>CAVYOP010000001.1:0-74476 GCA_963770215.1 uncultured Acidobacteriota bacterium
TTTTGTTCTGTAAGCCTGGACGATTTCATATTGTCACCACCATAGTCGCTGTCCATCGTCCAAACCTGACCGCCGGTGACGAAAGCAATCTTCTTCCCGTCAGGTGACCATCGCGGCGCTGACGACGAAGTTTTCCATCCGTCAGGCGCTTCAGGTTCGCCGCCGTCGACCGAAGTGACATAGATCTGGTTCACTGACGCGATTGTCGGTGAAATTAACGTCGCCAACGTGAACGCGACGCGCTTTCCGTCGGGCGAAAGCCGCGGATCCCCGACACGGCGGACTTTCAACAGATCGTCAACGGTGTAGCTCCGGTTTTGCGACAACGCGACGGAACATAGACCAACCAACAAAACGGCAAGGATGGCAACAAAACGCTTCATGAATATTCCTCGGCAATTGGATTCAGAATCGCTAGTTATTATTACACACGATTACCCGGATGATACGTCGCGTCATAGTAGCCCTGGTCTGAAAATCGCGCTGCGGATTTACTTCCAGCGCATCGAAGTCACCGGTCTGGAACACGTCCCGCTCGACAAGCCGGTGATCTTCGTCCTGAACCATCCAAACGCGCTCGTCGATCCGGTTTTTCTGCTCTGCCTTGTCCCGCGGCGCGTTTCGTTTCTCGCGAAAGCGCCGCTATTTCATATGCCGGTCATCGGTTATCTCGTGAAGGCAATGGACTCGTTGCCGGTTTACCGGCAGCAGGACGAAGGTTCCGACACGCGAGAAAAACCAGGAGACGTTCGTCGCCGCGCGCAAGCTGCTCGCGAGAGGTGCAACGATCGGGATCTGTCCCGAAGGCGTATCGCACGACGCGCCCGGACTCAAGCCGATCAAGACAGGCGCCGCGCGCATCTCGCTCGCCGCAGTCTCAACCGGCGAAGTCTCAGATCTCAAGATCGTCCCAGCCGGACTCTACTACACATCCAAGACCAGCTTTCGCAGCTCTGCGCTGCTTTACTTCGGCAACCCGATAAAAGTCGAACCAGTCAAACTCGATCCTGACGGCAATCCGCCGCGCGATGCGGTGCGCCAGTTGTCGAACCGGATCGAGAAAGCGCTGCGCGAAGTGATCCTCGACGCGCAACACGAGGAAGAGCTGTTGACGACAGCACGCGCCGAACGAATCTTCTCGTCAGCAACAACGACAACGACGACAGTCTCAAAGACGAGCTGCGACTTACAACAACGATTCATCAAAGCGTATCCAATCCTGCAAAAGCTCCATCCCGAACGCTTGCGCAAACTCGAAATCCGAATGATTCGTTTTGAAGAAGAGTTGGAGCAGGCGGGCGTCGACACCGAAGAACTCTCGCCGCCGAAATCGACGGGAAGCGTCTTCCTCACGATCCTGAAGCGGTCGGTGTTGTTTCTGTTGATGCTTGGACCGGCGCTCGCTGGGTACCGTCGCGCACTATCCTGCTTATCGACTCGGCGGCTATCCTGGCGACACGTTTTCGCGCCGACTCGGAAGACATAATCTCGACGATCAAGATCATCTCGGCGATGTTGTTGTTTCCGCTAACGTGGTTGGTCCTGGCGGTGGTGGCTTACTTCACTGCCACTGTTTGGGTGGCTTGCGGCGGTGGTGGCGTTGATAGTGATCCCGGTTTGCGGTTACCTCGCGATCGTTTTCTTCGAACAATTAGACAGATCGATTGCGGGCATACGGGTATTGACGTTTTTCCTCGTCAAAAGGCGCTTCTTTGTCAGGTTGCTGGCAGAGCGAAAGGCGATTAGAAATGAGATCATTTCGCTCGGCAAAGAAACCCCGATTGCCAGTGAGTGACTCGCTGGGCTGGCAAGCTTGGTTCAGAGAGGATCATGCCGGTGCGAGTTGGACCATCTTTATTTTTTGCGCGCCTTTTTGGTCGACTTCGTGCTCGATTTCTTCTTGCGTCCCACCGGACGCTCCGCCGCTGCCGCTTCTTACGCTTCTGCCTCTGCGTCCTTCACTTCTGAGTTTGCCCGCGTCCATCAGTTGTTCGTAGGCACCGCGAACAACATTGCGCGCGACCTTCAAAGTATTCGCGAGCTCACGCTCACTGGGAAGAAGAGTTCCCGCAGCCAACGTGCCGGCCTCGATTAGTGTATCCAGTTGTTCCCGAATCTGCCGGGTCATCGACTCCGGACGTTTTCGGTTGACACGAACATTGAGTTTCGTCGCCACCTTCTTGACTCCTTCAAGAGACATTAGTTGTTGGTTGGGGGGTACGCGAGGATTCTATGCAGCGACCATGCGAGTGTCAAACACTTTTCGGACCAGTATGAAAAGGTTAGACCACCGTGAACTTGTCGTGATAAGCGAACTAGCGCGAGACCGTAATTAGGCCATGCTTGCGAAGGATCTCCAGCGTACGGTCCATAGGCAATGCTTCGACCGTCGGCCCCTGTCCGCTGATGGTCGTGGCCCTGAACATCGAGTTGTAAATTGCTTCCTCAGTGGCCTCGATCACGGCGAGGAACAAAGGAGACATCGCATCGTTGCGTCAGCTGAACTTGAGATCTCGTCGGGCATCTATGCTTTCGCCGCTGTTTGGTTGGCGACGCGAATACGAACCTCGGACGCGGTTGAGAACGCGATGACGTAGTCGCCACTGCCGTTGCTGCCGGAGCCGCCGGTGCGGCCCAGGCCCATCATGGCCCGTGCGGCCAGGCGACGCAGGTTGCGTGCGTCCATCGGCGCGTCGGTCGCGACGACCATGATGATCGAGCCGTCGGGAGTTCGATGGTTCCGTGGCCAGTGGCGATGTCGTCTGAGTTCGTCCTTTAAATAATAGCGGCCGAGTTCCTGTCCCACCGGAGCGCCGTTGATCGTCAGAACGCCGCCGAAGTTGGATTGCACCAAAACGCCCGACCGTGTAGCCGCCGAGTCGCGCCGGCAATTTGCGTGAAGCGGTGCCAATGCCGCCTTTGAAGCCGAAGGCGACCGTGCCGGTGCCTGCGCCCACCGAGCCTTCTTCGACCGCTCCGCCTTTGCGCCCTTTGATCGCTGCAAACACGTCGTCGCGCGAGATGTGACGTCCGCGAATGTCGTTGAGATAGCCGTCGTTTGTTTCCGCGACCAGCGGGATTGATCGACTGGACCTGCTCGTTGCCGGGAAGAGCGAGCATGTAGTCGATTAGATAGTCGGCGACGCGAGGGACGGCGAGAGTCGAGGTCAGCAGGATCGGCGTTTCGATCTCGCCGAGCTCGTTCACCTGGGTCGAGCCCGGCGAGCTTGCCAAAGCCGTTGCCGACAAACACCGCGCCCGGCACTTTTTCGCGAAACAGATTTCCGTTGTGTGGGAGGATCGCAGTGACGCCGGTGCGAATGTTGTCGCCGCGGATCAGCGTCGTGTGACCGACGAGCACGCCCGGAACGTCGGTGATCGCGTTCAGCGGGCCAGTCGGAAGCACGCCAACTTTAAGCCCGATGTCGCGTGTGCGTGGGCGGTTTTGGCTCTGGCCGGAAGATCCGGGAACGAAGAGTGCAAGAATCACTGCAAGTACTGAAGCCTCGTTGTCATTGAAACACGGATATCACGCAATTATTGCACACGCAGTGCCAGTTTTTACTTGACAGAATCTGTAACATACCGTGAGATAAGCGCCCGAAGTAACCACCTTTTTGAAATCGACAATTTGTGAGACCAGGCAACTTATTATGACACTTTCACTGCTTTGATTGGTCCGTCATCGCCGCCTACTTCCTCTTCAATCTCGGGATCGGCATCTACTACGCCCGCGAGCCGCGGCAGCACGAGCGAGTTCTTTCTGTCCGGACGCAACGTGCCCTGGTGGCTGGCCGGCACGTCGATGGTCGCGACGACCTTCGCCGCCGACACGCCGCTCGCGGTCACCGGCATGGTCGCGCGAAACGGCATCGCCGGCAACTGGCTGTGGTGGAACTTCGTGGTGAGCGGAATGCTCACCGTGTTTTTCTACGCGCGACTGTGGCGGCGCGCCGGCGTGATGACCGACGTCGAGTTTGCCGAGATCCGCTACTCCGGCAAGCCCGCGGCGTTTCTGCGCGGCTTTCGCGCGCTGTATCTCGGCATGCCGATCAACTGCATCATCCTCGGCTGGGTCAACCTGGCGATGGTGAAGATCCTCGAGCTCACGCTTGGTCTCGACAAGCGCGGCGCGCTGCTGGTCGTGATCGGCATGTTGCTCTTCACCGCGTTCTACACCGCGATCTCCGGGCTGTGGGGCGTGCTGGTCACCGACCTGTTTCAGTTTGTGATCAAGATGGGCATGGTGATCGTGCTGGCGGTACTCGCGGTGAACGCGGTCGGCGGCATCGACGGACTGAAGGCGAAGATCGGCGCGCTCGATGCGGCCGAGTGGATTCGGGCTCGCGTCTCGCGTTCTTCCCCGAATACGATTCCGCCTGGATGCCGACGATCACGTTGTTCGTCTATCTCGCGGTGAACTGGTGGGCAACCTGGTATCCCGGCGCTGAGCCGGGCGGCGGCGGCTACGTGGCCCAGCGCATGTTCTCCGCCAAGGACGAGAAGCACTGGCTGCTCGCGACGCTCTGGTTCAACATCGCGCACTACGCGGTGCGGCCGTGGCCGTGGATCCTGATCGCGCTCGCGTCGCTGATTCTCTATCCGGATCTGTCGGACAAGGAGACCGGCTACATCAAGACGCTGATGATCCGAACGTCTTCCCGCCGTCCCTGCGCGGCTTGATGCTGGCGGCGTTCGCCGCGGCGTACATGTCGACGATCGGCACGCAGCTCAACTGGGGCGCTTCCTACCTGATCAACGATTTCTATCGCCGCTTCGTCAAGCGTGACGGCGTCTGACAAGCACTACGTGATCGCTTCGCAGGTCGTCACGGTGCTGCTGATGATCGCTGTCGCTGATCGTCACGTTTTATATGGATCGATCGGCGGCGCGTGGAAACTGCTGATCGTCACGGGCGCGGGAACCGGCACGGTGCTATTGCTGCGGTGGTTCTGGTGGCGCATCAACGCCTGGTCCGAAGTTTCGGCGATGATCTGCGCGGCGGTCGTCTCGATTCTTCTGCAGCTCGTTTTGAAGTGGGACAGCGACCGGCCGAGAGACTTCGCGTACCTGATGTTGGTAACCGTCGCGATAACCACTATTGTATGGGTGGCCGTGACGATGCTCACGCAGCCCGAGCCGCGTGAGAAACTGATCGCGTTTTATCGCCGCGTGCAGGCCTGAAGGACCAGGTTGGAACGCAATCGCCGCCGAAGCCGGGTTGTCGGCGGCGCATGCGCAGGGCCGGTTTATCGCTGCAGTTTGTTAATTGGATACTCGGTTGCGCGTTGATTTATGGTTCACTGTTTGGCATTGGCAAGTTGATCTTTAAAGAGTGGGCGCGGGATCGGTATTCTTGCTGGTAGCGATCGTGGCGGGCGTGTTGATAACGAGAAACCTCTCGCGCGGAGAGTTGAAGTCGAGACGTCAATCTTGAGCCTGCCAAAGAGGCAGTCTGAGAAGTTTCATAGTTGGACCTGAAAGGTCAGTCGAGCTAAACGCTTGATGAGCGAAATATCTGAACCAGCCGGGCAAGGCTTTGTCTTCGCCGTCGATTTAGGCGGCACCCATCTTCGGATCGGTCTAGTTGACGAGCCGGAAAGATCCACAAACAACTGAAACGACAAACGCCGAAAGACGATTCTCTCGAGGGATCATCGACGCACTGGCCGGCGTCGCTGATGAATTGGCGCGGCGGAGATAGTGGTCCAATCATCGGCCGCGTCGGTGATGGTGCCGGGCGCAGTCGACAGCGACAGGCAATCGTCTGCTCGGCGCCGAACCTTCCTTCGTCTGATCAATTCGAATTGAAAGCAGTGTTGCAGGAGCGGCTCGGTTGGCCCGTCGTTCTCGAAAACGACGCGAATGCCGCGGCGATTGGTGAAATGTGGCTCGGTGCGGCGCGCGGTTGTCATGACGTGGTCAGCGTGACGTTGGGAACAGGTGTCGGCGGCGGCGTTGTGCTTGGACGGAAAACTGTGGCGCGGGCGCGCATGGATCGGCCGGTGAGATTGGACACACGACGGTCGATCCGTTTGGGGGATTGAAGTGCAAGTGCGGCAACACTGGTTGTCTCGAACTGTTTGCGTCGGCGACTGCGATCGTGCGCATGGCGCGTGAAAGTTTGTCGCAGTTTCCGCAATCAGCGTTGAGCGCTGATGATCTGACGGCCGAAAAAGTTTACGCCGCGGGACGCGAGTGGCGATAAACTCGCGCTTGACGTGTTCAAGCGGGCCGGAAAATATTTGGGCATGGGGTTGGCGAACCTGATGAGTCTGATCGATCCGGAGATCATCGTGATCAGCGGCGGGGTAGTGAATGGTTGGGACTTCTTCGCCGCGGCATGTACCAGGAAATTTCGGAACGCGCGTTTCGCGCGACCGCCCAACAGGTGAAAATCGCGCGCGCGGAGTGTGGTGACAATGCCGGCTTGCTTGGCGCGGCCCGTTTGGCGTTTGATCGAGATGGTTAAGAAGTTTCCCGCAAAGGCGCAAAGACGCAAAGTTAAGCGCTTCGTAAGCTAAGGTCTTGCTTTGCGAATCTTTGCGTCTTTGCGCCTTTGCGGGAAACTTCGTTTGTCATGACAGCTTTAATATTTCACGGCCATTTTTATCAACCACCGCGCGAAAATCCCTGGACGGGTGAAGTCGAGCGCGAGCGAGCGCCGCGCCGTATCACGACTGGAACGAACGCATTCACGCCGAATGCTACGCGCCAAATGCCGCGGCTGCCGTCGGCGACCACGTCGTCAATAATTACCTACATATCAGTTTCAACTTTGGTCCAACCCTGTTGTCGTGGATGGAAAAACATCACCCCGACACTTATCAGCGCATCATCGATGCGGATCGAAGAGAGCGCTCTTGCGCGCGGGGGACATGGCAATGCGATCGCGCAGGCGTACGGCCACGCGATCCTGCCGCTGTGCAACGAGCGGGATCGGTTGACGCAGGTTGTTTGGGGGCTTGCCGACTTTCGTCATCGCTTCGGCCGCGAACCGGAATCGATGTGGTTGCCGGAGACTGCGGTCAACAACGCGACGCTCGACGTGCTGATCGAACAGGGATTGCGTTATGTGATTCTTGCGCCGGCGCAGGCGTCGCGTTATCGATCGCTGGCGACGACGAATGGCGCGACGTGAATGACGGCAGCATCGATGTCAGCCGTGCGTACAGTTATTTCCATCGCGACGGCAGCGGGCGCTCGATCGCGATCTTTTTCTATAACGGTCCACTCGCACGCGCGATCGCGTTTGAAAAGGCGTTGACGTCGAGTCGAAGCTCTGGTCGGCATGATTCGAAGGTCGCTTCCGCCGGGAAGCAGATGGTGAACATCGCGACCGACGGCGAGACATACGGCCATCATTTCAAGTTTGGCGATCTGTGTCTGGCGCATGTCGTGGAAGTTGAAGCGCCGCGCGAAGGTTTTTGGATTACGAATTACGGCGAGTTTCTCGATCGCTATCCGCCGCAGCATGAAGTCGAAATAAAAGCCGGACCGCACGGAGAAGGAACGTCGTGGAGTTGCGCGCATGGCGTCGGCCGTTGGATTCGCAACTGCGGTTGTCACACTGGCGGAGAGTCAGGTTGGAACCAGGAGTGGCGTGGGCCATTGCGATCGGCTTTGAACTTCTTGCGCGATCGCGTCGGCCGAAGGTTTTGAAGAGCTTGGAGCAAACTGTTTGTCGATCCGTGGCGCGCGCGCAATGCTTACGTTGACGTGTTATTGAAGCGATGCTCGCCGATGACGTTTCTTGCGCGAGCAGCGTTGGATCCGCTTTCGCCGGCTGACGAGGTTCGTGCGTTCACGTTGTTGGAAATGCAGCGAAACGCTTTGTTGATGTTTACGAGTTGCGGCTGGTTCTTTTACGACTTGTCGGGCATCGAGACGATCCAGGTGCTGAAATATGCGGCGCGTGTGATCGAACTGTCAGGATCAACTCGGTCTGCCGTCGCAACGCGAAACGTTCTCGAGATGCTGGCGCAGGCGAAGAGCAACATCGCGGAGAAGGGAACCGGAGCGGACATATATGTGCTCCATGCCGAACCATCAGATTCTTGGTCCGCATCTGGACGGACGACGGCCTGATCATTCGCGTCTTCCGGCCTGACGCGGAACAGATCGAAGCTCTCATTGGCCGCCGGCGTCCGATGCCGATGGCGAAGATCGATTCTGCCGGATTGTTCGAGATCCACATTCCGCGCGTTAAGAAGGTTCCTACATACAAACTCAAGATTCAGCAAGACGGCGGGATAAATACCATTCGCGATCCTTACAGCTTTCCGCCGACGCTTGGCGAACTGGACCTGCACCTGTTCGCCGAAGGCAAGCACGAACAGATCTACAACAAGCTCGGCGCGCACGTCACGAAAGATCGGGCGCGTACAAGGGAGTCGCGTTTGCTGTTTGGGCGCCGCAGGCTGCGGGCGTCAGTGTTGTCGGCGACTTTAACGGTTGGGACGGCCGAGTTCACCAGATGCGCATGTTGCACGGTTCGGGCGTTTGGGAGTTGTTCATTCCCGAGCTCGACCGCCGGCATGCTTTACAAGTTTGAGATTCACCACGCGCCATGGTCTTCCGTTTCTGAAAGCCGATCCGTACGCGCAGTTCACCGAAGTGCCGCCCAACACTTCTTCGATTGTCTACCAATCGACTTACAAGTTTCGCGATGCGAAGTGGATGAAGCAACGCGCCGCGCGCGAGCACTTTCGCCAGCCGCTTTCGATTTACGAAGTTCATTTCGGATCGTGGCGGCGAAAGATCGAAGAGGACAACCAGCCATTCACTTATCGCGAGATGGCGAAGCCGCTGGCGGACTACGTCGACGCAGATGGGTTTTACGCACGTCGAGTTTCTGCCGTTAAAAGAGCATCCGTATGGTCCATCGTGGGGTTACCAGGTCAGCTATTACTATGCGCCGTCTGCGCGTTATGGCACTCCTGACGACTTGCGCTACCTGATTGACTACCTGCACCAGCGCGGCATCGGCGTGATCATGGACTGGGTGCCCGCGCACTTTCCGAAAGACGCTTTTGCGCTCGCGCGTTTCGACGGGTCGGCGCTGTACGAACATCTCGATCCGCGCAAGGGAGAACATCCCGATTGGGGCACTTACATTTTCAACTACGGCCGCAACGAAGTGCGCAATTTTCTGATCGCGAATGCGCTCTACTGGTTCAAGGAGTTTCACATCGATGGGCTGCGCGTCGATGCGGTGGCGTCGATGCTTTATCTCGACTACAGCCGCAAGGAAGGGGAGTGGGAGCCGAATAAGTTTGGCGGGCGCGAGAACCTCGAGGCGATTGCGTTTTTGAAAGAGTTGAATGAGGTAACGCATCGTGAGTGTCCGGGGACGATGATGATTGCGGAGGAGTCGACGGCGTGGCCGGCTGTTAGTCATCCGGTTTATGCCGGTGGGCTTGGGTTTCGATTTCAAGTGGAACATGGGTTGGATGCACGACACGCTCAAGTACTTTCAGACTGACCCGCTGTTTCGCGCCGGCAACCACAATGCGCTGACGTTTGGGTTGGTCTATGCGTGGAGCGAAAACTTCATCCTGCCGTTTTCGCATGACGAAGTGGTGCACATGAAGGGGTCGTTGCTGAACAAGATGCCCGGGACGAGGAGCAGAAGTTTGCGACGCTGCGCGCGCTTTATGGCTACATGTGGGCGCATCCCGGGAAGAAGTTGTTGTTTATGGGTGGTGAGTTTGGGCAGTGGCGGGAGTGGACCGAGACGGAGAGTTTGGATTGGCATTTGTTGGACGATTCGTTGCACAGCGGCGTGCAGCGACTCATTCGCGATCTAAACCACCTCTATCTCCCTGACGAAGCGCTCTGGCAAGCCGACGGCGAACCCTCCGGCTTCGAATGGCTCGACGTCGACAACGCCGCCGAAAACATCCTCTCCTTCCTCCGCCGCTCCCCCCAGACCGGCAAAGAACTCATCTGCGTTGCAAATTTCTCAGCCGTACCGAGAAACGGTTATCGCTTAAAGCGTGAGGGCGTCTACAAGATTTTAATTAACACGGATGACGAGAAATATGGCGGAAGCGCAACGGCTGTGAATTTAAATTCAGCTTCCATCGATCTCCCACCTTTGACTACACTGTGGCTCGAAATTCAATCTCCACTGTCTAAGTGAGAGATGTATGTACGAGAAGTTCAACGAACTGGACGGCACGCATCCGTGGCGGAATGTTAGTCCCGATGGTTATGTTGATTATCGGGCGCGTTACCGTCCCCAGGGGCGTGTTCTCTTTTTTAACTTTCCCCTCGCCAGGGAGATGGGCCTCGTCCCGCAAGACCATCCCGCAAGCCTCAACAAGGAACTCGAACAGGCAATACTCGATACGTTCTCACTGCGCATCATCAATGAGTACGACGTCGAGCAGGGCACGAGGTTTTCACCGGAGAGTGTCAGGCCGAACGCGTTCATGGCCACACGCTATCTCCAGACTCAACATCGCAACAAACAAGGCAAGACATCCGGCGACGGCAGAAGCATCTGGAATGGTTGTCTAAGAAACGACAATTTCACGTTTGACGTGTCGAGCCGCGGCACAGGCGCGACGATCCTGAGCCCCGGCGCACAGGAAGCAAACAGCGCGGTCGCCACCGGCGACACCACCCGCGATTACGCCTCCGGTATGGCTTATCTGGACGAGATGCTGGGTAGCGCAGTTATGTCGGAGATCTTCTATCGCCAGGGAATTCCGACCGAACGCTGTCTCGCGGTCATCGGCTTCCCCGATACCAGCGCCATCGGCGTCAGAAGCGCGCCGAACCTCATCCGACCCGCACACATCTTTCGCTATCTCAAACAAGCACGACACGCAGAAGTCAAAGCCTCAGTCGATTACTTCATCGATCGCGAGATCGAAAACGGCATCTGGACCATGCCCGACGATCCCGCGCAACGTTACACAACCGCGCTCGACTACTTCGCCCGCAACTACGCCAAACTCGCCGCACTGCTCGAAGAAGAGTACATCTTCAACTGGCTCTCCTGGGACGGCGACAACATGCTCGCCAGCGGCGCGATTCTCGATTACGGTTCGATCCGGCAGTTCGCCGCCAAACACGACAAGTATCGCTTCAAAGACCTCGATCGCTATTCAGCCTCACTGGCCGAGCAGCGCGGTTGGGCCAGGACACTGGTCCAGGTGTTCGCCCAGGCGATGGACTTCATCGACACAGCCGAAAAGAAAAACCTGAACAACTTCAAAAACGCCGAATGCCTGCGCGTGTTCGACGAAGCATTCGCGATGGAACGCAACCAGCGCATGCTCTGGCGGATCGGTTTCACGCCGGAACAGATCACCTACCTGATGCAAAACGCCCAGCGAGAAGTTCGCGATTTCGATCGCAGTCTCAGCTACTTCGAAGATCGAAAAGTCTCGAAAGGCATTGAAAAACTGCCCGACGGCTTCACGCACAATCCGGTCTTTCTGATCCGCAACCTCCTGCGAACACTCTCCGGTTACTACCTCTCGCAAGCGATCATCCGCGCCGACGACGAAAGCGCCCACATGCCAAACGAGCTCTTTCTCCAAACGATGGCCGCTTCTTACGTCGGCAAGAAAGATCTCAAACTCACCGACGCCCGCATCGCGCACATCAAACACTTCCAGCAGTGTTACCTCCGTCTCGTCGCCGCTCTCGGTGGACCATTGGATCTCGTCCTGAAAACACTCCAGGAACGATCGGCAGTCATCAATCATCGCCATCGCATCACCGGCGACGCCGTCACGTGGATCATCGAAGAAGTGATCGCCATCAAAGGCAAGATCAAGATCGACGGTTTACAGGAAGCACTCGACGCGTTTATCGATTCACAAGTGCTGATCCCCGGAAAGTGGCGTCCGGTCCCACCCGCAAAGCTCAGCTCAAACACGCTGAAGTCCCGCCTGCTGCAAAAGATCCAGGAGAATTTGGAGACCTACAAGGAATCGATCTAAGCTGGCAGGAATGATTCAGTGGGACAACATACGCCAGCAGTTTCCAGCAACTGCAAACTACGTCTATCTAAACACGGCCGCCGCCGGTCCACTCGCGCGCGCGACCGCCGCAGCGGGCATCGGTTACTACGAACAGATGATGGACCACGGCGATCTGCACTGGGACGACTGGCTGGCCCGGCGTGAAGAAGTGCGCGCGCGGGTAGCGGCGTTCATCAATGCAGAACCGGACGAGATCGGCCTAACGACAAACACGTCCAGCGGCATGAACCTGATCGTCGACGCGCTCGAAAAACACGGCGAGGTCATCTCGTGCGATCTGGAGTTTCCAGTGACGACGATCCCGTGGATGAACCGGCGCATCCCAGTGCATCTCGTGAAAGCCAAACAAGGTGTGGTGCGGCCGGAAGAGGTGCGCGCCGCGATGAACTCGCGCACCGGCGTCATCTCGATGAGCTATGTGCAATACTCAAACGGCTTTCGTTCCGATCTCGACGAGCTTGGCGCAATCAAGGGAGCGCACGCTCTCGTCGTCAACGCGAGCCAGGCCGCGGGCGCATTCGAGATCGACGTGAAGCGCATGAAGATCAACGCGCTGTGCTCGACCGGTCACAAGTGGATGCTTTCGGGCTATGGCTCCGGCTTTGTTTTCATCAGCCGTGAGTTGCAGGCGAGCTCGCCTCCGCGGTCTATCGGTTGGCTCAGCATGAAGGATCCTTACGGTGCACGAAACGACGAGATCCACCTGCGGCGTGACGCATCAGCGCGAGCCGAGCTCGGCTGTCCGCACTTTGCTGGTGAGTTTGCGCTTGGCGCTTCAGTTGAATTCATGCAGTCGATTGGGATAAAGAACATCGAGGCGCGCGTGCTCGAGTTGAATCGCGTGTTGACCGATCGCTTGCGCGACGCCGGTTGGCGGGTGTTGTCGCCGCTCGGCGAAGAACAGTTTCGTTCCGCGGAAACCCTCGTCGCAATTGAGAACCCGGCTCGCGTCGTCGCCGCACTCGCAGCGAAGAAGATCATGGTGACTGAAAAGCCGGAAGGCATTCGCGTCGCCACTGATTTCTTCAATAATGAAGACGATATTGACCAACTGATCGAATCTCTCAGCACTCAGCGATCGGTTTAACCCGCAGAACCAACACTATGAAAGAGTGGGCACTCACATTCCTCAAATACATCCTGCCGATTGCCGGCACTGTGTCGCTCGGCCTGCTTGCCTTGCTTGTGTTTGCCTGGCGCGGCACGGTTGACCTTTCACGCGGCGTGCTGGCCGGGCTCGCGAACAAACCGCTGGTGTGGGTGCCGCGACTCAGCAGACCGTTCCTGTTTTTCGGCTACAAGCCGCGCTTCTTGAAAGACAAATCGATCCAGGAAACCGCTAAGATCTATTACGACCTGCCCGCCCTCGATCCTCGCGGACAAGCGATCGATCCGGCGCTGCGAGGCGACTCCATAACCGCGATTGCGAAAGAACTGGAAACATCGCAAGCGGTCGTGATCGCCGGCAAAGGCGGCGCAGGCAAGACCACGCTGCTCAGGCGCATAGTCCAGCTCAGTCTTACAAAAGCACTTCCAGCCTCGCTCGACAACTACATTCCGATCCTTGTTACCGTCGACGATGCGAAAGATTCGCCGGAGAAGGCGATCGTCAAATCGCTGGAAGAACACAGTCTGCTGGTGAACGAAGAAGCGGTCGCGGCGCAGTTGGAAGCGGGCAAGTTTTTGGTTCTATTTGACTTGTCAGAGGTCAGCAGCGAAGAGGAGCGCCAACAGTTACGCGACATCGTGGAGTTTGCGAATGCGAAACGGCGAGAGCGCAGCCGTTTTGTTATCGCCGCTCGCTACCCGAAGTCGAGCCTGGCGGGTGTTCCGGTCTTTGAGCTGCAACCGCTGACCACGCCATACATCCGCAGTTTGAACGTGTGGAAGCGCCTGGACGAGAAGCGCCGGGAAGCAGTGGAAGCGCAACTCAAGCACTTCAAAGACGACGCGCCGCTGCCACCACTGCTCTTCTCGACGATGCTGCAATTTGCGGGCGAGGACGGCGCCGTGCCGTCGTTATCAAACATCTACGGACGTTACTTCCGAGCGCTGTTGCCGGAAGACAGCGACGCCGACAAGATCGACGGTTGGCACGAAGCCGCGGGCATTCTCGCGCGCTGCATGATGCTGGATACGGGCCAGCCAAACGTCGGTTTACCTAAGTTGCAACTGATAAGTTGTCTCGACGAGGACAGTCTCCAACATTTGCGACGCCAGAATGAGTTGAATTTCGAAAGTGGCCTGAAACTCATCAATCGTTTTGCGGAGATGGGTGTGCTTCAGCGAAACGGGGTTTGGCGCTTTACGGATGACAAGCTCGAGCAGTATTTCGCCGCGTCTTACCTGGTTTACTATCTGAGTCAGCGTCACGAGTGGCCCGAGCTGAAAGAATGGACCAAAACGCCGGAGCAGCAACAGGCGTTTATGCCAATCCTCAGCCTTGTTCGGGAGATGTTGGGATCGCAGGTCAAGATACCGGCGACGATGCCGTCGCTGTGGCGGCGCTACTTGCAAGGCGAGCCGTCGTTTCCGGCGCGTGTGCGTTTCAAAGGCCGAGAGTTTATTCACGTTCCCGCGGGGTCATTCGTGATGGGATCGACGGTTGCCGCTGTAGCTGATCTATTTGTCAGGTTTGGCAATGAGTATCTCCCGCGCGAAGCGCTGGACGCCGAGCTCCCGCAAGACACGGTTTCTGTGTCTGACTTTTACATCTCGCGCTATCCGGTTACTAACGAAGAGTACAAAGCTTTCATCGACGATGAGAGGGATCAGCCGCTTCACAATCAGTACGACGAGTTGTCACAGGCGTACAATTGGAACTTGCGGGAGCGAACCTTTCCCCCGGGCAAGGAGAAATATCCGGTCGGGATGGTGACCTGGCAGGATGCGCTTGCGTATTGCAAATGGTTCGGCGGCCGGTTGCCGACCGAAGCCGAATGGGAAAAAGCCGCGCGCGGGACGGACGGACGCGAGTGGCCGTGGGGCGATTGGCAAACCGGACGTTGCAATTGCGGCGGGTCGCTCGAGCTCGTTCCCACTGGATCTTTTTCAGCGGAGAGCGATAGTCCGTATGGCGTGAGCGAGATGGCGGGGAACGTGTTTGAGTGGTGCAGCAGCTTGTTTCGCAGCTATCCGTATCGCGCCGGCGATGGGCGCGAAAACATGGAGCTCGAAGGAAAGCGCGTCGTGCGTGGTGGTCCTGCTGGTCCATGGGTGTTGAAATCGCGCTGCGCTTATCGTCAGGGAAACGAACCGGGAGATTACGGATTCAGCATCGGCTTTCGCGTGGTGCTGAACGACGCGGCATTGAGTGAGGCTACGATCGTCAAGGATGAAACATAGAGTCGCACTGTTTTCGTCGGAGTATCCGCCGCACGTTTACGGCGGATTGGGTACGCACGTCAGCGAGATCACTGCCGCGCTAAGCCGAGGGAATGTAGGGGTGGCCCTCTGTGGCCACCCGTCGTCCGGCTACGAAAGGGTGGCCACAGAGGGCCACCCCTACAAGGTTGAGTTCGATCTGTTTGTTCCGGCACTCGGCGACTATGTAGACGATCGTCCTGGCATTCGGCTGCACGAAGTGCCGGTGGCGCCCGCTGCGAACAACGCGGAACTGTGGTTGAACTACTGTCGCGCCGCCGTGAAAGTCGCGGAGCGCGCGGCGCTGTCAGTCGATCTGATTCATTGTCACGACTGGATGACGGCCCTCGCCGGCATGAAGTTGCGCTCGCTGCTCGGCAAGCCGCTGGTTTACAACATCCACCTGCCGCAGGCGTTTATCGCGTACCGAATTCTCGAAAAACTGGGGCTTGTCGATGCCGACCTGATCCTGGTAAACAGCCGCGCCATCGCGCATGAACTGAACACTTATGATCTCCCGCTGCGGCGTGTCGAGGTAGTGCCGAATGGTGTTGATCTGGAAACGTTTCAACCTGCCGGCGATTGGCCCGCGGACGATGGATACGTTTTGTTTGTCGGACGTTTGGTGGCGCAAAAAGGCGTGACTTTCCTGCTGGAAGCGTTGAGCGTTGTCCTGCAACGTTGTCCGGACACGCGTTTGATCGTCGTCGGCGATGGCGAGCTGGATCTGTTTCTGAAACGGATCACGCGCTATCTCGGCATCCCGCATCGCGTCAGGTTTCTTGATTGGACCACCGGACCCGATCTCGTCGCGTTGTACCAGCGGGCGAAGTTTGTCGTGGTGCCGAGTTATTACGAGCCTTTCGGCATCGTGGCGCTCGAAGCGATGGCTTGCGCGCGGCCGGTGATCGCGTCGCGCACTGGAGGTTTAGCGGAGATCGTCAGCGACGGCGTGAACGGTTTTCTCGTCGAGGTTGGGAACCACCTTCAGTTGGCCCAACGCATGGTCAATCTCATTCAGGACGGCGAGCGCCGGCACGCGATGGGCCAGGCTGCGCGCGCTCGTGCCGGAGAGTTTTCCTGGGACCGAGCGGCGGCGCAGACACTGGCGCTCTACGACAGTTTGGCGGGACAGGAGATCGATCTTTGTCGATCACGCGAGGATCGTGCGACTATCGAAGAGCTAACAGCCAAGCTCGATCCTGAAGCGCGACGACTGGTCGGCAGCATTCTGAATTCGCCGCCGCATCACTCAACAGCTCTTAACCAGTGACTCGCACGATTGGAGACGACCTATGAGAGTTACTATCCACGAGTACAGAGGATTTGAAAGTAAGCGCGCGCAGATCGAGCAGTTGTTTGCGAAGTATCTCTATCCCGGCGCGCAGGCGAGCAGTGAAATGTTTCCGCCCGATTACGGCCGTCCCGCAGAACAGGGCTGGCGCTACGTGAAGTTGCTTCAGGCCGCGACGCCGCCGGAGCAGGGCATCACGCTGTCCGCCGATGTCGTGAGCTTTGGCGGTTACCGCGCATATATCAGAGCGTACTTTGCTTTGACTGGTCGTTACATGACTTACGACAGCACTATCGCGACCCACTTCTTCCCGGCAGTTTCAGTTCAGGATCGCATGGTGCTCGTGCCGCAGGGGCTGAAGGCACAGTTAGCAAAGGGAACGAACGAGATGTCGCCGTTTCCGCCGTTCAAAGAGGGTGGCGTGCTGGAGGTGGATTTCAACGACGAAGGAGCGGTGCGAAATGCGGTGCGGCTGGTGTCGGAACGGCTGAACGCCGACTTCCTGAAAGATCTTCAGGCGTACGGGCGTTTTCAGGATCTGAATGGCGTGCCTTTGCAGGTGTTGGCCGACGATCTCAACACGGATCTCGGATACATCCAGCACTTGCTCAAGGGAGACCAGCACGTCTTCGATCGCGCGTCGTACAACTATTTTGAATGGTCCATCACGCCGGAAGAGTTGCCGGTTAATACCTGGACCAAGGTCAAGCTCACTCTGCGAAACAATTCAGATCAGGATCTGGAAAGGCTCTCTGTGCAACTGCGTGGACCGGTGAAGGTAAGCCCGGAACGGATTGAGATGACTGTCGCCAGGCGCTCGTCGGCAGAGACGTTGGTGGCAGTGAAGCCCGAGGAGAGTGGTGACTATCCGTTGGAGATCGTCGGCGTGCTGCCGCAGGACAAGCCCCTCGCCGCGCTGGTCAACGCGCGTCCCATTTGGGTGAAGTTCACTTAACCACAAAAGGCACAAAAAGGCACAAGAGGGACAAAGGAATAGGAGATAACTCACCTAAATTGTTTTCTTGTGCCTTTTGTGCTTTTTGTGCCTTTTCGTGGTTTATTCGCGCTCTCGCTTTCGAACGTGTTCCGTGAAAGACGAATGAACGTCTGCAGGATCGGTGATTCGTAACCGCCGGTCAGTTGCGCGATGCCGAGCTCCCAGTTGATCTCCGCTCCTTCGATCCACCAACGCACCAATTTCCCGTTATCCACATCTTCAATCACCGACTGCAACGGCACGATCCCGACGCCCATGTCTGCTTCGACCATGCGTCGAATCGCCTGTTGACGGCTGAGCTCCATCGCGACGTGCAAGGTAACGCCGGCCTGCGCGAAGAACTGATCGATCAAGCGACGCGTGTTGCCGCCGCGCTCGCCGAGTATCAATCGTTCGCCTGCGAGCGTGTAAGCGCTGATCGTCTTCTGTTTTGCAAGCTTGTGACGCGGCGAAGCGATTGCGACGAGCTGGTCATCGCTGAGCCGTTCGGTCTTGATGCCGCGCACGTCTACCGGCAGCGAGACGAAAGCGATATCAATCTCGCCGGCAAGGATCTGGTCCACCAACACCTCGCTCGTTCCTGAAGTGACAGCGATCTCCGCACCTGGGTGCTGGTTGCGCAGGTCCTCGAGAATTCCCGGCAACTGGTCCGTCAGCACCATTGCCGACGCGCTGCCGATGCGCACCCGGCCACGTTCGGCGCCCGCTAGTTCGGCAATCTCGTCCAGCGCTGCGTCGTGCTCGCGGAGGATGTGCCGGGCGCGGCGCAGCAGTTGTTCGCCGGCCTCGGTCAGGATCACGTGACGCGGCGCGCGCACAAACACTTTCGCACCGATCTCAGTCTCTAATTGTCGAATCTGCATGCTGATCGCGGCCTGTGTCACATGCACGCGCAACGCCCCGGCGGTGAAAGTTCCCGTCTCGGCAATAGCGACGAAGGCCCTCAATTGACGAATTTCCACGGCAAGCTCCAAATATCAGAATGAATTATCGTAATAATAAAATCTTTTAGTTTGGATTATACGTCTATGATCCCTAGAATAATCAACTACGCTACAAACGAGCCGTTTCTTTAGCCGGCCCCGTAGCCCAACTGTGACCACTGAACGACGAACAGCAGATCTCGCTCCAGCCAAACGCTTGCACACGCAGAATTCGGTTGTGGGTGTCGACGGCGGCGGTACCAAGACGGAGGCCGTGATCATGGACACCAATTTCCGCGTGATCGGCGAGGGACATGCTGGTCCATCCAATCCCTTGCGCGTGGGAATCACGGCTGCGGCGACCGCCGTGCGCGAAGCGGTCGACGAAGCCTGCGCGATGGCAAATCTCAGACGCAACGATCTGGTTGC
Organism: uncultured Acidobacteriota bacterium; assembly: GCA_963770215.1. Taxonomy (GTDB): domain Bacteria; phylum Acidobacteriota; class Blastocatellia; order Pyrinomonadales; family Pyrinomonadaceae; genus PSRF01. Next base: position 19,009 of record CAVYOP010000001.1, read on the forward strand.
GGCGCAGATTGGTCTCGCGGGTTCGCGCCGGCGTGAGTTGCGCGAGCGCATGCGCGAAACGCTGATGCGTCTCGACATGGGCGAGGTCGAAGTTGTCGCCGATGCTGACATCGCGTTGTACGGCGCGACCAACGGCGCACCCGGATTGGTAGTCATTGCGGGGACCGGATCGAACTGCTGCGGCATCAACGCGCGCGGCAAACGCTTCTGTGCGGGTGGATGGGGACCGATTGCGGGCGACGAAGGCAGTGGCGCGTGGCTGTCGCGCCGCGCGTTGCGCGCCGTGGCCCATGCCTTCGATGGCCGTGGTCCAAGAACGGTGTTGACTGAACTGGCGTGCGGGTATTTTCACGTTACCAGCGCCGACGATCTGAATACGGCGATTTACGCACCGACGATCACCAACGAACGCCTGGCGGGCTTTGGACGTGAGGTGGTCAACGCTGCTAAAGAGAAAGATCCGGTGGCATTGCAGATCGTGGCTGATGGCGGCACAGAGTTGGGACTCGCGGCGGTGGCGGTGATTCGTCACCTGCAAATGGAGCAGGAACGTTTTCAGATTGCTTATGTCGGCGGTGTTTTTAGAGCCGCTGCCGATTTGCTGCTGAATCCGCTGCGCGCTGAAGTTAAGCGGGTTGCGCCGCGCGCGTATTTCGAACCGCCGCATTTCGCTCCAGCCGTGGCTGCCGCTAGAATGGCTCGCGAACGCATCAATCACATTGCTCTCGCAGTCTGAAGAATGACTACTAAAACGGGCGTCTCGCTTCCGATTACCGAACAGGACAATCCGCGTTCAGAGAATCTCAGCTCGTTGTCGACGATAGAGATCGTCGAACTGATGAACGAGGAAGACGCGACGGTCGCGGCGGCGGTGAAGAGCGTGCTGGGCGACGTTGCGAAGGCGATTGACGAGATCGTCGAGAGGTTAATGAAGGGCGGCAGGCTTTTTTACATCGGGACCGGCACGTCGGGACGGTTGGGTGTGTTGGACGCATCGGAGTGTCCGCCGACATTTGGTGTTTCGCCGGAGTTGGTCCAGGGCGTGATTGCGGGCGGGTACGATGCGTGTCATCGCGCAGTCGAAGCGTCGGAAGATGATGCGGAGGCGAGCGCGAGCGATCTACAGGCACGCGGTTTCAATGGCGGCGATGCTCTAGTGGGAATTGCTGCGTCGGGCCGCACGCCATACACCGTTGGCGCGGTGTCGTATGCGCGTTCGCTAGGTGCGTTCACGGTGGGATTGACCTGTGTCCCTGGTTCGCCGATTACCCACGCGGCCGAGTTGAGCATCGTTCCGGTTGTTGGACCGGAAGTCGTGACCGGCTCAAGCAGACTCAAAGCCGGTACGGCACAAAAGATGGTCCTGAACATGCTATCGACGGCGACGATGGTCCGCCTCGGGTATGTAAGCGGCAATCGCATGTCGAACCTGAAAGCGGGAAATACAAAATTGCGCGAGCGAGCCGTGCGGATCGTGATGGCGGAAACCGGTGTTGACTATGAAAACGCGCAGCGAGCACTTGAGGAATGCGGTTGGGTGGTGAAGAACGCTGTCGCAGCGCTGACCGGGAATTAGCGAATCCTGATTCAACTTTGCGTTTCTCGGCGGTCCTCTGCGTTAAGCCTGCGTCCAACGCCTATCTAAACGCAGAGGACCGCAGAGGACCGCAGAGGACCGCAGAGGATCGCGGAGGATCGCGGAGGGCCGGAGAGAAAACCAGAACTGAATGAAGACTCTCGATCTCTTTATCATCTTTGCCTACTTGATCGGGATTGTTCTGTTTGGCGCGTGGTTTGGGCGTAAGCAGAAGACCACCAGCGACTACTTTCTCGGCAATCGAAACGTGCCCTGGTGGGCGGTTGCGTTCTCGATCGTCGCCACCGAAACTTCGACGATCACGTTCATTTCCGTTCCGGGAATCGCCTTTTCGCGCGGCGGCAACTTCCAGTTTCTGCAACTCGTTTTCGGATACATGCTCGGCCGCATCGTCATTTCGCTGTTGTTCATTCCGTCTTATTTTCGCGGCGAGCTGATGACGGTCTACCAGCTTCTCGATCGACGCTTCGGCGGCAAGATCAAGATGCTGGCGGCGTCACTCTTCGTCGTGATGCGAAACATCGCCGACGGCATTCGACTGCTGCTCACGGCGATCGTTCTCGCCGCCGTTTACACTGCTTTTCAGCCGGCGGCAAACGCCGAGACGATCACGATCGCGTCGATCGTGCTGATCGGCATGGCGATGATCATCTTCACTTATTTTGGTGGAATGGAAGCCGTGATCTGGGTCGAAGTCGTGCAGCTCGGAATCTACATCGCGGGCGCGATCGCCGCGGCTGCGATCCTGGTTTCGTCGATCGACGGCGGATTGAGCACCGCGAACGCGTTGGCGACGCAGTATGGCAAGTTTTCGATATTCGATTTTGCTTTCGACCACACGAAGACGTTCACGTTCTGGTCCGGCTTGATCGGCGGCTGCTTTCTGACGATGAGCACGCACGGAACGGACCAGTATCTAGTGCAGCGCTATCTCTGCACGGATCGCCCGCGACGCGCGATTGTCGCGTTGCTCACGAGCGGCGCGATCGTGCTGGCCCAGTTCATCGGGTTCCTGTTCATCGGCGTGTTGCTGTTTGCTTTCTACCATCCGTTCACCGATCCGGCTTACGCGACGGCGGCGTCCGCCGCGTTTCCGTTCACCGGCGGCGATCGCGTGTTTCCCGACTTCATCACGAAATTCATGCCGAGCGGGCTTTCGGGCCTGGTGGTGGCGGCGATCTTCGCGGCGGCGATGTCGTCGTCGTTGAACTCGATCGCCGCGACGGCAGTCAACGATCTTTACAAGCCGTTCCAGCCGAACCGTGAACGACCGGCACTACTTGAAAGTCTCGCACTTGCTGACGCTCGTCTGGGGCGTGGTGCAGATCGGCGTCGCGCTTGGGGTGCGCAATGCAGACCGGATCGGCGTTGAGTCAGGCGCTGTCAGTTGCTTCGCTGATCAATGGTCCGATACTGGGCGTGTTTCTCGTCGGAACGTTTCTGCGGCGTGTCGGCCAGCCGCCGGCGTTGATCGGCATGCTCGTCAGCATCGGCTCGATGCTTTACATATTTCTCGCGACGAAGATCGCGTGGACGTGGTATGTCTTTATCGGCAGCCTGATCACGGTGGTCGTGGCCTGGCTGGCGAGTTTCGCCTGGCCGTATTCAGAAACAAACTGAGGAAAAATATCTGAATGACTCTCTTCGTGATTCATCGGCTTCATCGGTGTCTTAGCCTGGTACTGTTGCTGTTGTTGCTGGCATCGTCTGCGTTGCCGGCAAGTACGGTCCTGAAGGTCGCGCCGTATAAACGCGAGCCGAGCCAGGCCGCAGTGAAGTGGGCCAACGACGAGCTGAAGCGCATGTCGTTGGAAGAGAAGGTGGGCCAACTGATCTCCGTCGGCGTCAACGCAACGTTTCTCAACCAGGATTCCGATGCGTTTCAAACGCTGAAGCGTCACGTCGAAGAGAACAAGGTCGGCGGCATCATTCTGTTTCGCGGTCCGGTTTACGAGTCGGTGATACTGGTGAATCGGATGCAGCAACTGGCGCGTTATCCGTTGCTGATCTCGGCGGATCTCGAAGCCGGCGCCGGCATGCGCTTCGACGACACCGTGAATTTTCCGTGGAACATGGCTGTCGCCGCCACCGGCAAATCCTGACTTTGCACGCCGCCAGGGCGAGATAACCGCGCGTGAAGCGCGCGCTCTCGGCGTACATCAGATCTTTGCGCCGGTCGTGGACGTGAACAACAACGCCGCGAATCCGGTAATCAATGTTCGCTCGTACGGCGAGGACCCGAATGACGTCGCGCGCTTCGGCGTTGCGTTCACGAAGGCGCTCAGGATGCGGGCGCGATCGCCACGGCCAAACATTTTCCCGGACACGGAGACACGGCGGTCGATTCGCATCGCGGTTTGCCGGAGATTAACGTCGCGCGCGATCGTTTGAACTCGGTCGAACTTGTTCCGTTTCAGGCTGCCGTAAACGCGGGCGTCGGCTCGGTGATGGTGGGCCATATCGCATTGCCGCAGATCGACTCCACCGCGATTACGTCCGTTGCCGCGGAACCTCAAAGGCAAGCCGACCGACACCGACGAGGCAGGCGAGATCGTCGATGAGAAGGCGTACGATGCCGGCGACGCTGTCGCCGGTGATGGGACGCATCCTGCGAGACGATCTGAAGTTTCCCGGAATGATCGTGACTGACGCGCTGAGCATGAGCGGTCTGACGATCTATTTCACGCCGGAAGAGTCGGCGGTGCGCGCGCTCGAAGCCGGCGCCGATCAGCTGCTCAAGCCGGCTGACGTCGACGCGGCTTTTCGTGGCGTGCGCGATGCGGTGAAGAGCGGGCGTCTAACGGAGCAGCGCATCGAAGAATCCGCGCGAAAAATACTCGCGGCGAAATACGATCTCGGATTGGTGGAGCAACGAATTACTCCGGTCGACGCGATCGATCGCATCGTCTGCAGCAAAGAGGTATACAAGCTCGCCAGCGAGATCGCGGAACGTGCCGTGACGCTGGTGCGTGACGAAGACAAGCTGCTGCCGCTGAAGAACGTCAAACCCGAAACGCGTGTCTTCAATCTTGCAATTACCAATGGCGACGATCGCAATTGGATCGCGCAACACGTTCGTTGCGAGACTGAATCGCTCCGGTTTGAAGGTCGATACGATCGTGCTGGATGAACGATCGACCGAGCAGGAGATACAGAAAGCGCTGGCGCTCGCCAAGTCAGCGGATCTTGTGATTGCTTCGATGTATGGCCGCGTGCGATCAGGCCAGGCGTCGAGTGTTGGTCTGCCGGATGCGGGAGCGCGTGCATTGTCGGCGGTGATCGCCGGAAAGACGCCGGTAATTGGGATCAGTTTTGGCAATCCATACCTGCTGCAAAACTTCCCCGGCTTACGTACTTACGTCGTCGCTTACGGCGATATGCCAAGCTTGCAAAACGCCGTAGGGCGCGCGTTGCTGGGCGAGATCGACATCACCGGCAGATTGCCGATTTCGTTGCCGGGTTTGTATCCGCGGGGCACTGGAATCCAATTGAAGGCGAGTAAATGATAACTCGAATCTTTTTAATTCTGTTGCTGGTCGCGCACCCGGGCGTCTCATGGTTGGTCCGGGCGCAGCTTCCACTTGGAAAACCTGAATCGGTCGCGGTGTCTGCGTCGCGTCTCGCCGAGATGGATTCGGTCATCGCAGACGAGATCGCGAAGCAACGTCTGCCGGGCGCGGTCGTTTTCGTCGGACGCAAAGGCCGCGTCGTGTGGCACAAGGCGTACGGCGCGCGCGTCGTCGAGCCGGCGCGCGAGACGATGTCGGACGACACGATCTTCGACGTAGCGAGTCTGACCAAAGTCGTCGCGACCGCAACCAGCATCATGATTCTCGTCGAGCGCGGCAAGCTGCGTTTGAACGATCCCGTATCACTTCACATTCCGGAATTGAAAGGCGAAGGCCGCGACCGCGTCACGATCGAGCAACTGCTGACGCACGTCTCCGGCTACGCGCCCGACTTCGATCTGCGCGAACGTTGGACCGGTCACGAGGAAGCAATTAAACGATTGATCGCCGAGCCATTGCGTACTCCGCCGGGCACGCGCTTCACGTACAGCGACATCGGATTCATTACTTTGGGCGAAGTCGTCGCTCGCGTTAGCGGCATGCCGCTCGATCAGTTTGCGAAAAAGAACATTTTCGAGCCGCTGCACATGCGCGACACCGGCTTTCGTCCGAGCGCGAATTTGCAGACACGCATCGCGCCGACAGAAAAACGCCGCGGCCAGCTCAGTTATCTCGGCGACACCGCTGCTAATGTCGGAGCCGCCGAAGGCGAAGAATGGTTGCGTGGGCAGGTACACGATCCGACTTCGTTTCGCATGAACGGAGTCGCCGGACACGCGGGTCTCTTTTCCACTGCAAGCGATCTGGCGATCTACTGCCAGATGATCCTGAACGGCGGCGAGTACGGCGGCGTGCGCATTCTCGCGCCGCTCACGGTTGCCGAGATGACGCGGCCGCGCGTCGTGACGAGCGCAGGCGGCACGCGTGGTCTCGGTTGGGACATCAATTCCAGTTTCTCATCGAATCGCGGTGAGCTCTTTCCGCTTGGTTCGTTTGGTCACACCGGTTTTACCGGCACGTCGATCTGGATCGATCCGGCAAGCGAGATGTTTGTCGTGTTTCTGAGTAATCGAGTGCATCCGGACGGCAAGGGCGATGTTGGACCACTGCGCGGCCGCGTCGCATCGATCGCTGCGAGTTCCGTGACCGACACCGCGATCGTCGCACGTGCGCGTGAGCAGGCGACGAACTACTACACGGAAATCCTCAAGTCCCTGCAAACATTTACATCTCGACTCGAGTCGGCTACGACTTCCACAAAGGTATTGACCGGCATCGACGTGCTCGAACGCAACGGCTTCAAGCAGCTTGCCGGCCTGCGCCTTGGCCTGGTTACGAATCACACCGGACGCAATCGCGACGGCCGCCAAACGATCGACGTGCTCAGCAAAGCGCCAAACGTGAAGCTCGTTGCGCTGTTTTCTCCCGAACATGGCATTCGCGGCGTCGCGGACGAGAAGATCTCCGATTCAAAAGACGAAGCCACCGGGCTTCCGATTTATTCTCTGTACGGCGAATCGCGCCGGCCAAAGCCGGAACAGCTGAAAGATCTCGACGCGCTCGTTTATGACATCCAGGACGTCGGCGCGCGCTTTTACACCTACATCTCGACGCTCGGTTACATCCTCGAAGAGGCAGCGAAGACGAAGCTGCCGGTGTTCGTGTTGGACCGGCCGAATCCGATCGGCGGCATAGACGTCGAAGGACCGATTGCCGATAGCGACAAGCTCTCGTTCATTTCGTATCACACGATTCCGACGCGCCACGGACTGACCATCGGCGAGCTGGCGCAACTCTTCAATCGACAGCGCAAGATCGGCGCTGACGTGCGCGTGATCAAGATGGAAGGCTGGCGGCGCTCGATGTGGTTTGACGAAACAAACCTAACGTGGATCAATCCGTCGCCCAACATGCGCAGCCTTACGGAAGCGACGCTGTATCCGGGCGTTGGTCTACTCGAGACTACGAACGTTTCGGTGGGCCGTGGCACCGACACGCCGTTTGAAATCGTCGGCGCGCCGTGGATTCAGGGAGACAAGCTGGCGGAGCACTTGAACCAGCGCGCGATTGCGGGCGTGCGCTTCGTGCCGGTCCGATTCACGCCGAAGGCTTCGGTGTTCAAAGACGTGCAATGCGGTGGCGTGAACATCATCGTCACGGATCGGGCCGCGTTTCGACCCCTCCTGGCGGGAATGGAAATGGCGCTCGCGTTGCGAAAGCTGTATCCGAACGATTGGAAAATCGATAGCTATCTGCGGCTGCTCGTCAATGCCGACACGCTCGAACGCATCAAGCGTGGCGAATCGGCGAGAGACATTGTCACTTCGTGGAATGAGGGGTTGCAGGAGTTTCGCCGCGCCCGCGCTGAGGTGCTGTTGTATAACTGATGTGGGCCAGTTGAGTTTCCCGCAAAGGCGCAAAGGAAGACAGTTTTAACGATCTCTCTTTGCGTCTTTCTTTGCGCCTTTGCGCCTTTGCGGGAGACTCCTCCCGTTCCCTAGAAACCTGCTTTTAATCAAACACTCTTCGTATTCTTCCGCGGCGGTTGAATCGATCGTGATCCCGCCACCGACACTGCACGTCGCCACGCCGGTTTCCGTATCCAAAACCACAGTGCGAATCGCGACGTTGAACGTGCAGTCTCCGCCGGGATGCAGCACGCCGATCGTTCCCGTGTAAGCGCCGCGCGGAAAGCGTTCGAGCTCGCGGATGATCTGCATCGTGCGAATTTTCGGCGCGCCGGTGACGGAGCCGCAGGGAAATAGCGCGCCCATCAGTTCGGGGAGACTTGTTCCCGCGCGCAGCGTCGCTTCAACCGTCGAAGTCATTTGCCAAACAGTCTCGAAACGTTCCAGGTCGAATAACGAAGAAACACGGACACTGCCCGGCACCGCTACGCGGCCGAGATCGTTCCGCAGCAGATCGACGATCATCACATTCTCGGCTCTGTTCTTCTCCGAATTTTGCAGCCACTGCGCCAACCGCTCATCGTCGATCGCGTCGCGGCCACGCTGTGCGGTTCCTTTCATTGGTCTTGTAACAACGTGGTCTCCACGTCGCTCGAAGAACAACTCCGGCGACAACGACAGCACCTTGTATCGGCCGAGATCGATATAAGCCGAATAGCGCGCCTGCTGGGCCAGGCAGAGTTGGCGATACCAGCTATACGCATCGCCGCTAAACGAAGACGTCAACGGAAACGAATAGTTGACCTGGTAAGTATCGCCGTCTGCGATCAGTTGACGGATTCGGGCAACGCCCTTTTCGTATTCATCTCGCGTGATGCGAGGAGTCCATGAGTTAGAAAGAGGGTTGAAGTCTTTCTCCGTTGCGACATCCGACAGGCCTGGATAGATCGCGGCCCAGGCAAGCGGAAACCCATCCAACTCATGCGTAATCAACGCCGAATCAAACGCCGGCGCCGCCTCGTAGCTCAGTATCACGACGACGAAAGCCCCCGCCCGCGCCTCACTTTCGGCGAGCTCAAGCAAGGGTCCAATCTCGTCTAAACAGCCGGCGACGATCGTCCTCTTCGGTTCACCAAACGCCAGCGAATCAAAAATCGCAGTCATTAGGAATTTTTATCAAAATAATAACAAACTTTAGCTACCATTATTCCTGAACCGATATATAATCCGTCCGAAATTTCGCAGTTTCAACCCTTACTTCAAAACAGGCAAATCTAAGTGAGATGGCCTGGTAGCCCGTTTTCCCGGGGCTGCCGATCTCAGGATGAGGATCAAAATGAGAAAACCTATTCTTGCGTTCTTGCTCTTGACTTTATGTCTCATTGGAATCGCGAACGGACAGGGCACAGCCTCGCGTGTCACAGGTTCCGTCGTCGACGAAAAGGGATCGGTTGTGCCAGGCGCCGTCGTGACGCTCATTAACGAAGCTACTCAAACCGCCCTCACGACTGAAACCGCGAGCGGCGGCACTTACGTCTTCGATTCGATTCAAGCCGGCAAGTATACGGTGTCAGTCGAAAAACAGGGCTTCAAGAAAGCCGTCTCAGTCGGCAACACCGCAAACATCAACCAGCCGGTCACCGTCAACTTCACACTCGAAGTCGGCGGCCTGGCAGAGACAGTCCAGATCGTCAGCTCCGCCGAAGCGGTCCAGACCAGCAGCTCCGGTAACATCGGCAACACCGTTGAGCAGCGCACGCTCACGACCTTGCCCATCGTCGGCAATCGCGGGCGCAATCCTCTCGAGTTCATCAACTTTCAGCCTGGCGTCGTCACCGGCTCGAACACCGGCGGCGGCATTCACGTTCACGGCGCACGCGATCGCGCCTTCAATTTCACGCTCGACGGCATCGACATCAACGAAACCAGCGCAGGCGGATCAAACTTCACACCGATTCGCACCAACCCTGATTCGTTGACTGAATTCCAGGTCGTAACGAGCAACTTCACCGCCGACCTCGGCCGCAGCAGCGGCGCGCAAGTCACGCTCGTAACCAAGTCCGGTTCAAACGACTTTCACGGATCGGTTTTCGAGTTCTATCAAACGCCGCGCTTTCACGCGAACGAATACAACAACCTTATCAATCGCGCGCAGCGGCCGCAGTTTGTGCAACACATCTTCGGCGGCTCGCTGGGCGGCCCGGTTTACCTGCCGCGCTTCGGCGAAGGTGGTCCAACGCACTACAGCGGCAAGAACAAGACCTTCTTCTTTACGAACCTGCAATTCCTGCGCACCAGCCAGAGCTTCTTCGTGAATCGCACTGTCTACACGGCGCAGGCGCGCGCCGGTAGTTATCGCTACGTCGTAAACGGCATCAATCGCAACGCCACGCAGGCGAGCCCGTCGGTTGACGCGAACGGCAATCCGTTGCCGGGCCTGACAATCGGCGCCTACAACGTCCTCGGCAATCCGCAGGCGCTCAGTCTCGATCCGACTACGCAGTTCATCATCAGTAACACGCCGTTACCGAATAACTTCAACGTCGGCGATGGACTTAACGTAGCCGGTTTTAGTTTCGTGGCGCCGCAAACCGAACGCCAGTACGACTTCACCACCAAGATCGATCACTATTTCAACGATCGTCACTCGATCTACGTGCGTTGGGCCCACGGCGCGCAGAACACGCTCGGCGATAACGCCAACGGTGGTCTACAGAAGTTCCCAGGCATTCCGAACTTCGTCGACACCTATCGCACGCCGCGCAATCTTGCGGTCAACTATCGTTGGACTTTGTCACCGACCGTGGTGAACGAGTTCGTCGCCGGCTTCAATCGTTTCACGTTCAGTTTCAACAATCCCGATCCGCGCGAGAACCCGCCGGTCATTCTCAACGTGCCGAACGATCCGCTCAATCTAGAAGAGCCAATCAACAACCTGCGCACGATCACGACGTGGCAGTTTGTCGACAACCTTTCGTGGATTCACAACACGCACGCTTTCAAATTCGGCACCAACCTGCGTTTCCAGAAGCACGTTGACGATCGCAGCGCGGTCGCGGGCGTGTTGACGCGCGCGCGCATCTTCCTGACCACCGGCATTAACCCCGTGCCCGCTTCGTTCAGAACGCAGGCCGGCAACAACACCCTCGTCCCCGGCATCAACGCCGCGGATCGGACGCGTCTCGACAGCGTCATCAACGATCTGCTCGGACGCGTCGGCGCGATCAACCAGGCCTTTGTTGCCGTCAGCGACGACGAGTTTGGACCAGGCCGCACTCGTTTCAACTACGAGGCGCACTATCCGGAGTACGATTTCTTTGCCCAGGACACGTGGAAACTGCGCCGCAACCTGACGCTCGATCTCGGAATCCGTTGGGAGATGCGTTTATCGCCGCGTGCGCCAAACGACATCGTCCTGCGTCCGGAGCAGCGGCTCGCTCTGGGTGAACCGTCGACCAACGCTTTCCGCTTCGGCGAAGGCAAGTTGTACGACGACTCGCTCTATCAGTTTGCTCCGTCCGTCGGCGTGGCCTGGGACCCGACCGGCGCCGGCAAGACTTCGATCCGCGCCAACTATCGCCTGGCTTACGATCGGACCAACACGTTTGTCTTCTCGTCCTTTATCTTTCAAAGCGCTCCCGGCCTAACCCGCGCCGTGACCAACAACACGTTCGGACAGAACGGTGGTCTGTTGCGGCAGGGTGTTCCAGTGCTCAATTCGAACGACGTAACGCCGCTTCAGTTTCGCCAACCTCCCGCGTTCTCTACCAACTCGCTGAACGTCGTCGATCCCGATCTCGTCTATCCGCGAACACACCAGTACACCGTCAGCTTCCAACGCGAGCTCGGCGGCAAGAACGTGCTCGAGATCAACTACATCGGACGCCAGGGCCGCAATCTCTTTGGCGGTTACGACGTCAACCAGGTCGACTATAACGACAATGGATTTCTCGCGGACTTCGAACAGTTGAGACTTACCGGCAACAGTCCGCGCATCAATCAACTGTTGGCAGGCCACTCGGGTCTCGCGCTAGTGAATAACGTGCGCGAGACGGGTTCGCAGTTCCTGTTGCGGCAATCACTTGCCGGACCAGTGAGACTCGCGAATGGAACGTTGACTTCAAACCTCGTCGCCGCGGGCGGCGTGGCTCAAGCGGCGTTCATCATCGCGCAAAGCACGCAGGGAGCGTTTGCAGCACAGCCCGGCGCGATGACGCTCATCGCGAACGGCTTCAGCCCGTTTTACTTCCAGCCGTACACGCAGTTCACCGGCGCAGTGAACGTGATCGACAGCAACGATCGCTCGCGTTACAACGCGCTCGAGATCCAGGTGAGCCGTCGCTCGGCGAAGGGACTTGCGTTCCAGGCCAGCTACACGCTCGCCAAGTCGGAAGACACGCGCTCGTTCGATCCGGCATTGACGTTGTTGACGAGAAGCGGCGCCGCCGGACAGTCGGCCGCGAACACTCCGTTTGACATCAACAATCGCGACTTGAACTACGCGCGCTCCGATTTCGATCGACGCCACGCACTCCAGGGGTACGTGCTCTACGAACTGCCGTTAGGAAACGGACGGAAGTGGGGCTCTAGCTGGGGCGACACGGCGGACATGCTGCTCGGCGGCTTCAACGTCGCCGCCGTGATGCGTCGTTATTCGGGGCGGCCGTTCACGGTCTTCTCGGGTTCGAACACGCTTTCGCAGGTGGTGTTGACGCCGGCGAGCTGCAACGATTGCTCGCCGAACCTGGGCAGCGTCGTTCTCGAAAACGGTCAGAATGTTTTCTTCACGGCCGAACAGCGGGCGAAGTTCTTCGTGCCAGCGGCTGGTGAAGCGAGCAACGTGGGCCGAAACTTCTTCACTGGTCCATCTTTCTTCAACCTGGACATGACGCTCGGCAAACGCTTTAGGTTCAAGGAGAGCCAGGACCTCGAGATTCGTGTCGAGGCCCAAAACGTTACGAACACTCCGTCGTTCGCTGTGCCCGATGCCAACCTGGTCCTGACCACCGGTTCGTTTGGTCAGATTCTCGGTAACACGGCCAGCACGTCGCGTAAGATTCAGTTTGTGGCGAAGTTCAATTTCTAACCACGAAGAAGGAGCCACAAAAGGCACAAAGTTCACAAGAGGCACAAGAAAGCAGGTTTGACTGTCAGGTCGAGCCTGCTTTCCTTATTCTTATTGTTCTGTTTTGTGCCTTTTGTGCTCTCTTGTGCCTTTTGTGATTGAAGATCGTTATCAAGCGTATTTATCGATTGAATAAGAATCTTTAGCTTTAATTATTCCACTTAGTCTCTTATAATCACCGCACTTCCAGGTTTCGCGATTTCGTTTTTTTTCTGCAAAAAGTGAAGACGAGCATGTTTAAGTCTGCCGTGTTGGCCTTGATGATGCTGGCGCTCGGAAGTCTGCCTTTCGCGCGTTTTGCGGAGCCGGCCCGTGCGAATCCTGCTGTTTACGATCTCGCGATCGTCAATGCGCGGATCGTCGACGGCAGCGGCAATCCCTGGTTCCGCGCCGACGTCGCCATTAAAGACGGCCGCATCGCGCACATCGGTCGCATTCCTCCCGGAACTGCCGCCCAAACGATCGACGCCAAAGGACAGATACTCGCGCCCGGTTTCATCGACGTACACACGCACGTCGAATCAATCTACAGTCTGCCCGCCGCCGAGAACTTCGTGCGCATGGGTGTCACTTCACTCGTCACCGGAAACTGCGGCACGTCGGCGACTGACGTGGGCCAGTTCCTGGGCCGCGTCAGCGAAAAGCCACTCGCCGTCAACCTCGGAACGCTCGTCGGCCACGGATCGGTTCGTAACAAAGTGATGGGCCTCGTCGATCGCGCGCCGACCCCGGATGAGTTGAAGCAGATGGAAGGCGTTGTCGAACAGGCGATGAAAGACGGCGCTGTTGGTCTATCGACGGGTCTCATCTACGTTCCCGGCACGTACGCGAAGACGGACGAGGTCGTGGCGCTGGCTCGCGTCGCGGGCCGCTTCGGCGGCGTCTACGCGACGCACATGCGAAACGAAGGCGAGAAAGTCGCCGATGCGATTCGCGAGAGTATCGCGATCGGCGAACAAGCAGGGCTCCCGGTTGAAATTTCTCATTTCAAGATCAGCAACAAGAAACTTTGGGGCCAGACGCCGATGACGCTTGGCCTCGTGCGCGAGGCGCGTGCACGCGGCTTGACGGTTACTGTCGATCAATACGCGTACACCGCCAGCTCCACGTCGCTGGCGTCTCGTATGCCGAGCTGGCTTCATGCCGGCGGTTTCGAGGAAGCAAAGAAGCGACTCGCCGACAAAGCGACGCGCGAGCGCGTGATCGCCGACATGAAAGACGCGCTCAAACGCAGCGGCTTCAAAGACTACGGGTTCGCCGTTGTCGCCTCGTACAGTCCTGACAAATCCTTCAACGGAAAATCTATCGCGGAGATAACCAGGCAAGTCCGTAATAAAAAGGACGTCACCAGCCAGATCGAACAGATCATCGAGATGTACGAAGCTGGTGGCGCCGGCATGATCTATCACGGGATGAGTGAAGACGACGTGAAACGCATCATGCAGGAGCCGTTTACGATGATCGCGTCTGACAGCGGTGTTCGGCGCGTTGATGACGAGAGCGTTCCGCATCCACGCGGTTATGGCAACAACGCTCGTGTGTTGGGTCGCTACGTGCGGGAGTTGAAATTGATCTCGCTTGAAGATGCGATCCGGAAGATGACGTCTCTGCCGGCCCAGACGTTTGGCTTTCGCGATCGCGGCATGATCCGCGAAGGATTCGCGGCAGACGTCGTCATCTTGGACGAAAACACCATCGCCGACCAGGCGACATTCGACAAGCCGCACCAGTATCCGCTGGGCATTAGTTACGTGATCGTGAATGGCGCGGTGGTGTTGGTCAATAATCAAATGACCGAGGCGCGTCCGGGCGTCGCGTTGCGCGGCCGTGGCGCAGGCGCCTGAAATCCGCGGTCATCCATGTTAAATGGATGTTAATGATACGGTTGCTTCCCAATAAACTGTTATGTAAGAATGTTCGCTCTCTTTTTGCGAACACCCTTCCCAATTTAGAAAATTGAAGAGGATCATCCCCATGAAATGTCACTTCGAATTGAGAGCTATTTTGTTGTCACTGGCTCTGCTTCTCGCTTGCAGCGGCGCCGCGATGGCTCAGGAAGAGATCACCGCGGCGATTAGTGGCCAGGTCACCGATTCGACCGGCGCGTTGGTGCAAAGCGCCAGCGTCACCGTCACGAATAACGAGACCAAGGCCTCGCGAACAGCGACCACCGGTGAAGACGGCTCCTACACCATCACCAATCTGGTTCCGGGCACTTATACGTTGACGATTGAAGTCGCGAACTTCAAACGTTACGTGCAAACCGCCCTGACCCTGAATGCCCGCGACCGGCGCTCCATTAACGTGACGATGGAAGCAGGCACGATTGGCGAGATGGTGACCGTCACCAGCCAGGAAGCAGGTGTGCTTGATAGTCCGACAACACAAGCTCTCGTTTCTAACGCCCAGATTGTCGAGCTCCCACTCAACAATAGAAACTTCATTCGACTCCTTGAAGCGGGAATCCCCGGCGTCAGTTCCGATCTCTCCGACGAGACCGGTTTCGGTTTGACCAGCGTCGCCAGCGTGTCCATCAACGGCATGCGCCGCAACGCAGTCAACTACTTCGTCGACGGCGTCCAGAACACCGACGTCGGTTCGAACATCACGTTGCTCTCGACGCCGACAATCGATTCGATTCGCGAATTCAAAGTTCTCAGCTCTAATTACACTGCCGAAATCGGACGTTCCGGCGGCGGCGCGGTCACGATCGTGACGCGCGGCGGCGGCAACGATTTTCACGGCACGCTTTATGAATTTGTTCGCAACGACCGCTTCAACGCCAACAGCTTTTTCAACAATCGCCAGGGACGGCGCGCGGACGGTTCCCTCGTTACGCCTGTTCCGAAGCTTCGTTACAACAACTACGGCGGCACCTTCAGCGGTCCGGTGATGTTGCCGCGCTTCGGCGAAGGCGGCCCGACGCACTGGAGCGGAAAAGGTAAGACCTTCTTCTTCTTCTCTGAAGAAGTGCGACGCATCACTCGCGGCCAAACGGACGCGAGTGCCACTGTTCCGAGTCTCGCACAACGCGGCGCGAACGGCGGCGACTTTGATTACTCCAGCACGCTCGGCTTGCCGCTATTCCGTACGCCCGCCGGCGCTTTCGTTACGACCGCCGCCGGCAACACGCCGGTGATGGTCACGGCCACAAACGGCGCGACCATTCAGGCACGGCAAAACCAGATCTTCCGGCCTGCCGACAATCGCGCTTATGTCAACAACATCATTCCGCGTGGTGAAGTGGACTTCCGCGCTATTGCCTTGTTGAATGCGTACCCACTGGCGAACGTTCCGGGAAATCCCAATGGGTTCCTTTTCAGTCGCATCGACGTGCTGAACACGCGACAGGAAACGATCCGCATCGATCACAGCTTCAACGACAAACACTCGCTCGTCGGCCGTTACACCCACGATCTGAGTGAAACAGTGGAACCGCAGGGTCTGTTCTTCGGCGCGGGCTTCCCCGGAATCCCCACGAGCGAGACTCGTGTTCCGGGCCAGGTCTTCGCCACTTCGCTGACGAGCTTGTTCTCGCCGACCGTGGTGAACGAAGCAACGTTCAACTTCTCGTCGAACCTGATTGCTTCCGCGAACGTCGGCAAAGCTCGCCGCAGCGACTATCCCGGCTCGGATCAAATCGTCGAAGTCTTTCCGGAGAACCTTCAGAACATCATTCCCCGAATCAACACGCGCTTCACTTTGATCGGCGCGACCCAGGGCTTCAACATCGCGTACAAGAATTACCTCGTTCGCGACGTCGTCACCTGGAACCGCAACAATCACACGTTCAAGTTTGGCGGCGAGCTCTCGTGGGAAAAGAAGGGCGAAAACGGAAGTAACAACACGCAGGGCACGTTTGATTTCAGCGCCGTGCAGTCGCAGGGACTTGTCGGCACAGCCGGCATCACCGGCACCGGCGATTCGTTCGCCTCGTTCCTGCTCGGTCGCGCGAACGCGTATACCGAAGCTGAGCGGGACGTTACTCTCAACCTGAGATTCGGACGCCGCGAGATCTTCGCGCAGGATACGTGGAAGATCCGGCCGAACATCACGTTGGACTTCGGCGTCAGGTATCAGTACTACGTGCCCCCGATCGACGAGAACAATATTTACGCCTCGTTCGATCCGGCGTTGTTCAATCCGTCGCGGGTCGTCTGCACGACGGCCGCTTGCACGGCGTTCAACCTGGCGCTGACCGATCCGCTTAACGGCATCGGTATCGCCGGCAGCACTTCGCGGTTTGACCGCAAGATCAATCCCGCGGACAAGAACAACTTCAGTCCGCGACTCGGATTGGCGTGGTCGCCGAACTACACCAGCGGCATCGGCAAGTTCCTGTTTGGTGAAAACAACAAGAGCGTGGTTCGCGCCGGTTATGGTTTCTACTACGACCAGGCGCTGGTTGGTATCTTTGAACAAGCAGCGTTCACGTCGCCACCGTTCAGCCAGCTCCCGACGTTCACCAGCACGCCGACCAACGTGATCACCTTCTCGACTCCGAACGCCGGCGCGCCTCCGGGAACTCTCGCGCCGCGGGCCTTGATCGCGATCGCCAACAACTTCCGGACGCCGGAAACGCAACAGTGGTCACTTGGCATGCAGCGCGAGCTGTTCCGCAACGCGGTGATCGACGTGGCGTACGTGGGAACGAGGGGCGATTACCTGATTCGACGTCGCAACATCAACTTCCAGGAGCCGGACGACATCGTCCGCGTTGGTCTCGCCAACGCCGGCACGTTGCGGCCGTTCCTCGGTTACGCTGCGATCACCTACATCGAGACGAGCGCGATCTCGCGTTATCACGGTTTGCTCTCGTCCTTTAACTATCGTCTCGGCGACCGGCTGACGTTTACGGCGGCGTATACGTTCAGCAAGAACATGACTGACTCGACCAATGATCGCGACGCGATCGACGATCCGCAGAACCCGTTCGACACTTCGACTGAATACGCCGAGGCGCGTACTTCGCGGCCGCACATTTTCAGTGCGAGCTACATTTACGAGCTGCCGTGGTTCAGCAAGAGCTCGAGCTCGGCGAAGCGGTTGTTGCTGAGTGGTTACCAGATTTCCGGTATCACGAACTTCGAGTCGGGCGCTCCGGTTCCGCGCGTTGCGGTCAGCGATTCGCTGAGCGGCCAGCGCGGCACTTATCCGAACCGGATCTCGGATCCCGGCGCGGGCCTCGCGGGCACGATCGATCCGCGAACGACGTTGCCGTTCATCTTCGATCCGACTGCGTTCTCGGTGAATGCGATCGGCACCTACGGAAACGCGGGCCGCTCGTTTTCGCGTCTGCCGGGCAGGAACCAGACGAACTTGTCGCTCGTGAAGAATGTTTATTTCAACAGCGAGAAGACGTTCTACCTCCAGCTTCGCGCGGAGGCGTTCAATGTGTTCAATCACACGCAGTTCCTGATGGCAGCGGGCACGGCGACGACGTTCCCGGTGACCGGAAATCCGGCGGATACGCTTGGGTTTGCGCGTCCGACCGGAACGCGGCCGCCGCGCGAGTGGCAGTTTGCCGGCAAGCTGTACTTCTAATTGGTCCATTAGTTGATTGTGCCCGCAGCAGTTTAAAGCTGTTGCGGGCACTTGCTTGTACCATGAACTTAAATAACGCCCGCATCGTGTTGCCTGATCGAGTGATCGAGAACGGATCTGTCTCGATCGAGGAGGGACGAATTACGTCTGTCTCCGACGTGGTTGCAGATGGCCTGGATTGTTCGGGATTGGTTTTAATGCCTGGTTTTATCGACGTTCACATTCACGGGTCGGTCGGGATCGACGTGATGGATGCGAACGCGGAAGAACTGTCTTCGATCTCTGACTTCCTGGCGTCACAAGGTGTGACTGGTTGGGTCCCGACGTTCGTGCCTGCATCGGACGAAAATTACGCGAGTGCGGTGGGCGCAATCGCTGCTGAAAACGGGACAGGCGCACGTGTTTTGGGCGTGCACTACGAAGGGCCATTTGTTAATTCAGCGCAATGCGGTGCGTTGCACACCGAGTATTTCAAAACTTATTCAGCACCGTCTGATCTGGATGGATTGCCGTTGCCTCCCCAAGGCGTCAGGATGATCACGCTGGCGCCGGAGATCGATGGCGGCGTCGATCTTGTGCGAGAGTTGAAATCGAGAGGCTGGGTGATCTCGATCGGACACACACGCGCGTCTCTCGAGGTGCTCGATCTCGCTCGCGAAGCAGGCGCGCGGCACATGACGCACTTTATGAACGCGATGGCGCCGCTGCATCATCGCACGCCTGGTCCCATCGCCTGGGGGCTTGCGCATGACGACGTCACCTTCGACATGATCGCCGATGGAATTCATCTCGATCCGTTCATGCTGCGGTTGCTGATGAAAGTGAAAAACGGGATCAGTTTGATCAGCGATGCGATCGCTGCTGCAGGGAAGGGAGACGGCGACTATCAAATCTGGGGCGAAACGATCCGCGTCAAAGACGGCCGCACCAGCAACGCCGCCGGCAGCATCGCCGGATCGGTGATCACGATGCACGACGCCGTGCGTCTGATGCGATCGCTTGGCATTTCGGAAGTTGAGTTGTCGCGAGTAGCTTCTTTGAATCCGGCGCGCCTGTTGGGTATCGATCGTGAGTGTGGCTCGATCGAGGTTGGAAAGCGCGCCGATCTCGTGGCGTTGAATGAGGCCGGAGAGGTGAAGCTGACGTTAGTTGGCGGCCGCGTGGCCTTTCGCGCTTGAGAGCCAATTCCGCAGACCGTACCCGCCGATAAGCACGAGCGCAAAGCCGATGATCACGTGAGCCACGTCGTCGGCAAAGGTCCAATGGAAATACTCGATCGGCGTCAGTCCCACCACACTCGCCAGCGCCTGGTACAGATCGATCAAGCCAAAGCCAAAATTGAACATGCTGGCGGCTAGTTCGCTCTTTGTCGATACTAACAACAGTCCGAGCGCGCCGAAGATCAGGTGAAACATGTTGTACGGCGCTGCTCCACTCATCAGACTGTACTGTTCCGGGACCAGAAATCCCGCGATGCCGGCCACGATCAGCAGCGGCGCGAAGATCATCAACGTCTTCTGGTTAAGCGTTTTGTTTTCCATCTTCGTAGAAACCGGCGCGAGCGTATGATTGGTCCACCAGTTCGATTGGATGACAAACCTGGAGCTTTATTCCGGCGAGTTTTGCCCCAGCGCCGATCTGCATTTGGCAGCCGGCGTTGCCGGTGGCAAGGATACCAGCCTTCGAGCTATCAACGTTGTCCAATTTCTCCTTAAGGACTCGGCCGGATAGCTCGGGTTGCAGCATGTTGTAAATACCAGCCGCGCCACAACACCTCTCCGCTCCGTTTAGCGCTACGTAATCAAGTCCCTGAACGTTGTGCAACATCTTCAGCGATGCGTCACCCGCGCGTTGTCCGTACATCAAATGACATGAAATATCGCACGTTACTGTTGTCTCGGTCGGCGACTCTCCGGCGCGCATCTCGCGGGTCGCAAGTTGTTGACTGACGTCGCGAACACGCGCGGCAAACCTTCTCGCCGCTTCGGCAAGCTCCTCGTCGTTAGCAAACAAATGTCCGTATGTCACGAGCATGGCGCCGCAGCCACCGGCGTTGGTAACAATCGGGTCGTCTGATTCACCAAACGCAGGCAGGTTCCTGCGCGCAAGCTCACGCGCGCCTTCGAGATCTCCGGCATGTGCATGAAGCGCTCCGCAACAAACCTGCTTCTCAGGGGTTGCAACTTTGAACCCATTCGCTTGCAACACCCGCCTCGTCGCTCGATTAACTCGCGCAAAAAGTCCTTCGCCAACACAACCTTTAAACAAGAATACGGCCTCACTGGCATCTGTGGTTTGAGCCGTGGTTTTCTCTTCAAAGATCGGACGCGAGCTTTCGAGCAACGCCATCCCAAACTTCATCCGCGATGAAATAAGGCCCGACTTCAGCAACAATTTCGAAAATCCAAGGTTTCGAAAAACTCGCGCCGCACCAAACATCAATCGCAACCGCGCGGGCGACAGCCACACATGCCGCAACACAAACCGCAGCAACCTGTTGGTCCAATCAGCTTTCGGCTGCGCCTCCAACAGTTCTTCCCGGCTTGCCTCCAGCAACCGCCCATACTGCACGCCGGCGGGACACGCCTGCTCACACGCCCTGCATCCCAAACATCGATCGATATGCCTCGCAAACGCCTCCGACGTATTCTCCAATCTCCCTTCAGCCACCGCGCGCATCAGGTAAATCCGCCCGCGCGGCCCATCATTCTCATTCCCCGTCACCACATACGTCGGACACGCTTCCAAACACAACCCGCAGTGAATACACGCGAGCAGCTCCTGTTCTTCAGCAGCGAGAGCAATTGTGATGTTTGATGTTGCCAAAATTAGGTTGCCATAGTTATGGACGATTGATAGCCGATTGATGTGAAAGAAAAACGTTGTTCTGCTATTATTCGAGACGTGGATTATAGCAAGATCATTCGAATCGAACCCGGCAAGCGTAGCGGGAAGCCGAATATTCGTGGCACACGCATGACGGTCACGGATGTTCTGGAATACCTTGCTTCTGGGATGACCGAAGAAGAGATTCTTGCAGATTTCCCAGACCTTACCTCTGAGGATATAAAAGCCTGCTTGGCGTTTGCTGCCGATCGATAACTTGGTACGCCGAAGGCGTTAGCTAATGCGAGCCCAGGGTTGCTTCAACCCTGGGTTAATTTGCGTTATCTCCTGAACTCTGAAGGAGTTTATTTCACAAACCGAACACTTTCAGTGTTCTGCTCCTGGATTGGCCTACCCCAGGGTTGAAACAACCCTGGGCTCGCATTAGCCAACGCCTTCGGCGTACCTGGATAGCCATCTGGAGTACGGGAAAAAATTCGCGGATATATGATTGTCCCGTGTTAATAACCCACCGCCAGACCGTCGCTGCGTCGCGGATCGGTGGCGCCAAGGCGGGTGCCGGTTTTTTCTTCCACCATGATGCCTTCGGCGTCGCCGATAGTACGCTGCTTCGCGAGCGCGTGGCCGCGCGAAGAGAGTGCCCGTTGCGTGTCGCCCGACAGGCCGTAGGGTTCGCTGACGATCTCATCCGGAAACCATTGATGGTGAATTCGCGGGGCGTCGATGGCTTGTTGAATATTCATGTCGTAGTCGATCACGTTGGTGATGACGCACAAGACGGTGTTGATGATCGTAGGCCCGCCGGGACTCCCGATCGTGAACCAGAGACTGCCGTCCTTGCGCAGCACGATCGTCGGCGTCATGGCAGAGAGCGGGCGTTTGCGCGGCGCGACGGCGTTGCGTTCACCCTGGATCAGGCCGTACATGTTCGCCGTGCCGGGCTTGGCGGCGAAGTCGTCCATCTCGTTGTTGAGCAGGATGCCGACGCCTTTGACCGTCGCGGATGATCCGTACGAATCATTCAGCGTGTACGTGTTGGCGACGGCATTGCCTTCAGCGTCGACGACGGTGAAGTGCGTCGTGTCGTCTGATTCGTAACCCGCGGGCCGTCCGGCGCGAACTTCGGCGCTGGTCGAAGCGCGATCGGTGCTTGATCGTAGAACGTAACGTCCTTGCATACGACTTCTCAATCAAACCCGCAATCGGGACCTTCACGAAATCTGTGTCACCCATGTACTCCGCGCGATCCGCAAAAGCGCGGCGCATCGCTTCAGCCATCAGGTGATAGCGATCGGAAGAGCTTGCCTCCAACTTAGCCAGGTCGAAGCCTTCGAGAATGTTGAGCATCTCGATCAGCACCGCGCCGCCCGACGATGGCGGCGGCATCGAAATGACTTCGTGACCACGATAACTGCCGCGCAACGGCGTGCGTTCCTTCGCGACGTAACCGCGCAAGTCGTCCATCGTAATCAGCCCGTTGTTGCGTTTCATGTCGGCGACGATCAGGCGCGCCGTTTCGCCTTGGTAAAACTCGTTTGGCCCAAAGCGTTGCAGCCGCGCGAACGTGGCGGCGAGCTCGGGCTGCCGAAAGACTTCGCCTTCGTTATAAAGAGCGCCGCCCTTGAGATAGATGCGTTTCGTTTCCGGATAAGTCGAAAGATAGTCTTTGCTGTTACGCAGCCAACGAGCAAGTGAATAAGTGACAGTAAAACCGTTAGCGGCGAGCCGGTGGGCAGGCTCGACAAGCTGGGCCCACGTCAGTTTGCCTGAACCGTACTTCTTCAGCGCGAGCTCCATCCCGCGCACCGTGCCTGGAACGCCGGCGGCTCGATAGCCCACGAGTGAACCACCTTCGCCTTTGATAAGTTCGCCATTCTTGTCGAGGTAGACGTCGCGATGCGCAGCCAGTGGCGCCATCTCGCGATAGTCGATCGCGGTGGTGCGCCCGTTTTTCAAGCGGATGAGCATGAAGCCGCCGCCGCCGAGGTTTCCGGCAGGAGGATGCGTCACGGCGAGAGCGAAAGCCACGGCGATCGCGGCGTCTACGGCGTTGCCGCCTCGCTTCATAATCTCGACGCCGACACGCGATGCGACTTCGTTGGTTGACGCAACCATGCCGCGTTGGGCGCGCACGGGCTCGCGTGCCGTAGCTGTTAGCGTTTGCCCGATTAGAAGTACGCCGACTAAAAGAACTTGTGTGACCTGGCGAAGTGTCTTCATCGTTACACCCTGAATGTATTCAACGGATCTAATTGCTGCTTCACTCGCTGCATCAACGAGCTCAAATTGATCTCAGCATCCTGCTTTGCATTATCTAACACTCTGATGCGCCCGTCTGCTGCTCCGACCTGCCAGATGTCGCTGTCGATATCGGTGACGAATTCCGGGAGCTTGCTGGGAAGCACGCTCGTGTATGAACCAGACGAAAATCGCAGAGGTGCGGCGGCAATCGACTTCCAGATCTGCGCATCTTCATTAATTACCTCGCCGCCGTTCATTAATATCAGCGTTTGTTCGATCTGATAGTTAACCCCGACTTCATTGCCCGCGAAGCGCACCAACAACACTGGCCGATCGGCCTCGATATCAAGCAGCGCTGCAAACGCCGGCGAGACGATCTCCGCTGCCACCGGGAATAACCGTGCGGAAACAATCGCGCCGGCGGTTGCCAGTAAGTCATTGATTGGACCATCTATCGCGACGGTGGCTTCGCGTTCCGGCCTCGGGCGGAGTTTGAAATTCAATTCGGCGATGATTCCCAGCGTGCCGTAGCTGCCGGTAAACAACTTCGACAGATCGTAACCCGCAACGTTCTTCACGACGCGCCCGCCGGCCTTGATCACGCTGCCATCCGCGAGCACGACTTTCATGCCGATCACTGTTCCGCGTGGGCGTCCGTAACCAAACTGTTGTGCGCCGCCGAGTCCGGTGGCGACCACGCCGCCGATCCTCGCGCGTCCGTCGTCAGGCGGATCGAGTGGCAGCCACTGTCCGTTCTCACGCAACCGCTCATTGAAATCGCTTAACTTCACGCCGGCTTGCGCGATCGCAATCAGATCGGCCGGCTCATGTTCGATAATTCGATTTAAGCGTGCCGTATTCACAATTAAATCCGCGTTCCTGCGAAGCCACGTGATACCGCCCACCGGCATAACACTCAGGTTCTGTCGAACCGCGAACCTGATTACTTCTGAGATTTCTTCAATCGAACCAGGCGAAACAAACACGGATTGATCAAATGAAGAAACATGATCCTCGCCAACTATGTCTGCAAACGACGAGCGCGGCGGCTTAGAAAGGACGGGAGTCTCTTGTTTAGCGATGGTTTGGTCCAGTGGTTGGGCCACGGCGTTTGCTTCACCGCACCCGCGCAGCATCGGCACGATCTTGCCCGGATTACACAGCCCCAACGGATCGAACGCCGCACGCACGCTCAACATGGCATTCATGTCCGTCTCCGAAAACACGAGGGGCAACAACTCGCGCTTGTCCAACCCAACACCATGTTCGCCCGTGATCGTCCCACCCGCCGCAACACAAACCTCCATCAACTCACGTCCCGCTTCGCGCACCCGCATCACCTGATCCGCGAATCGTGAATCGAAACAAATAAGCGGATGGAGATTGCCGTCGCCGGCGTGGAACACGTTCGCGATGCGCAGTTGATACCGCGCGGCAATTTCGTAAGCCGCACCCAACACTTCCGGCAGACGCGAACGCGGCACCACCGCATCCTGGATCATCGAATCCGGCGAGATGCGCCCAATCGCGCCAAACGCACCCTTGCGCGCGGCCCAAAGCTGCTTCCGTTCGGCTTCGTCGCGCGCATTCCGGCAACTCCGCGCGCCGTATTCCAAACAAATGCTCCGAACCTTTTCCGCTTCGACGTCGATCCCCGCTTCAATCCCATCAAGCTCGATCAACAACGCAGCGCCTGCGTCCGGCGGCAGTCCTGCCGCAAACACGCTTTGCTCGACCGCGCGAATGATCTCGCGGTCCATCATCTCGAGCCCCGCCGGCATCACGCCGGCAGCAATGATCGCCGACACCGCATGACTCGCATCGTTCACTTCGCCAAACTCGGCGAGCAACGTGCGCACCGCCGGCGGTATTTGCAACAACCGCAACGTCGCTTCAGTCGCGATCCCGAAAGTTCCTTCCGATCCGACGAACACACCCAGCAGATCGTACCCCCGCGCCTCGACACCAGCACCTCCAAGATCGACGACCTCGCCACCCGCAAGCACGACGCGACAACCAAGCACGTGGTCAGTCGTCGTGCCGTACTTCAAACAATGAATGCCCCCCGCACTCTCTGCGATGTTGCCGCCGATTGTGCAAGTCGGTTGACTCGACGGATCGGGAACGTAGTAGAGACCGTACGGCGCAACCGCCCGCGAGACGTGCAGATTAACAACACCCGGTTGCACAACGGCGAGACGATTCTCCTGATCGATCTTCAGAACGCGGCGCATACGCGCCATCTCGATCACGACGCCGGAATCAAGCGCGAGTGCGCCACCCGACAATCCCGTGCCTGCGCCACGCGGCGTGAATGGAACCTTGGCGCGTGCGAGCTCGCGCATGATTGCGCTTGTCTCTTCGGTTGATGACGGAAACACGACGGCGCGAGGCCGATGCTTGTGATGCGGCAGCCCGTCGCACTCGTAGACGAGTAGCTCGTCAGGTTTGGAGAGAACGTGCTCGCGCCCAACAATGGCGACCAAATTGTCGATTAGTTTATCCACGCCGCGACTGTGCGGACAGTGTACCGCAAGCGCGGTGATAGACTATAGTCATGTCCCGATTATTAATCCTGATCTGCGTTTTTACATTGACTCTAATGAGCCTTCCAGTCGGAGCCGAGCGGCTCGTTCCCGACACGATCATCGTCAACGCGACCGTGCACACAATGGACCCAGCTCAACCGACCGCTTCAGCGATCGCGATATTTGGCAATCGCATCGTTGCGGTCGGATCAACTGACGAGATCAAGAAACTTGCCGGACCGGCCACACGAACCATCGACGCGCAAAAGCGACTCGTGCTCCCAGGCTTCAACGACGCGCACACCCATTTCTTAAGCGGTGGCTTCCAACTGGCGAGCGTCGACTTGCGTGACGCCGACACCTCACAGGAGTTTGCTTCGCGCATACGCGCGTTCGCAGAGAAGTCACCGAAGGGCCGTTGGATCACAGGCGGCGATTGGGACCACGAACGTTGGCCTGAGGCAGTGTTGCCAACGAAAGAATTGATCGACAGTTTCACCGCCGACACTCCTGTTTTCGTCAGTCGACTCGACGGTCACATGGCGCTCGCGAACAGCGTCACCCTAAAGCTCGCTGGGGTAACGCGTGAAACGGCAGATCCACCGGGCGGCGCGATCGTGCGCGACAAGAACGGCGAACCGACAGGTGTCTTGAAAGACGCGGCGATGAGTTTTGTTTGGAGAGTAAAACCGCCCGCGACCTTTGAAGAGAAACTTGCAGCCGCACAAGCAGCGACGAACCATGCAGCGAAACTCGGCGTCACCAGCATTCAGGATATGTCTGCCGGCGCGGACGTCGGCATCTACCAGGCGTTGCTCGATCGCGGCGAGCTCAAGACGCGCGTCTACGCCGTCGCCCCCTTGCCTGCATGGGAACGGCTGGCCCAAGCCGGCGTGCGCGCGCACTTCGGCAGCGAGATGCTGCGTGTCGGCGGATTGAAAGGGTTCTCTGACGGCAGCCTGGGATCGACCACCGCGCTTTTTTACGACCCGTATCGCGACGAGCCGTCGACAAGCGGCCTGCCCGGCGACGAGATGTTTCCCGAAGGCGCGATGCTCGAACGAGTCAGGGAAGCCGATCGCGCCGGCTTGCAGATCATGATTCATGCCATCGGCGATCGCGCAAACGATCTGATCCTTAGCATGTACGAACAGGTCGAGCGCGAGAACGGTAAACGCGATCGACGCTTCCGCATCGAGCACGCGCAACACCTCCGCGCGCAGGACATCCCGCGCTTCAGTCGCGATCGAGTCATCGCCTCGATGCAGCCGTTCCACGCGATCGACGACGGACGTTGGGCCGAAAAACGGATCGGAAAAGAGCGCGCCAAAACGACGTATGCATTTCGTTCCTTGCTCGACGCCGGTGCGACCCTGGCCTTCGGCACTGATTGGACCGTCGCGCCGCTCGATCCGATATTGACGATCTACGCCGCCGTCACACGCCGTACACTCGACGGCAAGAACGCCAACGGCTGGGTGCCCGAGCAGAAGATCTCCGTCGAAGAGACAGTGCGCGCTTACACAACCGGTTCGGCGTACGCGGAGTTTCAGGAAAACGTGAAGGGAAGCATCACTGCCGGCAAACTCGCCGACCTCGTGATCCTCTCGCAAGACATATTCAAGATCGATCCTAAAGAAATCGAGAAGGTGAAAGTCCTGCTGACGATGGTTGGCGGCCGCGTGGTTTATGAAGCGCGTGAGTAGAGCCAGTAACTGAGATAGATCAGCAATCCCACCGCCGCGGCAATCGCCGTTGCTTGCGCTTCCTGCAACGTGCTGTGCAGGAGCAGCCAGACAATCAACGCCAGCGAGAGAATCGCGATCACCGTCCCGGCAGGCAGACGAAAAGCGGCCGGTGGTATGTCGCGGCGCTGACGGAAGAGTGGCAACGCGATGCACGTCGCGCCGTACGTGACGAGCCGCGCCAGCGTGCTGATTGTCAATGCCTGTACAAACGAGCTTTTCAGCGTCAGGAACAACATCAGCGCCGCGGTGATCAGTATCGAGATGTAAGGCGTGAAGAATCGTTGATGAATGCTGCCGATCAGCCGCGGCAACTGCTGTTGCTCGGCCATCGCGAACGGCAGCCGCGAACCTGACAACAACAGGATGTTCAAGTTGCCCGTGATCGAGATCACCGCGCCCGCCGAGATGATGGCGGCGCCGCCGGTTCCCAGGAAGTGCGCTGCGGCATCGGCGAGAGGCTTCTGCGATTGGCCCAGGCCCGGCAACGTGCCGACGCAAACCACCTGGACCAGTATGTAAATAACCGCCACGACGAGGATCGCGATGATCAACGCGCGCGGCAG
The DNA here is from genome assembly GCA_963770215.1 of uncultured Acidobacteriota bacterium. Lineage (GTDB taxonomy): Bacteria > Acidobacteriota > Blastocatellia > Pyrinomonadales > Pyrinomonadaceae > PSRF01. Next base: position 47,179 of record CAVYOP010000001.1, read on the forward strand.
GTTTCGTTGCGGATCGCGCACTTCGCCCGCGGGAATCGTCGCCATTTCAAACCCCGTGAACGCGTAAACCAGCAGCAGCACTGATTGCGAGAACGAACCCGCCTCCGGCGCTGGTCCAAGCTGGAACGCCTGCGGGTTTAGAAAGAACAATCCGGCGGCGATGAAGATGATCAGCGCCACGAGCTTGCCGATCGTGAACGCGTTGCTGACGATCGCCGCCTGCCTGATTCCCAACACATTGATGATCGCCAACACCGCGACGATCACGACGATGATCGACGCGCGCCACACTGTCGTTGTCGCCGGCGTCCAGAAGAAACTCAGGTAGTTAATAAGGAGATTGCAGTTGGCCGCAAAGGCCGTGACGCGCGCCAGCCAGATCAACCAGCCGATCTCGAATGCCACCGCAGGTTGATACGCCTCACGCGCGTAAAGATATGGTCCACCCGTCTCTTCGAAACGGCTGCTGACTTCCGCGAAACAAAGAATGATAAGCGCGACGACGAGCGCGCAGGCGACGAAGGCGATGAGGCTGTAGGGTCCGATTAACGAATAAACCCGCGAAGGAAGTCCGAAGATTCCTGCTCCGATGATGCCGTTGATTGCAATTGCGACCAGGTCCCAACGCCTGATGCCGCGGACCAGACCTTCGTCGGGGTTGTTCTGCACGCGGGTGGTTATAACACATCTTGCGCGCATTCGCCGATCCGGTTAATTTGCTCTATATGCACAGCAGAACCCTTTTAACCGTTTGCGCATTAATACTGATCTGCGCTTCCCAGGCAGCAGCGCAGCAAACTTCATTGCAAGACCTCGTCAACCGCGCGGCGAAGACCACCATCGATCGTTTCGCGTCGCAGAAACTCGAAGAAAAACAACTCTCGATCACGCTGATCGATCTCCGCAATCCGGAGCGCCCTGTTACCGCAAGCTTTAACGGCAATGAACGGATCTATCCGGCCAGTGTCTCCAAATTGTTTTATCTCGTCGCCGCGCATCGGTGGCTCGAAGACAAGAAGATCGAAGAAACGCCGGAACTGACGCGCGCCTTGCGCGACATGATCGTCGACTCTTCAAACGAAGCGACGCAGTACGTGGTCGACGTGATCACGCACACCACTGCGGGTTACGAGTTGCCGCCAAAGGAGATGGAAGAGTGGCAGTACAAACGCAATGCGGTTAATCGCTATTTCGCGGGCCTTGGTTACACGAACATCAACATAAACCAGAAGACATTTTGCGAAGACGCTTACGGGCGCGAGCGAGTGTCGCGTGGTCCAAACGGCGAGAACCGCAACAAGCTCACCACCGACGCGACGGCGCGATTGATGATGGAGATCGTCACGGGCAAAATCGCAAATCCCGCACGCACCGCGCAGATGACAGAGTTGTTGAAACGCGACTACAACGGCAAGAACGGCGATACCGACGACCAGGGCACCGGGTTCACCGGAATAGCGCTAAAAGGCCGTGAAGGTTATCGACTCTGGTCCAAGGCGGGCTGGACCAGCACCACGCGTCACGACGTGGCCTACGTTGAAATGCCCGATGGCGGAAAGTTTGTCCTCGCGACGTTTACCACCGACCACTCGCGAGATCGGGAGATCATTCCCACCGTGGCGCGCGTCGTGATCGACGGACTAAAAGACGTGAAGTGAGACAGGCTAAAAGACGTGAAGTGAGCCGGACCAAGAGACGTGAAGTGAGCTGGACTAAGAGACGTGAAGTGAGCCGGACCAAGAGACGTGAAGTGAGCCGGACCAAGAGACGTGAGGTGAGCCGGACTAAGAGACGTGAGGTGAGCCGGACTAAGAGACGTGAAGTGAGCTGGACTAAGAGACGTGAAGTGAGCCGGACCAAGAGACGTGAAGTGAGCTGGACTAAGAGACGTGAAGTGAGCCGGACCAAGAGACGTGAAGTGAGCCGGACTAAGAGACGTGAAGTGCCCTGACGCTTTGCCTCAAGAGTCTCAGCCCCGGCTTTGCCGCCGGATGTGAGGCGAGGCTCTGCCTCGCCGTTGCAGTCAGCAGAATAATGGGCTACGCCCTTGGTTCGGGCTTGCCCTAACCTTGTAGGCCAGAGGCCGAACCAGGGGCTGAGCCCCAAAACTTTTGTTCAGCGAACGGCGAGGCAGAGCCTCGCCTCACATCCGGCGGCAAAGCCGCGGCGTGAGACTATTGAGGCAAATAGTGACGTGAGAGCAAAGTAATGACGTGAGAGGCAAAGTAGTGACGTGATGCATAACGAGCTGGAAACCAAAGTCGAAGAGATCAAGAAGGACGCGGACGTGAAGCGCGCCCTGAAGCAGGCGACGCCGGCCAAGAAAGAGGAGGGGCCTGCGACGCACTTCCGCGACAAGCTGGTTATCGGCACGCACATTCTGTTGCTGGTCGTGTTGGGTGTGGTTCATCAGATCATCGATCTGCGGTTCCAATGGGTTTACGTCCAGTATCCGCTGATTAGAAAGCTCATCGCGGTGATCGCGGTGACGGTGGTCTGCCTGATGATCCTTCGGCTCGTCGAGGTTTATCTCATCGGGCGAGTGGCTAACACGGTCCACAAGTACAACCTGAACCGCGTGTTGCGCCTGGTCGTGTGGCTGCTGATCGCTTTCTTTGTCTTAACGATCCTGTTTCAGAACTGGTACACGGCGGTCGTCTCGTTCGGTTTGATCTCGTTGATACTCGGCTTTGCGTTGCAGACGCCGATCACGAGCTTTATCGGTTGGGTCTACATCCTGGTGCGCGAACCATATCGCGTCGGCGATCGGATTCGCATCGGCACAGCGACCGGTGACGTGATCGACGTCGGATACCTCGATACAACGCTGTGGGAATTCGGCGGCGATTATCTTTCGACAGAGCATCCGAGCGGGCGCGTGATCAAGTTTCCGAATTCGAACGTTTTGAGCACGCCGGTTTACAACTACACGTGGCCGTTGTTTCCGTACATCTGGAACGAGATCAAGTTCAACGTCGCTTACAACTGCGATCTGGAGTGGGTGACCGCGACGATGCAGGAGGTCGCGGAGCAGGAAGTTGGCGAAGAGATGATGAAGCAGGTGACAGTGTTTCGTCACTTGTTAGCCCAGACGCCGGTGAATCAGCTCGAGGTGCAGGAGCGGCCCGTGGTGATGTTTCGCGTGGGGGAGAATAGTTGGCTTGAAGTGATCGTTCGTTACCTCGTGCATCCGAAAGAAGCGGGGCGCGTGAAGTCGCGGTTGATCAAGAACCTGTTGACGCGATTGAATGCCGAACCGGATCGCGTGAAGTTTCCCAACGACAACGCACGTTAGAGTTTCGGGAACCTTTTCTTAAACGACGTGTCTAAGTCCGTGTTTACCACTTAGGGAGGGAACTCGGATGACACGGATCAAAGACTCCACGCCGCCACCCTTTATCAATGTCACTCCATTGATCGACGTCCTGCTGGTCCTGCTGATCATCTTCATGGTGGCGGTGCCGCTCCGGCAGTCGCGGTTCGTGGCCCAGGTTCCATCTCAGGCTGACACCAATCTGCCAGCCGAACCAAATCCACTCACGCTCGTCGTGACGATCGAACCGGATCGCACCCTCAAATTGAATCGTCTGTCTGAAGACATGGGAACGGTTGACGACACGACGAGGCTCAGCATGAAGCTGGTCTCACTCTTCGCGGAGCGCGTTCGCAACCACACTTACCGTGCCGACATGCTGATGCGCGTCGATCTACCCGAACGGATGCGCATCGAAAAGACAGTCTTCATCAAAGCCCCACGCAGCATCACCTATGGCGAAGTCACCCGCGTAATGGACAGCCTCAAGGGCGCGGGCGCCGAACCCATCGGCCTCCAACTCGACGATCTCCGATAGTACTAAGCAACAGAAACTGTGGAACGGTGTGTGCAATAGACCGAAGTGGTTTGGTGGTTCCAGGCCGCTTCGGTTTTTCACAGCCTGGCAGCAATTTCAAAAAGAAAGGTCCAAATGCCGAATAAATTGCCTTGTAGGTTTTCTTGAAGGACGTGAGAGACACTGATTAAGGAATAGCATCGTCACTCTCGCCAGTCAGTTTGATTGAAGCAAAATGCCCGATTGCAGTCAGTTTGCATGAGGCCTTTTGCCGAAGTCCCCCAACCTACAATAACGCCTGCCCACAATTAGGTCCGCTAAATTGGAGAGAATGGTTACGTGCGCCAACTAGAATCGCCATCCACCCAGTGTGTCTCAAAACACCAATCCGGCTACACCATGATGCAGCTCGTGGTCACCGTCGCGGTGATCGGAGTCATCTCATCCATCGCTGTTTTAGGAATCACTAGAGCTCGCGGATCGATGCGGCTCTCGAATTCGAGCCGTCAGTTCGCGGCTTACGTCGAGCGCGCTCGCGCCGACGCAGTTCGCCGCCACGGTCAAGCAACCGTGCAGATGGTGACGAACTCAACCTACAGCGTCACGATGGATTTCGCGGGTGCCGACTCTCCAACCACGCAGACGTTCTCACTCGAAAACGGCGTCACCTTTATAACTACGCTCCAAACTTTAACTTTCGATTGGCGCGGCCGCATTCCCAGTGAGATCTCAGTCGGTTTTAGTAACGAGACAGGCACCGCCAACGTAAATATCACCGGCTCAGGCGACGTAACCATCGACTCGGAAATATTTCACGATGCTTCGGTCCCGGGCGCGACTTACAACACGAATGTCTCTGGCGACGTAGCGGCAGATCCGTCCGCAACGCCGGGCGCAACCCCGACACCAACGCCGACCCCTTCGCCAACCGCAACCCCGACGCCGACTCCGACTCCCACACCAACGCCTACACCCACGCCGACTCCCACACCGACGCCGACGCCTACACCAACCCCGACGCCGACGCCGACTCCCACACCAACGCCGACGCCTACTCCGTCACCGTCGCCAGTGCCGTGTTCGCTCAGCGCATCACCAAGCCCGTTGAGCGTGTCCCAAAACGGTTCCGGCTCGATCTCAGTCGTCGTTGCAAACCAGACGGGCTCCACTACAATCACCGCCTCGTCGAGCAACAGCGGTCAAATCCAGGTCTCGCCATCGTCAAAGAGTGTCAGCGGCTCGACACCCGCGGTCTTCACAGTCACAGTGAAAAAACAGAGTGGCAGCGTGACATTCACTACCAGTAGCTGTGGCTCCAAGACCGTGACGATCACCGTTCCTTAAGGAGAAAAAATGCAGCACAAGAGTTCAGAAGCCGGTTTCACGCTGCTGGAAACAACGATCTCGATGGTCCTCGTGGCCATCATCGGTCTCGGCATCGCGTCACTGTTTGCTTACGCCGCCAGTAACACCTCCAACGCCGCCGACCGCGAAATGGCTATGGCCGTGGCCCAACAACGCATGGAGCAGCTCAAGAGCGTCGATTTCACCGACTCTTCGCTAAACGCAACTGCAACTGCCGGATCTGCAAGCACCATCACGCGCCTGGGCCGCCAGTACACCGTCCTGACGACCATCACCAATTCGGCGAGTGGGACCAGCAAGACGATCACGGTGAAAGTGACTCCGCAGGCGTCCACCAATCCAAACGTCAACACGATCTTCGGTTCGGTCACGCTCGTGACCAAACGCAGCGCCCTGCAATTGGGATCAAACCGCTCAATCTAAGGAACGACAAATGTTGCAACCGACTAAATCAAACGCAGGCTTCTCGCTAATCGAACTGGTGATAGCGATGGCGTTGACGATCACCGTCATGGGCGTCGCCAGCGTCATGTTGGCCCAGGCGCTCAACATCCGCACTCGCACCAACGCCAACGGCGACGCCCTCGCCGATGCGCAACGCGCGCTGAACATCATGTCGCGCGAGATCTCCAACGCCGGTTTCAACCTGACTGGCAACGGAATCGTCGACGGCGACACCGGCACTGACGCCAACAGCAATAGCTTCATTCGCATTCGCTCGAATGCAAACAAGTTTGACGAAACCGCGAGCAGCACCGCCCGGAATGGAATCAGCGTCGTCGGGGCTGACGCAGGCGAGGACGTGAAGTACTACATCCACAAAGCGTCGAACACGAATCTGCTGGCGCGCTACGACGAGTACGCGCAGGCAGGCGGAGACGTCACGGTGTTGTCGAATCGCCTGGACAGTCTTCACATGCACTACTACGCGCAAAAAGTCTCTTACAGCACTTCGGGTTGCGACATCACTTCCGCCTCCGCTTCTGAAGTAACGCCGAGCTCGGCGAAGTACGTAGTTATCGCAGTCTGCGTGCAACTGGAAGCGGTTGGTAAATCAGGCCGACCCGGGGTATCAACCCGCGAAGAGCGTCCTGCTCGTGTCTGACGTCGCACTGCGCAACTCGAATCTGACGTCTTACTGAGGGCTACTGAGGAAAATGAGAATGACTAAGAATCATCATCGCGAACGCGGCGCTGCGTTGTTGACCGTGTTGCTAATGTCGACTCTGATGCTCGCCGCCGGTGGCACGTTGTTGCTCGTGACGACGCTTTCCGGCAGAACGGCAATCGACTCAACTGCTGAGTTGCAGGCGTACTACGCAGCCGAAGGCGGACTGCAAGCTGCGCTGGATGTGCTGCGCGGCAACGTTAGTCCAAATGGACCGATGCCGAGCGGATCGAAGATCAATTTTCGTAACGCGATCACGCTCGCTGCGTCAAACCTTCCTGCCGACACAAGCACCAGCCCTCGACTCTCCGGCTGGCTCAGTTACGACTACACGCCGACTGGTTTGTCGCTTCCCGATCGCGTCAGTCTGACGTCGAGCTATGCGCCGCAGAACGGCATGGCGTTCAGTGTCGAGCTGAGTGACCCTGACAACACGCCGGTGGCCAGCGGCGAACCGTCGCGTTTGCGCTTGCGGGTGACGGGTTATGGTCCAAAAGGCGGATTGAAGAAACTCGAGCTGATCGTCAACAAGAGCAACTTTGATTTCACTCCGGTGGCGACGATCATGATGCGCTCGGCGGACGATGGCACGCCGATGACTTTCTCGACTGGTAATAGTGCGGCGAAAGATTATTCGGGCCACGATCATGGCGGCAGTGGGGCTGTCCTGCCGGCGTTTGGTTCCACTACCAATGGCGACATGAATATTCAGATCGACGCGTCTAACAAGAACACGGTGGCGAATCCAATCGCCGAAAACGTGGCGATGTCGAAACTGCCGACCTGGTTGCAGAGCGCGTCTCAGGCGCGCGCGTTGCTCGCGACGCAGAAGGCAAACGCCGTCAGCCAGGGTCGATACTTCACTTCTTTCTCCGGGAATTCCGGAAGCTCCGCTTCGCCGGCGTTCACGTATGTTGATGGCGATTGCAGTCTGGGCGGCGGCGCCGGGCTCTTGATCGTTACGGGTGAGCTGACGATGTCAGGCAATCCGAGTTTTGAGGGTCTGATCCTCGTGCTCGGCGAGGGAAGTGTCAACCGAAACGGTGGCGGCAACGGCAACATTTACGGCTCGATTACGGTGGCTAAGTTCGATAAGACCGGGAATGGCGGTTTTCTCGCGCCGAACTTCCACACCAACGGCGGCGGCAACTCGACGATCCAGTACGATTCTGTCGCAGTGCGCAAAGCGTTGAACCTCGGTGGACCGGTCGTAATGGGTGTCCGCGAGTTCTAAGCCGTGGCTTTCAAGCTATCTCTGCGTCTCTCTGCGTTCTCGGCGGTTTTATTCGTACCGTGCATGTTTACCGCAGAGAACACAGAGAGACGCAGAGATACGCAAAGGAGATTAGGACGCTATTCTTGTCTCTCCGGTCTTGTGTAAGCGGGCGGAATGAGTTGTAATCTGCCGCTGAGGTGATCCGGTATGAGAAACGCCCTTATCTGTCTGTTTGGGATTGGTCTTGCCGTTCTTTTGACATTCGCGGTCAACGCTCAGGACATAACCGGCGGCGGCACCATTCGTGACATCACGGGTGGCGCCGCTTTGATCTTTCGCGCCCCCCAGAATCCCACGGTCCACATGACTGGCGGCCAGGGAACAATCGGCGGCGGAAAAGTTAAGCCAACCCGCGGTCCCAAGCCCGCGGTGCGACAACAAGACACCATCATCGCGCGCGCTAACGCCGCCCGCAGCGCCCCCAAACCACGCTACGCTGAAGCCGAGGAACAGTATCGGCTCGCAGCGAAGATCGCGCCGGACGATGCTCGTGCTTATGCGGGCCTGGGTAACGTCTACGTCGATCAAGGCAAGTTTTCCGATGCTGTGACCGCTTACCAGCAGGCGCTGAAAGTCAAACCTGATTACAACGGGGCCTACCTGCCGCTCGCGTTTTCACTCGCCCGTCTGAATCGCTATCCGGAGTCGATCGAGGTCTACCAGAAAACGTTGAAGATCGATCCGGCGAGTCCTGAGGTCTATAACAATCTCAGCTTCGCTTACAATCATTCCGGACGTTACCAGGAAGCGGTGGATGCCAGCCAGCAAGCCATCAAACTTCTTGGCGAACAAGGTGAGGCTTACAAGATGGGGTTCCAGGAAAGAAACGAGATTCGCTCGTACGCTTACAAGAACCTGGGTAATGCGTTCAATGGGATGAACCGTTACGAAGATGCTGCGAACGCGCTCAAAAAAGCCGCCGAAATCGAGCCGAAGAACGCTTCCGCGCATTTCAATCTGGGGCTCACGCTCTACAACGCCGGCCGCTACTCTGAAGCGATTGAGTCGTACAAAGAGGTCATCAAGCTCAGACCAAATTTGGCCCGGCCTATTTCAACCTTGGCCTCGCCTACGTCGCTATAAACGACAAGCCGCAGGCGATGGCCCAGTACGAGACGTTGAAAGGCCTCGATGCGGGTTTGGCCAAAGAGCTTCGTGATGCGATTAAGTGATTCTTTCAATCAGTGATTTATTAGAATCCGCGGTTCCCGGTAAACAGACCGTGTCCGTCCGCCAAAAATGGACCCTCACGCAGGAAGCATTCGACAAATTACTACTCGCGCTCGGTGACGACCGCGACGGCGGCGGCGAGAAGTATCTCCAACTCCGTAGCTCAGTTGATCCGCTTCTTCGAGTGGCGCGGCTGTCCGTTCCCCGAAGAGCACGCCGACGAAACATTCAACCGCATCGCCAGGCGAGTCGCTGAAGGGGAACAACTCCAGAATCCTTCGGGTTACGCGATGGGCGTTGCCCGCCTGCTGGTGCTTGAAATCATCAAGAGCCGCCAACGCGAACAGGAAGCGATGAACGAGATCACGCCGGTGGCCGAGGCGGCTGCCGGCGACGATGACGACACGGACCGGATCGAATGTCTGCAGGGAATGTCTCAAAGACCTGCCGGATGAGAATCGCCAGTTGATTCTCGAGTACTACCAGGGCGAGAAGGGCGACAAGATCCGGAACCGCAAAAAGTTGATGGAGCGTCTCGGAATTCCGGTTAACACGTTAAGAATGCGGGCTTTACGGCTGCGAGAACGCCTTCAGGTGTGCGTCGAAGACTGCGTCAGTCGGGCTTGAGAACCAATCGGGTGGCCACAGAGGGCCACCCCTACAACAAAGCGGACCGCACTTGAAATTGTAGGGGCGGCCCTCTGTGGCCGCCCGTCTGGAGAAATATGTGATGGAAACGAATTTTCGGCCACTTGTAGACGGGTAGCGGAAATTCCGCTGCTCCACTCTCCGCAGTGCAACGAGTAAAACCGAAAAGGGAAGTAGACGTAACCGATGGTTGCCGATCTGAACAGCGACAAATTGATTGCCCAGTATCTGCTTGGCGAACTCCCTGAAGCCCGGCAGGTCGAGATCGAAGATCGCGCCTTCAGCGACCAGGAATTCCTCGCCAACATCACCACCGTCGAGAACGACCTGATCGACGAATACGTCCGCCGCCAGATGCCGGAAAACCAGCGCCGGCAGTTTGAGTCCCGATTCCTTGCCTCGGAGTCTCGCAGAAAGCGCGTGGAATTTGCGCGTGCCATGGTCCATGTGCTGAGTGAAACACGCGTTACAGAAAGAGAAACCCGGACAGCCGCCGATGCTTCCGTTTCCTGGCGTAAGGCACTGGCGGCGCTTATCCACGGACTGAACCCCGCCGGCAAAATCGCGCTGGCGTTAGCCACCCTGCTTCTGGTGATTGGAGGCGCCTGGTTGATCACCGAAACTCCCAGATTGCGCAGTCAACTGACGCACCTGCAAGCACAGCAGCAGTCGCACCAGAACGATCGACAGACGTTGGAGCGACAAGTTGAAGTGGAACGCAGGCGCAGTGAAGAGTTGGCCGTGCAGCTTGATCGGGAGAAACAACAAAGCGCACAGACCGACGAATCACTTCGCCGCTTAACCGAAAACATCAATCGTCCAGAGGAACCTTCACGACCGATCATCGCGTCGTTGCTGTTGTTGCCGGGAATCTCACGTGGCGCAACTACCCAACCAAGACTAATGCTGCCCGCTAATGCGAGCGTCGCCCAACTGCAAATCGGCATCGATCCCGAAGAAGACTTCAATAGCTTCGGCGTGGAGCTGCGCACTGTTAATGGTCGCCCTGTGTGGACGCGCGATCAGCTAGCGGCGCGAAAGACACGAGGCGGTCGAGTGGTCCGATTGACGTTGCCGGCTGGTGCTTTGAGTGCGGGTGAGTACGAGTTGAGGTTGAAGGGCGTTACGGCGTCAGGCGAAACGGAAGACGTCGGGTTTTACTATTTCGCCGTCACGAAACGTTAGCTCTCTCTCGGTTTTGACAGCGCGGAGGTCCTCATCATGTACAGAAATCTGCTGTTCGCAGTCGTATTGGTTCTCGCTTCGTTCATTCCTGTTTATTCAAATATCCAGACAGATGCCGTCACGCTCGATCCGCGTAAGCCGGTCGAACGCGAGATTTCCGGCACGGAGCTGCACGTCTACAACCTGAAATTGCCTGCCGGTGGTTACGCCTATGTCCAGGTCGATCAGCATGGCATCAGCGTGTCGGCATCGATCTTTGTCGACGGTCAACGACTAAGGCTCGTCGACAATGTCGCAATAGGCGATCCCGAGGAGTTCTCGTTAGCCGCCGAAAAAGAGACGGTTTATCGGGTCGAGGTAAGTGCGTCAGACAAACTCTCGCCGCGTGGGAAGTACGCAATCGCGATCAAAGACGCGCATCCGGCCACTGAGCAGGACCGAGCGCGCGTCGCCGGTGAGAAGCTCTTCGAAGACGGGATGCAGCTTTTCTACAAGCAGACGAAAGAAGCCAGACGCGAAGCGGTGGAAGTGTTCCAAAAGTCGGTGCCGTTTTGGCAGACGGCGAACGACAAATCGCGGGAAGCACGCGCGTTCCACATGATGGGCCATACGCTCAACAACATCGGCGAGCATGAAAAAGCTGAAGCAGCGGCTACACAAGGATTGTCGATCGCCAAAGCCGCCGGCGATCCGATTATCGAAGCATATCTGCTCGACACGATTGGCCTGAGTTACAACGAGCGCGGCGATCGAGTTAAAGCGCTCGAGTTTTACAACAAGGCGCTGGCGCTGAGGCCGCCAACGGATCTCGTGGGCCGCGTCAATACTCTGAACAACATCGGCATGGCTTACGCCTGGATCGGCGACAAAACTAAAGGGCTCGAATACCTGACTCAGGCCGCGAACACGCTCGTCGAGCTGGGCGATCGTGCACGGCGCGCGTCGGTGTTCACGAGCATCTGCGTGGTCTACAACGATCTGAGCGAATATAAGAAGGCGTTGGATTTCTGCAACCAGTCGCTGCAAATCAAGCGTGAGGTCGGCGATAAGGCCGGGCAAGCCATCTCGCTCAACAACCTGGGCAGCGTTTACGCCTCTTCCGGTCAGTATCAGCAGGCACTCGATTCGTACCTGCAAGCGCGCGAGATTCATAAGAGCCTGGGCCAGCAACATGGTGAAGGCGTTACGCTCAACAATATTGGTTGGGTGTATGCGACGATCGGCGATTACGAAAAGGCGCTCGACTTTTACAACCAGGCGCTCGTGCCGTTGCGGGCGATCAAGTATCAATACGGCGTTGCGATGACGCTCAGCAATATCGGTGTGACCTATGCCGATATGAAAGACTTCAACAAGGCGCTCGATGTGCACCTGCAGGTGCTGCCGCTGCGGCTCGAAAACAACGATCGCGAAGGACGAGCGAGCACGCTGAACAACATCGCCGGTTGCTATCAAAATCTCGGCGACAAGGCGAAGGCACTCGATTTTTACACTCAGGCAGTGGTGCTGCATCGGTCAATCGGCAATCGTCGGCAGCTTGCCAACACCTTGCGAAACCTTGGCACGTTTCATCGTGACCTGAATGAGAATGAGAAAGCGCTCGAGTACTTTAACGAAGCGCTTCAGATCAGCCGGGCCATTGGCGATCGGCACGGCGAGGCGTCGACGTTGGCCCATCTGGCGAAGCTCGAACGCAATCGCGATAATTTAGTCGAGGCGCACAAGTTGATCGAAGAAGCGATTGCCGCGACCGAGTCGATCCGAGTCAATCTGAAAGGTCAGCAGCTTCGCGCTGCGTTTTTGGCGGCTGCACGTAAGTATTACGAGCTGGATATCGACGTCTTGATGCGCTTGCACCAGGCGCGGCCGGCAGAGGGATTCGACGCGCAGGCGTTGCAGGTTAGCGAAAGAGGACGCGCGAGATCGTTGCTGGAGCTCCTGCGTGAAGCGCGAGCAGAGATTCGTCAGGGCGTCGATCCGTCGTTGATCGAACGTGAGAAGGAGTTGCGCAACGCGATTGCCGCGCGCGCTGAGCGGCAGACGCGAATGTTGAACGGGAAGTACACGAAAGAGCAGGCGACTGCGCTCGCGCAGGAGATCGATGCGTTGACCACGGAGTACGAACAGCTTCAGGCGCGCATTCGCGAGACGAGTCCGCGTTTTTCGTCATTGACCCAGCCGGCGCCGTTGAGCGCGCGCGAGATCCAGAAGCAGGTGCTCGACGGGGACACGTTGCTGGTCGAGTATGCGCTGGGCGATCAGAAAAGTTTTGTATGGGTGGTGACGCCGGGATCGGTGAAGAGTTTTGAGTTGCCGGCGCGCGACAAAGTCGAACAGGCGGCGCGGCGTTTTTACGAGCTTCTGACTGCACGCGGTCGGGCCGTGGCGAACGAGACGTTGGAGCAGCGCACGCGACGGTTGGACCAGGCGGAAGCGGAATACTCGGTAGCGGCGAAAGAGTTGAGCCGGATGTTGTTGGCGCCGGTTGCGGCGGAGCTAGGGCAGAAGCGATTGGTGATCGTTGGCGAAGGTGTTTTGCAGTATGTGCCGTTTGCGGCTTTGCCTGGCGCTGATGGTGCGCCGTTGATCGTTCGTCACGAGATCGTCAGCTTGCCGTCTGCGTCCGTGCTTGCAGTGTTGAGAAATGAGACGGCGAACCGGAAGCCGGCGAGTCGTAATGTGGCTGTGTTGGCCGATCCTGTTTTCTCGGCGAACGATCCGCGGTTAGCTGTGGCGAACAAAGCGCACGGCACGCCGATCGCGGATGGTTCCGGCGATGCGCAAAGATCGGCTGCGGAGGCGGGAGTGGCTGAGTTGTCGAGATTGCGGTTCAGTCGTCAGGAGGCTGATGAGATCTCGCGGTTGGCTGGCGAGAAACTAAACTTAAAGGCGTTGGATTTTGCGGCGAGTCGCAGTGTCGCGATGAGCGAGCAGTTGAGTGATTACCGCATCGTGCATTTCGCGACGCATGGGTTGATCAATAACCATCATCCGGATTTGTCGGGAATCGTGCTCTCGCTGGTGGACCAACAAGGCCGTCCGCAGAACGGGTTTCTCAGGTTGTACGACGTCTACAACATGAAGCTCGATGCGGATCTCGTCGTGTTGAGTGCGTGCCAGACTGCGCTCGGCAAGGAGATCAAGGGTGAAGGTTTGGTTGGGTTGACGCGCGGGTTCATGTACGCGGGCGCGCCGCGTGTCGTCGCGAGCTACTGGCGGATCGACGATCGCGCGACGGCTGACATGATGAAGCGTTTTTACACGGCGATGTTGAAGGATGGATTGCGGCCGGCGGCGGCGTTGCGCGCGGCACAAGTGTCGATGTCGCAGGACAAGCGTTGGCAGTCGCCGCACTATTGGGCCGCGTTTACGATCCAGGGCGAGTGGAAATAGATCCGCGTTTAGATCTCGTCCAGGGTGTGAATGATCTGAAAACGATCGGGAGCGTCTTGCGGTTGATTACCGGGGCGAATGGACAATCTGGTTTGCATTCCGGCGTCGCGCGCGGCTTCGAGCTCTGCGACGACGTCGGAAACGAAGAGTATCTCTTCGGCCGGCAGGTTTAGGTTGTTGGCGATGCGGCGATAGCTTTCTGCGTCGCCTTTCGCGCCGACAGTCGTGTCGAAGTAGTCGTTGATGAAGGTCGTAAGATCGCCGGCTTCGGTGTGTGCGAAGAGCAGTTGTTGGGCCAGCACGCTGCCGGACGAAAAGATGCTGATTTTTAGTGTCGCTTTGTGCCAACGCTCGAACGCGGGACGCACATCAGCGAATACCTGCGCTTTCAGCGTGCCTTGCGTGTAACCCTCGCGCCAGATCTTTCCTTGTAATGACTTCAAACCCGTTGACTTGCGATCGCGATCGATTAGCCAGTTTACGTAACTGACGATCGAGTCGAGGTCGTTTGTGAGTGGCGGCGCGTCTTCGCCTTCGCGGGTGTGTTCTTCGCGGAGTCGGGCAATGTCGCTCTCGTTTGGGTGTTGGACCAGGTAATCGCGCGCGTGCTCGCGCGCATAGGTGAAGAGCACGTCGTGAACGAAGGCGATCGGCGTGGTTGTGCCTTCGATGTCGAGCAGGATCGCGCTGGTGGTCACGGCTGTGCCTGGGGCAGGTGCGTCGCGCCGAAACAGACGGGCATGAAGCCTTCGTCGACGCGGCTTTCGGTGTAATGCGGCGTCCAGCCGGCCGTGTCCTGGAAGAGGCGGATCGCGCGAATATGGCGATCGCCGCAGAGATTGAACCAGTGAAGCGTGCCGCGCGGAACGCGGATCAGGTCGCCGGCTTCGACTTCGATTGCCAATACTGGTCCACGTTTCGAGTGAATGTGGAACAGGCCGTGACCGGCGATGATGAAGCGCACTTCGTCTTCGTCATGCCAGTGTTCGCGGTTGAACTTCGCGAGCATGTCGTCGAGACCGGGAGTCGCAGGCGATACGTCGATCACGTCGGCGGTCACGTAGCCGCCGCGCGTTTTCAGCTCTTCGATCTCGTTGCCATAGGCGCGCAGGATTTCATCTGCGGGCGCATCGTCTGAGACTGCGTGCGTGGGTTGCCACCGTTCGTAGTCGATGCCGTGCTCGGCGAGGCCTGCGGTGATCTCTTCCGGGGTTGTCAGCGTTTTGTCTTCTGCTGGAATTGTTACTAAAGCCATCGCTCAACCTCTCATCTCCATGCTGCGTCCCATTGCTTCTAGAAGAAACTCAAAAATCTCGACGTGTCGTTTCGCCTGGGCCAGGTTGTCGCCCCACGTGTAAAGTCCGTGACGTTTGATCAAAAACCCGTGGGCTGATTTGTGTTCGTTCAGCGTCTTGCTGACGACTTCGGCAAGCGCCGTCATGTCCTGCGAGTTGTCTACTATCGGCAGCCACTCCGAATGCTCATGTGTGCGGACGCCTGCGAGTCCTTTCAACATCTCGTAACCCTCGATGCGCACGCCGCCTTCGTCTGCATAAAGACCGGAAAAGATCGTGTTCCAGATCGAATGCGTATGAAGCACCGCCCCTGCGCCACGCTCCTTCGCTATACAAGCATGCAGCAAACTTTCATCGGACGGCTTACCGGGATACTCACTCACCAACCGCGCCTCTTCGTCGATCAGAATCACCTGCTCATCGCTCAACTCACCCTTATCAATCCCACTCGCCGTAATCGCCAGCCTCAACGGCTCCCTCTGGACCACCGCACTAAGATTTCCACTGGTCCCCATCAACCACCCCCTGGCATAAAACCCCCTCGCCACCCCCACAATCCCGCGGGCAATTTCCTCCATCGTTTCAGACATGAACCAAAGATGCTCCAAACCCTAGCTCGTGCGCAAGCGTCAGTGCCGATCAATTTCGCAAAAATTTGTGTATATTAGTCGTTGCCCGAAACAAAGCTATGGCCATTGACGCTGACAAATTGATCTCTCAGATTCGTTCTTTATCGAAAGAAGACAAGCGTCGCGTGCTCGACGCGCTCCTCACGGAGCTCCATCCAACTGCTTCCAAAAGCGAAGCGGTTTGGATCGAGGAATCGCGCGCGCGATGGCAGGCGTACAAGGCGGGCCGGCGAACAACCGTTTCGTATGAAGAGTTGAAGAATAAGTACAAGCAGTAAGTGAACCTCCGATCCTCGCGCTCTCAAATTCATCAAAGTCTTTCTTTTCGCGTCAGCAGAGTTCGAGCGGGACTCGACACCTTTCAACCAGTACGCCGAAGGCGTTCGCTAATTCCAGCCCAGGGTTGTTTCAACCCAGGGTTGAGTCATGCATTATTGCTTTTGAACTCTGAAGGAGTTTCAAATGCAAACCTTTCAGTGTTTTTCTAATTTTTTTCTGCTGTACCCAGGGTTAAAACAACCCTGGGCTCGAATTAGTGAACGCCTTCGGCGTACTAACGATAAAGGCCCAAACTACTTGCGCCGCGTGGGTTTGTGGCGGAGGCCCTGATAGTTTACGTTGCCCGGGAGTTTGGTGGGGAGGTCGAGGTCGTCGCTGACGATGTCTTCGAGATGGACCCCGGCGACGTGCGAGTAGGCGAGCAGGGTCATAAGGGTAGGCTCGCGCTCGTCGTTCTCGTATTGAGAGATGCGACCGTAGTGCATCGTGTCTTCGAGACCGAGTTTCGCCAGCATCTGGCTTTGCGAAAGACCAAGACCTTGCCGGATCTCACGCAGTTTGCTGCCCAGCCTCCTGGGTCTTGGACGCGGGTTTCCCATCAGGTGCCACCTCCGGAAACCCACGAACCATCACACAAAAATTTTCGCTTGCCTAGACTCCCAGATGGGAGTAACATGCCTGCGCTTTCGATTACCGCCGCGAGAATGAAGAAACTGACATGCTCGCCGGCGATGCTCATCACTCGTTAATGTGGGAGCTTGAGCTGCGCATAGCCCGTGGCTTGATTATCAAAGACGAGTGCATCGTAAAGCGTTATTGCAAAATCGTAAATAGAAAAATTTCGGCTCGACTGGCCTGGTGGGGGGCCAGGTAGGTCCGCGGAAGCTGAGCCGAGGCGCTTCTGCGGACTGGGGGGACTCTGCCCTCATTGAATATTTCATGGATCTCTCATGAGGCGTGACGTGCCCCGCGCGTCGCGAGATCTGTTGCCGAGCATCGGAATCTGACGTCTTTTGACGTGGCCTTGGGTGAGGGGGCCACACAGAGTCCGCGGGAGCCGGCGGGCGCCCAGGGACGCTCCCGCGGACTCGTTCTTCCCGTTTGTATCACACCTGACAAACTGTTAGCCTCGCTTCGAAATGCAACCCCCAACTTTCGAAGACGTCGTCACCGCGCGCGAGTTTATCTCGCCTCACCTGCCTAAGACTCCGCTCGTCCGCAGCGAAAAGATCTCGCAAGCCCTCGGCTGCGACTACTACGCCAAGTTAGAAAACCTGCAACCGATCGGCGCGTTCAAAGTTCGCGGCGGTGTGAACCTCGTCGGTAAGTTGGACCAGAAGGAAGCGACCCTTGTCACCGCGTCAACGGGAAATCACGGCCAGTCGATCGCCTACGCCGGCCGGCTCTTCGGCAGACGCGTCATCATTTACGCGCCGGCGGAAAACGTGAACGAGATGAAGATGCAGGCGATGCGCGATCTCGGCGCGGAAGTGCGTCTGCACGGCCGTGATTTTGACGAAGCGCGTTTGGAGACTGAGCGGGTCGCGAATGCGGAAGGTTTTCGTTACGTCCACTCGGCGAACGAGCCGCAGATGCTCGCCGGCGTCGGCACGATGGGACTCGAGATCTTCGAAGATCTGCCGGATGTTGACGTGATTATCGCTCCGGCCGGCGGCGGAAGCTGCGCGACAGGGAACTGCATCGTCGCGAAACAACTAAATCCGCAAGCGCGCGTGATTGCCGTTCAATCGGAGCTTGCGCCCGCGATGTATCATGCGTGGCGCAATCACAACCTCGATCCTCATCCCTTGATGAAGACAGAACACGAAGGCCTCGCCACTCGCACACCGTTCGAGCTCACGAACCGAGTCCTGTGGTCGTTGCTCGACGACTTCGTTCTTGTGAGCGATGAAGAGATCAACGAAGCAGTTCGCACACTCGCGCGCGACCTGAAACAGATCGTCGAAGGCGCAGGCGCCGCATCGCTTGCGGCAGCGTGGAAAATGCGCGATCGACTACGTGACAAGATAGTAGTTGGCATCGTCTCGGGCGGAAACATTCCACCGTCGCGTTTCGCGAAATTAATTTGTTGACTTGCCCATTCGCAAAGCGTAAAAAGAAGTCCCTCTCATATCCGTCGCTAAACCAACAGGACATTCCTGCGCCCCTCGACTGCCCGCTGTCGGGTTAGCGATACATCGGCACAAACAACTTGTAAAAGGAGATCGAAATGGTAAGAGTTCGAACCTGGATTATTGTCCTTACCGTCCTCGCATTCGTGGTTAGTGGCTCATTGATCGCACCGAGTTTTGCTGACAACGGTCCGAATCATCGAGTGAGGAACATGCGCCTTGGCGTGTCGGGAGGAAACGTCAACGACGCAACGCGCAGATTCTGTTGCAGCGGCACTCTCGGAGCGCTCGTCACAGACGGAACCACAACTTACATTCTCAGCAACAACCACGTTCTCGCACGCGGCGATCAGGCCAACGCGGGCGAAGATGTTTCTCAGCCCGGTCTGATTGATAACAACTGTGCTATACCGACCATCGTGGGCGATTTCACTATTGCGTCGCCATTGGGCTCCAACGTCGACGCAGCGATCGCGCAGCTTAGACCAGGAACGATGGATGCTACCGGCTTTATTGAAGACATTGGCGTTCCGAGCAGGGCCGTGGTTGCTCCGACTGTTGGTATGTCGGTAGCCAAGAGCGGCCGCACCACCGGCTTCACGACCGGGAATATCACTTCGATTAATACGAGCGTCAGCGTTCAGTACACGCGTGACTGTGGCGGCGGTAAGAAGTTCAACGTCGCGTATACGAATCAGGTGGTGATCGGCAGCGGCACGTTTAGTGCGGGCGGCGATTCCGGCTCGCTAATCGTCACCAACAACTCCGCTCACAATCCTGTCGGCTTGCTGTTCGCGGGCAGCAGCAGCGCGACGATTGCCAATCCAGCCAGCCTCGTGTTGACCCGGTTGAGCACAGTGCTTGGCCGCACGCTCACTTTTGTCGGCAGCGGCACTGCTGGTTCAACCCCGCAGGCATTGCAGGGCGACATAGCGCCGTTCCTTCGCGGAGCAGGACAAATGCGACAACTACCGCCACAAGCTTCCGATCGCGCGTCGGCAGTGCTGGAGATGCATCGCGCAAATCTGATGGCTACGCCGGGCGTGATTGGCGCGGGTGTGGGTGCAACACCTGACGACGATGTCGAGCCTTCGATCGTGGTCTATGTGGATCGAACGTCGCCGGGCCGGCCGCAGTTTTCGCCGGCGCTTGATGGTGTTGCGGTCAGAGTGGTGTTGACCGATCCGTTCGTTGCTTTCTAACTTGCAAGCAGTTTTGAGATCCGTGTTTCTTCTTGCCAGGGGAAACACAGCTTTGCACAAAAAGTGCGTTATTACGTGAAGATGTCTCCCGCAAAGGCGCAAAGACGCAAAGCGCTGCCGCGTTTCGCTGGACTTTCTTTGCGCCTTTGCGGGAGAATATCCTTCGTAGCGGACGTTTTTGTGCAAAGCCGGGGAAACACGGATCTCAATTTGATTTGTTGAGATAGCTGCGATGGACCCACGTGGCGCCGTGGCCCATGTCGCGGGTTTCGAAAAACAGTCCTGTCTCAGTTTCGCGTTTCGCGTAGTGCGTTCGCGTTGTCACTTCGTTCACCGTTTCCTCGCCTGTTTCGGCATTCATAAGAAAAGCGCCGACATTCTCAATCGGAAGACCCTCGATGGTCCGCTTCATCGGCTCATCCGAGATCGCCTCGATTGCCGCGGCTCGCAACAACCTGGGCCATAATCGTTTGAACATCTCGTTTGAAGCGTAAACATCAGCGCCTTTAAGCTTGTCGTTGATCGCGAAGGCAAACCCGATCACGTCGTTGAATCGTTCGACTATCGGGCCGAGATTGTTGACGTAAGGCATCGCTGCCTCGCGCACCTCTTCGTTTTCCATCGCTAACGGCAGGCTCGTCGGGGAGATGTGTGAGCGGACGTTGCTCGCCACGCCGGCTGACATTTTCTCTTGCGAGGCTTCGACTTCTTTCCACACGCCGATCTGCGTCCCAACTTCTTTGATAGCGCGCTGCAAGGAGAAACCGGCCGACATCTCGGTCAGCGTGAAATGATCCGCGGTTTCGGCGCCTCGTTGCTGCCAACGCGAACTCTCGACGCAGAAAGCGGCAATCGGAACCGTGCCCGATCTTGCCGGCAGGATTAGATCGACTGACAAAACGCGATCCTGGTTGCCGCCTTTCACGATGTCGCCCGCTTGCACGAACACCTCTTCGGTAGCGGACGTGTTTTCGATCGCGAGCTCGTTTACGTGGTTGGTTTCGTGAACGACGGCGATCTTGCGTTCCATCGCGTCTTGCAGCGGCGTGTAGAGCTTGCTGCCCGGTTCGTTTGGACCATGAACCAGGAAGATTGAGAGGCTCTCGAAGTTATATGGTCCGGAGAGCCGGTAGTTGCTGAGTTGGATCAGTTTCCTGCTGGGCGGTGTAGGTTTGTTGAAGTGATCGATTGACGAGAGTTCAGCAAGCACGATGCCGACGGCGAAAGTGAGCACGGCAGTCACGAGCGCGAAAGTGCGTTTATTCATGGTTACCTCCCAGACGTGAAACCAGTCGTGAAATTAGACGCGGCAGTCCGTGAAAAGTTCCGGCTCAGGTTTGAATGGCGTCGAGTGGCGGTTCCGAAATAAGATTGTGGTCATGCAGCTTCCTGTGAACCCGCCGATTCTGCCGATGCTGGCGAAGCGCGTCAGCGAACTGCCCACGAGTGGCGACTGGATTTTTGAGCCGAAGTGGGATGGTTTCCGGTCGCTGATCTTTCGCGATGGCGATGAAGTGTTTATTCAGAGCCGCGATTCGAAGCCGTTGAATCGCTACTTTCCGGAGCTGATCGAACCGCTTCAGAAGCAACTGCCGAAACGTTGTGTGCTCGACGGCGAGATCGTGATCGCGCAAAACGGCGCGCTGGATTTTGACTCGTTGCAACTTCGTCTTCATCCTGCGGCATCGCGAGTCAAATTACTATCCGAGCAGATACCGGCGTCAGTGGTGTTCTTCGACGTGCTGGCATACGACGATCGCGATCTGCGCGACGTGGCTTTCGAGAAACGACGTGAGACGCTGCAATCGTTGTTGGCGAAGGCGAAGCCGCCGCTTCATCTCACGCCGTCGACAAAAGATTTTGCGACCGCGTCTGACTGGTTTCGTCGCTTTGAAGGCGCGGGGCTCGATGGTGTTATCGCGAAGCCGGTTGAAGGGACGTACGAGTCAAACAAGCGCGTCATGTTCAAGGTGAAACACGAGCGCGACTGCGACTGTGTGGTGGCGGGTTTTCGTTGGCACAAGAAAGGCGAGCGCGATGCGGTTGGCTCGCTGTTGTTAGGGCTGTTCGACAACGCCGGCAGGCTTCAGCACGTCGGTGTGTGTGCGAGTTTTACTAATGAGAAGCGGAAGGAGTTGGTTGACTTTCTCGCTCCCTATCGCAAGAACGCCCTTGCCGATCATCCGTGGAAGGAATGGGCGTCACCTGAAGTCGCCAGCGGGGCTGATATCGATCGTCGCATGCCTGGTGGGCAGAGTCGTTGGAGCGGGGGCAAAGATCTTTCATGGGAACCGCTCCGCCCGGAACTGGTCGTGGAAGTTGCCTACGATCACATGCAAGGCGATCGCTTTCGCCACACTGCTCAATTCCGCCGCTGGCGCACCGACAAGCCCCCCTCCGACTGCACCTACGCCCAACTCGAAGTCATCCCACCCCACGAACTGGAGACGATCTTCTCCAAACGCTAATTATCTCGTGCGGCTGTATCTCGTGCAGCTCGAAAGCCTGCTTCGCCGTCGCCAGAGTTGAGTATCACATCGGCATCGCCCAAAGGTCCATGATGGCATCAGCATCGTCCGAAGGTCGGGTATCGCATCGCTTCGCCCGAAGGTTTAGGATCGCATCGGCATCGCCCGAGTCGGGTATCGCATCGCTGCGCCCGAAGGTCCGGGCTCGCATCGGCATCGCCCGAAGGTCGGAATCGCATCGGCTTCGCCCGAGTCGGGTATCGCATCGCTGCGCCCGAAGGTCTAGGATCGCATCGGCATCGCGCGAAGGTCGGAATCGCATCGGCTTCGCCCGAGTCGGGTATCGCATCGCTTCGCCCGAAGGTCCGGGCTCGCATCGGCTTCGCCGCCGGATGTGAGGCGGGGCTTTGCCCCGCCGGCCGCGGCCCTAAAATTCTTGGGCTGTGCCCCTGGTTCGGGCTTGCCCTTTACTTCGTTTGTGAGAGTTAGTAGCTTCTCCCACCAGATCTAAACCTCACAATGAAAGGGAGCAGCCTCATGGCTCATCGATTCCTAATCTCACAAGATTCTCCATCTCTCTACATCACTATCGTTACCAAAAACCCGGCTTCCGGTATTTAAAACGGACCGAATGAAAGAACTTCTCTGCACGGCGATCAATGAGGCACGCAGCTCAGCCGGCTTTCTGCTCTTCGCTTACGTCATCATGTTAGACCACCTGCATCTCCTAACTAGTCGACCATCGACCACCTCCGATCTCCTCCGATATTTGAAGGGCATCACCGCCCGGCGAGTAATCGATTATTTGAAAACTAATAGCTATTCAACTTCACTAGCCAAGCTTCAACATCAGGAGCGCGATCGGAAGTACAAGTATTCATTATGGCAAACTGAGAAGAATGTTCTTCCGGTGTTTAGTGAAGCGATGTTCACTGAAAAGATGAACTATATCCATCGTAATCCAGTGCGTGCCGGGTTGGTTGAATGTGCGAGTGAGTACCGTTGGTCTAGTGCGAGGATCTGGCAGGGGAAGCAATTGGCTAACGAACCTTTGTTGGTTGATAAGGAGTTAATTCAATGGCGGGCGAAGCCCGAACCAGGGGCATAGCCCCAAGTATTTCAAGCTGCTACCGGCGGGGCAAAGCCCCGCCTCACATCCGGCGGCGAAGCCGCGACGAGAGTTGTCTCAATTGAGAGAGTTGCCTCCATTGACGAGAGTTGTCTCAATTGAGAGAGTTGCCTCAATTGAGAGAGTTGCCTCCATTGACGAGAGTTGTCTCAATTGAGAGAGTTGCCTCCATTGACGAGAGTTGTCTCCATTGAGAGAGTTGCCTCCATTGACGAGAGTTGTCTCCATTGAGAGAGTTGCCTCCATTGACGAGAGTTGTCTCCATTGACGAGAGTTGTCTCCATTGACGAGAGTCTCAATTCGATGAGTGTTGTCTCAATTGACGAGAGTTGTCTCCATTGACGAGAGTCTCAATTCGATGAGTGTTGTCTCAATTGACGAGTGTTGTCTCATTCGATGAGTGTTGTTTCAATTCTCGGAGCGGCAACAATTATGAGGCGGCTTCATTAGGATCTATTATCCCTATCTTGTCGGCTGCCAATATCTCTTCGCGCTAATTGTTTTTTGTTACTCCGCACTTTCACTCAAGAAGAACTTTCTGTCGAGAAAGTTCACTTCTTATTGCTAGCGCGCCACTCGCGGGTGGGGTCGTCGTCGGGGTCGGGGGATTCGGGGGGACGGAGGTTTTCGGGGACGTTGCGCAGGTTGATGCGGAGGCGGGTCCAGGTTGAGGAGCGGCCGCGCATGGAGTCGACTAAGACATCCTCAACCGCGATCAGTTTGGCGACTTTCGGGTGTTTCTTCTTCCAGCGTTCCAACCCCGCCAGCGCCGCTTCTTTGTCAGGAGAGTTGGCGATAACGATCAGCGGCATCTTAACGCGCGGCGGTTTTTTCGAGGCCTTTTTTGCCCGCGAGGGCGCGACGCGCGGCGCCTCACCTTCCATCTTTTGATAATGCGGTGGCCACGGCGCGTCGCCGAGACCGGAAGCCTCATCTTGCTCGGACAGCTCAAGCAGCTTCTCCAGCGATCCGACTGCCCGATCCATTTCCGCATGAGGATCGCCAATTGATTCAAAGCGCCGGGGCGCCGTGAGAATCGTAAAATCCGCCGGATCGCACTCCATCACTTCATCCCAAGCCAACGGCATCGACACTCGCGCGTCCGGCAGCGGCCGCACCGAGTACGCCGAACACGTCGTCCGATCCTTCGCGTTCTGGTTGTAGTCGAGAAACACGCCATGCCGCTCTTCTTTCCACCACTTCGAGCTCGCGAGCTTCGGCACCCGCCGCTCGATCTCACGCGACAACGCAACGGCCGCACGTCGCACTTCACTAAACGTCCAGCGCGGTTGAATCCGGACGTTGACGTGCATCCCCCGCGAACCACTCGTCTTGGGCCAACCTCGCAAGCCCATTTCCTTGAGCAGCGACTTCACTTCCATCGCCACAACCCGCACATCTTCCCAACCAACCCCCGGCCCCGGATCGAGATCGACACGCAACTCATCCGGATGGTCCAGATCGGAAGAGCGGACCGGATGCGGGTGAAGCTCGATACAACCAAGATTGACGATCCACGCGAGTCCCGCAGCATCGTCGACCACGATCTCCTCAGCCACACGTCCCGATGGAAACGAGAGCGTGACCGTGCGCAGCCACTCGGGCCGGTTCTCCGGCGCGCGCTTTTGATAAAACGCCTGACCCTCCGCCCCGTTGACGAAGCGCTTCAACACGACCGGCCGATCCTGAATCCCGTTCAGCGCGCCTGGCGCAACAGACAGGTAGTATCTGACCAGATCGATCTTCATAACTTTCGTCTGTTTGGAGAAGTACAACTTGTCAGGGTGAGTGACGCGGACCTCGCGCCCGTCTATCGACAACGTCTCGACTGTGTCATCTTTCCTGGGACTCACGGATTCATAATGCCTTCGCCATCGTGATGAAATGACATGGTAGCTTAGTTGGGACCTCAGGCGGGAAGGGCGCCGTGCCGGTTTCGACGTAGCCGCGCTTTTGATAGAACGGGTAGAGCTCGGTGCGGAGATTGATGAGAAGAATATCCATGAAACGCGATCCGCGCTCGCGGCAGTGCTTTTCAGCTTCGTCCATCAACAGTGAACCAAGCCCGCTTTGCTGTTGTGCAGGATCGACTGAAAGCAGTCCCAGGTACGATCGATCGCCGCGAAGCTCGACGTAAACGCAGCCACCGGGTACTCTGTCAATCTCGGCAACGAGAAACGCGCCGGTAGTGAAGAGACTTTCGACTTCTTCCAGCGTTACCCGGTCCTCACCGAAAAAGAATTCCTCCGCGATGCGAAACGCGGAGTTAATGACTGCCATTATCTGTCTTGCATCCGATGGCTCGGCGATCCTGACTCGAACAGGTTGGTCCATGAGTTTATCAACACGAACAGAGACGAATCATATATGACCACGCCCCTGGTAGTCGAAACAACCACCCGGCAAGCACCGGAAGCACGTACCGGCCTGGCGCCATGGCGCATCGGCGAGTTGCCGCCGGCGCCCACTCCACACGGTCTCGGCTGGTTCAGCGCAGTTGGACCAGGCGTGATCGCGCTCGGCGTCTCGATCGGCAGCGGGGAATTTCTCCTTGGTCCAGCGGCGTTCGTGAAGTATGGACTCTCGCTGCTTTGGGTCGTCGGAATTGCCGCGCTGCTGCAAACACTTCTGAACGTCGAGCTGATGCGTTACACGATGGCGACCGGCGAGCCGATCTTCACCGGTTTCATGCGCACGCGCCCGCACTCGACGTTCTGGGCCTGGTTCTACTCGATACTCTACTTCCTGCAAATGGGTTGGCCCGGTTGGGCAGGCGCCGCGGCAGGCGCGGTCTTCTTCCTTTGGGCCAAACGTTTGCCCGTTGCGGCAGAAGTCAGGAACCGTTTACGCGATCGGCGTCGGGCTCTTTCTATTATGCGCGATGATACTGATGATCGGGCGTCGCATTGAGCGCACACTCGAGTATTTGAACTGGATCATGGTGGCGATGATCATCGTCGGGCTTGGTTTCCTCGCCTTACTCTTCGTCCCCGCCCAAAACTGGGCCGCCGCGGTCGTTGGTTTTGCCGGATTTGACCTGAAAACCGGCGCATTTCAATTCATTCCCGCCGGCGCGGATTTCTTCCTGCTCGGCGCATTCGCAGCGTACGCAGGCGGCGGCGGTGTGGCAAACCTCACGCTCAGCAACTGGGCGCGCGACAAAGGCTACGGCATGAGCAGCACGGTTGGCTTCATTCCCGCGGCAGTAGGCGGGAAAAAAGTCGCACTGGCTCATTCCGGCAGCACTTTTAAGCCGGATGCCGAGGCGCTCCGGCGTTGGAAAGGCTGGTGGCGCATCATTCGTGTCGACCAGTGGGGTGTTTACTTCACGGGCGCGATGCTGGGCATGGCGTTGCCGGCGTTACTCTACGTCACTTTCGTACCCGCGGGCAGCGAAATTCGCGGACTCGGAATCGCGGCTGCGTTGGCCCAATCGGTGGGAACGCAGAAAGGCGCCATTTTTGGCGGGGCCATTGCGGTTCTCGGCGTCTGGATCCTCTTCAAGGCACAACTCGACATTCTCGAAGGCATGACGCGAGGCATCACCGACATTCTCTGGGCCGGCAGCGCACGCATTCGCGCCTGGCGCGGCGGCGACGTGCGCGTCGTTTACTACTCAGTGCTGGCGCTGATCACGCTCTGGGGCATCATCGCGCTGCGAATGACGCAGCCGATCATTCTGCTGACGGTCAGCGCAAACATGGCGGGCATCGTTTTCATCATTAGCTCGCTCCACCTGCTCTACGTGAACACGCGTTTGCTTCCAGTGGAATTGCGGCCGCCGATGTGGCGTCGTGCCGCACTCGTCGCCCTCGCGCTCTTCTATGGCTTTTTCGTCACGATGTGGCTCTGGAGCGTTGCCGCGAACGCATTATGATTGCTGATGAACGTCACAGCGACCGCTTATGATGCGCGACACAGTTGCATTTGTAAGCGAGGCTCGCTATAGTGCTACCCAATTAGGGTGGTTGGTGAATCCTTCCATCCAAGTGGTTGTCGGGGTGAGGACGATGACCACATTAGATTAGGCGCGGCAGCCCAAAACTGTCGCGCCTTTTCGCAACTCGCCCAGCCTGTAATCTTTCAAAACATGTATGTTAATTAGACTCTTCTTTTCCTTGCTACTGAC
>CAVYOP010000002.1:0-788857 GCA_963770215.1 uncultured Acidobacteriota bacterium
GAATGCGCACTGCGGCGCGAGCGGCTTCTTCGGCTTCTGCGATGCGCCCCTGTTTGAGAAAAACACTGGCGCGAGTTTCATCAATGTGTGCGGCGGTTCCCGCGTGTCTCAGACGCATGAAGATGCGCCGCGCACGGTCCAAGTGCTGATGTGCTTCTTTGCGCAGCGATTGATAGTGAAGTAAACCAGCCCAAGTTGATTTTCGACAAAACCTAAGTACGGTTTGTGTTTCGCTCGCTCATAGTGGTAACTCGCGGCCGCGTATTCGATTAGAGCGCGATCCAGGTAATCACCATGCGGCTTTGATTCAAACAGATGACGAAGCACGGTTCCAAGTTCAAGATGGTAACTACCATTCAACGTATCGTTATTGATTTTCTCAAACACCAGGGGTCCATTCTTTGTGAGAACGCGTAACGCCTTTGTATAACTCGCTGCCTCGCATTATTTACGATTGCTAATCTCAGCACGGCCTTTGCCTTTACTTCGTTATCCGTAGACAAGCGCGAGAGTGCTTCATTGATTAGATCGCGGGCTTCATTCAGTTCACCACTGCGCCAGTAACAAAGCGCGAGTTCCGTTTCTGTTTCGGGTTATCTTCTGCCGGTAACTGAGTGATTCAAAAATCGTGAGGCTTTCGCTGATTAGATTCTTTGCCTGTTCCTGTGCGTCAGCAATCTGACTTCTACTACTGAGCCATCCGGTTAACACTCCAGCCCGCAATAACACTTCTGCCGCCGTGCTCGGTTCCAACCCTGTCAGCTTCGGACGCTCACCTATACGCGTTACGGAGTGGGCAAGCAGTCTGCGGGCTTTCTCATACTCGCCTTTGTACTCCAGCGCCCTAGCGGCTTCGCAAGACACCTCCGCACGTCTATGAGCACTAAACCCGGTTTTCTTAACTCCGCGATGGTCGGGGCGGTAAGGCCATCGTGAGAACCATTTGTCGCAAGGGAAAAGTTAGGAACTGCTGGGCAAATCTTACGCTCGTAGTTCCAACCCTTGCAACAGGATTCCGGGCTGCTCTAGTGTGCTTACAAGATTTTTGTGACCAACAAAATTATTTTATCTACACTAGGAGGCATCAAGTGAAAACCTTACGCCAAGTATGCGCCGCAACGATTCTCAGCCTGATGATTATTGTGTCTGCATGGGCAGGCGATCTTCATGCGCCCGGCAAGGCGTCAACTGGAACTAACACAACGACTGGAACCAGCACTACCTCAGTCACAACGTCTGTCATTCTCACGATTGTTCATTCTGATTTACCGCTAAAAGGCGCACTCAGCAACGTTCTGGAGAATGCCTCGCACTGGCGGGTAGGGAAAGATCTGTCTAACAAAGTCCTTGTACGAGAATCAGAAAATTTGATTGTCGCTTGCGGCGTTGTGGGAGTTGACTGGTGGCAGATATAAAGCCGCTAGTTTGCGGCAAGCCTCATACACTCCGTCCAGACGTGTGAGGCCGGGGCGTCGCGAGTTGATAGTGGGGGGAGCGACGCCTCCAGGGCGCTGCTGGGATGTCAGATATCGGTAGCGCCTTGTTTTCCTTACTGAGGCATGGGCCAAGCACCACGGAATAAACCAAAACGGTTAGGAGAGAAGCTATTGCAGATTCGCGAGGCACTTGGCTTGTCTGGGGAGGAAATGGCAAAGCGACTGGCAGAGCGAACGGGATTCACGATCGCCCGCCGCACACATCTCCGAACTATGAACGGGATCGTATTGAAGCGTCTGGAGGGGGCCCTTGCCTATGCTCGCCTTGCGAATGTCGAAATGAATGAGATAGCGGATGATGATCTGGATTTGAACCTTTAAGCCGCGCGTCTTGCGGTTGATGTACAATGCGCCCACTATGGAAGCGTCGCCTTATAAACAATTCCGATCCCCCTCGAAGATACGATTCTTACCGTAGAAATCAACAATAAGCGACCTATCGAGCTGGTGTTGGATCTTTACTAGCAGCTTACTCAGCATCGGGGATGAATACAGGCGCTTCGTTGGTCTACATCCTGAGTTTACAGAAGCGCCAGACATACGCCTTTTACATTCAGGAGATGCAACGGGAAGCGTCAAGGCGGATTTGATCGCGTTGGTCACTACAACAGGGGCGATGGTTACGCCGTTGATTAGTGGCGCAAACTCAATCATCGGCTTTGCGAAACACCTAAAGGCAGCTTATGACTATTTTCTGGGAAGGGTAAGTGAAAAACCGCCTCTCCATAGCGCGGAGTACAACAACCTGTCCGCGATTGTTGAACCCGTGGCGAAGGATAACGGCTCTGGGAATGGGTTCTTACGCAAAACAACAACCACACGACTGTATATCAAACGTTCACACTGGACTCTCACCAAGCCAACGAGGCCCAGAACTTAATTGCTAGGGAGCGATTGCAACTTAAAGCACCGGAAACACAGCCATATAGAAAAAAGGTGTTGTACTGGTATCAAGCACGAAACGATCCGCACAGCCGTACAGGGAATAGCGGGATAATTGAAAGCATTTCAGCTTCACCTGTCAAAATTGAATTTGAGGATGAAGCCGCAAAACTACGCTATGCTTCACGGCATACAGAATCCTTTTCTTACGGGCTATGTCGTGGACGTTATTGTTGAGACTATTCAGAACAAGCCAGTGCTCTATAAGGTTGTGGGTTATCACGGACAGGTAATGCCACGGAGCAAAACCTATTTCCTTTCGGGACTCCGCGCTTAACGGAGTACAAACTGATTCATCGAGCAGAAATGACGCAACCTGACTAATCAGTCAAAATGATTTTTGAGGAAACTCACGCATTAAAGTGGTAACTCATATTAAAAAGGCAAAGCCCCCAATAACCCAATAACGGCTTTGCCCTAATACTCGCGTTTGCCTCAAAACGCCATCGTTTGCCTCAAAAGTCAGAATGACTGACAAACGACTGGAAGTGTTGAGGCAAGCGCCAGAATTAGAATTTAAGGCCCAACTTTTTCAGCGTTTCTTCTTCCTCAAGCGTAAGCTCGCCGCCTACTACCTTCAGATACATATCGTGGCACATCTGGTGAAATTGTGTGTGCGGATACAAAGCATCAATAGCACGTTCAATTCCTTCGATAGCCAATTCGATTGCGATTGGTTCCACCGTTAGATAACTCAGCAGAACCTTTAAGTTAAAGCCAAGCATGAGCGCCGCGCCTGTTTGCCCCGCATAGGGCTCAAAGGCGTCTTGCCAGTCTTCAGCGTCAAGAGGCGGATTTTCAGACTCTTTGTTAGGATTGTCTTGCATGGTCGATTCCTCCAATACAGGTTTCGGTCGTGCAGGGATTGGCGAGTGCTACCAACACTTGCCAGTCCCGCTTCTAAACGAGGCGAAACACTATAGAGACATTGTTTCATCTGTGCAAGCCCTAATCATGTAGAATCTGACCACTCAATTTCGGCTCGCCTTGACTCTTAGTTTGTCCGGCCAGATAGACCTAGAGGACAAGTTGCGACTTCCCTGAACGTAACAGGCGGGCCGAATTCTCTTTTCAGGGATAGGCCACAGGGAGGCCGCCCAAATGAATCAGGATGAGGTTTCGCAACTCGCAGGCGAGCTTGTCTCGGAGATCATCCCCGACCTTAAAGAAAAACTTTCTCTTACTTTTATAGAAGAGCGTCGCGGACCAATTTTCGTAGTCACTGCTGGCAGTTCCGTGCTACATTCAACCCTCAAAAGTGGGCCGAAAAAGTCATTCACGATCACGTTCGCAGCGCACCGTTTCTATATAGCGAAGTGGAAGGGGATATCGAAGCTACGAAGCGTCTCATTCGCCGCGACTCCAAGAAAGACCTAATAAATCTGCTGGCTACGGTTCATGTATTTTTCGGTCAAGCACTTTGGATGCTGGAAAAGTTATCTCACGCTGTTATGGTCGACGCTGAGCTTGAGCCGCTCTGGCAAAACGTGCGAATAGGCTTAAAGTGGTCAACCCTTCAATTAATTGATGGCAGGCTTCGTGAAATACTCAAACTTCCCGAAAAAAGTGTCGCTGTGTCGATGGCTGAAAGAAATGAATTGATGGGCGGAAAATACGACTACGCCATCACAGATACCGGGATGATTCAGGCCCTAAAACAATTAGAGCGGTTTTCCATTAAGGGTCTAGCGCGTCTGCTTGCTCCTGACAGAGATGATTTCCGATTTTCGGTTTATGACTGGATGAAACGAAAGAAGATAACAAGAAAAGATCTTGAGCAGTTTTGGAGCAAACTACGGGGTGTAGACAAACCCGACCAAAGTTCCGACACTGTAGAGACGCTACACTAAAGTCCCGACACTGTAGAAAGTCCCGCCAAAAAACTCGACATTATGCGCCCTCTTATTCTGTGGTAAGAAGACTACGAGAGGGACAAGTGCAATGAGAAGGAAAAGGAGCGCGACTAGGTTCAGCCGACTTAGAAGCGTGTAAAACAGAAAAACCCCAGAGGGATTTGCCTTGACGAGCATCCCTCTGAGGCTAGGCAGTTAATGTTTTCAAAGTGGGGACGTGGCAAAAAGGCAAACGCGCAAGACTAGGAATCTTGTGGCTTCACGGCTTTGCGAGTTCGACTCTCGTCGTCCCCACCACAATCTAATGATAGCAGGATCGCCGTGTCAAGGTGAGAGCTAACCGCTACTTGCTTTGGCTACCTTGTTTTGTCGAGGTCGGTTCCAGTATGGGGATTTGCACTTCGGGCAATAACGCGGTTCGTCTTTGCTCTCAGGATCGCGTGGCACCCATTCGTGCCCACAGCGTCCGCACCGGAAGCCCCATACCGTGATTTTTACCTTGGCATGGCCGCAGTATATCGCTGGTCTATGTTATCTGCAAGTAATATATTTACTTGCTAGATTATATGATTCTAGAGTAATATAAGGCGTGTAGAACAAAGGCCCTAGTGGCGCTAACCACTAAGGCCCTTTTGAAAATCAAACGCGATTGCTCACGCTGATCTCCAGCACGTTCATTGTGGGCTATCGCCTAACTAAAAGGCAAGCACACAATGACTGACAAACAACTCTCTGAGCGCGAAATCAAAGCACTCCAGATCGCAGCTAAATCAAAACTCACTCAAAAGGGAAACGTCTGGCTAGTGCCATCGCAAGCCGGACACGGTGAGTATGAGGTATGCCCTGATCCGCAAGCCGCGTTGCACCTGTCCTGACTTCGAGTTTCGCAATGCAAAATGCAAACACGTGCTGGCGGTTGAATACACGCTCATGCGCGAGACTACCGCAGATGGTCAGACAGTTGTTACTGAAACAGTGAAAGTCACGCGTAAGACGTATACGCAGCAATGGAAAGCCTACAATGCCGCTCAGACGCATGAGAAGTCAGAACTCCAAGCACTGCTATACGAATTGTGCAAACACTTGCCGGAGCCGTACAACGCGCAGGAAAAGGTAGACCAAGCCTGTCTTTGCCAGACATGGTGTTTGCGAGCGTAACGAAGATCTACAGCACGATCTCAGGTCGCCGCTTTTCAACCGATTTGAGAGAAGCAAAAGCGCGTGGCTATCTGGCAAAACTGCCGCATTACAACTCAGTGTTTCGTTATCTTGAATCGGAAGCATTGACACCTTACCTCTATGAGTTGATCACACTGAGCGCACAGCCGCTCACAAGTCGTCGAAGAAGACTTCGCGGTAGAAGTCAGCGGATTCAGCACCGGCCAGTTTATGCGTTGGCTAGACGTGAAATACGGGAGAAAGAAGATCGTCGTCATGTGGCTCAAACTACACTTAACATGCGGCGTGAAAACCAACATCGTGACCGCAGTGCAAGTAACTGACGGATACGCGCATGACTATCCGTAGTTCAAGGGCTTGATAGATCGCACGGCACAGAGCCGGATTCAAAATGAGGGAAGTATCAGCCGATAAAGGCTACCTTGGAGCAGACAACATGCTGGCAACGTTGCAGCACGGCGCGATCCCTTACATTCCATTCAAAACAAACTCGGTGGCGCAATCAGGCTACGGACCAAAGTCGGAAGTCTGGACGCGGATGTATCACTTCTACAGTCTGCATCGTGCGGAGTTCTTGCAGCACTACCACAAGCGATGCAACATCGAAACTACGTTCCACATGATCAAAGTCAAGTTCGGACAGAGACTTCGGAGTGAAACACTCACAGCGCAAATAAACGAGGCACTGTGTAAGGTGCTTTGTCACAACCTGTGCGTGGTGATTCAGTCGGTACACGAACTGGGAATCGAAACGACTTTTAGGGCAGAACTCGCGTTTGCCTCATAAGTGCGCCCAGAATGAGAGTTTTGAGGCAAAGCCATCGACAACATAATCTCTATTATCAGACGCATAAGATCTGGTTTCCCCTTTCTTTCGTCACGACTCGTCCGGTCAAGTAACATCTAATTGGAAGTAAAACTACGATCTTTCCTTTTTTGTACGTCTGAATCGAGTTTCACTTGATCGGCGATACTCTCAGAGCCGTTTTTAAGCCCCATCTAGGCTAAGCGTTTTTTGTGTAGTGTAGCCGCGCACCGGAGACGACGAAGCAGACGGCCTGTCAGTAGTCCTTAGATTTGCATGCTTGCCGTTTTGCTCTTGGCTGAGGCTCCCGATTCGACGCAATGTTTGTCCGTCAGTCGTAAAATGCAGCCCGTATCTGTTCTGGGTCTGGGTATTCACCCGTGGCAACGACCGGAACCGTGAGTGATGCCTCTTTGAGTTCTGTGCGCGGAGCGGTGTCGATCCAGGACGCGAAGCAGGTCCGCTCCTAGCTCTGTTGCTGCGTGGTCCTCCAGGTTGTGGTATCCGAAAACGTAAGGTATTCCCTCATAGTCCAACATTAACACTTAGTGCATTTTCGGACGCGTGCTCGTCCCTTCGAGTTCGCTCGAGCAGTCACGTAGAACCTCATCGACGACTACTTGTTCTTCCTTCGTTGGTCAGCAACTAACGACCGAACGTTTCCGTCACTCGCTTGACGAGTTCGTCCTCGGTCGTCCTAGTGTCGACTTCAATGGCCGGCAATTCAAGACGCGCCGTTTCCTCGCGCAGGATATCCGTGAACATTCGATCGCGTTCGAGTAGGTTGTGCAAGGCTCTTGCCGGATCGGTGGTCCTGGCGAGAAATCCCCACGCCGCGCCACCCCGACTCTCGAACACTGCTTGACGGAAGTCGGGCGTCGGGAGGAGCCAGATGGCATGATTAGGTTCAGAGAGGAGAGGCTTGACGAGGTGTGGCAACAGCCGGAATCCCTCGACGATGACGCCGGTCTCACGTGTGAGGCGCAGCAAGTCTTCGATGATCAGGTTGAAGCCCTCGCCCTGAAACCAGTGGAACGTCTCGAGCATGGTTTTCGGGGATCGGTTCACCCATCGCTCGTCCATGTCCATCGCTGACGAACCTGTGCAGCAACGGGCAGTCTTCGCGTGAGCTCCGGCGGGCGTGATCCGCCATCACTTCGTCGGTTGAGTAGACACGCAAGCCGTGCCGGGCCGCTATGCGACGAGCGATGGTCGACTTGCCTGCACCGCTCCCGCCACCGATCCAGTAGACGTGTTGGAGTTCCCTATTATAGTTTTTCAGACTTCTCGATCCTTATCAGGGCGAAATCGTATTTGCAGCAGCCCAAGTGGCCGAAGCGCTGTGGTCCTTCGCCGCGGCGGAATCTGCCAACCGCCGTTATCCACCATTTCCCAAAGCCGGAGACGTGGTTGTTATTCTTCGCCTCTTCTGAGTCTCCGTCTATCACGAACGACTTATCTGACTGACCCACGTGTCGGATTGCCCACTTGGTTTTCCTTTCGAGCAGCCCTCTTCGTCGAACAAGGAGGATTTCTCAAAGCCTCGTTCGAAGACAGCATTGATCCGGACCACTTTGTCATGATAGCGCTTTGGGTTTTTCAGGAGTTCACAATAGGTTACCGTCGCCACCGGATCATCCGTAGCCGTTCCCTGTGATCCCTGGACTGCGCAACCGTAGATCGCCACCAGCATCACGCCGGCGACGCTGACAAAGATTGAAGCTCGAATTATTCGCATGGCTAAGTCCTCGAAGAAGATCAAAAAAGAAACCGGGAAGCTAACTAAAAGCTTCCCGGTTCTTTTCGTTTTAAGGTCAGGCTCGTCTGTCGGTAAAACTTTATTTGCTCCGACGCACGTTAGTCGTGGTCTGCGATGTCGCCACAGGTTGATCGACTGCAGTCGCATTATTGAAGTCGCCGGTCGGACCGTCCGCGCCGCCCAGAATAAGTATGATAGATAAAATTATGCCCGTCATCTTCCCTCTCCTTTTTGACGCTGCGACCATCGCAGGCGTCGTTTCTTCTCACTTATAATCGCGAGAAAAGCATTCAGAAAGGGTCGGGTCTGCTGAAGAAATTTTTGGGGAGAGCTTGACGCTACAACTGGGCCAACTCCAGGTGCGCGGCAAGAATGCGGTTCTCGTGTTGTTGATAATACTGGCAGTTCTCTTTCTTTTGGACCTCACGCATCTGCATCTGATTCCGTGGACAACCTCCGAGACATGAAGGCAGAAACTCACAACTCGCGGCAGACAGGATTTCCCAAGCGGCGTCCACTCCTTCCACTTAACGGCATTCGGATGATCGGCATCGAGCGCTTCTCCCAGAATAGCCGATCGCTTCACTCGAGTCGTCGACAGCGAGCCCGCATTTATGAATCTCGCCGTTCGGGTTGAAGATGAAACCGTTGTTGCCGATGGCGCCGCAGTTATAAAGCTTTGGCTCCGGAAACTGATACAAGCCTTGAAATGCCACGGGCACGCCGTAATCATGAAGCCGCCTCATCCAGCTGAAGGTTCATCGCCTGAAACTCGTCGACCGTGCAAACCTCCGTGGCCACGGAAGCGCACGCCTCCGTGAATGGCGAAATGCGCGCCAGGTACGGATAGAAACGGTATGTCAGGAACCAAGCCAGCCACGTTCAGCGAAGAAATCCAAAAGCTGCCACGCTTCCTGAAGATTGTGCTTATCGACATTGATCCGGAGACGGATGACAAACTTACCGACGACCTTTCCCAGGCCGAGAATCGTTTGTTCAAACGACGAGATCACGCGCAACTTACTCGGCCGTGCGCTTGATCGTGAATTTCCTTCAGACCGTCAAGCGTGATCTGAAAACGATCGATGCACCGACGTTAAGTCATGACGTCGATTGCTTTATCGGAGATCATTGTGCCGTTTGTAATCACTTGCGCGCTGTAAGGCGTTTCGTAACGCGCACACAGATCCATGAACGCTTGCGATGAGATATTCAATCGCGCGCCAGAGCGAGCAGTGGTTCACCTCCAAACCAGTCGACCGCCATGCTCGGAAACGTGTGTGACGCAAAGCGTTTAGTCACAAACTCGATGATCTGGTCCTGGCGTTCGCGGTCCATCGCGCCACGTTTCTTGCCGACGAAGCAATAGTCGCAACCGAGGTTGCACCCAAACGTGGGCAGGATCGTCAGCAGGAACTGCGATCTGCTTTCGTTCACGGTTATATTGCTCCTCGATAAATCGCCAGCTCATCAAAATCCTGGTCCACCACAAAACTGCCGGCAATGAGGTGCGCAAACAGATCATCGCCCTCGACTGAAGAGCTCAACGGCTGTCCCTGGGGCGAGCTCGACATGATCGCCCCGCAACGTTCGAATGCTCCCGGCGATAACTTGACCAATGCGCCACTGCGACCGTTGTAAACCACACCGTTTCCACTCGAGAGAGGAATGAGGTGGGTATAGTGAGACGCTTTCCACGCCATGAGCGCGCCCTCCGGGTGATTGAGTTGATGAAACGAAACTAAACGATGCAGGTATCGCCGCCAAAACACGGATCGGCGCGACGCGAAAGGCCGGCCTTGTTGAGAGATTCCTTCAAGATCGGCTTGGACCACAATGCCCGCTTCAGGACTCATGGTGGTAGCGGCGATGCAAGTGTCGCCACCAAAGCAGATGTCAGCTCCGCCCTGTAATCCGAGCTTGTTCAGTTCTTCAACGCTTCATCGGCCGTGGTAGAGCGAAGCCACATGACGACTTCCTGACGCCTTTGTAGCAGCAGCAGTTCGCCTTCTTCGACTTGGTGGTTTTCTTGCTTGCCATGAGAATTTACTCCTTTGAGCTGGCTGTGAGTTCAAAAACCGTTGGGGGGAGTGTGCGAATATGCGCACAAAGTAAACCTCTAACGCCGGTCTGTCAATGAAACTTTTTGGATCTGGGCGCAGATCTAAGTGGCGGCTTCGGCGTGTTTGCGGAGGACGTGGAGGAAGGCCGCGGCGGCGGGAGAGAAATTTGCACCGCGACGGTGGGCGGCCCAGAGCGTGCGATTGTGAGTAAGACCCCGCACCGGCACAGTCACCAAAACACCTCTCTCCAACTCTTCACGCACGCACATTCGCGGCACAAAAGCTAGGCCCACTCGCTTCTGCACGAAACTTTTTATCGTCTCAATTGTTGCGAGCTCGAGAGTGATGTTTAGCGGCGTGTGTTGTCTGGCAAAGGCCTCGATAACTTTCACTCGCGATCCGGACTTGACGTTATGAGCCACGAACGATTCGTTTCCCAAGTCTTTAATCTTGACAGACGGACGGCCAGCCAGAGGATGTTTCGGGCTCATGATCAAAACCAATTCATCTTTAATAGCGGAAATGCTTCCAGATCGCGATCGCCAGGCTCAGAGGCCATCAACGCGAAATCGATGATTGCGTTCCAACACTTCCCGCGGCAACCGGCTCGAGACATGACCGAAAGATCTCCAACTTCACCTCTGGATACTGCTCGCGAAATTGAGGATCAGCTCCGGCAACAGATAGAGCGACGTGCTCTCGTTCGCGCCGACACGAATGCGTCCCCTCTTCAGACTCTGCATTTCGGCGATCGACTGGCCCACCTGATCTCGTAGCGCCAGAATCCGTTGGGCATAATCGTAGACCACCTGTCCTGCATCCGTGAGCACCGGCGTTTTCTGCGTGCGGTCCAGCAGTGGAAGTCCAATCTCCTCCTCGAGCCGACGAATCGCGATACTCACCGCAGGCTGAGTGCGAAACACCTTATCCGCCGCTTTTGAAAAGCTCTTTTCCTGCACGACTTGCGAAAAATATTCCAGTTGCGCCATTTCCATAGCGTGGATTATTACCACACAGCCAATAGTAGTCGATGAATATGTTTATTATTATCTTAAAAGAATAAATTTTACAAACACCGGTGC
Organism: uncultured Acidobacteriota bacterium; assembly: GCA_963770215.1. Classification (GTDB taxonomy): domain Bacteria; phylum Acidobacteriota; class Blastocatellia; order Pyrinomonadales; family Pyrinomonadaceae; genus PSRF01. The sequence continues at coordinate 11,180 of CAVYOP010000002.1, forward strand.
AGCGTAGAGTCGCGAGAGCCATCTGCCCGCAGAGCCTGAATCATGATTCTCAACAGGCAACTGTTAATCGAGTCTGCCACTCTGTCTGCCGGATGCGCTGGCGGAGCCTTCCCGACTGGCGCGCAGATGTTGATTGACGCACTGGTCTATGAAGGAGTCGACACGATCTTCGGTTATCCGGGCGGAGCTGTTTTGCACATCTATGACGAACTGTGGCGAGCGCGCGACCGAATAACTCACTACCTGGTCCGCCATGAACAAGGCGCAGTTCATATGGCTGAGGGCTATGCACGAGCCACGGAAAGGTGGGCGTCGTTTTGGTTACTTCTGGTCCCGGCGCTACGAATGCGGTCACAGGCATTGCCAACGCCTACATGGACTCGACACCCATCGTCGTAATTACCGGTCAAGTGCCAAAGCATCTGATAGGCACCGACGCCTTTCAGGAAGTCGACACAGTGGGTATTACAAGACCCTGTGTGAAACACAACTATCTCGTCAGAGACGCGCGAGATCTTCCTGCTGTTGTGCGTGAAGCATTTCATTTAGCACGGTCCGGTCGCCCCGGCCCAGTTGTGATCGATATTCCAAAGGACGTCAGCGCAGCGAGATCAACCTATTCGCGCTTGGACCAGGTCAGCTTCCCTTCTCCGCCAGACCCACGACTTCATCGAACCCGCAGGCGCAGCGGGCAATTCGAGCCATTCTCAGCGCGCACGGCCGATGTTGTACGTCGGCGGAGGCATCGTAAATTCAGCTGCGGACGAATCCCTGCGATCTTCGCAGAAGCGTTGCGACTCCCCGTGACGCCGACGTTGATGGGTCTCGGCGGATTTCCGGTCGCATCCGCTCTGTCTCGGAATGCTGGGGATGCACGGGACTTATGCGGCGAATATGGCGGTGGCTGAAAGCGATCTGCTCGTGGCGATCGGAGTCAGGTTTGACGATCGCGTGACAGGAAGACTGGCTACGTTTGCGCCACACGCGCGAATGATTCACGTCGACATCGATCCGGCAAACATCGGCAAGAATGTCGACGCCGTCACTCGCAATTGCTGCCGACGTCAAACAAGTGTTGGACCAGTTCATCTTGTTGCTTCAGGAACGTGATGCGGACAACAGTCGCATTCGAGGATCGAGAGCCATGGTGGGAGCAGATTAGCGAGTGGCAGCGATCTCAGCCGCTGCGATTCAACGGGTCGCAAAACGAAATTAAGCCACAATCTGTGATCCGCGAATTGCATCGTCTCACGCAAGGCGAAGCAATCATCACTACAGACGTGGGCCAGCATCAGATGTGGGTGGCGCAGTTTTATCCGTTCACAAAAGCTCGGCAACTGATTACGAGCGGCGGCCTCGGGACGATGGGATTTGGTTTGCCGGCCGCAATCGGCGCGCAGCTCGCGCTGCCGAATCAACTGGTAGTCGCGGTAGTAGGCGACGGCGGATTCCAGATGACGAATCAGGAACTCGCGACGGCAATGCAATACGAACTGCCGGTAAAGATCGTGATCATGAACAACGGTTACCTGGGCATGGTCCGCCAATGGCAGGAGATGTTTTACGACCGGACTTATTCAGAGGTGGACATCTCCGTGGCGCCTGATTTTGTGAAGCTTGCCGAGGCTTATGGCGCTGCGGGTTTTCGAGCGAGCGACCGTCGGAGTTTGCACAACGTCCTGGAAGGCGCGCTCGCCCACAAAGGCGTCGTGGTCATCGATGTCGTCGTTACAAAAGAAGAGAACGTGTTTCCGATCGTTCCGGCGGGCGTGCGGGACATGATCGCGCGACGATGGATGAAAGTCGTCAGATAGGATTGCACGATTTCAGGATAGGCAAATCGCAACGTCACACGCTCTCAATAATCGTCGCGGATCAGCCGGGAGAGTTGTCGCGGATCGTCGGACTGTTTAGCGCGCGCGGTTTCAATATCGAAACGATTTCAGTGGGCGAAACTCTGGATCCGCGCTGGTCTCGCGTCACGATAGTCACGCAGTGGCGACGACCGCACGATTCAACAGATAGTCAAACAATGTGAACGGCTGGCGCGAGTGCGTGAAGTTCAGGATGTCACTACGCGCCCGCACATCGAGCGCGAAATGGCTTTGATCACTGTCTCCGCGAGCGGCGGGAACTGAACGGCAGGAGGTGTTGAGTCTCGTCAGTGTCTTTCGCGCAAAGGTGGTCGATATTTCGCACACGCAGCTCATCGTCGAAGCTTCGGGAAATAAGGAGAAGGTCGACACGTTTATCGAGCTGTTGCGTCCGATCGGGGTAACGGACATTACTCGCACAGGACATATCGCAATCAATCGACTTGCAGCACAAGAGGAAGAATTTTCACGCAAAGACGCAAAGGCGCAAAGTTGAGCTCACCTTTGCGGCTTTGCGCCATAGCGTGAAAACGATTGAAAGGAATTTTTATACATGAACATCTATTACGACAAAGACGCGAATCTCGATCTGCTTCGCGACAAGCAGATCGCGGTCATTGGTTACGGCAGCCAGGGATTCGCGCAGGCGAATAATCTAAAAGACTCGGGATGCAAAGTCACTGTCGGCCTGCGCACCGATAGTGCCTCATGGGAGAAGGCTGAGAACGCGGACTTAAAGTCTTGCCAGTGGCCCAGGCTGCCGCTGAAGCGGACATCGTGATGATGCTCGTGCCGGATGAACTGGCGCCCGACATCTACGCGCGCGAAGTAGCGGAGTCGATCACGCCCGGCAAATATCTAGCCTTCTCCCATGGTTTCTCGATTCATTACAAATTCATCCAGCCGCCGCCTGACGCGAATGTCTTCATGGTCGCGCCGAAAGGTCCCGGCCATCTCGTGCGTCACGAATACAAGCGCGGCGCGGGCGTTCCTTGTCTGCTGGCGGTTAACCAGGATCCGACTGGCGACACCAAGTCAATCGGCTTAGCTTATGCGGTCGGCGATCGGCGGCGGGCGAGCCGGAATTATCGAAACAACTTTTCGCGAAGAAACCGAGACCGATCTCTTCGGTGAACAGGCAGTGTTCTGTGGCGGACTGACTTCACTGATCAAAGCCGGATTTGAAACACTGACTGAGGCCGGCTACTCACCCGAGATGGCTTACTTCGAGTGCCTGCACGAAATGAAACTGATCGTCGATCTGCTGTACGAAGGCGGCATCTCGGAGATGCGTTATTCAATTTCGAACACGGCACAATACGGCGACATGACGCGCGGACCGCTCGTCATCAACGAAGAAACAAAACAACGCATGCAAGGCTTGCTGGCAGAGATACAATCAGGCGCATTTGCGCGCGACTGGATGAAAGAGAGCCGGAATGGCCGGCCACGATTTCAGCAGCTCGACGACGAAGCGCGAGAACATCCGATCGAGCGAGTCGGCGCTCGTTTGCGCGATATGATGCCATGGCTCGAGTCAGGGTAGACTGGTCGACAAAGCCAGCAATTGAGCCTGTGTCCAACGAATTCGAAAAGAGTGAACGGCGCGCAGCCATGCCATCACGCGGGGCGTGGAGCGCACACCCAATCGCGCGATGCTTGCGCGCCGTCGGCTTCAGAGATGGTGACTTTCAGAAAGCCGATCATCGGCGTCGCTAACGGTTACAGCACCATCACGCCTTGCAACGCCGGTCTGAACCGCCTCGCCGAACGCGCAGTTTCAACTCTCCAACAATCCGGCACGATGCCGCAAACGTTCGGCACGATCACAGTCAGCGACGGTATCTCGCAGGGCACCGAAGGGATGAAGTATTCCCTCGTTTCGCGCGAGGTGATCGCCGATTCGATCGAAACGGTCTGCCAGGCGCAGTCAGTCGATGGGCTCGTGGCGATCGGCGGCTGCGACAAGAACATGCCCGGCGCGATGATCGCGATCGCGCGTCTGAACATTCCTGTCAATCTTTGTTTACGGAGGAACGATCAAGCCGGGTCACTATCAACGGCGAAGATTTGACGGTCGTCAGCGCGTTCGAAGCAGTGGGCCAATACTGCGCCGGCAAGATCAGCGAAGACCATCTGCTGGAGATCGAGCGGCGCGCGTGTCCCGGCATCGGTTCGTGCGGCGGCATGTTTACTGCCAACACGATGTCGTGCCGCGATCGAAGCGATGGGTTTGGCGCTTCCCTACTCGTCGACGATGGCGGCGGACAGTGACGAGGTGAGTCGAAAACGCCGGCGCTTCAGCAGAAGTTCTCGCTCGTGCCGTTCGACAACAGATTCTTCCGCGACAGCTCCTGACACGAGAAGCTTTCGAAAATGCGATCGCCGTTGTGATGGCTGTTGGTGGATCGACGAATGCCGTGTTGCATCTGCTGGCGATCGCTCACGCTGCACAAGTGAAACTAACGCTCGATGATTTTGAAAGAATTCGCGAACGAGTGCCGGTGATTTGTGATTTGAAGCCGTCGGGCAGATACGTCGCGACAGATCTGCACAAGGCGGGTGGCATACCGCAGGTGATGAAGATGTTGCTGAGTCGAGGCTTGCTGCACGGCGATGCGTTGACGATCACTGGCGAGACTGATCGAGCAAGTGCTGGCTGACGTGCCGGAGAACCCACGCGAGGATCAGGACGTGATCCGCCAGTGGGACAACCCGCTTTATCCGGAAGGACATCTCGCGATCCTGCGCGGCAATCTCGCGCTCGAGGGCGCGGTCGCGAAGGTTTCCGGAGTGAAGAAGAAAGTGATCACCGGGCCGGCGCGTGTGTTTGATTCGGAAGAGTCATGCTTGCACGCGATACTCGCGTCGGAGATCAAACCCGGCGACGTGGTGGTGATTCGTTACGAGGGTCCGAAAGGTGGGCCCGGAATGCGCGAGATGCTGGCGCCGACGTCAGCACTCATCGGCGCCGGACTCGGAGATTCAGTCGGGCTGATCACCGATGGTCGTTTTTCAGGTGCGACGTATGGAATGGTTGTTGGTCACGTTGCGCCGGAGGCTGCGGTTGGAGGCAATCTGGCGCTGGTGAATGAAGGAGATTCGATCACGATCGACGCCGAACGTAGAGCTTCTGCAACTCAATGTTCCGGACGACGAATTAGCTCGCCGCCATGAGAAGTGGCGTCCACCCGCGCAACGTTACAAAACAGGCGTGCTCGCGAAATATGCGGCGCTGGTAAGTAGCGCCAGTCTCGGTGCCGTCACTGACACCCTCACTTGACCGTCTTTGCTGCCTTCCCCTAAAGTGACTCATTTCCCACTATTCATTCACTATAGGAAACGATAACTGTGGCTATACGCATTGAAAACCAGTATGAGGGCACATTGCCGAAGGGCGCTTTAGAGCAGATTGAGAGGCCTTCGATAGTTTGCCGCGCGAACACACACGCGGCATCGAGCGCATCAGGCTGGTGCCCTTCATCACCGATCCGCGAATCAAAGGACCATTTCAGGCGACCGAATTACCCGGACTTTATCATCCGCGCCAGGGACCAAAAGGAGCCTGGCTCGAAATCGCGGTCAACGTCCTGTTGCCCGCCGACAAGCCGTTTCATAAAAGGATAATTCCGCGGCTTTCGTTCAAGAGCAATCTCGTGGCGCTGGTGTTTTCGCTGGTGGCGCAGCACTACCACCTGACGCTGCGTCACTCGCTGAAGAAGACGCAGCTCGAGCCCGCGATGCGCGCTGTACACTGAGAAACAATTAAAAGCGTGGAACGAGAAGAAGCACACCTTCCGGGCGCGGCTCTTCAAGCCACTGCAACCAACGTTTGAACGTTGGGCGAAGTCGTTGCAAAAGCGCGCCGCGGCTGAGAAGAAGAAGAGCTTGGCTTCGAAGTAAGACTTAACCACAAAGTCACGAAGACACTGAATTTGTTTCAAACGACTTTGTATCTGTGATGCGCTTTGCTTCGCGTTAAACCGCTGGTTCGTCGTCGATCTCGTCGGCGACGGCGCGCAGGATCAACGCCACTTCCGCGTCACTCACCTGCGAGCGCGAAACTTGACCTCGATATTGAAATCTTTATCCGGTGAAGCGTATTTGAACGTGTAAGGTTTGCTGTCGGGCACAACGCGCGGGCCCATTTCCTGACGCCGCGCTTCCCTCGCATCGTTACGGTTCAATCCCTGCGACGCGATCTGTTTCGCAAACCGCCGCATCGACTCATCATCCGGCTGGCGCACGATCTGAAGCAACGACGACTTCGCATTGATCTCAGCAGCGCGACAAACCTCCCGCACGTCATCCGGAATGCGCGCGATCGCCAACGCCTCGGTCACGGTGGTCCTGCTCTTGCCAACTTTGCGCGCCACGTCGTCGTGCGTGTAACCAAAACGCTCGCACAGCGCCAACAGACCATCCGCCTCTTCCCAAACCGTCAGATCCTTGCGCTGCATGTTTTCGATCAGCGCGATCTCCGCCACCGTGCCTTCATCGACTTCCATCTCGACGCACGGCACTTCTTTCAATCCCGCCTTCTGCGCCGAACGCCAACGACGCTCGCCGGCGATGATCATCCAGCGTCCGGTCAGTCGATTCGGTTTGACGAGCAACGGTTCCAGCACGCCTTTTTCTGCGATCGACGCCGTCAGCTCCGTCAGGTCGCCAAACTCAGTGCGCGGCTGCTCCGGATTCGGGTCCAGCTTGTCCACAGGAATCATTCTGCCGATCTGCTGCGGCCGGTGCTGTGAAAGTTCTTCGACGTAATGCGCGTCGTGGCGCATTTGCAGTCCTGTTGGCAGTCCCCTTTTAGACACGGCTGATTACCTCTTCACAAAGTTTTCCGTACTCAATTGCTCCGGATGAGTTCGGTGCAAAACTAAAGATCGACTCCTTGTACGCCGGCGACTCTTCGAGTCTGACGCTCTTCGTGATCACGGTATCAAACAACTTCGGACCAAACACGTTGCGAATCTGTTCGTGGACTTCGCGCGCGAGCGTCGTGCGTTTGTCGTGCAGCGTGACCAGCACGCCGAGCAGCTCGAGATTCGGATTCGGCCGCGCTTTAACTTTCTCGATCGTTTCCAGCAGATCGTCGGTGCCTTCGAGCGCAAAGTACGACGACTGAATCGGAATCAACACGTGCGATCGCGGCGACGAGCGCATTGACCGTGATCAGTCCGAGCGTCGGCGGCGTGTCGATCACGATCACTTCGTACTGTTGCCGAAACGGCTCGAGCCGATCTTTCAGACGAAAAGGCGCGTCGAAATCGCCGACGAGCTTCGCTTCGAGTTTCGCGAGGTTGATGCGCGCGGGAACGACGTCGAGGTTCTGCACCGGCGTCTGATAAACCGACTGCTCGACCGGCGCCTGACCGTCCATCATCAATTCGTAGACGGATCGATCGACTGTTACGCGGATCGAGAAACGAGATTGAACTGTTGGCTTGGGGATCGAGATCGAGAAGGAGGACACGTTTTCCCTTACGGGCAAAGGCGGCGGCCAGGTTGATGGCGGTAGTAGTTTTCCCTACCCCGCCTTTTTGATTGGCGATGGCGATTACCATTCGCTGCACAGTGGCAAACTCGCGCTCCAGTGGTTCATAAATCACTACATCGGCCAGACATTACATAGGCAGATCGCCGGCTTCGCCGATGACGTCGGGCCATTCTTCTTCAGACGTGAGTCAATCTCACTTTCTTCAGCTTCTTCGGTAGGCAACGTGTTGCGCGAAGCTTTGATCACTTCCATGTCGACATAGATCGGACAATCGGCGCGCAACGCCAGCGCGATCGCATCAGACGGCCGCGAATCGAGCACCATGCGATTGCCTTCACTGTTTCGCATTTCGATCACGGCAAAAAACGTGTTGTCGCGCAAACTCGTCACCACCACTCTTTCCACCTGGACTCCCAAGCTGCACGATCAGGTTGCGCAGCAGATCATGAGTCATCGGCCGTGGCGGCGCAATCTTCTCGATCTCCAAAGCGATCGCGTTAGCTTCGTAAGCGCCTACCCAGATCGGCAGCATCGTGTCACTCTGCACATCTTTCAAAATGATAATCGGAGTTCCGCTGTTCGGATCCATCATCAATGCTCGGATCTTTACTTCGATTTCCATACGTACCCCTTACACTACCGCTGCCCGATTTACCAATGTCCCGTAGAGACTATTTGTTTTGGCTCCCGTCACCAACACTTCAACTATTTCACCTTCCAGACTTCGGTCGCCGGCGAAATTGACGACCTTGTGACAGGTGGAATGTCCGGAGAGATCGCTTTCAGATCGCGAACTCTGCTTCTCTGCCAGCACGCTCAGCGTGCGTCCCACATAAGAACGGTAAATCTTCTCCTGAGTTCGTCGCTGAACGTTTTCGAGTTCAAGGAATCTGTCTGTCTTTTCTTTCTCCGATACGTTGTCGTCGAAGCTCGCCGCCGGGGTGCCGGCGCGCTTCGAATACTTGAAGATATAGAGACTGTCGTACTCGACACTCTTCAACGAGCTCGATTGTCTGGCGGAAATCTTCGTCAGTTTCGCCGGGAAAGCCGACGATGATGTCGCTCGTCAATGCCAGACGCCGGCTGGAGCTCTTGATGCGTTGAATTCGTTCGAGATAGTCGCTGCGTTTGTGACCGCGGCGCATCAGTTTCAAGATGCGATCGCTGCCGGACTGCACCGGCAGATGAACCCAGTCACAGAGATTCGGGTTCTCTTCGATCGCCGAAACGATGTCCGGATGAAAGTCGCGTGGGAAAGACGTCGTGAACTTGATGCGCGGCATTCCTGTCGCGGCGACTGCTCGCAGCAGACGGCAAAACGGCGTGGCGCCCGGGAAACCTTCGAGACCGTCTTCAACACGCGGGCGATAGCTGTTCACGTTCTGGCCGATCAGGTGAATCTCTTTGTAGCCGAGACGACTGAAGCTTCTTCGTTTCGGCGACGATCTCGCTGGCCGGGCGGCTGCGTTCGCGACCGCGCGAATAAGGCACGATGCAGAACGAGCAGAACTTGTTGCAGCCTTCGATGATCGGGAATGAAGGCGACGTGCGGTGAATGTCGTTCGACTGGAGAAACGTCCCACGACTTCTCGCTGCGCCTCGTTCTCCGAGATCGATAACTCTTGCGTTCACCTTCGCGAGCGCGTTCGATCAGAGTGGGAATGCGATCGGTGGCGCGAGTGCCGATCACCATGTTGACGGATGGCGCGTGTTCGAAGATCGACTCGCCTTCGAGTTGGGCCACACAGCCCATTACGCCGACCAGCGGGCTTGCTTTGCCGGTGTGTGCCGCGCGAATCTCGCCGATGCGTGTGAAGACCTTTGCGTTCCGCTTTTTCGCGAACGGAACAGGTGTTCAGCAACACGACGTCGGCGTCGTCGGCCGAGTCGCAGAGATCGTAACCCGAGGCGCGCAAACCAGTGGCTGCGCGTTCGGAGTCGGCCACGTTCATCTGGCAGCCAAAAGTTTCGATGTACACTCGAGGCTTCATTCGTCAAAACCTAATGCAACAATGGCGACAGTCTACCAGAAATCATTTGCCAAACGCGATAGTGAGACTTTATGGCTCTCTCGCCGCAAAATCTCATAAAGCCTTTATAAAACTTGGGCTCGCTTGACCGTTTTCGGTTCGGCTAGTAGTATCGCGCCGTGTAGGTAACTCCCGTTAAAAAGAAAGGTCCTCATGTCCTTTAACCGAATAATTCTCGTGGGAAATCTCGGGCGCGATCCCGAGTTGCGTTACACCGCTCAAGGCACTCCAGTTTGTAGCTTCAGCATGGCCACGAACGAACGCCGTAAAGATCGCAACGGCGAAATGCAGGATCAGACAACCTGGTTCCGCGTCACGCTCTGGAATCGCCAGGCGGAAACTGCCTCACAGTATCTGCAAAAAGGTCGTCAGGTTTACATCGAAGGGCGCTTGCGCGTGGAAGAGTACATCGACCGCGACGGCAAACCGCGGCAGTCGCTGGAAGTCACGGCCACCGACATGCAATTCATCGGCACGCGAGGCGACGAGAACTTCTCAGAACGAGCAGCCTCCGCAGGCGCCGGCGGCGGCCCCGCCGAACCGCCAGGTGGGGATCTGTCAGACGACGATATTCCGTTCTAAGTGCGACCCGTTTTCGCTAAATCATTGATTCTAAAGAGGTTATAACCACTCAGGAATCAGTGAGGGACGCGAAGGATGGTGAAAATTGTAGGGTGCCCCACCAACGTGGGGCGCCCTATGTTTTTGCCGTCTAACTTGTCACTCGATATAGGGCGCAATTCCCTATCCTACGGTGAACTAGGAAATGCATCATCCCTACGGTAGCGACTGACCATCAATCCGTAAAGCGGGATGAAACGCATGGTAAGTCAAAGTCCGATTGATGACTCCATGCAAGCAGGCAGACATGAGTAGGAATACGAACGCATTAACTTTCGTTAGGATGAAGAAGCCTACGTGGACTAACAGGCTTTGCCAAAAGGCAGGGATATTGACTGGCGTCTTTAGAAGCGACCAGTGTTCACCCAGCAAAAACCCGGAAGAGTTGTGCGGCTCTAAATCTGCGTAAAACGAGTGACCGGAACGGTGTAACCAATGCTTGTGCTCTCCAACACAGTTGGAGCAGGTGTCAACCGCATGCTGAGCATTGGCAGGATTGTCCAAGAAGCAAATGCCGCCGGGAAAGCCGGCGGATACGCAGACGTGGACACGATAACGTGAAAGGTAAAGACACGAGTCGGAGTTGAAAAGTCATGAGCACAGCATCCTCACCGCTAGTGTATGAATGGAATGACATTCCGTGGCGCAGTATTGAACGGAAAGTCTTTAAGCTCCAAAAGCGTATTTACCAAGCTGCCCAACATGGTAACGAAGTAACAGTTCATAAGCTTCAGAAACTACTGCTCAGTTCCTGGTACGCCAAATGTCTCGCAGTCAGGAAAGTAACTCAAGATAATAAAGGCAAGAAAACAGCCGGTGTTGACGGCAAACTAGCTCTGAGCCCGAAACAACGGATGCGACTTGTCCAAACCTTGAGCCTCAAACCTAAATCGACTCCCGTTCGCCGTGTTTGGATACCCAAACCCGGTTCCGATGAGAAACGACCTTTAGGCATTCCAACTATCGAGAACAGAGCGCAACAAGCTCTGGCAAAAATGGCACTAGAGCCAGAATGGGAAGCTCGCTTTGAGCCGAACAGTTATGGCTTTAGACCGGGAAGGTCGGCCCATGATGCGATAGAAGCAATCCATCAAAGTATCAAGTACACACAAAAGTTTGTGCTTGATGCTGACATTGCGAAATGCTTTGACCGTATCAACCATCAAGCGTTGCTGGAAAAACTTGAGACGTTCAGTGTCATGCGACGGGCCGTGAAAACTTGGCTCAAAGCCAAGATCATGGACGGTGATGAACTCTTCCCTTCAGAAGAAGGAACACCGCAAGGAGGCGTTATTTCACCTCTACTCGCCAACATTGCATTGCACGGACTTGAGACTGCAATCACTACAGCATTCCCGAAGACCGTTAAGATTGACGGGATCATTCATGGTCGATACCAGCCAAGAGTTATCCGTTATGCGGATGACTTTGTGGTGTTGCACGCCGACCTGAAAGTTGTTGAGAAAGCTACCAGCATTGCGCAAGAGTGGTTATCGGGCATGGGACTTGAACTCAAACCAAGCAAAACGCGAATCACACACACCTTCAAGAAACATGAAGGTCATGTAGGATTCGACTTCTTGGGTTTTAACGTTCGACAGTTCAAAGTCGGTAAATGTAACTATCGAACGTTCAGGACACTCAAGAATCTTGGTTGATTTCAAAGCCATCATCAAACCCAGCAAAGAGGCAATTGCGCGACACTACCGACAGGTCGCGGAAGTAATAGAGCGCAACAAGTCAGCCGAACAGGCTAACTTGATACGCTTGCTCAACCCAAAGATTGTCGGGTGGACCAACTATTACTCAACAGTTATCTCGAAGACAAGTTTTCTCGAAACTGGACCATCTGGTGACGAAGAAACTTTTACGCTGGGCCAAGCGACGCCATCAAAACCAATCTCGAAGGCAAACAGTAAGTAAATACTGGATGTTTTCTGATAAAGGTAGAGGCTGGGTGTTCCAAGCATCGGATCAAATGCTTCGTTGGTATGCCGATGTACCAATCAAACGTCACATTCAAGTGGCGGGAACAAAAAGCCTCTTCGATGGTAACTGGGCATACTGGAGCAAGCGCCTTCAGCACTATCCATTATTGACTTTTCGACAGGGCAAACTGTTGAAGATAGCAAGAAGGAAAATGCCGGTGGTGCAGACTCTACTTCAAACAAGGAGACAGAATTGAGATTGACCATAGAATCCCACGTCGTTATGGCGGTAGGGATGAATACGGCAATCTTCAATTGCTTCATGTTCATTGCCATGATAAAAAGACCGCAATCGATGAAACTATCGATTCAGTTGGTCCAGACAGTATCGATGTCAACGATTACGTTATCGAGGAGCCGTGTGAGGTTGAAAGTCTCACGCACGGTTCTGAAGACGAGGCGTTCGGGCGACCGGATGTCTTAGTTTAACAAACTAGATCGAAGAGATTTTAAGAATCCGTGGTTTCAGTTGTTCCCCAACGACCGAAGTGACGGATCTTGGAGTAACGACGGGTAAGTCTGTCCTCTTGGGAGCAACTGACTGCTTCCGCCAACCGTTCACTCAACGCCGAATCGAGGTAACGAGCTGTTTGATCGTAGTCGTTGTGTGCGCCGCCCTCGGGTTCGGGGATGATCTTGTCGATGATGCCCTCTTCGAAGAGATGTTGGGCCGTGAGGCGCAGGCCTTCAGCAGCGCGATCCGCTTTTGATGAGTCTTTCCAAAGAATTGCAGCGCAGCCTTCCGGAGTGATTACTGAATAAGTGGCGTTCTCGAGCATCAACACCTGATCGCCGACGCCGATCGCCAACGCGCCTCCCGAACCACCTTCGCCAATAACGGTCACGATGATTGGCACCTTGATCTTCGCCATCTCGCGCAGGTTGTAAGCGATCGCCTCGGCTTGTCCGCGTTCTTCGGCGTCAATGCCGGGATAAGCGCCGGGAGTGTCGATGAAAGTAAAGATGGGCCGGCCGAATTTCTCGCCGAGTTTCATCACGCGCAATGCCTTGCGATAACCCTCGGGTTTCGGCATGCCGAAATTGCGAAAGCTGCGCTGCTTGGTGGTGCGGCCCTTCTGATGGCCCACCACGACCACCGGCAGACCATGAAAACGCGCCAGGCCACAGACGATCGCCGGATCTTCCGCGAACCGCTTATCGCCGTGCAGCTCGACGAAGTCTTCAAACAAGCGCTCGATGAAATCCAGCGTGTACGGTCTATCGTCGTGGCGCGCGAGCAATACGCGCTCGAACGCAGTACGCTCTTCAACCGGTTTCGGGGGCGCTTCTTCTTCCTTTTTCTTTCGCATCTTTGGGAAGTTTACCTGAGACTGCGGCTCACCTGAGCTTCTTTTTCAAAACTGACGCCGCAGCCGATCTTCTTCAAAGCCTCTTCCAGTTCGTTGCTTCGCTTCACCCGCAACGCAGTGTTGGCCTGGATGCGGACCACCAGACCAGTGTCCGTCTGGGCTTCAATAGTAACGTCGCAGTCGCCCGGATTGGTACTCAAAACGCTCAGGATCGAATCATACAAGGTCGAAAGATCTTCTTCACGGGGCGTGCGCAGGACCATGAACTCGCTCTGCCGCGCCGACGCGTCTATGCTTTCCAACTTGTCGACGATGATCGTCGGCGGATTGTCTTCGCTCAATTCGAGACGGCCTACGATCACAGCCGGCAGCTCGTTTTGCAGCAGCGCCGAGTGCTTGCGGTAGACCTCGGGCCACAACACGCACTTCGTGCCGCCGGCCTCGTCCTCCAACCGCAAGAGAGCAAACTTGTCGCCTTTCTTCGTGGTGCGCAAGTTCAGGTCGGAGATGATGCCGCCGCACGTCACCCGGCTCCCGGTCGCCAGGTTTGGCAGTTCCGAAGAGGATACGGCTTTCAGCCGCTGAAGCAACTCGACGTAGTTTTCGAGCGGGTGACCGGTGATGTAAAACCCGAGCGCCGCTTTCTCGGCGTTCAACATTTCCATCGGCGTCCAGCCTTTCAGCGCCGGGGAAAGCCCAACGCCGGAGTCGATTTCTTCCGCCATAGAGCCGAAGAGGCCGGTGCTGGCCCGAATGCGATCGCGCTTTGCGCCCTCCGCCCGCGCGAACGCAGCATCGATCGAAGTATGCAGGCCACCGCGCCAGTCATGGATGGGCCGTCCGTCGGTTAGGGAGTCAAAGGCGCCCGCGCCAATCAGACTCTCAAGCACACGCTTGTTCAAGGTCGCAGAGTCGACTCGCTCGGCAAAATCGAAGAACGAACGGAATGGACCCGATTCGCGAGCTTCGCAAATCGCTTTAACCGCCGAATGACCGAGTCCCTTAATCGCCGTAAGCCCGTAACGAATAGCCCCGCTTAAGGGGGTGAAGCCGGAGTTGCTCTCGTTTACGTCCGGCGGGAGCAAAGCGACCTTCTGCGCTCTTAACTCCTTCGAGTACTTAAACACCTTCGCGGCGTCCTGCGCTTCGTTCGAAAGCACCGCCGCGTAGAAATGCTCGGGATAGTGTGCCTTGAGATACGCCGTCTGAAAGGCGAGATACGCATAGGCGACGCTATGGCTGCGGTTGAAGCCGTAGTCGGAGAACTGGGCCATCAACGAGAATATCTTCGCCGCCTTTTCCTGCTTGATCCCGCGTTCGACCGCGCCCGTGATGAACTTCTCCTCGTGGACGGCCATTTCCTCGCGCTTCTTTTTACCCATCGCGCGACGCATGAGGTCGGCTTCGCTAAGTGTATAACCCGCAAGCTTCTGCGCGAGCTGCATGATCTGCTCTTGATAGACGATGATGCCGTAGGTGTTGTTGAGAATTTCCTTCATCTCCGGCACAAGATACCGGACGCTCTTCTTGCCGTGGTGCCGTTGAATAAACTCGTCGACCATGCCGCCGTCGAGCGGGCCGGGACGGTAAAGCGCGTTCAGCGCGGCGAGATCTTCGAGCCCCTGCGGCTTCAGTTTCCGGCAGATCTCCTGCATGCCCGACGACTCAAACTGGAAGACCGCTTCCGTCCTTCCCTCACCAAAGACAGCCATCGCTTTAGCGTCGTTAAGCGCTATTTCCGACCACTTAATCTCTTCCTCAAGCGACTGTTTAATGCTAATTAAGCAATCATTTATAACAGTTAAAGCGGTAAGCGCTAAAAAATCCATCTTAAGCATGCCGGTCTTTTCGAGGTCCGACATGACATATTGCGTGGTGAGCTCTTCCTTTCCGGAAACGGCGATCGGGATCAGTTCCTGGAGCGGCAGCGGCGAGATCACGACGCCCGCGGCGTGGACCGAAGAGTGGCGAGCACAGCCTTCGAGCCGCTGCGCGATCTCAATTATTTCTTTAACCTGCGGGTTTGTCTCCACTTCCTTCCGGAGTTCAGGTACTTGTTCAAGTGCCTGGCCGATGCTCACATTGCGGCCCCGAACCGGCGGCGGGATCAGCTTCGCGATACGCTCGACATCGGCATAAGGCACTTCGAGCGCTCGACCGACGTCCTTGATCGCAGCCTTCGATGCGAGGGTCCCGAACGTGATGATCTGGCAGACGGAGTCGCGGCCGTAGAGATTAGCGACGTGATTGATGACGTCGCCGCGGCCGCGGACGCAGAAGTCGATATCGATATCCGGCAGCGAGACGCGGCCGGGGTTAAGGAAACGCTCGAACAGCAGGTCATACTGCAACGGGTCGACGTCCGTGATCTCGAGACAGTAAGCGACGAGCGATCCGGCGGCGGAGCCGCGGCCCGGTCCGACCGGGATCGAGTGCTCTTTCGCGTAGCGGACGAAGTCCCAGACGATAAGGAAGTAGCCAGGGAAACCCATCTCCTTAATCATCTGGATCTCACTCGAAAGCCGGGTCTGATAATCCGCGAGCGGTTGTTTCAGCTCCCCGCGCGCGGCGAGTGAATCCCACACCTGCTGGCGCCGGCGCTCAAAGCCCTGCGCGCACTACTTTCTCGAAATAGTCGTCAGCCGACAGTCCTTCTTCTGATTGCGGGATCGGATACTGCGGCAGGTAGTTTATGTCGGTCGGCAGCTTGATGTCGCAACGTTCGGCGATGTCGACGGTGCGCGTCAGCGCTTCGGGCAGCTCGTCGCCGAAGATGCGCCACATCTCTTCCGGCGGAGCGCACATAGAAATTGGGGCTCGCATACTTCAGACGGTTTGTTTCGTTGACCGTCTTGCCGGAACCAATGCACAGCAGAACGTCGTGCGCCCGCGAGTCTTCCGGCATCAGGTAGTGTGCATCGTTGGTGGCGACGAGCGGCACGCCGGTTCGTTTCGAAAGCTCGACCAGCGGTTTGCGAATCCGAGCCTGCGGTTCGAGCCCGTGCTCCTGGATCTCGAGGAAGTAGTTCCCTTTACCAAAAATCTCTTCAAACTCGATCGCCGCTTTCGCCGCTTCGTCGCATTTGTCCGCCGCGAGCATCGCCGAGGGCCAGCCTGACATGCACGCCGACAGTCCAATCAGACCTTTGCTGTGCTCGGCCAGCAAATCTCTATCGATGCGCGGCTTGTAATAGAAACCTTCCGTGTAAGCCTTCGACGTGAGGCGCACGAGGTTCTGATAACCCTCGTAGTTCTGCGCCAACAGGATCAGGTGAAAGTTTGCTTTCTCGCCGGGCGCGGCCGCGGCTTTCTCCTTGCGACTGCCGCGCGTGATGTAAGTCTCACACCCGATGATGGGTTTCACGCCCTTGTACTTCATCGCGTTGTAGAAGGAGATCGCGCCATACATGTTGCCGTGGTCAGTCATGGCACACGCCGGCATCCCCAATTCCTCAAGGCGATTGGAAAGCGGTTTTATTTGAATGGCGCCATCAAGCAGACTGTAATCGGTATGAAGATGAAGATGTACGAATTGTTTATCAGACATTTTGTCCGTTCAGGTTGCGGTAATTATTCCCACTCGATCGTTGAAGGCGGCTTGGAACTTATATCGTAAACAACTCGATTGACGCCTCGTATCTCAGAAACCATTCTGGCAGAAACTCGCGCGAGCAGATCGTGCGGCAGTCGCGCCCAGTCGGCGGTCATGCCGTCAACACTGGTCACGGCTCGAATCGCGACCACGCGCTCGTATGTTCGCTCATCGCCCATCACGCCGACAGTCGACACGGGCAGCAAAACCGGAAACGCCTGCCACACTGAGTTATACAACTCGGCGAGACGCAATTCTTCGTCGAGAATCCTGTCGGCCGCCTGGACCAGGCGAATCTTTTCTTCGGTGATGTCGCCGAGGATGCGCACGGCGAGGCCCGGACCAGGAAACGGATGACGGCCCAGGATCTCTTCCGGCACGCCGAGCTCGCGTCCGATCAGCCGCACTTCGTCTTTGAACAACTCGCGCAGCGGTTCGATCAGTTTGAGCTTCATCTTCTCCGGCAGTCCGCCGACGTTGTGATGGCTTTTGATCACCGCCGAAGGACCACGCACGGAAACAGACTCAATCACGTCCGGATACAGCGTTCCCTGGACCAGATACCCAATATCGCCCAACCGGCGCGCTTCTTCTTCAAAGACGTCGATAAAGACTTTGCCGATCCGCTTTCGTTTGTCTTCCGGATCGGTGATTCCGCGCAAAGCATCAAGAAACAAATTCCCGGCGCGAACACCGGCAATATTCAATTTCATGCTCTGCCGCAGCAGCGCCAGCGTCGATTCAAACTCGCCTTCGCGCAGCAATCCATTGTCGACAAAAATGCACGTCTGCCGATCGCCGACAGCTCGATGGACCAGCGCCGCGGCGACAGTCGAATCGACACCGCCGGACAAGCCCGAAACCACCCGCCCGTCTTCACCGAGTTGTTCGCGAATGCGCGCGACCTGTTCCTCGATCACAGCTTCCGGCGACCAATCGCCACGACAACCGCAAACCGAGAACAGGAAATTTCGCAACACCTGCGCGCCGAGCGGCGTGTGCGCAACTTCCGGATGAAACTGCACGCCGTAAATCCCGCGACTCTCGTTCTCCATCGCGTTCAGCGCGTCATCAGTCAACGCCGTCACCTGAAAACCAGACGGGATCTCCGTTACATGATCGCCATGACTCATCCACACGTCCATCTCCGCGGGCAGACCCTGAAACAACCTACTGGTCACATCCAGAATCTTTAATCGGGCGTAACCAAACTCGCGGTTGGGCGAAGCGGCAACTGAGCCGCCGAGCTCGCGCGCGAAAACCTGGAACCCGTAACAGATTCCAAGTGACGGACAGTCGATGGAATCGAGCAACTGTGGATGAGGCTTAGGCGCGGCCGCGTCGTAAACAGACGACGGGCCGCCGGAGAAGATCAAACCTTTCGGCGAGCGCGAATTAATTGTCTCGATCGAGGCGTTGTAGGGAAGAATCTCGCAATATACGCCGGCTTCTCGCACCCGGCGGGCTATTAGTTGTGTGTACTGTGATCCGAAGTCAAGTATTATTATGGTTTCGTGCTGCGGGATGTTACTCAAGAAAACCTCAGCCGTTAGATTGTTATCAAGCGGAATTGAAGAGTGGCTGATTATACACAAACAAGGTTTGATCCTAAAAAACTGGCGCTGGTTTTACTTTGCGTCATTTTGGCGTTCCTCGCGACGGCACGCGCGCGCGCGGAAGTTGTTTTGTCGCAGCCATTAACGGTGCGCTGGCGTTATCAGTCAAACGTCACACTCAATCTCACGCCCGCTTTCGACAAGGAACGCATTTACCTGCCGCTCGCAGGAGGAACGATCGTCGCGCTCACCGCGCGTGACGGCCGGCTTTTCTGGCGTTCCGACATGGGCGGCGAACTTTCTGCTTCGCCGATCGCTGACGAAACCGCGATCTACGTCGCTTCAGAAACTACCGGAGCAAACACCGCACCGGGTCGTGCCGGCGGCGCGTTGCGCGCGCTGGGTCGTGAAGGAGGTGTCACGCAGTGGATGACTCCGCTCGTAAAACCTCTGCGAGGCGGACTGGCAATCGGCGGCAGAAAGTTATTCGCCGGCGGCAGCGACGGCCGCGCTTATGCTTTCGACAAACACACCGGCGGCGTTCTGTGGTCGATACCGTTTCCTGCTGCCTTCGCTGGTCAACCTGTTTTGAAAGCAGGCCGCGTTTATTTCGGCAGTGAAGACGGAACACTGCTCGCACTTGAAGAAAGAACGGGACGTTTACTCTGGCGCTTTCGCACGAAGGGCGCGGTTCGTGGACCAGTTGCCGTCGATAATGAAAACGTCTACTTCGGATCTGGTGATGGTTACGTGTACGCCGTCACTGCCGACAGCGGACGTCAGAAGTGGCGCAAGCGGACGGGCGCGGGCGTCGAAGCGGTGACACTTGCCGGCGACGTGTTGCTGGCGGCATCGCTGGACAACTTCGCTTACCTCTTGAACAACAAAGGCGCGATGTTGTGGAAGAAACTGTTGCCGGGACGAATCTCGTCGCAGCCGTTGACGGTTCAGGAAGCAGCGCTGTTCACGCCGCTTTCCAGCTCGACCGCAGTGGTGTTGTCGTTGAAAGATGGGAAGCAGGTCAATTCCCTGCCCACCGAGGAGGAGCTTACCAGCTCAGCGGCGCCGATCGTCGTCGGCGACGCTGTGATCGTCACAACCGAACACGGATTACTCGCTTTCGCACACCCGGCAAACGGCGCTTCCAAGCCCTAACGCTTACGAGCGACTCACTTCAACTTTAGTCTCTGACGATTCACTGCGTCGCCAGAACACGCCGACCACTCGTGACACGAGTCCGTGCAGAATGTACATGACAACGATCGCCAGCAGCACGTATTGCGAGTAGAGAAAGATCAACATGCCGATCGCCAGCACAAGAATGATCGATGCGCATACTGCGCACACTCGTCCCAACAGTCTTGAAACTCGAAAACCGCAACGTGCTGACCATCATCAAGCTCAACAACCCCACGAGCAGCATCAGCAATCCGGCATAGATTCTGTGCCCGCTCGGGTCCGAAGTGGATCAACGGCTGCGGTGAGAAATGCACCAGTGCGGCAATCAAGCCGCCGGCCACCGGAATCGGCAGGCCGACAAAGCTCTTCTTGTCTGTTTTTACTGTCCCTTCGGCGAGAATGCGCGGCCGTGAGGCCTGAACGTTGAAACGCGCCAGATCGAAACGCGCCACACATCAGGAACAGGAACGAAATAAACCACGCCAGCCGGTGCAGATCGACTGCCTTCAAGCGGACTAACTCCGTAACCCCAAACGTAAGCGAGTATCGCCGGCGCGAGGCCAAACGTGACGACATCGGCGATGGAATCGAGTTGAATGCCGATCTCGGTAGTGGTTTTAGTGAGCCGCGCGATGCGGCCGTCGAGCATGTCGAAGAGCAATGCCCAGCCGATGGCGATCGCAGCGTTGTCGAAATGGGCGGCGGCGGCGATGAAGTCAGGTGTTGCTGCGCCCAGCAGTTGAAAGCCACGAAGCGACGACATCACGGAAAAGAACCCCATGCCGATATTGGCTGCGGTAAAGGCCGAGGGAATCAGATAGAGGCCTTTGCGCAATCCTCGGCGCGGAGGGTTCGGCTGCTCGTGTTCTAATTCCTCTGCCGTGGGACTCATAAGATTCTCCCGATCACCGTCGTGCCGCCACGCACGCGCGAGCCTTTCGTCACGAGGACCTGCACATTCGGCGGCAGCAACAAGTCAGTGCGCGAGCTAAACTTTATCATGTCCAAAGCGCTCGCCCAGCGACAGTGTATCGCCTTTTTTCTTCCAGCAAACTATGCGCCGCGCGAGTATGCCGGCGATCTGTTTGCAGACAACGGTGATCTTCTCGCCTTCGATCGTCAGCGAGTTCTGCTCGTTGACGAGGCTCGCCATCTCATTCGTGGCCATCAGAAACTTTCCGCGCGCGTAATCACTGTCGGTGATCCGGCCCGCGAATCGGCGAGCGGTTGATGTGTACGTCCAAGGGTGACAAGAAAATACTGACCAATGTCGGCGAATCTGCGTTCTTCCGACAGGTCTTGTATCGCGCGTCACTCTGCCCATCCGCGGGCGACACCACGACGACTCGGATCGTCGGGCGGGACGCGTTCTGGATCGCGAAAGAAAAAGGCCATGAAAGCCGCCACGACGAGAAACAATGCCAGGCCGACGTACCACAAGCCCGATGTACCAAAAGCCAGCAGTGCGGCCGCCACACCCAGGACCAATGGCACAACGATATAAGGAAAACCTTCTCTGACGATACTCAATGTTTCCGTTTGTCATTTACTCATTGGTCATTTGTCACTGAAATGCGAAATAACGACAAATGACAAACGGAGAAAGTATCATTTCCATACGCTAAAGGGGACGCGTAACTTTGGTTCCACGTCCCCTTCAATCTATAAACTCGGAGAAACTGCCGGGCGCCAGTTTCAGTGACTCAAGCTTTGAGTCTTTTGGTATTGCACCATCATCGAATACATCTGGTCTTTGAGAGCAAGTTTCTTCTTCTTCAGAGTGATTTCCTCCAGTTGTTCCTCATCACTCGGATAGGAAAGAGCTGATAACTCGCTTAGACGTTCTTCGTACTTATGATGTTCTCTGGCCAATTCGCGAAATTCGGGATCCCGGTTTATCAACTCTTCTTTCAAACTATCCGTGGTTGCGATGTCCATATTCGTGCATGTCTCCTTTCAGAGATGGGAGTGGGCAGGATGGTGATTTGGAGGTGTTGCCGCCTGGAACCTCCATTGGATTGTCTCGCACGGCAAAAATGGTAGCCCAACAACTAAGGCAAATCAAGCGGGTAATTTACTTCCCATACAGTGATTTAACTTTCGTGGTCCGTTGCCTTACCGTTCGCCCATAGCGTCAGACTCATAACGACGGCGTCTTCGCGCGGGTCGGTGTAGTAGTCCGCACGGCGCGCAATCGGTTTGAATCCGTTCTTTTCGTAGAGGGCCTGGGCGGCGTGGTTTCCGGCTGCGAACTTCGAGGAATGCGACTCTGACGTTGAGTTGTTTGGCCGGTTTCCACGATCGGCCCAGTAAGCGCGTCTGCCGATGCCTCGGCGGCGATACTGATCCCGCACGGCGACGTTGTTGATGTGCAAGCTCTCCCGCCGACTCACGGGCGACGATGTAACCCGCGATTCGTTGATGTTCGATGATCGGCGCCTGCGCCAGGCGAGCGATCAGCATCAGATCGCGGTTGACGCCTTGCAGCTCGGCGTAGTACGCGGCCCAGCCCCAGCGGCTCAGACCTGACGTCTTCCTCTATTTCGACGACTTCAAGCAGATCGTGCTCGGTCATCCGCGTGATCATGATTTCGCCGGAAGCTGATGCCATTAACCTTTAACTGAGCATCCGCCGGGCGCACGTAAATCGCGCGTAGCGTATAAGCGTCTTCGAACTGATTGTTGTTTGAATCTGGTTAGGGCAAGTCTGGCGACGTGAGGCGCCAGAGTGATGTTTGGAGCGATATGCCAGTCGCGGCCACCAGCCGGCTCCCTCGATCAGTTCACGATTTATGATTGCGCCCTGGCCACACCACGTCACGTTTTCAAGGTCGACCATATCTTTCGAAGAGGCGTGTTGGCGGAATGTGCGCTGGTTCATCGAGCGCTTCGACTGAATCCGCGTTTGGAACATTAAACAACTGCGTAAACACTTCCCCGCGTCCGGCCGGCAGCAAGGCCACCGACCTTTCAGACACACCTGCCGAAGCTGCAACTGCTTCCAGCGTCGGTATGCCGGCGCACGGTCGCCCAAAGTCTCGGCGAGAGCTTTGATCGTCGCTAACCCGATGCGCAAACCAGTAAAACTTCCCGGTCCTGTCGCAACTGCAAACAGATCGATCTCCGGCAGCGCGATCTGCGTTTGCGACAGAAGCTTGTCGACGTCCCCCAGCAACGTATTCGAATGCGAAATAGCCGGATCGCCGCTAAGCACGCCGAGCAATTCGTCTCCACGCGTCACCGCGACGCTGCCAGACATCGTTGCCGTCTCAACGCTGAGAATTAGTGGGTGTGACATCCTCGATCGATAAATCATCCAGCCAGAACGTTGCCGAAGATCGGACACGGAGTACATACAGCTTCAACTCTCGCTAACTCCAAAACAACGCCTTGCGTTGAGGGCGTCGTCTCGAATTCAAAACTCATCTTTTGCCAGTCACTCGTTGGCGTTGGAAACGCCTGCGACTGTCCTAGTCGTTGTTTATTCGCAGCGTCGATTATTGCCACTGCGGGTGGCGCGCCGGTCACGAGCTCTTTTGTCTTGACGCCGAAGCTGATGCGATAACGTCTTCCCGGATCGACGACGATCCGTTGCGAGATCACCTCGCTTACGCCTTTCCATTCACCGCTAAACCCGATTAGCAGGCTCTTGCCGCCGCTCAGCTTCTCTGATTCATCGGCAGCGACTTCGCGCTTCAGTCTTCGGGAAAACGTACCAGCCGAATCCGCGATCGACAAAAGGATTGCGCAGCGGTTCTTCGAATCCACCGTTCAATATTACCGGAGGTTTCAGCGACTCATCGGTACGCCAAAGTTCAAAAGCCGGTCGATAAGCTTTCGCGGCGACAGTTGCTGCACGAGCTCGCTTCTATTCTGCTCGGAAAGCGGCGCGCCGAGCAAACGAACGTGCGCCAGACACTCTTCGCCCTTCCCTTTTGTGGCGAGGAAGCGTGCGAACGCCAGTCGATCCTGATCGCCGTCGAGTTGGACCAACTGTTCGACTGTATTTACCTCACCGCGCGCGAGTCCCCACGCGAGATCGATGAAGTTCGGGAGCAGGCTCTTCTTGCTCGCGGTGGCGCGCACGAAGATCGGTGAGGGCTTCGGAGTATTGGCCCATTCGCAGTCGCAGATTGCCGCGCTGCCAGTTAGTGTGCGCGTAGTACGGGGCCCAACGTACTGCCTGATCGAATGCTGCGAGTGCTGCGTTGGTGTCTCCGAGCTCTTCACGCGTCGTGCCCAGCTCGAGCCATAGGTAATCGTCGCGATAGCGCAAACTCGACGCCGTCTCGAAACTCTTCTGCGCCTCGTCTGGCATTTGCAGACGATTCAACACGCGCGCGCGCGCACGATGCACTTCAGCATCTGACGGCGCAATCGCAAGTGCCTGGTTAGCAGCCGGAAGCGAAACAGCGACGACGGCGTACTTGCCGAGCAGACGCGCAAAACCGAAGCGCGCCGCTGCTTGCATCAGCAGCAGACAGCACGCGATCGCGGCCATGCCGGCGCCTACGCGAAGTGGTAAGCTGGTTGAGATTTTGGGTGACACAGGGCCGGGCGGCCACGGAGGGCCGCCCCTACGAAAGTTGTAGAGGTGGCCCTCTGTGGCCACCCTTTGTGTAACGCTAGCGCGGGATTAGTTACTGGGACCGCTGGGATTGTCCTGGAAAAAGAACGGCGTGATTCCCGCCGCCGTGCCGGCGCCGATAATCGCCACCGTTGCGGGAACACCAACACCGAAGATTCCACCGCCGCCGGCCGCCGCTGCACCCGCGGGCGCGCCTGCTCCTGCGCCTGCGTTAGCCGCTACGCCCGGACCAACAACCGGAGCTGCGCCGGGCTGATTGCACATCTCAAGGGTGCCGCCCGTTGCGGGGTTAGTTTTTCCAAGACTGGCTTGCTCGGTTGCAATCTCGCCGGTCGCGTTTGCTCTCGCCCTGACGACGACGCAGCCGGCCGTGACGAGGGCTTTGAAGTTGCCCTGTTCGTCGAACGTGAGCGTCACTTTAGTGTTGGGTGAGATGTCAACTGTGCCGAGTGGTCCAAGATTGACGGTTGCGCCCTGATCGGCGCCTGTTTCGAGCGTCGCGCCACTCAGGATCGAAGCGCCATTTGCGGCACTCAAACCGTTGACCTGGATCGGTTGATTGTTTCGGGTAGTTAACCTGCCGACCGTTTGCGGAGTGATCGGGATCGCTGTAGTTGAAGTTGGTTCAGCAAAGCTGACTTGAAGACCAATCTTGCAATGGAGAGAAAGTAGTAACGCCGCAATTGCTCTGGGACCATTACGCCGTTTTAGACTCATCTAACAAACCCTTTCTCAAGAGAAACAACACAGCGACGAAGCTCGCCCTTTCATTGGGCCGAGTCTACTGGTGTTGCATTCCCCGGTCAATAACATTCTCAGGTACTGGCGCCGTCGCCAGCATGATGAGAACGATGAAAATGAGCGCGTTGCCCATCAAGTGCAAACCGAAGTCGACGAGGCTATGGACCACCACGCCGGCAAGTCCGAGGACTGCGCCAAAACGCACGGCTTGGATGTAGCCGCGATCGCTTAGCAAGTTTTGTTTGATACGGCGGACGATGATCACGGCAAACCAAACGCCGATCGCCAGGCCGATCACGCCGCTGCTCGATAACAGTTCGAGATACTCGTTGTGGGCTTCCTGCGGCGTGAGACTGCCGGATGCATCGTGATACGCAGTGATGCCAATCCAGTAACCACCAAGACCGACGCCTGCGATCGGATGGGCCGCAAACATCTTCAACGTTGCCCGCCAGATCTCGTTTCTGCTTGCGCCGTCGCGCGTTGTGTCGCCTGTGAAATCAGTGCCGGCTGATTCGAGGTTGGTGGCCAGCCGATCGCCGCCAACCCAAAGCGTGCCAACGAGGATTCCCAGCACGACAACGGCGATCAGGATCAGTCGCGACGTTTGGCGACGAAGCAATAGCGACGCGGCGACGAGGACTTGCGTCAACATCGCCATGATGCCGCCACGCGAATTCGACAACACGAGGGCGGTCCAGATCGGAAACAGCAAAGCGATGTAGATCAGCACGCGATCCCGTTTGACGCCGTGCGCCAACAGCACGCCGAGACCGAGCCCAAACGCCATCTCCATCAGATACGCGAAATGGTTCTTGTTCAGAAATTGCCCGTACCCCTGGTTTTTTTTCAGCAGCGGAAGCAGGAAACCGGTCTGTTGCTGCGTGGCCTGTCTGAGAATTCCGAAGATGGCGCTCGCCACGGCAATCCCTATCACGGCATGAATCAGGATCTGCATCCGGCGCTCATCATTTGCGTAGCGATACAGCAGAGCGAGACAAACTGTCAGCGCCAGAATCTGAAGCACGAAGAAACGCGTTTGATAAGGATCGGCGCTGATCGCGTGCCACGGTTGGAGTTGTGTCAGACCGGGATCTCCAATATTGCCCAGCGGTAATGTCTGCACAAAGGCAAATACCGCGAGGGCGATCAGCGGCAACAATATCGATCGCGGTCCAACATAACTCGAACCGCCGATCACGCCGTCGACGATCGCGAGAATGCAAATCCCAAGCGAGGCACAAACAAACGCCGCTTTCCACCACGCCTCGAACGTCCCGTACGGAACCGCGGTCAACACCACGAGACCGACCAACAGCGCGAAGATCACCCGTCGCAACTTACGCCTGAACCTTGCCGGCGGTCGCTTCCATCGCCATTGCCGCACTCTTCACCGGCATTTCATGCGACGTCAGAATTCGCGCCACAGCATCCGTAAACTCACGCCGAAAAAGATCGCTCAAGTAATTCGTGTCGACCAGCAGCGTTTCGCCATCCAGACTGTGATAGAAGTTCAGCCAGCCCCACTCGACGCCGTTCTTGACTAAAGGCAGACGAAAGCACCAATCCGTGCGCGATCGAAAGACCTCGCCGGCGTCAACACTTTCCGCGGCCCAGGACCAGGCGACTCGCCCGTTGCGCAATTCCAGGCGTTGTTTCGGATGCCGTTGCAGACTGGCGTTGAACGCACGTTCGTTAATGTCGGCACGTCCCGCCTGTCCAACGAGTGCGTTTGCAAAAGTAAACTCGCCGAAGTCGAGCATGTGCCGCATCGCTTCAAACATCTCGTGCAGGTCCGAAGCCTTCGACACCGCCCGCGCTGCTCGCCGGACGCTTGATGTTGTTGGCGACTCGCAGACGCCGATCGCCAACCGTGCGCTTTACGCCGGCGCGTATCTCGTCAACTTCGTGATAACGCAGATGGCCCACCGCGATGATCACCGCCACCGAGATCACGAACAACATGAACCCCGTCACCTTCGATCCGGTTGCGGGAGAGATCAGCGCCGCCAGACCAAACAACGCACACACGCCGTAAAGCACGAGCACTGCACGACGCTGCGACCAACCGCGCGCGAGCAGCATGTGATGAATGTGTTCGTTGTCGCCCTGAAACACCGGCTTCCGGCTCACCATCCGGCGCGCCATCGTCATCGCCGTGTCGACCACCGGAAAACCAAACGCCAGAATCGGCACGACGATCGCGACCGCGGTTGTCGCTTTCTGAGTGCCTAAAACCGAGAGCGCGGCCAGTATGAAACCGATGAAGAGCGCACCCGAGTCGCCGAGAAAGATCGAAGCGGGATTGAAGTTGTAACGCAGAAATCCGGCCAGCGCGCCGCACAGCACGAGCGAAACGACGATCATCAACGTCCGTTCTTGCGAAACGGAAACGCCAAGGATCACGAGCGACGAAAACAGCGCTGCGCCTGAAGCGAGGCCGTCCATGCCGTCGATCAGATTGAACGCGTTGGCGATTCCGACCAGCCAGACGATCGTGATGACGAACGATAGCAACGGCGGCAACTGCACCGCGCCGACGAATGGAATCGACAGCGCATCGATGCGTCCGCCCATCGCGTAGAAAAGCGTCGAAATGAGGCCGAGCGCGACAAACTTTACAACCGCATTCGTGCCGCGCAAGTCGTCGAAAACGCCGAGCAGCAACACGAGCGTTGCCGGGATCGCGAGCATCAGGAATTCGCTCTTGAACCCGCTGAGCGTGTCGGTCAGCAAATTGTCCACGAACGGCAGCAGCGACAGCGCCGAGAGACAGGAGAAATACAACGCCACGCCGCCGAGTCGTGGTATGGCAGTCCGATGCAGGCGGCGATCGTCTGACGGAACGTCGAAGAGCTTGAGTCGTTGACACAGCCGCCTGATGAGCGGCGTGGTGACGAGGGAGGCGATGGTGGCAATCAGGAAGAGGCCGAAATAGGTTTTCATGGCAGAGTTACCTCACGCACGAAAGAGTAAGCTTCTGACTTCGGTTCGACTTCGAGATGTTCAATTAACTGGGGTAGCAGAATGTGCTTCGCGAATGCGTTCGACGGGCGGCGCTCGTCTTGCCGCGCATTGAGGATGTGCGCGACGACACCGGCGACGTCGCCATGACGCGCTGACAAAAATCGATAACTTGCCAGGTCCGTGATGTGACTGGGTTCTGGTCCGAGGTAAAGAATCGGCGCGCCGATCGACATGATGTTGTAGACCTTGCACGGGATGAACGATGCCGACAAACGGATCGCCCATCACGACCACGTGCATGTCTGCCGCCGATAAAGAACTCGAAAGTTGGGCCAGCGGTTGATAGGGCAAAGACTTGACGTTGTTCAAGCCGTGTTTCACTGCGAACTCGCGCACCCTCGCGTGTTCGCTCCCGCCGCCGATGAAACAGAAAATGACAGCGGCGTTGGTTTTGAGCTCGAGGGCGGCGGCGAGCAGTGTGTCGAGCGGATGACAAGGACTGTGATTGCCGGAGTACATCACAACGAACCTGTCCGCTCAGTTCGTGGGCTGCGCGAAACGCTTCCCTGCCCTCCGGCGAATACTGGACCGCATCGTCATGCGCCCATGGTGGAACAACTACGACTCGCTCCGTGTCGATGCCTTTCGCCAACACTCGTTCCGCCATGAAGCGATCGAGCACGACCGTGCAGTGCGCAGTTTTGAGGCTGTAACGCAGCATCCATTGCAGCAACTTCGCGAGTGACGAGTTTTTGTCCAACCAACCCGCGGCGATCGCTTCATCCGGATTGAGATCCATCACCCAGAAACAGAAGCGCCCGCCTTTTAGCTTCACGAAGAGCGCTGCCAGAAACGAGATCAACGGCGGTGACGTGAGCGCGACGACGACGTCGAAACGCTTCAGCGCGAGCAAGCGCAGCGTGCAGGTCACGATAAAGCTTGCGAAAGTAACTACGCGCCGCCAGCGGCTGTTCTTTCCGAGAGACAGCGATGGAACACGATGGATCGTGATCCCTTTCCAACGCTCGTAACGTTGAAATCGCGTTGACGGATCGTCATAACCACGATCCCCCGTTACGACCGTCACTTCATGTCCGCGGGCAGCAAGTTCTGTGGCGAGATCGGTGAGGTGTTGTGCCGTCGAGACCACATCGGGATAGAAACACTGATTAAGAAGCAGGATTCTCAATCAGGAAAAAAGCATTTTCCGTGTTTCATTTGTCGTTTTTCGTTTCTCATTTCCGTTTCCACTTCGCACTAAAAATGAAAAATGGAAAATGAACAACGGAAAGATGCTACTGAATCCTCGGTTTAAAATCGGCAACTGTTTTTTCCAAGCCTTCGTGCAACGGAATCGTCGGGTTCCAGCCGAGCAGCGTCTGCGCTTTCGTGATGTTGGGCTTGCGCTGGCGCGGATCGTCGGCCGGCAACGGCAGGTGCGTGAATCCCGAGCTCGAGCCGCAAATCGCGATCACCTCTTCACCCAACTGCCTGATCGTAAACTCACCCGGGTTTCCGAGATTGATCGGATCGTTCAAGCCCTCAGTGTTCATCAGCCGAATGAGGCCTTCGATAAGATCGTCGACATAGCAGAACGAACGCGTTTGCTCGCCTTCGCCGTACAAGGTCAGCGGTTCATTGCGCAGCGCCTGGACGATGAAGTTTGAGACGACGCGGCCGTCATCTTCCAACATGCGCGGTCCATACGTGTTGAAGATGCGTGCGATGCGAATGTCGACCTTGTTCTGCCGGTGATAGTCGGTCATCAACGTCTCGGCGATGCGTTTGCCTTCGTCGTAACAGGAACGGATCCCGATGGGATTGACGTGGCCCCAGTATTCTTCCGGTTGCGGATGGACCAGCGGATCGCCGTAAACCTCCGACGTCGACGCTTGCAAAATTCGCGCGCGCACCCGCTTCGCCAGGCCGAGCATATTGATCGCGCCCATGACGTTGGTCTTGACCGTCTTCACCGGGTTGTATTGGTAGTGGACCGGCGAAGCGGGACAGGCGAGATTGTAGATCTGGTCCACTTCCAGCAGGATCGGTTCGGTGACGTCGTGACGGATCAGTTCGAAGCGTGGATTGTCGAGCAGGTGAAAGATGTTTTCGCGCCTGCCGGTGAAGAAGTTATCGAGGCAGAGCACCTCCTGCCCCTCGCTGAGCAGCCGTTCACAAAGATGCGAGCCGATGAAGCCCGCCCCGCCTGTCACTAAGATTCTCATCCTGAAGATCTCCTAACCACAAAAGGCACAAAAACCACAAGAGGCACAAGGAAGAACATAAACATGGCTGATCCTACATTTCACTCTTTCTGTTTTGTGCCTTTTGTGTCTTTTGTGCTTTTTGTGGTTTACCGTCTCGTGGCATGGTTGCCAATATAAAGCGCATCCATCCTTGTTTTCAAAAAACAATCGATGGCGTGTTCCGGCGTGCAGACGATCGGCTCGTTTTCGTTGAACGACGTGTTCAGCAAAACGGGCACGCCCGTCAGCGCGGCAAAGTCCGAGATCAGTTGGTAATAGCGATCGTTGACCTCGCGCGAGACGGTTTGTAGACGGCCTGAACCGTCGACGTGCGTCACCGCCGGGATCTCCGTGCGCCGCTCAGGCCGAACCTGGTAGACCATCAACATCGATGGCGCCGGATGCGTTTGTTCGAAATAGTCGCCGATGCGCTCTTCGAGTATTGAAGGCGCGAACGGACGAAACGGCTCGCGCTTCTTGATGCGATCGTTGAGCACGTCTTTCATCTCGGCGCGGCGCGGATCGACGACGATCGATCGATTGCCAAGCGCTCGTGGTCCAAACTCCATTCGTCCCTGAAACCAGCCGACGACGTTGCCGTCTGCGATGTCCTGCGCCGCGCGCTTAGTGACCTCTTCATCGGTGTAGGTTTCGAAATCCAGTTTGGCTTTGATTAGCGCTTCACGAATCAGGTCGTTTGAAAACTCCGGACCGGTGTAGGCGCCGATCATCGGTTGGCGGCGTTTGCAGATCTCGTAACAGACGCCGAGCGCCGTTCCGCTGTCACCAGCGGCAGGCTGAACAAAGATACGCTTGAACGGCGTGTTTAGGAGGATCTTTCCGTTCATCACGGAGTTGTAAGCGACGCCGCCGGCGAGGCCGAGATCCGTCAAGCCTGTTTGCTCGTGCAGGCGATTCAGCACGTGGAAGGCGACCTCTTCGAGACGGAGCTGTAAGCTCGCCGCGATGTCGCGCTCGCGATCCGACAGCGGTGAACCGGGCTCGCGCGGTGGTCCAAATACCTGTGCGAATTTGTTCGAGAATATCGTGCCGATTACGGGTGATCCGCTGTCCCAGGTCATCTCGACGCCTTCGGCATGATGCCGGAAGTAATCGAGATTCAAACGAAACTGCCCGTTCTCTTCCGTGCGGACGATCTCGCGAAACTCGTCCATGAAGCGCGGCCGGCCGTAAGGCGCGAGGCCCATGACCTTGCCCTCGTCGCCGTAATGCGGGAAGCCGATGAATTGCGTCGTTGCCGTGTAGACGATGCCGATCGAATGCGGGTATTCGACCTGGCCGAGTATCTCGATCTCGCCGGCTTGGCCTGTGGCCCACATCGTCGAGATGAAGTCGCCGAAGCCGTCGATCGACAACAGCGCCGCGCGTTCGAATGGCGACACGAAAAAGCAGCTAGCGAGATGCGCGCGGTGATGCTCGACGTTGTGAAACTGCGCGCGGATCTGGGTCTTTGGCACGTTGAATACGCGCGCCAGTTCCGATTTGAGATCGCGAACTTTCGCTGCATTGCCAAGACGATCTTTGATCTGGGCGATCAGGCTCGCGGGCGCTCCCTGTTTAGCAGCACGCGAAGCTGCGAACAGGACCTTCTTGTGCAGGTGCGCCGACGGATCGCGCGAGATGCCGATGTGGTCCACGTTTTCGATGTTGATGCCTGCGGCTTCGAGACAGTAACGGATTGAGTGTTCCGGGAAGCCGGCGCAATGCTTGACGCGATTGAAGCGTTCTTCTTCGACGGCGGCGATCAGTTTGCCGTCGTGGACGATGGCCGCCGACGCGTCACCGTGATATGCGTTGATACCGAGAACGTACATTAGTTGCTGCGATAACTCCGAATCATGTAGAGCGATAGCATCAGCTCTGCCGTTGTTCGTTGAAAGCCGTAATAAAAGCCGCGCCAACCGTCGAAGATACCGCCCCGAATGACGAGGCAATAGACCAAGGCGAGTGGCGGAACGATCATAGGCCAGCGTCGCAATCGATCGATCGCATTTAGCTCGATCGGGTTTGCAGCACGGAGCTTTTGCGCTTCGAGTTTTGTGTAACGCTTTTGCGAATCGAGCCAACGGCGCAGTGGCTTGCGATCGTCGTGCAGCAGCGGCGTGTGTAGGTGCTCGATTTGTCCTTCTATTGAGATTCTCTGCGTATGTCCGTCCTGGACGTAGTTGGCTGCGGAACGACGATAGAGCACAGTCACCGGCGGATAAATGCCGCTGTGCAGTGTTTTGCCTGAGATGCAGTAGACGAAACTGGCGCGATAACCGACCGTTTCGTCGTTGGGATTCAATTGCTTGAGTTCGTCGAGCACGTCTGCGGTCACGACGTAGTCAGCGTCGAGGGCCAACACCCAATCGGTGCTGATCCCGGTTTCGTGAAGCCCGAATTGCCATTGGTTTCGATGAGAGTCGAAGGCTCGCTGTACAAGGCGCACGTTTGGAAATGAAGCCGCGATGGTTGTTGTGTCGTCGGTGCTGAAGCTGTCGACGAGGACCACCTCTTTGGCCCAACGCAGACACTCGAGTGTGCGGCCGATGTTCGGCGCTTCGTTGTACGTGAGTATCAGTGGCGTGATCTGGTCGAGCATTTAAGACGCAGGTTTATGCGCATGGCAGATCATGTTTTTCCAGAGCCAGGGTGCGCGGCCGTAAAAGCTGAAATTGAGATCTGTGAACGAATGGCTTGCCAGCAGTTGCGACAGGGTTTTGACGCTGAAGAACTTGATGTGGCCGCCATCGTGCAGCGCGGAGAAATGCGAATCCATGCGGCCGGTAAGGGAAAGCACGAGGTTTTTCAGGTAACCGTGATATGGCGTGCCCAGTAGCAGGTGGCCGTGCGGTTTTATTAATGTGAAGGCTGCTTCGAGTAGATCAGAAGGACGATACAAGTGCTCGATCACGTCGCTGGATATGACGAGATCCGCTTCGTTTACCTTGGGATGTTGGGCTAGATCGCGATCGATCAGCGCTTCGACGAAGTTTACGTTTGGGTAGGCGCGTTGAGCGATCCTGATCCCGCTGCGAGAAGCGTCGATGCCTGTAACCTGATAACCGAGGGCTGCGAGCCGTGCCGGCGATATGACCGTTGCCGCAGCCGAGATCGCAGATCGATCGGACACCGTCGATTTTCTGCACCAGCGACACGAAGACTTCCGTCAACTTCTCGCCGGAAGCGCCGTTGCCAGCCTGTTCGCTGCTCCACTTGAACTCAATGTAGGCCGGCGCTGCCATTTGTGATCTCCGTGTAGAGTGTTTCGAGTTCGGTTGCAATCCGGTCCCATGAATAGCGTGCGGAGAAATGCTTCCCTGCTCTGCCGCGCTTCTCGAGTTCCGCTTCATCCGCGAGTGCTGTTGTAAGCGTGGCGCCGAGGGCGTGTTTCTCGACTGGCGCGATCCAGCCTGCGTTTGCCGCTGCGATCTCATCGGCGAGGTTTACGTGTGGACTGACGAGCACTGGAACTGAGCGTGCGAGCGCTTCCATCACGCAGACGCCGAAGTTTTCCTGGTACGAAGGAAGGGCCAACAGCGATGCGCCGCTCAAGCAGTGCTTCCTTCGTTCGCCATCGACCCAGCCGGTAAAGATAATTGGTTCGCGCGGCGCTCGGCGCGGCGTTCTTGAGCGATAAGACATAATCATCTGGTCCATCGCCGGCGATCACGAGACGCCATGACAAATTCGACCGTCTCGGAGGGCATTAAAGGCATCGATGAGAACTTCCAGTCCCTTTTTCGGATGCAGACGCGACAGTACGAGCACGTATCGCTCCGCATGGCGACATTGCGCTTTTCTCTCAGCGCAGGTGGCGATCGATTCCGAGTGGAATCACCCTGCCATGATTCACACCGAGCAAATCTTCGGTGCCGTCTTTCTCTGCTTGAGACGTGTAATGCACGGCCGCGGCGCCGCCCATCATCGTCTTACCTGCGAGCGACCAGAAGAGTCGCTTGCGCAGCGGCTTTTGCTTCATGCTCCACGGATCGAGCGTGCCGAGCGGTCTCACGATGTACGGAACGTTCGCCTTGCGACAGACGCGCGCGGCGGCCACAGAAGCGTGATTAAAGACTGGCGTGAATGTGAGCGAGGTCAAACTCTTCGACGTTCGCCGCGAGCCAGACTGCCAGCGGTCGCGAATACTTGAACGACGCGCCAAGCTGCGAAGGAAAGAACATCGCCGGCACGTCCGTCAAAACGCGTTCACTGCATTCGTCATCGGTCGTGATCAGCATCACTTCAATCCCGCGCTGCCTGCAGCGCCCGACACATCGGAACGATCGCCGTCGCTGGTCCACCCGATCGCTCCGATACCGAAGGAATGACATGAAGCACTTTCATCTCAGTGCCACTCCATTGATCTCGCACCACCTCGCGAGCACATAAAGCGACCACGGCCGCGACCAGCCAACAGCGCGCGGCTTTTGCAGAAACTTGCGCCAAACATCCCCGACGCTCGTCTGCCGCCAGTCCCGAGTCTCGCAGTCGTCCCCGTCTTCCAACACCGACGCGACTTCGCTGCGCAAACGACCCTGCATCCATTTCTCAAACGGGCAACGTGAATCCCATCTTCGGCCGCGCCAAAAACTCTCGCGGCAGCAGATCCGCAACCGCATCGGCCAGCAACGGCTTTGGGAACCCCGTTGTTCAGCCCAACTTCCATTTCCCCGGCAGCGAAAGCGCAAAGTCAACGACTTTCACGTCAACCAGCGGCACGCGCACCTCAAGCGAATGGGCCATGCTCATCGCATCCGTGTCGCGCAACAGCGTGTTCGTCATATAGCCGCGCAACTCGAGCTCGGAAATCGCATTCACGACGTCTCCATCAGACCGTATGCCGTACACCATTCTGCGTCGCATCGTGCCGGGTCAATCTGCGAATGGAATCCGGCGCGAAAAGTTGTCGCGAAATGCGATAAACATCCTCCGGCAGCGCCGTCGCTCGCCGCCAACTGCCAGAACTTGTGTCGCTGCGTCGAACCGTTCAACGCGAGCTTCCCAAATCCTGACAGCTGCTCGCAAAAACCGCTTCGAAATCGGCGACATCGCGTCAACCTTCAGTGCGCGCCTGAAGCTCGGATAACCCGCGAACAACTCGTCGCCCCCTAATCCTGAAAGCGCCACCGTCACCCCGGCATTCTTCACCGCTTCTGAAACGACGAACGTGTTGATGCCGTCCATCGTCGGTTGGTCCAACGAGGCGATCGCGTGCGGGCAACATCTCGAGCAATTGATCTTCGTTGAGATGTATTTCGCAATGGTCCGTACGGAACTTCGCCGCGATCGCACGCGCATGAGGCGCTTCCGAATAATCCGTTTCGTCAAACACGACGCTAAAGGTTCGCGGCGGCTCGCCGGTGATCCGGCTCGTCAACGCAACCAGGGCGCTGGAGTCCATCCCGCCGGAAAGAAACACACCGAGCGGCACGTCGCTGACGAGATGCAGCCGCACCGATTCTTCCAACTCGGATCGCAGACGTGCCACCGCATCGGCTCGGCTCCGGTATCGCTAGTCTCTTGATCCGAATGACCAAACTCGGCAATCGTGATTTCGAGTTTTCCATCCGCCGTGGCTCGCTTGCAGGTATTGGCCCGGCAGCAACTGTTGCACGCCGTCGACGATCGTCAACGGCGCTTCGACCGAACCATTCGCCAGATAGGAATCGACACCATCGCGTGCTTAAGCTTTCGCGGCACGAGGCCGCTCGCGAGCAACGCGCGCAATTCAGACGCAAAAACAAAGAGTGTTTCCGTGCGATAGTAGTAAAGCGGTTTGATGCCGAGCGGATCGCGGGCCAGCACCAATTGCTGTTTCGCCCTCGTCCCAGATCGCGAGTGCAAACATGCCGCGCAAACGGCGAAATGCATTCACGCCCCAGCGCCGATAAGCACGCAGCACGACTTCCGTATCGGAAAGCGATGACCACGCGTCCGGATCGCTGTCGATCTCATTGTGGAGTTGCTTTGAAGTTGTAAGTCTCGCCGTTGTAGGTAATCCAGTTGCCGGTTTCGGGATCGTTCATCGGCTGGTGACCGGCAAGCGACGTATCGATTACCGCAAGACGTGTGTTCCCAAGACAGAGCCGTGCCGCAATTCGCAATTCCCGTGATCGTCGGGACCGCGGTGCCGCAGCGCAGCATTCATGCGCGTGACTGCTCGTCGTTCAAATCCGCATGGGCGAGGCTAAGATTCCTGAAATGCTACACATCGATCGTTTCGTGCACGAACTGAACGAATCGCGCCGACCCGTGTTGAAGCGTGTGTTCGCTAACCGTCGCTCGGGCGCGACGCGATCGCTCCGCAAGTTCATCTTTGCTGAGTGACGCCGCCTCGCGCATCGCCGCGAGAATCGCATCTCATCGCCCGCCGGAAGCAGCCAACCGTTAACTCCCGTCTCGAATAAACTCCAGCGCAGCGCCCATGCGATCAGTTGCGATCACCGGCAACCCTGAAGCGAGTCCTTCCGGCACGACGAGGCCCCAACCGTCATATCGCGACGGCACGCACAACACATCAGCAGACGAATACAACTCCGGCAGCTCATCCCAATCTTTGAACCCGCAAACTCAACTCGATCGCTCAACAGGACGAAGCAGTTTGCGCCAGCACTCTGCCGTAACTCGCCGTCGCCCGCGATCTTCAGCCTTACATCGGGAAACTCGGCTGCTAGTCGAACAAACGCGCGCGCCACGAGATCGACACCTTTGCGAGCGATCAACGAACCACAGAATAAGAAGATCCGTTCAGATCTCGCGTCGCGCTCGCATTGTCTGCCAAACCGTTCGAGATCCGAAAAGTATGGCAAATTGAAGTACGCCCGCCGTGGTCCAAACTCCTGTCGATAACCATCGACGGCAAACTTTCCAATGCCCCAGATCGGCACGCACGAATCGTGCAGCTCCGACAGCTTCCATTTCCGCAAAAGCCGCCCAGCCCACGCCGGTTGTCGAAAACCCGGCCGCTCGCCCCAGAAACACCATGGATCACCTTGCCCGACTCGCTCGCCGATCAGTTGCGCCGCCTGCGTGTGGCGGTAGTAATTGAACACCACCAAATCTGCATCGCGCGCCGCTTCCCGCGCTTGCGGCCATCCCGTTTGCCGCACGATCGAGCGCGACCGAGGCGTGTCGAATCTCCAGCGGCTTCCAGTGTCGATTCGGATCGCGGCTGCTCAAGTATCCGGCGGTCAACGAACAGTTTCCCCGCGTTTCGATCTCGTTGAAGAGCTCGACCTGGTACGGCGATGGCGAGTGAGTCAGTACAAAGACTTTCACTGAACAATCACACAGCGCGGGCGCGCCTCAGCTTGATGAACAGTTGCGACAATCCAACCCACGCAAGCACGACATAGCTCACAAGGATCAGTTCCAGTATCGAGCGCATGCCCGAGAACAGCGCCATTACGACGATGCTGTAGATCACCAGCGCGCCTTGCGTGGTGCTGCGTTTGAGCAGTCCGCTCGCCAGCGCCGCGACGCGCCCGTAAAACCATCCACCCAGCGCGATGCCGAGCAGGCCGAGCGACATGTACAGCTCTCCGATCACCGAGTAGGAATACGAAACACCTTCGATGCCGAGGGCCGTCGGCAGATCGAAGCCCGGATCGACCGGCTTTCCCGGCCAAAAGACGCGCGGCACCGGCCGCACGAGCACGTAGAACAAATACTCGTGATAGACATACGGGTACGACTGCGGAATGAGCTGGATAAGCTGGCAGAGACGATAGAAATTGTCGTCCACGCGGAGGTGCTGATTTTCGAGCAACTGCCGCTTCTCGGTCCGGCTGTCGAGTGTCGTATCGGTTTGGCCCACGAGCGCGCCGAGGCCGACGTTTCGATATTCGAGCATGACCTGCAGAGTCAACAGCAATGCCGCGATCGCGAGCACGGTCAACAGCAAGTGTTTGATCCGGAGTTGTCGCTGGTCCAGGATCCACAGTATCAACGCCATCCCAACCACGACGCCGATTACGCGGCGGCTGCCGCTCTGCGCCAGAAACAAGGTCATAACGATCGACATGGCGAGACAGAGCAGCGTGCGCGGACTGCGAACGCCGGCTCGCCGCGCGATTACGACCGTCAGGATCGGCAACAGATAACCGAAGTATTGCAGGTGATCGAGAAACGCGTCCCAGCCGCCGAGTTGTCCGCGGTTCCACGGCGCCGCCCAGCGCTCCTGGGCCATGTAGTGGAGCATTTCGAACACGTTGAAGTTGCAAGCGACGGCGAAGTTCAACATGCCGATAAAGAAACACGCGAGCGCGAGGCCGAAGTAGGTGTTGAGCGAGAACTCCTGCGATACCGAGCGAATGAAGATCCCGGGGATTCGCCACGGCCGGCGAATCGCGCCGATCCACATCGTGCTGACGAAGAGACCGATGCCGATAAATGCGAGCCGAACTTCGTCGGCAGAAATGTAGTCCAGCGAGTAGACGCCTTGCAGCAGATCGAGCAGCAGCCAGTAGATCGGTGCGAGCGCGACGAGCGATTCGCCGCGCAGTAGCGCTTTCGGTTGTTTTATTGCAGCCGTCAGCGGCGCAGTTGCGAGTCCGGCTGACATCACGAGCGCGCAATAGAACAACGCTCCGGGAGTGGTTGGATTGTCCGGCACCAGCAGCACCGCGATGATCGTCGCAGCGCCTGTGCTCATAATTCCAAGCAGCGTGGATCGCAGCGTGAGCGAAGGCGTGCCGGCGAGACCGAGTGGAAACCTGTTCCAGGTGACGGACGATTGCATTGTTTACAGAGTCGACAACGAAGCGGCGAGCGAGCTCAGGCTGAAACGCTCCTCGACTCGCGAGTTGTCAGACATAGTTTGGAGACGCTCCGGCGAGTGCAGCAATTGTCGAAGTGTCTCAGCGATAGCTGGACCAGAAACTTCTTCGAGGAGCATTCCGTTGAAATCGTGCGTGACGACATCGCCGCAATTTCGCGACGCGATCACGGGAAGTTTCCACGATTGGGCTTCGAGTTGTGTTAGCCCGAAGCCGTCGGAGAGCGTCGGGAGAATGAAGACGTCTGCTTCGCGGTAATAGTGTGCGACTTCGGTGCGGGCGGCGACGCCGAACCACTTGATGCGATCTTTCAGCTCCGGTGGGATGTCGACTTGCAATGGTCCAACAAACCAGAAATCGATCGATTCACTTGAGAGCAGTTT
Organism: uncultured Acidobacteriota bacterium; assembly: GCA_963770215.1. Lineage (GTDB taxonomy): Bacteria > Acidobacteriota > Blastocatellia > Pyrinomonadales > Pyrinomonadaceae > PSRF01. Next base: position 50,541 of record CAVYOP010000002.1, read on the forward strand.
CACCGCATCGAATAACTGCTTTGCGCCTTTACGCAGGTTGATCTGTCCGAGAAACAACACTCGCAGCGGAAGTTCAGGCGTGAATGCCGCCGGGTAGCTGCGTGTAAATGAGTGGCTCTCCTCGGGTGGATCAAACGCAAGTGGAATGACGCGGATCTTGTCCATGGCGACGCCTTCGCTTAAAAGCGCGTCGCGAGACCATTTGGAATTCACAACGATGTAATCCGCCAGCTCGCATTCGCGTCGCCATTGTTTCCAGTATTCAACGGGCGCAGGATTAGGGTTTCCGGCGATCCGTTCCTCAGCCGGACCGGGATCGATTTGGCCCAACACAGTGTGCCAACCACGTTCGCGCGCAAACTTGAGGATTCCTTCGGCGGCGTAACTGTAGGCAAAGACGCTGAGTGGTTCGGAGTTGTGTTGACGCCGCGCGAGTTGGGCCACCACCGAGTTCTGGAACCAGTCGTTCCGCTTATTAATAAGGTCCCAGCCGGATTGGCCTGCCATTCGCGCCTGTGCGGCGAACGCTAAGGCTTGCCTGTTTGGCGCCGTCACGCGCGCCGACGCGAGACCCGGATGAAACCGCCCCGCAGCGCTCTTCACTGCCCGCAAAATCGAGTCGGGACGCACCCAAAGATCGGTAATCAGCTCGCGCAACAATCCGCGGTGTTCGAGCGCTCGCGGAACCGCGTAATGCTCACGCGCGCCGAGTTGACAACATACCCAGTGAGCCATCGTGTTCGGTTACAAGCTCGCGTCTGCCGGCGCTCGACGCAGTGCGAGATACGAGCGCACCGCACGATTATTCACCGTCAAACGAAAGTGACGATTCGCGCGCAAATGTCCCGGGATCATCGCCAGACCGCGCCAGATGCCGCGATGCCGGCCATGCCGCAGCAGCCACAACACACGGTTCGCGCATTGCCACGCACCGATGGACCAGAGCGACACCGGGTAACGCAGGTACGCCAGCAACGCGAGGTTTGCGATGCTTCCTGCGGTGACCTGTGGCTCGGCGTGTCGCTGCAAATCGGTATCGTGAAAAACACGCAGCCACGACGTCGACAAAACCTTGCCGCCTTGCGAATGGAGTCGCAGCGCGAGATCAACTTCTTCCATTCCGTACGCAATCGGCAACGGCACGTAGCCGCCGGCGTCGAGAAATGCCTCGCGGCGATAGACACACGCGCCACCGACAAAGTCTGCGGTCCAACGCGCCTCACGCTTGTCGAGGTTGATGGTTTCGCCGATGTGATAAAGCGCGGCGCAAAAGATCGACGCGTTGGGAAACACTTCGGCAAGTTGGGCCACGCGGGCGAAGTAGTCGGAATCGATTGGATACGAATCGTCGTCGAAGCTGGCGATGAGATCGTTTGCCGCGGCGTTGACTAACTTGTTTCGTCCGCCGCCCGGGCCAACACGCTCGCGGCTCACGAGGATGCGAACGTGCGGAAATGCCTGGCTGATTGCAGTTTCAACAGCAGTTTGATTGTCGTCGACGTGTACGAGGACTTCATCCGGCCGCGGATCGCAGGCTTCGATGATGCGAAGCGTGTTCAGCGTCTGATCGATTCGCTCGTACGCGGTGACGATGGCAGTGATCATTCCAGAGCTTTGCACCAAAAGTGTGTTATTACGTGAAGATGTCTCCCGCAAAGGCGCAAAGACGCAAAGCGCTGCCGCGTTTCGCTGGACTTTTCTTTGCGCCTTTGCACCTTTGCGGGAGATATCCTTCGTAGCGGACGTTTTTGTGCTAAGCCTCATTCCAGAGACTTACACAGACGCGAATGGAGAATCTCGGCGAGGGCAGTTGCTCCCGCCTGGTTGGGATGAAAGCTGTCGCGATAAAACAGCTCCGTGCGCGGGCCTTTCGACTTCAGTTCTGCCGCCCAGTCGAAGAACTCGACGTCTTCCGCGACAGCGATCTCGCGCAGCTTTGCGTTGACTGATTCGAAATGCGCCGGCGAGCCGGGAAAGCAGGACTCTTCGACTGAAAGTAACCCGAGCACCAGCACGCGCGTATTCAGCGCTCGCAGCAAAGTAGTGAGATGTTTGGAAAGGTCCTCAAGCCCTATCAACGGCTTGCCGCCGCCACGCGCCAAAACCTTCAAACGGGTGTTTTGTTTGATCGTGTCGATCGTTTGTTGCTTCGCCTTGCGCCACCAGGTCGTGCTGAAGTAGCAACGCGGGTCCATCGCGGCGTATCCACGCCATGAATTTGGCACCCACGACGGCAACGTCGCCGGTCGAATGATGCTTTCCAAACTGCCGCGAAAGATCACAACCAACTCCGGGCGCAGCGTGCCGATCAACGGCAGCCATGCCAGATCGGTGTCGATGGTTTGTCCTTCGCACGCGAGGTTCCAGAGCCACAGATCTGATGAATTTTGATTTGAATCGACGTCGAGTTTCCCGGCTACATTGACCTCGATATCGCGATTGAATCTGTGTGGATCAACATATCGCAATCGCAACTCATGCACATTGATCTCACGCTGCGCGGAGCGGATCTGTGTTACCAGGTCGGTTACGTAACTGATCCTCTTCGAACCAACACCTTCCGTAAGACTGTCGCCAAGAAACACCCAATTCATGCTCGTACTAAAATCCGTCCGAAGGCCCGCAGCCGCCCCCCTAATTGCCCAATGAACCCGCGAAAGCTCAACCGCCTGACGCAACCGAGAAACTGGCTTAACGTTTCCACCCCGAAATAAAGCACCACCAAACCAAAGGCGCGCACAAAGCTCATGCCGAGCGTCCGGCGCAGAATGAAATAGCGATTGAACAGATCGTCTTCGGCCGCCAGAAACCTCGTCACTCTTCCGCTGGGCGCGTGATGATGCGCCATGCGCGCGTCGGGACAGAACATTATGTCTCCGACGCGCCGCAGCTTGAGCCCGAGATCGACGTCCTCGTTGATCGTGCAGCGATGAAGAAAGAAATCGGAGAAGCCGCCGGCTCGCTCAAAAGCCGTGCGCCGCACGAGGCTGCTTCCCGATCCGAGCCACTCCATCGGTTGCGGCTTCGACGGCACAGGATTGAAGCCAAACCGCAGCAATGGACCAACGACTCTTCCCTGCCAGTCTGCGCGCTCCAGTTTCAAGACGTGGCGGAGATATAACTGCCAGGCGCGCGTTGGATCGGGCCACGTTTGGTTATTGAAGTCTGCCGTTGCCGCAGCGACACCGTCATTCGTCTCCAACACGGCGAGCATGTGTTGCACGCAATCCGGTTCAAGGACAACGTCGTCGTCGAGGAGCAGGAAATAATCGCCACGAGCAACGTCGATTGCCGCCATGCGTTGGCGTACCGCATTTGGCGGTGAAACGCTGAGGCAACGGACGACGAGCCCTGCGGCAAGCCACCTGACATTCTCAATCGATTCGCAGGTTTTTTGATCGGCGCTCGCGATGATCACCTCGTCAACGCGACAGGTTTGGGCGGCGAGCGATTCGAGCAACGCGTTCAGCGAATCGATGCGGCCGATGGTCGGCACGATGGCGCTGATCTTCGTGTTCACTTGCGATAAAACCAGAAACTGGAGCTCGAGCTCTCGCCCGGCCAGAGCTCCTTCACCGCCGAATCATGGTCCAACGTCAACCAGTGGTTCGCAACAGCCACTTCGAATTCACGATTGAACGAGAGAAACGCTTCGAGCAAGTACTGCTCGTTCAACGCGAGCCGCCGCTTGAGAAGCCACTCGGCGGGATAATCGTGTGGGAAAAAGATGTCGTGGACGTGAACCCAAACGCCGGGTCGCAGCGTTGGCAGCACTTCGAGAAGCTCGAAACAGACGTCGCTGCCGAACTTGACCGTGTGACTCGAATCGATGAACAGGATGTCGTTTGCTTCAAGGCAGGAAAAGAATTCGACGTCGAGCTCTTCAACCCGCTTCTGAATCAACTCGACTTTGAGACTCAGACCATTCAGTCGTTCGGGGAACGGCTCGATGCACGTCAGTTTGCCGTTGCCGTTGCGCGTCAAGGCTTCATTGGCGATGCGGGTCGAGTAACCGCTGCCGATCTCCACGACGCGTTTCGGTCGCAGATGCCTGATTAATGAGTAGTAGACAGCCGCGTCAAAGCCGCTGAAGTAATCGTTCTCGAAACAGGCGCGATCGATGTGATCCAACTCAGCGTGATAACCGGCGCCGAGATCGTGAAGGAGCTTTAATTGGTGTTCCCACCGGAAGTCAATTGAAGGAAACTCGCGCCGGCGATTCAGTTGTTCGGTCGTGATCGATCGGAAGTCGGGTAAGGGTTCGTAGTAGTGAATCGGGCGAATGTGATAGCCCCAGCGATCGGAAACTTCCGGATGGCTCTGCGCGAGAAACAGCATGTGCCGCATCGCGCGATTGATGATCGACTTAACCAGGCTTTGCACAAAAACGTCCGCTACGAAGGATATTCTCCCGCAAAGGCGCAAAGGCGCAAAGAAAGTCCAGCGAAACGCGACAGCGCTTTGCGTCTTTGCGCCTTTGCGGGAGACATTTTCACGTAATAACGCACTTTTGGTGCAAAGCTACTTAACCACGGATCGTTATGGCGCGATTGAATACTTCCTGCACTCGTTGGTGCGCGAAATATCGCTCCCCTGTTTGTAACGCTGCTTTGCCGAGCTCGATGCGGTGTCGTAGATCCGCTGCCAGCCGGCGCACTGACTCGGCAAGTTCGGTTTCGTTCTGTGCAACTTCGGCGACGCCGCGATTCTCGTTGGCCCAGCCGACGGCGGAACAGTACGGTGGGCCATAAATCAAAAGCGGCACACCAACGGCCGTGTAGTCGGTGAGTTTGCTGGGAAACGACATCTCCATGTTGCTCCGCTCCGCCTCGTCGAAAGACATTGGCACGAAGAGCACGTCCGCTTCGTCGCGAAGGCGGTTCATCAATGCATCCGAGCGCAATAATCCACAAACGGTGACGTTTGGCAGATCAAGTCCGTTCTGGCGTGCGGCATCTGGAGTTAGCGGTCCAAAGATCAGTAGTCTGCCATTGACCGTTGTCAGTGCATCGTGCAGCGCTATCAGTGCTTTGATGTAACCCCGCGAATTGATCGTGCCGGCGAAGGCGACGGTGAATTGATGATCGTGCTCGGCGAGTCGTCGCGGAGGCTCGGCGAAAGTGGGGGCGGTTGAGGCGCGCATCGGATAAAGAACGTCGCCGGCGGCGCCATACCGCTTGTTATAAGCCCGTTCCATCGAAGGTGAAACGCACAGTCGCGATTGCGCCTGCTTGTAGACCCGCGCGAATTGTTTATCGAACCAGTTGCGAAATGCGGGCGGCACGTGCGCGGCGCGGGGCCAATCGTCGTGGACGATCAGGTGCAGCGGCAGTCGATGCTTGCGCGCGAGGTTCGCTGCTGCGAGCCAACCGAACCCGTGGGCCACAGTCAAAACACAATCAAATTCGCAATCGCTTAACGAAGCGGCAACGCCGTGTCCATTTCTCGATCTGCTGTATGTGAACCAAACCACCGCATACGGATGAAATCTCGTCTTCAACCAGCGCGACCCGTCTAACCGGTAAGAGAGATAATCAGCACGTGGTATTCGTCGTTCGAGCTGCGACGGCGTTCCCGTTTCCAAAATAGTTAAGTTTGGATAATCGACCAACAATCGGTGCAATAACGCGGATCCGTGATACGTCGATTCAACTGGTACGTCTCCGACGTAAAGCAATCGCGGCCACATCCGTGTTACGCCTGCTTCTCGTAATACTTGCGTCCGTAATAAGTCTGGTAATAGTAGTAGTCGTGCGATTGCAGGTTGACGTTGTTCAGGACCACACCCAAAACTTTCGCACCCACGTCAGTCAGTAACTGTTTCGATCGCCGCACGATATGACGCGAGCTCTTGCCGCCGTGAACGACCAGCAATACGCCGTCGACCATCGTCGAAATCAACACGCCATCGGTAAACGAACTGATCGGCGGCGAATCAACCACCACATGCGTGTAATCGCGTTTGCAGCGCGGCCATCAGCCGCCGCATCTGATCCGACCCGAGCAACTCAGCCGGGTTCGGCGGAATCGGACCGGAGCTCAACACGTCGAGTCCGCTCTCCTCATCGGTCTCGACCATCGCCAACATGTCTGTCTCCGACGCTTCGCTCGAAAGTATCGAGCTCAATCCCTCCTCCGTGTCCGATGTTGAAAAATATTCTGCAAACGCGGCCGCCTCATATCGGCGTCGATAATGACCACACTTGCACCTGTCTGGGCCAGGCTTATTGCAGTGTTCACAGCCGTCGTCGTCTTCCCTTCTCCCGGCAGACTCGACGTCACCAACAACGTCTTCGGCGCGCGGCCAGCCGTCGACAACAACACCGACGTCCGCAAGTGTCGATAAGCTTCCGCGAGCGGCGAACGCCCGTCAGCATGGATCAAAAGCTCACTCTTCTCCGCGCCGTTCCCGTTCTTCTGCAACGCCGTGGTCGTGGGTCTCATCGATCGACGCGTCGCACCCCCAATTGCCGGAATCACGGCCAGCGCCGGCAAATGCAGCATCCGCTCGACTTCCTGCGTCGAATGGACCGTGTCGTCGAGATACTCAAGGAACAACGCCAGTCCGACGCCAAACCCGATCGACAAAAAGAACGCGCCGATGATCGTGCGCGCGCGATTTGGACCAACCGGATTGTCAGGCGTCAGCGCCTGGTCCACGATCGAAATATTGTTTGGCTTACCGGCGAGGACGACGTCGTTCTCACGAGCGCCTTGCAACAGCCCGTTGAGCAGGTTGCGATTCGTTTCGATCTCCTGCTGGATGATGCGGTAGTTGATCGCCGCTTCATTCTGCGACAACGTCTGTCCGCGTTGCTCGTCAAATGCTTTTCGTAACGCCTGTTCGCGCGCGAGTGCTTGCTGGTAACGCGTGTTGAGGTTGGTCAGCAACGTCGTCGACTTGCGATTCAATAAATCCTTCAACTGCCGGTCGAGCTCGGCTATCTGCTGATTGACCTCTTTAACTTCAGGCGCTTCTTCAGTGGCATCGACCATCAACAGCGCGCGCTTCTGCCGCAACTCCACCAGCTTCGACTCGATCTCGTTTGCTTGTTTCGCATCCGTATCGGCGAGGGCGGTTGCAGCGCCGGGCGCTTTGGCCGCGTTGTAAGCCGCCTCCGCGGTCTTGCGTTCATTTTCCGCGTCAAGCAGTTGCCGGTTCAGAACGGAGAGCCGGTCGACGATCATGTTCTGATTCGGATCGAGCGAGATGATCTGGTTGTTCTTGGCGTAATTGACGAGACGTTCCTCGCCCGTGCGAATCTGTTGCTGCAACTCCGCGATCCGCTTTTGCAGAAAACCGCCAGTCGTGCTGTTGGTCTCGGTCCTCTTTTCAAGGTTCCAGTAGACGTAAGTCTCGGCAATTGCGTTGACGACTTTCGAGGCTACCTGCGGATCGGTGTGGCTGAACTTGATGTCGATCAGGCGCGTCTCTTTGTAATAGCCGCGCGTCTCTTTCACGGGCTCGACTTTCAACCCGTTGAGGATCGAGTTGACATATGGCGCGAGACGCTTCGCATCGTTCAGATCTTCGTGTGCAGTCGCTTCGGCGACTGAATTTGTCAGCGGAAGCTGATCGGGTGGTTTTGTCTCTGCCGCAGGCGCCTTGCTGCCGACGCCGACCATGCGTCCCAACGTTTGCCACATCGATTGGCGTTGTCCGCCTTTGAAGAAGTCGGGATTGTGTTCGAGATCGAGCGTGCGGACTACGCGGCGCAACAGTCCCGGGCTCACCAGGATCTGAAGCTGCGTGTTGAAGTAGATGGGATCGTCCGTTGCTGCATACAAAGGACGCGTGTTGTTGACGAGCGATCCGGTATCTTCGAGATCCACCTGCACGCGCGCCTGCGCCTCGTAGAAGTCTGGCTTGCGCGCGACATAGACGACGGCCAGCATCGTGCTGAGCGCGACGACGCCGATGACGAGCCAGATGCGTTTGCGGATGGCCCGCCAGTAGTCGAGCAGATGCACATCGTCGCTGGCGTTTGGGTCGACGCCGTAGTTATACGACTGGGGCGGATCTATAGGGGCGTCGAGCGAGTTGACTTGGGACTCTCTCTTGACGAGTTCGTGGGATGGTTTCATGTTTTTGGATTTCGAAATGCGAAATGCGAATTTATTTGGGAGTACGCCGAAGGCGTTCTTTAATTCCAGCCCAGGGTTGCTTCAACCCTGGGTATGCCAGCAGCGAATAAGAAACACTGAAAGTGTTCGCTTTGCAATTGAAACTCCTTCAGAGTTTAAGGAATTAATACCTGAACTAACCCAGGGTTGAAGCAACCCTGGGCTGGAATTAAAGAACGCCTTCGGCGTACTCCCAAATTTCGCAATCCGCAATCCGCAATCCGCAATCCGCAATTCGAAATTCGCAATTCCTTTAGGGAACGACTCTGACTGGGAGTTGGCCCACGCCGGGCACGACGCCCTGGACGAGGCTGCGCAGGAAGCTCTTTCCGGCTGACGTGGGCACGTCGACGATATCGTTTGGCAGAAGGGCTAAATCTTCGGAGCGTTTCTTTTCGATGGCGGAGAGATCGACGGTGATCTCTTTGCGCGTGGCGGTTCCGGGTTCCTGGCGCAGCACGCGAATCTTGTCTTTCTTCGTGTCTTGTTTAAGACCGCCGGCCATTGCGATCGCGCGTGTGAGAGTCACGGGCTCGCGCAATGGGATCGTCAGCGGCATGTAGACGTTGCCGACGACGTAGACTTGATCGGCCTCGGGCAGGGTCACGATGTCGCCGGCTTCGAGATACGGATTTGCTTCGGCCTTGCCCTGAAGCACTTCGTTCAGGTTGTAACTGGAGAACAACGTCGAGACGTCGTTGTCGTCTGATTGTTTGCAAAGCGAAGGCGCCGGTGAATGGACGATGTTGATTGTCTGTCCGGCTTTTGGTGACGGGCCTTTGGCATAAGTGAGTAATTCGAGCAGACGAATACGGCGTTGTAGTTCAAAACGGCTCTGATCGTTGACGGCGCCGATGACGGCGACCTGTCGTGAGTGATACTCCTTGATAAAAACGTCGACCTGAAGATTTCGATAGTACTTCGCGTAACGCGTCGCGATCTCCCTGGCTAGTTCACCTTCCGTCCGGCAAGCAGCCTGGATCTCGGTTTCGATGAGCGGCATGCGGATCATGCCGTTGCCTTCGACGCGAACGGCTTCGCGCGAGAGCTGCGGCTTGTTATGAATGCGAATGTCGAGCACGTCGGCGGGGCCGATGCGATAGCGATCAGCTTGTTGGGCGTCTTGTTGTGCCGCCGCGGCTGCGGACAAGGAGAGAAGGATCGTGATTGCAAGCGCAAGTCTAAACAAACTGGTTCACCTCCCGGACACTCCGAGTCGTCGCGACAGCAGCGCTTCGCGCATGTGGTTTGGGTGCGCCAGGTTCAAAACAGTGTTGCTGAGCAGCACCAACAGTTCCTGATGTTCGCGGCGAAACAGTCCGGTCAGCGGCTGCTCGCCGGTCTTCACAACCACGCCTTCCCTCACCCATTGCCAAAACTGCGCCTGCGTGGTCCAAAACTGTTTTCGATCGCGACAAACCACGAGCGCCGTTTTCTTCTTGCGCTTCTTCTTGCGCGGCGCTCCTGGGGGAGTCGAACTTACATTGCTGGGCATTTTTGAATACACCTCCATCCTTGCGTGTCGTTTCCCTCATTTCATTTGGCCTACTGGGAGGACCAGGAAACGGTCACACACGTACCCCGAAGGGAAACCTCTCTTGCGAGGCAGCAGCGATTTGTCAAACCGAGTTTCGCGACTGCCGGAATGCGCAGCAGCGAAGTTTCTTAAAGCGCACGCTCACTTCGATCACACAAAGCACAGAACAACTTCTGCTTCTTTCGACGGGAATGTGACTCAGCAACGGAAGTGAGTGAGTTGGGTAAAGCTCGAAATGTGGAAAGCCAGGTAGTTCTTGAAACAACATCAACGTCTCAGTGAATCACTCACGGCAACTCCAGTCGGGGCGATCCGCGCGGAATCCAAAGGGACCGAGTGGTAAATCAAAAAAACATACTCTGCCAAGTGCAGTCAGACTAATGAGATCCATCGTGTGTGTCAAGGTTCTGGTTCAGGAATTTGATCGACCATTTCGCACCACAGATGGCCGATGGTGATGTGCGCTTCCTGAATGCGTGAGGTGCGATTTGAAGGGATCGCAACAACGAGGTCGCACAGTGTCCCAAGCAGCTCCGGTGAGGCGCCCGTGAGACCGATCGTTAAGCACCCGATTTCTTTTGCTTTTTCGACCGCCTTCACGACGTTTCTGGATTTTCCACTCGTGCTAATCGCGATCAAAACATCGCCGGGTTGTGCGAGTCCGGCAACCTGGCGGGCGAAAACTTGTTCGTACCCGAGGTCGTTACTGACTGCTGTCAGGGCTGAGGTATCGGTTGTTAGCGCGATTCCCGGCCACGACTGGCGCTGTTTTTCGTAACAACCAACCAGCTCGGCGGCAATGTGCTGCGCATCGGCGGCGCTGCCACCGTTACCGCAGAGAAGAATCTTCTTCCCAGCGGTGAGCGCTGCGCAAATCATTTCGCCCGCTCGCTCGATATCCGGCAGCAAAGAGTCGAGTAACTTCTGGAAGGTTTCTAGATGTTCCTGAAGAGAATTGGTCAGAAGTGAATTTGTCACACGCGCTGCAAATTACCATATTCCTACACTTCGGTGTTAATCTTGGCGCGCTCACAAAGTATGAACCAGCCAAATCCAACGCCGATGCTGCGGCAGTACCAGGAACTGAAGCAGCAACATCCCGGGACATTGCTGTTCTTCCGGCTTGGCGACTTCTATGAGCTCTTCTTCGACGACGCGGTGACCGGTTCGCGCGAACTGCAAATCACACTCACGGCGCGACATAAAGACAGCGGGAATCCGATTCCGATGTGCGGTGTGCCGCATCATTCCGCGGCAAATTACATCGCGCGTTTGGTCCGCAAAGGTTATCGCGTGGCGATCTGCGAGCAGACGGAAGACGCCGGCAAGACGAAGAAGCTGGTGCGACGTGAAGTCGTGCGCATCGTGACGCCGGGAACTCCGATCGATCCGCAGTTGCTGGAAGCGCGTGAGTCGGTTTATCTCGCGGCGGTTTGTGTCGCTGGAGAAACGGTTGGCGCGGCGTTTCTGGATATTTCGACAGGCGAGTTTCGGGTGACGCAGGAGACGGGGCGCGATTCGTGGACGAGGATTCGCGCGGATCTTGAATCGTATGCGCCTCGCGAATTGCTGTTTCCTGCATCGTTGGGTGCGTTGATCAGGACTGGGCTTACCGGGCGCGCGCAAACAGCGCCGTTGCCGTTGGAGACTGATTCCGGCGGGGTCAACGAGGTTTCCGCGCATGAATACGGGTTTGATGCGACGTTGACGGCGCTCGAAGATTGGCAGTGGCAGCGAGACGATTGCTATTCGCTGCTGGTTAATCAGTTCAAAGTGCACACGCTCGACGGATATGGATTGGCGCGCAAAGACGAAGCGATTCGGGCGGCGGGTGCGTGTTTGCGTTATGCGCAGGAGACGCAACGGGCGGCGGCGGCGCACATTACGGATCTTGTCTATTTCGAGCCGCAGGATCATCTGGTGCTTGATAGTGTGACGGTGCGGAACCTGGAACTGGTCGAGTCGCTGGCAGGCGGGAGTGGACGTTCGCTGTTGCAAGTGATTGACGAGACAGTGACAGGCATGGGAGCGCGACTGCTTCGTTCGTGGTTGCTGCGTCCGTGTGTGAAGCGTGGTGAAGTGGAAGCCCGGTTGGCTGCTGTTCAGGAACTATTTGCTGCCCAAATGCGCCGCGACAAGCTGCGCACGTTATTAAAAGAAGTTTCCGATCTGGAACGCGTTGTCGGCCGCATCAGTCTCGGCTCAGCCACACCGCGCGATCTGTGCGCGATGCTGCGTTCACTCGATCAGGTTCCTGCAAGTCGCGAAGTCTTGTCCGGCCTCAAGTCTTCTTTGCTTGAAGTCCTGGCCGAGAACACCGACGAACTTCCGGACGTTCGCGCGCTGATCGCGAAAGCAATCGACGACGATCCGCCCGTGAAAGTCGTCGACGGCGGCGTCATTCGCGACGGCTACTCGCCGGAGCTCGACGAACTTCGTTCCGTCAGCCGCAACGCAAAACAGATCATCGCCACTTTGGAAGCGACTGAACGCACTCGCAGCGGAATCAACAACCTGCGCATTCGTTTCAACGGCGTTTTCGGATACTTCATCGAAGTCTCGAAAGCCAATGCCGCGCGCGTGCCGGTCGAATACGAGCGTCGCCAAACACTCGCTAACGCCGAACGCTTCACAACGCCGGAGCTGCGCGACTGGGAAAAGAAAGTCCTCGGCGCCGAAGAGCGCATCATCCAGCTCGAGACGGAGCTTTTCAACGACGTCTGTCGCCAAATTGCGGCGGAAACAAAACGCATTCAGATGACGGCGCGTGCTCTCGCGGCGCTCGACGCGCTCGCCTCGTCTGCGGAAACCGCGGCGCGCCGGCGCTACGTCAGGCCCGAACTTCACGACGGCGATCAGCTCGAAATAATCCAGGGCCGCCATCCGGTCATCGAGGCTTTTATCGACGATCCTTTCGTTCCGAACAGCATCTATCTCAACAACTCGACCGATCGTTTATTGATCATCACCGGTCCAAACATGGGTGGCAAAAGCACCGTTCTGCGCCAGACCGCGATCATCTGCATACTCGCGCAGACCGGATGCTTCGTTCCTGCCGAACGCGCGCGGCTGCCGCTGCTGGATCGAATCTGGACTCGCGTTGGCGCTTCAGACGATCTGACGCGTGGGCGATCGACGTTCATGGTCGAGATGACTGAGACGGCGGCGATCCTGCACAGCGCGACGCCGCGATCCCTTGTCCTCCTCGACGAGATCGGACGCGGCACCGCAACGTTTGACGGCTTGTCGATCGCCTGGGCGGTTGCCGAGTATCTGCACAACTCCGCAGAACATGCGGCGAAGACTTTGTTCGCCACGCACTATCACGAGCTGACCGAGCTCGCCGAGCGCTTGCCGGGCGCGCAGAACTACCAGATCACTGCGACAGAGCGTGAAGGTGAAGTCGTCTTTCTGCATCGACTCGAACGCGGACGCGCGTCGAAGTCTTATGGAATTGAAGTGGCGCGATTGGCAGGTCTGCCGCCGGCAGTGCTGGCTAATGCGCGTGAGGTCCTGGCGCGGCTGGAGCGTTACGAATTAGACGTATTCGCTGAGGAAGAGCATTTGGAAGAACCGATGTCCGTCAAAGCAGCGGCAGCAAATAGTGCTTTAGAAAAAGCCGCCACTCGCGCCGGCCGTCGCAAAGCCGCGGCGCAAGCTTCGCTGTTTGATCTCGCGAATCAGAAGGTGATCGAAGAGATCCGCGCTGCCTCCTCGTCGTTAAGTCCGGAAGAAGCAAAAGAGCTCTTGTTGAAACTCAAAGACAGTTTAATGTAAACATCTCAGTAAGGCGCTTCGATCCGTTCGAACGTGAGCTTGTTGAAATCGTAAAGCTCGCGCTCGTCTACGACGCCCTTCGGTCTCAGATAGCCGGCGTAGAGTTTTCCCTCCTCTGCCCAAACCAATCGTTTGCGATCCAGTTCTGCCCATTCCCACTCCGGACGTTCGATCACAACGTCAGACGCCGGCCGAATTAGCTGGTGTTCATCCCAATAACATCCTTTGCCGGGAGGCGACCTCAGATCGCCATACGCCAACTTCCGCAGCATCCATCCTTCGCGAAGTGGCTTCTCGAAGACGTCGACCTCCTTTCGATCGCTAATCGGCTGTCTCTCGATGTATTGCCAACCATCGCGCATCAGGCGCAGGTAATAAACACCGAGACAATCGTTGCCGAACCAGATTGAAGGTCGATACTCGCGATCGCGTTGCACCTCGTGAGTTGTGCAATTCAGAATGACCAAGGCCGTCGTTCAGCCAGTACGACGTTTTGCCGGTAAACAAACCGCCGCCATTCCAGCAATCACCTTTCGGACACATGGCAATCGCTTTTAGATAAGGCGCTCGGGAGATTGCCGTCCACGAACCTTGAGCTTGCGTGTGCCAGCGTCCATTCATCGCGAAGTAGATCAGGTGCTTGCCATCAGGCGAGAGGTCGCTGCGCCGCTCGTAAATCTTGCCATTGAGCCATTGCCCAATTTGAAACTGATCGCTGCGCCGATCCCACAGCAACGTGCAGACGCGTTTCGACGGCCCGCGTCTTATCACAACGCCGGTCGGCTTATCGCGCGCCAGTAGCACATGAACCCGTGCCGGAAAGCGACTCACAGATTCCACCTAAATTATCCTCCTTTGGAAGCAATGAGTGAGGGGTAAGAACGCATGAAAATAATTGATCGATTCAAGCGCGGCAAGAAACTTTTTTCGCCTCAGGCCACCTCGCATACGAAAATCTGCATCAATAGCGTAGCCAAAGTATTACCCGCGCGGTCTCCCCCGCATGGTCCAAAAGTAAGTTATGCTGAGACCCTCGCGTTCACGGTCTCTATAAAAACACAATTTGCGTTTCTGTCCGGCAGCGACTCCGGTTCGCCAGCACGCGTTGAAGTGTGCTCGTTCGCAAAACCAGGCGCTGCAAAGGGAGAAAACTATGCACCGCCGACTGTTGCTCAAGTTGACTTCAATTATCGCAATCTCCGTCGTGATTGCTTTATTGCTATCGAGCTTATCTAGTTCCGCTGCGAACCAGGAGAAAGCGCCAAACGCAGGTTCGCTGCAGGCGTTTGAAAACGGCAAGCCCGCCGGCGAGTGCCCGCTCAAACACACAACCGTCAAAGCAGAAGTCAGCGGTTTTCTTTCTCGCGTCACCGTCACCCAGGATTTCGAGAACCCTTTCAAGGACAAGATCGAAGCCTTCTACAGTTTCCCTCTCCCGCAAGCAGCAGCCGTCGACGACATGACGATGCTGATAGGTGGTCGCACGGTCAAAGGAAAGATCATGCGCCGTGAAGAAGCCCAGACCGCCTACGCCGCCGCTAAACAACTCGGAAAAGTCGCCGCTCTACTCGATCAGGAACGTCCCAACATCTTCACCCAATCTGTCGCCAACATCCTTCCAGGCGAAAAGATTCGCATCGTCATCAGCTACGTCGAGACGTTGAAGTATGAAGATGGTTCGTACGAATGGTCGTTCCCGATGGTCGTTGGTCCACGCTACAATCCCGCGAGCGATCAACAATCATCGGAATCCACACCGGAAGCGACAAACACTGTCAACACCCCACTACCGATCGAAGGAATGCGCGCCGGCTACGACATCTCGCTCGAGCTCGCGATCGACGCCGGCGTCCCGATCGAATCACTCAACTCCAAAACTCACGAAACCGAAATCGATCGTCCTGACCCCACGCGCGCTCTGATCCGTCTCAAGGATCAGAACACCATCCCCAACAAAGACTTCGTCCTCACCTATCAAGTTGCCGGTCCCGCTATCAACGATGCCGTCCTCGCTCATCGGTCCGCCAGGGGTGGCTTCTTCACACTTATCTTACAGCCACCCCAGCGCGTTTCTGCCGAAGACGTGATGCCAAAGGAGCTCGTCTTCGTCCTCGACACTTCCGGCTCGATGTCGGGCTTCCCGATCGACACAGGCAAGGAAACGATGCGGCTCGCGCTCGACAACCTTTATCCGCACGACACGTTCAACCTGATCACATTCTCCGGCGATACACGGATCTTGTTCCCGCAACCTGTGCCCGCCACGCCGGAGAACCTTGCCAAGGCGAAAGAGTTTCTCGCAGGACATCACGGCGACGGCGGCACGGAGATGATGAAAGCAATCAAAGCCGCTCTGAAACCTTCAGACTCTCAACAACATGTGCGCATCGTCTGCTTCGTGACTGACGGGTACGTCGGCGACGATATGAAGATCATCGGCGAAGTGAAGAAGTACAAGAACGCGCGCGTGTTTGCGATGGGTGTCGGCGGCTCGCCCAATCGTTTTCTGCTCGACAACATGGCTAAGTATGGCCGCGGAGAAGTTGACTATGTCATGGACACAACCGACGCGTCTGCCGTCGCGCGCCGTTTCCACGAGCGCGTTCGCAATCCACTGCTGACAGACATCTCGATCGATTGGTCCACGCTGCCTGTTACCGACATTTATCCACAACGAATTCCCGACCTGTTCGGGGTCAAGCCGTTGGTTATCTCCGGGCGTTATCTTCAGGGCGCGAACGGAACGAT
Source organism: uncultured Acidobacteriota bacterium (assembly GCA_963770215.1). Taxonomy (GTDB): domain Bacteria; phylum Acidobacteriota; class Blastocatellia; order Pyrinomonadales; family Pyrinomonadaceae; genus PSRF01. Next base: position 66,727 of record CAVYOP010000002.1, read on the forward strand.
CGTGTTGAGAGGAAAGATGGCGGGACAGGATTTCGTGCGCGAGATCCCGGTCCAATTGCCCGACACGGAAAACAGTCACGACGTGCTTGCAACGTTATGGGCCCGCCGTAAGGTTGACGATTTGATGGGCCAGGACATGGATGGAATGCAGAGCGGAAACATGAAGAAGGAGCCGCGCGAGGAGATTACTCAACTCGGTCTGAAGTTTAATTTGATGACTCAGTTCACGTCGTTCGTGGCTGTCGACGAAGTGATCTTTACCGGGATAGAGCCGCCACGTCCTGCGCCGGTGCCGCTTAATCTTCCGGCGGGAATGACTACTAATGCGACCTTGTCCGAGACGGTGACTGTAACCGCAGGCTCTACGAGCACAATGAACTCGGTTGAAGCCACGCTTGGCTCGACTGTCACCGTCCAACAGATAACAAATCTGCCGTTGCAGGGCAGAAGCATTCAGAGTGTTGTGTCGTTGGCGGCGGGTACCGTTGCCGGAAACGAGCAACAGTCTGCGGTCTCCTCGCCCGGCAATATTTCAACCAACGGACAACGAGCAAACGCAAACATGTTTATGCTCGACGGCGTGAGTGCGAATTTCGGCATCGCCGCGGGCGGCCAGAATCCCGGACCATCAGCGGCAGGCAGCACGCCGGCACTGACGGCGAGTGGCGGCGCCAACGGGCTGGTCTCGATTGACGGCACGGAGGAGGTGTCAGTAAACACCACCTATACCCAACCCGAATACGGCCGCCTGCCAGGCGCGCAAGTCAACGTCGTCACCCGCGCGGGCACGAATGAGTTTCACGGCTCGCTGTTTCACTTCTTCGGCAACGATGCACTGGACGCGAACGACTGGTTTGCGAATAGCCGTGGTCTGACGAAACCGCCTCGCCGTTTGAACAACTTCGGCGGCGCGTTTGGTGGACCAATCGTTCGCGATCAAACGTTCTTCTTTGCTACTTATGAAGGACTGCGATTGCGCAAGCCGATGACCGGCATCACTGACGTGCCGTCGTTAGCGTCGCGGTCGATCGCAGTTCCGGAAATCCAGCCTTTCTTAAATGCGTTTCCGCTTCCGACCGGAGCGGCGAGACCGGATGGCTTTGCCGAGTTTGCCGCAACGTTCGCGAATGCCGCTCGTCACGACGTCGGAAACATTCGTGTGGACCATAATCGCAAAGACTGGAGATTCTCCGGCAAGTACAACTTTGCCGATTCCGAAGCTGACGAGCGTGGCGCAGGCGGTTTCTCGTTGAACACGCTCGCGCACACTCGCAGCCGTGCGCAAACGATCACTGGCTCGGTTACTAAGTATTTGTCATCATCGGCGATCCTCAACGTTCGGGCCAATTACAGCAGATTGAACGTAAGCCGCTCGTATGATTTAGACGAGTTTGGCGGGGCTTCGAACCTGTTACCGGATTCGCTGGCTTCACTTAACTTCGATCTCAACGCGCGCGGCGCGGCGTTGCTGATTGGCGACAAGGCTTCAAGTGTTCAGCGGCAGTTCAACCTGCTCGGCTCAACTGATATCGTTTCCGGTAATCACACCGTCAAGTTTGGCGCTGACTATCGACAGCTATCGCCAATCATCGGCTCGCGAATTCTTGAAGAGAGCGTGCTCTTCGATGGCTTGGACCAGGCCGTGATCGGCACGCCGGCACGTGTCGGCATCTTCAGGCGGGCGCCATCTCAGAAACCGGCGTTTAATAATCTCTCACTCTACGCGCAGGATGAGTGGCGGCAAACGCCGCACTTGACGTTGACGTACGGCGCGCGCTGGGAATTGAATCCACCGCCTTCGCCACCTTCGCCGTCTTCGATCGCCGGTATCGATCCCCTGGCAGTGGACCAGGTTGACGATCCGGCTCAACTCAAAGCCGCCGCCGCCGGGCACTTCGCTGTGGCAGACGACTTTCCTGAACTTCGCGCCTCGCTTTGGTTTTGCCTACAACCTCGTCGGCAAGAACGATCCGAAACTGATCGTTCGCGGTGGCGTGGGCGTGCTTTACGACCTGGGCCACGAACGCGCGGGTGACGTCTTTGCCGACTCAATTCCGTTTGTCAGTGGCGGACCTGACGTGCCTGCGCTCGTCTTCGATCCGCAACTGAAACTTCCGTACACACTGAACTGGAACCTTTCATTCGAACAATCACTCGGATCGGAACCAGTCGATCACGGCGTCGTACGTCGCCACTGCCGGACGAAGACTGCTGCACACCGAGACTCTTTTCGATCAGAACCCCGACTTCCCGTTCCTGCGTTTGACGACAAACGCCGGTCGCTCCGATTACCGTGCTCTGCAGGTGGTATTCAATCGAGGCCTTAAAGACGGCCTTGCGTCAATGGTTTCTTACACGTGGGCCAGATCGTTGGACAACGTCAGCGAAGATTCAGCGCGGTCCGTTTTGATGACCAGCACGAACCCGGCACTCGATCGTGGTCCATCCGACTTCGACGTGCGTCACCAGCTAACAGGATCACTTTCTTACGACATACCCGCCCTGTTCTCCGATGGTCCGGGTAACAGTGTCGTTCGCAACTGGTCCGTCGATTCGATCTTCAACGCTCGCTCCGCGAGACCCGTCAACCCCGTCTACATGTTCCCAACGTCATTCGGCGTCGCTTATTTCCGCCCGGATCTCATCGCGGGTCAGCCGTTGTACATTGTCGACTCTACAATCCCGGGTGGCAGAACGATCAACCCGGCCGCGCTCAGCGTGCCGGACGATCTGGAACAAGGCAATCTCAGCCGCAACAGTGTGCGCGGCTTCCCTGTCCACCAGATCGATCTCGCGCTTCGTCGTCGCTTCAACTTCAGCGAGCGTACGAGTCTTCAATTCCGAGTCGACGCCTTCAATCTCTTCAACCATCCGAACTTCGAAGATCCGTTTGGACGCGAGCGCGTGTTCGGCACCATATTCGCTAACGCCTTCACGCCAAACTCGACTTTCGGCCAGTCGTCTTCGCTTCTGGGCCAGAGTCTTTCGGGGCCCGGCGGCGCGTTCGGCTCGTTCTACAACACCGGCAGCTCACGCATGCTGAGGTTCTCATTGAAGTTGCAGTTTTAGAAAAAGGAAAACCAGCATTAACGACCATCCTACTGTTTAGGCTAGAATACGCAGCGATCCATGTTCATCTGTGTTTTCCCGGCCGCGAACCCCGCGGGGGAAAACTCGTATTGACTGTGCATGACTGACGCTGACGATTCGATAGACAAGCCTAAGAACGACCAGGGCGGAAAAAAACGACGCGAAGAGGCCTTGCCCGAACGCATCCTCCGCCGCGTGCTCGAAGGTATGGGCGACGTCGTCGACCGCCGCTTCGGCCGCACTGTCGACCCCCGCAGCGGCCTCACCACCTCAAAGCTCATCGATCGCATGAAAAAACTGATCGACGAGCGCGTGCGCAACGAAGGCGCAAAAGGACGCATCGCGCCACATCATCTCGTCCTCAAAGTCGAATGGGGCACACACTCGGAAGCGCCGCCGGAAATTCTGAACGATCTCAAGAACGAAGTGCTCGCCGCCGCGATCGACCACATCAACGATCATCGCTATCGCACGCTCGGACCCATAACGGTCGAAGCCGAGGTCGACATCTTTACGACCGGCATTTCGGTCGATCCCACGTTTGGCGAGTTTGAAGACGACCTGCGACGCCAGGACGAAGAACGACGCGCCGCCAAAACGGGCGTCCCCATCCCTTCGGCCTCCCCAGTAATGCCCGACATCCAGGTGATCGCACGAGTCACTCAGCCAAACGGCACGCGCGAGGTCCCGTTGATCTTCAAACCTGGCGGCAAACGACTTAACGTCGGACGCGCATCCGACAACGAACTAATGCTGAACGACTCCAGCGTGTCAAAAATTCATGCCGCATTGCTGATGACGGCCGAAGGCACGCTGCTCGTCGCGGACACCGGCTCCACCAACGGCACTTACATTAACGGCAGGCGTATCGCTTACGGCGAGTCGCGACTTCTCGAAGAAGGCGACGTAGTCGGATTTGGAGATGTGGAAGTGCGATTACGCAAAAGTGAGTAGAACTGGATGACAGTAAGCACATTACTTCTACTTCTCTTCCAAACTCCTTCACCTTCTCCCCTTCCCACTCCGCATGTGCCCGAACGAATGCCGGCGCTGTTCACCTTGATCTATGTCGGCGGTTTGGGCGTCGTCCTGTTGCTGCTCCTGCTCGGTCTCGTTCGCAATCGAAAACGCCCGGTCGCAACCGCAGCAATCCCGGAAGATCTGCCGCGGGAAGTTCGTAAACGACTCGGCTCGCATTCGACCAACCGCGGCCTGCGCGCATTGCGCTGGCTGTTCGTGCTGCTCGCGATCGCCTTGTTTTCATTTCACATCTACTGGGCCCAATACGCGGCGGAACAGAACGAGAAGTTTCAGCAACTGAGTTACAAAGACCTGCGCGTGCGGCGCTTGTCTGAATCGACTTTGCGCGGCTGGATTCTCGATCGCAGCGGCCGCTTGGACCAACCGCTTGCTTATTACAAACGCGACGCGAGCGGCGAGATCCGTCGTGAGTATCCGCTCGATAAAGCGCTGTCGCACCTGTTCGGATCGGATCGCGGCGATCCCGGATTGGAGCGTGCGCTGTTTGGCGTGCAAAGCGGCGCGCTTCCGGAAGCACTCGAAGTGGTTCGCGGCCGGCCGGTGGAGTTCAAAGGAAACCAGGACATCCGGCTTACGATCGATCGCACGTTGCAGCAAACTGCCGTTGACTTATTGAAAGGCAAACACGGTGCGATCGTCGCGATCAATCCGCAGAACGGCGAAGTGCTGGCGCTGTACAGTGAGCCTTCGTATAGCTTGAAGGAAGTGGACGACGAAGCAACGTGGATCAGGCTCGACGCAAACGAGCGCGACCAGCCACTCGTGAGCCGCGCGCTGGGCGCGTACTACATTCCAGGTTCGACCTTCAAAACAGTGACGATGATTGCCGCGTATATCGCCGGCGAGCAGGACACTGAATTCATGTGCAGTGGTGGTGGGTACTACGCCGCTCCTGGCGCGAACGTGATCTTCGACGACGGCGGTCCCGGAGAAGTACACGGCCGCATCGGGATCGATCACGCTTACGAAGTTTCGTGCAACCAGTACTTCGCGCAGATGGGTGTGAAGCTTGGACCGGAACGTCTCAAACGCGCTGCTCAACTCCTGGGCATCGGCGCTTACGACACCACTACCGAAGCGTTGCGCGGACGAAAGGAACCGGAGTTCTGGAACGCCAGCACTGACGCGGTCAAACGAGCGCTGGCGCCACGTGAAGCGACCATCGTGACCGGCAAACAAGTTACAAGATACGACCTCGCGCTGATCGGCTACGGACAAGGTTACGCCGGACAGATGACGCCGTTTCAAATGGCGCTCGCGGCGGCAACCATCGGCAATATGGAAGGCAAGCTGATGAAGCCGAAGATTGAATTCAATCTTGCGCCGCAGGCGTTCAATCAAGTCGTTCCTGCGTCGACCGCTGCAAGGATGCGCGAGATCATGGGACTGGTAACGGGTGGTGCAAGCGGCACGGCGCGCGGTGTCTTTGCGCCGGTTAAAATGGCCGGCATCAACACGGGCGGCAAGACCGGCACAGCGCAGAAAGTCGTCCCCGTCTACGATCCGAAGACAGGCCAACCAAAGAAACGGCACCGGATCGAACGCGACAATCGCGGAAACATCATCCGCGAGTACGACGAAAACATCATGGACGAAGAAAACCCGCGCATCGACGGTTGGTTTTTGTGCATCGCGCCGCTTGAAAAACCGCAGTTGGCGATCGCGGTGATCGTCGAAGGCGGTGGCTACGGTTCCAGATCGGCGGCGCCGATTGCCGCGGCGTTAGTTATGAAAGCGAAGGATTTGGGTTACTTGAGGGTGAGATGAGCCACCAAAAGGCACAAGAAGCACAAAGGCATAAATGAAGAACCGCGCGTCATCACATTTATTGCTGATTCTCGTGATTTTCGGTCTCGAAGTCATGGGTTACATGGCGATTCATCGCGCGGGCTTGTTGCGCGGTTACGAGACATCGATCATCGGCGCAGTGCGCGATCTGTTGATGTTCGTTCCATTGATTATGGTCGCGCTCTGGCTCTCGCGCGCCAAACGCTTTTCGGGCAACTGGATCTTGTTCACGACGGCGATTCTGCTGTTCGGCTTCGGCATGTTGATCCAGTACCGGCTCTACAGCGATCCCGAATACAACGCGCGCAACAAAGCCGCCGCCCGCGAAGAGAAGATGGAAGCGCTCCGTATGCGCTACATCATGGAGAATTACGATCCGGTCAAGAAGCAGTTGATGGGCCTGCCGCCGACGCCCGCGCAGCCGATTGACATCGCTCAACTGCCGAAGAAAGAGTCGAACTTATTCGCTCTGGAACGCGCTCACTTCCAGTTACACCTGGATTCCGATCATCTCCATTCTCGCGTTTGCGATTGCCTACTCGATGTGTGTCCGCGATAGCTTTCTGTTGTGGCTGCAACGGAACAGTTTCATCATCGTGCTGTTCACTCTGTTGCCGCTTGCTGCGGCAGTAGTGACTTCAAGCGCCGGTAAAGCACTCGGCAACATGACGCCGTGGGAACCTTCGAAGATCCCGTTCCTCGTTGGCTTCGCCGGCATACTCACCGCCCGTTACAAAGATCTCGCGGAAACTTACTGGGGCATCCCGCGCGCGCGCGACATCGTGCCATTGATCGTGATGGCGATGATCCCGTTCATTCCCTTCTTCGCGCTGAAAGACTTCGGGCAGATGCTGATCTTCAGCGGTGCGTACACGACGTTGTATCTCGTTGCCGTGCGCCGCTGGCCGCAACTGCTGCTGTTCGTCGGATCGGTGCTGCTCGTGATCAGCATCCTCGTCGTCGGCGCGCTGCCGCGAGACATCCAGGAAAAGGTCCCGCTGTTGCCGACCATCGCGCGTCCGATCAGCGCCGCTCTGCCGTCGCGCATCCAGCAACGTTTTCATCTCTGGCTCGACGGTTTCGATCCGCCGTCGCCGGAAGTTTCATGGTGGAAGAAGGATTACGAAGACGCGCTGAACAAAGACCCGCGCATGAAAGAGCTCGCCTCGCAGAGTCCGGCGCTGCAAAAGACGGTGAACGTCGATGTCTGGTTCGACCAGCTTGCGTTTCAACCCGCGCAGGCCGTATTCGGCATCGCTTCCGGCAAGACCACGGGACGCGGCCTCGGCCTCGGTTTTCCGGAAGTGATCCCGATCGCCGACTCCGATTATGTTTACGCGGCGATTGCCGAAGAAACTGGTCTAGCGGGTGGGGCCATCGTCATCCTCGCCGTGATCATTTTTGTGGTCGCTGGTGTTCGCACTTCGCTGGAGTCGCGTGATATGTTTACGAAGCTATGCGCGGCAGGTCTAACGGCGTTTGTCGGCTTTCAAGCGCTGGTGAACATAGGCGGCATTTTACGAGCTTTGCCGATGACGGGCATCACTTTGCCATTTGTCAGCCACGGCGGCTTTAGTCTGATTACAAGCTTTGCAATGTTGGGGATGTTGATGGCGTTTTCACATCGAAACGCCCGCGACCGGGTGATTGCGGAGATGCCAAAGACGAAGAGCTCCTCTCCCATTAAGCTGGAGGCAGTGCAATGAGCGAAGACAGGAAAACCTTCAAGGTCCAATCCTCAGCGCTTTCCGACCGCGGCTTGAACGAACGCCGTCCCCTTAACGAAGATGCGTTTTTACACGACCGCGAACGGTCCATCTTTGCAGTCGCCGACGGCGTCGGCGGTGCTGAAGCCGGCGAAGTCGCTTCCCAAACGGCAATTGAAGTTCTCGACGAAGCTTTCCGCCACCAGGAAGACGGCGCCGACGTCGAAGACCTGATGGAGCTCGCCATTCAACGGGCCAACGCTTCGATTCACCAGATGGCCCAGGAGCACGCGAAGTTCTCGATGATGGCGACGACGATCGTCGCGCTTCATCTCAAAGGCAACGTTGCCACGTTCGGACACGTCGGCGACTCTCGTCTCTATCGGCTCACGCCCGACGGCATGCTGCGCCGCGAAACTGAAGACCACTCGATCGTCGAAGAAGAAGTGCGCGCCGGACGCATGACGCCCGAACAGGCTGCGAACCATCCGAGCAAGAACGTGATCAGCCGTGCGCTGGGCGCCGAACACGGCGTCGAGGTCGACATGAAGATGATCGAAGTCGAGGAAGGCACGGAGTTTGTCTTGTGCACTGACGGCATCACCCGTCACATTCCCGACCACGAGCTGCGCCAGTTACTGCTCGTCAGCAACAGCCTCGACGAGGTTTGCAGTGAGCTAAAGCAACGCTGTTACGAGCGCGGCGCGGAAGACAATTTGACCGTCGTCGTCGTGCGTGTCGGCGAACGTATCAACACCGAAGAGCGACTCGCCGAGCTCGAACCGACGATCACGCCGGAGACTCAACAGGTTTACGCGGCGAAGCCTAACGGCCAGCCTGTCCCGGTCGTCGCGCAGAACGAAGGATCTTTTATTCCGGCATCGCGCATCGCGTTTCCCGGAACGACGAGCGAGGGCAGCGCCATGCAGGAACGATTGAACGTTGCCGATCCGATGACGGCAAAGAAGAGCGGCAGCGCGGGCGCGAAACTGTTCGGCGCTTTAGTGGTCCTGCTGCTGCTTGCCGGTGCGTTTTATGCGGGCGCACGTTACAAGGAACGAATTCCCTTCCTTGCATCGAAGACCCAACAAGCCGCAGCCGCTCCGGTCCAAACGCCGACGCCGAAACCGGAAGAACCGTTCGTGCAATTCGAGCGATCGCGCCGGCAGGTCGATCAGGATCCGCGCGCCTGGCTCACTACCGAGCCTGCCAAAGAGTTGTTGAACGCGAAGGTGGCGAGCGCACTCGAGTCGCCAAATGCGGAGTTTTTGTATCTTTATGGTCGCGCAAATCTGCTGGCCGGCAACACTGAGGAAGCGACCAAAGCCTTCGATGCGGCGATCGCCAAAGCCGACGCAACGCCTTCGCCCACCAGCGCGACCATCAAGAAAGAAGCAATTCTCGGCTTGGCGGCGCTCAGTTTCCGCACCAACAAGGATCGATGGAAAACACTCAGTCAATATGAAGAGTTGACGAAACCTCCCGCCAACTCCACCGCCCCGTGAGACTGGAACCCTCACTCGTTGCGATGCATCTAAGCGAGCGATTGATGACTGATCAGGGGCGCGTAATTAATGTCGGAACTCAAACTCCAGCAAAGCAGACTCGACGGACGCTATGACATCGTCGAGCGCCTCGGAGGCGGCAGTTACGCTGAGATCTACGTTGCCAACGACAACGCCGCCGTCGACGGCGCGCCACGCACGGTCGTTATCAAGGCGTTGAATATGTTTCTCGGTGAGGAACCCGACGCCGAACTTGAACGGACTCTAGTCTCCAACTTTCAAAACGAGGCGGTCGCGCTCGATCGAGTGCGGCACCCGAACGTCATCAACCGGCTCGGACACGGAACCGCGATCGATCTCTCCGGCACGACGTTTCACTACATCGTCCTGGAATATCTTCCCGGCGGCGACTTGTACAAGCTGACGCGCACGCAGCCGTTGTCGATACAAAAAGCGCTTCATTACCTGGAACAGGTCTGTTCCGGACTGGCCCACGCGCACAAGTGCGGCGTCATTCATCGCGACATCAAACCGCAGAACCTGTTGCTCACCGCCGATAAAGAGATCGTCAAGATCGCCGACTTCGGCGTCGCGCGTCTCGACACCACCGAAGGCGCGATCACGCGCGTCGGCACGAACATCTATTCGGCGCCCGAGCACAATCCGCTGATGCAGACGGGCCAGCTCGACACCGGCAACTTAAGAACTCCACGGCGCGATTACTTAACACCCGCTGCCGACATCTACTCGCTGGCGAAGACGACCTACACGATGCTCGCCGGCGAATCGCCACGCCGCTTCGCACAACACGCGATCACGGAGCTGCCTGCGATCGCAGGCGACGACTTCTGGTCCCGCTCTGTTCTGCGCGTACTCGAAAAGGCGACGCAAAGCCGGCCCGAAGATCGTTACCAAACCGTCGAAGAGTTTTGGGACGAGATTGCGGACGCAAGCTTGCCGCCAACACGGCCGCTGCAAATGGTCTCGCCGGATGCCGAGCCGCGTCGGAAACCGAGCGCGGATCTTTCGATCGAACCGGAAGAATTTACAGAAGCAGCGCCGCCGCGGCCGCATTTCGAGATTCCCGAAGCGCGCGGTGTGCCGGCGCATGAAATTGACACGATCAAACGCCCGCGCATCGTCGTACCTATAAGTCTGGAAGCACGGCGGCAGATGGAATTGCGCGCTCGCCAGGAAATTCAGGCGCAGCAAAACACCGCCGGCGCGCGGCAAACTCAGGCGCGGCAGGCTCATCAAGATCGCAAAGCGGCGGCGTCAGTGTTACCCCCCAGTCGTACCAAGCGGGCGCTGGTCGCCGCTGGATTGATTCTCGCGTTTTCAGGAATGTTACTCGCGACGCACAAGTACGTGACGACACATTGGAACCCGCTGGCAACGATTCCGCCGGCTGCGGACACTGTCACCGTAGGCCGCGAAGGCGTCACAACAACCGATGTAAACCTACGGCCGGTTGCGAGTGCGGCGTCAAACACGCCGATCGGCTTGGCTGAATCCGGTTCGAAGGTTAGAGTTCTCAATACCGACAGCAACAACAATTGGATTGAAGTATTGGTGGTCGAACATGCTCGGCCGAAGAGCGATCCTTATTCGTCGGATCGCGGCTGGGTTAATAAGCGATTTATTAAGTTTGATTGATAACAGGAGAGCTCCGCTTGGGCCTGATTGAATCGATAAGAAAGTGGATTGACGGCGAGACCGGTGAAGATCTGCTCGAAGCGGCCGACGAGCACGCGAAACCACGGCGCGTTTGGGAAGAGTTTCTGGTAAAGATCGCGCGCGAAGTCGAAGCGGCCATGCAGCGCGAGATGTTCACGCCGCCCGGTGGTCCAACCTACATTCCGCGCGAATACATCGTCTATCTCAGCGCCGACGACGATAAAGACTGGCAGGGCGACAAGCGTCGCGGGCTCGAGCAGGGACTGTTTCACGTGCTTTCCGAACGCGCGCGCGAGCTGAGCGGCAGCACGCAACTGGCGGTTAAATCTTTCGCCGTCGAGCTGCGCGTGGACGGGACGTTGAACAAAGGCGAGTTTCGCGTGCAAGCCGTTTGGGATGAGACTGAAAGCGGCCACACGATGGTGACGCCGCGCGTCACGCAGTCTTCTTCGCAGACGTTCAATCCAAACGACACGGTTGTCGAACGAGCGGAGGACGTCAGCGAGAGCGAGCAGACCGTGGTGCGTCCGAAAGCGACCGCGCTTTACACCGTCGAGGTTTGGCGTAATGGCGTGCGTGAAGCTGGTGGTGCCGATCATGAAGAACGAGATCACGATCGGACGCGGCTCGCGAAGTATTTCAGTTGACCTGCCGATCAAAGGCGATCCGGAAGTCAGCCGTGTTCACGCCGTGATGTCGCGTGACAACGAAGGCCGCTATTGGCTGGTGGCAAAAGGAAGAAACCCGACGCTGGTGAATGGCCGCGAGCTGACGCGTGAAGAGCCCACGGAAGTCGCGCCCGATCAGAAGATCGCTATTTGTAATTTTGTTATTCGGATCCAACCGAGGTAGTGACGCGGGTTTTGTTACCTTCCAGGTCCGCGATCAAGTCTGAAAGCAACGCGGCGAAGTTCTCACCGTCCAGATACCCCTTGCCGAGCATTTTAGTGATCGGCCGTTTTTTCGCTTCTCCGTTAACCTCTTTCAGCATCGCGCGCGCAAACGCTGCCACCACTTTTCCGTCAAACTGTTTACCACTGTTCTCACGCAGGTCTCGGACGACGTCTTCAAACGATCGGCGCCTTCGATAAGGCCGATCCGTCGTCATCGCGTCAAACGAGTCGGCGAGGGAAACGATCTTCGCCCCGATCGGAATCTGCTCGTCAACTAAACCATCCGGATAGCCACGACCATCGAGACGTTCGTGATGATACTTCGCCATCAACGGAATGTCGGCGTAAGGATGATTGATCGGCGCGAGGATTTCGTAACCCGCTGCCGGGTGTCGATTCAAATCGCTCGACTGCTTGGCGTTGATGTGATAGGGCGCGTTGATGATGTCGCGATCGACGACGAGCTTGCCGACGTCGTGCAAGTAGCCGGCGATCTGAATTCCCTCGACTTCGTCTTCGCCCCAACCCAACTCGCGCGCAATGATCTCGCTGTAGCGGCCGACGCGTTCAGAATGGCCCTGCGTGTATTTGTCTTTGATATCGATCGCCGCGGCAAAGGCCCGCACTGTGTCGCGGTAGATGGCGCGCAGCTCTTCGTATAAACGGCGGTTTTCTTCCGCGCGTTGGGCTACCTGTTCCAGCAGTCGATGCGTGTGAATGCCGACGCCGATGTGCCGGACCATCGCCCTGATCGTGTCGAAGTCGGCGTTCGAAAACTCTTCGCCACTCGCCTTCCCGCCCAGCAGCACCAGGCCGGTCACTTCACCGCGCACGATCATCGGCAACACCAGTTCGATTCCTGCACCGAGCAGTGACTGGCGATGGCGGATAACGAAACCGATCTCGCTGTCTCGCACCAGAAAATCGCGCGCTTCCGCTGTCAGCAATTCCCGCTTTTCGGCTTCCGTGAGCGGCAAAGTCGCGAAACACTTCGTCGCCGAGTCCCCAGACTGCGACGCAACGAAGCGAGTCGGCGTCAACACACTCCGCCACGGCGCCTCGACGCAAGGCGAGCGTGCCGAGCAACAAGTGCAGCGACGTTCGGACCATCTCGGTGAAGTCGCCCGTGCCGGCAATCTCCTGCCCAAGATCGGCCAGCGCGCCGAACGTATGGATGAGTTTCTGTAGTAGACGGCTCCATTCGATAATCAGTGGACTATCGGGGTCGTTTCATAAACTTCCTGAGAGGAGAGATTTAGTAGTGCCTCGTGTTCGTCTTTGGCGAGTAATACGTGTCGGGTGAGTCCAAGCATTTCGAACAATTCGATTGTCTGATGGTTTACTTCGGAGAAAACAACCCGCGCACCGTTCTTTTCTGCGACGTCGATGATGCCCAGGAGAATCGAAATGCCGATACTGTTGACTAATTGGGTGTCGCTGAAATCGATGACTAACGCGCGGCAACCGCAGTCGAGTTGCCGGCGGCACTCCCGTTCGATCTTTTCACCGGTTAGCTTATTGAGATAATCGCTCGCATAAACAACAGCGGTGGTGCCAACACAGTGCGAGCGTACTAAACCCGGATTTAGTGTATCCACTCGTAGGCTCCCTCCTGCCTCGAATGTTTTTAGATAAGGCGCTTGAAACCGCGCGCCCGGGATCTTTTTTCTCAGTAATGCTGGGCCGCAAGCGTTCACGAAGAACTATGGCGAAGATATTTGGTCATACGCAAGCTGGTGCCTTCGTCGACCCGTTCGAACTCGACTTCGTCCATCAGAGTGCGAATGAGTTTGAGTCCCCAACCGCGTCGTTCTTCGGCCGCTTCTGAAGTCGCTGTACCGCTGCTCGTGCCGTTAAGATTGGCGGGCACGATGCCGCGACTTGAAATAGTGACCACTAATCTATCACTTTCAAGCCGAAAACGTTGATAAATTTTTCGATCCGGACTGAAACTGTGTTCAGACGCATTGATGCACGCCTCGACGACGGCCGTTTTGATCTGGTTGATGGCTTCCGGGCGGAACATCAAGCGCTTGGCTATCTGTTCGGCGGTGCTGGCCGCAATCAGCTCGTTGTCTTCACCCATCGGCACGACCATCAGAAACTCATTCGCTTCAGTAGTTTGCACGACGGGATGGCTTGACGATTGGCCTGATAATTGCCCGGCATGCTCGCCCACGTTCGACGATAGTCTTGCGGACAACAAAGCGAACTGCTGTCTGCTGGATGCGAAGGCTTTGCGTCTGGCTAACAACCTGTTTGCCTCATCAGTAAAGCCTTCGTTGGAAACAAGCCAGAGCTGATAGCGACTGAAACCCAGATTGCCGGCGAGAGCCTCGAAGCGCTCGCACCACGAACGGGCGACGTCGGCGTCGACCTCGAGCTTCGATTCGATATCGGCTGCGAGCCAGATCACTTCCTGCGCATCTGAATAAACGTCCGTCTTCAAACGTATGCGCGACGAGGCAGCGTTCTTCGTCGCTGAGCTGTCGCATCTCGCTGTGGAAAGCGACGCAACTCGCGAGATGCACTGTTTGCGGCAGTTTGAAAAGTTCTGAATCCGCGTCGAGCCCGGCGGCGATCGCGTCGCTCTCAGCGCCTTTGTACTTGCGGCTGAAGCTCTCGTAGTCAAAAAGAATCGCCGGCACGCGCTGGCAGTCGAAGCGCTTGATCAGTTCACGCAAGCCGCCGCTGGCGAGTTGTTTGTAATGACGCGCCATCGTGTGCGGCGCGCGCTTGAGTGAATCGGCAAGCGCGTCGGCGACGACCAGGGCTCGCGGATCGTTGAGCACGTCGAGCCGATAGCGGACCTTCAGATAGTCTTTCCAGGCTTGTGGCCGGAGCCCGCTTCGACGATGCCCTGGTTCCAGTTCATGAATTCCTGCACGTGCAGACGGTGCAGTATTTCCTGGAGCTCGCCGGCTGTGACATGCAAACGCTTGCGCCAGACTTCGAACGACGACGTTTGCTCTTCGCCTGCTGCTGCTTCCCAAAGCAGGCGAATTAACAACTGCCGCGTGTCTAGTCTGGTGGCAATCTCTTCTAGCAGCTCCGCGAAATGGCGATGCAGATGGCCGCCCAGCAGCTCGTCGACGTAGAGACGTTCGCAATCGAGATACGAATTGAGCGACACGTTTTTCTCGCGAGCGGCCTGGAGAAAGATAGTGATGAAGAACGGATTGCCGGCGAACTGTTGGACCAGCAGATCGCGTGCGGCTTCGCTGATCGCGACGTGTTGGCGACGCGCAACGTGCTCGACCAGCAACGCGGCTTCTCTGCGCATCGAGTTGGCGTAAGCGAAGAATGTCGAGCAGCTCGAAATTGCACTCCGCTTCGTGTGCGGCTGCGAGTATTTGCCGGCGCAGACCGGCCAGCACGAAAGTGAACCCGCCGCGTCCGAACACGCGCAAAACTTCCGTTCCCAGCACGACAACGCCATTCATGTACTCGGCAAGCTGAGCGCCGTCGAGCATGACGAGCGCACGTCCGCGGCCGGCGGGTATGCGTTGCGGCGCGCCCAGACAGAAGCGCACCAGAGCTTTGTCGTCGTTGCTGAATCTCAGGCGCGTGTACGAGTCGACCAACTGTTCGATCCATTCGAGATCGGCAGGCGGCGCGAGCTCGACCATGTCCTGCAACGTGAGCGTCGAGTGTGAAACTACAGGCTCGTCGCGTCGATAGGCGATGTATTGCTGCAGGAAAGTTGTTCAGAAACTCGATCGCGGCGCTGACGGCAGTCGTTTCGTTGCGGGTGAATGCAAAGTAGATCGGAATGACGTCGGAACGTTGGTTGAAGATCTGATCGTAAGCCTGGCGCAGCAGTTCCGACACGCCTGCCGACGGTTCCATCAACAGCAGCAGTCCGCGGCCTGCGTTTGCAGGTTCAGCGTGGGCCAGGATCCGGTTGAGCTCCTCGTCGCGCCCGACAAAATCGTATTGCGTCACGCGGCCGAGGATGCGCCGGAAGTTTTCACTGGAGCTGCGCCTGTTCATTTATTCTGGTGGTGTCCGACTGTCGTCGATGTAAAACTCGACGCGGTCTTTGCCCGAGACTCTTCGCCTGGTAGAGCGCGCGATCGGCGGCGGCGATGATGTTTTCCGACGTGTTAACGATCGCGGAAAAAGTTGAGACGCCGATGCTGATCGTCACGCGACCGAGCGGCTGTGTTTTGCCGTGCGGAAAGTGCGTGGTGTTCACGCGCTGCCTGATGCGATCGGCGATCGCGGCCGCTTCCGTCATGCCGGTTTGCGGCAACAGAATACAGAATTCTTCGCCGCCGTAACGCGAGGCTACGTCTGCGGAACGAAGTGCTGCTTTCAGGCAGTGCGCAGTGATCTGAAGCGCGAGATCGCCGGCCTGGTGTCCGTTGTTGTCGTTGTAAGCTTTGAAATCGTCGATGTCGATCATCAGAAAGCTCATCGGATAATCGTAACGCTTCGAACGATTTAGCTCTTCCGCGAGACGCTCTTCGAGGTAGCGGCGATTCGGCATTGCGGTAAGCGAATCCGTGATCGACATCAGTTGAAACTCGGTTGCGCGCTCCTGCCATTCGGCGCGCTCGAGTGCGACCGCCATCTGGGGTCCGATGATGTCCAGCAACGTTAGATCGACTTCGTCATAATGTCCGCCGCCCGATTTGTCGGTGACGTTGAGCACGCCGACTTTGCGCCCGCCGATCGTGATCGGGTAACTGATGAAAGAATCGGTTTTGTAAGAACGTTCGGCCGGCGCGGGCTTGCGGCCGGAACTGTGCAGATCGCGGACGACGATCGGTTTGCCGGTGTTGATGACTTCGCCCGACACGCCTTCGCCTACTCGTATTGGACCAATCAAACTCGGATCGGTCGCCAGGCCGCTGGCAGCTTTGAGAACCAGCTCGTTTGACTCTTCGTTCAGCAGCAGCAGCGAGGCGCGTTCGGATTGAAGCAGCTCTTTCGAGTTGGCGACGATCGAGTCGTAAGTGTTCTCCGGACTTGGACCGCTGATCCGTTCGAGAAAATGTTGCAGCGAGTCGGCGAAGCGCGAGCGGTATTCGAGCTCAGTGCGCAGGCGCTGGAGCTCCTGCTCGAGATCAGGTTGGGCTTCTGTTGCCGGTTGCTGGGTGTCTTCTTTTGTTTGCGGCTCGAGCTGTTTCTTCGCCGCTTTGGTTGGCACGATGTGGATTGTTGAACCATTTGAGCCGACGGTGCGGAAACGTTGCGCCGACTTCTCTACGCGTTCGGCAAGTTCAACCAGACGCTGTCGCTCGGCGAAAAGAATGTTTGAGAAGACCTCTTCCGCGGTTGCGAGTGTTTGCAGATCGCCGGTGTGGAAACGTTCCATGAGTCGTTGATAGTCCGCACTCTTTACGAAGGCGCGACCGCCGATCACTGCGAGCTTTCGTTTGCTGCCGCCAATCTCGACGGGTTTGGTGAAACAGTGCAGGCCCGCGTGACACTCGTATTCGACAGTGTCGCCGGCTTTGATGGCTCGCGCGTGGGCGGCGCCGCAGTATGGATCGCAGAGCGACGCGTGCTCGGGGGAGCTTTGAAAAGCGTGGCAGATCGAGTTGTTGTTTGAAACTGCGATTGCGGGGGGTTGGTGCCCATCGACCAGGAGGAGCTGCCAGGCCACACGCTTCGGCCATGCCGTCCTGGACCTCCGGCCAGGCGGGGGGCGCGTCAGCGCGATGTTCCTGAGGATTCAGGGCAATGGGGGACTTTCTGGCATCTATCTCTGGGGCACCTTGCGCGTCGTCTGGGCTTATTTCCGGCTGCCGCTCGACCGTATAGCAAGTATAAATTTCAAATGTGTGACCTACAACGACTTAACCACGGGTCACTGCGAACCGGGCTATTCGATAGTCCACACGAGGAGTTTACCCTAGTGCTAAATGTTTAATGCGGGCGGGATTTCGGGGGATCGGTGTGCTATTTTCGTTATTCGAGTTGGCCGGCGTCGAGCCTGGAGCGGCGCCGGGCGCGACATTTTCGATGTCTGGTTGCGAGGGACTGATGCGGATGCAGGCGGCAAAGTGGGCTGGCTTGATCTGGACCAACTGCGGCACGACTTCTTTGCAGGCGTCGATTGCATACGGACAGCGCGTATGAAACCGGCAGCCTGATGGCGGATTGATTGGCGAAGGCACGTCGCCTTCGAGCACGATGCGTTGTCGCGTCGCTTCAATCTGCGGGTCGGGTACCGGCACGGCGGAAATCAGCGCCTTCGTGTACGGCATCAACGGTTCGTGATAGATCGTCTTCGCATCTGCGAGCTCGACCAGCTTGCCGAGATACATCACCGCCACGCGATCCGAAACGTGCCTGATCGCCCGCAGGTCGTGAGAGATGAAGAGATAGGTGAGATTCTTCTCCCGTCGCAGCTTTTCAAGCAGGTTCATAATCTGCGCCTGAATCGAAACGTCGAGCGCGGAGATCGGTTCGTCGGCGACGATGAAATCCGGATCGACCGCAAGCGCCCGCGCGATGCCGATGCGTTGACGTTGACCGCCGGAAAACTCGTGCGGGTATCGTTTGATAAACCGTTTGCTCAGACCGACTGTTTCGAGCAACTCCTGCACGCGCTCTTCTGCTTCCCTGCCGCGCGCCAGTCGAAACGTCTCGAGCGGCTCGCCGACAATCTGCCCGACCGTCATGCGCGGATTCAGTGACGCGTAAGGATCCTGAAAGATGATCTGCAGGTGCCGGCGTTGTTCGCGCAGTTGTCGGCCAGACAAGATGCGCCAGATCGCTGTCTGCGATAGAACACCTGACCCGACGTCGGTTCGGTGAGACGCAGAATCGCGCGTCCGAGCGTCGACTTGCCGCAACCTGATTCGCCAACCAGTCCAAGAGTCTCACCGGGATAGATGTCGAGCGAAACGCCATCAACTGCCTTAACCACACGCTTCACCGGATTGCCGCCGATCAACTTGTCGAGCACACCGCCGCCGCCGAGATCGAAATGCACTTTCAGATCTCGAATCGAAATCAGCGTCTCTTGGGATCCGATCTGTTCGCTTCGTCAGTCACTCATTGAATCGGTCGCTGCCTCCCGATTCCGCATAAACTTCACGCGCAAAGTGGCACAGCGAATGATGATCCGCCGTTAAGCTGAACGAACGGCGGAAACTCGCGATGACAAATCTCTGCGACCTTCTCACAACGCGGCGCAAACGGACAGCCGGCTTCAGATGCGCCACGTCAGGCGGCAGTCCCGGAATCTGATAAAGCTTGCCTTGTTCGGCAGTCGGATCGGGCACTGAACGCAGCAAACCTTTCGTGTACGGATTGCCCGGCAGCGCAAACAGTTCAGCTGGTCTTCGCCTGTTCGAAGATCTTTCCCGCGTACATCACGATAACGTGATCCGTCATTCCGGCAACGACGCCGAGATCGTGCGTGATCAGAATCACGCTCGTTCCGGTCTCCTGTTTAAGCGTCTTGATCAGCTCGAGAATCTGCGCCTGGATCGTGACGTCGAGCGCGGTGGTCGGTTCGTCGGCGATCAGCAATTCAGGTTCACACGAAAGCGCCATCGCGATCATCACGCGCTGGCGCATGCCGCCGGAGAACTCGTGCGGATAGTTGTCAGCGCGCGTGCGCGCGTCGGGAATGCCGACCGTCTCCAGCATCTTGATCGCAGTGCTCGTACGCCTGCGCTTTCGAATGGCCCAGATGAAGCTGAGTCATCTCCATCAACTGCTTCGAGATCTTCAGGAACGGATTGAGCGACGTCATCGGATCCTGAAAGATCATCGCGATGCGTCGGCCGCGAATCTTGCGAATCGCTTCGTTCGAGAAGCAACAGCAGATCCTGTCCGTTGAAGATAACTTCGCCGGAGACGATCTTTCCCGGAGGATCGGGAATGAGCCGAATGATCGAAAGATTGGTGACGGACTTTCCCGAACCCGACTCGCCGACGATGCCCAGCGTTTCGCCGCGCTTGAGTTGAAACGAAATGCCGTCGACGGCTTTGACGATGCCGTCTTCGGTTTCGAAGTAAGTGCGAAGGTCTTTAACCTCGAGAAGATTGCCGTTGCTGTGATCATCGATCTCAAGTTACGGTCCTCATCTGCGGGTCGAGCGCGTCGCGCAAGCCGTCACCCAGAAAGTTGAGCGAGAAGAGCGTCAGCGCCATCGTCACGCCGGGAAAGATCAGCTGCCACGGAAAGATCGCGATGTTCTGAATGCCGTCCGCCGCAAGACTTCCCCACGACGCCAGCGGCGCTTGCACGCCAAAGCCGAGAAACGACAGAAACGCTTCCGTCAGCATGATCTGCGGAATCGTCAGCGTGGCGTAAACGATCACCGGACCCAACGTATTCGGCACAAGGTGACGAAAGATGATTCGCGGCGCCGAAACTCCGGTCGCGCGTGCCGCCAGCACAAATTCCTGGTTCTTCAGCGACAACACCTGGCCGCGCACAATGCGCGCCATCGTCAGCCACGAAACCGATCCGAGCGCGATAAACAGCAGCATCAATTGGCCGCGCGGCGTTTGACTGCGAAACATCGACAGCAACACGATCACGACGATCACGTACGGCAGCGAATAGAGAACGTCGACGAGCCGCATCATCAAGTTGTCGACGACGGCCGCCGACGTATCCGGCAATCGCGCCGTAGCTGACGCCGATCAATAACGACACGAGCGTCGAGATGATGCCGACAAAGAGCGAGATCTGTCCGCCCTGAAGCACGCGCGCGAGTTGATCGCGGCCGGCGTTGTCAGTGCCCATCGGATGC
This sequence comes from uncultured Acidobacteriota bacterium, assembly GCA_963770215.1. GTDB lineage: Bacteria > Acidobacteriota > Blastocatellia > Pyrinomonadales > Pyrinomonadaceae > PSRF01. The sequence goes on from CAVYOP010000002.1 coordinate 87,153, forward strand.
GTCCAGGAGAACTCGCCGTCTGGACCAGTGAACGGCGGAAACGATTTGATCAGCCTGATGTCGTGCGTCGGAATGTAGTCAGGCGTAAAGCCGAAGCGTTCGTTTGATGACAGTTGGCCGATCACCGAAGCGATCGTGATGATACACGACGACGATCAGACCAAACACCGCCAGCTTGTTTTTCAGCAACCGGCGCCACGCGTCTCTCCACAGCGAAGTGCCGCGAACAAACTCGCCCTTCCTCGGCCGACGTCAGCCTCGGCGATCGCCATTTCCGGCACGTGGATCGTGTCGATCATGTGGATCAGGCATCGTGCACTGGTCTTCATTCTCGTGCTACGGCCAGTTGCTGTTACTGATACCTCACGCGCGGATCGAGATACGCGTACGCAATATCGACCAGCAGATTCATCAACAACAGCGTGATCGCGATGAACGCGACGATGCCGATGATCAACGGTTCGTCACGATTCAGTGATGCCTGGATGAAGTAGTTTCCCAAGCCCGGCAGCGCGAAGATTCGTTCCACGACAACGGTTCCCGTCAACAGAAACGCCAGCGCTGGTCCGGTGTAAGAAATCACCGGCATCAATCCGCCGCGCAATGCGTGCCTGATCACAACATCTTTCTCGCTCAATCCTTTTGCACGTGCGGTGCGAATGTAGTCGGAACGCAACACTTCCAGCATGCCCGCGCGCGTGAGTCGCGCGATGTAAGCCATGTAGATCGCGGAGAGCGTAAAGACCGGAAGAATCAGGTTTCGACTCGGAAAGCCACCCCAACGCGACGGCGGCAGCCAGTAGAGCGTCAGCGAAAAGACCAGCACCAGAATTGGTCCAAGCACGAAGTTCGGCACCGAGATGCCGAGCATCGCCAGCGCCATCGAGCCGTAATCCCAGCGCGAGTTTTGTTTGAGTGCGGCGATCGATCCGACGATGATGCCGACGATCAGCGCGAGTAGGTAGGCGAGAATTCCGACCGCGGCAGAGACCGGCAACGAACGCCGAATGATCGTGTTGACTGACTGGCCTTCGAACCGCAGCGACGTGCCAAAGTCGCCATGACGAACGATGCTCCACATCGTCTTGCCGTATTGCTGGTACCACGGCTTGTCGAGGCCGTACTTTTCGCGAATGTTCTTTTCGATGGCGGGCAGGAAGTCGTTTCTCGCCGGAGTAGAAGTTCCGGGGGCGAGCTTGATCGAAGCCCCACGTGATCGTGATCACGACCAGAATAGTGGGAATCGTGACCAGGAGACGTCTGATTATGAAGCGAAGCATTTGTTGTCGCAATTGCGAGCTCCTAGATGCCGCGCGTCATTACTCCGCCAAATTCGGGGTGCCATAATCCCACTTGACTGGATCGCGTTCGATATAAACATACTTCCAGGGGAACAGCGAACCCGGATTCGGGTACATGCCCTTCACGTAAGGTTTCTTCACCCAGTTGACGGCCGCGGTGTCGATGGGAATAACGGGTTGCGCGTCGAGCATGTACTTCTCGGCCTTGGCCAACAGCTCGTATCGCTTCTTGTGATCGAGCGTGCGGTTCGCTTCGTCGAGCATCGCGACGTACTTCGGATCGTGCCAGCCGGTGCCGCTCTCGCCGCCCGTGTAGAACATACTCAGGAAGGTGAACGGATCCATGTAGTCAGCCGACCATGCGCCGCGCGAGAAACCTTTGTACTCCAGCTTGGCCCGCGCGTTCTAGAAACGTCTTCCACTCCATGTTGCGCAGGCTGACCGTGATGCCGAGATTCTGTTTCCACTGCGCCTGCATCCACTCGGCCATCGCCTTGTTCGATTCCTGCGTGTTGTAGATGTACTCGACCTGGTCCACCGGGAACTTCGGACACGAATAACTGCCGTCGCTTTTCTTGATCACCGGAAAACCGGCCTCGCCGAGCAATTGCCGCGCCTCTTCGGGATCGAACTGATCGCCTTTCGGTTGCGGGTAACCGTGGAAAATTCCTTCGGGTGTGAATGCCGTCAGCGGCTTAACGATCTTGCGCCAGGTGGCCCACGCGTTCTTATCGATGGCAAAGTTGAAGGCCTTGCGCACGCGCACGTCGTTCATCGGCGGCTTGCGTCACGTTGATCAGCAGATAGTCGATCGCCGCTTCCGGACCGTCCATGTAGTCCTTCTTGGTTCTCACGACTTCCAGCCAGGCATTCGGCACGGTGTGGTTGAGCACCGCGTCGACCTCTCCGACTTTGTAGAGATTCATGATCGTCGGATTGTCCGCCATCGGATAGAAATGGATCTCGTCGAGTTTGACTGTGGCGGCGTCCCAGTACATCGGATCGCGTTCGACGACCAGCTTGTCGTACGGCTGCCAGGTTTTTACTTTGAATGGACCACAGGTGACGATGTTCTGCGGCTGCGTCCAGGTTGCCGTACTTCTCAATAACCTTGCGCGGGACGATCCTGAAAACCTGGTGCGCCAGCAGGCCAACGAAGAACGGCGCCGGTTGGACCAGCGAAACTCGCACCGTGTATTGGTCGATTGCTTCGACGCCGATGTCTTCGGCTTTCACCGGAACAAGTTCTTTACCCGCGACTGCTGCCTTCAGTTTTGGATCGGCGTCAAGCGCTTTGGTGCGCGCCTTGGCGTCGCCGGGCAGCGTCAGACGCAGCGGCGTGTGCAGTGCTTTGTGAAAGTCAGATTCAGGCGTTTGCGGCTCGTTTTCGGCGGTGACGTATTCAGCCTGTGCGCCATCGAGCGGGCTGCCGGCGATTGGCTCCGGTGGAGTGGCATCGTCGAAATCTTTCGCGTTGAGAAACTGGCCGGTTTGCGGGTCGCGCACGAACACTTTCTGTTCGTTGTATGCCTGCGCGTACTTGATGTAGTAAGCGAGATACGCATTGCGCGACGCGGTTTCTTTCGCGAGCGCGCGGCGGAAAGTGTAAACAAAATCGTTTGCGTCGATCGGATCGCCGTTGGACCAGCGGCCGTTATGTCTCAGATAAAACTTAAACTCGGATGAGTCGTTGTTTCCTTCCCAGCGTTCGGCGAGTGCCGGGCGCGGTTCGAGAGTCTTCCCGTCATACTCGACGAGGCCATCGTAGAGCGCCATGTAGATGCGCGCTTCCGGTTGTCCGTTACTGATTGCCGGATCGAGTGATTCGGGCTCGTCGCCTGTGACGTAGCGAAAGATGTTTCGCTCCGGCGGCACAGTCTTGCCGAAGAAAGGTTCCTTGTTGGACGAAACGGTGCAGGAGATGGCGGCGAGGACAATCGACGCCAACAACAACAGCATAGCAATCTGCTTCTGTTTGCTCATCAGGACACTCGCTAAAAATGAGGATGGGAGATTCCGCGCGCATGCGCGCAACTAAAACCAGAGAGACGCGAGGAAATTACCACGCAGACGAAGGATTTATCAAGATTTATCCTGATGGTCTAAGGGATCGATGTGGCTGGATGCAGTCTATTTCTTCACCGCGTATCCGAGGCCGTCGCCGACCGGGAGGATTACGGCACGCAACTCAGGATGGTTGACGAAGTACGGATTGAACTCTCGCAGCGCGACCGTCGAAGCTTCCGTATCGCCACCGGCAACTCTTCCGCCCCAAAGCAGATTGTCGACGATCACCACGCCGCCGCTGCGTAATCGCGGCAAACCAAGATCGAGATACTGCCTGTACTCTTCCTTCACCGCATCGATGAAAAGCAGATCGAATGTTTCGTCAAGACGAGGCATGACGTCCAACGCTTTGCCTCGTTCGACGCGAACGCGCTCAGCCAGTCCGGCGCGTTCGAGATAACCCGTCGCTGCCTGGATCATCTCGTCGCTCGGCTCGATGGTGACGACCGTGCTGCCCTCGCCCATCCCGCGCGCCAGATGTACCACCGAATATCCGATAGCCATCCCGATCTCCAACGCCTTCTTCGCGCCCGACGCCCGCGCCGTGATCTCGATAAACGTCGCCACTTCCCGATCGGCAATCGGCACACGATGCTCTGCCGCATACGCCTCCATCTCGGTTAGGAGTCGATCGGTCTGCTGCGAGAGTTGCTCCAGATACTCAGCTTGTTCGCGTTGAATGATGGCGTCGATTTTAGCTTTCATGTTTCTCCGTTAACCTGTCAGGATTATCGGAGATTATATCTATGATCACAACTGCCCTTGAATCGCTCGCGATAAATTGCCTTCATTAATGCCGATGTTGTTTCGTGGCTGAAGAGCTCTGAGAAGCGCCTTTCGCTTCCGGCAAGAGATTGAGGCGAGTCTCATCTCGAGAAAGGCGAACCCCAACCGTCTGATTGGGCATTACCTGGTTCCACTTCGCAACCAGAACATAAGGAGCGGTGCTGTTCTGATCGGGTGCGTTCAAGGTGGGCTTCTCCGGCCGGCGTGATTCCTGTTTTGGATCACTTCGATCCACGAGCAACATGTCGCCGTCTTTTGGGGGTTGGATAGGAAGGGAAGATTGGATCACGATTGTAAACTCGCCCATTATGTCAGCGTCGTTGGGATAGCACCACGCGTCGTCCGAAGGCGCCAGGTCCTGGAAACCATGCACATTGCGCTTGGCTGGTAGCGGTAACACATAAATATAACGAGCGCCGGTTACGATTGTGCGGCGCAACCCGGGGGCGAGGTCGGTATTGACGAACCATGATTTGTGGGTAGGCGCTGCTTCCATTAGTTCGGTCTCGGGATCGGAACCTCGAATGCGATCGATATTAACGTTGCTCATCATGCTGTGATAGCCTTCGTCAAACTGGCTCACCTGGTTCAACGCAAAGATTGTATAAACAATCCTGACATCTACAGCCTTCTTCCCGGCTTCTGTGCCGGGTCCATCGAGGTTCACAAACATCGTCGCGGTCTCAATGACGTAGTCGCGATTGGCCCGTCTCGCCGCCACGGTCATAGCGGGCAAAGCATTATCTGCCACAAAGCCAGCCTTGTTCTTCGCTGCCGCTGGATAAAGAACAATAAAGAAGAAAACGGTGAGGAATAGCGTTCCTATACAGAAAGTGAAGATAACCTGGACCCACTTCGGGTAGTGGGCAATCATCGGCATGAACCTTTCAAAGATCCCGACAATCTTGTCCATAAGCTCGTACCTTCCTCAGTTTTAGGTGTGAACTCATCTGCTATGCGAAAAGACAAGAAAATGTTTCGCGTTCCTAAACAGGCGGAAAGAGGGGGAGGCGAGATACGAGCCGTCCGAATTGTCCGACAGGTGTCGGGTAAGGACGGCCCGTGGGAGCGGCTAATCTTCCGGCGTGTCGCCCGAGACTGAGACGTACCGGCGGCCGAGGCCGAGCTGGCGCAGCTTGTGCTGGAGTGACTGGCGATGCATGTCGAGGATCTCGGCGGCGCGCGTGACGTTGCCTTGAGTGTGTTCGAGACAGCGGGTGATGTAACGGCGCTCGAACTCGCGGCGATCTTCGCGGAAATCGGCCGTAAACGGCACCTGGAGGCCGTCAGTTTCGTCGCTGCCTTCGCTGATGGGGCTCGTGGGAATTCCAGCCGTGATCTCGTCAGGCAGATCGCGCGGCGCGATCTCGTCGCCTTCGGCCATGATCACGGCGCGATCGATCGTGTTCTTCAGTTCGCGCACGTTGCCCGGCCAGTTGTATTCAACCAAACGCTTCAAGGCACCCTGGCTGAGCGCTCGATGCGGCAACTCGTAGCGTTCAGAAGCGAGACGCAGGAAAGTTTCGGTCAATAGCGGAATGTCTTCGCGACGCTCGCGCAGCGGCGCGATATCAATCGTCACCACGCGCAAACGATAGAACAGATCCGCGCGAAAATTACCGTTCGTGATCTCCTGTTCGAGCGGACGATGCGTCGCACTCACGATCCGCACGTCAACGGGAATCGACTCGTTCGCGCCAAGCCGTTCAATCCGCCGTTCTTCCAGCGCACGGAGCAACTTCGCCTGCACATTCGAGCTCATGTCGCCGATTTCGTCGAGAAACAAAGTGCCGCCATGCGCTTGTTCAAACTTCCCCTCTCGACGTGCCGCAGCGCCTGTAAATGCGCCTTTTTCGTGGCCAAACAGCTCCGATTCGATCAACTCCGACGGCAACGCGGCACAGTTCACCGCGACGAAGGAATTGTTTCGCCGCACACTGTTTCGCTCGTGAAGCTCGCGCGCAACCAACTCTTTTCCGGTGCCCGATTCGCCACGGACCAGGACAGTCGCATCCGTCTCGGCGACCTTCTCGATCATCGAACGCACGCGCTGCATTGCTTCTGACGTGCCGATTAATGCGCCACGCTGCGAGCGTTCAACCTCGATACGTCGACGCAGCGAATAATTTTCGCGCCGGAGTTGAACTGTTTCTGCGGCGTTCTTGATGACGAGCCGCAGGTCGTCGAGCTCGAAAGGTTTGGAGAGATAGTCGTGCGCGCCGGCTTTGACCGCCTCGACGGCCATGCGTTCGGAGCCGTGGGCCGTGACGATGATCACGAGTGGTCCATTGCCGTTGGCCGACTTGAGCTCGCGAAGAAAATCGAGCCCGCTCATTCCTGGGAGGTTGACGTCCAGCAGGAGCAAGTCGGGCTCGTGTTGTTTCAGCAGAGCGCGGGCCGCTTCCGCGGAGCCGGCTTCGGAGATGTTGTAACCAAAGGTCGTGAGGGCCCGCCGCATGCCGTAGCGCGCGGCTTCCTCGTCGTCAACTATCATCAATCGCAATGCGTCTTTTCTCACTTCCGGGGTAGTTTAGAGCTTAGCCAGTGAGATTTACTAGCGCATCGCGTGCCACAAGCCGTCTGTCAGGTTTCAGATCTCTTCATCGATTTCCGAAGTCTGGAATTCGTGTCCGAGCCTCAGACGGATTTCGATGACGTGCGCGCGAGAAGCATTGAAAATAAAGGAGACTTGCGGTGATCCTTCTGCGTAAAGTGCGTGGACTGCAATTTGCGGCGCGTTGCGATCGACAGGGCCGTTCTCACGAGCCTAGCCACCCGTTAGATTTAGTGCCTCTGCGTTGACGAGAGTCTCACTTTACCCCTCATAAAGAGAGCTCACTCCCGCCAGCTTTAAATCAAGGTAGCTTTGCACAAAAAGTGCGTTATTACGTGAAAATGTCTCCCGCAAAGACGCAAAGCGCTGCCGCGTTTCGCTGGACTTTCTTTGCGCCTTTGCGCCTTTGCGGGAGAATATCCTTCGTAGCGGACGTTTTTGTGCAAAGCCAATCAAGGTAACCATTTTACGCCCCTCCAACACCCCAGGTGTGAAACCATTTGACAGCGGTAATCCGCCAGTCAAACCAGCCAACGGGAGAAATGAAATGTTTTCCTTACGTAAACTAATGCTCGTGGTTGTAGCGATGAGCTGTATGTTGCTTTTACCGCATAGCGTGGTAGCTGACCCAATACATTCACATTGCGCCACAAATCCGTGGAACCTGACGGTTAACCCGGCGGCCATTGTTGTAGCTGCGGGCAACACCTTCGGGATTGCGCTGGGGAATATCCAGTTCAATCAGCTTGCTCCGGCAGTTCAGAATTGTGTTTATGAGACCTCTGACATTACCAATATCGACGTCACGCTCACCTTCATGAACGCCGGGAACCTTATTCAAGCCCCGATGGCAAGCGGGGTCAATGTGACAGCACTCGGGCTCTTCGCTCCTATTCCGCTTCCCGCCGGGGCGAATTACCAGTTCCCGAGCGGACAAGGAGGCACGACGATTCAGTTTACTCTGCATACGATTGGCGCCGCCTTCCATGTTACCCCGGGACAATTATTCGGTGTGAGTTTGGACGGTATTCCTATAGCTCAAATACCACAAGGTGCTGTGACGGCAGCGATAAGAGCTAGCGGGAACCATTATTACCAAGAGGTGCCAGAACCAGCCACCTTGTTTCTACTTGGCACAGGACTAACGGGATTTGCGATGAGGATGCGCCGGAAACTCAGAGCTCGCAGGAGAGAACAAGGAAGCTAAGGCGTGACGCGAATCTCAAGAGTCTTGCGTCATAAAGATCGCATAGCTCATTGAGATTCGCATCATTCTTCATTACTTCTGCGTCCGCTTCGCCGAGACGACGAGGATGATCGCATCGCCGGAAGGACCGACGTTGAGCGTGCCGACGACTACAGTTTCGCCTTCACGCATGCTTATGTCCGTGGCCAGGCCGGTGTTCTCGTAATTGAAGTTTGGAGCTACGGCGCCGTTTGCGGCGATCGCGCCACTGGTTTGAATCGGAATGCGGGCGCCGAAGTTGAAGCCTGCCATTTGGATCAGTTGGTGCCCTTCGCTGTTGCGCACGAGTTTCACTTGCCGGATGTTGAAGTGGCTGAAACTCGGCGTCGTCGCCGGCGTTGCCGTTGAGGCCAGTGGTCCACCAATCCAATTCAATTGCAAACGACCGTCGTTCTTGACGCGATTCAGCAACGTCGCGGACAGCCGGTAGTTTTTGAATGGCAGTGTGGCCCGCAACTCCTTCACTACACCTTCCAGTGCCGCTGGTAGTTTCGAGTCGGGAACTTCCTGATTTGTACCGACGATCAGATAAAGTTGCGTGTCGAGATTTGTTTCGTCTTCTTTTGTTGCCTCAGTTTGCTGTGCGGGCGTTGTTTGCGCTTGAACCTTGGTGTGAGCGCCCATGAAACACACCGCCACTAACAAAACAAGCAATGAGATCTTTCGCGTGTTCATTAATTCTTCTCCTTCTGGCGACGAATAACGAAGCCACACGTATCACGCAGGTATCAGAAGAAAGTTCCGTCAACCGCCGAATTAAGAAATCGGAATGCGAATGTGGAAAAGCGCGCCGTGCCCGTTGCGTGAAGCGCCGAGCGAAGCAGAGCCGCCGACTTCCTGCACGCGCTTGCGAACGATCGCTAAACCGAGCCCGGTGCCGCGTTGGCGCGTGGTGAAAAACGGCTCCCAAATTCGTTCGCGCAGATCGTGCGGCACGCCGGGTCCGCTGTCCTGCACGGCGATTAAGATCTCTCCGTCAACGGTCGAGGCAGACAACAAGATCTCGCCACCATGCGGCGTCGCCTGCAAAGCGTTGAGTAACAGGTTCGACAACACATCGCGCAAAGCGGACACCGATTTGCCCGCAACTGCGGCCTCAGTATCGATCGTGCAATTGAGATCGATTCCGTGTTCGCGAGCATTGGCGCGAAACAGATCGACGGAGGTTTGGACCAACTCGCCAACCGCCAACGCCTCTGCTATCGGGCTTTCTTTGCGGGCAAAACTCAGAAGCTGCGTGATGCTTTGACTCAGTCGATCCGTTTCGCCGACGATCAAACTAAGATCGCGCTCGTACTCGTTCTTGAGACTTTCATCCTCGCGCATAACCTGCGCGATCGATTTGATCGCCGACAACGGGTTCTTGATCTCGTGCGCGACAGTCGCCGCCATGCGGCCGAGCGCCGCCAAACGCTCGCGTTCCGCAAGCTCACGTTCGAGCCTGACGTTCTCTTCCAACAACCGAGAATCATCGATCGCAATCGCGACCTGGTTAGCGAGGATCTCGATCACCGAACGAACATCGGGTGTCAAACTCGCCGCCGCAGCATCAACCGCCAACAATCCCTCTACGTGGTCTTCACGCCGTAACGGATATGCCAGCTTGAATCCTTGTTCCTCGAGAATCACATCGTCTTCAACCACCGTCCAACCACCCGCGCGTGACTTTTCCAGCACTGCTTCACCCCACGGCGACGGCAACGCCCGATCGCCATTCACTTCCCCCGCGACCGATCCGTCGACAAAGATCTTCAACTGTCTCAAGCCCAACACCTGAGTAGTGCGCTCTTCGACAAACTGGAAAAGATCCGACAACTCTTTGTACTGTCCCGCATAAGCACCAATGCGCGAAACGATCTCCTTGTAGAGCGCGGCCTCACGTCCGAAGAGTTTGTGAAAACGTTGGACCAGCCAGCCGCGCAACGGCGCCGCGAGCAGCGCCAGCGCCAGAATCAGCAGCGCTTCGACCAGTCCCGGCCGCACACCATAGCGTTGCGTCATCCAATCGCCGATCGTGCGGATACCAAAGACGTAAACCGTCAACACGACCGTGGCAAACGTAACTACGACCAGGCTCTCTTCGATAATGATCTCGAGATAACGATAGCGATAGATGTAATAAGCGAGCAGCACCGACGGCAGCAGCGAGCCGAGGTTGGCGATCGTCTTCAAGTAAAGCCCGGCTACAGTTCCCTCGCCCAGTCCAAACGCCAACGCCGCAAAGATCACGAAGCCGACGCCGATAAACGACGCCGCCAACGTCTGCATGATCCGTTTCTCGCTGCGGTTCTGGCTCTTCCTTGCGATCAGCAGCTCAGTCAACGCGATCAACCCGAGCACGTACGCAATCCAGAACGCAAACGGCAGCACGAAGAACGAAAGCTTCACGAACATCGGAGCGTACTCGCCGGTCCAAAGCCGCGGCACGGCGATCACGAGGAACACTGTGGGAACGTAGCAAAGATAGACGCGCAGCCGTTCGCTCCGGTTCAGTCCGCGGCCGTGCGCCTGCGCCCAGAGATGCAGATGAACGTGAAGCAGAAACGAATAGGCAAAGGTGATACTGACGACGGCGACGGTATCCGCCATCCGCAGGAGTGTGGTCCAGGTGTCGGGACCGAGGGCGAAGAGACCGTGAAGCGTGACGGCGAGGTTGCTGGTGTGCCAGCCGCCCATCGTGAGCGCGAGCGCCGCGAGGATGCGCTCGATGCTGGTTAATTTGGTGCGATTGCGGACGAGTTGCACCGCCATCCAAAGCGGTAGCAATGCGCCGACGCTATAGCCGATAACTTGAAGTATTTCGAGTGGATCGAGTGGAAACATTAACCACGGATCTACACCGAATTAACATTAGTTCGCAGCGGTGCTCCCCGGCGCAGTGAAGGTTATTTCAACGCGCCGATTCTTGGTCCGTCCTGCGACGGTCGTATTCGAGGCGACCGGGTTTGAAGCGCCCATGCCGTTGGCCTGGATCCGCGACGGCTCGACGCCGGCGGTTTGAAAACGATCCGACAGCACGCGCGCTCGTTCCTGCGTGAGCTGTTGCAAGGAAACTTCATCACCACGGTTGTCGGTGTAGGCCTCTATCAGGATCTGATAATCAGGATTGCTTGCGAGCAGCGCTGCGAGTGGTTCGAGTTTGGCGGCAGACGCAGTCGCGAGGGTGGCTTTGCGCGCATTGGCCCAGATCGCTTCCGGAAGTACCAGACGAAAACCACCGGTTGCGGTTTCTTTGACGGCGCCATACTTCGCGAGCGTCTCTTTCAACGCCGCTGCTGCATTGCGTCGCTCGACGGCGCGACGCTCAGCTTCGACACGCGAGTTCTCAGCGTCTTTCTCACCTTCGAACCGCGCGAGCTTGAGTTTCGCGGCGTCGCTCTCGGAGCGCAGGGCTTGATTCTCGTCACGCAGACGCGCGATCTCGACGCGTTTCTCACGCAACTGATCGTTTGCACTGCCGGCGTCGCGTTCTGCCAATTCGCGTGCGCGTTGTTCTTTTTCGAGGGCCGCGCGAAGTTGGGTCACTTCACGCTCCAACGCGTCAGCATTGCGTTCAGCGGCGCGAATGGCATCGTCGCGACGGCGCGTTTCTTCACGCGCGAGGCGAGCAGCGCGACGTGCGTTTGTCACTTCCTCTGCGTGTGCACCGGCCGAAGTTGCCTTGCGCGCTTCCCTGTCGATCTCGGCTGTCGGTTGGCTCAAGCGCCACGCCTGCTCGGCAGCCTGCAACTGTTCTTCTGCCTGTTTCAACTCATCGGGCGCATCCTGCGAAGCGCCTGCGTACTTCGCGAGACTGACCGCCTGGCGCGCGCCAAGCAGCGACACCGGAGTCTCTCGATAATCACGATCGGCAATTTCCGGCACTCGCGCGTCGCGGAAATAGTCGCTGGAGTTTCCGATGTATCTCACGTCGACTGTCTCGACCTGGCTGCCGTTGGCCTTTTGCGGCGGAAGGTTTTCCATGACGACCATCCGGCTCGGCACCTTCATCAGAAAATGCGGTTCGGCAGTGAGAATCAGTGCGAACGACTGCAGCGGGGTGGTTACATCGAGCTTCGAATCTACAAACGAGCTGCCGCTGCGCTTGATCTCGCCCAGGTTGTCGACCTGTCCTTCGGGCGAGATTGCCCAAAGAATGTAAGTCGTGTACGGGCCACCCAACTCTGACGCGCGTGGCAGATCGTCGATGTTCAATTCGACGCGTGTGCCGCGGCGGCCGGCGCGCCTCACCTTTGCCTCGCCCTTGAGACGCGGCAGCGTCGTTGTGCCGCGAAACTTCACCGTTACCGTCTCGTCCAACGGATAGGTGATGGCGACGGTCTTGCGTTCCACGTCGCGTTGCGCGAGTGCGACCGATCCGAATAGTAAACAAGCGATAATCACGAACGGGAGGCGTTGACCAATGCATCTGTATGTCATGGCAAAAGAACTCCTGGTCATCTTATTAACCTCTTGATGCCTCAAGTACGCACATTGTTGCCGCATTTTACACCGATTATTGACGTAACCGGTGCTTGTACTTAGTTTTGCGGTAAGCGGCAATCTGGATGATGAGCACGGTAATGCCGGAGAGCAACAGCAGATGAATCCAGCCCCGCTGTTGGGCGACGAGCAGGATTAGCCAAAGCAGTATCAGACCTGAACCAATCCACCAAAGCATTCTAAATCGTCCTGAACTCTGCGACCTCTGCGGTTCTCTGCGCGCTCTGCGTAAAAACTACCTTGGCATATTTAACGCAGAGAACCGCAGAGGTCGCAGAGAAACCTTCTTCAGATTTAGGACACCACCATCTTACGGTACTTCGTTGAGCTTATAACCAACACCGCGAACTGTCAGTACGTAACGCGGGTTCTTCGGATCGGTTTCTAATTTTTTCCGCAGCCGATTGATGTGCGGATCGATGTTGCGTTGGTAGCCTTCGTAGTCGGTGCTCCAAACGCGATCGAGCAACGCGTTTCTGGACCAGGCGCGGCCGGGCTCGGACGCGAGCAGTTCGAGAATCTGAAATTCGAGCGGCGTGAGATCGATGCGATCGCCGTCGCGGATCACTTCGTGACGCCGTTTGTCGATCACCAGATCGCCAACCTCGATCCGTTCGCCGTCGGGTTCGGGCACGACACTGCCGCCGCGCCGCAGCAACGCTTCGACGCGATATTCGAGCTCGCGCGGACTGAAAGGCTTCGCCAGATAGTCGTCCGCGCCGGCTTCGAACCCGGCGACTTTGTCGGAGAGCGCGTCATGCGCCGTTAAGAAAAGGGTTGGGGTCTGGATGCCTCTGATCGCGAACGCGTTTAAGCAGATCGAGTCCGGACATGCCGGGCATCGAGACGTCGAAGATGAAGCAATCAAATCTTCCTGCGAGAGCTGCTTCGAGTGCCGCCATTCCGTTTTCGCGTTCGTCGACGTGAAAACCGAGCCGCCGAAAATACTCGGCGAGCAGGAGACGCATATCGGTGTCGTCGTCCGCGATTAGAAGGCGTTTACCTGCGTATTTGCTGTTTGGTGGTGCTTGCTGTGCCAAGTCTCCTGATCCTGTCGGTGGGGATCTGTTTCAAAATCGCGGAAAAGTATAACCCAGATCGGTAGTCATCCAATGTGTGAGGCACCGACAAAATGGATCGCAGCCTTGACGCAATTAAGTGGGGGTAAGTATAGTTCGTCTTTAGATTTGGACCGCTTCTACCCTTCCCTTATAGCAACTGATCGGAGACTTTAGCAACCAGAGATGCGTGATCTTCGCCGCTTGTTAAAGTACCTGAGACCTCACTGGCCTATCTTCACCCTGGCAACTTTCGCGATGTTGCTGGTAGGCGTGCTGGAGAGTGCGACCGGCGCTCTGATCGTGCCGATCTTCGATCAGGCGTTCACTCAAGCCGGTTCAACGCGAACTGCAACCCTCTTCGGACTGCAAAAACTGATTCCCGAAGCACCGCTCGGCGCGTGGAAGATGATCTCGATCTTGTTGATCGTCTTCACCCTCGCCAAAGGCATCGCCGAGTACTTGTCGACCTACCTGATGGCCCGCATCGGGCAGTCGGCGGTGCTGAAGTTGCGCCAGGATCTCTACAACCATCTGCTGGCGCAGTCGGCGACGTTTTTCGAACGCCACCGGACGAACTATCTCGTGTCGCGGCTGGTTTCCAGTGCCGCGGCGATCGAAACGGCGGTGACGAGCACGATCCGCGACATGCTGCGCGAGAGTTTTACCCTGATCGCGTTTCTGTCCGCGTCTTTTTACTTTAGCTGGCGGCTGACACTCGGCTCGTTGATCATCGCGCCGATCATCGCGTTGCTCACTGCGAAGTTCGGCAAAGCACTGCGAAACCTCGCGCGCGAGAGTTTTGAAGGAAGCAAACAACTGACCGACACTGCCCAGGAAGCACTCGCCAACCAGGGAATCGTCAAAGCCTATCGCGCCGAGAAACGCGAGTCGGATCGCTTCACCGCCGTTGCTAAAAGGATCGTTCGCGCAAACTTGCGCAGCGCGAGTATCGCGGGCGCTTCGCCGCCGACGATCGAGATGATCGGGATGCTGTTCATCGTTCTCCTGCTCTTCTTTGGGCAACAGCGAGATCATGGCGGGCAACATGAACACAGCGCAGTTCGTCACGTTCCTGTTCTTCCTGTTTCGCAGTTACGATCCGATGCGGAAGTTGTCGCGACTGCAAAACAGCATGGAGCAGGCGCTCGCCGCAGCACATCACGTTTGGGAAGTGATGGACGAGCACGCAGCGATCGAAGAGAAAAAGAACGCACGTGATTTGCCGGTGTTACAGCGAGCGATCGAGTTGCGCAACGTCTCGTTTGGTTATGCCAACGAATCACGCTCGGTGTTGAACGACATTAACTTGCCTATCCAGGCCGGCACGATGGTGGCGCTCGTCGGCGAATCAGGCGGTGGAAAGTCGACGCTGACGAAGCTCTTGCCGCGTTTTCACGATCCGACTTCCGGCGCGGTGCTCTGGGACGGTGTCGATCTGCGCGACGTAACACTCTCCAGCCTGCGCAAACATCTCGCACTCGTCACACAGGAGACCGTGTTATTCAACGACACAGTCCGTCACAACATCGCTTATGGCAAACCGGAAGCAACCGACGCCGAGATCCAGGAAGCAGCGCGGATCGCCCTCGCGCACGACTTCATTCGCGAAATGCCTGAAGGGTACGATACGATTGTCGGCGAGCGCGGCATCTTTCTTTCCGGCGGCCAGCGACAACGGCTGGCTATCGCCCGGGCTATCCTGGTTAACGCGCCGGTGCTCATTCTCGACGAAGCCACTTCGGCACTCGATGCCGAGTCGGAACGTCTGGTGCAGCGAGCAATCGCCAACCTCGTCCGCAATCGGACGACAATCGTAATCGCTCACCGTCTGTCGACCGTTCGTCGCGCAGACGTGATCGTGGTGATGGAAGCCGGCCGGATCATAGAAACAGGAACTCACACGGAACTCTGGCCCGGGGCGGACAATATAGAAAACTTTACGAGCTTCAGTTTGCAGACGAAGAAGAGTTGCAACCACAGATGACACGATGAAATCCATGACCGGATATGGCAAGGGGACGATCACGGGCGAAGACTTCGCCGTCTCTGTTGACCTCAAGACCGTCAACAATCGTTTCCTCGACATTCACCTTCGCGCCGGATCGGAGCTCGCCGCCCTCGAGCCTTCGATCAAGAAACGCATCAGCTCGCGTCTGTCTCGCGGGCGTGTCGACGTCACGATCAGTCTCGAACGAACGTCGCAACTCGCCTACGAATTGAATCGCCCGCTGATCGCCGGCTACATCACCGCCCTGAAGCAACTGCAACAGGACTTCGACATCGGCGGCGAACTGGACATCAACCTGCTCGCGCGCATCCCCGGCGCGTTGCAACCTGCTCGCAACGGCATCGACGATAGAGTCGGCGCGGCGTTGCACGGCGCGTTGGACCAGGCGCTGGACGAGCTGGAAAAGATGCGCGAACAGGAAGGCGAGGCGCTCAAGACCGAATTACGCGATCGCGTGCAAAAGATCGAGACGCTCGTGCCGACGATCGAAGCTGCGGCTGACGGTCTCGCCGAGTCGTATCGTTTACGCCTGCAGAAACGGATCGGAGAGTTGCTGAACCGCGGCGGACAAGTGGTCGAGATCGATCCCGCGCGACTGGCCCAGGAAGTCGCTTATCTTGCCGATCGCAGCGACGTCAGCGAGGAGATGGTCCGTTTGCGCAGTCACCTGACCCAGTTTCAGGAAGCGCTCGACGCGCCGGGTGAAACCGGAAAGATGCTCGATTTTCTGTTGCAGGAGCTCAATCGCGAAGCGAACACCACTCTTTCCAAGTCCACCGATTTGGCAATCAAGGAAGCGGGTCTGGCAATCAAGGCTGAGGTCGAGAAACTTCGCGAACAGGTTCAGAATGTCGAGTAAAGTGACGGATTTACAAACGACGACCACGCAGATCGACAACACCACGGCACGCGGCACCCTATTTGTTGTTAGTTCCCCGTCGGGCGGCGGCAAAGGCACACTCATCCGGCGCGTGCTGGAGGTTGTGGGTAATCTTAGCTATTCTGTCTCATACACTACTCGTGGCCCTCGTCACAATGAAGTAAACGGCCGCGAGTATTTCTTTGTGGACCCGGCAGAGTTTGAGGAGATGATCGCGGCCGGCGAGTTTCTCGAATGGGCCTGCGTGCACGGGAATTATTACGGCACATCGAGACAGCAGATCGCCGAGAAGACTGCGGCCGGAATCGATATCGTGCTGGAAGTGGACGTGCAGGGCGCGGCCAGCGTGCGGCAGTTGCTAATGGATTCGGTGAGCGTGTTTATCCTGCCGCCGTCGTACGAGCTTTTGAAAGAGCGCTTATGCACGCGCGGAACCGATTCGCCGGAAAATCTCGAGTTGCGGTTGCGCAATGCGCCGGACGAGTTGAGGCAGTATTCATCGTTTGACTATGTAATCATCAACGACGAGGTCGAGCGGGCGGCAAGCCAGCTCGCCTCGATTATTTACGCGGAAAGAGCGCGTTGCGTAAGGCAGGAAAGCCTGGTTGAAAAAGTTATCAAAGACTTTGCGCCCTTAAAGAAGGAGAGATCGAGTGCCAACGACAGAGATGGTTGAAAATGAAGGTGAAAACACTGGACAGGAAGTTGATTCGAAATATCGCCTGATCATCCTCGCCGCCAAGCGCAGTAAACAACTACAGCGCGGAGCACAACCCCGGATCGAGATCGATCCGCAAAAACACAAACCGACCCGGATCGCGTTGGAAGAAGTGATCCGCGGACGGGTCCACTTCGAGATTAAGCCTGAGGAATCCTAAAGGGAGTTGTGAGTTTCCCGCAAAGGCGCAAAGACGCAAAGGAATACTAGCAGTGGTTCTTTCCGCCTTTGCGTCTTTCTCTTTGCGTCTTTGCGCCTTTGCGGGAAACTTCATTCTAATTCTCTTTAGAGTCCCTTGTAATCCGGACCACCGCCGCCTTCGGGCGTCACCCAGTTGATGATCTGGTAAGGATCCATGATGTCGCACGTCTTGCAGTGAACGCAGTTTGAGAAGTTGATCTGCAAGCGGCGGCTTGCCCGTTTCCACCGTCCTCAACCATTTCATAAACAGCCGCCGGACAGAATCGCTGGCACGGGTTGCCGTACTCTTCGGCACAGCGCGTCGAGCAGATATTCGTGTCGAGCACGTGCAGATGCGCGGGCTGATCTTCGTCGTGACCGACGGCGGCGTGATAGACATCAGTGACCTTGTTGAACGTCAGCTTGCCGTCGAAGCGCAGGTCTTTGTAGCGCTGTTCGAGCCGGTCGCCGTTGTAGCCGTAGGCGGAAAGCTTCTGCATGTCCAGGTGACCCGCGTGCGATTTGTCGCGATCGAAGATTCCCCAGGCGCGTCCGCCGGTAACAAATTGCAAACCAGCATTGACCAACGCCAGCCAGCGGCCGTGCTTGAACGCGGCGTGGAAGTTTCGCACCTTGCGCAGCTCCGGAATGATCCAACTCTCGTTGACGAGTTGCTCGTAGCGTTGCAGTTGTTTCGCCGAGAAATCGCGTGCGAGCAGTGCCTGGAAGATCGTTTCCGCCGCGAGCATGCCGCTTTTGATCGCCGAGTGAATTCCTTTTATCCGTTGTGCGTTGAGAAAACCGGCGCAGTCGCCGATGAGCAGGACGCCGTCAGCGTAAGTGCGAGGCATCGCAAACATAGCCGCCGGCGGCGATCGTCTTCGCGCCGTAGCGGATCATCTTGCCGCCTTCGAGCAGCTTCGCGATGTACGGATGCGTCTTGAACATCTGAAACTCGGCGTGCGGATCGATGAGCGGATCTTTGTAGTCGAGACCGGTGACATAACCAAGGTTCAGCACGCGATTCTGCATGCCGTAGATCCAGCCGCCGCCGTAGGTTTGTGTGTCGGACGGAAAACCGAGCGTGTGCGTGACACGACCCGCGGGATAGCGATCGTCCGGCAGTTCCCACAACTCTTTCACGCCGATGCTATAGACTTGCGGCTCGCTTCCATCGTCGAGATTCAGGCGTTCGACAAGTTTTTTGGTGAGTGAGCCGCGCGGGCCTTCGCCCAGCACGGTGACTTTCGCGAGGAGATCGACGCCGGGTTCGTAATTCGATTTCGCGCTTCCCTTCCTTGTCGATCCCTTTGTCGCCGGTGCGGACGCCGACGACGCGATCGTCTTCGTCGTAAAGAGATCGGCGCCGGGAAACTCGGGAAAGATATTGACGCCGGCTTCTTCGCACTTCTCGCCGAGCCACGCCGTGAGACGGTTCAAGGAAACGATGTAGTAGCCGTGGTTCTTGAGCGGCGGCGGAGTGATCGGCGAGCGAATCGCATGTTTCGACGTGAGATAGAGAAAGTAATCCTCGTTGACCTGCTGCTTCGAGCGGCGCCCCTTGTTCCTTGAAGTCGGGTATCAGTTCGCGCAGCGCTTTCGGATCCATCACCGCGCCCGAAAGAATGTGCGCGCCGATGCTCGCGCCTTTTTCGATGACGGCGATCTCCACGTCGCCGAGTCCGTCGCCGCCGGCACTCTCTTTGTGCTGTTTGATGAGTTTGGCGAGGTGGAACGCGCCGGCCAGATTGGCTGGACCAGCGCCCACAAATACAACGTCAAATTCTAAAGTCTCACGTTCTGTCATTTGTTTGCGAGTATATCAAAGCACCGATTGGTGGTGGTACACTGCTCGGAATTCGACATGCGATTCATAATGAGGAACAAGCTCTGGCTGTTGTTGATAGTTGTGCTCGTGCCCGTCTCGATCCTCGCGCTGCGTCCGCGTCCCGCGAAAGGGCCGCCGGTGTTTGTTTGGGCGTGGGAGCGTCCGGAAAAACTCGACTTCATTAACACTGATCAGGTCGGCGTCGCGTTTTTGGCAAAGACGCTGCGACTCGAAGGCGATCGCGTGGTCTCGCGGCCTCGTCTCCAACCGCTCGAGCTCGCTCCGAACACGAAATTGATCGCAGTTGTAAGGATCGAATCCGATCATCCGACATTATCCTCGGCCCAACTTCAAAAAACCGCCGACGAAATAGCGAATGTATCCGCGTTATCAAACATATCCGTGGTTCAGATTGACTTTGACGCAACTGTATCCGAAAGAAGTTTCTATAAAGCGTTGTTGCGCGAGGTGAAGCCTCGATTACCATCTCTTTCAATCACTGCGCTCGCTTCGTGGTGCGCCGGTGATCAATGGCTCTCCGATCTACCGATTGACGAAGCGGTTCCGATGCTGTTTCGCATGGGCGTGGATCGAGGGCGGTTCCAATCAGGCCGGCCATTCGACGCGGCGATTTGTCAAAGCTCCGTGGGAGTTTCAGTCGACGAGCCCATCAACGCGCCACCGGTCGATCGTTTATACATCTTCAATCCTAATCCCTGGTCTCGAGATTCGCTCAACCGCGCCCTGGAGGCATTTAAGAAATGATCCGTACTCGTCGCCTCATCGCGATCTTTCTCGCAATCATTCTTTTGCATGGCACAACCGCACTGGCCTGTGGCCCATTCACGCTCGAAGCGGTGTTCGTCTACACCGTCCATCCGGCGTACCCGCTGGAACGTTTCGCCGGCGGCCGCATCGGCGTGGTCCAACCGAGCTACGCCCGCTCTTATCTGTACACCGCGTATCGCTACCTTTCCGGTTTGAGTTTCACCCCGTCCGAGCAGAAGGCGCTCGTTTCGTTATGGAGAGAACGGCTCGACTTCCACTCCGAAGACGGCGATTCAGATTGGACCAAGGTCTGGCTTACGGCACGGCAAAAGGTTACCGGCGCGCCAGGTCCTGAGACTATCGATGTCTATCGCGCCCGGGAAAAACCAAACGAGTACGAGAGTTACGTCAACTGCAACAAGGATGCGTTTGAGACTGCCGCCGCGACTCTCAATCAACGAATCGCAAAATACGGCGCCGGCAGTCCCGAGATGCAGAATTGGGTGCAGGCGCAAGATCAGGTCTTTGCTAACTGCTCGACAGGCAAATCGATTCCCGATGCAGCGCCGCAAACCGTTGACGCATTGCTGCGCGCCGATCGCGCTTACCAGATCGCCGCTGCCACTTTCTACTCAGCCGATTTCGACGAGGCCAGAAAACAGTTCGAAACGATCGCCGCGGACAACACATCGCCGTGGCAACGCACCGCGCAATACCTCGTCGCGCGCGCATTGATCCGCAAAGCGAGCCTCGGCGCGCCGGAAACAACACAGGAAGCGCTGACCGCTGCCGAAAGCCAACTCGCAAAGGTCCTTGCCGATAGAAAACTCTCCGATCTGCACGCGTCCGCAACTCGCCTGCTGAATCTCCTGCGCCTCCGTTTGCGCCCGAACGAACGGCGACACGAGCTGGCCCAAATGCTAATGGCGAAAAACCAAAACGACAACCTGAAACAGGATCTTTGGGATTACACAACGTTCTGCTCGACCAGTTATCTCGAAGGCGACGAGAAGACAAGCCGTGAGCCGTTGAAAGGCGACGATCTTATCAGACTGGATCGCCACATTTCCAATCAGAATACGCCGCCACATTCGATCATTCGCTCGAACGCTGGCAAGCAACGCGCTCGCAGCCGTGGCTTATCGCCGCTCTCAGCCACGTAGACGGCCAAACACGCAAAAGCCGGCGAATTGATCGCAGAGGCATTGAAAGTAAACGCAAACACACCTGCATTTGCGTCCGCACGATTTCAGCGCCGTTCGCCTGCTCATCGAGTCGGGCAAAAAAGACGAAGCTCGCACGCTGCTCGACCAGCTTTTGAAAAACAACAGCGCGCAGTTTGACACGTCGTCGCTCAACCTGCTGACGAGCAAGCGAATGCAACTCGCAACGACGCTTGCCTGACTTTCTCGCTTACGCGCCGCGCGTTCCCGCAGCATTGAGCTGGAACGACGACGGCCGCGAGATCCCCGTCGACGACGACGAAATCGCAGCGGAAATGAAAGCGCTAAAAGATCAACCCCGTTTCGATTACGACGCCGGCGCTCGCACTCAACAAGCCAAATGCCGCTCGCGGTCCTCAAGGAAGCAGCTGGAAAATACCACATTGCCCGTGCCGTTGCGGCGCGATCTGGCACAGGCCGTCTGGTTGCGTGCGGTCGATACTCGGCGATATGCAAACCGCTGACGAATTAGTGCCCGTCGTGCGCGAGCTAATTCCCGAGCTTTCGACTCTGCTCGACGCTTATGTCTCCGCCACTACTCCGCAAGCGAAGAAGTCTTGCCGCTCTCTACGCGTGGCTGAAAACTCCCGGGCTCGAACCCGTTGTCGATATCGGCGTCGGCCGACGCACGCCGCTCCAACAACAGGACTCCTATCGTGACAACTGGTGGTGCGGCGATGCTTATCAAGTGACCGAAGGCGAGAACAGGAAGACGAGAGTGACCGGACCGCTGTCGTTCACTGGTCCAACGACACCGCCTCTTCTCTTCATTTCCGCGGCGGAGATGGCCACAGCGAAGCGCGAGTGGACCACACTCACGAGCTCGGCGCCGCGCCCAACTACATCGCCCGTGCAAGTAATTCAATGGGCCAACCGAATGCCTGCCGATCCACGCGTGCCCGAAGCTTTGCACCTCGCCGTCACGACGACGCGCTATGGTTGCACCGACAAAGAGATCCGGTCGGTGGTCCAAAGCCGCGTTCGATCTGCTGCATCGCAAATATCCGAACACGACGTGGGCCAGGAAGACCCCCTACTGGTTCAAGAACTAACATCGCGCAGCGAGGGCGCTTCAAGCAGGGCACAATGGAACAACACGAATTCACGAACCATCTGATTCACGAAAGCAGTCCGTACTTACTCCAGCACGCGCACAATCCGGTTGATTGGTATCCCGTGGGGCGAAGAAGCCTTTGCCAAAGCACGCGCGGAAAACAAACCAGTGCTGCTCAGCATCGGTTATTCCGCCTGTCACTGGTGTCACGTCATGGCCCACGAGTCTTTCGAAGACGAAGAGATCGCGCGGCTGATGAACGAGAACTTCGTGAACATCAAAGTGGATCGCGAAGAGCGGCCTGATCTGGACCAGATCTACATGAACGCCGTGCAGATGATGACGCATCACGGCGGTTGGCCCATGACCGTGTTTCTGACTCCTGATGGCGTGCCCTTTTACGGCGGCACTTACTTTCCGCCGCAGGACCGTTACAACATGCCCGGTTTCCCGCGCGTGCTGATCAGCGTCGCTGAAGCATACCGTGAGCGTCCGCAGGAGATTGCCGAAACCGGCACGTCACTTGCTCGACGGAGCTTCGCCGTTTGGGCCAGGGCAGCGGTTCTGACGATCCGATCGAAAAAGAGCTGCTCGACTGCCGCTTACGTCGGCATCATCAGAAATTACGATTCGCAACACGGTGGCTTTGGCGGTGCGCCGAAGTTTCCGCCGTCAATGACGCTTGGAGTTTCTGCTGCGTATCTACGCGCGCACCGGAAACAAAGAAGCCCTCGAGATGGTCGACTCACACGTGCCGAAAGATGGCCCAGGGCGGCATCTACGATCAGCTCGGCGGCGGCTTTCATCGTTACTCGACCGACGCGCGCTGGCTCGTGCCGCACTTCGAGAAGATGCTCTACGACAATGCCCTGCTCTCGCGGCTCTATCTTCATCACTTCCAGGTGACCGGAAGCCAGTTGTCTCGCGAAACTGTCGCAGGAATCCTCGACTACGTCCTGCGCGAGATGACCGACGCTGCCGGCGGTTTCTATTCAACGCAGGACGCCGATTCGGAAGGTCACGAAGGAAAGTTTTTCGTCTGGACCAGCGACGAGATCCGCTCCGCGCTCGGAGACACTGCCGCAGCGCTCTTTTCCGACTATTACAACATCACCGAAAGCGGCAACTTCGAAGGCAAGAACATTCTTAACGTGACGCGCACGCTTGAAGACGTGGCGGTGGCGAATAACGTCACCCTAGACGATCTTCGAGAGTCGCTGTCACGCAGCAGGCAGATCCTTTTTGACCTGCGCGAGCAACGCGTAAAACCCGATCGCGACGAGAAGATCCTCACGGCGTGGAACGGTCTGATGCTCGCCAGTTTTGCGGAAGCGGGTATCGTGCTGAATCGATCCGACTACATCGCCGCCGCGCGACGAAACGCGGAATTCGTCCTCGCAAGCCTGCGCCAGGACGGATTGTTGCTGCGGACCTACAAAGACGGCGTCGCGAAGTACAACGCATACCTCGAAGACTATGCGTTTCTAGCCGAAGGTCTCGTCACGTTGTACGAAACAACCGGCGAAGCGCGCTGGGTGCAGGAAGCACTTGCGCTGACCGACCGGATGATCGACGAGTTTTGGGACGGTGAGAACGGCGGCTTCTTCTTCACCGGAAAGAGCCACGAAAACCTGATCGTGCGCTCGAAAGACTATTTCGACAACGCCACGCCTTCAGGAAACTCGGTCGCCGCCGACGTGCTTTTGCGCCTGGCTGTTCTGACTGACAACGAACGCTACCGCAACCTCGCTATCGCCGTCTTTCGTGAGACCGGCGATCAAGCGCGTCGCTATCCGTCCGGTTTCGGCTACCTTCTCTCGGCCATGGACTTCCTGCTTTCCACGCCGAAAGAGGTCGCCATCGTCGGCCAGAATGCCGAGGAAATCGAGCCATTGCTGCGCGAAACCTGGCGCCGGTATTTACCGAACAAGGTCGTCGCTCCGGCAATTGGTGAGGCATCACTGGACCTTCCCTTACTACAAAACCGCCCCTTGATCGACGGACGACCGACTGCGTACGTTTGCGAGCATTACACGTGCAAACAGCCGGTTACGGACCCAGGCGCTTTAGCAACCCAGTTAGAAAACACGGATTGAGGTGATGTCCTAAACTGAACTCGGCGCTCTCTGCGTTTTCGCTCATATCAACGCAGAGGACGCCGAGATACGCCGAGAATACTTCCAGACCCACGGATTAACCTTATTCTTGACGACAACCTCATGTAGTCGCTATATTTACACGTGTGCCAACAGTGTTTGGCACCTTCCCGGCGGTTAGTCACTTACCCAGCGGCGTGAACCCTCTGACTTAGAAGGACGATCTTCACTAATGCCGAAAACTAACTGGAAGAGCGCGGCTCTCCTGGCGGGAATCCTAGTGCCCAGCCTTGCCCTGCTCGTGTTGGCTGTCATCAGCGCGACCAATCTGGCGTTCTTTAGCAAACAAGGCATCGGGTCCTGGCTCATTCTCCTGATGCTGACCCTGGCTGCCAGCCGTTTCACCGTCCTCGTCACCAGCGCTGACGGCACGCAGCGCACGCGCGAATCCATCGCCGACTCTTTTGTCTTCGTTGCCGTCATGCTCTACGCCGCACCGCCTGCGAGCACCGCGGGACCGGCGGTGTTGCTGGCCGCGCTCGTCGGTTTTGTTTCCACTTACGGCCTCGCCACGAGGCGACAGATCGTCCTCAAAGTCGGCATGGCTGTGATCTCGACCACGGTTGCTGCCTCTTTTTACGGTGTGCTCGTCGGCTTTTTCTCGGAAGGCGGCGAGATCGTCGCCGACGGCAGCGTGCAACTCGACAACTTCCTGATCCCAGTGCTCGTGCTCGCGACGCTTCAGTACGCGTTGAGCACGGTCGTTACGAGCTGGTTCCTGAGCTTTGAAGCCGGCGGACGGCTGGTGTTGATACCATCGCAGGAGACGATCGTCTGGACGCTGACTACGAAACTCGCCGGCGCCGCCTCTGCGGTCTTGTTCTACGCGGCGATCATGGGAAAAGGATTCTCATACGGGGTGCTCGGTCTGTTGCTCTCCGCTTTAATCCATTTTCTCTATCGTTTCAACGAAAACCGTTTGCAGGACGTGAAGCGCGCCGAAGCCGAACAACGTCGTCACGTGGAAGAGATGTCAATAATCCACATGAACACGATCGAGTCGCTGGCGATCGCGATCGACGCGAAAGACCAGACCACTCACGGTCACGTGCGTCGCACCCAGATCTACGCCAAGGAGATGGGCAGACTCTTCAAGGTCTCGCATTCCGAGCTTCAAGCGCTGCACGCGGGCGCGTTGCTGCACGACATCGGCAAGCTCGCCGTTCCGGAGTACATCCTCAACAAACCCGGCAAACTCACCGAAGCCGAGTTTGCGAAGATGAAGATCCATCCGACCGTCGGCGGCGACATTCTGAAACGTGTCGACTTCCCTTACCCGGTCGAAGACATCGTTCGCTATCACCACGAGAAGTGGGACGGTAGCGGTTATCCAAAAGGTCTGAAAGCGAAGGCATTCCCCTCGTCGCGCGCATCATCTCGGTGGTTGATTTCTACGACGCCACGCGCTGCGATCGTCCGTATCGCAAAGGAATGAAGCGCGAAGACTCGCTGAGCCTGCTGCGCCGCATGGTCGGTTCGGCTTTCGATCCGAAGGTGGTGGAAACGTTTATCGAGCACGTCGAAGAGTTCGACCGGCTGATCGATGCGGCTGACATTAAGGAGCAGGTTGATTCGGCGCCGGCCATCGACACTGCAAACCGCGACTAAACCCGACGCCGGTCTCGCTTCGGACGTTCTCGGCGCGCCGGATGATGAGACATCGGGTTTCCGCTCGATCACCGAGGCGCAACGTGAAGTCTTTGCGCTGCACGAGATCGCGCAGACAATCGGCTCGTCGCTGAATTTGAATGACACCGTCACGCTCGTCGCCAACAAATTGCGCTCGATCGTGCCGTTCGACACGTGTGTGATTTTTCTCGTCGACGAGCGTTCCGGAAAGGCTGTCGCGGTGCATGCCGTCGGCGCGGAGGCGGAGCTATTCTCGCGCCGCCGCATCACGATTGGCGACGGGATTACGGGTTGGGTAATCGCCAACTCTCGCTCGATGTGCAATGCGAGTCCCGAGCTCGACCTGGTCGGAATCCCGGACGAGATCGTCAAACGCTTTCGCGGCATCCTTGCGTCGCCGTTGTTGCGTGAGGACGGCGCGTTCGGAGCGATCGCGTTGTATTCGCAAAGCCGAACGTCCTACACGTCCGAACACGTGCGTTTGCTCGAATCGGTTTGCCAGCACGCGTCCAGCGCGCTGAACAATGCGCTGACGTATGAAAAGACGCGAGAAAGCGCCCTCGTCGATCCGTTGACTGAGCTGCCGAACGCGCGCGGGTTCTACATGATGCTCGAACAGCGCATTGCCGAGTGCCAGCGAATGAACCGCGAGTCGCTGTCGGTGATCTGCATGGATATCGACGATTTCAAGGTGATCAACGACCAATACGGCCATTCGACGGGAGATCGTCTGCTGGCGAGCGTGGCTGGAGTCATGCGCCGCGAGCTGCGGCAGATGGACATCCTGACGCGCTACGCGGGCGACGAGTTCGTGGCAATCATGCCGATGGCTTCGACAAGATGGCGTCTTCGATTTGCGAGCGTATACGCAATGCGGTCGAGGAGCAGTTGTTCTCCGTTCGGGAAGGGACGATGATCGGGCTGGGCGTGAGTATCGGCGTCGCGTGTTTTCCGGAGGATGGAGAGACGAGCGAAGAGTTATTGACGCGCCTGCCGCGCGCCGGATGCAGCAGGATAAGCACAGCAGAAAGACCGTCCTCACGGTTGCCGAAGCCGGTGTCACCTCGATCGACATGATGACTTAAGCCACAAAAGGCACAAGAATCACAAGAGGCACAAAGATAGAATTCTTCTTGTGCCTTTTGTGTCTTTTGTGCCTTTTGTGGTCTACGGGCTATAATTCCTCGCTTCAACCCATGAGCAAACAATCAGCAGCACCGCCCACAGCAGCCGGAGCGGAAGAACAAAGCTCGACCGGCGTAATCGATCCACCCCCTGACGTCGATAAGAAGAAACTGGCCAAAGAGAGAGACCAGGCAAAAGAACGCCAGAAAGATCGCTTCCACGATCTGAAGCCTGGCGAATTGCTCGATCTCTATCGCCAGATGATCCTGATTCGCCGCTTCGAAGAGAAAGCGGCAGAAGTTTACGTTGCCGGCAAGATCGGCGGCTTCTGTCATCTTTACATCGGCCAGGAGGCAGTCGCCGTCGGCTCGATCTCCGCGATTCGCAAAGACGACTACGTTCTCGGCAGTTATCGCGAGCACGGACAGGCGCTCGCGAAAGGCATGTCAGCCCGTGCGATTATGGCCGAGCTTTACGGCAAGGTCACCGGCTGCTCCAAGGGCAAAGGCGGCTCGATGCACATGTTTGACAAGGAGCTCAATTTCCTTGGCGGCCACGCCATCGTCGGCGGCCAGATTCCACTTGCGACCGGGACTGCCTTCGCTTCGAAATACCAGGGCACGGATCAGGTCACGCTCTGTTTCTTCGGCGAAGCAGCAGTGAACCAGGGCGCCTTCCACGAGTCGCTGAACATGGCGCAGCTCTGGAAAATTCCCTGCATCTACATCTGCGAAAACAACCAGTACGGCATGGGCACTTCGCTCGAGCGAGCGATGTCGCTGCGCGAGATTGCGCAGAAAGCTTGTGCTTACGAAATGGCCTCGGAATTCGTCGACGGCATGGACGTGCTGGCGGTTCGCGAAGCAACGTTGCGAGCGGTCGAACGCGCACGCAAAGACTACGCTGCCGACCTTGCTCGAAATCCGCACCTATCGCTTCATGGGCCACTCGATGTCTGACCCCGGCAACTACCGTACGCGCGCGGAGATCGAGAAATACCAGGAACGCGATCCGATCAGGCTTTTCGCGGCCAGTCTGCTCGAAGAGAAAATCGCTGACCAGCAGACGCTCGACAAGCTCGATCAAGAAGTGCGTGAAGAGGTCGAGGACTCGGTCCGGTTTGCCGAGGAGAGCCCGTTGCCGCCGCCGGAAGATCTGTACACAGACGTGTACGCCAATCCCATCGATCCATCCAGGAACAAAACCAAGTAAAAGATGTCGACACTTACGATACGCGAAGCGCTAAATCAGGCGATCCGGGAAGAGTTGGCCCGCGACGAAAAGGTATTCATCATGGGCGAGGAAGTCGCCGCATACGATGGCGCTTACAAAGTCACCCGCGGGCTTCTGAAGGAGTTCGGCGACAAGCGAGTAATCGATACGCCGATCACCGAGCTGGGTTTTGCCGGGCTCGGAGTCGGCGCGGCGATGGCCGGGCTGCGGCCCATCATCGAGTTTATGACGTTCAACTTCTCGATCCTCGCCACGGATCAGATCATCAACTCCGCCGCCAAGATGCTTTACATGTCGGGCGGCCAGTTCAATATCCCGATCGTTTTTCGCGGTCCAGGCGGATCGGCGTTCCAGGTTTCATCGCAGCACTCGCAGGCGCTCGAATCGTGGTACGCGTATTTTCCCGGCCTGAAAGTCGTGATGCCTTCGACGCCGGCCGACGCAAAGGGATTGTTGAAGTCGGCGATCCGCGACGACGATCCGGTGATCTTTATCGAACAGGAACGAATGTACGGCAACAAGGGCGAGGTGCCGGACGATCCGGATTTCACGATCCCGCTCGGCGTCGCCGACGTGAAGCGCGAAGGAACGGACGTGCACGATCGTCGCGCGTTCGTTGATGGTTCCCATTGCTTTGAAAGCCGCCGAGAAGCTGCAAGAGCAAGGTGTGTCGTGCGAAGTGATCGATCCGCGCACGATCCGGCCGCTCGACATCGACACGATTATCGAGTCAGTGAAGAAGACGAACCGCGTAGTGCTGGCGGAAGAGTCGCATCCGATTTGCAGCGTGAACGCCGAGATCAGTCACCAGATCATGGAGCGGGCGTTTGACTATCTCGACGCGCCGGTCAAGCGCGTGTCGGGCGCTGACGTGCCGATGCCGTATGCGAAGAATCTCGAGCAGCTTGCGATGCCGGACGTTGAGAGGATCATCGCGGCCGTAAAAGAAGTCGCTTATCTGGATTAATCACAGGATCACAGGAATAAGGAAGCCGAATGGCCAGTAAGGTAATCATGCCCAAGCTCTCCCCCACGATGGAGGAGGGACAGATTGCGAGATGGTTGAAGAAAGAGGGAGACAAGGTCTCCATGGGAGAGCCACTCGCCGAGATCGATACCGATAAAGCCACGATGGAAATGCAGGCGCTGGCGAATGGAGTCCTGCGCAAGATCCTGATTAACGAAGGCGAATCCGCGCCGCTCGGGCAGCTCATCGCCGTCATCGGCGAGCCGAACGAAGACATCGCGTCAGTTTTGTCCGAAGCTCCAGCAAGCTCCTGCCGCCCCGGCCGAAAAACGAAGAAGCACCGGCCCCCGAAGCATCGGCCCCCGTTGAAAAGCCCGCGGCCGCGCCACCACCACCCGAGCCGCAAGCTGTTAACACGAATTCAGGAAGAATTATTGTCTCTCCGCTTGCTGCACGTATAGCAGCAGATTCAGGCTTGGATCTGCGTTCTATTCAAGGCAGTGGACCAAACGGACGCATCATTAAGAGAGACATCGAAGCCGCGTTGAGTAAGCCAAAACGCTCAGCAGCCGGCCTTAGTCAACCAGCGGCTGTTCCCGACTGCTTCCGCTTATCGCGACGAGCCAGCAACCGAAATTCGCAAGACGATCGCCA
Organism: uncultured Acidobacteriota bacterium; assembly: GCA_963770215.1. Lineage (GTDB taxonomy): Bacteria > Acidobacteriota > Blastocatellia > Pyrinomonadales > Pyrinomonadaceae > PSRF01. Next base: position 117,073 of record CAVYOP010000002.1, read on the forward strand.
AGCGACTCGTCACGTCGATCGGCCCGGTGCCGCACTTCTTTCTCACCATCGACGATCGAAATGGACCGCGCCGCCGAAATGCGCGAAAGCATCAAAGCGCTCGATCCCGATCTAAAAATCTCGCATCAACGACATCATTATCAAAGTCGCGGCCGCGGCCCTGATGCAGCATCCGCAAGTCAACGCCTCGTTCCAGGACAAGTTCGTCCGCTACTACGAACACGCCGACATCGGCGTCGCCGTCGCGATCGAAGACGGACTGATCACTCCGGTCGTTCGTGCCGCCGATCAAAAATCATTGAGCCAGATCGCCGGCGAAGTGCGCGAGCTTGCCGAACGCGCGCGCTCGAAGAAACTAAAGCCCGAGGAATACACCGGCGCCACTTTCTCGATCAGCAACCTGGGCATGTTCGGCATCGACGAGTTCACCGCCGTGATCAATCCGCCTGAAGGCGCGATACTCGCCGTCGGCGCCATGACGCCGAAGCCCGTCGTGCGCGACAACGAAGTTGTCGTTCGACAGATGATGCGCGTCACGATGTCGTGCGATCACCGCGTCATCGACGGCGCGACCGGCGCGAAGTTCCTGCAAACCTTCAAGAAGATACTCGAGAATCCGCTCTACCTCGTGGTATGAGTCAACAGAGTTCGCGCCGCATCTCGCACTCATCGCCGTCCAAATTCTCTTCGGAATTTGGCCCATCTTCGGCAAGGTCGTTTTGCGCTCGATGTCGCCCACGAGCCTCGTCTCGCTGCGGATCACAGGCGCCGCGCTGATTCTCGCCTTAATGCAACGCCGTTTGACCCCGCTGCTGCGAATGCGGACAAAAGACATCGTCCTGCTGACGATGTGCAGCCTGTTGGGCATCGTCGGCAACCAGTTTCTGTTCGTGAAAGGACTGTCACTAACGACGGTCATTAACGCGGAGATCCTGAGCACCACTATCCCGGCTTACGCGCTGACCATCAGCATCTTGTTTGGCTATGACCGCTGGTCGTTTAAAAGCCTGGGCGGAATTCTGATGGCCGCCGCCGGCGTGCTTTACCTGATCGATCCGACGCGCGCGGATCTCTCGACGCAAACCACCACCGGCAACGTCTTGATCCTGATCAATTCGTTCCTCTACGCGATCTTATATCGTGATCTCGAAAACTCTCTACGAACGATACGGCGCGTTAAATGTGATTACGTGGATCTTTCTGGTGGGCTTGCTGATCACTATTCCGGTTGGGATCTACTCGTTACAGCAGGAGAACCTGGCGGCTGTCGATGGGAGCGTCTGGGCGGCGCTCGCATTCATCATTCTTTTGCCGACCGTCGGGGCGTATTACCTGAACGCCTACGCGTTGACGCGCGTGTCGCCGAGCACGGTTGCCATCTACATCTATTTGCAACCGCTGATCGCGTTCGGCTTCGCGCCGCTTCTGCTCGGCGAACAGTGGAACTACCGCACGATCGTCGCTGCCCTATTGATCTTTGGCGGCGTTGCCCTTGTGACCTCGAACAAAACCAACAAGGCCGTTCATGTATCGGCGTCGCTTGGCGGTTAGGCCGCCTTCACATTTTTACTGCCGCGGAAACAGCTCAGGATCTCGTCGGCGTCGAGCGTGTCGCGCTCCATCAGCAACTCGACCAAACGTCCAATCGACTCACGCTCCGCATCGACAATGTCGCGCGCTCTTTCGAGTTGCCCATTGATCAGTTCGTTCGTAGCGTCCTCGATCTTGTCCAGCAAGCTCTGGCTGTGCGGCTGATCGCTGTTCCCGAGGTGAATCGGACCCAGCCGGCTCATGCCAAACTCGCTCACCATTTTTCGCGCGATCTCCACCGCGCGCTCGATGTCGTTCGAAGCGCCCGCGGTCATCGTTGAAAGCAGGATCTGTTCGGCCGCGCGCCCGCCCAGCAGCAGGGCGATCTGATCTTCGAGGTACTCCCGTTTTTTCATAAACCGATCGCGTTCCGGCAGCGACTGCGTGACGCCCAGCGCGCGTCCGCGCGGCAGGATCGAGACTTTGTGAATCGGATCGCCGTTCTCCACGGCTAATCCAACGGCGACGTGGCCCGCTTCGTGAACTGCGGTCGCATAACGCTCGTCTTCGTCCATCATAAAGCCCTGGCGTTCGGCGCCCATCAGGATGCGATCGCGCGCGAATTCGACGTGCTTGCGGCCAATCGCTTCGGAGTCGTCGCGAGTGGCGGCAATCGCCGCTTCGTTCATCAGGTTCGCCAGCTCCGCTCCGGAGAAACCGGGCGTGCCGCGCGCGATCCATTGAAGATCGAGACCTTCCTCGAGTTTCAGATTGCGCGCATGGACTTTCAGAATCGCTTCCCTGCCGTTGACGTCGGCGAGGTCCACCGCGATCTCGCGATCGAAACGTCCGGGACGCGTCAGCGCTTTATCGAGAATGTCGGGACGGTTCGTCGACGCGATCACGACGACGGCGCTCGACTGATCGAAGCCATCCATCTCGACGAGCAACTGGTTGAGCGTCTGATCCTGATCGGCTGAAGCAGAGTCGCCACCGCGCCCGCGTTGCCGTCCGAGTGCGTCGACTTCGTCAATAAAGATGATGCACGGCGAGAGCTTTCGGCCTTTCGCGAAAAGATGTCTGACGCGTGCAGCGCCCAGTCCGGCAAACTTCTCCTGAAAACTCGATCCCGACGCGGCGAGAAACGCCACGCCCGCTTCTTTCGCCGCGGCTCGCGCGAGCAAAGTCTTGCCTGTTCCCGGCGGGCCATAAAGCAGAATCCCGCGCGGCACTCGTCCGCCGAGGCGGCTGAACCGTTCCGGATTGCGGAGAAACTCGATCGTCTCGCTCAACTCGGCGCGCGCTTCGTCAACACCGGCGACGTCGTCGAAGCCAACATTCTGTTGGCCGTTGTGATCGGTCAGCTCAAACGAGCCTTTGCCGCTCATGCTGGAATAAATTCGCCAACCCGCGAAGCCGATGAACGCGAGCGTGAGCACCGGCAGCAGCCCAGTTCAGCGAGCTCACGAGAAAGCCCGGCTGCACCGGCCGAAACTCGACCGGCACATTGTTCTTGCGAAACAGTTGTACGACTTCGTTCTGCGGCGACTTCACCGGTCACGGTCGCTTCGACGAGCGAACCGTCGCTTCGCGTGACCGTCAGTGTCTCTCCTTCAACTTGTAGCGCAATTGCGCCGCCGACTTCAGCCAGACTGTAAAGCTGTGAATAGTTAATCCGTTGCACCGGGGGTTGGTGGCGCTGGTAGGTGACGATCGTTGCGGCAATGACAAGGGAGAAACTGATAACTGCCAGCGTGATCAGTGCGACTCGGCGAGTGCGAACCGATACGCGTGGCGTGGGGGTGGGCATACAAAAAAACCTCCAAGTCGCCGCCGGAAATATTCCGGAGGCCGATAAAAATTCAACAACGCAAAGAATCGGGGTTAGGAAAGCGACGGAACTTCTATGGAAGGACCCGCACGCGAAAAACTGAGACAGGGCTCTTAAAACACCGAGGCGTTCGCTGCCGGCGAACGCCTCGGTAACTTTACCAGCGAGCCACGCGCGAAGTCCAGAACAACTTCGTGAAATCTGGGAATTGCCTCAGCGTCCTTGCGGCTCTCAGCGTTCTCTGCGTTTTCGCAAATTAGACGCAGAGAACGCTGAATTATTTTTTGAAATCGGCCACTGAACACAGATCAGTGACATGTTTTCATACGCACAATCGCGCAAAATCGCAGAAAAACGGCGTGAAAAGTGGCGGCATACTCGTTGCTCAAGGAGATGGCGATTGCTTTTGTGTAACAACGAATACTTGGGACGTGGTTGACAAAAGGAGGGGAACGAAATGCTTTGGACGATTTTTGTAATCCTGTTGGTCCTGTGGTTACTCGGCGTAGTGAGCAGCTACACGGTTGGTGGGTTCATTCATCTGTTACTGGTGTTAGCACTCGTGGTGCTGCTTATTAACATAATCGGAGGACGACGAACTGTCGTTTAGGCAAACGAACACACTGTTTGCCCTGCTCGGCGCCCGGCGCTATCGTTCTTGACGAACCGAAAGGTCGGGCGTCACTCAACTTTAAAGAAACGGTAGATCGAGCATACCTGTGATTCGCCCTACTGGATAAAGATTCATTTGTGGATCCCAGTAGGGCGAACGTTTGTGAAAAAACCGCAAGCGCTCGTACGGACTGGCGGCGAACTCTGCGTCGGTTGCGAGCAACGCTTCAAACTCCTGCTTGAGGGCAGGATCCTGGGCCAACATCTCACGCGCCAGCGCTTCGAGAACATAAGGCTCGCCGTATTCTTTCTCTTCGAATATCGCATTGAAGAAACCCCAATGCGCGAACGAGTCAGGCGCTTCGGGCTCCAACAAATTCAACGCCACGCTGCGCTAATGGTTGGGCCACCGGCACGACGACCGATCCGGCGTGGAAGACGCGCTTCTCTTTTGTTTGTTCGACTTCAAAACGCGGCATGTGCCGTCCTTCAAACGGTCCCGCCGGCCAAACGATATTTTTAAAGCGATAAACTTCGACTTCGATCTCTTTCGCCTCGGCGAGTGTCTGAACTCCAGGCCGTGCGCTTTCAATACTTCGATAACGTCGCTCCATTGCACGGGAACGATGTACGCAACCGGCGGCGAGACAGCGCGAGTCGGACGAAAGTTGTCATACATCGGCACAGTCAGATCGAGTGGCTCGCGGCCATAGACCACGCGCAGATCGCCGGACACATCGCTCTGCATCGGTTTCGTAATTAAAAGCTTTCAGTTGAAACGGCGTTTGGTTCGTCGGTGAGCTCGAAATCGAGCGGAAAGACTTGTGATCGATCGCTAAATTGCGGTGACGGTTCGTTCGTCTGCTGCGCGTCCGAGTTGGCGCAGTCGCTCCGGGTCGCGATTGACTTCGTCGAGCGCGGCGCGCAGGAAGTCGTAAGTGCCGATCACACGCGAGCGGTAGTCTTTGATCATGTGCGTCTCGATCAGAATGCCGGGACGGTTCCTGATCGGAACATATCCCGTCGAGAAGCGTGGCGAGCCGTTGAAGTCTCGCGTGCCGAGTGTCAGATCGCGGTTGTCGATAAATTCGAGATACCACGAGATCACATTCCCGGCTGCGTCGGTTGCCGGCGCGACGTGGCCGCCAAAAACATCTCGTTCCCAGGCGACGATCGCATTGTCAACGCCGGCGTGATGTTCGTGATGGTAAGTGATGTTGCAGCGATAGTCAGCGCCGTCGGTGACGTGGCAATCGATGAACAGATCGGGATGCCACTCGTTCCACAGTTGCAGCCACGCGCGCGTCTCCGGCGTGTCGGCTTTCATGTAATCGCGGTTGAGATTTTGGTACGTGCTCGGTTGTGCGCCAGCCCATGTCCTCTGGACCATTCTGGTTGATGCGATTGTACGGGCTGGAGCGTTCGTGTCCGTCGGTGTTGTAGATCGGAATGAAGAGCAACACGACGTTTTCGAGCAGGCCGGCGTCGGTTTTGGTGATGGCGATGTCGCGCAACAAAGCGAAACCGGCGTCTTTGCCGTCAGGTTCGCCGGAGTGAATGCAGGCTTGGATCAGAACAACTGCCTTGTTTTGCGCCCGTGCGGCTTCCGCCGTGAACGTGCCGGTTTCAGAGGCGATCAGCAACGGCAGCTCGCGTCCCTGTCCGCTATGACCAAAGCCGCGATACTCGATCGCCGGAGAAGCATCCGCGAGGCGGCGCGCGTAGGCAATCGTATCTGCATAATTCGGTGTTTCGACGTAATCGGTGATCTCGGCGTGCGTTCGCCATTCGGTAGGTATAGGTGTTGTCATTGTAGGTTTGAGAAGTTTCCCGCAAAGGCGCAAAGACGCAAAGGAGAGACAACGCTACGAGGATGAGTAATCTTGGTTTGCCTTTGCGTCTTTGCGCCTTTGCGGGAGACTAAAGTCTTGTCTTACAAGAGCGGCACTCTTCGCGCCGGCGCGCGTTAAGAGTGCCGCATGCTGCACAACGAATATACATCTTGTGCGTAAACCAACTCGTGATGAACGCGCTGAGTCCCAGAATCCCGATCAGGACCGCGGCGTTCAACAGGAAGTCTCTCAATCGTCGCGCCTCTCTCCACGTTTATTGTGATAAGCCAGTCCGCGTTCATACCCTTCGCGGAAGCTAGTGTCAAGCTCCGTGCCGGGCCCCGCGCCGGGCGTAGTCGCGTAAATGGTACACAGCTCGTCTTCCACGTCGCTATATGCGCGTCCTCTTCGCGCTGGGTGCAACGCGGCTTGAAAACCGCGCCGGTACTCTGCTTCATCGCGATCGAAGTCGCGGCCGTCCTTATGATAGTGGGCTCGCTCTTCTTCTCTTACCTCGTTCCACCAGTTTTCGCGCAGCGTTTCGATGTCTTCTGCGCCTGCATTCTCAATTATCTCGCGAGCGCCATCTTCCTGATCGTCGGTGACGTGCGCGATGACGACCGAGTGTCCGTGCCGAAGAGCGTCTTCGTAAACGAAAAGATCTTCGTGCGGCACGCCTTCGCCGAGTTCTTCCTCAATCTGATCGCCCACCGCAGCTCCGGCCGCAGCGCCGACAACGCCCAACAACGCCGCGCCAACCACGCCAAATGCCAGCACTGGTCCAACGCCGGGTATGGCGAGAGTCGCGACTGCCAGGCCTAGCGTCGCGCCTCCTGCTGCGCCCATCGCGCCTCCGACCGCGGCGCCCATCGCCCTGCCCATGCCCGGCTCTTCCGTATCGGTGACGGGCACGCCAACCCGCACTTGGTCTGCATCCGTCCCCGGTGTTATCAACCCGATTCGTTCTTCCGGTATTCCCAAACTTCGTAACTGTTTAACTACTTCTTCGCTTCAGCCCTCGATTTAAATACACCTGTTACTATCTCCATGTTCGTTTCCTCCCGTCCTGGTCTTACTCTACTTGTAACTCGAGTAATGCACAGGCAGCAAGCCAAGGACCCCAATCGACACAAATCGTTGAGGAAATCCGCAAAGCTATGTTAGAGTCGAGGTACGATCTGACAACACGAACATGAGGATCAAGACTGGATGTTCGACATCGTAGAAAAACACTGGCCGATGTCTGAGGGCGACGGAAAAGCCACGCGCAAAAAGCGACCACGCATACTGGCGATCACCACTGATTGTTGCACCGGTTGCTCCGGGTCGCCGGCCTGTATCGAATATTGTCCGATCGAAGCATGCATGTTTTGGGTGCCGGACGAGGACCATCCGCCGTTTGGAAGAATCGAAGTAGATCCCTACCTCTGTATTGGCTGTCAGAAGTGTACCAGCAAAGGTCCTGATGGCGCGTTTCTCGACGGTTGTCCGTGGGATGCGATCGAGATGGTCCCAACTGACGACTGGGAAGCGCTGCACGGAATCACACTTCCGGATCTGCCACCGCCCCCACCAGCTTAGCCAGCTTAATTCGCCCTGCTTTGAATTGATTTTACGGTGAGGTTTGCCTGCTCCTTGATCCGTGCAGCCGACGACTCCGTGTAGCTCTGAATCAGCGGAAGATCTTCTTTAACGCCCGATCAGCGATAATCCACGCAGCGCCTCCCAAACACTGTCTTCGTCAGAATTCAAGCTCAATATTTCGTCATCCACGCGAAACCTGTGACCCGTTCGGTTTAAGGATCTTATTCATTCGCCCGGCAACGGCGATCGCAACTCCACGAACGTTCCGTCAGGCTGTTGAATGCGCGACCAGCAGCGCGCCGCGCGCCATCGTTGCGCCTTCCTGCAAACTACTCGCAACCACACCATCCACAGGCGCTTTCACCGCGTAAGGCCTAAGCACCGACGACAGCTCTTCACGGCCACTCGCATCGTTGAATCGCACCAGCGCCAGCGCAGCATTTCGACGCACGATCGGCTCCTGGTCCTGGACCAGTTTCAACAGCGCCTGATGAAATTCCTGCGACTGGTTATCAAACCCCATCACCCACGCGACAGTCAGCCGAAACTCTGTTTCCGGATTGCCGCTCAGCGCGATCAACTGCGGATACCAATTCTTCGCGCCTGCGATCGCCGCGCTCGATGCGTTGTTGAATCTGGAGCAGCGCGTGTTGCACGTGACGCGGGTTTTTCTCGTCGTCCAGATACTTCGAGATGTCGGCGTCGGAGAGCTCGCGTCCAAACCAGGTGAAATACCAGGCCAGAAAAGTCGCGGCGACGAAGAGGATCGCAAGCAGCAGGATCGGCCCAGAACCGGGCGCGCGTTTGCGCACTTCAGACACTCTTATCTCCGGATGATTGCCGTTGCCCTTATCAGCCATGCGAAAGAGATCCAACTTCAGGAAGGATAGATCTGGTAAAGCATAAGATAAACGATCACTCCGGTGATCGACACGTAGAGCCAGAGCGGCAACGTGATGCGCGCGATGCGCCGGTGACGCGTGAAGTCGTGGCGAAACGCGCGATAGAAGGTGAGCATCACGAGCGGAACGATCACGATCGCCAGAATAGTGTGGCTGGTCAGGATCGTGAAGTAGATCGGACGGACCAGACCCGTGCCCTGAAAACGCGTCGCGCCGTGGTGATAGTGATACGTGAGATACGAAGCCAGGAAAAGAAGCGAAACGACCAGCGCGCCGATCTGGCACGTGCGATGCGCAGCGACATTGCGCGATCTGATGAACGAGTATCCGGAGAATAACAGCACCGCGCTCGTGCCATTCAGACAAGCGTTCAGGTGCGGCAGATAAGAGATGTAATCAGACATCAAGAGTTAAAGCAAATGAAGTTCCCGCAAAGGCGCAAAGACGCAAGAAAAGGCACATCGCAAAGGGCTAGCTGACTCGCTGTCCTTTGCGTCTTTGCGCCTTTGCGGAACTTCATTTCGCGCCTGCTTGCCCTTCTCGGTCAACGAATAGAAGTCGTTTCCCTCTTCGTTCAGCAGGCCTTCCCTCACCAGCCGCTCGACGATATCGAACACAGCCGTGCGCGCTTCGGGATCGTTGCCGCCGGCTTCGAACAACTCGTGCAGATCGAGCGTCTCTTTGCGCCAGTGCGCAAAACTGTTCAGGACTTTTCTGGTGAGTTCATCCACGATGGAAAAACGATCTCAGGCGTCCTTTAACTTCCGGCTGGCTTCATCCGGCTGACAATGGCTTTACGTCCGGGGGGACCGCGCGGCCTTTGGCGTCGAGTAGCGGCGGCGTGGTCGATTTGATTTGGCCCCAATCGGTCCTGCCTCCGCAACAGCGGCAGCCGCCGACGAGCTCGATTTCTTCATAAACGGCACCGGCAACTTCCCTCAGACTTCAGGTAAAGCAGCGGATTGATGGCAAACAGCAGCGCCATCACCAGACAGACAGTGATGATGAACAGATTGTCGGTCGTGAAAAAGTCGCCCGAAGGAAACGCGCTGATGATGATCATCGCCAGAAAACCCAGCGCCGACCAGAATGCAGAGAAAATTTAGCAGTCCGAGTTCTTTGCTCATCCGGTTGTACTTGTTAGTGCTTCGCTTTTCCGGCCGGCTTCTTGCGCTCGCCGATTTCTTCATAGCCGCATCTTTCACACTGCCAGAACGGAAACGAGCCGCTTCCGGATTCGCGCGTCGACTGGTAGACCGCACGATTCGAAGGAATGATCTTGCCGCCGCAGCGCGGACAAGCACGACCGCGCGTCGTGCGTTTTTCAACGTCGAGAGCCAGAGGATTATCGTCAGTCATTTCCTCGATAACGCCTCAACAGCATAAAGATCGAACAGAAGATCGTCACCGGCGGCACCAACAGCACCAGCACGCCGATATTAAAGCTGCGAATGAAGCGCGCGTTGCTGGACGCTGGTCAAGACGGCCCGGCACATCGAACACTGCGCCGCCAGCGTCGACATTCGCGAAGCAGCACAGACTGCCAGCCGCCAGCACGATCAAAACCAACAACGTCGCCACCAACGCGAATTCATTATGGTTCCTCAACCGGCGCCGGCGCGACTGGCGGCGGTTCCTTGAACTGATAGCGCAATCCAGCCGACCGGAAACTGTCCGGGAAAAACACAAACAACAGGCAGATACAAACTACCAGCATCGGCACAATCGTCAGAATCAGACTCAGCCGCTCAAACTTCAAGTGCATGAAGTAGGCCACGATCAGCGCCGCCTTGATGATCGACAGACCGAGCAGCACGGTCAGCATGAAGTGGATCGGCATCGGCTTGTAAGCCAGGAAGATCTCGATCAGCGTCAGCACCACCAGCCAAACCCAGATCGAGATGAACAGCTTGTTAGCTGCCGGCAAAATGTTCTTCAGCGTGTGCGTCTGCATTCATTTCGATTCCCTCCGCAGTGGCTTAATGCCAGCCAGATGTCCGCCGATATCAACCGACATGATGTAAATCAGCGGGAACACAAACATCCACACGAGGTCGACGAAGTGCCAGTAAAGACCGCTGATCTCGACGTCTTCATGTTTCAGTTTCTTGATCGCGCAGCCGCGACAACCAGCAGGTAGATCGCGCCGGTCGCGACGTGAAACATGTGCAGGCCGGTGATCGCGAAGAACGTCGCGCCAAACAGCGGTGATCGGCGGCACGCCGTCAGTGGTCGTAAACGCCTGGACCCAATGTTCAGGCAGGTAGAACGGCCGCAGTCCTTCGTGCATCAGGTGTTGCCACTCGATCAAGTGGAGCACGATAAAGGCGACGCCGAAGACGATCGTCGCCAGGATCCACTTCCGCGCCTTTGCCTTGTCGCCCTTGCTCGAAGCCGACACGCCAAACACCATCGTCAAGCTCGACGACAGCAGGCAGAACGTCATCACCGAGGAAAAGACGATGCTCGGATAGAACGGAAACGGCGTCGGCCAGACGTTCGACGCGCGCAGATAGCTGTAGCCAATGAGCAGCGCGGAAAACGTCAGCGAGTCGGAAACGATGAACAACCACATTCCCAACTTGCGATGGCCGACGCGATAAGGGAAGGCGCCGCCGTCCCAATCCACTGCCGGAAAATGTTCTGCACGTGCTTCAGTGCTCACCTGTCACCTCCAGAGGAATAGGAGTAGGAATAGGTAGATCCAAAGAGCGTCCATGAAATGCCAGTAAATCGATACTGCATCGGCCGACGGCCTGTCGTTTCGCGTCCACCGGCTGTTTCGTCCGATGTCGGCCGCGAGCGCAGCCATAGAAAACGCAGAGCCAGCAGTCCGCCTAGCAAGGTGCACCGCGTGCGCGCCCGTCAGCAGATAGAAGAAAGAGCTGTGCGGATTGCTCGGAGACGTAAATTCCCTGCGCCGCCAGTTGTCGCCAGGCAATCAACTGCGAACGCAAGAAACGCAAGTCCAAGCAACGCCGTCAGCAACAACCACTGCGAGTAAGCTTCCGCGACGACGCTGCTTCAGTTTTCGTCGCGCAACTTCGATCGTGACGCTGCTGATCAGAATCAACGCGGTGCTCACAAACAGCACCCGCGGCATTGGCAGCGGGAACCAATCGTTCGCCGTACGCCGAGCGGACGATGTACGCGCTGCTCAGCGCCGTAAACATCATCGCGATCGAAGCGAGGCCCACCCACATTCCGATCCGGTAACGATTCGCCTGTCGAGTCGGGATCGCGAAACTCGTCGCCGTCGCTTCGAGCCGTTTCCGTTTGGTCCCGGAAGTCCTGGACCACTGCCCGGCGCCCTTTTTAGTTACTGGTCTAGTGCTTGTGACCATTGTGGCCATTACCGCTTGGCACCTCTGCTTCCGCTATCAGTTTGCATTACGAAATCTTTCGGAGCTCCCGGAACGGCAAACTCGTACGGTCCGTGATAGACAGTCGGCAACACGCCCGCGAAATTGTCGTGCGGCGGTGGCGTCGCCGTGTTCCATTCGAGCGTGGTTGCTTCCCAGGGATTGTCCGCCGGCCTTCTTGCCTTTGAACATGCTCCAGAAGACGTTGAAGTAGAACAGAAACTGCACCGCGATCGTGATGATCGCCGCGATCGAAACCAACATCACCAGCGGATGCAGATTCTTCGAGAAACTCGTACTCAGTGAAACTCGAAAAGCGTCGCGGCATGCCGACCGATACCCATCACGTGCATCGGCACGAAGATCGCGTAGACGCCGATGAACGTGATCCAGAAGTGAATCCGCCCGATGCGTTCGTTCATGATCCGGCCGAACATCTTCGGGAACCAGAAGTAGAGTCGCCGCGAACATACCGAAGATCGACGCCACGCCCATCACGAGGTGGAAGTGCGCGGTGACGATGTAAGTGTCGTGCATCGGCAGATCGAGCGAGCTCTGTCCGAGGATCAAGCCGGTGATACCGCCGGCGACGAACAGCGAAACGAATCCAAGCGCAAACAGCATCGGCGTCGTGAAGCGAATTCGCGCTCCCCACAACGTGCCCAGCCAGTTGAACGTCTTCACCGCCGAAGGCACACCGATCGACAGCGTCAGACATCGAAAACGCGATCGCCGAGTACGGGCTCATGCCACTGATGAACATGTGGTGGCCCCAAACGAAGAAGCCGAGCAATCCGATCGCAAAGATCGCGAACACCATCGCGCGATAACCAAAGACGGGTTTGCGCGCGAACGTCGCGAGGATGTGCGACGTCGCGCCCATGCCGGGAAGGATCGCGATGTAGACTTCCGGGTGGCCGAAGAACCAGAACAAGTGCTGCCAGAGAATCGGCGAACCGCCGGTGTGCAGCGGGAAGTTTGGATTGTGCCTGAAAGCAGCCGCTGACGTACAAGACCGCCGGGAATGAAGAAGCTCGTTCCGGCAATGCGATCGAGCAGCAGCAGGATGCCGCCGCCGAGCAGCACCGGGAACGACAAGCAACGCCAGCACCGCAGTCGTGAACCAGGCCCAGCAAGTCAGCGGCATGCGCATCAGCGACATGCCCTTGGTGCGCATGTTCAGCAGCGTCGTGATGAAGTTGAGCGCGCCAAGCAGCGAGCCGACGCAGAAGATCGCGATGCTGATCACCCACAGGTTCATGCCCGCGCCCTGGCCGGGACCGGCGATCTTGCCGAGCGCGCTCAGCGGCGCATAACCGGTCCAACCGCCGATTGGTCCAACCGTGCCGCTGCCGCCGGCGAATGATGGTCCAAGTCCGGCGAACCATTCGCCGATCGACTGATTGCCCTCGACGACGATCGCCAGCAGGATGACGATGAAGCCGACGAACGTCACCCAGAACGACAGCATGTTCAGACACTGGAAACGCCATGTCTTCGGCGCCGATCTGGATCGGCAGGAAGTAGTTGCCGAAGCCGCCCTGCGGCGCGGTGGTGAGCACGAAGAACACCATGATCGTGCCGTGCATCGTCACCAGCGACAGGTAGAACTCCGGGCGTCATCACGCCGCCGGGCGCGCCGGTCGGAAACAGCGTCTCCAGGATGGGCCAACTCGTTCCCGGCCAGGAGAGATTCAGACGCATCAGCAGCGACATCACCATGCCGACGATAACTGCCGCCAGCGCCAGCATGATGTACTGAATGCCGATGACCTTGTGGTCGAGGCTGAAGATGTACTTACGAATGAAGCCCGTCGGTGCCGGATGCCGGTGCACGCCCTCGTGAGTCTCAACTGACATCTGATCGTCTCCTTGTCGTTAACCTTCCGTGATGATAATTCAATCTAGTAGTTGGGTAATGGATACTTGTCAGCAATTCCGCTCATGCGCGCCTGAAACTGTTCCTGCGGCAACGCCGTGAAGCGCGCTGAGTTCGTCTTCCGGAAGCACCAGCATGTAGCTCTTCATCTTGAAGTGCAGTTGGCCGCACAGCTCGGCGCAGGCAAGTTCATATTTCCCGACTTTGTTTGCCGTGAAGTGAACCTTGATCTCCATGCCCGGAACCAGATCCTGTTTGAAGCGCAGCTGCGGCACCCAGAAATTGTGAATCACGTCTTTCGATCGCAGCCGCAGTTCGACCGGCCGATTGACCGGAATCGCGAGGCTGCCGTAACCGCATCGTCGCTGGCGTTCGGCATCTGTTCGGATCGAGGCCGATGAAGTTCAACGCGCCGTCGTCGATCAACTGCGGATCGGTGCGCCCAAACATGTTGTCATTGCCGGCGTAGTGAAAGTTCCATTGAAACTGTTGCGCCACGACTTCGACTGAGTAGGATCCCGGCGGCGCATCGTGCAGACGCAAGTGATGCCCAAACACTCTGTCCCATCACCGCCAGGCTGATAAAGACACGCGGTGATAACGGTCCAGAGCACTTCGAGCCGGTTGCTGCCGTGCGTATAGAGCGCGCGATCACCGGCTTTGCCCGTGTCGCGATACTTCCAAACCATCCAGCCCAGACCGATTTGCGCGGCGGCAAAAGAGATGCCGACGACGAGTAATGGTAATCAGAAACTGCCGATCGAGAGCGGGCGCATGTTCAGAAATCGCCTCAGGAAACCACCACTTCCTGTTGAAGAACAGCAGCACTGACAGCAGAGTCAGAATCCAGATAATAACCGCAAGAACTCGTCCCATCGGTTACATCTCCTTAGTTGGTGTCTGATCGCTGGCTAGGACTGCGCAACGGACATGCTTACCTATTAAGAACCATCAAGATAAACAGAAGCGGCAAATAAAGAACCGAAGCTAACAGCAATCTGCCGCGCCTGTTGTCGCGACATTGAGAATGCCGCGCGAATACTGCTGTAGAGAAAGAGCAGTCCGAGTACGATGGCGCCGACAAGATAAATCCGGCCTGACATTCCGAGCACTGTTGGAAGCAGGCTAACGGTAATGAGCATCAGCGTGTAGACAACGATCTGTTGCGCCGTGACGCGACCGTCGGGCTCGACCACCGGCAGCATCAGAATCCCCGCGCGGCTGTAATCTTCGCGATACATCCAGGCAATCGCCAGGAAATGCGGAAACTGCCAGAGAAACAGAATCGCAAACAGCACCCAGCCTTCAAGACTGATCGAATCGCGCGCGGCGGTCCAACCAATCAATGGCGGCACTGCGCCGGGAAAAGCGCCGACCAACGTCGAGAGCGAAGTTCTGGTTTTGAGCGGCGTGTAAGCAAAAACATAACCCGCGATCACCGTCAAACCGAGCAGCGCACTCAGCGGATTGACCAAGACGAGCAGATAGATCTCGGCAGCGATCGTCAGACCGCGCCAAACGCCAGCGCCTCCCACGGCGCCAGCTTGCCTGACGGCAACGGCCGAGTTGCAGTGCGACGCATCAGGCCGTCGAGATCGCGTTCGGCATACTGATTGAGCGTCGCTATACCGGATGACAACAAACCGATGCCGAACAGCGCACTCAGCATCGCGACGTAGTCGACGCCTCCACGCGAAGCCATCGCAAAGCCGGCGGCTGACGTCAGCACGATCAAAAACGTGATACGGGGTTTTGTAAGTTCTGCGTAGGCGGCAACGCGTTCGCGAAACGACAGACGAGGCCGTTCAATTATGCGCTCGTGCGTCGCGACTGCCGGGCTACGTAGATCGATAGCAAACTCTTCCATTCGTAACTACGACTCCTGTGGCCTGGCAGCCAATTCCATTGCCGCTTCGGAGGCAGGAAGCACCCTGTAGGTTCTCAAAGTCAAAACGATCGTGGTCGCAAATACCAATGCGCCACACGCGACGTGCGCCACCGTGATCCCGACCATCGGATTCAGCGGCTGCGGTTCGTTTGGCGACGCCAAACGTGTCAGGTAAGCAGCGACGCCGAGAAACAGTTGCACCACGAGCAACACGAGCGCGAATCGTGGCCGGGCGGGTCAGAAACGTTACACCTTTATGCCGCCGCAACACGCTTAACGCCGCCATGCCGAGAGCGAGTGTTACTGCGAATGCGCCGCCGATGTGCGCCAGCACCAGTTGGATCGGCAGATGCTCGTCCCACGTTGCCGAGTGTCGCAACGTGCCGCCGAGAATCAGTTGCAGAAAGATCGTTACCAGCGCACGCCGTGCACAAGTAACGAAGCGGAAAAGTTCCCTTCTCTTCCGGCAACGTGCGTGCTTCGATCCAGCTTCGCGAAGTAAAGACCGCCAGGCTGACGGTGGTGCAGAAAAACAGTTGCGCGAGCGTGGCGTGGGCCGTCGAAACGGCAAGCGGCAGCATCAACTTGACGGTCAACCCGCCGAGTAATCCCTGCAGCGATCACTGCGATCAAGGCAAAGAGCCCGAGCCGCCAGATCCACAACCTTTTTTCTTTCAGACGAACGTAAATAGCAGAGTCCGATCGTCAGCAGGCCGACGGTCGTCGCGACCATGCGGTGACCGTGCTCGTAGAACATGTTTCCAACCATCGTGCGGAAGAAACTGATCCGTTTGAAAGCGGCCAATCAGGCGTCGCCAGACCGGCGTCGTTGCTGGTAACGAGCGCTCCGGCGATGATCAGGAAAAACGTCGCGCAAGCGACGAGAATTGCGAAACGATTAAGACCTTTATTCATTGCCAATTTTCAAGATTGCCGATTGCCGATTTGCCGAACTGCCTTGAAATTGGCAATTGGCAATCGGCAATCGGCAAATGCTTTCATTACCTGTGCAGATCATCGGGAATTCGAGCGCCGGCATCATCGTCAACGACGGCTTGGTTGACGTGGTCGCAGCTTCGCCGAACGCAAAGTCGGCCTTGCCGCTTCCGTTAGCTGGCACGGTCACCTGCATCGTCTTCTCAGTGCCGTTCGCGCCGCCTTCTTTCCAGGCCACGACGGTGTAAGTGCCCGGAGGAACGCCCTTGATTTCAAACGTGCCGTTCGCCGCACTGACCGCGAAGAACGGGGTCTTCATCACGCCGATGTAAGCCTTCATCCACGGATGCTGATTGCATTTCACCGGGATCAGGACTTCCGCCCGCGTAAAGGTCTTCTCGATTGGCGGCGCGCCGTTCGGCTGCGTTTGGTTCCATTCCGGGTTGAGCTTCGGCGTCGGGTGAATGTTGTGTTGGGTCTGATCGCTGTTGGTGATGCTGAGCTTCTGATTGGTCTGAACACCCAGCACGTGCGGGCTGTAGTGGCAACCCTTCTGATCGAGCTGGACAGCGGTTGTCGGAGTTGACCAGGTGTAGTCGCCAACCTTCTTGCCGCCGTCGGCGGTGCCTTCTTTGATGTAGACAAACATGTTCGCCAGCTTACCATCCTTGACGATCGTGTCTTCGGTCGTGAGGTTAGGATTTGCTTTGCCGCAAGCGGCATCGGCCGTGGTGTCGATCTTCTTCGCCGCCGGCGCTGTTCCGTTATAGCTAATTACGCCGCTGATCGTGCCCGTTGGACCGCTGTAAGGCCCAGCGGTCGCATCGGCCGCTCCGCCACTGTTTGATGCGGCATTGGTGCCGTGCATCCTTCGCACCACCGCAGGCAGAGCCTAGCGCGAGGAGAGACAGTGCAATCGATAACACAAGCCAGACTTTTGTCTGCTTATTCATGATCAATTCCTCCAAACTAAGATAACTTTCGCATTAACTGTAGCACGGAAGCCGCACGAAAGCGGAACGCACCCCCAAGTCAAGTAAGCCACTACCGGCAGTATGCTGTTTGAACCAGTGACTATACGCCGAAGGCGTTGGTTAATGGGAGCCCAGGGTTGTTTCAACCCTGGGGTATCCAGCAAAACCGGATACTAAACACTGAAGGTGTTGCTCACTAATGAAACTCTTTCAGAGTTCAATTGATGCTGCTTGACTTACCCAGGGTTGAAGCAACCCTGGGCTCCCCATTAACCAACGCCTTCGGCGTAACTGAACAGCATCAAACTGCTCGACTGCCAAAAACCCGTTTGCAGTTCGATCTCAGATCTCACTTAAAACGCGAGCCGCGTCATGTCCCAACGCGGCGCGAACACGCACACGCCGGTGATGCAGACTCGATCTTCTTCGTTTCGCCCGCGCGTGGTTCTGTGTCGTCGTCTGCCGCCGGCGCCGCGGTCGTCGCCGGACCGGTAGCCGACAAGAGCCCGCTGCTCGTCCGGCGTCATGAGAAACATATAGCGCACCAGCAATCGCGCGTGATCGTCGTGATAAGTCAGCCGCGCTGGCCGGCGGATTCGGCAGATTAACCACCCACCGCTCGCCTTCTTTGCTGAACAATCCGCTCGGCATCGCCGTGCCGGGACTGATCTGCGCCGGATCGAGCAGCCAGCGGAACGTCCAATCTGGTTTCAGCCGCTCGCCTGCCAACAGGAAGTTCGGCGCAATCGCCTTCGCGTCGTGCGCCGGGTCGCCGGTGATGTGACACTTCAAACACGGCGTTCCCGACGTGAACATCTCGTCGCGCAGCGATCCTCTCCTGCGCCGTCAACGGCTGCATCGGCTCCTTGATGTACGGATCCTGCTGGCCCGACATCGCCATGAAGAACCGTACGAGGACCTGCAATTCGTTCGGCGAGAAGTTGAACGTCGGCATGCGGAACTGTCAGATACGGACGCACGCCGTTGCGATCCAGACCCGGTTGCGGATGCAGTCGCGCGGCTTGGCTTCGATTCGCCCCGTTTGCGGCCGGACTTGCCTGCGGTGAAGCTGACGGTTGCGCACCAGGTTGTGCGACTGCTTGCGGCGCCGGCGAAGTAGCGCGTTGATCTGTTGCTGTTGTGCCGGCGTCTTTTCACCACTCAACGACGGATCGTGCAGGAACTTCAGAAACCACGCGGGATCGACGCGCGCGCCTTCACTCGTCAATCGCGGCGGCAGCAGATCCTTTCCTTCCGGCGTTTGATAGAACGGCAGATCCTGCACGACCGATCGCTGTCCGACCTGAAGCTGGTGACAACCCTGACAGTTGTACTTCTTGATCACCCACCAGCCGTTCTGAATATCCTGCCGGCGTTGATCCTGCGGCGTGTAGAAAAGCGATGCTCGGCACGTTCGCGCCTTCGACTCCGACGCTGCCCAGCAGGAACGTCGTAAGCGCCACGCGCCACTCCGGCGTCAGGTACGGCTGCAGGCATCCGCAACTTGTCTTTCGGATCTTTCTCCTTGCCGACGTCGTAGATCGACGGCTCGTCGATCTTTCGTTCGAAGAAGCCTTTGTGGTTGTACCAGGGCTTATGCTCCTTCGTCCTTGGGCCGAAGATTCAAGCGGATCTTCACCCTTTTCCGCGTGGATGTGTTTGCAGCGCGAAGTCGAGACGCTCGATCGGCGTCGCGCCTTCGACGGTCAACTCTTTGCCGATGCGTTGCTCGTCTTCGAAGCCCTTGATTTCGTGACAACCGGCGCAGCCGTATTGCTTGATCAGCTCGCGGCCTTTGCTCCTTCAGGTTCGCATCGTCCATGAAAGAGGCGTCGGCGTAACTCGGCGGCGACGAAAGCGAGAAGAGATAAGTCGCGATGTCGCGCGCGTCTGCTTCCGACAGACGGAAGTTTGGCATCACCGTCATGTTCTGCACTTGCAATTCGGCGCCGTCATTCGGGCAACGCGAATGCAGTTCAGTGTCGAAAACAAACGGCAAATTCTTCTTCGCATAGTCTTCGGGAGTCAGGTCGCGTTTTTCTTTCGGGCAGTAAGGCGCGACGCGATCGCGCGGGTTGTAGATCCAGCGCACGATGTAATCGAAGTTGGCTTTTTCGCCGACGCGTTGGAGGTTGGCGGCAAAGTGACCGCCCATCGTGCTGTCGCCTTCGCCGATCGAGTGGCAGGCAAGACAACCGCGGGTTTCGAACAGTTCTTTGCCGTGACCGGCGTCTCCGCGCTGTTGCGTTGGCAAAGTGTTGAGTCGAAGCTGTCCTGCCACAGATAAGCGGCGATGGCTTTGATCTGTTCGGCGGCATCCTTGTCGCGCATGTCCGGGCGCTTCGTCCTTCGTGCGCGGCGAAGCGCCAGAACGTCGGCATCTTGGTGCCCGGCCGAAATCCCTGCGGATCCTCGAGCCAGACCGGCACCCACTCCTTGCGCAGCTTGACGCGAACGTCTTTCAGGTTTGGTCCAACCTTCTTCTGATCCTGCATCAGATACTTCGCTTGCAGGTTCAACTGATCGATGCGCGCGGCAAGCAGACTGTTCGTGACGCGAAGGCTGTCCGCCTGGGCCAACAAGCGCTTGACTGTCTTCGGCGTTGTCCTCGACTTCCCGGAAGTTGCGTGTCGTCGCGAATCTGTTTCTCGTTGGCGCGTGATCTGATCCTGGAGCTGGCCGATCGTGCTGGCGCGTGCCGGCCAGCGAATCGGTTTCGCGATCGAAACCTTCGTAGCGATGGCAACCCATGCAGCCGCGTTCCGAGAACAGGTCGCGTCCGAGATTGAGCGTGTCAGCGCCCTGCGTCACACGATCGCGCGCGTGACACTGCTGGCAGCCGGCCTCAGTGTTCTCTTTCTCGAACATGGGCCACAGCCAGAAGCGATGACGTCCGTGACCTTTCGTGTCGCTGGTGGTGGCGCGGCCGTTACCCCAGTGACAACTCGCGCAGCCAAATTTTTCCGGATTGTGAATCTCGAAGAATTTCGCGATTGGGATGGCTGACAAAAGCGCGCGCAAAACTGTCGGGTTCTTTGCCTGGTCCATCGGGAGCCATGTCGGCGGCCGTCATGTCGATGGGTTCGCGAATGCCGGCGTGACAGACTTCGCAACGATCGACGATCTCGTACTGCGCCGACGCTGATCTGATGACCGAGGATCGAATAGTCGTAGTTGGCGACCTTATTTTTCAGACCATCGATCGCGGTCGGGCCCAGGCCGATGAGCTGATTCTTCAGATAGTCGTCGCGTTTCTTGGCCAACTCTGACGGCTGCTTTCAGCAGTTCGGCTTTCTCGCCGAGATTGCGTGCCTTCTCATCGCGCAGCTCGTCGTACATTTTTTCGAGCTGAGCGTAGTTGCAACGATCCTGCAGCTTCTCGACCGTCCCGTCGTCTGTAGGCAGTTCGACTTCGACGACTTCGTGCGCGCTTTGCGTCGGCCTGGTCGCTGGTATCGCTCTTTTGCGGATTCCTGTGCGCGGTTTCGATGTTGTAATTGATGACGGTGAGGCGGCCGCGCTGGTTTTGAAAAGGATCGGTGATCGCGTCGAGCTTCGCCTGGATACGTCTGACACTCGCGTCGATTTCTTTTTAGCTCGGTCTCGATCTCCTGCGCGAGCGGCCTTCGCTTCGTCGTCGAGTGCCTGATACTCGGGAGCTCTCTTTGATCTCAGCTTCACTCTTGCCGGCTTTGCCTTTGATGCTGTCGAGGTAGCGGGTGTAGCGCGACGAACTCGCGCTGCATTCCCTTCCACGGGCGTTGTCCAAACGCTTCGTCGTAAAGCGCCCAGGCGATGGAGATCGTCATCAGCAGCGCGCAAACCAACATCCAGCCGCTGGTGGAACGACTGACGATCGGATCCTGCTGCCGGTAACTCCGGTTCTCTTTTGACTAACGATTCGCCAGGTCGCCTGGTGAATCAGCCACTATGATCGTTCCTCCGCCATTACTCATATGTTGAACCAGGAGTTACCCACACATACTTAATCGTCAACGCCAGCCGCAAAATCAGTTTCACCGGCAACGCCAGCAACACGCTCACCGCAAAAAACTGAAACGTCAGGTACTGCAAGCAAACTGGTCCGCGCCAGAATCTTCTGCTTCGAACTCGTTCTTCGGAAACAGCCGCAATGGCCGCCAGAACGAGATCTTCTTGAAGTCGACAGTCATCAGCCAGTGGAAGAACAGCGCGCCGACGATGATAGAAACCACCGACGACGATCAGCCCGAAGATGAACTTCCCGGGCATGCTCGTCAGCACAAAACCGAGATCCAAGCCTTACCGATCGAGCTCATGGCGATCATGTCGTGCAGGTCGACGTTCTTATCAAACACGACCGCGTTGTGATCCCACGTCTGTCCCGGCCAGAACCAAATCCAGCCCGGCCCGCGAATAAACGTGCCGATCACGATCAGCGACGATCCACATCAAGAAACCCGCGCCAAACATCCAGAGCGCGAATCGTCGCTGCTTGCAGCGTGTAGTAACCATTGCCCAGCGGATTCGAATCGACGTACGGAAACACCATCAACCCGACCATGATGATCGACGGCATCACGACGCCCGCGATCCACGGATCGAAGTAGACCAGCATCTCCTGCAGGCCGAGGAAGTACCACGGCGCCTTCGACGGATTCATCGTCAGGTTCGGATTGGCCGGCTCTTCGAGCGGCGCGTTGAGCGTGATCGACCAGACAAACAGGATGACCGTCACGATCACCGTCGCCAGAAACTCGATGCGCACCAGATACGGCCAGACGTGAATCTCACGCGCCCAACCCGGCCGCCACGGTTCAACTTTGCGGTGATGGGTCTTGGCCAGCTTCGGATCGGCTTCCAGCTGCGTCGATCAGACGGTCGTTGGCGACCGCCTGCTTGATGCCCAACCAGGTGAAGAACGGAACCAGGAACAGCATCGCGACGATCGGAACGTTGTCCGGCGCCGACGAGATCTTCCAGAGCTGATGCCAGTCCTGGACGTTGATCGCCCAGATCGCGGCGATCACCAGGAGCGCTCCCCAAATCGTCCATTTGTTAATGAATCTTTTCATCAACTATTTCTTCTTTGCGACTGCCTTCATCTCCGACTCGAGCATCACCGGCGCCGGCCCGGAGATGCCGCCGTCTTTGCGAATGCGCCAGAAGTGCACTGCCATGAAGATCGACGCAACGAGCGGAATGCCGATGCAGTGCCAGATGTAGGAGCGCAGCAACGCATTGGCATCGACGATCGAGCCGCCGAGCAGTCCGAAGCGCACGTCGTTGTAGGCCGTCATGCCGAGTTGCGGGCCGAACGGACCGTCGTGGCCGAGCAGCGGCGTCGCGCGCGCCATGTTCGTTCCCACCGTGACCGCCCAGAAACCGAGCTGATCGTCCGGCAGCAGATAGCCGGTGAACGAAAGCAGCAGCGTCAGCACGAGCAGCACCACGCCGACGCACCAGTTAAATTCGCGCGGCCGCTTGTACGATCCGGTCAGGACCACGCGGAACATGTGCAGCCAGGTCGTGATCACCATCAGGTGCGCCGCCCAGCGATGCATGTTGCGCAGCAGTTTGCCGAACGGCACGTCGTGCTCGAGATAGAGAATGTCGCGGAAGGCGTCGGCTTTTGTCGGGTGGTAGTAGAACATCAGCAGCACGCCGGTGAAGGTCAGCACGATGAAGAGATAGAACGTGATGCCGCCCATGCCCCAGGTGAAGGGATAACGGACCGCGTCGCGGTTGATCTTCGCCGGATGCAGGTGCAGGAAGACGTTCGAAAGAATCGCCGAGCGAGCGGTTGCGCGGATCGGAGCGATCGTGCGAGACGCGGAAGATCGACTTCCAGAGCTGGGTGTCCTGCGGATCGCTTGTAGCCCTTGGCCTCTTCGATCGCGCGGTCTTTCAGCGCAGCCGTCGCCTTCCTTGACCTTCGCGATCGAGACTCTTGTCGCTCTTCTTCGCCTGCGGTCAGTTGTTTTGTTCTCTTTTGGATCAGGCCTTCTGCCACTGTTTACCCTCGCTGTTGCATCCGTGCCTAAACCCTGATGAAAGCTCCGGCATCGTCAAACTCGTTGCGCTCGCCTTTCGGCCACTTGTAGAGCGTGCCGAGGTCGACCACGATCTGTCCTTCGGCGTCGAGCTCGACTTTGGCGCGGTCCATCGGCCGCGGCGCGGGGCCTTCGAAGTTGACGCCTTCGCTGTCGTAGCCGCTGCCGTGGCACGGGCACTTGAATTTGTTTTCGCTGGCTTTCCAGTCGGGCGTGCAGCCGAGGTGCGTGCAGACCGCGTAGATCACGAACAACCGGTCGGAAGTGCGCGTCACCCAGATGCGATACTGCTGCTGCCACTTGGTATCGACGCCCAGCGCGTAGTCGTCCGGCGAGCCGATCCGGAACAGCGGCGACGGCTCGAAAATCGACCGCGGCAGGAAGAACCGCACGAACATCAGGAAGAAGGTGATCGAGAGCGCCGGCGACTGTGGCCCAGACGATCCGTCGTCGCATCTTGTTGACCGGGGGATCTGCGGATGCCTCTACCATTGCCGCCGCTGCTGGTTTCGCCGGTGCAGCCGCCCGCGGCGGGGCGCTGACCGCTGGCGCGCTTGCAGGCGTGAATTGATCGGCTTGACTATCCAAGTCGAAACCTCCGTCGATTCAAATCCTGATTGCTAGGCGTTGCGAACTTCCGTAGGTACACTTCGACTTTGCTAAGAGAGGAGAAACTATACAACTCCCCCTCGAACAGGGATCACTCTCTGCGCAGTGAAGCCAATTTTTCGCTTAAACATGAAGAGCGCCGCACCTATCAAACAAAATATAAATGTGGTCGGCGTGCTATTTATACACGGTTTCTCGATAAGCTGGCAAGACATTATTAAGGAGTAATTTGAGTGAGCAAAGCTCGCGTCATCGTCTATTCACGCCCCGGCTGCCACCTCTGCGACGAGGCGAAGGCCGTCATCCAAAATTCGCACTGCTCCGATCGCTTTACCCTCGAAGAGGTCAATATCGAATCTGATGACGAGCTGCTAAAGAAATATAAGTACGATATTCCTGTCGTGACGATCGACGGCGAGGAGGCGTTTAAACACCGCGTTGATCTGCGCGAGTTCAGGATTCGGGTTATGCGGTGACGAGGTTTCCCGCAAAGGCGCAAAGACGCAAAGCGCTGCCGCGTTTTATAAATGCTTTCTTTGCGCCTTTGCGGGAAGACTTTCAGTGCAGAGACTGATTAGAAATGAAGTTCGTTGCGGAGTATCTCGATTGACTCGAACAGCTTCTCGCGCTCGCTCTCGTTGGTCGACTGGCGGTACGCCATGACGAGATCCTTGAGTCCGGCAAGGTCGCGATATAGTCCGGCATTTTCGATTGGCGGCGTGAGATAGGAAACAGCTCGGCGTACGAACGGCGCTTGGCGATCGAGCCTTCGGAGGGGTTGTTGACGCTGTAAACGTAGAAATTCGGCAGTTCGTCGATCAGACGGTCCGGCCAGCACTCGCCTGACAGTCCGATCTGTTTCCCCGGCATGAACTCCAGCGCGCCATGAGTGCCGAAGTGAATCACGCCGTCAGCGTTAAAGATCTTCGTGAGGTATGTGTAGAACGCCATAAAACCGTGATGTGGTGCGCCGCTGCGCGCCATCATCAACCGCATCGGATCGCCTTCGAAACCAAAAGTCGGTTGTACGCCGATAAATACGTTTCCCAGGCTAAGACCCTGGATTAACAAATCGCCGCCGAAAGAGTTGATCGCTCCAGGCGCGGGTCCCCAGTCAGCTTCGACGTCTTTCACGTACGGACAGAGACGAGCGTACTCCGTCGCGGTCAGGCGATAAGCGACGTTAGCTGCGACGCCGAACTGATCCGAGTTGCCGCCAAGCAATCTATCTCGCAGCTCGTCCGCGGTGGGCGGGACTTCGACGCTATAGCCTTCCCTTTCGAGCCGGCGCAGCACATCCCAAACACTCGGAAAGACGTCGAGATCGGCAGCGGTGCCGATGTTTCCCTTATTCGGCGGAAAGCAAAACAGCACGAGGGCTACTTTCACCTGGTCTCGTGAGGCTGTTCGCAGGTTGTTCCAACGCTTGAGACGCCGGGCGAACCTTCGACAGCGATTGTCGAGCGGCACGGGTTCATGGCCTTTGACGGGAATGCCGCCATATATAAAAGGCTCGGTGGCGCCGTCGATCTCCGGAATGGCGATCTGCATTCCAGCCTGGATCGGGTTCAGGCCGGTGGCCGAATCACGCCACGCCTCGATCGTTTGCGTGTCGAGACTGACCGCGGATCGATATGGAAGATTCAGCTCGCGCAGAAACTCCGCGGCGGCGGCGCTGTCGTTCATCGCCGGCCCACCCACGAAGCTAAAACCGGTTAGCGACACTATTTGACTAATCCGTGCTTGTTCCTCGTTAAAAAACTTCGAGACGGCTTCGCGATTGTCCATGAGCGTCGCGATAGCGGGAATCACGCCGAGGCCTTCGTCTTCGATCGCGTGGATCAGCGCGTCGTAGTGTTTGGTTGTTTTGCTGACTACCTGCGGACGCATCAGCAGCAAACCGATCGTCGTTTCCGGATCGAGTTTTCGCTTGCGTTTGTTGACGTACCACTTGCGATAGTCGTCGAACGATTCGAACAGTTCCGGTGCGGCGGGATGGTAGATCGCCACTGACGGCAGGTGCTCGGGTTTCGGCAGCTTAGCCTTTTTTAGTCGATCTTCGTTGGCGTACTGCTTCAACGCGTAGAGCAGCATCGCTTGAATGTTCGCCGGGGTTGGTTGCAGGAAGTAGCAGAAGAGATAGAGGTAATGCTTGGCGTCGGTCAGGGCGCCGGCAGTCGGGACAAATTTGAGAATGCCGGGCAAGCGATCGATCAATTTCAAGTAATGATGGTGCCGATGTTTGTGAGCGCCTCTTTCCTTGTTGCGCATCGCATACCGGCCCATCCAGCCCGCAAACTTGCCTATGTCCAACTTACCCATGCGCGTCAATCGCATCAGGTCGGGCATGCAGTTGATCACGACGACGGCATCATGGCGATCTTTATAATTCGCCAGGGCGGAAACGAGACGTGTCGCGTTCTCGCCGTCCATCACGTGAATCACAAAGACGATGTTTGCTTCTGACAGATCGCGATCGACTTCCTGCCAGTCGCCGTCGCTAAGCGGCGAGCCGAAGTTGTACGCCGCGACGCGCAGATCCAAATCGTATCGACGATTGATCTCGCGCTCCGCATTCTTCAGCGGCGCTAGCAAACTCGACCCCACGTATAAAACCGTGATGTTCACTAAACGACGCCCTCCAACTGATCTTCGAGATCGCGGCTGATGTCCTGCAACTTCTCGAGCACAGACGGATCGACGTCCCAGTAACCGCGGCCGTTCGCTTCTAACAGCCGCCGCACGAGGGCATGCGCCGAGTGCGGGTTCAGCTCGCGCAGCCGCTCCAGCATCGACTCGTCAAACACAAACGTGTTTGCAACTTCTGAATAGATCCAATCGTCAACCGCATCTGCCGTCGCGCTCCAGCCAAACGTGTTCGATACGTGGTTTTCGATCTCGGCGACGCCGCGAAAACCGTGTTTGAGCATTCCTTCGTACCACTTCGGATTCAGCGTCTTCGCGCGCGTCTCCAATCGCACGGTCTCTTCCAGCGAGCGAATCTTCACCTCACGCGACAGGCTGTCAGACAAATAGATTGCCGGGCGCGCCTGCGCGCGTTTCTCGACGGCCTTCGAAACACCGCCCAGGTATTCGAAGTAGTGGTCTACGTCGGTAAGCCCGATCTCGAACGTGTCGATGTTTTGATAAGTCGCTTCCACACGCGAAAGCGCGCGGTCCATTGCGATGCGCGCTTCCCTGCCCTCGATGGTCCGTCCTTTTGAATCGCGCCCGTAGGCGAAGCACTTGCGCGTGACGAACAGATCGCCGAGTGTCTCTTCGCGATCCCACTGCGAATCCATCACCATGAAATTCACGTTCGTCCCGTAGTTGCCGGGAGCATTTGAGAAGACGCGCGTGGCCGCTTCATCTGCATCGCAGTGGTCCACCGCCATCTGTTCGACGACGTGCTTGCGGATGTAGTTCTGGTCCAACGGTTCGTCAAGCCCGGCAACGACGCGCACCGCCTTGTCCAACAACTGCACTGTCGGACTGAACAGATCGCGAAAGATCCCGGAAACAGTCATCACCACGTCGATGCGTGGCCGGCCCAGTTCTTCGAGCGAAATGATTTCCACGTTGGTTGCTCGATTCAGTGCATCGCGCACCGGCCGCACACCCATCAGCCACAACGCCTGCGCCACGCCTTCGCCCTGCGTCTTGATGTTGTCGAGCCCCCAAAGCACGAGCGCCATCGCTTCGGGATAACGCCCGTTCTCTTCCTTATAACGATCCAGCAAACTACCAGCGACAATCTTCCCGCGCGCAAAAGCGACCGCCGACGGCACCCCATACGGATTGATCGCGTGCGTGTTTCTTCCCGTAGGCAGGATGTCAGGATTCTGAACGATGTCTGCGCCTGGTCCGGGTTCGATAAACTCGCCGCGCAAGGCGCGAACGAGCGAATCGATCTCGCCGTTTGTTTCGAGCTTTGTCGAAACACCTTCGAGGATTGAAAAGACGGGCCGCGTCGTCTCGGCGTCCAATCCATGTTGCTCGAGATAGCGAACTGCCGCTGCTGTTCCATTAGCCAAAAACTCACGCACCGCCTCGCGGGCAAACTCCTCTGGCAGCGCGCGTGCTCCAGCCTCCGGCCGATCGAACGACGCGATCATCTTCAACAGATCGCCACGCTCGCCGGTCGACGACGGACGTCCAAAGACGTGCAGACCGGTCGGGATCAGCCGTTGCTCGATCTCAAGCAACTGCTCGTAGAGCTCAAGAACTCGTTCGTCTTTCGATTGCGTCACGAATGTCACATTCAATTGTAGGGGCGGCCGTCTGTGGCCGCCCGTGAGGCGCCTGCAAGGGCGGCCACAGAGGGCCGCCCCTACAAAGAAATGGCCGGGGTAAGTTTTACAAACTGCGCTTGCAGCACCTGCGCCAATCTTCTCGTTTCCTGGCTCGACTCAAACTCTTTCTGCGTATCGACGACCACCACCTTCGCTTTGAGCCGCTTGATCTCGCGACTAAGCTCGCGCAGCTCCGATTCGATCTTCAGTTGCCGCAATACGCGCACGTTGAGCCCCTTGCGACGCAGCGGCACATTCGAACGGCCGTCAGTAAACAACAACACCACGGTCTCGCCGTATCGATCGCCGACCAGTTGCAACACTTCGATCGTGCTCGCCAGTCCCGCGCCGAGCGGCGTGCTGCCACCCATCCGCAACGAATCCAACACGCGCCGCGCGCGCAGAATACTTCGCGAAGGCATCAGATCGACGTTTGCCGTCGTGCCGTGAAACGAAACGATCGCCACGCTGTCGCGATTCAGATACGACTTCTTCAACAACTTCAAGATCGTGCTCTTCGCCCGCGCGATACGATTCGCCGCCATGCTGCCCGACGCGTCGATGGCGAAAACAAACAGCGTCCCGCGTTTGTGCTTGAGCAATTTGTAACGCAGCGCGTCCGGCGAGATGTGTTGTCGATCGTGCAACGACGAAAGCATTGCACGCAGTGTGGCGTCGATCGCGATCCTCGCTCCGGCAGTCTTGAAACTCACTGCGCGCACGTATCGCCCGCGCAACTGCGAGCTCGTCGTCTTTGCGCCCGACGATCTTCTGCTGTGCGACTGCGACTTCTCACTACGATTCGGCATCATCGCCCGCAGTCTGTCTTCCAGCGGCGACTCGAGCGAACGATTTTCAACTGCCGGCGCCGATTGCGTGTCGGCGGTGTTGGTCTTTGCGCCGCCGGCCGAGGCCGAGCGTTGTCTTGGACCATCCTTCTTTGGTTTGCGAGACGTGTCCTGTTGCTGCGGGTCTCCGCTCTTCGAGTCGCCGTTCTGTGGCGGCGTTGCCGTACGCGGCAACACTTCGTCGACTGCCTGATCGATCTTTTCGCTCTTCGCCGTTTCGTCCAGCGCATCGCGTCTCATGCGATGTCGCAAAGCCATTGCCGAAACGCGCCGCACGTGATGCTCGGTAACCGTTTTTCGTCCTTCAAATGCCGCCAGCGCCCGCGCTGCTCGCATGATCGTGAGTTCGCCGCGATGACCGTCGACTTTCAGGTCTGCGCAGAGTTGCGCGATCTTCGAGAGGATTGCGCGGTCCACTGCGATCTTGCGGAGGCTTCCACGCGCGCGCGTGATTCGTTTGCGCAGTGTTTCCTGATCGCCGTCGTAAGTCTCGCAGAACGCTTCCGGATCGCTATCGTAAGCTTCGCGGCGTTCGATGATGTCAACGCGATTGTCGAGGTAGGTCTCTGTAATGACTTCGGCGTGCAGACCAAACCGGTCCAACAACTGCGGCCGCAGCTCGCCTTCTTCCGGATTGCCGGAACCGACCAGCACGAACTGCGACGGATGCTCGACTGAGACACCTTCGCGTTCGACTCTGTTTCTCCCAGTCGCCGCCACGTCCAACAGAAGATCGACAAGATGATCTTCGAGCAGGTTTACCTCGTCTATATAAAGAAACCCACGATTGGCGCGCGCGAGTAAACCGGGATCGAAACGCTTGCGCCCTTCGGTAAGCGCCTGTTCGATGTCGATCGTTCCGCAAACCCGATCTTCGGTGGCGCCGAGCGGAAGCTCGACCACTGAAACCGGCGCGAGTCTGGAAGCCAGCTCGCCTTTCCTCGCCGCGCACTCGTCGCAGAGGTTTCGCTTATCGGTGGGATCGCAGTTGTAAACACAACCCTCTACCGTCGAGATCTTTGGCAACAGGTCAGCCAGCGCGCGCACCGCAGTCGACTTCGCTGTCCCCCGATGCCCCATAATTAGGACACCGCCAATCAACGGATCGACCACATTGAGGATGAGCGCGAGCTTCATCTCCTCCTGGCCGACAATCGCTGTAAACGGAAAGGCTTTGCGCATAGAACAGTGCCACAGATTACACGGACTAAGCCATTTCTTCCTAATCTGTTACCTCGAATATTCTCTTAATTAATTCTTGACCCATACCGTGCTTTGTAATAGAGTGCCGCCGCCGATTAACTGGCAGCTATCGATCGAACACATCCCGCCCCAGGGTTCTATCGACGGTTGCTCCTCAAGCGATCCCTGGCTCGAATAGCTGATGCCTTGTGGGAAGCTGATTCAGAACAAAGCCGCTCATGCTTCATCAAGAGTTGGGAAGCAGCCGAAAGCGCAGATACGAGCGACAGCAACACGCTGGGTGAAACTTCCTCAAACGTCCGCAACGAAGTATTAGTTTTGATTGCGAAGCGCGATCGCGCTTTGGCCGAAGGTTTCTTGAGAAACTGAGATTACAGGAGGAAACCAAACAAAAGTCTCTCTCTGAGCATGAACAGCGGGCAACAGATGTTAAGCAGGAGATTCGATTACGTTCCCGAATTCGAAGTGAAGGGCGTCTTCGGTCAAATCGCGAATCGAGACTTTGATCGCGCTGTTCAGTTGGCTCACGGCTTCCAGCGGGAGGCGGTGCGAGCTAATTCAACTATCGCCATTTGTCAGTCGGTACTGAAGGCCGGCGGTACGAGAGCGGATAGTATTTCCAGTGCGGCTGCAAAGAACTAAAACACGATTCATAAATCTCTTGACAAGCAAATAGATCGGGCATAGAGTGCCGCTCACCTCCCGACTGATAAGTAAGCCCAGTTAATTTGCTTTACGTTTGCGAGCAGGGATCTTTGCCCTGCCCATCTCCTTCACGACTAAGGTCCCGGCCTTAGTTCCTTCTTATGTGAGGGGACTCATTCACTCTAGTCACCCCCGAGGACTGGAGCTGCCTCTTCTAGCCAGGTTACAGCAGTTAAAACCTACGGGCAGATGACGCCAGTTTGCCGACGGGCAAGCTGAGACCTTCTGTTTCAGAAACCGTGTTTGCAGCTCCTAGGAGGTATAAAGTCACATGAGGAAAGTTCTACCCATCCTGACTCTGTTCTTGTTTGCGGTTGCTCTCGTCTTACCTCTAAGCCAACCGCAGACCGTCGAAGGACAAGCGGCAACCGAAGCGCTGAC
The DNA here is from genome assembly GCA_963770215.1 of uncultured Acidobacteriota bacterium. Lineage (GTDB taxonomy): Bacteria > Acidobacteriota > Blastocatellia > Pyrinomonadales > Pyrinomonadaceae > PSRF01. The sequence continues at coordinate 148,473 of CAVYOP010000002.1, forward strand.
TACTGACATGGACGCCAAGACTGACGACCTGTTCAATAATTTCGGCGTTAAGGGCACGCCCATCGACGAATGCGTCAATGAACCAGAACCGCCAACCGCTCGCGGCAACGGCAGGTTCGAAGACAACAAGTTCATCTTCTCCGAAAGAGAAACAATCGAAGACGGACTTGGACCAACTTATAACGACGTCGGCTGTGTTGAATGTCACCAATCGGTAGACGTCGGCGCCTTCGGCCAGCAGATGGAATTCCGTGCTGGTCACATCACCAACGGCGCTTTCGTCGACGCACCCGGCGGTCAACTCATTCATGCACGCGCCACGGATTCCGACATCGTCGAGCACATCTCAACCGCGGAAACAGTCAAGGCCTTCCGCGTCACGTTGAGCACACTCGGCGACGGCTTTGTGGAATGTCTTTCCAACACCGCGTTGCAAAACAACGTAGCCGCGCAACCGGCTGCTCAACGCGGCGTCCTTACGCAGGTTCCGGTGACCGAAGCCGGCAACCAATTGCGCATCGGACGCTTTGGCTGGAAAGCACAACACGCGAGCCTCGTGTCGTTCTCCGGTGATGCTTATCTCAACGAGATGGGTATCACGAATCCATTCGACGGCTTTGGCGGCCGCAGTTCCAACGCTCCGGATGCCGGAACGCACGAGAACCCGGCCAGCACGGCTGAAGGCGTGATCAACGTCACGTTCCCGTCTCCTTTCGATCCGGTTCAAGATCCGGAAGACGACGGACTCGACGTGCTCGCATTCGCCGACTTCATGGCGGCAACTCGTGCTCCTCGTCGTCAGCAACCGATACCGGCGGCGGCGACCAGAGGAGACCCGCTATTCACCTCAGTGGGCTGCGCAGTTTGCCATACACGCACTTTTACGACCGCTGCGCCGGGGACTTTGATTAACGGCGGCGCGTTCTCAGTGCCGGCAGCTCTTGGCAACAAGATCATTCACCCCTTCAGCGATTTCGCTCTGCACAACATCGGCACGGGTGATGGCATCGTGCAAAATGCTGGTCAATCAACGGCCAACATGTTGCGCACGCCACCACTCTGGGGCATTCGCGCTCGCAACAGGCTGATGCACGAGGGTCTGAACATCACGATTTTCGATTCGATCCAACTGCATGCCGGCCAGGCAACAGCGGCGCGTAATAACTTCAACGCTTTAACGGCGGCGCAGCGAAACGATCTGATTGCGTTCGTTCTGTCGCTATGATTTCCGGCGGCAAACGGGCCTGATGAGGCACTATCCCGAAGCTCGCCGGAGCATTACGATCCGGCGAGCTTCGGCTTCCTTCGAGGGGTTAAAGATGATTAGAACACTGATTCTTGTATCGATCATTCTTGTGTTTGTCTCGGCTTGCTCGGGTGGCAAGCCGGTTGTGGTCGAAGCGCCACCGGCTCCGAAACCGACGGCAGAATCAACGCCGGTTAGACTTGAAGTTGCGCAAGCGCCAAAACTTTCCGAAGTCGAAGACGCTGTCAAGCGAATCTTCAAAGATGCGGTTGTTCTCGATCCGAATGCGAAGCCGAATTTTCTGGCGGGCGATTTCAATGGCGACGCTTCGCAGGATCTCGCCGTTGTGTTGAAGCCTGCGCCGGGCAAGCTCGAGGCGTTGAACGAAGAGTATCCGCGCTGGTTGTTGCGCGATCCGCGAGCGAATCAAAACGAGAGGCGGCAGCAGCCCGAGCAGCTTCGCATCGAAAAAGATGAAACACTGCTGGCAGTGATTCACGGATATGGGACCAATGATTGGCGCGATCCGGAAGCGACGCAGACGTTTGTGCTGAAGAACGTCGTCGGCAGTGATCTGCGAGTGCATAACGCGAAAGAGTTTTTAGCAACGAACACCGGGCGCAAGTTGCCGCGCCCGCAGGGAGATTTGATTGGCGAGACTCTCGGCGGAAATCCGGGTTATCTCTACTACGCCACCTCAACCTATTCCTGGTACGACCCAAAGACCTTTACCGGCCAACCCCAGGCCCCTGGCGTCTTCCACAAATCCCGTCCCCTGCGCGCCCACGCGGGGCATTCGCGCGCGCGAAATTGGAAAACGACGGCACGCCGAATATCTGGGACGGTTTCATTGCGAACATTAGAGACGGTTTCATTGCGAACGTTGGAGACGGCTCCGCCGCCGGATGTGAGGCGAGGCTATGCCTCGCCGTCGCATCGGAACCACACAGCGGCTGCGCCGCTGGTTCGGGCTCTGCCCGTAAGGCTTTAGGCCAGAGGCCGGACCAAGGGCATAGCCCAATTTCTAATCACACTCTGACGGCGAGGCATAGCCTCGCCTCACATCCGGCGGCGGAGCCGTCGAGTGTGAAAGAGCTACCAGGCGCAGAAGATGTGTCGAGTGTGAAAGAGCTACCAGGCGCAGAAGATGTGTCGAGTGTGAAAGAGCTACCAGGCGCAGAAGATGTGTCGAGTGTGAAAGAGCTTCCAGGCGTAGAAGATGTGTCGTGTGTGGACGAGACACCAGGAGCGGAAGGGCCGTTGTGTGCCAAACAGTCCTCAACGGCGATGACGCCCCAGTTTGCTCACGCGCAGCAGGCGGTGGCGGTGGGGATGATTTCGGCGGAGGAGTTGAAGGCGAAGCTCAATAATAATGAAACGGTGACGATCATCGATGTGCGCGGTTCGGAAGGTTATGCCAACAGCCGCACGACCATCAAAGGCGCATGGCATTTCAAACTGCGCCGTCTCAAGAGCCGGTTTAAGTTTTCCCCACTGAAAGATCTGCCAAAGGATCGAGAGATCGTTACTTACTGCGCCTGTCCCAAAGATGAATCAAGCATCTCCGCGGCGCAGATTTTCCAGGAAGCCGGTTTCAAACGCGTGAAAGTGTTGCAGGGCGGCTGGACTGAGTGGGTCAGAAACAACGGCCCCGTGCAGCCGAAGTAGACCTTTATCTATTAATCAGTTATATCTGTCGTTCTGTGGCGGCACAGATTACCTTAGAGGTCAGCAAACTCGGCTGCGTCCGCGGAGATCGCCGACTCTTTAGCGGCCTCGATCTTTCATTGTCGCCGGGGACGTTTCTTCAGGTCACCGGACCCAACGGCAGCGGCAAGACAAGTCTGCTGCGCATCCTCTGCGGCCTGTTGGCGCCGGCCGAAGGCGAGATCAAATGGCAAGGTGAGAACATTCGCTCACTCAGCGAGGACTATTTCACAGCCGTCACCTACATGGGCCACCGGCACGGCGTGAAAGACGAGCTCAGCGCGATTGAAAATCTCAGAATTTCCAACGCCCTGAACGGCATTGTCGTAAGCAATGAACGTGCGCAAAGCGTTCTGGAGCGGATGGGCCTAAGCGGCGGACGCGAATCGCTTCCGGCGCGGCTGTTGTCAGAAGGTCAACGAAGACGCGTTGCGCTGGCGCGCCTGCTAACTTGCGAAACCAAACTGTGGTTACTAGACGAGGTGCTGACCTCGTTGGATAAAGGCGCGGTGGCCTTGATTAGATCTTTGATTGAAGAACACCTGGCAGGCGGCGGCATCGCAATCGCCGCGACGCATCAGGACCTGACGCTGACGACAGGTTTGAGCAGACGACTCGAACTCGCAACGTGAACTCCCCTTCGAGCTTATCGATGTTGCGCTGGATCGTTTGGCGCGATCTGACGCTGGCGTGGCGTCGCCGCTCCGACATGCTGTCGACTGTCTTCTTCTTCGTGATCGTCGTCAGCCTGTTTCCACTCGGGATCGGACCGGAAACGCAGTTGCTGAGATCGATCGCGCCGGGTGTTGTTTGGGTTGCGGCCCTGTTGGCGTCGATGCTGTCGCTCGGCAGGTTGTTTGCCAACGACTACCATGACGGCACGCTCGAACAGTTGCTGTTGACGCCGCAGCCGCTCTTTCTGGTCGTGACCGGGAAGGTTTTGGCGCACTGGATCGTCTCAGAAATACCGTTGGTGTTGATTGCGCCGTTAGTTGGTTTACAGTTTGATCTTGATAACCAGACGTTGCGGGTTCTATTGCTCAGTTTATTGATCGGCACGCCGGTTCTGAGCCTGATCGGATCGGTGGGAGCAGCGTTGACGTTGGGTTTGCGTGGCGGCGGCGTGCTGATCTCGATCCTGGTTTTGCCTTTATACATTCCGGCGCTGATTTTTGGCGCAGGTGCAGTTGAAGCGAGTATTATGGGAACGACTCCTGCGCCGCATCTTTATCTACTCGGAGCTTTTGCAATCGTGTCGCTCATCTTCTCCCCCTGGGCGACGGCCGCTGCTTTGCGGATCTCAGTGGAATGAAACAATGAACCTCTATAAATACGCGTCACCGACGATGTTCTATCCGCTGGCCGGGAAGCTGATCCCGTGGTTTGCGATTCCCGCGGCCCTTCTCTTTGCCGTTGGACTGTACGTCGGCTTTTTCGTTGCGCCGACGGATTTCCAGCAAGGCGATGCTTACCGGATCATCTTCATTCACGTGCCGGCGGCGTGGATGGGAATGTTTCTCTACGTGTTGATGGCGATCTACGCCGGCATCGGTTGGGCGTTCAACGCACGGCTCGCGTCGATGATGGCGTCGTCGATCGCGATCACCGGCGCGATGTTCACGGCATTGTCACTCATCACCGGCGCACTCTGGGGCAAACCAACGTGGGGCACGTACTGGGCCTGGGACGCGCGCATGACCTCGACGTTGATCCTGTTGTTTCTCTATATCGGTTTCATTTCCCTGCAATCAGCCATCGACGACACGCGTCGCGCGGATCGCGCGGGTGCGGTGCTCGCGCTGGTCGGCGTGATCAACGTTCCGATCATTTACTTTTCTGTCCAGTGGTGGAATACACTGCACCAGGGCGCTTCCATTCGCTTACTCGGCAAACCTACAATCGCCGCGCCGATGCTGGCGGCGATGCTGATCATGCTGGCGGCGTGTTGGCTTTACTCGGTGGCCGTTGTGCTCATCCGGCTTCGTTGCATTATTCTTGAGCGCGAACAAAACGCTGCTCGCTTCGCGGAGGTGAACGCCTGATGAATTGGCCAGATCTTTCGATGGGCGGTTATGGTTTTTACGTTTGGGGTTCCTATCTCGTTTCGCTGATCGCTATCGTCTGGGAAGTCGTTAGTCTCAAACAGCGAAAACGAGCGCTCTTGCAGCAACAACAACGGCAACAACAAAGGTCGACTTCAGTTTCTCCTTCGGTTTTGACAGGGAGTGCCAATGAAACGACGTCATAAACGGATCGGAATCATAATCGTCGCCCTCGTCGGGCTTGGTGTCGCCACCTATCTCGTCGCCAATGCTTTTCGAAACAATCTCGTCTTCTTTTTCAGTCCGACGCAGGTAGCGGCGAAGGAAGCGCCGGTCAACCGGACGTTTCGCATTGGCGGCCTCGTCGAGGAAGGAACGCTCAAACGCGAGAACGATGGTTTGACGGTGCGCTTTACCGTGACCGACACAGCGGCCAGCATTCCCGTTGTCTACAAAGGAATTCTCCCCGATCTATTCAAGGAAGGCCGCGGCTGCGTCGCGCAGGGACGAATCGACCATGACGGCGTGTTTATAGCCGATGAAGTGCTGGCGAAACACGACGAGAACTACATGCCGCCCGAAGCCGGCGAAGCGATCGATAAAGCGAAGCACGCGCGCGAAGCCTCGAAATCCGTGGTTCCAAACTGATGTTAAGTAAGAAGTTCCCGCAAAGGCGCAAAGACGCAAAGATGAATACTGAACTGACAACTTCTTTCCTTTGCGCCTTTGCGCCTTTGCGGAAGACCTTTCAAAAAGCATGATCCCTGAGATAGGCCAGTTTGCACTCATCATCGCGTTGTTGCTTGCGTTGACGCAGGCGACTCTGCCGCTCATCGGCGCTTCAAGAGGCAATCGCACGTGGATCGCACTCGCGGCGCCAACAGGCCAGGCGCAGTTTATCTTCGTCACTATCGCCTTCTCCTGTCTCGCGTACTCGTTCATCACGAACGACTTTTCCGTGCTCAACGTCGCGACCAATTCCAACTCGCAACTGCCCTTGCACTATCGCCTCGCCGCAACGTGGGGCTCGCATGAAGGCTCGTTGCTGTTGTGGACGCTGATGCTCGCGCTGTGGACAGTCGCGGTGACACTCTTCAGCCGTCACTTGCCGGAAGAGATGACGGCGCGCGTGCTGGGCGTGATGGGATTCATCAGTTTTGGTTTTCTATTGTTCATGGTGTTGACGTCAAACCCGTTCACACGCATCTTCCCGGTGCCTGCGGACGGACGCGACTTGAATCCCCTGCTCCAGGATCCGGCGATGGTGGCCCATCCGCCGATGCTCTACATGGGTTACGTCGGTTTCTCCGTCGCTTTCGCGTTTGCGATCGCGGCGCTGATCGGCGGACGGCTCGACGCGACCTGGGCGCGCTGGTCGCGGCCCTGGACCACCGTGGCGTGGATGTTTCTCACGTGCGGCATCGCGCTCGGAAGCTGGTGGGCGTATTACGAGCTTGGTTGGGGCGGCTGGTGGTTCTGGGACCCGGTTGAGAATGCTTCGTTCATGCCGTGGCTCGTCGGCACTGCGTTGATTCACTCGCTGGCGGTTACTGAGAAGCGTGGCGGGTTCAAGAGTTGGACCGTGCTGCTGGCGATTGCGGCGTTTTCGCTGAGTTTGCTGGGGACGTTCCTCGTTCGCTCAGGAGTGCTGACTTCGGTGCACGCGTTTGCGACAGATCCGAAGCGCGGCGTGTTCATTCTCGCATTTCTGGTGATCGTGATCGGTGGCTCGCTTTTCCTTTACGCGTGGCGTGCGAAGCAGGTCGGGCTCGGTGGCAAGTTTGACGTTGTCTCGCGCGAGTCGTTGTTGTTGGCGAACAACGTGTTGCTCACCGTCGCTGCGGGATCGGTGTTGCTCGGCACGTTGTATCCGCTGATCGTCGACGCGTTTGGCATGGGAAAACTCTCGGTTGGTCCACCCTATTTCAACATGGTGTTTGTGCCGCTGATGGCACCCGCGATGTTTTTGATGGGCGTTGGGCCAATCGCGCGTTGGAAGAAAGCGAGTCTTCCTGAGCTCGCGGTGCGGCTGCGTTGGGCGCTTGTCGTGAGCGTTGTCGTTGCGGCTGCGCTCCCTTTTGTTCTCGGCGGTTGGAAGGTGCTCGTCAGCATCGGCTTGTTGCTTGCCGTTTGGATCGTCGTGACGATTTTCGTCAACGTTTGGGAACGAACACGCGTCACGTCCGGTCAGTTGAGCGTGTTTCAGAAGTTGCGCAATCAGAGTCGCAGCTACTACGGGATGCAGGTCGCGCATCTGGGCGTGGCAGTTTTCATTGTCGGTGTGACGATCGTGACTGGTTATCAGGTCGAGCAGGACGTGCGTATGGAACGTGGCAGCACAGTCAACGCCGGTGGTTATGAATTTCGTTTCATGGGCGTGACGAATGCCGTTGGGCCAAACTACCAGGCCGCGCGCGCGGAGATACTCGTCAGCCGCAACGGCAAAGAGATCGAGCGGATGTATCCCGAGAAGCGCAACTACACGGCCAGCGGCAACGTCATGACCGAGACCGCCATCGACAGCGGGATCTTCCGCGACTTGTACGTGTCGCTGGGTGAGCCGGTGAGCGCCGGCGCGTGGAGCGTTCGTGTTTACTACAAACCTTTTGTCGGTTGGATTTGGGGTGGCGCGCTGTTGATGGCACTCGGCGGCGGGCTCGCACTTAGCGATCGACGCTACGCCCTGGCCAGACAAAAGGATCGCATAGCTAAAGAGACGGTTGCGAAAACGAAAACAGAAGCTGAAGCGCCTGTGCCTCCGTCCGTGCCATCTGTAGTTTAGAATATGCTGCGTTACTTAATTCCACTCGGATTGTTTCTCGTTCTCGTCGTTTTTCTGGCGATCGGGCTTACCCGTGGGGATGGTCGCGACAAACTTCCCTCGGCGCTGCTCAACAAGCCTGCGCCGACATTTCGTCTGCCGCAATTGGGAGATCCAGCCAAGACATTTGCCGCTGAAGACATGCGCGGGAAGGTTTGGTTGATGAATGTTTGGGCGTCGTGGTGTATCTCGTGCCGGGATGAACATCCGTTGTTGTTGCAGTATGCGAAATCGGGAGCGGTTCCGATTTACGGATTCAACTACAAAGACAAGCGTGAGGATGCCGTCGCATGGCTGGAAGACTTAGGCGATCCGTACGTTTTGAGCGCGGCCGATCTCGATGGGCGCGTTGGGATCGACTGGGGCGTTTACGGAGCGCCGGAGACCTACGTCATCGATAAAAGCGGGACAATTCGATTCAAGTATGTCGGTGCGGTAACACCGGACGTTTGGTCCGGACAAATTCTTCCGCTGGTCCAGGAATTAAATCGTCAATAACAAATCAGATGGCTCGTTTTCGTTTACTTCCGCTGTTGTTACTCTGCCTGCTGCCGGCGATGGCGTGGGCGCAGGTGCAGACCCAGGATATACCAAGTGACGATCCCGTCATCGAGGCCCGCCTCGCCAAGCTCTCAGAAGAACTTCGTTGTCTTCAGTGTCAAAATCAAACTCTCGCCAGCTCGCCCGCGGGCATTGCCGCAGACTTGCGCCGTGAGATACGCGCGCAGATGAAAGCCGGCAAGAGCGATCGCGAGATCATCGCGTTTCTCAACGAGCGATATGGCGACTTCATTCTCTATCGCCCGCGTGTGACGCCGGCGACGTATCTTTTATGGTTCGGGCCTTTCGTTGTGCTGGCTGGCGGGCTTTTATTGCTCTTCCGATATATCAAACGACGGCGCGATGTGATTATCGAACAACCGCTAACGGCTGAAGAACGACGGCGCGCACAGGAGTTGTTGCGATGATGCTCTTCTGGTTCATTTGTGCCGTTTTCATCGTGATCGCGTTGGCTTTCGTTCTGCCGACGGCGTTGCAAAAGAACGAAAAATCGCGGCGCGGTATGGCCGACGAAAGAAAACAGGCAAACATCGCCGTCTATCGCGATCAACTCTCCGAGCTCGAAGCTGATTTACAAAATGGCATCGTGAGCCAGGAGCAGTACGCCTCCGACCGAGATGAGATCGAGCGGCGCTTGCTAGAAGACACTGCCACTGCTTCTGCTGCGCCGAAACAAAAATCAGCGCCTGCCGCGCCTGTGAATCGCAGCACCGCATACACACTCGCGATCAGCCTGCCGCTCATAGCCGTCATCTTTTATCTCTATATTGGAAATCCGAAAGGCATCACGGATCAGGCGCTGGCCGCCACAGCACCGCCTGCGGCTAGTGCCCCGAGTGGCGTACCATCGCAAGCGGAGATCGAAGCCAGGGTCGCCGCACTTGCAAAGCGGCTGCAAACCAATCCATCCGACAGTGAAGGCTGGATCATGCTCGCGCGCTCCTACACTTCGATGGAGCGATTCGGTGAAGCTGCAGGCGCTTACGCCAAAGCGACCGAGCTCAAACCAAACGACGCGGATCTTTTGGCCGATTACGCGTTTGTGAGTGCGCTGGCGGCTGGGCGGAGTCTCGACGGTCGGCCTACTGAGATCATCAATCAGGCGTTGAAAGTCGACCCTGACAATGCGAAGGCGTTACAACTCGCCGGCAGGGCAGCGTTTCAAGCGAAGGATTACAATAAAGCCATCGAGTATTGGGAGCGCGTGCTGAAGAAAGCTCCCGCCGATTCGGAGCTTGCGGAAATAATCAACGGTCAAATAAACGAAGCGAAGACTTTAGCGGCCGGCAAGTAAACAGTTCACCGAGGTAGTGATGCAGTTCAGCTAGTACGCCGAAGGCGTTCCGTAATTCCAGCCCAGGGTTGCTTCAACCCTGGGAGAGGGCAGAAGAGAATTAGAAAACACTGAAAGTGTTCGGTTTACGATTGAAACTCCTTCAGAGTTCAACGGCTTAACGCACAACTCAACCCAGGGTTGAAGCAACCCTGGGCTAGAATTACGGAACGCCTTCGGCGTACGAGTTGAAACTGCATCACTACGAATCACCGAATATTATGTCGAGAGAAAATCTTCTTTTTGGAATCATAGGAATCCTGCTTGGTTTCATCGTGGGCTTCATGTTTGCGAGCACGATGAGCCAAAGGCAACAGATGGCCCAAACGAGGTCTACCGCGCAAACCCTGCCTGCGGATCATCCGCCGGTTGGCGCGCCGGAAGATTCAGCGCCGGCGCGTGAAGCAACGCGCGCGGAAGTCACCGCTGACATCGAAAAGGCGCGCAACGAGCCGAACAATTTCGATGCCCAGCTCAAGGCTGCCGAACGTTTTTGGCGCATTGGACGATTCGATGGAGCAATAGAGTTTCTGCTCAAAGCTAACCAGCTCAAACCCACCGACTACGACACCGTCGTCACACTCGCCCTCGCAAACCTTAACGCCAAGCACTACGATCAAGCCGAGAAGTGGTATCGCGCGGCGATGAAAATGAAATCAGACGACGTGATGGTCCTGGCGGGCCTGGCAGAGGCGACCCTCCAAAAGCGTGACGCGAAAAGTGCGGAAGAAGCCATCGCGAACCTCGAGAAAGTCGATCCCAGCAGCGAAGACCTGCCCCGCTTCAAAGAGATGCTGTCCGGGTTGAAATCAGGAAAGTAAAACTACGCATCTTAGTCCTATCGCTTTGGCCGGCTTCGTATCAACACGTTCCGCCACGGCGGACTGCGAGGAAGATCTTTTTCGGGCAGTGATTAAGTTGATGGAGAGGCTGGCGGAGTTCGAAGCGTAAGTGCTTGCGTTCGGCTAATTTCCGCTCGAAAGGCAACTAGGCTTGAAGAGGCGGAATATGAGAGAAGGAAAATACGATGAAACGCGAATACGATTTCTCAAAAGCTGAACAAGGAAAGTTCTATCGAAAGGGCGTAGTGCTTCAACTACCGATTTATCTTAACGCCAAGGTTCAAGCCCAAGTCGAGCGAGTTGCTCGCAAGAATGGCAAAGATGTGAGTGAGCTAGTCAATCAAGTCGTCCAAAAAGAAATGGAGTTGATTGAAAAGCTTACGCACTGAAAGAAGCACTTCAGAACTTTAACGATTGGATTTGTTGGTCATCCCAGCGGTCTCAAAAAAGATCGAGTGTCTTGTATGAAGAACGCGATCCATCAACTTAAGGAGTATTCAGTAGCTCCCAATCGTTGTACGTCAGCCCTTTCTGAGGAGAGAACGAACGAGCCATGTTGATGGAATCGCTGAAAACAGCGAGATTAGTGGTACCGAGGGCGGAGTCGACCCGCCCCTCCTTTTCGAACAACGATTTTAAGTCCAAAGCTTCTTCTATTCTGCCAGCTCTCTACATTTATTCTTTCTTCGCATCCGCATAACTACTCCCGCCAGTCCCGTGGCCAGTAGCAATATCGTGGCCGGCTCGGGAATAACGGGATTCCCTGAAATTATTCCCGGGCCACTGATCGTGCCATGGAAGACTCCGTTAAAGCCGCTGTCGAAGCGAGTCGGCACGATGACGTAATCCGTTCCTGCCGTCAGGTTGAAGGAAAACGGACTGCCGCCTGCGATCAGGGCGCGCTCAAGGGGTTCGCCGCGTCGAAGCCAACCTCATAAAGCACCATGAACGGAACAAAATCGTTGAAGTCAACAGTGAGCGTAAAAGCGTAAGACCCGCTGATTGAAACCGTAAACTTCTGCACGTTGAAAGGCACGAGTGTTCCGGAAAGAGTGGTTGGTGGAGTGCCTGCGTTTGGGCGGTCGAATTGGTTGAATAGACCGCTATTGTAAAAGAAGGTGTCTGCCGATGCCGGCACGGTGGATAGTGCAATAAAAGCTGCGAGAACCGAAGCTCTTATTAGGATCACATGCAGTTTTTTCATCTTCATTTCTCCCGTGGAAAGGCCAGTCGAAGCACAAAGACAAAGCGCTGGTCAGCGCCCATGCTTTGCGATTAGGGATTCAAACTAAGCTGGCGAAATTGAGAGGTCCTGTCGTCAGCGCGAGGTGTAGGTCTAGCGGGTGTGACGCGGGTGTGACGTGACTCGCAGATCGAACACTTTCGGTGCGAGCAGCATATACTCCTGTAGCGCGCAACTGTCAATACCAAGTTAAGTCCAGTTAATGTCCCATGCTCCACTCTGCGAGCTCTGCGGTTCGCTGCGTCCTTTGTGTGAAACTACTTTCGGCGTATTTAACGCAGAGCGCGCAGCGAACCGCAGAGTGCGCAGAGAACCTTCTTCAGGTCACCATCTAAAAGTTAATAGAAACTTAGCTACTCATACCGGTCCAACCCGTGATATATAAACGGCCGTACTACCTTCGTTCTCTGGTTGGATCCAACGTAACCAGACAGTAATTCCAAACTACCTCCCACCCCTTCGGCATAGCGCCACCGGGGACTCCAGTCCCAGAACCACAAATGTATGCAGCTCGTGTCGATCTGCTTACTACCTATCAACGCTGTTCGCCAGCCGTTACACCTCCAGGTGTGTCTGCTGACGGACCACTACACAGGAAAGGGTAAATGCATGAAAAAGTCGAAGGTTGGAGTCGTTGCCAAAACGCTGATTGCATTTTCTGCTGTGCTGGTAGTCCTAACTATTTCACTGACAACGGCAACGATGACGCCGCTGAGCGAAGGATTCGAAGCGGGCGGCAAGACGGCCTACGCTGCCGGTAACGTAGCACTCGGCACCGGGTCGTGGTTCATGGACGATGCGCTGACCGGCAATCTCTCTACTGACAGAAAGACAGGCTCTTTTTCCGCCCGCATTCGCAACACCGGTCTCATGCACATGAACTTCAATAAGACCGGCGCGGGAACTGTTTCTATTCAACATGCAGTATTCGGCACCGATGGTCCAAGCACGTGGCAGTTGTGGTCGTCAACAAACAACGGCAGCACCTGGACTCAAGTCGGCTCAACGGTGACCACCAGTTCGACGTCACTTCAAACAGCAAACTTTACCGTCAACAACGGCAACGCCATTCGCTTTGAGATCAGAAAAGTCTCCGGCGGCGCCAATCGCATCAACATCGACAATGTTCTGATTGGTGATTTCTCTTCTCCGACGCCGACTCCCACACCAACCACCAGCGAACATCTCACGATGGGCAATCCGAGCAACGCGATTACCAACGTGTCGCAGCCTAACAATTACCTGATGGAGAAGCCGCAGTACTCGATGTCTTACAGTCGTGATAACGGTGGTCCAAACTGGGTGAGCTGGCACCTGGACAACTCATGGCTGGGAAGCACTCCACGCCAGGACGATTTTCGCGCCGACACGACTCTGCCGGCCGGCTGGTATCGCGTTCAATCGACGGATTTTTCCGGCTCAGGCTTCGATCGAGGACACATGTGCCCTTCAGCAGATCGAACAAATACTGTCGCGTCCAACTCTGCAACTTTCCTGATGACCAATATGATTCCGCAGCTTCCGGCGAACAACCAGGGCGTGTGGGCCAACCTGGAAACCTACAGTCGCACCCTCGTTTCACAAGGCAACGAGCTTTACATCATTTCCGGTGGCCAGGGATTGCAGTTCTTCATCGCGAACGGTCATGTGGCAGTGCCCGCGCAAACGTGGAAAGTAATCATCGTGTTGCCCGTCGGCAGTAACGATGTTTCACGAGTGACTACCTCGACGAGAACGATTGCGGTGGTAGTGCCTAACTCCGGATCGATTAATAGTGATTGGCGAACCTACCGGGTGAGCGTGGATCAGGTCGAGGCGATTACAGGCTTCGATTTCTTTTCCAACGTGTCTTCCGGCATACAGGCTGTGATCGAGGGACAAGTCGATAATCAATAGCGATCGTTGCCGCCGCTAAGGCAGCGATTGAAACTTCAGCGGCGGCAATGCGATCTTCACTTTGCTTACATCCTCACCTCTCAAAAACTGAACCATCGTTTGCTGAACTTGCGGATCGGTCAACATGCTTTCGTGGCCCGCATTGTCGATGACGATGTGTGTGCTGTTCTTGAAAGTCTTTCGCACTTCGTCTGCTTGAAACGGCTGGGTGTTGTTATCAAGCACGCCGCTCACAAAGAGAGTTGGGACATCCGTTTTTATCGGCGAGCGATACGCATCGCCGAGATCCGGATTTCCAAATACATCTCCCATCTCAGAAATCGGGAAGTTAACAATGTCGCCGAGCAAAGCAGTTTTTGCTTCTTTTTGAATCTGCTGTTTTCGCGCTTTGCTGACGCCGGATGAGATGTCCATCACGAGCGTCATTACAGAAATTCCGCGCGCCGAATTGGTTATAACGCCTTTCCACGAAGCGTTTGAGAATCGAATAATCTCCTTTGTCCATCGTGTAAAACCAAAGCGGAAAGATCGGCAAATCGTTCGTGTCGCCAAGATCGCGCATGATCAAAAACTGTAAGCCGATCTTTCCGACCTTCACGTCGACCGGTTTCTTGGTGCGCTGGTCCGTTATCGTAACTGTTACCGGTTCTTTTTCGAGGCGATCGAGTATTCGCTTGAGCGTGCCGGTCAGATCCGGCATCTTCGGCCCGATCTCCGGATCCTTGGCGACAAGCGCTGACAGTCGTCTGATTGAGGCGTCAGAAGTGCTGGGAAGTTTATCGGTGTGATCCGGTCCTTCTGTTCCAATCAACACAACGCGATTCAAGTTCTTTCCGTGATAACGAATACAAGCCAGACCGAGGTGAGTGCCATAGCTGAAACCAACAAGGTTCACTTTCTCTGCGCCTAACGCTTTTCGCAGATCGTCGACGTCGTGGGCGCTTTCGACGGAGTTGTAAGCAAGAATGTCGACTCCCTGCGAGCGAAAATGATCTGCGGCAACCTTCGCCCGTTCCTTAAATGCTCGCAAAGCGACTTCCCTGTCGGCAAAAACGTCCAGCGGCAACGATTCTGTGGCGAGATGCGTGAGGTTTGGTTTCGAACGGCCAACGCCACGCTGGTCCAGCAGTATCACGTCGCCGACTTCGCGCAGTTTCTGAAACGCCCGCATGTAATCAGGAACGCTGGCAATACCAGTCGCAGACGAGCCTGGACCACCATCGAGATAAACCGTCGGATAACCGGGCTTGTCCGTGGTGCTTTTCAGCCGAACGAAAACAAGCTCGATCAAGTTGGAGTTGGGGTTCTTGCCGGTTCTCACGAACGATCAAGTGTCCGCGTTCACCTTCAAAAGTCTTGTCCGCCAACTTCTAGTTTTGTCGGCTCAAACCAAATCTCGCCCTCACGACGTTTTGGCTCATCAGAAACTGACTTGCGCTTGTGCGGCGCAGTTGAGGACGGCGGTGAGCAGTATTAGCCCACCAATGATCTTGCGAAGACTCATGTCATCTCTCCCTGGAGATAGGTGCGTCCTGAGGAATAACACCGCCGAGCACCTTTCTATCTAGCTTTTTTCGATTAGAGACCGAACTTCCTCAGCCGTTTTGAACTCAAAATAATATTGCATAGCATCGGCGTTGACGATCTTCCGGTCACATCAAGAACCAAGATGGAATGAACAGCTATATGAAGCGCACAGCTCGGTCAGCAGTGAGTTCGCATGAGCGACTAACAAGGCGCACATCTGATCGGCTGGTTTTTGCCTCTATGCTCTTGCGCCAGCACGAAGATCTTTTAAATTGGCGTGAGTGACTTGTTGCCCGTTCAATCGCACACTGCCTTCACTCGTTTTCCACTTCCGCTAACCAGTCGCGCACAACCTCCGTTCTGGGTGATTCAATAGCTTCTAAAATTGCAATCGCCTCTTTGTAATAATTTTTAGCATTGTCTTTCATCCCTAGGTATCCATAAACAACTCCCAGATTAACTAACCAGGAGGATTCGCCCATTCGGTCGTCGATTGCTCGGCAGATCCGCTGCGCCTCTTTCCAGTATTCAAGTCCTCTCTGAACTTCGCCCAAATCGAAGTGAACGGTTCCTAAGTTACCAATATTACATGCTTCGCCTTGCCGGTCGCCGACCTCTCTGGAGATTGCCAGCGCTGCTTCGTAGTATTGGATTGCTTCCTGCTGTCTACCTAGATTCGCATAGCTGATTGCCAAATTACCTATGCAAATGCCTTCGCCCATTCGGGAGCCGATCTCTTTGGAGATTGCCAGCGCTGCTTCGTAATACTTGATTGCTCTCTGATGGTCGCCTAAGCCTCTGTAAGCCTCCCCCATATGACTTAAATCCGCCGCCTCGATGTGCCGGTCGCCGCCCTCACTGGAGATCGCCAGTGCCTCTTTGTAGTACTCAATCGCTTTTCCATCCTCGCCTAAGTTGTGGTACAGAGACCCCAAATAGCCTAAAGTTTGGCCTTCGCTTCGCCTGTCTCCGACTTCTCTGGAGATTGCCAGCGCCTCTTCACAATACGGAATTGCTTTTTGATACTCGCCTACATTCCTATACGTGATTCCCAAGTTACCGAGGTTTGCGCCTTCGGCCTGTCGCTCGCTGAGCTTGCGGGAAGCCTTCAGACCTGTCTCATGCCAACGCATAAATTCCCTCGGAGGCAGGCGTAGCATCAGAACGGCGTTTGAATAACCCACGTAGTGGCTGCAAAGTTGAGCGAACGTGTCGTCAACCTCGACCTTGTCTTTGAGCCAGTCAAAGCCCTTTTCTATGTTAGGTCTCTCAAGGTCAAATTTCGCTAAATTCTCCGGCGTGATTTGTTCCAGACTTAATACAACCTGCCCGTAATAAGCGGAATGAAGTCGCTCCGCTCTTTGCAACCGAGAAGGAACTTGTGGATTGATATTCAACAATTAGAGGAAGACGGCCCACAAATCGCCGTGGCGACGCGCTTTTGCAAAAAGTGCGTTATTAGGTGAAGAAGTCTCGCGCAAAGGCGCAAAGACGCAAAGCGCTGCCGCGTTTCGCTGGACTTTCTTTGCGCCTTTGCGCCTTTGCGCGAGAATATCCTTCGTAGCGGACGTTTTGGTGCAAAGCCATAGCACGCCGAACATCGCCAAGGTTTCTGTAAAGATTTCCTAGATTATTAAGTGCAATCCCCTCGCCATTTCGATCGCCCGTCTCGCGAGCAACTCCTGACTTACACCCAAGTAATAAAACGCATGTCGAGCATGTGCTGTGTAAGAGTCAGGCATAGATCGATTACGGCGCGAGCTTTGTAAATGTGACGCCGGCGTAATTCATCGAGCCGAACTTTCCCTCGGAGTCTTTGACGAAACCGATTACTTCACCATTTCCGCCGGGCAGCATCACGACGCGAATGGTGTCCTTTTCCGTATAAGGCGTGGCGACTGCATTCATGCGGCCCATCCGCACAGCGAGCGCTTTTTCTCTTGCCTCGATCTCAATCGTGCCCAACAGGTCGTTCCGATACTTACCGGCATAGTCAGTAAACGGTCTTGAAAGTTGCCACTCTCTCTTTGCCCGCCCTGCGGCGTCAGCAGCAATTCCCTGCTTTCGCTTCTCATAGGCCGTAAGGGTGTCCTGCAGTTGCTTCGCGTAATCGACTTCCAGATTCTCCGTCTGCAGCCACCAGTCGTAAGCATAGGCGGCGACCATATCTGCCAGGCGTCCACCAAGCGCGTCGTTATTCACCATGATCCCGACGGCGATCTTTCTCTCAGGCATAAATGAGACATGGCTGCGATAACCGGGATAGCCGCCATGATGATAGACCACCTTTTCGTTACGATACTTGCCGATTTGCCATCCGAGCCCGTATTCGCCATCGCCCGAGAATGGCGGTTCGTTCCGCGTGCTCTTTGTGTATCCCGTTTGCACTTTGCGGATAAGATCTGCCGGCACCACCTGTTTGCCGTCGAGCTTACCGCCGTTCATATTCAGGTTAAGCCACCGGCCGAGGTCCGAAATGCTCATAAAAATTCCACCGGCCGATTGCATGTTGTCGTCTGTCTTTTCCAGCCCGCTTCGGACCATCGTGCCCGCATTGGACCCATCGGTGGAAATGACATAAGGAGCTACGATCTTGAACTTTTTAGCTCGCGCCTTTGAAACATACGCAGTCGTGTGTTTTAAACCTGCTGGAGCGAATATGCGCTCTTGCAGCAGGTCCTGCCATTTCTTGTTCAAATGGTAATGCAGCGCGAGCCCGTAAATGTTATAGCCGAGGTTTGTATAGTTGTACTTGCCGAAGTTGGCATCATTAAAAGTGGTGCCTTCGGCAAAGACGTGATCGATCTCACGCTGGTCGATCTGACCTGTAAACGCGAGGCGGTTGATAAGCGCCCCGTTTCGCAGGCCGCTCGTGTGCGTCAGGAGATCCTGGATCGTGATCTTGTCGGGTATCTCATTTTTGAAGCGAATTGCCGGCGTATATTTCGTAACGGGATCAGAGAGTTTTATCTTACCTTCCTGATCGAGCATCGCGGCTGCAAGCGCTGTAAAAGACTTGGTAGACGAGCCGGTATAAAAAAGCGTGTCGCTATCGGCTTTTATGCCGGCTTCTTTATCGGCCATCCCGTACCCGCGGACAAAGATCGGCCGGTCGTCTTTAATAACGACGATCGCGATGCCCGGCAGGTCGGGAAACGTCGCCATCGTTTTACGGATTTGAGCATCGTATGCGGCGTCAAAGTCCTTTGCAGATGCCGGACGCAACGTCTGAGCGAAAACGAAAGGGCTGGCAGAGTTCAGTAGCAGGGCAATGAGCG
Source organism: uncultured Acidobacteriota bacterium (assembly GCA_963770215.1). Classification (GTDB taxonomy): domain Bacteria; phylum Acidobacteriota; class Blastocatellia; order Pyrinomonadales; family Pyrinomonadaceae; genus PSRF01. The sequence continues at coordinate 166,969 of CAVYOP010000002.1, forward strand.
AAATTACGATCGCTTTCTTCATAGATCTCTCCTCGTTATCAAACGTCACTGTGGTGGCGTCGCTGGCGGCGGTTGGCGGGTTTTTATGATCCGATCGATCGACTTTTCCAAGACGCCTTTTAGACTGCTGTCCAACTTCAGCGCTGTGTCGAATTGCTTTTGCGCTTCTCTGTCCTGGTTGCGCCGCAACATGATCATTCCGCGATTTGCGTAGGCCTTGGCGTAGCGGCGATCGAGTTCGATCACTTTGGCGAAGTCCGCTAAGCCTCCATCCAAATCTCCTTTAGCTGTGCGCAAGAGACCGCGGTCGTACCAGGCGTCGACGTAGGTTGGGTTGATCTCCAGTGCGCTGCTTACGTCGGCGATCGCGCCGTCGAGATCGCCTTTGTATTTTCGCGCAAAGGACCGGTTGTAAAATCCGAGAAAGGCGCGTGGGTTGAGTTGGATACCCGTTGAATAGTCGGCGATCGCGCCGTCGACATCGCCCTTCTTCATGCGCGACAATCCGCGGCCTACAAACGATCGAGCGTTGGTAGAATTTAGTTCGATGGCGCGAGTGAAATCGCCGATTGCGCCATCAAGGTCTCGTTTCTCATCTTTCGCGATTCCTCGATTAAAGAAGGCATCGGCGTAGTCAGGCCTGAGCTCGATCGCTTTGGTGTAATCGCCGATCGCGCCGTCAGGATCGCCTTTGTCTCTTAGCGTAGCGCCGCGATTGAGGTAAGCCTCGGGCATCGGCTTTAGCTCGATTGAGCGGCTGAAATCGCTAATTGCTCCGTCAAAGTTTCGCTGGCCCTTGCGCACCAAACCGCGGCTAAAATAAGCAGCGCCGTAGTTGCGATCGGCCTCGATGGCGCGTTCGAAGTAGGCCAATGCTGACTCCAGATTCCCTGCTTCGAGCTCGCTCGTTCCCTGCTTGACGTTGTCAATTGCTGCACGTCGATTGACCTGCGCGTGACCCACAATCGGGTTGATCAAGAGACAGGTCAGAAATATGAATGCGCAGGTACGAAGCATCGAGTTTATTGCTCGCGAATCGCGATCAGTGGATCGATCTTTATTGCTCTTTGAGTTGGGACATAACAAGCGAGCAGCGCCACAAGTGTCAGGAAGCCGGCCACGCCCGCGAATGTCAGCGGGTCAATGGTGCTGACGCCAAAGAGCAAGCTGACCAGCACGCGCGTCGTTATCAAAGCGGCCAGCAGGCCGATGCCCACGCCGCAGATCGTCAACGTCATTCCGTGTCCCAGGATAAGTCTTAAAACGTCTCGCCTGCTCGCTCCGAGGGCCATACGAATGCCAATCTCAGATGTTCGCTGACTGACGAAGTAAGTCATTATGCCGTAAATGCCGGCTGCGGCGGTCAACACGGCGAGGATGGCAAACGCCAACAACAAAACAAGATTGAAGCGGCGCTCGGCTATCGAGTCGCGCAGCATCGTTTCCAGCGGTCGTACATTGAAAATCGCTTGCGTTGGATCAACCGTCTCGATCTCATGGCGCACGGATGCCGCTGCCGCGAGCGGCTCGCCGTGGGTGCGGATCACGAGGTTCATTACAGGCCAAATGGTCTCCTGCAAGTAAGAGACGTACATTTCCGGTCTCGCGTCAGCATCGTATCCGCGATGCCTGACGTTGCCAATGACACCGACAATTTCGCAGTCCAACGGCGTTCTGAAAAGAACCTGTAAACGCTGGTTGATAGGACTCGTGCCAGGCAGGAACTGTCGCACAAACGCCTCGTTGACGATTGCGACACGCTGGCCCATCTCCTTGTCCTGCGCCGTAAACGTCCTGCCACTGCGCACAGGTATGTTCATGGTCCCAAAGTAATCGGGACTGACAACACGGAACTCGGCGCTTAACCTGTCGTCATCACCGGGAACTTCCGGTTGTCGGGCGATTTTAAATCCCATGTTCACCCCGCGGCCACCAAACGGCAGATGAGAAATCATCCCAACCGATTCGACACCGGGGACAGACCGGACACGCTCAAGAACCTTGCTGAAAAACACAGTGCGACGATCGTCCGCCTGCATGTATTTCTTACGGTTCAACGAGATGCCCACAGTCAACACCTGATCTGCCTTGAACCCGGGATTGACACTTTGCAAACGCCAGAAACTCTTGAGCAACAATCCAGCGCCGACAAGCAACAGCGTGGCGACAGCAATTTCTCCAACCAATAACCCGCTGAGCACGCGACTCCTGCCTCCTCCCGATCCGCGCGTACCTTCCCTGAGTGCTCCATTCAAATCAAAACGTGAAGACTGCAAGGCGGGAATAATGCCGGAGGTAATACCGACCAACAGGATAACCACTCCCGTATACGCGATCACCCATCCGTTCACGGTGGCGTCGCCGAGACGAGAAATGGCCGCTGGTCCACTGGCGCGCAACACGAATACGGCGCCCCATGCCAGCAGCAATCCGGAGACGCCGCCGATAAATGCAAGCAGCAAGCTCTCGGTTAGCAGTTGTCGAATGATTCGAGCTCGGCCCGCGCCAAGCGCAGCGCGCACCACGATTTCCCGGCTTCTGCTTGTAGAACGTGCCAGTTGCAAGCTGGCAACGTTGGCGCAGACTATCAACAGCACGCAACTCACCGCCGCCAGTAAGATCCACAAGGCTTTATAGGGAGTGCCAAGCACCACGTCGCGCACTGAGGTTAGACTGACTCTCCAACCCTCATTCGTCTCCGGATATTGCCGCTCAAGATTTTGCGCGACTACGTTCAACTCAGACTGAGCCTGGTCCATAGTCGAGCCGCGTTTGAGGCGTGCCACGGCGCGCAAATCATGTCCGCCACGTCCTTCCGCGTCCGAGATGTTTATGTCAGGCATCCAGACGTCCGTGCGGCTCGGGAACTGAACCTCGGCCGGAGCGACGCCAACTACCATGAACGTCTTTACATCATTGCGGTCAAGGTTGATGTGCTTGCCGATGATGTTCGGATCAGACCCGTACCGGCGACGCCACAAATTATCGCTGATAATGACAACCTGGTTCTGGTTCTCTTGAGCTTCGTGCGGCTCAAAATCCCGGCCAACTCTGATCGATACGCCGAGGCAGCTAAAGAAATTCGGAGAGACGAGGATGCCCTCCAGTCGCTCGGAACTGGTTTCGTCAACAAGATTGACCGGCAGAGTGGTCCAGGCGGCGATCTGTTCGAAGTTAGAGCTATGCTGTTGAAAATCGTAGATGTCGGCTATCGATAAGTAGCCCTGATTTACGCCGAGCTTGCTGTTGTTGCCCCAGACCCACACCAACCTGTCAGCGCCGTCGTATGGCAAGGGACGCAAAATGAGTGCACTGACGAAACTGAAAATGGCTGCGTTAGCGCCTATGCCTATCGCCAGTGTCAGCACGGCAACAAGTGAGAAGCCTGGGTTTCTGATGAAACTGCGAACGCCGTGGCGCAGGTCCTGCGCGATTTCTCCAATCGTAATCCCCTCATAACCAGGTAGCGCTACAGTTTGACGATGTCCTGGTACGCCGAAGGCGTTGGGTAATTTCAGCCCAGGGTTGCTTCAACCCTGGGTACAGCAGAAGAGCATTAGAAAACACTGAAAGATTGCATCGAAACTCCTTCAGAGTTCCACGGTTAATGCACACTCAACCCAGGGTTGAAGCAACCCTTCTATGAAGCCGGGTCGTGTCAAGAGGAATTTCGAGATCTGATTGGTTCACCCTTCTATTCGAGTTTCCACAGTTGGCTACAACGTAGCTTTTCACGTGTGGTCTCATTCAACGGTGCGACGAGTCTCATTCTGGGCTCCGAGTTTTGCTCTCAGGGTTCCTACGAGTTTCTCGTCATCTCAATCTGTCTCCGACCTTGCTCTTGTCCCACTCGAGTCTGACCCGACCTCAGCGTTTAGTTCGCTTAACGTTTCCCCTTGGTCCTCACTTCCGCGATTACTCTCTGCTCAGGTAATTTGCGGTTGCCAATCCCAGCTACGGTTATCGCGCAACATGGCCCAACATTTCACCAGCAGTTTCCGGCCCACTGCCACGATCGCAATCTTCTTACGTGCCTTCTTGCCCCCGCTCAGTCGTTGATAGGTCTGGCGCACCCAGGCATTGTGTCGTAGTCCTGCCCAAGCTACTTCCACTAATAAGGAACGCACCAGCCGACTGCCTTGTCGCGTGATGTGGCCACGCCGTTCCGTTTCTCCCGAATCCATTGCTTTGGGCACCATCCCAATATAGCCGCTCACTTGACTGGCTTTACGGAAACGCTGCGGCTGGTCCAACAGCGCTACGATCGCTTCCGCCAAGCTCGCTCCCACTCCCGGAACGGTGCGCAACAGTTGCACCCGGGCATCGCCCACGCCAATCTTATCCAACTGCGCCGTCACCGTGGTCACTTGTCGCTGCATCTCTTTCAGCTGCTCCAGCTCAAGCTGCAATTCACCGCGCCATAATTCCGCCGGCCCACATTCGCTGAAGGGCCGCGCCTGCTCCTCCAACTGTTTGATGCCCGCCTGGCTCCAACAACTGCTGCCACGCCTTAAAAGCTGCCCTTCGCGCAGCAACAGATCACGAATGTGATTCTTTATCTTCGTGCGCCGTCGGATTAGGTGTTGCCGATCAGTAATTAAGGCGCGCCATTGCCGCACTTCGTGCGCCGGCCTGTAAACTTCGCGCAGCTGATTGACCGCTGATAAACGGGCCGCTTTCAACGCATCGCGCCGATCATCTTTCTGCTTCACTTTGCGCCAGCGCCAGGCGTCGTCACTGGTGTTGGCCACCTGCACTTCGATACCCATGCCCCACAACAGGTCACACACCCAACCCGCAATCGAGCAAACCTCAATCACCACTCGATCGGGTTTTACTTCCTGCACCATCTTGGCTAAGCCCGCTGGCGTGGTCACCCCGCGCTTAAATTGATGCGCCCCACTCTCGCTCTCGTAATCACAGCCCACCGTCTTGTATTTCCCTAAATCCAATGCCAATATCTTCATCACCGGGTACTCCCTTCATCGTCAGGTTTTGAGTCAGCCCGCAAGGGTCAAACTCGTGTCGTTGGATATTCTCCAACTTTCAAACCGACTTTGGGAGACCCGGCTTCATAGTTTCTGGGCTCAAATTAGGCAACGCCTTCGGCGTACTAGCACATAGTCAAACTGTACCACCACCCATAACCAGCACATGTTGACCAGGGAATTTAACTGCTCATCACAAGTGAGTTGCGCCGCGCCAATGAGTTGCTTCAAGATTGCCCGGTGAAGCGATACTGGAAACCGGCGTGCGTGATCTTAGGCTGCTGGACTTTCCTGGCGCTGCTCTTTACTCCGCAAACCTATCTCGCCAATTTGCGTTCCCCGAACCCTCCGACCTGGGGGCAGGCACTCGTTTTTGCTTTAACGCTATTTTACGTTTGGCGGCTCTCACGCCACTCGTGCTTTGGCTCGGAAAGCGACTTCCCTTCGGGCGTCACCCGTGGCGCAATCTCATAATACATCTGCTTCTGTGCGGACCGGTTGCACTTTTGCACATCTGGTTGTTCAAAAACGTCAACGCCTTGCTGCGTGCCGATCAGCCGCCGGCGCCGTTGTGGGCTTTGCTTGTCGGCCTGGGCGCCACCAACATCATGGTTTACTGGGGCATCGTCGCCGTCAGCCAGGCGCTCAACTACTTTCGCAAATATCAGGAACGAGAGTTGCGGCTGTCGCAAGCGGCGTTGCAGAACCTCAGAACGCAGTTGCACCCACATTTTCTCTTCAACACGCTCAACGCAATCGCCGAGCTCGTTCACCGCGATCCGGCGTTAGCGGACCGCACGATCGTGCGCTTGAGCGAACTGCTGCGTTTCTCGCTCGCCAGCCACAAAGAGCAGGAGGTGACTCTCAAAGAGGAAATAGACTTTCTCGAAAAGTACGTGGAGATTCACAAGACGTTAATGCGCGATCGGTTGAACGTGCGGCTCAACATCGATCCCGAGACGCTCGACGCCGCCGTGCCGAACATGATCTTGCAGCCGCTCGTCGAAAACGCCATTAAGCACGGTATCTCGCCTCGACCCGAAGGCGGTAACATAGAAGTTCACGCACGCCGGCTGGACGGCAAACTCTACGTTGAGATTACTGACGACGGGTTGGGAATGCCGGAGCAGGAAGCAGACGCGGGACGATGCAATCTCTGGAGACGAAGCTGAATCCTGAAAAATTCGTCCGCGTCCATCGCTCGGTCATGGTCAACGTGGAGAAGATCAAAGAGATATATCCGCGTTCCAATGGCGATCAGGATTTAGTGCTTCAGAACGGCAAGCAACTAATGCTGAGCCGCAATTACCGCGACAAGTTCTTCGCCCTGCTAGGCGACTTCTAGACCGAAATAACCCTGCTAAAGCACCTTTCGGCACAATTCAGTTGCCGCTAACTGAGTCCCGATTAGAAAATCCGTGTTATGACTAAAAAAACATCTCTACTGCTCATCCTCGTCATCTTTAGCACTCTCGTCGTTCACAGCGGCGCGAAGCAGAACGTTGAAGTGCAGCAACGAGTAATTGCTTTCGTCAACGTCAACGTCATCCCCTTCGATCGCGAACGAGTTTTAGGCGGGCCAGACCGTCATCGTTCGCGACGGGCGAATTGCCGAGATCGGCCCCTCAGACAAGACGAAACTGCCAGCCGGCACTTTCCAGATCGATGGCCGCGGCAAATACCTGATGCCCGGGCTCGCAGACATGCACGTCCACTTATCCGCAGGCGCAGGCCAACCGGACGATCTGACCAGCCAGCAGTTGCAACTGTTTCTGGCGAACGGCGTGACGACCATCAGAAACATGATCGGCAAACCTGAGCATCTCCTGCTGCGCGATCGTGTGGCGAAAGGCGAGTTACTCGGACCGTCGATTTACACCGCCGGACCGCCGCTGCTCGGCAACAACGTATCCACGCCGGAAGCGGCAGAGCGCGTCGTAACCGAACAGAAAAAAGCAGGTTACGATCTGCTCAAAGTCCATGAAGGACTGTCGCCGGAGACTTACGCGGCGATCGCGACCACCGCGAAACGCGTCGGTATCCCTTTCGCTGGTCACGTCACTGCGACGGTCGGACTGAAGCGCGCGTTGGACGCCCAACAAAACTCCATCGAGCATTTGGACGGTTATCTTCAGGCAATGGTCCCCGACGATTCGCCGGTAAAGCCTTCGCCTTCGCAGGTTGTGCTCGGGCCTGTGCTCAACCACATTGACGAAAGCAAGCTCACTTCACTTGCCGCAGCGACGCGTAAGGCCGGCGTCTGGAACGATCCAACTCTGACGCTTTTCAAATTGGTCGTCTCTGACGCCAAACCTGAAGATCTCTTGCAGTGGCCCGAAATGAAATACATCCCAGCCAAGATGCGTGAAGGGTTCGCCAAACAGAAACAGTCGACGATGGGTAACCCCGCGCCGGCCGCCGAGCGCCAGCGCTACCTCGAATTGCGCAACAAGGTGCTGGTTGCGTTACATGCGGCCGGCGCAAAGCTGCTCATTGGTCCCGACTCACCGCAGTTCTTCCTCGTCCCAGGCTTTGCTACGCACAGAGAACTGGCGAGCTTCGTCGAAGCGGGCTTGTCGCCTTACCAGGCGATCGAAGCGGCCACGCGTAATCCGGCAGAGTATTTCGCGGAAACGATGAAAACACCGCGAGACTTCGGCACGGTGGAAGTCGGCCTTCGCGCAGACCTGCTCCTGCTCGACGCCAATCCGCTTCAATCGGTTGCTAATCTGTCAAAGCGTGCGGGCGTGATGGTGCGCGGTCGTTGGTTACCGGAAAGCGATCTACGCAAGATGCTCGACAATATTGCTGCGATTAATAGTCAGACTACCGAAAGTAATACGCCGGCGGCGTCATCGCCAGCCTCAGCCAAAGTTGATTTCAGCGGCACGTGGGCGCTGGACAAGAGTAACCACCACCGAACAAGTCGTTCCTGACAGCGGTAGTAGTACAGTTTCAATTAGTACGCCGAAGGCGTTCGCTAATTGAAGCCCAGGGTTGCTTCAACCCTGGGTTGAGTTCTGCATTAATCGTGGAACTCTGAAGGAGTTTCAATTGCAAACCGAACACTTTCAGTGTTTTCTAATTCTCTTCTCCTCTACCCAGGGTTGAAGCAACCCCTGGGCTTCAATTAGTGAACGCCTTCGGCGTACTAACACCTGGTAAAACTGTATTACCACCTGACAGCACGTGCTTGACGGCAAAGAGGTGAAGTTCTCTCTGAAAGCGGGAGACAACCGATCGGACTTTCCTCACAAGTCTTCCTCTGCGTAGAATCCCACCAATGGCAACCAAAATACGCTGGTCGTCCGCCTGGGCCGATGCGCGCGAGCTGGTGTGGACGCATCGCCGCCGGCTCGCCTTGGGCGCTGGTCTCATGCTTGTCAATCAGGCGATGGGCCTGGTGTTGCCGGCTTCGACCAAATACTTGATCGACGTGGTAATCGTGCAAAGCCGCACCGACTTGCTCTGGAAAATTGCGGTGGCCGCCGCCGGCGCGACGATGGTTCAAGCCTTAACCAGTTTCAGCTTGTCGCAAGTATTAGGTGTGGCGGCCCAACGGGCGATTACCGAGATGCGCAAGAAGGTCCAGGCGCACATTTCTCGATTGCCGATTAACTACTTCGATTCCACTCAAACAGGCAAATTGATTTCCCGAATTATGAATGACGCCGATGGCATCCGTAACCTGGTCGGTACAGGACTGGTACAGCTCGCCGGCGGTTTGATCACGGCAGCAGTCGCACTGGCGGTTCTCTTTTGGCTTAATTGGCGACTGACTTCGATCACCATTCTCGTGCTTGGCGCATTTGGCGGGGCACTTTCCTATGCCTTCACACGCCTGCGTCCGCTCTTCCGCGAACGAGGCGAGATTACCGCAGCGATCACAGGCCGTTTAGCCGAATCGTTGGGCGGCATTCGTATCGTTAAAGCTTACACCGCGGAGAAGCGCGAAGCGCTGACCTTCGCGCGCGGAGCTCACAAACTCCTTCGCAACGTCGCGAAATCGATGACCGGCGTCTCAGTCCTCTCAGCGTCTTCATCCCTGGCTATCGGCGCGGTGGGATTCGTAATCATCCTGGTCGGCGGCCATTCGGTTGTGACCGGACAAATGACCGTTGGCGACCTCTTCATGTATGTGATGTTCACGGGAATGATGGCAATGCCGCTAATTCAGTTCGCAGCGATCGGCACGCAGATTACCGAAGCTTTCGCCGGACTGGATCGCATTCGCGAAGTGCTGAACATGCAAACGGAGGACGACGAAGACTTTAGCCGCGCGCCTTTGCCTGAAGTGCAGGGCGGAGTGGAATTCGAGAACGTGTCTTTTGAGTACAACCCGGGAGTGCCGGTGCTTAAGAATATTTCTTTCACGGCGCCGGCTAGTTCGACTACGGCGCTGGTTGGTTCCAGCGGTTCCGGCAAAAGCACCCTCATCAGTCTCGTGATGAATTTCAATCAACCACTTTCCGGCACGATCAGGATTGACGGCAAAGATTTGCAGACACTTAAGCTGCGAGATTTTCGCTCTTACCTGGGCGTCGTGATGCAGGACAATTTTCTGTTCGACGGGACGATTGCCGAAAACATTTCCTTTTCCAATCCGCACGCAACGATCGACGAAATCAAGGAAGTGAGCCGCATCGCTCATTGTGCAGAATTCATCGAAAAGTTTGAGCTGAAGTACGACACGATTGTCGGCGAGCGCGGAGTAAAGTTATCCGGCGGTCAGCGTCAACGCATAGCGATCGCACGGGCGATTTTGGCTGATCCGAAATTGCTGATACTGGATGAAGCCACCTCGAGTCTCGACAGTGAAAGTGAAGCGATGATTCAGGATGGGCTTCGTTCGTTGCGACGAGGGCGAACAACCTTTGTTATCGCTCACCGGCTCTCGACAATTCGCAGCGCCGACCAGATCCTGGTGCTGGAAGGCGGCGAGATCGTCGAGCGTGGCACACATGAAGACTTGCTGGCAGCAAACGGACGGTATCGGCAGCTTTACGATAAACAGTACAACCTCGAACTTAATCAATTTGTAAATCCCGGAGAAGACTTCACGCCCGATCCGCAGGGTTTAATAGGAAGCCGAACGACGTCGCGTCTATCAGAATTGTAGGGTTGAAGCATGAAAGCCGTTGTTATTACTCGTTTCGGTGGTCCTGAGGTATTGGAAATCCAGGACGTTCCGGCGCCGCAGCCTGGGCCGGATGAAGTGCTCGTACGTGTGCGGAGTAGCGCGCTCAATCGCGCAGATCTGCTACAGAGGTTAGGTGGATATGCTGCGCCGCCGGGCGTTCCGCAGAATATTTCGGGACTGGAGTTTGCCGGCGAAGTCGCAGAGTTAGGCGCCAACGCTCAGCGCTGGCATAAAGGCGATCGCGTTATGGGAATCATCGGTGGCGGGGCTCATGCTGAATTTGTGACGGCCCACCAGGATGCCCTGGCTCCCGTGCCGCCGAATCTCGAATGGCCTGCTGCGGGCGCGGTGCCTGAGGTCTTCATCACTGCACATGATGCGCTTCAACAAGCAGAATTCAAGGCCGGTGAGACTGTCTTGATCCATGCAGTCGGGAGCGGCGTGGGGCTTGCCGCAACACAACTTGTCAGCGCTTTGGGAGGTCGTGCCTTCGGCACGTCCCGTACGCCCGACAAGATTGAACGCGCGAAACCGTTTGGTCTGGAGTCGGGATATGTAGTTCCGGAGCCGAGCTCTCTAAAGGAACTTTCTGCCTTTGCCGAGAACGTGACGGAGGGACGCGGATTTGACGTTGTTCTCGATCTGAATGGCGGTCCGTATTTTGCCGCCAGCCTCGCAGCGATGGCGCTGAAGGGCCGGCTCATCCTCATTGGTGGAGTCGCCGGTGGTAAGGCCGAAGTCCCTCTCTATGAGATCCTGCGCAAACGTCTTCACATTATCGGTACGGTGATGCGGGCGCGAACTCTGCCAGAGAAGATTGCAATCACCACCACATTCGCTCAAGAAGTTGTGCCGCTGCTGGCCGCAGGAAGCATTCAACCCGTAATCGATTCTGTCTTCCCACTCGAAAAAATCCAGGATGCTCATCGACGCCTCGAGTCCAACGAGACTTTCGGCAAGGTCGTACTCACGATGTCATAAGCAAAGTTTAATTCTTAAGCTCAATCGTGAGATTCACAATCAAAGTCTGACGATTTGGGCTTTCGTTAGCGTTGATGTTTGGCAATGACTTTCCCTGCATCTGCCGATCTCTTGCGAGTCGCGACATTATTTCGGCGGCGTCGCTGCGAAGAAATCGACCGGCATAAGTCTGATCGTAAACCTCGCCGCTTTTCAGGCCCCATTTTTTGCCTAGCTTCTCAGCATCGTCGGCATGATTCATCTACCTCGCTGATTAGCGTTTAGCTGAGATCCGGTGCGGGAAATCAATTGACGGTTCTCTGTCGACATTATATGTTCGCGCAGCGGGCACCCAAATCCCCGCGGTGTTTAGAAAGGACCGGTCTTTCTCGCAATGACCCAACTACCCCTGTCGTCTGCGACTCTTCTTCTTTCCTTGTATTTCGTAATTAGTCTGGTGGAAAGTAACGGATTGCCTTCTTATGTTGAGACGATGCGAGCATCCGTTTCCGAGACTTCCGGAGTGTTGCTCAAAGAACAGGAACCACGAAGAACTGCCGAAACCGCTTTCAGAGAAGGGAAAGATTTATTTCGACAAGGAACGGCCGAGTCGCTTCGAAAATCCATCGAAAGACTTGAAGAGGCATTTCAGCTGTGGGCAGCTCGAAATGATAAGCATGGACAAGCTCTTGCCTTGAACGATATAGGCTTAAGTCTTGCCGAACTTGGTAATTACCAAAAGGCGCTTGAGTATTACGAGAGAGCCTTAGCTGTGGCGCTCCGAAAACGACAAATACAATGAAGCAACGACATTAACTTGCATAGCAAACGCGTACAGGAATTTGGGTCAGTTCCGTCTTGCTCTTGATTTGCTAATCAACAAAGCCTTGCCAATGCGACGCGCTACGTCGAACACCGACGGTGAAGCGTTCACATTGAATGCGATCGGCGTGACTTATAGTGATCTGGGAGATTACCAAAGAGCTCTGGATTTCTACTTCCAGTCGTTGCCGTTATTTGAAGACCAAACCGGCGTTGGGAGTGGGTATAACAATATTGGTTTTGCCTATCTGCGACTCGAGAAATATAGAGAGGCTTCAGATTATTTTCACCGTGCCCTCAATATTCAAAAAGCACGCAAGTATTATCGTGGAGTTGCACACACCCTCAGCAATCTAGGTCGTCTATATAGGTCTCAGCACAAGTATGACGAATCACTGGCGCACTACGAGCAAGCTCTTTCCTTCAGCAAAACAGCCGGAGACATTCGCATCGAAGCTATCATTCGAAACAACATTGGAATCCTCTACCAAGACACCCAACGGCCTTTAACCGGAACTGAACACCTTCATCAAGCTTTGATAATTTCCCAGTCGCAAAAATACCGAGAAATTGAGGGCCGAACTCTGGGAGGCTTAATGTCAATGTGGCGCCTGGCTAACAAACGAGATCTTGCCGTTTTCTATGGCAAGCAGGCAGTTAATACTTATCAAGAGATTCGTTCAACGTTGGAATTAGACAGTGCTTTACAGAAAGCCTTTCTCAAATCAAGAGAAGATGTGTATCGGGAACTCGCCGATCTTCTAATCTCCCTGGAACGCCTGCCCGAAGCGCAACAGGTTCTGGACATGCTCAAGGACGAGGAGTACTCCGAGTACGTGCGTCAGGGTCGCCAGCGGCCGGACGAGAAAGCAGCAAGTTTGACAGGGAAAGAAGCAGAATGGCAGCGGCGTTATCGACAGATAGCCGAAAATCTGGCAGCCAGTGGGAAGGAACGCGGCGAGTTGTTGGCAAAGCCAGATCGCACACCAATCGAGGAGCAACGGCTTAGTAAACTGGATGCGGACATTGCCGCCGGTAACCGTGCGTTTAAGGAATTCCTGGAGCAACTGACACGAGACTTTACGGCCGACAATATACGACCCGACACTACAGCGATCAGGGATTTTAAAGCTTTGCAGTCCACGTTGCGTGAACTCGGTCCTGGTACGGTAGCGCTTTATACACTCGTCTTGAAAGATAAGTATCAGGTAATTGTAATTACGCCGGACGTTCCTATCGCACGGCGATATGACATTTCAGCACTCGAACTTAATCGAAAGATACTGCTGTTCCGAGAAGCATTGCGAGATCGACATTCAAACGTTCTGCCTTTGGCTCGGGAGATGTACAAGATCATGGTTGGACCAGTCGCCGCTGACCTGAAAGGCGTGAAGGCTCAAACATTGATGTGGGTTTTAGATGGGTTGCTCCGATATTTACCCGTCGCTGCGTTGCACGATGGGAGTAAGTATTTAGTGGAGACGTATCGCAACGTTGTTTTTACCCCTGCCAGCAGAGATCGCATAAAAGATCCGGTAAGCAAACAGTGGCGAGGCATAGGTTTTGGTGTGTCACGGCCACATCTGCCGGATTTCGATGGGTTACCCGCCGTGCCTGAAGAACTCAGAACGATCATAAACGATACATCAGATCCTGCGAGTGCCGCTGGATTGCTCTCGGGCACTATAAAGATGGATGATAGTTTTACTGAAAAAACTATGAGAGCGTTGCTGCGGCAGTCAACTGAACTTCCACGTTATCAGGTAGTTCACATTGCAAGTCACTTCAAATTCGAACCAGGCAACGAGACGATGTCGCTGTTACTTCTAGGGGACGGTAAAACGATAAGTCTTGACGAAATTGAAAATACAATTTCGTTAGAAGGGGTCGAACTGTTGACACTCTCTGCTTGTAACACAGCCGTCGGCGGCAGAGCGAACGGTAAGGAAGTGGAAGGTTTTGCGGTGACGGCGCAGCGACTTGGTGCGAAAGCAGTCATAGCTACACTGTGGCGTGTTGCAGATCAGGGGGCGAGTCAGATGATGCAGTCGTTCTATCGAATGCGAAATGGCGATGGAAGCGTCATCACAAAAGCGGAGGCGCTACAGCAGGCGCAAATTGCCAGTCTGCATGGAACGATGTTTAATCACCCATACTATTGGTCTCCTTTTATTCTTATTGGTAACTGGAAATAAGCGCAGAATCGGACAAATAATGCAGGTTGTAGTTAAGTCCGCTGTTACGGTGCGATCTGCATCCTCACGACGTTGGCGAGGAGGATGCGATCGATCTTGCCGTCCTTGCCGGTTACTACCACCTGACCGTTTTCGATCGTTACTCTCCTGATTCCGCTCATCGAACGGTTGATGAGCGTGCCGTCGTTGGTCTCGATGATCAGGCGTGGGCCGATCTCGGGTTCGGGCTCAGGGGCCGGTTTGGGGGTCGCCTCTTCCGTCGCGCGTTTGGCTTCTTCAGCGGGTGGAGTTTCTTTTGGAACGGGTTCTCGTTTTGGCGGCGGCGCGCGGCGTGTCGGTGTTCGGCGCCCGCGTGGATTGCGCGCAGGCGGAGTCGTTCGCGCGGACTCACGCTCGGATGGTTTTTCAACAGTGACAGGCGTGGGTGTTTCGACTGGCTTTGCTTCCGGGGCTTCCGGCGTTCGTTCGGGTGTTGGCTGCGGCGTCGGCGCTGCGGCGACTTCCGTTGCCGGCGGCTCCGGTTCTTCAATGCGCGCGCCCACGGACGAAACACGCTTCGTCTTTCTTCCCGCGACCGTCGCCGGCTCCTTCTCAGTCTCAGACTGCTCGGCCTCGGCGATATCTGGCCCGCCGGGGATCGGCTCGAACGATCCACCGAAGTACAAACGATAAGTTCCCTGCTCGTCGTTCGGACTGCGCGCTTCCACACGCACGATCAGATCCTCGCGTTTGCGCAGGTAGATGCCTTTTGTCACCGGCGCCGTGCTCTCCGCATAGAGACTCAGCTTCAACAACGGCCGCAGCGTGACCGCCGTAAAGACGTCGAGATCGCCATTCAGGTTCGTGCTCTGAATCGTGATCAGCAGGTCTCCCGGCGTGCCGGTGAACGCGTAATAATGATCCGTGAGGCGCGAATCGCCGAGATCGCGAGCCGCGATCTTCCCGCTCACGGTGTTCGATCGCACCGGCGTCGGCGCACCAACGTCGAGCGACTGCGCCACCGACGCGATCGCAGTTAGAAACAGAAGAACAACGCAGGAAACGAACTTGAATGCCATAATTGCGGCGCAAAGCATATCAGATTTGGGTTATCCTAGTCGCATGAAGTTAAGTCGTACCCTGGTGCTTTTGTTGTCTTTCCTCGTGCTCTCTTCCCTTACCGCCGCCGCGCAATCACGGACGGAGTCGTGGACGGCAAAGCTCGACAAAGACGTTCGCTTTTATCAACCAACAGAGATGGGGGTCGTAATCGCCGGCACTGAAAAGTCGCTCTACGCGATCGACGGCTCGACCGGCGACACGCTCTGGCGTCGCAAAGACACTTCGCTCGATGAGACCGACGTGGCGCCCGTGCCAGGCACCGACTTGCTCTTGCTCAACCTTGAAAAGAGCGACAAGTCGCGCATCGAAGCTGTCGATCTGTTGACGGGCAACACGGTCTGGCGCACCGACAAGATCAAGGGCTCGGTTATGCACACCGCCGTCGATCCGGAACTGAGTCTGATCGCGGTTGTGTTAGTGAAAGACGCGAAGAGCCGTGCCCGCGAAGACTTCAAACGCCACCCGATCGTTTACGTGCTCGATCTGAAGTCGGGAAATGAACTGTGGAAGTATGAAGTCGGCGAAGTGGAAATGATGCCGTCGCGCTGGCTCGAAGACTCGGACAAGGAAGTCGATTATACGCTCGACAACTACTACCCGCCCGCTTTCATCGATCGACGGCTTTACGTCTTCTATGAAGGCGTGACGTCGTTCGACGCGCGCAGCGGCAAGGCACGTTTGCGCGAGAAGTATCGCGTCAACGAAGACGGGCTGGCGCTCAGCGAGGCCCAGCCGATCTTCGCGGACGATTTTATCTACGTGTCGGGCCACGGACGCGTGCGCGCTATCTCACGTCAGAGCGGAGACACGGAGTGGGAAGCTAAGGATCTCGGTCTCACGCCGGAGATGGTGCTCGTGCGCGACGTGCTTTACGTCCGCACCGGTGGACAGTTCACGCGGATCAAAGACGGCGACACTGTGGAACGTGGTTCATATGGCGTAAGCGCGATCGACGTGCGTTCGGGCAAAGTGTTGTGGCGTTACAAAGGCGCGGATAAAGGCATCACGAACATGCTGCTGCCCGATCTGAACACGATCGCCGTCGCCGATCGCGACGATCTGATCTTTATCGATTCGCGAAGCGGCAAACGCACGTCTCGCGTCTCGCACAAGATCGAGCGCGCTTCGTTTGGGTTGATTAACGATGGCGGAAACATCGTCATCGGTGGACAGAATGAGATCGCGGCGTTCGATCCGTCGAGCGGGACACAACTTTGGCGCGCGCGTCACACGCCGCCGGGCCGTGGCGTGTTTCGCACAGTTACGGCGATCGCGGCGCGTGCAGCTTCGCTTTATTTCCGTTATGGCGGAACGGCGATGACGGCGTTTCGCGGCGTGCAAATAGCACGAGCAGTCTCGGGTTTGAGCTGGTCAGGTCTTTCAGCGCGTTCTTCGATTTCGAATCTGCAAACACTCGCGACTGCATCGTCACGCAGGAATCGCAGCTCGCGCTTCGAGCGATTCGATCCGGTGGTGAGCCGCATCGATCCCGCGCATCAACTCGAACGTCTGTCCCGCTTCCTCTGGCATCGCGAGCGGCTCGCGGCATTGCGTGGACAGTGGATGTATTTCTACACCGATCTCGACACCCGCGATGGCAACGGCCTGGCCGGCGTCAACATCAACAACGGCCGCACCGAACGCGAGATCCGTTTATCGGATCTCGACGATCGTTTCGTTACCGACGAAGTGTTCAATGTTCTCTATGTTGCTAACGGAAGCAGGTTGATCGGTCAGCGGTTGAACTAGATCCGTGCTCGCCGCAGGCGCAGTGCGTTTGCGATAACCGAGACGGAGCTGAAGCTCATTGCGGCGGCGGCGAGCATCGGGCTCAGGAGGATTCCGAAGAAGGGATACAACACGCCGGCGGCGATGGGGACGCCGAGCGAGTTATAGACAAAGGCGAAGAAGAGGTTCTGTTTGATATTGCTCATCGTCGCGCTGCTCAGCGCGCGGGCGCGCACGATGCCGCGCAGGTCGCCTTTCACCAACGTCACTCCGGCGCTTTGCATCGCCACGTCAGTTCCGGTGCCCATCGCGATGCCGACACCGGCCTGGGCCAATGCAGGCGCGTCGTTGATTCCGTCACCGGCCATTGCCACTACTCGACCCGCGGCTTGAAATCTCTTTATCACTTCGACCTTTTCGTCCGGCAGGACTTCGGCGACAACTTCATCAATGTCCAGCTTGCGCGCGACTGCTTCGGCGGTCGTGCGACTGTCGCCGGTGACCATGACGATGCGAATGCCTTCGGCGTGAAGTTGTTTGACCGCGTCCGGTGTCGTTTTCTTGATCGGATCGGCGACGCCGAGCAGTCCCGCCGGTTGATTATCGATGGCGACAAACATCACAGTCTGTCCGTCGCGGCGTAGTTCTTCGGCTTTCGAGATGAGCTCGCCCGGATCGATCTTGAACTGATCGAGCAACGCCCGATTCCCCAGCAACACTTGCCGACTCTCAACGCCGTCAATCACTTGGGCATGCACTCCCTTGCCGGTGATCGAATCGAAATTACTAGCATCGGTGGTCTGAAGGCCGCGCTCATCCGCGCCCGCGACGATGGCCGTTGCCAACGGATGCTCGCTGTGTTGTTCCAAACTCGCCGCCAGCCGCAACAACATCGCCTCGTCAATGCCTGACGCAGTAACGATGCTAACCAACTTCGGTCTACCTTCGGTCAACGTCCCCGTCTTGTCGACGAGGAGCGTATCGACCTCGCGCAACACTTCGATCGCTTCCGCGTTTTTGAACAGCACGCCGCTGTGCGCGCCCTTCCCTGCCGCCACCATGATCGACATCGGCGTCGCTAACCCGAGCGCGCACGGGCACGCGATGATCAAAACCGCTACCGCATTCACTAGCGCGTAAGCCAGGCGCGGCTCCGGCCCCCAAACGGCCCAGACCGAGAAACGTGATAATCGCGATGGCTATCACTAACGGCACGAAGTAGCTCGACACCACGTCCGCCAACCGTTGAATCGGCGCACGGCTGCGTTGCGCTTCCGCCACCATCTGCACGATCTGCGAAAGCAGTGTCTCCGCCCCGACGCGTTCAGCACGCATCACAAACGCGCCGCGCTCATTCACCGTTGCGCCGATCACACGATCGCCGGGTTGTTTCTCAACCGGGATCGATTCGCCTGTAACCATCGACTCGTCGACAGTGCTCGATCCTTCCAGCACCACGCCATCGACCGGCACTTTCTCGCCGGGACGCACGCGCAATCGATCGCCGGCATGCACCTCATCCAACGGCACGTCTTCTTCGTGACCGTGGTCGTCGATGCGGCGCGCGGTGCGTGGCGCGAGACCAAGCAGCGCCCTGATCGCGTTTCCTGTTTGACTCCGCGCGCGCAACTCCAACACCTGGCCCAACAACACCAGCGTCGTGATCACAGCCGCTGCTTCAAAGTAAACCGGCACGCCGCCGCCGTGGCCGCGAAACGATGACGGAAACAGTTGCGGCGCTAGCACAGCGATCACGCTGAACACATAAGCCACCGCCACGCCGAGCCCGATCAACGTGAACATGTTGAGACTGCGATTCACGATCGATTGCCAGGCGCGCACGAAGAATGGCCAGCCACCCCACAGCACAACGGGCGACGTAAGCAGCAACTGCACCCAGCCCAGAACCGGCGCGGAGACGCGATGCTGCAACGGCTGGCCGGGAATCAGATCGCTCATTCCGATCGCGAATACCGGAATCGTCAGCACCAGACAGATCCAGAACCGTCGCCGCATCTCGACAAGTTCGGGATTCTCTTCGTCGTCGAGCGAAACGGTGACCGGTTCGAGCGCCATGCCGCAGATCGGACAACTTCCCGGTCCAGCACGAACGATCTCCGGGTGCATCGGACAGGTGTACTTCTGACCGGGCTTAACTGCGGCCTCCGAAGCTGACGCAGACTTGTGCAAGAATTTTTCCGGATCTTCCCGGAAGCGATGCAAGCAATGAGGATTACAGAAGTAGTAAGTCTTACCCTGATACTCGTACGACCCGGCGGCGTGCTGCGGATCGACAGTCATGCCGCAAACCGGATCGATCTCCGTCTTAATCGGCTCGGGCTTATGTCTTGTTAATTGTGTTACCACTTTTCAACCGTTCCAAAACTGAATCTTTGAAATCCGTCCCTCAACCGCCACGGCGCCCGCATAGCCTGGCCCAACCTCCACGTCGACCATGGTCCATCGTTCGGGCGCGCCATCCTCACAACGAAGCAGCGCTGCACTCTCGCCTGGTCCAAGCGTGACGTCGAAACTGTCAAGCGCCTGCGACAACCCGCGGCCGGTGGCTTTGATGTACGCTTCCTTGCGCGTCCAGCACCGGTAGAAACCATTGACCCGCTCATCACCGGGAAGTCCATCCAAACTTTCAACCTCAAACGGCGAGAAAAAGCGGCGCGCAATGTCGTCACCCGTGAAATCAGGGCGAGCGTGTTCCACGTCAACTCCAATCTCGCACCTTTCTGTGAACGCATAAAGCGCAACTTCATGCGAATGCGACATATTGAAACGCAGCGCAGTCTCGTGAACCAACGCCGGCTTGCCATACGCGCCGTACGAAAACTCGAGCAACTTCGGATCGCTGCGCAAGTAACGCCCCAACAACACACGCAGAAACCCGCGCGCGATCGCGAAGTGCTTCCGATGTTTCTCGAAGTGGAAACGATTGGCGCGCTCGATCTCGTCAGGTTGCAGCAGCGGCCAGAACGGTTCGACCGGCTGGTCCAACACGAGACGCCAAACGTGCACTTCACCCGGTTCCAGGGAAAACGATGAAGGTGGCGAGGACCATGGCTGTATTCCAACTTTCATGCGCTATCGAATATTAGCACGCACGCCGATCAACTCAACTCATACATCCGAAACATTAAGCGACTGAAAAGCTTGACACAATCAATGCTATGAGCTTAAGTTCTCGCACCAAAAATAGTTTGGCCTCCTCTCATACTGTTTCGCCCAGCAGATTCAATCCGTGCAACCGGCAGTGACCTTACTGCTGCGCCACCTAACCATTTACGGAGGGACGAAATGAAAAAATTCAAGATCGCGATTCTCATTACACTCATCGCGGCCGTTTCGCTGGTCGTCTTTATGAGCGGCGCGAAGTCGTCGAACGCCGCACCGAAGAAGTTCAAAGCAACACGCCCGATCGTTGTCGATAAACAAACCGGACAGCGTCGTATGCCGAACCAGGAAGAGATCGATCAGGTGATCAGCAACCTCAGTCAACTCGCAAACCGTCCTGAGAACCTGCCGGAAACTCAAGGCACAGGCAGCGCGGTCGTGGCCGATCTCGAAGGTGGATACGGCGGCGTCATGCTCGCTCGCCCGGGTGACGGCGGCGGTTGGGAAACCAAGTGCGTCTTCACATTCGACGAAGGCGCCGAGTTTCTCGGTTTGGTTGAAGACAATTCCGCGGAATAGGAGGCCGACGAAAATGAGAACAACAAAACTCACACTTATCGCTTTTGCAATCGCGATCGTCGCCCTGTCCGCGCAGACCAGCTTTGCCGGACCAGCCCAGATCGTGATCGTCAACATCAATGCACCCGGAGTGGGTTTCAACGATCCGACTCCCGCTGCGCCAGTAGGCGGCAATCCCGGAACGACGTTGGGCCAACAACGTCTGTTTGCATTTCAACGTGCGGCTGAGATTTGGGCCGCCCGGCTCGACAGCAATGTGCCGATTCGCATCCGCGCGCAGTTCACGCCGCTTGGCGCAGGCGTGCTCGGCAGCGCCGGCCCAATCAGCGTCGTGCGAGACTTCGCTAACGCACCATTGCCAGGCACCTGGTATCACGTCGCCCTGGCAAATAAACTCGCCGGCGTCGATCTCAACGTCGCCAACGACGACATCAACGCCAACTTCAGCACCAACTTCAATTTCTACCTGGGTCTCGACAACAACCACGGCACGCAACCGGATCTCGTGACCGTGTTGTTGCACGAGTTTGCACACGGGCTCGGCTTTAGTCAGTTGGCGAACTTGAATAACGGCGCGTTGTTCAACGGCTTGCCGGATCATTACAACACCCATTTGTTCGATCTCACTCTCGGTCTCTTTTGGCCGCAGATGACTAACGCGCAACGCGCTGCGTCGGCAACGAGGTTCGGCCGCGTTGTTTGGGACGGAAGTTTTGTGACTGCGGGTGTGCCGAGCGTGCTTTTACTCGGCAGTCCGGAAGTTCGCGTCGTTAATCCTGCGCCGATCGCCGGCGTCCTTCAGTTTGGCACTGCCGGGTTTGGACCACCCATTGGTACTCCAAACGTCTCGTCAGACCTCGTGGCTGCGGTTGATGCAGTGGAGGTCGGCGGCACCAGCACCGATGGTTGCACGCCCTTCTCGAATGCCGGCGCAGTTTCCGGAAAGATCGCACTGATCGAACGCGGTCTCTGCGGCTTCGCTCAGAAAGTAAGGAACGCGGGAGACGCGGGCGCAGTCGGCGCGATCATTTACAACAACGCAGCGAACGCGAATGCCGCTCCGCCGGGAATGGCGGACGACGGCATCAACGGCGTATTCGTGACGATTCCGTCAGTCAGCATTCGCCGTGCTGATGGACTTGCCATCGTGGCCCAACTTGGCGGCACAGTCAGCGCCACGATGGGCGTTGATCCTACGGTGCGCGCCGGTGCTGACACGGCGAATCGCGCTCGCGTGTTCGCGCCTTTTCCGGTTGCCGGAGGTTCTTCGATCTCTCACTTCGATTCGGTTGCTCGACGCAACCTGCTGATGGAGCCCGCCATCAACAACGATCTGACTCACAAGGTCAAAGCTCCGGATGATCTGACCTTCGAGCTCTTGCGAGACGTAGGTTGGACCTTCCCGGATGCCGACGGCGATGGCGTCGTAGACGACGAGGATTGCAATCCGAACTCCGACACGAATGCCACGATCGTCATCGGCGGCATCGACACCGGCGTGCCAAACCAACTCTTCGCGGGTGGCTGCACGATGTCGGATCTGCTTAGCGATCTCAAGGAGGGCGCAAAGAACCACGGCGCCTATGTTTCCGCCGTCAGCCATTTGACGAACCAGTGGAAGGCGGATGGTTTGATCACCGGCGCGCAGAAGGGCGCGATCCAGAGCGCGGCTGCGAAAAATAAGTGATCGCTAAGAGGCACAAACAGCAAAAGGCACAATGTGTTGAGCATTGTGCCTTTTGTGACTTTTTGTGCCTCTTCGTGGCTATTCTTCTGACGTTGTCGGATCGATAACGGTCTTGACCTGGGCCACGTGATTTGCTGGAAAACCGCCGAGACGAGCGTGTTCCTGAACCATTTCCTCGTTCGGCGCGATGTACACGCAATAGATCTTGTTGTCAGTCACATAACTTTGAACCCACTGAATCTGAGGACCCAGTTGATTGAGCACGTTGCACGATCGCTGGGACATCGTTTTCAATTCGGCCGGCGACATCTTGCTCGCGCCGGGTACTACCCGCTCGATAACATATTTAGGCATTGTTTTCTCCATCTGTATTAACTATTAGTGCCCCCTTATAACTAGGAACGCGTATTTCATTGCAGTTCCGGTAACAATTGCTGGAATTCGGGGTCCTTTCGCAGCAATTCGAAGGCGTTGTCTCTACTGGCCCAGTGACCGACCATGCGGAAGCCGCTTTCATAAGCACGCCGCAGCAGCAGCATTGCGGTTTCCTTTTCTGCCAGAAACGCATAAGCGCAGGCGCAGTTATAAAGAGCCAAGCCGTCGTTCGGCTCCAGCTCGAGGACGCGTTTGAGGGTCGCACTCGCTTCTTCCCTGCTGCCGAACCGGGCGTACGACTCGGCCAAGCGGCTCATAACGATGATGTCGTCATGGCTCGCTTCGAGTTTTCGGGCAGTGATCTCGATGACTTTCAGCGCGGCGCTGTTGGCGGCCTCGATGTTTCCCAGGTTTCGACTGACGTCGGCGAGATACAACCAGGCGTCTTCGTCGTACGGTTTCAACTTAGACGCCTGGCGATAGTACTTCAACGCGCTTTCGGGATTGTTCGTCAACTCGGCGATCATCCCCAGCCGCATATAGGCGGGATAAAACTCGGAGTTCTCTTTCAGGATCGCTTCGAGCGCGCGCTGTGCTTCGGCGAAGCGGCGATGATGGAAGTAGACCATCGCGATGCCAAACTGCGCTTCCAACGACGTCGGTTCGAGCTCCAGCGCCTTCTGGTTCATCTCGATCGCCTTGGTCAACCAGGCAGAGTTGCCGTCGTACCATTCGTACATCGACGAGTAAGCTTCGGCGAGGCCCGCGTATGACGATGCAAAGTTCGGATCGATCGTCACCGCGTTCTGAAACATCTGGATCGCGCTCTCGGTGTTGCGTTTGCCTTTGAGATACAGAAGCTCGCGACCGCGCATGTAGAAGTCGTAAGCGCGCAGGTCGTCGGTCGGTTTCTGCGTCAACAATTGGCGCTCGGTGTCAGTCAAAGAGATCTTCAACGCGTCGACGATCTTCTGCGAGACCTCGTTTTGCAGATCGAAGATGTCTTCCAACTGTCGATCGAAGCGCTCGGCCCACAAGTGATAACCGTCGCGCACGTTGATGAGCTGCGCGTTGATGCGAATGCGGCTTCCTGCTGTTCTTACGCTGCCTTCGAGGATGTAATTCACGCGCAGTGCTTCGCCCACTTGCCGCGTGTTCACTTGCTTGTTGCGAAACGGAAATACGTCGGCGCGCGAGACGACCTTGAGTTCCTTGAGCTTTGATAGGTCGGTGATGATGTCTTCCGTGATGCCGGCGCAGAAGTAGTCACTCTCGTCGCCAGGGTTCATGCTTTCGAAGTAAAGAACTGCGATCGACTTGTCCGGAACTGCGACGACTTCAGTCGAGATCGCCGGCGCTTGCGAGGTCGCCGCCGGCTGGCGAGTCGTTTCGACGTCGCGTCTCAAATCTTTAAGATCGATCAGGAGATCTTTGACGCTCTGATAGCGTTCCTCACGGTCTTTACGCAAGGCGCGCGAGATGATGCGCTCGAGATCGCGTGGTCCTTCCGGCAGATAGTTGCTCAACGACTCGGGCTCGCGGCCCAGAATGCCCGTCATCACGTCGACCGTCGTCGGCGCGCAAAACGGTTGACGGCCGGAGATCATTTCGTAGAGCACGCAGCCAAGACTCCAGATGTCGGTGCGTGCATCGACTTCGAAACCGCGCGCTTGTTCGGGCGACATGTATTGCGTTGTGCCGAGCACGATGCCGGCTTCGGTTTTGATGAAGTGTTGCGTGGGCGCGAGCGAGTCGGTTTCCGTCGCTGTCTGGTGTTCGGGAGTGAGTTTCGCGAGACCGAAGTCGAGGACTTTAACGATTCCATCGTGCCGCAACATGATGTTGTCAGGCTTGATGTCGCGATGAATGATGCCGACGTCGTGAGTCGCGCACAGCGCGCTGGCGATCTGGATTCCGACTTCGAGTGCTTCGCGCGGGTGAAATGGTCCGGTGCGAATTCGATCGCGCAACGTGTGACCGTCGACAAACTCGGTCGCAATGAAATGTTCGGAGTCGATCTCGTCGATTTCGTAGATGGTGAGAATGTTTGGGTGATTCAGCGCGGAAGCGGCTTTTGCTTCCTGCATGAACCGGCGCACGCGATCGTTGGTGGCGTCAGACTTCTCGCCGACGATGTCCGAGGGCAGGATTTTTAGGGCAACTTTGCGATCGAGCTTGGTGTCGTTGGCGAGATAAACCTCACCCATGCCGCCCGCGCCGAGTTGGGAGCAAATTTCATAGCGACCAATTCTTTTACGCGCGGGGAACGACAAAGCATCTCATCCAGGGAAGCAATCGAGGTTCCGCGAAGCCTCAGCATTGTAGATTAGATTGTTGTCATTCGCTAGGCGCGTTGCTCGGTTACTGGTCTTCTCTGCGTATCTCTGCGTCTCTCTGTGTCCTCTGCGGTTTCAATTCGTTCCTCGCTTGTTTACCGCAGAGGACACAGAGAGACGCAGAGATACGCAGAGGAACCTCATTGAGGCATCACCCTCGGTTAGACAGCAGCGAGGCTTTCATGCTACAAACGTCGACCCGTTCGTATTGCCTTACGTTCCCTGGGAATTTGTGGCTAAGAGTTCAGCAATGATCTGTTCTGTTGTAGCTGCGTTTATGACTAACTATTTGCCTTTATTTGTATGCAGAGATTTAGATTTACCCCTTCAAGTGCGTTCGTCATTAAGCTCTCCTGCATCGTAGCAATAATCTACGCCAGTTCTGTCGAGACATTCCCGCAAAGTCTTCGGAAGATTGCACTTACCTATGGCATAGGCGGCGCTTCGCATGTCGCCGTAGTCAATGAAGACGGGTCAGGCTTTGTCGAGTTGACCACCGGTAACGTCGATCGCGATCCGTCGTGGTCGCCTGACGGCAAGCACCTCGTCTATTCCGGCGAACGGTTTGGCGGCGCCAACATCATTCGCATGAATGCCGATGGCACGAACCAGATCGCGCTGACCGATTCGCAGTTTCCTCTTGGGAACTTCGAACCAGCATGGTCGCCTGATGGAACAAAGATCGCATTCGTCAGCAGCCGCGCCGGCGCCGGCCGCAGCGAGATCTGGGTGATGAGTGCCAATGGCAACAACCTCGTCAGACTCACGATCAATCCTGTCTTTGCCGTCGATGCCGGAGGGCCTGTTTACGGAAAAGACTTCAGTCCAGCCTGGTCGCCTGACGGCACGAAGATCGTGTTTTGGAGCACGCGTCTCGATCTCGCAAATTCGGAGATCTACGTGATGAATGCCGACGGCAGCAATCAGGTTCGGTTGACGAACAACAGCGCCAATGACAGCGATCCGGTATGGTCTCGCGATGGGCAACGCATTGCGTTCTTCAGTCGTGGAGTCGGCCGCGAAGGCATCTACGAAATGAATGCGAACGGCGCGAATGAACGCTGGATTACGAATGGCGTCCCCGGCGATTGGTCGCCTGACGGTCAAAGACTGGCCATCACCGATTTCGATCCCACGGCCCATGATGCGATGGCGATCTACGCGGTGAATGCCGACGGCAGCAATCGCGTGCGGATAACAAACCAGGGAGAGATCGACAGTCGAACGCCAGTCTGGCAAACACTTGGTGGACCAGCGCCACCGCCGCCGCCGAGTGGACCACTCTTCACGGTCACCGGAAAAGTGTCCGACACAAGTCAAAATCCAAATGGAGTTGGTCTCGGCGGAATAACCATCTCGCTGATGGGCTCGCTGTCTGCGTCGACCATCACCGATGCAAACGGCAACTACTCCTTTGCGAATTTGCCGGAGAATGGCACGTTCACGCTGACGCCTTCGGGCTCGGGCTGGAGTTTTTTTCCCGCCAGCAAGACTTTCAGCACCAGCGCCCCGCTGGTTGGTTTCGAGGGCAAGAATATCGACGTCCGGTTTACCGCGACGCCGATCGTTGTTCAGTTTACTTCGGATACATACGACGGATTCGAAGGCGGGACCTGGACCGTGACTGTCGAGCGGATGGGATTTACAACGGGAACGTCGACCGTTAACTATCAGGTACTCGATGGCACCGCGACGAATATGGCTGACTATCTTGCGTTCTCCGGAACTCTGCAATTCAATCCCGGTGAAACGCACAAGTCGATCGACGTGCGGATCAGCTACGACAAGCTCGTCGAACCCGTCGAGACTATTAAGTTCTTTCTCTCCGAGCCGACCGGTGCAATCCTGCGCGGCAGACAAAGTGCGGTGATGAACGTGAGCGATCCGGCGCCACACCTGTTTCTGCAGCCAAATTCGAATCTCGCAGTTGCGATGAACGCCGAGTTGTTTATTCTCGATCCTTTCAAGCGCACCACGACGAGTCTCTTTGGTGAGAATAAGCCTGTTGGTGCTGTGGTGGTCCGACCGGACCAACCGACGCGTATCGCTCTAATGGTACGCTTCGTGGACCTGGTGCTGGGTGAAGAGTACAGCGCAGTGACCGTGCGCGGAATCGATGCGAATCAGGTTACTCACGAACTGCCAGTTGAATTTGTTGGCACTCTTCAAGTTCACGATCTTTCGCAAGTCAACGTTCGTTTCCCAGCCGGTTTGCCGGCAGGAGACCTGTTCATTAATGTCACGCTGCGTGGACGAACGAGCCAATTGGGCCGCATCCGAATTCAGTAAAAGGACCAGTAGATCATTGAACTTTTGCAGAACGATCCCGAAATTTGGATCGTTCTGCGATAGTCATTGACTTTCCCGCCGGGCATCAGTAAAACTCCCTTCACTTTTCGTCAACTGATTCGATTCCTTTCCCAACGCAGGAGAACTATCACATGAGATCCTTAATCGTCGCTTCCCTTCTCGTAGTCCTTTTTGCCGGTGCTGGTGTTGCTCAAACAACAGAGTGGAGTCCGGAGTTGCAGGTGAAACTCAAGACCGTGGGAGCGGCGCGCGTTTCTCCTGATGGTAAGAGAGTCGTTTACACAATCACCGATGCGGTGACGACGCACGACAAGAGTGAGTTTCTGACGCAGATCTGGCTCGGCAATATTGCGACTAAAGAGAATATCCAACTCACTTTCGGCGACAAGTCGTCCACCAATCCGCGCTGGTCCCCCGACGGCAACTGGATCGCGTTCACGTCAAACCGCAAAGACAACAAAAACAACATCTATCTCCTGAATATCAACGGCGGCGAGGCCGAGCCGTTGACTGACGTGAAAATGAGCGTCGCGGATTTCCTGTGGTCTCCTGATGGCCGCTCGATCGCGTTTCGCATGACCGATGCCAAGAGTGAAGACGAAGAGAAGAACGACAAAGGCAGGAACGATTTCCGCTGGGTCGACGAAAACTTGAAGATGTCGCGACTCTACGTGCTGCCCATTCAGAAAAACGCCAACGGCAAACGCGAGCCGCGCAAACTCACCGATGCGAACTACAGCGTAACCGAATACGACTGGTCCAACGATGGTTCGCGCATCGTGTTCAGCCACACCAAGTCGCCGAGTGCGAACGACTGGAACACTGCCGATATCTCGATCATCGAAGTGGCAAGCGGCAAAGTGACGGTGCTGACGTAACACACCCGCGGCGGAGATGACTCCGGCTTATTCACCCGACGGCAAATCTATCGCCGTGCTTGTGACCGACAATCCACCGCGCTGGGCGCAGAGATAGTCTGATTCAGATCTTTCCCGCCAACTGGTGGCGCGCCGAAAAGCGTCGCTGCTTCGTATGACGGCCAACCAGGAATCGCCGGCTGGTCAGCCGACAGCAAGCGCATCTATTTCAGCGAAGCGAAAGGAACCGGAACGCAACTTTATGCCATCGACGTAGCGGCGAACCGCATCGACGAGATCAAAGCGACTCCCGCGGTCTATGGTCGCGATGAACTTGAATCGAACCGGCACGATGTTCGGTTTTGTTCGTCAAACTTCCGAGGCGCCGAGCGACGTCTTCGTCGCGTCGGTTTCCGATTTCGCATCCGATTCAGATCACACGCGTGAATGCTGACGTGACGCTGCCCGCGCTTGGCCGCACCGAAGTCGATTCGCTGGAAGTCGAAAGATGGAAAAGAGATCGAAGGATTGCTGACTTATCCGGTGGGTTATCAAGCCGGTCAACGCGTGCCGCTGATACTCAACATTCACGGTGGACCAGCGGGCGTGTTTCAACAGACGTTCCTCGGCGGCCGCGGCGTTTACCCGCTCGCGACGTTTGCCGCGCGTGGCTATCGCGATCCTGCGGCCGAACCCGCGCGGTTCGAGTGGTTACGGAACTGAGTTTCGCCGCGCTAACATGAAGGATTGGGGCATGGGCGACTACCAGGACCTGATGACTGGCGTGGACCACGTGATCGCAGATGGGCGTCGCCGATCCGGATCGTTTGGGCGTGATGGGCTGGAGCTACGGCGGCTATCATGACGTCGTGGGTCGTCACGCAAACGAAGCGTTTCAAAGCCGCTTCCGCAGGCGCGCCGGTGACGAACCTGATGAGCTTCAACGGCACCGCCGACATTCCATCGTTTGTGCCCGACTACTTCGGCGGCCAGTTCGTGGGACGCGATGGACGTCTACCAAAAACACTCGCCGATGTTCAACGTCAAAGGCGTGAGCACGCCGACGATGATCCAGCACGGCGAGGCTGACGTGCGCGTGCCGATCTCGCAGGGCTACGAGTTTTACAATGCGCTGAAGGCGCAGGGCGTGCCGACGCGAATGATCGTCTTGCCGCGCCAGCCGCATGGTCCAAACGAGCCGAAGATGCAGATCGCGGCGATGAAAGCCAACCTCGACTGGTTTGAGAAGTACATCGGCTCGAAGCCCGAAACGTCACGAAATTGAGCCATAGATTGGACTGATTTGCCATCAGCGGTCTGTTTCAACTGCCGCCTGGAGGTACGGTTCTGCCCTCGGATGTACGGTTCTGCCCTCGGATGTACGGCTCTGCCGCCGGATGTACGGCTCTGCCGCCGGATGTACGGCTCTGCCGCCGGATGTACGGCTCTGCCGCCGGATGTGAGGCGAGGCTTTGCCTCGCCGGCGGCTGATTCAAGATAAGGGGCTCTGCCCTTGGTTCGGCCTCTGGCCAAGGGCAAAGCCCGAACGAGCGGCGAAGCCGCATTGGTAGTTTAGCCGCGACGGCGAGGCAAAGCCTCGCCTCACATCCGGCGGCAGAGCCGTACCTCCGGCGGCAGAGCCGTTCCTCCGGGAGCGGCAGAGCCATACATCGGATCGAAGCCCGAAACGTCACGAAATTGAGCACCGAAACAGTGGCTTCTTCTCTGTGATCCTCTGCGTCTCTGCGGTAAGAACTATAACCGCAGAGACGCAGAGAAATGCCGAGGACCTCGTCGACAGTTGAATTACTTAAGCGCGTCTTCCAATAGCGCCGCCAATCGCCAACCGCCTTTTTGAATCTGCCCCCTCACCGTTTCCGATGCCCAAATTGCGTAAAACTGTTCGCCCGGTTTTTTCTTCTTCTCTTCTGCGCGCCCGCTGGTGATGTCCTGGCGGCCCGTTTCTGATTCGATGTCTTTGTAGTCGAGGCGATTGTGAGCTTCGCGAGATACCGGCATCATCCGGTTGGCCATCTGCTCGGCCCACGATTCGGCGTCGCCGTCCAAAGTCCAATTTGAAGGTGTTTTAGCCGCGAGCGATTGTGCGACTGACGCGTCCACAGCTTCGCCAAACGCGTTCTCGACAGTTTGAAAATCCCAGTAACCATGAAGGTTCCCGGCCGACACTCTCTTCCCATGCATAAACGTGAACAGCGTCAGCTTGTTGCCGCCTTGATCGGCGAAGCCGGGATTTGAGGTTGTCGGTTCAAACGGATCTCCGTCTGCATTGAAAAACTGAGCGCCGACGTGCAGCGGTTGATGAATGTCGCCCACGTAATGAGTAATGAGAATCACCGCGACTGCTTTCGTGATGGCGCGATCGTTTGTTTCCGGTACTTCACCGCGCAAGACGCGAATGCAAAAAGAAATCATATGCACGATGTCAAATTCCCTGCGGCCCACCTGGCCATCCGCATACAGCTCGTCACCCACCACGGGAATGTTCGTGTAGTGAAACTCGTTATGCGTAGGATTGCTGCTGCACAGGTTCGCGTCGTGAAATGCGCGCAACTGGGCATTGATTCTCTGGCGGTTAGTTACAGGTTTAGTGCTGGGCGGCCTGCTGCCACACGCGTCCCAACTCTTAATCTCATCCGGCAGCGTCGCCACTTCGGCGAGCGTAAGCCCATCGAGCAGCGCACGAACTTTATTCCGCACGGGCTTGTTCTTCGCCAATCGATTATCGGCAATCGCGCCGACAAGCTTGTGCCCGCGTGCGGCGTATCCGTAACCGTTAATTGCGAGGATTGAAATCGTGAGCGCTACAGCAAGGAGTTTTTTCATAGGGGGTTCCTTTTTTGTCAATACTGGATCAAACTGCCCTCGCGTTTGGCGCGGCGGACGGCGCGGGAGAAGACCCAGAGGGAGATGGGAAGGAGGACGGCCAGAAACATCAGCAAGGTGATGATTGGACCACGCGCCTCGTTCAGTCCGTTGTTTCCAATCAACACGCCGCGAAATGCGCTCAAACCGTAGGTGGCCGGCAGGAGCTTCGAGATCTTCTGCATTGTTTCCGGCAGCAACTGCGGCGGAAAAAAGACTCCGGAAAACACAGCCGTGCCCGTTCCCGCCAGCACCGCCAATGGATCGCCTTTCTTGAAAACTATCGCAAAACTCGCCGACAGAATTCCCAACGACGCGAATACCATCGTGGTGAGAATCAAGATCAAAAACGCCAGCAAGTAACTGCCCTGGTACGTTACGCCAAAGAAGACAGCGCCAAAGATCAGGTAGAGCGAGGAGTAGATCGTCGCTTCAATGAAATCGAGAGTCGAGCTTGCCACGATCAGTCCGGGAACAGTGATTGGTGTCATCAACACGCTCTCGAGTGTTCCCTGCAACTGCTCGGAACGAATCGCAGTTGCGAGGCTCGAGAAGTTGGTCATGAAATAGTTCAACACTGCGAGGCCGGTGATCAAGGCGGGAAACGGATCTTTCCAATTAGGGTCCTGCACCATGCCCGGGAGAATGCGCGACATGTAGTAGGCGATCGTCACGACAATAAGGATCGTCAGCACGCGAAGAAAAAACGCCATTCGATAACTGAGCTGCAACTGGAAGTCGCGAATTAAGAAGGCCCTCATGCGGCCTGACAGCAAAATGATCCGTTTCATAGTTGCGTGGTTTTCTTCGCCGCCTCCTCGCGTTCGTAAGTCTCGAGCACCTCGAGCAACGTGGCGCGCTCGGTTTCACAAGCGACCACCCGCGTGCCGTTCTCCAAAAGAGCGCGCAAACCACGATCGAGGCGATCGTCGCCGACCTCGCGAAAGAAGGTAACGATCGTTCGTGGTCCATCCTGCGAGACTTCCACGTCGTGCAGCGCCGGCGCCAGCACGTTCACTGCGCCCTGGATCGAAAGACCTTCAAGGACGAGACGAACTCGTTCGCGCACCTTGTGAAGCGTGCGAATGCGATCCGGAGAGTCGAGCTCGCGGATCTGTCCATGACTGATAATCGCAATGCGCTCACAAAGCTCCTCGATCTCGTTGAGATTGTGCGACGTGAGCAGGATCGTGACTGGCGGATCGCCCGCGGCGAGCGAACCGATAAACGATCGCATGCGCGCGGCGGCGAGTGGATCGAGCGAGCGTGTCGGTTCGTCGAGCAACAGTATCGGCGGCTTGTTGAGCAACGCACGCGCAATCGCCATGCGTTGTTTGTTTCCGGTCGAGAGCTGACCAAAACGCTGGCGCGCTGATTTTTCGAGATCGAGTTGAGCCAACAACTCGGCGATTCGCGAGCGCGCTTCGCGCTTCGGAATGCTGTAGAGCCGCGCGAAGAACATCAGGTTTTGCTCGAGTGTCAATCGCCAGTAGAAGCTGCGCTCTTCAGCGGCGGCGAGGCCAATCAATCGCCGCAATGCAGGCGATTCACGAACACTGTCAAAGCCTTTCACCGTCACCGAGCCGGTAGTCGGCTGAACCAGCGTCGCGATGATCTTGGTCAACGTCGTCTTGCCGGCGCCGTTCGGACCGATGAGCCCGAAGATCTCGCCTTCGCGCACGTCGAAAGAAACGCCGCTCAACGCCTGCACGGGCTGGTTGCGCGGAGCACGGCCCAGCAACGTCCGGAGTTCAAACGCCCCTGGATAGGATTTACTAAGGTTGTTGATTGCGATCGCAATCGGCATCGAGGTGAAGGATTATACCGTGAATCGCACGCTAATGGAGGAAGGAAGGAAAACCGTAGTAGTACAGTTTCAACTAGTACGCCGAAGGCGTTGGCTAATGCCAGCCCAGGGTTGCTTCAACCCTGGGTTTAGTATGCATTAAGCCTGGAACTCTGAAGGAGTTTCAATTGCAAGCCGAACACTTTCAGTGTTCTAATTCTCTTCTGCTTTACCCAGGGTTGCAGCAACCCTGGGCTGGCATTAACGAACGCCTTCGGCGTACTAGCACATAGTCAAACTCTACCACTGCCGAAAAACCGGGTAATGAAGTTACTAACTCATTACCTCGATAAGTAGCTAACCGATCTTCTTAAGACGCTCTCGCTCAATCGTTACGTAACCCTGGTAACTGATCGCGGTCAGCGGCATCTGCACGCGATCGCCGTCTTCGATATCTTGCTCGAAAATGCCCTCGAGGTTTGCCAATAGACCATCACGGATTACGACCTTGTCGCCGTGCTTCAACTCTTCGTTCAACTGCACCAGTGATGATCGCTTGTCAATGCTCTTGCAAAGCAGGTTGCAAGACGTCCCAAACATCCCCATTACATGATTGTTAACGATCTCGATGAGACCAATTACTTGAGATCTTTCCAACCCGGAAACTTGAAAACTCGCACCGCGTTGTCGTGAAAAACGGCCTTCCAGTGCTCCTTCGGAATCGCCTTCTTGTAGGCTTCGAGATACGGTTTCATCGACGTTAAAGGCCAATCGGTGCCGAACATCAGCTTCCGCGGATCTTCAAGATAGCCGAATATCCACGCGATCGGTTTGGTGACGTAGGTCTCAACTTTCTCGGGCGGCGCTTCGTCGAGATTGCCGATCAGCATCGCCGAGCATTCCATGTAAACGTTTGCGTTTTTATAAGTGACTTCCGCGGCCGACTCGATCCACGGATTGCCGCAATGAGCAATGACGAACTTCACCCGCGGATGGTCCACCGCAACTTCGTCGATCGTAAGCGGATCGGCATACTTCACCTTGGCCCGAGCCGAGTAAGTGTCGCCGGTGTGAAAGACCACCGGCACGTCGTACTTTTCGGCGAGCGCGTAGATGGCGCGGTATGCCGGATCGTAAGCGTATCGATGAACGTAGCCCAGGTAGATCTTTACGCAGCGATACTTCCCTGCCTTCAATCCGGCTTCGATTCCCGCCGCGTCGATCGTCAGTCCGACACCAGCGCAATAGATCACGTTGCGATCCTTCAAGTCGTGAAGGTTCGCACCGACCGGGCTCGTATGGGCCACTGCGCCGACCACCCCCGCTTCGCGCCACTCTTTGAAATACTGAGCTTCGGTTTTTGCAATTCCGCTCGTTCGTTCGGGACCACCGGAGAAGTCGGTGTGCGTGTGGGCGTCGATGACGGGCAGCTCGTTTACCGTTGGTTGTTGTGCACGGGCGGTGGTGAACAGGCCGCACAAGACGAGCAGCAGGAGGAAGACGAAGTTTTTCACGGATTGTTAATGGAACCTTTCTATTGGTTGACGCGTGATGATAGCCGACGCATCTTTAGCAAGACAATATTTGTTGTATCCGGCACGATCCTGAGTTAAGTTATCGGCGCCTCTCAAGCAAACAACTGAGCCTGCGTGATGCTGACGTTCCTCCTACGCCCACACTTCGCTTTCCGGGTTATCGTGTTCGCATTGCTACTCGGTCTGGGCTGCGCACTGTTTTTCCCGCGCACTTCCGAAGCGAAATTCCAGGCCCACGCGCCGCAAACCAACAACTGGACGGCAACCCAGTACAACGACGACATCTTCGTTATTTACCGAAACGAGCGAGGCGAGACTGCCTGTCGTGAGGCGACCAAAGCCGAGCGCGATCTTATCAATTCACGCCGCACCGGCGCTGGACCAACACGCATTATCTATCGCGGCGCTGTTCGCGATCCGAAGAATGGACAAAGCGCCGTTTCAGACCCGACTGGCTTGAATCTTCTGCCGTCAGCCGGTTTGCGCATCGTGCTGCACGGCACAACTCAGTTAGAACAAAACCAGGCAGCGAAGAACGCCTTCATCGTTGCCGCAAACCGCTGGGAAGCCCTCATCTCCACGCCAATCACCGTCGTGATCGACGTCGACTTCGGTCCAACTTTCTTTGGCGAGCCTTATCCCAGTCCGAATATTCTTGGCGCGACAGGTTCCAATTCCGTGATTGGGCCGTTCTCCGATTTGCGCCAGCGGCTGATCAACGGCGCGTCCAGCAGCGCGGAGTCAGAACTCTACAACGCGTTGCCGGCCGCCGAGCTGCCGATCGAAATCAACGACGTCACCAGCACTATCACGAATGCACGCGCCACTGCGGCAAACGCTCGCGCGCTCGGCATCATTGGCGACATCGTCAATCCGGACGTGCTCACGATAGGACAAGGCGATGCCGGCATCGGGTTCAACTCCGCAATTCAGTTTGATTTCAATCCCGACGACGGAATCGGCGGTAACCTCACCGACTTCGACGCAGTAGCGACGCATGAAATCGGTCACGCGCTCGGTTTCACTTCCAACGCCGGCGGCAACACCACGGCAGTTTCTGTTTGGGACGTGTTCAGGTTCAAACCGGCCCGGGCCACGCTCGCGACGTTCGGAACCACGCCGCGCATCATGCAGATCGGTGGCAACCAGGTTTTCTTCGGCAACCAGGTCACGACTTACGCCACGTTGGAGCTTGAGTTATCGACAGGTGGTCCAAATCCGGGGCCGAACGACGGCGACGGACGGCAGTCGAGCCACTGGCGTGACGACACGAACATCTCGACGCGGCAGTACATCGGCGTAATGGACCCAACGTTAGCGCGCGGCCTGCGTCGAACGATCAGCGAGAACGACATACTCGCCCTCAACTTGTTTGGCTATTCCATCGGTGGACCAGCGCCGGTGCGCCCGCCAAACGACAACTTCGTGAGTCCGATCGCGATGACCGGCGGCGCCGGATCGATCTCCGGCACAAACGTGAACGCAACGCACGAGTTGGGTGAACCACTGCACGCGTTCTTCCAGAGTGACAAGTCGGTCTGGTACTCGTGGGTCGCGCCGTTCAATGGACAAGCGACGGTGGACACGATCGGCAGTAACTTCGACACCACGCTCGCCGTCTACACCGGCACGATCCTGAATCAACTGTTGCGAGTGGTAGATAACGACGACATCGTCCCGGCGTCGAATAAAGCCAGCCGTGTTCAATTTAACCTTACGGCCGGCGAGACGTATCGCATCGCGGTTGACGGTTGGAACAGCGAATTCGGCAACGTCACACTCAATTGGACCTCGCTTGAGGCGGCGCCCAGTCCGTCACCTTCCCCTTCGCCGTCTCCAAGTCCGTCGCCTTCTCCATCGCCAACACCGACGCCACCGGCAGATCTGCATATCGACGCGTTTGTCGCCGCGCCGGAGCAGGCGGCGATGGACCAGTTCGTTAACCTCGTATTGTCGTTTCGAAATCTTGGTCCAGGACCGGCAGTGAACACGCAGGCGAGGATCGTGCTGCCGCCCGGGCTCGCTTTCTCTAACTGTTCGCCAAGCTGCTTCCCGCCGGCTGGCGCCAATGGCGGAACAGTTGTCGCGTCGCTAGGCACGATTGCAGCGGGTGCTTCCGTAAGTTTTACGACGACGGCGGAAGTATTGGCCGCCGTTGGGACCGTGCTTACGGCTACGGCAACCGTGTCGAGTTCGATCGACGATCCGAGTCTCGCAAACAACAGCGCAACGGCGTCGACGCGCGTGATCGAGCTGGTGCCGTTTACCGAAGCGAAAAAGATCGCGCTCGATCCTGAGGGACATCACGTGCTCGTGCTCCGGCGCGGCACGGCGTGGGTCTGGGGCCACAACTTCTATGGACAGGTGGGTGACGGAACAACTGTGCAGCGCCCCACGCCGGTCCAGGTTGACGATCTAATGTCAGTGGTGGATGTCAGCGCCGGCAACAACTTTTCCCTAGCGCTGAAAAGTGACGGCACCGTCTGGTCCTGGGGCAACAACGAGTTCGGCCGGCTCGGACTCGGGACCGCAACGCCAACAGCAGTAAGCCGCCCGACGAAGATTCCGAGTCTTTCGTCAGTGAAAGCGATTGCCGCGGGCTCGAGCTATGCTCTGGCCCTCAAGACGGATGGCACCGTCTGGGTTTGGGGCTCAAACGGCATCGGTGAATTAGGACTCGGCACAACGGATTTCGACCCGCATGCAACGCCCGCTCAAGTGCCCGGTCTTTCGGGAATCGTCAGAATCTTTTCAGGCGATTACGTGTCGTATGCCGTTAAAGCGGACGGCACAGTTTTCGGTTGGGGCACGGCGTTCAGCGGGAAACTGGGAGACGGCACATCAGGAGTACCGAGCGTGGTCTCGCCGAAGGAACTGCCGGTGTTGAAAGGAATGATCGATGCAGTGACCGGCGTCGGTTCTACAGTCGTCGTTAAGTCGGACGGCAGTGTGCTTACGTTCGGCAGCAACTTCCGAGGTCAACTTGGCCGCGGACTGCCTGACAATGGTCCATATCCGGCGCCAACGCAGATCAATGGACTGAACGCAAAGGAAGTATCGAACGGTGATGGACAGGTGATCGTTACGGAACAGTCCGGCCAGCTCAAGACGTTTGGCAAGAATGACAGTGGTGAGCTTGGTCTGGGCAATTCCGATCTGTTGACTCACCCGACACCGGCTTCTGTTCCGAACATCTTCAGCGTGTTTTCCACTGTAGCCGGAAGAGGATCGACGCTGGCTTTGATCGGCGATCCTATCAACGGCGGCACGATTCGTGGCTGGGGTGCGAACCTGAACGGCGTGTTGGGAATCGGATCGAACCAGCCGAGCGTAATGCCGTCGGTTGTGATCGAGAACCCGACCGTGGCGACGCCGATCTTCAGTATTCCAGCGGGAACGACGATACCCACGCAGGTGCAGATCGTTTGCGGAACTCCCGGCTCAGTCATTCACTACACGACAAACGGGTCCGATCCAACCGAAAGCGATCCGGTCATTGCTTCGGGATCGTTTGTCATCGTGGATCACACGCTGACTATGAAAGCGCGCGCGTTTAGATCTAACCTCGCGACGAGCGCCGTGAAGAGCGCCGCGTACACGGTGGTCCCTGCGCCTCAACCGACGCTGCTCGTCGATCAATCCGGACCGGCGTCGGACCAGGCTGCCGCACTCGACTTGTTTACGCTAACAAGAGATCCGTTCCTGGTCGTGAACTTAAACGACTACCTGCATCTTGGCAGCGATCGAAATACGCGGGTGCTCGTCTTTGTTCGCGATCTCCAGTTGAACCCGGGAGAAACGGCGTCGGCGGTCGTGGTAAATCTCGTCGGCAGTAACAGTCAGAGTTTCGACGTCCCGGCCGAAGACGTGCAGACTGTAGCCAATTTGGGCTTTGTTCAGGTAAGCTTCCGCCTGCCTGATTCCCTTGTTCCCGGCACTTGTACGATCAGGATCAAAGCTCACGCACAAGTCAGTAACGCGGGGACCATCCGAATTAGACCTTGAGCCTGTTATGAAAAGATTACCGCTTTTGCTCGTCCTTGCAGTTGCTGCTGCGGTTACTGCTGCGCCACAGTCCGGAAGACGGATTACTAATCCGCGACCGACTTACACGCCGCCAATTCAACCTTCGATCAACCCTCCGGAACCGGTCGTGCGTCCGAAAGCGGCCCCTGCGCCGTTGTTGTTCCTGCCCGAGAGCCTGCTCGAACGGAAGATCAAAGGGATCGGAAAAGAAAACAGCTTTCGGCTGGCTGACTTTCACGGCAAGGTGGTGGTGATCAATCTTTGGGCGTCGTGGTGTGGTCCCTGCCGCCGAGAAGTGCCGGAGTATGAGAAGGTGCGGAAGAGCTATGCCGGGCGCGAGGTGGAGTTTGTCGCGTTGACGACTGAGGATCCCGATGAATCGTCAGACCAGGTGGACAAGTTTTTGCGGCAGGTTAGCTTTGGGTTTCGTTTGGGCTGGGCCGACAATGAAATGGCGCGCACGTTGATGAACGGGCGCAACTCGATTCCCCAGACGCTCGTGATCGACAGTGATGGACGCGTTATCAAGCAATGGAGTGGTTATTCTGCCGGCCGGAGTGGCGACAGATTGAAAGACGCCATCGACCAGGCCCTCCCGCAAACGTCTGCTCAATAGTTCTCTCTCTTCACAGTCTTGGGGCGGCCACGGAGGGCCGCCCCTACAATAATCTCCACGGTCACCCTTCTGCGCAAGCGCTACTTCACATACTCCCAATGCCACGGTTCGTAGAAGTACGGACGGAAGCCGAAGCGTTCCGCGTTGCGCGCCAGCCAGCGATAGGCAGGTGTGTTGACCTGAATCGCGCGATTTGAATCTTTCGTGTCAACCGGATCGCCGCCCACGTAGATATCCAACGCGCGCCCGGTGAAGTGCGGACTGTTCACCGCCAACCCGGCGCTGCCCGCGTTTGGCGATTTGCGGCGCAACTCATCCTGGTATTCACGCGAACGAAACGCAGAGATGATCTTGAAATACTTTTCGCTTGCGCCGAGCTTGAGCGACGGATCGGCAATCGCTGCGGCGATCATGCGTTTGTAAGCTTCGTAAGTGTTCTTTTCGACCTGGCGCAGTTCCGGCGCTCGACTCGGATCGTAAAAGTCAGACGGCGGCGCAAGCAGCAACTGGTCCGCTGTCGCACTCGCGCGGTTCTTGAGCCGGTTGCCCTGCCAGTGCGAGACCATTGCCATCCACGAGCTCTCGTCGAGCATGCCGCTCGGACTGAGTCCACGTCGTTTCTGCCATTTCGCAACTGCTTCTGCAAAAGCGTTGCCGGCAGAATCGCCGCTGGTATTCAAAGTCTCAGCGAGCAGCGAATCGTAGAGATACCAACCGCGCTGTTGTTTACCGCCGAAGGTCCAACTTAGTTCATTCCTGAACACGACATTGCGAGCCGCAGCCTCAGAGGTGCTGGTGGACGTGTTCGACTTCGGTGCGTTTGTCAGACCGGTTGCCTTCTGCGCCGTTGTTATCTGGCCAGTCTGGCTATCTTGGCCACCACTGCCACGGGCGCCAAAAGAAACAACACCCACAACCACCACGAACGCAGCAATAAACATCAGGAGATGAACTTTACGATTCTTCATAAATTCGGTCCTAATTACCTTCTGCGGTGAGGTTTATTTGCCGGGGGGTCGTATTATGCGATGCACGAAAGACGCATTCGGTTCGACTGTTTTTTCCCTGAAATTAACCGCGCCGTCTTCTATTTTGCCGCACATTTGCACGCGTTCGCTGTGTTTTTCGCGATTTCACACTTCTTTGCGAGCTTCGTCGCGAAGCTTTTCTGCTGCTCACGTTTGCGGCTTTGTTCGGTGCATGGTGCGCCTGTTCGACGGGCGCGCCTGCCTCTTCGAGTGACGCCGCGATCAACTCATCGCTCGGACGCGTGCCGTCGAGAAACGCAAACACATGATAATTCGCGTTGCGTTCGCGAATCACTTCGATGCGTCCTTCTCTTTTCAGCCGCGCGAGCTCGTTCATAACAAACGTCTGTTCCGCGGCTGACATGTAACGAAAGTCGATGTCGAAAGCGAGACCGGTCGAATGTGGCGGCGTATCGATCAGCACCGCGTTGCGATTCACGCGGCGCAACGCGCGTTGATACTGTTCCGGTCTAACTAACGAGCTTACGGGCAAACGACGCGCAAACTGTCTGTGATAAGCGCTAGCGACCTCTTCAAGGATCTTTAAAGCCTGCGGCCGCAACGAGCTGAGCATGTGGACCTTGAAAGCCTGTCGATCGACGGCATTGTTGATGTCGTACGAGCGACCCGCAAAGTTTCGCGCCAGAGTTTGCAACGCCGCGTAATCCGCAAACAGTTTCTGCCGGCTTTCGCCTGGACCATAAAACTCGTCGAGCTGCGCTTTGTCTTCAGTCGCCGAGTTCAACTCTGCCTGTAACGCGGTTATTTGCTTTTGCAGTTCGCTCTGTTTGCTTCGTTCACGCCTCGTCAGCTTAGTGGCCTGAGTTTTCAGCGAAGCGATTTGAGTCTGAACCGACGCGCGCTTCTCGTCGAGCTGTTTGTAAGCATTGTTGAGTTGCGACTCGTTGTAGAGATCGATGCTGTGATCGTCTTCGTACCTCGAAAACACATCCTCATCTGCTCGCTGGCCGATTCCAAACAGCACGTACGACTCGGTTACTGCCGGAACCGTCACAATCTCGCCCTGCTGGATCATCGCCGCGAGATCCATGTAGTCCTGGCACGTATCGACGTGATGTTCCGCAACTTCGGCGACCTGCGTCGCGAGAAACCAATGGCGCTCGCTGTAGTGCTTGAGCTCGGGTGGGGTTTCGACGCGTGCATTGACGCCGGCAGCCTCGCCGCGATCGGCCTTGATCTTTTCGACCGCGTCGGCCCAGGAATCGGGCGCAACACTGTTTTCAACAGCGGCAGAATCATTGGCCCGGTGCAGCCGGGGCCGGACAAAACGCATAGCGGCCCATACGGCCGCGCCGGCAGCAACGAGTAACAGCAGTACGAGAACGATTCGCCTGGTCATTCAATCAGGTCACTATTAAGTCACGATTATAGACTGTTACAGTGCCGGGCTGATCGTCTGCAAATTTTATGCAATTACAAGACCGCCCCTCAAATATGGCGAGAAACGGTGGTGTCTAAATTTGCGATCTTCTCTGCGGCGCTCTGCGTTTCTTGGCGTTCTCTGCGTTAAATAGCAGTTCAAACGCAGAGAACGCCAAGAAACGCAGAGCACGCGGAGAAACTCTTCACTTAATCGTTGACCTCACAAGACGCGCGGCGTATGGTATTTGCAACGACTTCGCCCCATACCCGACCGCGTTCCCCCTAGCCAGTGTTTTTACGCGTTACTGTTGGAGGGGGTTTGTTGTGAAGACTCTACATACACTCGCAATCGCAATTCTGCTTGCGCTTTTCTTAGTACCCATCGAAGCTTCAGCCCAGGCAAAGCGTCAAAGGCGCGTAGCTAATCAGCCGCTCACGCGTGTCGAATTGAAGCAGGCCAAACAACGCCTCGCCGAGATGGGCTATTCAAGTCTAACCATCTTTCAGAAGTGGGAAGGACGGAAGATCACCGGACAACTCAATCGCAGCGAGTTTGACGCGATTATGAACGCCGAAGCGCCGCAACCCAAAGACACGGGCTACGCGCACGTCGAAGTTGACATCGATCGGCAGGTGCTCTTGCTGGTTGGCGACGACGGCGCGATCGAGAAGATCCTCCCCGTCTCGACGGGCAGCAATAGGAATTACAACGAGAAAGGCATGCGCGGCCTGGCGTACACGCCGCGAGGACGTTTCAGGATCTACTCGAAGATCGCAGGCTGGCGAAAGTCACCGCTCGGTCTGCTTTATTACCCCAACTACTTCAGCGACGGGATCGCGATTCACGGAAATCCGTCCGTGCCTCATTCAGCCCAGAGTCATGGCTGCGTGCGCATTCCGATGTCAGCCGCTGTCGAGATGAGCCGCCGATTGCCGGTGGGAACAATCGTGCTGATCTACGACAGCCAATCATTCGTCTCGGCGAAAGACTGGGCCGAAGCTGACAAACTGAAGCAGGAATCAGCGATCGCTCGTTAGCTATTCAAAAATCCGATGGCCAGAAAGTATAGCCCGAGATCGTAAAGCCCAAGTGTGTCGAGGCTGTTTGCCGGGTCGTCTGTGACTTTACTGCCCAGGCCGATCGACAAATCGGACATGAACCACAGCGAGCTTCCCAAAAACACCGGGACGGTAGAGGTGGAAGCGAAGACGTTCGCAACGATCAGCATTGCGAAGTAGGAAACTTCGAGAATGCGCTGACTGCCTTTGAGTTTCGGCAACACCCAACGCAGCACAAAGAGCGCGATCGCGATGTTCGTCAGCGACAAGGGCACTAGCGGGCGGCCCGGCAACTGGTTTTGATAACTCGCGATGCAAACGCAGACCAGCGCAGCGGCAAACGAGATCGCGCCGATTTGAAAACCGAACGGGTACCTGTCCTCCGGCAGATCGAGCAGGATGTCGCCGAGGCTGCAGAAGAGAAACAGCGCCGCAATCAACGGACGGTCCAGGTACCACGCGAGGCCGGTCAACAGCAACGCCGGCGCGGCTTTCAGCAAAGCGCGCAGAAAAACCGGCAGCGACTTTGACGTTGTAGTCTTGGTGAGTTGCGTGAACACCGCAATCACAACGAGGCCAAAGAACACCAAAGTCAGTTCGAGCGACCCTCTCAGTAAGAAACTGAACGTCATATTGATCAGCTCCAATCGGTAGCGAAGTATCGTAACGCCCGTAGGCTTGGCAGAAAGAAGTAGGCGCCGCCGCGCACGGTGACAAACTGCGGCAGGCCCTCGACGCGTTCCCGCAAACCGTTTTCATGCGGCAGCGAGAAGGTGTCGGTAACAGGACAGCCCTTGATCGGTTCCCGGTTTCCCATTAACGGATCGCTCTCTTCACTCAATCCGTCAAACTTCGTGCTCATCAGCCACGCGCCCTGCACAAACTCAAATTGGCGCGCGATGTTGCTGTTGAGACAAATGAAGTGCAGACCACGTTCGGTATCGCCGGGTGATCCAGGCTGAAGCGCATCCTGCGGCGATAATCGTTCGCCGTACTCGCGCCCGCGTCGCAGCAGGCGATGAAAACGAGTGGCGGACATCAGATCGTCGCGGATCGATCTGCGGCCGAAACCGAGTGTTCGGATCAGGTGAGAGATCTTTCCCTTAACATGACTGCTGAAATCCGCATTACGAGGATTGGAACGGCGAATGTGCGAACCGATCGGACAGCGTACGCCAACCGGATCGTCGTCGTAAGTAAACTGGTTGTAAGCGCGATCTTTTTCGTCGGGACCGATGCCGTCGATCAGCTTGTCACGCAATGGCACGAGCGGTGTGCCGTCCATCTTGCGTCCGACCATCGCTTCGGCGATTCGGTTGCGCTCTTCCAGTTTCGAACCGGCGGCTTTGTCGACAAACTGCCAGAAGCCGCGAACGTCCTGCTCCAGTTGTCGCATGACGAGATACGTTCCGTTGCGGCCGAGATCTTTTTTCTGCGGCTGGTCTAAGGCAGGCAGCAGTTGCGAGGCGCCGCCGGCGGTCGATTCCAGCAATGGGCGATCGCTGAATTCGCCGTACTCGTTCGAGTAACCAAGCAGAAATTCGCCCAGCGAGGCGAGGTTGCTGTACTGGAGTTGATCTCCTTTGACAGTTCGCTTCCCTTCCCAATCGACGCTTGGCTGGCTAATGCCGTCGGCGAAGCCAAACGGTTCGACGTCGCCCAGGTAGCTGGTCGGCAAACGTTCGAGCACTTCGAAAGCGACGTCCCACGATGGTCCTTTGAACTCCGCTTCGCACTCCTGCATGAAGCCTTCTTTGCCGTACATCATAATCGCGAGATGCGGCGTGCGCTCATGTGCGCCCCAACGCCACGCTTCGGGATTGTTTGCGCCGGTGTCGCCCAGGCGTCGCGAACGGCTCTCGTCTCCAGTCATGCCGGAACGAAATTCAGGCGAGAAACCGCCGAGAACTTCCGGCGGAACGCCGAGCGTTTGGAGCCCTTCGAATGTGAAAGCGATTTGCAGTGCGCTTGACGGTGGAGGTTGGAGGACGCGTGCTGTCGTGACGTGAGCCGCGGCCAACCAGGAACGGGCAGCGCCAACGTCTCTGATCCGCACGATGTAGAAGCAGGCCCGGTGCATTCCGCCGAAACCGAAGCGGAGGAGACCTTGCACGTCGTCAAAATCGAGTTCAATTGCAGCCATAAATCTTTACGGTAGTGGTACAGTTTGACTGTTTGTTAGTACGCCGAAGGCGTTCAGTAATTCCAGCCCAGGGTTGTTGCAACCCTGGGTACAGCAGCAGCGAATTAGAAACACTGAAAGTGTTCGGTTTGCAATTGAAACTCCTTCAGGAGTTCAAGGAACTAAGGACTTACTCAACCC
Organism: uncultured Acidobacteriota bacterium; assembly: GCA_963770215.1. Taxonomy (GTDB): domain Bacteria; phylum Acidobacteriota; class Blastocatellia; order Pyrinomonadales; family Pyrinomonadaceae; genus PSRF01. The sequence continues at coordinate 211,809 of CAVYOP010000002.1, forward strand.
AGGGTTGCAACAACCCTGGGCTAGAATTACTGAACGCCTTCGGCGTACTAGTTGAAACTGTACCACTACCATCTTCACAGTAGCTCAAGCCACTTACCGGCCTGCGCGTTTGTCATCGAATGTTGTTCGATCCCTTCGCGGATGCGCGCGTTCCGCACGAGATCGAAATTTGTGAGACCGGAGTGGCCGTTGTACCAGACTTCGGTTGGCAGCTCGTGCCGGCGAATGAAGTGCTTGAATCGCTGCTCGTCTTTTGCGCCCTGGAAAACGAGCCAGTTCGTTCGCGGATAGCCGATGCCGTTGCTGAAGACGACGTTCAAGCCAAAGGCGACCTTGTTGATGAAGTCGTCCATGTAACTTTCGAGACTGCCGTCGTAGTTGCTGCAAAACACGAGGCGTCGTTTGTTGTCGATAAAGACCCAGCGCGCGAAGTGGATGGTCGAGACACGCGCGAGACGACCGCGCGTGTAGATGTGGCGCGTGGTGTACTGAACGATCCACAAGAGAAACACGAGCAGCCAGCGACGAAAGACGCCGGGCTTCAGGCTGCCCATCGCAGTGAACTGGTTCGTGACGTCGTGGTCTTCGAGACTTGCCAGGCGGCGTGCATGATCGGCCGTTGGCGGTGGCGCGATCTCCGGATCGTGTTTTTCACGATGTCGCAGTTGAAAGATGAAGAATGGAAGATAAACGATTAGCACAGGCGAGAAGATCAGCAACACAACCGGCACGAATATCAGATGGACCAGGTTCTTCAATCTCAACGAAAGCGGGGCTTTCGCGAGCGGCGTGAGTTTGAGTTGTCTGCTGTTTACTTCCTGTTTGACGAGATCTTTGGCGTTGCGCCAGATGTCTTCCGGCGAGTTGTGCTGAACTTTTGCGTTCAGGAAATGCGACTGCAATCGCCGGCGTAACGCGTCGTCTTCACGTATTTGCTGCATGCCGCGTCCGACCCAGTTGACGTACGTCGCCGACGGCGGATGCTCGCGCTGTTTCATCCAATCGAAGAGGTTTGCGCCGGCCGGAAAGTCCACACAGAACGAGAAGATCTTGCGCAGACCGTCACCGGCGATCGTTATCAGCTCGCGGCGAAACTGATCTGCATCGCCATCGAAATCGGCCAGGAATGCCAGATACGTCGGATAGTCGCGGCGCGCGATGCCGTAGGCCGTCGTGATGTCGTCGAGCGTCTGATCTTCGAGTACGACGATCCGCGCAAAGTGCAATGCTTCAAGTTGTCCGAAAGGAATGATCGGGTTGTCGGGATCTGCCGTGCCCGGCGCGGAGTTCATCGTCGCGAGCAGGCTGCGCAATTCGGGTATACGATTGACCTCGAGCGGTGCGACCACCATGAAACTCGATTGAGGCGTCATCTCGAGCAGGGGGAAAAGTTCTAGCGGCTCAGTTTACTGGCCCGTCGGAAACTCGAGCGCGAAATGGATCAGCGATCGCTCGCCCCAATACACGCGTCCGAGATAAAGGTTTGGATCGATCAGACGAATCTCGTCGCGAATCCAGCGAGCGACCAGTGAGGTGTCGGAATAGTCGAGCACGATGCACTCTTTTTGATCGTACCAGCTTGTACCTTTATAAACTTTGGCGATGATTGCGTTCAGGCCGAAGTGAGTGATGCGGTTTCGGAGCACGCCGGCTTGCGCGTCAAACGTTTTGCCCTGCCAGGCGAAGAGGTTGACGAACTGGGCGATCTCCCAACTGAAATTGGTGCCGTTGGCGACGATGGCAGTGCCCTTTGCTGGACCATTCGGAATGTCGCCGACAGTGCCGTTTGCGAAGAGCTCGTCGAGTTGAGTGTCGGTCATGTTGAGCAATTCCTCAACGGTGTGAGCCATGATTTTGTCGTCCTTTGTCTACTGAACCTAAACCCTGGACTGCGAGGATGCGGCTACCCTTAAACGTGAGCCCGCATATTATCACGGATCTTTGTCCGCGCCTTGAAAGGAGAACCAGAAGATCGCGAAAAACACGCCGAAGACGCCGTCGATGAAGGCGGGAATCAGGACGAGCGGCCGGGCGAAACCCCAGATGAACAATAGCGACAAGTTTAACGACGTCGAATAGCTTCGCAAGGATGCCGACCAGGACGATGCCGCGGTTCTTGTTTATGTCGCGTGAGATTATCTGGTAGCCCAGCCCGATCAGGAGCACAGCGAAGCCGAAGTTGGCCCACATGCGTATCGCCATCGGGTCGCGGCCCACAACGGGCAGGAAAGCAACGTTGTAGGACCAGGCTTTGAAGAAGAACATCGGGACACCAATGGCGTAGTTGAAGAGGGCTGCCCCCAGAAAGAATCGCGACCAGCGTCGTTTGTAAGCGGTGGCATTCATGGTGAAGATGTTTTGACGGCGTTCCCCGGAGTCTTGAAGCCGCCTATAATGGACCCTGAGCGCCGCTATAGTCTTTCATTTGTGGCCCAAACGCAAGATTTAAGGGGGCAGGCAGTAATGTTGCAGGTTGAACCAATGACTTATTACGCCGAAGGCGTTAGATAATGGAAGCCCAGGGTTGTTTCAACCCTGGGGTCTAGCAAGACCCTGATATCAAACACTGAAGGTGTTAGGTGTTTGCGATTGAACTCTTTCAGAGTTCCAAAGCTGCTGTCTGACATACCCAGGGTTGAAACAACCCTGGGCTTCCATTATCTAACGCCTTCGGCGTAACCGAACACAAGCTGCATTAGTCCCAGCAGTCGAGCAGAGAACCTCATGTCCGCAAAACTTGGCCCACGGCTCAACGATGCTGTTCTCAAACTGGTCGCGCTGGAGCATCGCTTCGATCCTTATTTTCGCGACGCGTTCAATTGGCTCTTGCAACGGCCCATCGTGGAAGTGGCCCAACTGCTGCTCCGCCTGACGCATCGCAATCCGGAAAGACAGTTGTGCCAGGAGATCATCCTGCCGGAAGAAGCTTCGATCACGACGGCGATCAAAGATGCGATGGCGCGATTTACGGATCGTGAGTATGAAGGACGCATCGCGGAACGAGCCGGCAATACAAAGACGTACGGCGTTGTTCGCGGCGAATTTCGTGTACTTGAGAATATTCCGGCGGCTTACAAGCACGGCGTCTTCAGCGAACCGGCGACGTTCCCGGCGTGGATTCGTTTTGCTGGTCCAGGACCACTGTCGCCGCCGGACGTGGAAGACAGCGGGATACTGAGCATCGGTATCAAGCTGATGGGCGTGGCGGGTGAAAAACTGTTGGACGACGAGCAGGCGACTCAGGATTTTACCGGGATTAGTTGTCCGACGTTCACGACGCCAAACATCGTCGAGAACCTGAAGCTACAGCGACAAATCTACGCGCGCACGCCGGTCTTCTATTTTCTGAACCCGCTCGATTCGCATTTTCTCGACATGACCATGCAGGGGATCTACGCGCGCATGAACACGAGTCCGCTCGAAGTGCGCTACTGGAGTTGTGTGCCGTACCTGCTCGGCGAGGGACAGGCGATGAAGTATTCAGTGCGTCCTTGTTCGAACCACAAAACGAAAGTGCCGTGGAACCCGCCTGACGACTGGCTGCGACACTCGATGGCCCAAGCGCTTTCACGCACGGATGTAGAGTTTGATTTCTGTATTCAACTACAGACGAACCCGAAGCGGATGCCGATCGAAGACGCGTCGATCGAATGGCCAGAACGACTGTCGCCGTTTGTTCCGGTGGCGAAGATCACGATCCCGAAACAAGAGTTTACTTCTTCAGCGCAAACCGTCTTTACCCGGCAACTCTCGTTCAACCCGTGGCACTCGATCGCGGCCCACCGCCCACTGGGAAACCAAAACCGCGCGCGGTACGTGATCTACTCCGAGCTCTCGCGTCTGCGCCAATCGATGAACCGCGAACTACACGTCGAGCCAACGGGGAACGAAATCTTTTGACTACCGATCGCTACAGCTCACTCGCCGGTGCGAGATGAATACTGAGACAACGCATTCGGAAAGACCTGCACCTCCTGCGGCGCACGTCCTTTGTCAGCCGCGAGGATCGTACCAGCTTTCACGCCCTTGCCGTACGTGTCTTCCATGTCGCTCTTCTCCGGCGAAATCACCGAGCCCTTGAGCGAAACGCCGCCAAACAATCCTTTGCTGCGCGAGTAGGAGAGCATCTGCGCATCCATTTTCGCGTCGGTGGAAGCGCTGGCCGTTCTTCCTACGGGACCCGCGGCAACAGAACCTTCGCCGCCCAGCTCGAACTTGTCGGATAGCAGGTTCTTCATGCCGCTCTCATTCATAATCAACAAGACAAAGTCCGTCGATTGACCGCCAATCTGTAACCCTACGCTGCCTCCCTTGATCTCGAAGAATGCCGGCGCCGACCAACCCGAACCGGTCCGACAACTCGCAACGCCGCGGCCGCCTTGACCGCCGAGGATGAACCCTGCTTTAACCACGTTCGGAAAAACAAGAACACACTCCGCCTTGGACAACAGATCGCGGGGAATGCCTTTGTCAGGCGTGGCCATTATTTCGTTCAGCACCTTGGTGGCTTTCTCAGCCTGGCTGGCGCCCTTGTCTACTTTCGAGCCACGAAGAGCCTGGGCGTTAACAAGTCCCAGCGCCAGAATCGCAACGCAGAGTATCGATCCCACCTTTTTCATACTTACTCCTTGCCGTGGATCAGAAATCCACACTAAACCCTGTTGGAAAATGTTCTGACAGTTGTAGTTAACCGGAAGCTTATAGGTTGGCGCAGGAGGCGGGAATACCAGCAATCTGGTATTTAAGGCAGCGGTTTAGCGGTAGGTGAGCTGACTTGAAACTTATTGCGGCACGGCGTCTTCGCCGAAGCGTTTGGCTAGTGAAGTGAGATAAGTGTCGATGGTGGAGGTTTGGCCGAAGACGTAATGCGACATGAAGCGAAAGAGCACGTTTGAGACTTCGCCGTCTTCGCGGATCGTTACGCGCGTGCGGTCATTCTCTGCGGCGAAAGTGTAGGTCCATTGGCCGGAATAGCCGAGATCGGTGTCGCGAATTCGCGTGACCATGCGTTGCGCCGGAACGTCTTCCGCCAGCTCGTAGTTCACTGTGCCGTGCTTGCCGACTTCGCGAAAGTAAACTGGTCCACGATCGGGGATGTCGACGTCTATCTGTTTCACATCAGCCCGCCACTGCGGAGCGGACGTGAAGTCACGCACAACGCCATACACGTCCTGCGGCGACTGGTGCAGAACGATTGAACGAGAGACGACGTGTGACTTCGGCAGTTGGGAACCAATCAATGCCGCGATGCCGCCGAGCAAAGCAATGCCGGCGATCACGCCGGCGACAATCAAAATCGCAAGCTTCATCGTTTCTCCTTCGTCGTCGTGTTCATCAGATTAGGAAAATATCCCGCAAAGGCGCAAAGACGCAAAGGAAAAGGCGCAAAGACGCTGAGCAAGTGCAAGTGGAGCCGGATTTGGCTGCTTGCCCTTGCTTAGCGCCTTTGCGCCTTTGCGGGAAACTTCCTGATTGTTCTTGTGTTACTCGTATCTGAGAGCGATTAACGGATCGACCTTCGACGCCCGTCGTGCCGGGATGTAACAAGCGAACAAGGCGACGAGCAACAACACCACGGTGATCGCGACAAACGTCAGCGGATCAGTCTCGCCGACACCGAAGAGCAAACTTCGCATCAGTTGCGTCAGGAAAAACGCCGCCACCAAACCGATCACGAGACCGATTGCGATCACGGCCATTCCCTGCCCCAGGACCATCTTCAAAATGTCACTCACCTGCGCGCCAAGCGCGAGACGAATGCCGAGCTCCTGCGTGCGTTGCGTGACACTGTATGCGGTCACGCCATAAATCCCCGCCGCCGACAACAACAACGCGATGCCGCTGAAAAGCCCGAGCAGAAATAGATTGAACCGGGGTTGCGTCACCGACTCGCTGACGATGTGCTCCATCGTCTTGATATCGGAGACAGGCACTGCTTTATCGACCTCCGCCACAGCCTGACGCAACGACGGCGTAATGCTGGTTGGCTCAACTGTCGAGCGAATGACTATCGCCATGTGTTCGAACGGAGATTGCGTCGAAGCGAAATAGAGCTCCGGTTGCGGCTCTTCGCGCAATTCCAGGCTGCGAATGTTGGCCGCGACGCCGACGATTTCCCACCACACGGGTTGATTGTCTTTGTCCGTGTTGCCAAACGTGACGCGTTTTCCGATCGCGCTCTCGCCGGGAAAGTCGCGCTCAGCCGCCGCTTGATTGATCATCAACCGCATGGGCGCCTGATAGTTGTCCTTATCGTCGAAAGCGCGTCCCTGCATGATTGGAATGTTCATCGCGCGAAAGTATTCGGGACTCACCGTGTGCAGATTCGTCGGCGGCCACTGGTCGGGCGGCAGGATCGCGCGCCCTTCGACTCTGTATGACGCAGTTGGGCCCTTGCTGAGTGGCAAGGTGCTGATAACGCCCGCCTGTTGCACGCCCGGGATCGTGCGCACGCGTTCGATAACCTGATGGTAGAAGTTGGTGTAATCAGGATCGGTCTTGAACTTTGGACCAGAAGGCGAGAGCTTCGCGGTCAGCACTTGTTGCGGTGTGAAACCGGCATTGACTGACTGCAAGTGCAGAAAACTCCGGAACAACAAGCCCGCGCCCGCCAACAACACTACCGACAATGCAACTTCCGCGACTATCAACGCCTGGCGCAAACGACTGCGGCCTCTGCTGCCGACTGTCCCACGGCTGTTTTCTTTCATCGCTTCCTGCACGTCAGTCTTGGAGAGATGAAGGGCGGGAGCGAAACCGAAGAGCAGCCCCGTGAGCATCGACGCGCCGAGCGTGAAACCGAGCACGCGCCAGTCCATTGCGATCTCGCGCACTCGCGGAAAGTCAGCCGGCAACAAAGCTGTCACCGCCGCGACACCCGCAACTGCGAGCAGCAAACCAAGCGCACCTCCCGCAAGCGCGAAGATCGCGCTTTCGGTCAGCAGTTGCCGCATCACCCGCATGCGCGAAGCGCCGAGCGCCGCGCGAATCGCCATCTCTTTGCTTCGTCCAGTGGCGCTCGCGAGTAAGAGATTCGCGACATTTGCGCAAGCGATCAACAAGACAAACATCACCGCGCCGAAAAGCAACCACAGCATCGTCTGCGAATTGCCGGTCAGGTGATCCTGAAGCGACACGACACGATTGAATCGACTGTTGTTCGTATCAGGATACTGCTGCCGCAGACGCGCCGTAATCGTTTCCATTTCCCCCGCGGCTTGCTGCACCGACATGCCGGGTTTCAAGAGACCAAGCGCACTCAGATAACCGCGATTGCGATTCGTCGTCACGTCCATGGTCTCGGTAAACTCAGGCACGAGCAGGAGCGGCGGCAACCAGGCTTCGGTTCTGTCGGGATACTGAAAATTCGGCGGTGCAACCCCGATGACGGTGTAAGTCTTGCCGTCCAGGTTGAGTTGTTTGCCGAGAATTCCCGGATCAGCCGCAAACCTGCGCCGCCACAGAACATCGCTGAGAACGATCACAGGATCGTGACCGGCCTGTTCGTCGGCGGGAAGAAAAAGACGGCCCACCTGTGCTCCAACGCCAAAGACGTCGAAGAAGTTGGCCGACGTTTGGGCCAGGTTAATGCGCTCCGCGTGATCGGAAAGCACGAGGTTGACATCCGCGCCTTTGATGGCGGCGAGATGCTCGAACACCGTGCTTTGCTGGCGCCAGTCGTAAAAATTCGCGGCGGTCACCTGAATGCGCTCGCCTTCCGGATTCAACTCCTGAATGGCGACAATCCGATCGGCGGTGCGATAAGGCAAACGCCGCAACATGACGCTATTCAAGACCGTGAAGATCGCGGTGCTGGCGCCGATCCCAACTGCGAGTGTGAGAATCACAGTCGCAGTAAAGGCCGGCCGCTTCAGTAAACCACGCAGTCCGTAACGAATGTCCTGAAGTATGGTTTCCATAGTTATTTCGCAGAAACATTAAGCGGGAGGTGACGCGGTGAGCGGCCACAAATCATAACAAACTTCAGCTTGTTTGTGGTTGTTAACTTCCGCTCAAGCGCCGCAATGTGACTTGTCCGACGATGCCTGTCCGCAGATTGAAAACTTTTCCGCCGCTGCCGATCTTCAGGCGACGCGCGTTTGCCGACGGCTTCTCTTCCGTCACGGCGAGTCCTTCGCTGCTCACGTTTGCCGTGTCTGTCTCGATCGTGACGTTGGCGTCCGCCGGCACGCCGAGCGCGATACTGCCGCCGCCGGTCGTGGCCGAGAATTTAGTGAAGCGTCCTTCGGCGTTGATTCCCTGGTCGCCGAAATCATTCGCTTCAACTTCGCCTTCGAAGTTCACGATCTGAATGCGGCCGTCGCTGGTGTTCGCGGTTAATTGACCGCCGCCGTCATTCACCCGGATCGCGCCGTCGCTTGTCTTCAGCGTCAGGGTTCCGTTCACACCGGTGATACTGAGCGCGCCGTCGCCTGTGAACAGGTTGATGTTCGCATTGCGCGGAACGTTTAGTTCGAGATCGATGTAAGCACCTTTGCTGTAGGCTTCGCCGGCGCCGATTCTCATCTTGCGATCGCGTCCGTTGAACTTGGTCGTGACGACAACGTTCGCGTCCTTTTGATCGGCCTGCAAGCGAATGTTATTCATGGCCTGTTGGTCGGTCGCTTGTTTGACGGCTACGACGTTCACTTGAGGTTGATCCCATGCGCGCACGGTGATCGAACCTTCGAAGTTTTCCACTTTGATTTGCGGAGTGCCGGGCACGGCGAAACTCCGCGACTCACGTTCTGTTAGTTTCAGATTGTTTGTCATGGCTACTCCTGATCCTGGTCCCATGATTAAGGTGGTTGAAGTTAACAAGAGGAACTGCTTGAAAATCATAATCTCCTCCAGAAATCCGCCCTCTTCCGGGCGGCCACAGAGGGCCGCCCCTACAAAGTTGATCGTAAGCGCCCCCAGTTTGTAGGGGTGGCCCTCTGTGGCCACCCACCGTCACCCAATCGCCTGACTGCTAGACAGCGGACAGTTGAAGCTGTTTGCCGCGCAGTTGTTCGAAGATCTCGTCTAGCGAAACCTCGATGGACCAGCCGGGATAGTCTCTCTTGAAACTGCTCAAGTCGCTGATGTAGCAGATGTGATCGCCGGCGCGATTTACGTCGACGTACTCCGTCTCGATCGTGCTGCCAAACAACTCTCCCAACCGATCGATCGCTTCCAAAACCGAGACACTGTTCTCTCGCCCGCCGCCCAGGTTGTAGACCGCGCCGGACTTCGGTCTCTTGCAGAATTGATCGATCGCGGTGCAGACGTCGTAAGAGTGAATGTTGTCGCGCACCTGCTTGCCCTTGTACCCATAGATCCGATACTTCCGGTTTTCCTTAAAACAACGCGCGACGTAAGCGAGAAAGCCGTGCGCCTCCGCGCTCGAATGGTTTGGACCGGTGAGACAACCGCCGCGAAAACAAACTGTCGGCATGTCGAAATACCGGCCGTACTCCTGCACCATAAGATCCGCGGCAGCCTTCGAAACGCCGAACAAACTGTGCATCGAACGATCGATCCGGCAGTCTTCCGTGATGCCGTTCCAATCTTCCGGCCGCGCATACTCCCACCGCGTTTCGAGCTCGACGAGTGGCAGCTCGTTTGGCGCGTCGCCGTAGACCTTGTTTGTGCTCATAAACACAAACGGCGAATCGCGGCAAAAGCTCCGCGCGGCTTCGAGCAGGTTCAGCGTTCCGACTGCGTTGACTTCGAAGTCGTCAAAAGGACGGTCGCGCGCCAGATCGTGAGACGGCTGCGCCGCAAAGTGAAGGATCATCGCGGGGCGAATCTCTTTCACAAGCTCGAGAATTTGTTCCCGGTTGCGAATGTCGATATCGCGATGGCGAAAATTCTCACACTGGCGCCGCAGGCGATCGAGGTTCCAGGTGGTGTCGCCGTCGGCGCCAAAGAAGTCGCGCCGCATGTTGTTGTCGACACCGTAGACGAGCCATCCTCTTTGTTCAAAGAAGACGGCCGCCTCCGAACCCACTAACCCCGAGGAACCAGTGACAAGAATCGATCTCATTCATCCCTCACTTATTCATCAACCGACGACGACAAGGTCGACCGACATCGGATTGACGCGTTGAATTGAATACAAAGGCGTGCTCATTCTCATGCCGAGATCGCCAAGCGTAACACTGCCGTCACCGGCGATCGTCCGCAAAATGAGTCCTGAATCGATCATCCAGGAGAGCGCCTCGATGACATTGGAATGGTTGCGGAGATAGACGTCGCTCAAGCGCTCGACGCTGATCACCGGCTCTTCCTTCATTGCTTCAAGCGTGCCGGTGACTATCTGCCGGTGCTGATCAGGGATAGCAATCTGAAGCGGCCACATGAGGTCGTCGATCGCCACCGATCCATCCTCGTTAATCACGAATGGCGTTGCGAGGCAGATCGTGCTGTTGGTCGACAACTCGCCTTCTCGTTCACCGTTCGCGTCGAATGCACCGCTGTACGGTCCAATCAGCTTCTGGTACATCGCGTACATGTACGGGCTCAGGCTGTAGACCGGCATGCGCGAGCGCAATGGAATGCAGATCTCCCAGAACATGCGGCCGAAATCGCTGAGCTCGACTGGTTCACCCGGGGTCGTCGTAAGCTGCTCGGCTTCGGTGATGACAGATTCCAGGATCGCCTTGAACGGCTCGAACGAATATCTTTCTTTCGCCAGCTTGACACTGCTCTCACGCAAGCGCTGCTGCTGGTCCTTGTCCGCGTTCAGCAGCGCGACCGTCTTGTGAATTCCTTCCCACCAGTCGATCTTCACACCCAGCGCCGACGTGACAACCGTGCTGATCTTGTAACCACTCTCGCCTTCGACGATGGTGTCTTTGAGGCCGCCCCAGTTTGTGCCAATCACCGGCGTTCCGCAACCCATTGCTTCAACCTGGGCCAGGCCGAAGTTCTCGTCGTGCAGCAACGTCAGGTTCATTACGGCATCGGCCGAAGTGAACAGGCTGCGCAATCCGGACGGTTCCATGTAAGGAATGAAGTGGATCTTCTCTTCCGGAATACCGACCATGCGATAGAGCTTGTTCAACGTGGTCATGACGCTTACGGGATAGACGCCAAATTCCGTGAACGGTTGTTCGAACGCGGAGCCGACGAGCACGAGGTGCAGTTTCGGCACGAGGTTCTGGATCACGCTGAACATCTTGAGGATCGCTTGCACGTTCTTCTCGAGTTCGAGACGGCCCACGTATAACAGGATCTTGTCGTCGGGCTCGAGTCCGATGTCCTTCTTGAAGTTTGATTCTTCGTCTTTGCCGAGTGGAAAGAAGGCGGCATCATCGTACACGAGCGGGACGTAACGCAGTTGCGCGTTATTGAAGAAGCTGCGCGCTATCTCCAGTTCCGAATGACAACTGCAAACGATCAGATCGGTTGACTTGACGTACTTGTGGTTAGTCCGCATGTCCGGGAAGCTGCGCGTTACGTTCGCACATTGAAACCAGACGTAAGGAACGTGTTTGCCGAGACGCTCTCGCGTTTGGAGAAACACTTCGTCGATGGTGCCGATGACGACGTCGGATTTGAGAATCAACTCTTCGGTCATCTCTTCGCGCCTGGTTCTCGAGGCGTGCCGGTATTCCGGCGGCCGGCGCACGATTTCATGTTCGCCGATCACATTTTCGATCGCCGCGAAGAGTGTGTTTAAGCTTTGAATCAGCGGTAGCTCGCTAATCAGTCCGATTTTCATGGTGTGTTTCCTTTCTCGGACCTAAATACAAAGACGTCGAGGCTTGAAGAGACCGAGCTCTCCAGCGTCTCCGTATCTTTATATCTCGGTGGGTTAAGTGGTTAAGTGTGGGATACTTAGTTGCTGCAGCTCTCGGCGATTATCCGGAGCATTTGCGGTTGCGCTTGATGAAGAAAAAAGTGATCGCCTTCGAACATCCACATCGCGAACGATGAAGAGGTCTGACTTTCCCACGCTCTGACTCCCTGGCGCGGGACGTCCGGGTCCTGCAAACCGCCGAAAGCACTGATAGCAGAATCAAGCGGCGGCTCAGGCTTGTAAGCGTAAGTTTCGCAAACAGCCATGTCCGCCCTGATGATTGGCAGCATCAGCTCCATCAGCTCGGGATGGTCCAAGACCTCGCGTGGCGTGCCGTTGAGTTTAAGCAGCTCTTCGATCAGCTCCGGCTCGGGCAGATCGTGAATCAGCCGATCCGGCGAACATAACTGCGGCGCGTTGCTGCCAGAGACAAAGAGATGACGCGGTTGCTCTCTTCCTTCCCTGCGCAAGAGCCGCGCCAGTTCGAAACTGATGAGCGCGCCCATGCTGTGACCAAAGAACGCGAACGGCAGATCGAAGTATGGCCGCAGTTGCTCCGCCGCGGCCTGGACCAACTGCTCGAGCCTGTTGAACGGTTGCTCGCGCAACCGATGGCCTCGACCCGGCGGCTGGACCGGACACACTTCTACCGTGCGCGGCAGATTCCTGAACCACGACTGAAACAACATGCCGCTGCCGCCTGCATACGGAAAACAAAACAGGCGCAGCTTTGCATTTGCATTTGGCTTGTGATGAACAAGCCAGGGCGTTTGCGTTTCAGTAAGGAGCATTAGTGCCTAACCGGCGTGTCGCGCAGCCTCTTCCATCTTCTTTCGGAGACTGAGCGGACGCATGTCGGTCCAGACTTCCTTGATGTAAGCAAGGCACTCCTCTTTCGTCCCGGATTTGCCGGCATCGTTCCAGCCTAAAGCATTCTCTCGATCCGCCGGCCAAATCGAGTATTGCTCCTCATGATTAACGACCACTTTGTAGATGGTGGTGTCTTCACGTTCGTCTCGACTCATAATGTCTCCTTAACTGATGGTTAGTTTGCTTCAAACTAATGGTGAGCTTGATTCCAACTAATGGTGAGCTTGATTCCAAACTATGGTTGGCTTGGCTCCAAACTGTGATTAGCTTGACATGCATCTGTTGTTACGGCTTTGCCGCCGGATGTGAGGCGAGGCTTCGCCTCGCCGCTCCGGCTTCTCTAAACGAGGGGCTGTGCCCCAATTAGGGCTGAGCCCGGACCAGCGGGCATAGCCCAAAGCTTTTACCATTCTAACGGCGAGGCGGAGCCTCGCCTCACATCCGGCGGCAAAGCCGTAACTATATTCGGCGGCAAAGCCGTAACCATATTCGGCGGCAAAGCCGTAACCATATTCGGCGGCAAAGCCGTAACCATATTCGGCGGCAAAGCCGTAACCATATTCGGCGGCAAAGCCGTAACCATATTCGGCGGCAAAGCCGTAACCACATTCAACGCCGTAACAACATTCGGCAAAGCCGCAACAATAACAGGCTTCTTGCTCTACTCGAACGCCACTGGCAGTTCGGCGACTGCCGGCGATTCGATCTCTTTCTGGTCGTACTCGATCTTGCCGTAATCGAGCTTGATGATCCGGTCGCCGACGAAATAATAATGATCGTCGTGACTGATAACGAAAACAGTCTTGCCTCGCGCTTTCAGCTCGGGCAGCAGTTGCAGATAGAAGATCTCTTTAAACAGCGGGTCCTGATCCGCGGCCCACTCGTCAAAAACGTAGACCGGGCGATCTTCGAGATAGGCAGTCAGCAAAGCGAGCCGTTTGCGCTGACCGTGAGAGAGTTGCGTGGTCGAAAACTTCGTGCCTTCGATGCGCACTTTCTGGTCCAACTGCAAGCGCTTCAGGTACTGCCGCGCTTTGCTTTCCAGTTCGGGACTATCCAAACCCAATAATGCTTCAAAGAGATAGAAATCTGCAAATACCACCGAAAAATACTGGTGATAGAGGTGGCGGTTCGCGTCAGTTATAGATTGATTGTTCAAGCGAATCTCGCCTGACTCCGGACTGTAGAGCCCGATCAGCAGTTTCGCCAACGTGGTCTTGCCGCTGCCGTTGCCGCCGACGAAGAACACGACTTCTCCGCTGTTGAACGTCAGGTCCAGCGGCCCCAGCGTGAAGCTGTTGGGCTCGCCTTCGACGTGATAAGAGTGACGGACGTTAACCAGTTGCAGACTGTCAAACCGCAGCTTCTGATCGTCCGCGCTTACAGCCACATCCGGCGTCTCAGCTTTCAGCGACAAGCCGAGCGTTTCCACCTTGTTCAAGGCCACACTTGCTCTTCCCAGGTTCGGTAAAGTGTTCATAATGACTTGTAGCGGCGTCATCATGTAGAGAATCGTGAGCGCAAAACCGGTGATCACAAGCGTGCCGGCGCTGGTCATGTCCGGCATCAGGAAGATCAGCAACGCGATGACGATGAAGACGAGCAGTTGTCCCCAGCTCGCGGCCATGCCATAAACCGCCATGCCCTTCACGTTGTGACGGCGAAACGACGTCGCCGTAGATTGCAAAGTGTCGTTCAGGAATTGCTCCTGGCGCCGGTTGTGAATCTTGAGTTCTTTGATTCCTTCGACGAGAGCGTGGAAGTGACGGAAAAGACTGTCTTCCTGCTCGCGCGCCAGGCGAATAGAACGAGTGGCGACAATGATCGGCAATTGATAAGTCGCAATGCCCAGCACGATGAAAGCGAGCACTGCGAGGAACGCCGTCCATGAAAGCCAGGAGAGATAGATCAAACACCCGATCACGACGGCGATGTTGATGACGAGAATCGGCACCAGAATGATCGCGTTCGAGATCGCCAACACGTCGTCAGTCAGAGCGACGGTCAGCCGGTGCGGTCCCAGCTCTTCCAACTTGCGCAACGGCACCTGCAAGATCTGACGACTGAGCTTCATGCGCAGATCGAAGACAGCCTTCTGGCCCAACTGCACCAGCAGCAGCTCCGAAACAACGCGCGAAACCGGCGCGATGATGCAAAGCGCAACAAAGGCCCAGATCAACGTCTGGCGCGAATAAACATTGCCCATCGCGGCAGTAATAACGGCCAGCAAGCCAGTGTTACTGGCGCCGCTGATTAGGCCCGCTATTACTGCCAGAACCATGATCCCGCGCGAGTTGCGCAGGAGGAAAGAAAGCAGTTTCATCTTCCCTCACTCTTTAATTCGTTGCGAGAAATATTAGAGAAGAAAACATCCGGCACGCCCGCGCGGCTGTCTACCCACAGAGCGAAGACTCGGTTAGCGCCGCTGGCTGTACCGATGTAGTCGCCGAAAGTGGGAAACATGTTACTAACCGCCGTACACCAGTTTGAGGTAGCAGAGCTCACTCTAACCGGCGTGCCGAAAGTCACTCCCCCGTCCTGTGATGAGACCGACATCGTGTCGACCAACGAGCTCGCTGGTCCACGCCGGATCCCCTCTCCGTCGCCGAGAAATACTTCACATGTGACATTGCTGACCGGTCGTTCTTCACTGCGGTAATAGATCAGGTTGACCGTACCGTCCGCCGTTATGCTGATCGCCGGCCAGAACTGTTTGACGCCTGTTGGCGGAACACTGGCAACAGGAATCGTAGGCTTGGACCACGTGCGGCCTTGATCGTCCGAATACGAAACAAAGATCTGCATCGAGGTCAGGTTCTGTTCGTTGGGTGTGTAAGCAACCGGCGTCGCGGCGCTGTAGAAAGCAGCGATGACTCTGCCGCGATTCGGTCCGTGTGGCACGACGGCGAGCTGCGGAATGTCGTCGAGCAGACCGCGATCGTAACCAACCGGCGGATTGCCAGTTACCGAATTGATCCGAGCGATTCGCACTGCCGGACCAAAACTCTTGCCGCCGTTGCTGGAACGGGCCACGAGGATCTCCGCGTCGGTTGAAACTCCGGCGCTGGTGTACGTCGGACCTTGAGACCAGATCACGTAGACCTCGCCGTTGATTCCCGCCACCGGCATCGGGTTGTGTTTGCGCAAACCCTCTGTGCCGCAACCGGCCTGCGCGGGATCGGTGACAAATGTTTCATCGGCAGCAACTACAACCGGCCCCTTCCACGTATCGCCGGAATCCTGCGAGCGCCACAGCTCGATCTGTCCGAAGCCGAAACTGTTGCTGCAAACTCCCTTGAAGTTCGTCAACGCGAGATAGACCCTACCGCTGCCATCCTTCGCCGCGGACAAAACGCCCTTGTCGTAAATGTCGCGCGGATACGTTGGCGATTGAAGCAGACGCACGTCGTCCCAGACGAAAGACTTCTTCTTGAACCGGCCGCGATGGACGCTGATGCCGTATGGGAACGTCTTGCCAAACGGATCGCGAATATCGACGGCGAGATTGGAGAAGTAGTAAGTGTTTTCGTCTTCGCCGCCTCTGTCCATCCACGGATCGCCGGCAGTCAACAGACTATCGAGCACCGGAGGCGCGCCGGCGTCGGTCCATGTTTCGCCGCCGTCGGTCGAGAAACCGAAGCCGGTCAATCCCGGCGCGCCAGCAAAATCGCCAAACGGCGCGCGCAGAAATCCTTCGACGTCGTTCCAGCCGGCGACGAGGTTGCGTCCGCTTTTCGAAGCTGCAATCGTCGTCTCAGAACGGCCGAGCAGCCCGTCTGGAAACGGAGTCTGCTCCAGGTTTACGCGAATGTTATTTCCGATTTCCATGTTTGTTGGTCGCGTGTTGCTGGTTGGACCAGGCAATTCACGTTTCCATTCCTGCAGTTCTTCTTTCAAACTTGGCGGCCCTGGTTTGGGCGGCCGTTTCTTTTGCACTGTGCTTTGAGCTTTGTCCCCCACTGTGCCGATGAGGAAGAACAACAACAAAACAACGAGTGAGAATTTAAGTGAGCTACGCATTTTTCCCTCCGCATCTTTCGTGAGTGTCCGTCGGGATTTGGTTAACGCATCTGGTCCACCGCCACGATTCTGAATTCACTGGTATAACGGTTTCCCACGCCGTCCGGTAACCAGATCTGTTCGTGATTTGGAATCATCTCGCTCATGCTGATCAGCGCCGCGCCGCCATTTGCTTCGGCGCTCTGTCGCACGATTTTCGAAAACATTTCGACCAGGATCGGACTGTCGAAATCTAGGTAAGTCGGTTTGATCTCGATCGGCGTCTTGGTGAAGACAAAGCGCGGCAATGAATGGTTGCGCATCCAGCGGCGCGCGGCGAGAAATCTTTCCCGGTCGTCTTTGATAAAAGCAAACTCGATCTCAGCGGGCGTGAAGCGCCACGTCTCGCGGCAAACGATCAGCCGATCGAATGAGACGCGCGGCGTGTGCTCCGCGGGCGGCAGGAGCTTTAGCGAATTGACGGTCAACGCTGATAGCACATCGGCGAACGCGTCGAGAATGTCGAAGCGCAGCGAGTGGTCGCGAGTCCGGATGCTGAGTTGTCCGTCGATCTCTTCGATGACGAGTGAGCCGATCGGCAGTGCTTTCGATCGCGGCACGCTCGACGGATCGCGAGTGAGCTCGAGGTGCAGATCCTTTTCCGAAAGAAGCATCGGTTGATTGCGCGACGTGACCATCGCTTTCGGCGTGACCGGAACGAGGCGCGTCTCTGGAACGTCGAGCTCCAGTGCGTCAAACAACTCTTCAGCCTTCGGATGCAGCGACAGGAAGTAGAACGAGCCGAGCGTGTTCATGCCGACGTGCAGTTCGCCCAGGATGAGATCGTACTCCCCACGACGAATGGCTTCTTCGTCGCGTGCGGCGATCATTAGATCCGGACTGTGATAGCGCGCGAATAGCCAGCCGGACTTCGGCGCCGCAAAAGTTTTTTGTACGCGATCGTAAAGATCGGCGCTCGCGTAGTGAACGCTATTCGCGTTGTCAGGAACGGAGAGCACTTCGGACCAACGTTGCTGGAAAACAGGGGTTAGCGTGTTGACCAGGCAATGTTTATCGTCGAAGAAATAAGGCTGAACAGTGGACCAGAACGCTGCGCCATCGACGGCTGTCGATCCACCGGCTGCGGACATGTCGCGGTACGTGCGGTGGAAAAGATCGCGATACGCCTGGGCGACCTCGTAGGTAAACCAACGCGCGCTCGTCAGCAGCAACGTCAACGGATGTTCGAGCTCTTGCAGGATCTGAGGACCGAGTTTTACTTCGATGTCGCGCCGGCAGTCTTCGTAAACGAGGGTGCGGCCGGCGTAAGTCTTACCCGACTCTCGCGTTGCTGCAGTGCCGGTCAGTCGCGTGAAAGTGTTGGCTAATTCGCCGAGCGCATGATCGACTTCTTTGTCGTCGCCGCCGGCAAGAGCCAGTCTCTCTCGCGCTGCTTCCAGTTCGTCGAGAGCGGCGATCAGGGGTTCGCGCAGTTTGTCGTCGCCGATCCGGTTGAGCACTCGACGCAGGTTGTCTTCGAGCCGTCGTTCCTGCGGGAATTCCAGTGTCCAGGGAACTTCGAGCGTCCATTCGATCACGTTGCGCTGGCGCAGCGTTTCGAGGAGCGTGTAGATCTCGGTCTCGTTTCTGAAAGTCTGCGGATGATGCTTGAGCAAGTCGGCGGCGATCTCTTTGGCGGTGCGCTCACCGTCACAGGCACGCAACACGGTCGCGAAGTTTCGCGGCAGCTTCACCGGATGCTCGAATGGCTGATACAACGTCGTGCCGTCGAAGTGGATGTAAGAGAACTGGCGCGGCGCGCACCACGGTTGCAGATTGCGATTTTTCGCCAAGGCCGCAGCAAAGGCATCGAGCGCCCAGCCTTCGAAGCGCAGGAATCGTCTTTCGATCAGATCTGCTCCGGGTTTGACTGTGAGCGCCTCGCCTTCCGGCACAAACCTGGCCCAACCTAGTGGTCCAAAGAAACCGATCGTATCGTTCTTCGTGCAGTAACGCTGAAGATAGTTGGCAACCAGGCGCTCGCGATTGCGCTGCACTGAGCTCGGCGGCTCGTTAGTGATCGGCATGGCGAGCAGGCGATCGATTCCGGTGTGCAACGCATCGCGATTCTGCCAAACGATGGCTTCACGAAAGCGCTTGTCGTGTCCGGCCCGTCGCAAACTGCGCGCGACTGCGGCGAACGAAGCGGCGTAAGTTTCTGCGTAAGTGTCATGCGTGAACGCAACACGTTGCTTAGCTTCAACAAACGCCGCCACGGCCACACCGCTCTCTTCGGTTCCGTAAAAAGTTTTGGGCAACTTCCCTTTCTTCAAACGCGCGATCGCGTCGAGTATCGCGCCTCGTTCGTTTGCGGTTGCCGCATCGAGATCACGCCGGGAGAGTTCGAGCGCGTGCAGTTGTGCGTGTTCCAATCGTTCCTCGGCATCGAGCACTGCATCCGCAGCCGACGCACTATCCGGGCTCGCGAGCTCGAGGACCTGCGTTGCCGGAAAACCGGCGCTTCGCAGGCACACCCAGCGCCACAAAGCCCACGGCTCACCCGAAAAACCGATCAGGTGTTCCGGCAGATCTCTTTCTGCGAAAGAGACCTCTTCCTTGATTAATTGTGTTGCCATTTCAGTTCGAGCAACCGTTTTTGAGGGGCGGTGACGATGCTTTCCAATAGCGTTTGCAGGTCGCGCAGCATGCCTTTGATGAAGTCTTCATCAAATAGATCGGTGTTGTATTCGAAGGTGACGTAGAGCATGTGCGGCGCTTCGAGAATTGTGAGCGTTACGTCAACTGCCGAGCGGCCGATGTAGATCATTTGCGACGCGATGTTGAGTCCCATCAGCCTGGTGGACTTGCTCGACGTCTTGTTGAATGTGAAACAGATTTGCACGATGGGCGCGTAAGCCGGATCGCCGTTCGGTTCGAGATCTTCGATCAGTTTGAGGAACGGCATGTCCTGGTGCGCGTAAGCGCCGAGCGTTACTTCGCGGACTTGTTGCAACAGGTCGATGAAGCGCGCGTTGCCGTCGAGCCTCGCGCGCATGGGCATGAGGTTCGCGAAGTTGCCAATCACGCTTTCGGTGTCGACGTGATCGCGTCCCGCGGTGGCTGAGCCGACGATGATGTCTTCCTGCTGTGTGTAGCGATAGATCAACGTCATAAAAGCTGCCAGTAAGACCATGTACATCGTGACGCCCTGGCTGCGTGCGAGACCTTCGAGCATGTCGCTCAGCTCTTTCGGCATCGCCAACGACTCGGCATTGCCGCGAAATGTCTGTCGCTCAGGGCGCGGCGTGCTAAGTGGCAATTGGACCAGCGGTTGCCGTCCTTCGAGTCTCTTCGTCCAAAACGATCGTCGCTTCTCCAACTGCTCGCCCTGTAACCAGTCGCGTTGCCAGCAAGCGAAGTCGGAACACTGAATCTGCGGCTCAGGAAGCGGCGACGGGCGTCCTTGTGAGAATGCGTCGTAGAGTCCCGTCACTTCGCGGGTCACGATATCGAGCGACCAGAGATCGCAAACCATGTGCGCGATCACGACGAGCAGCACGTGCTCTGCCTGGTCCACCTGCAACAGCTTCAGACGAAATAACGGCCAACGCGCTAGATCGAACGGTTCCGCCACTTGTTCGGCGGTGAGCTCCAGAACACGACCCTCACGTGTCTCCACAGATAGCTCGCTTAGATCGAGGACCGGCAACTCGATGCGCGGCGATTCCACGAGGCGTTGCACCGGCCGTCCGTCGACAGTCGTGAAGATCGAGCGCAGGTTCTCGTGACGCCGGATCAGCTCGTTGAAAGCTCTTTCGAGCGCTGCGACGTCAAGCAGTCCTTTGAACCGCATGATGAGGTTGTAGTAAGACGGACGGCCTTCGGCCATGCAGATCCGGTAGACACGCTCCATCGCGTACGACAACGGAATATCGTGCATTGGTGGGCGCTTCGGAATACCCGCGGCTTTCTCCTGCACTTTCGTGCTGATCGAGAGTCGCTTCTCGAGTAAAGCAAGTTTTGCGGGTGAGAGCCCGGCGCGGCGCACGGCAGTTTCGACTTTAGACATGACTCTGCTCCAACAGCCGTTCGGCTTCTTCGTCGGTCACTTTTTCCAACTCGGCAATGAGAATCTCTTCAATCGCGGTGGCGAGGCTGGCGGTAGTCGGGTTCTCGAAGATCGTGCGCAACGGAACTTGAATCTCGAACGACTGGCGCAAGCGAGAGACGATCTGCGTCGCGAGCAGCGAGTGGCCGCCGAGCTCGAAGAAGTTGTCGTGAATGCCGATTTCCGCGATGCCGAGAATTTCCTGCCAGATGTCGAGGATGTTTTGTTCGATCGGATTGGTCGCCTTCACGTAAGCGGTCGGAAGTGCAGGGCGGATGGCGATCGTCTCGAGAGAGTTGTCAGGATCGTCATCGGTTGCTGTTTGTACTTCGCCGGTGCTCCAGCGTTTCGCTTCAACCCAGTAACGCTGACGCTCGAACGGATAAGGAGGCAGAGGGACGCGCATTCGTTGTTCGTGCTCGTAGAAGCTGGTCCAATCCGGTTGTATGCCCGCGAGCCACAGCCGTCCGAGTGTGTTGAGCAGGAACGCGACGTCCGAGCTTTGTTCGTGTGGGTGCCGGATTGAGTTGACGATCTCGTGCGGAGCAGGCTTTGCCGGGTTCTGTCGTGCGAGCGTGCTCAACGTGCGGCCCGGGCCGACTTCCAACAGGATCAGATCCTCGTGCCTGAGCAGTTCGCCTAACCCGTCCGCAAAACGAACCGGTTGCGAGATGTGTTTGATCCAATACCCAACGCTGATCGCTTCGCGTGCGGTGATCTGCCGTCCGGTTACGTTCGAGATGTACGGAATTCGCGGAGCGCGACGTTCAACCTCGTCCAGCGCCTTGCGAAACGGCGCCAGACTTTGTTGGACCATGTACGAGTGAAACGCCACCGAGACGTGCAACCGAACGACATTCACACCATCCTGAGACAGGGATGCTGCGACGGCTTCAATTGCCGGCAGCGCGCCTGACAACACGCACATGGATGGGCTGTTGATCGCAGCTAGCGAAATCTCCGGTCCCAAATACTGCTGCACTTCCTGCTCTGATAGCGGCACCGCAAGCATCGCGCCCGGCGGCAGTTCCTGCATGAGCCGGCCCCGGACTGCCACCAGCTTCAGCGCATCTTCCAACGTGAACACGCCGGCGATCGTGGCCGCGACATACTCGCCGAGACTGTGACCAATCAACGCCTTGGGCCGCACGCCCCAGTGAATGAATTGTTGCGCCAACGCGTACTCGGTAACGAAAAGCGCTGCCTGCGTCAGTCTCGTTTCCTGAAGCTGCGCGTTCGCTTCTTCGAGGCGATCCGGTGTGGGATAAAGAACGTCGCGTATGTCTTGACCGAGATGCTGTTCGAGCAGGTCGGCGCATTGATCCACAACGTCGCGGAAGCATTGCTCGTGTTCGTAAAGATCGCGACCCATGCCGGCGTACTGCGCCCCCTGGCCGGGAAACATGAACACGACTTCCTTCTGCGCCGTCCCACGAAAACTCGTGAACACTCGTTTCGGATCGACCGTCTCCAGCGCCGAAACCGCATCCGCCACATCACGACAAACCAACGCGCGCCGGTAATTGAAATCTCTGCGGCCGGCATGCAGCGTGTACGCAACATCCGCCAAATTAAGCTCGGGATGTCGCCTCAAATGTTCCGCCAAGTTCGCCGTCATCGCTTCGAGCGCAGTCGGGGTCCTGGCAGATAGTTGGACCAACTGATACGGCCGCGCCTGCGTTTCACGCTCGACGCGCGGCGCTTCTTCGAGAATCGCGTGCGCATTCGTGCCGCCGATGCCGAACGCGCTCACTGCCGCGCGAAACGGCAAGCCGTTCGGCTTAACTTCACGCAACACGTTGTTGACGTAAAAAGGACTGCTCGCGAAGTCGATGCCGGGATTTGGTTGTTCGTAGTGCAGACTCGGCGGGATCGCCTTGCGCTTCAAAGTCAGCGCCGTTTTGATCAAACCCGCGACACCGGCAACCGTGTCAGTGTGGCCGATGTTTGATTTCAGCGAACCAAGCGCGCAGTAGCCTTTGGCGTCGGTCGTCGCGCGATAAGCTTTGGTCAACGCTGCGACTTCAATCGGATCGCCCAACAACGTTCCGGTGCCATGCGCTTCAACGTAACTGATCGTTTCCGGATCGATGCCGGACATCGCCAACGCCTCGGCGATCACGTCCGACTGGCCGTCAATACTCGGCGCGGTGTATCCAATCTTCGCCGAACCATCGTTGTTGATTGCAGAGCCTTTGATCACGGCGTGAATCGTGTCGCGATCGTCAATGGCATCGGCCAGACGCTTCAACAACACCACCGCCACACCGCTGCCGCCGACTGTCCCGTGCGCCTGGGCATCGAACGCGCGGCAATGTCCGTCCGGCGATTCGATTCCACCTTCTTCAAACATGTAACCGGTGCGCTGCGGGATCGTCAGCGCTGCGCCGCCGGCGAGCGCCATGTCGCTCTCGCCGTTCAGCAAACTCTGACACGCGAGATGGACCGCGACGAGTGACGTTGAGCAACCGGTTTGGACCGTCATGCTTGGTCCTTTGAGGTTGAGTTTGTACGAAACAAACGTGGTCATGTGCTCGCTGAGGTTTTGCAGCACCGTTTGATAGCGGCCGAACGACGCGATCAGCTCCGGATTCGAAAATAGATTGATCAGGTAACTGTTGAAGCCTGCGCCGCCATAGACGCCGATTCTTCCGTTGTACGCTTCGGAGTTGTAGCCCGCGGTTTCGAGCGCTTCCCATGCGCATTCGAGGAAGAGTCGATGCTGCGGGTCCATCACCTGCGTCTCGCGCGGGTTCAGACCGAAGAAAGCGGCGTCGAACGACTTGATGTCGTCAAGCACGCCCGCAGCCTTCACGTAAGCGGGGTGCTGAAGAAACACGTCGTCAATGCCCGCCGCACGCAGCTCTTCGTCGGTGAAAAACGTGATCGACTCAACGCCGTCGCGCAGGTTTTGCCAAAACTGTTCGGGCGTGTTTGCACCCGGCAGCCGCAGGGCCATGCCGATGATGGCGATATCGGAGTCTGTAGATTGAATCGTAGTGGGACTCGATTTCATTTGCGTCTTCCTTTGCGCCTTTGCGCCTTTGCGGGAGTTCAAGTTCGGCTGTGCGGGTACTGTGGCGAGGATTTGTCTCCCGCAAAGACGCAAAGGCGCAAAGACAGATTGAAATGGCGTGTTCCGCAAGACTCCTTGATCACTGCGCACCTCCTGCGCGCTTCTGCGCCGCGCGGCGTTCCTGTCGCAATTGCCGGAGACGGTTCACCGACTCCTTGCGCGCCAGTCCACGATCCTGGCTGTGTTCCAGCGAGTGATCTTCCGCTTGTTCGCCCGATAGAAACTTCGCCAGCAAATCGATCGTCGTGTGCTTGAAGAGGTCGAGCATCGAAACGTCGCGGTTCAGATCTGACAACAATTTGCTGCGCACACGGACCATCAACAACGAGTTCGCGCCGAGATCGAAGAAGTTGTCGTGCAATCCGACTTTGTCGAGCCGCAACACTTCCTGCCAGATCGCGGCGATGCTCTTCTGGCTCTCGGTTGCCGGCGCGACGTACTCCTGTTCCACCTTCGGGCGCTCGCCGCCGGCAGCCGGTAATTCCGCTCGATCGATCTTCCCGCTATTGGTCAGCGGCATCTTTTCGAGGAATACGAACGACGACGGAATCATGTATTCCGGCAGTTGCTCTCGCAGGAACTTGCGCAGCTCGGTGACGGTTGGCGTCTGGCCGAGCACGGTCACGAGATAGGCGACGAGCTGTTTCTCGGGACCGTGCTCATGTGCGCGCGCAATAACCACCACCTCGCGAACCGCTTCGTGTTGACTGAGAACCGCTTCGATCTCGCCCAGCTCGATGCGGAAACCGTGGATCTTGACCTGGTTGTCGATACGGCCGAGATATTCGAGATTGCCGTCAGTGATGTAACGCACGAGATCGCCGGTGCGATAAAGCCTTGCGCCGGTCTTGTTGCTGAACGGATCGGGAACAAACTTCTCGGCAGTCAGATCGGGACGGCGAACATAGCCGCGCGCGACACCCGCGCCGCCGATATAGAGTTCGCCAATCACGCCATCCGGCGCCGGCTGACGATTGCGATCGAGGACGTAGAGTTGAGTGTTGGCGATCGGCTTTCCGATCGGCACGGCTGCATTATGCGATGCGTCGAGCGGCACTTCGTAGATACAGCAACCGACGACCGTCTCAGTTGGACCATACTCGTTGATCAGCCGCGTTTGCGGAGCGTGTCGCCGCCAGAAATTGATGTGGTCTGCGTACAACGCATCGCCACCGATCACGAAAGCACGCGACCAGTTTTGGATCTCGCTAGACGACCCTGCGTGATTCAGCAACTCCAGGTGCGACGGTGTGATCTTGACCAGGCTGTAATCGCCTGTGTCTCGCAGGGTTGCGAGCAGACTGTCGATTCCCTGCTCCTCCGCAAGCAGCGTGACCGTGCGGCCGGTTAGCAAAGCGGGATAGATGCTCGTAATCGTCAGATCGAAACCGATCGGCGAGTGTACGGGCGAGCCAACTCCTTCTAGCGGACGATATTCCAGCGTGCTCCAGTGCAGGTAGTTCATCAGTCCGCCGTGCGTCACCATCACGCCTTTTGGTTTGCCGGTCGAGCCAGAGGTGTAGAGCACGTACGCAAGGTTCTCAGGCGTGCAGCGCGTAAATGGATCGGTTTCCGGATGACGCGCGATTTCTTCCCAACCGGTGTCGACGTAGACGATACGCGCGCCGGTGTCAGGCAAGTGGTCCATGCTTCGCTTCGCCAGGACCAGCGGCGCGCCGGTGTCTTCGATCACAAATGACAGCCGATCTTTCGGCGCGTGTGTGTCGAGTGGGACGTAAGCACCGCCGGACTTCAACACTCCGAGCAATGCGACGATCAATTCCGGCGAACGTTCCAGGTAGATGCCGACCGGCGTTTCCTGGGTGACGCCGCGGGCTCTCAGGTAGTGGGCCAACTGGTTCGCGCGCGAATTTAGTTCGGCGTAAGTCAATTGTCGCTCTTTGCCCGTTATCGCGATCGCGTTCGGTGTGCGTTCGACTTGTGCTTCGAAGGCGTGGGTGACGAGCTTGCTCGCTGCGTAATCAACGCGCGTGTCGTTTCTTTCGACGAGGAGTTCGTGTCGTTCTGCTGCGCTGAGCAGCGGCAGGTTCGAGAGCCGCTCTTCCGGGTTCGTGACGATTCCTTCGAGCAGCGTCTGGAAATGGCCGGCCATGCGCTCGATCGTCGAGGCGTCGAAGATGTCGGTGTTGTACTTGAACGACGCGCCAAATCCACCCGGCCATTCGGCGATGATCAGGATCAGATCGAATTGGGATGTTTGGTTCTCCGTTTCGAGTGGCGAAATGCTGAGACCGGGCAGATCGAGCGTTGCCGACTGTGCGCTTTGGTGCACGATCATCACCTGGAACAGCGGCTGTCGATTCAGGTTGCGCGCCGGTTGCAGCTCGTCGACCAGGCGATCGAACGGCATGTCCTGGTGAATGTAAGCGCCGATCGCGGTTTCGCGAACGCGGGCCAACAGGTTTTTGAAACTCGGATCGCCTGACAGATCGGTACGCAGTGCAAGCGTGTTCACGAAGAAGCCGATCAGGCTTTCGATTTCGCGGCGGCTGCGATTCGCGATCGGAGTGCCGACGACGATGTCGTCCTGTCCCGAATAGCGTGAAAGGAGCGTGTTGAAAGCCGCGAGCAGCGTCATAAACATCGTGACGCCTTCGCGCTGATTCAACGCGTCGAGCTTGCGTTTGAGCTCGGAAGCAAGTTCGAAATTGTGATTGGCGCCACGGAAGCTGTGTACTTGCGGGCGCGGGCGATCGGTCGGCAGCTCCAGAACTGTTGGGGCGTTGCCGAGCTGGGCTCTCCAGTAATTGAGCAGTTGGTCCAGCGTTTCGCCGCGGAGCCATTGTCTTTGCCAGGCAGCGTAGTCGGCGTACTGGATTTCCAGTTCCTTAAGCTCAGCGCGGCTGCCGGCTGCGAACGATTCGTAAAGCGTGCCCACTTCGCGGATGAACACGTCCATGGACCACGCATCGCTGACGATGTGGTGCTGCGTGAACAGCGCAACGTGCTCTTCGTCGTCAAGTCGGACGAGCGAAGCGCGCAGCAGCGGAGCATGCGCGAGGTCAAACGGTTGTCGCGCTTGTTCGGCTGCGAAAGCGAGCATCTCCGCTTTGCGTTTGTCGGCTGGCAGGTCGCGGAGATCGATCAGCGGCAGGTTCAAGTGAAGTTCCGGAGCGATGAACTGGACCGGCTGGCCGTCAACCACGAAAAAGCTGGCGCGCAACGTTTCATGCCGTTTGATGACCTCGTTGAGCGTTTGTTCGAGCGCCACGACATTGAGCGGGCCGTTCAAACGAATTGCCGACGACAAGTTGTACGCACGGCTTTCAGGTTCCAACTGTTGCAGGAACCACATGCGTTGCTGCGCGAACGACAGTGGCAACTGGCCGTCGCGTGAAACTCGCTCGATCGTGAGATCGGGAAGCTGTAGACCGCTCTTGATGGCCGTTTCCGTGCGGGCTGCGAGCGTCGCGACGGTCGGGCATTCAAACAACGTGCGCAAAGACAGATCGACGTGAAAGACGTCGCGGATGCGTGCGATCACCTGCGTAACGATCAGCGAATGGCCGCCGAGCTCGAAGAAGTTGTCTTCAGTGCCGACGTGATCGACTCCAAGCACTTCAGACCAGATTCCCGCCAGCACCTCTTCCACCGGCGTGCGCGGCGCGACAAACGCAGACTCCAGCTCGGGACGCTGAAAATCAGGTTCGGGCAACACGCGGCGGTCCAACTTGCCGTTCGACAACAGCGGAAACTTTTCGAGAAAGACAAACGCCGACGGCGTCATGTACTCCGGCAAGCGCTCTTTCAGGTAATTTCGCAGTGTTGACACATCTGTGCCTTCGTGCAGGATCACGTAGGCAATCAGGCGGCTGTTCTTCTGTGCGGCTATCACGACCGTGTCACGCACGGACGGATGACCGGCAAGCACCGCCTCGATCTCGCCAAGCTCAATACGGAAGCCACGGATTTTGACCTGATTGTCCAAGCGGCCCAGGTACTCGATTCGGCCGTCAGGCCAGAAGGAGGCGAGGTCGCCGGTCTTGTACATTCGCGAGCCAGGATTAAAGCTAAATGGATTTGAGATGAATCTCTCGGCCGTTAATTCGGGACGGTCTTGATAACCACGCGCAAGCTCGATACCGCCGATGTGCAACTCGCCGGCGACGCCGATCGGGACTGGATGCAAGTGGCGATCGAGCAGGTAGACTTGAACGTTCGGCAGGGGCTTTCCGATCGTCGCGAAGTGTTCGACGACGTCGTTGCGGCAGAACCAGTGAGTCGCGTCGATGGACGACTCTGTTGGTCCATAGAGATTGTGCAGTTCGGCGTCGAGGCGATCGTGAAAACGTTGCTGTAGCTCCAGCGGCAACTCTTCGCCACCGCAGAAGACGCGTTTCAACGAGTGGCATTCGTCGAGCGACGGTTCGTCGAGAAAGATCCGCAGCATCGAAGGCACGAGTTGCAGCGTCGTCACCTTTTCTTCAGCAATCGTGCGGGCGACATAGGCACTGTCCTGGTGGCCTTCGGGCCGCGCGATGATTTCGGTCGCGCCGCAGAACAATGGGACGAACAATTCCCAGATCGAGGCGTCGAAGCTGAAGGGCGTCTTTTGCAGGAAGCGATCGTCTTCGTCGAAGCCAAAGGTTGGCAACATCCACAGCAGGCGATTGCAGATCGAGCGATGCGAGATCATCACGCCTTTCGGAACGCCGGTTGAGCCGGAGGTGTAGATCACGTAGGCGAGATTGTCGGGGCTTACCTCGGCGTCGGGATTGGTCGCCGGCTGCTTTTCGATTTTTTCCCAATCGTCGAATGTTTCGGACGAGATCAGCACGTGTGAACGCGCTTGCGCGAGGCTGAAATTGAGTCGTTCTTGCGGATATGCAGGATCGAGCGGCAGGTAGGCGGCGCCGGCTTTCAGTACGCTGAGAAGCGCGACGAGCAACTCCAGCGAGCGGTCCAGCATGAGGCCGACAACGACGTCTGGTCCGACGTTCAGGCTGCGCAGATGATGCGCGAGCTGGTTGCTGCGGCGATTCAGTTCTTCATAGGTCAGACTTTCGCCTTCGAAGATGATGGCGATGTTGTTCGGTGTGCGCTCGACTTGCGCCTCAAACAGGCGATGGATCAGGTGGCCGTCGAGCCCGGGCGTGTTGGTCTGATTGAAGTCGACAACAACCTGGCGTCGTTCGTCATCGCTCAATAGATCGATTTCGCCCTTGAGCAGCCTGTGAAACTGCCCGGCGACGCGCTTGATGTCAGTCGCGTCGAAGAGTGACGAGTCGTAATGAAATTCGAGCGTGTCGGCGTTTGGACGGGACAGCTTGATTGCAAATCGATCGATGCAGGCGTACTGCTTGTAAATTGAGAACTTTAGATCGCCAACAGCAATCGGTGTCATTGGCTGGACGAACTCAAAAGCAAATGGGAAATAATCCGTGTTTCCAGTGTCGATCAGATCCCAACTGAAGCTCTCGTGCCACTTCGCAGCCTCGCCCATCAATCCGTCCAATTTCGTGATCACGTTTGCGAAATCCGTGTCGTCGTCGAAGTCGAGCTGAATTGGCAAATATTTCGCAAACAATCCCGGCGAATCTTTCAGCTCCTGATAGCCGCGTCCATTGAACAAAGCCCCAACGGTGATCTTCGGCTGTCCGGTGAGTTTCCAGAGCAGCGCGTGCCAACAAGCGAGCAGTGACGTTTCGCTGATAGCGTCGCCGTCGATCGCCGTGATAAGCACGCGTGGCGCAAATTTCGATTTATCCGTAGTTGGGCGTTGATAACGCAGCTTCAACGAGGAAAGCGAAGATAGATCCTGCTGTCGCCAGTACTGCCGGCCACTCTCCGTCTCTGCCGATTCGAGTAGCTCGTTCTGCCACTCCGAAAGATCCGCATACTGAATCGCCTCGTCTGTAACTCGCCTTCCCTCGTTCAGCGCCACGTAACCGCTCACGATCTCGCGCACGAGGTTCTGCAACCCCACAACATCCACACACAACGCCGGCAAGCTGAGCAACAAGAAATGCCGCACGCTGGAAACACTCAACAGCGTCGCATACAGCACTTCGTCACCTTCAAACTCCAGCGACGGCGCCAACTCATCGCTCAGCAGCGCATCAATTTCCGTTTCGTCGACTGCCAGCCCCGTCCAGATCACGCGTCCCTCGCCGATGACCTGCAACGGCACAGTCATTCCCGGCAAACACTGAAACCCGGTGCGCAGGATCTCGTGCCGCTCAACTACGCCTTCGATCGCGCGCCGCAGCAACGACGCATCAAGCTCGCCTTCGATCCGGATCGCTGACTGCGCGCGATAAGCGCGGCTCTTGTCCTTCTGGTGCAGCAGCCACACGCGCTCTTGTTGCGGTGCAAGCCGGTATCCTTCTACTAATGCGTTTGACATGACCTCTACGCGCCCCCTGAAGCTTCGAGCTGTTCTCTATTCATCGGTTGGCCCATCGCAACGGCTATCTTTCGCTCGCCGGCGTAAGCCGAGCGCCCGTGCGCCGCGAGCATGTTGTCCAAAACCATCAGGTCGCCTTGCCGCCATAGAAACTTCACCGTCTCCTGCCGGTAGACGTCTCTCAAGTGATCCAGCACGTCCGGCTCGATCGGTTTTCCGTCGCCGTAAAATGTATTGGTCGGCAGATCGTCGTCGGCAAACTCCGCGCGCAGCACTTGTCGCATCCCGGCTTCCAAAGTCGTAACGTGAAAGAACGTGGCGTGATTGAACCAGGTCAGTTCACCGGTGCGAGGATGCCGTGCGATGGCTGGACGAATGGCCCGCGTCCGCAAGCCGTTGTTGGGTTTCCACTCGAAGCCGATGCCCACGCGCCGGCAGTGCTCTTCGACGACGCTGCGATCAGTAGTTTGAAAGACAGTGGACCACGGCAAGCCGAAACCGTCGCCAAAGTTCCGCACATACATCCAACCTGTTTGGCTGAAGCGATGGCGCACGTCGGGATCGATCCGTTGCAGCACTCTGCGGCAATCTGCGATCGGTGTCTCGCCGCCTTGCCGCGGCGCTTGCGCGCAGTAGAAAAAGATCTTCATGGGCCAGGTTTGCTGGTAAGAGTTTTCGTTGTGCAGGAAGATCGAATGCTCCGGCGGGTAGTCGGTTGACGTGTAAACGTTGCCGCCGAGATGCGTGCGCGGTGATGAGCGCTCTTTGTATTCCAACAACTTGCCGGAAATCTCCCGCGCGACCTCCTGGAAATCTTCGACCGTGTCGAGCCCGAAGTCGCGAAACAACAGCGCGCCGTATCGTGCGAGACGATCTTCAACCAGCGCGCGCGAACGCCTGGTCCACGCCAGCAGGCTTACGCCTTTGGTGACAGGACGGATAATCAGCGGCAGCGACGCATTGGACTCAGCAGCGGGGTTTTCAAACCTCACCAAACCTGCGTCCGGGGCCACTGCGATCCGCTTACGCGCGATCGAACCCAAACTTTTCATGTGTTCTGGTTTATTTCGGCGCTCTCTGCGGCTCTGCGGTGAACCGCGGAGGCGCAGAGGCACGCAGAGAAGAAGTTCATGCTGTGTAAGCTTTGCGTCTCTTGGTGGACAGTCTGTTGGCAAGCTTTTGCCGGCAGGCGTCTTCGTATTCTTGCCGTTCGAGCTCGGCGAGTTGTTGCTTGAGCTCACTCAAGCGATTAGTAGGTCGCGCGACGACTGCACGGAGTATGCGACCAAAGTTGTCAGCCATGCGCGCGACGGTTGCGGCTTCGAACAAGTCGGTGCTGTATTCGAAAACTCCTGCCAGGCCCGACCTGGAATCAATTCCATTGACGACGAGATCGAACTGCGCCGTTTCGTTTTCTACTTTCATGGGCCGCGCGATCAATTCGGAAGGCTCAACTTCATCCGGCGACGCATTCTGTAAAGTATAAGTGGCTTGAAACAGTGGTTGACCGTTGCGATCGGGCTGCAACGCTTCCATCAACTTCTCCAGCGGAACATCCTGGTGCGCGTGCGCCCCCAGGCTCACTTCGCGCACTCGCTGCAACAGTTCGCGAAATGTCGGATCGCCTGACATGTCCGTGCAAAGGACAAGCGTGTTGAGGAACAAGCCGATAAGCGGTTGCATCTCAGCACGATCGCGATGGGCCACCGGCGCGCCGATAGTGATTCGCTGTTGGCCCGAGTAGTAATGAAGCAAAGCTTTTAGAGCAGCCAGCACGACCATGAACAAGGTCGCACCTTCACGCCGGCCCAGTGCTTTTAGTTGGTGGGACAACTCAGCCGGGAATTCCCACGACTGCGACGCGCCACGAAAACTCTGCAACGACGTGCGCTGGCGATCCACTGGCAGTTCAAGCTGCTCAACCTTGCCTTGCAACTGCTTCTTCCAATAATCAACTTGCGCAGCCACCACGTCGCCACTCAACCATTCGCGTTGCCAGACAACATAGTCGGCATACTGAATCGGCAACTCCGGCAGCGGCGAGATCCGGCCCTGCGTGTAGGCTTGATAAAGCCTCGTTAATTCGCGCACCAGGACATCGGTCGACCATCCGTCACAAACGATGTGATGCATCGTGAACAGCAGCACGTGCTCATCGTCGTCAAGCCGCAGCAGGCTTGCTCGCCACGCGGGACCTTCGTCGAGCTTGAATGGCTGTTGTGCTTTCTCACGAATGAGCGTCTGCACCCTGGCCTCACGATCAGAATCGCCGCCCAAATCGATCGTCTCAAGCGAGAAAGACAACTCAGCAGCGATAACCTGGACCACCGTGCTGTTTATCAACCGGAAACTCGTGCGCAGAACCTCGTGACGGCGAACAACTTCCCGCAGACTGCGTTCCAGCGCAGCGACGTCCAACCGTCCGGAAAGCTGAAGCGCGGCGGGAATGTTGTAAGCGGCCGTGTCGGGATCGATCTGTTGCACAAACCACAAACGCTCCTGCGCAAACGAAACCGGAGGAGGCGAACCCGTCTCGGGCCGCTGCGGAATTCCCTCCAAACGCGCCGTAGTCTTATTCAACCGGCGCGCCAACAACTCCCGCTTCGCAGGCGAAAGATTGTTGATAACAGCAGCGAGATTATCCATCATTTCTCCTGGTCCACGGCTCAGGTAAAAACGAATCCAGCGCCATGCCCGCGTTCTCTCGATGCGCCCGGTCGAGCACGAAACTTCCCACCGCGATATCGAGCACGCCCAATCCGAATGGGCTGAAGATCACGATGTCGTCCTCGTTGGCGCGCGACGCGACATTGCCGTTGAGCACATCGGCGAGTGTTCCCCGAATGAAATCGCGATTGCCGGTGAGTTGTTCCGTGAGATGGATCGAAGTCTGCGCACGCGAAACATGGTCCGCATCGTCGACGATGTTCGTGCCAGCGAGGATGATCTCCGGCGCCAGATCGCGCAACGAGATGTGCAGGATCGTGCTGCCCGGCGCGCAACGAGACAGATCGTAAACGTGCGGCACACCCGCGGTCGTCGCGAACGCGATCAGCGAACACTGGCTCAACACGTCACTCAGCTCAAGCACCACTTCAACCTCTGCGCCGGCAAAACTCTCCGTAACCTTCTGCTTGAAGAACTCCGATCGCTTCGCATCGACATCAAACACGACAAACTTCTCGATCTCCGGACAAGCAGCCCGCAGAAACCTCGCGATCTCGAAGCTGATCAGCCCCGTGCCGATCAATCCGGCGCAAGTCGCACGCGTCGCTCCCTGCAATTCCCGAGCGGCGAGAGCGGCGCTGGCCGCGGTGCGTTTCGCGCTGATGATCGACGACTCCATCACAGCCAACGGCTGTCCCGTCTCGACCGAGTTCAGTATCAAAACTGCCGAGGCCCGCTCCAATCCTCTGTTCAAGTTTTGCGGAAACGAAGCGATCCACTTGATCCCCGCCAACGCAAACTCACCGCCGAGATATGCCGGCAACGCGATGATGCGGCTCCCCGGATCCTCCGGAAAGCGCAGAAAGTTCGAATGCGGCAACGAGCTCTGCCCCGCCGCATGGGCCAGGTACGCGAGGCGGACCATCTCCGTGATGTCTGTCTCGCGACCCGCGAGCAGCGACTGCACTTCGCTGCCTTTCAAGATCAACATTTCGTCGTTACGCATAAACAGGCGCCGCTTCCGGCTCTTCCCAGTGATGTGACACGTCGCCGAGATGTGCCTCGACCCATGCATCCGAATAGATCGTGTCGAGATAGCGCTCACCGCGGTCTGGAAGGAACGCCACGCAATTCGCATTGCGTGGAATTTCGTCTTTGAAATAGTTCACCGCCATCATCACCGCGCCTGACGAACCGCCCGCGAGTATCGCTTCGCGGCGCACCAGCCTGCGGCAACCGACGACACAATCAAGATCGGTTACGTGAACACAGAAGTCGGCCAGGTTGGGTTGGAAGAGTTTTGGAATGACCGCGGCGCCATGCCCGGGAATCAATCGCTTCGCTCGCGTGCCGCCGAAGATCACGCTGCCGACTGCATCGACCGCGATGATTTTCGTATTCAACCCATGGTCGCGCGCGTACTCCGCACAGCCACGCAACGTGCCGCAAGTGCTTGTCGCACAGAAGAGATAATCGACCTTGCTGTCGAGGGCGTTCACTATCTCGCGCATCGTTTGTTGGTGCGCATTCGAGTTGTTTTCGTTCGCGTACTGGTTGGGCCAAAAGCTATCGGGAATGGTCTCGAGCAATTCCCTGACGCGATTGATGCGCGCTTGCAGAAAGTCTTTCGTGACCGGATCGGGTTCTGTGACTTTCACGATCTCAGCGCCATACGCCTGGAGGATGTTGATGTTCTGCTGCGTTGTCTTCGGATCGACGACACAGACGAAACGCAGTCCGGAGTAGGAGCAGATTTGGGCCAGGCCGATCCCCATGTTGCCGGAGCTCGACTCGACGATCACCGTGTCGGGGCCGATCTTTCCAGTGCGGATGCCCTGTTTGATGATGTTGAGAGCAGGCCTGTCTTTCGTGCTGCCGCCAGGATTGAGCATTTCCATCTTGGCGTACAGGTTGAAAGAGACATCGGGAAAGAATTGGAGCAACCTCACCATCGGCGTGTTGCCGATCGAGGAAAAGACACCTTCGTTCATGGTTTTTTAGTAGGGCGATTAAGGTTTGCACAAAAAGTGCGTTATTACGTGAAGATGTCTCCCGCAAAGGCGCAAAGACGCAAAGCGCTGCTGCGTTTCGCTGGACTTTCTTTGCGCCTTTGCGCCTTTGCGCCTTTGCGGGAGAATATCGTTCGTAGCGGACGTTTTTGTGCAAAGCCGTAGGGCGATTATGGTTTGATTACGAAGTCAGGGATTGGACCATCCCGGTTGACAATAGAACTTCAGCTTCTTCGTCTGAGAGTTGTTCGAGCTCGGCGAGCACGCGAGCTGTTTCCCTAAGACTTTCGTCGACAACTGCCGCGAGGCCTGCGACCGTGGGCATTGCGAGCAGCTTGTGCATCGGCAGCTCGACGTGGAAAGTTTGATTCACGCGGGCGATGATGCGAGTCGCCAGTAACGAGTGACCGCCGAGATCGAAGAAGTTGTCGTCGACGCCGACAGTCTCGACATTCAGCACTTCCGACCACATGGCTGCCAATGTTTCTTCTATCGGCGTTCGAGGAGCAATATACGTTGCGGATCGTCCGGCGCTTTCAGGCGCGGGCAGTTGGTTGCGATCGACTTTGCCGTGTGCTGTGAGCGGCATTCGATCGAGTAACACGAAGACGCTTGGGACCATGTATTCAGGCAGCTTATCTTTCGCGTGATCGCGGAGCTCAGCTTCGGTTGCCCCGTTAGCGACGACGTAAGCTGCGAGCCGTTTCTCGCCTGCCGCATCTTTGCTCAGGATCGCCACGGCTTCATTTACGGCCGGATGTGCGTTCAGCACCGATTCGATTTCACCCAATTCGATGCGATAGCCGCGCAGCTTCACCTGGTGATCGCGTCTGCCGATGAACTGAATCGCGCCATCAGATTGATAGCGGCCGAGATCGCCCGTGCGATAAAGTCGCTCGCCCGGGTTGAAAGGACTGGGAACGAAACGTTCGGCCGTCAGATCCGGACGATTCAGATAACCGCGCGCCAGGCCGACGCCGCCGATGAAGATCTCGCCGGTGACACCGATCGGCACTGGTTGGAGCTCTTCGTTTAGAAGATAGACTTCCATGTTCGAGATCGAGTGGCCGATCGAGACTGGACCAGGTTCGCTGTCCGCGGCTGCGATGTCGGAGATGCAGCAGCCGACGACAGTTTCTGTTGGTCCATATTCGTTGATGATCCTCGTCGCCGGTGCATTCTGTTTCCAGAATTCCAGGGTTTCGCCGTGGAGCGCCTCGCCGCCGACGATCAGGGCGCGTGCGTAAGTCGCAGCTCGATCGGCGGGCAATAGTTGGTTGAGTGCTTCGAGGTGTGCTGGGGTGAGTTTTACAAAACTGAAACCGTTGCCCTGGGCCAGCGAATCCACGATTCGATCTTCGTCGATGAGAACGACTTTGCGGCCGGCGAGGAGAGGCGCGAACAAGGCGGTGACTGTCAGATCGAAAGTGAGTGGCGAATGAAGCGGAACGGCGTCCCCTTCGGTTACTGAATATCGCTCCAGCGACCACTTGAGATAGTTCGTCAGGCCGGCGTGCGGGATCATCACGCCTTTCGGCTCGCCGGTCGATCCGGACGTGTAGATGACGTAGGCAAGGTTTTCGCCGGTTACATCACTCGCAACATTAGCTGTATCGCTCGCATCGACGAGGATCTCACTTAAGCTGTCGGCGGTCAGGACGACGATTGGTTTCGCATGTTCGCGCATGAACGCGAGCCGTTGTTCCGGATACGAAGGATCGAGCGGCAGATAAGCGGCGCCCGCCTTTAGCGTGCCAATAATGCCGGCCAGCATTTCAAAAGAACGAGGCATGCTGATCGCAACCACTTTTTCAGGCCCTGCGCCGAGCGCGCGTAGACGTGTAGCTATTTGATTCGCCCGCGCGTTCAGCTCCGTGTATGTCCACGTTTGGCCTTGAAACTCGACTGCGATTGCATCGGGCGTTGATTCGACTTGTCGCTCGAACAGTTGATGCACACAAACATTCTCGAAATTGCGGGTGATCGGCGGCAGCAGTTGCTGTCGTTCGGCTTCGCTGACGATGTTCAAGCGACTTATCGGCGCATCGGGTTGGGCCACCGCACTCGCCAGCAGTTCGACAAACTGGCCCGCGAGGCACTCGACGTCGTGCCGCTCGAATAGCGATGAATCATAGTGAAACTCGAGCTCGAGACCCTCGTCGCTTGTGACTGCACAAAGTTTGAGATTGAATCGATCGATGCACGCATGCATCTGGAGGATCGAAAATTTGAGATCTGCGATCGAATATCTATGATCTACTTCGATGTGATCGAAACAGAACGGGAAGTAATTATCCGTGGATTGGATCACATCCCAGGTAAAGCTTTCCTGCCACTGCGCGATCTGCTCCATCGATTTGGTCGTCTTGCCTAGCCACGTGGAGAAGCGAGTATTCCCATTAATCTCGACTTGCAACGGCAGGTACTTCGCAAACAAACCCAACGACGACTCCAGCTCTTCATAATTACGGCCATCGAAACCGGCGCCAATGATCAAATTTGGCTGTTCGAGATACCGCCAGAGCAACACTTGCCAGCACGCTAACAGGAATTCATTTGTAAAAACCTCGTCGACTTTGCGCGTTACCACTGCCGGTTCGAAGATGCTCGAGTTCTGGCGTTCGAAGGGAAGGCGCTGCGATACCGGTAAACTAAGATTCTGGTTCAACCAAAACTCTCGTGCCGTCTGCCCATCGTCTGATTCAAATAATTCATTCTGCCATTCGGCAAGATCGATATACTGCGTAATTTCATCAGCAGAAGCGCTATCTAAAGCCACAACGATCTCACGAACCAGATTCTTTAGCCCCGTCGCATCGCTGCAAAGCGCCGGCAGCGCAATCGACAACAAGTGCCTGTCAGGGGAGACATTGACGAGCCCGAGCCGCAACAGTGGGCCATGCTCGTAATCCCAGTCCGCGGAA
This sequence comes from uncultured Acidobacteriota bacterium, assembly GCA_963770215.1. Lineage (GTDB taxonomy): Bacteria > Acidobacteriota > Blastocatellia > Pyrinomonadales > Pyrinomonadaceae > PSRF01. Next base: position 249,614 of record CAVYOP010000002.1, read on the forward strand.
GACCCGTTCACTTCGCTCCACTCGAAATCGGCCTCGTCAACAACAACCTGAAGCGGAACCTTCACACCGGGCGTGCGCGCAAACACCGTCCGCAATATTTCATGCCGCTGGACCACCGTTCTAACAGCCGTCTTGAGCGCGTCGACGTCCAACGCGTCCAACACGCCCAACGCGCCCTCAATCAAGACGGAACAGCGCGCGTGATACGCCGCACTCTCCGACTGCTGCAACAACCAGAGATGCCGCTGTTGTGGTGAGACACGAAACCCCTGCAGTTGACCGATCACTTAGTTCTCCTCCGCCTCTTCAACATCCGCATAACTCATCATCCCGCCCATCGCCACCAGCATGTTCCGCTCGCCGGAAAACGGATTGCGCCCGTGCGCCGTCAGCAGATTGTCGAGCATGACGATGTCGCCTGCCTGCCACGGAAAACTCACTTCCAGTGACGCGTAAACGTCGAGGATCTCTTTCATCACCGCGTCTTCGATCGGCGATCCGTCGCCGTAGTAACAGTGACGCGGCAACTCATCTTCACGAAACGACGCAGTCAACACCTGGCGCGACTCAGCATCGAGACACGAAACGTGCCAATGCTGCGCCTGGTTGAACCAAACCATCTCGCCGGTCACCGGATGCCGCACAATGGCCGGACGCACGCAACTGGTCCGTAAACGATCCTCGTCATGCCAGTGAAAACTCATCCGCCCTTCAGCGCAGCGCCGTCCAACTTCACTCTTGTCTGAAGTCTGAAAAACCGTTTGCCAGTCGAGGCCCATGCGATTGCCGTAGTTGCGAACGTACATCACGTGCTTCTCGGCAAACTTCTTTCTGATCACCGGATCGATCAGTTGATAGACCTTGCGACTGTCGACCAACGGCGTTTCACCGCCGGTTAGCGCCGGGCTCAAACAGCAGAAGAAGATGCGCGTGGGCCAACGATGATTGAAAGAGTTTTCGTTGTGCCACAGGAGCTGTTTGTCAGGCGGATAGAAAACCGGCGTGTAGACTTTCCCGCTGACAGTCCGGCGCGGGTGTTCGCCGTTTTCATTGAACAACTCCGGACAGATCTCCAACGCAAATTGCTCAAACTCGACCGGCGAACTGACCTTGAAACCCCGAAACAGAATCGCGCCGAAAAGAAACAACTCACTTTCGATCAGCGAGAGGCTGTTCCTGGTCCACTCAACCAGGTCCAAATCAGGCATGGCCGGGCTAATCACGCGCGGCAAGAGACGTGGACCAGGCAGGAGCGTGCTATAGACCAGCTCCTGCGGCGGGACAACATGCATCCGCCCGTTTCTGCGTGGCAAACTTAAGCTTGGCTTACGACCTTCGGGATTACTCATGATTACACCGTGACCCTGCGTTTGAGCTGTTTCAGCTTCTGCCGGCGTGAACCTTTGAACTCTTCTTCTTTCAGCCGGCGATGATGTTCTTCTGATTCGTCAACCAGGTTCCTGAGCTCCCGGATCTTCACGGTTGGGTTCGCGAGGATCGTGAGGAGCGTCATTTCAAAATATGAGAGCCAGCGTTGCACGGTCTCTGCGTCAAACAGGTCGGTGTTGTAATCAGCTTCCACCTCGAGCCGTTGCGCGCTCTCGATGAGATTCAGACTGAGATCGAATTTCGAGTGTCCGTTGTGATTGGCCACGGCCTCGACTTCGAGACCATGAAAGCCCGTCTTCTCGCCCACGCGATCGACGTTGATCGTGACCGCAATCAGCGGCGCGCGGCTCGGATCGCGCGGCGGGTTCAGCTTTTTGATTAGCCGTCCCAGCGGGTAGTTCTGATGACTGTAAACATCGAGCAGCTCGGCCTTTAGTTGGCCCAGGTAGTCGTCGAAGCTCAAGCCGGCATCGATGCGCGTGCGCACCGGAAGCAGGTTGATGCAATAGCCGACGAGATCGCGGGCGTTCGTGGTGAGCTGTCCGGCTGAGTGAATGCCGGCGATGAAATCGTCTTGCTTGCTGATGCTGTACAGCAGGACGTTGAGCGCCGCGAGCAAGGTTACGAAAGTCGTACACGAGTGGTCCGCGCTCAACTGTTTGAGGTCGTCCGCGGCGTGACCGTTGATGAACGACCGCTCGCGATCGCCACTGAATGTTTGCACCGCGCCGCGTGGACGATCGAGCGGCAGATTCAGCACTGGAATGCCATCGGCGTATTGATTCAGCCAGAACGCTTCGGCGCGGGCCATCTCTTTGGTCTCGTCGCGGTTATCGAGTCGTTCCGCAAACTGCGTGTAGGATTCAGCGGGCGGAAGCGGAGAGGCGATGCCTTTGCATTCGGCGTCATAGAGCTCGCGAAGGTCGCGGAACAACACGCTCGCCGACCAACCATCCATCACGATGTGGTGCACGGTCATCACCAGCAAGTGATGATCGTCTTCGAGACGCACGAGGTGAGTGCGGATCAACGGTCCGTGAGCGAGATCGAATGGACGTTGTGTTTCGTGTTTCACCCATTCAGCGAGCTCTCGATCGCGCTGCGGTTGGTTCAGATCAGAGAAGTCGACCAGCGGGACGGAAGTCTTCACGTGGGGGACGATCTCCTGGTAGTCGCCTTCGAGACCGAAAACGGTGCGCAGCGAATCGTGACGATTGACGAGTTTCTCCACTGATTTGCGCATCGCTTCGACGTTGAGCTTGCCGCGCGCGCTGAGTGTCATCGATTCGTTGTAAGCGACGGATGCTGCTTGACCGATCTGTGAAGCGAGCCAAACTTGTTGCTGTCCTTCTGTGAGCGGGAAGCGTTTCGAAGCGGGTCGCGGTGAAATCGCATCGTTCGCTGACAAGAATCCATCCGCTTTCAGCTCCGCAATCGTGCGCTCGACTGCATTGAATACCAGATCGATGTCCTCGTCCGTGTGGGCCGTCGAAAGGAAGCAGTTTCGTCCTTCCCAAACGTAAATTCCCTTCTCGACGAGGTGATAGAAAAACAGATCGGCAAACTTCACGGACCGCGGAAGATCGAAGCGAAACAGCGAGGCGCAATTGACCAACCTGATTGGCAAACCTTCGCTTGCGAACAGATCGTCGAACCGAGCGGCCATCGCCGATGTTCTCGCGTTCAGCTCCCGGTGCAGTGTTGGGCCACTCTGCTTCAGGTGCTTCAGCACTGCACTGGCAGCCGCCATCGCGAGCGGGTTTTTGAAATAAGTGCCGGCGTAGTAAGTCTGTTTCGCAGAAGGATACGAATCATCGCCGAAGGTCCAGTGTCCGCCGTCGATCGCGTCCATTACCGCCGACTTGCCGGCCACGACGCCGATCGGAACGCCGCCGCCAATCACTTTGCCGTAGGTCGCGAGATCAGCGTCGATCCCGAACCATGCTTGTGCGCCGCCCTGATGCAGCCGGAAACCGGTAATCACTTCGTCGAAGATCAGCACCGTGCCGGATTCTTTCGTGATCTCTCGCAACGCACGGAGAAACTCCGTGGGCTGAAGATCGGGACGGCGACTCTGCACCGGTTCGACAAGCACGGCGGCGAGCTCGTATGCGTGCGCTTTGATCTCTGCCAACGATTCGGGACGGTCGTAATCGAGAATCATCACGTCGGCGATCAAACTCGGCGGAACCCCCGGCGCGACCGGCACTGCGCGAAGCTGGCCGTTTTCGCGAACGCCACGGGCCAGAATTCCGTCGAACGATCCGTGATAAGAACCGGCGAAGATGGCGATCTTGTTGCGGCCGGTGGCTGCGCGGGCGAGACGCACCGCGCCCATGACGGCTTCCGTGCCGGAGTTACAGAAGGCCGTGCGGTCGGTGCGCGTCAGTTCGCAAAATAGTTCGGCGGCTTCTCCGGCGAGGCGCGACAGTGGTCCAAGTTGAAAGCCGTTGCTGAGCTGGCGTTGCAATGCTTCGACGAGGAAGTCGGGCGAATGGCCGAAGAGATGCACGCCGAAGCCCATTGTCAGGTCGACGTATTCGTTTCCGTCGGCGTCCCATAGACGCGAGCCGCGCGAACGTTCGCCGACGATCGGGTAGACCAGGTCTTTCCACGTCTGGCGGTAGTTGACGGCAAATCGTGAATCGGCGTGATGCCGGCGAGATGATTGAATTAGCTCTTGCGACTTCTTCGTGCGCGTTGTGTATCGCCCGACAAATCGGTCAAGAGACTCGCGCTGAGGCGCGGTGAGACCGTCAGACGGCTTCGTGTTTGCGGCACGGAACGGAACAAAGGCTTCCGCTTCCGGTTCAAGCTTGATTTCAGATCCGTGGTTTTCGAGAAAACTCGCCAGGGCCTCCAGCGTCGAATACTCTTCCAACAATTGACGGAACGAAAGCTCGACGCCAAAACGCCTCTCGATGAGCTGCGCCGCCTGGATCAATAACAAAGAATCGACGCCGAGCTCGAAGAACGTGGCTTTGGGATCGATCTCGGCGGCATCGGCGCCGGTAAGCTCGGCGATGGCGCTCCTCAAGATGGGCCACACTGCTTGTTTGTCAGCAGGCGATTCATTTTGAGTGTTGCTGTTGACAACGCTTGCTGTCTGGATTGTTTCCACACGCGTTGCGGGAGCCGTCGTCTTCACTGGCTCAAGCCAGTAGCGTTGCCGCTCAAACGGATACGTCGGTAGCGCAACTCGCCGCCGTCCATGATCTTCGTCGTGTAACCTGGTCCAATCGACGTCGACGCCAGCCAGCCACAACCGGCCAATCGCTTCCATCACTAAATCCTGATCGGCTGCGCCAGTTCGCGCCGGCAGCACGGAAACCGCTTCGTGATCTCTGGTCTTATCGGCGTGAGCTGACGCGAGCATCGTCAGGACCTGTCCTGGTCCAACTTCCAACAGCACCCGATTCGGTTCGCGCAGCAACACCCTCAACCCATCAGCAAAGCGGACGGCGTGTCGCAAATGCTGTGTCCAATAACCCGGTTCCGTCGCTTCCCCGGCATCTATTAACTTGCCAGTGACATTCGAAACGTACGGGACCTGTGGCGCCGAAAGCGAGATGCTCTGCAACTGCCGCGCAAAGGGCTCCATGATGTCGTTCATCATCGCGGAGTGAAACGCGTGTGAGGTCTTCAATCGCCGTACAGTTACGCCGCGCTCGCTCAACTGCTGCTGCAACACCTCAATGTCCGCAATCGGACCGGAAACGGTGCACAGTGACGAACCATTCACAGCCGCAATCGATAGCCGTCCATTCAGCAGCACGGAAACCTCAGCCTCCGGCAGTTGAACGCTGAGCATCGCGCCATGCGGCAGTGCCTGCATCATTCGTCCACGCCTCGCCACCAGCATCAGCGCATCGTCGAGCGAGAACACACCAGCCAAACACGCAGCGACATACTCACCCAAACTGTGTCCAATCATCGCCGCCGGCTTCAGTCCCCAACTCCGTAACAACTTCGCTAATGCGTACTCGATCACGAACAACGCCGGTTGCGTCAACGACGTCTCTGTCAATTGCTGCTCTGCTGCTTCAGCTTCCTCAGCCGCGGGATAAATCACGTCGCGCAGATCAATTCCGAGATAACGCTCGAGCAACTCCGCACAACGATCGACTTCCACGCGAAATACTAATTCGCTGTCGTATAACTCGCGGCCCATGTTGACGTGTTGTGTTCCCTGCCCCGGAAACATGAACACGATCGATGCGTCATGCGCTTCAGTAACCTTGCTCGTGAACTTCTTCGCTTCCAGCGCCGCAATCGCCTCCGCCACACTCCGCGCCACCAACGTCCGCCGGTGACTGAACGCTCGCCGGCCTGTTTGCAACGTGTACGCCACGTCAGCCAGATCAACCAGCGGATGCTCTTGCAAATAACGAAGCAGGTTCCCGGTCTCATTCTCCAGCGCCGTCGCCGTCTTCGCCGACAACACCAACAACTGGCTCGCTCTCGACGCCTGCTCGCGCACCTGCTCGGGCGCTTCCTCGACAACGACGTGCACATTCGTTCCACCAATTCCGAACGAGCTCACGCCTGCGCGTCGTGGTCCCGACTTCGCATCCCACGCCGCCAGCCTCGTGTTCACAAAGAACGGACTATTCGCAAAATCGATCTTTGGATTCGGCGTTTCGAAGTTCAGACTCGGCGGAATCTGCTTGTGCTTTAACGCGAGCACCGTCTTGATCAAGCTGCCGGCACCCGCCGCCGCATCGAGATGGCCCAGGCTGCTTTTCAACGAACCGATCGCGCAGAAACCTTTCTTCGCCGTGCGATATCGATAAGCCTGCGTCAACGCTTCAATCTCGATCGGATCGCCCAGCGGCGTCGCCGTGCCGTGCGTCTCGACGTAGTCGATCGTCTCCGGCTCGACGCCCGCAATCGCCATCGCTTCGGCAATCGCTTTCGACTGACCGTCAACACTCGGCGCGGTGTAACCGATCTTCACCGAACCATCGTTGTTGATCGCCGAACCTCTGATAACCGCATGAATCTGGTCGCCGTCGCACAGCGCGTCGGCCAAACGCTTCAGCACGACGAGAGCGCCGCCGTTGCCGCCCAACGTGCCGCTCGCCTTCGCATCAAACGGCCGGCAATGCCCGTCGCTCGAAAAAATGCTGCCTTCGGCGTACATGTAACCGGCCTTCTGCGGCAGCCGGATCGCCACACCACCGGCGAGCGCCATGTCACAGTCGCCGTAATTAAGACTCTGACAAGCAAGATGGATCGCCACGAGTGAGCTGGAGCACGCCGACTGGACCACGATCGCCGGTCCTTTGAGATTCAAGAGAAACGAAGCACGCGTCGCCAGAAAATCCCGATCGTTGTTCAGCACGGTCTGCACAGCGCCCATTGACTCGATTACGTCGCGGTTCGATTGCACGTTGACGAAGAAGTACGTGTTCGCACTCTCGCTCGCGTAAACACCGATACGCCCGTCGTATTTCTCCGGGTTGTAACCCGCGTTCTCGAGCGACTCCCACGCGCATTCGAGAAACAGGCGATGCTGCGGGTCCATTAGCTGCGCTTCGCGAGCATGGATGCCGAAGAACGGCGCGTCGAACATCTCGATGCCGTCAAGCGTCGCGCCTGCTTTGACGTACTTCGGATTCTTCAACAGACGATCCGAGATTCCTTCCGCGGCAAGCTCTTCGTCGGTGAAGAACGTCACAGACTCCACGCCATCACGCAGATTGCGCCAGAACTGATCGACGTCTTTCGCGCCCGGAAGCCGCACGGCCATACCGACGACCGCGATCTTCCCCAAATGTTCGTGAGCTTCGTTACTGCTCATTGCTGCTAGCCTCTTTGCGCCTGCCGCAATTCCGTTTGTCGTTTCAAAAGGTCGAGCCGCGCCTCTGCTCGCTTGTGACCTTCGTTCGCGAGCGGCTTGCCGTTTTCATCGTCGCCAAGGTGTTTGGCAAGCGTGCTGATGGTCGGATATTTGAAGAGATCGAGGATCGAAAGTTCAGGTGCGAGACTCTGCGTCAGTTGCGTGTGCACCTGGGCCAACAGGATCGAGTGCCCGCCAAGACTGAAGAAATTGTCGTGCACGTCGACTCGTTCGATCTTGAGTGCGTCCTGCCAGATCGCTGCGATTGCGCGCTCGATCTCGCTTTGCGGCGGCACGTAGTTGGCTTCCAGTTCCGGCTGATAACCCGCCGGCGCCGGCAACGCTTTGCGATCGATCTTCCCGTTCGGATTCAGTGGAATCGCCTTGAGAAACACGTACGACGTGGGCCACATGTACGCCGGCAGTCGGTCGTGCAAATGACTGGACAACTCAGCGACGCTCGGCGCTTCGTCTTGCGCGACGACATAGGCCACCAACCTCTTATCGCCCGGTGTGTCTTCACGAGCGATGACCACCGACTCACGCACCGCTTCGTGCTCGACAAGTGCTGTCTCGATCTCACCCGGCTCGATGCGAAAGCCGCGAATCTTCACCTGCGAATCAGCGCGTCCGATGAACTCAAGCCGGCCATCGGCGAGATGACGCGCGACGTCGCCGCTGCGATAGAGTCGCGCGCCCGGTTCGGAGCTGAAGGGGTTGGGAACAAAGCGTTCCGCGGTGAGATCAGGCTGGTTGAGGTATCCACGGGCAAGACTGTCACCTCCGATGTAGAGGTCGCCGCGGACGCCGATCGGCGTGGGCTCCATCCTTTCATCCAGGACGTACACCTGGGTATTGAGGATGGGCTTGCCGATCGGCGGTTTCGCCGTGCCCGCCTGGCACTCCGCGGCGGTGGTCCAAATCGTTGTTTCTGTTGGACCATAAAGATTGAAGAAACGCCGGCCATCCGCCCAGCGCGCGACCACGTCCGACGGGCACGCTTCACCAGCGACGGTGATCGTTTCCAGATCCGGCAGGTCGGCGTCCGGCGACGCGGCCAGTGCTGACGGTGGCAACGTGACGAGCGTGATGCGGCGGTCGCGCAGCAGCTTGACGAAGTTTGGACCAGGCAACAGCGATTCCTGTCGCTCGACGTAGAGCGTCGCGCCGTGTGTCAATGCCATCACAATCTCGAAGATCGAGGCGTCGAAGCTGTACGAAGCAAATTGCAAGACGCGGCTGCCTTCGTGTGGTCCAAATGCCTGCGCCTGCGCGGCGGCGAGATTGTTCAAGCCGCGATGCTCGACCATCACGCCTTTCGGCCGTCCGGTTGAACCGGAGGTGTAGATGACGTAGGCCACGTTGTCGGGCTTCACCTGTGGAAGCTTTACCGGTGTGATTGGGGTGTCGTCCTGCTGCCAGTCTTCGAGACAAACAATTGGCGTTTCGGTCCAGGGGACGCGCGTCAACAGATTGCGCGAAGTAAGCACGACGTGCGGACGGGCGTCTTCGATCATGTAGGCGAGTCGATCTAACGGGTACGCAGGATCGAGTGGCAGATACACGCCGCCGGCTTTGAAAATACCGAGCAGCGAGATGATCATTTCCGGACCGCGATCGAGCATCACCGCCACGCACGCTTCCGGCTCCAGACCGGAGTTGAGTAGACGCTGCGCACATTGAGTCGCGAGTTGATCGAGCTCGGCGTACGTGAGTTGATCCTCACCCTGGAAAATGATGGCTGGCGTGTCAGGTTTGACGCGCGCGTGTTCGGCGAAGAGCTCATGCGCCAGCAGCGGCGAGTAGTCGCCCTTTGTGTCGTTCCATTCGACCAGCACTTGCTGCGTTTCCGCTTCGGTTAACAACGGGAGAGCGCTAAGTCGTCGATCTGGCTTCGCGACGACGGCTTCGAGCAGCAGGAAGAAGTGATTGAGCATTCGCTCGATCGTCATCACTTCAAACAGATCGGAGTTGTATTCGAGCGAAGCGATCAGATTATCGTCGGCGCGGTCCACCGCGAGTGTCAGATCAAACTTCGCGGTCTGTTGAATGACGCCGATGCCGCTCAACTCGAGCTCCTGAAGGTCCAACCGCGACACCGGAGCGTTCTGCAACGCGAGCATCACCTGGAACAGCGGCGACCGGCTGAGATCGCGCGTCGGTTGCAACTCTTCGACGAGTCTTTCAAACGGCACGTCCTGGTGCGCGTAAGCGCCGAGCGCGACCTTTCGCACGCGTTGCAAGAGCTCGCTGAACGTCGGATCGCCGGAAATATCCGTGCGCATCACGAGCGTGTTGACGAAGAACCCGATCAGATCTTCAAGCTCCGCGCGACGGCGATTTGCAACCGGGACGCCGACCGCGATGTCGTTCTGCCCTGAGTAACGCGCCAACAACACCTGGAACGCGGCGAGCACGTACATGAACAACGTCACGCCTTCGCGCCGGCTTTGCGTTTCGAGATTTGCGGTCAGGTCTGGCGAAAACTCACGAATGAGGCGGGCGCCACGCGGTGTGTAGACAGCGGGTCGCGCATGATCGGTCGGCAGATCCAATTGCTGCGACGCGCCTTTGAGTTGCTCTTTCCAGTAGGACAACTGCCGATCGAGCGTCTCGCCTTGCAGCCAGTCGCGCTGCCAAACGGCGTAATCGGCGTATTGGATCGTCAATTCCGGCAGTGGCGAGCTTTGGCCTTGCGAGAATGCAGCGTAGAGCGCCGCAACCTCCTTGACCAGCACGCCCATGGACCAACCGTCGCCGATGATGTGATGAATCGTGAATAGCAGAACGTGTTCGGCCGGGCTGAGGCGCAGCAGGTGCGCGCGGACTAACGGACCACGCTTCAGATCGAATGGACGATGCGCTTCCTCCATCGCGAACCGGCGAGCTTCCGAGTCTTTCAAGTCGTCCGGTAGATCGGAGAGATCGTTCGTCGTAATTGTTGCCGGTTGTGGCGGGGCGATCACCTGCACCGGACGTCCATCCGCGGTCCTTTCGAATGTCGTGCGGAAGGATTCGTGACGGCGCAGTATCTCGGTAAATGTCTGCTCCAGCACCGAAACGCTCAGATTACCTTTCAAGCGCAGCGCCGTAGAGATGTTGTAAACGGAGCTTTCGGGTTCGAGTTGGGCGAGAAACCAAAGGCGCTGTTGCGCGAACGACAGCGGCAGTTCGGCTGCGCGATCCGCTTTTTCGAGTGGCGGCACGCCTGCGGTGGTTTGACCTTCACTCAACTCGGCCTCGACCAGTTGGGCCAACCCGGCAACCGTCGGCGCTTCAAATAGACTCGTGAGCTCGATCTCGACTTCGAATGCTTCCCTGATACGGGACACGAGCTGCGTGCCGAGTAACGAGTGACCGCCAAGCTCGAAGAAGTTATCGTTGCGTCCGATCGGTTCGACGTTCAGCACTTCGATCCAGATCTGTGTCAACAGCTCTTCGACTGTCGTTTGCGGAGCTTCGTAACCTTCGTGCGCCGCGCCTTCACGCGCCGCGCCTTTGCGCGCCTCAGCGGGGGCAGGCAGTTGCTTCCGGTCGATCTTTCCGTTCGCAGTCAGCGGCATTTCCGGGAGCCAAATAAATTGTCCGGGCACCATGAACTCAGGCAGCCAATGCTTCACGTGTTGGCGCAACTCGTCGCCCGGCGTCTTCAGCGCCGCGCCTGGTCCAACCAGGTACGCAACCAACTGCTTTTGACCGGGCTTGTCTTCTCGCAAGAGCACCGCGACTTCGCGCACGTGCGGATGACTCGCCAGCACCGCCTCGACTTCACCCAACTCGATTCGGAAACCACGCAGCTTCACCTGCTGATCGACGCGGCCGAGGAATTCGATCAACCCATCTGGCCGGAAGCGCGCGAGATCGCCGGTCGCATACAAACGCGCGCCGGGCATCGTCGAGAATGGATGCGGCACGAAGCGTTGCGACGTCAGCTCTGGCCGGTTCAGGTAGCCGTGGGCCAGGCCGATGCCGCCGATGTACAGCTCACCGGGAAGACCGATTGGCGTGGACTGGAGTGCTTCGTCGAGGACGTACGCTTCCATGTTGGGCCACGGGCGGCCGATTGGTGGTCCATCCTGGTAAGTCTCGGTGCATTCGAGATAAGTGGCGCAAACGCTGGCCTCGGTTGGTCCATAAGCGTTGAAAAATTCGCGGCCTACCATCCACCGCGCCATCACGTTTGCCGGACATGCTTCACCGGCCGTGATCACGGTCTTGAGGTTAGGCAGATCGTCGTTTTCAAGCAGCGCCAGGATGGCCGGCGGTAATGTGACCAGGGTAACGGCAGCGTCGCGCAGGAAATTTGCGAGTGCCGTGACTGACACTCGCTGCTCGCGATTCGCGACGCACAGAGCAGCGCCTGCGGCAAAGGCTGGTGAAGATGTCAGAGATCGACGTGTCGAAACTGAAAGAAGCGAACTGCAGGCAGCGGCTCTCGGCAGTGACACGGAAACCGATGGCCTGTGCGTAAGCGAGATTGCTGACGCCGGCATGTTGGACCACCACGCCTTTCGGCTGACCGGTAGAACCGGACGTGTAAATCATGTACGCAGGTGCATTCGGACCGATTGCGATTCCAGGGTCTTTATCACTCTCAGTTTGCGCTTCGGCAGGAATGTCCGTGAGCACGACTTGCGGCGCGGCATCGTCGATCATGAATTTCAGACGATCTGCGGGATAGCCGGGATCGAGCGGCACGTAAACACCGCCGGCCTTGAGGATTCCAAGCAAACCGACCAGCATTTCCGCGCTGCGCTGGATCATAATGCCAACGCGTGCGCCCGGTTCGAGTCCGCGGCGAATCAGATAATTCGCCAGGCGATTCGCGTGTTGGTCCAATTCGCGATACGAGATCTTTTGGTCTTCGAAAATCAGCGCAATGGCATTCGGTGTCTTCTGCGCTTGTGTCGAAAAGAGCTCGTGCAGACAGGGTTGCGAGGGATAGTTCGCAGGAATCCGGTTCCACTCGTGCAGGATCAGGTCGCGCTCTTCTTCGAGCAGAATACTCAGATCGCTGATCGGTGTTTCGATATTGCTGATGCCTTCATCAAGGACGTGCACAAAGCGTGCGGCGAAGCGTTCGACGGTCCATTCGGTAAACAAGCCGCCGTTGTAATTAACAAAACCCGTCACACCATCATCCGTTTGCTGAAATGCGGGCGTAACGTCGTGATGAACGTCCGGCAGCTCGCCATGAATGTCGTCGAATGTCAGCGCAACGTCGAACAACGCGCAGCGATTTTCCTCTTCACTCAGGCCAAGATCGCGAACCAGTCGCTTGTATGGATAGCTCTGATGGCTGTACGCCTCCACCAATGTTTCGCGCAGACTCATCAGAAACTCTTTGAACTTCACGCGGCGATCGATGTGCGACACGATGGGCAGCGCATTGATCTGTTCATCTTCTTCACGCCGTCGCGCCGGACTGCCAACGAGGATCGTCTCCGCACCCGTGTACTTATGAAGACACACATTCAACGCCGCCAGGAGAATCGTGTATGACAGAAACGGCGAGTCTTTCGTCAGCTTCGACAACTTGCGCTGAACATCGGCAGAGATCGTCAGCTCAACCGTGTGCAGTCTGCCGGCGGCACCGGCAGGTCGTTCAAAGTCCGGACGCAAGCCTGACGTGCCCAGCTCGCCCGAGAGTTTCTGAATCCAATAGTCTCGCGATTCGATAGATTGGGTATCGAAGACGGGGACTTTAGCCTTCACCGTGCTCATGAAAGTTCCTCGACTATGAGTGAAATTGCTTCGTGGGATTTAACTGAATGAGAATTCGTCTTCTGTGATCAACTCGTGATCGGCGAGCGGCAACGGCGCCGCGATGGTGGACAGCGGGATGAAATAGATCTCGTCTCTGCCGAAGAGGAGTCGCGACTCGGCGAGCCCTTGCTGCTCGGCCACTCTGACGAGCTTGCGCGCTTCGGTCACTTGTTTCGAGTTCTCCGTCAACGCAAGACCGAGCAGGTATTCGAGCCACGGCTCGCGGCCCATCGCGTAGACGTAAAGCCGTTGCGCTTCGACCGCTCGGAGCAACAGTTGCGCCCGCTCCGAGTCGCAGCCTTTCGATCGTCGTGATTGTTCGATGCTGTGCTCCGGCCGCGCCGGCAGGAATGGACCACAGGACCACGACAACGGCGCGCCGACGCATTCCATGCCGACAAACACCGATTGGATCGGACCAATCGCGCGGCGCACGTTCTCGTAGAGATAAGGATCGAGACAGTCCGAATCTGCTGCAAACAACATCTGCTCGTCACCCGAGCGAACGACGTACGCCGACTTGCTGTGCGGCAGATCCACGTGCTCGCCGAGAAACGGAATGCCGATAATCTCGCCGCCAGGAAGCGGAATCGATTCAAGCGCGTCGAGCTCGACCACCTTGAAGCCCAGTCGCTCGCACATGATCTTGAGCGAAACGTCGCCGTAAAACACGCCGCTCGCGTGCGGAACGACGATGCAACCGGTGCGATTGCGCAACCGCAGCAACGATTCGAGACAGAAATGATCGTGATGCCCGTGCGTGATCAGTATGTAGTCGACGTGTTCGGGCAGGTCCTGGTAAGTGAACCGCTCGATGCCATCGCGAACCGGCGTCACACCAAGACAAGGATCGGTCAGGATCGAAACGCCGTTCCACTCGATCAGCACGCAGGCATGACCGTAATAACGCACGCGCAGTGGTCCATCCCAGCATCGCGGAGTAATTTCGCCTGTCGTTAGCAACGGCAACAACCGGCGATCGTCGGCAGCGCTTAGGCCGAGCAGTTCGCGAATGTAACCAAGCGGCTGCGGGGTGTGCTCGAGTTTGAAGAGTTCGTCCACGAGCGGCGAATCAAACGGAATGTTCCATTCGATCTCGTCGTCCGCGGGGAGACGCGGCGTGCTCATAAAGAACGGGCGGCCGTCGTCGCGTTGTTGCAGGAAGAGCCGGAACGACTGGAGGTCTTTTCGATAGTACGGACTGTCGTAAAGCAAGCCCTCGAAGAAGCGCACGTGCGGACGATGGTAATAGTCGTAAACCAGTTCCACGTAGCCGCGCAGCTCAGGCGGGAGGCGATAGTAGAATGGCTCCATCGTCAAACCCTTTGCTTCGGCGACGATGGCGTTGTGAAACTCGAACAAGCTCCGCGCAAATCTGAGGTTATCGCCTAATTCGATCTCAGTGGCGGCGAGGAAGCTGGCGACTTCATCAGCTCTTTCAACCGGGATGTCGACCAGTGGACCACTGCGCAGCTTCGGGTTCTTGCAGGCGCTGAAGTGCACTTCGGGATCTTTCAAATACGAGCGCAGGACTTCGAGTTGATAATGCTGCAAGTAAAGACTGAACGACAGCGGTGAAACCACGTTGGCCCAGGCGGCAAACCTGTTCACCAGCGGTTCAACTGACGTGTGATCGCCAAGTCTGTAAAGGGTTTTGTCAGACATCAGCTTCTCCTTACAGCATGAACTTGTCTTCGATCTCTTGCACTCGACCGGGCGGATCGAGAACGTCGTCCTGGTCCAACGGAATGTCGAGCAATCGGGTTTCCGGGGCTGAAGAAACGTGGTCCAGGAGCGCCGTGAACCGGCTGGAAAGCTCGATGATGGTGTCGGCGTCAAATAAATCCGTGCGGTAATCCAGGGTGCATGCCAGTTCGTCGCCGAGTTCCGTGATCGACAACGTCAAGTCGTTGGGCGTCGTCGTTCGTTCGGGATGGAAATTCGCGAGCGTCAAATCAGTAAGCGTCAGGCTCTCGAGCGGCTCGTTCTGCAGAACAAACCAAACGCGGTACGGGTTTTCGCCGACCGGGCGGCGTTCGAGTTGGTCCACCACGCGATCGAACGGCACGTCCTGGTTGGCAAACGCGTCGAGCGTGGTTTCGCGAACGCGCGCGAGCAGTTCGCCGAACGTCGGGTTGCCGGAAAGATCGATGCGCATCAGCAGCGTGTTGATGAAGCAGCCGACAAGATCTTCCGTGTCGGGGTGAGGACGATTTGCAGTCGGCGAACCGATCACGACATCAGCGTTGCCGGTGTATCGATAGAGAAGAGTCGCGTAGGCAGCGAGCAGTAATGTGTATGGTGTGATGTTTTGCCGGCGGCTAAAATCTCGCAACGATGCCGGAATGCGAAAGCGGTATGTTGCGGCGCTGTCAGTGGTCGACGCGGTGCGCTCGCGATCGGTTGGCAAAGCGAGTTGCGGAAGCTGGCCGCTCAGTTGGCGTTTCCAATATGAGAGTTGCTGTTCGACCAATTCGTCGTTCAGATAATCACGTTCCCACACGGCGAAATCACCAAACTGAATCTGCGGCTCCGGCAACGGCGCCGGCTGTCCGCTCGCAAACGCTTCGTAAAGTGCAGCTAATTCGCGGACGAGCAGTCCCATTGACCAACCATCGGCGACGATGTGATGAACTGCGAACAAGAACACATGCCCGGTCTTCGTCAGCGAGAACAGGCGAACTCGAAACAGCGGCCCACGCGCGAGATCGAACGGCCGTGATGCTTCCTGCTGGACCAATCGACGCACAGTTCCCTCGCGATCTTTCTCCTTGACGTCGTGCAGGCTGGTTCGCGGCAGTTTGATCGCCGACGCTTCCGCAAACTCCTGCGCCGGCTGTCCATCCACGAGCTTGAACGTTGCGCGCAACGACTCGTGCCGCCTGGCGATCTCGCTCAGCGCCTGCTGAAGCGCGTCCAGCTTCAACCGCCCTTGCAACCGAATCGCAGCAGACTGATTGAAGACGTTGCTGAACGGCTGGAGCTGGTCCACGATCCAGAAACGCTGTTGCGAAGAGGAGATCGGCACGCGCGTTTGTGACGCCCGACGTGGAATTCCATCTGATTGTTTCAACAGCAACTCCAGCAGCGCCCGTCGCTCTGGCGAGAGGCTCAGGATTTCGATTTCCGTGCTCATTTCTTGTCTTACCTGCTTCAATCGTTATCTCAGCCTTGACGTTCGCCCCAGCCTTGAACGTTCGCCTCGGCTTTGGACGTTCACCTCAGCCTTGAACGTTCACCTCGGCCTTGAACGTTCACCTCGGCCTTGAACGTTCATCTCGGCTTTTGGGGCGTTCGCCTCGGCTTTGCCGCCGGATGTGAGGCGAGGCTTGCCTCGCCTTCGCTGAGCAAAGAAGATATGGGCTTTGCCCATCGTCCGGCCTTCGGCCTTTAGGGCTTAGCCCGAACCAGCGGCGCAGCCGGTGCCTCAATCACACACGACCGGCGAGGCAGAGCCTCGCCTCACATCCGGCGGCGAAGCCGTAGCAAACCGCTTAAGGTAAAGCCGTAGCCGAACCGCATGAGGCCAAGCCGTAACCAAATCGCTTACGGCGAGCCCTAGCAAACCACTTAAGGTAAAGCCGTGGCCGAACTACTTGAGCCGTAGCCGTAGCCGAACCGCATGAGGCCAAGCCGTAACCCAAACCGCTTACGGCGAAGCCGTAGCAAACCGCTTAAGGTAAAGCCCTGGCCGAACCACTTGAGCCGTAGCCGTAGCCAACTGTATGACGCAATGCACTGACTCTACTCCACCGTGACAAACTGCTCATCCGGCGTCAGAATCGCTGCGTACTGCCCGTCCAGAATCGACGAGGCAATCTTCTCTACGAATGGTGTGACTGACATGTCGACGTCAAACGACGGGCACAGTTCGCGGGTCAGCTCGTAGGTGATGCGCCCGACCGGTCCTAGCTTTTCAGCCCCCCTGATGTCCGCCGCCTGCGCCGCGCAGATCAGCTCAAACGCAAGCACATAGGCCGTATCGCGAACCACCTCGTACGTGCGCCGCGTGCCGACCAGTCCCATGCTCACGAAGTCCTGGAAGTCTTCCGTCGAAGGAATCGACTGGATCGAGATCGGCGTGCACTTCGCGCGGTTCTCGGCCATCAGCGAAGACGTCATAAACTGTCCGCCCATCAAACCCATGCGAACGCCGGCGTTGTTGGTGCACAGAAACGGCGGCAAACCGCTGCTGTGGTTCTGGTCCATGAAAC
Source organism: uncultured Acidobacteriota bacterium (assembly GCA_963770215.1). Classification (GTDB taxonomy): domain Bacteria; phylum Acidobacteriota; class Blastocatellia; order Pyrinomonadales; family Pyrinomonadaceae; genus PSRF01. Next base: position 266,825 of record CAVYOP010000002.1, read on the forward strand.
GATCGATCCGGCGATCCGACATCAAACCGATCGTCGTCGCTGCAACGGCAACGGAGTCCATCACCATCGCGATGTATTGACCGTGAAAGTGACCGTTGTGGAAACAGGCTTTGTGTTCGGCAAGCACGAGCGGATCGTCGTTACTGGAATTCAACTCGCGCTCAACGATGTCGCGGCTCCACGAAGCGCACTCTTTCGCTGGACCATGAACGTGCGGCACGCAGCGGATCGAGTAAGCGTCCATGATCAACATATCGCTTTTGCGCGTCGACTCGTTGCTGTGACGTTCGCCGATGGTCCTTTGCAGGTACTCTTCGGAGATCGCCATACGCGAGCCCTGGGTCAGGTTGATGATGTTCGCAGCCGTAACTTGTTGACCAGGATGGGGTTTCTGCGCGTGTACGCGTTCATCGAAGGGCCCGAGCCGGCCGGTGAGCGCTTCGGTAGTAAAAGCCGCGACGACGTCAGCGGTATTGTTAATCACCTCCATATCGTTGATGACGAGCGCACCCATGCCGGCCATCATCGACGTCCCGTTGATCAGCGCGAGACCTTCTTTGTAGTCGAGTTGCATTGGCTCGATGCCGGCCGCCGCCAATGCTTCTGCTGCGAGCACTGTCTCGTCGCGATAGCGGACCATTCCTTCGCCGGTCGCCGCGAGAGCGATGGAGGCGAGTGGTCCAAGATCGCCGCTTGCGCCGAGCGAGCCCTTCATCGGGACGAGGGGATGAATGTGCGCGTTCAGCATGTCGAGCAGGACCATGAAGTTCTTGAGTTGAATCGCTGAGTGGCCGCGGGCGAGCGAGTTCAAACGAGCAAGCATCGTGGCGCGCACGACTTCCTCCGGAAACGGATCGCCGACGTTCGAAGCCACGCTGCGCAACAGGTTCATCTGCATCTCCGGCGCGACGTGTTTGGGGACGAGAAACTCTCTCATGCCGCCCATGCCGGTGGTGATGCCGTAGATCATCACGCCCTGATCGATCAGCTCCTGCAACACGTCGCGGCAGGCAGTGATAGCTTCGAGGCTCGACTGTTTCACACTAACGGGCCGCCCCTCGCGCGCGACTGCATTTACCATGTCGACGGTCAGATTCGAGCCGTCAATCGTCACGGGAAAAGTATTCATGATGGCAGTTTCTCCAGAAGGAATTAGAGCTGAGATTTCAGATTGCTGAGGAAGCGAGCAGAGCTTTTACTTCTTCGTCTGAGAGTGCGTTGACTTTTTCTAGCAGCGCTGCGATTCGATCTGTTTTGGTTGAGATAGTTGATCTTTGTCGTTCGATCGTGCGCGCGACAGTGGCGATCGTCGGCGAATTGATGAAGTCGCGCAGCGGAAGATCGACAGCGTACAGGCCACGTAAACGATTGACCACGCGAGTGGCGAGCAGCGAATGACCGCCCAGGTGAAAGAAATCGTCGTTCACTCCAACCTGATCGATTCGCAACAGTTCGCGCCAGATTTGCGCGATAGCCATCTCGGTCGGCGTCCGCGGAGCGATGCTTTCATGGTGACCATTGCCGTTCTCCGGCGCTTCGAACTTGAGCAGCGCGCGGCGATCGACTTTTCCGCTCTTCGTTCTTGGCAAATCGTGAACGAGCGCGAACGCCGCCGGGACCATGTAGCTGGGCAACAACTCCGCCGCCACTTCTCGCAGCGATGCGGCTGTTAAACCATTGTTCGGGATCACGTAGGCCACGAGACGCTGATCACCGTCGCCGTGTGGTTGAGCAATCACCGCGCATTCGTCGACATGTTCGTGCCGCGACAACGTCGATTCGATCTCTTCGAGCTCAACGCGAATGCCGCGCACTTTCACCTGGTTGTCGACGCGACCGATGAACTCAAGATTGCCGTCAGGCAGCCAACGAGCGAGGTCACCCGTGCGGTAAACGCGATCCGTAAACCCCTCATGCAGTGGGTTTTGCAGGTACTTCTTACCGGTCTCTTCGGGATTTCGCCAGTAGCCTTCGGTCAGGAACGGGCTGCGAATATAGACCTCGCCCACGATGCCCACCGGCGAGAGATTGTTGTTCTTGTCGAGCACGAGAACCTGACGTCCGTCGATTGCTTTGCCGACTGGAATCGAATGCGCTTCTTCGGGAACGTGTTCCACTTTGTAGAAGGTCGCAAGCACTGACTCAGTTGGACCATAGAGGTTATAGAGCCTTGCGTGCGAGTAGTGTTGGAGCCAGCAGCGCGCGAGTCTCGGCGGCAACGCTTCGCCCGCAAGCAGCATAAACTCCAGCTCCGGCAGGTTGCGTCGTTGATGTTCGAGCGCGTCGCACAATTCGTTGCAAAAACTCGGGACGGTGATCAGTAACGAGACCCGAGCTTTGTCCAGCCACTGGGCCATCGCGTGGGGATCGTTTCGCACTTCCGCTGGCGTGAGACACAAGGTGGCGCCATTGCAAAGCGCGCTGAATATCTCGGCGTAAGACGCGTCGTACGTGATCGACGCCCATTGCGCAACGCGCTTGCCGGTTGTGAGCTGAAACTCTTTGCCCATCCATTCGACAAACTGGCAGAACGAGTCATGTGACTGCGCGATGCCTTTCGGTTTGCCCGTCGAGCCTGACGTGTAAACGATGTACGCGAGATCGTGAGGTCTGACGTTGGTCCTGAGATCCGCGTTATCCGTGGTTTCAAACCGAGTCGCGTCCGAGATCACATAACCCGGCTCGATCTCCCAGAGAATTTGTTCGCGTCTCGCAGCCGGATGGTTCCCATCGAGGCAAACAAAATGATGGCCTGCTTTGAGAACGCCGAGTAGCGTGGCGATCTGGTTGACACCGGTTTCTAACGTGACAGCCACCGGGCGGCGATGGCCGATTGAACCGAGGTTGTGCGCGATCTGATTCGCGCGTGCATTCAGTTCCGCATAAGTCACGGTCTGCTCCCCTGACACGATTGCAACAGCGTCAGGGTTCTGTTGGACCACTTGCTCAAACATCTGGTGTATAGTTCGCGGCTCACGGTTGATCTCGACGGCGTTCCACTCGTCGAGCAATTGCCTGCGTTCGGCATCCGTAATCAACGACAACTCAGTCACACGCGCATCAGGCGTCTCGGCAACGCTCTCGAGTATGATCTCCAGGTGACCAAGCATTCGCTCGATCGTCGCCGCCTCGTATAGATCCGCGTTGTATTCGACCGAGCCTGCGAGGGCCGAATCGGTCTCGTGCATGTTCAGCACCAGGTCAAACTTCACGCTGCCGCTGAAGTTCTCGATCGGATCGATCGTGAGACCGGGCAATTCCAACTTCTCCACCGGCGCGTTCTGAAAGATGAACATCGTTTGGAAGAAAGGATGGCGGCTGGTGTCGCGTTCGGGCTGCAACTCTTCCACCAATTTTTCAAACGGCACGTCCTGGTGCGCGTAAGCGCCGAGCGTCATTTCCCTCACCTGGGCCAACAGATCCGTGAACGGCCGGTCGCCGTCGAGATGGGCACGCAGGACAAGAGTGTTGACGAAGAACCCGATCAGGTTCTCGATCTCCGCACGGTTTCGGTTCGCGATCGGTGTGCCGACGACGATGTCTTGCTGGCCCGTGTAGCGATGCAGCAACGTTTGAAACCCTGCCAACAGCGTCATAAACAATGTCGCATTCTGCTCGCGACTCAATTGTTTCAGCCGCTCGGTCAGTGCAGCGTTCAAGTGAAAAGTCTGTCGCTCGCCGCGATAACTTTGCTGCCGTGGCCGGCGGTGATCCGTAGGCAGTTCCAGCACCGGCAACTCGCCGCTCAACTGCTCGCGCCAGAATTTCAACTGGCCATCAAGCACTTCACCCTGCAACCAACCACGTTGCCATTGCGCGAAGTCTACGTATTGAATCGGGAGCTCAGACAGCGGTGATGAAGCGCCGCCGGCAAATGCTTCGTACAACCCCGCGACCTCACGAACCAGGATGCTCATGCTCCAGCCGTCGCTGATGATGTGGTGCATCGTGAGCAAGAGGATGTGAACGCGATCTTCGAGCTGGAGCAGTTCACCGCGCCAGAGTGGGCCTTTTTGCAAACCAAACGGGCGTTGCGCTTCTTCGGCTGCGATTTGTCGTGCTGCTTGTTCGCGTTCCACGTTTGTCGCGCCGGAGATCTGGCGAACCGGCAGAGTTCGCGCCGCCCATGGGTGGACCACCTGCACGGGTTGCTGTTCGGCATCCAGGCCGAAAACGGTGCGCAGGACTTCGTGACGCCGTTCTACTTCATTCAGACTTCGCTCCAGCGCCGCCACATCCAAAGTTCCTTCCAACCGCACACCCAACGGGATGTTGTAAGCAGCACTGCCCGATTCGAGCTGGTCCATGAACCACAACCGTTGCTGTGCAAACGACAACGGCAGGTCTTTGATCCTCGGAACCGGCTTAATTGTCTCAGCCGCAATCGCCGCCTGTTCCCTTGACTGTGCCTCGATGATCTCGCTCAATCGCGCCACAGTGCGTGCTTCGAATAATTTGCGCAGCGCGATCTCCACCTTGAACTGCTGTCGCACTTTGGAAACCACGTGAGTTGCCAACAACGAATGCCCGCCGAGATCGAAGAAGTTGTCGTTCACGCCGACACGCGGCGCGCCCAACGCTTCGCTCCAGATCTTCGCAACGCCTTCCTCGATCGGCGTGCGCGGCGCGAGGTAACCCTGCTGGCTGTGCTCTCGCACGTCACTCAAACTCGGCAGCGCGGCGAAATCGATCTTCCCGTTGATCGTCAGCGGTAACGCCGGCAAACGCATCCACGCATTCGGGATCGTCTCTTCATAAATCCTTGCTGCTAAAAACGCGCGCAACTGCTCGCTCGTAATCTCTTCATCGGCGACATAAAAAGCCACCATCGCATCCCCGCCGTTTCGTTCTTTAGCCAACAGCACCACGCTGTCGACGATCTGCGGATGGCTATTCAACGCGCTTCTGATCTCGTTCAGCTCGATGCGATGCCCGTGATACTTCACCTGTTCGTCGCGCCGGCCCACGTACTCGAGCTCACCTTCCGGCAACCGCCGCGCGAGATCGCCGCTTGAATACATGCGCTGTCCCGGTTCGAGACTGAATGGATTTGGCGTGAAACGTTCGGCCGTTAGATCGGGTCGCTGGAGATAACCTTCGGCAAGACCGTCGCCGGCAATGTAGAGCTCGCCAAGCGCGTTGTCGCCGACCGGATTCAGGCTCTTGTCGAGCACATAGATCTGCGTGTTGGCAGCCGGGCGGCCGACGGCGACAAAGGCGCGTTCCGCTTCCGGCTGGTAACGATAGATCATGCAACCGACAGTCGCTTCGGTTGGTCCATACTCGTTGTAAATCTCGATCTCCGATCCGAAGCTTTGCCGGATCTCTTCCGCCAGCCGGCGCTCAAACTGTTCGCCACCGACGATCAAGCACCTGATCCTGCTGGCGCGATTGTCGCGCTCCTTGATTATCGAAAGGTGACTCGGCGTCAGTTTCAGCACGCCGACGGCGTTGTCGTCGAGGATCTGTTCGAGAGCGCGTTGCTGATCTTCACCAACGTAGATCACGAGACGGTTACCGGTAATCAACGGCAGAAACACCGACGTGACGGTGAGATCGAAAGCCAGCGACGAATAGAGCGCAGAGTCCAGCGCTCGCCCTTGCAGATAAACGTCCTTACCCCACCAGATGTAATTGACGAGCGAGCGGTGTTGAATCTTCACGCCCTTCGGCCTGCCCGTCGAACCAGATGTGTAAATCACGTAAGCTAAACTCTCCGGTTCGACCGCAACTCCGCTGTTTTCAACCACTTCAGCCGACCATTCAACAGCATCGACACAAACGATTCGCTCGCCTGGAAACTCCACCAGGCTTTGCAAACGACGCTCTGTGAGCAGCACCGCCACGTCCGCATCCTGCAACGTGAACGCGAGCCGTTGCTCCGGATGATTCGGATCGAGCGGCACATACGCGGCACCGGTCTTCAACACCGCCAACAATGCAATCACCGTCTCCAGCGAGTGGTCCAACAAAACTGCCGCATACTTTCCCGGGCCAACGCCTAGCGTTCGCAGTCGCTGGGCCAACTGGTTGGCGCGGCTATTCAACTCGGCATAAGTCAGGCTCTGCTTGCGAAAGACTGCCGCGAGGCTATTCGGCGTGCGCGCAACCTGGTCTTCGAACAAGCGATGAATCGTCGTGTCTTTCGGATATTCAGCCTTCGTCGCATTGAATCCGTAGAGCACTTCCTGCTGCTGCGCTTCGGAAAGCAACGTGACGTTCGCAATCTTCGTGTCGGGAGTTTCCAGGGCCGTGCGCAGGACCTTTTGATACTGGTCGGACAGCAACTCGATCGTGCCCGGCAAAAACAAGCTCGGGTTGTACTCGATCGCCGCGCTCACGGCGCCATTCACTACCGAAAACACAAACGTCAGATCGTGCTTCGACTGCCGGAGGTTCTCTTTCTTGTTGATGTTTTCAAGCACTGCCGCGACGCTGAAAAGTGGCGCCTGGTTCTTCGGCGTTTTTACTGACAGCAACGAGAGAATGCGATCGAACGGATAATTCTGATGTGCGTAGGCTTCGGCCAGCGTCGTCTTGACCTCGAGCAACAGCTCTTTGATCGTCATCTCGTCGCGGACTCGATCGCGCAGCACGAGTATCTTGTTCAGCGACGACAGCTCGGTGTGTTGTTCGTGAATCGTGGTGCCGACGATCGGATCTTCGATCGCGGTGCCTTTGTAAAGCAGGAGCTTCAGCGCGGTAAGCAGCATCGTGAACGCAAGCGCATCATTCGCGCCGCACACTTTGAACAGCCGCTGCTGGATTTCGCGGTCGATCTCGAAGCGCCAGTTGCCACGCACCGAGATGAAACCCTTCGGCCGCTTCACGTCGAGCGGCAAACTCGCGACGACGAGCTCGCCCGACAGCTTGCGCAGCCAGTAGTTCTTCTCCTGCTCCAGCTTCTCGTCCAGAAATTTAAGATCGCTGCTCATGGCTTTTTACTACAGGCTGAGGTTCCAGCTCTTTACCAGGTTCACCAGGTTGTTCATGTACTCTTGCTGCATGATTCGCTTCGGCTGATCGGCCACCAGCGCGATCTCGAGCGACAACAGCTTCTGAGCAATTTTCATAAACTCCTGAAAGTTGGCCATCGAGATGCCGCGGCCGAGCAAGTAAGGGATGGTCCAGAAATCAAACGACCACTGCGGCAACCAGATCGACTCGTCCAGCGAAAGAAACATGTTCTCGATCTGCTCCATCGCTTCGAGGCTGTCCATCGTCGCGTGGCTCCACACAAACCCTTCGCCCTCGATGTCGTACTTGTCTCGGTGTTGTTGAATCGGCGTGCCGGGCTCCGAGTACCACATCTGCGAGCGGTAGTAGTCGGGCTTGTTGGTCTTGATGAAATCAACGGTTTCGGCAACCGTCTCCTCGGTTTCACCAGGAAAGCCGGTGATGAACGAGCCGAAAGTCATAATGCCGCGCTGGCGCAGCATCCCGATGCCTTTCGCATATTTCTCGATCGTCGCCGCCTTGTTCATGTTGACGAGAATCGACGGCGAGCCTGACTCGATCCCGAGAAACACGCCTTTGCAGCCGCTTTGGGCCATCAGGTCGATCGCTTCTTCGTCCGAGTTGCTGCAACGGAAGTAGGAGAACCAGTTGAACTCGTACTTGTTGCGGATCATCATCCGGCAGATGTCTTTGAAACGCGGGAACGGAACGTTGAAGGTGTCGTCGATGAACACGACGTTCTTGACGTTTCCCAGCGCGCGCATCGAATCGAGCTCTTTTTGAATCGTGTCGATGCTGGCGAGGCTCAACGCGCCGGCGCGTCCGGGGTAGTTGCAAAAAGAGCATTTGAAGGCGCAACTGCGCGCGGTGCGAGTTTGGATCGTGTGGCCCAGGTTCTCGTCCGGGAAATTGGTCCAATCGAGATAGTGCTCGTCGAGCGAGTTGTTCTCGCTCTTCGACAAGGTGCGTTGCATCTTGCCGTTTTCGAAGTAGATGATGTTCGGGACGTTCTTGAGATCGCCGTTCTCTTTCAAACAACTCACGATCTGCGAGAGCGTGTCTTCGCCCTGTCCTTCGACCACGTAGATGTCGGCGCCCATGTCGTCGAGCGCGGCTTTTAATTCGTCGCCCTGGAAGCTGCGGTTATGATTGGCGACGAGGGGACCACCGACGACGATCTTCACCTTGCTGTTGTGACGGCGGATGAACTCCACCATCTCGATCACCGGCAGGTTCACGACGTAAAACGTGGTGGTGATGGCGACGCAGTAAGGATCCTGGGCCAGGTACTCAGCCAGTCGATCTTTCTCGTACTGAAAGAGGTTGATGTAACGCGCCTGGTGTCCTCGGTAGCGCAGGAAGTTGGTCAGATAAATCGCTGCCAGGTTTGGAATCTCGCCGGATTTGAACTGCTCATTGGTGCTCAACGGTTCGCCGTTGCGGTAAGCGCGACTTAACACGTAGTTCAGCAGTCCGATGTAATCGAGCTTCCTGCCGGCGAAATCCATGAAGCTGAATTTCAGATCGCGATACGCTTCGGATTCCTCGCCGTAGGCTTTGAGGAAACCTTCGTACTGCTCGAATGGCAGCTCGTTGTAACCAATCACGACGCAGTCGAGATGTTTGCTTGTCATTGCGGTACCTTCAAAGAGCGTTGGGAAAAGTCAGAAACAGAAACTGCCGCTGAGCTCTTCCACTTCGATTTTCGTTTCGAGGATGTGTTTTTCTTCTTCAGTCAGCAGGTCAAAAGATTTCAGTGGCGACCAGGGGTGGGCCACGATGTCTTCGAGCAGGCTTTCGTAGTGATTCATTAAGCGAGTGAGCGTCGGCGCGTCGAAGAGATCGGTGTTGTAGGCGATCACGCCTGCGAGGCCGGCTTCGGTTTCGTGCATGTTCACTACGATGTCGAACTTGGCTGTCTCGGGTTCGATGTTCAGGTTTGTGATCTTTAATCCGGAGAGTTCGGGTAGTGCGACCGGTGCGTTTTGTAAGACAAAGACGACCTGGAAGAGTGGATGGCGACTGTTGTCGCGTTCGGGCTGCAGCTCTTCCACGAGTTTTTCAAATGGCACGTCCTGGTGCGCGTAGGCGCCGAGGGTTACTTCCCTTACCTGGCTTAGCAAGTCTGTGAATGTTTGTTCGCCGTTGAGATGCGTGCGTAAGACGAGGGTGTTGACGAAGAACCCGATCAGGTCTTCGATCTCCGCGCGGTTCCGGTTTGCTATTGGCGTGCCGACGATGATGTCTTTCTGGCCGCTGTAGCGATGCAGCAGCGTTTGGAAACCGGCGAGGAGTGTCATAAACAACGTCGCGTCGTGCTCGTGGCTCAATTGTTTCAATCGTTCGGTCAGCGCTGCGTTCACGTGAAAGCTTTGACGCTCGCCGCGATAACTTTGGTGCTTTGGACGCCCGTGATCGACCGGCAGCTCAATTACCGGCAACTCGCCACTTAACTGCTCGCGCCAGAATTTCAACTGCTCTTCGAGGACGTCGCCCTGCAGCCAATTGCGTTGCCAGTGCGCAAAGTCTGCGTATTGAATCGTCAATTCAGGTAACGGAGATGCGGCTTTCGCTGTGAACGCTTCGTACAACGCCGCAACTTCGCGGATCAGAATGCCCATACTCCAGCCGTCGCTGATGATGTGGTGCATCGTGAATAACAGGATGTGTGTTTGCTCGTCGAGTCTTAATAGTTCTGCGCGCCAGAGTGGTCCTTGTTGCAGTGAAAACGGCTGTCGTGATTCTTCTAGTGTCGCTTGTCGTGCGACTTGTTCGCGCTCGGCTGTGGTTGCGCCTGGTAACTCGCGCACCGGCAAAGGGTGCTCGCGCCAAGGTTGGACCACCTGCACCGGTTGCTGGTCGGCATCCATTGCGAAGATGGTGCGCAGTACCTCGTGTCGCCGTTCTACTTCGTTCAAGCTTCGCTCCAGCGCCGTCACGTCCAGGTTTCCTTCCAGTCGTACGGCTAACGGAATGTTGTAAGCCGCACTGCCTGATTCGAGTTGGTCCACAAACCACAAGCGCCGCTGTGCGAACGAAAGCAAACACGGACCAGCTTGCGAGCGCTTTGTGATCGGTTCACGATCGCCTGCACGCAAACCTCGCTTTTGCAGCAGGCGTGCGAAGAGCTCTCGTTTGACTGAAGAAAGCGAGTTGTTACTCATGTCGGTTGGTTAAAAACGGTCTCCCGCAAAGGCGCAAAGACGCAAAGCGAATGCAAGCTTTGGTCAAAGATTGAAGGTTTTGTTTGCTTTCTTGCCTTGTCTTTGCGTCTTTGCGCCTTTGCGGGAAACTTCTATGTCCTGACTGCCGCTCCCAACTCCATCAGCGCATCGTCTTCCACTGCCTCAATGGGCGTAAACTCCCGGCTGGCAATAAATTGCGGACGAGGATTGGGAACATCCACCAGTGCGTTTTCGATGCTGTTGTAAGTGACGAAGACGCTGAGCCGGTCGTGCGGCGAGAGGTTGTTCGCCGACGCATGAAACAGGTTGCCGTCGAAGAAGAGCACGAAACCCGCTCCGCCCTTGATCGCGACGATGTTGTGCTGCTCCGTCACGCGGCTGAGAATTTCTTTGTTGATCTTGTACTTGAGATCGGCCGTCAACGTCGGCATCCACGCTGGTCCGTCGCCGTTGCCGTTGAGCTGCGCGTTCACGTCGATCATGCCTTCGCGATGCGAACCCGGCGTTACCAGCATTGGACCATTGAACTCGTTGACTTCCTGCAGAAAGATCGCCGCCGTGACGACGCGCGAGCGTGGCATGCCGTCTTCCTTGTGCCAGTAGAGAAAGTCTTGGTGCCATTCCCATTGCTCGCCTTCGAGCGCGACCTTCGCATTGATCTTGAATTGGTGAATGTAGACTTCGCTGTCCAGCAGTTGTTTGGCCGGCTCGACGAGCCGCGGCAAGCGACTCAACGCGCCATACACTTCGTTGTCCGTGTGCGACGCAAAGACTGTTCTGACCGCGCCGCTCTTTTCCAGAATTCTTCTGGGTGTGTCGTGGGCGAAGATGTTTGGCAGCTCGTCGAGCAGGATCTCTATCTCCGTGAGTGAGAAATAGTTCCGCATCACGAGAAAGCCGTGCTGGTGATAATGTTCGATCTGTTGCGCAGTTAACCACATAGTCGTATTCCGTTAGAACAAATACGCCGAAGGCGTTCGTTAATTCGAGCCCAGGGTTGCTTCAACCCTGGGTACTCAGTAATCAACCGAGTTCGTAACGCTGAAAGCGTTAGGCATGTGCGAAATCGACCCTTTCAGGGTCAACCGATTTCTTTGAACATTTCCCAGGGTTGAAGCAACCCTGGGTACTCAGTAATCAACCGAGTTCGTAACGCTGAAAGCGTTAGGCATGTGCGAAATCGACCCTTTCAGGGTCAACCGATTTCTTTGAACATTTCCCAGGGTTGCTTCAACCCTGGGTACTCAGTAATCAACCGAGTTCGTAACGCTGAAAGCGTTAGGCATGTGCGAAATCGACCCTTTCAGGGTCAACCGATTTCTTTGAACATTTCCCAGGGTTGCTTCAACCCTGGGTACTCAGTAATCAACCGAGTTCGAAACCCTGAAAGCGTTAGGCATGTGCGAAATCGACCCTTTCAGGGTCAACCGATTTCTTTGAACATTTCCCAGGGTTGAAGCAACCCTGGGCTCGAATTAACCAACGCCTTCGGCGTATTGGGAAACTGAGTTGCCGCTAAAATGCAGGCTGAGTTACCGCCAGTTTGACCGGGGTTTAGAAATTTGAGGCTTCGAGCATGGCCTTCGCTTCGTCGTCGGAGAGGGCTTCGAGTTGTTCGATGATGAGCGCCATCTCTTCAAAAGCGCCGGCGCGTGTTTCTATCTGCTGTATTCGTTCCGCCATGCTGCTCACCGATGGACATTCGAAGATGATGCGTAATGGCAGTTCGGTTTGGAATGCGTCAGACACTCGGGCGATGAGCTGTGTCGCCAGTAACGAGTGACCGCCGAGCTCAAAGAAGTTGTCGTTGACGCCGACGCGTTCTAGTCCGAGCACGTCGATCCACATCTTAACGAGCACTCGTTCGAGCGCTGTCTGCGGTTCGACAAAAGCCTGTTCGAGATCCGGCCGCGACGATTCCGGCGCGGGCAATGCGCGACGATCCACTTTGCCGTTCGTGTTCAATGGCAACTTGTCGAGCAGCATGAACACCGAGGGCACCATGTAATCAGGCAGCTTCTCTTTCAGGTGCGCGCGTAATTCGCCGGCAGTCGGTTTCGCGTCCGGGAAAGCGATGAGATAGGCAACCAGGCGCTTGTCGCCCGGTCCATGATCGTGGGCCACGACGACGGCCTCGTGAATCGCCGGATGCTGGCACAACACGACTTCGATCTCGCCCGGTTCGATACGGAACCCGCGAATCTTTAATTGATGATCCATGCGGCCCAGAAACTCGATGTTGCCGTTTGCGAGATAGCGCGCGAGGTCACCGGTGCGGTAGAGACGCGCTCCAGGCTCAGTGCTAAACGGATCGGGCACAAACTTCTCGGCAGTGACACCCGGCAACGTCATGTAGCCGCGGGCGAGACCGTGTCCGCCGATAAAGAGCTCTCCAGGCACGCCGATCGGCGTCGGCTTGAAGTGACGATCGAGCACGTAGATCTGCGTGTTCGCAATCGGGCGACCGATAGACGGGCGTTTGGGCCAGTTCTCACTGTCTCTGCCGAGCGGAAGCTCCGTGACGACGTGCGCCTCTGATGGGCCATATTCGTTATGCAAAGCCGCATGTTCGAGATTCGTAAACATGCTCGCGATGCTTTGCGTGATCTGAAGCTGCTCGGAGCCGGCGATCACTTTACGCAGCGGTGCGTTCCAGTCACCGCGGGCGCAGAAACCTTCGGCCAGTTGTTGCAGCGCCACGGCCGGAATGAAGAGCCGGTGAATGCCTTCGGCGCTGAGCGTCTTTGCGAGATTGGAAATATCCTGTCGTTCTGCTTCCGAGATCATCACGACAGTGCCGCCGGAGATCAGCGTCGAGAAGATGTCCTGGAACGAGACGTCGAAACTCAGCGAAGCAAACTGCAAGGTGCGCGCGTTTTCCGGCAGGTGCGTGGTCCGGATCATCCACGTCAACAGGTTCAACAACGAACGTTGGACCATCGCGATGCCTTTTGGCTTGCCGGTCGAGCCAGAGGTATAAGTGATGTAGACGAGGCTGTCGAGCGTGCTGATGTTGATCGGGTTTTCGTGGCTGTGTTGCGCGATAATCTTGCGCTCGGCGTCGAGGTAGACCACCTTCAACCGATTCGGCGGCAATGACGACGCGAGCTCGGTTTGCGTCAGCACGACGGAGATGCTCGAGTCTTCGAGCATGTACGCGAGTCGATCCTGCGGATAGCCGGAATCAAGCGCGAGGTAAGCGCCGCCGCTCTTCAAAACGCCGAGTGCAGCCCAAACCATGTCCAATGAACGCCTCACGCAGATGCCCACACGCACTTCCGGTCCGACGTCGAGCGCGCGCAGGTAATGGGCCAGGCTGTTGGCCTTCGCGTTGAGCTCACGATAGGTTAAATCCTCACCAGCGAAAGAGACGGCGACGTTGTCCGGTGTTCGTTCAACCTGCGCTTCCACCAGTTGATGAATCAATTGATCGAACGAATAGTCGGCGCGCGTTTCGTTCCATTCGACGAGGAGTTGATGTTCTTCAACTTCGGTCAGGAGCGGCAGCTCGGAGATGCGTCGATTCGCATCGGCAACGATACCGCGCAGCAAAGTTTCATAGTGCCCCAACATGCGAGTGACGGTGGCGTCGTCGAATAGGTCGGTGCTGTATTCCATCACGCACCGCAATCCTTCGTGCTCTTCGCGAATCGAGAAAAGCAGATCGAATTTGGCGGTGTTGTTGTGAACGCGCATCGCGTCGATCGAAAGGCCCGCGATCTCGAGCGCGGTGCTCGGCGCGTTGTGCAACACAAACATCACCTGGAACAGCGCCTGGCGATTGAGACTGCGCTCCGGCTGGATCTCTTCGACCAACTTTTCAAACGGCATGTCCTGGTGCGCGTACGCGCCCAGCGCCATTTCGCGAGTTCGATCGAGCAGCTCGACGAAAGTCGGATCGCCGGAGAGATCGGACCGCATCACCATCGTGTTCACGAAGAAGCCGATCAGTTGTTCGAGCTCGGCGCGGTTGCGTCCGGCGATTGGTGAACCGATCAGGATGTCGTCCTGGTTGCTGTAGCGATGCAGCAGAGTGCTAAAAGCCGCGAGTGTCGTCATAAATAACGTCGCGTGATTGCGGCGACTCAACTCGTAAAGATCCTGGGCCAACGAGGCGGGCAGCATCACCATTTGCGTCTCGCCGCGGAACGTTTGCACCGCTGGACGCGGACGATCGGCCGGCAGTTCCAGCACTGGCAGCTTGCCGGAAAGTTGTTTCTTCCAGTAGGCGATCTGCGTGTCGAACGCTTTTCCTTGCAGACACTCGCGCTGCCAGATCGCGAAGTCGGAATACTGAATCGACAACTCCGGCAACGGCGAAGGCGCACCGTTTGTGAACGCTTCGTAGATTGCGAGAAACTCTCGCACCAACCGTCCTTCGGTCCAACCGTCATGGACCAGGTGGTGTTCGGTCAGCATCAGCAGGTGATCGTCATCGGCGAGTTGCAGCAGGTTGAGCCGCCACAGTGCCTGCGTCAGATTGAAAGGACGTTGTCCTTCATCTGCGATCAACTGTTGCACGGCAGCTTCGCGCTCGGCGTCGGGAAGATGACGCAGATCTTTCGCGATCAACGTCACTGACGTTGGCGGATGGATGAATTGCACGGGACGCCCGTCGAGTGCCGGAAACGTCGTGCGATAGATTTCGTGACGCAGCACGATCTCGGTGAACGCGCGTTCGAGTAGCTGTACGTTCAGCACGCCGCGGATGCGCATGGGACGCAGGACGTGATAAGCAACACTCTGCGGATCTAGTTGGTTCAGGAACCACAGACGCTCCTGCGCAAACGACAGCGGCCGCTCGACGTCTCGTGGTGCAGGCTTGAGTGGTGGCAACTCAAGCGACTGCGCTGCGCGAACCGCGAAATCGATCTGTGTGGATAGCTCGCCAAGCCGTGGGAATTCGAAGACGCTTCGTAACGGAAGATCGATGTGGAACGACTCGCGAATTCGCGAGATCACTTGTGTTGCCAGCAGCGAATGACCGCCGAGGTCGAAAAAGTTGTCGTTGGCTCCGACCTGTTTCAGACCAAGCACCGCGCCCCAGATCGTCGCGAGCAGCTCTTCCGTCGGCGTGTGCGGTGCGACGAACGATTCTTCTAATTCGGGCCGGAGCTCGGACGGTGCAGGCAGCGCGCGTCGATCGACTTTGCCGGCAGTTGTCATAGGCAGAGTGTCGAGGATCACGAAAATGGAGGGGACCATGTAATCGGGAAGCTGTTGCTTCAGGTAATTTCGTAACTCGCTGCTCGAAAGGGCTTCGCGCGGTACGACGTACGCGACGAGTTGCTTAACGCCCGGATGATCTTCTCTCGCTTCGACCACCGCTTCGCTGATACCGGCATACGCGTGCAGGGCAGCTTCGATCTCACCCAACTCTATGCGGAAGCCGCGGATCTTGACCTGGTTGTCGACGCGTCCGACAAACTCAATCTCGCCGTTCACTCGATAGCGCACGAGATCGCCAGTCGCATACAGACGCGCTCCAGGTTTCGACGAAAACGGGTCTGCTATGAACCGCTCTGCAGTTAGCGCGGGCCGGTTCAGATAACCGCGCGCCAGTCCACTGCCACCGATGTACAACTGTCCGGGCACGCCGATCGGAACAGGATTGAGTTGTTGGTCCAGAACGTAGGCTTGGGCATTCCGAACCGGTCGACCAATCGAGACTTCACGTCCATTCAGCGTCTCTGCTTCAACCGAGCACATCGTGGCGACGATGGTGGCTTCGGTTGGTCCGTAACTGTTTACCAGGCGCACGTTCCTCGGGGCCGCTTGTTGCCACTCAGCCACACGCTGCAGTAACGCACGTTCGCCGCCGATGATCACGAGGCGCAGCGACGAAGGCAGCACCGCATTCGTAGCAACCAATTCTTTCGTCAGTTCGTGCCAATAAGCCGTCGGCAAATCGATCACGGAGATCTGCCACTCGCGGCAGTTCGCCCAGCAGTCCTGAGACGCAATCATCTCTTCCGTGCGCAGGACCAAGGTCGCGCCAGTGCTCAAGCATGGATAGATCTCCTCGGCGCTGGCGTCGAAACTGATCGACGCAAACTGCAACACTCTGTCGTCTGCCGTGATTTGATAAGCATCGATGGCGGCTTCGGTGTAATTGACGACAGCAGAATGCGGAATTTGCACGCCTTTCGGAATGCCTGTCGAACCAGACGTGTAGATCACGTAAGCCAGGTTCTCAGGGCTGACGACGCTCACCGGATCGTCAGTGTTGCTCCACGTGATCCGTGCGTCGTTCAGCAATTCCTGCGTCAACACGATCTGCGCGCCCGAATCTTCAAGAATGAGCGAGACGCGTTCCTGCGGGTATGCCGGGTCCAGCGGCAGATACGCGCCGCCGGCTTTCTGGATTCCGAGCAAACCAACGATCATCTCGATCGATCGTTCCATCTGAATCGCGACGAGCACATCGGGTCCGACACCCTGGCGGCGCAGAAAATGAGCCACCTGGTTTGCGCGCGCGTTGAGCGCTGCGTAAGTAATCCGTCGCCGTTCGAAACTGACAGCGATTGCTTCCGGCGTTCGCGCGGCTTGTTGCTCGAACAATTGATGCAGGCAGAAGCCGCTCTCTTCGTGTGCGCTGGTCTGGCTCCATTGCGAAACCATCCGGTCGCGTTCGTCAGCGGTCAGTAGCGCAAGACTTTCGAGCCGTTGATTTGGATCGGCGACGACGCTCGCCAGCAGAGTTTCGAAATGCCGCATCATGGCGGCGACAGTCTCACGTTCGAAGAGATCGGTGTTGTACTCGAGCCAGCCTTCGATTCCCTTCTCTGTTTCAGTCAGATCGAGTGTCAGATCAAACTTCGCCGTTTCGGTGTCGAGTTCGATGGGTTCCAACGTGATGTCTGCCACTTTGAAGCTCGCAGCAGGCGTGTTTTGCAGGATGAAGAGTACTTGAAACAGTGCGTTGTGACTGGTGTTGCGATCCGGATGCAGCGCTTCCAACAGCATCTCGACCGGCACGTCCTGGTTGCCGTAAGCACCGAGCGCGACCTCGCGCACGCGTTGCAGCAGCTCGATGAACGTCGGATTGCCGGAAAGATCGGTGCGCATGACTAGCGTGTTCAGGAAGAAGCCGATCAGGTCTTCGATCTCGGGACGATTGCGTCCGGCGATCGACGAACCGACAGCAATGTCTTCCTGGTTGCTGTAGCGCGAGAGCAGTGCCTGGAAGCCCGCCAGCAGCGTCATATAAAGCGTCGCGCCTTCCCGTTGGCTGAGCGACTTGAGCGATTCGGTCAGTTGGAGCGGAAATGAAACAGGCAACCGCTCACCGTGGTTCGTTTGCACTGCCGGACGTGGTCTGTCAGACGGCAACTGGAGCACGGGCAATTCGCCGGCAAGTTGTCGTTTCCAATAGGCGAGTTGTTGTTCGACCAGCTCGCCTTGTAAATGTTGCTGTTCCCACAAGACAAAGTCGGCGTACTGAATAAGCAACTCCGGCAACGGCGACGGCGCGTGCTGCGAGAAAGCTTCGTACAACGCGGCCATCTCGCGAATAAAGACGCTCATGGACCAGCCATCGGAAACAATGTGATGCATAGTCAACAGGATGACGTGATCGTTCTCGCCGCGACGCAGGGCCCTGAATCTGAGCAATGGACCATGATCGAGATCGAACGGGCGTCGGGCCTCGTCCGACATCAACTGCTGCGCGACATCATCGGACGCAGCGGAAAGATTCGTGACCGGCAACGGCAGTGTCAACGACGAAGCGATTACTTGCACCGGACGGCCGTCGATCGTCTTGAACGTGGTTCGCAGCGATTCATGCCGGCGGACGATCTCGTTGAGACTGCGCTCGAGCACTTCGATATTCAGCGGGCCCGTGAGACGCACGGCGGCTGAGATGTTGTACGCAGGACTTCCGGGCTCGAGTTGATCGAGAAACCAGAGTCGTTGCTGCGCGTGCGACAGCGGAAACGAGTTGAACTCGTCGCTTTGCTGGCTCAACAGCAACTCCAGTAGCTCGCGCTTCTCGCGCGACAGATCGCTTGCCTGCGAACTATCCATGCTGCACTCCTGTTTCGTGTTCATGCCTGTTTGTACGTCGCTTCGCGGAGGAGCCGACGCGCTTCGTCTTCCGAAAGATTCTCGATTTGTTTTAGCAACTGGTTGAAATCGCGCGCGCCTCTACGTCTTGCTTGAATCGTTGCGACGTGTTGCGGGCGCGCCTTGTCGATCAGCGGCGTCAATTGCGCGATCGTTGGAGATTCGAAGAACTGTCTTAACGGCAGCTCGATGCTAAACGTTTGACGCATGCGCGATACGAGGCTGGTGGCGAGCAATGAATGACCGCCTACTTCGAAGAAGTTGTCGGTGACGCCGACTCGTTCGCGGCCGAGCACCTGGCGCCATAGATCGGCGAGCTGCGTCTCTGTTTCGTTGCGCGGCGCTACGTACTCTTGCGCGAGATCCGCGTGAGCGCCGTTCGGCGGTGGCAGCGCGGCGCGATTCACTTTGCCGTTCGCGGTTAGCGGTAGTTCTTCGAGTAATACGAAGACGCCGGGGATCATGTACGGCGGCAGAGTTGACTGAAGATAACTGCGCAACTCTTCGGCAGCGACGGTTTGCTCCGGCACGATGTAGGCAACGAGCTCGCGATCGCGTGACGGATCGTGATGCATGACTACGACCGCCGAACGCACCGCTGGATGAGCGTTGAGTTTGCTTTCGATCTCGCCGGGCTCGATGCGAAAACCGCGGAGCTTGACTTGTTGGTCCAACCGGCCCAGGAATTCCAATTCGCCGTTTCTGCGATAGCGCACGCGATCACCGCTGCGATAGAGACGCGCACCAGGCGCGTCGCTGAAGGGATGAGGGATGAAACGCTCCGCGGTCAGTTCGGGGCCTTGCCAGTAACCGCGGGCGAGTCCGTCGCCGCCGATCAGCAGTTCGCCTGCTACGCCGCGGGGCGCCGGTCGTAATTGCGCGTCGACAACGTAGACTTCGGTGTTCGAGATTGGCCGGCCGATGGAGATCGAGCCTGCGATGCTTGTGCCGGCGTTCATCGGATGGCAACACGTGAACGTCGTGTTCTCGGTTGGGCCGTAGCCGTTGATCACACGTGCATCTTCGGGAAGTTCGGCTAACAGTCGTTTCACATGTTCGACCGAGAGCACATCGCCGCCCGCGAGGATCTGGCGGACACTAAGCAGGTCCGGCAGTCGTTGTTCGACCATTTGTTGAAACAGTCCGGCGGTCAGCCATAGTGTCGTAACCTGTTCTCGCTGCACGACTTCGCCCAGCTCTTCCAGGCTCACCACGCCCGCAGGCATCAACACGAGCTGCGCGCCATTCAACAGGCTGCCCCATATTTCAAAGGTCGAAGCGTCGAATGAGAGCGGCGCGTATTGCAGGAACACTTCGTCGCGTTCGAACCGAGCGTAATTCGTGTTCTTCACTAAACGAATCACCGAGCGATGCGTGACGCTGACGCCTTTCGGCACGCCTGTCGAACCCGAGGTGTACATCACGTACGCAAGACTCTCTGGGTGTGTGGTCGTCGCTGGATTTTCGATTGATTCGTCTTTGAAGTTGGACCAGTCGTGATCCAGATAAATCACGTGTGCATCGGCGCCGGGCAGACGAGATGACAGATGTTGCTGTGCGAGCAAAACGGTCACGCGTGATTCGTTGAGCATGTAAGCGAGTCGTTCGGGCGGTGATGAAGGATCGAGCGGCAGGTACGCGCCGCCGGCTTTCAGGATTCCGAGCACCGCAGCGATCATCTCCGGCGATCGTTCTACCAACAGGCCGACAACTGTTTCTGAGCCGACTCCCAGTTGCGACAACCGATGCGCCAACTGATTGGCTCTCTTGTTAAGTTCGCCGAAGGTCCATTGGCCGCCCGCAAATCGCAACGCGATTGCGTCTGGTTGCTGCTGTTCAAACAACTCCGCGATAGTTGTGTCGTCCGGAAACGGCGTGGCTGTTTGGTTCCATTCAACCAGGAGTCGCTCGCGTTCGTTGGCTTCGA
The DNA here is from genome assembly GCA_963770215.1 of uncultured Acidobacteriota bacterium. Taxonomy (GTDB): domain Bacteria; phylum Acidobacteriota; class Blastocatellia; order Pyrinomonadales; family Pyrinomonadaceae; genus PSRF01. The sequence continues at coordinate 286,961 of CAVYOP010000002.1, forward strand.
TTAGCAAAAGATCTTCAATCCGCGTTTCCGGATTAGCCGCCATTTCGGCCAGCACCTTGCGGTAGTGATTCAACATCTGCGCGATCGTGTCGCCGGCGAAGAGATCCGTGCTGTATTCGAGCGAGCCTTCGATGCCGTTCGCCGTCTCCTGCAGGTTGAAGACGAGATCGAACTTGCTGACGCCAGTCTCGCTTTCGAGGAGTGTGATATTGATTTCGTCGAGCTCGAGCGTCTCAACGGGTGTGTTTTGCAGACTGAAGACAACTTGAAAAAACGGTGTGTGGTTCAGACTGCGCTCCGGCTGTAACTCTTCCACTAGCTTTTCGAACGGCACGTCCTGGTGCGCGTAAGCGCCAAGGGCCACTTCCCTCACCTGTCCCATCAGCTCGCGAACGCTTGGGCTACCACTCAAGTCGGTGCGCATCACGAGCGTGTTTACAAAGAACCCGATCAGGTTCTCAGTCTCCGCGCGATTCCGGTTTGCGATTGGGCTTCCAACCGCGATGTCGTGCTGTCCGCTGTAACGTGAAAGCAGTATTTGGAGTCCCGCCAGCAGCGTCATAAAGAGCGTGACGCCTTCGCTGGCGACTCAGTGCGCGTAAATCGTTGGCCTCGTTTTCTGAGATCGAGAACGACTCACGCGCTGCGCTCAAACTGCGAACCCCAGGGCGCTGCAAATCAGCCGGCAACTCCAAAACCGGTGGCATCGTCTGCAACCGCTCGCGCCAATATGCGAGCTGCTCGTCGAGCACTGATCCCTGGAGCCAATCGCGTTGCCACAGCGCGAAATCCGCGTACTGCACCGGCAATTCCGGTAACGGCGATGCGTCTCCACGGCGATACGCGTCGTAAAGAGCAGCGAGTTCTTTTGTTAACACTGTCAACGACCAACCGTCGCTCACGATGTGGTGCATCGTGAAGAGCAGCACGTGCTCCGTTTCAGTCAAACGCAGTACCGTGACTCGCAGCAGTGGTCCATGCGAAAGATCGAACGGCCGGCGCGCTTCGTCTGCGGCAAGTTGCTTTGCGCGCGCTTCACGATCGTCGAAGGCGCTGAGGTCGACATGATTGACTTTGAAATCCGAATGCGGAGCGATGAACTGCGCCGGTTCGCTGTCTATGAGACGAAACGTCGTGCGCAAGCTGTCGTGCCGGTTGACGGTCTCCTGAAGACTGCGTTCGAGCGCATCAAGATCGAGCGCTCCTTCGAGACGGATCGCAGCGGGCAGGTTATAAGCCGGACTGTTCGGCTCGAGCTGATCGAGAAACCAGAGTCGCTGTTGCGCGAACGAGAGGGGCACATGTTCATCATCGCTCCCACGACGTTCAATACGCGGCGCAGCCTTTGCGCCCGACTGCAACACCCGCTCGACGTGCCGCGCAAGCTGCGCGATCGTTGGACCTTCAAACAGAGCGCGCAACGGCAACTCGATTTGGAACGTCTGTCGCACGTGGGAAATGATCTGTGTAGCGAGCAAAGAGTGACCGCCAAGATCGAAGAAGTTGTCTTCCACGCCGGCGCGCTCGACGCGCAACACTTGAGACCAAACCGCCGCCAACATTTCTTCAACCGTCGTCCGCGGCGCGAGGTAAGAAGCTTCGGATGCCAGGTCTGAACTGTCCGGCAACGGCAACGCGCGCCGATCGACTTTGCCATTCGGCGTGAGCGGCAACGCGTCGAGCATCAGGAAAACAGACGGCGTCATAAAGTGCGGCAGATCCTTAGCTAGAAACGCGCGCAGGTCAGCGGCACTGGGTTGAGTCCCCCCTTCGGCAACGAGGTAAGCCACGAGCCGTTTATCGCCACCGACTTCCTGCGCCATCATCACCGCTTCGCGCACTTGTTCGTGACGGACCAGCGCCGTCTCAATCTCACCCAGCTCGATCCGGAAACCGCGAATCTTCACCTGGTGGTCATCGCGGCCAAGGAATTCGATGTTGCCATCGGGCAGATAGCGAGCGCGATCTTCTGTCTGGTAGAGCCGCGCCCCCGGTTCGGGGCTGAACGGATCGGGGATAAATTTCGCGGCGGTGAGATCTGGCCGGTGGAGATAACCGCGCGCCAAACCGTCACCGCCAAGATACAACTCACCCGCGACACCAACCGGCGCCGGTTGCAGATGCTCATCGAGGAGATAAACCTGCGTATTCGAGATTGGCCGGCCGATTAACGAATTGATGCCACGCCCCCGTTGCATCAAGGCGAACGTGGAATAGGTCGTGTCTTCGGAAGGACCGTAAAGATTGAAAACCTTCTCGACAGTCTCTTGCTGGTAGATCTTTTGGACCAGGTGGTCCAGCAACGGCTCGCCGGCCAGGTTCACCGTGCGAACCGACTCCGGCACGGCAGAGCTTCTTAGCAATTCCGTGATCGCAGACGGTACGGTGTTGACGAGTGTGATCTCGTCCGCGCCCGGCAGGTTTGGCAGTTCGAGAGCATCTTCGGCGATGACTACCCGGCCGCCGAGACAGAGCGTCACAAACAACTCAAACACCGAAAGATCGAAACAGATCGACGTCGAGGCGAGAACGACGCGAAGCTCGTCAGCGCCAAACACCTGTTCGGCCCACGCAATCAACGCAACTGCACTGCGATGCGCGATAGCCACGCCTTTCGGTTTGCCAGTCGAACCGGAGGTGTAAATCACATAAGCGAGATTGGAGGCGGTGGCGACGTGTGGCAGGTCCTCACTGCTCAGCCGCGCGATTTGATCCCATTCAGTGTCGAGGCAAAGCAGGTGCGCGTTTGACTCAGGCAAAGTCTCAACCAGTTTGCTCTCGGAGATCACGACCTGCGCGCGAGCATCTTCCAACATGAACGCAACGCGCGGCTTCGGATACGCCGGATCGAGTGGAACGTAAGCGCCGCCGGCCTTCAACACGCCGAGCAGGGCCACGACCATCTGAATCGAACGAGGCAAACAGATCCCGACCGGAACTTCCGGTCCAACACCCATCGAACGTAGCCTATGCGCGAGGTGATTTGCCTGCTTGTTCAGCTCACGAAAACTGATCCGCTCGTGATGGCGCGTCAACGCCGTTGCCTCAGGCGTTCTGCTTACCTGCGCTTCAAACAACTGGTGAATCGTTTTGTGTGACGGATAAGCGGCTTGCGTCTGGTTCCAATCCGAGATGAGCTGTTGCTCCTCGGCGGCGGTCAACAGCGGCAAGCTTGAGAGTTGCCGCTCGGGGTGCGCGACGATCCCTTCGAGCATCGTCACGAAGTGATCCTGCAAACGCGCCATCGATTCCGCTTCAAACAGGTCCGTGTTGTATTGCAGTGAACCGGTGAGCGCGCCGTCGAGCTCGGCCATCATCATCGTCAGGTCAAACTGGGCCACGCGCTGATTCAACGCGATCGATTCGAGTGTCAGCGATCCCCACTTCATACGCGTGCCAGCTTCGCCGAGAGCGAATCCGGCGAGTGCCTGATGCTGCGGCAGGTGCGATCGATGCAGGATGAACATCGCCTGGAATATTTCGGAGCGGCTGGGGTCGCGTTCGGGTTGCAACTTCTCAACCAGCAGCGGAAATGGATAATCCTGATGCTCGAACGCCGACAGCACATTGCTTCGGACTTGATCGAGGAATTGCGTGAACGTCAGGTCGTTTGCAGGCTGGCCGCGAAGCACGATTGGATTGACGAAGTAACCAATCACACCGGCCAGCTCGGAATGAGTTCGTCCTGTGGTGGGGGAGCCAATAAGGATGTCCTGCTGGCCGGTGTGCCGGTAGAGCAACGCTTCAAACGCTGCGAGCAAAGTCATGTAAAGCGTGGCGCCGTGCGATTCGCCGAGCGTCTTCAGATCTGCGGTAAGCTTTTCGCTGAGCTTGAAACGGAGTGACGCGCCGGAATAGGTCTGTTGCGGTGGCCGCGGTTTGTCAGTCGTAAGATCGAGAACGGGCAATTCACCGCTTAAGCGTTCACGCCAGAACTCCAGCAAACGCTCGCCTTCGCCACCTTTCAACAGCGAGTCTTGCCACTGTTGATAATCGGTGTATTGAACTGGCAGCGCCGGGAGGTTCGCCCGCGTCTGCGACGCTCGTGCTTCGTACAGCGCGGCAAGCTCGTCAATCAGAATTCCAAGCGACCAGAAATCGACAACAATGTGGTGCGCGGTAAGCAGGAGTATCGATTCGTTCGCCGCCCGCCGGAAGACATAAACGCGCAGCAATGGACCATGCTCCAGATCAAACGGACGATGAGCTTCTTCCGACAAACGCTCGTCAAGCAAGGCTTCGCTCCACGAGCTCGCATCCACTTCATACAACATACTCTCGCGACGTTCGTGAACACGCTGCACCGGCCGGCCATTGACGCTATGGAAGGTTGTCCGCAGCGAAGGGTGACGCTCAATCAGATCCTCAAGAGCAGGGCGTAACGTTGTTGAGGTATCTACATCACCCTCCACGCGGGCCGCGAAAGCAAGATTGTATGCAGCGCTTTCAGGCGCCAACTGGTGCAAAAACCACAACGCTTCCTGTCCGTGAGACAGCGGCGCATCGCCGTTTACAATTGCCTTTTGAATCCGCAGCGCCGATTTTGAAACATCGAGTTGTTGGGCCAACTCCGCAATGCTGGGACTATCCAGGATCGCCGACACTGAAATCTCGATTCCAAGTTGCCGCTCGATCGTGTGTATCCAATCAAGCGCGACCAGTGAATCAAGACCGTAGCTGGTAATCGAGCGATGAAGATCGATCTCAGCGGGCTTCAGACCAAGCCTCGTTGCCAGATGATGCGTGAGCCACGCTTCAATATCGGCAATACTGCGCGGGACTGCGATCGAGCCAACTCCCTCAAATTGGCGGATCGCAGTCTCACGCAACTCGTCGAGTACGTCCCAACGTCCTGCCTGAAATTCGGCGCGGCAAGCATGACGTTGTATTTTTCCACTCGACGTTTTCGGAACACTGCCGGCCTTCAGCAAAACAATCGCGTAAGGCGCGACTTCGTGTTGTTCAAAAATGGCCCGCTTGATTTCTTCGATAACGCCTTCCGTCGACGACGCACGCCGGGCATCAACTTCCTGGACCAGCACGAGACGTTCTTCACCCTCAACGTCGAGCGAGAACGCCGCGCCGCATCCCGGCCGGAGCGCCGAATGGCTGCGCTCCATCGTGAGCTCGAGATCCTGCGGGTAATGATTGCGCCCGCGAATCACGATCAGGTCTTTGCTGCGGCCCGTGATGAACAACTCGCCACGGCTGATGAATCCCAAATCGCCGGTGCGAAGGAATGGACCAGCATCGCTCAACGAAGCCTCGAAAGTTCGCGCCGTCTCTTCGGGACGATTCCAGTAGCCGGCTGCCACACCAGGACCGGAGATCCAAACTTCGCCAATCTCACCCGGAGCACAAACGCGTTCCGTCACCGAATTTACAATCGCGATCTGCTGTTCGTCTGTGACTTCACCACAACTCACGAGCGCTCGACCTGAAGCATCTTCAACCACGCGTCCGTGTTCGAGTGACTTCGCTTCAACCGAAACGATCAACGGCTCTTGCGACTGACGCCCGCCGGTAACGATCAGCGTCGCTTCAGCCAAACCGTAACAAGGATGGAACGCTGCCGGATCGAAACCACACGGCGCGAATGCTTCCGTGAATCGTTTCATCGTGTCCGCACGCACCGGCTCCGCCCCATTGAACGCCACGGCCCAACTGCTCAAATCCAACGCCGCTCGCTGCTCGTCCCCGATCTTGTTGACGCAAAGGTCGTAAGCGAAATTTGGAGCACCACTCGTCGTCGCTTTGTACTTCGCGATTGCCTGCAACCAGCGCGCAGGCTGTTGCAGAAAACTCGCGGGCGACAGCAGCACGCACGACGCGCCGAGATACATCGGCTGCAACACGTTTCCGATCAATCCCATGTCGTGATACATCGGCAGCCAGCCGGCGATCACGGATTCGCTTGATTGTCGAAATGCCTGGCGAATCATTTCCTGGTTTTCCAAGAGGTTGCGATGCGTGACCATCACGCCCTTCGGCGTGCTCGTCGAGCCTGACGTGTACTGGAGAAACGCAAGCAAACCGTCAGAGATCAGCGGCTCTCGCCAATCAGAAGCTCGATCGCTAACAACATCAGTCGCAAGCCAGCGCACGGCCAACAAGTCTGGAGTTTCGGTAAGCAACGGCTGCACGCGTGAATAGATCGTCTCTGTCGTCAGCGCGAACGCGGCTTGTGCATCGGCGACGATCGCCCGCAACCGTTCGAGACTGCGATTTCGTCGCGGCGGATAGGCCGGAACAGCGATCGCGCCCGCGTACAAGCAACCAAAGAACGCCGCGATGTATTCGAGCCCCGGAGGATAGAGCAGCAAAACGCGCTCGCCCGCCGCTTGATACGACTGAAGCTGAGCGGCGATGCTGCGTGCCTTCTGGTCCAGCTCGTCATACGTGAGCTGCGTTTCGCCGTCGCTGCCGTCTGACAGAAACGTATACGCAACGCGACCCGGCTGCTCGACTGCACGTCGACGAAGCAGCGCAACAAGCGTGTCCTGAGTCAGGACCCGGTGTGAACAGGTTTCAGCGAGTACCACGGCTTTAATTTGGGGATTAGAGTTTGTAAGACTTCGTAACGAAGGTTGAATCTGTGAACGGGCGAATGGACGGCATCATGTAATCCGGGCGAGGCTGCACGGAGATTTGCGGCCCTGTCGGCAGGCCGTATGACTGGTCCACGACCCTCACGTTGATCGGCGTTCCCGGTTTGGAACTTACGAGCGTGACTTCAATGCCTTCCTGCGGCAGTCCGAAATAACGAAGCGCCCAGGGAGTGCCTGGTCCATACGGGCCTTTGATCTCCTTGCCGTTGACACTGCTAGCCGTAACCAGCGCATCAGCATCGACCGCGAGGGTAACAACTTCCGCCTGCCGCGAAGACTTCACGCGAAAGCGCAAGGTCCGCACATTGTTGCTCGTCTCATCGTTTACGACTTCGACGTGGGGCGCACTGAGCTCGGTCACGGGCGCCGGAGACTGCAAGAACGATCTCGAATTGAACGGGAAGTATTCTGCTAAAGGCGCGCTATTTGGCGAATTGAAGAACTGTTGCGTCCAGGAGTCCGTCCGTTCATCGGCACTGGCCCAGACAGCCCTGGACGCATCTGCATCGAATCCGTAAAAGATCGTATTAGCCTGCGCATGATTGCGATCGAAGCCGGACGTAACACTCCCCGCAATCAACAACGCAACGCTGACTGCGGCCAACACAGCCGGCAGCGCCCATCTGACCGAAGCGGGAATAATGCTGAGGTGCGGAACGAGCAATCCCGCCAGCAGGACCACGAGCACGATCAACGCGCCGGCCATTCCCAACGACAATCCGACATAGATCGCATAGATCATCGGCACGACGATTAGCAGCGCCGGAATCGCGCCGATCGACAACACCGCGACACGCTTCACCGCATCCCGTTTCTCTTCGTTGAAGAAAAAGGTTACGCCCAAAGCCACAGCGCTGAACAACAGCGGCCAGGTGAAGAGAAAACTCGCGCCCGGCATCAACACGCTCGTCACGATCACGAGCAGCAGCCAAACAGTCAGCGCGCCTATCGCGAGGTCCTCAAAACCGATCCAGCGGCGAAGGAGAAAATAGAACGCGGAAGTCAGCGCAAGCGAAAGCGCAACGAACGCGATCATGTAAACGCTGCTGTTGTAAACGTCGCCCATGATGAACGTTTTGTAACCCGGATGCAGGTTGCGAATCAGCCACCAAACAACTGAAACCACGGCGTACGAAATGACAATGCTTACCAGAAAGCTGACAACTCCGAGCACCAAACCGAGCTTTGTAAGCAGGTGGCGTTTGAATCCGAGCACGACGACGGCGATGAAGATCAACGTCACGAGGATCGCGAACGGCAGAACCAGGGATGATGAATAGCGAACGAACGTATACCCGAAAGGATTGAAGTAAACAGCGTTCGGCGCCGTGATGTTTCGGAGATCCACGTTGCCGAAGTGTCGCGCAAGGCCCAAGGCGTAAGTTCCCTGATGTTGTAGACTCGCTTCGTCGATCGTTTCGACGTTGTCGAGCGCCGTGTGGTAATGCGTGAGTCCTTCGGTAAAAGCAAAGTTCATCCCTGCGAGGCCGTCATCTTTGAAAACAGCGAGGTCAGTGAAGTTCGGCAGTATCTTGTAGATCTCGGAGAAAAACGAATTCGCCAGCGGATGCGGTGCGGCTTTCGCAAACTCTTCGATCAAACGGCCGTTCCCATTGCTCGTCTCGAACATCGCGACCGCCCCCCGGTTGCCGCGAGCCTCAAAGTTGAGCACCAACCCAACGTCCTTGGCCCAGACATGCTCTCTCATAAACGCCTGCGCGCCAAGCAATGCGATCTCTTCGCCGTCGCTGAAAAGCACGATCACGTCGTTCTTCAACGGTGGTCCACTTTTTAGCGCCCGCACTGTTTCGAGGACTGTTGCCACGCCAGATCCGTCGTCGCTTGCGCCTGGTCCAGTGGAAACAGAATCGTAATGGCTGACGAGCATCAGCGCTTTGCTGTTATCGGCGCCTCGAATCCGGCCGAGCACGTTGTAGACATTCGCTCCGCGATAAGGAATACCGTTCTCGTCGACAGTCGAAGTGTTTTGCACTTCAGGTTGCGCCCCCAAACCGGCGAGTTGCGTAACAAGATAATCGCGCACACGTGCATGCTCGGACGATCCGACCGGATGCGGCCTCGCGGCAATCACTTTCACGAGCTCGAGGGCACGCGCTGACGAGAAGTCAGCCTGCGGAGCGTTCGCCGGCACGGGCGCCGGTGGCCGTTGCACATAGAGGCTGAGCACCGCTACCAACACGATGAACAAAAAACTCAGCACGGCGGCCATAAGCCTGACACTGACTGCATTAACCCGCACAGACGGGACTGATGTCGCAACTGCTTGGACCATGATGATTTAAACTCGAAGTATTCTCGGCGTCTCTCAGCGTCCTCTGCGTTGAATATGAGCGAAACGCAGAGGGCGCGGAGAATCGCAGAGAGCCGCAGAGCTCAGATTAGGAGATCTTGCTGACGAGGTTTCGATCGACCACGACGTGCGCCTGAAACTGGATCGTGTTCAAGAGTATGCTGATTCTGTCGGCGTCCGGTAACTCGCGCTCAAACACGCCGCAGAAATTTTCGAACCGACCTTCCTTGATTCTCACTTCGTCGCCGACTTTCAACTCTTCGCTGGTCTTAACGAAACCATCGTTGCCGATTCTCGCTCGGATCATCTCGATGATCTCGTCGTCTACCGGAGTCGGTTCGCTGTTGAAGCAAATCAGGCTGTGGACACCACGCGTGAAACGAATGCGATGGTACCGCTCGTTAAATTTGAAACGACTGAAGATGTAACCCGGAAACAGCGGCTTAACGAGGCGAGTCGCCTGTCCCGTAAACTCGTTGTACTTATTTACTCGATACTTCGGCGCCAATGTTTCCAATCTCGACGCCTGGAGGTTGCTGTTAGTGCGGTCTTCCTGTTTCGGATGAGTATGGATCACGTACCAGTGAAGGGTGTCTGCGATTGCGGTCGACATGTTCAACTTCCTTTTCTTGATCCGCCAGTTGAGTGCGAGGCAAAGCTGCCGCACTTGAAGCCCGGTGACTTCGCGCGACTTAGACAATCAACAAACCAGTCGGGAAACCCGCCAGAGCCTTTCGACTCCGGCAACACTGCTAAAACTACTTCTGAACAAATCGTTAAAACAGATTTCGTTATCGTTATTCGAATTTAAGACTTAATGCGTTAGTGCAATGACCATTCCACAATCTCCTCTAAGGAATTCCCTTATTTTCTTGATTCTGCTATGGCAAACGTGCCCTAACCACAACACGAAAAAGCCCACACCTCACAAAGTGTAGGCCGCTTTGATTTGCTCAACATCGATCTTGTACTTGCGGACGAGCTGCCAGAACGTGCGCCGTTCTTTTTGCGCCGCCTGAGCTGCCCGCGAGATGTTTCCCCGGTACGCGATCAAAAGGTTCTGGATGTATTTCGTTTCGAACTCTGCAACCACGTTGGCTTTAAGCTCGCGGAACGACAGCCGCGCCAGTTGATCGTTGTTACCGGGAAACACAAGCTCGTGCTCTTGAATAACTCGATTCGCGCTAAGCACCACCACGCGTTCGATCACGTGTTCCAACTCGCGGACGTTGCCGGGCCAGCTATAAAGCAACAGCTTGCGCTCCGCTTCAGGCGAGAAACTCTCGGCTGGACTGGCGAGCTTGGCAGCGTACTCGGCGAGGAAGTGATGGGCCATCATAAGTATGTCACTCGATCGCTCGCGCAACGGCGGCAGAACGATCGGAACAACGTTTAAGCGATAGTAGAGATCGCGACGAAGAGTTCCAGCGGCGACAGACTGTTCGAGGTTCGCATTTGACGCAGCGATAATGCGGACGTCGCCTTTCCTGATCTTCGTACTGCCCAGCGGGCGATATTCTTTTTCCTGCAGGAAGCGCAACAGCTTCACCTGGGCCAACGCGGGCAGACAATCAACTTCATCCAAAAAGAGCGTGCCTCTTTCCGCTTCCTGGATCAGACCGATGCGAGATCCGGAGGCGCCGGTGAATGCGCCCTGCTCGTGACCAAACAATTCGTTCTCGACCAGCTCCAGCGGAATCGCGCCACAGTTGAGCGGCACAAAACGTTTGCCGGCTCTCGGACTGAGATAGTGAATAGCGCGCGCCACCATCTCCTTTCCCGTGCCTGTCTCGCCGGAAATCAAAACCGAAATTTCACATTTCGCGACAAGGGGAATCTTGTTTATCTCGGAAAGGAAAACGGGGCTCTTGCCAAGGAGCTGTTTCAAGCCGAATTTTTCAGCGAGAGGATCTGTAGCGCCAGGGGTTCCCTCTCCTTCAAATTCCAAAACCAATGCTTCTGTCTGTTCCATGGCTTCTATTCCTGTTTGCATAAGCTTCACAAGGATGAAATGGGGCGATATGGAGAGTACAGAAAGTGGGGCAAAGAAGTACTTAACCAATTGCTAATTGTTTCTTAACGGGATGGGTTGTGAGTAAGGCGGGTGCGAGAGGAATTATCGGGGCTTTTCGCTGCTCAATCCGGGAACCCGGCACGCCTGAGAATGTTCTTGAATCTCGCATCGTCACGCAGAGGCCGGAGCTCCGGACTGACCTTGAGCCAGACCACCCAGTCGTTCTGTTCGTCCAGGAGTTGTTCCAGGAGCTCAAACACGCGCGGATGATTTCCGAGCCCGAGATGAATCATCAACATGCTGTAGGGCGACACGTATTTCCTTAAAGAAATGTCCTGGAGGATATTGAGGAGCGTCTCAGCCTCGGCTCGTTGACCGGCCAGCGCATGTGCGTGTCCCATGAACCCCAGCGCGACGTAATGCTCGTCATCGAGTTTGTAGACAAATTGAAATTCCTGAATCGCTTCCATCAGACGGTTCTGTTGCATGTAGGCGCAAGCCAGGACGAAGTGGGTCGGGATGTAGTTGGGTTCGAGCTCGAGCGTCCTGGTCAGGTGGTCGATGGCCCTGTCGTATTCTGCCCTCAGATAATATGTCGTAGCCAGGTTCATGTTGCTCTGAAGCGAGAACGGATCGATCTCGAGAGCAGTCTCGTAGTGACGGATGGCTTCCTCGAAGCGACCCATGAACGTCAGATACGACCCGTACCGTTGATGCGCGAGGATCAGGTTCGGGTCCAACTTCAGCGCCGTCCTGAATTCTCTTTCCGCCCGTTCCCAGTCGTGGTCGTAGTAGACGCTGACCAACGCCAGCGACGAATGTGCTTCCGGCAGGTTTTCGTCGATTTCAACAGCTTTTAGTGCGGCTTCCTTGGCTTTTGGCAGCACTTCGCAAGGCGGAAAATAAATGTTCGACAGCCTGAAATAAGCGTCGGCCATGCCGCAGTAAGCGAGTGCGTAATCGGCATCGATCTCGATCGCCTGTTTGAAAGCCTCGATCGCTTTCAACACCCACACCTTGTCGTACTTATTCCAGAAATAACGGCCGCGGAGGTAGAGATTGTACGCTTCGATGTTATCTGTTGGCTGTTTACTGAGGCGGATCTGATCCTGCCGGCTGAGTTTGAATCTCAGGCTCGCGGAGATGGCCTTGGCGATCTCATCCTGAATGGCCAGCACGTCGGAAGGATTGCGATTGTACTGCTCGCCCCAAAGCTGAGATCCGTCGGAGACTTTAACCAGTTCACTTCTGATGATGAGTTTTTCTTCGAGTTTCATCACTCGAATCATCATCACGGCCCGGACATTTAATGTGACGCCGACTTCCTGTGGATCGACGTTCTTTTTAACAACGCGAAGAACGGTGCTGCACGCCAGCACTCGCAGCCGTGGAATCCGCGAAAGCATGTTTGTAATGCTCTCAGTAATTCCCTGCGAGAGATATTCGACACTCGGATCGCTGCCCGTCCCCGGTATCGGCAGCACAGCCAGCGAATCGATTGGCTCTTCCTGAAACTCCGTCTCTGTGTGCACCGGGCGGCCGTCTTTGGGGAATTTCCTCTCCGTAGATAGTTCAATCACCTCTTCGAGAAAGCGATACCCCTGCCGGGGCACAGTCTCGATGAATTCGCGTGTATCCTGACCGTCGCCCAGGGTCTCGCGCAGTGTCTTGCGCAGGATCGACATGCTGACGGTGATGTTGTTTTCCTCGACGATCGTGTCAGCCCAGACGTGCTTCATCAGGTCTTCCTTGACGACGAGCTGACCCGGGCGCATTCACCAGAAACAGCAGCAGATCTAATATTTTTGGCTTGATTATGACGGGTTTGCCATCGAACATAAGACGGCGTTGAGCTACCTCCAGGCGGAACCCCTTGAACTCATAGATCTTGGAATGAACGTTAGCTTGCATAAACTACACGAATGGATTGTCAGGGCTGAGTTGGGAGGCGCAATTGTTCGGCGACGGTGTGGGATTCTGGTAATCCCGTCAACAACCCATGCTCATTGTCTGAGGCTCAGGATCATGGCTTTAATGAACTCCTGAAGTAACGCGTTTGGCTAACCCGCCTGATGAATACAGAACGTGTCGCGGTAGGTTATGCTCCTGGCTTGATTCTTCGTGATGATACGAGCGGGTTTCGTGGAAAGCAACACCTAAAGAGGGGCAAACTTCCCTAAAGCCTCCAGACTGGGAACTTTGCCCCATATTAAGCTTACGGAGACTAACAGAAATATTGCTTCGAGCGAGGAATTACCCCGTCGTTAGGCGTTCTGCTTGGTGGTGTCTTAAATTCAACTCTGCGTTCTCTGCGGGCCTCTGTGATCTCTGCGTTAACAATTGAATTGCAGCATATTAAACGCAGAGATCACAGAGGCCCGCAGAGAACGCAGAAAAGGCTGTTCAAATTAAGCCACTACTTTCTGCTTTACTGGCCCGACTCGCCGGAACTGCCGGAATCCACGGGCTCTTCACTGTCGCTCATGAATCCCAGCACGTTGCGGCAGAAGTCAATCCACTCGGGCGTCACATTTTTAAAGATAATGTTCTCGTCGATGAAGATGCCGTCGGTGACTGTGTAATTCCGCTGCACGTAGACGTAATCTGTGTCAGCTAGTTCCCTTGGCATTTCCACTATCTCACCATCGACTTCTGCGGTTACCGTTCTAGCGTTTCTTGCATCTTCCGACCAGCCCGGAAACTCACGAAGTTGACGCAACGGATACCCTTTGCAGTACTTTCCAAGGATTGTCATCAATTCTCCAGAACTGGTGATTGAGGGGATTAACCCGGAAGGTTATCAATCACCGAAAACTATTCCGTCTCCGAAAACTATCCCGTTGGCGAAGATGAGCCCATCGCCGAACACTACGTTGTCGCCGAAGACTATCCCGTCGCCGAAAACTATTCCGTCACCGAAAACTATCCCGTCGCCGAAGACGATTCCGTCGGAAACCATCACGGCGTCGGAGATGGTGACACCATTCGCGGTGAGCTCTCCCGAGCCCATCAAAATGCCGTCACCTTTCAACTGGTTGTAGGTAAAGGAAGCGCCGTTTGACAGGGTCTGATTGTTCGAGAGCAGTATCCCTGCCGGCAAAATTATTCCGTCGTAGGGTTGATTCGAGCTTACGCTCGGCTCGCCCCGCAACATGGCGTCCGAAACGACGTCGTCATCGAAAGTGATTGCTGTGCTTGAGGTGTCGACGGCGTCTGTGATGAGCGGGTCATCAGAGAGAGTCAAGCCGTCGGCGACGAAGCCGTTCTGACTCCAAAGCATATTGCCGCCAACGATTTGCTGGCCTCCGGAAAGGAGAAAACCTCGGTTGATGATTAGGCCGTCATTGATCAGGAAACCGTCGCCGAGCAATTCGCCCGTGAAATATGGGCCTTGAAAGCGGGTCATCAGACCGGCGCCGGTCATAATGTTGAATTTACGGACGATCATGCCGCCCCAGTTGAAACTGCTACTGGCGAACGACGACGACGCCGTAAACGTGTCTGTTAAGAGCGAGGCGCCGACTTGAGCCGTTGACGTCAGATCCAGTCGGACCAGTGACGCCATTCTCATGGCGCCTTCAACGTTCAATTGGCCGGCGCCCTGCTCGAGGACGCCGAAGCCGTCCAACGTCTGGGCCGTGTATTCCATGATCGCTTTGACCATGTTCGGGGTGAGTTTCGGATTGAGCTGGAGCAGCAACGCAGCCGTGCCGCTCGCAATCGGCGTCGCGACTGACGTCCCGCTCATTCTCATTACTTTCAAGGTGGCGTGAGTGCCTGATGTGGATTCGTTGAGACTCGGATTGGTCGTCACGATCACATTGTTTGGGGCCTGCGCGAACACCAGCTTATTGCCGGGGGCCACGAGGTCAGGCTTCAACAAGTTGTCGTGATGAACAATGTCGTATTCATCGGTCCAATAGCTGCGGGTGGGACCGCGTGAACTATAAGTGGCGACGCCGTCGTCGTCGCGATCGTCGGTTTGAAAGGTATTTGACGCTCCGATAGTAAATGCCGAAGGTTCGTTGCCGGGCGAGTGAATCGCGCCGTAAACCTTTTGTCCTTCAGCGTCTTTTCCTTCGTTTCCGGCGGCTGCAAACACCAGAATGCCGGAATTTACGAGCCCGCGTACGGCACGGCACAGCGCATCGTATTTGTAAGATTCGATAGCGCGGGTTCCGAGACTCATGTTGACGATGCGAATGTTGTATTCGAGGGCGTGAGTCGCGACCCAGTCGAGCCCGTCAAGAACAGTCTCAACTGATCCTTCACCCTCACTGTCCAGGACCCGAACATTCAGCAACTGAACGCCGGGAGCGACTCCCTTGTAAGCAGTGCCTGCGCCAGTGCCACCGGCCGCCGCTGCTGCGACGAACGTTCCGTGTCCGTAAGGATCGTCAGTGCGGTTTTCACCAGTGAAATCAACACTGGCGACAACTCGCGAGGCGCCCCCCGCCTGCGCGAACTGCGCATGATTGACGTCGATGCCGGAATCCAGGATGGCCATCGTGATGCCCGAACCGTCGATATTTCCGCGTCCTGCCGTACTCGCCGCAGCTTGCCCGGCTTCTGTGCCTGTCGTAACTGAAATGTGACCAAGCGGCCTCACGACGTCGTTCGCCAGCACCCGCTCGACCTCCGGAAAGGTAGCCAGCTCGGAAATCATTCTGGAAGGCAGGTTTACTGAGAGCGTGCCGAAAGTTCGCATCTCTCGGCGTCGATAAATTCCGCTTTGGGCCAGAAAGGTGTCGAGACGTCCGCTGATTGGACCATTGAGGGTAACGATGATTGTTAGTTTTTCATCCGGTCTGTAGTTCCTGCTTTTCAGGACCGGGGAGATTTTGTCTATTTGTTGAATTCGAGAGCTCTTGGTAGTCGTCGCAGCATGTGCGCGCTGGACCAGAGTCAGGCTGTTAGAGGTTGTCAGTAATAACGCAATTGATAGAGAGACAATGAGAAAGTTTGTCGGGTGTTTTGTCTTAAAAGACATGTCTCGCAACTCCTTAGTCGATAACCGAGGGACCGCCATCGCACGTTTGAAAGAGCAACGTGGGCGGGACTATAGGTGAGGGTGTCGCGGAGGGTCTTTAACGAATTCCTAATTGTCTGCTAATCATTCATAAACGCACTTAACGCTTTTAAATTGAGGGATTTAAGGAAGGGTTGGTCCTTGGACCAACAAGCGGTCTTGTAACCGCGGCGGGCCAAGTAAAATTGCGGCGCACTCGGAGTGAGGCTCAACGAAACCGAACGGCTTTCTTGCCGCAAATTTCTTGCGTGCCTGGCAGGTTTTCTTTATATTCCAGCTTCCATTCAGTTTCTTGAAGTTCCCAGACTTACCTCTCAATCCAGACCTCGTCTAAGGAGAGCCCCGACAGTGATCGGCCAGACTGTCTCTCACTATCGCATCATCAGCAAACTCGGCGAGGGAGGAATGGGAACGGTCTACGTCGCCGAAGACACGGTGCTCGGCAGGCGCGTCGCGATCAAATCACTGAAACTTGCAGCGGCCCCAGGTAAGAGACATTTCCGAACGAGATTTCTGCGCGAGGCGCGCGCGGCTTCCCTGCTCAACCATCCGCACATCGCCACCGTTCACGATTACGGCGAAACGGAAGACGGACAGCCTTACCTCGTAATGGAGTTGATCGACGGGCAGAGTCTCGGCGATCTGCTGCGCCAGGATTCATTGCCGCTCGAGCGCACGATCGCGATCATCAAGCAGGTCGCTGCAGCGATCGCCGAAGCACACCGGCACGGCATTGTTCATCGCGACATCAAGCCGTCGAATGTCGTCCTTAATCAGCGCAACGAAGTTAAGGTGCTCGATTTCGGATTGGCGAAGCACACAGAAACCAATGGTCTGACGACACAGCGGATCGGAGAAGAGCGCATCGGCCACTCACACGCTCGAAGGCGTCGTCGTCGGCACTCCTCTTTACGTTTCCCCGGAGCAAGCTCTCGGCATCGCCGTCGATCAGCGGAGTGACATTTTTTCAATTGGTTCGCTGCTTTATGAATGCCTGACAGGTAAGCCCGCCTTTTCAGGCAACACTTTGGCCGAGATTTTCGCGAACGTCATCCGCGACGATCCCGCGCCGCCGTCACAAATAAATCCGCGTGTCACGCCCGAGTTAGATCGCATCACGCTGAAAGCACTCGCCAAGAAAACCGACGCTCGTTATCAAACCGCGGAAGAACTGCTCGACGACTTGAACAAGGTTGAGCTCAATTCTTCGCAAGCCCTTTGGCAGAACACAAAGCTGAAATCGATCACGTCACACTTACGTTCTTCATTGGCGCACGTGTCACAGTTAAAAAGCACTACGGTGTTAGCCCTATCCGCGCTGGTACTCGTCATCGCAGTTTCACTCGTGTGGATCTCCTTCTGGCGCGCGCGCCCTCACGAGCCATCGGCGGAAGCAAAACGTCTGTACCAAACGGGAGTCCAGGCGCTGCGTAACGGCAGTTTTTTCAAAGCGAGCAAATCGTTCGAACAGGCTGTTCAGGTGGACCAACGATATCCGCTGGCCCACGCACGCCTGGCTGAGACGTGGATGGAGTTGGACTACGAGGAAAGAGCAACGGATGAGATGTTGCGCGTCACCGAGCTCGTTCCGAACCTCTCGGCACTCCCTCCGCTCGACTTACTTTACCTGCAAGCCATCACGGCCGTGGTTCGCCGCAACTATCAAGGCGCAATCGAGAACTATGAAGAGATTGTCCGGCGACTCCCCGAGAGTGAGAAAGTATCTGCGTATTTCGATCTCGGTCGCGCCTACGAGCGAGCCAGGGAGGCGAAGCGCGCTACCGATGCGTACGAGGAAGTTACGCGTCGAGACGCACAAGCGGCTGCCGCCTTCGTGCGCTTAGGCAATCTCTACGGCCAGCAACAGAACGAAGCGAAAGCTGCTGCTGCGTTCGATAAAGCGCAGGCGTTGTACGACGCGGAAGGCAATGTCGAAGGAACGGCGGAAGTTTTCTATCAACGTGGAGCTTTACTAAACGTCTACGACAAGCTGCCCGAGGCGCAGGAGCAGTTGAAGCGCGCGCTCGACCTCGCTTTGACGATCGATAACAAGCCGCAGCAGATCAAAACCTTAATCCAGTTGGGCAATACCTCTTACAGCCTGGGCGACACGGTTCGCGCCGAGCAGTACTCGACGCGAGGGCTCGAGCTCGCCCGTGCCGAACAATTGGAAAACCTCACCACGCACGGCCTCATCGACATCGGCAACGCGCTCTTTCTTCGTGGTGAATACGGCGAAGCCCAAAAACGTTTCGAGCAGGCGCTTCAGATTGCGAAAGCAAACAAGGGACGGCGCGCCGAGGCGCGAGCGTCGCTCTCCCTCGGCAGCCTGTTGGTCCAACTAAGCGACGGCGCCAAAGCCGTGACTTATATCGAACCTGCCCTGGCCTTCTACAGGCAAGGTAATTTCCGCCGTGAGACGTTACAAGCTCTGCTGCTGCTCGGCTATGCCAACGAGCAGCAAGGAAATAACGAAGCAGCTCTCGAGTCTTTCAACGATCAGCTTCAGCTTGCGAAACAGGTCAACGATACGGCCCAGGTGGCCCATACTCACGCCGCCATCGGTCTGCTTCTCTCCAATCAGGAACGATTCACCGAAGCGCTCAGCCATTACGATGAGAGCTACAAACTCAACCAGTCGTTGGGTCTCGAGCCGAAGACCGGTTACGACCTTGTCAATCGTGCTGCCTTGCTATGGCAACTGGGTCGCTACGCAGAAGCACGCGACGCACTCAAGCAAGCGTTCGACGTTGCGAGCCGGCCCGGCGGAGTTGATAAGCAACTGCTCGCATGGATTCACCTGTGCCGGGCGCAAATGGCCCTCAGCGAGTCTCGTTTCGGCGAGACTATCAGCGAAAGCCGCCAGGCTTCAGCGCTTGGCGATACACAGGACAAAGACTTGTCGGTCCTCGTCTCTTACACACACGGATTGGCCGAAGTTAACTCTGGTACATCACGTGCAGGGATAGTGAAATGTCAGAAAGCCTTCGACATCGCAACGAGCGCACGTAAGCCAATACTCATTGCGAGTGCGCAATTAGCTCTTGCCGAAGCTCTGTTAGCAAATGGCGACGCGGCGAACGCGTTAACGTCAGCGTTGCAGGCTCAGGAAACATTTGCTCGTTTGGGCAGCCGTCATTCCGAGTGGCGTGCCTGGCTCATCGCCGCGCAAGCAAGCCGGCGAAAGCGTGACGATGCAAAAGTCGATGAGTACGCCGCGCGCGCGGCAGGTCTTCTGACAGCTCTCGAAAAAGCACTGGGAACAAGCGAGTACAGCAGCTATCTCTCCAGGCCGGACATCCAGCGTTATCGAAAGCAATTAGACGAACTCCTGCCGGGAGCAAACAACTAATTTTCAATCTCGAAAGGAGCAACGAAAATGAGCGCACAAACACAAACAGCACTTGAGCTTCGCCCGTTGAGAGACTTCCCCACGACACCGGTGATCATAAAAGTCGGTGGCGGCGGAGATCCAATCCCTCCTGGAGATGGGGCGCCCGTCGAAATAACTTCCGACTTTATGCCCTTTCTTGAGAGCGTACCAGGACTCACTTGGGAGAAGTCACACTCCATGTTCAAAGGACGAATCAGGAACATGGTGATCCGTGACGGCGGCAAGCCAGTCGGCTTCCCTCAGGATCACCCCGACCAATTGGCCGTTGTCACAATCAATTACGGTTCGGAACGGCTCACCGTCAGGGAAGAGGGCGATCCATTTACCAATGACGTCGTTCTGGTCGTCCTCTCGGGAGAAGTTCCATTTCACGTGACGACAGAACCAGAGTGGTTCGTCGCTAAAACCACTTTCTCCGAGCCTCCCCAAAGCGTGCTCTTCACAGCAGGAGAAAACGTGATCGTAGAGATCAGTTTCACCAGCGACAACCCGAAGGTCCTCGTCAACTTCGACCTCGACCCGATACTGAATTAAGAGCCCGAGACGCGACGGCCCCGGCCCTTGTAGAGCAAGCGTGAAAGCTCTACGAGGGCCATCGCATTTCGGCATTTCTGAGCTTGCCTCAAAGTCTTGTTGCCGCGGCTTTACCTCAAAGTCTCACGCCGCGGCTTTGCCGCCGGATGTGAGGCGAGGCTCGGCCTCGCCGTTCGCTAAAGACAAAACTCGGGCTATGCCCATGGTATGGCCTATGGCCCATAAACATTGGGCGAAGCCAGAACCAAGGGCGCAGCCCAGGGAACCAGTCAGCGGGGCCGGCGAGGCAAGCCTCGCCTCACATCCGGCGGCAAAGCCGCGGCGTGAGACTTTTGAGGCAAAGCCGCACTTGTTTTGAGGCTAAGCGGTATTTGTGAAGAGAGCTGCATAGCAAAAGCAAAAAGGCCACGCCCCATGCGGCGTGGCCTTCCTGGTGAGGAGTTGTGGGGGAGGTTTTACGAGTGGGGACCTTCGATGTCCGGTCCATTGGGAATGGAATCGATCACGACCGTCGAGAGGGTCTTAACCTTTCCCCAGTCGAACTGGTAGCGATCGAAAATGGCCGGGCTCGGGATCCACATCTTCACTCCGTTGGTCAGGAGATAGATCGGATCTCGCCCGTCGGCCTTGGCGAGGATCGCCCCGGACGTGAGCGCCGGACCTTCAGACACCACACCGGCGTGCGGATCCTGAATGATCGTTGCGCCCGACTTGAAGAGGTTGTTGTAGGTATCAGGATTTGGCACCCAGCGCCTGAAGCCGTTGACAACCAAGTACACTGGCGGCGCCTGCGGCACTTGTAGTTGCAGGCCGTTGAGCTCCGGAGCCGGTGCGGGGGTGACACCGATCGTCGCTCCGCCAACGGCCGCAGCCAATGCCTTCTTGGCTGCCTGCTCGACGTTTTCTGTTGCTGCTGTTGACATCTTTAATTCTCCTTCTAAGGTGGGGTTTGTTTGCTTGATCCGGCGAGAAACTTTAACGCCGGCGGCAGCTCACGTATTGCCATCGTCGTGCCAATGCGCTTCTTCGCATTTCGACGAAAATGAAAGCGTTTAGCATCAGCATGTATGTCATAATTGACACTCCGGACTGTCCGAACTGACACTGACGCTCCCGTGACAACGCCAAGACTCATTGCTATCTCCGGACCCGTCGAAGGAATGACTTTCGCTTTAACCGAAGCCGAAGTCTCAATCGGCCGTGAGCCGTCCAACCTCATCTGCGTCAGTGACCACTCTGTTTCCCGAAGGCACTGCGTCATTAAAAGAGATGGCGACTCGTTCCGGGTCGTCGATTTGGAGAGCTACAACGGCACGTTCGTCAACGCAGTACCGATCGGAGAGCAGTCTTTGAGTAATGGAGATCAAATCGCAGTGGGAAGCGTGCGGTTTCTATTTCTTTCGGAGGAGGTTGAAACCGCAGCCTCAGACAGCCCGGTTGAGCTTGGCGACGCCGAGTTAGTTAATCCTTCGACGATTCGTCTCGAGCGAAAGGATGCGCTGTACCTGGAGCCGGCTGCTGTCGTCGCGAGGCTTCCGGCCGATGCGCGTATCGCTCGCGACCTGAACGCGTTGTTGAAAATCAGCACGTTGCTGAGCACGATTCGCGATCCGGATCAGCTACAGCGCTCGTTGCTGCAAACTGTTCTCGACACAATCCCTGCCGAACGTGGCGCGATACTGCTCGTCAAGGAAGATTCGGAAGAATTGATCGCCTCACACGGAACGGATAAAAAGTCTCAAACTGAACAGCCGATTCGCATCAGCCGCTCCGTCGTCGAGAAAGTGCTGCGTGGAGGCGCGGCGATACTGTGTATCGAGGCACAGGGAGATCAACTTTTACGCGAAGCTGAGAGCCTCGTCGCTGCGCAGGTTCGTTCGCTGCTCTGCGTGCCGGTGGTCATCCGGAATCGCGTGGCCGGACTGATCTATCTCGACACCACAAGTCCCGTGATGGCGCTCGACGAAGGTCACTTGCAACTCCTGACCGCGGTAGGATCGATCGCCTCAGTTGCAATCGAGAACGTTCAGCATTTGCAGTGGCTCCAAGGCGAGAATCAACGCCTGCACCAGGAGACGGATCTCGAGCACAACATGATCGGCGAGAGTCCGCGCATGCGTGAGGTCTTCCGTTTCATTGAAAAGATCGCGCCGGCGGATGCTACGGTCCTGGTGCGTGGCGAAAGCGGCACCGGTAAAGAGCTCGTGGCCCATGCCATTCACACGAACAGCGGACGCTCGGCGAAACCGTTCGTGGCCCTGAACTGTGCCGTGCTGACGGAAACACTGCTGGAAAGCGAGCTCTTCGGCTACGAGAAAGGAGCTTTTACCGGCGCGGTCGCACAGAAGCGAGGCCGGATCGAAGTTGCCGATGGCGGGACGCTGTTTCTGGATGAAGTCGGTGAACTGACGCCTCTCACGCAGGCGAAGCTGCTGCGAGTCTTACAGGAGCGCCAGTTTGAAAGACTTGGCGGGACGCGCACCATCAGCATTGACGTGCGCATCATTGCGGCCACCAACCGAAACCTCGAAGAAGCGATCAAAGCCGGGACTTTTCGCCAGGATCTTTACTACCGTCTCAACGTCATCTCGCTCACGCTGCCTTCGCTCAGAGAGCGTCGCGAGGACATTCCTTTACTCGCCTATTATTTCGTTGCGAAGTACAGCAAGAAGTGCAAGAAACTCGTCAGCGGCATCTCTCCCGAGGCGCGCAACTGTCTGTTGGCCTACGACTGGCCCGGCAATGTTCGCGAATTGGAGAATGCGATCGAACGCGCTGTCGTTCTGGGCAACACAGATCTGATCGTGCCCGACGATCTGCCGGAGTCGCTTTTAGGGACCAGCCCAACGCCGCAAAACCTACCGAACTATCACGAAGCAGTTAACCAGATGAAGAAGAAGCACATCATCCAGGCGCTCCAGCAAGCGAACGGCAACTACACCGATGCCGCAAAGCTGCTCGGCATTCACTCGACAAACCTGCATCGTTTGATTCGCACGCTCGGCTTGCGGGAGTCGATCAAGAATTAATTACCGTGGTGTACTAATCTGAACTCTGCGATCTTTGCGCCTCTCTGCGCTCTCTGCGTTTCGCTCATATTCAACGCAGAGGACGCCGAGATACGCCGAGAGAATACTTTCCAGATTAGGACATCATCATTAATTTCCCTTCTCTGAGTCGACGTAGAAGTTGCGATTAACCTCAAACGTTTTGATCTCTTCCGCGTAATCGAGCGTCTGTTTTTCTGCCTTCGGCGTGAGCACCGTTTCCTTGCCGTTGATGTTGACGCGAATCGGCATCGCAAAGCCGGGAACAACCTTTTCATAGCTATACGTGAGCGTCTTGCCACTTATGCTGTATTTCAGCAAGGGAATGTCTGTCGTGTGAAGGTACTGCTCGAAGACCTTGCTGAGATCGATGCCGGCCTTCTTTGTAATGTACGATTCGATTTGTTCCGTGGTGACGGTCTGATGCCAGAAGTCAGCATTCAGTCCACGCAGGATCGAGAGCCATTTCGCATCGTCGTTGATGATGTGGCGAATGGTGTGGAGCATGTTTCCGCCTTTGGGATACATGTCTCCCGAACCCTGTCGATTGCTGCCATAGACGCCGATGATCGGGCGGTCATTTCTGATGCCCCGGCGCGTGCCGACGACGTAATCTTCCGCGTCTTTCTTCCCGAAGTGGTACTCGACGAAGAGGTTTTCGGAATAATTCGCGAAGCCTTCATGGATCCACATGTCGGCCGCGTCTTTCATCGAGATGTTGTTGCCGAACCACTCGTGCGCCGATTCGTGAACGATGATGAAGTCAAACTTGAAGCCGACGCCGCAGCTGCACGGATCGCGTTGCAGATAGCCGTTTCGAAACCAGTTGCCGTAAGTAACCGAGCTTTGATGCTCCATGCCGGGATACGAAACTGAAACCAGCTTGTAGCTGTCTTCATAAAATGGATACTTTCCAAACCAGTGCTCAAACGCTTCGAGCGTGCGGGTGAGCTTCTTTGAACCACTTGATAGCGGCATCTTTCTGATGGGCCAGCACCCAGTAGTCCAGGTCCAACACGCCGCCCTTGCCTTTGTACTTTTCGGAAAAGTACACGTAGTTGCCGATGTTGACGTTGACGCCGTAGTTATTGATCGGGTTCACGACTTCCCAGTGAAACGTCTTCTTCTTTGCGGCAACGTCATGGTCCGTTTTCTTCAAGCGACCGTTGGAAACGGCAGTTAGATTTTCCGGCACCGTGACGCTGATCTGCATCCCGCGATCGGGTTCGTCGGCGCCATGATCTTTATTGGGCCACCAGATGCTTGCGCCGATGCCCTGGCACGTAGTGACGATGAAATGCTCGCCCAGGTCATCTCTGCCCCAGGTTATCCCGCCACTCCACGGCGGATTTTTACTGACCACCGGAACGCCTTCGTAAAAGACCTCGACCTTGTCTTCCACTCCTTGCGGGAGATCTTTATCGAATGTCAACCAGTAGACATTCCCTTCACGCTCGAATTTGAGTTGCGCGTTGCCGTGAGTGACTTTTGTGATCGCCAGCGGCGGCTGCAAATCGATCTGCATTTTGTTGCCGGGTTTAAGCGTCTTGAAAGTGATTTCGTTGGACCCTTTGAGACGTTTCGTCTCAGGCAGAAACTCGACTTTCAGGTGGTAATGCAGCAAGTCCCACCATTCGCGTTCCGGCGTGACTGAGCCGCGCAGTGTTTCCTGGCGAGTGATAGGCGCCATTCTGGTCTGGGCCAAACCATCACCCGCGCCAAAATGCAGTTGTAGAAAGATGGCGATTGCAACTATTTTTAATTTACGCATAATCATCAAGACTCCGCTGTAGTATTAATACTGTCGAACGCATATGCCGAAAACTTTTGATTGTCCAAAATGTGGAGCGCCCGTAGCGTTTGAGCGTTCCGCAGATCCTTTCAGCCCGCAACCGAGAATACGTTGTGATTATTGTCACAGCCAGTTGATCGCTCCGGACGAAGACGCCGGCAGACCGGCGCAAGTGGTCCGCATTCAGCTCGGGCTTGCTTCAGGTAACAAGTTTCCCAAGTGGGCCTGGTTGCTGTTGGCGCTCCCGTTGTTGGCTGCCGTCATCGTCGGGCTCGCTGCGCTTGGAATACTGGCGCCGGCATTCTACTCCGTAAGCCGCGCAGTTAAAGAATCGCCTAATGTTCCCACCCGGCCTCCTGTACCTCCGAAAGAAAGCAAGCCCACGTTTGCGACCACCTTGCTCACCTTTGGCAGCGAAGGAATCGGTCCCGGCATGTTTAATGACGCCCGCAGTATTGCCGTCGATGGCGAAGGACGGATTTACGTCGGCGAATATATCGGCGGACGTATTCAAGTCTTCGATCCGGCGGGCAAGTTTCTGAGTCAATGGTCCATCGGGGATCGAAAGACGATTCTGCGCGGGCTTGCCGCCGATCGCAAAGGCACAGTCTACGCTGTGCATGGCGGAGGCGTCGCACTTTATCGCGGCGAAACGGGAGAGAAGATTGGTCAACTGGAGTACGAACGACGGGGATTTGACGACGTGTCGGCGGGAGCAGATGGTGGGTTAGTGACTGCGATGCACAGCGGCCGCGACGACATTGTTACGTTTGATGCGAGTGGCAAAGCTGTGCGGACCATTCCCGAGGCGATCAGCGGCGCGAGTGGTGATTCTGAGCTGAGCATGCGAGTGGCGGTTGATGCGTCGGGCTATATTTACGCGCTTGGCAGATTCAACAACGGCGTCTTCAAGTTCGCCCGCGATGGAAAGTTTATGAATCGCTTCGGCGGCGGAGGCGATCAACCGGGCCAGCTTCGCGCTGCATATTCGATCGCCGTCGACGGCTACGGCCGCGTCTACGTCGGCGATATTAAAGGCATTCAGGTCTTTGACGCCGACGGCCGCTTCCTTGCGCTCCAGGAACAAAAAGGCATGGCCTTCGGCATGGTCGTCAACGAGAAAAACGAGCTCTTCGTCGTCGCCCGCGATCGCGTTATCAAATATTCGATTCCCCCTCCGCAAAATCGATAATGGCCTTGCCTGAATGAGTCACTCCTAACATAACGGCCTTGCCTAAACGAGTCTCTCCTTACATAACGGCCTTGCCTAAATGAGGCTTCCTAAACATAACGGCCTTGCCTAAATGAGGCTTCCTAACATAACGGCCTTGCCTAAACGAGTCTCTCCTTACATAACGGCCTTGCCTAAATGAGGCTTCCTAAACATAACGGCCTTGCCTAAATGAGTCTCTCCTTACATAACGGCCTTGCCTAAATGAGTCTCTCCTTACATAACGGCCTTGCCTAAATGAGTCTTCCTAACATAACGGCCTTGCCTAAATGAGTCTCTCCTTACCGCGGCTCTGCCGCCGGATGTGAGGCAAGGCTCTGCCTTGCCGTAGAAAGTGGTAGTAAATTGGGCTATGCCCTTGGTTCGGCCTCTGGCCTGATTTTTATGGCCTGTTGCTAGGTAAGAGAAATCGATCGATAATCGCGGCTTACCTCGCTAACAAACTCTCATACAAAGGGGACTTGATCGATGACTACCTCAAACTCAAAGTACCTGATTCTGGCGTGTGATGGCGGCGGAATTCGCGGTCTTATCCCGGCGCTGTTACTGCAAACCCTCAACCAGAGCTTCCCTTCGTTTCTGGGCAACGTCTACTTGCTGGCAGGAACTTCCACCGGCGGGATCATCTCGCTTGCGTTAGCGTCGAACGTGTCGACAGATGAGATCGTCTCACTCTACGAGACTGATGGCGCCGCGATTTTCACGCCGAGCACATGCATGTCCGGCAAGAGCGCCAATCCGCCGACCCCGCCTCCGCAGCCTGCAAGCGTGACGGATGACGATTGGTGGCAATATATCCTGACACATCTGCTCGACTTAATCTGCGTTTGGTATGACAACTCCGGGCTCCGTACGACGATTGCGAATGTTCTCGGCGCCTCGGCGAACGCGACGCTCGACAGTCTGGTTCCTGCCAACAATCCACGGTACGTTCTGGTCAACACGCTTCAGTTGTGCAACTCGCAGAACATCTGGACGCCGCTGCAACTGACCAACCTGCCCAACATTTCGGGCAACACCAGCGGCGGGACGCTCGTCATCGACGCCGCGCTGAGCACTAGCGCAGCGCCGATCTACTTCCCGCCGTACCCGCATCCGACTTATGGTTTCTGTTCTGATGGCGGTCTGTTTGCCAACAATCCGGGGACGATCGCGCTTACGACCCTCGTGGAATCAGGCGTTCCGTTGGAGAACATTTGGATGCTTTCGTTGAATACGGGCAACGTGCTCGACTGTTACCCGCCTTCGCTCGTCAGCAAGTCTGTGATCGGCACTGAAAACGATGGTCCACTCTTCTGGTTCTGGCCCACTTCGCAGACCAGCACTAACAACGGCCAGAGCACTTACACGCCGAGTATTCCCTTGCTGAGTGCATTGATGGATGGAACGTCGGAAGTAGATGCGTATCAATGCGGGCAACTGCTCGGCACGCGCTATCAACGCGCAAACGTGCCGCTCTCGCAACCGATCGAATTGGACGACTACAATCCGGCAGCGATCACGGCCATGAAGAACTCCGTGAGCAGCTACACGTCGTCGTCTTCGGAATGGTCAGGCATCCTCTCGTGGATCAAGTCGAATTTCACTTAGGTGTTTTGGGAACGATCATACAAACTGCGTATAATTCGAACGCATGTTGCATCGCCATCTGAATCATTCTGGTTATACGCTCGCCGCAATCGATGACCTAATCGCCCGCGGCCGGCTTGAAGACTGGAAACAGCTTCGCGACGCAGCATCGAGTCATGCGGAGATCCGAGAGCGAATCCTTGAAGTAGCTAAACCTCACCTATCGGATCCGTATGCGCAGCGTTATCACTTCTGGAACATCTATGTCCGAAAGCAATTTGCCTGACTGGGAACAAGTCCTCTCGGCAGCCGCACACTTGCAAGATCTGCCTGACGCCACTCTCGGCGGAGGCACCGCCGTGGCTATCTTTACACAACATCGTCTCTCACGAGATGCGGATCACGTTTTACCGGATCTTCGTGTGAGGTTTGATGAGGTGCTTGCGCAACTGGAAGCAGTAGCAGGATGGCGTACAGCTCGTGTTAAGAGACCGGTGTTGATACTCGGTAGCCTCGATGGGATTGAAACAGGTGTGCGACAGATGATTCGCGACACGCCGTTGGAGACACAAGAGATTTCTGTTGGTCAGGTGCGACTTGTCGTTCCAACGGAGGAGGAATTACTTCGCATCAAGGCGGTGCTAATTCTCACGCGCAATGCTACGCGAGACTACCTGGACTTTGCAGCGCTTTCGGATCGCTTGGGAGCGAGCCGGGTAAAGGAAGTGCTCGAATCGTTCGATAAACTCTATCCGCAAGCCAGCAATGAGTCGCCTTTGCAGCAGTTGCAGGTCCAATTGGCAAACCCAATGCCTTTTGACTTACAGCAAACCGATTTAAGCGAATATCGAAACCTGCACCCGCGTTGGCATGACTGGAACCGCGTTAAGGAAGTTTGCGCGACTATCGCAGTCGAGCTTTTTGAACGTATTTAGAGGTGTTGTTAAGTTTGATACCCGTCTCGATACTCGATCTTGCGCCGGTTATTCTTGGTGAAACACCACGCGAGGCGCTGCGGAAGAGCCTCGATCTTGCGCAACATGCCGAGCGGTTTGGGTATACGCGCTACTGGGTCGCCGAACATCACAATATGACGGGTATTGCCAGCGCGGCGACGTCAGTTGTAATCGGATATCTCGCGGGCGGCACGTCGACAATTCGCGTCGGTTCGGGAGGCATTATGCTGCCGAATCATTCGCCGCTTGTGATCGCTGAACAGTTCGGGACGCTTGATTCGCTATATCCGGGACGGATTGATTTGGGAGTTGGTCGGGCGCCGGGAACTGATTCAGGAACAGTGCGTGCGTTGCGTCGCGATCCGAGTCGTGCTGATGAGTTTCCGCAGGATGTTGTAGAGCTACAGCAGTTCCTTGGCGAAGTGAAGTCAGGGCAAGCGGTGCGTGCTGTTCCGGGTGCCGGGACTGAAGTTCCGATCTGGATCCTGGGATCGAGCACGTTTGGCGCCGAGCTCGCCGCATCGCTGGGACTTCCTTACGCTTTCGCCTCCCACTTTGCCCCCGACGCTCTCCTCGCCGCTCTCGACATCTACCGTCGCAACTTCAAACCTTCAAAACAACTGGACCATCCATACTCAATGGTCGGCGTCAACGTCGTT
The DNA here is from genome assembly GCA_963770215.1 of uncultured Acidobacteriota bacterium. Classification (GTDB taxonomy): domain Bacteria; phylum Acidobacteriota; class Blastocatellia; order Pyrinomonadales; family Pyrinomonadaceae; genus PSRF01. The sequence goes on from CAVYOP010000002.1 coordinate 316,105, forward strand.
GCCGCCGATACGGACGAAGAGGCCCGCCGCCTTTTCACCACCATCCAACAATCCTTCACCAATCTCGTCCGAGGAGCCGGAGGCAAGCTCCAGGCTCCAATCGACAACATCGACGACTACTGGTCTCCAATCGAAAAACACCATGCGTCACACATGCTGAAGTATTCATTCGTGGGCGCTGCTGAAACTGTGCGGCGAGAGTTGGAAGAATTCATCCGTTTGACGAATGCGGATGAGTTGATGATCGTAACGAGCATTTACGACCACGCCGCCCGTGTGCGTTCGTACGAACTCGTTGCTGGGTAATAAAATGAAAAGCTTTCGTAAAGAACTATGGTTCAACGTGCCGGGACGGCGGGCGTTTATCAATATCACTCCGCAGGTTGAGGAATGTTTGCGGGAGAGTGGTGTGGTTGAAGGTTTGGTGTTGGTGAATGCGATGCATATCACTGCGTCTGTTTTCATCAACGACGACGAGAGCGGCCTTCATCACGACTACGAAACCTGGCTCGAACAAATCGCCCCTCACGAGCCCGTCAGCCGCTATCACCACAATAAAACCGGCGAAGACAACGCCGACGCTCACATCAAACGTCAGGTGATGGGCCGCGAAGTCGTCGTCGCGATAACGAAGGGAAAACTAGACTTCGGCCCTTGGGAGCAGATCTTTTATGGCGAGTTTGATGGCGGCCGCAGGAAACGTGTGCTGGTGAAGATTATCGGTGAGTAAATTTAGGATCGGCGCTAAAATTCAGACTGAATACTTCTTGCGAGCCTCCTGCATTTCTTCAATTGTGCGAAACTTGAAGACCCCGCGCGGATATCGTTTTGGTGAGATGGCCCAGTAGCGGGCGCACAGGCGCAGGAAACGTTCAAAGGGCGGTTCGCTTGACTCGGGCTCTGACGCTTTGTTCATTTCCTCAATTGAGCGAAACTTCTGCACCCGCATATCAATTCTCATCTTTCAAATCGAAGCGCTCACGTAACATCGCCGCGTCTGCATGATCTTGCGGTCGAACAGTCCCCTTTTTCAAGCGATAAAGCGCCCTTGGTGTCGCAACGCTCACTCGAGTACCCTCGATTTCTTTAATCTCAGTCTCAACGGTTTCGAAGCTGGCTACTTCTCCAAGGCGAGTAAGCAGGTCAAAGTAAAGATCACCTGTCGGAGGGTGGTAACGCACAGCGGGATAGTCACCCAATAAATCTGCCGACGAGATCTCGTCAATGCTCGAATCGTCGTCGTATGCTTCTCGCAACGCTGTGCGAAGATGCTCGACATTCTCGGCTGTGGCGTGAATGAAGAGATCAAGACCTTCAGTTGCCCTCACCAAGCCATGAAATGCCATCGCGCCTGCGCCGATGAGGACATACTCAAGTCCCGCCTCCTCAAACGCTCGCAACACGCGGATGATTTCGTCCCGGTCCATGCTCTTAGCATAAACGCGCAGGTGATTGCGCGTCTATCATGGTGTATGCGCTCTGCTGTAAGTTTTCGACATGCCAACATCCGTTCGCTTCTACAGCGACGTGCTTGGCTTGGAGATCGTACAGACTTAAGAACTTCTCGGAGCGAAGCCGCAAGCGATCATTACCGCACGCCGTACATCGGTCCATCGTTGTTCAGGTAGATTACAAATTAGCGTACCGATGCGTTTACGCTGTGCTGGGCTATGTGGTCGAAGTTGAGAGCGGACGTAACCGGCATTCCGTCATCAGGAGTAAGAACTACTTCCGTTACCAATCCACGAATTGTTCGGGTTATCGGGACGACGATGATCTCGTTTAGGTCATCGATAACTTCGTCGCGAGTGAGGATCAATACGGGACGGCGTTTGTCAGGAAGTGCAAATATGTACCAGCGGATTTCGCCACGCTTCACGCAATTCCCTCCCAGCCGTCTGCTTCCCAAGCAAGTGAGTCTTCATCACTTGAGAACTCTGCGTCGCCAGGACGCATAGACTTGTAAACGGCTGGATCAGTGGCGCCTGATCAAGCGTGCCAGCGGCTTCCCATCTTGTACAATTATTACTTCGCCGCCTTCTGAGGCAATGACGATTAAGTCGGCTAACTGGTTTCGTGCTTGATCAATGTCCACTCGTTCAGTTCGCATAGCTTGAATGATAAGAGCCTCGACAAACCCACGTCAACGCAGATGGTGTGAATTCCGTATGCAGTCGCGTCAATGATGTACGATGCACTCAATCGAAGCAGATTTCGATCGCCTGGCACTCCTCGACGAAGAGGGGTGGACGGCGAATAATCACTATCACGAGTTTCTACTGAAATACGTTCCGCGGGATTGTGAGAAGGCGCTCGAGGTTGGGTGTGGGACGGGAGCGTTTGCGAGGCTGCTGGCGAAGCGTTGCGGGCCAGTGATCGGGATCGATTTGTCGGCGGAAATGATTCGAGTCGCGCGACAGCGGTCGAGCGAGTTTGGGAACTTGGAATTCAAGTTGGCGGATGCCATGACGTGGGAGCTTCCGCAGGCACACTTCGATTTCATTTGTTCGATCGCTACGTTTCATCACCTGCAACAGCGTGAGCTGTTCGTGAAGTTGAGAGATGCCCTAAAGCCTGGCGGGATATTAGTAGTCCTGGATTTGGTTGAGTCGGACAGTCTCCGAGAACGGATGATTGATGTTGTCGCTCTAGGGGTGAGCCCAGTTTTGCGACTGCTGAATAACGGTCGATTACAACCACCGGCAGAAGTTCGCAAGGCATGGGAACAACATGGCAAACATGATTCTTATTCAACCATAAACGAGATGCAGGCGCTGGCGGATGAAATCTTGCCTGGTGCGAGTGTGAAAAGACATTTGCTATGGCGCTACTCGCTTGTCTATCAGAAACATCATTAACAATGAACCACATCAAAGCCGTCATCTTCGATTTCGATTACACCCTGGCCGATTCATCCGAGGGCGCCTTCGAGTGCATCAATTTTGCGCTTGACGAAATGGGACTCAACCGAGTCTCAGCGGAGGCTGCCTGCCGCACGATCGGCTTATCGTTACACGAGACTTTCCTGACGCTCGGCGAACACCACGAACCACATCGCTGCGAAGAGTTCCACCAGTTGTTTGTGCGACGAGCAGACGACGTGATGGTTAACCTCACCGTACTCTACGATTCAGTTCCCACTATGATTGAAAAACTTCGCGAACAAGGTCTCAGACTTGCCATCGTCTCGACAAAGTACCGCCGCCGCATACACGGGGTCCTGCAACGCGAAGATCTGCTGCACGGCTTTCAGCTCATCATCGGCGGTGAGGACGTCAAACACCATAAACCTCACCCGCAAGGATTGTTCGAGGCGCTTGAACGACTCGAATGTTCACCTGAATCAATCGTGTATGTCGGCGACAGCGTAATCGATGCAGAATTGGCTAAACGAGCCGGAGTGCCGTTGATCGTCGTGCTCTCCGGTGTGACGCCCAGAGAGCACTTCGATCGATACGAACCCCTCGCAGTGCTGCAAAACATCAGCGAGCTGCCGGAGTTTCTTTCAAGCAGGAAATGAATACTACGAGTTGCCGAAGAGACTCCCGACCTTAGAAGCAGCACTGCCGAGTGTGTCGGTCAGGCCGCCGGCGCCACTCAGAACGTTGTCGACTTGCCCGGCAATCGGCTCCGGCAACTTCTCCTTCAAAAAACCGGATACGGTGTTCACGGCTGAGCGCGCCTGGTCTTCGGAAATTCCTGTCTTCTCAGTGATGCGTTTGATCAGTTCGTCCATTATTTCGCTCCTTTTCGTGCGGATCACGATAGTTGTGAATAGCGAATATTGGGGGAAGGTGGACAGATTGATACCAGATTGAACCAAACTCCTCAAGCACCAACCTCGACACGCGCTTCCACGACCACTTATGATAAGGTTAAGCTTCTTCTGCGTAATGATTCAGGGCCGGTGAAGTGCTCTCACTCCGGCGCCCAGGCTTATGTTGCAGTCCGTAATCAGAATTATTCTCGCCTGCTTGTTGTTACCGCTGACAATCAACGCACAGCAGGCTGAACCCAAAACACCAGTGGTGGTCCAACCCGGCGCGCCGGGCCAACCCACTCGCGCGCTTCCCTCGTCTACCAAGGCCACGTTGCCGCCATATTCCCCGGCAGACGTGCAGTTCATGCAACACATGATCATGCACCATGCCCAGGCGGTCGAGATGACGGCCTTGATCGACTCGCACACTAAAAACAAAGACCTGCACTCCCTCGGCGCGCGCATCAGCCGATCGCAATCAGACGAGATCAAGTTTATGAAACGGTGGCTGACGACGAGGGGAGAAACCACCGCGCCGGCCATGCACGCAATGCACGGCATGGATCACTCGCACGATCAGATGCTCATGCCCGGCATGCTTACCGCAAAACAGATGGAAGAGTTACGCAAAGCGAAAGACGTGGAGTTTGACCATCTGTTCCTGACCGGGATGATTCAACATCACAACGGTGCTTTGGATATGGTTAAGGACTTGTTTGATACTGCCGGCGCAGGCCAGGATGCTGAACTATTCAATTTTGTAACCGACGTCGATACCGGCCAACGCGCTGAGATACGAATTATGCAAACGATGCTGGGAGAAAAACCCAAAGAGGAAAAACAATGAATCGAATACAGGATGTCGCCCTCCGTTTACTATTAGTTGCCTTTGTTGTGTGCTCGTGTTTTGTCGCCGGCGCCCTGGCCCAAACACCGGCGTCTGCTCCTTCTCAGGAGACAAAGCCTGACTCCAAACCCGCAAAGGAAGAAGAAGGAGATCCATTTGCTCCTGAAAAGCCATCACCTTTACCGGACGGAATGACCGGCTCAGACACGAGCGATCCACGCGCGAAACTCACGCCGGGAATTTACGACGCCGGCGAAGCCGCGTTAGGCATCAAGCACGTGTTGCTGCTCAAGAAGCCCGATGCGTTTCAACTCGGCTCCAACGATCCCGATAATCCGAAAGTGCAAAAGATGCTGGGCCAAATCGGCGGCGGTGACGCGGCAAAGTTGCCCAAGGCGTCGCAGTTGGTTGCTGCACAACTCGCGTTTGCCAACTCGGATCTCGCGTTTCAAGGCAATCACCTGTTCCTGGGAAACTTTTACGGCGTCAATATCTATGACATCTCTGATCCGACGAAGGCCAAGCTGCTGACCTCGATGGTCTGTCCCGGTGGTCAAGGCGACGTATCCGTTTTCAAGAACCTGATGTTCATGTCAGTTGAAATGCCGAACGGCCGGTTGGACTGCGGCACGGAAGGATTTGCGCCGGCGCCGCCATCGGCGAGCTCCGCCGCAGGCGAAGAGAAAAAGCCGCACCTGCCGCCGGCCCAGAAAGATCGCTTTCGCGGCGTGCGGATCTTCGACATCACTGACATCGGCAAACCCAAGCAAGTGGCTGCGATCCAAACCTGCCGCGGTTCGCACACGCACACGCTCGTCGTTGATCCGAATGACAAGGACAACGTTTACATTTACGTCTCGGGAACCTCTTTCGTCCGTCAATCGGAAGAGTTAGCCGGCTGCTCCGGTGAAAAGCCGGACAAGGATCCGAACACGGCGCTTTTCCGCATCGACGTGATCAAAGTGCCGGTAGTTGCGCCGCAGAACGCGCAGATCGTTTCCAGTCCGCGTTTGTTTATGAACCAGCAAACGGGCGCGCTGAACGGTCTGACTAACGGCGGCACTCACAGCAAAGCAGGAATCCAAAAGCCATCAGACACGGACCAATGTCACGACATCACGGTCTACTCAGCGCTCGGGCTCGCCGCCGGCGCCTGTTCCGGAAACGGCATTTTGCTCGACATCAAAGATCCGGTGAATCCGAAGCGCCTCGATGCAGTGAACGATCCGAATTACGCGTACTGGCACTCGGCTTCGTTCTCGAACGACGGCAAGAAGGTTGTCTTCACAGATGAATGGGGTGGCGGACTCGGCGCGCGTTGCCGCGCAACCGATCCGAACAAGTGGGGCGCGGATGCGATCTTCCACTTGCAGAATAACAAGCTGAAGTTCGCCAGTTATTACAAACTGCCGGCCGCTCAAGGCGACAGCGAAAACTGTGTCGCGCACAACGGTTCGCTGCTGCCGATTCCGGGCCGCGACGTCGCTGTGCAAGCCTGGTATCAGGGCGGGATCTCGATTGTGGACTTCACCGACGCAGAGCGTCCGGTTGAGATCGCTTATTTCGATCGTGGTCCAATCGATCCGAACATGCTCGTGCTCGCCGGCGACTGGTCGGCGTATTGGTACAACGGTCACATCTACGCTTCAGAAATCGCGCGCGGCCTGGATATTTTCGAACTAGCGCCGACGAAGTTTCTGACGCAAAACGAGATCGACGCCGCCAAGACGGTTCAAGTCGCCGAGTTGAACGTGCAGAACCAGCAGAAGATTGAATGGCCGCGAAAGCTCGTCGTGGCGAAGGCGTACGTCGATCAGCTCGAACGGTCGCAAGCTCTGCCGGCAGATCAGATCGCTTCGCTTCGGCAAGCGATACAAGGTGCTGAGGCGTCACACCTGAATAAAAAAGATGCGGCGAAACTCAAAGGTCTCGCGCCGTCGTTAGAAACGGCTGCGAAGTCAAAGACAGGAGCCGATTCAACGCGATTGCTGGCCTTGGCTGACATACTGAAGCGCCCGGTAAATTGATCTAACACTCCGTCCCCGCTATGTGCTCATACGGCTCATATCAACGCGGGCTTATATTGATGTTGTTTGTGGCTTTGCTTCTCTGCCATGCGCAGGTTGTTGCGCAGGCTATTGCAAAGCCACAAAACACGTCCCTCGACAGCTCGCTCGCTAAATCAGTCACGATCTATCGCGATACTTACGGCGTTCCGCACGTCTTCGGCCGCACCGATGCGAGCACGGTGTTCGGCTTTGCTTATGCGCAGGCGGAAGACAACTTCTGGCGCGTCGAAGAAAACTTCATCCTCGCACTAGGCCGCGCGTCCGAGTTGTACGGCCAGCGGACGCTCGACGAAGATCGACTAAACCACGCACTCGAGATTCCCCGCCTGGCGCGCGAGGAATATGCGCGCATGGACCCGCACATGCGCTCGTTGTGCGACGCGTTTGCAGCGGGCTTCAACCACTATCTCGCTCGTCATCCGGAAGTGCAGCCACGGCTGCTCAACAAGATCGAACCGTGGTACACGCTCGCGTTCATCCGTTACAACTACTACCAAAACGGTTTCGCCCGCGACCGCAGCCTGCGCGGCGCCGGATTGCAAACTGCTGCAATCGATAACGATCTAAAAGAGCACACCGGATCGAACGGCTGGGTGATTGGACCATCAAAAAGCGCTACCGGTCACGCGATGCTCTTCATCAACCCTCACCTGCCGTTTTTCGGCCCGGGCCAGGTTTACGAAGGTCACGTCCATAGCGATGGGGGTTGGAACTTCACCGGCTACACGCGCTTCGGCTTTCCCTTTCCGTACGTTGGACACAACGAAAGCGGCGGTTGGGTGAGCACTGATAACGCCGCGGATTTAACTGACGTCTATTTCGAAACGTTTGACGATCCGGCTCGTCCACTCGCGTACAAATACGGCAACGATTATCGCCTCGCGACTGAGCACGTCGAAGAGATTCGCGTCAAGACGGCGACGGGTTTCGAGACGCGCAAATTCACGATGCGCACAACACATCATGGTCCAATCGTCGCCGCGCGTGATGGCAAGATGCTTTCGCTCCGCATGGCGAAGTTTGAATCGGATGGCTGGCTGCGCGAGTGGTACGACATGACGCGCGCGAAGTCGATGTCGGAGATGAAGCGCGCCATGACGCCGCTGAACATGCTCTTTGGCAACGTGATGTACGCTGATCGTCACGGAAACACCTGGTATCTTTACAACGGCGCGGTGCCGAAACGCGATCCGCGTTTTGATTGGACCAAGCCGGTCGACGGCAGCGATCCGGCTACGGAATGGCAGGGCTATCACACGATCGACGAGCTGCCGCAACTCGCAAACCCGAAAACCGGCTGGATGCAAAACTGTAATACGACGCCGTTTCTGTTGACGAGCGACGGCAATCCGGATCCGAAACAGTTTCCGAAGTACATGGTTCAGGAGAGCGACAATCCGCGGGGCGCGATCTCGCGCGAGATCCTGGCGAGCAAATCGAAATTCACATTTGAAGAATGGACGCGCCTGGCGTTCGATACGCGCGTGATGAACGCCGGCCAGCGCTTGCCGGGATTGCTTGAGGCAATCAAACAGGATCTCGACAGTTACAGAAGCTCAAATGGCAACCCGCGATTACGTGAAGTCCGCGACGAGCTTGTTCGTTGGGATCGGCGCAGCGCGAATAATTCTGTGGCGATGACGATCTTCAGTCTCTGGCACGATCGCGTGTCGGGAGACGAAGACGTCCCGCCTGACAAACAGTTGGCAGCGCTTAACGAGGTTATCACTTCGCTGGAGCGTGATTTCGGGACGTGGAAAGTTACGTGGGGGGAGATCTCCCGTCTTCAACGTCGCGACGAAAGCAAAAACGAAGAGTTTCAAGACTCGCGACCGAGTCTCGCCGTTAGCGGCGTGAATGGCAATGACGGCGCTGTCTTTACGCTTTATGCTGCCCCCATGCGCGGACAGAAACGGCGATACGGCGTCGCCGGTGGCACTTACATCAGCGTCGTCGAGTTTGGGCCGAAGGTTCGCGCGCTCTCCGTTCACACGTTTGGCGCCAGCGGCGATCCGAAGAGCAAACACTTCATGGATCAATCAGCCCTCTACACGCGCGGAGAATTCAAACCCGCCTGGCTCACCCTCGAAGACATCAAAGCTAACCTCGAATCCTCCTACCACCCCGGCGAAGAGAGGTGAATTATGCCAACCTTCGCTCACAAGGAGCCTCAATCCTTCAACTCCTCAAAACTCACTCAGTCGACATTTAATACACAGCATTCAACAAATCCAGCTCCCGATTTGTTGCGCCCTGGCGTCTTCGCGTGCGATTTCAGCCGGGTGCCAACATTCTCGAAGACTCCACCAGGGCTTCAGGCAAAACTCGTCGTGAGTGTTCGCCTTCAGGATAATCAGACGCGACTAAGCATCCGTTGAATCGACGTCTTCTAATTGTTTCTCGCGAATGTTGAGCTCTTCAAAATCGACCAGTGACAAATACTTGCGAATCAATTCCTCATCAAACTCAGCAGAGTGGTTTAATTCATCCAGCAAGCTTCGTTGGTGCTCCAGCAATTCCAGATAAACCGCATGATACCTGGCCAGTGAATCTTCGTTTCCGTGATTGCCTCCATGAGAGTGGTCCTTGAGGGTTCTCAGATCACTTTGGAGCTTCACGAAAAGATTGTCCAGGTGTTCGTTTTGCGCTCTCTCATTCCCATATCTGTCTTTCAGGAATTGAAGCGAAGCAGCGGCGAGTTTCTTTTGAATTATCACTTCCTGATCATGTTCGGGGATCGTGGCGTACTTGTCTTCCGGCACAACTTTTTGAATCACCCACGGCAGCGTCAGTCCCTGAAAGACAAGAGTGACTAGAATGACGACGAACGTAATAAAGAGAATCAGGTTGCGATAAGGAAACGGCTGCCCCGCGTTGATAACTAAAGGAATCGAGAGCGCCGCCGCCAGCGACACGACGCCACGCATTCCCGACCAGCCCAGGATCAGCGGGTTTCTCCATCCCGGATGAGCATCGGCCACCGTTATAAACCTGCTCATAAAGGTGGTGAAGACGGAAGCTCCTAACGTGCAAAGCAGCCGGGAAACGATCAGCACCAGCGAGATGATCAACGCGTAGGCGATGGCCCGGCCGAAGCTTATATCTCCGAGTTGCTGCGTAATGGAACGCAATTGCAGTCCGATGAGCAGGAAGATCAACCCGTTCATAACAAACACGAGGTTGGTCCATACGTTCACTCCCTGGATTCGACTCTTGAAGGTGAGCATTTGCTGTCGCCTGCTCGATAAGAAGAGCCCGCCGCTCACCACCGCCAGCACGCCTGAGAAATGAAAGTGCTCCGCAAAGTAATACATGCAATACGGCGTTGCGAGAGTTAGAACGATCTCTATGCTTGACGCGCTGGGCATCCAGCGATGGACGGCGTAAAAAGCAACTGCGACGAGGAGACCAATCGCTACTCCCATGACGACGACGATCACAAACGTGAGCGCCGCATCCGGGAAATAAAATTGCCCGGTGATGACAGCCGCCAAGGCAAAGCGAAACACGATCAGCGACGAAGCATCGTTGAGCAAACTTTCACCTTCGACAATGCTCATCAGCGACCTGGGCACGTTCACCCGGCGCATGATTGTGGTAGCTGAAATAGCATCGGGCGGCGAGATAATACCGCCGAGCAGAAAGCCCAGTGCTAACGTAAACCCGGGAATGAGTGCATACGAGACGAATGCGATCACCGAGGCAGTGATGATCACGATCGGAAACGCAAAGCTCGTGATGACTCGTCTCCACCTCCAAAACTCTTTCCACGACACTTGCCAGGCCGCTTCGTAAAGCAGTGGAGGCAGAAAGATAAAGAAGACGAGCTGCGGATCGATCGTGATGTTTGAAAACTGGCCGGTGAAACTCAGCGCCAATCCGCCGAGCACGAGCACAATCGGATAAGCCAGGCGCAGCTTATTGGCGATCATCACCAGCGCCAGGATGATCAGTATCAGGAAAATGTACTGAATGAAGAAGCTCTGCATGCAGGCGGATTAAAGGAAAAGCCTCTGCGTATCTCTGCAAACTCTGCGGTTAACACGTGCGACACGAATGAAACCGCAGAGAGCGCAGAGACACGCAGAGGAAATTGGGACACTGCTAACTCATTGTCTTGTTACCGCAAATACTTATTGAAGAACTCCAGCGTGCGCGACCACGCGAGTTTCGCGGCCTCTTCGTCATAACGCGGCGTCGTGTCGTTGTGGAAGCCGTGCTGTTTGCCGTCGTACATGTAGACCTGGTAGACCTTGTTGTTGGCCTTGAGCGCTGCTTCGTAAGGCGCTATGCCTTCGTTGATGCGCTGGTCGTTTCCAGCGTATTGCAGCAACAGCGGCGCGGAAATCTTCGGCACATCCTCGACGCCCGCCTGCCGTCCATAAAACGCAACGCCCGCGTTTAGGTCAGGCCCCAACCGCACGGCGAGTTGATTGACCATTCCACCGCCGAAACAAAAACCGACCGCACCGAGTTTGCCGCTTGAATCAGAGCGCGCTTTGAGCCACTTCGCCGCCGCCACGAAATCTTCAGTCATCTTCTTGCCATCGACTTTGCGGAAAGCTTCGGCGCCTTTCTCATCGCTTCCCGGATAACCGCCGACAGAAGTCAGACCGTCAGGAGCGAAGGCGATGAAGTTAGCGAGCGCAAACCGGCGTGCGACGTCCTCGATGTAAGGATTGAGGCCGCGGTTCTCGTGAATCACGAGCACGACCGGACGCTTGCCGCTTTTCGACGGACGCGCCAGGTAGCCTTTGATCGATCCGTTGCCATTCGGCGACTGCACAATTTCGTATCCGACCTTGATGCGTTTATCGTCAGGCGGCGCCTGCTGCGCCCACGCGTAATTGGGCGTGAGGCTTTCAAAAATCGCCGCGACAGTCAGTCCGCCAACCGCAAACTTGGCAGCGCCGTCGAGGAAAGCGCGCCGCGTGATGTCGCCGTGCTGGTATTCGTGAAAGAGGTCTAATAACTCCTGCGGGTAATCGCTCGCTACTTTACGTTCCATGCGTTCTCCTTGTGTTTTTCCGTTAAGCGAATTTGCCGGTCTGGCGTGGAGTATAATCACCCAAACATCACCAGTCACTCAAACGTCGGAGGAAATGATGAGTACTGACATTTCGCGGCGGACATTCTTACGTGGGACATTCGCTGGCGCCATCGTCGTTGCCGGTTTTGATACGCGGCTGCGTAACTGGGTGAGCGCGGCAGAGATTGAACATCACGCGACTGCGCTGGCCGAAGACTTTCCGAACTTCGACGGCGTGCTGCTGCTCGACGACGCTTCACGCGCCGCCGCAGCCGACGACTTCGGTCATTTCGTCCATCGGCAACCGCTGGCTGTATTGAAGCCGGGTTTGGTGAGCGATGTAGAGAAGCTGGTATCGTTCGCCCGGCGCAATAACATTCAAATCGCGGCGCGAGGACAAGCTCATAGCACGCAGGGACAGCCGCAAGTCGAGGCCGGCGTTGTGATCGACATGACAACGCTCGCCACCGTGCACGAGATCAACCCGACGAATGCGCTGGTTGACGCCGGCGCGCGTTGGCTCGATCTGCTGACGCAGACTATTCCGCAAGAGTTAACTCCGCCGACGCTCGTCGACTTCCTGGAGTTGACTGTTGGCGGAACACTCTCGTTGGGCGGCGTCGGCAGTCAGGCATTCCGTCACGGACCGCAGGTCGACAACGTGATCGAGTTACAGGTCGTCACAGGTGAAGGAAAGCTCATAACTTGTTCGGCGACGCAAAACAGCTCGGTGTTTAAATCTGTGCGCTCCGGCCTGGGCCAGTTCGCCATCATCGTGCGCGCGCGTGTGCGGCTCATCCCTGCTCCACCGAATGCGCGACTCTATCACGCGTTTTACAGCAGCCTGCCGGCTTTTCTCTCCGACCTCGAAAAGTTGATTGACGATGGGCGCTTCGACACGGTGCAGGGATTTGCAGTGCCGGACGGTGCGGGAAGCTGGCTCTATCAGTTGGAGACCACGAAATACTTCTCGCCCGGTAACGAGCCTGACGATGCGAGCTTATTGAGCGGGCTGGCGTTCAATCCGGGCACCCAGATGACGCAGGACATGACTTACTTTGATTACGTCAATCGGCTTGCGTCGCTGGTCGAGCTGCTGCGCCAAATCGGTGTCTGGGCACTGCCGCATCCCTGGGTCAATCTATTCGTGCCGGCCGAAAACGCTGCGACCTTGATCGGGGAGACGTTGGCCACGCTGACAGTGGACGACGTTGGGCAGGGACCGATTCTTATCTATCCATTCAATCGCGAACTCTTCCAGGCGCCACTCTTCCGCGTACCCGACAGCCGTCACTTCTTCATCTTCTCGTTGCTGCGGAACGCAGTGCCGCCAACGCCGGAGCGAGTGGCCCAACTTGTGGCAGCTAATCGCGCACTTTTCGATCGTGCCGTGATGCTCGGAGGCAAACGTTATCCTAACGACTCGGTCCCGATGACGAGACACGACTGGCAGAAACACTATCAACCTTTGTGGGGAGCTGTCGTGAGCTCGAAACGCCACTTGGATCCGGATGGGATTTTGACCCCCGGCCAGGGGATCTTCTGAAGTCTGAGAGGAGAGCAGTCTATGTGGAGCGGCTTTGCACAAAAACTACTTTTAATCGCTATCTGCTTCCCGCTGCGCAGGATATTTCTCCCGTAAAGGCGCAAAGAAAGTCGATCGAAACGCGGCAGCGCTTTGCGTCTTTGCGGGAGACATCTTCACGTAATAACGCACTTTTTGTACAAAACTGACTGAGATGTGACAAAATCAATTCGCTCTATGAAGCAGGTAAAGAAACAAACGAAAACTGCGTCGAAGAAGCGAAGGTCTGCGCAGAAACAGACACCAAAAATCTCCGTCTCGAACGAATCTGCCGACGCGTCTCTCAACGTGCGGTTTTCTGCCACGATCCATCTTCGTCAAGCAGCAGATCCAGATGCGCTGAATAAACTCGATATCGATCGCATCCCCGATCCGAAAGGCCTGATCCGCGCGCTCTTGACTCCCGCCGATTGCGTGCGGTTGTTGGACCAGGGCTTCGAAGTGCGTCTCGAGCAGGCGTATCCCGTCCAGCCACTCGATCCGAAGTTGATTGAATCTGACGACTCTTTCAAACGCTGGCTCGATAAGAGCGTGCAAACGATCAAAGGCGCCCGCAAGCGGAAGTGATTAGAAGACTCTGATGTATCGCACCGTAGCACAGCTCGACTCGCTGATGAACATTCTGGCAACGCTCTTCCCGGCGTTGTGCACTCGCGTCGAGATGCCGAATCGCTCGATCGAGGGCCGTCCCATTTACGCGTTGCGCATACATGCAGGCAGCAGCACCAATCGCCGCGGCATTCTGATAGTCGGCGGAATGCACGCGCGAGAGCTTATGAATCCCGACGCGATTGCCGACCTTCAGCTCGAGCTCGTTACCGCTTATCTCAACGAAACGGGCATTACGCTTGGCAACAGAACCTGGTCCGCCGTCGACATCAAGATCATGCTCGAAGGTCTCGACGTTTGGTTGCTGCCGTGCGCTAACCCGGATGGACGCCAGCATGTGTTGACTGTCGACGATCTGTGGCGTCAAAACCGCCGCGACAATCCAGGCACTACGTGTGAAGGCGTTGACGTCAATAGAAACTGCGACATCGTTTGGGGCGTCACCACCACCAATACGTCCTGCAACCCATGCTTCAACACGTTTCTTGGCGCCGATCGCTTTTCCGAGCCTGAGTCGCGCAACATCAAGGACTTGTGTGATACGCAGCGGATCGACGTGTTCCTGGACGTTCACTCATTCAGCGAGCTGGTCCTCTTCCCCTGGGGCCACGCAACAACGCAAACTACCGATCCGGCGCAACGCTTTACGAGTCTGGCTACCGGCACGTGCGCGCCTTTGAATCCGCCGGGCCACCAGGAGTACATGCTGCCCCGCGATCAACTGCGCTTTCAAAGAGTCTCGCAACAGATCGTGGCGGACATCCGCGCCGTTCGCAATCGCAGCTACACGCCCGAGCCGGTCCATCAGCTTTACGCTACCACCGGCACCAGCTCTGACTACGTATACAGCCGGCACATTGCGAACCCCTCGCTCCGCAAGACTTATGGTTTTGCCTTCGAGACTGGACCACCCGTCTTCAATACGAATGGCACGTTGAACGAGCGTGAGTCGTTTCACCCTGCTAATCCAGCGACAATCAAACTAGAAATCAAGGCAGGAATAATCTCGCTCATGCAGCAGTCGATCTGCGCGATCGAGTTTATAGGATCGACGCTATTGGGGACCGGGACCGGGTTAACGACATTGCGATCTGTTCGTGACCGCCAGATGGCGGCGACAAACGCCGGTCGCGAGTTGATCGCTCTCTTCGAGCGGGTTCAGTTTCCACTTCTAAGTCTGATTCTTGCAGATCAGTCGCTGATGAAAGAGGCAATGGGACTGCTCGATCTCTCCACGAAGTTACTGGAACGTGACGAGACAGTTCTGACGGCGCGTGAAGTGGAACGAGGGCTGGCGTTTGTAGACGCGTTGGCTGCTCGGACAGAGTCGACCAGCCTGCGCCGCGATCTCGACACGGTTCGCCAGCAACTCAAGCTTTCAGTCGACCAGAGTGTTGCTGACGCTCTCAAGAAAGTTCTTGGCACTACCCCAGTTACTAAGGCTACTAAAGTTACTAAGAAAGCAAAGAAAACTCGACGCAAGTCGTAAACACACCTCCACATCCCTTAAACAGACGACCATATGAATCACAAGATCTCCTGCGCCAGGCTTTCGCTACTGATTTGTGTTTTGGTGCTCAGTCACACAGCCGTTGCGATGGCCCAGAGTCGGGCCGTTGCCAGCGATGACAAGCTGAAAGTGATGCTGGGCAATAAGACGATCCTCGACAGCGAGCGTGATGGTTTTATGTCGGTCCATCGTATTGTCTACTCGCCTAACAATAAGAACTTCGTCGTGATTGGTTGCGGGTATGAATGCACCGACAACATCGGCTTTCTCTTTCGCGCCGACGGGACGCGGAAACGAACCTTCACCGCGCGTTGGGACGTGATTTTTGACGACAAGTTGGAGTGGTCTACGGACAACACGAAGATCTATTACTTCCGCATCAATTCAACCGGCGCTGATCCGCCGAAGAATGCGCCGCCGGAAAGTTGGGTCGTTGTCGACCTCGCCACCGGAAAGAAAGGACCAGCAACTGGTCGACGTTTGGACCAACGCGCACGCTACTCCGTGTTCAATACCGGCGACGGCCTGGTGGTTCGCGCCGCGCCCGGAGTCAAGGCGAAAGAAGTAGGACGATTAGCTTCCGATGCAAAAGACGTTCAGATAACAGGTGCAGGAAGACTGAGCGGCCGCGCGATCTGGGTGCCGATTAAGCACGACGATCTCTCGGGTTGGGTAAATCAAAACTTCCTTTTCAAACCCCCACCGAATCCGTGATCTGTTCGACAACGCTGGCTCCGAGTCTTTCTGCGAGTCCCTTTGCTCCCCAACTCATTACGACGTTGTGGTTCCACTCGAATAACGGGCGCGCAATGGGAGCAATGAGGTTCATCCAGCGCTTTGTCGTTTCTACTCTCCAATCATATCTGACGATTGTTTCCCTGCCCTCGGTCGATAACTGCCATAATCCGCGGCCGTCTAATTCACCCGTAGCGATTCCCTCGAGCAAGAGCGGCGGCTCAATCCGAATCGTTTGCATGTTGAAGCTCAACTTGTAGGGAAGCTTACTCTTCCACGTATAGCGATGAATACTTCCGACGCCGATTTCATCTCCTTTGCGCATTTCCTCCACACTCTCGACGCCCTTCCACCAGGCAGGCCACTCCTGCGAGTGATAAATCTCGTTCCAGACGCTTTCAATCGGAGCTTTAATGCGCCAGAGAGTCACGAATTCATAGGCTTTCATATGGGAGACTCCGCCTGCAGGTAGTGGCTTAATTTGAACAGCCTCTCTGCGTTCTTTGCGTACCTCTGTGGTCTCTGCGTTTGATATGCTTGCAATTCAATTCTTAACGCAGAGATCACAGAGGTACGCAAAGAACGCAGAGTTGAATTTAAGACACCACCCGTCTGCGGAAAATATTCCGCGTTTGTTTTTATGGCGATATAATCCTCTCTCAATATCCCTTTTGGAGAAGAGCGATGGAAACACCGAAGCCGGAAGACGACAACGCGCTACGTAACACAGCCGAAGCCGATCAAGCGGATGAAGAGGCCAAGACCGAACAAAGCGATAGTTCTTACGATGAAGATGACGAGGCTACGATACGCAGCCGGCTGGAAGCCCTGGGCTATTTATAACCTTCCCTGACTCAAAAAGTGAACCTGAGACCAACTTCCAGACGCCGTCCCGGCAACGCGGTCGTGGCCTGACCGAAGAATGGCGACGTCTGAACCCCTGTGAAGTTTATTAGATTAGCGTGGTTGAACAGATTGAAGACTTGTAGATAAAACTGCATCCCGTAACGGCTGTCATTTCCCAGCGACGACAGCGCTCCCAGCGCATCGCCACTATTACTCGACCTGATAACTGTTGGTTGCCCTCCGTCTGACTTCTGTCCGATCTTGCCAAACCCTATGGTCCAACTCAGACGCGCGCTCAGATCCCACTGAGCAGCTCCACGAGCATTGTTGCGGCCAACACCGGCGGGCCGGTCGTTAACGCTGGTATCGCCATTATCGTCAAAGCCGGTTGTAATGTTGAAAGGCGTCGCCGACCCGGCTCGTAGAATCGTGCCCAGCCGCAAGGGATTCAGGATTTTGAAATTGGCAATTACCAGGAGACGATGGCGGGAATCCGTCAGCGATGGACCACGCTCCGCGCGAAGATCAAAGTTATTGGCCGGCAGACCCAGCGGACTGTCAGTCTCATTCTCAGCTTTCGACCAGGTGTAATTGACAATCCAGAAAACCCGGGTGGACCGTAGTGCTTGCGGGCTGAAATTAATATTGACTGAATTGAGCGAAGAGTTTGCCGTCGATTCAACCTGGTTAATGTTGCCGAACGCCGGATCGGGACGAAGTGATCCAAAGAATGGCGCGTTGATGTTGTGACCGCGTATCAGGTGAACGCCGCGCTGATAAAGATAATTGGCGCGCAGCATAAACTTTTTCGCTATCTGCCGCTCAAGGCCAAGGGACCACTGTTCGACATAAGGCAGATTCAATTGCGGCTCGAGAGTGATTCGGCTCGGCGGCAACACCTGGACCTCACTGCCATTGAACGGATTGGGAAACCCGGGATTGCGAATGACGAGATCCTGCTGGTGCACGCCATCCACCAGCAACGTTTGCAGATAAGTATCGGTGTCAAACCAATCGTAAAAGATTCCGGCGCCGGCGCGGATCGTGGTTAGTCCATTCGCAAAGGGCGACCAGACCACGCCGACACGCGGCGCAAAGTTGAAGTTATCTTCCACGTTGGTTTGAAAATCGAAACGTCCGCCGAGGCTTACGGTCAAACTCTTATGCAGGCGAAGATCGTCCTGCCAAAAGCCGCCAAACCGGTACACGCTAAATGAGATTGGGCCAGCGCCTATGCGCCGCGTAAAAGTAACAGGCTGGCTGGCGGTGAAGTCGTCCAGGCTGGAAAAGAGAAATGTGCCCTGAGCATTCCTGCGCTCGTCAGTTGTCTCGTGATGTCCCTCGACGAGCACTCCGACCTTCATCGCGTGCTTCGCCACTGCGAAATCTAAATTATCGACAAACTCGAATTGACGTATTTGGCGCAAACTATTGGCCTGAGCGCCCCCGGCATTAAAGGCATTCAAGACTTGAATCGACGGGGTTAGGTTGGCCGGCTCAATGGCGACGTCCTGCCAGCGCATCTGAAATCGAACTTCGTTGACGAAACGTTTGTAGAACGGACCCGTATCGGAGAAGCGCAAAAGGTTCTCGACTTGATGACTCGAAAACGCACGCTCCGGAAGATCGAAATTGCCTACGCCGAGGTTGTTTTGCGCCGAGGCGTTGCGCTGATATTCCGCCCGCAGCGTGTGATACTTCGTCAAGACATGTTCGACCCGCGCCGATAGATTGAGGAACCGCGCGGGCACGCGAGCGAGGGCTTGAAACTCTCCTTGCGGCAGGGCCGCCACGATCGTCTTCGAGTCGAGTGAGAGCGAACCTTCACCTGTCAGGAAGAGTGAAGTGCGTTTGGCGAGAAGCGGGCCTTCCAACGTTAGACCGAAGCGTCGATACTGCTCCGGTCCCCGAACCGGAGCGAAGGCATTACGCGCTGCGAGCGACTCGTCACGAAAACCGACATTGAATGTTCCGTGCCAGTTGTCGCTGCCTGGTCTCGTCAGGATGTCAACACTTACTAATCCGGGCTGATGGTTTTCTGCCGCGTAAGGATTGAGCTTGAAACGAATCTCGCGGATTTGAGATTTGGGTGGAAGCCGGCCGCCGCTGAATCCGTTTACGCGAACGACCGCTCCCGGACCCGCCATCTCGCGCAAGACCTGGTCCAACTCTTCGGGATCGTCAGGCAGGTTTGCGATCTGTTCCTGCGTGAGGATGGTGGTAAAGGCCGGACCTTCAGGATTTGTCATCGACTCGCGCCGATCAGTCGACACGACGACCTCTTCTTTTATCTCGGCGATTTCAAGGTTTAACTCGAGGGCATTGTTGCCGGGCTTGATCGTCACGTCCTTCAGCTCGATGCCCTGGAAACCGTTGGCTTCAACCTGAAGGTGATATTTGCCGGGAGCGACGTTGGCGAAGGAGGCGCGCCCGTTTTTATCAGTCTCTGCTGTTTGGACCGGGCCTTTTGCGCCTTTCAACGTGGCTTTGGCGTTGACGATTACGGCGCCACTTGGATCTGTTACCTTCACAGACAGTGATGCGGCAGCGTTACTGCCGGCGGGCGACTGCGCCGCTATTGGAGATGTCGTAAACGAAACGACGCCGCTCAGAAGGACTGACCAAAAGAGCGAGTATACAAGCGGCCTCCTCCGGCACGACCTTGCGCAAATGTTCTCCCGCAAAGGCGCAAAGGCGCAAAGCGCTGCCGCGTTTCGTTGCGCTTTCTTTGTGCCTTTCCACTTTTGTGCTTTGCGCCTTTGCGCCTTTGCGGGAGACATCTTCACGTCATAACGCACTTGCTTACTTAGCCTTTTCAAATGCTTTCGCAGTTAAATCGGGCGAGTTCACTTTGAAGCTCTTCAATACCCACTCCTCATACGGCTTATCGTTGACCGTTATGGTGATCAGGTGCGGCAGCATGATTCCCTTCTCGGCTTTGTAGTCAGAAAAATGCATCTGCATGTCCGACTCTTCCCGGGCAGGCGAGTTCGACTGCGCCTCTTTCGTGAGTTTATCGACGTCCCCGGCCCCACCGGTGGATTTCATTGTCTTCATGCGCATGGCGACGTCGCGGTAAGTCATCATCAATGGTCTATTAGTTTTTTGATCGATGAAGAGCTTGCCGATAACGACGTTTGCTTCCTTGAGAACCACGATGTCGGCGCGTCCGTCAGGGGCTTCCGCCTCGCCGCCATACTCGACTGTGGCACCAGGCGGTGGCATTAAGAATAACGCCAGCATGTAACGAGTGAATTCTGCCCGTAATCTCTTGGCCTGTTCTTCACTGTTCTGTTGCTCGTTGCCGCCGCGGCGCATCGTCATTACCTGGGCATTGCCTGCATTTGTGCGCGAGTCAGACCAGGCCTGATTGCCGTTGAGCGCGTTTACGATCGTGAGCTCGATACCGGCAATCAAACTGATCGTGTCGGAGGACTTGAACTTGTCGGGCAATAACAAATCAAGGCGCTTCTCTCCGGCCTGGTCCTGCCCGTTGTTGTCACGGCGGAAAGATCCGGTGATGGTAACGTTCTGAATCTCTTTAAGCTTCGCCTCACCACCCAGCGCTTCACGCGCCTTCTTCAGCGCTTCCTCAGCGCGATTGGCTTGACTCGCGTGTGCGGCCTCCTGTTTTGTGACTGGCGGCGCCGGCACTGTTTGCGCCGGCGCGGTTGCGGGAGCACTGGCCGCTTCCGGCTGCTTCTCACTCGTTGCCGGGGTTGTAACCGGCTCCGGCGATCTCGCGGAACCGACGCTGCCGGATGTCGAACCACACCCGGCGAGTGACAGCAGACTAAGAGCTACTCCGGTGACGATCATCGATAGAATTGGCCGGCGCATTGTTTGTCTCCTCATAGTTTGATTGCCTCTTACATTAAAGAACTCAAATTCATCTTGCTTACCAAGAGCGTCGGGCTGGCGATGGCGGCGTCAGTGTCAAGATCCTTGCCGACAGCCACGATGTTTCCAAGCATTTCGCGCAGCGGCGCTGCGATGGCGGCGGCGCGCACGGGATAAGCCACTTTCCCGTCTTCTATCCAGGACCCTTCGACGGCTTGAGTGAAATTGACTGACAAGGCCCCTGACGGTGACAAAAATCTGGTCACGAGAAAACCTCGCTTAACACCGGCAAGTATGTCTTCCGGATCCGAGTCACCCGGTTCGATATAGGCATTCGAATAACGCACGCCGAATCGCGCATCACCATTTGCAATTGCATTACCGGTGGAACTGCGTTGCAAAGATCGCCCGTAGTAACTGTTGAGCAGATAGTCTTTGAGCACGCCTTTTTCGATGACCGTTTTTCGCGTGGGCTTTACTCCTTCATGATCGAAGGGAGCTGAGCCAATGCCATCTTTCCTGGTCGGGTCGTCCACGAGTGTCAGGCGTGGCGAACAAATAGTGTCGCCAGCCTTGCCGAGACTCAGAGTTTCAACAAAGAGAGTTGCCGGACCACTGCACATCTGAAACAGCATCGCAGCAATATTCCGAGCCGTTGTTGGAGCAAAGAGGACCGGAAACTCTCCAGCCGGGGCCGGACGTGTTCCGACCGTCCGGGTCAGTTGTTGCACGGCGCGCTCGGCAGTCTTAGTCAGGTCCAAACCGTCAAGAGAACGCGACACGGAAGTTGCGGAGCCCAGATTTCTCTGATCTGCCTGGTCCATCGCGGCGCTGGCAACCAAGGTGGCGAGCGTATGCTGATAACTGCCCGAGAATCCTGCTGACGTGCGCAGGGTCAGGTTTTGCGTTTGCACCTGTAAATTGGTCGTGATCAGATTCTCCGTTCGCTGGTCCTGTTCCTTGATTTTCTGTTCTGCTGCAAGCGCGATTTCCTCTACTCGATTTATTGAAAGCTGGGCCAATCGTTCGTCGAAAAGCTCCAGCGGACCGTTGGCGACGGTCCCGGAAGATTCTGCGCCGCCTAAGTATTTGTCTGGTGACGTATATGGCAGGATACCGATCACCTGATCGACCAGAGTTTCCAACATTTGTTCATTGACAACGTTACCGTGGATCACTGCGCCGCGATGATCGCGAAAGACGCGCACAATGATCCGCGCCGTTTCATTTACACCGCTGAACTGCACTTTTTGATTGAACACACTGGTCGCTTTCTCCTGGTGTCGAATCAAGAGCGCATCTGCTTGTTCGGCTCCTCGCTTTTGACACAGGCGAAGAGCGGCCTCTGCCAGATCTGAGTCAGCCATTGTTACCACCTACAGTCATCGTCTCTATCTTGATCGTCGGCGTTCCGACTGTGACCGGGACCATCTGACCTTGTTTGCCACAATCCCAAAGGAGATCGCTGATTTCCAGATCGTTTCCAACCATAACCACACGGTTCATTATCTCGGGACCGTTCCCGAGGAGAATTACATTGCTCAAGGGCGCGGTCACGCGTCCTTTCTCAATCAGGAAAGCCTCAATCGGGATGAAGGTGAAATCACCGGTTGCGATGTTGGCTGAACCGCCCGCGAAAGTCCGCGCGTAGATGCCGTAGTTTACCGAGCGAATAATTTCGTCGGGCGGAGTTTCACCTTTCTCCAGGTAAGTGTTCGTCATGCGAGGTAATGGTGGAAAACCAAACGATTGCCGGCGGCCGTTGCCCGTCAAGGGTGCTTTCATTTTGGCCGCTGTCTCACGACTATGCAGGTAGCCGGTCAATCGGCCGCGATCGATCAAAAGCGTTCGCGAGGATGGCACACCTTCGTCGTCAAAATTGATCGAGCCATTCAGGTTCTCGCGGCGTCCGTCGTCATATATCGTGCACAGTGGTGAAGCCACTTGCTCGCCGATTTTCCCGGAGTAGGCTGAATAACCTTTGACGTTGAAATCGGCTTCGAGCCCGTGCCCCACGGCCTCATGCAGCAACACGCCACTGTAGGCGGGCCCAAGCACCACTGGCAGTTGACCTGAAGGCGCCGCCACACTCTCCAATTGATTACGCGCGATCTCGGCCACTCGTTGGCCCAGTTGTTCAGGCGGGTGTTTCTGAAAATAATCCAGACCATAGTGACCACCACCGTTGAAGTAACAAAACCCTGTTTTCCCCGTATTTGGATTGGCAGCCGCCACTGAGATCGTAATCTTCAGCAACGATTGAGTATCGTGTGCGACGACGCCGTCAGAGGTTGCCACGGTAAGAAAACGAAGGGTGTCGCGGTAGTTGGCAATGGCGATACGAGCATGCTCGTATGACTTGTGTGCAGCCTCGACCAGGCGATTAAGCAGCTTTTGCTTCTCGGCGATCGACTCATAAAGTGCCGGCGAGGCAGCGGGGTAAAGGTTTGGCGACTGCAATTGCTTCAGCGGAGCCGCCGGCAAACGCGCGTCGCTTCGTGCCGCCGCGCCTGCCTCTTTCGCAGCCTGCGCAAGACTGTTCCATGAGAGATCGCTGATGGCGCGGAAAGACGAGACGCCGCGAGCGCTGACGCGAATGGCAGCGCCGCTCACGGATTCAAATCCGGAATTCTGGAATTGCTCGCCGTTAAACCCAAGGTAATTGCTCAGCGACGTTTCCAGGAAAATGTCGGCGTATTCCCCGCCCTCGGCTAAAGCGATGTCGAGTAGTTTTCGCAGTTGGTCCTGATCCAGACCGAGCTCTTTGAAGGCTTGCAGTGAGGCGGCATTACGATCGATCTTGTTGCCGATACCCAGACGGTAAAGTTCCCAAAGGGCAAACCCCGTCCCGGCGGCGAGTCCCGCCTGGAGAAAGTGTCTGCGATTGAGTTTGAAATCAGGCATTTATTTCCCACAGGTCCATTAATGACGCGGACCACGACAGCGACATTGCGTGCTCACGATCTGTGAAGCCTCGTAGATCTTGATTCCCTCGGGAATTTTCAGGGGGCGATTGACGAAGACAAACGCGTCGTCGTAAGTGTGCATCCCTTTCAGCTTGCCGGACTTGAAGAGATCGACACCGCTCACCTGATCCTTCAGGTCATAACCGTAGTGGGCCAGGGCCACCAGGTCAGGGGCAAGACTGGCGCAATTTTCGCCATACAACGCTTCTCGTTTTTCCACCCGTTCGATCACTGGTTCGCCCTCGGGACTGCGCAAAGCGAGTAACCGCTCGATCAAATCGTCACGCAGCGCCTCATACTCGGCCCCGGGTTCAACCGAGCCTCGCGGCTCGCGGCCTTTGAGATTTATGTAGATCCGCCCGGGGATGAGGCTAAAAGCCTGGGAACGTCCATCAATCTCTTCGAGCGACTTGGGAGAACGTGTTTGAAACCGCAGCAGCCCTTCCTGTTGGAGCCAGACGTTGAGGTTGACTTCGGCTTTCACCCCACAGAAGCCGTGATCCGAGAGCATCATCAACATCGTGTTCTCGTCGAGCTGTGAGACGACCTCGTCAATGATTTCATCCAGTCGCCGGTAAAGCTTTAGAAAGCCCTCGCGGTGAGGCGCGTCGATGTTTTCATACTGGTCCCACATCATGTGATGCAGGCGATCTGTCGTCATAAAGTGGATCATCATCAGGTCCCAGGGCTGGCGCTTCCAGAGCCTGAACATCGCTTCGCGATAGCGTTCGGTCACGTAATAAATGTCATCAAGAAAGCGCGGCGGATCGGAGGCGAGCGATGTGTCGACGTCCAGTCGATAGTCCATTTGTTTCAATTCGTCCAACATCTCGGGTGGAGAGACTGCTTTATCGAGCTTGGGCGAGAGGAAACAGCCGACAGAAATGCCATGCTTGAGGGCCACCGGCGGATAATTCACCGGCATTCCGGTCATTACCACCTTGAGCTCCATGAAGTCGGCGTATTCTTCCAGGGTGCTGGGCAGGATACTGTTCGTAGTAGGAAAGTGGATCTTGTAAGTGCCAGGACGGCGATCGGTGAAACCCGTAATACCGTGTTCTCCGGGATTGACGCCGGTACGGAAGGAAGTCCACGCCACGGATGAAACACACGGCATAGTCGACTCCATTCGTTGTAGCGTGCCGGTCTCGACGAGGCGAGCCATCCGGGGCATCACACCATCCGCGATCAGCTTTTTCAGCATCGAGTAGGGCACGCCGTCGAGCCCCAGGACCACTGCCCTGCCCTTCCGCAAATCATCCGATTCAAGATTGGCCGCGAGTTGTTCGATTAACTGGTCGTTCATCTGCGTCTACTACTCATGGGGCTGGCGGCGTTTTCGCCAAGGCCGGAACTTAACGAAAACGCCGCTGAAATGGCTGCTAGACAAGCACCGTACCGGTTGGGAAGCTAACGACGATGATGGTGCCGCCAGGCAGAATAATGCTTGGATCAGCACCGACTCCGAGCATCTGCATTTCGAGACGGGACTCTAACTGTTCCACCTCGAACTCCGTCGAGACGTCGTTTAATGAGAACAAACGGTTCATTTTCAAGTCTCCTTTTTCAGCTATGTTTCCCCAGGTAAAGCGAGAGGAAGGACGATAATTCGTCCCCATTTGCTCGCGTGTGAAGCTGGTGGCGCATTCATTCCACCAAATGTCTGCACACTTACTAGCCGAGCCAGGCCAGGGATAGCCCAGATAAAAAGTTGTTCAGACAAACTCTTCGCTGCATCGGTTGGGTCGCACGTAACCGAGCGCGTGATTTCTTTGCGTCGTGCATCGAACCAGCCGAGTTGTTCAGCAACTCACTCACATCTCTACTGCCAGCGAGGGCAGACGGCGTTTTCGCCAAGTCCGGACTAAAACGAAAACGCCGCTGGAAATGGGTTTACTAGATAATCGTAATCGCTGTGGGCGACGAAATTACGATGATGATCGTCGAAGCCGGCGTGAAGATAATGCCCGGGTCCGTACCAACGCCGAGCATCTGCATCTCGAGACGAGGCTCGAGTTCTTCCACCGCGAATTCCGTCGACACATCATTTAGTGAAAACATACGGTTCATGTTCAACTTCTCCTTTTTAAGGAACGTTTTCGCTAAGGTTGAACGAGAAAAATGACAGTGGTGCACACCCATTCTCCTCGCTGGTGAAGCTGGTGGCGCGTTCATTCCACCAGTCTGTCTGTTTGCCGATGGTTACCCAGGCCCGCTAGCTGAAGCCCAGACAAGCAAAGTGTTCAGACAAACTTTTCGCCGCTTCGGTTTGTGTTACACGTAACCGAGCGCGCGTAATTTTTTTGCCGTCGTATCGGACAACTCAGTTACGTTGTCCTTATTACTCAGCAATCTCTCAGTGTGTCGTTCCGCGATTGAGCGAAATTCTTCCAGGGCCAGGCGCCCTGCTTCTGGGAGGGAGGTAGTTAGCAAGTTGGGGGAGGCTTCGTTATCGCGGAGCTGATGAAAACTTTCAGACCAATGGTTCATTGCCGTAACCAGCATCCATTGGGCATTGCGAACTGCGAGGTAACGGTGACGGCAACGGCCGCCGTCCGGTCCTCCTATCACGACGTGCTGACGTAAATCGTCCGTCGCGGCGTTGAGTTTGGGCATCAGGCTTACGCCATCAAAACTTGCGGTTTCGGCAGGTTCTGTCACCTCACAGAGATCGAGCACGGTGGGAAGCAGATCGGTAAGGCTGACAGGCGAAGACACTCGCGAGGGTGTTATCCCCGGACCGATAATCGCCAGCGGGATTCGCAAGACGCCTTCCTGAAAATTTTGATGGAAGCTCGTGTTCTTGATCCACGTTTCGCCGTGATCGGCCGTGAGGATGATGTAAGTATTTTCAAACTTGCCGAGCTTCTTGAGTTTTGCGACCAGTCCCTGGACAAATCGCGCCGCCTGTTGCACTTCGCGGCGGTACGAATCGATTATGATCTCCGTTTGATCGGTCAAGATCAGGTGTCTTAGATAATTGAGTGTTCGCGAGGTCAGGTCATAATCCGATTCAGCATCATCGTAGTCGCTCGGTCTGACGATGCCGTATGGGTAATGCGCGTTGAAGGTATGCCAGAAGACAAAGAACGGCTTCTCTGTTTCGAGGGATTTGAATAGATTCGGGGAGTGGCTCTCGCCCGCATAGTCGAGCGGCCTGTCGGAGAACAGGGCGCCAAGCTGCGGGATCGCAAAACAGCCTACGGTGTAACCGGCGTCGTGGAAGAAATCGAAGGCGGTTTGTGTTCCTGCCGGAAAGCGATGTTGCCAGCTCCAAATCATGTGTGAAGTTGTATCGAGAGCGGTGAACATGCTCGCGTGCGAGGGCATGGTCCAATTACCACCGGGGTAAGCGTCGTCAAAGACACAACCCTGTTCGGCCAGCTCGTCGAGAAACGTGTAGCGATTCTGATGCGGAGCATAGGTATGCAGGAAATCCTTCCGCAGCGAGTCAATTGAGATCCAGAGCACGTTGGAATTCTTCATTGCGCTCGCTCCATTCTCACGGCGCTGGGCCATTTCAAAAGTTTAAGAATCAAACTTCCAAAGAGAGTGCCTATCGCCAGCACCACTAATGTGAATAGCGCGAAACGGATCAGCGAGGCGGCAATAAGCGGGATGTTCCCGGTTCTCAAACCTTCCAACTCAAGCAGGGACAAATGAGAAAGAACGCGCCAGGTATGGCTAATGACTGCCGGCGCTTTGAAAATCAGCAAAGCAATCAGTAACAACCAGAAAACGTTCCTTAGTAATCCATATAAGAGGACGAGAAGGGTGCGCGTGCGGCTGAGCGGTGTAGTTTGCGAGGCCTGAATCTCCCGGCCACGCAAGCGCCGGACGGCGTTGGTCCACAGTTTCTTTGAGAGACCATGCAGGTTTGGCACGGCCAGGGCGTCTGCCGCGAGCCAGTAACCGTCAAACCGCAGGAACGGATTGAGCGCTATGAGGCTCAAAAGGTCGGACGCCAGCACCGCGCTCAAAACCGGCAGCGAATGCGTCTGCAGGTAAATCAGAAACAGCACGGAAGCCGCGATGCTCTGGAAGTAGATCCCGCCAATGTCGACGACCATGCGTTGGCTGGGTTTGAGCCGCCAACTGGCATCTACGTTTGCAAAGAAGGCGGGAATGTAGTGATAGAACTGAAAACCAATTGCCCCCGGCGGTAAGCCATAGCGAACTTGCGCCGAAGCGTGTCCAAACTCATGTATGAGCACCACGCCGATGAGTAAACCGAGTGACACGAGATACTCAGTTGGGGTGAACTCAAGCAACATCTGTCGCGAGAAATGCCGGTCGACACCGGTGTACAACAACCAGCGAGTTGCCACGATCAACAGCGTCGCCAGGATCACGGAGAACAGGCTGTAAAAGATCGTCAGCGGCGAAGAGATCTTGCCGACCAAACTGGACGGCATCAGCCGCCAGCGAAATACCCCCGCCACGAGGCGTTCGTACAGTGGCTTTTGGTGCTGGCGTTTTAAATCTGCTTTGGTGAACTTAATCGAAGGAAGCTCACCGGCCCGATAGGCCATGCCCTTCGGTAGCACCTGCTGCTCGATGATCTGGCGCAAGACTTCAGGAGATACTGTCTGTTGCCACAGAAGCGACAGATTTTCTGCTGCTTCTTCGGGCGAGTTCTTCTGCTGTAACTGGACCAGGACATCAGCCAGTTTAGGCGAGATCATAAAACGCTTGCCCTGGCCAAGGAGCGTCACCATAAACCGCGGCTCGGTCAAAGCTGTATCGAGCTTCTGCAACTGCAATGGAGGCAGCTCGAACCAACCGGCTACAGCGTTTTCCACATCGATGGCCATACTCACTCGCCGCTCCCAGCCGCTCTTGTTTTCCAATTTTGCAGGTTGAAAACTAACAGCGGCAGCACGTGACGCACCCGTTCCTCATAGACTGAGGCACAATCCGGTTGACCGTTAGAGTCCCCATTCATTCCCTGTCGACAGCCACAGATCAGAGCGTATTTACAAGCAGCTCGCTCCTCAACCGGTGGGCTTGTTTTCATCGCCGGCGTGTCGTTCGTGCTCTCGATATGCGACTGTATTTCGTTTAAGTCTCCGCTCACTTCATTCCCGGAAGGCGACTTGTAACTCACCCGTTTACCAGCCAGTTCGCATGTGAGTTTGTGCGCATCAGGCGCAAAGAACGGGAAGTAGTTGATCCTTTTAGGCATCAGGACCAGACTCAACACTGTATTGAGCACGCCCTCGTTGTCCCGATTGATAAACGGCAGGAACGTTTCGCCAACGGTAATCCAATTTTCGCTCGCGGTTTGACTTGTGTGGTCAGAGATGAGCCGCGTAGTGAAGATCGGATATTTATCTCTAACGCGCCGAATTATCTCGACGATTGCCGCAAGCTGCTCCGGCGACATGCCATTGACGTCGCATCTCCAGAGCAAGTGAATCTGTTGCTTAAAAAAGTTGATGATGTTGTTCGCGACCGATTCGACGTCGACTGACAGGTTCTCGCGATCGCTGACGAGCAGCGCCTGGCGAAAATTTTCGCTCTTGAGCCAGGGTGTCAGTGCTTCAAACCCGGCGATGGTTAGTTGTGGAACAACCGTACAGCGGTGGCGCCGCACTTGATCGAGGACATGGGCCATCGTCTGTTCGTCAATCGCCGCGGATGCAATCTCCAGCGACACCTTGACGCTGCCCTGCTCGCCTGCGATGCGCCTGGCTAATGAAAAGACTTTCTCAACCAGCTCGGACGAGTCATCGTCAATGCTCGCTGGCAAGTTAAAGGTTAGTTCGACTAATGGTTGGAGATTTCGGGATAGGACACGCAGAATCGTTGCGGCCTGCTCCAGTTCCTGTTCAGGCGGCGAGTCCGTCAGGTAACCGCGGCGCTTTAGAGTGTCCTCTTCTGCCTCACTCAGACCACTGCCGTCGGAGCTTCCAAACCGCTCAAGCTCCTGCACAAACTCTTGTGGAACGATATCGACCGCTCCGCGCACAGTATGAAGTAGCAGATATAAATCTGATTGAGGAATCCGAATATATGAGAGGTGAAAAGACGGATACACCATACTCGTCCCTTGCCTGTCCCGACCTCAACAAAGGAGCACAGTTTTAGTTAACCATTAGTTAAGAGACTGGGGGGTTCCCACATTAGCCGCGAATAGCTCAGTTTGCCGCGATGCGAGTTCTTTTTGATACGCTTGGATTCAGACGCCGAGATTTCAAGATCCTGTCTACTTGAAGCGAGGCCTCAGCAGGAGGATGAGGAAACATCAAAATAACTCCCATTGTGAGCTGTTGACTTCACTATTACAAAACGACTCCCACTATTAACGTGAGGGCTGTAGAATACGCCGCAACCTTGTGTTAGTCAACACGAAGATCAAGTGAGAATAAAAGTTTGGATCAAGCATTCATAACAATCGTTTCAGGCCTGCCACGTTCCGGCACTTCGATGATGATGAAGATGTTGGTTGCCGGCGGACTAGAGCCTCTGACTGACAATATCAGGACCGCAGACGAAGATAATCCGGAAGGATACTTCGAGTTTGAAAGGGTCAAGCAGCTTAAAGACGATCAGTCGTGGCTGCAGGATGCGCGCGGTAAATGCGTGAAGATCGTCTCATCCTTTCTCCGTCACCTGCCTCAGGATTTCTCTTGCAAGATCATCTTCATGCGCCGCAACATCGACGAGATCCTCGCCTCTCAGCAACAAATGCTGGTCAGAAGAGGCGAACCGACGGACACGATCAGCGATGATAAAATGCGTCAATCGTTTGAACGTCACTTGAAAGATCTCGAGTCGTGGTTACCAACGCAACCAAACATCGCGCTCCTTAATATTAGTTACAATGAAGCGCTCACCAATCCTCTTCCCAGCAGCCGGAACATAAATGATTTCCTGAAGCTCGACCTTGACGTCGAGCGAATGATCGGGGTCGTTAATAAGGATCTCTACCGCAATCGTCGTTGATATGCGAAGAATAAGCGTCATTCTCTTCGTCGTCTGCTTGCTTTCGGCCCGTGTCGTTCACGCACAGACAGGCGTCCCCGAACAAAACAGCTTTACAAACCGCGCTGCAACTCAAACTCGATGAGTGGCACAAAGCGGGGAGTTTTCCCGGTGCGACTTTCGGCGTCGTGCTTGCGAATGGCGAATCCTTCGGCCTCGCCGTTGGCTTTTCAGATCGCGAGACCAGAACGCCGATGAAGCCAACCGATCGGATGCTGGCCGGCAGCGTAGGTAAGACATTCGCTGCCGCAACTGCTTTGCAGTTGGTCAAAGAAGGCAGGATCGGATTGGACGACAAGATTGAAAAATATCTCGGACGCGAACCATGGTTTTCGCGCCTGCCAAATGCGAAAGACATCACAGTTCGGCAGTTGATGAACCACTCGAGTGGTCTGGTGCGTTATGAATTCAAAGAGCAGTTCACAAAAGACCTGACCGCGAATCCGGAAAAGGCATGGAAGCCCGCCGAGCTTGTGGCTTATCTGCTTGATGAAAAACCACCGTTCGAAGCCGGCAAAGGCTGGGACTATTCCGACACGAACTACATCGTTCTGGGAATGATCATCGAAAAAGTAACCGGCAGAAAGTTCTACGACGAAGCAAACAGACGCCTCCTCAAACCGCTGAAACTAACCGACACGATTCCGCAGGATGGACCAAGATTGAAAGGCGTGGTCCAGGGTTATGCCGGTCCGAACAATCCATTTGGCGGCACGGACGCGATGATCGTCGACGGGAAGTTCGCGATCAATCCGCAATTTGAGTGGACCGGCGGCGGTTACGCTTCGACCGCGACCGATTTAGCGCGATGGGCCAAGATGATTTATGAGGGCAAAGCATTCTCGCCGGAGCTTCTGCCGCAAGTTCTCGACGGCGTTGCCGCTCCGATGCTTGGACGTGAAACCAAATACGGTCTCGGCGTAATCATTCGCAAAACAACACTCGGCACGTCCTACGGCCACAGCGGCTTCTTTCCCGGCTACATGACCGACATGATGTACTTCCCGGAACACAAAGTCGCGATTGCCGTGCAAGTGAATACGAGCGTCGGCCGCAGTCTCGGAAAACCGTTAAGTAGAGTGTTGGTCGAGATGATGGAGATTATCGCGGCGAACGAGCGGTCCTAATCTGGAAATACTCTGCGTATCTCGGCGTCCTCTGCGTTGAATATGAGCCAAACGCAGAGAGCGCGAGAGCCGCAAAGGTCGCAGAAATCACATTACATTCATCCCGCGCTCTTCGCAGACTCACAGCTTTCGTCGACACGCTTCATCAAGTCAATAAATCTGGGCTCAGAGCGCAGGCTGTCCAGCCGCGCGTCTATTTTGATGAACAGCAAACGATAGTTGCGCTCGGCGTAGGACTTCTCGAGCCAGGTGAGGGCCTGATTTTTGTCGCCCATCTGCGTGTAAAGTAAGGCGACGGAGAATGGTGAGAAGTACCTCTTTTGTTTCGCCTGCGCTTTTATCTCGTCGACACGCTTCTGCAAAAAGCCCTTCCAACCTGACACTGTGTAAGCTGCTTTGAGTGCCGACACTCTCTCCGCGCTGTCTCCGGCAAGAGTCCTGCTTTTCAAGTGTGCGGCGACGGCTTCGTCCTTCATTCCCTTGATCTCATAAACGTAGGCAAGATTAGAGTCCGGCTGAAAAGCTTCGGGATGCAAGTCGCGTGTCTTCTCGAGGTGCGCGATCGCTTCATCGTACCGGCGAGCGTAGATGTAGAGTCCTCCCAGGCCCATGTCGACAATCAAAGAGAGCGGATCGAGCTCGTGGGCCTGTTTCATCTCCGCGAGAGCTTCTTCCGTTTGCCCTCGCGCAGCCAGCAATAAGCCGTACCACTGATGCGCGCCGGGGTAGCCCGGGTTCAGTGCGATGGCGCGCTTGAACTCACGCTCCGCTCCCGGCAAGTCCCACTCGTAATCCATTTTGACGACGGCCAGCGAAGCGTGAGCTTCGGACAAAGTGTCGTCGATCTCGAGCGCTTTGGTTGCAGCCACTCTCGCTTTGGGATAAGCCTCCTGCGGTTGCAGAAGATTGAAACGCGCGAGCGTGTTGTATGAATCGGCTACTCCGGCATGAGCCTGCGCATAGCCGGGATCCTTTTCTAAAGCCTCCGTGAAATACTCGATGCTCTTTTTGAGCCCGTCCTGGGTCCGTTTGTTCCACTGGTAACGTCCCTTCAAGTACGACTGATAAGCTTCGGCGTTAACCGTGTGACGCCTGGATACTCGACTGCGCTCTTCATCGGTCATTCGCAAATGAAGCCTGGTGGAGATCTCTTCTGAGATCTCCTGCTGCATCGTCGCAACATCCGTAAGCTTTCGATTGAATCGTTCTCCCCAAATCTGCGCCCCGCTCGATACGTCCACGAGATCTACTTGAATGACCAGCGTGTCATCTAACTGCGTCACTCTTCCCGTGACGACGGCGTCAACGCCCAACTCGCTGCCAACTCTTTGCGGGTCCGGATCTTTCCCGTTGAACCTGAATGCCGTGCTGCGAGCTATCACACGCAGCTTCGGCGCCTGTGACAAGTTATTGATCAGGCCCTCCGTGATTCCCTCGCTCAGATGTTCGGTGTTGGGATCGGACGTGCCGTTTACGAAAGGCAGGATAGCGAGTGAGTTGATGCTTTGTTTGGTGGTGCGAGTGAAATATACGACGCCGGCAAGCGTCGCAAGCAGCACTGCCAGGGCGAGGATGGCAATGGTCCAATGTCGTCTGACGCCGCTGACTCCGGATTCCAATTCCCGCTGCAGGATCTTCAGATCGGCGAGCATCGCGTGGATCGTCTGATATCGTTCGTCAGGGTTCTTCTTGAGCGCCTTCGTCAATATCCGCCCAACTGCAACCGGCACTTGCTCCAACGACGGAAGCGGCTGCTCCACGATTGATACGACTGTATGACTCAGCGTTCGTCCTTTGAACGGCAACTGTCCGGTCACTATTTCAAATAGCACTACGCCCAGGCTCCAGATATCGGTGCGTTCATCAACTTTGAGACCCTGCGCCTGTTCTGGAGACATGTAGTGCGCTGTTCCCATCACCAAACCCGGGCTTGTTTCGAACGACAAACCCGTTGAAGAGACCTCGCATCCTTCGATTAGCTTGGCGATCCCGAAGTCCAGAACCTTCACGTAGCCATCGCGCCTGAGCATGATGTTTTCCGGCTTGATGTCTCTATGGACGATGCCTGCCGCATGTGCGGCTGCTAAAGCACTCGCTGTTTGGATGGCAATATCGACGGCCCTCGGCAGATCGATGCGGCTGTTGCTTAGTAAAGCGCGCAGCGTCTCGCCCTCGATGAGCTCGAGCACAAGGTAATGAACAGTCTCGGTTTCGCCGATCTCATGGATCGTGATGATGTTCGGATGATTCAGCGCCGAGGCAGCTCGCGCTTCTTTTTGAAATCTGTGCAACCGGGCTTTATTCGTAACGAAATGATCGGGCAGGATTTTGAGCGCCACGTTGCGGCCGAGTCTCGCATCATGCGCCTGGTAGACGTCTCCCATCCCACCACTGCCGAGAAGCTCGAGAATCTTGTATGGACCAAGGAGCTTTCCTGGCAGCAGGCATTCCTGATTTCGGGTAAGCAGCTCGGCTGCGACTTCCAGCGCCGGCGCGCTGATGAAGTCGCCGGCCTCCTCGTTAGCGGCAATGAGAGACTCGACTTCCCGAAGCAAAGCCTCATCGCCAATACAAGCCTGGGCCAGGAAAGCCACGCGTTCTTCTGGCGATAAATCCAGCGCTGCGTGATACATCTCGCCAATTTGTTGGTAACGCTCAGGAGTCATCGGGTTGAGACGTGACTAGCTATTGAATATTCGTAACCGCTCGATGCAGCCAGGCGCGCGCAAGACTCCAATCCCGTCTTACCGTGCCAACTGAAACCTTGAGCACCTCCGCAATCTCTTCAAGGCTTAAGCCGCCGAAGAAGCGTAGCTCCACAACTTGACTCTGCCGCGGTGACAACGTTGCCAACGCGGTTAGCGCTTCATCAAGAGCGACTATGTCGGTGTCGCGATCCGGCGAAACCACCGCCACGTCTTCGATATCGAGATGAACCGCGCCACCGCCTCGCTTGGCATAAGCGTTTGCCCGCGCGAAATCCACCAGAATACGACGCATCAACTTTGCAGAAACAGCAAAGAAGTGCGCGCGGTTCTGCCACTGCACGTTCTTCCAATCGACTAACCGCAGATATGCTTCGTTGACGAGCGCGGAAGTTTGCAAGGTGTGGCCCAGGCGCTCTCGGCCCATGTAGCGATGCGCGAGTCGGTGTAACTCCTCGTAGACCAGCGGCGTCAACTCCGCCAACGCTGCCTCATCGCCGTTGTTCCAGGCTACCAGTAGACGGGTGATATCCCTGGGAGCGGGTGTCATTTCAAACCCTCCTGTGCGCTGTGTGGCGCAAATTTAGCATGTTTGCTGTGCGTTAGCACTTTCAATCCTAATTCCCGCTATAGCAAACAAGAAGTAACAACCATGAAGGAGAAATGACAATGTATAGACGGGAAAACACTCACTCATACTATCGGCGCCTGCTTTCTGCAGTCTTGATGCCGGGGTGCCTGATCGGTTCGCTCGCGATCTCACATCCGGGCACAAACGCAAAGACCAACAAAGACTCTGCTCATAACGCTCCGGCAACTCAAACGTTCGCCGGTGACACCAGCCATAATCTTTCTCAACGAGCCCTGAGCTTTGAAGCCAACCAGGGTCAGACTGACAAGCGCGTGAAGTTTCTTTCGCGCGGAACCGGTTACACACTCTTTCTGACGCCGGCCGAGGCGGTTCTCAGCCTTCGTCAAAAGCAGGACCAACAACCCGCTATCGTGCGGATGAAGCTGGCCGGCGCCAATCGCAATCCGGAAGTGGCCGGCGAAGAGAAACTGTCAACGAAGGTCAATTACTTCAGCGGCCGCGATCGCACTGGTTGGACCAGCAATGTCGCAACTTTCGCGAAGGTTAAGTATCGCGAAGTTTATCCCGGTGTTGATATCGTTTACTACGGCAATCAACGCCAACTGGAATATGACTTCATCGTTGCGCCCAATAGCGATCCTCAGAAAATCCGGCTCAACTTTTCAGGCGTGCGCAGTCTGACGATCGACGACGCTGGCGCTCTCGTGATGGAAACTGAAAACGGACAAGTTCGACAGCAACCACCGGTCGCCTACCAGGAGTTCGACGGCCGTCGCCAACCGGTGTCCGCCACCTACGTGTTGAAGAACCAGCGAGAAGTTGGTTTTGAGTTAGGTAATTACGATCCGGCGAGAACCCTCGTGATCGATCCCGTAATCGACTACTCAACCTATCTCGGCGGCGGCGGACAGGATTTGGGCAACGACATCGCCGTCGATGCTAATGGTCAACTCTACGTAACCGGCTGGACCGCATCAGTCAACTTTCCAGTGGACCATGCAATAAAAGGCACGTTAACCGGCACCGTTGACGCATTCATTTCGGTGATCAATCCATCGTTGGGCGTCGATTCGTTGGTGTCTTCTACCTATTGGGGCCAGAGCAGCGGCTTCGGCAACAGCGAAGGCCGCGGTATCGCCATCAATTCCGAGAACCATGTGCTTGTCACCGGCATCACGACCGCGCACACCTTTCCAACCACACCCGGTTCCCTGCAACCGGTGTATCAGCCATTTAGCGGAACCAACAGCTTTCTTTCAAAGTTTGACCTGACGACGGGCACGCTGCTCTATTCCACTTACCTGATGGGCTCCGGCAGTGATGAAGCGGCTGATCTTGCGGTCGACGGTGAAGACAAGGTGTACATTTCGGGCCGGACCACTTCGACTAACTTTCTCGATCACGACGAGTAATGCATACCAACTCAATAACGCCGGCATCTTCGACGGATTTGTGATGAAGCTGATTCCGCGTGGTTCGACTTATGCCCTCCGCTACTCGACCTATCTCGGCGGCCAGGCGACTGACTGCGCGAGCAACATCGATGTGGATGGCAACGAGAATGTTTACCTGACGGGCACGACTCAATCGGCAGACAACCTCGGGACGCCGCAGTACGAGGGATTTCCAGTCTTTAACGCCTACCAACCGAATCACGGCGGCGGCGAGGACTCATTTGTAACCAAAATAGATACGACAGCCGTGGGATCGGCTTCGCTGGCTTACTCGACATACCTGGGTGGCAATGGCAATGAAAACGCCATCGTTCAACTCGGTGGCATTGCCTTCGATAAGACAACTTCATCGCAGGTCTATGTCACCGGATCTACCGGCTCAGCCAACTTCCCACTAAGAAATGAGTTGGATGGGACGCTGTCTGCTTATGACGTCTTCGTCACAAACATCGATACCTCGTTATCTGGCAACGACTCCCTTATTTATTCAACCTTCCTTGGCGGAACGTGGAATGATTTCGGCAACGATATTGCAGTGGATAATTGGGGCCGGGTCTACATAACCGGGTCGACAGAGTCGGGCAACTTTCCAGTGGTGTGTGGCGCCGCCAAAGGTCCGTCGTGGGATGGCTTCGTCACGATGCTGGACTGGGGCGGGTCGGCGATTCTCTTCTCCACGCACATTGGTGGTGACAGCATCGATCATAGCCATGCGATCGCCGTCGATGCGTCGGGCATGGCCCATATCACGGGTGTTACTTATTCCTGGGGCTTTCCATTCGTGAACGGATTCCAGCCCAACCCGGCGGGCAACGGTGATGCGTTCGTCTCGACGATCACGCCTGAAAAGTGTGAGTAGTTGATTCGCTTTCGAGCGGTGATCGATAACACTGAAAGCAGGTGGCCTTGCCGGCCATCTGCTTTCGTGTTTGGAACCGAGGCGATGGTTTATACTCCCTTCAACTTGAATGGAAGGAGACTGACGAATGGGCACGATTCTCGACGAGAGCGACCGAGCCGCAATCGTTAGTAGAGTGCAGTCACTGTCGAGTTCGTCCACTGGCCGATGGGGCAGCCTGGATGTGACCGGC
This sequence comes from uncultured Acidobacteriota bacterium, assembly GCA_963770215.1. Classification (GTDB taxonomy): domain Bacteria; phylum Acidobacteriota; class Blastocatellia; order Pyrinomonadales; family Pyrinomonadaceae; genus PSRF01. The sequence continues at coordinate 353,857 of CAVYOP010000002.1, forward strand.
ATGTTGAATCACCTTAATCTATCCGCGCTTATGGCCGTTGGAGAGTTGGAAGTGCCTTCGGTGAACAAGCGCGTGTTCCAGATATTTCCCCTCAAGCACCTCACTCTCTACGTGCTTCCATTTCCGAAAGGAGCACGGACAGCGCCAAAGTTGGTACCCGATGTTGTGACGTCGCTGGAAGAGGAGCGCGCTGTCCTGTTGGGATTAATCCAACGAATCGGGACTGGCTCTCGTGATGGAGCGGGCCCGACTCATCCTCTATTCGGGCCATTGACCTGGCGCGAGTGGGGTGTGCTCACATACAAACACGCAGATCATCACCTGAGGCAGTTCGGAGCGTAACGTTCGGATTGTCGTTACCTTCGCATTGTGCCCATCACAATTTAGAAGTGGTACAGTTTGACCGTATGCTAGTACGCCGAAGGCGTTCGTTAATTCCAGCCCCGGGTTGCTTCAACCCTGGGTACAACAGCAGCTAGTTAGAAACACTGAAAGTGTTCGGTTCGCAATTGAAACTCCTTCAGAGTTCAGGCCTTAAGGCAGACTCAACCCAGGGTTGAAGCAACCCTGGGCTGGAATTAACGAACGCCTTCGGCGTAATAGTTGAACTTTGCTACTGCCCCAATTCAACGGATATTGACAGTTCTTACAGCGTGGTGCTAACTATTGCGCCGCTCACGCAACCTGCTTTGTAAGTTTCGGCAGCAAGAACCTTGCGTTACCTCCCATAGGAGACAGCAATGGCGAACTCCCACTACAAAATAGTGTCCGATAAAATCGCGGCCGCTCAGATCCTCAAGGCGCCCGATGCCTACCATGCGTTTTGGGGAGCAGGATTATCCGTTGAGGCTGGGATACCCACGGCGAACCAGATCTGCGAACTGATCGCGAAGGAGCAGTTGAGGGTTTACGGTTTCCCGGAAGATACTCCCTTCAATCAACCTGACGCCAGCGCCTGGCTTTCCGATAACCTCTCCTGGGATCGGCCCGAAGAGAGATATGCCAGGTGCATTCGCGCCCAGTACGTCAATCCAGCGGATAGAGTGGAGTTCTTTCGCCAAACGTTGACCGGCGCACTGCCATCGTTCTCGCACTACGGCGCGGCCCTCCTCATGGAACAAGGGATTCTGGCCCGCACTTGTATTACTACAAATTTCGACAAACTGCTGGAGCAGGCGTTTGCCGCGCAAGGACTGCGAGAGTGTCAACCTCTTCGGACCGCCAGCGAAGTCGAGTATTGGCGGCCTGATCGAGAACGCTGCTTTTGTCTGAAGCTACACGGCGATTACGACACTCACAACGTTTTGAACACGCTCGACGAGACTGTTCGCATCGATGACAGGATCTATGGAAGCAGTTCCAGCCTGATTGTGCATCATGGTTTGCTGGTACTGGGTGTGGCTGGATACGAGAAGAGCGTCTACAGTTTCTTCGATGAGCTCACAACAGAAGCAAGCATGAGGAGTGGCGCCTTCAGCAGGGGACTGCTCTGGGGAGTGTTTGTAGGTCCCAAGCCTCACCCGCCGTGGGATTCAGAGCAGATGGAGAAGGCTGTGCGCAATGCGGTGGAGCACGGTGCAGTTGGTCCTGAGATCAAAAAGATGATGACGCGAATGGCTACGTCGTCTGTCCAGTTCGCATTCTTCCCTGTGTTTGGCGGCGGCCAATTCATGATGGACTTGATTGAAATGAGTCGCTCTCGCAGTCTGATAGGCCAGGCCGAGCCATTCCTGGACCACGAAATGCGGCTGCGAAGAGTGTTTGACCGTGCGAATTTGCCACCCAATCGGGTTGAGGAGCATATCGGTAAGCTCAAACGCCCCAAGCCGGGATCGACAAATCTTGACGGACAGAGCCTCCGAGTTGAACGTGCCTTTAAGCTGACGCTGAACGACAAGCACTTGTGGCTGGCCTACGGCGACATCGCCAGTCGCTCCTATCTTGGTCACGAAGGTTTTAACGGCAAGATACGTGCGGTTGTCAGTCCGGATGATACGTTCCTCAGCGTTGGCGGCGGTGTCGCCGTTGCGCTCGCCGAAAGAGCCGGCATCAGATCGACGCTTCACGAAGTCAGTAAGTTTGTTCCCGTCCCACAGGGTGAGAGCCGCGTGACATCGGCGGGATCTCTGCCGGTCCACTACATCATTCACGCAGCGACAATTGAAGTGGCTGACGAGGGATATCGAGTAACGGGCGACAATGTTCGTGAGACATTTCGTGATGTTCTGCAAAAGGCAGTGGCGCTCGGGGTTGAGGTCTTATCGGTGCCACTGCTCGGCGCAGGCGTCGCCGATTTGTCGGGCCGAAAACTCTTTTCGCGGACTGCTGCAAGCTTACAACGATCTCTTATCCAAGGGAGTGCCCACAACCGTCGTGTTCGTTGTCTATCACGAATCGCAACTGCCTCGCGCGGCTGCTAAGACAATGGTCGAGCAATTCATTCCCACCGCGGGTGGTTCGTGGTCGGAGAAACCGTGGCCGGTGCGCACCGGAACGCGTTGACCCTAAATCTGAACTCTGCGACCTTTGCGACTCTTCGCGCTCTCTGCGTTGGCTCATATTCAATCCAGCGAACGCCGAGATACGCCAAGCCTAATCGAAAACTTGAAGGCTGTAGTCGGCGACGCTCTCGAGAGTTTCTTGTGAAGTGCGTCCACGGACTTCCAGCGAGTAGTCGCCGCGGGAAAGTAGTGCGGAGGGTATTTTGAAGACGACGGCGCGTCCCGAGTTGGTTGAGATGGCTTCGAGGTTTTCCACTGTGTAGTCTTCGGGCGGATTGGTGCAGCGCAAGATCACTTGATAACGACTGTGCTGGTCTGGAGGCAGGACCAACAAAAGGGTCACAACTGGACCACGGTCAGCGGTATTAATTTTTGGTATTTCTGCGCCGCGCAACGCCACTGGGGAAACGATCACGGCGCCGTCCGGCACGCTGCCGGTTGATTGGGCATTGAGCCGCGCGATCTCGTCGTCGAAGCGTCCACGGTGGTCCTGTTGTTGTTTGAATACCAGCCAGGCAACACTCAGTATCAGAAAAAGAAATCCTGCGGCCAGCGCACCGATTACCAAAGGTTTGTGGTTGAATTTCTCAGTCCTCAAGATCTGGCCCGGGACGCGCGGCTGCTCCTCCTCGCAATAGCGGTTTATGGCCCTTGCTATTTCCAACCGATCGGCGTGATAAGGCGCCCAGCAGGTCTCGAATGCGGCTTTTTCTTCCGTTGACAGCTTCTCGGAAAAATACTCGTCGATTAAGTCTTCCTCGATTATCAGGACTTCTTCACGATACTCCTGGTCAGTCATAAAACGCTCTTCGAGCTGTTGCCCTTCTTCGCCCGAAACCTGACCCAGAAGGTATCGCCTAATTGAATCGTGATTCTGATCGATCGATTGCATGCTTAATACCGTCACGATCTTGCTTCAAGACAGCGCTTGATACATTCTTCGAGCTTCGCGCGAATGCGATGAACTTTAACTCTCAGCGCGTTGGTGGCAATACCGACGCGATCCGCCAGGCTTCGGCGATGGTCGATTTTTAACTGCTTGTCGCCGCGATAATACTCAACGATCAGCTCGCCATCGCCGGGCGCCAACTTGCGCAGGCACCGCGACAAGCATTCGTAAGCGCGTTCGCGTCGTTCCTGTTGCTCTTTTACCCGTGGCTCGTCGATGCCGATCTCAGGAAGCGGCTCGTGAATTTTTTGGCGGCGCTGATATTCGAGAAGCAGTTTTCTGGCCACGCCATAAAAGTAAAGCGCCGGGTCACCTTTGTAGGTGACTGCGACTTCATCAATCTTCAGCATGACCCGGTTGACAGTTTCGTCCGCCAAATCTTCCGCCTCGCGACAACCTCGCCATGACAGGATCATGATCAGGCTTTTGCGAATGGCTTCGTATTTCTGCGCAGCCAGCTCACGATCGCTGTCGAGCCACGCGAGCGTTTTGTCAAATTGGTCTTGAGTGATAAATCGTTGTCGAGACATCCGTTCCAAGCGATTATGGACGTGCTATCTCTTGCCGCTAACCATGCCGCGATTTCTCTTCCTTAAGTAAAACCCGCACGACAAGCAAATGAGCACTGCCAAAAGTCCACCGATTATAAAGGGAACTTTCGAAGCCGTGCGCTCAATCGTCACGTGCTCACGATACTCACCTTGTAGAATAAAACCTGCCCAGTAATACGGAGCGCTCCAACGCTGCTCTCGTCGCAGAGACTCCTTGGCCGCTCGCAACGCCGCCGCCGGCGGCAAGTTGTCATTAATCATCGCCGCATAAAAGCGACTCATCAATTCCGCAGTTGCTCGATCGTCAACTTTCCAAAGACTGGCAACGACACTTTTCGCACCAGCATACATGAAGCCGCGCGTCAGACTAATCAGACCTTCACCCTTTACATCTTTACCAAGGGCGGTGCTGCAAGCACTGAGCACCACGAGCTTGGCCGAGAGCTTGAGATTGTAAATATCCCGCAACTGTAAAAATCCGTTTTGCGACATTCCCTGCTTGTCTACCATCGAGAGCAGAATGCCGGAAAGTTGGGGATTGGTGCTGTTGACAAAGCTGTGAGTGGCAAAGTGGATGATCTGATAGTGCTCCATCTCAGGAGACAAGACATTGGTTCGTGCGGCATCGAAGTCAGTGGCCAGAGTAGCGAGGTTCCGGGGCACTAACTTCAGAATTGCCTGCGCCTCAGACAGCGTATGCGGAAGACGCGAAATCGCATTACCAGTGCTGAAGCTGTCGAAATCTCTTAAAGTCAACGTCAAATATGCTTGCTCATCGGCCTTCTGTTTCTCGGGGCTCTGAATTTGAGTGGCAACGTGCACGCGCAGATCACGAACCTCAAAGACCGGATCGGCAAGAATTGAAAGGACCTTTTGGTGCGAATCGGAAGCTGCCGTCTGACGGCGCACTTCGGCGAGGGTGGAGATTGAAGGCAGATTGATCACTTCATGCTCGGCAACCAGCAACGGTCGTTCACTTCCAGGCGTAGTTTTGTTAAGCGTCGCTGCCGCGGAATCTTCTTGAGGTGAAGGCAACGCTTCGAAAGGAATGTACTGTAGGAGACCGTCAGAAACAATCAGAAGTTTGTTCCCGCCTAATTTGTCTTGCACTGGACCGAGCAACATCCGGCTCAGCGCGAGCGCCTTTTCAGAGTAGGCGGCGTCGGCGTTCGCAACTTCGCTATCGTAATTCTTCTCTCCAAGACGCTGACGAACCGTCAAAAGCATGTAGACCTCGCGCGCTAATTCTTCGAGCGTCGCTCGACCGGGCAGTTCATAGCTGCCGATCCAGTTTTCGGTAACGGCCCACAAGTAGCTTTTATCTTGTCCCAGAGAATACTCCAACAAAAGCGCGTTCTCGCCGCGCAGCTCGGCTTGGATCTGTTCGAGAGTAAGCGGTTTTGGCTGGGACAGCGCTGCAAATCTTGGATTCTGTTGTCTGATCTCAGCCTGGAGGAGTTGCTCTTCCGTCGCGAGTTGTCGTATCTCGCGTGCTACTTGTTCTGCTTCCTCACCCGGCTGATTGGAACGAAGTAGTTGCAACTGATACTGCTCCTTGGCGGCTAACGCTTCGTGCAACTTGCGTTCGCGTTCAACCTGATTCGCATCCATCCCTTGACGCAGATCAGCTCGCGCTTCAGCCAGGACTTCGATCAAGGCACGAGAGCGCGCGCTTTCGCTCGCTTGCAATGCTTTCGCGGCGTAGCCACGTCCGGGGCGTTCACGCTCGAGTTGCATCAGGATCTGAATATAGAGCTCGTAATTCTCGTGAACTGTCGCGAAATAAGTTGACCGCAAATCAGGACTGGCAACGAACGTGCGCAAGGCTTCGATTGCTCCGATCGATTCTTCGATCCGCGCCAGCGCTTCGTCCGTATGTCCGGCAGCGTGCGCCGAACGACTGATTGCGTAAAGCGTGGAGATCTCACCTTCGCGATCGCCGGCAGATCGGATCAGCGGCAACGCTTTACGATACGCATCCAGCGCTCGCTGTTTTTCTCCGGACGCAAAAAACAGGTCGCCGATGCTGTAGAAAGTGAGCGCCTCTCCGCGCAAATCATGCACGGTTCGATAAACGTTCAGGACCTTATTGTATTGCTCGAGTGTGTCGGCTTTTCGATTTTGCGAAAGGTAAATCTCCGCGACGTCTCTTAACGCGTAAGCCTCGATGCGTCGTTTACCAGTGGCACGGCTGAGTTTCCGGCACCGGTCGTAATGAATAAATGCCTGAGGAATGTTTCCCAACGCTCGATAAGTCTGCGCGATCTTGTATTCATTGACGGAGACCGAGTCGATGTTATCGATTTTTTCGAAGAGTTGGAGCGACTGGAGATAACGATCGAGGGCAGCTTGCTTGTCGCCCAGGTCTTCGTACGCCTGGCCCACGCCGTTTACGGCCACACCTTCGCCTTGCCGGTCGCCGATTTGCCGAAACATCTCGATTGCCTTCGTGTGCGAGACGAGCGCCGCCTGCTCGTTCCCCTGAAACGAGCCAACAGATCCGAGCATTGTCAGCGCAAGCGCTTCGCCTCGGAGATGATCGATTAAACGGTATTGCTGCATTGCGTCGTTCAACTGGGTCAAGGCCTGGGCCTGTTGGCCCATACTGGCATATGCATAGCCGAGATTGAGTTTCGTTTGCGCTTCACCGGCGCGATAACCAAGGTCGGTCCACAGCTTCCTTGCTCGTTCAAAGTAATCCAAGGCTTTAATGGAAATGCCTTGTGTGAGAAACACTTCACCCAGGTAGTTGTACGCTTCGGCGACGATATGGCGCTCTTGATCCGATCCGTCGCGATCGAGCTGAAGCAGTGACTTCTGAAGCAGCGTCTGTGCGGCATCGTTTCGACCGAGGGTGGAATTAGTTCGGGCGACGGCGTTAATTGCCAACGCGGTGCGGAGACGGTCACCGCGTGTACGGCTTTCCTTGAGAGCGAGCTCGTAGAGCTTTAGTGCCTGGATGTTTTCGCTCAGAAAGAAATGAATTTCAGCAGTATCGCGCAACGCGTCGATCGCGCGGTCGTCACGAACCGTTTGCCATGCAGATCTCGCCTGATCGAGCTGTTTAATGGCGTCTCTTAGTGCGGTCTCAGTCCAGATTGCCCGAAGTCTGTTGGCCTCAGAGTAAGCGGCGGTTGCTTTAACATCGTTCACGTCCGATGCTTTAGCCGATCTTGCCACTCCGACTTTCAATTCGTAACGGTATGGCGCTGGATCGTTCTCCGCGGACTGCAACGTTAGTTGATAGCTGCCGCGAGTAGTCGTTATCAGCGAGGCTTCTAGTGGCGTGGGCTGGTTGTTCGTCCACTCACCGAGCTTTGCTCCGCCTGGTTCGTGTACCAGCAACCCGACACTCGAATCGCCTTTTTGAATTGTGATCGCGAGGTATTGGCCGGCATCCAGCGTTATTGCAAACAAGTGGGAATTGCGTCCGGAGATCTCGCCGGTTACAACCGAGTCAGGACGTAATTCGCGGACTTGAGTTTCGGATGAGCTGACGGCCGTGAGAAAGAGCAAAATGAAACTTACGCAAAACCAGAGTCTGAGTCGTCGTTTGTGCCTGTGATGGAGATGATCTGAGGGAGCAGACATGTGGCGTATCTTATCACTGGAATAGCTGTTCGATGCTGCCGGCACATGAGGAAATTGGGGTAGTCGAGAGGAGGCTACCCGCATGGGGTGAGGACTGGACGCCGCGTTAACTGAGGCTTTGATCCGTCGCGCAACTGATCCCGCTCATCCGCAGTATCTGTTTGTTGCGAACCGCTCCTGACGTCCACTTTGACACCCGTTCTCTTGGTGTCCTCCTCCTCAGTGGCGCCGATCGTGGTTCCGCCTGAGTCGCCGCTTCTGACGTCTTCCTTGACGCCGGTTCTCTTAACGTCGTCTTCCTCAGTTGTCGAGTCTGTGCTTCCGGCTGAATCGGCGCTTCTGACGTCCTCCTTGACACCGGTCCTTTTCTCATCGTCCTCTATTTCCATGTGTACTCGGTTCTCCCTTCAGGTTGTTTTGTTGCCTTCATTGAAAATGTCGGCGTGGGTAAAGCGTTACATTAAATCGACTCACTAATCCAGCAACGAGCTGGCATGTTGGACCAATAGCGCGTGCATCTGAAAACGGCCTCCGCCAACCGCTTCCAGCAATCCGTGGCCAACCAACTTGCGGATAGTTGGCTTCGGATCTGGCAACTCCCAGACAGCTTTCATTGCTTCAACGTCGAACGTCGCTGGTTTGGGCGCGAATACACCAAGATACGCGAAGCACTCGCGAGTAAAGTTGTCGAGCAGATCCGTGCTGCGGCGCAGCAGTGCATCGACCGTCGGCAGCGTAGCGCCTTCAGCGCGGTCGACGGGCGCTGGTTGCGGAAGGAGCGCGTTTTTGCCGATTTCCTTGACCAGCTCGGGCACGCTAAAGCCCAGCTCAGCTTCTTCGTCCAGGAGCCGGCCCGCAACATGAAGCGCCAGCGGCAAGCATTCAAGATCGCGCACAAGCTGAAGACAGTCTTCGAAATGCTCATCAACGGCCTTCGGCGTGAGACGCCGCAACAGGATGAGCGCGTTTTCTTCCGTTAGTTCCGGAAGACGATAGACGTTGTCGCTCGCGTTTGCTGAATCTGCGAGCGTGTTTGCGACACTCGTAAGCCGTGTGGTTGCCAGAAGCGTACACCGGCTGGTGTTTGCAGCGCGCAAAAACGGAAGCGCATGTGCGACGTTCCAAATGTCGTCGACGATCAACAGCATCTGCTTGTTGCGCAGCAGTGCTGCCAGCCGTTCGGTTGCTTCCTCGATGCTGGCGATACGCAGCAAGTCGTCAACACCGAGATGGCGTCCCCACGCAGCGATCTTCGACATCACTTCCGGCTCTTGATCTAAAACGGTCCAAAGAATGCCGTCAGGAAAGCTGCGGGATACTTCTGAATCGCGTGCCAACACACCGACGAGCGTAGTTTTGCCGACGCCGGGCACGCCGCGGACGATTGTGAGATTGCTTCCCCGCTCTCTTTCCTCACCGGCGCCGAGCCGTTTCTTAACTTCAGCCAAAGATTCGTCGCGGCCGACAAACGTCAGTCCCGGCAACGGCGGAAGTAAGCCGAAGGGCGCGGGGTAAAGCTCGTCCCGCACTCGTTGGTATGCGTTGTCGCTTAAGGACAATCGAATTGAACCGAAGCCTGTATTTGCAACCAGGGCGGCAGTAACTTCGCTCTCGGTTGCAGCCCCGCCTTCGACTCGCTCCAGGATTACCGAGTCTCCCGCCAGCTCGGATCTAATCAGTCTCTTTTCGTTATCATCAGCTTTGCCGACCACTAACCGAACTAATGCTCTCTTCATCTCGGCGTTACGTTCGCCGGGTTGGGTCGCGATCAAATCGACAAACGACGAGTCGCCATCTGCGCCGGGACGCACAAACAGTTCCGGCCTTTTGGAGCCGGGAATGCTCAATAGATCGAGCTCGAGTTTTGCAGACTCAAACGCCGTGTTTACCGAAGTCTTATGCGCGAGCGCCCGATAAAACGCGGCGCCGAAAGCGATGGTGGCGTTATCGCTGATGACATCGTTGATGCCGATCGTGTAGTCAATCACACTGCTGATGGCTTCCGCCTGAGCTTTGGTGAAGCAGGCGTTGAGCAGTATTAGACGAATATTATTTTTGTGCAGTCTGAAAACGGTAGCGAGCGCGGCTTTGTCAATCGGTTTACTGTTGCCGGCGTCGTCTTGAAAAATAATTTCCCCGTCAACCGTTCCATGCCCGCTGAAGTGCACGATGTCAGGTTGGTATTTGAGTAAGAACCTTTGTAAATCCGAGGGCCTCATCGCAAGGTGAGGCACAACCTCAAACATCTCGCGCAGCTCGCTTAAATCCAGTTCGTCGAAAATGTTCCGGACAGCAACGCCCAAACTGAGAGTCTCGGCATCGGCTGGATTAGCGGCGAGCAAAAGAACTTTGATCTTGTTCATCTCGGCCTAATGCAAGAGGGTTTTGTTGCCGTTGGTGTCCGGACGAATAAAGAGTTGTGGTATATCGGACCCTTTAAGACCTTCTAAATCGACCTCCAATTTTGCAAGTTCGAAGGCTTCAGGCACAGTGCGATCAAAAGCCAACGCCTGATAGAAAGCGCTGGCAAAGTTGATCGCCATTTTGTCACCGACTTCCTTGTTCATTCCGATCGTGTAATCAATAACTTCCTGGAGGGCTTCAGCCTGAGATTTTGAAAAGCAGGCGTTTAGCACAACTACGCGCACGTTGTCTTTTAGAATCTTGAAAAGCTGAACGAGAGTTTCCTTACTCACCGCTTTGCTCTTCCCTTGCTTATCTTCGAGCACGATTTCTTCAGTCGGATTTCCGTGCCCCGAAAAATGAACGATGTGCGGCTTAGTGTCGAGCAAAATGCGTTGCAAATCGCTGGTTCTGACAGCGTGCTTCTGAATCACTTGAAACGAACCTCGCTTAGTGCCGAATTCAATTTTTTCTTCGATCTCTCGAACCTCGACCCCCAGTTGAAGACGACTGCTATCGGTGGGGTTGGCTGCCATAAACAGAATCTTGATTTTGGGCGGCATAAATAAGCTCCTAAGCTCCTTCGATGAAAGTATTTCCGGGAATCAACCTGGAGATCGCGTGGCGTTGGTTCGTAAGGTCGTGATGGAGCGCCTCTGCTTGAGTTTCGGCTGCATCATACCTCAGTTGCAGGCCGGCAAACAGACGGATCTCGCCGCACACTGTTTTAATTCCCTCACTTACTATGTATAACTGGCACGAACGTTACCGAAACGTTAGCCTCATTACACCTGAACGAATATGCAACGTTCCCGCACTCCCCGAGTTCGTCACGCTGCGTTTTACCTGAACTTGCTGCGTCGGCACGAAGCATTGTTCGCTCGCGGCGTTCTCGATCGAACCAGCGCAATCGCCGCTCTAACGCACGACTGGACCAACATCGAAATGGCGCAAAGACGTTGCGCAGAGCTGGCCGATACGGATGAAGAGGCGGCTGCGCTGTGCTGCGATTACCCGACTTCCGGCGCGCGTATCCTGGCCACGACGTCTCATCCGAATGAACGAATACGGTGGCGCCACGATGCGATTAAGGCAGCGGAGGCATTGAACTTTCGCATCGGTCTCTCAGCGCATTTCGACAACCTGGCACTTGCATACATCGATTTCGGACAACCGCGTCGCGCACTTGGTTTTCTCAGGCAGGCATTGAAACTGGCTCGTGAATTCAACGATCGGGAAGATGAAGGCATTGTCCTCGTTAATCTGGGCCGGGCGTATGCTGACCTGGGCCATGTGACGCGGGCACGCACGTTCTTCCTGGCGTCCTTGTCGCTGGCACGAGAGATAGGAGATCGAGACACCGAAAGAACCTCTCTTCTTAGTCTGGGCGCATGCCATGCAATGATGGGCGAAGTGCAACGCGGACTCGAGCTCTACGTGGAGAGCCTCGCGATTGCGAGAGAAAAAAACGATATCGCGGCCATTGGCAGCACGTTTGCTCGGATGGGTCTGGCGTACAAACATCTCGGCAAGCCTTCACTGGCAATCGAGTTTCTAAACCAGTCGCTCTTTATCTCTCGCACTCTGGGCGACTCACGTGGAGAAGCAGACACGCTGGGCGATCTGGGGAACGTCTATTACACGTGCAGTGAAGCCTTGCGCGCGATTGAGCTCTTCAAACAGCAACAGGCAATTATCAAGAAGATCGGCGACGGCCAGGGAGAAGCCAAAGCGCTGGCAAACCTCTCGCTCTGCTATGCATTCTTAGGACGCACGAAAGAAGCGTTTGAGCTTACTGAACAGTCCTTAAACCTGTGTCGAGAGATCGGAAACGAGCAGGCCGAAAGCGCTGTGTGGGGTCATGCCGGTCATCTTTATGCGGCTGAGGGTGATATTGAACACGCGATCGAGGCATACGGCGAACAGTTGCGGCTGGCCCGCAAGACCAAAGATTTAAGTGGTGAAGGAAACGCGCTTAATAACCTCGGCAATATGTGTATTGCCGGTAACGATGTCGACGGCGCGATGAGTTATTACGAACAACGGCTTCCCATAACGCGCCAGATTGGGGATCGACTGGCGGAAGGAACTGTGCTTGGCAACATCGGAATCGTTCATTTCCTGCGCGGTGATCCAGGCCGGGCGATTGAATTCTACGATCAGCACATCGCAATCGCCGAGCAGGTTGGCGACTTACAAGGCGAGGCTAAGTCGTACCTGAATAAGAGTGTGTCGTTGAACAAATTAGACAAGCCCGCTGAAGCGATCAAGGCGGCTCAGCGCGCAGTGACGATCTTTCGACGCATTGGAAATCCGATGGCGGAGCAGGCCGAAGCACTGCTCGATAACTTTCAAGGCAGGAACGCGAATGAGCAATCCTGATGCGAGCATCGAAACTAAGCGGCATATCGCTAAGCTGCGCTATGCCACCTATTACGTCTCTGTGCTCGCAAACGCAAATCAGCTCTACCGGAGCGGTGGTACAGGCATCAATCAAGGATTGACTCTGCTCGAGGTCGAATGGACCAATATTGAATCAGGACAAGCCTCGTCTATCCTGGAACCCGACAACGCGCGCGCGGCAGAGGTCTGCATTAATTATGCAGTTGTGGGTGCTCAAATCCTGCTCTTGCGCCAACATCCGGCAGATCGCGTGCGCTGGATTACGACCGCCCTGGAACGCGCGCAACATCATCACGTGCAAACCCGCGAGGCGGTACTCTGGAATTCATTAGGAGTCGCCTACGCCGACCTCAATCAAACAGCGCGTGCGATAGAGTGTCACGACCACGCACTGCCTCTCGCTCGCGCCAACGGCAATCTGAAGGCTCAAAGCACTGCGCTCGGCAACCTGGGCGTGGCTTATTCCGACATTGGACAAACACGGCGAGCCATCGACTACTACGAACAGGACCTCGCCATTCTGCAAACGATCGGCCTGCGCCGGAATGAAAGCGTTACGCTCGGAAATCTCGGCCTGGCTTATGCTGCTTTGGGAGAATACTCACGCGCTATCCAGTACCACAAAAAGCACCTGAAAATCGCACGAGAACTTGGCGATCGACAGGGCGAGAGCGCGGCGTTGGGCCATCTCGGAAGTGCTTACCGGGCCATGGGGAGGCCGCGACGGGCAGTCGTCCTTTATAAACAGCGCATTGCCATCGCTCGCGAGATGGGCGACAAGCGTGGCGAAGCGCTGGTCCTTGGCAATTTAGGCGTTGCTTATGCCGATCTTGGCGAATGGAACCGTTCGATCGAAATCTACAACAGCCAGCTCGAGATTGTTCGCCGGTGGACTGAACGACGCACTGAAGCTAACGCGTTAGGTAATCTCGGAATAGCTTACAAGAACCTCGGCCAATTCCAGCGCGCGGTGGAGTTGTATGAGCAACAGCTTTTCATTGTTCGGGAGATCGGCGATCGACCCGGAGAGGGTCGCGCCCTCTTCAACCTGAGTTTGGCGCTGGATCTAATGGACCAGCAGGAACTGGCAATCCTTCGAGCCGGCGAGGCGCTAAAAATTCTGGAGGAGATTGAGAGTCCGTACGTTGAGATGGTCCGCAGGCAAATCGGCGAATGGCGACAGACCTAGTTGTCAAACTGCGTCACGAACAGGATTTTGATCGTGCTTCTCACGGTGGTTTGCCTAACCAATCATAACGGGTGAAACAATTTTGCCCAATTTTTCATATGGGGTAGGTGAGGGCTTTCCCTGCTTCGGATGTTCCTCGCCGTTGGACACTCATCTCATAAGGAGAAACCATGTACCTCCCTGCTCTGTCGTCGCTGAGACGTTGGACCGTATTCGGACTTTCATTTGCCATCATCCTGCTTCTTGTCTCCTTGCTACATGTGAGTGCTCAGCAGAATGCGAATCAGAATACTAACAACAACACTAACTCCGCTTCCGGTGCGAACAAGAACACCTCGAACGTCAACAGTAATCAAACTACGACTGCCAATCCCAGCGCCACACCGACCCCCACCCCATGCCCTTCGCCTGATGAATTAAATAAGGTGAGCGTGAGCCAAGCCTATAAGCGAGGCACTAAAACGGGGAGTGTTCCGGCGGGCGTGAATGAGGTCGAGCTGGAAGATGAGGTCACACTTGATGTTAACGAGCTGCAAGTTTTACTACGAAAAGCTAAATGTGTATCGCCTAATAAAAACGTAGTTCTCTTTCTGGACGGGCGGCCTCTAAAAGAATTAACTCCTTTTCCTCCGACCGATCCGGCGAACAATACTCTTACTTTTCCGCTCGAGCGTACGGAAAAGTCGAGAGACGTTTGGACCTACATTCTTGGTGAGCCGCGGTTCGAGCTGCGCGAGCGGGAGGTAAGCGTCGGCCTTCAGGATGAATTCCCGGTGCCATCGACGGGTAAGCTCAAAATCCAAACAATCCCTCGCGGGTGGTTCATTTTCTGGCTCATTATCTTCCTGCTCCTCTTCGTAGCGTTTATTCTCCTTGCACACTTCACAAACCTGCTGCGAGACGACGGCCCTGAGCCCGGCGGAACAGACAGACGCCCGTACAGCCTTGCACGAACTCAGGCCGCCTGGTGGTTCTTCATCGTTCTCGCCTCATACCTGCTCATCGGAATGATAACAGGCGACTTCAGTACCACCATCACGGGGACTGTGCTGACCCTGCTTGGCATCAGCGCGGGTACGGTCGTCGGTTCTGCGTTTGTGGATGCCAGCAAGCCTCCCGTGTCACCGGCAGCGGATGCGGCCGCGACGGAACCGGTCCGAGGAACGACGACGTGGAAAAATGAATGGTGGTGGCAGGACATACTGAGTGACGCCGATGGCGTGAGTTTTCACCGCTTCCAAATGGCCGCGTGGACTCTGGTCCTGGGGATCATCTTCATCGTGCAGGTTTACAACGAGCTGGCGATGCCGGAATTCAACGGCACGCTGTTGGCGCTATTGGGAATCAGTGCGGGAACGTTTCTCGGGATCAAGATTCCAGAACCGACTACCCCGAAGAAATAAGATTCAGCACTGCTTAGACGATGGTCCATACATCACCCAGGAGTTTCAACTACAGATCGGGCGCCGCTGTGCTCTTACTTAGCTTACTGGCGGCCAGTGCCGGGTATTCTTATTACCTGGTTGAAAACGCGCGCGCGGAGTATCAGGCTTCCTCTGTTGAACCCGCGACACCTGAAGCGACACCTGAAAAGGATGAGGCAGCGAAGAAAGAAGCTTAAAAACGTAGCGGCTGAGATATTAAAACAGTCAGAACAGTTTCGTGGTTGGGGTGTTATTGTTCTTGGCGCCATCGTCGCTATCTTAGTGAACTTCACACAATGAAATATTTTCTTTCCCATCCACATTATGGGTGTCACGGAATTTTTTGCGCCCCCAACTCAGTCGGTGTGTAAAAGGAGAACTCAATGACTTTTGAACAACATAGTGATGTTGAGAATGGACTGGTCGGCAATTGTTGTGGTCTGGCAGGCGAGAACAGTTTCATGGAGTACGATGAAGACGGCTCGTTGGCGCTGGCAAGGGCCCTGGGAGCAATTGCCGCCGATACGACTGCCTCACATGATGTTGCGAAAAAGCCCTGCGCCGTCGGCACCCTGAATGGTTCATGGTACTTGCAACTGACTCCGACAGGGCCGCACACGTTGATGGAAATTCGCGGGCCGATGCGAATTGAAGTCGCCGCGCCAAAGTTACGCATCTCCGGCGACATCTACGTGCGCAAACCAATTTCCGTGAGCGGTCCGATTGAAATCGGCAAGCCGATTACCGATCGGCCCTTCCTGTTCGGCAAGAATTGGTACCCTCAATTTCCTATCAATCAATACGCATGGTACTTCCGATCGCTCGGCGTCACCTACCAAAAGGGCAAGCTGGTTTTCAAATTCGAGCGGAGCCTCTGGAACAAGACAACTCAGGCTTTTATTAGTCAGGAGAACAACGGCAAGGACAACGGCTTCATGGAACTGGAATGCCTGGAAGCCAATGTCTTCAATCATTCGTCGCTTCCTCAACCAACGATGCGCATGACAGGAACGGCACAAATCGGAGGCGTCAAGTACGACGCAGTGGCAACGAAGACGTCAGGGTTCTACCGGGGTTGCGCGGTCGAGGTAGACGTGATGACAAACAGGGCGTTTCCCACATCAGTGACGATGATCGACAACACCGTCATTAACTACACCAGCGTCTATCGCACTGCCGGAATTGATTGTGCGGTAAGCGTCGATCAAACTAACTTACCTGAGGATATTGATTTAACCACCACGGAGCTTCAAACAGCGCTCGCTACTAATCAAAGGCCAGCAGATCCCAATGATGACACATGGCGACTGTGGTTGTTCGTTGGCTCCGGCCAGGGCGATATTCTGGGACTGATGTTTGATGACGTGGAGCCCTTTCGACAAGGAACTGCCGGGTTCTTCGATCCGGAACTTGGTGATCTATCGATCCTGGCGCCCTCAGCAAGAAACAAGAAGATCGGCGAAGTCCCCGAGGCTTTTCTGCGCACGCTGCTCCATGAATCCGGCCATGCATTCAACTTGTTTCACCCGAAACACGACGTACACGTAGTCCCCATTGGCACGACTATTATGAATCAAACCGGCGACGTGATGAGGTTTGCCACTGAAATCAACACCTTTCCCGGCAACATCACATTCGCTTTCGACGAACATAACCGAACGTCGCTAATCCACTCACCTGATCCGCAAGTGCGTCCCGGCTGGAAACGTTTTGGCGAGGGGCATGGCAGTTTAACCGGGATCACTGTACCGACGGATGCAATCGGTTTTCTTCAGAATGAACCTGCTGTTGAGGGGCTGGAGTTGAGCCTGATCGTTCCGGATGTGGTGTTTCGCGGGCAATTCGTCACTGCGCAGTTTGTCCTCACAAACACCGGGAACCAGGCACGCGAAGTCACGGCCGCGCTGAATCTTTCACAAGGCGATTTGCGTCTGCTGCTAAAACCGCCCAGTGAAGAGTTGAACGACGTGCGCGATGTGATCCTCGCCTGTAGTGATCGTCCATTAACAACTTTGGCGCCTGGAGAGTCGCTGCGGGGCAGTGGTCAAATCTTCTACACGAATTACGGGTTCACCTTTCGCCAGACCGGCCGCTTCTATGTCTCGGCAGACCTAACCGTTGGAGACGCTCTCGGATCGGTAGTTCAAAGCAAGCCGGCAACGATTGTCGTTCGTTCGCCTGCCACGCCTGAGGAGGAAGAGATCGCGCTCCTGTCAATGGACCCGGGTGTTGGACGTGCTTTCGCCTTCGGTGACTTTGGGATGGACCATAACGCCAAAAATAAGCTTGAAGTGCTGGCTGACAAATTCGGCCATACAGAAACGGGTGCGGCTGCCGCTCTGACTCTGGCAAATTCTCATAGCCGCGATTTACGCGATCTGTATTCCGGAACTATTTTGCGCTCGGCCGATAGTCAGGCGGCAGAGGATCGGTTCAATGAGGTGGTGACCTCTGCCAGGGTTGCAACTGACTCCCCTGAGAAACTGGTCAATTTGGCGACGGCCGTAGCAGCCCCGACGGAAAGCAATGCACCGGTTCTTGATTTAATGGCTGACTATCTCTCTCAAGGAGCAACGAATAAAGATATGGCGCTGGCTGATGCGGCAGGCACAGCAGGTAGCGCCATACAAACAGAACAAGCTGATGCTTTGGATATGTTAAGCAATATTCGACGGAGTTTTGTTCAAGGAAAACCGGTGGCGAAACGTCGATGAACTAAGTTGTCACTTCGGCTAAGTTTCCTCGACGGGTTTTCAGAAGTAAACTACGAGCGTGGCAGATAGTTCACAACAAGCGTCATCGCTCGTCATTACTTTCGAGGTTCAGGAGCCGGTTGTCGTCGGCTTGTCCGCGCTCGGTATGCTTCGCGTCACCAATAGAGCAACGACTCCGATCACAATCTCGTCGCGGCTGAATCTGATGGAAGGTGACGTGCGTCTGATAGTGGTTGGTCCTGATGGGACGCGTCGTGAGCTGCGTGGCTGGCAAGCTGACACGATATTACGCCAGGTGACTTTGGCGCCGAATGAGCAGTTAGTCGCAAATCTGAATCTGCTGCAAACAGATGAAGGACCAGTTTTCCCGAGTTCTGGTCGTTATCAACTACAAGCAGAGTTTACGCCTTCACTGCAAAGCGGAGCGATCACCTCGCCGCCGGTTGAGGTTAATGCCAGGGCGCCACAAACTGACGTCGAACGTGATGTAGCACAGTTGTTGAAGGATGAGAACGTCAGACGGTCAATCGTGCTGGCGCAAAACGACGCTACGCCCAATGAACTTGCGCAACTGGCAGAAAAATTTCCTGAGACGCTCGACGGCAAACTGGCACGCCTGATCCGTGGCGGATCGGGCGAAGCCACATTTGCATTCGACTCACTTGACTCTTCGCTATCTGCCGCCCCGTTGATTTCAGCTTTAAAGACACCTTTCAGTCGCATCGGCCGCGGCTTGGCCGCAGAGTTCGCTACTAGAATGGCGGCATTCGACGAGGCGAAGCCCGAAGGTAAGCAGTCCGACATCAATGCTGCGCTTCACATAGTTGCAGGTAAACCTATCAAGGTGTAGCGCACTCCCCTCGCCGAAACCTTCCCTGGCTCTCTAAATAAATTGTACCCATGCGAGCGCGATCGTTGGGTCAGCGTCGCTCGCGGATTTCAATGCAGAACGCGGCCGTCGCTGTTACCATAGACCAGCGACGTGGCAGAGGAAGTCTTCACGCCTCCGTATGGTATTTAATGGAAGGGATGGTAATAACTCCAACTTAATGAGCATACGAGTAATCCTAATAGGTCCAAGCGGGGACCAACGCCATGTAGCCATGTCTGAAACTGCGGTCGTTGCGCGATTAGTGCCGGCAATCGTTACTCAGCTCGGCCTGCCGATCACGGACCCGTCCGGGCGACCTGTTACCTACCGTCTGGTACACGGCGATCGGCAACTAAAGAACGACGAAACGCTGACGTCGGCCGGTGTTGTAGAGGGCGATACGCTTACCATCATCCCAGAAATGACCGCAGGTTGTTTTCCTGCTGGGACGCAAGTTGTCATGGCTGACGGATCGCTGTCTTCTATCGAGGATATCGAGCCGGGCGACACTGTCTTTTCCTATGATGTCAAGCTCGGCGTGAATTGCAGCAGTACCGTGGAGCGCATCCTACGTCAACCTGCCACACACTATCTCGTAATAAACGACATGCTCCGAATCACGAGTTCTCATCTCGTGTTCAGCGAAGAACGTTGGAAACCGGCAGGCAACCTGAGGGTCGGCGATTGCCTGATGACCCAAAGTGGCGACCGATTGATCGTGCGTACAATTGATGAAAAACGAATAGATGGCATGGTCTACAATCTTCATCTCTCAGAGACTGCTCACACTTTCTTTGCCGACGGAGTGCTTGTCCATAATGCTGCTTCCAAAGCTTTACATGTTCCTCTGATCGACCGCGAGTCCGGTACTTTTTCAAATTGCGCATTGTATGGGTTAGGACGACAGAAGGTGATTCAGGAGATTACTGAAGCGGTCGAAGCGCGGCTGTTAGTTAGCATCATCACACCGCGGCAAGAAGCCAAACAGACGGATGCGGAAACTCACAGCGCCATAGTTGTTCGGCCAGTGTTCGGAGCGCCAGTATCGTCAGTCACCGTAGATTGCGACGTCTTCATGATGATGCCATTCGCTGAAGCGTTCCAATCTATTTATCAGGACTACATCAAGCCAGTGGCCTCTGCGGCGAATCTGAGAATCCAACGAGCTGACGATTTCTTTACTCAACACAACATAATGAATGAGATTTGGACGGCCCTCTACCAGTGTCGGTTCGCGATCGCTGATTGCACGGGACGCAATCCTAATGTTCTTTATGAATTGGGTATCGCTCACACGCTTGGAAAACGAGTAATTCTGTTGTCACAGAGCGCCGACGACATTCCATTCGACGTCCAGGGACGTCGAGTAATCATCTATCAGGACCGTTCGGCAGGTCTAAAGCATCTTCAGCGTGAATTGTCGCGGGCAGTTGAGTTAGTCATGGCAGAGCTTCAGAGTAATGAGGGGACTGCCTCGAATTGATAACTTAATTGTTCAACTATCGCGGGAATTGGTGTGCTGGATCTGGATGAATCATGTCAAACCTAACGCCTGAAGAATTGGAGTTTGAGGACAGCGAGCTGGATGGCTCGAACTTTCCTGACCCCGAAGAAGCCGTAAGTGAGTTCATAGATCAGGTGCCTCTCTTGTCACCTGTCGACATTTCAAACGAACTCGAAAGGCTTGGTTACAGGGGCCAGGTTGATCAACGTCGCGCGCTTTCGCTGATGGCCTATCGACACGTGCGCCGGCTGAAAAGAATCTATCTCGAAGGCGAGTCACCTAACAACCTGCCACCGAAGCAGAATATTCTGATGCTTGGCCCAACAGGATGCGGCAAGACCTTCATGGTTGAGCTGTTGTTTCAGAACATCCTGAAACTTCCCACGGTGGTTGTGGATATCACCAGCTTTACGGAGAGTGGTTATATCGGCGACGACGTGCGCACGATCCTCACTCGGTTGATGCTAAACGCAGACGGAAACCAGTACCTCGCCGAATGTGGAGTTGTTTGTCTTGATGAATTTGACAAGATAGCTTCTTCGAGTAGCAATGCTCGCTTTGCCGGGCAAGGCACAACAAAGGATGTTTCCGGTTACGGCGTGCAACGTGAGTTGTTGAGCATGATTCATGGAGCCGATGTCGTTGTGGCAATGGATTACGGCTTTTCGGAGTATGGCCACCGAGTTCAGATCTCTACTCAGAATATTCCTTTCATAGCTTGTGGAGCATTTTCCGGTATGGATGAACTGCTCCGCGAAGACCGGAGCAACATCGGATTTCGCAACGCGCCGGGCGACGACTTGAGCCAGCTAACCCTGGATGAGGTTGGCTCCTTTCAAAAGTTTGGCTTCCTGCCGGAATTGATTGGCAGGTTTACGCGCATCATTAGTTTCCCGAAACTGTCGACTGAAACGCTGAAGCAGATTTTGACGGAAAACGTGCTGCCGCAATTCAGCAATGAATTCAAAGCCGAGGATCTTGAACTGATCGTTTCCGAAGCCGCCCTCGATCATCTCGTTGCGCGCAGTGAAAAACGCGACACCGGCGCGCGCGGATTGCAGACTGAGTTGGTCGCCGCCGTCGAGCGAGCCGCTTTTGATACGTTCATGCAAAGGAAGAATGCTCGAGTGGTGATTGATGTGAAGGACGGCCAGCTCACGAGCGAGGTTTCGTAGAGTGTTGAAAGCTGATCAAGTGCTCTGCGGCTTTGCCGTAGGCGCTGGAGCGCTCTATCGATGTAACCAGGGATTCCGGCCTTTTATAGTCAGGCGAAAAAAAGAGAAACCTGAGTAGTTAAAGTGTTTGCCATATCCGATTCAAGGGGATGGAGTTGCCGGCGTGTAGTAGATGCCAGCGCCCGGGCCTAATGGCAGTCCCAACAGGTACCAGACGATTAAGAGCAGCGTCCAGAGAAAGAAAAAAGTCACTGAGTAAGGCAACATTGTCGCCATGATAGTCCCGATCCCAGCATGCTTGTCGTATCGCTGCGCGAAAGCAACAACGAGCGGGAAGTACGACATCAGCGGCGTGATGATGTTGGCGACAGAATCGCCGATGCGATAACCCGCCTGCGTCAACTCCGGCGAGTAGCCAAGGAGCATAAACATCGGGACGAAGACCGGGGCCATCACCGCCCACTTCGCCGAGGCGCTTCCTAACAGAAGGTCTAGCAGCACCGTGATCATGATGAAACAGACGATGAGCGGAACTCCGCCGATACCTGACGAACGTAAGATCTCAGCTCCCTTGACGGCTGTAATTACGCCGAGGTGTGTCCAGTTGAAGAAGGCCACGAACTGCGAGGCGAAGAAGGCGAGCACGAGGTATAGCGCCATTGTCGCCATCGCCTTCTCCATTGCCTTCATTACGTCAGAGTCGCTGCGAATCGTGCCTGCGCCGATGCCGTAGGCCACTCCCACGAACGTGCCGCCGAAGAAGATGATCGCAACGATGCCTTTCAGGAAAGGCGAATCCAGGACGCCTCCCGTCTTCAGGTCGCGCAAGAATCCGCTCGCAGGCACAAGTCCCCACAAGATGACCCCGATCAGCACAAGCGCCATGGCGAGCGCGCACCGCAGCCCGCGCTTCTCCGCCGCGCTCAGTTCCTTCAGTTCCTGCGGCTTCTCATCGCCACGGTACTCGCCGAGCCGCGGCACAACGACGCGTTCCGTGATGAAGGTTCCAGCCAACACGATGAGGAAGGCCGAGGCGGCCGCGAAGTAATAATTGGCGGCCGCTGTGACGACGTAAGGCTTGTCGAGGATGCGCGCCGCCTCTTGTGTTATCCCCGCGAGCAGAGGGTCGGTCGGCCCCAGAAGAAAGTTCGCGCAGAAGCCGCCGGACACCCCCGCGAACGCCGCCGCCAGTCCCGCTAGAGGGTGTCGTCCCACGGCGAGGAAGATCATCGCCCCCAGGGGAATCACCAGCACATAGCCCACGTCGCTCGCCATATGAGACAACACACCCGCGAAGACGACCACCATCGTGAGCAGGCGACGCGGGGCCGATAGCACCACGGCGCGCAGCGTCGCCGAGATAAGCCCGCTCCCTTCGGCCACGGCAATGCCGAGCATCGCCACCAGGACTGTCCCCAACGGCGCGAATCCCGTGAAGTTCGTCACCAGCGAAGTCAGAATGCGGTGCAGACCCGCCAACGTCAGTAGACTCTCTGCGCGGACGACCTCTTTCGTGCCCGGATGCACAACCGATACGCCCATCCACGCGGTGACGGCAGAAAGGATGATGACGAGCACGGCGAGAATGACGAACAATGTAGCCGGGTGCGGGAGGATATTCCCAGCTCTTTCAATCGCTCCGAGAAAACGGTTCAGGAAAGAGTCTTTGACGACGAATTCGATTTCTTTGCTCGCTGTAGTTTTCACGCTTTCTCCCCACACCGTGATTTGCGCGACAGAGCTTTGCCTCAAAAGTCTTACGCCGCGGCTTTGCCGCCGGATGTGAGGCGAGGCTTGCCTCGCCGTAGAACCATTCTTAAAGTTTGGGCTTTGCCCCTGGTTCGGCCTCTGGCCTAAGACGCGAGGGCCAAGCCCGAACTAAGGGCGTAGCCCAAGTCTTGTCTTCAGCGAACGGCGAGGCAGAGCCTCGCCTCACATCCGGCGGCAAAGCCGCGCGACAGCCGTATGCCGTCGTAAACCATAGCTACCGCATTCAATCTGTCAAGCCGTCCTAAGTTTATATTGAATGGCCCACCGTGAGTAATGGGTCAATCGCCGGCATGACTTTGTAGATTGAATGTGCGCTGTCTGGTGCTGCCTGTTTGAGATGCGGATCGCGAGTCAGCGATACGCTGGCGTGGCGCAAGAATTCGTTGAAGGAGATTTGGTGTGCCTTAGTTGTGACAGGAGTGGGGTGGCTGACTCGGAATGACTTGCTTGATTATCGCGCTCTAAAGAAAGATCTCTTCATGGCCGAATAATCTCTTCGCGGTGATTCCGCGACCCGCGCAGTCTGCAACCAACCTGTCTGAGTCGACAATCGGACGAGACTGCGGCGTATATTGAATTGACGTAAGGTAAGTTAACCAGGGCTCTTGTCCCATTGCATAGACGTATACCTGCTTTGGATTGAGTTGATTGACAATCTCGATCCCTCGTTCGTAGTTCGAGCCGTTTAATCTCCTGGACTGATCCTGCTTCCGCGCGAGCGGCTTTGTCAGAAGAGGGCCATACAACCAGGAAAGAGGCCCGCCGTCGCATTCCATTCCCAAATTGAGCACGTCGATGTCGCCGATTAGCTTGTGAATATGGCGGTAGAGCTCCGGATCGATGTTATTGGAGTCAGCCGCGCACATAATGGTCCTGTTATTCAGGTTAACCAGATAGGCGATTTTGGTCCGGATGTTCAGGTCGGCGTGCTCACCAAGAAAAGGTAGACCCATTATGAATCCGCCCTCGACCTCAATGCTCTCCATTTCATCTATTTCAATGACCTGATTGAAGCCGATATTTTGCAACGCTAACTTGAGACAGGGATCGACCAGCGCCCCGGCATTATTTTTCGGCACTACGATGTGCCGGACCTTATGCCTGAGCTGAAGCAATGTTTCAATCAGGCAGTGATCCTGATGATTGTGAGTTATGAGCACGTAGTCGATGGTCTCCGGCAAGTCTGCGTATGTATAGCGATAAAGATCGTTATCATAGGCATAGCTAATGACCGGATCAGTCAAAATACTGACCCCCTTTGATTCGATCAAAATGCAGGCGTGCCCG
The DNA here is from genome assembly GCA_963770215.1 of uncultured Acidobacteriota bacterium. Lineage (GTDB taxonomy): Bacteria > Acidobacteriota > Blastocatellia > Pyrinomonadales > Pyrinomonadaceae > PSRF01. The sequence goes on from CAVYOP010000002.1 coordinate 378,189, forward strand.
AAGTATCGAATTCTCACCTCGTCACCCTCATATTTCGCAGACTCCGGCGGCGGCTCCTCTGTGAAGAAAGAGGAAAAGCGTGGATCATCTTCATCTGCCACACCCAGTCTCTCCTTTATATAAGGATAGGGCTGCGGCTCGGATTTCATTCGGAATAGCTCATCCAGCTCAGGTGACGAGAACGGGACCGGCAGGAACAGGTGGCCATTGCCGCCTAGAATCGGAGAGCTCAAAGCGAAGGGACGTTCATCCTCGGTGACCAGAGACAAGGCTACGCTCTGCGATGAAGAACGGTAATAATCGCTCTTGTATAGCAAGCCCTCAATGAACCGAAACGAAGGGTTGCCGTTCAGGTCATAGATCAATTCGACGAACCCCTTGAGCGGGCGAGGAATCCTTGGATAGAAAGGCTCGAGCGAAGTTCCGTCCGCCTCGTTTAGCGTATTGCTAAGCTGCTGAATAGCTGTCGCCAGTTCGAGCAGGTGTGACTGTTCGCGCGCGGTCTTCTCCATCAGGGTTTTGATTTCCCCAACCATGCCGGCGCCATAACTTATAAATGGACCGCCTCTCATCGCCGGATTCTTGAGTGCCGCTACGTGTGTCTGGGGCGCAGCGACAAACGATTGCATGATCTTCAAATGTGAATTCGCCACGAACATTGCCGCTGTGCCAGGCGGAATAAGTCCTGACCAGGCGTACCATTGGTTGATCAGCGGCTCTACGAGCACGTTTTGCTTCAGATATACTTTCGGACTTGTCATGCTCGATCCTCCTCAGTAGGTATGAAGCTCCGGTGAAAGAGCGTTCACTCATAGCGCAGCGCTATCAATGGGTCCACTTTTGTTGCGCGTCGCGCCGGGATGTAGCAAGCCAATAGCGCTACGAGGATGAGTCCCAGAGAAACAGCGATAAAGGTCAAAGGATCCGTCGCTGTCACGCCGTACAGCATCGTGCCCAGCACACGCGTCAATGCCAACGCCGCCACCAAACCCACTCCGATGCCATACAAGGTCAGCCGTAAACCCCGGCCCAACACGAGGCGCAACACATCGCGAGGCTGCGCGCCGAGGGCCATTCGCACGCCTATCTCGCGCGTGCGCTGCGTGACGGCATGGGCTGTCACACCGAAGATGCCTACCATGGCGAGCAGCAGAGCCAGGCCGGCAGTCAGCCCCGTCAGCAGCGCCTCGAAGCGGCGGCGGGCCAGCGACGCAGACAGTAACTCTGTTAGCGGTTGAACGGTCGGAACGTACTGCTCCGGGTCGAACTCTTTGATTCGATCGCGCACGCCAGCAGCCAGATTGGCGCTCGAAGTGCGAACTACCAAAGCCATTTGCTGCTCAGGCGCCTGCTGGTATGGCACGTAAAATTCCGGGCCTGCCGGCGCGTCGAGGCCTTCGTGCCGCACATCGCCGACCACGCCAACAATCTCTGCTTTGACTTGCTTTGTGACATCAGCACGCTCGATCGTTATGTGCTGGCCCAGCGCCTCCGAATCTCCAAAGAAGCGGCGGGTAAACGACTCGTTGACGATGATCGAGGGAGGCGCGTCGGCGCCGTCGCGTTCGTTGAACGCGCGTCCTCGCAGCAGCGGCACGCGCATAACTTTGAAGTAATCAGCGCTGATGGCTCGATAGTTGGCCGAAGGCTTGTCTTCTGGTCGCGCCGCCGGGCGGCCGTCAATGAGAAAAGTGTTCGCCGCGGTTGTGCCACTGAAGGGTAACGGAAAGATTACTGCTGCCGCCTCGACACCTGGGGCTGAACCTACTCGTGCCACTATTTCGCTAAACGCGCGCGCCTGCTTTTCGGCATCCGGGTACTTTGTCCTGGCAAGACCGAGATTGGTAGTCAGGACGTTCTGCGCATCGAAACCCGGGTTTACGTCACGCAGGCGCAGAAAACTACTGACCAGCAATCCCGCGCCAATGAGAAGTACGAGCGAGAGTGCAATCTCGCCGACCACCAGGAGATCGCGCAGACGTTGGCGCACGCGGCTTTCACCGCCGCCACGCGCAGACTCCTTGAGTGCATCCCGCATTCTGAAGCGCGAGACAGAAAGCGCAGGCGCCAGGCCGAAGAGAATTCCGGTCAGCAGCGTTACGCCGGCTGTAAATGCAAACACGGCCGGGTCCAGTCCGGCATCTTTTATACCTGGAATATTGACGGGACTGCCGGCGGCGACCGACTTGACACCCCAGATTCCCAGTAGCAGCCCGACGATGCCGCCCAGCACTGCCAACAACAGACTCTCCGTGAGCAATTGACGCACAACCCGCCATTTGCTTGCTCCGAGGGCTGCGCGAATCGCCATCTCCCGGTGCCGAGTCGCTGCCCGTGCGAGCAGAAGATTCGCCACGTTAGCGCAGGCAATCAAGAGCACCAGCCCGACCGCGCCGAACACGACCAACAATGATGTCCGCGTGTTACCCACCATCGACTCTTGCAGCGTTATCAGTCCGCCACCGAGTCGGAACCCCACATCAGGATACTGCCGCTCCAAACGCTGCCCGATGAGTTTCATCTCGTTCTCAGCTTGCGCCGCAGTCACGCCCGGCTTGAGCCGCGCGACCACGGGCAGTTGATACGCCGAACGCTCCCTGGCCGCTTCGCCCAGCGTCTGCGCGAGCGGACGTAAATAGTCTGTTCGGCTGGCTTGCGGCGGAAAGCGAAAGTCTGCCGGCATCACGCCTATCACCGTAGCGCTGGTGCTTCCGACTGTGATCTGCTGTCCAATAATGTGCGGATCGGAATTGAATCGGCGCTGCCATAAGTTATGACCAATTACTATGACGGCCGCCGCACCCACTTGATCGTGGTCACGCGTGAACACGCTGCCCAACTCAGGTTGAACGCGCAGCAAGGGAAAGAGATCGGCATCAACGGTGACGCCAGAGATAGGCTCGGGGTCGGTATTAGGCTGCCGTAGCAGCGTCCTGGTCCCTTGATAAGCGGCGATGTATTCCAGCGTTTGCGTCTGTGCGCGCCAATCCGCGAAGTCCGGATAACTGAGGGCTGAGGCCTCCAGCATGTCATCATTGTTGCCCCATGGTACGACCAGGCTTTCCGGTTGGACGTACGGCAGCGAGCGCAACAGCACGGCGCTTACGATCGAAAAGATAGCGGTGTTAGCGCCAATGCCCAGCGCAAGTGTAATGACGGCAATGAGCGTAAACCCGGGCTGTTTCCTGAGCCCTCGGATTCCCTGGCGAATGTCGTTTATTAGAGTTTCCATTGTTCTTCTTAAAAATGTAGGTAATTCTCGACGAGATCGTCAATTCACACTCAGATGTCTTTGTTGGTGTAGAGTTCTGCCATTGCGACGACAATTTTGCGTGGTCCGACAAACGGTTCGCGCCCGTGTGACGCAAGGAAATTATCCAGCATCAGGATGTCGCCTTCCTGCCATGGAAAAGTGACACTTGTCTCGTTGTAAACTCCGCGAATCTCGTCGAGCACCGATGTCTCGATCCGCGACCCGTCGCCATAATAGGCATTGCGCGGCAGGTCTTCCTCTTTGAACTCGGACAAGAGATATTCACGCACCGCCGATTCCATGTTCGAGATGTGAAACATGTGGGCGTGGTTAAACCAGACCATCTCGCCCACTTTCGGATGCACCGCGACCGCCTGACGAACCTGGCGCGTACGCAAACGATTGCCATCTTTCCACTCGAACTCTGCCTGCACTTTGCGGCAATACTCTTCGACTTGCGATCTGTCTTCGGTTTGAAAAGCATCTTGCCAGGTCAGGTCAACTCCCTCTCCGTAGTTACGCGTGTACATCACCTTCTTACGCATGAACCGTTCTTTGATAACCGGATCCAGGCGTTTAAAGACTTTGCGGTCGTCAGCAATCGGGGTCGCGCCTCTCTCTCGTGCCGCCTGCACACAATGAAACCAGATCTTTGTCGGCCAGTTGTGTGAGTAAGACATTTCGTGATGTAACGGAATCGGCTGATCGGCGGGATAGTCTGTCGAAGTGTAAATGTTTTTGCCGACTTCCCGGCGCGGCGCAGCGCGCTCTTTGTAGTCAAGCAAGTCACTGGTGATAGCTCTGACAAATTCTTCAAACCGCACCACCGTATCAACTTCAAAATTCCGAAACAGGATCGCCCCATATTTCAGTAGCTCGGTCTCGATGAATTCACGGTTGTGCGCTGCCCAGGCAACAAGGTTGAAGTTACCCACTTCGGGCTCGATAACCAGAGGAAAAGTTTCGCCCGGACTTAGTGACGTGGTCCTGATCAGCGACTTCGGCGTGAGACTCACCGGCTTGCGCCGCTTGCTGAAACTAGCTTGCATTCTTCCTGCCCTCAGCGCTTTCTTTATGAAAGAGCTCTGTCATGGCGACAACGATTTTTCGTGGCCCGATAAACGGCTCGCGTCCATGCGAGGTCAGCACGTTGTCGATCAATAGTACGTCCTGCTCGTGCCAGAGAAATCTGACAGCAGTCTGCTGATATGCTTCACGGACTTGCGCTAACGCGGAAGCTTCAATCGGCTCGCCATCGCCGTAATAGGTATTGAAAGGAAGGTCTTCTTCCGCGAACTCCTGCAAAATCGCTTCGCGCACAACAGGCTCCAGACTCGAAACGTGGAAGAAGGCCGTATGCTCAAACCAGACCGCTTCATGCGTGCGTGGATGGACCACGATAGGATCGAAGACTTGTCGCGTTCGCAGTCCATCATTTGCTTTCCAGGTGAAATCGATGAAAGCTTTGCGGCAGTAGTTTTCCACTTCGAGTTTGTTCGAAGTTTGAAAAGCATCTTGCCAGGAGAGCCCCAATCCTTCGCCGTAGTTGCGCACGTACATGACCCGTTTTTGTGAGAACCGTTCCCTGGTTTGCGCGTCGAGCAGTTTGAGAACGCGCCGCCCATCGGCAATCGGTGTTGCCCCTCTCTCTTGGGCTGGCTGCACACAGAAGAACCAGAGTTTCATGGGCCAACTCTGGGTATACGACTGCTCGTTGTGAAAGTGGATGAACTGATCCGCCGGGTGATCTGTCGAGGTGTAGACGCCCTTAGTAATTTCCGAGCGCGGCGACGAGCGTTCCCGATATTCGAGCAGCTCAGTCGAGATTGCTTTTACAAATTCTTCGAAGTGCGTGACGGTTTCCAGCTTAAATCCACGAAACAGTATCGCTCCGTGCTTGAGCAAATGTGTCTCGACGAATTCCCGGTTGTGTCCGGCCCAGACAGCGAGATTGAGATTGTTTATTTCCGGCTCGATGACAAGAGGAAAGGTGTCATCGGCATTCAGTGACGTGGTCCTGACAAGCGACTCCGGCGTCACGCTCACGGCCTTGCGCTGCGTTGCTTTGAGACTCTGAAAATCTAAAGCCAAGGTGAACCAGCCTTTCTCTAATCAGTAGCTTCTATGCGACCACGTCCGACTCGAGCACCAGCGGTTCCCGCAGCTCGGAGCGTGGCCTCTCAGTTCGGAGTAGCTTCCCTTCTTCCATTATCATTAGCCTATCGGCGAGGTTGAAGAAGCGGTCGTCGTGGCTGATGACGACCACCACCTTATTGCGCGCCTTCAGCTCCGGCAGGATGTGGTGGTAGAAGACCTGCTTGAACATCGGATCCTGGTCGGCCGCCCACTCGTCGAAGATGTAGATGTCGCGGTCTTCGAGGAAGGTGACGAGCAGGGCCAGGCGCTTCTTCTGGCCATCGGAGAGGGCGAGCGTGGAGAAGCGGCCGTTCTCGACCTTCACTTTCCTTTCAATCTCCAGCTCGGTCAGGTAGCGGTTCACCAGCTTCTCGTCGACCGAGTGCAGGTTGCCTAGCAGGCGGTCGAAGAGGTAGTAGTCGGTAAAGATGGCCGAGATGTACTGCCTCCCGCTGTTCAGCGACTCCCAATCCATCTTCACGCCGCCGAAGTAAATCTCGCCGCTGGTCGGCGTGTAGTGGAGCGCCAGGAGCTTGCATAAGGTGGACTTCCCCGACCCGTTGCCGCCGACGATGAAGGTGATTTCGCCCTTCCCCACTTCCATGTCGATGGGGCCGAGGGTGAAGCCGCCGTCCTCGTCCGTGTAGTGGTAGGAGACGTTCGAGAACCTCACCGTGTCCCACTCCGGCAGCGGCCTGATCTCCTCGACCGCCTCCTCCTTCGAGAGCGTGCTGAATACCCGCGTGATGCTCCGCAAAGAGACCTTCGCTATGGCTATCAACGGCATGGCGTGCAGGATCACCGAAACCGGCCCCGTGATGTAGAGCAGGGCCATGATGGTCCCGATGAGCGCCTCGGTGGTGATCGAGTGTGAGCTGACGAAGACGTAGGCGACGAAGCAGATGACGAAGAAGCTCAGCAGGTCGCCGTAGCTGGCCGAGGCGACGACGATTGTGTTCGCCAGCTTGGTGTTGCTCAGCACGTCCTGCTCGTTAGCCAGGAGGATCTCTTTAAAATAGCGGTCCTGCTTGACCTTGCTCAGCTTGAGCTCTTTGGTGCCATATATCAGGCCGCGGATGGACTCCTGGAGGGCGTCAATCTTGGCCCTGCCGCGCTCGAAGTATTTGTTCCCGATGAACATCGGAACCTGGTAGGTTACGACGCCGAAGATCATCGCCTTGATGACGAGCCAGAAGACTTCCGAGCTGAGGATATACAGGTAGCTCAACATACCCGCCAGCGTGACCAGGCCGACGAGGATGTCGGGCACCATCGTCGCGCCCGTAACGATGCGGGCTACGTCGGTCGTTAGCGCCACGAGGAGCTTCGAGGAACCCATCTTCTCAAGCTCGGCGATGGGCGCCTGCATGATCTTGCGATACGTCTTGATCCTGAGATCGGTGGTCGCGTCGAGCGCCACGCGCGTCAGGAGCGTCTGCGAGATGGTGCGGCAGGTGAGCACCAGCAGGCAGACCGAGACGAACAGGAGCGCGAACTTATAGTTCGACACGTCCATCCACAGGAACGACCGCACCATGTTGGTTCCCAACCCGGCCTTGTCCGAGCTCGGCACGATGCTGACCAGCACGAGCGGGATGAGCAGCGAGTAGCCGATGCCGGCGATGGCGCCGAGCAGCATCGAGAGAAAGACCTTGTTGGGTGACTTGTCGGTGAACAGTCTGAGCAGGTTCATGTCGTGATCCTACTCCGGTGTGGGTAGTGACCTATTTGAAGTCTTCGTCTGCGGTCTCTGCGTTAAGGGCTATTCAAATACAGAGGGCTGCAGAAGCCGCAAACGAAAATCCAAATTAGGGCACACAATCCCTACTCCGGCGTGATGGTCAGGTCGGCCCTGCTTCCGGCGGCCGCCCCGCCGTCCAGGACGCGGTACTGCAAGTCCCGGAATGGCTTGACCATGTCGTCGTAATGCGCGCTCAGCACGTTGCCGGACTGCCCCGTGGAGTTCATGTACATATGACGCGTTGAAGGCCCGCCGACCTGGATGATCTGCCGGAAGCTGGCGCTGAGCGTCTGATCGTAGCCCTCGGCCCTTTTATAGATGGCGTTCGCGACGTTTATCGTGTCGGGGGAGCCGCCGTTCGGGAGCTTGCGCTCGAAGACGGAGGCAAGCCACTTCACGCTGCTGAACGGCATGTGCGCGTAGAAGGTGTGGTGGATGTCGCCCCAGCGCCAGGAGTCCATGTTAGAGCCGCGCAGCTTCTTCAGCTCGTCGATGGCCTTGTCCAGCGAACGGCTCAATTGCGGGGCGCAGGAGGCTCCGGTCCCGCCGCACCACGTTGACGGCTGCTCGGTGAGGGCGTTGAGGATTTTGTCGTACGACGTCTCAGACACCATCCTCTCCAGCTCGGCGCTCTGCTCCTCCTTGTTCCAGGAGTCCTTCAGCGTGGTCCAGAACAACCCCTCGCGCAGGTGGCGCACCCAGACGAAGAAGATGGCAGCGCCCTGGCTGTCGCGCGACATGTTCCCGTCCCAGTTCTGAAGATAGCCGAGCGCCTTCTGCTGTTCCGCTCCGTTAGACGGGACGCGCCTCAGATAGTCGAGGAGCCCGCTCACGCTCAGGTCAACCGTGTCGCCCTGCATCTGGCCGATGTAGTCGAGCGAAATCGGCTCGCCGCGGGAGACCTTCTCTTGCAGCAGTTGCTCTATCCTCCGTGCCCTGTTCGGCGGGGCCCAGTCGGCCGAGATGAAGTAGGGGTAGTCGGGGCCGACCGGCCTGTTGTTCGCGGAGACGATGTAGCCCTCCTCGGGGTTAAAGCGCTGCGGCCAGTCCTTGAAGGGGATGTACCCGGTCCACCTGTATTCGTTCGTCCAGGCGGGGACGGGCAGGCGCCCCTCTCCCTTCGACCTGACAGGGATGCGGCCGACGCCGAGCGAACCGATGTTATTCGACTTGTCGGCATAGAGCATGTTGAGCGCGGGCGCCACGTACGTCTGGAAAGAGTCTTTGAACGTTTCCCAGTCGTGCGCGTAGTTGACGCGGAGGAACGACTCGTAAGAGGCGTCGTCGGGATCGAGCGCCGTCCACTTCAGGACGACGGGCTGGTCGAAGGCGCCGATAATGTCGCTGATGACGGGGCCGTCGAGCGTTCGCCTGAACTGGACCCTGACGGGCTCGACCGGCGCCCTGAATGAGGCGGGGAAGTCGGCCCTGATGTTGATGGCCTCCGAGCGCACATCGAAGCTGGCCCAGCCGTCGCCGCGTTTGTACTGCGTAGGGTCGGCCGGGTTCGGCTGCTCGATGTAGAGGTCTTGAACGTCGGCCATCAGGTTGGTGCCGCCCCAGGCGATGTCGCCGTTCTGGCCGAAGATTACGACCGGCAGGCCGACGAGCATCATGCCTGAGACGTTCAGCCGGTCGCCCTTCAGCCGCGCCACGTACCAGGGCGATGGCATTTGAATCCCGAGGTGCGGGTCGTTCGCCAGCGTCGCCTGCCCGCCCTGCATGAGTCTGCCCGACATCACCCAGGCGTTGCTGCCGACGTAGCGGCCGCCGATTTTCAACTCGCTCTCCAGTCCCTTGGAGAAGGCGAGCAGGCCCGCGGCGACCTGCTCGCTCATCACGCCCCTGGGCGCGGCGGCCGAGAGGTCGCTCTGGCTGTAGCCCAGCAGGTCAACCATCTGTTCCTTGCTGAGATACTGGCTCGCGATCATGTTCGAGGTCTCGTTCCACATGTTGTTGCTGAGGTTCAGCGCGAAGACCTTGGACCAGGCCAGCGAATCGACCTCGCGCCAGGGCTCGGGGCGCACGCCGAGGGCGATGAACTCGGGCGGCAGCACGTGGTCCTGCGCGAGCCAGGCGTTGACACCGGCCGCGTACGCGGTCAGCGAAGCCCGCGCCTCCGGGCTCAGCCTCGACCAGGACTGCTCGGCCGCCTCGTAGAGTCCGAGCGCCCTCATCCAGGCGTCCTGCGCGACGGCGCTCCTCCCGAAAACCTCGCTCAGACGGCCCGCCGCCATCCGGCGCTGCAACTCCAACTGCCACATGCGGTCCTGTGCGTGGGCGAAGCCGATGGCGAAGAAGGCGTCGCGGTCAGTTCGGGCATTGACGACGATCACGCCGTTCTCGTCGCGCGTGAGCTCGACGCGCTGCGAGACGCCAGCCTTAATCACGCGCCCGTCGGTGACGGGCAGACTGCCCCGCAGGTACAGGAGACAGGCTATCAGGGCCGCGGACACCGGCAGCACCACGAACAGCAGGAAGCGGCTGAGAAGGGGGTAAGACTTGAACATGTCGTTTACTCCACTTTAACCACTCTTTGCCGGTTCTTAATAGGGTGCCCGGCTCACAGTACCACATTTGCGAACGGTAATAGTCAGGCTTATTCTGCTGAATGAATTCAACGGTTTAGGGAGCGGTAGCGACCCGGCCGTGGGACGATCATGACGGCCTTCTAGATATGAGAGTCCGACCAGAAGGCGCCAAATTTCTCTAAGTTTTCAAGTGGCGGCACGTTGCCGAAGTAAGGCTTCTTAGCCATCGCCTGAGCAATGGATGTAAGCCCGCGCTGGAACTGTTTGTAAACATCATCCGACTTCGCGAACTCCGAGTCGAAAACAGGTTGCATGTCTTCGCTGTAATAGCGGTAATCGTGATGAAGGAGCTTCATTCCGTACTTGGCTGGATTCTCGTACATGTCGCTGCCTGGGTACGGCACGAGAACTTGTAGGTAGGAGGCTTGCAGAAGGTCTCGCTGGATCAACGAACAGATCCAATCGGTTGAACGCTTCATATCGTCAAGGGTCTGGTTCGGGAATCCGTTGACCATAAAAGAGCACGCGGCGAGCCCTTCGTCGCGGAGGCGTGTGAGAACTTCCTCCGTGGGGGTGAGTTTCATACCCTGCTTATAGAGATTAAGACTCTCCTGATTGTCCGTTTCGAGCCCTACCTCAACCCACCTGCAACCGCTTCTGGCAAGGGCCGTGATTATGTCAACGTCTGTAAGGCAGTTCAGGCGCGTCTGGCAATCATAGTAAACGCCGCCTTCTTCTTCGAGCGCTGCACAAAACTCGATGGTATGGGCAGCATGGAGTGTGAACGTCTCGTCGCCAAAATAGATGTTATGGTGTTCGCCGTAATAAGCTCTGTAAGCTCGGATTTCAGCCAGCACTCTTTCGACTGGGAAATAATTAGCTTTGCGGCCAATGGTTTGAATCGTGCAGTAAGGACACTTGTACGGGCAGCCTAGCGCGTGGACCACGCGGAGATATCGTATGTCCTGGCCGACGCTTTTGGGGAAAAGGTCTATCTTAGGGAAAGCTATCTTCTCGACCGCCGGATAAGGATAGAGCATCGGGCTTGTTCGTACGTCCCCGCCGCTGGCTTTATAAGTTAGATTCCCAACCTTAGTAATGTCGCCGCGATCCCGCAACGTCTTCAGAAGGTTAGGGAGCGCGAACTCGCCCCTGTCACTCACCACATAATCGACGGCAGGGTGGCTGGCTACCTCCCGATGACGTGGCGTCGCCATGACGCCCCCGAAGACAATGACGCTCTGCGGGTACAAAGACTTTATGACTTCCGCAATCTGATAGGCGAAATCTATGTTTGGTGTCATCGGGGAGAAGAGGTATACGTCAGCCTCGTGCTGCGAGAGCGTCCTGGAGACGTCCTGCCGGTCAATGCCGCTCAGAGCCGTCTGGGACGTATAAAAATCGAGTGTCCGGATCTGCGTGAATCCTTCAGCGACTAAGACCCCACCGAGCCAGTGCATCCAGTGCGGGAGTTCCCACAGGTTGTTTACCATGTGGCCCAGACCGGGATGAGCCGCATGGTATTGAATATCGAAGTTGCGCCAAAACAGCTCGCGCTCCGGCACTGTGATGGCTGCCATCGGCGTATGCACGAAAGTGATGTTCATATGTCCTCCGAAATCGCTCTTAACGGGTCTGGTCGCGGCGGATTAGCATTCACTGCAGATCAGCCTGACCGATTGGAAAAGGTTGGTATGGGAAAAGGAGGTAAGTGGTGGCAAAGACTTCAGCTACAAAGAACCACAAAAGCACAAACGGGTTTCCGGCGGAGTTTGCGCCTTTGTGCTTCTTTGTAGCGGATCATACGTGAGTACCGACGGCTACTCTTTGGGTTTCTTCAAACGCCGCATCGAGGCGTGCTCTGAGTTGACTCGCCAGACTTTTTACGAAGGGTTCGCGGACCATGTTGAAGTGATTCCCCTCCACGACGTAGACCTCGACGCCTTCAGTGGCAAACGACTCCCAACCTGCTGCTCCTGTGCGCCCATTCGCCGCCAAGGCTTCCTCTGTACGTAGAAGCGTAATGCGGTCCTGCTTACTTTGCGGCATGTAACTGAGCATTGCGCCAAAGTTGATCTTAAAGAGTTGATACAGGCGCTGAAGCTGGTCCAACACGAGATCCGGCGGCAGAATATTTGATGCCCGCGCGCATGCAAACAAGTAGCTCAACTGCTCATCAGGTCCTAAACGCTCTAATTCGCTCCTGGAAAATTTTATCGACTTCAAATCAAGTCCCAGGTCCTGGGCGAAACTTTGCATGAGCAATAATTCGCCGATTTCGCTGATGCCAGGAGCCGGGGCCGGCGCTCTGGAATCAAGCAGTGCAAGGAGACCGACCTGCTCTCCCTGCATTTGGATTTGTTGCGCAATCTCAAAGGCGACGACACCGCCCATCGACCACCCACCGAGAAAATATGGACCGTGAGGCTGAACAGTTTTCATCTCATTCAGGTAGTGCGTTGCCATGTCTTCGATGGTTGTGTGCGGGAAATTAACTCCACTCAAGGCCCACGACTGTAGACCATAGAAAGTTTGTTGCGGGCCCAGGTGACGGGCGAGAGCGGCATAACAAAGAACGTTTCCTCCGCTCGGATGGACGCAAAAGAATGGCGGCGTTGAGTTGCCTGGCTGAATCTTCACTAATGACGAGAAAACTGATGCAGGTTGTTCCCGGCGCAACAAACTCGCCAGATATTCAATCGTCGCTCTTTGGAAGAGTGTGGCAAGCGGTAAATTTATGCCAAGTAACTGCTGAATCCTCGCCATCAGGCGGGCAGCAAGAATCGAATGGCCGCCGAGCTTAAAGAAATCGTCCCTCACGCCGATAGGCTTGCGGTCAAGAATCTCCTCCCAGGTTTGCGACCAATCGCAATTCCAGAACGTCGCGCGGAGCGATGAATGTTTCGGCCCTATCAGAGCTGTTGCCAGCAAGCGACGGTAAAGCGCGGCGATCAACTTTGCCGTTGGCGGTCAGCGGCAGTGTCTCCAGCATCACGAACTCAGAAGGAATCATGTAGTCCGGGAGCTCTTTCTTCAGATAGTCGCGCAAAGAGTCCGACGATAAGGGATGCCCGTTCCGTGTCAGCGAGGAAGCGTTGATTTTAGCCGCCGCAGCTATGCCCATTCTCCTCTTGTCTCGCGAAGGATGAATCGCATAGATGTTATAAAGATCTGTGTCCTGCACCAGTTCATCCTGATCAACCACGAAATTAAATCCGTGGCGGTTTAGTAAGCGTGTGATCTCCTGTAATTGCCCGGCGCGATCATGCACTTCAATTACGAGTTGGTTGATTCTCCTCCAGTCCGCATCCTTAATACCCTTCAACACGTCCAGTTCGCTCTTCTCGACATCTATCTTGAGCAGGTCTATCCGCTCAATGTCGTTCTCGGCAATGATTTCTGATATCGTCCTTAACTGACACTTGAACTGCTCGCGTTCAAAGCGTCCCGCCATAAGATCATCCGCATAGCGGTTCAGAAGTGCGTCCTGATTTTTCAGCGCTGAGCGAGCTATGCCTTCGTCCTCTTCGGCATCTGCATATGCGCCTGACATCACGGACATTTTGGGATAGAAGGTAAAGGTCTCTGTCCCGCTGCGATCTGAGAGCCCGCATTCATAAAGCTTCGCATTCAAGTTGTACAGGCTAGCGTTCCGGCGCAGGACGGCGAAAGTAGTCGGGATCGGCTCAAAAGCGTAGATGCAGCCAACCGAAAATTCTTGAGCAGCGAAGAGCGTGAACAATCCTATGTTTGCGCCTACGTCGAAAACGGTGTCTTCTTCTCTCAGAGAGATGCCATGCTTGAGGTAAGTTCTGTCCTCAAAAATCTCTTTGTAAACGAAGTCCGTCTCATTCTTATTAAGATGAGCGACCTCCAGATTGTTTGGCAGCCGGTAAAGCGATTGCTCACTCAAGGCTGAAATGCCCTGCTCGCGTGGGACATAGTAAGCGACAAGGCGCTTATTGCCCGGTTGATCTTCATTGGCTATCACGACCGCCTCGCGTATCAAAGGATGCTGCGCCACAGTCGCCTCGATTTCGCCCAATTCGATACGGAAACCGCGAATCTTGACTTGCTGATCCGCTCGGCCCAGAAATTCCAGATTTCCGTCCGGCAGATAGCGCGCAATGTCGCCAGTCCGGTACAACCTCGCGCCAGCTTTTGCGCTGAACGGGTGCGGCACGAAGTTTTGGGCAGTCAGCTCCGGGCGATTCAAGTAGCCACGCGCCATACCGTCACCGCCGATATATAACTCGCCCGGCAAACCAACCGCGACTAACTGCTGTCGCTCGTCAAGCACGTATAGCTGCGTATTCGCAATAGGCTTCCCGATAGGCACGGCGCCGCTCGGAATCTCTCCCTGCGGCAACTCAAAGACACAGCACCCGACCACGGTTTCAGTTGGTCCATATTCGTTGATCAGCCGGGTTGCAGGCGCGTGGTTGCGCCAGAAGGAAAGATTCTCGCCAAAGAGCGCATCGCCGCCTATGATTAAAGCGCGCGCCCACTCCTGCCCTTTGTCGGAGGGAGTGGTATGACTCAATATCTCGAGATGTGCCGGTGTGATTTTGACCAGACTGAAATCCGCACCGGCGCGCAGGGTTTTACGCAACGATTCGATCTCAGGCTGCTCGGCGAGCAGAATCACTCGCTGCCCTGCCAGCAAAGGAGCAAGCAGGCTCGTCACCGTTAGATCGAACCCCAACGGAGAATGGACCAGCGTCCCCTTCCCTTCTGTAACTGCGTATTCCCTCGTACACCAACTCAGATAGTTAACCAATCCCTGATGCGAGATCATGACCCCCTTTGGCCGACCCGTAGAACCGGAAGTGTAGATGACGTAGACCAGGTTCTCAGCAACAGTTTCGTTTACCGGATTGATGGTGCTCTCTGTAGAGATGCTCTGCCAGTCGGAATCGAGACAGATCCTCGTGGCTCGAGAGCCGGACAAACGCCGGCTCAACTTCTCCTGGCTTAATATCACCTGCACGCCGGCATCTTCCAGCATGAAGCTCAATCGCGCTTCGGGAGAGGTCGGATCCAAAGGCACATAAGCTCCACCAGCTTTGAGGACGCCCCACAATCCCACGATCATTTCAAGTGATCGCTCCATCAGGATTCCAACTCTTACCTCGGCCGTGACGCCCAGCCGGCGCAGATAGTTCGCCACTTGATTGGACCGCTCATTAAGCTCCCTGAAAGTGAGACGTTCGCCTTCAAATTCAACTGCGATGTGATTCGGCTGGCGCCTGGCCCGGTCCTCAAATAACTCATGTACGCAAGCTGTTCGTGGATAGGCGGCATCTGTATCGTTCCACTCGACCAACAGCAGTTGTCGCTCCAGATTGCCCACCACTTCCAATTCACGAATTGCAACTTCGGGCTTTTCGCTACTACTCTTCAATAAAGTCTTGAACTGTTCGCCGAGACGTTCGATGTCCGTGGGCGAAAACAGATTTCGGTCGTAAAGAAACTCTGCCACCAACGAATTTCCACGTCGGGTGCAGGTGAGCTTTATCTTGAAACGATCGAAACATACGTACTGAGTTTGTATTGAGAACGTCACGCCGGCGGCTGCCTGTGGCGCGGCCCACGCGTGATACTCAAACCCATAGGAGTAGAACGATTCCGGCTCATCATCTGAATCGACGGCAGTCTCCTGCTCCGGGGTGAAATATTCTTGCCAGCCCTCTGCTTCACGTCTCGCCTCACCAATTTTTGAGATGACTTGCGAGAACCTGTTTTCCTCATCAAGCGAACAATGAATCGGCAGCGATCTGGCAAAAAGACCCGCCGCACTGCGCAACTCGTCGTACTTCCTCCCGTCGCAGACGCAATTCACGAGCACCGCTGCGTGGCCGGTCAGTCTCCAGAGGAGCACGTGCCAACAAGCCAGCAGAAAGTCTGCCGTACACCCATCGTAACGCTGCGCCGTCGCATCCATCTTTGCCACGACATCTGAATCAAGGTTCAATTCGAGTTGAGCAGGATCAAAGCTCCTGGCGCCGGCGAAATTGTTTTCATAGGGAAGCTCCCCGTTGTGATTAGCCGCGGCCAGCAGCTTGCGCCAATATTCCTTACCGGGCGCAGCCTCTTCCTCTCTGAGCAGCGCGCTCTGCCATTCCGAAAATTGAATGAACTGCATCGGCTCATCCAGAGTTGACTTCCGGCCTTGGGCGAAGTCTTCGTAAAGACGCGAGATATCTGCAACTAGATTGTCGAGCGTTTGCGCGTCTGCGCAGAAGGCCGGTAAGGTGAGCGCCAACATGTGCTCATCCGGCACGAGAGCAAGCAGCGACAAATGCAGTAGAGGGCAGCGCTCGTAATCGAAAGGCAAGTTTCTTTGTTGCCGTATAACTTCTTCGACCCCTTCGACCCCTTTGACTTCGTGCTGGTGCTCATGCGAGACCAGGGCCGTCAGATCAATCTCCTCGAGCTCAATGGAACGGTTTTCAGTGATGATCTGAATGGGATACTTAAGACCCGGTATTTGCCGAAAGGTCGTGCGTAGTATCTCGTGGCGGTTGACCATCTCCTTGATTGCTTCCGCCAGTATATTTTTGTTGAGATTTCCTTTGAGCAGCACAATACACTGGACGCGAAACGCCGTGCTCTCGTTTCGCAAACGCCAGAGTTGTCGTTGCTGTAATGATAGCGGGAAACCGCTGACCTGATTTTGCATACTCTCTCCAAAGACCTTCAATCAGCAGTGGTGCGGACTGAACCGTAATCCAGCATGTCGCCCATTGCCACCATGATCTGGCGCGGGCCGACAAAGTGATTACGCGCATGCGCGGTTAGCAAATTATCCAGCATCAGAATGTCACCCTTTTGCCATGGGAAACTGACTTCCAGATGCTTGTAGACACTCAGGATTTCATTCATCACTGAGTCTTCAATCCGCGAACCATCGCCGTAATAACAATTCCTGGGCAGATCCTCCTCAGCAAACAACGACACCATAGACTCTCGGGTAAGCGGATCGAGACATGAGATGTGCCAGTGCTGAGCTTGATTGAACCAGGTCATCTCGCCGGTGACGGGATGTTTGACAATGGCAGGGCGCACTGCGCGCGTACACAAGCGGTCCTCGCTCTTCCACTCAAACTCAATGAATGCGGCGCGACAATGCTTTTCAATCTCGGCTTTGTTTGAGGTGCGAAAAACTCCCGGCCAGTCGAGGCCCAATCCCCGACCGTAATTTCTCATGTACATGATGCCCTTCCGGATAAACCGCTCCTTGATACTCGCGGGAAGAGCGGCGAACACTCTCCGGCTATCAACGATCGGCGTCTCTCCACCTTGCTGCGCCGGTTGTACACAGCAGAACCAGATTTTCGTGGGCCACTGATAATTGAAAGAGTTTTCGTTGTGCCAGATGATCTTCTGCTCGGGCGGATAGAAGGTCGGAGTGTAAACGTTTCCGCTGACGGATTTTCGTGGATGCTCGCCATTGTCCTGGAACAGATTCGAAGTGATCGCCTGCGCAAACCGCTCAAACTCCGGCGCCGTGCTCAACTTAAAGCCACGAAAGAGTATTGCTCCATAGCTGGCGAGCTGTTTCTCAATGTAAGCGCGATTACTAGCGGCCCAATTTATCAAGTCCACATCCTCGACAGCCGGGGTCACGATCAAGGGCAGTTTCTCGTCGCCTGACAGGTATCCTGTGCTAACCAGATTTTCCTGCTGCACACTGACGGGCACCGGTCTCATACTCTTCAGCTTCGCAAATCCTGACTCTTCGCGCTTCTTCCTCTCGCCGAGACGCGCGGTTTTATCAATTTCGCCAAGCATCTCTGTGAGACTGTGCAGAGGGATCTCCGGCTGTTCGGTGATAATCCGTAAAACTGTTTGCAGCAGTTGGACCAATCTCTGAATAGTCGCGGCTTCGTAGAGGTCTGAGTTATAAGCGAAAGTCGCACCGATGCTCTGTTCTGTTTCCTGCATCACTAAGGCGATGTCGTACACGGCCATTCCCTGACCCGAATCAACGGCGCTCAATTCGAGGCCCGGCAATTCCAGCGTTCCCAGCGGGGCATTTTGCAAGGTGAGGATTATCTGGAACAGAGGAGAACGGCTCCGGCCACGCTCCGGCTGTAGCTCTTCCACCAGCTTTTCAAATGGAACGTCCTGATGTGTATAAGCACCGAGGCAGACCTCCCTGGCGCGCTGCAGCAATTCTCGGAAAGTCGGGTCACCGGAGAGATCGTTGCGCAGGACCAGCATGTTGACGAAGAATCCGATTAGCGATTCGGTTTCGGCGCGGTTGCGATTCGCAATGGGAGTGCCAATAGTGAGGTCTCGTTGTCCTGTGCAGTAATGAAGCAAGGCATTAAACGACGCCAGCAACAACATGAAGAGCGTGACATCTTCGCGGCGGCATAACGACCTCAATTGCTCGCTCAATTCCGCCGGCAAAGAAAACGATTCGCGGGCGCCGGAAGTAGTTTGCACTGCAGGACGCCGCTTGTCCGGCGGCAGCTCTAATCCGGTCGCACCAGCCAATTGGCGTCTCCAGTAGGACAGGTGGGTTTCCAGCGTCTCACCGCTCAGATGTTCCTGCTGCCAAAAGGCGTAATCGGCGTATTGAATCGGCAGGTCTTCAAGCGGTGACGGGTTTCCTTCGAGGAAAGCTTTGTAGAGTGTCCCCACCTCATTGATAACGAGTCCGATGGACCACCCGTCTGAAATGATGTGATGCATTGTCAAGAGCACCACGTGTTCCTCTTCGCTCAACCGCAATAGCTTCCCCACAAAGAGCGGGCCCTGACTGAGATCAAAAACTTGCCGGGCTTCCAGCCGCGCTAAGCGCCGGACTTCAGCCTCTCGCTCTGCTTCCGGCAGCGGACTCAAATCCGTGAGCGGCATCGCCACCGGCGCTGCCGGATGTATCACTTGCACGGCTCTGCCGTCTCGATTGTGGAAGCTGGTTCGCAGCACTTCATGTCGTCTGACCACCTCAGTCAGTGTTTGCTGCAACGCTTCCCGGTCAAGTTTGCCATTCAGCTTCACGGCTGCCGGGATGTTGTAGAGAGCGGCGCCCGACTCTAGTTGATCGATGAACCAGAGCCGCTGCTGCGCAAATGAGAGCGGCACATCCACGTCTCTCGAGACGGGCAGGATCCGTGGCAATTGAAGGCCACTCCTTTCCTTGAGCGCCTGCTCGATCTGTTGGGCCAGGCCGGCGATCGTTGGCGATTCAAACAAATGCCGCAGTGCTACTTCCACACCAAACGCTTCGCGCACTTGACTCATCACCTGGGTTGCAAGCAGCGAGTGCCCTCCCAGTTCGAAGAAGTCTTCTTCGACGCCAATCTCTTCCAGTCTCAGAACCGAGCTCCAGATGCCCAACAGCATTTCTTCAATCGGCGTTCGCGGTTGGATCATTTCCTGCTCCGCTTTCGCTCGACCGCTCTCCGTCTCCAGCAGCGCGCGACGATCAATTTTTCCATTCGGCGTCAGCGGCAAACTTTCCAACACGGCAAACGCGCCGGGTATCATGTACTCGGGCAATTGTTGCTTCAGGTAGCCGCGCAACTCGGTAATGAGGAGTCCGGGCTCGCCCGCAAGATAGGCCGCCAGTTGCTTATCACCCGATTCATTTTTCTTTACGATGACGACGGCTTCTTTAACCTGCTCGTGCCTGAGCAGCACTGACTCAATCTCACCCAGCTCGATGCGGAAGCCGCGGAGCTTCACCTGCTCGTCTTTGCGTCCCAGATACTCGATGCTGCCGTCATTCAACCACCGCCCTACGTCTCCCGTCCGGTACAAGCGCTCACCCGCGCCCTCGCTATACGGGTGCGGCACAAACTTCTCCGCCGTCAATTCCGGCCGCTTCAAATAACCTCGCGCCAGTCCCGCGCCGCCCACATACAGCTCTCCCGCCACGCCCACCGGCACTGGTTTCATCCCGCGATCCAATACATACAACTGCAAATCATTAATGGCTCTGCCAATCACACTCCCGGCTTGCTGCTCCACATCTGCCTTCGTTAACTCCCGCACCGTGACGTGCACCGTCGTCTCCGTGATCCCGTACATGTTCACCAGTTGTGGTTCCCGATCTCCATGACGCGCAAACCAACCGCCCAGACTCTCTAGCTCCAGCGCTTCACCGCCGAAGATCACCAAACGTAAGGCAAGCGGCTCGCGCTCCTCTTGCTGCTCATCAATTGCCTGCAACTGCCGGAACGCGGATGGAGTTTGATTCAGTACCGTCACCTGCTCGCGTCGCAACAGTTGATAGAACTCCGCCGGCGAACGGCTCACCAAGTAGGGAACAACCACTACACGCCCGCCCGTCAGCAAGGGCCCAAACAGTTCCCAAACTGAGAAGTCAAAAGCGTAGGAGTGGAAGAGCGTCCACACGTCTCGTTCATCGAAGTGGAAAACATCGTCAGTGGCGGCTAACAGGCGGGTGACGTTCGCGTGCGTGATCAGGGCCCCTTTGGGCTGACCCGTCGACCCGGAGGTGTAGATCACGTAAGCCAGGTTCTCAGGCCCTGCATCACTATCAGGAGGCGCCGCACTCTGCTCTGCGATCCGTGCCTGCTCAGTATCCAAACAAACAATCTGGACGGCGCCAGCAGCAGACAGTTCTTCAAGGAAACGATCTTGCGTCACAAGCACCGACGCACCCGCATCCTGCAACATAAACGCCACCCGTTCCGCCGGTGACGACAAATCGAGTGGGAGATAGGCCGCGCCGGCTTTGAGCACTGCCAGAATCGCGATCACCATCTCCCCCGAACGATCCAGGTAGAGCGCCACCAGCGTCTCTGGCCCACTGCCAAGACCCTGCAGATAGTGCGCCAGTTGATTAGCGCGGCCATTCAACTCGCGATAACTTATTTCCTGCTCACCGAAGCTAACTGCCACGGCCTCAGGCGTGCGCGCCACCTGCGCTTCGAAGAGCTGATGAATAACCTCGCGCGGATATTCCTCGCTGGTATGGTTCCACGCGGCCAGTTGCTGCTCTTCTGCCTCCGTCAGTAGCGGCAACCTGGAAAGCCGCTGCCCCGGATCAGCCACTACCGCCGCCAGCAATGTTTGGTAGTGGCCCAACAGCCGCTTGATGGTCGCGGCCTCAAACAAATCCCTGCTGTATTCCAGGCTGCCGATGAGTCGCTTCTCTGCTTCCAACAGGCCGAAAACCAGATCGAATTTCGCCGTGCCGCTTTCACCCCCCACCGGGCTCAGCGTCAATTCCGGTAAGTGCAGCTCTTTCAGCGGCGCATTCTGGAGCACCAACACTACTTGAAACAGCGGCGAGTGGTTCAGGCTCCGTTCCGGCTGCAATTCTTCCACTAACTTCTCGAACGGTAGATCCTGATGCGCATAGGCCTCCAGACACACTTCCCGCACCCGCTGCAACAGGTCGCGGAAAGTCGGATCGCCGGAGAGATCCGTCCGTAACACCAGCATGTTCACAAAGAACCCGATCAGGTTTTCTGTTTCGGCCCGATTGCGATTAGCAACGTCGGCCCCGATCACGAGGTCCGCTTGCCCGGAATATTTCATCAACAGGACTTTGAATACGGCCAGCAAGAGCATGAACAGGGTGACCGACTCTCGTTGGCTCAACGCTCTTAGTTTTTCACTCAACTCCTGGTCCAGCTCAAACCGTTCTACGGCGCCGCGAAAGCTGCGCACTGCTGGGCGGGGGTGATCGGAGGGGAGTTCAAGCAGCCTGGGCGCCTCGGACAGTTGCCGGCGCCAGTAACCTAACTGCTGTTCCAACACCTCGCCTTGCAGGTAAGCGCGCTGCCACAGCGCGAAGTCGGCGTACTGGATGGGCAGCTCCGCCAGCGGCGATTCCTCGCCCGCAACGTAAGCGGCATAGAGTGTGCCCACCTCTTTGATCAGCACTCCTACCGACCACCCGTCAGACACAATGTGATGCATGGTCAGCAACACGACATGTTCCTGCTCCCCTAAGCGCAGCAGCTTCACTCGCAACAGCGGCCCTCGGTTCAGGTCAAATGGCGTCGCCGCTTCCTGCCCGGCCCACTCCCGCACCCGCGCTTCCCGTTCCCCAACTTCCAGCGCACTCAACTCCTCCACTGCCAACTCGACCGGCGCGGCCGCTTCAATCACCTGCACCGCTCGGCCAGCCACTGTGCCAAATCTCGTCCGCAGCACTTCGTGTCGCCTGATTACCTCGCTCAACGTCTGTGCCAACGCTTCCTGATTCAAGCTCCCCTGCAGCCGCACCGCCACCGGCACGTTGTAGACGTCACTCCCCGGCTCCATTTGATCGATGAACCATAAACGCTGCTGCGCAAACGACAGCGGCAACTCTCCTCCTCGCTCTCGCTGCTCTATCGGTGGTGCTTCTATTCCCGTGCCCTGCCGCAGCTCCCGCTCGATGCTCTGGCCCAACTCCTTCACTGTCGGCCGCTCGAACAACTCGCGCAGCCCCACCTCCACGCCAAACGCTTCGCGCACCCGGCTCATCACCTGCGTCGCCAGCAGCGAATGGCCTCCCAGCTCGAAGAAGTTCTCCTCTCGCCCCACCCGCACCAAGCTCAGCACTTCGCTCCAGATCCCGGCCAGCAGCTCTTCCACTTCGCTGCGCGCTGCTTCAGCTTCTGACTCACCTGCCAGCGGCACCGGCGCCGGCAGCCGCTGATAGTCAATCTTCCCGTGCCGGCTCAGCGGCATCCGCTCCAGCTTCACCAATACCTGCGGCACCATGTATTCAGGCAACCGCTCGCGTAAGTAGCTGCGCAACTCCGCCTCACTTACCTCCGCTTCCGCGGCGCCGAGGGCCACTGACTCCCGCCACAATCGCGCCGTCCCATTCCCCCCGCTCACATCGCCCACCTCACTCAGCTCTGCGGCTGCTGCCTCTGCTTCTCTGCGTCGCGCATAAAGACTGTAGATATTCGTTCCTACCAAACCCGCTTCCTGCTCCACCTCTACGACGAATCCCTGCTCAGCCAGCAACTGCTGCATTCGTTCCAATCGTCCGTCCAGATCATGCACCTCCACCACCACCTGCCGGATCTTCGGCCAGTCTTCCGCTTCGATCCCCTCCAGCACATCCCATTCGCTCTTCTCCACGTCCAGCTTCAGCAGATCAATGCGTTCGATCTTGTGCTCCGCGATGATCTCCGACAGCCGCTCCAGGCGACATTCCACCTCTTCTCCCTCGTATCTCCCGGACGCCAACTCTGCCGCGTACTCCGCCACTTCCTTACCCTGGTTCCGCAAGTAAGTCAGCAGCGCCGCCTCTTCCGCCTCTGCATCTCCATACAAACTCGACGACGCCGTCCATTTTGGATAGAACGTGAACCGCCCCGCTCCGCTCCGGTTCGATAACGCGCAGCGATAGAGCAGCGCCGGCAACCCGTACCTGCCGACGTTTTCCTGCAAACAAGCAAAGGTTGTCGGCATTGGCTCAAACGCCAACACTCGCGCCTGGGGAAAATGTTCGTAGACAAACAAAGTGAACAACCCGATGTTCGCGCCCACATCGAAGACGCAGTCTCCATCTCGCAGCTTCACCCCGTGCCGCAGATATATTCGCTGCCCAAAGATTTGATCGTAGATGAACTCAGTCTCGTTGCGATTCTGATGCCTCACTTGCAGTTGATTGGGCAACTGGTAGAGCCCTGCGCCTTCGTCGCCAACTGCTTTCAACCACGGCGCTGGCCCATGACCATTGCCGGTACCATTGCCATCATGACCGGCGCGCTTCGCGCCGTTTCGTTGCAATCCACCGAGTGCCATCTGCCGCGCATACAGGTTGTAGCGATCAGTTCCCCGCAGCCGCTCCTCCTGCTCCACCGCCACCTCAAAGCCACTCTGCTCCAGCAGCTCCCCGATCTCTTTCACTCTTCCCTCGCTCGCTCCTCCTTCCTTGTCGTGTACTTCCATTGATACCTGCCGGATCTTCTGCCAGTCTTCGGGCGCCACTCCCTTCAGCACGTCCAGCTCCGCTCGCTGCACGTCGATCTTCAACAAGTCAATCGTCTCCACTCCCTCTGTCCTGATTACCTCCGAAAGGCTCCGCAACTCACACTCTTCTCTCCGGCTTTCAAACACTCCCGCCAACAACTCTTCCGCCATCTCCGCCAGGCTCTCCATCCCCGCTTCGCCCAACGCCTCCCGGTTTCTCAGGTACTGCTTGATTATCTCCACTTCGTCCGCCGCATCCGCGTAGGCCGCCACCCCTGAACGCGCTGAAAACTGCGGGTAGTAACTGAACTCCTCACGCCCACTTCGAACTCCCAGCCCGTACCGGCACACCTTCACCGCTCCCTGACACAACTCCGCGTTGTGCTGCAAACTCTCGCAGACCTCCGCGATCGGCTCGAACGCATAGATTCGCGCCCCAGGACTCTGCTCCGCCACAAACAGGCTGAACATCCCGATGTTGGCGCCCACGTCGAACACGCACGCCTGCGCCGGCAACTCCAACCCGTAGCGCAGGTATATCTGGTCCTCGAAGATCTCCTCGTACAGGTAGTCGGTCTCGCTGCGGTTCTGGTGCCGGATCACCAGTCCGTTCGGCAACCGGTGCTCGCCTACCGCCAACTGTCGGGTGCCCGCGCCGCTTCGCATCACCACGTAGCCCACCAGCCGCTCTTGTTTTTCTTCATCATGCCGCACCATCGCCGCCGCCGCTTTCACTCCCTCATGCGCCAGCAGCACCACTTCCACTTCGCCCAACTCGATCCGGAACCCGCGCAGCTTCACCTGCCGATCGGTTCGGCCTACGTATTCCAGTTCGCCGTCTTCTTGGTAACGCGCCAGGTCGCCAGTGCGATAGAGCCGTCCGCCGCGCTCCTCTCCATAGCTGTCCGGCACAAACCGTTCCGCCGTCAGTCCCGCGTCCTGCCGGTAGCCGCGCCCCACCCCAGCACCACCGATGTACACTTCACCCACCTGGCCGATGGCCACTGGCTCACCATGCTGGTCCAACAGGTAGACCCGCACTTGTGGTAACGGTCTCCCGATCGTCGCTCCGGACCCAGTGATTCGTTTCCACGTCGTGTCCACCGTCGCTTCCGTTGGTCCATACAGGTTGACTGACTCGGTCTCGTCCCAGTTACCCAACTGTTGCCACAGCTCGCCGTCAATCGCTTCTCCACCCACCAGCAGCAAACGCGGCCACTGCGCTTCTGCGGTCGCTTCTGCCCGCAACAGCCGTAGTTGCGCCGGTGTGCAGTCCAGCACGTCAACTTCTCGTTCTGCCAGGTAGCTCAGCAATGCTCCGGCTTCCAGCCGCAGCTCTTCCGGAATCACCACCAGCGTCTTACCTCGCAATACCTGCACCAGTTGTTTCACCGAGGCGTCGAAGCTCAGCGGTGCATTCAGTCCCACTCTCACGCACTGCTCATCGTTCGCTCCATACACTTCCTGTCGCAGTCCACCAAGCAGGTGCAGCACACTCCGCTGCTCGATCATCACTCCCTTCGGCTCTCCTGTGGACCCGCTCGTGTAGATCACGTACGCCAGGTTCTCTCCCCTTACCTCCACCTTCGGCTCACTCGCTGCTTCCGCGCGCACCTCTTGGCAAACCGCTTCCCACTCCAGCACCTCCACTCCGCTTCCCGCCACCAATCCCGCCAGCGCTCGCTCACTCACCACCAGTCCAACCCCTGCCTGTTTCAGCACTTGCGCCAGTCTTGCTGGCGGTGTGCCCGGATGCAGCGGCAGGTACGCGCCCCCCGCTTTCCACACGCCGCACACGCACTCCACCATCCGGCTGCTGCGCTCCAGCAGGATCCCGACCACGGCCTCTGGTCCTACTCCTCGCTGCCTCAAGTACCGGCCCCATTGATTCGCCCGCGCGTTCAGATCGCTGAACGTGAGCGCCTCGTCCACTCCGACTACCGCCGCTGTTGCGCCTTGTTGCCGGGCCTGCTGCGCCAGCATTTCCCCCAACGTCTCGCACCCTTCACCTCGCTCCAGTGCCGCTCCTGTGCCCCACTCCCGCAGCAGTCCGCGCTCCGCTTCTCCCAATAGCGTGACTTTACTCAGCTCTGCCCGCGGCGCTCGCACCACTGCCTGCAACCACGTCTCTAATCGCTCCGCCAGCAGCTTGATCACCGCTGCCGAGTAACAGCCGCCGTCGTATCTCAGCCTCAGCTCCAAACGCCTTGAAACTCTCTGATACCGGCACTGCAACAACACCCGCTGCCGGCTCCAGCAACTCGCTTCACTAATCACCTCCACCCGCAGTGGTCCATACCCGGCCACCGTCTCCTCTCGCTCCTCATACTCGTAGCCCAGGCCTTCTTCCGCCGCACGTCCCTCTCCCGGCGCATAATCTTCCTGCCAGTCGTAGACCTCACCATACGACGCCGCCACACGTTTGATAATGTCCTGGAATGAAGCGGTGGCTGCGAACCTCACCTGCACCGGGAGATATTTGGTGAAGAGACCGAGAGACTCGTGCAGTTCTTTATAGCGGCCGCCATCGACGGCTACACCAATGACAAGCTCGCTCTCGCCCGTCAAGCGCCACCACAAACTCGCCCACGCGGCCAACAGTAACACCGACAACGAAACCTCATTGGCCTGGGCCAGCGCCTCCAACTCCTGCATCAACTCGGCATCTCTTTTCAGAGTGAGATATTCCGACCGGTACTGTTCACCGGCATCTTTTTCCAGCGGCAGTTTCAGCACCGGCATATCCGCAACTTGCTGTTTCCGCCAGAATTCTCTGCCGGCTGAGCCTTCCGTATTCAGCAGTTCGTGCTGCCACTCCGAGTAATCCGCATACTGCACCGCTTCCAGCGCCACTTCCGCACCTGACAAACGGGCCGTGTATCTACGACCTAGCTCACGCACCAGATTCTGCAACGACCAGCTATCCGCACACATGGGCGAAATATTTAGCAACAGCACGTGCCGCGCAGGCGCAAGCATCACAAGGCAGGCATGCAACACTTCCCCTTGCTCATGATTGAAAGCTCGTTCTGACTCGCGCTGCTGTAGTTCCGCCAATTGGCTGGACTGTTCCCCCTCCGCCAACTCGCCCAGATCAACTTCACGCCAGGACCACCTGCCGTGCTCAAGAATGACCTGCAAGGGCAGATTCATACCCGGCATGCCCCGAAACGCAGTGCGCAAAATCTCGTGCTGCTCCACCACTTGCAGCAATGCTTCCTTTAGGAAACTCTGCTGCAGTTCACCTTCGAGGCGCAGCGCACACTGGGTGCGATACGCCTCCGGCTGTTGCTGACGGAGCAACCAAAGACACTCCTGTTGCGGCGAGAGACGATATCCCTCTATCACTTCCTCTTGCATGGTCGATTTTCTCTTGCGGTCTATGAAGGGTTGTTAAGGAGACTGCGCTGTAATGAAGAACAATTTAGCCGCCGGCTTCAGTTAAGCTCAGTTTGAGCGGCCGTCGTTGGCGGCACACTGATTCCCTTTCGCCTGATCGTTCTGAGCACCAGGGCGTTTGATTCGAGCCGTTCTTGTTTCTGAACCAGCTGTTGTTTCTTTTCATCCTCGGTGAGCATCTCGATCTCGCTCAAGGGCAGATCGGGTTGAGCCAAAACATTTTGCAGTATGGTCTCGAAGTGCCCCTGCATGCGTTTGATCGTCGCCACCTCGAAGAGGTCGGTGTTGTAGTACCAGATGCCGCTCAACTCATCCTGGGATTCCGATATCCACAAGGTGAGGTCGAATCTTCCGGCATCAAATTCAAATTCCATCTGACTCAGTTCCAGTCCGGGCAGGGTGAGCGTCTGCGACGGGTTGTTGCGCACTCCGAAAGCAACTTGAAACAGTGGCGCCTGACTCAGGCTGCGCTCGGGTTGCAGCTCTTCGACCAACTTTTCAAACG
Organism: uncultured Acidobacteriota bacterium; assembly: GCA_963770215.1. GTDB lineage: Bacteria > Acidobacteriota > Blastocatellia > Pyrinomonadales > Pyrinomonadaceae > PSRF01. The sequence goes on from CAVYOP010000002.1 coordinate 405,659, forward strand.
GCATGTCCTGGTGGACGTAGGCGCCCAGAGTGGTCTCTCTCACGCGCTGCATTAGTTTACGGAAGCTCGGATTGCCCGAGAGATCCGTACGCAGCACCAGCGTGTTCACAAAGAACCCGATCAACGCTTCCGTTTCACTGCGATTACGATTCGCGATCGCCGTGCCCACCACGATGTCTTCCTGCTCGGTGTAGCGATAGAGCAGCGTCTTGAAGCTCGCCAGCAGCGTCATGAACAGCGTGCAGCCCTGCTCCTGACTCAATTTCCGCAAAGGCGCCGTGACCGCCTCCGGCAGGACAAATGTATGAATAGCGCCACGATAACTGTAGCTCGCGGGCCGCGGTTTGTCCGTCGGCAGCTTCAATACTGTTTCCGCTCCCGCCAACTGCTCGCGCCAGTATTTCAACTGCTGCTCCAGCACCTCCCCTTGCAGGTAAGCGCGCTGCCACACTGCGAAGTCAGCGTACTGAATCGCAAGCTCCGGCAGCGGCGACGGCCTGCCCGCTATAAAAGCTTCATAAAGAGTGGCGATTTCCCGGATAAAAATTCCCAGCGACCAGCCGTCCATCACGATGTGGTGCATGGTCAGCAACACGACATGTTCCTGCGCCCCTAAGCGCAGCAGCTTCACTCGCAACAGCGGCCCACGGCTCAGGTCAAACGGTGTCGCCGCTTCCTGCGCCGCCCACTCGCGCACCCGCGCTTCCCGTTCCGCCACTTCCAACTCACTCAACTCCTCCACTGCCAACTGCACCGGCGCGGCTGCTTCAATCACCTGCACCGCTCGGCCAGCCACAGTGCCAAACCTTGTCCGCAGCACCTCGTGTCTTCTGATGACCTCGCTCAACGTCTGTGCCAACGCTTCCTGATTCAAGCTCCCTTGCAGCCTCACTGCGGCCGGCACGTTATAGAAGACACCCCCAGGCTCGAGCTGATCGATGAACCACAAACGCTGCTGCGCAAACGATAGCGGCAACTCCTGCTCTCGATCCGCTCTCAGGATCGGCGCCGCCACGCCCGCTCCTTCTCCCAGCGCCTGCTCAATCCCCGCTCCCAACTCCCTGATCGTCGGCCCCTCGAACAACTCCCGCAACGACACTTCCACCCCAAACGCTTCCCGCACCCGGCTCATCAACTGCGTCGCCAGCAGCGAATGCCCGCCCAACTCGAAGAAGTTGTCGTCAATCCCTATCTCTTCAACCCCCAGTAGGGCCAACCATATGTTCGCCAACAGCTCTTCGCTCAGCGTGCGCGGCCCGGCATAGTCGCGCGCCAGATCGGTCCGGCTGTACTGCGGCGCCGGCAGCGCTCGCCGATCAACTTTGCCGTTGGCCGTGAGCGGCAGTTGCTCCAGCATCACAAAACTGGCGGGGACCATGTAGTCTGGCAGTGTCTCTTTGAGATAGCTGCGCAGATCGCCGCTCGAAAGCGTGTAATGAGCGACTACTTTTAAAGTCTGCAGGGTCGCCTTTCCCTTGCGTGACGCCTGGAAGCCATTCCCCTTCTCGCGACGTGCAAAGAGGTTGTAGACGCCTGTCCCTGCCGCCAAAACTTCCTGGGCGATCTCAAACCCATGCTTTCTCAGTAAACTCAGCACCCGATTCAGCCGGCCCTCAAGGTCATGCACTTCCACCACTACCTGTTTGATCTTGGGCCAATCAGCTTCATTCACCCCTTCCAGCACGTCGGCCTCGCTCTTCTCAACGTCTACCTTCAACAGGTCTACGCATTGAATGTTGTACTCGGCGATGATGCTGGAAATGGTGCGCAGCCGGCAGCTAAAGCGCTGGCTTTCGAAGCGCGCCTCGGTCAGCTCGTCCGCGTACTCACTTAGTAAAGCTTTCTCGTCCTCTCCGCCGGCATGCGGCTGGTTTAGCATGAAGGTGCGGAAGAGTTCTTTCTCCTCACCCGCATTCGGATAGAAGCCCGACATGACTGACGCTTGCGGATAATAGGTGAACGTGGCGCTCCCTTCTTTGTTGGAAAGACCACAATCGAAAAGACTGGCCTGCAAACCGAAACGCTCTACGTTCAGGCGCAGCTTCTCGAAAGCGACCGGACTGGGTTCGAAGGCAAACGTTTGCAGATTCTGGCACCGTTGCGCGGCAAACAATGTGAAGAGACCGATGTTAGCGCCGATGTCGAATACACAGTCGCCGTCCGACAGGGTCAGGCCATGTTTCAGGTACGCGCCATCCTGGAAGATTTCCCGATAAAGGTGTTCGGTCTCGTTCTTGTTGAGATGAAAGACTGATAGATCATTCGGCAGTCGATGCAGCGCCTGGGCGCCAAGCGTGGAAAGATACTGCTGCTCCGGAACAAGGTAAGCGACGAGTCGCTTGTCGCCATTGGTCTCTTCACGGGCCACCACCACCGCTTCTCGCGCTCCAGGATGCCGGCTCAGCGCCGTCTCGACCTCGCCCAACTCAATCCGGAACCCTCTGATCTTTACCTGCTCGTCTTTGCGTCCCAGATACTCGATGCTGCCGTCATTCAGCCACCGCCCTACGTCTCCCGTCCGGTACAAGCGCTCACCCGCGCCCTCGCTATACGGATGCGGCACAAACTTCTCCGCCGTCAACTCCGGCCGCTTCAAGTATCCTCGCGCCAACCCCGCGCCGCCCACATACAGCTCGCCCGCCACGCCCACCGGCGCCGGCTCCATCTGCCCATCCAACACATACAACTGCAAATCTGCGAGCGCTCTGCCAATCACACTCCCGGCCTGCTGCTCCACATCTGCCTTCGTTAACTCCCGCACCGTGACGTGCACCGTGGTCTCCGTGATCCCGTACATGTTCACCAGTTGTGGTTCCCGATCTCCATGCCGCTCACACCAGCCCGCCAGACTTTGGATCTCTAGTGCCTCACCGCCGAAGATCACCAAACGTAAGCGCAGCTGCTCGCGCTGCTCATGCTGCTCGTCCACCGCCATGCAATGCCGGAATGCGGAAGGCGTTTGATTCAGTACCGTCACCTGCTCGCTGCCAGCAACAGTTCATAAAAGTCGGCCGGCGAACGGCTCACCAGATAGGGAACCACCACTACCCGCCCGCCCGTCAGTAAGGGGCCAAATATTTCCCACACCGAAAAGTCGAAGGCATAAGAGTGGAAGAGCGTCCATACATCTCTTTCGTCAAACCGGAAAAGATGCCCAGTGGCGGAGAAGAGGCGACTGACGTTGGCATGCGTGATCAAAGCCCCTTTGGGCTGACCCGTCGAGCCGGAAGTGTAAATCACATAGGCCAGGTTCTCAGGCTGTGTGCCGCTGACGGGATTCTCTTCACTCTCAGTTGCGAGCCGCCCCTGCTCAGTATCAAGACAAACGAGTGCGATATCAGTGCCGGCAGGTAGCTGTTCAAGCAACTGAGTTTCCGTTAAGAGTACTGACGCGCCGGAATCTTTCAGGATGAAGGCCACCCGTTCCGCCGGCCATGACAAATCCAGCGGGAGATATGCCGCGCCGGCTTTGAGCACTGCCAGAATCGCGCTCACCATCTCCACGGAACGGTCCAGGTAGAGAGCCACCAGCGATTCCGGCCCGACGCCCAGCCCTTGCAGATAGTGTGCAAGCTGATTGGCGTGGGCGTTCAACTCCCGATAACTTACCCGTTGTGTTTTATGCACCAGAGCCGTAGCCTCTGGCGTACGCTCGACCTGAGCCTCTAAGAGTTGAGGTAGACATTGAGACTCAGCATCATTCCAGCGGCGCGGCTGGCTTATCAATCGCTCGCGCTCGCGCTTCGACAGCAGTGGTAAAGACAGTATGCGTTGGTCCGGATTGGCAACCACGGCCTCGAGCAGGTTCTTGAAATGCTCGGCCAAACGTTCAATCGTGACGGCATCAAACAGGTCGCTGTTGTATTCCAGCGAACCCTTCAACTCGCCCGCTTCTTCCGCCATCAGTAACGTCAGGTCGAATTTTGACGTGACGTGCCCGGTCTGCATTACGCTCAAACTCAGTCCCGGTAAGCTGCGTTCATCAACCGGAATGTTTTGCAACGCGAATGAAACCTGAAACAGCGGAGTATGACTGAGGCTGCGCTCCGGCTGTAGCTCTTCGACCAGCTTTTCAAACGGCAGATCCTGATGGGCATAGGCCGCCAAACAAACTTCTCTGACGCGTCGCAGTAACTCTCGAAACACCGGATTGCCAGAGAGGTCAGTACGCAACACCAGCGTGTTAACGAAGAAGCCGATCAGGTCTTCCGTCTCACGCCGGTTGCGATTCGCGATCGGTGTGCCGAGGAGGAGATCAACCTGTCCTGTGTAGCGTGTGAGCAGAACTTTCCAGGTCGCCAACAAAGTCATGAAGAACGTTACATCTTCAGATCGGCTCAGCCCCTTGAGGGCCGCGACCATCTCCGCCCGGACGGCAAATGAATGCGTGGCGCCAAGATATGCCTGAACCGCCGGCCTGGGTCTATCGGTCGGCAACTCCAACATTGCCGGAGCATTCGCCATTTGCTCTTTCCAATAAGCGAGTTGTTTTTCCAGCACCTCTCCCGTCAGCCATGCTCGCTGCCACGCGGCAAAGTCTGTGTATTGCAGAGGCAACTCTTCCAGCGGCGACGGCTTGCCGTCTATGAAAGCTTCATAAAGCGCTACGATCTCGCGAATAAAAATTCCCACGGACCAACCATCCATCACAATGTGGTGCATGGTCAGCAACACGACATGTTCTCGCTCTCCCAAACGCAGCAGCTTTACTCTGAGCAGCGGCCCGCGGCTCAACTCAAACGGTTGCTCAGCTTCCGCTTTCGTCAACTTTCTGACCTCTGCTTCCCGCTCATCCGTGGCCAACTCACTCAAGTCCACGAGCGGCAACTCGATCCGTCCTGGTTCTTCCACCACCTGCACCGCTCGGCCAGCCACAGTGTCAAACCTTGTCCGCAGCACCTCGTGTCTTCTGATGACCTCGCTCAACGTCTGTGCCAACGCTTCCTGATTCAAGCTCCCTTGCAGCCGCATCGCCACCGGCACGTTATAGAAGGCACGGCCAGGCTCGAGCTGATCGATGAACCACAAACGCTGCTGCGCAAACGACAGCGGCAACTCCTGCTCTCGATCCGCTCTCAGGATCGGCGCCGCCACGCCCGCTCCTTCTCCCAGCGCCTGCTCAATCCCCGCTCCCAACTCCCTGATCGTCGGCCCCTCGAACAACTCCCGCAACGACACTTCCACCCCAAACGCTTCCCGCACCCGGCTCATCAACTGCGTCGCCAGCAGCGAATGCCCGCCCAACTCGAAGAAGTTGTCGTCAATCCCTATCTCTTCAACCCCCAGTAGGGCCAACCATATGTTCGCCAACAGCTCTTCGCTCAGCGTGCGCGGCCCGGCATAGTCGCGCGCCAGATCGGTCCGGCTGTACTGCGGCGCCGGCAGCGCTCGCCGATCAACTTTGCCGTTGGCCGTGAGCGGCAGTTGCTCCAGCATCACAAAACTGGCGGGGACCATGTAGTCTGGCAGTGTCTCTTTGAGATAGCTGCGCAGATCGCCGCTCGAAAGCGTGTAATGAGCGACTACTTTTAAACTCTGCAGGGTCGCCTTTCCCTTGCGTGACGCCTGGAAGCCATTCCCCTTCTCGCGTCGTGCAAAGAGGTTGTAGACGCCTGTCCCTGCCGCCAAAACTTCCTGGGCGATCTCAAACCCATGCTTGCTCAGTAAACTCAGCACCCGATTCAGCCGGCCCTCAAGGTCATGCACTTCCACCACTACCTGTTTGATCTTGGGCCAATCAGCTTCATTCACCCCTTCCAGCACGTCGGCCTCGCTCTTCTCAACGTCTACCTTCAATAGGTCTACGCATTGAATGTTGTACTCGGCGATGATGCTGGAAATAGTGCGCAGCCGGCAGCTAAAGCGCTGGCTTTCGAAGCGCGCCTCGGTCAGCTCGTCCGTGTACTCACTTAGTAAAGCTTTCTCGTCCTCTCCGCCGGCATGCGGCTGGTTTAGCATGAAGGTGCGGAAGAGTTCTTTCTCCTCACCCGCATTCGGATAGAAGCCCGACATGACTGACGCTTGCGGATAATAGGTGAACGTGGCGCTCCCTTCTTTGTTGGAAAGACCACAATCGAAAAGACTGGCCTGCAAACCGAAACGCTCTACGTTCAGGCGCAGCTTCTCGAAAGCGACCGGACTGGGTTCGAAGGCAAACGTTTGCAGATTCTGGCAGCGTTGCGCGGCAAACAATGTGAAGAGACCGATGTTAGCGCCGATGTCGAATACACAGTCGCCGTCCGACAGGGTCAGGCCATGTTTCAGGTACGCGCCATCCTGGAAGATTTCCCGATAAAGGTGTTCGGTCTCGTTCTTGTTGAGATGAAAGACTGATAGATCATTCGGCAGTCGATGCAGCGCCTGGGCGCCAATCGTGGAAAGATACTGCTGCTCCGGAACAAGGTAAGCGACGAGTCGCTTGTCGCCATTGGTCTCTTCACGGGCCACCACCACCGCTTCTCGCGCTCCAGGATGCCGGCTCAGCGCCGTCTCGACCTCGCCCAACTCAATCCGGAACCCTCTGATCTTTACCTGCTCGTCTTTGCGTCCCAGATACTCGATGCTGCCGTCATTCAGCCACCGCCCCACGTCTCCCGTCCGGTACAAGCGCTCACCCGCGCCCTCGCTATACGGATGCGGCACAAACTTCTCCGCCGTCAATTCCGCCCGTTTCAAATAACCCCGCGCCAGTCCCGCGCCACCCACATACAGCTCGCCCGCCACGCCCACCGGCGCCGGCTCCATCTGCCCATCCAACACATACAACTGCAAATCTGCGAGCGCTCTGCCAATCACACTCCCGGCCTGCTGCTCCACATCTGCCTTCGTTAACTCCCGCACCGTCACATGCACCGTCGTCTCTGTAATTCCGTACATGTTCACCAGTTGCGGCCGTTCTCCATGACGCGTAAACCAACCGCCCAGACTCTCTAGCTCCAGCGCTTCACCGCCGAAGATCACCAAACGTAAGGCAAGCGGCTCGCGCTCCTCTTGCTGCTCATCAATTGCCTGCAACTGCCGGAACGCGGATGGAGTTTGATTCAGTACCGTCACCTGCTCGCGCCGCAACAGTTGATAGAACTCCGCCGGCGAACGGCTCACCAAGTAGGGCACCACCACTAAACGCCCGCCCGTCAGCAAGGGCCCAAACAGTTCCCAAACTGAGAAGTCAAAAGCGTAGGAGTGGAAGAGCGTCCACACGTCTCGTTCATCGAAGTGGAAAACATCGTCAGTGGCGGCCAACAGGCGGGTGACGTTCGCGTGCGTGATCAGTGTCCCTTTTGGTGCTCCCGTCGACCCGGAAGTGTAGATCACGTATGCCAGGTTCTCAGGCCCTGCATCACTATCAGGAGACGCCGCACTCTGCTCTGCGATCCGTGCCTGCTCAGCATCCAAACAAACGATCTGGGCGGTGCCGGCAACAGGAAGGTCTCCTAGAAAACGCTGTTGCGTCACAAGCACCGACGCACCCGCATCCTGCAACATGAACGCCACCCGTTCCGCCGGTGACGACAAATCGAGTGGGAGATAGGCCGCGCCGGCTTTGAGCACTGCCAGAATCGCGATCACCATCTCAGGCGAACGGTCCAGGTAGAGCGCCACCAGCGACTCTGGCCCACTGCCAAGTCCCTGCAGATAGTGCGCCAGTTGATTAGCGCGGCCATTCAACTCGCGATAATTTATTTCCTGCTCGCCGAAACTAAGCGCCACGGCCTCAGGCGTGCGCGCCACCTGCGCTTCGAAGAGCTGATGAATAACCTCGCGCGGATATTCCCCGCTGGTATGGTTCCACGCGGCCAGTTGCTGCTCTTCTGCCTGCGTCAGTAGCGGCAACCTGGAAAGCCGCTGCGCCGGATCAGCCACTACCGCCGCCAGCAATGTTTGGTAGTGGCCCAACAGCCGCTTGATGGTCGCGGCCTCAAACAGGTCCCTGCTGTATTCCAGGCTGCCCACGAGGCGCTTCTCTGCTTCCAACAGGCCGAAAACCAGATCGAATTTCGCCGTGCCGCTTTCACCCCCCACCGGGCTCAGCGTCAATTCCGGTAAGTGCAGCTCTTTCAGCGGCGCATTCTGGAGCACCAACACTACTTGAAACAGCGGCGAGTGGTTCAGGCTCCGTTCCGGCTGCAATTCTTCCACTAACTTCTCGAACGGTAGATCCTGATGCGCATAGGCCTCCAGACACACTTCCCGCACCCGCTGCAACAGGTCGCGGAAAGTCGGATCGCCGGAGAGATCCGTCCGTAACACCAGCATGTTCACAAAGAACCCGATCAGGTTTTCTGTTTCGGCCCGATTGCGATTAGCAACGTCGGCCCCGATCACGAGGTCCGCTTGCCCGGAATATTTCATCAACAGGACTTTGAATACGGCCAGCAAGAGCATGAACAGGGTGACCGACTCTCGTTGGCTCAACGCTCTTAGTTTTTCACTCAACTCCTGGTCCAGCTCAAACCGTTCTACGGCGCCGCGAAAGCTGCGCACTGCTGGTCTCGGGTGATCGGAGGGGAGTTCAAGCAGCCTGGGCGCCTCGGACAGTTGCCGGCGCCAGTAACCTAACTGCTGTTCCAACACCTCGCCTTGCAGGTAAGCGCGCTGCCACAGCGCGAAGTCGGCGTACTGGATGGGCAGCTCCGCCAGCGGCGATTCCTCGCCCGCAACGTAAGCGGCATAGAGTGTGCCCACCTCTTTGATCAGCACTCCTACCGACCACCCGTCAGACACAATGTGATGCATGGTCAGCAACACTACATGTTCCTGCTCCCCTAAGCGCAGCAGCTTCACTCGCAACAGCGGCCCTCGGTTCAGGTCAAATGGCGTCGCCGCTTCCTGCCCGGCCCACTCCCGCACCCGCGCTTCCCGTTCCCCAACTTCCAACGCACTCAACTCCTCCACTACCAACTCGACCGGCGCGGCCGCTTCAATCACCTGCACCGCTCGGCCAGCCACTGTGCCAAATCTCGTCCGCAGCACTTCGTGTCGCCTGATTACCTCGCTCAACGTCTGTGCCAACGCTTCCTGATTCAAGCTCCCCTGCAGCCGCACCGCCACCGGCACGTTGTAGACGTCACTCCCCGGCTCCATTTGATCGATGAACCATAAACGCTGCTGCGCAAACGACAGCGGCAACTCCTGCTCTCGATCCGCTCTCATGATCGGCGCCGCCACTCCCGCTCCCTGCCGCAGCTCCCGCTCGATGCTCTGGCCCAACTCCTTCACTGTCGGCCGCTCAAACAACTCCCGCAGCCTCATCTCCACGCCAAACGCTTCGCGCACCCGGCTCATCACCTGCGTCGCCAGCAACGAATGGCCTCCCAGCTCAAAGAAGTTCTCCTCTCGCCCCACCCGCACCAAGCTCAGCACTTCGCTCCAGATCCCGGCCAGCAGCTCTTCCACTTCGCTGCGCGCTGCTTCACCTTTTAACTCACCTTCCACTGGCGCCGGCGCCGGCAACCGCTGATAGTCAATCTTCCCGTGCCGGCTCAGCGGCATCCGCTCCAGCTTCACCAGCACCTGCGGCACCATGTACTCCGGCAACCGCTCACGTAAGTAGCTGCGCAACTCCGCCTCACTGACCTCCGCTTCCACGGCGCCGAGGGCCACTGACTCCCGCCACAATCGCGCCGTCCCATTCCCCCCGCTCACATCGCCCACCTCGCTCAGCGCTGCGGCTGCTGCCTCTACTTCTCTGCGTCGCGCATAAAGACTGTAGATATTCGTTCCTACCAAACCCGCTTCCTGCTCCACCTCTACGACGAATCCCTGCTCAGCCAGCAACTGCTGCATTCGTTCCAATCGCCGGTCCAGATCGTGTACCTCCACCACCACCTGCCGGATCTTCGGCCAGTCTTTCGGCTCGATCCCCTCCAGCACGTCCCATTCGCTCTTCTCCACGTCCAGCTTCAGCAGATCGATGCGTTCGATATTGTGTTGCCGGATTACTTCGGAGAGCGTGCGCAACTGACAGACAACCTGCTCGCCTTTATATCTTCCTTCAATCAACTCGTCCGCGTATTCGGCCACCAACTCGCCTTGATTGATCAGGAATGTCTTGAGTGCTTCTTCCTCTTCTTCCACATTCGCGTACACACCTGAACAGGCGGACCAATTGGGATAAAAAGTGAAGGTTGCCGTTCCTTCGCGATCCGACAAGCCGCAGTTGAAGAGGTTCACATCCAGACCATAAAGGGCGACGTTGTTGCGCAGCTTTTCAAAATTCGACGGGATCGGCTCGAAAGAATAGACCGACGCGTTACGCACCTGGTGATAGACAAAGAGCGTGAAGAGACCGATATTCGCGCCTACGTCGAAAATGCAGTCGCCAGGCTTAATTGAGATTTCGTGTTTGAGGTAGAACTGGTTTTCGAATATCTGCTGATAGAGGAATTCAGTCTCATTACGATTGTGGTGAAATACTTCCAGTTTATTCGGCAACTGGTAGAGTGCCGATCCGCCAACGACTTGCTCTTCGAGTTTTGCTGTATGTAGTGGATGCTCTGCTTCGCTCAGGCTCTCGCGTGCCAATCTGGTCCCGTAAAGACTATAACGGTCTGTGCCACGCAGCGCGTCGTCTTGTTCTGCGACTACAGAGAAGCCCTGCCCTTCGAGCATCGCTTTGATCTTCGCCACGCGTCCTTCGCTGGGCTGCCCCGGTGCGTCGTGAATCTCCATCGAGACCTGCTCGATCTTCGGCCAATCGGCTTCGTCGATACCTAACAAAACATCGAGTTCGGATTGCTCCACATCGATTTTCAGCAGGTCAATCCGCGACACGTCCTCTTCGCGTATCACATCCGAGAGTCTCTTCAACTCGCATTTATGAATCTCGCTGACGAAGACTCCTTCGAGCAGATCGTCGGCCGCTTCGAGTAGGCTGCCCATCCCAACAACTCCGCTCTGCTCCTTGTTGTGTAGGAACTGCTTGATCACCGCTACCTCATCTTCCGCGTTGGCATAGGCGCTCAAACCAGAGCGCGCGGAAAACTGCGGATAGTAGGCGAAGCTGTCGGTCTTCTCTTCGTTGGAGAGGCCGAACGGAAACAGCTTGACGTTCGATCCATAGAGCCCGGCGTTGATGCGCAGCGTGTCAAAAATTGGCTTGATCGGCTCAAAGGCGTAGACATGAGCATCTGGCGCCTGTTGGCCCACGAAGAGCGTAAACATCCCGATATTGGCGCCTACGTCAAACACGCATGCCCCCGGTTTCAACTGCACGCCATGCTTGAAGTACGTCTGTTCGTTGAAAATCTCTTCGTACAGGTAGTCTGTCTCGGTGCGATTTTGCTGCACGATGAACATGCCGTTCGGCAGACGATGTCGAGGACGCCCTTCGATAATCGCCTGCTGCCGCTTCGGCACGAAGTAGGCCACCAGCCGCTCTTCTTTTTCTTCTGCCTCACGCCGCACCATCGCCGCCGCCGCTTTCACTCGTTCATGCGCCAGCAGCACCGCTTCCACTTCTTCCAGCTCGATCCGGAAGCCGCGCAGCTTCACCTGGCGATCGGTCCGGCCTACGTATTCCAGTTCGCCGTCTTCCCGGTAACGCGCCACGTCGCCAGTGCGATAGAGCCGTCCGCCGCGCTCCTCTCCATAGCTGTCCGGCACAAACCGTTCCGCCGTCAGTCCCGCGTCCTGCCGGTAGCCGCGCCCCACCCCAGCACCACCGATGTACACTTCACCCACCTGGCCGATGGCCACTGGCTCACCATGCTGGTCCAACAGGTAGACCCGCACTTGTGGTAACGGTCTCCCGATCGTCGCTCCGGACCCAGTGATTCGTTTCCACGTCGTGTCCACCGTCGCTTCCGTTGGTCCATACAGGTTGACTGACTCGGTCTCGTCCCAGTTACCCAACTGTTGCCACAGCTCGCCGTCAATCGCTTCGCCACCTACGAGCAACAGTCCCGGCCACTGCGCGCCGGCCCCCGCTTCTGCTCGCAACAGCCGCAGTTGCGCCGGCGTGCAGTCCAGCACGTCAACTTCTCGTTCTGCCAGGTAGCTCAGCAATGCTCCGGCTTCCAGCCGCAGTTCTTCCGGGATCATCACCAGCGTCTTGCCTCGCAACACCTGCACCAGTTGTTTCACCGAGGCGTCGAAGCTCAGCGGCGCATTCAGTCCCACTCTCACGCACTGCTCATCGTTCGCTCCATACACTTCCTGTCGCAGTCCACCAAGCAGGTGCAGCACACTCCGCTGCTCGATCATCACTCCCTTCGGCTCTCCCGTGGACCCGCTCGTGTAGATCACATACGCCAGGTTCTCTCCGCTTACCTCCACTTTCGGCTCACTCGCTTCTTCCGCGCTCACCTCCTGACGCACCGCTTCCCACTCCAGCACCTCCACTCCGCTTCCCGCCACCAGTCCCGCCAGCGCTCGCTCACTCACCACCAGTCGCACACCCGCCTGTTTCAGCACTTGCGCCAGTCTTGCTGGCGGTGTGCCCGGATGTAGCGGCAGGTACGCGCCCCCCGCTTTCCACACGCCGCACACGCACTCCACCATCCGGCTGCTGCGCTCCAGCAGGATCCCGACAACTGTCTCTGGTCCTACTCCTCGCTGCCTCAAGTACCGGCCCCATTGATTCGCCCGCGCGTTCAGATCGCTGAACGTGAGCACCTCGTCCACTCCGACTACCGCCGCTGTTGCGCCTTGTTGCCGGGCCTGCTGCTCCAGTATTTCCCCCAACGTCTCGCATCCTTCACCTCGCTCCAGTGCCGCTCCTGTGCCCCACTCCCGCAGCAGTCCGCGCTCCCCTTCACCCAATAGCCTGACTTTACTCAGCTCTGCCCGCGGCGCTCGCGCCACTGCCTGCAACCACGTCTCTAATCGCTCCGCCAGCAGCTTGATCACCGCTGCCGAGTAACAGCCGCCGTCGTATCTCAGCCTCAGCTCCAAACGCCTTGAAGCTCTCTGATACCGGCACTGCAACAACACCCGCTGCCGGCTCCGGCAACTCGCTTCACTAATCACCTCCACTCGCAATGGTCCATACCCGGCCACCGTCTCCTCTCGCTCCTCATACTCGTAGCCCAGGCCTTCTTCCGCCGCACGTCCCTCTCCCGGCGTGTAGTATTCCTGCCGACGGCAGGCCTCACGATACGACGCCGCCACACGTTTAATAATGTCCTGGAATGAAGCGGTGGCAGCGAACCTCACCTGCACCGGGAGATATTTGGTGAAGAGACCGAGAGACTCGTGCAGTTCTTTATAGCGGCTACCATCGACGGCGGCGCCAACCACAAGCTCGCGCTCGCCCGTCAAGCGCCACCACAAACTCGACCACGCGGCCAGTAGTAGCTCTGACAACGAAACATCATATGCCCGGGCCAGCGTCTCCAACTCCTGCACCAACTCGGCATCTCTTTTCAGAGTGATGCATTCCGGCCGGTACTGTTCACCGGCATCTTTTTCCAGCGGCAGTTTCAGCACCGGCATATCCGCAACTTGCTGTTTCCGCCAGAATTCTCTGCCGGCTGAATCTTCCGTATTCAGTAGCTTGTGCTGCCACTCCGAGTAATCCGCATACTGCACCGCTTCCAGCGCCACTTCAGCACCTGACAGACGGGCCGTGTATCTGCGACCTAGCTCACGCACCAGATTCTGCAACGACCAGCTATCCGCACACAGTGGCGAGATATTTAGCAACAGCACGTGCCGCGCAGGCGCAAGCATCGCAAGACAGGCAGACAACACTTCGCCTTGCTCATGATTGAAAGCTCTTGCTGACTCGCGCTGCTGTAGTTCCGCCAATTGGCTGGACTGTTCCTCCTCCGCCAACTCGCCCAGATCAACTTCACGCCAGGACCACTGGCCCTGCTCGAGAATGACCTGCAAGGGCAGATTCATACCCCGCACGCCGCGAAACGCAGTGCGCAAAATCTCGTGCTGCTCCACCACTTGCTGCAATGCTTCCTTTAGGAAACTCTTGTGCAGCTCACCTTCGAGGCGCAGCGCGCACTGTGTGTAATCAGCCGCTCCGTCTTGCTGACGGAGCAACCATAGATATTCCTGTTGCGGCGAGAGACGATATCCCTCTATTACTTCCTGTTCCATGGTCGATTTCTCTTGCGGTCTAATGAAGGTGTGTTAAGGAGGAGGCGCTGTTGGATTCAGTTAAGCTCAGTTTGAGCGGCCGTCGCTGGCGGCACACTGATTCCCTTTCGCCTGATCGTTCTGAGCACGAGGGCGTTTGACTCGATCAGTTCTTGTTCCTGAACCAGCTGTTGTTTCTTTTCATCTTCGGTGAGCATCTCGATCTCGCTCAAGGGCAGGTCGGGTTGGGCCAAAACATTTCGCAGTATGGTCTCAAAATGCCCCTGCATGCGTTTGATCGTGGCCGCCTCGAAGAGGTCGGTGTTGTAGTGCAGCGTGCCGGACAGTTTGCCCTCTGCCTCTTGCATATTAAGAATCAGATCAAACTGGGCCTCAGCGCGCTGGTGCTCGATCATACTTAAGACGAGGCCGGGCAGCTCGAGCGCTTCCATGGGCGTGTTCTGGAGCGCGAAGACCACTTGAAACAGTGGCGAGTGGTTAAGACTACGCTCAGGCTGCAGCTCTTCCACCAGTTTCTCAAACGGCAAATCCTGGTGCACGTAGGCTCCCAGCGTGGTCTCTCTCACGCGCTGCATTAGTTTGCGGAAGCTCGGATTGCCCGAGAGATCCGTACGCAGCACCAGCGTGTTCACAAAGAACCCGATCAACGCTTCCGTTTCACTGCGATTTCGATTCGCGATCGCCGTGCCCACCAGAATGTCTTCCTGCTCGGTGTAGCGATAGAGCAGCGTCTTGAAGCTCGCCAGCAGCGTCATGAACAGCGTGCAGCCCTGCTCCTGACTCAATTTCCGCAACGGCGCCGTGACCGCCTCCGGCAGGACAAATGTATGAGTAGCGCCACGATAACTGTAGCTCGCGGGCCGCGGTTTGTCCGTCGGCAGCTTAAATACTGTTTCCGCTCCGGCTAACTGCTCGCGCCAGTAAGCCAACTGCTGTTCCAACACCTCCCCTTGCAGGTAAGCGCGCTGCCACAGTGCGAAGTCAGCGTACTGGATGGGCAGCTCCGCCAGCGGCGATTCCTCGCCCGCAACGTAAGCGGCATAGAGTGTGCCCACCTCTTTGATCAGCACTCCTATCGACCACCCGTCAGACACAATGTGATGCATGGTCAGCAACACGACATGTTCCTGCGCCCCTAAGCGCAACAGCTTCACTCGCAACAGCGGCCCACGGTTCAGATCAAACGGCGTCGCCGCTTCCTGCGCCGCCCACTCCCGCACCCGCGCTTCCCGTTCCGCCACTGCCCACTCACTCAACTCCTCCACTGCCAACTCGACCGGCGCGGCCGTGTCAATCACCTGCACCGCTCGGCCAGCCACACTGTCAAACCTCGTCCGCAGCACCTCGTGTCTTCTGATGACCTCGCTCAACGTCTGTGCTAACGCTTCCTGATTCAAGCTCCCCTGCAGCCGCACCGCCACCGGCACGTTGTAGACGACACTCCCAGGTTCCATTTGATCGATGAACCATAAACGCTGCTGCGCAAATGACAGCGGCAACTCTCTCACACGCTCGCGCCGCTCTAGCGCCGGTGCACTCACTGCGCCCCGCCGCAACTCCCGCTCAACGCTCTGGCCCAACTCTTTCACTGTCGGCCGCTCGAACAATTCCCGCAGCGCTACTTCCACGCCAAACGCTTCGCGCACCCGGCTCATCACCTGCGTCGCCAGCAGCGAATGTCCGCCCAACTCGAAGAAGTCGTCTGCCACTCCCACCGGCACTCCCAATACTTCGCTCCAGATCCCTACCAACACCTCTTCCACCGGTGTTTGGGCCACCTCTGTCTCCGTCTCTTCGCGAACGCTCTCGACTGCCGGTAATGCCCGCCGATCTACCTTCCCATTCGCCGTCAACGGTAGCCGCTCCAACTGCACGAACACCTGCGGCACCATGTACTCCGGCAACACGCCTTTCAGATACTGGCGCAACTCGCCGCTCGCCAAACTCTCCTCCGCCACTACATAGGCTACCAACCGCTCGTCATCGTTCACCGTCTGGACCACTACCACCGCTTCCCGCACCGCCTCATACTTACTCAGCACCGCTTCAATCTCGCCCAACTCGATGCGGAAGCCCCGCAGTTTTATCTGCTGGTCCACTCGGCCCAGAAACTCGATACTGCCGTCTGGCAGCCATCTGCCAACGTCGCCCGTCCGGTACAACCGCTCGCCACCACGCGCGCTGAACGGATGCGGCACAAATCTCTCCGCCGTCAACTCCGGCCGATTGAGATAGCCGCGCGCCAAGCCATTGCCACCAATGCAGATTTCCCCACTCACGCCCACCGGCGCCAGGCCCTGCTGCCCGTCCAGCACATACACCTGCGAGTTCGCGAGCGGCTTGCCCAGCGGCACACTCCGCGCGCCCCGCTCCAGCGCCCCGAAGTCCTGCGTCAGCGTCGTCACCGTCGTCTCTGTCAGCCCATAGACATTGCACAAGCGCACCGCGGGCCCCACCACTTCCTGCGTTACCGCAAACCGCTCCACTAGCTCTTCCCCAATCGCCACCAACCGCAAACTCAGCTCGCCGGCGCCATTGCCGGCGGCACCCTGCTGGCGCGCCGCTATCAATTCACTCCAGTAAGTGGTGGGCAGATTCACGACCGTGATCCGCGCCCGCCTGAGAAAGTCCCAGCCCGCGGCGTGTGACTCCAGCAAGTCCGCAGGTCGCAGCACCACGCAACCACCGCTCAGCCAGGTGGGAAACATCTCTTCCACTGACACATCGAAGCTCAGGGAAGCAAACTGCAGCACCCGGTCCCGCGGGCCCAGTTCGTAGCGTTCGATCACGGCCCAATTGCTGCTCACCACCGCGCCATGCGAGATGAGCGTGGCTTTCGGTTGGCCCGTCGAGCCGCTGGTGTAGAGCACATAGGCCAGATTGTCCGGGCTCAGCTCCACCTCAGGATTACGGCTGCTGTGCCCGGCAAACTGCCAGCCTTCATCCAGCCGCACTACCTGCGCCCCAGACACCGGCAACTCGTCCGCAAAACGACCTTGCCCGATGAGCACTTTGACACCCGCATCCCGCATCATAAATGCGAGCCGCTCCGCCGGTAAGGTAAGCTCCAGCGGCAGGTAAGCACCACCGGCCTTGAGCACCGCCAGCACACTGCACATCAGCTCCACAGACCGTTCCAGCATGAGGCCCACCACCGTCTCTGGTCCTACTCCCAGCCCCCGCAGATGATGCGCCAGTTGGTTGGCACGGCGATTCAACTCCCCATAGCTCAACGTCGCTTCATGGCACACCAGCGCCGCGGCCTCAGGCGTGCGCGCCACCTGCGCCTCAAACAGTTGCGCCAAACTGTGCTCACGTGGGTACGCGCCGCAGCCTGGGTTCCATGCTTTCAGTTGTTGCTCTTCTTCGGCGGCCGTCAATAACGGTAGCGTCGATAGCCGCTGCTCCGGCTCAGCCACGATGCCTTCCAGCAATCTGACCAGGTGGGTGGCCAGCCGCGCGATCGTGGCGCGCTCGAACACATGGCTGTTGTATTCGAAATAGCCTTCGATACCGCTGGCTGACTCTCCCAGATCAAGCACCAGATCGAACTGCGCTACTTCCCGTCTCAGCTCGAGCGGCTGCAAGCTCAAGCCCGGCAACTGCAGCTCTTCCTGCGGCGTGTTCCGCAACCCGAACATCACCTGGAAAAAGGGCGTGTGACTCAGGCTGCGCTCCGGCTGCAGTTCTTCCACCAGCTTTTCAAACGGCACCTCCTGGTGCGCATGCGCCTCCAGGCAAACTCGCCTCACGCGCCCTAGCAACTCGCCAAAGCTCGGGTCCGCGGACAGGTCTACGCGCAACACTAACGTGTTGACGAAGAACCCGATCAATTGCTCAATCTCGCGATGATTGCGACCGGCGATGGGCGTCCCGATCAATAACTCTTCCGCCTGCGTGTAGCGTTGCAGCAGGTGACTGAAAGCGGCCAGTAACGTCATGTAGAGCGTGGCGCCCTGGCGCCGGCTCAATTCCTGCAGGGCCTCCGACAAGGCCCCAGTCAGCGCAAACGGGTGCAGGGCCCCGCTATGTTCCGGCAGCGCCGGCCGCAGATGATCAAGCGGCAAGTTCAAGACCGTCGGGGCGCCTTGCAATTGCCGCCGCCAGTAAGCTATTTGCTGTTCCAAGCGCTCGCCTTGCAGATATTCACGCTGCCACACAGCAAAGTCCGCGTACTGGATGGTCAGCTCTGCCAACGGCGACGGCTCATCTGCCAGGAAGGCGCTGTAGAGCGCCACCACCTCTTTGATCAAGACGGCTATGGACCAGCCGTCCGAGACGATGTGGTGCATCGTAAAGAGGAAGACGTGCTCACGCTCACTCAAGCGCAGCAATTGCGCGCGCCACAGCGGCCCCTGACTCAGCTCGAATGGTTGCGCCGCTTCCGCCTGCGCTGACTCCCGCACTTGCGCTGCCTGCTCCGCGGCCCCCAGGTGGCTCATCTCAAGCAGCGGCAGTTGCACCGCAGTTGCCGCATGGATCACCTGCACCGCTCGGCCCGCTTCACTGGCGAAGCTGGTGCGCAGCACTTCATGGCGTCTGACTATTTCCGTTAAGCTCTGCTCCAGCGCCGCGACATCCAGCACCCCGGTAAGTTTGAGCGCGGCCGGCATGTTGTAGAGGTCGTTACCGGGCTCCATTTGCTCGATGAACCATAAACGCTGCTGCGCAAATGACAGCGGCAACTCCCTATCTCGATCCACATTCGTGATCGGCGGCGCTCCCACTCCCGCTCCCTGCCGCAACTCCCGCTCGATGCTCTGCCCCAACTCTTTCACCGTCGGCCGCTCAAACAACTCCCGCAGCCCCACCTCCACACCAAATGCCTCTTGCACCCGGTTCATCACCTGCGTCGCCAGCAACGAATGACCTCCCAACTCGAAGAAGTCGTCATTGGCACCGACCGACTCGACCTGCAGGACGTTCGCAAAGATGTTCGTCAGCAGTTCTTCAACTGGTGTTTTTGCAGCAACGAACTCCGTCTCAGTTTCCGGCTCAAGCGTTTCCAACGCCGCCAGCATCTGACGATCCACCTTGCCGTTCGCTGTCAGTGGCAGGTGCTCCATGATCACGAATTGCGACGGCACCATGTACTCCGGCAACACCCCTTTCAGATACTGCCGCAACTCGCCGCTCGCTAAACTCTCCTCCGCCACTACATAGGCCACCAACCGCTTGTCATCGTTCACCTCCTGGACCATTACCACCGCTTCCCGCACCGCCGCATGCTTACTCAGCACCGCTTCGATCTCCCCCAACTCGATGCGAAAACCCCGCAGCTTCACCTGCTCGTCCACTCGGCCCAGAAACTCGATACTGCCGTCTGGCAGCCAGCGCCCGACATCGCCCGTCCGGTACAATCGCTCGCCGCCACGCGCGCTGAACGGATGTGGCACAAACTTCTCCGCCGTCAACTCCGGTCCATTCCAATACCCCCGCGCCAACCCGTCTCCGCCCGTATAGATCTCTCCACTCACTCCCACCGGCGCCACCCGCTGCTGCCCGTCCAGGATATAAACGGTCGTGTTCGCGATCGGCTTCCCGATCGGCACCGTCCCCGGCCAGCGACTCTCTCGCGCCATCGTGTGACAACAGGTAAAAGTCGTATTCTCCGTCGGTCCATAGCCGTTCAGCAGCCGGTCTTCCGCGCCCATCTGCCCCAGGTACTTTCGGACCTGCTCCCCGGCCAGCACATCGCCTCCCGCCAGCAGCCGCCGCACCCCCAACAACGCCCACCCCGCTTCTTCCACCAGCAAATGAAACAACCCCGCCGTCAGCCACAGCACCGTCACCCCATGACTGCTGATCCCCCGCGCTAACTCCGCCAGCGTCGGCCGCGGCTGCTCCAGCAACACCAACCGCGCGCCATTCAACAAGCTCCCCCACACCTCCAACGTCGCCGCATCAAAGGAAATCGGCGCACTCTGCAGAAATACATCGCTCCCGCATACGTCCAGGTAGTTGGTCTCTTTCACCAGCCGCACCACGCTGCGATGCATCACGCTCACGCCTTTGGGTTGCCCCGTCGAGCCGCTCGTATACATCACGTAGGCGAGGTTCGCGGCACTCACTTCACTCCCAAGGTTCTCCTCGCTCAGGCTCCCTAGCAACTCCGCATCCGTATCCAGACAGACCAACTGCGCCCAATGCGCCGGTAACACCTCCAACTGCTTCTCGGTCGTGACGAGGATCCCGATCCGGGCATCCTCCAGCATGAAAGCGAGCCGCTCCAGCGGATACGAAGCGTCCAGCGGCACATAGGCGCCGCCAGCTTTCAGAATCGCCACCAGCGCCACCACCAAATCAACCGAGCGCTCCAGGCAGACCCCGACGCACACTTCCGCACCTACGCCCAGACTCCGCAGGTAATGAGCCACTTGATTGGCCCGGCCATTCAACGCTCGATAACTTATTTCCTGCGCTCCGAAGCTAAGCGCCACGGCCTCAGGCGTGCGCTCCACCTGCGTTTCGAACAGTTGCTGGATACTAGCCTCCCGCGGATATGCTCTGCTGGTATCGTTCCACTCGGCGAGTTGCTGCTCTTCTGCCTCCGTCAGCAGTGGCAACCTGGAAAGTTGTTGTGCCGGCTCCGCGACTACCGCCGCCAACAACGTTTGGAAGTGGCCCAACATCCGTTTGATCGTCGCCGCCTCAAACAGGTCCGTGTTGTAGTGCAGCGTGCCGCATAGTTGGCCCGCTGCCTCTTGCATATTAAGAATCAGATCAAACTGGGTCTCATCGTTCTGCTGCGCGATCACACTTAGAACGAGGCCGGGCAGCTCGAGCGCTCCCATCGGCGCGTTCTGGAGCACGAAGACCACTTGAAACAGCGGCGAGTGGTTGAGACTGCGCTCGGGCTGCAGTTCTTCCACCAGTTTCTCAAACGGCAGATCCTGGTGCGCATAGGCTCCCAGACAGACTTCTTTCACTCGTTTCAGTAGTTCCAGAAACGTGGGATCGCCGGCATGATTCGTGCGCAACACCAGCATGTTGACGAAGAAGCCAATCAGGCCTTCAGTCTCAGCGCGATTCCGATTCGCGACGTCGGCGCCCACCACGATGTCCTGCTGGCCGCTATAGCGCTGCAACAACACTTGCCACACTGCCAGCAGCGTCATGAAGAGGGTGACGTCGCTACTCCGGCTCAGCCGCTGCAACTCCTGCAGCGTTTCGGCCGATAGCGTGAACGCCTCATCTGCTCCATTGAAGGTCGGCAACGGCGGCCGGGGCCGATCGGTCGGCAGTTCCAATAGCGCCGGCGCCTCGGCCAGCTGTTGCCGCCAGTAATCGAGTTGGCGTTCCAACTCTTCGCCCGCCAGCCGCTCTCGCTGCCACAGCGCAAAGTCGGCATACTGCACCGGCAACTCCGGCAAAGGCGCCGGCTCGCCCGCTGCGAAGGCGCCATAGAGCGCCGCGACTTCGTTAATCAGCACTCCCAGCGACCAGCCATCAGTGATGATGTGATGCAGCGTCAACAGCACCACATGCTCGCTCTCACTGAACCGCCACAACTTCACCCGCAGCAGTGGCCCACGGCTCAGATCGAAGGGCTGATGCGCTTCAGCCTCAACCAGCCGCAGGACCTCAGCTTCACGCTCCGGCTCAGGCATACTACTGAGCTCTTGCACCGTTAAGCTCAAGCGCACCGCGGGCGCGATCACCTGCACCGGCTGCTCGTCCACTACGGCAAAGGAGGTGCGCAGCACTTCATGCCGCCGGATGATCTCGTTTAGCGTCTGCTCCAGTGCCGACACGTTAAGCTCACCCGAGAGCCGTACCGCTAACGGAATGTTGTAAACCGTGCCGCCCGGGGCAAGCTGATCGATGAACCATAAACGCTGTTGCGCAAACGACAGCGGCAACTCGCCCACTCGCTCGCGCCGCTCGATCGGCGGCGCACTCACTGCGCCCTGCCGCAACTCCCGCTCGATGCTCTGCCCCAACTCCTTCACCGTCGGCCGCTCAAACAACTCCCGCAGCCCCACCTCCACACCAAACGCTTCGCGCACCCGGCTCATCACCTGCGTCGCCAGCAGCGAATGCCCTCCCAGCTCAAAGAAGTCGTCATTGGCACCGACGGACTCGACCTGCAGGACGTTCGCAAAGATGTTCGTCAGCAGTTCTTCAACTGGTGTTTTTGCAGCAACGAACTCCGTCTCAGTTTCCGGCTCAATCGTTTCCAACGCCGCCAGCATCTGACGATCCACCTTGCCGTTCGCTGTCAACGGCAGCCGCTCCAGCTGCACGAACACCTGCGGCACCATGTACTCCGGCAACACCCCTTTCAGATACTGCCGCAACTCGCCGCTCGCCAAACTCTCCTCCCCCACTACATAGGCCACTAACCGCTTGTCATCGTTCACCGTCTGGACCACTACCACCGCTTCCCGCACCGCCTCATGCTTACTCAGCACCGCTTCGATCTCGCCCAACTCGATGCGGAAGCCCCGCAGCTTTACCTGCTGGTCCACTCGGCCCAGAAACTCGATACTGCCGTCTGGCAGCCATCTGCCAACGTCTCCCGTCCGGTACAACCGCTCGCCACCACGCGCGCTGAACGGATGCGGCACAAATCTCTCCGCCGTCAACTCCGGCCGATTGAGATAGCCGCGCGCCAAGCCATTGCCACCAATGTAGATTTCCCCACTGACGCCCACCGGCGCCAGCCCGCTGCTGCCCGTCCAGCACATACACCTGCGAGTTCGCGATCGGCTTGCCCAGCGGCACACTCCGCGCGCCTCTCTCCAGCGCCCCGAAGTCCTGCGTCAGCGTCGTCACCGTCGTCTCCGTCAGCCCATAGACATTGCACAAGCGCACCGCGGGCCCTACCACTTCCTGCGTTACCGCAAACCGCTCCACTAGCTCTTCCCCAATCGCCACCAACCGCAAACTCAGCTCGCCGGCGCCATTGCCGTGCGGCACCCTGCTGGCGCGCCGCAATCAATTCACTCCAGTAAGTGGTGGGCAGATTCACTACCGTGATCCGCGCCCGCCTGAGAAAGTCCCAGCCCGTCGGCGTGTGACTCCAGCAGTCCCGCAGGTCGCAGCACCACGCAACCACCGCTCAGCCAGGTGGGAAACATCTCTTCCACTGAGACATCGAAGCTCAGGGAAGCAAACTGCAGCACCCGGTCCCGTGGGACCCAGTTCGTAGCGTTCGATCACGGCCCAATTGCTGCTCACCACCGCGCTATGCGAGATGAGCGTGGCTTTCGGTTGGCCCGTGGAGCCGCTGGTGTAGATCACATAAGCCAGATTGTCCGGGCTCAGCTCCACCTGCAGGATTACGGCTGCTGTGCCCGGCAAACTGCCAGCCTTCATCCAGCCGCACTACCTGCGCTTCAGACAGCCGGCAACGCGCCCGCAAAACGGCGTTGGCTGATGAGCACTTTGACACCCGCATCCCGCATCATAAAAGCGAGCCGCTCCGCCGGATAAGGTAAGCTCCAGCGGCAGGTAAGCACCGCCAGCCTTGAGCACCGCCAGCACACTGCACATCATCTCCACAGACCGTTCCAGCAGGATGCCCACCACCGTCTCTGGTCCTACTCCCAGCCGCCGCAGATGATGCGCCAGTTGGTTGGCACGGCGATTCAACTCCCCATAGCTCAACGTCTGCTTCATGGCACACCAGCGCCGCGGCCTCAGGCGTGCGCTCCACCTGGGCCTCAAACAGTTGCTGCAGACAGTGCTCACGTGGGTACTCGCCGCAGCTTGGGTTCCATGCTTTCAGTTGTTGCTCTTCTTCGGCGGCCGTCAATAACGGTAGCGTCGATAGCCGCTGCTCCGGCTCAGCCACGATGGCTTCCAGCAAGTCTGACCAGGTGGGTGGCCAGCCGCGCGATCGTGGCGCGCTCGAACACATGGCTGTTGTATTCGAAATAGCCTTCGATACCGCTGCTGACTCTCGCAGATCAAGCACCAGATCGAACTGCGCTACTTCCCGTCTCAGCTCGAGCGGACTGCAAGCTCAAGCCCGGCAACTGCAGCTCTTCCTGCGGCGTGTTCCGCAACCCGAACATCACCTGGAAAAAGGGCGTGTGACTCAGGCTGCGCTCCGGCTGCAGTTCTTCCACCAGCTTTTCAAACGGCACCTCCTGGTGCGCATGCGCCTCCAGGCAAACTCGCCTCACGCGCCCTAGCAACTCGCCAAAGCTCGGGTCCGCGGACAGGTCTACGCGCAACACTAACGTGTTGACGAAGAAGCCGATCAATTGCTCGATCTCGCGATGATTGCGACCGGCGATGGGCGTCCCGATCAATAACTCTTCCGCCTGCGTGTAGCGTTGCAGCAGGTGACTGAAGGCGGCCAGTAACGTCATGTAGAGCGTTGCGCCTTGGCGCCGGCTCAATTCCTTCAGTGCCTCCGACAAGGCCCCAGTCAGCGAAAACGGGTGCAGGGCCCCGCTATGTTCCGGCAGCGCCGGCCGCAGATGATCAAGCGGCAAGTTCAAGACCGTCGGGGCGCCTTGCAATTGCCGCCGCCAGTAAGCTATTTGCTGTTCCAGCGCTCGCCTTGCAGATACTCCCGCTGCCAAACAGCAAAGTCCGCGTACTGGATGGTCAGCTCTGCCAACGGCGACGGCTCATCGGCCAGGAAGGCGCTGTAGAGCGCCACCACCTCTTTGATCAAGACGGCTATGGACCAGCCGTCCGAGACGATGTGGTGCATCGTAAAGAGGAACACGTGCTCACGCTCACTCAAGCGCAGCAATTGCGCGCGCCACAGCGGCCCCTGACTCAGCTCGAATGGTTGCGCCGCTTCCGCCTGCGCTGACTCCTGCACTTGCTCTTCCTGCTCCTCGGCCCCCAGGTGGCTCAACTCGATGAGCGGCAGTTGCACCGCAGCTACCGGATGGATCACCTGCACCGGTCGGCCCGCTTCACTGGCGTAGCTGGTCCGCAGCACTTCATGTCGTCTGACTATTTCCGTTAAGGTCCGCTCCAGCGCCTCGACATCCAGCACCCCGGTTAGTTTGATCGCTGGCCGGCATGTTGTAGAGGTCGTTACCGGGCTCCATTTGATCGATGAACCATAAACGCTGCTGCGCAAACGACAGCGGCAACTCCCTATCTCGATCCACATTAGTGATCGGCGGCGCTCCTCACTTCCGCTCCCTGCCGCAACTCCCGCTCGATGCTCTGCCCCAACTCTTTCACTGTCGGCCGCTCAAACAACTCCCGCAGCCCCACCTCCACCCCAAACGCCTCTTGCACCCGGCTCATCACCTGCGTCGCCAGCAGCGAATGACCTCCCAACTCGAAGAAGTCGTCATTGGCACCGACCGACTCGACCTGCAAGACGTTCGCAAAGATGTCCGTCAGCAGTCTCTTCAACTGGTGTTTTTGCAGCAACGAACTCCGTCTCAGTTTCCGGCTCAAGCGTTTCCAACGCCGCCAGCATCTGACGATCCACCTTGCCGTTCGCTGTCAATGGCAGCCGCTCCACTGATCACCAATAGCGCGGCACCATGTACTCCGGCAACACCCCTTTTAGATACTGCCGCAACTCGCCGCTCGCTAAACTCTCCTCCGCCACTACATAGGCCACCAACCGCTTGTCATCGTTCACCTCCTGGACCATTACCACCGCTTCCCGCACCGCCGCATGCCTACTCAGCACCGCTTCGATCTCCCCCAACTCGATGCGAAAACCCCGCAGCTTCACCTGCTCGTCCACTCGGCCCAGAAACTCGATACTGCCGTCTGGCAGCCAGCGCCCGACGTCTCCCGTCCGGTACAATCGCTCGCCGCCACGCGCGCTGAACGGATGTGGCACAAACTTCTCCGCCGTCAACTCCGGTCCATTCCAATACCCCCGCGCCAACCCGTCTCCGCCCGTATAGATCTCTCCACTCACTCCCACCGGCGCCACCCGCTGCTGCCCGTCCAGGATATAAACGGTCGTGTTCGCGATCGGCTTCCCGATCGGCACCGTCCCCGGCCAGCGACTCTCTCGCGCCATCGTGTGACAACAGGTAAAAGTCGTATTCTCCGTCGGTCCATAGCCGTTCAGCAGCCGGTCTTCCGCGCCCATCTGCCCCAGGTACTTTCGGACCTGCTCCCCGGCCAGCACATCGCCTCCCGCCAGCAGCCGCCGCACCCCCAACAACGCCCACCCCGCTTCTTCCACCAGCAAATGAAACAACCCC
The DNA here is from genome assembly GCA_963770215.1 of uncultured Acidobacteriota bacterium. GTDB lineage: Bacteria > Acidobacteriota > Blastocatellia > Pyrinomonadales > Pyrinomonadaceae > PSRF01. The sequence goes on from CAVYOP010000002.1 coordinate 431,863, forward strand.
GCCGTCAGCCACAGCACCGTCACTCCATGACTGCTGATCCCCCGCGCTAACTCCGCCAGCGTCGGCCGCGGCTGCTCCAGCAACACCAACCGCGCGCCATTCAACAAGCTCCCCCACACCTCCAACGTCGCCGCATCAAAGGAAATCGGCGCACTCTGCAGAAATACATCGCTCCCGCATACGTCCAGGTAGTTGGTCTCTTTCACCAGCCGCACCACGCTGCGATGCATCACGCTCACGCCTTTGGGTTGCCCCGTCGAGCCGCTCGTATACATCACGTAGGCCAGGTTCGCGGCACTCACTTCACTCCCAAGGTTCTCCTCGCTCTGGCTCCCTAGCAACTCCGCATCCGTATCCAGACAGACCAACTGCGCCCAATGCGCCGGTAACACCTCCAACTGCTTCTCGGTCGTGACGAGGATCCCGATCTGGGCATCCTCCAGCATGAAAGCGAGCCGCTCCAGCGGATACGAACTGTCCAGCGGCACATAGGCGCCGCCAGCTTTCAGAATCGCCACCAGCGCCACCACCAAATCAACCGAGCGCTCCAGGCAGACCCCGACGCACACTTCCGCACCTACGCCCAGACTCCGCAGGTAATGAGCCACCTGATTGGCCCGGCCATTCAACGCTCGATAACTTATTTCCTGCGCTCCGAAGCTAAGCGCCACGGCCTCAGGCGTGCGCTCCACCTGCGCTTCGAACAGTTGCTGGATACTAGCCTCCCGCGGATATTCACGCTGAGTGTCATTCCAGTCGCAAAGCAGTTGTCGTCGTTCTGCTTCCGTTAGCACGGAGATCGTTGAAAGCCGCGCGTCCGGTTGGGCCATCGTTTCCAGCAAGGTCTGAAAATGACCGAGTATCCGTTCGCTGGTTTGCGCGTCGAAACGCTGCGGATCGTAGATAGCTTTCAACAACAGCTCGGATCCGGGTGTTACCTGCATCGTCAGCGGGTAATTTGTCTGTTCAAACCAACTGACTTCTTCAACGTGCAGGTCCTTGCGCGACTGTTGCAGAGCGGAGGTGATCGGGTAATTCAAAAACGACAGCACGCTCTCGAAGAGTGGCGTTCCACGCGGCACTTCGCTCCATCCCTGGATCTGAATCAGCGGGGTGTGTTCGTGCTTGATTAGTTCCGCCTGCTTATTCTGAAATTCGTGGAGCCAGCTCGACAGCAATCCATCAAAGGGGACTTGTATTCTTACTGGTAACGTGTTGATGAAGATTCCGACTGTTTCCTGGATTTCCAGCAGGGACACCGGCCGGCCCGAAACTATAGTTCCAAAAACAACGTCTTCTGCACCGCTGTAGCGATTCAACAACAACGCCCACGCACCTTGCAGCACTGTATGCAAGGTCAGATGATGCCGTCGCGCAAACGACTGGAGCGCTGTTGTCGTGGCCTGTGACAGATGCGCGTGTGACTCACCGTAAAGGTCACCCTGATCGGTTACACCCTCCTGCCTGCGATCCAGTGTCAACGGTGTGGGTGTAGAGAAGCCTGCCAACGTTTGACGCCAGAAAGCTTCGCTGGCCGTGGAGTCCTGTTGCTTCAACCAGGTGATGAAATTCCAGTACTGCGGCGCCGGCTTCAGCGGCAGCTCCCGTCCTTCTGAAAACTGCTCGTAAAAAGTGAATACTTCGTTTAAGACGATCGGCAATGACCAGCCATCGAGCAGCAAATGATGATGACTCCAGACAAATCGATACACATCATCAGCCACGCGGAAGAGCGCCAACCGCAGCAACGGAGCTGCCTGAAGATCAAAGCTCTGTTTGCGGTCTGCCCGCAGGAAAGATTCGAAGCTTTGGGCCTGCTCGCTCGCGCTGATTCCGCGCCAATCTTCTGTCGCCACTCTTAAAACCAGGTCACGACTAACTACCTGCAACGGCTGTTCGAGATTCTCCCAGACAAAAGCAGTGCGCAGGATGGCGTGCCGGTCGATGACTCTCTGCCAGGCACGCTCAAAGGCCGAAACATTCAGCTCTCCGCGCAGCGTGAGACTTAGCTGCTCAACGTAAACGCCCGAGCGAGTTTCATAGAAGCTATGGAAGAGCAAGCCCTCTTGCACAGGGGCGAGCGGATAAATCTCTTCCGGATCTCCGAACGTCGCGCACAATTGCGCAAGCCTCGATTGGTTGAGCTTTACCAGCGGAAAGTCCGCCGGCGTGAGGTGGGACGCCTCATGCGACTCTGAGCCGGCAATAATTGCCTGAAGAGCCTTAAGAAAATTCTGGGCCAGTCTCTCAATCGTGCTCTGATGATGAGTGTTTTGGTTGTAGGTCCAGTTTAACTTCAGTCGCCGATCGATAATGCTGGCATTGATCTCCAATAGATAACGTCTTTGGCCCTGCGGGTCGCGGAGTCCGCTCTCGATCGCTTGTGCACTGACAAATAAACCATCGCCCGCAAAGGCCGAATCGAGTTGACCGAGATAATTGAAACTCACCTCTGGTTGCGGCAGTGCTCTCAGGCGTGCAGCGTTCTCATTGTCCTTGCGCAAATAGCGCGCAACTCCATAGCCGGCTCCATGATTTGGAATCTGTCGCAGTTGTTCCTTGACCAGGGCCAACATTGTGGCGGGCGTGGAAGAGTTGTCCAGTTTGAGCGGCACCGGATGGATCGTGGTAAACCATCCGACTGTGCGCGAGACGTCGGCGCCTGCAACTAATTCTTCTCGCCCGTGTCCTTCCAAATCGATCAGCAGGGATGATTCGTCAGTTTCTTGTGAGAACGACCAGGCCAGGGCCGCCAACATCAACTCATTAATATAGGAGCGATAAGCTGATGGAACGTCGTGCAGCAGAGCATGAGTGTCTTCGCTGCCAAGCGTAGCCGACACGATGCGAGCGCAAGCTTCGGTGTTGGGACCACCGTGAAAGTCTAATGGCAGATGACCGGGTTGCTGCGGTAACGCAGTCAGCCAGTGAACTGACTCTTGTTCGACCACCTCTGATAGCGCGTAATCAGACAATCCTTTGGCCCAGGCCTTAAAGGAAGTTGTCTTGGACGGAAGGCTTATTATTTCGTCGCGGCTGACTTGCTCGTAGGCAAGTTGTAAATCTTCGAGCAGGATGCGCCACGAGATGCCGTCGACTACAAGGTGATGAATCACCAGCAGCAGTTTGCCGGGCTTATCAGATCCGAAGTCGAAGTAAGCGGCTCGCAACACCGGCCCGATCGAGATGTTCAAGCTGGTTTGCAATTCAGCCGCTGCCGCTGCCACTGCCGCTTCTTGTTCGCGGTCAGAAAGAGTCGACAAATCGCGAACTGAAAACGGCAGCGCATCTTCCACCTCGACATTAAATTGTGTCCATACTGATTCCGAGCAGGTGAAGCGCAGGCGCAGTGCGTCGTGATGCGCGAAGAGGCGCCTAAAGACTCTTTCCAGGAGAACTGGGTCTATAACCCGGCGCATTTCAAGCAGAACGGACTGATTCCAGTGATGCGGGTTTGGCAGATCGTGTTCAAAGAACCAATGCTGAACCGGTGTCAGCGGCACTGCACCCGTGATGGCATTCTGTTCGGCCTGTAAGCGTTGCGACGTGCCTGCAACTGCTGCCAGTTGAGCTATGGTCTGGTACTGGAAAAGCTGGCGCGGCGCGAGGTCCAGTCCGGCACGATTGGCGCGAGCGATGATCTGAATGCCGAGTATCGAGTCACCACCGAGGGCGAAGAAGTTGTCGTGTATACCGACTTTTTCGATCCGGAGCACATTGGTCCAGATCTCAGCGAGGGTCTGCTCCGCTTCGTTGCGCGGTCCGACAAAATTTTCCGCCAACTCGGACCGGTCTTGTTTCGGCGCTGGCAATGCGCGCCGGTTAACCTTGCCGCTCGATGTAACTGGGAACTTGTCGAGAAAGACAAACGTCGACGGCACCATGTATGAGGGCAGACGCTCTCGTAAATAGCGCTCTAAGTCCTGCTTCAACTCACTAACGCCATTCTCGCTTATCACGTCTGAAGCGAATGCAACATTGGTTTCACTCTTGTGCCTGTCAGACACCAGATACGCCACCAACCGCTGATCGCCGGGACCATACTCTCTGACCACCACTACCGCTTCCTGCACTGCCGCATGTTGGGCCAGCACCGCCTCGATCTCACCCAGTTCAATGCGCAGCCCGCGCAGCTTCACCTGATGGTCCACCCGGCCCAGAAACTCGATGCTGCCATCGCGCAAATAGCGCGCGAGATCGCCAGTCTTATAAAGCCGTGCTCCGGGAGGTCCGAAGGGATCGGGGATGAACCGCTCGGCCGTTAGTTCCGGCCGGTTGCAGTAGCCGCGTCCGACTGCCGTGCCGCCGATGTACAATTCACCCACGACACCGACCGGCGCCTGTCGCACATGACGATCAAGCAGGTGGATCTGAGTATTCGCAATCGGCCGCCCGATGGGCACCGTCAACCTCTCGCTACTAGCTTCGCAGGCCCAAAACGTCACATCCACGGCTGCTTCCGTGGGACCGTAAAGGTTGTGCAACTCGGCGTCACACAACTGGAAAAAACGTTCCTGCAGCGCCAGCGGCAGCGCCTCACCGCTACAGATCACGCGCTTCAGCGAATGACAATCCCTGACTGTCGGCTCATCCAGAAACAGCTGTAGCATCGAAGGAACGAAATGCAGTGTCGTCACCTGCTCGGCGTTGATCAGCCGCGCCAGGTAAGCTGGATCCTGATGGCCGCCAGGCCGCGCGAGCACCAACCGTGCCCCGACCAGCAAGGGCCAGAAGAACTCCCACACGGAGACGTCAAAAGTGAACGGCGTTTTTTGCAATACGCAGTCGGCTGGGCCAAGTCCGTAAGCTTCCTGCATCCACAGCAGCCGGTTGACGACTGCCTTGTGGGCGTTCATGGCCCCCTTGGGTTGACCAGTTGAGCCGGATGTATAGATGACGTAAGCCAGATTGTCAGGACACACGTCCACGCTGAAACCGGTCATTGGACCAGCAGTTTCAGAGTATGGTTCGTCAAGATAGATGACGTGAGCTCGATTCGCAGGCAGCAAGTCACCGAAGCGCTTTTGGGTGAGAATCACTTGCGCTCCCGAGTCTTCGAACATGTAAGAGAGACGCTCTGGCGGGTCAGACGGATTTAAAGGAGCGTAGGCGCCGCCCGCTTTCAAAATACCGAGCAGTCCAATCACCATTTCGAAACTGCGTTCGACGCATAGCCCGATTCGCGTTTCAGGCTTAATACCAATCTGCTGCAATCGCTTTGCCAGTTGATTGGCCAGTTCGTTCAGCTCAGCGTAATAAAGCTGCTTATCTTCGAACACGAGGGCCACGGCTTCGGGACTGCGCGCGACTTGTTTCTCAAACAGCTCGTGCAGGCAATATGGCTGATCGTAGTGACGATCTGTTTCATTCCACTCAGCCAGTAAACGCGACTCCGCCCTGGTCAACAGCGGCAACTCCGAGAGATGCCGGCTCGGATCAGTCACGATACCGTCAAGCAAAGTCTGAAAGTGCTCCGCCATTCGCGTAATGGTGGCGGGATCGAACAAATCGGTGTTGTATTGCAATGAAGCCAACAGCGCACCTTCGACTTCTGCCATCCGCAGAGTGATATCGAACATTGCTGTCTGCTGTTCAAACGGCAGCGACTCCAAATGAAGCTTACCCAATTGCAGCTTCACCCCCGGTTCGCCGACTGCGAGCGCGGTCAAACCACCACCGTTGCCGAGTGGAGTGTTCTGCATAGAAAACATAACCTGGAAAATTGGCGAGCGGCTGGCATCTCGTGCGGGCTGTAGCCGTTCGGTAAGAAGCGGAAACGGGTAATCCTGATGCTCAAAGGCTTCAAGCACCGTTTGGCGTGTTCGGCTTAGAACAGCTTCGAAGGTAGAATTTCCGGTAAGGTCGGCCCGAATCACAACCGGGTTAACAAAGTAGCCCACCACATTCGCAACCTCAGTCAGACTTCTCCCCGCTGTAGGGGAGCCAATCAAGATGTCTTCCTGATCCGTGTAACCGTGAAGCAAAACCTGAAAGGCAGCCAGCAAGGTCATATAAAGCGTTGCATCGCGAGCGTAACTGACTTCTTTCAGGGAGCGCGTCAAATCCGCGTTCAATCTGAAGAGGTGCGATGCGCCGTGATACGTTTGTACGGGCGGATAGGGTCGATCTGTGGGCAGGTTCAGGTTGGGCAGCTCGCCCGCCAATTGTTTTTTCCAGTAAGAAAGTAGTCGCTCGCCGGAGTCACCTGACAGGAGTTTTTCCTGCCAACGCGCGTAATCCGCATATTGCGAGCGAAGATCGGGCAACGTGACCAGGGCACCCGTGCATTCCGCTTCGTAAAGCACACCCAACTCGTTGAGTAGCACTGCCAGTGACCATTGATCGGCGACTATGTGATGGAGACATAGCAGTAAGACTTGCTCCTGCCCCGAACGGCTGAGTAGTCTGACGCGGAGCAATGGTCCAGCTTCCAAGTCGAACGGACGGTGCGCTTCATCAGTCAGATACTGGCTCACGGCCGCGTCATCCCAGGCAGAAGCGTCATGGACAATAAAGTCAGCCTCGACGTCTTCATGGACGCTTACTGCCAGCGCGCCATCGCGAGCTGGAAACGTGGTGCGCAGCGAGACGTGCCGTTTCACGAGCTGTTGAAATGCTCGTTGCAAAGCCGGCACGTCCAACTGCGATAGCACACGCAATGCACCGGCGAGGTTGTAAGCCGCGCTTTCAGGATCCACCTGCTGGAGAAACCATAAGGCGCGCTGTCCCACTGAGAGTGGCGCAGATGTTTGTGCGATCGGTTCGCCGACTGGACGGCGTCGTTCGCCGGAGTTGACTTGTTGGTGCTCAACTACGCGGGTGGCCAGTTCAGCGATGCTGGCGCCTTCGAGAAATGCGGTGGGAGGAACCGCAATGTCGAAATTGTTTTCTATCAGGTGTGCCAACTCAATGGCCGCCAGTGAGTCAAGGCCGTAGCGTGTGAGAGGCTGGCTCACGTCTACCTGCTGCAAGTCTATGTTCAGCTTGCTGGCGACTTGTGCTCTCAGCCAAAGCTCTACCGCTTGCCTGTCGTGCCGGTCTGGTATGGCGAGCTCATCCTCGAGTTTCGCCGGCGTGTACTCGATCCCTCGCTGTTCGGCAACAACTTCTAAATTGCCGCGAAGGAATGCCTCGCGACAGGCGTAACGCTGAATCTTGCCGCTGGAGGTCTTCGGAACAGTACCAGGAGTGACGAGTACGATAGCGTTGGCCTGGAGCTCGTGCTCGCGAGCCACTGCTTCGTTGATGCTTTCAATCACTGTTTCAGCGCGAAACTGCCGGCGCTGGTCCACCTCCTGGACTATTACCAACCGTTCTTCACCAGCGACGTCCACAGAGAAAGCTGCGCAGCAGCCGGGCCGCAGAGCCGTGTGGCACCGTTCCACTGTGAGCTCAATATCTTGAGGATAGTGGTTGAGGCCACGAATAATAATCAGATCTTTCAGACGGCCGGTGACGAACAACTTTCCATCGAGCAGAAAACCGAGATCTTCGGTGCGCAGGAAAGGTCCTTCTCCGCGCTCCGGAAGGTACGCTCGGAATATGCGGTCGGTCTCTGCCGGATCGTTCCAATAGCCTTGCGCGACGCCAGGTCCCGCGACCCAGATTTCTCCAATCGTGCCGGGCGCACATTCTGTCAGCGTATTGGGATCTACGATGACAACTTTGTCCTGCGCCAACGCACCGCCGCAGTTCACCAGTGTGCGACCGTCCACCGCTGAGGTGGTTTCGATCGCGTGACCAGTTTCAAGCGCGCCGGTCTGAACCGTAGTTGCAACCAGCGGCTCGTTGCCGGTGCGGCCCGAGACGAGCAGAGTGGCTTCGGCGAGACCGTAGCAGGGCCTGAATGCGTTGAATTCAAAACCGCAGGGAGCAAAAGCCGCCGCAAACCGTTCCAGAGTTTCTTGTCGCACCGGCTCTGCACCATTGAATGCGACTTGCCAACTGCTGAGGTCGAGCGTGGCGCGTTGCTCATCATTGATTTTGCGAACACAAAGATCGTAGGCGAAGTTTGGACCACCACTGGTCGTTGCACGGTAACGGGAAATTGCTTGTAACCACCGGAAGGGCTTCTGCAGGAAGGCCATCGGCGACATCAGAATACAGGGCGCACCGACGAACAACGGTTGAATGACGTTTCCAATCAATCCCATGTCATGGTAAAGCGGCAACCAACCGACAATGACTGACTGATCGGTTTGTTGAAAGACACTCTGGATCAACCGCTCGTTATGCAGCAAATTCTGATGGCTAACCATGACTCCCTTCGGCGCCGAAGTGGAGCCTGAGGTGTATTGCAGGAAGGCCAAACTGTCGCCACTGATAGACGGCTCGCGCCACTCGTTCGCGACCCAATCCGGGATTTGATCCGTAGCCTCCCAAACCAGCGGCGCCAGATATGAATTCTGAGAGACGTGCGGTGCTATTCTCGACAGGATTGGTGAAGTCGTGAGCGACACTGCAGCTTCTGCATTCTGGACCAACGTTTGCAGACGGTGCAGATTGCGGTTGTTTCTGGGTGGGTAAGCAGGCACCGCGATTGCGCCGGCGTAGAGACAACCGAAAAAAGCAGCAATGTATTCGAGGCCCGGAGGATAGAGCAGCAATACACGATCTCCCACCTCCACGATCGATTGGAGCCGGGCAGCGATGGATCGTGCTCGCTGGTCCAACTCTCCATAAGTGAGAGTGGTTTCCACCACCCCTTCATCCACGAGGAACGTGTAAGCCAGCTGGTCCGACTGCTGATGTGTTCTCGAACGAAGCAGCTCAATCAATGTCTGAGGCTGCGAATACACTTCGGATACGATTTGAGAATGTATAGTTGCTGAGTCACTCATGGTGCTTGAAATTAGAAAGGAAAGACTTGCTATGAACGTTGAATCGTTGTACGGGAGAGATTGTGTTGCGGGGTCTGGGTTCCCAGATTGTTTTCGAAGCTTGCGGCAACCCCGTAGGTCTGGTCGACAAGTCTCAGCTTACGCGGGGCGGCTTCATTCGCGCTTGAGCAGCGACAGAGCTACCGCATTTTGCACCAAAGTGCAAATTAGTTTGTGGGGATTAGATTGGACAGAGGAACATCCTATTATCAAGTCAGAAGCTATCCGGAAATGTCAGGCTCTCCGAAGCTATCCTGATCGATAATTACCAGGTCCTCATTGTCGGGCTAAAGGATGAAGGTCCTAATTAAAATTCCTAGTTACGCCAGTGCGTCAACCGTCAACCTATTTTTTCAACCAACTGTCTTTCAATCATTAAACGGCCTTGATAATTGATGAAACATTCCACGCTCGATGTCAGCAGGTTGTGGTAAGCGCGATCTTCCTGCCTGGGGTTTGTGCAAATCGCAAACTCGACACTCATTGGGTCCGCCAATGTTAAATCCATTGTACCTATCCGTGCGCTCAGTGCTTTCTGGGGGTGAGTGGAGGTTTTTTGGGGGGGGAGACTACTTTCTAAGCCCTTAATTTCAAATCTCAGTGATCAAGCCGACGAAAGATCACACTGGTTCCCGGTAAGGGGAGGATGGAGACCGGTTTATCAGCATCCGCATACTACGCCTCTCCCGCGCGAAGTTCAATCGATATATGTGGTCACTGTGCAGTTGGGGTGAACATGTCGCATGCAAGCGTAGTAATTTGAGTTTTTGGGGCGGGGATCAACCGACGGAGCATTTCTCCCCTTAATGGGCTGTACCTAAGAAAGATTTGGTTGGAGACAGGAGACTATAATGCCAGATACTGAAAGCAAAAGGGACACACTTAAATCAAGATTGCCGATCGTCGGCTTAAAGGCAACGGCCAACTTGCTGGACATAACTCCATCGTGCAGATAGGGGATGGATTCGAGTCCGAATTCCACTAGACGGAAGTTCGTGATCGGTTTGATCTTTGAATGTGGTCCAGCAACAGTAATTAGCGCAGTCCGCTGTCGCGGTGCCATGGCGTTTTGAATCGCAGTAGATTTGCAGCGCTACGCGACGGGTTAAGGAACGTCCGACTGGCAATCTTGATATAGAAGTTTCCCGAACTTCGTCGTTCAATCATGTGGATGATGTTCTTGTCCACAAAGTCTTCCATGACTAGCCAACCAATCCCGCCTATCGGTGTCACGATCAGGTCGACGTACGTTTGTTTTCCGTGTAACCCCACATTACCAATTGACGCCTGACTGACTGGGCCAATTTCAAATTGAGTGCTCCAGGCTGCTGACCATGCAAGGGCCTTAAGACGGCTGCGCCAATAAGCATTCGAGTTGTCGAACGACAGGTTCATACCCTTAGGGTCGTTCTGAATTTGAATAAATCCGAAGAGTGAGCCTTGCATCGGATGCGCAATGTAGTTAGTGAAGAACCGTCCGCCGTCTTCCCAACCGTGTAGCGACTTGACGGAGCGAATATAGTCCTTAAAGAAAGCGCCCCTTAGATCGTGACGAGTTTTTTCTTGCGTCATAGCGTAACCGTGCTGGATGCCGAGGAAGACCAGAGATTGTTTGATCGCCCTGGACCAATCAAACCCCTGATCGCCCGCAAGCTTTGCGCCGCCTCGATCCACTGCGTTGTACGCTCGGTGACGTATCAGTAAAGTCGATGTCGCGCAGGACTCAAGAAAAGTGATGAACGGCGTGGGACAACGGTTGAAACCTTTTGGCTGCAAACTCCAAGGCGCCCTGGAACCGATGGTTATGGAGGGGGTCGATTCTGATCCTTGATCTTTTTTGTTTTCAGAACTTCTGTCCTGCGCTGCCGTAACTAGCGCAACGAGAGCAATCAATACCGCGCATAACAGGAAGTGTTTCACGCTGATCCCCTTCGACTCGACTAAGTGCGTCCGACGAGGCGGATTATCACCTCCATCCGTTTAGTCGCATTGCCCTGCCGGAACCCCCGCCCTGGGTTGGCTAATCACGGCGGTAAAATGAACCAAAAGTTTTCCACGTCTTTGCATCAAAGCTTCGACGTACACCGCATTTCAGACAGGCGCGGTAAGTCTGGCCATCGCGCGTGATGGGCCAGCTCATCCTGCGATGCCAACACCCAAATAGAGTTCCTAGAAGTCGTTCAGGCGCAGAGAGAATAGTTACCAAACCATCTCGCTGCGATGTCATCTGTGGCTGTGAAATACTGAGGACGCGTTGCATACTCGCTCCTATTCAACAAGCTTAGGTTGACCTGTTCAACAAATGTCGTGGACGCAGGTTCGCTTTTTTATGTGAACCGTCGGCCCTTTCCGAAGTCCCAGCCCACTCACGGAGGTAGAATTCCCGGCCTCTTTGCTCCTGTAAAAGTTGCCGCCGCAGGCCGGCGCCAGTTCGTGGCCCTTAGACGGCCCGCTTCGAGAGTGCGTATCCTCTGCTCAGCCCTTTGCCGCACCGAATCGAATGAAGACCCAGTGGCATGTTCGTGATGGAGCGGCCAGCGAAAGAAACACACCTCCCAACCCTCAGTTTGTTTGTAAACGAGGATCTCCCAATCGTCTGGTCTACAAGACGACCAAATGAGTTGCCTCTCAATTATGTTCGCAGACAGAACTGGTGAGTTGCCGGACCGCTGCCCATCAACGGATCGTTCAATCTGTTTCTCGCACAACAAAACAGCTTCGGGGATGGTGTTCTTATTCATAGCCTATCAACACTCCATTTGATGACTTCGGTGAGAGGTAATCGGTGAGTCATTTTCGGTGGACCTTGATCACTACACGTGTAGCGAAGTGGTTGTCGCTCAGATCATCAACTCGACTGTACTCGTAATCTTAATTTGCAATTCTGGATCGGAGATTCTTCCTTCAAATAGCGGGCCGAAGAAGCGAGTCGTAAAGCGGGTGTAAATAAACCAATGGTCTGGAAGCAGTTAAAGGATTTTCCTAAGCTGCGTCGAAACCGATCCAAGTCAAGTTAGTCACTATATATTGCGGGTTCCGCGAAATATCGTGAGCCTGGTGTGGGGTTCTAACTGGGAACCGCACCGGGTAAGCGAATCTCGCCGCGAAGAAATCTCTCATTTACGGCGGTTAATCGCTTGAGCGCTTCGTCTCCCGAAATGTTCGACTCAGGTTCTGACATGAGTTCATTGCTCAGGAAAATAACTACAGAGTCAGAGAGAGCAGAGAGAAGAGCGCATTCAGGCAGACACCTTTCGCTGGCGTCGCTCGAGCTGTACCAACGGTTGTGTTTGCCATCCGGCAGCAGCAGTAGTTTGTGAGCTGCTGCCGCACGATTTTCCTTTGCCCGTATGAATGAGTGCCTTTCGAAAATCAGTGCGATCCACTCGCGCACCCGCAAGTCTTGCAGCCACAGTTTCTGTATGACGAAACAGAGATTTATAGAGGTAACAATACGGATCTTTCTCTAAAAGCGTCTGTCGCATGGTGTATGTTCTGACGGGACATCCGCCGTGGCATAACGAAAGGTAGTCACACTCAATGCAATCCTTATCGACGATCGCTGCGGGTCTGGCAACGAACTCCTGCCGCGCCGTGCTGTTCTTCAGCAGACCTGAGAGGGTATCGTGCTCGAAGATGTTGCCGAAAAAATATTCGGGATAACTTGTTACCCAGCAGTCACACTGCGCGACAAAGCCGCGCGCGTCGATAGAGATAAACTCATCCGCACAATTCGACTGCCAGATACATGGAAGACAACTCGGTTCGCCTGAGAAATGCGCAACGAGTTGATCTATTGGACCAAGCTTGACGCCCTCAGCCAGACCACGCTCGACCCAGACGTCAGTCAGGTCCAGGAAAAACCGGCTTAGCTCTTCATTCTCGAGCTCCAGATCTCGTTTCGTATCGTTCTGCTCGCCGCCGGGAAAGGGTGTGTTGACTTGAAAATCGGTGATTCCTAATTCGTCAACGAAGAACGAGTAGAAGCTTTCAGCCCCAACCTTCAGCGTCTCTCGGTTGGCGACAGAGATGACCCCGACATTTATTCCGGCCTCGCGCGCCGCCTGAATGTTGCGCTTCCAGATTCGCGTGTAGTCATCCGGGCCGCCGCGAAACATTTTCCGGTACAGGTTGGGATAATCCATGGAAGTCCCAACGCTGTTACCGAACATCTCTTTGACAATTCTGTTCCAGCGCGGCGTGTAGGCAATCATGTTCGTTTGCAGGCCGTGGTCCACGCGCTTGTTGCGAGCCTGGGCCAGAGCGCTGATACGTTCATGAGCCTGCTCGAACCACTCGACGGGCATCGTCATAATCTCGCCGCCTTGCCAGTGGAGTGTGAGAGACGAGATGCTGCCTTCGTCCATGAAATCCAGAAGTTTTACTGTGACCGTTGACAGTTGATCGAGCGACATGCGGTCGGCCGTCTTGTTCTCAAAGCAGTACTCACAATTTACGTTGCATTTATTGGTCGGAAGAAAAATGACAGACAAGTGATTTCTCATCATGCTGGTAGTCCTCCCGACAACTCCTGAAAAGAGACGAGGTCATTGCGTAACTCTTCCGCTGCCAGATTGAGCCGGGAGAACAAAGTCTTCACGCCCTCGCAATCGAACTCTTTGTTCGGCCACTTGAAATATCCGCCACACGTTTCGAGGAACTCGCAACTGTCGCACTCCGCCGTTTTGGTCGATGTAAATTGCGTCTGCTGAGCGGCTAAAATCAGCTTGAGATCTTCCCAATCGGTTTGTCCAAACCGCGGCGAGACCGTTTCCACACCTTCATTCGTGACGAAGCGAAACTGTTCCGGATCTTCCTCCTGTACACACCAGAGGTTTCCGGACTCCTTGCGATTGAAGAAAGAGAGAAAGGTGCTGTGAAAATATTCAACCGGTTGCGACACCTCAGAGCGGCGCATATAGAGATCCAAAACTTCAGCCATCTCTGCAATGAGCGAAGAGTCAGGTTGGCCCACTTCGAGTTTGACGGAAAAACCTAATGCCAGCGCTAAACGGACCGCCTTTACGAATCCGTTCTTAACTGAAATCGAGCTCCTGACGGGATGCTTATCAAGAAGTTTGGAGAAGTTGTAAAGCAAAGGGTATTCGACCGCCGGGTTCCGCACGAGAACGTCAACAGGCAAAGCAGAAGCCCAGGTCAAGAGTGGATCCAGATCTACCTCAATAGAAGTCAACTGCGCGTACAGGACGTTTTCCAGATTCGCTTGTGAGAGATAGCTGACGAGGTCGATAGGATTATTCGAGCGGACGATGACCTTCCGCCCCTGATACGAATCGAACAAATGCGCAGGGATGTTGTAGGTGACAGAGTTCAAGTGCCAGTCCTCGTCGCGGCAACAGGCAACCAACACAGTCAATAGCCTCTACGGTTAATCCACGAACCGCCGCCGCCTCCCGACCTGTTGACCCAACCACCGCCACCGCCACCAGACCTGTTAACCCAGCCACCACCGCCGCCTCGTGCGTTGACCCAACCACCGCCGCCATTGAGCCAGCCGGCGGTATCGCGCGACGCCATCATGTCCCCTAAAACAACGCCGCCGATAATGATTGTGGACCACTTTCCGAGGCTCTTCAAAAAGTCTCTTCTGTTCTTCTGTTGCGAATCATTCGCCTCAGCATCCTGTTCAACAGGCACCGTGTGCTTACTCATTACGTTCTCCGATCGTAAACAAGAAGGTATGCAAATCTCAGTCGCCAGCCTTTGCGGCAGCAGGTGGCGGCGGCGGCGGGCTGTTCGACATGTGGAGCATCACAAAACGCCAATCGGCGCCTTGTTTCTCCAATGCGGCGGAAACGTTGAGCACGTAGTCGCGCTTCTTGTCCTTCATTGAGTCCTGCAACTTGCAAGTCGCTGCGAGCCATGCGCTCGTGCCGGCCACGTCTGTTTCACCAGTCTTCCAATCACAGTTGGAAATGAGTGTCCCGGGATCGTAGTCTTTAAAAATCTCCGTGTAAGCCTCTTTAATTGCCTGCTGGCCGACAAAACGCTCGCCCTCCCCTGTTCCGAGCAGGACGGTCTGGGGGTTGGTTGAGAACGTTGACATGACGGCTTCGATGTTCTTATCGTTGAGCGCCTTGTCGTGCTTTGCCAGCGTCGCCTTCACTTCTTCTACCAGCTTTGGATCTGGTTTGTTCGGCGTGGCAGTAGAAGCAGCCGGCGTGTTTGAAGCAGCTCTCTCTTGCTGAGACTGACATCCAAAGATGAGCAGTGCCGAAAGCATAACGGACACAGCCGCTAGAGATTTCTTCATCATCAGTGCGCCTCCCATGCAATTAACCATTTACCCAACCGTGTTCTCAGTGAGCCAGGTTCTGCCCCAATCCCCCGGCCCACTCATCGAGGTGTGAATGCTGGCCCTGTTCCTCCTGTTAAAGGTTGCCGGCACACCTCGGTTTTGAATGAATCTGACGTCGGGCGTTTCTTTGCGCGTCGCAGGCTTTGCTCATTCATCAACGCGTCGCTGAAATCACTACCACTGTGCTTTCAGGCTGTAGAGGCGCGCAAGCCGTTCCAGGTCGGTCCGTACTGCTACCCAGGAACTCTGCACTTCCGGCGTGAGTTTCTCATTGTGTTTTCGCAGGAAGCCATCGATCCGTTTCGCTTTAACAAGAACTTCTTTGGCGGCCTCCGGAGCGCTGTCGCTCTCGCGAACATCCTCGAGATGGCGCGTTGATTTGCGAAAGTCGGCGTTGATGCCGTTAATCTCGTCCTCCGCCTTCGTGTTATTCAAGGCCGAATTATCGAGCGCGGCGTCGAGGGTCAGTTTGTACTTGTC
Organism: uncultured Acidobacteriota bacterium; assembly: GCA_963770215.1. Classification (GTDB taxonomy): domain Bacteria; phylum Acidobacteriota; class Blastocatellia; order Pyrinomonadales; family Pyrinomonadaceae; genus PSRF01. The sequence goes on from CAVYOP010000002.1 coordinate 447,541, forward strand.
GGCCATATCTTCAATGTGTTGCAACAGGTTCTTGATATCGGCTTCTCCTACAGGAGTACCTAATGCATGTCCCTGGTCCCATGTGATATTGAAGCCACGCGCCAGTTCGCCGAGACTGGCCCGCAAGGTTGTCCACTCACTTTCCACACCATCCAGCGGGTTTCGCCTCAAGAAGTTCTCGATGGCCACTCCATGGTGCAGCACCGTTTCGAAATTCGCTTTGGCGTTTGGCGCCGTATGATCGTTCTTCAACGCTTCGGTTGCGCTTTTGAACTTTTTCAGGTGGTTATTCAGCTCGTCCTCCCTGGGCGTGCCGTCAAAACCTGACTTGTCCATCGCCTTGTCCGCACTCTTGGCAAAACTGTCAGTATCCACATCAATGCGGTTCAGAAGGTCTGTCAGTTGCTGTTCTGAGATCAACTGCTTCACTTGAGCGTTCGCTACCCCCACAGTGAGCGCGAATGCCATTATCATTAGCGAGACGTGTTTGTGTAATTTCATCTTTCCCCTTCCTTTCGGTTAAGGTGGTCGTTGGTTCCTGGCATTCAGTTCTTTTCTCCAAAGCCTGAAGTGCCAACATCAATGGCTTTGTTGCCGCAACTCCCGGTGGATTTAGGCGGCCGGGTTCGAGGAAACTGTCACCTGCTCGCCCTTTGCCTGAACCGACCCAATCTGCCTCACAAGCCAGCTCATAAAAGATTGTCAGGGGATAAGAAACTAGTTCGTACTTGAAGCCCTAACAACTGGTACTTTTGACAGGGAGGAAGACTCCCGTGGCGGGCATAGACAAGAATCCCCGACGCTTATCGAGCGTCGGGGATTCGTTGGGTCAGTAGGAATTACTGAAACATTCAGGATCTGTTGCTGCTTTAAGCAGTGGCCCCGCTCGCGCCTTTGAGCTCTGCCAACTTTCTTATAATGCGACGATTTCTCTCGACAAATGCGAGATAATCTCCAAGGCAGCTCTCCAGCAGCACACCTACGCCGAAGTTACCCGTCGTATCTGCGGCTGCGACCAACGCCATATATTCTCCGATTCGCCAATGAGTCAAATGCATGAGCTTACTTAAGACGAAGATTCGTCTCACAACCGGCGACTTGATTTCAGCAAGTTCATTGCGGAAGTCTTCAACAAAGACTTCTTCCGTGCGGCCGGTAAGCGTAACCGGCTTTTGTTTGATTAGCTTGAACACCTCATCGATCTTGTCGAGGGATTTTTGTGCTACGAACGCTCTGGCATCGATCGCTTCTTTGATTTCGGGTTCTTCGGCGACTTTGCTCGCCTCTTGATAGAAGTCCATTGAGCGCTCAGTCTTACGTCGTACATCACTTAGTAGTAGTACGAACATTTCCTTTGGATTATTAACCGGCATTACTTTCTCCTTCCAATATGTCCGAACCGACACTTCTCACACGTGTCACGTCCGACTTGTCGGGTCAACTTTATTCACATCGGCACGTCAGGGGATTTTTGGGCGGTTCTGAGATCCTATTGAAGGGTAGCGAAGAAAGATACTGTAAGTTTTGACAGGTATGATTTTGAACCTGGGGCGATACGATAAACGATTGCTTACTGAATTCGTTGAACGATGCTTTGCACAAAAACGTCCGCTACGAAGGATATTCTCCCGCAAAGGCGCAAAGGCGCAAAGAAAGTCCAGCGAACGCGGCAGCGCTTTGCGTCTTTGCGCCTTTGCGGGAGACATCTTCACGTAATAACGCACTTTTTGTGCAAAGCTGTTGAACGACCATCAAAAAGCGATGATAGTCTGAGCCATCGGCACCCATCCGTTCATTCCCGCAGCATACGGAGTAAACGCCCCATTGTAAGGTGATTTGTTAACCCGCATCAGCTCGACGTTGAGCCATAAACGCTCGGTCGGGAGGAAATGCCATTTGACACCGGCAGCGTACTCGTGCGAGTCGCCAAACTGTCCAAAGACCTGGGAGCCGCGGACATACACCATCAGCTTCTTAGGAACAACAAAATGGCCCGCCGATAATTCATAACCGTGGTCAAAGGTCGATGTGAGCGGAAGCGGCCCATCCGCTTCGAAATCGCTTAGCCAACGCATGAAGTATTGCCCGTTGACCGCAAGCCCGTTGTATTTGATACCGCCGTCGATCGCCCACATTTTGTAGAGAGCTTTTTCGACGGTCACACCCGGCGCAAAGGCTCCGGTTGAGAACGTAAGGACGCCGTCGGAATTGAACAGCGCAGTGTTATCAGGACTTGATTGATCGAGATTTGAAAAACGGTCCTCCCGGCTCTGTGTAAACGATGTACCAAATCGAATGCGAACCTTCTTTTTGGCGAAATAATCGTCGTACATGTTGACTGATTTGCCGGGTTCGGCGTATCTACCCAGCGGTTCCCACCAGAGACTACCGGAAACAAGCAGATGCGCGTCGATCTTGGCTGCCGAGACATTTATGCTGTTGAGAGCGTTGCCGACGAACGCAATATAGTTCAGCCCCTTCCCGAGTTCTCCGTTCGCCCATACGCCCTGGGTGAAGCCGGGGCGGAAGAAGTTGTCCGCCATGCTCCTATCGGTTGCTGTGAAATATGGGAACGTGTTAACAAGCGATCGGCTCCCTGGAACACCCGTGTAACCTGCAGTGAGCGTGAGTCGCTTGTTGAATTGCCAGCCAATGTTCCCGGCTACGACGATCGAGGCGGCTCCGGCAGACGTCCAGACGGTGAGGCTATATTTCGCCCTCTCGTCAAAGATGTAGCCGCCTAAAATGAACATCGAACGATTTACCGTGATATCGTTGCGTTTATTAACCTCGCGGACAACGCCCAGGTGGTCGGTGAAAGTATCGTCGCCCACAAGTGTATTGAGATATCGGAGCTGAGTATTGTTGTTGAACCTCAGCAGGAACGGCACCTTGGCTTCCTTCCCGGTTTGCCAGATTATGATTCCATCTCTATAACGCTCGTCATTTCCCTGTGGTGCGGCGACGGACGCCGACTGCGTGGAACTACTTGCTGAATCTGTTTCTGCCTGTGGAGAATTCGCGGCATTCGCTGCCGGCACCGAGGCATCTGGCGTTGTCGTCGGTGAAATTGGCTGGCCGGCGATCGACACATCCGCTGCCTTGCCCCCGTCAAGCCGTCGCTGCAAGCGGTCGACCTGTTCAAGTAATGTTTTCTGCTGCTCCTCCATCCTGCGAAGCAGCTCTCGAACCACGGCGTTCTCTGCCTTCACAGCTTCGATTTCGCTTTGCAGATCTTTTGGCTTTGGTTCATCAGCCGCGACTTTATTCTCGGCGCCGCCGAGTCTCTTATCAGTGCTGTTGATTGCCGGCGACTGTCCGAAGGTAGAGACCGAGAACAACATAATCGACGTCAATGCCAATACAATTGAGAGCTTGCTGTATTCGCGGTGTACCGGCATCTTGAATCTACCTCCAAAGCCCTGCGGAAAAATGAAGTCAGCGCTTGTAAATCCATCCACAGATTACAGAGAACAGTTTCTGCGTAATCTGTGGATGGCTCGTTGATAAGCGTAGATCAGCAGAGCGTCACGGAGAGGGCGAGACCGGCCTCGCTTGTTTCCTTGTACTTGCTGTTCATGTCTTTTGCAGTCTCGGCGAGGGCCATCACAGTCGCATCGAAATCGACGCGGTGCCTGGACGCGATCTCGTTGCTGGCGATCGCGTAGGCGGTCCAGGCCTTGACCGCGCCGAATGCGCATCGCTCAATGCAGGGAACCTGCACGTAACCAGCGACCGGATCGCAGGTCATTCCCAGGTGATGTTCCAGCGCCGATTCGGCAGCATTCTCTACTACGCGCGACTCTGCGTCATACGCAGTAGCGATCAGTGCTGCGGCCATCGACGACGCCACGCCGATCTCTGCCTGACATCCGCCCTCGGCCGCAGACAGAGTCGCATGGTGCTTGCAGAGATAGCCGATCGCCGCAGCGGCAAGCATGCCGTCTCGGACCTTCTGCCGGTCGAGCTTCCGGACCTCAAGGAGCCCATAGACCAGCGCCGGCATAACGCCGGCGGAACCGCCGGTCGGAGCCGTGATAACGAGGTGGCCGCGCCCGTTTTCTTCGGATGCCGCCAACGCGAATGCCGAAAGCGCTCCGATGCCCTTGTCCGACACAAACTTATCATCCATGGCTCGCTTGTAAACGGTCGCCGCCTTGCTGTGCAGTTTGATCGGGCCGGGCAGCACGTCATCCTCCGGCATCGAAAGCCCCGACTTTACCGTCGCCACCATGGCGTTGATGATCTTGTCGATGAAGGCATAAACCTCAGCTTCCGTCCGACCCGCGATCGACATCTCGTTGGCAAGCATTACCTTCGCGATCGAGAGCTTGTTATTGTCGGCGTGGGCCCGCAGCTCTTTCATCAACCGGAACGGATACTTGGGTGGGTTCTTCTTTGGCGGCGTGTAGCCTTTCCACTCGATGAATCCGCCGCCCACTGAGTAGTACTCCTGTTCGAGCAAGACCTCGTCGCCGGCGAGGACCTTGACCGTCATCGTGTTCGGGTGCTTGAAGTCGCCCTTGGTGGCGTCGTAGACAATGTCCTTGAGACTGACATTGATCGACTTGTCGCCGAGCTTTACGGGGAACGTCTGGTCAGGTTTGTCTCGTAAGCTGTCCAGAAATTTTGGATCCACGGTCGCTGGCTCGTTCCCAACCAATCCGGCTAGTGCGGCGCGCTCCGTGCCGTGTCCCTTGCCAGTAGCGCTGAGACTGCCGAACAGGTTGACTTGGAGCTTAGTCGCCCTGGCCAGTTTGTCGGCGGGCAGTTTCGTTGCCCGTTGATAAAAATCGTAGGTGATGCGCATCGGGCCGATCGTGTGCGAACTCGATGGGCCTGGCCCTACTTTGTAAAATTCGTCTGCCGTCGTCAGCACCGGCCCCTGGCCCTTCTTTACGACATTCAGGTCGGCTGCGAGCGGCGGCTTTGGTGAGGAAGCCTGCGGCAGCGTTGCGAGAGCCTTCGCAGTTCTCTCCTGGGCCGATACAGAGTGCCCCATCATCACTGCGGCGGCACCGCCCACAGCGCTTCGTATCAAGAAATTACGGCGATCCACGCCGTGGGGAATCTCCTGCGAAATCAACTGGTCAGTGCTCGCAAGCGGATCTTCGCAGTCGACTTCAAGTATTTTCCTGATCAAACCTCGCTCGATTGTCTTGTTTTCTTTACTCATGTGTTCTCTCCTTCTTTCGGAAACCCATTTGACTGCGAGACTGAATCGGCCACGTTTTTTCATCGATCCACATCGGGATCGACTGGGCCATATCTATTGTTAATCGTTGTGGCCTTCGTGTTCTCAAAACCAATTTCATCTCACCCTCCTCGCTCTCGCATGGACCAGTCAGATCCTTAGTTTTCGAAATCAGAACTTGAGTGATTTTGAAAAGTTGTATTTAAAGGAAAACTGGATGCGGAAGTCGTCGGCCTTGAAACCGTCCAAAAAGTTTTCTCGTCTTCCCCAAATGAACTCACCGCCCATCAGTACGTTGTCCCATGGGTAGTAGAGCAGGTTGCCGGAAGCGTAGTGGCCGCGACGGTAGGCGTCGGCTGCCTGACCATTGGAGTTGTCGACATCCATCATTGAGTATCCGACAGACGTGCTCCATCGCTTGTTCCAGTAGTGGTCCAGGTAAGCAATGAAGCTCCACATCGGTAAGGCCTTGCCAACGATCGGCCGTCGGGGATCTCCGGCAGCGAGATTCGTCTCGATGCCGACGTCAACATCCGCATCGTTCATGTAGTTTTGGATCCCCTGGCCAAAAACGAACGCAAACTTTCCGGTGTCGTGCTCACCAAACTTGAGAGCGGAAGTCAGATTGAGTCCGGCACCAACTGCGCTTCCACCCAAATCAAACTCGTCGTCATTGGTGTCGATCCAGGCCATTCGCTTCAGTAGGCCCGCCACCTGGAAGTGACCCCAGTTGCGAGTCCAGCGAACGTTCGCGGTAAGGTCCGGCAGATTAAAGTGCCCGCGCACCCCTTGTAATTCGATCCGATCTTCAAACCGCCCTTGGTCAGCGCTGGCGCCCGGCCGCTCGAGAGCAATCGTTACGGCGTTGCGTCCCTTCAATGGCATCCAGCGAAACTGCACGTTGCGGAACAGAACCATTCCGTTTGGTCCCCAATACTCAATCGTGTTTGGAAACACATCGCCGTCCATGAATACTGTGTTCTGCTGGCCGGCGCCGAATTGGCCCAACTCACCATAAGCATGACGCAATCGGAAAATCGTTTGGCCGGCCTGCGCGCCAGTGCCAAACAGCTCGAACTCAAACTGTGTCTTTAGTTCGCCGTATTTGGTTGGGGTTGAGGACTTAACACCCAGACGGCTCTGTCTGACACCAAAGTAAGTATTGCCATTCGGTGCAAACTCATTCGGAAACGACGGCAACTTCGTGGGCCGAACCACATCGAACCAATCCGGATCGTTTTGCTTGAATTGATAACCCGCGTCGAGCATCGCAAAACCATAAATTTCAAATGTGCTTTCACCCTGACTGTTGCTCTGAGGTTTGGCAGGAGGCGCAGGAGGTGTCGTCGCGGCTGGTTCCGAATAGGTCGCCTCGATTATTGCTGGCGCGGGACTCTGTTTCTTGGCGTCTTCAATCGCATTGATTTGTCCTTTTAACTCCAACACTGTCTGTTCGAGTTGTTGCAGGCGCTGTTTTAGTTCTTCTACCTCAGGTGTCTGTTTTGGGGGTTCCTGAGTTTGCGCCACCGCGTATCTGGTCTGAAACAAACAGAAGGTAGCTAACGCCAAAGTAAAACCGGCAACTATTCTCCGGAATCTACAGTTCCTCCTCATACCTCCTCCTTCAACTCCAATGGGTGTGTGTTCGGGTATAGCTCCCGATGGTCGGAAATGTAGCGGAGCCTGCAAGGGCCAGAAACTGGCAAAAGTTACAGGTCTTGGAACGACGGACTTCCGAAGGGATGACTTACCTTCAAGGAGCTAACGTGAGTTGTAAGACCGCTTAGTTGGAGGGTGATAATGAACCAAACAAAATTCAGGCAGGGACGTGAACGATGCTAGACGATGGCCGAAACCGAAACACCCTGTTCACGGCGCTTGTCGCCACCGCCCATACCTTGCAAGTCTGCTGTTTTCGCCAGAACCTGATCATCCAGATCTGGAAACATTCGCTTCGATGACGACACCAGGAGATTGAGTTCCAGTTCCAACAGCGGCGCGCGCCGTCTGGGCAACGTCTGGATGAGGTTCTCAAGCATGGCTCTGAGACGGCGCATTATCTGAATACTTTCGCGCCCGTATTGGCGAATCTCGGTGACTGCCAGATGAACAAAATCCTCCCAGTCGGGCGTGCGATAAACAAGTCGAACTTGCCCTGTCCTGTCCGGTACATGTCCTTCAGCCAGATTGCGAGAGCCGACGGCGCGCAGGAGATGGTGAAGCTGATCAATCGCCAATACTGCTGTAGTCGGATCGTTAATGGCCGGCGAGAGGGCTTTTGACGCGATGTCGACAATAATGCGAAACGCATACATCGGATCTTGTTCAAGCGTGCGTTCCTGGCCCAGGGCAACGGATTTGTGCAAGCGTTCCACAGGGATATCCTGGCCACCGTCAAAAATTCGGAACAGAGGATCACCTGCCGCGACGAAGTCGCCAACCTCCGGAACCAACTCGATGAGGCAGTTTGAATGTCTGGCGAGTCCTACAAGACCTCTGCGATCGAACGCCAGTACTACTCCATCAACTTCGTTGAGTACGGTACGGCTGGGTTCTCGGTTTAGAACTTCGACCGGAGTTTCCACCACAGGATGATGACTCTTGAGTTTTGAGGGGTAAAGACTTTGGATGACTTCCCTTCCGGCCAGGCCAAGAAACCGGAGAGCTGAGCTTGGCCTGACAGCTTTTCCGATGCTATCGACGAAATGGAGAAAAAGCGCCAGATTGATCAGGAATCCATAGGCCGCAATGTAGCTCGTCAGGAGTGGTACGCTGCCTTCGATCCTAATGAGGACCCCAACCGAAAAAGTGAAAGTAAATACAAACACCGACAAAGAGAGTTTCCTGAGGTTGTCGCGGTACACCAACGCAATGATGCGTGGGGTGAGTTGAGCGCTGGCGAGCTGGACGACAACCAATACCGCGGAGGTACCAACGACGACCAATGTGAACATCGATGTGGCAACGGTGCTCATTACCAACCGCGCCGTTTCTTGGCTTACGGTAAGCTCCCAACCCATTGTGCGTTCGATCCGGTGGAGCAGCATCACCGCGATCAATCCGACAACGATGCTCAGTGCCGGAAAGATCCAGATAGAGTGACGGATATATAATTTAAAGCGATGTCGATCGAGCCAACTCATGATTAACCTGCGAGGACGTTTTGGCGAGAGATTCTATAATGACGTAAGTGTTGAAGTAACCTGTTACTTTTAACAGTTCCTGTTTGGGTTTAGAACTTGATTCCGAAACCAAACAGTGGGCCATGCAAGGCCATGTCGAAGAGAAAGTCATCCTTGTTGTAATTAACATCGAGATGGCGTTGGGTAACTGTCAGTATTGGCAGGAAAAGTCTAACTTTCAGTCGAGGCTCATTCGCTCGGGATCGTTTTGAGTAAGTGTGCAGTATTCTTCGGTGCAGAGAAATGACCATCACGGTATAACGCCGCTTCCATCAGTTATCCCACCGCTGAGCAGATTTCAGCCCTGAATGAGTCAGCTTAATTTTCGAGTTCGACCCGTTTGAGTTCTCTTGCAAGCGACATTACGAATCGGATTCTGGGTGAGAATTGATAGCCTCCAAAATACACGTGTTTGTACCTTAGCTGTTCTAAACTTCGGAAATCTGCGGTTTTATTGAGGATTTTTAAGACTGCTGGTGCCGAAGGGGGGATACGAGTTCATTTACTCGCGAAATATTCACAATTGCTAGGGAATTCGCAAAATTTGCGGATTCGCTCTGTTTTCTTTCCCTCATCAAATTTCTTTTTAGTCTCTCTTATTCTCTATATTCTCGCTGGTGCTCTCTCGTAATAGACACCAAACAGATACCAAATTTTCTCTACTCTCCACTTCATAAATGCCCTATCGGATCACGATCAGGAAATTCAGCAACTAGGATGAACCCATTTCGTCGAAAGCATCGCGCCTAGTTGAGGGGCAGCTAGGAGCTTTTCGCAGACTGCTATTGGCTTCCACCCACCTAGAATCGATCCTCAAGTTGATTTGGAGCTCGCCTCGCGTGAAAAATCGCTAACACTACAATCCGATCGTCTTCAACGATGAAATATATGGAGTATGGAAAACGCTGCAATACTACTCTGCGCACATCGCCTCTAACACACGCAAACTGGTTTGGCGTAAGCGAAATTCTTCCGAGTTGTTGTTCGACAGCAAGGCTAAACTCCCGGCCCAGTCCTTCACGTCGATCTTGATACCATGATATCGCGTCATCAAACTCACGCTTTGCGATCCGACGAAAGACTACTGACATCAGTCTTTTTCAAACCTGGAGTCAAGCTCGGTTTTAATTACCTTCCAATCCACGACATCATCAGGATTTCGTTGATGAGCTTTTAACCTACGGTCGATCTCGTCTGCTTGAGCAGTAGTCAACGGTGGTTCATAACCCTCTTCAACGATGCTTTCCCACAAAGCATCCAGCAGTTCCAGGCGTTCCGGCAAAGGTAAGTTTTTTGCGGCTCGTAGTACGTTCGTGCTCATGAGCGAAGTTTAGAATGACAGGTGGTCTAAGGCAAGGAATGATGGGCAAGGACAAATCGATCGTTTTATCTGCCTGATGCGTCTAAACTCAAAATTGACCTTCTCCCGAACCAATACTCAATGGATTTGTGAGGTAGATTAGAACTCTCGTCTAGACGTATATTAATCAAGCCTTTTCATCTCATCCTCTGGAGAAATTACAGCTCATGAGCGCTTCTTTTCGACTGCGACCGAGCATTAATTAGTGTTTTTCGCGTAGTGAGTTTGATACGGAGGCCAGGATCAGATTCCTAACCCCAAGGTCGCAGGATCAAGCTTGTCTGCCCAAGTTAGCGAGTTGGCCCATCCTGCAAAAGCCGGAGATGTGAGACGGCTCGACATGCATTCTCTCGATACGGGCTTTGCCAAACTAATTCATTTCTATAGGGAAGCCTTGCTCTTTGACTTGCTCCAGTTCACATGAGGAAAGGATGAGGGACTTACATGGTGATACCTAGTACTACCAAGCTTGCTTTTGACGGCTGAAACGTCGGTAAATATTGGGTGGTATCACATAGCAGCAGGTAGTGAAGTGCCACTGATCGGACTTAAAATCCGTCGTCCGAAAGGACGTGCGGGTTCGACTCCCGCCCTCGACACCATTTTCAACTCTGTCTGCTATAACAACTTGCATCGTTCCATGTGACTACGCACTGCTCCGTGCGAGATGATAGAAAGATGAGGGACTAATTTCATCCCGCTCTTCTTTCAAGTTCGATTACCTGATCCCAAGATTCTGTCAATTTTTCAACGGCTTGTTCTAACACCGCCCGCGTAGGCGCCGTTGGAACAGGTTGACATTTTTCCGGCAACTCATCATATTATCTGCGCTACTTCAAGGCGGACTCTCATGCTCTTGTATGCACTGGCTCCAGACATCGTTGGGCTGTCATTTTTCTCAAGATCCCGGTCACTTCTGAACATTATCAAGGTCGTGCGAAGTAGCTCTCAGGGGGAAGGTACGAATTCAAGGTCACCGTGAGACGACTAACGATAGATCTAACTGAAGACTTCAACTGGCCCAGTCCCTAAATAGAGCAAAACTATGAAATTCACAAGGACCGAAGATCAATTGAGTGCGGAGGGTGCCGGCGGGGGTTCCGTCGACCCTTCGCCGTTGGTTGGCACCTGGCTTAACACCGACAAGCGAACAGGCGGAATCAACAAACTTATCTTGCGACAAGTCGACGGCGCTCTGTTGGTGCGGGCATTCGGAGCCTGCGATCCCGAGCCCTGTGATTGGGGAGAAGTACGTGGGCATGCGTTCAGCAGCGGGATCAGCTCTTCTGAAGCAATGGCGTTCACAACCTCTTTCGACTTTGGGTTTATGGAAACATCTATTGCGGTCTACTTCAAAGGCGGAATTCTAGTGTTGGATAGCTTCAACGCCTTTCATGACGATAGCGGCCGGGCGAACTATTTTTCGAGAGAGTTCTTTCATAGCTAGTCTTTCATTGCAGACATCGCAGGAGAAAGATCGAGATTATGAAAACGCTAGCGTTTACCAGAGCAAATGACTTACTAACGCCCGCCGCGCCGTCGAATAACGGGCTCAAAATTTCTCTGGAGCCCCTGAATGGTGTCTGGAATAGCACGAATCAGGGAACGCGAGGAATCATCAAACTAATCGTGTCGGACAGTGACGGCATCCTGCTGGTCCAATGTTTCGGGGCTGGGGAAACGTCTTCAATCGACTGGGGAACTATTAACGGTGAAGCCTTTGCCGCAACGGTGGGAACAACCGAAAGCGTTGGGTTTAAGGCCTCCTACGATTTTGGATTTCTGCAAACTCGCGTGGCCGCCTATCTCAATAAGCGCATTCTCGTGGTGGATACCTACAACACCTTTAACGATAACAGCGGGCGCTCCAACTATTTTATGAGAGATCACTTTTATCAACGTCACTAGAGAATCAAACTAGGGACTCACTTTGTCTCTAGCTTGCAGGACCAGCGATTGCGGACTATCGAACTTCAAACCTGCCGAAGGCGCTCCGAGATAAACGTAATAAATGCCCGATTGCGATAAGTGAAACGCAACCTCGTATATCCCTTTCTCAACTTCTTTAGCCGCGTGTCGCTGTTGACTCTGACCTGGGGAAAAAATTAGCGCACCAACATCCACTAAACCGGACTTCGGCTTGCTGGTTTTCAAGTCGACCAGCTTGAATCGTAAACGGATATTTTCGCCGACTTCCACTACACGTTTATCGACGAGTGGCTCGACGCGTACTCCAGCAACTTCCGTTTCCGCATTCGGATTAGGTGCAACCCTTAGTGGAAAGCAGTGGACAATGCGTGGCGCATCGGTCACTAAAGCTAACTCATAAAGACCCGCACGAGGCATTCGCGCAGTAACTTCATAAACCCCAGGCGAACGCTCATTGAAGCTACGATTTACCACCAGAACAGCCCTTGGCTCCCGCCCGTAATTGCTAAAGTTTCCCTGCGGAGCGGCCATGCCTTCCCGGTAGTAATAAATGGTTTTATCCATTGGATTGCCAACGAGAACTGCGTCTTCTCCCGGAGCTTTGACGATGCTATCGGCGGGACTCGGATTGGTAGTTTTGCCGAGGGGATGTTGCCCGCCCGGAAAATCAACTACGGCTACTGTCTTACCGACTGTATCCGACTGAGGCAGCGGCAGCATCGATACGATCTCGCTATTCAAACTGCGGATATAGGCCAGCTTGGCGGAAAAGGAAACCTGATCGGGACCGTTGGCAATGTCAGCAGTTTGGAATGATCCGGTTGGAGGCTGAGTCGAACACGTAAACAAGATCTTTCGCCAGGTTTGTCACGAACGCAAAACGGCCGTCGCCGGCAAACTTGATTTGCTTGAGGCCGGGTTCGCTCTGAATTTTGGCGGCAATCTTTGGTCCCGATCCCTCGATGGCAACGATACTCCCGTCCTTCTTATGCGCTACATAAGCCATCTTGGCTTTTGGGGAAAAACTCAATCGATACAGTTCGGACCCCGTCGCTATGTCTTTATTTTTCTTGAGAGTGCGGACGTCGATAACCGATACAGTGCCTTCCAGACTGTTCGTTACAAAAGCGAAACGGCTATCGTCACTAAACGTGATTTCATGGTGTCCTCTGCCGGTTGGAATGTGGACCACGTGCTTGAGATCCTCGGCATCGATGACCGCCACACAGATGCACCATCACTATTCTCTGAAAGCTCGTAGCCTACCCAAATCTTTCTTCCATCCGGTTGCACCGAGATTCGGACCGGCCCTCCTTCGACCTCGATATTCGTAGTGACTTTCCAGGTATCGGTATTTACGGCGGCCACTGCATGTGAAGCAGGCATTGAGACAAACAAGGTTCTGCCGTTGGGTAGTAGGAGCCAGTCGGTGCCGGCACTTTTCAAACCAACCAACGTAAAGAGCTTCGAGCCACCGTAGCTGAAAAGAGGATCAATAACGGACAGGGTAGCGTCCTGATTAAGCGTGAGGATGTAGTAACTATTTAAATCGAGTGGGGGACGAGCCTGAAAGTTGCTGCTCAGAAAAGCTTTGATCTTTATTCTGCAGTCCACATTTTCATCACGCTGCTGATGATCCACCCATGCTTTCGGATAAACGCCGGTCACCGGCACGCCTGTCGCGGCTTCCGAGAACCGCAACTGAAAGACGGCGTCGTCTCCTTCTCGTAATTCGTCCTTGTTTCTTTTCTCATCAGTAAGGGCTTTTACTCGGAGGTCGACTGCAATTCCCTGGGAGACAAATCTGCTATCCGACTGCTTCGTGCGCTCGCCGGCAGCAGTCGATTGCTGACAGACCACGTTGAATGTTGCACTCAGCACCAACACAAGAAATGCGAGAGTAAAGGAAGTTGAAGTGAGTCTGATCATAAGAGTAAGCAGCAACGGCGATGTGGTTTTATTATGATGGATTCCAGCCCCGCTGTCTCGCATTAAATTCAACTGTCCGGCTGAACTACACATTTACTTCGGCGTGAGGACTGGTGTATTCTCAGCGCCCCAACTTCCGTTTGAAGTCCGTAGACTCTGCAAGTCGTACCGCCGGACCCGATACGCGAGTTTTGGAACTCCAAACGTGTTTATCCAATAACAGGGTTTGCTCCGCTTTCGTTCGGAGCCGACCTCGTCAATCGGCTGTAACCGAAGGAGAATCATGGGCGGAAGTGAAGGATTCGAAACAACTCTCCATGTTTTAAATTCTGACCTCGCGGGAGACTCGTCTCGCAGACGCAAGTGCGTCACGATGAGTGTTTAGAAACATGCCGTTAAGATTTCATTGGAGCCTGTCACGCGTAGGCGACAACCTGCGGGCTTCCAGACCGTTGGCCGAACAACACGGCTTATTGAGTTTCGAGGCCCAGGCAGACTTTTGTCGTCGCGCGGAAGCGTGTGAGATCGAATCAGTGCTCATGGCTTTTGGGTTCACCAGACCAGATCCGTTTGTGTTGTCGATGGCGCTCGGCATGCAAACCAGCAAGATGAAATTCATGGTTGCCGTGCGCTCCGGCGTCATCTCACCAACACTGTTCGTGCAACAAATCAACACTATCTCGGCGCTCACGAATGGCCGCGTTTGCATAAATATGGTCACCGGTCATATCCCGGATGAGTTGGGCTATTACGGTGACTTCCATACACACGATGAGCGTTATGCGAGAACGGATGAGTTTCTGTCGATCTGTCGGTCTCTCTGGTCGGGCGAAGGGCCAGTCAACTTCGATGGCAAGTATTACCGGGTTAACAATGGCAAGATAAATATTCCGTTTGTTTCGAATGAAACCAGCGCGCCCGTAATCTATCTGGGCGGCAACTCGCCACAGGCAGACGAGATGGCCATCAAGCACGCTGACTGCTCGTGGCGTTTCCCAGACGCGCCAGACAAGCTGAGCCCCCGCATTCAACCAATGCTCGACCACGGCAAGGAGGTCGGATTGCTGGTCTCGATCATCGCGAGATCGACGCGAGATGAAGCAGTTCGCGCTGCTAATGCGCTGCTGCAAACGGTTGGAGCTAAATCGAAAGAGTTCCAGAAGGAATTTCAACGAACGTGTGACTCAGTCGGCGTCAAGCGAAACTTCGCTCTTGCGGAAAGTGCTACATCCGATTGGTTGACACCGTATTTGTGGACCGGGGCAATTCCCTATCTCGGCGCCCCGGCAATCGCGCTCGTCGGCTCTTCAGAAGACGTCGCGTCTGCCATTCTGGGTTACAAGGAAATCGGGATCTCACAGTTTCTATTCATGGGCTGGCCGGACCTTGATGAAATGATTCATTTCAGTAAAGAAGTCCTGCCTTTGGTCAGGCGGAACGAGCAATCCGAGAGCTTAAGGAAAATTTCATGACCCGCAGCATGGCACCCTTAAGATTTCATTGGCGACTCCTGATGGCTTCAGAAGCATTGGGAGCAACCAGGGAAAGGATGTACAAGAATGTTGAGACAAGCATGCCTGACCTCGACGCGCAACTGGATTTTTGCCGCCATGCAGAGAGAGCCGGCATCGATTCCCTGCTGACTGATTTTGGATTTTCGAAGCCGGATTCTATCGTGCTGACTACGGCGCTGGGCCTGGCAACGGAAAAGATCAAGTTCATCGTTGCTTATCGTTCCGGACTTCTTGGTCCAACTATTTTCGTACAGCAGCTCAACACTCTTTCAGCCTTGATCAATGGACGGTTCTCTCTAAACATAGTTGCCGGCCACTCACCCGAAGAACAACGTTACTACGGGGACTTTCTCTCGCACGACGAAAGATATGAGCGGACAGAGGAATTCCTTTCAATCTGCCATGCGCTCTGGAAACGGAATGGAGACGTCAACTTCAACGGCAAGTACTATCAGGTCGAAAACGCCAGACTGAATATCCCATTTATCTCCGGCGACCGGGCTTTTCCAGAGATATTCATCGGTGGCAGCTCACCACCGGCTGAGAGCCTGGCCATCAATCATGGAACATGCTGGATGAGAATCGCGGAGGCGCCGGCCAGGGTGCGAGACCAAATCCAACCGGCGTTAACAGCAGGTGTTGAAGTGGGGATGCGCATGGCAATCATCGCCCGGCCCTCACGTGAGGAGGCGGTGCGAGCCGCATACTCACTGCTGAAATCGCTGAATATCGAGGCGACCGAAACTCAGAGCGAGTATGAGTTTGTCAAAAAAAGCGATTCTGCCTCGATCAAAACTACCTTTGGACTGGAAACGGAATGGTTAACTCCTTACTTGTGGACTGGAGCCGTTCGTCACATCGGCGCACCGTCAATCGCCCTTGTCGGATCGCCCGACGACATTGCCTCGGCAATCATGGAATATCGTGAGATAGGAATCACGCAATTCATATTTTCCGGCTGGCCCAAGCTCGACGAAATGATCTACTTCGGTCAGGAAGTTATTCCCCTCGTCCGAATGAAGGAGATGGAGTCGAGTATCAAGACTGGTCACGCGGTCGGGTGACACGATGGCGAAGATATTCATCAGAGCAATGTACCCATTCACGACTGGGGTATTTGTGGCGCCGGCGGGCCCACGTTTAATGACCAGCGCCGGGCAGTGGGCAAAGTTTGAGCACCTGCTGGCGACGTGTCTTTTCAGAGTTGGGCCACGAAGTAATCGACCAACGAGAACCGCCCGTGACTCCGGATGATTTTCAAGGGGCGGAATTCAGAATCTATGCACACAACACCTGGGGCGACGTGAAAAGGCGATCTGTTCTACAAGCAAATGCATTTGTCGGATTTGTTTACGATAGACGTACGTGGTTGGGGCGCTGACCACTCAAAAATGCAGAGACCTCCTGCGCTAGTTGGTATCGACTCGCGGGAGGCGGAACAATTTGTGTTCTCGCTCAAATCCAGGTTTCTCGAAACTGGCGCATCAAAAATCAATCAACCGGAGCGTTCCCAATCAATCGTGCTGCCCGCTGACTACATATTTGCGCCGACACAAACACCGAGAGACTACGTCCAAACACATCACGCGCCGATATCGGTTTTGTCTTTTGTCCACTTGATAGCTGACTGGGCCAACGAGTCGAAGCAGAACGTGGTCTTCAAGCTGCATCCAGGCCTGTATCACACGTCTGCCGCCGATACCGAGATTTATCAACGCCGTGAATAAATATGTCGCGACCAGCCCTTACGTTTTTTGTTCACAGCCAACGTTCACGATTTGATCACTAATGCGAAGGGCGTCTTTACCATCAATTCGGGGGTTGGATTTGAGAGCCTGGTACACGGAAAACCCGTCGTCACCTTCGGCAACTGTGATTATCAGTGGGTAACTTTTCGAGCTAAACCGGATTGTTTGAACGCCGCTCGAGAGTTCGTCTTTTCATATGCGGACCATTTACGCCAGGAGGCCATACAAGGGGTTTCATTTATTATTATTTTTTTCAACACGGCTTTAATCTGGAATCCGAGTACCTGGCGGACTTCACAACGCCGGTTGCGCAACTATCTGGCGGAGGGTGTTGCCTGCTAACGCTCAATCAAGAGCACGGTACGGATAGGATTAGGCCTTGCCTCAAAGTCAGGATCTATTGTTGGGCACAGTCAGTACCACCTGCGGTAGCGGGTGGGTGCGCAGCCTTTACGCCTGTGTTGAGAAGGTCAGTCTCCGCCCAGCTACGCACCCACCCGCAGGTGGTACTGACTGTGTCCAACAGGAATTCCCGACTTTTGAGGCAAAGCCATAGGGTTATATGTTATGCGAGGCGTTTCCAAAATCCCGGTAATGAAAAATGACTTCGGCAGTTGGGCGCAGCATTATTCGTCCATTCCCTACGATCATTACCGGCTGGAAATCTATCAGTTGTTCATTGAGATCCTGGTTCACTTGAAGTCACATGCGCGCGTGATGGACGTCGGTGCTGGTCCAGGCAATTTGTGCTACGAATATTTCAAGCGACATCCTGGTAGCAAGTGCCAGTTTGTTTCGGTGGACGCAAGCAGGGAGTTGTTGAAAGTTGCCGCTACCCGCTTTGAATCCCGGCCGGAGCGCGTAAAGACTTTCGTCAGATCCTACAATGCAGACGATTGGGACAGAGGCCTCGGTAACTTCGACGCGATCGTTTCAAATAATTCCCTTTTCCATTTGCATCCGCGGAACCTGGCGGACTTTTACACCACCTGCTATCGGCGTCTTAAAAAGAACGGCATACTGCTCAATCAACAAGCTTTCGGGTATGAATCGGAAAACAATCCTTCCGCCGCCGATCCTTTTTCCGCATTTGTGCAAACGCTGCCCCGCTGTATTCTGCCGCAGGGGCCGGAGCCAACGACGCAACGCGACCTACGCCGGTTGAACGCGAAGAAAAAGGCTGCCGGAAATGTTCGCAAAGAAGCAATGGACAAAGCTCGCACTTCCGGCGTTGAGATTGCCGATGCAAGAGAGCATCAATACCTGACTGCCGAGAAACACCTCGAACAGATGCGCCAGGCAGGCTTTAGCGCGGGGACTATCTGACAGAAGCACGACTTTGCGGTCCTAATGGGAGTAAAAGGAAAACCGCTGGCCGCGAATGAAACGCACCACGTCTGCTCGCCGGCAAGAACCAATGACTTTCATCTCTAAAAAGCATGGACAGTTTCCCTACTTCGATAAGCTGTTGGGGAATCCTAACTGGCGCGGGAAAAGAGTGTTGGATTTTGGTGGAAACATCGGCAACATTCTCAACCATGAGAGCTCAACCATCGATCACGATAAGTATTGGTGCATTGATGTTTCAAAAAATGCCATCGAGATAGGAGAGCAAACTTATCCTGAGGCGCATTGGATTTTCTATGATCGGTATAACTTCGCTTTTAATCCGAACGGAATCGAAGGATTGGAGCTTCCGCATCTGGAAACGCAATTCGACTTTATCCTTGCGTATTCTGTCTTCACTCACACGGTTGAATCAGAAATGCTGGAATTGGTTACGAGGCTTGAGGAATGCCTTGCGGTGAATGGGGTGCTGGCCTTCACCTTTATCGATCCACATTACAACCCAGCCCGAGACAGCAACGGAGGTTTTCATCCCGGATATTACGACGGTAGCTGTTTGAAACAGCGTCTAAACTTGATGATAAATCGCGGCGCCAGAATAGACGTCCAGCAGCTATTGAAACAGGCCGAGAATGCTCGTTGGTGCGTTCTCGTAAATGAGGACGATTTATACATTGAGAACGAGGAGATCAAGTCTTACGCAGAGAACGAAAAGGATTGGTTTTGCACTTTCTACTCTGTGGACCATGTGCAGACGCTGTTTCCCAATTCAGAAGTGTTACCGCCGCCGCACAGTGCCTATCCACACGGCGATGAAGTTATCCTGCAACATTGTTGCATCATCCGGAAGGACGGCGGCTGATGACTGCCAGACTTAGCCATCTATGTTGTGATACC
The DNA here is from genome assembly GCA_963770215.1 of uncultured Acidobacteriota bacterium. Taxonomy (GTDB): domain Bacteria; phylum Acidobacteriota; class Blastocatellia; order Pyrinomonadales; family Pyrinomonadaceae; genus PSRF01. Next base: position 466,641 of record CAVYOP010000002.1, read on the forward strand.
ACATAAGACGTTAGCGTGCTTTGACGGCTGAAACGTCGATTAATACTGCCTGTTATCATGTAGCAGCAGGCGGTGAAATGGCGGTCAGGGGACTTAAAATCCGTGGCCCATAAGACTTGCGTTTCGAATCCACGTCCTACTGCAGCAATCAACATTAGCAATTCACAACGTTGGCTGAAACGACTTCATTGGTCGTCTCTTACCCGGATTGGTGTCTATAATGCGTAATCACCAGATGCAAACTGACATCGCATTACTCCATCATATTGGGTGGCGCAGTTCTTTGGTGTCTATATGTTGCGAGGCGCCGAGAGAAGGTTCGGCACCATCTGTAAGTTAATGAATTTAGCACAGTTACAAGTTTGATTTGCCGAAGGGGGACTCGAACCCCTATTTTTTAGCCCGGTTTTTACTGGGTTTTACGCCGTCTTTTTCAAACCATGCGTTTTTCCTAAGAAAATGAAGCATTTTGCTTTTTACACATCTTCCACTACTTACACCTACTCGCACCTATTTGAGACTTAGTTGAGACACGCTTTTTATTTAGACTTCAAGACGAGTGAGTTTACCGATCTCCATTCTCACCAAATTCATCGCGGCTCTTCTACGATTTCTTCTTGGTTGCTTTCTTCTGTTTTAAGCGACGCCCCGCCTGTATTTCCTTAACAATTCCCTTTGGGACCGAACCGTAAGACTTACGGCAATAGGCTAAACGATCATCCTCGAAAGGATGTGTTGCTTCGATATACCACCTTATAAATTCAGGGAGCATTTCCGCATCTACTAAGTCACCAACCTTCATGCGATGTAAGTACCCGTGTCGCGAAAAGTAAATACATAGCTGCTTGACTTCACACACTTCTTCAAAGTAATTGATGTGCCGCTTGCGTCCAACATCAATGCCTTCCAAAGCTAGCAAGATGTAGCATTGGACCAGTTGATGAAGATGCCGGCGATCCAAAACAAGGTTCTTAATTGTCTTAATTTCTATCAGCCGATCATCAATAATGAGGTCCGCGTTTGAGCGTGTCGACCCAAGTGTTGGATTTAGATAGCAGGCTTTTCGTGATGAGAAATCCTGCTGCCACACAAGCGACATTAGTTGCCTTAAATCAGCAATATCTCTTTCGTCAACTCTCACAAGCTCGGCTTCATTGAAGATGCCGCTCCGACGGGTTCCTTCAAGATGAGCTAAACAAATTGCAGCTCTAATTAGCTCATCCGTCAACAAGCCATCTTGGATAAATAACTGATACAGATTACGAGCGCCATCCAGATGACTCTTTGCTTTTTGGTATTTGTCGGAGGTTCCGTCCAAAGCATCGAGAAGGAGCACACCTTCCTCGGCTACCCATACCGACGTCTTTGAGCCAACGTTAATTCGCTCCAAATAGAATCTCAATAAGTAATCAAAGGCTATACCTACAAGCTGATAGTTTGAACTCAATGGCGGGGAAAATATCGGTTTATCTAACTTCCCATTAGGCCGGGTAATTGTTCGTCTGGAGATATCCATAAACATACCAATGGAACCAGTGGATAACGTTTGCCTACGAGGAAGGTTACTACCGCACACGCGCGGATTCTCGTACGGGCCTGCTGCCGCTGTTTCGTGGTATCCCGAGTTACACCACGCACAATATTCGCTCGGAATTTGCGGCAATCTTTACGTTCTAAAGTCTTTCTCTGCGCAGCCCTGCGTCCTCTGCGCCTCGGCGGTTTAACTAAGTCTTTCACCGCAGAGACGCAGAGGACGCAGAGGCTGCGCAGAGAAGAGAGGTTTGCATATGAACTACGAAGACATTGCTATCAAAGAGACGGACGTGCCGGTTGCCTCGACTTCGCATTTTTCAACACCTGGTGAAAACTTATGCGAGTGAGGTAACAAGCTCAATTCCGTCTGGCGCGAATTCACGGCAGACGATCTTTCTTTCAAACCACATCCGCGTTCCAGTAGCGTGGGAGAGATCATCGAGCACGAGTTGTTGTCCGAACGCCGGTTCTTTGGCGAGTTTCTGGGCTTGCCGGAAGTACCGGCGAAGGAAGTACTGCCGCAGGACCGCACTCCTCATGCATTTGCCGCGCGAATGGTTGAGCTCTCACGCGAACGTTTGCACTTCCTCGCAAAGCAGAATGAGGACTGGTGGCTTGCAGTGGTTCCATTCTTTGACGTGGAGCGCGAAAGAATCTGGATCTTCTGGCGGCGCGTTTTGCACACCGCGCATCATCGCGCCCAACTCGGAGTATATTTGCGCATGCTCAATAAGTCGGTGCCGTCAATATACGGTCCAACCGCTGATGTGCGCTGGGAAGGAGCAGATCCGACTAGTACTATAGCCGCGGCAGGCAGGAAATAGATCATTCCGCGTTTGAAGAACTGGACTGCACGCTCGTGTTTTTCCGCCGCTGCACGAGTGTCGAAAGTGCCAAGGTTTTTACGCTTGCCTGTTTTCGCGTCTACCTTACGTGAGTAGAGTCGATACTTACCTGATTTCAATTTTCTAATCATAAATTTTTTCGTCTCTACTTGAACCATTCGTACGCGAATGACGCATACACTCATGTTCCCTTCCGCTGCATCGAGTGCGATTCACGGCCCTTTTTTAATGGTGTATTGTTCCCCTTCGCAATCGGAATGCCTGCGAGTTTATTCAAGGCTGAAATTGGGGAATGGTAATTGTCGTATTTCAGAGCAGAAAGGATCCACCGGAAATTAAGCGACAGGTCTGAGTGCCAGCCGGCAACGTTTTATTGTGGCCAAACTAGCCTACAAGTGGAAAGTAATGATCACCCTCATCTTCGGCGTTTCGATGACCGTGCTCGATTCTACCGTCGTCCATGTCGCATTCCCGACTTTGCGCCGTGAGTTTGATGTAGGTCTCGATGAAGCGCAGTGGATCATCAGCATCTACGTGCTCGCGTTAGGAATAGCAACGCCGCTCGCAGGAGTTCTCGCAGACCGGTTCAAACTCAAGCGCGTTTACATTGCTGGACTATGCATCTTCCTCGTCGGCTCGTTGTTATCGGGCCTCGCTCCTAATTTTGGATTGATCGTTGGCGCACGTGCTCTTCAGGGATTTGGCGGAGGTATCGCTTTGCCCTTGAGTACCGCCATGCTTTTCACGACCTTTGAAGAGCACGAACAGGGACGCGCGCTCGGCATTTACGGCATGGTCATGATAGTCGCACCTGCCCTCGGTCCGATTCTCGGCGGGCTGCTTACGGACGCCAATCTCTGGCGCTGGATCTTCTTCATCAATATTCCGATTGGGTTGATCGGCATTGGCCTCGCCGTCAAGACTCTTCGTATGACGGAACCGAAACGCTCAATCGGCTTCAAGCCGGTTAGTCTGGTTATGATCGCGGTCGGCTTTGGCTCCGCCCTTTACGCTGCGTCAAGCGTCAATCATTACGGTTGGATTTCTGTACGAGTACTGACTTTTTTCGGAATCGCTGCCGCGGCTCTCTCTGCTTTCGTAGCCTATGATTTGAAATGTGCCCGCGATTCGTTGCTGGAATTAAGGCTCTTCACGGACGCTACCTTCCTTAAGGCGAATCTGGTTGGTTTTGTCGCGGTTATCGCCCTTTTCGGTGCGGAGTTTCTGATGCCGGTTTATCTCCAATCACTTCGCGGGCGAACGGCGCTGCAGACAGGATTCATCCTGATACCGATTGCTGCTACCGCCGGTCTGCTTAATCCGATCGTCGGGAAAATCTACGACAAGATAGGCCCGCGCTTGTTGGTCATAACAGGGGCAGCGATCCTGCTTATCAATACCTGGCAGTTCGCCAACCTTTCGAGTTCGACTTCGATAAGCCACATTATCTTTTTGCTGGTGCTGCGCGGTCTTGCGATTAGTCTGGTGATGCAGCCGACATATACGACTGCGCTCGGTGTTGTGCCAAAGGAAAGCGTGCCGCGTGGTTCATCGCTTGTTAACTCGATGCGATTCGTCGTACAGGCGCTCGGCGTTGCGGTACTGGCAACCCTTTTGGCAAGCACTCTTTCGCCTGAGGTAAAGCAGTTCCAGCGGGACTTGCAGAGTCAGCCAACTGTACAGTCGAACGGCCTCGGACTTTGCGAGCAACAGGCAAACGTCACGCCCGACGCGAGCAGTCAACTGAGACGAGCATGTGACGAAAACCTTTTGGGCTTTGCACGCGCTTATAAGTTCACATTTTTTGCGGCACTTGTTGCACTCGTGTTGGGTACTTTCTTACCCGGCTATCCCTTTGAGTGGGCAGGTCGAGGAGTGATCAAAGCCTGGATTACGACATCTCGATCTTACATATCCCGACGTTTCGGTGCGGTCCGCTCGTCAAATAAACGAGACCGCCGCCGCACTTGAACCAAACACCTGTTTATCTTCTCTGCGTCCTCTGCGTCCTCTGCGGTAAAAGAAAACGAACAAAGCATGTAAACCGCAGAGGCGCAGAGGACGCAGAGATTACGCAGAGTTGAAATCCCATAATTTCGGCCAATTGACAGTACCTTAAATCACGAGTAGGATTCGCCGCGCTTTGTAACCTCATTTGTATCGAAGCAATTAGTTAGTTAGTCGTGCCTGAATAAATCAGTTTTCTAATGCACCACAGATTAGGTTTCGGCTGCGACGGCGAGATGGAAATCCAGTTGCGACACAGCCGGACCGAAAATGAGCCAAAAGAAACCTCGCAGGAGTTTTCTCAGGTTAAAGCCGCAGCCCACCAGCAGTGCGTTGATGCAGTCGCCGTTGCTGCCTTGCAGGTAGTTGCGTTTCATCCGGTGGTCTTGTTTCAAGTGACCAATCACTGGCTCGATGGCCGCGCGTCGACGCGGTAAACGTTTCAAGGTGCCACTCAGTTTTCTGCCTGAGATGTAGACCTGGACGTTAGCCGGATGATGCTCTTTGCCACGATAGCCTTTGTCGACGAACAACTCTGCCGGAGTTACTCCGGTGAGCTTGGTCACTTGCGCGTGGGCGGCTTTGAGCGTGTGGCCATCGTAGGGATTGCCGTGCAGCGCCTCAATCCCGACTACCCAACCACGCTTGGAAGTTGTTACTACCGATACCTTGCAACCGAACTCGTACTTCTTGTGCTCTTTCCCTTTCGCGATGCACTCCACTTCCGGCGCCTGCATGCTGTAGAGCTTGTGTTTGTCAGCGCGCTGTTGCTGATAGATGCGGGTAGCTCGCTCCAGTTAAGGCGCTAGTTGCTGGTCCAGCTCCGGGCCGCTGGTGCCTGCCTTGCGTTGGATGTCCCGAATCACGCGGCCCAGGTAAGTGCGCAACTTCCGCGTCTCTTTGCGCGCCCGCTGCAGTTGCTGCGCCTGCGCGTAGCGGCCTTGCTTTTGTAACGCTCGCTTACCCACCCGCCGGTAGCTCTGCCGCAGTTCAATCCCGACCCGCTTTGCTTCGCGCACCAACACGCAGCGTGCTTTGTGATACAACCGCGCATCGGTGGGAAAAGCGATCGCTTTCTCTTGCACCGTCGTATCCACATTCACTCGCCGTAGTTCGGTCGGCTTGAGCGCCCGTTGTCGTTGCGCCGCCGCGATCGTCTCGCGCAGCAGTTGCTCCATCCCACGGGTCCGATCCGCTGCCGCCACTTAACCAGACTGGTCGGGTTACACGGCAACTCGTGCACGAAGAATTCTTCGCCGCAGAAGTACTGCCAGTACGGGTTCTCCACAAACCCAGCCACCACGCGCTCATCGCTCACATCGTAGAGGTGCTTCAAGTAGTGCAGTCCCACCAGCAAGCGCATCGGCAATCCCGGCCGCCCCTTCTGCTCCACGTACAGCGAGCCAAACTCCCATTCGCAAAGCTTGCAAATTCTATCCCTGCCATTTCATCCTGTCGCTCAGTATTTACTGTTAAGATTTCACTTAATCAGGCACGACTAGTTAAGTGTTCGAGGTGAAATGAGCCGGTGAGGTCCACCTGTGTTGGAACTCGTCGCTCGGCGGCTGCCCAGGCCCTTCCAACCACTAACTGCAACTTAAAAACTTCGCCGGATGGAACTCGCCCCGGCTTTGCACGTCGAACTGTGTCCGACGTCGAAGAGGAATCCATGAAAAATCTTCAGAAATCGATGGCCTGCCTGTTAGCTCTCTTAATATTTTTACAGCCATTTGCAGCGCTTGGTCGCACTGTCCGTTCGCCTAAGAGCACGACTTACACGAACGAAGCTTCGCATACCAAAGCATTTCCTAATCGAAAAGCGCACGAAGCGACAGTCGCGATTCAGAGCAGCAGCTCCGGCGTCGAGCTAACAGCGCTCAGCACAGCTTTCAATAACCACACAGGCATCGATTATCACGGGGGACCAGAAAGGTCGTCGTTTCGGCCAATTCGACAACCGGACAGCCCAACAACTTCGAGCTCATTCAAGCCGACGGCGCCCACGCAAACTTCTCAAATGTTAGCGGCGTGAGTGGCGAGCTGAAAGTCGACTTCAGAAATCATTTGATATTGAACGGTGCAGCATGTGGAATCGGATCGTTAGCGACGTTAAATATCAGGTCATAAGCTCCAGAGGTAAGGGCGCTAAGATCCAACGTGTACTTATAACCGCCGCCAGGGGCTGAACCGTGAAATGTTAAAGCAGTATCAAAGGTAAACGTTCCTCCGACCACTTTTGTTGTCACGCTTGGGTTGCCTCGGGGCGTGACGCGGATTGCGGTAACGGACAGGGAGCCAGACGACTGATTCATTCCGCTGGCGTTCTGTAACTGGATCTTAATTTGGGAATTAGTTTTTGCGCTCAAGTTTTGGTTTGTGTTGTACAGCATGAAGACCGCATAGGTAACGCCATATGTGATCGACGCATTCGCTGCATTTCCAACGGCATCAATCGTTGTAACCGAGAATGATTTCGTACCAACTGTACTCGTGTTGACCTGAGTCCCATTAGCAACGGATCCGATGCACGTAGCGACCCCGCTTCCGCTGTCAAAGCAATTGAAATTGGACAAAACCGATTGGCCCAACAGATATGACAGGGTAGAACTCATATCAACCGGTGCAATAATATCAATAGCAGGTGCTTTCTTATCTACTCTGTTACCGCCAATTGGACCAGCAGTTGAACAATTGCCCGCTAGATCACAGACAGTACGCGAGTTCGTAAGTGCATTGCTGGTTTCTGTGCCAGCGTTAACACTTGTGCTCAACGTGAAATTGGCGTCCAGTGAGTTATCCAGCCCCGAACCACTGTCAGTAGCGACACAATTCAGATTGACATCGGAGGCGTGCCACAAGCCGTCGGGAGCGTCACAAGAGATGATTGGTGCAGCGCTATCGGGAGTGCATGGAAGATCATTGAGAAAAATGGTGGCGCCTCCTACATAGTTGGGCGCAGCCAGATCTTGTTTACCGTCTCCATTGAAATCCCCTACTGCTGTTGCGCCAAGACCTGATCCCCAAAAAAGGCGTTTCGGAGCACCCAATGCACCAGTTCCATCACCTGTATATATTTCAATAACGGACTCATCAAGTGTGGCGGCAACGGCGTCAAGTTTCCCATCTTGGTTGAAGTCACCAACGGTAAGAACTGGTCCCCCAGGTAATGGCGCCGGACGGCTGATTTCCGCACTAAACCCACCGTTTCCGTTACCCAGCAACACGCTTATATTGGCTCCCGAGTGAGAAAGCAGATCCGCGTGGCCGTCACCATTAAAGCCACCAATTGCCACTGAGACCGAACTTTGATTCAAGACGTTCGGAGGACCAAATCCTCCGAGGCCATTTCCAAGTAAAGTTGAAAGTCTAAGCTCTGAGCCGGTGCCGGCTACGACCAGATCGGCTTTACCATCTGTATTGATATCAGCTGACTTAATGAAACGCGGCTGGGAGTCAGTTGGCAAGGGCACAGTGTTAGCAGCCTGAAATGTACCGTTACCCTGGCCAAGCACAATAGACAGATTACCCGGATTTGTTTTCGCAACTGCTAAGTCCTGTATTCCGTCATTATTAAAATCATTTACCGATATTCCTTCAGGATTTGTTCCTACAGAGATAGTGGCAAAAGGGCTAAATCCGCCACTCCCATTACCGATCAGAATGGACACGTTATTCGAACTAAAATTTGTTACGGCCAAATCTGGTTTGTTATCGCCATTGAAGTCTCCGATGGCCAGATGCTTTGGGAAAGTGCCCACTCATTCGCAAGGAGCTTCTTTCACAAACTTAACTGTACCGTTGATGTCGATTTCACCCCCTCCGAGTTGAGGGACTTTAGCGACACTTCGGAATTCATAGCTGGCGCCCGGCTCAAGTTCAACAACTTTCCAGATAACAAAGGCAGACCAATGATCTCTGGCCATCGCTTCAAGAGAAGCATTTGATGATATCGTTTCGAACCAGTTGCGCTCTATCCGAGCCAACCCACCAGATTGCTCTAACGCCTGAGCCATTAATTTGCGGGCTGGTGTCGTAACCCTCGATTCCAACAAACGTGCCGCCTTCGGTCACAATTGTCGTCGGAACCATGTCAACAAATTGTTCTGCCCCTGCTCCAAGAGGCGGCGCGAGGGTGCCCTTCCAACCGGAGTAATCATTACGTGACACTACAATGCGGTCATTGATTCGTTTTAGGTGCATTGTGAAATCGCAATACATGTTCCACGTATCTGTTTTGCTTTCGCTTACCACTTGCCTTCCCTCTGAACGCACATGGACTTTCGCGGAGGCGCCGTCCGGCCAGGTCAATCTGAGCGTCTCCGTTTGACCGTGAAGACTAATCGGCAAGATTATTCCCAATATCACAGAGGCCGCTAGTCTATAAAAACCAAGCATGTGTGAGTGTCCTCCTGTAACAAAAGCCTGTGATCAGAGTCCGATCGATCCTTCAAGAATATTCCATCGGTTCTTAGAACTGCCTGCATGGTTAGAAGAGACGGAGAAAAGCCATTCGTTGCTAACAAAATCCCCGCCATTGCTTTCGCTTTCTCAACTATGTTCTGCAGTTTATGAACAAATTCCAGCGATACTTTCTTTCCAGATATCCAATGTTTACACTCAATAAGTAAACCTGTACAAGCCCATTATCGGGATTAGTGTGTTCTATTACGATATCAAGCCCTTTATCCTTGTTGCTGGAGTTAATTCAATGCGCAAACCAAGGTCTGAAAGCAGTACCGCAACAATTTTTTCAAAGCGGCGCTGATCTACGGACACTAGTAATTCAGGATTACTGATCAGTCGGACCAGAACATGACGGGACTGCGAATGATTTCATCAATGACAAGCACGTAAGCTTCGCTTGTACTCTCATCACTTTCAATGGGCTTTGATGCAAATTGAACCGACTTATCCCAGCTCAAGAAGTGCACCTCTTGAAGACTCTTCTCCTCCAAATATGATTCGTTGAAATTACGTCCTACGACGTGGGAACTCATGCCATATAGGCTGGCCCCTCAGTTCTAACGAAGATGCATCACGTTTTACTTTTAACGTGATCGACGGTTCGTTTCAAGCACCATTCACTTTGGTAAGAATTGCAGGGGGACGGCTCCGAACCATAAGTGTTTGTACCTTAGTTGTTCCTAACCTTCGACATTCTGCGTTTTTATTGAGGATTTTTGTAGTTGCTGGTTTTGTACCTTAGTTGTTCCTAACCTTCGAAATTCTGCGTTTTTATTGAGGATTTTTGTAGTTGCTGGTGCCGAAGGGGGGACTCGAACCCCCACGAGTTGCCTCACACGCCCCTCAAACGTGCGCGTCTGCCAGTTCCGCCACTTCGGCAAAAGGGTGGGTTTTCAAAGCGACCGGGGTCGCGTCATTATAGCTAATTCGTCTATTACTTGCTCGGTGCAGGCGATGTAGCCGGGGCTGCCGGGGATGCTGCCGGAGTCTCCGCTGTTGGCGTTGGGCTCGGGCTGGCGACCGGGACGCTTTCCGGTGTCGATTCAAGCACTGAACGCGAGCCTGTTAGAACCGGCAAGCCGAGAGTTAGAGCGATCAGCATGAACGCCGCTGCGGCGCCGATCGTGATCTTCGCCAACAGGCTAGCCGTGCCACGCGGACCGAAGGCGGTGCTCGAGACCGTGTTCGAGAAGAGCGCGCCGGCGTCCGCTTTACCCGGTTGCAGCAGGATCACTACGATCAGGATGACGCAAGATAGAATGAAAAGTCCGTATAGAATGTAAGTTAACAAATGAAACTCCTAAACACTCACACTGTAAAAGCAAAAATAAAAACTCAACCGCGATAGTTCACAATCTGGGCAAAACTGTCAGCTTTCAAACTCGCGCCACCGACGAGCGCGCCGTCGATATCCGCTTGATCCATCAGCCCTGCGATGTTATCCGGCTTGACCGATCCGCCGTAGAGGATCCGCAATGCATCAGCGGCGTGCCGAAGAGTGCCTATCCGCGAAAACGCGCCGGATAAACGCATGCATTTCCTGCGCTTGCTCCGGCGTCGCTGTGCGTCCCGTGCCGATGGCCCAAACGGGCTCGTAGGCGACGATGATACGGTCGAGATCTGAGGCTGTCAACCCGCTAAGACCGCCGATTAACTGCCCAGACACAACATTTTCCGCGATTCCCTGCTCGCGCTGGTCGAGCGTCTCGCCGACGCACATGATCACCGTCAGTCCACTCGCCAGCCCCGCCTGCACCTTGCGATTAACAAGCGGATCGCTTTCGCCGTAAAACTGCCGGCGCTCCGAATGCCCGACGATCACGTAACGCGCGCCCGCATCGCGCAACATAAATCCCGCAACTTCACCGGTATGTGCGCCCTCCGCAGTCTCGGTCGAACAATCCTGCCCGGCGACGTGCACGTTCGATCCTTCGAGTCTATCGGCGACCGTCTTGATCGCCGTGAAAACCGGAGCGACTACCACTTCGCAGTGGTTCGCATTCGCCACCAACGGCTTCAGCCCAAGCACCATCTCGACCGACTCGCCGATCGTCTTGTACATCTTCCAGTTTCCGGCGATTACAGGTTTACGCATCAGTCAACGCCTCGACACCCGGTAACGGATCGCCCGCTAAAAACTCCAACGTCGCACCGCCGCCAGTGGAAATATGTGTAATTCGATCGGCAACACCCGCCCGCGTCACCGCAGAAACCGAGTCACCACCGCCAACAATCACGGTCGCGCCACGCTCAGCAGCTTCGGCCACCGCACGAGCGACACCGATCGTTCCCTGATCGAACGGCGGCTCTTCGAACACACCCATTGGACCATTCCAGATGATCGTGCGCGCATCCTGAAGCGCGGCTGAAAAATGGCCCACCGTCTCGACGCCGATGTCCATGCCGGCGAGACCGAGATTCGTAAACTCGATTGGTATCGTCTTCGTGACGATCTTGTCGCCCTTAACCGGCTCGTAACTATCCACGACCTGATGATCGGTCGGCAGCAGAAACACAATTCCCTTCTCTTCAGCGCGCTTCTTTATATCGAGCGCGGTTTGCAGCATCCCGTCTTCAACCAACGACTTGCCAACCGTGAATCCTTCAGCTTTCAAAAACGTATACGCCATCGCGCCGCCGATGAGAATCTTGTCGACGCCGCGATCGATCAACGCGTTGATGACCGGAATCTTGTCGGAGACTTTCGCTCCGCCGAGTATCGAAACGAATGGATGTTCCGGATTGGTGATAACGCGGCCGAGGTACTCCAGCTCCTTCTGCATCAACAACCCGGCCGCAGCTTTAGAAACGTGATGCGTAATGCCGACCGTCGAGGCGTGCGCACGATGCGCGGCGCCAAACGCGTCGTTGACATAGATGTCGCACAAAGAAGCGAGCTGCTTCGCGAAGCTATCGTCGTTCTTTTCTTCTTCGGGATGAAAACGAAGGTTCTCGAGTAGTATTACATCGCCATCACCGAGCGCAGACACGGCAGACTCCGCTTCCGGCCCAACACAATCATCTGCAAACGTAACCTCGCGTCCGAGTAAAGACGAAAGATGCTCGGCGACCGGCCGCAAGCTGTACTTCTCAACACGCTGACCTTTCGGACGTCCCAGGTGTGACGCGAGAATCACACGCGCGCCCTGGTCTATTGCGTATTGAATCGTCGGTAAGGAAGCTGTTATTCGTGAGTCGTCGTCAACCTTTCCATCTTTCAAAGGAACGTTAAAGTCAACACGGATAAAAACTCGCTGTCCGTTGAGGGTCAGATCTTTTATCGATAATTTAGCCACAAGAGGCACAAAAGGTCACAAAAGGCACAAAACCAAGAATCAACAAGAATTAGAGGCCTTTGCTCGCGATGTATTTGATCAGGTCGCGAACGCGGCAGGAGTAGCCCCATTCGTTGTCGTACCACGAAAGCACTTTCAACATCCGCCCACCGATCACTTTCGTGTATTCCGCATCGACGATCGACGAGTTCGAATTCCGTTTGAAGTCGACCGAAACGAGCGGCTCCTCGGAGAAGTCGAGAATCCCGCGCAGATCTTCATTCGCCGCATCCTTAAACGCCCGATTTACGTCTTCCGCCGTCGTCTCTGTTTCCAGGTCCATCACGACGTCAACGAGCGAAACGTTCGGCGTCGGCACACGCACCGAGATCCCGTCAAACTTTCCTTTCAACTCCGGTAACACCAGCGCCACCGCTTTCGCTGCGCCGGTCGATGTCGGAATCATTGATAAGGCCGCAGCACGCGCACGCCGCAAATCCTTGTGCGGCAGGTCGAGCAACTGTTGGTCGTTTGTATACGAGTGAATCGTCGTCATCTGCGCCGAACGAATGCCAAACTTCTCGTGGACCACCTTCGCTACCGGCGCCAGGCAGTTCGTCGTGCACGACGCGTTCGAAATCACGTGATGCGCTGCCGGATCGTACTGCTCTTCATTCACACCGAGCACGATCGTGATGTCTTCGTTCTTCGCGGGCGCGGAGATGATCACTTTCTTAACACTGCCGCGCATGTGCTTTTTCGCGTCTTCCGCCTTGGTAAAAATGCCCGTGGACTCAATCACGATCTCCGCGCCGACGGATTCCCAATCAATCGCGCCCGGATCACGTTGCGAGAAGACGCGAAACTCGTCGTTGTTAACCTTGATTCCGTTTTCGGTAGTGGTGATCTCTTCGTCTAAATTGCCCAGGACAGAGTCGTACTTCAGAAGGTGCGCCAGCGTTTTCGTGTCTGTGAGATCGTTAACAGCCACGATGTCGATGTCCGGATCGCCGATGGCCGTACGATAGATATTTCGTCCAATGCGTCCGAAACCATTGATGCCAACCTTGACTGCCATTTCAAAATCCTCCGCCGTTTGATGATGACTGGATTACAAATCTGTGCCGATTTTGGGACAAGACATGTCGCGAATGTGGGACAGACGCCAGCCCTGCCGATTTGCCGCGATCAGCGTTAATAGATAACCACAAGCGCGCGTCAAATAAAAAGGCAAGATTATGCGCCGCGTTTCAGCGTGTCAAGCGAGCCTGTTGGACAAGTTTTTGAAACTGCGTTTCTATACGCGACGTAGTAAGCGCTTGATACCGCGGACCTTGGTTTGCCAGAATGTCTCTTCCATTCCCCTCCCTTGAACACCGGGAACTGGAAGGATCATCATTTAAGGAGCTCTTCGTCTGATGTTTAATTTGATGTCTCGTACTCTAGTCAGGGCAGTGATCCTGTCGAGTGTCCTGTTCGCGGGAACAAGCGCGGCACTGGCGCAAACACCGCAGTCCACGCCTCGACCAACTCCGCCACCGGGCGACCCGACCCGGCCGCCGGGACAGGATCCGATCCCTGGAACGACCACTCCGTCGACGCCGTCCCAGAACCCGCAAGCGCCGCCGGCAGCACCGCAAACGAACCCAACGGCGCCTCCGGGAACGATTCCGGCGCAAACGCCTTTGCCGGGAACGACGCCGGCGCCGACGACGACGACCGGGGGTGAAACGCTCGGACCCGTCCGCGATCCGATAATTCCGGCTTTCCAGGCGAAGCCGCTGCCGCCGGTTCCCAGTCTTCAACGTTTAGGCGTTGGCACTGAAACGTTGCCGCTGTCGCTGAACGACGCGATCAAACGAGCGCTCGAAAACAACAACGACATCGAAGTCGCTCGCGATGACGTGCGCTTCGCGGAAACCCAGTTGCACGCGCTCGAAGGAATCTTCGATCCGATTTTCTCGATCACGCCGCAATACGACAAACGGATCTCGCCCCAGCAAAGCTCCCTGGGCGGCTCCGGCCAAACTGGCACCACCAGCACCACGACGTACACGTGGAGCCCGTCGGTCACGAAACAGTTCGGAACCGGCGGCGGAAACTATTTCCTCCAGTTCGCGAACTCGCACACCAACACCAGCAACAGTTTCAGCTTGCTGAACCCGTTCTACTCTTCGAACCTTTCGGTGTCCTTTACGCAGCCGCTGCTGCGCGATCGTTCGATCGACAACAACCGTCGCCAGATTCGCATCCAGCGCAAGCGTCTCGATCAGTCTGACGCCGATTTTCGCCAACGCACGATCGACGTCATCACGCGCGTGCAACTCGCTTACTGGGAACTGGTGTTCGCCCTGCGCGATCAGCAAAACCAGTTGAGCAACCTGAACCTCTCGCGCGAGAGCCTGCGAAACATCGAAGCACAGATCGCCGCCGGCGCGCGGGCGCCACTAGAGAGATCGGAAGTCCTGACTGAGCTGGCAAACCGCGAAACTGCGTTGTTGACCGCGGTCCAGGTAGTGGCGATTGCGGAAAATAACCTGAAAGTGTTGATCTTCAAGGAACCGAACAGTCCCGATTGGTCGGCGCAATTAACGCCGACTGACACGCCGAAGTTTGACACTGCTGCAGTGAATCTTCCCGAAGCGTTGAAGGCCGCACGCGATAACCGGCCCGAGTTGCGCCGCTTGCGCCTGCAAGACGACATCAACGACATCGACATTCAGTTCTTCAAGAATCAAACCAAGCCACGCATCGACCTGGTCGGCACTGTGGCGTTGACGGGTCTCGCCGGTAAGGACGTTTCGGGCGCGTTGCCGCCGGGCACGCAAGTGCCGTTGATCTTCGGCAACCCGGCCGTCAACTCGAGCGCCTTCCTGTTGGACCAGATCCGAGCCATCCAACTCGCGCAGGGGCTGCCACTCGCGGAGTCTCCATTAGTTGACTCCCAGGGTGGACCAAACCCGACGCTGATCGGCGGTTACGGACAGGATCTGCGGAATTTGATTGGCGGCGACACGCGCAACGTCACGCTCGGGGTAACGATTACGTTCCCATTCAAGAACAAGACGGCTCAGGCCAATCTTGCCGGGGCAAGGATTCAGAAAGAGCAACTGGTGGCTTCGACCCGTTCGCAGGAACAGATCATCGAAGTCGACGTTCGCAATTCGGCGCAGGCGGTTGAGTCGTCTCGCCAGCGAGTGCTTTCAGCTCGCGAGGCGCGCGTCAACGCGGAGATGCAGCTCGAAGGCGAGCAGCGTTTGTACCAGGTGGGACGTTCGACCACGTTCCTTCTGTTCCAACGTGAAAACGCGCTGGCGAACGCACGTGCTTCGGAGTTGCGCGCCGAGACTGACTACAACAAGGCGCTGGCTGACCTGCAACGGGCGACTTCGACCACGTTGAGAGCCAACAACGTCGTGGTCGACAATCCTGTCGGTCCATAACAACTCTTTTAGCTATATAATCAATCCGTGTTTCTCTGAGCGATGCAAAGGGGAACACGGATTTTTTTATGAAGATCAGCGCCACGATCATCACTTTCAATGAGGAGTCGAACATCAAAGCCGCCTGTGAGTCAGTCGCATGGGCCGACGAGATTGTCGTGGTTGACTCGAATTCGACTGACGCCACGCGCGACATCGCCACGTCGTGCGGCGCTCGCGTAATCACGAACGAGTGGCCGGGATTCGGCGCGCAAAAGCAGTTTGCAGTCAATCGTGCGCAGAACGATTGGATCTTCAGTCTCGACGCTGACGAGCGCGTCTCGGATCAGCTCAGGACGTCGCTCGAGGTGCTCAAGAACGGGCGGCGCGAAGAGGCAGACGGGTTCGTAGTAGCGCGACGCACTTACTACCAGGGACGTTGGATTCGCGGCGGTGGCTGGTATCCCGATTACCAGTTGCGCTTATTCAACCGGACCAAAGGTCATTGGAAGCTTCGTCACATCCATGAATCAGTCGTGATGGAGACAGGCGCGCGCGTCGGCGAGATCGGCGGCGATCTGCTGCACTACACGTCGCCGAATGCCGCGCATCATCATCGAATGATTGGCGAACGATATGCGCCGCTTGCCGCGCAGCAAATGCTTGACGAAGGACGCCGAACGTCAGTTTTCAGCATGATGACGGCGGGCCCCGCGGCATTCATTCGCAGTTGGATATTGAAAGGTGGCTTTCGTGACGGGCTGGCCGGGTTTACCATTGCCAGCTTTGCTGCGCATCATGCATTTTTGAAACACCTCATGCTTTGGGAGAAGCAAACCGCGGATCATAAGAATAAAGATGCCTGATTTGAGTCTAGTTCCCCCAGCTTTTGGTTACGTTCTTGCCGGAATCTTTGGCGCCATCATCGGCAGTTTTCTCAACGTCGTAATCCATCGCGTACCGAATGACGAGTCGATTGTGTTTCCGAACTCGCGTTGTCCGTCGTGCGGCGCGGTGATCGCTTTTTACGACAACATTCCGGTGCTTAGTTACGCGTTGCTGGGCGGGAAGTGCCGCGGTTGCAAGGGACGGATCTCGTTTCGTTATCCGGCGGTTGAGTTGCTGACGGCGGCGTTGTTTGTCGCGGTGGCGTGGCACGACCGAATGAGCGTGGCGTTGCCGTTCGATCTGGTGTTCGTTTCGGCGTTGCTGGCGCTTGTGTTCATCGACGCCGAGCACATGATCCTGCCGAACGTCATCACCTATCCGGGGATCGTGTTTGCCGTCGTCGCTCGCATTGCGATTCCCTTCCTGACGCGCACGCCGCACTTCGACGACTTGCCTTCGCTGATCAATGGTCCATTCGAGGGTATGCCGATCTGGGTTACTTCACTGGGCGGCGCCGTGATCGGTGCGTTAATTGGCGGCGGCTCGCTTTGGTTGATGGGTTGGGTCTGGGAAAAATTGCGCGGCGTCGAGGCGATGGGACTCGGCGACGTGAAGATGATGTTCATGGTTGGCGCCTATCTTGGTTGGCGACTGACGATTCTGACGATCTTCGTCGGCGTGCTCACCGGATCGATCGTCGGCGTGCTGTTGATGGCGCGGCAGCGCGAACGAAACATGCAGATGCTGTTGCCGTTTGGTGTGTTTCTCGGAATCGGCGCGGTTGCTTCGCTGCTGGTGGGCGGGCAACTGGTCGAGTGGTATGCCGGACAGTTTCGGTGATTGCCAATTGCCAATTGATTTGAACTCTCTGAGGTGCTTCATCTCGTGCGTGCTCGACTAATAAACACCACCAACGCTAGCTCCAATTGGCAATCGGCAATTGCCAATCGGCAATGACTTCATGGCTCGTAATCGTTTTCAGTTTGGGTTGACGATGCTGACGGGGTTGTTCCTGTTGGCGGTACTGTTTGCCGTCCTGCTTTACGCCCTCACGCCTGAGACTTCTATTACTCGTGGTCCAATTCTGCTGGCGTCCTTTATCGCGATACTGCTCGGTAGTTTGTTGTCGATCCTATTCGTGGTGCGATGGTTGTTGCGTCCCTATCACCAGCTTGTCGGCGAGGCGCAAAGGGCTTCGGTGGCGAGCCAGATGTTGAAGTCGCAGGACGAAGCGGAGTTTGTGCTGGAGACGTTTCAGTCGGTTGTCGCGCAGTTGCAGGAACAGCGCAAGGAGCTGGAGCAACTCAGCGCGGAGGCGCGCGAGCGCGCGATGTCGGCGGAGAAGTTCAGTGAACGCATCGTCGCGAGTTTGCCGTCGGGGTTGCTGGCGTTTGACGCGAATGGATTGTCGCTGGTCGTCAACGGGCCGGGCCGGACGTTGCTGGAAGTAAATGGAAAAGTGCTCGGCGAATCGTACTCGCAATTGCTTGCCGGGCACACGGAGCTCGCTTCGATGATTGGCGACTGTTTGCAAACCGGAACGTTATATCGCCGGACTGAGATCGAAGCGACAAGCGCGAGCGGGAAGTTACGGCGGCTTGGCGCGACTGTGGCGCCAATCGAGTTGCCGCCCGAACGTGGACCACGCGGCGCGCTGTGTTTGTTGACGGACATCACCGAGGTGACAGAGCTGCGCGAGCAGGTTGCGTTGAAACGCAATCTGGAGAGCCTCGGCGAGATGTCAGCCGGGCTGGCGCACGAGTTCAAGAACGCGATCGCGACGCTTCAGGGATATGCGCAACTGCTACAGAGTTTGGAATTGAACGATCAGGCGCAGACGGCGACCGCGTCGTTGCTGAACGAAGTGCGCAGTCTTTCGTCGATGGTGACTGCGTTTTTGAACTTCGCGCGGCCACAACCATTGCAACTCGAGGATGTCCGGTTGGAAGAATTAATCGAGGAATGTGCGATAGAGTTAAAGCCTTTGTTTGACGAGCTAGGTGTGAAACTTGAGCTCGATTTAACTGATCAAATTGTTCGTGCCGATGAACGGATGTTGCGCCAGGCCCTATTGAATCTTTTGCGGAATGCTGCCGAAGCTATCCCGGAACACAAATTAGAAAAATCCGTGTTTGTAAAAGTCGGAAACGAAATCGAAATCCGCGACACCGGAACTGGAATTCCACCGGCTCAATTGTCGAAGATCTTCATCCCGTTCTTCACCACGAAACCCAAAGGCCACGGCATCGGTCTCGCCCTTACACACCGAATCATCACAGACCACGGCGGCACGCTGACAGCCGCCAATACACCTGACGGCGGCGCGGTGTTCACGATCAAACTCCCTTCGTAACCCCGCGCGGAAAGTATTCCAACCACCGTCGATCAACCTTTTCACGAATATCGTCACGAACGATCAACTCATCCGGAAATCCCGGCTTCGTGCGCGCGTCGATAACCACCGGCGACTTGTAGACCAAATGATGCCGGTGAACTGACGTCTCGGCGGCATAAATATCCGCCGCCGGTTCAAACCTGGTCCACGTGGCCCACAAGAAATCCGGCGACGAACGCGCCACCCCGGCATCGTCGTGTAAAACAATCAACGGCCACTCGCTAAACGCCCCGTCGCCGGCCACGCGCATCGCCAGCGATTCATCTTCAGCGTATGTCGCTCCCTGCAACACCAAACATCCCGCGCAGAAAACCTCCGCTCGCGAAACAAACCCCGGCAAGTGGCCGCGAAACTCACGCGGCAACTCCCGCACCGAATCACCCAACCCCAACATGATCGCTTTGCTGCCTTCATTGACCTTGCCGCTCGTGTAATCCAGCGTATCCATCGACACGTTTGAGAACACAAACAGATCCGTCTCCGGCCGAAACCGCGCCAGCACGTGCTCCAACAGTCGCGGAAAATTCTTCAGCTCCTGCGGCGTGTCGGTGAGTATCAAAAACTTCGTCAACGACAACTGCCCCTCGCCGAGAATGCGAAAACCGGAAACCAGCGCTTCGCGTCCATACCGCTCCTGCACGACAGCAGCGCAAAGCGAATGAAATCCTGTTTCGCCGTAGGTCCAGAGGTCGCGCACCGACGGCATCACGAGGGGAAACACCGGCGAAAGCAACTTCTGCAAGTAATCGCCGATGAAGAAATCTTCCTGGCGTGGTTTGCCGACAACAGTTGCCGGATAGATCGCGTCGCGCCGGTGAAAGACCTTGTCGACCTGAAAGATCGGATAATCGTGAAGCAGCGAGTAGTAACCGTAGTGATCGCCAAACGGTCCTTCCGGCCTTCTCACATGCGGTGGCGCGTGGCCCACCAGGGCAAACTCAGCTTCCGCCGCCAACCGATGCCCGTTACCGGACAGCGTCTTCGACATCTTCAACTTCTCGCCAGACAACAGCGACGCAAGCACGAGCTCAGGCACGTCTTCCGGCAGCGGCGCAATCGCCGCCAGTATCAACGCCGGTGGACCACCAAGAAAAACCGTCACCGGCAGCGGTTGATTGAGTCTTTCGGCTTCGGCGTAATGAAACCCGCCGCCTTTTTGAATCTGCCAGTGCAGACCGGTTGTATGCGCGTCGTAGATCTGCATGCGATAGACGCCGAGATTGTGTTTCTTCGAGACTGGGTTCTCGGTATAGACGAGCGGCAAAGTGATGAATGGACCACCGTCTTCCTGCCACGTCGTCAACACCGGCAACTGATCGAGCCGCGCTGGCCGATCCACGACTTGCGAGACAGGCGAACGACCCGTGTTTGTCGTTCCGAGTTTCAGAAAATCCCACGCGACCGAACGGTATTTCCAAAGCTCGGCGGGCTTCGGCGGCAACACTGACTCGGCGATATGAACCACATCGCGCACCATCGCCTCCGGCTTCGGCCCAAACGCCAAATCGAGCCGTCGCGCGGCGCCGAAGAGATTCGTAACGACCGGGTAGCGGCTTCCCTTCACCCGATCGAACAAAAGCGCCGGACCACCCTGGCTGATGACACGGCGATGCACTTCGGCCAGCTCGAGATACGGATCGACCTCGGCTTTAATGGTGATGATTTCGTTTTCTCTGGTAAGTCGATCGAGAAAGCTGCGGAGACTCGGATGCATTCAGTGTGGTTTTGGTGCTTTGTGCTTTGCACGAGAAAACAAAGCACCAAGCTCTACTCGTGGTTATGCAGCTTCAAACTGAGAACGCCGAAGGTGTTCGCTAATTCCAGCCCAGGGTTGCTTCAACCCTGGGAACAGCGGAAGAGAATCAGACAACACTGAAAGTGTTCGGTTTGTAGTTGAAACTCCTTCAGAGTTCAAGGGTAAATGCATTGACTCAACCCAGGGTTGAAGCAACCCTGGGCTGGAATTAGCGAACGCCTTCGGCGTACTAACCTGTCCTCAACTCTATCTCCCAGCTCTGCTTAAGGCCGATCCGCCACAGTGCCAACAGTGCGCGGGCGCACACGCGTCGGTTGCTGCTGCGCTTCACCCAGGCGCTTCTCGATCTCGTCGTGCGCGATTTCCGCGGCCTCGGCGACGAACGGTTGAGTTGATTCACGAAACGCTTTGACGAGTTCGAGCGTCTGCGCGTCACCGATACGCGCGAGCGCTTTTAGTAAACCGGCATTCACGCGCGGCGCGTTGTTTTGTTTCTTCAAGAATGGATACAGCAGATCGGGAGCTTCCAGCTCGGACAAGTAGCCGATCGCCTGCTCCTGGCGATCGGAATCGAGGTCACGCACGATGGGAAACAACGCTTCGGATCGGCCCATGCGATACAGGGCCCAATCAAGCGCGAGCCGCACGTCTTTGTTCTTCTCCTGGACTTGATAACCCTGGACCAGCTTTAGGTGTTCGGTAGCAGCGAGCCGCGCCAGCGCTTCCGCACTGCGACGCCGGAGCAACGGATCAGCGCTGCCAAGCTGTTGCGCAAACTCCGCCGTATTCGAGCGCGCGTCGATGCCGTCGATTGGTTGAGTAGGGGGCTGCTGCGCGCGCGACACGCCAACACACAAAAGCAAAGCACAGATCGTTACCAAAATGCTTTTCATATCACTCTCCTGCCGCCTGCTTCTTCCGCAACAGCGCCGTGTTCAAATCCAGCTCCGTCACCGGAATCACTTCCACGTTCGGATACTTCTTTTGCAGCTCAGGGAGAAACGCTTTCGCATTACCGACGATGATGATATTACTCGTCTTCGCGTCCAGCCGCGCGCCGGCAAACTTCTGCACGTCGGCAGTCGTGATCGACTGCACGTTGTTGATGTAACGATTGATCTCGTCGAGGCCCATGCCGTAAAGCGCCAGCGACGCCACCTGGGCGACGAGTCCACTGGCCGTTTCCAGGTTACGCGAAAAGCCGCCAATCAAGACCGCCTTGCGCGGCGTCAACTCCACATCCGCCGGCGGCGCTGACGACAAGCGCCCGATCTCACCCAACAACAGATCCGCCACCACAGCGCCCGACTCGTTCTTCGTCTGCGCAAACGCGATGAATGGTCCAACATCGCGTCGCGTGTCCAACGACGACGCCGCGCCATAACTCAAACCGCGCTTGATGCGGATCTCCTGGTTCAAACGGCCCGAGTAACCACTCAACACAGAATTCGCGACGATGCCGCGAAAGTAATCGGTGTCCTTGCGATTGATGCCGGTGCGCGCGAGATAGACCGCGGCCTGACCGGCGTCGGGTTTATCAATCACGACAACTCGACCCGCCTTGCTCGCGGCGCTCTCCATCGAAGCGCTCATGGCCGGGAGCGCTGTGCTCGGTTTCTGCCAGTCGCCGAAGTACTTCGTTGCCAACGTCAGGCCGTCTTTCGCAGAGATGTCGCCGCCAATCACGAGAACCGCGTTGTCAGGACGATAGTAGCGGCTGTGCAGTTTCGTAATGTGCGCAGCGGTAATGACCGTGAGCGACTCGGTCGTTCCGCTAAGCGGATGACCATACGGACTATCGCCAAACACAACCCTGGCTGCCACAAACCGCGCAATACTTCCCGGCTCGCCGAGCGCCAACGTAATGCTGTCGAGATACTGTTGCCGCAATCGTTCGACTTCTTCGCTCTTGAACGTCGGACGCCGCACGACGTCCGCGAGGATCTCCATCGCCTGCGAGATCTTCGACGACATCACGTTCACATTCGCGAACGAAGAATCCCAACGCGCGCCCGAATCAAGCGAACCGCCAAGGCTTTCGATCTCCTGCGCAATACGCGTGGCGTCGCGGGTCTGCGTGCCTTTAGTCAACAGGTTCGCCGTCATGTCGGCGAGCCCGGCCAACTCCTGCGGATCGACCTCGCCGCCGTTCTTGATCAGCAACTGTGCCGACACAAGCGGCGAC
This sequence comes from uncultured Acidobacteriota bacterium, assembly GCA_963770215.1. Lineage (GTDB taxonomy): Bacteria > Acidobacteriota > Blastocatellia > Pyrinomonadales > Pyrinomonadaceae > PSRF01. The sequence goes on from CAVYOP010000002.1 coordinate 489,411, forward strand.
TCGCTTCGTTGAATGACGATCACGCGCAATCCGTTCGGCAGTGTTTCTTCAACGGGTTTCGGGAACGTTCCCGAACGCGGTTGCGCGGGTGGCGGAGGCGTGGCTTGCGGAGTTTGCGCCAAAGCGACGAGCGGCAAAGAAAGCAATACAAACAACAGCGGTAGGCGTTTCATTTTGTTAATAGGGATTTTCATCGGGCGCCCTCCCCGCTTTTGTTTGCCGGTTTCGAAGCTTCGGGAAGGTAATACAGGACCAGGCGATTCGTGTCAGTGAAGTATTTCTTCATCACGCGCTGCACGTCGGCAGCCGTCACCGCTTGCAAGCGAGCGAGATCGGTATTGACTCGCGCGGGATCTCCCAACAGCACCGCCGCCTCGCCTAGCGCGAGCGCTTTGCCGTTGCTGGTCTCGCGCTGTCGCAGTTGACTCGTGATGATTTGGTTCTTGGCCTTTTCCAACTCCGCCGCCGAGACCGGCGCATCCTGCAACTTCTTGATCTCGGCCAGCAACGACTTCTCGACGTCTTCAGGTTTCTTTCCTTCGGACAAAACGGCGATCAGAACAAACAGACTGACGTCTTCACGCAGCTCGGCATTCGAATTGGCTTCGGCTGCGAGTTGTTGCTGGTAGATTAGCGAGTTGTAAAGCCGCGACGATTCACCCGCCGAAAGGACAGCATCGGCTACGCGCAGCGCATCCGAATCCGCGTCAGCCTGGCGCGGAGTCAGGTAGGTCAAACCAACAGCCGGAAGATCGTTGCGGCCGTATTCCGTGACTCTAGTCTCCGCCTTTCGAGCCGGCTCTTTCACGTCCACGCGCGGCAACGGGCGGTTTGGTTTCGGAATAGGAGCGAAATACTTGTCGACCCACGCGTCGAGTTGTTTCTGATCGAAATCGCCGACGACGACGAGGGTCGCATTATCAGGACGGTAGTAAGTTGTATGAAACTCCTGAACGTCCTTCAGCGAAGCGGCGTCGAGATCTTCGATGCTGCCGATGCCGGGACGCTTGTACGGATGTTCGGCGAATGACTTCTGTTGGAGCAAATATTCGAAACGGCCGTACGGCGGCGCGAGCACGCCCTGCCGAAACTCTTCTTTCACGACGTCGCGTTCCGATTTAAAGTTCGGGTCGTCGACGTTCAGCGCCGAAAGTCGATCGGCCTCGGCCCAGATCAACGTTTCCAGATAATTTGACGGAACCACTTCGTAATAGACCGTCACGTCGTCAGCGGTAAAGGCGTTGTTGAAGCCGCCGACGTCTTCAGTGAGCCGGTCCATCATTTCCGACTTCATGTTCTTCGTGCTCTTGAACATGATGTGCTCGAAGAGGTGCGCGAAGCCGCTGCGATTCTGCGGATCGTCCTTGGAACCGACGTGATACCAAACTTGAATCGCGACCGTTGGACTCGAAGAGTCGGGCGCGCTCAGCACACGCATGCCGTTTGGCAACGTGCGGTCGCTGAACTTCATTTGCGGCATTCGCGTCTGGGCCAGCGCCGCGACGGTGGCCGTGACACACAGGCTCACGACCAACAGGAATCGAATTGAGTTACGAACCATTAAAGTTGCTCCAATTTGTTCGGGAGAGATGCGCCCGAGTTTAGGGAGTTAGACGGGACAATGACTGAGGTTAATCCAAGTCCATCGGATTGCGATAGGGCTTGTCTTTGTCTTTCTCGGCTCGCTTCATTGCGTCCTGAAACTTCTCTTCGAGGATGCGATCGCGATCTTTCATCGAGCTGAGCTCCTGCGCGAAGATCTGCTCGCGCATCTGTTTCTGCTTGTCGAGTCCTTTGACCATCTCGTCGAACGACGCGAGTGGTTTGGCTTTCTCTTCGTGCGAGATGATGACGCCGGTTTGCGCGTCGACCGCCAGCGTGGCTTCGCAGCACGGGCAGATAATCGTAAACCTCGAGTTGTCAGCCATTGAACCTCCTCCCTGCGAGGCCAATAGTATAGCAAACAAAAGGGCAGCCGTTGTGCGACTGCCCCCGTGCTGATTGTATTGATCCGTGTGATCTGTAGTTAAGGAATGACTTTCTTCACAGCGCTGCCGGCTTTCTTGGCGCCTTCAACTGTCTTTTCACCAACTTTCTTGGCGCCCTCGACGCCTTTTTCACCGGCCTTCTTGGTTACGTCAACCGTTTTCTCACCAACATCCTTACTCTTGTCGACGACCTTCTCACCAACGTCTTTACTCTTGTCGACAGCCTTTTCGCCCACGTCTTTGGCTTTGTCTCCTACGTCTTCAGCCTTGTCGGCGACTTCCTCTCCTGCCTTCTTCGCTTCTCCCGGTACGTCTTCGGCTTTATCAGCCACGAACCCGGCAGGATTTAGCAAGGGCATCACCGGTCGCTTCAAGCACGTTCTCGTCAGTGTTTACTTCGCGTTCTTCACCACTGGGAGAATAGGCCCGTACCGTTCTCCTGCCGTCGCGGGTAGTAACTACAACCTTGGATATGTGCGGATTATTTCGGAAAGTTCTGGTTTCGGTCCTGGTTCCACTCGCGTCCACAGAGGTGGTGATCTCCGAATTGTCGGGAGCAGGCACTGGACTGGCCGATGCCGTTGCGCCGCTTCTGATCGGTGGCCGCGGTGTTGTGAGCGGAACAGCCTGCGGCGAGTGCCACAAGCAATAACATTGTCAGCAGACAAACATTTTTCGTCACGCTTCTATCCTCCAATACTAGGTAAAGCTGCAATAGTTTTCGCAAGCAACGTGCCATCAGGGTGTTTGGTTTCCGCCTATTGTTGCGCCTAATTACGCGTTATTCAAGCAGAGAGGAAGCGCAAAGTGGGACGGTGCGACGTTTAGACCGTTCACTAACAATACGGGTTTCCACGACTTTCCTTTGCGTCTTTGCCTTTGCGGGAACATACTATCCATCAGCAAACGCATAGGCTCGGAAGGTATCTCCCGCAAAGGCGCAAAGGCGCAAAGGAATGCTGAAGGTGCAACAGTGCCGTTTTTCATTGACTTTCGCTCGGAATTCCATTAGAAGCACTCCTACGCTGCCGGTTGATCTTCATCAAGGCTTTCATGTTTGAGACGAAACAATCAACCATCCCCAAGGAGCCCTTTTCATGCGCAGACTGCTTTTGCTTGCGATAGGCGCTTTTTTTCTTGCCGTAACGCTTGCTCCCGATGCAACCGCGATTCGTCGTGAGCGCAGTTTCGGACGGCGAACGCCTGGCCATGTACAGCAAACCCGCAGTCGTCCGCATCGTGGACGGAGCCGCTGGGCAGATCCGGTTTGAACCGCCCGGCTACCAGCCGCAAACCTACAACGTATCGAGCATCGCGCTCGGCTCAGGCTTCTTTATCAGCTCCAACGGCTACATCGCGACCAACGCCCACGTCGTCTCCACCACGCGCGACGGCGAAGAGAAAGCCAAGCAGGCATTCTTCTACCAAATGCTCCGGCAAATCGCGCAACAACTTGGTCGAGAGCTGAACCCAGGAAAACATCCGTTTTATCGACCAGCACAGCAACTTCGTGAGTTTTCAGAAATTTCACCACGTGATCATTCCTGACGGCAGCTCGTTCCCGTTTGAGATCAAGCAGTACGGCGCGCCAACGGGTGAAGGCAACGGATCAGGGCAAAGACGTCGCGATCGTGAAGATCGAAGTGAAGAACGCCCCGATTCTGAAGCTCGGCGACTCCGATCGCGTTCAGCTTCAGGACCACGTCACCGTCATCGGTTATCCCGGCGCGGCCGACACGTTCCAATTCCGGAATGCTCAGTCAGAAATCTGCGTTTGAAGCCAGCATCACTGACGGAAAGATCTCGGCGCGAAAACAGGCCGCGAGCGGCGCTCCGATTCTGCAAACCAGCGCCTCCGCCACTCACGGCAACTCCGGTGGTCCGGTTTTGAACGATGCAGAACGAAGTGATCGGTCTGCTGACGTTCCGCGGCGACACCGTGAACGGACAGGAAGTCTCGGGTTTTGCTTTCGTTGTTCCTTCGAATACGGTCCAGGAGTACGTGAAGGCCGCCGGCGCGACGAACGAGCAAGGACCGACCGATCAACTCTTCCAGGAAGGACTCGAGCTACTACTGGAACGACCAATACTCGTCGGCCATTCCCAAGTTCGAAGAAGTCAAGAGACTGTTTCCGCAACACTCGGAAGTCGACAGGCTGATCCAGAGCAGCCAGCAAGCGAAGGCCGAAGGACGTGAGAAGTCGGGTTTTCCGCTGTGGGCCGTGGGCGTGATTCTCGGCGTGCTGTTTCTCCTTGGGCTGATCCTGATCATCGTCGCGATCGTCGTGATCATCATGCGCAAGAAGAAGAAGAAGAGTGCGGGACCAGCGCCCGCGCCGGCTTCCGGTGGCAAGGGGCATCCTGCGCCATCACCATCACATGCGCCGGCTGCATATTCACCATCTCCAAGCCCGTCACCGGCACACGCCGCACCGGCTCCACCTCCGCCGCCGCCACCTGTGCCTATGCCGCATGTCGTTGCCGGCGATCAGGGTATGACTGTCGATCTGTCTCGCACGGTCGCGATTACGGCCGACGGCGACGGGTTCAACAAGAACTACGGATCGATCCGGTTTGTTTCCGGCCCGCTTTCCGGTCAACAGTTTCAGGTCAAACCTGACGGCGACTTTATCGGCCGCGACGGTGGTTCGGCACAGATCGTCATCGGCGATCCGCGCATCTCGAAACGTCATTTGTGGATTGGCGTAAAAGGCGGGCGCGTGGTGATCGAAGATCAGAATTCGCGCAATGGAACGTTCGTCAACGATCCTCGTTCTGAGCGAGTGACGGAAACGTCGTTGAACGCCGGTGACACCGTGATTCTTGGTGAATCAGACGTCGCGCGATTCGAGTTTCACACGAATTAATTCGGGGACTTAGCTCATCAGCTTCTGGAAGCTTGTGTCGAACACTCGACAAGCTCGGAAGCCGGCCGGGGCGGACTGAAAAAGATAACCCTGAATCTCATCGCAGCGGAGTAACTGCAGGAAACGCAGTTGCTCCGCTGTTTCCACACCTTCCGCAATCACTTTCAATCGCAGGTTGTGGGCCAGCGTGATGATCGCCATCACGAGCGCCGCATCGTCAGGATCCGTGGTCGCCTCTCGCACAAACGATTGATCGATCTTCAACACGTCGATCGGCAAACGCTTCAACGAAGCCAAGCGACGAAAACCCGGTGCCGAAATCGTCGATCGAGATATTGATCCCCATGCTCTTCAAACGATTCAACACCCCTGCGGCAAACTCGGCGTTCTGCATGATCGAGCTTTCCGTCACTTCCAGATCCAGATGCTTCGCCGCCAAACCCGTCTCGTCGAGAATCCTGATCACTGTCTCCGACAGATCGCGATCGTGAAACTGCCGCGCCGAAATGTTCACCGACATCTGAATCGGCGCGAAACCCACGCTCCTGCCATTCCTGGTTCTGCCGGCACGCGTGACGCAACACCCATTCGCCTATCGGCACGATCAGACCCGGTGTCTTCGGCGAGCGGAATAAACTCCGACGGTGGAACAAGTCCGAGTTGCGGATGTTGCCAGCGAACGAGCGCTTCGACGCCCGTGATCGCCAGCGAATCGACCGAAACGCGCGGCTGGTAATGAATCAGAAACTCTTCGTTCTGAATCGCGCGACGCAAGTTGGTTTCCAGCGCCAAACGACTCGTCGCGAGCTCGTGCATGTCGGACGTGAAGAACTGATAGTTTGCGCCGCCTGATTTCTTCGCTTTGTAAAGCGCGGCGCCCGCGTTCTTGAGCAGCGTTTGGCTGTCGTCGCCGTCAAACGGAAACAGGCTGATGCCGACGCTCGCAGTCGCATACAGTTCCTGGCCCGGCAGGTCGAACGAGAACTTCAACACCTGCGACAGCAGTCCGATCGTTTCCATGATGTCCTTGGTGCCGTCGATCTGAGTTCGCAACAGGGCAAACTCGTCGCCGCCAAAGCGCGCCACCGTGTCTGACTTGCTGATGCAACTCTTCAAACGTTCGCCAAACTCGCGCAGCAGACTGTCGCCTGGTCCATGCCCCAGCGAGTCGTTCACCTTCTTGAACTGATCCAGTGAGATAAACAGCACGCCGAGCGACTGGTCTTTGGCGCGCGCGATCGCGACCGCCTGCGTCAGCCGATCTTCAAACAACGCGCGATTCGGAAGTTGCGTAACGGTGTCGTAGTAAGCAAGCCAATCGACTTCGCGCGGTCCGTTGCTGTAGCAGGTTTTCGATCTGTTCTTTGTAGAGACGTTTCTCTTTCAGCAGGTCGCTGTGTTTCAGCGCGCGTTCGACCGAAGCTTCGACGTGGCGGATGATCGATCGGCTTGGTGATGTAATCAAACGCGCCGACTCGCAGCGCTTTGATCGCAAACTCGATGTCCTGGTTACCGCTGATCATCACGACGACGGTATCAGGCGCGAGCGAATGAACGCGCGGCACCAGCTCGAGTCCGCTCATGCCGCCCATGTCGATGTCGCTGATTACGAGGTCGAACGTTTCTTGAGAAAGCGCGGTCAGCGCTTCTTCCGCGGAACCCGCTTCAGAGCAGTCGATAGACAGTGCCCAGCAGATCGACGAGCAGGCTTCTGATCTGCCATTCGTCGTCGATGATGAGGAGTTTTGCTTTCTGAGATTGCAGTGGATCCATGCGTTCGTGTTTACAGGCCCTTGCACTGTCCGGGCACCCACGGTTCGCGCAGCACGCGATCGTAACTTGCCTTCACTTCGGCGAGTGCCAGCCTTTCCTCTGCCAGATCGAACCGTCGGAGTATTCGACGCGATTGATCGAGAACGTTTTCTTTGAAACTGTGATTTGTCCGCCAGCGCGCCGATGCTCACGACGTCGCTTGGTCCGGACAGACTAAAACCTTCGAGCTCTTTCTCCTTGTCCGGGCGAATATCCACGCCGCAGAGAAACTGCCGCCGCGCCACGAGGTTCGGATTGTCGGCGTCGTGAAACTGGTATTCCCAAAACACGATCTCAGCGACTTTCTCGGCGGTGTTTTTAACCTTGATGCGATACGCAAAACCGTCGCGGGCTTGCGGCTTTGGCGAGCGCGACTCCTGCACGCTCTTCTCCATCTCCGCGCTGCGGCCGTCAAGCGTGTCCTGGTTGGGATCTCGCGCGCCGCGTGGCTCGTTTATCCGTGCATTGCGCGCGAAGGTTTTGTTTTGCGGGATCACCTGCGCGCGCCGGAACACTTGACGTCTGTTTGCTGTGTTTCGACAGTTTGGCGCGCGCGTGACCACTTGAAACTGCTGACGCACAGCGGCGACTCGTCGATGGGCAGCGCTTGTCGGAGTCGTTGCCTGAACGTTAGGAGATAGACGAGAATCAGGAAGAGCAAAAGAGTCTTCATGCGTCGCCTCCGCTGACCAGGGTGATGAGGGCTGTCGGCCCAATGGCGAGAGTATGCGCCAGTTATGTTTGGTATTCAACCAATTACAGCTGTACGCAGGCTATTTTGAAAGTCTGTCATCCGTGACTTAAAAACTCTTGACAGGTGAGTCATGGCGTTGGTATACGCATGTGTCCCAGTTCTACCTCGCTCCGCTTTAAGGCTGCTCTCTTCTCCCGACAACGAGAGAGTCCCTTAATCCACTCGCAAATAGATCTCGGCAATGCTTTGCCGATAAAAGGAAGGCTTCTCAATGAAGAACCTACAATATTTCCCCTGATGTTGAGTACTGTGTTCGTTATAGCGTTTTTCAGTGTTTCCAGCCCTGGGCCAATCCATCGACGAGAGAAATCAGTTCGCAAGTGTGAACGGACTTGGATCGAGTGTCAGGTGGGACATTAAAGCCACTCATTCCGCAGTGGCTCTGACCGTCTTTAGTCCGGACGGTGAGGTATTATACCAAAGAGTTTAAGGGCGGCAATGCGCCGGAGTTTCGCCTTATCGATAAGACAGGCGAGCGACTGCCGGATGGACAATACATTTATGAACTGCGACTGACGCCGGATTTCGCAGCCGGAGTAAAAGAAGCGCTGAAAGCAGCGCGCGAGAAAGGCAATGAAGACGAAGTCCAGCGCGAGTTGAAGAAGCGCGGCCAATTGCCCGCGCGGCCGTTGGTCCAATCGGGAAGTTTTCACGGTCATGAATGGCATGATCGTCGTCGCCGGCGCTACCGAAGAATAGTCCGTCGTCGGGCGATGAATGAACAACCGGCAGCACGGCCGCAGCCACCCGCAACTGCGCAGTGGTCTCCAATGCATCGTCAGCGCGCATCAACTATAAAGTCAAACGACATCACCCTCGCTTCATGTTTTCGATCAGGTGATCCCGGACGATCTGATCGTTCAGGGAAGCGTCTGCGTCGGTCTCGATTGCGTGAACGGCGAAAGCTTCGGTTTCGACACAATACGATTGAAAGAGAACAACCGCGGATTCAGGTTTGACGACACCAGCGTCGCCGCGTTTTGCCATCCAACAACTGGCAGATTCGCGCCAATGACACGGCCAGCGGCGGCGCAAGTTTCCTCGGCTTTGCGATCAGGGCGCCACCGGAAACTCAGAACTGGCAGATCGTTTTCGCAGTAGACGCCGGCGCCATTGCGAACGCGTTGAGAGTTTCCAGCAGCGGTAACGTTGGGCTCGGAACAGCCACGCCCGCTCTCGACATTTCACGCAAACACCAGCGACACGCCCGCTATTCGTCTGGAACAAAACAACAGCGGCGGCTTCACCGCCCAAACCTGGGACATCGGCGCTAACGAAGCTAATTTCTTCGTCCGCGACGTAACCAGCGGCTCGCGCCTTTCGTTCCGAATTCGTCCCGGCGCGCCGACGAGCTCGATCGACATCGCCGCCAGTGGCAACGTCGGTATCAACACCGCATCCCCGACCAGCACACTCGACGTTTCGGGAAACCTTCTGACCGTCGGCTCGGACAGTGGCGCTACATCCAGAACTAACCTGACAACCAAACTCAGCCGTCTGGCCGTACCTGCTTTTGCAAACACCAGCTTGACCTTCGGCGTACTCAATGCGGCAACTACCAGCACGGAGAATATCGTCGGCATCGGTGGCGGCGCTTCAGGGTTATCGGCTTCGACAAGCATTCTGTTCAGCACAGCGGCCAACAACAATACCGATACCGGCACCGAACGCATGCGCATCACTTCCATCGGACGCGTCGGCATCGGAACAGCTTCACCGGATCAGTTGTTGTCCGTGAACGGCGATGCGAGCAAAGTCGGCGGCGGCTCGTGGCAGAACTTCTCGGACAGGCGTCTTAAGAACATCAAGTCGCCATTCAATACTGGATTGAAAGCCGTAATGCAGTTGCAACCGGTGCGTTATCAATACCGGCCCGACAACGCGGTCGGGATCAAGTCTGACAAAGAGTACGTTGGTTTTTCGGCGCAGTCAGTGCAGACAAGTAATTCCGGAAGCCGTAACCTCGAACAGCGAAGGTTACCTGATGGTCAACAACGATCCGATCCTCTGGACCATGCTGAACGCCATTAAGGAACAGCAGAAAGAGATCGCGGAACTGAAAAAAGAGATTCGTAAGCTGCGTGCGACTTCACGTCGTCGCAAGTAACTGACGAACAAAAACAAAAGGGGTGGCACTCGAAGCGTCACCCCTTTTCGTAACCGTGTCGATGCAGGTTCAATTAGTAACGCCGAAGGCGTTCTTTAATTCCAGCCCAGGGTTGCTTCAACCCTGGGGTGAGTCGTGCACTAATCCTTGAACTCTGAAGGAGTTTCAATTGCACCAAACACTTTCAGTGTTTCTAATTCTCCTTCTCAATGTACCCAGGGTTGAAGCAACCCTGGGCTGGAATTAAAGAACGCCTTCGGCATAATCACATTCAACCGCATCCCTATTTTCGTGAACACAGTCTCGAAACGATCAGCGTTCCGGTTTACGCTCCAGCTTCACTGTGATCTCAGTCACTTGATCGTCAACCACAACGACCTGCTGCTTCGCTATTTGCTGTTCGTCGTTTGCGCCTGCGGCGTATCCAAAGCCTCTCAGCTCGTAAACACCCGCCTTCAACCCGTCAAAAAAGAACTGCCCGCGAGCATCCGCCTCCACCGAAGCCTGATTCATTTCATCCCCAACCGGGGACACTATTAAGTACACCCGTTCTTCGCCCGTAACTCTCGGTTCTCGAACTTTACAACGCCCCGAATGCCGCCTTTGTGCAGTTTGACAATCAACCGCAGGCCGGTGACCTTTTCGCCTGCTTTGACTTCGACACCCTGAGCTTCGACCACGCCATTGCGTTCAATGCGAGTTAGGTCGCCCGCTTTCAGATCCCCACTGCTATTGGCGTAAACCGTAAACTGAATCACGCCAGGCCGTACGCCGTTTAGCTGGAACCTGCCGTCATGGTTGACAACCGCAGCCGTTCGACCACTGGGAAAGGGTTCCTCATCACTGGCAGGTTTCAACCAAACCATCATGCCCCTCAATTGGCTACCCGCCAGCTTCGGATCGATCCCGTCCAGGACAATCACGCCCGATACGCTACTTCCGGTTGAGGCATTGATAACGAGCCCCTTGATGTCCTGGTCTCTCACTTCAAACTTAACCGGCTCTGCGTAAAGGTCGAGAATCGGCGAGTGCTCTACAAAAGCTGCGTAGTTTCCCGGTGTTAAGTTATCGAAGCGAAATTCCCCTTGCGTGGTTGAACTCATGCCACTGCTGGAGGAGCTGCCGTTGTCACGATATTTCGTCAACCCATATACAGCGTTTGCTATAGGCCGCCCGGTATCGGCATCAACGATCTTTCCGCTAACGGCAAACGTCGCCTGTATCCGTCGGAGAGTGATGTCGATGTTAGTCGCCTCACCGCCCTCGGTGACTTCGACCAGCGTTGCCTTTTTTGGATCGGCCGTACCTGCATAAAACACCTGTTTGTATTTCTCCCATGCGGCGAGACCCAAATTCATGTCTTCTTCCCGTATTCCCGCGGACACCTGGTACTTGCCGGGCGACAGCCCAAAAACTCGGTAGATGCCCCGGTCGTCAGACGAAGTAGAAACCTGGCCAGACCATTGTGAGTTCCCTAGCGGACCGGAAACGATGACCTGGTGTTCGACTACTGGCTGTCCTTCGCTGTTCGTGATGCGGCCGGTAATGACGCCGCCGCGAACGAGTGCGAAGTCGACGTTTTCGTAATTCTCACCTTCGTCGACAATCAATACCTTGACAGATTCATAACCGGTAGAGACGTATTGTTGTGCCCCGGATCCGATCTCATAAGTTCCGGGCTGGACGTTTGAGATGCGGTAGTTGCCCTGCGCATCGGTGACAGCGCCTCGCAGCGCATTTTCCCGGCCGCTTGACTGCCTGAGCCGTGCGCCGACGGGAATTCCCGCAATCCCCTTGCCTTTCAGAGTTACCTTGCCACTGATACTGCTCGTCGCTTTCTTTGTTGGTTGTTGGGCAGAGACAGGAACGGATAACGCAAACACCAGACAGCCGAGTGCTTTAAGTGTTGAGGAAACCATAGTGAGTATATGCCTCCAAAAGATTGAGGACGGCGACAATGATAGCCTTAATGCGCGGTTTTGAGAATTAGATCGTGGGCAGGTAACGAGCGACGATGCGCTCGAGCTCGGTCATGTCGATCGGCTTGCGCATGTATTCGTCGCATCCTCGCGCAAAAGCTTTGACGTGTGAGTAAGACATCGGATACGCGGTGACGGCGACGATGGGCACGCTTACAAGCTCAGGTTTCTGGCGAATGCACTGCGTGGCCGCGATGCCGTCGAGGATCGGCAGATCGAGATCCATCAAGATCAAGTCAGGGCGCTCGCGGTCGGCGATGTCCACGGCTTCCTGTCCGTTACATGCTTCGACAACGCTGTAACCAAGCCCTTCGAGACCTTTTCTCAAGAGCACGCGGGTGTCGTCGTAGTCTTCGACGACCATGATGGTCAGATCTTTCCTCATAAAAGTCTCTATTTTTGCTGGTTGTCGGGAAGAAATGGACCAGCCCGGGGAGATTAGAGTTTCCAGATTGTGCCATTGAGGCGCGGATTCAGCAAATGTGTGTCTTTTGCATGTAGTGCCACTCAGCGAGCTCTGCGGCTCTCTGCGTCCTCTGTGTAAACACCACTTGCTGCCTATTTAACGCAGAGGACGCAGAGAACCGCAGAGCTCGCTGAGAAACCTTCTTTAGTTAGAACACCATCTTTCCATTATGGCGCGAGCTCCGGATTCAACAACGCCGCCACGCCCTGCGCCAACTTCCATTGGTTCGCGCGAGTCTGGTTGGCGAAGAGAACGATCGTGAGCTTGTCGTCGAGGTAGCGAATGATCTGGGCCTTGAAACCTTGCCACGATCCGCCGTGCTGAACGAAACGATGGCCTTTTATGTTGCCAAGTCCCCAGCCGAAACCATAAGGATAGGTTTGTCCGTCGTTCAGTTTCACTGGCGTCCACATCTGGTCCAGACTCGATCGTTTGAGGACTTTTTCGGTGTATAACGCGGCGTCCCATTTAGCCATATCGTAGACGTTCAGATAGAGAGCACCATCGGCGGTTGTGTTCAACGAAGGCGAGACCCAGTTCTGGTTTTTCAGTTCGCCTTTGTCGAGGCGATAGCCGGAGGCGCGATTCGGAATGATGTCGGCTTCGTTGATCACGCGTGTTGACGACATGCCGAGCGGTTTGAAGACGCGTTCCTGGAGAAAGTCGCCGTAGAACTTGCCGCTTACTTTGTGAATCAGAATGCCGAGCATCATGTAGCCCAGATTGCTGTAACTCCACTTCTCGCCCGGTTGAAACGCGAGTGGGATCTGCTTGACGCGCTCGTAAAGGTCGGCTTCGGTGTAATCGCGGCGGTAGTCGAAATCTTCCGGGTAGTCAGTCATGCCGCTGGTGTGCGTGAGCAGATGACGGATGGTGATGTTGCGCCAGGCTTCCGGACTGTCGGGAAAATATTTTGTGATCTTGTCGTCGATAGAAAGCTTGCCGTCTTCCATCAGCAGCATCACGGCGGTGGCCGTGAACTGCTTTCCCATCGAACCGGATTGGAAGATCGTTTCGGGCTTCACGGGCGCCTGATGTTCGATGTTGGCGTATCCATAACCGCGGGCGAGCACGATCTCACCGTTCCTGATCACTGCGAGTGAGACTCCCGGAATCTGCTGTGCCTTCATCTCATTTCGCAGATACGCTTCGATCCTGGCTTCTGCGCCATTTTGCGCGCCATTTTGGGCCAGGCAATTGATTGAAAGCAGGAGGATTAACGGGAGCGTCGCGCGCAGGTGTTTGATCATAGGTTGCTGAAAAGATTTTGGTTTATGGGCCAACCATTATCCGGTAAGCTTCTGAAGCTATCAACCCGATCAGGAAAGTTAAAGTGCCGGTGAGGAGATAGCAAGGGTGAAGGTAACGACTGAGACGACACTGACCAAGCTCTGAATAAATGTAGGAACTATCGTCTAATCCCAGGACAGTGATATCGGCGCGAGGCCCGACCTTATTGGTAATAAAAACTCGCCAAAGCGTGTAACAAATCGCCCCGGGAATAACGAGAACGGAAATCGCAAAGGTGTCGACAAAAAATGCCAGTTCGTCGAGTTCCAACAATCCGGAGTAACCTGAAAAGCAATCGGTAATCACGATTCCTTAGACACGCGACCTGTTCAGAAGTTCCCTGCATTAAAATTGGCGTCCAAACTTAAGATCGTCGAGCAGTACCAGGATTACTCGCCGCCGGTTCGCGTGAACGAAGCGGTGCGGTTACTCATGCGTCATGTTCCCGCGGAGCATCTCGAAGGCCTGCACGAGATCGTCCTGACCAACTCCGCGAGTCTGCTGACGTCGCTCAAGGGCAATTTCACCGCGGGCGGCCAACGATTCAGAGCTGCGGACCGCCGTGGCTTCTACTGGAACGGCCGCATCTGCCTTGTAATAGACCAGATCTTCCGACAATATCCGGAGTCGTTACTGTTAGTGCCGATGTTCAAGACGTGGCTCATCGGCAAGATCCTCTATCACGAGGTGGGCCATCACATCCACCGCCTCGTCCAACCCGGCTACCGCGACAAAAAGGAAGAATTTGCCGATGAGTGGAGAGATAAACTATTGGCGGCGTTTGTTAATAAACGATACTGGTACCTGGCTATAGTCATTCGCGGCTACGACAGATTTCTCCATCCAACGATCAAGAGACTCATGCGTGCCTAGCAGAGAAAAACCTGAGGAGGGCAGTTCGAACCTGCCCTCACTTTGCGCTATACCTCAGGCGCCGCCTGCCGTTGCAAAAGTCTCTACCTCTTTCAAACGCTTCATCGCCTCCGCCTGCTTAAGTAGTCCATACCCAATTCCACCCGCGTTGAGCGATGAGCCCTCCTGGTATGGATACTTGTCGAAGTCTTTGAAGAACTCCTTGATCTGCTGCTGCACAGGCACCAGCAGCCAGATGTTGCGAGCGAGGAAATCGATCGCGCCTCCGCCTTCTTCCAAACCACGTTCGTATGGATCCATTCGCAGGTTTGCGATCAACGCCCACGCAGAGACGGAACGTGTGCCAGTGGCGATGTTTCCGTGTTGCGTTGCGAAGCTGACTTTCCAATCGCGATAACGCAAAGCGTTCAGATTGCCGCCCTGATCGAAGTAGTAGATCGGGTTGCGCGGTCCTTCTTTCGCTTTGCCCTGGAAATACGGCAGGAAGTTGTAACCGTCGAGATGGACCTTAAACTTCTTTCCGTTCAGGGTGGTTCCTGCTGCCAACTTCTCCTTGATGTCAGGCACACCAGCCGCGGCGAGTAGCGTCGGGAACCAGTCCAGCAAAGAAATGATGTCGTTGTAGGCAGTGCCGGGTTTGATTACACCGGGCCATCGGACCATCATCGGAATACGGAAACCACCCTCCCACGTCGAACCCTTCTCGCCATGGAACATGGTCATGGCGCCGTCGGGCCACAGCGCGAGCTCAGCGCCGTTGTCGGTGGTGTAAAGGACGATCGTGTTGTCGGCGATGCCTAGATCATCCAGTTGGTTGAGCAGTTCACCCACGTGACCGTCGTGCTCGACCATGCCGTCGGCGTGAATCCCCTTCCCGGTCTTACCGAGAGATTCGGGTTTGAGGTGAGTAAACACGTGCATTCGGGTGGTGTTGAACCAGACGAAGAAGGGCTTGCTGTCGCTAACTGCCTTATCGATAAATGTCTTTGTCGCAGCGAGAAACTCTTCATCGATGGTCGGCATGCGCGCGATGTTTAGTGGACCGGTATCTTGAATCTTCTGTCCGCCTTTGCCATCGGCCCAAGAGTGAATCACACCTCGTGGTCCAAACTTTTTCTTGAACTCGGGATCCTTGGGATAGAAATAACCTTCCGGTTCTTCCTCAGCGTTCAAGTGATACAGATTGCCGAAGAACTCATCGAAGCCATGGTTGGTTGGCAGGTGGTGATTCTGATCGCCGAGGTGATTCTTGCCGAATTGACCGGTAGTGTAGCCCTGCGTTTTTAGGGCATCGGCGATTGTAGGCATCCAGTCGGCAATACCGTGCGGATCGCCGGGCATGCCAATCGTCAAGAGACCTGTACGAAAGGGTTCCTGGCCCAGGATGAAAGATGCCCTGCCCGCAGTGCAGCTTTGCTGGCCGTATGAATCCGTGAACAGCGCGCCTTCATTCGCAATCCGATCGATATTGGGCGTTTGATACCCCATCAAACCTCTGGTATAGGCGCTGATCTGAGGCACCCCTATATCGTCGCCAAAAATGACGAGGATGTTTGGTTTCTTGTCAGCCATTTTCGTTTCCTTTCTTATTGTCGAGCCATTGCCGCCTTGGCTGATGACGTCTTCGGCACCACCTTTCGGAATCTCAACGTCAGCGATTCAGACTGCGGCTTGAGATCGCATGGGCAACCGTGGTTCGGAGAATTTTCTAAACGCGGGACCTTCGGGCAGGCACCGATTACTTCAAACCAACACTTGGGCTAGATGTAGAGACGATTCGCCAGTGAAAGTAGCAACTAATTAGTCAATTGAGAATACAGCGGATTTGGTATTTTGGTACGTAGATTATGGTAGGCTACCGAGAAGGCCGTTATCACGTTCTCCCGACGCCGGCGCTTATCGCGATGCATGTATGTATTTACTGAGACAGTCGGGCTTGCTCGCAGAGATTCCCGCCAACGAAGTTTATTGAATAACGAGCCCGTTCCATGACCACTTCGGGATGTGCAACCCACCAGGCACATCGTCCGCTGAGTCGTGGTAACGAGACATCGTGGTCGTGGTTGCCCAGGCGAAGTAATCGTGCAGCACGCGTCTGAGCCGGTCGTTGCGATCAAGTCCGGCATCTTGCAGGGCCTCATCGAAACAGGCGATCGCGCGCTGGTCCATCTCTTCGTGCGGCCCGTTGCCGCTGTGAATCCGCACGACGGACGTCTCATCACCGTAACGATCTGAGTAAGTTGCCGGCCCGCCGAGAGCTTCCGCCCAATACGCGGCCAGGCGCTCGGTGTGCTGAGGATGGTATCCGTGGCTGAACGCATGGCTAACCACTTCATCCGCCAGCACCCGCACGTGCCACGCATGGGCCAACCTCAGCAGCCCGTCGAGTCCGCCCGCAGCTTCATAGACAGTTTGCCTCGTTTCAGTGTCCATTCCGAGATTATGCAGTGCCATTCAAATCAACAGAAGCGCCGCTCGCGTATTCACAGTTGAAGTCTGATTGTCAGGCGACCTAAGATAATTTACTCCACAACGCACTTACAACTGAACCCGAGGAGTGAAAAGTGACCAATTTCGCATGCGCAACTCCGATCCTCAACGTGAAGGATCTGCGGGCGTCGATGGACTACTACGTTCAAAAGCTAGGCTTTGAAAAGAAGTGGGATTGGGGCGACCCGCCGGATTTTGGCTGTGTCGGACGCGGCAAAGTCGAGATCTTCCTTTGCCAGAACTGTCAGGGACAACCCGGAATGTGGATGTCGATCTTCATGGACGACGTCGATGCGCTCTATGAAGAGTACAAGCAAAGCGGCGCGACCATTCTGGACCCGCCAACAAATTATCCGTGGGAGACTCGTGAGATGCTGGTTGAGGATCTTGACGGGCATCGGTTTCGGATGAGTGGATCACCAACTGGTCCAGCGGATTAGAACGGACCAACTAACCCACGTTCGAGGGTAATGGCACAGTTTCAACTCAGCGTTCTCTGCGTGCCTCTGTGATCTCTGCGTTAGATTGAATTCCGGGCATGTTAACGCAGAGATCACAGAGGCATGCAGAGAACGCTGAGAACGACCGTCAACGGCTCGACGCAAGCATAAGCGGGAAGTCTCAACTTGCGTGTGAGTTCAGCGTCTTTCAGTTGAAGGCAGGTAATTCCGTGGCAGCTTCAGCCAACAAGACTTACCGCGTTTTCAAACGACACGCGGTCCACTATGTTTCTATTCTCACGGAAGCTGATCGGCTCTATGTAAAAGGCGGCGATGGGATCAACCAGGGACTGACCTGACTTGATCGTGAGTGGTCCAATATTAAAGCCGGGCAGGCATGGGCGGCTTCGCGACCGGAAAACGATAATTTAGCAGCGGAACTATGCAGCACCTATGCGAGTTTCGCAGTGAACCTGTTCTTACTGCGTCAGCAACCGCAATTACTCATTCAATGGCTGGAGCGGGCATTAGCTGCTGCACGCCTTCTTAAAAAGCGACCTTATGAGGGAATGTTTCTAAGCAATCTCGGCCTGGCATATTCAACACTGGGCAGGTATCACGAAGCGATTGAGTACTACAAACGTCATCTCACGATTGCTCGTGAGCTTGGTGACCAACGAGGCGAAGCCACAAGCGCCGGCAACCTGGGCGCCGCATACGCGGCCTTGGATGAAATTCAGCTTGCAATCGCTGCCTACGAGCAAGCGCTTGTGATTGACCGTCAGATCGGCGACCGGCGCGGTGAAGGCGCAGACTTGAACAATTTGGGCAGCGCTTATGCCGTTTCGGGTGAGTGGCAACGCGCCATTGTGTTATACGAAGAGCGGCTGGCGATCGCGAGAGAGATCAGCGATAAACGCGGCGAAGTTGATGTACTGGGCAACCTGGGACTAGCTAACAAAAACCTCGGCAATACGAAGAGAGCGATCGAGTTATACAAAACGCAACTCGCCCTCGCGCGTGACATTGGCTATCAGTACGGAGAAGGCAATGCCCTTTTCAATACAAGCCTGGCGCTGGATCAACGCGGCGAACGTGAGGAAGCAATTCGCCACGCCAAAGAAGCGCTTTTGCTCTATGAACGAATTGAACATCCTTATGCAGAAAGAGCGCGTAACAAACTGACCGCGTGGAAGGATGGCGGCCAATAGATTCATTACCTCAAACATTTCGATGGGAATTGGAGCGGGCGACGGGATTCGAACCCGCAACCCTCAGCTTGGGAAGCTGATGCGCTACCGTTGCGCCACACCCGCTCGAATGAGTGCACAGATTAGCACGGATGGTTAACTGGTGGTCAATGTCTCGGTCATCAGTTCCGCCAGGAGACGATTAAACTGCGGCGGGTCGGGAAGATCGGAACCTTCCGCCAGTAGTGCATAGCCGTAGAGCAACTCTGCAAAGTTGCGCAATTTGGGATCGGCGTTGTCCTTCTCGTACCGCTCGCGCATCTTCACGACTATCTCGTGCCGCGGATTCAGTTCCATGATGCGCTTCTGTTTGGGACGCCCGCCCTGGCCCATTTGCAGCAAACGCTCCATCTGCGGACTGAAGTCCATCTCCGCTCCAACTAAACAAACAGGCGAGTTCGTAAGCCGGTTCGTCAAGCGCACGTCTTTGAGATACTGATCGAGGTGCGCCTGGATCGACTTCAGCAATCCGGCACTCTCCTCCTGCTCCTTCTTCAACTCTTCCTCGATCTGCGCGCGCTCCTCTTCGCTGCCAAGCGCAACCGTTCCCTTCCCAACTGACTTTAATCTCTTCCCTTCAAACTCAGTCAGCGATTGGGTCAGCAACTCGTCAACCGTATCGACCAGGTAGAGAACCTCGTACCCCTTCGCCTTGAACGCCTCGAGATGCGGCGAATTCTCCACCACCGCCCGCGACCCCCCAGTCAAATAAAAGATCTCACTCTGTTCCCCAGGCATGCGCGCGACGTAATCCTTCAACGTCGTCAACTTCTCCGCATCCTGCGACGACTGAAACAGCAACAGCGAAACCAGCCGATCCTTGTTATCGGGGTCCGTCGCAGCGCCTTCCTTCAACGCACGCCCAAACTCCGCCCATAACGCCAGATACTTCTCAAACTCCTTGTCGAAAAGCTGCTGCAACGCATCGAGCGACTTCTTCGTCAGCCATTTTCGGATCTGCGTAACCTGTCGATCCTGCTGCAACATCTGTCGCGAAATATTCAAAGGCAGGTTTGCGGAATCAACCAGCCCCTTCAAAAACCGCAGATAATGCGGCAGCAGATCCGCGCACTGCTCCATGATCAGCACGCCCTTGGCGTACAAACGCAATCCAGCGTCAAAGCTTTGGTAGTACAGATCGTACGGCGCCTTTGACGGGAAAAAGATCAGCGCCTGGTATTCCACCAAACCTTCAGCGCGCGCGGAAAAGTAATGCAGCGGATCGCTGAAGTCATGCGCGATGTGCTTGTAAAACTCGGCATACTCGCTCTCCGTCACTTCACTCGCCGGCCGCGTCCAAAGCGGCTTCATCGAGTTCAACAGTTTGTCTTCGACTATGTGTTGAGGCTCAGCGCCTTCCTTCGGCTTGCCCTCTTCATCGCGCTCAGTCTCTTCACGCTCGTCCTTGAAAATGATCGGATAGTTGACGAAGTCCGAATAGCGTTTGACGACGCGCGATAACGTCCACTTGTCAGTGTAGTCTTCAATCCCGTTATCGTGGTCCACCGGTTTCAGGTGCAACGTGATCGACGTGCCGCGCGCCGGTTTCTCCGCGTCTGAAATCGTGTACTGCCCATCGCCTGTCGATTCCCAGCGGGTAGCGTGCTGCTCGCCGGCACGACGCGTGACCAACGTAACGCGATCCGCCACCATGAACGCCGAATAAAACCCGACGCCAAACTGCCCGATCAATTCTTCGATCACGCTCGTCGACGCGCCTTCACGCATCTTCTCGCGCAACTCGCGCGTGCCTGACTTCGCGATCGTTCCGATGTTCCCGACAACTTCCTCGCGACTCATGCCGATGCCGCTGTCGCCGATCGTCAACGTTCTCTCGTTCTTGTCGACTTCCAGCCGAATCTCTTTCGTCGAATCCTCAGCCGTCAACTCCGGTTTGGTGAGTGACTCAAAGCCAAGACGATCGAGAGCGTCAGATGCATTCGATATCAACTCGCGGAGAAAGATCTCCTTCGTCGTGTAAAGCGAGTGAATCATTATGTCGAGCAACTGCTTCGTCTCAGCCTGGAATTGGTATGTTTCAACTTGCGCCGCCATAACTGTCTCCGAAAACCGCCTCCTTCAAGTTATTGCAAATACGACTTTACAAGATCGTCCCAACGACCTTGCGCTTTCAAAATCAACTCGACAACTTCGCGAACTGCGCCGTTTCCGCCGTTCGCCTGCGTCACGTAATGGGCGCGCGAGCGAACCTCCGCCGCGGCATCGGCGACGGCGACGGCCAAACCCGATTGGACCATCAAAGCGAGATCCGTAAGATCGTCGCCAACAAACGCCACTTCATCATTACTGACGCCCGCCTGGGCCAACGTGTCGGCAAATGCCTCGCGCTTGTCTTCCCTGCCCTGCCAAAGAAATGAAACGCCAAGTGATTGAGCGCGTCGTGCGAGGGCGCTCGAGATGCGTCCTGAGATTATGCCAGACTTCAATCCGGCGCGATGCAAAAGGTTGATGCCGAGACCGTCGCGCGTGTGGAACGCTTTCTGGTCCTCACCGTTTTCGAGAATCCAAATGCGGCCGTCGGTGAGCACGCCGTCGCAGTCCATTAACAGCAGCTTGATTCGCGCAGCGCGCTGTTGGAGCTCGGAGTGGTCCATCTGCGTAAAGTCTGTGATGTTTCCCGCAAAGGCGCTAAGGCGCTAAGTAAGGCAGGTGCTTGATCTTTGCGCCTTTGCGGGAGACTCTGTGTGACCTCTATCGCACCTCGAAAAGTTCGATGCCTGCGAGCTTCAATCCCGCCGGCGTACGCGCGAGCATCATCACGGCCGTGCCCTCGCCCGCCTTGCCGAGTTTGCTTGCTTTGATGTGAACGTCGGCGGCGATGAGGCCCCCGTTTAGCTGTTCGGTACGCAACACGCGAGTCTCCCAAACCTCCGTCCCGATACTCGCATTAATAAACCGCACCAGCTCGCCGGAAACAACGCGCGAATCCAGATCGGCTTTTTTATTACTGACCACAGCCTGCGAAAACTGCGTGATAAAAGTGCGCGCGGCGTCGTCAACCGGCGGGGCATTGTTCGCCGCCGCTTCAGCACGAATGCGCGCCGCACGCGCAGCCAGCGACGACGGATAATCACGACTCGCCGCAACCGCATCGTTGAAGCGTTTCACAGCTTCTGCAGCTTGTCCACGCTTCAAACTGATCTCGCCCAAACCGATGTTGGCCCAGGCCAACGTCGCCGAAAACGGCAACGGTTCCTCCAGCGAGGCGCGAAAGAGCGTTTCGGCCTCTTCCATCTTGTTCTGTCCGAGCAGAGCGCGGGCCAACAGGATCTTCGCCTCCTGAAAACGCGGAACAGTCGCAAGCATTGCGCGCGCTGTAGCTTCAGCCTTCGCGAAGTCCTGCGCGCCAAGCTGCAACGACGTCTCATTCAACGCATCAGGCAAGTCTTTACTCCGCGGCACCACATCGTTTCCGTAATCGAGCTGCGGATACAACTTGTCAGGATCGACTTCCACACGCACGATTTTCGATTGAGTCTTGAACACGGCCTCGCCGAAGTTCTTCGCGGGTACCGTCGCCTCGGCAAGCACTCGTTCGCCCTTGTCGGTTGTAGCGGCGACCGTCACCACCGCGTCAATTGAACCGATGTTGCGTAAGGCTGACACCCAATCAGCGCCGCGTTGTGTCGGCAATCCAACCATGAGGTCGGTGTCGACCACTTGGTCTAGCTGCTGGTCCATCAACGCTTTCAAAGCATCACCGCCACGCGCGGCCAGTGCTTCGCGCAATCCGGCAAGCGTCAGACCCATCTTTTTTGCCTGACTCGATCGCCGTGCGCAGCACGCCCATGAGTGCGTCGTGGCCTAGTCGCTTGTCGAGCAAACGCCAAAACATCGCGCCGCGGTTGGGCACCGAACCGAAGTACGTGCTGTCGATGGGATTCGTGCGCGCTAACGGCGCATCGCGTTGGGCCACTGCGGCGTAAGCCAAACGCTGGCGGTATAACTCCGAAAGGACCGCGTCGCGTCCAAATTGTTTTTCGAGAAACTGCGTCGCTACAAAACGGATCAACGCGTCGCGCAACATGCCGCTGCCTTCGCCACGCACCGCCGTCTGACCGCCGATCCACAACCTCGCGATCGTCTCCGCTACTGAAAGCGCCGTCGCCGCATCGATCTTCGGCAGACGCAGTGTGTCTGCGTCGATCAGAACCGTGCCGCTGTCGTTAAAGCCCGCACCTCGCCTGACTGACACGATCCGAACAGGTACGTCCGGCGCCGGACCAAACGACGCCGCATAGAACGCACGCGCAGCCCCGGCAAACGCGATCAAAGCTTCAGCTCGTTTGCGCTCTTCAGCGGAAACGCCTTTCTCCAGCAGCACCGCAATGCCTTTTCCATCAGCCGCGCCTTCGACTTTGTCCCAATCGCCTTGCAGAAAGAACGGTTGGCCGTGCAGCGACTGTTCAAACGAGATCGAACTCGGCGAACCAGCCTTCTCGACACCTGACGAGATCACATTTCCGATGTTGACCGCCAGCCGAAACGGCGCGGTATCTGCACCGCGCACGGTGTAAGGCGTGTTCGGCATCGGATACCAAAACGAGAGTGGCAGAAATTGAGTGCCGATCGGACTGATCGCTGCCAGGCCCGTGTTGCTCTCAACCGGCAACGTATAAGTCACGGAGACGCTCGTTGACGTCCCCGGATTAGCGGCCGACGGCAACGAGATCTCGATTCGTTGCAGATCTCCCCGCGACTCGACTCCCGGCCTGAAGCTGCTTGCAGCCCCACCGACAGTGACAGATTTCACACTCGCCTTCGAATTAAGCCGCACGGTAAACGTCCGACCGGGACTGCCGCCGACATTTGTCGCATTGATTCCGGCGACAACGTTGATCGCGCGTTCGGCTTGTTGCACCGTGGCGTTGACGTCAAACAAAGTCACTTGCCAAATCAGCGGCGCCGTCTGGTCTGTGCCGAAGCAACCGGCACGAGCAGGCACACAAGAAGAGATACAAAAAGAAGAGTTCGCATATTTGGCTTTAACAGAGGGTGGCCACGGCGGGCCACCCCTACAATAACATTCTATGGCCGCTACAAATGTTCTGTAGGGGCGGCCCTCCGTGGCCGCCCGTCTTAGATCCCTGGCCCAACAAGCTGATGGATGTCGCGCAGCATTATCAGGAGCGACTGAAGCCGATCCAGCGGCAGTGCGTTCGGACCGTCCGACAACGCCTTCTCCGGACAATCGTGAACTTCCATGAACACCGCATCGACACCGCAGGCGACTCCCGCGCGCGCGAGTGGTTCGATGTATTCCGATTGTCCGCCAGTTGCATAACCCAATCCACCGGGAAGTTGCAAGGAGTGGGTCACATCGAAGACCACGGGCACGCCAAAGCCACGCATGATCGGAAAGGAACGCATGTCGACGACGAGATTGTTGTAGCCGAAAGTCGCGCCGCGCTCGGTCAGCAACAGCTTTTCACAACCAACTTCACGTGCCTTGTCCACGATATTTCGTGCATCCTGCGGCGCGAGAAACTGCCCCTTTTTAACGTTCACCGCCTTGCCTGACTTTGCTGCTGCATGGGCCGCCGCCAGGATCAAATCCGTTTGCCGGCACAGAAACGCCGGAATTTGCAAAACGTCGACGACCTCCACGACGCGCTCGACCTGCGAAACGTCGTGTACATCAGTCAACACCGGCACGCCGACCTCTTCGCGGATGCGCTGCAACGCTTCCAGCCCCGCGTCCATCCCCAGCCCGCGAAAGCTGTGGATCGAAGATCGGTTCGCTTTGTCGAATGAAGACTTGAAAACGAAATCGAGCCCGGCGGCGCGGGCGCGTTCGAGACACTCGCGCGCCATCATCGACGCATGTTCGAAGCTCTCAATAACACATGGCCCGGCGATTACCGTGAGCCGTCCGTCGCCAAAAGTGGCGCTTCCTACTGAAAATGATTTCAATTCGTCTCGTCCCTAGTTTTTCCCGAGTATACGCTTGAGCTTGTCCAGAAACGAATCGGGCCCATCGGGCTTGGCCGTTTGGGCATCCTCGCGGCGGTCCTTACGCTCACCACCCATCATTTTGATCTCGTTCGATCCCGAGCTCAACGCGCGCACTCGCGCAATGTCGACGACGAGCCGGCCCGAAGGCGATTCAACCCCCTCGCCGCGCAACGCCTCGATATCCGGAACGCTCTTCAACGCGTGATGCTCCAAACCAAGCCGCTGCGCCGTGTCCAGCAGCTCACGATGAAACTCGCGCCGCATTCGCCGGTCGCGCCTCAGGCTGTTTTTCCAGGGCATGCAAGACGACGCGCTCGACGTCTTCGGGAATCGCAGCGACGATCGCGCGCGGCGAGTATGGCGGATCGTTGACGTGCTTCGCCGCGATCTCGACCGGAGTTGACCCGGTGAACGGCGCCATGCCGGTCAACATCTCGTACAGAATCACGCCGAGACTGTAAACGTCAGCAGCCGGCGTCAACTCGTGTCCGTTGGATTGCTCCGGGGCCATGTAACGCGGCGTACCGATCAGCGCTCCGGCCTGGCGCAACGTTGTCGTTCCATCGTCGTCGTCGAGAGCGTCGGCAAGAAGTTTAGCGACACCGAAGTCGAGCACTTTCACAACGGCAGGCACGTCGGGGCTTTGCGTGACGATGATATTTGCAGGCTTGAGATCGCGATGAATGATCCCGGCCTGGTGCGCCGCGGCAACCGCCGCCGAAGCCTGTAGCATAATTGAAATAGCGCGCGCGGTTTCAATCGGCGCTTCCTTGGCGAGAATCTCACGCAAGGTGGGACCTTCCAGCAACTCCATGACGATGTAGACATAATCGCCGCCGGAAGCTTCGCCAAAGTCAGTCACCGCGATTGCGTTCTGATGTTGTAAACGAACCGCCGCCCTTGCTTCGCGTCGAAACCGAATACGCGATGATTCGTCGTCGACCAGAGCCTGGTGCAGCACCTTGATCGCGACCGGACGGTCCATCTGTAGATGGCGCGCTTGATAGACGGCGCCCATTCCGCCTTCGCCAAGCGGTCGCTCGATCCGGTACTTCTCGTCAAGCGTTTGACCGATAAGTGGATCCTGAAATTCGGGGGAAGTAGACATCTGTTTATTACGCGCCTTTATGCGAGAGCGCAGAGTGCGTCCAACTGTTCTCTGTGAAGTGAGGCTTTAGTCTGGGCGTCCTTCACTTCAATCGCCGGTGGTGGCGCTAACTCGATCGTGCATGACCAAATCGACCTCACCATTCTTCTCGATGGCGGTCTCGTTTTGCAAACGATTTTCGTGTGCCGCCTTAACGAAGGCCGCAAAAAGTGGGTGAGCCTTGAGCGGTTTTGACTTGTATTCCGGATGAAACTGGCAACCGATAAACCACGGATGCGTCTCGCGCGGCAGTTCGATTATCTCCATGAACTTCCCGTCTTGCGAAATACCGCTGAACACTAATCCTTCGCGCTCGAGCCGTTGGCGAAACTCGGGATTAAACTCGTAACGATGCCGATGCCGTTCGCTGATCTCTTCTGCGCCGCCGTAAACTTCCTGGGCCAACGAACCGGGCGCTAAGCGACACGTCCACGCGCCGAGGCGCATCGTTCCGCCGAGCTCTTCCACGTCGACGAGATCGCGCAACTTGAAGATCACCGGATGCGGCGTTTCCAGATCGAACTCGGTCGAGTCTGCATCTTTCAGATCGCAGGCATAACGCGCAAACTCAATACACGCGGTCTGCATACCCAGGCAGATGCCGAAATATGGCGTGCGCGTTTTGCGCGCGTAATGAATGGCGCGGATCATTCCGGCGACACCGCGTTTGCCGAAACCGCCGGGGACGAGGATCGCATCGAAATCGCGCAAACGGTTCTCGTAGTCGTCGTCCATCAGCTCTTCCGACTCGATCCATTTCACGTCGACGCGAAGATTGTTGGCGACGCCGCCGTGCGTGAGGGCTTCGCGCAACGACTTGTACGAGTCTTCCAGTTCAACGTACTTACCGACGATGGCGATCGACGCTTTCCCGCCTGATGGCTTACGAATCGTCGCCACAAGATTACGCCACTCGGAAAGATCGAATTGCGCTGCGTGGGTTCCAAGCTGCAATTGAGAAACAATCAGATCGTCGAGTCCCTGTTCGTGAAATGCGAGCGGCACGTCGTAGATCGTGTCGACGTCCTGGGCGCTGATCACCGCCGTCTCTTTCACGTTACAGAACAACGCGATCTTACCGCGCAGTTCGCGGGAGAGCGGTTTTTCCGAGCGGCACAGAAGAATGTCAGGCGCGATACCGATCTCGCGCAGGTCGCGCACGGAGTGTTGCGTGGGTTTTGTTTTCAGCTCGCCGGCGGCGGCGATGTACGGAACGAGGGTGACGTGAACGAAGATCGCGTTTCCTGCGCCTTCCTCGTTGCCCATTTGACGAATCGCTTCGAGAAACGGAAGAGATTCAATGTCGCCGACGGTGCCGCCGATCTCGACGATCACGACGTCAGGTTTGTCTTTTTCGGCGACCTTGCGGACTGCTTCTTTGATTTCGTTAGTGATGTGCGGAATGACCTGGATCGTTTTGCCGAGATAGTTGCCGCGGCGTTCCTTGTCGATCACGGAAAGATAGATTCGCCCGGTGGTCCAGTTGTTCGCGCGTGAAAGATGGGCGTGCGTGAAACGTTCGTAGTGACCCAGATCGAGATCCGTTTCGGCGCCGTCGTCGGTGACGAAGACTTCGCCGTGCTGGAACGGCGACATCGTTCCCGGATCGACGTTGATGTACGGATCGAGTTTGATCAGCGCGACTTGCATGCCGCGACTCTCGAGCAGGCAGCCGATCGACGACGCTGCCAGGCCTTTACCCAGACTCGAAACCACGCCACCAGTTACGAAGATGTATTTAGGCATTCATTCTCCCGGGATCACGATTCTCGTTTCGTATTGTTACTTTCAGTTCCATTATCACCAGCTTCCGGCGGCTCGCCCGATCCTTGTTCGCCGTCGTAGCGACCTTGTTTCAAATCTTCCTGGGCTTCGACTGCCTTTTCCATCGCCGGATCGAGCGCTTTTTGGAGGCTCACCAAACCTGCGCCGAGTAAGCCCGGTCCTTCCTGCGCGCGCCGTTCAAACTCTTCGGTCGTGATGTCGTAAGGCTTGCCCAGTCGCGACAAACCGAATAGACCGCACAGAATGAGAAAACCGATAACGGCCAGTCCAATCCAGTCGTTCATGCAGTTGGCACCATCTGTGATTTCAGCAGTTCGAGATCTTCAGGCGTGTCCACGCCAATCGACGACGAACACGCTTCAACCACCTTTATCTTGACGCCATGAGCCAGCGCGCGCAATTGTTCGAGCGCTTCGAACTTTTCCAAACGCGTTTGCGGCCAGCGAGTGAACTCTAATAACACGTCGCGGCGATAAACGTACAAGCCGGTATGCTTATGAAAGAACTTGAATAATTCCGGTTCCGCTTCGAGTGCTCTTTCCGGCGAGCCGCCGTGTCTTGCTGTGGCATCGCGCGGAAAGGGTATCGGCGAACGCGAGAAGTAGATGGCATTGCCGTCGTCATCCATTACGACTTTGACGAGGTTGAAGTTTAGCAACTCGTCGAGCGATTCGATCGGTTCGCACGTGGTGACGATGCCGGCGCCGCTCGTTTTCGTCATCTCCGCTTGCATCGTATCGACTGCTTTCTCGATCGTTTCGGGCGCGATCAGCGGTTCATCGCCTTGCACGTTCACGATTATCTCGGCATCTGGGATCCTGATCGCAACCTCCGCGACGCGATCAGTTCCGCTCGTATGATTCACATCGGTGAGCACAGCTTCAATCCCGCGCGAGCTGACCGCATCCACGATCTCCTGGCTATCTGTCGCGACGATCACGCGGTCGACGTTTCGTGCGGCCTGCGCGCGTTCGGCAACCCAGCAAACCATTGGTTTTCCGGATATTTCAATCAAGGCTTTTCCGGGCAAACGAGTAGAAGCGTAACGAGCAGGGATGATGGCGACTGTCTTTTTCGAGGAGGAGATTTGGGGATTGTCGCCCGTCTGATTCACGGGATGACAGCTTAGCTTGGGGCAGCGAAGACTGTCAACGAAAGTTGAATCCGGGTGGTGTCTTATATCAACTCTGCGTATCTCTGCGGACCTCTGTGTTCTCTGCGTTTAATATGCTTGTATTCAATTTTTAACGCAGAGAACACAGAGGTCCGCAGAGATACGCAGAGTTGACTAGGACACCGCTTAAATCAGTGTTTACGTCTTTCTCGCGGCAGAAGAGACATAGGTCACCGTCTGCTGCCGACAATCGCGCGCAGGTGGCGGAGGCGTGTGTCGAGATCTTCGGGGGTCATGGAGGCGTACTTGGCCGGCAACAGGCGACGGCTCGAGGATTCGAAGACGGCCAGCAGTTCCATGTAGTCCAATAATTCCGCATCGCGGCTAGGAAAGTAATCGTCCGCGGCGCGCAGGAAATGGCGATCCAGCACGGGCGCGTCGCCACCGCTTTCACGTGCGGCGTCTTCGTTTGCCAATAACAAGACCGCCTCGATATCGGCGTTGCTGTAACCAACCAACTTGCTCGAAAACCCGTCGCGAATCCCCGCGAGATCGACGTCAGTCTTGATCTTGTTCTTGCGCAACAACGCCTTCGCCACCAGCTCGACTTCTTCCGGCGTTTGTACGTAAAGAAACGGGATCTTCCGATCGAGACGGCCGGCGCGCTTCAGATCGACGTCGAGCTTGTCAGGACGATTCGTCATCACGAGGAACAAGATTCGCCCGCGATTCGACGTGTCAGACATAAACTCCTTGATGCGCGCGATCACGCGCGACGACGTGCCGCCATCGCCCTCACCATCCGTGTTGCCAAACGCGCGATCGCCTTCGTCGATGATCACGACCACCTGGCCGATCGCGCGAATCACGTTCAGAATCTTTTCGAGGTTCCCTTCCGTCGCACCGACCCACTTCGAGCGAAAGTTTTTCAACTTGATCGTCGTCAACCCGCACTCTTTCGCAAACGCTTCGGCGACAAACGTCTTGCCCGTACCCATTGGACCGGTAAACAGGATGCCCATCGGCACGCGACTGGTCCGTCCTTCGCGAATGCTCTCCGCGATCACGAGCAGATCTTTCTTCACTTCTTCCATTCCGCCGACGACTTCAAACCCATGCGACGGCTCGACAAACTCGACCAACCCGAAGCACTCGCGTTCGAGTATTTCCCGCTTGCGCTTGGCGATGAGGCGATCCGCTTCTTTGCGTGCAAGTTCGTACGGCGTGGGCGCGGCAGCGTCAGGCGTCGGATCGGGCGCACTGGGCGCGACAAGCTCCTTGATCTCGTCGCGATTCATGTTGCTCGTCAACGCCGCAAGCTTATGCGCGCGTCCGGCTGCATCCGCGCCGCCACCAAGCAAGCCGGTAATAAACGATTCGCGATCGGCGATCTCTTCTTCAACCGCGGGCGGCGGCGTCAGTATCGACGCGATCTGGATCGCTTTCAGTCCGGCAGTCATGCCTGCGTATCGTTCGCAATCTTTGTCCGTAAGACGCGAGTCGGCGAGACGCGCGGCGTCGCGCCGCGTCTCACGATCGGGCATCGGCACTTCGACTACCGCAACCTTGGGATTCGAGATCAGCTTCGGCGCCAACTCGGCAAGGTTTTCGGAAATCAGCAACACGACGTTATCGCCACGTTCGATCTCGGGCAGCGCCGACCAACGATGCAACGTGACAATCGAGGCGCGATCCGATTCTCCCTGGAAATTCGGATCGCCGGCGGGAGCAATCGCCTCCGCATACTCCATGATCACGGCGGTCTTCGTCGAACCGATCAGCAGACGTTCGAACGCAGCAAAGATGCGAGGCTTTTCCGTCGCCAGCAGCAGATCTTCAAGCTGGGCCACGCTGCCGGCTCGCTTGCTGAAGCGCACGCCAGTCGCCACGTTGTAAACGGCAATCGTCTCTTTCGAGTCTTTCAACAACACGTCGGTCAAAAACTCGGTCAGCGCCATCATCTTCCGATTGCAGAGAACGACGTCGTACACGTTCCCGTGCAACACAAACATCGACGCCTCGCCGCGTATATAACGACGCCGCAAGTCTTCGGCCCAGGCTGGCAACACACGCGACTCGCTCATATGTTCAGATCCTTTAACCCCATCGGATTCAGCATTCGCTCCGTATCGGCGGCGGTCTGTTTGATCGACTCGACGCCGTCGAGCAGCTCGTCAAGCTGTCCAGTCAACTCCTGCGGCGACTGCATCGTCACGATCTGATCCGCGATCAGTTGAAAAGAGTTTTGGATCAGATCGAGCTGGCCGCGAGCGAGCATGAGATAATGACGAATCTCTTTCATCTTGTCGAAACGCTTCAGGATGACGGCGAGATTCTTACGGGCTATGTCAGTTTCCGCCAGGCTATCGTCTTTGTTCCTGGCGATGGTTTCCCAGCGGCGGCGATCGCGTTCCAGTTCGTTCAGATCGATCGATTCGAGGTACGCCTCGTAACGGCTGCACGTATTCGCCATGTCGATAAATGAATCGACGAGGCGATCGGTCTTGACGAGCTCGGTGCGCAGTAGTTCGCCGGTGAAGGATGGGTTCTGCGCGGCGAGTGAGTTGATCTCCTCTTGCCGGGCGATCAGATCGATGACGCGCTCGCGATCGGCGTCGTCGAGGTACTTCAAGCGTTCCGCGCGCGCGGCTTCTTCCTGCACGCGTTCTTCAGCCTCGAATGAAGGGTCCCAGAACCATTCGCGCAGCTTCTTCGAACCGGGCGCGTTCGCAATCCAAAGCACTTCGAGACCGATAGTGATCACGGCCAGTAATGGGTTGAACGTGAGGGCGGAGGCGGCGAGGCCACCTGCAAGCAGCGATAAATTGTAAGGATTGGCAAACGCCTTTTTGACATACGAACGCTTCTCGTGGACCTTCTGCCGGATGAAAGCCTGAGTCGCAGCGACCATATCGTCGCGCAACGGCGTGACGTTTACCGGCACACCGTCCTTGCGCATCGCGGGTTTTGTCTGCTGCTTCTCACTGCCCATAAAACGTTGGCGCTAACCCTGCTTCGGCTTCGCCGCGGCGAGACCGGCATTGAGTACCGAGATCACCATAGTGAACGGAGTGCGCGGTCACGATTTGGCGGGGGCGTAGATTAAATCGAGCAACTGTTTCTCGACCGCGCGAAACTCTGGCGCTGATTTTAACGCAATGTCGCGCACGGGAAACGCGGGCACGTCGACCCGGTGCAGGATTCTCGCGGGCCGGTGACGACAGCACGTAGACCGTGTCGGCCAGATAAACCGCTTCCGACACGTCGTGAGTGACGAAAAGGATCGTGTTGTCCTCGGCGCGCGAGATGTCGATCAGCAGACCCTGCATCCCCCAGCGCGTCTGCGGGTCGAGCGCGCCGAACGGCTCGTCCATCAACACGACGCGCGGCTTGTTGATCAGCGTCCGCGCGATCGCGACCCGCTGCTTCATGCCGCCCGAGAGATCCTTCGGATAGCGGTCGGCGAAGTCCGCCAGGCCGACCGCCTTCAGAATCGCTTCCGAAACTCTTCGTGCCGCTCTGCCTTCGGCGACGCCCTGCAGCTTCAGGCCGTACTCGACGTTCTCGCGCACCGTCAGCCAGCCAAACGACGTGTACGCCTGAAACACCATGCCGCGATCGCGGCCCGACGTCCGTCGACCGGCTTCCCGTCACCAGCACCTCGCCTTCGGTCGGCGGCAACAAGCCCGGCGACCGCTTTCAGGATCGTCGACTTGCCGCAGCCCGATGGACCGAGGAACACGATGATCTCGCCCGAGCCGGGCTTGTCGAGCAGTCGAACGAAACGTCGCGCACCGCTTCGGTGCGATTGCCCGTCGCGATCGATGTAAGTGACGACAAGATCGTTGACGCGCAGCTTCGGCGGCCGCCGGTCTGATCCGGCCTGATAGGTAGCCTTCGCTTGCGGCCGATGCGCCGACGTCGACGGCGATCGGTGCCGGGTTCGCCAGACTGCGGCAGCGTTGTCGGACCTCGTTATCAGCCATGTCTGCTCAGCGACGCTTCCCGCCAGCGGAACAGCAGGCCGAAATCGAGCGGATGAGAAAGTCGGTCAGCAGGCCGATGCCGCCGATCACGAGCAGACCCGGCAAACGACCACGACGTCTTCTGATGCGTGCGCGCGAGCTCGACCATGTAGCCGAGCCCGTGCTCGGGATTCACCGCTTCCGCCAGGATCACATAGGTCCAGGAGATCGCGTTCATCACCCGGAACGAGTCGAAGATCTCCGGCAGCGCCGCCGGCACGAGCACGGTCCGGATCACCTGCAACTTCGACGCGCCGAGCGTCAACGCCGTCTGGACGAGCTCCTCCGGCACCGCCGGATCGCCGAGACCACCACCGGCAGCAGATAGACGAACACGCCGAGAAACAGAAACGCGATCTTCTGCTTCTCGTAGATGCCGAACCACAGGATCAGGAGCGGAATGAACGCCGAGATCGGCATGTAGCGCAGCGGCGCCACGATCGGCTCGAAGAAGCGGTTGATCGGATCGAACGCGCCCATCAGAACGCCGAGCGGCAACGCGACCGCCGATGCCAGCAGAAACGCGATCGCGATCCGTCGCGTCGAGACCAGGATCGCGCTGCCGAGATCGTATTGGATGAACAGCTGCAGCGTGCCGCGCAGCACTTCGGTCGGCGACGGCAGAAAGTCGGGCTGCGACGAGACCGCCGTAAGTCAGCACGCACCACGCGCCGAGCACCAGCGCGGGCGCGACGAGGCCCAGCACGAAAGCCGTCCGCTTGGCACGGCGCAGACGGCGCAGACGGACTACGCGACACGGTCGACGTGCTTGCCACAGAGCGTTGCTTAGCCGACGGACGCTACCAGGCATCGCTCGATGCTAATTCGTCGCCAGAATGACCTTGATGTCGGTGCGGCGATTCAGCTGCCGTCCGGCCTCGGTGGTGTTCGGCGCGACCGGATTGGCCGAGCCGCGCCCGATCGTCTGGAAGCGCGTCGGCGGAATGTTCGGGAAGTTCTTGACGATGTAGTTCTTCACCGCGTGCGCGCGCCGCTCGGAGAGCGTCAGGTTCGCCGACGCGCGAACCGGTGCGTCGGTGTTGCCTTCGACCCGCAGTAGGTGCTGCCGAACGACGTCATCGTCTCGCCCAGCGAGTCGAGCAACAAGTACGAGCCCGGCATGATCTCGTCGGATCCCGGCGTGAAGTGAATCTGGATCTGCTTGTTGATGATCGGCGCGTCTTTCGTCGACGGCGCCTTCGCGACGACCTTCGCTTCTTCCACCTTCTGCCCCGGATAGTTCGACGGCAACTGCCTGCAAGAACCGCGTGTCCGCCCAGTCTTTCGCGTCGACCGGCTTCGTGACCAGGCCCTTCTTCCGCCAGATCACGAACGCGGTGTCGAACAGCGTCTCGTAATGCGCCTTCGCGCCGGTCAGACCGTAGAACTGGGCGTTGTCGGCATAAGGCGTCAGCTTCAGACCCGACAGCATGCCCGAGACGGTTTCGTTGTCGAGCTTCAGCGCCTTGCCGACTACTTCGTACGAGCCGTTCGGATCGTTCTTGATCATCTCGATGCCGTCGAACCAGCCGCGCACGAAATCGCGGACAGTCTCGGGCGCTTGTCGATCAGATCCTGCCGCGCGCACCAGCGTGTCGGCGATGATGTTCGTCGCCGCTGTGCGTCGAGACCAGCACGTGCGCTTCGTTGCCGCGCGCGGTGACGGCGCCGGAGAGATCCGGTTCCCAGGTGACCGCGGCGTCGACCTGTTTCGCCTTGAACACAGCCGCCGCGGCGGGTGCGTCCTGCGTGAAGATGATGTTCTTCTCGACGTCGGCGCGTTCCTCCGGCGACAGACCCGACTGCGACAGCAGATAGAGCAGCAGGAAATGCGACGGCGTAAACTGCGTGCAGGCGATCTTCTTCCCTTTCAGATCTTCGATCGACTTGATCGACGACAGCGACGACGATGCCGTCGCCGCCGCGCGACCAGTCCTGCATGATGATCGACTTCGCCTGCTGGTTCTGCTCGGCCAGCATCGAGGCTTCGCGCGCCCAGTTGTCGACCGTGTTCCACATGATGTCGATGTCGCCGCTGCTGAACGCGGCGAGCTTCGCCGCCGGATCCTCGAGCAGCACGAACTTCACGTCGAGCCCGTATTTCGTCTTGTACTGCGAGCCGCCGTTCGGCTCCAGGCCGCTGTTGAAGACGATGCCGGGCGCGTGACCGGCCCAGGTGTTGATGCCGACCACCAGCGGGCGGTTCAGTTTGCCGCGTGCCGAGCGCGACCGAGCTGACGCCGGTCGAACCGGCATTGCGCGCCGGATCGCCGGGCGCGTTGTTCAACTTGTCGAAATCGCCTTTCGCATCTTCGCTGGCTCGCCTTTGTCACCGCCGGCCCACTTCTTGATCGCGTCGCCTTTCCAGTACCAGGTCGCAAAACCGATCACCCAAGAACACTACGAACGCTATGAAGCTTTTGCCAGGGGAGTCAGTCTCATTTTGTAACCTCTTCTTTTGGATCTTCGGATTCTCGAGATCTGAGATCTCACATGGTCTTGTTGGTCTGCGCCTGCTGCGCGGCCTTCTTGGCTTTGAGCTCAGCGAGCTGTTGTCGCGCTTGCACGTCGCCGGTCTGGTTGCGCAGGGCCGCGAGGCGCGAGTCGAGTGAAGATTCCGACAGCTCTTTGCCGAGGTTTGCTTCGGCGATCGTGGTCTTGATGTGCTGGCGCACGTTGTCGAGCGCTTTGACTTCCGCGTCCACTGACAAGCCGTCCAACTGTTCCTGCACCTTGATGCGCGCCTGCGCGGACTGCATCTTCGCGAGCATCGAATCGCGTTCGCTTTGCAGTTTTCTGATTTCCGACTGCACGCCCAACAGCGATGCCTTCGCGGAGTCGGCATCGGTGCGCGCCTGTTCCATCTCGGTCTTCAGCTCGGTAACGTCGGCCGAGAGCTGGTTCTTCTTCTGGATCAGAATGACGGCCAGGTCGTCCTGATCGGTGGAGACGGCGGTTTCGAGCTCGGCTTCGGTCTGGGCCAATTCGGTGGTGGCGCGTTTGTAACGCTCGTCGAGATCTTCGCGGCGGCGGATGATCCCGGCAGTAGCGGTCTTGAGTTTCGAATACTTCGCGACCATCGAGTTGATAGCGTTCTCATAGGCGATCTCCGGATGCTCTTTCTCGATGTCGGAGATCCACAGCGACAGGAAACCTTTCCAGAGGTTAGCCAAACGTTTGAACATAGTTTTCTCCCTTTCTCTAGGCTCTAGCTAGTCGGTCTTAGCTAGCCGGATTTCCCGCTGCCTGTTCCGAAGGATCGTGAAGCTTCGGCGAAGCTTTCACGACGCTGGCGACTTTGTCCTGTCCAAAGAACTCCAGCACCTGTTGCACTTCCAGCTTCTTGTCGTTGCAGACTTTGATCAGGGTTTGTTGCTCGTCGACACTCTGCTGCATCACCGCGCGAATGTTCTTGATTTCCTCTTCATACTGCTTGATGCGCGCGTCTGACTCCTGAATTAACTTTTCATTGTCGGCGGCGCCGTTGCGAATGTAGCCGTCGAGCGCCTGGATCTCTTCGACAGTCGCTTCGATGATCTTCTCGATCGGCACGCCAAACGCTTTCAACGAAGCTTCGACGATCTGCTTCTTGATCGCGGCGTCAGTTCCGGCAGGGAGACTGCGCAATAGCTCCGTGGTGCGGGCGACGCGCTGCTGCTCGTCGGCGTCCACACCCGCGGCTGAGAAGACGGCGGCGAAATCCACTTGCCCGCCGCTTGGTGGCGGAGGAGCTTGTTGAAAGACGGTTTGCGTCGGAGATGGAGTCGTGTAGCTATCGGCGGTTGAAGCAAAAGTGTCGACCGAAGGAGATTGGGGAATTTCGCCGGTATCGCCCGCGATTTCCGCCACAGGCGGCTCGTCCCGTTCGATGAACCAACCCGCCACGGTCGAACCCCAACCTTTCTTGTCACTCATAGAAGTCTTCGACTCCTTCGCTGGTTATGGCGTGAAAATAAGGACCAGGAACACACTGATAGGCATGGTTCAGCAAGCGGGTGACAGCTTATCACACGTCACCCCGCTCCTGACCACGGATTTTGGCTCCGCGGCCCTCTGCGGTCCTCGGCGTCCTCTGCGTTAGAAGCAAGTAAAACGCAGAGAACGCCGAGGACCGCAGAGTTCGCGGAGAGGTTATGACACTGTTTAGGTATTCACAGGTGCGCAGCGGCCAAGCGGCTCGAACTTGTGACGCAGATCGACGATTTGCGTGATCGTCCCGGCCGTCAGATTCAGAGCCGCCAGCGGCGCAAAATGATGCTCGACACCATTCGGCGGCATCGGCCTGGGCTCTTCGACCGTCTTCGTCGGATCGTTGGTGTCCGGCACAGTCTGTTGCGGCCATTCGACGTCGCCAGTCGCCACACGCGCCGGAATCCACCAGTAATCGCCAGTTTGATATTCCGCCGCGGGAGTGCCCGGCTCAAACTTGATCAGCACTCCGTCTTCAAGCTCGATCCACTGGTTCTCCTCGATCGGGATCGCGCCGTCCATCAGTAGATCGTCTTCGGGTTGCGTGTGATCCCAGCCACGCACCTTCAAGTTGCGGATGGGCAGGTTTTCAAACATGTCGCCGGGCTCGGGGATGTTCCCCGACGTCGTGTATTGATCGATGGTCAACGTTTCGCCTTCGACGCCTGCCAACCGGACGAGCGTGCCGGGAATTCGTTGCAGCTCGAGCGCGTCGTGAGTGATCTCAACCCAATCGCCGGGTTTGAACCAGCGCGAAAAATCGCGCAGACCACTGACAATTAGACGATCGCCAACTTTCTCTTTCAATGCGACGGCGTTCGTCGCGTTGTTGCGCGACCATTTGAACGTGGCGGCTACGTCGAGATTGTCCTCGTTGCTGTCCATTGCTGGACCACCGCGATGAACCTCGACGCGGTAGAGTTGATTCTCCAAACCGCGATAGCGCGCCTCGGGAGAAGTAATGCAAACGTCGTCTTGACCACTCGCCTCATTGCCCCTCGCCATCGCTCGCAGGTTTCCGCGATTCGCAGGTTCGAGACTTGCCATGATGTCCGGCCAATCGTCGTTAAATTCCCCGCACGTCCCGGCCGGCGCTTCAAGCGGTTCAGTGCCGATCCTGACTTGCCAGATCAACTTCATGCGCGCAGCCGTATCGGCGCCGCCGAGTGCGACTTCACGGATCGAAGGATCGTCAACCGAACTGACAAAGCGTTCCCAAACGTCGAGATAAACGAGAAAGAGACCGGTGAGTTTTTTGATCTCTTCGTCATTTGCACGCTCGAGATACGGTTGTTTGGCATAGCGCCACGGCGTCTCGTTTTCACAAAGCCTGCCGTCGACGTAGTAATTGCCCCTGGTGATCGCGAGCGGCATCTGGTTGGCCTTCACCGCGTCAGTCAACACTTTCTTTTCGTCGTCTAACAGATCGTCGTTCGGGAAGAAGGTCGTACTGCGTCCCGGTGCTCGAGGCGCCGATAATCCCGAAACCACAGCGCCGGCTGCGGAGTTGAGTAACGCGGTCCACGTTGGTTGACACATCGTCAGCCGGACCGCCGTGTTGTCCAATCAGGTCGGCAGCCATGCTGCGAAGATGATGCAACAGGATCCCCGCCTGCTCGTTGGCGTCGGAATCCATTTGCACGCGCCCTTGCTGTAGCACGATGCTGGTGAAGTGTTTGCGCGGATTGAAAGTGACGCGTGAAAGATCGCCGTTCATTTTACTATTCTCCTAACTCGCGAAGATGATTCCCGCTTCGGATCCCGCGGGCAAGAATTCTTCCAACCGGACGCGCAGGTTCGCCGCCCGCTGGGGTTGAAACAGATCGTGAAAGACACCGATCTCGGATTGATCGCTCGCGCCCTCGCTGATTTCCACCGCGCAGTCTGCTGCTAGCTGGCAATACTCAGGACGGCCGTAGCGCTTGCTGTTGAAGCGCGGCTCGACGCGAATGCGTTCGGTTCGTATCGCGCGCAGTCTCTTCTCGGCTTGTTCGGGTTTGTCGTATTTGCGATTCACCGCGGCTTCGACGAGATCGGGTTGGCAGTGATAACGCCGCGGCGTGCGCGATCCTGGTGGGACGTAACAGAAACGCATGCAGCCGATCTGTCGTCGCCTCACCTTGACCGTTCCGGTGAAGATGCTGTCCGACGCCAATAAGATTGCGTTGACTTGCACCTCGCCGATGATCGTGCTGCGAACGACGCGCAGGTCCGCATGTGCCCGGGGCCAATTCGGCGCGCCAATCGCCTCTCGTTCATCGCTGGTCGCATCGACGATGCTGTCGGCGATGTTGATCGCGAGCGGATCGCTGCGCACTTCGTCTTTGAACACCTGGATCGAACCGACGATGCTGTGCTCGATCTTTACGCGGCAGTCAGTCTTATAAAACTCGAGGCTGGGTTTCGCCGGACGCTTCGGATCGCATCCTGGTCCAATTGCCCAACCCGGCACGAATGTGCAGTGCCGGATCTGCACCTGCTCGACAGCGCCTTCCACGCGCATACTGCGCCCGGTCACCAGCAATCCGTCGAGCGAGAAGCAACCGCCGGTCTTGCTCCTGACGCCGAGCCATTCGGGACGGTTTTTGTACTGCTCGTGGAGATAGATGATGGGCCGTTTGCGATTCGCAGCGCGGATTTGCAGGCTCTGCCCGCGATTCAACTGGATGTCGAGTGGCTCTGAGTAAACGCCGTTGTCGACGATCTCGACGATGGCATTGCGCGGCGCGTCTTTGGACCACTGATCGATCGCTTTTTCGATGGTGGCGAATTTCTGGCCTTCGCCGACACCGTAGAGACGCAGATATTCGGCCAGCTCTTTCGTGAAAACCAATTCGAGCAGCGCGCGATTGAGACGGCCCAGCTCCGCACGATCGAGTTTGCCTTCAACCAACCGCGCCACCATATTCGTCAACTCGGCGTTGAGCGTTATGCCGGGAAAGAGTTTCGTGTTGAAGAGCTTCTCGTCGAAAAGCGCGCGATTCAAGTCTTCAACAAGCGCGGCAACCAAAGGTTTGCGAAGTTTCTCCGGCACCGGATCGGAGTTGTCATACTCGGCCAGAAGGTCCTTCGTCTCCGGCGAGAACTGCGCCGTGAGATAACGATTGAGCGGACTGACCGGCGTCTTGAATTGCTTCGCCAGAGACGGCAGATCTTTAAAATCAAACTCGTTGAAGAGTCCCGTCTGCGCCACCTGGTGCACGGGCCGGCGATATTCACCGCCGCCGATGTCGGCACTAAAACCATAGTGATACGAAACCCAAACGCCGCGCGGCGACTCATCCGGATGAAAAGCAATGCGGCCCAGCTCAGGATCGACGGCAACGTAACCGTTCGGCGTGCGATAGCGATTCCAGTCGCTCAAGTTCGCAGCTTTGATTTGTTCGATCGGCACCGGAACGATTTTGAGATTGTTGTAACCATCGCTGACGCCGGTCCAGATGCGCAGGCTCTTGCCCTCGCCGTAGTAACGATCCATATCGTGCTCAAACGCGTGCCGGCGGATGCGCACCGGCAGGTTCGACTGATCTGCGATGTGAGTTGGATCGGTTTCGGGTTGCGAGCGCGCAAACAGCGGCGTGTCGTTGCCGAGAAAGCTGAACGTATAAGCGAACGGCAAGCCGTCGTCTTCGAGACAAGCCGCCTGGCTCATCGTGACCGAGTAGTGCCTCAGCCGCCAGACAAACAATCCCACCGTCATCAGGTTGTAAAGACCCGTCGTGCGAGACGAACCGACGCGCCTGATGTCAACGTTGTGGGCCAACTCCTCAAAAGGACTGTCCAACAGATCCAACTCGGAAGTCCGTCGCACGTCAGGCAAACGCCCACGCAACTGCATCTCAGAATTGATCGCCTGGTTGACACTCAACAGCCGGAAGAACTCGACCGCTCGCGACGGCCAGCCCGCCGTGTTCTGCGCCACTTCTTCCAACAACGCCAACGTCCCACGCCGGCGGCGTGATTGAATCGTCGTCGCCACTTCCCGGCGCGGAATCAGGATGCGATTGCGCGACTGATCCTGTGGCGTCCGCCCCGGTTCGCCGGCTTCATGGACCGGCGTGTAACCAATCAGCTCGCCGATGTACGGAACGGTCCAGTCCTGGCACGTTTCAATGAACCAGTCTTCGTAAAGCTGAAGGATGTTCTCTTCGACGACGTTGACTTGCTCGGAGATGACTCGCAACAGATCGCGCAGCGCACCGCCGAGCTCTTCGTCACGCTGACGATAGACCACCGGCATCAACTGGTAGAGACGATCGACACTCACTGTACCGTTCATACCTTAACCTCCTCGAGAATCAACGTGTCGACGGCATCGCGACTCAGGAATACGAGCTGCGCCGGCAGGATGTCGGTTCGCTCTTTGTTCATCCGCGCCAGTTTGGGGTTGACTCGCGGCTTCAACTCCAACTTGGCGCCGAAGTTCGGATCGGCCAGCGTCTCCTCGCTCACCGAGTCAAGGATGTCGAAGTCGACGTAGTTCACACCCGGCACAGACTGCATCAGGCTGAGCACCTCGCTTAGCGTCACGCTCTGGCCCAGCTCACGATTCTCAAAGCCAAGCCGCTCGAACAGCAGCGTGCGCATCTGTTCCTTCACCTTCTCCCAGAGATACTCGGGCAGCACATTTACTTTCGCGCTGATCACGAGCAGCACTCGTTCGAACGACTCGACCTGCAACGGTTGCAACGGATCGCCGAAACGGGCCAGGGCCGCGAGCAGATTGCGATAGAGATCGGAAGTGACGTCTATCTGGATGTTGCCTGAGCCTGCGATCGTGAGATGGACCACCGCGCGTTCGCCGTCTGAGAGCTCCTGCGCGCTGGACTTTGCGATACCCGCAAAGGTGCGCGCAAAGTCGGCGTAATCCCGGACCGAGACGAGTCGATCCAGCGCGAGCACTGCAATCGGCGCATTGCGCCGCGCCTGATCGCGCGTTTCCTTGTCAACGCCGCCGCTGGCCGGCAACGGGTTAATGACGCCTTTCACGCCAAGCGGTTTAGTGAGCGGCAGCTTGATCTGATCGGCTTTGACGTTTCCGCCTTTGCCAATTCCCTGCCGGTAAACGGCTTTGATGTTCTCCGCGCCCGTGGGCAGTCGCGAGCCGTGCTCGCCGTCGCCGAAGATGACCGTGGTCTTGCCTTCGTCGTTCTGCTTCGTGATGTACTTGCGCACGTTCGGACCAAGCGCGAAGAGATTGTCAGCTTCACTCCACAGTACGTCGTTGATGCGCACGGCAAGCGTCGTCTCGGTGCCTGCGGGCGTTGGGGCCGCAAGATACGTGAGCGGCGGTTGCAGCAGTTGGAACGCCTGCAACGCCTTGCTGCCGTCGCCACTGCCGAGCACTTCGTTGCGCGTCTCGCCATGAGTGGCGCGCACGACGTTGCCGAAGATCTTCACGGTGCTGCGTCGATACTGAAAAGCAGGAGCCTGTGCAGGCTGGAGGAACGTGTGCAGCTTCTCGCCTCTGATCTCAACTAACTCATTATTGACCAGTGTCTTCGCTTCGTGTGTGACCGAGGCGACCATGATCAGCTCGCTCACGATCACGCCCGTGTTGATGAGTCTCTTCGACTTGTCGTCGAAGACAACGCGTTCGCCGGAGATGATGGTCCAACGGCCCGATTCGAGGTTCGGATAAAACCCGTCAAGCTCGATCGTGGGTTTCAGGTTCGTCGACGAGAAGCTCAGATCTTCTGACATCTCCATCTCAGCCAAAGCCAGATCTTCAGTTTCGGCAAAGACAGTCGTGTTCCGAACCACTGCAATGCGGGTCAGATTCGTGCCTACTTCCGCTTCCGATAACCACGGTGTATTGAGCGTCAACACTGTGCTCGTGAAAGGAACGTCAATGTCCGGGAAAACAAGTTGTGTGGAAGTGACCTGCTGAACCGTGTGAGTACTTATGCCAAATCCCGTCAGCACTCCCGAATCGTCCACCAGCGGTCGCTTCACGACAATGCGGGAGCCGGCCTTGATCCGATCGTACTCCCCATCCAGCGCCAGAACGCTCAGGTCGGCTTCGACGTTTACGTCAAACCGCGCGTCCTGGAGCGCCCTGAAATAGCGGTTCAACGTCGGGTCGATCACAACGTTGTTGCCGTTTCTAAACACCGGCAGGTTGTGGCCCGCCGCGAACGCCTTCGTTCGCAACGCCTGAGCTTTGGTGAACTGAATGAATCCTTCCGTCTTCGCCGACGAAGGCGGCTGCACGGCGGGATTCGCGTTAGCCAGTGCTGCCTCAACGAACGGCGCCGCTTGCGGATTGATGACGCTGTACATGCGCGCCGCAAAATCTGAGCGGGCGGACAGGATGTTGTTGATTGATCGGTTCAAATGAGCTTCGCCATTGGGTTGGACCGACTGCGGCAACTTGAACGGTTGCAGCAGTTCCACGAACGACGCCAAGCCGGCGGGCGCCGGTGCAGTCACGACCTGCGGCTGCGTCGTAGGGCCACTGAAGATGGCAAGTGACTTATCCAGGGCATTGAGATCGGTGATGATGGCCGCCAGCCACGCCGCGATCTTGTCCCAACCGCGAGCCGAGGCGAACGCGTACTGACCACTTAA
This sequence comes from uncultured Acidobacteriota bacterium, assembly GCA_963770215.1. GTDB lineage: Bacteria > Acidobacteriota > Blastocatellia > Pyrinomonadales > Pyrinomonadaceae > PSRF01. Next base: position 532,313 of record CAVYOP010000002.1, read on the forward strand.
GAAAGATCGCTGGATGTCGACTTCCGCGCTCAGGATCTCAATCTTGTCGTCGACATCGCCTGCGCTGTCAGCAGCCGTAACCACCGCTTGCAGACGCTCAAGCGATTTCTCCACCGTTTTTGAAGTTGCCGACAGTCCGAACGCGTCAAGGTTCTTGTAGTTGTCGAAAATCTCATGGACCTGACCGAACACCTGAAACACGCTGATCGGCGAACTAAGAAACGCCGGCGCAGGTCCTTCGACATTCAACGTCAAGATGGTCCGATCAGCTCAGGCTCGGTCTTAACCTCGCCGACTCGATAAAACGCCTGTTGCACCTGTAAGGGAAACAACATCGTCACTTCGATCACGACTGGATCATTAAGTTTCAGATCAAGTGAAGTTCCTTTTGCGATCAACGTGATCTGCGATAGCAATGCGAACCTGAGAATCTGCGGCTGGGTGAGCCGCGGCTTCATCAGGTTTAGACTCGAGCGAGCGATCAACTTCTCGGCTGTTTCGAAAACCTGCGGCAGCTCACCTGGACCAGGCAGGCTTTGGGCCTTGTTGCCGATCTCGATCGTTGTTGTGTCCTGTGTCGGTTCGAGTGTGTAAGCCAGGTAGACGCTCGCGGAAAGCCCGGGTTTCAAGCGATACCCGACAAGACGCGCCAACTCCAACACCGAGCGACGCTCAGTTGCGGTGCGAAGATAACCTTCGTTCGCTATGCGTTCCTGGTAGAACGTCAACACGTCGCCAACCATGGACCAGGCATCGAGCAGAGCGATCGACGCGTCGCGGCTCTCGCGCGTTGTCAACGCAGCGAGTTGCGGAAACGCGCTGCTCGAAAGCCGCGCCTGCATCGTCTCGAAGAAACTCGCGTGCGTGCCCGTGCGATACGAAATGGCGTCGAGCCCGGGGCGATTGAAGATGGCGACCGGCGTCAGCGCTTCCACGCCTTCGCAGCAATCGCAGGTTGCCGGATTTTGCTTCGATTTTTGCATGAGGTTATCGACCACCCATCATCGTAAAAGCAATCTTGCCGTTTTCAGGGGAGTTGAGATCGCTGTCCAACCGAGCGATTTCCAGTGGACCAATCTTGAGAATGCCGTCGGCAAGCTCACGCCCGGCGGCCTCGCGATAACGCTGCAACTTCGTCACGACCACGTTGTCGACTCCCGTCACCGAATGCGCGAGCGCCACCAGCTTGCTGATCATTACGCCCGATCCAAACGTCAGATTGTCGGGATGGAAAAAGCCGAGACGGCCATCGGGCAGCACGCGATTGCTGAACACGTCGAGCAGCTCGGACTTCACGTGTCCGGTCAGATAGTCGGGTTTGACGCAGACTTTCATCTCGATATCGAGCGGGACGTACGTCGCGCGCGTCACTCGCACGTCGTGGCCTATGCGCCGGTACGGACGCAGCAGACATTCGACCTCGTCGAGTAACCGTTCAGACGACTGTGTTTGATCTTTCGGATCGATTGCGATGTTGACTTCGTACCACGCTCCGGTCCAACGCAACACAGCCATCGCTTTCTGCACTTGTGGATGGCGTTGGGCCAACTCGGCGTAGTCTTCAGCCGTGATCGCGCGTTGCAGATCGGTGCGAAACGCGTACGGCGCAAAAAGCCTGACGCGGTCCGTCTCTTCCGGTTCAATGCCGCCGGCCGCCGAGATCGGATTGCGAGGACGCAACTGGAGCCCGCTGAGATTGTTCTTCAAGACGATGTGCGAGATCGCTTCAGCGCCGACATTACCGGCATTGCCGTTGCCGATCCGGTAACGAGCGCGAAACTGTTCGCTGGCAATCGGCGCACGGCCCATCTCGCCGTTCGAGAATCGCAGGTTCGCGCGACCGCGATTGTCGATCTCGGCGACGTAATGAAGATCGTCGGCCAGACTGCCTAACAAGTCGTAACGCGGTTTCCAGAAAAGATCCGTCGCATCGCCTGGAACACGACTGATCAACGTGATCTGCGGTAACGCTTTGCGCGGGTCCTGTTGCATCAGGTCCCTGGCCGAGAGTTCGTTAGTCAAACAGGGATTCAGCGGGCCATCGTGCGGCAGCCACTGACTGTGCGTTATCGGATCTTCTTTCAACACCGGACGATATCGACCCGCAACGACAGTCACTTCAGGCGCACACGACACGTAATCGCATTCGGACAACGACTCTTCCGGCGGCACGCAGCCGAGGTCTTCTTCCGTTCGATCGTCGACAACGCGTCCGCCGATCGTGCGGCCGTGATCGGCGAGCACGATGTTGCCGCGCGCGATCGTGATGTTTTCCAGCTTTTCGCAGTCGGGCGCGCTGCCGGTTGCGGAAATACAGAGCGTGAAAGGCAGTGCGTCGGCTTCGGCCCATTCGATCTGAAGAATCGGCTGGCCCGTGAGCTCGTCGACGTCGGGCGTGACGCACGTCAGCATCACAGCGTGACGGCGAGTCAGATCCGAATCGGCGGCTTCGCCGGTTTTCGGGCTCATCACTTCTTCGAAGATCAGCACGTCGCCCTCGCGAAGATTCAGCTTGCGTCGCTTCTCGGCCGGCTTCTTCGCGACGGGCTTTTTGTAGCCGCCCTTCGGCGGCGGCGGATCGGGAAGATACTCGTCGATCAACGTCGTGCCAGTCGATCCTTTCGCCAGGCAACATTCAAAGTCGCCCCAGGTGTAAAAGAGAATGCGGTTGTGCGCTTCCGTGAAGTTGAATTCCGCGGCTGTGCCCATCGGTTCGAAGACTTCATACTTGCGCAAGGCAGGATTCAATCGCCGCAAACCATCGCGCGTGATCACGCCGCCAGTCTCGGCGGCTGCCTTCTTCAGTCCGGCAATAAACGCAAACTCGTTGCGCTTTAGCTCGATCGAACCGCCGATCGTTTCCACAAAGACCCACGTGCGCGCGTTGCAGCCTTCGTGCATTTTGTAATCGACGAGCCGCGCGTGACGGCGCACTGAGATTCGTTGGCGCGCCGTGTCGAGATAGGCTTCGGTGGCGACTGCGTCCTGGTAGTAACTAAGATGATCGGCCGCATACGCGAGCACCTCGACAAGCGCGATGCCGATGTCCGGAACATGGCGTTCCTTCCAGTCAGGCATCGTCAACGCCATTCGATCGAGAATCGTTTGGCGAAAACTCGCATAGTCCTTCGCCAGATAATTCAGATCGATCGGCGGCGGAGGCGTCGCAACACAAGCGCTTCGCGGCAGACAATCGAGATCGCTCGGACAACCCGCCTTGAACGAGAAAACGAGTTGCGCAAAACGGCGATCGAAACCGCGCAACGGACGGTTCGTCGGATGTCCTTTCTTATCGAGCTCGACGATGCGCAACACGTATTCAGAGAAGTCGCCGGGCTGGTCGACGGTGATCGTCAAACAGTCGTCGAGATCCTTCCCGCCAACGCGACAGACGTCGATGTCGATGACCCTGATGTCCGTGACGCGCTGGCCGCCGCTGATCACAAAGTTCTTCTTGCTGATCGGATTCGGCGCTTTGCCCAGGAAGAAAACGCGCAACTGGCGTTGGTCGTCGCTGACTTCGAGATAGTCGAGACCGTTGAGGGTCAGACGGCCATACGAGTCGGTCTTCTCGCGGACCAGGTGTCGCCGGTAATCTACGTTGCAGAGTTCTGGAGTCTTCATAACGCGCTTTTCCTCTCGCTATATCGCGCGCGAGATATCAGTGGTTCGAACCTCGTTTGTCCTGCGGACCAGGTAGCTCAACGTGAGACTCAGCGTCGAGTTTTCCGCCTGCACTTCAAGCGTTTTCAATTCGATCAGATCGCCGAGCCAGCGTTGAATCGCCGCTTGCACCGCGCCTTGCAATGTCGACGCAAGTCCCGCGCTGTTTGGAGCAAAGACCATTTTCAAAAGACCCGAACCGAAGTCAGGCCGGTTCACACGTTCGCCGGGATTGGTGAACAACAGTTGCTCGATCATGTCGCGGATGTGATCGTTATCGTCCGTCGTCGCGGTGCGTCCGCTGCCGTCGATGTCGAATGGGTAATCGATGTTCATCACGTTCCCTTCACTCTCAATTGCGTGACCATGACGGTGAGCGGCGTGCCGGTGGGCGCGCAAACTGACTGGCTGTCCTGTAACAGCACTGGAACACCACCCGCTCGAATTCGTGTCGCCGCAGTGATCCACGACGCGGTCGCGCAAGGCGCGGTCGGCGTGCCGGTGAGCGCACAACCCGCGACCGCGTACTGGCTTGTTTGCGTCACGATTGGTTGGCCGTTGACTTTCACGCGCGGATTGGTAACCACGGGCGTTGCCTGTCCGGGCGGATGAGCGCACAACACCTGCGCGCCGAGATGGAGTAGAAAACCTGGCATTAAGTCACCTCGAATGCGTTGCCATTGATCGAGACCTTTGGACCCTGGAGTTTCACGCTACCGTTCAGGCCGTCGTTGATCTCGATGCCGGTGGTATCGATCTTGATCTTCATTCCCGCAGTCGTTTCGATCGTGATGCCACCGGCGCCGGGCGTGTCGTCGATCTTGATCGTTCCTGTATCAGTCTTGAGAATCTTGATCTCGGGAATTCCCGGCGACGCGGGGACTTCAGTCTCGGACCAGAAACCGCCGGCCCAGATCGGGTAATCGGGATCGCCATGTTCAAACTCGACCCACACCGATGCGCCGGTCGGCGGCACTAAAAACAAACCAACGCCGTTGCCGGTGTACGGCAGCGCCGGCAACGCCCAGCCGCTTTCTTCCTCGCCGTAAACGTCCGGCGCTTTCACGCGCACGCGGGCTTTCATCAGCGGATCGCGGTTGTCGCTCACCGTGGCGCGAAACTTCCCAATAAATGGTGGTCCCTGTTTGCTCATGGTTAGTTCATCAACTCAACGCCGGCACTACCGCCGGCGTAAGCGATCCATGCCCTTCACGCGATAGTTGAAAGCTTTGTTTGTACTCGCCGCGCCGGATTTGGTGCGTCACCTGTTTGACGTAATAGTTGCCGTTGTAACTGAGCCCTGCACCACGCACGCCGACCAATCGTCGCGAACGCAACACCTGGCCATAACGCACCGCATCGATATTGCCGCTGGCGGTGACTGCATCAGACGAATCGGTAGCCGACGACGCTGCGCGCAACATTCCCTGACTCGGATCGAGGTTCGCAGTGTCACGTGCAACCGACGTTCTGAGCGGCGCCGCGGGACGCATGGCCAGCGGAGGACGCAATCCGCTCGGCGCCGGAATCTGAATCGGCGTCTTGGTGATCGGGTCAAGAATCGTGACGCGCGGCGCGATTGGACCAAGCGCGTTGTAGTGAAAGTTGATCGGCTGATCCAGGTTCGACTGCGGTCCCATGTTGATCGACAAGGCCGGTTGCGGCACTCCGAGCCGGTTGTCGAGTCCGAAGTAAGCCGTCGAAAATCCAGGCGCAGGCAGTGGCTCGATATAGAAGACGAAACCGTTGCGCGCGGCTAACCGGCGGATGTAAGCGAGATCAGTTTCCTGCTGCGACGGCACGCGGTTGACTTCGATCGGCACGTCGGTCGTCGGCGTGACGTTTGGCGTAATGCCGTACTGGAGATAGTTCGCCAGAATCTTTTGGACGATGATTGAATCGGGCTGGTTCGCGTGCGTCGTGCTCGCCGGGTCGAGGTCCAAACGGAGACTGATGTCTTCGCCGGTTATGCGCAACGTCGATTCGCCCGGTTTGTTGCTCGGCATCACCTGATGACTCGTGACCACGCCGTCTATCAACACTTCCGGCAACACGCCCATCAACACGGCGATGACGATGCGGTTTGGCGGATCGAAGTAACCGTTTAGTATCAAACCGTAATCGAGCAGCGAGTCTTTACCCAGACTGAACTCCATATCGAACACGTCGCGCTCGCGATCGTTGTGACGCACCTCGAGCGCGCGGAACGCGTCCATCACCTCGTACGGCGCGGGCACAGGCACGTTCGCGCCGATCAGGAGTTGCATTCTCACGCCAAGATCCGGCACTTCATTGACCTCCAGTGGGCATCGCGACTTTCAGTCGCCGGCCGATCTCTTCTGTCAGCTCGTCGGGTCGCATCGCGTCGTTCACGTCGCACACTTGCCAGAACTGTTCCGGGTCGCCGAGATACTTCGCGGTGACGTTGTCGAGTCGATCGCCTTCCTCGACATTGTGTTCGGCGATGATCGAGCCGGCGACGGTGCGCGGCAGGAAACGCCGGCGCAGGTAGACGATCTCGCGCTGATCGGACGCGACGTATTTCACGATCTCGATGTTGTAGTAACGGCTGGTTCGAGGAAATGTCATGTTAGACCTCAGAAAAATCGAAGCTAAAACAGCTTCATCGCGCCGATCACATTCTCTGCGCTGTTCGCAATGTTCGTGTTCGCCAAAACTTCTTTCGCGATGTGGTGCGCGAGGAAGAGTTGGTAGCCCGGATTCGTGACTTTCAGATCGAAATAACTCAGCACGTTCAAAGTGAGATCCACTTTGGCCCGAATCGGATTGAGCAACGTGTCGTAGGCTTCTTCGGTGATGCTCAGACTCGTGATGCGCACTGGCAACACACGCGCCGGTCCCCAGAAGAAGAGCGTGAGCGGCGCTTCGGGCGGAATGATCTCCAGGTTGCCGGCCATCGCGAGGGCGGTGTTCGCGATCGTTAGCGCGCTGCTCGGGTAAAGCAGCATTTCGAGCGCCGCCAACGTTGGATGGATTCCCGAAACGACAGCCAGCGGGTTCGCTTGTTCCAACTGATCGGTGGCGTCGATCTCGACGCTGATCGAGATCGTCTCCTTGGGTGGACCAGTGAGACGAAAAGCTTCCGAGCGATCCGCGTTGTCGCCGCCGCCACTCGACCGTGCCTCGACACGCCGCGTCAGCGTGTCGGGGTTGTACTGAAACACGACCACACTGGCGAGTGGCTTGGCGGGATCGAGCCCGATGATTGCGCCTTTTAGCAGGCGTGGTGAACCAGGAAACGTGCTCACAATTCTCTCCCGTTGTTCATCTGCGACAACTCACTTACTCAGCTCCGGTGTCAATTCTTGGATCAGGCACACCTGGCGCGTAGTCGCCTTTGCGATAGCAATCGTTCTCCGCATCGGTGGCGTTGACCGTGATCCATTTCTTCCCATCCCAGTACTCGATAGTTCCCGCTGCGATATCGAGCACGCCGCCGCGCACTGCACTCGACTGTGTCTTCTCCACTGCCGTCTTCCACGCCGAGATCGCACTGGAAATACCGGGCGCGCCTTCGTCGAACAGCAGATCGGGCGGCAGGTTCTTGACGAACGCGTTCGCGAGCGTCGAGCCCTTGAGCGGAGTCGAGCGCGCGGCGCCGAGAAAGATTCCTTTCGGGAAAATGCTCTTCCAAACTTCGTAGGCTTCTTTGCAAAGCGTGGCGCAGCTCGTGCTGATCAGAAGTCTCACGTTGTCGAGTGGACCAGTGATGCCGCGCACGTCGAGCGTGACGTCCCAGTCGCCGGTGTTCCAAACGCCGGGCAGGTTGTATTGCGCGTACTGGTGACCGGAAAACACGAGCACGTTCGACTCGGAGAAGGCTTGTTGCGCGTCTCCGCGATGCAGCGACTCGTTCTGCTTGTCGGAGAATTTGCTGAAATGTTTGTGCGACGGCGCGAGGGTCAGTCCGAGCTTGCGCCGGTTTGCGCCGCCGAGAAGTCGGTTGGCCGTGTCGAACCCGCTGCCAATGTAGCCGGCAAAAGACTTCAGACTTTCAGCCCACACAAGTGTGCGATCGTCTGTCTTGGCTGCTTTGGAGTGGCCCTTTTGGACCTCTTTCCGGTTGGCGTCTGTATAGATCGTCGTTCCTTCCGGCACGAGTGCGAGGAAAGCGGCCTCGTCGAAACTGGCGAAACAAGCGCGCGCACGTTTCAGGGCGAGATAAAGTTTGGGCAACTGTTCCTGGTTCGCAGCGGCAGCGCTGACTTCGTCGAGAATGCCTTGGTTGACAACATCTTGTTTCGCGGTCTTGCAGGCTTCGGGCGCTCGTTGCACTCCGGAAACGAGCCCTGTGCGTTGCTGGACGACGTGCGTCAGCTCATGGGCCAACAAACGTTGTCCTTCATGCGTGCCGGGCGTGAACTGTCCAGCGCCAAAAACGATGTCGTGGCCCACGGTAAACGCGCTGGCGTTTACGTCTCGTGCAGACCTCGCAGCAGAGTTACTTGAATGGACGCGCACTTGAGAGAAGTCGTGTCCAAAACGCTGTTCCATGTTCTCGCGCACAGAAGTGGGCAACGGCGATCCCGATCCAGACAATGCGCTGTCAACACTGCCCGGCGCGGATGTGTCTTGCGACTGCGGTCCACCCGCAAAACGTTGCACTTGCACCGGCGCTCCCTTGACTCCACGCTGCGGCGAAGATGAAAGAACCTGATCGGCAACTCGATCCGCTTCCTGTTCGTAAACATCACCCGCGCTGCCGACGTTCAGCTTCGTCTGCAAATGACCCTTTTTCTTACACTCGCTACACTCACCGCCGGCGACAGTGTGATTGCCGCAGCCTGCACACTTGCGTTGCAGCACACCATTCGTGCGCAGCACCGGAGCATCTTTCTTGGAGTCGAGTGTGTCTTTCATCTACAGCTTCCTACTCGCTGCGAGGCTTACGCGGCTTGTTTGGATCCACGACGTTGTTGTCCTGGAGATGTTTCCCATCGCAGTTCTTGACCTTCGGCAACTGAGTTGGGTTCGGATCGACACGGCCGTCCGCGAAATAGCGAAACGCCTTGTAATCGGTGACGATGTATGCCTGACTACCGCAACCACGCGCGTAATCCAGATCGTCATCCTTATCATCGTCCTCCGAAGGCACCGGCGGGATCTGAACATCGGGATGCGTGTGGAAGCCGCCCATCGTCACACCGGCGATGGGACGTGGGCACGGGAGATCCAACTTGTGCCCTTCATCCAGGCTTTCCTCGCCCATCACAAGACGATCTGAAGGTTCAGGGTGCAATCCCCGATTGCGATCCATCGCATACGAACGACCGAATTCTCTCGCGCCAAAAAACTCCTCAATCCTCTCCTCAGTCGCCAACGTACAGGCCCACGCTTCAGCCATATCGTTTATGACTTCCGGCCGCTTGGTTAAATCACTTTCCGGTAGTTGTTCGCCTTGCCCTGGCTTGCGCGGCTCAAGGTTTACAACCACATCGCCGACGTCGCCGGTGCCGGAAATAAGCGATGGTCGCACCTTGAAACGTGTATTCACCGCGGTTCGGGTTCTGATGCGAAACTCCAACACCCGGGCCAGCGCGTGAGCGGCATCGAATCCCAGCCCCGGACCAGTTATCTTGATCACTATTTTCTTTTGAAGCGCATTGGGATCGGTGTTCTCCAGTCGCCCGGTACTTCGAATGAACGGCATCGTGATGGTGAGCGGGATGAAGTCGAATCCGAGTCGCGGCATGATGCCATCGGAAACACCGAAACGCGCCATCTCATCGCTTTCGTACATCTCGACATTGTCGAGAATCTCCTGCACGGCTGCTTTGAGCTGGTGGTGATCCATATCGGCTTCCGTCGCTGCTTCAGGTTCATTGATCTTGCGCACCTGGGTGCGCACACTAATATCGTTGGCGTTTGGGCCAAGCAGGCGGGCGGACGACGGATCTTCCGGCAGCAAGGAGGGCTTTGAAGCAAGGAAACCGCCAAGAAACAGCGGCAGATCATGCTCTTCGCTGCCGCGACCGCTGGTCTGTTCCAGTTCTCCCTTGACGTGCCTGTGTTCGAGCCAGGCGGTCTGCATCAGGTTGTAAGTGACGCCGTCGAGGAAGCGCACTGAGAAACGGTCGAGTGGAGCACCCAGCCGCCGAGCGATTAGCCAGATTGCAATGGTTGTGTCGCGATTGAATTCCTGCACGGCGGCATTCGCCCTGCCCATATCGAGATTACGCAATGCAAGAGCGGCTTCGGTGTTCAGCCCCAGGCCAATGGGCCGCACGTCAACTCTGCCCTTCGTGTCCGGCCGCTTCATGGCGCTTGCCGTGGTCCATGGAGGCGCTACCAGCGGCTCGCCTCTCATCTGGGCCGGACGGATCGGCGTGGGAAGTTTTTGAATGACAACATGTCCGCTGTCGTAGTCGACCTGTGTTTCGTCATCGAGCACCGTTTGGATAAAGCCGATTTCGTAGTCCTTGAAAGTTTCAGGCTCTCCCTTTAGCTGAACTGTGGCACTCGGAATGAGAACGCTCTTGTTAGGATCTGTAACGAGATTGGCGAATGACTCGCGCAGCCCGGCCGACTCGAAATTCGTTTCCAGATTGCCGTTGAAGGGCGTGTACGTCGGCGTGCCGACCACTTCGAAAATCGGCGCCTCGCGCTTTTTCGCGCCGTCGGCCGGCGGGTGCAGCCGCGTGGTTTCCGGCGCCTGAGTACACCATGGCACCCTTCCGGCGAGTGGATCGTCCGAACGCGGTGGATCGATACCAATCGGTTCGGTTCCTCGTTCCATACCCGGCGTCGTGCCTCTTCCTGTACACGCGGACAAACCTGCCAGGCTAATCAGGTGCAGGCCGGCCTGGTGACGCGCTTCTTTGTTGTTGAAATCGAGAAGAGGATCCTTCGCTTTTGCTCTCCTATCGAACGGCGTCGTCAGATCGGCTGGCAGTTCACGATTGCCGAGGACCGCATGATGAAACGACATGTCGACGATGCGGCCCATGACGCACTCGATGGCGTTTGTTGCGCGCAGAGCGACATTCGAGATCCTGACGAAGTTGGGACCGAAACCTTCCTCTGTGCCGAGGGCATCCTGTCTCGGCCGCTTGTTTGAATTACCTTCGTCGACTTCGATCGTCAGGCGTTCGACAGCCTGCCGCACGGTTGCGGCGTGGCCGCAGGTCCAGAACGAGATGTAAGCATCGGCGCCGAGATTGTATTGTCCCGACATGATGCGAGCGATCGCTGCATCGCGGATCGCGAGTTTCTGCTCCCGTGTGCTTGCCGGTAGCGTTCCACCCGGAATCGCGCTGACCTCGCCGCCCTTTGCGAACACGACGACGACGCGGTTGTCTTCCGGTTTCTTCCCGAACAACTTGCTTTCGCCGCGCCCAGACACCTCGGGGATCTGTTGCTCCTGAACTCCGGCATTGATCAGTTCGCGGAAAATGCGCTGCGCCCGGTGGCACGAAAGCCGACGGTTGTACTCCGCGTCACCTTCGACACTCGCAAAGCCATGGACCACGAATTCCGTGCCGGCTGCCTGGCTGTGAGCAAAACTGCGAATGTCCGCCGGCTTGCCGCCTTTCAAGACATCCGAATCGAGGCAGAAGTTAAACTGGGCCAACTGCGGTCCGGGACTTGTGTAGTCGACTTTCGTCCGGGGCACATCGCAGTTGATTTCTGGTTGGAGGTCGCCGAGTTTGCGTGGCGCGCTGTCGCAATCAGGCTCCGGGCCGTCGCTACCGGGAACCTGTGCGTAGACCACGGCGACCCGATTAGATTCCGGCTTGCCAAACTCGCTGGTTGGACCTTGAGACGCAGTCTCGACCTTACTCTCAGCTTCCGCCTGGAGCATATCGGGGTCGCTTGAAGCCGTTCTCAAACGCACCAGCAGCGCCTCCCGAAAAGCATTAGCTATCGTTATCGCGCGATGACACGCGAGCCGGAAGTTGTATTCTCGTTTCCCTTCGGGACTCGCATAACCATGAATCAGGTAGCGAGTTCCTCGATGGAAACGTCTCAAGATCATCCCGATAGTGCTCAACTGCGTGGGATCGGTTAACTGATCCGAATCGAGACAGAAATCGAAACGAGCTACCTCTCTGGCGCCCGTATGCGTGGCAGTCGGGCACATCGGATCAGGAATATCGTCGCCGCGTTTCGTCGGCACTTTCGGGCAGGCTGGCGGTGGTACAAAGGTCGCGGCGGCCGGCACTATCTCGCCATCTTCAAACGAATCCGCGAAGTGATCGTCGGTTCTGTTCTTGCGTTGCAGGCGTGGCCGCGGCGGTGGGGGTCCATTGCTGGGGACGACCTGGTGCGTGCCGGGAATGAGTGGCCGGACCGTGCTGTTGACGACCGGCTTGCCGGGGGCGTTCACAATCGCGTGCGCGACCGCGTCGGCTTGCTGTTCAAACTGGTCGTTTGCTGGTCCAACGCCAGACAGGCCGGAGCGTGTGAGCCCGTGCGATTGCTGCAAGAAGTGGGTCAGCTCGTGGGCCAACAGGTTCTGACCGGCTTTGGTGGCCGGCAGGTACTGGCCGGTGTTGAAGACGATGTGCGATCCGACGGTGTAGGCGTGCGCATTGACGGTGCGCGCCGATTCCGCCGCCTTTGCGTCAGTGTGTACGCGCACACGGCTGAAGTCGTGATGAAAACGAGGCTCCATGAACGCGCGCGTCGCCGTGTCGAGCTGTTGGCCCGGCGAGTTGAGCACTTCGTTCACGATCTGTGGAATCTCAGTTGTGCCTTCAATGCCCGCTGCTCGTCGCTGTAACGACTCTTCCTTCTTCTTTGCGCAACCGGAACACGAGCCGCCGGCAACGGTGTGATTGCTGCAAGCGGCGCACTTCCGCTGCAACCACAGGCCGGAGGCCGGTTGCACGATGGGCGCGAAGCTTGCTGTTTGCATCACTCGGTTGCTCATCACGTTTCTCACGCGTTGGTGTAAAGCCTCGTGCAATGCCGGTCGCTGATTTCGTCAACGCGCCAGGCAGGCGCCGCGGGCCGTGGGCTCATCAAGCCGGTGCGCGTGTGTGGTCCAAGATTGATCAGGATGTGACCCAACTCGTGGGCCAGTGAATCGGTGTCGCCGTCGTTTTGCACTACGGCGGTATTGCGCATCAGACGATGCGGCGAATCTGAAGCGATACACGAATAACCGCTGCCATTCACCCCGCTGAAGGTGGCCGGGTAAAACGCGCGGAACCTCGCGCCGAACCTGTAGGTGGCGCTGGCGCCGGTAAAGAGATTCCGTTCTTCAGTCGATGGGCCGCTACAGTTATTGTTCGAACGAAGGTCAGTATTGCGGAGCCAACCGGTTGTCTCCGCAGGCGTGGCCGTCGCGTTTACGCCATGCTGCACGCGAACGTTGCACTGCGAAAAGATCGCGCTGGCGACTTGAACGTCCGTCGCGGGGTTATGAGTCGATCCGTCGAGCTTGATCGTGTCGACGGTGATCGTCTTCAGCGGTTGAGTGCGAGTCGCTGTCGGCGGCGGTGTTCCCGTTCCCATCAGAATTGCGTTGTCAACTCGATCCGACGTGGCCTGTTGTGTCGGGCTCAACGGTCCAGGCCCGGCTGCGATGACGTTTGCGGCGGTGATCAGAATCGCTGACCCTTCCTGCTGATCGCCGAGTCGAGTCAATGCGGGCGCGAGAAGGTTGTCGACAAAAGCGAGGGCCACATCGAAGCCGCCCGCTCCCAGTTGTCGAAACGTCTCCTGAACAAACGGCAGCGCGTCGATCGCATTCGTGGACGAGCGCGTTCCGAGGGCAGTGCCACGGGCCCGGGCGGTAGTCTGAGTAGCTAAGAAATTAGTTACATCGGCCGTGAGTGTCGCCGCGGGAACAGCCGCAACCGCGCTTGCCTGCATGTCCAGGATCGGCGTCCAGGCAGCATTAAAGCCGCTTGCCAGGCCGCGAATCTGGAGGTGATTTACGGTGGTCATGCCGGTCGTGGTGTCAATTTCCGCCGGCAATGGAAAACGCAGACCCGCGCGCCAGTTGGTCATAGTAGGAAGGCCCAGGTAGAAACGGTTATAGACCAGCAGTCCCTGGGCCAACTCTTCTTCGGTCAGCGGCGTGCGTGCGGTAACGATGGCCGGAGGCGCGCCCGGTGGAATCGCGGCGATCGCGCTGTTCCAAAGCGGCAACAACATCCTCGCCATCGATCGCGGCGTAAGGTCCTGGCCTATGATCACGTTGAGACGATCGACGCCTTCACTCAGCAATCCTCCCATGACGGAAACGACGCCGATCTGCGTGTCAGTCACGTTAGTGGGATGAAACTGGAGACCGGTTCGAGCAGCGACACCGAGAGTCATAGTGTGGCCCACTGCGTCGGGATCGAGGCGCGAGAGAAGCGGCGCAGAATTCATCGCGGGTTTAGTCCCGTTATTCGACATGACACTCGCGGCAACGCTATCGGCCTCCGCTTCGAGGGGGCTATTCCCGGCGCCGACACTCAGACGATCGAGAGATGTCGCAGGGCCACGGCTCTGCTGCACTACGTGCGTAAGCTCGTGGGCCAGCAACTGCCGGCCGCTCGCTTCGGCTGGTCGAAACAACTGGTTAGAGAAGACGATGTCCTGTCCGACCGTGTAAGCCGCCGCGTTGACAGCACGCGCCGATTCATCTGCATGTCGATCCGTGTGAACACGCACGCCGCTGAAGTCGTGACCGAGGCGCGGCTCCATGAAAGCGCGCGTGGATCTATCGAGCGGTTGGCCCGGCGAGTTGAGCACGTCGTGAACGATCGGCGGCGCCTGGCTAGCCGTTTCCGGACCAAGCGAGCTGCGCTGTAACGAGCCTTTCTTCTTCGCGCAACTGGAGCAGTCGTTGCCGCCGACAGTGTGCTGCCCGCAACCGCATTTGCGCTGCAAGAGGAGTCCCGATCGTCCGGCAACTGCCGGCGAGGATGGACCATGCGAATCTGTCGTTCTGCTGCTCATGCGTGCTAAATCTTTTCCCTCGTGGCCGGTGATTGTGATGGCAGCGCCGGTGATTGCTGTTTCGGCTTAGGGGGACGCGGCTTGGGACAGGGATTGCCATTAATGACTTTTGGACGTGCCGCATTTAAACCACCAATCAGCTTCGCTGCGTCCGAATCGGGAGAAGGATTGGCAGATTTATCCGTCACCCATGACAAACTCGCCACGTTTGGACTAAGGGCCGGCGGAGTTGCGGTAAAGAACCCGCTGCCGGCTTGCGGCGTAATTCGCGAAACACTCTTATCAAGCGCCAGCGAGCCTTTATCCTGTTCCGGATTGTCGTTTCGCGCTTGTCCAGCCCAGCGCCATTCGGCGACCTGGTGTGTTCGCCTTGGTCCATCGGGCGGCTGGAACATCAGAAACATCCTGAAGTCTTCACGCACTTCCATCGTGCTGATGCGCGGCTGCTGCCTGGGATTCACTCCCATCCCTGGACCATCGGTTGCGACAAAGAAGCCCGGCCCCAATTTGCAGTCGTAAGGATCGCCTCCATCCAGCACAAAGCCCGACGATTCAAAAGTGTTTCGACTGCCATCCTTGTAGACGATTTGACGGAAGGTCAGCACATTCTGAACAAAGCTCAGCTCACCACAGCCGCGAGGCGTCATCATCGCCGATGCCGTGACGGTGATCCCCGGCGTCGTCGTTGTGCCGGCGCGCAGCACGATGAATTGCTGGCCGGACGGTGTTGTTTCGGTCGTTAGCCCGACTTGATCCCCGACGATATCAAGCTTCAAATCACGGCCGTCGATGCCAGGCTGACAGGCGCCGCTTTGCGCCGGCGGCGTTGCGGGCGGCGTGAGTTTCGTTCGCGGCACAGACAGCACACGCACTGCACGACTGCGAGCGAAGTTTTCCTGTGTCGTTCCGACTTCCGATTTCGCTTCGCCGACGACTGTGATCCGGATCTTGCTTGCCGGAACAGACTCATCCGTCAGCACTTTCTTCACGGCTTGTGCGCGTCTCTCGGCAAGAGCTTCGTTACTCTCGGCCGTGCCGGTGGAACTGGCCTGCCCTTCGAGATCCACTTGCTCTTCAGGGTCGTTGGGATTGAGCGAGTCTTTAAGCTTCTTCGCCAGATCCTTCAGCGCCTTAATGTGTTCCGGTTTGAGCTTGTCCTGGCCGACGTCGAAGTTCCAGACGCGATGATGTCCGGTGCGCTCTTCATCAACTCGGCCGCCGCCCGGGAAGTTGGTCTCAAAAACTTCTCGCTGCACTTGTGTTCCAGTGCCGTTGCTTTGAAGCACGTGGGCCAACTCATGGGCCAGCAGCCGACGGCCTGCTGACGAACTGGGCTGGTACTGACCTTCTCCGAAAACAACGTCTCGACCGACTGCGTAGGCACGCGCGTTGACTGCCCGCGCTGCGGCAGCCGCCCGCGAACCCGTGTGAATACGAACGGAACTCAAATCGACGTGACCCGTCTCTGCCGGCTCGTGCGTCATCACACTGTCGGCAATGCGATCTGCTTCATCTTCAAAGCGGTTGCGAGCGGAGCTTACCGAGGTTGGCGTGACAGGCGCGGACGAATGAACGGGGACTCCGCTGAAATCATGTGCGAAACGTCCTGAGAAAAAGACCTGCATCGAGTCGTCAAGTCGCTGGCCCTCAGAGTTCGCCACATCGTTCACAATCGAGGGAACACTCGGAAAGCTATTCTGAAGCACGCCGCCTCCGAACGAGGCAGCGCTTCGGACTGGCGCATGTTGTGCGGCGTGTTGCGTCATTGTCCGATGCCTCTGTGAACTGCTTGCGCCACCTGCGTCCCGAATGAATCCGGATTGTTTGTGTTGTCCACTTGCATCGACGGCACGCGCAACGAAGGCAATCGCACTTCAGACGACAACTCGTTATTCAAACCATCGCGAACCAGCAGCCGCGCCAGCTCACGCTCAAACGCTTCCTGCACCAGCGGACGCTGGCCGTGCGAAAGGTCGAAACCGTCAAGGACCAGGCGATCGATTTGAATGTTGATCTTCACGCCGCCGCCTCCTTGTCGCCCGTCAGTTCCTGTTTTTCGGGCCAGAAGAGATCTGCTTCACTGACGAGGCGTTCGATTTTTCCAAACTCCGCGCGCGCCGCTTCAAAGACCAAAGGCATCGTCACCGGTTGGTTCGATCGCGCGGCGAGGAACGCGGCGTTCAGCGCGACGTTGTGAATGTTGCCGCCGGTGAGATTGAGACGCGCCAGTCGATCGAAATCCAAACCGCGTGTCTGCGCTTCGGGTGGAAACACTTCGCGCCAGATCTCGCGGCGTTCGGCCAAACCCGGAAACGGAAAGTTGACGATGAAACGCAGCCGGCGCGTGAACGCGGCGTCGAGCGCGTTCTTCATGTTGGTGGCGAGGATCGCGAGACCGCTGTAAGCCTCGAGACGTTGCAGCAGGTAGTTGATCTCGATGTTGGCGTAACGATCGTGACTGTCTTTAACCTCGCTGCGCTTGCCGAACAACGCGTCAGCTTCGTCGAAAAACAGAATTGCGCCGCCGTCTTCAGCAGCGTCAAACAGCCGGCGCAGGTTCTTTTCAGTCTCGCCGATGTACTTGCTTACCACTGCCGATAGATCGATGCGATACAAGTTCAAGCGCAGCTCGTTGGCGATAACTTCCGCCGCCATCGTCTTGCCTGTGCCGCTGTCGCCGGCGAACAATGCACTGATGCCGAGCCCGCGATTCATCTTCTTGCTGAAGCCCCACTCTTCGTAGACCTTCGCGCGTTGACTCACCTGCGACGCGATCTGCCGCAAGAGATGCATCTCCTGCGCGGGCAGGACCAGGTCGGCCCACGTCGCTTTCGCATCGAGTCGTTGAGCGAGCTCGTCGAGACGCGGACGGGTGCTGGCGAGACATTCGTCCCAAAGTCGTTGATGCGGCGTGCGAAGATCGCCGTCCGTAACGTCAACCTCGATCGTGTTAGCGATGCGATCGATCTCGTCGAGACCAAGGTTGAACTGGCCTGCGAGTTGACCGGGGCTCTCGACGACGGAATCAGACAACGATTGTTCCCACGCGGATTGCTGTTCGACGCGCGTCGGCTTGGCGACGTCGACAATGATCGAATCGGCGGTCGAGAACGTGCGCACGTCGCGCGTATCGAGAAACGTCAGGCAGTTCATGCGCGTGAGAAAACGTTGCAGGATCGAGGAACGACTGTTTTCCCGCGGTTCGCCACCCGATTTTTCGACCTCGGCGGAGTCGACGTAGAAAGCAACCGGCATAAGCGCGCTTTCGCGATTGATAAACCGCGCCAGCGTGTCCAGCTCGGCAGCATTCGCCGGCAGCCACTCGGCCGGCAAACGATAGAGACGCAGTCCCAGGGCCGTGACGACGTGCCACGCAATCAACTGCTTGCTCGCCGAATCACTGCCCGGCAGTTGGACCACCGGCAAATGCGGCGTCTCTCTTCGCGACTGTAGCTTGCGAACGATCGTCGCGGCCGCCTGCTCTTGCGACTCTGGCAACGGCAGACCGCTGCTGGAAGGCTGAAGCGGCATCAGAAAAGGCGTGAGCCGATCGTCGATGTAATTCAAACCCTTTAGGTAATTGACAATGCGTTCGTCGGCTCGCAGCGCACTGGTCGTGAGCGGCTGCGCTCCGGGTTGGTTTATCTCGAGGATACGCCAGTAGCGGATCGGACCTTCGGGTGACAGCGCTTCCCATGCGGGATCGTCGAACAGCGCAAGCGCCAGGGCGAAGGTTGGATAAGCACGATTGATACCACCCTGTGCGAGATTGCAAAGCGACGCAATGCTGGTGTCGAGCTCGAGCGCGGCGCAGAGCAACACGACGTCACGCTCGAATGGCGACAACCCAAAACGATCGGTGAGAATCTGCAACGCCGGCGGCGGCGTCATCGTGGCTGCCGCATCCACTGCTTTCGCGGCTTCGGCGATCTGCTCTTCGAGTGACTGGTCGCTCGGCGGAAGCAACAGGCCCGCGGGCATCGGCGTAGATTTGTCCGCGCCCTGACCGTGACGAAACAAACGCTTTAACAGCGATGGCTCGTCTGGTTCGTCGACGACAGGCTCAACGGGCGCCGGCGCCGGCGGCGTCACTTGCAAATGACTGGATTCGCGCATCGCCTGTCGTTGCAATAACAAACGCAGCCAGTTCAACGCCGCCGCCAGGTGGCGGGCATTATTTTCCTGCCATGTGCTCGTCGCGCTCATGCGATTATCACCTGTGGGCCAATGAACTGGTTGAAAGTCGGGCTGGCGTTATTCGTGTCTCGTTCGAGCGGGCTCTCTGCACCGTCCACTTGCACACGCACGAGGTACGTGGCCGCAGCCACATCAGTAATCACGAAGTCGATAATGTCCGTGTCGTCGGGACCCGGCGGGATTCCATTCTCATTCGGAGCGGTGAAGACGTAACTAAAAGGCTCGCGCGTGTTGGGTGCTTGAAACTCATTCAACAAGAGCCGCACACGCTGTCTTCTGCCAACACGCGGCGTGAAATTGACCGTGACCGTTCCCGTGATCAACAGCGTCACCGGATCGACTGACGTCTGCACAAAGACAGGCAATGCCGGTTGAGTGATGACTGGCGCGAGGACAAACGCGCCGACATTTGATTCGAAACCGCGATGCGGCGCCGGCGGTGAGCCCATCAGAAACTGGTGTACGACTTGTAAACCCTGCACGCCCGCGCGCAGATCGCCAGGCAAAGTAACTTTCAATTCGGTGTCGCCGATCTCGGCGGGAATCAACGGCGGCAACGTGCTCGATCCGAAGTTGACCTGGGTTATGTCGCCGCGCAGCGCCCGGCCGCGGATAACGATGTCGCTCAGCGAGATGATTGGACCGGCAACCGGCGCGTCGAGCCGGATCTCCTGGACCACCGGCGCGCGGAATGGGACCACGTAAACGTTGCTGTCCAGGACCGGAAGCGCCGAGCTAGGCGTGTCCTCAGTTTCGATCAGGACAACGGTGCCCTGGTAAGTGACAGAAAGCGTGTACTGCGTTTGAAAGAAGACGGCCCAGAGTTTCGACAGCTCTTCCAGCGACAACGAAGTCGGCGTGAACTTCACCAGCTCGATGTCTTCGGCCAGGTTCGACGTGGCGAGAAACGGCAGCGCCGGACTGAGGATCGTGCGGCGAATCTGTTCGCGCCCCAGCACCGGTCGTGAATGCAGCGCGCGGACGGCGCTGCCTAACATTCGCTGCGGCTCGTGCTGCGCTTCGTTTCCGTAGAACGTCAACAGGTAATGCAGGTCGAGTGCGACGCGCGGCTTTTGCATCAGCCTGCCGTTGTCGGCGCGCGTCGGCAGGTCGGAGTTGCGCCACGCGGCGTTGGGCGTCACCTGGTAGAGATAGAGATTGACGCGCGTGCCGCCGAGCGCGGCGTTGGCGGCGTCAGGTCGTGCTGTCGTAACCGTGGAACCGGGAACGTCCCTCTCGACTTCGCCCTGAAGGACCTGGGCCAGCGAAGCGGTTACAGTGGCGATAGCCAGGTGGTTGCTCACTGGGTACCTCGACTTCTCTGTTGCATGTAATCATCGAGGGTCATCACTTTTGGACCAGGCTGGCGCTCGCGCTTTGGTTTGTCAGCGGGCGTCGCGCGCACCTCGATGCGGCCGATGGCGACGTTGATTACGGTTTCCTGCGCCGGGATTGGCGGTGACGTCTCTTGTTCAACGGACGAGTCGACCGGGAGTTGAGCGGAACGGAGTTTTGGATTTCGTAGCGCCGGTAATGATTGAGGCGTGACTTTCGGGACGAGCGTCGTGAACGAGTTGCTGACTTGTTCTGTGTTTTCGATCGTGACTGTCGAGCGTTCGATCGATGTAACTGAAGGACGTTCGATGTTCGTGACGGTTGATTGTTCGACTACGTGCTCGACGATGGGTTGCTGTTTGCTGGACCTGGACTTGATGATTGGTCGATCGACGACGCGTTCGACGACGTTTTCGATGATTTCAGGTTCTGTTTTCTGCACCTGTATCTCGCGCTGCGTTTTGGTTGGCCCAGGCACGACGATCGTTCTGTCGGGCTTACTTATGACACGAGGTTTCGGGACCACGGATTTCTGCGGGAGATCCGGTTGAGGTGACTCAGAATTTTCAGTCCGATCCTCACGAGCTACTACAGCTTTTTGAGGAACCTCAACCGGAACAACGGCAGGTGAAGCTACGGTTGGTTGAACCTCTTCCACTACCAATTTGTTTTCATTTGTGTTCTGCACTGGGGGCTCTGCGTGTGGAACCGGCGCCGGATCTGGTTGAGATTCCGGATAATCGTACTGAGGCTCGGGCGCGGCGTAGGCGGATAGCGTCACCGGCTGCACCGACGGCGTCTGCGCAAAACTCCGCATCACCAGGTTCGTCAGAAAGTCACTCATCCCGCCAACATCTCCAGATAGCCTCGCCGTCGCGGCGCGCTCATGTTCAGAATGTCTGACTCGCTCCACCCGTAACTCGACGCCAACAGATGAACCTCACGCAACATCTGCCCCGCCCACGTATGAAGCTCTCCCCACAAGTAAGAAACGATGTCGAACCCCGTCTGCCACACGTGCCGGCATTCGGGCAACTCAGATCGACTTCGACATCAGCCTGCGGATCGGCTTCACCCATCCGCTCGATCGCATGGTCCACAATCTCGTCCGGCATGTTCGCAACCGATCCAACTTCGCCATCATGCGTGACACTCACAACGCACTGCGCAAACAGTTGCGAACGCATCTCGCCGAGGGTCGAACAATGGACCAGTTGCAGCAGATCGAGACTGTTGGGGAGACGCAACTCCAGCTCGTAACCCGACTCGCATAACGACAGCGGCCCTATCGAAGCAGGCGAGTGGGCGCGAATGTCCGCCACGTTGAAGTTCAGCTCGAGTTGCTCACCGCACGCCGGACAATCGGTGAGACTGCTCAGTTGCGCGCCAAACAACTCCTCGCGCAACGTAAGCAAACCCGCGTCGCGCCGGCCGATGCTCAACATCGCCAACTCTTCGCGCGTCGCCTCCGGGTAAGCGGCCGCGAGCAGCGTCAGCGCCTTTTCGACCGGCGCCTGAAGCTGCCCGCGCTCCCAGACTTGCAGCAAGCTCGTCGCTGAAATCCATCTCGTCACAGACATCACCCATCAGAGCGTTGGTTACGGCAGCACCAGTTCGGCTGGTTCGACGACGTCGGGATCGCGTTCCCAACCCTCGTTTTCCAGCTTGATGTTCTGGATGGCACGGCGTTGGCATTGGCGTCGAGATCGGCCAGCGCCTGAAATTCCGAGACCCAGCAGCGATAGACTTTGTAGGCAATCGCCTTCTGGCCGGCCTCGTTGTAGACCTCGATGATGATGTCTTTGCGAAAGTCTTTGAGCGAGACTTCTTTGCCCAGCCCGGAACCGAAGTCCCAGACTTTGTTGGCCCACTTCTCGAATTCGGGATCGTGAGTGACGCCGCGTTCGAGCGTGATGCGCTTCAAACTCGGTGCGGCCCGGCGATTTGCGCGTGCTGCTGGGATCGCCGCCTTCGCGATGTTTGACGACTTCCGTCGTGCGCTTGAGCGAGCCGCATTTGCTGATCCCGGCCACGTATCGCCCGTCCCATTTGATCTCGGAACTTGAAGTTCTTGTAAGGGTCGAATCGTTGCGGCTGAATGTTGACACTAAATTGTGCCATGACTTATGTGCCTCCAATTAGGTTTCGATCTGTCCGGCGATCTGCTGCAGTTTGATGACCACAAACTCAGCCGGCTTCAACGGTGCAAAACCGACCAGGATGTTGACGATGCCTCGATCGATGTCGTTCTGCGTGGTGGTGTCTTTGTCGCACTTGACGAAGTACGCTTCGCGCGGCGACTGGCCCTGGAACGCTCCCTGTCGAAACAGCGAATTCATAAACGCGCCGACGTTGAGTCGGATTTGCGCCCAGAGCGGTTCGTCGTTCGGTTCGAACACGACCCACTGCAGTGCCGCGATAAAGCTCTCTTCGATGAACAACGCCGTGCGTCGCACCGGAACGTACTTCCACTCTGAAGCCAGCTGATCGTTGCCACGGCAGCGTGCGTGAGCCCCACACGACGCGGCCGACGGCCGGCATTGTGCGCAGGCAGTTGACGCCGAGTGGATTCAGTTGTCCGTTTTCATCGTTGGTCAACGAGACGGTCAGTTGCGGCACGCCGACGAGCGTCGCATCGAGACCGGCAGGCGCTTTCCACACGCCGCGTTGCGCGTCGGTGCGCGCAAAAATGCCTGCCACTGCGCCACAGGGAACGAAATCTTCGAGCTTGTTCTCGCGCAGCGGATTCGGCTGGCGCAGACGCGGGAAGAAGATCGCGGCGTTCTTGCTGGTTGGACCAGTATTCGGCAGGCCGGTAATTACTTCGGCGACGGTGTCCCACGCGGCAGGCGGATCGATCAGCAGCATCGCGCGTTTCTTCTCGCAGTACACGGAAGCCTGTTCGATCAGCGGCACGTCGACGTTGCCGTCGGCGCGGTAAGGTGGAATGCAAAGCAGGTTGAATAGGTCGGCTTTTTCCAACGCGAAGAGACCGCGCTTGTCTGTCTCGAGAGTGCCGCCGACGAAGCTGCTCTGATCGATGGCGACGCCATCCGATCCACTGGCGGCAGTCGCCTTCGTCGTCCCCGGCGCCGGTCGCGCGGCGGGAACACTCCAGTTGCCCAGGTTGTCTTTCTTGACGACGATCAACTGCGAATCGTCTCGCACCACGAGGGGCACGAAGCGCGCATCGGCCGGATCGACAGAGACATTCAACATGTTCTCGACTCGCAATGCCTGTTGCGTCACCGGATCGACTTCGACGACCTGCATGTTGAAGAGTTTGTTGTTGGCGGGATCTTTCGTGTTGTGATCGATCGTGACCGAAAGATTGTTGCCCCACTTGCCCGGGTTTGCAGCGGCCAGCAGCAAGCCCCCGATCGTGATGTCGGCCGGCGTTGCGTTTCGATGAAGACGGACGATGATCGCCTGGCTGCCGCCGTTCAGGTAGAAGTCGCGCACGGCGTAACCGAGTGAGCTGTCGACCCACAACCCGCCGAAGGTGCGTTCAAAATCGCCGTAGCTGTTGATCACTACCGGATCGTCGTTTGGACCACGCAGGGCCATGCCGAAGAAGGCAGTGATCGAAGTGGCGACCCCGACGATCGTGCGAACGCCACTGGGAATCTCCTCAATGTAAACGCCGGGAAACGTAAGGTTAGATGGCATTTGAATTTCCTTTCATATGAGATCTGAGATCTCAGACCTGAATCTGTCCGGCGATCTGCTGGATCTTGACCACTACGAACTCAGCCGGCTTCAACGGCGCAAAACCGACCAGAATGTTGACGATGCCGCGATCGATGTCGTTCTGCGTCGTCGTGTCTTTGTCGCACTTGACGAAGTACGCTTCGCGTGGCGACTGGCCCTGGAACGCTCCTTGTCGAAACAGCGAATTCATAAACGCGCCGACGTTGAGTCTGATTTGTGCCCAGAGCGGTTCGTCGTTTGGTTCGAACACGACCCATTGCAACGCGCGATAAAGCGTCTCTTCAATGAACAACGCCGTGCGTCGCACCGGAACGTACTTCCACTCCGATCCGAGCCGGTCGTTACCCTGAAGCGTGCGTGAGCCCCAGAGAACGCGGCCCGCGGCAGAAAACACGCGCAGGCAGTTGACGCCGAGTGGATTAAGCTGGCCGTTCTCTTCGTTCGTCAGCGAGATGGTGAGCTCGGGAACATTCACGAGGGTCGCGTCGAGACCCGCAGGCGCTTTCCACACGCCGCGCTGCGCATCGGTGCGCGCGAACACGCCGGCGACGACGCCACACGGCACAAACTCTTCGAGCTTGTTCTCACGCAGCGGATTTGGTTGGCGTATGCGCGGAAAGAACAGCGCCGAGTTCTTGCTGCTCGTGCCGATGTCGGGCAGTCCGTCAATCACTTCCTGGACCGTGTTCCACGCGGCTGGAGGATCGACGATCAACATCGCGCGCTTCTTCTCGCAGTAGGCTGCGGCAGCGCCGATCAGCGTGTCGTCGATATCGCCGCCGGGTTGATATGGCGGGATGCAAAGCAGGTTGAAGAGGTCAGCTTTTTCGAGTGCAAAGAGACCCGACTTATCGCCGCCGCCGGTAAAAGTGTTTTCGTTAATCGGCAGACCGTTAGAGCCGCCGATGATCAAGTCGTCGAAGTCTCCCTGGACTGTGTCCAGCTCCGTCTTGGCAGTATCGGAATCAGTTTTTCCAGTATCGCGAGCGGTTTTTGCTGCGTCGCGCGCGGCCGTTGCGGCTGCAATCGCCGCCGGATCCGGCGGGTTTGCACTTTGCAGCGCAGCCAGCTTTGCTTCGGCGTCCGAGAGCTTCTTTTCCAAAATGAGCAACTTGCTTGCAGCTTTAGAAAACTTGTCCTTAGCCGCGATCAGATCAGGAGCCTTCTTGGACGCAGCATCGTCGTCCGCAGTGATCGGTGGTAGGGCCGCCGGCGGCGGAAACGCGCCACGCCAACGCACGAGCAGCGAGTCGTCTTTCAACACGCGATCGATACGGCGCGCGCTCTCTTTCACCGAGACGTTCGAAAAAGTCTCGGATCTGATCACGACCTCGTTCGCGTCGACTTCCCTGACGATCAGGTTGAACAGATCGGCTTTCGGCAAACCCATGCTGATCGCAACTTCGTCGGGAATGTTCTTGTTGACAGTCGCACGGAGCGATCTGCCCCAGGCGCCTTCGTCAGCCGCTTCCAAACTCAAACCGCCGACATTCAACTGCGCTTTTCCAGCAACTGCGCCTCCGCCAGTTTCCGGATTGAACAGCCGCACGATGATCGCCTGGCTGCCGCCGTTCAGAAAGAAATCAGAGACTGCGTAACCGAGCGTGCTCTGCAACCACAAGCCGCCAAAGACTCGCTGGAAGTCGGCGTTGCTGTTGATAACCACCGGCGTGTCGACTGGACCACGAAGAGCGCGGCCCAGAATCGCGGTGATCGACGTTGCTACGCCCGTGATGGTGCGTACGCCACTCGGAACTTCTTCGATGTAGACACCTGGAAAAGTAAGTGTAGACGGCATATTAGCTCCCAACTCTTGTGCTGCTCAGCGGCGCCAGAAGCGGCGCTGGCGAGTGAAATGAATTCCGATGGCTTCGAGGTAAGGTTGGATAAAGTTCAAGAGATCCTCTTTGTTTTTCAACGACCGGCGCGCCCCGCTGGGGACATGAGTGATCTGGCCGTGCCAATGGACGTCCTTCTCGGAAGCAGTCGTAGTCGGCTCAACCCAGAATTTGAGAATGAACGACTGCGGATTTGAATCCATCGGTTCACGTCCTGCGTGCATCTTGACAGGTCACGATCTGCTGGACCGTCTCATGGGTGACTACGCGCGCGTCTCATTGAAAAAATTTTTCACGCGCGCGTGTGTTGCACGCCGCAGAGGGCTAACACACGAAGGGCGGCCACAGAGGGCCGCCCCTACAAATCTTGCTACGGTTACGAATCTTTGTAGGGGTGGCCCTCCGTGGCCACCCGTTTTTGAAGTTTAGTCAGTCGCCTTGGGTAACAGGTGTTCGACCATTTCGATGTCTTTCTGGATCTGCTTCTGGAGTTCGCCGAGGCGCATTTGAAACTGCCTGAGACGGCCGGAAAGTTGAGGCAGGGATAATGGGATTTGCGTGTCATGTGGGACGGTGGTTTCGACGCCGTCGGCACGGATTTGCGCGAGGATCTTGAGCGTGCTGGCGCTGGGATTCACGTCGAGCTCTTCTTTCAAGTGCCTGACGCAACGCTCATACTGCCTGAGCGCGGCGGTCCGGTTTCCCGACAAGTGATAAAGACGCATCATCTGCTGGTGCGCGCGTTCTGCTGCCGGATCGAGTTGCAATATTCGTTCGCCGTAATCCAAACCGTCTTCGAAATTTTCCTGTCTGATGCACCACTCGATCAGTTTGTCCATCATCGCGAGATACATATTTTGCAAACGCTCGCGTTCGAAGAGACACCAGTCGTGCCAGTAGCCTTCGAGAAAACTGCCGCGATAGAGCTGCACGGCTTCGCGCATTCGTTGGGCCAACTGTTCGTCCACGGTTTGCTGCGTCTTGGTCTCGCGATAGATCTGTTCGAAGACTTCCGTGTCGACCCAGAAATCGATCTCGGGATTTAGTTGGATATGATCCTTATCGATCGAGATCAGCAGGGTTTGCTTCATTTCCGCAGGCAGCGCGTCGCACGAACGAAGCCGCCAGAGTGTTTGGCGCAAGTTCTTTTTCGATTGTTCGGTGGAGCATTCACTCCAGAGCAGGGTCGCGAGTGATTCGCGGCTATGGACTGTGCGACGATGACTAAGCAGGAAGAGGAAGATCTCCTGGGCGATACTGCTCTCGGGTTTCACCCATGAGTTTCCATGACATTGAATATTCGGTTCCCCGAAAAGCTGGATTTTCCAATCAGCCATAATTCCTCCGCAAGCCTGACCGCTTGAGGGCAGGCAAAACACATTTGCACCCATTGCTGGGTCAAAGAAGCCGGATCAGTGAGGCAATCCGCACAATGAAACGTCGCTTAGGCTGTGTGCTGGAAAAGTTTTATTTGGTGATGCAAGGTGTCATTTGGCTCTCCTGCGGAATGCTCCGTGTTAGTGGGTTATCGATGTCGACATCGCAAGGTCGCGTCATCTTTCATCGCAGGAAGCCTAAATGTTCTAACGCCGGTCGAGGGAACCGTGCGTTTGCACTGGAACATCGAGGGCCGGAACAATAATCCGGTTCGCTGGGATCTGTCAACAGATTTTAATTTGCCACGTGTCGTTAAGGTCAAGTAAAGACTTGTTTTCCGCAGTCGCAGGGATTAATCTATGCTGCGTATCCGCAGCGACTCTCTCCAGACGTGACTCTTTTTTTAATTCGTGTCCGGCCCTTCAGGGTTTCGGATTTCCTCTCCCCCGCTAGCCGCCAGCGGCGGTATACCGCTCGTCTCTGAATCAATGCTACGAGCTAAGTACAACCTGAATGGTCATCCTTCTCTTCTAAAGGGAGCTACGAAAATGAGAGTATTCTGTCCCGAGCACAAACGAGGTTTTTTCGCTCCTCGCCAAAGCCCTATCAAGTGTGAGAATCGCGGCCACTTACTCGGCGAGCTCGATTTCGAAGGCCAGGGCAAACATCCCGTTGAGATTCGATGGCAATACTGTTGTAACTGCGAACACTTCTGTCCGATAGATTTCGATCAGTATGGCCTCGCCCGTTGCGCCGTCTGCACGCGCCGCAGTTCGGCCCTCTACTTGTGCGACAAGTGTCACGTCATCAGTTTTGAATCGAACACGCCGCTGGACGTCAAAAACTTCACGCTCACAGCGGAAGGCGTGCCGCAACCCTGGTGTCCGGGATGTTTGCGTCCGGCTGCCGTCGATCTGCACGAACACGATTGCGACGAACTCCGCGCGTCGTTCATCACCGGGCTTACGACTTGTCCAATTTGCGAAGAGCGGCTCGACATCGCGCCGGCGTTTCCGTCTACCGTGGCCGGCTATCTGAAACGCACCAAAGCGGCACACAAAGCGAACGTCACGTTTGATTACGAGACTGAGTCGTTCGTACCTGTAGAAGACGGCGAGTTTGTGGTGATCGATAATGGCGATCCGAACACGCAGGCGATCGTGTTGCCGCGAGCGTCACGATTCGCGACGCGACGCGATTTTTACGAGTTCTACCAGGATTACTATCACTGTCCAAAACCTGACGCAGGTGAAGTCAACATCCTGCGGCCCGCGGCGGTGACTCGCACGGGCGATGGTTGGCGGTTGGAGACAACCGGACTGCTGGAGGTCGTCGGCGAACAGCAACCGAAGAAGAAACCGATCGAAGTTCCTGCTCCGCCGCCGAGACCGGAGCCGGTTGCGCAGAAGCGCGTGGAAGTGCCGCCGGTCGCCCCGGTTCGTGCGGCCGATTCGATGCCGGGAATTCCACCGGCGGCTCCAGTTGCCGCAAAAAAGGAAGCACCGGCAGTGAAAACCTGCGAAGGCTGCGGCGCGTCGATCGAGTCGAAATACGCGTTCTGCTGGAAGTGCGGCAGTGCACTCAACGCGCGCAGCAATGGACCAATCGTAGTGCGCAGCAAACCGTTGCCGTTGCCGGTCGACGACGACGAGCTTACCGTGCAACACGACATAGAACGAGATCCGCAATCCGGCAACGATCCGATGTTCTCCTGGACCATGCCGAAACCGCCGGAGCGCAACAACAACTCGCGCGGTTCAGTGTTGAAGTTGATGTCGATTGGCGCCGTAGCTTTCGTGCTGCTTGCGCTTGGATTGTTTGGCCTGACTCGTTCCGATTCGCCGGTTGCTGCCGCGAACTCAACGCCGCCGGCAGTCGTCGAACAACCGGTTGCAACGGAACCTGCGCCTGCAGAGCAACCGGCCGCGAGCGTTGCCAACGACCCGAAACCCGCGCCGCCTGCCACGGTTACACCGGAAGACGAGCTCAAGAAACTTCGCGAACGACGCCTGGATGCGACGCCTTCCGAACGTACCAGGATCTTTCAGGCGATCGCCAAGGTGGAGAAACAATATCCGCGCGACTATCGCTTTCCTTACGAGCGCGCAAAGTTAGCGGCGAAAGGTTCGAAGGCGGGATCTCGCAACGAGGCGTTCAAAGCACTTTCGGTCGCGGCGGAGAAAGCGATCGCCAACGGCAAAGCCAGCGAGATGCTGAACGGTTTGGAAGCTGACAAAGCGGGCGACTTTCAAAAGTTGGCTCAGGGACGCCAGGAATGGTCCCGGTTGGTTGCGGCACTGAAAAAGAGAGACACAAGCCTGCTCGGCGAATGAGCGAAATTCCAATAGTTCAGTAGTGGTACGGTTTCATTCGTACGCCGAAGGCGTTCGGTAATTCCAACCCAGGGTTGCTTCAACCCTGGGTACAGTTGAAGCTAAGTAGAAACACTGAAAGTGTTCGTTTGCAATTGGAACTCTTTCAGAGTTCAAGCGATTAATTCATTTTCTAACCCAGGGTTGAGGCAACCCTGGGCTTGAATTGTTGAACGCCTTCGGCGTACGCACGCCCGCATTTCGTTTAGAAACTACTTCTTCTTGTCTTTCTTTTCCTTCTTCTCTTTCTTCTCTTTCTTTTCTTTCGCGTTGAAGATCTCATACACCGATCCGGTGTCGATCGAGACTACGAACAGATTGCCGTCCGGCCCGTTCTGAATATCGGTAACGGTGCCGAAGTTTCTCCCGATCAAAAGACTTTCGCTTTCAGTCAGATCAAACTTGCAACGATTATCGGCAACACGATCATTGAGTCGAGGATCGTCGACGCCGATCATTCTCCTGTTTCCCGTAATGTTGAAATGAAACAGGTGCCCGCCTTGCAAAATCGATCTTGCACCACCGACGATCAGATCCCCTTCGAACTGTGGTCCAAGCGACCGATCGCGAATGAAACCGATCGCGCCGGGCGCCAGCTCAAACTTCCAACTAAACTCCGGCGTCGCTGTAGTGTGAACCAGGCAACACAAACAAGCGCGACAATGCCTGCTGAGGCGTGTCGGCGATAAGCACCGGCGACCAGCGTAATTGCTGTAAACCGAAGTAAGGAGTATTGAGACATGGATCGTTTTCAGGACTCGTTTCGATCGCTTTGTATTGAGCGATGCGTTCGGGTGGTCCCATGATCTGCACCCAACCGGAGTTGAAACCAGGCTCGACTCGATTCAGTTCCGAGAAACTGTCGTCGCCATTCTCTTCTTCCCACAAGTCGCCGGAGATCGGATCGAAGTCCATGCCAAAAGTGTTGCGCAAACCATAGGCGTAGATCTTTTGAATGTTTGCCCCGACTTCTCCGCCACGCAATGCACCGGCAGCGAAGAATGGATTATCCGAAGGCGTAGAGCCATCCGGATTGAGGCGCAGGATTACGCCCGAAAGGTGCGCGTCGTCAGGTTCCGGACCGCCGAATTGATCGTCCGGCTGCAACGGTCCGGGACAGTTCGCGGTTGGACCACAAGGGAGGTTCTGAAGCTGGCCGCGGCGGCCGTTGTCGCCGAAAAGAATGTAGAGTCTTCCATCCGGGCCAAAACGGAGCACGCCGCCGTTGTGATTGCCGCGCGGCGGCTGTTCTTCGTCACCCTGATTTGGCGGCACGGGAGCGCCGTCATTTTGAAAAGCGCGCAGCATGATCAGGTTGTGATCGTAAGTGAGCGTCGAACCGTTCCACACAAATCGATCGACGC
Organism: uncultured Acidobacteriota bacterium; assembly: GCA_963770215.1. GTDB lineage: Bacteria > Acidobacteriota > Blastocatellia > Pyrinomonadales > Pyrinomonadaceae > PSRF01. Next base: position 563,087 of record CAVYOP010000002.1, read on the forward strand.
GATTGCCGAGCAACGGCACCTGGAGGATCTCCTCCGTGTCTGCGGCAAACATGTTTGCGTCGAGACAGCGCGGCTCGTCAGGAAAGAATTCGTTAGCCGGCAACGCGGTGCTGCGGCAGGTCCAATAGAGATACACGCCGGGATTGGAAGGAAAGTTTGGATGCACGGCAATGCCTAACAAGCCGCGCTCGGAGGCGAAGTTGACGCCGAGATCGAGCACGGTTCCCTGCACTGCTCCGTCGACAACGCGTTTCACCTGGCCCGTGTTCTTTTCCAAAACGAGAAAGTCGTCAGCGCCGATGAACGCCATGCTGATCGGCGTGATCAAGTTTTCGACCGTGGTTCTTACGGCGAGATTGGGCACGGTCATTTCCGGCCCACCGGACTGCGCGCCTACATCAGTGCTAACCGGAGCGCTAAACGATAACGCAAGGCACACCAATGCCATCAAGATCAGAGTTCGACCGGTATTCATTTTCCCTCCTGGTCCGAATTGTGATTTGCGGGGTGCGTTGAGTCTAAGATTGATCTTGCGTAAGCGTGATGTTCAATCTGTGTAATTTGTGTTGCAGTTTACGCGAGGCGATCGATTCGTTTGTACGCAATCGCACGTTGTGCCAGTTGGCCGCAGGCTTTGACGAGAGCGCCGAGTTGAGCGAAGCGTGGATCTTTGGTGAGTCCTTTTTGGTAACGAGCGTAGATCTGTTGAACGATGACGGCGATTTTCAGGAGAGCGTAGGCGTAGTAGAAAACCGGATCGGGAATTTCGCGGCCGGTGCGACGCGCGTAGTAGTCGAGCAATTCGTTGCGCGTGAAGTTGCCGGGAAGTTTGGTCAACACGAAACCATACTGCTGCCATTCTTCGGGGTCAGTTGGTTCGACCCAATAGCCAAGCGTTGTGCCGAGATCCATCAACGGATCGCCGATCGTCGCCATTTCCCAATCGAGCACGGCGACAACGTGCGTCAGATCGTCCGGCGAAAGAACGAGGTTGTCGTACTTGTAATCGTTGTGAATCAAAGCGCTGGGCGACGAATCAGCGGGAAGATGTTCGTGCAGCCACGTGGCGAGTTTTTCTACGTCCGGAACGTCGTCCGTACGCGCGTTGTAGTAACGTTTGGTCCAACCTTCCACCTGTCGTTTGACGTAACCCTGCGGCGAACCAAGCTCGGCGAGACCCGCGGCTTCGTAATCAATGCCATGAATCTCGGCGAGATTGTCGACGAAAACTTCTGAGAGACGCTCTCATTGTCTCCGGCGAGAGATCGATGCCGGGTGACGGCTGCGCTCGCAGGATAATTCCCTTAACGCGCTCCATCACATAAAACGGCGCGCCGAGCACCGTTTCATCTTCGCAAAATAGGAGTGGCCGCGGGACTTTCGCGTAGACCGGATGCAGATGGGCCAGGATGCGATACTCGCGGCCCATGTCGTGCGCCGTCTTGATCTTCGCGCCGATTGGCGGACGGCGTAAGACGAGTTCGCGATCGCCTACGCGCAACAAGTAAGTGAGATTGGAAAACCCGGAAGGAAACTGCTCAATTGTTAGCGACCCTGCAAGCTCCGGCAGCCGTTGCGTAAGATATTCGAGTAACTCTTGTTGCGGCAGTTCTTCACCGGCCCGAACCGTTCTCGATCTATCAATTACCCCCTCACTGCCCTCAATCACTTTGTGCCTCTTGTGCCTTTTTGTGCCTTTTGTGGCTAACAGTTGAAGCCATACTTCCGCAGCACGCTTCTCGCCACGACTGTCTTGTGCACTTCATCTGGTCCGTCGTAAATGCGCGCCGCACGCTCGTGCCGGTACCAGTACGACAACAACGTCGCGTCCGTTAATCCAAGCGCGCCGTGTACCTGGATCGCGCGGTCCAATACCTTCTGAAGTATTCCGGCCACGAAAAATTTGATCATCGAGATCTCTTCGCGCGCCGATGCTGCGCCCTTGCGATCGATCGTACACGCCGTCTGCAACACGAGCAGCCGCGCCGCATTGATCTCCGCGCGGCTCTCCGCGATCCACTCTTGCACGTTCTGCCGGCTGCCGAGCGACTTACCCGGCGATAACTCGCGGCGCGCCGCATAGCTGCACATCAAATCAAACGCTCGTTCGCAGATCCCGATCCAGCGCATGCAGTGATGAATCCGGCCGGGTCCCAATCGCTCCTGCGCGATCGTGAACCCCTCGCCTTCACGGCCCAGCAAGTTACTCTGCGGCACGCGACAGTTTTCGTATCGCACTTCCGCGTGACTCGCATAGTCGCTGCCCTCGTCGCCCATCACGTTGATATTTCGCACGAGATTAAAACCGGGCGTCGGTATCGGCACAATAATTTGACTGGCGCGCTTGTATTGATTCGTCGCGTCAGTGATTCGTAATCGCCATCACGATCGCGAAGCTCGCGCCTTCGGCGGAAGACGTGAACCACTTGTGACCGTTGATGACGTAATCGTCGCCGTCTTTCACCGCGCTCGTGCTCATCCAGGTCGGATTCGAGCCGGGGTGCTCGGGTTCGGTCATCGAGAAACAACTGCGCACTTCGCCACGTGCTAGCGGCGTGAAGTATTTCTCCTTCTGTTCGGCAGTGCCATGGGCCAACAGGATCTCCATGTTGCCGATGTCCGGCGCCTGGCAGTTGAAGAGGTAATGCCCGATCGGCGTGCGGCCCAACTCCTCGCTGACGTGCGCAAACTCCGAAAGACTCAACCCCAACCCGCCGTGCTCCACCGGAAGGTGCGGCGCCCACAGTCCGAGTGCTTTAACATCTTCGCGTTTCGCGTTCAGCGTTGCGGTCAACTCGCGGAAAGGACGCCGGAGAAAATCAGTTTCGAGAGGATAGACTTGAGTGCGCAGAAATTCCTTGATTCGGTCGAGCAGGCCGAACAGTTTCTCATTGTGGTGATCGGTCATCGTCAGTCGTTAGTTAGGTTTGGAACGGGTGCGCGGTTTATTCAACGGCTGGTGCAACGCGACGCGCGCTTCACGATAACGAAATTGGACCAGCTCGGCAGTCGACGGTTCGAGTGTTTTGTCGCTCAGCAACGAATCGAAGATACTCACCAGCTCTTTCTCTTCCGCTTCGCCTGCTGTTGCGGTGGCATCTTTCGCTTTGCGCATCGTTACAATCTGCGACACCAGCGCGTCAGCCATTTGTAACTTGAAAAGATAGTTACGCGGATATTTCTCTGACAACACGCGCGCGGCGTCAACCGCATCCTTCCACCGCTTCTCTCGCTTGTAAAGATCGACGAGCAGCACACGAGCGAGATCGCGGGCCCAACGACCTTCGAGCGAGACGCGTTCCAGCGTTTCCAGGCCGCGCTTCTTCGAGCCGCGCACGCCCATTGTTCCCGCGATCATCTTCAAAGGCAACGGCAGCGAGCCGACAATGTAGTTTTGCAGTCCGATCGTCAACTCAGCATCGCGAAAATCCGGCACAAGCTTGAGCACTTCCTTGTGCCGATCGACTGCGTCAGAGCCGCTTTTCAATGCCGAACGATATTTCTTCTCAACTGCGGCGGCGTAAGCTGCGTCGAGACCTTCGGCCGAGCCGAGAAAGTAGAGCGCCTCGATGTCGCGCGGGTTTACGCGCAGTTTCGCTTCCGCGAGCGTCTTAGTTTGCCGTATCCACTTGCGAAACTCGGCAGTCTGCGCCGGATCGGCCTTGCGCTTCCCTTCCGTATACGCGTGGGTGCTGTACAACGTGGCTTTCAGTTCCCACGACTGGTTCAACTGTTCAACCCACAAACTCGACGCGAAGCACTGTGGACCAGAAGGATGGTCCGGCGCGAGCTGCATCATCTCGCGAAAGCGCTTGCGCGCGCCTTCGTAGTCGAGATTGTAGAGCGCTTCGTAACCTTCGGCGCGCAGCGTGTCGAGCCGGGCGCGGTTGTCTGGTGGCTGCGCAGCCGCAGTTACGAACGACATCAGCATGAGCAGTGTAAACAGTAATCGCATAAAGCTGGTGTTTACGCCCGCACACTTCGCAAATTCCTGCTATCGGTGACACTTAAATAACTGCCACATCAGCAAGCCCGTCGCTCGCAGATTGAGCAAAATTATAAACCATGAAGAGATCCCGAGTTTACTCACTGAGCCGAACAATAATCTGTGTCGTCGTCACACTCTCGATCGGCACGCTCTTTATTCGACCCGCCAACGTCCTCCACCTGATCGTGGACATCTTGCTGCGAACCTATCTTGTGTTCGTAGGAACGGTGTTGGCCCACGAAGGTGTCCACGGTCACCTTGGCCGCACGCGAGCGGCGAATTTCTGGTGGGGACGCATCGCGCTCCTGCCCAGCATGGTCCCTTTCACTAACTTTCGCCGCACTCACCAATTGCATCACGCGCACACGAATATTCCCGAGCAGGATCCGGACCACTTTATGAAGTCGCGGAACTTCGTCGAACTGTTTCTGCGCGCGCTGGCGATGCCGCACCAGTGGTTCTTCTGGCTGCGCCGGCATGGACGTTTGCAACGTCGCGACGTGATCGAATTGTTCTTCAACTACGTGGGAATCGCTGCTGTTTACGCGCTCGTGCTGTGGTTTGTAGGCCCGGCACGGTTGTTTTGGGGGATGACGCCGGTGTTGATGCTGGTGTCCGTGTTGCTGTGGTATCCGTTTGCAGTGCAGACGCATGAAGGGTTTTCAACAGGAGCGCCGGAAGCGCGCTCGCACAATTATTACGGGCGTTTCATGTACTGGTTCTCGCTTGGTCTATCTATGCATCGCGAGCATCACTTGCAGCCGAAGTTGTCGTGGATTGAGTTGCGACGGTTTGTGGAATCAGCGCCGCCGGGGATGTCGAAGTGGCGTCCGAGGCGAGACATTCGTCCCGAGACAGTATGAGCAAGCAACAACTACAACTGTTGGATTGCGCTTTCAAACTACTGGACTCCGCGGTCTCACCGCAAGACTTCACGCTGATCCTTCACTTCGATCGTCCACCCAATCTTGAAGCATTGCAGGCGGGTGCGAAGAGTGCGTATGAACATTTTAGCGCCGAGGCAAAAATAGAAACACAGATAGATCTCAAGGGATTTGTTAATAAACCATTTGATCTACAGCTTGGTTATCCAATCAAACAGATGTTGAGCGGCGCCGCGCTCGCGACGCGGTTTCATCATGCTGCGGCTGACGGGATGAGCGCGGCGATGTGGTTGGGCCACCAGCTTAGCGTTGCTTACGGGGCCTACGGGTCTGGGACACGAGACACTTCCGCTGAGATCGTGTTGCGGCGAGCGGAAAGCTCTGTGCGTCGAAGTGCGTTTGCTTATGAAGGTGCTTGCGATCGTCTTTGGACTTCAAGCTCTACACGTTCGGGAACACGACAGTGGATCACGCGCGGGTTTGCGTGTGAAGACTTGCAACGCGCTTGCCGGCATGCAGGCGGATTTACGTACAGCGACCTGCTGGCAACGTGCGCGCTTGAAGTCTTTGCACAGTGGAACAATGAGCATGTTCGCAATGGCCCGCCGCGCGTGGGGCTTTGGTTGCCGATGAATATCCGCAGTCGATCGACGGAAGGCTTCGGCAACGGGACAAGCCGCATTCGTCTCTACGCCCGGTATTCATCGTCTTCATCGCTCGTCGACAAAGCGCGTGAAGTTCGTCATCAGGTTTCGTGGTCGACGCAACATGGGGAGTGGGCCGTGCCCGAACTTCCGTTACTGATGCGTTTGCCTGGATGGATCACTCGCCCTGCTCTCAAGAGTTATCTCAATCGTCCGGCGGTCGATATGGCGACCGGGATCTTCACGCACGCCGATCGCTGGGGCGGCGCAAGTGAGGCATTCAAGCATGTTGAGCGGATCGAATGCATCGGCCTGCTGCACGCACGACAAAACCTCGCAATAAATGGAGCAACACACCGCGGGCAGACGTGGTTGACCTTCACTTACGACACCGGACTCATGCGCGCCGCGGAGGCAGAAGAACTGGCGCGAATGTACGAGCATCAAGTCGAACTGGCGCGAGCAGAGTTGTTATGAGGACTTTCGTCAACGACGCTGTTCGTTTCGTCATTGGTCAGGTAATTCTGATCCTCGGCGTAGTACTCAATCATTGTCAGAAAATCCGAATTAATTTCTTCAATTCAAATCAACATCGGCTCAAGCGCAAGTACCGGCTGCAAACAGGTACACCTATCTCAACTTTTGTAGCCACTGCTCAGCCTGGACCCGATGCCCGGATTGCGATGACCTCGGGTTCGACAGGCGAGGCCAAGAAGATCGTTTACACGAAGCGTCGCCTCCGCTGGTTCAAGATCGTATTTTCCGACATGTTCATCCGAGCCTGTCGTGCTCACCGGCTAAAGCGCACGAGTCTTTACGTCTTCAGCTCATTCCAACACGACGCCTCGCTAACCTCGCTGCTCCTGGACAAACACAAGCTTCCAAGCTATTTCTCCACTCTCCAGGCACCCTATCGAGTCCAACAACACGCGGCGATCAACGCACTCGCCTCAGAATACGGCGTCGCAGCCGTGCGTTTATGGATACTTACACTCTCAAACCCAGGCGTGCTCTACACGACCAACCCTTCGACTATCTCAACGTTTTTCGACGAGCTCGAAAAAAACTGGTCCACGTGTTCCCTGCTCATCAGAGACTGGTGCAGCGATCCTCATCGCTTCAATCGCACGATTCACCGAATCGCCCATCGACTCGAATCGCGCGGCAGCACGCAGCGTCTGCGCCTCATCGCTGCCGGCAACGGCCCTCTTCCACTCGACCAATTCGCACCCGCCGTTCGCGCTTACATCTGCTGGACCGGCGGCTACGTCAAACCCTTCCTCGATCGGCTCTCCACTCATTTACCTCGCTCGCGTTATCGAATGATCCCGATGTATTCGATGTCTACGGAAACAATCGAAACCGAAACAGTCTTTCGTGATGGCAACGAACATTTCCTGCCACTTGCGCGCGGTATCGTCTACGAATTCATGGAACCTGGCGGGAAACTCTTGTCTCCCGCTCAACTAACACCCGGCAAAACCTACGCTATGGTCGTCAGCGATCCGTACGGCCTGCGCCGTTATCAAACTGACGATCTGTTCGAATGTCGAAGGATGCTCAACGGATTGCCCGACCTCACCTTCATGCGTCGCCGCTCACTCGAATATTCCTTCACTGGCGAGAAAGTCACCGCCGAGCAACTAACGACTGTCTTCGATCACTTGCGCTCACAGCATCCTGCCACGCTCTCCGACGGATTCCTCACCTGCGTGCCCTCCAAGTCGCCAACCCCTCATTACAAACTTGTCTTCATCGGTGAAAACACCATCACTTCTCAACACTTAATCGCGACTCAATGCGACCAACTGCTCTGCAACATCAATCGCGAATACAAAACCAAACGCGCGAATGGAACACTCGCTCCCATCCAGTTCACCCAAACAACCGCCGCCGGCTTCGCCCAACGCTTCGCCGTCAACGGCGAAACACAGTTTAAATTCCTCCCGCTTTACCGTCGAACTTGGGAGTCCGCAATGTTCTCATTTGAACACTCGCACTCGCTGCCTGTCTTATAAAAATACGGCGCGAAACTACACAAACCCGCTAATCAGCAAACGAGCGCTTTGGCCTGCATCTTGCTATGGGCTGATGTCGAAGCCTGTTCAAACGAACAACTTTCAAGGAGGGGCCATGAAGGACGAACAAGTGCGTGAACTCTTGTATCAGATGCTCGAGACGGAGTTGGGAGGCGTGCAGGTTTATACAACCGCCCTTCGCTGCGTCGAGAACGATGACCTGAAGGAAGAGTGGGAAAAATATCTGGAGCAGACACAGAACCACGTCACGGTGGTTGAAGATTGCATGCGCAAACTCGGACTTGATCCGAATGAAGAAACGCCGGGCCGCAAGGTCGTGCGCCACATCGGCGAGTCGCTCGTGGGAGCGATGGAGCTGGCGCTGAAAGATGGTGAACTAAGTGCGGCGCAACTGGTCGCGGCGGAATGTGTTATTCATGCCGAGACCAAGGACCACATGAACTGGCACTTGATCGGCGAAGTAGTGAAGAAGGCCAAGGGCGATGTCGCCAAGGCGCTCAAGGAAGCGCACGAAGAAGTCGAACACGAAGAGGACGAACACATTTATCACACGAAGGGTTGGGCCCGGGAGCTCTGGATCGAGTCGCTCGGAATGAAGGCTGTGCTGCCGCCACCCGAAGAGGTGAAACAGGTGGAGACTGCGATCGGCGCAGCGCGTGCGGAACAATCGCGCACTGACATGCTTTAATTCAATTTGTCGGCGGGTCAAATCGAAGGTCGGTGTGGCTTTGATTTTGGGGGCACGAATAGAGGCGAGTAGTTTTAGGCCACTCGCCTCTTTTCGTTTTTCAGATCATAAATAGGTGGCTCGTTATGATATTTTTGGAACCGATATTTTTGGAACCAAATGATACTGACATTAGTGTTAGCGCATAACTTCTCTCCCGTAAACCCCTGTTAAGGAGACTCGACAAATGTTCCCCACGCGCGTGATCCTGCTATCGGCGCTGATGTTGTTCTGCGGCGCGACTGCCTTCGCTCAAAGACCCGGTCCGCAATTCTGGCGAAAACTGGCGGCTGCGAACCGCTGGAGCCACGAACCAAACTGGAAGCGATCGAAGATCGACACGGCACCGTCGTTATCAAAGGTTTCACACGAATTACCACGCTCGAAGTTCGTGGCGTGCGAGATCGATGCGGTCGAGATGCGTGAGATGGGGAACGTGTCTCGCGCGAAAGGGATCGTGATCTCGTTGCGTGACGAGCGGCCGCCCAGCGAAAACCGCAATGAACGGCCCAACGACAACCGCGCTTTTATCGATTACGAAGAGATCGATCCGCTGCTCAACGCGATCGACGCCGTCGCCCGCGTCGATGAAACGGTCACAAAGCTCGCGGGCTTCGAAGCGCGTTATCGCACGCTAGGCGACCTGGAGATCGCGAGTCTTTCGTCAAACGCGGACCGGCACCGCCGTCGTAATGAGCACCGGCATCTGCGATCGCGCAACCCAAACACTAACCCTCGACGACCTCTCCAAAGTGAAAGCGATGATCCAGGAAGCAAAAACCCGGCTCGACGAGATCAGATAACACAGGACCAGTCGCCACGGCTTTGCCGCCGGATGTGAGGCAAGGCTTAGCCTTGCCGTTAGTACTGCTTATAAATATTTAGGGCTGTGCCCGAACCGGGCGCAGCCCAGTAATGGATGGTCGTCTGCGGCAAGGCTAAGCCTTGCCTCACATCCGGCGGCAGAGCCGAAGGAGACTGCAAAGTCTTAGTCGACGACGCGGAGGCGGGTTTCGGCGCCGTTGGTTCGGATCTCCGGGACGTACATCGCGTGGCCCAAGACCGGCAACGCATGGAACGCTCCCGGAGCTTCAGCCCTCATCTCGTAACTCAACTGCCAAACGCCTTCCGGCAAGCGATCGATGAACAGCGCCACTTTCCGGTCGCGCAACTCCTGATACACCCAAACCGAGCGGCCGGTGAAATCACTCTGCCGAGTCGAAATTCATCAAGGTCGCGTTCTTGCTCTTCAACGCTCCTGACTTCAGTTCGCGAATGTAAAGACTCTGCCCGCTGCGGATTTGCACCGCTTCGAGCCCCGCCGGTTTCAGGTCTTCAAACAACAGATATTCGTAGTTGTTCTTCGCCTCGACCGTCAGCACCACTTCGACGCGCTCGCCACTCTTCACCGTCTCGCCGTCGTTCAGCGGCACACGTTCGGAAACGATGCCCTTGAGCAACGTCGGATGGTTGACGAGCTTGAAATACTGCCGGCGCACGAAGATTTCATTACCCGCCGGCTTCAACGGCTCTTCGAGACTGAAGAACTCCGCTTCCGCCGAGAAGTAAAGTGGGCCAGTGCCATTCTTGCGCACGAATCGTCACTTCGTTCTGTCCGTCGCGAATGAGCTCGCGCGGAATGGCGAACCGCGTCGGAGCACTGAGCGCGTCGTCAGCGGTGATCTGTCGCGTCGCGATCGGAGAACCGTTGACCAGCAACTCGTATCCAAGTACGGGCTGCAACTCGCCGCTCGTGCGCAGGTAATCATTCAGCGTCAACACGGCGATCGCGGTGTCGCGCGTGTTGCTCCACTGCGCGCCGCGGCGGTTCTTGACCAGCCAGTTCGTTACCGGCTCGATCAGTTTGTTCTGACGGATCGATCGCCAGCAACGCTCGCAGAGCAAACGACGTCGCTTCGACTCCGCCATCCGACCAGCGCCAGTAAATGCCATCCTCACCCCAATGCGCGGTCCCAATCACCGAAGGATCGGACGACTGCGCGCCGCGCTGCACGATCGACGTATCCGGCTGTGAATCGAGCTTCACTCCGTTCTCGAGATTCTCGATCAGCGTCTTTGCCTGCGCGGTGTAGCGATAGTTGTGCGCGGAGAGCGCCAGCAGCGCGCGCGTGTAAGCGTTCAACTTCTCGCGGTTGTTCCAGAGATTCGTAAAGGCCGTCGCCTGAAACTTCCCGACCTCGGAACGGTTTCTGCGCGGCGTGATACACGGCGAGAGCGTGAAGCATCCACGCCTGCGCGTCGTAGCTGTTCTCTTCCTCGACCAGCTCTTTGTCGAGAAAAGCAACCGCCCGTTGCAGCGAGTCAGACTTCACATCGACGCCCGCCTGGCGTGCGAGCGTCATGCCCCAAACGACGTAAGCGGTCATAAAGTGATCGCTATCGCCTTCTTTCCACCAACCCCAACCGCCGTCCGTGTGTTGAAAATCGTAGAGACGTTCGAGGCCTGCTTTCGTGATCCGATCGAGCTCCTTGAGATCTCGACGGCCCTGCGGATGTGTTGCCGCTGCCGTTGAGGCTTCAATGCCGCCGAAGATCTTGTTCATCGCGGTTTCGGGTTTTAATCCGAGATCGCGCAAGGTCTTCGCCGTGATCACTGCGGGCAGGAACCGGCTCATCGTCTGTTCGGTGCAGCCGTACGGATAATCGATCAGATACGGCAACGCGTCGAGCATCGTCGTCGCCATGCTGGGCGCGACCTGGACCGTCAGCTCGGTAGAATCCGTTCGTCGCTCTTTCGGAATGTCGAGTTTGATCGCGACGCTGTCGCCACGCATCTTTCCGGATCGCGACACAAACTTCTCGATGCCGTGCTCGAAGATCGTGAACGTCTTTTCCATCGCATCGGCGTATTTCGCGGCACGCGCTTCGACTTTCAACTTCGCTTCACTCGCGTGCGTGACCGCGACCTGCCAATCGACGCGCGTCTCGCTGTTAGGTTTGACATCGACCGTTGGCTGCGCGCCGGTCATCTGTTGCAGAGTTACGCCCTCGGCAATCAACGTTGGAGCGACGCGCATCGCTTCATCCGTGTTGTTGTTGATGACGGCTGAGACAGTCACCGTATCGCCAACGACAAAGAAACGCGGCGCTTGTAATCGAACTATGAGCGGTTGTTTAGTTCGGGTCGACGAACTGCCGATCCCGAATTCATTGCCGGTGCTGGCGACACGCGCAGTCGCGGACCACGTCGTCAACGAATCGGGATACTTAACTTTCACTATGGCAGTGCCGTCAGCATCGGTCTTGATGTCCGGCAGCCACAAGATTGTCGAACGAAAGTCGCTGCGCACCTGGACAGCCTGCTCAGGCGGAGCTTCGGCGGGTTTCGGCATCTCCGCCATAGTTTTCTCCGTAACGGCGTCATACGCCACAACACCCGGCTGGAGCCGTTGGAGAGTTGAACGTCCCGCATTAACGCTGCCGTCGCTTGAGATCGCGCTCAATCCACCGCTGAAAGTGATTGCTCGATCACCACGCATGCTGAGGCCGGCGGGACCGTTTCGGAACTGTTCTGCGTCGTCCTTTCCGGCAAGTTCTCGTCCATCGCGCAACTGTCCCTCAACTTCAACGAGCTGCGCATAAGCCTTTTGGCTAAGCGTGCTGTTGGTTTGCACCCTGAGCTGGCGCTTATGGCCGTAGTAAAACTGGCGCGGATCGCCGGCGTAGTCCTGCTGAATGTATTTCACCGACTCGTCAACGAGACCCAACGCGATCTCGGCGGACACCGGACGGCCATTCGCATCCTTCGCCGAGATCGACAGCGTTCCTTCTTCACGCGGTTGATACTGCTCGCGGTCAGCATTCACAGCGACAGTCAAAAAACGCTCGACCGGCGGCACGACGACCTGCTTGGTGTCCATGAACCACTTCGCATCCGCAACCATCGACGCACTGAGATAGACGTTCGGTATGTGCTTCTCTTCGATCGGCAATTCGATCAATTTGGCCGTCCCCGTGACATGGACCACCCGGTAGCTGAACAAATCTTCCCCTTCGACACTGAAAAGCACGTAGCGATCGCTTGATGGAACCGAGATCATCACCGGCGCAGTCTGTCCGGCGCGAAACGTCTCTTTATCGACGACGATCTCCAGCCCGCCGCTGCGATAACCCAAATCGCTCGTCGCATTGGTCGCAACGAAGACGTAGGTGTCGGCGGTGATTGACGGCAGAAAACGATCGCGGCTGAGATCGACGCCCTGACGGCTTTGCCACGCGACGTGGTAGTAGCCCTCGCGCGGCGCTGTGAATGCGAGTTGGCCCACGCCCTCCGCGTCGGTCTTCACGGTCGTCGTCAAAATATCTTCGCGTTGATAACCGCGAAACTTTAGTTTCCACTGGCCCTGCGACGTTTGCGGCGGAAACACGCGATCTCGTTGCAGGCGGCGCAGTTCTTCACCCTGAACTTCACGGCCGCGCGGATCGATCCAAACTTCCCACCAGTAATCGCGCGTCACCTTCACCGTGCCTTCTGTCTGCACCGGTTGCTCGTTGGCGTCTATAGCCTTGATGTCTACAGTGACTTTGTCCTGCGGCCGGTAGATGTTTCGCTGCGGACGCGGATAGACGTAATAGCGCTGTCGAGTGACGCGCACGTTGTCAGTCGAAACGATCTCGCGGCGCGATGAATCGACCACGCGCGCTTCAATACGATATTCGTAGTCCTGATTGTAGTTTGCGTTCGGAGTGTCGAACGAGAGCCGAGCTTTACCGGTCGCGTCTGTCTTGATCGTCTCACGTTTGACGACCTGGGAGCCGTAATAACCACGACGCATCTGTTGGATGTCGTCGTAGTACCACGGATAGTCACGGTGCGGAAACCAGTAGTGATAGAAAGGATTTTGATAAACGACGACTTCAACAGTCGCATTGCTGACCGGCCCGCCGAAGTAGTAATCGGCCTGAATGTCGACTTCGACTTTTTCTCCGAGTCTAAACGCCTTCTTCTTGCCGTCCTGCTCGGGAGTCTTCACCTCGACTTTGAACTCAGGCAACTTGTACTCCTCGAGCCGGAAGAGCATGGCGCTGCCGATGGTGTGCTTGCGCCCCTGGTCCCAAAACTGGATTTCATATTGACCCAGGGACAACTGTTCACCCAGTTGGACTGAGCCCCACGCGCTGCCGAACGCATTGAGTGTGACCTTGCCCTCGTCGACTTTCGTGCCGCGTGAATCGTTGATCTGATACTCGACGATCTCATTGGCCGGAGTGGAATAGCCACCTGGTCCCATCTTGCGCGCGATGAACTTCCACTGCATCGTTTCTTTGGGACGATATGCAGGGCGATCGGTGAAGGCATAGATGCGCCAATCGTGCGGGCCATAAGCGCTGGCGCCATATCCCTGACCTGCGGCAAACGCCTGCCGGTCATTGCTGGCAGCAGTCACAAACAGGTTGTGCGAGCCGGCTTCGCTGTGCAATGAAAAATGAGATAGTCCATCCGCGTTGGTTGTCTGCCGCAGACGACGCCAGCGCCATCCGCTGTTGACGTAATAACTCTCCCACAAGCTGACGTTCGCATTCGCAATCGGCGCGCTGGTCAGGGCGTTGGAGAAAAACACCAGCGCCTGTTTGCCTGACGTTTTCAAAATCACTGTCGCATCAGAAACGAGGATCAGATCGCGCGCGTTCGTGCCGGTCTCGCCTTTCGCGTCGAGCACGTAAGCGCCGACGGGCAACTTTCCTTCGACGCGGACCTGTTCGTTGTATGTCTTGTAATTGGCAGTATCGACGGTCCTGGTCCAACTCTTAACAGGCTGCTTGCCGGCAAGCGACATCTGTTGAATCCAGTTGGTCTGCATGCCGGCGCCTTCGTCTTGATCGGCTGGACCGGCAAACGGAATTTCGCGCGTCATGTCGATCTTGTAGAGCGCAAAATCGACGCGCCGGATATTGCGCACAGTCAATGCAAATTGAACTTCTGAATCGGGGAGAAAAATATTCGCGACGCCCACGCCGAGATTGGGATTCGTGATCTGGGTTATCTGCTGCTGCGCCTGATCGAAGTAACGGGTCTCGCCGATCCGGAATTCAGTCGTGAGGCGGCGAAACAGTTCCAGCGCCTTAACGTGATCGGGTTCATTCTGCCACTGTCCTGCCGCAACTTCGCGCGCCCTGCCGTTGCTGTTCATCCATTCGGCGTAATAGTAGAGCGCATCGTCGTACCAGTCTGATTGCTTCCCTGCTTTAAGCGCCTCGTCAAATCGTTCGGGCACGCGTTGGCGCGCTTCCATATCGCCGCCGCCGGTGTAACGCATCGTCATCGCGATGAGAAAGTTCAGGTGCGAGCGGTCGTTTGCCGAGAGACTGATCTTGAGTGCGTTTTCGAGGATGTCGAGCGGAATGTAATTGCCGTAGTACGTGTAGTAGTAAAAATCCTGATTGACCCGCGGCGCTGCGCCTTTGAAGACGATGGCGAGATATCGAGTGCGAGCGCGATCGAGGTCGCGCTGGCCGGCCCACCAGTCAAGCGCTTGTTGATAGTGCGGCCAGGCAATGCCCCATTGCATGTTGTTGCTGCGAGTCCAAAACAGATCGGCCAGCGATTCGTGGGCTTCGGCCCAGACTAGATCGCGATCCGTGTCTTTGTCGGCGACGCGGATCAATTCTTCGAGCTGTTTCTGCGCTGCTTCGAATTTCGTGTTGTCGGATGTTTCTGTTGCCGCTTGTGCGCGCCAGGAAGTGTCCGCGAGCCGGAACTCAACCCAGCGAAGCTCGGACACGCTCAGTTTCGACTTGTCCACGCGCGCATAGATCTCGTTTGCCCGGGCGTAAGACTTGTTGGCGTATTCAGTCTCCGCCGTAGCTTTTAGTTGTGAATAATCGGCTTGTTGGGCTACGGCGTTGAGCAGAAGAAAGGCGAAGACAGCAACGGAGAAGATGATTGTTTTCATAACCGGTTCACGCTCTTATCAGGATCGGGCCCAAACACCGTAGCCCGTATGACCGTTAACTGGAACGCTGGAAGCGGGGAAGACTTGCGCGGAGAATGTCTTGCAGCAGGTGCTTCGGAGGGTGGCCACGGAGGGCCACCCCTACAGAGTATTCTTGTAGGGGTGGCCCTCCGTGGCCACCCTGCCTTCAAGGAGCCTCAGTGGAAAGTAAATAAACCGCAAACGACGCGAGCCAGTGTTCGCCGGCGTAGTCTCCGCTCGCTACGTGAGCCAATGCGGCTGTTGCGTGTTTCTCGGCGGCGGCCTTCAACACAGCACGTGCGGGATCGTTTGCCGGCAACGCTGCCGCGATGCTTCTCATGCACCACGCGCGGCTGAGATTCAGACCATCGAGATGCACCAGCTTCGGATCGCTGCGATCGCTGACTGTCGCGGGATTTAATAAAGCCGCCGGATTGCCCTTGGCCACTCCCGGAAGAAAACTATGAAACCACGTCGCAAACTCGCGCGGCGCCATCACGCGACGCATCAAATCGGCTTCCATCAACGCGGCGGAAAAGAAGTCTTCACCGCCCGGCTCCCAACCGCCGGGATAGTCGACGTCCTTCGAGAAGTAGTTGCGGCTGCGCTCGTTCAAAAGCGCTTCGAGCTCGCGGTCGCCACTCGTCTTCGCATAGTCGAGCGCGAAAGCCAGGCCGAAAGCAGTGTTGGGATGAACGCCGGTGCGAATCGGATATGTTTGCTTCGGCAGGAACGCGCGGTACGACTGCGCGAGCACATCGGCAAGCGGCTTGAGATTATTGGACCATCGCTTGCCATCCGCGTCGTTCCAAGTCTGCAACTCTTCCGCGAGCTTCAACGCCCACGCCCAGCCGTAAGTCCGCTCGAACGACTGCCGGTTCGGCTGCTTCATGTAAGCGACTTCCGCTTGAATGTTCTCCGCCGTGAGGTTTGCGTCGAGGGCGCTGCGAATCTGCGCCGCTTCCGGAAGTGCCGGAAACGTTTTCAACAAACGGATCAGCATCCAGTGACCGTGAACGGAGGAGTGCCAGTCGTAACAACCGTAGAACGCGGGATGCAGGGCTTTCGGGCTTTTGACCTCGCCGGCGTTGTTGATGACGTGCTCCGGCTTGTTGGGATACTCGCGCGCGACACATTTCAAAGCGAGCGCTGCAAAGTGCGATGCCTGTTTCTCGTCAAAAGACTTGCCGCCGGTCATTTGCGATCCGAAGACCGTTGCCAGCGGTCCAAGCAACATCAGCAAAAGGATGATGAGTTTCATCTGTGGTTCAGTAACGATGCGAGGGCCGTCCGATGTGAATATGTGGACCGGTCGCGGTGCCTGGGATGGCCGAGCGAAAAGCCAGGTACGGGATCCCGTTCTTTTGCAGAAACGCGAGCAATGCCTGTCCTTCGGCGCTGTCGGGATGAAGCGAGATGTCCATCGCGTTGCGGTGGTCCAATCGCCAGCGATCGTGGATCGCGCCCTGGCCAAAGACGGCGACTGGCAACTCCTTCTTGAAAGTGTCTGAGAAGAAGCGCTGAACCTTCCATGCCTCGCCGAGTCCCCAACCGGAACCTGTGCCGTTGTAACGAATGAAGGCAGTAGTGCGGACGAGGCTTTGTCTCGCGAGACGCAGGTTCTTGGCGATAGTCTTCTCGGCTTCAGTCTCGACGAGGAGCGCGGCCACTTGCTCGTCCGCCTTCGCCATTTGTGCACGCGCAGTTCTTAACTTTTCCCGCTCGGCCTCGAGTGCCCGTTGATTTTCTTCGAACTGAGCTTTCGCTATCAGTCCTTCGTCCAACAGCTTTTTCGACTGGGCCAGTTTCTCTTCCGCTCTGGCAACGTTGTTCTCGTAGATTTGAGTCAGCTTTTCGAGACTCGCCTTGTACTCGTTCGTTGTCTTTACGAACTCATCGCGGAGCTTTAATAACTCGTTGACAGGCGCCGGAGTAACCGCCTTCTTCTTGCTCTTGCGTTGGGCCAAAGCCGGCGGTGAGGCGACTACGATGACGAGCAGAAATGCCGCCAGCGCGATTCGAATGAAATTAAACAAACAACTCACAGATTACTTTACTAATGTACCGGTGCGGCTCCAACGAGTGTTGACGAAGAAGTCGACCAGGATGCCCCAATTACTCGAAGGAGCGCCTTCGTCGTAAGACCAATAAACAAACATCGCGCGGCCAATCACCAGATCGCGAGGCACGTAGCCCCAGTAACGGCTGTCTTCGCTGTTGTTGCGATTGTCGCCCATCACGAAGTATGAGTTTTCCGGAACTTCAATCTCGTCCTTGCCTTCGAAGACGTCGCCCACTGTCATCTCTTCGCCGGGCTTGTAAAAGACGTTGTAATGTTCTTCCGGCTTACGCGGCGGATCGCTGACGATCGTCAAAGGATCTTTCTCGTTGCCTTCAAGCGCTTCGATTCTGTGTTCCGGAACGATTTCACCGTTGACGTAGACGTTCTGTCCCTCGATGCGTATGCGATCGTGGGGCAAACCGATCACACGTTTGACATAGTTCGTCAGGATGGGCCGGTTGTCGGCTCGATTGTCTCGCGATGGATTGTAGGGATTGCCGGGATACTTGAAGACGATGATGTCGCCGCGGCGAATGTCTCGTTGCGGCAAAAATGGCAGCGTAGCGCCCGGCGCGAAGATGAACTTGTTCACCAGCAGGTGATCGCCGATCGTGATCGTGTTCTGCATCGATCCGGTCGGGACTTTGACCGCCTGCACGATGAAGGTCATCCCAAACAGCGCCATGATGACCGTGACCACTGCCGATTCGAAGTACTCGCGGACCCAGGTCTTTGGCGGCCCTTGCGGTTTGACGGGCGCAACTTCCTGCTGTTCGTGACCGTTCCGATTGAAGAACCGCTTGAATGAAAAAGGCTTCGCTTCGGTTTTGGTTTCCGAATCGCCGGTGGTTACCTTGTCAGTGGTTGGGTTAGTCGCCATTGAAAAACATCCTAGATACGTTAGTGGCAGCGGTCAAGTTTACATTCCTAAAAAGTGGTGTCCTGTGCTGTCTCGGCATCCTCTGCGTCTCTGCGGTTTCCGTAATGCGCATAAGTTCACGCAGAGACGCAGAGGACGCAGAAAGACTTTTAGGTTAGGACATCACCTTCCTGCCCATCCGATTCCTGTGCCTTCATGCCTTCGAGAGCGGCGCGCGCGGCCGCAGCCTCGGCCGTCTTGATCGAGTGCCCTTCTCCTTGGATGCTGCCGGAGTCCCATGAAACTTCGACGTGAAAGATCCGTTGGTGCGGCGGTCCGAGTGTCTCGATCACGGCGTAACGAGGCGCGGACCGGCGTTCAGCCTGGAGTTTCTCCTGCAACATCGTCTTGTAATCGGCCTCCGCTGCCGTCAGTGGGTCCGCGGTCGCAAGCTCGTCTTTCAATGCATGACAGACAAAACGGGTTGCTTCTTCCAGTCCACTGTCCCGGAAGATCGCGCCGGTAATCGCTTCAAAAACATCCGCGAGCAGCGCGTTCTTCTGTCGGCCGCCACTCTTTTCCTCGCCCCGGCCGAAACGCAGAAACTGGCCGAGCTTCAAGGCCAGCGATGCCTTTGCCAGCGTCGGCGCGCTGACCAGGCGGTGCTTCATCCGCGACAATTCGCCCTCGGTGCCGCCGGGATACGAGGTGCAGAGGTAGTTTGCGACGATCAGACCCAGGACTGAGTCGCCAAGAAACTCGAGCGATTCGTTGTGCAGTCTACGCGCCTGAAGGTCGTCGCCCGGCGCGACTTTTTCGTGCGCCCACGAACGATGAGTGATGGCTCGTTCGAGCAATGCGCGATCTTTGAACTTGTAGGCAAGGACCGTTTCGAGGAGATCTAGGTCCGGAATAGTTTCGGGTTGTTTCAAAACGCGCTGGATTATAACAAACGCCGGAAGCTTGTCTAAGAATCAGACAGCTTCCGGCGTGGAATAAAGAGAGATGACCTGGGTTTTATCGTGGTTTGTTCGGAGTGCCGGGTTTGTCCGGTGATGGCTTGGTATTAGCCGTTGCCGGCGTTGTAGTCGTCTTGGTTGCCGGAGCAGCGGCGGCGCCGTTGCCCGAAGAAGAACCGTTGCCAGTGCCGTTGGTCGGCGTAGCGCCGGAAGTGCCGGCCGGCGTCGCAGCCGGAGCTGCCGGCAACGAAGTCAACGGGGTTGGCTCAGGCGGCAGCGGCTTGTTAAGAATGCCCGCGACCAGTTCTTTCATGCCTGTATCTGAATCGTTATTGCGGTACTTGTACCACTGAGTCAGACTCTCGTTCCAGGCAGTCTTCTGAGGCGTTAAAGTGGCATCTGTCGCCAACGCAACAGCGCGTGCGTAGCCGTCGATCATGCGATCGATCAACTGATTGATATTCGCCAAAGCGAGCTTGCTTTCCGGCGTTTCGTCTTTACCAAAATACTTTTCCTTGTATTCAGCAGAGAGCTTGGCATATGGGCCAGTCTCGTAAGCGCCGGCGATATACGCATAGGTGAACGGCGACTTCTTCAGTTGCGATCTCAAACTGCGCCGCTTTGAGCAGGTTCTTCAGCGCGGTCGTCGGATCTTTTTCGACAGTCAATGCGCCGATGGTGTAGTTGAGATAAGCAGTCGCAACATCTTTATTCTGGAGCGGGCCCCAATCTGTCAACGTCTTGCCACTCTCGAGCAGTTGCAGTGCTTTCCTTGCATACTGAACCGCTTCGGTATTCAGTTGGTCATTCTTGAGCGGCGCCACGAGGTAGCCGTTGGAACCTAAGTCAACGAGTCCTTTGACGTATTCGGGTTCGACAGCGAGGATCTCGCGTCCGATCTTGAAAGCCTCTTCGTACTTCTTGGTGTTATAGAGCGCTTCCGTAAGTTGATTCTTTTTCAAGCCCTCTTCGTAGAGCTTGGTCCATCGAGTCAGGTACTCGACGATCTTCGTTTCGCCTTCAGTCGGCGTGGCCGCAGGACAGCCGAGATACTTTTTGGCGGCCTCGTATGCTTTGGGCTGATCAGTCTTTAAGGTTTCTCTAAATACCTTGTAGTTCGCATCTTTGGCTTCCTGTGCGCAGCCAGCCTGAGGCGCGGCACTGGCTGCTGGTGCGGCTGCGGTCTGGGCTGCAACCGGCAGAGCGAGCATTACGACTGTCGCCCCGATAGTTAAAAACGTCTTGATCTTATTCATTGGTTATCAAACCTCCAAAAAATCTATTCAACAGTCGCGCAGAGGGCTCCAGTACTTCGGTTGCCGCAATGGAAACTTAGGATGCGAGCGATACAGATGCCGGTTGCCGATTTTTGCATCCGCGCGCGATGCGTTCTCTTATGTTTTGGACACCTTGGGATAGAACGCCCGCAATATTCCTGCAACTTACTAAGTGTGTCAAGGAGTTGCGTGCTTAGTATCGAAAAACCTTCAAAAAAATTTGCGCCGGAATAGTAGCGGCTTTGCCGTCGGATGTGCGGCGAGGCTGAGCCTTGCCGCGAATATGGCTATATAAAAATTGGGCTGCGCCCACGGAGGGCGCAGCCCGTTCTTGTTTAATGTGTCCGGCAGGGCAAGCCCTGCCTCACATCCGGCGGCTGAGCCGAAGTGTTTAGACTTAGGGGTTGTTAGCGCGGCGCGGGCGTTGTTCGGTTTGGGTTGCGCCGGGCGTTGTTGGTTGCGTCGTGTTCTTTTGGGGCTCGGATTTCTTTTCCAGCGGCATCAGCACGCGCTTGACTGGGTTCCGCGTTTCCGGCACGGCCGGGTTCACAGCGGGAGCAGTCGTCTTTAACCCGTTGGTGGCCGGCGCAGCAGCGCCGTTAGCAGGAGCAGATTTAACAGTTGTTGGTGTAGCTGAACTTGTTTCCGGAGTTTCTTCTGCCATCGAGTCAGCAGTTTGCTCGGCAGCCGCTTCGGCGTCGGCGACTTCCTTCTCTTCGTCGTCGAGGGTCGAGGCGACTTGCAGATTGATCGCTGTACCGAAGCGGTGATTCAGTTGCCGCGATAGATCTCGCCGGCGACTGCTGCCGGGAAGTGACGACGAGCATCAGTTCCCTGCGCGATCACCACCACTGCGAGCCGCGGGTTCGCGAGCGGAGCATAGGAAGTGAACAAGCCAACCCAACCGCCATCGCCGATGCACGTTCCCGTTTTGCCAGCCACTGTTTGCGTGGGATCGTAAGCCTTGCGGCCAGAACCATAGTTCACAGCTCCGACCATTCCCGGCACCATGCGCTGCCAAACTTCCGGCGTGATGGTCAACGTCGCGGCGAACTTTCGGCGCCATCTTGCTGATCTCTTTTTGCGAGTGCGGAATTTGCGGAACGAGCAAGCGACCGCCATTTGCCATCGCAGAAACTAAAGTGCCTAATTGCAGCGGCGTAACTTGAAAGCCATCGGCGTGCGAGAAAATTCGTCTCTCCAACAAGCCAGGCTTCACTTCCGGCAGCCTGCCGGGAAACTCAAACGGCACGTTCAATCCCGTCTTCTCGCCAAGCCCGAGCTCGCGAGCGTAGGTCACCATCTTTTCAGAACCGATCTTGCTGCCGACCTGTTGGAAGAACGGATTATCCGAATGGGCCAACGCCGAAGTCAGATCGATTCTGTATCCGTCGCCGACTGTGTCAACTGAAGGAATCGCATTTTCAGAAAGTCCGGCAACGCCTGTGACGAGCTTGATCGTCGAGCACGGTTTGAAGCCACGGCGCAACGCCCACTCCTGATTCACCACGGTGTAAACACGGCCCGTCATCGGATCCATCACGACGACAGTGCCGGCGTGATTACCCAACGCATTCACTGCCACGCGGCGCACTTCAGGATCTTCACCGGTGATGTCGTCTTTAGCGATGAAAGATTGCACTTCATTGCGCAGCGCGTTGTCGATCGCGCGTTGACGCGCAATCGCGGCACGACGTGCGGCTTCAGCACGACGGCGCGCTTCCAGTATCGATCGCCGATTGCGCGAAGCAGCGCGACGCAACTCAGCCGCACGCTCACGCTTGGTGAGCGGCCGGCCAAGCCGCCGTTGCATCGCTTTCAAAGAATTTGCTTGTTCGCGCGCGACGAGTGCGCGAGAACGGCGAACCTCACGCGCCGAAACGCGGCCACGGCTGCCTCGTGAACTTCTCGCCACTTGCTGCCTGCCCCCACGTCGTGACGTGCGGGACTTGGCACTGGCTTTACTCTTGGTCGCACGGGCGCTGCGGCCCGAAGAAGATTTCTTCTTCCCGTAAACTGTTCCGGAAAAGGCAAGTGAAATTAGGACAAATAGAATAAAAACCAGCCGGGTTGGTTTAGGGGAATGGAAATGCAAAGTCATCAGGCCTAAGCACCTTTCTTCTTAGGGATTACTTACTTACTACAGATTGTAAAAGGAGTAGAAATTCCGGCTGCCGCTCGCGACAACACCTCAAACATAACCTTTTTTGCAGTTCTGAGATTTCTCAAAAACGCCTCTTTTCGTACCGCTATTTCAAACGTTCTACTGCAAACTTTGAGGGTGGGAAGAGTTTCCCTAACGGCGGTCTCTGGGGACATTGATTTGAGACCGGCGCAAATATAACATCAGACGGCAATTGCGAGCAATAAAAAAGTAATCGATTATACATATTTTGCTGGAAGCCCAGACGCGCAACACTGTATGCGAGTTGCCTGAGTTCCAGTTTTCCAAGTTTTTGAACGCAACAAACCTTAATGGCGTTCCGCTGCTCTTAGATCACGATGAGATTTCCCGCCCTGGTAGAAAGCTTTCGCGCCCGGCTGCTGCTGCTGCTCGCACTCATGCTCGGCCTCACGCTCGGCATTCAGTATTACTTCAACCTCAGAGCCGTAAGAGCCAACGCCCGCATGATCATCGAGCAGGAACAAGCCATCATGACCGGCATCGGTCTCGGTCTGCAAAGCCTCCAGAGCGAGAAGTACCTCGACGAAATCATCGGCAACATGCGCGAGCCATTGTTGAACGACCGGCGCGTGCGCGTGCGTAACATCCTCGTCGTCGACGACGATGGAAACATCCAGGACAGTCTCAATCCTGAATACGCCCCCGTTGAAAACCCGGACAAGTCGGTGCGTTACGTTCAGTTCAAAGACATTCAGCTTCTGCCTTTGAGAAGCGTGGTCCCATTCACCACGGAAAATGAACAACCACTGCCGGCGTGGATACCACCTTCGGTAACCGCCGATTTCGGCGAAGCAGGCGCATTTTATTTTCCAGTGCAGACTGACAAAGGCCGGCGCTTTATCATCGTCGTGCTCGATTCCGCCAACCTCCTGACGAACATCTTTGAGCGACAAGCATCGCGCTCCGCGCTGTTGACTCTCGCAGTCTTGTTTGTGACTACGCTGATAACAGGCTACTTCGTTTGGCGCTTTACGCGTCCTATTAAGGAGCTCTCAGTTGCGGCGCGAAATGTCGCCAGCGGAAATTTCAACGTGCAGGTGCAAACTGACCGGCGCGACGAGATGGGCACGCTGGCGTCTGCCTTCAACGAGATGACGTCGCAACTCGGCCGCGCGCGCGCGCTCGAGATGCAGTTGCACCAGGCTGAGAAAGGCGCTGTTGTGGGCCGGCTTGCAGCCGCGATCGCCCACGAAATTCGTAACCCGCTCAACTACATCAATCTCACGCTCGATCATCTGCGCTCCTCATTCGCGCCTGCCGATGCCGACAAGAAGGCGACGTTTGTTCAACTGACGGCGCAGCTCAAGACGGAAGTCGCGCGCATCAACCGGCACATTACTGACTTCCTGAAATACTCGCGCCCGTCGAAGCTCGAATTACAAGGCCTTGACCTCCGCGCTGAAGCAGAAGACGCGTTGCGTTTGGTTGAAGCGAGAGCGGAAGAATGCGGCATCGAAACGAAGATCGTTCAGGATGGTCCACTGCCGCTGGTGATGGCCGATCGCGAATCGCTGCGCTCAGTGTTTACCAACCTCGTTATCAACGCGGTCGAAGCAATCGACGGCGGGGGCGGCAGCGTCTCGATCAAGTTATCAAACGCGGCGCGGGGCTCCGTGAAGGTCGAGATCAGCGATAGTGGTTGCGGGATTTCCCCGCAGGACATCTCGAAAGTCTTTGAGCCTTACTTCTCGACGAAGGAAACAGGCACCGGTCTCGGACTGGCGATTGTAAAGAAAGCAATTGACGATCATGGCGGTACCATCAGCGTCGCGTCGAAAGAAGGCAGCGGCACAACGTTCACAATATTTCTACCAGCCCAAGAGAACTAAACATGTCACGAAAGAACATCCTGGTTGTTGACGACGAAAAATCACAGCGCGAAATACTCGAGATGATCCTTACCGGAGAAGGCTACGACGTAACCACAGCCGCTTCCGGCGAAGCAGCGCTAAAGTTTGCCCGCGATCGCAGGTTCGACCTGGCGTTGACCGATCTCAAGATGACGGGCATGGACGGCATCGAGCTGCTGCAACACCTGCTCGCTTTCGACTCGTCGATCATCGTCATCCTGCTCACGGCTCATGGATCGATCGAGTCTGCAAAGGAAGCACTGCGGCGTGGCGCTTTCGATTATCTCGAAAAGCCTTACGACAAAGACGCGCTGCTGGCGACGATCAATCGCGCGCTCGATCGTCTCGACGCGATCGACACCGAGATCATTTCGGCGTCGCCGAAAATGGAAACGGTTAAGAAGATGATCTTGAAAGTGGCGCGATCGAATTCGACCGTGCTGATTCGCGGTGAGTCAGGCACAGGCAAGGAGTTAATCGCGCGCGCGGTCCATAATCAGTCGCCGCGAGTGGACGAGATGTTTCAGGCGGTGAACTGCGCTGCGATTAACGAGAACCTGCTCGAGTCTGAGTTGTTTGGACACGAGAAGGGATCGTTCACCGGCGCACATGCTGAGAAGAAAGGACTGTTTGAGATCGCGGATCGCGGGACGTTGTTTCTCGACGAGATCGCCGAGCTTGATGTCGGTATCCAGGCGAAGCTCCTGCGCGCGCTTCAGGAACGAAAGATTCGGCGCGTTGGCGGCACGCATGAGATCAGCATCGACGTGCGCGTCATTGCGGCGACGAATCGCGATCTGCGGGCAATGGTTGCTGACGGGCGCTTTCGCGACGATCTTTATTACCGCATCAACGTGCTCTCGATCGATGTGCCGCCGCTGCGCGAGCGTCGCGACGACATTCCGGTGCTGATCGAATACTTCCTCAAGAAGCACACGCGAAACACATCGCGTCTCATCACCGGCCTGACTGCTGAAACGCGCAAAGTGATGATGGACTACAGTTGGCCCGGCAACGTGAGGCAACTGGAATCGGCGATCGAGCGGGCCATTCTGCTCGCGGAAGGCGATCAGATCACGTTGGAAGACCTGCCGACGGAAGTGCGTCAGGACGTTGGCCCAGCCTCGGAAGGCGCTTTCAAATTACCGGCCGAGGGCATCAACTTCGAGGACGTCGAGCGCAACCTCATCACCCAGGCCATGGAGCAAACCGACTACAACATCACCAAAGCCGCCAAACTCCTCGGCCTGACCTTCCGAACGCTCCAGTATCGACTGGAAAAGTTCGGCATCAAGAAACCTGACGAAGAGGGGGAATGATTGTTAAGGACGGTGGGAGTTGCGCTGCACTGAGGTACTCTCGCAACCTCAGTTCCGATGTCTGATTGTTGCCTTACAACTATTTAGTTGGTTTACCCTGTCTTCACTTAAGAGATATGTCCCAACAGCCCTTACTACTCAATCACGCGTTACGTGATGTTCAACAATCCCGTAGCCCAAGGCTCCATCTCGATGGTTTCGGTATCACCGAGATCCCAGAGGAGATTTTTGCCTTCACCCATTTGGAGGAACTGGATCTCAGCGCTAACTTTATCCAACATGTTCCCGAGCAACTCTTTGACCTGCCTAGACTTCGACACGTCGTCTTGATCGGAAATCCCCTTGAATCAATTCCCGACCGGCCTGGTTTGATAATTGACCGATTTACTTACCTCCGTTGTGCTCACCAGGTGTCGCCGACGAATGTCATCTTGTTCCTTGATATGCAACTGTCGCAGGAAGATGCGGAGTTCTGGATTCTCAGGCTGTCTAACACAAGAACGCTGCACGGTCTTATGATCGGTCAATGGGACTCGCTACTCGAAAAGGCGCCAACCCTCGCGGTTCGTAAAGTTCTCGATTCGCTAAAGGATATGGACTTCCTCGAACACCTGTCGTTGCGCGGAGTGAAGCTTGAAGTTGTGCCTGAGGGCATTCGTCAGCTCCGAGCACTAACGTATCTTGGACTGGACAGGTTGGGTCTGACCGAGTTGCCTGACTGGATCGGTGACTTGGACCTTGAAGGCTTCTCGGCGGCAAACAATGACCTACCTGCCGTCCCGGATTCACTCCGCAATCTTAGGGGTCTGAAATACCTCAACCTCGCCAGGAATCCTCTGGGAGAGATACCGACCTGGATATACGACTTACCCTCTCTCAAGAACTTACATATGCGAGGCTGTTCCATCTTTGAGATTCCCGCGGATATTCTTCGACCTTCGAACCTGACGTATCTTGACGTCGAATCAAATGCAATCCAATCGCCTCCCATCGAAGTTGCCACTAAGGGATTGGACGCGATCCGCGACTATTGGCGCCAACGTGTAGAAACAGGTGTTGATTACTTATGCGAGGCCAAGTTAATCATCCTGGGAGAGCCCGGCGCGGGTAAAACATCTCTGGCGCGGAAGATCGAGAATCCTAATTACGAATTGCGGAAGGATGAGAAATCGACCGAAGGCATTAACGTAATCCATTATCAATTCCCTACTGTCATTCGGACGCGCGAAAACGAAGAAGAAAAGGCGTGGCAACGCCAGTTTCAAGTAAACATCTGGGACTTCGGCGGACAAGAGATCTACCACGCAACTCATCAGTTTTTCCTAACGAGGCGTTCCGTCTACGTTCTTGTGTGTGACGATCGGAAAGAGGACACCGACTTTTCCTACTGGCTGCAAGTGGTTGAAATGCTTAGCGATGGCAGCCCACTGCTGATCGTGCAGAACGAAAAGCAGGACCGAACACGTGATATCAACTTAAGCAGTCTGCGCGCGCGATTCGGGAATCTTCGTGGCGCCCTTCCCACGAACCTCAACACCAATCGTGGGCTGAACGATGTAATTCAAACAATTCGGAAAGAACTGGAGAACTTGCCGCATGTGGGAGTCGGTTTGCCTGCCAGTTGGAAGCGCGTGCGCCAAGTGCTGGAACAAGACCAGCGTGATTACATCAGCCTTGAAGAGTACCTCACGATCTGTCAGCAGCACGGCTTCACGCGCCGCGAAGACAAGTTGCAGTTAAGCGGCTACCTGCACGATCTGGGCATCGGTCTTCACTTTCAGGATGATCCGATACTCAAGAACACGGTTATCTTGAAACCAGCCTGGGGTACGGATGCCGTTTACCGCGTCCTGGACGACAAGGAAGTCGTGGCCGTGCGCGGACAGTTCACACGCAAACAATTGGACCGTATCTGGTCGGAAGAAAAGTATGCAGGCATGCAGGACGAACTGCTCCGGCTGATGATGAAGTTTCAACTCTGCTACGAGCTCGACACCGGCGGCGCTTACATCGCGCCACAATTACTTTCATCCGAACAACCATCGTATCCATGGGAACCAACCGGCGGGCTCGTGGTCCGATATGAGTATGGCTTCCTGCCAAAAGGAATCATCACGCGTTTCATCGTGGCCATGAATCGACTTATCGCAGGTGAGAAGCTGGTCTGGAAAACAGGTGTCGTGCTCGAAAGAGACGGTTCACGAGCTGAAGTTATTGAAGAGTATTCGCAGCGAAGAATTCGCGTGCGGGTAAGCGATCCTGCACCTCACGTGTTGCTGGCGATCATCGACGAGCATTTGGAACGGTTACACGCGTCGTTTCCCCGTCTTCAGTATGAACGGTATCTGCCATGCCCGTGCAGCGAGTGTCAGTTCAGCTCTGAACCGTACGGCTTTCCGTTAGAGAAGCTGATCAAGATGGCTACCAAGGGCCAACAGATTCAGTGTCATTCCAGCGGCGAGATGGTCGATGCTCGAAAACTAGCTATAGAGATTCTGCCGGGTGCGCTAGTGCGACGTCTAAGCGTTGGCGTTCTTCTTCTTCCCGGGCAAGACGCAGTCTCGGCGATCCTGCCGCCACCCACACCCGAAGTGTTCGTTTCGTATGCCTGGTCCGAAGAAAGCAATGCGATAGTGGATGGACTGCAACAGGTATTTCAAGAGCATGACATTCGACTGCTCCGCGATCGGGAAGAGGTACGCTACAAGGATTCCATCCGTGACTTCATGCGGCGCATCGGCCAAGGCAAGGCAGTCGTTGTGGTGATCTCGGAGAAGTATCTGAAGTCAGAAAACTGCATGTTTGAAATGGTTGAAATTGTGAAGGCGCAAAGTCTGCGCGAGCGAATATTTCCAATCGTGCTCTCTGACGCAAACATCTATAAAGCCACGGGTCGCATTCGTTATGTAAGTTACTGGGAGAATGAGATCCGGGAACTTGATGAGGCATTGAAGACGGTCCGAGCCGACAATTTAAACAATCTCCACGATGATCTCGATCTCTATTCCGAGATTCGTCGACTTTTCGACAGAATCGCTGACACACTCCGTGATATGAACGCCCTTACGCCAGACCAGCACGAAGGATCAAATTTCGACGAATTAATCCGGCGCATTCGGGCGCAACTCGGTGTCTAAGCCCTGGGCCACTAACAAACCCGCATAGAACGAGCCCGGGAAATGCAAGTGTAGGCCTCGCGAACGTTCCAGTAGTGTCGTTCCAAATTTTGATGGAGGCTATCATGAAATCTCCCACAGGGTTAGTGCTTCTTCTCGTAATGGCATTAGTGGCGTTCACCGCCTGCGGTGGCGGGATGAGGAACGCTGAAGATTATAAAACTTCCGCAGGTTCGTCTTCTGACAGCGCCCCGGTCCAGCAGGCTCGAGTTGCCGAACCGAAGGCAGAGGGTCAAATTAATGACTCCGTCACAAGAACTGCTCCGGGGACCCCGGTCGAGATGAAAAAGGTGTCCCTCACCGACGCCGACACCGCCGCCTCAGCAGCCGAAGCAGCAGACCGCAAGATCATCCGCAACGCAAACCTCACGATGGAGGTCAACTCGACCACCGAGACGCAGCACCGCGTAACGTCCATCGCCGAAACCTACGGCGGGTTCGTCGTGACCTCTGAAGCAAAACAAAGAGAATCCGCCGATCCTGCAAGACGCACTCTCGACATCAAGCTGGTCGTGCGCATCCCGGCCGGTAATTTCGGCCCAGCCCTCGACCAGATTCGCGGCCTCGCAACCACGCTTAAGGAAGAGAACGTTGCCGGTCAGGACGTCACGGAAGAGTTCATTGATCTGGAAGCTCGCATCAAGACCCAACGAGCGCTCGAACTTCAATTCCTCGAGATTATGAAGCAAGCGAGAAACGTCTCCGACGCGATGGAAGTGCAACGCCAGATCTCCGACGTCCGTACCGACATCGAAAAGCTCGAAGGCCGCAAACGCTTCCTCGAAAACCGTGCCAGCCTTTCCACTATCACCATCAACCTGGAAGCACCGAGACAGATCGCGGTTAACACAACCGGCTTCGGGCGCGGCTTGCGTGACGCAGTTTCGGAAAGTGTCGATGTCGGTTCCGCGTTGCTATTGTTCCTGGTACGCTTCCTGATCGTCATGGTGCCGATTGCCATCTTCATCCTTTTGCCGCTGGGGCTGATAGTTCGTTATCTTGTAAGGCGTGCAAAACGAATCCAAATGCCCCAAACGATTTCAGCGCCCGCCGGCGATTAGCATGTTCAGACTAACAATTGTTTTCTCTCTGTGTTTGCTGGTGGCCGGTTGCGCGAAACCCGAGCCACCGGCAAACACAAACGCACCGAAACCTCCAGTCACTTCAACCGGTGTAGTTACCGTGACGTCGCCGGAGACAATCATCATCAGTGGCGCATCCGCTGACGCGATCGTCCGGCTCAAGATCGACAACGGTTATCACGTAAACGCAAACCCGCCGAGTTTCGCTTACCTGATTCCGACGCAACTGGAACTAATGCCGCTGGTCGGCATCGCGGTCGAATCCATCACTTACCCGAACGCTTTGACGAAGAAATTCTCGTTTGCAGAACAGCCGCTTGCTGTTTACGAAGGCGAAGGCGAGATAAAGGTTCGACTGAAGATCGAGAAGTCGGTGCCACTCGGCGAACGCAACCTTCCGGCGACATTGCGCGTCCAGGCATGTGACGATCAGGTCTGTTACGCTCCGGGCTCGATCGACCTAACGTTACCGGTAAGTATCAAGTGAAGACACTTTGGTTGATCGCAGCGGCGGTTTGTGGCGTAGTGGCTATGTACTTTGCGTTCACGGGCAACCTCGAGAACGCTTTCGTCGCCGTCGTACTGGCGGCCGTCGCAGGGTTTCTAAACTATCGAGCGCATTTGAAATCACGGATTGAAGATGAAGAAGAAAACTCTTAGCCTTTTGGGATTAATCGCTTTGCTTTGGTTGACGCCGGCGCCCGCCTCCGCGTCGGACCAGTCCGACGTTCGCAGCACCGTGCAAAATGTTTTCGAACAACTGAAGTCGCAGAACTACAGCGCGCTTTACGATCTGCTGCCCGGCACCGCCCGCACTCGAATGTCGCGCGAACGCTTCGTGAGCGCGCTCGAACGCGCCCAGGGCTTCTATCAGCTCGATCGCATGGACGTCGGCGCGATCAGAGTGTCCGGCAATCTCGCCGTGGTCGACACTGTGCTCTACGGCCGCGTGGTCGCTCCGATTCAAGCGGAAGGAAAGATCGTCGCGCAACAATATCTGGTGCGTGAAGATGGCAAATGGCGTGTCGCAACCGGCGATCAGTCGGCGGTGAAGAAGTTTCTCGCGAGCAATCCCGGGTTCGGGAAAGGCTTCCGCCTCCGCGAACCGCGAATCTACGTCAAACAGGGTGACAAGTGGGTCGAATTCAACATCCCGCGTCAGGGAGGCAAGCGACAGACGTAGTGTGCAGAGTTATTACGCCGAAGGCGTTTACATAATGCGAGCCCAGGGTTGCTTCAACCCTGGGTCCAGCGGAAGAGAACTAGAAACACTGAAAGTGTTCGGTTGGCGATTGAAACTCCTTCAGAGTTCAAGGCACTTAATGAATAACTCAACCCAGGGTTGAGGCAACCCTAGGCTGGCATTATGTAACGCCTTCGGCGTATTAAGCCAACTAGAACGGCGCCAGAAGCAAACTAGAACAACAGGCGTAAGCTCAGCTCAAGAGCAGAAGATCTTCAAAGGAGAGTTGCGCGTCGTCGACCCGTTCGGTGAACTCACCATGCCTGATCCGATGACGCGGAACTTCCAGCGATTCCCTCACCGCATCCAGATGAAAACGGATTATTCGCGGCGTTAAGCGAACTGAAGGTATGCGACGTTTGGCCGCGAGGCGTCGCACGGTTGATTCGCTAACCTGCAAGTGCCTGGCAAGCTGCTTAGCGGTCAGGAACTCTTCGCGCTTCTTTTCTTCCATAGTTTCTTATGGTTTAGTCGGTAGGTTGAGCGCAACGCGATAAACGGCGGCGCCGTCAATGTCCACGTCTTTCGTCACCGGCTCGGCGCCGTCAGGTTTCACGCTGACGCGATATTTCGCGGCGTCCGGCGAGAGCCGAAACTTGAACGAACCCGTTTCCGTGGTCAGACGTCCATCAATCTTCTTCGTGCTGCCGTCTTCTTGAATCCGAAACAGCTCGACTTTCGCACCGGAAACGCTGCGTCCGCCGGCAGTGAAGACCGCTCCGCTCAAAAACGCTATCGAACCTTCGTCGATCGTGAGGACGAGACGATCGCCGAGCGAGCGAGTCTTGCCCGCTTTCACTTCGACGTCCTCGATCGTGCCAATACTCAATCCGGGTTTTCTAAACGTCAGACCGTACATTCCCGGCGTCAATCGCGATACAACGAAGTCGCCGCCCTTTTGCGTCTGGACACGCGTAACTTCCGTTTCTCCGCGTCTGACAACGACTGTGACGCCTCCCGGCGTTCCTGTTTCCACCCGCACCTTGCCCTTGATCGTGCCAAGCGACTTATCCTGCCCGAGCGCGATTCCGCAGGCAAAGAGAATGGCTATGAGAGAAGCAGGAAGCGCAAAAACAGGTTTCTTGAATCTCACAGGGGGTCCTCCACGTACTAAACGACGTTTCCGTTGATTGATGCAGCAAATGATAGCACCGTTTGCTTCCGCGGGTCGCCCCCGTATAATCGTCGCGCGTCGCCCAGGAGAAAGGATTGATGTCAAAGAAACCCGCGGCTTTTGTAGCGCAGTTGACGCTGCTCATCCTTCTGTTGCTGGCTCTTGCCACGCCTGGAGTGCCGCAAAATCCGCAGAATATCCAGGAGCCGCCTCCGCTCCCCAAACAACGACCCCGCAAAGTCTTTCCCAACGAACAAGAACCGGCAGACGTCCTGCGCATTGACACCGATCTCGTCTCAGTTGACGTGACGGCGATGGATGAGACCGGCCGCCCCGTCAAGAACCTCAAACAGGAAGATTTCAAGCTCTACCAAGACGGCGTCGAGCTGCCAATCTCGTTCTTTCAGATCGAAAAACGACAGGGCGAGTCGCGGCCGCTGGCGGTTGTGTTTGCCCTCGACGTATCAGGCAGCATGACGACCGACGAGATCCTGCGCCTGCGAATGGCGCTGCAATCGTTTTCCAATCACTTGTCGGACCATCCGGTAGTCTATGCAGTGATGACGTTTGGCATGACGGTGAAGACGGTGCAGAAGTTCACCAACGATCCACGCAAGCTCGACGAATCAATCGAACGGATCGCGCGTGATGCTCCAAGCGGATTGTCGACGCACACTTACGACGCGGTTGACGATGCCATCCGCTTGCTGGTGCGCAGCGCACCGCGCACGCGCGAGCGCCGTTTGATGAAACGCGCTGTATTGGTCGTGACGGATGGTTTTCCGGTAGGCGACACGGTCAAACCGCAAACGGTGATCGAGCGGGCCAACGCGGCAGACGTCAGCGTCTTCGTCGTGACGTTGCCGTCATATTCGCGCGTGATGGCTTCGTCAACACAGGCGCCGTTACCCACACCACTGGATGTCAGCGGATTGGCAGAACTTACGGGTGGGAGAAATGTCTACGCAAACGAACGGGATTATGCCCCACTGTTTCGTGCTTTGGCGGAGGAGGTCAGTTCAGCTTATGTGCTGGCGTTTTACCCGCCGGAAGAAAAGAGACGAGATGGACAAGTCCACACGATCCGGGTGGAGGGACCGCGGGGCTTGACGCTCCGTCAAAGTCGCTCAGAGTATCGCGCCGCAAGTAAGTGAGTTAATTGCCAATTTCCGATTTCCGATTGCCAATCTTCGAACTCACTAAGTTGTCGCTCTTATGCTAAGTGCCTAACCGCTTGTGCCAATCGGCAATTGGCAATCCGCAATTGGCAATCTCAATACTCGTCTTCGTCCTCGTCTTCGTCCACACTTTCCTCTTCAACAATATCCAGTTCCACTGGATCGAGTCCCACGACTTCCAATTCTGTTCCACATTCCTCACACGACAAAATGTCGCCCTTGTCTGTGTCCATATCCACATGGACATCAGCATCACATTCAGGGCAAGTTCCGGTCGGCACCTGTTTCATCCTCCCCGCATTGAGTGAAGGCAGGGTTACGCCCGTAGTCGGGAGAGCACCTCTACCTTGTAAGCAACCAAATCAATCTACCCGCGAGCGCTGGAATTTGCAACCTTCTTTTTTTGCGTCCCGCATGGTCCATTTTCGCTGTCACAAAGGCAGTGCCTTTTTGTTTCTTTTGCAAAGATTTCGGTGAACAAGATCGCCAATTTCTGCGGAACTAAACCAAATGATTTCAGCCGTCTTCCAGGAACTCCGACTGTGGCTGTCCACACTCGTGCCGACCGTGGCGAACCACGCCCGCAGCAAGGGCTAACCGGACCCCGCGGTGATATTAATCTCGTGTCGGTAAATCGCTGGAACTCTATAATGGCGCGCATGTTTGCGCTCCCTAAAACATCGCGACGCCGGTTGGTCCTGTTATTCGTCCTGCCGCTGGTCCTGTTGCCGGTCCTTTTTTCTTTAACCGGTTCCCGTTTTCAGTCATTAACCAGAGCTTTAACATCCGCAACTCCGCGCAAAACTGAAAAGAGCCGCGTAACACAGCCTGAACCTAATCCGAATGCCGACCTGGACCACGACGGCATTCCCGACGTCGCCGAGCTGCGCAGCTTTAACGACCGCGAAAGCTTTCGCCGCTGGTTCACCTGGATTGCCGAGATGCAGTTTTACAAGCTGAGCGACGAATGGAACGTCGAGCAGCGCGACTGCGCCGGCCTGGTCCGTTTCGCCTGGCGCGAATCGCTCCGCACACACGACCGCGCCTGGTATCAGCGAATGGGTGAGAGCTACGACCCGATCGCCCCTGATGTCACGCTGAGACTGACGTCCGAGCCGCTGGGCGAAAAACTCTTCCGCACCGCGCCCGGCAATTACGCCGCGGGCGACGTTGCCGCAGGCAAGTTTTCCGAGTTTGCCGACGCGCAAACTCTGCAGATGTTCAACGTCACTTTCGTGGGCCGAGATCGCCAACAGGCGCGTCCCGGCGATCTGCTTTTCTTTCATCAACCGTGGGTCCAGAAGTATCCCTATCACGTGATGCTCTTTCTCGGCGAACCGCGTTTCGCGAGTGAGGGCGCGCACGACTGGGTCGTGTATCACACAGGCTCGTCTCCTGAAGACGCCGGCGCCGTCAAAAAGGTGCGGCTGGAGGTGTTGGACCAGCATCCGAATAAGCGCTGGCGTCCGATTCCCGGCAACCCGAACTTTCTCGGTTTCTACCGGCTGAAAATCCTCAACCAACAAGTCACATCGGAGGAATGAACGTGTTCCGCTTCAAGTTGAAATCTCTCCAACCGTCGTCGTATCTGATCTACCTCGTGATAATCGCGGCGGCTTTTGCCCTGGCCCATTCGCGCGTGAGCAGCGCGGCGAGTGAACCTCCGGCGTACATTCCGCCGGTCGAAACGACGGTAGCGACCAAGCCCTTCTTTTCCCTCTCCAGCAATCGCACTTACGGGACTGCTGAGAACCCGCGCATGTGGGTCGATTATCGCGGCATCGACAAACTCGACTTCCGCGTCTATCGCATCAACGATCCACAACGCTTCTTCACGCAACTCAGCAACCCGCACCAGATGGGCGAAGACGAGCAGGAAGAGATCACAACCAATCTCGAGCGCAAACCTTCGTTTCTCGAACGCCTGCGCGCGATAAAGGCGTGGGCCTATTCCGGTTTCCGCGACTATCTGCGCAGCCAGGTGAACACAGAGACGCGCCGGGTGCTGAATCACAAGTTTCGCCCGGCGGACAGCGCACGGCGCACGCCGCTGAACGTCGCCGACTACGCGCGCGTGCCGTTGTTGAATCCGAACCAGTTGGTGACGACCTGGCGCGAACCGTTGTCGACGGGCGACTACACCTACGACCGGCGCATGATTCCGCTCGGCAAACAGGAACCGGGAGTTTATCTGGTCGAAGCGGTGGCCCATGATCTGCGCGCGTATACCGTTGTCGTCGTGACGAACCTCGCGATGGTGGAAAAGTCATCGCCGAGTGGTGAGCTGGTTGTTTACGCCGTGAATCGCGTGACGGGCGAGCCGCAGGCTGATGCGCGTGTGTCGATCGTGAAAGCGCGCAACACCGTCGCCACCGGCACGACCAACGCCGAAGGAGTCTTCCGCTCCCGCATTAAGAAGCAGCAACAGGCCGCTGAGGCTGAAGTCGATCCCGAAGAGGCCACGGTGGACAACGACGACTTCATCGTGCTCGCTTCGCACCGCGAAAACTTCGCGATCTCCGATCTCGAATCCTACTACTTCAGGAACGATGAAGACGGTGCGGCGAACATCAACGGTTACATCTATACCGATCGGCCCATCTATCGTCCGAACCATAAAGTGTTCTTCAAGGGAATCCTGCGCGCCGTCGACGAGCGCGGCCAATATCACGGACTGAAATCACAAACCGTTTCCGTGACGGTGATGGACCCTAACGACGCGCGTGTGACCGAACAGGACTTGCGTCTCACGTCAAACGGCACATTTGCCGGCGAGTTGGTCCTCAACGAAGAGGCTGCGCTCGGAACTTACCGCGTTGAAGCGGAGACTGAAGAAGGAAGCTCCAGCGGCACCTTTGAAGTCGCGGAGTACAAGAAGCCCGAATACAAAGTGACCGTCGCAGCGCCGCAGAAGTTTGTTGCCGAAGGAACGAAGTCGAAGTTTGACATCAATGCTCGTTATTTCTTCGGCGCGCCGGTCGCGAATGCTGAAGTCAAGTACTACATCTATCGCTCGCGTTATTACCCGTGGTACGCGTACATGGGAGAAGAACCCGATCAGGACGAAGAAGACGAATACGCGGAATACGGAAACTACTACGGCGACATGGTCTCGCAAGGCGACGGCAAGCTCGACGCCTCGGGACACCTGGAAGTGCCATTCGACATTCCTAATTCCACTGGGGATGACGTTTGGGATTCACAGTACCGTCTCGAAGCGCAGGTGACGGATGCTTCGCGCCGCACGATCGACGGCAGCTCGACGCTAATCGCCACGCGTGGCAGCGTTATCGCCACGGCAGAACCCGATCGTTACATCTACGGGAAGGGCGATACAGCAAACATCACGATCAAGACGATCGACTACGAAGGCCGGCCCGTTGCCGCCAGCATGACCACGAAGTTCGTTATTCGCAAATGGGTGAGAGTCGAGAAGAAGGAGAACGAATACGATTCCGACTACAAGATGGAGGAAGAGGAGATCGCGTCTGTCGATATCAAGACCGACCAACAAGGCCATGCCAGGTACAGCTATCCGATAACCAAACCCGGCAGCATCGTGATCAAGACAGTCATAAACGAGAACGGCAAACAGTACGTGTCGCTAGGCGGCTTCATTTGGGCCACCTCGTCCGACGTTTCCGAGTGGTCTGACACTTACTACAACGACACTAACGGCTCGATCAAATTAGTTCCGGACAAGAAATCGTACCGCGTCGGCGAGACTGCACGGGTGCTTGCGATCCTGCCGCACGAAAACGCCAACCTGCTGGTCACGACCGAGCTCGAGACCGTGATGTCGGCGAAAATAGTGAAAGCCGCCGGCAAGACAGTGGTCCTCGACGTTCCGATCGAAGCCGCTTACGCACCGAACATTTTTCTCAACGTCACCTTTGTTCACGAAGGCGACATGTTTACGGACAGTAAACGCCTCGTCGTGCCCGCGCGCGACAAGATGCTCAACCTCGAAGTGATTCCCAACAAGAGTGAGTACAAACCGCGGGAGACGGCGTCGTACACGATCCTCGCCCGCGACGCTGACGGCGCGCCGGTCCGCAATGCGGAAGTGAGCCTGGGTGTCGTCGACGAAGCGATCTACAGCATCTCGCCTGACTACTCCGGCAACATTCGCAAGCACTTCTACGGCACACGCTACAACTCGGTGATGACTCACCTGTCAGTCTCCTATTCATTCATCGGTTACGCGGGTGACAAACCGATGGACCTTGCGAGCACCAAACCGTCTTATCAGTTGGCTGACTTCAAGAGCCAGGGCGACCAGGCCCAGCCGATGATCAGAAAAGACTTCCGCGACACGGCGTTCTGGCAAGCCAATGTGGTCACGGGCGCAGATGGACGCGCGACGGTGAAGTTTCGCCTGCCTGACAACCTGACGACGTGGCGCGCGACGGCGCGCGGCGTCACCGGCGACACGAAGGTCGGCGTCACGACTTCCAAGGTCATCGCTCGTAAAGATGTGATCCTGCGTTTGGAAACGCCTCGTTTCGTGACGCAGGGCGACACGGTCACGCTCTCGGGTGTGGTCCATAACTATCTCAAGGAAGCGAAATCGACGCAGATCTCGATCTCCGTCACCGGCGCCCAGTTAATCGGACCGGCGCAGCAAACAGTCACGATCGATCAGCAGGGAGAACATCGAGTCGACTGGCAGATCTCCGTGCCGCAAACCGGCCAGATTCAGTTGCTGGCGAAAGCGTTGACGAACACCGAATCGGACGCTGTCGAATTAACCCTCGACGCAGTGCCGCGCGGTCTGCACGAGACGAAGGCTCAACGGTGGACCACAACCGACGACGCTGCCGAACAGCAATTCACGCTCGAGCTGCCTGCCAACTCCGATTTGAATTCGCGCAAGCTGCGCGTCGAAGTTTCACCTTCGATTGCCGGCACGATGTTTGGCGCTCTCGACTATCTCACGACGTATCCCTACGGCTGCACGGAACAGACGATGTCGAGCTTCCTGCCCAACGTCGTCGTGTCACACTCGCTGAAGGAGTTCAAGTCGGCTTCGGTCCGCACCGGTAACGATCTGAAGAAGAAGGTCGAGCGCGGACGCAACCGTCTCTACTCGTTCCAGCACGAGGACGGCGGCTGGGGCTGGTGGAAAAACGATCCGAGCGATCCGTTTATGACTGCGTACGTCGTGGACGGGCTTACGCTTGCGAAACAAGCGGGATACGAAGTTGACGACGATCGCATCGTTCGCGGACGCGAAAAACTGATTGCGATGCTCGCCGCCGGAACGAACGATGCGGGCACGAAGCTTGATGCCGAAACACGCGCGTTTATGGTCTACGCGCTGGCGGAAACCGGTGGCGTGGACGGCGCGCACGTCAATCAACTCGTCAACGAACGTCTCAACTTGCAGCCTTACGGCCGTGCTTTGTTGGCCCTGACGCTCTCGTTGCAGAAAGACAAACGCGCCTGGGACGTCGCCACCGAGATCGAACGCACCGTGCGCTCGGACAAGTGGGTCGCCTACTGGCATTCGCAACGCGGCGAGCGGCTCGACTTTCCTGAAGAAGATCAGACCGAAGGCACGGCCCTCTCGCTGAAAGCGCTCTCGCGCATCAAGCCTGACAGTCCGCTGCTGCCGCTCGTGGCCCGTTGGCTCGTTTCTGACCGGACCAACAGTTACTACTGGAACTCCACGAAAGATACGGCCTTCGCGATCTACGGGCTGATCGACTACGTCAAGGTTAGCCGCGAGTTGACGCCGGCGTATGACCTGGAAGTCTACGTGAACGGCGAAACAGTGTTGGCGGAACGTGTAACCGACGCGAGCGCGACGCAAACGTTTGTGATCAATCGCAAGGGAGGCGCGGTTGGTCCAACTAACGAGGTTCGCATCGTCAAGCGCGGCAAGGGAAGCCTTTATTTCTCGTCGGCGGTTGAGTACTACAGCGGCGAGGAAGAGGTATCCGCGCGCGGTTCCGCCGACTTGAACGTAACGCGCGAGTATCACCGGCTGGCGGTCACAGAAGAGGGTTACCAGTTGAAGTGGTCCATGTCGCCTTTAACCGGCGAGATCCACTCGGGCGACCTGCTGGTTGTGAAATTGCGGCTGACGGGCAAGAAAGGGCGTCACTTGATGTTGGAAGATCCGATTCCGGCAGGCGCCGAGCAACTCGAAAGCGTCGGGAACATGAATCTCGACTACAACAACCAGGACTGGAGCGACTGGTACAGCTCGCGAGAGTTTCGCGACCGGCGCACAGTCTTCTTCCTGGACACCTTTGATGGAGACGCGACGTTCCAATACGCGATCCGCGTGCAGGTGCCGGGTCAGTTTGTAGTCGCCCCGGCGCGTGCGGAGCTGATGTATCGCCCGGAGATCAACGCGAACACGGCAAGCCGCAAGTTCTCTTTCGTGGACCGTACCGCGGCTAAAAACTAACCGGCTTCTTTAGAGGAGAGACCAATGTATTTCAAATCAACGAACGCAGTCTTTTCGGCAGTGAAGATGTTGTTCCGGAGCTGGTCCACGCTGCCGCTGATGATCGCGATCTACGGCGCGTTGTTGTTGGCAGTTTACTTGTTCATCAGCACGCGCGAAGCGACAGTCGCGCAGTTGATCCTGACCTTTGTAATGATGGTTGCGGCCCCGCTGCTGTTTTTCGTG
Source organism: uncultured Acidobacteriota bacterium (assembly GCA_963770215.1). GTDB lineage: Bacteria > Acidobacteriota > Blastocatellia > Pyrinomonadales > Pyrinomonadaceae > PSRF01. The sequence continues at coordinate 603,251 of CAVYOP010000002.1, forward strand.
TTGCAGTCGGCGAGTATCAACTACGCGACCGAGTCGTCCGGTCTGCTGCGCAAGACGTTGCTCGACGCATTGAAACTGATCGCCGTCACCGTGCCGGCGATCGCGTTGACAGTGCTCGCGGTCTACGTCTTCGGCAAACTCCAGGGCGGACTTGCGATCGATCCGGAGACGTCGCAACCAACGTCGCCGAATACGCTGACGACTTTGACCGTGCTTCGCTATCTGGTGCTCGGCGTCGTCGTGCCGTTGGTGACGATTCAACTCTGGATCGCGACCAGCACGCGCGGCCTGCGAGGCATTGTTCGCAACCTGCGCGAGACAATCGCGCGCGCTTTTGCGCCGCAGGCCGTTTTCATCTTTGCGTTCGGCTTCCTGTTCTTTGCTGTAGTTCCCTACTTCCTGCTGGTCCAGACGTTTCAGATCCAGCGGACGTGGCTGGAAGTTTCGTTGTTCACAGTTCGCGTTGTAGTTAGCGCGTTGTTCGTTCTGCTTGGTTGGGTGACAACTATCGGCGCGCTGTCGATCCTGAACGCGCGAAGTAACGAAACGCCGGCAACTCAATCATGAAAATCGCAATCGGCATCGGCCTCGGCATCTGTCTCCTCGTGATTGCGCTTTCGCGCGCGCTGCTCGCTGGTCCTACCCTTGCTGATCCCCCCACTACAGCATCCACGAGCAGCGCGGCGGAGGATGTCGCAGCCGAGGATCGAAACATCAAGGAAGCCGCGGAGTCCGCCCTCGGTTCACGCGAGGGCACGATTGTCGTAATCGACGTGCAAACCGGACGCGTGCGCGCCGTTGTCAATCCAGGCTTCGCGTTCGAACAGGCATCTCCGCCGGGCTCGACCATCAAACCGTTCACTGCGCTCGCCGCCTTACGCGCGGGAGTTATCGACGCCAACTCACGCACGCTCTGCCGAGAACGCTACAAACACGAAAACGTAACTACTGTCTGCTCGCACCAGCGAAACCTTCAGCCGCTGAACGCGACCGAAGCGATCGCTTATTCGTGCAACTACTATTTCGCCACCGTCGGCGAGCGGCTCGACGAAAACAGCCTGATTCGCACGCTGGAGGAATTTGGCTTCGGACGCCCGACCGGCATCAACAACCCGCAAGAATCCGCCGGCGTGTTGTTGCGTAAAGACTGGCAGCCCATGAACGCGATCGGCGAAGGCCGCACGCTCCAGGTCACGCCGGTTCAACTGCTGACCGCGTATGCCGCTGTCGCGAACGGCGGCCGGCTGCTGCAACCAACCATCGCCGCCAACACGAATTTCACGCCGCGCGTGCGATCGGAGTTGAAACTTAACAGCGCCGAGCGAGAGATCCTCGTCGAAGGAATGCGCGGCGCGATTCGTTTCGGCACTGCAAAAGAAGCGGATCTCGATTCCCTGCCCGCTTACGTCATCGGCAAGACCGGCACGTCGCGTCCGCTTCAGGGTTTTCGCTTTAACGGCTGGTTCGTTGGTCTATCTTTCGCTCCAAACACGAATGCCGATGCCGCAAACGCGCAACTCGGCGTAGTCGTCTTTTTGAAAAACGCCCACGGCTCGGAAGCCGCAGAGCTTGCGCGTCCGATCTTCGAAGCCGCAGATTCAAATGGCAAGCCGGTGAATTCCTCGCGCGACACCACACTCGTCTCCGTTCGTCAGGTCAGCGAAAACACAACGCAACGAATGCCATTGGACTATTACATCGAACGCGTCGTTGCGACTGAAGGCAGCGTCGAAGACGAACCGGAAGCACTCAAAGCGCTGGCTATTGCCGCTCGGACCTACGCGTTGAAGAACCTGAAACGGCACGCCGAAGAAGGCTACGACTTTTGCAGCACCACGCACTGCCAGCGTTTCGAAGCGCTGGAGATCCGCCCTGCCGTGGAGTCAGCGGTCGAAGCAACCGCCGGCCTCGTGCTGCGAGATGCGCAAGGCCAGATCGCAGACTCGTATTTCGGCGCGTCGTGCGGCGGCATGACCGCCAACATCAAGACTCTTTGGGGCGCAAACGGTCCGGAGTACCTGCAAGGCGTGCGTGATGAATACTGCGACTCCGGCGCTCACAGTAACTGGACCGACACCATCGAAGCCGATCGTATGTTGAAAGCCATCCGCAGCGATCCGCGGACAAGCGTCGGGGAAACAATTCGCGATATCTCGGTGTCCAAATATGACGAGACTGGACGCGCCGAGCTGGTTTCGATCGCAGGCGATCAAAAACGCGCGATTAGTGGCTGGGAATTCAAGTTAATCGTCGGCCGTGCGCTCGGCTGGAACCTTTTGAAAAGCTCCCGCTTCACGATTTCACGTTCCGGATCGGCGTTTGTATTTCGCGGCAGTGGCTTCGGACACGGACTCGGCTTATGTCAGGAGGGAGCGCACGTGATGGCCCAGCGCGGAATCGCGTATCGACAGATTCTGGCGAAATACTTTCCTGGCGCTAACCTGGGACCACGGATTACAGGAACAACTCGTTCCCTGCGAAGTGAGAATTTTCGCATCACATTTCCACGGAACGTCGAATTGCGTGAAGCTGAAAGTTTGCTGGCCTTGCTTGAATCGAGTCGCACACAGCTTTTGCGGCGTGCGGGTGGGAATGCTCATCTCCCGGAGCTCGAAATCATCGTCAACGAAACAACCGGTGATTTTGTCGGACGCACCGGAATGCCTTCGTGGGCGGCAGCCGCGACGCGCAATAATCGCATCGAACTACAGCCGCTGCCACTCCTGAAAAAGCGACGAATTCTGGAAACAACGGTGCGGCACGAACTCGTACATGCGGTTGTCGATTCAATCGGCGGCGGCCGATCGCCAAGATGGTTGACAGAAGGACTGGCGCTCTACGTCGCGGGAGAAGGGACGATGCTCCCGCGCGTACCTGAAAACCAAACGCCTGCGCCGGAAACGCTCGACCAAAAACTGGCCTCAGCCCGAACGGCAACCGAAATGCAGACCGCTTATGCCGCCGCTTACAACGTCGTTCGCCAACTCATCCGCGCGGAAGGCGAGCAGCGAGTCTGGAAACGATTGGCGGAGCGAAACTATTCCGTATCAACTGTGCTAAGGTGAGTCTGCTATGACCCTCAAACTCCCGACTTCAATTGCTTTCTCCCTGATTTTCACGCTCGTTCTTTCAACTATCACTCCCTTTGCAGCCGCCCAGACAAGACGGCAAACTCCTGCGAAGCCGCGGGCACAAACACCGCCACCGCAACCAACGCCGCCGCCAACATTCGACACACTACTTGCCACCGACACTTATAGGATCTACGTCGAAGTGCGCTCCGTGGGCCAGTTGATCCGCTCGAACTCGATCAACGAGATCCTCGAACCAATAATGAACCTTGCTTCACCCCCAAAGAACTCCGTATCTTCGTCAAATGGCTGAACACGCACGCCGACGAAGTGATGACCTCACGCATGCTATTTGCCTCGATGTCCGGCAAAGAAGGACTGCCCAACGCACTGATCGCCATCGAATTTGCTTCTCCGGAAGAAGCAGTGAAGTTTCAACAACAACTGAATGGGTTTCTGCCGAAAGTGCTGCCGGCGTCTGCTCCGGAAAGCTCGGACAATACGTCATCGAAAAAGCCGGCGCCAAACTGAACCGCCGCCGCCACGGTTCCATACCCAGCAGAGCCGGATCTTTGATCCTGATTTCTCCGACGCCGTTCGAGATCGATAAGCTTCGTCCGTCCGGCAGCAAGTTGCTCGCGGAAGACGTGAACTTCCGTGTCGCTCGTAATCGCTTCAATTCCGAGTCGATTTTTGCCTTTCTCGACGTAGCTGAGATCGAAAAAGAAGAACAGGAGCAGCAAAAGAAATTCGAGGAACAACGGAAGGAAGCGATCGCCTCGATGGAGGAGAGTCGGGAAGCGCTTGAAAAGGCACAGGCCGAGTTAGAGAAGCTTGAAGCCGAGATGACTCCAACGCCGCCGGACCCCGAGGACTCCCAGTTCACTACGTTCGACAAAAGTAGTGGGAGTAGCAGCAGATTCCGGTCCTACCAACATACCATCGCCAACAGACCAACGTTCGGCTTCGCCTTAATGCTTTTGTCGGCCTTCGCTTCGCCTTATGCGGGCGAAGAGGCAAAGTGGCCGGAAGCCCTCGGTCTGGGGCTCTCGCTCGAAGGTGATTCATTTGACGTGCGCGCGTTGCTGGTTACGGCGCCGGGCAAAACGAGCGATCCGCTTCCGTTCGTGCCAATGCTCAAGCCCGGTCCTGCACTGTTATCGGAAGCGCCCAGCATTCTTCCGGCCGACACCGAGATATTCGTGAACCTGTCACTCGATCTGCCTAATCTCTATGCGGCTTTATCAAAACCGAGACCGGTCGTGGCGATGGCTGGCGTACAATTGACCTCTGCGGCGCCGCAATTGGAGTCGCCGTTCGATCAAATCGAGAAGAAACTCAACCTCAAGATCAAAGACGATCTGCTGCCACTGCTCGGCTCGGAAGTCGTGCTGAGCATGCCACTCACCGGACTAGATCCACTGCAAATGACGCCATCGGCGTCGCCATCTCCCTCGCCGAGTCCAAACGCAACGGCGCCGGACCAGGCGAAACCGTCGCGCTCGCTGGCCGTCCTGGTCTCATTGAAAGACAAGGAAGGAATGCGAACACTGTTGCCGAAGATCATCGAAGCGGCAGCGTTCAAAGGCGCCAACTCTCTTGCGCAAACCGAGCGGCGCGAAGACACCGAGCTCGTGTCGTATGCGAACCTCCTGGCTTACGCTTTCATCGGAAACTATCTTGTAATCTCGCCGGACGCCGCTACCACGCGACACGTCGTCGACTCTTACCTGAACCACCAGACCCTCTCCAGCGATCCACACTTCAAGAACGTAACTCGCTGGCAGCCGCGAATGGTCCAGGCCCAGGTTTACCTATCATCTGCTTTAATGGAGAGTTACCGGACATCGGTGCAACAACCGTCGACTCCGCTCGACGATCAGATGCGAGCGATCCTGACCCGTTTGACCATCGTGCCGCAGCCAGTCACTTACTCGCTCTCAAATGAAGGGTTTGGTCCGCTGCATGAACTGCACCTGCCGAAGAACCTCGTGCTGATGTTGATCGCTACCATCGCCGGAGCATCGAAGGCGGCGGCGACCGCAGTTCAGGAAACGCCGGGCAGCAATCCAAACTAACGTCCGCTCAAACGTCTGGCGAGATTTTCGATCACGAGCGGTTCAACCGGCTCGGCCAACCCAAAACCAAACACGCGCGAGTAAAAATAAAGCTCGCCTTCCAGCGCGCGCTTGATGTTCTTCGCCTGCCGGAAACCGTGTTGCTCGCCTTCGAACGCAACGTAGGCAACGGGAATTCCCTTCGCTCGTATCGCCTCGACCATCTTCTCGGCCTGATTCGGCGGGACGACTTTGTCTTCGAGTCCCTGAAAGAAGATCACCGGACACGAGAGCCGCTCCGGAAAGTTGATCGGCGAGCGGTCGAAATAAATGTCGCGGCGGGCGGGATATGGTCCTAACAAGCCGGTGAGATACTGCGACTCAAACTTGTGCGTGTCGCGCGCCAGTGCTTCCGCATCGCTGACGCCGAAGTGACTCGCGCCGGCTTTGAATGCGTTGCGAAACGTGAGCGCGCACAAGCGTCGTGTAACCGCCCGCGCTGCCGCCGGTGATGATCAATCGTTTCCCGTCAACTTCACCGCGGTCCACGAGAAAACGCGCGCCATTCGCGCAATCGTCCACGTCGACGATGCCCCACTTCTTATTCAAACGTTCGCGATACTGCCGGCCGTAGCCGGTGCTGCCGCCGTAGTTGACGTCGAGCACGGCAAATCCCGCGGCTGGTCCAAAACTGAATCGAAAGACTCAACGCCGTCGATGCAGCGGCAGTTGGACCACCGTGGCTTTTCACGATCAGCGGCGGCTTTTCGCCTTCGGGCGCGCGATAGTCCGGGTTCTGCGGTGGATAAAAGAAGCCGTGCGCTGTCAGTCCCGCCTCCGTGGGAAACTCGATCGCGCGCGGCACCGAAAAATATTGCGGATAGACTTCCTGCTCGTTCGAGAGTCGCAGCGTTTCAAACTGCCCCGTCGCGACGTCGAATTTAGTGATCGAAGCGACGTCAGTTGGCGATCCGCCGCGAAACACCGCGATGCCGTTTGCCGCGTGGAGATATTGAATGTCCGTAAACGGCGAGTCGATGACGGACAACTTTCCGGTGGTCGTATCGATTGTTTCGAGGCGCGAAACGCCCTGTTCAACGTGACTGCAAACAATCAGATCTGTAGTCGCAAACGCATACGACGACATGCCGAACAACCACTGCGGCATGCCCAACTCGGCTTTCGACTTCACCACGCTTTCGATCTCGCCGTCGGCAGAGATGCGTTGCAGGTTCCACCAGCCGTTTCGATCCGAAGCGAAATAGAGCACGCCATCGGGCGACCATTCCGGTTGAAAAATCGACTCCGCCATACCGCCGGCCACCCAACGCGTCGAAGCAAGCGTCCCTTCGGGTCCAAACTCGCCGACCCAAAGCTCGCAACCGTCCCACGGCATGTTCGGATGGTTCCAGGTAAGCCAGGCCAATTGAGTTCCGTCCGGGCTGACGCGCGGCGAGGAATAGAAATCGTTTCCGCTCGTCAGGACGACGCCGCAATCGTCGTTTGCGTCAACACCAAGACTGACGATCGTATTCACCGCTTCGGTGTTTTGGACCGTGTGGTCCTCTCGCACGCAAACCAATCGGCCGCGCGTATGGTCCATACACGGATCGGCGTAACGAACTTCGGCGGCTGGCGTGATCGCCTGCGGCGTTTCGCCCGGGTCCGTCTGCTTGTAGAGTCGCTGATCGGCGAAGTTTGAGAAGTAAATTATTCCGTTGTTAACGAGATAATCGCCGCCGCCATATTCATGGACGCGCGTGCGAGCGTTGAATGGAGATGGGGTAACATCCGTAAAATTACGGTGACCGGAATTCTTTAACGATCACATTGCGACCGCCTTCAGTCGGTCGCAACTCAACCCAGTAAATATCCTGACCATCCAGTTGCGGCTGACTTAGACCAACGGAGCCGCCAACAATCAGATCGGCGGTAATGGGCGATTTCCAGGAGCCAAACGGTGCGATGATTGGTGAATTTGCCAATGTCGTTCCTCGAATATTAAGCGCTTCCGACGGCTGACAGTGTGGCCGGGGAAGTTTGAAAAACTTTTGTCACAACCTCGCAAAAGGTTTACAAGACTTATGCAACCTATCAAAGGTTTGAGACAAGTAGTATCAGCCCGTCGTTAATTCTCCATGGGAGAACTGAGATAAAGGCAAGGGCACTGGTCTTGGGGGAGGTCAGTGCCCTCTCTTTTTGTCTGCGACTCATCTTACCAGCAAACCTTTCTTCCGTGTCCATAACCTCTGCGTAAGTCTGCGTCTCTGCGTAACTCTGCGGTTCTCTGCGGATCTCCGCGTTTGCGTTTTTGCGTTTTAACGCAGAGGCGCAAGGGCCGCAGAGTTACGCAGAGACAACCTAACCTTCGAGTCTGGGTTGACTAGGACATAAATCCAGTCGACAATTCGCCAGCTAAACCACAGAGAGGCGACCCGCCCTTATGCCAACATCGTCAATATCGGCAAAACGACTGTTCGTACTTTGCCTGACTGCTTGCTTCATCTTCGTCAGTGTTCCGCAAACATCGCGCGCCGATACGTTCCGTCCCGTAGTTCGCGGAAAACGTGGCGTCGTCGCGGGTGGCCAACCGTTGTCGGTCGAAGCAGGACTGCGGATTATGCAACGCGGCGGTAACGCAGTCGACGCCGGTGTGGCGACGATCCTGGCAGCGTCCGTGATCGAGTTCTCGCATTTCTCGTTTGGCGGCGAAGTTCCGATCCTGATCAAGCTGAAGGGACAGAAAGTGGTCGTCATCGAAGGCATGGGCCAGGCGCCGATGAAAGCGACGCGCGAGTTCTTTGTTAATCGAGCTAATGACGAAGGCTCTGGTCAGACCACAATGCCGAACCTCAGTAGAAGAGGCGGAATGATACCTTCGACAGGTCCATTGTCGGCTACCGTCCCCGCGATTCTCGACGCGTGTGTTACCGCGCTCGACAAGTTCGGCACGAAAACACTCGCGGAAGTTATGGAGCCTGCGATCCAGCTCGCCGACGGTTTTCCCATCGATGAACTGCGCGTGCAGTACATCAGGACTCGCTCATCAGTCTTTTCGCAATGGCCTGACGCCAAACGCGTCTTTCTTCCGAACGGCGAGATACCGAAAGTCGGCGACATCTTCGTCCAGGCCGATCTCGCCCGCACATTGCGCGAGATCGTTCGCGCTGAAAAAGTCGCCAGCGGCGGCTCGCGAAACAATCGTCACGCCGGCCTGATGGCGGCCCGCGACTATTTTTACAAAGGTCCAATCGCGAAGCGCATCGGCGATTACATGCAGGCCAACGGCGGACTGATCGCGGCGGGAGACTTCGCGAAGTTTGCGGCGAGGGTCGGTCAGCCTGTTGAGACTGACTATCGTGGTTACCAGATCTACAAACCCGGCTTTTGGACACAGGGCCCGGTTATGGTCGAAACCTTGAACATGCTGGAAGGTTTCGATTTGAAGAAAATGGGCCACAACTCGGCCGAGTACATCCACACTCTCGCCGAAGCACTGAAGCTTGCGATGGCTGATCGCGATCGTTACTACGGCGATCCGGATTTCGTGAAAATTCCGATGGCCGAATTGCTCTCCAAGAATTACGCCGCGCTTCGCCGGCCGTTGATCGATCAGCAGCGCGCCTCGTTGGCCCAACAACCCGGCGATCCGACGAACATGAAAGCGGTGCTCGCCAGCGCTGCGCAAACTGTCGGCCGCGTCTCTGAGGTTCCGGAAGTCGAACGGGCCAACGACACGACCTGCGTCAACGTCGTGGACAAAGACGGCAATCTTTTCAGCGCGACTCCGAGCGGCGCGTGGTTGCCGGCAGTCGTCGCCGGAGACACTGGCGTCTTGATGGGCCAACGGTTGCAATCGTCCCTGACTGATCCGAACAGTCCGAACGTCGTCGCACCCGGCAAACGGCCGCGGATCACGTTGTCGCCGACGATGGTGTTGAAAGGCGGCGAGCCGTTCATGGTCTTGAGCACGCCGGGCGGCGATAACCAGGACCAGGCGCTGTTACAGGTGTTACTGAACATTATCGAATTCGGGATGAACCCGCAGGAAGCAGTCGAAGCAGCGCGGTTCGACACGCAGCACTACATCAGCTCGTTTGACGATCACGAGTTTCTGCCCGGTTCACTAAACGTCGAATCGCGTGTGAGTTTGAAAACAATCCAGGAGTTATCGTCGAAAGGGCACAAGGTAAAGATGCAATCCGAGTGGGGCACGCTCTCGGCGCCCACCGTGATTGTTTACGATCCGAAGACTGGCGCGGCGGCGGGAGGCGCCGATCCGCGACGCAGTCGTTACGCAGTTGCATGGTAGTTAAATCTCAAAAGGAGTCCCCCAATGAAACACTTCACGAGAAAGACGATCCTGTTTGCGTTTACATTCGCCGTCGTGCTTGGCGCCCAAAGCCGAGCGGCTGCTCCGCCACTCCCAAATCCGATCCTCTTCTTTACCGGACAGGAATACACGGTTGTCGGCGGCAAGGACATAACGCGTTACACGTACGATGTCTTCAACAAGGACGCTTATCCGGCTGACTTCTTCGCCGCGTCGCCGAATCTTCCCCCGTGTGGCGCAAACACAAAGGCTGCCCGCACGTGGGTGGACGTCTACGATCAGAACGGCAAGAGGTTGAACGGCTTTTGCGCCCTCGGAAAACCATCTGACCTGAGCAAGATCTGGTTCGGCCTCGACCGTGATACGGTGCCGCCGAGTTGGATTTATATCGAGCTCACGGATCGGCAAACAAACACGAAATACAAATCGAATCTGGCTGACACAACGCTCTAAATTGATCTTCAAATTCACTAGGGGGAACGGACTCAAATGGCGGTAGAAGAAGGAAAACGTTTCATCGATTTCAATCTCAAGAACCAGAACGGCGAGAACGTCAAACTGGACGACTTCAAAGGCAAGTGGCTGGTGGTCTATGTCTATCCGAAGGACGACACGCCGGGCTGCACGATCCAGGGGAAGGCGTTCACGGCGAGCAAGCAGGACTTTGATGATGCAAACATCTCGGTGGTCGGCGTGAGTGAAGACGACGTCGCTTCGCATGAGAGCTTTTGCAAGAAGTTCGGTTTCACGATCGACCTGCTGGCCGATCCGCAGCACGAGTTTTTGGAAGCGTCTGGCGTTGGCCAGAGTGAGTACAAGGGAACGATGTACTGGAACCGCACCAGCTTCGTAGTCGATCCGGAAGGCAACCTGCGCAAGATCTATCGCAAGGTTAACCCGGAAGGACACGAGCAGGTGCTGTTGGATGACATTAAAGCCATGCAAGCGAGCAGTGGGCACGAGGTAGGGAACGGTTAATTAGTTAATGCTTGCCTACGTCTTTTGGCATTGGCCGCAACCGGGTGTTGACACGGCAACGTATGTCGAACACCTGGTTGCGTTTCATCGCACGCTCAGCGCGAACAAGCCGGTCGGCTTCCACGGTTCGCGAGTGTTTCGTTTTCGCGGCGCGAGCTGGTTGGAAACGAATGGCGACGTGTTTGAAGATTGGTATTTGATCGAAGACTCGTCAGGGCTGGATCGCATCAATGAAGCTGCCGTGACGGGTCCATGCGAAGCCCCGCACAATCTCGTCGCGAGAGAGGCAGCAGGTGGGACTGCCGGGTTATATCGATTGCGCAGCGGCGAGATCTCCGACGACGTTCGCTATGCCTTGTGGCTCGCGAAACCCGATCGAATGTCTTACCCGGATTTTTATTCAACAATCCAACCGAGCATCGCGAACGGCGCCTTGTGGGTACGCCAGATGACGCTTGGCCCAACCACCGAATTCGTGATCCACAGCGCCGACGAAATTCAACTGCCCGACGCTCTAACCGCTAGTCAAGTGTTAACTCTGCAACCAATGGGCAGTGATCTGAAGCAGCCTTGATCAGATCTTTCGGCTCCGTAATCACCTCACACCTAACCAACCGCTCCTTAAACGACTTCGGCACAAACACATAATCGAGCCGCACATGCGGGTCCCACGTCGGAAACGTGTATCCCTTGTCGTCCGGATGCAGCATTCGATAACCCATCGGCATACCCCGCGTCAAGCACGGACTGAATCGTCTCGCGTTGCAACTTCCGACCGCTAATCCAGATCAGCGCGCGAATCCACGCCGGCAACTTGTCCAACTCCAGGATCTCTCCCGGCGCGAGCGTGTTGAAGTCGCCGACGAGCACGTGAAAACCGGCCTGGTGCCGTTTGATCCCTTCCAACAACGATCGAATCTCGCGCCAGCGCCGGCGTTCATCCCACCGCGAAAACCGCGCACTCAAGTGCAAACCAAACACCCGCGCTTCAGTGCCCGCCGGAACGATCTCGAGAAACGAATGCCGCGCTCCCGCCGGATAATGCCACTCGTGATACGTCACTTCCCTGCGGCTCAGAAACCCGATCGAATGATTCCGGCGCGCGGCCCAGAACGGAAACCCAGCCGCAGCGGCAACGCGTTCGATCACATCAGGATGCGTCGCCTCCTGAAACACGACGAGATCCGGCGCTGCGGCTTTGATCATTTCAGCCAGCGCCTGCTCGCGGCCGACTCCACCAAATCTGATGTTGTAGCTGAGTAACCGCAGAGTCACGCATCCGCCCCGGGCTCGACGACCACGTAATATGGTTCGCCAAACAGAACGTCGCGGCCAAAAAGCACGAGGCTCGACGTAGCCTGGAAATTAACGGGGCGTCCAACGAGTTTCTGCAACGATTCGCGCAGAGGATTAAGGCTGGGGGCAGAATCGGGATCTTTATCGGAGAGCGGCTTCGTGTGCAATCCGGGAATGTAGTAGGCGTCGGAAGACCATGCTTCCATCACTTTCTTGCCGACGAGAGTCACGTCGAGATCGCTGGTGGACTTCCCTTGCGAATCGAACGGCTCGCCGTCTTCGTAACGCTTGTTGGTGATGACGCTGCCACGCAGCACGATCCCGGTCCCTTCGGGAACTCCCTGTTGCAGCTTGCGATAGAACGCGAGGAAGAGACGCTCGTCGCCGCCAAAGCCCAGGGTTACGATCCGTGAATGGATCTCGTTGGGCGTCATCTCATGTGCGTCTTTTGGTGCTGGTTTGTCAGTCATTTGATCTCTAGTTCAGCCATCACTGGAATGTGGTCCGAAGCCAATGTTTCTATCACCCACGATTTCTTCGCGCGCATCCGAGCGTTCGCGCGATAGAAGATATGATCGATGCGCTTGCTGGGTTTGTCAGCCGGATAACTAAAACCGTCGCCTGCTACTCGACTCGTAAGCCACGCGTCGTCGAATTTGGTGCGCATAAGTTTGTAAGCGCTGCCTGTGGGTACGTCATTCAGATCGGCGACGAGGATCGCCGGGCCTTTCACGCCTTCGAGAAACTTTAACAACTGCTCGGTTTCAAACAAGCGGCCGTCTTCGAACTGGTAATCGAGATGCGTGGTAGCGAAGTGCAGCCGCTTCCCTTCAACTTCGACTTCCACGCGCAACATGCCGCGCCGTTCCGCTTCGCGTTTGTTCTCGAACATCCGGTGCTCGGTGCTCTTGATCGGGAAACGCGAAAGGATGGCGACGCCGTATTTCCCGCCCTGGTAATCGAGGTTCGGAGCAAACGCGTACTCCATCCGCGTCATCGCTGCCAACTCGACGATCTCGTCTTTGCCTTCAGTTCGTTTCACTCCGCGATCCACTTCCTGCAAACCGACGAGGTCCGGCTTCGCTGCGTTGATGACGTCCGCGATGCGCTGCAGGTCGAGTTTCTTGTCCATGCCGACGCCGACGTGGATGTTGTAAGTCATTACGCGTAGTGTTCGCTTGGCTGAGACCGGAGCAATCGGCCAAAGAACGGCAAGCGCAACGATGACAAATAAGCTTATTCGTGTGATCCGTGTTGGCATAAATGCGATGCGCATCTTAACATGTGCGCTTTATGCGTCTCTTCCCCTGGCTGGTCATGTTTTGCGCCGCGTTCTCGGCGGGCGCGATTAATTCCATTGCCGGTGGCGGGACGTTGATCACTTTCCCCGTGCTCATCTGGCTCGGCCTCGATCCGAAAGTCGCAAACGGCACCAGCACCGTCGCGCTTTGGCCCGGCTTGTTTGGCGGGCTCTTCGGCTATCGTCGAGAACTGGAGAACAGTTCCACGATACTGATCCGCCTGGGCCTGACGAGCATCATCGGCGGCGCGTTCGGCGCGTGGCTGCTGATCCTGGACGCCGTCGCCTGTCTTTGCCGGTCTCGTGCCGTTTCTGATCCTCTTCGCCACCATACTTTTCATGGCGCACGGCGAGATCAATAAGCGCCTGCACCTTGGTTCAGTCGACGAAAATCCCACCGGCCTTTGGTGGGCCGGCGCCATCATGTTTCAGTTCTTCTCTGCGATGTACGGCGGTTACTTCGGCGCCGGCAATGGAATACTGATGCTCGCGGCGATGGGGTTGTTGGGGCTCAACGAGCTCCACCGCGCCAACGGCATCAAAAATTTTCTCGGCATCTGCATCAACAGCATCGCCGTGATCAGTTTCGCATTCGCCGGGCTGGTGGTCTGGGAGGATGCCCTGGTGATGGCGTGCGGCGCGCTGATCGGCGGTTACTTCGGCGCGAGCATGGCGGTGCGCATCGGTCAGATGTGGGTGCGCCGCGGCATCATCGTGATCGGCCTGGTGATCTTTGCAGTGATGGTGTGGAGGCTGCGCGACCGGTGAAGTTACCGCGTGAGTTTTACACTCGTACCAACGTCCTCACAGTCGCTCGCGATCTGCTTGGCAAACTTCTCGTCGTCCCGGCGGAGGATGGTAAGCGTGTTTCCGGAATGATCGTGCGAAGTCGAGGCTTATCGTGGCCCGGAAGATCGCGCGTCACACGCGTATGGCGGACGCCGTACCAGATCGCACGGAGACGATGTACGGGGAAGGCGGCATCGCGTACGTTTATTTCGTTTACGGGATGTATTACCAGTTCAACGTCGTCAGCAACGTTGCTGACGTTCCGCACGCGATTCTGGTGCGTGCGCTGGAGCCGGTTGAAGGAATCGACCTCATGCGCGAGCGACGGCACTCGCATCCCGATCACAATCTAACGAGCGGACCGGGCAAGCTCTGTTTGGCGATGGGGATCGATCGGCAACTCGAATAAAGCCGATTTGCTTGGCGATCGAGTTTGGCTGGAAGAGTTTAAGAAAGTGAAACCGTCGCAGGTTGCGCGAGGCCCGCGCATCGGCATCGACTACGCCGAAGAATGGATCGACAAACCCTGGCGGTTTTGGATTAAGAACAACAGCTACGTCAGCCGTAGGTGAGGAGGGAGCATTTTCCATTTGTCGTTTCTCATTGCTCATTTTGTAGCGGCACGCTCCGACTCAAATGAAAAATGAAAAATGCTAAACGACAAACGTAAAATGGCTAATCGTTGCCGTAGCGGATCTCCATGTGTCTCGTCTTGTGGGCGGCGAGAACCAGCACCAGCAATGTGACCAGCAACATGCTGGGAATCGCGATGTACGCAGGCGTTGGTTCTGCGACGACCGCCAGCGGACCTTCCGTAATCGCCGACGAAATCGGCACTGGCATCAGCGAGTTGAGGTAGTGAATGACGCTGATCTTCTTCAATAACGGCGGCAGCAGGAAGTTGAGCCATTCCCAACCGTAAAGCAGCAACGCCGGAATAATCGGATTCCGAATAAACAATCCGACCACCAGAAAGAACGCGCCGTAACCCACGCAGGCCAGCATCGTGATTCCCGCATAACTCAGGAGTTGCCCGAATCCGCGTCCCTCGGTGAAGTAGCGCACACTCTGCGAGTAGAAATGCGGGAAGTAGAGCAACAGCATCGCCACCACGGTAGTCGTCGTAAACAGAATGATCGACGTCATGAGACCGGATAGATACTTACCGACGACCAGCACTTCCCTTCGCACCGCGCTCAGGAAGTAGTAGTGCAGACTGCGATCGACCAAGTCGCCACGAAACAGGTTCATAAAGATCCACGCGCAGCCGAAAAACACGACCGTGCGCAGGATGAATCCGTGATAGAGAACGGCGTAGATCTTTCCGAAGTTGTTGAAGTCGTTCCAATCGTCACCCGGGCGGCTGAATAGCGCCAGGATGAGCAACGGAAACAGCGGCAGAAACGCAAGCAGATAGATCAGGATCGAGCGGCGGCTGAGAAAGTTCTTCTCTAATTCCAGACTAAGAATCGCGCGTATTTGCCGCAGCCAAAGCCCCCACGGCAATGAACCCTTCGCCGGTGTTCCCATGACGTCAGTAGCAGAACTCATTCACGTAACCCTTTCCTCAGCAACCTCTGTGTCTCTCTGCGGTCCTCTGTGTTGTCTGCGTTCAATATGCGCCGCACGCAGGTTTAACGCAGAGAACACAGAGGGCCGCAGAGATACGCAGAGTCACTAGGCACTACCACCCGACGTGCCAATCAGATACTGGTAAACGGCACTCATATCGTCGTCAACCGGCGCGACCGACTCCACGTTGATCTCGCCTTCGCTGACCGCGCGATTCAAGAGCAGGTAAAAACGATCCGCATCGCGCGTTTTCACAAAAAGCCCGCCGCGATCGTCATGCAATCGCGCCTCAACCACGTGATCCTGTTTGAAAACATACGCCGCAAGCTTCGCCGGCTCGTCGCAACGAATCAGGATTTGCATCGGGTGCTCTTCCATCTCGTCACGCACGCCGTGGATGTTTCCTTCGGCGACGATGTAGCCGTTGTTCACGAGCACGACCCGGTCGGACATCATGTCGACCTCGTGCAGTATGTGCGACGAGATGATCAGGTGCAGTCCTTCCGCCGCAAGTTTTCGGAAAAGCGCGATCGTCTCTGCACGGACCATCGGATCGAGCCCGTTCAGTGGCTCGTCGAGAATCAGCACCGACGGCTGGTGCGCGATCGACTGCGCCAGCCGAATTCGTTGCCGCATTCCCTTGCTGTACGCCGCAACTTTCCGATCGGCCGCATCCACGAGGTTGACCCGTTCCAGCGCAAGCTGGCTCAACTCATTCGCATGCTTCTTATCGAAACCAAAAACCGACAAGTACGAATTGATAAACTCTCGCCCCGTCACACCACGCGGAAACGAATCAAACTGCGTGCAGTATCCAACTTTGCGAAACAGTCGCTCGGGTTGATCCGTCGGAATACCCAACAACGTGACCGATCCGCGCGTCGGGCGCAACAGTCCTGTCATCAGGTTCATCAACGTCGACTTCCCTGCTCCGTTTGGACCAACGAGACTGGTGATGCCCGGCGCGATCTGAATGTTGACACGATTCACGCCGAGTATCTCGCCGTAGAACTTGGAGACGTTGTCGAAGATGATGAGTTGATCGGCCGGTGTCGACATAGCTACTTCACCACCTCGTAAGCCTTCACTTTCCACGACAGCAACGCCAGGCAGATCGCGCAGAGAATAAAGAGCACGGTCCATGAAGCCCACAGCGGCGGCTCGTACAGCACGATTTCGCGCACTAACATGCCTTCCATGTCGCGGATTCGCCTGACATCCGTCGCGCTTTCAAACGTGCCGAAAAGACCCGCGGTCACGTTATTAATCAACGCGCTGAGACTGACGATGTGTCCCCACTTCGTGCGAAAGACCTCGTTGATGAATTCACCAAACACTGACGGGATCAGAAACAAAGCCACCATCGCGCCACTCGCGATCACGCGCCACTTCACGAGGGCTGAGATCGTCTGCGACAGCAAGGCGAGCAGCAGAATCCAGAAGAAGCTGGCAATGAAGATCGAGCTCGCAATCCAGGCGTTTGCTTTGAACCACTCGAAGCCTTCGAGGTACGACTGAAACAGGAACAGCAACAACTGCGGCACCCACGTGATCAGCGACAACAGGATCAGCAGCACCGACATCTTTCCGATCACGTATTCAGTCCGAGAGAAAGGACGGCACAGATACAACGGCAACGCGTTGTTGCGCAGATCGCGCGACACTAGCGGCGGACCGACCAGCAGCGCCAGAATAAACGCAAACCCGCCCTGGATATTGACGAACGTCTGGAAGAAGAACCCGTCGACCGGGACCAGCTCCCGCACATTGATCGTCAACGCAGCCAGCGCGCCTACGTTGTGACGCAGGTAGATCATGATCGCTTCGACGAGCAACGGCAGGAAGCAAACCACGAAGAACGCGGTGAACAGTTTGGAATTGAAAACGCCGCGATACGCATGACGCGGAATGATCAAAAAGCGGCTCCACTCCGGAGTCATCCGGCCGGTGTAGCGTTTATAGGTCTGTTCATAAACCGCCATGACCGTTCTCCATTGCTTTGAGGAAAATATCTTCGAGCGAGTCGCGCTTGTAGCTCAGACGTCGCAGTTGCACCTGCTCCTGGGCCGCGAGACGATACAAGTCTCGCACCTCGACACCGTCCTGCAACACGACCTTGATCCGCGTCGCGTTTGTAATCGCGTATTCGCAACCTAGCTGCGCGAGGGCTTCAACGAACCGTTTCTGATCGCCGCGCGTTTCGAGCATGAGAAACTTGCGATTCGACTTCCGTTCCTCTTCGAGATTGCAATACACGGCGATCTGGCCGTCGCGCAGTATCAGGATCTCGTCGCAACATTCTTCGACGTCGAGCAACAGGTGCGACGATAAGACGATGTTCGCCTGGCCGCTGTCGCGAATCTCGCGGATGAGTTTGATCATGCGCAGACGCGCCGGCGGATCGAGACCGTTCGTTGGCTCGTCGAGAAAGATCAGTCGCGGACCGTGGACGATCGCCTGCGCCAGCTTCGCCAGTTGCTTCATGCCGAGCGAATAGGTTTCGAGTTTGCGATAACGCGCCTCGCCGAGTCCGACATAAAACAAAGCTTCGTGCGCGCGCTCGAGCGCCGCATCGGAAGGCAGACCCGACAACTCGCCCATCAAACGCACGAAATGAACGGCGCTCATCTTGGCAATGAACGAATCGCGTTCCGGCATGTAGCCGATCAGCGATTTGATCGCCGTTGCTTCGTCCGTGATGTCGTGACCAAAGATCTGCGCGGTGCCGGCTGAAGGTTGATGAAAGCCGAGCAGTGTGTGGATGAGAGTTGTTTTGCCGGCGCCGTTCGGGCCGAGCAAGCCGATCGCCTTACCACGAAGATCGCCGCGCAGGTTCTTGATGATCTGACGGCGTCCGAAAGTCACGCTGAGTCCGTGCAGATCGATGACGGCGGGTTCGTCGTAAGTCGTCTGAGTTGTGATTCCCTGTTCTTGAACCGTCGCGGTGAGTGCCATGCTCATTCTTTATAGCGCTGTGTCTTGATAATTCCAAACGAAACTGAGTCCAAAGACAGTGCCCATCAGCAGAAATGCACCGATGTTTGCTAACGCTTCCGCAGGCGCTAAAGTTCTGCCGATTGCCAGAATTTCGATCAGAAATACAGGAAGGTTGAGTACGACGGCTGAGGCAAGAGGAAAAAGAAGCGCAGGACGACAACCACCCAGGCGTTGTCGCAACCAAAACAGCGACGGCGCATAGGCGAGTGAAAACAAGAGCGCCGCCATGATCATCGGAACGATCGTGGCGCCATTCATGTCAGTGGCACTAAGACTCTGTGCCCCTGAGACAGAGAGCGTCGTCAGGAGCAGCAGGAGTCCCAGTAACCATGAACCCAGAGAGATCGAAATCAACTTCATCAGTGTTCAAAACCAGAGGCTTTGCAAGTCATCCGTAAACGGCATTTAAGAAGCACCCGTGAACGGCTTGCAACAAGTACCCGTGAACGGCTTGCAACAAGTACCCGTGAACGGCTTGCAACAAGTACTCTCGAACGGCTTGCAAGACGTACCCGTTAACGGCTTCGCCGCCTGATGTGAGGCGAGGCTTTGCCTCGCCGCAGGCGTTCAAGAGTTTTAGGGCTGCGCCCTTGGTACGGGCGCAGCCCCAACCATCACTCAGCTAGACGGCGGGACTGAGTCCCGCCTCACATCCGGCGGCAAAGCCGTCACCCCGAACACAGATTTATTTCTTACCCATGCCTCGCTGGATGATGTTCTGCATCTCGAACGCATTGGGCATTCCCAGCAATGTCGCCGGGCTGAGACCAAATGGTCCACCTTCGGTGTTGGCCATGAAGGTAATGCTGTCACCCTGCGCGTACGCATAAGCCAAAGTTGGCTGCATGTCAGACGCGAGGGATTGCACTGCCTTTTGTGGTCCACTCGGAAGTTTGTCAGCAGCGCTCGCCAAACCGGCCGGAACCAACGCGCCGATGTTGTGATAGAAGACTGCCGAGAAGTTTGCATTGCCATCAGCCGGCAAACCAGCCGTGAACTTCGACGAACGCAGCAGCGAAATACCGCTTTCCTGCGCCATCAAGGCTCGGTCAACCAGGGCGCGGCTCGCCGCGACGATCATGTAACCGTTGGCGAAGGTGTAGTTCACTTCAACGAGTCCGAACTCAGGCGACTTCAGCGTGTAGTACTTGCGGCCGCTCAACTCCGACTGTTGCCACTCCAATCCCTTCCGGCCAAACTTCGCGACTTCCTTGTTCACTTCACCGACAACACGCTCGAGCGCTGTTTGCAGGTGCGCCGGATCGTTCACTTCAAACACCATCTTCCACGAAGGCGTCGGCAGGAACGGGCCGTCAATCGCGAAGGCAAACTCACCACCCAACGGCGCCGCGATGTCGTTGCGGATGTCGAGGCCGTGAGCCGACTGTTGCTGGTCCAACGTTTTGCGCAGATCCGGAGAGACTGTTTCCAGCACGCCGAGCAGATCGTCGACCATCGACGATGGGTTCTTGACTACGAACCCTGCAACGACGCTCGCTTCCGGCGAGATGTACTCCAGCGATCCCATTGGTCCAGGCGCAGCCAGCCACGCCGGAATGCCGCGTTGCGAATTGCTGAACGAAAGCGACGCTTCCGTGTTGGTCTTGCCGTTGACGTCTTTCTGGTCGAACACGAAATACTTCACACTCAGAATGCCCAACTGCTGCAACGCGCTTTCATTCTTCGCTGCGTCTTTGTCTTTCATGCGCTCCGCTTTGGTCTGTTCGACAACCTTCTCGAGGTTCGCCGCCACAACCAATCCAGCGCCTTCCTGGTAAACCTGCGCGATGCGGGTGCGGAACGGACTGGCAGTGAAACTGCTCTGGCCACCGCCTGCGATCACCGCTTCCAGCGCTTGCAGTGGCTGCAACTTCGGACTCGCGGCCATCAGGTCGTTTTGAATCCAAACGTACAGCCGTTCGTTGTTATCTGTTTCGGCGATTGCCGTCTTCGGGCTCTCGATAAAGCTCAGCTTGGCTTTCGCTTTCTGGTCGCCCGCGTACTTCGTGATCTGCTGTTCGATAAACTCGCGCAAACCAGCCGAGTTCTTCAGCTCCGCCAGCACGAGCGGCTCGGTCGGCTCGCCTTTCGCGTCCATCGAAACCGAGACTGCGATCTCGTCGCCGAGATAGGAACCAAGCTCGCGAATCGATTCGACCACCTGGTCCATGTTCTGCCGGCGGCCGGACTGTTCTTTCTCCCACCACTGGCGCAACGCTTCGTTCTGGCTCATTCGCTCCTGAATGATGCGATGCGATTCGGCGATCGAGTTCGCCATGTTCGGCACTCCCGCATAGACCACCGTGTTCTCGGGCATCAGATCGAGCAGGTGCGTCGAGTAACGAGCGTCAGGCTGATCGACCTTGCGGAGATCTGTGTTGATCGAAGCCAGGGTCGAAAGCACTTCGCGGTAATGATTCGCGTTCTTGCTCCAGGCGACTTCGTCTTTCACCGGAATCATCGAGATTGCCGGGTTTGTAGTAGCTTGCTGGCCCGCTTTCAGCACGCGATCGCTGCCGGCGTGATTCAGGTTCACTTCGCCTTCGATTACGGAGACGCGCGAACCTTTCGTGCCGTTGTTCACGGAGAACACTGTGCCGGTTACCGACACGAGCGAATCGCCGCTTTCGACGAACAACTTGCCGTCGCGTTGCTTTGCTGCTTCGACGACGATGCTGCCGCGGCTCAAGTGAATCGTCGTTCCCTGGCCGCTCTTGGTCAGGTACAACTCGGCGCGATCGCTCATTTCGATCTTCGTGCCGTCGCCCAGTTGGACCACAGCGCGCGAGTCTTTCGCAGTTCGCACCTTCTCGCCTTTCTGGAGTTTTGCTCCAGCGGCGATTGACGACGTCTGCGTATCGTCGATCTGATAAACCTGTCCTTCCGCAGCCTGGACCGTCGCGTCAAAGTTGCCGTACGGCCAGAATCGCTGCATGAAGGGCACGGCCAAAAGGCCGATGCCGATCACGATAGCGGCGGCGATGGCCCAGCGCATGACGGCTGGACGCGGCATGTATCGACTCTTCTGCGTGGTCGCGGTGCGAATCGCCGGCCTGCGTGCTTCATTCATAGCCTTGCGGCAAGGAATGCACTCATGCGTGTGGTCGACGAGCAACAACGAACGCGCTTCGGAGAGTTTGCCGGCGAGGTACGCAGGAATCAGCGACTGAAAATCAGCGCAGCCTTCGATTCGATCGCTGGCCGGCATTTGATATTCAGCCTCACCTGCTACAGCGGAAACACGCGCCCAAACACGGTCTGCCGCCGCTGATACCATCGCCGGATTCACCTTCTCGTTGCGAATCTCGGCAGTGACTTGGTCGAGAATATTCTCTTCACTATTCCTTTTCATGATGCTTCTCCAGATAGTGCCCTATCTCTTTTCTCAGTTTTGTGCGAGCGCGGTGGAGGACGACGCCAACCACCAGCGGCGAGGTGTTAAGCAAAACGGCAATTTCCTTGTTATCGAACCCCTCGTAATAACGCAGGACAAACATCTCGCCGGCAGTCTTTCCGAGCCTCGCGACAGCCTGGCGCACCAGTGTTTGCAGTTCCTTATCGGCGTGGGTCGCCTCGGGATTGCGGAAGCCGCTGGCGAGCGACTCGGTATTGACGTCGTCGAGCGCTACCACTTTGGATCGCGTGCGGCTGCGGAGCAGGTCGAGCGAAGCGTTGATGGCGGCGCGTGACAGGTAGGCTTCCGGGTTGCGGGACAGGTCGTAGTCTTCCTGGCCTTTAACCAGGCGCAAAAAGACGGTTTGCAGAACGTCTTCGGCGTCGGCGGGGCTGCCGGTAATACGTTGGGCAGTGCGAAATACGCGCCCGTGATGAGCCTGGAAAAGTGTCTCCAGATCACCGGGGGCTTCTGTTTTCACGCCGACATTCACGCCGTCTTCATTCAGCCCAACCGGGCCACTATTCACAAATCCCAAGGGTTTTAGTGCTGCCTGCAAGGTGTTTCTCCTTCATCCTCACCCTGATAGACGGAGGTTTGAAGGGATTATTAACACCCAAACTGGAAAGATTACGGGTCTGCCTGAAAAGAGTATCAGTAACCGGCCCAGTTTTTTAAGAGAAACTTGGCAAAGTGCGCTAATTCATAAATGAGGAACAGCAGGAAGCCGATTCCAAACAACAGGTATTTGCTTTTGCCACACCAACTCTTCGACTCGTTGCCCGACGTAGGTCAACCAGTCAAAAACCAGAGTAGTTCTTGTGAGTCGCGGATTATTGGACGATCCTGCAAAAGCGGCGACATTGACGTCCCGCGTTGCATACAAAGACGCTAATATGGACACATGAATAGTAGGGAAAATACGCGAGTTATTCTTCCGATTCATCCTTCTCATCTTGAAGGTTTCCCTTTTTACCTTCTGAACTATCACTCATAAAAAGCGGAGTTGATTGTTCCTTAAAGAGCCTTTCAGACTCTTGCTCTTTATCCTCAACTCCAGCTTTCAGTTCCTGCCCCAATTCATTACCGGCTTGCCAGTTCTTAGTGTCCTCGGCGGAATTTAGTCCGGCTTCCACTCCTTGTTTGAAATTAGCGGAATTAGTGTCTACTTGTTGTTTTATGTCTCCCATCACCGACTCCTTTAAATAAAAGCGTCCCAAGACTAGCTATAAATCGAGGACTCAATTCTTAACACAGACGAGGATAGCGATTCCGTGCGTTAGCACACAGATACCGGCAACCTCGTTGAACAAACGAAGTTCTTCCTTTCCAAAGAAGATCCCTGTTGTTGGAGTGAATAGAAAATGAAAGAGAGATAAGCGTCAGTTTTTTTATATGTGTGTTAAGACACAGACTAACAGGTTGGCCTCGGGTTATGTTTGTCATCTCTGACTATCAACTCTGAAATTCATTCAAGCAAGGAGAACATACATGTCTGACAATACTGAAATTCGCAACAAGGAGAGTCTTGGAGGTCTCATAACCGAGGAGAATGCGGATGGCAGTCCTGTGCAAGAAGTCATGCAGGACGGTGAGACAAAGGCAGAGATTTCTAATAAGGAATCTTTAGGTGGACTTATAACAGAAAAGAATGCCGACGGAACGCCTGTTAAAGAAGTGACTGCCACTGACTAACTGTACACAGATAATCAACACTGACAAGCAGGGCGCCGCTGAAAGAATGAAGGCGGCAATGAATCACCCGAGTACTCAAAGTTTTGCGTGATACAGCTGCCGGCGCTGGTTACAAGTCAATCGGCTTTGTCTCAGGTTTAGACGTCGCGCTCGGTGTGGGCGCAGGATTCATGATCGGAACGCTCATGGGAATAGGACCATCGGCGGATCCAAATTCTTACGTTCTCACATCTGAAGACTTGACCATCGGAGTTGAGGAGGGCGTGACTGGCTTTGAGGGGTCTATTTTATCAACCGAGCCACCACGCGACATAGCGGATCATTACGAATTCTTTGTTGAAGCGGACGTCGATGTCGTCGCCGGAGTAGGTCTTAGATACTTTTGGAGTATGGGCGGCAGCAGCGGGTTACTTACCACCATCACTACCGGTGAAGAACTCGGTGCGTCGTGGGGAATAGGATGTAGCCAGGCTACTTTGATCTAAACGTTAGCTTACCAATAGTGTCAGGCAGAAATGCTTGGCACTATAGAATTTCTATTAGTTCATAACTCTTATCTTCCGCGGTCAGCCGCGAGAAATTATCTGGTGTCCACGTCCACCTCCCAACACGGGAAGGTTAAGAAGTGGGCCATGAAGCATGTCTGTGAATAACTGCTTCGCGCTAGCCGCCCCTTCGATGGTTTTACCACTGGTACGATGCGATGTGATGATGTCCGAGATGACATCGGCGGTGACGTGAGGCTGGTCGCACAACATGACGACGGCTGCGTGGTAGCGTCAAATGTTTTGTGTAAACGATCGTCGGTTGTTTAGGTCAGCTGCTTTTTCATCTTGATATATCAGCAGCAGTAGGGGCTGTGGGAACGGTGGAAAAACGTTGTTTGTTTTTCCACGGTTTCCATAGCCCGGATTTTTGCCTGGCAGTTTCATTTCCTCAATCTCGCGCCTATTCAACCGGCAGCCGGTCTTCGTAGACGATGGCAAAGCGGTTAAGTGCGGCTTTCCAGTCGTGCACCGACATGGTCCATTTCTTCGCGATGTTGCGCAGCGCCAGGTAGAGCAGTTTGAAGACCGCTTCATCGTTGGGAAACGAGCCGCGCGCTTTCGTCACTTTGCGCAGCGACATGTTCAGCGACTCAATCGCGTTGGTCGTGTAGATCACCTTCCGAATCTCAGGCGGATGCGCGAAGAAAGGAATCACGCGCGCCCAGTTGCTGCGCCAGGACTTCGCAATCGTGGGAAACTTCGCATCCCACTTCAGGCTAAACTCAGCCAGTCTTTGTTCGGCTTCCGCTTCGGTCGCGGCGGTGTAGATCGTTTTCAGGTCCGCCGCCACTTCCTTGCGCTGTTTCCAGCCCACATAGTTCAGCGAGTGCCGCACCAGGTGCACGATGCATAACTGCACTTCGGTTTGCGGGAAAGATACTTTCAATCGCTTCAGGAAAACCTTTCAGCCCATCCACGCAGGCGATAAAGATGTCTTTGACGCCGCGATTCTTTAGTTCCGTCACCACTTGCAACCAGAACTTGGCTCCTTCCGTCTGCGCGATCCACAAACCGAGTACTTCTTTCAGTCCGCTCACGTTGATACCAATCGCCAGGTAAATTGCTTTGTTTCTCACGTGCCCGCTATCGCGCACCTTGAACTGGATGGCGTCCAGATACATGATCGGATAGACCGCGTCGAGCTGCCGGTTCTGCCATGTCTTCACTTCATCAATCACTTCATCCGTCACGCTCGAGATCAACGCCGGCGAGACTTCCACATGGTAGATCTCTTCCAGATGCTGCTGGATCTCGCGCGTTGATAAGCCGCGTGCGTACAGCGAAATGATGTTTTCATCAAAGCCGGTGAAGCGCGTCTGATGCTTCTCGATGATCTGTGGCTCGAAACTCCCGTTACGATCCCGTGGCACCTCGATCGGCATGGTGCCAAAACTCCCTTTGAGCGTCTTCGCCGATTTACCATTGCGTGAGTTGCCGCTTTTGTGTCCGGCCGCGTCGTGCTTTTCGTAGCCGACATGCTCGGTCAACTCTGCCGCCATGGCCCGCTCCAGTAACTGCTTCGTTAATTGCTTCAGCAAGCCGTTCTCGCCGATGATGTCTTCAGGCTTTTTGTAGTCCTTCAGCAGATTGTCAATGAGCTCGTTATCTATGGTCATCTTTTCTCCTGGACCAACCTTAACCGGTTAGTCGCTCAATGACCATTTACACAAAACTATTTACACCCTCGGCTACGTCGGCGCCACCACACGGCGATGTGAAGAGTCTGCGTAGCCGCCTTGAAACTTAAGCAAAGACTATCCAGCCATTGCCGATTTTTGAACTTGCTTGGCCGCCTCTAAGCGCTGTCCCAGTTCTTCGATCTCGTCCTCACTAAGAACCTTGCGGGCCTTTTTAAACATCTCTTCTTCTTCTTCTTCCACGTGGTGCTCAATGTTTTCTTTAAGCACCGTAAACTTCGCTGTCCACTGTTCATCATTCTTCGGTGTGGAGGCCAGCTCTTCTAATAATTGCTTAACGAGTGCGTGTTCCTCATAGGCTTCGAGTGATATGGCACGCGTTTCCTCGTATTCTTCGAGAGCTGGATAAAGAATCTCTTCTTCGATTCGAGTGTGAACGTCCAGTTCGTTTTTAAGCTGTGCGAAAAGCTGTTCCCTGCCTTTTGTTGCACGCTCAGTCGTTTCATCGATCTTCTCTAAAATTCCGGCCACTTTTTCATGGTCGTTCTTAAGTAAAATAAAAGCGTTCATTTGGATTAATGCTCCTTATTCAATTTGCGGACGCTATTAGTCTCGCAACTTTGGGTCCGCTTCAATGTGTTTGGTTCTGAAGGGTAAAGCTCTTGAATGATTTACCTTCAATCCATTTTCGGACACGTTGACGAATCTAACCGCACCTGCACGTACTTTTACAGAACAAGAGGCGGAACTCGAATTGGCATAGCATCCAATTGGTAATACAATGTGGTCCCCCGAACCTACGGCCCGACGACGAAAGCGGTGGATGCCTTGCTACACCGTTTAGCCTTACCTCGGCCTGATTCGTCTGGCGCCATAAGCTGAAGGCCGCTGGTTTTGTTGCAAGTCCTCGATTTGCCCCCATGGCTCCTCAACCGGCAAAAGTCTACGCCCTCGCCATCGCGCGGCTATCGTTATTGAGTCTGTTTTGGTTCAGCAGCGCGACAGCACAATACCGCTTCGACAGTTGGACCACTGACAACGGACTCCCGCAAAACTCGATCTACTCAATCATACAAACTCGCGACGGCTACTTGTGGATGGCGACATTCGACGGATTGGTCCGCTTTGATGGAGTGCAGTTCAAAGTCTTCGACAAAAGTAATACCAAAGGACTCAGCACTAACCGCTTCACTGCTCTTTACGAAGACAAGGACGGGACGCTGTGGGCAGGAACAAGCGATGGCGGATTGACGCGCTATCGCGACGGTGTATTCACCACCTACACGGTTGCAGACGGAGTTCCGGAAGGTCCGGTTCTGTTTTTTGTTCCCGACTTGAAGGGCGAGTTGCTCATTGGCATTGGCAGCGGCCGGTTTTATATGCGAGAGGGCAAATTTGTCAGCGCCCCTCCCGAGTACCACGTTCCGCTTCTGAAGGAGAACTATCTTGCGCCTTCCGGATCACAATGGACCATCGAAGCAAACGAAGCCAGGCAGATCAACGACGGGCGCGTGACTCGATACCGGATCAAGCTGAAGGATACTTTTTACTCACGGCCCTACGAAGATAGCGAGCGCAACCTGTGGTTGAGCGATGTATCGGCGATGCACAAGTTAAGAGACGGCCAGGTAACGCGTTACTCACAAAAGGAGGGCGTGCCGCTACGCGGAGCCTTGCGTCCCGTATTGTGAAGACGATCAAAGCGGCGTCTGGTTTGCAGCGGACGGCGCTGTGGCTCGCTTCAAAGATGGAAGATTTACCGTCTACGGAAACGACCGCGAGTTAGCCGGTCTGTCGATTACCTGCCTCCTTAAAGATCGTGAAGGAACAATCTGGATCGGCACTTCAGGCGGACTGTTTCGCCTGGCGAAACAATTCATCACCGGACTACTCTACGGAAGCGGGCTTCTCCACCGCGAGGTCTATCCGATCCTGCAATCCCGCAACGGCGACATCTGGGTCGGCTCGATACTCGGCCTGAGCCGATTTAGAAATGGCGTATTCCATAACACTCCGCTGCCGGCGCCCGCTAACGTCGTACAAGCTCTCAACGAAGACCACACCGGGCGCTTGTGGATCGGGATCGTTGGCGGATTGCTCCTTTACGAAAACGGAAAACTCAAAAACCTTTCGAGCGAGGTGGGCGGAACTGTCTGCACGATTCTAACGGACCG
This sequence comes from uncultured Acidobacteriota bacterium, assembly GCA_963770215.1. Classification (GTDB taxonomy): domain Bacteria; phylum Acidobacteriota; class Blastocatellia; order Pyrinomonadales; family Pyrinomonadaceae; genus PSRF01. The sequence goes on from CAVYOP010000002.1 coordinate 631,092, forward strand.
AAACGGCGACGTCTGGGTTGGTTCGGAACGCGGCCTGTTCAAATTCAAAGAAGGGCGAGTAGTCGCTCACTACACAACGAAAGAAGGCCTGCCCTCGGATGATGTGAGAGTGATTCACGAAGACCGCCGGGGCACGCTCTGGATCGGAACTTCAGCAAACCTCACTCGCTTCGAAGACGGGAAGTTTATTTCCTACCCGATGTCTGAAAGTGTGGCGCGCAGTCACATCCGGTCCATCTACGAAGATGCTGACGGGACATTTTGGATTGGCACATACGACGATGGTCTCAACAGATTTCGCGACGGGCGCTTCGTCAATTACACGGATGGACCAGGGGCTATTCGACAACGGCGTCTTTCATATCATTGAAGATCGTCATGGACACTTCTGGATCAGTTGTAACAGAGGCATCTATCGCGTCAGCCGGCAGGAGTTGAACGATTTCGCCGACGGCAAAATCTCCAGGATCAACAGCGTCGCCTACGGAAAACGCGACGGCATGCTAAACATCGAGTGCAACGGTGGGCGAGAACCTGCGGGAATCGTCACTCGCGATGGAAAATTCTGGTTTCCAACACAAGAAGGCGTAGCAGTAGTTGATCCAGAGGCCGTATACATCAATCCGCAGGCTCCGCCGGTGTTGATTGAGTCGATCACTCTCGAGCGCAATCCAATTGATTTTAAAAACGGGATTACTATTCAGCCAGGTCAGCGTGGTTTGGAGATCAGTTACACCGGACTCAGCTTCATCAAGGCTGACCAAACTAAATTCAAATACAAACTCGAAGGACTGGATCCTGACTGGATTGATGCGGGCACGCGCCGGGAGGCCTATTTCCCGTATCTACCGCCCGGCAGCTATACGTTCCGCGTCATCGCCGCGAATAGTGACGGTGTTTGGAACAACGCCGGCGCCAGTATCAGTTTCACAGTTCTGGCTCCCTTCTGGCGACAGTCGTGGTTCTACCTGTTGTGCGCCGCCACAATCGCGGTAATATCACGGCTCTTGTTATGCGGCGCCACCTGGTCCAATTGCAGAGAAAACAGGCAGAGCGCGAAGCTTTCTCGCGGCGGCTCATCGAATCACAGGAGGCCGAGCGCAAACGCCTTGCGGCTGAATTGCACGATAGTTTGGGTCAAAACCTGCTGATCGTGAAAAATTGGGCGCTGATCGGATTGACCGCTCTCGCCGCAGACAATCCCGCCCGCGAACATCTGACTGAAATTTCTGAGAATACTTCGCTCGCGATCAACGAGGTCCGCGAAATCTCCCACAACCTGTGCCCTCGTCAACTCGAAAGACTGGGATTGACCACTACGATCGAGCAGATGGTACGCCAGGTACGTAGTTCTACGGGTATCGAATTCATAACCGAAACAGATAATATCGACGGACTGTTATCCAAGGAGTCTGAAATCAATCTGTACCGCGTGCTGCAGGAGTGCCTCCACAATGTCCTCAAGCACAGCACAGCAACAACGGCCTGGTTATCAATCAAACGAACTGCCGAACGGTGCGCAGATAATCTGTAGAGATAACGGAAAGGGATTCAACCCCGAAAAAGTTTCGCTGAGCAGCGGCATGGGGTTGATCGGTATTGGGGAACGCGTGCGAATGCTGGGCGGCAGATACACGATGGTATCTGCCCCGGGAAAAGGTGTGACGATCTATATCACCATTTGAGACAGCTCACGCGCATGAAGAAACAGATTAACGTTCTGATCGCCGACGATCATCCCATCTTTCGCAGCGGGCTTCGAGTAATGATCGAAGCAGACGCACTGCTCAAAGTCATAGGAGAAGCAGAAGACGGCGAGTCGGCGCTCGCGTGCATCCGCACGCTTCATCCTGATGTCGCGGTGCTCGATATTGATATGCCACCGCCCGATGGGTTGGCGGTCGCGCGTCAAGTGCGGGAGGAAAGATTACCAGTCGAGACAATCTTTCTGACGATGCACAATGAAGAAGAATTGCTCAACGCTGCTCTCGACGCCGGCGTGTAAGGGCTTCATAGTAAAAGACGGCGCCGCGAACGAACTCAATGCCTGCATCAAAGCCGTGGCGGCGGGCAAGAATTTCATCAGTCCAACACTCTCAGGCCACTTGCTGAAAAGACGCAGTAAGCCAGACACACCAGCCGCAGAGACATCCGTCATCAACGTTCTCACTGCTGCAGAACGCCGCGTTCTGTTGCTGATCTCCGAATCAATGACCAGCAAAGAGATCGCCAAAAAGATGTTCATCAGCGTGCGCACCGTAGAGCATCACCGCTCAAACATTTGCGCGAAACTCAATCTGACCGGCAAAAACGCGCTTCTCACCTTCGCGCTCACCCACAAGTCCCAACTGTAGGGGCGGCCCTCTGTGGCCGCCCGTCTCCCCACCACACTTACATGCACACAACGGGCGGCCTACAAAAATAGGAGCTACTACCTATATCAAAATAGGTAGTACCTCCGATTCACCGCCTGCGTGTTCCGTGGATAATCCCGCCTCTCACAAGCCCAGGACGAAAGCCGGTAGCGACGAATGAAGTTGCTAATTGTGGACGATCACGCGGCCATGCGCCGCCTGATCGGACGAGTGGTCAGCGACATGGTCAGCGAAATTGAGGAATGCAGCGACGGCGCCGAAGCTCTCGATGCATATCACCGCTGCCTGCCTGATTGGGTCTTGATGGACATCGAGATGGACCAGGTAGACGGAATCACAGCGACCAGAGAAATCCTCTTTTCCTTTCCACGCGCGCGAGTCGTGATCGTCAGCAAGTACGACGACGACCAGACTCGGGAAGCGGCCCGAAAAGCCGGCGCCTGCGGATATGTGTTGAAAGAAAACCTCATCGCTATCCGCGAACTGCTGCTGGAAACGGGACCGTAAGGACTAACCATCAGCCAACAACAATCAAAGTTCTAACAGGAGAATGTAACGATGACGAATTTTACTCAAAAATCTTCACAGCAGTTTCTTGGCGCCGCGATGCGAGTAGTAACGCTGGCGCTGTTTCTCGTAGTCTTCGGAACAAGCGCGGCGTTGGCTCAACCCAGAGCTTACGTGCCGAATATTCGTAGCGACAATGTTTCCGTGATTGATTCGGCGACCAATACGGTGGTCGCAACCATCCCGGTGGGAAATTTCCCAGCAGCAGCAGCCGTCACGCCAAATGGGGCCTTTGCCTATATATCCAACCTTGCTGATAACACTGTCTCCGTGATAGCCGCGGCAACCAATACGGTGATTGCTACGGTACCAGTTGGAACACAGCCCTTCGGATTAGCCGTCACGCCGAACGGGGCATTCGTCTACGTCGCCTCCAGTATTAGTAACTCGGTTAGCGTGATAGATACCACCACCAATACGGTAGTGACCACGATAGCGGTAACGCGAGCGCAATTTGTAGCTATCACTCCGAATGGGGCCCTCGCCTACGTGACAGCGCAGTTTGGCACGGTCACAGTCATAGATACCGCGACCAACACTGTGACCGCCACTGTGCCCGGTATAATTGCTCCAACAGGAATAGCGTTTACGCCAAACGGGGCTTTCGCTTACGTGGCGAGTCCTATTGTTGGTGCTGGCCTCGTCTCTGTCATAAGCACGGCGACTAACACGGTGGTCGCCACCATAACGGTAGGAAGCGCACCGTTCGGAGTGGCTATCACTCCGACCGGCGATTTTGCCTATGTGACGAATTCGAATACCAACGACGTCTCAGTGATAGACACGGCCACTAACACAGTGGTCGCCACCATACCCGTTGGAGCGAGTCCGCAAGGAGTAGCTATCAATCCCGACGGGACTTTCGCCTATGTGGCGAATGGTGGTAACGACAACGTCTCAGTGATAGACACAGCCACTAATACGGTGACCACCACCATACCTGTTGGAGACGCCCCTGCATTTCTAGCTTTTCCAGTGAAGGCAGCTGGGCCAACCAACATCGATCAGTGCAAGAAAGGCGGCTGGGGGACTTTCACCAACCCGACGTTCAAGAACCAGGGTCAATGCGTCGCCTTCGTCAACCACATGAATGAGCATGAACATTGATCTAATAACAATCACACATGCTCCGAGGTCAGGCTTCGCAAGCCGGCCTCGGAGTTCAGAAAGGAAGAGACGATGTACTTGATGAGCTTGACCTCGAGGAAGCACAACCCGAAACACTTATGGACCACGGCCTCGCGCCGAATCGGGAGCAGTCTGGTGATGGTGGTCGTCCTCGCCCTGTGTGGTCTGGCGGCGCCCGCCACCGCCGACGAGCAGGTGCCGTTCACCATCACCGCCACGGCAGTGATCACCGGCGTGACAAAGCTGCCGGGCGGGCTGACGCAGGTGAACTTCAACACTTCGGGCAGCGCTACGCATCTGGGGAACTTCACGGGGCCGTTGACCCGCATCCAGGATCATCAGGGGAACTTTGGCAGCACCGCGGTCATCGTCGGGGCCAATGGGAAAGACAGTGTGTTTCTTTCCGTTAGTGGGCGGTTTGAGAGTACGAAGGATAAGTGTGTGGTCACGTCCACGGGTATTTACACCGTGACCGGCGGCGCCGGCGCGTTCGCCAACGCCACGGGGAGCGGGACAATCCGCACGCAGTTCGACCTGTGCGCCAGCACCGCCACGGGAACATATACGGGGACGATTTCCAAGCCGAACTCGAACTAAGAAGCAAACTTTTCCCCCAACTGAAAGTCCAGTCTAAGCAAATAAGCAAGAGCTTCGGTTACCAGCCTAGCCGTAGCCCGTCGCTGCCTCGCAGCAGATAAGTTTGAATGGTCCCTCTCGCTGAGACGTCGTGTCTCGGATGACTGAGACCGCCACCACAATTAGATTTATTCAAAAGGAGAAAGTGAAATGAGTAGTCCAAGTCCAGCCAGTGCAGCCACTGATATGGTTAAAGTCTTCGTCTTCTTTTTGAAGCTCGATGATCCGGCGCATTTCATCTTCAGCGCCATTGAGAACATAGCTCAGGACGTCGCTGAAGATGCAGCGGAAAACGCAGCGCAGTCTCTTTTTTCCGAGTGCGTGGAGACTGTCGCACTCGAGAATGCCGAGGCCGCCGCGCCTTCGGCCGTGTTCTACAACAATGAGATCTACATGTTCTACCCGAATCTCAGCAACGGGGCGATCCTTTACAACGTCTTCAACGGAACCGCCTGGGGCTCGCAGACTACGGTACCGAACAATAACGTCTGCACAGGTTCGCCGTCGGCAGTGGTCTTAGGTGATCTGATCTATGTGTTCTATCAGAATGCGAACAACGGAGGGCTCCTTTGTTACACCACCTTCGACGGAACCAATTGGGCCGCAAGCACCGTAATACCAAACCGCGGGCTGGCAGATTCGCCGTCGGCGATCGCATTCAACAATCAAATCTACGTCTTTTATCAGGCCACTGGCAGCACCGGAGATATGTATTATAGCGTCTCCAGCGACGGCAGCGATTGGGGTGCTGCCGACACCCAGTTGTCCGGCGCAGCTATGTCGTCTTCGCCCTCGGCGACGGTGAACGGCAGTGAGCTCTATGTCTTCTACCAGGGCCCCGGCAATGACAAGAATCTCTATTACGCGACGTCCACCAATGGGAGCACGTGGACCGCGCAAACACAGGTTCCAAATGTTCAGCTAGTGGCTTCCCCGGCGGTCGTTGCGTGTAACGATAATATCTACGCCTTCTACATCGGCACCGGGAACCAACTCAATCAGATCTGGCACACCGACCTGATAAACGGTTCGTGGACCACACCGACACAAGTCGCGCCGATGCAACTGACCGCTTCGCCATCCCTCATCACCTTCCCCGCTACTGCTCCCAATAACCTCTACTACTTTTTCCAGGGCGTGGGAAGTTCCGGCGTCCTCTGGGGTGCGGTCTCGGACGGCAGCGGCGTTCAGAACATGGGCCAACTGTTCGAGGGACAGTCGGTGATGTCAGCCACGCCCGGGCCGGCTGTTTACAATAATGAGCTTTATGTCTTCTACCATGTAAACCCGGACAGCAGCGCGCAACTCAATTACATCACGAGTGCCGACGGCGCCACCTGGAGCGACTCGAATCCGGTGCCCAACGCAGGCTTGTCTGATTCGCCTTCAGCGGTCGAATACAACGACAAGCTCTACGTCTTTTACCAGGGCGAGGGAGATGCCGACACCCTCTGGTATAGCACGTACAATGGCAGTTGGTCCGGTTCGACGAAGATAGACAACGTCGGGTTGTGGTATTCCCCGTCAGCGGTAGTGTTCAACGGTAATCTTTATGTTTTCTATCACGGCAGCAAGGGCAGTGCGTCGCTCTATTATGTCATGTCCAGCAATGGAACCGACTTCACTCAATACCAGCCGGTAATGGCAGAAACCGAAAGCAATTACTTTCCGGCCCAATCGTCCGCGGCTGTGGTCTTCAAGGGGCAAATCTATGTCTTCAGTGCCGACGCCTCCAGCTTTCAGCTCCAATACATGACCAGTAGCGATGGAATGAACTGGAGCACCTTGTTTGGAGTTGGTGGTGATTACGGTTCCAGTAACGTCCCAGTGGTATCGAACTGGACAGGAGACGGGTCAGGGTCGTGGCCGGCAGCGGCAGTACTGGGCGATACGCTCTGGGTCTTCTACCCGGCTGCTGCCGATTCAAAACTTGCCTGGGCCTCTACGACCGACGGCAGCAATTGGACCTTGTCTCCGGCGCCACCTTCTAACTCGGCGTCAAACCCGTTTGCATGCCTGTTTACGTTGACTCAAGCGGAGTTCGACGCCCTCGATAACGTGCTCGACGACTAAGAGATGTTTTCGTCAACGCCGCTCGTCCAATGTCGCGGTGACATCGCTTGGAGAGTTCTCAATGCGGCAGGGGGCAAAGCAACTGCCGCATTGATTTTAGTTTGAGAGATTAGGAGACGGGTGTACTACCGCCGAACAGATTGGCCTCAAATGCCGCAATCTGCGCATCGACCATGTTATCGAAGGTCACGTCACCGCAATGTGCAAAAGCGAAGTGCTTTGCACTGTTCGCTAGCGCTTTTGATTCGGTGGACCTTTCGAGTGTGGACAGTAGGACCAGCAGCGCGGACGCCTTTGTTTTCGGTTCATCACCGGGCCGGCAGATCAGATCTACCAATAGCTCGATCTTGTTTCCGTATAAGCCATCTTTGCTACCTTCGACTGTTTGCGGTTGGTCCAAGTCATCGATAACAGGTTCGGTCGCTTCTGCTTGTTGGAAGTACTTAGCGAACCACGGATCGTTTGCCTCCAAAGCGTATCGGAGAATCGCGCGACTCTCAGCATCGATCGATGTGTCGTTTAAGACAGACAGTGCCTGCTGGTTCAGAGCATTGATTAGTGTGGCGGTCCTGGTTTGGTTTGCGTGAGGTGTTTCTTCGCGCGCTGTTGCGCTACCATGCGTAGGCATGACTTTCATCCTTTCTCTAGAAGGTTGAGAGTTTAGGGCTGGCTTTGTGTGATAGCACAAGTCGGCCCGCTTCGTTTTTAGAGTGGGTGCAACCGCACACTAGCGCAGCGATTTTCGGCTGTCAACGGATATTACGGGACGGATATTACGGGCGGATATTACGGCGAGTGTCCTAATCTGAGATCGAGAAAGAATTATTTACGGATCGGCGGCAGAGTTGATGAAGTTTCGGTTTTTGGGCGCTTCAGGTACACGGAGCAACCTCCAATGCTGTAGTCGTAGGCGCTATCTAAGCCTGTTAGCGAACTTGCCATTACTGCAACCATTTCCCAACCTTCTTTGCCGAGTTCATTTAGTTTCTCTTCCGCCGAGTTGGGGCCGATGCCAATGACCCTATATTCCCACTTCTGCATATAGCCTCCTAAAGTTAGAAAGGGCCGTCCCTTACGATAGGACAGCCCTTTAGGTAGTTTTTAGTCTCGCCATACCGCGATGCGCTGGCGAGCGTCCTCGCCTGCTTTGCGCCCTCCCGCATAGGCTCTCAGGTAACGCTAACCGGCCTGAGTGTCGATGCCGTTGCTACCACGGTCAACGGGCGGGATTACTAGCCCCGGTATCCGCAAAAGTTTGGTTAACATATTAACCCTCCCTTGCTGCACGCGAGGATACCACGCTCGAATCTCTAGGATCTACTTCTTTAGGACTTCCACAATTACATCTTTGAAGACCGCCACGAGTGCGACCAATAAGGCGAGAATAGGAACCAACAGATCAACCAAAACATCTACGCACCAAACTGCTCGCGGTTCGCAAGCATTTGAACCTTAGTTCAATCCCAGATGGTGAAACGACTGGGCCTAGACATCCATTACGGTCGTGTATCTGAATTCGAGCGGGGCATCCGCTGCCCACCGATATATGTGCTTCTGGCGTATGCCCGTGTCGCTGGAATCCATATCGATGATCTTGTAGACGACGAAATCGAATTGAAGCTTTGATCTTTTGCCCCGCGCCGTGGTGGTGAAGAAACTGAGAGGCCGGGGACGCCCAGATCCCGGCCTTTTGGTCCTTGTGGCTCTGGTGCTAAAATTACGGCATTCTCACTGGTTCAGAAGGGATAATGACCCAATGAATAGATGGATCAAAAGAATTCGGGCGTGGCGCTTTCAAAGACAGCAACGCGCAGTCGAACGGTGGGAAACCGTAATGGCGAGAGGAAAGGCGCGATTTATACTCCGTTCGGCTCTTACCTTCACCGTGATAATGGTCTCCTCGATGGGCATTGTCGATTATCTCTTTGATGGCAGGATTCGGTTTCGTACCTTCCTCACAGAATCATAGGTTATCTTCTCACGGGAAGCCTTATCGGGTTCATTGGATGGTGGAGCCAAGAAGGCAAGTATAAGAATGCTCGCCTTGAGGATCGCATAAAATCGTCAACTAAGATCGAGCCGCCGTCAGCATAGTTTTCTATCTTCGTGACAAGCATCATGCCAACCCCACGATTAGGAATTTATTTTTCAATGACAAGCGTCGCGGGTCTCTTCCCTGCTTTCAATAATGTGTGTTACCGCACATAGGATTTCCCGCCTTGCCTTTTCCTGGTACGCTGCGTACATTTCCACCGCCCTACTCTTGCGGCACTGCGTTTCAGAACTTAATACCCTCTCCCAGATCGAATGAAAGGAAAACCGTGAGCCTTTTTAAAGGCCGTATTCTCTGCACTGAGGACGATGTCGATTCGCGCGATCTGCTTGTCTGTATCCTCGAAGGCGAAGGCTATCACGTCACAGTCACCGGAAACTCCGCTCATGCGCTCGCATTAGCCGAGCGTGAGGCGTTTGACCTCATTCTTGTCGATAGCTGGATGCCGGGACTAACAGGGCTGGAGCTAACCACGGAGATACGCAAATTTAATGAGAGCACTCCGATACTTTTCTACTCAGGGGCGGCCTACGAATCAGACAAGCAAGAAGCATTCGACGCCGGCGCTCAAGGCTATCTCATAAAGCCAGGCGGCGTCATGGAGCTAACCGACGAAATAGCGAGACTTATCACTGAGGCACGGATCGCTTTTCCTGTGGGCCAGCCCGAATAAAACTCCATTCCGACAAAGAACGCGCATACTACAATTCTGAATGTTGTGGGCGAGTAAAAGTGTGTCTTTTTGAAGTGAAACTCTTGCATGAGATTCTAAAATCCGCTCATTCGCCAAATTGTTGCGATGGCTATTTGACGGAAGTTAAAGCCGCTGACTCGCCCTACGCATGTAACTTGCGGCCCCGACTGGAAGGTTCTTATCTATGATTTGATCGAGTCGTTGCCGTAGCAAATCGTTAAGACGACTTATTCTTCGGGAGCCACCGATGAACACCTTCTTCATGTTTTAGTTCGCCAAGGGGAGATAGGCCTCAAGAAAAAGTAGAAGGGCGCGACCGATACTCACTTAATCAGCAGCGCCCTTGTGTTAGGCGTCACCGAGTCCCCCCACAAGTCGGAAACGCCCTCCGTTTCGGGGTGTCATTCTCTCTCACTATTAGCAGAACGACGCCCTTTGCCTCACTTCGTCCAGGCGTGAGGTTATGAGGCTGCGGGGTTTATACCCATCCCTAAATACACACCGCAAGGCACTACAAAGAATTGATTGATCGCGGTTCGTTGTAAGAATTCTACATTCCCAAAAGCACACTCCTATCGTCTCGCGCAAGGCGAGTTACTCTCACGCCGATAAGACCGCGTTATTTAATTAAGCCGACAATCGCCAGAATGACGGTCGTGGTGATGCTGGTTGTTGTTGTGGGTGGTTTTGGTTGATCGACCACAGCGGGACAATCGACCTCTCCCGCAAGTATCGAAACAGCAAGCGCCAGCGTCAGGATCGTAGTGGCGCATGTTTGGCGTAAGGTTCTCATGTGAGTGCCTCCTAGCAGTGATGTAAAATTTTACATCGCCAACTAGAACAGCTTTGAATCTTTGTTGCAAGAGCCAGAACTTACTGCGTAAGATTCGCGCGGAGTGCTCTAGTCTTTCCTTGCGTTCAACGCGAAAAGTTGTTCTCACATGACCTTGCGAGCCTCACTTCTGCGCGAACTGGAAAACCAAAACCTTAGTGTGAGTGACCGTGCGGGATTGTTCTGTGAACTGGCAAGGGCACTTGAGGATCGGGGCGAGTATGAAGAAGCACGGAGAGTGCTGAGCGATTACTGGCGACGCATCGGCGAGCGTCCAAAGTTGGTAGACTTAGAACCAGGCGCGGCTGCTGAGGTGCTCTTGCGTGTAGGAGTGCTGACTGGGTTAATTCAAAGTGAGATTACGGACGCGCAGGAAACAGCGAAGAACCTAATCAGTGAAAGCCTCACCAGCTTTGAATCCCGAAAGTACAAAAAGAAGATCGCCGAAGCGCAGATAGAACTTGCCTTGTGTTATTGGCGCACCGGCGAACTCAATGAAGCCCGCGATTTTCTCAAAGAGGCACTCTCGCACCTGGCGATAGAAAGCGAGCTAAAAGCCAAGGCCATAGTTCGTTTAGCCATTGTGGAACGAATGGCCGGGAATCATAGTAGAGCGTTACGTATCCTCACAGAGAACGCCTCTCTATTTCAGAAGATCAACAATCAGACGCTCAAGGGCAGTTACCACGTTACGCTCGGAATCGTCTATCGCAATCTGTGGGAAACGAAGAAGCAAACGGACTACGTTGATCGTGCTTTGATTGAGTATGCCGCCGCAAGTTATCACTTTGAACAGGCAGAACACAGATGTTATCTGGCGAACACTGAAGGCAATCTCGGTTTCCTCTACTACAAGCTCCGTCGATATGAAGAAGCAGTAAAGCATCTGGATCACGCACGCCGCGTCCTGCTGAGCCTTAAAGATATCGGCACCGTGGCGCAATTTGACGAGGCTCGCGCGTGTGTATTCCTCGAACAGGGGCGCATTGCTGAAGCCGAACGCGTCGCGCGCTCTGCGGTGCGCGGACTGGAAAGGAGTGGCCGATACGCATTCTTAGCAGAGGCTTTGACTACGCACGGCAGGGCGTTATCCCGCCTCGGAAATTACGGCATAGCACTCTTAACTTTTCAACGCGCTATCGCATCGGCTGAGCAGACCGGAGATACGAACCGGGCAGCACAAGCCGCGCTCGCGGCGTTTCAGGAGATCGGAGATCATATAGCTATAACTGAAGGCCGCAGGCTCGTTTCGGGAGGAAAGTTGGATGAGGAAGTGCGAGCACTCGAGCACGATCTAATCAAACGCGCGCTTGAGGTCGCTAAGGGAAGCATCACCTATGCAGCCCGTCATCTAGGCGTGTCACACCAGACGTTGAACTATATGCTGGAAACGCGGCACAAAGACTTACTGAACAAACGAACTCCAGCGCGGCGTCGTCCACGGAAGCAGGGAGAGAGATAGAAGGCGAGTCTGTGAACCGCCTTTCCGGTGCTTTGAAGTATGTGAGGCTTGTAGGCGTCTCGGCGGATGTGCGCAGGGCTCGTTGTTTCCGTACTCGGTGGAGAAATCGACTATTCGGCTGCGGTATCACCACCTTCAACTGGACCTACCTCAACCAGCATCACCATGACCGCTGTTCTGACGATTGTTAGCTTAATCCGCTAAGGTCGCCGAGCTTCGCTACGAACACAAACTCGCGTCGGCGATAGCCTGTCGGAAAATTGAACAGCACCATAGTGTAGTTTTTGAGTTACGCCCATGCCTGATCTCCGCGTCACTTCATCAATGACGTGTCTCGCTGTGATGATGTATGCGAAACTGCCGTGAAACCCTTCTCTCCGGTGTGGAAAGCCACATTATTGAAGTAGGGAAAGTGCTGGTGAATGTCAAAAGCAACGCGTATATATTGGCTCTCCAATCGGAAGCTGCGGACGTTAGAGGCTGCGGCTGAGTTGACCTTGCATACGAATGGCATCGCCCGCTGTCATGTTCCGCTAGAGTGACTATGCGGCGGTGATATCTTAGGTTGAAACATAAAATGTGGCAGCAAAGGTAAAAAATGCTTAGATCAATTGTGCTGACGCTCCTCGTAGTTCTTTACTGGGCTGACGTTCGTTACGTTCCACCTGCACGCGCAGCCCTCAACGTGCAGTCTTCAGAATCCAGGCAGGCTCTTCCCGACCTCGGTAAAGGGCAAAGGCTGGAGCCCGGCATAATGTTCTACGAGGTAAAGCTCCCTATTAAGAAAGCGACAAATAAGCTGTGGGTGTATTTACCAGAAGGGCAAACGCAGCAGAACGTCCCCTGTGTCCTGATTGCCCCTGCCGGAACTCGCTTGTACCACGGAATTACGTTAGCTGAAGGCGACCGCCCCGAACATCTCCCTTATGTCCGTGCGGGTTTCGCGGTCATCGCTTACGAATTGGATGGACCTCTGGTTCGTGACGCTTCCAGTAAAGCCTGGTTCAAGGCGGTGCAGGAGTTCAAAAATGCCGAGGCAGGGTTGAATAATGCACGTGCAGCACTAGACTACGCGCTTGCGAAAATCCCACAGATCGATCCTTCCCGTATTTACACGGCGGGCCATAGTTCGGCGGGTACAGTTTCGTTGCTTGTCGCCGAACGAGAGCCGAGAGTGCGTGGAGCAGTGGCTTACGCTCCGGCTTCTGATGTTGAAAAATTTCTCGGAGAGACTAAGGTCGCGGCCCTTGTGTCCGTAATACCCGATTACCGTGAGTTCCTTAAGCGCACGTCCCCTTATGCAGGCGCCAAAGACCTAAACTGCCCACTTTTCCTGTTTCATGCCGAAGACGATAAGCTTGTTGCTATTGCGGACTCTGAAGATTTTGTGAAGGAAGTAAGCAAGCATAACTCCTCCGTAACTTTCGTTCGGGTCGCAAAGGGTGGACATTTTGACGCCATGCCGAATGAAGGAATACCGAAGGCTATCGAATGGCTAAAAACGTTGAAATAACGACGGGTCCATCCAACACCGCAACGCCGCTGAGCTCGATTCGAGAGTGTCAGTTCAGACAACCTTAGTGTCAATTGTGACATACCTCCGCGTGCGATCCCGCGCAAGAAGTCCAAGATCATCGTGTCGTAACCTGAGGTTTTCCTCTGCGCATCTATGATCATGGACCATCTTCGGGCGGCACATATCCTCGGCACGGCGATAGCAATCAGTTGCCTTATCAACTTGAACCCAATTAAGGAGGATAGACCAATGTCACCCGCTACCAAGATCATGATCATCCGCCATGCGGAGAAGCCCACTACAACGCCCCCGCCTTCAACATTTGGAGTAACTATCACCGGCCAGCAAGACAAAGACTCGCTGATCGTACGAGGTTGGCAGAGGGCTGGCGCCTTAGTGGCTCTCTTCTCACCTTCCAAAGGGCCATTGCAGAACGCTGACCTTGCAACGCCGCAATTCATTTATGCGACTGCTACTTCTGACTCCGAAGGGAATCGGCCCGAGGAAACGATTACGCCGCTAGCGGAAAAACTCGGCCTGGCACCCAATGAATCATTTTCGAAAACACAGTTAGAGGAAGTCGCAACCTCAGCTATAAGCTGTAACGGGGTCGTGCTGATAAGTTGGCCTCACGGTGAGATTCCCAAGCTGTCTTCGTTGATACCGCTCAGTTCAAACAATAAAAACCCCATTCCATCGACTTGGCCCAGCGATCGCTTCGACGTGGTGTTTGTATTTGATCTCGACACGAGCTCTGAAATATTTGGCTATACCTTTAGTCAGGTCCCCCAGCTTCTGCTCGCCGGAGATAGCGCCGATCCCATTCCAAGCTGCTCGTAATAAGGTTATGAGGACCGTTTTGGAGGATGAACTCAAAGTTGATAGTGTCCACTTGAATACACTCCTCCGAAACGGCATGCGTGTTGTTCATTAACTAATAGATAGGGTCGTTATCCAAATCTGTGTGATGTACTGGCACGTCAACTAAATCATATTTTCGGAGAACTGATTCCACTAATTCTTTGAACCACCGTCCACCGTTAGGAGATATATAAACACCTTCTAATAGAGTTCGTAGGTCTACAGGAAAACTTATTCCAGGGGGAGTATCCACGTAGTCCTTGGATTGATCGCGTAACAAATTAGTGGTGAGAATCCTAAGCTCCTTTTCATGCTCATAGCTTTTTCTCTTATGAAACAACGGAGTTAAAGCACCCAGCTCGGGGATCGGGCCTTCGAACCTCTCTTTTTCATAATCAATGTACTTCACTTTAGTGAAGAACATGGGGTCGGTGAGATATTCATCTTTAAGACTATCTTTGAGTCTTTGATAGGTTGATTGAATTCCGATGCCAACATCAGCCTTTCTATACAGATCCCACATCGCTGCCGATTCGTGCTCATTCAAATGCCAACAACTTATATAGTGAAAAGTGGTGGAGCGTTTTCTGAGGTTGATAATCCTCTCCTGGCCGTTATCCTTATATAACCCCAAATGCGCAATTGAATTCTGCTTTGGATAAGCCCCTTCCCATTTATCCAGGAAAGTATCTGCCCTCGCAAAATAAAGCGCACTCTGATCGATCAGCCACATGAATTTGGTGAAATCCATATAGCGCCACACTTTTTCCCGATCTTGTGGTTCTTCAAAGCGTGGATAAGGTGGCCAACGTAGGGCTTTATTTGGACCAGGGTTTTTTAGCTGTTGCTTCATGAGTTAAATTGAGTTATCACAAGTTGAAAATTGCCGCTGCGAGGTACAATAAGCGTCCTACAATGGCATTTGCTCAGCAACCCACCACCTTCCGGAGCACCAGGAATGAGGATACCGAATCGATTAAGTGCTCTTCTCCAAACGGACGACAAGCTGAATGGCACCGTGCTACAGACGATCAGCATTGTCAAACCTTGGTTCGAAGACAACAAGTTGGTTTTCTTCCCAGAGTATACCGACCATGGGCCAAAACACATTGAGGAAGTTTTCGAGACGACTGAATCGCTGATTACGGAAACTGCCTGGTCTTTGCTGGGGAGTCAGGATGCCGCAACTTTAATCGTGGGCATCATTCTTCACGATTGTGCCATGCACCTCAGCGAAGATGGCTTCATCACTCTTATAACCGACGGGTCGCGTCCACTTGACGACGGTTTCAGGGATAAGCCTTGGCCTCGGCTTTGGGATGAGTTCATGGTTGAAGCCAAGCGCTTTGACGAAAGAAAACTAAAGGCGCTCTTCGACGATGTTGAGCCAATTCAACCGCCTCCGCTGGATGCCCTCACAATGTCCAAACGCGATCGATTACTGATCGGTGAGTTTCTCCGCCGCCATCATCCACGGTTGGCGCACGAAATCGCTTTGCAAGGTGTGCCAGGTCCTGCAGGCAAGGGACTTTCGTTGGGACATTTGCCTCAACACATCAAACAATTAGGTGGTCTCGTAGCTCGCAGCCACGGCTTGGACCTGCGCGTCTCAGTTGATTACCTGAATCAGAGAAGCAAATGGGGCGCACGTAGGACACAGGGTGTTCACGTGACCTATCTGATGGCTGTTGTGCGAATCGCCGACTATCTTCAGATTCATAGCAGCCGTGCTCCTCAGGAGGTCTTACAAGTCCGCTCGTTAAGAAGCCCCGTCTCACGAGGCGAGTGGAACGTCCACGCAGCCATTAAGGACATTCACCAGGAGACAGACGACCCGGAGGCGTTGTGGGTTGAAGGAATGCCTGAAGACGTTCAGACCTACCTGAGGCTTAAATATCTGTTGACTGATATTCAGAGAGAGTTGGATGAATCATGGGCGGTGCTCGGTGAGGTTTACGGGCCAAAGGAGGAACTAAGAGGGTTTGGACTCATGCTCAGACGCATCAAGTCAAATCTTGATGATCGAGAGTCCTTCGCTAAGACAGTAAACTATGTTCCCGTTCAAGCTGCGCTTCATACGGCGGGCGTGGATCTCCTCAAGCTTCTAATAGTCCCCTTATATGGTGATAAACCGGAAGTTGGTATACGAGAATTACTTCAGAATGCAGTTGATGCCTGCCGTGAACTCAAAGACTATCTCGAAAAGAAACCGCAGTTGCAGAATGTTGATCTACAGGAACAGATCGGGGATGTCGTGATCAAGCTGCACGAAAAGGAAGACAAGAGCAAATGGATCACCATCAGCGACCGCGGCATCGGAATGAGCCCTGATACGGTTCTCAACTATTTTCTTAAAGCTGGGGCTTCCTTTCGGAACAGCTTTACGTGGAGAAAGCAACACGAGAATGAATACGGCGAATCGCAAGTATTGCGATCCGGGCGATTCGGTATAGGCGTCTTAGCGGGATTCTTATTGGGTTCAGAGATTCACGTCACAACTCGCCATATCACCGCAAGATCTAATGAAGGACTAAGTTTCACTTGCCGGTTAGAGGACAACCACATTCAGCTTAATCGGCTCGACAGGCCGGTGGGCACAACGGTGTCGATACAAATACCAGAAGCTACATATCTTCGGCTCGTTCCTGGTGTAACGGAGACAGACGATGATGAGGACGCTGGGACCGAGATTGATTGGGATTGGTATTGTCTTAAAGAGCCATCAGTTCATCGATTAACGCCAGCAAGAGAACTTAATCAAAGGTATACACTTCCTCCAGTTGATTTTCCTCTTCCACCTGGATGGCGAAGAATCAGCCATTCTCAGTACAGAGACATACAGTGGACATTTTCGGATCCTGATCCGGCTCATGACTTAACCTGCAACGGTTTAGCCATAGCGGACTTAAATGAACCTACCCGGTCCGTCTTCATAAAAGATCTGGCCTCTTATAAAAACGTCTTTACCTCTAATGGGCTTGTTTGTCCTAAATTATCCGTCTTTGATCCTAATGGGAAACTTCCTCTAAATCTTCAACGCACAGAGTTGTCACTCAACCACCTGCCTTTTGAAGACGAGTTAATCAAGGATGTATGTTTAGACGCACTTGCCTATCTACTTGTGCACACACCAAAAGGGCGACCGTCCTACGGTGATCCAAATAAGCATAGAGAATTTTTCAGTAGCTACGAGTATTCTAAGCAAAGACATCATCCTGGTGTCGACCACCACTTCTCGCATTATTACGCCGAGGAAGGCTTGGCATTACTTGATCCTTGGAATGCTCAGCGACTAAAAACCGAAACTATATGCTCCTTCACGGACCCTGCGCTTCTAAATGTTCTTGGGAAATCTTTTCAATCTTACTTCGACAATGTCGGTTACAGGTATTTGCAAGAAATAGTGCGCGGAATAGATAGCGTTGGATGGATTAAGACAAGAAATTACAGGCTAATACTTAATGAGACCCTGAGTTCCCGTCTGGACATACCATCGCGTATCTATAAGCACCTTATAGAGTCAAAGAGCGATGGGTGGCTTTTAGAGGAAAAGAGAGATAAGTGGGGGTTGTGGATGTGGGGTGCCTGTCCTCCATTAGGCC
Source organism: uncultured Acidobacteriota bacterium (assembly GCA_963770215.1). Taxonomy (GTDB): domain Bacteria; phylum Acidobacteriota; class Blastocatellia; order Pyrinomonadales; family Pyrinomonadaceae; genus PSRF01. Next base: position 648,891 of record CAVYOP010000002.1, read on the forward strand.
TGGACTTGGACAAGATTCCGTTCTGGTTAGACTCAACTGAGCCGCACTTTCTGCTGATTGTTTATCCGCTGCAAGAGGAAATTGAACCAGACTCGCGGTTGGTGGAAGCCTGGCGTCAGGTAATAGGTCTCCCGTACATCCCTTACGATATATCAACCCGCAAAAAACAACTGGCTAATGCTTATCAGCAATTAGCTCCTTACATAGACCACTGGGAAAAGGACAAATCCGGCTGAGCCCACATTGTTGCACAGATTCTTCTAATAGAATTAGGGACAGACTCCGGTCGTACACACAAAGACGATCGATTGTGAGGTTTACCTTTCCTACTTCAGCGGACGCACTGTCAGCCTTCTCAGCGTTTGGTTCTTAGGGTCAACAATTAATCCGGCTGACTCCAGGGCTATCACACCGAGCAGTGGCTCAGTGTTGTCCGGGCCAAAAAGAACTTGCCCGGCTGTGAGCTCATCCATGAATGAGATTTCGGCAAGTCCAAATTCGAACATTGCCAGCTCGCCGCTTGCCAGTTCGTATTCCTTCTTGCCGACTGGCTTAATCCCTATTCTCTTCAAGTCGGATGCTGGCGCCATCGATTCAGTGGCGCCCGTATCGATGAGAAAGTTCTTTGTGAATGACTCGCAAGTTCGTGAGTTTCTGATCGTTACTGCAACATGTGTGAGGCCCATGCAGTCAGCTCCTTTAATTCCGTTAGGTACTGGTAACAACATCTTGAATGCATTAAAACATGAACTGTTGTGAGTGACAACCTAACCTTTAGATCAGAATGCCTCCGGGGATAAGGCCGGAGGCTTCTGCATTCGCACCGCGGACAACTCAGCGCAAGATCAACTTCCCTAACAAAAGCCTGGTCCGATCTCGAAGTGAAGGCGCAGACGCAACGGGGCCGCACGGCAGGCAATATCCTCCATCTGGCGGACAACCACATTCGCCGGGCGGCGGCGGTGGCACATACTCGTAATCCCTCCCGTAAGCATCCACTGTCGTACCGCCGACTTGTTCAAAACTACCGTCAGCCATGATGTTGCTGACATGTACGCTATAGGTCCCGGAATAAACGGCTGAGAGGTCAGGCGTCGCCATGATTAACGAATTGCCGTCGCGTGATACTTTGCTCGCCGTCGTAACGGCAACGAGCGCGCCCGTATACGGATCCCGGTATTCAATGCGCGGCATCCCATACGTCGTGACGAGACCACTCCCGCTCATCTGCATACTCGCGGGCGGCGCCTGTAAATCGACTGCACCCGGCGACATAGTGAATGGGAAAAGAATGCCGGGTATCAGACATTGAGCTAATATCGAATCATTCGCGACCACATCCACGTTCGAATTCGAAATTTGTCCGATGCATTCGCCCGGCAAACCGGCGGTGATGGTCCAACGCGCAGGGACTCTGCCGTCTGTGACAGGAAGAGAGCCGCAGCACATTGAGAAGGTCCTCGTGTTGCCCAGAGCGTTCCCGTTATCGAATTGCCAGTTTCCCTTCACGGTGGTCAAGTTGTTGAAAAAGAACCCGCCGGTGGTGAGCCGGACATAAGCTCTACCCTCCGCCTTAAAGCCGGTCTGTGATTGCGAACCTCCACCACTGCAGAAAGGCCAAATACAGCAGCCGGAGGTGAAGACGGCGAGCAGAAGCACAGCACTCAGAGAAAATAGTTTGTATTTGTACATGATTCTCCTTCCTCACTTTCCAATCCCGAGCACGTACATGAGCTCATCCGGCAAATTGACTATCTCGGACAAGGACATCGTGGCCGCGTGTTTTTCAACCTCCTGGACCAGTTGTTTACTGCGGCTCGAATCGCTCATGCGCGTATGCATCTGATCGCGAAACATCTTGTCCGACCCGGCTTGACGTTTGTTTCCGTGGAGCGCGACGAACTCATCGTTTGTCAGTTGGTACTCGGGGTTGAACTGCTTCTGCTGCACCAGCGCCGTCATGAAGACGATGGCCTCGAGTGGAGACATCGTGGGCGTATTCGCATCGTTGCTATCAGTCTTGTCATCTCCAAGAGAAATGGAGTCAGTCACCTCCGTCGCGCGCGAACGCACTTGCAGATCGTTGGTATATGGGAGGATCGCGGCCTTCATTCGCCGCAGTTCGAAAACATCCGTCCGGGCATAAGCGGGAGCGCCTAATTTGTAAGCCAGGTAGTTGATCGCGCGAACCACGCTGGCGTCTGAAATCCCTTGCTGACCGTCGCTGCGGTAACTGAGCTCGGCGCGCACGAGACGTTCTTTGTAACTGTCGCCCAGTCCGGCAGGGGCTTCGTCGAATTGATACGTCGTGAAAATCTCGTCTGCCAAGGCGCGGATTTCACTCTCAGCGCCGGCATTTGCTGCCCGAGCTCTACTGTTGATTTGGCTCAGAGGGCTTGAAGGGGTTTCTTCACCTAACGACGACGGCGCGGCGTCTTTGCTCACTTGAAGCTTGCTTTCAGCCGCTGAGTTCGAGGTAATCCAGATTGTTCCGCCTGTTACAGCACACAGTAACAGCAAGGAGACAATCGCTGTGTTGCGTTTTCTCATTTTTATCTCTCCTATTTGGCGGGAGGAGCCGGTGGTGATCGGCGGCAGCGTGTAACTGGTCCAATTGAAGACACACTACGACGCACCGCCTGAACAACGCTTTTCGTGTTTGAGCCACTGCCACGCTTTGCATTAGGATGAGTGCCAGCCGGCGACGCACCTTCTGCACAGTTGCAGCAGAAGCTATTGATCTCTAGAACGCTTTCCCCAAAAGAAATCTGGAACTGATTTGAAATGCAGCCTCGGACTATATTCATCAGGCGGGAAGAAAGTCTTTAGGTAACTCTCAACGATTTATTAGTAAGTTCTCAAATGTTTATTTGAAGCAATAGCAGCCACAGCACACGTCGCCATTAACCCCCAGTCAGAGCGACCAAATCTCAGCGTTTATGAAACGAACTACAGAACGAGACGGCAGTCTCTACCATTTCGGTCCTTTCTGTTTGGACTCAGGTGAGCGTGTGTTACTGCGCGACGGGCGAGTAGTGCCCCTGCCGGCAAAGGCTTTGAGCACGCTTCTCACGCTTGTATTGAATAGCGGCCAGCTAGTTGAGAAGGATGTCCTCATCCAAAGGGTTTGGCCGGACGAATTCGTCGAGGAAGGCAATCTCGCACAACACATTTTCATGCTGCGGAAAGCCCTTGGCGAAACTGTCGAAAACGCAAAATACATCGAGACCGTGCCGCGGCGCGGCTATCGTTTTGTTGCGCCTGTCAGCGAGCGCCAAAAGGAATTCGCTGAAGTCGCCAACGAGGGGGGCAAAGGCAAACGAGTTACGCCTAAGAAAGTTACGCCTGAGCGATTAGTCGACATACCATCAATCGCCGTGCTGCCTTTCGAAACTCTTGGTGCGACAACGCAGGACGAGTATCTCGGACTGGGAATAGCCGACGCGCTCATCACGCGACTCAGCAAACTCAAGAAAGTGAAAGTCAGGCCAACCAGCGCCGTGCGAAATGTATTGAAGGACAATGCTGTTTCGGCCGGACGTGCATTGAAGGTGGCGACGGTGCTGGAAGGAACCATTCAGAAGTGGGACGAGTACATTCGTGTGACCGTGCAGCTAGTCAGCATTCGGGATGGAGCGACACTATGGGCTGAGAGGTTCGACGAGAAGTTCACAAATATCTTTGCGATAGAAGACTCCATCTCGGAACAAGCTGCCTCAGCGCTGACCGTGAAGTTGACGGCCGAGGAGCAGGAACTGCTTGCCAAGCGTTACACCGAGAACACACAAGCCCACCAGGCGTATTTGAGGGGACGCTACTTCTTCGAAAAGAGGACTCAGGAAAGCCTTGCCAAAAGCATTGAGTACTTCGAGTTGGGAATCAAAATCGATCCGGGCTATGCCATCGCATACGCCGGGTTGGCCGAATGCTATTGCATGCTCGCCACTTTCGATCTGCTGCCGCCAAAGAACTCTATGCCAAAAGCAAAGGAGGCGGCTTTAAAAGCATTGAGCATTGAGCCTAACCTTGCGGAAGCCCACGCTGCGCTTGGGTGGTCTCTGATGAACGATTGGGAATGGATAGACGCCGAGAAAGAGCTCAAGCTAGCCATCGAGCTAAACGCCAACTATGCAACCGGTCATCATTATTACGCTATTTTCCTGCGACATATGCGCCGTTTTGATCTCTCGCTGGCGGAGAGCAAAAAGGCCCAGGAGCTCGATCCGACTTCAGCAGGTCGTAAGGCGACGGAAGGAGTGACTCTTTACTGCGCCGGGCATTACGACGAAGCAATCGAACAGCTCCGCCGAGCCTTGGAGTTAGACGCGAACAACCCTATCGGACATTACGGCTTGGCAAGGATCTATGTGCAAAAGGGAATGTATGACGCAGCTATCACGGAGTATGAGCGTACGATTAGTCTGTTTGGCAAAAGTCCGGAGTTGTTGGCCCATCTCGGGTATGTCTATGCAGTTTCGGGGAGAATGGCGGACGCACAGAAGGCGCTCGATGAATTAGAGGAGACTTCGAAGAGCGGCTACGTTCCTTCAGTTTATAGAGCTTTGGTCCATGTGGGACTTGACCAAAGGGAACAGGCGTTCGAATGGCTCGAGAAGGCGTATCAGGAACACGACGTAAACCTCGTCTCTCTCGCCGTCGAACCCACGCTCGCCAGCATCCGCGACGATCCGAGGTTTACGAGACTGTTACAACTTATGCGGCTGCTGCCCCACCCTCTGAAGACCCAGACGACTTGAAACATGTATGACGCCCATGTAATCAACTCTTCGCCATTTGGCAATTGATTCTTGAAGCAGCTAGACGTATAAGGCTGGTATTCCCAGACTGAGCTTTACAAAGCTCAATGGCTCTGATCCTCGACCTCGCATGACGAGCAAACTCCTGAAACATACTTACAGACTCACTTACATGCTCTTAGCGTTGGTTATGCTAGTTGGAACAGTCATAGCGTTTACCAGAACCAGCCCACCATCAGATGACGCTCAATGGGTAGCTGGGTGGGATGTGAGCAGCTTGCCTCAAAAGTCTCACGCCGCGGCGTGAGACTCTTGAGGCAAGCCGACGTGAGCTTGAAAGTTAACCCTTCTCCACGACCTTAAGTTACAGATCGCTTTCAGAGAGACGCCAGAGTGGCGGCGCAACGTCTTATGGAGTCTGTTTCGATAACTCGAGCAGGCGATGGCGGGCTTCGGCGGCTGCTGGTGTTCTTGGGTGGTGGCGGAGGAGGAGGCGATAGGCGGCGCCGTCGTAGTGGAGGCGTTTGGTGGATTTATCGAAGATGAAATGGACGCTTTGGCGGTTGAAGCGGTCGAGCGATGAGTGGTTGAGGTAGTAGGTGAATTCAGGGGCTTCGAGAGTGCCTTTGTTGATTCTGGGTAGGTTGGCAGAAAGTTCTTCGGCAGCGTCGCCTAGTAATAATAGGACCTGCGGGCGTAAAGGTGAGCGGTGGAAGTGATCGAGAAAGATTCGGGCGCGGACGATGCGATCGAAGCCGTGGGAGGTTTGGATTAGTTTTAGGAGGCGTTGGTCATCGCCAATGCGGGACGGTGAGACCACGGATTCGCGTTGGAGCCAGCCGCGGGTTCGACTTGTGACGTTGACGAAGAAGAATGTGACGCCATCCGAGTTTGTTTTCACAGATCTGATGACGACGAGGCGGCCGCGACCGAGACGACGCACAAGTTTGCCGCTCAGTTGCGGTGTTGCACGAAGAGCAGACAGGCGTTCGTCTACGATAACCGCCTTCCGTTGTCCCGGTGCATCGACATGAAGAAAAAGAAGCAGAATTAGACAAACCGGTATTGTGAGACTGTGAGGACGCATTGTGTTTCTCCTTAGTGAGGTTTATTGCCCAATAGCGGCAACGATTTTTTGATTAAACTGCGCGTGATGGAAATGACAGATCGCCGCTGCCAACGCATCCGCCGCATCGTGCGGTGAAGGCACGCTGCGGAGCTTCAATAACAACCGGACCATCTCCTGCACTTGATGCTTCTCGGCATTTCCATAACCAACAATCGTCTGCTTGATCGATCGTGGCGAATACTCGTGAATCTCAAGCCCCGCACGCTCTGCGACTAAGAGAACGACGCCACGCACCTGGCCCAGCTTCATGCTGACCTTCACATTCGTCGCAAGAAACGAGTCTTCAAGCACGCAGACATCGGGTCGATGCTCAGCAATCACTTCTTCCAAACCGGTACACATGCGCAATAGCCGAGCCGGAAACCGCAACGTCGACGGTGCGCGAACAGCGCCAAAGGCAAGCAGCGAATATCGCCGCCCGTCGCCTTCAACTACGCCCCAACCCATAGTCTGACTGCCAGGATCGATCCCCAAAACACGCATCGCGCGAAAGTATACTACATGGTCCTACACAACCGTTCGCTCAACATTAGCGCAAATATTCAAAAGACCAATTACCCGCTACCAACCACAAAATGCTATTCTGAAACTCCCCTGTAATCCCCCAACAAAATTTGAACTCCCCCGCAGCGGAGAAATGTCTGCGTTAGTCGAATCGATCGCTTCCGTGTTCAGCAAACCCAAGGGTGACGAGAACGAAAAACCCTTTCAGGACGAGTTCTTCAGCGTCGAACGTCTAGAGCAATACGCTCAGACACTCGCCGAGGAACACAAAACCGTCACCAGGAAAGGCCGCGCCCAACTTCTTCCGCGACTCGAAGACAACGGCCGCCGACTCGAAGCTGTCTATAAAGCGCTCGTCGAAGCAATTCGCAACGGCCGTCCCATCTCACCCGCAGCCGAATGGCTCGTCGACAACTATCACATCGTCGAAGAACAACTGCGCGAGATCCGCGAGGACCTCCCGAAGGGCTACTATCACGAGCTCCCGAAGCTCGCGTCAGGCGAGCTCGCCGGCTACCCGCGCATCTACGCCGTCGCGCTCGCCCTGATCGCACACACTGACTCGCGTCTCGACACAAACACGCTGCGCAGGTTCATCGCCGCCTATCAACTCAAAGCGCCGCTCTCGATCGGTGAGCTTTGGGCAGTCGCGATCACGCTTCGCCTGGCCCTCGTCGAAAACCTGCGACGTCTGGCCCTTACGATCAAAGGCGCCCGCGAAGAACGCGAAGAGGCGGACAAGCTGGCCGACAGGCTTCTTGAATTAGCATCGCGACAACCAGCAGGCATCATGCCTCTGGTCAACGAACGCCTCGGCAAACGAGAAGACAAGCGAGAAGATCCGCCGCATACGTTCCTGGTCCAACTCGTGCAACGCCTGCGCGAGCAACATCCGTCAGTAATGCCCGTGATGGATTGGATCGAGAAACGCCTGGAAGCGCAAAACCTAACCATCGAACAGTTGATCCACGCGGAACACCAGCGCCAGGCAGCCGCGCAAGTCACCGTCGGCAACATCATCACCAGCATGCGCCTCCTCTCGACGCTCGACTGGAACGACTTCTTCGAGAAAGTCAGCCTGATCGAACCACGTCTCGGAAAAGATCCCGCCGGCGTTTATTCGCGAATGGAGTTTGCCTCGCGCGATCGCTACCGCCACGTAATCGAACGAATCAGCAAACGCACGCGCTCGAGCGAGCTCGACATCGCCCAGGCCACCGTCGATCTCGCCGCCCACGGAGAAGAAGGCGCGGCGGAAGCACACGTCGGCTATTACCTGATCGACGCCGGGTTGGACCAACTGGAAAGAAGCTTCCAGTACCGGCCGAGACCGATAGAACGACTCCGCCGCTTCGTCCTGAGACACGCGACCGGCTCATATCTCGGCATACTCACGTTCCTGACCTTGCTGGTCATAACGTTGATACTCGCCACGATGTATCAATACGGCGCGCGCTGGCCGTTGCTGGTTGTCACAGCCGTGCTCGCATTGATCCCGGCCAGCGATCTCGCGCTCACAGTCTTGAACTGGGACCTCACGCACTTCTTTCCGCCGCGCTTGTTGCCGCGCATGGACACCGCGACCGGCATTCCCGAAGACGCGCGCACCTTCGTCGTCGTCCCAACGATCTTCACGAACGAAGCGCAGGTGCAGGAACTGGTCGAACATCTCGAAGTCCACTTCCTCGCCAACCAGGACAAGAGCATTTACTTCGCGCTGCTCGGCGACTTCGCCGACGCGAACGCGGAAGAAACGCCAAACGATCACGCGCTGCTCGCAGTGGCCCAAAGCGGAATCGAAGCGCTGAACACAAACTATGGCGAAGCGCGCTTCCACCTGTTTCACCGAAAACGCCTGTGGAATTCCAGCGAAGAAAAGTGGATGGGCTGGGAACGAAAGCGCGGGAAGCTGGAAGAGTTCAATCGCCTGTTGCGCGGCGCGACCGACACGAGCTTCGTCGTGCGCACCGCAGACGATGCCCTGCTAAATTCCATCCGCTACGTGATCACGCTCGACTCGGATACGCAACTGCCGCGCGACGTAGCCCGCAAACTCGTCGGCGCTGCGGTTCATCCACTCAACCGGCCGCGCATCAGCGCCGCGGAGAAACGCGTCACACGCGGTTACGGAATCCTGCAACCACGCGTCAGCATCGCGCTTTCTTGTGCTTCACGTTCGAAGTTTGTTCAGATTTTTTCGGGCTACACCGGCATCGATCCGTACACGACTGCCGTTTCCGACGTCTACCAGGACATCTTCGGCGAAGGCAATTTCACCGGCAAAGGTCTCTACGACGTCGACGCGTTTCAAAGCACAATCGAACACCGCGTGCCGGAAAATTCGCTGCTCAGCCACGATCTCTTCGAAGGACTGTTTGCGCGCTGCGCCTTAACGACCGACATCGAGCTGCTCGACGACTATCCGGCATCGTATGCAGCCTACGCTAAACGCGCGCATCGCTGGACACGCGGCGACTGGCAAATTGCGCGTTGGCTCCTGCCAACCGTACTTGACGCCAATCGTCACCGCGTTCCGAATGTGTTGCCGTTGATCGGGCGCTGGAAGATTCTCGACAACCTGCGCCGCAGCCTGGTCGCGCCGGCATTATTTTTATGGCTTGTCGCTGCGTGCACGATCTTTCCCGGATCGCCGCTCATCTGGTGCCTCTTCGTTTTTCTGACGATCGCGTTCCCAGTTTACCTGCACGTCGCGACCGGCCTGCTGATTCATCCGAAAGGCATTCCCTGGACCAGCCATTTCTGGAGCCTGTGGGGCGACTTCCGCACCAACACGTTGCAGATCGCGCTTTCGTTTGTCTTCCTGGTCCATCAGGCGTACCTGATGTGCGACGCGATTGGGCGCACGATCTATCGCAAGCTGGTCACGCGAAAAAAGCTGCTGGAGTGGGTCTCGGCAGCAGAAACCGAAAGAACCACGCGTGGCGACTTCAATTCGTTCCTGCGCTTCATGTTGCCGGCGGAAGTCCTCACTTTGCTCGCTCTCGGTTTGACACTCGCGCTACGGCCCACAGCGTTGCCGGTGATCGGCGTGCTTTCGGCCGTCTGGTTACTCTCACCGCTCGTCGCGTACTTCGTCAGCAAACCGCGCTTCGCCCACCGCGAAGCGCTCAACCAAATCGACACGGAATTTGCCCGCCTGATCGTGCGACGAACGTGGCGCTTCTTCGAAACGTTCGTCGGCGTCGAGGACAACTGGCTTCCCCCCGACAACTATCAGGAAGATCCTTCGCCCGTCATCGCTCATCGCACGTCGCCGACAAATATGGGCCTGCTGTTGTTGACGACGTCATCGGCGCACGATCTCGGTTACGTCGGTTCTCTTGAATTCGTCGAGCGCGAAGAGTTGACGTTTGCCACGATGGCCCGACTCGGACGGCTCGAAGGTCATTTCTTCAACTGGTATGACACCAAGACACTCGACCCGCTGCTGCCGCAATACATCTCGACAGTCGACAGCGGCAACCTCGCGGGTCATCTGATTGCGGTCAAACAGGCGTGCGTCGATTTTCCCGATATAAGCTTGTTCGACAAACGCGTGATTGAGGGACTCTCGGACACAATCAATGCGATCGCGATCGAAGCAGCAACACTCGGCAGTTTCCGGCAACGAACTGAAGTCGTAACGGTGCGCCATCTGGAAAACGAGATCGCTGCGTCTCGCAAACTGTGCGAGTTTGAGAGCCACCGAGATCTCTCATCGTGGTTTGTATTGCTGGATTCACTCACCCGCCGCGCTGTCGAAATCGAAGACATCGTAAACGCGCTGGCGCACGAGCATGGTGAGATCACTTTCAAGGAGCTGCGTTGGTGGGTCGGCGCGCTGAAACACCAGGTTGACTCGCATCGCCGAGATGCCGATGCGCTTACGAACTGGGGACGCCTGCTGCCGTCGCTGCGTTCGGAAACGAAGGCGGATGACAAAGAATGGTCGTCGATTCTTGAGTCTCTGCAAGTCGTCCCCACGTTGACGGAAGTGCCGCAACTCTGCGATCGCATCCTGGTCCAACTCGCGGCCCTCGAAAACCAGCCGCCATCGACCGCGGCCCTGACCAAAGCCCTCGAACAATCCGCGGGCGCTTCGTCCGACATCCTGTCGCGACTCAGCCGTCTCGCGCGTCGCTGCGATCAAACGATCGACGAGATGAACTTCGCGTTCCTCTTCGACGTGGAACGCAAACTTTTCACGATCGGTTACAACGTCAACACTTCGCGCAACGACGAATCCTATTACGATCTGCTCGCATCCGAAGCGCGGCTCGCCAGCTTCGTCGGCATCGCCAAGGGCGACGTGCCGCAACAACACTGGTTCCGCATGGGGCGCACGCTGACGAAAGTCGACGGCGGGCGCGCGCTCATCTCCTGGACCGGCACGATGTTCGAATACCTGATGCCGTTGCTGGTCATGCGCAACTATCCGAACACGCTGCTCGCCGAAACCTATCGCACCATTGTCGATCGCCAGATCGAGTACGGCCAGGAGCGCGGCGTGCCGTGGGGCATTTCCGAAGCGGCTTACAACGTCCGCGATCTTCATCTCAACTATCAATATGGACCGTTCGGAGTTCCCGGACTCGGTTTGAAACGCGGACTGATCGAGAACCTCGTCGTCGCTCCGTATGCGACGATGCTGGCGGCGCTTGTCGATCCGTCAGCGGCAATGAAGAACCTGCGCCGGTTGCAAAGCGAGGGCGCGTTTGGACCGTACGGTTTTTACGAGGCAATTGATTACACGGCGGAACGTCTACCCGAAGGACAACGGTCGGTGATCATTCGCGCCTTCATGGCCCATCACCAGGGCATGAGCATGGTCGCGCTGGCAAACGTGCTCCAGGAAACGAAAGTAGAGCGGCGCTTTCATGCCGATCCTTCGGTGCAGGCGACCGAGTTGTTGTTACAGGAACGAATCCCGGTCGGCGTGCCCGCAGCGCATCCACGCGCCGAAGAAGTGCTGACCGGTCGTGTGGTGCAAACTATGCCGGGAATGATTACGCGCGTGTACGAGTCGGCCAATCTCGAAACACCGCGCACGCAACTGCTCTCGAACGGCGCTTACAGCGTGATGGTCACCACTGCCGGCTCCGGTTATTCGATCTGCGAAGGCAACGCAGTGACTCGTTGGCGCGAAGACGTGACGCGCGACAATTGGGGCGCGTTTATTTACCTGCGCGACGTGCGCACCGGCGCGGTCTGGTCCGCCGGACATCAACCGGTGCGCAGTAAAGCCAATGCTTATCAAGTCGCTTTCTCGGAAGAGAAAGCCGATTTCCGCCGCATAGATTCCGGCATCACGACGCGCATGGAGATCGTCGTTTCCGCGGAAGACAACGCCGAGGTGCGTCGCGTTTCGCTTACGAATAATTCTACGCGCACACGCGAAATCGAGTTGACGAGCTATGGCGAAGTCGTGCTCGCGAGTCCGTCGGCCGACGCCGCGCACCAGGCATTCAGCAATCTCTTTATCGAGACCGAGTTTATTTCCGGCGAGAACGCGATCCTGGCCCATCGCCGGCAGCGCTCTTCTGACGAGCGGCCCATCTGGGGCATTCACGTGGTCGTGGTCGAAGGCGAAACGATCGGCGCAGTGCAGTACGAAACGGATCGCGGCAGATTTTTGGGACGCGGGCGCGCGGCGAGTAATCCTATCGCCGTGATGGAGGATCGTCCGCTTTCAAACACGACAGGCGCCGTCCTCGATCCGGTGTTCAGCTTGCGCCGCCGCGTTCGCATTCAACCGAATCACACAGTGCGCTGCTCGTTCAGCACGGCGGTCGCGCATTCGCGAGAAGAAGCCCTCGCGCTCGCCGACAAGTATCACGATCCGAACATCTTCGAACGTGAACTGCGACTCGCCTGGACCAAGGCGCAGGTCGAGATGAGTCACCTCAAGATCGACTCGGAAGAAGCGCACCTGTTTCAAGGTCTGGCCGCGCGCATCATTTACTCCGATCCTTCGTTGCGCCCGAGCTCGCACGTGCTGGCGCTGAATACGAAATCGCAGTCGAGCCTGTGGGCGTACGGCATCAGCGGCGACCTGCCGATCGTCGTTGTGCGGATCAACAGGGCCGCGGACATGCGCACCGTCAGAAAGGTGGTGCGTTGCCATGAGTACCTGCACTACAAGGGACTGACGACCGATCTCGTCATTCTCAATGACACGCCTACAGACTACATGCAGGTCCTGCACGGTGAGTTGGAGACGATCATTCGCACGAGCGGTCTGCAAGGTCTACAGGACAAGCCCGGTGGGGTTTACTTGCGGCGTTCGGACCAGATGCCTGAAGCCGATCGCATTCTGCTTCACGCCGTTGCGCGCGTCGTGATCGTGGCCGATCGCGGCAGTTTCGACGATCAGATCGAACGGCCGTACATCGAAGAGCCGTTGCCGCCGTTGCTCGTTCCGCGCGCGCCGTCGCAGATCTATCCGGAGTTTTCACTGCCGCCTCCGGATTTGTCTTTCTTCAACGGATTGGGTGGATTTCACCAGGGCGGGCGCGAGTATGTGACAACGCTCGGCGCCGAACAATGGACGCCGGCGCCGTGGTCCAACGTCATCGGCAACTCGGTCGACTTCGGTTTTCAGGTGACTGAAACCGGCGGCGGCTACACGTGGTCGGTGAACAGCCGGGAGAATCGTTTGACGCCGTGGTCCAACGACGTCGTGAGCGATCCGCCCGGCGAAGTGATCTACCTGCGCGACGAAGATTCCGGCACCGTCTGGTCCGCGACGCCGCTGCCGATTCGCGAACGAGAGCCATACATCATTCGGCACGGCCAGGGCTATACGGTCTTCGAACACACGAGTCATGGCATCTCGCAGGAGCTGCTGCTGTTCGTGCCGCTCGACGCGTCCGTCAAAGTCTTCCTGCTGCGTTTGCGCAATCGCACGCCGCGAAAACGACGAATCTCGGTGATCCAGTACAGCGAAATCGTGCTCGGCGTTTCGCGCCAGTCGTCAGCGCCATACATCATCACCGAGATCGATCAAAAGGCCTCGACGATCTTCGCGCGAAATCCTTTCAACAACGAGTTTGAGGATCGCATCGCTTTCGTGGCGACGAGTGAAAAACTGGCAACAGCCACCTGTGATCGCAAGGAGTTTCTCGGCCGCAATCGTTCGGTCGAATCGCCGGCGGCGCTCAAACGCGTCGGACTCGCCGGCCGAGACGGCGCGGGACTCGATCCGTGCGCGGCAATTCAAGTCCAGATCGAGCTGCCGCCACAAACAGCGCGTGAAGTCATCTTCCTGTTGGGCGAAGCTGAATCGAAAGAGGCCGCGCAGGCGCTCGTCACACAATTCCGCCAAACCGGCACTGTCAATGCGGCGTTTGAAAAAGTCCTGGGCCACTGGGACGAGATACTCGGCACGGTCGAAGTGCGAACGCCCGATCCGGCACTCGACACGATGCTCAATCGCTGGCTGTTGTATCAAACACTCTCGTGCCGCGTTTGGGCGCGCACTGCGTTCTACCAGTCAGGCGGCGCTTTTGGTTTTCGCGACCAGTTGCAGGACGTGATGGCGCTGGTCTACAGCAAGCCCGACATCGCGCGTCAGCAGATTCTGCTCGCCAGCGCGCATCAGTTCAAAGAAGGCGACGTGCAGCATTGGTGGCATCCGCCGAGTGGCCGCGGCGTGCGCACGCGCATCTCCGACGATCTCGTGTTCCTGCCTTTCGTCACTGCGTTCTACGTAAACGTGACTGGCGACGCGTCTGTGTTGGATGAAGTGGTTCCCTTCCTCGAACAAGCGCCACTCGAGCCGGACCAGCACGAGGTATACATGCAGCCCGAGATCTCGCAGGAAACCGGAACTGTTTACGAGCACTGCGTGCGCGCTCTCGATCGCAGTCTCGCGGTCGGCAAGCACGGTTTGCCGCTGATGGGCGGCGGCGACTGGAACGATGGGATGAATCGCGTCGGACATCTCGGCAAAGGCGAAAGCGTTTGGCTGGGCTGGTTTCTCTTCACTGCCCTCGCCGCGTTCACGCCGCATGTCGAAGCGCGCAAACAAAAAGCCCGCACCAATCGCTATCGCAAGCATCTCGAAAACTTGCGCAAGGCGCTGGAAGAAAAAGCGTGGGATGGCGACTGGTATCGACGCGCTTATTTCGACGATGGAACGCCGCTCGGTTCTGCGCGCAATGAAGAATGCCGCATCGACTCGATCGCGCAATCGTGGGCCGTCATTTCCGGCGCGTCGGATCACTACCGAATGGGACGCGCGATGGCCGCCGTTGAAGAGTACCTGATCAGGCGTGGCGACGGGCTCGTGATTCTCTTCACGCCGCCGTTCGATAAAGGCACGCTCGATCCGGGTTACATCAAAGGCTACGTCCCGGGCGTGCGCGAGAATGGCGGGCAATACACGCACGCCGCGATCTGGACCATGATCGCGTACTGCCTGCTCGGCGACGGCGAACGCGCCGGCGAGCTCTTCGCGCTACTCAATCCGATCAACCACTCGTCGACCCGCGCCGGCTTGCACAAGTACAAGGTCGAACCGTACGTCGCGGTCGCGGACGTTTACGCTGTTCCGCCACACACCGGCCGCGGTGGTTGGACGTGGTACACGGGATCGGCGGGTTGGATGTATCGGGCGGGTCTCGAGTCGATACTCGGTTTCAAACTGGAAAGCACGCGGCTGCAGATCGATCCCTGCGTGCCGCGCTGGTGGCGTGATTTTGAGATCACCTATCGTCGCAGCCGCGCGGTCTATCGAATCAAGATCGAGAACCCGATGGGCGTGAGCCGAGGCGTGATAACAGTCGAGGTCGACGGCGTGGTCCAAACGGACAACGCCATCAACCTCACGGACGACGAAAAGACTCACAATGTGCGGATAGTTATGGGCGAGCCTGTCAAACCTGAAGAGACGGAACTGACGACCGACACCACGGACCGGTCTGTCGCCTAAGCGCCGCAAAGGGTGGCACCGAGGGCCACCCCTACAATTCTCCGCACCTACGATTGACTCTGCACCTACGATTGATTTGCAGGGGTGGCCCTCCGTGGCCACCCGTGCATCGCCTAAGCTGCCGCCATGTCGGCTTCGCTGATGTCGAAGTTCGCCGAGACTTTCTGCACGTCGTCGTGATCTTCGAGTGCTTCCATTAACTTCAGCATCTGCCGCGCGTCAGAGCCTTCGAGCTTGATGTAATTCTGCGGCATCATCCCGACTTCGGCGGCTTGCGGCTCGATGCCTGCACCCTTGATCGCCGCCAACACGCCTTCAAACGCATCAGGCGATGTGAGGATCTCAAAATTGTCTTCGTCGTCGCGCAAATCGTCGGCGCCTGCTTCGATGGCGAGCTCAAACAGCTCATCTTCCGACTTCGCCGCTTTGTCGACGACGATGTAACCCTTCTTATCAAACATCCAACCGACCGAGCCCGATTCGCCAAGGTTCCCGCCGTTCTTGGAGAACAGGTGCCGGATCTCGGCTACGGTGCGATTGCGGTTGTCAGTCATCGACTCGATCAACAACGCGACGCCACCCGGTCCATAACCCTCGTAAGTGATCTCTTCGTAGTTCACGCCTTCTTCTTCGCCGGTGCCCCGGCGAATAGCGCGATCGATCGTGTCGTTGGGCATGTTGCCGGCCTTGGCGTCGAGGATGGCTTTGCGCAGACGCGCGTTACCTTCCGGATCGCCGCCGCCCGTGCGCGCCGCGACGGTGATTTCTTTAATAAACTTCGTGAACAGTTTGCCGCGCTTGGCATCGAGCGCGCCTTTCTTGTGTTTAATACTATGCCACTTGGAATGTCCTGACATTTTCCGATCCCTTTGAAGAATTTGGTGCGGGTTTAGGCGAGGAAATATATCACAACAGGCGTGTTTATTTCAGTTGGTCGTATTCTTTGTGGGCCTGAACCAGGACCGGAAGGTCCGCGTCGGCGTCTTTCCAGAAGGCGAAAAAGTCCTGATACGACTTGCGAGCGGCGCCCGTATCGCCGGTAATAGCCGCCGCGCGGGCCAGCCCGCAGTATGCAAGACCATGGAACGGCGAGAAAATCTCGATGCCGCGGGTTTCAACGATTTTTCGAAACTCAGCGGCCGCCTCCTGTCCCCTTTTTTGCCGCAGGTACAGGTCGCCGCGCGAGTAATTATTTGACAGCCCCGTAACCTCGCCCAGATCGTAAGTCCGCACTGATTCGAGCAACTGAATCGCCTCGTTAGTGTTGCCGCGATTTTTTTCGATCTCGGCGCGCACCATGTGAGCAACAATCGACGAGAGGAACGTGTTCTGCGGCGCCGCAGCGCGTGCGGCATCGATCATTGACTGCGCCCGGCTCGAATCGTTGCAGGTCGCGTAGATCATCGCGGCACTCGCCAGATTGATGTCCCCGCGAGACAGTGCCAGCGCCTCCGTCACGTTGTCCCTGGCCTGTTGGCATTTACCCAGGATCGACATGTTGCCCGCCAGGTTGAGCAGAATTTTCGAAGCATTCTCGCTTCGATTCTGGTTCTTGAACATTTCAACCGAGCGCCTCGCCAACTCTTCCGACTGCTTCAGCTTCCCTTCGGCACATCGCGTGAATGGCTCTCAGCGCCGTGAAATCTGCTTCGTCCGGCTTCCCCCTGGACCATTCAACTTCGCGATCCATCGCCGCCTGATCGTCGCGAATGAACGCCAAAAAGTACGTCGTCGCGTGCACGGTCAGCATGTCGGGATTGATTTTCGCGAGATCCTGGTTGGCCTGCGCCGCTTCGTCAAACCGGCCCAGCGAAACAAAACTGCTGATCGCGTTGACTCTCGCGGACGTATTGTTCGGGCTCAAACGCACAGCTTCGAGCGACTCCCGCAGTGCGTCCTCGTGACGTCCCAGGATCTTGTAGTTGATGGAAAGGTTGTTGTGCGGGACGAAGTCGTCGGGATAGAGCCTCGTCCAGGTTTGCAGTGTTTCCACGGCTTTGTCGCGCTCGCCGGTGACGTAGTTGTAGTACTTCTCGGCGATGTAGAGCTTCTCGCGTTCGCTGACGCGATCACGAAGCTCGTAGGCCTTCTGGATAAACTGCTTGGCAGTTTCGATCTGCTCCTGGTTGAAATAGTGGACGCCGATGCGCGCATAGGCCATCGCGAAGTTCGGATCGAGCTCGACGGCGCGTTTGTAAAAGACCAGCGACTCGCGTGCGCGGCCTTTCGCGCGTTCTTCGTCGCCCATCGCAAACGCTTTCAACGCTTCGAGCGATGAAGTCGTCGCCTGCTCGATGTTGACGTCGTACTTTTGAATCGAACTGAGCGACTCGCCTAACTTCTTGCGCAGGTTCGAAGCCGCCGTGCCGAGCGCGGCGAGCACTTTCTCTTTACTCTCCGCTTCCGCGTGTTCGCGCGCGATCGGATCGCCGGAGCGGGGGTTAATCGCTTCAAGTGTGATCGAATAGTGACTGCCGATACTCGCAATCGTTCCCGTCAACATTGCCTTGATGCCCTGCCGCTCGCAGATCTCGCGGCCGATGTCGCGGGTGATTCGCTCTTCCGGCGAACGGCCCATGAAACGCAGCGTCTCGCGCACGCGGTCTTCGGGGAACAGGTTCAGAAAAGGCGTTTGGCCCAGGTGAACTGCCAGCGCTTGCTTGAGCGTGCCGTCAAACACCGGTTCGCCGGTCGTGTTGACGAAGTCAGTCAACAACACCGTGTCGCGCTCCGTGAGCGGCTGGGCTCGATTGGTGTACGCGTAATATCCGCCGGCGATTGCTCCGATGACGACGAAAGCGATCACGACAGCGGCCATCTTGTGACGTTTGATTCCGGTGGCGATGTACTCGGCGCTCGAAACATGCGTAACGGTTGGCGCAGCGCGATCCTGAATTGTCGGCGCGACGACGGTGCTGACAGTCGATTTCGTGATGACGCCGGGCGATGACGATCGTTCCAGCTCCTGTTCGAATTCGAGCCGCTGTTTCAGCCGGCGCAGATCGGTCATCAATTCCTTGATCGTTTGATAACGTTCGTCGCGATCTTTTCTGAGCGCCTTGTTGACGATCCAGTCGAGCTCTGCGGGAACCTCCGGCGCGAAGCGCGCCAGCGGCGGCGGCTCTTTCTGAGTAATCGCGACGACGACGTCGGTCGATGTTTCTCCCGAGAACGGCGTGCGGCCGGCGACCAGCTCGTAGATCACGACGCCGAGACTCCAGATATCGCTGCGGGCGTCGACCGGCTTGCCGCGCGCCTGTTCGGGCGACATGTAATGCGACGTGCCCATTACGACACCGGCGTCCGTATGGACCATCACGCGCGTCGCGGCATCCGGATCCAACGGGCTTCGATCCACTGTTTCAGTCAACTTCGCCAGACCAAAGTCCAACACCTTCACGTAGCCGTTGCGGCGCACCATGACGTTGTCAGGCTTGATGTCACGATGAACGATCCCCGCCGAGTGTGCTTCTTCGAGCGCGCTGGCGATCTGGATCGCGATGTCGAGTATCTCGCCGATTTCCATCGGCGCTTCAGCCGCCTTGCGTCGCAAGGTCACGCCGTCGATGTACTCGGTGGCGATGAAGTGGCGGCCGTCGTCAGCGCCGACTTCGTGAATAGTCAGAATATTCGGATGATTGAGGTTTGAAGCGGCGGCGGCCTCCTGTTCGAAACGATGGAGACGATCCTTGTTGGTAGTGTATTCCTCGCTCAGGATCTTGATCGCGACCTTGCGGCCCAGTTTTAAGTCTTCGGCGAGATAGACCTCGCCCATCCCGCCCTTGCCGAGTCTCTCCAAAATCCTGTAATGCGAAACCTGAGACCCGTTCAAAATCGCGCGCCTCCCATCAACAACCCGGCAACCGCCTGTTGCAATAACCAAAGAATGATGAACGCAACGATGGGAGAGATGTCCATCATTCCTACCGGCGGCACCACCCGCCGCAATGGCCCAAGCAACGGCTCGGTTGTGTTTACGAGAAAACGCATCACACGGTTTGTGTAACTCACGCGAGCAAGGGAAAAAATCACGCGAATGAAGATCAGGAAAATGTAGATGGATATGAGCCCGTAGAGAATCGTGCCCAGCACCGCCGGCAGGTTTCCCGCTCCCAAACTCAGGTAGACGCCGGCGACAGTGTGCCCGACAGTTTCCAGCAACTGCCAGCTAATGTAGCCCAACAGCACCGCGATCAGGATGACGACCAGCGGCGCAAATTTTGGATCTGCGCGAAATTCTCGGAGAGCGCCGCGCACGGGAAAGACGAAAATATCGCTCAAGCGGCGCACCGATCGGTGAGTAAACCCAAACGGGTTAAGGTCCGCCTTGTCGACGATCATGCGAACGATCATCAGTAGTATGATGCCGACGATAAATGCGATGAAAGCCGATTCAACAAACCAGAAGATTCGTGAGATTACCTGCATCTGTGTTAACCAGTGACCAAAGATGGCCGTGCCGATCCGGACCATCGTAGCTCCTTCTTCAATCGCGACTTCAAAATCGTTGCGTCATACCCATCGAGAGCTCGCCTTTTCGATCGCCAAAGACGCCTTTAGAGCCCAGATCGTCCCGCAACTCTCGCAGCCGGCGAAAGAACGGCCGCGCCTGTTCAGGATCGTCAAAGAACGGCGGCAACGTCATCAGCCCGATCAGTTGAATTCGCTCGAGTCCGGTCAAACTGTGGATCAACACCGGCAACTCGCCTTCGTCAATGCCCGTTTTTGTGTCTTCATGGCCCAGATCCACCTGGATCAGCACCGGTAAACGTTCCCTGCCCTCTTCGCCGCACAAACGATCCAGGCGGCGAGCCAGTTCCAGGGAGTCGAGCGAGTGAATAACGTCGAAAAGCTGCACTGCGCGGCGGGCCTTGTTGGCTTGTAAATGGCCGACGAGATGCCAGCGCGCTGCGGTGCGTCCAACTTCGTTAATCTTCTGTTCAGCTTCCTGGACGCGATTCTCTCCGATGTCGGAGGCGCCGAGTTCGATGGCTTGTTTCACGATGGAAGCAGGATGGGTCTTGCTAATGGCGATCAACGTGACTTCGTGGGGCAAACGTCCGCATTTTAGGGCTGCCGCATCTATTTGTCCGCGAATTTGTGCAAGTCGGTCCCCCAGTTGGTCTGCATTCATCTTCCACATAATAACCCAGAGAAGCCTTTCTTGACACTCTGAGTGCGCATTCGCATAATACCCCCTCGTCTCATGCGGATGTGGCGGAACTGGCAGACGCGCAGGTCTCAGAAGCCTGTGATGGTGACATCGTGGAGGTTCAAGTCCTCTCATCCGCACCAATTACAACCCATTCACCCTCATATCCCATCTGAAAAATAATTGTCACGGATTTTCGGAGACCGGTGTTTTCGTATTAAGAGGTCAGTTCCGAAAGGGGAGTATTAATGAATCGATCAAGCAGCTCTGTTAGAACATCCAGGCGTTACGGCTGAAAGGCTGGTGCGTCTGAAACTTGCCGAGCGACCGGACCGGGACCGCATTCAAAGGGTAGTCGATCTGGCTGATGCTCTCTTAAATGAGGCAGAAACACTCGCTCGGGACAAGGCGTTCACTGAGGAAGCAACTAGGCTGAAGCCCTTGGATATACTTGGAGGAATCAATTTCTACGACGAGGTGCAGCGATTTGAGACTCACCTGATTCGAATGGCGCTGTCAGAAACCGGCGGTAATCAGGCCAAGGCAGCAAGACTCCTGGGCATTAAAGCCACTACCCTCAATTCCAAAATTAAGCTCTTTAACATCGAAGTTGGCTAGGGCCGACCTGCCATCATTCAGCTTCAATTGACTGCCTCCGACGTCCCCAGCATTACGGGTTCGGTGACGTCGGAGACGGTCAACACCTGCTCCTCAAATAAATTCGAATCAATCAAGGTCTGAACGACGTAGATTCCCGCCGTCGGAAACGTCACGTTTACAAAGAAGCTGATGTTGTCGGCAAAGCCGCCTGAAGCGATCTCGAACCGCGTCGGTTGCGAGACGACGATCGGCTGTTGTCGATCGGGCGTGAGAATGCGGACCTCGGAAAGATAGCTGCCGTTTCCCTGCCAGTGATTCACGACCGCAAACTTAATCAACGAGACGGGTATCTGTTGCACCATGATGTTCTGAAAAACACCCATGAACGACAGTTTGTTGCCTGCTTCGAGCCGCACGTCGTCGCAAAAGAGCGTATAGAGGAGTTTGATGTTTTTCGTTGATTCCGGATTGGTCATGGGTGTCACTCCATTCAGTGCTCACTAAGTTAAGGTGTTCTCTGCGGTTCTCTGCGTCTCGGCGGTTACCGATTTACCGCAAAGGACCACAGAGATCTCTAATCCAGCATTTTCTTAAACGCGTCTTCGTCAATCACTGCGACGCCGAGTGACTCGGCTTTGTCGAGCTTCGATCCGGCTGCTTCACCGGCGACGACATAATCGGTCTTCTTGCTGACGGAAGAGTTTACTCGTCCGCCTCGTGCTTCGATCAACGCCCTCGCTTCGTCACGCGTAAAAGTCGTCAGCGTGCCGGTCAAGACGAATTGTTTGCCGGCAAATCGCTCGTCGAGCGACGCGCTGCTCTTGCTGCTCGACTCGGTTTTTACTCCGGCGGCGCGCAGCCTATCACAAAGCGCTCGATTTCCTTCATCGTCAAACCAGTCGCGAACACTTTCGGCAACGGTTAAGCCGATCTCCGGTATTGCGTCCAGCTCTTCGACGGACGCCTCGATCAAGCGATCGAGCGAGCCCATTTCGTGCGCGAGTATGCCGGCGGTTCGTTCGCCGACGTGGCGGATGCCGAGCGCATAGATCAGATTCATCAGCTCACGTGATTTGCTCGCTTCGATCTGTTCGAGCAGGTTGGTGGCAGACTTCTTTGCCATCCGCGGCAGTGCGGCGACGTTGTCGAGTGTCAACGAATAAAGATCGCCAACGTCTTTAACTAGGTTTGCTTCGACTAACTGGATCGCGAGCACGTCGCCAAATCCTTCGATGCGCATCGCACGGCGCGACGCGAAGTGTAACAAGCGCCCGACGAGTTGCGCGCGGCAATCGGCGGCGACGCAACGCGCCACGACCTCACCCTCCGGACGCGAGATCAATCCACCACACACCGGACATGTGGTAGGAGGCACAAATTTCTTTTCTTTACCTGTTCGTTTCGACTTTACGACGCTGAGGACTTTCGGGATGATCTCACCGCTCTTTTCGATCATCACCCAGTCGCCTATCCCTTATGTCCAGACGTTCGATCTCGTCTTAATTGTGGAGCGTAGCTCGCGCGACCGTCGTGCCTGCGAGAAACACCGGTTCAAGGTTCGCTACCGGAGTGAGCGCTCCTGTTCGGCCCACCTGCACGTCGATCTTTATTACCTTTGTGGACGCCTGGCGTGCGGGATACTTGTAGGCAATGGCCCAACGCGGCGCTTTCGATGTCGCGCCAAACTCGTCTTGCAATGCGGTCGAGTTGACCTTCACTACGAGGCCGTCGATTTCATACCCGAGATCGTCGCGCAACGTTTCTTTCTCGTTGGCGAAGTCAATCACTTCTTCGATCGTGCGGCAGAGTTTCTTATGTGGATTGACGCGAAAGCCCGCCTTTTCGAGCCACGCCAGCGACTCCCAATGCGACGGAAACGGTTTGCGCCCGCCGACGAGCAGATCGTAAGCAAACATGTCGAGCTTGCGGCGCGCGACCAGGCGCGAATCAAGCTGCCGAATCGCGCCCGCCGCGGCGTTGCGCGGGTTCGCAAAGCGCGGCTCGCCTTGTTCTTCTCTTTCGGCGTTGGTCCTTTCAAAAACTTTTAGCGGGATGAATGCCTCGCCACGCACTTCGAGCGCTGCATCGATCCGCTTGGCTTCGGGTTTGAGACTCAGCGGTATGCTGCGAATCGTGCGCGCGTTCTGCGTGACGTCTTCGCCGATGCGTCCGTCGCCGCGCGTGACGCCGCGCAGCAACACGCTGTTTTCGTATTGCAGCGAGAGTGACAAACCATCGATCTTCAGCTCGGCGACGTATTCCAGTGGCCGTCCTTCAGCCAGACGCTGGCAACGTTCGTCGAACGCGCGCAGCTCGTCGATGTTGTAACTGTTATCGAGCGACAGCATCTGCCGGTTATGGACCACTTCGGGAAAGCCTTCGGCAGGCCGCCCGCCGACTCGCTGCGTCGGACTGTCAGGCGTGACTAACTTCGGGTTCTCTTCTTCGAGTTTCTTGAGTCTTTCGAGGAGCAGATCGTAGTCGCGGTCGGAGATCTCGGGTGAGTCGTTGACGTAATAAAGCTCGTCGTGATGACGAATCTCGTCACGGAGTTTCTCGATCTCTTTCGCGAGTCGCCCCGCCATTCCCTTCGAAGCCAAGGTCACTCCTTCCACTTAACTGAGTATCTGCGATCTCTGCGGCTCTCTGTGTTCTCTGAGTTTAAACCAGCGTAGCGCATGTCTAGACGCAGAGAACACAGAGAACCGCAGAAAGCGCAGAGGAACTCTCACCTAACGCCCACTCTCTTTCAAGACTCCTTCTTGTCCGCGTGTTTGAGTTTCGGCAGCGGCGCGGTTGGTTTCGAGTCCTCGTGCACCTCGGCGACAGGTTTGGACCGGGAGGCAGCGAGCTTATGAATCACCCGTCCGATGAGCTTGATGCTTTGCAGAAAATCGTCGACGCGAATGTTCTCGTCTGGTCCATGAGGATTCGATCCTGCGTAGCTGGTGCCGAATGACGCAACGGGCGTCGGCGGCTGCGACACGCCGCAAACCGCGCCGACTGGTCCACTCGACGGGTCCATCGGATAAACCAGCGCCGGCCGGTCGTAAACTTCCGCAATCGAATCGATCACCGCCCGCGCCACACGCGATTTCGCCGACGACTTCGCGAGCGGCGCGCTGCCCAGCTCGATGATCTCGATGTCTTTGAACCCGCGGACGTCGAGATGCGCGCGCAACAGGTCAACGACGATCTGCGCCGTCAAATCAGGCACGAGCCGGAAATCGAGACGCGCCATCGCCATGCTCGGCAAGACAGTCTTCGCGCCTGCATCGGTGTGGCCGGTGTGAATACCGCAGATCGTGCAGGTTGGACCAAAGATGTGCTCCTTGACGAGCGTGTGCCCTTTCATCGCCCGCACCCAACCGCTGATGCGAAACTCTTTCTTGAGACCAGCTTCGTCAAGCTCGATCAGCTTCAAGACTTCCGAGTCTTCCTCGCTGATCGGTGCGATGTGCGACGAAAAACCGTCGATCGTGATCACGCCTTTTGGCGAGGTGACAGTCGCCAGTGCCTGGACCAAACGCCACGCGGGATTCGGAACGATCGCCCCCCACTTCGAGTGCAGATCCGAACGCGCGCCAAACGAACGCAGCTCCAGAAACGTGATGCCTTTGAAACCCAGACTGACGATCGGGTTCTCTTTCGTGTCGCGCGATCCTTCGTCCCACAAACAGCCGTCGGCCTTCAACAGCTCGGCATTTTCCTCAGTGAAACGGTAAAGACTCGGACTGCCCAGCCCATCTTCGCCTTCGACGATGAAACGCAACGTGACGGGCAGCTTGCCGAACGTCTTTTGATACGCCTCGATCGCGGCGAGCCTCGCCATCAAATCGCCTTTACTGTTAGCCGCGCCACGGGCATACAGTTTTCCGTCCTGAATCGTCGCCGCAAACGGACCGGAGCTCCATTCGGTGAGATGGCCCACCGGCTGCACGTCGTAGTGACCGTAGACGACGAATGTCTTTGGTCCACTGCCGCACTCGCCGTAGAGAATCGGATAGCCGCTGCCGACGCGAAACGAGCGCGTGCCCATGCCGACACGCTGCATCATCTGTTCGACAGTCTCTGCGATGGCGCGCATGCCGGTGCCGCGCGCCGCCACCGAAGGCATGCGGCAGAGGTTCTGCAAGCGCTCGGTAAAACTTCGCGCGTGCCGTTCAACGTAACGATCGAACTTAGTAAACGTCATGTCATTGCCAATTGCCGGTTTGCCGCCATTGCCAAGGTTGCCAGTCGCGATGTCAGTTGCGAAACAGCCATTTTTTCAATCGACAATCGGCAAATGGCAATCGGCAATAACGTCGCCGGGTCGATACAGCAGGTAACGAGACTGGTCTGCGCCTCGTTCAAGTCCGGCGCAGACGAGTTGCTCGGCAAAGGCATTGTGAAACTCGGACCTTACGCGCGCTTGTTCGTCGCGAGCTGCTTGCGGATTCGCTTTGACGAACGCGTTCCACTCCGCCGGAATCGCGATCGATTTTACGGGTTCGGCGTCGATTGCGTGCGCAACGCCTTCGCCAAGCGCGACGACTCGCGGGGAGCTCAAGTGCCAGCTTGCGAACAGGCGATCGCTCGGCAATCCAGCCGGTGTTGTTCGATCGCCGTCGTAATCAATGCCGTAAAAGTTGTCGACATACGAGTGGACCATCACGCCCAACCGGTTGAGATTGAAGTGCGCGTTGCGCGACTGCATCGGATCCCAGGTCCACTTGATGAAGTCGCGTCCCTCGCTCATCGCCTTTGCTCGTTGCGCCCACTTCAAACGCGCGCCGACGCCTTTGTTCTGGTAATCACGCGCGACTGCCATCACGTGTGAATAGCCGAAGATCTCGTTGTCAGGCCGCACGGCAGCGAGATGATGTACGAAGCCGACCATCCGGTCGCCTGCAAAAGCGCCGAGCGTCCAGCCTCCGGCTTGTCGAGAAACTATGAAATGACGGCGCGGTGAGATCTCCAGGTCTGGAAGCCCGAAAGCTTCGCGTTGGAGGTTAATACAACTATCAAACTCTTCGACGGTTGTGCATTCACGAACTTTGATCTCTTCCATCCATTACCTTTGTAGTGGTTTTAAAAACGGAGTCACCCCTTCGCCGGTCGAGCAGGTATGCGAATCGTCGCCTGAAGACCGCTGGGCACGCCGTTCTCCAGGGCAACCTTGCCTCCCATTAACTCGAGCAACTTTCGGCCAATGATAATACCAAGTTCGTTGATGTTTGGTTCGCGGCCCGTTGTGCCATGCTCGGGATCGAAAGCACTCGCGGTGTCGGACCGCACCTCGCCGTTATCCTTCACCCGAATCGCCAGCAGTCCCTCCTGATCGACATCGACACTGACCATCACCGACTCGCCTGCGGGACTGCGGCTCACCGCCCACGCGATAAAGTTAAAGATCGTCTGCCGCAACTTCCCTTGATCGGAAACCACTGTCGTGATCTCAGGCGCGACTTCGTAGTCGATCTTGACCTGCTGCTTCTGCGCCATGCGCGCCGCCGCCGCGCACGACTCACGCACCGTTTCCCGCAATGAAAACTCCTGCAGAAAAACTTCCGTCTGCCCCGCCTCGATTCGAGACAGGTCGACCAGTTGATTCAAGCTCGCTTGCAGTTGAAACCCTGAATCCTGGACTTTCTGACAGAACCGCCGCTGCGAATCCGTCAGCTCCTCCTGGTCGAGCAGAATCTCGCTGAAACCGAGTATCGACGTGAGCGGCGTACGCAACTCGTGCGACATCCGGGCAAGAAATAACGATCGATAATGTGAAACCCGCCGCAACTCACGATTCGCTTCTTCGAGCTCGGCGGTCCGTTTTCTAAGTTCTCTAATTAACAGATCGACGCGCTCTTGAGAGTTAAGAGCGGCCGTACCTGCGCTAATATCCGTGTCGCTGACTTGATGGACACCTTCGCGCACTGTGTCGTCCATATAGATCACACCCTGCTGGAAGTTCGTTCGCCTGGGGGCAAGTCAATTGATAATGTGGCATCAATATAGGATTAGCCTTCATTTGTGTCTACCCCTTGGAGACAAAATTCCCCGGATTTGGCCGGATTTGCTGCCTGCGCTATGATGCCAAGCCGGATGAACGGCCAACTCACCGAACGACCGCTCGCCGCAGTGATACGCGAAATCTCGGCGAAATCCCTCAGCGGCAGGCTGCGTCTCGAGCAGGATCGCATCAGAGTCGCTGCTTATTTCGACCAGGGAAGGTTTGTCTATGCTGCCTGCAACCTGCGGGATTTGCGTCTTCGCGGACACTTGCTGAAGTTCGGCCTGCTTTCCGCTCAACAGCTCGCTCGCTTTGACGAAAACCTGCCCGATCTTGAACTGGCGAAGAGACTTACGCAGGAAAACCTGTTGACGACCGGGGCTGCCGACCTCGCTCAAACACGGCAAATCACCGGCATTCTTCGCTTTGCGCTCTTGATGACGCACGGCGCGTGGGACTTTGACGACCGATCTCACTTGAACGAGACAGTCAATCTAAACCTCGACCTCGAGGCCTTGTTGCTCGAAGCGGAACGGAAAATGGCGCCGGCGCCCGTCCAGGAAACTGAACCTGCCGCCGCGTCAGACAACATCAACGACTTTCTCGATCGCCTGCGCATCGCTGACTCCTACTACGACGTGCTCGGAGTCGATCCAAACGCCTTGCCCGATCAGCTAAAGTCTGCCTACTACGATCTCGCCCGGCGTTATCATCCAGACCGATTTCGCAAAGCTGAGCCGGCGCTGCTCGCCGGCATCGAGTCGGCGTTTGCCAAAATCACACAGGCTTACGAGACTTTGCGTGACGATGGTCTGCGCGCGAGTTACAACACGAAGCTCCAGGCACGCAGAAAAGCGCAACAAGCAGCGCCTAAACCGACAACGCCCGCGGCCGCAACGCCAACTGCCGACGATGCTCCTGTCGAGCCTGGTGTTTCGCCGGCGGCGCGTGCTGAGAACGACTTCAAAGAAGGATACGCCGCTCTCGAACAGGGCCAACGCAGCGTCGCCGCCGGGCTCTTTGCTTCCGCCGCACGTCTCGCGCCGAACGAACCGCGTTATCGCGCTTACTACGGACAGATGCTCGCCGCGCAAGAGCACACGCGGCGCGCCGCTGAAGCCGAACTCCAGGCTGCTATAAAACTAGATCCCAAAAACGCGGAGTATCGAGTAATGTTGGCCCAGTTGTTCCGCGATCTCGGATTTGTCATTCGCGCACGCGGCGAAGCGGAACGCGCGGTGGCGGCCGATCCAAACAATCGCAAGGCCCGCGAACTGTTACGAGAACTAAAAGGAGATTAAGATAGGCGCGATGGCGGCAGTCGAAACTGTAGAACTGATCGATAAATCGGCAGGCGAGGCGTTCATGCAGCTCTCGAAAACTGTCGATCGCTTCGAGCGTTACGAAAACCCGCACGCGCAACGCGTCGCGTCCATCGCCGACGACATTGCGCACGCGTTTCATTTGGCGAGACATGATCGCGGCTCGTTGTATGCGGCGGCTTTGTTGCACGACCTGGGCGAGGTGGCGATGGAGCGGGAGTACATTCAGGCCAGCCGCGCGCTGACCGCCGAGGAACGGCTCGATCTGTCGCGGCATCCGGTGATTGGCGAGCGCGAGGCGTCGCGCGTCGGCGCTGATCGTGCAGCGCAACTGCTCGTGCGTTGGCATCACGAATGGTGGAACGGCGCCGGTTATCCGGATGCGTTGCGACGTGAAGAGATTCCACTCGCCGCGCGGATACTGCGCGTCGCCGATTCCTACGCGGCCCTCACGGACGTTCGGCCTTTTCGCCGGGCGTTCACTGAAGAGGCCGCGCGACGCGAGTTGATGAACCGTGCCGGGATCGAGTTCGATCCTGGCGTCGTGTCGATCTTTCTTTCACTTAACATGCACGGGTAAACACGGATCTATGCAGTTTCATAATGGATGGTTGGCATTTGAGTTGGGCGTGCTGCGGCGGCTGAAGTTTTCGTCAGTCGCGTTGCCTTTCACCGGCGAACCGAACCTGATCGTGCAACTCAAAAGCTGGCGGATCCGCATCGCTGCTAACGATCCGATGCTCTGGTCGTACACAAAAGCTTTCGCGCTGGTTGAAAACAACACGGAACGGCTAAACGAATCAGATCTGGACCTTCTGCTCGACGACGCCTACATTCCGCGCGACGTGCTTGGCAATCCCGCGCTGCTTAAGTGGTTCAACGAAACTGACGCCTGGTGGTTCGACAACGTTCGTTTCAATGCCGAACAACTTGAGCCGTACAAGCGCGCGCTGGCGCTGACGGCTGCGATGATGGTCGGCGATTACGTTCTTTCTTTCGACGAACAAACGCGCAACTTGCGCGAACCGTTGGCGCTGTCGGAGACGTTTCGTCAAATGCTGAATTATCTTCCGGCGCCGCATGACAACACGATGCGCAACAAGATGAGCAACCAGGACGTGCGCACTTTCGTAGCCGAACGGCATCACACCGACCTGCTCTTTTTGCGACTGCCGATTCCGGTAACGCAGAACACAAGCACGCGAGATCCGCTCGTGAGTTGGCGTGAAGAGTGGCTGCGCGGTGGCGACGACTTCTGGGTCGATCTCGAGAGATCGCAAAAAGCGCGCCTCGGCTCTCGCGTGCAGAGCAAACAGCAGTATCTTGGTTTCGTGGAAGACCTCCTGCGCACGGCCTCGCACATTCCCACCTGGGCCATCACTCATACCGAGAACGGATTTATTTCGAATGACGAGCTGGTCGAGAAAGTCGGCCGGGTCAGAAAAGTCTCGACCATCTATTCAAAAGACTTTTCCGACATGCTCGGCGTGCGCGCCTCGCTGATCGTGGCCGTGCGCTAACCGCTTCGTTAATCGCGCCTGCATCCCAACAGCTTCGTTGCTCGTGCCTGCATCCCAACGGCTTCGTTGCTCGTGCCTGCATCCCAACAGCTTCGTTGCTCGCGCCTGCATCTCAACGGCTTCGTTGCTCGCGCCTGCATCCCAACGGCTTCGTTGCTCGCGCCTGCATCCCAACGGCTTCGTTGCTCGTGCCTGCATCCCAACGGCTTCGTTGCTCGTGCCTGCATCTCAACGGCTTCGTTGCTCGTGCCTGCATCTCAACGGCTTCGTTGCTCGTGCCTGCATCCCAACGGCTCCGTTGCTCGCGCCTGCATCCCAACGGCTTCGTTGCTCGTGCCTGCATCTCAACGGCTCCGTTGCTCGCGCCTGCATCTCAACGGCTTCGTTGCTCGTGCCTGCATCTCAACGGCTCCGTTGCTCGCGCCTGCATCTCAACGGCTCCGTTGCTCGCGCCTGCATCTCAACGGCTATGCCGCCGGATGTGAGGCGAGGCTGTGCCTCGCCGTTGGGCTGAAAAGAGAGAGATAGGGCTATGCCCTTGGTTCGGCCTCTGGCCCAATGGGCAAAGCCCGAACGAGCGGCAAAGCCGCATTGGTGGTCTAGGCGTTACGGCAAGGCATAGCCTTGCCTCACATCCGGCGGCATAGCCGTAATACCAAACAGCCGGCGCGTACCAAACAGGCGCGCGTACCAAACAGCGCGCGCGTACCAAACAGGCGCGCGTACCAAACAGCTCGCGTACCAACGGCGGGCGCTAACCGTCCGCGGCCGCGGAGGTCTCAGAGACAAATTTGTAGCCGACGCCTCGGACCGTCAACAGATGACGTGGGCGGGAGGGTTCGTCTTCGATGTACTTCCGCAGGCGAACGATGAAGTTGTCGATGGCGCGTGTATCCGTGTCTTCGCGCAGTCCCCACACGTCTTCGAGGATTGCGCTGCGCGAGACGATGCGGCCGTCGTGATTGATGAGGTAGCGAAGCAGATCCGCTTCCATCAGCGTGAGATTTACGATCTGGTCGCCGGAGCGAAGCTCAAGGGCATCGAAGTCGATCATCCTGTTTCCAAAACCAAAGATGTTAGGAGTTTCGTTTGGCGCAGCTTCCAGCGCGGCGCTGCGATCCTTGCGCAACCATTCACGCCGCCGCAACAGCGCATGAATGCGAGCGAGCAGCACGGTGAGATCGAATGGCTTCGGCAGGTAATCATCAGCACCCGCTTCAAACCCGGCCAACACGTCTTCCGGCCGGCCACGCGCGGTCAACATCAGGATCGGAACGAACTGCCCCTTCGCACGCAAACTCGACGCGAGCGCAAATCCATCCATTCCCGGCAACATCACGTCGAGCACGACCACGTCGTAAGCATTGCGCCGCTCGAGCAGCAGTTTTTCAGCCTCTTCGGCAGTACCGGCGATGTCGACGTCGTAGCCCTCCGCATTCAGGTTGTAGCGCAACCCGTTAGCCAGGTGTTTCTCATCCTCGACGATTAAAACTGCACTCATCAGTTAATCCGTGGCAGTTGAATAGTAAACGTGCTGCCGTGGCCCAACCCGCCGCTTTCGGCAAACACGCGCCCGCCATGTTTGCGCACCACCGAGTGAACAATGAACAGGCCCAGGCCCGTTCCTTTCACGTGCGCCATGAAACGTCCGGGCACACGATAGAATCGCTTAAAGATCCGTTTTAGTTGCGCACTCGGAATCCCGATGCCTTTGTCCACAACGCGCACAGCAACACGTTTTTCGTCAATCGCCGCGACCGAGACGGAAACGCGCACCTCGTCGTCTGAATACTTCACCGCATTGTCCAACAGGTTCGAAAACGCGGCGCGCAACTCTTCCGGGTCTCCCGTAACACGCGCACCTTTCGCGTCGAGCGATTCGCTGTACTCAAGATGTGTGTCGTTCAATCCGTAACGCAGACGGGTCCGTTCAAGACACTCGCGCACCATCTCGTCGACGTTGATCACCGAATTCGCGATGCGGCGACGACGATGGCGGGTGCGTCCGGCGCGCAGCACTTGTTCGACTGTCAACAAAAGCCGATCGCTGTCAGCCAGCATGATGTTGTAAAACTCGCGCCGCTCCTCTTCGTCGACGTCCCGCGTCTTCAACGTCTCCAAATAAAGACGAATCGAGGCGATCGGAGTTTTCAATTCGTGAGTGACCGCGTTGATGAACGCGTCGTGTTGTTCGTTGAGCCGTATCTCGCGAATCAGGAACGTCGTGTTCAAGATGAGGCCGAAGATCAGCACGATAAAAAAGATAATGCCCAGAACGAGCAGGACCACTTCGGTGGGATTTAACAAAATCCAACCGACTTGCAGCGCAATCGCCAACATCACGAGGCTGACGCCGAGCGTGATAAAGAAAGCGACTGACTTGCGGCGACCTGGTCTAACGCGCATGGCTCAGGATTGTAACAAGATCCGTCATAAAGGGCGGCCACGGAGGGCCGCCCCTACAAACTGCTTTCTGGTAGGGGTGGCCCTCTGTGGCCGCCCGTCTGAAGGCGTCGCGGCAAGCGCACGGTCCGAGTTACGAAGAGAACTAACCACAAAAGCCCGGCAATGCCGGAAAGCAAACCCGAGACGATGGTCAACGAGCGCGCCGTGATCGCGTAGAGCGACCAACCCGCAACCACGGTCGACAAACTCCAGATCAGCATTTCACCCGCGCGATCCGTCGTCGAAACGCGTCCTCTCAAATTGTCAGGCACCAAACGCATCAGCAGCGTCTCCTGCACCGCAAACTCCGCGCCCAACAAGACCCGCGAAAGAAACAGCATCAACGACGCCCACAGCAACGTCGGCATAAAGCCCATCAGCGCAAAGAAAATTCCCTGAACGAACAAACTCCAACCGATATAACCGATCGTGCGCTGCTTCAGCTCGAAATAAGCACCGACGCGACGCGCGATCATCATCCCCACGAACAAGCCCAACCCGTTCGCGAAGTACAACACACCGATCGCCGAATCCGCACTGGTTCCATTCTCGCCCGCAAACACAAACGCGCCGAGTCGATCCGACAATCAAATTGATCGCGCCGCCGCCTGTGGCCCATACGATATTGACCAACAAGATCGTCGCCACCGGAGCGTGGCGGACGATATACGACCAGCCTTCGCGAATGTCGCTCCAGTAACCACTGTAAAGACTCTTCTTCCGATTCTCTGAAACAACCTCGGCCGATGGCTTTTGCCTGGTCTCCTCGTCGGGAACCAGCCAGACTGAATACGCTGACAGCACGAACGACAACGCGTTGATGATAAACGCTGCTGAGTAACCGACTTTCGACGAGGTCCAACCGCCGAGCGCCGCCCCCAACGACATCAGCAAGAACCGCGACGAAAACATCAACGCATTGCCCGCAAGCAGATCGCGTTCGCCGGTGATGTTCGGCACCGCCGCGTTCTTGGCTGCCTCGAAGAACGTGCCGAAGAACGAAAGCAACGCCGTGCAGACATACGCAATCCACAGATCCTCCGGCCGCTTCACCAGCAAAAATCCGAGCGCCACGGCCACACGCAGAAGATCCGTGGCGATCATCACTGTTCGGCGCGACCAGCGATCGACAAACGCGCCTGCCAATGGCGAGAAAAGCGTGAACGGCACCAGGCGGCAGATCAAAAGCAGCGTCGTTACTTCAGGCGCGGCATGCGAAACGACACGCACCAATCCCAGCGCGGCAATGAAATTGAACCAGTTGCCAAGCTCCGAGATCACCTGCCCGAACCACAATCGTCGAAACGACTGATTGCGCCGCAGGAGCTGCATGTACGTCAGTGAATCAACCATTGCCGATTTCCAATTGCCAATTGCCGATTTTTTTCGCTGCTGAGCTATTCCTGTTTTACCGGTGTTCATTACCAATCGCCTGCCGGCCAATCGGCAATTGGCAATCGGCATTTGGCAATGTAAAAAGGCCGCCCAATTATCAGGGCGGCCTCGCGATTTGCTTTCGTTCTTAACGAACGTCAACTTCCCACAAACCGCGCCGGCCGTTTTTCCAAAAATGCCGAGACGCCTTCAACAAAATCTTTCGTCTTACCCGCCTCGATCTGCGCCTCACGTTCCCGATCGAGTTGACCGCCATAATCATTCACCGCACTCGCATCCAACAATCGTTTGATCTGCGCGATCGCCGCCGTGGGTGATTGGGCCAAACGTTCGGCGAGCGACATCACGTGGCCCATCAGTTCCGCATCGGCGGTGACTGAGTTGATCATTCCCATCTCCGCTGCCTGTTGCGCTGTGATCAGATCGCCGGTGAACATCAACTCCGCTGCTCGTTTCTGTCCTACGAGACGCGGCAGGATAAATGTTCCACCACAGTCAGGCACGAGACCGATCTTGATAAAAGCCTGATTGAACTTCGCGCTCTCCGCCGCGAAAACCAGATCGCACGCCAGCGCGAGATTGCAACCACCACCCGAAGCCACACCATTCACTGCGGCGATAAACGGCACGGGCGTTTGTCTGAATCAAAAGTATCGCTTCGTTCAATATTCGTAATGGCTCGTCGAAGAACGCTTCGAGCCGTCCTTCCCTGGTCGCGATCTCCTGCATCTCGCGCAAATCGCCACCGGCACAAAACGCGCGGCCCGATCCCGTCAAGACGATCGCACGCGCACCGCGTTCGAGTGCTTCACGAACGGCGGTCTTGAAGTCGTTCGCGACCTCGACGGTGAGCGCGTTCAGCCGATCCGGGCGGTTCAAAGTCAGTACACAAACCTGACCGCGCATTTCAAGTTGAATAGTATCTGAACTCATTACCCCTTATTTAGAGCGTTCTCTACCTATCAATCGCGTTTGAGAGTCGCCGCGTCCGAGAAATTTACTACCCACGGTTGTGTAAGTCGATGCCGTGCTTTACTGGGCCGGCATCGACTTATGGTTAGTTCCGTTGTGCTGCACGATTCGCACTGAAGCAATCGCTGCACAAGACCGGCCGCCCACTGGACGGTTTAAAAGGCACGGAATCGGTCTTGCCGCATTGATCGCAAGTGATCTCGAATCGTTGACTGTCACCAGCCGGTCCTCTTGAGCCTCCTCCACCACCGAAGTTGGCCCGCCGCGCGTCCCGGCAAGGCTTGCAGCGTTTCGGATGAGTTAAGTTACGTTCCTTGTAATACTCCTGTTCGCGTTCTGTAAATGTGAAGGGAGTGCTGCACTCCGAACACGTGATTTCGAGGTCTGGCATCGCGGTTTCTCCATGAGAGCGGAATCGAGGAAACTCCACTCTCTTGCTCTTCGGAGCGCTGGCGTCGCGTTTCTTTCATCCACGAGGTTATGGTTCGAAAGCGCTGTTTCTCAAACACTACGCCGAAAAGCTAGGCGTCCCGACGGTTTACTTGGCGCGAGTGTACTCCAGCAAAAGGGTCTATTCAAACGTTTTATTGTGGCGGAATCTTCAGTCAGGAATTCCCGATGTGTTGCTGACGTGCCACACGACTGCGCTTAAGTGCTTGATAAATTCACCCGGCACGAAGCTTGCTCTCGCGTTGGACCGTACATGGATCTCTTTCATAAGGGCGCCCGACTTTTGATCAAACAGACCACCCTCGGCTCTCCAGTCGAAACTCACGGTGATTGGACTGCACACAGCGGTTCCTGTTCAACTCCGTTTAGTTCCGGCCCCGCCTGATACTGGTTACGTCTTTCGCCGCACCGATCTCGGTGGTTTTGAAATTCCCGCTACAGTTGAGTCAGTCGCTCATTGCGGTTACGCGACGACGCTCATGCGCACCGGCGTTATGCTGTCGACCGTCGAGCACCTGCTCGCGGCGCTGCGTGGATTGGGTGTCGACAACGTCTTCATCGAAGTCGACAACCTCGAGATTCCGATCATGGATGGTTCGGCGGAAGACTTCGCCGAGATCATCGAACGCGCCGGGATTGTCGAACAGCCGCTGGCGAGGCGTGCGTTGCTGGTCCGCGAAAGAGTTTCGTTTGAACAAGGCAATCGGCGCATCAGCGTCGAGCCCTCGGACACTTACCAGATCGATTGTCTGATCGATTTCTCGCATCCGTTGATTGGCGTGCAGAGCTTGTCGGTGGAGTTGAGTGACGGAGCTTTCAGTCGCGACATCGCCGCCGCGCGCACGTTTGGCTTTACTGACGAGATCGAAGCATTGCGGAAAGCGAACTTGATTCGCGGCGGTTCACTCGATAACGCGATCGTGCTGACGCCTGACGGAATGTTGAACCAGACGGGACTGAGATTTCGCGACGAGTTTGTCCGTCACAAGATCCTCGACATCATCGGCGACCTTGCGTTGCTGGGCATGCCGATCATGGGCAAAGTTGTCGCCGAGCGCAGCGGTCACATCATGCACGCCGGGCTGATGTCGAAACTCCTGCGTGTGAGAACCGCCTGGGACATCGTCGACATGCCCGCCCGCAGCGCGGCTTAGGCGTTATAGTCCGCTCCTCACGATATCGTGAACTCTGATCAATCCAACACAGATCTGATCGTCGTCGACTACAGGCAAGACTGAGATCTGCGAAGGGCGATCTTCCATCAGGCGCAGGGCGTCGAAGGCGAGGAGTTGCGGCGTCGCGACGGTTGGCTGGCGCGTCATGAAATCGTCGCAGGTGAGTTTGGCGAGTGAGTCGTGGCTCGTGTGTTCGATTGCTCGCCGGAGATCGCCGTCGGTAATGATTCCCGCCAGATATCCGTTGGAATCGACGACACATACGGCGCCGAGTCCGCCTTTGCTGATCGCGCGCACAACTTCGACCCAGGAAGATCCGGTGGCGATCGTCGGGTTCTCGCCATTGCTGTGCATGAGATCCGCGACGCGCAAAGTGAGCCGCTTTCCTAATCGACCTGCCGGGTGATTCACGGCGAAATCGTCGGAAGTAAGTCCTTTGACTTTCATTACCGTCATCGCCAGCGCATCGCCGATTGCGAGCGCTACTGTCGTGCTCGTCGTCGGCGCGAGATTGAGAGGACAAGCTTCCTGATCGACGGAGGCGTCGAGCACCGCGTCCGCGCGCTGAGCGAGTGTCGAATTCAGATTACCGACAATAGCTATGATCGCTACCTGACGGTTTTTCAAATAAGGCAACATGCCGACGATCTCGTCAGTCTCGCCGCTGTTGCTCAACACGATCACGACATCGTCCGGTTGAACAATACCGAGTCCGCCATGCAGCGCGTCCGACGGATGCAGGTAGAGCGCCGTCGTTCCCGTGCTCGTCATCGTGGCGGCGATCTTCTGTCCGATAATTCCCGACTTCCCTACCCCCAGGATCACGACCTTCCCTACGCAGCCCGCGATCAACTCCACGACTCGCTCAACTTCACCGGCATCGAGGCGCGTGGCTGTTTGCGCAATGGCATTCGATTCGATTCGCAGCAGGTCCTGAACTTCAGACAGGTGGTTGTTGGTCATTTGCGGCCTTTGATATACGACTCAGCTTCCATTTGGCAAGTCGAGCACTCGTAAGTTATAGTCCCGCCTCGTTCAGATTAAGTTCAGACTGCCTCCAGGGGAACCATGGGACTGCTAAGTCTGCTTCCTAAAGAAGAACAGTATTTCGACCTATTCACGCAGATGACGCTCTACATTTCCTCGGCCGCGCGCGAGCTGAAGGAGATGTTGGCCGACAAAAACGGCGACTACGGCGAGTACGCGCAGCGGATCAAGGGACTCGAACACGCCTGCGACGAGCTGACTCACAATATTTCAACTCGGCTGAACAAGTCGTTCATCACGCCTTTCGATCGCGAAGACATTTACATGATGTCGACGGCGCTCGACGACATCGTCGATCTCATCGACGACGCCGCGCGCGCGATCATCATCTTCGACGTCAAGGAGATCACCGAGTACGCGCGTGATTTTGCTGACGTGATCGAGCGAATGGCGGAGCAGTTGAAAGAGATCGTCTCCACGCTTCAGCGTCCGAAAAACGTGACTCAACGGCTGGTCGAGATTCACCGGTTGGAGAACGAAGGCGACGACATCTACCACGCCGCCATCGCGGACCTGTTTCACGATCCTCCTGATGCTTTGACCGTGCTGAAGTGGAAAGAGGTTTACGAGAAGCTTGAAGCGGCTGTCGATCGCTGCGAGAACGTCGCCAACATCATCGAGAGCGTGATTATTAAACATACCTAAAAGTATTGCCGATTGCCGATTGCCAATTGCCGATTTTTGAATTGCGAATTGCGCACTGGAACCAATCGGCAATTGGCAATTGAAAATCGTCAATCCTATGACTGCGACTCTGGCTTTCATCATCATCCTTGTCTTTCTCGCACTCGTCTTCGATTACATCAACGGATTTCACGACGCCGCTAACTCGATTGCGACCGTCGTATCGACGCGTGTGCTTTCACCCGGCATGGCTGTCGTCTGGGCGGCATTCTTCAACTTCATCGCCTTCGCAGTCTTCGGCACGCGCGTCGCGAAAGCCATCGGCGACGGTGTGCGCATGGACATCATCGCGCCGGAGCTTCGTTTGTACGTCTTGTTGGCGGCGTTGTTAGGCGCCATTGTCTGGAACCTCATCACCTGGTATCTCGGCCTGCCAACCTCCAGTTCGCACGCACTGCTCGGCGGTTATGCCGGCGCGGGCATTGCGGCGCATGGCGGCGTCACTGGTCTGCTTAAAGCGGAGGTTTGGTTTCGCACGCTGAAGTTCATCGTGTTGTCGCCGCTGATCGGTATGTTGCTGGGCTTCACGCTGATGGTTCTGGTCTACTGGATCTTTCGTCGTTTCTCGGCAACGAGGGTGGACAAGATCTTCCGTCGCGGTCAACTTTTCTCAGCGGCGGCATTCTCGTTAGGCCACGGCGGCAACGACGCGCAAAAGACGATGGGCATCATCACGGCAGTCTTGACGGCAGGCGGCGTATGGGGACTAACGTATGGACCAAACGGAACGCTGCCGCCGATCCCGACGGCCGTCGTGCTCGCCGCACACGCGGCGATCGCTTTGGGAACGTTGTCAGGCGGCTGGCGCATCGTTCACACGATGGGCACACGCATCACGAAACTCAAACCCGTCGGCGGCTTCTGCGCGGAAACAGCCGCAGCCCTGACGCTCGCCTACGTCACCATCACCGGCACGCCTGTGTCCACGACTCATACAATCACCGGCTCAATCGTCGGCGTGGGCGCCACTCGCAGACTCTCAGCCGTGAAATGGGGCGTCGCCGGCCGCATCGTCTGGGCCTGGATTCTCACCATCCCCGCCGCCGCCTTTGTGGCGGCGCTGTCGTTCTGGATCGTGTCCGCGATTCACCGGCTAGCCCAGTGAGCTTGCAACTTGCCTTGTAAATAAGGCATCATAACCGCCGTTAACCCTTCTCTCGCGCATCGACGGTGATGCGCTCCGCGCACAAAACGATCAGCGCTGGACGTTTGGATGGTTCGAGAGCGGGCTTGTTCACACACATCGAAGCCGCTCCCATTGAGCATCCGAACCTGATCCTTCGAACGCTACCGTTCGCCGAAGCCAAATCCGATTCGCAGCTTCTTTTCATTCCTAAACAGAGGAAAGGTATATCTCTATGGCAAAAAAACTCTATGTTGGAAACCTCGCTTTCCAAACTACCAGTCAGGATCTTCAGCAACTGTTTGCTCAGGCCGGAACGGTTGAATCAGCAAGCGTGATTGAGGATCGCGACACTGGACAATCGAAAGGCTTCGCCTTCGTCGAAATGGCTACGGAAGCAGAAGCGGCTGCAGCGATTGAACAGTTCAACGGAAAGGAAGTTGGCGGTCGCGCGTTGAAAGTCAACGAAGCCCGGCCCAAGGAAAATCGTAGCGGCGGCGGTGGACGCGGCTTTGGCGGTAATCGCGGCGGTGGTGGCGGCGGCGGCTTTGGTCGCGGTGGTGGCGGCAACTCGGGACGTCGCTCTGAGCCACGCTGGTAATCATCCGCATTCTACGCAGTGTTCGATCTCCGCATGATCTTTTGATCGCGGAGATCGACGCTGCTGTTTAAATTTTGGCGACGAGCTCAAGGCCGTCGCATACACAAAGGAACCTATGAATTTTTCTCAGTTAGGATTGGCAGACGCACAATTGCGCGTTTGCGAATCCCTCGGATACTCAAATCCCACCCCTATCCAGGTTAAATGCATTCCGCTCATTCGGAGCGGCGAAGACGTGATTGGCTGTGCCGAAAC
The DNA here is from genome assembly GCA_963770215.1 of uncultured Acidobacteriota bacterium. Lineage (GTDB taxonomy): Bacteria > Acidobacteriota > Blastocatellia > Pyrinomonadales > Pyrinomonadaceae > PSRF01. The sequence continues at coordinate 688,946 of CAVYOP010000002.1, forward strand.
CGGAACAGGCAAGACGGCCGCCTTTCTCCTTCCGGTCATTCAGAACCTGAGCACACAAACGCGCCCGGGCATTCGTGTCCTCGTGCTGGCGCCCACGCGCGAACTGGCACTCCAGATCCAAAAGAACTACACCGAGCTCAATCACCTGAAAGCGAATCGCAGCACTCTCGTTATCGGTGGCGCCAATATCAATACGCAAATCGCCAGTTTGCGTCGCAAGGCAACGATCGTCATTGCTACACCCGGCCGTTTACTGGACCTTACAGAACGTCGCGCAATCGATCTTTCCACTGTCGAAGTCCTGGTCCTGGATGAGGCCGATCGCATGCTGGATATGGGTTTCCTGCCGGCAATCAAGAGAATCCTCGCAATGTTGCCGGTAAAGCGGCAGACGCTTTTGTTCTCAGCCACGATGTCGCCAACCATTGAAAGTTTGGCTCGCTCAACAATGAGACAACCGAAGTGGGTTGAAGTAAATCAGCGCGGCCGTGCGGCGCAGATGGTTGAGCAAACTGCCTATGCAGTTTCGCAGGAAAATAAGACCGCACTCCTGCTTGATTTGCTCGAACAAGAGAACGAAAAAGAATCGCTGGCAAAGGTTTTGGTGTTTACGCGAACTCGACGCGGCTCCGAACGCCTGTCACACATTCTCAGAGCCCGCAATCACAAAGTGAATCGCATTCACGCCGACCGGAGCCAGCCACAACGCGAAGCAGCTTTGCGGGAGTTTCGCGAGGGCCATACACGCGTGCTGGTAGCCACAGACATCGCAGCGCGTGGGTTAGACGTTGATTCCGTCTCACATGTCATCAATTATGACGTGCCTGCTGTTCCTGAAGACTACGTACACAGAGTGGGTCGTACGGGCCGAGCGGGTAAGCAGGGTAAGGCGATCACGATCGTCACGCCTGTCGACGAGTTGTCGATGAAAGCGATCGAGCGACTGATTGGACAACCGGTAAAGCGCGTTGTGCCGCAAGGTTTTGGCGGTGTGCAGGCAAGTGTGGCTAGCACACGCAAACCGTTCGTGCCTTTCGGCCGGGCTTCCAGAGGCGGCGCCGTACGTTCTTTCAGACCGCAGCGCGGGCGTTAATTCGCATGCCGCACCTGCGCGCAGTGTCGCAGTTTTGTAATTTCTCGGTGCAATCGCACTGTTCTCTCTGTCTATGTGTTTAGATGGACGCAGAGCAGAAGATTGCACCGGAGCGTACAGACTGAACACCACGCGAATACGTATATCAAGGAAGTTTGTTGGATGATATTTGAAGCCTACACCAGAGCCACACCGGCGAGAGGACGCACCGTTAATTGGGGCACAGGCATCTTTCTCACTATTGCGCATCTTGCGGCCGTAGCAGCTCTCTTTTTCTGGAGTTGGCCGGCAGTGATTACGGCAATCGTCCTTTACTGGGTGGGTGGAAGCCTCGGCATCGGTATGGGTTGGCACAGGCTGCTGACTCATCGCGGTTATAAAGTGCCGAAAGCGGTTGAATACTTTCTTGTCACCTGCGGCACGGTGGCCCTCGAAGGCGGACCAATTCAATGGGTCGTGACGCACCGGATACACCACGCCCACACAGATCGAGAAGGCGATCCACATACGCCACGCGATGGCGGCTGGTGGGCACACATTGGTTGGATATTGTGGGGCACAGCACAGAATCACAGCGAGAAAACCTACGCTCGCTACGCACCTGACCTGATCAAAGACCGCTACTACCGTTGGCTCAACACCTACTACTATGTTCCTCTCCTGGTGTTGGGCGTGATGCTCTTTATATTCGGCGGTTGGGGCGTTTTGTTATGGGGACTTTTTCTGCGTCTCGTAGTGGCTTTTCATTCGACCTGGCTCGTGAATTCGGCGACGCACCTGTGGGGTAGAACCAGATTTCAAACCGGTGACGATTCGCGTAATAGCTGGTGGGTAGCGCTACTGACGTTTGGAGAAGGATGGCACAACAACCATCACGCTCATCCAACGTCAGCGCGTCATGGTCTGCGTTGGTACGAGATTGATTTAAACTGGCTCGGTATTCGTGCGTTGCAACTTATTGGACTGGCTCACGGTATCAAGCGTCTTCGATTCAATCGTGCTTCCTCCGCATGGCAGCTTGTGCGTAGCCCTATGAGATCCGAACGTTATTAAAAGACAACCTCTCAGCCGTTCTCATAGGATCGAACCTTTTCGAACAGACCTCGGCTTCAACGCCGATCCTCGTTCCATCGGACTTTAATCGCTGAATCAGAGAGTAGAAGGCAACATGAAGATCTTACTGTACAACCCTGACAATGGTGTAACGCGTAACTTCATGCCGCATCTCTGGATGTTTCTCCTGCAATCGCTCACACCGCCGGGCCACGAGGTATTACTCATAGACGGCAACGCCCACGCGATGAACGAAGAAGATCTCGTACGATTCGTTCGCGAACAAGATGTCAAACTTGTTGGTATCGGCGCGATGACCAGGATGATCGCCAAGGCTTACCGAATGGCTGATGCCATTCGCGCTGCCGGTGTGCCTGTGGTGATGGGCGGGCCTCACGTGACCGAAGTCCCGGACGAGGCGCTCGGGCGAGACGGCGGGCCGCGCCACGCTGATGCCGTGGCTCTTGGTGAGGCCGACGAGACTTGGCCGGAGATAGTTGAGGATGCCGCAAATGGCAGGCTCAAGGAGATCTACGCGCCGCCGGTAGACGACAAGGGTAATGACCGAAAACCCAGTCTTCAACCATATCCCTCTATTCCCTGGCAGACTATGGATTTGGATCAGTTCAATCTGGTCCCGAAAATGGCTGCCCCAATTCTCAAACGACTTTGGAATGGCTGGGGAACATTTCGACTCATTCCGATTGAATCTGGTCGAGGGTGTCCGTATGGCTGCGAGTTCTGCACCGTGACTGGCTTCTTCGGCGACTCGATTAGATTCCGGACAAACGAGAGCATCGTCAATGAGTTGCTGCAACTGAAAGCACGAGCGGCCAGTGAGCGCGGACAAATTGCCGTCTTCTTCATTGACGACAATTTCGCCATCAACATAAAGCGCACTAAATCGTTGTTGCGAGACATCATCGCGGCTGGCGCACAAATGAATTGGGTTGCACAGATCAGCGCTAATCTGTTGCGAGACGAGGAGCTCGTCGATCTGATAGCAGCCTCTGGAGGCAAGTGGATATTCATCGGGATGGAGTCAATCGACTCGACGAATCTTGCCGATGTGAACAAGGCTTTCAATAAACCGGCCGAGTATGCGGCGGTCCTGGAAAGACTTGCCAAGCGGCACGTTCATGCGATCACTTCCTTCATCTTTGGGATGGATAACGACACACCGGGTACGGCAGAGCGGACGCTTCAGCAAATTCGTAGTTGGCCGCCCGGATTACCTGTCTTCGGGACTCTAACGCCCTTCCCCTCAACTCCGCTTTACAAGAAGCTTGAAATTGCCGGGCGGCTCACACGGCCAAAGCATTGGCTGGACTTCCGGCCTTTCCAGATGGCTCATACGCCTTTAAAGATGAGCATTGAGGAGACTCAAACAGAGGTCGGTCACGCGTGGGCGAATTCCTACAGTCCCGCGGGCATTGCGAGCGCCGTAAATTCGATCAGTAACGAGCCCATAGCACATCGCGTAAGCATACTGATTGCGCGCCTCTGTTTTCGTGGCATCTACTTTCCGCAGATGGGTAGATGGGCCTGGACCAAGGTGATCGTTCAGAATCGGCAGACGATTTACAATCTCGCCAAAGCCGGGGTGGTCACCTGGCGCTCCTCGCACAAGGCTCGAAGGTTAAAGTTAGCCCCGCCATCAGCGGTCTAGCCAGCATTCAGCGTCCGCGAAGCGAGTCTCGCAGGCTGAACTGCTATCGAAAGCGAGATATACTTGCCTCGTAACTGCAATGATGGAGTAGAGCTAATGGCTAATTTGCTGGAGCGAATCACAATCAATCCTGACCAGTGTGGCGGTCGACCGTGCATTCGCGGCATGCGCATTCGCGTTATTGATGTTCTTGATCTCTTTGCGGCGGGGCTCACTTCCGAGCAAATCCTGGAAGAAATGCCTGATCTTGAAACAGAAGATTTAAAAGCTGCCCTTCAATACGCTGCCCGCAAGCTGGATCATCCGGTGCTTGCCGCATGAGGATCTGGGTCGATGCTCAAATGTCTCCCGCGATAGCTACGTGGATTAACAGTAATTATGCTGTGAATGCGGTGGCAATTCGTGATCTCGGATTGCGAGATGCGGAAGACAAAGAAATTTTTGAAGCGGCCAAGCAAAAGAAAGCTGTCGTTGTGACCAAAGACAGCGATTTCCTGCTATTTGCTAGATAAGCTGGGACCACCGCCTCAAGTAATTTGGGTGACCTGCGGAAAATACCTCTAACGCACGTTTGAGAGAAGTCCTAACGACCACACTGCCAAAGGCACTGGATCTCCTGAACTTCGGCGAGAAGTTAGTCGAGATTAGTGCAGCCTAATTTGCTTGGCCCCATTACCAAAGCCTCCGATACCAAAGCTCCGTCATTGACGAGCGGTAAAAAGGGGGGTACAAAAAGAGGTACATTTTTTGGGTGCCTCTTTGAAACCCGCGATTTATTTATGCCCGCGTAGCTCAGTGGATTAGAGCGTTCGCCTCCGGACCGATCTTTACCTTCCGGCTTTCCTGAACAAAATAGAAAACGCCAATAAAAACGGCCTGTTTCTTGTCTCCCTCTGTATCCCTTGTTGTCCCCTTGTGGCCTAAAAACCACTTTAAAAGGGGGACAAAAAGGGGGACACAATACCGTGGCTTGGGCCAACGTATCAACGTGCTCATGTGGCGAGTGCGTTCGGCAAGCAATCGAAGCTTTCTGGTCCGTACGTGTCCCCTTGTGTCCTGAAAACCACGTAGAAACGGGGCACGCCAAATGGGTACACTAGCGGTGGGCTTGGGCCAACCCTACTAACGTGCTCAAGTGGCGAGTGCATCGCCAAGACAGAGGTGCAAATTGAAAATACTTCAACGAACAATTCGCCGGAAAAGAGGTAAGCACTGCGCACGCATCCGGTTTGAAGACAACAACGGCAAGACTCACGAGATCATGCGCACTGCCGACAATAAGAGTGCAGCAAAGACCAGACTCGCTCAACTTGAGGCAGAGATTCTAGAAAAAGGAACAGCGAGATTTGAAGCGGGTAAGGTCACGTTCCGGCAGCTTGCTGAATACGTGAAGACCCGCTTTTATGTACCGGCCACTTATAGCGAAGATGGCTCAAAAATAAGCGGTGTCAGGAGTGTCCAGCCAGCCCACTCTTCTATAAAGAAGTTGGTCGAGTACTTCGGCGACAAGGATATAACCAAAATTGACGATGAGGCCCTCGAGAAGTACAAGGCACGCCGTCTAAAAACGGTTAGCATCGCTACGGTTGATCGTGAGCTATGTAAAGTGCGAAAGATGTTTGGTGTGGCGCTGTCGAAAAAGTGGGTTTTCGATAATCCCTTCAAGACTGAAGCTGGCAAACAGTTGATCCAGGTCGCTGCTGAAAAGGGTGCTGTCGAACACGTATTGTCCGACGCCGAAGAGCAACGGCTATTCAAGGCCCTCCAGACAGCGGACCGTCGTCATACAATTCCGGTGTTCATTGCAGCGCTTGAGACAGGCGCTCGATGGTCCAGCCTGGTCGAGTTCTTAAAGTGGAAACATGTCAACTTCAAAGCTGAAGAAGTGACAATTACGACCTACAAGGATAAGAACATGAAGCAGTGGGAGATTTCGATCAGCATTCGATTGAAAGCCGAACTGCTCAAACTCAAACTTCAGAGGAACACCGACGACCCCGACGAACCGGTGTTCGCAAGTGCCAGCGTGAACCTACGCAAGGTGTGGGAGGCTGTACGTAAGGAGGCCGGTATCCCTACAGTGCGCTTTCATGACTTGCGGCACACGTTTGCAACTCGCATGGCCGACGCTGGTATGGAGATGCAGGAACTGGCAAAAATTTTGGGTCACACTGACATCTCTATGACATATAGGTACTATCACCTGACGAAGAAGGTGAACGACAAGATGAGGGACATACTCAACAAACGTGCAGCGATGTAGGTGAGAATGGAACCCCGCAACATTCAGCTTGGGAATCTAATCCTGTGGTCCTTGTCTACCGACACTTTAGTATTTCTCCTAAAGATTTTCGCTATTGCTTACCTTCCACTCTTTGCTTTTTCTTGCTCCATTTGCACGTTTTTGTGAGACATTTTTGGGACAAGCACCGTCATGACCAACTTACGTCGCCAATACGCCTGTAAGCCTCCCACGACTACACCGGCGAGTTACTAGAGATTTCCATGCTCGACTAACGAGTTCGCGTATTGGCCGGCAAATAGGCTAAGATCCCGAACTAAGTTAAGGTAGAAACCTAACTAATTAACCTTTGAATCGCCATGCAGCCAGCAAGCTTAGAAACAGCAATCAGGTCTCTGACCGAGCCGCAAGTTTTGCCATTACCGCTCCCTCCCGTTCATGTAAGCATCGCTCGCTGGTTCAGCTCCATTGTCGGCAAAGGCAACCTAGAGCCCACGCTGTGTCATGTCTTTCAACAAGATGTGCTTTATCTATTTTACGGCGGAGTGTTTTATCGTACCGGACAAAAGCCTACGAGAAACGCTGCGGAATTACCTATCGCATTTCTGTTTGACCCCGCGATATTAAATTCTGTTGCTCGCTATTACCCATTCGATACTGGAGCGATGGCAGCAGGGCACTTCGGCATCTGGAGCACTAAGTTTGACCTATTTAAAGAGATGTTCAAAGTTCCTGGAGGACAGGATTTCAATACGCCATGTCGGCTGGTTTATCACATCTTTGGTAATAACAGCCAGTACCTCTCGGGCCGCGTAAATTCTGATTGCCGGAATAAGCCGGATCCATTGCCGCAACTGTTCGACTTTATGACGAGTGATCTTTCTAATTACCAAGTGGACCACCGACAATGCATGATCGAATGTCAAATGACCCGCGCAATCACTTTGGAAAGAAATTTAATTTGGCTGGCATTCCCGGAATCGATGACGGATATTTTTGCAAAACTCTACGAACTCACAAAACCTTACATGCCGGACTATTATGCTTATGCTTCACATGTTACATTTAACCCCTCTGAAGTCGCAGCACAACTTCAGTTACGTGCATCTGAGGTCGTGAAGCGATACGAACGGCTTCCCTCTCCAAACCAGTGAGCGACACGATTTTCGAATTACTTGGACATGATAATCCGCTCGGACGTTATCCAGCGCCCGTAGTTCCGGTAGGGCGCCTTAATGGTAATCTAGTTGTAATTTATTCAGGTAACGAAATGGCAGAGCCCTTCGGGCTTGAAGAAGACTGCGAGTTCGTAAAGCATGGCGCGCTGCTTAGAGAAACTTTGCGTGCTTTTGACTGGCGACGCCATCGACTTTTCGCTTTTAGTAAGAATGATGTAGTCATTTACCTCATTGAATTTGAGCACGACTTCTTTACGGCCTTGCTTAGTGACAGAACATTCTCGATCGAAAATCCTTTTCTACGTCTATCAATCGCCAAGGCAACATATTCAGTAGAATTGATAAAACAGGAAGTGGCGTTATGTGCCCTGACGTTATCGCAAAGCGCACCTTCCTTTGTTGATAATTGGTACGAGGCTCAAATACTGGCCTTAACGGGTGAGGTAGACAACGGTAGCCAAACAGCCTTTCCTTCCCGCTGGCAAGATCTGCAATCTAACGGCCCATCCGGCAATGAACTAGCTCAGAAAGAGACTAAAATCGAACGCGATTCATTGCAACCCGCCGAGATTAGTTATCACTATACTATCGCGGCTCAACTATTGAATCGTATTTCTGTGGCTGATTATGACGGTGAAGAAGAGCGTGACGAGTTACTGCAACGTGCTGAGGAGGGACTAAATAAGGGAAAACTCGAGGGAGGTGGTCCAAAGGGTACTGGCGATGTAATCTTTGAGCTAGAGAAACAGCGCTTGGGATATCTTCGTGAACATTCTGGACAAGCGGAGAAACGGTTTGATGAACTAAAGAAAATCTTTGGTGCTGCAACCCACCATGAATTATTGGCCAAGGCCAAAGCTTACCAAGAGTTCATAAATGAGAGACGAAAAGCGGCTCAATCGCCTCGGATTGCAACAGGGGGCTTATACGATTATTTAATAGTCGGAGCAGGCTTTGCCGGGAGCGTGCTGGCCGAGCGATTAGCGAGCGGCTCGGACAAGAGAGTCTTAATTTGCGACAAGCGGCCGCACATAGGCGGCAACGCTTATGACCACTATAATGACGATGGAATTCTCGTACATAAATACGGCCCGCACATTTTCCATACCAACTCGCGTGAGGTATTTGAGTATCTCTCGCGCTTCACTGAGTGGCGACCTTATCAACACCGCGTACGCGCCAGCGTAGACGGGCAGATTGTCCCCATACCCATTAACCTCGACACCATCAACGCTCTTTACGGGTTGAACCTGACTTCATTCGAAGTCGAAGAGTTCTTCAAGAAAGTTGCAGAGCCTATAGAGCGCACACGAACATCTGAGGACGTTGTCGTTAGCAAGGTGGGCCGTGAGTTATATGAGAAATTCTTTCGCAACTACACGCGCAAACAGTGGGGGCTGGATCCTTCGGAACTCGACGCCAGTGTGACTTCGAGAGTACCGACGCGCACCAACCGTGACGACCGTTACTTTACCGACACGTACCAGGCCATGCCGCTGCATGGTTATACTCGCATGTTCGAGAACATGCTTGATCATCCCAATATCAAGGTCATGCTGAACTGCGATTACCGCGAGATTGAAAGAGCCATACCCTTCAAGGAGATGATTTACACAGGCCCCGTCGATTCTTACTTTGATTATTGCTACGGAAAATTGCCTTACCGATCACTTGAATTCAGACACGAAACCCACAACATGCCAGTTTATCAATCCACTCCCACAATCAATTATCCAAACGAGCAACTCTACACGCGTGTGACAGAGTTTAAATATCTAACCGGACAGGAGCACCCGCAGACAAGCATTGTGTATGAGTTTCCGAAGTCGCAGGGCGATGCTTACTATCCGGTGCCGCGCAAGGAAAACGCGGAGTTATACGCGCGTTACAAGGCGCTCGCTGATGCGACACCCAACGTTCATTTCGTTGGTCGTCTGGCAACGTACAAGTATTACAACATGGATCAGATCGTAGCTCAGGCTCTCACGACCTATGGCAAGATCGCGGGTATGAAGAGGATTGAAGCGATGGCTCAAAACCGGAAATTATTAGAGCCCGAGATGATATTAGAATCCGAATCGATGACAAGGCAACTCCGTCGGATTATTGAAGGCAAATGAATGCTACATACTCAAGCCGTGCTGATTTACAAATAACGGCTTCCAAGAGTAACCGAAACAACAGCGTCACAGTATGCTCCTGTGATTCATAATCTCCAGATGTGCGTTTGACTTTGGCGTTTGCCTTCGGGACTCACCGCAAAACGCGAAGTCGTATTGATGTCACTATTATCAAGGCCACTGCCGGACGTGGCTAAGAGGCCACCGTCGATTGGCGACCATGCAGCGGCAGTTACATGCTCAATTGGTAACCTTGCAATTATCTCATCCGACTCTGTGGAATGGATCTGAACGCCCTTTATATAGCGCAAACCGTCTGCGCTAATGTTGGAGGAAAACCGCTTGAACCAAGTCTCGTTCCTGATTTCCTCAGGAAAGGGCTTTTCCTTTGTTTCCAAAGCATCCCAAACCACCAAATCATTCCCTGAATTTGTCCTTCCCAAAACAAGAATTCGCCCGGTTGGATCCCATCCAACCAGACGCGGAACAGAGAGACTGTCAACCGTCCTTACGTTGTAGAGGTCGATGATTTTGACGTTATCTCTTTTGAAAGCGACCGCAATAAACTGACCATTGGGATGCCACGCAAAATCCTCGATTCCTGGCGAGCTCGCGCAATCGACAATCGCTTCTACTCCGCCCGTCCGCCGATTTCGCAAGACCAGACATCTCCCGTATTGATCTGGACCAGGCTTCCAAGGGTTGATTGCTGACGTGCTGGCACGGCCGGCTTCGCTGTCACGAAGCAAGTATTGACTCGAATTCGGGCGGAAAGGAGTGAAGTTCGTGGAAGCTGTTGTGGGGAAACCTTCATCATTCATTCCACGCCTGCTTGCATATGCGTGAGGCGTGTAGGCGTACGAACCGGGACCCAGTAGAAATCCATAGTCGTCACCTTTCAATGCTTCGCCCGTTCTGCCATCGAACAAGTAATCATCGACGCTAAAGACGTCACCATCGTCGGACCAACTAATTGACCTACCTGGAGAAGTTGAATAGAAGGGGTAGCGGGTGATCAACTCAGCGGTTTCTGCATCCCAAAGCTTCGCCACTATCCCATCGCCAGCCGTGACTAGAAGATTCTCGGTCGGATGCCACGCTACTGAAGATGTACCTCGAGTCTGCACGAAGATATTAGGATTTTCCCGGAGATGTTTTTCTATGTCATATTGAAGCTGCCTAACGTCTTCTCTTTCGAGTTCCGCTTCCGATCTGAAAATCTGTTGCCACCACTTAGGGTTACGTCGATTGCTAACCAAAAGTCCTGAGGGCAGCGTTCGGTCAAGCCTCCACTTTTCGCCTGCCTTCGGCATTGGCCCTTTCTTAACAGGCTTTATAACCGGAGAATAAAACTTGAAATCACGTCCAATTCTTTCTGATTCAGAGTCTGAAACAGAGATAGCTTTGGCTGACACTCCACGCATTGCCGGTTCAAAGAATTTGTTTGACTCAACACTTATCCCGAGACTCTTTAGCAGCTTATTAAATTCGGAATAGTAAGAGTCCGGGCTTCGAAAGTCTGCATAAAGCTTCCCTCTTAAGAAATTAGGAATCTCACAGTCTTCAATGAGAATTGGAAGAACTTTTCGGCGTTTGCCATCGATTTCTTCATTCAGAGCAATCTCCAGTTCTTTCTTTACCCATCTTGAGCCGACGGAGTTGGTTGATAGCACAGCTCCAACGAAAGCGGTTGTTTCGATCCCCGTACCTATCTTCTCTATGAGCGAATCACCAATAAGTATTTCCGCTTCATCAAGCCAAACCTTTACCCCGCTGTTGGCTAAGTCGGACGCAAGCTTCCTTACAAAAGGCTTATCCGCGTGACTATGGCTGAGAAAAATACTTGTCATTGCTCTATAGCTTTAAATACCTATCTGAAGATCGCTGAAGCTCACTAACCATCCCATCCAATAGGGCGTGAGGGCAATCGGGTTCGGGCCTTTGCTGTAAGCTCGGCATAGAACATTTTAAGCAAGCAAATCGAGATTGTGAATTATTGAGGGCAGCTGGAGCGGGGCGACGGGATTCGAACCTGCAACCCTCAACTTGGAAATCTAATCCGTGGTCCAAACAGCATGAGGACGCATCATATTGAATGTGTTCGAATTACATTCCACAAAGTCGGTTTAGAGACGAGGCCTTTCGCAAAGCGTCGCGGGCGAATGACCTCACGAAGTCGATCTCATTCCGCTTAGTTTTTATTGACGACTCAGCACCAACTCCGTAGAATTCGACATTCTCTAACTGGAGGATTTCGTCATGAAAGACGAACATGACCGTATTCCACAAGACGCGGAAGAGGCCGAGGATTCCGAATCTGTAGCCTCTAACATTGAGCGTTACCTGAATAACCATACCCGCGAGGGCGGACACGCTTGGCAAATGAATATGGCAGCAAGGCCAGAAGCGTGGCAACCCCTTGAACTGAGTCCTGAACCGCCAGCAGCAGACAGCAGTCGCACATGATTTAGGTTTCAGACAGAAATAAGCAGCAGAGCGTACCCAGTGCTCTGAGCCACTCTTTCCATTTGTCCCACAATCTGTGGGGTCCACTACGATGCGTTTTTTCAACACCAAACATGTGCTAACGAACATGAAGCTCACAGCTTTGTGCTTGAACCGCACGTCGCCATCACCGGCCGGGCTAAAGTTCGATTTCATAAAAGCTTTTAAATCGATCCCAATCGACTTTCATCGAAAGCGTCGATCATGATCTCTACCTCGAGTTCGACAATCCAGGTTTAGTACAACGACTTATCGAAAGGACTGTTTTTTCGCCTTCAGAAGTAATAGATAACGTTCACCTCGTGCAAATAAATGAACGGGATGAATTAAAGAATCTTCTTAATGATGCCAAAACGCTCCTCGCTAGAAGGCTACCCGATCTATATTCGTTGATGACTCAGGTTGTGGCCACCGTCGGTATTTATCGGATTCCTCAACGCGACGGTGGCTCTGTCTCTTCAAATATTGGTTTTATATGGCTTAGTCCCAAACCTGACTGGACGGTTGAGTTTTGTGCGGAAATGTTGGTTCACGAGTTCGTGCACAACGTAGTCTTCCTCGAAGATATGGTTCGCGGAATCATGCCGATCCCTGAGTTGTTAGAGCAAGAGGAAGCCTTAACCATCTCTGCGATCAGGCAAACTCGTCGGCCTTACGATAAATCCTTCCATTCAGCGTGTGTCACTGTGGGCATAATGTACTACTACAACATGATTGGTCGTATGCAAAATGCTGACTTACACCTTGAGCCTCTCAAACGAACGGTCGAAGAGTTGTGCGCAAGTGAGCAAAATTTCCGTTGTAAGGGACAGGAACTTTTGACAGACAATGGAAGAAGGATCCTCGATGAACTTTCGCAGTTCACTCGCGAACCTGATTACTTTGCGATCACCAAAGCCTTGCGGGTGCAAGATCGCTCAGTCGACGCGAGAGACACCGGACTTGAAGGAAGGCTTTCACCTCTCACTCATTCTGAAGTCTCGGTATGATTACTAAGTTTAGGTTGGAAGCTCGGTTTTAAAGTGGTTGAGCTGATTCAGTGAGTCCTTGCCCTTTACGAATCCTGATCATCGGAAGCTTAGGTCCAAACCAGGATCGAATCCTCGCCTTGTCCAACCGAGTTGAGCGACTGGTTTATGCCTATACAGAATTTCATCCAAATTTATTGAGGCTAAGTTCAAACGTTTCCAGTGTCCCTCTCGTGCGAAGAAATCTCCCGGCTCAGGTTGAGTATCTAATCGCTCTGCACAACATTAACGTTCTGTATTCTTTATTAAATGCAGCTGACAATTCCACAGAAGCGACCCTGGAACTGTTAGACCACGGTGTCAAGGTTCCAATAATAAGGCACTACAAAGAGCATCCGTGCGTTCCGACACGTGAGGAGCGTCGCGTACTATTAGAAACGGCGGGCCAGATATACATTAATAATGAATCATTTGATTACTTCAAATCCGTTTATAGAGTAACAGAATCCACCGCGCACATCTTGGACGCAGACTTGATAAGCGAACATTACATGACTAATGACTTCGCCCTATCTGCATATCAGGAAGATGGCGAACCGCACCTATTAGTGGCTGGGGGGTTGAGTGCAAATCATGGCCGACTAGATGTTCGAGAATTGTGTCGTGAAATGAACAACCTGAGAGTCCATGTTCATCTCTATGGGTACATGGTGAAGGAAACGAACAACGCTCAGATAACTGGAGACCCTGACACAAGGCGCATTTATGAGGAGCTAGCAGGGGAGCTAACATATGTCCACCTGCATCGATATGTAGAACCCAAGGATTTCTGTTCAAATTGGTCGCGCTATGATGCCGGCTTTATGCACTCGAAAGTTTCAACCTCTGATATAGCCGCCAGGTTCGAAGAAATGAACCTTCCACATCGTTACAGCGCTTATTTGGCAGCCGGTCTTCCTCTAGTGGTTCCCAGTGAGGGACAATCCGCAATGAAAAGGCTTATAGAACGAGAAGGGTTTGGTTTTACGTTCTCTACTTACAACGAATTGGCCAACATCCTTCATAATAGGGCAGCTATCTCCGCGCTAGGTCATACTGCGCGTTCGAAGCGAAGATTATTCTCTTTCGACGCTTCAGTAGCTGAATTAATTCGAATTCTGGAGATATACGTCTAAGCGAAGAGCCTTTCAGTTGATAATGGTTGTAAGTGCGAATGTCGCTCAAATGTCTTTTAGCTTTTCGATTCGATCATGTTCGTGCAACGAACGAACGTAGATGTCTTATTCTTGTGTTGGTGTACAGGACTCGGGCGCAGCGTACCGATTAGCGCAACTTGACGTTCCTGAGTGGATTCGCTGAAGGGTTAGCTTCCGTTCATTGCCGTCGGTGACTTGCAACGCTTGTCCTTGACTCGCTTCGTCGCGAGGGACTTATGCCTCAACCGATGAAATCGTTAGGTGTGGAGATATTCGGCCCTAACGGCTATTCCATGCCTTCTTTAGGACGCGACAAGGTTCTAGCGAAGTTCTAGCGAAATTCTACAATATCGTGAATAACATGAGATTTACTCACGAGGTCGCTTTGGGGCATGGAAATATGAAGTTTCGAATCAGGGACTGTTTCATGTAAGGATTTAAATTAGTGAACCCTTTTAACGGTGGCGAAACAACAATTTACATCCAGACTTGGTCAACCGGAAGTACCGCTCGCAGCGACAGACTTGATTGCACAATAGCCTAGTACATTGAGCTTATACGCCAGGGCGATCCGGAGTGTTCGCCAAGACAGTCCCGGCTCCAATGTCTCGTCGGTTATCAATCCCAAGCGGCCAAATACTCCCTTCCTTGTTGGAATCCATGTTCGCACTACGTTATCGGAGAGATCGAATGTCTTGATATTAGTAAAACCAGCAAGAGAAAGGGATCTTGTAATCTGTGGTAGCGTTCGGAGCCGAGCAAGTGCGGCATCCTTGACAATAGCATCAAGGAAGACCTTGCGTTTCCATCGAACGCATTCTTCACGCATTAGCCAGGTCAACACAATTAAACGACCTCCTATCCTGAGTACCCTGCGACATTGATACAGAGCTTGATCCAAGTCGGACATATGCTCAATGCTTTCGACTGCCCAAGCTGCATCAAATTCACCTGGTGGGAGATCATTCGTACACCAATCTCCTAGTCGGTATTCGACCGACGCAACATCTTTAATACTTAATGCTCTGGAATGTTGGACGACTGAATTCGTAATCGCCGTAACGCGAACACGCGTAGCCCTTGCTAACTGTCGCGCCATTTGACCGTAGCCAGACCCAATATCAACGCAATTCTCTCCAGGCTTAAGTGCGAGACCTTCCGCCAACCAAGTGCCTAATGTATCTTTTGCCTGCAACCGAGTTTCGAGTCCGGAAAGCCACAGCCCGTGATGAACGTGAGGGGCAGACTGAGCTTGATAGATCCTGTCTAGTAGATCGTAAGACAGCCCAACCACTTCAGAACTAGAATCCTTTTCGGTGAGATTAGCAGAGGGCATTGTTTATGTTTTCGCTTTGTTAGCGACCGCCGTTTAGGTTATTGAAAATCGACAGCTCATATTGTATTGATAATCACTCCCATGCGAGGTTATGGGTCTATATAAACCAGAGACGCCAAAACACTATAAAGCTTTGGCAACATAGGACAGGAATGGTCAGATCTTCCGATCCTTGCGATCCCGACCACTACTATTTCGAATAGATAGGCTCCTAGTTGAGAGTCACCTCGTCGTCGAGAGCCTCGAAGGCTTTTACACGGTGGAAAGCAAATCTCGAAACCCTAAGTGACCTTGAGCCATCAGCCGGCTAATCGTGTCTTCCACGAGCGTTTTGATTTCGGGTTCGCCGCTTGTTAATCCGGATGCGATTGCCTTTGCAATAATCTCCCGAGCTTCTTCCTGGTAATTTAAGGTTCGCCAGTAATCTTTTGCTCCCTTCACCATGAAGTTAAGACATCGAATTGCTGTAGTTGGCGCTGCAGCCGCAATTTTCGCTAAGCGCTCTACAACCATGTCATCAGCTTCGACCTCCGGTGTAATTGCGAGAACATCTTCCAGCTGGCGTGCGGCCCAGTCTTCGTCGAACGCGCTGGAAACAAACCACCATCCGAATGCAGCAAGTTCATTTCTGTGCGACGATCGCCTTGTGTCCTTCTTGGCAACTGTGAGCCGCTCTTCCCACAGCTTTGTAAGTCGATCAATTATCGCTGGTGGAATGTTGTCGCGTTCCTTTTGATTGTTCAAACTACGACCGACGAACCCAATTGCATGTCCGGCAAGCCCGTCATCTGCCTTACTAAAGAAGTGCTGTAATACGCCTTCCGGCTCACCGAGTTTCAGTTGGCCCCTCCAGTAGAGAATCATTAGGTGTTCCGCCAAACGCTGATCAGGCCCTCCGTACATCTGTTTCCATTTAGCGGGCACCCCAATGAGATCAATAGCTCTTTCATATTCGTCGCGCAAGGACTCAAATACATTGTCATATGGTGCACAAAAGACAATATAGGTATGCCAAGCGGCATCGCGAAAATCCCTTAAGATGGGGTCCAAGGGAAATATAGAGGTCACATTCTTTGTGGCCCAATTCTTGTCAAGTAAATGAAGCCAAGGAAACCACTGACCATAAACCGCCCGCACTGATAACGCTGAGTCGTGGGAAGGATTGAGATGGTAATCAAGGACCTCCATTACTTCCGGCATCTCGCCGAAGCCTCGCTCTAGTCTCTGCGCGGCATCTTCAGTATGCTCAATCTGTCTTCGCACCCAGAGCGCATATTGGACAACCGCATGCATGGCCTCGCCTCGAACAGTGTTCAAGGACATCATGGCTGGATCCATATTTTGTCCGCCGTATTGCGCTTCATACTCCGCTGTCGGTTCAGGATGGTCAGTCAAAGGCCGCAACATCTGCCAACAGTAATCACGGAATTCGATCGGAATCTCAGTTGGCTTGGATTTGAATCCCACCAAAAGCAGAGACAATGCGCGTCGCCGGAACTCTGTATCGAGCACCTGCCGTTCCCGCTCTTGTTCAGCAGGCGACGCCAGATCACTTACGGTTTCGTAACACAACTGAAGTATGGGTCCCCATGAAATCACGGACCCGTTCTCAACTGCCTGACGCAAACCCGAGATCAGCGCCTTAACGTAGACTAGTTGTACAGTTGCAAATTTTCCGGCATCCCGCGCAAATTCAGCGCCTTCGACGCCACAACAGTAGTGAGCGTCCCCCCTAAAGCTTCAGAGGCTCCCCAATCAGTGTCTGGAGGCCCTCCGAACTTCTTGAGATAGCTAGCAATCTCATCAATGCTCATTGAGCCAAGCTCGTCGAGAGACTTTGGACTCTCTGCCTCAACAACGTCTGAAGCGAAATAAGGCGATGATTCTACTGGTTCTGGCTTTCCGACTTCAGTAACGAGTTTGTCATATAGCTCTCTCCATTTCCCTACGAGGCTCGAATTAATCGGAGCCAACTGGTCTCGCTTCCACGTACTTACATACCGCTTGTATTCATCGTCAGTTGGCACCTGATCACTCCATTCCTGTAGACGCGCCTTGTATTCTTCCAGGGTTGCGCTCGGCCCACTCTCGATCCACTTGAGGTAGATTTCTTGTTGGTCTTTCGAGAGCGTCCCAAAGTATTGTTCTGCAAGCAAACCGAACTCATGTCGCATGCTCTCCTGACCAAATAATGAACTATCTGTGAGATGCTCCGCGATGAGTGTGGCGGACTGTTCCGGAAAAAGTCGAAGTAGATAGAGGGCGATACGGTAAAAAACGCGCCACCTTCGAGATTCTAATGCCTTGATAACTGTAGGAGCATCGATACGATCATCGCGAATCAGTTTTTCCGCGGCGCGCACAACTGAAGAGACAAGGACGTCGGACAGCCCGTGATTTTGGGCGCTGTCAATTGACGGTCGCCAAATGTACGAATAGTCCTCGCTGACTGCCGGTTCGACGGTGGAGCGCGAGAAATTAATTGACTGGTCCAATAGGTCGCATAAGAGTGTAAACGCTTCCATCCCGGTGAACGTGACAAGATCCGGAATGTTTGTTTTGAGTATGATCTCATATTCGTAAGGTTCAAAGAGTGCATACGGCTCGGACCTCAATGCGAAGGGACTCGTACTGCGCGTGTCATCGGTGCTTTCCGGTAGCACCCTCAAAACATTGCGGGCGAAGGCAAGAGCCGCCACGGATTCTCCTCCTTTTGCGAGGTGCGAAATAATCGAGCCAAGGGACTTGCCCCAAAAGCCTCCTATCTTCTTTTCCTGTTTTTCCAACCAGGAAATTTCCCTCTCGGCCCACTTCGCCGAGAGTTTTGGCGGCATCTCCAAAGCCGCTCGCAGCAGATCCAGATGTACACTGATATTACTCGTTGATGGCACCTGTAAGGCGACATCGAGGACGATCTCCGGTTCGAATCGAGCCATACGACTCAACAGCTGAGATTCCGGCCAGGGGGGAAAACTTATTAAGTTGCTCGTCTCATCAATCTGGGGTCCCGGAGGATTCGCAAAAAATCCTTTGTCCCAAAGCTTTTTGATCCATTCGGGGTTATTCAACTTGTTGAATGCATAGAGATACAACGTTGGATCCTTAACCAGCGCAGAGAACCGCTCCAGATTCTCCACTGAAGGTGGCCCAGCGATGACTCTATCGCATTCCGCGAGCAACGCGCCGAATGTGCTCTCAGTCATTTGTACTACCTCTATCTAGCATTACAGCGAAAGTGTCAATCATCAAATCCCGTCTTGAACAAGGCCGGTCGGTCCTCCAGTTGGCTGTCGGCAATCCATTTCGATAACAGTTCTTCGATTCCAACATGATCACCCGTCGAGTTGTCATAAAAAACTGGTGTTATATCCAAGGCTCTAACATTTGTAATATACGCGGCCTCCCTGGCGCGTTGGGCCGCGCTTTTGCCGCGCGGCATCGGGGTCAGTAGGAATCGCTTCGTGGTATTTCCTGTTACGCTGGCCGCCTGAATAGCCAAACGAACTGCAATGCTCTTTCTGAGGAGTTCGCTTACATACTTCTCTGTCGGGTTGAATCCAATAAATACTATGTTCTCATAGATGAAAAGGTTTAAGAGAAACCCTGGTAGTAGCGGAGAATTCTCATACGCCTCGACAAATGACTGCTGGCCGAAAATGAGCTTGCTAATACTGGCTCTGGGATCCTCAGAGGAAAACTTCCCATGAAGATAGTAAATACTTCCGCTCGAGCCGAGATGTAGAGGAAGATCAGGATAAACGTGAATACCATTGTTGTAGTGGCTGTGCCTTGAACGGTCTCCTACCCAGGGATCAAAATTTGTGGTGACGATCGACTTCAACTCCAGGCGGTGAATATCAGTCAGAGCGGTTCGGGAACTGACCACATGCTTTGCGAGGGAGACCCGAAGCACCTCGTTACACCCATTCTCATCAGCGCTAATACAACGGTCGATAACGGTTGGATACTCAGTCGTCTGTGTTTTCTTATCGAAGTGTACGTTGCATCGAGCCGCTACTTCGCCAACCAAACCCTTCCATGTTCCACCCGGGGGTATTGTTATCCCTGCGCCCAGAAACGCCACGCACTTGCGATTGGCGAGAAGGAGTTCCTTCGCTTCATCACTCTCAGGAGTTGGAGGCAATATGGCCATTGAACGGTCTTCAGCACTGGTCACCCAACTGCAAGCTTCTAATCGCTGGTCTCCATTTGCGCAACTAGAAGCCGCAACTCGAAGCGAACTAGAATACCCCATTATACAAACGTCTGTTGAGAAGCCAGATTATGGAAGATCGTCAGGTGCCGAGTCCGCTACACAAAGAGATGAGCCGCTACGCAATGCGCTTTGCAAAAGCTGTTTTTCTTGGAGAGTTGCCACTGTCGCGCGGCGGACCCATCGCAAGTGCGACCATGACTCTATTGAGGTTCGATCAACTGTATCTGGGTGTCACTTGTCACCACGTATTGGCGCATTACCGTCAATTGAAGCAAGCAGGGGCAAATCTTATCTTACAGATAGGTCCAGTTCAGTTTGATCCGCTGTTACAGCTTATAGACGAAGATCCAAAACGAGATCTAGTGACTTTTGATTTGACAGTCTTCAGAGATGATGTACAAAGATCAGAGGACTCCAACTTTGTCGAACCGCATTCGTGGCCACCCGGTGCAGTCTCCGACGTCGATGTGATTTGCCTCGCGGGCTACCCTGGCATCTGGCGAGATCAGTTGAGCCCTCACGAACTTCGGTTTCATTCTTTCAGTTTAGGTGCAAGTCAGGTGCAAGCGTCTGGGGAGGAACATTTTGTAATACAAGTGCACTCTCAGGATGACATTGTAACAATTGACAAAGGAATGAACTGGGGCTCTCTAGGTGGAATGAGTGGTGGTCCTGTATTTTGCTGGCGACAGAGCGGATCTTTATTGCTGGCAGAGCTTGTCGGCTTTATTACCGAGTATCAAGAACGCCTTGATCTGATGTACCTGCGAGCGGCCAAAGTCATCAATCGAGATGGGACATTCGCTTATTAGGTTGCACGACATTGTGTGCAGTGGCTTATAGTTCAGAACGCTTCTTTCTGTAGCGTCTCTTTATTTCTGTAAGATGCTGGTAAGGGTCATTTTTATGATTCGGTGAGGCGAGTCGATCGAGATAAGCCCGAATTCTTTTCGGTCTACTTTGAGTTGAGAAGCCACCGCGTTAATTGACGTTCTCGTGGTGCGGTGTTCGATGAACCATCCCATCAATCTGTCCTGGGCTTTCGCGAAATCCGCCGCCGTGAAACTATCCAGATCTAGGATGCGCGAAACGCGCTTTTCGACCGCGATCCTCCTGTCCCTCACATATTCATGGTCGATTTGGCTGTCCAGATTGCGGGCCTTCGACAGATGCTGATCGGCGGCAATAAAGCGTTTCGTTTCAACGTACACCTCCGCCATTGCCAAATGGCCCATAGCAAGGAGTCTGGGGTTCTCGTCAGCCGCCAGCTCGATAACGGTCGTTGCGCTCTTCTGGGCTTCAGCAAAATCCTTGAGGCCCAACTGAACAGAACTGTAGATGAGCAAACTCTCCATCACGTCAATAAGACTCTTGTGTGTAGACGCCTCGAGAGTCATGCGCAAATTCCTAGCGTCTCTGTAGGTGCTGATAGCACCGTTGAGACCCGAAGCGTCATCAAACGCTTTGACCGCGAACGCCAACGCCTGCTTAAGGACGTCCTCGGACTTCGAATCTGCAGGAGCATCAACCCACCGTCGCCAGAAGACGCGAGCGCGCAGAACGCCGATGCGCGAGTCCCACTGTCGATCTCTGGCAGGCGCCTGTTCCATTTCTTTCAGAGTTGCCAATACCTCCTCACATTCATCACAGTAATACTGAAGGACCGCTAACTCTCGAAGCGCGAATACGCAAAGTCGTGGGTTTCCCGGCCCCGGCACGGGTTTGAGATGAGGGAGGATATTTTCCTGTAAGTCAGACTTGAGACGCTGAAAGGTGATCAGGTCATGTCTGGATGTCCTTGCTCGTTCGATCGAGAGAAGGATCAAGTCATTGAACAGGCGGTCGAAGTATTGACCGTGCAGGCGAAAGGGGAGCCTCGCCGCCTGACAGGCATTTTCCGCAGTTCGTAAAAAGCCTCGCTGGAAAGCAGCTAAGCCCACATTGAATAAGCTCGCAAGAGTCTGCTTCTGCCGAATAAAGATAAGATCGTCACTGAGCTCATCGATTTCAGCATCCGTTAACTTGGGCTCCGACAGCTTCTCGATTATTTCGCAGGCACGTTTATCGAGACACTGGTCCACCTGGAACATCTTGACCTGCATATCCGAGTAGTCCTGGTGCTCGCGAGCGATACGTGCTTGCGCGGCCTGCACGAACGCCCAAGTCGTCCAGGCAGGTAGATCCTCGTCCGGCCTGTGTAGATACTTTTCCGTGAATTCATTAATGGTTCGCAATTCGTCCGCGAGAACCGCGAGGTTGCGAGTCTTTCTCTTGCTCTCTAAGTGCGATACACAGCAACGTATCTTTGCTTTCCAGGCAGAGCGGGCTTTGCGGTCCTTGAATTGAATCGTCCGTTGACGTTCATCTCTGCTTTCCAACTCCTTCATTAGCGTTGGCGCCTCTGCATCCAAGTACTTTTCCACCGTCGGCGAGAGTCCTCTGTAAATGTCAACTTCAAACAAGAGGGACAACGCCTTGAAGTAAACGGCAGGCTTCGATTTCCTGCTGCTCAAGTTGGCGCGCAAAAAGGTGGTCCACAAGGTCGCATACTTTTCAGCGAGTGCGGTCTCCTGGTTAACGGCCGCAATTCTCTGCAAGGGACGCGTCGGGTTCTTGTAGAGTTTCGAGAGTTCGTCATAAGCGTGCTGGAGCTGAATCACTCTTGAGGACATATAGTGGTCTCCTTCCTGATGGGCGAACAGTATAGCCTAATTGTCCATGAAGTACGAGCATAATGCCCAATTAATTGACCAATAAGCACGCGCTAAATAAACAATTTAACTTGTGATGATCCAAAAATATGTAGTAGTGTGCCCGCCAGTTGGATCCCCAGTCTCGCCTTTAAGCCGGTAACATTTAGAAAGCAAGGAGAACGCTCATGAAGCCTCAAGGAACCGACTACCTGAATCCGTTCATCGAAGCCACCATCGCGTCGGCGGCGCGATTTCGACGCGTGCTGATCGTGCTCATTATCTCTAGCGTCTTAGCCTTCAGCGCCTTTTGGAACGCCGTCGAGTGGAGTTGGTTGAGCTCGAGAATCCAGCTTGTCCGAACAGCCGAAGCTGTTATGGCCGTTGACGAGATCAATCAAGAGCTGGGAACGCTCCAAGCTGGACCGGAGAAGGCTCAGTTCCTGTTGAACTTGAGGAAAGAACGGGAAGAATTTCTCAAAGGTCGCGATGTTGACAAGGCACGACGATGGATCAAGATGGCGGGCTTTACCGCGAGTGAGTCGCTCAAGAGATATGCCGAACGGCTCGAAACCACTTTGCAGCAGCGAATCCTGGTGGTTAACGTTCCAGTCCTTGGAATAGTCCTCGACGTAAACGACCTCGGATTGCTCGGTGGATTTAGCTTCGTGGTTATCTTGATGTGGTTCAGGTTCAGCTTGTGGCGCGAGTACTTCAATCTGTATTCAACTTTCGATGAAGCAAGAAACGTGCAGGATCTCGAGTATTGTTATAAGTACCTCTCCATGAACCAGGTCTTGACGGTGCCACCTATCCTCTGCCCGACCCAGCCCAAAGAGAGACCTTGGGGCAAAGTGGTGAGATATCTCTACGTGCTTCCTGTCGCAGTGCAGGTAGCGATCTTCTCCTACGATTGCTACACCTTTGAGATCGGTTGGGTGATTAATCCGGCTAATACCGTGATAAGCATTACGGCGAGCTTTTGCTTCATGGTCCTGAGTGTATTGCTTACGTACTGGTGTTTTCGCCTTTCCGGCGAGATCGACAAAGAGTGGGACGAGGCCGCTAAACGGATCAGAGCCGGCCGCCTGGCGCAACCAGCAATTGCCGCCTGACTGCTTACCGAATCAAGAGTTCTGGGCTCAGAATTGAGAGGAATACTGTCTTAGTTCAGCGGTGGCGCGCTGCAAAGGCATATCCACAATGTCCCACGCGGAGCGCACGCGCTGAAGTTTCGATATCAACCCGGCATGCATGATGTGACCGCTGCGTTCGGCGACGACCTTACCCATGATTGGCATTCCGAGTAACGCGAGGTCGCCGATGATGTCGAGTATCTTGTGACGCACAAACTCATCGCGAAAGCGTAACCCCGTCTGGTTCAACATTCCGTCCGGCGTTAACACGATCGCATTATCTAGTGAGCCACCGCGAATCAGATTCGCCCGGCGCAGCGCTTCGATCT
Source organism: uncultured Acidobacteriota bacterium (assembly GCA_963770215.1). Lineage (GTDB taxonomy): Bacteria > Acidobacteriota > Blastocatellia > Pyrinomonadales > Pyrinomonadaceae > PSRF01. The sequence goes on from CAVYOP010000002.1 coordinate 712,677, forward strand.
CTTCCGTGAAACCAAACGTGCGCGCCGCCGCGATCTCGCGACCGAAGGCGCCGTCGCTCAGTTCCACAGACAAACTCTGCACGCCGATCAGCGGGTGAGAAAAATCGATCAGACATTGTTACAGGTGGACCAAGTGGCGAAACAACCAAACGTACGGTTGACGCCGACCGTATGCCGATCACGCTTATCGATCATCCGCGAAATTTACACCTCTCCCTCACGCTTTCCTCAACCGACATTCTTCAACACAACCAATAAGAAAAAAGAGGCGGTTAACGAGTCGGTGATTCACTAAGAAATCTCCAAAAGGAACCGTCGTAATGAGATTCTTACTTGGCGTCCTCGTTGGTTACACCGTACGAGGCAAACACAAACTGCTTATCAGAGTTCTTGTGACGCTGCTGGTTGTGTATGTCGTTTTGTCGGCTGTCGTTTTGCCAGCAATTGCGCTTCTGGCGCTGAGTCTTGACGTCCAACGTGAGCGCCGGTCTAGACCAGCTCAAACCAAGGTGCCAGTGCTCAAAGGACTGACCTATGAAGACGCCGAGAGGAAGCTTCACGCCGCTAACTTGAATATTCGTCTGTTGGCGACACGTTACGATCCGGCCGTTCAACCTGGATTGATTATCGACCAAACTCCTGCACCTGGGGAGGAAGTAGCTGTCGGCTACTCTGTTGGGGTTACGATCAGCAGAAAGGATTTCGCTGGCCCTGGTCCATAAAAGACAAAGCTAATGCATTGGACCAGATAAGCCGCACGCTGCGTTCTTGGCGTATCCAGCCTCCCTGTCTCTCAATAGGCGCGACACTACAAATAGTTTTGCCCAGAGACACGGAGGTTTCACGTAATCATTTCCTCCGAGGTTGCTAACATGAAAAATGTTTTCTCTCTTCGCAAGCGTTCATTCCTCTCGCCTGTCTCAACCGGCTATACGTCGCATATCTTCGCTGAGGTTGAATCCTCCAACGAGGGCGAATACAGGTGGGGTCACAACATGCTTACCATTGCCGATTGCCGGCGCAGAGTCCAGATCGAATTCTTTTTGGGCACTAAGCGCGAGCGTCGTCGATCCCTGGCCAAAATCAATTTGCTTATTGCCATCCTCACGCGCTTTCGTGACGCGCTCACAAAAGAGATCGCGTTAATCGAAAAGGCCAAAGCCAAATAGGTACCTGGAAAACAATCGCGGGCCAACTTGCAGCTCAGCTCCTCCTATTTCAGGTGACAGCTGGAAGTGAGTTGGCCCGCGCTGTCGATTACTCGAATCAACCTTCTGCGCGAGAAGAAAGAGAGGCAACTAATGCCGACGACTAAACATGAACTGCTCGATTGGTTAATGGATGTGCCAGAAGATGCTGAAATAGGCACTGACGGAGCTGGAATAGCTTTGCTGGCAATTCTTGGCACCAACGTTCACCTGTTAGAGGTCGGTCACATTCCAAATGCGGATGAACTCTATGCTGAGGCTATCAATCAGGCAATGCTGGAACGACTACGGCGGATTCATGCAGCAGGTGGAGAAACGGAGACCGGCGTGATAATAGTGACATTTCAAGGTTACATCTCAGGTGTTCCTAGCTCTGTTCTCTACAGATTTCAACACAGCCTTCATATTCAAGAATACAGAACAGGCGGAAGGCTTTATCACAGAGTTCGCAGACGAGCTACACAATCCGCAGATTCTCGATTTCCCGTAAGCTACACGTGGATAACCACCCTTGAATTCTTTTGGGTATGCCGCCAGTAGACGCCAGTCATTCGCACAGCTCAACCTTTTCACCGAAACTCAAATAACCAGGGGACACTCGCGACCCCGTCCGAAACATCTTGCAAAGAAGCTTCTGCAAATTCGGCTCAGCTTAGGAATGTCTCAAGGAGAGATGGTCAAACAACTCGGTGTTCAAGATCTTATTCACTATACGACCATTTCCAAGTACGAACTCGACAAAAACGAACCACCGCTCGCTATCCTGCTCGCCTATGCTCGACTCATAGGAATTCCCGTCGAACTGATATATGAAAGGGCGCCCCCTCGAGTGGTAACTTAAGGTTGTTCTACGACCTGAAGTTTCCGCCCAAAGGAGAGCCCTATGAAGACTTATTATGTCGGCATGGATGTACACAAAGCAACCATCGTGATTGCTGTGCTGGACGCTAATGGCAAAGTTGTTTCTCAGTCGATCATCGAGACCTCAACACAAGCTGTACGCGACTTTTTTCAGAGCTTGCGCGGTGCGGTCCATGTGACTTTCGAGGAAGGCAATCATGCGCTCTGGCTCTACGATGTTGTCGAGCCACTGGTGAAGCATCTGGTTGTCTGCAATCCCAAACACAATCATCTGCTCAAGCAGGGTAGTAAGAATGACCGCATAGATGCTCGTAAACTAGCAGACCTGCTCAGACTCAACGCTCTCAAGCCGGTCTATCACGGTGAACACGGCACCCGCACCCTCAAGGAGTTAGTACGTTGTTATGAATGTGTGGTGAAAGATCTCTCCCGAGTGCGGAATCGGCTCAAGGCTTTGTACAACAGCCAGGCTATTCCCAATCGAGGCGGAGAGCTATATCACCAAAGCAAGCGAGAGAGTTGGATCCAGAAGCAGGAGAACGCGGGCCGGAAGATGCGTGCGGAGTTGCTCTTCAGGCAGATGGACGACCTCAAGGTGCTCAAGCGAACGGCGCGCAAAGCAATGGTCGCCGAGAGCCGGCGGCATGAAGCACAGAGCATCCTGAGCCAGGTGCCGGAACTTGGGTTAGTGAGAGTAGCCCAGATCATCGCGACGGTAGATTCACCATTTCGATTCCGAACGAAACGACCTTTCTGGGCCTATCTTGGGTTGGCGGTAGAGACCAGAAGCAGTGCCGATCATGAGTTGACGAATGGTCGAGTGAGCCGGCGCAAGGTGAAGATAGAGACGCGGGGATTGAATGAGGACTATAACCGACGACTCAAGAGTGTGTTCAAGAGTGCCGCGACCCATGCCTGCAGTTGCGGAGTCTACAAAGAGTACTACGAAAAGCTGGTAGCCGGAGGGATGCGACCGGAAATGGCGCGCCTCAGTGTGGCGCGGAAGCTTGCGGCAGCAGTGCTGGCTGTATGGAAGAAGGGCCAGAGCTTCGATGAGAGAATGATCATGAGCAGAGCGGCATAGAGCGAAGCTCCACGACCATCGGCACTGCCAAACCAAGAAGTCCAGATCCGAAGCAGAAAGAGATTTCATCAGGGTTCGGGGGAGTATCATAATGATTTGTGTCCCAAGCGTAGCGCAGCACGAGAGAAGCGCACCTAAGGACCAGGCCTAACTGTATGCCCCCCGGCATTGACCTGAAATAGCAGTAGGCGCGAGCTCTAAACGAGCCGGAGTCTCAGATAGAACAATGGTCAGCACTTCCAGGATGAAGTCAGGCCAAGGGTCGCTCAGCCGAATCTCTAAAGAATTGCTGAGGTGAGGATGGAAGAACAAAACCGTGGCGATGGGAGTTGCAGAGTTTCATTGAGACTGGCGGGGCTGGCTGTCGAAGAGCGATAGCCGGTCGTAGTAAGGATGATTTTTCTCTTGACAGCCCTTTCATAGAACAAATCATTGATGACGAACTTGAGCTAACAATTTGAGCGAGAGCATCCGCGATCTTTTCCTCTCACTAATCACTTTCCAAACATCCGTCGATGCGGCGCTCACAAGTGTCGATGTTGAAGTTCCAATCAATCACTGCCATCTGCTAGTTCAATAACTTCGGCTCCGAGACCTTTCACCGATCCAAACAAGCAGCCTACCGAGCCTCCGCTGCGGAGGCCGTCAAGGGTCTGCGCTGCGCTCCGATAAACTCCGCGAACCAAAACAGTTCGCTCCGCCCTTGACTGCCTTCCTCGCTGCGGCTTAAGAGTCGACAAGAGCTGCTAAACGCAGCTCCAAAAGCGACGCTTTCAGCTTTATGATTATCAAACTGCGCAGACCGAGTGAATGTCTGCGCCAACAATGAAACAGTGTGCGCTGTTCATAGATCATCTTCGTCGACGACACACCACTAGAACTGGACCACCTTTGAGGAATCTTGGAAAAGAATTATTCTCCGGACAGTTTGAGTACGGCTTCGCGGGTATGCTTTGCGAGGCGGAAGCCTAGCGCGTTGAGATGATCAAGTTCTGGTTTGACTGCCTGTAGAATGCCGAGTGCTTTTGCATTGAGTAAGACTCCAAGGGTGCCAGTAAGGCCAATTCCCAGTTGAAGCGCCGCTCGGCGAGCGGGTGACTCATCGATGATGACTAACGCATTTGGCGCCCCAATTTCCAAAGCCAAGGTTAGCACTTCGGTCTCACCAGGATCTAAACCATATGAGGCAACTTAGGTCGTGCTTGCTGAATCGGACGCTCGATGATCCAGTTTAATGTGCGTACGTCGGGAAGGTCTATCCCTAGTGCTCTCCCATCAGAGATTTCTCTTGCCACAATCGGTGGAATAATGATTTGACCAACTACGGCCGGTAGCAGGTGTATCAGACTAAGCTGGTGTAAATATTGTAACGGTGAGGTATCGCAGACCGTATCAGGCAAGCCGCCTCTCCTCAGCCAACTGCCCTTCATCTAAGTCAAACGTGTTGACTCCATAATCGGCAAGGCGAGATAAAAAGACTGTTCGGGGAACACTAATCAGTTCTGCTGCGCTACCGGAGGTCAGCCAACCCTGTTCGAACATTTTTCCTGCCAAAAGAAACTTCTCATCGGTATCCAATTTCAGCACAAGCGGTCGCAGGGCTTCGCGTAATTGCTCGGGCGTGAAGGTGCTCAAAGGATTGAGCTGCTCACCTTCATCAGAGGCCTGATTACGTGCTTGCTGGAGCAAACTGATCAGTCGACTAACATCCAGGATCCCCTGCTGAGTTGAATCAGCAAACAATTTTCGTAACCGAGCCGTTAATGACTGGATCTTGACGGGAGGGAAATTTTTGAGTTGCTCGGCGTCTTGCGGCGGCAGCCAGGTTAACAAACTTTGCTGTCGGCGAGATGCCTTCGATAGGAGTAAGGACGACATTAAACACCGTCTCTGGTGAGCCCGCCGCGACGGCTCGTTTCAAATTTTCGTAGTCATCCGAAGCGATATAGACCTCTTCATAAATGATGACGGCAGGTCCAAGCGGGATTTTCTTGCCGAAGATGGTGGCGCCGAAGTCCTCCAGAAAATGTGACAGATAAGCTTTGGTACCTTCAGCATACGTTTCAAGCGCGCTCTTTGCTTGTTCCAAGTTTGACTCCACGAGAATCGACTGTGGGTTCAAAGCAATTTGGCCGGTCTGAAGGATTTGTAGAGTTGTAAATATAGTTTCCGCGTCCTCGAACGATACTGCGTCAGGGGAATTGAAGAGCACGCCAGTTTTTTTCTGAATGATAACGAGGGCTTCCAGCACCTCCAACAGACATTCATCGGGCGGTACATAAACACCAGCGGCTACATGCGCGTGACCAAGTTGCAAGCTGGTTTCTATGCTTTCGATTCGTATCATTGCTCCTTTCGATAATGCATCGAAAAATCTCCAAGCCTCGACTGCCTGGTTAACATTTAATTGCGTGGCGTCGTTGAAATGAAAATCGAACTTGGACTGATTTGTATTGAATTTAATGATTTGTTCGATTTTCCAAGCTCCGCCCTGTCGTTCATTGCTGAGAGTCATTTGTTCTTTGCCGCGACGAATAACCTCCAGATGGATATTATCGAGCATCACGGTTGCTCCATCACTTGTTTGAGCAACTACTCTTATTGGTAGCTTCTTACCCGACGGGCGAGAGCCAAACGTAACCGCCATCTGCTCAGTTGGAACTTCGGTAAAGCGTTCAATTATTTCCGGCGCCTGGAATTTTGTTAACTGAGGACTCCTGATTGTGATCTCTTCGCCCGTATTGACAAACCGATTCCAAGCCTCGATTGCTGCCTTTCCTTCAGGGGTCTTAGCGTCGAAGCTAAAGGCAGCGGAGACTGTAAGGGGGTGGTGTTCTGCTGCCCCTGGATACTTTTCCTTAATAATCAGTTCATTATCTGAATTGATTACGAGCCGATAATGTGGATCTGCCTCGTCAAGAATCTTTCTCACTCGAGCTAGCGAATGGGCTAAGATTTTTTTGGGAAGGCTTTTCGCAAGCTCAGCTAGAAACACCCTCACCTCAGCGTGATCCGCTGTAGAAGGTGTATAGGGGATTATTTGAATCCCGTAGTCAGCCTCGTACCGTCTACGCATCGTGACAGACGCACGGGCAGTGTCCATCAATGCGTAATGAGTTCCGGTGTAGCCTGCAAAAGCCGCCTGAAGTTCATCAAGGTGAAGGAGCAAATCTGGGTCATTCAAGCCAAAACCAATAAACAGAATTGTCTTACTAGAGAAAAGCGTGTCTAAGGCTTTTTGGTAGCTGGGGTTGGAGTGCATTAACGAGCGATACTGATTCTTGCCAAGAACAACGGTTTCAATTCGGTCAGCCGTACCATGCGTCTTGAGAATATAAAATTCGCCCGAGCGCAAGGAGCCCGAAAGTTCAGCGACATCCATTTGTGTAAAGACATGAGGATGTTCACCGTTGTGAGTCATGACATAAGCAGATTCCAACAACTTGTCATAATTAGTGGTGAGGACGCCGCTAAAGGGAATTTCTGTGACCAGCAGGTGGGCCTCGTTAGGTTTCAGGCCCGGTCGACGAAAGACTTCAGAGATAAACCGGTGGAATTTTTCGTTGCCCATTTGCTGGACTAGTTCGTCAGCAGCTAGCAAGAACTCGTTGTCCGCGATCAAGGCCTCAATATCGGCGCGATCTTGAAGGACAACCCCATAAGCCTCACTCCAACTCATCATTTGTCGCAGCAAGTCGGGCCAAGTGGGAAGTCCGGAAGCCACAGAGATGCCAGAGCCGATAAATGCGACGCAGTTTCCACGGCTAAGCTGTTCCGTTAAATCCTTAGGTATATCCATCTTCATTTATTCAATTGCTTGTAATTCGCTGAGTCGGATTGGCATTTTTGTTATTAAAAACAAAGAAAATACTCTACAGTCACGTTGCCTGCCATAATTATAAACTCTGCTCTTCGCTCATTACTAACATCCTTGTCGTCGTTACAGTCGATATTTGAGCGACTCCGACTCCTCCACCTTCAACTCCGAGCCACTCGTAGCCTCCGTTGCCTTCCTCGCGGCGGCTTAGGAGGTTGACAAGCTGCCAAGCTAGAAACGAGTCTTTCTGCTTCAAATTTGAATCTAGAAGACGGACACGAGGATAAAATGAGCTTCTTTATGTCACTGTGCTAACAGCAACCTGAGTTTCAGAACCGCTTGCATTCGCGATCCGCTCAGTTGTGAAGGCTTACAATTTACCTCTCAAATTCATAGCAAAGTCACGAGCTCCAATCTTGAGAAGCAGAAACAATTTGAACTCCACATTTTGACTCGGCCTGCCGATTACTTAGAATCGAGAGTACTAGGCGATCTGCTTACTAGGGTGCCGCGAGTACGTGTCTCACTCTAAACTTGAGAGCGTCGCCAGGAAAATGGGACGAATGTCAGAATGGCTAGTTCAGTTAACCGGTAAGGAATTTGAGTTAGAGACGGTAAGTCGCCTCTTCAATCTACCCGAACTCCGCATAATAAAAGAAGGTCGCGACTACTTTTTACAGTCCGAAGACTTTCGACCGCTGTCGGATGCTCATGACGTTTACAAATGCGCCCAGAAGATGCTTCCTTTTATTAACGGTGCCGCTCGTTTGCACTCCGTCGGCTTCAAACAAATCGGGATTGAACGTGATCGTCCAACTCAACGAAGATGGCACACGCTCTTCTAAGGGATTTCTAGCCGCTACGATTGAAGTGCGTTCTAGTGTTGAGCTCAATACTCGTACTTCGACGACTCAGCCCACGAACGTTGAAGAGTGGGTTGCCCTCGCTAACACAGACCAAAAGGCTGCGAAGGCTCTCCGGCTCTTAGGCACGCGTGAGCAAAGTTGGACCGAGCTTTATAAGTTATATGAGATCGTGCACTCGGATGTCGGAAATAAGGTGTTCGAAAATGGCTGGGCTACGAGAAACAAGATAAGGCTATTCACTCATACTGCTAACAGCGCTGGAGCGGTTGGTGATGATGCCCGACATGCAAAGGAAGAACTGGCGCCTCCGCCTAGCCCGATGCCGTTATTGGAGGCGCAAACGCTTATCAGGAGACTTGTGATGCGATGGCTTCGTTCTAAGGTCTGAATGGTCGAGCTCCTCTGTCTCACCAAACAGCTCAAATGTCCGGTCGAGCTGTCACACCTGCCGGACGTGATTGACGGCGAACATCCTCTTGTTGCTCTCTGTTAGAGGTTTGAAAGCGAGAGTCGTTCAATCCATTTTATTGATCTGTGTACTATGCCGCCACAAACATACATTGATGCCACGGACCTCAACCTATGGGCAAACAGAAACGATGCTTCTCTGTTACTACCTAAGCTTTTAAGAAGGCTTGTTCTAACCACTATACGGGATATTAATTTTATAGGATTCCGCGCTGGGGACGGCGTTTTTATTGGCGGTTGGGGACGGCCGGTTAGATGTCGGGAGTGGTAACGCTTTTGTCCCGGAGGGAAAATCCGTCTGGGAGATAGGCACAAACAGGGGCATTCGGGCCAAAGCAGATCAGGATTACGAAAAGCGTAAGGTTGATCCTTTGGGATATTCGCCGGCGGAAACAACCTACATATTTGTCACACCGAGGCGGTGGCGTGATAAAGATGACATTGATCATCGAGCGTCAGTCTGAGGGCGTTTGGAAAGACGTGAGAGCCTATGATGCAGACGACATAGAAGCTTGGCTCAGAAGCCCGAACGTTCACATTTGGCTCTCCATACTTCTCGGTAAACACCCTGAGTCAGTCGTGGACATCTCCAACTACTGGTCAGAATGGACGGATGTTACCAACCCGCCGTTAAGCTCTGAGCTCGTCATTTCAGGTCGAAGTGCAAGCACCGATGAACTGTATTCTTGGTTAGGCGGAGCGCCTTCGGTACGCGCCTTACAATCGGATTCCAAGGAAGAGGCGATTGCTTTTCTCGCAGGTTCGCTTGAACTGCTACCAGAAGAACAACGAGAACATTATGTTTATAGATGTGTTGTTGTTGAGAGCATTGCGGCCTGGCGCCTGTTTAGTTACCGCGGAAAATGGTTTGATTCTTATACCCAACTTTAATGACAGAGAAGGTGTTTCTAACGCGACTCGTGCTGGCCATCACGTCCTTATTCCTTTGGGGAGGGCTGATGCTGCCGCTCAGCAGACAGTGATCATTCCACGGCTGCGTCGAAACTCGGCTAAACAAGCATTGGTCAGCATGGGACTCCCGGAGGATAGGGCTGATTCCCTAGCGACGTTGGCAAGACGAAGCCTCCTGGCTTTGCGGCGCAAACTAGCGATGAGCCCTGAAGTTCAAAGGCCCACCTGGGCCTCTCCGACTGAAGCACGAAGCTTGTTGCCAGTTGTATTGGCTGGCCAGTGGGGTGGATTCGAATCTGCCTGACCAAGAAGTTTTGGCTAGAGTTGCGCGCGCCGAATACGAGGTCGTTGATCAGATCCTCTCACGTTGGGCCAATGAATCTGACTCACCCGTCCGGAGAATTGGAAATACCTGGTTGGTCGTCTCTAAGGAAGATGCTTGGTCCTTGATTGCAAGATTTCTGACTCGCGAAGATCTTGATAATTTCGAGAAAGTCGTCTTGGACGTGCTAGAAGTTCTAGATCCCGGATTAGAACTTTCCCAGAGTGAACGCTGGCGCGCCACTATTCTAGATCCGAAAACTTCACATTCTCGTTACCTGCGCGAAGGTCTAGTCGAAACCTTGGCATTAATGGCGGCAAGGAGTGATGGCATTACGTGGTTGGATGCGATTACCGGAAAAGACAGAGTGGACCGGATAGTGTGGAAGCTGCTGGACCGGGCAAATCAAAACTGGCGGCTCTGGGCGTCTATCGCAGATTTGCTACCGCTCTTAGCTGAAGCTGCGCCAACCATATTTCTTGAAGCAGTCGACAAAGGGTTGAGTGGCGATGAACGTTTGCTTCTTAATCTCTTCTCCGAAAGTGAAGATTCTTTATTCGGGGGTGGTTCGCACCACACACATCTGCTATGGGCACTGGAAGTGTTAGCTTGGCATGCTGATCATTTAAGCCAGTCCGCTCTATTACTGGCGAAACTTGCACGCCTTGACCCGGGCGGCAAGCTCCTTAATCGACCAATCAGAAGTTTACGAGAAATCTTCCTGGGTTGGCATGCGCAAACAACAGCGAATCTTGACAGGCGTTTACAAGTAATCGACTTACTTCGGCGTCGAGAGCCCGATGTAGCGTGGAAATTGATGGTGGCGCTACTACCCGAAGCTCATAGCAACGCACACCCGACATCACAGCCACGCTGGAGAGAATGGGTACCCGATACCCCGTCTCCTGTGACTTACGCAGAATTTTGGCGGTTTGTAGAGGAAGTTGTACGACGTCTGCTTGAGGATGTCGCAACCTCCGGAAGAAGGTGGAGTGATTCTATTAAGCTCGGTGCCTGAACTCCCGAAGCAGCAGCAGGACAATATTGTCACGGAGCTTTCCGACTCCGATATAAACCTGTTTACATCAAAAAGCAGAATGTTCATCTGGGAAACCCTAAGGAGAATAATCTCCAGACACCGGGAATTCCCCGACGCTGACTGGGCCATGCCAGGTGCATTAGTCGATAGAATGGCATCCCTGTATGAAAAGTTCACACCGGAATATTTGATTGATAGGTACTCTTGGTTGTTCTCCCAGAGAGTTGAATTACCTGATCCACCGCCTCGGGATTCTGGCAAAAAATGGGAACTGCGGGTGGCGGCCCTTGATAGAGCGAGGAGTGGCGCCCTACAAGCGCTATGTTCTCAAGGTGGGCTTGCACTCATAAATCAGATCATCGAGAAGATTGATGACCCCCATCTTTTTGGTTTTGTGTTAGGCAAAAGTGAGGAGATCGAGATAGACCATGACGTACTGCTGAATGACTGTTTGGCAAGTCAGGAGCAATCGCGCACTCTCCTCGCTCTAGGTTTCGTTTCAGGTCGGTTCCACAGTAAGGGCTGGGACTGGGTAGAAGCGATCTTTGAAACCCAGACTTCCACTTGGTCGCCGGAACAGAAAGCAAATTTCTTGTCATGCTTACCCTTTACGACCCAAACCTGGGACATGCTTGAATCCTTGGGCGATGCCGAAGCAGAACACTCTTACTGGTCGAGGATTCGTCCCGGCTATGTAAAAGACACCGACTTTGAAAGAGCGACCAGGAAACTACTTCAATACAAGCGCCCGCAGTTTGCCATCGACTTCCTGGCACTTTTCTCTCACGGAGAAGAGGCGAGAGTACAACCAACCTTAGCGTTGGAGGTGCTGGAACAGCTGATCGCTGTTACTCGGGAACAAGAGATCCAGTGGGGCGACATTGGATATGACATATCAACCTTAATGGAGATATTGAGGCGATCCCCCGATATTGATCATCTGCGGGTTGCAAAGCTTGAATGGTACTTTATGCCCCTCCTTGAAAACTATGGGGGCGGTCCTACACTCCTGCATCAGGAACTCTCGCGCGATCCGAACTTCTTTGTAGAATTGATACAACTGATTTTTAGATCGGACAGGCAGGATCCTGATGAACAGTTAGAGCGCAATGCCGCGAGGGCCGAGTCAGCGTTTAGGATTATCAACTCTTGGCATATTTGTCCTGGGGAATCGCAAGGCTCCGTTGACAGAGAGCTATTACAGGATTGGGTAGCGCAAGCTCGCGCCAAATTACACGATTCGGGCAGGGGTACGATCGGGGACCAACAAATCGGCCAGGCTCTTGCCGAGTCACCACCCGGTACGGATGGTGTATATCCTCATGAACACGTGCAGAAATCATTGAACAACTCTCGAACCAAGAAATTGAAAGAGGTTTCGAGGTGAGACTATTCAACAATCGGGGCGTAACGACCCGTGGGCTGACGGACGGCGGAGGACAAGAGAGAGCATTGGCCGACAAATATAGCGGCTACGCGGACCAAATCAATGACAAGTATCCGCGTACTGCTGCAATGCTGCGGAGGATCGCCGAAAGTTATCAAAAGGAAGCTCGCCGCGAAGATATCAGTGCTGAATTAACGGAAGATTTCTGGCGCTAATCGCTTTACCTGTAGACATGACGACACATCAACATCTCATTGAAATCTATCTAGGCTGGGTATCGCAACGGCGGCGCGAGCAAACAAATCATTGGAACGAGCCAGCACTGTAGAACATTGTTCTCCCTCAAACCGAAAGAACACCACCAAACCCACCGCAACCAGTGCAAGGTGAGCGCCTTCCGCTAGTGCGAACTGCGCGAGATATAAGTCTGCATCACCCGCAAGTGTCAAAACGCGGGTGAAGACCGGATTGTTATGTTTGAACCCGCACAAGAAACCGTACCTGCCATATTCCTCATCAACACGCGCATCATCCCATCCAATCTTGCGGCCGTTATTTGTTACTAGTGTTTTTACGCCCCAAGGAAGCCTGTCGCGGTTGTTTGAGGCAAGCCAGCGTGCAGCTTCCGCGTCGTCTTTAACGATGTGGCCAACCATGTGCGCGAGTTCAAACAAATTGGCGCAAGCGGACATAGCTTGGAACCCGTGTCCACGAACCGCGAGCAATTCCAACGATCGGTATTCCTCACCTAAACGACGCAAAAGTATCCGCTCGACGGAGCGGCTTTCAGTTGGCTGCGGTAATATGATCTGTTCGTGCGCCGCGACGTGTTCGACGAAGTCATGGACGTCTTTCGCTAAGGCAACATGGCTCTTCAAGTGTTCGGAGGTCGTTTCGTACCAGTTCCGTTCCCAATGATTCCAGTCCATAGACTTGTCCGAATATTAGAGGAAGCGCTTTGAACTTCAGGACAGCGCACTTCAACTTGCGCCATGAGAATCTCAACGTTGTGTTCCGGGAATCGGTAGTTGCCAGCCACACTCGCGAATGGGCACGACGCGCTATCGAGTATCAATTATTAGACGTATGGTGTATTGCTAATCGTCTGATTCCGACTGTGCGCGCTCAGCCTCCGCATCTGCCTTGCCGGCATCTTTTGCGTTAGCTGATGCGGTGTCATCAAAGAAGCCAGACCCGCCGCTGCCCGGATTCTCTGCTTCAGCTTTCTTGGACTCTGCTCGTTCTTTTTCGTGCTCTGTCCGAGCTTCTTCCGCTTTCTCGTCATTATCTTCGCTCATGTAAGTTTTATCTCCTTCGATAGCTCTGACGCTCGTTATCATAACAACCGATTCTCATCGTCCGAAAATCGCGCGAAGCCGAATGGCAACGACGGTGACACTACGAATTGGAAAAATTCTCGGCCATTCCAATCATTAACTTCACTCTCTTGTCGATGCCCTATCTAGTGCCGTCAAATAATATCAGTGCGTTCAACTTGCACGTTTACCTCTGGACCAATTCGCTTGAGGACCAGCAGGGCTGAGATATGGGCTGCATAACGTAGCGACATCATCCAAAACAACTTTCGATTCATCTCTGAGTTGAGACGACTTTCGAGATCCATCAGCAGCCACGAGGAAGGGTGTATATATTTGGAGCAAAGCTTAAACGTGTAGGCGTCCAGTGCACTTCGTCCTGTGGCGCTAATCCGTTTTCCCTTCTCTGCTAAAAGTTCAGTCAGCCCTGCTGGACTCTCATCAAACATCTCACCGGCTTCAGCTTCAAACGCCGACACGGCTTTCTTCACCAATTCCGCTAGGTCAATCCGCTGCTCCTCCAAGAAACGCTTTGCGTTTTCTTCCGTCTCAAGAACGTATTCAACCCAAAACACGAGTTCTAACAAGTCGCGTGTGACGAGCGCGAGCAAATCAACTGGACCTTCTGCCCAGTCGTGAAGCCTTTGAAGTTGCCGATCTAGATACGAACGTAATCGATCACAGGCCAACTCACTCGCGGTTGCGTCTTCTCCTGACACTGGCGCACTACGCAGCAGTTGCTGATAGGCACAGGTGTTCGTCTTTACTCTCTCAAGCGTGTATTCGTTTAACTCAGCCGCTGACATATTGTTTCCCAGGTGAAGCCGCCAAGCGCAGATATTCAAACACACCGCGTACATCCCAGTGATCTGCGGGATCCACCTTCATTATCAACTCGTTCGCGCGACGTTGGAGTTTCTGTACGGTACGCCAATCGGACTTAGTCTGCGCAAGCTCCGCCATGGAGGCCACGCGCAGCAATTTGACGCCAGGACAAATCTTCACATCGAGACTCTCCAGAATTTGTTGTGCAATACTAATCAGGCGCGGGCGCTTGCTGTGAATACCAAGAGTGTTCAGCGCAAGCAGTACCTGCGGTTTCCTGAATTCCTTCGGCTGTCTCTCGGTCGAGCCACAGCAGAAGATTCGTGTTGCCAAGTGATCTGGGCCAGGTGAAAAGGGCGCTGTGGTATGTGGTTTCGTAGTCATCACCACTGGCACTACTACTCCCAAGCTGTTCGTGAATGCGGTTCCGTCAGCGGTCATCGCTGCCAAGTTCTCAATTGAGCTATGCACCCATCCAAGAAAGGATCGCGGAATAGGACCATCGTAAAAATGCGATACTGAATAAGGGCGCGGACTATAGTTACCTTTTAGCATTGCTTCGATCTTTCGTCCCGCGTCGTTCTTTGCGGCGGTGATTGTAGGGCCTGTGCCGTCAACGCCGTAGTGGGTGAGTGTGACCCTGTTTGGTCATAATCTGATTTCATCGCGTCAAGGTGCTCGCCGCAATTGGTTTCTAATTTGTGATTAGGACGCTCGTGGGATTTGCGGAGGTGATGTGAGTGTGGGGATCAGGCTGCCTTTCGTGTGAGGTCGATCCAACAATTAGCGCAACGAACACGGCTTGGATCCAAAAAAGGAACGATTTCAGCATGACAAAGAGAACGCTTAAGGTGGCGTTTAGCTTATCTTAGCGGGTGTTCTAACAGTGTGATAACTTGTACAACTTATACGTCGGGTCGATTCCCTTGAGCTGACCATCAATGGCTAGTTCCTCACACTTATAAAGTGTTTCGTTGGTCAGCTTGCTATGAAGTGATTGGCCAAGAGTAACTGAATATGGTCCGGCCTTCCCCTTGATCCGGCTTGCAACGTTAATTGCCGGTCCCACAGCACAGTACTCCAATTCCTCATTGGACAGCATTTGTTTCATGATTCGAACGGCACCCGCCTCCATTCCTATCTTCAATGTCCACTCAATTTCCGACACCAGATCGTCCTCCTGAGTCATGGCCTTCTTAAAACTCAGCTCCAGATCCCGAAAGTTGATTATCAGATCTCTCGCACAATCAATAGCGCGGGTCGCCACTGCTGTTTTCTGCTCTCCTTGTCGCACGAAGAACATGGCCATTAACTCGTCGCCGATGAATTTGTCAATTACACCTTTGTGCTTGGTCACCATTTGTCCCGCCCGTCCATAGAAGTCTTCTAGTGCGCCGCACAATGCCGCCCGATTCTGGTGCCATAACTGCTCAGTAACCGCGGTAAAGCCGGAAACATCTGCAAACATCACAACGCTCCAAGAGTCTCCCAAGAACGACCCAAGTCCGCGGGAGGGCAGCTCATCAGCGGTGCTTTCAGCCGTATCTATCATTTCGACGATAACATGTTTCCGGAGCATAGCTATGGGAGCTCTGTCTGGTGAGCGGAAATGATCCGAAACGCCAAGCTTCGAAAAGGATTGCACCAGACGAGCAAGCAAGGCCGAATCATCAATCTTACTTCGGGTTACGACCCACAATTTGGGATAGGAGGCACGAAGCCGCTCCAATATCCTAACTCCTGTGGGGACCAGATTTTGGTGTTCTGGTTCGTCACCCCAAAGAAGGTCCAATATCAACAGTCCGATACTGCTGTCTGACTTTAGGTAATCCAAAGCTGATTGATCGTCGAATGCTCGCAGCACATCAGCTCGCCTGTTGCGGAGATCCCAATCATCCAGGAACTTTTGAAATTCGATTTCATCTAGAGATTGGTCGTCACACCAGAGAATCTTCATCACCCTCTCCCTTTCAAAAATGTCCGCTAAGGAACTCAACAATGAGATTGGTTTTGTCTGCTATTTGAATGTTGCCGCCATAGAGCCTCAACATCGTATCCCTATGCTTGCCTAGAGTTCGGGTCCACAAATTCTTTGGGAGTGGCCAAGCCACGCCATTCACTTCAATCGACACGATTACTTTGGTGCGATGCTCAACCGAGCCTATTCCTACGACATCCGCGCGGACGATTACTATGGCGCGTTTAGGAATACTAGAAAGAACATGCTTCTTCAAGTTGTCGATGAGCACATCGCCGAGAATGTCATCAACCAAATTTCTTGGGGCGAGCAGCACACACCATCTTGGGGAATCGTCTCCTCCACTCCGCACTCCGTCTAAGTACTCAAACAGCGATCCCTCAAGGCTAACGCGCCGGCCAGATTTTGCTAATTCCCTTTGTAGATCTCCGGTGACATATTTCGAACTCAAATCATACAGAGGGCAAAGCAATTTCTCTACCTCTGTTCTAAACACAAAACCGCCATCGACGTTCTTAGCGTATAGGCTCTCGTGTAGTGCTCGCTGGCGGGTAACGATCTGCGCAAACTGTTCTGAAAGGGGCCTTATCATGCGCTGCCTGTGCGAGATTAAAGCTTCATCTAGTAAGTCGTTAAGTTCGCCAGCTAACTTCTCAGATACTGTCGCGGCTCCCAATAGGCCGCCAATATTGATGGAGCCAGGGCTGGAATATTGTACTGCGCGGAACCACCCTCCGAGACTAGCCGTCAGTGACTTGGCAAGGACGCCCAGATATGGATGAGGCCGATCCAAGAAGTTTCCGATCTCTGACCACAATTCGGTCCCGACGGTGTTGGGGCTGCCTGATCCGTCAACTTCATTTTGAGCGATTGCCAGATTCAGTTGGGTGAGAAGAGATTCTGCCCACGCTACCTCATCCTCTGAAAGGTAATCCCGACGTGTGTGTCCTGCCTTGTATGAAAGCATTTCAAGCAAATCCACAACTCCCTCGAGCCAGGGTTCCGTAATTGGAACGCCACTGAACGCCTGGATCACTTGTCGGAGGCGCATGAAAGACTCTACTGTACCCAGTCCGCGGTGCATTTTTTGTCCGACCGCACTCAGTTGATTTCGCACCGTTGTTAGAGTCTCAATTATCTCTTCTTGAATCTCACTCTCACGCGAAGTCGTCTCTCGCGTTATGAACGCAAGAAACATTAGCCATCCATAAAAAGCCGTATCATTCAATAAGTGTTCACCCAGTTTCACAAGGTCTGCGAACATTCGCCCTCGGCTCCGGGCAGGAGCGCACCAACAGGCGAGGCTGAGCTCACAAGCAGCGATGCTGACAACCGAGCGTTCAACCGCCAAATCTCTCGCAGCCTTTTTTACGGCATCACAAGTCTTCTTCCAGAAACGTTCAGTCAAGGAAGACTGAAGTAGACTCTCCGGTATGTCTCCCCGACTGAACAATGCGTATGTAAGGAATGCAGCAAGGGGGAACTGCAAAGTGTAGCCTTCGGTACAGTTAGCGATTAAGTCATCAAGGTTACCCCTCTTTATTCCGACCGCACACGAGATCGCAGCTTTCGCTCCCGAGAGAGTAGTGAATTGTTGCCATCTAATCGGCGTTTCGTCGAGGGCGGGGACTGAGTAACGCAACGCAGGCTCTCTATCCGCCACTGGTGGCGCCCCGGCATAAACATGGGTGGGCGCTAGACTGTTGGCGAAGTCTTCCAGCACAGCCGCCACAGGACTGTGAGGCCCCAGTCCTGCCGCTACTGCCTTTGCTTCGTTACGAGCTCTACACGAAGGACAGCTTATAGCGGAGTAGAACGGGACGGGAATTCGGACAAAAGCGGAGTAGCTGAAATTGGAGTTGCGAACAGCGGCCACCTCACTAAGGAGTCGCTCTTCATGACGTGGCTGTCTCGAGATCAAAACTTGAAGATGTGCTTTCGCACCTGATGGGACAAGTTCCAGTGTTCCGGTTAACATTTGATGGGCTGTACCGCCAGAGTTAATAGCATCATCGAGAAGCAGCAGGGACCTTGCGGCAAGGAGATCCGAGTTATCCGCGGGTCGAATGAAAAAGTCTCCGGATTCACTGCGGCGCAACCGTATTGTTTTCGGAAGCGGCGCCCCTCGTGACATTAGCGCCTCCTCAATTGCTGACAAAGCGAGGTGGATTCTTGACTCATCCGGATAGACAATCGCATCCACCTCCGATTCGATGACGCGGTCGGCCACCTGCTCGCAAAACTGTCCCAATACTATGCTTCCCTCCCTGAGTAAGCGGATCATATTGAATTCAAGATCGAAATGCTCATGCGTTATGCTTATATGACCTAGCCACAACGCCTTTTCCCGCTCTGCTAGCCGAATAAAATCCGACGCTGCCATTTCTCCAACATTGGGGAGGTCGCCCTTCATCAACGATGGCTGGAACAATATGTTGCTTGCGGGCTCCGGCCTACTTGCTAATGGGTCGCCACTCTCGTGGGTTCTAGCCGAGGTAGGCAGGATAGAAAACACTGGTACTCTCATCCCGTTTGTGAGAATAAGTTCGCTAATGCCAGGAATGACCGTTTGAGAAAAGGAGGTAGGAAGAAAAGCACCTTTCGCATCGAGTAGTTTGACCTCTAAAGGCGCAATGCAAACCACGCGTGGGCCGTCTAGATCTGCGGTTTCCAAAGCAAGGTCGGTTAACAGGCGATGAAGTGTGTCGCCGCTGCTGATAACATCAGTAAGCAGGCACAATTGAGAGCGTCGCAATAACCAATCTGCCGGGGGTGCATTTTTGGGATCGGGCGTAGTCATGATCCATAGGTTTGTATCATCGGGATGGGACTGAAACTCTATTAAGCGAGTGGCAGCTCTTCGAATTGCAATAATCCCCGCATTCTTCAAAAGGTAATTTCTAATAAGGTGAACATATGAGGCTACCGCCCTCAGAAAATGAAGGTCCCTGAGAGCCTCATCAAACTCTATGTAGCCCTCGATGAAACATTGCGGTGCAATTTGCACTGTCGTTGTTGCGCGGTAGGCTTCGAGAGTGGGTAAGAACTCCGCCTCAATGCCAGCTCGTGCCATCAAGAATTGGCTATCTGCAAAGGTAAGCCCGTGAAAAAGTGAACCGAACTGATCGACGACTGAGGCTAGAAGCTCTCCTGCAATGCTGGAGTCTGGCTGGAATGCAGATCGGTCTACAGCCCAACGCATAAAGTCGACGTGCAGCTGGTCATACGTTCGACAAATAAGCCCGCGCCTCCCTCTCTCGTCTAGCAAGGTAATAAGCTTTCCGCTTTCCGTCGACGTGACGTGACGCGCAACAAGAACAAATGGTTGGAACACCGATGACGGAACGTTAACCAAACAGACAGTGCGTATCGACGATGCCGCGATGATTTCCTCCAGAAAGACGTGTATATGATGTTTCCGCCACCCCCTTGCGCCTGAACAGGATATCCAAAACCATCCCTGCTCGGAGGATGACGTTTGCGTTGTTGCATTGACAACCTCGCGGCAGCGCTGTCGGAAGTTAGTCATTGCCGAGGGCGCGTCCGCTTCTATCTCATTCGGGAGTGGGGCTGAAGGGGCTGCAGCGACTTTCGGCCAGCCATCAGGCGAGGTTTCTAAAGCCACGAAAACACTCATCGGCGAGAGCTTTAGATCCCAATACCGACGTCGCAGCCGCCGAACCATCAGTGGCAAAAGTATGCGAAAATGGGTGCCGGTGACTGCAGCTTTCAAACTCGTTACATTCTCTTCTGCGGTAAATGCTAATGGGGAGCGGGTAAGATATTTTGCCTTCCATGAAGGATCGCTTGCCACTATTGACAACTCTAGCGCGCCGCTCTGACATGCAAGAACGCCCTCATACTCCCTGACAGATTCCGCCACGTAGTAGAGACCCCGATGGCCCGGCCGATGAGGGCCGGGGTCGCGTGTTACTGGAGCCCAAAACGCGGCAGCGAGCAACTTCTCGGCCCGCGGCTCGTGATCATCGGGAAACCATTCTGGAAACGACCCTTGGCATTGAGCCAAAGTTGTATGTATTCCCACGCCAGTATCGGAGACGCATAGCTCAAGATAGCCCGGACCCTGCAAAGTTAATAAGAACTGTCTCTCGTACTCGGGAGCAAAGCGAAGCCTATTTTGATATCTGCCTACGGGGTCTTTTCGATTCCCGAGATCTACTGTGCAAAGCGATACAGCAGCTATTCCTTTCTGAGTGAGTGACGACCATGCGTGATCAACGATGTTCTGCATAAGTTCATGCACCACGAGGGTGGCAAATTCGC
Organism: uncultured Acidobacteriota bacterium; assembly: GCA_963770215.1. Taxonomy (GTDB): domain Bacteria; phylum Acidobacteriota; class Blastocatellia; order Pyrinomonadales; family Pyrinomonadaceae; genus PSRF01. The sequence goes on from CAVYOP010000002.1 coordinate 733,044, forward strand.
CCGACGTAACGAAATCAAGCTCTGAATAGTAATCAACTAATTCCTGGACTTGCGCTCCCGTTGAGAACCCTTTCGTTAACAATTCGACAGATCGCTGATCAGACACCGCCTGCATAGGAATGTAGGTCTTATTGTGATATGTCTCCCACCTCTTCGCCGGCAGAGCTAGGAGGAGGTCATTCTGCAATTGGGCTTCCGATTGTGCAGTTATCGAGCGATTACCAAACTGAATAACAAGTCCTTCGCCGTATGCTTTCTGAAGGACCGCAAAGAAGTTCATTCGGCTTGCGTACTCCACTACTTCGAGCTGCGGGACGTTCGCAGGGGCAGTCGGTCCGTCACTTGGCTCGGGACATCTAATAACAATTCGTTTAAACTTATTGTTAAGGCTTGCAAGCCGAAGTGCGAGCTTTTGCAACTCAAAATGGTCTGCCCAGCTACAATTCTCAAAGCTTATTGAAAGGAAATCAGATGAGGATGTTTCAAGGTACCGATAAATACCGGATGTATGCGGGATATGGAAATTAGTAGGTAGAAGGTACACGGTAGTATTTATGGCAGATTTTCAACAAGAGTCGAGCCGTCATAGCGTGGAATAGTGAGAGTATGCTCGTCGATGATATTGCCAATGATCTGGGCATTTAGCCCGCTTATCCCCGCTCTCTCGAGTACTGCCTCAGCCTGCGTTGAATCGGTGACCACCACTAATCCGGTTCCCATGTTCCAAGTTCGATAAGCTTCAGAAATGTCCACATTGCCTAGTGCAATTATCTCCCTTACTTCGTCCGGAGTAGGCAGGGGTGAGTGAACTTGGATTCCAACTGACGCGTGTTTACAAAAGAAGCGAAGTCTTCCTTCGATTCCCCCGCCTGTCACGTGTATAAGAGCCTTAATGTGTTCGAGACCAGGATCATCGAGGCCGCCGGTCAGTGACAATAACAGGGGCGTGTAAATTGTCGAGGGCTGCAGAGCGAAACGAATCAGATCCGCTTCTGGTCCGTCCCAATGCGTTCCCCATGTCGATCCGTAAGCTCGCAAAAGATCGCGCGGAGCAGCGAAAAGCCGTTTGACCGGAATCCCCGCTCCTCAACGCCAATCAGGACGTCGCCTGTTGAGGGTTTCTCACGGTTCCTGAATCTTTGAAGTTTAGCTACCCAAAGGCAGGCGGCCCCCCAATTTAGCGGGGAGGTTCCTAAACCTGAAATGCGCCCCGGAAGTTCGGCCAGCTCACCATTGATAACTGCGACACGTGCGATTCGGGCCGCATCCACCATGCCGTCGGCCACTTCTTTTACCACCGCAAGGTCAACCCTTGCCATGTCAAGAATCGAGCCAAAAAGTATTGGCTCTGCGCCTCCGCAAGCAGCGTCATCACAGACCATCGCGAACAAGTCGCGAGCCAAACCTCGGTAAACTTGCATTCGCTCGGCAAGCTCAACTTTTGTGCCAATCCCGTCGAAATTCATGCCGAAACATAGTCCGTCCTGTTGGGGCAATGGTACTTGGAAAAATCGATTGGTACGGAAATGGTCCTGCACTGTTTCGATGTCACCAATTCGCCCAGACCGATTGGACCACGTCAGTTTAGCTGCCTCAAAAAGAATATTTGAGGCTTCGTCACCTCGTTCTACATTCACTCCAGTTGACTCATAGTCTAGTTGGGACACTGAGGACGCTCCTTTTAGCAAACAATGACTACTGTTCTGTATTTAGTTATTGATGTTAATCATCCCGGCGTGAGCGAATTGGAGGTCGGAGAACGCGAGGCTTATATCATCTTGGATAGGCGTAGGCAAGAATTTGAGACAGTGTCGTTAGCAGAGGATGTCCGGTCTAATTAACACAACAGCGCAACCTTGAGATGGATTTTCCCAGTTCAATCACGCATGCCGCGCTCTTATCAGAAATCCTTTCCTGGCTGGAGTACTAAAAAGGCTGTCACCAAAGAGCGTTTGCCTGGGCTAATCAGTCGGTGATGTTTGCTCAATCGTCAACTTGTATCAGATCCAATTACTACGATGTAAATCGCTTCCCGAGTTTTGAGCTTGCACGGGAGATGAGCCTGAATTGAGGGTGACAAAGACCACTTTTTGGCGGTATCTTGAATCGAAGCAGATCGCTTCCAACGCAAAGACCTCTTGGAGCAACGTGCATGATTTTTCGCATTATCGCCTCAGACCGCAACGGGGCTAATCACGGCGGCAGGTCGCTCGCGGGAGGGCTCGCGGACCTTTCAGATATCGAAATACGCCGGGTGTTTTTCTTTCAGACCGATGGTACCATCTCGACGGATCAAATTGCGGCATTGGCAAAGCACCTCGCTGATCCAGTTCTACGAGATCGCAAATGCCGGACTGCTGATTCGATGGATAATATCGCAGGTATCACATCGCCAGACGGCTTAGTCCTAGCCGGAATGAATACTGAACTCTTTCTAAACGGAGTTCGCTGGTGATCGATCGCGTGTACGCGACCAACCCACTTGACCTAACTCCATTGGTCTAGAATTCATAAGCAGGTCGTTCGTCAAGTCCTGTTCCGGCTCCAATCGCCGATCGATCAGCTCGACAGGCTGCTTGACTCGCGATCTGAGCAAGCCGAGGAGCGACGCTCCGTCGCGATTCGACTTTGCATATCTAATCGTAGGGTGATCGCAAGGGACAGTTGGGCGAACTGTGACCAAGAGGAAGGATCAAGGTCAATGACCGGCGCATCAATGCCACAATTTTGGGCCAGCGCCCAGAATCCTCGATTGCGGCAGTTGACGGAGCGAGCGTCGGATATAGCAGCAAAGTTCGTGGCGCAAGCCGATGTGCCACCTCGGTTCGCAGTTCTTCAGAAGTTCCTTCAAAACGACCCAGACAGCATCGCTCGGCTTGATTTCGAGAAGCTTGAGTACTACCAGATCTACGAGGTGGCGAGGTACGCGGCCATTGTGCTGGCTGACGACGGGTGTGATTTCTATGACGACGCGCTAAACCAATTTCGGCGATTGCTTGGCGGCAGGCGCGGTGATAGCGACAACCAGACGAGCCTTGAGCGACTTCGCAATTGTCAAGCAAAGAAGATGGTGTTGATTCTGAAGTGGCTTGCTAATGTTGCCGAGGGCGTCGTTGCTGTCGATGTCGCCCTCCGTGACAAGGCGCGAGTCTGCTTGGTCGATACGATAGCTGCTATCTTGACTGATCGCCGTACGCGTGAAGCACTCGAAGCGTTTTCGGACCTAGTGAGACGCGTGGCGCTACGAGCCGCAAGCGATTGCGGTCGCGGCCGCAAAGACGTGTTGATCGTTCCCCTGCTCCTGGGTGCCGAATACCTTGGGAACTTCATGGCGGGGCGACTATTGAGCCTCGGCATGGGCGTTCGGCCGTTGCTGCTGACCAGGGCGATGGTATACGGCTTCGGAATGGAGCGGGATGACAAGGCTGCGACCAGGCGGTACCTGAGGGAGTGGGGCTTGAAAGAAGGGTCCGGGCAGCACTTGGTTTTTGTTGATGCGGGCAGGCGCGGAACATTGCGTGAGTTTCTGGGGCCCGTGCTGGCTGAATTTGGCGTCACGTCGAGCCTAGTGCTTCTTTACCATGAGTATTTCCGAGAAGATGACAGGCATCTCGCCATTGGCCTCAACGACGAGCCGCAATGGACGCACAGAGGCGCAGAGTTGGAGTGGTTTACGTGTTTTTTCGATGATGGCCTGGAGCATGAGTGGCAGAGCCCAAAATATCGACTAGCGTGGGAAAATGGCTGCCCCAAAGCGGAGATGCATCGAACACCACGGCCATGGTTCCATAGCGCCGTCGGGGAAATGACGCGAAAGCTCATTGGAGATCTGGATGGGGCGTAGATGTGTCGCTGCCGCAAGGCCGAAGTGTCGAATCCCCCCTTTGGTGAGAGTCAAAGGAACAGCCGTCGTGATCGATCTGGGGATCGGCGCACATGTTGACGTTGCTGTTTGGGCGGGACTTTGTGGGATCACTGGCTCGATGGTCCGGGCACTTCATCGAATTCTGGTCTCACGACATTCGGTGGGCCTGGGATTGACTTGTGCTTCTTGATGCTCGGAGCCCGGTAGGGTTGTGAGGGGAGTCCAAGTTGGCGGTGTGACGCCGAACGCTTCAATACTTTCACGATCGATGGCTTGCTCACGGTGGGTGTGCTTAGCGACCTTGCCAGCTTTCAAATGATCTCAATGAAGGTCGATAGTCTATCGGTTGACTTTAGGTTAGGTTGAGCCGTTACCGTGGCCCGCAGCGACGCTTATCGGATGCTGGTAGCGTTCAACGCTTCACTTCTGCGTCGGTATTAAATGATTCGCGATGGACGACCCGAGTTGATCTCGCCACAATAAAGTTTCCCCTGAGAAGAATTGCCAGGCGAGTGCGATAGCACTCGGCTGGCTTTTTTGCCCCCGCCGCAACTGCGCCTATGGCGCAGTGCGGCGAAAATTTTTGCGTTAAAAAATCCGACCAAAGCCTGACAAATTCTTTAGTGAACTCCCACCTGAAGCTCGCTTCCGTTAGATACGTTTGAGTATTGACAGGCGAGCCCGATAAACTACAAGCCGTTATGCTGGCCCTACTTTCCCTATACAAAATTTCGCCAGCTTTCCCCTATGTTGTTATCTGCTTGTAAGCCGTTCCAATGGTACTTTGTCGTAACATGTCCCGAATGCAAAACTAGGCAAGCCCTCTTCTACGATCCCTCGCACGGCCAAGCGAGAATTCGCCAAACATATCAGCATCGGTGCGATAAATGTGGAACTGAAAAGTTCTATGAACCAGAGGATATAGAACGTTATCAGCACATCGTTGAACGCCAACGAAAACCGCGCAACTAACGAGAATTTCGCCAGCTAGAGGGTGCCAGGTTCATTTCAAAACACTACTTGAATACGCAGGATCTCCTCACCGACGGCGCTGCGTTTGTCAGTTGTGTCTCTCCTGAATTATCTTCAGCCATCTTGAAAATTTGATCCATTAGTAAAGGCAGCCGATGAGATCCCAATCGAAGGCTGAATGTCTCGGCCAACCGAAAAGCCAGTCTTGCCAAGTGAGGACTTGGTCCTTCCGTTTATACCGCCATTCCTAACTCGTCTCCGCATCGTTTAGTTTCTCGGACGTCGCAGAGGAGCATCTGCGACTTACCTCGAAACCAGAGGAATTCGGCAAAAAGCGCCTCAATAAGGACGGTCATCTGATAACAGAAGATTCTGTTCTCCCAACTACAGCGCCTGGCGGCGCTCCCGAACAGAATCGCTGTTATCAAACGCCCGCTACTTTATTAGTTCTCCCCCTTGCGCCCGCTTCGCTCGCGCGCTCGGCGCACCTCGCACCGCTCACTACGCTACGCCCCCGCTGGGGGCTGGCGCTGTTGGGTTGATGTCGTCTTGGTGTCGTCTTAGGCTCCAGTAGAAACGTTTCGAGATAGTTGAACCGAGTGGCCCATCCACGTGTGTAACCAAGCTTTGTGAGAATCGCGCCGCGGCGCTTTGACGTGTCCGCTCTAATCGCGGCGACCGTGCCACGTAGGTCCCGCGGGTTAACCACTCCATTCAATACACGCTGTGAAGCTCGTTGTACCAGATCGAGGATTTGTGTGTCGCATACTGGCTTGTTTTGTGTCAGCTGATAGCGCCCAACGAATAGGTATTCAGAGACACCGATACGTTTTCGCTTCTCGAAATAACGCTCTAACAGAGGACGGAGCCACCACGCTGCCTTTTTCGCATACTTCATTATTGGTCCCTCACGTCTCGGTGATTGTAGCCCCCGACTCGGTTGGCGAACTGGTAGCAGCAAATACTCGAAATCTCTTGCGCGGTCGCATTCACCTGTTGGATTCTCCGCCGCCGTCACCAACGATGGTATTTTTGCGTTGCGCAGCTCTGTCACAGTAAGCAGGTGAAAGAAGATCAAATACAATATCAACGCCTCTTCCGGGTCAGCGTCAGGCGAAGCCATATAACTAAAGAAGCGTTCGACAACTTTGTCGTCGTACCGTCTGATAGACGCTGCGATCTCAACCATCTGCCCACGTTTATTCCTCACCGTGAAGCCTCTTCGAATCTTGTCGGTGTTATAAGGAAACGGATTTTCCGAGACTACATCATGTAGCTGAGCCCAGTTGAAGAACGTACGAAGGTTCACTGTGACTTGAGCAACTGAGGCACGAGCCAACCTTCTGATTTTTACGTAAGAATTGATCGCCTGGCATTCCTGATTACTACAAATCTCATTTGTCTTAGCGACGTCTAACGGGATTCGTTTTCGGCACGCGCTGCACTCCAGTTGCCAGAAAAGAGTCTCTTTGTAACTTGCTGCCGTGCTCTCGGTGATGTTGGCGAGTGAGCAGATGTCGCACTTGACGCACCACTTAAGAAACCTGATTACAGTCTTAGTAGTTCGTTGTGTGTATTCACTTGTATTGGCAAGAGGCTGCGCTTCATGCAGGTTTATGTCGAGCTTCGGATTCAACATCCCTTTCGATGCCCACTTCTCGAAGGCAGTTACGTGCTCAACGAACATCACTGGCGTTGACCTCAACCACTTTTCCATTAGGCGTTCACGTTGGTACGGCACGAACTGCTCAGACAGGATATGGTGACCCAACTCTAACAAGCCCGAGCGAATGAAGTGGACCCTAATTCGACCTCGTTCGCCGCGTTTCCTGGCTTTCGGCAAAGCTTCGTGAATTGCCTGCCAAGTCAGCATTTCAGGAAGTTCGTGACTCTGGAGATATTCACCGACCGCGCGATACTTAATAGATCTCTGACCAGCACGCTTCTTTCGTCGACATTGCAGTTAGCCAATCCTAACTTCGTGGTTAGAGCCAAGAAATAGCGGACGTTCTGCGGAAACGGCGAGTCGTAGCTCTTGATGTACTTATCCAGTCGTTTTGGGGCGAAGCGATTCGTCATTGTGATATCTGCAGAGCTGCAATTTTTTGTTGTAGATGGACCCTCTACATCCGGTGGCCGTGCATCTTCCTTTGCTGGTGCGACGCTTCTCGTAGCACGATTTACAGATCATTTCAGCATTAGGGAGGGAGGTCTTCGTGAGCCCACAAGCGCAACATACGAACTTCCGAAGGCGCAACTTCACATTTTTTCTATGGACCGCATTGAGGTAACACTTGCCACAATGGCCGGGGTAGCTGATACGAGGATAATCAGCCAGCCCACACTTTTCACAAGCAATCTTTACCTTAGACAGTCTTCTAGAGCATTGCAGACAAAATGGAGAGTCTGGTTGTAGCCTGCGGACTTTTGTTGGACACGCCACCGCATTGCACTTTCGGAAGCTTGCGTACACACAGGTCGCATACGTCAAACCACTGTCTGCTTTTTCGCGGCAACTTACACTCTTCACAAATTATCGAACGTGTTATTTGCATCTTTCTTCACACCTTTGTTGACCCTGATGAAAACTTTCGCGCATCCGGATAGAATCCGGCATAATCCATTGTTCCGATACTTGGACCAACCCCGCGCTCCTGCGCTCGCTGCGCGCTTTCACCAGAAGGTGTTTGTCGAGTTCGCATCTTTTTTTGTGGCTTCTGCGATGCCATCGGTAGAACTTCCAGGAACTCGCTGAGCGGAATGTAGAACGCGTTACAGATTGCCTCGATCGTTTCGAGGCGGATCATTTTTGGTTGCCGATTCAGCAGGTCGCATACCGCCTGTACCGACAATTGGTGGCCGATCTCCTCAAGACTTCGGCTGATTTCCGATGCGCTCTTGACGCCACGCTCCTTCAACAACTCTCGCAACTTCCACTTAGTAGGCATTACTTTTTCCTCCGTTTCTCAATGTCAGGATTGATAAAAATGTCGATGAGATCGCCCTGTTCATCCTCAACATCGGCGTCAGTTGCAATAAGGTAAGGAGCGGCTGAGCTTGGATACGTGTGGCCCAGTTTTCTTAGCACCTTCCGGTATTCCAGTGGATTTTGTTCGAGCGCAAGTGTTGCGCAGGTGCGTCGCAGGTCGTGAGGGCGAAGGTCTTCAGGTAGGGGCACTCCAGCGTCTCGAGCTAGTTCAACGATTCTCCTGAAAATGTAAAAGTATTGGTGAGCCATCAGCGGGTTTCCACCTTGGTCTAGAAAGAGATATTCAGTTGCATCACGCCGCCGTGGGAACATTGGTTTGAAGATTTTCTCAAAGACACGCAGCACCTCCATCGCAAACGCCGTGAGCGGAACAGTTCGCACACGCTTGCCGCTAAATGCTTTTGCTTTGCCAAAGAGACGCACACGGCCCGCCTGCCAATCGATGTCGCAACTTGCTCCACTCGACCGTATCCCCAGAAGCTCACTGGTACGCGCGCCGATCTCGGCTTGCAGAACAATGGCCGTATAGTCCTGAGCCCCCAGGTGAGGCAACGGATGGTTCGGCAGGTATTCGGTGCGCAGGAACTCATAGAATTCGTCACGCACTTCTGCGGATAAGGCGTAACGAGGCTTGGTGGGCCTGTCCTGCGTATGCACTGGTAAATCGTATTTGGTAAACGGCAGTGCGATCGGACCATACTTTTCAATGATGGTGAGGTTGCTACTGCCCGGGATATTAGGCTTAGCAAGGACGTAGTCGCAGAAAGATCGCAGCTCGGTAAGATACCTGCGCCTGGTTCCGTGTGCCAGATTGTTCTGTAACAACGATGACATCAGTACGCCGAACCGCGACGATCCGCGCACCGGGTCCAGGAACTCCCACACGAGTATGTGGCGGTGTCCATCAGGGTGATTAGGATCCTCGATCGGCACCAGATCGAAGAGACGCTTCAGTGCAGCTCTCGCTGATCTGACTGTTGATTCGTAGGTGCATCCGCGGAAGACGCGATTCTGGAGATACTCTTCGATCTTCTGATTATGGTCGTGGAGTTGTTCTTCCCACGAGATGATGGGTGGCTGCTGTACGCGTGGTGATATCGGGTTTGGGAGTTCCATAGTAAACCTTTCGTTTTAGATTTGGTTGCTTAATCAAGTGCCTCTTGAATTTTCAAGCGCTGCTTGATTCTTTCGTTGGCCCATCTTCCTGTCTAAGTTGATGGTCCAGAAACAGTTCTGCTGAAAACAAATGGAAACTCGCTTCTCGATGTTTCCAATGGAATGTTTTCTGGGTTCGACGTTTCAAAGTATGCGAATCCAGTGTTTGGACCGCACTTGTTCTTTGTGAGTAGGGGCGTAGATCAAAAGACCTGATCAGATCGTCTACAAAATGTGTGCCATGGACAGCGTTCGTGAAGCGAGGTGCTGTTAGTCAGTTTTCTTGCAAGGGCAATTCGTAAGGTGGTCCATCTTTCTTCACTCAAAATAAAACCAACTTCTACAAAGAGATCCGTGCTGGTAGTGACGACCATTCACATCGTGCGAGCCACTCTCTAAGGAGAGTCAAGGGGTCAGATAGAGGCTTCCGATTTTGCGTTGGCACCTCAAATTAACCCGAGGGGTGTATGCGATCGCGAACACCCCGACATTCGGTTGCGCACACTTAAGCGGCTTAAACCAATGATTGGGAAGCAACGAAAGAGCGATCGGCCATTGCTATTTTAATGGTCCAAGATGAGACTTTTTGGCCGCTTTTCTTAATAAAACCAGACCAAACACAATCTCTAAGCCGATTAGTCTGTTTAGGACCATCTCAACACGGCACGCGATGTGCCCGTAAAAAATTGACGCGTTGAGCGTAGATACTCGCCCAATGACTAAGAGCAATTGTTGAGCCACTGGCGGGCGAAAAATTTTGACATTGCGTGAGCGAAGTCTTAAACCGGCGTGAAGGTCCAGATCGACGCTGAAGCGTTCGCAATATGCGAACGCAATTTTTAAGGGCACGTATGGTTCGCATTTGCGAACCTCAGCCCTTTAATAATGAAGCGGAGAGCGGCTAACGGCTACGAGAAGAACGAACCGCCGACGACAACTTGTCTCTTGGCCGGCGGCATTTGACATCGGTTTGGCGAAGCAATAGTTCGGATATCCGAACACTCTTTAAGGTCGAAAGTCGGGATATCCGAACTTTGCCTTGCGCAATGGTTCGCCCGGTCGACGGTTTTGACCTTCCTAATTGATTACGGACTGGCGAGATACTAAAGAGATCGGACTATATAAATGGCTGGTCCAACCGAGATGGCACAGCGCGTGCCGCGCAGGCAGTGCTGGAACGTCCAGCGTGCCCCTTGCCCAATCCTCAGATAAGAAACGAAGTCATATTTTCACACAGGAGCACTATGGAAGAGGAAGAGAAGCAAGTGGAGACTAGCCCGACGCTGGAGCGCAAGCGAGCGAAGTACACCGTTGAGGATGTTAGGCAGCTTTGTGGCGGCATCTCCCGCTCTACAGTGATGCGTGAGATTCGACGTAAGCGGTTGGCCTGCTATCGCGCACGTCGAACACTGCGCTTCTCTGAAGAACACATCACGAAGTATTTGGAAAGGGTTGAACAAGGAGTGAAATGAAGGTGTGCGGTACGTTACCGGATTTCCGGCTGGCTAGATTCATAGCTCTCTTTCAGCCTGTAAACTCACCTTCGTTAGCGTCTCTATTCTACCTTTCGAAAACAAAATGATCTGCAAGACTCGGTGAAGCGGTTTCTCGAATTTTTCTTCGCTTGCGAATGGAGATGTCGAAACTGTTCAACCCCGGCCCGGCAAGTGTATTTTCGACCAACAATTTCCGATTGCCGCGGTGGGATCTTAAATTTCTCGATTTTTTGAATTCGGTATCGATGTTGCTACTGAGTTCGAATGACGCGTTGGCTTAAATGCGAAGGCTGCTGACGACGAGGTCGCGCTCGTTCTTTGGCAAATGCTGTCGCTGGACCATGAGTCCGAGAGTTCCTGTTAATGGTTGATGAAGAGCAGCCCGGAGTAAATTGGGCGTTTCGTGAGATGATGTGCAAACACGAAATCGCACAAATAAAAGACACAAGTAAAGGACGCAAAGCAAGAAGACACGAATCACTCTTCTTCGCCGCCTCTAATCCGCCCTTCGGCGCGTGACTGCTCCACGATCTTTGTGGCCAACTGGCCGGGAACCGGATCGTAATGTGAAAACTGCATGTGAAACGAACCGCGCGCGGCGGTGATCGAATTCAGCGTCGATTGATAGTTGAGCATTTCAGACATCGGCACCTGCGCTTTGATCACCTGCTGCTTGCCGCTCGTCTCCATGCCCTGCACGCGGCCGCGGCGTGAGTTCAGATCGCCCATGATGTCGCCGCTGTATTCCTGCGGCGCAGCGATCTCGACGTCCATGATCGGCTCGAGCAACGATGGTTTCACTTTTTCCATCGCCGCGCGAAACGCCTTGCGGCCGGCGGCGCGGAACGAATGTTCATCCGAGTCGACGTTGTGATACGAACCGTCAATCAGCTGCACTTTGAAATCGACTAGAGGATAGCCGGCAATCGCGCCTGACTGCGGCCGCCTCGATGATTCCTTTTTCAATCGCCGGCCGGAATTGCTGCGGCACCGCGCCGCCGAAGATCTTGTCTTCGAAAACAAATCCGCCGCCGCGCGGCAGGGGCTCAAAGACTACCTTGCAGTCGCCAAACTGTCCGCGGCCGCCGGTCTGTTTCTTGTGACGTCCCTGGACCTCGGCGCGCTGCGTGATCGTTTCTTTGTAAGGAACCTTTGGCGGATGCAGCGTCACTTCGACGCCGTAACGCTTCTTCAATTTCTCAACCACGGTTTCCACGTGCAGTTGGCCCGAGCCCGACAAGCAGGAACTCCTTTGTCTGCGCATCGCGCGTGAAATGCAGAGCCTGATCTTCCTCCAGAATCTTGTGCAGAGCCGCGCTGATCTTTTCTTCGTCCTGCCGCGATTTTGGTTCGATGGCGAAAGCGATAGCGGCTCCGGATATTCCACCGGCGTCGATAGACAATCGGCGACTGCTTGTCGCAGATCGTGTCGCCTGTTTGCGTCTCCTTAAGCTTCACGCAGGCGACGATGTCGCCAGCGTGTGCTTCGGATACTTTATCCAGTCGTTTGCCCTGGACGGGTATGCAGAGCGCCAAGGCGCTCCATGGTTCCGCGCGTTGAATTGAGCACTTCGCGTCCGTTTGGAGTCGTCCGCTGATGATTTTCAACACATTGATTCGGCCTGCAAACGGATCGGCGACAGTGCGGAAGCAATATGCCGAAAACGGTTCGCTGTCGCTGTACTTGCGCGCGATCTTGTCCGCATCTGGAGCGGCTCCACCGGCATGTCCATATTCCGCCTCGTGCTGTGCCGGGTCGGGAGCGTAGTCGACGATGCCGTTAAGTAGCGCCGCAGTCCGACGAGCGTTGCTCCGGAAACAGCGAAGACTGGACAAAGTTTGCTCTGGGCGATTGCCTTGTTGATGTTTGGAAGAATGTCTGATTCTTCGAGCGTTCCCTGTTCGAAGTATTTTTCCATCAACGCATCGTCAGATTCGGCCACTAGCTCGATCAGACGCTCGCGCGTCTTATCAACAAAGTCCCGGCCTTCAGCTGGAATCTCGATCTCCTTCGCCTGTCCGTCCGCACCAAACTCATACGCCTTCATGTGGACGACATCGACGACGCCGCGAAAGTCTTTTTCTTTTCCGATAGGCAAAGTGAAAGGAATGATGGCACGACTGAAAGTGTTCTGCGCGCTCTCGAGCGCCGTGCCAAAATCAGAATGCTCTTTATCGAGTTTAGTGATGACCATCATGCGGGGAACGATGAACTCGTTGGCATAGGCCCAGGTCTTTTCTGTTTGTACTTCGACGCCCTTGACGCCATCGACAACGACCAGCGCACAGTCGGCGACGCGGAGAGCCGGGCGAGCGTGGGTTACGAAGGCGGCATATCCTGGAGTATCGATGAAATTGATTTTGGTGTCGCGATGATCTAAATGAGCGAGTCCGATATTAAGTGTAATTTTGCGGGCGATGGAATCTTCATCGTAATCCGTGACCGTGGTGCCTTCGTCGACTTTTCCCCAACGAGGCGTTGCGCCGGTGACGTAGAGAAGAGAACTGATTAGTTGCGTCTTCCCCGCGTCGCCGTGTCCAATGACCGCAAGGTTGCGCATGGCTTCTGTGGCGTAGACTCTCCTAAATTGATTCCGTTCCGGTTTGCTTTCGGTGAAAAGCGGAGAACTTCGATCTGCCCGTTGCTGGGACTCCTCAACGATAGCTGTCGATCCTGAGCGGCTAGGTCTGTTTTCCGTCTCTACTATTCCAATCGGTTGCATCTCTGCAACAACATCCGACGTCTCTATAATGCCAGCTTCCAGCTCATCGTTCAGTAAAGCATTAAGGGTGCCCTTATTTGCGAAAGAGAATCTGATCACGTCGTGAACACTCTGAGGGATTGAGGCCAGACTTTTACCTTCATCAACCTTGGACAGGAACTCGGCGGAACATCTATTTGCCAGACTTCTGAATTCCCCGACTTCATTCTTCCAACCCCGCCACAGCCGCTTGGCCTTTTCAATTCTAACTAAGTGCTGTCTGTGAGCTGCGCTAATAATTTCACGAATTGAATCAGAGAGGAAAGTGTGTTGATGATCGGGAGCGACATTCATCTCCCGTAATACTTGTATGTATGACTCCAGGTTCGCCAAAACCGTCTGCCTGAGATTATGAGGCTCCAATGCCTTCTGAGCGGCTTCAGCAGCGAGTTCTGAGACACGCCACAGTCGTCCTATGCGCAACAATGAGGTCAGATAAAAATGCGTGTTGAAATATAAAGAATTTTGCGTGGCAGTCGCGATTACTGCGTTCCAATTCACTTCAAAACCCAGTGCTGGGAAACGTTGGGGCGCATCTTTTGTTGACTCGAAGGTGTTTAATAACCACCCTGTTAAGTCGTCTTCCCTGAGCTTGTCCGGAAGCAAATCCATAGCGACACGCACGAATGCTTCGTTGACTCTGGTTTCAAGTTTTGTTTCAACCAGCTTCATATCATCCCATTAGAGAGCGCCGCAAACTGATCACTCCCAAAGAACTCTCTAAAGAATATTTTCGTTTCATCTTGGCTCTTTAATTGTTTAAGCGGACAATTCCAGATTACACGCTCGTCCGGATCCTTGAAAAAGATGAGACACGGTAATTCCGCAACGCTTATGCCGAACTGTTTAGCTACAATTATTGATTCCTCACGATTGTAGGGTAGGCCGACTGCGGGATTTATAATCGATTGCAGGGATACAACGTTGCCTTGACCAGTAGCGTTGGCGTCCCCGATCACAATTGACGTGTTCGCATTCCTCTCTATGATAATTAGCTGAAAGAATGACGAAATTCTCTTGACGAGGGATTGTGGCGGCCGCGCAGTTACCTTGTCCAGTTGGTCCTTGCCAAACAAGCGCCACCACGGATGATTCTTACGTCGGGAGTATTCAATCCATTCCATGGAAGGTGGTTCTATAAGGAACACTATGCAGACATTACCGGACATCACATCAAGTTCGGTTACACCATATTTCAAGTATTCAATGACCGCCAAATCTGAAGTGGTGTACAAAAGGAAACCGAATAAGGTAACGCCTTCCTTCTTCAACAATACAGCGGCTACGCCGATTTTTTCTGGAACAACGGGTGCGAGCATGATCGAATTCACGCGAGAGGCACGCCAATAAGTTTCGCAATTGTGAGTACGTAAGGAGCGATTTTACCGCCTACATCGGCAACTGAGTTTGCGACGTCAAGAAATGTCTTGAAACTTTCTAAGAATCGCGACTTGTTAGTGCTCGGCTCTTTTTGTAATTTTGCCGCCTCTGTTTTCGCCTTTGATAAAGCTGGTACAAGTTGCTGATCACGAATCTTCTCATGTTCATCAGGGACCTGGCTGATTACCTTCTGCATGGCAGCAATCTGTTCGATCACCTGTTGCCAGTCGTTACCGTCTGAAGTGATGTTGGTTTCTTTGACCTTTGAGAGTTGCTGCGAAAACAGCGTGACGTTGTTGTCACCTATGACAGCATTGGTATCCTTATTGTTCTTAATGCTCTTTATATCAAAGATGGCCATGATGGGACTCCTCTTCTTGATAGGATTGAAGGATCCTAAGTCGAGTATCAATTTGATGGACAGTCGCCAGCGGAGGACCGGCGTATATTGATATAGCTAAGGCCTCGCCGAGTGACGTACCTGCAACTCGCGAGGGATGGCTTAGGAATGGTAATCAGCCTACTCTCGCATTAATTCCCTGTCAACAGGTAGGCAGGGATGACACTCAGAAAAAGTCTTTTGGGGCAGAAAGTCTACTTCCGGGCACCGTCGACTTTTGATGAGGCAAAGCCATATTCGATCGACGAATCAACCGTCAATTGCATGAATCTGGCCCATTGCCGCAGCGGCACGATATTTGACGAGGGGGACAAAAAGGGTTAAAAAAGGGGGACAAAAAGGGGGACACTCCTGGTTCGTCTCTTTGAAACACGCCATTTTGTTTAGGCCCGCGTAGCTCAGTGGATTAGAGCGTTCGCCTCCGGAGCGAAAGGTCGCAGGTTCGACCCCTGCCGCGGGTACCACACTCCACACTTCATGGCGCTAGACAGCCGATTTATCGCAGAGTAACGTTGGCTTATTAGTACGATGGCAAGGTAATTGCTGTCTGTCATAGGGCTCACTCGAACCTCGAAAGCACTAAGCATTCGTTAGCTCAGGTGCGCGTCAGCGCGCACATGCTCTCACACAAGCAGCTCAGCCATAAAAGGAACTCACATGCGATCCCCCAATAAGGCGTTGTTCCTCATGCTCACGATTCTAGTAGCATTAACTTCGGCATGTGCTACAAGCCCGCCGCCCGAGCAAAGAGTCGAAGCCAAGAAGGAGACCCGCCCGCAACAAGAATTAACCGTTATTGCGGCGATCGTTAAAGCCAGGAAAGCGAACCTGCGTGATCGGCCGTCCCAGACGGCCAGTGTTGTAAGCACAGTCCACAAAGGCGATCGCTTGTCGGTGACAAGTGCATCACCCATCGGGCCGTGGTATCAGATTCGTGACAGTAAAACCCGCGCGGAGGGTTGGATTCACGGCAATGCGATCGCGCTATTGCAAACAACAGAACCTACCAGTTCGAGCAGAACGTCCGCGTCGACTCCGAAACCGCGCCGAATCTCACCAACCGCTTCCAATACTTCGACACCAACTGTTTCCAGCAGTTCTAGACCTGCTTCGGGCAGATCTTACGTAAATGTGGATGGCGTTCGGGTACCGTCACCGGTCTTTAGCAAGACGCGACCAGCAGGAGCAACGGCTCGTTGCCGTGATGGTTCACACAGCTTCAGTCTCAATCGTCGCGGCACTTGTTCGCATCACGGTGGCGTCGCAGAGTGGTACTAACACATTCGGGGAATGTAAGAAGCATTCTCATGCGAGCACTCGCCGGTACATTCTAATGAAAACTATTCTGGTGGCAATTGGGTTCACACTTTGCCTCAATTTACCTGCGAATGGACAGCAAATTAGTGACGTTTACAGTATCGGAAAAACCTACTTTGCCTATTCCTCTGCAAAAGATCAGACGCAGGTCATGTCCAAAGAACTTACACTCTTTGACAATAGCGGTCCGTATTATCCGTTTGTAAAGGGGGCTCAACGCTTAGATCTATTTCTCATACATGAGTATGGAGGCCGCACACTTAAACAAACACCACCAACAATACGACTCTCTTTTGAATCGCGCTCTAACCTTTCCCATTACAAAGATCCCGGTACAGGCACCTTCGAATTAACTGTTGATGGAAGGACCATTGTTCAAGCCGCCCTGACTTTGGATAGCAGTACGCCAATCGGATTTGTGACATGGGAGAATCTCTCTTATGACTTGTCGCTCGCCAAAGCTAATGAGCTGATAGCGGCGAAGAAGAGTGCAACCATCACTCTTGGTAAGATCACGCACTACTTAACTAAAACAGAACTTGCGGTCTTTGAAGATTTCTTGAATGCGCTTCGTACTGGAAACTCGACGGGCTGGCGAGATCCAGACCAAGCCTGCTCACTCCTCTCAGATATTGGTTTCAGAATGGAGCCTTATAAATATGTTGGCTTGAACACCTTCGGCTGCCGCGCACCTGCCGTTCCTTTCCCGCGTGGTTCGAGTAACACAATCAGTTTCAGACCAGAAGGAAACCAAAAGGAGATTACAGAGCTCATTCTTGTTCTCCAAGTGACGAGTGATAAACCAATCGCACTCGCTAGTCATGAAGCATTTGCCATCGTGTGCGGAGCTTTGGCGTTGCGATCGCTTGGTCTGGAGTTGCCTAACTTGCTCCTGCTGGCAGCTTTCGCTGGCAATCCATATACGTGGCAAGTTGGATCAAGTACAGTTGAGCTGTCGCCATCCTTGAGAGCGCCTGATGGCAGCTACGAAGTAAGATTCACGATTAAATGAATCCAGCGGTTTGATCATGAAATTTGCCTTGCTGGGGTGACGATTGTCGCTACTCACTGACCAACGCTAAAGCTTCATCAAGTAGTCGAGAGAAACATCACACAAGCCTCGGATTGACACCGTATGAGCTTTGGCCTTAATTTCCGAGCCATGCCATTTTTGCGCCTCCTCCATGCGACCCTGCTCGTTGTTTTTGTCTTAGCCGGCACGGGAACAGCGTCCGGTCAGTGCACGAAGAAGCTCGCCGAGCTTCCCGCCGCGCCTGAATTACTCGGTTTCCGCCTGGGCATGACCAGGGAACAGATCAAGGCTCACGTGCCGCAAACAGTCTTCGGCCGCACCGACCACTTCGGCGTCGCCAAAACCACGATCAATCCCTACTTCGACGAGAAGATCGACAAGACGAAGTTTGAAGGCGTGCGCAGCATCTCGCTCGATCTGCTGGACGAGCAACTCACGTCGCTATGGATTGGCTACGACGATAATTTCAAAGCCAAGACGATTGACGACTTTGTGAAGCTGATCTCGCAGTCGTTGCAGTTGCCGGGCACCTGGAGCTCATGGCGCTCGCGTGGACAGCAACTCCGCTGTGCTGATTTTCAGCTGATCGTGACGACAGTGGCGGGTGGTCCAAGCGTGCGCGTGCTTGACGTTGCGGCCGATGAAACTATCGCCCAGCGCCGGCAAGCGAAAGAAGAACAAGACGCGGCCGCTGCCGCAAGCGCCGATGAAGAAACTCGAAATCCTCGCCGACAAGCAAACGAAGACTTATTACATTGGCGCGTGCCGTCCGGAAAAGGAGATCGCCGAAGCAAACAAACTGATTTTCAAAACCACGGATGAAGCAGAAAAGGCCGGCTTCAAACTCGCGAAGAACTGCCATTGAGGCATTGCCGATTGCCGCTATGCCTCAGTAAGCTTTCGCGCTAACTGGCGACTGCCGAAACGAGATCAATCGGCAATCGGCAATCGGCAATACCGTAGGGGGCCAACATGTTCAAAGAATTCAGAGAATTCATCGCTCGTGGAAACGTTATCGACCTGGCGGTTGCGGTAGTTATCGGCGCAGCCTTCGGAAGAATCATTACGTTCACTCGTCGAGGGCGTGATTATGCCGCCGATCGGCTTGCTGCTCGGCAAAGCCGACTTTTCCAACTTGTTCATCGACATCTCGGGACAGAACCCGGTGTCACTCGCCGACGCGCAGTTGAGAGGACTGCCCGTCATCGCCTACGGAAGGTTCATCAACGACATCATCAACTTTCTGATCATCGCCTTCGTGATCTTCTTGATCGTGAAGGCAGTCAACCGGCTGAAGGCCGCACCGCCGCCACCGCCTAACACGAAGGACTGCCCGTACTGTCTGACGGACATCCCGTTAGGCGGCGACTCGCTGCCCCGCGTGTACTTCTGAAGTGGCGCCGGCAAGCTGAAAGAAATACTGAGCTCATGCGCGAGTGCCCCCGTTGCGAAGTCTGCTATGAAGACGATGTGACGACGTGCCCGACAGACGAAGCGGGCACGAAACACACGCTGCCCGGCGGCACGGCTGCTCGCTTCACGCTATCTACTCGAAAAACGACTTGGGCCGCGGCGCGATGGGCCAGGTCTATCTGGCCCGCGATCAAAACCTCATCACACGCCGCGTCGCCGTCAAGACCGTTCGTCCCGACATCCTCAACGACGAAGACCTCCAGGAAGGCGAAGCGATCGCGCGTTTCGAACGCGAGGCGCGTTCCGCTGCGTCGATTCGCCATCCGAACGTCGTGGACGTCACAGACTTCGGCAAAAGTCCGGACGGCGTGTTTTTTCTCGTGATGGAGTACGTCGAAGGCGAAACGCTTTATCACCTGCTGCGCCGCGAAGGCACGGTGAACCCGCAACGAGCAGCGGCGATCATGCGACAGGTCGTCGCCGGCGTCGAAGCAGCGCACGACGAAGGAATACTGCATCGCGATCTCAAGCCCGCAAACATCTTCCTCATGCAGCAAAAGCGAAAGACCGGCAGCGAAGACGGGTTTGTGAAAGTCGGCGACTTCGGTCTCGCGAAGATCGTCAACGCCGATCGATCCGAGGTGACTTCCGCGAGTGGACCAGCTTCACGGGGAATAATCGGCACGCCGGAATACATGGCGCCGGAACAGATGCAGCCGGGCATCGCGCTCGACGCGCGCGCCGACATTTACGCGCTCGGCACGATCGCCTATCACATGCTCGGCGGACGTCCGCCGTTTACCGGAAACATCACACAACTGATCGCGCAGAAGTTGATGCAAACGCCGCCGCCGCTGTCGAGCCTGCGTTCCGACATGAGCGACGAGGTTGAAGCGACGATCATGAAAGCGCTGGCGCTCGAACCGAAGGATCGTCCGGCGAGTGCGACGGAATGGTTCGAGAGTTTTGCCGCAGCCGTTGTCATCAGATTCAGGAGCACGGTGAAACGCGGCGATTCGCGGCTCGTGATCATGGCGCCGTCGGGCTCGGAAGTTTATGTCGACGACGAACGATACGGCAGCGTGGGCCGATCGGGTCGTGTGATACTGACGTCGATTGCGCCTGGGCAACACGTGCTCCGCGTTTCGAAGTCAGGTGAACCTGACGACGAGCGCGTGATCGAAATTCGCAGCGACATCGCCGAACAGATCATCGAGGCGCAGCTCAAGATCGGCGTTTCGAATAATCAACTGACGCCCTCGCGCGGCGGAAGTCTAGACAGCAGAAGGCGGAAACTCCACGACGCTCGTTGTCGTGATGTGCACCAAGTGCCAGTCGCGTTTCGCTGAAGGCGTGAAGTTTTGCGGCCGTTGCGGAAACACGACGTTTCAACCCGTTACCGGCGAGTTGCCGACACCCACGCCGCCCAACGCCTGCGCCGCCTGCGAGCGGAGTCATCTGCCCGCGGTGCGGACACAGCTATCCGGCAGGCATCAAGTTCTGTGGACGATGCGGCATTCCCATCGGAACGCAGCGCTCGACTGGCGCCCGCCAAAACCCGTCGAAGTGTTTTGCCTCAGCTGCGGGACAGTTATCCAGCCGGAACAAAATTCTGCGGCCGCTGCGGCAAACCGATTCGCTCTTGAGAGAGTTGGACTTTCCTTTAATCTGTCGCGCCTGACACATGAAGCGCTGCCCCACTTGCAACCGCACCTACGCCGATCTTTCCCTGAACTTTTGTTTGGACGACGGCACGCCGCTGACGAATGACGCGGCGCCGACCACCGATCTCAATGCCACCGTCAGATATCCGTCGCCGCGCGACACGTCGGAACCGCCGCCGACGGAGATTTATCGGCCCACGCCGCCGGCGTAACGCCGCGGCCACAACAGCACCGCCGCCGCCGCCACCGCCGCAGCCACCTCCCAGTGGACGCCGACACCGCCGCGCCGCCACAAAGAAGTCGAATGCGATCTGGTGGATACTCGGCGGGTTCGCAGCGGCTGCTCGTGATCGGCGTCGGTCTGGTCGTCATGATCATCGCGCTGGCGAGTCTCGGCTCGAACACCAACAGCAACATTGCCAACATCAACGCGGAACACTAATCGCAACGCCAACGCAACGGCAATGCAAACGTCAACACGAATGCGAACGCCAACGCAAACGCGAATGTCACCGAGTTCATTGACCGATGATTCAGCCAACCGAAATGGTCCACCGCGCACTTCGCAGTTCGGCCGGATTTGGTACTACGGACGACGAGTATCACATGAGTTCAAAGGAGCGGACTTTCGTCGTGATCTACGCTCCTTCAAACGACTACAGCACCGAGAACGCAACGGTCAAGCGTCAAGGCCCGCAGTGTCGATGGCGGCGTGCCGTCGAATGGTTTCGGGCTGATGGTCCATTGCGTGCAGTCGCAGGCAGGGACAAATCGAAGATTACGCGCTGGTGATCTATCCGTCGACCGATCCCGAGTATGAAGTAATCATGCATAAGGACGGCAAGCAGTCGACGGTTATCGAGCGAACAAAGTCAGACGCGATCAAGTCGGGCATCGGAGCCAAACGAGTTGGAGATCCGGATCAAAGGCAATCAGTTGTCGTTCTACGCGAACGGAAAGCTGCTGACGACGATCACCGATCGCGAGAACTACCGGCGCGGGCGGGTCGGGTTCTACACCAGCGACGTCTTTGAAGTAGCGTTTGACGATCTCCAGATCGATCGTAGCCGCGATTTCGGCTTTCAATCCGTGTTTTCATGCAAGTCAACCTAAAAGTCACGGCCGGCCCATACAAAGGCCGCATCTTTTCCTTCACGCAACACGACAGCTTTCTGATCGGCCGAAATCCCGAAGCGCATCTGTGCCTGCCTGACGATCGTTATTTCTCGCGCAACCATTGCCTGCTTGAGATCAACCCGCCGCGTTCTTTCGTGCGCGATTTGAGATCGACTAACGGAACGTTTCTCAACGGCCAACGAATCCACGATGCGTTTCTCAAGAACGGCGATCACATTCAATGTGGCGAGACGATTCTTGATCGTCGAAGTGAGCGCGGCGCCCTCAACCGATCTTTCCGAAACAACACAGGACGTGTTCCGGCGCGTCCGGTGCTCGTGATGGTCGAGTGTCTCAACTGCGGCCGACGCGAACAGGCGCAAGCATCAACACCCGATGAGCATCTGACATTTCTCTGTGAAGACTGCCGCATCGAACTGAAGCGTTCGCCGCAGGCGATTCCCGGTTACGACACAGTCAAGCTGCTCGGACGCGGCGGCATGGGTTGCGTGATGTTGGCCCGCGAACAGAAAACCGGTCGCGCCGTCGCGATCAAAACGTTGCTGCCGGAGTTTGCAGTCAGCGACAAAGCGATGCGGCGCTTCATGCGCGAGATCGACGTCGCCGCCGCACTGAAACATCAGAACATCGTCGAGTTTATCGATCGCGGCACGCACAACGGCGTGGTGTATCTCGTAACGGAGTTTGTCGAGGGCGCCGATGCTTCGAAACTCGCGGAAATGAACGGCGGCTGCCTCGCTTACAAAGACGGCATCTCGATCATCTCACAGGCACTCGACGCACTCTCGTTCGCGCACGCGCAAGGTTACATCCATCGCGACTTCAAAGATCAGAACATCCTCGTCTCCGGCCGTTCGCCCAATCTCATCGCCAAGTTAACCGACTTCGGTCTGGCGAAGAGCTTCACTCAATCCGGAATGAGCGGCGTGACGATGGCGGGCGAGATGGCCGGCACACTCGCGTACATGCCACCCGAACAACTTCGCAATTTTCGCGACGTGAAACCGCAGTCAGACATCTACGCCGTCGGAATGACAGCGTACAGTTTGCTGTCTGGTTCGCTCGCGCTAGACCTCACGAGCAAGACGAACGTTAACGACACGATTCGCGCGATTTTCGAGCAACCTGCGGTGCCGCTGAGGCAACGGGCGCCGCACCTGCCGCCCGTGGTTTGCGAGATCATCGACCGGGCGCTTGCAAAGGATCCTGCACAGCGCTGGCAAACGGCCGTCTGCCATGCGCAATGCCCTCCAACACGCTGCCTCCTGACCGTCGGTTGTGCCATCGGTGAGAAATTAATCCTTTACTTAGACACTGATCGCCCGCATAATTTCGCGGGAGGAGAGCCCCTAATATGAGATCGATCTGGAAGGGTCACA
This sequence comes from uncultured Acidobacteriota bacterium, assembly GCA_963770215.1. Taxonomy (GTDB): domain Bacteria; phylum Acidobacteriota; class Blastocatellia; order Pyrinomonadales; family Pyrinomonadaceae; genus PSRF01. The sequence continues at coordinate 756,006 of CAVYOP010000002.1, forward strand.
TTCGATTTTTGCTGGTTGCCATTCCCGTTCGCATTTATAACGCCATCGAAACCAGCGAGAAAATTCAGTTTAACCAGTTGCACCGCGAGGACTATGGCCCAATCGGCTACGACAAACGCTGCAAGAAGTGCGGCGAAATCGTCACCAACGATCAGATCACGAAGGGCTACCAGTACGAGCCCGAGCGCTGGGCGATTGTCGAGCCTGACGACATCGCGAAGATCAAAATCAAGACGACGAAGGCTGTCGATATTATCGGCTTTGTCGATCGCGAAGAGATTCCCACGACATTTTATGATGCGCCATACTTCGCCGGTCCCGATGGCGCGGTTTCAGAGAAGCCTTACGCGTTGTTGCGCGAAGTGATGAAACAAACGGGCAAGATCGGTGTCGGCAAAGTCGTGTTGCGCGATCGCGAAGATCTCGTGGCCGTGTTTCCGCACGACGATGGCCTCGTGTTGCAGAAGCTTCATTACCCGCACGAGCTGCGCAAGATGGAAGACGTTCCCGATCTCGAGAACGTGCAAAAACTCGACGCGACGAAACTGAACAAGAACGAGCTGAAGCTCGCGACGACTTTGGTTCAGGAAATGGCGACGACGCTTTCCGAAATCGATACCGCTGACAACTATCACGAAGCGCTCCGCAACGATGATCGACTCGAAGATCAAAGGCAAGCAGGTGACAGAATTCGAAGTTGAAGAAGTGCCGAGACTTGATATTATGAGCGCGCTGAAGAAGAGTTTGCAGGCCTCGAACCGCAAGCCGATGGTGAAGGCGCCTGCGCCGGCGGCAAAGAAGAAGCCGCAGATCGAGTTGGTAAAACCACGCGCAGCGAAGAAACGCAAAGTCGGATGACTCTGTTTTTGTAGTAAATGAAAGATCCGCGCCCTAAGGTAATCTCGTTTCCCTCACCTGTCCCGTCAAAGGCAGATTACCAACGTGTCAAATCTTCCTACTCGATCAAGGAGATCAAGCAACTCTTCGGGTTGAGCGAGAAGACGATTCGCCGTTGGACCGAACAAGGCATCATCCAGGCGTCGTCCGCTTCGCAATCACCGGATTACGTTTACGACTTCAATGCGTTGACGCAGTTTCGTCGCGTGCGTGATTTGCGCTCGCAGGGACACAGCATCCGCCAGATCGAAGCCGAGCTACAGGGACAGCTCAATCTGTTTCGCGTCGAGACGCCGCGACTTGCTCGTTTGCTTACTCCTTTTGAAGAAGCGCTTGTTGCTGCACGAACAAGGCGACGCGACTGCCGCCGAACACTATCAGGAAGCGATCACCGAAGGCGACAATGTTGCCGAAGCGTATTGCAACCTCGGCATCATCAATCTCGAGCGCGGACAGACTCGCCAACGCGCTCGACAACTTCACGCTTTCGTTGAAGAACGATCCACGCCACGTCGAAGCGCATTACAACCTCGCGAACCTCTACTACGATGCCGGTGATCTTCAGCTTGCCAAACTTCACTATGAAGCGGCCGCGCGGATCGAGCCCGGCTTCTCGCTGGTCTACTTCAATCTCTCGCTCGTTTATCACAAGCTCGGGGACATCGACGCCGCGTCGGCGACGTTGGAAAAATATCGCGAGCTGGAACCGGAAGACGAAGACCTCGAAGTGCTCAATCAGCTTCTGAAAGCGATGAAAAGCGGCTCGCCGTTTACAAAGCAGTGATTGGAACGGTGGCGATTATGATGGCGGTGGGCAGGAGGGCTGCCCACCTGGTCTAGTATTGGATCGCAAGAAAGGTGAACGACCCGTCTATACGTAGGTATCTTAGTGAAACTGCTCAATCCGTCTGGCGTTCCAAAGTACGTAGAAAGGCTCGTGGACTGACAGTGCCTGTCGGCGCGCTGCATAAAAAACGGTCTAGACTTTAGTAGCGGATTAGTCGAGTCCTGAATATAATCAATCCCTCCATTTACGGCTCTGGAGTTCAACGAAGCTAATAACTGACCCGAGACAAGGAGGTTCCCTTAATGTCCGATTCCAAATGCCGCGTGCTCTGCGTTGACGATCATCACGATACTTCAGAGATGCTTCAGCTACTGCTCGCTGAGGAAGACTACGAGGTTCACACTGCCGCAACGATGGAAGAAGCCTGCGATATGGCTGGAAATACACAGTTCGATTTGTACGTTCTCGATAAGCGTTTGCCGGATGGCACGGGGTTGGAAGTTGTGCGGAGAGGTTGAACATACTCACGCCGGGGATCCCCTGCATCTTCTACAGCGGTGACGCCTATGAAGTTCACCGCCGCGAAGCAATGGCAGTCGGCGCTGCAGCGTACGTAGCCAAGCCGAATATCGAAGGGCTGATCAGCCACTGTCCACGAGTTGCTTTCTAACAGCGCGTGCGCCACTGCCACCAATCGATAATCGCGGCCTCTCCCAGTTAAAACCAGAAACCAACACCTGCGCTGAATTGCAGGTTTGTGTCTCGTCTCTCGTCGCGCTGCTTTTACGGTGACGGCATCAACGGCATCGCCGAAGATCTTTCAGGATTAACAGCCAGGCCGGTAGCCTGCCGTTTCTAATTCTGGTGACCCGAGCAGGGCTCGAACCTGTCCGTCTGATTAACACCTATTCAGGCTATGTCTTAATCTAATTTTCAAAGCTTTGCACAAAAAGTGCGTTATTACGTGAAGATGTCTCCCGCAAAGGCGCCAGACGCAAGCGCTGCCGCGTTTCGCTGGGCTTTTCTTTGCGCCTTTGCGCCTTTGCGCCTTTGCGGGAGAATATCCTTCGTAGCGGACGTTTTTCTGCAAAGCCAATTTCAAATTAGGTTCTGCCAGCACCTTGCTCTCGATGGCTAAGTAGTTCGGGCCTGAGCAGGCGCTCTGATCGCATGACGTGTAGTATTAAGACTCGCCCAGAATCTTCACGATAGAAAATTCGACATGGTGGCTCGACTATCTGACGATAACGCCAGCCTTTGAGCTCTTCCGGCTTCGAGCCAAGCCTGGGATGGCTTTCAAGATGCTCAACATGTTCGAAGATCTTCTGCACTAGCCGGCGTGCCGCCTCAGGATTATCTAGTGCAATGTAGTCCGCAATCGCGTCGAGATCGTTGAGTGCTGGTTCGGCCCAGATTACTTCAGCCATCTGGACATTCGTTGCTTTGCCTGCTTATGAGTGAGTGACCGGCCCTCTTCAATTGCCTTTTCCCCGCGAGCAATGCCTTCGAGCAATGTCATCCGACGCTGTAAGGTCTCGAAGGTTTCAACATCGACGAGATATGCTGAGGGAACGCCATGCTGCGTAATCAGGATCGGCTCTCGATCCTTCTCGAGTTGGTTCAGGATCTCTGTGGCTTGGCGCTTCAGCGTGGTAACGAGTTCAGTTCGCATGAAGTGATACTAAAGTAGCACTTATAGAATGGCAAGGGATCTTATGTTTCCTGGGATCACCGATGAAAAACGGCAGGCCTTTCAGCCTGCCGTAAATCGTTGCTAATAATGGTGAGCCGAGCAGGGCTCGAACCTGCGACCCGCTGATTAAGAGTCAGCTGCTCTACCAACTGAGCTATCGGCCCCTACGTCACGTGGGCGTTGACGCGGGAAAAATTATACGTGCGAAGTTTGAGGTGTCAAGCAAGGGGTATCGATAATCGAGTTTCGGTTCAGTGTCACGGGCATAGTTTTTACTCAACTTTGCCGTTCGGCGCGTGCCAATCATCAAATTCAAACTTCGGTCTGCGCGAGCTAATCCTGCGGTAAGTCCCATCAAATCCTACATTGAGGCCGAAAGTGCAGGTTCCTTTCTGCTTTACTTGCAACGTGCCGCTTACGAACTTCATCGTGACCACACATTCCTCTTCCCCTTCGATACTCGAATCTTCCGGTTTGAAGGTGGCTTCGTTACCTTCGATGATCGCGATGCTCTGGCCTGTGCCGTCGTTCACCATTTGAGTACCATCCGGCAACGAGTAAAAATAGAGCCCGACATACTCGACTTTAAGTCGTTGTTTTCCAAGAGCAAGGATCTTGATAGTGTTGGACCAGGACCTGCCGGACCTGGACGTACCAAGCTTGTGTTCCCATGTGCCATTGACTTGAGCGGCCGTGACAATCTTAGGTTGCTGAGGAACATTCGATTGAAACAACGCGAGGCTGATCAAAAGAGAGGCCAGAGTAAGTGCTTTCATAATCGAAGTATAAACGAACTCGGATGCCAAACATGAAAATTACCACAATCCTACTGCTAACAATTTCCAACACCTTTATGACCGTCGCCTGGTATGGACACCTCAAATACAAGAAGGCCCCGATTGTGGCTACAGTGCTCGTCAGTTGGGGCATCGCTCTTTTTGAGTATGTATTTCAGGTTCCGGCGAACAGGATCGGGTCAAACTACTTCACCCTGACCCAACTGAAGATCATGCAGGAATGTATAACCCTGGTCGTTTTTACGGTCTTTGCACTGCTGATCTTTGGAGAGCCGCTGCGCTGGAATAATCTAGTCTCGTACGCCTTACTGATCGGAGCGGTCGCATTCACTTTTTGGCCGCATTGATGGGTCTCGATGTAATGGAATGTGCTGTCCGCCATATACAGTGAAGGCGGATAGTGCGTTCCGAAGATGAAGCCCCCTCGCACGATCGTGATTGTCCTGGTTGTTTGGTTGCTTGCCGGTTGCAGCCGCAACAGCGTTTCCATTGGTTCGCCCAGCTCGAATACGACCGTGAATAGTTCCAGCACGGATCGGAATGGATCGGGCACAGCGCCAAACGTGAATGCTGAAAACCAGAATTGCGACCCCAACTACGAAGGAGCGTGCGTTCCGATAGCGAGTGACGTCGATTGCGCCGGTGGAAGCGGAAATGGACCAGCGTACGTCCAGGGGCCGCTCAAGGTCATCGGAAAAGATATTTATGGGTTGGAGATAGAGACGGAAACGGAATCGCATGCGAATAGGGCGTCCACCGGGGGCATGCGAAGGGAAAACTTCTCCGCGCGCGGCTAGAGACTCGGCGTCACACAGGAGTCGTTAAGCGAGGCGTGTGTATCCTCAGCTCGGATCATATGCACGCTTCGCGCGCACGGTCACAAACTCGTCGGTCTCGATGATGTAGGCGGTCAGGTTGTAGCCATACACGCAACCGGTGTCGAGCCCGATGGCCTTCTTTCCTCGTCGCGGCTCTGGCGCCGGCCAGTGGCCGAACAGCACAGTCTTCTCACCGTAATAGACGTGATACCAGGGCGTTCCCTCTTCGCTTTCCCGATCGGCGCCGAGCGTGCGGAGACGCGTCAAATCGCCGGTAGTCTGCGAGTGAAGCTCGACGTTCGGGCGCAGTCCGGCGTGGACGACGAGATGCGTTTCCAGGTCGATCATAAACGGCAAACGATTGAGAAAGCTGGCGTACGCGTCTTTCTCGCCTTTTAACTCCTTGTGCGCCTCTTTTTGCGCCTGTTTTAGTTCGATGTCTTCACCGTACCACTTTCGCCGCAAGGCGAGATCGTGATTGCCGATCACCGTGGTGAAGCGCGCGTCAGTCATAAACAGTTCGAGGACTTCGCGGCTCTTGGGGCCTTTCGTGATCAAGTCGCCAACAGAGACAACGCGGTCGTCCTGGGTGAGCTCGACTTTGTCGATGAGTTCCTTCAGCTCGTCGTAACAACCATGAATGTCTCCCACTACGATCGTCCTCTTCATCCAGACCTCCGAACTGTTATTGAGCGCAAATTGGCAGTCTATTGCATCGCAGACGTTCAATCAACACACGGCTTCACGAGATCAGGGCAAGTTCTTCAACATGAGGTGAAGCGCGTTCGAGACCGCTTGGGAATTACCCTGAAGTAAAACTGGATAGACATCACGAATAATCAGTTGCGACGCCTTATCGTTAAGGCCATCCGATGCCAATTTCTTAATTATGTCAAATTCCGCCGCATAGCTTGGGGTGAAGCTATAGGTACGCGGGCGAGTTGACTTAGTCGAATAGGTAACGGAAATCGTCCAAATCTCCTTGCTCCCGCGACACGATCTCGCAACCCTGACATCGATCGTGCCGCCACGCGGGTTAAGCTGACCGACATCGATGGTACTGGGACGGCAAGGGCCGCCTGGCGGGTCGGAACCTGGATCGTCGAGGACGGTCACTGTTACTTCCCGCCTTTGCCGTTGGATTGACTGATCGAATCCAAGATGAATATCAGCCGTGATGATGTAGGTGGTTGTTTTTTCAGGCTGGACGACGACTGTTCCCGACTGATCCTGAAGCCGGTTAGTAATCGAGGCAAAGCGATTGTTCAGCGACTCGAGATCGCCGTCCTGAGGCACGATGACAATGTCCGTGGCGTTGCGGAAAGCGTATCTGAGCGTAACCTTCTCGCCTGGCCTGATTGTCGAGCGGTCAACACTAAAGCTCGTTATACCCGCTTGAGGATTGACCGAGGGCCGCGGCGTGGGAGACGGAGTCACACGTGGTGAGGGAGTCGGTCGGGGCGAAGGCGTAACTGGAGGCGAAGGTGTGACTCGCGGCGAAGCGGAAGGGCTTGGCGACGGAAATTGATTGATGTTCAAGCTGCCGTTGGCGTTGAGGTTTTCGTTGTAATTCGTGTTGTAGTTGTAGTTCTCGTTGGCGTTGTAGTTGATATTGGTGTTGACGTTCGTATTGGTATTTGTGTTGGTGCTCGTGGCGCTGAAGTCGAACGCGGAGGCGATCGTGGGGAATGCGGCCCACACAATCAACGAAACCAAGAGCGCCAACGCCACCCTCGCCCCCAACCGCATGCCAAACGGCGTTAACAACAACCGCTGCAACCCATCAGGCAACACACGCTTGAGGAACTGTACGAAAGGCTTCGGCTGGATGAAGCGCTTAAACGCTAGGTCACGAACATTTCGGATGCGCTTGAAAAACTCCTCCGGAACCGACGTCTCAACCTCCTGCGGCAACGGCACGCGCACCACGTCCGGCCCCTCAGCCAAACTCTCAGCAGCCGCAGCTCTCTCAATCAGCTCCGCAATTGTTTGGCGCACCTTCGCTTCGCTGCCCGCCGACAATTCCCGCATCAACTTCTCGCGCATCGCATCCGGAATCGCGCCCACGCGGAACCACGGCAGACTAAACAGTCGAAGCAGATTTTCTTCGGTAAGTAAGTTCTCCTTCGTCGAGAACTGTAACCCCAAACAAATCGTCAAATCCCATTGAAGCTGCGGATGGACCGCACAAGCACACAACCACTGAAACGTCTGCTCACCAAGATGCTGTCGCAACTCACGCAAACCTTCGACAGAATCAATGCTGTGCGGCGGCTGCGACTTGTCGCCGCGAAGGTTCTCCGGAATGCTGACCGGCTCTCTGATCGCAAAACTCTCCGCCGCCAACTCCAATCCCGTAAGCATCGCCGGCATAACGACGAACTGCTGTCTCAACGCAAACTCGTGCGCGTCCCAAAGACTTCGCGGACGCGGAGTCAAGATCGCGCGTTCCTGCCAATGGGCGAAACTCTTGATCCAATCGACGGTTTGCAGCGTGACCGGATCGACCAGGTCTTCGCCTTCACCAAAGACAATCAAACGATGGCCCGGATACAGATCGTGCAGATCTTCAAGCGTAACGCCTCGCTGCGCGCGCCTGGCTTCCTCTTCGAGTTTCTGCTGCGCTTCCGCACTGCGCACGACGGGCATGGCTGAAACAGAAGTAAACGGCGACATGAAACTCACGCGCGGATCGCCTTCGAAGAAATAGCAGGTGAGAAACACGCTCTCGCCGTAGAGTTTGCGCGCAAGCTCGTAGAAGAGACGTGCCTGATGATCCCGAAAGGCGGCGCGGTCGATAAGGACGAGATATTCCGGCGGCTGGCTGGTCGCTTTTTCCCGCAGTGTGAAGAAGCCGAGCGCCTTCACGGTCGCTGCTATGCTGGCGCCGATGTCGAGCTGAAGCGTTCCGGAGCGTTGTCGAGTGCGAAACAGACGCGCGACGCGTGCAATCGAATCCGCGTCGTAGACTTCTGCGAGCGAGGTCTTGAAACTGATCGGAATGCCGGGTTGCTCACGCTCGTTCAACTGCCGGCGTCGCTGTCGTTGTCTCAGACGACGGAAGAGCTCATACAAAAGGAAAAGAAGCAACGGAAGTAACGCCACGAGGAGACGGATCAGCGTGCTGACCTCGATCTCGAGACCGCTGAAGAAAAGCGTCGTAAACGGAGTGGGCGTGGGGGTGGCGATAATCTCTGGCGTGGGGGTGGGCGTAGGGTCTGCGGGATCGACGATGTTCATCGGCCCAAACCAAAGATATGGCAGCACCAAAAATACGAACAGAAACAACACGACGATCAAGGCAACCCATTTTCCTCTATTGCCCGATCGCGGCCGGCTGCGCTGTGACTTCCATCACCACGTCAGCAGCCACAGTCGGGACCGGCTCTGCTCCAGTCTCAACACTCGGATAATCAAAATCAAAGAACTCATCAAACTCTTCATAAAAACGCGTCTGCTCTCGTTCGTCCGTCGCAAAGATCGGACACAACAAGGTCTTCAACTCGTGCGGCCGGCATTCTGGTCCAACTCGCGACAGCAGTTTCTGCAAACGAAGATAATGGCCCACGCCAATCGTGAAGCCGTGCAGCCGAAGTGACTCGAGGAAGTCACCGAAAACCAAATGGCTATCTGAAACGGGGGCTGAAACCGGAGCGCTGGACATGACAAGCGACTAATGACGACTACAACTTGAGCCGGGAAGCAAGCGTAAGCATCAGCTCACCATCTTCCTTGTTCTTTGCGAGAATCGAGTAAGTGAAGGCGAGCGCCTCGCTCTTGCCCGGCTCGAGCGAGTTGTTGTTCGCGTGCATCTTGTTGAGCACCGCAAGCCACGCCAACAACTCCGCCGTGGCCGGCTTCTTTTTCAACGCGAGACTGCGAATCTCCTCGAAGTGCTTGACGAGCGGATCGACAAAAGGAACAAACTGGTCGGAAAGCTTAAGACGGTTCTTCACGATCTCCAGCAACTGCGCATGACTCGGCGCGGGAATGTTGTAGAAAACGCAGCGACGCAAAAACGCATCGGGAAGGTTCTTCTCCGAATTACTGGTCAGCAAAACAATCGGGCGGTACTTTTCGTCGGCCTTGAACGTCTTGCCAGTCTCCGAAACGGTAAACGAAAACTCTTCGATCTCGTTGAGGATGTCGTTGGGAAAATCGCGCGGCGCTTTGTCTACTTCGTCAATCAGCACCACCGAGCGCCGCGCCGACTCGCTTCCCGGCAATGCGTGCATGATCGCGAGGCCGAGCGCTTCGTAACTGATGTAATCCTCGACTCGCAGCGACTGCTCTTTCTTGATCACGTTCGCATCGTGAAAGTGACGCAACGCGTCGTAACGATAGAAAAGGTCTTTCGCATTCGAAGTCGTTTTAGTGCGAAAGACGAGTGGCCGGTTCAACTCCAATTCGTGAGCGATGCTTCCTGCCAGTTGAGTCTTACCGGTTCCCGGCTCCCCCGTGACAAGCAGCGGTTGGCCCAGGACCAGCGCTACGTTGACCGCGTCTCGCAGCCCGCGTTCGGCGACGTAGCCCGCCGGATCGTCCATCGCGATTAACGTTTCGTGCGACGGTGTTTTCGTTCCGCGTTCTTTGACCGTCTTTCCGTCGCCTGCGTAATAGCGGAATGACTCTGTGGATGCCAACTCAGCAGCTCCTTTTCAAACTCCTCAACTCTGCGGCCTCTGCGACCCTCCGCGCTCTCTGCGTTTCGCTCATATTCAAACGCAGAGGACGCCGAGAGACGCGGAGAACGCTGAGGTTATTTTCTCAGTTCTCTCCTCAGTCCAGGGATTTCGCCAGTTCCCTTTCGATAATCGCCATCGAGAGCTGTTCGCCGTGCGTCTTGTACAAACTGATCGCCGCTTCAAGACGATCCTGCTCGGTTTCGTAGATGCCGTTATCGGTGTACCAGCGAATGACCTCGGTATAAACCGGCGTCGTCAGCTCGTCGAGCAGCAGACACGGAAAACTCAAGTTTGCGTCAGCAACGATCCTGGTAAGCTCGCCCTTCACGACGTCTTTGTCGAACTTGGAAGACTTCAACGGCAGGATGCGCTCGAGCAGGCCCGGTGTTTCGTAACTAATCTTGATGAAGATCAAGAACTGTGGCCGGCCCGCGTTTCCGTTTTGTTGTTCGAGTGTCTTAGCCACCTGGGCCCAGTAATCTTGCAGGTACCAGGTCAACGTCTGCGCGACCGATCCCCAATCGGCGCCCGCGCCTTCACCCAGGTGGATCGTGTGCTGCACACTCACGAACCGGTACTGTGAAAGCTGTGGCAGACTGGTGAAAACCTCGGCCGAAAAGGTGGGCGGATAGTCAGACGGCATCTCGCCCGTGTACATCTGGCACAACCCGATCTGGAGATCTTCTTTCTGCGTCTCGATGCTGCTGGACGCATCGGGCCAACCGACGTCGATCTTCTTGTGCTGCACGCCTCGCTGCAATGATGTGGTTGATTCCCGGTCGGCCAGCGGCTTGATCACTTCCCGGTGTATTCTCTCGACCAATGTGTCGTGCGATTGGCCCATCTTGCCGAAAATCACACAAACCTGCGGCAGCCCTGGTCTATCCTTTAAACTTGCATTCAAGAAAGCCGCGAAACGATTCAGGTAACGAGTCCTGTCACACCTTATGACTTCATACCGCGTTTTCATTTTAGCGGGCTGTGGCGCGGGGTCTTCGACGGCGGCATCGTTGAGAATACTGAAGATCTGATCGCAGGTGTCCCTGAGGATCTTCTCCACCTCCCACCCAGCCAATTTGGCCAATGGTTCTTCAGGATTTTGTGTTGCCTGGTGATCGATCAGCCACGTGTGCCTGTAGGCGCTGAAATTGAGCGGTATCCAAAATATTCTCAGCTCGCCGGACCGAAATGCTTCCCGGATGGCCGGCACCTCATGTTTGCCGATGAACTTCGAAGACAGAAAGTTTTTCGAGACCAACAGCACGGCAACTTTCGCAGAGGTCAGCGAGGCCATGATCTCGTCAAACCACTTGTCGCCCGGCTTTATCTTGGTGTCGTCCCAGTATGAGATCGGGTGCTGATGGACGTAGGAGTCGAAATGTCCTTTGAGCTGCCGCAACCAGTCCCGATCGGAATGGCTGTAGCTAATGAAGACTCCCGTGCGTGTGGGTTTCGTCATGGGACATCCGGAGCGGCGCAGTTCGATTGCCGGTGAAGCTATTATAATCCGTGTTTCCCGCGTGAAATCCAGAAAAACACGGATCATAGTACGCTAGCGTTGAGGCTAACGGTAGAGATAAGTCTTGCTCTCTTTCTGATCCCACTCAACACTATCGATGTTATCGGGGTCGGCGGAAAGTATCTCTTCACTCAACTTGCTCGTGCTGATCGACCGGGTCGAGGTTCACCAGGTAAACGATTTTGCCCATCGGTTCATCCGCATCCTGGCGATTGAGTTCGCGAAGTTCATAGTCAAACCCGTGACGCGTAAACAGGCGTTTGAGCATGTCGTTCGTTTTGTCGACGTCGCGCGTGATCACAGAAACCTCCATCGAACGGAACACCTGATACTGTTCGAAGTATTCCAGCACCGCCAGGGCAGATCAGCACAAACAGCGTCAGAATGACGGCCATGTCCCAGCGTCCGACGCCGCCGCGAGACCTACGCCGAGACAGACCAGCAGAACGGTAGTCTCTTTCGGATCGCGAATGTTCGTGCGAAAGCGGACGAGCGAAGCCGCCGCAAAAATACCGAACGCTCGCGCCGCACTGTCGCCGACGACCATCATCATCCCGCCCGCAACCACGGCCATCAGAATCTGCGTTTGCGCCACGTACGGATTGCGCCGTGTGATTGAGAGGCCGCGCCGCGGGCGAAACGCGAGCAGCGCCGCCAGAAACGCCGCCAGCGAAAAGCGCAGCGCGATTCTCGCCGCGGTCGCTTCCCAACTGCGAGAACTTGCAGGCGTAAGCCGGTCGCGTCTGGTCCAAAGAGTTCGCCGATCAGAGGGATCTCGCGCCGGGGCTCAACGGGCTGGCGCGGTTACGTTGGGCGCACTCGGAGCGGTAGTTACCGGAGGTTTAGGGGGATCGCGAAAAACGTAAGCCAGGAATCCGCTCCCCAGCAGGATGACGACAAACGTCGCCAGCACTGCAAGAGTCAACGGTTCATATTTTAACTCCACTCCTAGTTTTGTAACCTTGTGCTTTTTGTGCCTCTTTGTGGCTTACTGCTTGGCCCATCGCTTTCTCTTTCATCGGATGAACACTGCCGATGCGGTGAACTGTTTGCACCTTCGAAAAACAACTGGCTGTTGAACGGCTCTTCGCCGGTTCCATCGGTGGCATGCTCGTAACTTGCCGTCCGAGTTCATCACGCTGGCCTTCACGTTATCGCGCAGGTACGCGGCCAGCACGGTGTCTTTCAAATACTTCTTCAATTGCGGATCGAGCACCGGCGCGACCACTTCAACACGGCGATCGAGATTGCGCGTCATCCAGTCGGCAGAGCCGATGTAAACCTCTTCTTCGCCGCCATTCGCGAAGTAAAAGATGCGACTGTGTTCGAGGAACGTCCGACGACACTTCTGACGTGAATCGTCTGCGAAAGCCCCGGCTCGCCCGGACGAATCATGCACGCGCCACGCACGATCAGATCGATCTTGACGCCGGCCTGCGATGCTTCGTAAAGCGCTTCGATGACTGGCAGATCGGTCAGGCGATTGATCTTGGCCATGATGTGCGCGGGCCGTCCCGTCAGCGCATGTTCCGTTTCGCGCTTGATCAACCCCATCATGCGCTTGCGCAGATTCAGCGGCGCAACCATCAGCCGGCTGTATTCTTTCTGGATCGAAAAGCCGGTCAGAAAGTTGAACAAGTCAGTCGCGTCGTCGCCGATCACCGAATCGTTGGTCAGCAATCCGAGGTCGGTGTAGAACTTCGAAGTCGTCGGGTTGTAGTTGCCGGTGGCGATGTGCGTGTAAGTTTGAAGACCATCGTCTTCGCGCCTGCACGACGAGCGCCACTTTGCTGTGCGTCTTCAGACCCACAATCCCATAAACCACGTGTACGCCAGACTCAGCCAGTCGCTTGGCCCATTCGATGTTGTGCTCTTCGTCAAATCGGGCTTTGATCTCGACTACCGCCGTGACTTGTTTGCCACGTTCGCTCGCCTCGATCAGGGCCTGCGGAATCGGAGAGTTCTTGCCCGTGCGGTAGAGACACATCTTGATCGCGACTACCTTCGGATCGTGCGCCGCTGCCTGAATGAAATCGACGACCGTTCCGAACGACGGAGTACGGATGATGCAGCAGCACGTCCTGCTTTTTGATCGCGTCGAAGAGCGACTCCTTGTTTCGCAGCGCAGGAGGCACGACCGCGCTTCAGCGGTTTGTCTTTCAGCTCCGGCATGATCGAGGCTGTAAAGCTCCATCAGATCCGGCACGTCCAGCAGACCGTCGATCTCGTAAACGTCGTCCGGTTCGATGTCGAGCGAGTTGGTCAGGTACTCGACCATCTCGCTCGGCATCGACGACGAAACTTCCAGACGCACCGGCAAACCAAAGCGACGCTCACGCAGCGACTCTTTGATCAGCGCCAGCAGATCCGCGGCTTTGTCGTCGCGAATCTCGACATCAGCGTCGCGCGTGACGCGAAAGAGATGTCCCTTGCTGAGGTGCATGTTTGGGAACAAGCGAATGAATGTTGGCCTCGATCACCTCTTCGACGAGGGCAAACTTCATCTTCCCGTCGTTGACCGGGATCAGTCGCGGCACCACTGGCGGAACTTTTATCCGCACAAATCTGACTTCATTGCCCAACGGCGATCCGGCGAGCGTGTCTTCAGGATTGCTTTCGACCGTGAGACCGATGTTCAGACTCAGGTTCGAGATGTAAGGAAACGGACGCGCGGGATCGACAGCCTGCGGCGTCAGCACCAGGAAGATATTCTTCATGAAGTACTCCGCCAGGCTGTGCTTCTCGTCTTCGAAAGCGATGCGTAGGGCGCGATGACTACGCCGTGCGACTCAAGCTCCGGGAGCACTTCTTCGCGCAGACAGCGCGTATGCTCTTCGACGAGCGTCGAGCACTCGTTTGCGAATGACTCTGAGTTGTTCGGCGGGCGTCAATTCGCCGGGCATTGGTCCGATGTCTTCGATGTCCAGCATCTCCTTGATACCGGAAACACGGACCATGAAGAATTCGTCGAGGTTGGAGGAAAAGACTGAGAGGAACTTGAGCTTCTCGAGCACCGGCGTCGATTTGTCAGTCGCTTCTTCGAGCACTCGCCTGAAGAACTCCAACTGGCACAAATCGCGATTGAGGACAGACCAGGCGAGAAAGCGTTTTGGCTTCGACTTTGTTTGCGGCGTCGGTGATCGTTCATTGGATTGCATCTGTTAATGTATCCCTGGGTATGTTTGGGTCAAGTTGTCAGTACGATCGTTCTTAGTTCGAACAGCGCGCGTCGATGATCATGCGCGCTTTGCGTTCGAATTCTGCGGCCCACTCTGCCGCCGGCTGATCGCGCTCCGCATTGCGCGAAGCCGCGAAGACTCTGCGTGATCGTTCTGTTTTGTTTCTCGGCGTCGAGCAATCGCTGAAGTTCGATCGGCCAGCAGCTTGCGGCCGCCTTCGCTGATGTTGGTGTCGCCGACACTCTTCGCGGTCGTGGTACAACGTCCGCCACTCACCTTGATCGGATTCTTTCTTACGCCACGCGTCGAGCGTCGCTTTCTTTTCGCTGGAGCTCGAGTATCCAAAAGTCGATCCCATGTCGCCGACGTAGAAAACAGCCTCACCCGGCTCGCAGCTCCGCGTGCCGTCAGCGTTCCTTTCGACTTCAAGACAGGCAAACTTGTGATTGTCAGTCTTCGTGTCGCCGTGATCGATGAACGCGAGCCAGAGTTTGAAGGCATCAATCTCCGCGCGCGGCGCGCCGTTCTGTGAGCAGCTTCTGAAGCGTCTCAGCCGAGCGGGCCGGCGTCTTTGTTGTTGCACTTAACGTCGATGCCTTTCCCAGCGGAAGCTCGATGCCCGCGGCCGGTTGAAACGGCGAGAAACTCGCGCCCTGAAAACTGCTCGTCAAACTCTTTTCGCAATCCGGACAACTCACATCCGCGACCCATTCGTCGTCAGCGAAAAAGCCGAGCGCCTTCGAAAAGCGCGACGACAAAAACTCGCCGTAGATCTCGCCGTTTCGTCTTATCGCGTCGACTGGCCTTTGAAGTGTGGCTTGATTTTGTAGCGAATCAGATTGCCGTCTTCGTCGGTCACGCCTGCACCGAGCAATGAAATTTCGGAGTCGTGCCCGCGCCGGGGGTCTCGTCTTTGTTGGCGACACAGTTGATTGGCTTCGCGAGGCCGTTCGCATCAACCGGCGGCGCGCCGCGGCGCGGGCCGTTGGCGGGATTGTAGCCAAGCACCGGGTCGTAACCCGGATCGGGTGCTCGCTAAACTTTGGCGGTCTGTTCCGCGCGCGCTCGCTCGGCGGCAGTAAAGCACGCCTTTTGCGCCCCGGCCGGCGCAACTACCGCCAGCATCACTAAAGAAACTAATAGAAAGATCCACTCCCGAGACCGATTCTGATGCATTGTTTACCCTTATTTTTCCTGTTCACGGCTGGCTTGTCGTAATTTTGCACACCGTTATCTAACGCGCAAAAAACAAACCCAAAGATAACATCCTTGCGACCCCATCGAAAGGCAGCATGCCTTCTAAGGGATAACTCTTGCTCGTACGGGCTGACTTGGGCTTACGTTATCTGAACTTGCTTGTGATTTTTTACGCCGAAGGCGTTGGGATAATTCCAGCCCAGGGTTGTTTCAACCCTGGGTGCACGGCTGCTACACTAAACTCAACCCTGAAAGGGTTCACAACAAAATATTAGGAGGCCGCCTCACAATGGCTCAATCACTCTCACGTCTTTGGACACACCTCATCTTCTCAACCAAACATCGGTTTCCTTTTTTACGGGACAAGTGCTTGCGTGCTGAAATGCACGCGTTTCTCGCACAAGCACTCCGAGAACACGGATGCGAGACACGCATCGTTGGTGGGTTGAGGATCACGTGCATGCACTATTTGCTCTTTCGCGCACGCGCCCAATCGCGAGCGTCGTGAAGGAGGTTAAGAGGACGTCGTCCGTTTGGATCAAAGAGGACTCTCGGAAGTATTCGAAGTTCTATTGGCAAGCCGGTTACGCGGCATTTTCCGTGAGCCATTCAAATCTTCACGAGGTTGTTCGATACATCGAAAACCAGGAGGAGCATCACAAACACGTCACATTTCAGGACGAGTATCGAAAGTTCTTGACGATGCATGCCATCGAGTTTGACGAACGGTATGTTTGGGACTAGCACCAACAACCCTTTCAGGGTTGATTTTTGACTTGGCAACTTCACCCCAGGGTTGAAACAACCCTGGGCTGGAATTATCCAACGCCTTCGGCGTTGACGCGGCCTTACCAACTAATTATCGCGAGCCTTCGCCGTTGACGCGGCCTTACCAACTAATTATCGCGAGCCTTCGCCGTTGACGCGATCTTACCAACTAATTATCGCGAGCCTTCGCCGTTGACGCGATCTTACCAACTCAAATTATCGCGAGCCTTCGGCGTTGATGCGGTCTTACCGACTAAAATTCATCGCGAGCCTTCGGCGTTGATGCAGAGCTACCGACTAAATTGCAAACCCGTCGGGGACGATGGCTGCGAGCATTTTCACCACAAAAGCAGCGTGAACGGTGTTCTAAGCTAAGAGAGGTGAAAGAGAATGTTCGATTCAAGTCGACGAAATTTTGTGCGGCAGACTGCGTTGGGGTTGGCGGCGGTGGGGGTCTCGGGGTTGGTGCTGCGCTCCGATGCGCAACCGACGCAGGAGGTCAGCAGAGATGGGACGGATCGCATTCTGATCCAGATGGGTCCGGCGCCGAAGGACGCGATCGCGCCGAAAGGCGATCTGCGCAAGGTAATACCGCTGCCGTATGGACCATTCCACCGGCCGGGCGCGCCGTTCAGAGGCAAGCTGAGTTTGCCGGGCGAACCGGGAACGACGTTCATTCTCTCCGGCCGGGTGTGGGCTTACGAAACAAAACGTCCTCTCGCAGGCGCGGTGCTCGATTTCTGGCACGTCGACCTGCGGGAGAAATATTCAGACGGCGTGACCGACTTTCGCAACCGCGGCCGCATCGTTTCTTCAGAAACCGGACTTTACGAGGTGGAAGGCATTCGACCGATTCCCTATCGCCCAAACCCGACCGGCGCGCCAAATGCCTGGCGCTGCGCGCATTTTCATCTCCTCACCGTCTGTCCCGGATACAAACCGTTAGTCACGGAGATCCATTTTCACGGCGATGCGAAGAAGAACGATCCGATGTATCGTTTGGAGAACGCGATCGCCGTCGAACAGCACACTGCAAACGGCAAGACTTTTGAAACCGGGGTCTTTGACGTCGTGCTTGAAAAAATTTGAAAGAAAACCGACTGCCGGCGCGTCCAATAGCACATGATGACAAGAATCACCGTTGGCAGTATTGCCCTGCTGTCGTTGCTGGCTTGCGTAAACGTCTCTACAGCCCCGTCGCCAAACGTCAGCGTCTTTTCGGGGACGAGCCCGTGCGCTGAGTTCGCAAAGCCCTTCCTGGCCATTCCGGCCGCGGAAAACTGCGATCGAATCAAGTGGCAGCTCAGCCTTTACCATTCAGGCAAGTATGCGTTGAGACGGGAGTACGGATATCACGTCGACAACCGCACCTATCTGTCAAAAGACGTCACGAATTTCGAAGGCACGTGGAAAACAGCGAAGGGCGGAACAAACACACCGGTACTGGTCCAATTGAACCCTAACCAACCAAATGCACTCTCGTTTGCGCTGATCGATCAAAACCTGCTTCATCCGCTTGATACAAACCAAAACCTCGCGATCGGCGACGGCGGCGCGAGCTACACGTTGAGCAGAGATCAGAAATCATCCGTGCTAACCAACGGCCACCACGCAGCATTAACCGAAGAGAACCTTACGACAGAGACCGTCTTCACCGGTCGCAGCCCCTGCCAGGAAATGGCCCAAGACCTGAACCATCCTGTCGCTTCCGATTGCTTCAAGCTCAAATGGCTGCTCACGCTCCAGCGCGATCCGAAAACACTGATCCCCACCACTTACAAACTACGAGGAACGCTCTACTACAACGACAACAACGGCACGGAACATTCTCGCGAGGGAAAGTGGAAAGTAATCAGAGGAACCAAAACGAATCCGAACGCCGTGGTCTATCAGCTCGACGCCTTTGGCGCGGATGGACCAATCTCGCTGCTCAAGGCAGATCCCAACGTTCTCTTCTTCATGCGAAAAGACGGCAGCTTGTTAATCGGGAATGAGGATTTCAGTTACACGCTGAATCGCGACGCCAACCGTGGCACCCGGCGCGAGACTAAGTGAGTCCAAAAGCTTCTTTCGTATTGATGATCTCACACCGAGCGCCCAATGCTTGCACCTTCTCGACGAGATCTTCAGTTCCGCCTGGGCCATCACTACCGACGCCATCCCAAAGCGCGATCATCGTCAGATTAGGATCGCCGCTCTTCTCGTCACAGCTTTCGGCAAGCGCGTTGAAAAGCATCCAGAGATTGTTTCGCTGCCAGATGCGGTACTTCGGTTTGTCGCGCAGCCAGGCCGGCAAATATTGAAGAGAGTCTCCGGCTTCAGTCGCTTTGCTCAAGACGCGAACTTGTTTGCGCTCCGCATGTTCGGCGTAAAGTCTCCAAAACCGCGCCACCCAGTCTGGTCCAGCTTCGTCAACCGAAAGCGTGACATAAATCTGCGGCGGGACCGCGAGATACAAGCGCGTCGGAATTCCAAGCTCGGCACACACTTCGTGAAACAGTATGTCGCCGCCACTTGCGCCACCTGCATAACCAGCCGCCACACCAGGCCCGGAATTCACCTCGTGGAGTATCGCTTCTTTGATCTTCTCTCGCGCGACGTCTTCTTTGTCCGCCGGAAAACGTTTCGTCTCTCGGTTGGGCTCGTCGATCATGTGACCGGCGAAAACCAGCACACGTTTGCGCGCCATCGTCTCCGCTTGGGGCGCTGTCCCCTGCGGCGGGGCGCCGAGCGCGTTCAAAACTTCGGCGAGGTTGTCTGTGAGCACACCGAGATCGCGATAGATGGCCAGTTGGTTTGTGATCGACCCAACGACGAAATCAGGGGCCATCACCACCGCACGCCGATAGGCAGCGGCGACACGCGCCGGGGCTTTCGTGGTGATGTACAAGAGATCGGCCTGGCTAATGTCGGCCCACACGTCCCTTTGCTCCGTGCACTCGAAGCGTTTGAACGTAGCGTCGAGCGATAGTTGGACCGCAGCGACGAGCATGGGCGCCAGATCTTCATACTCCTCGAGTTGCGCAGCCGCCTTCTTGTCGTTCAGAAACTGCTCGGCCCACACATCGGGCAGAAGTTGGGCCAGCGCCAACATGATTTTGAGCATCGCCAGCGCGTTCAGGCCGGAGTAGAAGTGATCGAGATCCTGCTCAAATGCGCTTTTGTAGTTCTTGAAAGCGTTCTGGAGATATGGCGAACGAAGCGCTGCCGCAGCACGTTCCTCCGGTGGTCTACTTTCCCACTCGTCTCGCCAATGCGTCTTGAAATTGCGCCCGATCAGCGAATGGGCCTCAGCGCGCTGATTCGGACTGATCGCCGGGTTCAGCAACGCGCGTTCGAGCGCCTGTGTCGATTGGACCAGGTCGTCCAGTCGCTCGTAGATCGTGCCGAGCCTGATATTTGCTTCGAGGTCGAGCGGGTCGAGCGCCAGCACGTTCTCCCAGGTCAGCTTCGCGCCGGCCAGTGATTTGATGTTGAACTGGGCCGCCCCAACCGTGCGCAAGCCTTGTAACTCCCACTCTAATCCCCTCACTTCGTAAGACAACAACGCGAGATCGCCGGCCTGTTTGCCGGCCACAGCTCGCTCCACGTCCTCGCCAAAATCCTGCGGTATGGGATTGAACTGCGACGGGTCGGGCTCGGTGAGTTTCGGCAGCGACGCAAATACCGGGCTGTCTTTCACCGTGTAGCTCTTCACCGCCTCGTTCTTGATCGCCTGAAGACTATGGATCAACTGCGGCAGACTCGCCTTTGGATCGGCCCTGTCGTAGGTGAGATACCGATCGGTTTGCAGATCAAACGGGAAGGCATCCCCATCACTCCGCAACATGAGCGTGCCGTGATCGCGCAGGGCGTGACGAATGCCAAGCTCGTAAAAGACGTTGGCATTGTGAATCGAGAGATCGGCGACGACCAGATCCGCCGTCAAAAGACGACGAAACATGTCAACGCGGATATTGCCTGATTGAACAATGTCGAGCGTCTCGCGGCCTTCGGCGCCAACGGCCGCGAGCGCCGGACTGATCAATTCGTTGGCGACTTTGTCGAAGTCGATCTCGTTTCCCTTGCCGTCCTTCTTCTTCCCAAAAGGACGGATGATGAAAGCTCGCATGATCTCTCCCGCTCGTTAGACTGTCGGCCGATCTTGTGCCTCTTTGGGCCACGTTTTGTGCCTTTTGTGTTAATAGAACTGACCAAACCGATCGAGACTGAAGTGTTCGATTTTTATGTCCTGCGCCACAGCCTGTCCGACGCGAACCAGGTCATGCACGTGCTCGACGGAATCGAGTTGGGCCACCTGCGACGCATCGACATCACCGAGCCCGCGATCGTTCAGCCATCTCGACGTCAGCTCCGCATTGTAACGCGCATAGAGAAAACGGCGTCCGAGATTTTCCGAGAGCGGGATCTCGATGCCGGCGTTGTCACGAGGAATAAGGTCGCCGATCTCGGTGTCAATCGGAGCGCCATAGACGCAACGGCCCACGTCGCGGCAGTTGATGTCCTGGTCCACTTGCGCGCCGTACATGAGCGCCGCGGGAAAGCTGGCGAGGTTTGAGACCGCGTTTTTGCCTGACGAATAGATCTCGGCGTCCGCCTTAGGCGCCGCGCCGGTGCCGACAGACATCACGAGCAACTGATCTTCACCGGTGTCCCAGTTCAGGTTGTATTCCTTCACCGTCGCCATGCGCGAGATGAGGAACGCCGGGTTGTTGTAAGGCGTGAGCCCGCCGTCTTCAAAAACAAACGTCTTCGACGGATCGTTCGGATCCCACTGCAACACTTCCGGCGCGAAGTAGATCGGCGCCGCAGTGCTGGCGCGCACGAGTTGCCACAGCGGAATCTTGAGGTTGCAGTCTCCGAGATCGGGCAGGTTGAACCTGGCGTCGGGATTACTGCTGATGGGCCACGGCGAATCGGTGCTGACGTTGCGCGTCACCACCAGCAACAGGCACTTCAGATATTGCGGCAAGAGATTCGTGTCCTTACCGAATGTCTTTTGCAACTCTTCCGCCAATGGCTTCGACTCGTAAAGATGCCGCAGGCGGAAAAGAATGAACGACTTGTCGAACATCGCCGGTCCGGTCTTCATGTAGAAGTCCGACAGCTCCTGCGCCGACATTCCGCGCGCCAGTCCGGCGGCGATAATCGCGCCGGTGCTGGTGCCGCCGATGTAATCGAAATAGTTGCAGAGGCGGAAGTCGTTTCCCTGTCCGCTGTGCTCGCGCAACAGCTCTTCCATTTTGATGAGCACTTGTAACGTGAGCACGCCGCGGATACCGCCGCCGTCGAGCGCGAGCAATTTACGCGGCCGCCTGGTCGCGTATCTTTCTTCTAACGGGCCCCAAAGAGACATTCAGAACTTCCTCCTCCGCTGTTGTTAAGCTGTGGTTTCAGTGCCGTCTTCGTAATGAAGTTTAAGATTGTGGGTTAGCGTGTACGCCGGGCCGTTTTTCATATTCACTGTCGCGCGTATCGGAAACACGCCCCAACCGGCAGTCTCGATCCTGAACATGTTCGTCCGATCCATCGTGCGCCGAATCGGGTTGGGAAACGTCGGGTGTAACTTCCATTCGACCGATTCGACGTTGTCGAGATCCTGGGGAGGGCCATCCAGCCAGACGGCCCACTTCCACCAGTTGTCGCCTTCGTAGCTTTCCCACTGCTGAATAGAAAACGGTGTAGACATTGCCTTCCTCGATTAGATTTTGATTGATACGGCGTCGGCTGACGCCCAGCCGGAGCTGAACTTAATCTGGCCGTTCAGCACTCCTTCGACATCCAGGTACGCGCGCCGAGGCACGTCGGCCACGTTTAGATAGAACCCCTGATCGAACACTTCCAGCCGGCCGGTTCGAGGCTCCGACTCGAGTCCGTTCACGCCATCCTGCGTGCGATAGCGAATCACAAAGTTTTGGTCCACTCGCCACTTATTGATGTCTTTGCGCAACGTGTCTTCTTCCGGTTCAAGCCTGATGCGGCGAATGTTTCGGCGGCCCAGGGCACGGGCCATGTCAGATACGCAAGCGAGCCGATCGTTTTGTCGCAGCAGAATGTATTGAATGTTCCCCAACAATGCATCGGGAACCTTAACATTCTCCTCTTTGATCGGAACGATCGGTTTGTCTTTAGCGACTCCATAGACCAGCTCGTTTTGCACCCACAGATGGGAATTAAACTCACCGTTGTTTTCGGGGTCACGAATGGTCAGGAAGCCCACCACTGCGTCTGATTGGTCGATGCGTCTCTTGACTTCAGGTTGCAGCAGTTCGCCGTGCATGTCTTCGCCGGTGATCACGACGAAGCCCATGCATTCCAGAATGGGGAAGACCTGCGTCTTGATCCAGTTGTCGCGCTCGTTATATCCAAAGCCAACAAACACTCTCATAAGTTAACTCCCGAAGTGCATTTCCGGTCCTACTGGCGCGAATCGGAGATTCCTAACGCGAAGAGCTAGTGTGCAAGGAAGCAGAAGGCTCGAAACAATTCGAGCAGTCGTTGAACGCGCGGAGAATAATCTCGTTCTTTTGCGGAAGTCAATCCGTATTACTGCGGCACGACGCGGCGGCTGCGGGTGGCGTTCTTGGGTGCAGTTTCGACTTCGGCGCTGGATTTCGAAACAGTTTTTTCGAGCAGCTCGGCTTGTTCGTAAGGATCCAAACGGGCAAAGAGATAGAAGATTTCGCCCGCCCGAACCACACCAAGATAACGGAACGTGTTGCGCAATATCTCGCCGGCTTTCAGTGAGGCGACTTGCGGTGGTTGCGAACCAAAGAGCAGGTTGAGCTCGTTTCCCGCGACAGCTTCGAGCTCCGGCAGGTAATCGTTATGACTCTCCCGCGCGAGCCGGATCGCCATCTGTCGCAGTGCTTTTATTCGATTCGAATTGCGGCGGTAGTAACTGGCGCTAACCTCGCGCCGGCTGACGCGATCGTCAACTACTTCCTGCTCGCTCTTCAGGTAACCAAGATAGGCACGAACGACTGGACCAAACTCTTCGTCAGACGCTCCGCGCGATTGATTCGCCTGCGCACACGTCGCCGCAAAAACAACGATGAGCAGCAGAACTGATAATCTTTCGACGAGAGTCGCCATGCTTTCAGTGTTATGTATCCTTTTTTGGTTGCGACGAGCGATTATAACAGCAGTTTGAGTGTCAAAATTGCGCCCGTCTGTCGGCAATGTTACATTGATCTTCGTTTTCCGTTAAGCAGCTTCGCATCATGGCATTCTTGGACTCCCAGGCTCCAAAAACCAATTACAATATCGCACTCGGCGTCTGCGGCGGCATCGCGGCTTATAAAGCCGTGGAAATATTGCGTGGACTTCAACGCGCGGGTTGCACCGTGCGCGTCGCGATGACGAAGCGGGCCTGCGAGTTTGTGCAGCCACTCACGTTTCGCGCGCTGTCAGGCACGCACGTCGTGGTCGACGATTATGCGCCTGACAATCCCGATCCGATTGCGCACATCACGTTTTCGCAAACGGCCGATTTGCTGATCGTGGCGCCGGCGACGGCGAACATGATCGCGAAGTTTGCGCGTGGTATTGCGGATGATTTTCTGAGCTCGACGTACCTGGCGTGCTTTGCGCCGGTGCTGGTTGCGCCCGCGATGAACACGACGATGTGGGAACATCCGGCGACGCAACGCAACCTGGAGCAATTGCGTGCAGATGGTGTGCACGTCATGGCGCCGGATGCGGGCGAGATGGCGTGCGGGACGATTGGTCCCGGGCGTTTAAGCGAACCGGATCGGATTGTCGCAGCGGCGTTGGAGATCCTTGGTTCGTCACGGAAGAAAGACCTAGCTGGTGAAAGATTTCTAATCACGGTTGGCGCGACGCGTGAAGAGATCGATCCAGTCCGTTTCATCTCGAATCGATCTTCCGGCAAAATGGGTTTTGCGCTTGCGGAAGCTGCGTTGAAGCGGGGTGCGGAGGTGACGGTCGTGAGTGGGACTACGGCTGTTGCGCCGCCGGCCGGCGTTAGGATCGTGCCGGCGCAGTCTGCTGAAGACATGGCGCAGGCGGTCGCGAACGAGACCGCGGGCGCGTCGGTGTTTATCGGCGCAGCGGCGATAGCCGATTATCGTCCTTCGCAACGCGCGGCAGAAAAGATTAAGAAATCCGAAGAGACGTTGACGTTGACGCTCGAACGCACGCCCGATGTGCTTTCGCAGGTAGCGGCGGCCCGTTCGAATGGAATGCTCGTCGTCGGGTTTGCAGCAGAGACCGAGAACGTAATCGACAATGCGGTTCTGAAACTAAAGAACAAGAACCTCGACGCGATCGTCGCAAATGATGTGTCGCGTTCTGATGCCGGATTTGATACGACAACCAATGCGATCACGATCATCACGAAGAACGGCGAGCCGGTTGCGCTGCCCGTAATGTCAAAACGCGAAGCCGCCGATCGTGTGTTGGATGAAATCGTTCGAATGAGATCTCATGGGAACTGAATTTCAAAAATTAGTAACTGACACAAAGAAACAACTGGAGCACCTGCGCGAGTTGGGCCTTGAAGGAATTAAGGTCGACGTTTCTGCAATAGCGGTTTCTGCTGAAGCGCCAAAGCCCATCGTTACAGAAAAGTCCGTCGTTACAGAGAAGATCGAACCTCCTCGCGGTTCTTTGTTCGGCGACATCGCACCCGCGCCAGTCAAACTCGCCCCTTCGACAGAAACATTCGAACAGATCCACCAGGACATCGGCGACTGCACGCGTTGCCCGCTGTACAAGGAACGCACACACATAGTTCATACCGAAGGCAATCGCAAAGCGCGCCTGATGTTCGTCGGCGAAGCACCCGGCGCAGACGAAGACGCACAGGCACGTCCGTTCGTCGGCCGCGCTGGACAGTTGCTAACCAAGATCATCGAAGCCATCGGCATGAAGCGCGAACAGGTGCTGATCGGAAACGTAAACCGCTGCCGTCCGCCGGGCAATCGAACGCCGACTACCGAAGAAGCGTCGATGTGCAAACCGTTTCTGCTGCGCGAGATCGCCGTGGTCCAACCCGAAGTGATCGTCGTCCTGGGCAACACGGCGATGAAAAACCTGCTCGACACGCGCGAAGGCATCACGCGATTGCGCGGAAACTTCCAGGACTACAAAGGAATCAAGGTCATGCCGACATTCCACCCGGCGTACCTGCTGCGCGACCCATCAAAGAAACGCGAGACGTGGGAAGATTTGAAGAAAGTCCGCGACCTATTGGATAAGACGTGAAAGAGATACAAAGCGAACCTCACGACGCCGGCGCCGCTGCAAACCTCACGTACGCTGAAGTGGCCGTGCCGCTGCACGTGTTTCAAACGTTCACCTATCGACTCAACGGCTCACTGAGCGGGCAAGCTGTCTTGGGCGCGCGCGTCACCGTTCCGTTGGGACGAAAGCTCGTGACCGGCTACATCGTCGCACTTCAAAACGAGCTGCCGCCTAATCTCGCTGATGTCGATCTTAAAGACGCGCAGGGCCTCGTCGACCTGGAGCCCGTGTGCAGCGCCGAAATTCTGCAACTGGCGCGCTGGGTCGCGGACTATTACGCCTGTCCGCTCGGCGAAGTCATCAAAGCCGCTTTGCCGCCGGGCATGACTCCCAAGAGCCAGACCTTCGTCAAACCAAAACTCCGGCGCTTCGTTCGCTTGTCCGAGACGAATGAACAGAAGCTCACCGAAGCGCAGGAACGCGTTGTCACAACGCTCAATCAGAGCGGGCCGATGTCGTTGCAATCGTTGTTGGAAGTGGCGGGCGTGGGCGCGTCGACCGTGTCTTCACTCGCAAAGAAAGGGAGCGTCGAGATCTACGACGAGGCCGTCCGCCGCGATCCGTTGGCTCATGCGTCTGTGCTGAGGCGTGAAGAGCTGAGGCTGACGTCCGCGCAAAGTTCCATCCTCGAAAATATCGAACAACAGATCGCACGCGGAACGTACGGCGCGTTTCTGCTTCACGGCGTAACCGGCAGCGGAAAGACTGAAGTCTACATTCGCGCGATGCGCAACGCGCTCAGTCTGGGACGTTCGTCAATGATGCTCGTGCCGGAGATTGCGCTGACGCCCGTTTTCTCGCACCGTTTGCGCGCGGAGTTTGGCGACCAGGTCGCGATCTTTCACTCGTCTCTGCAAAAGGGCGAACGTTTTGATGAGTGGACGCGCGTGAAGAACGGCGACGCGCGCATCGTGATCGGCACGCGCTCGGCTGTGTTTGCCCCCGTGCGAAACCTGGGGCTGATCGTCGTCGACGAGGAGCACGAGTCGAGTTATCGACAACAGGAATCGCCTTACTACAACGCCCGCGACACAGCGATCGTGCGCGCTCAGAAAGAGTCGGCGGCCGTCGTGCTCGGCTCGGCCACGCCTTCGCTCGAATCGTTCTACAACGCACGTCACGGCAAGTACACATTGCTCACGTTGCCCGAACGCATCGGCGCACGCCCGATGGCTGCCGCAACAATGATCGACATGCGCACGGTATTCGAGCGTCACGGCAAGCCACGCGTTTTCTCAGACGAATTGTTGGAAGCGATTCGCCAGACACACGAGCGCGGCGAGCAGTCGATCATCCTGCTCAATCGGCGTGGCTATTCGCGGTTTATTCTCTGCCGCTCGTGCGGCGAGACGATTCAGTGTCCCAACTGCGACGTCACGCTCACGTATCATCGCAGCGAGCGCGTGATAGTCTGTCACTACTGTAACCACCGGCAGGCAGTGCCGCATGTGTGTCCGGCGTGCGAAAAGAAATACATCTACTACGTCGGCGAAGGGACTGAACAACTCGAAGAGATGCTGACGCAGTTTTTCCCTGCGCTGCGTGTGGCGCGCATCGATCGCGACACGACGGCGCGTCGGAGTGTCTTCGAAAAGTCGCTCGCCGATTTCAGCGCGGGAGAGATCGACACGCTCGTCGGCACGCAGATGCTTGCCAAGGGCCACGACTTTCCGAATGTGACGCTCGTCGGCGTGGTCTCGGTGGATACAGGTTTGGCGTTGCCGGATTTTCGTTCTGCGGAACGAACGTTTCAACTCATCACGCAGGTGGCAGGGCGCGCCGGCCGCGGCGATCGGCCGGGTAAGGTCTTGATTCAAACTTATCATCCGTATCACTACGCGTTGCGGCATGCGTGCGCGCAGGATTACGAAGGGTTCTACGACGAAGAGATCAACTACCGGAAGAACCATTCGTATCCGCCGTTTGTGGCGCTGGCGAGTTTGCTGGTGCATGGACCAGATCTTGGTCGGGTTCGCGGCGACAGTTTGGAGCTTCGGAAGCAGCTCGATCTCGCGAACGAACAGCGGAAATGCCGAATACTCGGACCGGCGCCTGCGCCGCTCGCGCGATTGAAAGGCGAGCATCGCTTTCAGCTTCTGATCAAATCTCGGAGTCGCAAACAGGTGCGGGAACTCGCGGACGCGGCGTTACAGATCGCGTAACAAATCTGCGTTCGATCAATCTCGAAATCGATCCAGTATCAATCATGTAGTTCTCCCGCAAAAGCGCAAAGACGCAAAGGAAGAACAGCGTAATTGTCTCAAGCGATTTTCTTTGCGTCTTTGCGCCTTTGCGGGAAACATATATAAACTGCCGCGCATGAAACTTTCAGAACTCGCCGCGCTGACCGGCGCGCGCCTCGAAGGCCCCCCAGTAACAGCGGACGACATCGAAATCACCGGCGCTGCCGGACTGGACGAGGCCGGCGAGAGCCACGTGACTTTTCTCGCCAACCCGCGTTACACGCCGCGCGTGAACACCACTCGAGCCTCCGCGATTTATCTCGGCGAGGAGGCAAACACCGATCGGTCCATTGCGATACTCCGCGTCAAAGATCCATATCTCGCGTACACGCGAGCGCTGCGAATCTTCTACCCTGAACCCGAGTTTCAACCGTCGATTCATCCATCGGCAGTAATCGATCCGACGCGCGCAACTCGCGCCGGGACGCGTCGCCATCGGCGCGCATGCCGTGATCGGACGCAACGTGAAGATCGACGAAGGCGTCACGATTCATCCCAACGTCACGATCTACGACGACGTGACGATCGGCAGAGGATCGACGATCCACTCCGGCGTCGCCGTGCGCGAACGCACCGTGGTCGGCGAACGCGTGATCATTCACAACAACTCCGTGATCGGTTGCGACGGTTTTGGTTACGCGAAAGATGAAGAACGGCGCTGGCTGAAGATTCCGCAGGCGGGACGAGTCGTGATCGATGACGACGTCGAGATCGGCGCAGGCACGACGATCGATCGCGCTTCAGTCGGCGAAAGCCGGATCGGGCGCGGTTCGAAGATCGACAACCTGGTCCAGATCGGACACTCGTGCACGGTTGGAGAGGATTCGTTGCTGTGCGCGCAGGTCGGATTAGCGGGCAGTTCGCACATCGGCAGTCGCGTGATTCTGGCAGGACAAGCAGGCGTCGCCGGACATCTGACAATCGGCGACGACGTCGTGCTGACGGCCAAGAGCGCGACGAGTCACGACATTCCGGCGGGCAAAGTGATTTCCGGAATTCCGGCGTTTGATAATCGCGACTGGCTGCGATCGACCGCAGCGTTTCGCCGGTTAGGAGAGATTCAACGAGCTGTGCGTGAACTCGAACGGCGGATGAAAGCCACGGATCGCTACGTAATCGCGCCGCCGTCGACGATCACGACCTCGCCATTCATAAAACTATTCCGCTCGCTCACCATGAACGCCGCATACTCAGCGAGCTCTTCCGGCCGTCCGAGCCGTCCGGCGGAAGTCCAGAAATCGTGCATTTGAAGCAGACGATCGGGCAGCGCCTGCGCCAGGTCAGTATCGAAGATCCCCGCCGCGATCGCATTAACCCTGACACCAAACGTCGCCGCTTCACGCGACAGACATTTCGTAAACCCGATCATCGCCGCTTTCGAAGTCGCATAGTGAACCGCCGTCGGCAACGCGCGCATCGCGCCGATCGAAGTGATGTTGAGAATGATTCCCTTCCGCTGCCGGATCATCTGTTTGTAGATCGGCTTCGTCACGGCGAAGAGACTGTCGACGTTCGTGTGGATCACTTCGTCCCACGCGCGATCGGTCGTCGTAGCGAAGTTGTCGCCGCGATTGATCGCCGCATTGTTAACGAGGATGTCGATCCCGCCCCACTTCTCGACCAGTTCCCTGCGTCATCTTCTTCATCCCGATGCGATCGACGACCGAGACCTTCGCATTGAACGCGCGGCGCCCGTGAGCTTCGATCTTAGCATGCTCATTTCGGCGGCCAGATCGTCACGCGAGTTGTAGCTGAAACGCAACATCAGCGCCTTCGCGCGCAAAGACCTCGCAGATTGCCGCACCAATGCCACGCGTTCCTCCAGTGATGAACGCTCGCTTTCCCTCAAGCAAAAGACTCACTCAGTTATATTTTCTCCTAGTCTGTAAGGTTGGCTCGACTCACGCGGAGGCTACTTCACTCAAAACTGCGTTTTCAGGCTGTGGAATCAAGGCCGCGATCTCTTCGACGATGTGCCGCGTGGCGTTCGGAATAGCAAGTCCGACCGTGGCCGCGCGCAGCCGCGAATAGTGAATCTCGTCTTCCACCATGCGCCGCACGACCGGCACGACATCGCTGCGCGTGCTTGAGCATCACCCCCGCGCCACGCTGCGCGATCAAGTTCGCGGTGCCCGCTTCCTGCGGCATCGGCTCGGTGATCATGTCGGCGATGATCGGCACGCGGCAGGCAAGCGCCTCGAAAGTCGTCAGGCCGCCGAGTTTCGAGATCATCACGTTCGCTGCGCTCATCAGTTTCTCGATCTCGTCGGAATAGCCAATGACTTTGATCGGAAACGGCGCGTCGAGCGCGATCGATTCCGCGGCCGCGCGCAAGTCTTCGTTCTTGCCTGCGAGGAAGATCGCCTGCACGTCCAGTTCGCCGCGCGTCAACTCGCGGAAGATCTGCGGAATGTTGCCGCCGCCAACCCAACCGGCATTTACGAAAACCGTGAACTTCTCCGGATCCAAACCGAGTGCGCGACGAGCAGCTTGCGCTGCTTCCTCGCCGGGATAGGCAAACTTCGGATGGACCGGCATGCCGGAGATCTTGATCCGTTCCGGCGCGACGCCGTAGTCGATCAACTGCTGTCGCGCTTCTTCACTCGCGACCAGATACAGCGTAACGGCATCGCACGCCCACCCTCCCAAAAGCCGTAGCACGGATCGGTAACAACCGAAACCAGCGGCACGCGATCAGCGAGATTCAGTTCTTTCAACACGCGCCCAAAGATATGCTGCGTCAACGGATGAACGCTGACGACGATGTGCGGACACCAACGTTCGAACAGCTCCCTGCACGTAACCAATGCAGCGCTTATGAAAAAACTCGCGCGTGTCCGGGCGGATGCGATTGATGAACCAATAGTAATACTTCATCCAGTGCTGGCGGTTGCGCAGCATCCAGTTGTAAAGACGGACCAGCTTGTCAGCGAGATGGTGCGACTCCTCGACCGCGCGCACCACTCGCACCGCATACGATTCACCATCGAAAAACTTCTGCACGCCGGCAACAATCGCCGCCGCAGCCGAACGATGCCCGCCGCCCGTGTCAGACGAGATGATCAGGATTTTCGGAATGCGCGGCTTGCGAGGACATTTCTATCGTTTTTGATCTATCTTGTGCCTTTTGTGACTTTTGTGGCTAAAACCCCTCCGCCGTTACACCCTCCGGCTCCGGATCGATGCGATCGATCGCCTTGCGCGCCTTCTTCATCTCGCGTTCCAGTTTCTTGATCTGGATCAAGTGACCCGGATTGAACGGCAGCGACGGGTAGTAACTATTCGATTCGTGCGTGCAGAAACAACCATCCGCCGCTTTCTTGCCGCCGCGCTTTCATCGCCGGCGACAGCCAGAGCTTCTGAAAGTCCCAATCGAAGTCGCGCAGGTTGCCGATCGGCGTCGAGGTTCTCGCACGACGAAACAGTGCCTTCGTCGTAGATCACGCCGCCCGCGGTGCCGGCGTAGCATTTCATCTGCGCGGTCTGCGTTTCCTGCGTCTTCGCGATCAGGCCGTGCATGTAAATATCGATCGCGGCTTTGAAGAATCCCGCCTTGCCGCCGTAGTTGTTCTTGATCGCGGCATGACGCGAATCGTCGTCGATCATCTGGGCGAGCTTCGCGTAGCGCGAATGATCGATATCCAGTTCCTTCGGATCGGCTGACGGCGGACGAATGTAGTTGAAGTTGACCTTGTCAGGCTTCAGGTCGTACTTCAGAAAATCGTACCACTCGAAGATCGTGTCCTGGTTCGAGTTCATGAAACAGGTACATGTTTGAACGTCGAGCTGCGGATATTCTTTCTTGATCGCCTGAAGCTTTCGCGCGGTATCGATCGCGATGTCCCACGAACCGGGTTTCTGCCGGATCTTTTCGTGCTCGGCCTTCGGACCGTCGATGCCGAGCGCGACGGTGACGTTCAGGTTCGGGCACTCCTGCAGGATGCGCGTGACGTCCGGAAAGATTCGTTTCTGAATCTGCCCGTTGGACATGATGTAGATCGATTCGAGCTTGTTGTTCGTATAGAACGCGCGCGCGATCTCCGGCAGGTCTTTGCGCGTGAACGGTTCGCCGCCGGCGAGGATCAAAACGCCCAGATTGCCGCCCAGCGTTTGCGAGATCCGCTCGATCTCGTGCGTCTTCATCTGGAGCTTCTTGCGCGGGCGGTCGTCCAGTTCGTCGGTGAAAAAGCAGTGCGTGCAGCGCATATCGCAAACCGACGTCACCAGAATATTCAGCAATACCGGCGAAAACGGTTGTCCGATCGCGAGTTTCGCGTAGCGCTTCAACAGCTCTTTAGTCGTAAAATCCATTCAAATCCTCAATCTCTTCCGCACACGGCAAAATCGGGGGATTTTAACATAATCCGTGTTACGACGTGATGCCCCGCTCGCGGTTCTGGATGCCTAGTGCGCGCATGCGGCGGTAGAGATGGCTGCGATCGACGCCCATCAATTCAGCCGCACGCGAAACGTTTCCTTCGGCTTCTTCGAGCTTGCGCTGAATGAACTCGCGATGATACGCCTCAGTCGCTTCTTTAAATGACGGGAACCGGAACGACGCCGCCGGTGGTTCTTCCTTGCCGTGAGGCGGCAGATCTGTAGCCGCGACTTTCACGCCCGGATGCATGATCACCACGCGCTCGATCGTGTTCCGCAATTCACGCACGTTGCCCGGCCACAAGTACAACTGCATCTCTTCGATCGCTTCCGGCAGAAACTGCTTAGGCTTCTTGCCGTACGCCTGCGAGAAGTGCTGGTTGAAATAATCAACGAGCAACGGCACGTCCTCAAGCCGTTCGCGCAAGGGCGGCAACTCAAAGGGAATCACGTTGAGGCGATAAAACAAATCCGCGCGAAAGTTTCCCTGCTCGATCTCGACGTCGAGTCGTTTGTTTGTCGCGGCGATGATGCGCACGTCGACGCTGATCGACGTCCCGCTGCCGACCGGCTCGAAGCGTTGCTCTTCGAGCACGCGCAGGACTTTCGCCTGCACTTGGATGCG
>CAVYOP010000003.1:0-593855 GCA_963770215.1 uncultured Acidobacteriota bacterium
CGGCTAAGTCCTCGTCGCTGAACCCGATCGAGAAGGTCTTGACCGCGTCCGCGAAGCGGCTCGGCCATGGTGGCCACGATCGCACGGAGTCGACGCCCGCCGGACAAAAACGCGCCGAGCGGCGCGTCGCTGATCAGGCGCAGCCGCACGGCCTCGCGCAGGTGACTTTGGATCCGCTCTTGCGTAGCTCAGGAAACCGAGTGTGCCCGGCTCCTTCCTGGAGACAGTCGAGTCCCCAGTACTCGTCGATCCGGGGATACGTGCCGTCAGCTTCCATGTCAGCGTCGACGCAGGCGGAAGCTTCCGCACCCCCTTCGATTGCGGAATAGGGGCTCGGTACGTAGAGCAGGGGTGAGAAATGCATCCAGGCGCGTAGCGCATCGACAGCGACGTGGGATCGAGCCGGGTCTTCGAGGAGTGCTGCCAGTTCCGAAGCGAAACTCAGAAAGCGATCCTGTGAGGTGCCAGTAGTAGAGCGGCTTCTTCCCGACGCGGTCGCGTGCAAGCAGTGCAGTTTGCTTCTTCCGATCGTCCCACAGCGCGAACGCAAACATTCCCTCTCAGTTCATCCACCAGCCCGCCGTTCCGCGCTCTTCATAGAGGTGCACGAGTGACTTCCGTATCGGAGGGGATGTCCTGAACCGATGGCCTCGCGACTCCAGGCCGCGCCGAAGCTCCCTGGAAGTTGTAGATCTCACCGTTGAGGACAACGATCTACCGTCCCGTCCTCGTTCGCATATCGGTTGATCGCCGGCCTCCAGGTCGATGATGGCGAGGCGCCGTGCCCGAGGCCGACCTCGGACCCTGAAGATGGAGAGCCGTCGGAATCGGGACCACGATGAACGAGGCGGAGCCGCACATCCTTCTCACAAGATCCTGGTCGACGGATTCTGAGAACGACAGCTTTCCGGCGATCCGCACAAGCGCTGAAGCGTAGTCGGGAGGGCCTGCCGCATGCCTGACCACGCCTGACGCAGGATAAGTCGCAGGCGCGCGATTGCCTGGTCGCAGCGGGGTGATTGCCCTAGCATCACGCTCTTGTCGACTCTCAATCGCGAAGTCCTCGGGCCTGCGCCGGAGAGGGAAACGAGCACCGGAGGGTGGGCCCAAGCGCTCCCGAAGGCGCGCGTGGGTGGTCTGCCTGTGCGTTCTCTTGACCGCCGGCGCGGCCCTGGGCGTGTCGCTGTGGCAGACGAAGGAGTACACCGCACAGGCCTCCATCCTGTTCCGCGACCCGGGGCTCGATCCGAGCACCACAAGCGTGTTCGAAACCGGTGATCCTGATCGGCAGGCGGCTACAAATCTGGATCTCGTCTCCCTACAGGTCGTCGCGGATCTGACGGCAAAGAGTGTCGACGGTGACCTGGATGGCGATGATGTCTCTGACATGGTCGCGATCAAGAGCGACCCGCAATCTGACGTCGTCATCATCGCCGCCACCGACGAGGATCCTGAATCCGCGGCGAAGCTTGCCAACGCTTTCGCACGAAACTACCATCGGCTTTCGCCGAAGGGCCGATCGCGCCAGGATCCGGCAGGCAGAAGCCGTGGTTGCGAGACCTCAGGGAGCTCTCGCCGAGCGAGCAGGAGGGCTCCGCGGGCCAGTCTCTGCGGCGCGAAGTGAGCCGCCTTCAGGCCCTGGAAGCAATCCAGACGGGCAATGCCGAGCTGGTCCAGACCGCCAAGGTTCCCTCCGACCCGTCCTCTCCCAAGACCAAGCGCAACGTGGTCCTGGGCGGGATCGTGGGCCTGGTCCTCGGAATCGGACTGGCCCTGCTCACCGAGCTGTTCGACAGGAAGCTCCGTAGCCCGCGGGACTTCGAGGCCGCGACTGGCGGTTTGCCGGTCTTGGCGACGATCCCCACCATGAAGAAGACGCGGGCTTCCGCAAACGGAGGGCGTGAGCTTCTGATCTCCAACCGTGAGTCCCTGGAGATGCTGAGGGCTCATCTGCGCTACTTCAACGTCGACCGTGAGATTCGCTCCCTGTTGGTGACCTCGGCCACAGGGGGCGAGGGGAAGAGCACGATTTCCTTGAACCTCGCCGCGAGCGCGGTCAGTGCCGGTGTGAAGACGCTGCTTGTCGAAGTCGATCTTCATCGTCCGAGTCTCGCAAGGCTGATCGGAACGGATCCGGCTCCCGGTCTTTCCGAGCTACTGAGCGGGCAGCCGTCGCAGATCCGACAGTTGATCGTCCATGATCAGCAGCACGGCGAGGATGGTGAAAACACAGGTCCTGTGCTGCATTTGATGCTCGCCGGCTCCACCCCACCGAACTCGGCCAAGCTGCTCGCGAGCGATGAAATGGCGAGGCTCCTCCGGGAATGGACGGCCAAATACGACTTGGTGGTAATCGACACCCCGCCGATCCTGCACGTCGCGGATGCAATTCCCTTGCTCGGCCAGGTGGATGGGGTACTGGTCGTCGGTCAGATCAACAAGACCACGCGTGACGAGGCCGTTCGGTTGGCGAACAGTTGCGCGGTCTCGATGCGCCCGTCCTGGGCATGGTGATCAACCGTGTGTCCCAGCGACTCGGCCCCTATTACTTCAAGTGACTCGCGGAGCTTGATGCAGACAGCCGATCGTTTTCGGAATCGTGTCGCTACTGACTGGCGACCGCGCGTACCTCGATCGGCTGAAAAACCACGTTTGATCGACCCACGGTTTGCGGGGTGGGTCATCCCGGGTCTCGCCGTGGTCGGACTCGCCTTCTTCGTGCTCTTCCTGACCTCCGGCCAGGAACGCGATCTGCAGTGCGCCGTTGCCTTCATGGTCACCGCGGTTCCCTTCTTGATGGGCGCGATCGACGCGCCCGGAACGGCTGCTCCATCCGCTCTCAGTACTCGGGTTCACGATGCTTCTCGGGGTGGCGGGCCAGACCGTCTACCTCACGCACGGGGCCCCAGCGAACCTGTCGTTACTGCTCTCGGGTCTCGGAACCGACGTTTTGACGCCTGGCCTGCTGGTGGTGGCTGTCGCCGTCGCGGCCCTCGCGGGTGGCTACGCAGTCGCGAAGACGAACCCGCATCCGCAGCCGGGACGCCTGCTGCGCCGGGGCGTCGCGCTTGGCATGGCGAGCCCGTCCCCGCGGCGCACGTTCTGGGCGATGAGTGTCGTCTCAAGCAAATGATATCGAGGCGTTGGTTGCCCCAGTGTCAGAAGCAATAAAACAACTCGATCTGATCGTTTACTTACCGATAGAACACGATGACGCGGAGTATCCAAAACTGCGAAAGGCCACGGATCGTAAATTAAAATCGATCCTGCTCGACGACGAGTTTGGAATGATCGACGTGCCCGTCATCGAAGCAAGCGGCTCAACCGAGCAGCGCCTGCGCATCCTGCAAACGGCTATTAACTAAACATCGTAAACACACCCGCCGACTCCTCACACAGAATCACGTCATAACTCTCCAACAACGGCATCGCCAGTTGCTCCAACTCATTCTTCCACAACTCACCACCATAAAACGCATCCCGCATACGCTCCCCGCTCTTCCAGCGACGGAAAGCTGCGCAGGAAAACGAACTTGTTCGGGTTCTCCACGTCGAGAAATGGTCCAATAACCTTGATCCCGTATTGACGCTGAGCCGGTATGGCGCGCGCCTCAAACAACTTGATGAACTCCTCGCGCTTCCCCGGCTTGATCCGGTAAGCCCGGACTTCTACTATCATTGCCAACCTCCGATTCTCGTTTTCGAAAGACTGTAAAATTTTTCCCGGCGACTGTCGATTCCGGCTCCTGCCGTTCGACTAAGTGATAGAACCAAGGAGAATTCTATGAAAACCCTTAAAAGCAAGAGTGTGGCGGCCCTTGCAATCCTCGCCGCCATCGCTTTCTCAACACCCGGGAGCCTGAATTCTATGACGACAGAAACCAAAAACATGACCGTGATGCGCACCTTCGACGCTCCTGTCGAAAGCGTTTGGAAACATTGGTCCGACTCCGACAAGGTGATGAAATGGTGGGGACCGAAAGGCTTCACTTCCCCGCTCGCGAAGATGGACTTCCGCGAGGGCGGCGTCTCGCTCGTCTGCATGCGCGCGCCGAAAGACTTCGGCGGCTTCGACATGTACAACACGTGGACCTACAAGAAAATCGTTCCGCACGAGCGCATCGAATTCACGCTGAATTTCTCCGACAAAGACGGCAACAAACTCGATCCCGCGAAGATGGGCCTGCCGCCCGGTATCCCAATGGACGTCCCACACGTGATCACGTTCAAAGCCCTAACCGATAAGAAAACCGAAATAACTATCACAGAATACGGCTACACGACAGACCAGGCAGTCGAAACATCAAAAGCCGGCATGGAAGAGTGTCTCGACAAGATGGCCGCGAGTTTGAAGAGCTAGGACGAACGAAGGACGCCCCCGACGATGCCAACCACAAACATCACCGCCAGGCAGTTTATCGACAAACTGAAAACGCACAGCTCACCCGCAGAAGGCGAGAAGCTAAAACGCTACTTCAAGAACACAGACGGCGATCAGTTCATCGGCGTGCGCATGGGCCAGGTGTTCACGCTCGCCAAAGAGTTCATCGACATGACGCCGGCCGAGATCGAGAAACTGCTCGACAGCAAGATCCACGAAGTGCGCGCCGGCGGCTGCAGCATCATGGACAAACAAGCACGCCGCAAGAAGACAACCGACGAGCGCCGCAAAGAACTGTACGACCTCTATCTCCGCCGACACGATCGCATCAACAACTGGGACCTCGTCGACGTGTGCGCGATTCACGTGATCGGCGGCTACTTGTCCGACAAGCCACGCAACGTGCTGCACAAGCTCGCGCGCTCGAAGAACATGTGGGAACGACGCACCGCGATCGTGAGCACTGCATTCTTCATTCGCCAACGCGACTTAGACGACACCTTCAAGATCGCTGAAATGCTGCTCAAAGACAAAGAAGATCTGGTCCATAAGGCCACCGGCTGGATGTTGCGCTTCGCTGGAGACAAGGATCGCGCACGCCTGCTGAGCTTCCTGGACAAGCACGCGGCCACCATGCCACGCACCGCGCTGCGCTACAGCATCGAGAAGTTTGATAAGAAACAACGCGAACATTACTTAAGTTTGAAGACGCGAAAGGAGCAATAATGCAACGAATCACGCCATTCTTATGGTTCGACAACAACGCCGAAGAGGCCATGAACTTCTACGTTTCGATCTTCAAGAATTCAAAGGTGCTCAAAGTAACGCGCTACGGCGACGCCGGTCCTGGACCAGCGGGAACGGTGATGACCGCGGAGTTTGAGCTCGACGGCCAGGAGTATGTCGCCTTGAACGGTGGACCGAGATTCAAGTTCACCGAGGCCATCTCGTTCGTCGTGAACTGCGAGACGCAGGAAGAAGTTGACTACTATTGGGAAAAACTTTCCGCAGGCGGCGAGAAATCGCGTTGCGGCTGGCTCAAAGACAAGTTTGGTTTGTGGTGGCAAGTGGTCCCGAACCTGCTCGCGGAACTAATGGGCGACAAAGATCCCGCGAAAGCGCAGCGCGTGATGGAAGCGATGCTGCAAATGAACAAGATCGACATCGAACCGTTGCAGCGCGCGTACGAAGGCAATTAAGCCCCAACCAGTTCTTTCAGACGTTGCATCGGCTGTTTCAACGATCGCTTTTTCTTCAACATGCCGGACCATAGATCGCCAACTTCGGCAATACGTTGGACCATCGTCCGCAGCGTAAAACTCTTTGGTCCAACGTCACCACGTTCCAATTCTTCCCACGAACACGGAGCAGACACGGGCGCGCCGGCTTTAGCGCGCACCGTGTAGGCGGCGGCGAATGTAGCGCTGTATCCGTTTCGCCCGGTGTCGACAAGAATACGCCCGCCGCGATCGACCTTGCTGAACTCCTGCGTGAGATTGTCCGGATCGCGCTTGACGAGCACCTGACCAACGACGTGCGCGAAACGCGCCACCGTGCCGAAGTCAGACTTGCCGTCGAGCGGCACGACGATGTGAAAACCTTTCGAACCCGACGTCTTCAACCAACTCGGCAGTCCCAACTCCGCCAGCAGATCGCGCAATCCAAGCGCCGCCGCTCGCAGCGGTTCGAGATCATCCTCCTTAGAAGGATCGAGATCGAAAACGCAGATGTCAGGTTGGTAAAGGTTCGGCGCGCGTGAAGGCCAAACGTGAATCGTGACGCTGTTTTGATTTGCCAGCCACAGCAGTCCTTCTTTATTCGTCACGATCGGATGATGCACCGTGCCGCCGTGCTTCGGCACCTCCACGCGTTCGAGCCATTCCGGAAATCCCTTCGACACGTCTTTCTGAAAGAACCCCGGCGCCGCGATGCCGCGATGAAATCGCTCCATCGTGATCGGCCGCCGGCGAAGGTGCGGCAACATCACCGGCGCGACTGCTTCATAGTACGACGCGAGCTCGCCCTTGGTGATTCCCTCATCGGGAAACATGATCTTCTCGGGATGCGTGATGATCATTTCACTACGCTCAAGAGACGCGGATGCCGCAGCTTGCCGTGGTCAGAGGCAGTTGGGCCAACAGTTCATGTCGCTCCTCGATCGGGAGCGACGTGACGTTGCGTCCGTCAAGCCACATCACGTCGAACACGTGATACGCTCGTTTTCCGGGTCCCCACGTTACTTCGCCGTCGAGAATCGCATCTTTTACCGGAAGGTTCTTGACGGCTTCGACTATGTCGGGAATATCCTGAGGGAGTTGCCTGCGTGAGAACAGCTCGACCGTTTGACCGTTTTTATACGCGAGCAGCCGGATGCCATCGAACTTGCGCTCGAAGATCCACTCTGGCCCAACGAACCGCTCCTGAGTCAGGGTCGCAGCCATCGGCACAAGCCATTTCGGAAATGAAGCCATGCCATTAAAGATTACAACAACATCGTCCACCAGCCGACGCGACTTCATGCGCGGTGCAATTGCGACCAGCCTGGCGTTGATGACCACGCGACCGGGGCTGGCGTTCCCGCGGCAAAGGGTGGCCACAGAGGGCCACCCCTACAAACGACAATTTGCGCCCGTCAAAGTGGCGCGAAACCGAATTATTCGCGAGGTCGTAGGGCTAAGGCCGTATCGTCCCGGCGGCTTCGTCGTCGACGCGCAACGACTCGGCAACAAGCTCATCGTTCACAACTACGGACACGGCGGCGGTGGCGTGACGCTTTCGTGGGGCACCGCCTCGCTGGCGATCGATCTCGCACGCGACTTTGTCAGCGCCCGTAGATCCGCTCAACCAATGCGATTCGCAGTGCTCGGCTGCGGCGTCAGCGGACTATCAACCGCGCGCCTCTTGCAACGTCACTTCCAGAATGGACCAGACACCGTAACGATCTACGCGAAAGACTTACCGCCAAACACGACGTCCAACATCGCCGGCGCATCGTGGTCGCCAACTTCCGTCTTCGAACAAGGGCTGACGCCGCCATTTTTCAACGAACAGTTTCGCACCGCGTGCAAGACCTCGAATCGGGCGTTTCAACTGCTCGTCGGCGCTGAATACGGCGTGCGCTGGATCGACACCTTCGACCTGTTGCAACACGAACAAAGCCTGGAACGCGAGCTCCCCGGCGGCAACGATCTCTACTATCAAATCGCGGTACATCGCGATCCGGAGACTTACTTCGGCTTCAAATACGTGCGGCAGTATTCGACGATGCTGATCGAGCCGTCGATCTACTTGGGCGCGCTGCTGCGCGACTTCTACATCGCGGGCGGCAGAGTTGTAGTGAAGGAATTCCAGAGCCGCGCGGAACTGGCGCGTTTGCGAGAACCGGTGATCTTTAACTGCACCGGCCTCGGCTCGCGCGCGCTCTTCGACGATAAAAGTCTGACACCGGTGCGCGGGCAGCTCGAAGTGCTCTTGCCGCAACCGGAGCTTGATTACGCTTATCTCAGCAGCGGTTACATGTTCCCGCGTCGCGACGGCGTGATTCTCGGCGGCACGTGGGACCACGACGACTGGTCGCTAACACCAGATCCGGAACAGGCCACCGGCATTCTCGAAGCGCACATGGAAATTATGAAAGGCCTCAAACTGCCGAGTTAGTAACGCCAGCTCTTCAAGTCCGCGCCCGGCGGTGCGCTCTTCAGAATGCGCTCTACGATCTTTGGCGCGTAGAACTGGTGATAACGCAAACGCGAGATCGCATTCGGCCGCGTGTGATCGCCGTTCCAGCAATGCTCTGCGCGCGGTTCGTAATCGACTACGCCGCCATAGTTCGTCGTCTTCAGAAAATCTTCGACCAGGTAGACCGCGTTGTTCAGATAGTAGTTATCAGCTTCGCCGACGTAGATGTGAATCTTGCCCTGGAGCTTTGGTCCAAGCTTCGCCCAATCGCGCTTGAGGATGTAACCGAGATCGTAATTCTCGCGCCAGTACTCCGCGACAGACCGATCGATCTTTCCTGTCAGCTTGTCCCAGATCGGCTTCGGATAACCGTTGCTGCCGGCCGGCGAGTAAACAGCTTCCCAGATATCAAACTGTCCGCCGGATCGGCTGTTCGTTCCGAGTGCCAGCTCCATGTGGTTCAGGTCTTCCACCGTTGCCGACAACTCGCCGAGATAGTTTCGCTTGCCGGGACGTGGCATGTGCTTCCATTTCGAGTCGGCGTAGTAAGCATTCTCGTGTTCGTAAATGTTGACGACCGTGTAGGCGCGGAAGTCGATCGGATCGGGACACGCGGCCCAACAGCCGTTGTACTCTTCGGGGTAGAACACCTGCACTGCAAGTGCTTCCCAACCGCCGGTCGAACCGCCGTAAAGAAAACGAGCCCAACCCTGGCCGATGCCGCGGAAACGTTTTTCGATCTCGGGAACCAGCTCGTAGGTGATTGCGTCGCCGTATGGACCAAGGTTCGCCGAGTTCACGGCGTAGGAGTCGTCGTAGTAAGGATTCGCGTGTTGAATTTCGACGATGATGAAGCGCGGAAAGTTTGGTCCAGTCCATTCTTTGTAAAACTGGTGCGCCTGTTCCTGCACGATGCGGTTGTAACCGGCGAGCTTGAAGCGAGCGCTGTATTCAGGCTTTAGATTTGGATCGGGCGGCGCTTCACGAAAGCCGCCGAAGTCGGACGGAAAGTGCCCGTGCATAATGACGAGCGGATAACGAGCATCAGGATGCGAATCGAATCCTTCGGGCAGCAAAACGTGCGCGCCGAGATGCATCGGACGCCCCCAAAACTTCGTCAGGCGCTCGCTTTGAATCTTGATGTGCTTGATGTACTTCGTGTCTTTCGGCGGATCGATCGGCGGAATCACCTGGTCTAGGGTGAGCGCGATCGGTTTTGTGTTCGCGTCAAGTCGAATTTTCAAAGGCTTGCTGTAGAGATTGCCGGGCGCGCGACTCCATTGCTGGCCCTCGCCGCGATCCATCGGCAACTTAACGGTATGACCGTCTGAACGACGAAACGTTTCGTACTTATGAAGCAACGCCTGCACCCAATACTCGCCCGCCGGTACCTGCGCCAAACTTCGCACCGGATAACCAAACGCGCCCTGGTCCACGACGGTTGCTTGACCCGGCTTCCAGCCGTCGACATTGACGCCGAATACCTGTTGCGTAGTCAGGTCTTCGCTGATCTGGAAACGCGGTTCCTGCTCGTTGTTGGTTGAAATGAGAAGAAGCAAGCGTCCATCGAGCGGCTCTTTGCTCGCGGTCTGCGGAAAAGAAACTTCGAAGCGAACGTTGGCTGTATTCGTCTCGTTTGATTTCAATTCAGCAGTAGTTGAAAACAGCAGCACGGACAAGAAGATAAAGCCGAGTTTTAGTGGCATTAGTTTTCTCATAGGGACACGCTCCTCTTAGAAAATCTCCCGCAAAGGCGCAAAGACGCAAAGGAAAGACAGAGATCTTACTTTGCGCCTTTGCGCCTTTGCGGGAAACTTAGACATCCACCGGCAGACCTTCAAGACGCATGATAGTCAAAGCATTAGTCGTCGGACATGGTCCGGAGCGCAGGCGATAATCAAAGACCATCCGTCCATCGCTCACCTCTTCACGGAAATGTAGATTGACAACGCCGTCAATCTCATCCGCGAGTTTAACCAATTCGAGATCGTGAGTCGCAACGAGGCCCATCGCCGTGGACTGCGCCAACGAGCGAATATAAGAACGACTTCCGATCAACCGCTCGCGGCTATTCGTGCCGCGAAAGATTTCGTCGATCAGGAACAACACCGGCAGTTCGTCGTCCGCGATTGCCGCAGAGCGCAACGCCTGTAGCCGCTTCACTTCGGCATAAAAGTAAGAGAGCCCGTCCTGGACCGAATCGCTGACCTTGATGCACGTGAACAACCGGAACAGCGACGTGCGCAGGCGATCGGCATTCACTGGCGCGCCGGCGTAAGTCAAACAGAGGTTCACGCCGATCGTTCTGAGAAACGTGCTCTTCCCTGCCATGTTCGAGCCCGTCATAATCACGATTCGATGTGTCTGGTCCAACTCAAAGTCGTTGCACACCTTCGCGTCGGGATTCAGCAACGGATGCCCCATGTTTACCGCGACAAACCGGTTCGGCTCGGAATCGATCTCAGGAAAAACGTAATGCGGGCTCAGGTAGGCGAAGTTCGCCAGCGAATTCAACGCTTCCAGCTCGTGCCACGCTTCCATCCAACGCGGCAGCAGGTGTGCAAGCTCTTTTCGCAATAGCTCGAGCCGGTGAGTAAAGATAAAATCCCACGGCATGATCACGTGGACCAGCAACGAGAGTATCGGGTTGGTGCGCAGACCCAACGCCGCGGCAAGCCGGCCCAAACGTCGCATTTCAGTCGAAGGTTGTTTGCTCTCATCGACAAATGGCGCGCAGATCCCGGCAAGGCGCGGCGTGTTTTTATAAGAGCGCTTTTCGAGATAACGAAAAACGACCTTGAAATGCGTCAGCGCTTTTTCGAGATCCTGGAGCTCGCCCCACGCGGTAGCGATTCGCTGTTGCTTCAAGAGCATGACGCCCACGTAAAT
The DNA here is from genome assembly GCA_963770215.1 of uncultured Acidobacteriota bacterium. GTDB lineage: Bacteria > Acidobacteriota > Blastocatellia > Pyrinomonadales > Pyrinomonadaceae > PSRF01. The sequence goes on from CAVYOP010000003.1 coordinate 10,949, forward strand.
AACAAAAGTTGTGGGCCAAATCGGCGGGATGACGTCGAGCGCGCCGAGCACAACGCAGACGATGTTCACAAGCGACAAAGCACACAACAGCAACACTGTCGGAAGCAGCGAACCATGAGGCGCGGGACGCTCGATCCAATCGACGAGTATGCGCGAGTTCCAACGTCCGGAGCCACTGCGCGGACGTGCTGGACCAACGGTGCTGAGGCGCGCAACCGCTGACAGCATCTGGAGCTTGTCACGAAAGACCGACTGGTCCTTCAATTCGCGAACCAACGCCTGACGGTGTTGAATCTGTTGAGCGGCGGGTCGCACACTCAACAACCAACTTCTCAACCTGTCACTGCCTTCCCTGGTCACCGCCGAGTCGAGCAAACGGTGCAACGATCGCTCCCCCACGATGTCGAGATCGCCGGCGAATGGGTGATCTGCGATGGCCGCGTGATCTATTGGCGGCAGTCGATCCCAATCCAGCCGGATGCGCGCGATCTGAACGTGCTTGATGTCGCTCAGTACGGAGACGCGAGTCAAACTATCGCGCACCTTGTTGTGAAACACGGTGACGACCGTGAACACAATAGTTATCAGTCCTGCCAGCACCCATGCGGCTCGCGTGCCGGCAAAGTTGCAAAACGCCAACGCCAGCAACGCCCCGGCGATAAAGATGGCCCGGCGTGCGTTCCAATACTTGCGACTGATTGCCTGAAGGAACTCGGCTCGGCGTTGTAATCTCGCGATCTGGTGGTGAAGCTGTTGCAAGCGCGTCATGCGCCGTCGAAAATACCATACTGACATGCTAAACTCCGCTGGCACACACGGAGATTGACGAGGGGTAGACTTAGTGGACGCAGAAAAACTCAATCATTTTCAAAATCTTCTTCTTAACCAGCTTCGCCAGCACACCGAACAGGTCCGTACCGATCAGGCGGCGGCCCTCGAACTTTACGACGACGGCGTTAAAGACAGCGTCGATCTTTCAGTGCAGGATTTGAACAAGGAGATCGCGTTGCGGCTGGGCGAGCGCAGCTCGAAGGTCGTTGCCGACATCGATCAGGCGTTGCTGCGGATCAAGGAAGGAAGCTACGGAATCTGCGCGCGCTGTGGTCAGCCAATCAACGAACGCCGTCTCGAAGCCGTTCCCACCGCGCGGTATGACGCGCAATGCCAGGCGATTATCGAGAGTGCTAATGGCGAAGACGATCTGCCTACGCTTTAACCACAAAAGGCACAAAAAACACAAAAAGGCACAAGAAAGAATTTAGTCAGAAGAAAGGCCCTATGATTTTTGTGCCTTTTCGTGGCTAAGCTTTAGGGTGAGCTTTGTCGTAGACCGCGATCAGCTTCTCCATTGAAACGTGTGTGTAGACTTGCGTCGTCGAGAGACGCGCGTGGCCCAACAGTTCCTGGATGTCGCGGAGATCGGCGCCGCTGTCGAGTAAGTGCGTCGCGAAGGAATGACGCAGGGCGTGCGGGCTGATGTTGTGCATGCCGGCGCAGATGCGAATGTACTTATCGACCATCCGGCCAACTGAGCGCGTCGTGATGCGCGTCCCCTGGTAGTTCAGAAACATCGCCTCCTCGTCACGCTTCGACACCGGCGCGTTGAAGAGAAACTTATCGCGCACACCGAGATAATTTCGGATCGCCTCACCTGCCGGATCGCCAAACGGAACGATCCGTTGTTTCCGCCGCTTACCGGTAACTCGAATCAACTGATTGCGAAAATCGATGTCCGCAAGATTCAGTGTCGTCAATTCAGCCACGCGTATGCCAGTCGCATACATCAACTCCAGCATCGCTCGATCGCGTTTACCAAGATCCGTCTCGAGGTCCGGCGACTCGATAAACCTGACCGCCTCTTCGATCGACAGATGTTTCGGCAGTTTCTTTTCCTGCCGCGGCGTGGAAACGAGCTTCGCCGGATTCAGTTCGACTACTCCTTCACGCACGAGGAACTGAAAGAACGTGCGCAAAGCGGCGAGCTTCCGAGCGATTGACGACTTCGTCTTCTGCGCGTTGTGAAGTTCTGCCAGCCACTCGCGAATGGTCAGATGATCGATCGCAGTGACTTCCGGACACGCGCGTCGCTTTCCTGATGCGTCGAGAGGAGCGAGAAAGTCGAAAAACTGTTGCAGGTCGCTGGCGTAATTGCGGAGGGTGTGGGCGCTGACGTTGCGTTCGTAACGCAGGTGTTCGAGAAATTGCTCGATCAGTTGCTCCATCTTCAGATCGTTAGCCTACCATTCGCCGGAACCGCCCGTCTTCTTCGGCGCATAATAGCCTCTTCGCGCGCGAATTCGCACATCATTTCTCGATTTGACGACGAGCTCAAGCAGGTGCAACCGGCCGTCGCGATGTTCGATGCTCGGGTAGTAACTCAACACGTATTGCTGGGCCAGGTCGGCGGCAATTTGATCAAACGCGATGTCGAGTTGGTCCGTGGTTTTTGGAAGATAGACAGCGCCGCCGGTTTGCGACGTCAATTGTTCCATCCGCCGCTCGGCAGCCAACTGGCGCACATTCGCGCCTTCGTACAAACCAGTCTGGACTACGTAGATCTGGCAGTCGTCGGCAAGTACGCGTTGTATGACGTAATCGAAATCGCTGTGTCGACTCGTCGTCTCGATTCCGTCGGAGACGATCACGAGGACGCGTCGACCGGGATACGGCTTCAAGTAATCGGCCGCGCCGAGGATGGCGTCAAAGAGCGACGTTCCGCCTTCAGGTTTGCCAAACATCGCGATCGTATGTTCGAGACGCACGATGTCTTTCGTTAACGGTTGGGCCAGGTAGCTGTCGGTTTCGATCGAGTAGATCGCAGCCTCGTCTTTCGGCCGCAGCACTTTGCGAAAGAAACGGATCGCCGCTTGTTTCTCGAATTCGCGTTCTTTGTCGAGGCTGCCGCTGTTATCGAAGAGCATCGTCAGCCGTACACCAGTCTCTGAACGCGCGAGGTCGCTTAGCGGTTTTATCGCTCCATCGACGCGCAATTCGAAGTCTTCCAATTTCAGATTGACGACGGCGGCGCCGCGACGATCGACTACGGAGACAGGAATCGGAACGAGGTTCGAGGTGATGCGCACGACGTCGTCTTCATCGACTTCGTCACTCGGAGTTTCCGATGTGGGACGCGAGGTTGAACCGCTTGGTCGAGCTGGATCGGGCCCGGGTTTGTTTCCTTTTCCCGGCTCGTTGCGTCTGCCCGACTGACTCCAAACAGGCAATGCAATACACAAGATGAGGAAAGCGGCGAACGCGAACCAGCGACGGTTTTTCATCCGGCTGAGATCTGCGCCGCCTCTTTGTGATTTCTGTTGAGCCAATTTGCCCATTCCTTCAACGCAACTTCGACCTGGAGCTTTCGGCGTTCGTGTTTCTTACGTACGGTACGTTTCGTAGTTTCGTCGAGTGGCGGCAGCAGCGCAAACGTTATGTTTACTGGTTGAAAGTTTTTCGTGTCTGCCTGGGAGACGTAACGAGCCAGGGCGCCGATTGCGCTCGCGGGCGGCGCTTCGACCAGGTCACGGTCAAACACGCGGCGCGCCGCATTCAGACCGGCCAGCCAACCCATCGCGACTGACTCAACATAACCCTCGACTCCCGTGATCTGTCCGGCAAAAAAGACGTTTGGACGCGTCAGCATCTGCATGGTTGCCCCAAGCACGCGCGGTGAACAGATGTAGGTGTTGCGATGAATCTGGCCAAACTGGAGGAACTCGGCGTTCTGTAAGCCCGGGATGAGTCGCAACACGCGCGCTTGTTCGCCGTAGCGTAGATGATTCTGGAAGCCCACCAGGCTGTATGCGTCCGCCATTAAATTTTCCTGCCGCAACTGCACGGCGGCGTAGGGTTCGCGGCCGGTGTGCGGATCGCGCAGTCCGACCGGTTTCATCGGGCCGAAGCGCAACGTGTCGACGCCGCGGCGGGCGAGCTCTTCGATCGGCAGACACGCTTCGAACCAACGAGTTTCTTCGAAGCGCTGCAAGGGGACGCTGTTGGCTTCGAGAAGTGCTTCGTAAAAGCGCTTGTATTCGTCGGGGTTGAACGGGCAGTTGAGATAGTCGTCACCGCCCTTGTCGTAACGGGCCGCACGGAAGGCGATCGAGGTGTCGATCGACTCAGCGGCGATGATCGGCGCGATGGCGTCGTAAAAGTACATTTGATCGCTGCCGGTCAGTTTCATTATTTCGCTCGTGAGTGCCTCGGACGACAACGGGCCGGTGGCGATGATTGAGATCGTGTCTTCCGGTATTTTGGTGACTTCTTCACGAATCAAACGGATGCGAGGTTCGTTCTCGATGCGCGCCGTGATCAGTTCGGCGAACTTGTGTCGATCGACGGCGAGTGCCGCGCCGGCGGGAACGCGTGTTTCTGCTGCCACGGCCATGACGAGCGAGTCGCCTTGTCTGAGCTCTTCCTTTAATAGATATGATGCGGTGCCGGGTTCGTCGGATTTGAGTGAGTTTGAGCAGACGATCTCGGCGAGTTTTTCGGTGCGATGCGCGGGCGTTTGTTTGAGCGGACGCATTTCGTAGAGGTTGACTTGCGCGCCGCTGCGCGCGGCTTGCCACGCCGCTTCGACGCCTGCGAGTCCGCCGCCGATGATGTTGATTTCGTTCATTAAGGCTTTGCGATTGGCGGTGCGTCGACTTTGTAGTCTTTCACGTCGCCGGAAAAATGTTTGTAGTTGCTCCACTCGATCGTCTTGTTGTAATCGCCGCCCGCGAACAAGAGCACCTTCACGGACAGATTGACGTGTGCGAATCGCGGGAGCCAGACGCCTTGGTCCATGCGCGTCTGTTCGATGACGAGCGCGGCGCCGGGTTTCAACGAAGCGAGTAGACCGCCCGCGATCTTGAAGCCTTCGGCGAGGCGCGCTTCGAGTCTAATCACTTGCTTGTCGACTGGATCGATCCAAATCACGCCAACTAACTTTGCGATGAGGCTCTCTTCGCGATTCTGTGGCTTGAAGCCTGGCTTTGGTCGAAAATCGAAAACGATCGTGTCGCGTCCGGCCCACTGCTCGCGACGCGGTGAGACGAATTCGCAGGCTTTTAAAAATGGGGAGATTTCTGTGCCTTCGTTCGCTTTCTTCTCGCGTTCGGCGCGGCGTTTAGCGGCTTGCTTCTCGTCTTTCTCGCGATCGCGTTCCGCTTTCGCAAACTCTTCCTGCACGCGCTTCTCTTCTTTGGCGGCGCGCTCCGGGTTGAGGGCGACGCCGTTTTCGCTGATCAGCTTCTGGACCGCTTCGCGGTTCGGTAATGGATAGATTTCGTAGACCTTGATTGTCTGTTTCTTCAGTTCGCCTTTGTTGCTGAGCTCTTTGTCGGTTTCGGTTTGCGTGAAGGCGTATTCGGAGACGCGCTTGTCGATCTCGTCCTGGTTGCGGTTGACTTCGCGGAGCAGCTCGGCGACGTCGAGTTTCTCGGTCGCGGCTGGTGGATCGAATGTGCGATCGTCAACGCCGGTGTTGTATTTGATGGACTGAAGGATGAGTGTGAGCTCGCCCGAACCGTCGAGCGTCATGCGCAGGCGATGAGGTTCGAGAATCTGTGAGCCGTCTTGCGCGCGACGGTAGTCTGCAAAAACAATGCGCGTCTTTTTTGTGTCGCTCGTGATTTTTGTGAGTAAGCCTGATTTGACGCTGAAGTAATACTGCGTGCGCGCGCCGCTTCTGGTCGAGAACTCGACGATGTACGCGGGTTCGGAGCCGAGATCGCCGAGCGACACGACGCGGGCGAGAATGTTTGCTTTCTTGAAGTCGATCAGGTGCGAGGAATCTAGCGCCGCACGAAGCTTCGCCGTCGCTGCTTCAAGTGCCGTCAGTGTGCGCAACTTGCTATCGAGCCCGACTTCCCACGCCGAGCGCGCGTTTGCCGCGGAGATGATTTGGCCGTTGCCGAACGTCAGTTCCCAGCGTTCGGAGGCGGGCGCTTTGCGTTGCGTTCGTGCTGTGCCGATCGGTTGATCGTTCAGTTGAACGGTCCACTCGTAGGTGGCGTCCGTAATCGCGCGCGCCGCTTTCTTCCCGCCGATGGCTTTTAAGTAATTGTCGACAATCTTATCGACCGAAGGAAGCTTCTTCGGCGCGGCCCCCTGCGCCATCGCCGCCTGAGTTGCGGCAATAGCCAAAACGATCAACAACAAAATTCGGCGTGCATTTATTGGGGGAACAAACATTCGATTTCGAACTTACGTTTTCCGAACTTACTTCTTCGTCGTAGTCTTCCTCGCCACTCTTCGCTTCTTCGCAGCTTTCTTCACCGCTTTCTTGGTGGCTTTCTTCGTCGCCGCCTTCTTGGTCGCCGACTTCTTCGCCATCGACTTATTTGCCGCCGCCTTCTTTGCCGTCGCTCCTTTTACTGCTTTCGCTGCCGGCTGCTTTGTCATCGCTTCGTTGCCAGGCCGCGCTGCTTGCTTCGCGGCAGCTCCCTTACCGGCACCGAACGCTTCGTTCACCTGACCCTGATTCTGATGAAACTCATACTCGTTTAGGTCGCCGCCACGAATCTTATATCGATCCACATTCTTCTTCGCATCCTTCGGCATTCATCTCTCCTTTGTTCGTTCCTCTTCTCCGCGCTCGTTCTCCGGTTCGTTCGCTTGACACTACAAACAGCGCATTCGTATAGTGCAAAGGCGTTTCGCACCAGTTATTTCCCACCTCGGCCGGCTTAGCTCAGTTGGTAGAGCGTCTGATTCGTAATTAGAAGGTCGCCGGTTCAACTCCGGCAGCCGGCTCCAATAGAATCAAGTATTTACAGCCACTCGCGTGAGTGGCTGTTTTAGTGTTTGTGGCATTTTTGTGGCAGCGTGTTCGACCGCGCTTCTGAGGCTGTCATCAGAGGCATGCGTGTAGCGCATAGACATCTGAATATTCGAGTGGCCCAACAGTCGCGCAATCGTCGTTGCGTTACATCCTGCGTCACCTAATCGCGTCGCAAAGGTGTGACGCAGATCGTGGAAGTGAAAATCTTCTATGCCTGCATCGATGCATGCAGCCACAAAAGCCTTTTTCACGTCCACCAGACCTTCACCCGCTCGCCTCTTTTCTACACGCCTCGAAGCGAACACGAGATCTCCCTTTTGAGTCTCGCGTTGCTCTATCAAAACTTCTCTGACTCTCTGACTCATCGGGATGATTCGATCGCGCGCAGTCTTTGTATTGATTACATGAATGACGCCGCGCAGAAAATCAACGTTCGGCCACGAGAGATTGAGCAACTCGCCGCGACGCATACCCGTACCAAGCGCCAGAGCAACTAGCGGGTACAAGTGTTTACGCCTTCCCTTGAGTTCTGCCATCAATCGCGTTTCCTCATCGTCGGATAAGTAGCGGTTGCGTTGATTGTCCACTCGCAGCTTCCGCACTTTGCGACAAGGGTTTGATGCTGCTTGCTCTAACTCCACCGCGAGGGTGAAGATTCGAGACAGTACAGCAAGCTCCAGGTTCACAGAAGCCGGACTGCGAGTTGTGCCGCGCCTCGTAATAGACTGAGCACGATCACGTTTCCACTTTTCAATCGCCAGGGGCGAGACTTCACGCAATGTCTGGCCCTTGAACGTTTCCGCCCACTGATTCGCAATGATCTCGTCATTGCGCCATGTGCGTTTATTAGCTTTGGCCCACGGCAAATACGTCTCGCTTACAAATTGGCCAAAGTCTTGGTTGCCAAGTTGCACCGCGCCGTAGGTGCCCTGAAATACCTGATCGCGCGCCTTAGCTTCGGCTTGTTCTGCCTGAAACTTAGTACGCGCTTCGGGTATAGCTTCGCGATAGCGGACACCTTTGATTTGAAAAGAGAAATGCCAGCGTCCACCACGTTTTTTAACTGTCATAGATCAGACCTCCGTTTTGTCGGCGGTTGCAGCCACAGAGGTTTGACGAATAGTACCTGAGCTTGCCGCCCGCTCCAAAACTCATTTCTCCTTGTCCTTTGTCCACTCGACAATCTCATCAAAGTCGAAGCGTAGTAGGTGTCCAACTTTGCGATATGGAATACGCCCCTGAGACTTCATCACGTAGAGCGTGTTTATCTTGATACCTAGAAATGCTGCGCACTGTTCTGGCGTCATCAGTAATGCTTTAGGAGGTCTGCTTAAAGGTTGTTCTTGTTTATGTAGCATTGGTGCTGTCATTTTTGATTCCGACGTTTTGATCTACTGCTGCAAGCTGCGACGCTAGCCCTGTTTAACCACTGTTGCACTCTGCGTCATCTCATGATCACCGCTGTGTCTCTACGTCTTTCCTTCACATGCCGACCATCACCCGAAAGGCGACCAGAGTTGGATCTCCTTCGATTACTTCAGAAGCAACGGAATCGAAGTCTCTTCTCCTTGCTGCGCCAAGCTCAGTGCTCTGGTTGGCGTACTGGCTGTAAAGGGGCTGTGTAGTTGAAATGAGAAATTCGACTCGTTTGACTTAATAACTTCAGAGCCGCATTGGTCCAATGTTTTTACTTGAGGACCGGGCAAGGTCACGCTGGAACTTCCAGCGCTCCCCACGTGGCATCTACTGTGCCATCCTGGTTTTGGACCAGCTGTTCATTTAAGTTCCACGGTTTTTGGTACGTGGACAGACCGACTGCGAGAAAATTCAACAGTACCTATTCGTGGAGGTGTGGAAAAAACTCGCAGTGGATCAAACCGTTCCTAACAATTCGAGTGTTAGCGTTTTTCAGGACTCGGCTTCACTAACGGATGTCAGTTGGCCCAGGGCCCCCGCCAAAATCTCAAGCAACGAGCGACGCCCCAACCATACGCTTTCACAAGGCTTTTCAAGCGACGTTGTCATTTAACCACCATTTCCGAACTACTCAATTTCGGAACAACAGAATGTGCATAGCAGATGCGGTCCTTGCTTCGATACAAGGTTCAATGGAACAGAACGTCCGTTACTGATTGGCTGGCACGGTCTTTGTAGAGCGCGAGAATCGGTGGTCAGAGAATTCATTGACCATCTCACTAATAAGGACACGAGTCCCGCAAGAAATTTTCGTTGGAACATCGATTGAGAGTTGGAGAGAGGCCGGACATTTAACTGGAAATGTTGCGTAACGAATTTCCAATAGATTTCAACCGAACTGTTTCAGGACCACCAAGTTAGATAGGAATATGGACCAACAAACAAATCAAGTGGCACTTGAAAAAATCAAGTGGCGCTTGAGGAAGCAAACAGATTCTAGAACAAGAGGTTTTCGATGGAACCCCCAAACTCGACATCAACAGGCTTACACCAACCGCAGCTAATTCCATGGGAAGAGCAACTAGAGGATCATAATCTGAAGATAGATGAGTATCTCCAGAATCTCTTATTCCGCGGATGCACCTATGAATCAACAGTCAAATCAGCGGAAACTGTACTGAAGCGTCTCTTCGACCTGGTGCGGATCGAGGATCCAAATCACCCTGATGGAGACCGCCACATACTCGTGTGGGAGTTTTTGGACCCGGTGCGCGGATCGTCGCGGTTAGGTGTATTGATCTCATCGTTGTTGCAGAGCAATCTGGCATACGGAACCAGGCGCAGATATCTCAGCGAGCTGCGATCTTTCTGTGACTACGTCGTTGCCAAACCTAATATTCCGGGCAGTAGCGAACTCACCATCATTGAAAAATATGGTCCAATAGCACTGACATTCACCAAATACGATTTGCCAGTGCATGCACAAGACAGGCCAACCAAGCCTCGCTACGCCTTATCACCAGAGTTACTCGAGGAATTTTACGAGTTCCTGCGGACGGAATACCTGCCCAGCCATTCATTGCCTCACCTGGGTGCCCGGAACTACACAGCAATTGTTCTTCAAGCCGAGATCGGCGCTCGTACAAGTGAGCTGCTGGGAATACGAAGCTGCGATATAGATTGGCAGAAAGGCCGTGTGCGTCTCATTGGTAAAGCAAAGCCGTATAGCAGCAAGCGTGTTCGAACTGTTCCCATGACACCGTTTGCGATGGAAGTACTAAGTGTCTTCGAGAAAATTTTCAAACCGATGTTCCCGAAGGGTGCCGCAAGCGACTATCTGTTTCTCGACAAAGACGGAGACCGGCTGACGAAAAACCAGTATTACAGAAATTTTAGGAAAATTGTCGAGTTAGCGCTCAAGGCTGGACTGCCCTTACCGGAAGACATTCGGCCTCACGATTTGCGACGCACTTGCGCAACAAATACGCTCGAGGAAAACCCACTGGCATACAGGAAAGTGCTGAGGAATCTGGGCCACACCTTCCCAAGCTCAGCCGCTCCTTACCTTATCGCGACTGATGCCGATGTTGAAGATGAACAAAGTGATCTCATCGACATTTTTGTCAATCCAGATGTCGACAAACGTGGAAGAAAGTAATGCCCACTAATTGGAAATTGCGAGATCTGTTGAAGGAGCGTGGCGGCAATAACGCATCGGAAATCAGCAGAATTGTTCTTGAGCAAACCGGCTACCAATTGTCCACGCAGGCAGTCTGCGACTTACTGAAGCGTCAACCAAAAATGATTCGTCTCGAAACGATTCAGGCGATCTGTGATTCCTTCTACATTCGCCTCAGCGATTTTCTAGAAGTGCTCCCGAGTACAGCGCAAAAGCCGAAAACGAAGACGCAAAGTCTCGAGAGGCGGCGACGCCACACAAAGTCTGATGAAAGTGTTCAGGGAGCACTATTTTCCGTGGCTACTCCAGCTACGAAAAAAGTCGATTTTGCTGCGTTCTACCCAGATGCACGAAAATTTTCGTCGAATTCAACAAAGTGTAAACGAACTATTGAAAGCAGGACCGGTGAAAGATAATGCGATGCGAAATAAGACGTTCAATAATTTGTGAAGAGTGTAAGTTGCCGCGAAGAACCAAACACTGGTTCGACGTATGCGACATGTGTGTACACAACCTTCCGAAAGTACGATGCGGCGCGTGCGCGGCGAGGGTTCGCAGGTTGCACCCCGGCTCGTCACTTTGTCGTCGCTGCGCTGGCAAATATTCTATTCAAATCATTACCTGTAAAAAATGCGGGCGTGCTGATTATCAGTTTCTCAGTGATCCTGGCTTTTGCCGCAGGTGTCACACTAACGCGCTCCATAGTCTTTGGGTCAAGTCGCTCCCTCAGAACATCGTATGTGGTGATTGCGGACTTACTAAGGCCTGTTACAGCAAGTCTAAAATGATCTGTCACGTGTGCTACGACAAGCGACGCCATGGCCAAGTAAGCTGCACAGTAACCGGATGTAAAGGATCAATCGAGAATAAGAAATGGCAACTATGCAAATATCACAACGACGATCGCCTCGCCCAAGATCGACTAACCAAGTACATTGAGAGCTACGCCTCACCATTTCCGCGAAACGTTTCCTATTTTGTAACTCTAGCCACGAAATCAAGAGTACCTCACGGGAATACCCACGAAACAACCGTGCGTGGAAGAGATTTGGTTCGATATCGGGCGATAGGTGAATTTCTTAAGATCTATGAGCTTCCTGAAGTATTAACTTGGCAGGCAATTCATGAAGCGTTACCGAAACTTGGCAAACGTGGTCGAACCGGATCCAAATTCATTCGCTCGGGTTTGTTAGAACTCGGCAATCTGTTTGTGCACGAACGGCTCTCACCCGGCGGGACCTCGTACTTAGACGAGCAGCGATTAGATAAGTATCTGAAGTCAACGCCCCCAATGTTCGTCGAGCATGTGGCGGCTTTCGAAAAGTGGGCGTCGGAGGGAATGTTGAATCCGAAGCTAGAAATAAATCTCCACGAGTCACAGCCTCTTACCATTACCACTGACTGCATACTGAAAATCGTTAAGGCTGTAGTCATATTCCTTGACTGGTGCGTCAAGCGCAACATCAGCGCGCTCGCAGACATTAACCGGACCACGGTGGCCAGTTACAAAGAGACTCTCTTCTGGCAACTGGAGTGCAGAAATTGCCGGAAACGAATTCAACTAGACGTCCCCAAGACAAGTGAAATTTGTAGTAATCAGGAATGCCAAGCGAGAAATTCTTACGTAAAGATCAGAAGGCTCGTTCGAGCGTCAGTTAACCGGTACACGATGAATTTGCGAACTTTTTTTAACTGGGCCTACATACACGATGTGGTTCCGGCAAACCCGTTCGCGTATGACATCGATAAGACTCCGGTCGGGACGTTCACCGTGATTAACGAACGTGGCCAGATGGTTGAGATCTCAGACTCTATTAGGCGGTACGACGATGACGTTGTCGAGCGCCTCTGTACCTATATGGTTTCGTCTGATGCTGACCCCGAAGAAGCCTTGATTTTATATCTGATCATCTTTCACCTCCTTACTGTGACAGAACTCCGCTACGCAAAAATACCTTCATTAGCAGCAATGACCGAGACGCCACAAGACGATTCCAATCGCGCAAAGGATTTCGAATATTTGATCCTACCCGTTCGCAAACAGAGCCGTGGCCGACAGTCACCCAGACGCGAAAGGCCAGTAATGAAGTTTCCGAAACAAGCAGCGTGCTGGCTTCGACCTCTGTTGGTGCGGTATTTCGAGAAGCGAAGTTACGGCGGTGTCTCTGAATACTTATTCGTTAGTCAGTTCGATCGGACACGAAGGAATAGGCCAGTGTGCACCAAATACATCAGCCGGCTGGTAAACATGGCTTCACGCCGCGTGTTGAATGGGACTGTTAACCCGCGTGACCTCCGTGTCACGGCCGCTGCGATTATGGCGCAGAGGTCAAAGCGTCGTGGTGCGATCCTCACAAAGCTTGGCTACAAGAGTCTACGCGCCAGTCGGTATAACCATCTCGAAACATTTCGACTGGCGCCTAAGACGACATTAACCAAACAGCGCCAGCCCCCAGCGGGGGCGTAGCGAAGTGAGCGGTGCGAGGTGCGCCGAGCGGGCGAACGAAGCGGGCGCAAGGGGGAGAATCGATAGAGTAGCGGGCGTTTGATAACAGCGATTCCGTTCGGGAGCGCCGCTAGGCGCTGTAGTTGGGGAGAACGGAATCTTCTGTTATCAGATGACCGTCCTTATTGAGACGCTTTTGTCGTGAAGCTCAAGACCCGAGTAAATTGAAAAGGAGTTCGAGCGTGTTTGCGGAGTCGCGCCGTCGCATCATTTCAGGTTAGGCACGTATGCTCCCGATCAGAATGTCTCGCGTTAAAAAAATGACAGTGGTTACGTAAACCGACTTCATCTCATAGTCCGTGATCACAATTTTGAAGCCGACCACCGGACTCAGGTACACTTGTACGCTGTCGAATGCTTTTCTCTGAAACCTGCGAAGAAGAAGAGATCAAGGACAATTACCGAGGTGTCTCTTTGAGTTCTGAACAATTCTCCCGTCGACATGGATTTGGTGCGGATGCTGCGGAAATCAGCATTCGTGACAGCGCTCCTCAGAATGTTCGCGGAGCCATTCTCATGATCGCAGAAGGAGAACTTCACCTCAGCCCACACACGATTAGAGACTGGCTTTGCACAGTACTGCGCGAACTATCTAACCCCAACAATTGGACCGCGTATCCAAACGTGTGGGAGGAATGCCAGTCACTAATGTATGACGCTCCATGGTACCGCGTTTATGATTTTGTTGAACTGGTTCACAACCGCTTAGCCAATTCGCAGGATCCGGCGCGTGCACAACAATGGGCCGAAGCGGTTAACGAATACTTTGTGGAAGCGGGTGTCGGATGGCGACTTGTCAACGGGCGATTGGAAAGTCGGGGACAAGAGGCATTTGAAAGCGTGGTCGACAACGCACGCAGCGCGTTACAGGATGCGACGCTCATGACCGCGAGACAAGAAATTCACGAAGCGCTCCAAGACCTTTCACGTCGTCCGCAACCCGATCTAACTGGCGCGGTTCAACATGCAATGGCGGCGTTGGAATGTACAGCCAGGCAAGCTACGGGCGACGCTCGCGCTACGCTCGGTGAAATACTCCGGCGTCATCCAAACATCGTACCGCGCCCTTTGGATGAGTCACTAACTCGTTTGTGGGGCTATGCATCTGAAATGGCACGTCATATTAGAGAAGGTCGAACACCAAACCGTTCAGAGGCAGAGTTAGCCGTTACTGTCGCTGCTGCGGTATGCACTTACTTGGCGCAAGCACTCTCCGATGCCTCACCTCAGAATACAACCGATGCACCATTTTGAAACCGTCTTTCCAAGACGTCTTTTTTCTAGATGTCTTCAGCGCTCACAGCGACGAGCGGACAGGTGGTGTTTGACTGCAGTGGCGAATTAGTGCACAACTCGGTTAGCGTTGATTGTGGGACATCGTCGTGGGGGAGCGTCATGTTCAGAATCCACGTGTTATAAGGGGATGATCGGGACTTGCGGAATAGCACCTTCGTAGCGGATTCGTTAGTTGAAGCTTCCTATTCGCCCACGAGTGTTAAAGCTCTGTTCATAACCTCATTTGACAAGTACATTCCGCCCTGACGCAATTGTTCCAGAACTTGACGCGCCGAAGAGATGTGTCCACGTTGCTTGGCAATTAACGTTAGACCTAGCGTCCCACGTACGGGAATCCTAAGCGCCCCGGCGCATCGGCGAGCTGCCAAATCGTCGATGATGGCCTCGGAACCGGGATGCGAGTGCGCCCACGCGAGAACCGACGATTCGCCTGGTCCTTATCCCCAAGCTTGAATTTGGGCTGGTACTGGAGGTGTTTGAGTAACCACAAGCCAAGAAGTATTGGCCAAGGCCTGTGCAGTAGGATCGTGCCTACCTCGAACTTCAATTTCTGTTGCGACACTTTCAGGAACGATCACTTCCGCAGAAATCAGTTGCAGTAGATCTATGAGTCCTGCGCGTGAGAGAAAAATTAGAGGAGACGCATTAACAACCGCACTCTCAGCCACGTTGGAGTTCTCTTTCAAGATCAGCGAACTCCACAACAAAGGCATCTTCACCTTCTCGAGCTAGTGCAAGGAGGAAATCGGTGCGATCCAGTCCACCAACTTGAGCTGCTTTTTCCTGAGAGATCTCGCCACGCTTATACCAGTGGATGGCAGCCGCGAGACGCATTTCGTTGGCGAATTCATCCGGGGAACGCCGAAGCGCCGAAAGAACGTCTTCATCTAGCTTCATTGTTATTTCCAGCATGCCAGGCGACCTCTAACTATCGCTTGTATTATACGCCGTAACAACCACAGCACGTCCAGTTACACCGTCCGTCGCTCCGTTCTTAAGAGGCCGATACTGATAGCCGTACCCCTTGTCATAACGGTCGAGGTCACCCCCCTACAAGGTTCGCCAGCCGGGCCTCGACACGTCGTTGGAGATCCTTCCGGCCCTCCCCGTTGTTAAGATATGACACGTATCTAAGATGACGAAGATCGAACGGAATGTCTTCGTGCGACTGGGTGATCAAGATCACCTCCCGACCTAGAGTGTGAGCAATGCCAATCTCGTAGAAGACATTCGGATTACGACCGGTGCAATCGCAAATCACCACTCGTGAACGGTCAATCAGTGAGACAACATCTTGCATGACCGCAGGGTTCTCCCATATGTCGTCTGCCCTGCGACACTTTAGGCCTGCTCTCTCGACGGTCTCGCCAAGCACACGGTAAACCTCGTCGAACCCTGGGTGAAACGGCATCATAACCGATACCAACAAAGGTTCAATCCTCTCTGGGTCTGAAATCATAAAGACTCGCGGCTTGAGCCGCCGCGGTGCCATGTGTCGGACCAAAGCTCGGAACAGGTCCGCGTCTTTGACGGCCCAATGTGTCCGGCTGAACTCCCAGTCGCCGATTCCCAAGTCGGTAGCTAGAGCCTCAAGGTCTTCATTGGTGATGGGCGGGATTGATGGATCAGGTACGTACTCAAGGGTTACGTCCTGTCCCGCTGGAGTGGCCCTAAACACCGAGCCAATTCGAACAATTTGATCCGCTCGGTTACCTTCCTCCATAAACACGGCGGGAAGCCGGATCAGGGCGTCGTAATCGATTCGCCCGCTCGGCCGAAAGCGATCGACCAAAGTTTGGTCGGTGTATTCAAGCATTCTCCCGATTGGGATACTGTCGCGGCTCTCGGCCCACCCAGAGTACTTTACCAGCAGGTTGAACATTGTGTGGACTTACGATCACTACACATAGTAGGTGTAGACTATCCCTTGCAAATTCTTGTGCGTTTTTCTTGGTGAATAGCTCGACTGATGGTAACCCCTTCTTTCGCCACAATCTATCTACTACACTCCTATTCTCGCCTCTGAGAACATGGTGCGGCACAGACTGCAACGACGGAACTAACTCAGAATCCCGCCTATCTTCTCTCGGAACTGCTCCGAATGTAACGTTCCTCTAGGCAACACCATAATACTCGGATAAGTGTTTCAGTCGTTGCACCTGATTAAGCTTCGAAGCGTTGCCAAGCGGATACTCCCGTTGGCAATGTTTTTGTGCGTGGTACTCGCTTGTGCCAATCTGCCAGAGAATCGCCGTCGCCCGTCGAATCGGAATACAGCGTCTACAGGCTCCGCCGATAGCTCCACTAACACAACGACAAGTTGGGACTACTCACAGTTCGAGGATGAGATGGGCAGAGGTAAAGTCTATGTGGCGAAAATTGAAAGCAGAAACACAATCAACTTGGATTTTCCTTACAGCGGTGAACAACACGGATCGCTGATGTTGAGAGAACACCCGAGGCATGGCAAGGATGTTGTCCTTAAAATCGAACGCGGCCAGTTACTGGATAGCGAATACAACGATCCAGTGGTCGTGAGATTTGACAGTGATAACCCGCTAACTTTTAGTTCAGTGGGCGCTTCCGACCATAGCTCTGAAACATTGTTCCTTCGCGGTAATGCATTCTCAGTGTTCTCCACCCGTTTGAAGACCGTAAAGACAGTTCGCATTCAAGCTCCCATATACCAAGGCGGAAATCAGGTGTTCATATTCGACGTCGAAGGATTCAGTTGGACCAAACGCTAAGGCGCGTAAAAAACATAGCGCTCAGATTGTGAGGCGGTTTTGATACGTCGAGGTCTTCAAAAACGCTTCGATCTTTGCCGACCTAAAAAACGTTTCAGCCCCGCGTTTTCAACCGATGCTGATATTCCTTAATCTTCGGTGCTAAAATTCGACGGATATTGTCATCTGGTAACTTATCGAAGTTAATGGATGTCCACCTACTCAAGCTGCAAAAGCAATAGAGGCTCCCCACATACATGCAACTTCACAAAATTGCTATTAAGAATTTTCGTCTTCTTAAAGACATGGACCTTGTTCTAGAACCAAAGACAACGGTAATCGTTGGACGAAATAACAGCGGGAAAACTTCGCTGACCCAGTTGTTCTGGAGGCTACTCGGTAATGACAAGAGATCAACTTTCCGTTTGGAAGATTTTTCGTCGAGTGTTCATAAGGATTTTTGGAACGCCTTCGTTAAGAAATGCCAGGGCGCTGAAGAAGATGAGGTCCGCGCAACTCTGCCTCGCATCGAAATTAGCTTAACAGTAAGTTACGAATCCGACGCGGACGACTTCGGCCAACTAAGTGAGTTCATAATCGACCTCAATCCGGACTGCACTGAAGCGCTTATTGAAATCAAATATGAATTGAAGGATAGCGGGTTCGACACCCTTTTTGAAGGGCTCAAATCTGAAGACGTCGACGGCCAACGAATTCCGTTCTTTAAGTCGCTGGGCGACAGAGTAAGAAAATCATATGAATCGAACGTCAGAGCGGTAGACCCTAACGACCAATCCAACAACAAGCCTATTGAGTGGTCCCAACTCCGTGCGTTAGTGCAAAGCGGATTCATTTCTGCGCAGCGTGGGTTGGATGACACGACTGACAAAGATATCGATCTCCTGGGCGCGATTCTCGAACGGTTATTGACAAGCGCAATGTCTGATTTAGCTAATCCGAAAGACCAAGAAACCGCACAAAGTCTTCAAAAGGCAGTCGACGAAATGCAAGAGGGTTTGGACTCAGGTTTCAACACGCGGTTGAAGGAACTATTCCCGGCCTTTTCGTTATTTGGCTATCCCGGATTAAGTGATCCACATCTGCTGACGCAAACAACGTTGGACATTCAACGTATTCTGAAAAATCACACAAAGGTCCAATACGAAGGTGTTGGTGGTGTCAATCTTCCAGAGACTTATAATGGCGGCATCCGAAATTTGATTTTTATCTTGCTGAAATTGCTGGAGTTTTTTAAGAGGTTCCAGACAACTCAACCCGCACCGGGCATCTGCTTGGTATTTATTGAGGAACCCGAAGTACATCTTCATCCTCAAATGCAAGAAGTGTTTATTGCGAAATTAGGAGAGATAGCCAACGTTTTCTCAACTCAGATCGGCGACGGTAGCTCATGGCCAGTGCAATTCGTCGTTACTACTCATTCTTCCCATCTCGCTAACAAAGCGGATTTTGATTCCATTCGATATTTTAAATCCGTTTCTGACGAAGGCGGGAAGGGATTTGTCACAAGAGTTAAAGACCTGCGAAATGGCCTTACTGACACTCCGCAACCGAATCGTGAGTTCCTGCATAAGTATATGACGCTGACACGTTGCGACTTGCTTTTTGCCGACAAAGCCGCCCTCATTGAAGGTACCACAGAACGGTTATTACTTCCGGCTATGATCCAAAAGATTGACTCTGAGAATGGTAACGGTATCAAACTATCAACACAGTATCTGTCAATCGTCGAAGTCGGCGGCGCATACGCCCACGTGTTTTTTGATCTTGTTCAGTTTCTCGAGTTGCCGACACTGATCATTACTGACTTGGATTCGATCGACGCAGCGAATAAGCGAAGGGCTTGCCAAGTATCTGCGGGAACTCATACAAGCAATGCGTGCATAACTACCTGGTTTGATGATCCGAGTATTACTTTAGCCACGATTCAATCCAAGCAAGATACGCACAAAATTAAGGGCACGACCCGGTTGACCTATCAAGTCCCCGAAACAGCAGGCGCATGCTGTGCGAGGAGCCTTGAAGGTGCTTTCATGTTGGCGAATCCGACGCTGTTTGGCATCCATCAGATGTCCGAAGTTGATAAGGAAACCGAAGTATGGAGTAGAACGAACCTGATTGATACAACCAAGACCGCATTTGCTCTGAAGTATGCCATCGAGGATACAAATTGGAATACTCCGAGATACATCGCAGAGGGTCTTAGGTGGCTACGCGACGTCGTAACTGAGCAGGAAACTATTACACAGATTGAAGTCGATAACGCGAATGCTGGCAGTTCAACAGATAGAGCGACGCCAATGGATGGAACCGCACCAGTAGGTGAAGTCTCGTCAACAGAAGAAGCTTCGTCGACGAGTGAGCCAACGTTCCCGAAAGCTCCCACCTCGGCAGACGGAGACTCGGATGTCTGAAGATGAAAGCAGCCCCGCAGAGCGAGCTGCCGATGAAGCGCGTAAGCAAATTATCGGGTGCATCGATAATCGCCAAAGCTTCCTGCTTGAAGCCGGAGCGGGCGCAGGGAAAACATATTCCTTGATTGAAGCGCTCAGGCATCTAGTTCAGAAGGACGGTCTACAACTTCTCCGGCGGCACCAGCAGATCGCGTGCATCACATACACTAATGTAGCGACCGAGGAAATAAGATCTAGAACGGATGGGCACCGCGCGATCTTGTCATCAACTATCCATGCTTTTTGTTGGTCACTCATTAGAGGTTTTCAACCCCTATTACGAACGAAACTGCCTGAACTCATAGGTTGGCCCGAGCGCCTTGCAGAAGTGGACAATCTTGGCTCACGCACAATTGAATACAACTTGGGTTATCCAGTAGCCAAGCGAGACGATACCCGCATTTCATTGGCTCACGACGATGTTCTGCAACTCACTGTAGCGTTGATGGAACAGCCCAAGTTTCGAAAATTACTAGTCGCTCGGTATCCAATCCTTCTTATCGATGAGTATCAAGATACCAACGCTGCGTTCGCCAACTCAATCACAAGCCGATTGCTCGGCCGTGAAAAGATGTTAATAGGTTTTTTTGGCGATCATTGGCAGAAAATCTATGACGATGGGTGCGGAAAGATTGAGCATGAGGATCTTCGGACGATAAATAAGCAAGCGAATTTTCGCTCGGCGCCGATTATTGTAGACGTTCTAAATCGAATGCGTCCCGAGCTTCCGCAGCAGGTGTCTGATCCTCACGGCGCGGGCTCCGTCGCTGTTTACCACACGAATACGTGGCCGGGGCCGAGGCGCAGTAAAATCCATTGGAGCGGCGACTTGTGGCCGGACGTCGCCAGCAAGTATGTCGATTCAATGTTCGAGCGCTTGAAAAACGACGGTTGGTCATTAGATCCGAAAGACACAAAATATTTGTTTCTTACTCATCGAATTCTCGCCACTCGTCAGGGCTACAGTACCCTCTTAAACGTTTTTCCATACACAGACGCAGTGATAAAGAAGGAGCATCCACATATCGCGTTCCTTATCACCACTGTCGAACCGATGGCATTGGCTTATGAAAAACAGAAATTTGGGGAGATGTTTGCCGCTCTTGGCCAAGAGGTACCACAACTCTATGGGCGAGATGCCAAACTAGAGTGGACACGAGATCTGCAAGGCTTACTTCGGTTGCGAAAGACAGGAACCGTTGGTGATGTAATTGATTATTTGAGGCAAACGCATCGCCCTCAAGTGCCCGACAATGTCGAAGAAAGAGAGAAGGAACTTGTCGAGCGCGGCACCGAATCCATTCCCGACGAAAACGCTCCTATTAATATTTTGCGTAGACTAAGGAGTATAAAGTATGAGGAGATTGTCGGACTAGCAGCCTTCATTAACGATAAAACGCCGTTTGCCACAAAGCACGGCGTCAAAGGCGCTGAGTTTGACAACGTGCTTGTGGTGTTTGGCAGGGGTTGGTCCAAATATGACTTTGTCCAATTTCTTGAGCGAGCCCAATCCCCTGACACAGTCCCAGACGACGAAATGGAAATGTTTGAGCGAAATCGAAATCTCTTCTATGTAGTTTGTTCCAGGCCTAAAAAACGGCTTGCGATTATGTTTACGCAGCACGTGAGTGATTCGGCAATGCGAACACTCACTGATTGGTTCGGCGCGGCCGCTATTCACGCTCTTGAAGTTCCGCACTAGAGATGTCCAAGATCTGTTGTGCGCCGGCTCTAGCTATCGTTTGTTACATGCCATAGTAACTGCAGCACGTACAGTTTAGTGTCCGCCGCCGCGTTCTAAAGAAACGCATCTGAGGTGGTTGTCGTTCTGCAGTTCGCTATCGGCGAACAAGGTAACCTTCCGGTGCAAAGGTAAAACCAAACAAGCACTCGCGTGTCACGTCGCGACGATAATCTTCCGGGAAACGAAGCATGTAGTTTCGCAAAGCTTCTAACGGACCTGGACCATGATCAGACAGCACTGGATGTCCATTTATGTTGCCATTTCAACAACGAGGTAATCACCGGCCGTTAAGAGATAACGAGATCGAGTTGTGGCGGTCTTGGGGCTGTCAGCAGTTCAATCGAACGACCGGTATGCTTACGCCTCAGAGGGTGGGTGGATCAGGGAGAGAATATGACAAGGAACATTTCATTGCTCATTCTCTTGACGGTGCCGTTGATAGATTGGAACTGAATGTGTTCATTCAACGTCGAGATTTGAATCGCGGCTGGTCGGTTCAGGGAAAACTATACCGAGCAATGGAAAAGTACTGTGTGTTGAAACCTGGCACCTTTTGTTTCAGTCGACCACTCTACGAAGATCAAACATC
Organism: uncultured Acidobacteriota bacterium; assembly: GCA_963770215.1. Taxonomy (GTDB): domain Bacteria; phylum Acidobacteriota; class Blastocatellia; order Pyrinomonadales; family Pyrinomonadaceae; genus PSRF01. Next base: position 32,645 of record CAVYOP010000003.1, read on the forward strand.
CCGTCCAGCTTTTCTGGAATTCGGGGTCCTCAAGGAGACTGGTGAGCTCTGGGTAGCGCGCTTTGATAATCGCCAATAGGACTCTATAGAATCAGTATTTCTTCGACCTCAATGAAGAGGAGTTCAGAACTGATGAAATCCCATTTCGCAGAAATGCTGTTGGACCTCAAATTCCACGGCGGCCCGGACCGCTTTCGCGTGACGCACCCGTTTTCTGAAGATATTGAGTCAGCGCACGCTATATTATTCAATCCTCGCTACGATAAATGGAAAAAGTTGAAAGCCTATAGAAAGTGGGTAGCGGCAGGCCAACCCTGCCTTTTCGGAAAGGCAGCGGCAAAAACCAAATCTGTCTTCGTCTGCATGCTAGAAGAGCACGAGATTCTTCGGATGAGGCGGGGCGATGATGACCTAAGAGACACTATTCAGGACCACCGCCAAGCTTGGAAAAGGTATGCGCTAGAAGGATCCTACTCTTCTTTTATGGTCCTCCTGCTGAGTAGGAGTCTGGTGGACAAGGAACCGGGTGACCAACTAAAGGAAATTTGTCGAAGACTACTCGAACTGTATATGGAGGTCGAGAGAGTTGACGATGACACAATCGTGCCCCAGCGCGAATATGTGTTCTTGCGTACCGGTCCAACGACATTCTTAAAGTTCGCGACCTTGCCGAACGTATTCTGCGCTCAGGGTGATGGCCGATGGTGGCACGACCATCGTACTCCTGGTGGAGTTATGATCACCTCGAATGCACTCGGGCACTTCGAGCTGTCGCGAGCCCGCACCACGAAGGTCACTGAGAAAGAGAAAGTTCATGCAATCGACAACGCGATGCGAACTATTAAAGGTGCGTACGGTAACGAGAAAAAGGTTAAGGGTCTGCCTCATTGCCCTGCGACCCGTTTGGTTAACCGTGATCCAGTTGAAGACACACCAATTCGTGAAGGCTCAGATCTTAGAGAATATTCGCCGAGTCATTATCAGGGCTTCTTCCACACGGACCATTTGGTGCCCTCGGTATTTTTCAGCAAGGAGAGAGACCATAAGGAACTCAAGTCTTACGACGATCTATCGCTGCAGTACATATACGATCCCGTTGGAGATCCACTCGACCATCGGGAGCTTATGACGGGAACCGAAGCTACTGCTTTTGACGTTAAGCGCAATATGGATCGACTGCCCGATTTTCTAAACCCTGAAACGCAACTGGCCTTCTCCGGTAAGCTCGATGGAAGAATTGAGCACTGGCTCGCTAGCCGACTAGCCGCCAGGCTTGATCCGTGAACTTCCAACCGAGCGCAGAGCGACTCACCCCGCCCGAGCTCTCAGGCCTAGCGACGGGTGATGTTTCCGCAATTCTCCAATTAAGTGCTCCTTCACAATATGCGTGTACCTTTGAGTTGTCGCAATTGATGCATGGCCAAGGAATTCCTGCACGACACGGATGTCCATACCGTGGCGCAGAAGTAAGGTTGCAACTGTATGACGCAACATGTGCGGCGTAATGTGGCGCTCGATTCCCGCCTCGCGACGAAATTTCGCGATTATGTTCGCCATGCCCTGAGTTGATAGACGCTTACCCGATGAGTTCAAGAAAAGGGCATGGCTAGTCGTCACAAGTTTTGATCGTTCAGCAAGGTGCTTTCTTTGAATCCGTACCGTCTGTTCATCCACGAGGTAGGCCATCCTATCTCTTCCTCCTTTGCCTCGGATTCTGAAGGTAGATTCCACTGTCGTGAAATCCTGGACATTCAATGTTGAGGCCTCTCCAACCCGCATACCGGTGGCGAAGAGTAGGTCAACAAGTGCCAAATTGCGAAGCGCGCGATAGCGTCGTGAAGAATCTCGTGAATTGCCGCGTCCAGCGAATACTGCTCCTTTCCGAGGAACATCGGAAGCCAAGTGTTCACGTCCGGCCTGAACCAAAAGCTCCTTCATTTCCCCTTCAGTCAGGCCGCGCGGAAGTTGTTCTATTCGCCCAAGACTCAAGTGCACTCGCCAAAATGGCGACTCTGCCAACTTGCCTCTACGCAGCCAGTAAGAACAAAACACTTTTAGGACTACCATCTTTCGCCTCATCGAAGCTGGAGCATAGCCATCCTTTCGGAGGTGACCTGCCCAACCTTCAATGAGAACTCCGCTCAGGGTTTCAAGCCTTATATCTTGGCCGGCGTACTTGGCGAACTGTTCTAGATCTGAGAGATAAGCCGTTCTTGTTTTCTTACTACGCTCATGCGTCGAGAAATACCCGCTAAGAAATTCCGCGATAGCCTGTGTAATTTGCATGGTACACACACCTAACCAAGTCCTGATCTGGACCGAAGGATTGAAGAGCTTTTTTAGTTGTTTAAGCGGTGGGTCAGAAAAAACGTTAGGGAGTGTAGTTTTGACAGGATAGAGTTTCAAGCAAAACGGCTCAAAAGTCAGCTAGCAGCAGGCGGAAGGCAGCGCGAAGTACACGATTAATGAATTATATTCGTTACTGTAATTGTCAAGCCTCTAGTTTAAGGAGATAATACTCGTCCTTGCGTCCCGCGTTCTGTTTTTGAATTCATTTGGATAACAGAGAATTATCTAAGGAGTTACAGGCAAATGATGGACAGTGAACTTGCAGTGTTCGGAGGCGCGCCCGTGCGTCGCCGACCATGGCCTAAGTGGCCATTCGCCACTCCCATCACTCAACGTAACGTGCTCGAGGTTCTTCATTCCGCCAAGTGGACAATTAGCGGTTGGTCCAATGCCTCGGACACGTTCGAGAGGCGGCTCAGCAAAGGTTTCGCAGATTTCATCGGTCGAAGGTATTGCGTCGCTTGCTCGCACGGGTCGGCTGCACTTTCGATTGCCTTGCAAGCTCTCGATGTTGGTCCGGGGGACGAAGTCATCCTAACCGGGCTCACCTGGGTTGCATGTCCAAATGCAATCATCAGGCTCGGCGGACAACCGGTTTTCGTCGACCTTGATGGGGAGAGCCTCTGCCCTTCTGCCTCAAACATAGAGCGAGCGATCACGCCTAAGACTCGCGTGATTCTAATGACTCACATGTACTCCTCAATTTGCGACCCGACTTCGTATCTCGATGTTGCTAAGCGTCACGGCATTGCACTCATTGAGGATGCATCTCAGGCCCACGGTGCGTCCTGGCATAACCGGCGCATAGGTTCCTTTGGCGAGATCAGCATATTTAGCACTCAACAAAGCAAGCTCTTATCAGGCGGTGAGGGTGGCCTATGCTTAACGGATGATCCGGCTCTTTATGAAAGACTGCAACAACTGCGTGCCGACGGCCGGCAGTATCGCGTCGACCCGTTTGGTTCCTCAGTTGATAACAACCAAACGCATTCGTCGCGCAAAGCCGAGATCCATCGGTTAAGCAAAATCGCACCTGATGGTTATGAACTGGACGCCGTTGGTGACGTAGCTGGACAGAACCTCTGTATCACTGAATTTCAGGCGGCTGTGTTGCTTGAGGGGCTTGGCCGACTCGATCAGGAAAATGCCCACCGCCGAATGTGCGTCGATGAGCTTGCTACTCGTCTTGCGCCGATCGAAGGCGTCAAGTTGATCATACCCAGCGCCGAGGTGGATCGTCCTACTTACTACAGATTGGCCGTACGCATCGATCAATCTGCATTTGCCGATCTCTCGGCTCAGGAACTTGTTCCGTCACTTGCCGCTGAGCTCAATACAGACGTTCGTCGCGTCGATGCCCCGCTGAACAACCATCCTCTTTATGTGCCAACTAAAGCACCTGTGGTAGCTCGCAGTGAGGAACTGCGGAAAGCGCTGGACCCAAGCCGCTTTGCGCTTCCACTCGCTACGCAAGCATTTGCAGAGGTTGTGACGTTCCCTCATCCGATGCTGCTCTCAGCGCCCGAGGACATGCAAGACGTGGTGGACGCTTTCGAAAAAGTCCGTCACTTCGCGCCGGAAATCAAGGCACGCATCGGCGAACTGGAGATTCACGGAGAAGTTTGATGTCACATAACTTCTGTCCTTCGGCTCCCACCAACACCTACTCGGGTTTGCTCACCTGGCCCAGCGTCGTCGAGATCGAGATCGGCGTGCGCTGCAATAGGCGATGCGTCTATTGCCCGAACGGTACACTTGGCCACCCGTTGTCCTCTGACTTTATGGACGTTGGGCTCTACGGCCGGATCGTTGCTCAGCTTAGTGAAATTGGATTCAGTGGGAGGCTGTCATTTAATTTCTACAACGAACCTCTGCTCCGCAAGGACTTCGAGACTCTCGTAGCGCTTGCTCGCGCAGCGCTGCCGCTCGCTCGACTCGTGCTCTACACTAACGGAGACCTCCTCACAGACACCCGTTATACGAATCTACTCAAGGCAGGAATCGACTTCTTCATCGTGACCCGACATGGCGGTGAGCCGATGAAATCCCGTCCCCATCAGCGAGTGCAGTTTCCAGAGGAACTCGACATCTCGGGCCGCGGCGGTGCCGTAGCCAGCATGCCAGAACCGCTGCGACGAGCCTGCCACGCACCATCAGAAATGTTAATCGTGACGGTCAACGGCGACGTGGTGTTGTGCCATGAAGATGCGCGTCGAGAGGTCGTCCTTGGCAACTTGGGGCGCTCGACCATCCAGGAAATCTGGTGCAGCGATGACATTGAGCGATTCCGATATCACCTCGCGCAAGGCGAGCGACGGGAGGCTGGGCAGCTCTGCGCGCGCTGCAATCATCGCGCCTATCCCGGGCCAAACATGACAATCTGAGGGAGGATTTCATGTCACATTCACCAGCGATCATCACTCAAGGGGTTTCCGGACTCGTGCTTGGCGTCCACCTGGGTCATAACCCGAGTGCGGCCTTGGTCCGAGATGGCAAGTTGATAGCGCACATCGCCGAAGAACGTATCGACCGCGTGAAGACGTCGCCCGCTGCCGGTATACCTTTCCAAGCTATCGTTTCGGTTCTCGCGCAAACTGGCCATACGATCCATGATGTTGATGCAGTCGGATACAGTTTTAAAAACTGCACGGTTGAACGGCTGGCCGCTCGATTTGAAGAGGATCTCGCCTTCTATTTTGAGATTCCTCCCATCACGACCATTCCGGTGTCGCACCATGTGGCGCACGCATGGAGTGCTCGCGCCCTCTCCGGCTTCGATCGCTGTGCGGTGCTCGTCTGCGACGGGACCGGAGAACTCGTCGAATCGCCCTTTGAGGATTCCGGGGACGTCACCGAGTGCGGAGGATCTTCGGTGGCAATGGAAGGCGACAGTCTATTCCTAGCGGATGGCGATACCTTGGAACTCTGCGAACGTCGCGTGCAGTCGTTCCTTCCGGATCTCTATGATCGTCCGTTGTTCTATAACGTCTCCCAAATGCCGGAGGTGTATGCAAAACAGGGCGTTAGCATTGGTCGAAAGTACGAACAGTTCACCTACTTCATCGGTTTTGGAAACAACCAAAATGATAAGACGATGAGTCTCGCGGCGTATGGCCAACCACTGGTCGATCTGCGAGCCTGGGCGGTTACCGACTTCGCCTACAAGCTCACGCTCGCAGACATTCTTAGAGAGGTCGAACAGATTGCCGCAGCTGAATCCATGCCAATCGGCCGGTTCCTACGCCTACATCGTGCCGACGTCGCGAGTACCGTCCAACGGTTCACGGAAGAAGCACTCCTGGGCCTGGTTCGATATGTCCGGCGCATCTCCAGAGACTCGAAGTTATGTTTGTCGGGCGGCGTCTTCCACAATTGCGTCGCCAATCATAAGATCGCCCAGGCACACTTGTTCAATGATCTCTACATCATGCCCGCGTGTGGTGACGAAGGGCAGGCGCTAGGCGCTGCGTTTGCAGCAAGTGCCGTAATGCGAGGACGGACCGCCAAACCTACAAAAAAAGAGGCGCAAGCAATCGCCGACAACACCGAAGCAAATGTTGGGCAGATTGACCTGACCACTCCCCCTATACTTCCCTATGCTGGACCCTCCTATGATCGATGTACCATCGAAGCGGCGATTGCTCGTAACGATCTCCGATACCATTGGCGCGACGACGACACACTGATCGAGGAGATCGCCCTGATTATCGAGAGAGGTCAAACGGTGGGCTTGCTTCGAGGTCGAAGCGAACTGGGTCCGCACGCACTGGGCCACCGTTCGATCCTCGCCGATCCTCGATCGCCGACCATGAAGGATCATCTGAATGCGCACGTGAAATTTCGGGAAGGATTCCGACCCTACGCCCTAATGGTGTTAGCCGAGCATGCGACGGAGATCTTTGATCTGATCCATCCCTCACCTTTTAAGCTCTTCGCCTGCGACATCCGAGCAAAGTACCGAGCATCCCTGCCGGCTATAACGCACGTTGACGGAACAGCCAGAGTGCAAACGATCGACACCCGGGAGCCATTTTTGCGGGCCTTGCTTATGGCGTTTTACCGCCGGACCGGTGTCGCCGTGCTCTTGAACACTTCATTCAACCTCGCGGGAGAGCCGATCGTCGAAACACCCGAAGACGCCATTCACGCTTTTCTATCCTCAGGCCTGGACATGCTCGTCCTTGAGGGTGCCGCCATCACGAAAGCCCGATCGCACCCGGTCTATCAATCAACTGCGGATCTCAGCACGTGATGCAGATGGCATAACCAGTTTCGTCGTCAAACAACACCGAATCCGGTACAGCCTGCTGACCAAGGACCCGTTTGGTTCGGACTTCCTGTTCAAGCTGCGCGAAACGAACTCGGGCCCAAGCGACATTCGCTGTTGGCTCCCTCGGATCACCGTCTTCCAAGTCATCGTAGTAGCGAATCTCCAGGGCGAGGGAGAATTTCTCTCGCTCGGTTCCATGTTCGGACAAGAAGCGCAGTATATTGCTCAAAACGATGATGTTCTCAAACGTGAGGTCGCGGTTTCCCAGGAAGAGCAGCGCACTGCGACGAAGCAACTGAAGTGCAGTCCCAAAATATGCGGATGCCTCCTTGACCGGGCGACCCGCTCGAAGAGCAGCTATCGCCTTAAGATTGTAGATGGTCCATACCTCGATACTAGCTTTGTACTTCACTGCGGCATTCAGGCTTAGCTCGATGTATTTGTCGACTGCGGACCATGATGTCACACCGTGCGCCGCTAATAGATATGCCAGCGTGGCTATTATCAAGTAGATCCGCGCAAGTAGTGCTGCGTAGGAGTGGTCGAGAGCATGACGCAGGATCTCCATGGTACGGGCCATCAGGTCTTTCAGGCCTTCGACGTCATTACGCGCCTCGCTGAGGCTAGCAACAATAAGGCCGACCTCGCCATGGGCGACGTGGCGTTTCGCGCCAAAGTCGCGGGCAAAAACAAGCGCTTTTTCGTGGAGCCGGATGCACCGGGGAGCGTCGATGTAGTGGTAGACGATGGCAGTATCAAACATCGATACGGTCTGCAACTCGCGGGAGGAGATCGGCGCCCAATCAGCCAACTCTCCATATTGTTCGCAGACGGCCAAGTGGTTGTGCATCCGATAGAAGATCTTGAAGACGATTGTAGAGATCGAAGAGCAGGTCGGGTTGTCGGAGGAACGATCCGGCTGCTTAACCGCGCCCTCCAATTCCAGGAACAGTTTCGTTGCTGGACCGATATGTCCGATATCCATCAGTCCATGGGCTCTTAGTTCTGTGAGTTTGGCGCGCTGCAACAAGGAGTTCCGTTTCCTCGGCATGAATGCGAGACAATTGAGATAGCGCCTGCGCGCCGTTTCTGGTCCGTCCTTCCAGAGCGGTGGTGCACAGCGATGTAGGTCTGAAGTAACAGAAGACTAATCAGTCGAGATCGACGCCCATCAAGAGCCAGCGCTGACTCGAAAACGGCATCTAGATAGTCGAGGCACGTGAGGTCCACGTCCACGGAGCTGAAGTTGGTCATGCCTTCCGCCAGCGCGCCGATAGAGGTGAAATACGGCCAAGCATCTTGGTGGCGGCCGGCTTCACTCAGAATTCGACCGGCTCGCCAACCTGTAAAGTGGTTGAACAGGGCCGGTGTCGCGGCTATCTCTTGCGCTAGCGGGGCGGCGCGACCAGTGTCGTGCACGAGTTCTTGAAGGAGATGCAGGATGTTCTCGTGGTACCACTGTAAGGACCCGTCGTCGGCGCGCTTCAGAAAGCGTCGACCAACCAGAGAATCTCTGTGACATCCGCCGATACATCCCCAAGGAGTAGAAGTTCGAGGTCATGCGGAAGGATCTGCCCAAAGAACAGGACACTTCCAGGAAGTGGAACAGGCGGGGCCTGTCCGGTAGGGCCTTGAGAGCCGTCAGCCGGCCCAAGGATGGATTTCATACCGCGGGGAAACCGGTCCGCGGACCGAACACCGCCGGATTTGGAATGCCGACGCTCTCGCGCGAAAGCAGGACTGCAATCCCGGTTTCCAGCATGTACTCGATCGACTGGACGATGAAGAAGGGCACGTTTTCCCCGACGTGTTCCAAGCGCTCGACTGCGTAGGATGGCGCGTCGCGCACGATCGCGTGTATCAGGTGCCGAGAATCCTCGGGCGTGAAGTTCGGGATGCGAACGGTCGTGACCCGGCTGGCGGCGCCACCCGATGGCTCCGCCGCCGCATGGCTCAGGATGTCGAGGAGCGCGAAATACGCATCGTTGGGGAAGGAATAGTCGTCACGTCCGGAGATGATCAGTGTCAGCGGACACCTGTCCGACCGATCGATGCTTAGGAAATCCCGGATTAGTGTGCAGAGCGCCTCGCTTGCATGATGAAGATCCTCGAGCAGGATAACTATGGAATAGAGAGCATGATCCAAGCTTGACAGCAACTGAAAGAGCCGGTTCGCCGTCACTGAATCCGATGCGGGTTGTCTATATAGCTCGCCATTTCCACTCGCCGCCCCGCCATGCGCAGCCTTAAGCCTGCGGAACACGACTTCCAAGGCTTGTTCTGGGCGATCGGATCAACCACCGCACGGATGACTTTTCGGGTGGCTTTCTCAGTACGGCTGAGAGCCTCTTCGATCAGGCGTGACTTGCCACGTCCGGCTCCTCCGACGACGTTGATGAGGCTGTTTGGCAAGTCGGCGCGGAGGGCGTTAGCCAGTTCGTTCAGGCAGACGTGGTGTCGCTCTCCGACGAATGGCGGCTTGAAGTCGAAGGCGATATCGTGGGCCTCGAAGCGGATCGGATATTCGCTGCCATCCTGGTCAAGGATTCTAAGCTCGAGGTCACCTGCTTCGCGACGTTTGCTTTTTGCCAAGAGGTGTATCGTCTCGAACCGGCCGGCATCAATCGTTCGAACCACTTCTGGAATGCACTGGCGCCACGTTAGATCACTGACGTTCTCAACGGTTACCCGTCGTGGAACGTCCGAGTAGTGCGGATCATGAGGTCGATATCGAGTGCAATGGCCTCGTCTTGTAAGCTTCGCTCCACTTGAGTTTCGACGACCAAGTCGGTGGGTTTCAGTGGCAGCCGTTTCGGCAATTGGCCGGTCATGCCATGCCTTTCCAGCAAAGTCCAAAGTGGGTATTCGTCAATCAAGACAAACTGTTTTCCCGAAGTCGAAAACGCCTGAGAGGTCTCTCGCGGATCTTGGAGAAATAGAGGCATTCGTCACCAGCACGAAGTGTGAGTAGGTCAGATCACGCACCTGAAGGTAATTTTTACCGAAAGTAGATAAGGAAAGCCGGGGCTTGGAGGCTGAACTCACCGTTTTTACCTCGACTAAGATCGTATGCCCGGCAGTGCTGGGAGGATGTATGGATACACCGGCTAACCGGAGCACAACACTGGTGACGATTTCAATATCACGTCCATGATCTTCGATGCGCGGAGTTTGTCGTAAGAGAATGTTCGGATCCTGCGGCTTGAGTTCCTTGGTAAGGACATCGAAGAGAAGGTCGTCGAATCCGTGTCCGCCGAACTGACCGAGTCTCCATCTAAGCGAATTGGGCGACGTACCACAACTGATCTTCACTTGTGACATGGAGGAGTCGAGATAATTCTCTGTTATCTCTACCTAGCCGGCAGGTGGGTTAGCAGGATTGGGAGGTTATCGGATGTCGAGTCATAGCCCGGCCCAACACGCAGATTAACTTCGTAGACTATTTAGCTTTATGTGAGTGATGTGATTGGCAATTATTGTGCTGAGACGTCTCGTTGATGTCGAGAGTAAGCATAGCTTGGGAGATGGTAGCAAAACCACGCCCGACGAATCGGAACTCTCCGACCCGCATTCAACGCAAACTATCAGCGCTGGCGGAAGGCTGTCCGACTATGCTGCGCGCCGGAGTCTGAGAATCTCCACTCTACAAATTGCCGGAAGCTGTGAGCTGGTGATATCAACTCTCTCGATTGCCTGCTGGCACGCGGAGTGAGATAAGTCATCCGGCATGTTGCGAAACTGCTTCAGTAAGATAGCGCTGGTCCGGGAGAGGCCAAGCGCGACTAGGTTGATCAAAGTGACGCTTGATGCGCCGTACTCGAGAAAAAGATGAATCGAGGGGATACGTTCCGCGGCAGCATTCTGATTCTGCTCAATTAGAACGGCCCTAAGCACATCGGTATACACTTTCATGTATTTCACGTACTTGTAGCGCAGTCTGCTCTCTATGTCCTCGAATAACTCACGAATGAGGTCATTGATCTTGTCGACATCTTGCCCTGCGTTTTTATACTCGATCTTGTTTCGAATTAGTTCCTTCAGCGTTGCACCTCGCATCCAGTCCAGCGCGAGATATGCCTCATAGGTATAAACTTGATACCCAGTGCGGAAGAAAACCTCCTCTAAAAGTTGAAAGCAAGATTTCAACTGTCCGTACGAGCCCTGGGCGTAAGGAAACGGTGGAATCCAATCTCTGGCATCGCCCGCACGAAACCTACTAGCAACTTCTTCCAGTCGTAGCGGATGAAAATATAGGTTGTCTCGGAAAAGATCCACTGGAAGGGTTTGATTCTTCTTTAATGCCTCCATCGCTTCATCCACCGCCTCAAGCGCGACACGATTGGCAGGATTCGCAAATTCCGATTCCGCGATGCGCTTTTCGTTGATCGTAAACTGACCGTAGGTCCGAGCTAAGGCCTGTTCGGCCCAGCCCTGATCGGATTCACTCGAAGCTGGAGGCTTGAGGGCAACCTCGACAAGGTCCACCAAATGGTCGTTTAACGCGGCAGTAAAGGCCGACCTAATTGCATCGAGCTTTGAACCCTTTAGTGGATCCGATTCCCAATCACCGCCATGAACACAATATACATTCCCGTCAAACTCCTTTGCCATCCGACCAGCGCGACCGATCAAGTTCCAGAAGTCACCCGACAGCATTGGTCGGCCTCTTCCCTTTTTGGGATTCTCGACGAAGATGTTCTTCGCAGGCAGATTCATCCCTTGCAGTAACGTACTTGTACAGCAAACAAACCTAAGCACGCGGCTCTTTAACAGTTCCTCTATTTTGCCCCGAATTATTTGCGGGATATTTCCGTAATGAAAAGCCACTCGCTTTTCCAGCAAATCAGCCAGTCGATACTGTGCGTGGACATGCTCGCGAAGAAAAGTTGTGAGGTCAGATATCGAAGATTCGACATCCTCGATAGGGTCTATTTCTTGCGCAAGTTCAGTTGCGATTTTGTCCGCACTTCTCGGTTCATTGCAGTAAATGATTGAAGTTTCTCCGGATCCAGTAAAGTTGATCGCAAATTTATGAAGATAGGGCTTCCTAAACTTAAACGATAGCTCACTGGTTCCCAAGACTAACGTCTCACCTTCCAACCAGAGCTCGAAACGTGCTTGTGAAGTATTCCCGCGACCCTTAATTGAATAGACGTTTATGATGTTTTGAGAAACTGGTGTCACATGCTCGACGAAGGACTCTGAGTCAGTTTCAGTGGTAAACAAATTGAGCAGATACTCCGGGTTAGATTTGAGCGGACTAGAAAAGAACACTTTGAGAGTTGGAAACAGTCTAAGGGCCTCGCCAATAACGGCTTCCAGAATTTGACCCCGCTTCTGTTCCGTGATCTCTTGAGCCTCATCAATGATAAGGGCATCAAGCGCAAGGTCGAGGCCGCCAACCGCCAACAGATTTGCGAATCGCTCTTGCGTCAGAACGTAGATTATCTTACTCGGTGAATCCAGATCGGCTGGGGGAGTCGGCGCTGAAAGAATTGGGATGTTTTGGAACTCACTGCCTCTTACGAGTTGAACTAAATCCTGGATTACTTGCCGCATCAGGGCTCGCGTTGGAACCAAATAGACCACGCGATAGTTGCTAAGGCCTCTCAGTTGTCTATCGATCTCTAACTCGAGCGTGAACGATTTACCTGCAGAAGTTGGTGCTGAAACGCTAACCCACTTCTTCGTCTCAAGCGATTTAAGCAAGCGAACCTGAAAATCCGTCAGGATCACAGATCTATCGCCAGACGCAGCTCGATTCTCAAATTCGCGCGCTAAGATCTCAAGCGCCGAAAATGTGCCGACGTCGCTGACAAATCTCTCGTTCAGAAGCTGCAGAGCTGGGAAGTTGCCGAGCCGGCTCAGAATGATCTTGCTGGCTTCTCGAAACATCGATCCAGAGCCGTTGCCGAGAGAAATGGTCCTGATTGCAACGTTGTAAGCCTTCTTGGCAGCCTCCGCTGTGTCAAGGCTCTCGCCGCCTGCCGCCAAAGCCAGGCGAGAAGCGACAGACAATGCATAAGCCACGTCCGCCTCTGGTAAGACGTCAGCTGTGGAAGCGAAATTCAGCTGCCGCTTGATGTCATTGATGACAAGGTGTCTATATATTTGCTCAAACCGGAGAGTCGTTACAGTTGATTCCATCATTCGCCTCGTAGAGCAGCTTCAAACCAACGCCGAAAGTCCTTCACACTCTTGAACGGCACAAAGAAAAACTCGAACCGCAGGTACTTGCGGGTAAAGCCTGTGAGTTCCGACTCAACCTTCTTAATCGCGGTTTTGCCCCACTCGGCATATCTTTGCTCGAACTCGCGCAAGAATTGCTGCCGTCTGGAGTCATCGAGACACTCGTATTCGTCCCAATCAAAACCAATTAGACATACATGATTAATTCTCTTTTTGGCGAGTTTTCTCCGTCGATATAGGAACGAATCTTTTCTTGAAACTCGGAATCCAATACGCGAAAGTTAGTAGCGAAGAGATTCAGCTCATGTTGCTTTAAGTCGTCCTCATGGAACTTCTCGACACTCGCAAATGCCGCCTTCAAGGCCGCGCCAAAGTCTTCCCAGATTTTGGACTCCGCAAAATAGACTTCGAGAATCTCCTCGGCCGAATTCCACGTTAGATGGACACCATCGCTACCATTGCGCTCAAGTTCAGGATTGGTGGTGATCGACATCTTTCGAAGTGCTTGAGGTGCTTTTAAGACTGCCTCCATTAAAAAGTAAACAAGCATCTCTCCGGCCTGACCGGATCGTTCACTTTTACGAAAAAGCTCTCGGGCTTCAACAAAGAGAGCGTTGTGCTGAACCTCATCCAAGTCCTTTCGCTTTAACGCGTCGAAACAATACATGGTGATGTAGTTCACAAGCATACGCGCCAATTCTCGAAAGCGAGGCTCTCCATTGGCATCCGGTATCACGAAGTGAAGTCGCACAGAAGCCGAGATATCCCCTCCACAAATTTGGGGGGAATCAAGATGAGAGAGGTGAGTTTTGTAGTCCTGCTCTCGCGCTTCAAGAAGCAGTTCCAGTTCTGTTTTCACGATGTGCTGTCGCTAACTGGGAACGCAGACCGCTCGCAATATCAAGAGAAGATTGGAAAAAACGAGTGAATGAGAAAGCGGTCATGAGTGGCGTTCGTTCGACTGGCCGTGCTGATTCAACGCATAGTTGAAATTCCAACTCTCGACTATCTATGTTCAGAGTGATCAATTTCTGAAGCGAGCTCGCGCTTTAAGCTGTCTTTCAACTCCGGTAGCGTTCAAACGATAAGTAACTAAAGATTTTGTGACGCCATGATGTTCCGCGATTTGTTCCAACGTGAGACGGCGCCGTTTCGCGCGCATCAAAGCCTCCCGAGGTAGCAAAAGAGTCCAAGCAAGGCAGTTCGCTTCGTCTTCCTGCTTCTGATTGAAGGACCGCATGCTTACGCCATCAAGGTCGGCGGACAAAATGATTTTTGCTGGTTGATGGTCCAAGATGAAATGTGCGAGCTCGTGCGTTATATCCGAAACCTGTCGACCGCGTGAGTGCCGAGGGTTGTAGATAACAATTCCTCGCTCATGTACTTGCACTCCAGCGGCGGACCACCCCCATGGGTCTACTTGGAGAAGCTGATTGAGTAGTTCGGAAGTAATCCCAGGCACTTGATTGGGTGTCCACAGCTCAACGTCTAGATAGTCTGCGATCACTTCAGGCATCAGACGAGCATCAACGTGGACGCCCAGTTCCTTTCGAAATGCTAGGGAGGTGCGCTCAGCCCAAGACTTGAAGCCTCGTTCAAGGTTGTTCATCTTCTTCTAAGGTCTCGCTGACTTGTTGCGAGTGCACAGCCATCAAGATCATCTTGGCCAAAGCATTCACTGTTGCCGGCTCCGGTGTTTGGTCTGCTCTAAAGTGTGCCGACAAAGAAATGGGTGAGTGGCTCATTTCCGCATTTGCGCTGCGAGTGGACGACTCACGCTGGAACCCTAAGAAACTCCCCGGATCAATCCCCAGCCAGTTACAAAGCTTTCCGAAAGTCTCAATGTCAGGTATGCGGCCATTCTCTACTCGCATAAGGGTCGCTGGACCAATGCCAATTTCCTGAGCTGTTTCGCGCAACTTCCGCTCGCTACGTTTCGTCCTCACCAACGCTCCAAGACTGCTGAGTTTTCTAGTCGGCATGCATTCCATTCCTTTCCGAAGGTTTTATTGTGGAACAAAGCTTGACTAGTGAAACAAAAGGTGCTTTCATGCGGTGATTGTATCTGAGAAACCCAGACACATCAATGAAACAGTTCTGGAATTTGGAAAGGCTCAGAGTGACAAAATCCGCCATACCCCGCATGCAAGGCGACGATTATCAAGCCAGATTTTTCTGGCTGCAAGCGTGTCGACTTTTTCAATCACACACAAAAGTTTGCCACGTTGGATATGAGTTGGCACAGGTGAAGTCCTTTGACGATGTTGTCGTTAAGTACTCCGAGCCGCTGTGTTTCGAACGCGGCGATCGAGTCGCGGCGGATTATTTCCAAGTCAAGTTTCATGTTAATCAAGCCGGCGCTTTCACCTGCGGGGCCTTTATCGATCCCTCGTTTATCAACGCCAAAAGCGTCTCGCTACTTCAACGACTCCATTCCGCTCAAAAGGCCTTTGCACCGGACGGTACCGGTTGTCGGCTAATCATCGTTTCCCCGTGGATCGTTCATCCAGATGATCCGTTAGCCATTCTAGTCAGTAACAACGGCGGCGAGTTTCATCTGGATCGATTGTTTGATGGGACCGGAGACCGCAGCGAAATGGGTCGGATTCGAAAAATGTGGCGCGATCACTTGGGGATGAATGATGCTGGGTTGCGGAGAGTTCTGCGTCCGCTGCGCGTCTACAAAAACGCACCAACGCTTGTGGGAATTAGCGAGGACTTGAACAGACAACTCGACTCATTGGGCTTTGTCCCGGTGGACGCCGGACAGACGGTGCATCCATATGACGACCTCATCAAGAAGCTTTTGGTCCAGGGCAATAACGAGTTTACTCGGGATGCGCTGATGACGGTGACGGAGCGCGAGCGACTTCGACGTATTGATTATGTGACTCCAGAGGAAAGCGCGATACCCATTGGCGTGCGAAGCTTCATGCGTTGGGCGGAGCATATGGAAGATGAAACCGCAGACATGCTTTGCCTTGTGCGGTATTTCGACGGAAGGAATGTTCGGGAGGACCATCTTTGGTCTGACAACATTTTTCCTGAAATCGAGAGATTTATGTCAAAGCATTGCGCCTTAGGCAAACCTAATCTTCTAATGTTGGACACGCACGCGTCGATCGCATTCGCAGCGGGATATTGTCTCGGATCAAAATCAGGAGCAGACATCACGCTCGTTCAACGCACACGCTCCACCAAGGAACTTTGGCGCGCTCAAAGATCAACAAATTCCGACTACGCAGGTTGGTCCATTGGCGAAATCGATTGCCGTTCTGAAGGGCATGAAGTCGCATTGTCGATAGGCGTTACTCACGATGTTGTTCTTGACGTCAAAGATTACGTGGAACGCTTAGCACCAAATGTGGGCCGGATTGTCGCCTGCAACATTCAGCCACGACCTGGGGCTGGCTCGCTGGTGGACGCGAGCCATGCGTTTTCACTTGTAGAGGAACTAGCTGCTCTGCTCAAGGGTCGCACAAGAGAGGAACGGACAAGCAAACTGCACATCTTTGCATCAGCACCAAATGCTTTCATGTTTTACCTGGGCCAAATGGCCAAGGGTTTTGGTCAATGTACGATGTACGAATACGACTTTGACAACAATGCGCTTGGTGCATACCAAGCGTCGATTTCATTTCCGCCTCCCGCCGAGGCATTAGCTTCACCCGAACGGTGAGTATTAAGGAGTGTGCAAGATGGAGTTACCGACCTATTTTTCGGATTTCTTAGCTGAGATCCGTCCGACGAAAAACCAGCGCAACGAACTCAAGACTGGACACACAACCTTGAGAAACCGTTTGCTGCAGGATGCAGAGCTGGCGAAGATTATTGTCAGCACTTTCCTGCAGGGAAGTTACCGACGAGCGACAGCGATTCGTCCTCACGAGGGGAAACGCTCTGATGTCGACATCGTTGTCGTGACGACATTGCGTGAGGAAGATTACACGCCGCAAGCGGCAATGGATTTATTCGTTCCATTTCTGGACCGCCATTACAAGGGTAAGTGGGCGTTTCAAGGACGTTCCATCGGCATCAATCTGTCGTATGTGGACCTCGATCTTGTGATCACCTCAGCACCTTCTGAGGTAGAGCAAAAAATGTTGCGTTCCGCGAGCGTCACATCTGAGGACACGCCGGAGGATGTGACCGATTGGCGTTTGGTACCATCGTATGTGTCGTTTGCCGAGCGCTCACTGCCGGGCGCGACCGCGCGGTTGCTCCAGGCGCGAAAAGAGGCAGAGTGGCAGCTGGCGCCTCTTCGAATCCCTGATCGGGATGCGGAAAAATGGGATGACACTCATCCGCTTGAGCAGATCCGGTGGACTTGGGCCAAGAATGCCGCGTGCTCGGGTCATTATGTCAATGTAGTCAAAAGCATTAAGTGGTCCCGACGCATCAACTATACGACTCCGAAATATCCTAAAGGTTACCCGGTGGAACATCTCATCGGTTTTTGCACATCAGATGGCATCACCTCGGTTGCTGAGGGCGTGACGCGTGCGCTGGAAACTATTCGAGATAACTATCAATCCTACGCAGACAACAAGCTGACCCCCGTTTTGCCCGATCATGGCGTACCTGCCCACAACGTCTTTCATCGTGTATCCGGTGACGAATTCGCTCAGTTCCACGCGCAGATTTGTGATGCGGCTGCGATCGCTCGTCGTGCACTTGATGCAACCACAGTTCGCGAAAGCGCGGATGAGTGGAGAAAGCTGTTCGGAGATAAGTTCCCAGAAGCTCCCGACGAGAATGGAGACAATGGAAACACCAACTCCAAGAACTACAGTTACACACCGCGACAGGCGCCGACTATTATTGGCGGGGGACGATACGCCTGACGAAACCCACAGCAGTAGGTATACCGGAACTCTCGAAAGAAGTTCGCGAGGGGCGGCGCGCCATCGTTGGGATGGATGGCGTGACGCTCTTGCGCGATTGGGAGTGGCACAACGGGCTGCGGAAATGGTTCTTGAATTGTCGCCTGGAGCCCGATCTCATTCCTACCCCTTTTGTTCCAGCCACGACTAATTGGTTCGTACTGGTAAGTCCATCCTATCCTTGGGGCTCAATCAAGTTTCATCCCGCTAAAGATGGGGGCCTCGCTCACACGTTCCCTCATCAGAGCTATGCAAAAGAGACAAGTCGCTACGAAGTACCATGGCGGACATGTTCTTTATGTCTGGACACGCCTACAAAGTCACTCGGTCGCCAGGAATATACAATCGAACCTTACGATTCCGAGAGGCGATTAGCATGGCACTGCAAGAGAGCGCTTGCTTGGCTGGTGGACGCATCACGAGGAGAATTGATCAAACCGGGCGAGCCATTTGAATTGCCACAGTATCCGAGCGACCCACAGTCTTACCTATCAATTGCTTTCTCGGAGGGAACTGAGTCCTTTAACGCTTGGGAATCAAAGTCCGATGCGTTTGGACTAGTCGATTTCTACGTACTCAGGAGAGCCATCAATGTACAAGTAGTCAAGTGCTTCAAAACGATAGCTGGGGACGCGGTGCTGACTCCAGGCTGGGGACCTTCTGTAACGCGAGAGGCAGGAGCTGTCTCCCGCGGGCTCTGGCTACGGTTAAGGGAGACACCCATTCAAGATCCTTGGCAAGCGCCAATAACGTGGGGCGATCTTCGCGCTACGTGCCGCCGGCAACAGATTGATCTCGACGAGCAACTGCGCCAATCGATCGAACGAGTAAAGGGAAAGGAAAAAATTGGTGAAGTCCTGATCGTCGGTTTTCCGATCCCTGCTGTCTTCGATGAAACGGCGCGAAGAATGCACTGGCTCGGAATAAATCTGCCAAAGTTGATTAAGGCTGATGAGCAAGCTCCTGGGTTCCGGAAAGGTAACCAATCATCTTGGCTGCATAATCGCAATCGAATACTGACAGATAGTCGCTCGGTTCGCTGGCTTGAATCCGAGAATTGGTTTCCGGATCAATTACAGACGCGCGGCAGATTAGCAGATGATATGACTTCGAAGAAGGTACTTTTGCTCGGCGCGGGAGCCCTGGGCTCTCCACTGGCTGAGCTCCTGGTGCGGGCCGGAATTCATTCGATGATTGTGATGGATTCGGATTTACTAGAGGCTGGAAATCTGGTTCGACACACGCTGACCATGAACGAACTCAACGAATTCAAAGCTGAGGCGGTTGCGAAACGCCTTAATGCGGTTGCCCCAACGGCTCATATCGAGTTTATGAATCTCTCGTTTCCTCCAACAGCAGCCAGCGCAGAGGCCCGAATCAACGGTTGTGATCTGGTGATCGATTGCACCGGCAACGATGAAGTCTTGCAGGACCTTGGGACATTCAGTTGGCGTAGCGAAATCACGTTCATCTCGGTCTCATTCAGTTTGGGGGCCAAAAGATTGTTTTGTTTCGCCGCGCGCGGAAATCAATTTCCGACTGCGACCTATAGACAAGAAATCAATCCTTGGTTAATTAAGGATCGCGAGGATTACCACGAGCAGGAACTGCCGCGAGAGGGCTTGGGATGTTGGCATCCGGTATTTCCCGCGCGTGCCGACGATGTCTGGCTGCTGGCTTCGACGGCTGTGAAGTGGATCGAGAATGTTGCCATCTCTCCGCCAAAAGAACCGCAGTTGGTTGTTTTCGAACAGAAAACTGAGAACGGTGATTTTCTTGGAGTTGAGCGCTGCGGTGAACCCAAATGACAGAGGTACAGTTCTGGTCCGAAGATAGTAGGTTCGGCGTAAGACTGAACGGAAAAATCGTCCCGGATCTCCTGCGATACTGCGAAGTGTCTACGCCACAGGAAACAGGTGGCATTTTGCTCGGCCGCTATTCGGCTGCCCACGATTGTGCCCTGGTGCAAATCGTAACTGGAGCACCAGCTGATTCGAAGACAGGAAGGACGTGGTTCCAGCGGGGGATTCGCGGCCTCCAAGCAAAACTCGATCTTCTATGGCGAAGGAATGAGGGATATTACCTTGGCGAGTGGCATTTTCATCCGTTTGGCGCACCCATCCCGAGTTCCACTGATATCAAACAACTTCGAAAGATTTCAGGCTCTCGGTTATATCGATGTCCTGAGCCGCTCTTAATAATTTTGGGAGGTGATCCAGCAGCTTCCTGGTCTTTGCGCTGCTTTCTCTTTCTTCGAGGCGGAAAGGAACCAACACACCTGCCCTATTTACAAGTTCAAACCAGTCGGACTGCTCCCGACCGCAGCGGTCTACCTCCCGCATACCAGCCAACAGATTGCCCGACATATCTCATCGAGGAGAGGTCTAAAGCTTTGACCGGAGATTCCTAAGTCTCTCCAGGAGTTCATCGTACAGAATAAAATTGTGCCTGAATCACTGCTTGCTTTTGACACAAAAACATAGCAGAATTTGTGTCAAGATTATGGGGAAGCACGCGCAATCCATCGACTCCCAGGTACTTAGTCGGATTACCGCTAAGGGGCCCGGCTGGGTTTTTACACCATCCAACTTCATAGATCTAGGAAGTCGAGACGCAATCGCTTCCGCCCTCAAGCGTCATAAGAAGGAGGGTACGATCCGACAGCTAGCGCGCGGTCTCTATGACTACCCCCGACAGGATCTCCAGCTTGGCACCTTATCTCCATCCGTAGATTCGGTGGCTAACGCCATAAAGGGTCGAGACGCAATCAGACTTCAACCCTCTGGCGCCTATGCCGCGAATCTCCTTGGTCTCTCGGAGCAGGTGCCGATGCGGGTACTATTCTTAACCGATGGACCATCTCGCAATGTAAAAATTGGCAAACAGCAAATCCTGCTCAAAAAGACTACCCCAAGAAACATGGCCACGGCCGGTAAAGCGAGCGGATTGGTTATTCAAGCCTTACGCTACTTGGGTCGGCGGTCTGTCGACGATAGCATGGTACGAAAGCTCCGTCGGCGGCTCAAACCCGACGACAAGAAGCAGTTACTAAAGGACATTCGCTATGCTCCCGTTTGGATCGGAGAAGTTCTCAAAAAGATTGCTGCAACTTAGCTAAATCACTCGTGGATTCATTTCTTAAGCTACCAAAAGACCGACGCCGCATCTTTTGCGAGGAAGCAGAAGCGAAACTGGGTTTGCCTGCCTCCAGTATCGAGAAAGATTTCTGGGTTTGTTGGACGCTGCGTGAATTATTCAACTTGCCCGAGTTAGGCCCATACTTCAGCTTCAAAGGAGGAACTTCACTCTCGAAAGCCTGGAAATTGATCGCGCGCTTTTCTGAAGACATAGATGTGGTCATCGACCGCGACCGTCTGGGGTTCCCCGGAGACGACCTGAGCAAGAATCGACAGCGGAAACTCATAAAGGCCAGCAGCGCGTTTGTTCAGGACCAGATCAAGCCCGCGCTCGAAGCTCGCTTTCAGGAAGCAATACCGGGCGAAATGAAATGGTCCTTAGTTGTCGCTCCGTTAGACGAAGACCCCGACCAACAGACACTGCTTTTCCACTACCCTGCGCCGGTGATAAAGCCGCTTCTTTATCTCAATCCCTGGGTGAAGATTGAACTGGGAGCGCGCTCCGACACCGAACCCTCCGAGATGCCACCAATCCAATCCTATCTTAATGAGGCTTTGTCGTCTGTTTTAGGAGATGGGCTATTCGAGATCAGAACTGTAGCTGCGCGTCGCACCTTTTGGGAAAAGGCAATGTTGTTGCACGAAGAAAGGTATCGTCCAGCTGACAAGAAACGAAAGGCGCGGCTGGCCCGACACTATTATGATCTGTGGAGTCTGATTGTAAACGGAGTGGCAAAACAGGCTATGGATGACAATGGACTGTTTGAAAGAGTGGCCGCTCATCGCCGAGTGTTCTTTGCGCACAATTGGGTTGACTACTCGACCCTGACCAAAGGCTCTCTCAGACTGCTGCCCACACAAGAGCAAATGGCATTTTGGAAAAGTGACTACGCCGCGATGAGAGAACCAATGTTTTTTCAGGAAGTACCTGTGTTCGATGAAATCCTGAGCTTGGTGCAAAAGTTTGAGAGCGAATTCAACGGGCCGGAGCAGCAAGATCATGAGCAGAGGTGAAAATTCAAATTGGAGCGACCTCACGGAAATTCACTTGGTCTACGCCGTTTTTGATAATAATCATAAGCTTGAAAGCGCCGGTTTCTGAGCTGCGTTAGCAGCTCTTGTCGACCTCTTAAGCCGCAGCGAGGAAGGCAGTCAAGGGCGGAGCGAACTGTTTTTGGTTCGCGGAGTTCATCGGAGCGCAGCGTAGACCCTTTACGGCCTCCGCAGCGGAGGCTCGATACGCTGTTTGTTTGGATCGGTGAAGGTCCCGGGGCGGAAGTTATTTGAATTAGCAGACAGCAGCGATTGATTGAGACTTCAACATCGGACACTGTGAGCGCCGCGTAGACGGATGTTTGGAAAGTGATTAGCGGTAGGAAAGATCGGGTGCTCTTGCAGATATCAAATTGTTAGTTCGATTTCATCATCGATGATTTGTTCGACAGGAATTTCTACGAGGCGGGCATAGGCGAGCAGAATGGCGAGCGGAGGTTCGTTCTTATCGAGTTCGTACTTGGAAATAGTCGTATAGTGGATCAGATCTTGAACACCAAGTCGTTTGACCATCTCTCCTTGAGACATTCCTACGCTGTGTCGGATTTGCAGGAGCTTTTTTGCGAGATGTTTCGGACGGGGTCGAGAGTGTCCCATAGTTTTTAGATTTAGGTGAAACAGGTTGATTTGTGCCAACGACTGGGGCGTCTACTGACGGCAGGGGCCAAAAGAATTCAGTGCAAATTATCCGCTGGTAGGATTACGGGCAATCGAGGATCTGCGGATTGTGTAGCTCGGCTGCGAACTCTGTGATAAAGGCTTCCGCCTGTTCTGTATTCTTGAATATGAACGCCGAGTTGAAGTCAGTAGAGAACAGGCTCGGAACGCCGGATATGTAACCGTGAAATGTCACTATTATTACGCCAGTCTCCGTTTCTCCACCTGCTGCATCAATCCGCCGGAGTCGTTCCATCATTGCCTGATTAATCGCCTCGGCATAGAGTTCGTCCGCATTTGGAATGCGACCGATCTCTAACAAATGAACGTTGGTGCCAAGAATTGCTAGCAAAGCTAGTCCTTGTCCATCAGTTCCTACTTCGGCATCTTCTGGCACATCCATTAACCAATCGAGCAGTTCATGTTTAGTCGTTGGCATTAGTTGCCCTTCTTCCTCTCGAGCAGAACAGTTGACTCGAGTTTAGTCCTGGCGTCGCAGCCCAACTCACTTCCAGTCGTCACCTGAATGACAGCTTTAGCTGCAAGTTGGCCCGCGATTGTTTTCCAGGCACTTATTTGGCTTTGGCCTTCTCGATTAACGCTATCTCTTTAGTGAGCGCGTCACGAAAGCGCGTGAGAATGGCAATGAGCAAATTGATTTTGGCCAGGGATCGACGACGCTCGCGCTTTGTGCCCAAAAAGAATTCAATCTGGACTCTGCGCCGGCAATCGGCAATGGTAAGCATGTTGTGTCCCCACCTGTATTCACCTTCGTTGGAGGATTCAACCTCAGCGAAGATATGCGACGTAAAGCCGGTTGAGACAGGTGAGAGGAATGAACGCTTGCGAAGAGAGAAGACATTTTTCATGTTAGCAACCTCGGAGGAAGTGATTACGTGAGACCTCCGGCTGTCCGCGCAAACGATTCGTAGTGTCGCGCCTATTGAGAGACAGGGAGGCTGGATACGCCAAAAACACAGCGTGGCTTATCTGGTCCAATGAATTAGCATTAGCTTTAACTTCATGGACCAGGGCCAGCGAAATTCTTTTTGTTAATGGTAATTCCAACTGAGTAGCCGACAGCTACTTCCTCCCCAGGTGCGGGAGTTTGGTCGATAATCAATCCGGGTTGAACGGTCGGATCGGAACGTGTCGCCAACAGCCGGATCTTCAAGTTAGCCGCGTGAAGCTTTCTCTCGGCGTCTTCATAGGTCAGTCCTTTGAGCACAGGCACCTTGGTTTGAACTGGTCTAGACCGGCGCTCACGTTGGATGTCAATACTCAGGCCCAAAAGCGCAATTGCTGGCACAACGACGTACACGACCAGCGCCAGCGTCACAAGAACTCTGATAAGTAGTTTCTGTTTGCCTCGAACGGTGTAACCAACGAGGACGCCAAGTAAAAATCTCATTACGACGGTTCCTTTGGAGATTTCCTACTGAATCACCCACTCGGTAACCGCCTCTTTTTTCTTCTTAGTTGTGTCGAGAAATGTCGGTTGAAGGAAAGCGTGAGGGGAGAGGTGTCAGCTTCGCGGTACGGAATTAAGTCAGCGCACTAGTAAGATCTTGGACTGAACCCCTAGATTGAGACACTCGAAATAGGCACACTTAGCACAGAAAGGAGCTGCAAGTGGCCAAAAGACGAGTGGGACGCTATTCGAATGAGTTTCGGCGTGCATGCGTCGAGCGCATGAAACAATGCGACGACATCTCGGCACTGTCTAGGGAGTTGGATATAGATCGGCGACTGTTATATCGCTGGCGCGATCAACTAGAGCCACCAGATAAGAGCGAGTGGCCGCCACCACAGAACTCACGTGAATCCACCCTGCGTAAAGAGGTCAGCCAACTCAAGCGAGTGCTGGCCGAGAAAACTCTGGAACTAGATTTTTTCAAAGGTGCCTTGCAAAAAGTCGAGGCTCGACGCCAGCAGAAAGACGGCACTGGCGCGAAGGCATCTACGACCAAATCCGGGAAGTGATGTCTTTGCAAGGCAGGTTGAGTATTGAACGGATGTGTCAATTGGCCCAGGTTAGTCGCGCCGGCTTCTATCGCTCGTTGCAAGAACGTCTGCCCGTCGAAGAAGAGATGGAAGTGCGATCCACCATTCAGCAGATCGTGCTGGAACATCGGCGCCGTTACGGTTATCGACGCGTGACTGCAGAACTGCGGCGGCGTGGGATGCTGGTGAATCATAAACGCGTGGCTCGGCTGATGCGGGAAGACAACCTGCTGGCAATGCAGCCACGCGCCTTCGTGGTGACCACTGATTCGAAACACGAGTTGGAGGTGTATTTGAACCTTGCCAGGCGGATGAAATTGACTGGCATCAATCAACTCTGGGTGGCTGATATTACTTATATTCGGCTGCTCACAGAGTTCGTTTATCTGGCGGTGATTCTTGATAGTTTTTCTCGCAAGGTAGTTGGTTGGGCACTGGAGCGAACCATGGCCACGCGCTTAACTAAAGCGGCACTTGAGAAGGCCATCGCAACACGCCAGCCTGCGCCAGGCCTGGTCCATCATTCCGATCGCGGCCTGCAGTATGCTTCGAATGAATACGTGCAGGTTCTAGAAGCACATCAGATCATTCCGAGCATGAGTCGGCCGGCGAATCCCTACGACAATGCAAGTTGCGAGAGCTTTATGAAGACACTCAAGCGCGAAGAGATCTATGCCAACGATTACGTTGATCTCGAACACTTGCGCCGCAACATCGAAACCTTCATTGAAGCTTATTACAATCGCTGCCGTCTGCATTCGGCGCTGGCTTATCAACCGCCGGAGGAATTCGAGCAGCAACTCGAGTTGACCACAATTAACGCTGGCGCGACGATGAGTTTTTTCAGGCATGGGGAGGACTATCAACCCGATGGTGCAGTGGCAAAAACGAAGAGCGGCCCGCAGACCGCTCCTCTTTCGACCATCGGTTTAGATGAGTCTCCAGCTGGTTATTCCTTGGCGAGTTGCTCTCCAGCAGAGCTCGCCTCCGCTTCACCAGCCACCGGAGATTTTGAACCAAAGTCGTTAGTTTGAGAACGAAATTTATTTAACCGCAAGTGTGGCTAATTGAAACTGTCTCAGCCGAGGGGTTCACCCCAAGTGTTTGTGGCATTTTTGTGGCAGCGTGTTCGACCGCGCTTCTGAGGCTGTCATCAGACGCATGCGTGTACCGCATAGACATCTGAATATTCGAGTGGCCCAACAGTCGCGCAATCGTCGTTGCATTACATCCTGCGTCACCTAATCGCGTCGCAAACGTGTGGCGCAGATCGTGAAAGTGAAAGTCAGCGATCCCGGCGTCAATGCACGCCGCGACGAAACCTTTCTTCACATCCACCAAACCTTCATCCATCCGCCTCTTAGCAATTCGTCTCGAAGCGAACACAAGGACACCTTCTTGAGTTTGGCGTTGCTCTATCAATACTTTTCTCACGCCCTGATTCATCGGGATGATCCGATCACGCGCAGTCTTTGTATTGACTACATGAATGACGCCGCGCAGAAAATCGACGTGCCGCCACGACAGATTCAGCAACTCACCGCGACGCATACCTGTACCAAGCGCAAGGGCAACTAGCGGGTACAAGTGTTTGCGTCTTCCTTTGAGTTGAGCCCTCAATCGCGTTTCCTCATCGTCCGATAAGTAGCGGTTGCGTTGATTGTCCACGCGCAGTTTCCGCACCTTGCGACATGGGTTTGATACTGCTTGCTCTAACTCCACCGCGAGGGTGAAGATTCGAGACAGTACAGCAAGCTCCATGTTTACAGATGCCGGACTGCGAGTTGTACCGCGCCTCGTAATAGACTGAGCACGATCACGTTTCCATTTTTCAATCGCCAGGGGTGAGACTTCACGCAACATCTTGCCCCTGAATATTTCCGCCCATTGGTTCGCAATGATTTCGTCATTACGCCAAGTGCGCTTGTTAGCTCTGGCCCAAGGCAAATAGGTCTCGCTCACAAGTTCGCAAAAGTCTTGATTGCCAAGTTGTGACGTACCATACGTGCCCTGAAACACCTGATCGCGCGCCTTCGTTTCTGCTTGTTCCGCCTGAAACTTAGTACGCGCTTCCGGTATCGATTCGCGATATCTGGCGCCTCTGATTTGGAAATCAAAATACGAGCGTCCACCACGCTTCTTAACTGTCAAAGGACATCACCTCCGTTCGGCGGTTGCAGCCACAGAGGTTGTGACCGAATAGTACCCGAGCCATGCGGTCCTTACCAACGGTCATTTCTGTTTGTCCTTTGTCCACTCAACAATCTCTTCAAAGTCGAAGCGCAAGAGGTGACCAACCTTGCGGTAAGGGATACGCCCCTGAGATTTCATCACGTAAAGTGTGTTGATCTTGATACCCAAGAATTCAGCGCACTGTTCCGGCGTCATCAATGATGCGGACGGCTGAAGCGGTCTTCTCAAAGTTTGTTTCTGTTCTTGTAGCATTCTTTCAAAATGTCAGGCGCAACAATGGCCCCCGCACTTGCCATACCATGCTCTAAATTCTGCCCTGGTCCTGTAAAACGGCTTGAGTTCCACATGAAGATCTGAACCGCTTGGTCGCAAACGGGTGAGTGTCACAATTTGTGACGAAATGTGACACTTTGTGACGATGGGGTGACCTTCAATTGCTCGCGTTCAAAAGGCGAGAGACGCAGTGCGCTTCGCGCATCTATGTTGTTAATTCTTGCGGTTCTAAAGACCTCGATCGCACCCCGGCTCTCACAACTCCTCGCACATCTTCCACGCTCATTGAACACGACTGGCGTCACCTTTGCAGGTTTGTGATCTGTACTGGCAGGCCGTAAAGCCGTCAGCGTTTATCTAACAAATGGACGCGCCAAGCACACCAAAATTGAACTAGAGACCGACGCCAATGGAAGACAAATCAAAGACGTTTACATGGGAATGGGAAGACGGGGAAACAGGCGAGATCCGCACAATCGAAATTGCGATGCCTGACCTTGATCGTGATTGCGATCCAAGCGAGTTACGAGAGATCCTTCTTGATCGAAAGCTTGGCTTGGACAACGTGGAAAAGCCGGATTGGATCGAGATCATACCGCCTAGAAAACCTAACTGATGGACCGCAATTGAGAACAAAGAAGACGTTCCAAATCAATCCATAGAAATGATCAATTCTGATGACATCGCGAGATCATGAAAGCGAACAGAGGTGCTTTGCACCTGGTTTATTTGACACGTCACCCCTTCAGGTGCACACGCACGCAAACTTTTGCATGCGTACGTTTACAGCGGCAACCAAAGAACTTCCTAGCACGTGTATGCAAGCGCATGCACTTGTTTGCAAACGCTTGCATGAGACGTGTATCACGACAGCAGTAAACAAGGTGAAACTAAGCCATCATCTGTCCCGAAAAAGAAAGAAACAATCTCGTATCGGATTACCGAAGAAGCACGGAGTGAGATCTGAAAAGACGAACTGCAATCGCAGGCGAAGATCCGCACCAGAGGGTCCGCTCTGTACCACTTCAAAAACGCTCAGCCATACCGATGAGTCGGTCCGCCCACGAGCGCTTTTTGTTCCACCATCTGGCCCGCGCACAGTACCTCGTAACCCACGGATTTCAACTAATGACGAACCATGATTGAGGAGCGAAGAATGGAAAACAGCACCGAGTTTCTGACTGGCCGAGGTTGCGCTTGCAAAACGCTCAATAGGTCGTTAAATATACTCGATAATGCACCTTCCTAAGAGTGAACAGACGGCGGATAACAACAGCCGGTGATAGAATTCTCAACGTGACCCAAAGCTTTGACCAAATCATCAAGTCAATTGAACAACTGTCGTCGAGGGAGCAGGAAAGGATTCGTCGATGGCTGGAAGATAAAGGAGTGACGCACGGAGAAGGACACGGCTCACAAGCACACGCTAACCGTTCGGCAAAGTCCCTCAGATGGTTGCACGAAAACCGAGAAAACTACTCGGGGCAATGGGTCGCCCTAGATGGTGATCGCATGATTGCCAGCGGACCGACGGCTAAAGAAGTGTACTCTAAAGCGAAGGCTGAAGGCGTGGAGATACCCTTTGTCGAACTGATCACAGACCGAGAGCCAGTGCCGTTCACCGGGGGGTGGCTTTCGTGAGTAACCAGTGTGTTGAACTAAGCGAGTCGGTATGGACACTATGCAAAGCCTAGTTGTAAAAATCAGCAATCCTGAGACAGTTCATGCCATTGCAGACGCGGCGAAGCGGCATGAACTACTCCTGAGGCAGCCGCTTTGGAACTGCTTGAAACGGCGCTTCTCGCTCAGAAACCGTTTGAGGAAATCGTCGAACCGATCGCGCGAAGCTTCGATGAAAGTGGGATGTCAGAAGAAGAACTCGACGACCTCGTAAAGCAAACCCCAAAGACCATCCGCGAGGAGAGACGCCGGGACAAATAGGCGATGCCCGAACTTTAGTCCTTCGTTCTAAATATAACCTTCGTCGACCGCCGGCGATTTATCCTCAGTACCAAGCAACAATTCTAAGAAAAGCACAACTACGTTTCTGTGTTAGGTATCGGTTTGCCGGGTTTTCGCGAATTGAGAGTGTCAGCGAGTTATCCTCAAACTATTTCTCTATAATTATCGATGTGCTGTTCGAGAATCTGATTCAGGGGTCGCCGTTCGGCTGCGGGAGTAATGATTTCAAAATCATCAGGCGTGACAGCGAAATCATCGGGCGCTGTTTTCGTCATTCCTTGAAAGTAACTCATCAGAAAATCTTTGAAATCCTGACCTACCGCGGTGGCTTTGTCTCGAACATAGTCGAGATAGCGAATAATGCTCGCATCACGTACAAGGAACGCGTAATCAAGGTATGTGCTCATTATCGCTTTATCCTTGTCGGTCCAGTGCACACCGTTGCCCAATACGATGATTGATATATATCGGCGCACATGATCCGCAGCCGCTAAAGCTTTAATCGTTCCATTGAATTTCAAGTCGGCATCGATTGCCACGAGTGATGCTTGCTTGGCTTTTTCGATGGTCTGGATGCCGGAGCCAAGTTTGTCGGAGCTCGAGAATCGCTGTGCGCCAACCCGCTTGCTTTCCACCGATGCTCTAACATCCTGTGCATCAAGAAAAACGAGACGCGCAGAATTTGGGTCCACAGCACTTAACTTAAGTACTAGTGTGTCGGATTCAAAAAGCAAAGAAGCAGCTTCAACGGGCTGGTGAATTCGCAGGGTACGACGCACTGACTTGCCGTTTTTGTTTATGAGAAACGCTGCTCGATCGTTGGCTGTTCTTATCAGTGTAACGTTTAATCCGCTGATGTGGTGTTTCTCGCCGCTGTTGAAATTAATGGCGACCGTTGGTTGGAAAAAAACAAATTCGACTTTGTGATCAGCGCCTGATGCGCCCATTAGCCACGGTTCAAATAAAATTGAGTCTGCTAGTTTCTGAGACTGCATGAGAAGCTTGCGACATACTATCTCTTGAATAACGCCTATTTTACGGCCCATTGTGCGACCGGTTTGCGTGTCCGTGAATTCGGCCAACCGGTAAAAAATTTCGGAAATTCGTGGATCTCGTTCTACTTCCGCAATGAGCATGGCTGCTTCAACTGCGTCATTCTCGCTGCTTTGATCATCGTGCATTCTGTTCACCCGAAAACATGACTTGACGACACAACATCAACGCGTATAATCGCCGCTCACGACAAACTGGCTACTTATAAGGAGCATTGTGTCGCAAGCCACACTCTTTGAGGAATTACGGCCGAATACGAGCGTCAATGTTCCCACAGACCTTTGGGACATATCCGAATCAATATCAGAACTTTCTTATTTAACACACAATTTCTTCCGTTACTACGGGAAGTTTCCGTCTGTACTGGGTAAGAATTTGGTTCGTCAGTTCGCGATACCCGGAAAAATAATTGTAGATAATTACGCCGGATCAGGAACCACGCTTGTTGAGTCAAAGTTGGCCGGCCACAACTCTGTCGGAGTGGACATAAACCCACTCGGTGTCCTTGCGTGCAAGGTGAAGTGTCGTAACTATCCGATGAAAGAACTACTAAACCGTTGGCAGGTTCTTAGGGAACTGTTAAACGAGCACTTCTCGTTCCTTCTCTCAACCGATGATCTTATCCGTGAGCACTCTCGCTATACATACGAGCAGTCCTTGACTCTAGCACAGACGCTTTTAGGAGATTCAAACGGCTTAACAAAGTGGTTTACTGAAAAAGCAAGATACGATCTTGCAATACTGAAATCTTGCATTCTCAAACTACCCATCGATATTTACAGAGAATTCTTTACACTCGCATTTCTTGCGATCATACGACGAACATCTAACGCTTACGACGGTGAGATTCGACCGCACATCAATAAAGACAAGAAACCCCGGCCAGTTTGGAAAGCATTCATAAAAAAGGTTCAAGAGATGATCGAGCGCGAGAGTCAATGGTCACAAGTTGCTTCGCCGAAACAATGGGCGCACGCCGAAATTGCTGACAATCGTCAGATCTCATCCCTTGGCTTCTTGCAAGATTATCCCATCGGTATGGTCGTTTCCCACCCGCCCTACCTAAACTCGTTTGACTACTTGCCGGTTTTCAATCTTGAGTTCGAATGGGCCAAGGGATTTGACGAGGTTTGGAATGCGCATGATCTCGCATCGATTCGCAAAATGGAAATCCGAGCCTGGCCTGCAACTGACGACAAAATTGTAAGTGCTTACTTTGACGCTCAAAGAGCGATGCTAACAGAAGCTCATACGGTTCTAACGGAGGGCGGAAGTTGCTGCGTAGTAATCGGCGATTCAACAATCAGAAAGCAGTTGATTCCCGTGATAGACCTGGTTGCAGAAACTGGAATAGACGTGGGCTTTGATCTTGAAAGGATCATCTATCGGACAACGCATTACGGCGTGGGCAAATACGCATATAATCATCGCGCCGACTATCATGGCGATTCGGTAAAAAAAGACGGCGTATTAATCTTTCGACGTGTAAGGAGGCGTTTCCGGTCGAAGAAGCCTATCGGGCGATAAGCCTAACCCCTTTGCGATTCTTTCTAGGTTATCTATGGTGATGTTTCGCTCACCACGTTCTACACTTCCTATATAACTTCGGCGTAAGCCACAGAGACTACCAAGATCTTGTTGGGACATCTTCAACAACTCACGGTAGTGCTTAATCTGCTTTCCAACGACTCTTCGGAGGGTATCGGTCTCGATCATTTCAAGCTTTTTTCGGGAAATGTTGGCGATATCGTCGATCCCTAGCGGAATGGCAGACCGAGCAGCGAAAAAGCTGTCAAAAGATCGGCTCCAGTCTACTAGAGCAAAACCGCTCCACCCTCCGATGACAACCCATAAAGTTGATTCTTTCTTGTGACGTAGTTGTGACGCGAATTTAGATAAGCGCATGAGGAAGCGATAAAGCTGCATATAGAATCATCAAAAACGCCTGAAAAACCGCTGTGGCTGCAACTTGTGCGTTATGAGTTAGTTCGGAAAATCCGAATAAACTGATTCGTAATTAGAAGGTCGCCGGTTCAATTCCGGCAGCCGGCTCCAAATAACTCTCAGTTTGTACAACAATTTAGCGCAATAATGAAGGCAGCCCGTGAGCCGCCTTTGCTATCTCTACGTGTTCCTTGCTAACGCATCTCTCACTTCTTCTTTCGTCCTGGCCGGCGGCGGATGGGGGTTCGTTTTCGGAGCAGATCAGGATGGCGGTTTTCGATGATGTAGGCCAGGGATTGATATCTCATTTCCAGTAGCGACGCGGCGTGAGTCACGCGGCCGCCAACTTGGGCCAAGGCTCGCTTGATAACGACTCCCTCATGTTTCTCTAACTGTGCGCGAAGTCCACCTGGCTCCGTCAAGAGAATCTCCGTTGCCTGCTCGTCGCTCAATTCTGTGTCGATGCTGGCAACAACCCGGTCGGCGACATCGGCCAGTCGGAGCTTTATGTCCGGGCTTTGAGAGTTTGCGAGCCATTCACGTGCTTGCCGATAAGCGGCGTGCAATGTGTCAGGCGGTAAGTCCCGAATCTCCTCTATCAAAGAAAGTGCCGCCAGGCCGGCTATATTCAAGGCATTTACCTGATGCGCCGCTTCAATTGCCTGCCGAAAGTTGAAATGCGCGTGGGCCGTGCGGCCTAGCCGCGCCAGGGCTACACCTTGTGTCACAAGAGCTTCGGCCATCATGCAGAAATGCCCACTCTTCTTTAAGACGGACACTGCTCGACGCGCGATGCGTTCGGCATCAACCAGTCTTCCTTCCGCAATCAACACCTGCGCTCGGCTTTCATCAATTTGTGCGGTGCGAGCTTTGTCTTTGAACCTGACTGTCAGGCGACGAGCCTCGTTAAGATATTTGTGTGCTTCTTTGTAGCGGGATAACTTAAACAGCAAGAAACCGACATTGTTGATTACATCGGCTCGAAAGATCGGATTGTGGGCCAGTCTGAATTGTCTTTCAGCCTCTTTGTATTCATTGATTGCGCGGCGAAAGTATTCCGGCCTGGTTCTCTGTCGTGGCGAGATTACGAAGAATGATTGCAAGCTCGCTGTGATAGCCTCCTTTAATCGTGGGGTTGGTGATCTTTCGGAATAGCGCTTCATTGTCGTTGAGTAGCTCTAACGCTTCGTGAAATCGCGCTGCTGAGCATTCCACGGTTGTTAGTTTTAGAAGCGCTCTTGCTCTTGCGGCGCCCTCAAACGTCAGCTTCTTCAATGCTTCATGCAGCCATGATCGCGCCTCGTTCAGTGAGCCTTCTCGGTAGTAGCAATAAGCGATCTCCGATTGCGCGACAGCGACCTTCGTCACGTCTCTGCTTGACTCGAAATAAGTCATGCTCTGAGTGATAAGATTTTTGGCAAGTTCCTGCGCGTCGCGAATCTGATTCTTACTTCCGATCCAACTCGTCAGAATACCTACGCATAACAAGACCTCAGCGGCGACAGAGGGATCGAGTCCGGTTGTTTTTGGACGTTCTCCGACGCGCTTCCATAAGGGCCGCATAGTTTCCTGCGCGCCCGCGTAATCGCCTCTGTCTTTTTGTTCCAAGGCGGTCTTGCACCTGAGCAGAGCTTCGTCATTCGCATTCAGGTGCGCGGTATCCAGCTTAGGTGAGGCTATCTTCACGAAAGATAAACCCTTTGTCGGTGAGTGTAAGAAGTCTTGCTTGCCAGCGCTGGATATTAGTCACAGCGCAGGAACCCGTGTCAATAGTCATATATGTATTTACACTATGCTGTTTTCTTGCCAGTGTACTGGCATTCCTCAACCTCAAAAGGAGAAACAGACAAAAATGAGACGTTTGGCATTGGCATTCGCTCTCGCATGCGTACTTTCGGGCGCGGCTCGGGCTGGTGAGATGCATTCCACCGGTGCGGTAGCGCCGCCGCCACCAAACCCAATAACGGTGGCCGGGGAGATCCCGACCACCGGTGCGACAACGCCACAGGCGTCAAGCACGGCGTTAACGATTATCCTGACGCTTATCAGTTTCGTTCGTTAACCGGATGTTTGTTTAAGTTGCCGGTTCAGAAAACTGCCGCTCGGGCAGGAGGGTAGAGGTGTGTCCAGATGCGAATGCAAATGGACTGGCATGAATTCAAAATCCCCACTCGTAACACAATCTTGCGACGCTCCTTTTCCACCTATATAAACGCCGCCAGATTTCGACTAGCCTCGCACCTCGCCCAGAGTGTGGGGCGGGGGACGTCGTGGTGGACCTTGGTGAGGGGGCCAAGCGTGACGTCCCCGTTTCTAAATCCTGCCTCAGCCTCTGTTCAGATCGACCAACTCACAAAATGTCCTCACAGAAACGCAGATCGACGCTATTATCCAACCAGGACGGCAATAACTAAGAACGAGTTATGAAGATGTGGATATGTTGTCTTCACGTGGAGTTTTCCTCGCGGAAGTAAGCGACCTATGATCACTGCCACAGAACTACAACAATACGAAACCAACGGCTTTCTGATCCTCAAGGATTTCGTCGACGCTCGAGAGTGCGATGCGTTGAGAGCAAGAGTGGGGGAGTTGGTCCAGGAGTTTGATCCGGCGGGAGTGGTTTCAATCTTTTCGACTCAGGAGCAAAACCGAATCGCGGATGAGTATTTTATGACCTCCGGTGACAAGATTCGTTTCTTCTTCGAAGAAAACGCGTTTCTCCCCGACGGGATACTCAAACAGTCGAAAGAGCGTTCGATAAACAAGATCGGTCACGCGCTGCACGATCTCGATCCGGTTTTCAATCGCTTTTCGCGTAGCGAGAAGATAAGGCAACTCGCAGACGCGCTAGGATTCACGAACCCGCACCTGATCCAATCGATGTACATCTTCAAGCAACCGAACATCGGCGGCGAGGTAAGCTGTCACCAGGACAGCACGTTTCTCTACACCGAACCAACCGACATCGTGGGACTTTGGTTTGCGCTCGAAGATGCGACGATCGAGAACGGCTGCTTGTGGGCCATACCGGGCGGACACAAACGCGGGCTCAAGTCGCGTTGGGTCAGATCGGCAACCGGAAAGATGGAGTTCCAGACATTCGATACGGAACCGTGGCCGGAAGAGGAGTTGGTTCCGTTGGAAGTGACGAAAGGCAGCTTGATCCTACTGCACGGACTGTTGCCGCACCGCAGCTTCGAAAACCGATCGCCGCGATCGCGACACGCTTACACGCTTCATCTCACTCACGCAGACGCTCACTATTCGTTAGACAATTGGCTTCAGCGTTCAGAAGCTACGCCGTTCCGCGGATTCTAAATAAAAAGGGGTGACACGAACGCGCCACCCCGAATCCCAAAACAAATCCTACCGCCCCGACACGTTCGCCGTAGCCACACCTCCAAGACTACTGCGCACCGTGATGTTCTGCGGATTAGGCGACACGCTGAACTGGCCTCGAAACTGCCCGCCGCCACTATTCGACAACGTCCCAATAAGCTGCCCCGTTGAAGTGACAAACACGCGCAACGTTGCGCTGTTGCTGCTACTCGTCGCTTCAACACGCAATTCGCGTTTCCCGCTGTCGTATTCAACGCGCGTGATTCGCACGTTGTCAGTGCTCGGCGGCGGCGGAGCAGTGGCCGTGTTAATCGTGAGCGTCGCACTGCGCGTGACGCCACCAAACGCACCGCTGATCGTCGCGCTCGTCGCCGCATTCACCGCTCTCGTATTGATAGCGAAACTCGCCGTCGACGCACCCGCGGCAACAGTCACACTCGCCGGCACAGACGCAGCGGCATGGCTACTCGCAAGAGTCACTACCGTCGCAGACGGCGCAGCCGCACTCAGCGTCACCGTTCCCTGCGACATGTTTCCACCAACCACCGAGCTCGGCGATACCTTCAACGACGCCAACGAAAGCGGCGCCGGAGTCGGAATCGGAGTTGGTGTCGGAGTCGGCGTTGGTGTTGGGGTTGGTGTTGGCGTAGGTGTTGGAGTCGCACGAGTCACAGTAACCGCAACATTGCGGCTTCCAAGCCGGTCATTGCGAACCCTAACCGTGACCGTCTGCGTCGACGTTACGTTCCGCGCAGTCACATTGAAACGAACACTCGAAGTGCCGGCCGCCATAAACACCGACGAAGGCGCCGTTAGCGCAGCCGTGTTGCTGCTTGAAACTGAGAACGTAAAGCCCCCCGAAGGCGCAACCGCGCCGGCATTCAAAGTGATCCGGATCTCACTCGCAGCTCCCGCAGCGATCGTCGAAGGCGTGGCCGTAACACTGCCGTATGCAGGAGCCACAACAGCCGCGCCAGTTGAGTTTACTAACCCGGCGAACCCGGGATTCGCGCCCGTAATCGGCAACGCAATATCCGGCCGCCCATCGCGATTGAAGTCGCCGGTAACGATCGTCCCAGCGCCCACACTCGAATTCGGCGGAGGCGCAAAGTACAACCGCGGCGAACCGAACGTGCCATCGCCATTGCCATTGAGGATCTCAATTAAACCCTCCGTGCCATTGGCGAGAGCGAGCGCCAGATCCAAAAACCCATCACGATTGAAATCGGCAATCACCTGATACTGAGGCACACGCAAACGAGGCTCGGTGATGATTCGCGCCGGCTGAAACGTGCCATCGTTGTTGCCTAAGAGAATCGCCGTCCTGCTGCCGTTAAGTCCGATCGCAACGACGAGATCCTGAATCGTGTCGCCATTTAGATCCGCAACGTCGATGTCAGTCCCATCAACACCGATCGTGTTCGCTGCCACAAGATTGATCGTGGGTTGTTTCAGAAACGATCCGTTGCCGATGCCGAGCAGAACATAGACTTGCGCTCGATCGCCTGCAATTGCGAGATCCTTAATGCCGTCGCTGTTGAAATCGCCCACGTCGATGCGCGACATCCCAGTGCCTACATCGAACTCGAACGGAATCTGAAAGGTGCCGTCACCGAAACCAAGCATTACGGTAATGTTTCGCGCCGCGACGCAGGGACTAACGAAGCACGACAGCATGTGCGCCAACACGAGGTCGAGACGGCCGTCGTTGTCGAGATCGGTCGCGACGATCGCGGGCGAATCGTCCTGGGCCGCGGTGTTCTCGAACCTGGCCGGCGCGTTGAACGTCCCATCGCCATTGCCAATAAGTAAAGCAAGACTGAACTCGGCATTGTTTAGCGATACGGCAAGATCCACTCTTCCATCGCCGTTGAAATCGCCGGCCGCGAGATTCTGCGGCTGCGCGCCCGTCGGAAAATTGACACGCGGCCGAAACGTTCCGTTGCCATTGCCCAACATTATCCCTATACCGGTTACACCGGTAGCGGCTAGATCCGGGACGCCGTCCGCGTTTAAGTCGGCAATGATGTGATTGTTGCCAAGGATTGGATAATCGGTCCTGCTGAAAGTTTGAGCGAAAGCGTTATGTTGGAAAACAATTACTGCGATTGAAAGCAAAATGATTGAGACTAATAGTCTCGACAAACACAAATATCCACTCCGCATATGCCTTTTCCTCCCTAATGAATACACAACTCCGCAATGAGGATTGCTACAAAAGTAAGTCAGGTTTTCGGGGGGAAAGCTCGGCTAACGAGAGTGGATCGGCATAGATAAATCGCCGTTTATTAGCTCGTTCTTTGTACGCGCAAATATACGAGATGCCAGCTTTCGAGGCAATATACTTTTTCGTTACAAAGATTTGCTAATTGCTTGGGCGGAGCAACCCGCGGAAGATGCCTTGAACACGGACTTGCGTAGCGGGGACGGTGAGCGGTTGGAGTTGTGAATTGGCCGGCTGCAACTCGATGTTCGTGCCGCGACGATAAAGCCTCTTCAACGTCGCCTGGTTCTCTTCGATCAACAACGCAACGACGATCTCTCCGTCACGAGCGTCGGTGCGATTTTCGATCAACGCGATGTCGCCGTCGCAGATGTGCTCGTCGATCATCGAATCGCCCTTAACGCGCAACGCGTAAACACGATCGGGCTTAACTCGACCCAACAAGAAACGCGGCACCGGTATTCGCTCTTCGTAGTCAACCACTTCAAGCGGAGCACCAGCGGCGATCCGTCCCAGCAGTTTAACTTCACACAACGAATCACTGCTCTTGTCTTCAACTTTGACGTTGAGCGCAAACGAGCCGTCTTCGTGTTCGCGAACCAGCAGTCCTCGACGCTCGAGCGCGGCGATATGCTTCGCAATCGTCGCACGCGACTTCACACCAAACTGTCGGGCAATCTGTGCGTAGGAAGGGATGTAGCCGTGGCGTTCGAGAAAACGAGTGATGTAATCGAGAATCTCTTTTTGTCGCTGCGTTCGTGGGAGCATATCTATCAGCAGTTCCCGATGGTGATCCCCGTGTGTGTGATAAGAACGTCGAGTCGCTGCTAAGAGTGACGAAGCATTCTAGGTCGCACAAACAAAAGCGTCAAGCGTTTGTTCTGATAATTATCACCGAATGGAGTAACGCACCAACGTTCGTGGAAAAATGCGAACCGACGCAGGCATTTGTCCGAATGGCACTGACTGCGTTTTGAGCACTTGATCCGCCTTCACACCATAGACTGCCTCGTTGAGATCGTTGTCGGGTGTGATTACCGCGCCTTTGAGAGCTGCGCCGACGAAGACACCCTTGCTGCGCGAGTAAGAAAGGATGCCGGCATCGAGTCGAGGATTGGTGGAAGCTGCGGCTTCGCGGCCAATTGGACCAGCAGCGATGCCTGCTTCACCGCCAAGCTCAAACTTGTCTTTCAGCAAACCGTTTAGGCCACTCTCGTTCATTATGAGCAAAACGTAATCGGTTTTCTGCGCGCCGATCTGCGGTCCGAAACTGCCGCCGCCGAGGTTGAAGAATGCCGGCGCACTCCAACCGCCTTTGACTCGTCTGCTGATCACGCCCTGGCCGCCACGTCCACCAATCAGAAATGCCGCTTTGATCACGTCGGGAAAGACGGCGATCGCTTCGGCAGTGTCGAGCAGCTCTTTCGGTATCGCTTTTTCTTTGACGTTCATAATTTCGGTGAACGTCTTGGCTGCGTCGCTGGCGTGACGGGCTGCGTCCTGTGTCCGCGAAGACTTCTTCTGCGCCGGTGTCAGGATAGCAGTGGAAAACAAAAGTCCGATGAGAGCTAAAGCGAATGTCGCACGAAGTGCGAGTGCCGCACGAAGCAATGACATGAAACAGAATCCTCCTGAGTTCTTACGATGCACTTTCTTGAGATTAGTTTCCCATTGATCACATAGAACTCCTACCTAAAATCGTTGTGGCATTGCGCCTCAATTTTCTCCTTGACTTCGATTGTGAGGAGTAATACATTGCGCGGCACTTCGCACTTGCTCGTGGTCGAACTTGATTCGGCTTTTACCCCCTGTAGCCCGTAATCAATAACGAGCCTCCACTCACAATGATCGTTTGCCTTAACGGCTCCTCGACGATGTCGATGTGTGTTTTCCATCACGCGGCTTCGGCACGCAGCTTCGTTAAGGACCACTCAATAATCAAGGGGTTCTCTAACAAAACGTTTACCTGGTGCACAGGACCCGCGCCCGGTAAAGCTGTATCAACCAAAAGGAGGCGGATATTGAGTCGTTTCGCTAAACGGTGAAGATCTGCCAGAACTCTCAATCCATACAACGGAGCAAAACGGCGCGTGGCAAAGTGATCGCGCGCCCAAATAGGAGGAGTTTCCCGATGGCGTATATCTCCAAACGGAATAGAAGAAAAGAAAAGGAAAAGCAGACAGCGCAGGATAATCGCGCCGAGTTGATCGCAGCCGGTTTTAAACGGCGCGACCTGCTCAAGATGGGATTGCTTACCAGTGCGGGTATGCTGATCCCTAAAAAGGGTTTGAGTGCTCACCCGCTCAACACCAGAGGTTCGTTCGACGACGACGAGCCGAATAGTCCCAACACCACCCCATTTCAGGAATTGATGCCGCGATTGCCCGTACTTGCGCCGGTCGCCTCGCTGACGCCGGTGCCGACTGCCGCGCCGAATACAGCAGCGGGAGAAGCGCGTACTGTAGCCCACCAGGCTTTTGCGCAGTTTCCGCCGCAACGGTTCTATGAGTTGTCTGAACAACTGGGAATGGTCAACATGGCTTTGCCGAACGAACTTCCCCCGCAACCGATCTGGGGTTTCAACGGCATCACCCCCGGTCCACTATTCGTCGAACGTTATGGCAATCTTGGTAACCCCGGCGCCGGTTCAGTGTTGCTGCGAATCCGCAACAACCTGCCCGCAAACAACGGAGGCTTCGGTCTGCCATCCACCACCACCCACTTGCACAACGGCCACACGCCCCTCGAAAGCGACGGATTCCCGTGCTTCTTCAAGGAACGCGGCCAATTCTACGATCATCACTATCCGAACGTCTTAGCCGGCGTTAACTCGACTCATCCCGGCACTGGCGACATCAAGGAAGCGATGCACACGCTGTGGTATCACGACCACCGCATCGATCACACTGCCGAAAATACCTACAAAGGTCTCGCCGGCAGTTATATCCTCTTCAACGAATTCGATACTGGCGATGAAAACACGGGTTTCCGTCTGCCGAGTTTCGGCGACGGCCAAAACCCGCTCACCAGCTTCGATATCTACATGGTCTTCAACGACAAGGTTTTCGATAACCAGACCGGTCTGTTGAAATTCGATCTCTTTAATACCGACGGCATCCTGGGTGATAAATTCCTCGTCAACGGCAAGATACAACCTGTGTTGCACGTAAGCCCCCGACGGTATCGCTTCCGCTGGCTGAACACCGGCCCGTCGCGCTTCTATCAGATGTTTGTGCTGGGACCGAACAACAGCACCAAGTCGTTCTGGCAGATCTCGACGGACGGCAACCTGATGGAGCGACCGGTTCAGGTCAACAGTTCCCGCTTCTCAGTCGCCGAGCGCGTGGACGTGATCGTCGATTTCACCGCCGACGCCGGCAAGACGTTCTATCTCGAGAATCGCCTGGAGCAGGACGACGGTCGTGGTCCGGATGGCGACGTTCTGAACGCCGGACAAGGCAACAAGATTCTCAAGATCATCGTCGACGGTCCGGCAGTGCCCGACAACAGCGTTAACCCGGCAAACATTCCGGCAGGCACTTACTTCTACGGTTTTCCGAACACCGCAGACGCCCCGCGCATCACTCGTACCTTCCGGTTCGAGCGTGGCAACGGACAATGGCAGGTCAACGGCAAGCTCGTCGGCGGTTGTAACCAGGCCCCGCGATTCAGAATCAAACGAAACTCCGTCGAGAAGTGGATTTTCCAAAACAACTCGGGCGGATGGCAGCATCCGATCCACATGCACTTCGAAGAGTTCCAAACCCTTTCGATCAACGGCAATGCCCCGTCCAACTCGGGCTTGATCACGAAAGGCCGAAAGGATGTTTTCAGGTTGGAGCACAACATGGAAGCCACGGTTTACTTCCGTTTCCGCGACTTCGTCGGACGAATCCCCCTGCACTGTCACAACGTGGTCCACGAAGACCACGCGATGATGGTGCTCGGCGAAATCGACGACATCGGGGACAACAAGACGCAACCGTAGCCGCCCTGGTGTGGTAGTCCCGCGCGCACAGTTTTCCGCGCCGGGAACCCGCAACTCGTAACCTGAAGAAAGGAATTGTTATGACGGATTTGAAACGCAGAAGCTTGATAGCGGCGCTGGGTGCGGCCCCAATTGCTGTACCGCTGCTGGCCCAAGCGCAATCGGCTGGATGGGAGTCGAAGTTCAAACAAATATCGTCTCGCGATCGAATTCGCGACCGGTATTTTCCCAACCTGATCCTGACCGATCAAGACGGCCGGAAGCACAAGTTTTACGACGATCTCGTCAAAGACAAGATCGTGATCTTCAACATGTTCTACGCACAATGCCAGGGCATTTGCACGCCCATCACCCGGAACCTGTTGAGACTGCAAAACATCTTGGGCAATCGAGTCGGCAAGGACATCTTCATGTACTCGTTCACGCTCAAACCCAAAGACGACACGGTGCCGGCACTGAAACACTATGCCCACATGCATAAGGTAAAACCCGGCTGGCTGTTTCTAACAGGCTCCGTTGACGACATCGAAACACTGCGCCGCAAACTCGGCTACGTCGACCCCGACCCCGAAGTGGATAAAGACACGTCGAACCACATCGGGGTGATCAAGTATGGCAACGAACCGCTGGAAAGATGGGGCGGCTGCCCGGGAATGCAATCGCCGGAATGGATTGCAGAGACGATCAGTTGGGTTGACTGGCCAAAGGACAAAAAAAGCCAAACGAGCCAGACGACTCAAACGAGCAAAAAGGCGAATGGAGGTGCCAAATGAATCTTCTCAGTTGGAGAGTTTTCAGCATGGCGTTGCTGCTGGCATTTGCAGTAGCCATGCCGACTGTAACCAAAGCCCAGGACGCGCAGGCGATGAATGAGATCCCACTCGGCGGCGCTGCTGCGGGCGGCAAGACCGGCGGCGGCACGATCGCCGGCGGCATGGCCGGTATCGGTGAAACAGGCGATGCGCCAGCCACTGGTCCGGAAGCCGCTGCTTTCGATGGCACCAACGTTTGGGTGGCGACTCAATTCAACAACTCGGTCACCAGAATTCGCGTCAGCGATGGCACAGTGACCGGAACTTACACGGTCGGTAAACGACCAGTAGCGTTGCTCTACGCCGCCTCAGGTATCTGGGTGGCTAACCTGCTGAGCAACAATGTAATGAAGCTCAACCCCGCAACTGGCGCTATCGTCGCCACTTACAACACCGGTGATGGCCCAGGTGGCCTGGCTTTCGACGGGACGAACCTCTGGGTCGCCAATCGAAACAGCAACAACGTAACCAAGCTCAGTGCCAGCACGGGCGCCACTCTCGGCACTTTCGCCGTGGGCAAGCGACCGATTGGCCTGGCTTTCGCCGGCGGCAGCATTTGGGTAGCTAACAACTTCAGCAACAGCGTGACTCGTTTGAGCCTCGCCGGCGCTGTGTTGGGAACCTACGCCGTGGGCCGTGGTCCTTTCGGTGTGGCTGGTCAGGGCGAAAGCGTTTGGATCACAAACTTCTTCGGCAAGAGCGTCACGAAACTGCGCGCGTCCGATGGATTTGATCTCGGCACGTTCAAGGTCGGCGACGGGGCCGCGGGAGTATTGTTCGATGGGACCAACCTGTGGGTCGTCCTTAACGGCGATAGCCAGGTGGTGAAAGTGAGCCCGTCGAGCGGTTCGATCGTCAGCTCCTATGCAACCGGAAAAGGTCCCTTTGCGGTGGCCTTTGACGGCGCGAGGATCTGGGTCCCGAACTTCGGCAGCAACTCAGTCTCGATGACCGCCGCGAATTAGGCGTTTCGGGACACACAACAAGCGGCTGGGACAACATCCTGGTCCAAAGCGGAACGGCAAGCCATTCGGCTTGCCGTTTTGCCTTTACACGGCCGTAACATCTGAGTCGAAATCGCGCCGCTGGGCAGTGATTTGGCGATTAACCAAGTGAGTGTTGCAATGCCGAAATGATCGACTTGCAAAGTAGTCACAATTCTGTGTCCCAGTTGACAGGGATTTGTTGCTTGTAGTATTAAATGCCGCACTTTGAAACCGGCGCCCTCCCAGTTGCCTTTTGAAGTAGCATCGCGTCTTTGTCTAATTCGCGATCCTGAAGACTTGCATTACCCGACTCAGTTTTTGCCACAAGGATGTCAGCCCAGAAACCTGTCGCCTCACCGGAGCTCAATAGCAGCGAGCGTGTCGTGTGAGGTTCGTCTTGCCGAAATTGAGATGTAAGCCGTTTACTTTCTGTTCATAAATCAGCATGGCGCACAACTTGAAAGTCACGTGGGGCAGTAGAACAGTCTACACACCTGTCGGAAGCCCTGGAGC
Source organism: uncultured Acidobacteriota bacterium (assembly GCA_963770215.1). Taxonomy (GTDB): domain Bacteria; phylum Acidobacteriota; class Blastocatellia; order Pyrinomonadales; family Pyrinomonadaceae; genus PSRF01. The sequence goes on from CAVYOP010000003.1 coordinate 76,474, forward strand.
TTCCTGCCTCTTCTCCTATCAGCTTACACAGCTCCCCTAGGTGTCGAGTTGGATAAAAGAGTAGAAAAAATAATTCAAATGATGCGAGAGGACGTTCGTGGAGAACTTTCTCTCAGTGAGTTCGCGCAGTCTGTAAACCTCTCAGTTTGGCGGCTCTGCCACATCTTCAAAACCGATGTCGGCATGCCTCCTATGCGGTACTTGAGACTGCTGCGCATGGAACGGGCCAAAGACCTCCTGGAGTCAAGCTTCTTGAGCGTAAAGGAGATCGCATTCCGAGTCGGACTGAACGACGAAAGTCATTTCGTTCGCGACTTCAAATCGACTTACGGTTCTTCACCCGCACTCTATCGATCGCACTTCAGACGAAGTGCCGGTGAACAATCTCACAATAACGACGCACACAATGGCGATTCTCGAAACGGCGACTCGCAGACCAACGACTCGCGCAATGGCGAATCGCACGGGCAACAGTCGAGTCAGTTGCGCCAGCAAGTAGCGCGCATCGCCAAGCAGTCGATACTGCCGACCGTACACTTGTTCGTTTGTGTTATGTCGACGATGTGAGGGTCGCTAATTATGCGACTAAAGAAGGCGTGGAAAATGGCAGAAGCAAAATCCGCTAATGAACGACAAAATACGCCAAGCAACAAGTCTTGTTCGCCGAAAAGTTGGATCGTAAGCTGTGCAGGATTCAGCACAGCGCAAGTGGTGTTTCACCATCAGTTACTTTCGCAAGCAAACTAAGTTACTCAACTGTTTCAGCAAAGCCCTCGCCTTACATCCTGATCGTCTTTGCCGAGAAGTTGGACCAAGACTGGGAGCTTAGGGTCTTGGTCATAACCTAACGGCAACGACTCTTTAGATTTGAGGCCACACCGAACGGCTGAAAGGAGATTCTATGCCTAAAAAGAAGGCAAAAGACCGGCCAGAGGAAAATGAAAGCACAATCAGTAGAAGAAGTGTGCTCAAGATTGGAGCGGCTGCCGGGGCGACTACTGTTTTGGCCCCACACATGCTCACTTCTGACACTGCATTGGGCTTTGATGGTCCTGTTGCCGAGCCGGTAATTTGCGTTACACCTGCTAACAGTCCGCCACACACTCCGTTCGCGGACAATTTCACAGCTCCGTTCCCGGCAATACCGACGTTCCTGTTTCCAAGACCACAGGAATTTCCGAATCTTGGTGCTGGTGAAGCAGATCGAGCTGCGCACCAACGCTGGGCGCAGTTCCCGGCCGATCTGGAATATCACATGGAAGCCAAAGCCGGCCTCCATACGTTCCACTCGAACTACTCGCCCACCTACATCTGGGGCTTCAACGGCAAGTACCCGGCGCCGACCGTGCTAAACGCCTACGGCCACCCGATCATCGTTCGCTTTAGAAATAGCCTGCCGGTGACGACCACCACGTTTGGTCGAAACGAGATGACGATCCACCTGCACAATGGCCATCATGGTTCTGAGAGCGATGGTTTCGCGGGCGATTTCTTCGGCACCGGTTTCTGGAAAGACCACCTTTATCCGAATTGCTATGCCGGCCTTGATGCTTTCGGTGGCAACGGCGATCCGAAGGAAAAGATGGGCTCTTTCTGGTTCCACGATCACCGTGCCGAGTTCACGCTCAACAGTAACGTGCTGGGCATGAACGGCATGTACATCGTCTATGACAAGACGGACCCGGGCCATGAATTCGCAACCACCGGTTCCCTCCGGCTGCCGGGATACTACGGCATCACGGACTTTCCAGTGATCCTTGTCGACCACAGATTCTGTCCGACCGCAAACGGTCGCACTGAAATGGTCAACGCCGCCGGCGGCGACAAGTTCATCGTCAATGGAAAGATTCAGCCGAAGTTGACTGTCAGACGTCGTAAATATCGGTTCCGCTTCCTGAATACGGGACCGACGCAGACTTACGACATCACCCTGATCAAACCCGATGGTACGGTCGGAACGATGACGGTGATCGCGACTGACGCGAACTTCCTCGAGCATCCGCTTCCGGTCGACGCAGGTGCGGGCGCGGTCAACAGCAACAGCACCACGGCGCCGATCGTGGCGGGCGCAATCCGGGTGAGCGTGGCCGAGCGCTACGACGTCGTTATCGACTTCGCACAGTTCCCGGCTGGCTCAAAACTCTACTCGAGAGAGAACCGATCGATGTTTGTCGGCAATCCGTCGCCTGATCCGTTGCCGCCAGGACTGTTGATCGAAAACGTTCTGCTCCAGTTCAACGTGGTCAACAGAGAATGGTGGTTCCCGGCAGATACACCGCCGATCCCGGACCCGCTCTGCACCTACCCGGTGTTGCCGCCGAAGGACAACGATTGGGAATGGCAGTTCGTTCGCGATCCCGCGACCGTTACGCCAAGATTGTTCAGGATCAAGAGGCCGTTCGATACCGGACTGGGCTGCGTATTCGATCCGGAACATTCGGCTCACTGCATTCTCAGAGGAACCACTGAAGAGTGGCTGCTCAACAATAACGTCGGCGGTTCCGCCTGGACCCACCCCGTACACATTCACTTCGAAGAGTTCCGTACTCTGAAGCGATTCGTGAACGGCGTGGAAGTGGCCGTGCCACCGCTGCAGTCCGGCAGAAAGGACGTCAGCCGGCTCGAGGCTGGACAGGGTGCATTGATCAGGATGCAGTTCCGTGATTACAACGGACGCTATCTGATCCACTGCCACAACATGGCCCACGAAGATGCGTTCATGATGGTGCGCTGGGATATCTGTCCCGATGCGGCATCACTCGCTTCTTGTATCGCCGACCAGCAAGTCTGCCAAAACGAACTGGAGTCTAAACTCCGGCTTCAAGAGGAGGTGGCGTAATGGAGAGAAGAGAGCTGTTCAAAAAAGTATTTGAACCGCATCCGGCATCACCTGGTGTCTCGCGGTACACAAACGCCGTTCTCCGAACGCAGGACAACCAAGAGGTCAGGTTCTATGACGATCTGATCAGAGGCAAGCAAGTCGTGGTCAATTTCATGTACGCCGATTGCCACGGCGCCTGCCCGCTGGTCACCCAGACCCTGAAGAAGACCTACAAGGATCTGAAGGATCGCATGGGTAAGGACCTCTTTTTCTATTCGATCAGCACCAAACCGGAAGACGATACGCCGACCGCGTTGAAGCACTATGCCCAAACGCGTAAAGCTGATCTCCCGGGCTGGTACTTCCTGACTGGAAATGCCTACGATATCCAGACCATCCGCTTCAGACTCTTCGGCATGGGCCATCCGGGTTTCGACCTTGACGACGCCATGCACGCGGGCATGCTGCGCATCATCAACGATGGCAGAAACTCCTGGGGTATGGCCCAGGCGTTTGCTACGCAGAAGAACATCCTGAAGAGGATTGCCTGGCAGGATCCAGCGAAGTCTTACGCGGCACGCGTTGTCGAAAGTCGGGCTCGCCAGGTTCTGATCAACCGAGATGTCAAGAAATTCGGTTATCGCCGAGACATCTAGTTGCGGCACTGGCCGCTGACGTGAGTTAAAAGACTCACATGGCGGTCAATTCGGAAACCAGGGGCAGGAGTTGCTCGCGTGCGGTTCCTGTTCCTGGTTCCACCCAACCAAGCAAGGGAAGAAAGATCACTATGAAATCAACTGCCCTAATCTCGCTACTGACTCTCCTGCTTGTGGGCTCAATCAATACAGCTTCGGCCCAAACAACTTTAGACAAGACGTGTCCATTCAATCTGCTCGGAACCTGGAAAGCACAAGTTTCGGCAACTGAATCGCGTCTCTATACTTTCGACGCCGATGGAGTGCTCAAGGTGCTCGAAGTCACCGGCGCCGAGAAACCTCGAGAGATTGCAACTGCCAAGTACGCGGTCGAGAACGACGTAAATACCGGCCGGCAGATCTCCTTCACCGCCAACGGCAAAGACCGGATTTTTGGTCAGGCCACAGGCGCCATGAAGGTGGTCAGTTTCGACGATACGTCCATGACTTGTGACATCCCGGGAATCGGAGAAACTCGTTGGACCAGAGTCGATTCCAACCGGTATTTCATTGTCCTGATCGCCCGCGAGGGCGAGTTCTACGACAAAAGTGGTTCGGCTTTTCCGCTGGTCATCAAGTTGGCGAACGGCGCGTTGCAAATCGAGGGCGCGGGAATCTACTCCAAGGGCGGCAAGGCCATGTTTGGAGCGGTTCCCGCCAGCCGCTTACAAAGAATACCTGCGAGAAGCGCGGGGCGACTCCGAAGTCATACTGCGCCTCGAAATCAACCCCGGCCAGTATGAAAGGGCTTTGAAGATCGTCAAGGAGTGGCAACGACGCGCGCGTGAAGACGCACTCCCCTACACGATTGACTCGTCGGTTTCTATTGAGCCGCTTCCGCTCAATAACATTCTGCTCGTGAAGGCAGTTACAGAGACGCTGAATCTCTGCCAAAACGACATCGATCTGTACAAGCTCGATTACGAGTATCCCGCGGATTGGATCGCAAACCAGTACGGCCCCGAATTCGTTCCCTTCATGCTCTTCAAAGAGCTGAGAAAACGGAACGAAGCACGTCACATCGAGTATAAGAAGTTTCAGGAGCTCGTGCCGATGGCAAACATGGCCAGCAGGTAGTTCCGGGGTCTAAGTATTTGAAAGGGTGAGAAATGGTTATGAAAACTCTTCGGATTTGTCTGGTGCTGATATTGGCTGGATTTGCTTTTCCACAATTTCGGGCGCGCAAACGACGCCTGACGACAAACAAGGAAGCCAGCCGCGGAAACGTGGTGGAGTCTTCACCATGTATGCGCTCGATCCCCTGGCCCGCACGCTTTGTTTTACGGACGGGAAAGAGGGGATGACCATTGTAAACAATCAATGGGATAACCGCTGTAGCGATCTGAGCTACAGCCTGGCTGGTAACGGCAGTCTGGTTACCGGCGTGGAAGAAAACCGCGTCGCAGCAATCGTCGACCTCGGCACACCAAACGAGCTCCGCGAACGATACGGCTTCGAAGATGCCGACAATGGCGGGGTAGGTTTCGCTTCGTTGCGTCTCGATGGGGGCAGGATCATGGTCCTCCAGGAAGACTTTTCGAAGAAGCCAGTATGGCAGCCGCTGAAGGAAGGTCCCAAGCTCTTTACCGAGGTTGGACCGTCCGGCCAATGCGCCAATTAAATTGGGCCACATTTACCTTCTGCGGATTGCCGATACGAAAGACAAAGGGTTTCAGCAAATCGTTAAACTGATGGTGATTGCGTATCGTCCTGATGAGGCGGTAACGCTGCGATGGGAGTTGCTCAACCTATAGGGCCAACCAGCAACGCGTGCCGAGCGAGATATATTTAACGCTTCCCACAACAGGAAGCAGGAATTCGAACTTTCATCCTGAAGGAGAACAGGTATGAGCCAAGAACTTAAAAAACCACCCGTGACCACCGTCTATTCGTCGGGAACCACCTGCCCGAAGACCGGCCTTTACAAGGCAACCGACGGCAAGATGGAATTCCTCGAATTGGTCGCAAGAAGGGCGACCCCTTTCCAAAATATCCGGGAGGCACCGGCACGACCAATGGAACCTGGACTGCCACCTCGGAAAGCGCGGATGGCAACAGGACCGGCTTCGAGGCCGTCAAGGTAGCCGCCGGCACGATCTAACCGACGTCCACCACCAGCGAGGCGGACGTTCACTTCCGAGACCGTCCTGCTCGCGCCGAGTAAAGCGTGAGCAGGAAGAGTCAAAAATAGTTCCCAGGTCAACAATGAATTACCGCCGGTATTTATTCGCGCCGCTCGTTTCGGCTGCATTGCTTCTAACGACCGGAAGCCTGTATTCTGTTCCAGCCTTCGGCACAAACCACAACGGGCAAGCGGCACATCCCAAAAAATCTGCCGCCTTCCACTACGTTTGTCCCATGCACGAGGACGTCAAATCAAAGACTCCCGGCAAGTGTCCGAAGTGCAAAATGAAACTGGAGAAAAGACGGATCAAGGTAACCTGAAGTTACTACTCCAGAGCAATGAAATCATATTTGCAAAGAGACCGTCTGCGATCGATCGCGATTAAACTCGCGAGCCGGTTTCTTCTGCTCGTCATCCTTAGCTCTTTCGCAGGCTCGTTTCTTCCGCTCGCTACAGCGGAAGAGTCGACGATGCCCTGCTGCGTTGGGAAGGCTGAAGGTCATTGCGACTCGGGCCTGACCGCGCCAAAAGTTCCTCAGCCGAAATCGGAACCGATGTGCGGGATGGATGCGCTTCATCCACCGTGCTGAATCTGGATGAAGTCACCGTCGTCGCCGATCCGGAGCCGGTCCATACTCACAAATCTGCTTCTACCTCATCCTCAAAATCTCCTGCTGCTGAATCAAACACAGTTGAGAAAAAGTGTCAGATGGACTGCGGCGCTTGCGCAACCGCAACATCACGGCACAAACGCGAAAACACGATCCAAACCAGAGCCGTGCACGCCTTGCCGGCGACAGTCACGGTCCGCTACGAAGTCACCACTTCCGTCCATTCGTCGAACGAATACTGGACACAGATCAGTCCGCGCGGTCCTCCTGCGAATTTCTAGATTCTTTCTTAAATCAGAAATTTAAAAGGAGAACTTTCGATGAGCATCCGTGTCTCTTTCTGTATTGCCCTGATCTTTCTCTGTTCGGGCCTCGCATTGGCCCAACAAAACGTGACGTCAGCCACCCTGAGCGGCAGCATCCACGATGCGAGCGGCGCGGTCGTGCACGGCGCAAACATTACCGCCAAAAATATCGAGACGAACCAGCGAGTGACGGCGACCAGCGACAGCGAGGGCCGTTATCGCTTCCCTTACCTGCGTACCGGCGATTACGACCTGACGATCGAGGCGCAAGGATTTGCCATCCGTTACGCGCCAATTTACGCTTTCGATAGGCCAGGCGCTCGATCTGCCGGTCGACTCGAAGTGGCGGGCGTCGCCGCACAGGTAAACATCGGCAGCGACGTGCCGATGATCGAAACCGTGCGCACACAGATCACCGAAACGATCCGCCCGCGCGAGATTAATGAGTTGCCGTTGAACGGGCGCAACTATCTCGACCTCGCAACCCTGATCCCCGGCGTCTCGCCGACAAACACGGGCAGCAATCAACGTTTCGCCGAAACATCGGCCGTGCCCGGTCAGGGGATCTCGATCGCCGGTCAACGCAATCTCTACAACAGCTTCATCGTCGACGGCGTTTCCGCGAATGACGACGCGGCGGACCTGACTGGGACGTTACTACAGCGAGGAAGTGATCGATCAGTTTCAGGTCGTAACTTCGGGCGGAATTGCCGAATTTGGCCGCGCTTCCGGCGGCGTGGTCAACATCCTGACGCGCTCCGGAACGAACGATTTTCGCGGCAATATCTATGGCTTCTTCCGCAACCAGCGCTTCGACGCTCGCAACCCGGTCGCCCCGACGAAAGACCTGTTGACGCAAGGTGCAGTACGGGGCCACGTTTGCCGGTCCCCTGCGTCGCGAACGCACCTTCTTTTTCACCAATTTCGAACAGACGCGGCGAAACTATTCGGCCGTGATAACGATCCGGTCCGATGCGGTGGCCACGATCAACAATCGCCTGCGGGCCACGAATTACCAGGGCCCGCTAATCGGCACCGGCGTTGTGCCGGCGAGTTTCGATACGACCAACTTCTTCGGTCGCATCGATCACAAGATCAACAATCGCAACGACCTGAGCGGACGTTACAGCCTCTATCACATCAACGCCGTCAATTCGCGAAGTGTCGGCGGTCTGAGCGCGGTGAGCCGCGGCACGGGGTTGAAGGATACGGACCAAACGGTCCAGGTCAACAACGTGACCACCATCAGCAGCCGCACGTTGAACGAAGCGCGTTTTCAGTACACCAACAGCAGGCTCGATGCGCCTATCAACGATGAGATTGGACCAGCGGTCAGCATCGCCGGCGTCGCAAACTTCGGCAGCTCGACGACCTCGCCGGTGGGCCGCGACATCAATCTCGTGGAAGTAGTCGACAACGTTTCGACTCAGCGTGGCAATCACTCACTGAAAGGCGGCGCCGGTTTCCTCTACAACCGCGTCAACATCTTCTTCCCCGGCGCGCTCCAGGGCGTTTACAACTTCAGCTCGCTCAACAACTTTTCTGAGCGGCAACTACGTCAATTTCCAGCAGGCGTTTGGCGTGCCCGAACAGGCTCAGTCGAACCCTAACTTCGGCTTGTTTGTTCAAGACGAGTGGCGCGTGCGGCCTGATTTCACGATCAACGCCGGCTTGAGATACGACGCGCAGTTTCTTCCCGAACCGATTCAGGCCGACACCAACAACTTCTCCCCGCGACTCGGAATCGTCTGGGCGCCGGGCGATCGCAAAACAGTGATCCGCGCCAGCTATGGTCTCTACTACGACCGCATTCCGCTGCGCGCCACTTCCAACGCTTTGCAACGCGACGGTTCGAAGTACCTCGTCGCGCAACTGTCGCCAACGCAACCCGGCGCGCCTGTATTCCCCAACGTGCTGGCAGTTCAGCCATCGGCGCTGACGACACGTCCCAACATCACGCGCATCGATCCGAACATCGAAGCGAGTTACAGCCAACAGGGCAACTTCCAGATCGAACGCGAGCTGCCCGGAAACACGGTCGCGTCAGTCGGTTATATTCACCTCCGCGCGCACCATCTGATCCTTTCGCGCAACGCAAACGTGCCGACAGTTCCCGTCTCGGCAGGCATTCCGAACCAGGGACGGCCCGATCCGAACTGGGGCAACATCTCGCGCTTCGAGAGCTCCGGCAACTCGAGCTTACGACGGCATGGTTGTTTCGGTGAATCAACGCGCCACGCGCTGGTCCAGCCTGCGCGTGTCGTACACGCTTCTCCAAGACGATCGACGACTCCGGTAATTTCTTCTTCTCCACTCCTCAGAATAACTTCAACATTCGCGAGGAACGCGGATTGTCTGACAACGATCAGCGCCATCGGCTCGTGATCAGCGGCTCGCTCGAAGTGCCGGACCACAACAAGCCGACCGGCTTTCAGCGCGTCCTGTGCGGTTTTCAGTTGGGCTACATCTTTACTTACGCGTCGCGTTTGCCTTTCAACGTGCTGCTCGGCAACGACCGCAACTTCGACTCGAACAACAACGATCGTCCGCTCGGCGTCGGCCGCAACACGGGCCGCGGGTTTAATTATCGCTCGCTCGATTTGCGTTTGAGCCGGCGTTTCAGGCTTACTGAACGAGTCGATCTGCAGTTGCTGGCCGAAACTTTCAACGTCTTGAATCGCTCGAACCTCGAGCGTGCCTAACAACACGTTCGGACCGGGCGTGACGCCGCTGGCGAGCTTCGGAACAACCGACGCAGGCTTTCGATCCGCGACAGTTTCAATTTGGAATGAGGGTGAGTTTCTAAACGATGTTCTTGCATTAAACTTTCAATCGGGGTTCTTTGTTTTGTCGTGTGCGCGCTTTTGCTGTCGGGCTGCAATCGCTCGACAGCGCAGTACAGCGGCGGAAGTGAAACCGGCGCCAGCGCCGCTCCAGCTCTCCGCTGAAGGCGTCGACGCTGCTGAACCGGCGACGAGCAGTTGCTCCGGACGGGAGTTTTTACGTCGCGTGGGTTAATCACGAAGCGAAGCGAGCCGATGTGATGCTCGCGCGTTTCGATACCAAATGAAAGCGGCTGGCGCCGGCCGGTACGTGTCAATCCGCAAGCCGGTGTTGCTACAGCCTGGCGTGGCGATCAGCCTGAGTGTGGCAGTGGGGGAAAACGGTTCGGTTTATGTTGTATGGACAGCGCGCGTCGAGGTGAACGGCAAGAAAGGGACGGACGTTTACCTGTCTGTTTCGTCAAAGATTCGGGCCAGACGTTTCGCAGCGCCTGTGAAGATCAACGACGATAAGGTCGCCCGCCGCGCATGGCATGCACTCGCTCGGAGTTGCGCGCGATGGCCGCATCTATGTCAGTTGGCTCGACGAGCGAAACGTTCACGCGCCCAAACCTTCGACGAAAGCTGACGGTCATCACATGGAGAGCAATCGCGAGCTCTTCATCGCCGATTCGAGCGACGGCGGCCGCACGTTCTCACGAAATCGCAAGATCGCCGGCGACGCGTGTCCGTGCTGCAAGACGGCGCTGCGTCGCAGGACCGGACGACACGGTCTACATCAGTTGGCGGCATGTGTTACCCGGAAACTTTCGTCACATCGCGATCACGAGCTCGACCGATGCGGGCGCGACGTTTTCGAAGCCGGTGATCGTCAGCGACGACAAGTGGATGCTGGAAGGCTGTCCGGTCTCTGGTCCAGCACTTTCCGTAGCCGAGAACGGTGTCTTGAAAGTGGTTTGGTACGCGGCGGGCGAAGGCAATGCGCCGGGACTTTACATGGCGGAGTCGAAAGACAAAGGCCAGAATTTCTCGCCGCGACAACTGCTGGCGCAGGAAAGCGTTCGTGGCACTCCGGTGTTGGCGTCCAGTGAGAATGCGGGCATTGCGGTCTGGGAGACGACCGGCGGCGCGGCGGCGCGAGACGAAGGTTCGTGAAATTGGAGAAGACGCAGCGGCGACCAGCTGGGCACGAACGCCGAACTTCCCGCGGCTGCGTTTCGCAAAAGATGGTTTGTTTGTAGCTTACATTTCGAAAGTGAAAGAGAAGCGAAGCGTATTGCTGCTGAAAGCTAACCAGCTAATCACAGATGACACGAATCATTCCTGCTTGCGTTGCGCTCGCGCTGCTTGTGGCGTGCGGCGGTGGTAATCAACATCAAACCAATCATCAAACAGCGCCGTCACCGGCTGCCAGTGGACCGGCATCGGCGCTTACTTCCAAGAGTTATCCCGGCGTAGGGGTGGTAAAAGCAGTCGATCCCAAGGCGGCGACGATCGAGATCGATCACGGCGACATCGAGGGATTAATGCCGGCGATGCAGATGGAATTTGCGGTTACCGACCCTGCGATTGTTGAACGGCATCGCGGTGAACGATCAGGTCGACTTCACGATCGAGGACCGCGCGGGCGACGATGAGGGTTACTCGCAATCAAGAAACAGCGTGACCACAAAAGGCACAAAAGCCACAAAAGGCACAAAGAAGAAAAAGCACTCAAGGGGCAGCAGCTGTCCTTGAGTGCTTTCTTTGTGCCTTTTGTGGCTCTTGTGCCTTTTGTGGTTAACTTTTTGTAGTTACTTTTCAGCTCAGCCAGCGCCGCGAGCACTTCCTCACTGTGCGCCTGCACTTTAACTTTCTCAAACACTTTCGCAATCTTCCCGTTCGGATCGATGATGAAAGTGTTTCGCGCGGAAACTTCGTGCCGTGGTACTCCATGACTGAACCATACTTGCCTGAAGTCTTCGCTTCGGTGTCCGCGAGCAGTTTGAAGTTCAAGCCTTCCTTCGCGCAGAACTCCTTGTGAGATTCGGCGGTGTCGACACTCACGCCGAGAATCACGGCATTCGCTGCCTCATACTTCGCGAGGTCGCGCTGGAAGTTTTTCGCCTCGATCGTGCATCCGTAAGTGAAGTCCTTCGGGTAGAAGTAGAGCACGACCCACTTCCCTTTGAAATCACTCAGGCTCACTTGCTTGCCTTCGTTGTTCGTCAACGTGAACGCCGGAGCAGCCGAGCCAACAGCCGGCAGCTCATTCACTGCGCCGACCGGAGCTACAGGCGAGAATCGCAGCCGATAGCAAACATCAGAAGAAATGCGTACTTACTCATTTTCGTGACTCCTATCTTAATGACTTTTGTGCCTTTTCGTGGCTAACACTATTGCTTCAATTAGCGAGATGTCCAAACTGGTCCACGATCCGATCGCGAATCTGCGGCGCGGTCAGTTTCTCTTCCTTTTCGAGCTTGTGGGCCATCAACGCTTCGTTCACACAGACCGCGCAATGCGACGCGTGATCGTCTTCGAAACAACTGTAAAGACTCTTGTGGCCGAAACCGCGATCGCAGTGGCAATAGCACGGCATCTGCGCGATCGTCACCGGGATCTCACGCACCGCGCGATAGGCGTCGCGCGTCAGGCCCGTAAACTTCTCAGGCGCGAGCGTTGGTCCCAGACTCACGCGCTCGGCGCTGTCTTTGAGAAAGGCCGGCATGGTACTGGCGCACTGTTCGCAGGCTCGTGCGTGCGCGTGCGTGCGGATGCATTGTGCGCCACCGCAGCTCGTCCAGCATCGGGCGTTCCGTTTTCCTGCGGGTTGACCATCACGATCGCTGCCCACGAGCAACACCACGATCCCGCCAATCAATATCAAGTTCTTTTTCATTGCCACTCTCCTAATAACTTCAGTGAGTCCCGTGCATGCCACTGCATCGTCATTTTCGCGGACGCAGTCTGAGGAAAATTTTCCAGGACACGGGATTTGTACCATAAATGGAATCGAGAATCGACGGCTTGGAATAGAAGGTAACATCGCTGCCGATCGCCAGCGAGTGTTTCTCGGTATTCCAAATATCGCGCGCGCCGCCAAACGTGTACGCGCCGATGCGAAACGACGGATGATGGTCCGTGATTCCCAGCTCGCGCGCGATCGTCGTCGCGCAAAAGCTGGTTCTTGTCCGCGAGCTCGAGGCGCGTGTAGAGATAGTTTCGATCGAGAAAGTTGACGGTCGACTCCGCCACGTAGCCGTTCAAGTTGAAGATCTCGCCGCCGTGACTCTCGTGGTTTCGTCCCCAGATCAAACTCGACGCCCAGTTGCCTCGTTTCGAACCGCCGGTTGTAACTGATCGACGCGGTCGTGCGGCGCACGTCTCCCGGTTCCAACGCTTCCGGATTGCGCAGGAAACCATGACTCACCTGCATGGACCAATTGTCGTTTGGCGCAAACCAGAGCCGCGCCGAACGCGAGGTCCACGGGTTTGCTTCGAAGTTGTAACGGTTCTCGCCTGGTTCGCGGCCGTTGAAGATCGAGCCTTCGAGTTTGAACCAGCGATACGTGAATCCGGTCGTCACAACGCCGAAACTGATGTGCGTCGAGTCCTGCAGGTGATGCGACAGCGGCGCCGAAGTGTTTTCCGAAGCCGACGCGCGGTGCATGAACGCCGTTGGACCAAGCGCGGGCTCGCCCGGATAGCCGCCATAGACGAACCAGGTGCCGCGTTCGCCGAGCGGCAACGTGTAGGTGGCGCTGAGTTCCATGAACAGATCGTGCGGATGCTGGCGATCGATGATCAGCTCGCCTTTGTACGTTTCACCGGTTTGGAAACAGACAGCGGCGAGCCGCCCGGCGGAAACGTAAACGGCTCGAAGCTGAACATGCCGCGCAGCTCGAGTGTGCCGTTGCCTACGCGACGCATAGCCGAGGGCATGAACCAGTTCGCCGATTCGAACTTCGTCACGCCGCGCGGACCACCTTGCGCGTTGACGCCGGCGACGAAGTTGTAGTGAAACATCAACAGCCAGTCGGCGGCCTGTTTGTGCAGCATCGGCATCGTGCTCGAAGCCGGTTGCCATGACGTGCCTGAGCCCATGCGGCCCATCGGCATCAGGTTGGCGTGACTGTCGCCGACACGCACAAACATCTCGATCGTCTTCGACGACGAAGAAGGCCGTGGTCCATGCCGGCGTGCGTCGACCGTCTTCGGCGAGCTGGGGTAGCAGCTGGGTCGCCGCTGGAGTGCGCTGGTGAGGCTGGCAGGTGCTGGTTGGCAGGTGTGGGTTTAGCAGGGGGTGGCTTATGACCTTCGTGTTGCGCAAAGAAGGCTGAGCAAATAAAACCCACACGCACAACAATACAATTCGTTTAAAGTCTCATTTCACCACCCCCTTGAACCACGGATTTAACACGAATTAAGCAGGAGGTTTCTGCTTGTCTTTGTCCTTGTTCTTGTCCTTCTGCTTCATCTTGCAGCAGTCCCGCCTTCATCGTGTTTGTGCTTGCCTTTTCATCGTGCTTGGCGGCGTGCACCCTGGGTCGTGATGCATCTCGCACGATTCTTCGCTGCTTGCAGCACTCAGCACTCACCTTACAACATTCGGCGCCTTCCTTGCAGCAGCTCTTGGCTTCTTCTTTGCACGAACCTTCCGCGCAACATTCGCGCCTTCGGCGCAACACGAGTCGGCTTTCTTCTTTTGATCCTTTGCGTCGTGCCCTGGGCCATGCCGATTGCGAATGCGCGCTAGCAACAACGCGAGCAGCGCAACGAGTACAGTGCTCTTTCGGGGTTTCATTTTGTTCTCCTATGCAGAAAATGATTACTGTTCGGGACACCAGCGCACACACCGGCACATCCGTTGTGAGACTCTGGCGGGTTAATCCGGAGCTTGGAAGGAAATTTCTAAATCAGGAAAACGCAGCAGCGAAGATAAGTTGGACCACGATTCGGCGCGAGCGGTGCAACGACATGTTTCTGAAGTGTTCGCCGTCTTTTTCAGGCGGCGGCAGGGCTGCGTTTGACGCGTAGCCAGAGCGAACCGGCGAGTTACTGTTGTTCTTTGCGGTGACGGCCGTCGCATTGATTGCCAGCGGACAATCGTTCATCGATCCTCGCGGAAACGAAGCCAGCGACAAAAATGATTCCGTTTGTCGCAACAGAGCTTCCTTTAGAGAAACGGGAACATTGGTCCGTTTTTGAGTTTTCCGTTTCGCGCAACAGTCGTGCGTGCGCTCGGTGTGACAACTCTCACCTTCCACCGCGCTCCTTCGCCAACCGCACTCGGTGCGGCCATCGCGGTGTTGCTGCAACCGAACAGGCATCCGCCTGCCAGCCACACTGACACGCTGAACGCAAGCAGGAATCGCATCACTTTGAGGGACACAAGAAAACTCATTCGCGGCCAGCAGTCTACCAGAGTCAGATCACAATCGTCACGAAAACCAAGCATTTCTGTGACCGGTGAATTGTTAGGTTAAATCTTCGGGAGAAAGACACATGAGTATCGATAAAAACAAGATAACAACACAGGATGAACTGGATGAACCCGCCCCTATTGATGAGGCAACGAGCCCGCGTCGAAAAAGAAATGAAAGAACTCGAAGAGAAAGCCAAGCGGGACGTCCGCGAGGGATTAGACCAAACTAACGACGACGGCGAATAGACCTGCTTTTATGAGGTGAAGAGGTCTCCCGCAAAGGCGCCAAGACGCAAAGCTCTGTTTCGCTGGATTTCTTTGCGCCTTTGCGGGAGAAATTATCCTTCTGCCAGCGCGTCTTCCAGGGCTTGCTTCAACTCCGGCGGCGTGCGCTGCGGATGGAAACCAAGGATTCGCTTCTTGATCCGCCCATCGCGCGTGATGATGAAACTCTGCGGGATCGACGTCCTTCCCTGCATCAGCGTCAACGCCACTTCGCGCGTCGCCCAGCCGATGTGGTAATCGACCTTGTACTGCGTCATAAAGTCGCGCACTTTCTGCGCCGACGCGTCCGGATCTTCAGTCGAAAGGCCGACAAACTCCACGCCGCGCGCCTGGTATTCCTTGTGCAATCGAACCAGTTCCGGAGTCTCCATCCGGCATGGTCCACACCACGTTGCCCAAAGGTTAACGAAGATCACTTTGCCGGAATAGTTTGAGAGCTTGATGCTTTCGCCGTTGGCGGACTTCATTTCGGTGTCGAGCACTATCGCGGGCAATTCCGGCAGGTTGGCAGTGGACGTGCGGCGGCTCGGCGGATCGTTCGAGTTGCAACTCGAAATACCAAACGCGGCGAGCAATCCCAACACGATCACCGTCGAGGCGACGCGTAGCGGCGTCCAAAACTTAATACCCGGAGTTCTGGTTCTTAATTGCCATTAGTGCTACTTCTTTCCAAACCTGAACGAGTCGAGAATCACCGTTGCTTCACCTTTTTCGCCGATGTCTTCGACCGATGATAGTTCCGGAGCGAGCGAGGTGGAAAGCATCGACAGGGTTGCGCCCGCGGTGTCGCCTTCCTTTCCGGTCGGCAGGAACACGACGCGTCCCCACAAATGAATGTCGCCCTTGTCAGTTCCCTGTGAAAGTCCTTCCCAGCGAAACTCATAAGCGTCCATCGAGTTCACTTTCGTTGGCCCTTGGGAAATCTTCCGGTACTCAGGAAAGGCCTTCGCGAGGGCGGCGCTGAACTGTTCCACCACTTGCGGAAAGCTTTGCCGAGTCGCCGCTGAACGTGCCGCTGCTCGTATACCAACCGACAGCGAAATTCTCTTGGGTAAATCCGGCGGCAGGCTGCGTTCGACTTTCACGAAATTCGTGGCGCCGGAGACACCGGCTTTCGGATCGAGTTGCCACGTCTTAGGGTAGTAGAACGAAAAGTCGAAATAGTGTTCGGCCAGTTTGCCGTCGAGGTTGGTGTTCGAGTTTTCGAACTGGACCGTGTTTGGCGGCGGAACGAATGATTCTTCCGGCGTTGGCGTTGGTTGTTCGGCTGTCGGCGCTGCTTCGGCGGTCGGTTGGACCACTGGCGATGCTACGGGTCGCGGCCGCTCTGAGGCGGACATCTCGTCGAGTTTTGGTTTGACAACGAAGAAGAACAGGGCTGCTAACGCGCCGCCGCTGAGCAACAGAAAGAGCAGCACGCCGCGCGATGATCAGCGGCACTTTCGATTTCTTTTTCGCTGGTGTAACAGGCGGTAACGGAGACGATGTCATGCCGTTGGCGGAGCGTGTAACGGCGCCGACGTTTGCTGCGCGCCTGAAGGCGGCGGCAAAGGTTGCGACGTTTGCGCCGGCGGAGGCGGTGGGGGTGGCGACGCTGGCGGTGGCGGCGGCACGAATGACGGCGGTGCAGCAGCCGCCGGCGGCGGCACGTTCGCCGGAGGAGGCGGTGGCGACGCTGGCGGTGCTGGATTTGCGATGTCCGCTGTGTTCGCGCCCTGTTGGCGTATCTGTTGGACCAGTGTTTCGCGGCAGTGCCACTGTCGCCGAGCTGTCGATGACGGTTGCGTTTAGATCTGGTAGGTCCCTGCTTGTCGGTCTTTCCGAGGCAGTGTTCAGGTCAATGGACGTGGCGCGTATCGTAGCGTTCGGATCGAAGGTTTGCGGCGCAATCAACAATCCGCCATCAAACGTGCAAAACTTCTGACCTTCGTCAGGAAACGTACGATTACACTTGGGACAAGTCTTCATCAGAAAGACCTCTTAACGGGAGTTATCTTTTAGAAATATTGTGTGGCTCATTGGCCACTTGAGTGTCAGGCCTCTGGCTTACTAATGTTAGGGCAAAGCCCGAACCAAGGGCGCAGCCCAATGTAAAGTTCACTTTCGGAGGCGAGGCATAGCCTCGCCTCACATCCGGCGGCATAGCCAATTCAAAAGTCGGTTTTGCCGATTCACAGCTCGGTTTGGGATTCAACAGCTCGGTTTTGCCGATTAGACAGCACGGTTTTGCCGATTCAACAGTCGGATTCGAAACAATTAGTTCGCTTTCGCTTTCGCTGACTTCTGCGCGGCGCCACTGTTTGCCGGATCGAGCTCGAGCGCTCGCTGATAGGCGCGCACGGCGTTCTCTTTTTGACGGCTTTGAGATAACCGTCGCCTACACCTTCAAAACCAAACACACCCGCCAGTTGTTTCCGCTCGCCGGCGCCTGCCAAGTGCCGAGGCGCGTTCGTAGGTAGCTTCAGCATCACTGAACCGATCCATTCCCAGATACGCACGGCCCAACAGTTAAAAGGCTGAAACGCACGCGAGCTCACTTCAGTCGCCGACTTCAAATACGGCTCGGCTTCCTGGTAACGCTTGTAGACCACGAGCATCCGGCCCATCAACAACAACGACGTCGGATTTCGCGAATCGAGCTCGAGCGCTCGTTTCAACACCGGCTCCGACTGCGGCCAAAGCTGTTCACCCTGCAACGACTCGGCAATCAAATTCAGCGTCGCCGGATCTTTCGCCAACTCGATCGCCTTTTCATACAACGGCGGCGCCTCTGACGCTTTGCCGATCTTGTTCAGCACTCGCGCCAGGTGCGCATAGGCAACTGCGAACTGCGGATCAAGCTCGATCGCGCGGCGATACGAATGCTCAGTCTCGCTGTTCACGATCCCGCGCGCCTGAAGCGCGACTCCGAGACGGTCCCAGGCAACCGCACTCTTCGGATCGAGCTGCACGGCCCTGCGCGCAAACATCTCCGCGTCCGCAAATCGTTTGGCATTGTCACCGCCCGGGCGCGGTTGGACCAACACGACACTCAACGCAACATGCGCATCGGCATCAAACGGCGCCCACGTCACCGAATTGCGATACGCAGCTTCCGCATCGTCCCAACGTTGCTGATCGGAGTATACGTTACCCAAACCATACGCCCCGCGAGCGTCGCGCGCTCTTAAGTTTCAGAACATCCTTGTAAGCATCTTCAGCTTCGGCGAATCGCTTCGCATCGCGAGCCTCGTTCCCTTTGTCGAGCAAATCTTCGATCGCTTTCGGAAACAGCCGACGGTCTCACGCGCGTGCTCCGGTGGTCCTGGTGCCCGACGAGGTTCCGGTATTTGGTTTCGCCCGTGGTCTTCTTCTCGGTCTTCGGATTCTTGGCCCTGAAAACTCCGCCGCCGACATCGACGCCCACGTCCTGCGCAAGCGCTCGGGCAGCGCTTCCTGAAAGGCTCAGACAGAGGGCGGCCACAGTTAATCCGGCCCCGCGCAGTATTGCGTTAGCTCTCATCATTACTCTCCTAATGCCTGTTTGGATGGCGAATATCGAGACTAACCTCGTTAAGCATTTCGACAATAAGAACTTATGGATAATTGAAGAATACTGTGATGGAATGTAGATCAGCTTTGCCGGATGAGCTAACTGGAACTTACCCGGCTTTAATCCGTGGATCACGAACCGCTCCTGACCAACCGGAAACCCAAAAGCGTCGTTTTTGTGGAGGCTGGCACAAACTCGCGCTGACATGAGAAATCGGACGACGGTTGGCGGGATCGGTCACATAACAACCGCCGCGAATCGCTACCAGGTCCTGTTTACTACTGGGGATCACCGTAGTATTCCGGGATAGACGGAGATCTTTGACGAGGTCCATTCCCAAACGTTCCCAATTAAATCAAAAACGCCCCACTCGTTCGCTCCCGCGGGACGGGAACCAACGACCGCCGGAGTAGCTTCCTTCAACACTGCCAGGCCCTCACGCCAATCCGATCCCCAGGGATAAAGATCTCCACGTTGACCGTTGCGCGCCGCGTATTCCCATTCTTCTTCGGTCGGCAAGCGATAAGTCACGCCATCGCGTTTCGAGCGCCACGTCAGCGAAAGCAACGGCATCGTCAAACGACACATTTACGACGGGCCATTGTTCCTGGCCGAACGCCGGGCGGTTGTTGATCCAGTGAGACGGCGCCGCGTGTTTGGTCGCCGTGACGAACTCGGCATAGTCAGCATTGCTGACTTCCGTCCGGTCCATCAGGAACGGTTGCACGTCGACTGGATGCGCGGGAGTCTCTTCACGTGGACCAGCGTCGCGGCCCATCATAAAGGTCCCGCCGCCGATCACGGCGAGATTGGATTTCGCGATCGGCGTGGGTGTTGGACGCGGATCGTCGTCTTGCGCGCGCGGACGAAACGCGAGGTAAGCAGTAATGCCAACTCCCGCCAGCACGACTACTCCAAGCACCGCCAGCGCAATGAAAAGAAATTTGGGAGACGTCCGCTTGTGGCCGAAGTCTACGGTGATCGGTTTACCACCCGGTGTCTGCCGAGGAAAAGTTTCCCCGGCAACAGCCGTCGAACCTGGCCGGACGTGAGTCGTTTCCGGATCGTGGCCGGTGGCAGGCGGCATACTGCTGGAGAGTCGTTGCAGTCGATCTTCAAGCTCTTTCGCCTGCTGGGCCATCCGGTCCAACTTCTGCTGCTGCTCCTGATCTCTTCGCTCTCGCTCTGCATTAGTGTTGGAAATCGAACCCAGAGACGTTTCGAAGTTGGTGTCGGTAGAGATCGGAGGTTGCGTGTTTGTCGGGATCGCACCCGGCGGAATACTTGTCGGCGGCGTTGTCGACGCGATCGTGCGATTCGGATCGAGCGCCACTGTTTCACGCAACGCAGCCGGAACGGACGGCGTGGCAGCCATTGCCGCGCGCAGTTCTTTCATAAAGTTTTCGACAGTGTCGATGCGCTCCGAGATTTCTTTTTCCAACGAATGACGAACCACTGCTTCGAGCGCAGGCGGCACTGAAACACCCATCGAGTTGAAACTCGGCGGCGGCATCGTGAGGTGCTTCTTCATGATCGACGGAATCGACGAGCCCTTGAACGGCACCTCACCCGCGAGCATCTGGTAGAGAATCACGCCCAGGCTGTAGATGTCGGCGAGCGCATCCGGCTCTTCGTCGCCCCACTGCTCCGGCGCCATGTAATAAGGAGAGCCCATCAAGCCGCTCGTCTGTGCCTGGATGAACGACCCGAGCAATTCACCCGATTTGATCTTCGCGAGACCGAAGTCGAGAATCTTCACGCCTTCCGACGGCGGCACGTCGTCCTGGACCATGATGTTCAACGGCTTCAGATCGCGATGCACGATGTTCTGCCGGTGAGCGGCGGCGATACCCGAGGCGATCGCGCTGATAAACTCAAACGCGCGTTGCGGCGGCATCGCTCCTTCTTTCTGCATGATGTCCTGGAGCGAACGTCCCTTGACAAACTCCATCACGAGAAACGGCATCGTGCTGCGCACTACGCCGAAGTCAGTCACGGCGATGATGTTCTGATGTCGAATCGCGGCCGCTGCCAAAGCTTCCTGGCGAAAGCGCGTCGTGAGCATCGGATCGTTTCCCACCAGGTCGGGAATGATGACTTTGATGGCGTGAGAAGTTTTGAGAAAGATGTGCCGCGCTTGAAAGACGACGCCCATGCCGCCCTGCCCGAGCCGTCGTTCGAGCAGGTAGCGCGCATCGAGCGTAGGTTCACCTAAAAGAGACGGCGTTGTCTCATCACCGTCCTGTGGACAGTGATTGGTCTCATCAGGAAAACAACGCCTACAGGAAGGACATTCTTTCACTCGGCAAAGTATACACAGTTCAAGCAGATTTGATGACGATATTCACCAAACGGCGAGGCACCACAACGACCTTCACCACTTCGTGACCGTCAATCAACGCACGAATCCGTTCGTCGGCCAGCGCCGAAGCTTTCAGCTCATCTTCCGAGACCTCGGGCGAAGCAATCACGCGCGAACGGAGTTTGCCGTTGACTTGAACCGGGATCTCCAGCTCTTCGCGTCGCGCGAGCTCCGGATCGGCCTTGGGCCACGGCGGCGCGTCACTCAACAAACGTTCATTTAGCAAGCCGCCGGAATGTCCCAACTTCTCCCACAGCTCTTCCCCGATGTGCGGCGAAAACGGAGTCAACATCACGACCAACGCTTCCAACGCTTCACGAACGGCGAACACGTCAGATGCCGAAGCTTGCGCAGGATCGGCATTGAACTCCATCAACTGATTGAACAACTCCATCAACGCCGCGACACTCGTGTTCAAGTGCAAGTGTTCGAAGTCGCTCGTGATCTTCGCGATCGTCTGGTGCGTCTTGCGCCGCAAAGCGCGAGCGCCGTCGCTAAACTCCGCCGGCTCTCCGTCGTCGCGCGTCGAGAGCCGCTCGTGCCATCTCCACACCAGCGTATACACGCGGCGCAGGAATCGCACGGCGCCTTCGATGCCCGTGTCAGACCAACGCAGCTCGTTTTCGACCGGCGCGGCAAACAACACGAACAGCCGCGTCGCATCAGCGCCAAACGCAGCGATCATCTCGTCCGGATCGACGCCGTTGCCGAGACTCTTCGACATCGCCTTCCATTCGTCAGTATCGCCGACGCGATTCGTCACCATTCCCTGCGTCAACAATCGCTTCACGGGCTCGTCGGAACCGACCATGCCGATGTCGCGCATGAACTTGTTCCAGAAGCGCGTGTAGATCAGGTGCATCACTGCATGAGAGTCGCCGCCGACATACTGGTCCACCGGCGTCCATTGTTTCGCGATCTCCGGATCGAACGGCGCATTCTCGTTATGCGGATCGAGATAGCGGAAGAAGTACCACGACGAATCGACAAACGTATCCATCGTGTCAGTCTCGCGTCGTGCTGGACCATCACACTGCGGACACGTCGTGTTGACAAACTCCGGCACGCCCGCCAACGGCGATTCGCCAGTTCCCGTAAACGCCGCCGTCTGGGGCAACACAACCGGCAACTGATCGTAAGGCACCGGCACCATTCCGCACTTGTCGCAATAAACGATCGGCACGGGCGCGCCCCAGAAGCGTTGGCGCGACACGCCCCAGTCGCGAATGCGATACGTCACCGCGCCTTCGCCGAAACCTTTCTCTTTCGCGTACGCCGACATCTCGGCAATTGCTTCTGCGGAAGTTTTGCCGCCCCATTCACCGCTATTGATCAAGACGCCGTAATCGGTGAACGAGTGTTTCATCTCGGCGGAACTGTCACCGCCCGTGGTCGCCACCGGTTCGGATCGCAGTTGCTCGTGAGTTACCGGCGCAATCACCTGCCGAATCGGCAACGAATACTTCTGCGCAAATTCGAAATCGCGCTCGTCGTGCCCGGGCACGCTCATCACTGCGCCAGTGCCATACTCGACCAGGACGTAGTTCGCCACCCACACCGGCAACGATTCGCCACTGAACGGATTGATCGCCAACACACCTGTGTTGAGACCTTCCTTCTCTTCTTCAGCCGCCAGATCGGTGCGACTCGCCTTCTCATTTCTGACTTTCTCCGCAAACGCTTCGACATCGCCCTTCAACGCGGAGTCTTTCAGCAACTCCTGCAACAGCGGATGCTCGCCGGACAACACGATCGCCGTCGCGCCGTAGATCGTGTCGATGCGCGTCGTAAACACACGTATCTTCTGGTCGCTGTCTTTGACGGCAAACTCGACAAACGCGCCTTCGCTGCGTCCCACCCAGTCGCGTTGACGCTTCAACACTTTCTCGGGCCAGCCGGCTTCGATCTGTTTCATGTCGGCGACGAGTTGTTCCGCGTAATCGGTGATGCGCAGGAACCACTGTTCCAAATCACGCTTCTCGACGACTGTGCCGCAACGCCAGCAGATCCCGCCTGACGACTGTTCGTTCGACAGCACGGTTTCTTCTTTCGGACACCAGTTCACCTGCGAGGTTTTCTTGTACGCCAACCCGCGCTCGTACATCTTCAGGAAGAACCACTGGTCCCACTTGTAATAATCAGGACGATGCGCGGCGATCTCGCGCGACCAGTCGTAGCTGATGCCGAGACGCTGCAACTGTCCGCGCATGTGCGCGATGTTGTCTTCGGTCCAGTCGCGCGGGTTCACGCCACGTTTGATCGCGGCCTGTTCGGCAGGTTGGCCGAAGCTGTCCCAACCGATGGGATGCATCACATTGAAGCCCTGCAAACGTTTGAACCAGGCGACGGCGTCGCCGATGGCGTAGTTGCGCACATGGCCCATGTGCAGGAAGCCTGACGGGTAGGGCAGCATCTCGAGGGCATAGAACCGCTCGCGCGAATCGCCGTCTTTCGCGTGAAAAGCGCCGGTATCGTTCCAGTGTTGCTGCCACTTGGTTTCGATCTGTTCGGGAAAGTATTTTTCGTCCATAACGTTGTCCAATCTTACTTAACACGTTTTGCGCAGAGCGCACAAAGCGTTCGACAATTTTGTTAGATTTTGCTTACGGGTGTTGTGAGTTGGCTGCGCCGCTCCGCCAGGCCGCGCTACAGTGCGCGACGCGAAAGCGGCACCGTTAGGACGAGGATGGTTATCGGCTGCACAAACATTGGTTGGATTTTAGCAGCCAGGGTATAGCCTGTCTATCAAGTTCTCGATTTCTCTGCGTGTCTCTGCGGCCCTCTGCGTCTCTGCGGTTTTATTCGTGCGGCGCTTGTTTACCGCAGAGAACGCAGAGGGCCGCAGAGACACGCAGAGGTGTTGGTCAGAATCAATGCTTGATCATTTTTTCGATCTGCGCGGCCGGGACAGCATTCCCTACAATCTCACGGATCGCAGCCTCCAGCACTTCATCGCGGCCGGCACGGATGCCGTTAATAGTAGGCTTTACTTCGCGGTCCGGAATGATCCCCACGCGCTGAGTTGGTTTCTTGTCAGGATAGAAGACGCCGATTCCGCTAATCATCGAGCGAAAGCCGCCCGGCAAAGGAATCATCGAGACGTTCCCATCGGCGCCCGCGGTCGTGCTGCCGATAACTTTGGCTCGCGGCGAGGAACGAAACGCCATCGTCGTATATTCCGCCTGACTCTGTGAGAGTTCGTCAACCAGAATCACGACCTTGCCCGGATAATGCGGCGGCTCTGGTTTCAGCGATAATATTTTCCCCCACTTAAACGCGCCCGGATTGGACAGGTCTCCTTCAGTAAAGCGAACAAAATCAGTTTCTTTGTCAATCAAGAGCGTTCCCAGGGCAAAGACCATAAACTCTGAAGGATAGTTGCGAATGTCGATGATCAAACCTTTCGTGCCTGCCGCCGACTGGACGTACTTCGTAGCCTCTTCCACCTTAACTTTAGAGAGCTTTAGATAAGCCACATCTTTCGACAGCAGTCGGAAAGTCTCACCGGGAAGGTCGTGTGTGTAGGCAACGGCGTTGAGCTCTTTGGGAGAGATCCGTTCGGAGCTGATCTCCAGCGCGACATTATTCCGGTCGACGCGTATCCTCGCCTTGCCACATTCTCCGCGCGTCATCTGAAAACCGATATCCCGCAATCGAGCCGATTCGTTGGACGCAGCGTAATACGGCCGCCAACGTTCCATCAGCTTCGCGACGCTCACACCATCAAGTTCGGTGATTATGTCGCCGTGTTTCATTCCACTGGTTTCGCCCGCCTGTCCGGCATAGCCTGAAATCACCGGACGGCCTTCGACGAAGCGAACATTCACGGGAATCTGGCAAGCACCGGTAGGTGGCCGGACTCTGAGCGAGCTCCATAGGTTAGCGTGACTGTCGTGGACCCTTGCAATCAACTCCATCATCGCAAGTTGGTAGCCGTCCGCACTATTTGCCAGGGCGACCTTGGGCAGCAAGTCGATCAATACTTTGTCCCAGTCCTCAGACAACTGGTCGCGATATGGAAACCAGTATTCGATGATGTTCCAAAATCTATAAAGCGCAACAAGCTGGAATCCGGGATCGGGCCACTTGATATTCGAGTAACTCAGTTCGTAATCGAACGACGGGTTTCCGACGTTCGGTGCTTTGGAGACGTAGAATTGCTTGGTATTAACCACCCGGTTGGCATAAATCGATTGCAGGCTGGCGCTCAACTCAGTGCCGAGGAGTTCCTTATCGGCGAGCCATGCGAGCCTGGGACGGAGGTGGATCTCGGTCTCGTCCAGTTTTACGCACGCGCAGGGTTTGACCGCGCCAAGCTCTCCTATCCATTTCGCCAGTATCGCGTTGGCCGCGTTGCGATCGCGTGCCGAAAGGATCGAAGGCAGCACGCGCAGTAAGTCGTAGTCCCAATGACGCTGGCCGCCAGTGATCAGCGGATGGTGATACTTCAGAAATCCCCACACCTTGCCAAGTGTTGCGAGGTTTTGAATTTGAACGTTGGAGAGTTCGGCGAGCGCGATGCGGGAACCACTGTCGAATTCGTGATCGCGATCGAGAGCCGTCTCGACTTTTAGAGCTTTTGTCGTATCCCAAAGTGGCTTGCCGTCGACGAAAATTTGTAAATCATCCGCCCACGCTTTGCCGGTACCGGCCATCAGGAATCCGAAAACCAGCGAGCGCGTTTCTTCGCGAACCGGCAATGAGATCCGATACTCGGCCCAATCATGCGTTCCTTTCAATTGCTGGCGCTGCATGTTCTCGAGCGAAAGCATCTCCGGGCCGTTGTCCTGGCGCATCCAAAGTCCGGCATAGCCCGTGACATTTTCAGTTCGCAGGAACCCGCGCATCTCAATTCGTCTGCCCGAGAACTCCCAGGAGACAGATCTGCCAATCACCGAAAACTCACCGCCGCTTTGGGCGTCGCGTTCAATGCGCACCGACCATTTGCCGCCGTGGATGATCTTGTCGTCGTTGAAGACCGTGCCGGGCGGATTGGCAAACCAGCCACCTGGTTTGTCGCCGCTACGCTCATTCTCGAAGCCAAGGATCTTCGTAAGGCTGGCCTGGTCGATAGGAGTGGTTGGCGCTGTTTGCGCGAGACACGAAGATGCAAATGCGAGCATCAACGCGGAACACAAAAGAAGGGTGGAGGAACGTCGAAGCATGAACGTGATGATATGAGGCGCGTTCTGAACGAGTCAATAAAAAGGTGCAAAGGATCTGAACTCTGCGCCCTCTGCAACTCTCGGCGCTCTCTGCGTTTCGCTCATGTTCAATCGCAGAGAACGCCGAGAGACGCGAAGAGCACTGAGGTTAATTCTAAGAAACGAACGACCGCAACAGCGAAAGGTTCTTCAGGTCGGCGCGCGGATCGTCGTAGGGGGTTTCGAGAATGAAGGCGGCGTGTTTCAGTTTCGGATGTTGGGCGACGCGGCGGAGAGCGTCGGTTCCGATGTGTCCTTCGCCGATGTGCCAGTGGCGATCGACGCGCGAATTGTAGACGGCGCGCGAATCGTTGAAGTGAATGGCGCGGACATTCCTGATGCCGACAGTTTTCTGCATCCGCTGGATCAATGCATCGAGTCCATCTTCTTCGCGGATGTCGTAACCGGCAGTGAAAGCGTGCGCGGTGTCGAAACAGACGCCGAGCGGGAGTTTCGGACACAAGTCCATGAGCGTTGCGAGATGTTCGAAACGATGACCGATGCAGTCGCCTTGTCCGGCGGTGTTTTCGAGCAGGATGCGAAGCTTGTCAAACTTCAACCCCTTGCACGCGATCTTCAAACTCTTCGCGCAAAGCGCAATGCCGTCAGCTTCGCACGCGCCCCGCGCGCTGCCGGGATGCACGACGAGATAGTCGACGCCGAGCAACAACGCTCGCTCGACTTCCTCACGAAACGACTCGCGCGACTTTTGCAGAAACACATTGTCAACAGCCGCGAGATTCACGAGATAGTTGCAGTGGATCAACACCGGTGAGATCCGCGTCTGCCTGCGGACCTTGCGAAACAACTGCACCTCTTCGAGGGTGAGCGGTTTCGCCATCCATCCACGCGGGTTGCGTGAGAATAACTGCACGGTATCGCAACCCGTGTCTTTCGCGACGATCAGCGCGTTGTGAACTCCTCCCTTAATCGGAGCATGGAAACCTATTCTTGGCTTGCGAGGCGGTCGTTTCATCTCTTCATTGCATCCAGCACGCGCAACATGTTTCCACCAAGAATCTTGTTCACATCAGTTTCCGAATAACCACGCCGCAACAGCTCTTTCGTCAAGTTTGGCAACTCGGCAACTGTCGCCAAATCCGACGTCGTGATCTGAACGCCGTCGAAGTCAGATCCGATGCCAACATGATCGACTCCGACCAATTTCACAATGTGATCGATATGGTCCACGATGCGCGCCACGGTAACCGGCGGCAACCGGCGCGCGTACTCCTCCTGTCGCACGCGATCGCGCGCCATCTTCTTGTGCACAGCGTCGCCAGGCTCGTCAGCCGACGCCTGTTGGACCATCGCCGCGATCTCTGCGTCAACCTGTTTCTTCTTCCGGCTCCAACCCGGTTCAAGATGCTCCGGATAGAAGATCACATTAACGACACCGCCGGTGTTCGCCAGCGCACGGATCATGTCGTCAGTCAGATTTCGCGGAACGTCAGCGATGGCGCGACACGCCGAATGCGTCGCGACCACGGGCGCCGTTGAAGTGTTGACGATGTCCCAGAACGCCGGATCGGAAACGTGCGACACGTCGATCATCATGCCGAGTCGATTCATCTCGCGCACGACGTTTTTGCCAAACTCGTTCAAGCCGCGAGTCTTTCCGACTTCGTCGCCGGATGATCCGGCCCAACTCGTGCTGACGCTCCACGCCGGCGACATATATCGAACACCCAGGTCGTAATAGCGCTGTACGTTTTCCAGTCTTTCGTCAATCGCGTAACCGCCTTCAAGTCCCAGCAATGCCGCGATTTTGCCTTGTTTGACGGCGTTTCTGATGTCGTCGGCGGAAGTCGCAAGAGCCCATGTTTCCGGGTGTTTTTCGGCGAGGGCGCGAACTGCCGCGATCTGATCGTCGGCCCGTTTCATCGCCTTCGCGCCACCGCCGCCAAACAACTGCGGCTCGACCCAGATCGAGAAGAATTGCGCGTCGAGACCGCCGTTTTTCGCGCGCACGGCGTCGAAGTGCCCATCATTAAGCTCCTGTTGCAAATCCACTTGCTCGTCCAGCAGCCGTTGGGCCGTGTCGGCGTGCATGTCGATGGCAATCGCGCGCTGGTGGATTGAAACCGGATCGTTATTCGTAGTTTCACTCAATGGGATGGTCTGATTGTTTTGGTTCATCGTTGGATCAGGCCGGCAGGCTGGAAACGTTAGCAACAAAAGAGACGTAAATACGAGGCAACTGGTGAGTTTTAAATGAGTGATTGGCTGGTCGATAATCCATTGTTTCCGCTGTCGCATTTTGGATGTTACGCAAGCATAATTACAGTAGGCAAGCGTTCTTGCCAAGCGAAGCTTAACTACTGTATTGTGCGATGTCTGACTTCCATTCAGCGCTGTAATAGAGGACCGAGTTCCGGTTGTTGATTGTTCCGCGGCACGGTGAGGCCCGCCTCCGATCCGTTAATTCCGTAATTCCCTAAGGAGTAAATAATATGTTTTCAAAAGAAGGCAAAGTAAAAGACGTAAGCACACCACGTATCTGCGATGTCGTTTGGCATGATGGAGAATTCATCAATTGGAACGACGCGAAGGTCCACGTGATGTCGCACGTGCTTCATTACGGCTCCAGCGTCTTTGAAGGCATCCGCTGTTACTCCACGAAGCAAGGTCCCGCTGTTTTCCGGCTGCGCGAACACATGCAGCGTTTTCTTAACTCGGCCAAGATCTACCGCATGGACCATGAGCTCACGCTCGACCAGTTGTGCGACGCTTCTACCGAACTGGTGCGCCGCAGCGGTATGGACCAGTGCTACCTTCGCCCGATCCTGTTTCGCAGTCTTGACGAAGAGCATCCTGCGTTTGGCGTGAATCCGTTTCCGAATCCGCTTGCTTGCTACATCGGCGCGTGGGACTGGGGCAAGTACCTGGGCGCCGAAGCGATCGAGCAGGGCGTTGACGCTTGCGTTTCAACCTGGCAACGGTTGACCGCTAATTCGATGCCGGCGATGGCCAAGAGCGGCGCCAACTACATGAATTCGCAGTTGATCAAGATGGAAGCGTTGTTGAATGGCTTCGCCGAAGGTATCGCGCTCGACGATCGCGGTTACGTCTCGGAAGGTTCCGGCGAGAACATCTTCCTCGTCTCAGGCGACATCGTTCTGACGCCGCCGCTTTCGTCGTCGATCCTGCCGGGCATCACGCGCGACAGCGTGATCCAGATTTGTCAGGAGCTTGGCATTACCATTAAGGAGCGCACGATTCAACGCGCCGCACTTTATGTCGCCGACGAGCTCTTCTTCTCCGGCACGGCCGCGGAAGTTACGCCGATTCGTTCAGTTGATCGCATCACGGTAGGAAGCGGCGGACGCGGTCCGATTACCGAGAAGATTCAGAAGCGGTTCTTCGAAATCACCAAAGGCGAGCGGCCCGCTCCCGGCCCGTGGCTGACCTACGTGAACGAGCAAAATACATCTTCAAACCCGGATGGCTTCGCCCGTCGCAGCATCGAAAACGCGACCGACGACACGACGCCGATTCTCACCTATCACACGGCCGCCCGCGACTAATTTCTAGACTCTGCTAGCGCCACACTCTGAAAAGCCACAGATTGCGCGACCCCGCGTAATCTGTGGTATATTCGCTGCGGCGCAATTCAGCCAAGCGCGAGTTGAAGCTTCTAAAGTTAAAGCCAGCGCTCCTTCCCGCGCAGAAGTCCCCAAAATCACCTCGTTCCAAGTCCCCGAAAGGTTTCACTACGTCTCATGGCCGTAAAAATTGACGAACTACTGCGAATTGCCTGTGGTCATGCCGCTTCGGACCTCCATCTCAAGGTCGGCGCCTTCCCCGTGATGCGCATCGGAGGTGAGCTTCACCCCGTCGAAGACGCGCCGCGTTTGAAGCCGGAAGACACGCTGGACATGGCGTTTTCGATGATGTCCAACCAGCAGAAGCAGCGGTTCAAGGAAGTGTCGGAGGTCGACATCGGCTACGGCGTTTCGGGGCTCGGACGTTTTCGCGCCAACATCTTTCAGCAACGCGGCACCGTCAGCATCGTGCTGCGCGTCATTCCCGATTCCACCAAGAGCACGGCGCAACTCGGCCTGCCGCCGGTGATCGACAAGATCGCCGAAGAACGTCGCGGGTTGATCCTCGTGACCGGCGCGACGGGATCGGGTAAGTCGACTACGCTGGCGGCGATGATCGACACGATCAACTCAACGCGCAGTGGACACATCGTCACGATCGAAGATCCGATCGAGTTTCTACATCGCGACAAGCAATCGTTTGTGACGCAACGCGAAGTCGACGTCGATACGCGTTCGTTCGCTGATGCGCTTCGCGGCGCGCTGCGACAGGATCCGGACGTCATCCTCGTCGGCGAAATGCGCGACCACGAGACGATCGAAACCGCATTGACAGCCGCCGAAACGGGCCACCTCGTCTTATCAACTCTGCACACGCTCGACGCAACAGAAACGATCACGCGTATCGTCTCTTCGTTTCCCTCGCATCAACAGAAGTCAGTGCGTATTCAGTTGGCCGGTATTTTGAAGGCAGTGATCTCGATGCGACTTGTGCGCGCGGCGAAAGGAGCCGGCCGCGTGCCGGCGATTGAAGTCCTCGTGTCAACGGCGTTCATCCGCGATCACATCATCAACGAAGAAAAGACTTACATGATTCGCGAAGCCATTGCGGCGGGAACGTCGCAATACGGGATGCAGACGTTCGACCAATCGCTGTTTCATCTACTTCAGTCGCGACTCATCACGCAGGAAGAAGCGCTGCACAACGCATCGAATCCCGACGAATTCAAGATGCGCGTCGCCGGCATCTACTCCGCCGACGACACCCTCACCCACATGACCACTCCCGCCGCCCCGCCACCAGCGCAGCCACCGCCACCCGTGCGCAAGGAAGAAGACAGTATCTTCGTGAAGCACTGACCTACTTCGGCGGATCTGATACCTGTCGGCGGCCTACTTTCACACGCGACCTCTATCGGTGTGAAATGTTCTGGCTGTTGAGTACATAGGAGGTAGGTAGTCTTTCTCGTCAATCATGGTGAACATGCCTTTGATAAGGAGCAGAGCCTATGCCCTCGCCGGCCCTACGCCGCACTCAGGAACTAACCATTATTGCTCAGGATCCGAGCGTCAAAATCAATGGGGAAATACTTACCGCCCAAGTCTCCATCCCGGCCGAGGAACTGGCCCCGGGACCACGCGGCTACCGCGTTCAAGTTGTCGATTATGACTCCTCGTAATGGCGTCCTGCACCCGGCGCTCGAATATAGGATTCTTGAAGACGGTACATACAACGATCCCTTCCACAGAGAGAGGGATGACGTTCTTCTGAACGACCCTCAATTTCATGCGCAAAACGTCTACGCCATAATCATGCGTACCCTTGCGCGATTCGAGTTCGCGCTGGGACGCCGCGTAGGCTGGAGTTTCCTCGGTCACCAGCTTCAAGTTGCGCCACACGCTTTCGCCGATGCCAATGCATTTTATTCCAAGGACGACCGAGCGTTGCTATTTGGCTATTTCCCGAAGGCGGAAGTCAACGGGCAAAACAACCACCCGGATCAAGAGGACGACCTCAAAGAGCAACAACGGTGCAGTTGGGTCTTCACTTGCCTCTCTCACGATGTGATTGTCCATGAAACAACACATGCGCTGCTCGATGGTTTGCGCCGCCGCTACACTGACCCGTCCTCGCCGGAACAAGCTGGCTTTCACGAAGGCTTCGCGGACATCGTCGCACTGCTCTCGATCTTTTCCCTGCCGCAAGTCGTGGAACTGATTATTGATAAACACTTCATTGAGAAGCGAAGCCACGGGGCCAAGATGGTCGCGGACGATCCTGAATTGATCGACGTTGAAAGCCTCCGATTCGAGGAACTTCGCGAATCGCTACTGACTGGATTGGCGGAAGAGGTCGGAAACGAGTCGGGTGAAGCGGACGAGATGTCAGGTGTACGCAAGGGCGCGCTACGGCGATCTGTGAGACTGACTCCGGCAGATTATTCCATGGAAAAATTAATCGACCCGGATCAATTCAACGAGCCGCATCTTCGTGGGGAGGTGCTGGTCGCCGCCGTCATGAACGCCTTCCTCCTGGTGTGGGTGAAGAGGATCCGAAGTTTAGGCAGCAAGACTGTGCGGGATCGGCGCTCCCGCTCTGACTCACAAACAGCCGCGGCCAACAATGCTTCACTAAGGTACGTGGAAAACGTCGGACCAGAGGAAGAGCTCTCAGGATTTCTTAGTCGAGCGCGCGTGGTCGAAGAAGGCGCGGCCGTGGCCGACTACCTATTGACGATGGTGATCCGTGCTCTCGACTACTCCCCTCCGACTGACCTCGAGTTTAGTGACTTTCTAAGCGCGATGCTTACGGCCGACCGTGAAATCAGGCCTGATGACTCGAAGTATCGCTTCCGCCAAACATTGCTTCAAAGCTTCGAGGAGTACGAAATCAGACCAACTTCAAAGGCCAGCGGTCCCGAGCCCGGCATTTGGGAAGCACCTACCTGTACCCTGCGCTATGACCGCATTCGCCTCGACTCGATGCTCCGCGATCCGGACGAGATGTTTCGTTTCATCTGGGAGAATCGGAAAGACCTCGGTCTGGAGGAAAATGCCTACACACGCGTCATCTCCGTTCGTCCAAGCGTGCGCACCAATCCCGATGACGGCTTTGTCCTCCGCGAAACAGTCGCCGAGTATTACCAATATCTCAGCCTGCGAGCCTTTGAGGTGAAACACCTGGGTATCAAGATTCCGCGGTGACATGCCTGACAATCAGGAGGTGTCGGCTCTATGGTGGCGGAGCGCTGATTTTCGACGAGTTCGGTCAGTTGAAGTTCAACGTCCGCAACCGTCTGCTCAATCCCCGTGAAACAGACGAGCCGGTTGGCGCACCTCTGGAATTCCGAAGGGCCGGAGGCGTTTGAAGTAGAAGATCCCTCACAGAGACGATTCGCCGATATGCACCGGCTACGTTACGGAACTTTCCCCCATCGATACCGACACTGAAGGAGATCTGGAAGATGACTACCTCCAGGAAAAAATCGAAGAAAGCCTCGAAGAAATCGCAGGGAGCCAGCCGCAGCCGTTCGAGGAAACTGACGAATTCTTCCCGTCCTGACAGACTGACTCTCCGTAGCTATCAGGTCGGTTTCGGTGACTGCTTTCTTCTGACGTTCCACTACGGAATGCAGCGCCGACACGTGCTGATTGATTTCGGCAGCACAGCCAAGCCAAAGGGCGCCCCCAAGGACTTGATGATGATGGTAGCGGAAGACATCCGCCGCCATTGCGAGAACAAGATCCACGTTCTCGTGGCCACGCACCGTCACCAGGACCATATCGGCGGGTTCGCCACCAGCAGTGACCCCGTCAAGGAAGGCACTGGTGACGTTATTCGTTCGTGCAATCCAAACGTAGTGATCATGCCGTGGACTGAAGACCCGAAGGCCGAAACCGATGCGAAGCACGCAACTACTGTCGAAGGAAAAGGCCTCGCTCTGGCCCGAAAAACACTAAGGGATATGGAGATGGTAGCCGCCTCGGTTACAGAAGAGGAGAAGCACCTCAGGTTCGGATACAATCTGAGCGGACATCTTGCTTTCCTTGGCGAAGACAATCTTAAGAATATTTCGGCGGTGAAAAACCTGATTGCCATGGGCGAAGCGGGCCGTGCTCTTTTCGTGCGCTACGAGGATGAGCCGCTCGATATCGAATCAGAATTGCCGGGTGTCACGGTCAGGGTCCTTGGCCCTCCAGACCTCACGCAATCCGAAGATATCACCTCGATGCGCTCGAAAGATGCAGCGCAGTTCTGGATGCTTCAGGCCGCCGCCGGAAGTACCGGGAAAGCCGGGAAAGCAAATGGCAACGAAAAATACGTCTTCGAATCAGCAGGTGCCTTTCGTAGCGCTGTGCCTACAGCCCCGCACCTCGCTCCGCCACAAACGCGTTGGTTGATTCGCCGCATGAATGCTATACGCGGCACCCAACTACTCCAGCTAGTCCGTGTGCTTGATAACGTGATGAACAATACCAGCGTCATCCTGCTCATCGAAGTCGGCGGTCGTAAATTGCTCTTCCCCGGAGATGCGCAGATCGAGAACTGGGAATACGCACTCTCAAAGTCAAATGTAGTCGAGATGCTGAAGGACGTAGACGTGTATAAGGTCGGCCACCACGGAAGCCGCAACGCTAATCCATTAGACATCTGGCGAGGTTTCAAAAAGAAACGGAGCAACAAGTCTAGCGACGGTGTCCTGCAAACCTTTATGTCCACGATGGCTGGAAAGCATCCCGGCGGGCACAACCCAAAGGACCCACACACGGAAGTTCCACGAGAATCGTTGGTCGAAGCACTGAAGAAAGAGTCCGAACATTTTTCGACGCAAATGCTTGCTCCTGGAGTAGTGGTTCAGGAGTTTGAAATTCAGCTTGACTCACCGAGAGTGGACCGCGGAAGAACAGTTTCCCATTAATGGCATTTACCACTAATCGCCGTGTAAGGCCAGGCGGCGCATGACGCGGATGCCGTGGCGCCAGTCTTCGTTGATGTCGAAGCGATAGAGTTCGAGGTCGGGGGAGATGAGGCGGGCGAGGGTTTGGAAAGAAGGGTGGACGCGCAGGGTTGGAGCGACGAGATAGACCAGGGGCGGTTCGTCTTTGATTCTTTTGTCGCCGAAGAGTTTTGCTTTTGCGATGTGACCGCGGCGGCGATGCGCTTCGACGCGCCGCCAGTAATCCGCACCCTGCAAGACGTGCTCGCGATCTTCCGAAGCTTTCAGTTCGATCACAACCAGGCGACCGTCCTGGCGTAGAGCGAGCAGATCGATCGGCCGGATGCCGAGTTTGCCGCTGTGGGCGGTGCGAAACTGTGCGTGTAGCGGCGCGATGATCAGGCCGGGATCGAGTTTGGTGATGTCTCGGCGCAGTAACGATTCGAGCCACGCTTCGGCGGCGGTGCGATAGAACGCATGACGATGATCGAGCGACGATGCGGAGCGATGTTCGCGCAAGTCTTTGAGTAAGTTCTGCCAATCGCGCTGCGAGGTTTCGTCGAGCAAGCGACGATGTGCGGCGTCGATCCCGAACCAGATCGTTTCAACACCAAGCAAAGAGCGGACGCGGGCGAAAGGCAATCCGAAGTATCGGAGCGTTTGGCCGTGACGAGCGTGAACGACGTCGATCGCTTCCGGCGCTTCGGCGACGATGGCTTGTGTTTGAGCGCTGAGTGTTGCACGGGGAACGGGAGGGAAACGCGCCAGTTTCCTGGTCCATAGTTCCTCGCGATCGGGACAGGCGACTGGCGTTAGCTCGCGCAGATCATCGTCGACGGCGAATACGTTGATGACATCTCTCAAACTGTCTCGCAGCAGAGCGACGCGATAACACAGCGGCTTAACGAGCTCGGTGTTGACGATCAGCCAGAGTTGTTCGACGTATGGCGGCTTCGTGCGGTCTCGCGTGCGTGTAAACCACAGCAACGTAGAAGATAAAAATGCGTCGACACTCGAAGGTTGATCGGAGATGACTGGTCCAGTGACGGCGATTCGTTCTCCTTTGCAACGCAGGAGAATGCGTGCGTAGCGACCCGGTTGTCCGGGACGTGTGCCGGGACTCAACGCGCAACGTTCGATCGTCGCGTACGGCTGGTAATCGCAGGCGAGTCTCGCGAAGCTGGTTGCAACGAGCTTGTCGAGCAGTGCGGATCGTGGCGGCGATGGCCGTCGCTGAAGCACGCGGAATCAATTCCAAACGCGCTCGTTCGGCGCCCATTCTGCGCGAGGCATGCAACAACAGCATTCGCCCATTCCACTGCCAATCGAGAACGCGCCACGTGCGAGTTCCCTTTTCAGTCCAACAAGCCAGCATTAAACGATCGTGCGAGACGCTGATCTCGATCTCAGATCGCCGTAACGACAGCGCCTCGCCGCCAGAGACGAAGAGCCACTCGGCATGTTCCTGAAGCAGTGCGACAAGCATGGTGTGAGGAACCACAGACATCACGAATAAAGACAAAACAAAATTTGAGATGTTTCAGCGATACTTCTACCCTGTGCTACCATTTTTGGTCAACTATGAAGAACGTTTATCTCGCAGGGGCAGTAAGAACTCCAATCGGCAAATTTGGCGGCACGCTGGCGTCATGGTCGGCGGCGGATCTTGGGCGTGGCAGTCGCGAAAGAAAGCCTGCGTCGCGCGGGCGTCGCGCCGGAACAGATCGCCGAAGCGATCTGGGGTTGCGCGCGACAGGCTGGCGGTGGACCAAACGTCGGCCGCCAGATCACTTTTCGCGCCGGCGTGCCGCAAACGGTTCCGGCTTTCACCGTCAACCAGGCGTGCGGCTCGGGTCTGAAAGCGATCATTCTCGCGGCGCAGGAAATCATGCTCGGCCGCGCAGACGCGGTGCTCGCAGGTGGAACGGAAAGCATGTCGCGCGTTCCATATTTCGCCGAAGGCGCGCGCTGGGGCATGCGCATGGGCAACACGCAACTCGTCGACGGCATGTATCGCGACGGTTTCACCGATCCGTTGTCAGGACTCATCATGGGTGAGACAGCGGAAAATCTCGCACGCCAATACGAGATCCGGCGCGAGGAACAGGACCAGTTCGCGCTACGATCGCAACAGCGCGCGCAAGCGGCGATCGAGTCGGGACGGTTTGACGACGAAGTATTGCCGCTCGAAGTCGAAGGGGTCGAAGGGCGAAAAGGTAAGACGACCTTCGCACGCGACGAACACTGCCGCGCCGGAACAACACTGCAGGATCTCGCCAAGCTGTCGCCCGTCTTCTCGAAAGAAGGCACAGTCACAGCGGGCAACTCTTCCGGCATCACAGACGGCGCTGCGGCGCTCGTTGTCTTGAGCGAAGAAGGACTGAAACAATCGAACGCTAAACCGCAGGCGCGGATCGTCGATTACGAGATCACCGGCGTCGCGCCCGAGATCATGGGCATTGGACCAGTGCCCGCGATTCGCGCGTTGCTCGCACGGCAAAAACTCACCATCGATCAAATCGATCTGATCGAGTTGAACGAAGCGTTCGCGGCGCAAGTGATCGCCTGCGATCGCGACCTGGGCTTCCCGGCCGATCGTTTGAACGTCAACGGCGGATCGATCGCGTTGGGCCATCCGATCGGCTGCACCGGAGTTCGCATCACGACGACGCTGCTCCACGAAATGCACAAACGAGAAGCGAAACTCGGGCTGGCGACTCTCTGCGTGAGCGGCGGCATGGGTTTGGCACTGTTGCTGGAACGAGTATGGCGACGAGTATGAGTGGGGTGCGCAGGCAATGTCGCCCCGCACTGTTAATGCTTGCACTCTGTCTGCTCGGCTCGTGCCGCAACGCGAGCGAACCACCGCCGAACGTAGTCCCCGCTGTCGACACCGCAGTCTCGAGCACTCCTCCGTTTCAAACAAAAGAACCGGATCGTTATCGCGCAACACGGACCATCACGACCGTCACCGCCAACGGCGAAACGACCGTCACGAAAACATCGATCGCCAAAGATGGACCACTGCGCCGCGAAGAACCGGAAACGGCGTCGCCGCGAGTTGTTTATCTCGACCTGTTAGAAGGACGCTTTGTCGTGTTCCCGGAAGCGAAACTCTATGCCGCTGCAACAGCGGATGAAGCCGTTACGGAACCCGAGACGGAGGACAATTCACCTGATCGCCTGCTGCATCTCGATCCGGTCCAAACGACTTATCAGTCCCTCGGAAACGAACCGATCGCGGGTCGCAACACGCACAAATATCGCGTCGTTGTTAACGCTTCGGCCTCGGAAAACGTCACCCAAAGCGAGACGTTGATGTGGATCGACGAAGCTTTGAACATGCCGATCAAATCTGAAACAAAGTCCGCCGACGGCGCCCGCACCACGATGGAGCTTTCGGACATCTCCCTCGACCCTGAAAAGACGCTTTTTCAAATCCCGGCCGGGTATGAAAAGATTGGTTTCGACGATCTTCGCAAGCAACTCAAAGCACCTCGTTTGAATCCCTGAGTTCGCTTATCAAGAAAGGTTTTCCTGAATGAACAACAGATTTATTAACTTCGCACTTCTCCTCATCACTATTTTCGGCGCCTTCGCGATTAACGGCCAGGCGCAGACGCGCAATCGCAACACGCGCGCAAACGCAGCGCCGCCCAGCCTCATGGCTTTGTTGCCGCAGTCGGATGCGGTGGCCCAAATCAAGATGAAGCAACTCTTCAGCGAAGCGATGCCGCGCATTCTTGCCAACAACCCGGCGCGGCTCGCGCAGGTCAACGCCGCGGTCGAAGATTTCAAGACACGCACCGGGCTCGATCCGCGCATGTTCGATCAGATCGCGCTGGGCGCTCGTTTCACCTTTCCCGGCGAAGGAATAACGAAAGTACAAACAGTCGCGCTGGCGAAAGGCTCGTTCAGCTCCGCCGCGATGATCGCCGCCGGAAGAGTCGCTTCGAATGGCAAGTATCGCGAGGAGAAGTACGAGGACAAGACGATCTACATCTTCACGCTCGATCAGGACATTCGCGTGCTTGGCGTATTTGACTTCAGGATCGCCGAGCTTGCCGCTACGCCGCTCGACAAAGACACGCTCGCACTTGGCGATCCAGCGAGCATTCGTTCCGTGATCGACTTCAACCGCACTAAGCGACGCGCGAACGCCGAACTGATCGCGCTCGCGAGCCGCGATCCGAATGCCGTGATCGGATTCGGCGCTAACATGACCGAGCAGTTGGTAAGAAACATCGACATCGGAAATGCGCCGATAGCGACAGACCTTGCCAAGCTGCGTCAGGTTTACGGCGCGGTCAGCACGACAGAGAAAGATCTCGAACTGTTTCTCGCAGCGCGTGCGGTGAATGCGGAAGCGGCAAAGAGTTTGGGAGATACGCTTGAGGGATTGAAACAGTTTGGGGCGCTGTTGGTTGGACGTTTGTCAGGTGCGAAGGGCGTGTTGGCGAAGAGTGCGTTGACGAACCTGCGCATCGTCACCGACGCGAACGAGCTGCAAATCCGCACCGCGGTCCCACAGGCTGATGTGGGACCGCTGATGGGAAACTGATCAATAAAAACGCGGACTAACCAGACCCGGCGGGAAGTTGAGGCCCGCCGGTAATCCACCCGGCAACGGCTGGGCCGCCGGCTCGGATTCTTCCAAACGCTTGAGCACGTCCTCGTCGATCTCGATCTTGCCCTCACGCTTCATGCGGTCCCGCGCACGCGTAATGTAATCTTCAAACACCTGGCTTTGACGATCGCGCAACATCGTCATCTTGATGCGATCGCGTTCACTATTGAAGCTCGCCATGTTTGCGTTCTCGCGCTTCACGATGCCGACGATCACCCACTTGTCATCCACTTTGATCGGCGTCTTGCTGATCTCGCCTTCCTTCAAGTTGTAGATCGCATCGTCAAGCACTTCACCCGCGCCTGCTTTACCAAGCGTCGACTCGCGCTTGAATCCTTCTTCAAGTCCCGAATCGAACCCTTCGCGTTCGCCGGCGGCTTTCAACTCGCCTGGTGTTTTCAACGAGGCGATCAAGTCCTTCGCCTTCTGCTCGAGCTGTTCCTTGGCGCGCTGTTGCTTGATCGCATCCGCAACGCTCGTCTTGACTTCGTCAAACTCAGGAATTCGCGGTTCCTTTTTGTCGACGAGCATGGGGATCGCAAATCCCTCTTTAACGTTAGTGATTTCGCCAACATCATTGGCATTGTTGAGCGGAGTGAGCGCCATTTCAAACTGCTGGTTCACACCGATGTTCGGCACGTCGTCACCAGGTTTGAGATACGCCGTCTCGCGCACCATCTCGGCCGGAGCCATGTTTGCTTGCGCCGCAAACTCCTGGGCCACCTTCTGCGGATCTTTCGTCTCTTTCAACTTGGCCGCAGCTTTCTGCGCAATCTGGAAAGCCGCATCATAACCACGACGATTCCGCAACGAGACCAGCAACTCGGGCTTCGCATCCGCAAACGTCTTCGGGACAGACTCGCCACGACGCAGGATGTACCAATTGCCACCGAAACGAATCGGAATATCCGAGACCTCGCCCACTTTCATGTGGACTGCGCGACTGTAGAGTCCATTAGGCTTGTCCGGATTATCTTTAAAGGGTTTCGCTAGGAAACCGCCGTTACTCGCCGTGGCCGGATCTTCCGAGTGGCCCTTGGCGGCTTCGGCAAAAGCGGCTTCAGTTGCTTCTCCGGCTGGATTACGCAGTTTCGCAATCAGATCTTTCGCCTTCTGTTCGACCTGCTGATCGAGATCCTTGCGCGCGACTTTCAAAAGAATCTGCTGAATCTTGAAGCCCGCTTCTTTGAACTGCGGCTTGATCTGATCGTACTCGGCCTGCAAGTCAGCATCCGAGATTTGCAATTTCGAACCGACCTTTTCAGTCTGGACAAAGACGTAACGAATCTTCTTTTGCGGTTCGTTAAATTTATATTCGTTCTTGTGACTCTCGAAATAGCTGCGCATGTCTTCATCGCTCGGTTGGAGCTTCGCAGCCAGCTTGTCTGCCGTTAGCGAGATGTAGCCGACGTCGAACGACGTGTTGCGCCGCCGGTATTCCTCTTCAACTTCTTCGTCGGAGACGTTCACGCTCGCGGCGAGAAACGCTCGCAGTTTCTGTTGCGAGATCTCGGCGCGCGCGTCGTTTTCAAACTTAGTGACGTCGCCATAACGAGCGGCAATGTTTTGCTTGTACTTCTCGACGTCGACTTTGCCCGTTGAATCTTTGTAATCGTCGCGCAGTTTCTGTGCGACTTCAGCGTCACTGGCGGCCAGACCGAGTCGTTCGGCTTCAGCCAGAATCACATACTTGCTGATCAAGCCGTCGAGAAACATCTTGTTGTTGAAGCCCGGCATCATGCGCCCGCCGGTGAACTGCATGTAGTTCTCCTTGACGCGAGCCAGGTCAGCAACAGTGATGGAATTGGAGCCTACTGTGGCTACCACTTCCGTGTTTCTCATGGGATCCATGTTGCTGGCGCTGCGGCTGGGGGCGTAGAAAATCACGAGGCTGACCGCCATCAGAATGGCGAAGCCGAGAATGACGATATTACGGGTTCTTTCGAGTCGTCCGAGTTGTTTGAGCATGTTTGGAAATACCTTTCAGGGCGAACGGCGGATTGTAAGGGAGACTAACGAACCCCTGCAACTTCCCAACGTTGTTTGTGTTCCAGTTCGTAGTTAAGGCAGCTTGACTGGGAACGCCGATGGCGTTCGCTAATTCCAGCCCAGGGTTGCTTCAACCCTGGGTTAAGTCATGCATGAATCTTAAACTCTGAAGGAGTTTCAACTGCAAACCGAACACTTTCCGTGTTCCAGATTCTCTTCTCGCTTAACCCAGGGTTGCAGCAACCCTTCTATGAAGCCGGGTCGTGTCAAGAGGAATTTCGAGATCTGATTGGTTCACCCTTCTATTCGAGTTTCCACAGTTGGCTACAACGTAGCTTTTCACGTGTGGTCTCATTCAACGGTGCGACGAGTCTCATTCTGGGCTCCGAGTTTTGCTCTCAGGGTTCCTACGAGTTTCTCGTCATCTCAATCTGTCTCCGACCTTGCTCTTGTCCCACTCGAGTCTGACCCGACCTCAGCGTTTAGTTCGCTTAACGTTTCCCCTTGGTCCTCACTTCCGCGATTACTCTCTGCTCAGGTAATTTGCGGTTGCCAATCCCAGCTACGGTTATCGCGCAACATGGCCCAACATTTCACCAGCAGTTTCCGGCCCACTGCCACGATCGCAATCTTCTTACGTGCCTTCTTGCCCCCGCTCAGTCGTTGATAGGTCTGGCGCAC
Source organism: uncultured Acidobacteriota bacterium (assembly GCA_963770215.1). Lineage (GTDB taxonomy): Bacteria > Acidobacteriota > Blastocatellia > Pyrinomonadales > Pyrinomonadaceae > PSRF01. The sequence goes on from CAVYOP010000003.1 coordinate 118,383, forward strand.
CCAGGCATTGTGTCGTAGTCCCGCCCAAGCTACTTCCACTAATAAGGAACGCACCAGCCGACTGCCTTGTCGCGTGATGTGGCCACGCCGTTCCGTTTCTCCCGAATCCATTGCTTTGGGCACCATCCCAATATAGCCGCTCACTTGACTGGCTTTACGGAAACGCTGCGGCTGGTCCAACAGCGCTACGATCGCTTCCGCCAAGCTCGCTCCCACTCCCGGAACGGTGCGCAACAGTTGCACCCGGGCATCGCCCACGCCAATCTTATCCAACTGCGCCGTCACCGTGGTCACTTGTCGCTGCATCTCTTTCAGCTGCTCCAGCTCAAGCTGCAATTCACCGCGCCATAATTCCGCCGGCCCACATTCGCTGAAGGGCCGCGCCTGCTCCTCCAACTGTTTGATGCCCGCCTGGCTCCAACAACTGCTGCCACGCCTTAAAAGCTGCCCTTCGCGCAGCAACAGATCACGAATGTGATTCTTTATCTTCGTGCGCCGTCGGATTAGGTGTTGCCGATCAGTAATTAAGGCGCGCCATTGCCGCACTTCGTGCGCCGGCCTGTAAACTTCGCGCAGCTGATTGACCGCTGATAAACGGGCCGCTTTCAACGCATCGCGCCGATCATCTTTCTGCTTCACTTTGCGCCAGCGCCAGGCGTCGTCACTGGTGTTGGCCACCTGCACTTCGATACCCATGCCCCACAACAGGTCACACACCCAACCCGCAATCGAGCAAACCTCAATCACCACTCGATCGGGTTTTACTTCCTGCACCATCTTGGCTAAGCCCGCTGGCGTGGTCACCCCGCGCTTAAATTGATGCGCCCCACTCTCGCTCTCGTAATCACAGCCCACCGTCTTGTATTTCCCTAAATCCAATGCCAATATCTTCATCACCGGGTACTCCCTTCATCGTCAGGTTTTGAGTCAGCCCGCAAGGGTCAAACTCGTGTCGTTGGATATTCTCCAACTTTCAAACCGACTTTGGGAGACCCGGCTTCATAGTTTCTGGGCTCAAATTAGCCAACGCCTTCGGCGTACCTACATACGGTCAAACTGGATCACTACCAAGTTAGGCCGATTGCTCAGACTCCAATGCAAATGCTATTTTAAATCTCTCGATGGATGCAATGAGCGGCTCAACTTGGTTGTGGGTGGGCTTTAGTCTATTTATCGTGACCATGCTGAGCCTAGATCTCGGGCTCTTCAACCGTAAAGCTCACACAATTAAATACAGGGAAGCGGCGATCTGGAGTGGCGTTTGGGTCACTCTGGCGATGATCTTCTGCGGCCTCGTATTCCATTACCAGGGGTCTACTCGGGGATACGAGTTTCTCACCGGCTACCTCATCGAGTTATCGCTTTCAGTCGATAACCTGTTCGTCTTCCTGCTGATCTTCACTTACTTCAAAGTACCCGGCAAGTTCCAGCATCGCGTGCTTTTCTGGGGCGTGATGGGCGCGCTGTTCATGCGTTTGACGATGATCTTCGTCGGCGCGGCGCTGATCAACCGTTTTCATTGGATTATCTACATCTTCGGCGCGTTCCTCGTCTACACCGGCATCAAGATGTTCCGGCAGGAGGAGATCGACATCCAGCCTGAACATAACTCCGCTGGTGCGGCTGGTGACGCGGATTTCTCCGATTACGCGGACCTACGACGGCGAGAAGTTCTTCACAACGATCGACGGAAAACGGACCGGGACGCTGCTGCTCCTGGTGCTGATGGTGGTCGAAGTTACCGACCTGGTATTCGCAGTCGATTCGATTCCGGCGATTTTCGCCATCACGAGAGACACGTTCATCGTCTACACCTCGAACGTTTTCGCGATTCTCGGCTTGCGTTCGATTTATTTCCTGCTGGCCGGCGTGGTGGAGAAGTTTCGCTACCTGCGCGTAGGACTGGCGATAGTTCTGACCTTTATCGGCATAAAAATGCTGATCACGGCCATTGGACTGCACATTCCGATCAAGTTCTCGCTCGTGTTTGTCGCGCTCGTGCTGGTCGCTTCCGTGGTGGCGTCGCTGTTTTCCTCGGACGACGAGGAGCCAAAAATCCACTACGAACTGCCGCCCGATTTCGACTCACCCTTCATTCACCCCGAAGTTAGCCCAGAAAAAACCGAAGAAGACGAGTCCTTCACAATAAAATCAAGTCATTGATAAACATGCTTGAACGCTCTTCCTTCGTGTGTTAAATTCCAAGCCGGTAGTGTTGCTGCCAGGAATTCCGGTGGGTTTTCAGCCAGCCGGCCCAGATTCGGACTCACACCCAGAAACGTGCGGCCCCAGACAGCGCCTTAAACCGCACACGATCTCATTCAGGCCCCTCTTCATACAGTCGTCACCTAATGGTCGCGAATAAGACCAGTCGTTTTGCCTTTGATTGGTGGATTATTGAGAAGCGCTTTGTCTATCTGGTAATCGCCATTTTTCTGCTCAGCGGCAGTGGGCGTCGGTGCGGCGATTTACGTCAAGAAGTACGGAAATCCCTTCAACAGCCTCGCCCAAATCAAACATCCATCCGGCGCCCGGTTCGTTTCCTTCGAAGGCGACGTGCGGGTGATTCGCGCCGCGACCCGCGAGACCATCGCCGCCAGCGCCGATACCGAGCTTTACCCCGGCGACACGGTGCAAACGCAGGCCAACGGACGCGCCCGTATCGGCCTCGCCGACGGCTCGACCCTGCTGGTCAAACCAAACAGCACCATCATCGTCCGCGACAACGCCAAGGCCGACGACGGCAAGCGAACCAACGTCCACGTCGTGGTCGACAGCGGTCAACTGTCGGTCCGCACCGAACAACAGGCTGACGGCACCACGAACGTCGTCGAAACACCAAAGACAAAGAGCGCGGTGGGTGAGCGGACCAACGCCAGTTTCGGCGTGAACCCGGAAGGTACTGAAGAAATCCGAGTCGCGACCGGTGAGATCGAAACGACAAACAGCGCCGGCGACAAGACGTCGATCCGCGGCGGCGAGTACGTTTCGGTCAACAACTCCGGCCGACTTTCGCCCGCGCAGAAGCTGCTCGACGTGCCGCTACCGGCACAGCCTCACGATCTCGAAAAAGTTTTCGTCGGGAAACAACGGCGCCGCTAACGTCGCGTTGAAATGGCAGCGCCCGCAATCGGGAACGCCTGCTTACTACCGCGTCGAAGTTGCGACTTCGCCGTTCTTCGTTGCGGACGGAAAAGTTATCGAACGCGATCAGTTGGTCGCGACGGAATTTGGCGCCAGCGATCTGCGTCCGGGAGTTTACTTCTGGCGCATCCGGGCAACGGCGTCGAGCGGCCAGGCAAGCGACTGGAGCGATCCGCTTAAGTTCATCGTCGCGACGCGAGGCACAGGCTCGCAGGTGGCCGTTTCGGATCTGACGGCCGAACTGTTGGGTGGAAATCTTTATCTCGTTCGCGGACGGCTGAACCGGGTACGACGATTCGGGTCGGCGGCCGCGAAACGATCGTCGCCACTGGACGGATCGTTCCAGGTCCAGATGACAGCGCGCGCGGTCGACGAAGGAAGTCATGGTCGAAGCGCAGGACCCGCAGGGCAACAGCAGCCAGTACAAAGTTGCACTTTCCGGCCGCGTTGCACGCGGCGATTAGCGAGGAGACCGCAGAGCATGTCGAGTCACGTAATTCTATTGACGGATGCTCACGAAGCACCGGCCTACGAGTTAATCGAGGCGTTGCGTGTTGCTGGTGTGAAGACGCTGATCGAAGGTCTGCGTGAAGTTGAAGTCGAGGTGGCGCTCGCGCAACAGAAAACCTGCAGAAGAATGGTCACGGCGGGCCGAATTCCGAGATTCCGCCGCCGCTGGCTGTGTTTACGAAGTGGTTCCGGGCGCTGACATGGTCGAACTGCACACCGCGATCGATCACGCGCGGGCCTTCTGGCCGGGAGCGCCGCTGGTCGCCTGCCGCCGTCACACGAACGGGTATCAGAGTCTCAATCTGCGCAGTCTCGATGGACCAACATTAAAACGACTCGGCTTTCTCGCGATTGCCGACAAGTCGGCCCAACTCCCTGCCCTGCTGCGCGAGATCGAAGCTAACGGCGCCGCTGAGTTCAGCGATGACGCGCCCGAAGAGACGCCGGCCGAGACCGGTTCCTCGTCGCTTCCCTCGAAGATCAAGATCAGCCAGTTGCGTGCTGCTTTCGATCTCGTCGCTTCGTTGCACTTCATCGGCGATCAGAACGGCGCGGCCAACAGCGCGCTCGCCGGACTCGAACGGCTCGTCCGCGCCGACCGTTGGGCCATCTATCTGTTCTCGGAAGAAAAAGGACTCGAAAGCTCGACGACTCGAAGCGGTCGCAGTCAGAAAACCCGGACAGCCGAGCAGTGTTAAGACTGAAGAAGAGTGGCGGCGAAGATTAACCGGCGAATCAGACCTGCCGCTCGGTTCAGAAACAAGAGCGGCGAAGCGTGCGGCCGCGGGAATGGGCATCATCAAGAAGAAAGAGCGCGGACAAGTTTGTCGTCGCCGTGCCGTTGATCTGTGGCGAGCGAATACTCGGCGTGCTCGAAGGCATTCGTTGCGGCGCCAAGCTCGCATGCGTTCAAGAAGACTGAAGTCGCTTTGCTCGATTCACTGTCGTTGCCGATCGCTTCGGCGCTATGCGAACGCGGTGCGCATCGCCGAAGCCGAGCGTCTCTCGCAAACAGACGATCTCACAAAGCTGCACAACGCGCGCTACCTGCGACAGTTCCTGTTGAACGAGATCCGGCGCGCACGCCGTTATGGGACCAGCGTGGCCGCGCTGTTCCTCGATCTCGACGACTTCAAACACATCAACGACGAGCATGGACATCTCGTCGGATCGCACGTGCTGATGGAAATGGCCGCCGTGATTCTCTCCTCGATTCGCGATACAGACGCGGTCGCTCGCTATGGCGGCGACGAGTTTGTCATCGTGTTGCCTGACACTGGAACCGAACTGGCGGGCCAGGTGGCGGAACGAATCCGCCAGAAGATCCGCACGCATTTCTTTACCGGTGGACGCCGGCTGCAACTCTCGATGACGGCGAGTTTCGGCGTGGCCGCGTTTCCGAAACATGCTTCCTCGCCTCAGCAATTGATCGCCTGTGCCGACACGGCGATGTACGAAGCCAAAGCCGCGAACAAGAACTGCGTGAGAGTTCGCCGCCGACCTCGAGCCTTCTCCACAACCTGCAGTCCCCGAATTAGTCAACTTCGAAACCGATCTCGAAAACATGACATCTGGCTAAGGTTGAACCCTCGGCGCACTCGCGGTCCTCTGTGTCCTCTGCGGTTTACTGTGCATGCACTTAAGTTCAACGCAGAGGACACAGAGGACCGCAGAGATTACACAGAGAGCGCTCGACCAACAAGCGCTAAACATTGTAAAGTTTCCGGTTTACGGTTCACGCCTTCACGGTGTATCTTAGGAGGTCGGACGTGTTTCGTGCGTCTAAGAGGTAGAGAGCGAGCCCGTGTGAGTCATGTGTCGGTTCGCTAGTTACGACATTTGCCGCCGATCCCACCCGAAGTTCCATACTCAAAGCACGGGAAGTGAATAAAGTCTAGTGGCTTTTAAATCTATCTTCAGTCTGTTTTCCAGCGATCTGGCCATCGATCTCGGAACGGCAAATACCCTGGTTTACGCAAAAGGACGCGGCATCGTCGTTTCAGAACCATCTATCGTCGCAATTAATAAAGTAACCAACCAGGTCGAAGCCGTGGGCCGTGACGCCAAGGACATGTTGGGCCGTACTCCCGGCAACATCGTCGCGATCCGGCCAATGAAAGACGGCGTGATCGCCAACTTCGAAGTGACTGAAAAGATGTTGCAGCACTTCATCCGCAAGGCCCATAACGGCAAAACCTGGGTCAGCCCGCGCGTCGTCATCGGCATTCCGTCGCGAGATCACACAGGTCGAACGTCGCGCGGTCGAAGACTCCGCTTATCGGGCCAAGGCTTCGGAAGTTTATCTCGTCGAAGAAGCGATGGCGGCGGCGATCGGCGCCGGTCTTCCGATCACCGAACCGCACGGCAACATGGTCGTCGACATCGGCGGCGGCACGACGGACATCGCGGTGATCAGCCTAAGCGGTATCGTCTACTCGCGCGCGGTCCGCGTCGCCGGCAACGAGATGGACGAAGCGATCATTCAGTACATCAAGCGGAAGTACAATCTGCTGATCGGCGAACGCACTGCCGAAGCGATCAAGATCGAACTCGGCTCCGCTTATCCGCTCGACGAGCCACTTTCGTTCGAAGTCCGCGGCCGCAATCTCATCGAAGGAATTCCGAAGACGATCACGATCACCGACGAAGAGGTCCGCGAGGCACTGGCCGATTCGATCTCGACGATCATCAACGCCGTTCGCGTCGCTCTCGAACGAACGCCGCCGGAGCTTTCGGCGGACATCGTCGAACGCGGCATCGTCCTGACCGGCGGCGGCGCGTTGTTAAAGAACCTGGACAAGCGACTCTCAATCGAAACCGGATTGCCGGTATCACTCGCCGACGATCCGCTGGCTTCGGTCGTTTTGGGAACCGGCAAGATGCTCTCCGACTTCGATCTGCTCAAGCGGGTCAAGTGGGAGAACACGATGACGAGTGGCATGTAAGCCACGGATTTAACGGCCACAGATTAGTCAGATGGCTTCGGTTCGCACACAAAAAGAGATTCGCCAGCGCGCTCCCCTCTGGCTTGTCACCCTGCTTATCGCCAACTCGTCGTCATGGCGGTCGACGCCCGCGACTCCGACGGGCAAGAAAGACTGCTCCGAGTCTGGACGCAGACGTTTGCTTCGCCGATTCAGAGCGCTTCGTCGAAAGCCACCGGCGCAACGTCCGGTTTCTTCCAGCAGATCTGGAACTTCCGCAGCACTGCTCAGGAAAACGAGCAGTTAAAACAACGTGTGTCTGCGCTGGAAGCGGAGCTTAACAACGCCCGCCAGGCAGGAGGCTGAAAACGACCGTCTCAAAGCACTGCTCGATCTCAAGGAACAGAGCGAAATCAAGATCGGTCCCGGCACGCGTGATCGCTCGCGACCCGTCGGTTTGGTTCAACACGATCACGATCAATCGCGGCAGCACGTCCGGCATCGCGGTCAACATGCCGGTCGTGACGGCAGCGGCATCGTGGGCCGCGTGATCACCGTCAGTCCGTTCGCCTCGCAGATCATGCTGATCACGGATGAAAAAGCCGGAGCGGGCGCGGTCGTCGGCCAGTTGGGCCAGTCGGGCGCGCTCGGTTCGGTGCGTGGACGCTGCGGATCTCGGAGTCGGAGTCATTGAAATGCGCTATGTTTCCGGACTCGAGAAGGTAGAGGTAAACGACAACGTGATGACGACCGGGCAGGATGGCATCTACCCGCCCGGCCTGAACGTGGGACGAGTGGTCGACGTAAAGAAACGGCACGGCGACGACGGCCCACCAGATTCTGATTCAACCCGGCGCTCAGCTCGACCATTTAGAGGAGGTGGCCGTGCTTCTCTATCAAGCTCCTCAACGTACTGCCCCCCAACAGACCCTGCCAAATGTTGAAAAGTCCGGAAAGCAATAAGCATTGCCGATTGCCAATTGCCGATTGCCGATTGTTCGCTAGCGGAAGTCTCGCCGGCAGCGAAAAGCGAAGGCTGGGCGCAAATTGGCAATTGGCAATTGGCAATCGGCAATATCTTAGAGATGCCACCAGTTAAACTCGCGGTAATCCTGATCGTTTCTATTGCGCTACAACTCTTGCTGCGCGAAGTGTGGCGACCACTGATCTATATCGATTTCCCGCTCGTCGTGGTCGTTTACATCGCCCTGCAACGGGAAGCCTGGCAAGCTTTGGTCGTCGCCACCCTGGCCGGCCTGATCGTCGACGCGCAGAGTGGCGGGCTGCTAGGCGCGGGAGGTTTTTCCAAAACGCTGACGGCTTACATAATTTACTTCGCCGCCACCAAGGTAAACCTCGAAAACCCGTTGCTTCGCATCCCAGTGTTGGCCGCCGCGACAGTGCTCGACTCGCTGATTTACGTCTTTTGGCACCGGCTGCTCGGCTACCCGCCGGCCGTGCCTCTCGTACAAACGATCTCTTACAAACTGATCGCGACAACCGTAGTGGGTACTTTAGTCCTCTATTTAATTGATTCAATCGTCGCCGAGCGCAACGCGCAGCGCCGCCAGTTCGCCACCCGACGCCGCGTGGCGCGCCGCACAACAGGGTCATTGCGCAGAAGATAAATCCGTGGTATCCGTGTCAAGAGTGTTCTAAGAGGTCAGGAAATGAAGTTCGAAGACTCATCGCAAAACCTTCGCGCCCGGCTCAGGTTCGTTCAAGCCCTGGTGGTGCTCATGCTTGGAGTCCTGACCGTGCGGCTTTACGTCTTGCAGGTCGTCAGGGGTGATCGCTACGCGGAGCTGGCCGAGAACCAGCGGCGACGCCGTCTGCAGATTCCCGCGCCGCGCGGCGTTATCTTCGATCGCGAAGGACGCGTGATCGTCGATTCGCGCCCGATTTATAACGTGATCCTCTCGCGCGAAGACGCCCTCAAGAACAAAGACGTCAACGCCTTGATCGAGCCGCTTTCTGAGGGACTGGCCGTCGAAAAAGAGATCCTGAAAGAACGTTTCGACCTGGTGAAGTCGATGCCGGCGTTCGAGTCACTCAAGGTCAAAGAAGACGCGACCCCCGGCGACATCGCCTGGGTCGAAGCGCACACGCTCGAATATCCGGAGCTGCGCGTCGAACAGCAACCGCAGCGTCGTTATCCCGCAAACGGCTCGTTGGCCCACGTGCTCGGGTACGTCGGCGAGATCAGTCCCGAACAACTCAAGACACAAGCAGCGAAAGATAAAGGACTCAAACCCGGCGACATCATCGGCCTGAGTGGTCTGGAACAGATTTACGACGATTACCTGCGCGGCAAAGACGGTTATCGTGAAGTCGTGGTCGACAGCCGCGGACGCATCCAGGCCGAGCTCGAAATCGTTCCGCCGACACCCGGCCGCGATCTCGTCTCCACGATCGATCTCGACATCCAGAACGCAGCCGAAGAGCAACTCCGTGACTCCGCCACCGGTCGCGGCGTGATCATCGCGATGGACCCCAACAACGGCGAGATCTGGGCGCTGGCTTCGTATCCGACTTTCGATCCGAACCTCTTCTCGCAACGAATCACGACGAAGGAAGGCCGCGCCGAGTACGCCGCACTGCTGAACGATCCGGAAACGCCGTTGCTCAACCGTGCGGTCCAAAGCCGTTATCCTCCGGGGTCGACGTGGAAGATTCCGATGGCCGTTGCCGGTCTGCAACAGAAAGCGATCACACTGGACCACTCGAACCTCGTCTGCGGCGGCGGTATCACCATCGGCAACAAGTTCACGCGCTGCATGGGCAATCACGGTTCGCCTGACGTGAAAGCCGCGATCACTCATTCCTGCGACGGTTACTTCTATCGTCTCGGATTGAAGATGGGGATCGACGGCATCGTCTCGATGGTCGACGAGTTTGATCTGAACAAACGCACCGGCATCGATCTGCCGAACGAAGTCGTGAGCTGGACGCCGTCGCGCGAGTTCAAACGGCGCATGCAGCCACGCGATCCGGAGTGGCGCGACATCGACACGGTCTATTCGTCTTTCGGACAGGTCTACGACATCATCACGCCGATCTCGTTGCTACGAGCTATCGCGGCGATCAGTCAAAGCGGAAAGATGTACATTCCGCATTTGTTGAAGGAAGTGAGGCCAATCGGAGACGGTACGCCCGAATATAAAGGACCGGTCGGATTTACGCCGCTCGATCCGTCGAAGCCGAATCCGAAGATCATTCCGATTCCGGAAAGTATCCATCACGCAGTCGTCGAAGGCATGTGGAGTGTGGTGAACGCCGGCGGCACGGGCGCCCGCATTCGCATGGATGGCTTCGACATCGCCGGTAAGACCGGAACAGCGCAGGTCGTCGCCCTCGGTAAAGACACCGGCAAGAACAAGGACCACTCGTGGTTCGTCACGTACGCGCCCGCGTACAAACCCGAAGTGGCAATGGTCGCTCTAATCGAAAACTCAGGTTTCGGCGGACACCACGCCGCGCCCGCGATACGTGGCGTTTACGACGTTTACTATCGCAAGACGCGGCACCAGGAACCGCCCAATGCCCTCCCTAAACCGCAAATCGCAAAGAAGGAAACTCCGAAAACAGCGAAGCCCAAAGCCGCCGCGCAACAAACGGCAGTCGTGAGCAATCAGTAGGTACCCGCAATCGGCAAGTTCGATGGTTGCAATTATTCATAAACGCAGTTGGCGCGACTTCGACTGGATTCTCGCGCTTCTCGCCATCGGCATCGTGCTGTTTGGCACGCTTCAGATCCGCAACGCGCAACCCACCGAACCTTACTGGATCAAACAGCTCATCGGCCTGGGAATCGGCATCGTCGTGATGCTGGCGATCGCCTTTACCGATTACAGAAAACTTCTGCATCTCGCGCCGGCGTTCTACATCTTCGGGCTGCTGCTGCTCGTCATGGTGTTGATTCCGGGCATCGGTTTGAAGATCAACGGGCAGCGCGCGTGGATCAAGGTCCCGGGCATCGGACAGTTTCAACCGTCAGAGTTTGTGAAGGTGACGACGGCCATGATGCTGGCGCGTTACTTCGGCAAGAACCGCATGCAGGTGCTCACGTTGAAGGAGATGATCGTCGGCGGGTTGATCCTGGGATTGCCGATCTCCTTGATCATGCTCGAGCCGGACGCCGGTTCGGTTTTGACTTACATGCCGATTCTCGCGGTGGTCCTGTTTTTATCGGGAATACGGCTCAGGCTGGTGGTCGCGGCTGCGGTGATCGCGGTGGTTATGATTCCGACTGCTTATTGGTTCGGAGTCAAAACAGGACTTGTAAAAGGCTATCAGCAGGAACGCATCAATGTGATTTGGGATCCTGAAAACGCTGACCGGCGGAGGATCGGGTATCACACCTGGCAGTCGATCCTGACTGTCGGCGAAGGCGGGTTGTTCGGATCGCGCTCGTCTGTCGAGCACTCGCAGAGCGGGCTCAAGTTTCTCCCCGAGCCGCATACCGATTTCATCTACGCAGTCACAGCGGAAAACTCAGGATTTGTCGGTTGCGTGCTGGTGCTGATCGCCTACATTGTCCTGCTGTCGCGTTTGATTACCGGAGCACGGCGTTCGTCAGACCGCATGGGAATGCTCTTTATCATGGCATTCGTCGGCGGCCTGACGTTTCAGATCTTCATCAACATCGGCATGGCGCTCGGGATCTCGCCGGTGATTGGCGTGCCGTTGCCGTTGATGAGCGCCGGTCTGGCGTCGCTAATCGCGACGTTTATCGCGATCGGATTTGCGATCAGCGTGCAGTTGCGGAGGTTTGTGAACTAGCCTGCGTCGCCCCAGTCGCCTCCGTCGATCGAATCACGCCCAGCGCCTGACGAATACCACCAAGATGATAAGCCGTATGCGCGACGATCGAGATCGCGCCGCCGATGTCGAATGGCCCATCCCACGTCTCGAACGAGTTGATCGTCGCCAACACCCGATCGTGACTCTCGTGTAAACGCCGTTTCAGATCTTCCCATTGCTCGGGCGTCACCTCGCGCACCGTTTCCCAGATCTCGCGCCAGTTGTATTTCTTTTCGAACTCTCGCGTGCGAATGATCTCTTCGAGCACGTCGAGATAGTAGCGCACGTGCTCGACTTGCGCGGCGATCGTCGCGGTGTTCGGCGAAGCCGAGCGGGAAGCTTCTTCGGCGGTGACGCCGTCGAGCGTCTCGTAAAGCGATGTTCCCTTGTCGAGAAACATCCCGTGATGTTTCGAAAAGGTTTCCTCGATGAATTCGAGCAGAGTCGGTTTCAACCGCTCCAGCGGTATCTGTACAGACATTTATGAATCTCCCCTGGTTTCGGTGGTGGTATCCAAATCAGGAAGTACTCTCGGCGTATCTCGGCGTCCTCTGCGTTGAATATGAGCGAAACGCAGAGAGCGCGGAGAGTCGCAAAGGTCGTAGAGTTCAGGATTAGGATACCACTCCTGGTTCACTTAGTTTGCCCGACCCAATTACCAGGATCCTTCGCATAGTCATTTTCGTTGCGTGCGCCGCGGCTGAGACGGCCGATACGGCGATCGCCGTTCAGCATCAGCTCACACGCCTTGAAGGCATACTCTTCGAAATTCTCGAGACGCACGGCGAGGATTATCCATGCGTTGTTTCCGGAGCGCGAACGCCAATGATAGCGTCGCGACAGATCCGGAAACTCGCGTCCCAGGCTTTCAAGATCTTCGATTGTCGTGAAGAGCCATACGCCGTTTGAACCTGGTTGTTTCAGACTATTTCGCAACGCGCAGAGGAGCTTGTCGTCGAGGTAGACGTAGGTGAAGCCGAACATCCGCTTGACCTTCGGACGGATGGGCGCCAGCTCTTCGAGGATGAACGGAAAGGGTTCCTGGGTCGATTGAGCGATCTTCACACAAGTCCTCCTGGTCGCAATCAGGTTCCCGCAAAGGCGCAAAGACGCAAAGAAAGCTCGGATGACGTATTCCTTTGCGCCTTTGCGGGAGACAGTCTAGGCCTTCATTACAACACGAAACCCGATGAAGTCGCGACGTCCTTGCGGAGCGAAACCGAAACGTTTCGCGGATCGCTGAGCATCCGGCGCGTCAAACCACGAACCGCCGCGCATCACGCGACCCGATCCGTTTTCGGCGGCTGATTCGTCTGCACCGTCAGGCGGATAGTCGCGGACGTATTGATCCTGGACCCATTCCTGCACGTTTCCGACCATGTCATACAACTTCCACGGATTCGGCTTATAACTGCGGACGACGTTGACGAATGTACTACCGTCGTCAAACGGGAACGACTGGACCCACCTGACGAACCGCTTCTTGCTCGCGGCGTCTTTGATATTGCCATAGCCATTGCCGCCCGCGGCAGAGTCGCCCCAAAAGTATTGCGTCGTCGTGCCCGCGCGCATCGCGTACTCCCACTGTGCTTCAGTCGGCAACTGCAAACCAAAATGATCCACGAACCGTTTCGCGTCGTTCCAGCTAACCTGGACCACCGGATGATTGTCGCTCAAGCAATATTCTTTGAAGTTGGGAAACGGGTTCTGCCAGTTCGCGACTTCGGACCAGTTTCTTTCACCGTCCGCCTCAGTCGCAAATGCGCCTTTGTAGTGTCCGCCTTCTTCCGTGCCGCGTTCGGCATCGGTGACGTACTTCGTCGCGTTCACGAAACGGCGAAACTGTTCGACAGTCACTTCCGTCTCGCTCATGTAGAACGGCTGGCGGATGATGCGCAGGTGTTGGCGTTCTGCCCGGCCGCGGTCGGGCTCGTTCTCGGGCGAGCCCATGCGGAACTGTCCGGCCGGAATCAGCACGAGCGTGATCCCGCTCTGCTTGTGAACGATGCGGGTTGGCAATCCGGTTTGCGGAACACTAAACGCCAACGAAACGATCATCAACACAAATAGTATTGTTTTCAACATGCAGCTTAGACTTCACTTCCACGCAATTTCTTCCCAATCTGAATCGTGATTTAATCTCTGCTATGACCCCAACACTCTATCGAATCATTCTCCAGGTCGACAATCTCGACCAGGCTGAGGAGTTCTACGGCAAGCTGCTCGGCGACCGCGGACGGCGAATTCCGCGCGCGTCGCGACATTACATCGATTGCGGCCCGGTAATCCTGGCGCTCGTCGACGTGACCGGCGAAAACACGACCGGGCAGAAGCCGCAACCGCTTCCCGACTACGTCTATTTCGCCGTTCCGGATGTCGATGCCGTACACACGCGCGCTCGCGAGCTGAATTGTTTGTCAACGGAGGATGTTCACGGCGACAGCGCGGGCGACGTCGTCAGGCGTCCGTGGGGCGAGCGATCTTTTTACGCGTACGATCCGTGGGGCAACGGTCTCTGTTTCGTCGACGAAAAGACACTCTTTACCGGCAAGTAAACTACATGCAAGAAAACCCAACTTACCAGGCGGCAACAATCGCAGCACCAATCGTCGAAGAACATTTCACGCGTCATCTCGAAGAGGCGCGGAAGAATGGTGAGACTGATCTTGCGCCGAAGCCCGATGCGCGCGCGGTTGCAGGCATCATCAACGCCACGTTTTGGGCCAGCTTCCGTCCGGAAGAAGGCCGCTTTCCGAAGATCTCGCTCGCCTATCTTCCACCGGAGGAAGCTGAACAGCCGTTGGTTTTTGAACACTCGTTGCCGTTGACGCCGGGCATGTTGACCAAGCTCGCGCCCGCTGTGGAGCGGCCGGAGATACATCTCGGCGTTTGGACCTTTGGCGACGAGCTGCGCGTTTGGGGAGCGACGAGAAATATTCCGAGTCTCTGTTTTGTGCTCGAGGACATCGAGCCGGGATTGCTCGTCGTCAAGCATCGCCGGTTCGACGGCTTCGGGAAGTATGCGAACGTCATCGTGCTCAAAGGCGAACAGGTAAAAGTGATCGACGAAGAAGGCACAAGCTTGCCTGACTGTCCGTCGCTTTTGAAAGCGTTGCTGGCGTTCACTGCGGCGGCGGCGAATGGGCCACAGCACAAGGTGAACGTGCTGGTCCAACTTGCGGCGTCGATGCGGGCGCAGGGACATGGCGGCAGTTTGCTCGTCGTGCCGGAAGGAACGGAACGCTGGCGGGAGTCGATCGCGCAACCGGTTCTTTATTCTGTCGGGCCGGCGTTCTCCGCGTTGGCGAATTTGTTGCAGCAAAAAGTTGACTACGACGATCGCCGCCAATGGGAAATCGAGTTGCGCCGGGCGGTGGATATGATTGGCGGGCTCACGGCGGTCGACGGCGCGACTGTGATTAATGACCGGTACGAAGTGCTTTCGTTTGGCGCGAAGATCTGGCGGCCGGAAGGCAGGCCGCCGGTTGAAAAGTGGGTGATTACCGAGCCGATCGTCGGCAATCTTCCGGTGGTGGTCCATCCGACGGAGCACGGCGGCACGAGACACCTATCCGCGGCGCAATTTGTCCACGACCAACAGGATGCCCTCGCCCTTGTCGCCTCGCAGGACGGACGCTTCACCGTCTTCGCGTGGTCGCCTTGTGAAAACATGGTCCATGCGCATCGCGTCGAATCGTTGTTGATGTAATAGATGTTGCTTTTTATTTTTCTTCTATTCATGGTTCAAGACTGGCCGCAGTTTCGTGGGCCGACGGGACAGGGTGTCTCGGAAGAACGCGGGTTGCCGCTAACGTGGAGTGAGAACAAGAACGTACGTTGGAAAGTAGCGATACCAGGGCGCGGGTGGTCTTCGCCGGTGGTCCAGGGCGATCGCATCTGGCTCACCACCGCGACCGAGGAAGGAAAGTCGCTGCGCGCGATCGCGATCGATCGCAACACCGGCGCGATCGTTCAAAACATTGAAGTGTTTCGCTTGAAATCGGCGAAACTCGCTAACCAGAAGAACAGTCTGGCATCGCCGACGCCGGTGGTCGAAGGCGATCGGGTTTATCTGCACTTCGGCGCTTTCGGGACTGCGTGCATCACGCAGTCAGGCGAGATCGTTTGGAAGACGCGTCTCGAATATGACAACGGGCAACACGGCACTGGTGGATCGCCGGTACTGTACGAAGATCTTTTGATCCTGAGTTGTGATGGCAATGACGTGCAGTTTGTCGTTGCGCTCGATAAGGCGACCGGGAAGGTTCGTTGGAAGAAGACGCGCGAGGGTTATCAAGCTTACACAACGCCGCTTGTCGTTTCGTTGGCGCAAGGCGACCAGGTGATCAGTCCGGGTGCTTTCCAGGCCATCGCCTACGAGCCGCGCACGGGGAAAGAACTGTGGCGCGTGCGCTATGGCGAAGGTTTTTCGAATGTGCCGCGGCCGGTTTACGGCAATGGATTGGTCTTCATTTGCACCGGATTTCAACAGGCGTCGCTGCTGGCGGTGCAACCCGATGGACGTGGTGACGTGACGAAATCGAAGATTGCGTGGCGGCTTGATCGCGGTGTGCCGTTGACGCCGTCGCCGCTGCTTGTTGGGGATGAGTTGTACATGGTTACGGATAACGGCATCGCGACGTGTGTCGATGCGAAGACGGGCCAGGAACTCTGGCGCGCCCGTCTGGGCGGCAACCACTCTGCCTCGCCGGTTTATGCTGACGGGAAAATCTACTTCCTGAGTGAAGAAGGCGAATCGATCGTCATCGCCCCCGGCCGCAAACTAACCCACCTCGCCACCAATCAACTCGACGGCCCCACCCTCGCGTCCATCGCCATCTCCTCCGGCTCCCTCTTCATCCGCAGCGCCACCCACCTGTATCGCATCAGCAATTAGGACATCTGTTGTTGCCAACACTATTGTTGCCAACACTATTGTTGCCAACACTATTGTTGCAACCACTGTTGTTGCAACCACTGTTGTTGCAACCACTGTTGTTGCAACCACTGTTGTTGCAACGCCTCGGCTTCGCCGCCGGATGTGAGGCGGGGCTGTGCCCCGCCGTACGCTTGCAAAAAGAAACTGGGGCTACGCCCCAGGGCATAGCCCGAACCAGGGGCTTAGCCCCTTTATATAATTCCCGTCTGCGGCGGGGCAGAGCCCCGCCTCACATCCGGCGGCGAAGCCGAGGCGGAACTGTGATAGTTAATCTGTCAATCCAGTGTAATCAAACCATCTAACTCACGGCGTGAACATCCTGCGGAAGACAATGCCGGAGTAGGACAGGCGCATGGCGCGGCCGTCGATGATGGATTCGAAGGAGAGCCAGTCGGGGGATTCCGGGTCGCCGAAGCCGAATTTGCCGTCGCCGCGCGGGACGAGTTGTTGGACACCTTCGAGAAACAACTTTCCCTTGCGATAAACAACGCGCGTGTCGCCGTACCACGGACTGTCGTTGAAATAGTGGCCCGCGTAACCTTCCCAATCCTTGCGCGGCTCGAACGTCCGTGGTCCAGTGTAGCGCGCGCCGGCGTACCAGTCCGGCCCATAAAACGCTTCCGTAACAAGACGGCTCTCACGCAAAAATCCCAGCAGGAAAGTTTCGAAATCAGGATGCTTCACGATAAAGCGATCGGCGCCACCGGCACGTTCGAGCACCACCCGGCGCCCGCCATGCACAAGTATCAACTTCTCCCCCTCAGCCACCAGCACCAGTTTCTTCCCATCAGGCGACGTGTACTCACCCGCATACTCAGCAGCGTTCTTTATCACTTCAGGAGACGGCGGAGGCGCAGGCGGGTCCGGCAACTTCTTCCCCTCAAGCGACGCATTGAACAACTCGATCGCATACTTCGTCACCGCCACCGGTCGATACCCACGCAAGTTCGCATTCACAGAAGCAAACGCGCCAATACCTCCCGTCACATCAGCATCAAGCGACGAACTGAACGCGACCATCCCGCCTGTGTGCCGCAAACGCGTGTGCCCTCCGATATCACTCACCCACAGTCCATAACCATACGCGGCCGGCTCGCCGCGATATGGCGAATCGACCACCGACTTCGTGAACGACCTGAAACTGTCTTCGGAAATGAGCCGTCCCTTCGGCAGCGCGCCGCGATTGAGCAACATGCGAACGTACTTCGACATGTCCGCAGGCGTTGACGCAATACTTCCCGCCGCAATGTCAACTTCGATCCACTGCGCCTCCGCCAGCGTGCCATTCAGCGGAAACGGCTTGCCTTCGTTGAGCGGCTCGTAACCCACGGCCATGAGCTTGCGAATATCGTTGGTGATCGTCGAGCGGCTCGCCGTCATTCCCAACGGCACGAGCACACGTTCGCGCATCGCCTCGGCAAACGGCCGTTTGTCGACAGCTTCGATCAGAAACCCGAGAATGTTGTAGCCGGTGTTTGAATAGAGGAAACGCTTTCCCGGCGCATACGTGGTCCAAAGCTCGGCGAGCAAAGCGTCGAGCAACAACGGCGCACCCGGCAGCCCGGCAGTGTGACTAAGCAGATGATGTGTCGTGATCGCTTCAAACTTCGTGTTGATCTTCAACCACGGCAAATAGGACGTAACCGGCTTGTCAAAATCGATCTTTCGTTCGTCGCGCAGTTGCAGCAACGCAAGAGCAACAAACGATTTCGACACCGATCCGATCTCGAACATCGTCTCGTTTTCAACTTTCAACCCCGCCTTCGTGTCGGCAAAGCCGTAAGTCGAAGCGCGGATCAACCCGTCGCGATTCGCGAGCGCGAGCGTCATTCCCGGCGCGCCGGTTTCGCGCATGTGGCGAGCGATAAACTCGTCGAGCCGGGCAAAAACAGGCTGCACCGCGGCCGACTGGACCGCCGGCGGAGTCAAGGAGTTGATGAAAACTGAACCGCCTTTCGCTTCGATCACGCGAGCGGCTGCGACCACCAATGCCGATTTTGCGCCATGCGACAGAAACTTGCGCCGCGAAAAATTCATGGATATTCGTGTTTCCTTATTTGTGTTAAGCGAGCCTGGCAGAGCTTAGCACATTGCCAATCTGCAAATTCGATGATATGTGTGGTCCGGGAGAGCATGACGATGATTATCTTCACAACCGTTCGCGTTCTAGTCTTCGCAGTTGTTCTCGCGGCGCCGGTCGTCAAAATCGCCACACCCGCGCCCGACCCAATTGCCAGCACGTCAACTTTCTACACGATCCGCCACGATGTGCGCCGGTGCGCGTCGCCGATGTGCGGTGGTTACTTCATCAAGCTCGTGAATCAGCCGCGCACGCGTTGCGCGGACGGGCGCTCGATGACGGAGTGTTATGTAGCTTCGATCGACTGGAACGGTCAGCCCGAAGCCGACAAGGACGGCACGCTGATCCGCGGCTCGCTATCCACGCGCGGCAGGTTCGGCGTGTTGCGCGTGAGAGAGATCTGGTCGCCCGCGAGCGACAACCGCGCGACCGGCACTTTCTTCCGCGTGCGCGATCGCGGCATACGCTGCATCGCCGCGCCCTGTGAAACGCACCACGAAGCGAAACTCAACACCAGCGTCAGCCGCAACATCGCGGGCGTCGATCTCGCCGGCGCCAACGCCGCGGAAGGCGCCGTGAGCGAAGCGCTAACCACGATGACGAGCCAGGACGGAGTGCTCGTCGCCGGAACTAATAGCCCCGTAACCGGTCCAGCCGGTCGATCGCAGATGCTCAAAGCGACGCAATTCTATCTGCGCGCTAAGCCGGTTGCATCGAATCCAAATCCCGGTCCGCCAACCCAAAATCCCAAACCATGCTTCAAGACTGGCTGTTCAAAGCAGGTCTGCGCTGACGAAGAAGTCATTACTACCTGCGAGTTCAAGCAGGAGTATGAATGCTATCAACGCGCCAAGTGTGAGCGGCAAGCCAGCGGCCAGTGCGGTTTCACCGACACTCCCGAGCTGCGACGATGTCTGAGACGGAACTGACGATCCGCCAACCAATCAGCACCATCGAATCCTGCGCCAACTGCAACACGGCGCTCGTCGGCGTGCATTGTCACGAGTGCGGCCAGAAGAAGATCAATCCAAACGAGTTCTCACTCAAACGATTCCTCGCGCAGGTGTTCGGCGACATCACCGACATCGAATCGAGCAAAGCTTTCAAGACGGTGAAGGCGATGCTCACGCGACCGGGCCTGTTGACGACGGAGTATCTCGCCGGCCGGCGCAGCAGCTACATTGGACCAGTCAAACTGTATCTCTTGTTCAGCGCGCTCTACTTTCTCTTCGCGTGGGGCACATTGGCGGAGATTCGCAATAGCGCATCTCAGCGAACCGCCCGGATGCCGTATGTGGTCAGTGTCGCACAGAGACGAAACGTCGCTCCCGCCGTGCTGGCAGACAAAATCCATCAGCGGGCGGAAAAGTTTGCGTCGGCGTTCAGGTTTTTCAGTGTCTTGATTTCAGGAACGTTTCTGGCGGCGTTCTACTTCCGAATGAAGAAATACTACGTCGAGCATCTCGTCTTCTCACTCTACTACTACTCATTCGACTTCTTCTGTAAAAGCCTCTTCGCGGGTGTGTTTATTGTAGTGGCGGCGTTAGGTTGGCGGTTGCCCTCGGCAGTGCTGAACATGTTCTATCCGATCGCACTCATTTATCTCGCGTTCGCGTTGAAACAAGTCTACCAACAGAAATGGCCCATCACGGCAGTGAAAGCAGCGGCGTTATTTGTCTGCGAGACACTGCTCTTTTTCGCAATCAACATCGCCGGCTTTATTTTGTCGTTTTTCTGGCTCTAGGCTTTCACAAACCTGAAGAGGTTTCCCGCAAAGGCGCAAAGCGCTGCCGCGTTTCGATGGATTTCCTTTGCGTCTTTCTTTGCGCCTTTGCGCCTTTGCGGGAGAATAGTTGACAGACTGCTACTGCGCCTGGGTGCTCTTGGCGACGATCTTCACGTGCTTCTTAATCGCATCGTCGAGACTTGCCGCCCGCGACCACGTCATGCCGACGCTTCGATGCTGCACGATCCCTTCGTGGTCGATGATGATGTACGTCGGAAACGCGCGCACGCCAAACGCGCGCTGAATCTTTCGATCTTTGTCGCGGTATTGCGTCCAGAGCATCTTGTTCTTGGCGGTGAAGTCACGCCAAACTTCCTCATCGCCATCGGAGCTGATCCCAATCAACACGAACGACGACTCTTTCGAATACTTCTTGTGCAGGTTGCGCAGCTCCGGAACTGACTCGACACACGGCGGACACCACGTGCCCCAGAAGTCGAGCAGTATCACTTTGCCTTTCAAATCGTCGAGCGCAACGTGCTCACCGTCCAAAGAGGTGAACGAGAAATCGGGAGCGTAGTTTTCTCGCGCGCGTCGTGGATTGTCGACCAGCCTTCTCGCGTTCTCGGTGTTAGAGCCGTTAGGTTGCAGCTTGATGTACTGCTGCAACTCAACGACCCCTTCCTGATCGCGATTCATTTGCAACAGCACGAAGCCAAGGTTGTAGCGCAATATTGCGGGCGCGCCCTCAATCGCGATTCCCTGTCGAAACGCCGCCTCTGCCGCCTGCAATCTTTTCTGGTCTTTCCGGTCGGCCCACGTTTGCAGCGCCAGTCCCTTGTTGTTGTAAGCCTTCATCAGGGCCTGCTTGTCGTCGCTGCCGAGCTCGATAATCTTGTCGGAAGTCTCGACGACGTTCTTGTAAGCTTCCAGGCCAAGATAAGCTTCCGCCATCAGGTTCAGACACTCGACGCATTTCTTTTCGCGCATTTCATTCGCGCGCTTGAAGCTCTTCAGGGCGTCTTCATACAAAGACCGGCGCATGAAACCGCGCCCTTTGATGAGCTCCGCTTCGAACGGGTCGTCGTCCTGGCTCGTGACGACGGGAGTCGGCGCCAGCAGCAACAGGCAGAAAATTCCAGTTACCAGCAAGACACCGTGCCGCGCGACTTTTTGGACCATTGGGAGCAAAACTGCGTTGGCAGCGTGGGCCTTCCGGGTCGGGTTAATATTGGGCATCGAGGAGTTCCTCCGTGAGGCCCGCATAATAGCATCACTTGCCCTTCGTTGTGGACCGTTTTAGGCGTATCATGTGCGAGTTTTCAACCTAATCGCGGCCTATATCTCTGAACAACAAAATCGGTGGTGATGCAGTTTCAACTAACGCCAAAGGCGTTCGCTAATTCCAGCCCAGGGTTGCTTCAACCCTGGGTTAAGTTATGTATTAAGCCTTGAACTCTGAAAGAGTTTCAATGGCAAACCGAACACTTTCAGTGTTTCCAGGTCTCTCTCTCGCTATCCCCAGGGTTGAAGCAACCCTGGGCTGGAATTAGCGAACGCCTTCGGCGTACTAAGATATAGTCAAACTGCATCACCACAAACAAAATCCACCGCCTCGCAAGAAGGAGATTACTCTATGAGAACCCCGACTCGACGCTTCGCAGTCGTCCTGGCCCTGTTGTTTTCATTCCTGCTTTCGCCAGCAACTTTGCTGGCGCAGACCGGCGGGATGAACGACTGGTCCCGCATAAACTCCATCGGCAGTGGGACCAAGCTTTCAGTCAAATTAAAAGACGGAAAGAAAATGGAAGGGACGCTCGATTCCGTCTCCGACACTTCCCTCGCGTTGACGGTAAAGAACGCGCGCAAGGAGTTGCGCCGTGAAGACGTGCAGACTGTTCACCAGCTCTCGAACAAGTCTGCCACTACGGCGACGCTGGTTGGTTTGGGAGTTGGCGCGGGAGCAGGGGCGGCAATCGGTCTCGCAGGCGACGCCAGCAGCGACGAAGGTTTCGAAAAGATCGACAACTCTGTTGCAGCGGGAGTTACAGTGCTGGGCGCCGGAATTGGAGCACTCGCTGGTTTCTTTATCGGTAGATCCGGAAAGAAGCGAGTGCTCCTCTACGAAGCGAAGTGAGCGGTGTAAAAGACTTCGCCTCGCAGATCCGGACAACTTAGCTCTTCGTTTTCAGAGCGCTAAGTTCCTTTTCTAACTTATCAATCTCGTCCTGGACAGCGGCTTTGACGTCTGGGTTTGGAAGTGTGCTCAACGACTTCTTCATCGCCATCAGGCGCGCGACAATCAAAGCCTGATCTGCCGGCACTGCAACGTCGGGCGTGACGCCGGTGCCTTCCCAGTTGGTCTTGGTGATCGGACTGATCGCCCGGCCCGTCGGCACAAACATGCCGAAGTGCTCGCTGATGCGAAAACCGCCGCCCGGATGCGCGCCGCCGCCGGTCGTCTCGCCGATGATCGTCGCGCGTTTCAGGTTCTTCAGGTTGTAAGTGAATTCTTCAGCGCCGGAGAACGTGCGTTTGCTCGTCAACACGTACACGTCTTTGTTGAGATAACGTTTGCCGGCCACTTCTTTCTTCGTCCAAAACTCGTCTGTGCGATTGCCTTCACGCCAATAGAGATCGTTCAGGTGTACCGGTTCAGGACCAAACAGGTACGAACAAACAAGCGCGACCATCGCTGGATTGCCGCCGCCGTTGTTGCGCATGTCGATGATCAGCGCCTCGGTGCCGTTGACGAAGTTCATCGCCGCCGCGACAGTGTCAGCGCCAAGTTCCTCATCCATGAAATTCACAAATTCGAGATAACCGATGTTGCCCGCGCAGACGTTCGACCTTCCAAAAGCCGTGATTCATCCACGTCAACTCGCGCTTTCTTTCCGCTATTTCTTCCGCGGTCGGTTCGCGACGTGGTCCACGCTCGGGAATCGCCTGGTTCGAATAACGCACGCGCAGGTGCTTGTCGTTGCTTACCGCTTGCAGATCTTTCGTGAGTTGTGACGCAAACTGTTTCGCGCTCGTGATCTGATCGTATTCCTTCTTATCAACTCGCTCGCGGATCGACTGTTCCATCTTCTTCGCCACTTCGGGAAAGACGTAAGAATCATTGAGCCGCTTGAGAATCCCATCGATCACTTTCGTCCGGGTGGCGGCGTCGATCGTGAGATCGGGTTGCTCGGGCTGGGCCATCGCGCCGGTTGCAGCCACGAACGTGAGCAGCAGAAGGATGGCAAGCCGGATAAGAAACTTGGAGGAACTTGGTTGCGACATCGATATTTCTCCTTTGTTGTAATTCTGCGTGATGTTTTATTTGCGGCTGAGCAGACCGCTAAGTATCAAATTCGGCGACGTCGGCGGCGCGCCGTTCGACGTCCTGCCGTTCGCCTAATTCCGTTGTGCTGAGACTGTAGGGAAGCAGGCCGTTGGTCGCTTGCAGCATTGCGTGCGCGGTGGCGTGCTCGTCCTCGAACTCAAACTCGCCGGCAGCGCGTCCATTGCGCAGCACTTCCGCAAAGATCTCCGCTTCGGCTTCGAAGTATTGCGCGCGGCGGGCCAGCAGTCCCGGGCGAAGCGCGGCAAGCAGATCGTTGAGGCTCTGGGTGTAGTGCTGGATGCTGTCGAAACGAAACATGACGCGCGTCAACAGCATCTCGCGCAGACGTTCCGCTGCCGGAGCTTCCGAGCGGCCGATTTCGCGGAGTCGTTCCTTGAGACGTTCGACGATGCGGTCGACGTGGGAGAGCACGACTTCTTCTTTGCTGGCGAAGTGAAGATAGATCGTCCCCTTGCCGATTCCGGCTTCGGAGGCGATGTCTTCGACGGTCATTTTCCGGTATCCGTAACGGGCGAGGAGGCGGTCGGTCGCGTCGAGAATCGCGTCCTTCACGCCCTCTTTCAGTGCAATTGCTGCCATTTTTAAATAGTTTGACTGCTGACCAAATTCGGAAATCAGTCATTTAGACGTTTTAGGCGGAAAAAAGTTCCGAAGATTTAGGCAGCCGCGGTTAATTTCTGAATTCCTGGGAGACCATGAGGCCGCGCAGGCCGCCGTCCATGATGCCGATGCCGACGCGACCGAATTGGGGGCGAAGGATGTTGGCGCGATGGCCCGGCGAGTTCATCAAGCCGTTATGGGCGACGGTTAGGGTCGGGGCGAGCGCGAGGTTTTCGCCTGCCGTGAGGAAACGGACGTCAGCGTCGTGCATGCGATCGAAGGGCGTGCTTTCCTTCCGGCGTGTCGTGCGCGAAGTATCCGCGCGCAAACATGTCCGCGGAATGGCGGCGCGCGACTTCCGTCAACTCCGGATCGGCGGCGAGCGGCTGAAGACCATTCGCGGCACGTTCATTGTTCACGAGATCGAGCATTCGCGCCTCCAGATCCGGACGAGGCCGCGACGTGGTGACAGTGAAAGGGAGCGTGACGCGTTCGTTCGAATCGGGATGAACGGTTAGCAAGTTGAGTGTGCGAGCGATCGCGTCGCCGAAGACTGGCCGCAGTTTCCCTTCGAGTACCTGGGCGTAGACAGCGAGACGATTCGCCAGCGTGCTCTCGCGCGTGCGCTCGCTGATGCTCTCGCTCAATGGCACCGCCATCAGGAGCGCCGAGATGATCGCCGCAGTTATCAGACCATTCGCAAGTCCCGGCAACAGACCGAGCGCTCTGTTACTCGGGCGCTCGTGAACCTCGGGCGACATTCGTCGCAGCAACGCGTAACCGATCAAGTGAACGACAACGCCAACCAGGAGCGCGACGATGACGAACGCGATCGCCTGGTCCCACATCTCCGGCCACAGATTGACGCGCGGTCCCAACCAATTCGCCAGCGGCTGGTAATAACGCAGCCCCGCGAGCAGACTCAACACCCAACCTGCCAGATCGAGCACGCCAAGAATGAACCCACGTCGATAGCCGTTGAGCAGATTCAACGCGATCAGCACCACGAGCAAAACGTCGATTAAGTTGAAGGACATGATCATTTTCCGTTTGTCATTTTCCATTTTCCATTTTTCATAACGCGATTTCCACCGGACATACAAAAAAGACAAATGAGAAATGAAAAATGGAAAATGTTTCCGATCCACCGCACCGTACGGCGATGCAAAGTCTCGCAGTTCAAATTCGGCAATGCCTTTGAGTTTTTTGGACTGCTCGCATGGGCATTGCCAACACGCTTTCCGAATTTTCTGAGCAGGCGAAGACTTCACTCAATTTGGAACAATATCTGCATTCTCACAAACCGCATCTTTCGTCTCCCCTTCCTTCAGAAAACAATCCGGGAGCTTGTCTATGAACACCATTTTTCGAAGACTTATCCAATTAACTTCACTGCTTGCTCTCATACTTGCCGCTACCATCACCAGCCTTGCTCAATCCGGCGGCACTACCGTGCGGGGGACGGTACGCGATCCACAAGACAATGTAATTGCGGGTGCGAACGTTACGATCACCGATCCCGCAAGAAACTTCACTCGCACTCAATCAACCAACCAGGACGGCGCTTACGTCTTTCAAGCGATTCCTCCGGGAACCTATCGGCTCGAAGTCTCCGCTCAAGGCTTTAAGACCGCTACTGCTTCCGGTCTCGAAGCACTCGTCGACACGCCGACAGTACGCGACGTGCAACTCGAGATCGGCGCTGTTTCGGAAACTGTCGACGTGACCTCGACTGCCGAAGCTGCAATCAACACCAGCGACGCGAGCCTCGGAAATTCGTTTGAACGAAAGCGCATCGTCGAGTTACCGCTCAACGCGAACAACGTTGTCGGTCTGCTTTCGCTGCAACCCGGCGTGACGCGCAGTGGTTTCGTCAACGGCGGACGCTCCGATCAGTCGAACATCACGCTCGACGGCGTCGACGTAAACGAACAACAGGACGGCCTCGACGTGATCACGGACGAAGCGTTTGCGAGCGTGTTGCGTGTCACGCGGGACTCGTTACAGGAGTTTCGCGTCACCACCACCAATCCAAACGCCGAGCAGGGACGCTCGTCAGGCGCACAAGTGTCACTCGTGACGCGCTCCGGCTCGAATCAATTTCACGGATCGCTATTCGAGATTCACCGCAACACGGTCACGAATGCCAACGACTTCTTCAACAATGCCGCCGGCGTCGAACGGCCGCAGTTGCTGCGCAACATCTTCGGCGGATCGATCGGCGGCCCGATCAAGAAAGACAAAGCGTTCTTCTTTTTCACTTACGAAGGATTTCGTGAGGCGACGGCGACGTCGGTCGTTCGCGAAGTGCCGCTGCCGACGTTGGGCCAGGGCATTGTTCGTTATCGCACTGCGAGCCACGCCAGCGATCCCGGCTGTCCGGCGGGAACACCATCCGGCGTGAACTGTCTGACACCCGACGAGATCGTCGCGAACTACGCATCGGCCGGCGCGAATCCCGGCATCAATCCACAGGCGCTCGCGTTTCTCGCCGCGGCCGCCCAACGCTACCCGGCAAATGACACGACCACCGGCGACGGCCTCAACACGAGCGGTTTTCGTTTCAACGCACGCACGCCGACGGAGTTGAACACTTACATCGCGAGGTTCGACTTCAACCTGACTGATCGTCAAACGCTCTTTCTGCGTGGCAACTACCAGAACGATCTCGTGACACGTTCCATTTACTTCGCGCCTGATTGCAGTTTGCCGAACGACAACGTGCAGTGCTTCCCCGACACGCCGCCGTTGACGACGTGGAACCATCCGAAAGGCTTCGCCATAGGCCACATCTGGACGGCGTCAAACTCGATCGTCAACCGTTTCAATTACGGTCTGACACGAGCGTCGTTCACCGAGAACGGCGACTCGAATGAGAACCGGGTCAACTTCCGCTTCATCTTTTCCCCGGCGGCCTACCAGCGCACGCTGCGCCGGACCACGCCCGTTCACAACTTCGTCGACGACGTCTCGTGGGTGAAAGGCAATCACACCTACGGCTTCGGCGCCAACATTCGTCTCATCCGCAACAACCGCGTTTCGCTCGCGCATCATTCGACGAAGCGATTATCAATCCGTCGTTCTACAACGAGTCGGGCGACGTGCTTCTCAACGGCTTCGAGGATGCCGAGAGTGAGATCGATCTGCGTGACGCACTCGCGTCGGTGATCGGCCGCTTCTCGCAGTACAGCGCCAATCTCGTTTACGACGCTAACGGCCAACTGCAACAGGTCGGCACACCAACGGATCGTTCGTTCGCGACGGAGGAATACGAAGGCTACTTCCAGGACTCCTGGCGCCTGCGTCCAAACTTCACGTTGAACTACGGCATCCGCTGGTCCACCTCGACTCCGGTCTACGAACGCAACGGTCTTCAGGTGATCCCGAACGTAAACCTGACTGACTACTTCAACCAGCGGGTGCAGAGCTCGTTCAACGGCGTTCCCTTCACCGATCCGATCACTTTCGTGCTCGGCGGCAAGGCGAACAACGCGCCCGGCTATTACAAACAGGATTGGAACAACTGGGCGCCGTCTGTTTCATTCGCGTGGTCGCCTGACTTCGGCAACAATCTTTTCGGCAAGGTTTTTGGACGCGAAGGCAAGAGCGTGGTTCGCGGCGGCTTCCGCATGACTTACGATCGCATCGGCAGCGCTCTCGCCGTCAACTTCGATCTCAACAACCTCGCCGGGTTCACGTCCGCGCGCAACATCAACGCCAACACGTACGATGTCGTCGACCCGGATCAGGGACCACTTTTTGGCGGTTTGAACCCCGACGTCCGCACGCTGGAATTCCCTGGTTCGACTGGCCCGATCCCGACTTCGTTGCAATTCCCTCTGACGGTCCCGTCAGATCAGGATCAACGTATCGAGACTTCGTTGGACCAGGGAATCACCACGCCCTACAACTACAGCTTCAATTTCTCCTACGGCCGCGAGATCGGCAAAGGACTGTCGTTTGAAGCGAGTTACGTGGGACGGTTCGCGCGCAACCTGCTCGCCGGGCGTGACATCATGCAGCTCAACAACATTCGCGATCCTGCCTCCGGGATTACGTTCTACCAGGCGGTCAATCAGTTAGTCGACTTCCGATATCAAAACCGTGAGATCACGTCGATCGAATCGATCCCGTTCTTCGACAACCTCTTCCCGTTCATGCCGCAATATTGGGGCGATACTTCGTTGACGCCGACGCAAGCTGCCTATGCGTTCATCGCGCCGGGCGGTGTCGGCGGCGACGACACGGTTGACTACACCTTCCTGCAACTGTTGTGGGACGACAGTCCGTCATGCGCCACTTGCCCGTTCGGCGGTGGGCCGGCGAAGTTCGACAACATGTTCTATCAACCGCAGTTTGGCGCGTTGTCGGCTTTCTCGACGCTCGCGCGTTCGAACTACAACTCGTTGCAGCTCAGCTTGCGGCAACGGCTGCGTGACGACGTCACGTTCGATTTCAACTACACCTACGGTCATTCGCTCGACAATGCGTCGGGGCTGCAAAACTCGACCAGTTATGGCACGGCGTTCATCGTGAATGCGTTGGACCCGAATCAGAACTATGCGAGCTCAGACTTTGACGCCCGGCACATCATCAACGCGAATTGGGTGGTTGGACTTCCGGCTGGCCGCGGCAAGCGTTTTCTCAACGGCGCTAATGGCTTTGTCGACGCCGTGCTCGGCGGCTGGCAAACCACCGGCATCTTCCGTTGGAACAGCGGACTGCCGATACTGACGCCTGCCGATTGCTGCGTCTGGGCCACGAATTGGAACGTGCAATCGGCCGGTACGCGCGTGCGGCCGGTGCAATCGTCGCCGACGAGGCAGGACCAGGACGGCGAGCCTAACGTGTTCAGCGATCCGCTCGCGGTGTATCGCAGCTTCCGGCCGGCTCGTCCGGGCGAAGTTGGTGATCGCAACGTGCTTCGCGCTCCCGGTTACATCTCGCTCGACATGGGACTTTACAAGGCGTTCAAGATGCCGTGGGAAGGTCACCAGCTTCAGTTCCGTTGGGAAGTGTTCAATGTAACCAACACTCAGCGGTTTGATGGCTTGACGATTTCCGACTTGAGTTTGGGAAGTGATCCGTTCCTTGGATCGAGCAGCCCGACTCGAGACTTCGGCAAGTTCACCTCGACTCAAGCTCCGTTGAACGAAACCAAGGCGGGACGCGTGATGCAGTTTGCGCTGCGTTATACGTTCTGAAATCGTTGGCTCTATTTGAATGCGATCTCTGCGTTCCTCCGCGTTCTCGGCGTTGAATATGGAGGAAACGCAGAAGGCGCAGGGCGAGTATCGGCCGACAGATTGCGCATCGGTCTTTATGTGCGTAATCTGTGGGCCGGAATGCTTCAATTCCTCAATATCTCCAACATCGCGCTGATCGACGAGCTTCAGGTTGAATTCGAGCCGGGGCTGAATCTGCTCACCGGCGAGACGGGATCGGGAAAATCGATCATCGTCGACGCGCTTGGGGTGCTGATTGGCGGACGCTTCACGAGTGACCTGCTCAAGTCAGGCACTGAACGTGGATCGATTGAAGGACTCTTCGTCGTCGGTCCGAATCCGGATCTCGAACGGTTGCTGGAGAATGCCGGCTTCCCGACGACGGAAGAACTGATCATTCGCCGCGAGCTCTCCGCCACGGGACGTAACAAGATCTTCATCAACAACCAGCTCGCCACACATGCGTTGCTGCGAGAGTTACGCGAGTTTCTCGTCGACATTCACGGGCAGGGTGATCAGCAAACGCTTTTTAATCCGCGCACGCATCTGGAATTGCTCGACTCGTTTGCGGTTAGCAATGGTCTGCGCGATGAGGTCGCCGAAGCTCATCAGAATTGGGTTTTGTTGCAGCGTGAGCTCGACGCGTTGCGACGCGACGATGCTGAAAGGTTTCAGTTGCTGGACACGTTGAAGTTTCAGATTGACGAGCTGGAGCGCGCGCAGCTAGTGATTGGCGAAGATGAGCGTTTGGAGGACGAGCGCAAGCGGCTTTCGAACGTTGAGAAGCTGACGGCGCTTTCGCAGGCGAGCTATGGACGCATTTATGAGGAAGACGATGCGGCGCTGGCGCGCGTGCGGCAAACTTTACGAGACGTAACGGAGCTTGCTGAATATGAATCGAGCTTCCGTGATTATCTTGAAGGGCTCGAAAGCGCGCGTGCCGTATTGGAAGATCTTTCGTTCTCGTTGCGTGACTTTGCCGACAAGCTGGAATTCTCCCCAGCGCGTTTGGGTTCGATCGAGGATCGCTCGGCTGAGCTTTCACGGCTGAAGCGCAAGTACGGCGGGTCGATTGAAAGCGCGCTGGAGCACCTGGCGCGGTCGCAGGATCGACTGCTTCAGATCGAGACGTCTGACGAGCGCGATCAGAAGCTGCAATCCGAATTGAATGCGGCGCGTTCAAGTTATCTCGATCGTGCCGGAAAACTTCACCGCGAACGCGTGCGAGCTGCTAAGCGATTCGAGAAATCGGTGGAAAAATGTATCGCCGAACTTTCGATGGAACACGCTCGCTTCCAGGTTCAAATATCCGATGGAACTGACTCACCCAGCGCCAAAGGCATCGATCAAATTGAATTCTACTTCTCCGCCAACGCCGGCGAGGATCTGAAGCCACTCGCGCGCGTCGCCTCCGGCGGCGAAGCATCGCGCCTCATGTTAGTGTTGAAAACCGTCGCCAACGCCACCGAGTTTCCGCGCACGATCGTCTTCGACGAGATCGACTCCGGCATCGGCGGCCGCGTGAGCGAAGCCGTGGGCATAAAACTCCGCAAACTCTCGCAAACGAACCAGGTGCTGTGCGTCACTCACCAACCCCAGATCGCCCGCTTCGCCGACAGCCACCTCGCGGTCCAAAAAGCCGTCACCGCCGGCCGCACGCAAGTCTTCCTCACCAAACTCAACCGCTCGGGCCGCATCGAAGAACTCGCCCGCATGCTCACCGGCGCGGAGATCACCGACAGCGCGAGGCGCCACGCCAAGGAACTGCTGAAGATCCTGCCTACTTAATATTTAGATTAGTGTTTCCTATACCGGCCGATACCGGAGTGATTCAGGCGGCAATCTCAATCAATACCTCAGGATGGCGCTCTGCGATCTTCAGAAGCTGCCTCGCAGCGCTGCGCCTGCGACGGTCCACTCCTTGATCGCACGCGAACTACTCGAGATTTGGCTTCAACTTTCGTTCGCTTTCCCCGACCAGCTTTGATCTCGCGCACGCCGTCCAGAACCTCTTGCCACGCGTCACGCTCGGCCTCGGATTTCGCCAGCGCCCTTCCTGTAGGTTTCTTAGCCATCTCGAAAGGTCTCCAACACAAATTGACTGTATACGCCAATGGCGTACGAACAGCAAGCCGCAGAAAATCCGGTAGTGGTATAGTTTGAAAGACTCACGAAACATTACTAAAACGCCGAAGGCGTTGGCTAATTCCAGCCCAGCGGTTGGAGCGTAGCGACAACCCTGGGGACAGCAGTGAAAATGAGATAACACTGAAAGCCTACCTCAACCCAGGGTTGCGCAACCCTGGGCTGGAATTAGCCAACGCCTTCGGCGTTTACACTACGATTATCTTCACACCGAAATCCGGTATCGAAGCGCGCCGGTCGGAAGTTTTAAATACGAAACCCAACCTCTGGTGGTCTTAGTGACTCACGCAGATCCGCAACAGCGGGATGGTTTGGCGGAAGATTGTAGAGACTCAGGATGAGATCGAAGGCGGTCGTGAAGTACGACTCGTCTTTTCGGAAGTCAGCGTAAACGCGACCGCGCAGGAGAGCCGGAAATGATTCGTTCTCTTCACCTGCGAGCAATACAGGAAGCACGGTTCGCTTTTGATCTTCGGTTGCGAGCAAACGAATTCCGGCAAGATCGTATTCCGCTGCAACTACGCTACCTGTGTCAGATATCAAATTCTTTGCTTTCTGACGGTACAGCGGCGTCCCGACCACGATCACTCGCGCACAATCTTCAATTCGGTCGACGAACCGCGCAATGCTTGCGCCGATCTGCGCGTTGTGCCAACGGTCCAACAGCACGTCGATTCCAGCTTTTTGAAGATCGGTTGCGAGCCGTTTTTCTACCCAGCGTTCATGCTCCGGCACTCCCCAGGCATAGCTGATGAAGCACTCGGGCGGTGGAATCTTCTGATCGGTGAAGTAGGCGTGCAGACGGAAGATGGCCTGTTCGAAGAGTGTCCG
Organism: uncultured Acidobacteriota bacterium; assembly: GCA_963770215.1. Classification (GTDB taxonomy): domain Bacteria; phylum Acidobacteriota; class Blastocatellia; order Pyrinomonadales; family Pyrinomonadaceae; genus PSRF01. The sequence continues at coordinate 150,659 of CAVYOP010000003.1, forward strand.
TTGCGCAGCAGTACGACGTTGCGATTCCACTTCGACTCTTTCCTCTTGCGTTAACTGGATTGGTTCCGCCATCGCCGGCAGCGTCAGTCTCTCGCCACATCGCGAACAGAAAGCAGTTTCATCTCCTTGCTGCATTGCCTCCCGAATCACCGCACGATTGAGCAAGTGATTGTTGCTACATCGCACTGGTTCGAAGCGCCGAACAGTCAGGTTCCGGCGGGCCAGGAAGCTCTCAAAGAGTCCTTGGAAAAGGGTTCGCACTGATGACCCAACATCTGGGCCAAAGCAGAGCACGAAGTCCAGTTCATCGTCGCGCTCAGCTTCCTGTCGAAAACCGCAAACCAAGCCACCGCCCACCTCATAGCGAGCGTTGTTCTGCCATTGTGCGGTGCGTGTGAAGGTGTTCGTGTAGCCGAGTAACACTACCAGCGACGCAAACACATTCTCCATTGGACCGCTCACTGTATAAGCGACGCCGTCCTCCGTCGCGGGGTCATCTTCCAACGGTTTCTTGAGATTGATGAGCTCGGGGAAGACCAGGTACGGCTCCATGCGCAAAGGGTCGGTCTCGCGAAAAGCAACGTTGTGCTCCAAAAACAGCAGCGCCGCCGAGTCGAGCAGTACATCGCGTTCAGAGCGATCCGGATCTTTAAGTTCCGGGAAGTCGTAGCCGCCGGCTAGCAGCCGTTTTTCTTCGAGTGCACCCAGTCCTTTGGGGTTCCGCCGTGCCTCGAGCACGAACGAAGAGGCGAGATTATTTACCCTTTCCGGTTGGAGCAGGACACGAAGCTCGCCGGTTGATGTACGCAAACGCTTTACGTAGCCGTAGTTTTCCAGGTGGCCTAACGCTGTCAGCATTTCATCATTACTGAATTGCCATCCAGCATCAGTTGCCTGCAAAAGTTCGCGGAGTTCCTCCAGGCGAACGATAATTTTAGGTCGCGATTCTGCTTGCTTAAGATCGAGGACGTGGTCTTTTATTCGCTTAAATGTTGTCGTTGTGACTGTCGCCGCCTTGTCTTCCCAGGCGATTAACGATTTCATGCGCTCTACAAGCTCATCAATGCCGGCGCCACTTGCAGCGCTTGTAACGATTGGGCCAACGATGCCGTGTTTTTCACAAAAAGCATTCAGTTCTTCCTGTGTGAGTGAACACGTTCCTCTATCAGTCTGCGCCGCTACGAGAATGATGGGACAGCGACTTTGCCCGGTTTGCAGTTGTTTGAGCCAGAAGCCGACGCCGTGCAGCGGATCGTGGATGTCGGAGGCGTCGAACAACACAAGAGCCAAGTCGGCGTTGTCGACAAAGAGCGCATGGACCAATCGATAGTCCGGTTGGCCCGCGAAGTCCCACAAGATTGCCTCGCATTGCGTACCGTCGGAGCGGCTTTTGCCCAAGGCGGGCCAGACCCAGAACTGTTGCCCGTGGGTCGAGGCTTGCTCTTTGAACGCGCCATGGATCAGACGATGACCGAGGGCCGACTTGCCAACGCTATGATCGCCGAGCAACACGATCTTTCCGGTTGTGTGATGAACCGCACGAGTGACCGTCCGCTCTTTCCTGCGCTTGCCTAACAGTACATCATAATCAAGTTCCCACAGGTGAATTTCGCGACATCGCTTTTCATCCGGTGTGTCAGGCGTCGAGCTGGGAGCTGCCAGCAGTGGTAATGTGGGATGTGCGGCAAGCGCCGGCATAAACAAATCGTCTCGCGTTGGCGTCGGGATAACTGCGACCGTCTCCCACGTCCCACAGCTCCAAAGTCGGATCGTGTGATCCATGCTCTTTGAGACCATCAGTCACCGTCTGAGGAGAACCGGACGATATCGATATCAGATGTATGTCCTTCGAGCGTGCGCAAGAGCTTGCCGCTGCGGACTTCCCATACCTTGACCGTTCGGTCAAAACTTCCACTCACTAGCGTTTCACCCTGCGGATCAAATGTCAGACTTGAGACATACGCTTGTATTCCCGATGCCCTTCCAGCGTGCGCAACAACTTGCTGCCGCGGCAGATCCCAGAAGTTTCACTGTTTTGTCAGCACTCGCGGTCGCCAAAATATTCCCCTGCGGATCAAACGCCGAGTCGAGAACAAAACCTTCGTGCGCGTCTAGAGTGCGTAGCGAGTTTCCCAGTAAGTCCGTCCCAGAACGTCACCGTGTGTCATCCTTCCCGCTCACTAGCGTTTCGCCCGCCGGATCAAACGCTAAACTCAAGCCGGACCTGGTTGTGCGCGTCGAGCGTGTACATCAACTTGCCACTGGGCACCTCCCAAAGCTTCACGGTATGGCTCAACCTAGCGCTGGCAAGCACGTTACCGTGCGGACCAAAAGTCAAATTATGGACTGCTCTTCGTAGGCTTTAAACGTGCGCAGCAACTTGCCAGTGTGCACCTCCCACAGCTTTACCGTAGTGTCCCGACTCCCGCTGGCAAGCATGTCGCCCTGCGGATTAAAAGCCAAACTCAAGATGGTATCTTGGTGGCCTTCGAACGTGCGCAACAACTTCACGCCGGGCGGTAGCTCATTGAGCACTCCGTCGCCTGTCTGAGGTCTTTGCTTTGTCTGGTCCTTCTAGCCATGGATTCGGTGAAAGCGACGGTAACTTCCTTGGCGTTGTAATTGAGTAGAGCTCCTTACATGGGAGTTTGGAGTTCACCCGGTTCTCGTGTCAAACTCAATTCCACATTTCACACTACCAATATGAGCACTGAACCAAACAAAGTCATTTACTCGATGGTCGGCGTCAGCAAGTACTACGACAAGAAGCCGGTCCTTAAGGATATTTATCTCTCTTACTTCTACGGCGCGAAGATTGGCGTCATCGGTCTTAACGGATCAGGTAAGTCGTCGCTGCTGCGCATACTCGCCGGAGTCGACAAGGATTTTAATGGCGAGACTGTGATCTCGCCGGGATTCAACGTCGGCTATCTCGAACAGGAACCTTTACTTGACGACGAACGCACCGTGCGTGAGGTCGTCGAGGAGGCGGTGCAGGAAACTGTCGATCTGCTGAAAGAGTTCGAAGAGATCAACGCGAAGTTCGCCGAAGAGATGAGCGACGACGAGATGTCGGCGCTGCTCGAACGCCAGGGCGAGGTGCAGGAAAAACTCGACGCCCAAGACGCCTGGGATCTCGACTCGCGTCTCGAAATGGCGATGGATGCCCTGCGCTGTCCGCCGGCAGAAACACCGGTGAAAGTTCTCTCCGGCGGTGAACGCCGCCGCGTCGCGCTCTGCCGTCTGCTGCTGCAAAAACCCGACATCCTGCTGCTCGACGAACCAACAAACCACCTCGACGCAGAATCAGTCGCGTGGCTCGAACATCACTTGCAGAGCTACGCCGGCACGATCATCGCCGTCACGCACGATCGCTACTTCCTCGACAACGTCGCCGGCTGGATTCTCGAGCTCGATCGCGGTCAGGGCATTCCCTGGAAAGGAAACTACACCTCGTGGCTCGAACAAAAACAGGAACGACTGCGCCGCGAAGAAAAATCTGAAACTGAACGTCAGAAAACTCTGCAACGCGAGCTCGAATGGATTCGCATGTCGCCCAAAGCGCGGCACGCGAAAGGCAAAGCCAGAATCAACTCCTACGAAGATCTGCTGAAACAGGAATCCGAAAAACGTCGCGAGGATCTCGAGATCCACATTCCCGCTGGTCCACGTCTCGGCAACCTCGTGATCGAAGCAACAGACGTCAACAAAGGTTACGATCAGAAGTTACTCGTCGAGCACATGACGTTCGCACTGCCGCCCGGCGGCATCGTCGGCGTGATTGGTCCAAACGGCGCGGGCAAGACGACGTTATTTCGCATGGTCACAGGACAGGAAGAACCCGACTCCGGCACGATTCGCAAAGGCGAAACGGTCGTGCTCGCCTACGTCGATCAGAGCCGCACACTCGATCCGCAGAAGTCGATCTGGGAAGAGATAACAGGCGGGGACGACTCTTTGAAGCTTGGCAATCGCGAGGTGAATTCACGCGCCTACGTCGCGCGGTTCAATTTCTCCGGTTCAGACCAGCAGAAGAAAGTCGGGATGCTCTCCGGCGGCGAACGCAATCGCGTACACCTCGCGAAGATGCTCAAAGAAGGCGCGAACGTCTTGTTGCTCGACGAACCGACCAACGATCTCGACGTGAACACGTTGCGCGCGCTCGAAGAAGCGCTCGAAAACTTCGCCGGCTGCGCGGTCGTCATCTCGCACGATCGCTGGTTTCTCGATCGCATTGCCACGCACATTCTCGCCTTTGAAGGTGACAGTAAAGTTGTTTGGTTTGAAGGAAACTACTCGGATTACGAAGCCGACAGAAAAGCGCGTCTCGGCGCCGCGGCGGAAGTGCCGCACCGGATCAAGTATCGCCAACTGACGCGCTAAGACCGACCGCAGATGAAACGCCCCGACCTGCGTTACCTGCTCTCCAATCTGTTCAGCGAATCGAATCGAGGATTGCTACTGGACCTCGTGGTCTTCGTAGCAAACCTCTTCCTGATGCGAAAGCTGACGGGATTGTTCGTCGAGCTCTTTCAACACGTTTCGGCCGAAGAGCCCTTTGCCAAGTTCGCACTCTCGCTGACGTGCATCGCGATGTGGGTCCTGCCCGCGGCGGGCGCAGTGCTCAAGCGTTGGCACTTTCATCAACGCGTGAAGGATGCCGCCAGGAGTTTCGACGAAAGCTACGGTTGCCTGTTCAACCCGATCTTCTATTTCTGTCTGAACCTCATTCTCATGTCGGCCGTTGTCGCCGGGCTCGGCGACCTGCTCTTCGGCCGAGCATTGATGGAAAACGGCTCTCTGTTCATTCCGCTTATCTTCGGCGGGCTCTTTCTGACCATCGTGCAGACGGTTCTGATTTATCGATACTTCTCTCCACCAAACAAACCGCCGAAATCTGAGTTCCTGCGACGGCCGGAAAGCGAACGACTCGGCGACATCTGCATCTTCCTGAACATGATCCTGTTTCAGGTCGCCTGGAACCTGCTGACCGATTTGCCACTTGGACCACCGTCCGGCGTTGGCGAGCTTTTGGGCCGGCTTTTCTTTCTCACTTTCGTCGCGTTCCTGATCTACTTTCCGCCACGCATGTTGTATCTGGTCGAAGACCTGCACCGGCGCAGCACGTGGCTGACGATGTTGTTAGCAAACTCACCGGTGATTGCGAGGGTCGTGCTCGGCCTATAATATTCCCGGCAGTAGTCCCCGTCAGGAGAACACGGATGAAAACCCTAACCCTTTGCTTGTCGATCGTGCTGATCTGCGTTTCGGTGATCAGCGCCCAGGACGATCCCGGATCGATCAGAAACTTCGTGCGCGTCAACGAGCAGTTCTGCACCGGCGGACAACCGCGCATGGAACACCTCGAAAAGCTCAAAGCCGACGGCATCAAAGCTATCATCAACCTGCGCCGGCCAACCGAACACCGCGCCGAGGAAGAAGCAGCGAAAGCCAAAGAGCTCGGTCTCCGCTACTTCAACATTCCCGTCGCTTTCGGCGAGCCGAAAGATGAACAGGCCGACGAGTTTCTAAAGATCACTGACGATCCGGCGAACCGGCCCGCCTTTATTCACTGCACCGCGGCGATTCGCGTTGGCGCGTTCTGGATGATTCGCAGAGTGTTGCGCGACGGTTGGAAGATCGAAGACGCCGAAGCAGAAGCGCAAAAGATCGGTTTGCGCGAGAGCCCGCACCTGAACGAGTTTGCGCGGAAGTACATCGAGAAACACCAGAAGAAAGCGGCGTCGGATCTGCCGTCGAACCCGATGAAGTTCGGCGTTTTCACGGCGCGTTTCGATGCGGCGGGCACGTTCACAATCGAGGGCGATCGTTGGCCTAAGCAGAGCGGCAACTGGAAGAAAACGGGCGACGAGCTGGAGTTGCTCTCAAGTGGTGGTCCAGGCGGATGCGATAAACCAGGCAAGTATCGCCTCGGCGACGGCGATAAGAACGTGTCATTCGATGTGGTCTCGGACGACTGCGCGCTGCGCCGCATGATCCTCGATCGCAGCTCGTGGCGGCCGGCGGAAGAAACAGTCGTTATACCGAAACGAGAAATCAAGCTCACCGCAGGCGAACGTCCCTCAACGAAACTGAAGCCCGGCGCGGCAAACGGAAGCTGGCCGTCGTTTCGTGGCCCACAGGCGTCGGGCATTGCCGAAGGACAAAACCTGCCCGATCAGTGGAACGGCAAGAGCGGCGAGAACGTGCTCTGGCACACGGCGATTCCCGGACTCGCGCATTCGAGCCCGATCGTCTGGGGCAATCGCATCTTCATCACGAGCGCCGTCAGCAGCGATCCGAAAGCGACATTCAAGCCCGGGCTCTACGGCGACGGCGACGCTTCGAAGGATCTTTCGCAACATCGCTGGATGATCTACGCGCTCGACAAGAAGAGCGGAAAGATCGTTTGGCAGCGCGTTGCGTTTCAGGGCGAGCCGCGCGAGAAACGTCACATCAAAGCGACGTACGCGAATTCAACGCCGGCAACTGACGGGCGCATCGTCGTCGCCTGGTTTGGCTCGCAGGGTGTTCACGCTTACGACGTCAACGGAAAGTTTCTCTGGAAAGTCGATCTTGGGCGAATCGACGCAGGCGCTTACGACATTCCCACGTACGAGTGGGGCAGCGCCAGCTCGCCGATCATCTGGAAAGATCTCGTCATTCTTCAGTGCGACACGCAAACCGATTCATTTATGATCGCGTTGAATGCGAACACCGGTGAAACTGTCTGGAAAACCGATCGCGACGAGATTCCTTCGTGGGGCACGCCGACAGTCGCTTCGACTTCAAAAGGCGAAGAACTGATCGCCAATGCGTCGAACTTTATTCGCGGTTACGATCCACGCACCGGAAAAGAACTTTGGCGGCTCGGTCGCAGCTCGAAGATCACTGCGCCGACGCCGATCTTCGCCGATGACGTGCTCGTAGTCGCGAGTGGACGTGGACCAGAACGGCCGATCTTCGTCGTGAAAGCGGGAGCGCGCGGCGATCTCACGTTGCCTGACGGAAAGACGAGCAGCGATAGCGTGATCTGGAGTCGCACCGGACGCGGTTCTTACATGCCGACGCCGTTGATCTACAACGGCATTCTTTACGTCCTCGCGAACAACGGAACCTTCGATGCTTACAATTTGAAAACCGGCGAGGAGCTTTACCGGCAACGGCTGCCGGTGATCGGAAGCGGGTTCAGCGCGTCGCCGGTTGCGGCTGACGGCAAGATCTACCTGGCGAACGAAGACGGCGAGATCATCGTCGTGGCTGCTGGTCCAAAGTTCTCCCACATCGCCACGAACACGATCGGCGAGCTCCTGATGGCCACGCCTGCGTTATCCGAAGGCGTGATGTACGTGCGTTCGGCAAACGGTCTCTTCGCTATCGGTAAGAAGAAGTAATCTCAGATGTACCAAGGAATTACGGAAACCCTCGCGGCACTTTTATTTTTAATTCTCATCCCTCAAACGTCTCTACGCGCGCACGCGTTCGCGCAGGGCGGCAGCATCCAAGGCAAAGTCGTCGCCGACGTACCGGATCAACGGCGAGCGCTGCCCGGCGTGGTCGTCAGTCTCAGCAGCGATCGACTGGGTGATAGAAAACTCGAGACGATCACCGATCGCGAAGGCGCGTATGATTTTGCGGGCCTCGTTGCCGGCGACTACGTTGTCACGGTCGAGTATTCAGGATTTAAGAAGTACGAACACAAGCTGAGCGTGCAGATCGAAGCGACTGTCCCGCACGACGTGATGTTGCAACCCGTGCCGCTCAGCGAAACCGTGACGGTGACTGACGATCGAACCGAAGCCAGTCGCACCGAATCGACGACGCCCGCGACGATCACGCAGGCATCGTTGCGCGATGCGCCGCTCATCGATCAGAAGTTTCAGGACGCGCTGCCACTGTTGCCCGGTGTAGTGCGCGGCCCGGACGGCAACTTGAACATCAAAGGCACGCGGCCGAGCCAGAGCGGCATTCTCGTTTCGAGTTTGAACGTAACCGATCCATGGACCGGCGCGCCCGCTATCGAGCTGCCGCTCGAAGCTGTCGACACAGTGCAGGTCCATTCAAATCCGTACTCCGCCGAGTACGGAAAATTCACCGGCGCGGTGACGACGATCGAAACACGATCGGGCAGTAACGACCTGCGCTATCTCGTGACGGGCGTGCTGCCGCGGCCGCGCTGGCGCGACGGCACAATCTTCGGCATCGGCGCCGTGACGCCGCGCATCGCCGTCGGCGGTCCACTCAAGAAAGACAAGCTGTTCTTCTTTCAGAGTCTCGAATATCGCTTCGTGCGCACGAACGTTCCGAGTCTCGAAGCGCTCGAAGAACGCCAGCGCGACATCCAGCGCGAGAGTTTCGATTCATTTTCGCGCCTTGATTACGTTATCAATTCAAACAACCGCCTGACTGCGAGCTTCTCCATCTTTCCGCAGAAACAGGAGTTCTTCAATCTCAACACTTTCAACCCGTCCGACACGACCGCAAACTTTCATCAACGCGGCTGGTTTCTCGCTTTCAACGAACAGGCGACGTTCAAGTCGGGCGGACTGCTGCAATCGAGCTTCAGCGTCAAACAGTTTGACGGCGACATCTTCGGCAACAGCGGCGCGCCTTATCAGATCACGCCCGAGCAAAACTTCGGCGGTTGGTTCGATCGCCAGCATCGTGAAAGCCGTCGCTACGAACTGCTCGAGATCTACAACTTCGCACCGCGGACGTGGCGCGGCTCGCACGCCTTCAAGGCTGGCGTGAATATCGCCCACACAGTCTTCGACGGCAGCGATCGCAGCACGCCCGTCAGCATCCTCCGCGCAAACACCACGACATACCAGCAGATCAACTTCGCCGGCAGCGGCGATCTCTCGCAGCGCCAGACTGAATACTCGCTATTCGTGCAAGACAAGTGGATCGTGAACCCGCGCATCGTGCTCGATCTCGGTTTGCGTTACGACGGGGATCGGATCGGCAAGCAAAACAACGTCGCTCCGCGTCTCGGTCTCGTCCTCGTGCCGTTTGCCAACGGGCGGACGGTGCTGCGCGGCGGTGTCGGACTGTTCTACGACAAGATTCCGCTCAACGTCGGCTCGTTCGAACAATATCAGGATTTCGTCGTCACTACTTTTGCAAACAACGGCACGACGATCGTCGATGGACCACGACTGTTCCTGAACACTGCGCCTGCGAATCTCGAAAATCCGTACAGCGTCGCGTGGAACGCGCAGGTGGACCACGAGCTCAACCCGCGCCTGCTGCTTCGTCTCGGTTACGAGGAACGCAGCACGCGGCGCGATTTTGTTCTCGAACCTGTCCCGGAAGACCTCAACAACGGACGGCTGTTGCTGCTAAACTCTGGCCGGTCGCGTTATCGCGAGTTGCAGGCCGTCGCCCGTTTCCGCTTTCAGGAAGGCCGCAACATCTTCCTGTCCTACGTGCGATCGCAGGCACGCGGCAACCTGAACGATTTCAATCACTACTTCGGCAACCTGAAACAAGCGGTCATCCGTCCGGACGAGTACGGCAAGCTGCCGTTTGATGCGCCAAACAGAATGCTCTTCTGGGGCGAGTTTGCGTTGCCGTTCGACGTGGTCGCGACGCCGGTGGTCGATTGGCGCACCGGTTTTCCGTTTTCGATCGTGAACGAGCAACAGGATTTTGTCGGCCTGCGCAACGAAGGCGGACGCTTTCCTTCGCTGTTGTCGTTCGACCTGCTCATAACGAAAGGTTTGACGATTCCCTTTCGCGGCAAGAAGTATCGCGGCCGCGCGGGAATGACGATTTTCAACATCACGAATCACTGGAACCCGCGCGACGTTCAGAACAACATCGACAGCCGCCAGTTCGGCACCTTCTTCAACAGCCCCGGCCTGAGCGTGCGCTTGAAGTTCGAATTCGTGAAATACTGAGGAACACTTATGATCCCCCGATTCTCACTTGCCGCTGTTTTGCTCCTGACCGTGGTGGCATCAGCCGCTGCGAAAGACGACATCACGAAAGAATTGATCACCTCCAACGGAAAGGCGCGCGCCTACTATCTCTACGTTCCCTCGACCGTCAAAGCGTCTGCGCCGCTGATCGTCACGCTGCACGGATCGAATCGCACGGGCGTGACGCTCGTCGAGAAATGGAAAGACTACGCGAAGAAAGAAAACATCATCCTCGCCGGTCCTGACGCGACGAACTTGCGCGGCTGGGGATCGCCGCAGGACGGTCCAGACTTCCTGCGCGACCTCGTCGAAGAACTGAAAGCGAAATACCCGATCAACCCGCGGCGTGTGTATCTCTTCGGTCACTCGGCCGGCGCTTCCTTTGCGCTGCATATGTCGCTGATGGAGTCGCAGTATTTTGCGGCGGCCGCGATTCATGCGGGCGCATTGGGGGGCAACGATCTGAGTTTGATCGATCTCGCTAAACGAAAGATTCCAATCTCGATTCAGGTCGGCGACAGCGATGAGTATTTCCCACTCAAGATCGTCCGCGCCACGAGCGACGCACTGAAACAAGCAGGTTTCACCATTGACATGATCGAGATCGCCAATCACGATCATTGGTATTACGACAAGGCTGCGAAGTTCAATCAAACAGCGTGGGAGTTTTTGAAGAAGTACGAGCTCGACAGCGATCCGAAGTATCAGAAATACAACTGGAATTAAGGTGAAGAGGTCTCTCGCCAAGGCGCAAAGGCGCTAAGATAAGGCCAGTGAATCGCGGCAGCGCTTTGCGCCTTGGCGGGAGAATTTCCTGCGCAGCCAATTCGTATTCAAAACAATAGGAGCCCGCATGACTAAACTTCTCGTTGGAGTCTTTGTCCTGGCACTTGTGCTTAGCGGACCTCAACCACCTGCCAACGACTACAAAGCGCAAGTCGTCGCCGACATCAACGGCATGTCGAAGCAGGCGCAGGTGATGGTCGATATGGTGTTCAGTTTCGCCGAGCTCGGTTTCCAGGAAGTCGAAACGTCGAAGTACCTGACCGGCGTGCTCGAAAAAGAGGGCTTCAAGATCGAACGCGGCATCGCGGGGATTCCGACTGCGTGGATGGCGACGTATGGTTCGGGCAAACCGGTGATCGCGCTCGGATCGGACATCGATTGCATTCCACAAGCGTCACAGAAACCCGGCGTCGCCTATCACGATCCGCTGATCGAAGGCGCGCCCGGTCACGGCGAAGGACACAATTCCGGCGTGCCGCTGAACATTCTCGCCGCCATCGCCGTGAAGCGACAGATGGAACGCAACAAACTTCCCGGCACGATCAAGCTCTGGCCCGGCGTCGCCGAAGAGCTTGTCGCCGGCAAGGCATACTTCGTCCGCGAAGGTGTTTTTAAAGACGTCGATGTCGTGCTGTTCACGCACGTCGGCAACAATCTCGGCACGTCGTGGGGGCAGTCGTCGGCGACTGGGCTCGTTTCAGTCGAGTACACGTTCAAAGGCGAGACGGCGCATGCGGCAGGCGCGCCGTGGCAGGGACGCAGCGCGCTCGATGCAGTCGAGTTGATGGACATTGGTTGGAACTTCCGGCGCGAGCATCTTCGCTGGCAACAACGTTCGCATTACGTGATCACTAATGGCGGCGATCAGCCCAACGTCGTTCCGCGTCTCGCCAGTGTTTGGTACTACTTCCGCGAGCTCGATTACGACCACATCAAACGAATGCGCGAGATCGGCGATCAGATCGCACAAGGCGCCGCGATGATGACCGACACGACCGTAACCTCGCGCGTGTTGGGCTCGGCGTGGCCGCAACACTTCAACCGTCCGGTCGCGGAAGCGGCTTACGAGAACATCAAGCAAGTGGGACTGCCGCAGTGGAGCGAAGCCGATCAGACACTCGCAAAGTCGTTGCAAAAAGAGCTGAAGTCACGCGCAGAAGGTCTCGCTACACAGATCGAACCGTTGGCTGGTCCAGTGACGGACGAACAACGAACACGCGGCGGCTCCGACGACATCGGCGACGTGTCGTGGAACGTGCCGACCATTACCGTCCGTTATCCGTCGAACATTCCGGGACTGCCGGGTCACAACTGGGCCAATGCCGTCACGATGGCGACGCCGCTCGCGCACAAAGGCGTCGTCGCCGGCGCTAAGGTGATGGCGATGACGATGATCGACCTGTTGACTAAACCGGAACTGGTGGACCAGGCGTGGAGGTACTACCGCGAAGTGCAGACGAAGGACACGAAATATCAGCCGCTCATCGGGCCTGACGACAAACCGCAGACGTGGATGAACAAACGCATCATGGACACGTATCGCGATCAGATGCGAAAGTATTATTACGATCCTTCGAAGTACGACACTTATCTGGACCAGTTAGGAATCAAGTATCCGACGACGAGATGAACTTCTTCTTTGCGCCTTTGCGGGAGTACCTTGTCCCAGCATTCGCACAGGCCCGATCTTATCTCCCGCAAAGGCGCAAAGGCGCAAAGGAAGAATCTGATGACATGAGGAGGCTCACCAGTGGCAGAGGCAAAAACCAAACCAACTAATGCGAGTGTCGAGAAATTTCTCAACCAGGTTCCGGATGAAGCGCGGCGTGAAGATTGTTTTCAGATCGCGCGCATGATGGAAGAGATTACCGGCGACAAACCAAAGATGTGGGGACCGAGTATCGTCGGTTTCGGTTCCTATTATTACAAGTACGCCAGTGGACACGAGGGCGAGTGGCCCATCGCCGCCTTCTCACCGCGTAAAGGAGATCTGACGCTCTATCTCATGCCGGGCTTTGAACAGCGCGGTGAGCTAATGAAGCAGTTGGGCAAACACCGCACCGGCAAGTCGTGTCTCTACATCAAGCGACTTTCCGACATTCACGTCCCAACGCTGAAGAAACTGATCCGCCAGTCGATTAAGGATTTACGCCAGATCACGAAGAAGCAAATTAATTGATCTGTTCTCCTGTTTTCAGATCGATCCTTGTTTCTCCACAATGCGCGTCGTCAGTTTCTATCTGACACGATCCCAAATCATTGACTTCGATCCGTGTCGTCCAGCGGATCTTTCTGGTTTGCGGATTCATCCTCACAAGGCGAACCATGGCGTTGCGACCTTCGCACAGCAACAACACGTCGCCCTGGTACTCGCCGAAGTACACGCGCTCCAGCGGGCTGAAATTCAAATGGAACAGCCGCCGTCTTCCGTTCACCAGGGCTTCACCCGTGCCGTCCTGACGAATGACGTACTGCTGCCCGGTCGACGTTGAAAAAAGAAAGAACCACCGCGGGGTGCCCTGACCGACGCTTGTCGCCTCTTTGAAAGCTCGCGTCTCGGTAAGCGCCGTCGTCGACGAAAACGCCAAAACCACCAGGCAGATCACAGCCACAATCTTCATTGCTGCTTCTCCTTTCGGCGGGGCGGTGAGGTAACTGAGAGTTTACTACAGACCAGCCTCTTTGCGATTGTTTCTTTCGAACCAGGCAATAATCTGCGGGTAAAGGTCGGCAATGGTCGTGCCCGCGGGCCGCGTGCGGTAGAGATTCACCAGAAACTTGTCAAACTCCGCGAACATCGGAAAGCCCCGGCGCGTGGTCATCATGCGCTCGACACTGGCAATCATCTTCGCCTGTTCGTCCTTCGGCGCGTAATCAAGCAGGCGCAAGCTGACAAGGCCCCAATTCATGTACTCATTGAACGTGCCCATGCCGGCGTAATAGCCTGGTCCACGGCTGCTGTCGACCCAACGCTCGCGAGTGCTGATTGCTTTCAAGATGCGGTCGACATACTTGTCCGCTTCGGGATTGATGTAGCCGTGATTGATCTCGGTGAAGACGATGTTGCCGCGAAAGACGTTTTGGCCCGGTTCCGAACCCGGCTCGTAAGAGCGCTTCACGTCCTGCGGATAAGGAAAGTTGACGTGCGGTTGCAGCTCGCGAAAGCCGTTGCTGTCAAACCATGTGGTCGACTGGTTGTAGGCAACCAGCGGCGAGAAGACGATCTTGTATGTGTCGTATCCGCTCTGGTTGGGAAAGTTCTTGTCGAGCCACTTCTTCATCTCGGCGACGTTCGCAATCTCGCGATAGAAAGCGATCTGTTCCTGGTACGTCGCGGCGTTCTGTTTGTAAAACTCGCGGAAGTTAGTGGCCTCGGCGAACGCCTGCAACTGCGGTATGAAAGGACGCAACGTGTTGCTGGCGTCGCTTCTGAATCCAGTGCGGTCGTAGATCCTGCTCTGCACGATCTGGCCGCGCGCGTCGAACTCAAATGCGTAGCCGTTCATCTTTAACGAGAAGTAACGGCCGAGATCCTGTCGCAGCTCAGCTTCAAGCGCGGCGAGCAACGGGTGATCGTGGTACTTGTCGAACCAGTCGCGGACGCGTTTGTAGTATTCCGAATCTTTGTAGACGAGATTTCGATCTTCGATGCCGATCGGCGTCATCGCGATCGCGATGTTTACCAGCTCGTAGACTTCCGGAACCTCGATAGATATCTTCCCGCGATTCGCGGCCTGGTACTTCTGGTCGAACACGGCGGAGGGGACGTATTTCACGCCGACGATCTGCGTGTAGCAAAGGTCGTCGCCACGTTGAATGATGAAGTCGTACTTCTTGCCGAGCTCCACCCAAAAACTGATCGATTCGAGATCGGTGATGAAGGTGACGCGCTGTGGTTTGCCGTCTTTGAGCTGCGACTCGTAAACGTCGGGTTTGATTTCCGGGACGAGCCTCCAGATGTTCGGGCGAAACATGTCGCCGTCCTGGATGCTGACTATCGAGCTGGTCGACCTGATGATTCGGAGTTTGTCCTGGCCATGCGCGATGCCGTTCGCCGACACCGCAAAAACCGCCAGAATAAAGGTAATTACTAATTTCATGTGCCTCGCTGACTAAAAACCCGCTCGGGCAGGTTTCCCATTCCGAGATCAAGACACCGGGGACGCGTTAGTTATGACACCGAAGATTTGGATGTGGGAGGTGCCTATCATGCCAATGATGCCGTTTGTATACAAGCCGTTCCGGTTCGTTCTCGCCTTTGTCGATAAGAACGCCATTGCCGTCGCCAACTTGCAAAGCGCATAATCGTGCCGAATTATCCGGGCTCAGGGGGTGAAGTATGGAGAAGCAGAGGCTTCAGCGCGTCGAACAATACATCCTTGGCTTCTTTCAACGACGACAGCAGGTTCGCATTCTCGCGAAGGAGCTGTTCGACAGCTCCGCAGAGTATGCGAATGCCGATCTCGTAAGGGCGCTCGAAGATCTGGAAAAGACGCAGCGCCTGCTGGTCCGTTATACGGACGAAGGCAACGACTACATTTCGTTGACGTCGCACGGAGCGATCGAGATCGGCCTCGATCCGGCAGATATTGAAACTGACAGTTCCGCGATGCCGCACCCACCGAAGAGTGCGGTTAACTGAATGGCATGTCCCCCGTTATCCGTTTTCGGCAATACCTGAAAGTCGCGTATGCGTGTCTCATGGTTCTGGCTGTGTGCCTCAATGCGTGGGCGCAGGAAGAACCGGCGTTCGTCAACGATGCGAACAGTAACGTTGGGACGATGTCGGAGTTGCTGGACAAGCAGCGGGCGTTGCTGGTTGTGTTCAAGTCGCGTGTGATCAGTGTCGACAATCGTGACCGGGCGATTATCGACGATGTGCTGAAAGCTGATCCCAAGCCGAAGGGACGTTATCGTTTTGTCTACAACGACCTGGCGCAGAAGCTGAACAAGTACATTCGCAAGTACGGGAGCCTGAGTTCGGCGCAGGATTTAACAGACGCGGACTATGTGATCTACTTCAACGTGGTCGAGTTTCGTCGCATCCTCAACGCGATTTATCCCTATGGGGAATTATTCATAATCGTCAAAGGCTCTCCCAAGGACCTAAAACCCCCGCGCATCGTCTGGCGAGCAAAGAAAGTGATGGTCTCCACCGACGCCATCGGCGACTTCATTAAAGAACTCAAGGCGCTGCGTGGCGAAAGTTGAGCAAGCTAGCTTTGCCCTTCGTATGGCCTTTGGCCCAAATACAAGGGCAAGCCCGAACCAGGGGCACAGCCCGAGGTCCACTCACTTGCAACGGCGAGGCAAAGCCTCGCCTCACATCCGGCGGCAAAGCCGCTGCAGAACTTTGAGGGTGCCGCCATTAGTTGAATTCTGCAATCGCACGCGTTCTGCTCAGCTACCACTGTACACACCGGGATTTCAAACCATCGAAGCTGCCACAAGCGTGTGAGTACACCGCGCTGATTGGTAAAGCTAAAGAGCGCCACAGTCGAAAGGAAACTCACCTTGCACGTAAGATTATTGAATACCAGCGAAGAGTTTGAGCGTTATGTGGATTTTGCCGAGGAGGTTTACCGCGACGATCCATACTGGGTGCCGCCTGACAAACATCATCTTACGCGTATCCTCGCCGGCGAGGCGGGGTTTGGTCCAGGTTTTAGGATTCAACCGTTCTGGGTGGAGCAGGACGGCCGGATACTCGCGACAGTTACCGCAGTGAATGCCGAGGCATACGATCGCCGTTGGAACGAACGCATGGGCCATCTGCTTTTCTTCGAAGCCCTGGCCGATCAGGATCTCGCGGTCAACTCCTTGATGAACAGTGCTTGCGAATGGCTTCAGGCCCAGGGCTGCACCGCGGCGCGAATGTCGATCTTACCCGGACTCACGTTACCTCATACGATCGACGCCTACGATGCCGTACCGACAATCTTTCACACGCATAATCCTTCGTACTATCACAGCTACATCAAGAACAGTCGCTTCACGACTGAGCGTGGCGTGGTCCAGTACCAAATGGAGTTCACGCCTGAGTTGGCGGATCGCTACCGTGAGATGATCGAGCGTGCGATTGATAGTGGTGTATCGCTGCGTTCGTGGGATTTCGATCGCCTGGAAGAGGAGACGGAGATTCTTACCGCTCTTGGTAACGACACCTTCTCGAAGCACTTCGGATTCATGCCGTTGCCCATTGAGGTTTACCGCGCATTGACACACGGGATGAAAGATTTCCTGGTTGACGAATTTATGGTGTTTGCCGAAGTCGATGGACAAACGGTTGGGTTTGTTTACTCACTTCCGGACTTGAACCAGGCGCTGCAGGCGATGAGGGGCAAAGCAATTGAAGAAAACATCGAGGAATTTCAACGCCACCTCGCAGCAATAGATCACGGCGTCCTGCTCGTCATCGGCGTCAACGAAGATCATCGTGGCCGCGGCATCAATTTGGCGTTGGCGGCGAAGAGTTACCTGGCAATGCTCGATCGTGGTTATAAGACGGGAAGCTACACGGTTGTCATGGACGACAACTGGCCCTCGCGACGCACGGCGGAGAAGTTAGGCGGGCGAGTCACGAGAAACTTCAATGTCTATCGAAAAGAGCTGGGTTGAGTGGCCCATACCAGAACGCCCGGGCCTGTTGTGACGGGCACAGCAATCAATATATACTCCGGCGACATTTTGATGGGCGAACACTCAGACTCAAAGCGCCCGTCGCTGGTGCAACTTAAGCCTCGCTGAAGCGATTCGTCCCTACTGAACTGCGGATCTGCTTCAGTCGATTTCACCTCGTTAACATTGATGCCTGATCCCTACGTACCCGGCTTTACCAACGACATCTTTATCAGCTTCTCGCACGTCGACAATCTGAACGGATGGGTCGAGGGGTTTCATAAGCACCTCGACATTCGACTACGCCAATTGGGCGTCCAGGTCAACATCTGGCGCGACACCAAACTGCGCGGCACCGATATCTTTTCCGATGAGATCTTCGAGCAACTGAAACAAACTGCTCTGCTGATATCGATCGTCTCGCCCCAGGGAATCAATTCACGTTGGTGTGAAGACGAGCGGCAGGCGTTCGAGCGTTTCGCTGCCCTCAACGGTGGTTTTCGCTTCGGCAATCACTTACGAGCTATAAAAGTCGTCAAGACTCCCCTGCCCGGCGATCAGCACCGCGACTTATTCGAGACGCTTGGCTTTGAGTTTTACAGGCGCGAAACGCAATCTCACCGTTTCCATGAATTCGATCAATCCAGCCCTGAGTTTCACCACGTACTTGATGAACTAGCGCAGGATATTCAGTTCGTGATTAATGAGTTTCGCGATCACCTGCACGCTAGAAAGCCGAAAGAGATCGTATACGTCGCTACCACCACACCCGCTCTCAATCCCAACCGCGACGCCATCGTGCGACAACTCGAGGACTGGGGTTACGCCGTAATACCTCAAAGTTCCGAACTGCTTCGTCAACTCGCGAGCTTTAACGCAGTAGCCAAGGCGGAACTGGCCAACGCCCTCTTCTCAGTGCATCTGGTGAGTGACGAAGCAAGACCCATCGTCGATGCCGGACATGACTCAATCACAGGACAATACGACCTTGCTCAGTCGTTGAAAAAAGATCGCATCGTATGGGCTCCGTCTGGCAGCGAGATCTACGCGGAATTTGAGGAAGTGCTCGCCCAGGGCCTCCCGAACGGAATCGAGAATCTCAAAGGCAGCGACATTGAAAATTTGAAGGATGTAATTGAGCAAAAACTTAAACAGCCTGCGCCCTCACCTGTGAATGAAGCCGAAGTGGATCTTTATTTGATTTGCGATTACGAGGATCACCCATCCCTAAATTCTTCAAATGGTGATCAGCGAGCGCTCCAAATCAAAGAGTATTTGGATGGGAACGGCCTGCTGGTGATGCCACCGCCATTCTCGCGCATGAAGTGGAGTCAGCTCAAAAGGGCATATCGAGAACAACTGGAAGTGAGCAAAGCAGTGTTGCTCTACTGGGGAACAGCCAGTGAGGATTGGTTTCTCAAAACTCAACGCATCATTGTCAACGAGCGAAACCGCCGCAGTAGAACAAGCGGCGCCGTAGCTCTGATCGAAGCGTTCTATTTCAGCAGCCCGGCGTTGAACAAGTCACAGTATCGAGAGTTTGCGACGTTCGTGTTTGAGCAATACGAAGAGTTCGAGCCCGACGCCTTGCAGCCTCTATTGGTTCACTTGCTTACAAATGAGGAAGCCCGATGAAGCTCCAAGTTATAGAAATCGGCAATCCTTTTCCGGGTCTCCGTTCGTTTGACCGAGAACAGGCTCACCTGTTCTTCGGCCGCGACGAACAGATCATGGAGTTGAGCACGCGCCTGACGCAGCACAGGTTCCTGCCAATTGTGGGCGTTTCAGGAAGTGGTAAGTCATCGCTTGTGCGCGCGGGCCTCATTCCCGCTCTGACCGACGGTTATGTGAACACTGAAATCTCAGAATGGCGTATCGCCGTAATGAGGCCCGGACGCAACCCGATGCACGAGTTGGCGGAAACGCTGTCTCGTGAGTTTCTGCTTGGACAATCTGACGGCGTGCTCCAGATTCTGCGCGGCAGCAGTGCTGGGCTTGCCCGAGTCGCTCAGCAATATCTCCGCCATGGCGAAGGTCTCATGGTCCTGGTGGATCAGTTTGAAGAGATCTTTCGCTATAGGAAGGAGACTGACACCGCGAGTGAAGCAAACGATGCCGCCGCTTTTGTGAAACTCTTACTCGGGGCTACTGGTCTCGGAGGACTGCCGCTGCCGGAATTCGAGAGCGTGCCGGTCTACGTGGTAACGACCATGCGTTCGGAGTTTCTTGGCGCGTGCTCGCAATTTCGTGGCCTGCCGGAAGCACTAAACCAAACGCAGTATCTGATTCCCCGCCTCACACGTGAACAACAGCGCGAGGTAATCGAAGGGCCGATCGGCATGGCTGGCGGGACGATCGAACCAGCGCTGGTCCAACGTCTGCTCAACGATCTTGGCGACAACCCGGATCAACTGCCGGCGCTACAACACGCATTGATGCGCACCTGGGAACGCGCACGCGGAAAGGCGATCACGGTTGCGGATTATGAAGCCGTCGGCGGAATGGCTGAAGCATTGAACCGCGATGCCGATCGGGTTTACGAGTCGTTGTCCGATGATGAAGCAACGATTGCTCGTCGCATATTTCAACGGCTGGTCCGCCCCGGCGCGCCTAACAGCGAGACTCGTTCGCCTGTGCCACTTTCTGACCTGGTCGCGATTACGGCTGCTGACAAAAGCGCCGTCTGGCGAGTGATCAGTGTATTTAAAGAGCGAGATTTTCTTACTGTCTCCAGCGACCAGGATCCAATCGTCGACATAACTCACGAAAGCCTGATTCGAGAGTGGGATCGGTTGAGAACATGGGTTCAGGAGGAAGCGCAGTCAGCAGCAATCTATCGCCGCCTGGCTGAGACGCCGGAGCTCTACGCAAGTGGTAAAGCCGTATTGCTCAAAGACCCGGAATTGCAGGTCATGCTGAACTGGGTTGAGAAAACGGCGCCCAACGAAGCATGGGCGGCACGCTACGATCGAAGATTTGCCCAGGCAATAGAGTTTCTTGAACGGAGCCGGAAAGAACGTGACGAGGAGCGCAAACAAGTTGAAGAAAAGCGCCAACTAGAGCTTGAACGCGCGAACTTTCGGGCGTTTGTATGGAAAGCTTTGTTGCTCCTTGTAGTCGGGGTATCTATCTTTGCATTCATTCAATGGTGGAGAGCCGGAGCGGAACGGGATCGAAGCGGCAGGCTGCTTTACGATTCCAACATCTACTTCGCGAGCAGCGCCGTGGCATCCGGTCAATTCACGCTGGCACGCGACCGGTTAGATGAAGTTCTGAATGCAGGTCTGACTGCCCTGCGTGGGTTCGAGTGGTTCCACCTCTGGCGCGTCGTTCACGCGGATGAAGCGACGCTGTCAGGTCACACCGAGCCTGTCACATCGGTCGCGTTTTCGCGTGACGGCAAGATCCTCGCCTCCGCCAGTTTTGACGATACAGTGAAGCTGTGGGACACCGCCACCCGCAAAGAACTGGCTACACTCTCAGGACATTCCGACGACGTAAGGTCAGTAGCGTTTTCGCCTGACAGCAAAACCCTGGCCTCTGCCAGTGATGACAACATGGTGAAGTTATGGGACATCGCCAGCCGCAAGGAACTGGCTACTCTCACGGGCCATGCTAACTATGTCAGCTCCGTAGCGTTTTCCCCTGATGGCAAGACCCTGGCTTCCGGCAGTTTTGACAACACAGTGAAGTTGTGGGACGTCGCCGCACGCATCGAGGTGGCTGCCCTATCAGGTCATTCCAGATTTGTCATGTCGGTAGCGTTTTCGCCTGACGGCAAAACCCTGGCGTCTGCCAGTGCTGATAACACAGTCAAGTTGTGGGACACCACCAGCCGCAAAGAACTGGCTACACTCTCGGGTCACTCCAAGTCTGTCATGTCGGTAGCGTTTTCGCCTGACGGCAAAACCCTGGCGTCCGCCAGTTTCGACAACACAGTGAAGTTCTGGGACACAACGACCCACGAAGAACTGGCCACTCTTGCGGGCTCCTCCAACTCTGTCATGTCGATAGCGTTTTCACCTGACGGCAAGACCTTAGCCTACGCTGATGACACCACAGTGAAGTTGTGGGACACCGCCACACATCAGGAAGTGGCAACGTTAGCAGGTCATTCCGGCGTTGTTGTGTCGGTAGCGTTTTCACCTGACGGCAAAACCCTGGGCTCTGCCAGTGGCGACAACACAATAAAGTTATGGGACACCACCACACGCCCGGAAGTAGCCATCCTCTCGGGCCACTCCAACTCTGTCTGGTCAGTAGCCTTTTCGCCTGACGGCAAGACACTGGCGTCCGCCAGTTTTGACAGTACAGTGAAGTTGTGGGACATCATCGCGCGCAAAGAACTGGCTACTCTTTCAGGTCACTCCAAGTCCGTCTGGTCAGTTGCGTTCTCACCTGATGGCAAGACCCTGGCCTCTGCCAGTGATGACACTACGGTGAAGTTATGGGACATTGCCAGCCGCAAGGAACTGGCTTCACTTGCGGGCCACTCCAAGTCTGTCATGTCAGTAGCGTTTTCACCTGACGGCAAACTCCTGGCCTCCGCCAGTGCTGATAACACGGTGAAGTTGTGGGACACCACGACCCGCACGGAAGTGGCGACTCTCTCAGATTCCAACTCTTTCTGGTCTGTAGCGTTTTCACCTGACGGCAAAGTGCTCGCTTCTGCCAGCGTCGATAACACGGTGAAGTTGTGGGAGACCGCGACGCGGAAGAAAGTGGCGACCCTCGAGGGCCATACCAATTCTGTCTGGTCCGTAGCCTTTTCACCCGACGGCAAAACCCTGGCCTCCGCCGGTGATGACAATACCGTGAAGTTGTGGGACACCTTCACGGGCAAGCCACTGGGTACTCTCTGGGGTCACTCGGACTCTGTCTGGTCGGTAGCGTTCTCGCCCGATGGCAAGACTTTGGCCTCCGCGAGCGATGACAAGACAGTGAAGTTGTGGGACACCGCCGCTCACAAGGAATTGGCCACCCTCTCCGGCAATTCTGACTTTGTCAGATCGGTGGCGTTTTCGCCCGACAGCAAGACCCTGGCCGCCGCCAGCAATGACGCAACAGTGAAATTGAGGTTCGCAGCGACTGTAGCGGAAGTAGAGGAACGCGGACGGCGCGGCTATTAACAAAATCAAAGCAACGGAACAGACTTAATATTCCCGCGTGTAACAGCCCGTTGTATCCGAAATTCGGTTCGGAGGCTGAAACTTTTTGCAGCCCAGACTCACTAACCGTGAGAAAGGAAATCTCCCAATGCTGCGTTGCTTGTTGCTTATCCTTGTCCTGATCTCTCCCGCCCTGGCTCAACAGAACACCGGCACATTGAAGGGGACCGTGACGGACCAACTGGGAAGTCTGGTCGTCGGCGCCAAAGTAAGTATCAAGAGTGCGCGAGGCGCGATCACTACGGCAACGTCAAACTCTTCAGGCGTCTATGAGTTCAGGAGAGTAGAACCCGGCATTTACGAGATTCACGTCACCGCACCGGGATTCAACCAGTTCGAAGAAAAAGAGATTGAGGTTCGCGCGCGTGAGACCACAACAGCGGACGCGCAGCTCACGGTCGCGCTGGAAGAACAACAAGTCACGGTCGACGATAAAAACCTCAGCACCGACTCAGACAACAACGCCAACGCCGTCGTCCTGCGCGGCCGCGAGCTCGAGACGCTGCCAAACGATCCGCAGGCGCTCGCCTCGGCGTTGCAAGCGATGGCTGGTCCACCCGATCCGGAAAACGGCACGCAGATCAAAGTCGATGGTTTCTCCAACGGCCAAATTCCGCCGAAGGAATCGATTCGCGAGGTTCGCATTAACAACAATCCGTTCTCCGCGGAGAACGAGTATCCTGGCTTTGGCGGCATCGAGATCTTCACGCTACCCGGGACCGACAAGTGGCACGGCGCCTTCAGCTTTGACTTCAACGACGAAAGCCTGAACTCGCGCAATCCGTTCACCACCGTGCGCGCGCCGTATCAGCAGCGCTCCTACACCTTCAATGTGAGTGGTCCAATCGTCGCCAAGCGCGCATCGTTCTCGGCTTACTTCGGACGATACGTGAGCGACGGCAACTCAGTCGTCAACGCGACCACGCTCGATCCGGTCACGCTGAAACCCGTCTTCGTGAACCAGTCGTTCATCACGCCGGACAAGAACACTTACGGCAACGGCCGCGCCGACCTCAAGATCAACAAGATTCACACTATCGTCGGGCGATTCAATTTCAGTAAATCGACTCAGGACCTGCAGGGCATCGGGGGTTTCTCGCTCCCGTCGCGCGCGTATAGCGGCCGCCGCTCGAATTTCACGTTGCAGATCACCGAGACAGCACTGCTCAACGAGAAGACCGTCAACGAAACGCGCTTTCAGTACATTCGCAGCCGCTTCAGCCAGGCAAGCGTGCTCGACGCGTTTGCCTTGAACGTGCTCGAGTCGTTCTCTGGCGGCGGATCTCAGGTGGGCGCGGCGTCAAACAGGCAGAACCGCGCAGAGCTGACAAACTTCACCTCGTGGACGCACGGCAATCACTTTCTGAAAGTCGGCGCGCGCATCAGGTACGTCAATATCGACAGCATCTCGCCGGGAAACTTCGGCGGGACATACACGTTCGGCGGCGGACGTGGTCCACGACTCGACGAGAACGATCAGATCATTCCGGGTCCGCTCGTCGAGATCAGCAGTCTGGAACGCTATCGCCGGACGCTCGCGTTTTCACGCGCCGGTTTGAGCCCGGCAGCGATTCGCTTGCTCGGCGGCGGTGCGACGCAGTTTTCAATTGCCGGCGGCAATCCTGAAGCTGATGTGAAACAAACAGACGTGGCGTTCTACATCCAGGACGAATGGAAACTGCGTCCGAACTTCACGCTCTCGCCAGGTCTGCGTTACGAAAACCAAAACAATATAAACAGCAGTTACAATTTCGGGCCGCGCATCGCGTTCGCATGGTCGCCTGTATTCGGCAGGGGAAAGAAAACAACGCCGCCGCCCGCGAAACCTGCTGCCACAACAGCCGCTCCAGCAGCGCCTGTCGTAGCCGCACCGGCTGGTCCACCAAAGCTCGTCTTCCGTGGCGGCGTCGGCTTTTTCTACAACCGGCTTTCCGAAGACATCACCTTGCAGGTGACACGCTTCAACGGCGCCAACCAACAACAGTTTCTCGTCGAAGATCCCGCAGTGCTCGATCTGTTCCCCGTAGTCCCATCAATCGAACTGCTCGACGCATTTTCGCAACCGCAAGTTCGTCGCGTGAAATCCGACGATCTCAGTCACATTGCGTTTCTTCCGCGCGATGTTCACTGTCGAACGCACGCTCGTGAAAGATGTCAAACTCTCCGTCAGCTACTTCCACTCACGCGCGCAAAACACACAGCGAGTCGTAAACATCAACGCGCCACTCGGCGGCACATTCATCCCCGGTCAACCGAACTCCGGCGAGCGGCCGCTCGGCGACGAAGCGGGAAACGTTTTCGCGTATCAATCAAACGGACGCTCAATCGGCAACAGCATCAACGTCAACCTGAGCGGGACGTTGGCGAAGATCAACTTCTGGGGCGGCTACAGTCTCAACAAAGGTCGCAGCACTGACTCAGGCCAGAGCGGCTCGCCTTTCGACGCTTACGATTACACCAACGAATTCGCACGCAACAATTTCGGCTCGCTGAGCTTCACGTACTTCGGCGGCAGCATCCCCGTGCCTCGCGCGTTCACCGTAAACTTGTTCGGCGTCGCCAATTCAGGTCCGCCTTTCAACATCACCACCGGCCGCGACACCAACGGCGACACGTACTTCAGCGAGCGCCCCGCCTTCGCCACCGATCTAAACGAACCGGGCGTGGTCGTCACTCCATACGGCGCTTTCGATCCGACTCCCTCACCCGGACAGCAGATCATTCCGCGAAACTTCGGACGTGGACCAGGCTTCGCTTCGATCAGCTTAAGCCTCACGAGGTCGATCAAGTTCGGCCGCGCCATCAAACCAAAAACGCCGCCGCCAGGCGCTCCGCGCACTACCGACGCAAACGCCCCGCAAACGCCGCCGAAACCAGCGCCCGTCCAAAGACCCTACACGCTGATGTTCATGGTGAATATCAACAACCTCTTCAATCGAACGAACCCCGGCGTTCCGGTCGGCAATATGACCTCGCCTTACTTCTTGAAATCTCCTTCCGGTTCTTCTACCTTCTTCTTCGGTCCGGGCGGCGGCTCCAGTGGCAATCGCGTCATTAGTTTGCGTGTAAGGGTCAGTTTCTAGTTCATTCCAACAACGCAAAGAGTTCCCGCAAAGGCGCAAAGGCGCTAAGTTATGCTTGAAGGATATTCTCTTCCTTTGCGCCTTTGCGCCTTTGCGGGAGAAAAATGAAGGTTTCGAAAAAGAAGCTCGTTATTCTCATCATCCTCCTCGTTCTGCTGCTTTCGCAGATCCCTTTCGCTTACCGTCGTTACAAGTTGAGAAGTCTGAACGCCGCGATCGCGCGCGCGAACGCCGAACGCGCGCATCTGCAAGCGGACGAGCAGTTCGTCGAATACAAAGGCGTCGTCCACGTGCACTCGTTTCTCGGCGGACATAGCTCGGGAACGTTCTCGGAGATCATCAACGCGGCGAAAGCTAACGCGCTTCAGTTTGTGATCATGACTGAGCATACGGAGAGAGACTTCGACACGTCGGCGATGACGTTAAGCGGAATGCACGCAGGCGTGTTGTTTGTAAACGGCAACGAAGTCAGCGCTGCGAACGGCGATCGGTTGCTCGTGTTTCCCGGCGATGCGTCGCTGGCAACAAGCGCAGCGACGCAGGACGTGACGCGCGCCGCCGGCGAACGTGGAGCAACGGCGATTGTTGCGTATCCGGAAGAATTCAAGACCTGGGAGGTCAACGGGGCACAGGGCGGTGCGCAGGGCGTGGAGGTTTATAACGTTTACACGAACGCGCGGCGCATCAATCCGGTGGTCGCATTTTTCGACGCGCTATGGTCGCGCCGCAGTTACCCGGATCTCATCTTCGCGCTCTATTATCAACGGCCCGATGCAAGCCTGAAGCTGTGGGACCAGGCGTTGACTCGTTCGCGATCGACCGCGCTGGCCGGCAACGACGCACACGCCAACATCGGCGTCAGTCTGCGTGACAGTGCCGGAAAGACGTTGCTTGGCATTCAACTCGACCCGTACGAAACCAGCTTCCGGCTCGTCCGCATGCACGTGCTGGTCGAGAAGAACAAACCACTCGATCAGTCCAGCCTCCTGGAAGCGATAAAGGCCGGCCACTGCTTTATCGGGTTCGACTTCCTTGGCGACACTTCCGGATTTTCGTTTGCCTCCGAGGGCAACGGCGAAACACGGATTCAGGGTGACGAGGTCACACTCGCCCCGAACACGCGCCTAAGAATAAAAACACCGATTTCCAGCCGTGTGTTGCTGTTCAGAGATGGCGTTCAAATGCTGGACGAGACTGGCGTGACGAGCAAGGAGTTTCCGGTTACGGAGCGGGGTGTTTATCGGGCGGAAATCTATTTACCGCAGATCAGCCAACAGCCCTGGATAATTTCGAATCCGATATATGTACGGTAAATACGGTTGCGCCCCACCGGGTGCCCTGCTAGCGGCCCTGTGGGGCGTCGAACCTCGCCGGAAAGCTCCGGCTTCACTTGTTTTCGGAAGCGGTGCGTACGTTCACCGGAGTACTGTTGGAGGTCTCGTGTTAGACCCCTCGCTCCACTCTCCCCTAGTGTAGTTGGGGATTAGGAGTACAGCCTTCCACACACTGTTTTTTCAAGTCCGTTCAGTCTAGGCTTGGCGGGCCGAACTGTCAAGGTTCAGCTTGACCGAACGTGAACAGTACAAACTCAAATTCGTTAGCATTTTCACCATCAATCAACTTAAAGTGACCCTGGTAAACAGCATGGAAATCACGATACCGACTCCGAAAAATTTCAGCTTCAAACGGACCGTAATCAGCCACGGCTGGTCCTCACTACTCCCCTTCTCCATTGACGAAGCGAACTGGGTGTTGACCCGCGTCATAGACCTCGGCGAAAAGCCGCCCGTCACCATAACCATGACCGCCGGAAAGGGCCACGTCGACGTCAAGACGTCCCGCCGGCTCAACAAAACAGAGGTCGCTAAGGTCTTTCGCGACGCCCGCCACATCCTCCGGCTCGACGACGATCTCCAGCCGTTCTATCTAGCCACGGGCGAGGTTCCGGAGTTCGCCTGGATCTCGGAGCAGGGCGCCGGGCGGATGTTGCGCTCGCCGACTGTATTTGAAGACCTGGTGAAGATGATCTGCACGACGAACTGTTCGTGGTCGCTGACCGAGAAGATGGTC
This sequence comes from uncultured Acidobacteriota bacterium, assembly GCA_963770215.1. GTDB lineage: Bacteria > Acidobacteriota > Blastocatellia > Pyrinomonadales > Pyrinomonadaceae > PSRF01. The sequence continues at coordinate 178,307 of CAVYOP010000003.1, forward strand.
ACGGGACTGGTCGGGAGTCTCGGACGCGAGAGTAACGACGGAAGGCGCACGTTTCCCACGCCCCAGGCGCTGGCGTCAATGCCGGTTAAGTATTACATCGACGTCGTGCGGGCCGGCTATCGTGCGCCGTATCTCAAGGAACTCGCGGATCGCGTGGCTGCCGGTGAGTTGGACGTCGAGTCGTGGCTGACAAGCGACTTGTCTACCGCCGGATCTCGTGAAGCAGATCAAGGGTGTGAAAGGCGCGGGCAATTACGCTGCTGAGAACCTGTTGAAGTTGTTGGGAAGGTACGACGGGCTGGCGCTCGATTCGTGGACGCGAGCGAAGTTTTACAAAGTGCGGAACAACGGCCGCAAGGCGAATGATAAAAAGATAGAGCGCTACTACTCGCGCTTCAAAGAGTGGCGCGGCCTCGCGCTCTGGTGCGACGTTACACGGGACTGGTTGGAGTAATTTCCCGCAAAGGCGCAAAGACGCAAAGAAAGGCGCAAAGACCTCCAGATCTTTGCGCCTTTCATCTTGTTCCAAGGCTTCCTTTGCGCCTTTGCGGGAAACCTCAGACTTAATTCTTAGTTAAAACCCAGGTTGAATCCTGCACGCCGCGCGGACTTTCACTGTGGCGCGTAACCGTCAGCGTCTTGCCATCGGCCGACAGTGAAAGCTTGTCACTGCTATTAGCGATGATCTCACCTTCGGGTCCCTGGAAGGTCGACTTGGTCGCGAGCTCGAGCGTCTTGCCATCGCTGGACCAGGTTGCCTTGCGCACGAACTTGCCGCGTCCCATCTCGCCGCTTGTCTCACTGCCGTCAAGATTGAACGTTCTCGGTCCACCCATGCCGCCGCCCATGCCACGGCCCGGACCACCTTGACCGCCCCCTTGACCACCGGGAGCACCTGCCGGAGGAGCACCACCCGGAGGAGGACCACCAGGGCCGCCCGGTCCGCCACCGCCAGTGACTTTCTCGTCGATCGTAATCTCTTTGTCAGTTTGTGTGATTGTCCAGCCAACGCTCTCTGCGTTCTGGATTCGTTGCGAGAGACCCTGGCTCTTGCTCTTATCAAGCATCCAGGATCCGGCAAAGCTGGTCGGCGCAGCAGCATGCACGGCCAGCGCGAATGTGAGCGCGCTGATTAGACTAAGAGCGCAAAGCAACTTTCTCATTCAAGATCTCCTTCGAAGTGTTGTTGAGAGAGCGCGCAGTCTATCAAAACAACATTCAAAAGACTGTAAGGAAACGTAAAGATTTGTATAGAGAAAGTAAAGGTTGCGCGAATTTGCGCCGGTTTTGCGCGGCGACATTTTTTGTCACTGCTAACGCGGAACCTTTCCGAGTTTGGATGCGTAACAGGCGCCGTGTTCGATTGGTTCTTTGATTCGGGCGTTCACGCATTGCACGAGAAAATGTATAGAACGTCGATTATTGTGAACGCCCTGCAAACAAATAGATTTTTTGTCATAACACGGATGCGAGTGGTGTTTGTTCGCAGAGAGCGGTTAATGGAACACGCAAACGGATCGTCAACTAGAAGGAATCTGAATTACTGTTAGCAAGGAGAGCTATGATGAAGTCAATCGTGAATCGGATAGTGGTGGTTGTGATGGTGGGTGCGCTCGCCAGTGTTGCCGCTTTCGGCAAAACTCACAAACAAAGAAATGTTGCCTTCGACAGCGACATCAAAGTGAATGGCACCCTCGTGAAGAAGGGCACCTATGATCTGGCGTTCGATGATGAGAGCGGTCAGCTAACCATCAGCAAGAGCGGCAAAGTGATCGCGCAGACCATGACCAAACTCGAAGCGCGCAGCAAGACTGCGAAAGGTTTTCAGTTGCGCACGTTGGGCAGTGGTGATGAGACGCAGTTGGTCGGAGCAACCTTTGGTGGATGGGACAAAGACGTCGTGATCACCAACGGCGGTGCGGCCACCACGGGCAACAACTAAAAGTCATTTCTCAGTAACGTTCCCCTCTACGAGTGAAAGTCTACGCCTCGGAACCTGCCAGTTCCGGGGCGTAGCTGTTTTGTGCGTTCGTTAGATCCGTGTACTATCAAACAAACCAAAACAGGAGAACGCGGATGAGATACAGGCGCTTTGGCCGAACAGGCTGGGAAGTGAGCGAGATAGGCTATGGCATGTGGGGCATGGCCGGTTGGTCTGATTCGAGCGACGACGAATCAATGCGGTCGCTGCAAGCATCGGTCGATCACGGCGTCAACTTTTTCGACACCGCTTACGCCTACGGACAAGGCCACAGCGAAAACCTGTTAGGCCAGCTCGTTCGCGCCAACCCGTCAAAGAAGCTCTACACCGCAAGTAAGATTCCACCAAAGACACTGCAATGGCCCGCGCCGGTCGACTCGACACTTGCGCAAACATTCCCGTCCGATCACGTCGAAGAGTACGTGCATCGCAGTCTCGAAAACGCGGGACTGGAACAGTTTGACGTGATGCAGTTTCACACCTGGAGCGACGAGTGGATGCGCGACGATCGCTGGTTTTACAAACTCGACGATCTACGCAGTCAGAAACTCATCCAGGCATTCGGCATCAGCATCAATCGTTGGGAACCGTGGAACGGGATTCGGGCGGTGCGAAGCGGACAGATCGATTCAGTGCAGGTCATCTACAACATCTTCGATCAGAATCCTGAAGACGAATTGTTCCCTGCATGTCGCGAGATGGATGTTGCCGTAATCGCGCGCGTGCCGTTTGACGAAGGTACGTTGACGGGAAATCTGACGAAAGACAGTAAGTGGCCGGAAGGCGATTGGCGCAACACTTATTTCGTGCCTGAAAACCTGATTCCGGCGGTTGAAAAGGCAGACGAGATCAAGAAGCTGCTTGAAGATTGGAACCGCGAACACGAAACGCGAATCACGATGCCGGAGCTCGCGCTTCGTTTCATCCTGAATAACACGGATGTCAGCACGATCATCCCCGGCATGCGCAAACTGCATCACGTCGAAGCCAACGTCGCCGCCAGCGAGGCCGGCCCGCTACCGGACGAGCTGCACAAGAAACTGCGCGGGTTTCGTTGGGTCCGCAAACCCGCGCCCTGGTCGCAGTGAAGGTTCGTCCATCGTGACAAAGGGTGGCCACAATTTTCAGCGGATTTCACTAAACACCTGTAGGGGCGGCCCTCCGTGGCCGCCCTACGTCAGGAACCAGTAGCGACCTTCATGTTTAATGTCTTGATCAGGAACACCCACCGATCGGCGATCTCTTCGATAGACTTCGAAGTCGGTTTGCCGGCGCCGTGTCCAGCCTTCGTCTCGATGCGAATGAGAATCGGCGCGTCACCGCCCTGCGCGGCCTGAAGCGCCGCGGCAAACTTGAAACTGTGCCCCGGCCAAACACGATCGTCGTGATCGGCGGTCGTGATCATCGTCGGCGGATACTTCATTCCCGCCTTGATATTGTGCAGCGGCGAGTAGGCGTAAAGCGCCTTGAACTCGTCCACATTCTCCGACGAACCGTAATCGGAAACCCACGCCCAACCGATCGTGAATCGCTGAAACCGCAGCATGTCCATCACGCCCACCGCCGGCAACGCCGCGCCAAACAAATCCGGACGCTGCGTCAACGCCGCACCGACGAGCAACCCGCCATTGCTGCCACCGCCAATCGCCAGCTTCGACTTCGACGTGTACTTGTTCGCGATCAACCACTCAGCCGCGACGATGAAGTCGTCAAACACGTTCTGCTTCCTCAACTTCATCCCACCCTGGTGCCAGTCTTCCCCATACTCGCCGCCGCCACGCAAACTCGGCTGCGCGTAAACGCCGCCCATCTCCATCCAAACCATGTTGGCGACGGAGAACCCCGGCGTCATCGAGATGTTGAAACCGCCATAGCCGTACAGGTAAGTCGGATTGTTGCCGTCAAGCTTCAACCCTTTTTTGTAGGTGATGAACATCGGCACCTTTGCGCCGTCTTTGCTCTTGTAGAAAACCTGTTTCGTTTCGTAATCGGCGGAATTGAAGTCGACCTTCGGCTCGCGAAAGACTGTGCTCTTGCCCGTGGTCATGTCGTAACGATAGGTCGTGGTCGGCGTCGTGAAGCCGGTGAAGGTGTAGAACGTCTCTTTGTCTTTCGCTTTTCCACCAAAGCCGGCGGCCGATCCGATACCCGGAAACGAAACTTCACTCAAAAACTTACCGGTCGTGTCGTGAATCTTGACCTGCGTGTATGCGTCTTTCAGATAGTTGAGGATGAACTTGTGGTTGACGACGTTCGCGCTCTGCAAAGCGTCCTTCGCTTCGGGCACGATGAGTTTCCAGTTTGCTCGCGCCGGATTGTTGACGTCGATCTCGACGATCTTGCCGCGCGACGCGTTCAAGTCGGTTTGAAACCAGAATCGCGTTCCTTCATTGCCGACGAAGTTGTAAGCAGCGTCGAAATCGTCGAGCAGTTTGACGACTGCCGCATCGCCCTTCTTGAGGTCTTTGTAATAGACGCGGTTTTTCGTGTCGGTGCCCTGGAAGACCGTGATGATCAGATAGTTTCCGTCCTCGGTGACATTCGCGCCGAAGAGCCAATCTTTCTGATCGGGTTGTTCGTAGACGAGCACGTCATCCGCTTGCGGCGTGCCGAGTTTGTGATAGTAGACTTTCTGAAAATAGTTGGTCGCTCTGAGCATATCGCCCTTGGGCTCGTCGTAACGGTTGTAAAAGAAGCCCTTGCCATCCTCGGTCCACGAAACACCGGAGAACTTCACCCACTTGAGATGGTCCGAAAGATCCTTGCCTGTATCGATGTCGCGGACTCTCCATTCCTGCCAGTCAGAACCGGAAGCCGAAAGGCTGTAAGCCAGCAACTTGCCGTCAGGACTGACCTGAGTTCCCGAAACCGCGACCGTGCCGTCGGCTGACAGCGTATTGGGATCGAGAACCATCTGCGGCGGCGCGTCGAGACTTGTAACCGTGTAAAGCACCGACTGGTTCTGCAGTCCGCTGTTGCGGAGATAGAAATAGCGATTCCCTTCCTTGAATGGGATGCCGTACTTCTCGTAGTTCCAAAGCCTGGTGATTCGGTCTTTTAGTGTGGCGCGTGCCGGAATGCCGGCCAGGTAGTTAAAAGTAAGCTTGTTCTCGGCTTCGACCCAGGCTTTAGTCTCTTCCGAATCGAGATCTTCGAGCCAGCGATAGGGATCGGCGACCTTCACGCCGTGATAGTCATCAACCTGGTCGCCCTTGCGAGTTGGAGGATAATTATTTGTTTTAATCATCTGCTGAGTAGCAAGTGCGGCAAATAAACAAACTACGGCCGCACAACGAGCCAGTGGGTAAAGAGGCATATCAACGCTTCCTTTCGATTAATTGGAGAGGCAACGCGGCTTGGATTATATCCACCTCGTCTACGTTCGCCTAAACCTGTGATGAAATTAGTTCGGCCTGTTCTCCGTTGCTCGGCGTTCTCTGCGTTGAATGTGAAACCGCAGAGATCACAGAGAACCGCAGAGGTAGTGATGAAATTCTGATTGACAACTCGTCACTTCATCAGCGAATCTAAGCCAACGCTTGCCGCCCCCCGGCCGTGTTGCGGACCCAAATCGCTCCCCAAGAAAGACATTTTATGAAGAAGTATTCCCCTATCGCTCTTTTCGTTGCCGCACTCGTATTTTCTTCAACCCAGGTTCGAGCACAAGACACGACCGGCGCTGAAAAGACCGTGCGCCCGCGCGTAGTCACGGCGCCGAACGAACCGGCGAAACAGAATCCGCAACTGCCGGCCGCCGCCGTGCCGGGCACGAGCGCGGCCGTCGCCGAAGAGCCGCAGAAGCTCGCGCCGCCGGGACCGATCACGCACCTGACGCCGTCGTTGATTCAGTCGCGCATCTCCGAAGCCAAGCGAATGCTCAAAATCCGGCCCGTGGCGACGGCAATGACTACTACTCCGTCGATCGAGTTTGTCACTATCGCCGCTCTCGACCGCGAGACTGCGAAGACACATTTCATCACGCTCTCGAAAGAGACGTTTTTGAAGAAAGGCGCGGAGCTCAACACTGTCACGTCGTTGGGGACGAACGTCAACCTTCGCGTTATTCGCGCCAACGGCGTCAACACCGCGCTGACGATCTTCACGCCGCAAGGCAAACCGCTCGCGCCGCTGACTGTCGAGTATCCGATCGAGAAAAAGGGAGTGTTTCGCGAGATGGCGTATTACACGTCCGCTCATCCTGCGTTGCTGTCGAAAGATCTCGTGCGATCGGGTCAGGCTTACGTCCGCAACATGCTCGATCTCGCCGTCAAGCGTTTAAGCGAGAAAGGCATCTCGATTTCACCGGATCTCGTCGATATCGCGGAACGCCTGTGCGTGGTGGAACACGTCGATCACGATCGGTTCCGCAACGAGAACCGTCTCGAACTTTATGACGAGATCTATTCGTTGTTTGCGCTGAATGAGCTCGACACGTATCGCTTCGCGGTGAGCTCGGCAGGCGCCGGCGGCATGGTGCAAATGATTCCCTGGGCGTACAACCTCCAGCGGACGCGCTATCCGGGCGTGGGCTTGATGCCTGATTTCGTCGCCGGCATGCGCAACCACGGCAACGCGCTGCAGGCGATGCTGCTTTACATGCGCGACACGTGGGCTGATCTTGCGGCTAACGACGAAGTTCAATACGCGCTCAGCGCGAAGCTTGCGACGAAGACTGAACTGATGGCGGCCGGTTACAATTCAAACGCCGCGAAGCTTCCCGGTTACCTCAAACGTGGCGGTGACGGCTGGCGGGTGTTGATACCGCGCGAGACGCAGATGTACTTGCAGATCTACAAGTCGTTCGATGGTCTCGTGACGTTGCCGGCTCGCAGCTCAAACGTCGGTCGCTAACAATTCGTTTGGCAATTCGTTTGGCAGCGATCTATCAGAATCCGCGTACTGCAACTTGTACAACTTCCAATAAAGTCCACGCTCAGCAAGCAACTGTTGGTGCGTTCCCTGCTCGCGGATCTCGCCGTGATGCAACACGATGATCCGGTCGGCGTTCTGAATCGTCGATAAACGATGCGCGACCACGATCGACGTGCGATCGCGCATCACGCGCTCGATTGCTCGTTGAATCAGTTGCTCGGTTTCCGTGTCGATCGAGCTGGTCGCCTCATCGAGAATCAGGATCGCCGGATCGAAGGCCAGCGCCCGCGCAAACGAGATCAGTTGCTTCTGTCCGACTGACAATCCGGCGCCACGCTCGCGCACTTCCGCCTGGTAATCGTCCTTCAAACGGCGAATGAAACTGTCCGCGTGAACCTCATGCGCCGCCCAGCGCACGCGGTCTTCCGTGATCTCCTGCCGGCCGAGCCGGATGTTCCCTTCGATCGTGCCGCTGAACAAAAACACTTCCTGCAACACGACGGCAAAGTTTTGCCGCAACGCTTTCAGGTCCCACTCGCGGATGTCGACGCCGTCGAGCAGTATCTTGCCGCGCTGAATGTCGTAGAAGCGCATCAGCAGGTTCGTGATCGTCGTCTTGCCCGAACCGGTATGACCGACAAGCGCGATCGACTGTCCCGGCTCGACGGTGAACGACACGTCTTTCAGCACCCAGTCTTCGTCTTTGTAAGCGAACCAGACGTTCTGAAACTCGATTCGGCCGCGCGCGCGCTCAACTTTGAGCGGCTTCTCCGGCGTGGTGATCGCAACCGGCAAATCGAGTGTTTTGAAGATTCGATGCGAGGCGACGATGGCGGCCTGAAGCACGTTGTACTTGTCGGAGATGTCGCGAATCGGTTGAAACAGCGCCTGTGAATACTGGATAAACGCGACCAACGCGCCGAGCGTCAGCACGGTGTGGCCGGGCGTGTTCTGCATCACGCGATAACCGCCGTACCAGATGATCAGCGCGATGCCGACAGCGCCGATGAGATCGACGAGCGGAAAGAAGACGGCGTAGTAGAAGATCGTGTCGATGTTGGCGCGACGGTACTCTTCGTTGATGCGATCGAACGTACGCAGCGATTTTGTTTCGGCGTTGAAGATCTGGACGGTTTGCGCGCCGGCGAAGTGTTCCTGCAAGAACGCGTTGATGCGCGCGATGCGCGTGCGCACGAGCTCGTAGCCGCGACGTGCGCCTTTGCGAAACCAGGTGGTCGCGACGAAAAGCAACGGCACCGTCATCAATGTGACGAGCGTCAGCTTCACATCCATCCACAGCATCACGATGATGATCGTCGCGATGATCACGAGATCGCCGAGCAGGTCGGTCACGCCATCGGTGAACAATTGATTGAGCGCGTCGACGTCGCTGGTCAGCCGAGTCATAATGCGGCCGACGGGATTGCGGTCGTAGTACGCAACTTCCTGATGTTGCAGCTTCGCGTACAGCTCGCGCCGCAGGTCGAACATCGTGTACTGGCCGACGCTGTTGACCAGGATTGATTGAAAGTAAGAAAAGATCAGTCGCAGGACCTGCGAGCCGAGATAGAAAACGACCAGCAGACCCAGGCCTTGAGTCGTGCCCGGCAGGATGTACCAGTCGATGGCCCATTGCGTGAACTTCGGTTGCAGCGTGCCGAGCCAGTTCAACGCGAGTGTCAGGCCAATTGCTCCGATCAGCAGGCGCCGGTAAGGTCTTAGATAATGCAGCAGCCTGCGCGCGACCTGAAAGTCGTAAGTCTTTCCGATCGCTTCTTCTTCGTGAAACTGTTTTACCGCCGTCGACATTAGTTTCTATTGCCAATTGCCGATTGCCAATTGCCAGTTTCTGCGCTTGCCGGGCGTGCTCTGAAAATCGGCAATCGGCAATTGGCAATCGGCAATGTCCTAGGTAGCTGCAAGCTCCTCCTCCAGCAGTTGCCGTTCGTATAAGTCAGCATATTCGCCGCCGAGCCCGAGCAGTTCCTCGTGTGTGCCCTGCTCGATGATGCTGCCTTCGTCGAGGACGCAGATGATGTCGGCATCGCGCACGGTCGAGATGCGATGCGAGATGATCAAGCTCGTGCGCTCGTGCATGACGCCACGCAGTTGGCCCAGGATCTTCTCTTCCGTGTATGTGTCAACTGACGAAATGCATCGTCGAGAATCAAGATCCGCGGCTCGCGCAAAACTGCGCGCGCAATCGCGGTTCGTTGCTTCTGTCCGCCCGACAACGTGAGGCCGCGCTCGCCCACGAGCGCTTCAAACCGATCGGGAAAACCCGCAATATCTTCGGACAAACCCGCGATCTCCGCCGCCTCTTCAACTTCGTCCTGCTCTGCGCCCGGGACGCCAAACGCGATGTTCTCCTTTACCGAGTCGCTGAACAGAAATGTTTCCTGCGGCACGTAACCGATGCTCGATCGCAGTTGCTCCAGCGGATACTTGTGAATGTCGATCCCGTCGATGAAGAGCGTCCCTTCAGGTGGGTCCAATAAACGCGGAATCAGGTTCGCTATCGTCGACTTCCCACTCCCCGTCCGCCCGACAAAAGCGACTGTCTGTCCCCCGCGAATCTTCAGGTTGAGATGATGAAGCACCGGCTCGCTGGTCGGGTGATAACGAAACGTCAGATTGCGAAACTCGATCGCGCCTTTGATCGGCGGCTGCTCGACCGTACCCGGCTCGTCGGCAATCGACGGCTTGATCCGAAAGATCGCGTTGAGACGTTTCAAGCTCGCCGTGCCGCGTTGATAAAGATTTACGACATACCCGAGCGCGATCAACGGCCAGATCAATCGCGTCAGATACAAGTTGAACATCGTAAATTCGCCGACCGTGATCTCGCCGCGCACAGCCAGCGGCACGCCCTGCCAGATGATCAGCACGTAGCCAAACCCGATCAGAAACGTCATCAACGGGCGCATCATCGCCTCGACGCGCACCAGCGCGAGGTTCCGCTCCGCGTATTGCAGGTTGAGAGTGTTGAACGCCTCCATTTCGGCGTCTTCCTGCGCGTACGCACGCACGACGCGCACGCCGGTGAAGTTCTCCTGCGCGCGCGCCATGATGTCGCCGAAAAACTGCTGGATCTTTTCGAAGCGCGTGTGTACCTGCTGGCCGAAAACCTTCACCGTCAACGACACCAACGGCATCGTCACAAACAGCAACAACGTGAGCCACCAGTTGAGTATGAACATCAGCGGCAGCACGAGGATCACGACGAACACCGTCTGCAACGTGTACATGATCATCGGCCCCGCGAGCTGTCTCACCGCCGAAAGATCGTTCGTGGCGCGCGCCATCAAATCGCCGGTGCGATGTTCGTGATAGAACGACAACGGCTGGCCGACGAGATGCTCGTAAAACTCCTTGCGCATGTCGTACTCGACGTTGCGCGAGACGCCGATCAGGATTCGTCGTTGCAGGAACAGAAATATCCCGCTAACGAAGCTCGCGCCAAAGACTTTCCCTGCCGCGATCGTCAGTTTTGTCCAGTTAATTTCGGTCCAGTTTGCGTCGATTGCCTGGCCGACGAAGAGCGGGACGAGCAGACCGATGATGGTGCTGGCGAAAATGCAGGCTATGCCGATAGATAATTGAAGCTTGTAAGGACGGAAATACCGCGCGAATTTCTTTAAATCATCCATTGCCGATCACAGACTAACACGAATGAGTGCTAATCGGCGTCAGGGGTCAACCGCAGATAAGTGCTGACTGAGCTTGCGACGAGCCGGTCGTTATTATCGAACACTTCCGCCGAAACTACGATGACTCTTCGGCCCGCGCGCACCACCTTCGCGACCGACTTCGCCACGCCCTCCGACAGTGGACGCAGGTAGTGAATCGTGAGATCAACCGTCGTCGTCTGCTCGTTGTCTGCCAGCAAAGGAATAATCGCAAACGCCATCGACGAGTCGATCAACGAAGCGATCGCGCCGCCGTGAACGATGCCGTGATTCTGTTTGAGCTCGTCGCGAATCGGCAGCGTCAACACCGCGAGGCCGGGGTCGACTGATGCGACTTGCAATCCGATCAGCCTCGCAAAGGGAACGCCTGCGAGCGCGCGTTCGACGCGCTGGCGCTGCGCTTCGCTCAATTTCGGCATTGAGATCATCACGACCGATAGCTCTCTCCGGGATTTGTCGGCTCGACAATAACGGCCGTGCCGTAAGCGAGCACTTCCGTAACGCCCTGCGACAGTTCAGTCGTGTCGTAGCGCGCGCCGATGACGGCGTTGGCGCCGATCTCCGTCGCGTGCTGGATCATGATCTCGAAAGCGTCAGAGCGCGTTTGTTCGCAGAGCGAGGTCCAAACGGTGATGTTGCCGCCGACGATCGTCTGCAACCCCGCCCCGATCGTGGCGAAGATGTTTCGCGAGCGCACGACGATACCGCGCACAACGCCCAGGTTCTGCACGACGCGATAATTCGGCAACTCAAACGCGGTCGTGACCATTTGATGCGAGACTGAATAACGTGGCGGGCTGACAGCGTAAGGAGCGCGGGCGACAGGCTCACTGCTCATCGTTTTCCTCCCTTAGCGGAAGATTTGACGGACGACTTAACGGAAGACTTGGCGGCAGATTTGGATTTATACAAACTCGCCGCCGTTGGTTTCTTCGACCTGTTTTTCGGAATCCATAAATACGTCTGTAAATCGCAACGCGCGCCGTCATCAAACGCGACGCCTTCCTGTTCTAACATGCGTTGCTGCTTGTCATGCGGCAACACGACGCGACCGGTCGAACACTTCCCTTGCGCGTTGAGTACACGATGCCACGGCGTGCCGTCGGGCGAAGCGTGCATACAGAAGCCGACGGTCCGCGGCGTGTACCCTTCGCCGAGCAGTTCCGCGATCTGGCCGTAAGTCATAACTCGACCCGGCGGAATGCGCCGCACGATTGTGTAAACGCGCTCGCGGTACTTTGGGTTTTCCTGTTTACTCAACTTTTATTCTAGAGTCCGCAACACGGCCCGCGCCGGGGAGCCGTCGCCAAGCTCGCTGCGCAGCCGCAAAGGCAAACAGATCAGCTCGTATCTTCCGGCCGGAACGCCGCTGAGATTCAGGCCTTCGAGAATCACGACGCCTTTTGAAAGCAGCGCCAGGTGTACCTCGTGGTTGCCCGATTTGAACCGTTCGATGGAGAGATAGTCGATGCCGATCAGTTTCGCGCCTTCGTCTCGCAGCCAGGTCGCGGCTTCGAGATTCAGGTGAGTAAAATCAGTGTGAAACTGTGGCGGCGTTTCGCTCCAGAAGGCTGAATTGCGCGTCTTGAAGAGGACGCGCTGCGTTCCCGGCAGGACGTGATTAGCGACAAAGTCTCCGTCGATAACGACAACGTCTTGAGGCACTTCGACAACAACGGCTTCGCCGATCAATGAGTCTATCGGCACCCATTCGATCTTTTCGGCGCCGTCGATGAAATGCGCGGGCGCGTCGACGTGCGTCCCTGTGTGCGCGCCGAAATTCAGCACTGAAACATTCGCGCTGTCGCCTTTCGCGAGGGCGCGCCAATCGCCAATCTGAATGCCCGGATCGCCGGGATAAGTCGGCAACTCATTCGACAAAGGAACGGTCACATCGTAGAAAGCCATGGTCGATAGTAGTTGTCGTTAAAGAAGAGTGTCAATTCAGGGAGCCATTGTCATTTTCCGTTTTTCGTTTGTCATTTTTCATTTCCTTCGCTGACTCATATACTTGCGCTTCTCAATGACAAATGGAAAATGAAAAACGGAAAATGACAAATGTTCAGACTTGCCGCTTCAACTTACTTGAATTCAGCGCCACTGATTTGGAGTTTCCTTCACGGCTCGAAACGTGGCACGGTCGATTTTATCGACGCTGTTCCCGCTCGCTGTGCGCAACTGTTGTCGCAAAACGAAGTAGACGCGGCGTTGATTCCCGTGATCGAGTATCAACGCATTCCCGACGGCGCGCTCGTGCCGAATGTTTGTGTCGGCTCGCAAAAGGAAGTGCTCAGCGTCGTGCTCGTTTCCAAGAACACGCAACTCGAAAATATTCGCTCGGTCGCATTGGACGAGTCTTCGCGCACGTCGGCGACACTCGTGAAAGTGATCTTCCGCGAGTTTCTGGAACGCGAGCCGGAGTGGACCACGCGCTCGCCGAATCTCGACGAGATGCTCGACCGCAACGATGCCGCGCTGATCATCGGCGACCCCGGCATGACGTTTCCGAGAACGGGACTGAAAGTGTGGGACATGGCGACTTTGTGGCGAAACTACACCGGGTTCGGATTCGTTTTCGCTATGTGGATGGTGCATGAAGCGATTGACGTGGATTTTGCCGGCGCGAGGGATGAAGGTGTAACACGAATTGAAGAAATAATTGATGCTTACAAAGATCGCATCCCGATGGATTTAAGACGATACCTGACCGAGAACATCGTCTACCGAATCGACGAGTCGATGCAGCGCGGGCTGCAACTCTATTTCGAGCTGGCCCACAAGCATCGATTGATTGAACGAGTAAAACCGTTACGGTACATTTAATCCGATGAACAGCATTCAACCGATACTCGATCGCGTGCTCGCTGGCGAGCGCATGTCCGTTGACGAGTGCACCACGCTGCTGGAATCGCACGACATCGCCCGTATGGGCGCCGCCGCCGATGAAATTCGCGCGCGCCGCCATCCGGACAACATCGTCACCTACATCATCGATCGAAACATCAACTACACGAACGTCTGTAACGTCGTCTGCACGTTCTGCGCGTTCTATCGCCGGCCCGGCGCGCCCGACACTTACGTCCGCACGTTCGACGAGATCTGCCAGAAGATCGACGAGACGATCGCGCTCGGCGGCACCGGCGTGCTGATGCAGGGCGGGCTTCACCCGGATTTCGGCATCGAGTGGTACGAAGATCTGCTGCGCCAGCTAAGCGCGAAGTATCCCGGGTTCCAGTTGCACTGCTTTTCGCCGCCCGAGATACACAACATCCATCTCATCTCGAAGCTCGACTACGAAACGATCATGGCGCGCTTGAAAGCCGCGGGTCTTTACAGTCTGCCCGGCGGCGGCGCGGAGATCCTCGACGACGAAGTGCGCAAACGTGTTTCGACGAAATGCACGACCGACGAATGGCTCGACGTGATGCGCGCGGTCCATCGCGTTGGACTGCGATCGACGGCGACGATGATGTTCGGCATCGGCGACAAGATCGAGCATCGCGTCAGGCACCTGCAACGCATCCGCGATGTGCAGGACGAAACCGGCGGCTTCACCGCGTTCATTCCCTGGACGTTCCAACGCGAGAACACGGCGCTCGGACGACGGATCAAAGACGAGCCGACCGGTGTCGATTACCTGAAGATGCTGGCAGTGTCGCGTCTGTTCCTCGACAACATCGAAAACTTCCAGTCGTCGTGGTTGACGCAGGGCTTGCGACTCGGACAGGTCGCCTTGCGTTTCGGCGCGAACGACATGGGTTCGATAATGATCGAGGAGAACGTCGTGTCGGCGGCGGGCGCTCACAATCGCGCCGACGAGAAGATGCTGCAGTTTTTGATTCGTGAGGCGGGCTTCATTCCGCAGCAGCGCGATATTTTGTACCAGCACGTTCATCGCGCCGATCTGTGTACATCGGTTGCTTGAACGATTCGCGCACCAGCGAATTGAACTCTTCGGGATGTTCCTGTTCGGGCATCACGCGGCAGAAGTCAAAGACCTCCAATCGCGCCCGCGGGTTCGATTCGATCAACGCCACGGCTTTTGAAACGGGCGTGGTCAGGTCCTGCTTTCCCCACACCAGAATTATCGGCTGGTCCAACCTCGAAAATGCGGGTCGCATGTCGCAGTTGAGATAACCTGACATGAACGCCGCGATCGCGTGCTGCGCGCCGGCCTGGTGGCTCGTCGCATAGAGATGAGCGACGAGTCGATCCGTCACGCGGCGATAGTCATAAAACAAGGTGCGGCGCGCGTAATCGCGAATGCTTCGTTCACTCGCCATCACGTTGTAGAACGACGTGCCCAACACCGGCGACTGCAAGAGTCCATAAAATGCCGCGCCTGCCATGCCGGGCCGCGTGTTCATCGTGTCGTAACCGGCAGGTGCGTTGAGAATCATCGCGTTGATCAGTTCCGGATGCTCGTCCGCGACGCGCACGGCATACGACGCGCCTAACGAGCTGGCGACAACATTGGCGCGTCCGCCCGCGACTTCGCGAATGAAATCCGAAATCAGCTCGACGTAAAGATCGGCCGAGTAGGGCGCTGCCGGAGGTTTGTCGGAAAAGCCAAAGCCGAGCAGATCTAACGCGAAGACGCGAAAGTCTTTCGCGAGCGCGTCAAAGTTCTTGCGCCACATGAAGCTGGAGACTCCAGCGCCGATACCGTGAATGAAGACGATAGGCAGGCCAGGATTGTTGAGGCCGGCCTCTTTGTAAAAAATTTGCCCGTATTTCCAGGTGAAGAGTTTGGCGTCGCCGCCGAGCGCGCTGTCGTCAGGCTCCGGCACACGCCGCTGGATCGAAGCGTTGACGGCGGCGAGAGCGGCAACACCCGCGCCTCCCGCCAGCAACGTCTTCCAGAGATTTCCTAACTTCCCCATCCTAGATCAATGCGAAATCAAACTGCTCCTGATGGATGCGCTCGTCGCTCGTGATATCGATCGGACCAAGATAGTCCTCGATCTCCAGCATCACATCACGCTCGCTCGAACGCAGCGCCTTGGCGACTTCCGGATTGATCCGCAGCGTCACCTGTTTGTTCTCGCCGTCGCCATTCAAATCCTTCGCCAACCGGCGCGCTTCTTCGAGCAGCTCGTAACAGATCGTCTGCGGCGATTTCACCAAGCCGGCGCCCTGGCAGTACTGGCAAGGCGAGCACAACGTTCGTTCCAGCGACTGTTTCACGCGCTTGCGCGTCATGATCACGAGCCCGAAGTCGTTGAACGAAAGCACCTTTGTCGGCGACTTGTCGTTGCGCAGCGCGTCCTGCAACGCCTGCATGACCTTCTGCCGGTTGCGACGCTCTTCCATGTCGATCAAGTCGAGCACGATGATGCCGCCGAGATCGCGCAAACGGATCTGCCGCACGATCTCGTCGACGGCTTCGAGGTTCGTGCGCGTGATCGTGTCTTCCAAACGACCGCTGCCACGGCCGACAAACTTGCCGGTGTTGACGTCGATCGCCACGAGGGCTTCCGTCTGGTTGATCACGAGATAGCCGCCCGACTTCAGCCAAACGCGCGGCTTGATCGCCTTGTCGATCTCCACCTGCACGCCATAGGCTTCGAGGATCGGCTGATCGCGGGTGTAGAGCTTAACGCGCTTCACCAGTCGCGGCTGAATGCGATTAACGAACTCGACGATCGCCTGATACTCCTCTTCGGAGTCAACGCGGATCGATTCAAAATCTTCCGACAACTGATCGCGCAGCAATCGTTGCACGAGATCGAGATCTCGATGGACCAGCGCGGGCGCTTTCGACTTCTCCGCCGCGCCGCGGATGTCGAGCCACGTGCGGACCAGGTATCGCACGTCTTCGCGCAGCTCTTTCTCGCTGATGCCGACGCCCGCCGTGCGCACGATGAAACCACCGGAGGGAATATCTTCTTCCGCGCGAATCGTCTGGATCAACTTGCGCAAACGATGCCGTTCGTTGTCTGACTCGATCTTGCGCGAAACGCCGACGTGTTCGACAGTCGGCATGTAAACCAGGAAACGTCCCGGCAGCGCGATGTGTGAAGTGATGCGCGCGCCTTTTTTGGCGATCGGTTCTTTCGCGATCTGGACCAGGATCTCCTGGCCTTCGCTGAGCAAGTCAGTGATCGCGGGTTGATAACGTTCGCGGCGAGATTGTCCGCGATGACCGCGTTGTTCGCGCTGTGCCCGCGGTTCTCTTGGCTCTCTTGGTCTCTTTGTTCTCGCGGCTCGCGTCCGCCCCGTTGGCGCCGTCCGGCGCGGCGGCGGCGCGACTACGATCTCTTCCTGTTCGATAAACTGTCCTTGCTCGACGTCTTCGTCATGGCCGTTCGAACATCTTCTGTGTCTACCGCGGGCGCTGCCCCTTGCTTGTTCTTGCTCGGACGGCGGCGTCTTCTTCCACCGCGCCGCGTTGCAAATTCCCCGCGCGACTGGCTTTCACCCACACTCGCTTCGGAATCGGAGTAAACATCGAGCGATTGCTGTCTCCGGTTCACCCTGCGGAAGCCGCCGCTTTCTTTTTCGAAGGCTTCTTCTGACGTTTTCTTCTTTGACGTGCTGCCTTTGACGCAGCCGCCGCAGTGGAGCGCGGACGCGGCTTCTTGGCCGCGGACTTGCGCGAGCGTTTTCCAGTTTCGGCTGCTACCGGCGGGGCGGCGGCTTCTTCCTCGTCGTCGCTGATCCGTTCAAAACCGCCGCTGTGGAACGGCTCGTTCGGAACGTCGTCGATAAAACTCGAAAGATGCGCTTCACGTGGCCGTTGTCCTTCGCGGACGATCGGCTCGGCGTCTGACTCGCCGTCGTCGATTCGCTCGAACGAGTCACTGCCAAGTCCGCCCGGAGAGCAACGAGCCGACCTCCGCATTGCGGAAGTCGTCCTCTTCCAGGTTGAACTCGACTGCGTGAATCTGATCGAAGATGCGTTCCTGGAGCCGCGCGTCTTTGAACATCTCGCCGTTGACTGCGGCGGTCTCTTCTTCGTCGACGATGCGCTCGATCGAAGGATCGCCGGCGACAAAGGGCGTGTCGGGAACGTCAAACTCCGGCTCGGACGATGGCGCGGTAGCGGCCGATCTCGTCCGATTTCTCCCAACGTCCTCGACGACGGCCGCGACGGCGGCGGCGTCCGCTTTCGGCAGATTCCGGTGCTTCTTCCGCCAGGGCCGGTTCCGTGCTTGCTCGACTTCAACACGCTCCTGCGTTTCTTCGATTCGCTGTTCGCGTTCGGCGCGATTGTAGGCGACCTCTTCCGCCGCAGCGTGTTCGGGCTCCGGCGTGCCCTTCTTCGACTTGTCGATGACGATTCGCTCGAACTCTTCTTCTTCGTCGAAGAAGTCGGAGACATAAAGGAACGCATCGCGTTCGAGTCCGATGTCGACGAAAGCCGACTGCATGCCGGGCAGGACGCGCATCACGCGTCCTTTGTAAATGTTGCCGACGATTCCCTGATGTTGTTCTCCACGCTCGATGTAGAACTCGGTGACCTTGTCGTCTTCAATGATCGCAATCTTCTTCTCGCGTCCGTTGACGCTAACGATTAATTGTTTAGCCATTACCAGCCTTTTGTAAGAATTGTGGATGGCGGAGTGCCTGCAAGCCCGCGGGCGAGGCGTGTACTTCGCACAGAATCAGCGACACGAGTAACTGAGTCGCCACGAAAATGATGAAACGAGGTTTGGCCGGGGATGGAATAGTTCACTACCGGCCGATTGTGGGTATTTTGGGAACGGCGCGCACTCAGGCGCACAATTCTCGTCGCGAGCGGATCAAGTGCGTCCGCAGCACGACCGCAAATTCTTTCTTTCAACAGAAAACCTGACTAGCCGCACGGCGCTCGGGGCCGGAGACGGATAACCGGGAGCACAGGCGTCGAATCTCGCTGCCTGTCTGCTCTGAACCTGGTTAAATCTCGCGGAGCCGCTTGGGATTTTGAGGTCCTTTACGCGCCTAGTTGAGCTTGGCCAATGGCCAGGGTCAGCGGCTTGCAACCTTCGTTAATCTAAACCGTCCCTTGGACGATTATAAAACCGGGCCTCGCCGAGTCAGTGCGAGCAACGCGTGTGACCTTTAAGCGCCTGATAAAAGCGGGCGGGGCTCGGGGGAGTATAGCAGAGGACCCAGATCTGTGAAAATCCGTGACTTAACTTCTGTACTGCTTATATTTCGGCAGGCCCTCGACCAGGTAATCAAAACCGAGCCAGAAACTCCAACTGTGATGGTAAAAAGCGACCGGAAAGACCAGCGCCACGGCGAAAAGCAGCACCAGCACGCTGTCGTATTCCGCCCCGATCACCACTAGCACGAAGAAGCAAAAGGCGAGAATAACGAATTCGGTGATGACGACGTTCGCCAGGATCGCGCCCACGAAAAACCCATCTTCGCGTTTGAAAAGCGACAGGCAAACGGGGCAATGGTGCCGGATGTGAAAAGGGCGCTCCACGATCGACGACTCCCCGCACGCCGGACAGCGCAGCTTCAGAGAGCGCTTGATCACCCGTATACCTTGTTCCTTGTCGAGTTTCACAATCGAATTAAAAGGGGTGGAGGTATTCTAAGCCTATTTGGTCCTATGGGGAAGTGCCGGGGGTACGCCAGGGTACCGCAGTCCAGCGGTAACGCCGAAGGCGTTAGATAATTTGAGCCCAGGGTTGCTTCAACCCTGGGTAAATCATGCATTAATCGCTCGAACTCTGAAAGAGTTTCAATTGCAGCGAACACTTTCAGTGTTTCTAAGTCTCTTCGCGCTCTACCCAGGGTTGAAGCAACCCTGGGCTCAAATTATCTAACGCCTTCGGCGTACTTCCTCCGCTTATCTAACGCCTTCGGCGTACTTCCTCCGCGCCGCGACAAATGTCGCCAAGTCGTTTTCCTTGACAGACACAAATCGGTTTAGTAAATCATGGCCGAGTCCTCGACTGCTCAACTATCAATATACAAAGGATTAAGGAAAAATGTCCTGGCAAAGAATTGTGATTCCTTTCACCACTACAATCAATCCCGACGTGGTTGAAATCGGGAAACGAGCCTGGGAGGTTTATCAAAACGAGAAACAACCCGAAGGTTTTGCGATGTTCCACGCCACCGAAGGCCCCGGACGAGGTGACGAGGACGATCACTGGATCGTCTACTTCTCGCCCGTCGCCGCCACGACTTGCAACGACGTGGTCGCCGAAGACTACACGATGGAACCGTGCGAGGTGCCACACCACAACGAACCAAATATCGCTTTCGTTTTCGGCGATCCGCGAGTTATGAGCGAGCTTCGTCGATAACCGATCAGTCTTATCGCTATCCGCCTGCTCACCGGGTTATAGTCTGTCTTGAAACATTTCTTCGATGGTCCGCATTCCTTATATCGAAGAAATGTTTCTCAGGATCCCGGGTTTTCTGACAGTCAATCCACTCTTTGAGGTGGGAAAGTGATTACCACTCTCGGCGCCATCGGCTTCGGCCTGGTTTGGGGATGGTTACTCGGTTTCTACGACGTTCGGCCAGACCGGCTGCCGGCCGTCGTCGTGTCGTTGTCGGGGGCCTCAGTGTTGGGCGCCGGCGTCACCGCCTGGATCGGTGGCTTCTCTGCCGCGGCGCCGTTTTCCGTGGCCGCACTCATCGCTCTATTCTTGCATTCTCAATGGCGTAGCGAGCTCCGCAAACGCTATCGCAATTCAACCAACCCTTGAAAAGGAGAAACTCATGCTGCAAGGTTCCGCTCAACCCGCGGTCGAAACCGCCGCCAAAACCATCCAGCTAATTGGCGCTGGAGGTTTCGGAGCAGTAGTCGGCTGGTATGTTTACTACATCAATCGGTGGCGCAAAGACGATGTGCAGTTGAGCGATATCGTGACTCTGCTTGGTGCGATTGGCGGCGCTGCCGTGCTCGCGCTCTTCCCGGCGAAGAGTGATCTTTTTGGCGCTTATGGAATCGGGCTCGCCTCTGGTTTCTTTCGCGTACTTCTTTATCCTGGTGGTTCTGGTGAAGAAAGCACCTGGCTTCACTACTGCATGGTTCCTCGATAACCGGGCGCCAAAACTCGGCCCTAACGAGATCACGACCGAAGGCCACGCGATGGATAGAAGGGACACCAACGAAAGTTAATCAGCATGCCGCAAGATCCATTAGAGCGGGTTCGAACTCTCCTTTACGACGAGCGAGTTAACCCGCTCGCTTTACTTCTCGACCTGACCTCGTTATTGCCCGAGAACCTTTTGGAGCCGGCGATCCGGCTGGCACAAAACAGCGACGAAGAAGGGCTGCGCGCATTTCTCATTCGCGCCCTCGCGAAGCGTTTGCCGGCGAGGGCAAAACGTATCGAGCTGACGAAAGAATATCCGGTCCCGGCCGGGGCGGTTATCGCGACAGTCTCGATACCTGAAGGTAAAGAAGTGAAGCGGCTGCTCGCGCGACTCGACGAGCAACAGCGCAATAGAATACTCGCTCAGTGGTTTGACGAAATGGATGTTCCGGGCGGCAACTGGATACTTGATCTACTAAATACCGGAGGTGGCGGAGCTTCGATCGACGATGGGGAGGTTCTCCGGAGTGGCGTAGGATCGTTCCTTGGACCAGTCGACGTCGAAGGCAATCCTATCGACAATGTCAGATCTACCGCAGCCAGCGCCATTCGCGTGCCTAAAGGGGGGGTGTCCGATCGCTTAAAGGGATTTAATGAAGAACTCGCCGGCGGGGAAGAAGAAGAGCGCACTGACATCGTAAATCTCGGCTTCTCACACACCACTCTCGCCGATCAGACATTGCAGCCGGACGAACCACTCCAAGTCGAAAATTCTTATTATTTCTGGCTCAACATCGGCCGCAAACACAAAGACGCCATCGGCGCCCCAACCCGAATCGATCTCGAAAAACTCCCGGAAGAAGCCGTCCTGACAGTCGCCATCTTCGGTTTTGAAAAGGAGCTCGCAATCACTGCCGGACAAGACGTCGGCGAGTTGAAGATTCAGAAAAACGGCGCGGTTAAAGTTTTGCGCCAGCCAACCGGCAAGAAATCAATTCCGTTATCCCGCGCTGCGGCTAAAGATTATCTAAAAGACTTTCTCCTCTTCCCGATCAGAGCGCCTGAAGAGGAAGGCGCTTATCGTCTACGCTGCAACATCTACTGCTCGCAGGTGCTGGTCCAATCCTACGTCGTCTCTGCCCAGGTCAAGACGAGCACAGACCCGGTAGCAGAAGCGTGCACGAAGAAGCTCGACTACGTCCTGTCGCAAAGTCTGCGTGCAGAACATCTCGCAAGTCTGACCAGCGAACCGCACCTCCTGAGTTTGATGGTGAACAGCAACGGCGACGGCACTCACAGTTTCCGTTTCTTCGGCACCGACGGCGCGGAAAGTTACAAAGACGACGCGCAACTCGATGCAACACAACTCGCCGGTTTTCTCCTGCAAGCGCGCCGCGCGATGCACAAGGTCTCATGGGGCGACGAGAACGAGTGGGACCCAAATAAGAACCTTGATTACCGTTACAAAACGCAGGCTTTCGACTCCCGAAAACTCGCGAAAGATCTCGCTTACCTGGCCCGCGCGGGTTGGCGCATCTACACGGGATTCATTTCACACTTACAAAAATCCGAAGAAGAGCTCAAGACGCTGCTGGCCAACCCCGGCCTGATCCAGATAGCGCTGAAACTCTCGCCGCGCGCCGTAGTTCCCGCGGCCATCATCTACGACTACGCCTGGCGACCCGATAATCTGGATTTTGACAATACCCAATTTGAACTATGCCCGACTTTCGCAGCGGCCATCGACAAAGCACGCACCGGTGGACCACCGCTCGAAGAGTGCGATTGCTTCGAAGGTAATTGCGCACTCAGTGCAATGATCGCTGAGGTTCAAGATCCTGATTCAGACAAGACACTCGAGGATCTGCCGCCGATGATTTGCCCCAGCGGGTTCTGGGGTTATCGTCATTCATTGGGCCTGCCGCTCACTCTCGACGGCACCAACAAAGACATTCCACCCGTAATCGAATTGAAAGACGATTTGCAGGTGATCGCGTGTGTTTCGACAGATCCGAAGTTTGTCGAGCGCGATCCTCATCTTGGGCGGTTAAAAACACTGAAGAACGAGCTGAAGTTTGAGCGTGATGAAGGTTACAAGGCCATCGTCAAACGACTGAAGAAAACCGTCCCGCACTTACTCTATTTCTATTGCCACGGTGGTATTCGGGCCAACACGAATCTTCCGTATCTCGAGATCGGGGCGAGCGATAAGTTTGGACCAGAGGCCTTGATCGGCGAACGTATTTCCTGGAAAGGACCGAATCCGCTGGTTTTCATTAACGGGTGCCATACAACGTCGCTGAATCCGGAGATCACGCTCGACTTCGTCAGCTCGTTTGTGCAACAGAATGGCGCGGCGGGTGTCGTCGGCACGGAGATAACGATCTTCGAACCGCTGGCGGCGAAGTTTGCGGAAGAGTGTCTGGCGCGGTTCTTCGGAGCAGCGCCGCATGAAGAAAGCATGCCGCTTGGCAGGGCAGTGCGCGGCGCGAGGCTGGAGCTACTGAAAGAAGGAAATCCGCTCGGCCTGGTCTACATCCCTTATGCGGTCGGCACGCTGCGTTTGCAGGAAGCTAAGAATTAACCCATCCGCACGAAACGATCGAACCACGCGATCGTGCGTTCGAGCGCGTCGATGCGATGCTTCGGCTCGCGAAAGCTGTGACCCTCACGCGGATAACGGACGAACACCGTCTCAACGCCACGCCGCTTTAACGCCATGTACATTTCCTCTGCCTGCGTGATGTGAACGTCGTTGTCCAACTCGCCGTGAATGAACATCGTCGGCGTCTGCACCTGCCGCACGTAACGCAGCGGCGACCACTGCCACAACACTTCGAAGTTGTCCCACGGAAATCCGCCAAACTCCGCATGGATCAGATCCTGATACAGCGACGTCGAATAAAAACTGATCAGGTTACTGACACTCGCGACGGAAACGCCGGCGCGAAACCGCGGCGTCTGCGTCACGATCCAGTTCGTCATAAAACCGCCGTAACTGCCGCCCGTCACTCCCAGCCGATTGCCGTCGATCCATGAATTCTGTCGCAGCGCTTGATCGACGCCGGCCATCAGATCGCGATAATCGCCGCCGCCCCATTCGCCCAGCGTTCCATCCGAGAATTGCTGACCGTAACCGCTCGAACCGCGCGGATTCAGATACAACACGCCGTAACCACGCGCGACGTAAACCTGAAACGAAGCGTTGAACGACCAACCGTACATGCCGTGTGGTCCACCATGAACGCTGAGTATCAACGGACACTTTCGATCGCTCGTGCAAGCCGGCGGTTTCATCAGCCAGCCCTGGATCTGTGTGCCGTCAAAGCTCGCGTACTTGATCTCTTCCGGAACGACGAGACGCATCGATCGCGTCAACGAGTCATTGTGCGCGCTCAAGCGGCGCATCGGCACGGTGCTGCCAAACCCGGCCCAGACTTCCGTCGGGCGCATGGCGTTGCCGAGTGTTATCACGAACGGGAACGAGATCTCGCGCCCGATGTTTTGCGATCGATTGCTGAAACTGAAGCTGGTGATCTGGAACGGAAGCGTGACGCTCAGTGGTCCACCTGCTTCAGGTA
Source organism: uncultured Acidobacteriota bacterium (assembly GCA_963770215.1). Lineage (GTDB taxonomy): Bacteria > Acidobacteriota > Blastocatellia > Pyrinomonadales > Pyrinomonadaceae > PSRF01. The sequence continues at coordinate 202,422 of CAVYOP010000003.1, forward strand.
CAAGCTTCGAATCGATCGGCGTGAAACCGCCCACGAGCTCGCCGTGTAGAACATAGATAACAAACTTGGTGACCTTGCCGCCGTCGACCGGAACGCGAAACATTGTCGTGTAACCCTGGTCGCTGGCGATATACAAGATCGAACGCCCGTCAGCGGACCAGCGTGGATCGCGCGCACGACGATCGTGATCGCCGGTGAGATCCCTTCCCGAGCCGCCGGTGGCCGCGACGACCCAGAGATGCGCATCTTCGGCAACGCTGTCGATCGTCGTCACGTCACGTTTGGTCGCGACGTAGGCAATGGAGCGTCCGTCAGGCGACCACACCGGATCGTATTCGCAACCTTTCGTCTGTGTGATCTGGCGGATCTGCCCGCCGAGATCGACGGCGAAGATGTCGGAGTTATTCAAAGCATCGGGATCGGATTCGTGATTCGAAATGTAAGCGATCTCGTCGCCGCGGGGGCTGAAACTGACGGCGTGATCGTAGAACGCGCCGGAAGTGAGTTGCAGCGGCGCCGGTCTTTCGACTTCAACAACCCAGACGTGCGTGCGGCGATTGTCGGAGAAAGAAGTGCGCGACTTGTACTGGATGCGATCGATCACGCGTGGATCGTCAGCGCGTCGCGTAGGGTCGGATATTTGCAGCGTCTCGGCTCGCGCGGAAACGTAGGCAATGCGTTTCGAGTCCGGCGACCAGGAGAGAGGCTCGCCGGCGTAGGTGATGAAAAAGTTGGTCGACTGGATCGGCGCGATGAAGCGCGGCTCGGGTTTATCGAGCCTGACGACCCACAACCCGTCCTGTTCTTCCTGCTGAGACAGGAACGCGATCGAGTTGCCATCAGGAGACCAGCGCGGCGTCGAGGCGGTCCAACCTGACGGGAGCAACAACCTTGGCGTTGAACGAATCTCAGGCCATTCGAAGTACGGCACCGCACGCGAGGTGGGCACACGCGGCGTCGGCTGTGCAGTCGGCATGATGGGCGTCACTTCCGGCAACAGACGCGCGATCCACAACGTGCTGACGTTCCTGTCATCGGTTACAGAACTGACGCTATAGACCACCAACTGCCCATTCGGCGAAACCTGCGCATCCGTAACATTCGCCACCCGAACAATATCCGCCGGCGCCATCGCTCGGCGCGGCTGCGCACTGGTTGAAACAGCAGTTGCAACGACAAAGAGCAGTATCCCGCAAAGGCGCAAAGGCGCAAAGGAAGGCGCTATTAGTCGAAGCCCAGTGAAACCGTTTAGATAACGGTGAAACCCAATTCTTCCTTTGCGCCTTTGCGCCTTTGCGGGAGTCTTATTCTTGCAATTTATTAACGACCCTCTGTATCCCATTCTTCATTAACTCCACATTGAAGTTGATCAGTAATCCCAGCCGCTTATCCATCAATCGCAGATAAGTTTGCAACTGCTTCCGATGCACGGGAACTAATCCTTCCACCGACTTAATCTCAACAACTACCTTATCTTCAACCACCAGATCTACGCGGAATCCAAGCTCAAGTCTCACCCCTTCATAGCAGACAGGGAGAGCAAGTTGTTGCGCTAGGGTCAACCCACGTTTCTGTAGTTCGAAGCTGAGAGTTGCCTGGTAACGGATTCCAGGAGGCCTGGGCCATGTTGCTTATGAATCTTCAGTGCGGCGTCGACAATAACCGCAGCGATCTGGTTCTCGGTCATGTGAGGAACTTCCTTGTGAGGTTAGAAAATGTTTATTCATCATTTAAGGCGACGGTTTCGGTGAAGGAGCCGCTGCTGGTTTTGGGTCCTCGACTTTTAAGCTGGTGCGGACCTGGTCCCAGACGGGGGCGTACTGTTTGATCTCCCGATCTGGTCCAAAGAGCGTCAAGACGACGACGCGTTGGCCCACAAGCGCCCAGTAGATCTTTGCGGCGCCGGGATCGCCGCCCAGCGAGGCGCTGATGTTCACGCCGTCAGCTTTCGTGCCACCGATCTCAGATGCGTCGGGTGACTGCTTCGGCGAGGCGCCCATCTGCTCGAATTGTTTGTTGTTGGCGTTGATGTAGGGATCGATGAAGGCCTTCTTCGCGTCCGGCAACTTCTCCGCCGCGATACGTCCGTTGTGAACGAAGACTTTGATCATAAGGTCCTTGTCGGGTCGCGAGAGCACAAGGTCCAGCGCGTCGTCGTTCTTCATCTCCTGCACCGCCCATCCATTCGGATAGTCAAACGAGACTCCACCCTTGGCGAAGTTCTTCGCATCCGAAGGAGTCTGCGCGGAGGCAAACACGCAACTAAGAACGACGATTAGCGATAACTTAAAAGTGAGTTTCATGTTTTCCTCCGCGTTATCCGAGAGCAACTCTTAAGGAGCCGGCGTGCAATCGGGCCGCGCCGTGCCCGCCGTATCCTGGTTTCCAGCCGCAATCTGTTTGACGTTATCGCCCGTGCGCAGATCGACTGTCCCTTTTTTGACTGAGATAAACGTATTGCCGCAGCTCGTGTCGACGATGAACTCGTTGCGCTGCTTTCCGGTCGTTCGGATGTTTCCCTCTTTGGTGTTGACCGAAGCATTGACTCCGGATGACGTCGAGAGGCGCACGCGTCCCTGTTCCAACATCGCCACCGAAACATTCGGATCGCCAAAGGTCAACTTCATCGTCGAATCAGGAAACACTTCGACGCGTCCGAGTTTGCCGAGACTAACCACCGCACTCGATCGCGCTGCCGTGGTGATCGTGCTGTCGGAGGAAAACGTAGCACCGGAAACCGCCGGAGCGCCGTTGACCATGACCTCGCCCTCGACTTGCAGCAACTTCGCCGCGCCCGCTCGCGGATTCTGCTGACTTCCGGCGACGACGAAAATGCCGACTGCCAACGTAACCAAAACAACTGCTACTAACCGCTTGTGCGTTGTTAGGTGAGTCATATTTTATCTCCCGTTTTTTTATTTAACTGACTGTAACTGTTGGTTGAGCAACTCCCACACTTGCCGCACGTGCTTCTCCGTGGTCCGAATGTTTCCGACGGAAAGCCGCAGTGTCAGCTTGTCGTTCAAGCGCGTGTGCGAAAGAAGCGCGCGGCCGGTGGCGTTCACGCCGTGCATGATCGCCTCGTTCAACGCATCAAGAGCTTCGGGCGCCGTGTCTTTCGGACGAGCGCGGAAACAAACCAGCCCGAGCGGCACCGGCGCGAGCACTTCCCAATCGTCCGATTCGTCGACCCACGAAGCAAATAAGCGCGCCAGACGGCAGTGCTCCCTGATTCGCGCCGCGAGACCATCGTGGCCGAAGTAGCGAATCACCATCCACAACTTGAGCGCGCGAAATCGGCGGCCGAGTTGAATGCCATAATCCGATCCGCTGCGTACTTTCTCCTGTTCGGGCGTGCGCAGGTATTCGGGCACAAGCGAGAACGCACGACGCAACAGATCCATGTGACGGCAGTAAAGCACCGAGAGATCGAACGGCGTGAACAACCACTTGTGCGGGTTCACGACGAGCGAATCAGCACGTTTGCAGCCTTCAAGAATGTGCCTGAGCTCAGGAACGACCGCCGCCGAACCGGCGTAAGCGGCATCGACGTGCAGCCACATCGCATGCTCTTCGCCGATCGGAACGATCTCCGCCACCGGATCGATGCTTGAAGTCGAGGTCGTTCCAACAGTCGCGACAATGCAGAACGGCAGATAGCCGTTGCGCTTATCTTCGGCGATCGCGCCGGCGAGCGCTTTCGCGTCCATGCGAAACGCGCGATCGGTCGGAATCTTGCGCAATCCTCGTTGGCCCAAACCGAGCGTGATCACCGCCTTTTCAATCGACGAATGCGCGTGTTCCGAAACGTAAACCCGCAACAACGGCAGATCCGGACGGCCGCTCATTCCCTCTTCGCGGATGCGTTGCTCGACGCCTTCGCGGGCCGCGGCAATCGCATGCATGCTGGAGACTGACGCCGTGTCGTAAATCATGCCGATCAGGCCCGGATCGAGTCCCATCATCTGCCGCAACCAGTCGAGCGTCACTTCTTCCAATTCGGTCGAAGCGGGCGATGTGCGCCAGAGCATTGCTTTGTTGTCGAAGGCGGCGGCCAGCAGTTCTCCGAAGATGCCGGGTGCGGAAGTGGAAGTCGCGAAATAGGCGAAAAAGGAAGGATGGCTCCAATGCGTCAGCGCCGGAACGATCAAGCGATCGAGGTCGCCGATAATCTGGTCCATCGCCTCGCCCTGCTGCGGCGGCGCCGCCGGCAGCTTCGCTTTCAAGTCGCCCGGTTCGATCGCCGCGAGCACCGGCAACTCTTCGAGGTGCTCAAAATAGTCGGCAATCCAGTCGACAAACTCGTGTCCAAAGCGACGAAAGTCTTCCTTGTCCATGTCGCCGAAGTCGGGGGCGAAACCGGTTTTGGCAGGGGTTGAGTGGCTCACGGCGCTCTATCTTACACGCGCTATCTTCGACTTCGGAAGTAAAACGGGTATTAGGGCGAGACTAGCTTTCCGGCTGCAAAACCTCGCGAAAGTTTTGCCACTCACTATCGACCTGAGTGGCGGCGCGTCGTACTCGCACCAGATAAAACAGCAGCCGGCCGGACTGAAAGAGCCAGAACATATAGACGATCAGTAAACACTTCAGGACCAGGGCCGCATTCATTACCACCGCCGCCCAGGCCAGCTCTCCAGGCGATTCACCGCCGTAAAATATAAAGAGCGCCTGGATTACCGTGTAAAGAAAGAGGAGATAAACCAGCCAGGGCGGTGACTTAAGAAACTTACTTTGGAAGCGCCCGACGAACAGCGCCATCGCTACCCCTCCGGCAAGGCCGCTGATAACTCTAAAAACGTAATGAACAGTTTCCTGCTTCAGTGTCAGTTTGGATGCCAGCCATAGTTCAAGAATAAGCAGGAAGATCATTACGATTGCTGCCGGAATCAGACTCGCCGGCCATTTCCGACCCTCTTTGACTCTGATCGCTTTCTTATTTTGAGTTTTATCCTCGGTAGTGATCGGCTCGTTCAGTATGGCAAAGCACAGACCGATACATAACGTATTGAAGTTATTCGCGAGGGTGAGGACCGAAGCCACTATGAAACTCTCTTCCACCAGGCTTATCAACGTAACCGTATAAAGAAACAGCCAGGCAAATAATAACCACACGAAAGCGGCGCGGTAATGTTTTAGCGCTTCCTTTGCGATCTCCCTGGCGCGTTTCCAGTCGGATACTTTTTCATAGCCGGTGGAATAGGTAATGTGCGGCCTCAATCTACCTTCAGCTTTGTCGTGTTTGAGACGGCGAAAATCTTGCGGCCCCGGATGCTTGTGGAAATACCAATAGGCGATGCCGATCACTATCAAGTGAAACCCACTGGCGACCGCTTGAGCAGAGCGGGCCGCACTTTCCGCGGTCCAGGATTGGAAAAAATAAACTGCCAAAGCCAGAGCGGCGAGCACACAACTTAACCCTGCGACGCCGAGAAGGGTGGCCCAAATCCTCGCCCCGGAGGTTTTTCTCCATTCCCTGAATGGGTCGACTACTGTGTTAGCGGTGTCCGGAGTTCTTTCAAGCTCAGCCGCAAACTCGCGCATCGTTTGATAACGTTTCTCGCGGTTCCGCTTCAATGCCTTCTTAATTATTGCATTCAAACTCTCCGGAACCTGTTGGCCCAACGGAGCGGGATCGTCTTTGAGAATATTCGAGAAGGTATCTACCCATTTTTCGCCCTTGAACGGCGGTGTGCCCGTCAACATCTCATAAAGACAAACGCCTAAACTCCAAATGTCCGTACGCGCGTCAACGTCCTGTCCACGCACCTGCTCCCAGGACATGTAATTCGCCGTCCCAAAGCCGGATGCTGCTTCCTCGTGACTTATCCAGGTAGGATCGAGATCATCCTCCGGCGTTCGTCGCTCAGCCAGTTTGGCGATGCCGAAATCCACCACTTTCACATGGCCGTCGTCTTTTACAATGATGTTTTCAGGTTTGACGTCCCGATGAATGATGCCCCTCTCGTGGACGGCTGCGAGGGCTGAAGCTATTTGACGAGCGATTTTCAGGGCCGATGACAACTCGAGTGGACCGGATTGCAGCTTTGTGCGCAGCGTCTCGCCCTCGATGAACTCGGTTATGATGAAGCTCGTGTTGTCGACGTAAACGAAGTCGTGGACGGTGAGGATGTTTGGGTTGTTCAACCGCGAAATCGTGCGCGCCTCGTTCTCGAAATTCCTGACCTGTTTCTGATCCTGACTGAACTTCTCTGCCAGGACCTTCAACGCGACCTTCCGCCCTCCCGGAATCTTAGTGTCTTCGGCCAGATAGACCTCGCCCATCCCGCCGCTGCCGATCATTTCGACGATTGTGTAACGGTCGCTAATTACGTCGCCTGGCAAAAGACCGCCGCAAACCAGTTCCAGGACTCTTTCACGGACGTTCTCTTCCAGAAATTTTTCGTTGTGCGACGCGAGCAGCGATTCCACTTCCGCGCGCAGCTCCGCATCGCTTCCGCACTCCCCAGTTAGAAAATCCGGGCGCTGGTCGACTGGCAGGTCCAACGCTTCGTTGAAGATCTCCCCCGCTTTCTGATGATCAAGTGAGTTCATCGTTTCATCTCTCTATGAAGCCACGCCTTTGCGTGACGCCATTCGCGCTTAACGGTGGTTTCTGAGATGTTCGTGAGCTTTGCGATCTCTGCATTCGTCAGGCCGGCGAAGAAGCGTTTCTCAACAATGTCGGCTTGCCGTTTATTTATCTTTCGCAGTTGGTCCAGTGCTTCGTCGAGCCGGATTAATACGTTCTCCTTCGTGGTGTCGGGAAGAGTGTCGAGGTCAATGTCCGCCGGCAGACCACCGCCATTTCGTTTTAAGCAATTTCTTCTTCGCGCGTGGTTCACCAGAATGTTGCGCATCACCTTTGCCGCGACGTTGAAGAAGTGTTCCTGATTCTCCCAGTCCCTGGAGGGACTGCCGACCAGATCGAGGTAGGCTTCATGGACTAGCGCCGTCGTCTGCAGCGTGTGGCCTTGTCGTTCGCGCCTTAACATTTTGTGCGCTTGCCGGCGAAGCTCGTCATAAATAAGCTCCGTCAACTCCTTCACAGCTTCGGAATTCCCGCAGCGAATAGACTCCAAATATCGATCTATCTGTTCTCTTCTATTTGAGGAATTGTTCATAGGGGAGTCCGGCCTGCCAAAAGTGAGTTGGTCTAACGACGTATTGGAGCAGATTCCCTCCACTTTCAAAAGCGTTTTCTGTTCCGCAGGGGGGTCAAAAACTTTTTTGACCCCTTTCACTGGAAAAAACCACATTAGTGAGTGAGGAGGCAGAAGGTTAAATTGCTGGCATGATTTGCGTAACCAGCGCCTGAAAGCTATTATTCAGCGCGATTACAGCAGGAACATCTAAGCTCTGTTCTACCTTCTGCGATATAAGATAAAGAATCAGTCCCAGTTCGAGTCGGACTTAAGTTCGCCGGAAACCCTAGCCCTGTGAGGACCAAATGAAACGCACGATACTCGCGCTTTTGTTGATTACTACTCTATTCGTCAGTTTTGGCTGTGAACGCCGCGGAGCCAGCGGCAACGGAACTGATAGCGGACCAATCCTGGTCGGCTACTACGGCGATCTTTCCGGCCGCACCTCCAGCTTCGGCCAGTCAACCAAGAACGGCGTCGAGATGGCCGCCGACGAGATCAACAAGGCCGGCGGTATCAACGGACGCCAGATTCAGATCATCACTGAAGACGATCAGGGCGAACCAAACAAGGCCGCGACTGTCGTGACCAAGCTGGTCAACCAGGACAAGGTCCACGCGATTCTCGGCGAAGTGGCGTCGTCCAACAGTTTGGCCGCCGCTCCCAAAGCACAGGAAGCGAAAGTGCCGATGATCTCGCCGTCGTCGACCAACCCGGCCGTGACGCAAGTCGGCGATTACATCTTCCGCGTCTGCTTTATCGATCCGTTCCAGGGCGAAGTGATGGCAAAGTTCGCCGCCAACAATCTGAAAGCCAAGCGCGCCGCAATCCTTTACGATTTCAACTCCGACTACAGCCGCGGCCTGTACCAGTTCTTCAAACGCAGCTTCACCAGTTTCGGCGGCCAGATCGTCTCCGAACAGTCGTACACGCAAGGCGACCGCGATTTCAGCGGCCAGTTGACGGCTATTCGCTCGTCCAACCCTGAAGTGATTTACGTTCCCGGTTATTACGGCGAAGTCGGCGTTATCGCCAATCAAACAAAACAGCTCGGAATCAAAGCGCCATTGCTCGGCGGCGACGGTTGGGACGCTCCGCAACTCTGGCAGTTGGGCGGCGCGGCTTTGAACGGCGACTACATTTCCAATCACTACTCAGTCGACGATCCATCGCCCGCGATTCAGAAGTTCGTCGCAGATTACAAAGCGCGTTTCAACATCCTGCCCGACGCTCTCGCAGCGCTCGGTTACGATTCGATGAAAGTTCTCGCCGACGCGATCAAACGCGCCAACGGCACTGAGAGCGTGAAGCTGCGCACGCGATTGCGGAAACGAAGAACTTCGCCGGCGTGACCGGAGCGATCACCATCGACGGCGACCGAAACGCAGTGAAACCCGCCGTCGTCCTGAAACTCCAGGACGGAAAATTTGTTTACGACACCACGATCTATCCGGAAGGCATGACTCCGCCGGCCGCCACGTCAGCGGCCCCCGCAACGTCGCCCGCCGCGTCAACCGCGCCGCCAACGACAGCGGCGTCACCGGCCAGCGCGGCTTCGCCCGGCTATCCTGCTGCACCTGCGAAAGCAGCCAGTCCGGCGCCAACCAAATAGCGGGAACCAAGTAGCGGAGCAGCGTCTCGATGGATACCTTCGTTCAGCAACTAATCAACGGTCTCAATGTCGGCGCCATCTATGCCCTGATCGCTCTGGGGTACACGATGGTGTACGGCATTCTCCGCCTGATCAACTTCGCCCACGGCGACATCTACATGGTCGGCGCGTTTGCCGGCTTTTACATCGCGATCTATGCGGGCTTACCGGCCCTTCGTTTCTTTCGCTGGCGATCGTTTTGATCGGCTCGATGATCATCGCCGCGCTCGTCGGCATGGTGATCGAGCGATTCGCATACCGGCCGGTGCGGAAATACTCGCGTATGACGACGCTGATCATGGCGATCGGCGTTTCGCTGTTGATCGAGAACTTGTTCGTCGCGCAAATCGGCGCTGCGCCGCGCGCTTTCCCTGACTTTCTGGGATCGCAAAGTGAAGCGCCCATTCGCTTGTTTGGCAACGCCGCGATCTCCAAGGCGCAGATCGTTATCTTTCTGGTTTCCATTGCCTTGATGGTGTTGTTGCAGTGGATCGTCTTCAAGACGAAGGTCGGCACTGCGATGCGCGCCGTTTCGTTCAACCTTAACTCGGCGAAGCTGATGGGAATCAATACCGACTTCGATCATCAGCCTGACGTTCGCCATCGGTTCGGCGCTCGCGGCGGCGGGCGGCGTTTTGACTGCTCAGTACAATCCAAACATCGACCCGTTGATGGGAATCCTGACGGGACTGAAAGCGTTCGTGGCCGCGGTGCTCGGCGGCATCGGAAACATACCCGGCGCAGTGCTGGGCGGCCTGCTCATCGGCGCTGCCGAAACATTCGTCGTCGGTTACGGACATCACATCGGCATCGCCTCCACTTACCGTGATGCGGTGGCTTTTGCGATCCTGATTCTGGTTCTGTTGCTTCGCCCGTCAGGTTTGCTCGGCTCGACCGTGCAGGAGAAAGTCTGAAGGAATCACAGGTCGCATCCACTGAATGCCTACCTTCATTAAACGGATTCTTGGATTTAGTCGTCGCCGTCGTGCTGCTCGTCGCCATGAATGCGATGATGAGCAGAGACGGCCTCTTCGGTTTTGGAGTGCCCTACTACTACGCCGAGATCCTCAATCTCACCGGCATCAGCATCATTCTCGCCGTCTCGCTGAACTTGATCACTGGCTTTACCGGACAGTTTTCCATCGGACACGCGGGATTCATGGCGGTCGGCGCGTACTCGTCGGTATTTCTGACTGTCTACTATTCACAGTCGATGGAACAGTGCGTTGACGGCGATTGTCGGCGCGACAGTGGCGCAGGCGCATAGTTTTCCTGGTATCGTTATGTTCGGCGCGCTGGTCGCGGCCGTGGCTGGATTGCTGGTGGGAATTCCGAGTTTGCGACTGCGCGGTGATTATCTCGCGATCGTCACGCTTGGTTTCGCCGAGATCATTCGCATCATCATCCTGAACATCGATCGCGTCGGCGGCGCGACCGGTTTCCGCGGCGCGGTTGCGCCGTGGGAAGGACGTCCGATCATTCCGCTGTATGCAAACTTCATCTGGATCGGCGGCTTCGCCGTCATCACGATCGTCGTCGTCTACAACATCGTCCATTCTGACATCGGCCGCGCGTTGATCTCGATTCGCGAAGACGAACTCGCCGCCGAAGCGATGGGCATCAACACGACGCGTTACAAAGTGCTGGCGTTTGTGATCAGTTCGGCATTCGCCGGCATCGCGGGCGCGCTCTTCGGTCACTTCCGGCAGTTTCTGCACACGAACGATTTCCAGTTCATCCGCTCGATCGAGATCATCATCATGATCGTGCTCGGCGGAATGGGATCGATCACGGGTGCGGTGCTGGGCGCGATAGTGATCACGATCCTGCCCGAGTTGCTGCGCAAGCTGCCCGGCGATCTCGTACAACTATCGCCTCGTCATCTATTCCGCGTTGCTGATCATCATCATGTTGACGCGGCCGCAGGGTGTGATGGGCATCGAGAGAGTTCGGCATTCCGTGGCTGAAGCGCGCACAGAAAGCGTCCCGAAGGCGACAAACCGGCAGGCGGAAAAAGGTGTGCCGATTGCTGAACAGCCCAGCGACTCGACAAGATAGAACAAAGGTAACAAGAACGATGGCGGAAGACAAAAACAAACGGCGAACATCCGGCTTAAGACGAACAAATGCACGATCCGTTTCGGCGGCCTGGTCGCCGTCAACGAGCTCGACATGCAGGTGCAGCGACGGGGAGATCTACGGACTGATCGGACCAAACGGCGCGGGCAAGACCACGATTTTCAATCTGCTGACAGGAGTCTACGAGCCGACTTCCGGCGAGCTTTATTTCCAGGGCGAACGAATCGACGGGCTGAAGCCCTACGAGATCTCGCGGCTGCGGCGTGTCGCGAACATTTCAAAACATCCGCCTGTTTCCCAGCATGTCAGTGCTCGAAAACGTGATGACCGCCTGTCACCGTCACGCCAAGCAAAACCTGCTGGACGCCGTCCTGCGACTGCCGCGCTTCGAACGCGACGAGCGCGAGCATCGCGAATTTGCGATGGAGTTGCTGGAAATTTTCGACCTTGCGCGTTTTAAAGATGAAGGCGGCACGAGTTTGCCTTACGGCAGTCAGCGCCGGCTCGAGATCGTGCGCGCCCTCGCGACGCGTCCGAAGTTGCTGTTGCTCGACGAGCCGGCCGCGGGCATGAACCCGTCCGAGCAGGAAGACCTGATGAACCTGATCAAACAGATCCGCGACCGTTTCGGACTGACGATCCTGCTCGTCGAACACAACATGAAGGTCGTGATGGGCGTCTGCGAACGAATCCAGGTGGTCGACTACGGCAAATCGATCGCGCTCGGCCTGCCCGAAGAAATCAAGAACGATCCGAAAGTGATCGAGGCTTATCTTGGAGACTAGGGATTTGCCATTGGCAATTGCCGATTGCCAATTTGAAGAAGTACGCGTTGAACCTTGGCAATTGACAAAGCAATCGACAATCGGCAATAAACTGATGCTCACTCTCGAAAACGTCTCTGTAAACTACGGCGCGATCGAAGCTTTGACCGGCATTTCGATGCACGTCGAGCAGGGCGAAGTCGTGACCCTGATCGGCGCGAACGGCGCCGGCAAAACGACCACGCTGCGCACGATCACCGGCCTGCTGCAACCACGCCAGGGCAAAGTCATCTTCGAGGGCGAAGACATCAGCGCCAAACCAACGCACAAACTGGTCGCGCGCGGCATCTCGATGTCGCCTGAAGGACGCGGCGTGTTTGCCAATCTCTCGGTGACGCGAAAACCTGCACATGGGCGCGTACCTGAAGAAGAACAAAACTCAGATCGCCGCCGACATGGCCCACGCCTTCAGGATGTTTCCCCGTTTGAAAGAACGCGAACACCAGAAAGCGGGAACGCTCTCGGGCGGCGAGCAACAGATGCTCGCAATCGGGCGCGCGTTGATGTCCAACCCGCGTCTGCTGTTGCTCGACGAGCCGTCGCTGGGACTGGCGCCGCTGGTCGTTCACACCATCTTCGAAGCCATCGACGAGATCAAGAGCAAGGGCACGACGATTCTGCTGGTCGAGCAGAACGCCCACGCCGCCCTGAAGCCATTCCGATCGCGCTTACGTTCTGGAAACCGGAAGAATAGTGATGGAAGGTCCATCGAAAGACCTGGCCAACGACCCAAGGATTAAAGAAGCTTATCTCGGTGAGTAGATCACGAGTTAGCAGCCAACTCATTTCAACACTTTCCTCGGCTCCAGCATAAAACTCTACGACCTACACAAAATGCTGCTTCCGATCGTAATCGTCCTGTTTGCGCTCGCGTTTTCCTGTTCGCGCGCAGGCTGAAATCACAAACCAACCCGATCGCAGCCGGATCAAGATCGGCTACTTCGGCGATCTCAGTGGTCCAACTTTCAACTTCGGACAGTCGGCGATCAACGGCGTGCTGATGGCCGCCGATCAGACTCAACCAGGGCGGCGGGATCAACGGCCGCAAGATCGACGTCGTGATCGAAGACGACAAAGGAAGTCCGGAAGAAGCCGCACGACTCACGGCCAAGCTGATCGATCAGGACAAGGTGATCGCGATCATCGCCGGCGGCACGTCAGGCAACAGCCGTGCGGCTGCTCCGAAGGCGCAATCGTCGCACGTGCCGCTGATCTCGCCGTCGTCAACCGATCCGGCGGTGACGATGGTCGGCGATTACATTTTTCGCGCCTGCTTCGTCGACGAGTTTCAAGGTGCAGGTGATGGCGAGCTTTGCCATCAACACGTTGAAGGCGAAGAAGGCGGCGATCCTTTTTGATTTCAACTCGTCGTATGGCCGCGGGCTGACGGATTTCTTTCAAAACAGTTTTCGGCGGCTTGGCGGTGAGATCGTCAACGAGCAGTCGTACACGCAGGGCGAGGCAGATTTCAAAGGCCAATTAGCTTCGATTCGCGCGTCTGAGCCGGACGTTATCTACATTCCCGGGTTATTACGGCGACGTAACGTGATCGCAAAACAAGCGCGACAGCTTGGTTTGACGCAGCCGTTGCTTGGAGGTGACGGATGGGATGCGCCGGAGTTGTGGCAGTTGGGCGGCGATGCGCTGAACGGCGCGTATATTTCGACGCACTATTCGGTTGACGATCCTTCGCCCGCGATTCAGTCGTTCGTGCAGGAGTACAAACAGCGTTATGGCAACCTGCTGCCGGACGCTCATGCGGCGCTGGCTTACGATGCGGCGCGGATGCTCTTCGACGCGATCGGGCGAGCGGGCATCGACTGAAGGTCCAAAGATGCGCGACGCGCTCGCGCAGACGAAGGATTTTCACGGCGTGACGGGACGATCAGCATGGACGCGCATCGCAATGCAGTGAAACCGGCAGTGGTGTTGAAACTGATGGACGTGAGGTTTATTTACCAGGAGACGATCCAGCCGAATGCAGTGCCAAATGCTATGAACGTCGCGCCGTCGCCAACGCCTCGTAAACCGACTCCTTCGCCGTCCCGCCGATCTGCCGACTTGCGTTCAATGTTTGTTCCAACGACAACGCTTCATAAACATCCTCATTAATCAACGAAGAGAACTTCTTTAGTTCCTCGATACTAATTTCTTCAATCTGTGTTTCTAATTCGATCGCGCGAATCACAACTCTGCCGACGATCTCGTGCGCGTCCCTAAACGGCATTCCCTTTCTCACCAGATAGTCGGCCAGCTCGGTTGCATTCATGTAACCGCCTGTCGTCGTCATCTGCTTGACGTGATGTTTCGCAACACTGTGCTCGTCACGACCAGCGACGACTTCACCGTATCGAACGCATCAAACACAGCTTCCTTGTCTTCCTGCATGTCTTTGTTATAAGCGAGCGGCAAACCTTTCAACGTCGTCAACAACCCGAGCAGATCGCCAAACACACGACCTGCTTTTCCGCGCACGAGCTCCATCGAATCGGGGTTCTTCTTCTGCGGCATCAAACTCGATCCTGTGGCAATCGCATCGCCCAACTCGAAAAACCCAAACTCGGTCGTCGCGTAAAGAATGATGTCCTCCGCCAGCCGCGACAGATGGACCATGATCAACGAACACGCGCTCAGGAACTCGACGCAGAAATCGCGATCGCTAACGGCGTCGAGACTGTTTCGCGTCACGCCCTCAAAGCCAAGCGACTTTGCCAACGCTTCGCGATCGATCGGAAAAGACGTGCCCGCCAGCGCCGCCGATCCCAACGGCATGACGTTCACTCGCCGGCGCGCGTCGACAAGCCGTTCGCGATCGCGCGCGAGCATTTCGAAATACGCGAGACACCAGTGGGCCAGCAGCACTGGTTGCGCGCGTTGCAGGTGCGTGTATCCGGGAATGACGACTTCGCGGTTCGTCTCGGCAAAGTCGAGCAGCGCCGTTTGCGTCTCGCGTAGCGTCGCGCCGAGGTCGTCGATTGCCTGCCGTAGCCAGAGACGAAAGTCGGTCGCGACTTGATCGTTACGGCTGCGTCCGGTGTGCAGCTTGCGCCCGGCGTCGCCAATCAATTCGACCAGTCGCGCTTCGACAAAAGAGTGAATGTCTTCGGCCTGCGCCTCAACCTGGGACTGGCCGCCGCAACCCGTCTGAAGAATCGTCTGCAAAGCCTGGCGGATCTGCGTTCCCTCTGCGACGCTGATCACCTTCGCGTTTTCGAGCGCCTGGCAGTAGGCGACGCTCGCAATAACGTCGGCTTCAAACAGTCGCCGGTCGAACCGAAACGAACTATTGAACTCCGCAAAGCCTGGGTCAGTTTTGTCCGTGAACCTGCCACCCCACATAAATCTCCACTCTCCTTGACCACGTCCAACTCGCGTGATAGTTTATGCATCTATGCAGCGATTATGCAAGCTGAGTGCATAAGTAGTGATGAATAAGCGCGAGCGACAGCAGACAGATATTGAGCCTGATTCGGCCGCGGCCCATCGGCACGCAGGAAGACTTGCGTGCGCTGCTTGAAAAGTCCGGCGTGCCGGCGACGCAGTCGAGCGTATCGCGCGATTTGGAAGAGCTCGGCGTCGTCAAGCATCACGGCCATTACACGTTGCCGCGCACAAACGGCGCGGCCGCGCGCGGCCTGCTGAGTTTAGACCACGCGGGCGACAGTCTGGTAATCGCCCGCACCGTGCCGGGGCTCGCGTCGGCAGTTGCAGTCGAGATCGACGCCGCCGCGATCCCGGAGATCGTCGGCACGATTGCCGGTGAAGACACGATATTCATCGCCGTGCGCGATCAGAAAGCGACGATAAAGAAAATTTGGAAGTTATTTGGAACAACAGATGACAGCAATTAAGAAAATAGTTTTGGCGTATTCCGGCGGGCTCGACACGTCAGTCATGCTTCGCTGGCTTAAAGAGCACTACGGCTGCGAAGTCGTTTGCTATTGCGCCGACGTGGGCCAGGGCGCGGAGCTGTCGGGACTCGAAGAAAAAGCGCACGCGACCGGCGCGTCGAAACTCTACGTCGAAGATCTGCGCGAAGAGTTTGTGCGCGACTACGTTTGGACCGCGGTGAAGGCGAACGCGGTTTACGAAGGCGTTTACCTGATGGGCACTTCGCTGGCGCGTCCGGTGATCGCGAAGCGGCAGATCGAGATCGCGCAGCAGGAAGGCGCGGACGCGGTGGCCCATGGCGCTACCGGCAAGGGCAACGATCAGGTGCGTTTTGAGCTGACTTATTACGCGCTGCAACCCGACATCAAGGTGATCGCGCCGTGGCGCGAGTGGGAGTTCAAGGGACGCGCGGATCTGATCGCGTACGCAAAAGAGCACGGCATTCCGGTCACCGCGACGGCGGAGAAGCCGTACTCGACCGATGCGAACTTGATGCACATCTCTTACGAAGGCGGAATTCTCGAAGACCCCTGGGCCGAACCGCCGGAGAACATCTTTCAACTGACGCGCTCGCCGGAAAATGCGAATGCCGAAGCGCAGTACGTCGAGATCTCGTTTGAGAAAGGCGAGCCGGTGGCGATCGACGGCCGGAAGATCGATCCGGTCGCGCTGCTGGAGACGTTGAACGAATTGGGCGGCGCGCATGGCATCGGTCGCGTCGATCTGGTCGAGAATCGTTTTGTCGGGATGAAGTCGCGCGGTGTTTACGAGACGCCGGGCGTCACGATCCTGCATGCAGCGCATCGCGCGCTCGAGTCGATCACGTTCGATCGTGAAGTGATGCATTTGCGCGATTCGCTCGGCGTGAAGTTTGCCGAGAGCGTTTATTACGGATTCTGGTTCGCGCCGGAGTTCAAGTTGATGCGCAAGATGATCGACGAGACGCAGGTGCAGGGTCACGGCGACGTGCGTCTGAAGCTATATCGCGGGAATGCCATCGTCGTCGGACGCCGCTCGCCGCATTCGCTGTACGACGAAAACATCGCCACGTTTGAAGCTGACACGGTTTACAACCAGCGCGATGCTGAAGGTTTTATCAAGCTGAACGCGTTGCGGCTGAGATTGGGAAGGGGGCAGGGGCAATGACACAGGAAATCACTGTTGTCGACGTTGACAAGATCGGTTCGGCCACGTCGCCGCTCGGCTTGTCGAAGACTGTCGGTATGGTCGCTGCATCAGGCGTCGCCGCGGCGGGCGATGTTGTCGTCGTGCGCGCGCTGACCGACAGCGCGACTTACAACATGCTCGAGTTGCCCACCGGCCGTCTCGCGAAGATCAATCCCGGCGACTTGTTGATCGGCGTGCTTGGGCGGCGTCGTGCGTTGAAAGGTTTTGTCGGCGATGTTCCTGCGACGTGTGCAAGCTGGCGACGAGCTTGCACCTGCTCAACATGGGCGGCGTGATTGGTTGTTGCACCGGGCATCATTCGAGTCTTGGGCGACGCGATCAAGCTGGAAGTGATCGGACTCGTCTGCGATGAGAACCGGACGCGTGCTGAACATCGCGAATGCGGCGCTGCCGTCGCGTCTGAGCTTGGCGAAACTGCGCCGATCGTGATGATCGCCGGGACGAGTATGAACAGCGGCAAGACTTACGCTGCGACTGAGTTGATCAAACAAGCGACGCGCGCGGGGTTGAAGGTTGCGGCGGCGAAGTTGTCTGGCGTGGCTTGTCTGCGCGACACGCTGAACATGGCGGATCATGGAGCGGTGGCCACCGCGAGCTTTCTCGATTGTGGCTTGCCGTCGACAGTTGACGTCGAAGATCTCGCGCCGATGGCGAAGGCCATCATCGCGCGCTTGAATGAAGTTTCGCCGGATCTGATCGTGATCGAGCTGGGCGACGGCATTCTCGGCGGCTATTCGGTAGACACGATTTTTAACGATGCGGAACTGCTCGACGCGATGTCCGCGCTGGTCTTTTGCGCGTCTGACTATGTTGGTGCGTGGGGCGGGATTGAGTTGCTACGCCGTCGTGGTGTGGCTGTGGATGTGGTTTCCGGATCGGTCACCGACTCGCGCATGGGCGGCGACTACATCACGACGCAGTTCAATGTGCCTGCGGCAAACGCGCGTCGCGAAGGTGAGACGTTGTTTGAGCTCGTGATGGCGCAGGTTAAAGTTAATAAGCCTGCGGTAGTTGTGTAGTGACCATGCAAAAGATTCGTGTAGGCATTTTTGGCGGTTCGGGATACGGCGGCTCGGAGTTGCTGCGCATCCTGCTGTTTCATCCGCAGGTTGAAGTGGTCTTCGTTACCGCCAACGAACACGCCGGAAACTCAGTGGGCAAGGTTCATCGAAACCTGAACGGGCTGACGCACCTTAGCTTCATTACGCAGCCTGAGAATCTCGACGGCATCGATTGTGTTTTCCTCGCGCTCCCGCACGGGCAGGCGATGGAAGTTGTTCCTCGCCTGCCCGGTAGTGTGAAGGCGATCGATCTGTCCGGCGATTTTCGACTCCGCGATCGGGAGGTTTTCGAGAAGCACTACAAACAGCCGCACACCGCGATGGAGTCGCAGGCTGAGTTTGTCTACGGTTTGACTGAAACGAATCGCGCTGCGATCCGCGAGGCCCGGCTGATTGCGAACCCCGGCTGCTTCGCGACGGCGACGCTGCTCGGGCTGGCGCCGCTTGTCGCCAACGGCGCGATCACCGGACGAGTGATCGTCGATGCAAAAACCGGCTCATCGGGTTCGGGTGCGAAGGCGGCTGCGAACACGCATCATCCGCAGCGTATGAACTCGTTTTACGCCTACAAGCCGTTCACGCACCAGCACGTGCCGGAGATCGAACAGGAGCTCGAGCACGTCGGCGATTGGACCAACGAATTAGTCTTCATGACGCATTCGCTGCCGGTGTCGCGTGGCATCTTCGCGTCGATCTACGTCGAGAGCAAAAACGCGCTGAGCGAAGCGCAGTTGCGCGAGATGTTTGGCGAGTACTATCACGATTCATTCTTTGTGCGGCTCGTCGACGGTTCGCCTGACATCAATTGGGTGAAAACGAGCAACTTCTGCGATATGGGCTTCGCCTCGCGCGGCAACCAGGTCGCAGTCTTTTCCGCGATCGACAATCTCGTCAAAGGCGCGGCCGGACAGGCGGTGCAAAACATGAACCTGATGTTCGGTCTCGACGAAAAGACCGGGTTGCTGCTGGTAGGGACAAATCCGTGAAATCCGTGTTCGCAAATGAAGATGAGTTCCAGCTTGCCACGTACAAAAAGATGCCAATCGCGGCTGAGCGTGGCGACGGAGTCTGGCTCTACACGAATGACGGCGACAAGTATCTCGATCTCTACGGCGGACATGCTGTAGCCGGCACGGGCCATTGTCATCCGCACCTCGTCCAGGCGATTCGCGAGCAGTCCGAGAAGCTGTTGTTCTATTCGAACCTCGTCTATTCCGATGCGCGCGCGCGTGCGGCGGAAAAGCTGATCTCCATCTCGCCCACCGCGCTGACGAAAGCGTTCTTTTGCAACTCCGGCACGGAAGCAAACGAGAACGCCATGCGTATGGCGCGCATGGCTACCGGCCGCGAAAAGATCGTCACGTTTAGCGGCGGTTTTCACGGCCGCACCGCCGACGCAATTAGCGCGACGTTTCTGGGCAAGTATCGCGAGATTGGAAAGCCAAACGTTCCGGGCCACGTAGAAGCGGAGTTTGGCGACATCGAATCGGTGCGCGCGGTTGTAGACGACACCGTTGCCGCGATCATGCTCGAGCCGATTCAGTCGATGGCCGGCGTTCGCATGGCCGAGCCCTCGTTTTACCAGGCGCTGCGTGAGTTGTGTGACGAGCGCGGAGTCGTCTTGATCTACGACGAAGTGCAAACAGGCGTTGGCCGCACGGGGCAATGGTTTTTCGCGGGCAGCGCGGCCGGTGACGGAGTCGTGCCTGACATCGTCACGCTCGCGAAAGCACTCGGCAGCGGCGTGCCTGTCGGCGCGTGCCTCGTGACCGAAGCCATCAGTTCCCACATCAAGGAGAACGATCTCGGCACGACGTTCGGCGGCGGCATGTTGGCGATGGCGGCCGTGACCGCGACGCTCGAAGCGATCCAAGAGGACGGGATGCTTGCAAATGTGCGGATTGTGGAAGCGCACCTGCGCGAACGGTTGCGCGAGATCGAGCAGGTTATTGCCGTTCGCGGTCTCGGATTTTTGTTAGGAATCGAGTTCGCGGACAAAGCAGCGCCGATTCACAAAGCGCTGCTCGAGCGAAAGATCATTACCGGCACGTCGAGCGATGCAAAGGTCTTGCGCCTGTTGCCGCCGCTTTGTTTGGGCGCGGATGAAGTGGACGTGTTTGTGAAACAGTTGGAAGAAATATGCACTACCTGAGCACGAAAGGCGTCGATCTCAATCGGCTGATCGAGTCAGCGCTGCGCTTCAAGCGCGGCGAGGATCGTTCGCAGCCGCTGGCCGGCAAGTCGGTGGCGCTGGTGTTCTTCAACCCCAGCCTGCGGACGCGCGCCTCGATGCAGGTCGGCATCTACGAGCTCGGCGGCAACACGGTTGTGCTCGAGCCAGGCGGCACAAGCTGGACACTCGAGCATCGTGAAGGAGCAGTCATGGACGCCGGCAAGACTGAGCACGTCGCCGAGTTTGTGCGTGTCATCGAACGATATTGCGTCGCCATCGGCGTGCGCACGTTTGCCGCGTTGAAAGACTGGAACGAAGAACGAAAAGATCCGGTGCTGAATGCGTTCGCGAAATACGCCTCCGTGCCGATCATCAATCTCGAATCGGCGATCCATCATCCCTGCCAGTCTTTGGCTGACATGATGACAATTCGCGAGAAGCTCGGCGCGGGACGCAAGCGCGTCGTGTTGACGTGGGCGTGGCATCCGAAGCCGTTGCCGATGGCCGTGCCGAACAGTTTCGCCCTCGCAGCCGCGCAGATGGGCCACGATCTCGTGATTGCCCACCCGCCGGGTTATGAGCTCGACGAAGAGTTGATGGAAGACTCGCGACAGCTTGCGAGTGAAGCAGGCGGCAGTGTGAGAGTTACAAACGACATCGACGCCGCGTTCACGGGCGCTGAGGTGATTTACGCCAAGAGCTGGGGCGCGAAACAGTTTTACGGCCGCGACGAACAGGACACCATTACGCGCGCGCAGTATCGCAACAAGTGGATCGTCAACGAACGAAAGATGAACCAGACCGACGACGCCATCTTCATGCACTGTCTGCCGGTGCGTCGCAACGTGATCGTTACCGACGCGGTGATCGATTCACCTGCTTCGGTCGTGATTGACGAAGCCGAGAACCGGTTACACGTGCAGAAGGCCGTGATGGCTGATTTACTCAGGAGTTAGCGCCGTGGCAATCGACAACCAGCTCCGTCTCGATCTCTTGCGCGAAGCGCTGCCGTACATTCAGCGCTTCCAGGGACACACGTTTGTCGTCAAGCTCTCCGGCAAAGTCACCGAAGACCGGGAAAACCTGAATTCGCTCGCCGAAGAGCTTGCCCTGCTGCACCAGGTCGGCATCCGCATCTGTGCGGTTCACGGCGGCGGCAAACAGCTCAGCGAGCTAGCTACAAAGCTCGGCATCGAGCAGACGATCATCGAAGGCCGGCGCGTCACCGACGATGCGACACTCGAAATGGCCAAGATGATCTTTGCCGGCAAAATCAACACGGACATCCTGGCAGCGCTCCGCCAGCGTGGCATCGAGGCCGTCGGCTTGTCAGGCGTCGACGCCAACATAGTTCACGCTGAACGACGCCCGCCGAAAGAGATCTTCAACCGCGAAACAGGCGTGCGCGACAAAGTCGATTTCGGACACGTCGGCGACGTGGTGCAGATCAACACGCGTCTGCTGACGGTGCTGTTGGATCACGGTTACCTGCCCGTCATCTCGTCACTCGGCGCAGACGACGAGGGCATGGTCTTCAACATCAACGCCGACACCATCGCCGCCGAGATCGCCGTGCAGTTGCAGGCTGAGAAGTTGATCCTGCTCAGCGACGTCGACGGCATCTATCTCAAGCCGGGCGAGGCACAGTCCAAGCTGTCGCGCCTCACAGCGGCCGATGCTGACGACCTCGTCACCAACGGCGCCGCGACCGGCGGCATGATTCCCAAACTACAGAACATCACGACGCTCTTGCGTCGCGGCGTTCACAGCGCACACATCATCAGCGGCTCCAAACGCAACGCGCTCTTGTCCGAAGTCTTCACCGACAAAGGCACCGGCACGATGATCGTCGCCTGATTGCCTTGCTTCAAAGTCTCACTCCGACTCTGCCTCAAGACGTGCTCCGACTTTGCTTCAAGACGTGCTCCGACTTTGCTTCAAGACGTGCTCGGACTCTGCCTCAAGACGTGCTCCGGCTTTGCTTCAAGACGTGCTCGGACTCTGCCTCAAGACGTGCTCCGGCTTTGCTTCAAGACTTACTCCGACTTTGCTTCAAGACGTGCTCCGACTCTGCCTCAAGACTTACTCCGGCTTTGCTTCAAGACGTGCTCCGACTCTGCTTCAAGACTTACTCCGGCTTTGCTTCAAGACGTGCTCCGACTTTGCCCAAAGGTCTCGCAGCGGCTTTGCCGCCGGATGTGCGGCGAGGCTTCGCCTCGCCGGTCGCTGAAGAAAAAACTGGGGCTCTGCCCTTCGTATGGCCTTTGGCCCACAAACAAGGGCAAGCCCGAACCAGGGGCACAGCCCGAGGTGCACTTATCTGCAACGGCGAGGCGAAGCCTCGCCTCACATCCGGCGGCAAAGCCGCACAAAACTTCTGAGGTCAAGTCGCAGCGAAACTTGATACCAGTCGAAGGCGAAACTTGAAGGTCAAGTCGCAGCGAAACTTGATACCAGTCGAAAGCGAAACTTGAGATCAAGTCGCAGCGAAACTTGATATCAGTCGAAGGCGAAACTTGACGGTCAAGTCGCAGCGAGACTTGAAGGGCAAAGCCGCCGCGAGATGAAGCAAAGCTCGCCTGATCGCGTCTTATCCGAACGGCGACTGCGGTAACAGCCGATCGCGATCGAACGGCGGCTCCTCCTGTTCCGGGATGGAATCGTCAGGCCAATCGCGCCCCCACTGCCGGCGATGTTCTTCATCCGCGTAAAACTTCAAATAAATCTGGTTGTCTGTCTCGCTGCCGCTGCCGGTGAGGTCGATCATGTACGCGTAGCTCGGGTTCTCGGGAAAGAGCACCGCCTCTTCGCGTAAACCGTCGCAGTAGAGATAGTTGTAAAGCTCGCGATCGGTCAGGTGGTTCGTGTGCAGCAGATAAGCGCCCAACGACGCCATTCGCTCCACAATCTCTTTCAGCTTGCTCGTGAGCGCGGCGTCGTCGAGCTGATCGGGCGCGGGAATCTCCAAGCCGGAATTTTCGAGCAGTCGAAAGAGACTGATCGGATCGGCAGATTCGTATTCCAGCACTTGCCGGAGAAACTCTTCCTCCATGTCGGGCGGCATCGGCTCCAGCGTTAGCGAACTGCCGCCAAGTTTTTCGAGTTCCTGACGCAGTTTGGCGATGCGTTGTTCCTGATCTGGGTCGTCGGCGAACTGAATAGACGTCATGCTTGGCTCCTTAAGAAGTCGAGAGGTTTAAGGTTTCGAGGCACACCAAGAGGTAGTTGGGGCCTCGCTTCGTTTCTATTGTCTGGGTGGGTGAGCGCGCATTGTCGTACTTGCGGCGCTAAAAGTAAAGCAGCTTCAAAGCTTTGGTGGGGCGGGTGCTGTCAGTGCTCCAAGATTATTCAATCCGAGACTCGCTTCGATCTCATCCATTCTCGAGACCGCTGACTCGAAACCGTTGCTATCGCCGAAATGGTCCGCTTCGATCTCTTCAAACTTCGCGCCCAGTTCGTCCAGCTCGGCTTCGCCCAGCAATCCTTTCCACGTTGGAAAAACAACTGTGTCTTCGATTGCGGAGTGATACTCGTACATGCGCGCGAATGATTCCATCGCGCTCGCCAACGCGCCCGCGGCGTTTGCGGAAACGCTTTCAGCCTTTGTGACTGACAGGATGTAGTCGGTGATCTCGCGTCCTCTGGCGTGCTGGACTATCAGCGTATCGACCTGCTGCACGGCCGCGCCGCGAAATTTCTTGATAACAGGAAAAATGAGAGCCTCTTCAAGTTTCTTCTCGTGATAATCCTCGCCAAAGACGCGGAACAATTGCGCTGTCTTTTCGAGTGCATCGAGCGGCACCGCAGCGGCATCAACTTTCAACTTCGCGGCACTTTCACGATAGACAAACAACGCGCGCCGCAGAATTCCATGTTCGCGCATCAGATCTTCCGCGGCGGTGACGTCGGCTGGTCCCACCTCACCCGGCGCCGGTCCTTCCTGGTTCGTCATTTGCGCCGGCCTGCGGCAACCGATCAGCAAAGCGCCCGCGCCGGCAAGCGAAATCCCAGCCAATAGCTCTCGTCTTATTTTGTTCACTTGGGTCTCCCGAAACGAAGTCAACTGCGAAGCCCTTTGATATTACTCTGCTCGCGACGTTAGACTAAGCAAAATCTCAAGCTGCTGAATCGATCAATGGACAACGAAGCCATCGCTCGCCGTTTCTATCGTCTTGCTGCGCTGATGGAATTGCGCGGTGACGATCCGTTTCGCTGGCGCTCGTATCGCAACGCGGCCGAAGCGATTGAAGTCTGGCCCACGCCGTTGAAAAACATCGCGGCCGAGGAAGGCGTCGCCGGCCTGCAAACGATTCCCGGCGTCGGCAAAGCAATCGCCGGCAAAGTCATCGAGTTGCTTGAAAAAGGAACATTCGACGCGTGGGAAAAGCTGACCACCCAGACACCGGAAAGCGTCCTCGACCTGATGGAACTCCCCGGCATTGGACCAAAGACCGCCGCCCTGCTCCATCAACGTTTCAAAGTCTCCACCCTCGACGAGCTGAAAACCTTCGTCGCCGGCGGCGGCCTCGACCTGGTCGACGGCATCGGCCCGAAAACGGCCGAGAAGATCAAGGAAGCCTTGGAGACGCACGAACCTTAGAAAAAACAAGCTGCTTGATATATCAGGATACTCATAAGATAATCATGCGACTTTATGATCCAGTAAGGTGGTCGCAGAATGAACAATAAGCACCTCGCCCGACCTCAAGGCAGGTCCTCACAGGCATTACAATTAAGCAAACAGCGAAATCAGGATTGCGTGTCAGCGACAAATACCATCAAAAAAAAGTTAGTTGCGGAGTTCTTTTCAGGCATTGGCCTGATGCGGGTTGGACTGGAAAGTGAAGGTTGGTCCGTAACCTTTGCCAATGACATCGACGAGCAAAAAGTGCAGATGTATAACGCACATTTTGGCGAAGAAGATTCTCATGTGGTATGTGAAGACATTCATAAACTCTCTGCGGAATCGATTCCTACCGTCGAATTGGCTACGGCTTCCTTTCCTTGCAACGATCTGTCTCTCGCAGGATCACGAAATGGTTTATCAGGCGAACAGTCATCTGCCTTTTGGGGCTTCACCAAGCTAATTGAGGAACTGCGAGAACGGAAGCCTCCAATAATTCTGATCGAGAATGTGCCTGGCTTTTTGACCTCTCATAAAGGCGATGATTTCAGGAACGCAATGTCAGCACTTAACGATCTGGGTTATTCAGTTGATGCTTTTATGCTGGATGCCTCGTATTTTGTGCCGCAGAGCCGGCAACGGCTGTTTGTGATTGGCTGTCTTGAAGGCGAAACGAGCAAGAATCCGCCGCTAATTTTCTCAGAGAGCGTACTGCGGCCTCGGGCGTTATCAAGTTTCATTCTTAGCAACTCCGATATTCGATGGAGCATCCGCAACTTACCAACTCCTCCAACGAATGGGCGAAAGACCTTCGAAAGCGTTTTAGAGCATTTCCCATCCCATGCGCCTGAGTGGTGGAGTCAAGAGCGCACGCTGTATTTACTTAATCAGATGAGTCCTCGTCACCGAGAGATCGCAGATGCAATGATTAACGGAAAACAGTGGTCATATGGAACTGTTTTTCGTCGAGTTCGAAACTCAAAATCGATGGCTGAATTGCGTGTTGATGGTTTGGCAGGATGCTTGAGGACACCACGAGGAGGAAGCGGGCGACAGATTCTATTCAAAGCAGGTAAAGGAGAGTGCTTTGCCAGACTGTTGTCTCCCAGGGAATGCGCGCGGCTAATGGGCGCCGACGATTACCTGATCCAGGCACGGTCGAACCAGGCGCTATTTGGCTTCGGTGATGCTGTCTGCGTGCCGGTTATCAAATGGATAGCACAAAACTATTTGAATCCAATCGTTGACGATCTAGAACGAGATCTACCTGAGAACTTCGATGCCGAAAAACAGTCTGCTTACGCCTGAAGCAATTTTGCCTCACGACGTTGCAGCGATTCGAAAAGAAATCACCAAGTTCTTAAATAGGTACGACTCCAAGAAACGGCGGATCGGAAATGCTCAATATGGTGTCTATGCATTTTACGATTACGACGGTGAACCAATTTATGTCGGTCAGACCCGAGAGATGTTGCGCACGCGGATTAGAAGACATCTCACTAACCAGCGAACGGACGCGGTCGCGATGAACGTGCTCGATCCGTTTGAGGTCGCAGAAATAGAGATTTGGCCAATCTACCCGGATCAGTTATCAAGAGACGAAATCGCAAATCTTTTACACGCCACCGAGTATACGGTCTTCGAAAAGGTTCTGAGAGAGTCTCAGCTCAAGGCAGTGCTGAATGAAAAAGACATTCCGGCAACTGCCATCGTAAATCTCCCGGAATCTTTTCGCGATCGAATAATTCCCGAATCGATCTACCTTCACCGAAAGCATGCGGACGTGCGAATCGCTCGCAGAGCAAATACCATCGCCTCGCTTGCCAGAGTTATTAGTGAACGCGATGTTTCGAAGGGATTGAGAAGAACACTTCTTACTCAGGCGCGTCGACTAGAGCGTCTCGCCAGACAACGGTTAGAAGAAATAGGCGAGGAAATCCCGGCGGAATCATTAAATGAGGAAACCGGTGAAACAATCGCACAATAAACAAGATGAGACCAACACGTGAACAGATTCATTACACGATGTCACGGGTGCGGTCGAGTGGCTCGGCTATTGAGCGACGCCTCGGCACAGCTCTATGGAAGGCTGGGTTCCGATACCGAAAACAATATTCCGTCTTTGGGAAACCGGACTTTGCATTGGTGAGTCACCGAATTGCCATTTTCTGCGATAGCGAGTTCTGGCACGGTTATCGATGGGGCAGTAAGACGAAGGCTGCTTTTAAAAGCAATCAAGCCTATTGGTTTGAAAAGATCGAGAGAAATCGAAAACGTGATCGAAAGGTGAAGAGGGAGTTAGAACGAAGTGGCTGGATTGTGTTGAGGTTTTGGGAACATGAAATATCGTCCAACCTCGACGAATGTGTCCATCGGGTTAGGCAAGCAGTTCATCGTTTGAGTGATACTTAACTCTCCGAGGAAAACATGACTAAAAAAATCAAACGCCGTGATTTCATGCGCACCGGTGCGGTTGCCGGGCTGACGCTCGCCGCCGTCAAGGATGAGGTTGCCGGTTTTCCGATAATTCTCAAACAGAGCGCCGTTAAGCCACTCGTCATCTCGTCGGCGAATGGCAATCGTTTCAAGAATGGCGGCAACGTCACCGCCGTGCAGAAGGCATTCAGCATGATGACCGGCGGCGCCGACGTGCTTGATTCGGTGATCGCGGGCGTCAACATCGTCGAGCTCGATCCGCTCGACGACAGCGTCGGTTATGGCGGTTTGCCGAATGCGGACGGCGTCGTCCAGCTCGACTCGTCAGTGATGCATGGCCCGAAGAAACGCGCGGGCGCGGTCGGCGCGCTCGAAGGCGTGCGCACGCCGTCGGTGGTCGCGAAAGCGGTGATGGAGGGCACGGACCATCACCTGATCGTCGGCAAGGGCGCGCAGGACTTCGCCCGCAACATGGGATTCAAGATCGAAGACGATCTCAACACTGAGAATTCGCGCAAACAATGGATCGAGTGGAAACGCAGGATCGACCCACAACACTATCTCGATCCGAAGAAACGCGCCGAAGCAGGGCACAAAGCGGCCCTCGACATGCTAGCTGAAGGACTGCTCCGCGAAGAGAACATGCACGGCACGATCAACTGCGATGGCATCAACTCGAAAGGCGAAATCTGCGGCGTCACGACGACGAGCGGTCTCGCCTGGAAGATACCCGGCCGCCTGGGCGACTCGCCGATTCTCGGCGCGGGTCTCTACGTCGACGGCGCAGTCGGCGCTGCCGGTTCAACCGGACGCGGCGAAGCGAATCTTTTCAATCTCTGTTCGTTTGTGATTGTCGAGGAGATGCGGCGCGGCGCTCATCCGAAAGACGCGGGCATGGAAGTCTTGAACCGGATCAAGAACAACACTATCGAGAAGCGATTGCTCAACAGTCGCGGCTTGCCAAACTTCGGCATCACTTTCTACATCCTGAACGCGAAAGGTGAGTATGCCAGCGTGGCGATGTACGAGGGCACTTCTTTCGCGCTGTGTAATGAGAACGGCCCGCAAACATTGAAGTGTGATGCGTTGTTTACGGGCCGCCCCAGCGATTAGCCGCGCGCGTCTTACTTCGCGTTCGGATCTGCCTGCATCATGCCGAAGATGTTGCCTTCGGTATCTTTGCAGTAGACGAGCCATCCCACTCCGGGAATCGGCATTTTCGGAACAACAATCTGCCCGCCGTTCGACGCCGCGTTGTTTGCGTAAGCGTCGACGTCTGAAACGTCCACAGTGCAAACGTAGGCAATGACGGCCTGACCGTCGATCTCCCCCTGGCGAGGCAGTAAACCACCGTTGATGCCGGGCTGATCGTCTGGTCCAGTCGTGATCACCCAGTACGGCATCGGTCCTTCCCACTTCTGAAACTGCCAATCAAACAACGTCGTGTAAAAGTTGACGGCGCGCTCTGGGTCGGCCGCGTGGATCTCGAAGTGCACAACTCTAGGCATTTATTTTCATCTCTCCTTCTAAATTAAAAGTGATTAACTATTCGCAGGCGCGGTCGACTTGCCGTATTTCTGTGTGGCAAAGCCGACAATCAATCCGACCAACGTGCCGGGCAGCACGATCTCAAAGTAGTAACCGCCCTGCATCAACGCGATCAGAAACGCGAGGAATGCGCCAACGAGCAGTCCGAACAATATTCCGAGCGGCAGCGAGTGAAACTTTTTGGCAAAGAACCCGATCGCGATCCCCGCGATGATTCCTTTGATCGTCGAGCCGATCACGATTCCGCCGAGTTGATCGCGCACGGCCGGCGTGAACCACGAAGTCAGGCCGTCGATCGCGCCGAGGACGGCGCCGAGTATTACTCCGATAAGCGGTTTCGACATGTTTATCTCTCCTTATCATTTATCGTTTGTCATTTTCCATTTCTCATTTTTCATTTTATTTGAGAACTTCACTCTTCTAAAATGACAAATGAAAAACGAGAAATGGAAAATGATCAATGTCTGTCTTTCTATTAAACGTCGCGGGCGATTTCTTTAACTGCGCGAGGTGAAAATGAAAAAAATTCTCATCAGCAGGTAGACGAGCACTAAAAGCACCAGGAAACGGTTCTTACTCACCCACCGGCTGATCTTTTCGAAAACGTTTTCGCGATACGCCGAGACGGGCTCGGCGTCCAGCAGGCGTCCGACGTCGGCGGAAACATCGGCAACGCTGGCGTACCTGCTCCCGCGCTCGCGAGACATTGCTTTCAGACAAACGGCTTCGGCTGTTTTTGTGACTTTCGAGTTTAGGTTGCGCGGTTTGGTTTCGCCAGGCGCATGGTCCGTGAGCAGGAAGTAGAGCACGGCGCCGAGTGAATAAATATCGGAGCGTTCGTCGAGCTGATCGATCTCGCCGCGCGACTGTTCGGGAGACATGTACTGGCGCGTGCCAATCACTGTTCCATGACTCGTGTCGGCGATCCCTGTCGGTCGCGGTTGATCGGGACCGGGCAGTATCAAGGTGTCTGCTTCAGAAGCATCCCGCAGGATCTTGGCGACTCCCCAGTCCAACACGAGCACCTCGCCGAACGATCCGATCATAATGTTTTGCGGTTTCAAGTCGCGATGAATCACGCCGTGCGCATGCGCGAACGCCACTGCGTCACAGACTGATTGAAACTTGCGCAAGCGATCCCTGATCGAGTTTGTCGAGGCGGCGTATTCGTCGAGACGAACACCACGAACAAACTTCATCGCGTAAAAAACACGCCCGTCCGGCAACACGCCGACGTCGTGAACCGGCACGATGCCGGGATGTTCCAGCCGGGCGATGATCTGCGCTTCGCGAATCATACGCCGGCGTAGATCTTCCGTGAGCTCCGGCGTGCTGAGCACTTTGATCGCGACCTGGCGACTGAGCTCGGCGTCGTCGGCGAGATAGACCGTGCCCATACCGCCGCGCGCGAGTTCTTTCACAAACGTGTATTTCGTCGCGCTGAAATCCGGTTCGGCGGCGAGGGCTTGCAAGTGACTCACTTTACTGTCAGACAGCCACTTCATTTCACGTCGACTCCGAGCAGCGAACGCGCTTCGGTGCGAAACTCTTCATCCGTGGCGGTAATCTCGCGCAGTTTCTCCAGCACGATGCGACGGAAATCGCGTCGCATGGCAGCGAGGTAGTTGTTCACAGTGGCCTGGTCCAAGCCGAACGCCTGGGCCAGCGAGGCGTATGAAACGCTCGCGTCGTCATCGCGCAGATCGTAAGCTTCGAATAAAGCGAAGTGAACTGTGCGGCCGCTTGTTTCGCAACGCCGGCGGAGTGCTTCGACAGCGATCGTAAACATCCAGCGCACCCACTCGCGATGGAAA
Source organism: uncultured Acidobacteriota bacterium (assembly GCA_963770215.1). Taxonomy (GTDB): domain Bacteria; phylum Acidobacteriota; class Blastocatellia; order Pyrinomonadales; family Pyrinomonadaceae; genus PSRF01. The sequence goes on from CAVYOP010000003.1 coordinate 232,856, forward strand.
TAGTCTTCCGGGCTCAGGTCGACATTCGCTGCGTGCATCGCGATCTCGTCTTCCGCGCTGAGGAAGTCGAGTTGAAAGTGATTGACGTCGCCGCCGCGCTTCAGACGCTGGCCGGCTTTTCGTTCGTTGGCGATAAAACCGTCGAGACAGGTGCGCAGAAACGTTTGGAAGCTGGCCTTACGCGCATCGTAATTGGCAAAATGATTTTTCTCGAAGGCGTTTGCAAAGAAGCCTTGCGTCAAATCTTTCGCGTCTTCGTTGTTTGCCTGCCATTTGAGGCGAATGTATTTATAAGCAGGTTTCCAGTAGCTGGTAAGGATCGTTGCGAAGGCACGTTCCCGCACCGCGTGGTCGTCACTGCGCGCGGCCACGATCGCTGATTGATTCGTAACGGGGAAACGTTGCTGCGCGCCGCCGATGTCGGTATCAGGGTCCATCGTTGCCGCCGGAATTATTACATTTATTTACTGGAGTAAGCGAAGCGTATGAAACCATTTAAGTCTGGGTTGGTATGAAAATCGCCCTTCTTTCGCTCGAGGATCTGCATGGTTTCGTGGCAGACGACACATTACTGATCCAGCCATTACAGGACCTGGGCCATGTCGCCGAATTCGTGCCGTGGCGGGCCAAAGTCAAATGGCGAACGTATGACGGAGTGGTTATCCGCACTACGTGGGATTACCAGGACCATCTGGTCGAATTCCTGCGCGTGTTGAAGAGAATCGACACAGAAACACGGCTCGCTAATCCGCTGAAGCTCGTTAAGTGGAACATCGAGAAAAGCACTTATCTTAAAGATCTCGAGCAGCAAGGCACGAGGATAATTCCGAGTATCTGGCACAGCAGCAAAATCGGACGAGGCGAAATTCGGCAATGGTTCGATCAACTACAGACTGACCAGATAGTCATAAAGCCGACAGTAGGGGCGAATGCCCAGGACGCTCTAAGAGTGAAACAAGGCAAAGAAGATGTGCAGATGTTGCGGAGAATCTTCGAAGACCGCTCTTGCGTGGTCCAACCGTTCATGTCCGGAATTGTAAATGAGGGAGAGTTTTCCCTGTTCTACTTAAACGGCGAGTACAGCCACGCCATTTTGAAAACTCCAAAACGAAAGGACTTTCGCGTTCAGGAAGAACACGGGGGCAAAATCAAGGCGATAAAACCGCCGGCCGGATGCCTGGAAACGGGCGAGAAAATAATGAAACTCATCTCGCCGACACCGCTTTACGCGCGAGTCGACCTGGTGCGGACGGACGATAACCAGTTTGCAGTAGTGGAATTGGAGTTGATTGAGCCGTCGATGTACTTGCGTAAATCAAAGCAAGCGCCGCAGCTCTTTGCCGAGGCCATCGATCGCTGGCTGTCACAGACGTGATCAACGGGTGGTTTAGTTTGACTATGTGTTAGTACGCCGAAGGCGTTCACTAATTCCAGCCCAGGGTTGCTTCAACCCTGGGTACAGGAGAAGAGAATTAGAAAACACTGAAAGTTTGCAATTGAAACTCCTTCAGAGTTCCACGGTTAATGCAGACTCCACCCAGGGTTGAAGCAACCCTGGGCTTGAATTAGTGAACGCCTTCGGCGTGCTAATTTTAAACTGTACCACTACGATCAACGCTGACGCTTGACGATCACGAGGGTGATGTCGTCGGCAGCGCTCGTGCCCTGCGCGAACTTCGTCAACGACGATTCGATGCGATCGCGTATCCCGGCGGCTGACGCTTCGACGTTGCGCGAAACAACCTCGTAAAGCCGCGTTGGACCAAACTCTTCACCCGTCGGACTGACAGCCTCAGTCACGCCGTCGGAGTAAATCACGAGCACGTCGCCGCGCTGCATCTGCGTCCGGCCTTCGCGATACTCCGCGTCGGGTTTAATTCCCAACGGCAAACCGCCCGACGCGAGTTGCTCGACAGTTCCCGCCGAATGAACGATCAGCGGCGGATTGTGTCCCGCGTTCAGGAACGACAACGCTCCCGATTCCGGATCAAGCTCCGCATAAAACAACGTGACGAAACGATTCGCCGGAATGTTGTCCGCCAAGTATCGATTCACAGCCGAGATCGTTGCCACGAGCGAATCGTGCGACGCAGACTGCGCGTGAATCGCCGCGTGCAACGACGACATCAACAACGCCGCCGCTGTTCCCTTGCCTGACACGTCGCCGAGCGCAATCACCAAACGTCCATCTTCGCGTTCGATGAAGTCGTAATAGTCGCCGCCAATCTCGTAACAAGGAAAACTGATTCCCTGCAACTCGTAACCGTCGATGTGCGGCGGCGCTGTCGGTTGAAAACGTTGCTGAATCTCGCTGGCCAGCGCCAGCTCGCGCTCCAAACGTTCGCGCTCGAGACGCGCTTCGACGAGTCGCGCATTCTCGACGCGAATCGCGGCGACTGAGGCGAGTGTAGTCAAAACTTTCAGGTGGTCTTCCGTGAATCGTCCTTCGGCGATCGGCGAATCGGCATAGATGATGCCAAACACTTTCTCGGAAACACCCAGCGGCACGGCCAACACCGAGCGAACTCCCTGCAATACGACTGTTCCAGTCGCAAATCGCGGATCGTGTTGCGCATCAGACGTCAACACCGACTTTCCACGAATCACAACTTCGTCGAGCACGTTGCGGCTGACGCGAATCTCGCCGACTTCACCAACGCGATCGCGCAAACGCGCCACCGCGACACGCAAGTCTTCACTGCCTTCGTCGCGCATCATGAGCAAACAACGATCGGCAGGCACAGCTTCAAACACGAGGGTCACGATCTGTTCGAGCGTCTCGTTCAACGTCGCCGACGCGAGCAGCGTGATGCCCACTTTGCTGATCAACGCCAGCAAGTCGCCTTGTTTCGCTTTCGGAGCGACGGCAGTCGCGACAGCTTCCGGCTTAGTCCGCGCGCCCTCGATCGCTTCGAGCAGTCCCGACGTCGTGCGATCGCCGGAAGCGAGCGCGATTGTCGCTTCGGGAAGCGCGGTGCCGGAGTTGTCGGTGATCATCGTGGCGCCCATACCGGAGTTGTAGGTGCCGTCGTCAAAGACGATCTCAGTTTCACCGATCTGGATGCGCCCGCCCGCTGTCAGGTGAATCGCGCCGTCGACCGTCGCGCCGTTGTAGAGCGTGCCGTTTGCCGAACCGAGATCCTGCAGGATGTACTCGTCGCCTTCGCGGCGCACCTCCGCATGCACGCGCGAGGCAAACGGGTCAGGGATACAAAGATCGTTTCGGGCGGAACGGCCGATGGTGATGCGTAGACGACCGAGCGGAAAATGGTCGGGCGTGCGATCGGGGTACTTAACTATGAGCTCTGACATTGTTTAAGCAGATATTGGCCGGCAAACGAGCAGCATCTGGACTACAGTGAACCTTCACGAACGACAATCGTGCCGGCAATCATATCGTGCAAGCCTCTGCCATGCACGGACACCGCCGCCATCAAAAAACCAATTCCAAAAAGCGCCAGCGAAATCGGATAGCCAACGAAATGACGCAGGAACGCGCGTCCGATACTAAGCGGCGCGCCGTCGTTTCTTTCGATCCGCAGACCGGTGGCCCACTTGCCGAGTGTGAAACCAGTCAAACCGGGCAACACGCCGAGATTCAATATCGCCGCGCCGATAGTCATCAGGATGCCGGCAGTCTCGGCGGAATTTCCCGCGGCGCGCGCACCGCCTCCTAACATGCGCGCGACCAAAGTGCTCATCACGAGCAACGAGACCAGCAAGATGTAATCGATTAGCAAAGCGCCGCAACGGAGTGGAAAAGGAGCCCGCAGCCGTTTACCAGCCTCTCTGGCGGCACGGCTTCGTGATTGTGGGCGGGGCAAACCCTGGGCAGCGGTCATGTACAGTTTGAAGCTTGAATTCGACAGCTCATTGCCGATTGTCAATTGCCGATTGCCAATTTAAAACTCTGACTGCGCTCAGGCAAAATTGGCAATCGCCAATCGGCAATGCTCTCAGCCAACCAAAAAGTGCAGCGTCGTCTCTCCGACTCGCAGCTTATCGCCACTATCTAATACGCGTGGTTGGCGCGGCGCAAGTCTCACCGAATCGTTAATTACCGTTCCATTCACCGATCCCAGGTCTTCGACGAGATAAGTTTCACCTTCGAGCCAGATGCGCGCGTGGCGGCGCGAGACCTTCGTTTCCGGATCGAAGCGCGAAAGATCGATCTCGGGAAAAATATTCGAATGCGGATCGGTGCGTCCCAACAAATTACTTTCTTTCTGCAGGATGAACGAGGCGTCGAGCTCCGTGGTTCCGGCGACGACGAGCTTCGCAGTCGGACGCGCCGCGTGCAACATCGCACTCGCGCCGACGGCTGCGAGGGGCTGGCGCGCGCCGCAGTGTGCGCAGAAGACGTCATCCGCTGCGATGCGACCGCCGCAGAAACCGCAATAGACAGTCTGAACCTGAACAGTCTCGCTGCCGAGCACCGGCGCGGGCATTCCGTAACTGACGCGTCCTGACATCAGTTTCTCGAGATGCATCGCCAGCTCGTTTCGCAAATCGCCTGCGGAGCGGAAACGATCTTCCGGCTTGTACTCGACGGTGCGCATTAAGATCTGCTCCATCTCGCTCGAGATGTTCGGCGCGATCTGGCGCGGCCGCGGGTTCTTCGAGAAGTCGAAGATCAAAAGCGGATTGTCCTGCGGATCGGCGCCGGTCAGCAGGTGAAACATCGTCGCGCCGAGGCTGTAAATGTCGGAGCCCGGTTGAACGCGCCCGCTAAACAACTCCGGCGGCGCATAACCCATCGTGCCGACTGCCGTGACGCCTTTTTCCTGTTGCGTGACCCAACGCGCGATGCCGAAGTCGATCAGCATGACACGACCGGTGTTGCCGTCGATCATCAAATTCGCCGGTTTCAGGTCGCGATAGATGATCGGCTTGGGCCGCGAGTGCAGGTAGTCGAGCACGTCGGCCACTTGCATTCCCCAATCGGTGACGGTCTTTTCGTCGAGCCGTCCGCCGATCGCGGCGCGCATTCGGGAAGCGAGATCGCCGCCCGAGATGTACTTCATCACGAGATAGAAACGGTTGCGCTCCCCGTCGTAGAAATAGTCGTAGATGGTCGGAATGCACGGATGTTCGAGCGACGTGAGCAACAGCGACTCGCGTTTGAAGTCGCCGATGGCCTTTTCGTGTTGCGACGGATCGAGATGCGATTCGACCATCTCTTTGACGGCGCGCGGCGCGTCGCCAAGATTGCGGTCCTTCGCGAGGTAGACCGCGCCCATGCCGCCGCCGCCGATGCGACGGACGATCTCGTAGCGCGAGTTCAGGACTGTGTTGGCGGCGAGTTGTTTGACTGCCGGCTGGTGTCCGCCAGTTGAGCCTTTATGTGACGCGGCGCTGCTTGTTCCCTGCTGAATGTTGTCGGTGTAGGAGCCGCCGAGTGACGCCGAAGAAATGGGCTTCGGTTCCTCGACCGCAACGGAAGCTGCGGCGTCTTTGACAGGCGCCGGCGCCTCTTCTTCAACCGGTGTTTCGCGCGTTTCCGGATCGTCTTCGAGCGTGATTGCAAACTGAGCTGAGCTCGGAGCTGGCGATGCAGGTTGCGAGGCAATGGGGACGGTGAAGGCACGTCGACCGGGTCGCCGAGAGTGGCTGCCATGGTCTTCAGATCAGAAGAGCTCGGGTCCAGCTGGGCGCCGCAATTACCGCAAAAATGTTCACCCGGGGAGTAGCGGGCGCCACATGCACTACATTCAGCCATCTTGGTTCGTATTAGCGTCCTTCGTTCCGGAGTTGAACGCGGTTCCCCCGTATAAGACGATCTGATCTAGACGATCGGGACAGCACCTTTATTTCACGATGTGAAAACGCAGAAACGTTTTGCCGACGATGATCTCGTCGCCGTCGCACAATGCCTGACGCTGTCCTGGGGGCAATCTCTTGCCGCGATTGATGAACGTGCCGTTGGTCGATCCTAAATCCTCGAGAAAATACTGGCCGTTGCTTAGAGTGATACGCGCGTGACGGCGCGAGACTTTCGCTTCCGGATCGTCGGTGTCGAGGTCCACATCCGGAAAGATGCCGCCGTCAGCATCCCAGCGACCGATCTGGGCTTCAACTTCACTCAACATGAATTGCTTGCCGCTCGATCGTCCGCGCTCGATGACTAACCTGGCGTGTGGCTTGGGCCCGGATCTCAGGCCGGAAAGACTCAGACCAGCGGAGACCCGGCCGCCGCCTGCGAATTCCGGGTGAGCGCCCGGCGCTGGTGCATGAGATCCGTTCTGACCATGGTTCCCGCCTTCGCGGGCACCCTCGCGGCCGCCTTCATGCCCGCCTTCACGGCCATAGACAGTATTACGCGAAGCTGGACGGCCGTTGGGCCGCAAAGGAGCGCCGCACTCATCGCAATATTGCGATCCGTCCAGATTTTCTGTCTTGCACCGGTCACAGGTAATCATGCCATTTGATCTAACTGCCGCGAACCACTCAAAAGCGTCACATTTTAGCGCGAAACTCGTCCCCCGCGCCAATGTATGCTCCGCGAACTCTGCGGTCCTCTGTGTTCTCTGCGTTTTATATGCGCCGTACGTAGGTTTAACGCAGAGAACACAGAGGACCGCAGAGTTCGCGGAGAGCACATTAAACATCACTGTTAAGTTTATGCGTCCCGCAGACGTCCTATAACTTGCGAACCTTTTGCAGGGTATTGGTGTCTAAACTCTGGCTCGTTGGTTGCTCTTAAATGAAACAGTTTGATAAGTTTTCACGTAGAAGCAACTTCGAGCGTACCGGTTTGGCACGAGCGGTCCCGATTAGCGCCACTACCTCGTTCAATCAACACTTTGTTTAAGCCCAGAATCTAAGGAACTTGAAGAATGGCAGTCACTCGAAAAAAGAAGATAATTATTGGCGTGGTTGTGGTCGCAGTGCTGGCAATCGTCGTCATCGTCAGCGTCATTGCGAGCCGCAAGGAAGAGCCTGAGGTAATCACCGTCAAGCTCGCCACCCGTCCTGAACTGAAGCAAACGGTAACTGCCTCCGGCGAGGTCCGTCCGATTCGCTACATCAAATTGACGAGTGAGGTCCCCGGTCGTATTGAAGAGATTTACGTCACCGCCGGCGATCTCGTCATAAAGGGCAAGCCGCTGGTCCGCATCGATCCCACCGAGCTCCAGTCAAGCCAGGAGGCCCAGTGGGCCGCAACTCAGGCGTCGCTGAATGATGTCCAGAATGCCCGCAACGCGGTCAATTCCGCGCAACAGGGCTTGATTGTCGCAGAGTCTTCAGTCGCAGCCGCGCGGCAGCAGGTCGTGGCGATGCAGACTAACGTGGACAAAGCTCAGGTCGAGGTGAACACTGCACAACGCGAGCTGAAGCGTTACACGGAACTGATCGAAGCCGGCGTTTCGTCGCGACTCGAATACGACCAGGCTCGCGACCGTTTCGAGACCGCCAAAATCTCTCTCGAAACAGCAAAATCGAACCTCGAAGCGCAGAAGATCGCGGTGAGGGAAGCCACCGAACGCGCCAATCAACAACGCATCGCCGTCAAGGACGCCCAGACCAGCATCAAGTCGTCTGAAATGCGCGCCAGTCAGCAGGCGGCCATGTTGCGCGGCCAAACAATTCGACGTGATAAAGCAACGCAGTTGTCGCCGCTCAATGGCGTCGTTGCCGATATTCCGACGCGCGTCGGCGAGTTTGCCGTGGCGGGTTTGTCGACCACGCCGCTGATGACGATCGCGGACATGTCGCAGATCAACGTCGAAGTGAACGTTGACGAAACTGAAATCAACAACGTCAAGGTGGGCCAGGAAGCGAAAGTCAAAGTCGACGCTTTAGGCGATAAGGAAATCAAAGCCAAAGTCACCCAAAAGAACCCGCTGGCAATCTCGAAGTCAGACACGACAGGCGGTCTCTCGAACCGCGTCAACGTTCAGGAAGCGAAAGAGTTCAAAGTGACGTTGGAATTGCAAGAGCTGCCGGAAGACGTGCAGAGCGCGTTGCGTCCGGGCATGAGCTCGACAGCAACGATCACGACCGACACGAAGACCAACGTTCTTGCCGTACCGCTCGAATCGATCGTCGAGAAGCAAGCGACTCCGGCTGCGTCTCCGGCGCCGACAGTTGCGGGCAGCGTTCCGGCTGCGTCCCCTGAGAAGCCCAAAGCCCAGAAGGGTGTCTATATCATCGAAGGCAACAAAGTGCGCTTCATTGAAGTCACTACCGGTATCACCGGCGAAGCCGATATCGAAATCACCAGCGGCCTGACCGCTGACAAGGAGATCGTGCGTGGGCCAAGTCGCGTGTTGAAGACGCTCAAGGACGGCATGACCGTCAAACGTCAAACGCGCAAACCCAACGCAAACGGAAACGAGGGCAGCTAAATGAGCAACGCGACTCTCACACTGTCTCCCACGGAGAACGCGATTACACCAGAACCGGCTCAGGTCAACGGGCATGACCCGGCGATGCTGATCTCCATGCGCAACATCTGGAAGACCTACCAGATGGGAACGGAGTCGGTACACGCGCTGCACGGCGTCTCGTTTGACATTCCGCGAGGCGAGTACATCGCCATCATTGGACCATCAGGCTCTGGCAAGTCGACGCTGATGAACCTGATCGGCTGTCTCGACACGCCGTCGCAAGGCGAATACTGGCTCAACGGCAAGAACGTGTCCGAGATGGACGACGATGAGCTCGCGCGCATTCGTAACCAGGAAGTCGGCTTCGTCTTCCAAACGTTCAATCTGCTGGCCCGCGCGACCGCGCTGCACAACGTCGAGCTGCCGTTGATCTATGGCGGCGTCGGCGCGTCGCAGCGTCACGAGATGGCGATTAAAGCGCTCCACGCGGTCGATCTGGCCGAGCGCATGACGCATAAGCCAAACGAACTTTCCGGCGGTCAACGACAACGCGTCGCCATCGCGCGCGCGCTCGTCAATCACCCGTCGATCCTGCTGGCTGACGAACCAACCGGAGCCCTCGACTCCCACACCAGCATGGAAATCATGGACCTCTTCGAACGGCTGCACTCCGAAGGCAACACGATCATCGTCGTTACCCACGAGCCTGATATCGCGGCGCGCGCCCACCGCGTTGTCTCTATTCGTGACGGACTAATCGAGAAAGACGAGAGGATCAGGTAGGTACAAAGGGCACAGCCCAATGTTTAAGTCGGCAGTTACCGGCGGGGCAGAGCCCACGCCTCACATCCGGCGGCAAAGCCGAAGCAGTACAGCGCAAAGCCGAAGCAATACAGCCCAAAGCCAAGCCGGTTTCAAGTCATTACGGGCTAATCGAGAAGGACGAGAGGATCAGATAGTACAAAGGGCACAGCCCAATGTTTAAGTCCGCAGTTACCGGCGGGGCAGAGCCCACGCCTCACATCCGGCGGCAAAGCCGAAGCAGTACAGCGCAAAGCCGAAGCAATACAGCCCAAAGCCAAGCCGGTTTCAAGTCATTACGGACTAATCGAGAAGGACGAGAGGATCAGATAGTACAAAGGGCACAGCCCAATGTTTAAGTCGGCAGTTACCGGCGGGGCAGAGCCCACGCCTCATATCCGGCGGCAAAGCCGAAGCAGTACAGCGCAAAGCCGAAGCAATACAGCCCAAAGCCAAGCCGGTTTCAAGTCATTACGGGCTAATCGAGAAGGACGAGAGGATCAGGTAGTACAAAGGGCACAGCCCAATGTTTAAGTCGGCAGTTACCGGCGGGGCAGAGCCCACGCCTCACATCCGGCGGCAAAGCCGAAGCAGTACAGCCCAATGCCAAGCCGGTTTCAAGTCATTACGGGCTAATCGAAAAGGACGAGAGGAGCAAGTAGTAAACTTTTCCTCTGAATCGGCTTTGCCGCCGGATGTGGGGTGTGGCTTTGCCTCGCCCAAGCGAGTAATTAAATTTAGGGCTCTGCCCTTGGTTCGGGCTCAGCCCAGGGCGTTGCCCAATGGTTAAGTCCACAGTCAACGGCGGAGCAAAGCCCACGCCTGACATCAGGCGGCAAGGCCGAGGCAGTACGGCACAAGGCCGATTCAAGTCATTTTCATTTTTCCGTCTCACTGCGATCTGGGAAGCGTTTCGTGTCGCGCTGACGAGCCTGCGCGCGAATAAGCTGCGCACGGCGCTGACCTTGACCGGCATCGTCGTCGGGGTCACCGCGGTGATCGCCGTCGTCACGATCATTCAGGGTCTCGATCAGACGGTGGCCCAAACGTTCTCGTCGCAGGGATCGACCGTCTTCACGATCTCGAAAAACCCGCAGATCATCACCTCGCGCGAAGACTTCATCAAGTTCAACCGCCGCAAAGACGTCACGCACGAAGACGCCGACGCGATTGGACGTTTGTGCACTGCGTGCTGGCGCACCGGCATCGCCGGCAACGCGATCGAGACTCTCAAGTACGGCAACCAGAAAGCGGAAAACGTTCGCGTGCGCGGCGTGAATCCGATCACGATGTTTGATATCGACGGCGTCAATATCGACACCGGACGCATCTGGACCGAAAGCGAAGGAGACTCAGGCCGCGAGATCTGCGTGATCGGCACCGACATGCTGAAGAACCTGTTTCAGGATGCGCCGGCGGACCAGGCGGTGGGGAAAGAGATACGGATCGACGGGCGTCCTTACGTCGTCCTCGGCGTTCTGGAGCCGTTGGGATCGATCTTCGGCTTCTCGCGCGACAACGTCGTCTACATTCCTTATTCGACTTATCAGAAGGTTTACGGCGCGCGTCGTTCGGTCGTGGTCTTTATTCAAGTGACCGCCGCGGAGCAACTCGAAGCCGCCGAAGACCAGGTGCGCACCATCATGCGCAACCGCCGCGGTCATTCGATGGACGATCCCGACGACGAAGGTTTTTCACTCGAGACGCAGGACGTATTTCTGAACCTGTACGGCTCGGCGACGGCGAACATCTACATCGTTACGCTGCTCGTCGCGGGTGTTTCGTTGTTCGTCGGCGCGATCGTCGTGATGAACATCATGCTCGTGTCGGTGACTGAACGGACCAAGGAGATCGGCATTCGCAAAGCCATCGGCGCGCGTCGCAAAGACATCCTGACTCAGTTTCTGATTGAGGCCGTGCTGGTGACGGCGATTGGCGGCGCGCTCGGCGTCGGCACTGGTTTCGGATTGGCCTACGTGATCTCGGCGCTGATCGGTTTCCCGTTGCTTGTGAGCGTGATGTCGGCGGTGCTTGGTGTCGGTGTATCATCGTTAGTAGGCATCGGCGCTGGATTGTGGCCCGCCTGGCGCGCCGCCCGGCTCGATCCTATTGAGGCACTTAGAGCGGAGTAAACTCAGTAATGCTTTTGTGCCTCTTGTGCCTTTTTGTGCCTTTTGTGTAAATGAGACTCGAAGACATCAAAGAATCGGCCCTGATGGCGATCGACACGTTGCGCACGAATAAGCTGCGCTCGTCGTTGACGATCCTCGGCGTCAGCGTCGGCGTGCTGACGGTGATCTTCATGGTGTCGATTATTCAGGGACTGAACAAAGCCTTCGCCGACCAGATCGAGTCGCTTGGCTCAAACACGATCTTCGTCTCTAAATTCGAGCCGAGCTTTGGCCGCCCGCCCGGCCCGGAAGAGATCCATCGCAAAGATCTCACGATGGACGACGCCGAAGCGTTGCGCACCGAAGCGCCGTCGCTCATCGGCGTCTCGCCGATTCATCGCCTGCTGTCGGCGACCATGCGCTACCAGGACAAACAAACAGACACGCCAATTCTCTTCGGCGTCACGCCTTACTACGAATTTGTCCATTCGCAATACGTGGCGAGCGGTCGTTTCGTCAACGACGTCGACATGCAGGATCGATCGAACGTCGTGATTATCGGCGTCGACGTGAAGCAGGCCCTGTTTCCCTACGAAGATCCCGTCGACAAGGAAGTCCGCATCGAAGGCAGCCCGTTTCGCGTGATCGGCGTGATGGAACCGTTGGGCAACTTCTTCGGCCAGTCGCGCGACAATTCGATCTTCATTCCGATCACAACCTACGATAAGTACTACCCCGATCGCCCGTTTCCGGAATCCGTCTTCTTCGTCATCGTGCGCCCGCGTTCCCGTGCTTTCGTGAAATCCTCGATGGACGAGATCACCGACATCCTGCGGCGCCGCCGCCGTATCGCGCCCGGCGAACCGAACAACTTCGGAATCTCATCTCAAGATTCTCTCCTTGACGTGTACAACCAGCTAACCGGAGCAACGGCGCTCGTTCTGACGTCGATCTCGTTTGTGGCCCTGATGATCGGCGGAATCGGAGTTATGAACATCATGCTGGTGTCCGTCACGGAACGAACGAAGGAGATTGGCGTGCGCAAGGCAGTCGGCGCCACGCGGTTGAACATCTTGTCGCAGTTTTTAATCGAAGCAGTAGTTTTGACAGCGATTGGCGGGCTGGCGGGACTCGCCGTGGGCGAGGTTGCCAGCCTGATTATGAACAAGTATTCGCCCTTGCCGGCTTATGTGCCCTTGTGGGCCATCGGTCTCGGCGTGGGCATCTCCGCCGCTGTGGGAATCGTGTTTGGACTATGGCCCGCCTGGAAAGCCGCCCGTTTGAATCCGATTGATGCTTTGCGTTGGGAATAGTTTTGCATAGATAATGCAAAGTGCAACCCTAACCCGGATCAACCCGTAATAAACGTCGCAACGCTGTGAAATTCATCGAAACTATAAAACTGGCCGTCGCGGCCATTTGGGCCCATAAGCTGCGCTCTGCTCTAACGCTGCTCGGCATGATCGTCGGCGTCACGGCTTTCGTCACCGTAGTCTCCCTGATCGCAGGTTTCAATCGCTATGTCGACGAAAAGATCGCCGGCATCGGCGCCAAGTCGTTCACGATTCAACGCTTCAACCCACTCGAAGACTTCAAAGACACTGATACGATCGCCGCTGCTCAACGCCGCAATAAAGAGCTCACGCTCGAAGATTACGAGTATCTAAAAGAACGCGCGACGCTGGTCGACAAGATCGGGGCGCGCGCACGTGGCACTCCGGTGGAAGTCAAACGAAACGATGAAGTGCTGGAAGACGTGTTCGTCTCAGGCGCGACGGCTAACTGCGTCGACATCGAGAATCGCGACGTCGCCGACGGCCGCTTCATCGCCGAGCCTGAGAACGACAACGGCGCACGCGTCGCTTACATCGGCGCCGACGTCGCAGATAAACTTTTTCCATCCGGCGGCAGTCCGGTTGGGCAGGAAATAACCATTCGCGGTCTGCCCTATCGTGTGATCGGCGTTGAAGTCGCAAAAGGCACCGTCTTCGGCATACCGCAGGACACGTTCATCGTCATTCCGTTGAAGACTTACGCCGTGAACTACGGCGGGCTCATCCGGCAACGCTCGCTCTATTTCGTCGCCACGTCAAAGACCGACGATCTTTTCAACGACGCGGTTGAGGAGTCGCGCTTTCTGATGCGTGTGCGGCGCAAGCTTGGCCCAAGCGAGAAAGATAACTTCGGCATCGTCACGCCTGACGCGATTACGGGTCTGCGCGATCGACTCTTCGGAACAATCTTCCTGGTGGCGGTCTTCGTTCCGGGTATTGCGCTCGTCGTCGGCGCGATCGTGATTATGAACATCATGCTGGTGGCCGTCACCGAGCGCACGAAAGAGATTGGAATCAGAAAATCACTTGGCGCACGGCAGATGGACATCATGAAGCAGTTTTTAGTCGAGGCGGTGGCGCTGTCGCTGCATCGGCGGCGCAGTGGGAATCATTCTCGCCTGGGTCATCGGTTACGCGGTGACGGCGTGGATCTTTCCGACTTACCTTTCGCTCGTGGCGATTGCCGTAGCGCTGGGAGTTTCGGGCGGCGCGGGTGTAGTTTCCGGGATCTTTCCGGCCTGGAAAGCGGCGCGGCTCGATCCAATTGAAGCGTTGAGGGCTGACTAACATGAGCATCATCAGAAGCGACATTTATGAAAACCTCAAGATGGCCCTCGCGACTTTGCGCGCCAACAAATTGCGTTCGTTTCTCACTGTCTTTGGAGTCGTAATCGGCATCATCACGGTAATGTTGATGGCGTCTTTCATCAGCGGCATCGACGTGTCCGTGAAAAGTGAAGTCGAGTCGTTCGGCACGCGATCGATTTACATCAGCAAGTTCGATCCCGGCATTCGCATCGGCCGCCTGTCGCGCGAAGAGCGCATGCGCAAAGAGTTGACGTACGACGACGCGATTGCTTTGTCTCAGTTGCCTGCGATCGAGCTGTCAGTTCCCTTTCTCGACATCACCAACAACTGGTTTGGCGGCAAGTTGATGGTCTCCGGCGGCGGCAAGACGTCGGCCCAGGTCGCACTTCAGGGCACGTTGCCAGACTTTGAAAGAGCCGGCACGCAGGTCATCTCGGAAGGACGCTTTTTCACGTCGACAGAAAACGACACGAACCAGGAAGTTTGCGTTGTCGGGTCGCAAGTGGCGGACGACTTTTTCAAGGTCGGCTCGCCGGTTGGACAAACGCTCAAGATCGGCACGCAGGAGTTTCGCGTTGTCGGCACACTGATGAAGCGCGAACAGTTCCTCATCGGCGGTGGCAGCGACGATCAGAACAACGTCATTTACGTTCCGTACACAGTGGCTGAAAAACTGAAACCAAATGCCGACGACGTTTACATCCTCGCAGTCGCACGTGCCGGCATGATGGACGAGGCGAAGGACCAGGTGCGCGACTTGCTGCGTGTCCGTCGCCAGGTGCCGTTTGCAGCCAACGACAACTTCGGAATGGAGACGTCGGAAAGCATTCTCGACAACTTCCGCGCGATCACCGCCGGTCTCGCGGTCGCGATGGTGGCTATTTCGTCGGTGGGATTGATGGTCGGCGGGATCGGCGTGATGAACATCATGCTCGTCTCGGTCACCGAACGAACGCGCGAGATTGGCGTGCGCAAAGCGATCGGCGCCAAGCGCAGCGACATCATGTGGCAGTTCCTGATCGAAGCTGCCACGTTGACGGGACTCGGCGGGATTGTTGGTCTATCGATTGGCTGGGGCTTAACGCTACTGGTGAGTTTGGTGCTGCCGACTTACGTCCCGCTCTGGGCGCCTATTGGCGGTCTCGTCGCGAGCGTTGGGATCGGGCTGATCTTCGGCATTTGGCCGGCCTGGAAAGCAGCGGGCCTCGATCCCATCGAATCGCTCAGATACGAGTAATCTGAGTGGTCCTATTGAAGAAGGTTTCTCTGCGCCCTCTGCGCGCTCTGCGTTAAAAGCTAGTTGTACGCAGAGGACGCAGAGAACCGCAGAGCGCGCAGAGTTGAGATTAGGAAACTACCCGATGAAGCCCGGGAACAACGCCGTAATAATCACCACGAAGAGCAGCAGCAACACCCAAAGCATGATGGCCACACCCCATCCGGCGCTACTGCTCGCCTTTGTTGCACCGAGGTGCAACCCCTTCGCGCGCAACCACAAACCGTAAAACGAAGTAAGCCCGATAAAGCTTGCAAGCACAAACAGGACCGGATGATCCGCCGGCGAGAACAGGATTCCCAGGTTATCCTGTAGCGTCGTTTCCTGGTTAAGAATCGGATGTAGATCGTCCGGAGATTTTATGTAGAGTATTGCCAACCCTAGCAGCTTCTGAATCACGACCACGGGCAGTGCGGAATAGAATGTCACCGAGAGTGCCTGCCAGAAATTCATTCGTCCGCCAAAAGCGAGCAGGCCAAGCATGCTGAGCACTGCGATAAACGCACTCACCGCGAAAAGTCCGACAAACGACTTGACGACGCTGCCAATGCGTTCGACGGGGCTCTTTAATGATTGCAACTGCTCGGTCTTCATCCGCTCGATCGCTTCCGGTGGCGGCGCGAACGGCGGTCCCATCTCTGCGACCTTTTGCGTCGTATGGTCTACGATTCTTTCCGGCGTGATCCGTTGCACAAATGAGAACGAATAGATCGCCGTGAGCAAGCCGATGATGACAAACGCGCCTACCCAACTCGGGTATTCGCGCAGGTTGCGAAACACTCGACTCGGCTCGAAGAAAATTCCCGAGACCTTGTCAAACAACGAAAGTGGTCCTTCTTTGGCGGGAACGGCCGGTAACCGAATAAAGCTCAAAGCGCCCAGAAGCACGCCGAGAAAACAGAGCGCTGCTCCGGTCGATATGCCTCCGGCAATCAGCTTCGCAAAGCCGCCAATCAACACGAGCACGCCCAGCGCAAACACCGCGATTGCCGGGATGCGCAACTTAACGTTGCGTGGAGGCCTCAGTTCTTCTGGCGATGCTGACGGTGGCGGCGGTGGCTGGAAATTAGATTCGTTTGCACTCATTGTTTTTTTCAGTCTCCTCTGAAAGACGGGGGAGAAAAGCTTCCGTCGAAGTCCTGATTTGGTTGTTGTTAGTTAAATTCGCGTTCCCCCTGATACGGCGTGAAGGATAGCAAAGTTTCATTCCGCTGGCTTTGCTTCAAACCAACCGGGCACGCGAATACAAGCAACGGCGTGCCCCGGCGACACCTCGCGCAGCTCGGGATCGATGTGCGCGCAGTCTTCGATCGCGATCGGACAGCGTGTGCGAAAACGGCAGCCTGACGGCGGATTGATCGGCGTCGGCACGTCACCCTGAAGGATGATTCGCTTTCGCTTTTGTCGCGGATCGGGAATCGGGATCGCCGACAGCAATGCCTGCGTGTACGGATGCAGCGGTTGCGCGTACAACTCCGCCGCCGGTGCGATCTCCACGATCCTGCCGAGATACATCACCGCCACACGCGTCGAGATGTGCTCGACGACGGCGAGGCCATGCGAGATGAATAGGTAGGTCAACTTGAACTCGGCCTGAAGCTCCTGCAAGCAGATTCACGACCTGCGCCTGCACCGACACGTCGAGCGCCGAGACAGGTTCGTCGGCGACGATCAGTTTCGGATTGAGCGCGAGCGTGCGCGCGACGCCGATGCGTTGACGCTGGCCGCCGGAAAACTCGTGCGCGTAGCGATTCATGTAATCAGGATCGAGCCCGACGCGGCGCAGCAGGTTCGCCACGCGATCGCGTCGTTCGTTCTTCGTGCCTTCTTTGTGAATCACAAGCGGCTCGCCGACGATGTCGCCGATCTTCATGCGCGGATTCAGCGACGCGTACGGATCCTGAAAGATGATCTGCATCTCGCGGCGAATCTGTCGCAGTTGTTTCTTGTCCAGCGAGAGAACGTCTCGTCCCTGAAAATTGACCTGGCCGGAAGTCGGTTCGATCAAACGCAACAAGCAGCGCCCGACAGTCGACTTGCCGCAACCCGATTCGCCGACAAGCCCGAGCGTCTCCCCCGCGAAGATCTGAAACGTGACGCCATCAACAGCGCGCACGACGTCGTCCGATCCTTCAACCGGAAAATGTTTGACGAGATCGCGAACGCTGACGAGTGTTTCAGAAAACGCGGCTGTAGGAGTCATTTAGTTAATCGGTCGGCGTCGTGATCGGCGGCGACTGCGGCCGCAAGATCGTAAAGCACGCAACGCACTTCACGCCGCCGTCGAGTTGATAAAGCGGAATTTCCTCCTCGCGTGCAACGCGGCATTCGATGCGGACAGCGCGGCGCAAAGTGGCATCCGGGAGGGAGGTCCGTCGGACGCGGAACGATGCCTTCGATCGTTTCCAGTCGTTCTTTCTTAGCGACGTGTTCGCTCGTGAGTTTCGGCACGGAACGCAGCAGTCCTTCAGTGTACGGATGCTTTGGACGCGCGAACAACTCGTCAACCGGCGACTCCTCGACGATCCTTCCCGTGTACATCACGGCGACACGATCCGCGACTTCCGCCACGACGCCGAGGTCGTGTGTGATCAAGAGCACAGCGAGCTCGCGCTGTTTTCGCAGCTCGTCCAGCAGCTCGAGAATCTGCGCCTGGATCGTGACATCGAGCGCGGTTGTCGGCTCGTCGGCGATCAACAATTTGGGATTGCAGGCCAGCGCCATCGCGATCATAACGCGCTGCCGCATTCCGCCTGAAAGTTGGTGCGGATAGTCGTCAACGCGTCGTGCGGGATCGGGAATCGCCACCTCACGCATCGCTTCGATCGTGGCTTGCCGCGCTTCTTTGCGCGACATTTTGCGATGCAGTCGCAGCGCTTCGGCGATCTGTTCGCCGACTGTGAAAACGGGATTGAGCGACGTCATCGGATCCTGAAAGATCATCGCGATGTCGTCGCCGCGCATCTGGCGCATCTCGGCGTCGGAAAGTCTGAGCAGGTCTTTGCCGTCGAACAGTATCTCGCCGTTGACGATTCTTCCCGGCGGCGCGATCAATCGCATCACGGAAAGCGCAGTGATCGACTTGCCGCACCCCGATTCTCCTACGAGCCCGAGCAGTTCACCGCGATCGAGATGAAAGCTGACGCCATCGACGGCGCGCACGAGCCCGCTGCGAGTCGGAAAATGTGTTTGTAGATCGTTGACTTCGAGAAGGTGCTTTTCGGTCATCAATACAGGTTGAAATTGTACTCCAGTTGGACCCACATGGAGGCATGCTTGCCGTCCTTCACCGCGGGAAGAAACTTGATTTTTTTGCTGGCAGCAATGGCTCGTTCTGTTAGTCCATTAGGAAGGCTCGACACGACACTGATGTTGGTGACGCTTCCGCTACACGAGAGAGCGGCCTTCAGCACGACGGTGCCCGTAGTTTGCTCCTGGCGAGCCTGCTCTGTGTAAGCTGGTTCGGGTTTCATAACCACCCGGGCTTTGTCACCAACCTGTTTTCCCGTCAGTATCTCGGGGCAGCTCGAATCAGAAAAAGGAGCGCCAATGCCATCGGAAACCGCAACCCCCTCTTTGGTGTCGAACCTGATCGAAGCGAAGAACTGCTTCACGCCGGGATCGTCCGCGGACGCGCCCAGGGCAGTGATTTTATAGAGCCGATCTTTAGTGCCGAAAAACTGCGCCGTCCCGGGCATCTTTGGGTTTTTAGATGAGTAACTTTTACCGGTTAGCCCTGCGGTTTTGACGATTCGTTCGGATGCAGGATCCCAGGCGCCGCCTGCGGTTTGTTCGTTGCTGAAATCCTCCAGCGACTGTCGTGGCTCAGCAGTCTCGTAGGTATAAATGCTGTACACAACGCCGTCAGCATACGCCCCGACCATTCGATCTCTTAACTTCTTGTTGCGTTTCAAGTTGCGATAGTCGGTCGTCGCGGCCGGCTCGGTCGGAAACAAAGCGGAAATCCCTTCATCTTTAACTGCATACCTCTGCCACGAACTCAGCTCAGCCTGCTTTGTCGGCGCAGGTGACGGCGTCTGGGCGAGGGCGGTTCCCGCGAACGCGAGGATGATACAAATCAGCAATGAGTTTTTGGGGGTCATGGCGATCAAATCCTAGAGTCCAAGTTTGTTCATGCGCTTGTTTTCATACTCGCCGTCTTCGGCGGGATAGCGCAGCGACTTCGCGATCGTTCCCTTCTCTTTGGCCAGCGACCAGATGAGGCTCTCGCCGGCGGGAACGATTTTTGGTTGGGCCAGGAAGACGGAGTCGGCGAAGGCGTCTTCCGCGTCGATGGGTTGCCAGCCTTTTCCTTTCAGCATGTCGATCACGTCGTTCAGGAAGAGACCGTTCAGGAGGTTGAAGTGCGTCAGGATCGTGTGCTTCACCGGACGGTTGAGGACGCGTTGCGCGAGCGCGTCGTAATACTCGGCGCGCGCCCACATGTGTTCGAGATAGAACTCACGATACGGTTTCAGGTCGGCGGACGGATCTTTGCTCAAGCGCGCGGTCAGACGCAGATCGATGGCCCAGTCGGAGTTGTCGATGGTGACGTGGCCGTTGCGATAACCGTGTTGCGCGAGAAAGGAGCGCAGGGCGTCGCGTTTCGCGGCGGTGTCGCCCTCTTTCAGCATCGGGAAGCGGAGATATTTACGAAAACGAGGGAATTCCTTGAGGAGGTTTTCCGCGCGCAGGATGTCTTCCTCGTAGAACTTTACGTCGCTGGTCGGAGCGTTGAAGTTGCGATGCGAGTAGGTGTGATTGCCGATCAGGTGTCCGGCTTTGTCCCACGCGGCAAGCAGATCTTTACCTTGCTGGTCCTCGATGTTGCGGCCCATCACGAAGAGAGCGGCTTTGATCGAGTGTTTGTTTAGCGTGTTGAGGATCGACTCGTTGCGTTCCTGCGCGGTTTGTTTGACTGCGTTGCGCCAGTTGAAGTCGTCCATCGTGATGGAAAACTGCGGGGCGGGTTTGCTTGCGACGGCGGAGACGCCGCCAAAACCCATCAGCAGCCCGCTCAAAGCTAATGACTTATTAAAAGTCTCTTCGATTCATGCAACTCTCCAAGCATGTCTCCCGCAAAGGCGCAAAGACGCAAAGGGAAACACGAAATCCACTTGGCCTCTTGCTTTGCGCCTTTGCGCCTTTGCGGGAGATCTAAACTGTTGATGTTTCGCGATACTCGCCCCAAACGCGTCGCAGCGGTTGCTGATCTCGCCAACGGTGGCATAAGCCTCGACGCACGCAAGAATTCGCGGCATCAAATTCTCCGTCGTTCGCCGCGGCTTGCTCCAGTTTGGCCAGTGCTTTTTCAACCGCGTGGGCATCGCGACGCGCACGTAGTGCTTTCACGCGCTCGACCTGCGCTTGTTCCAACGCCGGATCGATCCGCAACAGCGGCATCGGCGGTTCATCTTCGAGCTGAAAGCGATTCACGCCGACGACGATCTCTTCCTGCGCTTCGACCGCCCGCTGATAACGATACGCCGCCTCCTGAATCTCGCGCTGCACGTAACCAGTTTCGATCGCGCGCAGCATTCCGCCCATCGCATCGATCTTCTTCAGATAATCTTCGCGCGCGTTCTTCGATCTTCGGTCGTCAACTCTTCGATCGCGTACGAGCCCGCCAACGGATCGACCGTATCGGCGACGCCCGATTCGTAAGCAATCACCTGCTGCGTTCGCAGCGCGAGGCGCGCCGCATCTTCGGTCGGCAACGCCA
Organism: uncultured Acidobacteriota bacterium; assembly: GCA_963770215.1. Taxonomy (GTDB): domain Bacteria; phylum Acidobacteriota; class Blastocatellia; order Pyrinomonadales; family Pyrinomonadaceae; genus PSRF01. Next base: position 253,738 of record CAVYOP010000003.1, read on the forward strand.
GCGCTTCGTCCATCGAGTTCGTGTGCAGCGACTGCGTGCCGCCCAGCACCGCGGCCAGCGCCTGAATCGTCGTGCGCACGATGTTTACTTCCGGCTGTTGCGCCGTCAGCGACGAGCCGGCCGTCTGCGTGTGAAAGCGCAGCATCAGCGAACGCGGATCGCGCGCTTGAAACGATCGCGCATGATGCGCGCCCACAAGCCGTCGCGCCGCGCGAAACTTGGCGATCTCTTCCAGCAGGTTGTTGTGCGAGTTGAAGAAGAACGAGATGCGCGGCGCGAAATCGTCGATCTCCAACCCGGCCTCGAGCGCCGCTTCGACATACGCAATGGCGTCGGCGAGAGTGAACGCGACTTCCTGCACGGCGGTCGAGCCGGCTTCGCGAATGTGATAGCCGCTGATCGAGATCGTGTTCCAGTTCGGCACTTCGCGCGCGCAAAAAGCGAACGTGTCGGTGATGAGACGCAGCGACGGCGCCGGCGGATAGATGTAAGTGCCGCGCGCGATGTACTCCTTCAGAATATCGTTCTGAATCGTGCCTCGACTTTGTCGAACGAGACGTTTTGCTTGCGCGCAACGGCGAGATACAGCGACAGCAGGATCGCCGCCGTCGCGTTGATCGTCATCGACGTCGAGACTTCGTCGAGCGGAATGCCGTCAAACAGCCGCTCCATGTCTTCGAGCGAATCGATCGCGACGCCGACTTTCCCAACTTCGCCCAGTCGCCAGCGGATCGTCGGAGTCCAGACCGATCTGCGTCGGCAGATCGAAGGCGACCGAAAGCCCGGTCGTGCCCTGGGCCAGCAGATATTTGTAGCGCGCATTCGATTCTTCGGCGGTCGCATAGCCCGCGTACTGGCGCATGGTCCAAAGCCGGCCGCGATACATGTTCGGATAGATGCCGCGCGTGTACGGAAACTCGCCCGGGCGCGCCGAGGTCCGCTTCGTAATCGAGCGGGTCAGTGTTTGCAGGATTGAAATCGACGGGCAGTTCGATGCCGGAAGGAGTCTCGAAGTGCTCGCGTCGCTCGTCTTTTGTCTTCATAGCCATGCGAATCGAGCGATTGCAGCGATAGCTTATTAGTGACAGTCGAGCCTTACACGATTGACACGAACCGGATGTTTCGAAGTGCGCAGAATGATAAGACACGAATGCGATGAAAACAGCGCGAGTGAACAAAAAAGGCGCCGACCGCGTGCGCCAGGGGCATCTCTGGATCTATCGCAGCGACGTGGTCGAGGTCGACGCCGAAGGCGGCTCAATCGTTTCCGTCAACGACGAACGCGGCAACTTCATCGGCCAGGCATTCTTCAGCGACACCTCGCAAATCGCGCTGCGGTTTCTGACGCAAGGCACGAAGAGATCGATCGCGATTGGTGGCGACAGACGAATCGAGAAGCTGCGGGCCGGCGGCACGTCCCGCCGGACACAAACGCCTACCGCGTCATCTACTCGGAAGGCGATCTGCTGCCGTCGCTGATCGTCGATCGCTACGACGACGTGCTCGTGCTGCAAACACTGTCGCAAGGCACCGAAGCATTGAAGTCGACGATCGTCGAGATACTGGTCGAAGCAATTCAACCCGCGCGCGATCATCGAACGAAACGATGCGCGCGTGCGACAGCTCGAAGGATTGCCGTTGATCAGCTGCGACGATCTACGGCGAAGCGCCGGAAGAGTTTGAAATCACTGCAACACGGTCTCCGTTTCGTCGTCGCACCGTTAGGCGGACAGAAGACCGGATCGTTTCTCGATCAACGCGAGAACCGTCTCGCCGCGCGCAACGCCGCCGCAGACGACAAACAAAACACGCGCCCTCGATTGCTTCACTTTCAACGGCGCGTTTGCGCTGCATCTCGCGAGCGTTTGCGAAAACGTGATCGGCATCGACATCTCAGGCGAAGCAGTCGCGGCAGCCGAACGCAATGCCGCAGTCAATCAATTCGACGAACGTCGAGTTTCGTGAAGCAAATGTTTTCGATGCGTTGCGAGAGATGGAAGCTGCAGGCGAACGCTTCGACACGATCGTGCTCGATCCGCCGGCTTTCGCGAAGAACCGGGCGAGCTTGAAGTCGGCGTTGCGTGGTTACAAGGAAATCAACTTGCGCGCGTTGAAGTTGCTGAATCGCGGCGGCGTGCTAGTCACCTGCACCTGCTCGTATCACGTTTCCGAAGAGCTGTTTCTCGAGAGTGTTGGACCAGGCGGCGATCGACGCACACCGGCGCGTGCAGATCGTGGAAAAACGAATGCAGGCGACGGACCATCCGGTGCTGGTCGCCATGCCTGAGACTTACTATTTGAAATGTGTGATCGCGCAGAGTGATCTAAAGCTCACATTCCGGGATCGTTTTCGATAACGGCCTTCTGTCGTGTAGTCCTTGCCACCAACTGACAGCTTCACGACGTAGGTGCCGGCTTCCAGCGGCAGGCCGAGGTTGAAGATACCTCCGAAACCACCACCGCCACCGCCGCCACCACCACCGCCGCCGCCAGCCGCCACCACCGGCAGGACGCGGAGGCGGATCGCCACGCAGGTTCCATTGAATGCGATTCAAACCGGCTTCCTTCGTGCCGGTGATGTTACGCACGACTTTCCCGGTGTAGTCGGAGATCGTGATCTTCACATCGCCGCTGGGAGCAGACTTCAGGTAGTAGCTGATTGCCGTTCCCGGCGCGGGATTGCTGCCGCGGAAAAGCTTCGCGCCGCCCCAGTATCGTCCCAGGCGCGGATCGTTCATCCAGATCGTTCCCGGCCTGACTTCAAACAGGTGCGCTTCTGAATCCCTCACTTTCTGCGTCAACTGCTGCAACGCCGTGATGTCGTCAAGGATGTAGATGCCACGCCCGTGCGTGCCGATGATCGAGATCGTTGTCGCGTGGATGGACCAGGATGTCGTCGATGCGCATCGTCGGCATGCCCGACATGAATGGCTTCCATTCCTTGCCGCCATCCAGCGAGATAAACAAACCAAACTCCGTGCCGACGTACAGCAGATCCTTGTTCTTCGGATCTTCCTTGACGACGTTGACGTTACCCCACTTCGGCAGGTTGTTGACGATCGACGTCCAGGTCGCGCCGTAATCCGTAGTAACAAACACGTACGGCTTCATATCGTTGAGACGATGACCGTCGACAGCGAGATAGCACGTGCCCGCGTCGTAACGCGACGGCTCGACGCGCGAGATGTGATACGTCTCGCCGATGCCCGGGACGTTCTTGCTGACGTTGGTCCAGGTAGCGCCACCATCGCGGCTGACCTGCACGTTGCCGTCGTCAGTTCCGACCCAGAGTATTCCCGGCACCTTCGGCGACTCGGCAACAGTTACGATGTAACCGTAGCCGGTGTAGCCGTCGTGTCTTGGACGCCATCGGATCCTTGCCGGACACGCCCATGATCGACAGCGTGTTGCGATCGATCTGTTTGCTTAGATCGGCCGTCGCCGTCCATGTGTTTCCCGGTCCATCGATCGGAACAGCCGATTACCGCCGACGTAAAGGACGCGCGGATTGTGCGGCGAGAGATGAATCGGCGTGCTCCAGTAGAAGCGATAGACCTCGCCCGGCTGGTGGCGTCGGAACGACGTTCGATTGCAAACCGGCGCCGCCGCCAAAACCACCAAATCCCTGCGCCGCCGCGAAAGCTGCGAGCTGCGCTTGCGTGTCTGGCGTCGGCGAGGCTTCCGGCGACGGACTTGCTCCCGGCGAGGGGCTCGGACGAGCACCACCTGGGCCTTGACCGCGACGTTGCGGCAGACCGCGCGGACGAATGCTCACACTTCTTCCCGTGCGCAGATCCAGCCGCTGCACCGCTCCGCCCTGCGATTCCGCGTAGACGATGTTGTGGTCCGTCGGATCGATCTGCGTGTAGAAACCGTCGCCGCCACCGACGCGATACCAGTCAGCGTTAGTGATGCCGTTGCTGGCTTCGTGTCATGGCTTGGACCACCCCACGAGCCGTTGTCCTGCAAACCACCGTAAACGTAATAAGGCTTTCGCATGTCGACGCCGATCGCATAGAACTGCGCGGCGGGAATCGTGTTGACGAACTCCCAGGTTGCGCCCTGATCGTAACTGACGTTCAAACCGCCATCGTTGCCGACCAGCAGGTGATCGCTGTTCGCCGGATTGATCCAGATCGCGTGGTTGTCGCTGTGGGCGATGCCGGCTTGCAGCGATTTGAAGGTCTTGCCGCCGTCAGTTGATTTGCTGAAGTTCAAGCCGCCGACGTAGACAGTTTCCGGATTTCGCGGATCGACGCGAATCTGGCTGTAGTACATCGGACGGTTGTTTTCGTTACTGACGATGCGCCACGTCTTTCCTTTGTCGTCAGAACGCCAGACGCCTGCTTTTTTCGGATCGGGAGGCTGTGGCGACGGCGATGGGCTCGGAGATGGTGCGGCCCGAGGCGACGCAGACGCTGACGGAGAAGGACTCGGGCTCGGCGCAACTTGCCCGCCGAACGTGCTCTCCTCACCGCCCGTTCCGGTACTCGCGCCAACTTCTATCTGCGCGTAAAGGATGTTCGGATTCGAACGAGAAACGTCGAGACCGATGCGCCCGAATAATCCTTCCGGCAAACCGGCGCCTTCGAGTTTCTTCCAGGTCTTGCCGGCGTCGATCGTTTTCCAGATGCCGCTGCCTGGTCCACCGCCATTGAAACCGATAGTTGGTGCGGCGTCGCTGATACGAAGCGGCGTAGAGAATCTTGCTGTCTGACGCGTCCATCGCGATGTCTGTGAAACCGGTGTCTTCGTCGATGAACTTGACGTTGGTCCAGGTGCGTCCGCCGTCGGTGGTTTTGAAAACGCCGCGTTCTTTGTTTGCGCCAAACAGGTGGCCGAGCACCGCGACGTAGACGATGTTGGGATCTTTCGGATCGATCACGATGCGCGCGATTGTTTGCGAGTCTTCGAGGCCCATCTTGGTGAACGTCTTGCCGGCGTCGATCGACTTGTAGATGCCATCGCCGTAACTCGAGCTTTGCCGGTTATTCGGCTCGCCGGTGCCGACCCAAACGATGTTGGGATCGGAAGGCGCGACGGCAATGTCGCCGATCGAGTGTGTGCCGTAGTCTTCGAAGATCGGCGTCAGGTCGTGCCGTTGTTCGTCGACTTCCAAACGCCGTTGGTCGCAAAGCCAACGTAGATGACGTACGGGTTCTGTTCCGCGCAGGCGATGTCGTCGATGCGTCCGCCCATGCTGGCCGGTCCGATGTTGCGGAAGACGAAACGCTTCAGCATGGGATCGCTCGACCAGTTGATCGGCGTCGGCGTGGGACTGGGCGTCGGGCTCGGACTCTGCGCGGCGGCAGGCGTGGCCTGATTCTGAGGCGTCGCAGTGTTTTGCGAATACACCGTCACCGTAGCCAGAGCCACAGCAAAAACGATCACCAGTAGGAGGCCAAAATCGTAAACGGAGCGGGACCGGTCTTTCATCCGAAAGTGTCCTTTCAATTTAATTCGGTATCTAAACTTCTGCGGGATAGAACTATGTGCCTTGGAAAAGGCTGTAGAACGGCAGCAACGCAACCCAATTTTTCGTAGGTTCGTTGCGGAATATAAATAAAGTGACGGCTCGAATGCAATAGAGTGAGCGTTTGACGAAGATCTCTGCGTAACTCTGCGGTCCTCTGTGCTCTCTGCGTTAAACCGAGCCACACACATGTAAAACGCAGAGAACACAGAGGACCGCAGAGTACGCCAAACCCTTTCCAGACAATCTCGAAACACTTTTACCATTGCCGCTGATTTAGAATCGCGCCGCACTTCATTCGCGCAAGGGGAGAATTCGGATCATGATCAGCCGGCTTCGTTTGGTTTTCGCTTTCTGGTTGGTTGTGGTTGGGTTTTCTCTTGCTGCTTCACCGCGCGTCTTCGCGCAAGAGCGTCTTTGCGATCCGTCATTCGAAAACTGTTACGCGCAAATCGTGGAATACGTGCGCGCCGAGACGGTCGGCATCGACATGGCGTTCTACATGATCGAGCTTCCGGGGCTTGCCGACGACAGTGATCGCCCGGCATCACGCGGGCGTTCCCGTGCGTCTGGTCGTCGAGCCGCGCGGCAATCTGAAGTTTCCGCATAAACCAGCCGATGATCGATAAATTCAAAGCCGCAGGCATTCCGATGCGTTACAAGCTCGGCGACGGCATCATCCACGTTAAGTTGGCGCTCTTCGCCGGCCAGAACAAGGTGGTCTTTACCGGTTCGAACTTCGGCGACGCGGACGTTGCGCCTTACGAGCCGTTTGCGAATTACGTCGATGGAGCGTGGTATTTCAGCGACGATCCGGCAGTCGTCAACAGCTTCAAGACGACGTTATGACGACGTCTGGACCGACACGATTCTCTACGGCAACTACGCGAACATCACCGGCGCGCTGACGCGCAAGTATCCGACATTCATCCGATCGATCCGGCGGTGAACTTTCTGCCCAACAACAACCCGGCGGAAGATTACGGCGCACGCACGATTGCGGAGATCGATCGCGAGAACGCAGAAGATCGATCTCACGATGTATCGGCTGACGGACGTCGGGATCTGCGATGCGTTGCTGCGCGCGCTGGCGCGTGGCGTGCCGGTGCGATTGCTAGCCGAGCCTCATGAGTACCGCTTCGACGCGAGCAGGCTTGGCGCCGAATTCACCGGGCCTTACAACGTCGATCGGCTGTATGCGGCGGGTGTGCAGATCCAGATGCGCAAGCATCGTGGGTTGAATCACCAGAAATCTGTTTCGCTTTACGGGCAGCGGGTTGACGATTTTCGGTTCGTCGAATTGGAGCTGGCAGTCGTTCAATTATCAGGAAGAGCACAACTATTTCACGAACAAGACGTGGTTCTTTCAGTGGTTCGTCGAATCAGTTCAATCGGAAGTGGAACTCGGCGACGGAGTATGAGCCGTTTGTGCCGCTGCCGCCGAGTGTTCCGGTGAATTTTTCGCCCGGCTAACAATGGCGTTGCCGGAACCTCGGCGATGCTGACGTGGGAAGGCGGCGGTTGGGCGCACAAGTACGACGTCTATCTCGGGACGAATGAGAACAACTTGACGCTGGTGGCGTCGGATGTGATTACGGGGACGTTGGGATCGGACGGGCTCGGAGAGCTATCTGGTTTCCGGGTTGCAGAGTGGCGTTACGTATTACTGGCGCGTCGTCGGCAAGACGATGGCGAATCAGACGGCAACGGGACCGATGTGGCGGTTCACTGTTTCCGGAACTGCGCCGACGCCTACGCCGACTCCTGTACCCACTCCAACACCGACGCCCACTTCAACACCAACGCCGACGCCGACGCCGACTCCAACTCCTACACCGACACCAACTCCCACGCCTACACCGACACCTCCGCCGCCGCCAACTCGTCGGCCGAAGTCGTTCTGTACGCTGGACAAGCGCCGGTGAAGGTGGGCTGCGTGGTCCACTGTTTCCGACCTAACCGCCGCCGCAGGCATTCGTCTCCAACACGCCGACGCCGGCGTGCCGAAAATCACCACGCCATCCGCTAATCCACCGCACTATTTTGAAATGACATTCACCGCCGAAGCCGGCCGGCCATATCGTCTGTGGATTCGCGCCAAAGCGCTAGGACGATTTTTGGGGCAACGATTCGGTGTGGGTGCAGTTCTCCGATAGCGTCAACAGCAGCGGCGCGCCCGTCTTTCGCATCGGCACGACAATCCGGCGCGGAGATCAATCTCGAAGACTGTTCGGGCTGCGGCCTGAGCGGCTGGGGATGGCAGGACAACGGTTGGGGCATCGGCGTCTTCGGACCGCAGATATTCTTCCAATCGACCGGCACACACACGATCCGCGTGCAAGGCCGCGAAGATGGTATCTCGATCGATCAGATCGTCCTGTCGCCCGGAACATATTTGAACAACTCACCGGGCGCACTGAAGAACGACAACACCGTGTTGCCGGCTTCCGGTGGTCCACCACCGCCAACTCCGACACCAACGCCAACTCCAACGCCAACCCCCACTCCAACCCCGACGCCCACTCCGACCCCTACACCAACTCCAACTCCGACGCCTACTCCGACACCAACACCGTCGGAAACGGTACCTACTCGAAGACAACTTCAACGACAACTCGTTGAACTTCGCAAAGTGGCAACTGAACAATCTCTTCAGCGGCTTCACCGACGCTTCCGTACCCGCAAGCGAGACCGCCCAGCGATTGCAGATCGGTCCACTATTCGCCGGCCAATCAGCATCGCACTACAACGGAATCCGCTCGGCGAGCACCTTCAACTTCACCGGCGCATATGGCTACGTCGAATTGGTGCAAGGACCATCGCCAACGACGAAAGCCGACGCGATGTTCACGGTCGGAATCGATGCGCACAACTACTATCGCATCTACGTCGAGGAAGGAATCTTCATCTGCCAGTCGCGAATCGCGGGCGGCAAACAAAACCTGTTCATCGCCGCTTACAACCCAACGACACATCGCTACTGGCGCATCCGCCACGAAGCAGCCACCGGAAAAGTCGTCTTCGAAACAGCCACTGACGACAGCGGCACCCCCGGTCCCTGGACCATTCGCTACAGCGAACCCTGGAACACGGCTTCAATTCCACTCGGCGCGCTACTCATCGAACTAAAAGCCGGCACCTGGACACCCGAAACTTCGGCTGCCGGTCTCGTGCTGTTCGACAATTTCCGCCTCGTGCGCCAATGAATCTCAAGAGACCTGTATCTGTACAGGCTTCTGAACAGGTCGCGGACTGCCCTGCAGCTGGACCGGTAATTCCGGCGCACAACAGATCTTGTCTAACCGCTTGCGGTCTTGCTGCATAGCCGGGTCCTTTGCGAGCCACTCGCGCACATCCCCAAGCACTTTTGCGGCGTTCTCATCGCCGGCGTCGAGATCCGATAGTGCATCCAGATTCCTTCACGCCTCGCAGCGACAATACCCGCTCGACGTAAGTAAGCCAGATGGCGGCTAATCTTCGGTTGGTTCGTTTTCAGGATCTCGACGAAATAACAAACGCAGACCTCCTGGTCCCCAATCAGGTTAATAATCCGCAGCCTCGTCGCATCCGCCAACGCGCGAAAGAACAATTCACGATCAAAACGTTTCTCTTTACTGCTCATAACGCCTGCATAATATCACACAACACATATGCCTTGACATATGTATGTTGCCCGATACTGCGTCGTATATACGCCTATGCATATGTCAACGCGAAGGAGTATAGGAAATGCAGAACGAACAGAAATCGGTTCAGGCACTAAAGGCGCATCTGGCTTTGAACGTTAAAGACGTCGAAGCGAGTCTCGGAGTTTTATCGAAAACTTTTGGGAATCGAACCCAGCAAGGTGCGAACGGGTTACGCAAAATTCGACGTTCAGAATCCACCGTTGAATCTAACGCTCAATCAGCACGTTTTTAACGAACGTGGTGCGCTGTCGCACCTTGGAATTCAGGTGGCATCCACGCACGATGTGCTCGTCGTTCGTGAACGGTGGACCAACGAGGGCTTGCTCACGCGCGACGAAATGCAAACCAATTGCTGTTATGCGCTGCAAGACAAGACCTGGGTGCGCGATCCTGATGGCAACGAGTGGGAAGTGTTCGTCGTCCTCGAGGACAATCTTGCCGAAACCGCGCCATGTGAGTGCGGAACAAAATTAAGAGAACCCGGCAACACCGAAGCGCTGAAAACAGAAAGCGCGGCTGCGTGCTGTGCGCCAACACCGATTGGAGTCACGAATGCGTCAGCCGTTAGCAAAGCGGGTTGTTGCTGAGGCATTAGGAACGTTTTTCTTGCTGGCGGCAGTGGTTGGATCGGGCATCATGGCTGAGCGCCTTGCAAACGGCAACACGGCTCTCGCCCTGCTCGCCAACACTGCGGCCACAGGAGCCGCGCTTGTCGCTTTGATTATTAGTTTCGCGCCGTATCGGGTGCGCACTTCAATCCAGTCGTGACACTCTCTTTTGCGTTACGCCACGATTTGGCCTGGAGCGAAGTTCCCTTCTATGTGCTGGCGCAATTAGCAGGTGGAATTGGCGGCGTTATCGCGGCAAATCTGATGTTCGGTCTGCCGGCCGTTTTTGTTTCTCATCATCCCAGAACCGGCATGGCCCAACTATTCAGCGAGTTCATCGCGACACTCGGATTGGTAAGTGTGATTCTCGGCGCCAGCCGTTCGACCATTGCCGTTGTAGCGGTCGCTGTCGGAGCCTACATAAGTTCAGCGTACTGGTTTACGGCTTCAACGTCTTTTGCTAATCCGGCAGTAACCATCGCGCGTTGCTTGAGTGACACCTTTGCGGGAATCCGTCCGGTTGATGTGCCTGGTTTTGTCTGGCCCAACTCGCAGGCGGTATCGCCGCAACGATCCTGTTTCGATGGCTAATGCCGGCACAAAATGAATAGATATATGGAAAGCAAACCGTATAAGTTTTTATTTCTATGCACCGGCAATTCTGCCCGCAGCATTTTTGGCGAGTATCTATTGAGACAGCTGGGCGGGTCACGCTTTCAGGTATTCAGTGCGGGTTCGTTTCCCACGGGCAAAGTCAATCCGTTAGCCATTCAGGTTTTAAAGGACGTTTACAACATCGATGCCTCGGAGGCTCGGAGCAAATCCTGGGAAGAATTCAATGACATAGAGTTTGATTTCGTCGTTACCGTGTGCGACAACGCTCGCGAAACATGTCCGATCTGGCCCGGTCAGCCAATCGTGGCGCACTGGTCGAGTCCCGATCCCGCCGCTGTAGAGGGAACGATGCAGAAAAGTATCGTGCATTTAAGGAAGTGGCTTTCCAGATCAATCGCCGGCTCTGACTATTTACATCGATTCCACTGGACAATCTGGACCGGCTCAAATTGGCTGCTGCCCTCAGGAGATCGGATCAAAATGAACTGCGAAAACATCACTGTCACTGATGCTTCACCTGACGATTTGCGAGCATTCTGGAGCTACTCTCTCAGGTCCAGTTGCCGCACGATGGAGTCGCGGAAAACGTCAGCGGTTTTCTCGTTGTCAGAGACGAATCGTCACGACTTATCGCCACGATCGGACTGGAACGACATGGCAATACCGCACTACTGAGATCCGCTGCGGTTGCTCCGGAATATCAAGGCTGCGGGATTGGTTCTCGATTGACCGAAAGCCTCTTCTCGAACGCGCAACAAACAACGGCGTGGAAAGAGTCGTACTTTTGACTTCCACGGCAAGCGAATTCTTTGCGCGTCATTTCGGATTCTGCGAAACCTCACGTACAGTTTTCGATAAAGAGTTGGCAGGGTCATCAGAATGGAATCTACCCCGCTGTTCGAGCGCAGTCTGTATGAGTCTCGACTTGAAAGTTAGATGAGAAGCATCAGTCCAACACACGGATATCGGATTGCACCCGCGGATCGACTTCGAAGGAAGCCGCAAACTGGCTGCTAAATCCGGTGACCTCGATCGTCTGGCCCGGACTTAAACCACTCACGTCTATGCCAGTCGACGCAGAGACAAACGAATGAACTTCGCCGGAACCATCGTCGAGAAAGATGATGAAGCCGAAGGGAAGATCATTTATGACAGGTTGCGTGATCGTTCCGGTTATCGTGACGAGTTGGCCTTCAGTGTCCTCGCCAACATCGCCGGTCGCAACCGCAAGCGGCCGCACTTTGGGACCGGCTCCGTGAACTTTGACGTCGGTCACGTCGACAAGCACAAGCAGGCCCGGTTGTACCGTGTCGGCAAGTCGTCCCGTTACCCGAACCTGGCGTCGCAACCCGAAGCCGAGATTATCGGGAGTGCTGACGTAGATCCCGCCCGTGCGATCCTGAATCGCGAAGCCCTGATCGAACGTGCTGGAACTGAAGGCGCCGGACGGCACCGTGACGACGCCATCTATAGTAACAATGGTGCCCAATGGCAGCGCGCGCGCCGCGGCTATCGAGATAGTTTTTGGATTTGCTGGTCCTGAATAAACCGGAGCAGTCGTGAACAACAAGAGTAAAGCGATCACAGTGAGTATGCGGAACATTGAATCCTCCTCTTCACAGGGCAAGCGGGTTCATATGGGAGTCGACACTACGAGGGGGTTCCAGAGAATAACTAAGCGTGAGAGGAATGGGTATACCGTAGATTACCGATTTTGGACCATCAAACCTCAGCCTTGCCAGACGCCGTTGCGAGCATTGTCGGCGAGACGCTTGGCGTCGGGAAGTGCATCGAGCGCACGGAGGACTTGAACATCCCTGTCGAGCAGCACGCGAGCGCCGGCGTCGTTTGAGAATGAAGCCGTGATGATCTCCTGGCGCAGCCGGAGTTTCGTAAACTCGAGCTCTTCGTCGATCTGCGCCGGCAACACGTGAAAGTCAGGCTGCGTGCGCACGAAAGTGCGAAACGCTTCGATCACGCGCTCGGTGATCTGGAAGTCAGTCGGTTTCGCGCTCTTGCCATACTGGACCTTGTCGACTTTATAAGCTTCCAGCCCCGGCAAAACTCCCGCTGCCAACTGACGCGTGAAATGAAACGCCGCTTCGGCGATGCGCAATCGCGTTGGCGTGTTCACCGGCTCTTTAATTTCGATGTCAGGCGTGATCCCGCCGCCGCCATAAAACACGCGGCCCACCGCCGTTTGCACGCCTGGTCCACTATGCGGATGCGGCGTCGGCGAAGCTATCGCCAGCGGCGACTCGAGGTTCCGTGGTCCATTGCTGGTCGCCGGCGGCGGTGTCTCATTCGGATCGTGACGCGTGTAGTAATCGTAGAGCGATCCGCTTGAATAATCCCGCTGCAGGGAACGCCCGTACGGCGTGTAGTAACGCGCAGTCGTCAACGTCAGGCCGGTATTGAACGGCAACTGAAAGATTCGTTGGACCAGGCCTTTGCCGAAACTCGTTTCGCCGACGATCAACCCGCGTCCATGATCCTGAATCGCTCCCGCCACGATTTCCGACGCCGACGCGGTATTTCGATTGACGAGGATCACGAGCGGCATACTAGCCGGATCAGATCCATTTGATTTGTAAACGATCGGCTCGCTGTACTCAGTCCGCCCTTTAACCGAAACGATCACCTGGCCGCGCGGCAAAAACTCGCTGGCGACATCTATAGCTTGATCGAGTAACCCGCCGGGATTGCCGCGCAAATCGAGCACAAGCTGCCGCATTCCCTGTTCCTGAAGACGCTTCATCGCCTTCGACAACTCTTCGTCGCTCGAACGTTGAAACCCGCCGGTTAAACCGATGTAGCCGGTGCCGGGGCGAATCATATACGCGTTGCGAATCGTCGGCAACGGCACGGCGGCACGAACGATCTTGACGTACAACGGCGCTTGCATGCCCGCGCGTTCGACCTTGATCGTCACCTCTTCGCCCAAACCACCGCGAACGTTCTTGGAAACTTGTTCGCTGGTCCAGTCGCGCGAGTCCTTTCCGTCGACTTCGACGATCCGATCGCCGTAGCGCAACCCGAGCTTCGCGGCCGGCGCGCCTTCGACGGCCGACTGAATGTAAACGCCGTCACGATGCTGCACGATCGTTACGCCGATACCGTAGAAGCGAGAATCCTGATCCTCTCTGAGTTTCTTGAATTCGCCGTACGGGAAATAAGCGGAATGCGGATCGAGTGTCGAAAGCATGCCTTGAATGGCCGCTTGCGTTGCTTTCTCGTGATCGATGTCGCCGGAATAATTGGACGTGATGGTCGCGATTGCCTCGTTGTAATCCTTTTCGATTTCGTCGACGACGCGATAGGAATTATTAGCGCTGCTGGAAGTGAACCCGCTGAGTTTTCGCGCACTGCCGATGATGCCGCCGGCAATCGCGGCTACCACGATGACGGCCATCGCAGTCGCCGTGAATTTCCTCGTAATCCAGCCACCTTTGTAGTCCGGCGAGGCTGGTTCCAATTGGCGGGCGACTTCCATTGCCAAAATATAACACAGAGGCCGCTGCTCCCCGGAGCGGAGTTTCGAAAGGGTACTGGCTTAATTTTGAACAGCCTCTCTGCGTTCTTTGCGTACCTCTGTGATCTCTGCGTTTGATATGCTTGCAATTCAATTCTTAACGCAGAGATCACAGAGGTACGCAGAGAACGCAGAGTTGAATTTAAGACACCACTTTTGAAAGTGAACCGAGGGGCTTTGATCCGTATGTTATATTGCGATTGAGCACCCGAATGTCCGAATTTCTCTCGATCGTAATTCCTGCTTTTAACGAATCGGTCCGGCTGGGTAACAGCCTGAAGGCGGTCGTAGACTACATGCGCCAGAATTATCCGCAGGGCGAAGTAATCGTAGTCGACGACGGCTCCAGTGACGACACCGCGGCGCTCGCGCGCCAGTCGTTTGCGAGCAGCGCCCCGGTCCGCACCTCCGTTATCAGCTACAAATCAAATCTAGGAAAAGGCCGCGCCGTGCGTCTCGGTCTGCTCGCGGCGCGCGGTGAAGTCGCGCTCTTTTCCGACGCCGATCTTTCGACGCCGATAACCGAGACGCCAAAACTGATCGATCCGATTCTGAACAACGAATGTGACGTGACGTTTGGCTCGCGCGCACTCGATCGAAAACTGATCGGCGTGCATCAACCGTGGCGGCGCGAACAAGGCGGGCGTATTTTCAATCTGGCCGTGCGCCTGGCGACGGGCCTGCCGTTCTGGGACACGCAATGCGGCTTCAAAGCTTTCAACATGACTGTCTGCCGCCCGTTGGTCGAAGCGGCGACTGTCGACCGTTTCGGGTTTGACGTCGAACTGCTTTATCTTGCGTTTCGCGCCGGGCTGCGGCTGCGAGAAGTCCCGGTGCGTTGGGACCACAATGAAGGGAGCAAGATCAATCTCTTCAACGACAGTTTCCGGATGCTCAGCGAAGTCGGGCTGATTCGACAACAAGCACGCCGCGGCGTTTACGACAGCGCCATTCGCGCCGTGCACGATCGGACCAAAGCGGAGTAGGATCACCAGCAGATGACTGCACGTCTAAACGTCAATATCGATCACGTCGCCACGGTGCGGCAGGCGCGGCGTGCGCCTGAGCCAAGTGTGATCGCCGCCGCGATGGCTTGTGAGCAAGCAGGCGCCGATGGAATCACGGTCCACCTGCGTGGCGATCGCCGTCACATCCAGGACCACGACATTCGCCTGTTGCGCGAATCAGTTACGACTTATCTCAACCTGGAAATGGCGGCGACGGACGAGATGTTGGACATCGCGCGGCAGGGACGGCCTGATGCAGTCACGCTCGTGGCGGAGCGGCCGGATGAGATAACCACCGAAGGCGGGCTGGACGTTAAGTCGAACGTCGAGACGGTGCGCAAAGCGGTGGACGCGCTGCGTGAAAGCGGCATACTCGCCAGTCTCTTTATCGATCCTGATTCGGAGCAGATCGAACGCGCGCATGACGTTGGGGCACAGCAAGTGGAGTTGTGTACGGCGGCTTATGCGGATGCGATGTTAGGCGCGCGCGGGCTGCACGGAGAAGGCGCGGCGCATGCGAACCACGAGTTGCGACGATTGCGAGAAGCGGCGGATCTGGCGGCGCAGTATGGGTTGTTAGTGGCCGCCGGGCATGGTTTGACTTACCGGAACGTCGGCGCGGTGGCGGCGATCGAGCACATCATCGAGTTCAACATCGGGCACAACATCATTGCGCGCGCGATATTTGTAGGATTGGATGCGGCGGTGAAGGAAATGCGCGCTGCAATAGGTTCAGGCCATAAGTAACTTCTTACGCGTACTCTCTGCAGCCCTCTGCGTCTGAACCTCTGCGTTCTCTCCATTTAATAAGTCGTAGAAGAAAAAGATTGGGGAGAACGCAGAGGTTCAGACGCAGAGGGCCACAGAGATCAACCTAACGAGAAGTAGCTAGCTGTAAGCGAACCACCGAGCGCTCCAGCTTGGCGCGCGCCACTTCGAAGTCTTCTTCAGTTCCACTCCAACTATTGAGTTGCTTCTCAAGACGCTCACGCGATTGTTTCGCGCGTGCGGCGTCGATCTCATCCGGACGCTCGGCCACTTCCGCCAGCACCGAAACGTGATCGTCGCGCACCTCGACAAACCCGCCTGACACGTGCAACGAAAAACTTTTCCCGTCCTGCACGTAGGTCAACACACCGGTTTGCAGTTGGGAGATCAACGGCGTGTGGCCGGGAAGAATTCCTAACTCGCCGCCGAGACCGGGAACCGTAACCATGTCCACCGACTCAGCCAACACACGCCGTTCAGGAGTAACAACTTCGAGTTGTATTCTATCTGCCATATCCAGTTGTTCTTACTTTTGTCCTACTGGGCGATCGACTTCGCTTTCTGAATCGCTTCTTCAATCGTGCCGACCATGAAGAACGCCTGCTCCGGCAGATCGTCATGCTTACCGTCGACGAGCTCGCGGAAGCCGCGCACAGTGTCTTCGAGTTTGACGTACTTCCCTTCGAGACCCGTGAACTGCGCCGCCACGAAGAACGGTTGCGAGAAGAATTTCTGAATCTTGCGCGCGCGCGAAACGACCAGCTTGTCTTCGTCAGACAATTCGTCGAGACCGAGAATCGCGATGATGTCTTGCAAGTCTTTGTAACGCTGCAACACGCGTTTCACATCCTGCGCGGTGTCGTAGTGTTCCTGGCCGATGACGCGCGGATCGAGAATGCGCGATGACGAGGAGAGCGGGTCCACAGCCGGATAAATTCCGAGCTCGACGATTTGTCGCGACAACGCCGTAACGGCGTCGAGGTGCGCGAACGTGGTCGCCGGCGCCGGATCGGTGTAGTCGTCCGCGGGCACGTAAACGGCTTGAATCGACGTGACCGAGCCGGTCTTTGTCGACGTGATGCGTTCCTGCATTTCGCCCATCTCGGTCGCGAGGTTCGGCTGGTAACCGACCGCTGACGGCATACGTCCGAGCAGTGCCGACACTTCAGAACCGGCTTGCGTAAAGCGGAAGATGTTGTCGATGAAGAGCAGCACGTCGAGACCTTGATCGCGGAAGTACTCGGCGACCGTGAGTCCCGAAAGCGCGACGCGGAGACGCGCGCCGGGAGGTTCCGTCATCTGTCCGTAGATCAGCGCCACCTTCGACTGTCCGATGGCGTTCATGTCAACCTTCGTTAGATCGAATGCTCCCGTGTCGTGGAAGTTCTTGTTGAACGCGTCGCCAAACTGGATAACCTGCGATTCGACCATTTCGCGCAGCAGGTCGTTTCCTTCGCGCGTTCGTTCGCCGACACCCGCAAACACCGAGAAACCTGAGCGCGCTTTCGCGATGTTGTTGATCAACTCCATCACGATAACGGTCTTGCCAACGCCCGCGCCGCCGAACAGTCCGATCTTGCCGCCGCGCAAGAACGGCTGAATCAGGTCGATGACCTTGATGCCCGTTTCGAACATCTGCAATTCGGTCGACTGTTCTTCGAAGGTAGGAGCGTGACGATGGATTGGATAACGCTGCTCGTGTTTCACCGGGCCGAGCGTGTCCACCGGTTCGCCGATCACGTTGAGCACGCGGCCGAGAGTTCCCTCGCCGACGGGCATCGTGATCGGGCCGCCCGTGTCGATGGCTTTCATGCCGCGCACCATGCCGTCGGTGGGCGTCATGGACACGGTTCGCACGCGGCCTTCGCCAAGGTGCTGTTGGACTTCGGCGATGACATCGATCTCAGTCGGCACGTCGAATCCTTCAGAGACGACTCGCAGTGCCTGGTAAATCGGAGGCAGATAGCCTCCCTGAAACTCGACGTCGAGCACCGGACCGATAATCTGCACGACTTTGCCGACGTGTTGTCCGTCGGCGGTCACGTTTCCATTAGGCGTAGACATACTGTCGTTGAACTCCTCTTTCGACCTATAAAGGCGAACAAATGGGCAGGTTTAAAAGCCAGACAAGATATCACAGCCGCTCAAATTGCGACAAATGTGCTGCACGGGAGTGTTTAGAGTTCCGGATCGATCCTGATCTTCATTCGTTGCAGGACCTGTAGATCTTCATCGGTAAGATCGAGCGTGGCCGGATCGCTGTCACCCTCTTCTTCTCCGGCGTGAGGCCTAAGACCAATCTCGAGTCGCAGCGTCAACTCCATCTCGTAACCCGCTTCACGCAATCGTTCGATCGCTTCCGCCACCTTCGTCGAGTTCTCGACGGATTCGTTGATCGCGCTGCCAATCTCGCGAACTATCTCTTTTGCGTCGTCATCGATTTCCATTTTGTTGGTATGCTACGACAGACGTAGAAGAATTGCCAATTGTTGATTGTCAATTGCCAATTTGTGTTTCAAGCTCCGCGCGCGAAGACAAATTGACAATCGGCAATTGGCAATCGGCAATGTTAGACTGTCGCAGTCCAGTTATGTACGGAACGATAGGAATTCTGACAGGCGGCGGCGATGCACCGGGTCTGAACGCGGTGATTCGTGCGGTCGTCAAGACAGCGACGTGCGAACACGGCATGCGCGTCATCGGAATCGAAGACGGGTTCGACGGCCTGCTCGGCGCCAGCCGCACTCGTGCACTCAGGCCATCTGACGTGCGGGGACTTTTGCCGCGTGGCGGCACGATTCTCGGAACTCGCAACCAGGGACACTTCGTCAAACGCGAGAAAGACGGCGTGCCGATGAGCGTCGAGAGCGTGTACCAGGAAGCGATCTCCAACATGAAGATCCTCGGGATCGATGCCCTCGTGGTCCTGGGCGGCGAAGGAACGTTGACGATTGCCAACGAGTTTCACCAGCGCGGCGTTCCGGTTTGCGGCGTTCCCAAGACGATCGACAACGATCTGTCCTGCACAGAGCTGACTTTCGGGTTTGTCACCGCGCTCGATATCGCCACCGAAGCCCTGGACCGGCTGCACACGACCGCGGAGTCGCACGACCGGGTGATGATTCTGGAAGTGATGGGCCGTCACGCCGGTTGGATTGCGCTACACTCCGGAATCGCCGGTGGAGCGGACGTGATCCTTATTCCGGAGATTCCGTTTTCCCTCAACACAGTTGTTGAGAAAGTGCGCGCACGCGACGCGAGCGGATCAAACTTTAGTATTATTGTGGTCGCCGAAGGCGCGACTGAGATCGGACACGAGTTGATTTATCAAGACAAGGGTGATGGACATCGTGCACCCCGGTTGGGCGGGATCGGCCAGCACCTGCAACGGGATCTCCAGGAGGTTACCGGCAGAGAAACCCGCTGCGTGGTCCTCGGCCACCTCCAACGAGGCGGCCGCCCGAACGCTTTCGATCGGATGCTGGCGACCAACTTCGGCTCGTGCGCCGTACGCGCGCTGGCGAATGGGGAAAAAGGCGTAATGGTGGCTTTGCAAGCGGGTGACGTCGTGAACGTTCCGCTGGTTGAGGCGATCAAGGGGATCAAGACAGTGCCGCCAAACGGCCAACTGGTTCGGACCGCGCGCGACACCGGCGTTTCTTTTGGCGCACCGGACGAGGCCAGTTATCATAAGCCGATTTAGAATGTCCGTGCCCACGTGGAACACGGATTGTAGGAATGTTTTAGCCGGATAGAGAAGGGTTAGGATCGTTGTCATCACAGGCAATAAAAGAAAAGCTCCAAGGCGACCTTGACGAACTGGAAGCCGAGCTTCGCATTCATCTGCCCAAAGAGATCAAGCGCGCGCTGGAGTTTGGCGACTTGCGCGAGAATTCTGAGTACCGGGCGGCGCTGGACCGGCAGAACGTCGTCAAGGCGCGAATTGTCGAGCTGCGGCAACGCATCAGCGAGATCGCGTCGATCGATCCGAACAAAGTGCCGCGCGACAAGGCGTCTTACGGATCGACGCTGGTCCTTTACGACGCCGAGAAGGAAGAGGAAGTCACGTATCGGCTGGTAACACCGGAGGAGAGCGATCCGGCCCAGGGCCTGATTTCAACCACTTCGCCCGTGGGCCGTAGCCTGATGGGCAAACAGGAAGGCGACGAAGTCGTCGTCCGAACTCCGGCGAGCACGCGTAATTTCGAGATCCGGTCGCTGCGTACGCTGCATGACGAATTGTAGTGGCTGCCAGTGTATGCCGACGTACTGTCTGCAAGACCATAACTGAGTAAAACAGAGGAGAATCGAGCCTAGCAGATGTTTGGGGCAAGTATCGGACGCGCCGCTCAGCGCATTATTGATGCCATTGTGCGGTGGCTGGCGATAGGGCATATAAATCCCAATCTTCTGACCGTTATCGGCGTCGGATTGAACGTCGGATGCGGTCTTCTTTTTGGGATGGGCCGTTTCTTCGCCGCCGGCATCACGCTGATTGTCGCCAACCTTTTCGACATGCTGGACGGGCAGGTGGCCCGTCTGTCGGGCCGGGTCACGCGGTTTGGCGGTTTTCTGGATTCCTCGTTGGACCGGCTCTCCGATATGGTTGTGTTTGTTGGGCTTATGGTCTTTTACGCCCGCGACACCGAGTTTCACTCCACGCTTAACGTTTTTCTTGCCGGCGCCGGACTAATGGGCTCAGTTATGGTAAGCTACGCTAGCGCGCGGGCAGAGAGCCTGATTCCCAAATGCGACGTTGGGTTCCTGCGCCGCCCGGAACGCGTTGTACTCTTTATCATTGGCGCGCTCAGTACTCATCCAGGCTCTGATAATTTCTTTGCCAATCGGATGCCGGCTGTCTTGTGGGTGCTTGCGGTTGGCTCGTATTGGACCTTCGCCCACCGCATGTATCACACGTGGCGCGAACTGGCAAAAGTAGAGGCTGCCAAAACTGAGAACGAGCCGAAACAAAAAGTTCGTATACAGAAGCCGATTTCATTCGTAAAATCCGTGTTTCCGGAGAAACAGGGATAACGCTCTTTTGAGGTAACCAAGTGACTATCTGTCCGTGCTGTGGCTTCAAGTTTGTTGGGGCCTTGAGCAATGGTTGTAGACAATGTGGTGCGCGCGCAGTTGGTGAACCACTCCCGAGACCGGCCCACGAACTCCCTTCTTATGGGCGCGCCCTGATTTTGACAGTCGGCGGTTCGTTAGCGGTCCTTGTTTTTCTCACGCAAACCATCATCGCCATGTTCCAACGCCCGGTGCTGTCACTCGGCTTCTGGTCCTGGATTGCCGCGGGCCAAGTCGCTGCCTGGCGTTTGAAGTGGATTGCGATTCCGCTGCTGATCGTTACGGCGTGGCTAGGCCGAAAGCTCTATCGCTCGATCAAGCTTCAGCCGGAGAAGTTCTGTGGTCTAAAACATGCTCGCCGCGGGATGCTCGCGTCGACGCTGGTGATCTGTCTCATCGCGCTGCTGATCGGAGTGACGGTCCCGGCGCGGTTGCGCCAACGAAAGATGGCCGCCGAAGCAGGCGTCCGCGCTCAGTGGCACACGATCGAACGGGCCACTCTCGAATACAGCCTTCGTTACCAAACATATCCCGCTGACCTGAAAGATCTGCAAAAACGAATTTCCGATCCTGACGGAACGCTCGCCGAAGCAATCCGGAACCTCGATCCCACCGGTTACCGGCCGAGCTCCGAGTTCGCCGCGAATTCAGCCGAGAAGTCGCGCTCACTGCGTGGAGCCGCCATTCGCAAAGCCTCATTGACGTCAGCTACCGACGACACTCCGACGGGCGGAGGATTGGCGTACACGAAGTTTGAGCTGCAACTCCCCGGCGAAGACAAGATCCTTGGCACCGAGGACGATTGGATCGGCAGCAACGGCATCCTCAGGCGAGTGTCGGACGTTTCGAAAGGCGGCATCGGCCAGTCCGTATCGGCAGGTGTCCTGCAACCATAGCGACGCATGTCGTTTCTGGATCGTTTCCGCAAAAAAGTTGAAGACGAAGCCTCACGTATCAAACGTCTCTCAAAAACCGGCCGCATGACTGACGGGCGCATCATCGATGCTGTCTCGGACAACGACGGCCGCATCACTCAAGTCACCTACACATACATGCTTGCGGGAGTGCTTTACGAGTCTTCTCAGGCACTCGACATCCCCCAGCAAGAGCGCTCCTTCGACTACGCTCCCGGCAAACAAATCGTCGTCCGCTACGATCCACGTCAACCGGCGAACTCGATTGTGGTTTAATCAGCAGTGCACGGGGCGTTGGGTGGCCACGGAGGGCCACCCCTACAATCAAACTCCGTCGGGCAATATTTGTAGGGGTGGCCCTCCGTGGCCACCCGCGGTCGATAAACATGTTTCGCAAAGTACTGATAGCCAATCGTGGGGAGATCGCTGTCCGCATTATTCGCGCTTGTCGCGAGCTGGGGATTAAGGCAGTCGCGATCTATTCCGAGCCGGATGCAGAGAGCCTGCACGTGCGTGCGGCCGATGAAGCGGTGTGCGTTGGACCGGCAGCTTCGAGTCAGAGTTATCTGAACATCAACGCCATCATCGAGGCGGCTAAATCGGTAAAGGCTGAGGCGATTCATCCGGGCTACGGGTTTCTGGCGGAGAACGCCGATTTCGCTCGCGCGGTCACGGCGGCTGGCTTGACGTTCATCGGTCCCAGCGCCGAAGCGATGGAGATGATGGGATCGAAGACGAGTGCGCGGCGTGCGGCGGTTGGAGCAGGCGTGCCGATCGTGCCGGGGACGGTTGAGGCATTAGCGTCGTTTGAAGAAGCGCGCCAGACGGCGGATGAGTTTGGTTATCCGGTGATGTTGAAGGCGGCGGCGGGTGGCGGCGGCAAAGGTATGCGGCTCGTCACGAACGAAGAAGAGTTGCGCTCGGCGTTTGAAACGGCGCAAGCGGAAGCGGCCGCGGCGTTTGGCGATTCTGCGTTGTATCTCGAAAAGGCTGTCGAGCGTCCGCGCCATATCGAGATCCAGATCTTCGCGGACACGCACGGCAGCGTGGTCCACCTGGGCGAGCGCGAATGCTCGATTCAGCGCCGGCACCAGAAGGTGATCGAAGAGTGTCCGTCGCCGATTGACGATGCGGAGTTGCGCCGGCGCATGGGTGAAGCAGCGGTCAGGATCGGACAGACGGTTAATTACACGGGTGCGGGAACGATCGAGTTTCTGCTTGCCGATGCGACGCGTGAGTTTTATTTCCTGGAGATGAACACGCGTTTGCAAGTCGAGCATCCGGTGACGGAGCTGGTTACGGGTTTCGATCTCGTGCGCGAACAGTTTCAGGTTGCGGCGGGCGCGCGATTGTCGTTCACGCAAGATGACGTGCGCTGGACGGGCCATGCGATCGAGTGTCGTATTTACGCTGAAGATCCCGCGAACAACTTCTTTCCGTCGCCGGGAACTATTACTTATTTGCGTGAGCCAGCCGGACCGGGGATCAGGATCGACAGCGGCGTAGCGGCGTTCTCTGAAGTGTCGATACATTACGATCCGATGATCGCGAAGCTGGCGGTGTGGGGACGCACGCGCGATGAGGCGATCGATCGTTTGCGTCGGGCTTTGGACGAGTACCAGGTTGCTGGTATTACGACGACGCTGCCGTTCTTCCGCGAGGTCGTGCGTGATGAAGAGTTTATTGCAGGCCGGCTTGATACGGGTTTCATTGCGCGTTTCAACGAGCGGCGCGTTGTAGTCGATCCACCGCAGGAACATGTTGATCTCGCGGTAATCGCCGCGGCGCTGCATTACAAACCAATGGTCGCTCCGCGCAGCGCTGAAGTTTCGGATGGACGTTGGAAAATGGCCGGACGCGTCGAGGCTTTGCGGAAGTGGAGGAGATCGTGAAACTCAAAGCCATCGTCGACAACCAGGAACATGAACTCACCTTGCACACGGAAGACGGACGTGTGAAGGCTGAGATCGACGGCCGTGTTTACGATCTCGAACTGCGCGAGCCGGAGCCTGATTCTTATCTGTTCTTTCGTGATGCTGACGTCCACGAGTGCCGGGTGACAAAGTCGCACGAGGGTTTCGACGTCAGTCTGCACGAACGAAATTACGCGGTGACGATCGTCGATCCGAAGCGGTTGCACAGCGGACAGGATTCTGATCGTCATCATCACGGATTGGCCGAGCTCCGCGCGCCGATGCCGGGGAAAGTCGTGCGCGTGCAGATCGAGGTCGGCGCGACAGTTGAAAAAGGGACCGGTGTTGTCGTCGTGGAAGCGATGAAGATGCAAAACGAGATGAAGTCGCCGCGCGCGGGCGTCGTGGTTTCGATCAACGTCAAACCCGGGGATACGGTGAACGCGGGGGACGTGCTGGCGGTTGTCGAATAGAACCACAAAAGGCACAAAGAAACACAAGAGGCACAAGAAAATAAAAAGAACCTTGTCCCTGAATTGCTCAGCCTTTGTTTGTGCCTTTTGTGTTCTTTGTGCCTTTTGTGGTTAAAAACCTTATGAGAATCTTATTGTGGGACATCGATGGGACGTTGATTCGTTCTTCGCGGCCGGGTGGTTACAAGGAATACACCATTCCCGTGCTTGAGGAGTTGTTCGGCACCGCCGGACAGTTAGCCGACATGCACGTGTCAGGCATGACTGACATGCAGATCTTCATCGAAGCCCTCAGCAACGAAGGCATCACTCACGACGACGTGCGCGAACGCATCCACGTGCTCAGCGAACGGCTTACGGCCGAAGCACGCAAGGTCACCGGCAACGGCGTAAAGTTTTTCGAGCTGCTTCCCGGCGTTCGCGAAACGCTGGAAGCATTGGACCGTCATCCGCGTTATCGCAACGCGCTGCTAACCGGAAACATCGAGTCGATGGCTTACTTGAAAATGGAGCTCGTCGGGCTTGAAAAGTTCTTCACTCTGCCCGGCGCTTTCGGCAACGAGTCGCACGACCGTCGCGATCTGCCCGCGCTGGCCGCCGAACGCATTCGCCAACATCTGCAACTAGATCTCGCACCCGAGCACTTCATCGTCATCGGCGACACCCCTAACGACATCGACTGCGGCCATCATTTCGGCGCGCGAGCGGTCGCCGTCGGCACCGGCCGCTTCTATTCAGACGAAGAAATCCTCAAACACAACCCAGACAAGTTTCTCCCGGATCTTTCCGACGTCGATCTGGTGATCAAAACGTTGGACGAACTTTAACCCACTCATTTGGCCAATCCATTCGGATAGAAATCTGTCTACATCCGGCTACACCTTAGCCCGATAAAAATCAAAACTCCTCGAATTTCCGCGCGGCATAGCCATTGCTCCTTTGGTCGCACACCTCCAAAGGAGTTTTGAAATATGAGTTTCCCCAGAATCTTCATCCTCATTCTATTCAGCATCCTCGCCGTCACCGCGATCAGTACGGCGAACATGAACACCTCCGCCGCTGGCGCTCCCCAACGCCTGCGAGTTCGCGTCGAGAACCAGCAACTCAAGAACGGCGATGCAACGAAAGTCGTCGTCGAGTTTCTCGACCGGAACTACGAACAAGTCGCCAACGACGCCACGCGCACCGTCGTGCTGGGCCAGGCTTCGTCAGGCTCAAGAATCTCCGGCAACGGCAAATTCGATCGCCCCAGTATCGTCGTCAAACCAGGCGCATGGTCGGGAGAGGCATGGTTCACTTCTACGCAGGCGGGCAGGCTTCTGCTCACCGCAAGCTCCGATGGACTCGAAGCAGGCCAGGCGTTAATGCTGATTACGCCAGCCAGCTCGGCGTCGTTACTGAGTCGATTCGTGAGTTTGTTTGAGACGACGGCCCACGCGCAGGACGACCTCGGCTTCGAGATCTCGCATCGGAAACTGACCGCCACCGCCGGTGGACACCACCGCGCAATTTTCAACGTTTCCTTCCTGCAGACCCCGAAACCGGGAACGGTCATCAGAATCGCGACCACCTTTACCAACGGCGAGATCCTGTACAAGGACCAACGCGTCGGCAGCAACATTGCCGAGATCACGCTCGACGAAGGCAAAGCCGTCTCCGGTGAAATCTCGGTTAGCTCAGTGCCGCCTGGTACTTTCGACATCACTGCCTCGGTGATTCCCGGTGGCCCTGCCGATAAGGCTAGCGTCGAGTTCACGCCGCCGCGTCCGGCGCAGATCATCTTCGACTCGGAACCGACGACGATTGGCACTGAAGAATGCAAAGTTCCACTCACGGTTCGGCTCGCAGACGAAGGTGGATTTCCGATCGAGCCGGCTGGTCCAACGACTATCAAACTCAGTCGCGCAACCGAATCCGATCAGATCAGTTTCGAACCGGAGTCGGTCACGGTCGCACCGGGCCAGGCTTCGGCACAGGCTGTATTTCGACTCAAGGAACTGCCGCTCGGCAATGAGATCAAGCTGCTTGCCACCGCCGACCAGGGGATCAGGGCAGGCCAGAAGAGTCTCGTGATCAAAAGCGCGATCGCAAAGCTGATGATTAGTGGTCCACCCCAGGTCCATCGCGGCGGCACGGAGACGGAATACACCGTCTACTTAGCCGACCAGGACGGCAAGCAACGCGCGGCCGACTGGGACCGCCAGATCGATCTGAACGTAAACGGCGGCTCGTTGAGCGCGACTCAAATCGTGATACCGAAAGGAGCGCGAAAAGCTGTCGTCAAATACTCGTCCGCGGCCGATGCCGGGAAGTACGAGCTCACGGCGTCGAGTGGAGGCATTGACGACGCGAGCTACACGATCGGCGTGATCACCCAGGGCTATTGGCTGGTGCTGTTTGCTCTGTTTGGCGGGCTGATCGGCGGTGTCGCGCGACAGTTGCACAAGGCGAGGAGGCTTGACCGCATTCGTCCGCGTTGGACCGGCAAGTATTGGGACCTTGGGTTTTCCGGACGCCTCGCCGCGAGCCTGGTGAGCGCGTTGTTCTTCTACCTGGCGCTGAAGCTGGGACTGTCGCAAGCGTTTGGCTCGCCGGTCCTGCCCGCCGCACTCGATCTGGGCACAAGGACCGTTGCCGTCTTCCTGGGCGGCATCGGCGGCTTCGCAGGCACGGTCGTGCTGGACCACCTGACGAAGTGGTTCCTGCCAGGCAACAGCCGCGGACAGAAGCCGCGAACTGCGCCGGCACAGTGAATGGGCATTTCCGATTGCCGATTGCCGATTGCCAATTAAAAGGAGATGCTAAGAGGCTCTTTAAATCGGCAATCGGAAATTGGCAATTGCCAATCTATTAGATCCGGTGAAAGCCTTTGAGAATGTCTTTGCGGTTGAGCCGCAGGATTATGGGACGGCCGTGAGGACAAGTTGTCGGGGAAGATGTTTGGAGCAGACGATCGATGAGCCAGCGCATCTTCTCCGGCGCCAGGGGCATGTTGACTTTGATCGCCGCGTGACACGCAAGTGACGCGGCGATCTCGTCGCGCATGGTGTCGCGCGCGGAAGTTTTCTTTTCGGCGTCTACCGTATCCAACAATTCAGCGAGCATGTTGCGCGCTTCGCCGCCAGGGAGCTCGGCAGGTGTGGCGTTGATGGCGACCGTGCGTCCTGAAAGCCGCATCAGTTCAAAACCGTAGTTCTCGAGCTCCGGTGCGAGTTGATCGAAGACGGCGGATTGCGCTGGTGTCAGATCGAACGTTTCCGGGACGAGAAGTTGTTGCGAGTCGGTGCGGCGTTCTGCTTCGAGCGCGCGATACTTGTCGAAGAGGACTCGTTCGTGGGCGACGTGTTGATCGATCAGGAGTAAGCCTTGATCGTCGGTGGCGATAATGAAGCTTTCGTCGAGTTGGCCCAACGGGCGGATGTTTGCGGAAAGTGATTCGGGTTCGACTTCGCGGGCAAACTTCTCCGCTGACGGCACGGGGGGAACCACGGATTTGACGGATTCACGAATCATTACAGCAACATCACGCGCGATTTCATCACCTGAGGGGATTGGAGTTGGAGGTGGCGGTGGCGGTATGAAATCAATCCGTGGTTGTGGTTGTGGTTGAGGAATTGACGGAACGTTGACATAGGCGGGCATGGCCCTTTCCTCAGGCCGCGCGTAAGCCGCGAGTGCATTTTTGACAGCGTCTCGCACCGCATCCGCAACCGCCGCCTGCCGCCGAAAGCGCACCTCCGTCTTCGCCGGATGCACGTTCACGTCAACCTCTTCCAACGGCGTCTCGATAAATAACAACGCCGCCGGGTAAACGCCATACGGCAGAATCGAACGATAACCTTCCGACAGCGAACGTCCAATCATTCGATCGCGGACGAAACGCCGATTGACAAACAAATATTGCGAGTCGCGCGAAGTGCGTCGATCGCGCGGCGCTGAGACATAACCCGTCACGCGCGCGACATCCGCGTGTCCACCATTCACTTCCAACAAGTTCTCCAAAAACTCGCCGCCAAAAATCTGGTACGCACGCTCGCGCAAATCCTTCGCCGCCGACGCACGCACCACTTCCCTGCCGTTGTTTACAAACGTGAACGCGATTTCCGGATGGGCCAACGCGTAATGCGTCACGAGGTTTGTCAGGTGAAACGTCTCGGTCGCTTCAGCACGCAAAAACTTCCGCCGCGCCGGCATGTTGAAAAACAGATCGCGAACGACGATCGTCGTGCCGCGCGGATGCGCCGCGTCTTTGACGTCGCGCATGCGCCCGCCATCGATCGTCACGCGCGTTGCCGACGCCGCGCCGTCAGTACACGTTGTCAATTCAACTTTAGCAACGGAAGCGATCGACGCGAGGGCTTCGCCGCGAAATCCGAGCGTGCCGATCGAAGCAAGATCTTCCGATTCGCGAATCTTCGACGTGGCGTGACGCTCAAAAGCAAGAATCGCGTCATCGCGCACCATGCCTTCGCCGTCGTCCGCAATTTTCAACAATCGCCGCCCGCCGGCTTCGATCTCGATCGTGATGCGCGTGGCGCCCGCGTCGATCGAGTTCTCCACCAGCTCCTTGGCTACAGACGCGGGACGCTCGACGACTTCGCCGGCTGCGATCTGGTTGGCGACGTGATCTGCGAGAACACGAATTTTGGACATTATAGATAGACGACCTGGTGATCGTTGCTGCCGAGATTGATCGCGTTGAAGATCCACTCGATCACGTATGTGCCGTGGCGGGCCAGCAATGAGGTGATGTTGATGTGTCGCTCCTGCAAGTCTTTGTTCGGATAGAGTTGATCCGAGGCGCGTTGCAATTGGCGATGAGCAGCTTCGTCGCGGGTCATCTGGGCGCGAATGAAGCGATTGCGTAAGCCTTCGAGCTGGTAATTGATTTTCTTGCGTCCGGTTTCGAGTGCATCGGCCAGCGTCGAATCGATCGCCTGCAAGTCCGCCTTTAAGCGATCGAGCTCGTGTTGGATGTTTTCTTCGGCACTCGTGAAATTGCGGGCAGTGCTGGCGCCGAGATGCTCTTCTACGACGCGCTTGGTGACGGGCTCGAGACCTTCGAAGAAATCAGCGAGGGTCAAACCATATCGCTCCAGGACGCGGCCGGTGTGACGTTCGATCATCGTCAAACTCGACCGCGGCAGGATCGGCGTCGCCGGACGTTCGAGCACGCGATAGACTTCGGCCGTCTGTGCGAAGTAAGCGATCTCGGCCGCGCCTCCGTAATACGCAATCGTCGGCAACAAATAATCCTGGACCACCGCGCGCAACGTCACGTTTGGACTGAAACGCTCCGGCTCGTCGAGGGCCAGTTGCGCGAGCTCGTCGAGCGTGTATTCGTTGCCGGTGTCTTTGGGTTGGTACTTTCCGTTTTTCAGCCGGATCAGCGCGCGCCTCGCGCCCTGGTCGTCGTGCAGAAATAGCGGAAAAGAACTGGCAGTCGCGAGCACCTGCGCGTGATAACCGGCGGCTTCCAACTCACGGCTGCGTTGTTCGACGGCGCTCGCGATCTGCGGCGCGTGGCGGACAGCTTCGGAATAGAGCGGCGCGGCCAGTTTCTTCATCTCCGGATCGAGCGGATCGAGGAAGATCAAACCGTAGCGCCCGATCAGCGACGTCATCATCGTCGCAAAACTCTCCGCGTAACCTCGTCCCGGCTGCCACGCGCTTTGGACCAGCGCCTTCATGTCGTCCGCGAACTCGGAATTGGGCAACAGCTCGAACAATTGATCCACGACAGCGTTGATCCCATCGTCAAGCACGACGCGTCCGACCGGCTGTCCTTCACGATGCAGATCCGTGGAAACTCCGACTTGCTTGAGCTGGCAATCGCGTCCGATGAATTCAGCTTTCGCGACTTCGACGAAATCGTGATCTTCAGCCGCCATCCAGAACACCGGCACGGCTTTCGTGTTGCGCTGGTTCAAACAACCCGCCAGCTTCACGGCCGAGAGCGCTTTGTAAATCGTGTAGAGCGGACCGGTGAACAGACCCGCCTGTTGGCCGGAAACAACGGCGATGCAATCTTCGTCACGCAGCAGGTCGATGTTCTTGAGTGTTTCTTCAGGCGCACTCCAGCGCCGGTTCATCGTGGCGAGCGCGTCGGCGACGCGATTGCGATCGACCCGATACGCGGCGAGCACTTCCGGCACGCGTTGTTGCAGCTCGTGATGAAAGCGAACAGCGGACGGGTAGTACTTCCGCATCGCGATCGGATCTTTCAGGTAGTCGAGAAACAGGCGTGACTGATGCGGAATGCGCTCGAAAGGAATTGTTTCGACTCGCAGACCTGATTCTTCAGGGGTGCTATAACAGGCGGCTTCGGCAGTGCTCAAGTTGGTTCAGGCTCCTGGCCGGACATTCTAGGCCACAGATGAGACAGACACAACGACGGCCTCAAGCAGGTAGTGCCTCAACGTTCATCTCTGCGTCCCTCTGCGGTTCTCTGCGTCCCTCTGCGTTTAGCCTGGATTTACCGCAGAAGACGCCGAGGACCGCACAGAACATTCCTCATACAACGCCGAAATCTCCTGGTGGGCGAGGTGATCGTGTCCCGGCAATGGTGCGCGCACGACGCCACCCTGATAACCGGCGAGACCGAGCGCGGCTTTCAAGCCACTGATGCCGAATCGCGTGGTGACTGCTGCGGCTAAAGGAGTTAGTCTGGATTGCAGCGCTTCGGCGCGCTCCATTTCTCCGGCGTTGAACGCCCGAAAGATCTCGACACAAACTTCGGGAACCACACAACCGACCGCGAGAATTCCGCCCGTCGCTCCGGCGCGCAACGCGTCGAGCAGGACAGTTCCATTGCCGGTCATAACGGCAAAGTCGTCCGGACACAGCCGCACAGTTTCCAAAAATCCGGCGATGTCGTTGGCACTATCCTTCACGCCAACGATGTTCGGATGTTCACTCAAACGCGCGATTGTTTCCGGTTCGATCTTGATGCCGGTGAGCGCCGGCATGCTGTAAAGCAACACCGGAACGGGCGAAGCATCGGCAACCGCGGTGTAGTAACTGCGAAGTGCCTCCTGATTCATCGCGGAGCGATAGTAGTGCGGAGTGATCACGAGCACTGCATCTGCGCCTGCGTCAGCGGCGTTTTTGATCTCGTTGATTGTGCCGCGCGTGCTGTGTTGTCCCGCGCCGACGATAAACGCCAGATCGTCACTCACCACCTCACGTGAAATTTCAATCACACCGAGATACTCGTCCTCGTCGAGATGAACGCGCTCGCCGGTCGAACCTAATACGACAAACCCGGCCACGCCTCGCGTGCTCCACTTTTTCAAGTTCGCGCGAATGGCAGAGGTCAGAATTTGTCCGTCGGGGTGGAAAGGAGTTGTCGTTGGCAGCAGTATCCCGCGCAGAGCGTGGGGCGAAAACTTTTTAGTCATTCTAAAAATCGATTAGTGGAACAGGTCTCGAACTCCGATGCTGAAGAACACGTTGCCTCGGCCTTCGCCGGGACCGCGGTTCACATTCCACGCATAGCCTAACGTGAAATGCGCGACGCTGGCGAGTTCGAAACGCACGCCGCCGCCCGGTCCGTAGCGTGTGCCGCCGAGCGGGCCGGCGGATGGTCCAATCCGCGCCACGTCAAACACAAACACCGGACTGATCGAGTAGATGTTCACGTCGTTGAAAAGCGTGTTGAGCGTGCGGCGCGTGAACTTCATGTCGTCGATCGCCTGCTTCGCAGCACTCGTCTGATCGATCTTATTGAACTCCTCGAACATTGCGGATCTCAGTGTCGCGACTCGACCTGACGCGCTCGCGATCGCCGGATCTCCGAGCGCGGCATTCAGATCTATTCCACACGCTTGATTGACCTTTACGAGTTGCACTTCAGCGGGATCGTCCGAAAGCAGAAACATTACCAATCCATACTGGTCCGCGGCCTTTGGCGTGATCGCGCTGGTGATTCGTCTCAATCCGCCGCTCAGTGCGCGCGTGCATGCTTTGAACAGATCGGTGAACTCTCCCGGACGCGCAGTCTGCGCGGCGGTAACCGCGGTCTTCAGATCGTTGAGCGCGGTTTGCGCAGCCGGCAGTTGAGTCACGACGTTGGCGAAGTGCGGGTCTTTTGAAGCGTAGTAGTTTTGCAGCGTGCTGGTCACGCTCGCCAAAGAGCCCACGAGCTGGGTGCTGAATTCCGGATCGTTGATCAGATCCTCGGGGACCAGCGTTTTACGCCAGTAACCATAAGCTGCCGTTAAGTTGTAACTGAAGAAGTTTCGGCTGCCCGCGCCTTCCGGCGTGCGAAAGAACTTGCTGCCGGGAATCGCGCGAATCACCGGATTGGCGCGAAGCTGCCACACGTCGCTCGCAATCAGGAACTCTTCGTTGTTGCCGCCGAAAAATCGCTCCGGCAACGGCACCCTGCCCGGCACTTGCAGACTGCCAAGCGTGAAACGCGATTCGAGATTCAGCAGCCGGTGATTGCCGATCGAGCGCCAGAATTCGTGCCGCACGTCGAGGATGTGCTTGCGCCAATCGATGCGCGCGGCTGGTCCAATCGAGCCCAGCTCCAGGCCGTACGAAACCGACAAGATGTTATTCGCGAGCCGCGAATCCAGGCCGCCGTAGAGTTTCAACGTGCCGACACCCGCATCGGTCACGGTATTGGCTGGAATAACCACGCCCGTGACGGCGCTCTGTCTGTTCCCGCCGTCGAGCGCTGCGCCGAAGTGAAACGTAAAGTTGCCGTTGCCGAATGGTTTGGTGACTCCCGCAAACTGCGCGGTCAAATTCCCGCCCTTGATCTCGCCCGCGCCGGTCGGAAGCTGGTAGTTCGTGTAATTGACCAGCCACTGCGCGTGTGCGAGCCATCCTTTCGATTCGATCGACGAGTCTGTCGAGCCTTCGAGCCCGGCGGAGAAGTAATACTTGCGAGAATTGCCCTCGCCTTCGATCAGCACCGATTTGAAAGGCAGTTTCCAGAACTTGTGCGACGTCACTTCCATGCGCGCGCCGCCGGTAAGCAGGTTTGTTAAGTCGTAACCCGCGATCGGTCGGAAGTGAAAGGCGCTGGCCTCGGGGGCAACGACAGTTGTCTGTCCCGCGGCGGTCTGCGGCTCTTGCCGTTCCGTCTCACGTTCTCTTGCCCGACCGCTCAAGACCGGCATGATCTGCGTCGAGTAAATGCGATAGACGAGGTCCAACCCGCCGTTGGTGCAATTCCGCACCGTGGCGATCAAGACACGAATCTTGACGCGCTGGTCGGTCGTGTCAGGCATGAAGTTTTCGCGCTCGATGATCTCGATGCCTTTCG
Organism: uncultured Acidobacteriota bacterium; assembly: GCA_963770215.1. Lineage (GTDB taxonomy): Bacteria > Acidobacteriota > Blastocatellia > Pyrinomonadales > Pyrinomonadaceae > PSRF01. The sequence continues at coordinate 287,080 of CAVYOP010000003.1, forward strand.
CGCCGGCGTCTTTGTAAGTGAATGGCTTCTCGTGGACGAGCGTCGTGATCTGATCGAGAGCGCGTTGCTGCCGGGCTTTGACCCACGGCAGAAACTTGAACGGATCGTCGATCTGAACACTGCGAACGACGAATCCCGCTTTTTCGAGATCGATGTTGTCACAGGAGCCGGGCGCCGGGCCGGGCGCTTCTGCGTTCTCAGGAATTACACGGCTCAGCGCGTCCCGCGCGGCTATTCTTGCCGCGCCGAGATCGATCGCGTCGAAGTTGTCCTGAACCTCCTGCGCAATCATTTGCAGCCGCAGTATCGCTTCCGCAATTCCCGGATCGCCGCCGAGCGACGCGTTCAGAGTCCTCGCGGACTGAAGCACCTTCTCAAGGCGATTCTCGTCGTCTTCGCCGGGAATCGAGACAAGTGCGCGGATGTTTCCATACTGCGGTTGCTCGGTTTCGGCACGCGCACTGGCCGTCCGGCGCAGTGCGACGTTGATCGCCTGGAGACAGTTTGAAAACTCCGGCTGAAACTGCCCGGGACGCGCGGCCTGCAACGCGGTGATGTGAGATCCTAGTTGGGTGAGTGTAGTTTCGATGTCAGGAAGACGCGTGACAATCTTCGCGTAACTTGGATCGAGAGTGGCGTAGTAGTTCTGAAGGTTTCCCAGCTCCGTCTGCTCGATCGCTTTCTGACTTTGCGCAAAGCAAACCGGCGCGGCGCAGGCAATCGCCAGCAACAACACATAGATGTACGTCACTCTTTTCATCACACGTCGACCGTCAATCCGTGTCTCGAAACACGGATTCAATGCAGCCCATTCAACAACGGCCCAACAAACAGCTATTATTTCCTCAGCGTGTTCTGGACCGTGTCCGCTGCCTCATCCTGATCGATCTCGCCATCGGCGGCGGCCTGAGCGTCGTCGGCTGCCGGTCCAAGCGCGTGCGCGCTCTGGGCCGGGCTGAGTCCTTGCGCGGCTGTTTCTGCCTTGGGAAACAGCTTCTTGTCGACGCTGATATTCAAGGTGACGATTGCGTCGCCCCAGGGATCGGTCTTCTTGTCTCGCTGGAACAGTTGGAAGTTGATTGACCAGGAGACAACATTGCCTTGAGTAGCATCCTTCTCAAGGCCAAAGATCACCTTCCGCAGGCCATTAGGTGTGTTGAGCTCAAACTGGACCTTTAGCTTGATCACCGTCGATTTCGCTTTAACGGGCTTCGTGGTCGTAGCCATTTCGTACTCCTTACAGTTAGTAACCAGGGACTATTCACTTGTTGTGGCGAGATCCGCCAAATGATCACATTTCAAACGCGCGAGGGGATGAGTCGACTGAGAGGCGGGCCATACAATATTGGATCTATACTTTTTCTTCAATCCATGTTCTAAGATTAATGCTCCAGAGCCACCAAAACGTTTCACAAAACTTCTTTCGCACTAACGGAGGTTACATGGCTGCCAGTTCTCCCAACGGCGAATACACCCAGGAAGTTCGTTTCGCGATCGTGATGTACGGCGGAGTGTCGCTCGCGATCTACATCAACGGAATCGCGCAGGAGCTTTTGCGCCTGGTCCGTTCGACGGCCAAAAACGCGCCCGGTGATCTCACCGGCACCGAACGCATCTATCGAAAAGTCAGCTACCTGCTCGCCGACGAGAAGATGGACATGGCGGCCCTCGACGAAACAAGCGCCAACGCCGTGCCGCCGACGCGATTCGTCGTCGATATCCTTTCGGGGACGTCAGCCGGCGGAATCAACGGCATCTTTCTCGCCAAAGCGCTCGCCAACGGTCAGGACATGGAAGAGCTCAAACAACTCTGGGTCACCGAAGGCGACATCGAAACACTCATCAACGACCGGCGCTCGATCGAGAAACCGCTGTCGCTGCAAGATCCACCCACGTCGCTGCTCAACAGCGAACGGATGTATTTGAAACTGCTGAGCGCTTTCGAAGGGATGGATGAATCGCTTCCGGCGCGAAAAGAGACGGACGAGTCGCCTTATGTCGACGAGCTCGACCTCTTCGTGACTTCCACCGATCTGCAGGGAGTCGTGTTGCCGATGAGACTGTCCGACGACTTCGTCTTCGAACGCCGCCATCGCAACGTCCTTCACTTCGTTTACTCCCAGCCAAACGTCAGCGGCGAGCAAACGCGAAACGATTTCTTCGGCGCGTATAATCCGTTTCTCGCTTACGCCGCACGCTGCACGTCGTCGTTTCCGTTTGCGTTCGAGCCGATGTGTCTTGCCGACACCGACGCGATTCTCAAACGGCTGACAAAGTACAAGCTCAACACCAACTGCAGTTCGAGCAGCAGCCTGTGGCAACGCTTTTATCGCGATTACCTCGATCCGCGCGGCGTTTCGACAGTTCCCTTTCCGAAACGAGCTTTCGGCGACGGCGGCTATCTCGACAACAAGCCGTTCTCCTACGCGACCGAAACGCTGATGAATCGCAACGCCGACGTGCCGGTCGATCGAAAACTGATCTACATCGAGCCCTCGCCCGAGCATCCCGAAGACGACGTCGAGCAGGAACAAAAGCCGGACGCGATTCAAAACGTGATGGCGGCGTTGCTCACGTTGCCGCGTTACGAAACGATTCGTGAAGACCTCGAACGCGTGAAGGAACGCAACCGGCTGATCGATCGCGTCAACGCGATCACCAGCGGCGTCGATCGCGATGAAGCGATCGTCAAGAGCGAGATGAGCCGGCAGACGCCCGCTAACGAGTACGACGCCTGGAAGAAATTCGGCGTTCTCGCGCCGCTGCCTTCCGGCGGTGCATGGGCCGAAGATTGTTTTTACGACGAACAGATCGGCGCGTTCGATCTCGCCGACATGATCAAACGAAAGGGACGCGCCTACGCCGCGTATCATCGCCTGCGCATCTCGGCCGTGACCGATCAATTGGCGAAACTGATCGCGCGCGTCGCCGGTTTCGACGAAAACTCCGATTACTTCATCGTCATCCGCAGCATGGTCCGCGCCTGGCGGGTGATGACTTACGTCGAACATCGCACGACGGCGGAGCACGCGGAAATGCCGACCGCAAACCGGTTTCTTTACGAATTCGATCTCTCGTACCCGATCCGGCGCATCAATTACTTACGAATCAAGGCCGACTCGCTTTACCGTCTCGATCGCGACGCGCGTTCGCTGCTTAGAAACCTCGACAAGAACGCCGACTACAACATAGACGAGGAAGAGCCGTTTACCGAGAAACAGCAGGAAGCGTTTCAGAACGAGATCCTTCGTTTTAAACGAACACTCAACGATCTCTTTGTTTCGCTGAGACGTTCGGCGCGCTCGCTTCGCTCCCGGCATGCGCCAAAAGACGATGGCGAACCGGCCGTGAAGACTTCCGTGAAGGTAAGCCCGGTGAACGAACAGGTGATGGCCCTGATCGCGGCGATCGAACAAGCCGTGCAGCAGCTCACAGTCAACCGCGAATCTCCTTCGCTGATTCTCGATTATTTCCTCGGCAAGCAGAACGGCGCAGACGCAGCGCGCTCTTACAAAGGCGAGTCGCCCGAAGAGTTGTGCATCCGCCGCTGTGAGGCTTTTCTTAAAAGCAACGAACAGATCTTCAATCAGTTTGCGAACACGGCCGATGCGTTGAAAGTAAACATCGTCGAGGCCAAGTCTGACGCCGAACGCACCAGCGTCGAACTTTTCTCGCAGCAGAACACGCAAGCCGTCTCCGACGATCCGCAAATAGAAACCGTCATCTGGCTGGCGCGTAATGCGTTCGCCCACTACTACCACAACTACGAAAACTACGATCTGCTCACCTACCCGATCATGTACGACACCGACGTCGGCGAGGCAGACACGATCGACATCATCCGCATCAGTCCGGAAGATGCAAAGCAGCTTATCGACGAGCGAGACACGGGTTGTCACAAACTAGCGGGCACGGCGCTGGGCCACTTCGGCGCGTTTTTGCAACGGGAGTGGCGGCAGAACGACATCCTTTGGGGTCGGCTCGACGGCGCGGAACGAATCATCAGCGCGCTGCTGCCGAATCATCCGGCGCGAACGCAGTTGGTCGGCGAAGCCCACGCGCAGATCGTTTGTGAAACGATCGAACCGATGGGCGAACAGGAGCGGCTCGCACTGCTCGTGGAGTCGATGATGCGCACGCGCACGCGAAAGTCGGAACCGGAACAACTCGATGCTTTTATTGCGCGCCTGTTTGCGAATAGCGCCGGCAATCCCGATCTCAATCGCAAACTGAAGGAACTGATCAAACCGAACGAGCTGCGGCAGTTTTACGAAGACAGTTTTCGCAGGCGCAGCAAGGTGCAACCGGAGAACGCGTTGCGTTCCGCGGCGCGCGCGACGACGGTCGTCGGGAAGATACTCGGTTCGCTGTCTCACAGTCGCGGCGTCAACCAGAAGTATTCGGTGTGGATCATCCGCCTGGGCCAGATCTTCTGGTCGCTTGTCGAGGTGGCCGTGCCGCGCAGTTTTCCCGATCTGCTGTTTCGGCACTGGCTTAAACTGGTCTATTTTCTCGAAGCGCTGTTGATTGCCGGCAGCACGCTGTTGCTGGCGAAAGAAGTGCAGCAGTTTGCGTTGACGGCGTTTGGGATCACGGCGGCGGTGCACATGGCGGTGCTGATTTTGCGCGACCTGATCCAAAGCCGGAACCGCTGGGCCAATCTCGCGAAGGCGATCGGCGGCGTGGTGCTGGTGACGCTGATCGTGGTTGGCGGTTTGTCGTTGGCGGCGGTGTTTGGTTTTCAGTTCGCGTGGGACGCGATCTGGACGGCGAGGCATTTTGTCGTCACCGATCACCCGTGGGGCTTTAACGGGAAATCGTTCGCGCGTGTACTATTGATCCTGTCAGCGTTCATAGTTTTTGTTTGGTCGATTCGAAGTGACATGCGAGCCCTGTTTCGCCGGTCCAATTGAGACCATAGGGTGGCCACAGAGGGCCACCCCTACAAATTGATGTGCGGCGGTCATTGTAGGGGTGGCCCTCTGTGGCCACCCTTCTTAAGGACTTTATGCAACATTCCAGCTATCGTTTCTTACAAATGGATGTATTCACCGATCAGGCCTTCGCGGGAAACCCGCTTGCTGTCTTTCCTGAAGCTGAAGGACTGAGCGACGAAGTGATGATGAAGATTGCGCGCGAGATGAATCTCTCGGAGACAGTCTTCGTGCTTCCGTCTGACAACGAAGAGGTGTTGCGCCGGCTGCGCATCTTCACGCCCGCGCGCGAGATACCGTTCGCGGGCCATCCGGTGGTCGGCACTTGGAACGCACTTGCGCGCGAAGGCGTCGTGCTTTGCCGGATGGGCCGGAAAGTGGCACTGGCTGGCAGCGCATTCATCACGAGGTTGGGATCGGAGTGTTGCCGGTGGACATCGAGTTCAAGGACGGGCAGCCGGTGCAGGTCGTGATGACGCAGGGCAAGTTCGAGATACTCGACGAAGTTGACGACGGACACGATCAGGCCGAGATCGCCCGCGCGCTTGGCCTGGCGCGCGAAGATCTCGACGAGAGTCTTCCGATCCAGGTGATCACAACTGGTTTGTCGTGCCTCGCCGTGCCAATACGCTCGCTCGCCGACTTGCGCTCGTGCCGGGTCAATGCGGCGTTGCTCAGCGAGCTTTACACGCGTCGGGGCGGCACCGGTTGTCATGCGTTCACACGAGAGACGATGGAGATTGGAGCGTCGCGTGCCCACGCGCGTTTCTTTGCACCCGCAGACAACATCGCGGAAGATCCGGCGACCGGCAGCGCGTGCGGAGCGCTCGGCGCGTATCTCGTGCATCACGGCGCGTTGTCGCTGGACCCGGCGGAGGACGGACGATTCAAGTTCGTGATCGAGCAGGGCGACTTCATTCACCGGCCGAGCCGGATCAATCTCGACGTGAAAGGCGCGGCGCAGACGGTGGAGGAAGTGAAGGTTGGTGGTCCATCGGTCCTGGTGGCGAGAGGTGAAGTAATTTTTTAAATGGATTCGTTAGATCTGATCATTATCGGCGCTGGTCCGGCGGGAATCTCGGCAGCAGAAGTTGCCGCTCGTGAAAATCTCAGTTACCTCGTGATCGAAAAAGGCACGATTGCCAACACGATTCGCCACTATCCAGTGGGCCGCGCGATGTTTTCCACTCCGAATGAGGTCGAGATGCGCGAAGGCTCGCTCAAACCCGTTCACGAAAAACCGACGCGCGAAGAGTTGCTCTCGCATTACATTCATTTCGTGCTCGACAACGATCTGCACATCAACACCGGCGAGCGAGTTGATCGTGTAACAGGCGATGTAGCCAACGGGTTCATAATTTCCACAGATTGCGGCGAATATCGCGCGCGCCGCGTGCTGTTTGCGATGGGCGCGATGGAGCACCCGCGCCATTTGAACGTGCCTGGCGAAGACTTGCCCAAGGTCCATCATCGCTTTGTCGATCCTTATCCGTACGTTCGCCGAGAAGCGCTCGTGGTCGGCGGCGGCAATAGCGCTGCCGAGGCTGCGTTGTTTCTTTCCGAAGAAGGCGCGCGCACCACGCTCGCGATCTGGCGTGAAGATTGGGAGAACCGCGATCCCAAAGCAGGCGCGATGAAACACTGGGTGCGCACGCCGCTCGAAGCCGAGATCAAGGCGGGCCGGCTCACAGTCATCCTCTACAAACACATCGACACGATTCGTGAAAAAGAAGTCGTGCTGACCACCGAGGCCGGCGAATCGATGACGGTGCCAAATGACGTCGTGTTCGTTTTGACCGGCGCGGACGCCGATCTGACGATGCTGAAAAACCTTGGCGTCAAAACCGAACGGGGCAAGCTCACCGAAGTCCCGGTTTACAATCCTGAAACTTTCGAAACGAACGTGCGCGGCGTTTACGTCGCCGGGCACTTCACGCACGCGCGTCACATCAAAGCGGCCATCGACGTTCCGCGCGTCGTCGTTCCGCTGATTGCGAAAAATTTAAAAGAGGAACTCTGATGATCCGTGTTGCCTTGCTTGTTTCCCTGCTGCTCTGCATTGCTGTGAACACGAATGCGCAAGCTCAGAAAAAACCTCCCACCGTAACCTCGCCGCTCTGCACCAGAAACAACGCCGTCGACAACACCAAGCAACAGATACTCTTCACGCGAACGTTCGATCAGATCGTCGGGCGAATCACCGTGTTGCTGCGCAGCGGCGATCTGCTATGGCCCTACGAACAAGACAAAGCGCTGGCGGCGTTCATGGAAGCCTTCGATCTCGCCACGCAGAATTTCAAAGAGCAGGGCGACCAGGTCCGGCGTACATCAGACAGCCGGTATGCCGCCGTCATTCCTGTTCCCGATCAGCGTTACAGAGTGATCGCCGCACTCGCCAAACGCGATCCCGCCGCCGCCCGAAAACTTTCAGACCAGATGCTGAAAGACGAAACCCAGGAAGCGGATAACAAACCGGCGGCCGACGATAAAGCACGCCGAGCCACGGCGGAAAAACTGTTGACACTCGCAAGCGGTTTAGCGGCCACAGACCAAAACGCCGCGGCGAGCTTCGCGCGTGCGAGTTTGAATTATCCAGCCACGCTCTACCTCGCGATGTTTCTCTACAACCTTGCGAAAGCAAACCAGGCGGCAGCGGATCGGTTTTACCTGGAAGCGCTGGTGGCGTACGGAACTACGCCGATGGATCAGTTTCTTTATTTGTCTGCTTATCCATTCGGCAACCAGCGCGACGCAGGCGAGATGCCGGGATATACCACGTACAACGTTCCCCGAGGTTTCGTGCAGAACACGGAATTGCAGCGCAAGTTTATGCAGTTATTGCTCGCTCGAGCGCAGGTGGCGGTGGACGCGCCCGCGCAAGCAAATCGTCTTTCAGATCCGGGACAGATGTGGGTCGCGCTCAGCCGCCTCGACAAACAGATTCAAGCGAAGCTTCCGGACCTTTTTGACTCCGCCGTTCAGGCGAGAGAAAAGCTCTACTCGCTGCTGAACCCGTCGATGCAAACCAACGCCACGGGCGCACTTAGTCGCGATAACCGGCCGAAGAAGACGTTTGACGAACAGATTGAAGCGGCAGAGAAACTTGCGGACGTCGATCTGCGCGATCAGGGTTACACGTTTGCCGTTCTTGGCGCCGCCCGCGAAACAGTGGAGCGCGTCGTCAGCGTGATCGAGAAGATCTCTGACTCGAACGTGCGCAATGCCCTCTTCAACTGGTTCTACTTCCAACGCGCCCAGGCGTTGAGCGACGGCAAACAGTTCGACGAGGCGAGAAAGTTGGCGACGAAAGTCACGGAGCTCGATCAACGCGCGTACCTGTTCGCGCGTATCGCGGAGAAGTCGCTTGCCGAATCGGAAGACCAGACACAAGCGCGCGAGCTGCTCAACGATATCGCCGACGCAGCCGGAAAAGCTCCGAAGACGATCGTCTCTGCGCGAGCGCAACTCGCGTTGGCCCATCTCTACGCGAAAATCGACGTCAATCGCGGCATCGAAGAGCTCGGGAATGCGGTCAAGACGATCAACGCGATCGAGTCACCTGATTTTTCCAACCAGTTTCAGATGATCAAAATCGAGGGCAAGACGTTCGGCGCTTTCAGCGGATACGAGACGCCGGGGTTCAATCCCGAGAACGCGTTTCGCGAGATGGGAAAACTCGACTTCGAGGGTTCGTTGACGCACGCGACGGCGTTTGCCGACAAGTCGTTGCGTGGATTGACGACGCTGGCCGTGATCGAGCCGTGTCTTGAGGTTGTGCCGGCGAAGTCAAAAACTAAAAAGTCTTCAAATTAAGAACTTCTCTGCGCGGCGCCGGCGGGCCGCGGAGGTTTTCGCGGCGAACACGTCTTCACGAAGCATTCGTTGTTGCGCTTGAGTCTTCTTCTCCCAGTTGGCGGCAGCAATCGCGTTCGTCTTCAACAACTCCTGCAACTCTTCCGGCAGATCTTCCGACGCGAGACGAATCGTTAATTCGACTTCATCGCCTTCTTCGAGTCCCGCTTTCTTGCAGAGCGGGTCCGGCAGATCGATCCACCAGCAGTTTCTCTCGTCCCATCTTTTCAAACTGCGACGGCCCAGATCCGTGCCGTTGATCGTTCCTTCGACCGTGGTGGTGCCGCTGAGTTTCCACGGCTCGAACTTGTCGAGCGGTATCGTCACGAGGCGCGAGAATTGAGGATTATGCCGGGTGACTTTTGTTACGACATTAATCTGTTTTTTCATGGGATTTTGAACGCGCGACCCCGGTCGCGTAAGCAGCCGCTTCGACGTCACGCGCGACTGCCTCCGCCACGCGTTTATCAAAAACAGACGGGACGATGTATTCCGGGTGCAACTCCGCGTCGGTGATGATGCCGGCGATCGCGTTGGCCGCCGCGAGCTTCATCTCTTCGTTGATGCGCCGCGCGCGGCATGCCAGCGCGCCGCGAAAGATGCCGGGAAAACAGAGAACGTTGTTGATCTGGTTTGGATAATCCGACCGGCCTGTCGCCATGACGGCGACGTGACGGAGCGGCGTCTTCGGGCATGATCTCCGGCGTCGGATTGGCCATCGCGAAGACGATCGGGTTCTCTGCCATGTGTCGTGAGATCGACTTCGTCAATCACGCCGGGCACTGAAAGACCGAAGAAACACGTCGGCGCCTTTGATCACGTCGTGGACTGTGCCCTGCTCGAGGTTGGGGTTCGTGTTCTGGGCGTACCAGTCTTTCACCCAGTTCATATTTTCGCGTGCGGCCGCGATAGATCGCGCCAGTGTTGATCGCAGCCGATGATGTTCTTCACGCCCGCGGCCATGACGATCTTCGAGCACGCGACCCCGGCAGCACCGACGCCGTTCACGACGACCTTGATCCGATCCATCTGTTTGCCGACGATCTTTAGCGCGTTGATCAATGCGGCGAGCACGACGACGGCGGTGCCGTGCTGATCGTCGTGAAAGACGGGAATGTCGAGCTCTTCTTTGAGCCGTTCTTCGATCTCGAAAACAGCGCGGCGCGGAGATGTCTTCGAGATTGATACCGCCGAACGTCGTCGCGATCGTTTTTACCGTGCGCACGATCTCGTCCGGGTCTTTAGTGTTGAGACAGATCGGAAACGCGTCGACGCCGGCGAATTCCTTGAACAGCATCGCCTTGCCTTCCATCACGGGCATTGCGGCGGCTGGACCGATGTCGCCCAGGCCGAGCACGGCAGTGCCGTCTGTGACGACGGCGACGGTGTTTTTCTTGATCGTCAGCGTGAAGGCGTTTTCGGGATCTCTGGCAATGGCGTCGCAGATGCGGGCGACGCCCGGCGTGTAGGCCATCGAGAGATCCGCGCGCGTTTTTAGCGGCATCTTCGAGACGACCTCGATCTTGCCGCCGAGGTGCATCAGGAACGTCGGATCGGAAACTTGCAGCAGCTCGACGCCGTCGACATCTTTGACAGTTTCAACGATCTGTTCGCCGTGAGCGCTCGGAGGCGGAGTTGACGGTGATGTCGCGGATGATGTAGTCGTTGCCGACGGTGACGATGTCGATGGCGCCGATGTCGCCGCCGGCGCGGCCGATAGCCGTCGTCAACTCGCCGAGCGAACCGGCACGCGAGGAAAGACGGACACGCAGGGTCAAACTGTAGCTCGCAGTCGGCGTTGGTTGCATTGCCTTTATCCTATCAATCTCTTGATTCGTTTCACTAATTTGGGGTCGAGTTTGGCGTTTGGGCGTGAGGCGGCCAGGTCCAACGAGCGGCGGCCCAGTAAGCGGTAAAGTTCGAGCGCCGGTTTGTTGTCTTGCAAGACTGCGAGGTGGCGTTTGACTGTTTCGAGATCGCCGCGCGCGAACGTGCCGGTTAAAGCAGCGGCGGGATCGTGTTCTTCCAGATTTTTCACGGCGCTCACCAGCAACGGCAATAGCGCTCGTTGGGCCTGTTTGCGGGTCAGGCCGCACTGGCCCAGCATTTCAAGCGCCACGTCAAACACCGCGGTCACGTTTCCCGACGCCATCACGGCGGCTGCGTGATACAACGGTTTCTTGTCCGAATCGATCGAAAAGCTCGTGCCGTCGAGGTCGCGGACGATTGCGCGTGCCAGGCGAACAGCACGTTTGTCGCCTTCGACGCACCAGAACGCGCCTCTTAGCAGTCTCGCGCCGGCTTTGGGCTCGCTGACGGAAACGAGTGGATGGAGCGAGCCGGTGCTCCAGTTTTTCTTTGCGAGTGGCGACAGGATGTCGGATGACAGAGCGCCGCTGGTGTGGAGCACGGTTGGTTGGGCGGCTGTTTTCCGATTCGGTTCCCAATCGAGTTTCGCTAATGCGGCGGCGACCGCCGGGATTTGATCGTCCGGCGTAGCTATAAGGAAGAGATCCGGGATCGGCAGATCACCCAGTTCTTTTAAAGCCAGGACGCGGGTCGGCCCGTCTAACAAAACGTCTAACAGTTTGGCGGCTCGGCTCGCACTCTCGCACCGCCGAGCGACCAGTGCGCCGATTGAATAACCCTGCTCGGCTAAAGCGATGGCGAGGGCAGTGCCAAGCCGGCCGGCGCCGATGATCGATACGACGATCGATTTAGGCGGTTTGGGCTTCATTTTGTGCCGCGATTCGGCCAATTTCTGGTTCTGTTCTTGTTTACGAGTTGCCCGGATGCGCGTATAGTGGAAGAGCTAAAACCAAGACACATTGTTGTTTGACGTCGCGCAACCTAGCTGCCAAGCCCGACATCATAGACTGCGCGCCTGATTTAACAAAAACGCAAATCAGTCCCCTGGCCTCAGGTTCTTATCGATTTCTTTGGAGGTTTCCGAGATGAATAACTTCTCCCGCGCCACGAGTGCTTTTGTATTAATGGCATCGTTGTTGGCCAGCTCTATGGCTGCGGTCGGGCAAACGACAGCACAGAAACCTGCTCAGCCTGAAGCCAAAACCACGGATCAAACAGATAAGAAGACAACCGCTCCTGCCACTACGGCGGCTACGGCGAGGAAACCCTTATCTACTAACGAAGACCCGTCGATGATCGGCAAGCGGAACATCAACGGCGGTTTTATCGGAAAGATAAGCGGCTCGACCGAGAAAGAAGTGCGCCAGGGACGTGAGGCGGCTGCCGAAGTCGATCGCCAGGCGAAGTTTATTGAAGACCCGGTCATTACCGAGTACATCAACCGCGTCGGTCAGAATATTGTGCTGCACTCCGATGCGAAGGTGCCGTTCACGATCAAAGTCATCGACTCCGATGAGGTCAACGCTTTTGCCCTTCCGGGCGGGTTCTTCTACGTCAACAAGGGATTGCTCCTGGCTGCAGATAACGAAGCCGAGCTCGCCGGCGTGATGGCGCACGAGATTGCGCACGTTGCTGCCCGGCACGCAGTCGAGAACCAGGCCAAGGCCACTTTGCTCGAGTACGCAGCGCTCGGCGGCTCGATCTTCCTGGGCGGCATTCCGGGATTGATTTATCAGAACACCGCCGGTATCGGATTGCTCGGCATCTTCTTGAAGTTCAGCCGCGGCGCGGAAGAAGAGGCTGACAAGCTCGGTGTCCAGTACATGTATGCGGCTGGTTACGATCCAAGCGCGATGGCGACGATGTTTGAGAAGCTGGAAGCCAAGAACAAGAAGAAGCCCGGTTTCATCGCGCGCGCTTTTGCGACGCACCCGGCGCCTCCCGATCGTCGTGCGTCAGCACTCGCTTTGGCAGCAAGATTTCCGGAACACGAAGAGTATGTGATCAGCAGTTCGGAATTTCAGAAAGTGAAGAACCGGCTGTTGCGGCTTTCCAACGCGCGTGCGGCGACCAGCGGCGCGATTGCGACTGGGGATGAAAACGGCGCACCGGGACGTCCGACCTTGAAACGTCGTCAACCAACGCCCGACGACCCGTCGACTACGACGACGACACCTGACGGCGAGCAAAAGCCGGCCGAATCCGGACCGCCGAAGTTAAAACGCAACGACGGCTCCGCGCCGACCAAAACTCCCGACAAGCCGTAACGAACAGTTACAAACGGGACCGAGATAAGGGCCTTTCGGTAATCACCGGCAGGCCCTTTCGATTGTGCTCTTAAGTGAAACCAGGACTTAAAGGCTGGCTAGGACTTGCAACGCCGAAGGCGTTGGGTAATTCCAGCCCAGGGTTGCTTCAACCCTGGGTTAAGTCGTGCATTAACCGCTAAAACTCTGAAGGAGTTTTAATTGCAAACGGAACACTTTCAGTGTTTTCTAATTCTCTTCCGCTATCCCCAGGGTTGAAGCAACCCTGGGCTGGAATTACTGAACGCCTTCGGCGTACTAACCCCTGCAAACATCAAGCTCCGTTGCTTGACAACTTTTCAAACCGGACGGTATTCTAGCCGTTCGCGTTTTATTCGCTGAAAACAGAGATAGTTAACTATGTCGACTTACTTCCCCAGCGGAAAGGAACTCGCTGGAAGACGAAAATGGTATGTGGTAGATGCGAGCGGCCAGACGCTTGGCCACCTCGCGTCTGAGGTCGCTTCGATCCTAACCGGCAAGCGCAATCCCGAGTGGACGCCCTTTCTCGACACCGGCGATCACGTGGTCGTGATCAATGCCCGGAATGCCGTTTTGAAGGGCAACAAGATCGATCAGAAAATGTATCGCCATCACACTCGGTACCCCGGAGGTCTGAGACAGACCACCGCGAGGGAGATGATTGCCAAGAAACCTGAGAAGGTCATCGAGCTTGCCGTTAAGGGCATGCTGCCGAAGAATAAGCTCGGCAAGGCCATGGCAAAGAAGCTCAAGGTTTACGCCGATGCCGAGCACCCGCACTCAGCCCAGCGCCCGCAACCACTCGACCTCACACAAAACGCAAATTCAAATTAAGTAATAGCCGAAGATAAGAGGAAAGATTACTGTGGCTGAAATTCAGTATTACGGAACGGGACGGCGGAAGTCGGCAACCGCGCGGGTCTATTTGCGACCTGGCGGCGGCGAAGTCAAAGTAAATCACAAGCCTTTCGACCGGTATTTCCCCAACGAAACGCTGAGAATGATCATTCGTCAACCATTGCAGTTGACTGAGACCACGAACAAGTTTGACCTGGTCGTCAACGTTACCGGCGGTGGCCCGGCGGGACAGGCCGGAGCAATTCGTCACGGCATCACCCGCGCCCTGCTCGAATACAATGCCGACCTGCGGCCCGCGCTTAAACACGCCGGTCTGATCACCCGCGATCCGAGAATCAAGGAACGGAAGAAGTACGGACAGAAGGGCGCGCGCAAACGCTTCCAGTTTTCGAAGCGGTAAAGATTATTGGCAATTGCCGAATGCCGATTGCCAATTTGAATGCTGGCTGATCGGCTTTCAAGAATCGGCAATTGCCAATCGGAAATGGCTTGAATCCATTGTCGCAGCAGGATTGGTTGCTTGAATGAGTCTGGTCTGCGGCGAGTACATTAAACCAATTAACGAGAAGGAGATCCCAGTTTGGTTTCGGTAACCATGAAAGAGCTGCTGGAGGCCGGTGTTCACTTCGGCCACCAGGTAAGGCGCTGGAACCCAAAGATGAAGGAATACATCTTTGGCGAGCGCAATGGCATTTACATCATCGACCTGCAGAAAACGCAGCGTATGTTTCGCGAAGCGATCGGCTTCGTCACCAACCTTATCGCCGAAGACAAAGGCAAGACAGTCCTTTTCGTAGGCACCAAGCGCCAGGCACAGGACGCGATTCGGGAAGAGTCGGAAAAGTGCGGCCAGTACTACGTCAATCAGCGCTGGCTCGGCGGACTGCTCACGAACTTTCAAACGGTCCAGAAGTCGATCAAACGGCTCAAGGATCTCGAAAGCATGCAGACCGATGGCCGCTACGAAAAACTGACCAAGAAAGAGCGCATCAAGCTCGACCGCGAACGCGAGAGCTTGAACAAAAACTTGTCAGGCATCAAGGCAATGTCTCGTCTCCCTGACGCCATTTTCATCATCGACGTCAAGAAGGAAGAGATCGCCGTCGCGGAAGCGAATCGACTCGGAATTCCGATCGTCGCCGTCGTCGACACCAATTGCTCGCCCGAAGGAATCGATTACGTCATCCCCGGTAACGACGATGCCTTGCGCGCCGTTCGGTTGTTTGCTTCGCGGATCGCCGATGCCATCGTCGAGGGCAACCAGATTGCCACCGAAGGCGGCATGGTCAGCGCAGAAGCCGGCGAAGAAAGTGCTGAAGGCGAAAGCGCTGGTGGTGGACTGGGAGAAACCGCTGCGGCCGCGGTTGCATCTGACGGTGGCAGTGTTGGCAGTCCTGAAAGCG
This sequence comes from uncultured Acidobacteriota bacterium, assembly GCA_963770215.1. Lineage (GTDB taxonomy): Bacteria > Acidobacteriota > Blastocatellia > Pyrinomonadales > Pyrinomonadaceae > PSRF01. The sequence continues at coordinate 302,284 of CAVYOP010000003.1, forward strand.
GCAGCGTAAATAGCGCGGAGGCGCAATCCGAACCCACGACATCGCCAGGCGCAAATGGCGCAACTGAAACAGCGCCCGCCGAAAGTCCTGAATCAGTCGTGGCAGCGAGCTAAGCGATATTCTTACTCATCGGGAAGCGCAGCCTGCAAGCGGACCACCGCTCGGCTGCGTTTTTCGTTGAAGACCTAACTTAATACTCGGAGAAGATCGGTAATCATGGCGGACATCACAGCAGCAGCAGTCAAACAACTCCGTGAAAAAACCGGAGCGGGAATGATGGAGTGCAAGAACGCACTCAAGGAAGCAGAAGGAAACGAAGAGAAAGCGATCGACATTCTGCGCGCGCGCGGGCTGGCCTCGGCGAAGAAGCGCGAAGGCCGCATCGCCGCGGAAGGCATCGTCGGTTCGTACATCCACATGGGTGGAAAAGTCGGCGTCCTGGTCGAGTTGAACTGCGAAACCGATTTCGTCGCGCGTGGCGACGAGTTTCAACAACTCGTGAAAGACATCGCGATGCACATCGCCGCGGCCGAGCCGCGTTACGTATCGCGCGAAGAAGTGCCGGCTAACGTGCTCGAGAAAGAACGCGAGATCGCTACGGCCAAGATTAAGGGCGATCCGAAGAATGCCAACAAACCAGATCAGGTGATCGAGAAGATCGTCGAGGGGATGCTGAACAAGTTCTACGAAGAGCAAGTGCTGCTGGACCAGCCGTTTGTGAAAGCTCCGGAGAAAACGGTGGCCGAGTTGGTGACGGAGAAAGTTGCCAAGACCGGCGAGCGCATCGCGATCCGCAGGTTCACGCGCTACAAGATGGGCGAAGGTCTCGAGCGCCGGGCTGACGATTTCGGCAGCGAGGTCGCTTCACTGGCAGGCTAAGTCACCGGCTAATTCGATGAGTACAGCGCAAACAGAATCCGGTTTATCGTATCGCCGAGTGCTGTTGAAGATCTCGGGCGAGGCGTTGATGGGCGAGCAGAATTACGGCATCGACGTCAACGTCGCGCGCAGTGTCGCCGAAGAGCTGAAGGCCGTTCACAAGTTGGGTGTTCAGGTCGCGGTGGTTGTCGGCGGCGGCAATATCTTTCGCGGTGTTTCCAAGAGCGCCGGTAACATGGACCGCTCGTCCGCAGACTACATCGGCATGCTGGCGACGGTGATGAATGCCGTCGTATTGCAAGACGCCCTCGAGAAAATCCAGGTCGATACGCGGGTGTTGTCCGCGGTGGACATTCCGCAGTTGGCGGAGTCGTTCATTCGACGTCGCGCGATCAGGCACCTCGAAAAAGGGCGTGTCATCATCTTCGCGGCGGGCACCGGCAATCCATACTTCACGACTGACTCGGCCGCCGCGCTGCGCGCGTTGGAGATCAAGGCCGACATCATTCTCAAGGCCACGAAAGTCGACGGCGTCTACTCGGCTGATCCGATGATGGATGCGACTGCCGAGCGGTTCAACGAGATCACGTATCGACAAGTGCTCGAACGAGAGCTCAAGGTGATGGACGCATCGGCCATCTCCTTGTGCATGGACAACAAATTGCCGATCATCGTCTTCAACATGCGGCAAGCGGGAAACATCAGGCGGGTCGTCATGGGTGAATTGGGCGTCGGCACGAAAGTCGGCTGGTAAGTTGCAGGAAGTAAAAATTTCAGCGGAGCTCAGCAAGATGAACGAAAAGGACGTAATCAAAGAAGCTCGCGTCCGAATGGATGGCGCGATTGATGACTTCAAGCGGAAGATTGCCGCCATCCGCACCGGACGCGCCGTCGTGAGCATCCTGGATTCAGTCGTGGTTGATTACTACGGCTCGCCGACGCCGTTGAACCAGATCGCTTCGGTCCACGCGCCGGAGCCACAGATGCTGACCGTCCAGCCGTGGGACCAAACACAAGTGGGACCAATCGAGAAAGCAATTCGCGCCGCCGATCTCGGACTCAACCCCTCGAATGACGGCAAACTCGTGCGTGTTCCCATTCCACCGCTCACCGAAGAGCGTCGCAAGCAACTCGCCAAACAACTTCACGACGTCGCCGAAGATCATCGCACCGCAGTGCGAAACGTGCGGCGCGACGCCAACGACCGGCTGAAGAAGATGTTGAAAGACAAACTAATCTCCGAAGACGCCGAGCGCGACTCATTGCAGGAAATCCAGAAACTCACCGACGGTCACATCAGCAAGATCGAGGAACTGCTGAAGATCAAAGAGCACGAGATCACCAACGTTTAAGTCTCCATCATTTCCGTGAAGACTGCATGACGCGCTAATATCAGCGCGTTATGGAGTTTCAACTCGAACAAGCTAAAGAAGTACTGCGACGCACGCCGGCAACGCTTAATGCGCTGCTCGGCGATCTTCCGGGCGATTGGGTCCTGTCGAATGAAGGACCAGACACCTGGAGCCCCTATGACGTTATCGGCCATTTGATCGAAGGGGAGGAAACGGATTGGATTCCCCGCACGCGGATCATTCTCGAACACGGCGAGGCGCGCCCGTTCGATCGTTTCGATCGGTTCGCGATGTTTGAGAAGTCGAGAGGTAAGTCGTTACTGGAGCTGTTGGCGACGTTCGAACAACTTCGCGGCGAGAGTCTGCGCCAGTTGGACGAGCTGAACCTGACGCCGGAGTTGCTGCAGAAGCGTGGCACGCATCCGGTGCTGGGAGTCGTGACGCTCAGTCAATTGCTTTCCGCCTGGGTCGTCCACGATCTCGGGCATATCCGGCAGATCGTCAGAGTGATGGCGAAGCAATACCGCGATGCGGTTGGTCCATGGACCGAGTTTTTGACTATCGTCGAGAAATAAACGCCGCGAACTAGCGCGGGATCGCGAACGCATCGTCGGCCAACGGCTGATTGATCTTCACTTCCTTGGCGTTGAACTCGGCGAAGAAAGCTCCCATCGGCATCTCAAACTTCTGCGAGAAACTCGACGGCACCACCACGCCCTCGATGTCCTTGAACTTACTGTGCTCCGTGCCCAACGTGAAGCCGCCGTAGTAGATCATAAAGCTCATCACGCGGCCGTTCGCCGGATCGATGTAGAAGTCAGTCGTGTAACCGTCGGGATCGACGAGACGGAAGGCACGCTGCTTCTTCTTGTTGGGCAATGCCGTGATCTGATATCCCGGCTGATCGAACCTCGACAGCGCCCCCAAACCAAACTTCGTCAGCGGCGGCATCTCGACGTTCGGCATCGAGCTATACGATTGCTGTCCGTCGTAGATTTGTTTGAAGACGATCGCCGGGCGCGCGTCGATCTCCATGCGCAGCTTCGATCCGGCTGTTACCAACGAAAACGAACCGGGAATTGACTGCACGCTGTTCGGCGGATAAAGCTGCACCGAGCCGCGCATCACGATGTTTTGCAAATTGCGAAACTTCTCGCCGCCCTGGGCCGCAAACGCAGCCCGCGCCAATTCCTGCGGCGTGCTTTCCGCGGTGATCGTAACCGCGGGCGCTGTTGAAGCCGGTGCAGCACCGTTGGCAGGCGCGGACTTTTGTTCCTGCGCCTGAACCGGCGCTACACAAACTACGGCGATGAGCGACGCGGCGAGAAAAAAGCTCTTCATTGCTAACAACCTTTCTCGTTTACTACTTTATCCGAACTGCGGGTGGCCACGGAGGGCCACCCCTACAAAAGATGCGGTCCAACGCTCAAAACTTGTAGGGGTGGCCCTCTGTGGCCACCCATGTGACGAGCGCTGCCCAGAACATTAGAAATTCAAGCGCAGTTGCGCGTAGATTCGTCGATTGCCCGCGCCCGTGCTGCCGCCGGCATTACCAAAACCTCCGAAAGAGCCGCCCAAACCGAGCGATTCGCCAAAATTCGGTGATGACAGATTGCCTTCCGGCCGCGACAGGTTCACGTGATTGAGAATATTCTGAAAGTTGATCGAGACGTTCAGGTTGAACCGCTTCTCACCCGCCCCGCCACCCGGACCTTGCGGACCGCCCGGTCCACCGCCAACAGCCGCGACACGCGGGCTGCCACCACCGGCACCGCCCGCAGCCACAACGCCTGGGCCACCGCCAGCCGGTCTTGCCGCGGCGGCATTGCCACGATTAATAGTCCCAAAAGCAAACGCGCGGCTGATTCGCAGATTAACCACAAACGATCCGGGCGAATTACCAAAGTTGCGCGGCACGATCCGCTCGCCGGTGAGCGGCACCAGATTGAAGTTGCCGAAGGGCGTACACCTGATCGTGGATAGCGAGCAATTCACATTTGGGCCGGCAAAACTCGGACGCTCGGTCGTTTGCCGATCGAGATTCAGATCCTGTCCGGTGATGATATTGAACGGTGGTCCACTATTCGCCACGACGAAGGGATTCAACACGACCTTCCACCACGGCAGGTTCACTGTGCCGAAGACTGTGAACCGGTGACGAATATCAAACGAGCTGCGTCCAAACTCACCTGACGTGTCGTACGAGTTCATTGGGAAGAGTTGACCGCCCTGACCGTCGGTATCGTTCGTCGTCTTGCTTAGCGAATAGTTTCCGTTGAGCTGGAACATTCGGCTGAGCCGCGTGTTGAAACCGACGAAAAGTTGTCGCTGATTGAACTGACCGCTCGCTTCGAAACGATAAACCTCGCCGAGCGTTGGGTCAGGCCGCAGACCATTTGGCGTCAGCGGCGTGATCGTCGCCGGCAGTGGCGCGTTCACATCGCGCGCGCGAATCACATGGACGATGCGAATGTTGTAAAACCCGGCGTACATCGTGATGTTGCGCGGCAACTGTCGCTCAACTTGGACCATGCTGCCAAACACTGTCGGGTTTTGGATGTTCGGATCAACATCCCAAATGATCTGCTGCGTTTGCGGCACGCTGTTGACAGGCGGAACCGACGTCGGGCTCCACTGATTGAGTAACGCGTAGATGGGCGCAACGTTCGGCGCCTGTTGTTCGGCAATGCTCGGCGGCAGAATTCGTCTTGCTTCTTCAGTGACGAAGGTTTGCACCAGGTTGACGCCGTTATTGCGATTGGCGATGAGCGTCGAGCCTTCGCTAAAGCGGTTGTAGAAGAAGCCGGTGCCGAAGCGAATCACCATCTTCGGCGGACGCGCACTGTTCGCCGCGCCCGGCGACCACGCCACTGCAATGCGCGGCGCAAAGTCGTACTTACTGTGCGTGTTCGTTTGGATCTCGTAGCGCAGTCCGTAACTCAACGTGAGGTTCGGCCGCACGCGCCAGTCGTCCTGGAGAAACACGCCGAGATCCGTTTGACTCACTGTCGCAAACGGATCGCCCGAATTGATGCTGAACGACGCCGCGCCGCCACCAGCCGCGCGAATCTGTTCGGGCGTGAATCCCTGGTCCTGCATTCGCAACGTCAACTGGTAACGCTCAATACTCGTCAAACCAAAACCGCCGGTGAAGTTCCAGGTGCCGCCGAAGTTGCCTTCGTTCGTGTCGTCGACGTTTACGTGACGGACGCGCGCGCCAAACTTGATCGCGTGCTGTCCTTTTTGTTTAGCGGTGAAGTTGTTCAGTTCCCAGCTCGAGCGTTCGCTGAAGGAGTCGCCCACCTGCGAGCCGCCGCCGTTGAACGAACCGAGCACGTTCAGCGCGGGCACATCATTGCTGCCGAGCTGCTCGTTTCTTCCAAACGAATACTGAAAGCGCGTTTCGTTGATCATCGTCGGATTCAGGATCGCGGTTTCGGTCAACTGCAAGGTGTGGTTTGTCGAGACGGTATCGAAGCCGCGTTCAGGAAGTGAAAACCCGCTGACGCCCTGGTTCTCGAAAGTGAAGCGATTGAAGTTGTAACGGGCCACGAGGGTGTGGTTCGTGTTGATTGCGTAATCGAAGCGCGGGCTGAAGAACGTGTTTCGCTTGGGCGTGACAAACGCCTGGCCAAATTCCGTTATGTTGAGATTGTCGTCGAGCACCGTTGCGCGGACCAGTTCGTTGTCGTCTGTTTCGATGCGGCCGAAGTTGACGAAGAACGACGCTTTGCGCGGGACCACTGGTCCACTCAGGTTCATATCGTATTGCCGAATCTGAAACGGCGCTCGCTTGCTGGAACTGATCGCGAACGGATTGCGCGAGTTGAAGCTTTCGTCGGTGAAGTTGAACGACGTGCCGCCGCGAAACTTATCTGTGCCGGGCCGTGTCAGGATGTCGATACGCGCCGATGGTTGATCGTTCTCGGCCGCAAACGGATTTTGGTTGATGCGAATCTCGCGAATCGAGTCTTTCGAAGGCAGATTCCCGCCGGTGAAACCATCGATAAAGATCTGTCCGCCGTTTGGTCCGACTGACGGCCCAGCCAGCGCTTGCAACGCGGCGGCGAGCTCATCCGGATCATCGGGCAGAGCATCGAGATCTTTGCCGGAGATGAGCGTCTGGTTTGCGTTGTTCGTGGTTTCCGTACTGATGGGAGTTTCCTGGACGGTGACTCTCTCTTCGATGGTCACTTTCAAAGTGAGATCGACAGACTGGCGTCCGCCAGTCATATCAACCACCTTGTCTTCCGACACAGCGAACCCGGGTGCGTTTGCCTGCAGCGTGTACTTTCCCGGCGCCAGGCCCGCGTAGGTGTAAATCCCCTCGGCGTTCGTCGTGGTCTTCTTTTGAGCTCCACTCGCATCTGTCAGGACGATGTTCGCGCCGACAATAACGGCGCCCAACTCGTCGGTGATCGCGCCACGCAACGTGCCGCGTGTCTGCTGTGCAGCCGCCAGCACTGAAGTCAGCAGAAGAATGAGAGCAGCGTTAAAGAGCTTGCTGGGGAGCGATCGGGTAGAGTTCATGTGTCACCTTGGGAGAAAGGACAAAGCCTTGGTTGGGGGTAAACCAGGCTTTCAACCCTCAAGGTAGAAGGCGAACACCTGATGCTTCGAGTTATGGCAAGCCGATGCCGAAAGTGATACCGCTGTTTCCGAGGCCGGCAGCAGGATTTGGCGTAGCTTGTCCCGGTTGAGGACGCGGCGCCAGCATCGCGAGCAGTGTATCGGCGCCCGCGACCAGCGAAATCGCGGTCAGGCGGGTTGGATCGACGCCCTGCGTACTGGAAACGATGATGGTGTCGCCGACCTTAACATCGGCGACGGAAATAACCGGAAGCCGTTCGAGCATGTCGTTGATGTTGAAGCGTCCGCCGCCGGGCCCGCCTGGGCCACCGTCCAGGACCGCCTGGCCCGCCGCCTTGCGGTCTCGCTGCCGGTTGACCTTGACCACCTTGCGCGGGCTGGCCACCACCCGGAGCAGCGCCACCAGATCCGCCGGGTCCGCCTGCGCCACGAAAGCCACCCATCATCGCGCTGAGGTCAGAGGGAAACCGTCTCAGCACAGAGTCCTGCTTGACGATGATCGTGAGCGGAGTCTTCTTTTCGAGCTCGTTGATCTTGACCTCGCCCGTCGCTTGGTCAATCGCAGTCACTACACCGCCAACCGTGCGAAAACTTCCAGTCACGACTTTCTGTGGATTGAAACGCAACGGGTCTTCCGTGCGATCGCCGAGTGCGCGCAACTGATCGCCGACTTTCAACGCGCTAAACGTGCTCTCCTTCGCATCGCCAAACTTGATCGAATCGGGCGCGTAACGTCGCAGCTCTGTCTTGTCGCTGACCGGAATGACGACTGACTGCACGCCCGCCATCGTGCGGTTATTGATCGTGATCTCTTTAGTGTCCGGTTTGAGGGCGGTGATCACGCCGAGAATTCCACGCCGGCGCCACTCGAGTCGTTCGGCTTCCTGCTTCTTCGCGAGATCGCCTTTGGTCATCACGATGATCATCATCGCGGGGACCGTCTTACGATCGTCAGACACAGTGCCACGGGCCATGATGCGGTCGCCTTCGGCGAGCTCGGCAAAAGTGGTGTCACTGGCGTTGGTCAGCGTCTTTTCGCCGGGAGCGAGTTTCTTGTAAGTTGTTTTGTCAGAAACCGAGACTGTGACGACAGAGCCCGCATCGGTCTTGATGGTCAACTGTTTCCCCGCGGCGTCGATGGTTTTTACCTCGCCGATCGCGTGCTTGGCGGCGATGTTCGGGTCCGCGTCCTGCGCGAGCGAAACTAGGGAAACTGAGCCGGCAAACGACAGTGTAATCAGTGCCAGAACCGCGAAGATAAGTGCCCTCATTATTATCCTTTCCTGCTTGTAAACACCGCAAAATACGGATTTATGGAGTTTTTGTTCGAAAGACAGATTACACGGGTTTCCAGCCCACGCGATAGCGGGCGGTCAGGGCCAGGCCGAAGCTGATGAGCAAAATAAAAGCTGCCATAAAAGGCCAAACGTAAGGGAGCGAGGTCAGCAATACCCAGAAACCGGTCCCAAGCAGAAGCGCGACTGCTTCGGAATTTTTGCCGAACGAAACGTACTTGCGTTGCAGCCATCGTCCTGTCGCCGCGTAAAGGATGACTCTGCCAAACACACTCGCGACGAGCAGCAGCAGCAGCGCCAGCAACCCGATCAGCACCCGAATCGGTTCCGGCAACACGTAAAGACTAAGCATCACGCCAAAGAACAAGACCACGACGCCGATCAGTCCGATTGTCGCCACGCGTAACCCCGTCAACTGCAATCGCGCCACGCCGCGGCTGATGGTGCCGGGCATCACGGCCGTCAGCGCGAGCGAAACGATGAACCAAAAGAGCACGACGAGAAATCTTGTGCCCAGGTACGTCGGCGACCAGCGAGGTGTGAATATCCCAGCCGGATTGCGCATCATGTCGCGCAACTCCTGCTCGTAACCGGCGATCATGATCGTAGTCGATGCCGGGTTTCGAGTTATCGGCGAGCCTTCGGCGCGGTAAGTGCCGCCTAAAACGATCACGTCGCCGCCGATTCGCGAACCGGGAAGTTGGATCACCGAGCCGCCGATCGTAGCGACGTCACCTTCAACCTCGCCTTCGACAATCACGTCGCCGCCTAAGGACATTGCTCCCTGTTTGACGATGCCCGTAATCCTGACGGAGTTCCCAATACCAAAGACGGTGCTATTGGTCACTCCATTAACGAGGACGATCTTTTCTTCAGTTTTCGACGGCGTTTCGGAGACTTGGGAGCTTTGCGCGTAAACCGCAGTCATCAACACGAGTAGCCAAACGACGAGGGCGATTAGGCGCGACAGTCCAAACCGCCTGAGGGCAGGAGCGATTTGAGGGACTGGAATTTGGAAGTTGGCTTGTGCGCGACTTATAACCATGCCAACAGGCGGCCCCCTTATTCGGTTGCGCCCGTGCGGTGATAGTCGGAGATCAAGCGCGAGAGTATCAGAATGGCGAAAGCCAGCAGGACCAGGAGTGGGACCAACGACCCGGTTTCGACAATGAGTTTTCGGCTCAACACCCCAAAAATTACCGCGACCGCAGCGCCTGTGTCGTAAACGGCGCCAGACAAAAACCCTCCGAGACTGAGAGAAGCAGAGACGAATCGCTCGCCGATGGCAAACACCGCATCGCGGGCGGCAGCGCCCAGCAAGGCAAAACCGGCGAGAGCGAGGATCATGCAGATGCCCAACGCCTTGCGATGTTCCGAGCGCGTACGAACGCCGCGCATGTCGCTGGTGGCCCGCGCCGCAACCATCTTCGAGAAGTCGACCGGCACAGGCATCTCCATCGGCTCAGTCATCGCGGCGTCGAGCTCGCAAACGAACAGGCGATGCGCTCGCAGCTCCGCGCGACACTGGTCACAACTCTCGAGGTGCTCCTCAAAAAGGATCGTCAATTCGGCGTCGAGCTCGCCGTCGACGTAAGCCGCGAATAGATCTCTTTCGCAGATGCCTTTTTGCTTCGCAGTGGACATTTAAATCCCGGTGATTCCCTTTTCGACAAACTGTTGCCGCATCATTTCACGCGCGCGAAAGAGCCGGTTCTTGACCGTGCCGAGCGGCAGGCCCGTCACTTCCACGATCTCTTCGTAACTTAGATCCTGCGAGTGCCGCAGGATGATCAGCTCGCGATAGTTGGCCGGCAGCGCCCGCACCACTGTTTCGATCTCGCCTCTTCGTTCTCGTTGTTCGCTCTCCTGTTCCGGGCTCAACCGGCTCGACTCGATCGGCAAATCGAATTGGTCGCCGTCGTTGCCGATGACGAGCGACTGCTCGCGCGTGGAGGTGCGACGCAGGTGATCGACGGCGGCGTTGTGAGCGATTTTGTAGATCCAGGTGGAGAACTTGAATTCGGAACGATAGCGATTGAGGGAGTTGTAGACCTTGATGAAGATCTCCTGGGTCAGGTCCAGGGCCGACTCGTAGTTGCCGACCATGCGGTAGACGTAAGCGGAGATTGGCCGCTGGTAGCGCCGCACCAGCTCTTCGAAGCTGCCTTCGATGCCACTGACGGCGCTGGCGACCAGGTCACGGTCAGTTATGGCAGCTATATCGGGGGTAAAAACCCTGGCAACGGAGGACGCGGCAACATTCATAATACCGGGGTGTTACGTCTGGGTAACACGGATTGTTTCAAGCGTTTAGTGAGTTTCCCGCAAAGGCGCAAAGAGAAGCTGTTAGAAGGCTCCCAGGTACGAACTCTTTCTTTGCGTCTTTGCGCCTTTGCGGGAAACTTTCCTACCACGACAAAGTAGCCAGACCGGCGGGAGCGGCGATGGAATCGAAACTGAAATCCCCGCTCGGGAGTTGTAAACCGATGTCCTGTGCTTCCAGTGCGCGCAGGTCTCCGCCCGTGGTTTCGTTGACGATCTCGCGGGCGCGTTCTTTGGTGATGCCCTCGCCCATGACCATCAGGCGCGTGAGTCTCGAAGCGCCTTCGACGCTTTCGGGGACGCCGCGGTCGCGGTAAAAGAGCAGAAAACGGAAGAACTCGTCCTCGAATTCGTCTTCCGTGCAGGTCACGGTGCGCAGGATCAGCGGGTGCTTGCCGCGAAAGATCACGCCGGTGAATCCTTCGGCGAAACCGCTCAACAGGAGCGAGTCGCCGCGCGGCGCCGTTTCGCGTCAGCCACTGCGCCTCGCCGAGATGTCGTGGAAGAATCAGACCGGCACGCCAGCCTAAAGAGTTGAGCACCGACTCATACTCAGCCAGCACACTTTTTCTGACGCCGACGATGAGATAACGATCGCGTCCCTGCGGATCTTTTTGCAGCTTCTCTCTCGAAACTGACAACTCGTCGAGCGGGGCGCCAAAACCGCGCTCGATCTTCCAGGTCATTACTTCCTGTAGCTCGCCGCCTGATTGTCCCTGTCCTTCGACGGTCATCACGAACGTGCGACTCGTCGCTTCGGGCAGGCTCAGCGACCAGCGTTTTTGACGCAACAAGCCGGCGCTGGCGGCGAGGTCGTTGAGAACGGTTGCCAGTTGACCGCGATCAGGGATGTTGGGTTCATCGAAGTTGGGACGAAGCAGCGACTCGGAGATGTTGAAAGTCGCCGCGCGCCGGAGTTTAGACGTGTTGTCTTTTCCGCGTTCGAGCTGGATAACTGAGGCCACGCCTTTTTCGAGGCCGATGGCCGTCGCGGGATACCACGGTTCTACGATCCTGGAAAAAAGATTGGGCATCTGGTTTATTGCCAATTGTCGATTGCCAATTGCCAATTTTTCGAACCGCATTGCAAACAACAAATCGGCAATCGGCAATTGGCAATCGACAATGTCTCACCACTCGCTATAGGCCGTTCCTTCAGAAGACGTATCGGCAGAACTGCTGTGCATGTCGGTCAAGCCCGAGCCACCGTCGCTTGAATTGGGATCGTCGCCCATCGTCGGCGCCCAATCCTTCTGCCCCGTCATCGGATCGACGGGGACCTCGCGCATATAACCTTCGTTGGCCAAATCGTCGAGCGACTGCGGCAAGCGGCCTTTGTCGGCCGCGAATTGATCGATCAACGAACGCATTTTGAAGAGGTTGTCGCGCAGCACCGTTTCACGCGTGTGCATGATCGTTCTCTGGTACTGCGGCAACGCAATTGACGCAAGGATGATGACGATCGAGATGACGATCATCAACTCGAGCAACGTAAATCCAGCCGAAGCAATACGCCCATGACCTTTGCTGTTTTGAAACTTACCAATCACTGTAATGCTCTCCATTCAACGCTGTATCTTTCGAACTGGATCGCACGTCGAAGACGTTCTCGCCCCCCCACGAATCACACTCGGCGGTATCGTAAGACGAGCACAGTTTCCAATCCGATTTCCCCGTCATCGGGTCGATGGGCATTCCTCGCAAATAAACTTTCTGCTTCGTCGACAACTGGTTCTGCTCGCTCAGCGGTTTGGTTCCCTGAAGACCCTGGCCACCCTGCAGGCCGGCGCCTCCTCTGGGAATCACATTGACTCCAGTTATCAGCGTTTCCAAATCCGGTGGATAGTGATCCGGATTATCGATTCCGAAGATCGTGCAATCGCTGATCACCACCTTGCTGCGCGGATCGACGAACATGTTCCCTTGCTGCATTTGTTGCTGTTGCTGAATCTGTTGTCCACTCTGGGTGCACGGCATGTTCACCGTGTCGCGACGAAACTCGTCGATCGCGGAGCGGATTTGTCTCAGCGTCTCGCGCAGTTGCTGTTCCTTCTGCCGCTTCACCGAGACTTTCACGAGCGGCATCACGCCGAGCGTCAGAATCGTCAGCACAGTGACCGTGATCACCAGCTCCATCAGCGAGAAACCATGTTCGGATCGATTAGACATAGCGCGCAAAGGAAAGCGGCGACCAGTAGCTTTAACTCTGTTTCCCCAGTCGCCGCGTTGTTGGGCTGCGTACTGCCAGTTCCCGGTCAACATTTCTACTGTTGTTTCACTGTTGCTGTTCCCTGAACAACCTCCGACGTCACATCACGAGCATCAGTAGCCACCAGGTGCAACCGCTCCTTGTCGAAGACGAGCGCTGCATTGCCTGCGCCGATTGCTTCCAGGTCGATGAACAGCAGCGCGCCGGAGCCTCCGAACGATGCTTTGCCATTGAGCGAAGAAATCGAGATCAGGCACACACCTGACGCGTCGATCGACGGTGTAAATAAAGGCGCTCCGTCAGCCGGACCGATCAATGTCCCGGCTGTCAGGGCATTGACCTTCACGACTTTCGGATCGAACCGCAACGCCAACAACGCAAGACTCAACGGAACGTCCGAGTTGAGCTGGATGGCGTAGCGGCGCTTCTCGCCGATTTTCAGCACGTCGTCTGCGGGGAGGAAGCTGAGTTGGGCCACGCGGGCCGTCGCCGATTTCGTGTCGAGCGACGTGTTGGTGGCTTTCGGCGCCGAAGTTAGCACGGCGTTTTGTGTTCCAGCGCCGCTTGGATTGACGGCAGCAACGCCCGCGGCGTCTTTCTCGCTGACAAGCGACTTCGGCGCGGGGATGAACGATGGCAGTTCTTCCATCGCAGCCGGTTTGTTGTTGTCAGCCACGGTTGGCTGGTTTGCGGCCGGAGCAGCAGTGTTGTTTGCGGCTGGAACCGTGGTGGTTGCGGCCGGGTTCGTCGCCGGAGTTGTTGCCGCCGTAGTCGCCGGCGCAGGCTCCGCGTTATTCACGGGCTTCGGCGCGTTCAATGTCGGCTGCACAGCTTGCGCAACTTCCAATGGCGCATCGGGAAGCTGGATATTCGCGTGTGTCGGCAGCGAACGTGCCGCGGCGATCTGCTCTTCACGTTCCGTTTCGCGCATCATCTCGGCCAGCGATCCCGTGGTCGGCGATTGCAACGTTCCGCTCGGACGCATCTCTTCGTCACGCGGCGTCACCGCCGGCGCGCGAAGCACGCGCGGCGTCACGCTGATCACGATGTCGACCTGGCGAATGTCACGCGTCGGCGCCGAGAACAGACGACCGATAAATGGGAGGCCACTGATGAAAGCGATTCCCCGACGGCCGCGCGTCTCGATGTCAGTCGAGATACTCGCCAACATCATGGTGCGATTGTTTTGCACACGCGCCGTGCCGGTCATCGTGCGTTCAGTGAAGGTCGGCGTCAGTGTGCTGGCGCCCAACACGTCCTTCTGCTCGATGTTCATCTTCACCTGCACGTCGAGGTTCGGAAACACCTGCGGTGTGAACTTCAAAGTCAAACCCGTCGGTTCGTAGTTGATTACCGGGAAACCACCACTTGGGAAAACACCTTGTCCGGGCGTCGGGGTTCCGGTTTGGACGCCGAACGGATAAGCCTGCGCAGTCTGCACCGGAACACGTTGTCCGATGCGAGCCGTCGACTCTTCACCGTTGAAAGCATGTACCTGAGTTGAAGCGATCAGCTTGGTGTTGTCCTTGCTCTGGAAGGCGCGAAGCACTGAAGGCGGAATCACGAGCGCTGCCGCCAACGAAGTCGGAATACCTCCAACCTGGCTTGCCAGGCTGACGCCGCGAGCCGCGGAACTGAGCACGCCGTTGTCAGTCAACAGCGAGAAGCCCGGCGATCCGCCCAGTCCGTTGTCGAGCGTAGCGTTGATCTGGTTGCCGAAGGACAGCAGATCATTCTTTGAAACTTCGTAGATGCTCACGTCCATCACGACTTCGGCGCGGTCCTTGTCGATACTCTGCAACAAGTCGCCGATGAGCCGGACGTTCTCAGCCGTGTCGCGCACGGTCAAACTGTTGGTCGCGTCGTCAGGAACGACGATCGTCTGCGGACGGCCCACTGACGGCGGAATCGCTTGCTGGACGAGGGTGCGCGCATCGGCCGGTTTCATGTTCGACAGGAAGAACGTGCGCAGCACGAGCTGTTGATACTGTGGGCGGCGTGCCTGGTCGGCGACCAGGATCGTGCGGCGGCTGAGTTTCTGGAAAAAGAGCCCTTCCTGAAGGAAAACGTAATCCATCGCCTGCGCCGTGGTGACGTCCTTCAAGTTGATGTCGATGGGACGTGACTGCGTGAACGATTGACGATCGAAGATGACGTTGAGACTCAGTTGGTCGGCGAGACTGCGAATGAGCGTTTTCAGATCGCCGTTGTAATTGATGACTCGCAGTTGCTGTTCGCGTGGCGCGAGGTCCGGCGACTGACCGTTTGCCGGCGTGCTGCTGCCGATCTCCGGTTCGCCATTCCTGGCGCCGCCATTGCCGTTGCCATTCCCGTTACCGCTGGTTGGCGTCCGGCCTTCCTTTACCGCCTGCAAACGGAGCATCCGTTCCATCTCCGACACAGCGAGCTCGTTCACCGGGTCGTAACCGTAAGCCTGGCGAAAGGCGTTGTACGCGCCGACGAAATCGCCGCGTTCCGACAACGACCGGCCTTGCTGCATGTATGTTTGCGAGGCATTGAAGCTCGCGCGCCGGAAGTGGAGTTGGTACTCCATATTTGCCGGGTCGGCAGCCACCGCAAGGGTGAACTCCTGGGCCGCTTTGTCCCACTGCTGTGCCTGCTCGTACTGCATGCCGCGTTTGAAGTTTTTCTCGCCCTTCTTGGCAAACGCCGTGATCGGCAGGGCCAGCAAGCAAGTGACCAGAACGAAAGAAATTAGTGTTCGACTTCTATTGTTGTTTCTCATGACAAATTTTCGTCCGGAGAGGTGGAGTTAGCGACCCTAAAATGGCGACCTAATAATGCAGCCGCGACGCCTAAGATGCAAGATCCGCGCTGCCGATTTCCTTACACGCGGACCTTATTTTTTGGTTCCGGTAACACCAGAGGGATTTTCCATTTTCCATTTGGCATTTTCCATTGTTCATTTGTGAAAACGTACCCCTTCGGCAATGAGAAATGACAATGATAAATGATAAATGGAAAACGATATATGTTTGGAGATTATGAAATCCTACTAAATGGCGTTCAATTCTTCGACGAAGGTCACGCGATTTATCTCGTGCAAGGTCGAAACACCACTGAAAACCTTTTGCAGGGCCGACTCGCGCAAACTCGTCAAACCTTCGGCTTCCGCTGCCCGGCGCACCTCTGAACCAGGGCGCCGCTCGACAATCATTTCGCGGATATTATCAGACAAGTCGAGCAGTTCGTGAATCGCCGTGCGGCCGCGATAACCCGTGTGGTTGCACGCGTCGCAACCGACATTCATGTAGAACGTCCGGCCGCGATGCTCTTCGGGCCGCAGTCCTGACTCCATCAACTCTTCGTCAGTCGGGTGATAAGACCGTTTGCAATACTGGCACAGCATCCGGATCAACCGTTGCGCGAGCACGCAGTTCAACGAAGAGACGAAATTGTACGGCTCGACGCCCATATTCAAGAAACGGCCAATCACGTCGATCACGTTGTTGGCGTGGACGGTCGTGAACACGAGGTGACCAGTTAGTGCTGACTGAATGGCGATCTGGGCGGTTTCGGTGTCACGAATCTCGCCGACCATGATCTTGTCGGGGTCGTGACGCAGGATCGAACGAAGACCGCGATCGAACGTCAGGCCCTTCTTTTCGTTCACCGGGATCTGCGTGATGCCGTGAAGCTGATACTCAACCGGATCTTCGATCGTAACGATCTTGTCTTCTTCGTTTCTGATCTCGTTGAGCGCGGCGTAAAGCGTCGTCGTCTTGCCGGAACCGGTTGGACCGGTGACGAGCACCATGCCGTACGGCTCGAGAATATAACGGCGAAACTTCCGCAGGTGATCGTCCGAAAACCCGACCACGTGCAGGTTCAGATTGCGAAACTCTTCGTTGATCTGTTCTTTGTCGAGAATACGAATCACGGCGTCTTCGCCGTGGATCGTCGGCATGATCGAGA
The DNA here is from genome assembly GCA_963770215.1 of uncultured Acidobacteriota bacterium. Classification (GTDB taxonomy): domain Bacteria; phylum Acidobacteriota; class Blastocatellia; order Pyrinomonadales; family Pyrinomonadaceae; genus PSRF01. Next base: position 318,867 of record CAVYOP010000003.1, read on the forward strand.
CGCGGAAGTCGACGTTGCGTCCCTTGTATCTGACGCGAAAGCGGCCGTCCTGCGGCACGCGACGCTCGGCGATGTCGAGCTCCGACATGACCTTGATACGTGAGATCAACGTCTGGTGATAAGCGAGATCGATCGGATCGACCTTGGCGTAGAGCGCGCCGTCGATGCGGTACTTGACCTGCACTTCCGTGTCGCGTGTTTCGATGTGAATGTCCGAAGCGCGCGACTCCATTGCGTTGTAGATGATCGTGTCGACGAGCTTGATGATCGGCGACATCTCGGCGTCAGTCGCGAGGCGATCGAGATCGAGCACTTCCTCGCCATGCTCTGTTTCTTTGACTAACGAGATACGAAAACCGGAGGCAGCTTCCTGCAGGACGCGCTGCGTCGTATCACCCTTGCGCAAGACGACTTCGACCGCGCCCGCGGTAGCGACGTGTGGAACAACGCGAGTTCGCAGCGTGCTTGAAACTTCGTCGAGCCGCTCGAGATCGGTCGGGTCCGCCATCGCGATGTGCAAACCCTTGGCGTCGCGCCGGAGCGGAACAAACTGGTGCCGCACCATCAGGTCGACAGGCACTTCGGTAAACAGTTGATAGTCGATCGGCGACTCGCGATCGGGCGGCAGCAGATCAACAAACGGCAAACGATACCGGCGCGCGAGCTCCTTCGCGGCCTTCATCTCGGGCGGATCGTGGTCGCCGTTTTGGTTGCCGTCCGCGGCCGGCACTGGCGCGGGCGGCATGACCGGTGCAGCTAAATTCTGGGTCGGGTTCTCGTTTTCAGACACTTGCTTCATAGCCTGCTTTTGATTGGGCCATTAACGGGCCCCGGTCACCCCCGCGGCGCCGGAAATCGATTGAATAATTGGCAGGTAGATCGCGAGGAGAATCGTTATCACTACACCACCCATGACGAGAAGAATCGCAGGCTCAAGCGTAGTCGTCAACTGCTCGAGCCGCACTTCAGATTCCGCGTCGTAGAACACCGCAACTTCGTCGAGCATCTCGCGCAAACTGCCGGATCGTTCGCCGATGCCGATCATGTCGATCGCCAGTGCGGGTATCCAGCCGGCCATCTCCAGGCTCTCCGTAAACGATCGGCCCTCGCGAATCATTGGCAGAATCGACTCGCTGCGCCGCCGCAATTCGAGGTTCGTGATCGACTCCGACGCGATTTCCCACGACTCAACGAGGGTGATACCGCCAGCGAGCAACGTCGCCAGCGATCGCGTCGCCTGCGCCACCGACAACTGCACGGACAAGCTGCCGGCCAGCGGCAGTTTCAAAATCAACGCGCTGATCTGTAATTTCCCTCGCGGCGTTCGCGACCAGAAATACAGCAGCACCGAACCGCCGATCGCGAGTGGTCCAAACCACAACACGTTCGTCGACAACCAGCGGGACATGCCCACCACGATCTGCGTCACGATCGGCAACTCGCTACCAAAATTGCTGAACAAATCGGACATCTTGGGCACGACGTAAATGGTCAGAAACACGACCATACACGCCGATGCAAATAACAGGAACATCGGATACGCGAGCGCGCCGCGGATCTTCCGCCGCAGGCCGACGTTTCGTCTCATATAACTGACGTAACGGCTCAACACTTCGTCGAGCGCGCCGGATCGTTCGCCTGCCAGGATCGAAGCGGTGTAAATGCGCGGGAAGATCCCGCCCTGCGCTGCAAATGCTTCCGAAAGTGCCGCGCCCCCGCGAATCTGTTCTTCGACGGCGCCCAACACCGCTCGCAGACGCGACGAAGCAGCGCGTTTGCGCAACATCGAGATGGCCTGAAGTATCGGAATACCGGCGCGAACGAGCGCCGCGAGCTGTTGATTGAACAGCAGAAAGTCGTTTGCCTTGACGCGCGGATGTGTGCCGCCGCGGCCAAAGCTGGTGAGTGCAGTGACGCCTGAAGTCTTTGGCGGTGTGACGTTGAAGACGCGAAAACCTTCGCGTTCGAGCCGCGCGCGCGCCTCGTGAATGCCCGAAGCCTCGACGGTGCGCGTCACCACCTCGCCTCCAGGCGTACCTAATCGACAAATGAACTCAGCCATAACCAGAGTTTACCGAGGTCCGAAAATGACCGGGGAGTATATCACGCAGTGGACGGCAGGAAGTTGCAGCAGGTTGCCAATCCATTATCTTCGCTACTTTTCTCTGCGGATCTCTGCGTATCTCTGTGTCCTCTGCGGTAAACAAGCCCGGCACGAATTAAACCGCAGAGGACACAGAGATACGCAGAGATCCGCAAAGCAGTAGGACACCACCTGTTCTCGTTAAAGCGTTTACAAGGGAACACGGATAGCCTAGAATGACCGTGCCAACACCGATAATGGAACGTGCGCGGCCGTCTCCCCGTGACCTTTTCAAGCCCCGATTGTAGTGTCGGGCATCACTCGATCCCCAGCGAGCATCTGTGTTGACGAGTTTCCCTACTACCCTGACCGGTTTTAAAAATTGAATCGACGCATGTAGCCGGGGGTGACATGTATTTACCGACTCGTTACGCTACCAAGATCACGGCCGCTTCCTTGTCGCTGGTTGCTGTGACGTTTGTTTTTACGCTCGTAGTTAACAGTCAGGAACCTGCTCAACAAAAGCCGGCCCCGGCTGAGGACAAAACGGCAAATCAAGCCGCCACATCCACTCCCACGCCAAAACTAGGGAGTGAGCTCGACGATCGTTCGCTGATTACCAACACCGATCTGATCACGTTGACCGTGACCGTCACCGACACTTACGGACGTTACGTATCCGGCCTGAGCAAGTCAGCCTTCGCCGTTTTCGACAATAAACAACAACAGGAAATTACCTTCTTCAGCGACGACGATTCGCCCGTCTCGGTCGGCGTAATTTTCGACGTCTCCGGCTCGATGAGCGGCGATAAAGTGAAACGCGCTCGCGACGCGCTGTCGAAGTTCATCCAGACCAGCCACGATTCCGACGAGTATTTCCTGATTGCCTTCAACTCGCGCGCCCAGTTGCTGTTGGATAAGACGCGCGACGGCGACTCGATTCTCAACAAACTGACGTTCGTCGAAACCAAGAGCCAAACCGCCCTTTACGATGCCTGCTACCTGGGCGTGGAAAAAGTGCAGCGCGGTTCACATCCGAAACGCGCGCTCCTTTTGATCAGCGACGGCCAGGACAACGACTCTCGCTACACGTTCAACGAATTGCGCAAGCTCTTGAAAGAATCGGACGTGACTCTCTACGCCATCGGGATTCTGAGCGGCAGCGATGCAGGCAGCTCCCTGGGAATGGAAGGACAGGGCATTCTCGACGAGCTCTCCGGGGTGTCAGGCGGAAAGGCATTTTTCCCGCGCTCGGCCGCCGAAATGGACGATATCTTCGAACAAATTGCCCTGGAACTGCGGCACCAGTACTCCATCGGCTACAAACCCGACGCATTTCTTAACGACGGGAAATGGCACCGCGTGAAAGTGAAAGTCACGCCGCCGCGCGGCCTGCCGAAGCTGTTCGTTCGTTCAAAAGAAGGTTATTACGCCACGGCCGGCGCCCGTTGAGACGCCGCCGCCCGGCAACGCGGAATTACTTCCGGTGCATCTCTCTACGCGTGCGTTAGTCGCCGCATTTCAATTTGCGACGCTGGTTGCCCCAGCATCGCCTGTTCTGTCGGGTGTAAAATGCTTTAGCGACGCTCCCGTCCCCGATAATATGGGTCCGCGGAGCGTTTCGTCTGATGAGGAGTCCCGGATTGGTCAGTAAATTGGATTTGAGACGCACGGCGTTTTTCGTAGCGTGCGCCTTGATTATTTCAGCATTCGTGTTTGGTTCGGTCGTCGATGGCCAGGATCGGCCACGAAGCACCCAACCAGTCCCCAGTCCCACAGCCACGCCAACTCCTACACCAGCACCAACACCACAGCGTCCCGCGCAAGGCGGTCGCGTCGCTCCGCAACTCGGCGAACCACCGCCGGCGCCAAAACTGAAACCAACGCCCACGCCCACGCCGCCCGAGGAGATCGATCCCGAAAGCGTCGTGCGCATCAACGCCGACCTGGTCCAGCTTCATGTACGTGTGATCGACCGGAACAATCGGCCGATCAACAACGTGCCGCAAGGCGAGTTTCACGTGTTCGAAGACGGAGTGCCGCAACCGATCGAATCGTTCACGCGCGAGGAAGTGCCGATCAGTTATGGTCTCGCCGTCGACACCTCCGGTTCGCTGCGCTCGCAACTGCCAACCGTGATCGAAGCCGGCAAGAGCATCATCAACAGCAACCGGCCTGGCGATGAGACATTTCTAGTCCGCTTCATCAGCAGCGACAAGATCGAAACCGTCCAGGATTTCACCGCGAACAAAGAGGCGCTGAACGACGGTCTCGATAGCTTCTACGTCGAAGGCGGCCAGACAGCGGTCATCGACGCGATCTATCTCTCCGCCGAACATGTTTCCGAGTACAAAAAGGTGACGACGGCGATCGACGCCGCCGCGCGCTGATCGTGATCACAGACGGCGAAGACCGGAACAGTTTTTACAAGCAGGAACAGCTCTTTGCGCGACTGCGCGAGGAGGACGTGCAGATCTTTATCATCGGGTTTGTGAACGAGCTGGACAAAGAAGCAGGCTTCATTCGCAAAAGCCCGCGTGAGAAAGCAGTCGGTCTGATCAATAAGCTCGCCGAAGAAACCGGCGGGCGCGCGTTCTTCCCCGATTCAGTTGCCGAGCTGCCGCAGATCGCGAACGAGATCATCCGCGATCTCCGGACGCAATACGTTATTGCTTACAATCCGACCAACAAAACTCCAGACGGCACGTATCGCGCCATCAAAGTGACAGTGGACCAGCCGTCGAGCTCCTCAGACAAGCGAATCGCCTTGACGCGCAATGGACGCCTTGCTCGCAAGGAAGGACAAGGCGGCGCAAGCGGTCCGAAGCCGCCGCCGGTGCGACTGCCGAAGAAGCCCTAATCATTTTCCATTTGTCGTTTTCCATTTCTCATTTTCATTTTTTGCTGGCTCGGCAACTTGAAAATGAGAAATGACAAATGGAAAACGATAAACGGAAAATGCTCACTTCTTCTTATATTTCCGGCCGTGTCTCGATCGAGCTTCTTCGATCGAGTGCGTCATCGTGAGGTTCTCATCTTTCTTAGCCAGGCTGAGGAGCTCCTTGTAGTATTTTCGCAGGGCCTGGATATCAGCCTCGTTCAGGTCTTCCACGTCGATGAGTCGATTGCTCGCCCCTTCCATCGCCGCCACGATCTCGTTCAGCTTGAGATGAATCGCAATGGAGTCTTTGTTCTGTGCACGTTGAATTAAAAACACCATCAGGAAGGTGACGATGGTCGTGCCGGTATTGATCACGAGCTGCCACGTATTTGAGAACCCAAAGAGTGGTCCAGTAACGGCCCAGGTAACCACCACTGCCAGCGCGACTAAAAAGGCGGATGAGGTTCCGCTGGCTTTAGTGGCTTGATAAGAAAGCCGTTCGAGCAGGTGAGACTGATCCTTCTTTCCTTTCGCGGCCATTGATTACCCTCCTGGCTGAGTGCCCGTCAATCACGAGGTCTTACCGATCCGCTGATCTTCTTGCGCGTCGTCTCGCCTGTGTGCAGAACCGGAAGGCCCTGGTCCACGTCTGAATGAGGTTGCGGAATGACGTGCGTGGCAACAACTTCGCCTACTCGCTTCCCTGCTGCTGCGCCGGCGTCAACTGCGGCGCGCACCGAGGCGACGTCGCCGCGCACGATTGCAGTTACGAGACCGGCGTCGATCTTTTCCCAACCGACGAGACGAACATTCGCGGCCTTCACCATCGTATCGGCGGCTTCGATCATCGCCACCAGTCCACGACATTCAACCATTCCGAGTGCTTCTGGCATTCGCAATCCTCCTCTGAGATCTACTTAGTTGCGCAGCGAATGAATCGGCGCCGGTATTCGGCCTCCACGGCGGATAAAACCTTCACTCGAGAAAGCGCTCACGGGCATGATCGGCGCGCTCCCCAACAGCCCGCCGAAGTCGACCATCTCGCCGACGTCGCGGCCGGGCACCGGAATGATTCGGACGGCCGTGGTCTTGTTGTTCATCACGCCAATCGCCATCTCGTCGGCGATGATCGCCGCGATCGTCTCGGCCGAAGTCGAACCAGGAACGGCAACCATGTCGATCCCGACGGAGCAAACGCTGGTCCATGCTTCCAGTTTCGCCAGCGACAACGCGCCGAGTTGCGCCGCTTCGATCATGCCGGCGTCTTCCGACACCGGAATAAACGCGCCGCTCATGCCGCCGACAGAGCCACTCGCCATCGCGCCGCCTTTCTTGACAGCGTCCGTGAGCAGCGCGAGACGCGGCGGTGGTCCCATGCGTGCCGGCGCGTTCGAAACCCATCGCTTCGATGATGTTGGCGACTGAGTCACCGGGAACAGGCGTCGGCGCCAGCGAGAGATCGATGATGCCGAACGGAATGCCGAGTCGACGGGCAGCTTCGCGGCCGACGAGTTCGCCGGCGCGCGCGAGTTTGAACGAGAGTTTCTTGATCGTTTCCGCGAGCTCTTGCAGCGGCAGATTTCGATCCGCCTGTCTCACGGCGCGATTGACCACGCCCGGTCCGGAAACACCGACGTTGATCACCGAGCCCGCTTCACTAACGCCATGAAACGCGCCCGCCATGAACGGATTGTCTTCGACCGCATTCGCGAAACAGACAAACTTGGCGCAGGCGAGTCCGCCTTCGTCGCGCGTTCGCTCGGCGGCTTCTTTGATGAGCCGTCCGACGTGGCCCACGACGTCCATGTTGATTCCGGCCCGCGTGGTTGCGGCATTGAGCGAAGAACAGAGACGCTTCGTAGTCGCCAGTGCTTCGGGGATCGAGTCGAGAAAGCGGCGTTCGGATTGCGTCGTGCCTTTTTGGACGAGCGCGGAGTAGCCGCCGATGAAGTCGACGCCGACCGCGCCGGCCGCATCGTCAATCGCGCGGGCCAGCATGATCGGATCGCCTTTCGCGCCTTCGGTGAGCAAGGCGATCGGCGTGACAGAGATACGCTTGTTCGCGATCCTGATACCAAACTCGTCGCCGATCTCGTCGACCGTCTTCACGAGCGGCGCCGCAAGCGTGCGGATCTTGTCGCCGGCTTTTTGCGCGATCGCGGCGATCGAGTCACTGCTGCAGTCGAGCAGGTTGATGCCGAGCGTGACCGTGCGCACGTCGAGATGTTCCATCTCGGTCATGGCGACGGTTTGAAGTATTTCGGCCTGCGTGTATTCCATCGAGTTATCCGATCACTTTGCTGATGAGCACGAGCACGAGGAACAACACAAACAGAAGAGCGGCAACCAGCAGAAAGCGCAAACTCGGATCGTACGCCGCCTGATCGATCAGCACACTGGAAACGTGGCGAACTTTTTCTTTTAAATTCGGAGTTGGAGTTGGAGAAAGCGCCTGCGTCTGGGCCTGGGCCGTTTGCGGATTCACAGCGGTTGTCGCGTCGTACCTGGTGATGGGGTTCCCGCACTGTGGACAAAACATCGCGTTCTGGCGAACGGAAAGTCCACAGGCAGCACAGCGACGGGCGATTTCAGGTTCAGACATGACAAATTCGAATTTCGAAATGCGAATTTCGAAATTTATACTCGATGCATCGCGTTGAAAAGGTCTTCGCGTTGCGCGTAGATGCGCACGCCGAGACGCTCGCCTTCGCGCCGCAATCGTTCTTTCAACTCGGTCGTGCTTTCGCGCGCGCGCGTCGTGTCGCCGATGATCACCATCGCGAACTTTCCCTGCACCACGGTCTGATTGATGTCGACGATACTGCAACCCGCCGCTGTTAGGATCTGGGCAACACCGGCGACGATGCCCGGATGGTCCAGCCCAAACACCGAGATGATCATGCGCGACGAGGAGCTTTCCGCTGGTGAAGTGGGTGACGAAACAGTTGGCCTCGCGGAAGCAGAACCTGCGGAGTCGACCTCGCGGTAGATGTCCGTGACCAACTGCTCAACCATCTGTTCATCCGCGCCCACGCCCAGGCGTTCGTAAACAGCGCGAGTGATGCGATAGATCAAATCTTCATTGGCCATTGGGAAAGTAGATGAAGTGATTGGCGATTGGCGATTTAGCTGAAGGCGCGAAGTTGTCCGAAAAATCGACAATTGGCAATCGGCAATCGACTAAGGTCTCCCGTTCTCCTGCGTGAGCCGGCGCGCTGCGTCACGCATCTCGTCCGAGAGAGTGTCGTTGATATCAACTCGATCGACGATGCCGACAACCGCGGCTTCGATCGACATGTCCTGATTCCCGATCGCGGATCGCGCGGCTTTGCCGAAAGCGCACATCACCATTTCGCCGGTGCCCGCGCCCAGTCGGTCGGCGACGACGACGATGTTTTTCGTTGGTTCTTTATCGAGATCGTAAGGATGGACGATCAGAAATCTGACGCCTTCGAGATCGGGTGTCTTCTTGGTGGACCAAACAGTGCCTACAACCTTTGCCAGGAACATTGTTATCTCTCATTCGTCGTTGGTCATTTGCCATTTCTCATTGTTATAGGCGTTCCGCTCTTCACAAATGACAAATGAGAAATGTCAGATGACCAATGACTTAGACCTTTGCGAATACCTCCGCCGGATCGCCGAGGTCGCGGGCGGCGGGAGTGATTATCGTTTTCGAGTTTATATAGATCTTGTCGCCCTTTTGGATCGCCCGGCGGACGTCGTCTTCGCTGACAAAATCAACCGCCGCAGCTTTGTTGCCGTTGGTGGATGCCGGGGGTTGCTTGGGTTGAACCGGCGGATTGCTGACCGGCTCGGCTATTTTTGGCGCGGGCGCGGTATACATGCTTCCAGCTTCGGTTTCGATCTCCGGTTTTGGCAACGGTGAAGGGGACGGCGACTCAACGCGTTTGCCGGCCAGGAAGCGATCAACGATCGCCGCGATCTCCTGGCGATCGATCTTGCCGCCTGCGATTGCCGGTTCGGCTTGTCTCTGCGATGCGGGCGCTGCGGTTTGCACGCCAACTGCCGAACTAACTGCCGGACGCGCACTCTTCACCGGACGAGTCTCAAAAGCCACCCGCTTGATGTCCATCAGGTGCAACGGCGACACGTTATCGGAAGTGACATTGCCACCCCACGAACCGCAGCCAAGCGTCATCGACGGCGGCAACGCTGTCGAGAAACCGATCGCGCCATGCGTCGTCGGCGTGTTCACGGTGATGCGCGACGCAGGCATGTCAGAACCAAACTTCACCGCCGCTTCCCGCGAACGCGTGTGAATCCCGGCGGTGTGGCCCATACCGCCATACCCGAGCACTTGCTGGCTAAGCTGAGCGCAAGCAGACAGCCCGTCAACTACATAAAACGCAAGAATCGGCGAAAGCTTCTCCATCGACAACGGGTAGTCACGCCCAACGCCGCCAACGTCAGCGAGCAAACATCGCGTGCCCGGCGGAACAGTGATCCCGGCCATCTTTGCGATCACTTCCACCGACTTCCCGACGATCGCAGGATTCAAAGATCGTTGCGGCGTCGCGACGACTTTTCCAAGCTGATCCGCTTCGGACGCCGAAAGAAAATGCGCACCCTGAAGTTTGAACTGTTCGCGCACCGCTTGTTCGAGCGGCGCGTCGCATACGACAGCCTGCTCCGATGCGCAGATCGTTCCGTTATCGAAACACTTGCCAGTCAAAATATCCTGCACGGCTTTCGGCACGTCGGCAGTGCGCTCTATGCAGACCGGCACATTGCCTGGCCCAACACCGAACGCCGGTTTGCCTGACGAATACGCTGCACGAACAAGACCGATTCCGCCGGTGGCGAGAATCACGGCCGTCTGCTTGTGCTTCATCAACGTTTCCGTGCCTTCGATCGTCGCCGTCGTCATGCAACCGATCGCGTCGGCAGGCAGTCCTTCTTTAACACCCGCCTCGCGCATCACGCGCGCTGTTTCGTTGATACACTTCGCCGCCGACGGATGTGGCGACAAAACCACCGCGTTGCGAGACTTGATCGAGATCAGGATCTTGAAGATTGCCGTTGAAGTTGGATTAGTGGAAGGAATGATGCCGGCGACGACACCGCGTGGGCTCGCGATCTCGACCACGTCTTTTGACTCGGAAACAACTCCTTTCGTGCGCAACCCGCGAAAGTAGTTCCACACGTCTTCGGCAGCGAAACGGTTCTTCTCTTGTTTGTCAGCGGCAACGCCGAACCCGGTCTCCTCGACTGCCATCGCGCCGAGACGTGCCGCATCGCGCAGCGCAGCCCTGGCCATGGCCTCGCAAATGCGATCGATCTTCTCCTGATTGAACTGGGCCACTTCACCCTGGGCCCGATGTGCTGCTTCGACCAGGTCGCGCGCCTGTTGTACGGAAACTAAGTCTTTGTCGACGGACATAACGCCTCCGAACATTGCCGATTTCCGATTGCCAGTTGCCAATTGAAAAGAGCTCCGTCTTCTTCAATTGGAAATCGGCAATCGGCTATTGGCAATCACCTTGCCCGTTCTTTATTACCTTCGCGATTCCCGGCACCCAACGAGCGGCCTTGATCGCCCTGTCCCAGTTGCCCGCGAGTCCCGCCACCCTGCAGAGCATTCTCATCCGGGCTCAAACCGGTGCGTCCGTTCACCGGAAGCACGCGCTCGACTTCAGCATGCGGCCTGGGAATCACGTGGACGCTGATCAACTCGCCGACTCGCCGCGCCGCTGCCGCGCCTGCGTCCGTCGCCGCTTTCACCGCGCCGACGTCGCCGCGGACGAAGATCGTCACGTAACCGGCGCCAATGTACTCTTTGCCTAGCAGTTGTACATTCGCTGCTTTGACCATCGCATCGGCGGCCTCAACTGCACCCACGAATCCTTTGGTCTCAACCATTCCGAGTGCTTCCAGGGGCATCTCCTTAATCCTCACTTTGTAATTGTAGAAATTAAAAGCGACTATAACCGGGTCACTGATTGGCTTCAACCTACCACCGCAAGCGGCAAGAAGCAAGAGACCTGGATTTTATACGGGGCTCATTCTATGCGGGCCGCTGTCGCAAAAGTTTGACAGCGTTTAGCAGTGCAAGCTATAGTGCCGAAAAAGTGGGAGTTGTACGCGGTAATACTTAGCGGCGGTCCAACCCAGCCAACGCCAGGAACGAGCGATTGGAGATGGCAGCGAGTATAGGCGAACAATTGCGACTCGCCCGCGAGGAGCGCGGCATTGGCCTGCGCGAAATTTGCGATCAAACCCGAATCTCCGTCCACTATTTAGAAGCCATCGAGGCGAACGACTACAAGCGCCTGCCCGGCGGTGTCTTTAATCGCAGCTTTATAAAAGCCTACGCCCGCTGTGTCGGCTACGACGAGCGCGAAGCGATTGAAGGTTACACCCGTTACCTGCGCGAACATGGCGATGGGTCGGATGACGTCAACACCCACCCGCTGCATTCCAAGGTCTACACCGACACGCCCGCGACCCGCTCTCCTCTGTTAACTGTCGGCCTGGCGATCTTGATCCTTGCGATATTAACCGCGGCCGCGCTTGCCGCCCTTCACTGGTTTCAGAAACGCGCTGAAAACCGTGTACCCGATAAAGGCGAATACTACGGATCTATGTATAATGCCGGTTCACCGACAACAAATCATTTAGTGTCATTGGAAACTGACCAGGAAGCGTTACCAACACATGATCACATCCGATATTTACGAAGGATTGACCTTCGACGACGTACTTTTAATCCCCGATCGTTCTGACGTTCTTCCCCACGAAACTGATACCGGCACTCAATTCACACGCAACATCCGCCTGCAAATCCCGCTCTGCTCGGCTGCGATGGACACCGTCACCGAAGCGTCGCTCGCGATTGCGCTCGCGCAACAGGGCGGCATCGGAGTCATTCACAAAAATCTGAGCATCGAGCGGCAGGCCGAAGAAGTCGACAAAGTAAAACGATCTGAATCGGGAATGATCGTCGATCCGGTAACTATTCGTCCCGATCGACCGGTGCGCGAAGCGCTTCAGGTGATGGAGCGGTTTCACATCAGCGGCGTTCCGGTGGTAGATGAAACGGGTCACCTCGTCGGCATCATCACCAACCGCGATCTTCGTTTTGAAACTCGTTTCGACATACCGGTCTCGGAGGTGATGACGAAACAGCCGCTCGTCACCGTGCCCGTCGGCACGACGTTGGACCAGGCGAAAGCCGTGCTGCAAAAGCATCGCATCGAGAAGCTGCTCGTCGTCGACGACGACAAACACATTAAAGGACTGATCACGGTCAAAGACATTCAAAAGGCGATCAAGTATCCGACAGCGGCGAAGGATAATCTGGGACGCTTGCGTGTCGCGGCGGCGATCGGCGCCACCGGCGATTACGTGGAACGCGCCGAAGAGCTCGTCAAAGCACGTGTTGACTGTCTCGTCATCGACACGGCGCACGGTCATTCGACGCGCGTTATTACAGCGGTTAAAGAGATCAAACGCCGCCATCCCGATACGGATCTGATCGCCGGAAACGTTGGCACAACGGATGGTGCGCAGGAATTGATCGATGCAGGCGTGGATGCGATCAAAGTGGGTATCGGTCCGGGATCGATCTGCACGACGCGCGTCGTCACCGGCGCAGGGGTGCCGCAAATAACCGCCATTTCAAGTTGTGTTAAGGCGGCCCACAGCAAAGGAGTGCCGATTATTTCCGACGGCGGAGTTAAGTTTTCCGGCGATGTTGCTAAGGCAATCGCGGCCGGCGCCGATGTGGTGATGATTGGATCGTTGTTTGCCGGGACTGAGGAAGCGCCTGGCGAAGTGATCTTGTTTCAGGGTCGTTCGTTCAAAAGCTACCGCGGAATGGGATCGATCGGCGCCATGCGAGAAGGTTCCCGCGATCGATATGCCCAGGACATGACGGCGAGTGAGTCGAAGCTCGTTCCCGAAGGAATCGAAGGACGCGTGCCTTACAAAGGAACGCTGGCCGACATGGTGACGCAGCTCGTTGGTGGTCTTCGCTCCGGAATGGGTTATACCGGTTGCCGCACCATTGCCGAGTTTCAGGAGAAGACTCGTTTCCTGCGCATCACTTCCGCCGGCTTGAAGGAATCGCACGTGCATGACGTGATCATCACGAAGGAGGCGCCAAATTACCGGTTGGAGTAATTGTGAAGATCTGTGGCCATATTAATTTCAAATCCGAAGACCGGTCGTTATGCATCGCGTCGACTTCGCCCCATTCAAGAAACTCTCGCCCACTTAAAATCACTCGGCCTTGACGTCGAATTACGACTAACGACGCGTCCGCATGAAGCGACGGAGATCGCTGCTCGCGCCGCGCGCAATGGATCGTCAACGGTGATCGCCGCCGGTGGCGATGGGACCATCAACGAGGTAATCCAGGGTTTGGCGGGAACCAAAGCGCGGCTCGCGATCATTCCGCGCGGAACGGCGAACGTGCTTGCGCGCGAGTTGGGCCTGCCGCTGGACGACGAACAAGCGGCGGTGGTTGCGGCGCGTGGGAAGTCGCGGCGGATTCATCTGGGTTTGGCGATTGACGAAACGACTGGTGTTAGCCGTCACTTTGCCTTGATGGCAGGGATCGGCCTTGATGCGTCGATCGTTCGTCGCGTGCAACCCGCGTTGAAAAAGCGAATTGGTAAAGGTGCGTTCTGGGTTTCGGGGCTGAGTCACCTGGCGACGTGGAGCCCGCATCCGTTCACGTTAGAGATTGATGGACGTGAGTACACCGCGACGTTTGCGGCGATTGGGAAAGGGTCGCGATACGGTGGCGATCTCGCGATCACGCCGGGCGCGCGTTTGGACCAGCCGGAGTTTGAGGTTTGTATTATTGATACGGCAAGCAGGTTCCGTTATCTGCGGCTGTTGTCGTACGCGCTCCGAGAAGGAATGCCGCGAGACAATCCTTCAGTGCGGTTTTTCAAAACTAACTCGCTCCTCGCCCGCGGCAATGCTCAGGTTCAGATCGATGGTGAATTAATCGGTGCACTGCCGATGCGCTTCGAGATCGCCCCGGAGTCACTCGAAGTGATCGTGGCTTAATTCCGTGGTCCCTTAAGCCAGGCGTTTCTAAGTGCCTTCTGCTCTGCGGTGGCTCTGGAATCTTCTTCGATCCTATAGTCAAATCGCTCCGGTTCCTTTAACACCAGATTCGTCTTGATCGTGCGCCGATCGCGTTTGACTACGATCGGAATCGAATCGCCCGGCTTGTAACGCGCCAGCGACTTCAACCACGTCTCTTTAGAGGGCGCTTTTCCGCCGAGCGAAACAACCTCGTCAGCCACTTGCAATCCAGCCTCTTCCGCCGGCGCTCCGTTGCGAATGTTCTCGATCGTCGCCGTTTGCGGATCTTCAAACTCGAGCGCCAATCCGGCGTCAAACGGTTCCCTCGCTTGCGATTTTACGAGCCGTAGACCGACGTAACTAAACGCCTCCTGGTACGGCAACACCTCGACGCTCCGCACATAACGTTTAAAGAAATCGCTGAAATCCGTTCCCGAAACCTGCCCGACAACGCGCTCGAGATCTTCCGTTTGATAACCACGACCGCGCAGGTAGTAACTGCTGTTCGGGCTCTTCAGGTAAAACTCGTCGTACATCTGGCGCATCACGTCGTCGAGCGACGCCCGGCCCTTGGTGCGCCCACGGACCAGGAGGTCCATCACCATGCCGATCAACTCGCCTTTCGGGTAATAACTGATCGCGGTATTTTGCAGGTTGGTTAGTTGCGCGTGCGGCGCATCGTCGAGGAACGGCGCCGACAACGACGATTCTTCCGCGCTCATCAGGCGAACCCCTTGCGTGCTCTCGATTCGCTCGATCGTTTGCGCTTCGCGATCGAGAAACTTCTTGTCGCTCCAAATGCCGGCGCGCCGCAGCATCAGGTGGCCGTAGTAGTTTGTGAAACCTTCGGCGACCCAAAGACCGCGCGTGCGCAACGGCCGCGTGAAGTCCCATGGTCCAAGTTCTTCCGGTCGCAGTCGCTTCACGTTCCAGACGTGGAAGAACTCGTGCGCGACAGTGCCGAGTGTCTCTTCATAAACGCCTGCTTCGCCGAGTGCGCCCGGTTCGATGATCTGCGTCGACGTCAGGTGTTCCATTCCATCGCCTGAATGATCGTCGGCAGCGTAATGGATCAGGAATGTGTAGTCAGTGAACTCCGGTGGTCCCCACATCGCGACCTGCGCCCGCACGATCCGCTCGATGTCTTTGACGAGTGACGGGCGTTTGCCGCCTTCCGCACCGAACGAATGGACCACGACGTGAAACCTTTTGCCGTCGACTTCGAAAGTGTCCTGCGTCCAATCGGGGCCGATCTCGGTGGACGTGTCGGTCATCACATCCCAGTTGGGAAACTGCCATTCGGTTTGGCCCGGGTGATCCGTGCGGCCGTTTACGATCTTCCAACCTGGTGGCGGTTGGATGGTCAATTTCACTGGATCGGGTTTATGGCCCACGACGTACATGAAGATCGAGCCGCCGTTGTAGTTGGCGTGGCGCTCGTCGAGTTGAGAAAACGTGCCGGAAAGATCATTGCCGAAGACTTTGTAGGAGACGTTGAGCGTGGCGGTGCCCGACGGCTCGACGCTCCACGTTTGACCGTCCACGCGCGTGACTCGACCGTTGGCGCGAAACTCCTGAACGTTTTTCGCAAAGTCGAAAACCGCGTAACGCCCCGGCGACCATTTCGCCATCTGAAGTTGCAGCGGCTTGTTTCTTAACTGTTCGGGCAACTCGATCGTGATTGCCACTTCGAACAGGTGCGACGTCGGGCGCGACATCGAGAGTTGATAGGCGATGGACTTGAGCGGCGGTTCTTGTTCCTGGGCTATGGCAACGCCGCTGAAGATTGCGATAAATGCAATTACGAATATTAGTTTGCGTGGACAAGCAGTCATAGGCGGATTATCTTACACACATTAAGAAAATGCCGGTAACGGAACGTCTTTATTATTCTGATTCACACCTGATCGAGTTTGAAGCTCGAGTGGTAGATGTTACTGAACGTGTCAGTGGTTGGACTGCGATCATTCTGAATCGCACGGCGTTTTATCCGACTGGCGGTGGGCAGCCGAGTGACACAGGCACGCTCGACGGGTTGCGCGTGGTGGAATGCATCGACGACGGCGATCGTGGCGTGCTGCACGTGGTCCAGGGAGCAACGCCGGCGAGAGACGCGATCGTTCGCGGGCGAGTCGACTGGCCGCGACGGCTCGATCACATGCAACAACACACGGGGCAACACATTCTCTCGCAGGCGTTCGTCACGTTGTTTAATGCGGCGACGCGTGGGTTTCGGATGTTGGAGGCGTCTTCTGAGATCGATGTCGAGTTGCAGGAGCCGACGTCGGAGAAGATGTCGGAGAAGATGTCGGAGAAGATCGAGCGCGCCGTGGAGCTCGCGAATAATGTCATTTGGGAAGATCGTGCGATCGACATTCATAACGTTACATCGGCAGAAGCCGCCGAACTATCTTTGCGGAAAGAGCCGTTGCGTGAAGGCGAGGTGCGCTTGATCGAGATCGAAGGCTTCGACCTGACGCCGTGTGGAGGGACGCATGCGTATCGGACGGGTGAAGTCGGGATGATCGCGGTGCGTTCGTGGGAGCGTGCGAAAGGCTTGACGCGGATCGAGTTTGTGGCAGGCACGCGTGCGCTGGCAGATTATCGGAATGCGAATCGGAGCGCGCGTGAAGTAGCGGCATTGTTCAGCGCCGCGCGTGATGATATTCCGCAACTAGCCGCTCAGGCTCTCGACGAAAACAAAGAACTCCATCGCCGCGTCCGTATTCTTGAAGAGATCGCTGCGGAGGTTGAAGCGCAAAAGTTGTTGGCCAAAGCTTCTGGCGGCGTAGTCACTGAAGTCTTCAATGACCGTGACGCCGAATCCTTAAAAAGACTCGCTCAAGCTCTCATCGCTAACCCGCAAACCATCGCCTTGCTCGGCTCGCGCGACAAAGACACCGCGCGCCTCGTCTTCGCCCGCTCTCTTGACGCGTCCGGCGACATGAATTCACTGATGCGCGAAGCCTGCACACTGCTCGACGGCCGCGGCGGCGGCAAACCCGAACTCGCGCAAGGTGGTGGCAAGCGAGTCGATCAAATCCAGGAGATTCTTAGGTTAATGCACTCCAAACTAACTACTTAATACGTGGCTCTCGGATCAGCGAGGCCGCCATCCTTGACACCACCCCACCCTCTTCCTAATATGGCACTCCGCGTGGGGCAGTAGCTCAGTTTGGCAGAGCGCCGCGTTCGCAATGCGGAGGTCAGGGGTTCGACCCCCCTCTGCTCCACCATTTATTTTCGATCATTACAGCCAGCGTCACTGCTGGCTGTTGGCTAACTGACCACAATGTGATCAAAATGTCCGGAATTTACTCTCACCGCCTCAACTTTCACTTACTTACTAGTCTCGGTGTAGTTAGCGTTTTCTTTCTCCTAAAATCATTGCTCACACTTCCGAGGACAATCATACTTTTAATAGCACTACTAGCTATCGAGAACTAATGAAGCTGAGATTCGCTGACCGGGGAGCCGGTCCTCAAGAAACTACGACAACTAACTGTTTCCGCGCCGGCTCTTAGCTAAGCACCATTTCGATTCAGGCAATACTGAGGTTGGGGTGTGGTTTACATCATCTCGGCAAGCACCCGAATGCAAACATAGAAAAGCTGCTCCAGGAGGTTGATTAAATGATTCGCGAGACTGAGTCCAAGTGGGAGCGAAGCCTAAAGGATCTGGAGGACGAGTTCCGTCGTTTGATACAGACAATGAACTTGCTGGTCGACTTAGACCGGCAGATGTTCCTTACTTCATTTGATTTAAGTGACTTATTGACCGCAATGCTGACGGGTTTGAAGAAGTTGACCAAGGCTGATCATGCCCAGATCCTACTTAGACAGGGTCCAATGTTGAAAATCGCCCATAGTACGCAGGAAGAAGACAAGGGAAAACGATTTCGAATTGATGAATGTTTCTGCGGCATGGCGGTAGAAAGCGGTGAACACGTAGCATCAGGAAACGTACAGAGTGAGTATCCCACACGATATAAATGGGTCCTTGGAAAGAACCAAGAGAATCGCATGTGTAGCGAAGTTGCGGTGCCCATCCGCACACAACCGCCTGACAATATCGTGGTGGGAGTCTTAAATATAGAATCTCCTGGCCTGGATGCTTTCTCAGAAAACGAGATTGAAATGGTCAAGAAGTTTGCTCAGCAGGCTTCAGTCGCAATACATAATGCGCGTGTTCATGATGGGTTAGTAATGACGCTTGGGCTCGCAGACCTGGTTCATTGGGGGCAGCTAAACCCTCAGGAGGGATTGCGAGAGACTCTTACCAAGCTTGCCGCTTTCTTTGAGGACCATGTAATCGTTCAGTACTTAACCTTTGACAAGGACGCGAATACGCTAACCATCAAATCCAGTAATGCAAATGTCACTGAGGGACTTCATCTGCTGGTTGAGGAATCGTTCTCAGGTCTGGTCATAAAAAATGGAAAAGTAATTCGTTCGAATAATGTAAGAGTTGAGTATCCTCAAATTTTTAAGGATACCGTCGGTGAAAGTGAAAGCGGATACCAACCAACACAATCGGAGTTAGCGGCGCCAATCTTCCTGAACGATGTTATTGTCGGGGTTCTCAATATAGAGAGTGCGGAAAAAGGAGCCTTTACAGCCTATGATGAATATGTCCTATCTCATATATCGAAATACGCCGGTCGGTGGCAGCAACTTGAGCATCAGTTGAAACGAACCCTTGCGATCGGAAAGATGGCAACCGTAGGCGATGTTGCTGGGAACATGATACACGTCTTAAGGAATGAAACCGCTCCACTGGGAAGAATTTTGGAACGTCTCCAAGGAAAGCGTAACACTGCCAACCCGCCGCTTCCAATCGATGAAGAGATTGAGGAAATACGCTCAGTCTCTTCGGCAGTCCAAGATGGGGCCAAAAAGTTAATGCAGAGATACCAAGGGTTGAGAGAGGTTCCGTCCCCCACGGACGTGAATTCTATGGTGCGAAGAATTGTCACAGGTATCGTGACGCGTCCAGACATAGAGAGAGTCTTTGTCCTAGAGGAAAGCATGCCTAAGTTGGTTTTTTCACCAGGGCTGGAGGATGTGGTTTGGAATATCGTCAGTAATGCACAAGCAGCAATTCCTGAGGGGCGCCAAGGGCGCATCAAGGTTACCACCAAAATTGTGCGCGGAAAATATACAAAACTGCTGGAAGGGTTTGAGCTCGTAGTCGAGGATAATGGGATAGGTATGTCGAAAGAAAAACTGGAGAAAATCGACAAACTGGGGTTTTCGTCAAAGGACGGTGAAGGTACCGGCTACGGTATGTGGTGGATGCAAACTTTCGTCGAGCGCTGGCAAGGGAAAAGGACCTTGGAGAGCAAGGTAGGAAAGGGCACTACGATTAGTCTCCAGTTTCCGTTGACTTCTGAAGGCATTGCGATTGGTTTGGAGGGAGGGGACAGTTAATGTCGGAAATGGTTCCAAAGTCAGGCTTCAGGAAGAAGACCATTCTAATTGTGGAAGATAACCATAATGTACTAAGGAGTTTCGGTGAGACCGCGCGAACGCTCGGTTTTGAGGTTGCTACAGCTTCGTCGCGTAATGAAGCGACGGCGCTGATCGATCTTCAAGCGTTTGATGTTGCTCTCGTTGATAAGGTGCTTGTAGAAGGCGATTCAAGAAATCGTGACGGTATCGCAATCCTGAGGTACCTCCATGATAAGAATGAAGGGACAAAATCGATTTTACTTACTGGACAAGGTGTATTCGCTGATGCAACAGAAGCAGCTTTCGACCTGCATGCCTTCTGGGCAATCGAAAAGGGCGATCCTGAAATGCAGGAAAAAATGCGGCGTATCTTGATAAAGGCCGCGAATAGTGAACCCAACGACAAATATCAATCGTCTGTTAGAGTTTGGTGCGGTACAGACGATCCGGTGGAGTGGGGCACTCGGATGAGTGGTCTTCTTAGACCCTCGGGTGGAATAAAGGTTCTCAATAGTCTCCTGGATGATCTCGCCAAAACACTTCACCCAATGCTTCGACGCGAGACTGACAATGGAATTCAAAACACCAGTATCCCATCCGTGGTCGCCGGCCTCTACTGGAGCCGTGGCGTTGGGAGTACCGTCATTGTCGTCATTTGCCGAGGGGACTTGCCATCGACTATTCCTATGTCCAAACAATGGCCGGAAGAACTGCGTCTTAGTGAGCCGCCACTCTATCGAGTTAATAGAAAAAACTTAACCGGGGCGGTTTTTAAATGTGAGGGACTGGATAACACTGAATTTGGCGTGGCTTCTGCTTATCCTAGAAATTAGGAGTAACTTCGGTGTCCAAAGCAAAGCAGCCTCTGATTGCCTTCTTAGCTCACAGTTTCTCATCGGGCGACAAAAGCTTAGTGTCAATAGTACTAAAGTTGATAAGGCAAACCGGAATAATGGTGTTGACCGGAGAGCGACCGGAGGCCAAAGCGGTTGGTCAAAAAGTAAGACATCGAATTGATTCAGCAGATATGTTTATTGGTCTTCTAACTCGCCGCCATAGTATTAGCAACGGCGAATTGTGGACTACAAGCCCGTGGGTAATCGAAGAAAAGGGTTATTCCATTGGCCAAAAACCCGCACGACCAATAATTCTATTGATTGAGGATGGTATTTTAGTTCCGAGTGAAACGGGCGGTTTGGAGGGAGATTTGGAGTACATCAAGTTTCACCGTCATGAGTTTGAGCTCGCTAAAAAACAGCTGCGTGAAGTTCTGGCAGCGGAAATACAAAGAATCCACGCTTTGAGAAAACTTCAGAGTTCTAGTTAGCGTCCTCCTCAGATCGTTGTTGTCTCACGCCATGCTTTGAGCCTCTTCAACTCCGACTGGTTTGAAGAGTATTAGACCTCTCTTTAATTCCTCAAGCGCGATGCTCGTATTCCTTCGCTTCAGCCGATCGGCTGTGATCCGCGGCTGTGCACCTAGTAAGAGTTGTTTGTGTCTGTGTGCTGCCAGGATGACCAACTGAAATCTGGACACAATACCCGGCCACTCTACCGTTGTGTTGTTGTTAGGAACGTTACTGCTCACTTCTACTATTCCAGTCATATTTTTATATCCGCCTTTAACGGGCTGTGAATTGAACCACCGCTTACCTCGGACCACTCGCACGAATTGTTAGTTCTGTGCCGGCCGGCAGCTCGAGGTTGTCTTTACCCTGAATAAAAACTGTACCGGCTCCGCCTGCAGCGCCAATGATTCCACCAATCGCTGCGCCTTTTCCACCGCCGGCAATGGCGCCGATGACGGCGCCGACAGCCGTAGCAATGCCCGCGCGTTGGATCGTTTGCTTGGTCTGGTTGCTGCCTTGCGCGCTTCCTTCGTTGTCAACCTTGACTGTGTCGCCATTCAGCAATCGCACATTCCCGAGAACTCCGGAGAATTTATAGGTCTGACCGTTCCTTAACCGAATCCTCTCGAAGTTGAGCGACATCCCTGACCGGCCAGTTAAACGTCCTCCCTGGTCAACACTGCCCACCGCGCCTTCGATAACTGCCCCCTCGAATTGACTGGGGTCGCGCACGGTCATGGTGAACAGGTCACCCTGCTGCGACAGCTTTGTGGTCAGATCATTGTTCAAGATGGCCACCAGAGTCTCACCATCTCGCACGATGAATTCACCGCTGGTCGCACTGGCATTACCCAGAACGGGCCGCGAATCGTTATAGATGCCCCACTGCGCTACATCGGCGGTCCGGTCATAAACACTATCAACGACTACCGGTTGAGTTAGTCGGTCGGAATAGATCTGCCGCCGCACTCGTAGACTGCGGTCGTTTTCACTTGCATCGAAAGTGACATTAAAATCATTCTCTTTGTAGCCGTTCGAACTCACTACTAACTGCTCCCCACGAAGCGTCACTGTTACCTTGGTCCATCTGCCGTTGGAAAGTTGTTCCTGACGCTCGCGGCCGTCTGCCTCAAAGGTTGATTGTGGCGCCAGCGAAGAAGCAATAGTCATCGTTGTACCGCGGCGCTCGATCATCAGCATCTCAGGAGATTCAAGTCGCGCCAGAATTTGGTCGGCGACATCCTGCCGTTCGTCGGTACGTAAATTCTGAGTCGCGCGCTGCGCTTTGTCGCGCGGGTTGTCACTGCGAGACGAATCCAATCTAAAAGTTCCGGTTAGACGATTAGTACTCTTGTTTCCAGATGATGAAATTGGGCTGTTTCCCCAACTCGGCGCTACGTCATACGCGCTGGCCAGGACGCTTAGATCCGCGCGCAATGTCGACCAATCGCTTTTGACGCTGGTCTGTAAGCGGGTTGTCGCGCATGAAAATATCGAGGGGCGTGGCCTGGTCGAGCAGGCGTCGGACGTCGTCCGTCACCAACTGCCTGGCATCGAAGCGAATGCGCAATTGATCGGTCGCCTTTTTGAAGCCTCGAAGAGCATCATTCATGTTGCCCTCGCTTCTGGTGCGATCGTAAGGTCGCCGGAAAAAAGCATCTGTAAGACTCACACGAAACGTGTCGCCGCCGTTCTCGACCCGCTGAATTAGCTGATTGAGTTCGCTCTCGGACAGTCGGAACGATCCATTTGCGTCAACCTTCATCGGAGTTAGTTGGTTCCACTGCCAACTGACGCCATACGCAGTCGCCAGCGTGTTCAGATCTGTTCGAACCGATGACCAGTCATTCTTGACCCGAGGGTTTAGGGTATTTTGAGTTATGAAGCTATTGATGGGCGACGCCTTTTGTAGGATGTTCTCAACGTCGGACGCAACTGCAAGCCGGCGAGTGAACTGATCCCTGAACTGCTTAATAGCGAGCTCAAGCCCGGATTGGAACGTGCTGACGTCATTTTGAGGCCGCGTTTGGTCGACGCTCACCTGGACCAGTCCCACATTGAGACTGTTGCGGAACTTGCTCGAGCTTCGTTCAAGTCGTTGAAGTATGTTGCTGACCTGACGGGCGTTATTACGGTTAGTTTGTTGCTGCGCCTGTATGCTCAGGCCGATGACGATTGAAAACGCTAACAGGATAAACACGGAAACAATGCTTTTTAAGATCGACATTTTTCTTCCTTCAGTTTCTAGAGCTTGTAACAAGGTTTTCCAAGCACACGTTGGAATACATAAATTGCACCTGAGAATCCTATAGCCTGATAGATAGATCGGCTGCGGACGCTGAGATAACAACTTCGTCGGCCTCTCTGGAGAATTACAAGGCGGCTCAAGAAGAAGGTGGCTGGCCCGATCCCGGATGTCGAAACGTAATTTCGAAAGGAAGCTAACGATTTATAGCACTCGAAGGAGGGAAGGTCTGTGCGCTAACACACACATACCCAACGCGGAAGAGGATCTTTACATTCGTAATGAAAAGATCCCGGGTCTTTGAAAACCCGAGATCCCTCGCGATTGTTCTCTTAACCTAAAAGCCGACGCGATTTTCACGCTGCTTGGCTTCGTTGACTTTCAAGGACCGTCCGCCTAGTTCCTGGCCGTTGAATTTCTCAATCGCCGCTGCGCCTTCTTCCTTCGTTGACATCTCGATGAAGCCAAAGCCACGCGAGCGGCCTGTTTCACGATCTTCAATCAACGATACGCTTTCGACTGTGCCCGTTTGCGCGAATAATGTTTGTAGTTCATTTTTCGACGTGTCAAACGAGAGATTACCGATATAAAGTTTCATAGACATAAGTTTCTTACCTTTCCCTCTATAGGGTTTCTCACTCCGAAGACTTCTCTCCTTGGCGAGTTAACAGAAGCCCCCATGGTGAACATGTTGGCTTCCCAATTTGCCACCGAATTACATGTCCATGCCGCCGGGCATTGCCCTCGGCTTGTCATCTTCCGGTAGCTCAGAAATGAGCGCTTCAGTCGTGAGCATCAGCCCTGCGATTGAAGCGGCGTTTTGCAGCGCGCAACGTGTCACCTTGGCGGGATCAATCACACCCGCAGCCACAAGATCTTCAAACTTTTCGGTTACTGCGTTATAGCCGATGTTTGGGTTCTTCTCTAGCACGAACTTTCTCGACAATGACGGCGCCTTCTTTGCCTGCGTTTGAAACAATCTGACGCAGCGGCTCTTCCAGTGCGCGCTTGACGATGTTGACGCCAATTTGTTCGTCTGCGTCGCCGGTGGGTTCGCCCTCGTCACTACCCTCGAAGAGTTTGAATTTGTCGAGCACTTTCGCGGCGCGAATGTATACGACACCGCCGCCCGGCACGATACCTTCTTCTACTGCCGCGCGCGTCGCGTGCATCGCATCTTCGACCCGCGCCTTCTTCTCTTTGAGCTCGGTTTCCGTCGCTGCGCCGACGCGAATTACCGCGACGCCGCCAACGAGTTTCGCCAGTCGCTCTTGCAGTTTTTCGCGGTCATAGTCTGAGGTGGAGTCTTCAATTTGAGTTTTCAGTGTTTTCACCCGACCTGCAAATCGCTGGTCTCGCCACCGCCATCGATGATAGTCGTGTTCTCTTTGTCGATCGTCACACGTCTTGCGGTACCCAGGTCTTCAAGCTTGACGTTCTCGAGTTTGATCCCGAGGTCTTCGCTGATGACCTTGCCACCCGTAAGGATCGCAATGTCTTCAAGCATCGCCTTACGACGATCACCGAAGCCCGGCGCCTTGACCGCTGCGACGTTGATCGTGCCACGCAGTCTGTTGACCACGAGAGTTGCGAGGGCTTCGCCTTCTACATCCTCCGCGATAATCAAGATTGGTTTGCCCAACTTAGCGACCTGCTCAAGAATGGGAAGCATGTCTCTCATCGCCGAAATCTTCTTTTCGCTGAGCAGAATGACCGGATTCTCGAGCACGGCTTTCATCGTTTCCGCGTCAGTGACGAAGTAGGGCGAAAGGTAGCCACGATCAAACTGCATCCCTTCGACAACTTCCAAAGCCGTCTCCATTGTTTTCGATTCTTCGACGGTGATGACGCCATCTTTACCAACCTTGTCCATCGCTTCGGCAATTAACTCGCCGATACTGTGGTCGCCATTTGCCGAAATCGTGCCGACCTGCGCGATCATTTCTCCAGTGACCGGTTTCGACATTTTCTTGATCTCTCGAGTTGCGCGCTCGACCGCTTTATCGATGCCGCGTTTCAGAGCCATCGGGTTCGCCCCTGCGGCCACTGTTTTCACGCCTTCGCGGAAAATGGCCTGCGCGAGCACGGTCGCCGTGGTTGTGCCGTCTCCGGCAACGTCGCTGGTCTTCGACGCTACCTCGCGCACCATCTGCGCGCCCATATTCTCCATCGCATCTTTCAGTTCGATTTCTTTCGCTACTGTCACGCCGTCTTTCGTGATGGTCGGACTGCCGTATTTCTTATCGAGAACTACGTTGCGCCCCTTTGGTCCGAGCGTGATTTTCACTGCGTCGGCGAGCTGATTCACGCCGCGCAGAATTGCAGCTCGTGATTCTTCGCCATGAACTATTTGCTTTGCCATAATCTTTGTCTCTTCTCCTATTTAAAAGGTGTCACGCAAACTCTCAGTTTGCGGGCACTCCAGGACCTACTTGCTCTTTTTGCCGCCGGCAGCCGCACCCGCGCGGGTGATGATTCCCAGAATCTCGTCCTCGCGCATAATCAACAGCTCTTCGCCGTTGACCGCGATCTCTGAGCCACCGTACTTGCCGAACAACACGCGGTCGCCTGCATTGACATCCAATGGCTGGCGCGATCCGTCTTCCTTGTATTTGCCAAGGCCTGCGGCAATCACTTCACCTTCCTGCGATTTCTCTTTCGCTGAGTCGGGAATGATGATGCCGCCGCGCACCTGCTCGCCTTCATCAATGCGTTTCACGATTACGCGGTCGTGCAGTGGTTGTATATTCGTCGTCATAACTTCTTTCAATCTCCCTTTTTGGTTTCTACCAGGAGGTTGGGCTGCGAGGCTGCGAATTGGTACGCCATTATCGCTGCGTTAACAAACGCTCAATAATGACAAACTAATAGCGCGGGGAAACACCCTTAACTTTTGGTAGTTGAGCTGTAAGTTTCAGACGAATCTGGCGGGTCCAGAAGAGCTGAGAATGGAGTTAGCTGGTCTCGGTTCAATCCAACCTTACGCTTCATAGTGCTATATGTCAAATGAAGCATATACTACATACGCACTATATCGCTTAGCGCGCGATGCGATGGTTGTCGTTATTAAGTCACGACAGTCATTTGAGCCACTCGCTCCCGAACCTCAAGTTGCGCACCAACTCGCCAAAGGCGCCAAAGAGAAAACACAACCCCAGGGCGACGAGGAATACGGCGAACGCAAGCACGAGAATCGACGAGATGCCGCGCCCTCTATAAGTCCTAACCGTGGTCCATGCTGCACCAGCTAACAAAATTATGCCTATGGCTATTTCTATTAGTCGCATACTTCTTTTTAACTCCGAGACGGGCTGACCCCAAAGGGTTCCCGGGTCCCTCCTTGTTTGTCATCATTGTAAAGGACACACTATCTGAGATCATATCTACGGCTATGTGCGTTAGAGCACAGACCCTCTGCTCTTGAATTGCTATACGATTTGAACCATCTGAAAAGCGGGCGAGCGAGAGAGTCAAAAGTGGAAATTACTAATACATCAAATGCTGAAAAGGACCAGCAGCCGCAGCTAAGCCTCGTGGAGCCCCGGGCAGCCGGAGGGAGCTTCAGACAACCAACTGCAGCAGAAGTATCTGTTCTTACCTTTAGTGAGTTGAGCCACGCTCGCAGTCATGCACAGGAGTTGAGCAACGAATTCGCGCGTCTCCTGAATCGCGGATCATCGCTTGAATAACTTCAAACCATATGCGGCCTAACGCACAGACTGTTGTGCTTGTTTAGCCTACCGTAATGATCGCGGAAAGGCTTTTTATGAGCGATGTCTATGTCATGCAGCGTGCCAACGGCGATGTGTTCGCCCTGGACGATCACGGACGCTTTCGTGTGCCACTATTTAACAGCAGCAGCGACGCCTTCCAGGCCCGTTTACGTAACTTCGGAATGTTGGTTTTCAAACCAGTGCAGCTTGATGCCGACTTGCTCAAACAACTGGTTCCGGTGGGCGGCGCCGCTAAAGTCGACTTTTGGTTGGTGAACGATCCACTAGTCAATCTCAATCGTGGTCGGCTAGTACAACCGGAGCAACTTGACCTGCTAGGTAAACACATAGTTGCGTGATAAGGTACGCGGCGAACCGAGTTACAAGCTTACTCTCTTCTCAGCTCCTCTGGAATCACCCAGATCATCTGAAGTCCATAGCCAAACAACCTAAGGAGCTAATCATGTTTACACGCCATGTCATAATGGAACTGAAGCCGAATGTCACCACCGAGTTTACCAACGTTGTTGAGAGCAAGACTTTGCCACTCCTGCGTAAACAAAAGGGATTTCGCGATGTGATCACTTTTGTGGCCCAAGACCGCTCGGAAGCTATAGCGGTCAGCTTCTGGGACACTAAAGAGGAAGCGGAAGCCTACAATGTTTCAGGATATCCTGAAGTATTGAAAAGCCTCACGAGTCTGGTGGAGGGAACGCCCAGAGTTGGGGTAGCTGAGCTTGCCACTTCAACGCTTCACAAGGTGGCAGCTGCGAAAATAGCGTAAAGCAGACGTATTTATAATCAGAGGGGGTGGACATCCGCCCTCTTTTTCTTTGCCTGACATAAGTGATCTTTTGACGAGGCGATAGAACTGGAGTAAAACTCCCCCATAGCTCGACGTTTAACGAGTA
Organism: uncultured Acidobacteriota bacterium; assembly: GCA_963770215.1. Lineage (GTDB taxonomy): Bacteria > Acidobacteriota > Blastocatellia > Pyrinomonadales > Pyrinomonadaceae > PSRF01. The sequence continues at coordinate 346,562 of CAVYOP010000003.1, forward strand.
GCTGATTTCATCAGAATCTGGCCGCCACACAGAAGATTCCTTTAGGCGTCATGAGTGTCATTGCCGTTGAGTCGCAAATCTCAATCTTCCTCAAAAAGTACACACCTGCCGTCGAAGCACAGTTGCGCGAGGCCCGCACCAGGCTTCGCGCCATGTTTCCTCGTGGCTTCGAGTTGGTCTACGACAACTACAACGCTTTAGTGTTCGGCATCAGCCCAACTGAGCGGACATCCGACGCGTTCATTTCCGTAGCCGGCTATCCGAGGTGGGTCACGCTCTTCTTCCTCCATGGCGCAGACTTACGCGACGCGCACGGTCTACTCGAAGGTCAAGGCAAGCAAGTCAGGAGCGTCCGACTCACGGAACCCAAAGACATCAACACACCCGAGGTCGAAGCGCTCATCGCACAAGCCGTCCTTCCCTACGAGTCGGCGTTTCTTGCTGCTCCGAGCCTTTCCACCATCGTCAAGTCGGTATCAGCCAAGCAGCGGCCACGACGCCCACGAAAATGACGCCGTTCACGCGCTACCCTCTATGTGGGGTAGCACACAGACGGGAGCGCCCCAGGCGATGTAAAACATTCATGGTCTGAGGCCACATCAATTTTGTCGAAGAGACTAGAGTTTCCGATGTCATCATCAACGAAAGTCTTGCAGGTTAAAAACAGTGGTTCAAATATTGTGAACGACGATGAGTCACCCGCTCGCGACGAGATGCAAACACGACTGCGCATTTCAGAGCTCCGCTACCGGCGTCTCTTTGAAGCTGCACGTGACGGAATACTCATTCTCGATGCGGTCACTCTAAAAATCACCGACGTGAATCCATTCATGACTGAGTTGTTGGGCTACGCACACGTCGAGTTCTTAGGAAAGGAGCTTTGGGAAATAGGTCTCTTCAGTGATAAGGAGGCGAGCCAGAAGGCCTTCAAAGAATTGCAGAGAACAGGTTATCTCCGCTACGAAGACTTACCGCTTCAAGCCACAAACGGAAAGCTCAGGGACGTGGAGTTCATCAGCAACGTGTATGAAGAAGATAGTCATCAAGTTATACAGTGCAACATCCGCGACATCACTGATCGAAAGCGAGCGGAGAAAGAACGGACGCTACTCTTGGCAGCGGCACAATCAGCACGCGCAGAAGCTGATTCGGCTAACGGCGTCAAGGACGAGTTTCTTGCCACCTTGTCGCATGAATTGCGGACTCCTCTTACGTCGATCCTCGGCTGGTCACATCTGCTCACCGACGGTAAGCTCGATAAACAGCAGACTGCTCGTGCGATCGAAACCATCGCTCGCAATGCTCGAGCTCAAGGGCGACTCATCGATGAATTGCTCGACATCTCGCGCATTCTCACCGGCAAACTCTGCCTCGATCTACGCGCAGTCAAACTCGCGCCGTTAATTCAGGCTGTCGTTGATGACGTGCGCCCCGCGGCAGATGCCAGAAGCATTAATCTGAAGGGCGCATTCAACTCCGACATCGGTCCCATTTTGGGCGACCCCGACCGTATTCAGCAAATTGTCTGGAACCTATTAACCAACGCGATCAAGTTCACACCTAAGGGAGGTGACGTGCAGGTACGCCTGGAGCGAAATGACTCGCACGCTCTGATCACTGTTACCGATAGCGGGCAAGGCATCGCCACCGAACTGCTGCCGCACATCTTCGAGCGCTTTCGCCAAGCCGATTCCTCGAACACACGCAGCAATGGTGGGCTTGGACTAGGGCTCTCAATTGTGCGTCAGTTGGTTGAACTTCATCGAGGGATGGTAACGGCTGAAAGTTCCGGTGAAAATGCCGGTACCACCTTCAGAGTCATGCTTCCGCTGCCGAGTCTTCATGAAGTCCCTAAAGCAGCAGAAAAAACAGAACCAAAGAATGAACGGAATAGTCCGACCACACCGCAACACTCGCTCAGTGGTCTGCGCGTGCTCGTCGTTGATGATGAACCGGACACTCGTGAGCTTGTCGCCGCGGTGCTGACAACGTGCGGCGCCGAAGTGGTCTCAGTAGGTTCTGCCACTGAAGGTCTGGATCAAATGGAGCGACAACGATTCGATCTGCTGATCTCAGACATCGGAATGGCGGAGATGAACGGTTATGATCTGATCAGCAGAATACGTCAGCTCGGCGAAGAGCATGGCGGAAAAACTCCTGCTGTGGCATTAACGGCCTATGCTGGAATCGACGATCGAAAGCGCGCGCTGGCCGCTGGATACGAAATGCACATCCCGAAGCCATTCGCGGCCGCCGAGTTAATCAGCGTGGCGACTTTTCTTGCCGAACGACACAGCGGCGGCAGTACGACCTCTTTATAATCCCTCGCGATTAACTGATTCGCCTGGTCCAGTCCACGAGACTCTGGACCAACTGGCGGATCAACTCTTTCGTCGCGTCATCCGTCAGATTACCTGCAGCGTCGAACCGCCCAGACGCGTTGCCGATCATCACCTCCGGCTGGTTGACGGGAAACATGTTGAGGAAAACCATCATCTGGCGCAGGTGGTATTGGGCCCGCGCCGTCCCAATTGCTCCGACCGAAGCGCCCATGATCGCCGCGGGTTTTCCATTCCATGCGCTATCGCCGTAAGGTCTGGAGGCCCAATCAATCGCGTTCTTCAGTACACCGGGCACGGAGTAGTTGTACTCCGGCGTGACGAACAGGATGGCATCGGCCTCGCGGATGCGTCTCTTAAACTCCGTGATGTTGGCGGGCGGGTTCTGTTCCTCGTCCTGATTGAAGACGGGGATACCATCAAGCTCGAAGATTTCAATGGTCGCGCCCTCCGGCACGAGCTGCGTCGCAGCGCGCAGGGCGAAGCGGTTGTACGATTCCCGGCGGAGGCTTCCAGCGATGCCAAGTATGCGAAGGTGTCTGCTCATCTTCCCTCTTTGCAGTTGAAATTAAAATGCTTGTTGCAGCCGATCTTACTACGGTTCTAACGCTTCCGAGCCGATCGCACATTTTTACAATACTGACGACAGATAAAGCGACATGTTGATGACGATCAGCACCACCCAACTAAGAGTCCATTGCCAGCGAAAGCCATCGCGGCGCAGCAGCAGGTGCAACGTTACTGCCATCAAGACCACGCTCGCCAGCACATTGGCGATTGAAATCCACACCCACGGTTGCACGGTCAGGAAGTTATAGAATGCTGCCGGCAACAGTGCGATAGATCCGATCAAACATACCCACCCGAGTCGATTCCAATATCTCAATCTACTCGTTCCATCCAAAAAAACGGCAGACAACAGTAGCTGGATCGTCCAGGTAAAGCACGGGATTAAGAGTCCGTTAATCAGAACTTCTCGCCAGCTAACTGTCTGGAAGAAAACTTTTAGAGATGCTGAGAAAACAGCCGTTACCAAAAAGGAGCCGATGAAAAGGAGGACAATTTTTTTCATTTAGATCTGAATTGATCCACAACTTTGAAGGGTGAACGACCATTGGCTCCAACTCTATCAGAAACTCGGAATCCTTAGTGATGGTACAGTTTCAGCTAGTACGCCGAAGGCGTTCCCTAATTCCAGCCCAGGGTTGCTTCAACCCTGGGTTTGAGTCACGCATCAATCCCTAAACTCTGAAAGAGTTTCAATTGCAAACCGAACACTTTCAGTGTTTTAGATTCCTTTCCGCTGTACCCAGGGTTGAAGCAACCCTGGGCTGGAATTAGCCAACGCCTTCGGCGTACTTACAGATGGTCAAACTGTACCCACTACTTCGACTTTCACTAGCGAGACGCCTCCGCCCGTGATAAATTATGCAGGCTCGTAGGTCAGGTCGAAGTTCAAAACCGGAACAGATCTCGATACACACCCCTCGCGCTCTGGGTTCGTTCAGTTAACTCAACCACCAAGTAATAGTTAACTCAGACAAAGGAGGGCCTTTTGGAAACACTCTGGCAGGACTGTCGTTACGGTCTTCGCAAACTAAGAAAGAACCCTGCTTTCACCATCGTTGCGGTGCTCACTCTCGCACTGGGAATCGGCGCCACCACCGCGATCTTTTCCATTTCTTACGCCGTCATCCTGCGTCCGCTGCCATACGCCCAACCAGATCGTGTTTTACTGTTGCTGCAAAGCAACAACCAACGCAACATCATCAACTCCCCCGTGTCGCCGCCGATCTTTCAAGATTGGAAAACGCGGAGCCATTCGTTTTCAGAATTGGCAGCGATCCGCGGCGCCACTTACCGTTACCGGACTGACTACGGCGGAGAACGATTGGTCGGCAGTGCAGTTACGGCAAACTTTTTTTCGCTTCTTGGTGAAACGCCGGTGAAGGGGCGCTTCTTCACGCCGGAAGACGAACAGCCCGGAAAAGACAACGTCATGGTCCTGAGCGAAGCGCTTTGGCAACGCGTCTTTGGAGCTGACCCCGGCATCATCGGCAAGACCGTCACCATGAGCGATCGCACGTTTACGATAGTCGGTATCCTGTCGAACCGCTTTGACACCTCGATCGCCCAACAGCAAATCGTAGTCTGGACACCGCTGGCGTTCGATCCGGCAGCTCTCCAAAACCGCACCGCTTACACGTTGGGTGTGTTCGGCCGCCTTAAAGACGGCGTCTCCGTCGCCGAAGCGCGCGCTGAAATGAACTCCATTGCCGGTCAACTTCAACAGGATTATCCGGCGACGGATGCCGGTTGGACAGTCAGTGTCAGAACAGTCCAGGAAGCGCTCGTGGCGAATGTCCGTCCCGCAATGATCGTGTTGCTCGTCGCCACGTTCTTTCTGCTGTTGATCGCCTGCATCAACGTCGCCAATCTACTTTCCGCGCGGATGGCCCAACGACGCAAAGAAGTGGCACTGCGCATGGCGATCGGCGCCACGCAGTTTCGCATCTTCCGGCAACTTTTGACTGAGAGCGTCGTGCTTGCATTGATCGCAGGCATCGGCGGCGTCTTGCTGGGTCTCGTGGGCATGAAGGTTTTAGTCGCTTACGCGCCTGCCGGCATACCGCGAATCGAACAGGTCGGGATTAACGCGCAGGTGCTGCTTTTCACGCTGCTGGTTTCGATAGTCACGGCGCTGATCTTCGGCTTGCTTCCGGCATTCCAAACCACGCGCGAGGACATGAATTCTACGTTGAAGGAAGGCAGTCGTGGCTCGACGGGCGGCAAAGGCCAACATCGCATCAGAAGAATATCGGTCGCTTCTGAAGTAGCGCTTTCGCTTGTTCTGTTGGTGGGCGCCGGCCTGCTCATTCGTAGCTTCCTGGCGCTGAGAAATGTTGACCCCGGCTTCAAGACAGACGGCGTGCTGGTCAACACCCTGCTCGTCCTGCCTCCAAAATATGCGAAAGAAAATCGCGGCGTAATCTTCTTCAAAGACTTGTTCCAGCGCGTGCGCGCATTGCCGGGCGTCCAGTCAGTCGGCGGCATCACCGCCCTGCCGCTACAGGGCAACAGCGCACTGCAAGCATTTGCCGTCGCCGGCGCTGCGCCGCGCCCGCAGGGCCAGGAGCTGACCGCGGTCATCAATACCGTGGGCGAAGATTATTTCGCTACGATGGGAATACCGCTTCGCAGTGGACGACTATTTACCGCACACGATGACGACAAGTCGACCAAGGCGGTCCTGGTTAATGAGACGCTGGCGCGGACGGTTTTTCCCGGCCAGGATCCGATTGGGCAACGCCTGTTACTGCGCGGCGACAATATGCCTTACATGATTGTGGGCGTGGTTGGCGATGCTAAGCAGTTCGGCCTCGCCGACCCGACCCGCCCCGAGATCTTTACCAACTACCTGGAGAGTCCGGTCACGTTCATGTACGTGACGGTTAAAAGCAATGGTGATCCGACGGGCCTGGGTCCGCCGATACGTGGCGAAGTACGCGCGATCGATCCGGATCAGCCGGTTGGGCATCGGACGTTGATTCAGCAGTTGGAGAACGCGATCGTACAGCCGCGCTTCTACGCGCTGATCCTGGGAATATTCGCCGGCGCAGCGCTGTTGCTGGCGATTGTCGGCATTTACGGAGTGATGAGCTACATGGTCGCGCAACGATCACACGAGTTGGGAATTCGAGTGGCGCTCGGCGCGCAGAGAAGTGATGTGCTGATGCTGGTGATGAAACAGGGACTGAAGCTTACGGTCATCGGTTTATTGGCCGGCGTGGTTTTGTCGGTTGTGACTGCGCGCCTCTTATCGACTATGCTTTTCGGCGTCGGGCCTATCGATCCGTTCACCTTCCTGTTGGTTCCGCTACTGCTTGTTGGAGTTTCGCTGGCGGCATGCTTCATTCCGGCTTACGCGGCGACGAGGGTAGATCCGCTGACAGCCTTGCGAAGTGAATAAATAACTGATTCGGAGAAGCATGTATGGAAGGCGATTATGTTTCAGGTTCAGATATTAAACCTGCAACCTTTGTTGACCTGCTCCGTTGGAGAGGGCTGAATCAAAGTGACAAAACTGCTTACATCTTTCTGGCAAACGGAGAGACAGAAGCAGGCCGTTTTTCCTTTGGCGAATTAGATCGCCGAGCGCGGGCCATCGCGGCGCGGCTGCAGGCGCAAAACGCACGCAATGCGCGCGTCCTGCTGCTCTTCCCTTCCGGTCTCGACTACATAGCCGCCATCTGCGGTTGTTTTTACGCAGGCGCGATCGCTGTTCCCGTCGCAGTGCCGCAACTGAGCCAGAGCCTGCAACGCATCGCCGGAGTTTCCCACGATGCCGGCGCATCCTTTGCGCTGACCACTTCGCAAATGCTCGAAGCGGTCCCGCCGCTGATCGAGAGTTTCCCGGATCTACAACGCCTCACCTGGATCGCTGCCGACGACCCGGGAAGCCTTGAAGATGAATGGCGCAATCCCGATTTGACTCCGGACACGATCGCCCTTTTGCAATACACGTCAGGATCTACAGGCACGCCGAAGGGCGTCATTATCACTCACGACAATCTGGTCCAACAGTCGTTCCAGCTTTCACGCATCTTCGAATACGAGTCGAAGACTTCCTGCGTAACGTGGCTGCCGATGTATCACAACACCGGCCTCATTGGCGTGGTGCTGCAGGTGATCTACGGCGGCTTTCCGCTGGCGTTCATGCCGCCGCTCGCGTTTCTGGAGCGACCTGCCCGCTGGCTGGAAGCGATTACGAGATACAAAGCCACCGTCAGCGCCGGGCCAAATTTTGCTTACGACGTTTGTGTCGCGGCCGTGCCTCCGGAAATACGCGGGACACTGGACCTGAGCAGTTGGGACACGGCCATCAACGGCGCGGAGCCAATCCGCAGCAAGACCATCGATCGCTTCCTCGAAGCATTCGGTCCCTGCGGTTTCCGCCGCGAAGCTTTCTTTCCGTGTTACGGACTTACGGAATCTTCGCTCATCGTTTCGGGTGGTCCAAAACTATCAAAAGTTGTGGCCCAGACTGTGCAGAAGGAGGCGCTCGAGAACAATCTGATCGTAGACGCGCCAGCCGGCTCGAATAGTGACAAAGAGCTCGTAAGCAGCGGCCGCGTAATGGCGAGCGACAGAGTGATCGTCGTCAATCCGGAGAGCCTGAGCGAGTGCGCGCCGGACGAAGTGGGCGAGATCTGGACCAGGGGACCGTCTGTGGCGCACGGCTATTGGGGACGGCCCGACGACACGAAAGACACGTTCGAGGGTTTTCTCACGGACACAGGCGAAGGCCCGTTTTTACGCACGGGCGATCTCGGTTACCTGCAAGATCGGCAACTGTTCGTTACCGGCCGGCTCAAGGATTTGATCATCATTCGCGGGCGTAATCATTATCCGCAGGACATCGAGGCCACGGTGGGACTGTCTCATCCGGCGTTGCGTCCCGGATTCAGCGCGGCATTTTCGATCGAAGAAAACGACGAAGAGCGGCTGGTAGTAGTTCAGGAGTTGCAGGACGCCGGCGCAAATGTCTCGGACGTAATCGAAGCGATCCGGCAGGCAATTGCGAGAGCGCACGGAATCGAGATCCATGCTATTGCACTCATCAGAGAGAACACGATCCCCAAGACCCTTAGCGGAAAGATCCAGAGATCCGCGTCCCGCGATGCCTTTCTTCACGGCGGTCTCAGCGTTCTCGCGGATTGGAGGATAGAGTCCGCGAAGGCGCAGGCAGATTCGCCGGTAGATCTCGCCGGTAACAAGCGAACTATCGAAGAAGTCGAGTCGTGGTTAATAAAAACACTGGCTCTCAAGATCGGCGTTGACCCCAATCGGATCGACAAGCAACAACCGATCGCGCAATACGGCCTGGATTCAATCGCGGCGATCGACTTGATGCACAACATCGAGTCCACGCTGGGTGTGCGCTTGCCGATGTGGAACCTGCTTCAGGGTCCCAGCATCTCCGAGCTCGCCGCTCAAGCACTGGCCGTGAGCAACGGAAACGGCGTAATGAGATTTGGCCGCGACGAAAACGAAGCGGCGGTTTCTGAATTCCCGCTGTCGCAGGGCCAGAAGTCGCTTTGGTTCCTGCATCAAATGTCGCCCAATAGTGGGGCTTATAACGTCTGGGGCGCAGCGCGAATCGAAGCTGAGCTCGATCCACTCGCCTTGAGAGATTGCTATCAAGCAGTCGCCGATCGCCATCCTTCGCTGCGTACCACTTTCAGTTCGAGAGACGGTGAACCGATTCAATTGATTCACGATCGGTTGGAGATTTCATTTCACCTGGAAGACACCTCGAATGTGAGCGAAGCGGATTTGAAAGAACGACTGGCAAACGAATATCAGCGTCCTTTTGACCTGGAAAACGGTCCGCTGATGAGAATCTATTTGTTCAAACGCTCGGAGCGGGAATACTTCCTGTTGATCGTGGTCCATCACATCGTCGTCGATCTCTGGTCGGTGGTGGTGGTCGTCGACGAGCTGGCCAAGTTGTATCCGGCGATTCGCAGAGGTCTGTCCGCGGAGTTGCCGCGCGTCAGCTTTGATTTTTCCGATTTCGTTCGCTGGCAAAACGAAATGCTGGAGAGCCCGTACGGCGAGAAGCTCTGGTCCTACTGGCAGGAGCGATTGTCGGGCGAGTTACCGGTTCTAAACCTGCCGACGGATCGCCCGCATCCGCCGCAGCAAACCTTTGTCGGTCACTCCCAGCATTTTCAAGTGAGCAGGACGGTGACGCAGCGGGTCAAGGATCTCGGGCGCACGCAGAACGCGACTTCTTACATGACCTTGCTCGCAGCGTTCCAGATGCTCCTGCATCGCTATTCCGGTCAGGACGACATCATCATCGGCTCGCCGGTGATTGCCCGCTCGCATCCGCAAATGGCGAAAATCGTGGGCCACTTTGTTAATCCCCTGCCGATGCGCGCCGACTTTTCGAGCGATCCGACCGTGGCGGAGTTTCTGGTCCAAATGCGAGAAACCGTGCTCAAGGCTTTCGAGCATCAGGACTTTCCTCTTGCTCTGCTTATTGCACGGCTGCAACCGGAACGTCCGCTTGGCCGGCAACCGATCTTTCAGGTGATGTTCGTCTTTCACAAACCGCACCTGGTGGAAGAAGGTCTGGCTGCCCTTGCGGTCAGCGAAGCGGGCGGGCAAGTGGAGCTTGGCGAACTGACGTTGAAGCCCATCAGCGTGGATCGACGGATCGCTCAGTTTAATATGACGATGACCTTCGCGGAGGTCAACGGAGAGTTCCGCGGGTTGCTCGAATACAACATCGACTTGTTCGACGACGCGACGGCGAGCCACATCATTGACAACTATCTATCGCTGCTCGAGAGCATCGTAGACAACCCTGACCAGCGTGTCTCTCAGCTTCAGTTCATTTCCGAACGAGAGCGCCGCCAACTGGCTGAATGGAATGACACAGCGACTGATTATCCGCCAACAGCGTGCCTGCACGAGTTGTTCGAGCAGCAGGTGGAACGCACTCCCGACAACATCGCATTGGCTTTTGCGGATAGCAAATTAAGCTATAGCGATCTAAACCGTAAAGCGAACCAGCTAGCCCAGCACCTGCGGACTATGGGCGTGGGCCCCGACACGCTGGTCGGTATTTATATCGAGCGCAGCAGCGAAATGGTTGTCGGACTGCTCGGTATCCTGAAAGCAGGTGGCGCGTATGTGCCGCTCGACGTGGACTATCCGCCCGAACGCATTCAGTTCATGCTGGACGACTCACAGGTCCGAGTTCTGCTTACACAGCAACATCTCGTCGAACGTTTGCCACAGCATCAGGCGCACGTGCTTTGTCTTGATACTCAATGGACCACGATCGCCGAACAAAGCGACGTGAATCCGGTTCCGTTGGCATCCGCAGACAATCTTGCCTACGTGATTTTCACTTCCGGTTCGACCGGCAAGCCGAAGGGCGCGATGAATACTCACGCCGCGATCTACAACCGGTTGAGCTGGATGCAGGAGGCTTATCAACTAACGTCCGCCGACGGCGTTATGCAAAAGACGCCCTTCAGTTTTGACGTTTCGGTTTGGGAGTTCTTCTGGCCGCTGATGACTGGAGCGCGTTTAGTGGTGGCGCGTCCGGGTGGACATCGCGACAGCGCGTATCTCGCCGAATTGATCAGGCGCGAGCAGATAACAACGCTTCACTTCGTGCCGCCGATGTTGCAGGTTTTTCTCGCGGAGGAAGGTATCGAAGCGTGCACCAGTTTGCGGCGAGTGATCTGTAGTGGTGAGGCGCTCTCGCGCGAATTACAAGATCGCTTCTTCGCGCGGCTGCCTGAAGTCGAGCTGCACAATCTCTATGGTCCAACGGAAGCAGCCGTCGATGTAACCTGGTGGGCCTGCGATCCTGCCTCCAGTCAAACCAGCGTTCCCATCGGAAAGCCGATTGCCAATACGCAGATTTATCTACTGGACCGGCGCCTGCAACCGGTTCCGGTTGGCGCGCCGGGCGAGTTGTACATCGGCGGCGTGCAGTTGGCGCGTGGTTATCTGAATCGCTCCGAGCTTACGGCTGAGAAGTTCGTTCCCGATCCATTCAGTGAAATGCCGGGCGCGCGCCTGTATCGCACGGGAGACGTCGCGCGTTATCTGGCCGACGGCAATGTAGATTTCCTTGGCCGCATCGACCACCAGGTAAAGATCCGCGGCTTCCGCATCGAGCTCGGTGAGATTGAATCAGCACTGCTGCGGCACCCGAACGTGTCAGACGCCGTCGTCATCGTTCGCGAGGACATACCCAGCGATAAACGAATCATCGCTTATGCCGTCATGGACCAGGGTGCGACAACTACGGTTGAGGAGCTCAACAGTTTCCTGGGCCGAACACTGCCTGAATACATGCAGCCTTCCGCCTTTCTTCTGCTAGAGAGTTTTCCGCTCACGCCAAACGGTAAGATCAATCGCAAAGCTCTTCCCGCACCGGAACGTATGCCGCGTCAGTCGGCCGCCGACTTCGTCGCGCCGCGCACGGAAACAGAAAAAGCTCTCACCGAGATTTGGTCTGACTTGTTGAGAGTTGACGAAGTCGGCGTGTTCGACAACTTCTTCAAACTGGGCGGGCACTCACTGCTCGCAACTCAACTGATCTCGCGCATCCGCTCCGCCTTCGGTCTGGAACTGCCGTTGCAGGCCGCATTTGAACGTCAGACAATCTCGGCCATGTCCGAAGAGATCGAAACGATTCGCTGGGCAGCCGAAGCACTGAGCCATTCCGCTGAAAACGCTACCGATCTGCGCGTTAGTGGAGAGCTGTAATGTTGTCTGAGTTTCTTTCCTACCTGCGCAGCCTCGACGTCAGGCTCTGGCTGGAAGGCGACCGCCTTCGCTTCAGCGCTCCGCCGGGCGTAATGACTCCCGAGTTGACGCAGCAACTGGTCGAGCGGAAACCAGAGATTATGAGTTTTCTGGCGCGGGTGGGCCAGATGTCACAAGCCGCCGCTCCGGCCATCGTTCGTCTGTCACGAAACGAGCCACTGCCGCTTTCGTATGCGCAGGAGCGGCTCTGGGTTTTCGATCGCCTCAATCCTAACAGTCCCGTTTACAACATTGCGGGCGCCGTTCGTCTCAAAGGCCGGCTCGATCTTTCCGCCCTGGAGCGGAGCTGTAACGAAATCATCAAGCGCCATGAAGTGCTGCGCACGAACTTCGTGATTGTCAACGGGAAGCCCAGACAGAGTGTATTGCCCGATCTGCAACTAAAAATCCCGGTCGTAGATATCGGCGAAGGTAGCGTTGAGGACCGGGAGATCGAAGTTCAGCGCTTGGCCGCGGAAGAAGCGCAGCAACCGTTCGATCTCAGCACCGCTCCGCTGCTGCGGATGAAGATACTGAAATTGGGCGATGATGAGCACGTGCTGCTGGTAAACACCCATCACATTGTTTCCGATGGCTGGTCAATTGGCGTGCTGGTCCGGGAGTTCGCTCATTTTTACGAGGCGTTTGTTTCGAACAAGAACTCACAGCTTCCGGATTTGCCGGTCCAGTACGCCGATTTTGCGGTTGAGCAACGCCGGTGGCTGACGGGCGAAGTTCTCGAGAAGCAACTTTCGTATTGGAAGCAACGACTTCAGGGAACACTTCCGGTTTTGGATCTGCCTACTGACCGTCCGCGACCGTCGGTGCAGACGTTTAATGGCGCAAGAGAGACACATTCGATCTCGCAGGCACTGACAGCTTCGCTTTACAAGTTATGCGAGCGCTACGACGCGACGCCGTTCATGGTGCTGCTCGCCGTGTTTGAGTTATTGCTGTCTCGCTACACAGGCCAGGACGATCTACTAATCGGCACTCCGATCGCAAACCGCACCCGCGCCGAAGTTGAAGGCCTGATCGGTTACTTTGCCAACACGCTCGTCATGCGCGCAGACGTGTCAGGCGATCCGAAGTTTCTCGAACTGCTGAAACGCGTGCGCCAGGATGCACTGGGCGCGTACAACCATCAGGACTTCCCACTCGAACGTTTAATTGAAGAGTTGCAACCACCGCGAGACGTGAGCCGTTCGGCGCTGTTTCAGGTCGCGTTTGTGTTGCAGAACACGCCGTCGCAGGAACTGAAGCTACCCGGACTGACGTTGACGACAGTGCCGCTGGATACAGGCACGGCCAAGTTTGATCTGACGCTTGAAGTCACGGAAGTAAATGAAGGACTCGCGCTGGCAGTTGAATACAACACCGGCCTTTTCGAGGCTGCGAGCATCGCGCGTCTGCTCGGTCACTATCAGGCCCTGCTGCAAAGTTGCCTGGCTGAGCCGGAACAACCTGTCTCGAGATTGTCGATGCTCACCGAACAGGAATATTCCTGGCAGATCGAAAGGGCAACAGCGGGGGCGTCATTTGAAACACATGCCTGCCTGCACGAGTTGTTCGAAGCTCAAGTGAAGCGCACGCCTGGAGCGATCGCGTTGGTCTTTGAAGATACCCGTCTAACTTACGACGAACTGAATCGCCGCGCGAATCAACTCGCGCACCACCTGCGCGCGCTGGGCGTCAGGCCGGAGACGCTGATCGGCATTTACATGGAGCGCAGCGTCGAACTGATAGTCGGCCTCCTGGGGATACTCAAAGCGGGAGGCGCTTACGTGCCGCTCGATCCTTCCTATCCGACACAAAGACTGGCGCTGATGCTGGAGGATGCGCGGCCAACCGCGATCCTGACCCAACAACACCTCGTCGAAAACCTGCCGCCGCATGAGGCTGCGGTGCTTTGCCTCGACACGGCCGCAGAAAGCATCGACTCGCAAAGCGAAGAGAATCCCTCTCCGGAGTCGACGCCGGCAAACCTGGCCTACGTGATCTACACTTCCGGCTCCACCGGCAAGCCTAAAGGCACTCTAATCACTCACGCCAACGTGGTCCGGCTATTCGCAGCGACGAAGCATTGGTTCAATTTCGGCGAACACGATGTCTGGACACTCTTCCACTCTTACGCGTTCGACTTTTCAGTGTGGGAAATATGGGGTGCATTGCTCTACGGCGGACGGTTGGTCGTGGTCCCTTATCAGGTCAGCCGTTCGCCGGAAGCATTTCGAGAGCTATTACTAAAGGAGCGGGTCTCCGTTCTCAATCAAACGCCCTCGGCCTTTCGCCAATTGATCCGCCAGGAGGAATCACTGCGCGACGCATCCAGACTAACAAGTCTGCGCCTGATCATCTTCGGCGGCGAAGCGCTCGAGCTGGGCAGCTCGAAACCCTGGTTTGAACGTTACGGCGATCGGCAACCTCAACTGGTCAACATGTACGGGATCACCGAAACAACCGTACACGTAACGTATCGGCCGTTGAAGGCGGCAGACGTTGCCGCAGCCGGCAAGAGTTATATCGGAGCTCCGATACCGGATCTCGAAGTCTACCTGCTGGACCAATATCTGCGACCGGTTCCGCTCGGCGTGGCGGGTGAGATTCATGTCGGTGGCGCAGGGCTCGCGCGCGGTTATCTCAACCTTCCCGATCTCACCAGCCAAAGATTCGTTACGCATCCGTTCAGCAAACAGCCCGGCGCCGTCTTTATAGATCGGGCGACCTGGGTCGTTATCTTCCGAACGGCGATATTGAATATCTCGGCCGAATCGATCTGCAAGTGAAGATTCGCGGCTTCCGCATCGAGTTGGGCGAGATCGAATCCGTCCTGCGCCAGCATGAAGCGGTGCGCGCAGCGGCAGTCATTGCCAGAGAATACGGCGACGAGAAACGGTTGACGGCTTACGTCGTTTCCGATACGGATCATCAGATCGATGTGACTGAACTGCGGCGATCGCTTAAGGAGCGACTGCCGGAATACATGGTCCCGTCGCACTTTGTCGCGCTCGACAGCCTGCCGCTGACTAATCAGGGAAAACTCGACGTGAGGTCATTGCCGGAACCGGAAACGGATCGGCCGCATCTTGGCGAGGCGTACACTGCTCCACGCACGTCGATAGAAAGAGCGCTCGCGGAAATTTGGGAAGAGACGCTGGGCATTAGCCGCGTCGGCATTAACGACAACTTCTTCGATCTCGGCGGCGATTCGATTCGCAGCATTCAGGTCCATGCGAAGGCGCTTGAGAGAGGGCTCAAGTTTCCTCTGCACCAACTGTTTCGTCACAGCACGATCGCGAAGATCGCTCCGGACGTCAGCAGTGACGGCGTTCTTCAGGCGAACGATTTACAGCCGCAAAAGACAGAGCCGCTGAGTCTCATTTCAGCAACCGATCGCGAACGACTGCCGGCGGAAGTCGAAGATGCATATCCGCTGGCGATGCTTCAGGCGGGAATGCTTTTTCACAGCGAGTTCCAGCCCGACTCCGCCGTCTATCACAACATCACCACGATCCACTTGAAGGCGCGTTTTGATGATGGCGTCTTGCGCGACTCGCTGCAGCAACTCGTTTCACGTCATCCGGTTCTGCGTACGTCGTTCGACCTGACTAACTACAGCCAGCCTCTCCAACTCGTCCACGGAAGCGTGATTGTGCCGCTTGGCGTCGACGATCTCCGGACCCTGTCGTCTTCCGATCAGGATGAAGCCATCGACAAATGGTTCGAGGAAGAGAAACGACGGGCGTTCGATTGGAATCGCGCTCCTCTGATCCGCTTTCACGTTCACCTTCGCAGCGACGTGAGCTTTCAACTTTCCTGGACTGAACATCACGCGATCCTCGATGGTTGGAGCGTTGCTTCGATGATGACTGAGCTGTTCAGGATTTACTTTGGTTCGTTGGGAGAAGTCTCCTTCCCGCTCGCTCCGGCGCCTGCGGCGAGCTTTCGCGATTTCATCGCACTTGAAAAAGAAGTGGCATCGTCCGAGGACAATCGCAAGTTCTGGCTCGAGAAATTAGCGGGCAGCGAACCAACCGTCCTGCCACGCTGGCAACCGGCCGGTAGAGGTGAGACGAAGCAGGGTTCGATTTCGGTATCGATACCAGAGTCAGTCTCCGACTCTTTAAAGAACTTGAGCCGCGCCGCAGGGGTGCCGCTCAAGAGCGTTTTGCTTGCGTCACATCTGCGAGTGCTCGGCCTGTTCAGCGGTCAGCAGGACGTGACAACCGGCGTCGTTTTTAACGGCCGCCTGGAAGAGGCTGACGGCGATCGGGTGCTGGGACTTTTCCTCAACACCGTTCCGTTTCGCTTGGATCTGGACGGCGGCGGCAACTGGCAGGAGCTCGTTAAGCAAACCTTCGCCGCCGAGCAGGAGATAATGCCCTTTCGCCGTTTCCCACTTGCCGAGATGCAACGGCTGAATGGCGGTCAGTCGCTGTTCGAGACCACATTCAACTTCGTCAACTTTCACATTTACCAGAATCTCAGTGATGTGCCAGACGTGGAGTTTTTGGATGTCAAAGACTTTGCCGATACAAATTATGCGTTGAAGGCTTCCTTTGCCCTCGACCTGGCGACGTCGAACGTGCGGTTGGAGTTGGGCTATCTCGTATCTGAGTTTACTCAAGACCAGATCAGAACTATCGGCGACTACTACTCACGCACGCTCTCGGCAATGGCGACGGACCCGTCCGCAAGCCACGCAACCTTTTCACCGCTTTCAGCCGAGGAACGACAGCGCCAACTGGTCGAATGGAATGACACGCGTGCAGATCTCGGCGCTGACGTCTGCATTCACCAACTCATTGAAACCCAGGCGGAAATCACTCCGGACCAACCGGCGGTCACATTCGAAGAAGACACGCTGACTTACGCGCAACTGAATCGTCGCGCCAATCAGCTTG
Organism: uncultured Acidobacteriota bacterium; assembly: GCA_963770215.1. GTDB lineage: Bacteria > Acidobacteriota > Blastocatellia > Pyrinomonadales > Pyrinomonadaceae > PSRF01. The sequence continues at coordinate 363,144 of CAVYOP010000003.1, forward strand.
CTCATCGTTTGCAGAAACTCGGAGTCGGAAAGGAAGTGCTGGTCGGTCTCTACACGAAGCGATCGCTCGAGATGGTAATCGGCGCGCTGGCTGTTCTTAAAGCCGGCGGAGCGTACGCGCCGTTTGATCCACAACATCCACCGGAACGACTTGCTTATATGATCGCGGACGCTGACGTGCGCGTCGTCCTGACACAGAAAGCTCTCGCCGAAAATCTTTCCACGCAAGCCGTTCAAGTCCTCGTGTTGGACGATGAACCGGCCGGCGAAGACAGTAACAATCCGGCGAGCGAAGTAACCGAAAGAAACCTCGCATATTTGATCTACACCTCCGGTTCAACCGGTGTGCCCAAGGCGGTCATGGTCGAGCACCATTCGCTCGTCAACTATGTGCGCGGCATTTCTCGCGAGCTGTCTTTGGAAAATGGCTTCCACTTCGCGATGGTCCAGCCGCTCACCGTGGACGCTTCTGTGACTCCCCTGTTCCCCACCCTCGTAACCGGCGGATGCGTACACGTCATCTCGGAAGAGCGGATTGCGAACGGCGAGCTCTTGGCCGAGTACTTCGATCGGCATCCCGTCGACGGTTTTAAAATTGCCCCGACACATCTCGCCGCCTTGCTTGCCGGCGCCGAACCGCGGCGCTTGCTGCCGAAGCAGTGGCTGGTCCTCGGCGGCGAAGCTCCTACAGCAGACTTGATCGCGAGTTTGCAAGCTGCGGACTGCCGCGTCCTGAATCCGTATGGACCGACGGAAGCGACGAGCGCCATGCTTGCTTATCGTCTGGATAAAGCAGCGAGCGATGGTCCAATTCCAATGGGACGTCCGCTCCCAAACACCCACGCTTACGTGCTGGACAGGAATTTGCAACCGCCGCCGGTTGGCACGCCGGGTGAGTTGTACATCGGCGGCGATTGTTTGGCGCGCGGCTATCTCAACCGTCCGGATCTGACGGCCGAAAGCTTTATTCCCGATCCTTTCGGCAGCACCGGAGGCCGGTTGTACAAGACAGGCGACGCGGCGCGTTACTCACCAAACGGCAATCTCGTGTTTGCCGGCCGTTTCGACGACCAGGTGAAGATTCATGGTTACCGAATTGAATTAGGAGAAGTGGCCGCGGTGCTGGGCCGGCATCCGCGAGTTCGCGAAGCTGTCGTGTTGGCCCAACAGCGAGCAGGCAGCGAACAGATGCTCGTCGCTTACGTTGTTTCCGAACAGCAAACCAGCCTCAAAGAAACTGATCTGCGAGTATTTCTGCGAGAGAAACTGCCCGAGTATATGGTGCCCGCCACCTTCGTCATGCTCGACAGTCTGCCCAGGACGTCACACGGAAAGTTGAACCGCAAAGCTCTACCCGAGCCTGAAGCGCGCGCGGATGAACGATCCGAGGAACACGTGCCGCCGCGCGACTTACTCGAGTTACAACTAAGCCGCATCTGGTCCAGCGTCCTCAACCTTTCTCCAATCGGCGCGAGAGACAATTTCTTCGATTTGGGCGGTCACTCGATTCTTGCGCTTCACCTCGTTGCGCGCATTCAGAAACAGTTCGGTCAAAGCATCTCGCTGGCAACGCTGCTGCAGCATCCGACGGTCGAACAACTGGCGCTGCGGCTGCGCGATCAGGCAGAAAGCAAACCCGCGTCTTCGTTGGTTGCGATCCAACCCGCTGGTTCAAAGCTTCCCTTCTTTTGCGTGCATGCCGTTGGTGGTCAGGTGTTGTCGTACGTGTCGCTAGCGCAGAAGCTTGGTCCCGATCAACCGTTTTATGGATTGCAGGCAGTGATTCCCGACCACAGTGACGAACCGCTGTCACGAATTGAAGACCTGGCGGCCTTCTATGTCGCGGCCATACGTGAAGTCCAGCCACATGGTCCTTACCTGCTTGGCGGCTGGTCCATGGGAGGAGCCATAGCTTTCGAGATGGCCCAACAGCTAAGCAGGAGTGACGAACAGGTCGCCCTGGTTGTTTTGCTCGACAGCTATTTGGACGGACACAGCGCCGATGTCTCCGGCGATGACACGGAGACACTGTTGGGGTTCTTTGCCGATTTCTTCGCCCTCGCCGGAAAAGAACCGACGGCGACTCTCGATGATGTAAAACAACTCAACGAAGAACAACTGCTGAGCTATTTTATCGAGCAAGCCAGAGAAGCTGACATTCTTCCTCCCGGCATGGACACTTCTCAACTACTCAACCTGTATCGCGTGTTCAAAGCCAACAGGCGCGCGTTGCGAACGTATGTGCCGGCAAGTTATCCGGGGAGAGTAGTTCTATTCGAGGCGGGCGACGGTGCGCGGCAATCAATCGAGCCAGGTCAACGCTGGCGAAAGGTCGCAGAAAAGTTAGAGGTCCAGGTCGTTCCAGGCGACCATTACCAGATCGTGAAGGAGCCTCACGTGCAGGCACTGGCGGAGCGGATCAAACCGTACTTGGAGGAGATTCAAACGAGGCTTCTGAGCTGTGTATGAAGAAGAATGGTTGTCCTAAATCTGAAGTATTCTCGGCGTAACTCGGCGTCCTCTGCGTTGAAATGAGCGAAACGCAGAGAGCGCGGAGGTCAGATTTGGCACCACCATGAAGACGACTGAGCCGGACGCTCGGCAGGATCACTAATGTCATACCGTACCTTCTTCAGCGAAATGCGCCACTTCTTTCTGATGTGGTCCGGCCAGCTTGTGTCCGTGATCGGGACCAACCTGACCGCCTTTGCTCTCGGAGTCTGGGTCTATCAGAGGACGGGCTCGGCCACTAATTACGCGCTCATCATATTTTTCGCCACGCTTCCCGGCATCCTCGTATCGCCGTTCGCAGGCGCACTCGCGGACCGCTGGGACCGGCGCGCGCTGATCATGCTTTGCGACTTCGGCTCCGGGTTCTGCGTCCTCGTCGTTGCCATGCTGTTGTATTTCCAAAGTTTGGAAGTCTGGCAGATCTACCTCATTACGGGAGTCAAATCGATCTTCACCGTTTCTCAGGCGCCCGCCTATGCAGCAACCACAACGTTACTGGTGCCGAAGCGTCATCTCGGCCGGGCGGCCGGAATGGTCCAGTTCAACGAATCGGTGGGCCAGATCTTTGGACCATTCCTGGCGGTAGGACTGGTCGCTTCCATTAGCCTCTCCGGCGTGTTGTTCATCGACTTCCTGTCATTCCTGTTTGCCGTGACTACGCTGCTGCTGACGCCGGTCCCCAAGCCACCCTCCAGCGCCACCGGTAAAAAGAAACCGTCACTGTTTCGCAGCGCGGGCTACGGTCTGACTTACATTATGAGTCGCCCGGGTCTGCTCGGCCTGCTGATTTTCTTTGCCATCAATAACTTCCTGATCGGGTTCATTGTCGCCTTAACCGCACCCTTGATGCTTTCGTTTACTTCGCCGGGCGGACTGGCAACTGCCCTGTCAATCGGCAGCTTCGGCGGATTGACCGGAAGTATTCTCATGAGCGCGTGGGGCGGGCCCGCGCGCCGCATGAATGGCGTCGTCGGGTTTTATCTGCTGATCGGAGCGTGCATCATTGTGATGGGCCTGAGGCCGTCGGTTCCGCCGATCACGGTCGCGATCTTTCTGCTCGCGTTTAGCTTGCCGATCATTCTTGGGTCCAGCCAGGCGATTTGGCAAAGCAAGGTCGAGCTGGACGTTCAGGCGCAGGTCTTTGCGATGCGCCGCATGATCGCCTGGTCGTCGACGCCGCTTGCGTATCTGCTCGCTGGTCCAGTTGCCGATCGCATCTTCGAACCGTTGCTGGCAGCAAATGGACCACTCGCGGGATCCATCGGCTCAGTGATCGGCGTCGGTCGCGGACGCGGCATTGGTTTGCTGTACATCGTCCTAGGCTCTCTGGTTATGCTGACGGCAACCATTGCTCTTTTGTATCCGCGATTACGACTGTTAGAAGATGAACTGCCCGACGTAATTCCCGAGCAAGTCGCTGTCAAAGCTTAGCTGCAGTCAATTTGGGAGTAACCTCAGCGCGCTCTTCGTCTCTCGGTGTTCTCTGCGTTAAAGGCGCGAGAAACGCAGAGCGCGCAAGAGGGCCGCTGAGTGCGCAGAGTTCAGAGTCATTGACACATCCCGTCTGATTACGCTATTTGTATGCGACTTCAGAATTCGATTCACATAACGCGATGAATCATCAACCAGCAAACCCGCCCGCAATCTTTTCCAGCAAACAGGTAGGAGCTGCCTAAGTTGGCATCCAAAAAAAGGGCGAAGATCTCCGCACTGGGGCGCTACGTTCCACCAAGAACCGTCACCAACAACGATCTGGCGAAGATCGTCGATACCAATCACGATTGGATCGTCGAGCGCACCGGTATCGTGGAACGTCATTACGTGGAACCCGGCACGCCTACCTCTGAATTGGCTTATCAAGCCGTCACCGACTTGCTCGAACGCCGAAACATCAAGGCTGACGAGATTGACATGATAATCATGGTGACGGTCACGCCGGACATGTTGTTTCCGGCAACCGCCTGCATCGTTCAGGACAGAATAGGCGCAACTAAAGCCTGGGGCTTCGACTTGTCCGCTGCCTGCTCCGGTTTTCTCTACGGCCTGACAGTCGGCTCGCAGTTCATCGAAACCGGCGCACACCAAAAAGTGGTGGTGATAGGCGCGGACGTAATGTCCAGTATTTTGAACTTTGAAGATCGCAGCACCTGCATTCTGTTTGGTGATGGCGCCGGCGCTGTCTTGCTCGAGCCGAGCGACGACGACAACCTCGGAATTCTCGACTACGTCAACGAGATCGACGGCGCGGGCGGACAATACATAAAGATGCCCGGCGGCGGCAGCCTCAATCCTGCTTCGCATGAAACCGTGGAAAAGCGAATGCACTACGTGCATCAGAATGGCCAGCCGGTCTTCAGGTATGCAGTGCGCAAGATGGAAGAGCTCGGCACGAGACTGCTGGAGCGCAACGGTCTTTCAATAGAGCAAGTCGACGTCTTCATTGCCCACCAGGCAAACGCGAGAATAATTGAAGCTGCCGCGAGGAAGCTTGGCTTGAACGAGGAGCAGGTGGTCCGAAACATTCATAAGTTTGGAAACACCACTGCAGCCACTATCCCGTTAGCCATCGGAGATGCCCTCGACGATGGCCGTCTGAAGCGTGGAGACACGGTTTTATTTTCGGCTGTCGGCGCCGGCTTCACCAGCGGGGCCGTCCTGGCTCGCTGGGCGTTTTAGGCTAAGTAGGTTTAAAATATCCGCGTTCCGACAGCGTCTTCGAAAAACAGCGTCTTTCGAAAATAGACAGCGCCTCGAAAATTCTGAACTGCCCGAAAAACTTCACGCTTTATGTCTACCCCACTCAGCGCCGCCGGTCGCATTAACGTTCAAGATCTCGTAGAGCGCCTCGTCGCTCATCCTATTTATTCGAGCATCGACAACGAAACCGCGCTCAGACTCTTCATGCGCACGCACGTCTTTTGCGTTTGGGATTTTCAATCGTTGCTTAAGTCCCTGCAAATCTCCCTGACCTGCGTGACGCTCCCGTGGCTCCCAACCAGCGATCGCGAAGCACGGCGATTGATCAATGAAATCGTTCTCGATGAAGAGAGCGACACCAATCCCGACGGCGGATACTTTTCGCACTTCGAGCTTTATCTCAATGCGATGCAGGCCTGCGGCGCCGATGCTTCATTCATCCAAAACTTCACCGCCAAACTGCAACAGGGCGATTCGTTTGACACGTTGCTGGACAACGAACAGCTTCCGGACGGCGTGAAACAGTTCGTCAAAACCACGCTCGACATCGCGCGTTCAGGCGCTCCGCATCGCGTGGCGGCGGCGTTCACTCTCGGCCGCGAAGATCTGATTCCGGAGATGTTCAAACAATTCGTTGCGCAACTGTCTGCCGACAGCCCATCGAGCTGGAGTTTGTTTCTTTACTATCTCACGAGGCACATCGAAACTGACGGCGAGCGTCATGGACCGTTATCGCATGCGCTGCTGTCGCGACTCTGCGGCAACGACGAGCGCCTGTGGTCTGAAGCGGAAGAAACGGCCAGACATTCACTCCAGGCCAGACTCGATCTCTGGGACGCCGTATTCGCAAACGTTACCAATTCATCAACGCAGCCGAGCGAAAGCAACCTGAACTGAGAGTGCTCTTATGGCAACTGGAGATTACCTATTCACGTCGGAGTCCGTTACCGAAGGACATCCTGACAAGATCGCCGATCAGGTCTCAGACGCGGTCCTCGATGCCGTGCTCGAAGAAGATCCAAACGGGCGGGTGGCGTGCGAAACGCTGGTGACCACCGGACTGGTTCTGATCGCGGGCGAAATCACCGCGAAAGCGCGGCCCAACTTTTCCCATATCGCTCGCGAGACCATTAGCGAAATCGGTTACACGCGCGGCAAATACGGTTTCGACTCCGAAACCTGCGCGGTCCTGACCTCGATCGACAACCAGTCTTCAGACATTGCCGTCGGCGTTGACACCGGTGGCGCCGGCGACCAGGGCATGATGTTCGGGTTCGCGTGCACCGATACGCCGGAGTTGATGCCGGCGCCGATTCAGTTGGCCCACAATCTGACGCGACGTTTGTCGGAAGTCAGGAGAAGCGGTCTATTGCCTTATCTGCGGCCGGACGGCAAGTCTCAAGTGACGGTCGAATATCGCGATGGACGCCCGTTTCGAGTTGATTCGGTTGTTATCTCGTCCCAGCATGACGCCGCAGTCGAAAACGAACAGCTTCATGCCGAAATCACCGAGAGTGTCATTAAGCACACGATTCCTTCAGACCTGATAGACAAAGACACCAGTTATTACATCAATCCGGCAGGTCGTTTTGTTACCGGCGGGCCGATGGGCGACACAGGCGTGACGGGCCGAAAGATCATTGTCGATACTTACGGCGGTTACGTTCCGCACGGCGGCGGCGCTTTTTCAGGAAAAGATCCAACTAAAGTAGATCGCTCGGCGGCATACATGGCGCGCTACGTCGCGAAGAACGTGGTAGCTGCCGGACTCGCTGAACGGTGCATGGTCCAGTTGGCTTACGTCTTTGCGGTGGCTGATCCTGTTTCGCTATTGGTGGACACCGGCGGGACGGGACATTTGAGTGACGAGCGGATCAGCGAGCTGGTGCGCGAACATTTTCGACTCACGCCCGCGGGGATGATGGAAGACCTTCAACTGCGGCGACCGATTTACAAAGCGACAGCCTCGTTCGGCCATTTCGGCCGCAACGAACCGACCTTTACGTGGGAATTAACCGACCGCGCCGAAGCGTTGCGCTCAGCGGCGAAGCTGTAAACCTCAAGCGTAAGCTTGTGCGTTATTAAGTGAAGAGGTCTCCCGCAAAGACGCAAAGCGCTGCCGCGTTTAGCTGGACTTTCTTTGCGCCCTTGCGCCTTTGCGAGAGAATATCCTTTCGTAGCGGACGCTTTTGTGCAAAGCCTCAAGCGTAGCTGTATTCACCCTTCACCATGCTCGCGTAGTTTTCGTGATCTATTTCCTTGATCAGCCGCAGTCTGCGCTCGAAGAGCTCTCGCGCTGAGAAGTGGACGCCGTCGTAAACGGGAAAGTAGAAGTTCCAGCCTTCGGGAAAATCACTTACTGAATATTTCGTCTTCATCGACCGATACTCGGCGATGGGAATCAGATGGAAGACGGCATAGCGCGCCTTGGTGTTGCCGCGCCTGGCGAGAATGTCTCTGATCTCGAGGTAACCCTCTTTGGTATGCTCGAACGTTTGTTCGTCCGCGCTCGGCGCCAGCACTACTCCGAAGTCCAGCTCAGGCATTCCGGTGCCGGCAAGTGCTTCAATAATCGTTCGCTGATCGTCAAGGGGTTTCAGCTTCCGGTAATCACCTCTTCGATCGAACGTCTCCACGGGAACGTACAGACGGTACGGTCCAATAATCCGGCCCGTTTCCGGATCGGTCGTATGAGTGAAAAGCGCCTCGATTAACTCTTCGTCAAGCTTCCCCTGTCTTAACAGCAGCCCAATCTCGAGACCGTTTGGATACTCCCAGGCAAATCCCATCTCCTTCATTGTTCGCAGGAGCGTGAGGAGGTTCTCGCGGCCGCGCTTGTTGGCGGACTGCAGGAGCAGATTGTCGTCAGCCAGATTCAGGGTCTTGATGCCGGCCTTCCGGTAGTTCTCAATCATCTCGATGCAGTGCTCCAAGTCGAGCACTTCATGTTTCGTCTTACGGCTCTCGCAGAAGTCACATTCGCGCGGGCAACCGCGAGTGAAATAAATAAAACCGATGGGAAAGCCGACGCCCTCGGGAACTTGTCCGTCGTGACTATCGGTGTACTCTTTCAAGTGCGTGAGCTTGTCGAACGCTGGCGCGATCAGTTTCTCAAACGGATGAGAATAAGGCCCGAAGATCGTTGGCTCGGTAATATTCGCGTTGAGGGCTTGTGGATCGAAGTCGCCGCGAAAAGCTGCGTCCGCTCCGAACTTCAGATAATCGTGCGGCCTGGCGCTGACGTCCGCGCCTCCGACCATCACCTTGATCGAGGGTTTGACCTTCCTGGCGTGAGCGATCAGATCCCTGACGATGCCGGCTTCGAACGTGAAGTGGCTGGACATGCCGATCCAATCTGATTCGGCGATCGCCTGGTCCGCATAGCTGAAAGCATTTCCAACCCGTCGCAACTCGATGTGATAGCCTTCCCATTCAATCGTCTTGTAGATCTCTTCCCGGAAGTAGTCGGTGATTCTCAAATCGACGATCGAAACATTCGCATTCAATTCTTTTTCGGCCACCGAGGCGATTCTTGGCAGACTGGGAGGAATGATGCGTCGATAAATGTTTCCGAGATAAGCGCCCGACTTTGAAAAGTCCGCGAAGTCAGGGTGAGTAAACCCCGAGATTTTCAAAGCGACGGTCGGATGATGAATGAGAGTAATGTTGAGGTTCGCCATATTGCTACACCCCCTATTGGGTGAGTTGCCGATCAACTAACTCAATTGCCAGTCGCATGCGCGCCGGTAGCGGCTTCCTCGGCTCTGAGCGCATAAAACTTCAAGTTGAGCGAACCGGTCTCTTTGTTAATACTTCCGTGCCATACAATCGGAGTATCGTTCAGCCAGGCGGCCTGGTTGTCCTGCGCCGCGCGCGCCCACCCGGTGCCGGAAACCAAAAGTGTCGTTTCTCCTTCCGGCGTGCCGAGTCCCTGTCGTTCGATCGCGATCAAATAGTTGTCATCGCTGGTGAAGACCTCATGGACGTGGATCGCGACCACGCCATCAGATCGCTTCGTTGAATAATCGATTCCGCGCAGCTTTCCCGGGCCGAGCAGTCCCGTTGCGTCGCCCATAAAATGCGCGTTCACTCGCTCGCCTTCAGGGACCATCCCAATGCGATCAAGCTTTACGAAGCGGGCTTCGACCGAGAAAAGCATGGTGCCCAGCGGGCGGCCGTCTAATTGCTCGTCGGTGATGTTGCTCATTACTTTTCCTGCTCGCGCTCGGCAAAGCCCGGCACGCTCGCTACCAAAGTACAAACGTCACAACCATCCAGTACGCACTGCACTCTGCGGTTCTCGTCCGGCTTCAGGCCAAGTCCTTTAAACCAACCTTCACGCAATGGGAGACACGGACATTCATACTTATCGAGAGTGTCGGCGCGCTTGAGCATCTCGATCGCGAAGTTGCGCACGATATTCACTTCGAAAGTCTCAGGCCCTGTGATCCTGGAGTTGTAGTCGAGAAATTCCCTTGGCCACATCGCCTCGCAACATTCTCCGAAAGCCTTCACGACCTCTGAAAACTCCATATCCTTCAATGGCTGGTCGCGTTTCTTCGCGATGTTTCTGCCAACGCGCTCGGCCACAAACTTCAACGCCTCTTTATTGATCTCGTTGGCAACTTCGAACCCGTAGCGCCGGGCCACGCCCTGATACCAGCCCGCATCGTGCCGCCACCACCATGAATAAATAAGTTGAGTTTCCAAATCAGTCATTGATTCCTCTGGTTCTTCACACTGTTTGCAATTCGCTCGACACACCACTGGTATTCGCCACCAACGTTTCCGGAGACACCTTCCCGGAAAGAGTCGCCTGCGCCAGGTCGGCGGCGATCTTGCCGGCCAATGTCGCCGTCAGCAGACCACCGGGATACAAGACCCAATGACCGGCGCAAAAGAGGTTCTTGATCGGCAGCGTTATCAACTGGTCTTCCAGTTTCACCATCGTCCGTTTGCGATTCCAGGTCCATCCGGCGGTGGCGCCTTCCGCGTTCGCGGTGTAACGCAGCAACGTCAAGGGCGACGCGGAATCCATGTAAACCATCCGTTCTCTCAAGTTGGGGATCACGCGGGCAGCGTTTTCGATCAACTGCTCTTCGACTTCAGCCTTCAACGTGCGGTAGATACGGCGTCGCTTTCCGTCAGGTGACAGTCGCCAACGAGACATCCATTCCAGGTAGCTGAAGGTTTGCAGCACCAGGCCGGAGCCATTCTGGGCGAGCTTTGGGTCGTGCAGAATCGGCGCCGAAATCTCCATCGGTAAAGCCCCGTGAAATGAGACATCGAAAGGTTCCGGCAATCCGTTATGCGTCGGAAAGTTCCAGGTGTGGTGTGCATCGTGCAGCACTTCACGTAATTCTTCGACGGGAATCGACGTTCCCAGAAAAACTGTGAAGAACGACTCGCTGACCGGCGTTTCGTCTGCCTGTTTCTTCAAATGCGAAACCGCTTCGTGCTCGCGCAACAGTTTGCCTAAAGTCAGGCGCAGGTCGGCGTTGCTGATAACAACCGTGGACTTCACAACTCGCCCGTCCTCCAGCCGCACGCCGCACGCAGTTTTGTCCTCGACCAAAATTTCATCCACGCCCGTGCTCATCGCCAGCGTGCCGCCACGCTCGATGAACGCCTCGGCCAGCATGTCCATGAAGTTCTGCTTGCCACCTTCGTTGTAGAAGTAGTCGTCACACCAGAGGTGCCAGAAGAGACCGGTGAGAAGCGCGCTCTGGTTCCGATAACCAAAGTGGGTCAGGATACGGCTCAAACGATCGCGCGCAAAAAACGTGCGGCATTTTTGCCACGACAGCGTTTTGTCGTAGTCCATCAGCTTCTCGTAATAAGGCTGATCTTTCCAGAAGCCGTGATAGTCAGGCATGAAGTCGGTGCTGTCCGACAAGACCATTTTGCGGACGCCTTCTTCGTTCAGGGCTTTGGCGCAGTCGTAAGCGCCGCGAAAGTATTCGAAGTAACGCCGCACTCCATCCGCTGATTCCGGATAGGCGGCCGCAAACGCCGGCTCTGCATCCTCAAACTTATGCAGCTCGAGATCGAGACCGTCGCTAGAGGTGAAGCGGTGGTGACACTGGTGAAACTTGACGCGGTCTTCCAGGCCCAGCATCTGCAATGCCGGCAGAATCGCGCCTTTGATCTCGTTTGATTGAGTTCCGTAGTCAAAGTAAAAGCCTCGGCGCCAGCCACCCTGCAAATAACCTCCGACTTCGTAGTGGCGCTCGATCAGCAAAGTGCTCACACCCGCCTGGGCCAGGAAGTTGGCGGCAAACAGGCCGCCTATGCCGGCGCCGATGACGATGGCGTCGTAACTCTCCCTGATGTCGGTTGGACCATCAAACCGCTTCATCTGCCTTAACTCCGATCACTCCGGTGAGACCGCGATAAATATCGAGGTGCTCTACTCGGGCAAAGCCTGCGTCGTACATCCATTGCTCAACTTCGCCGATCGTTGCCGCGTAACCGCCTTTGAAGTTCACGAGACAATAGAGCGCGTAAAGAGTTGAGAACTCCGGACCCACGCGATCGTCGTCGAGCATGTATTCCATGATCGCCAGGCGTCCTGACGGGGCCAGGGCTTTGAACGCCTTGCGAATGATCAATTGCCAGATTTCCGCAGGAAACACGTGAATAAACAACGACATGATCGCGAGGTCGTAACCTGAACCGTAATCGCTTTCGCGCGCGTCGCCCGCAATGCCGCGGATGCGGTCGCCCAAACCGGCAGCGTCGGCGTTGAGCTGTGCTGCTTCAGCAGGCCCCGGCAAGTCGAGAATGTCGGCCGTCACCTCAGGGAACTTGCGACAAATCGTGTGCGAATAGTTACCCGCTGCTCCGCCGCCCACATCGAGCACTCGCTTCACACTACTCAAATCAATTTTGCGGACAAACTCTTCCGCCAATAGTTTTGAAATCTGCGTCGAACACGGAACGTAGTGCTCGTCCGGATGGGCCTCGGGCAAGTCCGACCCTCCATGCTGCGTGGCCTCTTCAAACCACCGCATCGCAGTCGGCTCGCCGCGCATCACCGCATGATGCAGGTGGCCCCACGCGCCCCACTGGTCCGCCAGATGAAGCCAAACAAGTTTCATGCTCATCGGGGAACTTTCAGTTAAGAACGCATTGGCGAAAGTAGTGTTGCGATACTGATCGCCGTCCTTCTCAAGGATCTGCAATGACACCAACGCGTTGAAGAGCAACTCCATTGCCGCTGCATCGGCGCCGCGCTCCGCTGCGACTGCCGCCGCAGTATTTCCGTCGCGCAGGAGATCGAAAACTTCCAGACGCAGGCCCGCCAGGAGCACTGCCGACTTCCAGTAGAGCCGGGACATCTGAAACAACTCTTCGCCGGAAGCCTTTTTTGTTGCCAATCGTGTCGCCATCTTCGAGACCTAACTTTCGGGATTCTTTTTTGCTTTGTGTGTTCCCTTGTAATAGTTGGGAAGCAACAACTCGAGGTTAGTAAATCCAAGCAAGCTCATGCCGCCGTCGATCACCAGGTTTGCGCCGGTGATGTAGTCGCCCAACGGCGACAGCACATATTTGACGAGCGAAGCTACTTCCACCGGATTGGCCAAACGACGCAACGGCACATTCTCGGCCCACACTTTGCGAATGTCCGGCGGGAATCGAATGCCGCTTGTTTCGGCCATGCCCGTGGTGACAAGGTTCGCCGTGATTCCGTATGGACCAAGTTCCCAGGCCAGCGACCTCGTGAAACCATGCAAGCCGCCTTTGGACGCGCCATAAGCAACCTGGTATGGACCAGCGATCAGGTTACCGCTAATGGCGCCCATGTTGACAACGCGGCCGTACTTTTGCTTGACCATCGGATACGTGGCTGCGCGCGTGTAGTAGTAGACGCTGTTCAGGTTGATATCCATCTGGTCCTGCCACTCGTCGTCATTCATAAACACAAACGAGCGATCGAGCTTGTAGCCGGCATTGTTGACGAGCCCGTCGAGCCGTCCGAAGCGGTCGAGCACTTTCTCCACGGTCTCTTTGGCGCCGTCGAGGCTCTTGAGTCGCGCATCCTGTTCTTCGTAAGCGACTCGTTCGCGATCGGGACCCAGCTCTTCGTAGAGATTGTCGGCGTGCTCCTTGTCCTGGAAGTAGGTGAAGTAAACACTTGCTCCCTCGGCGACAAGTTGCTTGATCAGTTCACGTCCAATTCCACGCGCGGCTCCGGTAATGAGGTAGACTTTGTCTTGAAATGTTTTTTCCACATTCACCTCCATTAACTCTTACCTGGCTCTTTACCTCACCAGGACAGCGTCGCCCTGCTCGAAGATCGCGTACAAATGCGCCGTCGACCGATTGCCCTCAGGCAACAGATTGCCGAAGCCGCACGCCAGCCAGTTAGCTGCCAGCGGGTTGTGGTCGAGCGCCTTCACAAATCGATTGAATGCTTCCGGGCGCTTCAACATTCGTTGCAGTTGCAGAGACTGGTCCAGTCCCTGCTGCTTTTCGTTCAAGGCTGTTTTCTCGTAGGCGCTCGCGACCGTGGCCCAAGGCGCGCCTTCAATAACCTGCCGCGCTGCTTTCGCGGCCAACTCCGCCGAGCGAAAAGCGAAAGTAATTCCTTCGCCGGTGATGGGGTCGTAGAAACCGGTCGTATCGCCCACCATCAGGACGCGATCGAGAGAGATCCGCCTTGCCTGAAAAGCCAAAGGACCAAAACCGACTGTTTCAGTTTCCTGCTGTGCGCGACTAAACCAATCACGCAGATGCCAGTCGCTGTTAACAAACGTGCGCAGGGTGTTGGTAAGATCGGCGCGCGCTGCTTCCCATTGAGGCTCAGCGAGAATTAAAGAGACGATGGCCGTGTCGCCGGAGATTGGAAACACACAATAGTAGCCGGGTCCGACTGCATGATTAGTGCCAATCGTGAAAAGCGTTTCGCCCCACTCGACGCCCGAAAACTGCGCGATGACGGCGAAGCGACGATGGTCGGTCCAGGGTTCGTGGATGTTGTTCTGGCGACAGATCGGCGAGTTGCGGCCGGCCGCGTCAATCACCATCGCCCCTTCTAATGACACAGTGGAGTTGCCGCGTTTGCCGCGAATCACGACCGCAGACTCTGGTCCGTCCGTGACGATCTCTTCAACTGCAAAGTCGTCGATAAACTCGATCCCGGGAGCACTCACAACTTTGTTGACCAGCGCTGAGTCGAGAAGATATCGAGGAATGGTGTGCCCGTAATTAAGATAAGGCGCAGATGGTTCGTAAAAACCGCGGAACGTGCCGTTGTCATAAGCGAAGCCCTGAATGCCGGGAATCGCATGAAGCTGGTGCGGCGCGAGATCCTGCAGCACGCCGAGCTCCTGGAGGTAGGAACAACTGCGCGGATTAACAGTGGAAGTGCAGACCTTGTCACGCGGGAACCTGGCTTTGTCGAGCAACGCGACTCGCAATCCCTGACGTGACGCAAACCACCCACTCGCAGCGCCCGCTACACCTGCTCCAACCACGATGACGTCGTACTGCATGTTCCTCCGTTAACTAAACTCGACTTCGATTCAGCGGATCGCAAACGTCAAATCCGCTTTTGCCACTGCCTCACCATCAACTGTCGCATGGGCTTCAACAATCCCTCCCGTGCTGATGATCTTCTGCGCCTCGCAAACGAAGCGAACCCGATCGCCAGGCACCACGGGACGCAAGAATCGCGACTTAACGCCGGCGAGCAGAAATGTTCCTTCAGCGTCCGGACTTGCGGCCTTGAGCATCAGAATCGACGCCTGTGCCATGCTTTCAATCAACAACACTCCCGGATAGATCGCCTTCTGCGGAAAGTGCCCGGGAAAGATCCACTCGTTGCCGCTGATGTTTTTTGTCGCCACAATTCTCTCGCCCGCCGTTAGTTCATCCACGCGGTCCAACAGGATGAACGGGTACGCCTGTGGCAAGAGCCGGCGAATCTCATCAAAATCCAGAGCTGGTGTTTCAGTACTCATCCGTTCGCCACCGGTAACAGCACAACCGCACTCGCTCCGGCTAACGTGTCCCACTCGACAATCAACACCGGGCCGGGATTCCAGCCAACAGCTTGATCCGAAAACTCCAGCGGCGCCGGCCAGTCTTTCGCGGCAAAATTCGCACTCCCGGGCACGACACCATCCTGCATTGCATCCAAAGCCGCGGCGATTAGGAGTCCTCCCGCTACTGAATACGTTTCGCCAGTCAAACCCTTCGTCGTAAACGCCGGAACTTTTCGCTCGACGTTCTCTCCGAACAACTGCGCGACGCCCGTTGCCAGTGCTTCATCATTCGCGGCGTCCCCGTTCACGCCAATCGCAACCAGCGCGATCTCGTCGGCTGACATTCCGACCTGGCGCAACGCCAACCGGCAAGCTTTCGTTACCGCCTCAACCGGCGGCTCGAGCGGCGCAAGATAGTTGGACCAACCACCGAAGCGCGCCAGCGGAGCGGCGTCCCTGCTTCGTGCTTCCTCGGCTGATTCAACGACGAACACCGCGGCGCCTTCACCGGGAACTACCTTGCCGGAATTCAAACCCATGTCAGCGTACTGCCAGAGCGTGTACGCATTGATCTCTTCAACCGCGCCGGCCACGATCGACCTGGCCTGGCCCAACTGCAAAACCTCGGCGGCGTAACCCAGTGCATCCAAAGCAGCGCAGCGTCCCGTGGAGATCGTTGTGTTCAGCGCTCTCGCTTTGAACCTGATCGACAGGAGTGAAGCGGGAGCGTTCGCGAGCGTGTTCGGCGCTTCCATTGGACTCACGAACGATGGTCCATCAGTGATCACTGTCCAATCATAGCGGGCGATACTGTTGAGACCGGCGAAATTCGTGCCGATGACAGCCCCGAGTCCATCAGCGTCCCGGTCTTGTTCCAGCTTCGCTTCTTTCAACGCTTCAACCACGGCGACTAAAAGCATTTGCGTCACTCGCGGGATAAACTGAAGTCCCTTTTTCCCGAGTGTCGCCACCGGATCGAAATCGACGACCTTGATCGCGTCGTGGCTCTCGGTGGTTACCGGCGGTTCGGCGGCCACAGTCTCTCGGTTGCTTCGCGCCTCGCGCAGACCTTGCTTGAAGCCAGCCCGGCCAGAGCCGGCACCACTAAGAACACCAGCAGCGGAAATTACTACTTCCAAGTGTTACAGCCTCTTCACCACGATCGTGGCAATGTTTCCGCCAAAGCCGAACGAGTTGCTCAACACAACGTTGACGTCGGCCATCTGCGGTTCATTCGGAACTACATTCGAGAGACATTCAGGATCAGGCTCTTCAAAATTCTGCGTCGGCGGCAGGATTCCGTGATGAATGGACAGGACGCTGACCACCGCTTCGATCGCGCTCGCTGCTCCCATCGTGTGTCCGATCATCGATTTGATCGAGCTCACGGGAATGGCATCGACGTTGTCGCCGAAGACGCTCCTGACCGCCATCGACTCGGTCATGTCATTGGCCTTCGTGCCCGTGCCGTGCGCGCTGATGTAAGAAACTTCTTCCGGCGCACAGTTAGCTCGCCCCAGCGCCTTTAACATCGCAGAGGAAGCACCGGCGCCTTCGGGATGCGGCGCCGTCGCGTGATGCGCGTCGCAACTGAGCGCATACGACAGAAGTTCCGCGTAAGCTTTGCCTCCGCGCTGGCGCACGTGCTCTTCGCTTTCAAGAATCAAAGCACCGGCGCCTTCACTAACCAGCATTCCGCGTCGATTACGATCGAAAGGTTGGCACGCCTTCGGCGCCATCGCCTTGAGACTGTGGAAGACGGCATAACACCCGCGGGAAAGTGCGTCTGCCCCGCCGGCGATAACGATGTCTGCCCTTCCCGACTTGATTAGTTCGTAGCCCCACCCGATCGCGTAGTTACCGGCGGCGCAGGCAGTTGGTAAGACGAGGAACGGGCCGGAGGTGCCTAACTCGAGCGCTACAACTCGTGCGATGTAAGCGGGAGTATAGCTGGAGGCGGACATCGGCATTTCGTTTGAGCCTTGTCGCCGCTGGTCGTTTGTGGTTTCGACCACCGACTGGTTTCCCATGGTCGTGCCGAAACAAACGCTGGAAGTCGCCGCACTTAGCGAGGGTGAGCCGGCATCTTCCCAGGCCATGCGCGCGGTTGCTACCGCAAGTTGCGTTGTGCGAGGAACCTTCTTCGGGTCGAGCCGCTGAAAGTATTGCTCGGCGTGAAAATCAAAAATCTCTCCGCCACGATGGGTGTCGAACGAGCTTGTATCAAACGCTTTTATCTCTTCGATACCGGAGCGACCGTCGCATATGCTGCGCCAGAACTCAGACTTCCCGATCCCGATCGGGCTGGCGACACCTAACCCTGTTATGAGCACACGACGCGACATTCGGGCCTGACCTCATGCTTTAGCTAAACTGCTGCTTTGGCGATTGCGCCTTCGGTCACGTTGACCACGTCGTTGAAGGTGGCAATTTGCCGGAGCGACTCTTCCGGTATGCGAATTCCGTAACGCTTCTCGATGCGGGATACGATTTCCAGCGCCATCATCGAGTCGACTCCGAGGTCGCGAACAAAGTGTTCGTCGTCGGCAAAATCGTCAATCTCGATCAACTCGCCAATCATCTGCTTCAATTCAGTTTTCTCTTGAGTGTCCATAGCTCTTCTCCAATCATCCAATCAAGCCCCCATCGATCGTATAAACTTGTCCGGTGATATACGTCGCACGTTCACTGGCAAGAAAAGCAACCAGGTGGGCCACTTCATCGGGCGTGCCATAACGTTTGAGAGGAATGTCCTGCAAGATTCCGGCTCGCTTCTTTTCGGGCATCCCCTGGACCATGTCAGTTTCAATATAGCCGGGCGCGATACAATTAACAGTTATCGAATAAGGCGCCAACTCTTTCGCCAGCGCGCGTGTGAACCCGATGATTCCGGCCTTTGCGGCGCAATAGTTTGTTTGTCCCGCCACTCCCATAACACCTGCCACGGACGACATATTGATAATTCTTCCCGCACCCTTTCTCACGAAGCCATAGGCGAATGCGCGCGACGTGAGAAAAACTCCATTCAGGTTCGTATTAATCACGTCGTACCAGTCAGAGTCGTTCATAAAAATTAGCGACCGATCGCGAGTGATGCCCGCGTTATTAACGAGCACATCGATGCTCTCCCACTTTTCATACGCCGTGCTCGCCAGTTCCTTAACATCTTCGACCTTGCTGACGTCGCCCTGCCTGGCGAGTGCTTCTCTTCCCAAACTCCGGATTTCGTCGACAACTGATTGAGCCGCAGCTTCGTTTGACCGGTACTGAATCAACACGTCGTAACCTGAGCGGGCAAGTTCAAGCGCGACCGCTCTGCCGATTCCTCGGCTACCGCCGGTAACAACTGCTACGCCTCGTCTCATAGAAGGTTGGGAGAGCGATTGAGAATTCGGTCAATCCGACCAGATGTTATGCCGTAGGTTTGAGGGCCGGAGCTGAAACCTCAAGAATTCGCGGGGAGTCCATGAAAAGGAAAAACTCGCCTTTGGAACATCCTGTTGCAAGAAAACCGTCAAACCCCTATTAAAGGCCGAAAATCTGCCACAATAGGGTTTTTGAAGGTGAGCAGTTTAAGTTAGGCAGTTAACTCTGTCAACGTAAACTTTTCCAGTCTGATAACCGTTTCAAACGTTATGTATTGTCCGAGATGCGGAAGAGCCGATCAGACCCCGGAGACCTACTGCCGGCAGTGTGGACTCTATCTGCTCGACTTTTCAAAACCACTCAAACGTGAGACCCCGCCCGAAGAACATCTGAAGGCGAACACCGTTCTGAGTGTAATGACGATAATCGCAACTTTTACCCTCTCGTTTTTGCTCTTTTCCATTTTAGGATTCAGATCGTTTACGCATCCGCTAATCTACGTGACGGCCGGTATCTTACTGGCGATCGGCGGCTGGCATATTCAAACACTCATCAGAACCTTAATGCTCAAGAAGCAGTGGAAGCGAAGGGTGCCGCTAAGCGAAAACCAGGCTGCTCCACCTGACACACCGAACGCATTCAAATCCACGCCAACTGCAAAGTCTCTGGATCAGGCAAACTTCGCCGATGCGATTCCGGTGAGCGTGACCGAACACACTACCAGACATCTGGCTGAAACACCGCAGCGCAAGTCACGATAATTCGAAATGATAATCGTGCGGATCAGCCCTGAGAGATCCAAAGTGTTTCTTGCGCGGGCCACCCTCCGGTATTAAACTGCCTGCCTCGCGGCTAAGCCTTGCACGAATCTGCCGCCGACCATATGGCAGAGTCACCTCTCATCTTCGTGAGCCATAGCTCGAAGGATAACGAGTTTACCAAGAAGTTTTGCCAGGCACTGCGTGCAGCAGACGCTGGAGAGTCAGGCTGCGATCCGGTCATCGATTACGAAAAACTCCAAGACTACGACGTGCTCGTCGATGTTGACGAGTTGCAAGCGGGTAAGCCCTGGCCCAAGCAGTTGCATGAGTGGATGGCGCGCTGTCACGCTGCCGTGCTGCTGCTCACGCCAAACGCGGTCAAGTCACCTTGGGTCCTGAAGGAAACGACAATTTTGGCTTGGCGGCTTTCCCTGGACAAAAACTTCCGCTTCTTCATAGTGCGCTTTGACGGTGTAAGTGACTCTGATCTGACTGAGGGTGGCTTCAGTCCATTGATGCTCGACGAGGTTCAGAAACTGCCAGTCGGGGACGCCGCTAACGTTGCGGCGCAAGTGCGAAAGGAACTCCCACCACCGACCGATCCAACACTCTTTGACAGTCTGTGCGGCGCGCTCGAAGACTTGGCCCAGGATTTAAAGCCAAATACCCTCAAGAGAATAGCTGAAAAGATTAGGGTGGGGGCTCGTCACTGGCGACCGGATGTTGATGAAAAACAGCAGTATGTGCAGGCCATCGCAATTAAGTTACTGAGCGAGGATCTGGGCGGTTACGAGGGCGTAGATAATCTGGTCGACGACCTGATCGCGACCACCTCGACCGAGACTGTTGAAAAGATTCTGTATATTGTGGCGCCGCACTGGGTTGACGCCGAAGCGGCTGGCCGCCTGCCATCAGTTGCTGCGTGTCAACCCCGGCGCGCGATCGCCATGAACGGGTCCGGTGTTTCTGATTTTACGGCAGAGATGTATGTTCGCAGGGCTCATCCTCTCAGCCGACTTCAACGCGTGTTGCCCATTCCCGGTGGTAACTCTGGTGACATTGTCGATCACGTAACTCGAGAGCTCTACTTTCACGCGCACCGTGACGAGCGTTCCCTGGATAGCAGCGGGCCAATGACACCGGAGCAGCAGGCCGACGTGATCAAGCACTTCAATAAAGGCAAGCCTCGCTACTTCGTAGTGCTCTCTCCTCCGCATCCGTTAGGTTCTGACCTGAGACAACTCATGACACGATTTCCGAAGCTCACCTTCATCTTGTGGACCGGCGAGGACCTACTCGACCCCGAACCAGAGACCGTGGTCTGTCTCAAGCCGGCCGTCATTCTGGACGAGGAAGACAAACAACGGTGCGCCTACGAAGCTGCCATGGATATCATCCGCAGTTCACCCTAACGCTCACCCGAACGAGGAGGCCCATGAAATTCACTGCAAGACACTTTGCTCCCGAGGCTCGTGGAGGAATCCCTCAAAGCGATGGTCGAGTGGCGTTTCGAGCCGGCAATCGCCCCGAAGATCTGCACGTCTACGATCCGAAGACGATTCTGGCACTGAATGTAGCTCTAGCAACCAGACGGCCATTGCTAATCTCCGGTGAGCCTGGCTCCGGCAAATCGACCTTGGCTCGTAGCGCCGCCGCTGTGTTGGGTTGGCGTTACTATAAGCAAATGATTACGTCGCGTACCCAGGCGGCGGATCTACTTTGGAAATACGACACGCTCCGCCGGCTCAGCGATGCTCAGAATCGCAACCAGACGTTGCTCCCAAATCAGTCTTACGTCGAGCCAGGCAGTTTGTGGTGGGCGTTCGATCCCAAAACCGCCGCTCAACGTGGCAGTCAAGTGGAGATCGAACCCTCTCAGTGCATGCGCGATCCGGATCTCGGCACGAATGTAACCACGAGGAACAATGCTGTGATTCTGCTGGACGAGATCGACAAGGCAGACCCGGATGTTCCCAACGATCTCCTGGAGCCCTTCGACCTGAAGGAGTTCACCGTACGCGAAACCAACGATCGGGTGTCGCTCACTGATGACCGTGATCTGCTGATGATCCTCACAACGAATGGTGAGCGGGAAATGCCACCGGCCGTCCTGCGCCGCTGCGTGCTGCTGACACTCGACCCACCCGACAAGGATTGGTTCGTCGCGATCGCGGATCTGCGCCGCGGGAACGAGCATCACGCGCTGCACGTCGCAGTGGCTGGCGCTGTGATGGACTTACGCGAAGCGGCACGTAAAGCCTACCTGCGCGAACCCAGCACCAGTGAATACCTGGATGCACTTGCAGTATGTGATCAGTTGGCTATCGACACGACGTCTGCCGACTGGAAGAACGCCGAGGCATGGCAAGAGGTGCGCCGCACGGTCCTGTGGAAACATTCAACGGAACCCAAGCTCGACGACAGTGAGGACGAGAACGCTTGAGACGGTCGATCATCTCGTTGGGGGATGTTTTGCGGGTGTGCGCGGATCTGCGACCCGAGGACGAGGAGACCCGCCAGGCCGTGCGCGATCTACTTGGTCTGGAGACCAAGGCCACCACTCCGGCTTCCGTCAACCTGGGTGCATGGCTGCCCTCGTCCAGTCACAACCTGATGACTAGCCAGCGCAAAGCCACGACCGAGAAAGAACGGCTCGAAGTGGCTCCGCCCAAAACGACATCCGATTCTGAACCAACATCGTCATCGCCTTCCCGCGCTCGACTCAGCAGTCGCAGCACGCTCGTTCAGATCAAGCAGAGCAACCAGCAACCGAACCCGCCGGCTTGGTTCGCACAAGTGCCCCCACTCGAGACTCTGGACGATCCGGGCGTGACCCCTCCTATTCTGCCGCTGTTCGACCGGCTGCGGCGGCGCGGCATCCTGTCGTCTGCGCTTGCCACCCACGTGAAGGAGGGCGAGCTTGACCTGGAGCGAATCGTTGCGACTGTGTCCGCGGGACAGCCACTGGAGCACCTGCCGCGACTGCCCATACCAACCTTAAGACGGGGCGTTCAGGTGCTGTTGGATGTGGGCCAGGGCATGGACCCCTTTGCGGAAGACCAGCGAGCGCTGGTGCGGGCACTCGACGACGTGCTGGCAGACGATCGGTTGGAAGTTCTGCTTTTCGCCGGCTGCCCCTCGCGCGGTGTGCGATGCGAGTCAGAGTCGCGCTATCGCGCCTGGCGTCCACCACCACGAGGAGTGCCATTGCTCGTTGTGACTGACCTGGGCATCGGTGGACCGATGCTAAATCGGGATCGCCCGACGACGGCAGAGTGGCTGGCCTTTTCATCTCGGGTGCGAGAGGCCGGATACGACATAGTGGCGTTTGTGCCTTATGAGGCCACCCGCTGGCCTCAGCGGCTGCTGAGCAGGATGAAGCTGATTCATTGGAGCGAGCGCACGACCGTGGGCGCCGTGCGGCGCGCCTTGCGTGACGCGCGAAGGCGATTAGACCTGTGAAGACACCACTTGAACGAGCAGCCACTCTTGTGGAGCAGCAATACAAACGCAACCAGGAGGCTGTGCAACTGGCGAAACTGGCGAGCCTCGCGGTGCGCGTCGAGTCACATCTGCTGCGGCGGCTTAGATTGGAATTGTTGCCGGATGCAGATGTGGGCGTCGAAGCGGACTTCTGGTTCGGCCCGTTGGTCGAATCACGAGGCGTGCGCGCGATCGTCTTAAACCGCTACGTCGCCGAGTTGTTGCGCGACAAGTTAACTGAGGATCGGCAACTCTTGCGGCGTGTGATCTCGCTGACTGAACAAGCACATGCCGAGTCAGCGACGACGATCAAACTGGAGGAACGGCTTACTGCGCTTGCCGTACTGAACGAGCCCGATGCCCAGCAACAGATCGATCAAGCACTGCGGCCAGCGCTGCGAACGATGCAGCTTGGCGGCGAGGATGCCCGACAGCTTGCTCATTGGGCTATGCGAGCACTTTCCCAGGCCCATCGCAGTGTGCGTGAAAGCCCCAATGCCATCGCTCTCGGCCTGAGCGCGAGGCTCGTGCTGGGCGGGCGGCCCATGCTGCGGGAGGCGCCTAAGCTGATGGGTGACCTGGGCGATCTGACATGGTTGCTGCGTGGGGCGATTTCAGGCCCGCCGATGCGCATCGGGGTGGAGCTGGTCGCGGGAGGTGTGGCTTTCGCCGAGCCGGGCGGTGAACAACCGCAACTCGAGCTTCCGGCCACCAATCCCTTATTGCTGTCGCTGGCCTGGAACACGGAGAGCGGCGAAGCCACAATGCTGGTCGAGGCCGCTCCCGGCCGCACGGTGGAGCTCGATGCCGACGTAACTCAAGTTGAGCTGCGCACACTGAGCGGCGCCGAATACCTGCTCAGCACTGCCGTTGTCGAGAGCTCGGCGGAAACAACAAGCGAAGACCTCGGAGTAAGACAATTCGATATTGATGTCTTCATCAGCTATGCATACGTTGATAACGACCAGGGCGGGTGGGTAACGGTGTTGCATGAAATGCTTCGGCGATTTCTCAGCCAGAGAATGGGGCGCGAAGTCACGATTTGGATGGACCCACAATTAAGCGCTACGGAAGTACTCGCCGACGAAGTTATGCACCAGCTATCAAAGAGCGCTGTAATGATTTCGATTTTGAGTCCTCGTTACGTCAATTCCGACTGGTGCATGAATGAAGTCATCAATTTCTGTCGGCTTGCCGAGCAGACTGGCGGCGTTATAGTGGACAAGAGCTCCCGGGTCTTCAAGGTCACGAAGACGCCAATCGATATCGAACTTGCGACGAGATTACCCCATGGCGTTCGCAACACGCCGGGATACGATTTTTTTGAAGTCGATGAGGATGGGCGCGTCAAAAGGTTCGAGCCCAATTCTGACCTGGCAGCGAAGATTCGCGCGGCAATAAAGATGGACCGTGACGACATCGCTAAAGCTTACATCGACGAACTTCAGCAGGCACAGAAGTTCGACAAGGCTTTCGCCAAGATCGCCGGCACTCTGGCTAATGACGTCGCAAAAATGCTCTCACGTTTATCTGCGGGACCACGGCCACAACCGCCCGCCCAAAAAATCTTCAGAATCTACGTCAGCTATGGCCCTGTCGATGGCGGGAGGGATGTCCGTCGCCTGATCGACAAGTTAGTAGCTCACTTCGGCGAGGATCTAAGCTTGATCGACGCTGGCAAGTTTAAGCCCAGCGCAGATATTGCCAAGGTGATAAAGAACGCCGTCGAGTCATGCAATATTATGATCGTCATCATTGGTAAACGCTGGTTTTCAAAAGGCTTGAATAAGCGGATTCGCCTGGAAATTGCTCGTGCCCTTCGCCGTGATATCCCGATCATTCCAGTCCTGGTACAAGGCGCGCGTATGCCAAACCCGAAGGACGTGCCTCTCGAACTGGCGGAATTATGCGACTTGAACGCTTTTGAAATTTCCAACACACCTTGGCCTACAGACAGAGACATTGACGAACTCATCCGCCATCTGGACGGACTCGCCGAGGATGGGAAACCGGTTACTCCGACGGAGCCAACCTACCGATGACCTAAAACACGATAAGCGCACACAATTCGACATAGGTAGGCCATCGCTAGCTTTCCCTGTCACACCACCGTGCATACGGGTCCGTACACGGCGGTTCGGCGAGTTGAGCCGCTAGTTCACAACTAACGGGGTCAGTCCAAGCGATGCAAAGTAGTCATTGGGCAGTGCAATGGTTAGGGCGGGCGAATGACTGAGCCGCCACGGGCCATGAGCACTTCCCGCAGTTCGCGCCGCAAGGTCTTTGTTCACACCTCGCTTGCGTAACTCCGCAAACCGCACCTTCCCTCGTTTCCACTGCTTCCAGACCACCGACCTCAGTCGGCGTCGGAGCCACTTGTCAAGATTGCGTAACACCCAAGGCGTTTGGCAGAAGCCGAAGTAACCACGCCAGCCCTGCAAATAGCGACTGAGTTGTGCCACCATCGTTTCCACCTTAACGCCACGCGTCCGCCTTGTCAGTTCCCGCACTCGTTGCTTGAACCGCGCAACCGCTTTTGGCGCTATGCGCCGCCTCGGTTCACGCTCCCAAGTGAAACTGAAGCCCAGGAACTTTCGCTTACTTGGTCGCGACACTGCACTCTTCTGTTCGTTAACCTTGAGTTTCAGCTTCCTCGTGATGAACTCCGAAACGCTCTTCATCACTCGTTCACCAGCCCGCTGGCTGCGCACGTAGATGTTGCAATCGTCCGCATACCGCACAAACCGGTGACCGCGTCGCTCTAACTCCTGGTCCAACTCATCAAGCACAATGTTCGACAACAAGGGCGACAAAGGTCCACCTTGCGGCGTGCCTTCATCCACCGGACTCACCAACCCACCTTCCATCACACCAGCACGGAGAAACGCTCGAATCAGCTTTAGCATTCGCTTGTCACTGATTCGCCGGGCCAGCTTCGCCATCAGTTTGTCGTGATTCACTCGGTCAAAGAACTTCTCTAAGTCCAAGTCGACCACCCAGCCGTAACCGTCGGCAATGTATTGCTGTGCTTTGGCCACTGCCTGATGCGCTGAACGTCCGGGACGAAACCCGTAGCTGTGCTCTGAAAAGGTTTGGTCCCAACTGCGTTGCAGTACCGGCATTGCCGCTTGCTGGATAAAGCGGTCCAGCACTGTTGGAATACCCAATTGTCGCATTCCACCATCTGGCTTTGGTATTTCTACCCGCTTCACCGGCTGCGGTTTGTAGCTACCGCCTAACAGTTGCTCCCGTATGGTTGGCCAGTGTTTCTTCAGATAAGCTGGCAACTGCTCGACAGTCATCCCATCGATACCAGCACTACCTTTGTTGCTCTTGACTCGGGCCAAGGCCTGCTCGCAGTTCTTCCGCTCGCAGACTGCTTCCATTAGTTGTTCACTATCTGCCTTGCTTTCGGCTTCGTGCTTCGCCATCAGCGCTTCGGTCCCTTCCGCAGAGTCCCTCGGAGCTTCACTCCTACTCGTCTCTGCAAAGGCCAGCACTAGCTGGTTATTCTGCCGCTTGTCGCTCATGAGTTGCGCTGCTTACTTGCTCTCTCTTTAATCCCAACGCTTGTTGGGAACCGTTCGGGCCTTCATCACTCTCGTGATTACTATGCCCTCTGCTGACTTCTGTGGCGCGCTCAACTACTTCGCCGCAGCCTCAGTCGTGACTTCACGACACACCACAGATCTCCCGAGGTAAGTTCGACCGCCTTCAGTGCACAACCGCCGCATTTACATCCAGCGTCCTTGATGGATATGGGCTTCGTTGTCATTTGCCAACTCGCCCGACGCCGTATGCCTCCTATCCGGTTCTTGTTCATCGGCTCGCACCTTTGCTCCACGCTTCCTTCAGACCCCCCCTCACGACGACGCCCTTGCGCTTCGCTAACTCTTCACCTCCATCAGGTTGAGTAGAGGACTTTCACCTCCTAGCTGTTGAACATGCTCGGCACACAAAAAAGGGAGGCCAGTTGGCCTCCCCTCGCGTTACATCGCGCCCTCAAAATGCAATTACGCACCGACTGCCATCATCACCATGCTAAAGACAAACGAGATCGACTCATAACCGAAGAGACGCTTCGCCTCGAGGCCGCGGCGCCGGCATTCGGCCACCAGCTTGTCTGACTCGACGATCGGGCGCGACTCACTTGTATACTGAATCGAGGTCAGAAACGTCAGCCACGGTTCCTGGCCCATCGCGTAGACATACACCTGCTTCGCCTTCAGCTCTTCAACAATCTTCAGGCCGCTGGCGCAATCCGAACCGTCAAACCGGCGAGACTGGTCCATCTTTCTCCCGAGTGGCTTCGTCAGCAATGGTCCATACAGCCAGGTTAGCGGCGCGCCGTCGCATTCCATGCCCAGAAACAACGCATCAACTCCGCCAACAAGATCTCGCAGGTGCTCGTAAAGTCTCGGCTCGACGTTGTTGGAATCAGCCGCGCAGACAATCGACTTCCCTTCGAGTCTCACGAGATACGCAATCTTACTCTTGATGTTCAGATCCGCATGCTCGCCGAGAAACGGCAGACCGGTGATCGATCCACCGTCAATGCTGACGGTCTCCATTTCATCGATCTCCGATACATTCTGAAAACCTGCGTTTCTCAGGATCAGTTTCAACGAAGGATCGATCAACTCACCGCCAGAACTGCGCGGCACGATGATGTTTCGAATCTTGTGGCGAAGCTGCAGGAGAGTTTCGAAGACGCAGTGGTCTTGATGCGCATGCGTGATGATCGCGTAATCGATTCGCGCGGGCAGATCGCTATAGGTGTAACGCGTATCATCCTTACCCCAGTTGTAACCGATCAGCGGGTCAGTGAGGATCCTCGTGTCTTTCGATTCGATCAGAATGCACGCATGTCCGAAATATCGGACGCGCACGCCGCCGTCCGGAGGAGCAATCGCCTGGTGGCCGTTGCTGCCTGTGAACAGAGACGAGAACGCCTCGCTCTGGTCCGCGCCAATGTTAAATAGCTCTTTGGCATACTCGTAAGGCCGGGCAGTCTCTTTCATGCTGAACAATTCATCAAGGCCATTGTCAGCAAAAGGAACTTTAAGGTGGAGCCGGCCGTCGTCTTCCAACAACGGCGTGCTGAGAATGAACGGCCGATCGTCAGTGTCCAGAAGCGAAAGTGCTATCGTCTGTGACGACAAGCAATAAAAAGGACTCTGATACAAAAGCCCTTCGAGAAAGCGAATCGAAGGGTGATTGTTTGCATCGTAGACCAGCTCGACGTAACCCCTCAGCGGCTCGGGAATCTTTTCATACAGCGGCCTCAACCCATAACCCGTCGCTTCGTTGGTTAAAACCTCGTCAAGTTGTTTGACCGCGCCGGCAAACTCCAGCATGTGACGCTGCTCGGCAGTTGTTTGATCGAGCAACACCTTGATCGCATCTACTTTGCTGGTGTCGTAATTAATAAACGGTCCGCCGCGCATCGCCGGATTTTTCAGTGCCGCGATGTGTACCTGAGGAGCTTCGACGAACGATCGCATGATCTTCAGATGCAGGTTGGTCACGAACATCGCGGAGCTGGCAGGCGCGATGAGATACGGCCAGGCGTACCATTGGTTGAACAGTGGCTCAAACAGCACATTGGGTTTTAGATAAACGTCTGCCATTGGTCCTGCTCCTCATAGTTTGCGGAGTGGCACTAAGCGCTGAAAGTACTGGCGAGCTTGTTTTCAGTACGTTCGGTCCACACGTCGGGAAAGAAAGAGTTCATCACCAGTCCCTGATCCTGCTCAACGCCTTGCCTGAATACAAAATCTGCCAGCGCGAGGTCAAGGATTCCCAGGCCGAAAGGACTGAAGATCGTCGTCTGATGTGCCGGGTTTGGTGCGGCGGCACGTCCCAATAGCAACTCCCCAAGGCTGCAGCGAATGAAGTCGCGCTGTCCGGTCAACTGCTCCGCCAAGTGCAGCGACGTCTGGGCACGACAAACGTGGTCCACGTCGTCTACGACATTGTCGCTCGAAGTGATTATCTCGGGCGAGAAATCCCGGAGCGAGACGTGCAGGATCGTGCGCTGACCATCGATCGGCGGGAGTTGTTGAATGTGCGGCGTGCCCGCAGTTGTAGCCAGCGTGCTGAGATGACAATTAGCCAGAACCGTCATGGCATCCGGAGCGACCTCGACGGACAGACTATCCGACAAAGTAAGACACTTGGTCTTGAAGTGCTCGGCCCGATCGACATGCTGATCGAAAATGAGTAACGACTCGATGCCGGGCATGATCGCCATAACAAATCGGATCACTTCGAAGTTGATCGGTCCGCAGCCGATTAGGCCGACGCAAGCGGCCGGTCCTGTGTGCAGAACTTTCGCGGCCAGAGCAGCACTGGCGGCAGTTCGTTTCGCACTGATAACCGAGCCTTCGATGATCGCGCGCGGGCGTCCCGTCTCAGCAGAGTTGAGAATAATCACTGCCGAAGCTCGTTCAATTCCTCTTTCGTGATTGCCCGGGAACGAAGCGATCCACTTGATACCTGCCAGGCTAAACCCATCACCAAGATATGCAGGCAAAGCGATGATTCGATTGCGATCGTCCTTCGGAAACCGCAGGAAGGATGAATGTGGCAACATGCTTTCACCTGCTGCATGCGCCTTGTAAGCGTCGCCGATCAGTTGGACCACCTCGAGCTCGCGGTCTTGCAGCACTGAGATCGTCTCGTGTCCGTTAAGAATTAGAATGCCGTCGTCTAAGTATTCCATTGATATGTCACCTTCTGTTTTTTTAGAGTGTGAGGCCGAAGTGATAAGCAGTGATGTCCATCCGCTCCCGCAAGTAGAAGCGATGGGCGGAATGTCTTTGCACGCCCGAATCGAGGTGCAGGCTACGACAATCCTGATTCTTCGCTTCGTCGATGAGCCAATCCATCATTTGTTTGCCGTAGTTCTTTGAACGGGCGCTGTCAGCGGTTACGAGATCGTCGACATAAAGAAACCTGCCGTAGGCCAGGCATTCCGAGACCCTGTAACCGGCCACGCACTTCACGTCGTCATCTTCAATCACTGCGGCCACGTGATAATTGCCGGTATGTCCTTGTCGATTGACCATCGTCAGATACTGGTCCTCATCGAGATGAGTGCGTAACTGTTTCATCACCGGAAACGTCGCCTTGATCTCCGACTCGGAAGTCATTTTCTTGATCATCTGCGCAAACTCCTTCTTCACTTAAACTCCGATGCTGTAGCTCAAGGCCAGGCGCTGTATCTCGCCGACTTTGACTTTGCTGGTGGCCGTCCGCGGGATCTTGTCCTGAAAGATAATGAGATCGGGACATTTGTACTGGCCCATCCGTTCGCGTATGTACGCCATGATCTCGAACGAGGTCAGCTTCGCGCGTGGCTCCAACACAACCACGCACGCAATCTTTTCGATCTCGGCTTCCTCGAAAGGAACACTCGCACTTTCCGCCACGCCCGGCAGCTCGCTAAGGGCAACGTCCATGTCTTCGAGATAAACCTTCTCTCCGCCACGGATCACCATATTCTTCTTCCGGCCGTTGATGTAGAAGAACCCGTTCTCGTCGAAATAACCGAGGTCGCCGGTTTGCAGCCACGTGTTCTCGTCGTCAAGAAAACAGGTGACGTTGCTGCGAAAGTGATACCCGTGCATCACACTCTCGCCCTTGATGATTAGCTCGCCGACTTCACCCGGTCCCAATTCTTCACCTTGGTCCGAAATTATCTTGATCTGATTCGCGTGCGGACGCCCAATCGAACGAAAGACGAGGTTCTCAGGTGGACAGATGGTGCAGAAACAGGTCGACTCCGTCAGCCCGTAAGCCGGTATGATCGGAAAGCCGTACCTCTCAAGAAAAGCAAGCGCCACTTTCTCCTTCAAAGGCGCTGCGCCGGATATGCAGAACTTCATTGACGGCGCATTAATCTGACAGTTGAACCTGACAAAGAGCTCAAACATGAGCGGCACGGCACTGAACGAATTCACTTTGTGCTGTTCTATCGCCTGCTCAAGCGACGCCAGCCGAGTGACGTCGAAACCACTCGTGATCACGACCTTCGCGCCACAGAAGAGTCCTGCGGACAGATCGCTGATGAAAGCGAAATTGTGAAACAGCGGTAACAGGCAGAGTTTGGTGTGGGTTTTATCGAGCTTCAACGTCTCGATCGCATTACACACGTTGTGGACGATGTTTCGATGACTAAGCAGAACACCTTTCGGCGTTCCCGTAGTTCCCGAGGTGTAGATCAGCTCCGCTCCCGTTTCCGCGCTGAAGGTTTTCGACAACGGGTCGCCGGATGAGTCGTATTGACGATAAGCAGCGACGGGCAAACGACGCCCGTCGAAGTCTCCGAGGTCAAGCTCTCGATCGACGAAGACCAGTCGCGATCCGGAATGACGCAAGAGGTTCGTCATCTCCAACTGCGTAAGGCGCGGATTCAAAGGCTTAGCCACAGCGCCGTAAACGATCACGCCGTAAAACATGAGCGCCATGTCGAGCGAGTTGTCGGCGATGAGCGTTACGATGTCGCCTTCTCTAATGCCTTCACTGTCGAGCAGGTTCGCTACTCGACCCAGGTGTTCACCAAACTCCCGGTACGTAATCTCTTCACCGTTGGACCAGTCGATCAGGCAAGGTTCATTCGGAAACCTGGCGATCGACTGGGCCACATAATGATTAATCGTCTTCACAACTGATTTACCTTTCTGGATGAACTATGGAGGTCGCGCAGGATGCACTCCAAGATGTGATTCTGTGAGTTATTGATAAAAAAGTGATCGCCGGGCAGCAGGTGCATCACAAACGGTCCGGTCGTAAGGTGCCGCCAGGCCTCTAGGTTCGTGCTGCTGACTTCCTTGTCCTGTAATCCACCGAAGACGGTGATCGGACAATAGAGTGGCGGGCCGGGAACATAATTGTAGGTCTGGCAAAGCTCGAAATCCGCGCGGATCAACGGCAGCACAAGACGGCTCAACTCGGGGTGGTCCAACACTCCGTTCGGAGTTCCGTTCATGCGTTTCACTTCTTCGATAAACTGCGGCTCCGGCAGAGTGTAGTTAACTCTGAATTCGTCCGGCATGTGCGGAGCTGAGTACGCCGAGATAAAAAGATGCTGCGGCAACAACCCGAATTCTTTCTGCACGCGCCGCGTAAGCTCGAAACTGATTAGCCCGCCCATGCTGTGACCAAAGAACACGAACGGCTTGTCTAGAAACGGGCGAATCTCTTCGACCAACTCCGTGATCAATGGTTCGAGCTTCGTGAATGGTGGTTCCTTGAGACGGCTTTCCCGGCCGGGAAGATGCGCCCGCACCACTTCTATCGTGTCAGGTAGACCACGCGCCCAGTGGCGATAGATCAAGCTTCCACCACCGGCGTAGGGAAAACAAAAGAGCCGAACGGACGCTCGTGGATTCGTGTGCTGTCCGCTGAACCAGGTAGGTGCGATTGCCGTTGAGACTGACATAGTAGTTTGTTCTATTAAAGTGAATAAGCTTCTCTGCGGCTCTCAGCGGTTCTCTGCGTTCTCTGCGTTAAAATAGTTTTACGCAGAGCACGCAGAGAACCGCAGAGAGCCGCAGAGTGGAGATTAGGATTAACGAGCCGCTCCTTGCAGGGCGGGCTGCCGGACGAAATTTCCATAAAAATATGGTTGGTCCAGGTTGTTGATGCGCGTTCCGGCCGGCACGAATTCCGGACTGTCGTGCCAATGCGGCGGTGTGGTGTCACCGAGATCTCGCCGGAGACGTTCGCTGAATTCCGGCATGATTGGACCAGACAACATGGCCAGAGTCTTAGCGGCAGCAAGCTGCAACGCGATGTCTGTCTGACTGCGATTGTGGGTTTGGCTAAACCGGCGCGCCGTTCGGCCGAGCTCCTGAAGAACACTTGCAGCTCGTCGCGGAGAAAAAGTCGCGACTTCACAGGCTTCAGTTGCTTCTGAGATTAGGGTTTTGAGTTGGTCGTAAAACTCGCGCTGCTCTGACGTTTGATTGTCTTCAGCAGACGGAGCAACGCCGTTATATTCGATCGCCACTTTTGCTCCCAGGTCCGACAGCCATTCCTGCCAATTGTCGATCAACTCCTGTTGGACTGTTTGCTCAAAATCAGCGATCGTGAAGTTGGTTTGCTCAGTCTCAGGACCACACAACGCGAGATAAAAACGGATCGCATCCAACGACGCCTGCTCAACCAGCTCACGACACCAGACAGCATGATTTCTGCTGGTAGAAAACTTCGAACCATTAAAGCGGTAAAATTCGTTGAGCAACACTCCTGCCGGCAACTTGATCTCCGGATCGTAAGCCAGCAGCACCGCGGGAATTAAGATCCCGTAGAAGTAACCGTTGTCGAAACCACAGAACTGCACCACGTCCACGTCGTCACGTTCCCAGAACTCGCGCCAGCCGTCTTTCAGATCGGACTTCTCGCTCAAAAGTTGACTCGCCGAGAGCAGGCCGGTGGCAACTTCAAACCAAACGTAAATTCGTTGTCCTTCAAAACCGGCAACCGGCACCGGAATGCCCCAAGTCGCAGGATGGCCCACGACAATGTCGGGCAATCCATCGGCAAGCATTGACTCACAGATCTTTCTGAGGCGAGCGTTCATTACGACAGACTCGTAGTAAGAACGCAGTTGCGATTCATACGCGCCGAGCGGGAAATACAAACGCTTGAACGGCCGCGTCGCGGGAACACTGCCACAGCGATTACAAAGAGCGTTCTTGAGATCGATACAGTTGTTTGGACGCCCGCATCCTTCACACGCATTGCCGCACGACTCCGCATCGCAGTGCGGGCAGTTTCCGCGCACGTAAACCTCGAAGAGATACTGGTCGCAGTTCTTGCAAAACAGCGCCGGTTCCTCCCGCGTTATGAGTTTGCCGTTGTCGTAAAGAGTCTGGAAGATTTCCTGCGTCAATTTCTGGTGCGAAGGCGTTCGGCTGGGACGCATGAACACGTCGAAATGGCAGCCGGCTGTCTGGAAAGTCGTCCGCAGTTGTTCCCCCGTGCGGTCAACTAATTCCAGCGGCGTCTGCCCCTGTTTTTCGGCCATGAACGCAACATAACTCTGGTGCTCGTCGGCGCCGTTGATGCAATACACTTCCTTGCCACGCATTTTGGAATACTTGTAGAGAATGTCTGCTCGCAGAAACGGACCGGAGAGATGGCCGATATGCAAATCGCCATTAGCTGTTGGCGGTGGTGCAGACACTAATAGCTTGTTCATGTAGATAAACCTTTCTCAGTGGTGACCTAATATGCAGGTGTTCTCAGCGTTCTCTGCGGCTCTCTGTGCTCTCTGCGTTTACTGTTGATTCAACGCAGAGGACGCTGAGAGCCGCAGAGAACGCTGAGAACAAAACAGGGCAGTCTTTAAGCGAAATGCTCGAGGGCTTTCAGTGCGACAGCGGGCGCCAAACGATAACCCGAACCGCAGCCGGCGCCGGCCACAACGAAATTAGCCGCGCCGGAAACCTGCGTAACTAACGGCACGCGTTCGGGTGTATACGCGTCGCAGAAAACGCGGCCGCCGTGACAATCCGAAACAAACGAGGGACAGTAGCGATTGAGCACCGAGAGCGCGAGTTGCCGGTCTTCGTTGCTCACTCGCAAACGGGAAACCTCCGGCGGGCAATCCCATTCCTGTGAAGTGAAACTAAAGATCCACTGACGGCGCTGTCCGACCGGAAGCAAGAATGCGTCCTCATCAAAAAACATCAGCAACGGATCGCGCGTCGAAGGAGAGCGATCGATGTGCAACGCCGCAACCTTCTTGATTCTCACTCCCGCCTGAGCAGCGGAAGCGCGCGTTAGCTCGGCGAGCAGCCATGGACCAGTCGACGCTATTACACGACGCGCGGCAAAAGTGCGTCCGTCAGCAGTCGTTAGCTGCAATCCGTCGGCGCTAGTATCAACGCTCCGGATCTCGACGCCCTCCCAGCACTCGACATGTTGTCGTTGCTGCAAATGATTCACGATGAGCGACGTCGTGATCGCGGGAAATCCGTAAGTGGCTGCGCATCCTGTTAGCAGCACCTGGTCTTCGGAAATGGCGAGATCGGGGTAACTCTCATAAAGCTGGATCGCCTCACTCGACGTCGCGACGCGAACGTTCTCAGTCGTAAAGCCAGCGCAGAGGGCTTCAACTCTCGACTTAGCCACGACGCCGAACAACGGCAGCTCGTGGAAAGGCAACTCCGGAATGTCCTTCTTCAATTGACGATAAAACGCCGTACTCAAACGCGAGTACTCCTTCTGCGTCTCATTAAAGCCGTACGGAATATCGAGACCGGCAGAGTATTTCGTCGCGCCGTCACTCACCAGCGATCGGTCCACGAGCAGAATTCGCCACTTCGGATTTTTCTGACGGGCCAGGTAAGCCGTCATCGACCCGATAATGCCGCCGCCGATCACAACGAGGTCAAACGGACTCATGCAGTCTCTAACAGATCGTACAGGTCGTTGACAGTTTTGAGGTTCGCGATCGTCTCCACGTCGAAAACCTTTCTGCCGACGCTGGTTTCGATTTCGAGAATCAGCCGGATGAACTGGAGCGAGTCGACTCCCAGATCTTCGATGAGTTTCATCTCACCCGTCAGCTCGTGATGATTGAGGTTTTTTTGACAAAGACCGGTCAACATCTGCTTTACAGCCAATTGATTTTCATTTAGGGCTATTTGTGTCATTGGTCTCCGTAATACCCAAAAGGGATCTCATGTTTCCTGAAAGAATATTTTCCGTGTCATCCGCCGATAAAATACCCGCGGCTTCACAGTTTCTGATTTCGTTCACCCAACGCTGTTGCGAACCGAAGAATCGATGAATGGGCCAATCAGTGCCGAACAACAACTTTCGTGACAATCCTCGCGACAGGTGCCACTTGAGAATATTTCTGAAGGAGCCTCTTCCCACTTCAGCCTGAAACCCGGAAAGGTCCAGGTAGATATTGGGCCGGTACTGGGCTATCAGTCCTGCCTGCCTGTACAACGTGACGCCTGCATGACCAAGAATGAAGTTCACGTTCGGAAAATTCAGGGCCGCGGTGTCGACGCCGAGCGGGTTTGTATGACGAAACGATAACGTGGCCGATGATGGTCCAACGTGGGTCAGCACCGGCAGTTTTCGGGCGCTGCATATTTCGTAGAAGGGAAACATCCGTTTATCACTCGGCGAAAAGCCGCAGGGCGCGTAGACTTTCAAGCCGCGGAAGCCCCAATCGGTGACGGCTTTTTCAAACAATTCGACGCCTTCCTTGCCACGGCGCGGATCGACGCCGGAAAAAGCAATGAAACGATCGGACCGATCGAGCAGTCGTTTATGTTCCAGGTGAACTTCTTCAATCGTAAGCGGCAGATCCTTGTAAACGATTCCGAAGTCGATCACTAACAGAACAGCCAGATCGATCCCGGCGGTCTCCATCTCCGCAATTAATTTCACAGACTGCGGATCCTCGTTCAGCTCGCGCAGCAGCTCGGCCATGCGGTCGGCCTGCGCGGGATCGAGGTTACCCGGCAACTGCGCCTTGACGTTGCTCAACCAGCCGTCGAAGAACCGCGGCGGCAGCACTGTTCTACTGGCAATGTGGCAATGGCAATCAATGATCATGTCTGAGCTCGGCGACCTTTGCGACTCTCCGCGTTCTCTGCGTTTCACTCATATTCACGCAGAGGATGCTGAGCGGCGCCGAGAATACCTCCCCACCAAAAACTCTTCTTTGTGAAAGTCCGGCGAACCGCCGGACAATCAAATTCCTCACGTGCCTCCGAAACCAATCGTGACGCGTCCGTCTTCGACGATCACCGGCACTTTGCGCTGTCCTTTTGAGTAGGCGAGCAGTTCCTTGAGGCGCTCCGGATCTTTCTGCGCATTAAAGTATTGAACCATGTAGCCGCGCTTGTCATAATCAGCCTTCGCGGCGCCTGTATATGGACAACCATCCTTCCCATAAATCATCACTGTTGGCTGGCTCATTGCTTTTTGTTTTTGTCCTCCTCTTCGTGGGCCTGGTCGTGTTTGTTGCTTTGAGACCGTTGCAGCAGCCTCAAGCTGTCGCGGCGAGTGCGCCGCCGTCTGAATTTTCGAGCGGGCGCGCGATGAGTCACGTCACTCAGATCGCGAAGACGCCTCATCCAGTCGGGTCAGCCGCTCATTCGCAGGTCAAAGACTATATTCTCGGCCAGTTGACGTCCCTTGGATTGAAACCGGAAGTTCAGGAAACGAACGTCAGCAACATCGTCGCCCGCATTAATGGCTCGCGCAATACCAGGGCGGTGCTGTTGGTTGGACATTACGACACCGTCGAAAGCAGTCCTGGCGCAGGCGACGATAGTTCCGGCGTCGCGGTGCTGCTGGAGACGGCACGCGCCATACAAGCAAGCGGGCCGCTGAATAACGACATAATCTTTCTCTTCTCAGACGGTGAAGAAACCGGGCTGCTCGGAGCCAAAGCCTTTGTGAATCAGCATCCGTGGTCCAAAGACGTTGGACTGGTGCTCAATTTCGAAGCGCGTGGAGTCAGTGGCCCATCGATCATGTTTGAAACCAGCGAGGGAAACGAATGGCTCATCAGGCAAGCCGCGCAAGCTGCGCCCGCTTTGATCGCCAGTTCCTTTTCTTATGACGTTTACAAACTGCTGCCAAATGACACTGACTTGACTGTCTTTAAAGATGCGGGCTTCGCCGGCTTCAACTTCGCTTTCATCGGTGGCTCACAAAATTATCACTCACCCACAGACGATCTCGCTCATCTCGACGAACGCAGTCTCCAGCAGCATGGCTCGAATGCGTTAATGTTTACGCGTCACTTCGGCAGTGTGGACTTAAACAGCGCCGGAACAGGCGACGCCGTTTACTTCAACCCGTTTGGCGCAGGGCTGATCATTTACTCCCGCAAGCTGGTCGTACCGGTTACGATTGCCATCGCCGTACTGTTTCTCGCGTGCCTCGCGATCGGCGTTCGCCGTCAGCATCTGACATTCGCGGGAATGAGCTCCGGCTTCACGGCTTTCCTCGCCAGCGCCGGCGTGGGCGTGTTCGCCGCAGTTGTCATTCGCCTAATCGCAGACGCGTTGCACAGCGTAGTACCGATCTCCACCAACATTATCCTGCTGTTGTCTGCAATCGGGATTGCCGCCGCCACAGGATTTGTTTATCTGCGGTTAGGCAACAAAACTTCTTACTTGAATCTGCTGGCCGGTGGTTTGCTCTGGTGGTTGCTACTGGCGTTGTTGACGAGCCTGATCCTGCCGGGCGCAAGCTACCTGTTTGTGTGGCCGCTCTTGTTCATTACTCTTGGTCTTTGGCTCGCGGTGCTTTATGCCAAACAGTCGCTTCCTCCGCTATGGACAACGATCGTCATCGCCATTCTGTCAGCCCCGGCCATCCTGCTGATAGCGTCGACGATCTATCTGACCTGCCTCGCGCTGACGATCGAGTCCCTGCTCTTTTCGATCCTGCTCGCAGGAGGTGTGGTCCTGCTGGCAATCCCGTTTATTCCGTTACTCCAGGCGGTAAAGCCTACTCGTAGCGCAAGGCTTCGATCGGCTGGATCTTAGTTGCCCGCCGCGCCGGCAGATAACAGGCCAGCAGCGCAATGATGCCAAGGATCACGGCAATCGTAGCGAAGGCGCCCGGATCGGTGGCGCTGACGCCAAACACCATGGTCGCCAGCACTGTCTTGAGCGCGTAAGCTCCCACCAGGCCAATCACGATCCCGATGATCGTAAGGACCAATCCCTGCCGCATGATCAACTTCAGAATGTCGAATCGCTGAGCGCCCATCGCCATGCGAATGCCGATTTCGTTCGTTCGTTCAGTAACTGTGTAAGAAATCGTGCTCGATAATCCGATGGCGGCCATGAACATCGCCAGACCGGCGAAGAGACTCATCAAGACCATCACCAGCCGCCTGCCGTTGACTGATCTGTCGATCAGCGTGTCCATTGACATCGTGATCAGGATCGGCAGGTTGTTATCCATCGACCGAATCGCTTCGCGCACACTCGGAAGGACCTCCTGTCCCGCGTTCGCTCCACGCACCATGACTGTCATCGCCGCCAGCGGACGCTGTCGCGACGGAATATATACATGGTCGTGTGGCTCTTCCTCGAGTGACGGGCGCACGTCGGCGACAATCCCGACTATCTGTCGCGGATCGTTGTTACGTGAACCAACGATCATCTGTTGCCCGACTGCGCTTCCATCGGGAAAGAGTTTATCCGCCATCTGCTTGCTGATCAGGATCACCTTCTGTCCTTCCAATTGATCCTGGTCGTTGAAATTACGTCCGCCGAGTAGCGGGATGCCCATAGTCTCGAAGTAGGTTGGAGTCACCGACGCAACGTCGGCCAGCGAACGTCTGTTTACTTCCGGAATCGGTCGACCGATCACTGCGTAAGTGGTCCTGTTTGTACCGGCAACCGGTAACCCATCGGTAGCGGCGGCGTCCTTGATTCCCGGCGTTGCGCGCAGTCGTTCGATTAGTTGATGGTAGAACTCAGCTTGTTTCGGTCCTTCATACTTGGCCGGCGGCAGCGAGAGATCGAGCGCGGTCAGGTTTTTCGAATCGATTCCCAGCGAGACGGTCTGCAAGCGGATGAAACTGGTGATCAAGAGCGACGCGCCAATCAACAGAATCACTGACAGAGCAATTTCGCTGACCACAAACACCTTGCGCAAGCGCATGCGTTGGGCGCTTCCGATCGAGCTGCGGCTGGCTTCCTTGAGAATCGTGGCCAGGTTGATCCTCGACGTATGAATCGCGGGTAACAAACCAATCAGGACACCGGTCACCAGCGAAACACCCAGCGTGAAAAGCAACACACGGTAATCAACCTTCACTTCCGCCGCCCGCGGAATAAACTCCTCGCCCGCCGCCAAGAGCCAGCGCACCGACAGCACTCCAATGATTCCGCCAACCACACCTCCAATCAGCGAGACCAAAATGCTTTCAGTCATAAACTGGCGGATGATCTTGCCGC
Source organism: uncultured Acidobacteriota bacterium (assembly GCA_963770215.1). Classification (GTDB taxonomy): domain Bacteria; phylum Acidobacteriota; class Blastocatellia; order Pyrinomonadales; family Pyrinomonadaceae; genus PSRF01. Next base: position 402,911 of record CAVYOP010000003.1, read on the forward strand.
GAGTTGCGCCCAGCGCTGCGCGAATGGCAGTCTCGTTACTGCGCCGCGTGAAGCGCGCGAGCATCAGCGTGGCGACGTTGGCGCACGCGATCAAAAGCACAAAAGCCACAGCGCCAAACAGAGAATAAAAGGTCGAGCGGTCACCTCCGACCCAGTTTTCTGTAAACGACCTTACGACCACGCCAAAGTTCGCATCCACGTTGCCGGGATAAGTCTGTTTGTAACCTTCCGACGCGGTGTTTAGAGCTGTTTGAGCCTGCGCGAGGTTCACTCCCGGTTTGAGCCGGCCGATCACTTGCAGGAACCCGCTGCCGCGTTCCATGTCTTCCTTGGAAAGATCGCCGACGTCCATCACGCGTGGCAGCCAAACTTCCGTCTGGTCGTAAGGAAAGCCGATATCAGCCGGCAACACGCCGATGATCGAGTGCGAGACATTATTCAGCTCGATCGTCTTACCAACAGCCGATTGATCGCCGCCAAAACGCCGTTGCCAAAACGCCTGGCTGATCACGGCGACTGCCGGACCGCCAGGACGATCCTCGTCCGGCGAAAAGTCTCGTCCCACTTGCGGCCGGACGCCGAGCGTGCGCAGGAACTGCTCGCTGACGCGCGAAGCCTGGACCACCATCGGGTCGCCCTCTCCGGTCAGCGTTTGCGTAGTGCCAACGATCGCGCCAACGTCGGAGAAGACCTGGTTCTGTTCTTGAAACACTCGAAACTTAGGTAACGAATCACCCGTCAGGCGAATGCCTCTTTCCGGCGCCGTCGCCCAGATGTGGACGAGTGATGCCGGTTCCTTGAATGACAGTGGTGTCAGGAAAACCGAGTTGACGATGCTGAAGATCGCCGTGTTAGCGCCGATGCCTAACGCGAGCGACACAATCGCCGCGAGCGTGAAGCCTTTGCTCTTCAACAAAAGACGAAAGCCATAACGTAAATCCTGGAGTAATCCCGCCAGAATACCGTCACCATTTTTTGCCATGAGTGGTGTTCTCCCTTTGCCGGATCAAGCCGACAGTGTTTGAGTGAGTGGTCGTTCTACTTCTTCACACAGAAATTGATCGACGATGGAGGCTGTGAGCGAAGACTTCTCGTACTGCAAATAGTGAGAGCCGCCCTTTACTTCAATATATCTTGCACGGGGAATCAGTTGAGCAGCAGCCTGCGCCATACGCGGCGAGGCGATGCGATCGTATTCTCCCGTGACAAACAGCACCGGCACGCGAACGTTCTCGAAAAGCACTGAGACGTCGTGGTCCCAGAACTCGAGGATCTGACGGGCGTAATCCACGACGCCTTCATCGGTTGCGAATGGCCCCATTACCGCCTCTTTCAAGTCGGGACACGGAAAACCCGGCTCGTCGGGTTTCCCCGCTAAAAGAACCCCTCGCAACGCCTCCTTGAGACGGCCGGCCAGTTGCGGACGGTCGTGGACCATCTTGAGCAGTGGTTCCAAACCGCGCTCATAGTCAGTATCTAACTGGGCTTGTCCCGGCACGTTTTTGAAAGTAGCGCCGAGAAACGTCATGGAGGCTACGTGCTCAGGGTAGATCGAATAATAATCGAGTATCAACTTCGGTCCCGTGCACCAGCCGAGGAATTCACAACTTTCGATACTTTCGTTCGCAAGTACTTTACGCAAGTCATCGCGATGCGCAGCTCCATAGCGCGGGCGCCAGACCACCAGGCGATACGTTTCGCTCAACTGCGAGACGAGCCTGGTCCAGTAAACAAAGTCCTGGCCGTAGGCATTGACGATGACGATGGTCCGTTCGCCACTTCGTTCACTACGGGCGCCGGCGTAATAAGTCGCGCGCTCCCCGTCCGCGAGTGCGACTTCTCGGAGCGATAAAAGCTCATCGATTTCCTGATTCATGCACTCCACCAAACGGAAAAAACTACGAGGGGCTCTGTTCCGTCATTTCTCACGAGGTGTGTTTTCGGCGGCTCGAAGTAAAGCATATCGGGCGCGCTTATGCGGACCTTTTGATCGTCGTAAACGAGCTCGCCTGTTCCCTGCGCAATCATCCAGATTTCATGCACCGCATGGGTATCGACTGGTGAAGCGCAATTCGGCGCCACCGTGAAACGCGCCACCTTGAAGGGAGCGGGCATTCGCTCCGCCGCTTCCTTCGTGATCTCAAAGACACGTATTCCTTCCGCGGTATCTTCGCCTTCGCAGTAGGTGACTTGCGGATCTGTTATGACCGGTGTGGCAATCATGCGTAAGTGCCTCCCGAGCTTGCCAGCTCCATCGGCATCCAATCGAAAACTGAGTCGTTATCGTGGATCTCGTAGATAGGCTCCCCGACGATGCTGTTGATGATGGTCGCGCTGCGCCAGGCCATCAAACTCAGGTTCGGATCGGCAACACCGCGACAATGACGCGCCGCGTTCTGCACGTAGATCTTCAGCGACTTTGGACCATCCCACTCGATCGAGAAATCCTCGTTGGTGCGATATCCGCCATTCTCCCAGCCCAGCCTGTCACTCAAAGGCTCCAGGTAAGGCGAGATCCTGTACTCGGCCCCGGTGCACAGGACGACGATGTCGGCGTTGATCGTCTCGTGCCGATTGCTGATCGCATCGCGAATTGTCAGCGCCCACCCGTTCCCCGCCGGGCTCACGTTCGTCAGCTCATGCCCGATATGAAGACTGTACGAGCGGCCGTTGCCGTTGAGGAAATCCAGCTCGTAAAGACGCCGGTAGATCGACTCCAGCAAGCCTGGCGCGATGCCGTCGCTCGACAACTTCTGCTCCGCCAGCAAAACCATTTTTTCTGCCGGCGGCAGTCTGAAGAAGTAGTCGCTGTAGTTTGGGGTGAACAGCTCATTGGTGAACGGCGTTTCATCCAACGGCCAGAAGTTCGAGCGGCGCGAAATCCAGGAGACCTGGCTCGGCGGGTTCTTCTGATCCGAAAGCAGGTGATTGACGACCTCGGCTCCTGTTTGGCCGCCACCGATCACGGCCACTCGCCGGCCCGCAGTTTGGAGGTTCGACTTCAAGAAGCGGGTTGCCGGCAACACTGTGTTGCACACATGAGGACGAGCACAGTCAGGGATCTTCGGCGACAGCCCGGACGCAAGAATCACGTTCCTGGTCCTGACGATCTCATCTCCCAGGTCGACGACCAAAGACGATCCATCGAAGGACACCGAATCCACGGGGCGCCCGAATTCAAGATTCGGCACCAGGCTGCACACCCAGCGCAGGTATTGATTGAACTCCACACGTGTAACTCGTGAGTAGTTCGCATTGATGAAACGATACAGACGTTTCGTTACAAATAAGAAATTGAGGAATGAGTAATAGCTGGTCGGAGAAGCGGTAGTAACCAGGTCTTTCAGAAAGGAGACTTGAATATTAGCCTCGGGAAACATAAGACCGGGATGCCACTGAAATTCCTGGTTGCGTTCGAAAAAACGGACGTCGAGCTGACGCAATGGCTCGAGCAATGCGGCCACGCTGAGATTGAACGGTCCGATTCCGACTCCGGCAACGTCAATGATTTTGTCACTTTGATGTTTCATACAATGCCACCATTCGATTGTTCTGAGTTTCACGCAGATACACTGCGCTGCTCCTCGGTGAGTTCTCTGTGTTTCGAGAAAAAGTGCTTAGAGTTCGAAGCCCTGGGCTGTTGCTGCTGCTGCTTTGGTGAGTTGTCCATCGAGGTGCTCGCTAAGAGACTCGATGGTGTTGTAGGTAAAGAGGTCAACCACGGTCAGCGCGTTGGGATAAAGATCTTCAAGCATGAGCGAGACTCTGACGATCTTCAGCGAGTCGCCCCCGATGTCGAAAAACTTGGCTTGAACGCTGATCTCCTGACGTTCAAGCACTTCTCTCCATATTTGCGCGATAGCTTCCTCGGTCGCATTGCGCGGGGCAACGAAAGTCTCGTCCGAGGAAACTTGTTTGGTGTTATCTGTTTTCGGGCGCGGAAAAGGTTCTGACAGCGGCAGGTCCGCGATCCGCTGTTCCGGGTCTGCCCCGATCGCCGTCAGCACTTCCACATAGTGGTCCACCATGCGCGCGATCGTCTGCTCACTAAACAGCTCAGCCCGGTATTGGAACCAACCTTCCACGTGTTCCGTGTCGCGGCCCAGGACCACGTTCAAGTCAAACCTCGACTTGCCTGTGTCAACTTCCGCCAGCTCCACCAGCAGCCCTTCCATCTGCACGCCGGTCGCCTGCGGCTGATTCTGGACTGTGAACATCACCTCAAACAGCGGATTCCGGCTCATGTCGCGCGGCACTTCCAATTCCTGAACCACTCGCTCAAACGGCACGTCCTGGTGCGCATACGCTCCCAGCGTCACGTCCTTCACGCGGCGCAACACGTCGACGAACGGTTCTTCGCCGCTACACTGCACTCGCATCGCGAGCGCATTCACGAAGAAGCCGATCAGCGCCTCTGTCTCCATTCGATTGCGATTTGCGATCGCGGTTCCGGTCACGATGTCCTGCTGGCCGCTGTAGCGATGCAGCAATGCGACGAACCCCGCATACAACACCATGAACGTCGTCATGCCTTCGCGCCGGCTCAAAGCGTCCAACTGCGTGGTCAATTCCGGCGACAGCTCAACCGGACGGCGGCTGCCATGATAAGTCGGCAGCGCCGGTCGTTCTCGCTCCAGCGGAAGTTGTAATACCTGCAACTCTCCGCCCAACTGTTTGCGCCAATAGTCCAGTTGCTGTTCGAGCGCTTCGCCCTGTAACCATTCCCGGTGCCATTCGGAGTAATCCGCATACTGTATGCGCAACGGCGGCAACGACGGCGTCTCGCCCGCCACGAAAGCGTTATACAAAGTGGTCAGTTCTCGAATCAGCACTGCTTCCGACCAGCCGTCACTGATGATGTGATGCACTGTGATCAGCAGCACATGCGCCCGCGCGCTGGTGCGCACCAACGTCACGCGCAATAACGGCGCTTCGGCAAGATTGAATAGTGTTTCAGCTTCATTCTGTGTGAGGCGGGCAATTTCTGCTTTCCGCGCGCTCTCACTCAGCCTGGTCAGATCAATTACGGGCAGGACAAAAGGTTTTGGCTCCGCGGTGATGAATTGCACCGGCTGCGCCTTGATGGCTACGAACGAAGTGCGCAGGGTCTCGTGTCGAGCAATCAATCCGTTAATACTCTTTTGGAGCGCCGCGACGTTCAATGGACCAAACAGATGTGCGGAGGAAGGTATGTGGTACACCGTGCTCTTCGGTTGGAAGTGCTGGAAGAACCACAAACGCTCCTGGGCAAAAGATAAAGCCGGGTGGTCCGTGTGCGTGCGCGGGTTGATTGGCTCTTCGGTTACGACCTCTCCCGGCCGCCATACCTTTTCAATCTGCGTCGCAAGCCCCGCGATCGTCGGAGACTCAAACAGCGTCCGCACCGGCAGATCGACTCCGAACTGCCTGCGCACGCGCGACACGACTTGAGTCGCCAGCAACGAATGGCCGCCGAGGTCAAAGAAACTTTCCGTCACACCAACGCGTTCGACACCCAACACTTCACTCCACAGTTGGACCAGCAACTCCTCCAACGGCGTGCGCGCATCCACTTGCCGCGTTTCGTCTGTGGTGACTTCTCCGGACGGAGCGGGCAACGCTTTCCGATCGACTTTGCCACTCGGCGTCAGCGGCAAGCCGCTCAACTGCACGAACACTGCCGGAATCATGTACTGCGGCAGTCGCTCTTGCAGATAGCTGCGCAAGTCGCCCGCGGATAACTCTTCCGGTTGCGCGCCGACCCAGTAAGCAACCAACCGGTTCTGATTGTTCACCGCTGTGTTCACGGTTACGACTGCCTCGCGAATCGCAGGATGCGCTGAAAGCACCGACTCGATCTCGCCAAGCTCGATGCGGAAACCTCGCACTTTGACCTGGTTATCTTTGCGGCCAAGAAACTCAACCTCTCCATCCTTGCGGTATCTTGCGAGATCTCCCGTTCGGTAGAGTCTGTTTCCTTTTTCGGCACTGAACGGATCGGGGATGAATTTCTCCGCCGTCAGCTCCGGACGATTCAAGTAACCACGTGCTACGCAGTCGCCGCCCAGGTACAGATCGCCAGTGACTCCGGCCGGCACCGGTTGCAGGCGCTCGTCGAGCACGTAGAGTTGTGAATTCGCGATCGGCCGGCCAATCGGCGGCAACTCGGGCCAGTCGTGACGTGAACCAGTCAGGCAGAAAGTACTGACGACGTGACACTCGGCTGGACCGTAGTGATTGTCCAACCGGCATCCTTCGACTACTGTCAGAAATTCACGAATCTCTTTCGTGATCTTGAGCTGTTCACCCGCGGTGATGATCTCCGTAAGCTTAAGCTCTCGCGCTGAAGCAGGTTCAGTCGCGACTTCCGTAGCGAGATGTTGCAGGGCCACGAAAGGCAGGTACAAACGCTCTACTTTTGCACTTGAGAGCACGCGGACCAACTCTCGCGGATCCAGCCGTGTCTCCTCGCGAATTAATACGAGCGCACCGCCAGTGGACCAGGTCGAAAACAATTCCTGGAACGATACGTCGAAACTAAGCGACGTGAACTGAAGCGTGCGCGGCGCAGGTGTGCGATCCGGAAGCCGCTTCTGAAATGAGATCAGGTTGACCAGCGGCCCATGAGGCATGGCGACAGCTTTCGGTCTGCCAGTCGAGCCGGAGGTGTAGATGATGTACGCGAGATTCTCGGCGGTCGCATAGTTCGCCGGATTATCGTAAACGTTAGTTTCTTCTTGATCGGTATCGAGGACCAACGTAAGCGCCTGACCTTTAGGCAGACGGTCAACCAGTTTTTGCTGCGTGAGCAGCACGGTTGCCTGCGAATCCTCGAGCATGAATTCGAGGCGTTCTTGCGGGTATTCCGGATCGAGTGGAACGTAAGCGCCGTTGGCCTTCAGGACGCCCAACACTGCCACCATCATCTCCACTGAACGCTGCATGCAGATCGCAACCGCGGTGTCAGGCCCGACGCCGTGTGCTCGCAGACGGTGGGCCAATTCATTCGCCCTGCGATTCAAGTCGGCGTAACTCAACTCCTGATCGTCAAAGATCAAAGCTACAGCTTCAGGTGTCAGCTCGACCTGTTGCTCGAACAACTCGTGAGCGCACAGCACCTGTGGCTCCGGCTCGCGCGTATCATTCCATTCGACAAGTATCTGTTGCCGCTCCGGCTGCGTTAATAGCGGCAGATCGGCGGTGCGCTGCGACGGATTGGCAACCAACGACTGGAGCACCATCTGGTAGTGGTCCAGTATTCGCCGGATGGTGGCGCGTTCGTACAGATCGGTGTTGTATTCGACCGAGGCCCAGAGTCCGCCGCCTGGCGCGTCAGAAATCGAAAGAGTCAAATCGAAAATCGCTGTGCCCTTGTCAACCTCGATCTGGCTTGGAGTCACACCCGGAAAGTTCAACTGCGAGAGCGGAGCGTTTTGCAGCACAAACAAAACCTGGAACAGCGGGCTGCGGCTCAAGTCGCGCTCTTCTACGCCTTCAATCAGCACTTCCAACGGCACGTCCTGGTGTGAATACGCGCCAAGACAAGTCTCACGCACCTTCGCCAGCAGCTCGCGGCCAGACTCAGCGCCGGTGATGTCGGTCCGCAGCACGAGTGTATTCGCGAAGAACCCGATCAGTCCTTCCAGCTCTTGCAAGCGGCGACCTGCGATCGGGGTGCCGATGAGAAACTGTTTTTGACCCGAATAGCGCGCCAGCAAAATTTGAAAACCTGCGAGGAGCGTCATAAACAATGTCACTCCTTCTGCCTGGCTCAGCCTGGTCAAAGACTGGGCCAGCTCGGCGGGCAGCACGTGCGATTCCAGTCCGCCATTGAACGTTTGCACTGCCGGACGTGGCTTGTCGGTTGGCAGGTCGAGAACTGTCTCCGCGCCTTTTATCTGTTCTCTCCAGTACGCCAACTGTTGTTCTAAAACTTCGCCCTGCAGCCAATTCCGCTGCCAGATCGCGTAATCGCTGTACTGAATGGGCAGTTCTGCTAACGTCGCTGCCTCGCCGATGAGATCTGCTGAATAAACAGCGGAGATTTCTTCGATCAGCACGCCCAGGGACCAGCCATCGCTGATGATGTGGTGCATGGTCACGACGAGCACATGCTCCTCCGGCGCTAGTTGGACCAGCCCGGCGTGGAACAATTTATCGTCAGCCAAATTGAGCCGCTGTTCGATCTCCGCCTGCATCAACCGTTGCAACTCGCTTTCCCGGTGCGCATCGTCGAGTGTGCCCAGATCCGCAACCCGCATTTGAAAGTCATCTGCGTCGTGGAGGATCTGTACTGGTCCATCGTCGAGTAAGCGAAACGAAGTCCGTAACACTTCGTGGCGGCGCACGACTTCGCGAAGACTACGCTCCAGCGACTGGTGGGATAATGGGCCGTGCATGCGAATGGCGATCGGAATCCGGTAAGCGTAATTGTCCGGATTGAGTTGTTCGAGAAACCACAGGCGCTCTTGTGAGAAGGAGAGCGGTGGCGACGCAACAGAGTTGCGGGTAATGCCTTGCAAGAGGTTAGTAGTTTGTTGTGAATACGAATCGATTTGCTGGGCCAGCTCATGCAGCACAAGATTTTCGAAGAACACGCGCAGCGGCACTTCGATGTGCAGCACGTTACGAATGCGAGCAAGCATTTGCGTGGCAAGCAGCGAGTGACCGCCTAACTCGAAGAAGTTGTCAAAGCGGCTGATCTGTTTCACCGGCAGCAGTTGCGACCATAGTGCCGCCACCAACTCCTCCGTCGGCGTCTGCGGCGGTTGAAAGTCTTCCCGCGTTCCATTGTCTGCCAGCGGCATCCGCGCCAGCGCCCGCCGGTCGATCTTTCCATTCGGTGTCAGCGGCAACGCCATCAGCCACACCACCTGCGACGGCACCATGTAGTCCGGCAACCATTGCTTCAACTCACTGCGCCACTCTGCTGCGCTCACCTGCTGCGGCGCTACCACATACGCCACCAGCCGTTTTTCGCCCGCCTCATCGCGCACCAGCACCACTGCTTCCTGCACCCACTCCTGCCGCCGCAGTGCTGCTTCCACTTCTCCCAACTCAATGCGGAACCCGCGTATCTTCACCTGCTCGTCCGCGCGTCCCAGGTACTCCAACACTCCATCCGCTCGCCAGCGCACCAAATCGCCCGTGCGGTACAACCGTGCTCCCGCTCGCCCACTGAACCCATCCGGCACAAACCGCTCCGCCGTCAGTTCCGGCCGTCCCAGGTATCCGCGCGCCAACCCGGCGCCGCCCAGGTACAACTCACCGACCACTCCGGCCGGCGCTAGCTGCTGATGTCCATCCAGCACATACGCCTGCGTGTTGCTCACCGGCCGCCCAATCTCCGGCTGGCTTGTTACTCCGCCTGCGATCAGCGCCCACGTCGAGTAGGTTGTGTCTTCGCTTGGTCCATACAGGTTGTAGACCTTCTTCACCCCACTCTCATACAACTGCTCCACCAATTCCCGGCTCAATGGCTCACCAGCAAGGTTCACCGTCTGCACCGTCTCCGGCATCCCGCCCAATCGCAACAACTCTTTCACTGCCGATGGCACACTGTTGAGCAAACTTGCCGTTGTTGGCTGACTCTGCAACTGCAACACGTTCTCTACTACCACCACTGTCTGGCCCGTGCTCAGCGGCACGAACACTTCGTACACCGACAGGTCAAAGCACAACGATGTGCCCGCCACCACCTGCCGCAACTCTTCATCCGAGTACAGTCCACGCGCCCACTGCACCATCTCCACCGCGCTCGCATGCGTGATCGCCACGCCCTTCGGCTGTCCTGTCGAACCCGACGTGTAGATCACATACGCCAGGTTCGCCGGTCCTACTTCATTCTTCGGACTGCTCTTCTCACACGCGGCTATCTGTTCCTGCTCTTCATCCAGGCTCACCACGCGCAAACTGAAGTCGCTGAAGCGCGCCACCCACTGTGCTTCGGTCAGCAGCACTGTCGCCCCGGCGTCTCCCAGCATGAAGCTCACACGGTCGGCCGGATACTCCGGATCAAGCGGCAGATACGCGCCCCCGGCTTTCATTATCCCCAGCAACGCCACCACCATCTCCGCCGAACGTCGCAAACAAACGCCCACCAACGACTCCGTTCCCACGCCCAACCCGCGCAGGTAATGCGCCAGTTGGTTCGCCCGCTCGTTCAACTCGCCATAGCTCCACTGCTTGTCGCCACTGATCACCGCCACTGCCGCCGGCTCGCGCGCCGCCTGCTGTTCAAACATCTGGTGCAAACAAACACCTGCTGTCTCACGCGGCACAGCCGTGTCGTTAAACGTCACCAGCAGTTGCTGCCGCTCCGCTTCACTCAACAGCTCCAGCTCCGAGATCCGTTGCTCCGCGTCCGCTCCGATCGCCGCCACCACCTGCTGGTAGTGCTCCACCATCCGCCCAATCGTCCGCTCTGAAAACAGGTCCGCGCTGTATTGAAAGTAACCCGTCACGCGCTCGCCCTCACGTGACAACGTCACATTCAAATCAAACTTCGCCGTGCCCGTATGGATCTCCTCTGCATCCACCCGCAAGTTCGTCATCTGCACTGCCGAGTGCGGATGATTCTGCAACGTGAACATCACCTCAAACAGCGGGTTCCTGCTTAACTCCCGCTCCACTCCCAATTCCTGGACCACCCGCTCAAACGGCACGTCCTGGTGCGCGTATGCTCCCAACGTCACTTCCTTCACGCGCTGCAAGAGCTCCACGAACCGCTCTCTGCCGCTGCACTCCACGCGCAATGCCAGCGCATTCACGAAGAAGCCGATCAGTGCTTCTGTCTCCACACGATTGCGGTTCGCGATTACTGTCCCGGTCACGATCTGCTGCTGTCCGCTGTAGCGATGCAGCAACGCGACGAACGCCGCGTACAAGGTCATAAACAACGTCACGCCTTCGCGCCGGCTCAATGCTTCCAACTGCGCCACCAGCTCAGCCGGCAATGCAACGGTGCAATAACCGCCTCGATAACTCGGCAATGCCGGTCGCGTGCGCTCTGCCGGCAGTTGCAACACGGGCAACTCTCCGCTCAACTGTTTGCGCCAGTAGTCGAGTTGTTTCTCCAGCACTTCGCCTTGCAGCCATTGCTGCTGCCATTCTGAAAAATCGGCGTACTGCAATCGCAACGGCGGCAAAGTCCGGCGCTTGCCCGTGACAGAGGAGTTGTACAAAGTGCTCAACTCCCGAATCAGCACCCCCACTGACCAGCCGTCGCTAATGATGTGATGCATCGTGATCAGCAACATGTGATCGGTCGCGCTGGTGCGCAGCAACGTCACGCGCAGCAACGGCGCTTGAGCAAGATTGAAAGGTTGCGCAGTGTCTTCGATCGTCAGCCTTTTTACCGTTGCCTCCCGCGCGGCGTCGGTCAGTTCCGCAAGATCGATCACTGTGAGCGCTGAACCAACAACGGGATGGACCACCTGCGCGAGTTGTTCATCAACTTCCATGAACGCCGTCCGCAGCGCTTCATGCCGCTGCACGATCTCGCCGAGACTCCGCTCGAGCGCTTTCACGTCGAGCGCGCCGGTGAGACGCATCGCAGCGGCAATGTGATAAACAGGACTCTCTGTATCGAGCTGATGCAGAAACCAGAGTCGTTGCTGTGCAAAGGAAGCCGGAAAGACAAAGACGTCGGCAGACGTCTCTTCCAAGGTTAATGAAGAGTATTCGGAGATCATGTTTTGTTTCTCTGGATTGAAAACGATTTAATTGATCAGCGATGGAGGGCTGATAGTTTGATACGGCGCGCCTCTCGGATGACAGGAAGGATCGCCGTCTTTCCCATTTCTCGGTTCTTTTGTTGAGCTTCTTCGATCAACGCAGCGAGTTGCGCGATCGTGGGAGACTCAAAGAAACTGCGTACTGAAAACTCGACATCGAATTCTCTGCGGATTCGCGAAAGCGCCTGCGTGGCCAGGAGCGAATGACCTCCCAGGTCGAAAAAGTTCTCCGTTACGCTTACCCGCTCAACTTCAAACACATCGCACCACATTTGCGCGAGTAACTCTTCCGTCGGCGTGCGTGGGCCGATGTACGTTGCTTCATTCAACCCGCGATCGAACGCGGGAAGCTGCTGGCGGTCGACTTTGCCGTTGGCCGTCAGCGGCAGTTCCGGCAATACTACGTAGCTCGTCGGCGCCATGTACTGCGGTAACTTCACCTGCACCATCTGCCGCAACTCTTCCAGCGCTATGTGTTCGTCTGCAAACGCGCCGGTCACATACGCCACCAACCGCGGCTCATGTCCGTTTTCCCGCTGTGCTACTACCACGCTCTCCGCGACAGCTTCGTGCTCCCGCAGCACCGCTTCGATCTCTCCTAACTCGATCCGGTAGCCGCGCACCTTCACCTGCTGGTCCGCTCGCCCCACATACTCCAACTCGCCGTCCGCCCGATAACGCACCAGGTCTCCCGTCCGGTACAACCGTTCGCCCCTGCGCCCGCTCACCGCGTCCGGCACAAACCGCTCCGCCGTCAGCTCGGCTCGGCCAAGATAGCCACGCGCCACACCCGCGCCGCCGATGTACAACTCCCCTACCACACCGCGCGGCGCCAACTGCTGCCACTCGTCCAGCACATACACCTGCGTGTTCGCCACGGCCCGGCCTATCGGCGGTAACACGCCGCTTACTTCCGCTCGCCGGGCCACTGCCCCCGCCGTGCACAACACCGTCGCTTCTGTCGGCCCGTAGTGATTCACCACCGCAAAGCCAACCTCACCGCGGTACACGTGCAACTGATCGCCGCCAGTCAACAGAAAGCGCAGCCGACTTTCTGCCGGCCACTCCTGCCGCAGCACCTGCTCCGCCAACGGCGTCGGCAAAAAGCTCACCGTCACTTCCCTTTCACTCAGCCACTGTGGCAGTTGTCCTACTAACGTCCGCACTTCTTCCGGCACCAACTGCACACTCGCCCCCGCGCACAATGCCGGCCACAGCTCCCACACCGCCGCATCAAACGCCACTGATGCTAGCTGCGTCACGCGATCCTCACTCGTCAACTCGTATTCGCTGTTGTGCCACTGCACCAGGTTCAGCAACGCTCCGTGACTGATCATCACGCCTTTCGGCTGTCCTGTGGACCCCGACGTGTAGATCACATACGCCAGGCTCCCGGCACTCACCTGCGGCAGCAGTGCTTCACTAACTTCACCGCTCAACTCAACATCACAACACACCACGCGGGTCGCTGCCGGCACCGTCAACTGCGGCAACACCGTCGTCGTAGTCAACAATACTGCCGCCTGCGCATCATTCAGCATGAACGCCAGCCGCGCGGCCGGATAACTGAGGTCCAGCGGCAGATACGCACCACCAGCTTTCAGCACGGCCAACAGCGCCACCACCAACTCCACCGAACGTTCCATACAAACGCCGACGACGGTCTCCGGCCCCACACCCAACGTGCGCAGTTGCCGCGCCAGTTGGTCGGCACGCTCGTTCAGCTCGCCATACGTCAACTGCTGCGTCTCATCCACCACGGCCAGCGCCTGCGGTGCGCGTCTCACTTGCGCCTCAAACAACTCCGGCACCAATGCTTCCGGCGCATACTCCAGCCGCTCGTTGTTCAACTCCACCACCAACTGCTCCCGCTCGCGCTCGCTCAGCAACGGCAAACGGTTGACGTGTTGCTGCGGCGCCGCCACGATGCTTTGCAGCAACTGCTCCAGATGCTCAGCCATGCGTCCGATCGTCGCCGCCTCGAACAGGTCTGTGCTGTATTGGAGTTGGCCCATCAACTGCTCGCCGGATTCACCCATGAACAGCACCAGATCGAATTGCGTCGTTTCGCGCTCGGCCTCCAGCACTTCCAACTCCAACTGCGGCAGTCGCAACGGCGGCAGCGCCATGTTTTGCATCGCGAACATCACCTGAAACAACGGCGTGTGACTCAGACTCCGCTCAACCTCCAACTCCTCCACCAGCTTCTCAAACGGCACTTCCTGGTGCGCATACGCTCCCAACGCCACCTCTTCACTCGCTGCAGCAACTCTGCAAACGTGGGATCGCCGGCGAAGTCCGTCCGCAGCACGAGCGTGTTCACAAAGAACCCAATCAGCGGCTCGACTTCCGTGCGCGTCCGGCCGGCCACCGGCGTGCCGATCGTGATCTGCTGTTGTTGCGAATAGCGATGCAGCAACGTCTGAAACGCCGCCAGCAGTAACATAAACAAGCGTCACACCTTCGCTGCGGCTCAACTGTTTCAGTGCTTCGGTCAGTTCGGAAGAAAGTGAGAACGGAACACGCGCTCCCTGGTAACTGCGGCTTGCCGGGCGCGGATGATCCGCAGGCAGCTCGAGCACTTCAGACGAATCGCCGAGTTGCTGTTTCCAGTATTGCAGTTGCTCTTCCAGCACCTCGCCTTGCAACTACTCCCGCTGCCACAAAGCGTAGTCGGCGTATTGAATCGGCAACTCAGGAAGCGTGGCTGGTTTGCCTGCGATGAATGAGCCGTAAAGTTGCGCCAGCTCGTTCGTCAGCACTCCCATGCTCCAGCCGTCGCTGACGATGTGGTGCATGGTGGCAAACAGCAAATGCTCGTTCCGGTCCAGGCAGACGAGACTTACACGCAGCAGTGGTCCTTGGGCGAGGTCGAATGGATGAACTGCTTCTGCACGACTTAGTCGTTGGACTTCTCGTTGTTGCGCCTCCGGCGCGACGTCGCTGAGATCAATCAGCGGCAGTGCTACTTGTGCCGGCGCGATCGATTGCACCGGCGCTCCGTTGTCGCTGAATGGAAAAGTAGTGCGCAGGACTTCGTGACGATCCACGATCGCGCGAAACGCGTATTCCAGCGCTGCGCGATTAAGTTCGCCTTTCAGCGACACGGTTGCCGGCATGTTGTAGAACGAATTCTGCGGCGCCCACTGATCCAGAAACCACAAGCGCTGTTGCGCAAACGAGAGCGGCAGATCTCCGACACGTGATGTCCGTTGAATGGAAGCAATGGAAGTGATCGTCAGATCCTGGGTGAAGCTGTCGATCTTTCTAGCCAGCGCGACGAGTGTTGGCGCCACGAACATCGTGCGCAGCGGCAGCTCGATCCGGAATGTCTCACGCACACGTGAAATGACTTGCGTGGCAAGCAGGGAGTGACCGCCTAACTCGAAGAAGTTGTCAAAGCGGCTGATCTGTTTCACCGGCAGCAGTTGCGACCACAGCGCCGCCACCAACTCTTCCGTCGGCGTCTGCGGCGGTTGAAAGTCTTCCCGCGCTCCATTGCTCCGCCAGCGGCATCCGCGCCAGCGCCCGCCGGTCGATCTTTCCATTCGGTGTCAACGGCAACTCACTCAGCCACACCACCTGCGACGGCACCATGTAGTCCGGCAACCATTGCTTCAACTCACTGCGCCACTCTGCCGCGCTCACCTGCTGCGGCGCTACCACATACGCCACCAGCCGTTTCTCGCCCGCCTCATCGCGCACCAGCACCACTGCTTCCTGCACCCACTCCTGCCGCCGCAGTGCTGCTTCCACTTCTCCTAACTCAATGCGGAACCCGCGGATCTTCACCTGCTCGTCCGCGCGTCCCAGGTACTCCAACACTCCATCCGCTCGCCAGCGCACCAAATCGCCCGTGCGGTACAACCGTGCTCCCGCTCGCCCACTGAACCCATCCGGCACAAACCGCTCCGCCGTCAGTTCCGGCCGTCCCAGGTAGCCGCGCGCCAACCCGGCGCCGCCCAGGTACAACTCACCGACCACTCCGGCCGGTGCTAGCTGCTGATGTCCGTCCAGCACATATGCCTGCGTGTTGCTCACCGGCCGCCCAATCTCCGGCTGGCTTGTTACTCCGCCTGCGATCAGCGCCCACGTCGAGTAGGTTGTGTCTTCGCTTGGTCCATACAGGTTGTAGACTTTCTCCACCCCACTCGCATACAACTGCTCCACCAATTCCCGGCTCAATGGCTCACCAGCAAGGTTCACCGTCTGCACCGTCTCCGGCATCCCGCCCAATCGCAACAACTCTTTCACTGCCGATGGCACACTGTTCAGCAAACTCGCCGTTGTTGGCTGACTCTGCAACTGCAACACGTTCTCTACTACCACCACTGTCTGGCCCGTGCTCAGCGGCACGAACACTTCGTACACCGACAGGTCAAAGCACAACGATGTGCCCGCCACCACCTGCCGCAACTCTTCATCCGAGTACAGTCCACGCGCCCACTGCACCATCTCCACCGCGCTCGCATGCGTGATCGCCACGCCCTTCGGCTGTCCTGTCGAACCCGACGTGTAGATCACATACGCCAGGTTCGCCGGTCCTACTTCATTCTTCGGACTGCTCTTCTCACACGCGGCTATCTGTTCCTGCTCTTCATCCAGGCTCACCACGCGCAAACTGAAGTCGCTGAAGCGCGCCACCCACTGTGCTTCGGTCAGCAGCACTGTCGCCCCGGCGTCTCCCAGCATGAAGCTCACACGGTCGGCCGGATACTCCGGATCAAGCGGCAGATACGCGCCCCCGGCTTTCATTATCCCCAGCAACGCCACCACCATCTCCGCCGAACGTCGCAAACAAACGCCCACCAACGACTCCGTTCCCACGCCCAACCCGCGCAGGTAATGCGCCAGTTGGTTCGCCCGCTCGTTCAACTCGCCATAGCTCCACTGCTTGTCGCCACTGATCACCGCCACTGCTGCCGGCTCGCGCGCCGCCTGCTGTTCAAACATCTGGTGCAAACAAACACCTGCTGTCTCACGCGGCACAGCCGTGTCGTTAAACGTCACCAGCAGTTGCTGCCGCTCCGCTTCACTCAACAGCTCCAGCTCCGAGATCCGTTGCTCCGCGTCCGCTCCGATCGCCGCCACCACCTGCTGGTAGTGCTCCACCATCCGCCCGATCGTTGCCGCCTGAAACAAGTCTGAGTTGTATTCGATGGAAGCCTTCAACCCGTCGACCGTCTCAACCAGATTGAGCGTGAGATCGAATTGCGCAGACCGCTTCTTCAACGTCACTGATTCAAGTTGCAACCCTCCCAACTCAATCTCCGCACCCGCTTCACCGAGCGCGAATTGAGCCAGTCCGGCTTCATTGAAAACAGACGTCTGCTGAAATACGAGCATCACCTGAAACAGCGGCGAATGGCTCGCGTTGCGTTCCGGTTGTAATCGCTCGACCAGCAACGCGAACGGATAAGACTCATGTTCGCGAGCGACGAGCACACCGTCACGCACTCGCGCCAGCAACTCGCGGCACGTCGACAGACCGGACAGATCCGCGCGCAACGCAACTGGATTCACGAAATAACCAATCACACCGGCAGACTCGGCCCACCTGCGTCCGGACGACGGAAATCCGACGACCACATCTTCCTGTCCGGTATAGCGGTAAAGCAGAATCTCGAAAGCCGCTAACATGGTCACGAAGAGCGTTGCGTCATGCTCCTGGCCCAGCGCCTTGAGCTTTTCCGTCAATTCCTTATCGATCTGAAACGACTGCGTTGCACCTTGATAAGTTTGCACCACCGGCCGCGGACGATCGGTCGGCAGGTTCAGAATCGGCAAATTGCCTGACAACTGCTTTTGCCAGTAATCCCACAGCCGTTCGCCTTGCGCGCCGGCAAGCACCTCGGCATCGCGCCTGACAAAATCGGTGAACTGAAGTTTCAGCGGCGGCAGTTGTTTCGTCATTCCGGAGACGAGCGACTGATAAAGATCGCCCAGCTCGGCGAACAGAATCGAGATGGACCACAAGTCAGTGACGATGTGGTGCATCGTCAACAGCACGAGATGTTCCTGTGGCGCTCTTTGGAAAACAGAAACGCGCAGCAATGGACCAGACGTCAAATCGAACGGACGATGACTTTCGTCGGCAAGCCGATCTTCGAGAAACTCCTCACTCCAACCGCTCGCCTCGACATAGTCGAAACTTACTTCCTGCTGCTCGTGAATCTTCTGAAACGGTTGCCCACTGACGGCGACAAACGAAGTTCGCAAAGCAGGATGCCGATCGACCAGCAACTGAAACGCCTGGCGCAACGCATTCACATCCAGCGGGCTCTTGATCTTTACGGCGCTCGCAATGTTGTAAGCGGAACTTTCCGGAGCAAGTTGCTGGAGGAACCACAATGCTCTTTGACCGTGTGAGCACGGCTGCAGCTCGTCCGTCGTCGACGAAGTTTCCTCAACTTCCCTGCCTTCACTCGGCGCCAGCGCGAAGACTTTCTCCGCCAATTCCGGCACCGTCGGCCCTTCGAGAATCGCATTCACCGGCAAGCTCGCGCCCAGTTCCAGCTCCAGGCTGTGCAGGAGTTCGATCGCCTTGATCGAATCAAGACCATAGCGAGTAATCGGCAGATTGGGATCGACCGCAACGCCAAGCCGGTTGGCAAAATATGACGTCAACCACGACTGCACGCTCTCAACGCTTTGGCGGCCCGAAGCTTTGCTCACCGGCACTGACACTTCGCGCTCGGCAACGGTTCCATCTCGCCATTCTTTTACGACCACAAGGTCGCCGTTAACGAACGCCTCGCGGCACGCGCCACGCTGAATCTTGCCACTCGAGGTCTTCGGAATACTTCCGGCTTTTATCAGGACCACCGCGTGAGCCTGTAACTCGTGACTCTCAGTAACAGCCTGACGAATCACGCCGATAACCGTATCGAGATCGGCCCGCTTTCGCAGGTCCACCTCCTGCACAATCACAAGCTGTTCGTCACTGCCCGCCTCCACTGAAAAAGCTGCGCCACACGTAGGCCGTAATGCACGATGTGAACGCTCGACAGTCAACTCGATGTCCTGCGGATAGTGATTCACTCCACGAATTATGATCAGGTCTTTCAAACGACCCGTGACGAACAGATCGCCGCCGCGCACGATGCCTAAATCGCCGGTGCGCAGGAATGGACCATCACCCGAGCCGGCCAGCCGCGCTTTGAAGATCCGCTCCGTCTCGTCGGGCAAGTTCCAATACCCTTTGGCAACACTCGCGCCTGACACCCAGATCTCACCCACTTCGTCAGGACTGCATCGCTCGAGTGTTCGAGGATTGACGATCGCAATCTCCTGCCCCAATTCAGCGCTGCCACTGCCAACAACTTCACGCTCATTACCGTCTTCACTCACACTCGTGACATTGGGCAACGTCGATCGCGGTCCACCGGAAACCATCAACGTGGCTTCTGCCAAACCGTAACAAGGGAAGAACGACTCGCGACGAAAACCACATTCGCGAAACACCGCCGCAAACTGATCCAACGTTTCTTTCCGGATTGGCTCAGCGCCATTGAAGGCCACTTCCCAACCACTCAGGTCCAAAGTCGCCCGTTGTTCTGGAGTGACTCTCGCCGCACACAATCCGTACGCGAAGTTTGGACCACCACTGACGACCGCGCGGTGTCGCGAGATCGCTTCCAGCCATCTCACCGGACGCTGGAGAAATGAAAACGGCGACATCAACGTGCACGGATACCCTCCGAACAGTGGCTGAAGCACCGCGCCGATCAGCCCCATGTCGTGATAAACCGGCAGCCAACTGACGCAATGACTGTCAGCGTTGTAACCAAAACTGCGAGCCAACAGTGTCGAGTTGTGAAACAGGTTTTCGTGAGTCAGCATGACGCCCTTCGGATTGCCGGTCGATCCGGAGGTGTACTGCAAGAAAGCCAGGTGGTCCGGTGAAATAGACGGCTCGCGCCAATCCTCACCGAGCGTTTCGGGAATACTCTCAATTGTGAGGCTACGTATCTCGACCGGCAGCGACGTCACTGCTTCCTCGTAGCGAGAGGTGGTGAGCGCGATGCTCGCCTGCGCGTCGCCGACCAGTTTTTCAAGCCGCAACAGATTTCTGTTCTGATGCGGTGGATAGGCTGGCACAGCAATCGCGCCGGCATACAAACAACCGAAGAACGCACTGATGTACTCAAGTCCGGGAGGAAACAGCAACAGGACGCGCTCGCCCAGCGCGTGCTCGGATTGCAGCCACGCACTGATTGCGCGCGCCTTACGATCCAATTGCGCGTAAGTAAACGAACTCTCTTCGAGCTCGCCGTCTCGAAGAAAAGTATAGGCGTTGCGTTCCGGTTGGTGAGTCGCTCGCCAACGCAGTAGCTCACCCCAATTGCGATACAAAGAACTGCTCATTGAAAAAACTTCTTACGAGAAAGATCTCGGCAGTGTAAAACGCCGAAGGCGTTAGATAATTCCAGCCCAGGGTTGCTTCAACCCTGGGTGGAGTCAAACCTTAAGCTTTTGAACTCTGAAGGAGTTTCAACTGCAAACCGAACACTTTCAGTGTTTATTATTTCTTGTCACTTGACCCAGGGTTGAAACAACCCTGGGCTGGAATTACCCAACGCCTTCGGCGTAATAACGCTTCGTGAGTTTTGCGCGAGAATATTTGTTACTTACGCCGCAGCTTCCATCTTCTTTCTCAGGCTGAGCGGCCGCATGTCGGTCCACACCTCTTTGATGTAAGCCAGACACTCGGCCTTCGGGCCGCTTTTTCCCGCGTCATTCCAACCAAGCGCATTCTCGCGATCGGCCGGCCAGATGGAATACTGCTCTTCGTGGTTGACCACTACTTTGTAGATGGTGTTGTCTTCTCTGTCTTCGCTCATGTTTTTCTCCTTGAATTAAGAAATTAAGTTTGCATCTGGTTCGGCTCAGCCATGCCCACTAAGACACTGCGTGAGCCGGTATATGGACGTCTGCTGTGCGCGACAAGCATATTGTCCAGCAACAACAGATCGCCCGACTCCCAATCAAATTCGATCGTTTCCTGTTCGTAAGCCTGGCGAATCTCCGCCAGCGCTTCGGGTTCGATTGCACTACCATCGCCATAGTATGAATGGCGCGACAAACCTTCTTCACCGACTGTTTCCAGCAACGACTCACTTACATCCGGCGGCAGATTTGTGACGTGGAACAGGTGCGCCTGATTGAACCAGACCATTTCTCCCGTCTGCGGATGTTGGGCCACTGCCGGACGCACTTGCCACGTCTTCAATCGCTCACCTTCGCCCCATTGCCATCTGATTTGCGCCGCCTCGCAATACGCTTCAACTTCGGCGCGATCGTCTGTTTGGAAAACCGTCTGCCAGGTGAGATCGATTCCACTCCCGTAATTGCGGACGTACATCACTTGCTTAGCTGCGAAGCGTTCGCGAACCTCGGGACTGATCCGTTGGTACACGCGCCGGCTGTCGGCGATGGGACTTTGTCCGCCAGTGGCCGAAGGTTGCCGGCAGTAAAAACAGATCTTCATCGGCCAGGCGCTGGCGTAAGAGTTTTCGTTGTGCAGCGGAATATGCTGGTCTTCTGGATACTCCGTCGAGGTGTAGATATGGCCCTCAACCTGATGCCGTGGCGTCGAGCGATAGGAATACTCCATCAGGTCACCTGACAACGCGCGGCACACTTGCTCAAACTCTGCAACACTCGAGATCTGAAATCCACGCAGCAGGATCCCGCCGCAGTCATGCAGTTGCGATCTGATCCACTCGCGTTGATTCGCAATCCAGGCAGCTACGTCGATCCGGCCCAGTCGCGGCTCGATCAACAAAGGCAACTTCTGCCCGGGACGCAATGATCCTTTGTTGACCAATTCCTCCTGAGTAACGCGTATCGGACTGCGCTTCCCCGAAGGCGGCCCCGGCTTGAAAGGGCTTTCCACGTTGAGGTTCTTCACGACTGCGCTCCCGTTCGCATCTCGCCGCCGACTGCGACAAGTTCCGCTTCTTCGTCTTCCCAATCCGCCAGCTCGCCCAGGTGCTGCTCCACCCACGAAGGCGAATAGATCGTGTCGAGGTAACGTTCACCGCGATCCGGAAAGATCGCCACGCAGTTTGAGTGACGCGGAATGCGATGCCGCACCATCTCGATCGCACTCAGCACTGCTCCCGATGAACCGCCACACAACAGCGCTTCCTTTTTGACCAGCCGGCGACAACCGATGACGCACTGTGAATCCGAAACATGAATGCACTCATCGGCAAGCCACGGTTGAAAAAGCTGTGGCCGCAGTGCAGCGCCGTGACCCGGTATGTACCGCTTGCATCCTTTGTTGCCGAAGATCGCACTACCAATCGCGTCGACGGCGAAGATCTTCGTCGGCAACTTGTGATCGCGCACGTATTCGGCGCAGCCGCGCATCGTGCCGCAGGTGCTGGTGGCGCAAAATAGATAGTCGACCTTCCCGTTCAGCTCTGCGACGATCTCGCCCATCGTTTGATGATGAGCTCGCGCGTTGTAAATGTTGCTGTACTGATCGGGCCAGAAGCTGTTTTCGATCGTCAGCAGCAACTCTTCCACACGTGCGATCCGGGCCGGCAGGTATTCTCCCGTCGCCCGATCGGGCACCGACACGAGATCGACCTCTGCGCCCATAGCTTTGAGAATCTCGATGTTCAGTGGGGTGGTTTTTGGATCGACGACACAGATGAAACGGATCCCGTAGTAGGCGCAAGC
The DNA here is from genome assembly GCA_963770215.1 of uncultured Acidobacteriota bacterium. Lineage (GTDB taxonomy): Bacteria > Acidobacteriota > Blastocatellia > Pyrinomonadales > Pyrinomonadaceae > PSRF01. Next base: position 425,317 of record CAVYOP010000003.1, read on the forward strand.
CTGAGCGAGACCGATCCCCATGTTGCCCGAGCTGGACTCGACGACGGTCGTTCGTGGTCCAATCTCTCCCATGTCCATCGCCCGCCGGATGATGCTGAAGGCGGTGCGATCCTTGATGCTGCCACCCGGATTGAATGCTTCCAGCTTGGCGTAAAGGTTGAACTCCGCATCTTCAAAGACGCGTTCGAGTTTTACGAGAGGCGTGTTACCGATTGTAGATAGAATTCCGTTATACATGATGAACTTGCACCGAGTTTGTTTTGATTAGTGTCCCAGGCTGAACTCTGCGACCTCTGCGGCTCTCGGCGCTCTCTGCGTTTCACTTATATTCAACGCAGAGGACGCCGAGATACGCAGAGAGACGCCGAGAAGGTATTTCCTACGACACGGGGGAGGCGTAGGCCAGTTGCGGTATCTCGCGTTCGCGAGGCAGCGAATCGTGGTGTAATTTGCCGTACTCCAATTCGAGCACCCGATCCGCTATGTTGAAGTATTTCTCGTCATGCGTAATGACGATCAGTGTTTTGCCTCTGCTCTTCAATTCGGGCAGAAGCTGCGTGTAGAAGATGTTCTTGAAGATCGGATCCTGGTCTGAGGCCCATTCGTCGAAGATGTAGAAAGGCCGATCTTCCAGGTAAGCCGTCAGCAGCGCGAGACGCTTGCGTTGACCGCGCGACAGGTCGGTGGTCGACAACACTCCATCCTTCACCGTCACTTTGTGGTCCAACTGGAGCTTGGCCAGATACTCATGCGCTCGCGCGTCAAGCTCGTACCGATCCACTCCGAGCAAGCTCTCGAAAAGATAGAACTCAGAAAACACCGCCGAGAAGTGTTGCCGGTAATACTCGCTTAAATCTTCGGTGATGGTCTCGCCGTCCAACCGGACCGTCCCCTGCTCGGGTGAGTAGAGACCGATGATGATCTTGGCCAGCGTGGTCTTGCCGCTGCCGTTTCCTCCGATAATGAAGACCATCTCACCGGGGCGGAAGGTGACGTCGATCGGGCCGAGCACAAAGTTCCTGTCGTCATGCTCAGTGCGATAAGTATGAGTGACGCCGATCAATTCGAGCTCACTCGGAGCGGCACTAGCCCGGCGCTCGATCGCTGTAGCAGGCACGTCAATGGCTGATTCGAGTGACAAGCCGAGTGATTCGACCTGTTGCAGTGCAATGCGCGCGCGACTGAGTGCCGGGAACAGCGCCAGAATCACTTGCAGCGGCGCAGTCACGTAAAGCATCGTCAGCGTGTAGGCCGCGAGCGTCGCCGGACTAACGTTCCCCAGGCTTGGCAGAATGAAGATCAGCAGACCGATAAAGAGAAAGAACAGGAACTGTCCCCAACTTTCAGCCGCGGCAAAGAACGCCAGTCCTTTCACATTGCCCTGGCGCATTTTCGCAGCAGCCACCTCGAGTCCTTTCTCGAAAAAGGCTTCACGTCGCTCGCGATGAGTCTTCAACTCCTTGACGCCTTCAGTCAGGGCTCGATAGTGCTGGAGCAGCGCTGTTGCTTCCTCGCGTCCGCCACGCAAGTAATAATTCGCGCGAAGCACCAGCGCCTGGTAGCTGATCGTGCCGACAATCATCACGACGAAAAACGCGGCCAGCACAGTCAACGAAAGCCAACCCAGGTAAAACAAACAAAGAACGACGATCGCGATGCTGATGCAGAATTGCGGGATGATGACCAGCGCGTTCGCGATCACGAGGATGTCGTCAGTCAACGTCGCGTAGAGTCGTGCGGCGCCGAGTGTTTCCAGGCGATCGAGCGAAGCGGCGAGTATGCGGCGGCTCAAGTGCACCCGCATCTCGTAGATAGCGCGTTGCGAGAGTTGGACCAGCAACAGTCGCGACAGCAGGTTTGACACCACCATCACGACGCCCAGCGCCGCAAACGACCAGATCAAAGTTCGAGTGCCGCCGTTGCTGTACGTCGCGTTGATGACGGCAATCAAACCGGCGCTGCTCGCGCCCGCAATCACTCCGATTACAACCGAGAGGATTACGGCGCTGTGCGAGAAGCGAAGCAAATATCGAAGTAGGTTCATATTAGCTGCTCTTTGAAATCTCGAACTTGTTAACTAACCGCTCGGGCGAGGGTGACCGGAAAAGCTCAGCACATTGCTTGACCGCATGCTCGCCCTGAATCCAACTAGCCAGCGCCAATAGCGCCACGTCCATTCCCATCATTCGGCCGATGCGACATTGCCTTCGATACTGTTCGATCGCCTCGGCATACGGGATCGTGGTGTGCGTGATAAGTGAGTACAGCGGCAGCCATGAATCGGCGAACACCTTGTGCAGCACCATGTCCATTTTCTTGCGGGCCTGCAGGAACGGGGAGCGCACCTTGTCGCGCAGCTCAAAAAAGTTCTGTACTGACAGATCGGCCAGCGCATCTGTGTTTGGTTTGCGCAACGATTGAAACCGTGCGAACGCAATCTCCGGATTGTCGCCGTGCTCTTCGAGGCAGGCATCCATTACCTGACAATCTTCGAACGCAGCATTCATTCCCTGACCGTAGAACGGCGTGACGGTGTGACACGCATCGCCGAGCAGGACCACCCGGCCTTGATGCCACGGATAAACTTTTGTCGTCGGAAACATCGCCACCGGTTTCTCAAGGAAGCAGCGAGCGAAGTCTCCAATCAGCGGCGTGACGTCAGGAAAAAGCGCATTGAAGAAGGTCTGCACGTCGGCTTCCGTCGTGAGGGCGTTGAAACTCCTGCCGCCTTCGAACGGCAGGATGCACGTGAGCGCAAACGAGCCGTCGAGGTTGGGAATTCCCATGAGCATGCAACTCCCGCGCGGCCACACGTGGAGGGCGTGCTTCTCCAGTTGGAACGTGTTGTTTTTGCCTGGCGGCAGATAGACTTCCTTGTAACCGCAATCGAGAAAATCCTGACGGTAGTTGGCTCGCTCTCCTCGATGAATCTGCTGCCGAACGGTGGAGAAAGTCCCATCGGCGCCGATGATGAAATCGGCTTCGATTTGAGCGGCCTCGTTGGTGACTTCGTTGAGCAGATCTATCCGGCCCTGGTACTTGTCAACCGTAACGCATCGCTGGCCGAACGAGATGGTGACTTCGGGATAAGTCTCGGCAACATCCATCAACGCCATGTTGAGATCGTTTCGTTTGATGGCGTAGATGACTTCCTCTTTTCGTGAGCCGTAAGGAATGAACTTGGTCGCGCCGTGCTCGTCATGGACCATGCGGCCTGCGAGAGGAATGGTTAGCTCGAGAACCTTATCGAGGTCGAGAACCTGTTTCAGTGCAGTCAATCCCCGGGCCGCCAGCGTCATGTTGATTGAGCGACCGCTGGTAATCGGGTCGAGGCGCATGTCCTTGCGCCGCTCGTGAATGTTGACTTCATAACCGCGACGAGCCAGATAGATAGCCATCAGAGTCCCGCTTAAGCCGGCGCCGATGATGATTACTTTTTTGCGTGCCATAAGAATAACTCTCAGAGATTTAGGAAGGTCCTTTAGAGATTAAGGACACAGAGACCACCGACGGTGGTGCAGAGAAGAACGTCTTTAAACGCTCAATGCTTTTGCTGATTCTCGGGTCAAACTGGCGTTGAGTTGTTGCGCCAATGTTTGGACGTGTGGGGGTCTAATGATGCTGTAGTGATTGCCGGGGATGCTGCAAACCTGCACTCCGGCGCGTGCCAGGTTGGACCACGCCGCCTGCTGATCAGGCGTAGGTGTAAGTTGCTCTTGAGCAGTAAAGATTGTGACCTCGCCGTCGTAAGCCGCCGCGCGATAAGTCATCACTGCGCGAGTGTTGTTATGAAAGACCGCGAACAAGCGACGGACGTAAGCCAGAGTCGTATCCACTGGAACTACGGCGGCTGACTTTGCCAACTCGAGCAGATACTGCAACTGATCGTCAAAATCGAGTTGCATGACTTCTTCGAGTGGGCGTGTCAGGTGGTCCATTGTCAGCCCGAGATCCATTGCGAAGTGGAGCAACACCGATTCCGCATCATCACGAAGATCCGTGTGGGCTTCCGGATCGGTCGGATCGATAAGTCCGAGGAAGCTGACTTCCTGATGCTGGACATCGAGTTGACGCGCCATCTCGAAAGCAATCAGAGATCCCATCGACCAGCCCGCTAATTGATATGGACCAACCGGCTGGACACTTTGGATCGCGGCGAGATACTCGGCGGCCATCTCCTCAATCTGCGTAAGAGGAGTCTGCCCGTCATCCAACCCGCGCGCCTGCAATCCGTAGATCGTGCATTCCGGACCTAATGCGGCAACCAGATGCGCGTAACAGAAAATGTTTCCGCCGACGGGATGGACGAGGAAAAGTGGTTGCTTGTTGTAGCCCTCGCGGAGAGTTACGAGTGGTGACCACAGTGCTGTCTTAAGTTCAACTTCTGCCGTCGTCCGGCCCAGGAGACGCTCGACCGCAGTTCCATGCTCTTGCCTGAGTTCCTCTGCGAAACGAGCGATCGTCGGCGCTTTGAAAATCGTGGCGACGTGTACTGGCTCGCCCAGCTTTTCTCGCAACTTGTAGATGAAGCTTGCTCCTCTGATTGAATCTCCGTTGAGACTGAAGAAGTCGTCATGGATGCCAAGCTTCTCGATGCCAAGGATCTCGGACCACATCTCAACCAGCAGCAGTTGCAATTCGTCGTGCGGCGCAACGTAGTTCGTCTTATCCTGGCTACTGAACGCGGGGAGTTGCTGGCGGTCGACTTTGCCGTTGGCCGTCAGTGGCAGCTCCGGCAACACGACGTAGCTCGTCGGCGCCATGTACTGCGGTAACTTCACCTGCACCATCTGCCGCAACTCTTCCAGCACCATCGGCTCGTCCGCGAACGCGCCCATTGCGCCTGTCACGTACGCCACCAGCCGCGGCTCATGTCCGTTCTCCCGCTGTGCTACTACCACGCTCTCCGCGACAGCTTCGTGCTCCCGCAGCACTGCTTCGATCTCGCCTAACTCGATCCGGTAGCCGCGCACCTTCACCTGCTGGTCCACTCGACCTACATATTCCAACTCGCCGTCCGCCCGATAACGCACCAGGTCTCCCGTCCGGTACAACCGTTCGCCCCTGCGCCCGCTCACCGCGTCCGGCACAAACCGCTCCGCCGTCAGCTCGGCTCGGCCAAGATAGCCACGCGCCACACCCGCGCCGCCGATGTACAACTCCCCTACCACACCGCGCGGCGCCAACTGCTGCCACTCGTCCAGCACATACACCTGCGTGTTCGCCACTGCCCGGCCTATCGGCGGTAACACGCCGCTTACTTCCGCTCGCCGGGCCACTGCCCCCGCCGTGCACAACACCGTCGCTTCTGTCGGCCCGTAGTGATTCACCACCGCAAAGCCAACCTCACCGCGGTACACGTGCAACTGATCGCCGCCAGTCAACAGAAAGCGCAGCCGACTTTCTGCCGGCCACTCCTGCCGCAGCACCTGCTCCGCCAACGGCGTCGGCAAAAAGCTCACCGTCACTTCCCTTTCACTCAGCCACTGTGGCAGTTGTCCTACTAACGTCCGCACTTCTTCCGGCACCAACTGCACACTCGCCCCCGCGCACAATGCCGGCCACAGCTCCCACACCGCCGCATCAAACGCCACTGATGCTAGCTGCGTCACGCGATCCTCACTCGTCAACTCGTATTCGCTGTTGTGCCACTGCACCAGGTTCAGCAACGCTCCGTGACTGATCATCACGCCTTTCGGCTGTCCTGTGGACCCCGACGTGTAGATCACATACGCCAGGCTCCCGGCACTCACCTGCGGCAGCAGTGCTTCACTAACTTCACCGCTCAACTCAACATCACAACACACCACGCGGGTCGCTGCCGGCACCGTCAACTGCGGCAACACCGTCGTCGTAGTCAACAATACTGCCGCCTGCGCATCATTCAGCATGAACGCCAGCCGCGCGGCCGGATAACTGAGGTCCAGCGGCAGATACGCGCCCCCAGCCTTCAGCACGGCCAACAGCGCCACCACCAGCTCCACCGAACGTTCCATACAAACGCCGACGACGGTCTCCGGCCCCACACCCAGCGTGCGCAGTTGCCGCGCCAGTTGTTCGGCACGCTCGTTCAGCTCGCCATACGTCAACTGCTGCGTCTCATCCACCACGGCCAGCGCCTGCGGTGCGCGTCTCACTTGCGCCTCAAACAACTCCGGCACCAATGCTTCCGGCGCATACTCCAGCCGCTCGTTGTTCAACTCCACCACCAACTCTTCCCGCTCTCGCTCACTCAGCAACGGCAACTCTGAAAGCCGAAGCTCCGGATGCGCTATAACCGCACGCAGCAAAGCGTTGTAATGCGACACCATTGATTTGATCGTCGCCGCCTCGAAGAGATCTGTGTTGTAAACAAGCGCGCCGCCAATCACCTGCTCCGTTTCCGCAAGTGTGAGCGTGAGATCAAATGCCGCTGTCTCGTTTCCTGCCTCGACTTCGCTTAATTCCAGCTCCGTCAAACTCAGCGACTGCTGCGGTGTGTTCTGCAACGCAATGGCCACCTGGAACAACGGCGTGTGACTAAGGCTGCGCTCCGCGTGCACTTCGTCGACCAATCTTTCAAACGGAACGTCCTGATGCGAATAGGCGCCGAGCACGACGTCGCGCACTCGCTTCAACACTTCACGAAAACTCGGGTTCTTTCCGAGGTCCGTGCGCAGCACGAGGGTATTGACGAAGAAACCAATCAGGTCTTCAGTCTCCAAACGATTGCGACCGGCGATAGGCGTGCCGACAACAATGTCCTCTTGTCCCGTGTAGCGAGAAAGAAGGAGCTGCCAGGCAGCGAGCAACGTCATAAACAGCGTGACGCCTTCGCGCCGGCTCAACTCCCGCAACTGCTTGCTGATCTGCTCATCCAGTCCCAGCGGTTCATTTGAGCCTCGGAAACTCTGTACTGCCGGCCGTGGCTTGTCGATCGGCAATTCGAGAATCGGCAGCGCACCGGAGAGTTGGTTGCGCCAGTAATCGAGCTCACGTTCGAGGATCTCGTCGCGGAACCATTCGCGCTGCCACATTGCAAAGTCGGCATACTGGACCGCCAGTTCCGGCAGTGGAGACGACTCACCCTTACTGAAAGCTGCAAACAACGTCGCCACCTCGCGCACCATCACGCCAATGGACCAGCCGTCACTAATGATGTGGTGCACAGTCAACGGCAGAACGTGCTCTTCCGAAGACAACCGCAACAACCCAACCCGCAGCAATGGTCCAGTTGAGAGATCGAACGGTTGCACTGCTTCAACGGCAACCAAACGCCGCGACTCGGCCTCACGCTCGCTCTCATTCAACTCGCTCAAGTCCACGACCGGCAGCGGCACGTCTCGCGGCTCGCCAATCACCTGGACCGGCTCGCCGTTTTGCACGGCAAAGGTAGTGCGCAAAAGCTCGTGTCGCCTGACGACCTCGGTGAGCGTTTGCTGCAACACGGCAACATCCAACTCTCCGCGTAAACGCATCGCGGAACTGATGTTGTAAACGGCGCTTTCCGGCTTTAACTGGTGCAGGAACCAAAGTCGCTGCTGCGCGAACGAGAGCGGAATGGCGTGTTCTCTTGCGGCGCGCCGGATCGGCGGCGGTTGCACGCCCTGCTCTTGTTGCGCGGCTTCGTCGACGCGTTTGGCGAAGCCGGCGATGGTTGGATACTCAAACAATTCGCGCAGCGGAACCTCGACCCGAAACACCTCGCGCAAGCGCGAAACGACCTGGGTAGCGAGCAGCGAATGGCCGCCTACCTCGAAAAAGTCGTCTTCAATGCCAACGCGCTCCCTGTTGAGAACCGACGACCAAATGCCTGCCAGCATTTCTTCGACCAGTGTGCGTGGGGCGACGTACGCCGCTTCTCCAACCGCAGAGGCAGAGTCCGGTTCCGGCAGTTCTCTTCGCGCTACTTTTCCGTTTGGTGTTAGCGGCAACTCATCAAGGAATACAAACGACGCCGGAACCATGTAGTCGGGCAATCGTTCCTGCAAGTAGCTGCGCAATTCGCCGGGGGTAAGCGGAGTCCCGTCGGCGGGAACAGCATAAGCGACCAACTGCTTATCGCTGCTGCCAACGCCACGCGCCACCACCACGCATTGACTGACGCTTCCGTGCCGTCCCAGCACTGCTTCGATCTCACCCAACTCGACACGAAAACCACGGAGCTTCACCTGGCCGTCAATGCGGCCGAGAAACTCTACAGCACCATTGATTAAAAGCCGCGCCTTGTCTCCGGTGCGATACAGCCTCGCGCCGTGTGCACCGCTAACGCTGTCGGGCACGAAACGTTCGGCAGTCAACTCGGGACCGCGCAAGTAACCACGCGCCAGCCCATCACCGCCGGTATAAAGCTCGCCGAAGACGCCCACCGGCGCGACATTCATTTCCTGGTCCAAAATGTAGACGTGGGTATTCGCGATCGGCTGTCCAATCGGGACACTCGCGCCAAACTCTTCAGCTTGCTTCACGAGGTGGCAGGAAGTGAACGTCGTGTTCTCGGTTGGACCATAACCGTTGATCAACTGGCACTGCGGCGCTTCCCGGCGAAATCGCTCGACGTGGGCCAACGACAACACATCGCCGCCGGCGAGTAGATGTTTGAGACCACGCAGGCTCTCCAACTGCTCATCCACCATCAGGTGAAACAGTCCGGCTGTCAGCCACAACGTCGTCACTCGATACTCTTCGAGCGCACGTCCGAGTTCCGCTAACGAGAGTTGCTCCGGCGGCATGACCACGAGGCGAGCGCCGTTGAGCAACGCTCCCCAGATCTCGAACGTCGCTGCGTCAAAAGAAACATTGGAGACCTGGGCGATGACGTCAGACGGCGTGAGACTGATGAAGTTCGTGGTGATAACCAGCCGAACGACAGCACGATGCGGAACACTGACGCCCTTCGGCTGACCTGTCGAACCGGAAGTGTAAATAACGTAAGCGAGGTTGTCGGCCTGCACATCATTCGCAAGGTTCTCGGTGCTTTGTCCGGCGATGACGGGCCAATCGTCGTCGATCAGAACCACTTGACCCCAGTCCGCAGGCAACAGATCCAATGCCTGTTCCGTGGTCAACAAGATCGGCGCTTGCGAGTCTTCTAACATGGCCGAGAGACGCGGCATCGGGTACGACGGATCGAGGGGAACGTAAGCACCACCTGCTTTGAGCACGCCGAGAATCGCAACGATCATCTCAACCGAGCGCTCCATGCAAATCCCGACGAGGACGTCCGGAGCGACACCCAGCGTTTGCAAGTGATGGGCAAGCTGGTTCGCACGCGCATTCAGCTCGCCGTAAGTGAGTTGCGCATCGCCGCAGATCACAGCCGGCGCATCCGGCGTGCGCGCTGCCTGCTCTTCAAACAAAGCGTGGATACTTGATTCGCGCGGATAATCCGTTCGGGTTTGGTTCCACTGCTCCACTGTCTGCCGCTCGTCGTCTTTTAATAACGACAGGCGTTCGATGCGCTCTCCCGGCGCCAGCACGATCTCTTCCAGCAGGTTCCGAAAATGGCCCATCATGCGCTTGATGGTCGTTTCGTCAAACAGATCGGTGCTGTACTCGACAGTGAAATTAAACCGATCCGTTTCCAGAATCGTCAGCATGAAATCAAACTGCGACAGGCTCTTGTCGTGTTTCCAAAACTCGAGCTGCAAATCGCCCATCGGCGGCGTCTCCGCCGTCGCGTTCTGTAGGGAGAACATCACCTGAAAGAACGGCGAGCGGTTCAGACTGCGCTCCGGTTGCAGAACTTCCACCAATCTTTCAAACGGAACATTCTGATGAGCAAAAGCTTCCAACGACTTGTCTCGCACCTGGTACAGCACTTCGCGAAAACTCTGTCGCTCCGACAACTGGGCACGAATGACGAGCGTGTTCACAAACAGCCCGATCAACGCTTCCGATTCAATGCGATTCCGTCCTGCGATCGGCGTGCCGATGCAGATGTCTCTCTGACCGGTGTAGCGATAGAGAAAGACGTGAAAGGCTGCCAGCAGCAGCATGAAATTCGTGACAGTCTCTTCCTGGCCCAATGCTTTTAGGCCTTCGCTTACCTCGGGCGACAACCGCACGGTGTAGTGTGCCCCACGATGGCTTTGCAGCGCCGGGCGTGGCCTGTCAGTAGGAAGCTCGAGCGCGACAGGAGCGTCGCTCAACTCTCGACGCCAGTACTCCAGTTCCTTTTCGAGCACTTCACCCTGGAGCCAGTTTCGCTGCCACACGGCGTAGTCGGTGTACTGAATCGGCAACGCCGGCAACTGCGGCTCGCGCCCATGCGAATAGGCGTCGTAAAGAATGCTCAGCTCGCGAATCAGTATGCCGATGGACCACCCATCGCTGACGATGTGGTGCATCGCCAGCACCAGCACGTGCTTCTCTCGATCCAGACGCAGCAGGCTGAGGCGAACCAACTTGTCATTCGACAAATCGAACGGACGCTGCGCCTCTTCCGTAGCCAACTGTTGCGCCTCGTCCAACTGCCGATCGGGCGGCAGCTCACTGAGATCGACGATGGGCAACGTCTCAACGCCGGCAGGCTTAACAAACTGCACCGGATGATCTCCGAGCAGCGCAAAATTCGCGCGCAGCACCTGGTGTCGCCGGATGCTTTCGGTAAAGCTCCGTTCGAGCGCGGGCACATTGAGCGGGCCGGTAAGCTGAACGGTGTTGGCGATCGTGTAGTAATGGCTATTCGGTTTGTAGTAATCCAGAAACCACATTCGTTGCTGCGCAAACGAAAGTGGCGGCAGTTTCGCCGCGAGCAACGCGCGTTTCTCCGGCGACAGCTTTTGCAGTGTTTCAGCAATGCCTGACATAGGATTGTTTACGGAAAGTTAATTCAGGCTTGGTAAATCGAACGTCTCTAAGAAGAGACCGAACGTCAGGACGATCGTCAGCAGGTCCGTCTCAAACGGAATATTGAGTTTGAAACCGGGCTCGCGATAGCGCTTTTTCAGAGTCTCTACAGCTACTGGATCGAAATAGCCTTCTCGCTTGATGCGATCAAACGACAACAGGTCCTCGATCCATTCGATCGATCGGTCGAGCAGGTACGGGCTTCCCGGCGCCACAAATGCATATTTTTCACGACGCGCGATCGATTGCGGAATGAGATCCTCGGCAATGCGACGCAAGGCGTACTTCTCAGTGAACTCGTTCAGTTTCAAATGCGGCGGCATCAGCTTCGCAAACTCGACAAAGCGCACGTCGAGAAACGGATAACGCGCCTCGACTGAGTTGGCGAGCGCCATCTTGTCACCATGATCCGAAAGCAGGTGGTCCGCCATTCGTAACTTGAAATCGAGATAGGATCTTTGATGAATGTAGTGCCTGCCTTGCACTCGCTCTTTGTTGACCAGTCCAAAATTGCAGAGATCGAATTGCGGAAACAGCTCGCCGACCGCGGCTGAATAGAGCGACAACTTCACCTCGCTGTAGGCGTGATAGTCCTGCTCATAAAACAGTCGCTCGTCTCCCCACAACTTGACGCGCAACTCGTCTTCCAGAATTGTTTCGAGGTTATATTCCTTTCGATCGTCTTGCCGGTGACGATCGAACCGGTAACCGACATACCCGCCAAAAAGCTCATCCGCGCCTTCGCCCGTGAGAATCGCCGTGATACCCGCGGCTTTCGCTGCTTCAGACAGCGCGAGCGACGCCGTGTTGTATGTTTCCTTGAGCGGACATTCACAGTGGTAAATGGCTCGCGGCAGTCGCTCTTCGATCTGGGTCCAATCGAACGTCGTCTCGTGATGAATCGACGTCGCGTGGCGCGACATCAACCGCTGATATTCAGCCTCTGAAAACGCTCGATCGTGGAAGTCGATGGCGAAGGAGTGAAGCTGGCGATCCGGATAAAGCCGGTGAATCTGTCCCGCGATGAGAGACGAATCGAGACCGCCGCTCAGATAGAAGCCAACCGGAACGTCTGCGTGCAGGCGCAGTTTTACGGACGCGGCGAGCAGCTCGTTCAAGTGTTCTAGGTATTCGTTTTCGGAGCGGTCGTAAGCGAGCTCGCCTTCCTTCGGGTAATCGAGATCCCAGAATTCGCGCACCTGCACATCGCCGTTCTTGACGATCAGGTAATGTCCGGGCGGCACGCTGTAGATGTTTTTGAACATCGTGCGCGGGCTGACTAATCCCGGCAGCGTCATAATCTGGTCCAACCCGGTCAGGTCGACTTCGCGCGGCGCCAGCGGGTGGGCCAGGATCGCTTTGATTTCAGAAGCGAAGATGAAAGTGCCGTTGACAAACGTGTAATACAGCGGGTTGATGCCGAAATGATCGCGCGCGAGCAGTAGCTGCTTTCGCCGCTCGTCATAAAGCGCGAACGCAAACTGCCCGTTGAGATGCTCGAACAAGCCGACGCCGTGCTCTTCGTACAGGTGCAGCAGCACCTCGACATCCGTTTTTGTGCGGAAGCGATGACCTTTTTCGAGCAAGTCCCCGCGCAGTTCGCGGTAGTTGTAGATCTCGCCGTTGCAGATCAGCGCCAGCGAACGATCTTCGTTGTAGATAGGCTGATCGCCGCTCGTGAGATCGATCAGGCTCAAGCGACGGAAGCCAAGACCCACGTTATCTTTTAGATAAAAGCCGGAGGCATCGGGACCGCGATGGATTAGAGTCGCGGTCATGCGCTCCAGCACCGCCTGATCCGGCTGCCAGTTCTTAAAAGTGCTAAATCCGCAAATCCCGCACATCTTCCTTAGACTCCTGCTTGCTCAAACGAATGCAGTTGGGAAAGTTCGCGGTCCGGATAGGCGACCACTTCCTTGAGCATGGTTTCGAACTGGTCAAGCATCTTCACGATCGTGGCGGAGTCGAAGAGCTCGACTTTGTAACGCATGAACGTGATCAACTCTGGTCCAACTTCCTGAAGCACAAACGTCAGATAATTGCCCACCAGCAAGGTGCCTGCCACGGCGTCTTCTTCCAGCGTGGCAACCTGCAAATCATTGGTCAGCTCGCCACTTTGCTGCCCGTTATTCTCCGCCACCAACAGATCAAACATCACGCGATACGGCAGCTTCTCCTTCATCCCGCCGGCGTCTCGCAGAAAGTCGATCAGTTTCGCAAACGGCATCTCCTGGTGAGCGTACGCGTCGAGCATCACCTGCCGCTCGCGCCGTAACAACTCACGGAAACTCGGTTGTTGCGAGATGTCGGTGCGAATGACGAGGGTGTTGGCAAAACTTCCGATCAGCGGCTCGGTCTCAAACCAGTTACGCCCCGCTGCCGGAATGCCGACGACGATGTCTTCCGCTCGCGTGTAGCAATGCAGGAAAGCCTTGAACGCCGCCAGCATGAACATGAACATCGTCACTTCTTCGTGACGCGCGAGAGTTCTGACCTGGTCCATCACCTCAGCCCGCAGCACGAGAGTCTCGCTGGCGCCGCGTAACGACAGTTCTTGCGGACGCGGACGATCTGTCGGGAGATCCAGGATCGGAAGCTCGCCTCCAAGTTGCTTGCCCCAGTAATCCAATTCCGTTTCCATCAACCCGCCCTCGAATCGATCGCGCTCCCAGATCGCGTAGTCGGCTAACTGAATCGGAAGCTCCGGCAACGGCGAAGGGTGGCCGCTGATGAACGCGGCATAAAGCGCCGAGACTTCACGAGTCAACACCGCGACAGACCAGGCGTCCGAGATGATCATCGGCATCGTAGCGAGCAACACGTGTTCTTCGTCCGCGAGTTTCAACACGCTGACACGCAACTGCGGCGCGCTCGCTAGCTCAAACAGCGTTCGCACTTCTCTGGCAGTCACGCGTTGCACTTCCATGTCGCGTGCGATTGTCGAGATCGCGCTCAGGTCGGTAATGGGAATGCCGTCCAGCGTCGCATTAGCCAAAACCGTCTGCACCGGCTGGCCGTCGACCTCGCCGAACGTTGTGCGCAATGCTTCGTGACGGTCGACGATCTCGCGGAACGCTCGTTCGAGGACGCTGATATTGAGCGGACCGGTAAGCCGCAGCGCCTGCGACATAGTGGCGGTATTGTTGGCAATCACGTCCTGCCAGATCTTCTCTTGCGAGAAGGAGAGTGGATAAGTTTGCAGCTCTGGCGCAGGCTGGTTTTCGACGCCGAGGAGTTGTAGTGCGTCGGATTCCGAAAGCTGGTCCAAATCGAGCAACAGTTCGTCGATTGACTTCTGCTCCTGCCGCTTGATGGCCGGCGCGCTTCGACGCGGAATCGTTTGCAGCCGCCCACCGGTCCCGGCAGTTTGCCGCGCCTCTTCGATTCTGGCCGCGAGTGCAGCAACGGTCGGCGCTTCGAAAACGTTGCGCAATGCAATGTCGACGCCAAACGTTCCCCGCAAACGCGAGATAACCTGCGTCGCGAGCAGCGAGTGTCCACCCAGATCGAAGAAGTTATCCGTGCTGCCCACGCGCTCGACGCGCAACACTTCCGACCAGATCTGCGCCACCTCAATTTCGGCCGGCGTTTGTGGTGCAACATAACTGCGCCGGCTCGACTCCGCCGCGCTGTCGTTCGGCGCCGGCAGTGCTTTGCGATCGACTTTGCCGGTCGACGTCAAAGGCATCGCTTCCAGCGTGACGAAAGCCGATGGGACCATGTAGTCCGGCAATAGCTCTTTGAGAAACTCACGCAGATCCGCGACGGGCGCGTCGCGATCTTCCAGGACCACGTAGCCCACTAAACTCATCTCTTTCGCGACCACCACCGCTTCTCTAATCGCCGGATGACTGTTAAGCACCGCCTCGATCTCGCCCAACTCAATACGGAAACCACGCACCTTGACCTGTTGGTCCACACGTCCCAGAAATTCGAGCGTGCCGTCCGATTCGAACTGGACCAGGTCACCCGTCTTGTAAAGTCGTGCACCTTCACGAGCGGCAAACGGATCGGGGATGAACGACTGCGCGGTCTTTTCAACATCGCGCCAATAACCGCGGCCGACGCCGTCGCCGCCGACGTAAAGCTCTCCCGCGACACCGGTTGGCACGAGGCGCAGTCTGCGATCCAGCACGTAAAGCTGCGTATTGGATATCGCCCGGCCGATCGGAATGCGCGTGACCTCAGCCGCCGGCGCGTCATTGATAAAGTGATGCGTCACGTCGTCAGAGCATTCGGTTGGACCATAAGCGTTGACGAGCGGAATCTCCGGCTTCAGTTGCAGCCACCCGCGTGCAACGTCTGCCGGCAACGCCTCGCCCGTCGCCATGAGATAACGCAAGGCCGAGAGATCGTGGGCCGGCACTTCATCCAGCAACGCACGCAGCAGCGACGGCACGACCTCCAGAATCGTGATCCGCTCCTGCTCTACCTGCGCCAGCAATTGTCTCGGATCGTGCGTCGTCTCTTCATCGAAGATACTGACTCGTCCACCTACCAGCAGCGCGGCCAGAAATTGCCAGACGGAAATATCAAAACATTGCGAAGCCGTCTCAGCGATCACATCACTCGCGGTGAGGTTCAGGTCGCGAACCTTCGCGAACAGGTGATTGATCATTCCCTGCTGCTGGACCATCACGCCTTTTGGCACGCCAGTGGAACCCGACGTGTAAATGACATACGCCAGATTCGCAGGGTCACTCGCAAACGGCAGGTTCTCGGCCGGCGCTTCCTGCTCGAGCAACTCTTCGACCGTTAGCAAACGTGGCCGTTCGTCGGCGGCAACTTCCGCAAGTGCTTCTGCCAGCTTCGGAATGAACTCGCGCGTCGAGACGATCAGTCCCGCGCCACTGTTCGTGATGACCTGGCGCAGGCGTTGCGGCGGATGTAACGGATCGAGCGGCAGATACGCAGCGCCTGTTTTGAAAACGGCGAGGATACTCGTCAGCAGATCGATGCTGCGGTCCATAAGCAACGGCACGATTGACTCGCCGTCAATTCCCTGCTCGCGCAACAACATTGCAAGCCGGTTGGCGCGCCGGTTTAACTCGTCGTACGTCAGTTCTCGGCCCTTCTCATTAACAGCTACGGCCTGCGGTGCGCGCTCAACCTGTTGCTCGAACAGTTGGGCCAAAGTCGCTGTGCGCGGATAGCCAGTCTCGGTGCGATTCCACTGCTCGAGTAACTGCTGCTCCGTTTCTGACAACAGACAGACTTCCTGCTGCTGTTGTTCGGGATTCGCGACGAGTGACTTCAGACACCGTTCGTAGTACTCACCAATCGTCTTGACTTGCGCGTAGCTGAACTCGGCCGGCTGATAGTTCAAATACAGTTGGAGCACATTCGAGCCTGGCTCCATGACGAAGTTACTCATCAACGGAAAATCGGTCTCTTCGAAGTCGACGTAATCGATCACCGTAACGTTGCTGGCCTGCGCCACGTTTTCGTAGACGTGAAAATGTATGTAATTGAACGCCGTCTCGAACAGCGGCTGTCCGCCTTGTCGTCTTTGCAACTCAGCCAGCGGGTAACGGCGGAAAGGCAGTTGATCCAGTTCGGCCTGGAACGTCTCGCGCACGAGGGCGTTCCAGGTCCCAGCGCGCAGCTTCATTCTGAACGGCAACGTGTTCAGGAACAGACCGAGCAAACGATCGCCATCCTCTTCTTCCGGACGGCCGTTCGAGATCAACGCTGTCAGCACGTCGTCATCGCCGCCGAGCACGGCCATCACGCGCAGATGCACCGCCAGCAACAAACTCTTGACCGGCACCGAAGCAGACTGCGCGATGTGTCTGACGCTCTGTGAGAGCTCTTCACCGAACGTAACCTGATGAACGTTTCCGCGCGGGTTTTCTTCTGCTGGACCAGCCAAACGCGGCAACCGCGTAAACCTGGCGTCCTGCAAAAGCTCCGACCAATATTTTTGGTGTTCCTCGGAATTAAGCGCCGCGCGCTCCATTGCGACGAAGTCGCGATAAGTGGTTGCCAGCGGCGCAGACTCCGCGATCTCGCCCGTCTGCAACAGCGCTGCGTAAGAGTTGAACAACGCAGTCAACAATGAAGCCGCGCTCCAGCCATCGAGGATCGAGTGATGGAAGCTCATTACAAACTGGCAGGAATTGTCCGACCGAAGCTGGACTTTGAAACGCAGGAGCGGCGCCTGCTCCCAATCAAACTTCCGTTGCTTCTCTTCTTCCAGCGACGCGGCCACCACGATCTGCTGCTCGTCTTCGGAGAGATGGCGCAGGTCTTCTTCCTCAATCGGTATGGTTACGTTTGCGTGGACCAGTTGTAACGGTTCACTGTAGCTGCGCAGATCAAACGAAGTACGCAACGCCGCATGATCGTCCGCCAACCGCTGCATTGCTGTTTGCAGTTTCTCGCGGTCGAACTGGATCTGTAGATGAAAACTGTGCAGGTCGTGGAAGATCGCCGTCTCAGGATTCAGCTCGCTGAGGAACAGCATTCCCGCTTGCAACAGGCTCAGCGGATAGGCGTCTTCAACTCCCTCCGGCAACCGCGCGCGATCGGCTTCTGTCACCAGACTGAACGGCTCGCTTGCGACTGGACCAGCAACGTTTGCATCTCCGAGCTTCACTTCTCTCGCGAGCGCGCGAATCGTTTGGTGCTGAAACAACTGCTGGTGCGAGATGGTGATTCCTCTTTGCTGCGCTCGTGCGCGCACCTGGATGCTGCGAATCGAGTCGCCGCCAAGACCGAAGAAGTTGTCATCGATTCCGACTCGGTCCACGCGCAACACTTCAGCCCAAATCGTAGCCAGCACCTCTTCAATCAACGTGCGCGGTGCGGCAAACGGCGTCTCGTTTTGTGAACCGGCGCGATTCGGCGCCGGAAGCGCACGACGGTCTACCTTTCCGCTGCGCGTCAACGGCAGAGTTTGCAGGCGCACAAACTGCCACGGCACCATGTAATCCGGCAGCTTCTCTAGCAAATGGCCGCGCAGCTCGCTGACGGAAAACGTCTCGCTGTGGTCCGTCAGCACGTAGCCCACGAGGTGCTTTTCTCCGCGCTCGTCGTCGAGCGCCAGCACGACCGCTTCCTGCACTGACCTGTGCTGGCGCAGCACGGTTTCGATCTCACTCAACTCGATCCGGTAGCCGTGTACCTTCACTTGATCGTCTTTGCGGCCCAGGAACTCGATGACGCCGTCAGCCCGGTAGCGTGCGACGTCGCCGGTGCGATACATGCGCGTGCCGGGACGCTCACTGAATGGATCAGAAACGAACTTCTCAGCCGTCAGGTCTGCACGATTGAGATAACCGCGCGCGAGTCCGTCGCCACCGATGTACAACTCGCCGGTCACACCGATGGGCTGCGGTTCGAATCGTTCGTCGAGGATGTAGAGCTGTGTATTCGCAATCGGGCGGCCAATCGGCACCGAGCCATGCGCAGGATCTTCGGGTGCTACCTCGTAGACGCAACAGCCGACGACAGTCTCCGTCGGTCCATATTCGTTGATGAGCCTTGTTTGCGGAGCGCGCTCGCGCCACGAGGCGACAGTTTCCGCCGGCAGATTTTCACCGCCGATGATCAGCGCGCGTGTCCGGCCCGCGATTTCCGCGGTGGACAATTGTTCGTTGAGGATGTCGAGATGCGCCGGCGTCAGTTTGGTAAAACTGAGGTTCTTCTGGACCAGCAACATGTCCGCCAGGCTGTCGACACCTGAATCTTCCGGCAACAGCAGGATCTTTCGTCCTGCGAGGAGGGGCGCGAAGATGCTCGTGACTGTCAGATCGAAAACTATCGGCGAATGAAGCGGCGCACCCGCGCCGTCTTCAACGCGGTACTCGTTTGTGGCCCAGTACAGGTAATTAACGAGTCCTTGATGCGTGATCAGCGTTCCCTTGGGGATGCCCGACGAGCCTGACGTGTAGAGTACGTAAGCCAGGTTCGCGGGTGTCGCGGCGCTGTCGGGCGAGTCCGATCGTTGCCGGCCAATCTCACGCCGGTCGATATCAAGATTTACGACGCGAGCCGTCGTGCCCGTCGTGCCCATCGTGTTAGCCCAATCCTTCGCGATCGACGAACGACTTAGCAACACCGAAACCTCAGCATCCGACAGCATGAATGCCAATCTCTCCGGCGGATCAGCCGGGTTTAGGGCAACGTACGCCGCGCCGGTTTTCAAAACACCCAGCAACGCGACAATCATCTCCACGGAACGCTCGACACAAACGCCAATGCGTGACTCCGGTCCGGCGCCCAGCGCCAGCAGGTAACGCGCCAGCCGGTTGGCCCGCTGGTCCAACTCAGCAAACGTCACTTCTTCACTGCCCGAAGCAATGGCAACGGCGGCAGGTGTCTGGCGGGCCTGTTCCGCCAATAGATCGTGCAGACATTTCTCTTGCGGATATTCAGCGGTGGTCTGGTTGAACGAAACGATCAGTTGCTGGCGCTCGACTTCGTCGAGGAGATTCAGCTCGCCAATGAGCGACTCCGGATTGCGAACAACACTCGCGGCTAAAGTCTCAAAATAGCGGTGCAGACGAATCACTGCATCAGCAGGAAGCCCGCTCGAGTCGTAGTTGAATGTCAGACGCAACGAGCTGTCGGAATCTCGACGACACACCAGCTTGAGCTTGAAGCGTTCGGTGCACGCGGATTGTCGATGCAGAGAGAAAACCAGGTCGCCGGCCGGTTGCGGCGCGACTTCTTCGAGATACTCGTAAGCCACGTCGAAGAACGGCTGGTGTCCGTTGTTCGCCGGCCAAACGAAATACTCCTGCGCTGCATTTGAACGATCCATCGCCGCACTGGTCTGCTCGAGCAGTTCGCCGAAGTGAAGTTCTCTTTCACAGTTAGACACGAGCGGCACGGACTTCGCGAACAAGCCGAGCGCGCCTTTCATCTCTGCGTAGCGACGGCCGTCGCACGTCAAGCCGATCACGATCGTCGGCAGCGCCGTCAGACGCCAAAGCAAGAGTTGCCAGCACGCGAGCCAGACGGCCGCCGGCGTGCAGTTGTGCTGCGCCGCCAGAGACTCAATGGCCTGGACCAGTTCGGTGCTCACTGGAAACTCCAGCGACGCCGGAGCAAAAGATTTATCGGCGACGTCCAACTGACACGGAAGCGTGACGCTTGCGAGTTGATGCAGATTCAGATCCTGCCACGGCGTCTCCCCGGTCTCTTCCTCTTCGAGCAGCTCGTTGAGCCATTCTGAGATTTGAATGTACTGAGTGGGTTCCGTGCCGTTCAGACGACGACCATTGGCGCAAGACGCGTAAGCGTTTCGGATTTCCTGCAGCAGGTTCGCAAGCGTCAACGCATCCGAGCAGATAGCGGGCAGGCTCAACAGCAGGATGTGACGCCTGTTTGAAAGTTTGAAAAGCCGGCCTCTCAATAACGGTGCTGCTTCAAGTTTCGGCGCTGCGTACAGGTTGAATTCCTGATCGAAGAGCACGGTTTGCGACTGCGGATCAAGCGAGCTGAGGTCTACTTGTTCCAGTTCAAATGCGCTTTCCGATTCGATCACCTGAAGCGGCTGCTTCAGAGTTTCGAAAGAACGAAACGAAGTCCGCAGGATTTCGTGCCGCGCGATGACCGCCTGAATTGCTTCGCTCAGAAATGGGACATGCAGTGGGCCATCGAGAGAGATCGCACAGCGAGCCGTATAAGCAGATGAATCCTGTAGCAGCGACCATAGGTACGACTGCTGTGGTGATAGACGAAAGCCCTCGATAACGTTGTTCACAATACTTCCCGCCTGATTAGTCATGTCAGCTTTTGTAGCGTGTTGTTCTATCTGAAGAAGATTTCTCTGCGAACTCTGCGGCTCTCTGTGAACTCTGCGTTAAATTAGGACGAAAGTAAGTTTACGCAGAGCGCACAGAGAACCGCAGAGATCGGGATTTCCAACTAGGGAACCATTGCTTTGGGTTTGAGGTTGATGAATCTTTGGTGACGGGCGGCGGCGCGCTCAGCCTGCGCCGTCAATTCCTGCTGCTTTTCGGCCTCGCTGCGCAGTTCCAGACTGCTCAAGCGCGCGTCGGGATCGGCCACAATATTGGTGAGCAGAGTCTCGAAATGACCAAGCATCTTCACGATCGTTTCGCGATCGAAGAGATCTGTTTTGTACTCAATCAAACCACCTAATTGATCGCCGGATTCCCAAACGTCCATCAGCAGGTCCAGCTTCGCCGAGGCCGTGTCGCTCTCCATCGGAGTGAGCGTGAGCTGTCCCGGTGTCTCGACTGCGCGGCCGGGTGTATTGATGACGTCGAGTAACACCTGGTAAAGCGGCTGGTAGCCCGCATTGCGTTCCGGCTTGAGCACTTCGATCAGCTTCTCTAACGGCAATTCCTGGTGTGCGTATGCATTCAACGTCGTCTCACGCACTCGCTGCAACAGCTCGCGGAAGCGCAGGTTCGGCGCGAGTTGCGTGCGCAGCACGAGTGTGTTCAGGAAGCATCCGATCAGTCCTTCAAACTCGACGCGGTTACGGCCGGCGATCGACATACCAACGGAGACGTCATCCTGTTTGCTATATCGGCCCAGCAGCGTCTGAAACGCAGCAAGCAACAGCATGAACATCGTCACGCCTTCGCGGCGGCTCAATTCCCTCAACCCCGCGGCCAGCTCGATCGGTAAACTGAACGATTCGCGCGCACCGCGAGAGCTCGGCACTGCGGGCCGTGGCCGATCCGTCGGCAGATTCAACAATGGCGGCGCGCCGGCCAGTTGGTTCTTCCAGAAGGAGAGTTGCTCTTCCAGCACTTCACCCTGGAGATATTCGCGCTGCCACGACGCGTAATCGGCGTATTGAATCGGCAGCTCCGCAAGCGGCGATGGCCGTCCGTTTGAAAAAGCGTCGTACAGCGCCGAGAGCTCCTTCATCAGGACCCCGCCGGACCACGCATCGAAAGCGATGTGATGGACCGTGCACAGCGCGATATGGTCCTGCTCGCCCAAACGTAACAGGACGGTCCTGATCGTCGGCGACGTCGAGAGATCGAATGGTCGACTCACTTCGGCAACAGTCAGATCCTGTGCAAGCTTTTCTTGCTCTGACGGCGGTATGTCTTCGAGGTCGATAACGGGAAAGCTGAGCCCGTCCGCAGGTGTGATGATCTGAGTGGGCTGCCCATCGACAATCTGGAACCTCGTGCGCAGGATCTCGTGACGCCGGACGATCTCGTTAAAGCTCCGATGCAGGGCGGCGATATCGAGTGGGCCTTCCAGACGCACTGCGGCGGGCAAGTTGTAAGCGGCACTGCCCGGTTGCAGTTGGTCCAGCAGCCAGAACCATTCCTGCGCGAATGAAAGCGGCAAGTGATTCTCGCGTGAGACACACTGCACCGGTTGATAAGCATCAGTCTTTGCTGTCTCACCACCGCTCGTCTGTTGGACGAACTCCGCAAGCTGCCGCAAAGTTTGATGTTCGAATAGTTGCTGAAGCGAGATGTTGGCCGGAAACGCCTGTTTGAGCCGCGAGTGAACTTGCGTCGCCAGCAGCGAGTCGCCACCGAGATCGAAAAAGTTATCGTCGAGATCGATGTTGGTCGGACCGAGGACATTGGTCCAGATTCCCGCGACTGTTGCTTCGACGTCGTTAAGCGCAATAGCTGCATGACCATTCGGCTGCGGCGTTGCTACAACTGCTTCCGGTGAGACATCGACCGCGTTCGTGACCGCCGCCTGCGAAACCTCTTCGGGTCGCGGCATTTCGATCCAATAGCGCTGCCGTTCAAACGGATAGGGCGGTAATGAAATCCGGCGCCGTCGCTCCGCCTGATAAAAACCACGCCAATCAACCGCAACGCCCGCTTGCCAGAGTTGGCCCAACGACTTGAACATGACCGCCTCGTCCGAAACAGCCGGCGACTGGCTTAGCGACGCTGCCACAACCTGATTGCCGCCACGCTTCACAGACGACTTGAGCAACGGGCTGAGTGTTTGGCCCGAGCCAATCTCCACAAAAGCCGTGTGACCGGAGCTGACGAGCGTTTCCGCACCGGGCGCGAAAAGTACCGTTTGGCGCATCTGCCTGGTCCAATAACCTGGAGTGACGGCCTCGTCAGGTTTGATCCACGTGCCCGTGAGATTGGAAATGTACGGGATCGAAGGCGCTTGCATCTTGATGCGTGACACGGCTGATTCAAACTCCGGCAGGATCGCCTCGACCATTGCCGAGTGATACGCATAGGGCACGTCGAGACGTTGAAAAGCGACGCGGTTGTCAGATAAAACGCGTTCGAGTTTCTCGACCTGTTCCGTTGGTCCGGTAATGGTGC
The DNA here is from genome assembly GCA_963770215.1 of uncultured Acidobacteriota bacterium. Classification (GTDB taxonomy): domain Bacteria; phylum Acidobacteriota; class Blastocatellia; order Pyrinomonadales; family Pyrinomonadaceae; genus PSRF01. The sequence continues at coordinate 448,398 of CAVYOP010000003.1, forward strand.
AGATGTTTGGACTGTTGACGGCGGAAATCGCAACGTCGCCTTCGAGATAACGTTCCAGTTCGTCCGCGCCAAGTCGCACAGCCGACATGGCTCCGGGCGGCAACTGTTGCATCAAACGGCCGCGCATCACGACCAGCGACAGAGCGTCAGGCAGGGTAAACACGCCGGCAAGACACGCAGCGAGGTACTCGCCAAAACTGTGTCCGATCATCGCATGAGGGTTAATGCCCCAGCTCATCCAGAGTTTTGCGAGCGAGTACTCGATCGTGAAGAGCGCCGGTAGTGCGAATTGAGGCTGGCCCAGCAACTGCGCCGCACGCTCCGTGTCATCCGCATAGACCAACGACGGTAGATCAATGTCGTGTTGTTGCAGCAGCGTGGCGCATTCGTCAAACTGCTTTTGAAACTCGCGCTCGTGCTTGTAGATCGTTTGCGCCATGCCAACCGAGAGCGCACCCTGACCCGGAAACATAAACACTACACGCGCTTGTTCAGTTGCCTTTGTCGTCGAAGTTTCCGAACGCCGCAAAGCCGCGATCGCCTCATCGCGATCGGCGGCAACGACGAACCTTCTATGCGGGAACGCCTGTCGTCCAACATTCAACGTGTAAGCTGCGTCTGCGAGATCGATATCCGTGCGGTGCTCGAGATGTTGGGCCAACCTCTCTGCCATCGCCGATAACGCAGACGCAGTCTTTGCCGAAAAGGTGAGTAGTTGAAATTCTCGTGCTGTCGCTGTCGCCCTGGACAAGGCCGGAGCTTCCTCAACCACGACGTGCGCATTCGTGCCGCCGATTCCAAAAGAGCTCACACCCGCGCGGCGTGGAGTTCCATTTGCCCGCCAGTCAACCAGCGACGCATTAACAGCGAACGGACTATTGGCGAAGTCGATAATCGGATTAGGTTTCTCGAAGTGAAGCGTGGGCGGAATCTGTTTGTGCTCCAGTGCGAGCACGGTCTTGATCAGTCCGGCAACGCCGGCGGCGCTATCCAAATGCCCGATGTTCGACTTCACCGCACCCAGCGCACAAAATCCGTTTCGCTGTGTGTTGCCCCCTCGTCGGAAAGCACGTGTCAAAGCTTCAACTTCAATCGGATCGCCGATTGGCGTGCCGGTGCCGTGCGTCTCGATGAACGTGACCGTCTCGGGCTCAACTCCAGCCATCGCGAGCGCTCTCACGATCACGTCGGTTTGTCCTTCGAGACTCGGCGCGGTGTAACCCATCTTCAGATGACCATCGTTATTGATGGCCGAGCCTTTGATCACGGCGCGCACGTTGTCGCCATCCGCGAGCGCGTCAGACAGTAACTTCAAAACGACTACGCCGAGACCGTGACCGGGAACTATCCCCTGCGCCTTGTGATCGAACGGGCGACAGTGACCATCCGGTGAAAGGATCATTCCCTCCTGGTAGAAGTATCCGGTCTTTTGTGGGAACCCGATCGAGACTCCACCGGCGAGGGCCATGTCGCACTGTCCACTAAGCAGACTCTGGCAGGCGAGATGAACCGCGACGAGCGAAGTCGAACACGAAGTTTGAATCGTGATGCTCTCACCGCGCAGGTTGAGCTTGTACGAGACGCGCGTCGCGAGATAGTCCTTTTCGTTGGCGAGAATGATGCTGTAGTGATCCGCCGGACTGTTCATTCCGAGTTGGGCCATGCGCGTCAGTAAGTAAGTGTTCGTGCTCACGCCGGCATAGACTGCGATCTGGCCCGCGTGCCTGGAAGCGTCGTAGCCCGCGTCTTCCAATGCCATCCACGCGGCTTCGAGGAACAACCGCTGTTGCGGGTCCATCATTTGCGCCTCGCGTGTAGGAATGCTGAAGAACGGCGCGTCAAACAATTCGACGTCGGTCAACGTTCCCCGGGCCTTCACTAGATCGGGATTAGCCAGCTCGCGCGAATCTTCGAGCTCGTCGTCGGTAAAGAACGAAATTCCCTCGACGCCGTTCTTAAGGTTCTCCCAGAACTCTTCAACGTCCCGAGCGCCCGGAAAACGGCCCGCCATGCCGATGATCGCCACGTCGCAGCTCGCCGAATTGTCAAAGCTCTCTTCACTCACAATTTGTGCCTTTTGTGTGTTTGTGCTTTTGTGCCTTTTGTGGCTCTAATTGCTTCTCGCGGCTCTTTGTCTTCGCAGCGCGTCTCGTCTCTTCTGCGCCCAGTCGTCGCTTTGCTTCGCATCCATCACTTGCGATTGCTCGTTCTCGGCAAGAGACTGCGCCAGCGTGTGAACAGTCGGATACTCGAACATTCTCAACAGCGGTATGTCTTGTCGTAACTGCTGGACCAGCTCGTGATGGGCTTTGATTGCCAAAAACGAATGGCCGCCTAGATCGAAGAAGTTGTCGTGAATGCCGATCTGCTCGCGATTGAGCACGCGGGACCAGATCGAGAACAGCATTTTCTCCAGCTCAGTGCCGGGCGGAACATAAGCGACTTCCGATTCCGTCGCGATCTGATCCGGGGCCGACAATGCCTTGCGATTCACTTTTCCGTTAGGCAGCAGCGGCAACTCTTCGAGAAACTCGAAAGCTGACGGGACCATGTACTCGGGCAAGCGCTCGCGCATGAAGCCTCGCAACGCGGCGGCACTCAAAGACGAATTGCCGTTCGTGGAAGGCGAGTGGACGACGTACGCCACCAGGCGTCTGTCACCAGGTCGATCTTCGCGCACGATCACAACTGCCTCATCCACTTCCTCGTGCTGTCGCAACACGCTCGTGACCTCGCCTAACTCGATCCTGAACCCGCGGAGTTTCACCTGATCGTCGGCGCGCCCGAGAAACTCCAGGTTCCCGTCCGGCAAGTAGCGAACAAGATCTCCTGTTTTGTAGAGACGGGTTCCGTGCGCGTGACCAAACGGATCGGGAACAAATCGTTCAGCCGTCAATTCAGGCCGGTGCAGATAACCGCGCGTGATTCCCTCGCCGCCGACGTAAAGCTCACCCGGCACGCCAAACGGCACCGGACGCATCTGTCGATCGAGCAAAAAGAGACTGGTATTCGCCAGCGGACGGCCCATCGGCATCTGCAAGTGCTCGTCGTCCGCATTGCTGCGATACGCACTGCTCCAAACCGTGCCCTCGGTTGGTCCATACTCGTTATAAAGCGCCGCTTGCGGCAGCAGCCGGTGATGCGACTCGATCAAATCACGATGGCATGCTTCGCCGGCGACGATGGCGCAACGTAACGAAGCAAGTTGCGCAGGCTGCGTCTGGTTGATCAGGAGCGAATAGAGCGATGGGAGGCACAGCAAGTGTGAAACCTGATGGCGTTCGATCAGCTCTGCCAGACGCGCCGTGTCCATCTGCAATCCTTCGTTTGGCAGGCATAGATTGCCGCCCTGGCAGAGTGTCCAGAAAATACCGGCCACCGAACTGTCGAAAGAAAACGACGACAGCAGCAGGAAACACGAAACTTTTTCGGCGTAATAGTTGAAGCGCACATACGTCGAATGGACCAGGTTACGGTGCGACACCAGCACGCCCTTGGGTCTGCCGGTCGAGCCTGAAGTAAAGATCACATACGCGAGATTCTGCGGACCTGACCAGCGCGGTGGATCTTCATTGCTTTGCTGCGCGATCGTTTCCCAGTCTGAGTCGAGACAGATCACTCGAATCGCATCTTCTTGAGCGTCTGCAATGAGATGTTTTTGCGTGAGCAGCACCGGGGACGCCGTGTCGGCCAGCATCAATGCCAAACGATCGCGCGGGTAAGTTGGATCGAGCGGCACATAGGCGGCGCCGGCTTTCAGAATGCCTAGGATGCCGACGACCATCTCTAAGGAACGCTCGACGGACAATCCAACACATGTTTCCGGCCCGACTCCCTGGGCGCGCAGGTAATGAGCTAACTGATTGGCGCGCTCGTTGAGCTCTCGATACGTGAGGCTCTGGCCGGCGAAGGTGACGGCCGGGTTATCAGGGGTGCGGTGCGCTTGCTCTTCAATCAACTGGCTGATAGTCGCGTCAGCCGGGAAGTGTTCAGTCGTTTCGTTCAGCTCGACGAGCAGCTTGTGACGATCAGCTTCACTGAGGAGGTCGAGCGTGCCGAGTTTTTCCTCGGGAGTGTTGACGATACTCTCCAGCAGCATTTCGAAGTGGCCCATCATGCGCGCGATGGTTGCCGCCTCGAACAGGTCGGTGTTGTAGACAAAAGTCGCCGTCAACTCGCGCTCGTCGTCCACCATCAGGAGCTGAAGATCGAACTGCGCCGTGCCGGTGTTGCTCTCGATGGACCGCAAAGTGAGATTCTGCTGTTGAGCGTTCGCCAGGGCCGGCGTGTTGAGCAACGAGAAGGTGACCTGAAACAGCGGCGAGCGATCCGTCGCGCGTTCGGGTTGCAGGGCATCGACGAGTTGCTCGAATGGAACGTCCTGGTGCGCGTAGGCGTCCAGAGTTGTTTCGCGAACGCGGTGCAGTAATTCTGCGAACGTTAAATCTGCCCCGAGATCCGAGCGCAGCACGAGCGTATTCAGGAAACAACCGATCAATTGCTCGGTCTCCCGCAACGGCCGGTGTGCGATCGGCGAGCCGACGCAAATGTCTTCGGCGCCGGTGTAACGATGAAGCAGTGTTTGATAGGCCGCGAGCAACGTCATGTAGAGAGTGACACCGCGACGCCGGCTGAGCTCGCGCAACGCGTTCGAAAGAGAAAGTGGAAACAGTTGTGTGTGTCGCGAGCCGCGGAATGTTTGGACTGCCGGACGTGGATGGTCCACGGGCAATTCGAGGGCCGGCAGCCCGCCGCCCAGTTGTTGCTTCCAGTATTGCAACTGGTTTTCCAGCGCGCTTCCCTGTAGTCGCCGTTGTTGCCAATCGGCGAAATCAACGTACTGGAATGGAAGTTCGGGAAGCGGCGCGGAGCTTCCGGCAATGAGAGCGCCGTAGAGTTTGACGATCTCTTCGATCAATAGACCAACTGACCAGCCGTCGGAGACGATGTGATGCATCGTGATCGCAATCAAGTGTTCGTCTTGATTCAGCCGGTAAAGAGTAATGCGTGTGAGTGGTCCACGAGCAAGATTGAAAGGCGCTTTGACTTCTGCTGAAGCAAGAGCGAGCGATTCTGTCTCACGGTCGCCGGCCGGCAGATGACTTAAGTCGATTAACGGCAAGTCAACATGTCCGGCAGGATGAATATTAGCGACTGGCTCACCATTGATGGTGGTAAATGTCGTTCGCAGTGTCTCGTGTCGCCGCACGGCTTCCTGAAACGCCTCGCGCAGCACCGCGACGTCAAGAGATCCGTCGATGGCAAATATCGCGGGCAGGTTGTAAAAGGCGCTGTTCGGTTCGAGTTGATCGAGGAACCACAGACGCCGTTGCGCAAACGAAAGCGGCAGTGTTGCGTCGCGATCCACTCGCACCAACGGCGGAAGCTCGTCTAATTCGCCGCCGCTGCGCTTCAGCTCTTCATCAACTCTTTCGGCAAACTTTGTAACTGTCGGACGCTCGAAGATCGCGCGCAACGAAAGCTCCAACTTGAACGCCTCGCGCAATCGCGTCATCACTTGAGTTGCCAGCAACGAGTGTCCGCCGAGATCGAAAAAGTTGTCTTTTCGTCCGACGCGCTCGACGCGCAACACCTCGGCCCATATAGCCGCGACAACTTCTTCGGTAGCGGTGCGCGGCCGCTCGTATTCCCGCTCGATGCGTTCCTGCACGGCAGCTTCCGGCGCGGGCAACGCACGGCGATCGATCTTTCCGTTCGGCGTTAGCGGCATCCGATCGAGCTTGATAATCAGGCTGGGAACCATGTAAGGCGGAACTCGCTCTTCGAGATGGCTACGCATCTGATCGATCTCTGCATCGCCAACAACGTAAGCGATCAAGCGCCGGTCGCTGCTGCCTGCTTCAGCCTGGACGAGGCACACGCACTCGCGCACGCCCTGAAGAGTGCTCAACACACTCTCGATTTCTTCGAGCTCGATGCGAAAGCCACGGATCTTTACCTGCTGGTCCAGCCGGCCCAGAAACTCGACGTTGCCGTCGCTCGTGTAACGGGCACGATCGCCGGTGCGGTAAAGTCGCGCGCCAGCGCTAGTGCTGAACGGATTGGGGACGAACCGTTCGGCCGTTAGATCCGGGCGTCGCATGTATCCACGCGCGAGGCCCACGCCCCCGATGTATAACTCTCCCGGTACGCCGATCGGCGCCGGTTCCAGTGTTTCGTCGAGCAAGTGAATCTGAAGGTTCGCAATCGGAGCGCCAATCGGAACGGTGGCCCTTTCGTGCTCGCGCTCGCACGCCCATGCGGTGACGTCGATCGCCGCCTCTGTTGGTCCATACAGATTGTGCAACTCGGCGGACAGGCGCTGCTGAAACTTCTGTTGCAGGTTGAAGGGCAGCGCTTCACCACTGCAAATCACACGCTTCAAAGAAACGCAGCTCTCCAACCCGCTCTGCTCCAGAAACACCTGAAGCATCGAGGGCACGAAATGCAACGTGGTAATTTGCTGGTCCGTGATCAGGTCAACCAGATAAGCCGGATCCTGGTGGCCACCCGGGTGGGCCATGACGAGTTGCGCGCCGGTCATTAGCGGCCAGAAGAACTCCCACACCGAAACATCGAAAGAAAACGGAGTCTTTTGCAACACGCGATCGTCAGACGTGAGCTGATAAGCGGACTGCATCCAGAGCAAACGATTGCCGATCGCGCCGTGCGTGTTCATCGCTGCTTTTGGCATCCCGGTTGATCCGGACGTGTAGATCACGTAGGCCAGATGGTCCAGCCCCAATAGGACGCGCGGATTGTCCTGCGGCATGCCGGCAGCGCGTTCCCATTCAGAATCCACGCACCAAGTCGATGTATTCTCCGGCGCGAGCGATCGCAGGTGTGTTTGCGTGAGCAACAGCCTCGGCGCTGCGTCTTCAATCATGTAGCTGAGCCGCTGCTGCGGATATTCCGGATCGAGCGGCAGATACGCGCCGCCGGCTTTTAGAATGCCAAGCAGCGACACGACCATTTCGATGCTGCGATGCATCATCACGCCGACAACGTCATCCGGACCGACGCCGAGCGTTCGCAGGTAATGGGCGAGCCGATTGGCGCGCGCATTAAGTTCGCGATAGCTGACACTGTCCTCGCCGAAAATCACCGCGGGCGCTTCCGGCGTGTGCTCGACCTGCTGCTCGATCAGCTCATGCAGGCACGTCAACTGCGGAAACTCAGTCGCGGTCTGGTTCCACTCGACCAGCACCTGATGTCGTTCGGCTTCGTCGAGCAGTCGCAACTGGCTGAGGCGTCGTTGCGGATGGCGCACCACTTCCGCGAGCAACTGCTCGAAGTGTTTGACCATGCGCGCGACCGTCTCCGGCTCAAACAACTCCGTGCCGTACTCAAGCACACCGCTCAGGTTGTCGTCTGTCTCGACGAGACTGAAATTCAAATCAAACTTCGCGGTCGGCTGCTCGGGCGCGAGCGGTGTGATCGTCAAGTCTGAAAAGCCGAAGTCGTTTGACTGTACGGTCTGAAGATCGAGCATCACCTGGAAAAGCGGTGTGTGGCTCAAGCTCCGTTCGACGTTAAGCTCTTCGACCAGTTTTTCGAACGGCACGTCCTGGTGGGCAAACGCGCCAAGCGCGACTTCCTTGACGCGTCGCAACAGTTCGCGAAACGCCGGATCGCCTGAGAAATCAGTCCGCAGCACAAGCGTATTGATGAAGAAGCCGATTAATCCTTCAGTCTCGCTGCGTGTGCGTCCGGCGACCGGCGTGCCGATAGTGATGTGGCTCTGGCTGCTATAGCGATACAACAGCGTCTGAAACACCGCCATCAGCAACATGAAAAGCGTCACGCCTTCAGCGCGGGCCAGGTCGCGCAACGCGCGAGTCAGCTCGATTGACGGTATGAACGGAACACTGGCGCCCCGATAGCTCTGCACTACTGGACGCGGGCGATCCAGCGGCAACTCCAACACCGCGGCAGCGCCGTCGAGTTGGTCCTTCCAATAACCGAGTTGGCGGTCAAGCACTTCGCCTTGCAACCACTCGCGTTGCCACAGCGCGTAGTCGGCATACTGAATCGGCAGCTCCGCAAGCGGCGACAGGATGTTTCGATCGAATGCCTGATAGAAAGCGACGATCTCGCGCACCAGGATCATGCGCGAAAACAGATCGGACGCGATGTGATGCATGCTCACGAGAACGACGTGATCTTTCTCGTCAAGTCGGAGCAACTGAGCACGAAACGGCGGGTCGTCGCCAATATTGAACGGCCGCCGCGCTTCGTCAGCGGCAAGTTGTAAGGCTCGGCCTTCACGTTCGCTTGCGTCTAAATCCTGAAGATCGATAACGGACAACTCGAATGGTTGCGCTTCGTGGATAACCTGCACGGGCTGGCCGTCGACAACCGCAAACGTGGTGCGCAGCGTTTCGTGACGCCGTATCAACTCGTTCAGACTCTGGGCCAGCGCGTTCACGTTCAGTGGTCCGTTGAGACGAATCGCAGCAGGAATGTTGTAGGCAGCGTTGCCCGGCTCGAGTTGGTCCAGGAACCAAAGACGCTGCTGTCCGAACGAGAGCGGGTACGGTCCTGCCTGTGTCCGCCGCGGAATACCGCGATTGACCTGCGTCGAGATCCCTTTCTTCTTGAGCAGGATCTCAAGCAGTCCGAGTTTCTCCGGTGAGAGGGCCTTGCTACTTTGTACGTTATTCATTACGGAATGAAATGTTTCTTTGTCTCTGCGTTCCTCTGCGGTTCTCCGCGTTCTCTGTGTTTTCTACGGTTGTTGTCTTCCAAGTACCTTTAAACGCAGAGAACGCGGAGAAACGCAGAGGAGCGCAGAGAAGAGCGTTTACGACTTGGCTTCGAGCAACAGTTTTTCAGTCTCTTCAGCGGAGAGGCTTTCAATCTCACGGACGGTCTCGGCGATCTGTTCGACTACGTCGCGCTCACCCCAAACCTGTGCCGTCAAATCGACCACACCGGCAACCGTCGGCGCTTCGAACAATCCGCGCAACGGCAGATCGACCTGAAAGATCTCACGCAAACGAACGATGATGCGGATCGCCGAAAGAGAATTACCGCCAAGGTCAAAGAAGTTATCAAGGACTCCAATTTGCTCGATGCCGAGCGTCTCTTCCCAGATCCCCGCCACCACGCTTTCAGCAGCGCTCCGCGGCTCAACGTAGTTTTCTTTAAGCTGCGGCGCGAGATTCAGCGGCAACTCCAGCAAAGCTCGCCTATCGATCTTGCCGTTTGGCGTCATGGGCAATGCTTCCAAAGTTACAAACGTCCCGGGCACCATGTACTCGGGAAGTTTCTCTTTCAGGAAACCGCGCCACTCGCCGCTCGCCGGAGCACTCTCTCCTGCTGGAACCAGATAAGCCACTAACTGTTTCTCCCCAGCCGCGAACTCACGAGCAACCACCACCGCATCACGAACCTGCGCGTGACTGCTCAGCACTTTCTCAATCTCTTCCGGCTCGATGCGATAGCCCCTGATCTTCACCTGCTGGTCCATCCGGCCGAGAAACTCTATCGCGCCATCACTCAAATATCGCGCCCGATCTCCCGTGTAATAGAGTCGCGCGCCGGCACGCGATCCAAACGGGTCGGGAACAAACTTGTCCGCTGTCAGATCAGGCCTGTTTAAATAACCGCGAACGACGCCAACGCCGCCGATAAACAGATCGCCGGGAGTGCCCACCGGAACCGGTTGCAGGAACCGATCGAGTATGTAGATCTCAGTGTTCGCGATCGGACGGCCGATCGGGACTTTGCCGTCGACGTTTTCAACGTGATGCGTGGCGGACCAGATCGTCGTCTCCGTTGGTCCATACATGTTATGCATCTCACCGGTAACGAACTCTTTCAAATCGTCGACCAGCGTCGCGGGCAGCTCTTCACCGCCTAACATGAGTTTCTTCAGCGCTGCCAATGAATCGCGGGCGTCGGCGTCGAGGGTGAGCATCTTCGCCATCGAAGGCGTGCATTGCAGGTGAGTAACGTTATGCCGGGCAATCTGCGCCGGCAGTGAATAATCGTCGCCGACCGGCTCGTTGCTGCGCTCTCGCACCTCATTCAAATACTTCAGACTCGACATCACCGAATCGTAGTCAACGCCGAAATCGATCAAGCAGCCAATCTCGTCGACTCCAATGCCTTTCAAGCGATCGACCATGTCGAGACATGTTTCCGGCGTGCCTAATAATCCACTCGTTCCGAAATAACGTTTGAACGCGGAGGCGGCGATCAGATCGAGATCGGAATCGGTCAGTTCGGCGCCCGGCTCATACCCCAGGCCCTGCTTCATTTGTTGGACCAGGCCCACCGAGCTCTTCAAATAGTTAGTAAACGGCCCGCGCACTGTCTCCCTGACTTCGTCGAGATCTTCGCCGACGTACGCATGCAGCATGAGCGTGACGTAGCCTTCGCCTGCATGACCTGCTTTTCGCCACGACTCACGATAGATCGCGAGCTTCTCCGACAGCTCTTCAACGCTCTGGCCCAACAGGTGCGTCAGCAAGTTGGCGCCAATCTCACCGGCCGCCTCGAACGTTTCCGGGTTGCCGGCCGCAGTCAGCCAAACAGGCAGGTCGCGTTGCACCGGATGCGGCAGCACTTTCACCGGCAATTCATTTCCGAATGGACCAGCGAGCACGACCGGTTCGCCACGCCACAGCCGCCGCACCGTCTCGATGTCGCGCATCATAATGTCTTTGCGCTGCTGGTAATTTGCGGGCGCGAGCACAAAGTCGTTGGCATGCCAGCCGGAAGCGAATGAGACACCGACGCGGCCTTTCGAAACGTTGTCAACAACAGACCAGTCCTCGGCCACGCGAATCGGACTGTGAAGCGGAAGGACCACACTGCCGGCGCGGATCTTCACGCGTTCCGTAATCGCCGCCACGACGGCGCTGGTGATCGACGGATTGGGATACAGCCCGCCAAACTTGTGGAAGTGCCGCTCCGGCGTCCACACCGCTTCGAAACCGTTTCGATCGGCAAACTTTGCGCCTTCGATCAGCAGTTGATACTTGTCGTCGTTCGACTCGCTTTCATCACTCGCGAAGTAGAAGAGACTGAAGTCCATCTTCTTCGCGGCAAACCGGCGGTGCGGTGAAACCGTGTTGAGAGTCCGCGACGGATCGGGCTGGACGATCACTGCAAACCCGCGCGCCAACGATCCGAAGAGTTCCAGCACAGAGATGTCGAAAGAGATGCTCGTAACTGCCAACCACGACCCGGTTGGTTCGTCACCGACGGTTCGCTCCATTCCGGTGAAGAAGTTGACGACGCTCTCGTGGCTGACCATGATGCCTTTCGGCCGGCCGGTCGAGCCCGATGTGTAGATGACGTAGGCAAGGTTCGCCGGCGTGACATCACTTACAACGTTGCTGGCAGCGTGTCCGGCAATCTCTTCTCGCTGATCGTCCAAAGAGATCACCGTCAACGGCAACTCGCCGAACTGAGCACCAAGCGACTTCGCGGTCAACAACACACCAGCCTGAGAATCCGCCAGCATATATAAGAGCCTGTCCTGCGGATAATCCGGATCAAGCGGCAAGTAAGCAGCGCCGCTCTTGAGGATTCCCAGCAGCGCAACCATCATCTGCGCGCTTCGCTCAAGGCACACACCGACGAGTGATTCCGGTCCTACTCCCAAACTTCTCAGATGATGGGCCAACTGGTTGGCGCGTTCATTCAACTCGCGGTAACTGAGCCGCTCGGCGCCGCTGATAACCGCCGTCTCCTCGGGCCGCTGTGCAGCCTGTTGTTCGATCAACTGGTGTACGCACAATTCCGCGGGATACTCGGCGCGCGTGTCGTTCCAATCAGCAATGATCTGTTGCCGTTCTTCCTGCGGCAGCAAACACACTGCGTCGTAACGTTCATGTGGATTGCTCGCCATGCTCGCCAGCGCCGCCCGGTAGTACTCGACAAACGATTCGATCTGCCGATCCGTAAATGCAGCCTTGTTCAGGCGCAGATTCAGCTCGACCTGCGAATTGAACGGGCTGAGACTGAATTCAGCCATGAACTTGAAGTTCGTTTCCTGAATGTCGCGGATGCCGAGTGGCGTCATCTCGCTCTGCGACGGCGTGAGACCTTGATAGACGTGGAAGTTGACGAAGATCATGCCGGTGTCGAAGAGACGGAACCGGCCCAGATCGTTTTGAATCGCGGCGAGCGGATAGCGGCGATGAGGCATCATCGCGAGCTCCGCCGCAAACGCATCCTGCGCCAGCTCGAACCACGTTCCACCTTCCAACTTCAGACGCAACGGCAACGTGTTGAGAAACAGTCCAAGCACGCGTTCGCCTTCAACTTGATCCGGACGGCCATGCATCACCAGTCCCGTAACCACGTCTGGTTGTCCGCTGATGAGACTCATCACGCGGGCGTGAGCTGCCAGCAGCACGTCCTTCAGCGGCAACCCGGCGTCGTTCGCCAATCGCTGCAAACCTTCTGAAATCTCCGGTGGAATAGGCACAGCGTATTGCTGCACTTGAGGCGCTCCGGGTGGATCGGGATCGACTGTGAGGTTGCTGTCGCCGAGTGTTTTGCGCCAGTACTCGCGGTCAGCCGTGGACGTCAAAGCCTGTCGCTCCAGCGCGACAAAATCCCGGTACGTCAGTTTGAGCGGTGGCTCGGGCGGTAGTTCGGCGCCGGCCAGCAGCGAGAGGTAATGTTGAAAGAGATCGGTGAAAAGTGACGACGAGCTCCAGCCGTCGATGATCGAGTGGTGACGGCTGAGCGTAAATTGAAAAGTATCATCGCTTCTGACGTGAATCTTGTAACGAAGCTGTGGCGCATCGCTCCAGCGGAACCGGCGCTTACTGTCGGCGTCGAGCCATTCGTCGATCGCCTGGTCCTGTTCAGTCGCAGACAAGTGTCGCACGTCTTCAACGTCGAGCGGCAAAGGAACGGATTGGTAGACCAACTGTAACGGCTCGCTGAAGTTGGCGAGATCAAACCCGGTCCGCAGCACCGGATGTTTGGCCGTGACGCGCTCGATGGCCCGCGTCATGTACTGATGGTCCCAGCGGCATTGCAAATGAACGCTCGTGATGTCGTGATACATCGAGCTGCCGGGATCGAACTCGCTGTGAAACAACATGCCTTCCTGAAGTTTGGCGAGCGGATAAGCGTCTTCGACCTCGGGCGGTAATTTCATCCGATCCTCGGCAGAGATCAGACTGAACGGCTCAGTTACAGGAATTTCCGATCCTTCAGGCGCTGCTTCACTCACGACGCGAGCAAGTTCCGCGATCGTTTGGTGCTGGAAGAGTTGCTGCATGCTGAAATGCAGCTTGCGATCCTGGGCCAGCCCCAGTACGCGGATGCCGCGAATCGAATCTCCGCCGAGCCGGAAGAAGTTGTCATTCACTCCCACCTTCTCGAGGCCCAGCACTTCGCTCCAGATGCCGGCGAGCGTCTTTTCAGTTTCGGTGCGTGGCGCGATGAAGATCTTGTTTGCGTCTGTCTTGAGTTTTTCCGGAAGCGGCAGCGCGCCGTGGTCCACCTTGCCGTTAGGTCGCAACGGCAACGAGTCGAGCAACACGATTGCCGCCGGAATCATGTGAGCGGGTATTCTGGTCTCCAGAAAACTCCGCAACTCAACTTCCGTAACAGTCTCACCCTGGGCGGCGACAACATAAGCGACTAAACGTTTTTCGCCCGGCTTATCTTCGCGCACCATAACCGCACGCGCCGCAACGGCCGGATGCTCTGCCAGGGCTGACTCGATTTCACCAGGCTCGATGCGAAAGCCGTGAATCTTCACCTGATGGTCCACCCGGCCCAGAAACTCAACGCTTCCGTCAGGCAGATAGCGAGCGAGATCGCCCGTGCGATAAAGACGTGCGCCCGGTTCTTCGCTGAAGGCATGCGGAACGAAACGCTCGGCGGTGACGTCAGGCGCGTTCAGATAGCCGCGCGTCACGTTCTTGCCGCCGATGTACAACTCACCTGCCACACCGGCCGGCGTGGGGCGTAGCTGCTGGTCAAGAATGTAAACCTGCGTGTTGGCGATCGGGCGGCCCAGCGGAACAGTGGCGCTCTGCGATCTGGAGTGTGTTGTATCCAGGTCACAAGTCAGAACGCCAATCGTCGTCTCAGTTGGACCATAATGATTGAGGATCCGTGTTTGCTGAGACGCGCCTTCGATCCTCGTAATCAAGCTCCACGACGATGCTTCGCCGCCGAGTACGAGCTTTTGCCGTGGCAGGACGCGACCGGGATTGCCGGAAGACATCAAAGCCGTCAGGTGTGAAGGCACGATCTTCAAGCAGTCGATGGACCAGGTGTTGAAATAATCCGCGAGGGCTTCCGGATCGAGCGCGCGCTCTTCGGAAATCACGTGCAACGTTCCACCGGAGCAGAGCGCCGGGAAGATGGCGGTGTTGCCGAGATCGGCTGCGACGGTTGAAACAGTGGCGAAGCTGGATTGTGCCGGGAGCGCAAGCCGTTCCGCGATCGCGTTGACATAGTTGTAAAGCTGCCGGTGTTCAACGCCGACAGCTTTGGGTACGCCAGTCGAACCGGAGGTGTAAATGATGCAGGCAAGATTTTCCGGAGTTACACCGCTCTCGGGATTGTTCGTGCTCTCCTTCGCGATGGTGGACCAATCGCTGTCCAGATTGATCACGCGCGCGGTGAGCGGCGGCAGGTTTTGCGAAAGTGACTGCTGAGTTAACAGCACCTGCACTTCAGCCTCCGACAACATCTTTTCCAGCCGGGCGGGGGGGACCGCGCGGTCGAGCGGCACATACGCGCCGCCCGCTTTGAGAATCCCCAGCAGCCCGATCAACGTCTCGATCGAACGGTTCGTGTAAAGTCCGACGCGCACCTCCGGTCCCACACCATGCTTTCGCAGCAGGTGGGCCAGTTGGTTACTGCGCTCGTTGAGCTCGCGGCAGCTCAACTCCTGCTCTTCAAATACGAGCGCAAGATTTTCCGGTGTGCGTTCTGCCTGCACTTCGAAGAGTTGATGAATGCATCGTTCGGGCGCGAAGACGGCGGCAGTTTCGTTCAACTCGAACAACAAGCGTCGCCGTTCGGCTTCGTCCACAATGTCAAACGATGCGATCGCAGCTTCTGGATCGGCAACGACAGCTTCGAGCAGCCGGTGGAATTGGGCGGAAAGTCGTTTTACCCAATCCTCGCTCAGGATCTGCGAGTCGTAGTGAAACTGTGTGACCAGTTGATCTTCGAGGATCCGGCAGGAGAGTCGCAGCTTGAATCTGTCGAGACATACGCGCTGGTCCAGGATCTTGAAAGAGAGCTCCGAACCGTGCGGGAGAGACGAAGCCGTGATGCAGTCGAAGGCGATGGCGAATAAAGCTGGACCACTGCCGTTTTGTTGTTCCCAGCGGAAGTAGTCCTGAGCGTCGGCGGCGGCGCTGAGTGTGTCGCGAGTTTTTAAGCTGATGCCGGCGAAGGAAGCGTTCTCGTCGAGGGTGAATCGCAGCGGAATGTAGGTCGTGAAAAGACCTAAGCTCTGTTGCAATGATTCGTAACTGCGACAATCGCAGCCGGTGCTGACGACGATCTCCGGTTGTTTTGTGAGACGCCAAAGCAGCACCTGCCAGCAAGCGAGTAGAAACTGTCGCGCCGTTAGATCGTTGGCGCGGACGTAAGCGTTGATCTCCGAAAGAGTTTCATCGCTGACGTTGGTGGTCAGCGTGGCTGTTGCAAATGGCCGCGCGGGCGCGACTGTGTTTTCCAGCGGCAGCTTCAGATCGAAAGAGGCCGACGAGTTTGGCGTGTTAATCTCGCGCCAGTAGTTGCGTTCTTCCTCACCATCCTCTGACTCAAACAGTTCGTGCTGCCACTCGGTGTAATCAACGTACTGAGTTTGTTCCTCAGCCGCTGCGCCAACGCCGTAAGAACGATTGATTTCAGCGACCAAGTTTGTCAGCGTCGTCTCGTCAGCACAGAGCGCCGGCAAAGTGATGATCAGCACATTTTCCACCGGCGAGATGACGACGACGTCAAATCGCGCCGCTGGATTGGATTCGGAGACTTGCACGGACTGTGCCAGGGCCTGAATCTCTGTTTCGCGTGCGGCGGCGTCCAACGCAGACAGGTCGTGCCACGCAATCGTTGGCGCGTTTTCCGATGCGATCACCTGAAGCGGCAGGACCATGCTGGGCAGGCGGTGGAACGAGGTGCGCAGAATCTCGTGTTGTTGGACCACGGCGTTCAGTGCCGATTCCAGTCTTTGCCGCTCGAGTTTTCCTTGCACGAGCAGCACACACTGCGCCTGGTAAGCGGCGGCTCTGGTCCATCTGCTGCAACAACCAGACGCGCTGCTGCTGAAGCGATAGCCGAAATCCCTCGATCGTCTGCTGTGGCATTATTTCTATTCCTCTATCTGTCTGCACAGAGAAAAGGTCTCTTATCAAACAACTTTCGCAATCGCTCTGCGCTTGACGTTGCTCAAGCGATCCAGATTGGCCTGCTTCCGCTGTCGCTGCGTGTCTGCTCGGCGCTCCCGTTCGCCTTGTGAGAGGACGTCGGCCAGCTCGTTCACTTTCATCGCGGGATCTTTCACGATCAACTGCGCGAGCATTTCAAACTGCCGCGCAAACCTTTCGATCGTTGCCGGGCGGAAAAGATCGACGTTGTATTCCCAGGCGCCGCTGATTTCCGTGGGGCTCTCGATCAGGTTCAGTCTCAGATCGTAATGGCTGATCTCGTAGTCGACCGGAAAACCCGTCATATCGATGCTGGTATGAAGCGTCGTAACCGCCGGCGCCACCTGGTAAAGAAACCAGACTTGAAACAACAACGTGCGTCCCATGTCACGGTCCGGCTGAAGACTGCTGACCAATGTTTCAAACGGCAGCTCCTGGTGCGCGTGACCGCCCAACACCACTTCACGCACGCGCTCCAGCAAGTTTTCAAAAGCGGGATCGCCGGAAAGATCCGTGCGCAACACGAGGGTGTTGAGGAAAAACCCGATCATTCCTTCCAACTCAACTCGTTGGCGATTATCAACCGGTGAGCCGACAACGACGTCAGGATGGCCGGTGTAGCAGTACAGCAGCACTTTGAAAACCGCCAACAGCAACATGAACGGCGTCACATTCGCGCGGCGACTCAGGCCGTGCAACTGTTCGGACAGCTCCCGATCGAAAGCGAAAATATGTTGCCCGCCGTGGTAAGTCTGCACGGCAGGACGCGGCAGATCCGTGCGCAGCTCGGGAATCGTCGTGATGCCGCTCAGTTGCTTTTTCCAATAGTCGAGTTGGCGATCGAGACCCGTGTCGTCGAAACGCTGTCGCTGCCAGTAAGCGTAGTCGGCATATTGAAGTGACAGTTCGGGCAGCGGCGATTGACTGCCGGCCGCATAGCTTTCGTAGAGAGCGCTGAGCTCGCGAAGAAAGATGTCGATCGACCATGCGTCTGAGATGATGTGATGCATGGTGAGCACGACAATGTGATCGTCATCGCTCAGCCGTAACAAGGTCAGATGAAGCAGTGGGCCAACTGCCAGATCAAACGAACGCCGTCCTTCTCGTTTTGCGAACTCTCGCGCGGCCGTCTCGCCTTCAGTCTCACTCAAATCGACCAGCGACAACGACACACGGGCGTCAGGCAACACAACCTGGACCGGTTCTCCACCCGCGAGCGCAAACCGCGTCCGCAAAATTTCGTGACGCCTGATCTCTTCGTTGAAGCTCTGCTCCAGCGCACTCACTTGCAACGGTCCTCGCAAACGAACGGCGGCGGGCATGTTGTAAGCCGGGCTATTCGGAAATAACTGATCGATGAAGAACAAGCGACGCTGAGCGAATGAAAGCAGCGCCGGTTCCTCTGCCGGTCGCTTTGGAATCGTGCGGGCAGCCTCCTGCCGCACTGCTTCACTCTGCAATGCCTTGAGCAGCAGCGCTCGCTTAGCCGGCGAGAGATTCCTCAGCCGTTCTGAACGGTCTTTTGTAGTCACGAGTTGGATAGGGTTGTGTTCTAAGCTGAAGGCATTCTCGGCGACTCTCTGCGTATCTCGGCGTCCTCTGCGTTTAATATGAGTGAAACGCAGAGAGCGCGGAGAGCCGCAGAGAGACGCAGAGTTACTTGCCGAAGCTGATTGTTATGTCGTTGTCTTTGGCGTTTGCCACCACGATGTCGCCCTTGCCGTCGCCATTGAGATCGCCGATCGCGATTCCCTTCGGTTCACGGCCGGCGGGAATTTGGTACGGCTTACCAAAATCGCCTTTGGCGCTGCCGAGCAGTATCGTCACGTTCTGACTTTCGGAGTTCGACGCCGCGACATCAGCAATTCCATCGCCGTTGACATCGCCAATCGCCACACGCGTGGGCGCTGCGCCGGTAGTGAACGGCGAACCCTGCGCCATCTTGAACCCGCCGCGACCGTCGCCAAGCAGCACCGTCAATCCATCATTCTTCAAATTCGCCGGCTCACCGAAATAGTTCACAGCGGCCAGGTCTAAGTTGCCGTCCTTATTAACATCACCCACTGCGATGCCAAACGGAGTCTTGTTCACTGGAAACGGTGAGCCCTGCGACTCAACCAATCCATCCTTGCCGCCGAGCAAAACCGTGACGCTGTCGCCTTCGTTGTTGGTAGTGACAACGTCGGCAAAGCCATCGTTATTGAAATCGCCGGCGCGCAGTCGCTGATATGGCATGCGGCCAACGGCGAACAGCCGGCCCGGCGTGTTGAAAGTGCCGTCACCTTTACCGATCAGAAT
This sequence comes from uncultured Acidobacteriota bacterium, assembly GCA_963770215.1. Lineage (GTDB taxonomy): Bacteria > Acidobacteriota > Blastocatellia > Pyrinomonadales > Pyrinomonadaceae > PSRF01. Next base: position 467,069 of record CAVYOP010000003.1, read on the forward strand.
CTCCACCTGATTCGTTTCCCAACTCTCAACGGCGAGGTCCAATTTACGATCGCCATCGAAATCAGCAACCGCGACTCCGTGAACGTGGGGTTTGCTCTGGACTTTGACCGGCGTTGCAGTCGTGAAGCCGCCGCGGCCGTCTCCCACAAAAATCGCTACCTGGTTAGTTTCGTGGTTCGGAACCACCAGATCGAGTTTGCCATCGCCATTGAGATCTGCAATTGCGATGTCGTTTGGCAGCTCTCCGGCGGTCAACGGCGATCCCGGCGCCGGAGTAAATCCGCCACGACCATCGCCGAGCAGGATCGTCAGGTTCTTACTGTCACTGTTCGCCACGACGATGTCGCGTTTGCCATCCCCGTTCAAATCCGCAAGCTCCACGCTTCCCGGCGTCGTTCCCACGGGTAAACGCAGCGCCGGAGACGGATCTTTCGACACAGGCTGATCGCAACCAGCCAGGACCAACCACAGCAAAATCAAACTGGAAATAAATTTCATCACGCCTGTTCCACTATTCGGCCAAGTCCGTCGGGTTGATCAGAGCTCAGGATGCTTTGCGCCTGCTGCTCGTCGATGTTCTCGAGCGCGTCGAGCATGGCCTCGAGTTTTTCTTCGTCGGCAGCGGCGAGAGTCACTTCGCCGATCCTTTCGGCCAGGCTCCTGATGTTGGGGGCGCTGAAAAAATCTCGCAAAGCCAGGTCCACGCCAAACTCTCTCTGAATGCGCGAGAGCACTTGCGCCGCTAACAACGAATGACCGCCGCTAACAAAGAAATCGTCGTAAACACCTACGCGTTCGCGTCCGAGAACTTCACGCCAGATAGCCGCGAGCGATTCTTCGATCGCGTCATCGGGCGCAACGAACGCCATTCCCAAATCGAGTCGCATTCCGTCCGGCGCCGGCAATGCCCTGCGGTCAACTTTTCCACTGGAGGTTAATGGCAGTGACTCCAACTCCACAAACGCCGACGGGATCATGTAATCCGGCAGGCTCTGTTGCAAATGCTGGTGCATTTCGACGACCGAGGGCGCCCCGCCGTTTCGCGGCACGAGGTACGCCACGAGGCTCTGCTGATCCGGGCTCGTCTTCCCGAGCCACAACCACCGCATCACTAACTTCTTCATGTTCGATGAGTGCGGCTTCAATCTCGCCCAGCTCGATCCGCTGGCCTCGCACCTTCACCTGGTAATCTATACGACCCAGAAACTCAATCGTGCCGTCAAACAGGTAACGTCCCAGGTCGCCCGTCCGGTAAAGACGTGTGCCTCCTTCGGTGCTGAATGGATTGGGCACAAACCGCTCGGCGGTAAGATCTGCGCGATTCAAATAGCCTCTGCCTACGCCGATGCCGCCAATGTATAACTCGCCGGCCACTCCTATCGGCACAGGCCGCATTTCCCTGTCGAGCGCGTACATCTGCAGGTTAGCGATTGGCCGGCCAATCGGAACGATCTGTTGGTCGCCGCCGCGCCGGCACTCCCAGTAAGTGACGTCGACGGCCGCCTCTGTTGGTCCATACAGATTGTGCAGCTTCGCATTCACGCGAGCAAAGAAACGTTCCTGCAACTCATACCGCAGCGCTTCGCCACTGCAAATTACGTTGCGCAAACTGCGGCACGATTCAACTCCCGCCTGTTCGACGAAAAGCTGAAGCATCGACGGCACAAAGTGCACGGTTGTTATCTGCTGCTCGCGAATCAACTTGACGAGGTACGCAGCATCCTGATGCCCGCCGGGACGAGCGATGACGAGTCGTGCTCCGTTCAACAACGGCCAGAAGAATTCCCATACTGAAACGTCGAAAGTAAAAGGAGTCTTCTGCATCACGCGGTCAGCGGCGGTCAACTCGTAGGCATCCTGCATCCACAGCAGGCGATTGACGATACCGCGATGAGCGTTCATCGCCGCTTTTGGTTTACCTGTCGAACCTGACGTGTAAATCGTGTAAGCCAGATTGTCTACAGACGGATAATGCCGCAGGTTACCGGTGCTCAGGCCACCCATGCGTTCGGCCCATTCCGTATCCAGGCAAATCACTTGGCCGCCGTTCTGCAGAATGTTGTGCGCGACGTGCTGCTGTGTTAGCACGATGCGGACTCCAGCGTCTTCGAGCATGTGCTGCAAGCGTGTCTGCGGATACTCAGGGTCGAGAGGAAGATAAGCCGCGCCGGACTTGAGAATCCCAAACAGCGCAACAATCATCTCCAACGAGCGCTCGACACACACGCCCACGATTGTTTCCGCGCCCGCACCAAGTTGATTCAAATGGCGCGCGAGTTGATTGGCCCGCTCGTTCAACTCCGCGTACGTCAGCCGCTCTCCTTCATAGTCGAGCGCGATCGCGTCCGGCGTGCGTGCGACTTGCTCTTCAAACAGCTCGGGCAGAGATTTGTCTTGTGGATACGCGCTCTCGGTGCGATTAAAGTCTTCGAGCATCTGTAGCCGTTCCGATTTACTCAGCAATGAGAATCAGAAATCCGTTGTTCCGGATTGGACGCGATCTCCTCCAGTGCTCGGCCCAGGTGTTTCAGCACGTTGGTGATCAACTCATCTTCGAAGCGGCCCTGCTCGTAAATTATTCGCAGCACCAGCTCGTCGCCGGGAATTGCCAGCAGCGTCAACGGATAGTTGGTTTGTTCTACCGAACGCAACTCACTCAACGTGATTTCGCCAATCTTCTTCTTCAACCGTCTCTTCAACCGGATAATTCTCGTAGACGAGGATGCTCTCAAACAGCGACTCGCCACCGGCAACTTCACTCCATCCCTGCACTTTCACTAACGGACTAAACTCATATTGCCGCATCGCCGCACCCTGCTCCTGCGCTTCGTGCAGCCACTCGCTTATGCGCCGGCCTCGCTCGACGCGCATGCGCACGGGCAGTGTATTGATCAGCGGTCCAATCATCCGTTCCACGCCGTTCAGGTTTGCGGATCGACCGGAAACCACGACGCCAAAAACCACGTCATCCTCGCCGCTGTAGTGCATGAGCAACAAAGCCCACGCTGCCTGAATCGCGGTGCTCGTAGTTACCTGAAGCTCGCGGCAAACCTGCTGCAAACGTGCGGTCACGGCGGCGTCGATCACGATCTTCTGCTCTGCATAACTCTCTTGTTGCGGTTCACGCTCGTGCCTGTTGCCGAGCCTCTGGCCCATCGTGGCCGGCGTTGTAAATCCCTTCAGCGTTGTGCGCCAGTAGACTTCGGCTGCCGCCAGCGACTCCGATTGCAGCCACGCGATGTAGTCGCGGTATTGCCGAATCGAAGCCGGCCGCAACACTTCACCACGACTGAAAACCTGGTATGACGTGAACACTTCCTTGAGCAAAAGCTGCATCGACCAGCCGTCAAGCAACAGGTGGTGATAGCTCCAGATGACGCGATACTGTTCGTCTAGTTCGCGTACCAGCACCAGCCGCATTAGCGGCGCTTCATCCAGCGCAAAGCCGCGCCGGCGATCTTCTTTGAGCCACTCGGCCAATGCTTCCTGCTGTGCGTCCGGGCTCAGCGCACGCCAATCGTGCTGCTGCAAATTCAACTCGACCTGGCGATGCACTGCCTGCAGCGGACGGTCGAGAGTTTCCCAAACGAAACTGCTGCGCAAAATGGCATGCTGTTGGACCACTTGCTGCCACGCCTGTTCCAACGCCTCTGACATTCAACTCGCCGCGCAACGCACAGCTCACTTGAATGACATAGACTCCGGACCCGGGGGCATAGAGTGTGTGGAAGAGCATGCCGCTCTGAATCGGCGACAGCACGTAAAGGTCTTCGATATTTTCCATGGTCATAAAAACGTTCTTCTAAGTGGAAGCAACTTTACGCGTAGGTAGAGGTACAGTTTTGACTGTATTAGTACGCCGAAGGCGTTAATTAATTTCAGCCCAGGGTTGCTTCAACCCTGGGTTGAGTCATGCATTAATTTTTGAACTCTGAAGGAGTTTCAATTGCAAACCGAACACTTTCAGTGTTTTCTAATTCTCTGCTGTTATCCCAGGGTTGAAGCAACCCTGGGCTGAAATTAATTAACGCCTTCGGCGTACTGGTTGAAACTGCACCACTACCTACGCGGGCGCTTGTTCATAGCCGCCATGACGCGATCGAGTGCGTCCTGGTCCACTCCGGCGAGGGGGAAATCGGAAGGCGTGAAGCCACCTGCCTCTGGCGACTCGCAATGCTTGATTATGTCTCGCAACTCTTTTACGCAAGCGTCAGCCAGCCGCTCGATCGTCTCCCGCTGGTGCACCGCTTCGCTGTAAACCCAAGTCAGTTGCATCTGTGCTCCGGAAACGCCGGCTACTACTTCCAGCAGGTATTCACGCTCACCTCTCGTACTCCGGCTCTCGCCACTCGATTCGCCTGCAGCGGCGAAACCGGAATCAGCATTGAGCACCTGGTCAAACTGGCCCAGGTAGTTAAAGGCCAGTTGCGCCTCCGGAATCTCCCGCAGCTTTTGCGTAAGTTCTTCGTCACCGCTCAAGTGGCGCAACAAGCCATAGCCGAGACCGCGTTGCGGCACTTTGCGCAATTGTTCCTTAACGGTTTTCAGCGACTCACCCACGCCCGCGCCATTCGTCACGCTCAGCAGCACCGGATAGATCGCCGTGAACCAACCAACTGTGCGCGTGACATCCGTTTCGTCATCGAACGCCTCGCGTCCGTGTCCTTCGAGATCGATCAGTATTGCTCCTGCTTCGTCCACGCGGTGACCGCTCGGGCAACGGCGGCAAGTAATACCTCGTCGGTCTGTGTGTGGTAGACGCCCGGCACGTCGTGGAGTAACTGGCTGCGTCTCGTCGGCGGTGAGCGCCATCGACACCACGCGTGATGATGAGTGCAAATTGTGCTCAGCAGTGTGATCGACCGGCAGTGGTCCAACGAGCCGTCGCTGTGGATCGAGCCAGTGGCGCGTCTCAGACTTGACTGCTTCAGACTGCGCATACTGGCTGAGCTGCCGGCTCCATTCCTTGAACGAGGTCGTTTTCGGAGGTAGCTGGATCGCAGCGCCACGGCTTATCTCTTCGTAAGCACTCTGCAAATCTTCGAGCAGAATGCGCCACGACACACCATCGACGGCGAGGTGATGAACCACCATGAGCAACCGCTGTCCGCGGCCCGCGCCGAGATCGAACAACGCGATCCGCGCCACCGGCCCTTCGCTCAGGTTCAAACTCGCCTGCACTTCATTGGCTGCGGCCTCAATTTTTGCGGCCAGTTCCGCGGGGTCAAACTCTGACAAGTCTATGCGTGAGAAGATCTCGTTCTCTTCCGCAACAAGCCATTGCCGCCAACCTTGCGCTGCCTGTTCAAACCTCAGTCGCAGCGCATCGTGATGCTCAACCAGCCGCTTGATTACGCGACCAAGCAGGCCGGCATCAATATCGTTTACGGCCAGCATGACGGCCTGGTTGTAGTGATGCGGATCGGCCACTTCGCGCTCAAGGAACCAATGCTGCACCGGCGTCAACTGCACGTCGCCCGTGACGATTCCCTGGTCCGCGGTGACGCTGCTGGTCGTTCGCGCAACCGCAGCCAGCGCGGCCACAGTCTGATGTTGGAAGAGCTCTTTCGGCGTCAGATGCAGACCAGCTCGCGCTGCGCGCGAAACGATCTGAATACTCAGGATTGAATCTCCGCCGAGTGCGAAGAAGTTGTCGTGAATGCCGACCTGCTCGAGACCGAGCACTTCACACCAGATCGCGCGCCAGACGTCTCTTCGGCTGAAGTGCTCGGCTCAACATAGGTCTGTTCGGGATCGTGTCTCGTAGCTGTCGGGCACGGGCAGGGCACGTCGATCGAGCTTGCCATTTGCAGTCAACGGCAAACGGTCCAGCATCATAAACGTCGCCGGAACCATGTACTCGGGAACGCGCTCTTGCATGTAACGGCGCAGCACCGGGGTCAGTTTCTCGCTCGCATCGTCGCGCAACGGGATTATTGGCAAACTGTCTCCAGGAGAAGGCTTCGGCGTCTTGCGCTACTAGGTCGCGACGGTTGCGCGAACGCCCGACTCATTTCGCCGTCGCGACGCGACATCAGGACGTCATAATGGAAGTCTTTTCCTTCACTGGCCCAGGTGATCTCGGCCGTGTAAGGCAGGTCTTCGACAAGCGACCAAAATTGATCAGGTTGTTACGCCGTGGCCGATGCGGCATCGCGGCCCGCAATAACCCGACATTTGCCGGCGGATAATCACTGGCAAGCAACTCCAACGCTTTTGCCTCGAAGGCGACGCGGGCGTTTGGAACGTTGGAGATGTTGCGTGCAGGCGGCCTTTGCTCGATCAGCGCCTGTTGCAGTTTCGAGATCGATAACTGCTCCTGTGTCCAATCAACCGGATTGCAGGTTTCCATTCGTGAGCGGCTTGTGGTCCAACACGCAACACAACGTCGTACCGGAATTTCGTCAGCTCGTTGACCTGCTGTCCACCCTTCAGCTCGATTTGCACGTCGCCGATAGCCGGATAGCGTGCTTTCAAACGTCGAAAGAAAGCGGGATCGACAACGAGTTCCTTTTCGTGCTGCACGTGTTGTGCGCAGTCTGTCTCGCAGTTGGTCCAATGGCAGGTCCGGCGGCGATTGGTGCAGCAGTACCGACAAGTGAAAAGCTTCGAGCAACTGCAAAGGTTCCGAACACCGCCGATGAAGATGCGCGCCACCCGGCTTGGACCATCGTCAACGCTCCTTCGAGGACTCGCACCAGGTACTCGATACTCGGGAAGTACTGCGCCAGCTCGTTGAGCACAACCACGTCGAAGGACGCAGGCTGCAGACCATCGAAATCGTGCGCGGCGCGCACTTGAAGATCGACGTCCGAGACAGATGCCCATTGCCGGCCACCATCCGGTTTTGTAAAGCGCCAATCACCTCAGCCGAAATGTCGGCGCCGCAGTAGTAATCGCAGTGTGGTGCGATACGCGTCAGCAGCAAGCCCGTTCCACAGCCCAGCTCCAACATGCGTTTTGGCTGCAAGCGGAGAATGCGCGAGACGGAATCTTCGAAACATTCAACGATGTCCGCTTCGGGCAACGAGTCACGAGTGTAGCTGCTGATCCAGACCTTTAGATTGATCGCCGCATCATGCTCTGAGACTTCACGCTGCTCGTAGACTTCGCTGAAGATCGTCTCCCACGCCTGCACCTTCTCATCTTCCAACCGGCGCCGTTCTTCATCGTCTACTTGTTGCTGTGGCGCATGGGCCACGACATAGGCGGTGAGCCGTTTGTGCCCTTCCAAATCATCTCGCACTATCACTGCGCATTCGCGAACCGCTTCATGGCTGCTCAACACGCTCTCGACTTCACCCAGCTCGATCCTTTGCCCGCGCACCTTGACCTGCTCGTCAATTCGGCGGCTGTATTCCAACTTGCCCTCGCGCCAACGTCCGACGTCTCCCGTGCGGTACATTCGCGCTCCGTGTTCGCCGCTGTACTCGTCCGGAACAAACCGCTCCGCCGTCAGGTCCGCGCGGCCGACATAGCCTCTTCCGACTCCAGTGCCACTGACGTACAACTCGCCCCACACGCCTTCCGGCAATAACTCACCGCGCCCGTTCAGCACGTAAATGCGCAGGTTGTTGAGCACGTGGCCCAACGCTATGTCGCGCTGTTCCTCAGCGGGCTCGGCAAACACCATCTCGTGGGTCACGTCGTCAGAACATTCGGTTGGACCATACGCATTAATTAGCGGGATGTGCGGGTACTCGTCGAGCCACTGCCGGCACAATTTCGCTTCGAGAACTTCGCCCGTGACCATTAGCCAACGTAATTTGTCGAGCGACGGCCGGCTGTTGCTAACGCCTTCGCGCAGTTCCTGCAAGACGGCGCGCAGCATCGACGGCACGAGCTCGAGCACAGTCACGCCGGATCGTTCTACTTCGCGGAGCAACGCCACCGGATCGTGCGCCTGCTCGTCGGGAAAAACTTCAACCCGTCCGCCGGTCGCGAGGGTGGCAAACATCTGCCAGACCGAGATGTCAAAGCTCGGCGAAGCCGTTTGGGCCAGGCAATCGTCTTCGGTTAATCCCAAGATCACGGATCTTGGCGACGAGATGGTTGAGCATTCCACGTTGTTCGACCATTGCGCCCTTCGGAGCGCCGGTCGAACCGGACGTGAAAATGATGTAGGCCAGTTGTGATGGATCGGCGGTGGCTAGATCGTGAGAGGGTGTCGCTTCATCGCCCAGCAATTTTCTCAGATTGATTATCTCGATGTCGGTTCCATCGAGCGCCTCCCGCATCGTCGCTTCCAGTTCGTTGTCTGCGACAACCAGGCGCGCGCCACCTTGATGAACTATCTGCGCGAGCCGCGCCTGCGGATGCCGTGCGTCCAGCGGCAGATAAACTCCGCCACTCTTCATGATCGCGATTGCCGAGACGATCCACTCGATGCTCCGCTCACACAACAATCCGACGACAGTCTCATGGCTGACACCCGCCGCGATCAATCGCTTCGCGGCGCTGTCGATCAGTTGGCCCAACTCACCGTAGGTTACGCGGCGTTCGCCACAACTAAGCGCAACAGCTTCCGGCCGGCGCTGTATTTGGCCGGCGAGCAATTGCTCGAAGCAATCATCGCTGATGGGAACAACTTCGCCGGTGGACTGCATCAACAAGTGCTGCTGCTCTTCAGAGCTCAGCAGCGGCAGCTCCGAAACGCGTCTGCCAGGATCGGCGACGGCGGCGCGCAGCAGGTTCCCGAGGTGGTCCAGCATGCGCTTGATCGTCGCGGCGTCGAAGAGGTCGGTGTTGTATTCACAAGAGAACGCCAGACCTTCGGCGAAATCCGAGACGTTAATCTCGAAGTCAAACTTCGCCGTCGTCGCCGGCGATTCGAGCGGCGTCAACGTGAGCGCGTTGTTCTCGGGCGAGAACACCTGGTGCGGCGTGTTCTGAAGCGTGAACATCACCTGGAAGAGCGGCGAGCGTGATAGATCACGCTGCGGTTGAAGGTGCTCGACCAGCATTTCGAACGGGAGATCCTGATGCGCATACGCGCCCAGCGCTGTCTCCCTGACTCTGTGCAGCAACTCGCGGAACGTCGGATCGTCATCCAGCCGCGTGCGCAGCACGAGTGAGTTGATGAAGAAGCCGATGAGCGGCTCGATCTCGGCGCGGTTGCGATTTGCGATCGCGGAACCAACGACGATGTCCGTGTGGCCGGAGTAACGCGAAAGCAGCAGTTGAAAACCGGCGAGCAGCGCCATGAATAACGTCGCGCCTTCGTGCCGGCTCAACTCTTTCAGCGCGTCGGACAACTCGGTGGGCAGCCATGCTGTTTCTGATGCGCCATTCAGAGTCTGCACCGTAGGTCGTGGCCGATCGGTCGGGAGCTCGAGGACAGGCGGCGCCCCGTCGAGTTGTTTGCGCCAGTAATCGAGTTGGGTGTCGAGCACGTCGCCGCTTAACCACTCTCGTTGCCAATGCGCAAAATCGACGTACTGGATTTTCAATTCTTCGAGTGGCGACGGCTGCGAGGCTGAGAACGCTTCATACAACGTGCCAACCTCTCGCACCAGCACGCCCATGGACCAGCCGTCGGAAACGATGTGGTGCATAGTGAGCAGCAGCACATGCTCCTCGGCATGCAAACGAATCAGGCCAACGCGCAGCAGTCTGCCTTCGCTCAGGTTGAACGGGCGGAGTCCTTCTTCCGCTGCGAGCCGGCTGACGTTTTCATTCGCCTCGTCTTCAGGCAGATGGCTGAGATCGACCAGGCCCAGATCCACAGACTGAGTGTCAAAGATAATCTGCACTGGCCCGCCATCGGCGACTCCGAAACCGGTTCGCAGCACTTCGTGACGCCTGATCACCTCATTGAGCGCGCGCTGCAAAGCATCGACTTGCAACGGTCCACCCAAACGCACGGCGACCGGCATGTTGTAAGCGATCGACCCCGGCTCGAGCTGGTCCAGGAACCAGAGCCGCTGTTGCGCAAACGACAGCGGCAAATCACCGTCACGAGCAATTGGAACGATTGCGCCACCTTCCAGTCCGTCGCCGGATCGCAGTGCGGCTTCGATCTTCTGTCCTAAATCGGCGAGCGTTCCCTGCTCGAACAAACTGCGCAAGCTGATCTCGGTCTGGAAGACTTCGCGCACGCGCGAAACCAATTGCGTGGCTAACAGCGAGTGGCCGCCAAGTTCGAAGAAGTTGTCGTGCACGCCAACACGTTCCACGCGCAACAGCTCGGCCCAGATTCCGGCCAGCATTTCTTCAACGGGCGTGCGTGGCGCTTCAAAAGGTTTGTCGGACGAAGTGCTGTGCTCAAGCGCTGCGAGTGCGCGGCGATCGATCTTTCCGTTTGGCGTGAGCGGCAACTCGTCGAGCAGCAGGAACTCTGCCGGCATCATGTATTCGGGGAGACGCCCTTGTAACTGCTCGCGCAGTGCGCGAATCGAGATGTCTGTCGCGGGATCGGGGACAACGTAAGCGACGAGGCGTTGATCGAAGTCAGTAATCTTCCGCACGAGTGCGATTGCTTGCCGCACTCCCGAGCATTTCTTGAGTGCGGTTTCAATCTCGCCGAGCTCGATGCGAAAGCCGCGCAGTTTGATCTGTTCGTCTCTACGGCCGATAAATTCGAGCTGTCCACGGCTGGTCCAACGCACTAAATCACCGGTGCGGTAGAGTCGATCGCCGGCAGCGCCATACGGGTCGGGCACAAACCGTTCGGCCGTCAACCCTGCCCGTCCTAAATAACCGCGCGCTACTCCCGCGCCTCCCAGGTACAACTCGCCTGCCACTCCGGCAGGCAGTACTTCTCCTGTCTGGTCCAATACGTACACCTGCGTGTTCGCCAACCCGCGACCCAACGGCGTCACACTCAACCGCGCCAACTCTCCCGCCAATTCTCCAACCGCCTGTCGCGTCGACCAGATCGTCGTCTCCGTTGGCCCATACAGGTTCCACACCGTCTCACTCTGTCCCAGCAACTCCGCTGCCAGCGTCCCGCTCAACGCTTCGCCACCGCACAGTACTTTGAACCCTGGCTCGCCACGCCAGCCTGCATCCAGTAGCATCCGCCAGCTCACCGGCGTCGCCTGCATCACTGTCGCTCCGGTACTCCGCAGCAACTCCCGCAACGCCACCGGATCGGCAGTTCTCCACGCTTCCGCTACCCACAAATGTCCGCCTACCAACAGCGGCAACCACAACTCCAGCCCTGCGATGTCGAAACTGAACGTCGTCACCGCCACCAGCCGATCTGCATCACTGAGTCCCGGCTCTTCCCGCATCGACAGCAGGAAGTTCAGCAGGTTCCCATGCTGGACCATTACGCCTTTCGGCTGTCCCGTCGAGCCTGACGTGTAGATCACATACGCAAGGTTCTCTAACCCTACTTCGCTCTCCGGGTCACGGCTCTCGCAACGCTCGATCGCTTCCTGTTCTTCGGTCAATACCAATTGGCGTACAGCTAACTCGCTAAACTGCTCTTGAGCTTCTCGCTCTCTGATCAGCACCGGCGCTCCGGAGTTAATCACCATGTAACTGAGCCGCTCTGCCGGATACTCCGGATCGAGCGGCAGGTACGCGCCACCTGCTTTCCAAATTCCCAGCAGCGTGACCACCAGCTTCACAGACCGCTCCAGACACACGCCGACGATCGTTTCTGGTCCTACGCCTAGTCCGCGCAGGTAATGCGCGAGCTGGTTGGCCTGCTCGTTCAACTCACCATACGTCAACTGCTCCGCACCGCAGCTCACGGCAACTGTCTGCGGTTGTCGCGCTGCCTGCTCCGCGATCAACTGGTGAACACAGGCTCGCTCCTCATAAACTCGCGCCGTTTGGTTCAATCCGACCAGCAACTGCTCACGCTCGGCTTTGCTCAGCAACGGCAAACGGCTGACGCGCTGCTCCGGCTCCGCAACGACGCTTTCCAGCAGCCGTTCCAGGTGGTCCATCATTCGCCGGATCGTTGCTTCTTCAAACAGCTCAGTACTGTATTCCCAGGCGCCGGTAAGACCTTGCGGCTCCTCACCCATGTAAAGCGTGAGATCGAAGATCGATGAGCGGTTGCTGCCACCAATGATCGTAAGACCGAGATCTGACAGGTTGAACGCCGACGCCGGATTGTTTTCGAGAACCAGCATGGTCTGAAACAGCGGCGTGTGACTCAGACTGCGCTCGACCTCCAACTCCTCCACGAGCTTCTCGAACGGCACTTCCTGGTGCGCATACGCTCCCAACGCCACCGTCTTCACTCGCTGCAGCAACTCCGCAAATGACGGATCGCCGCTGAAGTCTGTCCGCAGTACGAGGGTGTTCACAAAGAACCCGATCAATGGCTCCACTTCCGTGCGCGTGCGACCCGCCACGGGGGTGCCGATCGTGATCTGCTGTTGTTGCGAATAGCGGTGCAGCAACGTCTGAAACGCTGCTGTCAGTAACATAAACAAAGTCACGCCTTCGCTGCGGCTCAACTCTTTCAACGCTTCCGTCAGTTCGGACGAAAACGCGAACCCAAGCCGCGTGCCCTCGTAACTGCGCGTCGCCGGGCGCGGATGATCGGCCGGCAGTTCGAGCACTTCAGACGCATCGCCGAGTTGCTGTTTCCAATATTCCAGTTGCTCTTCCAGCGCCTCGCCTTGCAACTGCTCCCGCTGCCACAAGGTGTAGTCGGCATACTGGATCGGCAGCTCCGGCAATGGCGAAGCGTTACCCTGCGAATACGCTTCGTAGAGCGACGCCAGATCCTTCACCAGCACGTTCTTCGACCAACCGTCAGAAATAATGTGGTGCATGGTCAGCAGGAGCAGATGACTCTCCTCCGCCAGAGAAACGAGCGTGATGCGAAACAGTTGATCGGCGGCCAAATCAAACGGCTGCAGCGCTTCGGCCTCAGACAAACGACGGGCTTCGGCTTCACGTTGCGCGAGCTCCAGCTCACGCAAATCGACCACCGGCAATTCCGGCGCATACGGCGGGTGGACCACCTGCGTCGGTTGTCCGTTTACAACCTCGAAACTTGTTCGCAGCGTTTCGTGGTAACGAACGATCTCATTGAAACTCAGTCTCAGCGCCTCGACATTCAACGGCCCTTCGAGCTGCGCGCCGATAGGAATGTTGTAAAACGGATTGTTCGGCTCGAGCTGGTCCAGGAACCAAAGTCGCTGCTGTGCAAACGAAAGCGGCAATGGATCTGCCGACTCACGGCGCGGGATCGCCGCCGGCTCAGTCGCGAGCGATGGCTGCTCTTTCTTGAATCGCTGCAAAAGCAGCTCACGCTGTTCCGGCGAGAGCGCAGCTATGCGTTGTTGCAGTTCGTTCATTGAACCTGCCCACTTAAAACGGATTTGGCGTTCTCATCCGACGACTGTTCCAGCTCGTCGAGTAAGCGCGAGAGATCTTCGTTATCAACCCTTGCGAGTTGGGCCTGCGTAACTGGAACTGCGAGTTTGGCCACGGTCGGATTCTCGAAGAGTGCGGCCAAAGGCAGTTCGACCTGAAAAGCGGTGCGCAGTCGCGACATCAATTGCGTAGCCAGCAGCGAGTGCCCGCCAAGCTCGAAAAAGTCGTCATTCACGCCCACTCGCTCGACGCCCAGCAGGTCGTGCCAGATCCCGGCTAACGTTTCTTCGGTGAGCGTCCTTGGCGCTACATAAGGAGTTTGCGCGCGTTTCTTTTCCGGCGGCGGTAAGGCGCGACGATCGACCTTACCGTTGAGCGTGAGCGGAAGAGCGTCCAGTCGCATGAAAACACCGGGGATCATGTTCACTGGCAGGTCTTTGAACAGGTGTTCGCGCAACTGATCCGTGTCCAGCTCCTCGCCCGCGGCGACATACGCGCACAGATACGACTCGCCATTCGCATTAGTCGCTTCCACGACGACGGCATCGCGCACGCCTTCATAACCACGAAGCGCGTTTTCAATCTCACCCAGCTCGACTCGCAATCCGCGAATCTTGACCTGATGGTCCTTCCGGCCCAGAAACTCAAAATTACCGTCAGACAGCACGCGGCCCAGGTCGCCGGTTTTGTAAACCAGATCTTCCGGATCGTCGTTGAACGGGTTCGGAACGAACACTGCGCTCGTCAACTCGGGCGCGTTGTAGTAACCAAGCGATCGATAAGGCGTGCGAATGTAGATCTCGCCTACCGATCCCGGCGGACAAATCTTGCCGTCCGCGCCTACCACCAGCGCGCGTGCGCCGTCCATGGGCTTGCCGATTGGTATCGACTTGCGATCGGCGTCAGCACGCTGCAACGGATAGAAGAACTTGATCATGGTCGTTTCACTTGGACCATAGTAGTTGACTAGCTGCACGCGCTCGCCGAAGACGTCCGTCCACTTCCTGATGTCTGCCGGCAGCAATCTTTCACCGGAGAGCATGATGTGTTTCAGATCGCCGAAGGATTCCGGCTTCAGGTCCTGATTGAGCATCACGCGGAACAGTGATGGGACGCAGTGAATGAGGCTGATCTGGCGTTGGTTTATCCAGTTGACCAGGCTGGCCGGCTCGACAATCAACTCTCGCTGATCGGGAATACAAATCGTTCCCCCGGCGCACAGCGGCACGAACACGTCGCGCATGAAAGCGTCGAAAGCGTAGTGAGTGAACTGCGCCAGCCGGCACGTCTCATCGATGCCGAAGGTGTTGATTTCCCAATCGATGAAGTGCGCGATCCCTTTGTAACGTCCCGCGATCGCCTTTGGATTGCCGGTCGAGCCGGACGTGAAAGAGATGTAGCAAAGGTCGTCAGGTCCGTGCGTAGTTGTAACTGCAACCCGCTCGTCACTCGGCGAAGGATTACCGTCGTCGAATGGAATGCAGTGCAAACTGCGACCCACATCGGGAAGAAGCCTTTCGAGCACCTCGACCAGGCCCGGTTCGACAATGGCCCACTCCGGCTTTACGAGCGAAAGCATCGCTTCCAGTCGCTTTTCTGGATTGTTGAGATCGAGCGGCACAAACACGCAGCCTGCTTTCCAAATCCCGATCAACGTGGGAATGACGTGCAAGCTGTTTTCGAGCATCACGACGACCAACGTCCCCTTGCCTGCGCCGGAAGCAATCAGCCGCGCGGCGATGTCATCCGACTTCGCTTCCAACTCCTCGTAGGAGACACGAGTGTCCTGCCACTCGAGTGCGGTGCGCGTGCGATGCTTATCGATGCTGACTGACAGCATCTCGAGAATGCTCGGCCTGTTCATTAAGAAACTCCTCATAGTTTTGAGCGATGATGTGAAGCGGATCGATAAAGCTCAGGGCATGGTGCGTGCCGCCGTTTGACAGATACCGGCTGACGCGATGAACGTCCGTGCAGCCAACCACGAATGAGTTCACTTCGTATTTGCGGCACAGGTCTTCGACAAACGAGACAAAGGCTTTGACGCTGCCGTTGGCTTTCATCTCGCGATAGATATGTTCGTGGACCCGCTCCTGATCGTCTTCAGTGGGCCAGATGAGAAAGGGAGCAGCAGCCGGCCAGAGTGGATGTTTTTCGAAGATTCTCGTCAGGCGCGTGCCACTCGAAGCAATTAGCAGATGCGGTCGTTTACTCTCGCTCACGCGCGCAAGGACGAGCTCGGGCAACGAGATGATCTTGTTACGGAGTTCGAGTGGTAAACGAGGCACGAGGTGGTGAAGCGTGACACACGCAATGACGATCTTGTCCACCTCGAAGGCGCAAAGTTTGTTGAGTGCATGCTCAGCCCGTTCCAGCAGCTCGTCGTCACGGCCGGCGCAGAAAATCTCGGTCCGATCGGGAAAAGTCGGATCGGAGTAGAGATAAACGATCGGCGAATATTGTTCGACGCCGTCGACGTTGTAGTCGTAGATCGACGACAGGAAGTCGGCGGAAGCCAGCGGACCCATGCCGCCCAGGACACCTAATGCGCGTTTCATTTGAACCTTGCTTGTGAACTTTGCTTGTGAACTTTGTCTTGAGGGTTATAGAGGGCTGTTGAAATCCTGGACCATGCGGGTGATTTCCTGCCGGCCGAGATCCGTGTAATGCGCTTCCGTCTGGCAGCGCTCTTTCAGGGCGGCGAGATGTGAAAGACTGTTGAGTGCAGTCTCCGTGTCCACTCCGAAATCGATCAGGCACGCGATCTCGTCAACGCCAATGTCGGCAAGTCGATGCACGAGCTCCAGGCACGACTCCGGTGTGCCGAACAGAGCGGCAGTGTTGAAGTAACGATCGAATCCATACGCTGCCAGATCTGCTTTTTCTTTATCCGTCAGCTCAGTTGATTTCGTTCCCGTTGCTGAAGAACCACTTCGCGACCACGGCAAAGCGGCGCCATTCTGATTCGAATTCGCAAGTTGATTTTGAATGAGACTGATAGACGACAACAGGTATTCATAGAACGGTTGCCGCACCGTCTCGCGCACCGTGTCGAGATCGTCGCCGACAAAAGCATGCATCATCAACGTCACGTGGCCCGCGCTGGCTGAATGTCCATGCTTCGCGAGCGTGTCGCGATAGAGCTCGATTTTGCCTTGCAGCTCCTCGATGCTCTGGCCCAGCAGGTGCGTCAACACGCCGCCGCCCAGCTCTCCGGCGAGCACGAACGTTTCGGGATTGCCGGAGCAGGTAACCCAGAACGGCAGTTCCGCTTGAACCGGCTGCGGAAACGTCTTGAGCTCGATCTCTTGTCCCAAACCATTTGCCGCCGCAACGGTTTCGCCGCGCCAAAGCTTGCGAACGACTTCGATGCCGCGAATCATTGCGGCTTTTCTGTCGGCATAGTTTTCAGGAGCGAGGGCAAAGTCGTTCGCGTGCCATCCGGTAGCGAACGAGATTCCCACGCGGCCCTGCGACAGATTGTCGACAGCGGCCCATTCTTCAGCCACGCGCACGGCGTTTTGCAAAGGTATCACCACACTCCCGGCGCGCAGTTGGATGCGCTCGGTAACTGTCGCCAGTGCCGCACTCGTGATCGCCGGGTTCGGATAAAGTCCGCCAAACGGATGGAAGTGACGCTCCGGAGTCCAGACCGCCGTAAAGCCATGCCGGTCGGCAAACTTCGCGCCTTCCATCAGCAGACGGTATTTGTCACGCCCCTGCGCGCCGCCTTTGCCATCAAAATAGAGCAGGCTGAACTGAATACTCATAAACCGGATTGCCTCAAGATTAGGTGCAGCCTAACCAAAATCATTCTCGGCGTCCTCTGCGGATCTCGGCGTCCTCTGCGTTGAGAATCAGCGAAACGCAG
Organism: uncultured Acidobacteriota bacterium; assembly: GCA_963770215.1. Classification (GTDB taxonomy): domain Bacteria; phylum Acidobacteriota; class Blastocatellia; order Pyrinomonadales; family Pyrinomonadaceae; genus PSRF01. The sequence continues at coordinate 484,227 of CAVYOP010000003.1, forward strand.
AGAACGCGGAGAGTCGCAAAGGTCGCAGAGTTCACATTAGGACATCACCTCAAGAGTCCGCTCTGAACTGACTCTATTCGAGCGACTCGTTGAACGCAGCGACCAGCACTTCTTCATGCTCTTGCTCAGCGCCGATGGAGAGTTGGTCCAACTCGACGTCGGGGTGGTCCACAAGCGCTTCCAGCAGGTTCTGAAACTGCGTCAGGATATTGCTTGCCGTCGTGTATTCGAAGAGATCCGTATTGAACTCGAGCGAGCCTTCCAAGCCGTTAGCGCCAACGGCCATGAATAACGTCAAATCAAACTTCGCGATACCGGGTTCGACGAGTTGTGGCTGCAGAGTCAAATCCGGCATTTCCAAGACGTTCATCGGCACGTTCAGGAAAACCAGCAACACCTGGAACAGCGGCGTGCTGTTGGCCGAACGCTCCGGCTGGACCGCCTGGACCACCATGTCAAACGGAAGATCCTGGTGAGCGTAAGCCCCGAGGGTGACTTGACGGATTCGTCGCAACAGCTCACGGAACGTGGGACGCCCTGAAAGATCCGCGCGCAACGCAACGTGATTGAAGAAGCAGCCGATCAACGACTCCGTCTCCGTCCGCGTGCGATTGGCAATGTCTGCGCCGACGACCAGATCTTCCTGGCCGCTGTAACGATTGAGCAGTGCAGCCCATGCGGCGAAGGCGGTCATAAAAATAGTTGCGCCTTCACGACGGCTGAGCGCCTTGAGTGCTTCGGTTAGCGAATTGGAGAAAGCAAACGGCAAGCGGGCGCCACGAAAAGTCTGCACTGCCGCGCGGGGTCGATCGGTAGGCAGGTCAAGTGTGGCCGGCGCGTTTTCAAGCTGACGTTTCCAGTAGTTCAGGTGATCCTCGAGCACTTCTCCCTGAAGCGTCTGTCGTTGCCAGTAAGCGTAGTCGGCATACTGAATCGGCAACGGTGGTAATTCGACGTCCTCGCCCGACACAAAACCTTTATAGAAGGCCGCCAGCTCGTCGATGAATACTCCCAACGACCAGCCGTCAAACGCAATGTGATGCGTGGTCACACTCAACAGGTGCTGTTGCTCTTCTAATTGCAGAAGCAGAATGCTCAACAACGGCCCGGCAGAGAGATCGAACGCCTGGCTCGACTCGGCCAACAATAGCCGTTCCGATTCAATTTGACGCACATCCATCGACAACGTTGTGAGATCAACTAGCGAAGTGAGCACGCCTTGCGCGGGTTGGATCACCTGGACCAGGCGGTCGTCAACATTCACAAAAGTCGTCCGCAAAGCTTCATGCCGTTTGACGATCTCGTCGAAACTTTGCGCGAGGGCTGTTCGGTTCAGTTTGCCTGTTAGTATTACGGCGCCGGGCATGTTGAAAGCGCCGGTCCCGCCTTCGAATTGATTAAGAAACCAGAACCGCTGCTGAGCGAACGAGAGCGGCAGTTCGATGTCGCGCGGCGCGGGTGTGATGGGCGCCGTTTGCATGATCGAAGCGTCGTCGATCAGGGCGGCGATACCGGCAACGTTCGGAGATTCAAAAATGTGCCGCAGCGGCAGCTCAACCTGAAATACGTTTCGCAAGCGCGAGATTAACTGTGTCGCGAGCAGCGAGTGGCCGCCAAGATCGAAGAAGTCGTCGTAGATGCCGACCTGCGGCACGTCGAGCACTTCGGCCCATTGGCCGGCCACGATCTCTTCGGTCGGCGTTCGCGGAGCGGCGAAACTTTCACCCGTCTCGTAATCACGTTCGGATGACGCAAGCGCCTGGCGATCGATCTTGGCGCTGGAGCTCAGCGGCATCGCTTCGAGGCGAATAAAAGCAGACGGAACCATGTATTCCGGCAGATTCTCTTTGAGATAGTTCTTCAGCTCGTGCCTGGTAACCGTCGCTTCATTCGCAGAAACGTAGAAAGCAACCAATCGCTTGTCGCCGCGTTTGTCTTCCTCGATGATGACGGCGGTTTCCTTGATTCCTTGATAGCCGCGTATCAGCGCTTCAATCTCGCCCAACTCAACACGGAAGCCGCGAATCTTTACCTGGTGGTCCTTGCGGCCCAGAAAATCTATCTGACCGTTTGCCAGATAGCGGGCCAGATCGCCAGTCCTGTACAGACGTTCACCGGGCGTTTCGGCAAAGGGATTGGGGATGAATTTCTCAGCGGTCAGAGCCGGACGATTGAGATAACCTCGACCCACGCCAATGCCGCCGACATACAACTCGCCGGCTACGCCAATCGGCACGTGCTGAAGCTGGCTATCCAGTAAATACACTTTGACATTGGCCAGCGGCTTCCCGATTGATACTGCCGGCACATCAAAGCTCGCTGTGTCGTCGCTGTCCGTGCGGTAGACCGTCGCGCCGACGGTTGCTTCAGTTGGACCATAGGAGTTGATGAACAAGGCAGTGTGGTCCACCAGCCCGGACCATTGCAGGAGCGTGGCGCCCGGCAAGGTCTCACCACCCGTCATAAAAACTCGCAAGTCAGCGCCGAGCTGCACGTCCTGCTGCGCCAGGTCGTCGACCCACTGACGCCAGTACGCTGCCGGCAGATCCAGCACCGTGATCTTTTGCTGCTCGCACACACCCAGCAACTCGCGATTCGAGAGTTTGCTGATAGCGGCATCTATGACTACAGTTGCGCCACCGAGCAACGCCGGGAAAATCTGCACCACGGATGCGTCAAAGCTCAACGAGGCAAACTCCAACATCCGCTGCCCGGGTTCCAGGCCGATGCAATTCATCATCGTCAAAGCGTAGTTGGTCAGCGACTGGTTCGTGATCATCACGCCTTTCGGCATGCCCGTAGAGCCGGAAGTGTAGATGATGTAAGCCAGGTTCTCCGGCTGCACTGCCGTGCGGGGATTCTCTCGCGGCTGCGTCGCGATTGTGGTCCACTGTTGGTCCATGGCAACCCACTGGACACCGCTGCTCTCCAGCTCAGTTTCGAGGCGAGCGATCAGGTGTTGCTGCGTCAGCGCGAGTTTTACCCCTGCATCCTCCAACATGTAACGCAGACGTTCCGCGGGATACTCCGGATCGAGCGGCAGATACGCGCCGCCGGCTTTGAAAATGCCCAGCAACGCCACCATCATCTCGAGCGAACGTTCGAGACAAACTCCCACCAGCGACTCTGGTCCGACGCCCAACTCGCGCAGGTAATGGGCCAACTGGTTTGCGCGCTCGTTCAACTCACCATACGTCAACTGCTCGGCGCCACAGATCACCGCGGCGGCGTTTGGTTGTCGCACCGCGTGCTCCGCTATCAACTGGTGAACGCACTGTTCGGGACCATACTCTCGCGCCGTGTGATTCCATTCGACTAGCTGCCCGTGTTCGGCTTCGCTCAGCATCGACAGCCGGCTGACGCGTTGCTGCGGCGCCGTCACGATGCTTTGCAGCAACTGCTCCAGATGCTCAGCCATGCGTCTGATCGTCGCCGCATCGAACAGGTCAATGCTGTACTCGAGTTGGCCCATCAACTGCTCGCCAACTTCACCCATGAACAGGACCAGATCGAACTGCGTCGTTTCGCGCTCGATCCCCAGCACTTCCAATTCCAACTGCGGCAGTTGCAATGGTGGCAGCACTGCCATGTTCTGCATCGCGAACATCACCTGAAACAACGGCGTGTGACTCAGACTGCGCTCGACCTCCAGTTCCTCCACCAGCCTCTCGAACGGCACTTCCTGGTGCGCGTACGCTCCCAGCGCCACTGTCTTCACTCGCTGTAACAACTCAGCAAATGACGGATCGCCGGCGAAGTCTGTCCGCAGCACGAGGGTGTTCACGAAGAACCCAATCAGCGGCTCCACTTCCGTGCGCGTGCGCCCTGCCACAGGCGTGCCGATCGTGATCTGCTGCTGTTGCGAATAGCGATGCAGCAGTGTCTGGAACGCTGCTGTCAGTAACATAAACAAGGTCGCGCCTTCGTTGCGGCTCAACTCTTTCAACCCTTCCGTCAGTTCCACAGAAAGTGAGAACGAAAGAGTCTTGCCTTGAAAATTACGAATCGCAGGACGTGGGCGATCGGTGGGCAGCTCGAGCATCGCCGGAACGCCGGCAAGTTGTTCGCGCCAGTAGGAAACCTGCTTTTGCAGCACCTCGCCTTGCAACCAGTCTCTCTGCCAGGCGGCGTAATCGATGTACTGAATCGGAAGATCGGCCAGCATCGGGTCTCTGTCGTCCGCGTACGCTTCGTATGCGGTCGCGATTTCGCGGACCAATACGCCCATGGACCACTCGTCGCTGACGATGTGATGCATCGTCAGCAGCATGACGTGCTCTTCCTGGCCCAGTCGCAGGAGAGTCGCGCGAAACAGTGGGCCCTCAGAGAGATTGAAAACACGCAGATTTTCTTTCGTCGCCAGTTCCACGACGTGAGCATCTTGAGCATCATCTGTCAGATCGAGGATGGGCAATAGAAACTGAGCCGGCTCGTTCACTAACTGCACCGCCCGGCCTTCGATCACTGGAAAGACCGAACGCAGAACTTCGTGACGGCGGATCACGAAGTCCAAACTCCGTTCGAGCGCTTCGCAATGCAAAGGCCCGCGCAGTCGCACGGTGGTGGAGATGTTGTAACCGACATTGCCCGGCGCGAATTGATCGATGAACGACAACCGTTGCTGCGCAAATGAGAGCGGCAGTGGTCCACCACGAGCCACCGTTTCGATGGGCAGCAACGCTCGCCCCTGGCCTTCGCGGATCTCGTCATCGACGCGCGCAGAGAGGGACTTCAGGGTCGAGCTCTCGAAGATTTTTCGCAGCGACAGTTCGATGTCGAACAGTTCGCCCAGTCGCGAGACCACCTGCGTGGCAAGCAAGGAGTGGCCGCCGAGATGGAAGAAGTTATCGTTTCGACCTACTCGATCGAGACGCAGTATTTGACCCCACACGCCCGCGACAACCTCTTCTGTGGCCGTTTGCGCCGGCTCGTATGCCTGGGCCAGTTGTGCCTGTAGCAACGTCTCGGGCGCGGGGAGCGCGCGCCGGTTAACTTTGCCGTTTGCCGTCCGCGGAATCTCCGCTACCTTGACGATCAAATTCGGCACCATGTATTCCGGCAGACGCTCGCCCAGGTAACTACGCACGTCGTCTATGGCAAGCGGCGATTTCGTGTCAACCGGCAAAACATACGCGACTAACTGCGCCTGCTCGCTTGCGCCGCGCACCACTACACACTCGCCAACCTGTTCGTGTTGCCGCAGGACCGCTTCGATCTCGCCGAGCTCGATGCGAAAGCCTCTGATCTTCACCTGCTCGTCGGCGCGTCCGAGATATTCCAGATTGCCGTCGGAGCGGAAGCGCACTAAATCACCGGTGCGGTAGAGTCGATCGCCGGCAGCACCATACGGGTCTGGCACAAACCGTTCGGCCGTCAACTCTGCCCGTCCTAAGTAGCCGCGCGCTACTCCCGCGCCTCCCAGGTACAACTCGCCTGCCACTCCGGCAGGCAACACTTCTCCTGTCTGGTCCAATACGTACACCTGCGTGTTCGCCAACCCACGGCCCAGCGGCACAACACTCAACTGCGCCAACTCTCCCGTTAACTCTCCCACCGCCTGTCGCGTCGACCAGATCGTCGTCTCCGTTGGCCCATACAGGTTCCACACTGTCTCACTCTGACCAAGCAGCTCCGCTGCCAGCATCCCGCTTAACGCTTCGCCGCCGCACAACACTTTGAATCCCGGCTCGCCACGCCAGCCCGCATCCAGCAGCATCCGCCAGCTCACCGGCGTCGCCTGCATCACTGTCGCTCCGGTACTCCGCAGCAACTCCCGCAACGCCACCGGATCGGCGGTCCTCCACGCTTCTGCCACCCACAAATGCCCGCCTACCAACAGCGGCAACCACAGCTCTAATCCCGCGATGTCGAAACTAAACGTCGTCACCGCCACCAGCCGATCTGCATCACTGAGTCCTGGCTCTTCCCGCATCGACAGCAGGAAGTTCAGCAGGTTCCCGTGCTGGACCATTACGCCTTTCGGCTGTCCCGTCGAGCCTGACGTGTAGATCACATACGCCAGGTTCTCTAACCCTACTTCGCTCTCCAGATCACTGCTCTCGCAACGCTCGATCGCTTCCTGTTCTTCGGTCAATACCAATTGGCGTACAGCTAACTCGCTAAACTGCTCTTGAGCTTCTCGCTCTCTGATCAGCACCGGCGCTCCGGAGTTAGTTACCATGTAACTGAGCCGCTCCGCCGGATACTCCGGATCGAGCGGCAGGTACGCGCCGCCTGCTTTCCAAATTCCCAGCAGCGTGACCACCAGCTTCACAGACCGCTCCAGGCACACGCCGACGATCGTCTCTGGTCCTACGGCTAGTCCGCGCAGGTAATGCGCTAGTTGGTTGGCCTGCTCGTTCAACTCACCATACGTCAACTGCTCCGTGCCGCAGCTCACAGCGATGGTGTTCGGTTGTCGCGCCGCTTGCTCCGCGATCAAGCGGTGGACACATTCACTTCCCTCATAAGTTCGTGCCGTTTGGTTCCATCCCACCAACAACTGTTCGCGTTCGGCTTTGCTCAGCAACGGCAAACGGCTGACGCGCTGCTCCGGCGCCGCCACCACACTTTCCAGCAGCCGCTCCAGGTGCTCCATCATTCTCCGGATCGTCGACGCCTCGAACAAGTCAGTGCTGTATTCCATGTGACCGGCCAGAATTTCTCCGGCGTCAGTCATGAAGAACATCAGATCGAACGCCACACTTCCGCTATCAGCCGGTAACAACTCGAGTTTCAACTCAGACAGTCGCAACGCGGGCATCCCCATGTTCTGCATCGCGAACATCACTTGAAACAACGGCGTGTGACTCAGACTCCGCTCGACCTCCAACTCCTCCACGAGCTTCTCGAACGGCACTTCCTGGTGCGCGTACGCTCCCAGCGCCACCGTCTTCACTCGCTGTAACAACTCCGCAAACGTGGGATCGCCAGCGAAGTCTGTCCGCAGCACGAGGGTGTTCACGAAGAACCCAATCAGCGGCTCCACTTCCGTGCGCGTCCGGCCCGCCACTGGCGTGCCGATCGTGATCTGCTGCTGTTGCGAATAGCGGTGCAGCAACGTCTGAAACGCCGCCGTCAACAGCATGAACAAAGTCACGTTTTCGCGGCGACTCAGTTGTTTCAGCGCCCCAGTCAGTTCCTTCGATAAAACCAACGTTTCGTGCGCGCTCTGAAATGTTTGCACTGCCGGTCGCGCATGATCCGCAGGCAGTTGCAGCACCTGCGCCGGCTCGCTGAGCTGTTGTTTCCAATAACTTACATGCTCGCCAAACTCATCGCTCTGCAGCCACTGCCGTTGCCACAACGCATAATCGGCATACTGAATCGGCAGCTCCGGCAACGGAGAAACCTGGCCTTGCGAATATGCTTCATACAGCGCCGCCACTTCTTTGATCAGGACCTGAATGGACCAACGGTCGGCGACAATGTGATGCATCGTCAGCAGCAGGACGTATTTTTCGTCCTCCACCCAGAGCAGGCTGACGCGCAGCAGCGGCCCGTGCGCGAGATCGAACGGCCGACGTGCCTCTGCTCTTACTTCCTGATCCGCGCTACCGGGCTGTCCTCTCAGATCAATGACCGGCAGATTCACGCACAACGATCTATCGATCGTGCAGATCGCGTGTCCATCTACGTTGGAGAAAGTTCCGCGCAGGATCTCGTGACGCCGGACAACCTCTTTCAGGCTTCGCTCCAGCGCGGACACGTTTAGACGGCCCTCGATCGAGATCGCGTAAGGAAGATTGTAGAAAGTCTTGCCTGGTTCGAGGTGGTCCAGGAACCAAAGCCGCTCCTGGCCCGACGACATGACTACTACCGAATTGCTCTGAATGGGAAGGTTCTCTGCCGCTTCAGGTCCGGGCGCCGGCTGCCGGAGCTCCGGTTCTCGTAAGCCATCGATGTGCTCGCCGAGACTTTTCAGCGTCGGACAATCGTAAAGCAGCTCAAACTCGATCTTGAAGCCGAAGGCTTCTTTGACTCTGCTGATGATCTGCGTTCCATCCAGCGAATTACCACCGAGATCGAAGAAGTCGTCTTCAAGGCTTAGGCTCTTGATTTTCAGAACCTCGCCCCAGATCGAAGCAAGTTTGCTTTCGGTCTGGGTCGCGTCTTCGTCTAATTCACCATAGATCTCGGCAACTGTCGTTGCCTCACTTGCGCGTTGACTCGGAAACACTTGCGGCGCGGCAACATTCGAGACCCAGCAGCTTGTCGGCTCAAACGGATACGTCGGCAGCGACACCCGGTTGTACTCACGGCCCTCGTAAAACTTTTCCCAATCGACGCTTGCGCCGCTCGTGTAGAGCTGAGCCACAATCGGCAGGAGATCGTCGTTCCCGTTCCAGGAAGGCACCACCGGCAACTCTCTTTCGAGGTTGCCAATTCCTTTAGCCAGCTCCGTGTTTTGACCAAACTCCAGAAACAGCGGATTTGTCGTGCGCCTGATCTCGTCAAGCACTGTCCTCAGCTTCGCGGGATCGGGGCTAACCGTCGTATCGCGATATGAGACGGCCTGACTTAATCCTTCGTGCAATCCGATGCGGCCGGTGATTATGCCAACCGCGATATTCCCGATGCCGGTACCGATGATCTTGTTGGACGATAGGCCCAGCGCAGTCCAGGCACGATAAAGCGAGTAAAGAAACGTGACCGTCTTCACGTTCTGCGGCAACGACGCGGCGCCATTCACCTCGCATTGATTCCAACCGGACTTGAAAGCCGGATACTGCGTGCTTAGGGCGTCAATCAATCGATCGTTCACCTGAGCATCGCCAGGCAGGAGAAAGACCAACGAGCGCTCGCCTTTACCTGCCTTGGCAGGCACAACGTCTTCCGGCTGCGCCAGGTATTGGTCCAATCGCTCGATTAGTTCCTGCTTGCTCCTGACTACGTGGGCAAAACGATACGCGTAGTCGTTGCGGCCGAGATTGAGCGTGTAAGCGATGTCGCCAATGTCAATTGAATCGTCGCTGTCTTTCAGAAACTGCGCGAAGCTTGCAAGATAGCGTCGCAGGGCCGCAGGCTTTCTGGCGGAGACGGTGATCAGGGTCGGCCATCCTTCCGCGGACGATTGGACGGCGAGACTCTGCGGCGCTTCCTCGACGATCAAGTGAACGTTAGTCCCGCTCAAGCCGAACGAACTTATGCCTGCTCTTTTGACGCCGACTTCCACCGGAACCGCCCAATCGCGAACTTGCGTGTTGACGAAGACCGGCGCGTTTTGAAAATCGATGAATGGGTTGGGAGACTGGAAGTGTAACGAGGGAAGTAACTTCTGATATTTGAGCGAGAGAATCAGCTTGGTCAAACCGGCGATGCCCGCTGCTCCCGCCAGATGTCCGATGTTGGTTTTTACGGCGCCGATCGCGCAGAAGTGTTTTCGATCGGTGAACTGCCTGAACGCATCAGTGATGCCTTGCATCTCTATCGGGTCGCCTAGTTCCGTGCCGGTGCCATGCGCTTCAAAGTATGAAATCGTTGTGGGATCGATTCCGGCGTCTTTCCAGGCAGCGAGGATCACGTCGCGTTGCGCCTGCGGGCTCGGGGCCGCCAACCCGTTCGAGCGTCCGCCATCCTGATTTACTCCGCCACCTTTGATGACAGCGTAAATATGATCGCGATCGGCCAAAGCCTGATCGAGGGGTTTCATCAGCACCAGACCGCCGCCCTCGCCCCAACCCGCGCCGTTAGCCGCGGCGTCGAAGGTCTTACACTTGCCGTCTGGTGAATTTATGCCGACCGCATCTTCGTGGTCTGCGGGATCGCCGTCGTAGTCTTCGTAATTCTTGACAAAGAAAATATTGATTCCGCCGGCGAGGGCGTAGTCTACCTGCCCGGTCGCAACCTTGAAGTAAGCTTCATGGACGGCCAGCAGAGAAGACGAACAGGCAGTGTCGACCACCATTGCCGGTCCACGCAGATCGAGGCAATAAGAGATGCGTCCCGCCAGCGCTCCGATCAGTTGGCCGGTAACGATGGAAGCATCGAGCTCCTGGTAGAGCTTGTTGTAATCGTTGGTTGAGGCGCTGACGACTGTAGCAGTATTACTGCCTCTGAACTGCTTCAGACTGTAACCGGCATCTTCGATGCAGGTGGAAGCCAGTTGCAACAGGAACCGTTGCTGCGGGTCCATGTACTCCGCTTCCTTGAGCGAGATACCGAAAAACTCGTGATCGAATTTATCGATCTCTTCGAGACTCGCGATGGGATGAACCGGCACGGAAGGATCGAGACCGGCCAACGCTTTCCGTCGTGCCGACACTTCGCGCACACTGTCAACGCCATTAACCAGATTCGAATAGAACTGGCCCAGGTTCTCCGCGTCAGGATAAATGCCGCTGACGCCAATGATGGCAACACTACGACCGCTCATGGTTTGTTCTCACAGATTTCACGCCGACCGATTTGCGCATCGATCGGCGTTGAGGCGGGGTTGGAAGTGGACCAGGTGTTAAGACGTCGCGGCCATCGTTTCGTAAACGGGCACTTCAAACTTCAACTTGTTCTTACAGAATTCGATCCACTCCGGCGTGACATTGGCGAAAACGATGTTCTCGTCGATGAAAATATCGTCGGTCACTACGAAGTCCTCTTGCAGATAAAAGAAATCAGAATCGTTTAGCTCTCTCGGGACCTGCACTTTCTGCCCGTCAATCTCTCGCTCTTCCTTCCTGAGATTCTGGGTGTTTTCGGTCCACTGACCGTACTCACGAAACTTGCTAACCGGATAAGCCTTGCAGTACCTGCCTTTTTTTGCCATCTCTCTGTGCTCCTTAATGAAGTTGTGCGAATTACGAATGAACCTTGGCGACAAATCTTCGGTCAACAACCAGATGACCCTGGTAGTTGGCGGTCGATAACAGAATCGAGACGCGTTGTGATGCAGGCATCTCTCTTTCAAAGATGCCGGAAAAATCCTTGAGCGGCCCGTCGTTGACTACGACCTTATCGCCTTTCTTTAGTTCGTTTTGGAACCTGATGTAACCATCTTGCTCAAGGTTCTCCTTGAGCAGGCTGAGAACTTCATCGTCAACTGATGCTGGTCCACTGCCGAAGTTGACGACTTTACTGACACCTCTCGTGAAGTGAATTTTGTGCAGTAAAGCACGGGCTTTGAACCGCGCAAAAATGTAACTGGGGAATAGGGGTTTGATTATATCGGCACGTTGACCGGTGTAACGATTGTACCGAGCTTCTTTTAACTTGGGGTAAAACGTTTCGACCATCCAGGCTCGCAAATTATCTTCTGCTCTTTGCTCCTGCTTGCGTTGAGTTTGTATGACGTACCACCGTAAAGCGTCGTCGGCGAGTTCAATATTCATCAGCAAACGCTCCACTTTCGTTTCGTTATTTGGAGGAAACCGAGGTTATTTGGTTGATCGGGAGACTTCAGTGGACAGAGCTACCGCACTTGAACTGTGTGAGTCAGCTCAATCGGAACAATTAATTGGTTTTGGGCTAAACCTTTGGAGGACGCGTCAGCCTCGTGGCCGTCGCATGCCTCACTACTCCCAAAGAGCTGCTCAGTGAGCCTCTCGAGAGTGATTCATTTTCATGGCCGCCTTTATGCCCTCACAAAAGCTTCACTCATTTCGAAGGCGACCTGTATCTTAGAACGCGTATTAGGTGAGCAATAAAGCTCACAGTAAAATCCGTCGTCGAATCTTCATTACCTTTCTAGAATTATTTTTCGATCAGTTGTGTTCTGAACTGGTTTGGACAGGGGGAGGACCAGAGAACACAATCTGCGGGTGGTATAAGGTCGAGGCAATTCCCCTGGCTGGGAATCTAAGTTAACCCGCTTTGTTATTTTCTATTTCACTCTCAGCATCTCTCCGCTTAACTGCTAGATTTTCACAACACAGAAACAACAAAACAGTTACCTAATGGACCATTCCAAAGCCTCTCCGTTGATGAAGCGGACTGATGATAGGTATTTCGCCTCGCTTTGTCTGTTCCACTCTTGACTGAGTCAAACATTGACTCTGTTACTTTAGTAGTCAACGGTTGACTCAACGTTGCTAAACCTCTCTATAACTCGGAAAGAAAGTGGTCCAAGTTTTCTTTTATGACTTTGTAGCACTCGCACGAAGCTTCCTCTAATCTCCCTCGATCGAGAACAGTTATCTTGCCGCGGCTATAACCGATCAGCTCCTCTTGCTGTAACGTGCGCGCCGCCATCGTCACGCGCGTTCGCCGCGTGCCTAACATGTGTGCAATGGTTTCATGCGTCAGATTGACTGTTGTCGAATTTACATTATCGAGCGACACGAGGAGCGAGCGCGCTAAGCGTTGCTCGGAAGAGTGAAATCGATTGCAGATAACTGACTGGCTGACCTGCGTCAGCAACAGGTTGGCATAGCGGAGCAGGATGTCGCAAAGCTTTCCGCAGCGATCGAATTCACTTTGGAGCACTTCAGCTCTGAGCTTCGCGACACGAGTAACAGGAATCTGCACTACAACTTCGTAGGCAGTTACGTTTGATCGGAAAATGAGCGGCGCTCCAATTATTCCTTCGTTACCGGTCGAAACGACCTCGAGGCTGGTGCCGTCGGCAGTTGTAGACCTAAGCGCTACCAGACCGTCATCGAGAAAGTAAGCGTCCTGAATGGTGTCGCCAGGATGATAGAGCACCTTTCCCTGAGGCAAAGAGATAATTTGAAGAAAAGGCTCAAGCCTCTCATACTCGTCTGGAGGTAATGCGGCCAGAAGGCGGTTTCCGATTTCAATAGAATTTTCAACTTGAGGACTGTAGACTGACGATGCTTGCATAAAGTACCCGCGTTTCAGGTAAAAGGGATTACTGGCTGGGCGTGGAGGGAAGGTTGATGGCAATCCTACGCTCGCCCGGGAGTGAGGTCAAGTTCGTTTCTTAAAACCAGTGGGCCAATTTTCGTTTGCCAAGCGGTTTCAGTTTACCTCACGAACGTCGACGAAGGGAATACGCCGTGTACAGCTTGTAAATCCATTGATCCGTACGTATATTACCCTCCGGTCTGCCCCGTGAATATCTGCCAGTGATTATCTGCAAGTCGCGAGAGTTAACTCTTTAATTTCATAAGTTTCAAATGACTAAAATATGTGGTTTTGTATTGTTGTCCACCATTGCGTTAGGTGTGCTGTGCGCACCGATATTCGCTCAAACTTGTTCGCTTCCCGGTTTTACCCCTGCGCCCGTTTATCCCGTAGGTTCTGACATACGTTCAGTTGCAGCGGCCGACTTCGATGGTGATGGAAGTCCGGACCTGGCTGTGGCAAACGCCGACCTTTCGAGTGTGACAGTGGTGTTAAAGGCCGGTCGGAGTGAGCCTGCTATTATTAACACTTATTCAGTCGGAATATTCCCGCTCGGTGTCGCTACAGGCGATTTTACTGGTGACGGGAAGCCAGACATCATTTCCGCGAGCAATTCCTCCGGCACTATCTCGCTACTTCGCAATAACGGCTCCGGCCTGTTCGAACCGGCCGTTACATTCAATAGCGGCTCCGGAGGAATGGACATAGCGGTCGGCGATTTCAACAACAACGGCACTCTTGACGTTGCGGTTGCCCGGGGCTCCGCCGTGAGTATTCTGCTTGGCAACGGCCAGGGAAGCTTCGGCGCGCCGGCATCTGTTCAAGCATTCGCGAGCAAAATTATTACTGCTGACTTTAATAATGACGGAAAACTCGATCTGGCAATTTCGAGCAGCCAACCTACCCAAATTCTCCTCGGAAACGGCGCCGGTCAATTTGGTCCTCCTTCCTGCGGAGTGCAATCCGGTCAGGGTCTGGCCGCGGGCGACGTCAACAATGACGGAAAGATTGATCTTGTCGTGGCGAGTGTTCTCTCAGGACAGATACAAATACATATAGGTGACGGAGCCGGGTGCTTAGGCACATCGACGAGCGTCGACGTGCTGAATTTCGGCCGGCCACGGTTCGTCGCTTTAGGCGATCTTAATAAGGACGGAAAACTCGATATCGTAGCCGGCGCAACAGTGCTCCTGGGTAACGGGAATGGCGCGTTTGGACCACCGTTCGCATATGGCATGGGCAGCCTTGGTGCGGACCCCGGCGCAAATACCGTCGTCGCCGACTTCAATGGCGACTCGAATCTCGACATCGCCTCAGCCTCAACTGGTACAGCCGGAATATTGTTCGGCGACGGCGACGGTGGTTTTCGCTTCGCCGTTGGTCCATCAGGCCGCGGCGCCTTCGGTCTCGCGCGGGCAGATCTGAATAACGACGGCAAGATCGATGTTGTAGCGATGAGTAATGGCGCCTTTGTCGTAATGCTGGGCGACGGCGCCGGAAACCTGGGCGCGCCTTCAATCGTCACCGTGCCTGGCTCAACCTTTCTGGGTCCTGTGATTGCCGATTTTAATGGTGATACGAAGCTGGATGTCGCAGTGGTAGACAACAGTCACACTGGACCGAATGGCCGCCCCCGCTTACATGTCGCTGTGGGTAATGGGCTCGGCGGCTTCGGTTCGACAATCTCCACCAGTTTCGATGCTTCCGAACCAACCGCCTTGTCAGGAGGAGATCTGAACGGAGACGGCAAAACGGATCTGGTAACAATGAATCGCGGCGGAGGAACCAACAACGAAGGCACTATCTCGACCGGTCTCTCGGACGGCGCTGGACACTTCACCATGCAACCCGACGTTTCTGTCCCGACTGCGGTGAACCCGGCTGGAGTAGCTTTCGCGGATTTCAACGAGGATGGCAAGATGGATCTTGCTGTTCCCAGCGGTTTTGGTTTCAGCATTCTACTGGGTAACGGAACTGGCGGATTTGCGCCGCGCACTCACACCACAACGGCCAACTCGAGTTCAATCCGCACGGCGGATCTGAATGGCGACGGCAACGTCGATCTCGCGATGGTTTCTGAAGGAATCAATGGAAAAACTTCGGTGGTGTTTGGAGACGGTCCTGGGCGGCTTCACAGCACCGCTGCAGTTTAGTCTCGGCGTGTTTCCGTCAGATATAGCGGTGGCTGATTTCAACAACGACAACAAGCTCGATCTGGCAGTATCAATTTCGCTCCAGGAACCTGCTCCGGGCCCCGGTAAGATCAAACATTACGGTGCTGCTCGGCGATGGCAGGCGGCGTTTTTGGTGCTCCTGCCATCTTCGCAGCCGACCGAAGCGCATCGCGCATTGTTGCGGCCGATCTTAACGGCGATTCCCGGCCGGATCTCATCACGGCCAAC
Source organism: uncultured Acidobacteriota bacterium (assembly GCA_963770215.1). Classification (GTDB taxonomy): domain Bacteria; phylum Acidobacteriota; class Blastocatellia; order Pyrinomonadales; family Pyrinomonadaceae; genus PSRF01. Next base: position 499,427 of record CAVYOP010000003.1, read on the forward strand.
CGAGAAAGTCAACAATCTGACGGTGGCGCCTAACACCTGTCCTGGTTCCCCGCCGCCCCCGCCAACTTCGTTTACGATTTCCGGAGCAGTCACAAACGGAAGCGGGCAGGGAATCGCTGATGTGACGATGATCCTGGAAAGTGATGTGGCAGAGCCGCAGATCGTTTTTACGAATCAAAGCGGTAACTACACTTTTACTTATGCGGCTAATCTTAGTCACAACCTGAAGGTAACTCCATCAAAATCGGGATTTTCCTTCAGTCCGCTGGCGATAGTATTCACGTCCTCCAGCAGCGTGTCCGGCGATAAGACGGCGTCATTCACCGGCACACCAAGTCCGAAACGCCTTCGGGACAGACACCAATCTTACTGACGCACGGAGATTCTCAGCGCGCTCTCGCTCTGGATTCGGTTAAGTTGACGACTGAGCCTTTCGGAATCTTCAACATTCACAACTTCAGCGCCGACCAGCGCACTCGTGTCTCGTTGTTTGCGGTGAACATAGAGCTGGGCCCGGGTGAGACATCTTCCGTGATCGAAGCTCAGGCCGAAGATCAGGGCGGACATGTCTTCCCACTGACTGTCGAGTTCTTTGGCGCGGTGCCGAACTTCGGCTGGCTCAAGCAGGTGATCGTGAAGTTGCCGAATGAGATCGCAAACAGCGACGAAGTGCGTGTTAGTTTGAAGGTGCGCGGCACGGCTGGAAACAAGGTGCTGCTTAAAGTAAAGCCCTGAGATTATATGGCGCACGTGGCAAGCAGCGCTGCGTTCGCCATTCGTCTAATTGAAATTCCCCTCGACCGTGTTGTAATGTGATCCACCGGTCCCCCAGAAAGCTTCATCACCCCCAATCCTTCATCCGGAGCGCAATCAATATCGCGTCTCGAGTTTGGCCAGGCCGTCTGCGGCAGGGTCGCAGTCTCTCGCAAAGTCAATCGTGGGGACCGGCATACAGGATTCCAACGAACCGATGGTCCAACTCGTTAAGGGTTTCGGTGTTCGCGCCTACGCTTGTAATCCACTGCTGGCCGGAGGACGTTTGCTGGGGACGCTTTCCTTCGCCAGCCGTACTCGCGATCGATTCGATCAGGATGAAATCGGGTTTCTCGAAACTATCTCGAAGTATGTGACGGCGGCGTATGAACGCTTGCACCTCATCGAGCAATTGCAGGATCAGGATCGTCGCAAAGATGAATTCCTCGCCACTCTTGCACACGAACTGCGGAACCCGCTGGCGCCGATGCACAATGGATTGCAGTTAATTCGACTCGCCGGAAAAGCTTTGCACAAAAAGTGCGTTATTACGTGAAGATGTCTCCCGCAAAGACGCAAAGCGCTGCCGCGTTTCGCTGGACTTTTCTTTGCGCCTTTGCGCCTTTGCGGGAGAATATCCTTCGTAGCGGACGTTTTTATTCGCTATAATTGTGCGCCGAATTTAACCCCTTAGGAGTAACTACATGAAGCGCCTCACCATCATCGCGTTGATAAGCTTACTTACCCTCGCGGGCTGCTCAAGACTTGGCAAGGCAAATGAGCGCGCGCGACTTCTGAAAATTAATAGCAGCTTCACAAAGGGAGAAGTCGATTACGCGCTGACGGAGGCGAGGAAGTTCGTTCAGGAGTATCCCCGTTCGGACCAGGGATGGAGTCTGCTGGGATGGATTTATCTGAAAAAGGATGACCTCACCAACGCGGAGGAATGTTTTGACAAGGCCTTAAGCATCAATCCACGTTGGGACAATGCGCACGTTGGCAAAGGAGCGATGTACCGAAAGCTTGGAGATAATGCCAAGGCTAGAGAGTCTTATCTCAAAGCGATCGACATCGTTCCGAATAACGCTGAAGCATATGGAAGTCTGCTCGTGATTGAGCTCCTTGAAGGCAACAATAAAATGGCGGTCGCATACGGTGAAAAGGCATGGGCTCTACGCAAAGACTACGCTACTATTGCGGCAAACCTGTCCGTTGCTTATCACTACGTTGGCGATCACTCAAAGCGCGATCAGTTCTATCGTGAGGCGGAGCGCCTTAAGTACGACAATCTCGAGAACCTGAGGGAAATCTTTGCGGGACGACGCAGCCTTCAGTAGCACTGAAACACTTACGCCGGCGTTATTCTTACACCAAGAGGAACTGATGAAAGCATTTCTTTTCTTTCTTCTGTTGTCATTTCCGTTAACGACTCAGGCACAGTCTGCTACCGAAGCTGCGTCGCGCACGGCTCTGTTTCGATATAAGAACGCCTCACCCGTCGCGGTCAAAGAAGTGTCGTCCGAACAGCGGGACGATGTTAAGGTGCGAGACATAACGTTTTCGCCTGGTCCAGGACGGGAGACGAAGGCCTACCTGGTTGTTCCTAAAGGTAATGGACCATTCGCGGGAATCTTGTGGGTGCATTGGCTGGGCGAAGAGAAATCAAACCGGTCCCAGTTTCTTGATGAAGCTGTTGAGCTTGCGTCGAAGGGAACGGTGTCGCTCCTGGTTGACGCGATGTGGTCAGCGCCGGAATGGTTCGGCAAACGAATTCCGGAAAAAGATTACGAGAATTCAATACGCCAGGTTATCGAACTCAGACGCGCTCTCGATCTGCTGCTTTCACAATCGAACGTTGACAAGACACGCGTCGGATTTGTTGGTCATGATTACGGTGCGATGTACGGAATGTTAATGGCGGGAGTGGACCAGCGCTTCAATACGTTTGTCTTCATTGCGGCGACGCAGAGTCTCAACGATTGGGCGTTTCTTGGTCCTCAGCCGAAATCAAAGGCAGCCTACTTAAAGCAGAATTCAAACCTAGAGCTTACTGACTATTTGCGGCAGGTCAGGAATGCGAGCAAGTTATTTCAGTTTGGAAAAGCCGACTTCTATGTCTCGCAGGCCGACGCCGCGATCCTCTTCGCCGCCGCCCCTGAACCGAAGCAACGCAAGCTGTACGATGCTTCGCACAAGATGGCAGCGAACGAAATCGCCAGAGACCGGGGCGAATGGCTCGTTAAGCAATTGAAACTCAGAAGCCAATAAAAACTCTCAAAACACGAGCGTCTGAATCGAGTGGGGCAAACTATTCACTTCCGCGGCGTTGCCACTGACCCACAACCAGTAAGCGGCTTGCTTGTCGGTCGGATTCATTACCACCACCGTCACTTTTCCATCCGGATTGAGAAACGCAGTCGAAAGAAGTTGGCTGCGGCTCGGCGAGCTTGCAATCCTCTTTGCGCCGGGTTGAATGAACTTCGAGAAGTGGCCAATGTAGTAGTAGGAGCTCAGGTACGTTTAATTCGCCTGTCTTCGTGTTCGCATGCACGGGAGCAAAACAGAAATTCTGGACGTGGTTTGGTCCACCTCTTTCATCGAGCAGAATATTCCAGTCAGTCCAGCCGACAGTGCCGTTGTTGAAGTCGTTAATCATTGAGCGGCCGTACTGTTCCCCGAATTTCCATTCTCCAATCCTCTTCGCATCGAAAGAGTCGACGCACCCTTCCGTGAATATCAGGTGCTTTTCAGGAAAGGTTTGATAAACCAACCGGACGTTGTCGAACATCGGATCGCCGCCGCTCCACGGCTCATACCAGTGATAACCAATACCCCAAACATAGCTTGCGGCCTTTGGATCTGCCATTAGCGTGCTGACTCTTTGGTAAATGAGGTCGCGATTGTGATCCCAGGCGATGATCTTCTTGCGCGCCAAACCCGCGCGCTTCATCGTTGGACCAAGATAGTTCTTCAGGAAGTCGCGCTCTTCTTCGGCCGAGTAAATACACGACTCCCACTTTTGCGTGGCCATCGGTTCGTTCTGAATGGAGATGCCCCAGATCGGTATTCCTTCCGCCTCATACGCTTTGATGAAACTCGTGTAGTAATTGGCCCACGACTGGTAGAACTCGGGTTTGAGCTTGCCGCCGTGCAGAATGTCGTTGTTGTCTTTCATAAATGCCGGCGGGCTCCACGGACTCGCAAAGATGGTTTAGAGTTCCCGCGAGTGGCGGCCAGCACTTCCTTGATAAACGGTATGCGGTATTTCTTGTCGTGAGCGACGCTGAACGACTTCAATTCTTTGTCGCCCTCGTCGATGTAGGTGTAACTGCCGCTCGAGAAGTCGCAACTGTGAATGTTGGTGCGCGCCAGCTTGTAGCCAATGCCGCGAGTTTCATCGAAATGCGCATCGAGAAACTCGCGTTGCTTATCTTTCGGCAACATGGCAAACGTCTCCGCCGAAGCATCGGTCAGGGCCCCGCCAATACCCAGGAAGGTTTGAAACTGTCTGCCGGGATCGACAAAGACGCAGATCTGCGTTTCCTTCGGCTGGCCGACTGTTTTGAAACTCAACGTGTCAGTAACAGAAATCCTGTGATCCGTTTTGTCGGCGGTCGTGTAGACGGTGACCTGTTTTTGCGCCGGCGATAACGTAGACGATTCGGATTTCGGGTTTGCGATTATCGACGGCAGTTGATTATGGGCCACCAACGCCGCTGACGAGGCAGCCAGGAAGTTGCGACGATTGATTTTCATGGCGGCAATTTATCACATTGCGGGTTTGGTTTAGAGAGGTGGCTGATCTTTCATCACGGGTAAAAATCTCAAAAAAGGACCATTTAAATGTTGATTGACATAGGCTTTTATGGCGCGTATCGTTTTGCTTTCACAAAATCGTCGTTCTCGCCGACGGACATCCGCCGGCCTCACGTCCACTGGCCTTAAAGACCAATAACCCTCAATGGAGGTCTAATAACAGGTGCCTATCGAGATTCCGAGTCCTCTGATCGAGTTTATCCTTTTAGGACCGCTGAATGACCGGCGACAACTACAGGATTCTCCAATTCTCGGCGACGTCTGGGTGGCGTTCGGTACCCGACCGGCTGAGAGGATAGACCTACTCATTGCCCCTTATCGTGGTCAACACGCCGGCAGCGTGGCCGACATAATCGATAAGGAGTTACATCCCAACCCCGAAGAAGAAACCGACAAGGATGAGGCAAACATTGCCTTCCTACAAGGCATAATTGCGGCTCGCCTCACATTCAGGGAACTCATACGGCACGTGACGCCGAAGACCAAGTGGTGGAAAAGCAGAAAGGATGTGCCTCCAAAGATCGCGGGGGTTACGCCACCACCCGGTCAGACGCCCCAGATAAACCTGGAAGCCGTGCGCGCGGTGCTGAACTATCACGACGACTTGAAGGAGGCGCTGGACACCATCATTCAGGAGGCCCTGAAGTGGCACGGAAAAATCGGCAAGCGCTGGCTTCACGACGTATCTTCCATCGATCGCTTTTTGGCGCTCACGGCACTCATCCTTTGGGCCGGGACATATACCACCAGCAAAAAGCCAGGGAGGCCCCTATCGTCGGACGAGCAGATCAGCCGGGTTCTCAAACATGCGCAGACAAACATTGAGCAAATGCTACAACTTCTCACACAACTGGCGGCCGACGTGCTGAATGACCAAGTGAGAAAGAAAGCAAGTGAGGCGACTGAGCCAGGCGAGCCGAAAGAGACAAATGATGATCCGCTGGTGTATCAGGTTTCGCTCAACCGTGTCGCCATGCCCGCAATCTCCAGGTCAATCGCCGCCGTCAAGGCCGACGCAGCTACCACGCTCTTCAAAGTGAATTGCAGCGCCATCGGTTGGGCGGTGATCGATTCGGGCATTGATGGTAACCATCCCGCCCTACGTGACAAGACAGGAAAGAGCCGCGTTAAGCAAAGTTTCGACTTCAAGAACTACCGCAAAATTGTGTCGCTCAGCAATTCAAGAAAGGTCATCAGGGAGAGAAACATCGAAGCGCTCGTTGCCGATAACGCTCAACTTAAGCGGCCGCTACAAACAGGCGATTCAGTTGAGGATGCGAAGAGACGAGAAGAGGCTCACAAAGATCTTGAGCGGCTGGCAGAGGATGCACGCAGCCGCGGCCCGGTTCATTGGGAGTTAGTCGCGAAGTACGTGGAGATCAAACCTGGCACGCCGACGATCACGAACCATGGCACGCACGTGGCCGGCATTATCGGCGCAAACAGAGAGGCTACTCTGAAAGTCGTCGCCGAGGACGCGGCACTGAGAGCCAGAACCAGCGCGCCGCCTGGGGCATCGGACGAAGATTTGGCGAAGCTTGTGGCGAAGGCGCTCGAGAGAGTAACCTCAAACTCAGACTTTGCCGACGGCATGTGTCCCGATATTACGCTCTACGACTTCCGTGTCCTTGGTCCAGACATTGAGGATGCGGAATTCGCAATTATTGCCGCGCTTCAGTTCATACGGTACCTGAATGATCGCGACATCTTTCTCACGATTCACGGCGCCAACCTCAGTCTGTCTATCCCACACGATGTGCGCAACTACGCGTGCGGACGCACTCCTATCTGCGAGGAGTGCCAACAGCTAGTATCCAGCGGAGTCGTAGTTGTCGCCGCAGCGGGCAATCACGGTTACAAGAGCTACGAGACCAAGGAGGGTCGTTACGATAGCTACGCCGCGTTCAGCATTACGGATCCAGGGAATGCCGACCGCGTGCTCACCGTCGGTTCCACCCACCGCTTTTGGCCGCACACCTATGGTGTCAGCTTCTTCTCGAGCCGCGGGCCAACCGGTGACGGGAGGGCGAAACCAGACCTTGTCGCGCCCGGCGAGAAAATACGCGCGCCGATGCCGGGTGGCCATAACGTGGGCGGGAATTGGGGCGACCTCGACGGCACGAGCATGGCCGCGCCGCACGTGAGCGGTGCCGCGGCGATGCTAATGGCCCGTTACCAGGAGCTTATCGGAGAACCCGACCGCATTAAGCGCATTCTCTGCGAAAGCGCGACCGACCTTGGGCGCGAGCGCAGTTTCCAAGGGAATGGGATGCTCGACGTGTTGCGTGCGTTTCAATCGATATAGGTTCAATTCGCTATAGATAAGGAGACGAACATGCTGTTTAGTTTGGACGTTGTTCGCGCCCGCAAAGGCGACTGCCTTTTACTGCACTACGGTACGAAGGACGATCCGCGTCTCGTGTTGATAGACGGCGGACCAAAGGCCGTGTATGGCCCACATCTGAAGCAGCGACTCGAACATATAAAGCAGGCGCGGGACCTCGGGATGAACAAACCGCTCGTCATCGACTTGCTAATGGTTAGTCACGTCGATGACGATCACATCCAGGGGATCCTTGATCTTACGAGGGATTTGATCCAGGACAACCAGCAATTCGCGCGAATCGCGAGCTTCTGGCACAACAGCTTCGAAAACGTCATCGGCGCCGAGCTGCCCCAGCAGGTGACAGCCTCTTTCACACAGCAGTTCGGTGCAGCTTCCATGAATGGCGATCCGCCAGACAACATCACGCTCGATGTCGATGAAGATGAAGAGGTGATCGTCTCAAGTCTCAAGGTGCTCGCCAGCGTCAAGCAGGGTGCCCAGCTTCGCAGCGATATTGTCAATAAACTCCAAGCAGAGCTGAATGTAGACTTTGAGGGCGGCCTTATAGTCGCTAGGGAGGATACCGAAACCATTGAGATTGACGACAATCTTAAGTTCACGGTGGCCGGACCGATGCTGGCCGAGTTGGAGGCACTCCACGCCAAGCACCAAGCGTGGCTGGAGAGTTTGCAGGAAGCTGGCAAGTCGGCGGAGGATGTGCTCTCGGCCTATGTGGACAAGTCGGTGCCGAACCTTTCAAGTATCGTCGTGCTCGCAGAGGTAGACGGAAAGCGCATACTTTTGACGGGTGATGCGCGTGGCGACAAGATATTGGAGGGACTCGAACTTGTCGGCCTCCTCGATCCGGACGGCACTATTGAAGTAGACATCCTGAAAGTGCCGCACCACGGCAGCGCAAACAACGTCGCGCAGAAATTCTTTGAGCGTGTCATCGCCGACCATTACGTATTCTCCGGCAACGGGGAGCACGGCAACCCTGAACGTGAGGCAATTGAGATGCTGTTCAAGGCGCGTGGGAACAATAACTATAAGCTTCACATTACGTACCCCATTAATGAAATAGACGAGGCGCGCAAGGCCGATTGGGAAAAGGAACAGAAGAAGCAGAAAAAGAAACAAGAAACGAAGCCCGATACGAAAGTGAGGCCCGACTGGTCACACGAAGAGAATAGTCTTCAAGCCTTCTTCAACGAGCACCCGGATCTTGCCGAGAAGGTGAGCATCGTTGAAGAGGCTGAGCCACACATCATCGATCTACTCGAAAAACTTAACGTCTGAAGCAAGTCTCTGCAAACGCGTTCTCCAGACAGTTTGGCTCTGTTTGACTAGCGAAAATCCTTACGGTACCTTGCCCCGCTTGCTGTTTGTTCTGCGGGCTACTCACAGGCCCGTCCATTCCGGCTCGCTGAGCCAACCCTCGAAGCGGAGAGCCCTCGAAAGTCTGAACGTGCTCGATTTCCATTTTCTTGCTCCGAAAAACTAACTTGCAGATGAGGCGGCTTGCTCGGTAGCGGGCTCAGCGGAACTGGACGTCCAGACCAACCTGTTTGACACAACGACAGTTCCTGCTAACACATCACCGATGCGCTGCTTTCGGTGACTTGTAACGACTGCCAGACCGGCCGGCATGCCTCCGAGCAAGAGAGGATTAACTTCAATGATACGCAGACCGCCTCTGATCAACGCCGCTTTCCAATCACAACGACTTCCATCAAGCTTGCGAACGACAAGGCCCTGAAAAAACTTGCCCAACGTACGAGACCAGAGGGCCTCGAGTACGACGAAGTACGCCAGATAGGTGGTAAAGAAGAAAACGGCCTTCACGACGGGCCATTCGGGTGGCACGGATGCAACAACTAACATCGTCAACCCGAACGCAATGATGTGATCGATAAACACTGCCACAAGTCGCGCCTTGGAGGCGTCACCGACAATAGTCATAACTCTCCTTCTTCAAGCGAGCGACGTTAGCTCACTGAAAATGATTCAAATGTGGTGGCGGAAACTTGCCTTCATCGGTATGCCGTCACGGCCGTGAGTTTGCCGAGAAACGCTCTCGGGGGTAGAGAATTAATCAGAGGACCCGACTGCGACAAGCAACGGGAATGCCATTGCGAAAATCAAGATTTTGCTGACGATCTAAATTCAAAGTGTTCCCAATTGTAGACAAAATCCAAAGTGAGGTGATCACTTTTGGAGACTGCTGTCCAGAACTCCGCAAATTGCAGAATTGAGGATCGTCTGGTAACTAGAGTGATGCAGTTTTTTTACTTCCTTTCAGTGAGAATCTCGCAATGAAGAGCATGAATCAAGATCCCGGCCTGCGACGTGTAGCAGAAACTGACATAAGCGCTATTGCCGAACTATTTCGTGCTCGGTATCCAGAAGGCTACCCCCGTCCCGAAGTGTTTGATGGAACGTGGGTCAATCGGTGTATTTACAACGACGACATTATTTGTTTAGTGCTTGAGGAAAACGGTCGAGTGATTGGCACCGGAGCATTATTGCTCGATTTGGCGATCCCGACGATCAATTGGGCGAACTGGGCCGCTTTGCAGTACATCAGGATAGCGAAGGTAAGGGCCACGGGCAACGCATCATCAACGGACTCTTTGAGGCAGCTTAGGACAATGTTGAGTTTGCCATTGGTGAAGCTAGAACCGCTCACCTCACCAGTCAAAGAATGGTTGAAAACGCCGGCTTTCAGGTCCTCGGCTTTCTCCCAAATTATTTGATGATTCGTGGAGAGGGTGAAAGTCTCATACTTTACGGAAGACCTTATGGTAATGGTGCAACGCTTCGCAGCTCAAAGCGACCCACAGTAATTCCTGAAATAAAAGAACTAGCCAGGCATGTGCTCCAATCATTCGGGTTCAATCCGACTTTGGAAGTGTGTGAGGATGCAATTCCCTTTGCACGCAACCAGAGTTTTTCACTCGAGGAGGTCGATCGTCTATCACTGGCGCAACTCGCCCGAATCGAACAGGGACGAATTGTCGAGCCACTCCTTTTTGGAAAGCTCTCGTTGGACGAAGGACACTCGTTTGCTCGCCGGCAAAACGCAGTTTACTTGATGGCCGTCGACAAGACTAAGCGACCAGGTCGGCAAGATCTCAGGCTTCGTGGTCCATCCGCGATTCAACCGCGACGGGGTTGCGCATTCGCTTCTCACAGAACGTCTCGATGTCGTAAAGATGATGAAGCTGAATGCGCCGTATTATGAGGTGGGCCAATTGATGTTGACGGAAAAGGCAGGACGAGTATTTCGGTTGATAGAAAAAGGTTTTTTAGGTGGCTGAGGAATGGAGGCAGGAACGGCAGGGCGAGGACCCTGCCGTTTACTGATATGTGGGGATGTCCGGAGGTTAATCCTTCTTCTCGTCCTTGCTCTCCTCGGCCGGCGGGGCGGCGTCGACGGAGAAGGCCGACAGCTCCTTTGAATTGCGCAGGTTGAATACACGACCCTCAGCTTCATCCACCTGATAGTCAGGCTCTTTGTCCTTAAACATGATCTGCCGGTCGCCGCGGCCGGTTTCCATGTGCACGCCTATCAAGCCTGCGCCCTTCTCTTTCCCTTCTTTAACAGTCGTCAGGACGTAGACGTAATTGCCGGAGGTCTTCGTCGCGCTGTAGCGTTTGCTGACGAATTGTTCATACGCTGCGAGCGAGTTGATTCGTTGACTGTTGGCCCAGCGGTTTTGGGTAGTGCCGTAATAGCTGTTCGCCGCAGCAGCAGTCGCAGATGTGTAAGCGAGCGCAGTCAAACCTGCCATCGCGATCTTTTGCCAACCCGGCACACCCGGCGCTTCATACTTTACCGACCACGCAATGTTGCGCGTGCGTGGATCGTAGGCGAGCAGATGTTGTTTGCCTTGCACGACGACAGTGCCGTTCTCACGCCGATACAAAGCGACCGGTTCGTCGGTAGTGTCACCGCCTTTTGAACCAATCGCCGATAGACCACCAAAACCAAACTTCGCCACCTTCGCCACTGTTGCCGCAGTGCCGAGGTTATTCTTAAACTCCAGCTTCATCTTGTAGGCTTCCTTTGCCTTGCCGGTGCTGGAGGTATCGAGCGCGATCACGTTTTTGGCGTCTGCGATGAGCACGAGGTTCTCATTCGGAAGCACCACCATATTTGTAACGCTTTCTTTTGCTCCTTCGTAATACCAGAGTGTGGCGCCGGTCGACCGGCTCACAGCAGCAACGCCAAACGGCTTCTTGTTTACATACTCGCGTTTGCCGAAATCGTAGAATGCGCCGCCGAGCCGGCCGTAAATCACATCGCCGAACAGTTTCATCTCGGCAACCGCGCCGCCGAAGTCCTTGCTGGTCCATTTGACGTTGCCGGTCTGTTTATCAATCGCCCGCAGTTGGCCCTTCGCCGAAGTAATGATCGTTTCGCCGTCAATCAACGCCTGGCCGTTACCGCGTTTGATCGAACCTTCAGTGACGTCGTATTTCACACTCCACAAGAGCTTGCCATCCTCGAGCGAATAGCGGTGCAGTCCGGCATACGTGAAGTAGACCGAATCGCTGTCATGCAGCGGCTCATTCGCGCCGGACAGATCAAACTTCGGGAAATACTTACTGCCACGTTCAATGCCGTAAAGATCGACATTGTCCGGATAGTCGGCTTCCCAGACCATTTCACCCGTCGTCAAGCGCAAGGCGGAGATCTTCGGTTTTGCTTTGTTCGCGCGGTTGTCCAGGACAGTGACGAGCAGAACAATGTCTTTCTCATAAACCGGCTCGACGGCGACCGTCGCGCCTTTAAGCTTCTCGGTCTCCCAGATGTTTTGCCCGGTAAGAAGATCGACAGCAAAGAGCCTCGTGCCTTTGCTGAACGTCCCCGAAGTGTCGGAAACAAGGAGAAGCGGCGTTCCGGCAATCGTCTCCACTTCAAATTCTTCGGTTCCGGCAAGGTCATTGCGGGTCCAGATCGTCTGCCCGCTTTGGCCGTCGAGCGTGTATAGTCCTGACTTCGAACCGACGAGCACCGAACCAACGTCAGTCACTCGATACCACTTGATATCCGTGGTGGGTTTATGTGTCCAAAGCGGAGCCGCTTGAGTCGCAACAGCCAGCAAAGCGCCAATCACTAAGGCGAAAAGCAAGTAAGACAGCCCAACCCACCACGGTTCATTCATGCGACGGACATGAAATGGGGACGCGCTTTCCTTGAGGGGCAATGGTCGCACGTACATCGTAAAGACCTCCTGAATCTCGAACATGGGGTTCGGGGAAGAATCATCGCGGCAAAAGATTGATCACAAAGCACTGGTTGAACTTATAATGAGCCGAACCGCTCCGCGGCTTCCCCGTGGGGCGCGGAAAAGCGCCCTCATAACCAATCGCAAAAAAATCGGGCCGAAAGGGTCATCAGGCGCCGAAAAGTTTTTCAGGCGATCACTAATAGGAGCGTTTGTCACCGCTGGGTGAACCGCGGCTGTGAATGGTTTGAAAATGTGCGGAACCGAAGTTGGAAATGGGTGAAGAGCTAATACATGGCGTAACGGGACTGCTGCGGCAGGCGCAAGCGGGCGATCGCGCGGCGCTCGATGAGTTGTTGCCGCTGGTCTATCGCGAGCTGAAGAGTATCGCCGCGCGCCAACTTGCGAATGAGCGACCCGGACACACATTGCAAGCCACCGCGCTCGTCAACGAGGCGTATTTGCGCCTGGTGGACCAGCACTCGGTTGACTGGCGCAACCGCGCGCACTTCTTCTCGATCGCCGCCGAGACGATGCGCCGCATCTTAGTCAACCACGCCGTCAGCCGCCGGTCTGAAAAGCGCGGTGCAGGCGCGACCCTGCTGCCGCTCGACGAAGCCACCAGCTTCTCCGACCGGCGCGAGGTCGATCTTATTTTGCTCGACGAAGCACTCACGCGTCTTGTCACGCTCGATAGCACGCAGGCGCGCATCGTCGAGATGAAATTTTTCGCCGGTCTCTCGAACGAAGAGGTGGCGGAAGTGCTTTCAACGTCCGAATCAACCGTCAAGCGCGAATGGCGAAGCGCCAAGGCGTGGCTCGCGGCGCAATTATCTTAGTCCAAACCGTTCCTCAATTATGTCCTCTGAAATTTCCCCCGAACTCTGGCAAGACATCAAACGAATCTTCGACGCAGCGGTTGAGCTTCCGCCTTCCGAGCAAACCGCTTTTCTCGACTCGGCCGGTCTTGACGCCGATACGCGGCGCGAAGTCGAGCGGATGCTCGCCGCCGACTCAAACACGGGACTCGACCACTCGCCTCTTGCGACCCACTCGTTCTCAGAAGGCGCGCGGCTTGAAGGACGGCGTATCGGGCGTTATCGCATCGCGGGTGAAGTTGGGCGTGGCGGCATGGGCGCCGTTTTCGCCGCAGTGCGCGACGATGGACAGTTCGAACAGAAGGTCGCCGTCAAAGTCATCCTGAGCGGTCTCAATACGGACGCCATCGCTCGCCGCTTCCGCAACGAACGGCAAATACTCGCCTCGCTCGAACACCCAAACATCGCCCGTCTTCTTGATGGCGGAATGAGCGACGACGGCTTGCCGTTCTACGTGATGGAGTTCATTGAAGGCGAGCCCATTGACGAATACTGTCGCGCGCGCGATCTGTCGCTCCACGCGCGGCTCGAGTTATTCCGGCAGGTCTGCGCTGCTGTGTCATACGCTCACCGCCGGCTCATCGTGCATCGTGATATCAAACCGTCGAACATCCTTGTCACTCCGGCGGGCGTGGTCAAGCTGCTCGACTTCGGCATTGCCAAAGTCGTTTCGCAAACAAACGCCGGCGAACGCGGCACAGCTACGCAGCTCGGCCTGATGACGCCCGACTACGCCAGCCCCGAACAGTTCCGCGGCGAACCGGTGACGACCGCGACGGACACTTACAGCCTGGGCGTTGTGCTCTACCGATTGCTGACGGGCCAGTTACCTTACAACCTGACCGGCCTGCGGCTCGATCAAGTGCTGCGTCTCGTCTGCGAGACCGAGCCGCCACGCCCCAGCCAGGTGATTTCGGATGGCGGAAGGCGGATCGCAAATTCAGAAGCGAAGACCCAACGCATCGAAACTGACGACCGCTTCCAGGCGGAAACGATCCGCATTTCACAATTCGCGATTCGCAACCCGCAATCGTTGAAAGGCGATCTCGACAACATCGTCCTGAAGGCTCTTAAGAAGGAGCCGGACCGAAGATACGAGTCGGTCGAACAATTCTCGGAAGACGTTCGCCGCTACCTTGCCCAGCTGCCTGTCTCGGCGCGCCCGGATACTTTCTCGTATCGCGCTTCGAAGTTCCTCAAGCGCAACCGCGTGGCCGTCGTCGCAACGTCACTCGTCTTCTTCGCGCTTATTGCGGGCATCGTAGGCATGACTTACCAGGCGCGGGCCGCGAGACGCGAGCGCGAGCGCGCCGAGAAGCGTTTCGAACAGGTGCGTAAGCTCGCCAACAACGTCGTCTTCAAGTATCACGACGCCATCGCCGATCTGCCGGGGGCGACCGCCACACGCGAGATGCTGGTCAAAGACGCGCTCGAGTACCTGGATAATCTATCGCAGGACGCGCAGGACAATCCTGCGCTCGCACAGGAATTGGCCCTCACCTATTTAAAGATCGGAAACGTGCAGGGTGAGACTTACCGCGCGAACCTCGGCGACTCCGCAGGCGCGCTTGTCAGCTATCGCAAGAGCGTCGAGATTCTGGAGAGCCTGTCCAGCAAAGACTCCGCCAACATCGAGTACCTCAAAAATCTCCGTCAGGCAGATCAGCAGATGGCCCTCTTGCTGGTGAGGCTCCAGCGTTGGAAGGAGGCTGAAGAGACAGGCCAGAACGTGTTGGATATCAGCCAAAAGCTGGTCGACCTCGACCCGAATAATCAGGAGTACCGGATACTGCTGCTGCGGGGCTATCACGTAAAGGGCGAGACGGCGGAGTTCTCGGGTGGCGACGAGGAAACCGTCGAGTGGTTTCGTCGCGCCGTGCGAGTAGGTGAGGAAGCTTACGCGAAGAACCCCTCCGACGAACTGGTCCGACGCTCGCTCGACATGGCCCTCCAGCGTCTCGGCACGCGGCTCGAATTGCGCGCCGAACGTCTGCGCGAAATGGGCACGCCCGAAGATCAGCTCATGCCGATCTACGTCGAAGCTGAAGGTCTGCATCGCCGCACAGTCGAACTGAGCGAGGCGCTCCAGCGCGACTTCCCGCAGGTCCAGGTCTATAGCCGTTTCGTCGCCGCCACCAGTATCAACCTCGGTACGGCAATGGCCCGCATCGGCAAGGGCCACGAAGGAATACCCTACATCCTGCGCGCGTTCGAAATCCTGCATGCAATCTCCGAGCAGGATTCCAAGAACAACGAAGCCAAGCGAGACATCGCCGAGTTGTTGCAGTACATGGCTTTCGCGCGCGATGCGATGGGCCAGAGCGGCGAGGCCGTTAAGGCCAACCTCGAATCGCTCAGGATCCTCGAAGAGATCACGACCAACGATCCGTCAAACTTCGAATTCCTCAGACAAACGCACCTGACCTATAACAAGACCGGCGACATCTTTCTCAAGCAGGGCAAGCTGAGTGAAGCCCTCGAGTACTACCGGAAAGGTGTGGCTTACGTCGCGCGGATGTCTACGCTCAACGACAATGCGCAGATCGCGTTGCTGCGCAGCGAGTCCAACCAGAAAGTCGGCGAAGCGCTTCTTGCGATCTCCACGAGGTCAGAAGGCGATTCGGGCGCGCTTGCCGAAGCGCGCTCGCACCTGCTGAAGGCGCAGGAGGATTTGCTTAACCTGCGCCACAGAAACGAGCTGGCTAAAAACTACGAACACAGGTTGACCCTCATCTCGGCGGAGCTTGATAAGACGGCTGAAGCCAGGCTGAATTGAAATTTACCGATCCAAAAGGGTTGGAAAAGATTCGATTTTGAGGCAAGATATTCCCAGCTATTCCTGCTACTCTCGACTACCGGGCAGGAGATGACACACATCCTCAGTTCTTTAAACTTCACTTTAGTCTAGTCAAAAAAGAGTATGGCCCAAAAATGTCAACAATGCGGTCTGGTCAACTGGGACTATGACCAGTTGTGTAAGCGCTGCGGCGCTTCACTGAATCAACCAACCTCGTCCGTCTACAATCAACGAACCCCTCCCGTCTATAAATGGTTCGTTGCCTACTGCATCTCTATGGCTTTGCTTTATGGAGCTGTGGCGCTAATGAGTCCCTTCTTCTTCTTCATTGAAGGTGATCCCGAAATGAGTGCTGAGGAAGCGAAGATAATGGGCGTCGTGATGCTCCTTATGGGCATCGTGTTTTTCGTTCCTTATGCAGCAGCTCCATTCCTGCCGCGCCAGAGTTGGGTTTGGGTCCTCGGGCTTGTGCTCATCTGCATCGGACTGACGAGCGCCTGCTGTTTACCCGCCTGTGTTCCTATGTTGATCTTCTGGTTGAAGCCTGAGATGAAGGCGTTTTATGGCCGGAATCAGAGTCCTTCGCCTCCGCCACCGCCGCCCCAGTGGAGCTGACGCATTTTACTTTTACAGCCGCCGCAGTGGACTGCTGAAACATACTGCTGTTTCAAAAGTCTACTGCGGCGGCTGTAGATCTCGTTATCCTGGCAGATGCCGCTTACATCAGTTGGCACGGGCCGACATCGCCGATTGCGCCGTGTGCCTGTTCGCAACAGAGTATCGCCATTTCTATTTCCTGGGAAATATTACATCCGGCGCAGTCGAACACACACACGTTGTTACAAACCATCGCACAACTACAGCCGCAATTACCGTAAGCGGCGCTCGTCGTGGGAGTGACTAAACTATAGAAACTCAAAACGGCGGCGAGCATCGAAATGAACAATTTCTTTGTCATCTGATTTCGCCTCCTTCCGTAAGTTTCCAAATCGTTCCATCCTGGAAATTAACGCGAGCGACAGTTACGAATACATTCGATCGTTCGGCGAAGGAGATCCAGAACTTCTCCGAGTTGACTCCCGGTTGGCGAAGGCGGGCCCTGATCTTTCCATCTTTCTCCTCTCCGCTCATCCATTCGGGACGAACGAACGACTCGCGCGACGCGGTGTAAGTTCCTCCGGGAACAATCGAAACTTTGCTATTAACAACGCCGCGAGTAGTTCTCGAGCTGGGGTCCCGAAGAATCAACACAAACCCGGTAATGGTTTTTCCGGAACTGTTTATCAGTTTGGTTTCGGGAACACTGGCGACGGCTGAAAGATCGGTTTTTTGACCGGTGAGCTTTGTGAAGTCTGCATTTTTAATGAGCTTCACCTTCGCGGTCAGTATGCGCAGGGGCGAGTCATTGTCTTCGATAACGCGCAGGGATTCTTCGGCTGAGTTCTCGAGATCCTGAACAACTTCGTCAGTCGATTTAACAGCGGAAGATTGAGATTGAGATTTTTCACTGCTGGTGCGACGGCTTAAGCCAAATGTGAAGGCAACAAGCAGTGTAACGATAAGACTTGCGAGGATGATCCTCCTGTGATTGAGAAGACGCATTGTTGTTCTCCTGGTGGGGTATAGGCTGGTGAAACAGAACGGTGCAGGCCGGAGCTAATAACTATTAGCCACGCCGTTCCAACTGAAATGAGCGATGTGAACACTGCCCTAGGTGACATTGCTAATGCGATGAAGATCCATTTCGTGAGCCGAAGCTGCGGCGAGAGGATAAAAGAGCATGAAACAAGGAAGCTGTTTAGACGGTTCTGATATTGGAGAAACTCCCTGGTCCGGATTAATGAGTTGTGAGAACCAAGAAGCAAAGTTAACCTACCTTAGCGTTACTCGACGTCAGAAGGGCAACGATCTTCTGAGGTCGACACAGTTCATATGTCAGTTGGAATGGTGGGCGAGGCTGCGCCTCTACCATTTCCAAACTCACACGCCAGGGTGGGTTTCAAAGATGCCCAATCAGTTTATGCGGCCCGTCAGGGCGGTCTTTCAGCCTATCAACGTATCTTTAAGCCGTACGCTACTGCGAGCGGCGCCGATTCTATTCCCATAGAAAACATAAGTCAATAGCCTCAAATTAACGCCGGCAGCATATTCGGGCGGTACTACCAGGCTGCGGAGAGCCAGCGACAATCCTGCTCGTCCTTACTTATATGGAAAAAGCGGACCAAACATTTCACAAAAAATCGCTGGTTTTTTACTTCCGACGGTGTGGTATAAGTCACCCGCTATCCATCTCACGACTCCATAGAGTCTATGCCCCAACACGCATGACCTTTAAATAACGTGCCAAAGACATCTGTTAACAATGACGGCCTGGATCTGGTGCGGCAACTGGGCGCCAAGTATTGGCAACCTGTTGTTACGTTGATTGCCTCCGCGTCAGCCATTGGAAAAGTCGCATACGACGCTTTACAAGGTTCGCTGACATCACAGACCTGGATACTGATTGGCGTCGCGGTGCTCATCATTGTTGTCATTCGCTTTCCACGGCTGGCTATCAGATTCACTCGACTCATTCTTGGACCACCCCCAGTTCTGACTAATCCGCGAAGGATTTTCCGGGGACCGCTTCCCTACTTGAGTGGAGAAAATCTCCCTGGCCGCCAGGCAGACGTCGATCAGTGCTTCTTGTTACTTCAACAAGAACCGTTCTTCTTATTAGAGGGAGAATCAGGCTGTGGCAAGTCTTCGATCTTAAACGCGGCTCTTTTGCCTCTAGCCCGCGAAAAGTATCAAGTGGTTGAGTGCCGGGTTGCCAACGATCCGGTGGACAAACTCAGTGCCGCAATGTCGGCCTATGCAAAACCGTCAGAAGGTGGACCCGCTGCCAAACCAATTCTCTTATGTATCGATCAGTTTGAAGAACTATTTGTCACTGTCAGAGATGAGTTGCGAGATCAATTTCTAACGACACTGAAAGACCAAGTTCAACGTGGACAGCTTCGGTTACTGATCGCTATACGCAGCGACTTTCGTGATTTGCTGATGAGCCTTTGCCGTACAGTCGATCCCGAACAAAGCGTATTGGATCTGGGAGCTTATTACTCACTCAAAGCCTTCTCGGAAACGCAGGCGATTGCAGTTTTGGATGAGATGCTGGAGCCGATTCATGGCGGAGATTTACTTAGGAAACAGGTGGTCGATGACTTCGCCGAAAACCTGGTCCAGGAGCTCTTGCTGCCACCAAGAGATCCCCGGCTGAGTAAGGATGACAAAAAGACTGTCTTGCCTGTCGAGCTACAGATAGTGGGAATGATGATCGAGTCGATCGGGATCGAAAACTTCTCAGCCGATGGATTAAGGCGTCTTGGTGGCAAGACGGAATTGATTCGAGCGTACATCGAAGAAGCTAAGACGTATGTTTGGCGTAAGACGGTCGTGTCTGGTGACTCTGCATTGCTGATCCTGCGACAACTTATCTCCCCAGCTCGCACCAAGTGGACGCAAACTCCAAAAGCAATATCGAACGAGCTCAACATTCCCGCCCAACAGATCAAGAGTGTTCTTGACGCGTTTGCCGAGAAGTTTTTAGTTAATCGTCTACCAGCAGAAGAGCCTTCACAAGACCCGCGTTACGAGCTGATGCACGAGCACCTTGTACGAATTCTTGTGGAAGCGCCACAGCCGATTTTGCAGAAAGCGAGAGATGCTGAGGAGCGGCTGGAATTCTGGAGAAAAAGAACTGAAGAAAGTTGGGCGCACGCCGCTAAAATCCACGGATGTGGATTATTCCCGTGGATTCGTCAGCAATTTGCGCAGCCCATTCCAGTGATCGAAAGTCTTAAATTAAGGCGCTTCGCTACAACCTCAGAAGACCAACGAATGTTAAGGGCAAACCTGAGTGGCTTTGGGTTCAAGGCCTGTGCAATCGGATTTCTGCTCTGTCTGATGCTCGGCCTCTGGCATCTAAGGATCCGTTCCGACAGTTACCAGGTCGATGCGCTTGTGATGAGAGCTCCGGTCGATCATTTAGCCAGCGAGAAGTCCCCTAAAGAAGTCGTCGAATGGATCAAGGCTCTTATCTATGCGGGTAGGACAGAGGCCGCTTTTGAAGCAGTGAGAAAAATCAAAGACACCAATGAAAGGTCCAAAGCTTTTGCCACTGCCAGCATAGAATTGATGAAACTAGGCGACACGAAAATGGCCGATGCCGCAGCCGCTCAAGCTTTATCAATTGAGAAGTTCTCCTGGAACGCATTGCATTCTGAAGCTGTTGCGGGTCTTGCTCAGCACTTGCCGTCGGAGCAAGTAGATAAATTGAGTTCTCTCGCATTGAGTAAGAAGCTGGAAAGTTACATTTACCAAACTCAACTACTTTCGGCCGTGGCTGAAGGCATGATCAGAGCTGGTAGAAATGAGTCGGGCAGTCGGGTCTTTTCTGAAGCAATGACGACCAGTAAGCTGATCAACTATTCAGACCATCGGTTTGCAACGCTGATTGCCGTAACGAAAAGATTGATCGATCAAGATAGGATCAATGATGCAAGCACTTCGTTGGAACTTGCAATCCCTGTAGCTCGAGATATCAAGTCGGAAAATGCAAAGTATAATGCTTTAATCACCGCGGCTGAAAACTATGCGAAGATCGGCAAAATCGACAACGCCGCAGATATGCTCAGAGAGGCATTTGCGCTTGATCTTGGTTCCTGGAGTGCGGAACAAAGCACCGCAATCGCAACAATAGCTGAAGCGATGGCACGAGCAGGGAAAGAGCAGCAGATGCTAAGTCTTTCGCGCACCGCAAAGGAAGGATACCCCCGGAATTATGTACTTGCTGCCACTGCCACAGGTTTATGTCGAATACGTTCAGACGAAGAAACTTTGTCCGTCTTCGACGAGATAAAAGAAGGTAGTACGAGATTTGATGCCCTTGTAAATGCCGCCACAGCGTCGATTGAGAACTCAGGAATGAATTTAGCGGCAAAGCTTCTTGAGCGCGCCAGCCGTTTACTATCGAAGACATTCGATTACCGGGGTCGGCGGAATCCGTGGGGTATCATTGCCGAAGGAATGTTTCGCGTGGGTGAGATTGAAAAGGCGATCGAAGTGGGACGCGCCTATGAACAAATTGGGCCAATAAGCCAGGGCTATTTGCGAATGGATGATCCCATGGGACCGCTGGCCCAAGTCACTAAGAAACTTGCTGAAGAAGGTCAGGTAGATAAAGCTTACGCCATATCAAAGGACATAACGATAGCGCCGGATCGCGATCATGCGTTCATGGCAATCGTAGTAGCAGAAATAAAGGCTGGTCATATTGATAAAGCAAAACAAATTCAAGCTCAAGTATTCGCTCCTAGCAGGGCTATGTCGGACGTGAGTGTCGGCTCTACAGAAGGACTACGCTTTGACGAGTCTCTGATCGGTATTGCCGTTGCGTTTGCAGGGGCCAACATGCTCGACGACGCCTTTAGCGTAGTTCGCGAAATTGAGGGAAGCGACGAAAAGTATAAGGGACTCGAGGGCATTGCCAAAGAGCTCATAAAGCTAGGCAAAATAGATGAGGCCCTGAATGCAATCGATAAATCTGACGACGTACGCCGGTCTCGTTCGTTAGCTAACTTAGTCGAATGGTTATTGGATACAGATAAAAGCGACAGGATGTTCATGGTCCTGCCGCTAATCAGGTATGGCGACGACCAGTCTCGTGCAAATGCAGCAGTCGCTAAATTACACGCTCGTTCGGGAGATTTGCTTTCAGCACGTCAGGCTGCCGATTCGTGTACATCAGCATCGGATTCTCTCAGTGCTTGCACAGCGATACTGATCGAGTACGCAAAAAGGCGAAACCCGGTGGTGGGTACAATCCTAAAGGCACCGTAGTGCAGTGAAAACAGCGCGAACGATCTTCCTATTGGACCTCGCCGTCTTCCTTCACCGTCCAGGTGCTTCCGTCCTCGAAACTAACGCGAGCTATAGTCACAAACAGATCGGAGCGGCGCGCGAATGAGATCCAGAACTTCTCTGAGTTCATATCACGCTGCGCGAACTTAGACGCGACCTGACCATCTTTAACCACCGAGGCCGTCCACTCTGGTCTAACGAATGACTGGCGTCGAGCGGTGTAGGTTGCTCCTTGAGCTATCGAAACTTTGCTCTCAACGATGCCCCTGCTGGTTTTAGTCGCCGGGTCTCGAACAACCAAAACAAAGCCTGTAATCGGCTTGCCGGAACTGTTGAGGAGTTGGACTTCAGGCACGCTGCACACAGTGTCCAATGACGTTTTCTGACCAGTTAGTTGTGTGAATTGGGCGGCCGAGATCTCGCGGACCTTGGCGGTTAATATTCGAAGCGGCGAATCGGCGTTTTCTGCAACGCGCAGCGGATGGTCCGCTGATCTGTCATCCGGCTGAAGTTTCTTGGCTGGTCCAGCAGCGCTGGACGCGTGAAGCTCCTGGCTGGTGGTCCTTAAAGTTAACGCGAAGGTGGCGGCTCCGAGTAGCGCTACAACAGCAACTGCTATCGTGAGTCTTCTGCGGTTGAGTATGTGCATAGTCTATCTCCCTGGTGGGCTAGGATGTTGTAACTGCTTGCGCTCCCCTTTGGTTTATGTGAAGCCAGGTTTACGCGAGGGGCGGACTTTACGTTAGCAAAAAGGCCCCGGACGAATCAACAAGTTTGTCGTTGAGTGTAGTCCGGCAGCAAGCAGTAGGCCAAAGCCAAACTGCCCCATTATGGGCCAATACCGTCGCTTGATAGCTCAGCTTCTGAGCGCCAGCGAGCAGGTGCGCACCTGGGAACAGTCGCATCCGCCTGCCCCGGGCTGCTATACCTTCCGCACCCAACACTCTAGAAACGTGCGCTGCATTTTAGGCCCATAATTGTTAATCTGCGTGTCAATTTTGCTGGCCGTTTCTTGCCGTTTCTTAGCCGAATTTGCTGACCATTACCAAAATTGGTCAGTGCCGTGCGTAGTAAACCCATATGTTCCAACAAATTAAAGGTGATTATCTCAGTACCAACGGAACACACTGAGAATATTCGAAAAATCATCCGTCCACGCACGCGAGCCGTTTCGTCCATCAACCACGCGCCAGCGAGGATCCTGGGCCAGGGTGTCGAAGGCCGGTGAATGCCGGGCCATAACCAGCCACTCGGAAGGATCCTTGCCGGTGAGCGGGTTGTGCTCACCGTCAGCGAGACTAAGACAACTGGCGCCATTGCGTTTGGCGAGATCTGCCAGAACAGCATCGAGCTTGAGACTGCGATTAGAGATATGAAACGCCAGCATCCCGCCAGTCGCCAGCTTCGATGTGTAAAGCGCGATTGCCTCCTGCGTCATCAGGTGAATCGGAATCGCGTCGGAGTTAAACGCATCCAGAACGATGAGGCCGTAATGCTGGTCCGGCGCGTTCTGTAACTGGAGTCGCGCATCACCCAGGACGATTTCGGTGGAAGCAACCGCGCATTTTTGCAGGTAAGTAAAGTACTGCGGAGTTTGTGCGATGCTGATGACAGCGGGATTGATTTCGTAAAAGGTCCATTGCTGGCCCGCAAACGAGTAGCAGGCCATCGATCCGGTTCCCAGTCCGACAACCGCAACGTTCGGCGCTGCCGCATTCGAATTGAACGCCGAAGAAGATCTGTCCCAGTGGTCCTTCGCGATGAAAGTATGAAAGCGGCTGGAGCTGAAGCTCAGGCTCGACAAACTGACGACCGTGTATGGTGTTGCCGTGATAAAGAACGTGTGTCGCGCTTTCGCGATCGAACCTCACGCTTAGTGTCCCGAAGAAATTGCGTTCGGCGTGCAGAGTGCGGTTTTGGATCTCGGAGTAGATCGTGCTGGCAAGCATCACCGCGCCAAGTGCCAGGGCAAATCGGACCGGTCGCGTACGGAAACGATGATTGATGATCACCAACGGAGCGCCGAAAATAATCGCGACAGCCACCGCCGGACTTAAGTCCGATCCCTCGACAATGAACGCGAGTCCAACGGTGAGCACGCCGATACCCGCCGGCCAAATCACATCAAACAAGCGATCGACTGATGAACTTTCCTGGTTGTTGCCACGCTGCTGAATCAAACATGCAAACACGATCACGAGCGGATACTCGACGATCGTGTTGAATGCGATCGGAGCGATCAGCGTGTTGAAGAGTCCGCCGAGCATTCCTCCGATCGCGACGCACAAGTAGAAATCGGCGAGTCGCGCAGCAGATGGTCTATCGCCGGCCAGCGTGTTGTGACAGATCGTCGCCGCGACGAAGAAGAAACACAGATGTAGCAGGACGATGGCCGTGGTCGGTTCTGTTGCGTTTGCTGCAAGCACCAACGTCAGGAGCAGCGCCAAGGCCGTAAGCGCGATGCTTGCGAATCGTTCGGGCAGCCAATGTCTGCCCGCGAACGCGAGAACAAACGTGACCAAGTAAAGCGCTAACGGGATGGTCCATAGCAGAGGAGTCGGCGCGATCTCGGTGGTGATGTAGTTGGTAACACCGAACAGCAAGCTCGACGGAATAAACGCTAACAGGATCCAATAGAGTCGCCGCTTAAGCGAAACGGAAGAATTCTGGCTCGCTGTTTCGTCACGAACAACAACTTCCTCTTTTGCCGATCTTAACGACTTCCACAACACGAACACACAACCCAGGGTCAATACCAGGAAAGCGACATAGACCGCCATCCAGAGCCGATTCTGAGTAGACAGACTGAGAGTCGGTTCGAGAATCAATGGATAGCTGAGCAACGCCAATAGACTGCCTGCATTACTCACAGCGAACAGAAAATACGGATCATTCGCGGCAGCGTGACTCGTTCGCGTAAACCATTTCTGGAGCAACGGGCTGGTAGTTGAAATCAGAAAGATCGGCAACCCTATCGCAGTTAACAGGTAGCCGAAGAGCCAGAGAGCGGGATTGTTTCGTTCAGAGATCGAAGTAAGACTGCCCGAAGCCAGCGGCAGATAAAGCAACGAAAGCAGCAGGAGAGCTGCGTGCAGAATTGTCTGCTTGCGAGCTCCTATCCACGCAGTTGTGACGAGGACGTAGGAATAACCCGCCAACAACAGCACCTGAAAGAAGAGCATGCACGTGGTCCAGACAGCGGGCGTCCCACCGAGTCGGGGCAAGAGCATCTTCGCAATTATCAGTTGCACCCAAAACAGCAACAGGGCGCTGACGAACATCGTCGCGCCAAACAACAGGACCGTTGGCCAGGAGCCTGACAACGTCTTTTCCGACGATGCAGGCGGCGTGCTGAAGGAGCTCATTCCGGAGGACGGTGTTAGTTCTTTTAATTAAGAAGACGCGCGATTATACCTCCAATTCCGCGTGGTCAGCGCGATCAGCCGACTCGAAGATGACGGCGATGTAGTGCTCGGCTGCTTTGGCGAGTCCGAGCAGGGCCGCCAACTCGGGGGCCGCCTCGCGGCCGCAGTCCGAACAAACGTGCCCACCCTCGGACGTGAAAAGCTCGGGACCAACATCCACCTCCGAACTCTTCCAACACACAACGCAAACAGAATCCCGGATGCGACGGTTCAGCTTGATAAGAAATCGGCGATGACTCATGGCCACAGGATCTCCTCAGATCTATTCGCGCGTTTCCGCGCCGAACTCTATCTGCGTAATCCTTAAGAAAGTGACTGAAGAGTGGGTAGTGGGTACAGTTTGACTATGTGCTAGTACGCCGAAGGCGTTCGCTAATTCCAGCCCAGGGTTGCTGCAACCCTGGGTACAGCAGAAGCGAATCATAAAACACTGAAAGTGTTCGGCTTGCAATTGAAACTCTTTCAGAGTTTGAAGCTAATGCAGGACTAAACCCAGGGTTGCTGCAACCCTGGGTACAGCAGAAGCGAATCATAAAACACTGAAAGTGTTCGGCTTGCAATTGAAACTCTTTCAGAGTTTGAAGCTTAATGCAGGACTAAACCCAGGGTTGCTGCAACCCTGGGTACAGCAGAAGCGAATCATAAAACACTGAAAGTGTTCGGCTTGCAATTGAAACTCTTTCAGAGTTTGAAGCTAATGCAGACTAAACCCAGGGTTGAAGCAACCCTGGGCTGGAATTAGCGAACGCCTTCGGCGTACTAGTTGAAACTGTACCACTACCAAAGAGTGCTAAATGATTGCTAAAGGCAGGACAGATCATGGAAGATAGGACATGTCATCCAAGTCCCACCGCGGGGCCAAAATATAAGTTCCTTACCAAACCTTCAGGAGATCCTAAATGCACCTCAATAAATTTCGAACATTGCTGCTCATTATGAGTCTCTGTGCTCTCACCACGAATAGCCTTGCCAACACGTCTCTTGCGGAACCTCAAACACCGAAGCCGGAAGACGCCATACAAAACACGTTTTCGCAGTATCGAAAAGCGCTGCTCGACGGCGACGGTGCCAAAGCCGCGGAACTGGTAGATTCGCGCACCGTCACCTGGTACAGCGAGATTTTGACCAAGGCTCTGGAAATGCCTCGCGAAAAGTTCCCGCAACTCGATTTCATGGCAAAGTTCATGGTGCTTAGGCTCCGCCACGAGTTCAATAAATCAGAACTTGAAAAGATGAATGGACGAGAGCTGATTAAGATCGGAGTAGAAAACGGTTGGATTTCAAAGGCCGCGGTGTCTAACGTGGAAAAACTCGCCACCATCAGGGTTGATACGTTTAGAGCGGCTGCTTCAATTCCCGAATATCCTGATGCTCCCGCTTTTTACTTTTTGAATGAATCCGGGCAATGGAAGTTAGCCCTGTGGCGGTCATTTGAACTTGCTAATCGGGCAATGCAGTCGGAGGTAACAAAGTCCGGCTTAACCGAGGAACAGTTCATCCTCAGAACCATCGACGCGCTTTCGTCAAAGAAAATAGACGAGCGAATCCTGTCAGGGCCGATAAACTGAGCCGCTCAGGTTAGTCAACCCGCACAACCTCAACAACTTCGCCACGCATCATTAGCTTGGCCCGATGTAGTGTGGCGAAATAACGGTTTAACCGGTATTATCCGTTTTCATTATCTTCACTGATCATCGCCGGGTGACCCAGACCTACTCGATCGACATAAACCGCGTTGCCGCTTAATTACATAGGAAATGTTGAAAAGTCACTTACCCCCAAGTGTTTTGCAGTATCGCTGGCTATTACTGCTGACGATAGTTCTTTCACTCGTCGCGATTCTCCCAATCGCCCAGCGAGCCCAGCGCGAGGATCAACAACCACAGCGCCAACGAACAGAATCTCCGTTTCACCGAACCAACCCATCGAAAAAGGAAATCCCCAACGCGGTGCCAGGCGAGATTCTGGTGCGGTTCCGTCCTGAGTCGAAGGGCAAGCGGTTAGGCCGTCAGGTCGTAACCGAGAAAACCGGCCGGCAAATCCCGCTCTCGATTGAAGCCGTCAGCCCGGCGTTCGAGATTGTCGAAGGACTGCGTGTCGCGAAAGTCAATCCCGCCGATACCAGCCAAGCCATCGAAGCACTGCGCGCCCGGTCCGACGTCATCTACGCGGAGCCTAATTTCATTCGCAAAGCCACGGCCATCCCAAACGATCCGCGCTACGCGGAAATGTGGGGACTCAACAACACCGGTCAACGCTTCGACTTTTGGCGGAAATCCCGGAACCGCCGGCAACGACATTCGCGCCGAGCAAGCGTGGAACATCACGACCGGCAACCGAAGCGTCGTAGTCGGAGTTATCGACACCGGAATCGACATCAACCACGACGGACCTGCAAGACAACATTTGGACCAATCCCGGCGAGGTCGCCGGCAACGGCGTTGACGACGACGGCAATGGATTCGTCGACGACATCCACGGCTGGGACTTTGCGCATAACGACGCAACCGTCTTTGATTACACTGAACCTACTTATCCGCCATCTCCAAGCTACACCGGCGACTTCGACGATCACGGCACGCATGTGGCCGGCACGATCGGCGCGACTGGCAATAACGGAATCGGAGTTACCGGAGTCAATTGGCAGGTAAGTTTGATGTCTCTCAAATTTCTGACCGAAGACGGAGCGGGAACGTCTGCCGATTTGTTGAATGCCTTCGCTTATGCCAAAGCGATGCGACAGCTTTGGGAGTCTTCAGGCGGAACGAAGGGCGCCAACATTCGAATTCTTAATAATAGTTATGGCGGCTTCGGATTTTCTCAGGCCGAGCTTGACGCAATCCGCGCGTTGGGCGACGCCGGAATCCTGTTCGTTGTCTCGGCCGGCAATGAGGCCTTTCAAACGATCTATTTCCGCGTCTATCCGTCGAACTACATCTCTCCAAACCTGATCTCAGTCGCAGCTTCGGGCGGTGGAGGAACCCGGGCCTTCTTCTCAAACTTCGGTGAGGCCACAGTAAACGTGACTGCGCCCGGCGAATACATCCTCAGCACCACGCCGAAGAACACTTACGACTTCGCCAACGGAACCTCGATGGCCGCGCCGCACGTTTCCGGCAGCGCCGCGTTGGTTTGTGCGCTATCTCCGAGCATCACGATGCAGAAGCTTCGCTCCGTGATGATGTACAGCGGACATGGGGCTCAATTGGCAGATTTCGAATGTGTCTTCCGATTTCAACCGGACGTGCCGTCGACGCAGCCAGGGCATTGCAAAGTATCAGCAGCACGGACGTAACGCCGCCCGGGCGCGATCAGTAATCTGACCGTGCAAATCAGCGATACATTTCCAAGCTACACGCTCAATTGGGCCGCGCCTGGAGATGACGGAAAGTCGGTAAGGCGACCGCCTACGAAGTTCGTTTCTCCGAAACAGCCTCAACGATAGCGAATTGGGATCTGGCGACGACCTTTGGCTGGTCCAGTGCCCAACGATCCCGGGTGTTCAATTTCGTCACCGTCAAGGTGCCGTGGCGACACCCTTCAGGTTTCATTGGCGTTCGGGCGGTTGACGAAGTCGGAAACAAAGGTCCCTATCTCGTCAGTACCGATTTCAGTAAGTGCGGACGTCGGCGATCCTTACACGATTGGCCGAATCAGCGGCCGCTCCAGTTTCGACCGGCGGCACAGCGTTGGAACTGATTGGCGACGACGAGTTCAAGACAGATCAATTTGCCGTTTGCATTCAAGTTTTATGGCCTCGACTTCACCTCACGTTAACCGTGTCCACCAATGGCGCGTTGTATTTCGGTTTTCCGCCGGACGACGATGCGTTCAGTTCTGAACGATGGTTAAACGGACGTCGCATGATCGCCGGCTTATGGGACGATCTGCGAACTGACCGGCGTGCCGGCGACGATGTTTACATGGTCCAGGATAGCGATCGCATAATTTTTAGATGGCAGGCAGTAACGTTCGACACGCCGATCGGACCAACAACAACGCGCGGCGAGAATCCGGTAAGCTTCGAGATTGAACTTCGGTTTGACGGAACGATCACGGTGCGTTATGGCGACGGCAATCAGAAAATGTTGCCGGTGGTCGGTATTGGTGGCGGGTCGCCGGAACCTTACGTCTCGACTCGCATACGTCCGAACGCAATTTGAAAGATCTAACGAATGCGGCGACCGTAGTTTTCGCGCGTCGCAATCCGAATCCAGCGCCGCGTGCTTACGGTGGCCTCAACGAATCCCGCCAGCGGAGTCAACATCACTGTCAGTCCGAATGACGTTTCAGGTGCAGGCAACGGCACGACTCAGTTCACTCGTACCTACAATCCCGGCACCACTGTGACTCTCACGGCGCCGGCCACAGTAAACGGAAACAAGTTTCAAAATGTGGCTGCGGGACGGACAAGACTGGAGTGGACACGTCTACGACAAGCCTGGCATGAAGGGCAATCGCAATCGCACGATGACTGCTGTTTACGTCACCCCGCCCGTCCTAACCGTTACATCCTCCAATCCAGAACAGCGGGGTGAACATAACTGTCACTCCAAACGACAATGAACGGAGCAGGAAACGGTACTACACCATTCACACGTACATACAATCTGAGTTTACAGGCTGTGAATCTGAACGCGCCGGCCACTGTCGGCACAAGCACATTTTGGAAATGGCAAGTCGACGGCGTCGACTTACGTGCAGAGTCAATTGGCAACGGTAACGATGAACGCCAGGCTCACACGGTTAACGGCCATTTACGTCACAGCAACGCCGACGCCAACTCCGACTCCCGTTCCCGGCGGCCGCCGCACAGCCGATTGCGTTCGTCAAACCGGGAAATGGCAGGCAGGCGCCGACCTTTTCCTGACAAACACGGACGGCACAAACGTCGTGAATATCACGGACGCGGCGGGCGATGACACGCGACCGGCCTGGTCGCCGGACGGCTCACGGATCGCGTATACACTGCCTCCGCCAACCTGATGGCAGCATCGGAGTCCCGCAGCGCATCTGCGTCCGCAACGCGGATGGAACAGGATTCACCGTGCTGTCTAACACGCTGGCTGAGGACTCGGCCCGGCCTGGTCGCGCGACGGAAGCCAGATTGCTTTTACTATCAGTGCGCCGGGTTCCCAAGCTCCACTCTCCATCATGAACGCGGATGGAACGGGTCGCTTTCCGCCTCGGCTTCCCGGCAGCAGCCAACCCCGACTTGTCTCCCGACGGCTCGACACTTGTCTTCGATCTCGCCAACTCGATTTGGACTCTATAACAGGCTCACGCAAACCGGCCTGCGGCTAACAAGATTCGACCGGCGATTCGCGGCCACGCTACTCGCCTGACGGCTCAAAGATCGTCTTCCAGAGCATGCCGCGACGGACAAGCCGAGATCTACGTCATGAATTCCGACGGCTCGGGACAAACGCGGCTTACAAATAATCCCGCGTCGGATACAGCCCGGCCTGGTCGCCGGATGGCACAAAGATTCTCTTCACCTCGTTGCGGGATGATCCAACGACGTCCGGCACTCTATGTGATGAATGCCGACGGCAGCAGCCCGACGCGAGTGACCACCGGCAGCGATGGCGTCTGGCGCACAGATCCGACGCGCGCCCGTTATCTTCGCTGAAGAAGGTACGAACAATGCCGCCGCTATCAATTCAGTAACCTTCCGTGCGCGGGCCTTTTCAGATCCTCGATCCGCACAATTTCAGTCTCGACGGTCACGCGCGCATAACTCTGTTCACGTCGAGTCTGGGACTGACCTCGCCGCCAATTCCGCCGACGTCAACGTTATCCGTACAAGCGAATGGCATTAATTTGCCCGTTGAAAACGTTGGGCCAATTACAGGAGTAACCGGGTTGAACGGCTCTTACATAATCGTAAGACTTCCTGACGGACTACCAACCGGCAACCTATCGTTGACTGTCACTCTGCGCGGCCTAACCAGCAACACGAGAGTCTTGCGCATCGCGCCATAGCTCTGCGCCAAAACCGCATCGATTACTCTATCGAGGTATTAAGAACTCACTGTATTGAATGATTCGCCGGCTATTGGTTGGGGTGTAGTCTCCACAAAAAACAAAGGAGTACACCCAATGACCCATACCAGTGCCACCAAACGCGCTAACGAGCAGCCGGATGCGATTCGGCCTTTTCGCGTGAGTATCCCCGAAGAGGAGCTCGCAGACCTTCGCCGCCGGATCGAAGCCACACGATGGCCGGAGAAAGAGCTCGTCAGCGATCAATCGCAAGGCGTGCAGTTTGCGACGATGCAGAAACTCGCGCGCCACTGGCTGACGGATTACGACTGGCGCAAGTGCGAGGCGAGGCTGAACGCGCTGCCGCAATTCATCACCGAGATCGACGGGCTCGACATTCATTTCATTCACGTTCGTTCGCAACATGAAAACGCGTTGCCGCTGATCGTTACGCACGGTTGGCCGGGATCGATTATCGAGCAACTGAAGATCATCGATCCGCTCACCAATCCCACGGCGTATGGCGCGAGCGCTGCGGACGCTTTCGATGTGGTGATTCCGTCGATGCCGGGTTACGGTTTTTCAGGCAAGCCAACCGAGCCGGGCTGGGACCCCGCTCGCATGGCCCGTGCCTGGGTCACGCTGATGAAGCGTCTTGGCTACACGAAATTTGTGGCGCAGGGTGGTGATTGGGGTGCGCTGGTTACGGATTTGATGGGCCAACAGGCCGCTCCGGAATTGCTTGGCATTCACACCAACATGCCTTTCGCGCTGCCACCGGAAATTGCAAAGGCAATCAATCTCGGCGAGCCGCCGCCAGCCAATTTGTCAGCCGACGAAAAGCATGCGTTCGAGCGGCTCGACTTCTTCTTTAAGCAGGGACTGGGTTACGCCATCGAGATGGGTAAACGTCCACAAACGCTCTACGGGATCGCGGATTCACCGATTGGCCTGGCAGCGTGGATATGCGATCAC
Organism: uncultured Acidobacteriota bacterium; assembly: GCA_963770215.1. Lineage (GTDB taxonomy): Bacteria > Acidobacteriota > Blastocatellia > Pyrinomonadales > Pyrinomonadaceae > PSRF01. The sequence goes on from CAVYOP010000003.1 coordinate 531,517, forward strand.
GACCTGCTTAGTTACGAGATGATCGCACGCGTCTTCGACGGTCAATCTGAGGGCCTGACGCGAGACGACATTCTCGACAACATCACGCTTTACTGGTTGACGAACACGGCGGTTTCTTCGGCTCGTCTGTATTGGGAGAATAAGTTCGCCTTTTTCGTTCCGCTAAATATAAAGGTCCCGACTGCTGTGAGCGCGTTTCCTGAAGAGCTCTATCAGGCCCCGCGGAGTTGGGTGGAGAAGGCGTATCCCAACCTCATCCATTACAACAAGCTCCCCAAAGGCGGCCACTTTGCTGCGTGGGAACAGCCGCAGTACTTAACCGAAGAGCTCCGAACGGGGTTCAGATCGTTGCGATAATCTGGAAGTATTCTCGGCGTATCTCGGCGTCCTCTGCGTTGAATATGAGCTCAACGCAGAGAGCGCGGAGGGTCGCAAAGGTCGCCGAGTTCAAACACCACCGATTTGAAATAAGCTTTGCAAGCTGCAGTGAGTTGAACTACCTTGCAACGCATGAGTGCAGGATGGACAGTTCACAAATTCGGCGGCACCAGTCTCGCCGATGCAGATCGTTATCGAGCGGCGTGTGAGATTGTTCTTTCGCAACGATCGCACGAGCATGTTGGAATAGTCGTGTCGGCTATGGCCGGCGTGACGAACGCACTCATCGAAGCCGTCAATCTCGCGGCCACTCAAGACGACTCATACTTACAGAAACTCCAGGCTCTCGTAAGCCGTCACCTCGAAACCATAGCCGGGCTACAACTGGACAACGCCCTTCTTCGCGAAACTGTCGTCTCCGATATCAACGCGATCAAAGAAGTGCTGCGTGGCGTTTGGATCACAAGACTGGCGTCGGAGCGCATTATTGAATTCGTCTCGGGCCACGGCGAGTTATGGTCGGCCCAACTCCTGCACGCCTATCTCGAATCGCAAAACCATCGTTCGACCTGGCTCGATGCGCGCAAAGTTCTCGTCGTCGAGCCGAATACCAACACCGTTACGATCGACTGGGAAACTTCAAAACAGAAACTGCATGACCATCGTCCCGAAACTGACTTCCTCGTAATCACCGGCTACATCGCCTCGACTCACGACGGAATCGCGACGACGCTCAAACGAAATGGCAGCGATCTCTCCGCTTCGATTTTCGGCGCGCTGTTGGGTGCTGATTCCGTCACGATCTGGACGGACGTCGACGGTGTGTTCAGCGCCGATCCGCGGCGAGTTCCGGACGCCGTAGTCATACCCGAGCTCTCATATCAGGAAGCCGCCGAGCTCGCGTACTTCGGCGCGAAAGTCATTCATCCGAACACGATGTCGCCCGCAATCGCGCACAACATCACGGTCTGGATCAAAAACACTTTCAAACCTGAAGCGCCGGGCACAAGAATCTCCGCCACTTCGTCGGCCGACATGCCGATAAAAGGGTTTGCGGCAGTCGAAGACATGGTCCTGATCAATGTGGAAGGCACCGGGATGATGGGCATTCCCGGTGTGGCCCACAAGATCTTCGGAGCGTTGCGCGCGGTCGACGTCTCGGTCGTTATGATCTCACAAGCGAGCTCCGAGCATTCGATCTGCTTCGCCGTTCCGCGCCTGCACGCAGAGCTCGCGCAAAAGACAGTCGAGCAGACGTTTGTCGTCGAGATTCAGCGAGGAGAGGTTAAAACGGTAGATTTGACAGAAGGTTGTTGCATCATCGCGATGGTCGGCGACGGCATGATCGATCGGCTGGGCATGGCTGGAAAGTTTTTCAGCGCGCTCGGAAAGGCCGGCATCAATATCCGGGCAATCGCCCAGGGATCGTCGGAACGAAACATTTCCGCTGTTATCGAACAGGCAGAGGCAACGAAAGCATTGCGCGCGATGCATTCCGCCTTCTATCTGTCGAACCAGACACTTTCGATCGGCGTGATCGGCACCGGCCTGATCGGCGGCACGCTCCTGGGCCAACTGCAAAAACGGATCGAAGACCTCATGCACCACCGCGGCATCGACTTGCGGGTGCGCGGGATTATGAACAGTCGCCAGATGATCCTGGCCGACCGGCACGTCGCACTCGATCGCTGGCGCGATGACTTAGGCAAGAGCTCGCAGACGGCTGAGCTCGAGAGTTTCATCGATCACATTAATGCCGATCATCTGCCACACGCCGTGCTGATCGATGCTACCGCCAGCGCTGACTTACCGGCGCACTACGAGAGTTGGCTCGCCAAAGGCATCAACATCATCACGCCGAACAAGAAGAGTAACGCCGGGCCGTTTCCTGCCTATCAAAGCTTGCGCGAGACGGCGCGCAAACATCAGCGTTACTTCCTTTACGAAACAAACGTCGGCGCCGGACTGCCGATCATTCAAACGCTTCGCGGGCTGGTGGAAACAGGCGATGAGGTTATCAAGATCGAGGGCGTACTCTCAGGCACACTTTCTTACATCTTCAACTCGCTCGACGGTCAACGTACCTTCTCGGAGATCGTGCGCGAAGCACATTCGTTGGGCCTGACCGAACCTGATCCACGCGAGGACTTATCCGGTGTAGACGTCGCGCGCAAACTCATCATCCTCGCGCGTGAGATGGGCCTCGAAGTGGAGATGGATGCAGTTCACGTCGAGAGTCTGGTAGCGGAAGAATTACGTGAAGGGAGCGTGGACCAGTACCTCAAGACGTTGGGAAAACACGATGCGGCGATCGAAACGTTGCTGAACTCTGCGCGCGATAAAGGCCACGTGGTGCGGTACGTTGGCGTGATTGACAGCAACGGCAACCTGTCGGCTCAAATGCGCAACTATCCGCTCGAGCACCCCTTCGCCAGTCTAACCGGCAGCGACAACATAGTGAGCTTCCAAACCGCCCGCTACAACTCTCAGCCGATGATTGTCAGAGGCCCAGGCGCGGGACCGGAGGTAACGGCCGCAGGCGTCTTCGCCGACTTGCTTCGCCTCGCATCATTCCTTGGCGCGCCACATTAAGCTTGACGCCTTTTTTCCGGCAATATACATTGCCTTCGTCTTCCACGTTCAAGCGGGTGGTATTCACCCTCACCAGACTTTTTCTCAACCGATAAAAATCTGAGGTGACATGCAAATCCGATTATTCGGCAATATTCTGATCCTATGTTTGATTCTGGTTTGTGTTTCAGCCGCCCAGGCGCAGATGTCGCCTTGCGCGAGCGGTGATGAAAGCGGCTTGCCGTTGCCAAGCGGTTTTCTCCCGGCGCGCATGCCTGCGTTTCAAGCGGAGCTGAAATCGTTTCTCAGCAGCGGCAAGTATCGAACGCTGAACTGGTGTGAAGACAAACGTCTCCGCGACACTGGACCATTCGTCAACGGCGTCAGCTACGGCGTCCACCCGACAGTCAAGATCTATTACTCGCCTGCTGTCATCAAGTGGCTCTTACGAAAAGATGCGAATGCGGTCATTCCGGATGGAGCGATGATCGTCAAGGAACAGTATTCGCCGCCCGCAGCCAGGTATCAACTCCAGCCTCCCAAAGCAATCAATGGTTGGACCATTATGATCAAAGACAGTAAGGGATCGCAGGATGGTTGGTATTGGGCAGAGATCTGGGACGCTCAGTGTGTTGACAATAACAATCCTCCATTTGCCGTTCCGTATGCAGGATTCGGACTCTATTGCGTGAGGTGCCATGCCTCGGCAGAGAAAGAGCACACGTTTACTTACGCAAACAACATCAAGGGCTTTCCAGGCGATCCTGATTCTTACTTCGTCGATCTGTCGTGGGCGTCTGCGCCCGTAACCGCGCACGGTTCAGCTCCGGCGCAACCGTGCAGCGAAGCCGCGTCGAGCGATCGCGACATTCCCACCGCGGGCCACAATGCGGATGCGAGCGACGTCCAGGAACAAGCACTGTTCCGCCAACTGGCCTCGGTTAGACCAGCGACAACCGATCCGAAATTCACTGCCTTCTATAACTCGATCGTTCCCGTGCCTCTAAACAAGGTGAAAAAGTTTCCGGGCGAAACTTACGATCACATTTTTCCGCAGAACGTCGGAACGCAACCGCCGACGACACAGAACCCCAACCAGTTTCTTACCTCCGATCAGTGCATGGGCTGTCACAGCGGAGGCACGTACGGAAACGTGATGCTCTACACCGGCACGAAACAGCCCGACGGTTCAACGCCGACAATGAACGTTTCGCCTTTCGGCGAGTGGCGTTGGTCGCCCATGGGACTCGCCGGGCGCGATCCGATTTTCTACGCCCAACTCGAAAGCGAAATTGCTTTTGTAAAGAGTTTCTTCAAGGACGATCCGGCAAAGGTCGCGGAAAATATCAAGACCATCAACAACACGTGTTTCAAGTGTCACGGCGTGATGGGTAAACGCCGTCTCGACGACGATCACGGTGGTCCAGGCCAAGGCGATTTCGATCCCGAGCTCGTCTACGCCACTTTCGACAACAATCCGCCGCCAAACAAATCGTACATCTACGGCGCTTTGGCCCGTGATGGCGTCAGTTGCATGGCGTGCCACCGAATCGTCGAAGACAAAGGTCCATTCATCGACTTCTTAAAAACCAGGATCACCGGCAATTTCACCACCGGCAATCCGGCGGAACTGTTTGGTCCATTCGAAGACGATGAGATCGTTACCGACCCGATGAACAATTCGCTCGGCATCAAGCCGAAGCACAATGCGTACATCAAGAGCTCTCGCATGTGCGGCAATTGCCACACGATCAACCTGCCTTTGATGGACAACCCGGACGCCGATCCCAACAAGCCCCACCTCGAGCAGGTGACTTATCTCGAATGGCTCAACAGTGGTTATCAAAACGAGGTCGGCACAAACTCGCGAGCGCAAACGTGCCAGAACTGCCACATGCCGACGAAGTACAGCAACTCCAAGGGCACGCTCAACATTCCGCTGATCCAACAACCGATCGCGTTCATCGAAGACACTCAATATCCGCAAACCGGCGGCCGCTTACCCGACGAAAAGATCCAGGTTCGCTTCCGCGAAAAAGGTTTTGCACGTCATCAACTCCAGGGACTGAACGTCACCCTCCTGGAAATATTTCGCCAGTTCATGTCGCCTTACAAATCGAACGGAACCAATATCCTCGCGAACGACATCCTGGGCGTCAGGCAGAACGACTACATGTCCGGGCTCGATGGTCTATCCGCAGCGATCGATGGTTTTGTGCAACAGGCGCAGAGCTCGACGGCTGAAGTCTCCGTGTCGCCGGCGACAGTCAACAACCAGAAACTCGTCGCAGACGTAAAGGTGACAAACAAGACCGGTCATCGTCTGCCAAGCGGCGTCGGTTTTCGCCGCGCGTTTTTGGAATTGCGTGTAACTGATAACGATACCGGCAAGACGGTTTGGTGCTCCGGCTGCACAAACGAGCTTGGCGTGATCGTGAAGAGCGACGGCAGCAGTGAAAGATTGCCATCCGAACTATTCGACGTCTACAAAGATGGCACCAAGCCCGCGACTCTTGGTTATCCGGCTGCCTGTAACAAAGCTATTCCCCAGTATTTTCAACCACACTTCTTTTGGGATTCGCAGAAGAACATTGGATCGGCGATCACGCGGCAGGATCAGGTCCAGATCTTCGAGGAGCTGAACCTAAATATTCAGTGTGCGATGACGACGAGTTTTCTCAGGCGCGACTATCAGTTGAAAGATAACCGCCTCCTGCCTTTCGGTTGGACCAGGACCGGTCCGCTCAAAGCTGACAGGACGCCGCTCATTCCCGCGGAGTACCTTCACGAGACGTATCCGGTCAGTGTCGGCGGCGATCCGGCTTACGCCGACGGAAGTGGAACGAGCATCGTGAGGTACGAGATCCCGTTGAGTGCGTTCACTTCAAAGAACGTCGCCATCACGGCGACTCTTTATTACCAATCCATTCCGCCGTATTTCCTGAACGATCGCTTCACCCAAGCCCCGAATGGGCCAGCCACACAACGGCTTTACTACCTGACGTCGAACCTACAGACGAAAGGCACTCCGATCGAGAATTGGAAATTCCCAATCACGAGCGCGAGCCAGGAGGTTACGGTGCGTTAAGCCCTTGTTAGCAGTGGCAATGAAAGAGCCGGGAACATTCGGCTAGATCCGGCGTCAAATGAACTAATGAATTCCCAACCGCGTCGAGGTTTGCTCTGGCTACTGTTTATTGGCGTTTTCAGTGTCGCTGTAATCTCTTGCGCTACGCAAAATACGGCCAGAACTCGGGCGACAGCGCCCGTCACAAACACCCAACTCGAAACAGCCGCCGTTAATTCTATCCCGGTAATTCACGTGTTTGTCGCACTTGCCGACAATGTGAATCAAGGCATCGTTCCCGTCTCTGCCAAATTGGGTAACGGCGACAACGCCGCGACCAACCTCTATTGGGGCGCGGCTTTCGGCGTCAGAACGTTCTTCTCCAGAAGCAAAGATTGGGAGTTGATCTCAGTCACAAACAATCCCAACGAGCGCATCCTCGAGCGCTGCATCTTCAAACATCGGCGCGGCGCATTCCTGTTGGTCGCAGATGCTTATCGCGGCAAAGAGATCTCACAAACGACGATGGATTTTCTTGAAGCAGCCGCAGGAAAGCCAGGCGAGCAGTTAAAGATTGGCGACTTGCAGTTTCATACAGGCGGCAGCGCGGATCTCGTCGCGTATATCGGGCACAACGGTCTGATGGACTTCAGACTCACTTCTCACCCGCAGCGCCGCGACGATCGTCAGCGTCGAGCAATCATTCTCGCCTGTGCAAGCAAGCAATATTTTACGTCAGCGCTGGAGCAAAGCGGCGCCACACCGTTGCTTTGGACCACCAACCTGATGGCGCCCGAGGCGTACGTGTTATCCGCGGCTCTGGAGGGATGGATCAAGAAAGAAAGCGACGAACAAGTCCGCTTGCGCGCGGCGGAGGCTTACAACAAATATCAGCGTTGCGGTTTGAGAGCGGCGCGAGCGCTGTTCGCCACCGGCTGGTGAGTTACTTAACCGCATTGCTCTCCTTCGACCTCGTACGCAAGTTGAAAGAATATCCGACCTCGAGCCAGTAGTACCAGTTGTTGCCGTGTTTCTGGTTGTCGTAGATAGCAACTCGTCCCTTGCCAATCACCTTAAAACGATCGCCGTTCACGACGATTGCCGCTTTCTCGTCAATCCCAATACCGAGCAGCTTTGGGTAAGCATCGACGATCGTCACGAGTTCGTTCTGACGCATCGCTTCGGAGAGATGAGGATTGACGGCGACGTTGGTAACAAACCCGAATCCACGTTCACTTCCCTTCACCATCAGCACAGGCTTGTTCGGATTGCCTCTGATCGTGTAGGAGCCCTGGACAATCGCTCCCGCCGAGTTGCCACCGATAACACCGCCGCGTTTTAAAACATTCTCTAGCTCTCGATGCGTCAGCGTGTTCAAATAAGCTTGTGTTAAGCGCCCCGGATTGCCGCCGCTGATCCAGACGCCCTGAGCGTTCCGCAACGGTTTCACGAACTCCGCGGAGTCAGCGATCTTTCGATTTCTCGTGTGCAGAATCGTGATGTCCTTAACTCCAAACATCTTGCACAACTCAGCTTTGAAAGCCGGAGTATTGGCTGGCAGTTCGTCCGTGTATAGCCACTCCCAAATCAGTCCGGAAGGCAGCCGAAGACTCGACGCCGCGGTCGGAATGTAAACGATATTGGCTTCAGGACCACCCGCCAAACTCACGAATTCTTTAAGCGCCGTCTCTTGATCGCCGCCAGTCAGTATCAAGGTTCCCTTCGCAGGACCACCCGACGTTTGCGCCGTTGTTACAGTAGAAATAAAGAAAATCAGCGCCAGCGCGATCCGGCGACAGTGTTCACTATTGATTTTCATGCCTCATTGAGCTTTGCACAAAAAGTGCGTTATTACGTGAAGCTGTCTCCCGCAAAGGCGCAAAGACGCAAAGCGCTGCCGCGTTTCGCTGGACGTTCTTTGCGCCTTTGCGCCTTTGCGGGAGAATATCCTGCGTAGCGGACGTTTTTGTGCAATGCCGTCTCATTGATAACCAAATTACCGGTAGAATACTAGACCATGAACACTCGACCACTCTTCATTCCCGTAATTCTCGGCACCGTGCGCAAAGGCCGCGCAAGCGAGAACGTCGCGAAGTTCGTCTTCGAACAAGTAAAAAACCGCCAAGGCGTCGAAACGGAGCTCGTCGATATTCGAGACCTGGAGTTTCCCAACGACGACGCGGGCGAACAGATCAAGCACCGAAGTTTCTCCGAACTCTGCGCGCGCGCTGATGGCCTGGTCCTGGTCACACCTGAATACAATCACGGCTATCCCGGAATGCTGAAGCACGCGCTCGACTCCAATCTGAAGGAGTACATCCACAAAGCAGTCGGCATCTGCGGCGTATCAGCCGGCGGCTTTGGCGCGACGCGCGTGATCGAGAACTTGTTGCCGGTAATGCGCGAGCTTGGCCTGGTGACGATTTTCTGGGACGGCAACTTTTCCGGGGCGCAGAAATTGTTCGACGAGAACGGCAAGATTCACGACGAAGCAACCTACGTGAAACGAATGGACAAGTTCCTTGGCGAACTGGTCTGGATGAGCAAGGTACTACGTTACGGACGGGAAAACATTTCGCTATGAGCCACGAACAAACTCCAATGATCTGTTCCGACTGCGGCGGCATGATGAATCATCACGCCCTGAAGATCGACTACGGCGTTGAAGACGCAGCCGACGATTCGACGTATGGCGGCGCATTGCAGGAGGTCCACACCTGCCCTGATTGCGGCCACATCCAACTGCGCCCGGCTTGAACCTCGCGCGATTAGGGTTGCGTTCCTTGATCGGGTGCGTAACGCTCGTGCAGGTTCACGGGCTGCGACTTCTTTCGTAACCGCAAGTTCAGCAATTCCACGAACACAGAAAAGCCCATCGCGAAATAGACATAACCCTTCGGAATGTGAACTTCGAACGCTTCCACGATTAGCGTCAGACCAATCAGCAAAAGGAAACTCAAAGCCAGCATCTTGATCGTCGGATGCCGGGCAACGAACGCGCCCACCGGAGCGGCAAACAACATCATAAAACCAATTGCCACGCCAACAGCGCCTATCATGATCGAAAGTTGATCGACCATTCCGATCGCCGTGATCACCGAGTCGAGCGAGAATACGGCGTCGAGGATGATGATCTGGATAATCACACTGATGAAACTGGACTTCACACCACGCGACGCATGACCTTCTTCACCTTCAAGACTCTCGTGGATTTCATAGGTCGCTTTTCCGAGCAGGAACAGGCCGCCGCCGATAAGTATCAGATCGCGGCCGGATATCTCGTGATTCAATACCGCGAACAGGGGCTGAGTCAGGCCGATCACCCAGGACAGTGAGAACAGTAAACCCACCCTGATGATGAGCGCCAAGCTGAGACCAATGAAACGCGCGCGTTGTTGCTGTTCGGCAGGCAGCTTCCCGGCGAGAATCGAGATGAAGATGATGTTGTCGATGCCAAGGACAATCTCTAGTGCGAGTAGAGTCAAGAAGGCGATCCACGCCTGTGGATCACTGATCCATTCCATAAACTGTTTCTTCCTTTCGCGTGGCTGATAGTATCACTAGCATGCTCCGAATAACTTGATCGGGTCTTGATCGGGCGCCAGTTTCATCTCTCGTTCAAATTCAAATCCCAGTCTCTCGAGTAACTTGATCGAGGCGTCATTATCCGGACTCGTGATCGCCAGGATGCGTTGGAGTCTTAATCTTTCACGTGCATCGTTTAAAACCGCCACAGCCGCCTCGTGCGCGAGCCCTTTTCTCCAGAACGCCGGCAGGTAAGCAAACCCGATGTCAGGCTCAGGCAACCCCTCCCGCCTAATCAACCCGCACATCCCGATCGGCGTCTGTGCTTCTTTGAGTTGAACCAGGTAAAGCCCAAACCCATTCCGCCCATAACTCGCAACTGGCCCACTCAAAATATACCGCCTTGCATCCTCGATATTTCTAACCTTCTTGTCTCCAATGTAGCGCACGAACGACGGCTCATTAAGCAGCGTCAAGATGAACGGCGCATCGTCAACGGTAAGCGGACGCAGCGATAAGCGTTCCGTTTCGATCGTTGGCATTGAATGCATAAAGGAGGAAAGTATCTCAGAAAAGGAGTTACCGTGTCGCGGGATGCTCGTCGACCTTCGTGCTACAATCAGCGCATGTCTAAAACGGTTACATTAGACGAACGCTCATCGGTGGAACTTCCCCCGGAAGCCCTTGACGCTCTTGGTGTAGCGGCGGGCGCGGAACTGGAGGTCGAGATCGTAGGGCGAGCTTTGGTGGTTCGGTCAGTCGAAGAAGCGAAACGTTCGCGCGATTTTATGAGCGCTTTCGCTTCCATCCTCTCCAAACGTCGGCCCGCTTACGACCAATTAGCGAAGGGTCCCGCTCAGTAATACTCTCCACTAATGATATTTCCGGAGAAGTTCGACGTCCTGACAGTTCACGCGATGTTAATCGCCGAAACAGGAGGGCCTGGTGGACTCAGAGACGAAGCTTTACTCGAATCCGCTCTCGCGACAGCCAGAAATCGCCATCACTATGAAGCTGCGGATGTCGTGAGTTGTGCGGCAACATACGCTTATCACTTAACACAAACGCATGCTTTCTTAGACGGTAACAAACGGGTTGCCGCCGCCATTACTGAAACATTCCTCGAAACAAATGGATTTGAATTAGCAATGGCGAACGAGGAAATCGTAGCCTTTTTCCTCGCCATAGCGTCTAGCCAGTTAAGCCGCGAGCAAGTGGAACAACGGCTGCGAGATAAGGTTAAGATAAAGAGCCAACCTCATTAGGCAAACACAAGATGCGAACCGTAAACGTCACACGATACGTAACCCCGCTCCGCGAAGGCGGATCGCTGCCGGCGATTGTTGAGGCGGATGATGAGGGGATGTATGTGCTTAAGTTCCGGGGGGCGGGGCAGGGGGAGAAGGCACTGATTGCCGAGGTGATTGCGGGGGAGTTGGCGAGGGCGGCCGGGTTGTTGGTGCCGGAGTTGGTTTTTGTTTCACTGGACCCGGAGATTGCCAGAACGGAGCCAGATCCGGAGATACAGGATCTGATTCGCGCGAGTGGCGGACTGAACCTGGGATTGGATTACCTGCCGGGATCAGTGATGTTTGATCCGGTGGCGGAGAAGGTGGATGCTGAGCTTGCATCGAAGATCGTGTGGCTTGATGCGTACGTGACCAACGTCGATCGCACCGCACGAAATGCAAACATGTTAATGTGGCATCGCAGGCTCTGGTTGATCGATCACGGCGCGGCCTTGTACTTTCATCATTCTTGGACCGACATGGACCAACGCAGCAAAGATCCATTCGCCTTGATCAAGCACCACATTCTGCTTCCATTCGCCGGCGACATCGAATCAGCCGATCGAGCAATGACCAAAGCGATCACCGAAGACGTGATAAGACGAGTTGTAGACCTTGTGCCTGACGAATGGGTGAAGGAAAAGAGACAAGCTTACGTGAATTACCTGACGACGCGTCTCGAAGAGCCGCGAAACTTCGTGCTGGAGGCGATCCGTGCCCGATAAGTTCAGGTATGACTACGCGGTCGTTCGGGTCGTACCGAAGGTGGACCGCGAAGAGTTCATCAACGCCGGCGTGATCGTCTCGTGTCCCGATCTGTCGTTTCTCGAAGCCCGCATCAAGCTGAACGAGTCGCGTCTCCTCGCGCTCGACCCAAACGTAGATCTCGATCTCGTAAAAAACCATTTGGCGTCGATCCCGACGATCTGCCGCGGCGGCGAGCAAGCAGGCGAGATCGGCCAGTTACCGCAGCGTCAACGTTTTCACTGGCTCGTCGCACCGCGCAGCACAGTCATTCAAACTTCTCCAGTTCACACCGGCCGGTGCGGCGATCCAGCCGCAGCGTTGGAACATCTCGTAGCGACGATGGTCGATCCCACGTAACCGGTCGCAACCAAACCAGCACATAATCAGTAGCTCCATGAAATTGACTTCCAAACCCACGCAGCGTAAAAAAGCTGCGGTTCCACAAATCTGGAAATAGCGCGGGCGGCATCTGCGCTTCCTTGCCCAGCCAGTCGTGTGGTTCCACGACAGCAATAAATAATCCCGACAACTGATCGCTGGCATTGACGTCTTCGGTGCGTGGCAACTCGCCCCACAAGACGATCGATAGCCAACTGTCCTCTGGTCGCAGTGTGCCTATAGAAAGCTTCGCCTTTCTATAGACGTCACCCGTGTGTCCTGAGACTTCTTCATCCCCCAACTTCTGAGCAAGATCTATTTTCAGAAAGGACGACCTTACGTAATGAATTACAACCGAATCCTGCGCAGCAAACTATTTCGAGTAAGCCTGCTCGCAATCTTCGTCGCCGGCTGCGCAATTCTCCTGGGCCTCTCAGGCTCACGAGTATCTTCGCAAACTTCGGAACGCACACCACCGCCCCAAGCAAAAAATGAGAACAAACGTGTTTCGCGGCTAATCAACGACGCGAAAAGCGGCGGCCGAAAATTTCCACTAAAAGAACCTTTCGATCGTCAAACGCGTTCTGCCACAACCGATGCGAACAGAAGACGCGCGGTCACAGCCGGCACGATCCTTCACCTTCGCCGCAAAGATCTAGCGGAGTTGCTGAACAACGACGAACCAAGCTTGACCTTGCGACTTCCCACTCACGGTGGACCTCCAGTTGAACTGGAGCTGATGAAGGTCAATCTCTTTGCACCCGGCTTCAACGTCGTTACCAGCACTTCAAATGATCGGCCGGTAACCTACCAGCACGGGGCGCATTACTGGGGAGTGATCAAAGGCAGCGAAGGCTCACTCGCCACGATCAGCGTCTTCAAAGACGAGCTGATCGGATCTTACAGTTCGCCGCAACACGGCAACTTCGTGATCGGCAAACTCGCCGGCAACAATCCACAGGGCGATCACATTCTCTACGCCGAAGACGATCTCACCAGCCCGATGCCGCTCCATTGCGAGATGCCGGATGACGGCGCACCGTACTCTGCGGAGCAACTCCAGGAGTCATTCACGACTCAAGCGGTTACGAGATGCGTGAAGGTATATATCGAAGCCGATTTCGATCTCTTTCAAAACCGAGGCAGCGTTGGCGAAACCGTCAACTTTGTGACAGCGGTCTTCAACCAGTCGGCCGCACTTTACAGCAACGAGAGCATTCCGATCTCGATCTCCGAGATCTTTGTTTGGACCACGCCAAGTCCTTACAACGGAGGGAGTTCCCAGCAGCAACTGGGCCAGTTCCAAAGTGTGCGCACCTCTTTCAACGGCGACATCGCGCACCTCGTCGATCTGCAAAGCAACCAGGGCGGTGTGGCCGCCGGCTTCAACGGTTTCTGCAACGGCAACAGATCGCAGAGCCAATGCTACAGCGGAATCGATCCGTTCTTTGCAGACGTGCCGACATACTCGTGGACCGTTTACGTCTTCACCCACGAGATGGGCCACTTAATGGGATCGCGGCACACGCACGCATGCGTCTGGAACGGTAACGGGAGCGCGATCGATGGTTGTGGACCAGCGGCGGGATTCTCCGAAGGTTGCAATGGTCCTATACCGCCGGGCGGCGGCACGGTTATGAGCTACTGCCATCTCAACCCGGTGGGCATTAATTTTTCGCTTGGCTTTGGGCCGCAGCCGGGAAATGTGATTCGCAACGGGTTCAATGGCGCAGGGTGTCTGGGCACGTGCGGCGAGCCTGACGGCAGCACCTACACGACGGCGTTTCAGAGTAGCGGCGGGTTCTTCGTCGTGGCTGAAAATGGCGGCGGCAGTGTGGTCAATGCCAACCGGACAGGAATTGGACCGTGGGAAACGTTTACGGTCATCGATATTAATGGCGGCAGCCTCGAGAGTGGCGACCTGGTGAACATTCAAACCTCGGGTGGCTTCTTTGTCGTAGCCGAACTCGGTGGCGGTGATGTCGTTAATGCGAACCGCACAGCGGCGGGCGGCTGGGAGACGTTCCGCATCGAGAAGGTTGGTGGCGGCGGCGGAATCGGATCGGGCGACAGTATTTCGCTGCAAGCGTTTAATGGCTGGAATGGAGGCGGTGGAAATTATTTCGTCGCCGAAGGTGGCGGAGGTAGTGTGGTGAATGCGAACCGTGGTGCAGTTGGACCATGGGAGACGTTCACGATCCACATCTTCTGAGTTCAGCGGTAGTTTGTAGGGGCGGCCCTCCGTGGCCGCCCGTCTTATCGAGCATGCCCGCCGCGAGCCGGGCGGCCACGGAGGGCCGCCCCTACAAGATCGATCCTCGTCGTCGAACGTCCGAGTGGAATCGTAAACGCGTCACGCTCGTTAACAAATCGTTCTCGCGGCGTGTAAGTTCCGATTGAGGGTAGCTTCGCGGGTTGTTGGATGCGAAGTCGAGCGTTGGGCGTGAAGCTGTCTGCACGCGAGAGTGTTACGCGAACGACATTTGACTTTTTGTTGATCGCGATTCGCTCAAACGTGCCGGCATCAAGCGTCAACCACAGACCAAGCGGCGCGATGTAAACGCGCTTGCGAAACGAATCGAGCGGCTGAACGTTCATCCAGTCGCCTGCGACGGCGATGTTTCCGCCAAACGACTGCCAGCCAAACTCAGGATGATCGATCACGTAAGTCGCCGCATTGAACGCGTGACCGAAGAAGTTTGGTCCATAGTCGCCTGTGTAAGGGTCCCAGTTCAACGTCCCAGGAAACGAGTGAAACGCAACCGAAGCAAACCCTTCCTGATCGATGTTGGAGAGCGCGCCCATCGTGCCGCCATAACCAACTCGCAAAAGATATACGTCGTCAGGATGTTCGCGATAGTGCGCCAGCACCGGAATCGCATTCAGCCCTGAGCCGTAATGATGTAACTGCCGTTCGATCCTTCTGATCTTGCCGCCATACAGAAAGTCCCAATACCGGCGCGCGTTGCCGTTGTAACCCCAGTGCGGCAACGTCGGCATGTAACCGACGATCGAATTCAGCGACACCAGCGCTTTGTCGTCATAACCAAAATACTTGGACCACGCGTAGACTTCTTCCTGACCCGTCGAATCCCACGCCATTTCGCTGCCGAACGGATACGCTTCCTGACGCCAACGATCGGCGCGCTCCTTCATCAAACTCTCGACGACCTGCGCCTTGTCATGCCACGCTTCCCGCTTGAGATCGTCGAGCAGTGCAACGATGACGTCGCCCTCCATCAAACCCAAATCAACGTAGCCGACGCGACGGCGTCCATTTTCCTGCCGGCCAAACATGAAGCGCGCAGTCTCATACGCCTGGTTCAGGTACCACTCCCACGAATGATTCGTAACCAGGCCCTGATGATTTCGCGCCAGGCGATAAATCGACCAGTAAGCCGCGATGACGTGAGGATAGTTGTAGCCACGCCCGATCGATTCAGCCTGCGCTTTGTTCCAACTGGTCCAGGTGGTCCAGTTCAACGTCGGATCGTATTTGAACTGCGGCACATCCTGCGGCGAGTAGTAGAAAAGACTCTTCTTTACGCCGTAGCGGTTGGGTCCGTCATTGTATTGCAGGCCGCCCCACAACACGCGATCGATAAACTGTTCGTACTTCGCGATCTCTTCCTTGCGCGGTTGGCCAAACTGCTTCATGGCCGCCGCCAGCCACGAACCCGAACCACCTTCATCGCCGAGACCGGCAATCCAAACGCGGCTGTCCTGCGTCACGATCTTGTCTGTCTCGCGATCGTAGCTCATCACTGAAGGGCTGCGCTGAAACGGATCGTTCGGATCGTCGAACCATTGCCGCGTGAAGAGGAAGTTTCCCAGATCCGCGACTGCCTGAGCGGACGGTTTGATCACGTAATAGCTGATCGATTGGCTGGAGCCATCGTCATAGTTGAGTGTGAGACGCGCGCGTCCCCACTTCTTGCCACGCAGTCGAAACGCCTGCCATTTCTGTGTTGTGACGCGGTCTTTGTTAACGTCGAGGGCGCCTGTTGGAACGACTGCGACACTGGTTATCTTGCGTGTGTGCTTAACGAAGAGACGGCCGTCAAGATCCATCGGCAACACGTAACCGGGAATTCCGATCGCGACCGGCCGGTTGTGCTGTGCGAGCGTGGTTTCAATGTTTCGAATTTCGTCAGCCAGCAGAAACTTGACTCCGTAAGTTTCGGTCGCGCCTGGTCCTAACGTCGCCGCTGTCTGTGAATTCCACGGAACCACGCCGGTCCATTCTTCTTCGGCATACGCCTGCGTGTGGACCATCCATGCAAATGTCGCCTTCGAATGTTTGACTCGGACGGGTTGGTTCACTCAGCGGTTGGTAGGCTTCGAATCGGCGTCTGTCCGTACGGCACGACCACCAAGGCTGGTCCAGCACCACTCAATCGCGTTACCTGTAAGTATCCGGCGTCTTGGCCGATGTAAGGATCGGCAAAGGAGCACTTTTCGTGTGCTTCTTTGAGGTTACGGCCGGTAATGATGTTGTTGAAGACCATCGGCAGTGCCGAGCGCCGCCGATTTGAACAGGTTGCGCGGTCTTGTTCTTGATCTCGAAGCGCAGCACCAGGCGGTCGTTATCGACGATCCACGAACGTGTGACTTGCAACGGAATATCAGCAGGCAACGTGGGCGCAAGATCCGCGGCGGCAAGTGTTGGCCCAACTGGCGTCAGCGGCTCAACGGGTTTGCGCAATTCAGCCGTATCGTACTTTTGCCACGGTCCGGAACTGCCGGTGCGCACCCGAAGGATCAGATCTCCGAGATGGTGATAGCGATTAGCGGCGCGCTGGGACAAACGATCGCCGGGCGTGAAGTCGAATCCCGGCGTGTTCTTTGGTTCGAGGGCAGCAACTGTTTGCGAAGCCTTTACTAATCTGAGTTTGAAGTCACCGGTTTCGAGATCGAGATAGCCCTGGTCCAGGCCGAGCGTAGACGGCAATGAGGGTTGTGTTTGGGCGCTACTGCTGTCCAATGAATTCCATAGAGCACAAAATGCGAACAGTGCAAGTACCGTAACGATCAAGGTCTCCCGCAAAGGCGCAAAGACGCAAATGTTGATTTGAGTTTTTTTGCGTCTTTGCGCCTTTGCGGGAGACTGTTTCATCGTTCCTCAGCGCGCACCATGCGAATGCCAAACACAGTCGCCGTCTCATTGCCACCCGTCGCTTGAAACCGCACGGTAACTTTCTGCTTATCTTTAACGAGCTCCGCGGGAAGCACGTAATCAACATCGTAGAACCGTCCGGTCGGGCTCCCCGGTGGATAACGCTCGATCGACGCCCTCGCCGACGCGCTGTCCATCCACGAAGATCTCAAACGATCGCTTCGCGCGTTCTTCAGTGCTGAACGTAACTACCAGCGCCATCGGCTTAGCCGAATTAACCGGCAACTCATACGAAAACCATTTCTTAGCTCGACGACCAGCTCGCCCTGCAACGCGATCAGCGCCTGACTCTTCACTCTTCAACGCGAAAGCCTTCTCTTTTTCCGCATCTCCTGGTTGCAAAAACGAGATAGTCGCTGCTTCCAACTTCTGTTGCGTAGCGCGTTCCGTCTGCGAGCTCTTCAATCTTCCTGGTCCAAGTCTCGTCTGTATAAAGATCCCAGTAGACCGAATAAGTTCGCCTGTGCAATCGATAGAAAGGAACAAACTCAACCTCGTTCGCCTTCCCTTCCGCAGTGCGGCCGACACCGACCGTGCGAAACACGCCGAGATTGTCACGCACCGGTTGTAACCATTCGGTCACGGGCTTTTCCGCCGTGACCAGCGACGGTAATTCGGCTGCATCGACCGCGTCGCTCTGGTCCAAGATCACCTGCCAGCACCAACGGCCCCCACATCAAAGCCGCGCGCCGACTCGTTATCCGCCAGTCCCTCGATGCGCAATGTCTTCGGCAGAACAAGCGAAACACTGTCGCCCGTTTTCCAGGTTCGTTTCAGTTCAACGTACGATCCCGGACCAAGCAATGTCATCACGCTCTTTCCATTCACTTTCACGACGAATCCATCACCGGCCCACGCTGGCCGACGCAAAGCTAAGTGTGAAAGACTTCGGCCGTTGCAACGTTAAGTTTCACCGTCGCCGCATCGCCTTCGGGAAAGCTCGTCGTCATCGTCACGATTGCGCCCGCTGCTTTCCAATTCGCCGTCGAAGGAACATACAAATTGATCCAGAGCCGATCGCCTGACTCGTAGTAGATGCCGTCGCCATGAAGACTATGACTCTCCATGCCACTGCCGACACAACAGGTAAAACTGCGAAACATTTCCTGGTACTCGTGGCGCACGCCGCGGCCTACCGGCACCATGTAACACGTCCGTCCATCCTGTGGGTCCATCGACGCGAGAATGTGATTGAACAAAGCCCGCTCTTCAAACTCCGCATACTTGATGTCAGGATGAATGGCGAACAGACGGCGAGTCATCTTCAGCATGTTGTAGACGTTGCACGTTTCCCCTGTCCTGCCGTCGACGCGCTCGGCCAACTGATCGGGTGGTCCAAAGTATTCGTCTTTGCCGTGTCCGCCTGTGGCGTAAGTGTGATCGTTGACTACTGCGTCCCAAAAGAACTTCGCCGCTGTGCCTGACGGACTGATCGCCGGTGTAAATGTATTGCATCAACACGCCGAGCATCTTCGGAACTTGCGTGTTGCCGTGTTGTCCGGCCAGCTTGTCTTCGCGCCGTTTAAGTGGATCGAGAAACGCGTGATGATCGAAACGGTGTGAAAGATTCAGCCAGCGCTTATCGCCGGTGTCGGCGTAGAGATCCGCCAGCACTTCGTTCATGCCGCCAAATTCGGTGTTGAGCATTTGCTGCGTTTGCTCGGCATTGAGCTGGGCCATGATCGTTTCGGCCCACGCGGCGAACTTGATCTCCAGTTCGAGTGCGGTGCGGTTGTGAGTGAACCGGTAGGCATCGCGCAGACCTGCATACGTTTTGTGCAACGTGTACCACGGAGACCAAAGACCGTTCAGATCGAAGAATGTCGACTTGATGTTTCCCTTCGCGACTTCGGCAAACTTTTCTCGCAAGCTTTCGATAGCGCCCAGGTAGCCGTCGCCGTTCTTGTCCTGGACGAGCTTCATCTCCTGCACGATGTAGTCTGCTCTTTCTTTAAAGCGCTGATCGCCGGTAGCGGCATACATCAGCGAGACAGCGGAGAGATAATGACCGGCGATGTGACCGGTGAGATTTTTGCCGTCGCCATCCCACCCCGGATAGCCCTCTGCCTTTGGCTCGAGCCCGGCGCGCTTGCGGTAGTACGCCATCATGCGATCGGGTTCGAGTTTCAGGAGGTAATCGACATTAAGATCCTGGGCCTGCTTCAGTGGACCACCAGTCACGCGCACCGACGACAAAGGCAACGGCCTCGCCACATCAGGAACCACATTCCTAATCGGCTGTGCGTGAACGACACTCGTCAACACAAGTAACACGAACGCCCCGGCGAGCGTCTTGATACCCATCGCAGCAATCTCCTCAGCTTTTTACGTGGTACTGCCTAATGGTGCGGCCCATTATACGTATTTACTATTTGACTGCGCGCTTCGGAGTCAGGAGCGGCGTTTGAATCCGATTTGCCTGCCTGGTGAAAGCGGTTTTTCCGTCAGTTTCTTCAGCTCATCAAACACAACCCTGAAGTATTTATCGTGCGCAGAGAGCTTCTTGATGACGGCCGCGAATTTGCGATTGAGTTCCTCATTCGTTTCCAGCATCTGTCTCAAGTGGACAAAGGTTCGCATGATCGCGATATTTACTTCGGCCGCCGCGTCCTGTGTTTGAGGTCGCAATTTGCGATCTCAAAGATTCGGCCTTTTCCTTGGTTAGCCGGAACATGAAAAACGAATCGCCGAGCTACGCTGGTAGAATATTTTCCACGATCGCCGTAACTTTTCCGCTCGATCCCAGTTTTACTCATTAGAAAACTGGCGCGAGGGTGATTTGAGTCGGGTTACTGAATCGGATGAACGCGTCTTAATTGAGGCTGCTCAGAACGACCCGGGCCGCTTTGCGGAGCTTTACGAGCAGCATTTTCACCGCGTCTATGCCTACGTCGCGCGCCGGGTGCACGATCGATCCGAAGTTCAGGACCTCACGGCGCATGTCTTTCAACAAGCCCTCGCAAATATCGGAAAGTACAAATGGCGCGGCGCTCCTTTCATCACCTGGCTCTACCGCATTGCCGCAAACGCAATCGCCGACCAGGCCAGAAAGAAGTCACGCGAACAGGCAGAAACTGAGCTGACGACGAATGCTTCCGTGGACTCGGATCTCGAACAAGTAGATCGTCGCGCGCGGCTGTTCCGCGCGGTCGAAGCGCTGCCCGAGGATCAGCGTAAAGTGATCCTGCTGCGCTTCGGCGAGGAAAAGAGTATTCGCGAGATTGCAACCGAGCTCAATCGCAGCGAAGGCGCAGTCAAGCAACTTCAATTTCGAGGCTTAGAGAACCTACGCGCAGGATTGCGCGAGCTTAAGTAAATGGCTGAACGTTCCATCATCGATCAACTTGACGACGCCGTCTCCGCACTGCTCGCCGAACGCGACCCCGCGGTGAATGAGACCGATCGTGAGTTGACTGAACTGGTAGCTGTTGCGCGCGCGCTGAGAGGTCTGCCCTCAGAACAGTTTCGCGCCGCGCTCAGCGAAGAATTAGGAGGCAAGGAGAATATGAGTACCGCAGCTAAACAGATCGAACCGGTGCCGCAGGCATTCACGCCGATAATTCCCTACCTGTGCTATCGCGATGCCGCGGCCGCAATCGAATTTTACAAACGCGCGTTTGGCGCCACGGAGCTGATGCGGCTGGCAGAACCGAGCGGAAAGATCGGTCACGCCGAACTTCAGATCGGCAGCGCGGTATTCATGCTCTCGGATGAGTATCCCGATTACGACGCCATCAGTGCCGAGACACGCGGCGGTTCACCAATCAAACTGCATTTGTACGTGCCAAACGTGGACCAGTTTGCCGAGCAGGCGGTTGCCGAAGGAGCGACTTTGAACCGGCCGATTGAGGACCAGTTTTATGGCGATCGGACCGGACAACTCAAAGATCCTTTTGGCTATACGTGGATCGTCGCCACGCATCAGAAAGACGTCGCGGTCGCCGACATGCAAAAGTCCCTTGACGAGTGGGTCGCCGAGCAGGATAAGCCGAAGTCGACGCCGTTCAAACGCGAAGGATTTCACACGGTCACGCCTTATCTGACCGTCAAACCGGCGGTCGAGTTAGTTGACTTCGTAAAAAAAGCATTCGGCGCGGTCGAGTCGTTTCGCACGACCGGCTCAGCCGGAGGATTGCATTGCGAGGTCAGGATTGACGATTCGATCGTGATGATCGGCGGTGGTCCAGGTTTTGAGACACGGCCTGCCGCGATTCACCTGTACGTCCCGGATGTCGACGAAGTTTATGCTCGCGCTCTGGCTGCCGGAGCGACTTCACAGGGAGCGCCTTCAGACCAGGAGTACGGCGAACGTGTCGCTTCGGTGATCGACATCGGCGGGAACGAGTGGTACATCGCGAAGCGTTTCGATCAGACGCCGATTCAGGATCTGCACACCGCCACGATGTATTTCCATCCGCTCGGAACGCCGAAGTTTATCGACTTCTTAGAGAAGGCGTTTGGCGGGCAAGTGGTCGAGCGACATCAATCAGAAGAGGGCTTCGTCTATCACGCAAAGGTCCGCCTTGGAGATTCCATCGTTGAAATGGGCGAAGCACACGGTCCGTGGCAACCGATGCCATCGGCGATCTACATGTATGTGGAAGACGTCGATGCAGCTTATCAACAGGCACTGAGCGCTGGTGCCACGTCGGCATTAGAGCCGACCGATCAGCCATACGGCGATCGCAGCGCCTGGGTCAACGACGAGTTCGGCAACGTCTGGTACTTGTCGACGTTGATCGGATGAAACGACGGGCGGCCACAGAGGGCCGCCCCTACAAAGACGATGTTCGTTTCTGAATTGTAGGGGCTGCCCTCTGTGGCCGCCCGTCGTTTCAGAAAGTGAATTTCGTAACGATCATCAAGTCTTCTAAATCAGCCAACTCCGGCGCGTCGAGAGACAAAGCGAAAGCAGTGTCCAGGTGAGTTCTGACTGGGTCTGTGATATACAGCGTTTGTGGCATATAGATTCTACTCAGCGGCTTTTGCGTCCATCATTGTCACAGGAATAATCCAAATAGAGATTCGAATTACTCTGTAATCCCAGGTTGAAATGTCCCGGACATTTCTGCAATGTTGTCACTGAATGGACGACTTTCTTGCAGCACGTTCGCAGATGGCGATGTCGCTGGCTTTTCACATCGTCTTTGCGGCGATTGGAATTGCGATGCCGCTGTTGATGATCGTGGCGGAGTGGAAGTGGCTGCGCACGAAAGATGAAATCTACCTGACACTCGCACAACGTTGGGCCAAGGGGACGGCGATACTTTTTGCCGTCGGCGCGGTTTCGGGGACGGTGCTGTCGTTTGAGCTCGGACTGTTGTGGCCGGGGTTTATGGGTTATGCCGGATCGATTATCGGCATGCCTTTCTCACTCGAAGGCTTTGCGTTCTTCACCGAGGCGATCTTTCTCGGCATCTATCTTTACGGCTGGAAGCGCGTTCCGCCGCGCGCGCACTTGTTCGCGGGCGGCATGGTGGCGGTCAGCGGCGCACTCTCCGGCATCTTCGTCGTCATCGCCAACGCCTGGATGAACGCGCCCACAGGTTTTCGACTGCAAGACGGCAAACCGGTAGACATCGATCCCATCGCGGCGATGTTGAACCCGGCGGCGTTGCCACAAACGTTGCACATGACGTTGGCCGCATATGCAGCGACAGGATTTGTCGTCGCCGGAATTCACGCTTTCATGCTGCTGCGCGAGCCGAACAATCGTTTCCACCGGGCCGCGCTGGCGATCGCGTTGCTCGTCGGAGGCGTGACTGCGTTTCTACAACCACTCAGCGGAGATCTTCTCGCTAAGACTGTCGCCAAAACTCAACCCGTGAAGCTCGCCGCTTTCGAAGGACAGTTTCAAACAGAAACAGGCGCGCCACTGCGAATCGGCGGCGTCCCCGACGAATCAGCGCGCGTCACGCGTTATGCGATCGAAGTCCCGCATGCATTAAGCATTCTCGCGTACAACGATCCCAACGCTGTCGTTAAAGGATTGAATGATTTTCCCGCGGATCAATGGCCGCCTGTGGCTGTTGTGCACGTCGCTTTTCAGATCATGGTCGCATGCGGCTTCGCGATGATGGCCGTCGCGCTTTGGGCCGGCTGGCGCTATCTACGCGCACGACGCCGCAAGCAATCACGGCTTGACTCAGTGTGGTTCCTGCGCGTGCTCGTCGTCGCCGCGCCACTCGGATTCATCGCAATCGAAACAGGTTGGACCGTGACGGAAGTCGGCCGGCAACCGTGGATCATTTACGGCGTGATGCGAACCAGCGAAGCAGTCACGCCAATGCCCGGACTCATCGTTCCATTTATAACTTTCACAGTGCTCTACATTTTTCTTGCACTCGTAACCGTTTGGCTGTTGCTGCGACAGGTGGCGGCAAGCCCGCGAACAAAGGAACCACCGGGCAAACGGGAGGCACAGCTTGTCGCTTGAAACGATCATCGCCGGCGCAATGGTCGCCTCGCTGGTCCTGTACGCGCTGTTGGGCGGCGCGGATTACGGTGGCGGCGTTTGGGACCTGTTTGCGTCTGGACCACGAGCACGCCGGCAACGCGCGCTGATCGCCGAAGCGATCGGTCCGGTGTGGGAAGCGAACCACGTGTGGCTGATACTCGTCATCGTGATTCTTTTCACGGCGTTTCCGCCGGCGTTTGCCGCGATCGCAACCGCACTTCACATTCCGATCACGCTGCTGCTGATCGGCATCGTGTTGCGCGGCACGGCGTTCACATTTCGCACCTATGACGTCCAACGCGACGACATACAACGCCGTTGGAGCCTCGTCTTCTCCATCGCCAGCATCATTACTCCGATCCTTTTAGGCACCACTCTCGGCGCCATCGCTTCCGGAACTATTAGAGTCGAGAACGGCACGGTGACGACTGGTTTCTTCAACTCCTGGCTGGCGCCGTTTCCCCTCGCGGTGGGATTTTTTGCGCTCGCGTTGTTTGCGTTTTTGGCGTCAGTTTATCTGACAGTTGAAGCGGAAGAGCGAGACTTGCAGGAAGACTTTCGCGCGCGTGCCTTATTTTCCGGCGTGGCGGTCGGCATCCTGGCGTTGACTGTTTTCGTTCTTGCAGGAACAGGCGCGCCGACCGTGCGCGCCGGCATCAGCCGCACCCCGTGGGCGCTGGGGCTCCATCTCTTCACGGCAATCGCAGCGCTTGGCGCTTTCTTCATGCTGTGGACCAGGCGTTACCGAGTGGCGCGAGTTTGCACGGCTGCTCAAGTGACGTTGATTCTGCTTGGCTGGGCCCTTGCGCAGTTTCCGCACCTGGTGGAACCGGACATCACGATCGCGTCAGCCGCTGCGCCACAGATCACGTTGCAACTGTTGCTCGCCGCACTCGTTGCGGGCGCATTGCTCTTGTTTCCTTCTTACTACTACCTGTTTCGAATCTTCAAAGCTGAATGATCACGCGTAGTTGCGCGTCGCTCCCGAGTCGCAACTGATCTCCTTCAGTTCCTCCGAGTCGCAGGTATGAAAAGAGACAACGACCACATCCTGGTGAGGAAAAAACTCGTGCGGCACACCTTCAGGAATGACGTACCACGTCTCGTCCAACGAGCAACCTTGCTCGCGAAAGTGTCTCATCTGAGCTGAGGTTGATCCGACTTTCGACGTCCCCGCGCCTTCGATCATCACCATGTGTTGAATGCTATTTGGATGGAAGTGGCAACCTGACGGAGCGTCTTTCTTGAGCACAAAGATCCAGCACGATTTAATCGTGTCGGGAAGCGGCGTCGTGATGGATTGCAGATCGATCGCAGACCAGACAAACGGCTCCGATGTGCCAGGCAGTTGCTGCTTGAGCGTGGCGATCAAACTTTCAATATTCGGTCGCGCGGCTAATTGCGCGACCGCATCGTCAAGCTGTTGTAAGTAATCGACGTTGTCCATATCGGACGCAGTCTACTATCATCTCGCGGATTAAAAAAACTGATTGAGGGAAGACAAACATCCATGAACCTCAAACGAATTCACTTCTTTGCGCTGGTCCTGTCGCTGGCCTTGGCGTCCGCCGTCCAGGCTGACAAAGTCGACGATTACGTCAAAGCCGAAATGGAGCGGCAGCATGTTCCCGGCGTGTCAGTGCTCATCATAAAAGACGGGAAGATCGTGAAGTCGGAGGGTTATGGACTCGCGAACGTCGAGCTAAACGTTCCCGCCCGTCCTGACACTGTTTACAAGATCGGATCGGTGAGCAAGCAGTTTATCGCTTCCGGAATCATGCTGCTGGTCCAGGACGGCAAGATTAGTCTTGACGACAACATCAGCAAGTTTCTCGACGGCACTCCCGAAACGTGGAAGCCGATCACGATTCGCCACCTGTTGACGCACACGTCGGGCATCGTGCGCGAAGCTCCCGGCTTCGATCCGCTCAAGATTCAAAACGATGCCGACGTGATCAAGACAGCGTATTCGCTGCCGCTTCGATTCACACCCGGCGAGAAATACGAGTACTGCAACGTCGGCTACTTCACGCTCGCAGAGATCATCAACAAGGTGAGTGGCAAACCGTGGCCGGACTTCCTGCGCGAACGCGTGTTCGCGCCGCTCGGAATGAACGCGACGCGCACGACAAACATGACCGACCTCGTCGCCAATCGCGCCAACGGATACGTTTGGCGAAACGACAAGCTGCAAAACGCGAGCATCTATTTTGCGCTGCGCCCGAGCGGGGCGTTACTTTCCACCGTCCTCGATCTGGCGAAGTGGCAGGCGGCACTCGAAAGCGGCAAACTGCTGAAACAGTCGACGCTCGATCAGATGTGGACGCCGGTGAAACTCAACAACGGCTCAACACTCCCCTTACGGCTTCGGCTGGGAACTGGCGCCGATAGCAGGTCACAAGGTGATCAATCACGGTGGTTCGTTACCGGGATTTCGCGCGCAGTTGTCGCGATTTGTCGACGACAAAGTGACCGTGATCGTCCTGACAAACGGCGATAATGCAAACGCCGGCCTGATCACAAACGGCGTTGCTAATCTTTACATCCCTGGTTTGCTGCCCAATCGACAAGTGACACGCGTTGATCCGCGAATCCTCCAGGGCTACGTGGGCCAGTATCAGGTAAGTCCAACGGCGAGCCTTTCGATAACGCGTGAAGAAGAAAAATTGATAATGCAACAAGGCGATCAGAAGATCGACTTGTTGCCGGAAAGTGACACCAGCTTTTTCATACCCTACGCTCCTCGCTCGTTGTACAGCTTCGTCAAAGACGGAACTGCCCAGGTCTTTCTCGTAGTCACGGTCGACGGCGCGGAAGTGTGGCGGGCCCGGAAGATCAAATAGTGATGACGTCCTAATCCCAGGATTCTCTGCGAACTCTGCGGTCCTCGGCGTTCTCTGCGTTTGAGATGATCGAGACGCAGGTTTAACGCAGAGAACGCTGAGGACGCAGAGAACGCTGAGGACACCAGAAGCTACTCAACCGGCACCCACTCGACGGTTGCGGGAAATTGGTTCTTCTCCGGGTCCATTGTGACGACGTAGGCGCCGAGGGCGCCGATGCGGCGGTTGGGGCCAAAGGAGATTTTGGGTGACAGGCCGGTGTCGAATTCGTAGAGACCTTCGAGTGTCGTGATCAGTTTCTCGCGAGTTAGATCTTTACCGCAGCGCTCCAGTGCGTAGACGAGGATCTTTGCGGCGGCGATTGCCGAGGCTTGAGCGGCGGCGTGCGCTGAATTCAAGTTGTGTTTCTGAAGCAGGCCTTTGAACTCCGCGGCGCCGATGTTTGAGATGTCCGACGGGACAGTCGGAAACGCGAAGAACACGTGGTCTTTCATTCTTGCTGACGCCAGTTGCGGCGCGCTTCGTCCCACCAACGTTCCCAGCAGATAAACATTCGGCGTCCACGATAACGTGTCTGCATCTTTGAAGAACGCCGCGGCCTCAGTTCCTGAACCAAGCATGAAAACGGTGTCGACGCCTTTGTCTTTCAATTCCGCGACGTTGAATCCCTGGCCCAACGTATAGACACTCGGCGACAAGCCAAGCTTCTTCGCCTGCTCTTCAACACTGCTCGCGATTGCTTTACTGAATTCCGTATCAGGCGAAACGATTGCTATGCGCGCCTTTTGCGGATCGCTCTTCTTCGCCGCAAAGTTAACCAGGCTTCGCGCCTGCTCTTTCAAACCCGGCAACAAATAAAAAACGTACCGGTTCAGCGGCAGTGCACGCTCGGGAAGCAACGTCGATGGACCAATGAACGGCACTTCCCTTTCGCGGCTCAACGTCGCAACTCCATCTTCCGCGCCGGCAGTCAAGCCACTGACGATCGCAAACACGTGGTCGTCGTCGATCTAACTGCTTCATGTTCGTGACCGTGGCGCCCGCATTTCCGTTCAGCACGCGCAACTCGATCTTGCGGTTGAAGATCCCACCACGACTGTTGATCTCGGCAAAGTACGCCTGAAGAACGTCTTCCATCGACTGGGCCGAAACCCGTCAGCGCCGTCTTTTCCGGCAAGAGGGTGCCGATCACGATGTTGTCGTCAGACACACCCGGATCGAGATCGGTGTCGATCCGCTTCAGGTACGCGATCAGATCCGCCATGTCCTGTTGCGGCATTCGATACGCAGGCATCGCGACGGCGAGTTTGTTTCCGGCAGGATCGATATGCCGGTAAGCGCGCGAATAAACGAAGTTTCGGTAAAGGCACCATGTTTGCGCCCGTTGTCGTGAGTGTGACCGTAAGGTTTTGTTAGGTTGGACCAGACCAGATTTCCGGCAGTCACGCCGCCTTCAGTTTTTCCTTCACCTCGAACTCCATGACAGCCGGCGCAAGTGAGCGTCGAGGCGGGCACGTCGAGATCGTTCAATATCGCCGTGATCTCCTGGCCCGACGAGCTCTCGCCGCGAAGATAGAGAGCTTTGCCACGTTTCTCCTGCGGTGTCAGCGGACTGGAGTTCGGATTGCGCGTGCAGCTTTAACCGCGAAAAAGCACAAAAGGCCACAAAGAGGCACAAAAAAGATAAGCAGAAGGGTTTAGCTGATCATTGATGACATCCTCAACTATCCTGACCAGCTCTTCCGATTTCGCGAGGCCAAGGCTTTCTTCCACAGTCCCTTGGGTTCGTTACCGATGATGATGATCGTGCTGTGGTCACCTTTCGTCTCGACGTACTGGCCCAGTTTGTAAAGCGCCCAGTCGACGTTCTCCTTTTTGCCGGTCAGAAAGATCCAGCCGGGCGCGCGTGAAACCTGCGGCTGTATTCTTTCAGTCGCGTAGGCGTGTCGGTTTCAGGATCGACAGTGATCGAAACGAGGAACGCGTCTTTGCCGAGACGATCGCCGAGCGCGTCCTGCACTTTTTCGAGATTGCGATTCATCGGCGGACAAACACTCGTGCAGGTGTGAAGAAAGCGTTGATGATCACGACTTTGTTCTTCAGCACGTCGCTGTAGAAGCGCATCTTCTGACCGTCCTGATTGATCAGTTCGACGTCAGAGAAATATTTCTCAGCTGCTGATGGCGCGGTGCTTGCGGCCAGTAGCTGAGACAGACACGCAAGCGATAGAATTAGACAGGATTAACGACGAACAGATTTCATGGCTGGTGACTCCTTCGCGACGTTTCATCAACTTTTCCGGCCAGACGCTTTCGATCAAACTGACCATCTGCGTTGTTTTCGCCAAACCGTACGTGCGTGTCCAGACGTCCTTTCGCATCGTTGCCGATGATTACTGAACGGCGTGTGATCTTCGCGTCGCGCAGCCGATGCGCCGAGCGCGCGCAGCAACTGATCGATCTCCGGTTTGTTGCCGGTGACGAAGGTCCAGCCGGCGCCGGCTTTGAACTTCGCGCCCCATGCTTTCAATCGTTCCGGCGTGTCGGTCAATGGATCGACACTGACGGAAATGAAGTGCACGTCTTTGCCCTTGTCGCCCAGCTCGCGTTGCACGCGCGCAAAGGTCGCGCCGAGCGGCGGGCAGATCGTCGTGCAGTTAGTAAAGATGAAGTTGATCGCGACCGTCTTTCCTTTGATCAGGTCGGTGTAGAAATGACGTACGTTGCCGTCCTGGTCCAACACCTCGACATCCGGAATGTTCAGCGTCTTGACGTCGAGTTTGCGAACATTGACTTCAGGCTGAAGCTGGTTCCGGCGCGGAGCAGTTTGCCGGACAAGATCCATCTTGCACTTCGGACACTTGCCACGCTTCTTCGACTTCACCTCCGGATGCATCGGACAGGCGTAGACCGATCTTGCTGCCTGGCTTTTGCTGCGTCGGCGATCGTAACCTGGGCGACAACGTCGACAGTAATTGACGCAAACAATGCAACGATCATCAGAAGAATCAATTGCTTCTTCATTTGTTCTTCTCCTCCGCATGCAGCGTCAGGTACGGCAGATCCCTGTAACGCACGCCCATCGAAGTCGATTCAACAAAGACCATGTAGACACCGGTCTCCGGCACGTTGAGATCGACTTCGTAATTCCCGTCGCCCAAGCGGCTTCGCAATGTCGCGTCGCTGCCAGGTGCCGGGCGCCAGAAACGTCAACACACGCACGTCTTTCAGATCGTCTTTGCCTTGTTGGTCTTCGTTTCGATCAGCTTGAAACGCAGCGGGAAATTCTGGCCCACCGGCAACTCTCGTCCCTTCGCTGCGTGCTCGATGCGCAGCGCGACCGGTCGGTCTTCTTTAAGCAGCGGATTCGTATCGGCAGTGGTTTCGAAACAGTGAGCGATGCGCGGCGAGTCGGTCAGAAACGCAACGTCGTAATGACCGCTGGCCGGCAGTTTCACCGTGGTCGAGTAAACACCCGGGCGTCGTCTCCTGCAAACTGCGATCGACAATCGCGACCGCGAGCGGCTCGCGGCGATAGTTCTGAAAGTTACCCATCGGCGCAGCCATGCCTTCCGAGTAGTAGTACAAAACTTTATCAACCGGATTCGCGACGATAACTGCATTTCCTTCCGGCGCCGGCACGATCGAATCGGCGCGCACCGGCGTGGAACCTTCGGCGGGAATTCCCTGCCCACCGGGAAAATCGGTGATGTCGATCTCTGTTCCGATCGTCGCGAGACGAATCATCGCGACAGTCTCAGTCTCCAGCGATCTGACGAAAGCAAACGTGTCGCTGAAGATCACCTGATCGGGAGCTTTGCCGACTTTAACTTCGTGCAACAGACGATTCGAAGCCGTATCGAATATGTTGACCGTGTTTCCCGCGGTGTTGACGACAAATCCATAGCGGCCGCCCGGCGCGAAAGCGAATTGAGCGCGAGCCCGGATTTGTTTTGATCCGCGTCAGCACTTCACCCTTGCGTGTCGATCACCGCAACCGTTCCATCAGTTTCACTGACCGCATAAACAGCCTTGCTCAGCTCAGACGAGGCCAGCGAAACGAGATTTGGACCAACTTTGACGTCTTTGACTTTCTCCAGTTTCGCAACGTCGATCACCGAAACTGTTCCGCTCTCGCGATTCGAGATAAAAGCGAAACTGGTTGTCGTTGCTGATGACGATCTCGTGACGTCCCGCGCCCGTCGAAATCTGCGCCGCAACTTTCAGCTGTGCCGGCATCGATAACCGTGACGCCGCTCTCTTTGCCGTTTCACCGTCATTACCAACCCACAAATACTTTTGATCGGGTTGCAAGGCGATGCTGGTTGGTTTGACGCCAGTGTCGATGTAATTCACGACTTTCCAACTACGCGTATCGATCACCGCAACCTGATTCACGAGCGGCAACGTAACGAACAGCTTTTCGCGATCTTTGGTCAGGACCCAGTCTTCGCCGGGACTCTTCATCATCACGAGCGTCAGAAGCTTGCTGCCGCCAAATCCCAACAGCGGATCGATGACGGAGATATCAGGACTCTTGTTCAACGCGAGAATGTAATAGGAATTCAGATCGACGTCGGGACGCGCGCGCATGCTGCCGGTCAGATACGACTGGATCTTCTCGCGACACTGCGTTGCGTCTGCCGTCTTCTCTCCCGCGCGAAGACTGAGCCACGCCGAGAGATTGAGACCTTTGACCGGAGTGCCGGTGTTCGTGTCAGTGACTTTGAATTTGATGTTGACGTCTTCGCCGGCTCTGAGTTTCGCGTCCGGCGTCAGTGGATCGGCGGCGAACTCGATCGCGATTCCCTGCTCGACAATTTTCTGTGGCTGCGCGTTGCTGGGCGAACGAAGCGGCGGCGTTGAAGAATAAGTAAGTGAAAGGATCGGTGAGTTCGTAATGCATTCATTGATTTCTCCGTCAGTCATTGCCGCTTGCAATTGCCTGCCGATCTTCGATACCCGTAGTTTGTTCTCAGTCGTAAGAGTTACCGTAGAGATTCAATAAACGGCATTGGCAATATCAACGTCACATGAGAATTTAAGGTCGAGTGCAGCCTGTCCCCCGACAGGCTGCACCCTGTTGCGGTTGAAACCAACCGCAGTCTGAGGCCTTACGGTGTTACCCGGAAGATGCCCCAGATACCGCCATCGAACTGAAATGATTCCTGAGTGCGATACAGGTAGTCGCCCGCCACTCTTCGGGCGCCACCAGCACCATTCACCGGAATCACTTCATAGTGCGAGGACGGTCCAATGCCATACTGCGCACCTTTGAACTCTGAGAACGGATTGTTGCCAATCGACTTCGAGTTGTTGGTGTAAGGTTCGTCCTGCCAGAAATGACCGTGCAGGTTGAACACGTTGTTGCGCATGTGTCCGTTCGAATTCAGAAGCCGGAACCTGACTTCCTGACCAGCACTCGCCGTGAATACCGGCGTTTGCGGATCACCACCAACGATTGCGTTAGTCAGCACGTTGGTGAAGTCGAAGTTACGGGTGTCTTCGAACGGAGTTTCCGGCGCGTATCCCATGCGTTTCCAAAGTGGTTCAGTGCGGTAGTTGATCGCTTTCTGAGCCGAGTCTTCAGCGTCTTCCGCGCCGTCTGGACCACCAAGGTTTGGCACCGGGCTACCGTCGGCATACCTCATGTTGATATCGGTCTGGAATTGCGACGACGAACTCACGGAACGACGTGCCATCAGACTTCGTGACTCGTGGCCTGTGCTCGTGAAGTTGTGTCTTCAATCCAGCTCGATCCCTGTGGTTCGATGATCAGCGAACCAATCGCGCCCTTGTTGCTGTGCTTGATCGGATCGGATGAGATCAGGTTGGTCGCGCCGAATTCAATCGGTGTCGCAATACGTTGGTTGCCATTGATGACGACGTCACCGGCGTACCACGTGTACCGCGCGACACCGCCTGGTCCAACTGTCTGGTTCGGATTGAATCCGACGTTCTTTCCGTCACTGTTCACTACGTTGTAAGCGAGCAGTTGCGGGTGCAGACCAACCTGATTTGAAGGTTTCACCTGGTTGGCGTTGAAGTGATGGAGGATGTTCGGCATCGTGTTGAAGCCGTCGAGATCCGCCAACACCTTCGGCAGTTTGTTGTAGAGGTTGAAGTTGATACATTCGCCGGCCTTTGCGCGGACGACGAGCGGCTCAATCGGAACCCCTGCTTTGACCTTGCCAAACGCGTCGATGTCCTCACTGCGGAAGTACATGATCGCAGTCGGATCATTGAGCGCACCGCCATTACCAGCGCGGCTGTTGTAGATCAGCTTGCCGCCTGGCAGTGCTGCGGCACTCACAGCCGTCACGTTGATGGTTCGTCTCGGAGCGTTCAGCGGACAGATACTGGTGGCAATGCTCTTACCGGTGCAAAGTCAGTCGGATTTGACATCACGATCGGTCTTCGTCGTGATCATGCCTCGACGAACCACTGCTGAGTCCCTGCTGCCGTGAGCTATCGTCTGTCTGCATGTCCGGCGACATGTAACTTCGTATCTGTCGTCGTCGTGGTGTCAGCTCGATACCGAAGCATCGGTCGTGTCTTTGTAGTCCGTGACACCGTTCGGGACGATTCGGATCGGTCGGGAACGCACTGTCGTTGGCCGACAACGGCGCCGCGCCTTCCATGTTGTTGGGCAACGCAGCAGGTCGTTCTTTAGTCCAGCTCGACCGTTGTAGACTCTGAGTAATCCCCAGATTCCGTTCCACTGACCGTCAACTGAAGCGCTGTTCTGATAGAGGTAATCGATGAACGGACGACTGCCCATGATCGACTCCTTACCAGTCAGACAATTCAAAGTGTTCGGAGATGCCGGCCATTTGCGAATTGCGATAGCCGGAGTTGTTGACTGCCAACGGATCCTGTGGCGTGCCCGGTTGATGGAGCCACTTGTGACCGTTGATAGTCAGGTTGTGTGTTTCTTCGTGCGCTCCCACGAGGATACGAATCTGAACTCTTGTCGTTTTCGTAAGCTCGCAGCAGCGGCGTGAATGGATCACCCGGTTGCACGCCCTGAGTCAACGCCGGATAGAACGTCGGCTGCACGTTGAACTGCGGATCAGCGCGAGTGATGTTTGACTTGTAGACTTTGGACAGATCGCCGGCTGCGCCGCTTGCCTGCGTGTTGGTATTTGGATCGCGAACGCGCAAAGGCACCGGCTCATTGCGGTAGTTGACACTCATGGTTCCCGGGTCTGCCGCCGAGACTGCTTCGGGACATGGAGCCGGAACGCCACCGGGACAAACCAAACCATTCTCAACGATGAACGGCAAGCCGATCTCGTTGGTGATTGGTGGATTGATTACGCGTTGCGGATCGGCGATCGGTTTCCCATTGGCGTCGACGCCCGCGCCTGCTTGGTAAGCGAGTTGGAAGTCAGCGAACTCAAACAGAAACTCACGGTGACTGTTCGCCGCGATCCTTCTCGATGATGTTCGCCTGCCAACTGGTTGGTCCACCATCAACCGCGCGGGTTCCCATGGTGACTCCCGTTTCCGGATTCTTCCAGACAGAACCTTGCGGTTCGAGAACGAGACCGGCATAGAGACCAGCCTGCTGGTGTGTTGATGGTCCAAAGTGATCGTGCGTGAACACAGTGCGCAGCGTGCGGTCCACACCGTTGTTGTTGAGCGTGTTGTCCGCGTACCAGCGCTGCACGGTGGTCTGCGCGCCGAGAGTGCCGAAGAACGGATGCGCTTTGGCTTTCGGACAGGTGAACGTACCGTCGCGCACGTCGCCTGAATCCTTGCCGACGCAGGCATTCTGTTTGCGAATTGCGCGGATGCGTTCGATCACTTCGTCCGGACTGAACGTTCCGTCTTCGTAGTTGAAACCATTGCCCGCTCCGTCTGACGCGGTAACGTCAAACTTCACGAGGTGAATGTGCTGACCGATGATGTCGGTCGGAGTGCGCATCTGAAAGTCGTCCTGCTCGTAATTACCGGGCACGAGGTTCGTGTGATAGAAGGTGATGCAGTCGTTTGTGTTCGCGCGGAAGAACAACGGCTCCGGTGGTTTAGTGCCTGCCTTTGTTGGAGCCACGTCGGCCCACAGCGAGAGAATGCGCGACTGCGGGAAGTGCCAGCCCGCCTTGTTCAGTTTCAGATCAAGTTGAAATGCGGCTGCTTTGTAAGTGCGTGCGACGCCGGTCGGCATTTCCGTTGTCGTCCATGCAGGGATCGGCAAACGGAGCACCGGGTTTACGCGGCAGACCGTTGGTTACGAAGTTCGCTGCGGTTCCATCGGGCTTGTAGCTCGCGATGCAGACGCATGTTCGTGATACTGCATCGCCGCGATTTCAGAAGCGGTGCCAGTCTCGGCAATGCTCTGCGCAACTGCCGTGATCAGTTCCTTGCTGAAGTCGAGACGATGTTTCAACGTGATTGGCAGTTCCGCCCGTGATGATGTGTCGCGGCAAGCCGCCATCATCGATCGTGTCGAGCGGTGGATTTGGCGGACGATGTCCTGCGACTGCCGGACTGAAGAACGGATAACCCTGTACAGTCGCAGTCGGCATCGGCGCCATC
Organism: uncultured Acidobacteriota bacterium; assembly: GCA_963770215.1. GTDB lineage: Bacteria > Acidobacteriota > Blastocatellia > Pyrinomonadales > Pyrinomonadaceae > PSRF01. Next base: position 566,488 of record CAVYOP010000003.1, read on the forward strand.
GCGAGGGTTGGGAGCGGCACGATTGCGGGCGTCGGTGTTCCGGCAGTGATTTCACCGTCGGGCAACGCACGTGAACCGGCAACGGGAATACCGTTGGCGTCCAGCACCGTTCCTGCTTCGAATACATCGTGCGCGCGCCACAATTCCCACATGCCCTGCGCGAAGTGCGGATAGAAGTGGCAGTGGAAGATTGAATCGCCGACGGTCTGGTTTCTGTTGCCGGTGCCGCCGTGCGAGATTTCAGTAGTGAATGCGAAACCTGGTCCGAGCGCCTGACTATCGAGATAAGTCGAGTTGTCGTCGTCCGGTGTTTGCAGCCACTGGTGCGCGTGCAAGTGATGGATGTGATGCTCTTTCGGTCCCGCATGGACAACACGCATCTTCACGGGATCGCCGATATAGCTGTGATGCACGTTTGAAGGATCATCGGGATACAAGACCTTTGTCGCCTTGCGTCCTTTGATCAGGTTGCCCGAGCTTGTCAGTCGTGTTGGCCGGAACGTCCACGATTTGCGCGGGGTCGCCGATGGCCCACGATGACAGGAAGAACTCTTCATACTTGCATTCAGTGCAATTGAACATCGGCCCAACGCCGAGGCGGTTGGCCAGAATCTCTGCGCCAACTCCGGCGATGCCGTAGTTGATCGCAAACTTGTCCTGCACGCTGTGCAGCGTGTGGCTGAGAACCGGATCTTCAAACTGCGGAAACGCCTGCACGTCTCGAACTTCATCGTGATAGATCACGGTGAACTCGCGGAACGGCTTGTCGCGATCCGGGTTGGTTGCGTTGGCGCGATAAGTACCGGTTGGAAAACGTCCTTTGTTCGGGCCGGTGATGATGGCGTTCAAGTCGGTATTCACGATCGTATCGACATTGAGCATCTTCAAAATCGGCTGACCCGCACGCGGGTGTCCTGCCGGGTACACAGCGTCGTAGTTAATGATCGGTTGACCGCCCGGAGTTGTTCCCGTTTTCGCGAGCGTCAAATCCGCTGCGGTTACCTGCGAGCGATACCACTCAGCGCCTTGGCGTTCGACGTTGACACTGCCGAATAAACCCTCGGCCAGTGTGCCGCCGTCTGCTTCGCCGCTGGTGGTAGCCGCCGGTGCTGTACATCAAGTTGTTTCCTTCTCGCGTTGCCGTAGAAGGTGTAGACAGTCGAACCACCGGGACCAACCAGACTTGGTGCGTTGTTCCCGACGTTCGATCCGTCCGAAGCGATACTGCCGACGAGCTCCATTCCGATCACGTGAATGCCTGCCGAACGAGTCGCCGGTTGATCACTCAGCGGTGATGAAGAAAGGAGGTTGGTAAAAGTGATACGCAGGCAGTCGCCGCTGTTCATGCGTAAGCACGATGGGTCGCGGTCGTTTGTCTGCGCGTAAGCGAACGTTGCCGGCGACGAGTCCTTTAGCAGGATCGATCGCGACGACGTCTTGTTTGAGCGCGTAGATCATTCCGTTCGGATTAACTGTTCCGAGACGGTTGAACATGATTACTTGGTCCAATGCAACCACGCTGGCTTTGATCGTGCGAGTCGCAAGCCGGCGTGGGTGACGGGAGCGCAAGTGCACTTCTCCGGTTACTTGGGTCTACGTTCTGGCAACTTCAGTTTGGGTTTGTGCGTTAGCTGTCATCGCCAGCAGCGCTAAAGCAAGGAGGAAGACTGGAAGGGAGGACTTCCTCCAGGGGTAGATAGGGTTCTGTAATCTTCATCAGTTTCCTCCAGATGAGTTTGGGGCGCTGCCGCCATTGCAACGCCCGTGCCCACTGAAAAGGCACTAACGAGCGCACAAAGAGGCACACAAAGGACTATCAAGAAAAGAGTTACTTCATGTTACAGCCTTTCTTCGTATCTTGTGCCTCTTGTGGCCTTTTGTGCTTCTTCGTGGCTATGTCTCAGCGTGAGACATCGAGGGATGAAGCGTGCTTCACAGCTGAATCAGGGGTTGGACCATGCACGTGAGAGTTGATTACTTTGAGAATTTCAGCAGGGTGGAAATGGTTTGGATAGCGCACCGATCGCGCCGAGTTTTTTCGCTTCGGCGAAAACTTGTGGGCTGCCATGAGCGGTGATCAGAAGAATCGGGATTTGAGGTTGAAGATTGCGAATGTCTGTGATTACCTGAAAACCGGAGATGTCCGTCAGAAAAAGATCGACGACACTGAATCCAAAACGCCGTTGCGCGCCTGATCGATTCCATCCAGACCATTCGTAACAAGCACGACTTCGTAGCCGTTCGACTCGAGCACAAGCCTGAGCGCGTCGCCTACCGACGGTTCGTCATCGACGATCAGAATACTACCTTATCTCTGTGTCAAGACAGCCACTCATTTCAAGACTTCGCCGCTACAGGCGGCGACTGGACGTTCAACTTTGATGCCCAGCTTCTTGAGCTTGCGATAAAACGTCGGCCGCGGGAAACGAAGAATCTGAGCAGTCTTCTTCATATTGCCGTGCAGTGCGTTCGAGAGTTTGCATAATCGCTTCGCGCTCAATCTCTTCCATCGGCAGCAACGGAGGAATAACAAACCTCGAACTGGTGAGGCGCGTTTGAAATTCCTCCGGCAAACAACTCGGCAGCAACTCCGTGCCTGAACAAAACAGCACCGCCCGTTCGATCACGCTCTCGAGCTGCCGAATATTGCCGGGCCAATCGTAACGGACCAGACGCATGACTGTTTCCGGCGAGATGTCGCGAATCTTCTTTCCATATTGCTCGTTGAACCGGATCAAAAATCGGTTCGCAATCAGAGGAACGTCGTCAAGACGCTCACGCAAAGGTGGTACCTTAATCTTGATCGTGCTGATGCGGAAGTAGAGATCCTTGCGCAGGAGTCCTTCGTCGAGGAGGGCTAGAGTGTTGCGATTCGTGGCTGAGACGAGCCGGAAGTTGACGTCGATCTCACGTTCATCGCCGAGCCGGCGTAGTTTTCGCTCCTGCAAAACTCGCAGCAACTTCGTTTGCAGGTGACGTTGGCATTTCCGCGATTTCGTCCAGCAGCAACGTGCCGTTGTTCGCGGCTTCGATGAGTCCACGCTTGTCGCGGTCGGCGCCGGTGAACGCGCCTCTCTTGTAGCCAAACAACTCCGATTCGATCAGCTCGTTGCGGAATCGCGGCGCAGTTAATCCTAATGAATGGACCGCTTGCGCGCTGGCTCTGAGCGTGAAAAGCCGTGGCGATCAATTCCTTGCCGGTGCCGCTTTCGCCTTCGATCAAGACCGAAGCATCGGAAGGCGCGGCGGTGCGGATCGTCTCGAAGATCTGGTGCATCTGCGGGTCGCGGCCGATCATGCCGAACGTTTCGACTGTCGCCGGCAAGCGTTCGTTTGAGTGGTTCGTTCTCATGTCTCAAAGCCGCCAACTGTAAAGCGCGATCGACGAGAGTGAAGAGACGATCGCGCGTGTAAGGCTTTTCGAGATAGTAATAAGCGCCTGCTTTGATGGCCTCGATCGTGATGTCGAGCGAGCCATACGCCGTCATAAGAATCACTTCCGTCTCGGGAGTGTTTCTCTTGATGTGCGTTGATTAGATCGATCCCGGTGCCGTCTGAAAGCCGCAGATCCGTGATGACAAGATCGAAGAACTTGTCTTTCAGAATAGAGGTGGCAGCGGCGACGCTGTGAGCCGTGGTGACTTCAAAGCCGGCATCGCCGAGAACTAATGAGAGTGATCTGGTAACACTATGGTCATCGTCGACGATCAAAATCTTTTTCGGGGATCGGGGTTTCACTGTGGACTCCTGTGATAGGGGGTAATTCCAGACGTACCGGTAATTCGATACGGACTTCGGTGCCTTTTCGCAGCTCGCTATGGACGAGGATCTGCCGCCATGCTGCTCGATGATCTTTTGTGCGTACGGCATTCCCAGGCCCAGGCCACGACTCTTGGTCGTACTGAACGGTTCAAAGATGTGTTTGATCTGATCCGGGCTCATGCCTGAGCCGGTATCGGTGATCGCCATCCACAGTTTTTCGCCGGCGACGCCAGTGGAAATTCGCAGGTGTCCGCCGGTGGACATGGACTGCACGGCGTTGAGCACGAGATTGAGTGTGGCCCCACGGATCGACGCTTCGTCGAGCATGCCGGTGACGGGCGCAACGCTGAGATCGAGTTGCACTTCGATGCGGTTATTGGAAATTTCAGTGCTCAGAAGTTGGATCACATCGCGCGCGACGCTGTTCAGATCCACTCGCTGCGGGACGAGTCTGACGGGGCGTGCGAAGTTCAGGATCTGTTCGGTGGTGCTCGTTAAGTTGTTGACTGTGTGGATGATCTTGTCGACCAGTTCCGCTTCGCCGTCGGAAACCTTGCCGGCGATCTTGCCTTTGAGGTGTTCTGAGTAAAGTAACAACCCGGCAAGCGGGTTCCTCACTTCATGCGCGACCTGCGCCGCGACTCGGCCCAGCGTTGCGATCTTCTCGCTGTGCGCGAGCTTTTCATTCGCGTCGACAAGCCGTCTTTGTTGGCGATCGACCATCGCCAGCAGGATGGTCACGACGATCAGATCAACCGTCATCGAAATGAAGAAATGCTCGCCTCTTTGCTCGAATTTCCAACGAACATTTGCGTTTTCCTGGCCCGGAAATTCGCGGGCGACCCACCTGTAATAAGGCGGCCGCAACACTTGCTCCCACATGATGATTACGATGGTGGTCAGGACGACGGTCAACACCGTAAACGCGAGGATCAGGCGTAAATTGGAGCCCTTCTTAACCGTTAAGCGCCCTGCGCGGGGACTGATCAATACTCTTGAGAGGACACTCATACGCAGTTTTCCGGCAAAAGAGGCTGTTCATCGTTCAGCCTAATCGAGAAGGGATCAGAGTCTCTTATTTGGCGTCTAGATCGTGGCCGTTACTGCGTTAGCCGAAAACCTAGAGGATTTCTGCAAGTCTGCAAGGCTTCCTGCAAAGAGTATGCACGTGTGTCTCATTTTGAGCAAGTGTGGCGTTTGAGAGCAGCGGTTTTTGTGAGCACGGCTATTGCAAGAGGCAGCCGGTGAGAAACACATCCGTAAGGAGACCCCGGAATGAAACGATTTACCTGTGCCCTTTTGTTTTTGAGTTTTGTCTACCCCTCAATCGCGCGTGCGCAAACACAGACCCCCGTCGCTGATTGCGCTTGCGAATCGCAAGTCTTGCCGGAAACGCTGGCGGTCGTGAATGGTGTGAAGATCACGCGCACCGACCTGGCGAAATCGACCGGCGAATCTGTGAGCGAGCTTCAACAACAAGTCATTGACGCTCGTAAACGAGAACTCGATCTGATCATCAATTCGAAACTGTTGACGCTCGAAGCAAAGAAGCTGGCGCTTAGCCCTGAGAAATTGCTCGAGCAGGAGATTGTCGCGAAGGTGAAGCGTCCGACGCAGACCGAGGCGCAAGTTTTTTACGATCAGAACAAGGCGCGTATACAAGGTGAGTTCAAGGACATCGCCGACGACATCGTCGAGTATTTGTTCGCGCAACGGCAACGAGAAGAGGCGAAGAAGTTTGCCGACAATTTGCGTTCGGTGGCGGAAGTGAAAGTGCACGTGACGGACGTGACTAACGTCAAGCCGCCGGCGACTGCCGAAGAGAGCGCGCGCGTGGTGGCGACTATGAAAGGCGAGTCAATCACGGCAGGCGACGTCGAAAACGCGCTGCGCCCGCTGATCACCAACGTGCAGCAGCAGGTTTACAAGCTGCGCAAAGACGAGCTTGAGCTCAGCATCAACGACGCGCTGCTCGTGCAGGAAGCAGAGAAACGAAAGGTCACGGTCGAGGCGCTGCTCGCGGCCGAAGTAAAGCCGAAGACGGTGACCGAAGAGCAGACGAAGACCTTTTACGAACAGAACAAGGAGCGCGTGAGCGGAGACTTCGCACAAACGAAAGACGCGATTAAGCAGTATCTCGAACAGGTCGAGCTGCGACAGGCGGAACGTACGTTTGTCGAGAAGCTGCGAGCCGCAGCAACAATTCAGGTATTCCTGACAGCGCCTGTAGCTTTACCTTAAAACTTTCTGCTGCAGCGCCATAGGGCCTGTAGCTTTACCTTAAAACTTTTCTGCTGCAGCGCCACAGCGCCTGTAGCTTTACCTTAAAACTTTCTGCTGCAGCGCCATAAGGCCTGTAGCTTTACCTTAAAACTTTTCTGCTGCAGCGCCATAGCGCCTGTGCCTTTACCTTAAAGACTTTGCTGCTGCGGCACCATAGGGCCTCTGTGGCTTTACCATAAGAATCTTTGTTGCTGCGGCGCCATAAGGCTTTGCTGCTGCGGCTTCGCCGCCGGATGTGAGGCGAGGCTTTGCCTCGCCGTACGGTTGACTAAGCTACTGGGCTTGCTTCGCCCTTGGTTCGGGCTTCGCCCAATATCTGTGGGCCATAGGCCGAACCATGGGCTAAGCCCAAAATCATTGCTTTCGCGAACGGCGAGGCAAAGCCTCGCCTCACATCCGGCGGCAAAGCCGCGACGTGAGACTTTGAGAAAGAAGCCGGTTTCAAATGCGGAGCTTCAAGATTCAAAGCGCTGTTCTGCGAGACGAGTGGCTTTACCATAAGAATCTTTGTTGCTGCGGCGCCATAAGGCTTTGCTGCTGCGGCTTCGCCGCCGGATGTGAGGCGAGGCTTTGCCTCGCCGTACGGTTGACTAAGCTACTGGGCTTCGCCCTTGGTTCGGGCTTCGCCCAATATCTGTGGGCCATAGGCCGAACCATGGGCAAAGCAAAATCATTGCTTTCGCGAACGGCGAGGCAAAGCCTCGCCTCACATCAGGCGGCAAAGCCGCGACGTGAGACTTTGAGAAAGAAGCCGGTTTCAAATGCGGAGCTTCAAGATTCAAAGCGCTGTTCTGCGAGACGAGTGGCTTTACCATAAGAATCTTTGTTGCTGCGGCGCCATAAGGCTTTGCTGCTGCGGCTTCGCCGCCGGATGTGAGGCGAGGCTTTGCCTCGCCGTACGGTTGACTAAGCTACTGGGCTTCGCCCTTGGTTCGGGCTTCGCCCAATATCTGTGGGCCATAGGCCGAACCATGGGCAAAGCAAAATCATTGCTTTCGCGAACGGCGAGGCAAAGCCTCGCCTCACATCAGGCGGCAAAGCCGCGACGTGAGACTTTGAGAAAGAAGCCGGTTTCAAATGCGGAGCTTCAAGATTCAAAGCGCTGTTCTGCGAGACGAGTGGCTTTACCATAAGAATCTTTGTTGCTGCGGCGCCATAAGGCTTTGCTGCTGCGGCTTCGCCGCCGGATGTGAGGCGAGGCTTTGCCTCGCCGTACGGTTGACTAAGCTACTGGGCTTCGCCCTTGGTTCGGGCTTCGCCCAATATCTGTGGGCCATAGGCCGAACCATGGGCAAAGCAAAATCATTGCTTTCGCGAACGGCGAGGCAAAGCCTCGCCTCACATCCGGCGGCAAAGCCGCGACGTGAGACTTTGAGAAAGAAGCCGGTTTCAAATGCGGAGCTTCAAGATTCAAAGCGCTGTTCTGCGAGACGATCGGCGGCTTTGTATGTCGGAATGCCTTCCGCGTCCGCGATGCGGAAGATGTTGAGAACGGTCTCGTAGATCTCGTCGACTTTTTTCGCGGACTGGGCTGTATCCCAACCCAGGAGTTCCCTGCAACCGTTGATTACGCCGCCCGCGTTGGCGGCATAATCGGGAGCGTAGAGAATGTTGCGCGCGGTGAGCTCGTCGCCGTGTCGCGATTCGAGCAACTGATTATTCGCGCCGCCGGCAACGATCTCGATCTTCAGTCGTGAGATCGTTTCGTCGTTGAGCACGCCGCCGAGACCGCACGGCGCAAACACGTCGGCGTTCACGTCGTAGATCTCATCCGGCGCGACCGCTGACGCGTCAAACTCGTCGACGATTCGTTTGACCTTCTGCGGATCGATGTCGCTCACGATCAGGCGCGCTCCTGCTGCGTGCAGGTTCAACGCAAGGTGATAACCGACGTTGCCGCACCCCTGCAGCGCAATCGTGCGGCCTGACAACGCATCAGATCCCCAACGATATTGCGCCGCCGCCTGCATCGCACGGAAAACACCGCGCGCCGTCACCGGCGAAGGATCACCCGAACGTGACACCAACCCGGCGACGTGCTGCGTCTCCTTGCGGATGTGCTCCATGTCTGCGGGACTTGTGCCAACGTCTTCCGCCGTGATGTATCGTCCGCCAAACGTTTCGACAAACCGTCCGTGCGCGCGGAAGATCGCTTCTCGATCAGTCGTCTGCTCGTTTCTCAGAACGATCGACTTTCCGCCGCCGAACGGAATGCCCGCGAGCGCGTTCTTGTACGTCATGCCACGCGCCAATCGCAGCACGTCTGCAATCGCTTCGTCTTCGTTGCGATACTGCCAAAACCGGGTGCCGCCGACCGCTGGACCAAGATTCGTATTATGAACTGCTATTAACCCGTGATAACCAACTTCGTCAGTACACGAGCTCACTTGTTCAAATTCGGCAACTGACAATTCTTTGATCTTCATGTAACAATATCCGTCTTTCGTTGATACCCAACCACCCTCTAAGGAGAAAACCGATGTACCGATCGAAAAACTATCTTCTCATAATCCTGTGCGCAACTCTCCTCGTTGCAGTCTCGCACTCAATTCAACTTGCGGGCGCACAGCAAAAGCCGGCTTTTGAAGCCATTCCCACCGGCGACTACAAAATGGACGCCGGGCACAGCGTGATTGGTTTCTCAATTAAACACTTTGAGATTTCGTTTGTCAGAGGACGCTTCAAGGATTTCACCGGGACGATTCATTACGATGCGTCTGATGTGAGTAAGTCGACAGTCGAGTTTACAGCCAAGGCCGAAAGCATCGACACCGGCGTGGCCGGACGCGACAACCACTTGCGCACCGCTGACTTTTTCGACGTGGCTCAGTTTCCCGAAGTGAAGTTCAAGAGCACGAAGGTGGAGAAGAAAGGCAACGGACACGTGCTTCATGGCGACTTCACGATGAAGGGCGTGACGAAGCAGATCTCGTTTCCGTTCACGCTCATCGGCGCGGTCAAAGACAATCGCGGAAACGTGCGCTTCGGCGTGGCGGCAGAGACGAAGATCAACCGGCGCGATTACGGAATCACGTGGGGTGCGGCAATGGCGAATGGCGGCCGCAACGTGGGCGACGAAGTCACTATCGATCTACAGCTTGAAGCCGTGAAGGCAGCGCCACCAGCCACGCAGCAGTGAGTAATCAAACGAAGGGTGGCCACAGGCCACCCCTACAATTCATCCGACTCTCGCCGCATTTGTGGCCACCCGCCGGTGAGCGACTTAGAACGGCGCGCGAACGGGGCGACCGGGATGAACTCTCGGTTGCAGTTCGCCGTCTTTCACCACCACGACGCCATTCACCAGCACATACTTAACGCCTTCAGCATACCGCGCGGTTCGTCGTAGGTTGATTTATCGATCACGCGCGCCGCATCGAAGATCACCAAATCCCCGTCAGCGCCAACACGAATTCTTCCTTTGTTCTTCATCGATGGAACACGCCGTTCGAGCCGTTGCGCAGGCATGAGCGTCATCTTACGCAACGCGTCGACAGGCTTAACGCGCCGCGTTCGCGAACGTAATGGCCCAGCACGCGCGTGTAAGTCCCGGCCGTGCGCGGATGTCCTTTCCCGTCCAGCAAGATTCCGTCGCTCGCGATCATCGTCAACGGGTTCTTGATCGCCCCGTCGACGATCTCTTCCGTCATTGAAAACACTGCGACCATTCCACCCTGCTTGCGATACTTTTCAAAACTCTCTTTCGTCAATCGCTCGCCTGTCGCGGCCCATTGCAAGTCGCCGTAGCCGATCCCAAACACTTCCTGCCATCCCTCGTTGAAGATCGCCGACTTGATGTCCGTCATTCCGGCGACGTACGGATAACACTCGGTGGTGACGTCGAGATTGCGCGAACGCGCTTCGCCGATCATCTGGAGCAACTTCGGCGTCGCTTTCCCGCCGGTGCTTTGAATATGGACCACGTGCAACGGTGCGCCGGTGATGGTCGCGGCCGCAATCACTTCCTCAAGCGCCTGCGTACTGCTCCCCGGCTCCTTCAATCCCGCACTGCGCAAGTGAACGTGACACGACGCGCCGAAACGCGCCGCCACGCGAAACATCTCCAGAATCTCCCAGTGTGAAGCTTGCGGCACGTACTGAATTCCGAAACCGACCGCCACCGCGCCTCGCTGCAAGCCGTGTTCTAGCTGCGATTTCATCTCCGCGATCTCGGCGTCAGTTGCGGCACGGCGTGCAGCCTGGCCGCTCGGAAGAAACTCAAACGGATCGCGCATCGCAGCCATCCTCGCAGCGAGATGTCCGGCACTGACGCCATAGTTGATCGCCGTCTTTCCCTCACGCTCGGCGTACCAACGATCCACGTCACCCGTGCCGACTTCCAGCTCGAGCGCCGTCGTCACGCCATCCATCACTTTGAAGCGGTAGTTTTCTTCCGTCTGTCCGTGCTGGTGCAGATCGATGAAGCCGGGCGACACGACGAGCCCCTTCGCATCGATCACGCTGCGGCCGTTCAGCCGGCCGCTGGCGATCGCCTTAATGGTCCCACCGGAAACACCAATGCTGCGCACCGCATCGAGCCGCGATTCCGGATCGATCACGCGTGCGTTCAGAATGACGACGTCATAAACCGCTGCTGCATCGACGATCGAGAATGAAGGCATCATCAGATCCGCCAACAATGAACAAATGAGAATGGCTTGGACAGCTCTTAGCTTGGTTTTAGTCACCTTGTTTCAGATTGTAGCAGTAGAGTTGGACCTGTGGACGTGAAGATGTCTCCCGCAAAGGCGCAAAGACGCAAAGCGCTGCCGCGTTTCGCCGGGCCTTTCTTTGCGCCTTTGCGGGAGAATATCCTGCGAACTGTGATACTTTTTGTCGCCGCATGAGTCACGTAGCTCTGATCCGCGGACTTGGTCCAGTCGCAACCACCGCGATCGTCGTTGGAAACGTCATCGGGACCGGCGTGTTTCTGAAGTCGCGCGTGATGACGTGCAACGTCGGCACGCCAAGCCGTGTGATCGTCGTCTGGGTCGTAGCTGGACTGCTCTCGCTCGCGGGCGCGTTGACCTACGCAGAGCTGGCTGCGATTTGGCCACGCGCCGGTGGCGAGTACGTGTTCATTCGCAACGCGTACAGTTCGCGATTGGCGTTTCTGTTTGGCTGGATGCGTTTTTTTGCTTCCGGCGCGGGCTCGCTCGCAGCACTCGCTGTCGGTTTTGCGATCTTCTTGAACGTTCTGCTGACGGGCTCTCGAACGCGACATTTTTCACGCTCGATTTGCCCGGTTATTCGGTTCCGTTTGGCAGTCTGCAGATCGTCGCGTTGGCCGCCATCGCCGTGGTGACGTTAATCAATTGCGCTTCAGTTTCGCTGGGCGGCAAGTTCGCAATCGTAATGACTGCGATTAAAGTCGGAAGCATCGTCGCGCTCGGTGCGGGAGCGCTCCTTTTCGCTCGCGGCACATTGGTCCAACTTCCTGCTATCAGGCGACGGCGGCGCCTGCGAAGGCGTGGCGGGCGCAGCGTGCGGCGGCAGCGCCGGTTTTGCCGCGGCGATGTTAGGCGCTTTGTGGGCCTACAACGGTTGGAACGAGATGACCTTCGTTTCGGGTGAAGTAAAGAACCCGCAACGCAACATCCCGATTGCGCTGTGTCATCGGGATGATCATCTGCATGGCGCTTTACGTCTTTGTAAACACAACTTACTTCTACGTGCTGACGCCGTTACAAGTAGCGAGCGTGCCCGCAACGCCAGCGTTGCCGCGTGTCGTAGTCGAGAGTTTTCTCGGCGAGATCGCGGTGGCTTTGATCGCCGCGGCGATGATGATCTCAACTTTCGGCGCGCTGCATACTTCGACGATGGCGAATTCGCGAGTGACGTTTGCGATGGCGAATGACGGTCTATTTCCAAAGAGCCTCGCGCAGGTTTCTACGCGCACTCACGTGCCGGTGCGCGTGCTGTTGGTCCAGGGTGTCTGGGCCGGAGTGCTCGCGCTCTCCGGTTCGTACGACACGCTGACCGATTACGTTGTCTTCGTGAACTGGATCTTCTTTGGCCTCGTGATCGTCTCGATCTTTTTTATTCGCCGGCGCGTGCCGCGATCCGAAGGCATTTACCGAGCGTGGGGTTACCCGATCGTGCCTTTGCTGTTTCTACTCACGACCGGGTGGTTGCTCGTCAGCACGTTGATGACCGCTCCGGTTCGATCGCTCATTGGACTGGCGCTCGTCGCGCTCGGCCTGCCGGTTTACTATTTTCAGTCGCGCAGGCGATCCATTGCTGTCGAATAACTAGCGCACCTTGCCGCGACCAACGACCTCCCACACCGTCTCGACCTGTTCGCCCCTGACCCCGTAAACCTGGTTGTGCATGTTCACGGTGCTGCACACGTGATTCGGAATGATTGCCAGTCGATCGCCGGGGCGATAGCGTTGCACCGAGCGGCTGATGTCCAGGTGACCGTGCTCCTCGGACAGTTGGTCCAACCCGGCGAAATCGTCCAAACCCAGTTCGGTCTTGATCAGTCCGAAGCCTTTTCCATCACCGGCAAGATGTCGATCTGAGGAAAACGACTTCGATCCCGCATCCACAATCGCGCGGCCCGGCACGCTCGTGCTGACCACCGTCGTGATAACCGAAAGCGCACAATCCTCGACTGTCGCAATGCCAATGCCCACCATGTTGCGGTCGTTGAAGATGTACATTCCCGGCCGGATCTCGTTGACGCCGAAGAACAGGTGACCTTCTCGCGCCGTCGGCGTAGATCCACCGCTGATAACCGGCACACTCAAACCGGCGACTTCGAGTATCCCGACTGCGCGCTGAAGAAAATCATTGACCGCAACCCGCATTTCCGCACGTTGCTTTTCTTCAACCTGAAGGTGGCCGGGAAAAAACATCAACCCCTTGAACTCCAACCCCGGCAGATCTACAACTCTCTGAACGACAGTCAACAGATCTTCTTCATTCGTAACACCGCACCGGTGAAAACCAACGTCCAGCTCGACCAGAACACCGACCTTCCGGCCGTTCCCATTCATCGCCTGCGAGATCGTCCGCGCGACCTCAATAGAATCAAGCGCCACCGTGATGTCGGCGCGCTGGGCAAGCTCGGCAAGCTTCTGCGCTTTCCCTCTGCCAATAAGCGGATACGCGATGAGCATGTCAGTGATTCCTGCATCGAGCATCACTTCAGCCTCGCCGAGCTTGGCAACGGTGATGCCGTGCGGCGCATGCTCCAACTGATGTTTCGCCAACTCCGGGATCTTGTGTGACTTCGTGTGTGGCCGCAGCCGCAAATTATGGCTGAGACAGTACTCAGCCATGCGTGACAGATTTCGCTCCATCACGTCCAAATCGACTACGACGGCCGGGGTTTCCAGTTCAGATATGAGCAAACAGCGCCTCCGCTAACGGAAAAATTTACTCATGGCCAGAATACAAGACGTGGGCGGCAAACACACCTGGCCCACCGCCCACGCCGGTAAAAAGTTGGTCGTTCAGCAAGAAGACATCGCAAGCCCAACGATCGGCTTGTGAGCTGTTAGCTATCTTGATCCTAAGTTCGATGACGGGCGAGAGCAAAATAATGATTTATAAATTATTTGCTAACGGGATAAGGCTCCGGATCGTTACGATCTTTTTCGTGCAGGTGGATTCGGAGTAGGTGTGGGAGTTGGCGTAGGCGATGGATTACTGCCGGGTTGAGTTGTAAGTGCAGTGCCTGCGTCCACTCGTGAATCAACTTCGGCGTTTATATCAATTGACATGCGTATGACGTGACGCGCGATGTCTTTATTCACCAGGTTTGGGAACCTCGCACGCACGAGCGCAGCTTCGCCCGCCACAATCGGCGCGGCCATCGACGTTCCGCTCCACGTTCCGTACTGACCGTTAGGCACAGTGCTCAGGATCGCAGCGCCCGGCGCCGCCACATGAATCCACGATCCTCTGGTGGAAAACGAAGCGAGGGTATCGTTGCTTGTCGAAGCAGCGACGGCGATCAGTCCCTCGACGTCTTCAGCCGCCGGAAAATGTTCCGTGTCGTCTCCGCTATTTCCTGCTGCGGCTACGACGACGAGATACGGGTTCGTCGTAACCGGAAAGTCGTAATCACCGGCATAGCCGGCGTCGCCGCAAGCTTTCGCCAACAGATCGGCTATCAACTTGGTTTCACGAAGAGTGGCGAGACTGAGGTTGATGACATCCGCGCCGTCGCGGGTGTACGGGTTGCCATCGGGATCGATCGCGAATGCCAAAGCTTCCGCGAGGACCCAGATGTTTCCCATGCCATTCTGGTCGAGCACTCTGATCGGAATGATCTTCGCTTCCGGCGCGACTAAGGCAATCAGTCCGGCGACGTGCGTGCCGTGTCCGTATGGACCAATTTGCTGGTTACCCACTTCACTCGGATCGTTATCGTTGTTGACGAAATCCCAGCCGGGCAGCAGACGGCCGGCCAGGGCCGGGTGTTGGCGATCGACGCCGGTGTCGAGCACGGCGACTTTAATTGGACCATTTGGTCCGGCGCCTTTGTTTACCTGGTGTGCGAGCGGCAGGCGAATCTTGTTCGGGGCCCATTGCGCGACGTACATTCCGAAGTCGCCGCCGACACTCCAGGTGTTGCCGACGCTCCACGTGTTGCCGCCACCGACTGGAGGTTTCGCAACGTAATTGGGTTCGACTAAAAGGACGCGCGAGTCGTTGGATAATTCTTCTACCCGATCTTCGACAGAAGCATTGTCGGTAATCCGCAGCCGATAGATGGGCCGCGTGCCAAACTGATCGTGTGGAGTAGGATCGAGCGAGTAACGTGAAGCAACCCCGGACAGATCGCTTGCTTTCGCCAGCCTTACGACAACCTCGCCGGGAAGATAGTCCTCCTCGCCGAGCTCGTCGATGGCAGTCGCAACACTGGAGTCCCGCACGTTTGTGAGGCCAAAGACGGCGAGCAGCAACAAAGCCAGTAACGTCAATAGGTGACGCACAAAACGATCCCCTTTCGGTACGTTCTGATGGCTTAAGAAACTGTCCGGGAAGACGCGTTTACAATAGCGGAATAATTTTCGCCTGCCAATAAATATTTCTGAATCAAGGTAGTACTTATTTAATATTAGTCAGAATTAGAATCATCGAACAGGTAGGGGGAGACAGCGGCATCCT
This sequence comes from uncultured Acidobacteriota bacterium, assembly GCA_963770215.1. Taxonomy (GTDB): domain Bacteria; phylum Acidobacteriota; class Blastocatellia; order Pyrinomonadales; family Pyrinomonadaceae; genus PSRF01. Next base: position 581,656 of record CAVYOP010000003.1, read on the forward strand.
TGCCGTCGAAACGAATGACAATATAGTCATCATCCAATTCAGAATGCTCTATTGAGATATCGCTGATTAACTCGCCGGCGCGGAAGTGTTCCAGAAACGGATTGATCTCAACCGAGGTATCAACTCGATCTTTCGATTTAAAACCTTGATCTTCAAGGAAGTCATCTTGTTTGAGCTCACCGGACAGCAGTTGTAATAATCCTATGGCTGAGATCTTGATTTCCTTCTTATCTTCACTCATTGTTGGCTTCCAGTAATGAAATCCCCACCGCTGTTTTCCTCTGCCCTCATTTATGCTGCTGATCGCAATGTCCACCGTCACAGGCGCTAAGGGAAACAATCTCTCGATATTAGAAAGGGCTTCTCTTAGTTTTTCATCTAGTCGAGCAAAACTCTCTTTGGAAACAACTGACTCTTGATCCTGAACAGTCGAAACGACTGAGAAGGATCCGGCGTTCGTTCAACCCAAACATACGCTGAATTGTCCTGCGAGCGAATATCGCCATTAGTACTTGCGGAAAACTAAACGGATCTACGACTTTCGTGGACGAGGTCGCACGGGAGTTCGTTCTATGAGCAAGTCCTTGTGTCTTGTTCTCAACATGTAGGTTAATGCCTGATACGGTATTCCAAGGTTGCGAGCAGCATACGTAACGCTACCCTGCGCCTCTTCTAGCGCGTGTTTGATGAGATCGTGTTCAAGCGATCGTACTTGTTCACTTAGCTTCCGACCGGAAACATATCTCGCTTCCTCAATCACAGCCAGGCGATCTCCCATCTCCCGAAAGACGGTAAGGGCAATTTCTGCCGCGCGGTTGAGATCTTCGATTTGTTGAGATAGATCGAGAGCGCGTCGAAAGCTGACGAACGCTGCGCTGTAACTTCCAAGCCGAGCGAGGGCTATTGCGTGTGTTGTCAATGCCTCTGCCAGCAATGATTGCCTGTCATTGTCCGCCAGAGCGCGGACGGCCGACCACGCGACTTTTTCAGCCTCGAGATTTCGGGTCTCTTTCAAGAACACGCGGGCGCGAGTTTCATCAACTTGGGCTGCTGCATTCTTGTCTTTAAGGCTGGTAAAGATGCGCCGAGCGCGATCCAGATGTTCATGCGCTGCGTGGCAATGGTTCACTTTGTAAAGCAGGAAGCCGAGATTGTTTTCAACGTTCGCTAAGTAACACTTATGTTCGGCTTGTTCAAAATGGTAACTGGCGGCAGCGTATTCGACTAAAGCGCGATCCAGATAATCCTTTGGTCCATCTGCGTCCCAAAGATTCTCAAGCACATCCGCGATGGTTTGATGGTAGCAGCCCTTGAGTGTTTGATTATTGATCTTCTCAAACAGAGCAGTGTTATCAGTGAGAAGTCTTAGCGCTTCGTCTGGTGTCCTGCGTGCTGTTCAACAATAGCAGAGCGAAGAATAGCCTTTGCTTTCAACTCGCTATCAGTAGTCAATTGCTTGAGCGCGAGTTGAAGGAGATCCGATGCTTCTTTGTGCTCACCAGTGCGCCAATAACACAGAGCGAGTTCTGTCTGTGCTTCGGCGATCTTCTTTTTGTGCCTTCGCGTCTCGAAAATGGCGAGGCTTTCGCTGATTAGGTTCTTTGCTTTCTCCTGCGCCGCAGTGACGTGATGGCTATTACCGATAAGGCCGGTCAGCACACCCGCTCGCATCAGAACCTCGCCAGCGACGCTCTGATCCAAGCCGGCGGTGTTCGGGACGCTCGCCAATGCAAGGCCAGAGACGACTGAGCACTTCCCGTGCGTCTTCGTACTCACCTTTATTCTCGAAATCCTTAGCGAGTTCACAGCATAGCTCCGCCCTGCCTCCCACACTGAGGTTAGGATTTACTAGCTCGCGCAGAAGTGAGGCCCGTAAGGTCATGTGAAGAACTGTCTTTACATTGAATTCTGAATGCAAGGAAGCGACTGCGCGCAAATCTTACGCAGTCCCTCACGCTCTTGCAAGAAAAGTTGCACTCGTCTAGGTTGATGCAAAATTTCGCGTGTCATGCAAAATTTTTTCATCTCACTAGGAGGCAACAAATGAACACCTTACGTCAGACGTGCGTAGCGGTCGCCCTCGGTTTGGTCCTTGCTGGTTCTGCCTTGGCGGGGCAAATAAGTTCTACGGGCGTTATAGCAACACCACCGCAGCCGCCTAGCGAAGCATCAACATCGACCGGCATCACCACGACAATAATCGTGACGTTCGTTAATTTGATTCTAGTTCGCTAAGCCTTATCCAGCGTCGCAACGGGATCTACTTTCGCGCACTTGCGGGTGAGTAAACGTGTGTCTTCTGAATTGAAGATCACCAACGTCCGACCAGAACGAACGGTGACCAAAAGAAAGGATGCGGCCTTTGCTTCAGCAGCTTCATTTGCGCGCTGCGTAGCGCCGCGGCAGGTGACTTTGTCCTGGCAAGTTCCTCATAAAACGCTACCATCAACTCGGTCGTCGCCTGATCGTCGATAGTCCAAAGACTCATCACGACTGTTGGCGATCCAGCCGAAAGAAATCCTCGCGCGAGTCCCATCAGCTCATCTCCGGGCGCAACCGCGTTCATGCCAGTTTCACACGCGCTAAGCGTCACCAGTCCGCAATTCAGTTTCAACCCATAAGCATCGCGCGCCGTGAACCATCCATCGCCCAACCTGAGCGAAGAAAACAATGGGTTGTCGGAACGAAACTGAGCGTGACAAGCAAGATGAAGCACGTCAACATTGGTTGCAGTTTTGCCGCAACACTTCAGTCGTTGCGGCTTCATCCGAAAATCGCTTCACGTCCGTGAATACGTGGTCAAGCGCCCGGAGCTCCTCATGCACGCCCGGAATCTGTTCGTCAGCCACTCCCAACAGCAACGCATTCCGAAAGTGATGTTTTGGACGGTCGAGACATTGCTGCAAAACAACCGCGCTGGGCGCAAAAGAAACTTCCCTCCGCTCGATCAGGTAACTCTCACCGTCGTGCAAGGCCTGAAATGGCAAGTAGTGGAGCGCTCGATGTGGCACGATTACCAGTTGGCGCGTCGCCAATCTCTGGTTCGATCGTGCGCAACAGTCGATCGTAGAGAGAACGCAAGTGTTTTTGCGTGCGTTCCGTCGAGCGCCGGCAGGTGATTTCGAACTCGTGTTGATCCATAGCGCAGCGTGTCGAGCTGAAAACGGCATCGCTCGATCTCCGCTACTACCTCAGATTCAGTTCCCAGATCTCGCACGACTTCAATACTCTTGATCGGTAACTACAAAAGCGATCAGTTTGTCGTCGATTGTCGTGTACTCAACCAGCGCGCGATCGGCGCCGAGCGCAGTTTGAAGCTGCGCGATCGAAAAGAGATCTTTCTCCTGGTCCTTTTTTATCTTTTGCGCCACGATGTTGAAGTTGGCGCGTAATCTCCAGCAGCTTTCGTTCGCGTTCGAGAAGTTCGCGTTCCAGTTCTGAGTTGTCTTCTTGCGTCTGAGCCGTGCCTCGAATGGAGCGGTGCATCTGGTTGTACAGATAATTCAGTTCTTCCCTTAATTTACTGACCTGGCGTTGGAGATGTACTTCAAAATCATCATGTGCTTCAGTGGAGAGCGTGATTCGTCCGGCCAGGGCGTCTGCCAGCGCTCGTGATCTCGCCCGTTCGACGAAACCGAGCGCTTCAGCAGCTCGCTCATCGCTTTCAGTGAGACAAAGTTTAGCCAGTTCATGGTATGGAGACATTCGACTCGAGAAGAATGCTGTGCGAAATTCTTCGCCGGGGATTGGTGCACGCAACTCTTCCGTCAACTCAATTGCCTTCCTGAAGTTCACTTCCGCGAGCTTCAAATCTCCCTCATGTAGGGCGACCGCGCCCAGCGAGCTAAAACAACGCTCGGCGATCTGCGGTTGTCCGTGCACTTCTGCCTGCTGAAGTGTTTGTTCGAGCAGCTCACGGGCAGATGCCAGATTTCCCAGCGCGCGATCGGCTTCGCCACGCAGCCAACGAGCAAGTAGCAATCGCTGCCAACTTCCCGACATCAACAACGCCGGCTCAGCTTTACCCGCCAGCATCCTCGCGCCTTCAAACTTGGCTTCCTGGTAGAGCAGCTGAGCGTGAGTCAACTCGACCAGTGCGGCGCCGACCGGGTTTTGCTCTGCGGCGTAAAGTTGTTGTGCTTGATCGAGCCATCGCTGCGCTTCTTTCATTCGGCCCAACAACATCAGTGCACGGCCTCTATATGCCTGCGCCCTCGCCTGTTCGGCCCGCATTCCGTGTTGCAGCAAATATCGGGATGACCCGATCGTAAATTGCCAACGCCTCCGCTGCAAGGTTCAGTTCGAGATAAGTGTCGGCGATTTCGTGTTCGGCAAGTATGGCTTGAATCGTGAGCCCGAGAGAGGTGTAGTGCTGGCGCGACCGTTCGAGGTAATCCAGTGCGCGATCGTAACGGCCTTGCAGCAATGCAAACAGTCCGATGTTTCCTTCGATTCCTGCGAGCGTTACAGGCTGGCCCGCTGCTTCCGCTTGTTTTAAGGCTTGTTCGAAAAGATCTTCAGCGGATTTGAACTTGTGCAGCAGCGCGTGAGTGTTAGCGAGACAATTGTTTACGGTCGCGAGTTGTTTCTGATCGTTCAGAGCGGCAAAACGTTCGCGCGCCGCGCTTTGAAATACTTCGGCGTCGTGGTAGCGATCGCGGCGAAAGTGTAGGTTGCCGATGTTGTGCTCGATCTTGCCTGCGGCGAGAGTCGTTGTACGCAAGGAAAACTTCGCGCGCCCGCAGACCACATTCGATCGCTTCGTCGTAACGTCCCAGCATCGAAAGCGCGATGAGCTTGCTTACCTGCGTCGCGGCGGCAGTGTGAGTCTTGCCGAGAGTGAGAAACCGGCGTTCCGAGTCTTCGAGCTCAGAAATCGCAGTCTGCATCTGTCCGTCGATAAGTGCTTTGAGACCGGCAGCCCAGGCGCTTAGGGCTTTGATTTCAGCAGTGGGGCGAATCTCCGCAAGCAATTGGAGTGAGGCCGCGGCGCCAAGGGCTTGTGCAGGATGAGTGCTCCAGCCGTCGAGACAGATGTCTTTCAAACAGTAGGCGAGTTCGGCATCGAGCCAGGGTAGAGTTTTCCCATAGCAATGTTTCTCGCTCGGGCATTGCTGGAATTAACGAGAAGTGTCGCAAGTTCCGCATGCTGCATTGAATCAGACTTAGTCCTTGAGCTCTATCTCCGGTATCTCGATTTCCACATCCAGACATTCTGATGGTGAGTGAATAAATACCGACCGGAATCGCCGGAAGCGTAAATTCACACAACTCACTCAGTCTCGCCCGCGCCGATGCAGTTGCGCCCGAAATTTCGACCAGTGCACCGGCACAACCTTCACGGATAACTTGTCCAGCTAAAATACACTCTTCGTTCTGTACGCTGATGCGCAGATCCAAATCCGCATCCTGCGCCGAATAGAGCATCTGGCGTGAAGCCTTACGGATCGAGCGCATTCCAAAAGCTGAACCGGAACTGCGACTATCAAAGGTCAAAGTCGCGACGACGCGTCGCGAGGGCGGTTGCCCGCCGGGCGAGATACTTTTCATGGCGGTTTGGGCGAGTCACTTCTTCCCTCAGGTTACTGGGTAGCGCCAGCATAGGCTGTCGTAACGCAGCTTGTCTAGATGAATTTTCGGTGTGGTTGGTGATGTAATTTCAAATAGTAAACGCCGAAGGCGTTCAGTAATTCAAGCCCAGGGTTGCTTCAACCCTGGGTTGTAGTCAGGGCAATTCCTTGAACTCTGAAGGAGTTTCAATCGCAACCAAACACTTTCAGTGTTTCTAATTCTCGCGCTGTTCCCAGGGTTGAAGCAACCCTGGGCTGGAATTAGCTAACGCCTTCGGCGTACCAACAGAGGTTCAAAAAACTGCATCGTTAGTTCTCAATATACGTTGATGTATGGAATCGCTCTTTCCGAGCGGCTTCTTCGTAATCTTCACGCGGATCGCGGCCGGTAACCTCACGGTACCAGTCCGGATGATGCGTCCACGCCCATTCTTTGGTCACTGTGCCGTCGACCATCGAACGGAACGTTCCGGGCTGTGCCGCAGTGCCTTCGTAGATGTGAATGATGAAACCGGCAAGCATGACAAGCGCGGCTATATCGTGCAGCACATAACTAACAGCCACGAGCCAACGAGGCACGACGTTATCGAACCACATCAGGATTCCGGTTATGAGAAAGAACACCGCGCTGCCGGCGATGACCCAGAAGTAGACTTTTTGACCGGCGTTGAAGAAACCTGTCTCCGGAGGTTCCAGCTTCTCTCGATTCGAGACATAAGCCTTGATTCGTTTCAGCCAACGTGAATCAGCTCCGGTCCAACGCATCGGCACAAACCAGTTCAGAAACTGAAAGAAGAAAAGAATCGTCGAATGCAACCCCAAACCACGGGTGCAGAAACGCGTCATTGGACCACCGCCAAATATCGGCGTCAGCCAGCGATAGAGCCACGGCGAGTAAATCGCAAAGCCGGAAAGCAAGCGAAAGGATGAAAAGTATCGCCACGGACCAATGCAGGATGCTCGTGTAAACGGGATGCCGCAACAACTCGCCGCGATGAACCACGGTCTGCCCGTGCCGGCCAAACTCTCCGCCGCGCTTCACGATCAAAACGCTCGATCGGTGGATGCTCATGGTTTCTCCTTTTCCCGTGTCTCGACTTCGTCCGGATGTTCGGTTACAACTGGAACGGGCTCAGGTTGCGGCAACTTTGGTCCAACCGCGATGCGATGGAAGAACACCGCGAAAATGCCCAGCGCCGCCATCAACAAACCCGTCGGCTTGGCCAGCCATTTCCAGATCGTATAACTCGGCGGAATAACCGGGTTCGCAGGCAGGCCACCGTACAACTCCGGCTGCGTGATGTCGTGCAAGCACATAAATGACGTGCGTGCCGCCAATCGATTGCGGATCGTAGACGCCGGCATTCGTGAAACCCGATTCGGTTTGCAGTTGCGACGCGCGCGTGCGCGCGATCTGGACCATGTCCTGCTTCGTGCCGAAGTGCAGACACCCTGTCGGACACGCCTTGATGCACGCCGGTTCGAGTCCCTGGCCCACTCGATCGGAACAAAGCGTGCATTTGAAGACCTTCTTCGTCTTGCGGGTTGAACTTCGGAATGTCGAACGGGCAACCGGAAATGCAGTAACCACAGCCGATGCAGTTCTCCTGCTGAAAATCGACGATGCCATTTTCGTACTTGATGATCGCGCCATCCGCCGGACACGCGCGCAAGCAACCCGGATCCTCGCAGTGCATGCACTGGTCCTTGCGCATCAGCCACATCAGGTTGCCGTCGCGTTCGTGCTCGGCAAACTTGATCAGGTTCCAATAGTTCCACTCCGTCGAGGCCATCGTCTGATACGTGTTGTCGAAACGTAGTTTCGCGAAACGGATGATCGTTCCACTCGACACAGGCGACCTCGCACGCCTTGCAACCGATGCACGTCGTGACGTCGATGTACTTGCAAACCTCGACGGCGCGTTGCGTGCCTCGTCCCGGCACTGGTCCAGGGTGGGCCGAGATTTCCTGAATCTGCATTGTTTGCGGATTACTCATCGCAGTCCTTCACAGCCTTTTCGATCTTCACCAGGAAGCCTTTGTACTCCGGCGTGTAACGCATTCGGATCGATCGCCGCGGGCGACAATTGGTTCACGGGATTCAGCGCGGTCTTGCCTTCGTCTTCCTTGATGCCGCGATAACCCCAATGAATCGGAATTCCAATCTGATAAGTCTCCTTGCCGTCGATCATCATCGGCTTGATGCGCTTCGTGACCATCGCCTTGGCGATGTAGATGCCTCGCGCGCTGGAGACCTTCACCTGTTCGCCGCCGGTGATTCCCATCTCGTCAGCCAACTGCGCCGGAATCTCGACAAACGGTTCAGGCACGAGCTGCACGTTCATCGGATTGTTCTTCGTCCAATAGTGATAGTGTTCGGTCAGGCGATAAGTCGTGCAGACAACATTGAAGCCCTGTTCGGGCGTGCCGAATTTATCGAGCGTCGGACTTGTATTTCTTCGCCACAGGATTAGTTGATTGATTCGGGTGGAGCGGATTGGCGATCGGACTTTCCATCGGTTCGTAGTGCTCGGGAAATGGACCATCGGCGAAAGCCGCAAGCGGCGCGAAGATGCGGCCGACGCCTTCAGGGTTCATAATGAACGGACCCATGTGGTCTTTCGGATTTGAGTCGGCTTTGAAATCAGGCACATCATTGCCGACCCATTTCTGCTGCGCCTCGTTCCACCAAACTTGACGGCGTGTCGGCATCCCACGGCTTGCCTGAAGGATCACACGAAGCGCGGTTGTACATGACTCGGCGATTCGCGGGCCAGGACCAGCCCCAGTTTGGATAGATGCCGAGACCGGAAGGATCTTCCGTGCCGCGGCGTTGCGCTTGAGAGCCGGCTTCAGTCCATGAACCTGAATAGAGCCAGTTGCCGCAGGCAGTCGTGCCGTCGTCGCGCAACCACGCAAAGCCGGGCAGCTGTTGGCCGGCCTTGATCGTCTGACCCGGCGACATCTGTTCGTCGTTAAGATCGGCAAGTGCACGGCCGTTTATCTCTTTCGCCACTTCGCCGAACGAAGGATTCTGAGGCGTGGTGTAAGGCCACGAGAGATTCAGGATCGGATCGGGAAATTTCCCACCCTCTGCCTTGTACAAGCTCGCGCACTTTCAAAAAGATTCTGCGCGAGAATTTCCTGATCCACTTTCGCTTGACCCGGCGGCGGCAAGGCAACGTACTTCCATTGCAGCCACCGCGCTGAATTAACAAACGTGCCGTCTTTCTCAGCGAATCCTGCGCCCGGCAGACGATAGACAGTGGTATTTATCTTGCTCATTTCTTCTGCCGTTGTGCCCGGCGCTTTCCAGAACTCACTCGTCTCTTCCGGATAAAGTTCGCAGACGACGAGCCAGTCAGCTTTCTTAAGCGCTTCGATATTCTTGCGGGAGTTTGGACCAATCGCGACGCCGTTCATGCCGAAGGCAAACAAACCTTTGACTTTGCCGCGGTACATGAAGTCCCACATCTCGGTCCATGAATACTTCCGATCGATTTTCGGCAGATAGTGATACGCCCAATCGTTCTCTTTCTTCGCCGCGTCTCCGTAAAGCGCCTTAAGAAACGACACCATGAACTTCGGCGTGTTGGACCAGTAGTTATAGGAATCCCACTCGTCTGGTTTCGACGCCGTCGGCGTCGTGCGTTTCAGAAATGTCGCAAGGTCGACATCGGACAGGCGCCGGAATCTTGAGATAGCCAGGAAAGATATCGAACACGCCGCCCATGTCGGTCGCGCCCTGAATGTTGCAGTGGCCGCGCAGCGCGTTGACGCCGCCACCCGCTCGCCCCACGTTGCCCAGCAGCAATTGAAGAATCGCTGCGGTGCGAATGATTTGCGTGCCGGTAGTGTGTTGCGTCCAGCCAACGGCGTAGATGATGGTCGCCGCCTTCTTCATATCGCCGTCTTTGCGGATCGAAGTGAACAGGTCGGCGGCTTTCAGAAACTGGTCTTTCGGGATGCCGGTGATGCGCTCGACCATTTCCGGCGTGTAACGCGAGTATTGTTTTTTCAGTAACTGGAAAACGCGAGCGCTCATGTTGCAGCGAGAGATCGTAAGCGACATGTTCGCCGGCAGATTTGGCGGAGGTTTTGGTCCACCTTGTGCCGCGGCGCCCGGCCGACCTGCGGCCTGATGTCCGCCGCCGGTCTGGCTGCCCATCATGTCCGCCAGCCGCGGATTGGCCTTTGTCGGCTGGCGTCGATGGCTGCCGGAGACGGGCGCGACTTTCGTTCGAATTGTTCTCCCGCCTGGCGTTCTGTTTTCGCTGGCTCACCGGTTGCTTCGCCCGAGGCGGTCGAGGTAGTCCGCGGCGTTTGGTCCAACATTGCCGCCCTGCTTCGTAGTTCCAGGTTTCCTTATCGTAAATTGCTGTCGCCGTCGAAACCGGAAAACAGTCCGTCTTCCGGAAGTTTGAAGCCTTCTTTAACGATGAAGGCGGCGTTGGTGTAGTTGACGAGATAGTCTTTGGCGATGCGATTGTTTTGAATCGCGTAGTTGACCAGGCCGCCAAGGAAGGCGATGTCGGCTGCCGGCGCGAATTTGCAGGAACAGATCGGCAGTGGCCGCCGTGCGCGTGAAGCGCGGATCGACGACGATCATTTTGGCGTTGCGCTTGCAGCTTGGCTTCGATGGGCCACTTGAAGCCACACGGGTGGTTCTCGGCCGGATTGCCACCCATGATCAACATCATGTCGGTGTTCTTGATGTCGATCCAGCCGTTGGTCATTGCGCCGCGTCCGAAGGTGGGCCCCAAACTGGAGACCGTCGGACCGTGTCAAACTCGGGCCTGCGTTTCGAAGTAGCAGACCCCCAGGCTGCGCATTGTCTTGACGGCAAGATAGTTCAGCTCGTTGGTGTCGGTGCAACCGCCGATCCAGCCGATGCCCTCGCAACGGTTGACCGTAAAACCCTTCTCGTCTTTCTCGACGAAGGTTTCGTCGCGCGTCTTCTTGACCCAGCGCGCGATCTCGTTGAACGCATCGTCCCAGGAGATGTCTTCCCAATGATCCGAACCGGGGCGGCGCACCTGCGGTTTCAGCAAACGTCGATCGTTGAGAATGTCCTGTTCGAGCGAAGCGCCCTTCGGACAGAGCGTGCCGCGATTGATCGGATGATCGGGATCGCCTTCGACATGGACGACCTGTGGCGTGACGTTCTTCGCTTTGTCGCCAAGCGTGTGAATGATGACGCCGCAACTGACCGAGCAATACGGACAGGTGCTGCGCGTTTCCGTCGTGCGCTCGATCTTCAGTCCCTGCGTCTGCGCGTAGATTGGCGCAAGTTCGAAGCCGAACGCGGATAGACCGACACCACCGGCGATGGTGGTCTTGATAAAAGTTCTTCTTGATACATCCATGACCGAGATCCTTCGGTTTGTACGCGGGGGTGTACGGGGGGTTCTTTTAGGGGTGTGAGTTGAGATTAGGACGACGCGTTTCGAATGTCAACCAATACTTAAATGCCGAAGGCATTGAGTAATTCCAGCCTAGGGTTGCTTCAACCCTGGGAACAGCCGAAGAGAGATGAGTAACACTGCAAGTGTTCGGTTTGCCGTTGAAACTCCTTCAGAGTTCAAGAGATTGATGCATGACTCAACCCAGGGTTGAAGCAACCCTGGGCTGGAATTACTCAACGCCTTCGGCATTTACACTGCGATTATCCTCAAACTGTACCACTTCCTTATATCCCAACTAGATTCAGCTCGATCTTGGTGTAGCCATGCTCGGTCGACCAGAGATCCAGCGAAGCTGCGGCCACTTCGTCGACGAGCGGTTGGGCCATGCCCAGGCGCGTGAGATCGACGCCTTTGAGATAGTGTTTGCAGGTGTCGCACGCTTCGACCCTGACGTGGTCGATTGCCGGGGTTTGAAAGTAGGCTAGCTTTGACGGTTGCTCTTCGCCGCAGTTCGCGCAAACGACGCGGCGGAACGGCCAGACGGTGAGGCACTTGGCGCACATCAAGTCACGATTACCGCTCTCGGCGGTGGTTTCTTTGTTCTGCAGAAAACTAAGCTGAGGTTTGCCGCCACAGCGCGGACACAGCCGCTCGCTAATCAGTTCGCGAGTTGCGCCGATGCCACTAACGTATAGCCCGTAAGGTTGGAGAAACGCTTTTGCGAAGAACTCGGTGTCAGACGGCGTGTGCCAGTAATTCAGCAACATTTCGTCAGTTGCCGGTAGATTTTGTGCTTGTTCGATGAGTGCACGGGAACCGGCTTCTTCGACAGCATCGAGAATAAAACTGAATGCGGATTGAAATGCCGGTAGGTCTCGCTCTAGTTCGCCCGTGGGAACCCAGTCTTGTCGATTTAAAAGAAATTCATATACCTGACTTTGCGCCTGGAGCAGACGCGTGTAGAAGACGAGCAACCCATTGGTGACATCCGTCGTGTTGGCAAGTTCGCCGGCTCTGCGTATCTGTCGTTCCCAGAAGTCCACACGCGTTACTGAGCTTTCGACGTATCAAACACCGCCTGATCGTACAACCAGAGCTTGCGGAAGAAAGCCGCCGCAGATTGTCCACCGACCGTATCCAGAATCTCCGCAACACTGCGACGGCCATCGATCGCGTCGAGCATCTGCTTCTCTTGCGAATCGACCAGAAGATACAGATCGTTACC
>CAVYOP010000004.1:0-1196559 GCA_963770215.1 uncultured Acidobacteriota bacterium
CGAAGCGCAGGAAGCGCCGCTCGGCGCGCCCCCGCGCGGCCGTCACGACGCGATCGCCGCGGGCCGCGTTGCGGCACAGGGCGACGACGGCGACGAGCACGAGCATCCAGGTCGCGAGGACGATCGGCACGACGATCAGCGGCATTGGGTGTCGACGATCGGGGTCACGGTGTCATTCCTCGTACCCCGTTTCGGCGCGAATCGCCGCCGGCCTCACCCGACCGGTACGAATTTCATCCATCCGCCGACGCGCGGAAGGGGAGGAGCGGCTCAGACGTTGCCGCTGCGCAGCACGTGCCGCGCGGTGCGGACGAGCAGCTTGATGTCCGCCCAGAGCGACCAGCCGGACACGTAGAGGTAGTCGATCCCGAGCATCTCCTGCATCGGGACGCGGGCGCCGAGGACCTGCCACGGCCCGGTCATGCCGGGCGTGAGGTGCAGCCGGCTGCGGTCGAGCCCGAGCACGAGCGCGTCCTCGTCGCAGACGAGCGGCCGCGGGCCGACGAGGCTCATCTCGCCCCGCAGCACGTTGAAGAGCTGGGGCAGCTCGTCGAGCGAGGTCCGGCGCAGCAGGCGGCCGACGCGGGTCACGCGCGGGTCGTCGCTGATCTTGAACATGCCCTCGCCGACCTCGTTGAGACCGCGGAGCTCGTCCTTGCGCGCGTCGGCGTCGACGACCATCGACCGGAACTTGAAGATCCGGAACGTCCGCCCGTCGCGGCCCACGCGGACCTGGCGGTAGAAGACGGGGCCGCGGCTGTCGATCCGCACGGCGAGGGCGAGGATGGCGATGATCGGCGCGACGGCGATCATCCCGATCGTCGTCGCCACGAGGTCGAACCCGCGCTTGAGCGCACGCGACGAGCGCGGCAGCCCGAACGGGCGGACGCCCATCAGCGTCATGCCGTCGACGTCCTCGAACTCCACGGCGGAGCCCACGACCTCGAGCATCCGCGGCAGCACGCTCACCTGCGCGCCGGCGGACTTGGCCACCCGGATCAGGTCGACGATCTCGTGCGAGTCGGTGGTCGTGGGGGCGATGACGATCCGGTGGACGCGGAGATCGCCGACGATGCGGCGCATGCTGTGCTCGTCCAGGTAGTCGCCGTCGTCGGCGCCCTCGAGCGGGAACGTGGCCACGACCGTGGTGCGGGCGCCGCTGCTGGCGAGCTTCTCGCGGATCCGCTCGGCGCGGGCGCGGGCGCCGATGACGAGGCAGCGCTCGACCGGCATCACGCGACCGCCGGCGAAGCGGGCGAGCGTGCGGCCGCCGGCGACGGCGAGCAGGGTGGCCGCCCACAGCGCGGCGATCTGCGCGCCGCCGAGCGACCCCTGCACGGCGACCGACTGGAGGATCGTGACGCCGAGCACGTACAGCCCGGTGAGCTGCAGCAGGAGCGGCAGCTCGTCGAGCGTCGAGTGGACGATCCGGAGCTGGTCGCGGTCGTAGAGGCCGGCCATCTTGAAGATGAGCACCAGGAGCGGGATCGCGGCCAGCATCGCGAGCCCGGGGGCGTCGCCGCTGCCGGGGATCGTGAGCACGAGCCACAGCGCGACCATCGCGAAGAGGACGTCGGCGAGCGCGAGCAGCCGGCGCTGGACCGAGTCGCGCCGCAGCGGGAACGAGCGGTCGCCGCCCTCGACCAGGCGCAGGCCACGGGGCCCGCGCAGGGCACGTGACGGCACTGACGTGACGCGGGCGCCCACGGCATCCTGCTCGTGGATCGTCAGCCTGGCGACGACTTGCGGAGTCATTCCGACCGATCAACGCCCGGCCTTTAGCCTCGCTTCCTCAGCTGGACGGACGTTCATCCGAATCTCAGCCCCAGGACGAAGGTCCAGGGTCGCGGCGTCAGGAGGCGGCGACGTCGGCCAGCTCGACGACGCCGAGCACGATCCCGGCCTCGGGGTCCTGGATCCGCGCGACGGCCTCCGAGCGCGACCGCGCGTCGATCTTCCGGAACGCGGAGGAGAGGTGCGTCTTCACGGTGCTCTCCGCCAGGTAGAGCTTGTGGGCGATCTCGCGGTTCGTGGCCCCGTCGACCACGAGCCGGAGGATCTCCTTCTCGCGGTGCGACAGCGGCCGCGGCGCGATGACGCGGCCGAGGTCGCCGGGCACGGTCAGCTGGCCGGCGAGCATCGCCCGCGCCGTCGGCACGAGGGCGCGGTCGAGCACCGGCTCGAGCACGATGCCCGCGGCGCCGGCCAGCAGCGCGCGCCGGAGCGAGGCGCGCGGCGTGTCGCCGGGCAGGACCGCCAGCAGGGCGGCGCGTGGGCGTGAGGTCGGCGCCGGTGCGGATGGCCCGCCCGCGCGCGGCGTCGTTGCCGAGCGCCACCACGACCAGGAGGTCCGGTGCGAGCGCGCCGTCGGGCGTGGTGAACCCGGCGCCGGCGAGCAGCCGCGCCGCGTCCGCGCAGACCGCCGGCGGGGCGCCGGTCACGATCGCGACGTCGCTCATGCCGCACCAACGCGCGACGGGCCGGCCGCCTTGCGGGCGCTCACGACGACCTGCCCGCCGGGACCGCGACGCGGCGGAACACCGCGTGGATCCGGGCGGTGGGCACGCACCCGCCGGATCAGCGAGCGGAGGTCGCGCGCGTCGGCCGGGAACCAGATGGCCAGCGTGCCGAGGTAGGCGATCGCGGCGACCGCGGTGACGGCGCCGAGCACGATGACGGTCGGCGCGCCCGCGTTCGTGAGCAGCGCGTACGCCGGCCACGCTGTCGCGGCGAGCACGGCGCAGCCGGTCACGGCGGCCGACATGTCGTCCCAGATGAACCGGAGCACGCGGTCGGCGCGGCTCGCGGAGCAGCACCTGGTACGCGACGGCGAGTGAAGACGAGGTGGACGCCGACCGCCGCGCAGCAGACGGCGGTGAGCCCGTACGAGGCGGCGATGAGCACGGCGACGACGTAGACGAGGAAGTGCGCCACGCCGTAGCCGAGCATCGCGCGTGAGCGCCCGGAGGCCATGAGCACGGTGCCGACCGCGTCGATGACGACCGTCGCGGCGCCCGCGCCGGCGAGGATCTGCGTCGGCAGCACGGCCGGCTCCCAGTCGGGCCCGAACAGCCACGGGATGAGCATCGGCGCGAGGATCACCAGGCAGGTCAGCGGCGGGAAGACCACGACCGTGAGCAGCCGCACCATGCGGCGCCGGAGCGCGAACATCTCGTCCGGCGCCGACGGTCCGGGCGAGCACCGGGAACGCCATCTGGCGTCATCATCGAGCTGATCTTCGCCTGGTACTCGACGGCGAGCTGGAAGCCGCGCCAGTAGAAGCCGGCCTGCGCGGTGCCGAGCTTGGCGCCGATGATCGCGTAGTCGCCGTTGCGGAACCCGACCCAGGCGATCGAGGCGATCGAGGCCGGGCCGCCGTAGGAGCAGGAGGTCGCGGAGCGCCGCGGTGCGCCAGCGCGGCAGCGGGATCGGCGCGAAGACGAGCGCCAGCGACGAGCATCGCGAACATGCCGGCCAGCCCGCCGAGCACGAGCGCGCCGCCCTCCAGCCCGAACGCGACCGCGAAGACGACCGAGGCGATCGAGCGCGTCCGGCGCTCTGGACGAGGCCGAGCAGCGAGAGTGCGGCGGAAGTCGAGGTCGCCGGCGCAGCGTGCGCGAGCGGGAGCCGCGACGATCGCGCCCATCAGGAACCAGGGCGTCGTCAGCGCGACGAGCTGCGCGGTGCCCGTGCCGAAGATCGGCTGCACGAGGACGACGCTGAGCAGGAGCGTCAGCAGCGCCAGGCCGAGGCCCAGGAGCAGGCTGAAGGCCAGCCCGGCCTGGAGGTGCGCGCGCTCGACGGTCCGGCGCTGGACGAGCGCGCTGCCGACGCCCTCGCTGGGCACGTTCACCGCGAGCTCCTGCACGATGACCGCGACCGCGAACATGCCGAAGGCGCTCGGCGGGATCAGCCGCGCGAGCACGACCATCGAGGCGACCAGCAGCAGCTCGGTCGCGATCCGGGCGAGCGTGATCCACCGCAGCCCGGAGGCGGTCTTCTCGGTCAGCTCCTCGTTCGTCCTTGCGTCGCTCACCGGGGCAAGCAACGCGGATCCGGCGCCCGCGCTTCCACCGCGCCGAGCAAGTCCTGCGGGACGGCGCGCGTTGGTGCGGTGGAGCATGACGACGACGACGTACCTTCTCGAGCGCAAGCGCCTCCTGGTGGCGATCGTCTGCGGCTGCCTGCTCGTGGGTCTCGCCGCGGCCCGGCTCAACGTCGGTGCGGCGCCGGCCTGCTCGATCTCCGCCGCGGTCACCAACGTGCGCGTGGACACCCCGGCGCCGTCGATCGAGGACCGCAAGGCGCTCCCGCAGGACCTGAGCACGCTCGTGAAGCACGCCGAGCTGCTCGCCCGCACCGCCGTGACCCCGCCCGTGCTGGATCGCGCCGCGGCGATCGCCGGCATCCCGAAGGACAAGCTCGCGGGCGTCGGGCGCATGACCGCGTTCGTCCCGCTCTCGCTCACCGAGCCCAACAGCGAGCAGCGCGCGAGCGAGATCGACTGGTCGAACCACCAGTACCGCGTCGAGGCCCAGGCGAGCCCGACGACGCCGACGATGGAGGTCTACGCGCAGGCGCCGACCACGGAGGAGGCGCAGCGGACTCGCGGACGCGGTCGTCACCGCGCTCCGCGGCTACGTCGACGACCTCGCCGGCAAGCAGGGACTGCCCGACGAAGGACCTGGTCGCGCTCGAGCAGCTCGCCCCCGCGCGCGGGGGCGTCGTCAACGGTGGCGCGACGCCGACGATCTTCGGCCTGACGTTCCTGGTCGCCTTCTGCCTGAGCCTGACCGCGGCGCTGGGCGTCGTCGCGCTGCGCCGGCGCCGTGCCGGGGCCGTCCCGGCGGAGCGCGAGGACCGCCGGATCCCCACGCCCGTCGAGGACGCCTGGCCGCACACCACCCGGTTGCTGCCGTGGACGATCGCCGGCTTCATCTGCCTGCTCTGGCTCGTCCCGTTCAACTCGATCCAGCTCTCGGCCTCGCTGCCGATCGACCTCAAGGGCGACCGCCTGGTGCTGCCGATCGTCTTCGCGGTCTGGGTCCTCGCGATCGCCGCCGGCGGGCGCTACCGGCCGCGGATCAGGCTGACCTGGATCCACGTCATGGTCGGCGGTCTTCCTCGCCGTCGCGTTCCTCGGGGTCGTGCTCGACGCGCGCTCGC
Organism: uncultured Acidobacteriota bacterium; assembly: GCA_963770215.1. Taxonomy (GTDB): domain Bacteria; phylum Acidobacteriota; class Blastocatellia; order Pyrinomonadales; family Pyrinomonadaceae; genus PSRF01. Next base: position 5,167 of record CAVYOP010000004.1, read on the forward strand.
TGAACCACTCGCTGGAGCTCGACCTGTCGCTGAAGAAGCTGCCGCTCGTGGTCTCCTACGTGTCGCTGTTCGTGATCGTCGCGAGCGGGGTGCGGCTCGCGGAGGTGCCCGCGTTCCTCAAGCTGACGCTCTGGCTCGGCGTGATCCTCGCGCTCGGGATGATCTGGGAGTACCGCTTCAGCCAGAACCTGTTCTACGAGTGGTCGGACAAGCTGCTGCCCGGCGCGTTCACGGTGGTCCAGGACTCCGCGCGACGAGGTCGACGGGCTGGGCCGCCGGCTGGTCCGGGGCTCCGCCGGCGTGCCGCTGGAGGCCGTGACGATGCTGTCGTTCGCGCTGCCGGTGGCGATCGTCGGCCTGCTCGGCGCGGAGCGCCGCGGCCGGATCTTCTACGGGCTCGCGGCCTGCCTGCTCGTCGCCGCCATGTTCGCGACGTACCGCAAGAGCGCGCTGATCGCCCCGGTCGCGGTGGTGCTGACGATCGCCTACTTCCGCCGCCGCGAGCTGCTCAAGCTGGCGCCGCTCGGGATGGTCGCGCTCCTGTTGATCAGCGTCATATCACCGGGCGCGATCAGCACGACGATCGGGTTGTTCACGCGATCCGACGCCGCCGAGGTGCCGACGGTGAGCGACCGCACCTCGGACTACGACGCGGTCCGGCCCGACGTCTGGAGCCACCTCGCGTTCGGGCGCGGCTGGGGCAGCTACAACCACGTCGACTACCGGATCCTCGACTCGGAGATCCTCCACCGCACGATCGAGATGGGCGTGCTGGGGCTGGTGACGTTCGTCCTGATGATCCTCTCGGTGGTCGTCGTCGCGCGGCGCCCGATCGCGGCGCGCGATCCGCGCGCCGCGCCGGTCGCGCTCGTCGGCGCCTCGGCGGCGATCGCCTTCCTGATGGCCGCGACGCTCTACGACGTCATGTCCTTCCCGCACGGCCCCTACATCTTCCTCTACCTCTCCGGGCTCGTGGCGGTCGCGGTGACGCAGCGCGTGCGGACCGCGTCCGAGCCGATCCACCCGCGGCCCCTGCGGCGGCGGGACCGGCGCCCCGGCGCGCATCCGGGGCGGATGCTGCGCGACGTCGAGCGCCAGCGCTGACGCTCCGCAAGTCCCGGCGCGCCCCGCCGCGTTGGTCGGCTGGAGACATGGGCCTCGGCAAGCGCATCCACACCCTCTGGCGCCTGCGCGTCGGCGTCGTCCTGAGCCTGGTGCTCGCGCTGATCGCCGCGGTGTGGAGCGTCGAGCAGATCAGCCTCTCGCCGTTCAAGCTCACGCCGCGCTCGCTCGAGATGGCGACGGCCTCGACCCACGTGATCGTCGACACGCCGACCTCGGCCCTGTCCGATCTGCGCCAGGACACCTACAGCCTCGAGGCGCTGACCAACCGCGCGGTCCTGCTCGGCAACGTGATGGCGAGCGCGCCCGTCCGGCAGGCGATCGCGAAGCGCGCCGGCGTGCCCTTCGAGACGCTGCAGATCTCGGCGCCGCTCACCCGCCAGCAGCCGCAGGCGCGCGCGGAGAACGGCAACCAGAAGTCGATGTCGGACATCCTCAAGTCGACCGACCAGTACCGGATCAGCATCTCCGCCAACCCGACCGTCCCGATGCTCGACATCTACGCGCAGTCGCCGTCCGCAGGGACGTCGCAGAGTCTCGCGAACGCCGCGGTCGACGAGCTGCGCGGCTACCTCGGCGGGCTCGCCAGCACCGAGCAGACGCCGGCCAAGGACCAGATCCAGATCGTCCAGCTCGGCCGCGCCGAGGGCGCCGTGATCAACGGCGGCGTGCACTGGCAGGCCGCGCTGCTCGCCTTCTTCCTCACCTTCGCGGCCGCGAGCGCCACCGTGATCTTCCTCGCCCGGGTCCGCACCGGCTGGCGCGAGGCGGCGGACGACGAGCGGCTGGCCGACGCGGACGCCGCGATGGCGCCGCGCTGAGCCGATGGAGCTCGTCCTCGTCCTCCGGGTGCTGTGGCGCCGGCGGATCGCCGTCCTGGTCGCCGCGATCGCCGCGGTGCTGCTCGCCTTCGGCGCCGGCGGCAGCCCGACGCCGCCCGTCGGCGTCGCCTGGGCGCGGATGATCGTCGACACCGGCAAGTCCCAGCTGGCGGACGCCGACCCCTACGGCGCGGACAGCCTGGTCTGGCGGACGCAGATGCTCGCGGAGGACCTGACGGGCGACGCCGCCCGGACGGCGATCGCCCGCTCGGCCGGGCTGGACCCCGCGCAGCTGCGGATCATCGAGCCGCGCCTGCTCGCGCCCGAGGCGGAGACCGCGCTGCCGCTGCGCGCGACCGAGGCGGCGGCGATCGTCACGGCGCCGTACCTGATCACCGTCGAGTACGACGACACCCTGCCCGTCCTCACGCTCGAGGCGCGCGGTGCCAAGCCGGAGGTCGCCCGCGCGCTCGCCGAGGGCGCGACGGCGCGGCTCGCGTCCGAGGGCGTGCCGGTCGGCTCCAAGGTGCTGCAGCCGTTCGACGTCCAGCGCGTCACGCCGATCGTGATGCGCAACAAGCCGGGCAAGAGCCCGGCGCTCAAGGTGGCCGCGGTCGGGCTCGTCGCCTTCCTGTGCTTCGCCTTCGCGATCGCCGTCGCGCCGGACCCCCGGCGCGTCTGGCGCGCCGCGGCGCGCCCCGGGACCGCCTGAGCCCGGAAGATCGCCCGGGCGCGGGACGTTCCTCCTGCACATGGAGCGCCCCGACCTCAGCGTGATCGTCGTCACCTTCAACGGGCGCGAGCTCGCGCTCGCCACCCTCCGCTCGGCGCGCGCGGCGCTCGGGCCGATCAGCGCCGAGTGGCTCGTCGTCGACAACGGCTCGAGCGACGGCACCGCCGACGCGGTCGAGGCGGCGTTCCCGGACGTGACGGTCTTCCGCTCGACCAACCGCGGCTTCGCCGCGGGCAACAACGTCGCGCTGCCGCACGCGCGCGGCCGCTACGTGCTGCTGCTCAACCCCGACGTCGAGATCGAGCACGGCTCGTTCGCCGAGCTCGTCGCCGCGCTCGACGCGCGCCCCGAGGTCGGGGCCGCGAGCGTCCTGCAGCGGGCCACCGACGGCACGCTGCTCGCGTCGATCCGCCGCTTCCCGACGCCCGCGCGCGGCTTCGGCGAGGCGCTGGGGGCCGGCAGCGTGCCGTGGCTCGCGCGGTTCCAGGAGCTCGACACGGACTTCGACCGCTACGGCGAGGAGCGGTCCGCCGACTGGCTGGTGGGGGCGTTCCTGCTGGTCCGGCGCGAGGCCGTCGAGGAGACCGGCCCGCTCGACGAGGGCTTCTTCCTCTACGCGGAGGAGACCGACTGGTGCCGCCGCTTCCGGCTCCACGGCTGGGACGTCCGCCACCTGCCGCAGATGACGATCACCCACCACGAGGGCGACAACAAGCGCCCGGAGATGGTCGGGCAGCTCGGGCACTCGCGGCGGCGCTACGCCTACAAGCACTTCGCCTGGCCGCGCGCGGCGGCGCTGCACGCCTCGCTGGCGCTCGGGCACCTGCTGCGGGTCGCCGTCTTCGCGCCGCTGGCGGCGCTGCGGCCGCGGTACCGGCGCCGCGCGCGCGCCGAGGCGTTCGGCCTCGCCGTGGTCTGCGGCGCGCCGCCGCCGTACGGCGCGGAAGATCGCCGCGCCGCCGCCCGTTGACTTACCCGACCATGGAGATCAAGGAGCGACTGTGAGCGGTATCGGCAAGGTCCTCGTGACCGGGGGCGGCGGGGCGATCGGGTCCAACGTGGTCGACGAGCTGGTGCTCGCCGGCGCGGACGAGATCGTCGTGCTGGACAACTTCGTCCGCGGGCGGCGGGAGAACCTCGACTGGGCGCGCGCCAACGGCGCCGTCGAGCTCGTCGAGGGCGACATCCGCGACCGGGCGCTCGTGCACGAGCTGATGGCCGGCGTCGACGTGCTCTTCCATCACGCCGCGATCCGCATCACGCAGTGCGCGGAGGAGCCGCGGCTCGCGCTCGAGGTGCTCGTCGACGGCACGTACAACGTGTTCGAGGCGGCCGTCGAGGCCGAGGTGCGCAAGGTCGTCGCCTCGTCGTCCGCGTCGGTCTACGGCCTCGCCGAGGAGTTCCCGACCGGCGAGGACCACCACCCCTACGCCAACGACACGCTCTACGGCGCGGCGAAGGTCGTTCAACGAGGGGCTGCTGCGCAGCTTCCACGCCATGTACGGGCTCGACTACGTCGCCCTGCGCTACTTCAACGTCTACGGCCCGCGGATGGACGTCCACGGCCTCTACACCGAGGTGCTCGTCCGCTGGATGGAGCGGATCTCGGAGGGCAAGCCGCCGCTGATCTTCGGCGACGGCCAGCAGACGATGGACTTCATCTACATGGGCGACATCGCGCGGGCGAACATGCTCGCCGCGGCGACGGAGCGGACCGACGTGGTCTACAACGTCGCGAGCGGCGTCGAGACCAGCCTGCTCGGGCTCGCCGAGATGCTGCTCAAGGTCATGGACTCCGACCTCGCGGTCGAGCACGGCCCCGAGCGCGCCGTCAACGGCGTGACCCGGCGCCTCGCCGGCACGGACGTCGCCCGCGAGGAGCTCGGCTTCGAGGCCGAGGTCGACCTCGAGGAGGGGCTCACCCGGCTCGTCGAGTGGTGGCGCGGCGAGCGCGCCGGCGTGCCCACGCAGCCCACCCGCATGCTGGCGGGGGCGTCGTGAGCGAGATCCCCTTCAGCCGCCCGACCCTGCGCGGCGACGAGGGCGACGCCGTCGCCCGGGTCATCGCCACGGGCTGGGTCTCCCAGGGCCCGCGCGTGCGCGAGTTCGAGACGCGCTTCGCGGAGCGGGTCGGCGCGGCCGAGGCCGTCGCCGTCTCGAACTGCACGACCGCGCTCCAGCTCGCGCTGCACGTCGCCGGCGTCGGTCCCGGCGACGAGGTGATCGTCCCGTCGATGTCGTTCATCGCCACGGCCAACTCGGTCTGGCAGTGCGGCGCGACGCCGGTCTTCGCCGACGTCGACCCGCGGACCTTCAACCTCGACCCGGACGCCGCCGAGCGCGCGATCACGCCGCGCACCAAGGCGATCATGCCGGTCCACCAGCTCGGCCTCCCGGCCGATCATGGACGCCTTCTTCGCGATCGCCGACCGCCACGGGGTGCAGCTCGTGGAGGACGCCGCGTGCGCGATCGGCGCGCGCTACAAGGGCCGCACGATCGGCTCGATGGGGCCGCTCGCCTGCTTCTCCCTGCACCCCCGCAAGGTGATCACCACCGGCGAGGGCGGGATGATCACGCTGAACGACCCCGCGGTCGCGGCGCGCCTGCGCCAGCTCCGCCAGCACGCGATGGACGTCTCCGACCTCGCCCGCCACGACGCGCGCGACGTGGTCATCGAGACCTATCCCGAGCGCGGCTGGAACTACCGCATGACCGACATGCAGGCGATGCTCGGCCTCGTGCCAGCTGGACCTGCTCGACGAGATCCTCGCCGAGCGGCGCGCGGCTGGCGGCGCGCTACACGGCGGCGATCGAGGAGATCCCGTTCCTCGAGCCGCCGTTCGAGCCCGGATACGCCGAGCGCACCTGGCAGTCCTACGCGGTGACGCTCGCGCCGGACGCCCCGGTCGACCGCAACGAGCTGATGCGCCTGATGCTGCTCGACGGCGTCCCGACGCGCCGCGGCGTGATGGCGATCCACCGCGAGGCGTCCTACGCCGGCGCGGCGGCCGCGCTGCCGCACACCGACGCGGCGTCGCGACGGCTCGATGATGCTGCCGCTGTTCGCCGGCCTGACCGACGAGCAGCAGGACCGCGTCATCGCGTCGCTCGCGCGCCACCTGGCGGCCGTCGCCGGCATGAGCCGTCGGCGCGAGCCGACCGTCTGCTGACCGGACCGGCCCGCCGCAGCGTGGCGCGCCGGGCGGGCGATCGCGGCGCGGCGGCCACGAGCGCGTCCCCGGCTGCGTGGTCGCACCCGGCTCGGGCCGCGGCGCAGCCGACGGTGTACATGCGTCGCGCCGGACTGCGAACGCGGCCGCGCGGCGGGCTGCGCAAGCCGCTACCGCGCGCGTCGGGCGTCGCTCACCGCGGCCGGGATGTCGGCCGGCGGTCGTGCACCGGCGGCCGCAGGCTTCCGCTGCTCACTGGTTCGAGCACACGGCACGCCGATCGTCGCCGCCGGCGACGGTGGCGCTCGAGCGCACGCGCGACGTGATCGCGGTGCCCGGAGGTCTACGGCGCGGCGATCCGCGACGCTGCCGACGGGCATCCGGCAGGTGATCTTCAACCAGGGCGCGTATCTCGCGCTGGACTCGATCGCTCGCGGGCGGCGCGCGCGCCGCCGCGCCGTACCTGCGACAACCCCGATCTCGCCGCGGTCGATGCGTCGTCTCCGACGACAGCAGCCGAGGTCATGCGGTTACGCGTTCCCGGACCTCCCGGTGCAGCGGATCCGGCACGGCGATCGATCCGGCCGCTCCATCACCCGGCCGCGCGTGGCTCCCGGCCGAACGCGATCGCGTACATGACGCGCCGCCGGCCCGGACGAGGCGGCGCAGGTCCTCAAGCTCGCTCGAGCTGCGCGGCGCGCTGCGACGGCTGGGAGGTCGTGCCGATCCACGGGCCGACCGAGCGCGAGGTCGGCCGGATCTGCTGCGCGAGCAGCCGCGATCTTCCTCAGCTTCTCGGAGCGTGAGGGCTTCGGCCTGCCCCCGCTCGAGGCGCTGGCCTGCGGATGCCGCGTCGTCGGCTTCGACGGCTTCGGCGGCCGCGAGCTGTTCCGGCCCGCCGTTCGCGCACGCGATCGAGAACGGCGACGTCGTCGCGCTTCGCCGCGGCCGTCGAGGCGCTCGATGCGCCGCTTCGAGGCGCAGCCCGCGGCGCTGCGGCCGCCTCGCGGCCGGCGGCGCCGATTGCGTCGCTGCGCGAGACTACTCGCCGGGCCGTCGAACGCGCACGATCCTCGGTCGACGCCGTTCGCCCCGTCTGCTCGCGACGATGAGCCGCACGCCGGCCCAGCGTCAGCGTCGTCGTGCCGTGCTACCGCTACGGGCGCTTCCTCGACCGAATGCGTCGAGAGCGTCCTCGACGCAGGAGGGCGTCGACGTCCGGGTGCTGATCATCGACGACGCGTCGCCCGACGACAGCGCCGACGTCGCGCGGCGCCTGGCGGCCGCGGACGATCCGCGCGTCGAGGTCCGCGTGCACGAGCTCAACAGGGGTCACATCGCCACCTACAACGAGGGCCTGCTCGAGTGGGCGGACGGCGACTACTCGCGTGCTCATCTCGGCCGACGACATGCTGGCGCCGGGCGCGCTCGCAGCGCGCCGCCGACGGTGTTCGAGGCGCAACCCGAGGTCGGCTTCGTCTACGGCCACGCGATCGACTGTGCACGGACACCGACGACGTGCCCGAGCCCGCGGACGCAGCCGACCGGGCGTGACCGTCTGGAGCGGCAGCGACTGGCTGCGCACGGTGTGCGGGCTCGGCCATTCGCGTCGTCTCGTCGCCCGACGGTGGTCGTGCGCACCGTCGCTCCAGCAGGCGATCGGCGGCTACATGCCGGAGCTGCCGCACACCGGCGGACGTCGAGATGTGGATGCGGTTCGCCGTCGCACGCCGACGTCGCTACCTGAAGGGCGTCGACCAGGCGTACTACCGCATCCACGGCGCGCAGATGACCGCACGAGCGCGTGCCGATCGTCGACCTGCAGCAGCGCAAGGCGGCGTACGACGCCGTCTTCGAGCGCGCACGGCGACGGAGTCGACGGCGCGGCACGCGCTGCGGCGGCGGGCCGACCGCAAGATGGCCAAGGAGGCGCTGTGGCGGGCGTGCCGCGCGTACGAGCGGCGGCGCATGGACGAGACGCCGATCGCCGAGCTCGTGCGAGTTCGCGCGAGCCGACCTACCCGGCTCCGAGCGCCTGCCCGAGTACTGGGGCCTGCGCTGGCGCAGCAAGGTCGGTCCCGCCGTCTGCCCTACCTGCAGCCGCTCATGCTGTCCGCCGTGCACCGGAGGATCCGCAACATGCTGTGGTGGCGGCGGTGGGCACGGCGAGGGCGTCTGATCGCGCCCCGAGCCCCTCATCCTGGTCGGGTCCGGCGGCTTCGGCCGCGAGACGGCCGAGGCCGTCCGCGCGATCAACGCGGCGCGCGACGCGCCGCGCTGGGACCTGCTCGGGTTCCTCGACGACGATCCGGCGCGCTGGGGGACGGAGGTCTCGGGACGTCCGCGTGCTCGGCGGCGGTCGAGACGCTCGCCGACCGCCCGGACGCGCGGGTCGTCGTCTGCACCGGGCACCCGGGCAACTTCGCACTCGAAGCGGGAGATCGTCGAGCGCCTCGGGCTCGCGCCGGAGCGCTACGCGACGCTCGTGCATCCGACCGCGGTGATCCCGCCGTCGTGCGCGCTCGGCGACGGCACGGTCGTCCTGGCCGGGGTCGTGGCGACGGTCGACGTGCAGGTCGGCGCGCACGGCGCGCTGATGCCGCAGACGGTGCTCACGCACGACGACGTGCTCGGCGACTACGTGACCATCGCGGCCGGCGTGCGGGTCGCCGGTGACGTGCACGGTCGGCGACGGGCGCGTATCTCGGCTCCGGGTGCCTGATCCGCGAGGGGCGCACGATCGGCGCCGGCGCCCTCGTGGGCATGGGCGCCGTCGTCACGCGCGATGTGCCGGCCGGGGAGGTGTGGGCGGGCGTGCCGGCCCGGTCCTCCGTCCGGTCGCCGGCTCGTCAGGATGCGTCGCGTCGCGGCGCGGGGCTCGGCGGGCGCCGACCGTGCAAGTCGGCCTGCCGCCCCAGGCCCTTGCGCGCGGCGGCTACGCGCCGCGGACTGCGCGAGCGTGAAGTCGCGGCCGCCGCCGAGCGCGACCGGGCGGCCGGAGGAGGTCAGCGACTGCGTGCGCGGCCTCGAGGATGCGCACGATCTCGACGCCGAGCCGGGCGTGCGAGCGCGGCTCGTCGCCGGTCGCGATCGCGTTCGCGAAGTCGGCGAGCTCGAGCCCGAGCGGCTCGGCCGCGTCCAGCCGCGGCACGAGCATGTCGCCGGAGCGGTAGGTGAGCTGGTACTCGCCGAACGTCGCCGGCTCGGTGAAGTCGAAGCCGCGGTCGTAGATGCGGATCGCGCCGTCGAACGCGGCGTCGTCGTAGACGACCATCCTCTTGCTGCCGACGACGATCGTCTGGCGCACCTTGTGCGGCGCGAGCCACGAGAGCTGGACGTTCGCGGTCGGGCCGTCCTCGAAGCAGAGCGTCAGGAACGCGGTCTCCGGGATCCCGTCCTGGAAGACGGTCGAGCCGGACGCCGACGACCATCGAGACGGGCTGGTCGAGCCAGTAGAGGAGGATCGACAGGTCGTGCGGCGCAAGGTCGTTGACGACGCCGTCGGGCTGGTAGATGCCCAGGTTCATGCGCGACGAGGTGATGAAGTAGATCTCGCCGAGCTCGCCGGATTCGATCAGCGCGCGGACCTTGTTGACCGGCGGGCTGTAGAGGAACGTGTGGCCGGGCATCAGCACGAGGCCCTTGCGCTCGGCGAGCGTCGACGAGCTCCTCGGCGTCGCGCGGCTGGTGGCGAGCGGCTTCTCGACGAGCACGTGCTTGCCGGCCTCGAGCGCTGCTTGACGAGCGTGTAAGTGGGTCGCGGGCGGCGTGGCGATCGACACGGCGTCGACCGACGGATCGGCGAGGACCTCGTCGAAGCTGCCGTCGTGCGCACGCCCGGGATAGCGGGCGGTGAACTTCTCACGCGCTCGTCGTTCATCTCGCAGAGGCCCCAGAGCGCGAGCTCGGGCGATCCATGACGTTGCGGACGATGTTCGGGCCCCAGTAGCCGTAGCCGACGACCGCAAGGTTGATCACCGGTCGTTCTCCTTGTCGATGGATGCACGCGCGAACCAACGACGCGGTCGGGGCCCGTCCTTGCGCGCGCGGGGCGACCAGAGCCGGTATTTCGTGCGACGAATTCCGAACCGCCGCGGACGGAACGGGGTCTTTCGGCCGTTGCTCGGCATATGGAGATCGCAAAGGCCCTGATCCTCGCCGGGCGGGACCGCGACGACCGGCGCGTGGCCCGCGGCGCCCGCGGGGCCCAGGCAGCTTTCCCGGTCGCGCAACCGGCCGATCCTGTTCCACAACCTCGAGGCGCTGCGCGCCGCCGGGGTGCTCGAGGCGGCGATCCTCGCCGACGCGCGACGCGGCCGCCGCGATCCGCCGGACGCGGTCGGCGACGGGCGCGAGCTGGGCGATGCACGTCCGCTACGCCGAATGGGACCGCCGTCGGACTCGCCGGCGCGCTCGCCGCGGGCGCGCGACTTCATCGGCCGACGAGCCGGTCCTCGTCCAGCAGGGCGGCGCGCTGCTGCGCGACCGGATGCACGCGCACATCACGGCCTTCGCCCGCGAACAGCTCGACGCGCTCGCGCTGCGGCTGCTCAGCAACGACCCGCGGCCGGCGCGCGCGGACACGCCCGGCTACTGCTCAGCCCGCGGGCGGTCGCGATCCTCCGCGCCGGCGCGCTCCGACGCGCCGACCCCGTGGCCGGCGTGCGCGGCAGGCGGCGGTCGCGTGCGCGTCCAGCGCGTCGACGGCTGCCTGCCGTGCCACGGCGACCACGGCCCAGCTGCTGGAGAGCAACCGGCGCGTGCTCGAGAAGCTCGACGCCTCGGTCGATCCCGGCGACGCTCGAGCAGTCAACATCCAGGGCGCGGTGCGTGGTGCACCCGACCGCGCGCGTGACGCGCTCGCTGCTCCGCGGGCCCGGTGATCATCGGGCCGGGCGCGCGGATCAGCGATGCCTACATCGGTCCGTACACCTCGATCGGCGCCGACGTGGTCGATCGAGGGCGCCGAGATCGAGCACTCGATCGTGCTGCCGGAGGCCGAGCTGCGGCTACATCGGCACCCGCCTCGAGTCGAGCGTGATCGGGCGCGGCGCGCGGATCGCGCGCGGATTCGGGCTGCCCGGAGCCTCCGCGATGGCGATCGGCGACGGCGCCGAAGTCGTGCTGCGCTGATCCGGCAGCGGCGACTCATCCCTTTTCCATCCGCGAGTTCAGCGGCAGCCGGGCCCGTTGCTCCCGTGATGATCCGCCCTCGCGCGCTCGCCCTCTGCTCGTCGCTCCGCCCGCTGGCCGCGGCGTCTGGCCCTGCTCGCCGGAACGCTCCCACGCGGCGTGTGCACGCCGCCTGTCGCCAACCCCGTCGCGTGCGAGAACTCGTTGCCGGGGGCGGACTCCGAGGACGTGGCAGATCGACAAGGCCGGCGACGACTCGATCCAGGGCTACGCCACGCAGATGAGCGTGAACAAGGGCCAGACGGTCCAGTTCAAGATCAAGTCGGCGACGTCGAACTTCCACATCGACATCCTGCGCCTCGGCTACTACGGCGGTGACGGCGCGCGCGTGCTGGAAGAGCGGCATCACGCCGACGGGCCCGTCGACGCAGCCCGCCGTGCGACAAGTTCGCCGACACCGGCCTGATCGACTGCGGCAACTGGTCGGTGACCGCGCTCGTGGGCGGTCCCGAGCGACGCGGTGTCGGGCGTCTACATCGCCCACCTGGTCCGCAACGACACCGGCGCGCGAGAGCCACATCACGTTCGTCGTGCGCGACGACAGCAGCACGTCCGACGTCGTGCTGCAGACGTCCGACTCGACGTGGCAGGCGTACAACACCTACGGCGGCAACAGCCTCTACACGTGCGACGACCCGTGCCCGCCGGGCAACCCGAGCACGTACAAGGCGCGCCTTCAAGGTCTCCTACAACCGGCCGTTCAACACGGCGGCGGACGACGGCGGCCGCTCGGCGCTGTTCAGCGGCGGCGAGTACCCGATGATCCGCTGGCTCGAGCGCAACGGCTACAACGTCAGCTACATCTCGAGCGTCGACACGAACAGCAACCCGGCGCTGCTGCGCCAGAACCACAAGCTGTTCGTCTCCAGCGGGCACGACGAGTACTGGTCGGCCGCGCAGCGGGCGAGCATGGAGGCGGCGCGCGACGCCGGCACGACCAACCTCGCCTTCTTCTCCGGCAACACGGGCTTCTGGAAGACCCGCTTCGGCCCGAGCCAGTCGGGGCCGGCTGACGCAGAACCGGACGCTGACGTCCTACAAGGACACGCACTTCGAGCGAGCAGACCAGGATCCGGCAGACGTTCACGGGCACCTGGCGCGACCCGCGGTTCACGACCGCGGCGAACGGTCCCAAGCCCGAGAACGCGCTGAGCGGCCTGTCGTTCCTCGTCAACGCCGGCACGACGGCGATCACCGTGCCGTTCGCCTACAAGAACCTGCGCCTGTGGCGCAACACGGCGGCCACGTCGCTCACGTCCGGCCAGACGCTGCAGCTCGCGCCCAGCACGCTCGGGCTACGAGTGGGACGTCGACGCCGACAACGGCTTCCGCCCCGCCGGCCAGATCAAGCTCTCCTCGACGACCGCCAGCGGCCTCGAGGTGTTCACCGACTACGGCAGCAGCGATCAAGCAGAACGGCACCGCGACGCACAACATGACGATGTACAAGGCCCCGAGCGGCGCGCGCGTGTTCAACTCGGGCACCGTGCAGTGGGCCTGGGGCCTCGACGCCGACAACGGCGGCAACGTGCCCGAGGACCGCAACATGCAGCAGGCGACGGTCAACCTGTTCGCGGACCTCGGCGCGCAGCCCGCGACGCGGCAGTCGAACCTGTCCGCCGCGACCGCGTCCACCGACACGACGAAGCCGACGTCGACGATCACCTCGTCCCCGTCCTCGGTGACGGACGGCCAGTCGGTCGACCATCAGCGGCACCGCGACCGACGCGGGCGGCGGCACGGTCGCCGGCATCGAGGTCTCGACCGACGACGGCGCCACGTGGCATCCGGCCACCTCGGGCACGACGAGCTGGTCGTACACCTGGATCGCGAAGGGCCACCCGTCGACGAAGGTCCGCGTCCGCGCGACCGACGACAGCGGCAACACCGAGACGCCCGGGGCCGGCGTGACCGTCAACGTCAACTGCCCCTGCTCGATCATGAGCACCGGCGTGACGCCGCTGCCCGAGCAGGCGGACGGGCAGGACGGCAGCCCGGCCGAGCTGGGCGTGAAGTTCCGCTCGGACAAGTTCGGCACGATCACCGCCCTGCGCTTCTACAAGGCGGCCGCCAACACCGGCACGCACACCGGCAGCATCTGGAGCGCCGACGGCCAGCTGCTCGCGCAGGCCACCTTCCAGAGCGAGACGGCGACCGGGTGGCAGACCGTCACGTTCTCGAACCCGGTCACGGTCGAGCCCAACACCACGTACGTCGCGTCGTACTTCGCGCCGCGCGGCCACTTCTCGACCACGCCCGACTACTTCCAGCGCAATCCCGCCCCGGGTCCGAACGGCGGCGCGCTCCAGGGCAGCTCGACCCTCGGCGCGGTCCAGAACACGGGCCTCAGCGTCGACACCACCACGAACGGCGTGTTCGCCTACGCCGGCGCGAGCACGTTCCCGACCGGCTCGTACGGCGCCACCAACTACTGGGTCGACGTCGTCTTCGCGCCCGCCTCGGCGCCGGGCGCCGTCTCCGGCGTGAGCGCGGTCGCGGGCGGCACCACGTCGGCCAACGTCAGCTGGACCGCACCGTCCTCGGGCGGCGCCGTGACCTCGTACAAGATCACGCCGTACGTCGGCTCGACCGCGCAGACGCCGAAGACGATCACCGGCACGCCGCCGGTGACCAACACCACGATCACCGGCCTCACGACGGGCACGACGTACACGCTTCACCGTCCAGGCGATCAACCCGAACGGCGGCGGGCCGGTGTCCGCGCAGTCGAACGCGGTGACGCCGCAGGGCGCGGTCGCGCCGGCGGCGCCCACGAGCGTGTCGGCCGAGGCGGCCTCGCGCTCGGCGCGGGTCAGCTGGACCGCGCCCGGCGCGGACGGCGACAGCCCGATCACGGGCTACACGGTCACGCCGTACATCGGCGCGAACGCCCAGACGCCGACGCAGGTCTCCGGCACGGGCACGAGCACGACGATCTCCGGGCTCACGAACGGGACGGCGTACACGTTCCGCGTGATCGCGAAGAACGCGGTCGGCTCGAGCCCCGCCTCGAGCCCCTCGTCCGCCGTGACGCCGAACGCGACGATCTTCGATCTCGCCACCCCGGCGACGCCCGACTCGGGCGACCCGAGCGCGGTCGAGGTCGGCGTGAAGTTCAAGGCCGACTTCAACGGCCAGATCACCGGCATCCGCTTCTACAAGTCCGGGGCGAACCTCGGGACGCACACCGGCAAGCTGTGGCCCGCGACGGGCGGCACGCCGCTCGCGACGGCCACGTTCACGAACGAGACCGCGTCCGGGTGGCAGACGGCGACGTTCTCCTCGCCGGTGAACGTGACCGCCGGGACCACGTACGTGGCGTCGTACTTCGCGCCGCTGGGCCACTACTCGGTCGACCGGCGGCGGCCTGGAGACGGGAGCCGACAACGGCCCGCTCCACGCCATCGCGAACTCCGCGTCGGCCAACGGCGTCTACGCCTACAGCGCGACGAGCACGTTCCCGTCCGCCTCCTACCGCGGCGCGAACTACTGGGTCGACGTGCTCTACGCGATGCCGTCCCCCGGCGCGGTGGCGACGCCCACGGCCGAGGCGGCCGGCCCGACCGCGGCGAAGGTCACGTGGACCGCGCCCGCGAGCGGCGGCCCCGTCGAGTCCTACCGGATCACGCCCTACGACGGGACCACCGCGCTGGCGCCCGTGACCGCGGACGGCACCGCGACGAGCAAGGTCGTGACCGGCCTGACGTCCGGCACGGCGTACCGGTTCACGGTCCAGGCGGTCAACGCGAACGGCTCCGGCGCCGCGTCGGCGCAGTCCAACGCCGTCACGCCGAGCGCGGCCGTCGCCCCGGACCCGCCCACGGGCGTCGTCGCGAAGCCCGCCTCGTCCTCGGCGCAGGTGAGCTGGACGGCGCCGGCGCGCGACGGTGACAGCCCGATCACGGGCCAGACCGTCACGCCGTACCTCGGCGGCACGGCCCAGACCCCGGTCCAGGTCGGGGCGGGCGCGACGAGCGCCACCGTGACCGGGCTGACCAACGGGTCGAGCTACACGTTCAAGGTCGCGGCGACGAACGCCGTCGGGACCGGCGCCCAGTCGGCGGCCTCGGCCGCGATCGTGCCGCGCCTGACGATCTTCGACTTCGCGACGCCGGCCACGGCCGACAGCGGCGAGTCGGATCCGGTCAACGTCGGCCTCAAGTTCACCGCCGACGTCTCGGGCCAGATCACCGGCGTGCGCTTCTACAAGGCCGCGGCGAACACCGGCGCGCACGTCGGCAGCCTGTACGCGGCCGGCGGCGGCGCCCCGCTCGCCCAGGCCACGTTCGCCAACGAGACCGCGACCGGCTGGCAGACCGTGCTCTTCTCGAGCCCGGTCAACGATCACCGCCGGCACCACCTACGTGGCGGCGTACTTCGCCCCGAACGGCCACTACTCGGTCACGGCGAACGGCCTCGCGTCGGCGGTCGACAACGGCCTGCTGCACGCGATCGGCAACGGCACGAGCAGCAACGGCGTGTTCGCCTACGGCTCGGCGCCCGCGTTCCCGAGCGCGAGCTTCCAGGCCGGCAACTACTGGGTCGACGTGCTCTACGCCGGCGGCACCGCGCCCGGGCAGGTCACGGGCGTCAGCGCGACCGCCGGGCAGGGCTCGGCGACGGTCAGCTGGACCGCGCCCGGCAGCGGCGGCTCGGCCACGTCGTACAAGGTCACGCCGTACATCGGCGCGAACGCGCAGACGGCGACGACCGTGACCGGCACGCCGCCGGCCACGACGAAGACCATCACCGGCCTGACCGCGGGCACGGCCTACACGTTCACCGTGCAGGCGATCAACCCCGGCGGCGCCGGCCCCGTCTCGTCGCCGTCGAACGCCGTCACGCCCTCGGGCGCCGGCGTCCCCGGCGCGCCGGGCGGCGTCACCGCGCAGGCCGACACGAAGTCCGCCAACGTCGACTGGACCGCGCCGGCGGACGACGGCGGCAGCGCCATCACGGGCTACCGGATCACGCCCTACGCGGGCGCCACCGCCGGCACGCCGGTCGACGCGGGCGCCAACGCGACCCGGGCGCGGGTGACCGGCCTGACGAACGGGACCGCGTACACCTTCAAGGTCCAGGCCGTGAACGCGGGCGGTCCCGGGACGGCCTCGGCCGCGACGTCGGCCGTCACCCCGAAGGCCTCGATCCTCGAGCTCGCCACGCCGGGCGTCGTCGACGCGGGCGACAACAGCGCCGTCAACCTCGGCGTGAAGTTCCGCTCCTCCGTCGCCGGCCAGATCACCGGCCTGCGCTTCTACAAGTCGGCGAGCAACACCGGCACCCACGTCGGCAGCCTGTACGCCGCCGGCGGCGGCGCGCCGCTCGCCCAGGCGACGTTCGCCTCCGAGTCGGCCACGGGCTGGCAGACGGTCACGTTCGCGAACCCGGTGTCGATCACGGCGAACACGACCTACGTGGCCGCGTACCTCGCGCCGCGGGGCGGCTACTCCGCGACCGGCGGGGCGTTCTCGTCCGGCGCGATCGCCAACCCGCCGCTGACGGCGATCTCGAACGACGACGGGCTCAACGGCGTCTACGCGTACAGCGCGAGCCCGACGTTCCCCGCCGCCAGCTGGAACGCGACGAACTACTGGGTGGACGTCCTGTTCGCCCCGGGAGGCTGATCATGCGGGCACGGATCCTCACCCTCCTGGCCCTCGCGGCGGCCGTCGCGGCGTTCAGCGCGTGCGGCGGCGACGACGGCGCCAAGGGCGCGCCGGGCACCGCCGGGAACCCGCTCAAGGGCGAGCTGCAGGGCGACTCCGCCGTCCCGGGCGCGCGCTCGAACGAGGGGACGAGCTCGGGCGCCAAGGCCGAGCAGCCCGGCTACCAGGCGCTCGTCGCGAACCAGGACAAGGACCCGCGCAGCCGCTTCACGCCGTGCAACCTGGTCTCCAAGGCCCAGGCCCGCGCGATCCTCGGCACGCCGATCCTCGAGCCGTCCGAGGGCGCGCAGGGGCCGACGTGCATCTACCGCAGCGAGGACGGCAAGGCGTTCGTGACGCTCTCCGTCCAGCCGGTGAAGGTCACGCAGATCCGGCGCAAGCTGCAGCAGGCCCGCACCGTCGCCGTCGGCGACAGGACCGCGTACTGCGGCCAGTACGGCCAGGCGATGCTCTACGTGCCGCTCGCCCGGAGCCGTGCCCTCGCGGTCGGCGCACCGTGCGACGTGGCCCAGCGATTCGCAGCAATACGTACCGGTCAGCGGTACCGGCAACTGGCCATGGCGAGGCGAAGCCGTAGGCGACTGCAATCCAGCGCGCACGTCGCGGACCGGTCCCGAGCTGACGAGCGAGGCCGTAGAGCAGCGCCACGGTCGCCGCTGTCGCGAGCGGGTTCAAGACCCCGACCCATCGGAACGAGGGATCCGCGTAGAGCGCCCGCTTGCCGGCGGGAATTTCGCGAAACGACTCGTCCTCGGGAAACGCTGACGCGAATGCCGCGACGAACGGCACGTATGCGAGCGAGAGGCCTGGATCCCATCGCGAGAAGGAGAGCTCTATCGAATCGAACCGCAGCGGTGGGTCGAAGCGAAACGCGCCGTCGAACCAGAGCCGCTTGGACTGCTGGTACATCACGATGCCGTCGACCGAGAACATGTGGTCCGCGCCGAGCAGGAGATAGACGGCGAGCGCTTGCAGGAAGAGCAAGACTGCCGGTCGCACTTCAGACATTCGGCGCGGCATAGGGGACGCTCCTCATTGCGGTGCACTCGCCATGCGGGAGTACTGAGGCGTGACGGCAGGAACATAATCTGTCGTCGAAAAGGAGTCCCTGATGAATGTTCGAAACTTGACTCTCGCCGGTATTCTCCTCGCCGCATCGTCGATCCCGACGACCGTCTCTGCATACGAGGAGCAGGATCAGCAAATCATCGAACGCACGACGTACACGACATCCCAAAACGCATGGATTGCCGAGCATAACTACAAGCACCGATTGCGACTGGGTCGAATGAACCCCTCGACCGAGGTCGAAGCACGGCAGCGCGAAGTCGACGCATCGCGCAGCAGCCCGCAGTACCGGGAGTAGACGCCAACGAAATCGAAGTGAGGAGACGAATCTTCATGCGAAAAATAACCCAATTGGGATTGATCATCGCGAACACCGCCCTGGCGTTGGCGCTGGGCGTGCCGATCGCGTCGGCAGACAATTTGAGCGACGCTCAGGCGGAGCTTCGCAAGGATACCCGCCAGATGTACGAGGCGCGTCGAGCGGCGATCGAAAGGGCGTCGAGAACGAGTGGCGCGAGATCCGCAAAGATCGCGCCGAAATCGCACGCTATCGGGCCGAGAAAATCGCAACAGCCGAGCCTGGTCGCGTCACCACGCGCAGTCGCCGTCGCTCTTTACACCACGACCACTGATCTCGAGTCGCTTCTCGGTCGGCGCCTCTCGCGAGGCGCCGACTTTCCGTCATGAGGCGGGCTCTACGAGCTGCCGGAGCAGGCGCCTCGGGGGCACGATGTCCGCGGGACGGGTACCCGCCGGCCCCTCGAGGAACCACATGATGATGTAGTCCCACTTGGCCTCGCCATTGCCGAACGTCCGCCAAGGAATGTTCATCTCGAGCTTCGTCGAGTAGTCGGGGTTGCCGACGTAGTAGGACACCCCGTGGTGGTCGATCTGATGGTACGGGAAGAGCGCGACTCGCGCTGGGTCGGCCGAGAGGTTGAGGTCGTTCGTGTTCACGATCGTGTTGTAGCTGGAGCTGTTGTAGTCGAGCACGCTTTGTTGAAAGAGATGCCAGCCGTTGATCAGTTTGATGCGGTGCCGACGCGGTCGATCGCGAATTCCTGGCTGCGCCGAGGGAACCCCGGGACTGCGAACTGTGCGTTCTTCCCCATCGTCATCTTCCACGGATTCATGCCGGGGTCGAAATACGGCGGAGTCGCGATGATCCCGGTCTCGACGGTGATGCGTTCTATTTTCGCGATATAGGTCACGTTCGCGACCACGCTTCCGGCCGGCGTCTGGATCACCAGCATGCCGGCGACGAAGCGATCGTTGATCACGAAGTCCTTGTTCGGAACTTCGACGCTCACCCAGGCGCCCGAAGGTGAGACTTTCGTGACCGCGAGATCGTACTTCCGCACTTCCCGAACGAGGCCGTGAGTTTCCGGAATCACTTTCTTGCCTCCGAAGAACCCGCCGAGGTTGGAGCCCTTGATGACCAAGGAATCGCTCGCGCCGATCACATGCTCGGGGCCGTCGCCGACGTCCGTCACCGTCGGGAGACCGAGCGGTCTGGCCGCAGCCGCGGCCATGAGCGCTTTCGTCTTGTCGTTCTCGACGAGATTGTTGTCCAAGACGGCGACGAACTCGTCCGACGGAAGCTTGGCGATGAATCGGCGGCCGCTGCGGAACGAGCAGGGCCTTCCGGCGTAGCTCGTCACGCTGAGCAGCGCTCGTCCGGATCGCGGGGGCCGTGCGTTCCTGGATCACTGCGGCCGGGGCGCCGGTTGCTGGGCGCTCCCGAGTGGTCGCCCGCGGCGCCAAAGGACTGTCTCTTCCTGCAACACGCCGGTCGGCTGGACGAGAACCGAGAGCAGGATCGCTGTCGTAGCGCGAGCACACTCTTCACGTTGGCTTCTCCTCGTGCGTTTCACGCTGGGGAGTCGCGCGGACGACGTTTTCGGCGCTCCGACCCAGGGTCTAATTTTTCGGGAAATGAGAGACCGAATATAGCCATATCGCGCGGAACGAATCCAGCGCGGTTTGACACGGGCGATCGCCGAATGGTGGAGATGGGGCTCCCGCGCCCTAGCTTCAAGCATTGCCAGAGGATTTGTAGCGCCTTTCCGTCCGAAGGGGGTCGTTTGGCAGAGAGACTGACGCTGGTCACCGGTGCGACCGGCTTTGTCGGAAGCCACGTCGCCGAGCGACTGGGTCAGCTCGGCTACCGCGTGCGCACCTTGGTGCGCCCGACGAGCGATACGCGCTTCATCGATCGTCTCGGATGCGAGAAGGTGGAGGGCGATCTCGAGGACGCCAAAGCGGTTGCGCGCGCCACGGAGGGTGTTCACGTCGTCGTGCACTGCGCGGCACTCGTCGGCGATTGGGGGCCGGTCGAGCGCTACCGCGCCGTCAACGTCGAGGCCTACGGACGCTGCTGGACGCGGTCGTGTCACGGCCCGTCGAACGCTTCGTCCATACGAGCTCGCTCGGCGTCTACGCGGCCCGCCACCACTACGGCACCGACGAAAGCGAGCCGCTGCCGTGCCGCACATCGACGGCTACACCCAGACCAAGGTCGAGGCGAAGCGCTGGCCCTGGAATACCGCGCACGCACGGCGTGCCGGTGGTCGGTGCTGCGGCCGGGCTTCATCTACGGCCCGCGCGACCGCACCGTGCATGCCGAAGCTGGTCGAGAACTGCGCCGGGGCCTGGTCCGCTACCTCGGCACCGGCGAGCAGGCGCTGAACACCGATCTACGTCGGCAACCTCGTCGATGCCGTCCTGCTGGCGCTGGAGAGGACCGCGTCGGTCGGCCAGGTGTACAACCTGACCGACGGCGAGCGGTCGTCGAAGCGGCGGTTCATCGAGACGCTCGGCGACGGGCTGGGGATCGCCCGGCCGACGCGTAGCGTGCCGCTGTGGCCGGCGCGGGTGGCGGCGCTACCTGATGGAGGCGGCGTGCGCGCGGCACTGGCGACGCGACAGCCGCCGACGCTGACCCAGGCGCGGCTGAAGTTCCTGGGGCTGAACCTCGACTTCAGCTGCGAGCAGGCGAAGAGTGAGCTCGGCTACGCCCCGCGCGTCGCGTTCGACGAGGCGATGGCGACGACCGTCGCCTCCGCTCGCTCTCGCAAGCGTGAGCATGAAGGCGCGACTCGAGGAGATCGCGGGTAGGGACGGCAGCCCGATCCCGACGCGCGTCTGGCACGTGGACGGCGCCACCGCGAAGGCGACGCCCGTCGTCATGACACACGGCTTGCAGAGCCACTCGGGACTGTTCGCGCGCTCGCAGGCGCATCTGGCTTCGCTCGGCCTGCCCGTTTACGCGTTCGACCGGCGAGGCTCGGGGCGCTCCCGTGAGCGTCGCGGCGATTGCGGGAGGATCAACGAAGGCGTCAGCGTCGAGATGAGCGAACCGGAGAAAGTCGTCGTCTTGGCGACGCTGTTTCCGGAATGTTCTTCGACGCTCAGTGGTCCACCATTCTCGTTGTTGTTGCCGGTGAAGTTCTGTTGATTGAATCGCAGCACGAGCTGGTTCGAACCGTTCAGCCGAATGTCTGATTTCGCCATGTAGACGTCCTGGTCGCGCCCGATCTGGTACGTGGCCATCTTTGGCGCGAGCAGGTTCTGAATACTCGCCGGCTGCGCGAAGAAGTTAGGCGCGTCGACGACGTTCGGAATGTTGAACGTTGACCGTCGTAAGCGAAGAAGAAGAACGCGCGATCGCGTTTGATTGGACCACCAATCGTCGCGCCAAACTGATTGATCTGCGACTTCGGACGCTTCGCTCCGCGCGCGGTAAGAATCGGCGTGTTGGAGTTCAACGCTTCGTCGCGGAAGAATTCAAACGCACTGCCGTGCCATTCGTTTGTTCCTGACTTCGTGACGACGTTAATCACAGCGCCGCCGGCGCGTCCAAACTCAGCCGAGAACCCGTTCTGGTTGACCTGAAACTCCTGCACCGATTCTTCCGAAAACTGGTACGGCGGGCGCGTGCCGGTGCGGCCGAACGATTGGCCAAAGAAAGTGTTGTTGTTGTCCGCGCCGTCTACTTGCAGACTGTTCAGAGTTCCTTTTTGTCCGCCGACGGCGAGATCGCCCTGTCGCGTCGGATCGCGGACTACGCTCGGCGTGAGCGTCGCGAAGTCGAGAAAGTTTCGCCCGTTGACCGGAAGGTTTTGAATTGCGCGTTCGTTGACTACGGAAGAGATCGAAGTGCGCGTAGTCTCGACGACCTGGCCCTCCGCGGAAACGTCAACCATCGCGACAGTCGCGTTGCCGACGGCGAGTTGGATGTCCAGCGGTGTTTGGCCGCCGACGGTTACGACGACGTTCGTGAAAGTCGCGGGGACAAAACCCTGCGCGCCGCTCGTTTCGACTTTATAAGTTCCCGGAGGCAAAAAGACGATGCGATAGATGCCTTCGTCGTTGGTTATCGCGACCTTAATGAGCCCGGTCGCGAGATTTGTGGCTGTGACCGTAACGTCGGGAACCGCCGCTGCGTTTGGATCGGTGACGCGTCCCTCGATATTGCCGGTATTGGCCTGCGATTGAGCGAGAGCAGTGAGTGAAATTGTTAATAAACACACGACAAGCAGGCACCAACGAGATGCGCACCGGGGATTTCTAACCATGGTTTTCTTCCTTTGAGATCGGGACTAAACGTGGCCTGAACAACGTCTGGATTGAGGACTGGATAGTAGTTCAGCGGTGGGTAGATGGCAATACAGAGATCGGTAATATCTTCAGGCCGTATTCGAGGGTTTTAGCGGCCGCCAGAGCGCGGCCAGTCGCTGACCGCTCGCGGTTTGCAACAGGCTCATCACGCCCATGTAGCCAAAACCGAAGAAGAACAGCAGCAGGAACGGAATCGTGCCCCACATGTGCAACCGGGCCGAGTAGATGATCGCCAGCCAGGAAGTAGAGCGAAAAGCCCAACTCCAGCAACGGCAACAGGCCGCGCTTGCGTTTGTATTTCTTCCGTTTCCAGGTGGCGTCGTTCGTTTCTTCAACGCGATACTTCGGCGTGCGCACAAACTCCGACTTCACTCCGAGCAGCGCCTCGAGCACCGCGCGCGCGTTTGAAAACGCCAGACCAATGCCCAGTCCCATCACGAGCGGCAAGTGCATCATTCGCGGCGCACGCTTCTCGTCGAGATACCACACCGCCGAACCGTAAAACATCACCACCGAGATCGAAGAGAAAAACAGCAGCGGCAGATCGAGGACCATCAAGTGGTAGAACGGCTGGTTGTAACGGACCAGCAAGAGGGGAAACTGCAAAAAGCTCGCCACGATCATCAACGGATAACTGATGTTGCCCGTCAGACGGAAAAACATCTCCGCTTTGACGCGAAACGGAAGCGGCGCCAGCCAGATGCGCGGATAAAGCTTGATCCCAACCTGCATCACGCCCTTGGCCCAACGTCGCTGTTGCGCCTTGAACGCGTTGATCTCGACCGGAATCTCCGCCGGCGCTTCTTCGTCGAGCAGGTAAACAAATTTCCAACCCATCAACTGCGCGCGGAAACTCAGGTCGGTGTCTTCCGTCAGCGTGTCGTGTTGCCAGCCGCCGCTGGTCTCGATCGCCTGGCGACGCCAGATTCCCGCAGTGCCGTTGAAGTTGAAAAATCCGCCGGTGCGATTGCGCGTGGTCTGTTCGACGACGAAATGCCCGTCGAGCATGATGGTTTGCAGTCGCGTCAGCAGGTTGTAGCGGCCGTTGATGTGCGCCCAGCGCATCTGCGCGCAGCCGACGAGCGGATCGGTAAAGAAGTCGACCAGCTTGCGCAGGCAGTCAGGTTTGGGAACGAAGTCGGCGTCGAAGATCGCGAGCAGCTCGCCTTTGGCGGTCTTGTTTCCGTTTTCGAGCGCGCCGGCTTTGAACCCGGTGCGATCGGACGCGGTGGATGTAGTGAATGTCGAAACCTTGCGCCGCATACTTCGCGACGACGGCTTCGGCGACGTTTGATAGTCTCGTCAGTCGAATCGTCGAGGACCTGGATCTCGAACTTGTCGCGCGGATAGTCGATCTCGGTTATTGCTTTGACCAAACGTTCGACAACATACAGCTCGTTGAAGAGCGGCAACTGCACCGTGATGCGCGGGAGATCCTCTTCGGCAAATCTTCCGCTCGGCTGCGGCACAAACTTCCGGTAGCGCCAGAAATCGATCACCTGCTTGATGCGATACGCGCCATAAACCGCAAGCGTCGCGAGAATCAGGAAGTAGACGATCAGGATGATCCAATCGAACGCGTCGAGCTGGTAAAGCGGGCTGATGTTGCTGAACGTTTTGTTATGGACGTCGTGGAAATAGCGTTCGAAGAGCGCCTGCGGGGCGGGACCTTTGGGATCGGGCCAGGGAGTTGGTGCTGGTGCTTGAAAAATCATGAATTGCGGCTATCCAAAATGGCAGATTCTACAACAGGGGCAGCCGTTCTGGCGAATCGGTTTTCGCTAAATCCGGCGTTCGGGGGCGCTGTAGTCGCTCGGGCCGGAAGGCATTGGTGTGGGGGAAGTAAGGATGACGGCGGGCCGCGACGTCCTGGTTTTTCTTGTACTTAGCTCCGCCAGGCCCGGCATCACGTAGAAGACGGAGACACCGCCGAGCAGCAATCCGGTGAGCAGCCGCGAGGTGTGCGTGTTCTCCCAAATGCCGAAAAAAGTAAGACTGAAGTCGATGGCCATCGGGATCGCGGCCAGGATTAACCATATGCGAGGCGGCCAATCGATCGTCTTTAAAGGACGGACCAGCGGGTACAGCAACAACGTAAAGACAAAGCCGGCGTAGAGTCCGGTGCAACGTGAGCAGACCGCCAGCTTATGTCCGTCGACGAAATAGGAACGTTCCGGAAGTTGATGACAGAGGCCCGCGAAGGCGCGGTAGATCGTGTTGGACAAATGGCTTTCGGCCGTCAGCGGCGCAATTACGATCAGCGAGGCGATCGAAAGCGCCGTCAATGCGCTCGCCAACCAAACGAGCACCAAAATTCTTTGTGCCTTTTGTGCCTCTTTTTGTGCCTTTTGGTGGCTCAAAAACGAATCACCGTGTCCGGTCCACCTTCGATGTGCAGCGTATCGACAAACCGAATGTGCCGCGACTCAGTCGTCATCACCATCGAGTGCGTCCGTTTGCCCGCACCGAAGAAGCGCACGCCTTTTAATAACGCGCCGTCAGTCACACCGGTGGCCGCGAAGATGATCTTCTTGCCCGGCGCGAGATCGTCCGTGTCGTAAACCTTGTTTGGATCGCGAATTCCCATCGTCGCCAGCCGCTCGAGCACTTCCTCTTTCGCGGGCACTTTGTTCTTGTCGACGCCCAGTCGATCGGGATCGAAAACGAGCCGCGCCTGGATCTCGCCGTTCAAACACTTCATCGCCGCCGCCGTGATCACGCCTTCCGGCGCGCCGCCGATGCCCATCAGCGCGTGAATGTTTGTGCCCGCTACCGCCGCCGAGATTCCCGCGGAAAGATCGCCGTCGGAGATCAGGCGAATGCGCGCGCCGGCCGCACGGACGTCGTCGATCAGTTTCTTGTGACGCGAACGCTCGAGAACGATAACCGTCAGGTCTTCGATGTCGCGGCCCAGCCGGCGCGCGATGTTTTTGAGGTTGTCTTTGACAGGCGCGTCGATGTCGACCACGCCGCGCGACGATGGACCGACGACGATCTTGTCCATGTAAATATCCGGCGCGTTGAGCAGCCCGCCGCGTTCGGCCGCCGCGAGCACGGCGATCGCGTTGTTAGCGCCCAGGGCGCAGAGGTTCGTGCCTTCGAGCGGATCGACGGCGATGTCGACTTCGGGGCACGACTCTGCCATTTCCTCACCCGCGTGGAATCCGCCGCCCACTTCCTCGCCGATGTAAAGCATGGGCGCTTCGTCGCGTTCGCCTTCGCCGATCACGACGCGTCCGCGCATCGGAACGGTGTCCATCACTTCCCGCATCGCCTCGACGGCGACGTGGTCGGAATACTTGCGATCGCCCTGGCCCATCGTGCGTGCCGCGGCAATCGCGGCCGCTTCGCAAACGCGCAAAAAATCGAGAGACAGCTCACGCTCAGTCCTCATGTCGTCACGCATTAATTCATGCTCTCCTGGTTTGGAAGTTTTGTTATCCAGAATGCCCATTTTCCCCGTGCAGTTCTGATGAGGAAGCGTGTTCATACTAGCAGAGCGAAGTGCAATTTTGTAGCGGAGTTGTTGTAACGCCGAAGGCGTTAGATAATTGGAGCCCAGGGTTGCTTCAACCCTGGGGTAAGTCAGAAACAATTTTGAACTCTGAAGGAGTTTAATAGCGCAGTGGACAAAAGAATGATCAACGAGTAATCTCACCCGGCCCTCTTCGTTTCAACGTCCTCATCACATGGATCGAAGAATAGAACTGGCCATCTCACACTTGGAAGCCGATACCTCACGCGCGTGGGACGCTCACGCTCTGGCGCAGCTCGTAAATCTTTCCGCCTCGCGTTTTCGACATCTGTTCAAACAGGAAACTGGTACCAGCGCGCGTCAATATCTGCGCGAGCTGCGGTTTCAGAAAGCGGAAGTGATGCTGGCGACGACGTTTCTGTCTATTAAGGAGATCGCGGAAGGCGTGGGTCTCGTGCCGCTGAATCATTTCATGCGCGACTTCAAGAAGCGTCATGGTGTGACGCCGCGCGAGTATCGCATCGCAGTGCGATTGGCAACGCAGAAGTTGAGCAAAGAAACATTAGCCACTTTCGTCACAAAATAGCCGTTTTCGGCAATTGACGTACTTTGCATATCAACCTAGAGTAGGCCTCGGTTAGGTCGCCCCACCAAACATCAAAATCAAAATGGAGTTAAGGAAAATGATCTCCCATTCCTCACGTGGAATCGGTGTCTGTTTAAGTATCGTTCTATTTGTTCTTGGTGCTCGCGCGCAAACGCCGGAGACGGTGCCAGAAATGGTGTTGGCGTCGGTAGATGGCGTTTCGATCACGCAGAAGCAGGTGGACGAGTCGATCGCAGCGCGGATCTATCCGCTGCAACAGCAACTTTACGCGATCAGAAAAGCGGCGCTTGAGAACCTCATCGTTTCGCGGCTGCTGGAGGTTGAAGCTAAGGCGCGTGGAATGCCGGTTGAGGAACTGCGGCGGCAACTCACGCAAGGCGAGATCGCGGTGACGCGTGCGCAGGTGGAAGAAGCATACGCGCAGAATGCGTCGTTCTTCGCGTCGATGAGTCCGGATGAGGCGCGAGAGAGACTGCGGCTCGATCTTGAGAACCAGGCGCGGATGAAACACTACCGTGCGGGTATTGAGGCGTTGCGAAAGAAATGGTCGGTGACAGTGAACCTTGCGGAGCCGTTGTTTGCGACTGCGCTGGATGATGGCGCGTCGCCGGCGCGTGGTGCGCCGAAAGCAGCGGTGACGATTGTGGAGTTTTCAGATTTCGAGTGTCCCTTTTGTCGCGACGTGCAGGCGTGCGCTCAAGCAGATCGTGGAGCGTTATGGCGGTGAAGTGAGGCTGGTGTTCAAGCACCTGCCGCTGGAAGGTCATCGCAACTCGCTGCCTGCGGCACGCGCGGCGTATTGCGCCGGCGAACAGGATCGGTTCTGGCAGTTTCACGATGCTTTGTTTGCCGCGGGAGATCTGTCGCCGCCCGGCTTGTTGGACCAGATCGCGGCGGAGCTTGGATTGGGAATGGAGCGGTTTCGGGCGTGTGTTAGTTCGGAGCAGTCGCGGGCGGCAATCGTCAAAGATATGGAAATCGCTCGCAACCTGGGTATCGACAGCACGCCGAGCTTCGTCGTCAACGGAAAGGTGATCAAGGGCGCACTCAGTTTTGCCGAGTTTCAGAAGATCGTCGAGCGCGAGTTAAAGCAAACATCCTCACGAAATTAGGAGATCCTCATGAAACGAATGTATTGGGTCATCATCTGTCTTTTCTTTTGCGCGGCCACCGGGATGGCCCAACCGAAACAACAGGAACGTCTGATTCGCGACACTTACGCAGAAGCTCGCCGGCTACAACGCCGCCGCTCAAGTCATGCAAAGCGAGTTTACGCAGAAGGCCGTTGTCGCGGATGCCGGTCTCAGGTTCGAGCTCGGCGATTTCCGCTCGGGCGAAATTCAGGAGATTCTGGGCGAAGCCTTACGCGACGTTGGTCACGCTGCCGACCGGTGACATTGTCTTGCTTACTCATGGCAGTCATGTGCTGGATAGCGGGCCGGAGGAAGCGACCTTCACCGCAGCGTGGGAGCGCGGACAGTATGCGTCCGTGTTCGATCCGCAATGGACCGTCGCCGATGTGTTTCACTTCGAGCCGGAGAAGTATTTCGACGTCAGCGCGTTATACGTCTTACCAGGTCACGGTGAGATTGGAAGGGCGATCGCGCACATATCGGGCGCTGGCGTTGTTTCGTGGAAGTTCGCACGTCGTCGCCGGAGTTCTGGGATGCGATCGTCAACGGTGTGACGCGCGTTTGGCAAGAGAAGCGGCCACCGTATAAATCGCCGCGTACGATCGACGGGCGCCATGCCTTCTCTTGAATCTTCGGCCCGAGGTTGACCAGTTGTCGCTGGCTCAGGCCGTTGAGTCGTCGAGCAACTTAGCGAGCACACCGTTGAGGTTCTGGATCAGCACTGACGCCGGCGAACATTTGTCGGGTGAGCATGGCGGGACGGCGGAGTTCACGGGAACATGCGAGCCACTGGTCGGAGGGTTCCAACGTTGCGCGGTGGCGGTCAGCAACTTCATTTCGTTCGAGGCAGGCACGTTGGACCATCTCACGCCATTCTTTTCTCACATCGGCTCAAGAGATTTGAAAACCGAGAACCGGACTGGTTCAGCCGGCAGCACTGTCGTGTGCGCCGCCGCCACCGGCGTGGCCTTCTCGAGCTGTTTGATCGGCACGAGTTGCGGTGCGAATGCGCAGGTATCGCTGAGCGTGCTGGTCGCTTCCGCTAATGCAACAGTCACCGGCGGAAACCTGTGGCGGGATTCCAACGCCGAACATTTCTCCTGCAATCTGCCGAGACCGAGCAACTGCACGACGCCAACGTTTACCGGCACGTGTCCACCGGGGAGTGTTGCTAACGGGTCGGGACTGTGCTGTTTCACCAGCGGCACTACTTGCAGCCGGCCTCTGATCAACAAGTGCCTGATGTTTGGCGGCGATTTCGAATTCGAAACCTGTACCTGCACCGGCTCTGGTGGCACCCGGCTCACCAATTGTTATCGACATCGCAGGCGATGGGATTGCATTGAGTGATGCCAGGGGCAGGCGTCGAGTTTGATCTCAAGGGCAATGGGACGAAGGAGAAACTGGGTTGGACCTTGGCGAGCTCCGACGATGCGTGGCTGGCGCTCGATCGCAATGGGAATGGCATGGTGGATAGCGGAGCGGAGCTCTTCGGCGACTACACGCCGCAACCTGAAGCGCCGAACAAGAATGGGTTTCTGGCGCTGGCTGAGTTTGACCGGAGCGCCAACGGCGGAAATGGCGATGGGGTGGTGGACCAACGCGATGCCATCTTCGGGAGTCTGCGGTTATGGCAGGACAGAAACCATAACGGCGTGTCCGAGCCCGATGAGTTCACACGCTCGCGTCGTTGAAGATCGTGACGCTGGAGTTGGATTTCAAGGAGTCGAAACGCGTCGATCAGTACGGGAACCAGTTTCGCTATCGCGCAAAAGTGAAAGACGCGCGCGGCGGATCCGTGGGCCGTTGGGCTTGGGACGTGTTCCTCGTGTCGTCGCCGTAAGCACACGGATCCGAGCGTGAGACTCAAAAGGAGAACTTGGGCGCGGCTACTTCTTCCACGGTGGCAGGGTACGTCGCGCCGGCTTCTCTGTCTTCAAGCCAAGGGCCCAATCGGCCTGCATCAGCGTGTGAATGTCGCGCGTGCCTTCGTAGATGATTGCGGCCTTGCAGTTGCGCAGGTAACGCTCAACCGGATAGTCGTTTGAATAGCCGTTTGCGCCATGAACCTCGATCGCCATCGACGCGGCTTTCTCGCTTCTCGTCGTCGCTTGCCACTTCGCGAGGCTCGTGGCCTTCGCGTTGGGCTTGCCTTCGTTCTTCAAATAACCAGCGCGCAGCCACAGCAAATGGCTCATCTGGTAATCGGCTTCCATCTCTGCGATCTTCTGCTTCACCAGTTGATGGTTCGCGATCTTCGTGCCGAACGTCTCGCGCGTGTTTGCATACGCAATCGAGGCGTCGCGCGACGCGCGAATCACCCCGGTCGCGCCCGAGGCGACTGTGTAGCGGCCTTGCTCCAAAGCGAACATCGCGATCTTGAAGCCCTCGCCTTCTTCGCCAACCATGTTCTCCTGCGGCACGCGCACGTCCTGCAACGAAAAGTAACCGGTGTTGCCGGCGCGAATGCCCAACTTCCCGTGGATCGTTCCCGACGAGAAACCCTTCATCGTGCGCTCGACGATGAAGCACGACATGCCGGTGTGATCGCGTTTGCGGCGCTTCTCTTCGTCGGTCCAGCAGAAGAAGAGAAAGTTGTCGGCGACGTCAGCCAAACTGATCCACATCTTCTCGCCGTTCAACACCCACTCGTTTCCTTCGCGACGCGCAGTGGAACGCGCGCCGACTACGTCTGAACCGGCGCCCGGCTCCGTCAAACCATACGTGGCAAGTTTTTCTCCCTTCGCCTGCGGCACGAGATATTTGCGCTTCTGCTCTTCCGTTCCCCAGGTGTAGAGCGTCAACGAGTTCAAGCCCGTGTGCACCGACATCACGACGCGCATGAACGTGTCTACTGCCTCCAACTCCTCGCAAACCAGACCAAGCGAGATGTAATCGAAACCGGCGCCGCCATACTCCTCGGGAATGCACACGCCGAGCAGATTCAACGACGGCCATCTTCTTCAATACCGAAGGCTCAAAGTGCTGTTTCTCATCCCACTCCTTGATATGCGGCGCTACTTCCTTCTGCGTAAACTCGCGCACCGTTTGCACCAGCGCCAGATGGTCTTCGGTCAGTTCAAAATCGATCATTTCTCTACTCTTTCCAATAAGGTACTCAAAAAGACCGGACATCTTACCAGAGCTAACACGGATCGCACGAATGCTTTGCTATACTCCCGGCATGCCCAAAAAGAAACGCGCAGGCGAGGTCGTTACCGTCGGCCTCGTGCAAATGAGTTGCGATCCCGAACCGGCAAAGAACCTCAAAAGGGCAATCGCCGGGATCAACGAAGCAGCCAAACGCGGTGCACAGATCATCTGCCTTCAGGAGCTGTTTCGTTCGCAGTATTTCTGCCAGACGGAAGACATCCAACTGTTTAAGCTGGCCGAAACGATTCCCGGGCCGTCTACTGAAGCGCTCGGCAAAGTCGCGCGGCAGCGAAAGGTGGTGATCATCGCTTCGCTTTTCGAAAAGCGCGCGGCCGGCGTTTATCACAACACCGCCGTGATGATCGACACGTCCGGCAAGATTGTCGGCAAATATCGCAAGATGCACATTCCGGACGATCCGCTCTACTACGAGAAGTTTTATTTCACGCCCGGCGATCTTGGGTTCCAAACTCACGACACTGCTTACGGCAAGATCGGCACGCTCGTCTGTTGGGATCAATGGTTTCCTGAAGCGGCGCGATTGACGGCGCTGGGCGGCGCGCAGCTTTTGTTTTACCCGACGGCGATCGGATGGCTCCCCGACGAGGAGCAGTCGATGAACGAAGCGCAACACTCGGCGTGGGAAACAATTCAGCGCGGCCATGCAATTGCCAACGGCGTTTACGTCGTGGTGGTCAATCGAGTCGGACGTGAAGGCAAGCTGACGTTCTGGGGCCAATCGTTTGTCGCCGATCCTTTTGGCCGCATCATGGCGAAGGCGTCGGCCGAGGAAGAAGAAGTGCTCGTAGTCGAATGTGACCTAGCGAAGATCGAAGAGACGCGCCAAAATTGGCCGTTCCTGCGCGACCGCCGCATCGATGCTTACGACGGGCTTCGTTACCGTTTCGGGGAATGAATATGAACTACGGCGTGATGGACCTGGTGGGCAACATCGGCGTGGTAGTGCTGATGATCACTTACCTGATGTTGCAACTGGACAAGATCAAAAGCTCGCACCTTTCCTATTCGGTTTTGAACGCGGTGGGCGCCAGCCTGATCGTCGCGTCGTTGATCGTCAATTTCAATCTGTCTGCCTTGCTGATGGAGGTGTTCTGGGTCTTGATCAGTTTTATCGGCATCGGTCGCCACTTCCGGCTCAAAGCAATCAGATCCTGAAACGATGAACAGTCAACAACCACGAAACTCCCGCCGCTCTTGGCTACTACATGCCCGCCGAATGGCACTTACACGCAGCCACCTGGTTGACGTGGCCCAAGGATCCGGAAACGTGGCCCGATCGTGTTTCGCAGGTCGAGGAGATCTATCTCCAGATGATCGCCGTCGCTGACGCCGCACGAAATTGTGAACCTGCTGGTCGACGATGAAGCGACCGAACAGACAGTGCGGCGGCGCTGTACGTTTCCGAGCGTCAAAAACATTCGCTTCCATCACATCCCGACCGTCGATTCATGGATTCGCGATTATGGTCCAAACTTTCTCCTCAACAAGGACGGTGGCGGCGCGTTCAACGATTGGATCTTCAACGCGTGGGGGAACAAGTACGAAGCGTTGAAGCAGGACGATCGCATGCCGCGTCTCCTGGAACCTGCTGCTGCAACTGCGTCGTTTCGAACCCGGCATGGTGCTGGAAGGTGGAGCGATCGATGTGAACGGCGCGGGTGCGTCTTAACAACCGAGCAGTGTCTGCTCAATCCGAATCGCAATCCGCACCTGAGCCAGCGAGGAAATTGAAGCAATATTTAAGAAATTATCTGGGCGTCGAGAAAGTGCTGTGGCTCGGCGAAGGAATCGTCGGCGACGACACTGACGGCCACATTGACGACATTGCGCGCTTCGTCGGCACCGAACGATGATCGTCTGCGCTGTCGAGGAAGATCCGGAAGACGCGAACTACGAACTGCTGCAGGATAATCTCGCGCGGCTCAAATCGATGACCGACGTCGACGGGCGTCCTTTTGAAATCGTCACGTTACCGATGCCGGGCGTCGTCGGCGGCACCAGCACCGACACGCGCAATCTCGATCGCTTGCCTGCGAGCTACGCTGAATTTCTACATCGCGAACAACGTCGTGCTCGCTCCGGTGTTTGGGCATGCGAACGATGCGCGGGCGCTGGAAACACTGCACAGCGTGTTTACCGATCGGCGCGTAGTTCCGATCAACTGCGAACCACTCGTCTGGGGCATGGGCACGATCCACTGCGTTACCCAACAACAACCACTGATTCTGAGTTAATCAAGCTTGCGCGCTTCGCGAATCGCATCGTCAAGAGTGCGCACGCGTCCATCCAACTGCATCTCGTAAACTGCGCGAGTGATCTCGCCCATGCGTCGGTCCCGGCTCCAGTCCCAGCTCCAGCAAGTGCCGTCCTAACAACAACGGATCGGGCGGACGCTTCTCCACGTCCAACTCCCTCGCCCGTTGTAAGAACCACTCCTGCGCTTCGGCGCCGTACCACTTCTCACGCGGCACCCAATCGGCATTTCGTCCCAGCGAATCAGCCTTCGCCACGCGATACAAAAGATCCGGCTCGCACCGTCGCGCCAAACGGCGAAACGCGCCCTCGCCAACTTCGTCACGTTTCTTATAAAACTCACCGGGCTTCAAGTGTTCGCGCACGAGGGAAACGACCTGCTTCCGCACATCGTACCCGTCGATCGTGTGCACGTTGATGCGATCGAGAAATCGACTCGCCGGCTCCGACGCCCGCTTCCTCATGTCCGCGCGAACGCCAGCGCCCGTCGAGAAACTGCGTCGTCGGCGGCTTGCCAAAATCGTGGGCCAACGCGCGCCAGCATCACCGTCACCTGCCGCGCATATGGCAAGTCGTCAATCAGCTCGCGCGCGCGATCGACCACCAACAACGTGTGAACAAAAACATCTCCTTCAGGATGCCACTCCGGATCCTGCGGCACGTCGATCAGACGTCTGGATCTCGGGAAACACGTTTTGCAACACGCCCAAGTCTTCGCAACCAGTCGAGCCCGATCGACGGACGTTGCGCCCGCAGCAACAGCTTTTCCAACTCCCCCCAAATGCGTTCGGCGGGCAGATCCTGAGATCCATCGTCCGGCACAGCTCAACCGTCTTCCGGCTCGATCTGAAACTCGAAGCGCGCTGCAAACTGCGCTGCACGCAACACGCGCAAACTGTCTTCGACAAACGTCTCCGCCGAAACCGCGCGCAGCACGCCGCCGCGCGATGTCTTGACGTCCGCCAAACGGATCGATCAGTTCACCGGTCAGCGGATCCTGAAGTATCGCGTTGATCGTGAAGTCGCGCCGGCGCGTCGCGTCTTCGACACTCATCGCCGGATCGCCTTCGATCACAAACGCGCGATGACCTCGTCCCGACTTCCGCTCGCGGCGCGGAATCGAAACGTCCAGATCCGGCCCCAACTTGTAAACCGTAAACGCCTCGCCGACGACGTTAACCGATCCAAAACGATCGAGCATCTCGCGCAAGCGTTCCGGCGCCAATCCATAGACTTCCAGATCCCAATCCTTCGGCTGCCCGGCCCATCAACGCATCGCGCACACAACCGCCGACGAGCAACGCCCGACCGCCCGTCGTCGCGAATCGCGCGCGCGAGTGCAATCACTTTTTCAGGTGGGTCACCATAGACACGAAATTAGCCACAAGAGGCACAAAACGATCACAAAAGGCACAAAAAGAAGTAAGGGTTTTTCTTGTGCCTTGTATCTTCCTTTTGTGCCTTTTGTGGCTCACTTCTTCGTCAGGAGCGTCCACGACAATCTGAACGCCGCGCGTGGAAGGAATACAACTAATAACCTGGGCGCGATCGATCTTCGTCATGTCGGTTCCGGCGGCGTGCCAGAGTTTGACCCAGAACGTTCGCGTGTCACCATGAATGGCGAACGTAGATCCGTCGAGCATGACCGGAACAGGTTCGGCGATCGTTCCCTCGCGAAGCTCTTCGAGCAGTTCAGGTATGAACGGCTTGAACTTTTCAAACTGGACCAGCACCGCGTTGTCGTCGATCTCGGCGGCGGCAACTCGACCGGCTCGTCCGACTCGAGCAACAGCGCGTCTCAGTTTGCAGATTTCTTTTCTTTACTATCGGCATAGACACTTTCAAGCTCTATCGAGTCGGCGTTCCCAGCGGCAGCCTGCACCGGCATCGTACGCGCTTTCGCAAACGGCGTTGCAAATGCTCGGCAAGCTCCGACACTTTAACTCGCTCCTGTTCCCACGTGTCGCGATCGCGCACCGTCACCGCCTCGTCTTCAAGCGATTGATGATCCACCGTCACACAGAACGGCGTTCCAATCTCATCCTGCCGCGCATAAAGCTTTCCGATCCCGCCCGTGTCGTCATAAACAGCGCGCAGCATCGGTTGCAGCGAACGCTTGATCGCCTTCGCCATGCCGACAATCTCCGGCTTGTTCTTCGCCAGCGGCAGAATCGCGGCCTTGATCGGCGCAAGCTGCGGAGTGAGTTTCAGGATGACTCGCGTCTCACCCTTATCGTTTGTCTTCTCCGAATAAGCGTCCATCAACACGGCGAGCACAGTGCGATTGACACCGGCCGCCGGCTCGATGACGTGCGGATAAAAACGCTGCTTCGTCGCTTCATCGAAGTACGAAAGGTCCTCGGTCGAATCAGGATTGACGCGATTCCCTTCCTCGTCGACCGGCTTGCTTGAATGCGAACGCAAATCAAAGTCGGTGCGATAAGCAATGCCCATCAACTCTTCCCACTGCCTTTCTTCCTCCGGCACGCTCCGGGAAATAGCGATACATGATGTCAACGGTGCGCTTCGAATAATGGGCCAACTCCTCCTGCCGGCACTTCGTGCAACTGCAGATTGCGTCGCATCGATACCCAAGCCCTTTGAACCATTCGACATAAAGCTCAACCCACTCATCGACGAGCTTCAGATGTTCAGCATCGGGCTTGACGAAATATTCCATCTCCATCTGCTCAAACTCGCGCGTGCGCAGGATGAAATTTCCCGGCGTGATCTCGTTGCGAAACGACTTTCCGATCTGCGCGATGCCAAACGGAATCTTGCGCCGCATCGCCGTCTGCACGTTCAGGAAGTTGATGAAAATTCCCTGCGCAGTTTCCGGACGCAGATAGGCGAGCGCCGCCGGATCGTCTTCAGCGGCAGCAGCGCCCAAGCGTCGTGCGAAACATCATGTTGAAGTAGCGCTCGTCGGTCAGGTTCGTCGAACCGCAATTCGGCGCACTTAACCAGACCGCCTCGCAGCCGCGCATTGGCGTCAAACACGCGATCTCCGCCTTCCGGAAAATACCCTTCGAGTTTGTCCGCGCGCATGCGGCTTTTGCACTCGCGGCAATCGACGAGCGGATCGTGAAACGTCGCTTCGTGGCCCGAGTATTTCCACACCAGCCGATTCAGAATGATCGACGAATCGATGCCCTCGATGTCGTCGCGCTCGTAAACGAGCCAGCGCCACCACGATTGTTTGACGTTGTTGCAGAGCTCGACGCCGAGTGGACCATAGTCCCAGGCGCTGCCGAGGCCGCCATAAACTTCGGAAGAGGGAAAGACAAATCCTCGCCGCTTGGCGAGCGATACGATGGTGTCGATGTTTGGTGCAGGCACGTGGCAATAGTAGAAGAGCGTGAGCGAAAAAACAAAGAGACCACAGATCGCACATGCCGCGTAACCTGTGGTCATAAGAAAGAAGGAGCTACCTTTTACTTGCCGGAGCTTTACCAGGTTTCATTTCGCCTGCTTGCACTGTGGGCGTCGCACGCGGCGCCGCCGCACCACTGGGAACGACCCAAAGCTCGACACTGTCCGTCTTCGCGGAAGCCACCGTTGACGATCACCAGAGCGAGACCATCGATGCCACGCTGTTCGACCATGTAGTTGCGCGCACGCTTCATCAACACTTCGACTTGGCCAGCGGACTGTAGCGTCCGCCGTAGGCGATGATGTATGCGCGTCGTCGAAGGATCGTTTTGCAATTCGACTGCGAGATTATCGAGCCGCGCTTTTTGATCGTCGAACGTGCAGTTGTCGCACTCGTCAAACTCACGCGCCACGATCACTACTTTTTTCGGCGCAGTTACGACTGCAACGCTCTGCGCAGTCTGCCGGCACGTCGGATCGACCGATCCATCGTCGACCACAAGGGTCGCGATGATGCGCTGTCCGCCAACGCCGGTCGAGTCGACCGTGATCGTCGGCGTGCCCGCGCCGCTAATGATCTGCGCTGCGGTCGGGTTGACGGTCCACATGTATCGCAACTACAGTGCCACTATAATCCACGTCCGCCGCAAAGGTAATGATCTCACCTTCGTTCACCGTCTGCCGGCGCGGAAACACTCACCGGATACGGACACGGAGACTTCGGCAGCGGCGGCAACGGCTCGTAATTCACAACCACACACTTGACGCGTCCTGCAGGCACTTCGATCTCGCGAGTCCACAGTTTTCCGTTCGGCAACGTGACCGAGAAACGTATGGACGCCCGGCTCGAGATCGATAGACCGATATTCGGTCAGCGTTTCACCCTCGGCTTGCCGTCGATAGTGAGCAACAGCCCGCCCGGGTTAGTCAGAATCTTGATGATGCCGTACTTCGCTTTCTTCGGTTTGGCGGAAACTTCCGTCGCTCGAAGTAAACGCGACGAAGAGTCATCGCTCAACAAAAGCAAAAATGCAAACTTGAAATTTCTAGCGGAGAAGAGTCTCGACATCTTTACGTTATTCTCCTCCGTCTGCTGAATTTGATTCGTGAGCTTTGACTTTGTACCGGCGTCGCAAACCTGCGCCAACGGCGAGCAGGCCCGTGCCGAAGATCAGCAACGATGCCGGTTCAGGCGTCGGGGTCGGAGTCGGCGCATTGAAAGGGGTCGGAGACGGAAAAGGCGTTGGCGTTGTTGTGGGCGTCGAATTACAAGTGGTGCATTCCGGTTCATCATTAATATCGATGAACGCCAACGGCACTGCCGCCAGAAACAACAACGGCCACTTCGGAAAACCGCCGCCGGCGATCAGGATCTCGCCGCAGTCGCAGATCGTGCCTTCGACTTCACCTTCTTCGGAGATGTCGTCTACGCCGATGTGCCGCTCTTCGAAATGATCGGAAAGCCCTGACACGACGCTCCGGCTTCGGGTCGTTGGCCGTGTTGTCGTTGCGTGGACCAGCAGGAGAAGTCGTGGAGCCCTTCGTTCCGGAGGGCGCGGGATCTTGCGAGATAAGCGTCAGTTGAAGGTCTGCCGTACCTTGATTCTTCAGGGTTTGGACCACGTTGTTGATTTGCACTGAATCGGCATGGGCCGGGAGCCGGTCAAGAAAACGATGCAAGTAATGGCGGTAAGTGAGCGCCAGAAGCGCCGGCGGCTGGGAGTTGGCCGCTTACCGAAATAGTGGGCAATCGTTAAGTTCATACCGTTGAAGCTAAGGCAAAGCAACCGGCGTTTAACACGCCGCTGGGACTCGTAGTGTTCCTTATCCAATACGAGAAGATTGCTAATAACCCGCAAACTCCAGCGCCAGTCGGGGTTTCTAAGTGTGCGCGAAAGTTGGATTCCGGCGAGCGTCTAGATGAATTGCAGGTCACTGACACCTTGCGTAAACGCCGCACCGTTTACTGAGGCCACTTAGGGATAACACCTGCGGGCAGCAAATTGTGGGCCGTTGACATGTAAAACGGCCCACAAACAAGGTTTTGCACTTGAAACTGAGTGGCTTCGTCCAGGTCTCAGACCGTCAATTCTAGAAACTGGACGGTCCAAGACTATGGAAAAGCGGTGTCCTAATTTGAACTCTGCGGCCTTTGCGACTCTCCGCGCTCTCTGCGTTTGGCTCATATTCAACGCTGAGGACGCCGAGAAACGCAGAGAATACTCCAAATTAGGAAAGCAGGTTTATTCGCTTTCGCTTGGGCTGGCAGCTTCGGCTTTCCGATTCTCGTCACGCAGGACGGCCTTGCGCGAAAGCTTGATCTTGTTGCCTTCGCGGCCGATGCACTTCACCAGAATCTGCTGACCTTCTTTCAGCTCGTCGCGAACATCTTTCACGCGACGATCGGCGATTTCAGAGATGTGCAATAGACCATCGGTGCCCGGGAAAGATCTCGACGAACGCGCCGAAGTCGACGATTCGCGTGACGACGTCCCAGATACGTTTGGCCCACTTCGGCTTCCGCCGTCAGACCACGAATCCGATTGACCGCGGCATCGGCAGCTTCACCACTCGCGGTTGCGATCGAGATCGTGCCGTCGTCGGAAACGTCGAT
Source organism: uncultured Acidobacteriota bacterium (assembly GCA_963770215.1). Taxonomy (GTDB): domain Bacteria; phylum Acidobacteriota; class Blastocatellia; order Pyrinomonadales; family Pyrinomonadaceae; genus PSRF01. Next base: position 44,192 of record CAVYOP010000004.1, read on the forward strand.
CTTCGCGCCAGTTTCTTCGACGAGCGATCGGATCACTTTGCCGCCTGGTCCAATCACGTCGCGAATCTTGTCGGGATTGATCTTGATCTGGATGATGCGCGGAGCGTACGGCGAGATCGATTCGCGCGGCTCGGCGATCGCCTTCTCCATCATGCCCAGAATGTAGATGCGGCCTTTCTTCGCCTGCTCGAGCGCTTCGGCCATGATCTGCGCGTTGATGCCCGCGATCTTGATGTCCATCTGCAAAGCAGTGATGCCGTTGCGTGTGCCGGCTACTTTGAAGTCCATGTCGCCGTAGTGATCTTCGGCGCCCGCGATGTCGGTCAGGATGGCGTACTTGTTACCTTCCATCACGAGGCCCATCGCCACACCCGCGACCGGCGCTTTCAACGGCACGCCGGCATCCATCATCGACAACGTGCCGCCACAAACGCTCGCCATCGATGAAGAGCCGTTTGATTCGGTGATGTCCGAAACGATGCGGATGGTGTAGGGAAAGTCGGCGTCGTCGGGCAGGACTGTTTCAAGCGCGCGACGCGCGAGTGCGCCGTGGCCGATCTCGCGCCGGCTTGACGATCCAAACCGGCCAACTTCGCCGACTGAATACTGCGGGAAGTTGTAGTGCAGCAGGAAACGACGCTTGACTTCGCCTTTCTCGAGATCGTCCATGAACTGCTCGTCTTCCTTGGTGCCGAGCGTGGTGGAAACGAGCGCCTGCGTTTCGCCGCGCGTGAAAAGCGCCGAACCGTGAACGCGTGGCAGCCAGCCAACTTCGCAGGTAATCGGACGGATCTCGGAGAAGCGACGGCCGTCGGGTCGCCGGCGTTTGTTCAGAATGTCGTCGCGGAAGACGGTTTCTTTCAGATGATCGAAGATGAGCTTGGCCATCGCTCGTTTTTCCGGCTGGTCTTCCGGATACGACTCGACGACTTCTTTTTTCAGCGCGTCGACGGCCGCGTAACTGGCGCGCTTCTCCTGCGTGCTCGTGTCGAGCGCATCGCGCAATCGCTCCGCGTAATTCTCGGTGATCTCTCTCGTCATCTCCTCGTCGAGCTGCACGCGGAATGACTTCACGCTTCTGAATTTCGAGAGCTTTGTAAAGCTCTTTCTGCCAACGGCAGAGACGATTGATCTCCTTGTGGGCCAACATCAGCGCTTCGACCATGATCTCTTCCGAGACTTCGAGGGCGCCGGCTTCGACCATCACGATCGCTTCTTCAGTTCCCGCGACGATCGAGGTTCAAACGCGACTCGCGCACTTCATCGTAGGTTGGATTGACGATGTACCGTCCTTCGATCAAGCCGATGCGCACGCCGGCAATTGGATTCAGAAACGGAATGTCTGAAAGTAAAGCGCGCACGATGCGCCGGTGATGGCAATGACGTCCGGATTGTTGTCGGGATCGGCCGAGATGACGCTGGCGATGACTTGAGTTTCGTTTCGAAAACCTTCGGCGAAGAGCGGGCGGCAGGGACGATCGATCAGGCGGCTGGTCAGAACTTCTTTTTCGTTGGGCCGGCCTTCGCGCCGGAAGTAGTTGCCGGGAATGCGCCCGGCGGCGTAATTCGATTCGCGGTATTCAACCGTGAGGGGAAAGAAATCAATACCTTCGCGCGGCGTTGGCGCAGCTGACAGCGGCGACGAGCAGCATCGTGTCGCCATAGCGAATGACGACCGAGCCGTCGGCCTGTTTGGCGACGCGACCGGTTTCAACGGTCAACTCCTTATCGCCAAGTTTGATTGATTCTTTGAGGTATTTCTTTTCTGGCATGTTCTTGTTCTCCTTAGGACATTAGCACCTGAACAGGGTTCAGGTCGCGGGCGTCTCATCCGCCCGCAGTTTTCATTCTGCGATAATTTACGAACCACGCCAACGTGAAGCGGGCAGGTAAAGCTAACTAAAAACAAAGGCGGCACGAGCCTCTTGAACCGTGAAGCTCATGCCGCCTTGATGGTCGAAGCCAGGGCCGTTCACGTCTGCTTGTTTCCAGTCAATCGCCGTCACGTTCGGCACTGCCACAAGCTCTTCGAAAGACGCGGGCTTTACTAATCAGAGATTCGAAGCTCTCTCGTTTACTTATGTTGTTTCAAACTGACTACCTGCGCAGGCCCAAACGATTAACGACCTCGTGGTAGCGCTCAATATCCGTTTTCTTCAGGTAATCCAGCAAACTCCTTCGCTGCGAGACCATTTTCAGCAAGCCGCGCCGCGAATGATTATCTTTCTTATGGGTTTTGAAATGCTCGGTCAGGTCGTTGATTCGTTTGCTCAAAAGAGCGACCTGAACCTGAGGTGAACCGGTGTCGGCTTCATGGGTACGGAAGTCAGAGACAATCTGCTCTTTGGTTTCTTTTGCTAACGCCACTTGCTTGAATGGTCCTCCTCAACCGCAGTAAAACTCCGTAAAGAGCGGCAACCGCTAAACTTAAAAAGCCTGCCCAATTTAGCATGCGGGGTTTGGAGTGTCCAGTTGGGTCCATTTGTTGGTCATTTTCCATTCATCATTTGTCATTTTTCATTTCCAATGACAAATGAGCGATGGCAAATGGAAAATGACCAATACTCCCTGTTACTATCCCCGTAAACCAATAAACGAAGGGTAAATAACACAGATGGCTAAAGCCAGAATTCTAATCCTGGGCGGCGGTTTTGGCGGACTTTTTACGGCATTAGGGCTGGCCGACTCGGCTGACGTGACCCTCGTGAGCGACCAGGATCACTTTCTCTTCACGCCCATGCTCTACGAGTACCTCAGCGGCGAGGTCGAAGCCTGGCATATCGCGCCCAAATTCAACGAATTACTGGATAACGACGTCCGCATCATCCAGGACAGAGTCACCGCCGTCGACCTGAACACCCGTCAGGCAACACTGGAAAACCAGGCCGCGCTGGGCTTCGACGTGCTCGTGATCGCCGTCGGCGGCATTACGAACTTTGTCGGCGTCGAAGGCGCGGAAGAACACACGCTGCCCTTCCGCAAGATCGCGCATGCCGATAACCTGCGCCGCCGCATGGTCCAAGCCCTGGATCGCATCCCACCCGATCTTTCCCCGCAGGACGTGCGACGCGAGCTGACGTTCGCCGTCGTCGGCGCGGGCGCCAGCGGCTGCGAGCTTTCGACGAAAATGGCCGACTTGTTGCTCGACGCCGTCAAACGACGTGCGCTGCACGGGGAGCCGCGCGTGCTGGTAGTCGAAATGAGCGACAAGGTCGTGCCCGGCATGGGCGACACAGATTCGGGAGTTTGTCGAAGAAGCGTTGCGTGAATCGCACGTGGAAGTACACACGCGCACACGCGTGGTCAACGTCGCCGCCGACAGCATCACGTTCGAGCACGAAGGCAATCGCGAACAGTTGCACACTGCGGGAGTTGTTTGGACAGGCGGCGTGAAGATGAGCCCGCTCGTCGAGCAATTCGACGTCGAGAAAACCGAGCAAGGTCTGCTCAAAATCAGGCCAACGCTGCAACTGACACAACACGACAACGTCTTCGCACTTGGCGACATCGCTTGTTGTCCGCCGGCAGACCGAACACTGCCCGGCACGGCCCAACTTGCTTTACAGGAAGCGGGGCTCGCCGCAGACAACATCAAGGCGCTGCTCGCCGGACGAGAGCTTCAAACGAAACACTTTGAAGAGCTTGGCGAAGCATTGAGTCTCGGCACTGAACGCGGCGCGGTGTTGCTGGCCGGTGGGAAAGCGTTTGGCGGTGCGTTGGCGCGACAAGCGCGATTCGCGTTGTACACGTCTCGTCTGCCGACGTGGCACCATCGGCTGCGTGTCGGGGCCAGTTGGTTTTTCGAAGGCACGGCGCCGCGACCGCTGTTGCCGCTCGGTTTGGAACGTTAGTGTTCGCTAATCATTCAGAAACATTCAGAAAACGCGGATTATTTAATGGAACAGTCGTTGCTCACACTGCGGCATGAGCCACAGTATGAAGATTCGAAGTCTGTTATTTATCGTCCTGTTATCTGTGTTTGCTGGTTGTACGGTCGAGCCGAATAACCGGAACTCGTCCGCGCCTCGCGTGAGCGCTTCTCCCGCGTCTCCGGCGCCATCACAAGCGCCTTCACCATCGCCATCAGCCAATCCCAGTCCGGAAATGTTGCCGGACCAAATGCGATCCCGACCGATACGCGTGTGGTAGTGAACATCCGGCGTATCGCATGGACTCTTCAAGGACGGCTCGCTCGTAAAGACTTACAAAGTCGGCATCGGCTATGCCGGAGTTTCCGCTGCCGACAAGGCCTGCGCACCGCCAATAGCTGTGATCTTCAATCCAACCTGGACCGTGCCCGACGAAGCGTGGGCGGCGGAGATGAAGAACGTCAGCGTCGGCGAGACGGTCGAAGCGGGCAGACAAAAACAATCCGCTCGGATGGATCAAGATTCCGATCGGTCTGCCTTCGATTGATTCACGGCGGCAAAGCGCCCGCGAAGATCGGCAAATTTGCTTCGCACGGTTGCGTCGGTTTGACGAACCCGCAGATCAAAGACTTTGCGATGCGTCTCGCGCAGGCTTCAGGCACGGAAATACGCTGAGACGAAAGCCGATTCCTATCTGAAAGAGAAGACGCGAACGCGACGAAGTGAAGTTGAAGGAGACAGTTCCGGTCGAGCTGCGTTACGAGACGATCGTGGTCGAAGGTGGAAAGCTGCACATCTACAAGACGTGTATGAAGCAAAACACGAATACGGAAGAAAATTTACGGCAAGTGTTGCAAGCGCACGGGACGAGTTTAGAAAACTTATCGGACCGGGAGCGCACCGCGGTCTTGAATGCTCTTAAATCGGTGTCAAAAAAGAAGGAAGTAGTGGTAGCGATTCCATCGCTCGCAGAAAAAGGTTACCCGGCGCCTGTCGAGTTAGATTCGGGAACGGTAAGAACGCTAAGACCGCTAAGCGAGGATAGCGGCTTCACACGAATCAAAACCGGCGCGTCTTCGATGGGCGCGCCGGCTTCGCCGTAGTAAGGACGCCCATTCTCGATCGCTTCGAAATACTCCTCAATTCGATCCAGCACTTCGTCAACCGAATGCGAGTGATAGATCGACGTGCGAAACAGCGCGCCGCCCTGCAAGCCGCGCGTAAACTGTCCCGCCAACTGTTTCATTCGATTGATCGCCGGCGTCTCCGGCATGTCTTCGCGCAACATGTCGAAATACTCATGCAGGATCGCGCGCTTGTCGGCGAGTGACGGCTCGAAGATCGGACGCCCGTGCATCGCATCTTCGATCTGGCGAAAGATCCACGGATTCGCCATCGCGCCGCGTCCAATCAACACACCGTCGCAACCCGTCTCGCGAAACTTGTCGAAAGCGCCTTCGATCGTCGTGACGTCGCCACTGCCTGACACCGGCACTTTCACCGCTTCTTTCACCTGGCTGACGAGATCCCAATTCGCGAGCCCGCGATAACCCTGCTCTTTCGTGCGCCCGTGCAGCGCGATGTGCTCGACGCCGCAATCTTCCGCGAGCTTCGCCGTCTCGACCGCGTTGATCGTGTGATCGTAAAAGCCCGCGCGAATCTTCACCGTAAGCGGGATCGTGATCACTTTCTTGATCTCTTTCAGGATCGTTTCGAGCCGGCTGTGGTCCTTGAGCAGACCGGAACCGCCGCCATGCTTGACGACCTTCGGCGCCGGACAACCGCAATTCACGTCGAGAATATCCGCGCCGACTTCCTGCGCCATCTCCGCGGCCATGCACATTCGTTCCGGCTGTCCGCCGAAGATCTGCACCGCGAACGGCCGCTCGTCTTCGTAAAACCGCATCTGCCGTTTCGACTTCGGATTGTTGCGCGTCAATCCCTCAACCGAAATGAACTCCGAAACCGACAAACCCACGCCACCGCGCCGCTTCAACAGCCGGCGAAACGACACGTCAGTCACGCCGGCCATCGGCGACAGCACCAACGGCGGATTGATCTCGACGTCTCGAATCTTGAACGGCTTCGATTTCCCATCAGGGTATCTTTAATAGTTACTGGAGTTCCGACCACAACCGAGTCGAACAACTCCTTCATCTCCTCATTCTCCAACGCGACGCAGCCCAATGTCCAATCGCTTCCGCGCCATTGCCGTGAATATAAATCAGGCCGCCAAGCTTCGTGTACTGCGGCGGCGCGACCTTTCTCTTGTGCGCGTCCACGATCGCATCGTGCTGCGCCTTCGTGATCAGCCCGTCAGCGCAATCCGCGCTGCGCGTCTTCGACGTTTGGATAGCTCACGCCGAGCGACAAGTAGTACGCACTCTTATTGTTCTTTACGAAGACGTAGAAGTCGCCTTCGGGCGTCGCGCCGTCGCCTTCACGCTGCTTGTCGGCGACTGGGATTGAACCCGAGCCCGACGCGATACGTCTTCAGCAGAGTTTGACCCGAATACAACTCCAGCTTCCGCTCCTTTTTATAGACGACGATCCGAGGCTTTTCGACAGGTTGTTGAAACCACAAATTAAAACCCATAACACAGATCAAAATTCCAATTCCGATTCGCGTTATGGATATCAAATCAGTAGTGATGCAGCTTCACTTAGTAACGCCGAAGGCGTTCACTAATTCCAGCCCAGGGTTGCTTCAACCCTGGGTTGAGTTATGCATTAAAGCCTTAAACTCTGAAGGAGTTTCAAATTGCAATCCGAACACTTTCAGTGTTTTCTAATTCTCTGCGGCTATCCCCAGGGTTGAAGCAACCCTGGGCTGGAATTAGCAACGCCTTCGGCGTACTAAGATACATCAAACCCGCATCACTACCGCGTCTATCGGAGTTACTGCTTTTTCTTCTCGTCTTTGTCCTTGTCTTTGGACGCTGACGCGGGCGCTTTGAGTTTCAAGAGCGGTTCGACCGAAGCGCGATGAGATGCGGCGATCTTGATAAACGCTTCGTTCCGGAGTTTCTGCAGATAGTCTTCGCGTTCCTTCGGCTGCACTTCCATCAACAGCGCTTCGCGAACACGATTATCGTTAAACACGGCCTCGGCGCCGGCGGGCGTGCGCGCATCGACGCGAAGGATTTGAAAACCCTCGCCGACGCGAATCGGCTCGGTCACGCCGCCTGCCTGAACGTTCTTGATCGCCGCAACAAGATCCTCGCGCAGGTTCGGCACGTCAAACTCGCCGACAAAACCTTTGTCTTCCGGCGCCGAACGCTTTCCGTTCTTCTCGCGCTCGGAGTTGGCCGCCGCCAGCGCGCCAAAATCTGCAGCCGGCACGCGCTTGCGCGATCAGTTCCAACGCTTTCGCCTTCACAGCCGCTTCGTCTTTGCCGGTGACGAGGAGATAGATCTCGGAAAGCTTCACGCTCTCCGGTTTGCGAAACTTGTCGAGGTGCGTGTCATAGTATTTCTTGAGCTCGGCGCCTGAGAAACCGAGATAGACGCGACGATCGACTTCCTGTTGCAGCACCGCCTGCTTCATCATCTCGCTGCGCATCGTACGGCGAATTTCATCCGGGTCGAGCTTGCTCTCGCGCATTGCCTGGTAGAGTTTCTCGATCGAGTTGATGCCCTGCTCCTGCGCGATCGCCAACATGCGGCGGTTCACTTCCGCCTCGATGTCGCCGGCAAGGTCGAGCTCCTTGCCTCGTTGCAGCAGCAGTTTCTCGTTGATGAGCGTCGCGATCAGCTCGGCCTGGCGCTTGGTGACTTCTTCAACGGCCTGCTGTTCGGTCATGCCGTTCTGCTTGAGCGCATTCGATTCGTTCCCTGGTCTCCTGCTTCAGCATCGAGAGCGTGATGACATCGTCGTTGACCTGAACGATCACTTCGTCGATGACGGTCATCTCGCCTTCCTGGGCGAAAGCGCTACCAGCAAAAAAGGCTATGAGAATCGCGATGGCAAGGTGTTTTAATTTCACTAGGTACTCCTCAAAACTAATTTGGGCGGTGGAATTCTAATCAGTGGCCTGTATCTGGAGCAACAGGTCGCGGGCAAAATCCAGTACGTTGTCCTGTTCGTCCTCATCTAGAACGACCCGTAAAACACCACTGGGAGTGAACACGGACCCGGCCTGACGATCCATAAAAATTGCTAATTTTTCGGGCGAAATTCGCGCTTTTTCGCTGAATTTGACGGCGATCCCGTCCGGTGTCTTATCCAGCGAAACAATGCCCAACTCTTCCGCCGTCCGGCGCAAGCGAGCGTAAGAAAAAAGTCTCTCGACAGACGGCGGAATCCGTCCGTACCGATCTTCCGTTTCCGTGCGAATGCTCTGTAAGGTCGACTCGTCGCGGGCCGAGGAAACGCGTTTGTACGTTCTCAGCCGCTGTCCCATGTCGGAAATGTACTCCTCCGGGATGGCGACGTCGACGGCCAAATTGAGCGTGACGCTGGTCTCGTCTTCGACCTCTTCACCCGCAGCTCGGCGACCGTGCGTTCGAGCATCTGGGTGTAAAGATCGAACCCGAGCGCCTCCAAATGGCCCGATTGCTCGCCGCCCAGCAGACTTCCCGCGCCGCGCAGCTCGAGATCGAGTGCTGCGATACGAAAACCGGCCCCGAGATCGGAAAACTCACGAATTGCTGCTAAACGACGACGCGCGATGGGCGTAAGCTCCTGTTCGGCCGGGATCAACAGATAGGCATAAGCACGGCGGTTCGAACGTCCCACACGCCCACGCAATTGATAGAGCTGAGAAAGACCGTAATGATCGGCGCGATTTATGATGATGGTGTTCGCGCGGGGGATGTCTATGCCGTTCTCGATGATGGTGGTCGCAACCAGAACGTCATATTTGTAATCGATGAAGTCGAGCATCACCCGCTCCATCTCCTTCTCGTTCATCTTGCCGTGACCGATGGCGAGCCGGGCCTGCGGCACCAGACGCTGCACGAGCGCCGCGACCGTTTCGATCGTCTCGACGCGGTTGTGAATGAAGAAGACCTGCCCGCCGCGCGATAGTTCCAGCTCGATTGCCGACTTGATCACGCCGTCGGAAAACTGCACCACCTGCGTTTGAATCGCGAGCCGATCGCGCGGCGGTGTTTCGATCAACGACATGTCGCGCATGCCGCTGAGCGACATGTTGAGCGTGCGTGGAATCGGCGTCGCCGAAAGCGTCAACACGTCAACGCGTTTCTTCAACTGCTTCAGCCGCTCCTTATGAGCCACCCCAAAACGCTGCTCTTCGTCGACGACAACGAGGCCGAGATCCTTAAATTGAACGTCTTTCGAGAGCATGCGATGCGTGCCGATGACCACGTCGATTTCGCCTGATTCGACCCGTTTCACGACTTCCTTCTGTTCCTTCGCAGTGCGAAAGCGCGACAGCAATTCGACTTTGACTGGAAAAGGCGCGAAGCGATTGCGGAACGTGTCGTAGTGCTGATAGGCGAGGATTGTCGTCGGCGTCAGCACCGCGGCTTGTTTTCCTTCCATCACCGACTTGAACGCCGCGCGCATCGCGACTTCCGTTTTGCCGTAACCAACGTCGCCGCACAGCAACCGGTCCATTGGCACCGGCTCTTGCATGTCTTTCTTCACGTCTTCGATCGCCGTCTCCTGGTCGGGCGTGAGCACAAACGGGAAGCCGTCTTCGAATTCCTGTTGCCAGGGAGTGTCGGCGGCGAAAGCGTAACCGCCGACGAGTTTTCGTTCCGCGTACAGACGCAGCAACTCGTCGGCCATGTCGCGCATCGCGCGTTTCGCTTTGGCTTTGGTCTTTTGCCAGCCGAGACCGCCGAGTCGATCGAGTTGTGGTTGATGACCTTCGGCGCTGGAATAACGTTGGACCAGGTCGAGCCGCTCAACGGGAACGTAGAGCTTTGCTTCGTCGGCGTAGTACAGGAGCATGAACTCGCCGGAGCGTGGTCCCAGATCGAGAGTTTGCAGGCCGCCGAAACGCGCGACGCCGTGATCGATGTGGACCACGAAATCGTTGGGGCGCAGATCGCGAAAGTCGGAAAGGAACGCGGCGGTTTTCGAGCGGCGGCGGCGTCCTTCGGGCCGCGCGGATCTTTCGGCTGTTGCGCGCCGCTCGGCCGCGGTCGTCGTTTCGTCAAACACGTCTGTTTCGACGTGGACGATCAGGTGCGACTTTGGCAACTCGAAACCGCCGCTGATCACGCCGACGGTGGCGACGACGGGAGTCGCGCGCGCTTCGGAGGTTTCTCCTACCAACGCCAGCCGCGAGTCGATCTCGTATTCTTTCAGGATCTCGGAGATGCGTTCGGCGACACCCAAACTCGGCATCACGAACAACGTCGTCTTGCCGTCTTCCGCGGCGCGATTGATGCCCGACGCGAGATCGGCGATGCGGCCGTGATAGCGCATCGTCGATTGCGCCTGCCACTCGATTTCAACCGCCGCCTCGGCCACCGGAAACAGAAACGCCGGCATACGCGGACCACGCTGGCGTCCGAGTTGAACCGTCGGCGCTTCGGCGTCTAACTGAAGCTCCAGGTCCGTCTGCGCGGCGACGCGTCCGAGCGTGCGCAATTCGACGCGTTGGCGGTTTTGAATCAGTTCACGCAGTTGTTCGGCATTGAGAAACAGCTCTTCCGGCGCGAGCGCGATGTCGTCGGCCTGGTCGATCTCCTGGTAACGCTCGTTCAGCCGTTCGTAAAACTCGCCGAGATACGATTCGATCGCGCTCGGCTCGTCGACGACGATCACGGCGTCTTTCAAGTGATCGAAGATCGTGGCGTCGTTGTTGGTCGTGAGTGGAATCAGCCACTCCCAACCGGCAAACGCTTCGCCTTCGTCGGCGAACGCCGTGCGGTCGCGCAATGAGCGATCGTAGCGTTCGTCAGCCCAGCGTTCGCGCGCCCCTTCACTCCAGATCTGGAAATCGACCGCGTTCACCGACAACTCGCGCATCGGCGGCACTTCCACGACGGTGAGCTGTCCAGTAGACAACTGGGTTTCGGGATCGAATTCGCGCAATGAATCGACTGTGTCGCCAAAGAACTCGACCCGCACCGGCGCTTCTCTGCCCGGCGGCCAGATGTCGAGAATGCCGCCGCGTATCGAAAACTCGCCGACGCCGCCAACCGGATCTTCACGCACGTAACCAGTCGCGAACAGTTTTTCAACCAGGTCTTCGGGCGAGTGATCTTCGTCGCGTTTCAGCACGACACCGGCGCGAGCGATTGCTTCCGGCGTGACAGTCTTACGCGCGAGCGCACGCGCGGTCAGCAGAACGAAATCCGCTTTTTGACGATGCAAATGCCAGAGTGCGAGCGCGCGTTTTTCGAGTGTCTGCGCGTGCGGTGAGATGCCGGCGTAGGGGTCGGTCTCTGACGCAGGCAGGACAAGTATATCTGTCCCCACTTCCCCTTGTTTTGCTTGTGCCTCTTGTGTTTTCTGTTCCTCTTTGTGGTTAAGTGCGCCATGCCAAAAGCGCAGGTCGCTTTCCCACGGTTCCAGATCGCGAGTGGTCTGCGAGACGATGGCAAACGTCTTTCCCGTCTCACGCTGAAGCGCGGCGATCGCGAGCGCGCGCGCCGAACCGGCGACGAGCCCGCTGATCGAAATGATGCGCGCGTTGGCACGCAGCTCTCCGACGAGTCGCTGGTATTCAACCGTCTCGCGGACCTGTTGCAGAGTTTGCTGTAAGGTGCTGAATTGCTGAATCGAACTGCTCACTTCACTTCTTCTTCATTCGCGCGATCAAACTGGTAGTCGAAGCGCCGTCGACAAACGGCAGCGAGATCACTTTTCCGCCCGCTGCTTCGACTTCTTCGCGCCCGTGTATTTCGTCGAGTTGGTAATCGCCGCCTTTTACGAGCACGTCAGGCAGAAGTTCCGAGATGAGACTGCGCGGAGAAACGTTGTCGAAAATCACGACGTAATTCACGACCCGCAGTGCCGCCAGGATCTCGGCGCGCTCGTTTTGATCGAAGACCGGGCGATCCGGTCCTTTCAACTCCCGCACTGTCCGATCGCTGTTTATCGCGACCAGCAGCGCATCGCCAAGCGCCCGCGCCTGCGCCAGGTAACGCACGTGCCCCACGTGCAACAGATCGAACACGCCATTTGTAAAAACAAGCCGCACGCTCGCGTCGCGAAGGCGCGCACGCTCCGCCAGCATCTTGTCCACGCTCAAAATCTTTTCCACCATTCGGTCAACAGACTGTAGCCACAAAAAGGCACAAACGCCAGCCGCCCTTTTGTGTTTTTTGTGCCTCTTTGTGGCTATAATCACCCCTTTACTCTGGAGACGAGAAGCTTGTCTATTACATTCATCGAAGAGAACGATCAAACAAACGCGCGGCGCGAGCACCTCGAAGGGCTGCGCGGAGCTGGTCGGCAATGTTTATCCGAACAAGTTCGACCGCAGCGAGGTTGTCGAGCCGGGGCGCGAAGACACGATCACGGCGATCGTCGAGAAGTTCAGAGGTTTTGAACCGAAGACACAGGACGACGCACGGCCCAGTCCCGAAGAACTGGAGCTCGCAAATCAACAGTTGAACCATTTCAACGTGCGGCTTGCGGGGCGCATCGCGTCGCCGCCGCGCGTGATGGGCAAGGCTGCGTTCGTGCACTTGTCAGACGGCGTTTCGCGGTTGCAGATCTACATTCGCAAGGCTGACGTCACCGGCGTTCGCAACGATGCGACTGGTGGCGAGGTTGACGGTTGGGCAACTGTTTCAGTTGTTGGACCACGGCGACTTCATCGGCGTCGAGGGTTATCTCTTCGTCACGAAGACCGGCGAGCTTTCGGTGCACGTGCAGAAGGTGCAGTTTCTGTCGAAGGCGCTGTTGCCGTTGCCCGACAAGATGCACGGCATTCACGATCCGGAGATCAAGCAACGGCAGCGTTACGCCGATCTGATCGCGGGCAGTTTGAAGCTCGATAAAGACGAGACGCTGCCGTCGCGTGAAGTGTTTGAACGGCGCGCCGCCGCCGTCAGAGAGCTGCGGCGGATTCTCGAAGATCACGGTTACATCGAAGTCGAAACGCCGATGCTGACGCCGCTCGCCACCGGCGCGGTCGCGCGTCCGTTCAAGACTCATCACAACGCGCTCGACATCGATCTCTACGCGCGCATCGCGCCGGAGTTGTACTTGAAGAGATTGCTCGTCGGCGGCTTCGAAAAGGTTTACGAGCTCAATCGCAACTTCCGCAACGAAGGCATGTCGACGCGTCACAATCCCGAGTTCACGATGCTCGAGTTTTACTGGGCGTATGCCGACGTGAACGCGATGATGGACTTCTGCGAAGAGATGTTGCGCGCGGTGATGTTCAAGGTGTTGGGCCACACGCACGTCCAGTTTGGCGAGCACAGCATCGATTTCGGGCAGCCGTTTCGACGTGTCGGGATGAAGGAGAGTGTGGCTGGAAGTTCAGTTGGACGGCGGATCAGATCACGGACGACAACGTGCTCGAGCTGTTCGAAGAGCACGTCGAACACGGGATTGATTCAGCCGACATTTATTCACGAACTTTCCGAAAGCCGATCTCGCCGCTGTCGAAAGCGTCGCCGGCTGATCCCGCGGTGGCGGAGCGTTTCGAGTTGTACGTCGGCGGGATGGAGCTCGCCAACGGGTTTTCGGAGTTGAACGATCCGGTCGAGCAGTACGAGCGTTTCCGCGACCAGGTGAATCAGCGCGAGCGCGGCGACGAAGAAGCGATGGTGATGGATGAAGACTACATTCGCGCGCTGTCGTACGGCATGCCACCGGCCGCAGGTATCGGCATCGGGATCGATCGCCTCGTGATGTTACTGACTAACAAGTCGTCGATCCGCGACGTGATTCTCTTCCCTCACATGCGCCCCAAGAAGTGATTGCCGATTGCCGATTGCCAATTACCGATTGACGATCCAAGTAGCCCGTAACGCAATGCGCCAATTGGCAATCGGCAATTGCTAATCGGCTGTCCTACTTGAGCTTTCGGTCGGAGCTCGGCGATGCGCTGATCGGACCACGCAGGTTTCTGTCCCTGTTCCTGCATCAACGTGACGATAGCGTTCGAGCGCTTCGAGCGCGCCTTTGAAGTCGCCCTGCTTCTCGCGCACACGAGCTCAGGTCGAGCAGAAATTGCGCGTTGGCCGGCGAGTAGGCGTTGATCGCCTGCGAGAACGCGGCTTCGGCGAGTTTCAGATCGCCTTTCAACTCATACATGCGCGCGAGATGAAAGTAGCTGATCGGATAGCGAGCGCCGTCACGCTGTGAAACCTGCGATCAGGTTGCCATCGCTTCGTCGTATCGCTTGAGACTGAGCAGTGCGTAACTCAGTTCGAGATTGGCGGGAGCGAAAGTAACCACCCTGGCGACTCAACACGCGGCGAAAGTTATCGACCGCTTCCGTCATCTTGCCGCGTTCGCAGCATTGCGCGCGCGCTGCAGAAAATCAAAACTGACCTGGTCCAGTGACAACGTTCTTGGACCACGGACGACGCGCGATTTTGCTTCGACCGACGTGCTTCGGTTTTCGGAGCAGTCTTAGACAGGCGCTGCGATTCGACAACGATTCTTTCTTCATTCTCGCCTCGTCGTCAAGCGCTTGCTTCGCCGCATCGTGTTGCGGATCGACTAGCAACGCCCGGCGCCATTCGCGCGCCGCAAGATCATTTTGTCCGCGAGCGGCATAAACACGGCCGAGGTTGTAACTCGCTTCCGCGTAACGAAAATTCTCGAGCTTCAACGCTGACAACAACGCGTCGTAAGCTTCATCCCAACGGCCCGCACGCAACAGAACGACGCCGAGATTGTTGTAAGCGCGAGAGTATCTGCCTTTGCGTTGCTCGATGGCCGTCTTGTACGCGTTGATCGCGGCTTCCGTTTCGCCGAGACGCGCAAACGAGTTTCCGAGATTGTAGAAGCCGGTGGGATCGAACGCGTCTGACGTTCGCGATCAGGTGCAACTCCTTCAGCGCCTCGGTCTTGTGTCCGGTGCTGACGAGAGTGTCGGCGAGTTTCAGTTGCAGGCGAATACGTTCGCGGGATGTCGCGGCGGCCTTCGATCTGCTCGCGCAGAGTGGTGACGGGATCTGAGTGTTGTCGACGTCTTGCGGCCGACGCTGAGCAGAAGACATCTGAGACGCACAGATCAAAACGCAGGATTATAAAGAAGTTATCTTTCATGGTTCTAACTCTGTCGCGCAGATAAGCGACGACTGTGCCTCCAAAGCCAACGGCCCAACCGCGGTTTTATCGGTGAAGAAGACGCGTTCCAACGGGTGTTGCGTCCGCTGCGTTCCATCGTCCAATGCGCCCGCCGTCGACGGTGTGAATGATCGTTCCTTCGGCGCCGACTGCCCAACCTTCTCGCGCATCGACAAACTTCACATCAAACAGATCGACGTCAACTGCCCGACTCCTGTCGTTGCCAGGTGCGGCCGCCGTTGACGGTGCGATAAACGCTGCCGCCACTGCCAACGGCCCATCCCATGCGATTATCGACAAACGAAGTCGCCGTGAAACGAATTGTCTTTTCAACCTGCGGCAACCGCGATTGGTACCACGTATCGCCGCCGTCTGACGTTTGAATGATCGTGGCGCCGGCGCCGACGATCCAACCGCGATCGTCGTCAACGAAGATGCCGCCGAGCAACAACCGACGCGTCGGCGATCGCAAACTGACTCCACGTGTCGCCGGCATCGCGCGTGGTGTAGATCGAGCCTCCTTCACCAAACGTCCAACCACGTCCACTACGACTGAACACAGCGCGAACGAGAATCGAATCGATGTCGAAGCCCTTGATCTCGATTCGTTTCCACGTTCTCGCCGCCATCGGTGGTCTTCATCAGATAAGCGCGAGGTTCGTCTACGGTTTTCAGCTCGTAAGCGTTTACTTCGCAGACGAGCCAGCCGTTTTGTTCGTCGATGAAGAAGATGTCGCGCACGACGTCGTTGGTGGAAGCGCCGCGTGGTTTCCAGGTCTTGCCGCCGTCGATCAGTTTGCAGCAGAGTGCCTTTGCTGCCGACGGCCCAACCGCGATTTTGATCGAGAAAGAAAACTGAGTGCAGCCAGGCCATCGTCCCGGCTGGCTGGCGCACCCACGTACCTGTTTGAGCCGCGCAGCCGAAGAACGACAAACTGAGAAGAGAACGAGGGAGATGACGAGCAACTATCCGTCTCATTTGCTGGTTGTTTATAGACCCGGCAACGCCGAAGATTCGCGCAAAGCTCAGTACGACGCGAAGCCCATGATCTGCTGGAACTTCTTCAGCTTGTTTCCCGGAACGAGGATCTGATCGCCCGGCACGAGATAAACATTGTCGGCGCCTTGCCTTTATAAATCGCCGAGACGTTGACCACGATTTCGCCAGCATCTGGCCATCTGACCTGCGTCGCAACACGCCGACCTTGCTCTTGTCGCCAGTGCTCAACACGCCGCCGGCTTCGGCGATCGCTTCCGTCACAGTCATGCGATGATTCATCAGACGAATGCCCGGTTGGCCCACGTCGCCAACAATGCTGTAACGATACGACGCCGCCTTATCGAGCGACACGGTCACCTGCGGATCGATGATGTACTCGTCGTACTGTTTCTTGATGATCTCGCGCGACTTCTTCAACCGTTTTGCCGTTGACGAAAACTCCGCCGGGAATCAGTGACAGCGAGATGCGGCCACTCGGCGGAACGGTGATGCCTTTGCGCGTGATAGCGATCCTGATTGAACACCTCGACCGAAATGATGTCTTCCGGGCCCAGCCGGTAGGTGCTGAAGAAGTTGTTGTAGTACGGAATGATCGCCGCTTCTTCTTCAGACATCTGTTCCTGGCGATTGGCCTGCATTGTCATCAGGAACATCGGCTGGGACGCGTCGTCGTGTCGTCAGGCTCGAGCCGATCGCCGTTGACCGGCTTCTTGGTCTTATCCTGGCTAGCTCGGCGTGGTCCGTGGCCGCTGCTTTTGCGGATCGTTTTGCGTCTGAGCGCAAAGCTCACCGTCGTCATAACGAGCAATGCCGCGATAGCGAGTGCTGTTAGTTTGTTGTTCCTTGTCATTTCAACCTCCAACCGAAACTCCGGAAATCATTGGGCGCCGCGCCCAAACAGAATGATCTTGATCGTCTCAAACATGATGATGGCATCGAGAACCAGACTGTGGTTCTTGATGTAGAAAAGATCGTACTGAAGCTTCTGTCGCGCATCTTCGATCGATGCGCCATAGGGATACTTGATCTGCGCCCAGCCGGTTAGTCCCGGCGCGATCAAATGTCGTTGTTCGTAGAACGGAATCTCCTCGGCCAGTTGGGCCACGAAGTGCGGGCGCTCCGGACGTGGGCCGACGAAACTCATTTCGCCGTGCAGGATGTTCCAGAACTGCGGAATCTCGTCGACGCGAATCTTGCGAATGATGCGGCCGACGCGCGTCGTGCGATCGTCGCCTTTGCTGGCCCACACCGGCCCGCCTTTTCGGCGTCAACTCTCATCGAGCGAAACTTCGATCAACACAAACGTGCGGCCGTTTTTTCCGACTCGTTCCTGTTTGTAGAAGATCGGACCACGCGAATCCAGCTTGATGAGAATCGCGGTGACGATCACGATCGGCAGCGAAAGCAGCGCGCCAATCAAAGCGACTAACCAGTGCACGAGCGTCCGCGACAATGCGGCCAGCTTGCCTGGCGTCCACGGCCCGGTGAAGATCAGCCACGAGGGACGAATCATGTTCAACGAAACGCGTCCGGTGATGCGCTCGTAAAAAGCGGCGCCTTCTTCGATCGACACGTGCGCCTGCCAGACTCAACTGCAACAGTTTATCGGTCGGGAAATTGTCCGCGCCGTTCGCCCATGGCAACGACGATGCGATCGATATGCTCGCGCTTTGACGATCTCGTCGAGTTGTTCGGTCAAACCAATCACGCGCGGGTTGATCAGGCTCTTGCCGAGCAGTTCCGAGTCAGTGCCGACAAAACCGACGATGCGATAACCGGCATCGGGACGGTTCAAAACTTCACGCGCGACTTCGACGGCGAGATTGCCCGAACCGACGATCAAGATCCGCTCGCCAAAATCCGGGTGGCCCAAAAACCAGTGAATCGAAACTCGCCAGGCCACCATCAATCCGAGTGCGAGCGGCAACGCGATCAGAGAAGATGCCGCGGCCCAGCATCAAGTCGGGATACACATAGAAACAGAGCCCGAGAGCGATCCACGCCAGACCCAGCGCCTGGACCAGGCGCAGGACCAGCTCGCGCCGATCGTGCATGACGACGAAGTCGTACAGATCGAAGAGGTAAAAAGCGGCAAGACAGAAGAGCAGTGGCCAGGCCGGCTTTCCAGAACCCGTTCTTGTCCACGAGTTCGAACCAGGCGTCGGTCGACGCCGACGCGCAGGTAACACGGCGCCGATGATCGCGCCGTAGACCACGACCGCCTCCGCCACGATCAACAAGACCGTTCGTCCATTTAGACGCAGCACTCTCAATTAACTACCGCAACCTCCTCTTCGCGATGTTCTTCAGGCAGTGCTTTCTTCTTCGAACCGTTCACCTGTTCGCGATTGTAGTAACGGTGCTGGTAGTAGTAGGAAGTCGAATCGGGCTGCTCCTCGGCACGATTGAGCACAACGCCCAGCAGCCTTCTCCCGCGGAATCTGCTCGAGCAATTTGTCGACTGCCGCAGTAACGCGTTTTGCCGGCGCGCACGACCAAGCAGAGCGCCATCGGCGCGATTCATCAGCACGTTGGCGTCGGTAAAGATTCCGAGCGGCGGCGCATCGATGATGATGTAGTCAAACATGCGCCGTACTTCAGTGAGGAGGCGCGCGTAGCTTGGTCCGGAAAGCAACTCGGCGACGTCGTCTCTCGGCTTGCCGCCCGGCAGACAGATACAGACCAGCCGGATCGAGACGCACGATTGCGTCTTCCAAGTCGAAGCTGTCCGCCGAGCACTTCGGAAAGTCCAATCGGTCGCATCGATGCCGAGATAGTCAGTGGCGCAGGGGTGGCGCAGATCGCTGTCGATAACGAGTGCGCGCACGCCTTCAGTTTGTGCCAACAGCCAGGCGAGATTGAGTGCCGTCAAGGTCTTGCCTTCGGCGATGCCGGCGCTGGTGACGACAATGGCGCGCATCTGCAGGCGTTCGCCGGCTTGCAGGATTCGCGTGCGCAGCGAACGAAACTGTTCGCAGTAAGCGGAACGAGGTTGGCTGACAGCGACAAGATGAGGTTCGACGCGCGCAGGAGAAATGTCATAAGCTGACAAATCCTCCGGCGCGCGCCGCCCCGGCAGCGTCCAAAGTTGCCCCAGCATCACGCGAAGCAATTCCGCCGGGGAGTGCCGACCCGTCGGGTACATCCGCAGTGTGCGCAGAGGACGCTGAACTTCGCGCCGTCTCACCTGAGACAGTCATAATCGTCGAGCCGGCAAAAAGCTGCTCTTCGATGTCCCGGGAGGAAGGCAAGTGGCCGCGAAATTCGCGCGACTTCCTCACGGCGCTCGTTATCTCTTGCTCGTGGTTTCGGCGCTTTGCCGTTGTCGTCGGCTGGAGCGCTCGATTTCTTTATCGCATCAAATACTCTTCCCATTAATTCACCTCTCGAACTTGCGAAATTCGGATTTCGAATTTCGCAATTCGCAATTCACTAAGATTCAATAGGGATCGGTCTAACGTTTTCCTGATCGTTATCATTCGCCGAGCATTCCCGCCGCCCATAACTCGGCCCGTCCGTTTGGCGTAAAAGCGCTGGCCGGCGCTTCGCGTTCGTCAGCCAGGCTGCACGGCAGAGCTCTGACGTGGCAGCATGTCGAACGTCTCGGCGACTTCTTCAATAATCGAGCGGCTGATCACTGTCTCGCCGGCCGCGTATCCGGCCAGCAACGCGTTGTCGCAAAGATTGTTGATGTTGCGCGGAATGCCTTCGGAGCAACGGAAGATGAAATCAACGGCCGCCGGAGAGAAGATGTCGGTGCGTTCCGCGCCCGCAACCAGCAGTCGCGAGATGATGTAGCGATCGGTCTCTTCGACATTGGGCAGCGACTTGATCACGCAGCGCAAGGCGATGCGCTGTTTGAGCTGGCGAAGATCAGGATTATTGAGCACTTCGCGCAGTTCGGGTTGTCCCGTCAAAACGATCTGCAACTGCTTCGCGGTGTCCGATTCGAAATTGGAAAGCAGTCGAATCTCTTCGAGCACGTGCGGCGAGAGTCCCTGGGCTTCGTCGATGATCAGCACCGTGCGCAGTCCACGCGAGTGACGCGATTCGAGCGCGCGGCCCAACTCCAGCAACAACTCCGATTTTGTTTCCCACTTCTGCACGTCGAGCAACGTCGCAACGTGCTGGTAAAACTCCGGCACTGACAAACGTGGATTGAAGATGTAGGCGACGAGCACCGTGCGGTCGAGACGCTGCATCATCCAACGCAGGATCGTGGTCTTGCCGGTTCCGACTTCGCCGGTTACGACGACCAATCCTTTGCCACTCTCGATGCCGTAGTGGAGATTGGCCATCACTTCCGTGTGCGAAGGAGTGAAATAGATAAAGCGCGGATCGGGCGTTAGCGCGAAAGGCAACTCTTTTAATCCGTAGAATTCTGCGTACACTCTTTTAACCCTCCAGTGCGTCAGGAAACTACTCGCCCGCTCAGCCGCGCGACTGGCTTAGGAACTCGAAAACGTGTGTCAGCTGCAACGCGAGCGCCAACAGCGGAATACTCACAATCGTCAGCCACCACTCCCGCCGCCAGACAGCAACCTGCGGCGCCGCGGCAACGCTCGCGCTTCTTGCGGAGTCAACAGTTCGGGCACTGCGATCAGCACCGGCAAACCGGTGTAATGACGCGCGTCTTCGCTGCTTTGAATCGTAAGCAAGAGCGGGACTTCGAAGATGCCGACGAGCAACAATCCGAGCCCGAAACCGGCGGCAAGACCCATTCCCGCGAGCAACAATCGCTTCGGAGCGACAGGTTTGGCCGGGAGGTTTGCAGGGTCGACGACTTCGATGCCTTGCGCCTGCTGTTCCTGCGCGGCCTCGGCGTTCAAAGTGATCTTCTGTTGCTCGCTGAGCAGCTTGTCGTAGGCTGTCTTCTTGGTGTTGTACTCGCGATCGAGCGCGCCGAGTGCGACTTCAGCTCCGGGAACGCTGTTGATGCGATCCGAGATCAGCGAGATCTGTTTCTCGTTGTCGCCCAGCATCCTCTGCTGGCGCGCGATTTCGCTGTCGATGTTTTTGATCTCGAGCTTCATCGCATTGATTTGGAGATCGGGGCTGTTTTCGAGCTTCTTGCGTTTCTCCTCGATGCGGGCCTTCCAGTCGGCGATCATCAGATCCATGTCTTTGGTGACCGACTCGATTTGGGCCTGCTTCGCCAGCACGTCAGGATGTTTGTCGCGAAGCTCAGTGCAGCATGCGTTGCAGTTCGCCCTGCAAATCCGCTTTCCGTTTCACCAGTTCGGCATAAGCCGGAGTGGTCTTCGGATCGGTCATGTTCTCGGCCGCGTCGTCAATCATCTGCTCCGCCTGCTGTCTGCATGAGTGTCAATTGGGCCGATAAAGACGAGCGTCGATCCTGAAGACGGCCGACTTCCGTGATCAGAGCTTTCTGTTGTTCGCGCAAACCGGTCAATTGGCCCAGCAGCGAACTGGCTGCCGACGGCAGGTTGGGCAGGTTCTCCTGCATGAACTTCAAGACGCCTGGCCGTCGATTGCGTCCAGCTCATCTTTCGTTTGCCTGACCTGATTGTCGATGAACTGCTGGGCCGCCTTGGCGGAGTTCAACTGTTCGTCTGTCTGCACGCTGATGTATTTGCTGGCGAGCTCTGCCGTGACCGCTTGCGCGATGCGCGGATCGCGGTAACGGAAGGCTGATATCGAAACCGTTCGTGATGTCGTTGCGAGTGGTGTTGACGTCGACTTTGATGTCGTTGTGCATCATGCCGATGATCGATTCCATCGGCTCGCCGCGTAGCCGCTCTGCCTTGTAGAGCTCGTATTTTTCGACGAGTGGTTCGAGCGAGCTGCGGCTGGTGAGCACTTGCGCGATGCTCGATAGTTGCCGCGTCATCGCGTCTTCCGTGCTCATGGTCATCACCGACTGCGGCAGGGTCGAAGGTTTGACGACGATGAGCGTGCTCGACTGGTAAACGTCGGGTAACTTGTAGACCACGTAAATTACCGCGCAGGTAACGGCGAAAACCGGAAGAATGATCAGCCACTTCCTGCGCCGCAGGATCTTCAGGTATTCAGCCGGTGTTCGTTGTCGAAATTCAACACTCATGTCGCACTCCTCTTTCCTAACCACGGGTGGCCACGGAGGGCCACCCCTGGCAAACACTATCGACGGAATCACTGTAGGGGTGGCCCTCCGTGGCCACCCGCTACAATCCGCTTTACAACGACGCCAGCGCTTGTCTCGTCTGATCCGCGTACGCGAAAGGCCGCTGTTCGCCGAGCCGCAAGGCTGCTTCGAGCGCGCGGCGTGAACCTTCCTTGTCGCCCTTGTCTTTCAAAGCCACGCCAAGATGGTATTGATAGGTCGCACTCGGAGATCCTTTCGCTGCGCGAGCAGCCGATTCGTCGAGCGAGACTGCTTTTTGCAGTTGGTCCACCGCGGCGTCGTAGAGGCTCTTCTTGTAATAGCACCCACCCAAGCGTATCGACAAAACCCGCGATGTTCGGGTTCTTCTGCACGACGCCCTGGGCCAACTTCAACGCTTCGTCCAGGTTGCCTTTGCCAGTCTCGGCGTAAAGCCAGGCCAGATTGTTAGCCGCGATCACGGCGTTCGGATCTTTCTCGAGCGCCTTGCGATAGTTGTCGGCTGCGGCGTCGTAGTTTTTGCGCCCGTCTTCGAGCATGCCGATCAACGTGTAGACCGTCGCGTTGTCGGGATTAATCGCGAGGATCTTCTGGTACTCGGCAATCGCGCGGTCTTCCTGTTTCAGGTTCATGAACATCGCGCCCAGCGCCGAGTAAGAGGCAACGTAACTCGGATCGAGCTCGAGCGCGCGGCGAAATTCGGCTTCAGCGCCCTGCGCGTTTGACTGCAAACCGTAAACCTGGCCCTTGAAATAGTGCAGCGTAGCGCTGTTCGGGTACGACCCGAGGAGTTGATCGATCCGGCTGGACGCCTTGTCGATCTGGCTGGTCTTCGCATAGAGCGCGACGAGCCCGTTCAGCGCGCCGAAGTTAGTCGCATCGACTCTCAGCGCGTTGTCGAAAGCCCCGATCGCTTCGTCGGTCTTGTTTTCTTCTATCGCAACGAGGGCGAGGTTGTTGTAGACGGCCGGATCGTTTGGCGCGATCTGGCGAGCGGCTTCGAAGTCCTGGCGCGCGGCCGGAAGGGTTTTCAACTGCAACTGCGCGCTGCCACGCGCGAGATACGTCTTTTCCGTAATCTCGTTGAGCACTTGCGGTGAGTTCTCGCGGTCCGGCGCAGTCTTGCTCAAACGGCCGAGCAGGTCGTTCGCGAGGCTGATCGCGGATCGCTGCGAGTTTGCATCGCCGCCAAACAGCGTCAGTTGCACACCCATCAACTTCCCGGGCAGATAATCCGGATAGTTCTTCTCCAACTCTCCCGCGAACGCGCGTGCCTGATCGACCATTCCCAGGGCGAAGTTTGCCTGGGCCATGTAATACAAACCGTTGCGCGAGTTTGGTTCCTGGCGCAGAACGTCTTTGAGATCCTCGACCGCCGCCTTCAGGCCATCAGGCTGTCCGCCCTGCGCACGCATGCGAGCGCGCAACAAGAGCGCCTGACGATCGTGTTTGTCCTTCTTCAATGCTTCGTCGATCTGCGCAGTTGCGCCCTGGTTGTCACCGCGCGACATCAGAATCTCGGCGAGGCGATAACGACCCTGGAGATAATCAGGCGACTTGGTCAGCACTTCCTGGTAGATGCGGATCGCGTCGTCCATGCGGTTGACTGACGAATAGAAATCCGCGAGCACAACCTGGCTTTCGGGTTTTTCCGCGTCGAGATTGGCGAGGTTCTTGAACTCAGCTTCCGCTCTGTCGAGCTGCTTGTTGACTAAATAGAAACTGGCAAGCACAAAGCGCGCGTTGCGATCTGTTGGTCCAACCTGGACGGCTTTCTGCAACTCTGCTTCCGCTTCCGGAAGCCGGTTGCCCTGCACGAGA
The DNA here is from genome assembly GCA_963770215.1 of uncultured Acidobacteriota bacterium. Classification (GTDB taxonomy): domain Bacteria; phylum Acidobacteriota; class Blastocatellia; order Pyrinomonadales; family Pyrinomonadaceae; genus PSRF01. Next base: position 68,164 of record CAVYOP010000004.1, read on the forward strand.
AACTTTCCGTACTCGCTGTGGGCCAACGGCGAATTCGGATCGATCGTGATCGCTTTCTTGAAAATCTCTTCAGCCTTGTCGCGCTCGTTGACGACGATGTGGAAGCGCGCGAGGCTCAGGTACGACTCAACCCGCTGTGGATTCAGCTCGATCGCGCGGTTGAGCTCGGCGAAGGCTTTCTCACGATCGTTGCGGGCAAACAGGATGCTGCCCATCAGGATGTGGCCTTCGATGTTGTTGGCGTCTTTGTCGAGCACTTCTTTCGCCAGCTTCTCGGCTTCGTCGACGAGATCCGCCCGGCCTCTGCTGGCGGCGAGATAGTAGTTGCCGAGTTTGATGCGCGCTTCGAGGTGGTTTTTGTCGGTTTCGAGCGTCTTCTGCAACTCCGTGATCATTTCCGGGAAGCGTTGCAGTCCCTCGTAAGCGCGTGCGAGACCCCAGTGCCCCGGCGCAGACTTCTCGTCGATTTGCAGCGCATTGCGAAACTCCAGCGACGCCTCCTGGTACTTCAGATCTTTCAGGTACTGTTCGCCGCGCTGAAGGTGTTGCGCCTTGGTTTGTTCGGGATCGGAGCAGCCGCTCAGCGAAAAGACGGCGGCCAGCAGGAGGAGAAGAAGAATCCGAGGATAGCGGAAACGATAGCACTCGATTGTCATTGCGTTACTCCGTAGTTCACCGCTGAAAACAGCGGCAATCCTTTAGGTTTTGCTGAAACTTGGCTTTGACGGGCAATTGCCAAAGACGAGCCAGCTAGTACATTAATTGCTAAACAGCCAATCCCAACCCTGTTCCGAATCAGTTGGGAACAAATTCACTTAACGCGGCGGTGGTTTGGGTCGACAAATCCGTCGCCACCTTGAGCGCCGCGTCTTCGGAGCCTTCCACTGGGACGGTAACTCGCACCAGCGCTCCGTCAGAACGGCGCAAACGAACGCTGTCGATCACGGTGTAAACCTTTCCCCAGTATTCGCTGGCTACGGCGCGGCCGCGCCCTTCGTACCAGTAGATCATCAAACTTCGGTAGTCGCCGTTTTCGATCACGTACTTATTGGCGGTGAACGTCGAACCATCCGGCCGAGTGATATCCACTTTGCCGGGCTCGCTCAAAGTCCAACCGGAACCGGGCAAGCAGTTCAACGGGCTGTGATACGACGCGCCTTCGCGCTGGCTCGCGTAATAGCCGACATAGAACGTTGCGACTTTTCCGTCGGCGCGGCGGTAGTCGCGCAGGAGATAGTCGCTGGCGCGCAAAACTGACATCGTTGCTTCGTCGATCACCTGGTCGCGCGAACCGCGCCAGTCGCCGATTTGCTGGGGAAAGTTTTTCAACTGTTTACGGTCCACATGTGCTTCGCCCAGATAGGCCCACATGTTCACCAGCACGCCGGCGATCAGAATTGCGACGAGTAAGACTGCAAAGCGGACTGCTGGTTTGCTCATTCTGCTCCCTCTGCTCGAACGACGCTGGTTGTCGTAGCAACGCTACTTGGTAGTGACGGCGGGTCCGCAGTTTTCGGTTTGAATCGATCCAAAATCCAACCTACGCCAAACAAAAGCAGGAAGGCGACAATGTAAATAGCCCAACCTGAGAAAGAGTGGAAAAATCCATCAGCAACCTGCGTTCCGTAGTAGTGCGACAGGATGCCGGTGCCGCTCACGCGCGACGCGTTGGTCAAAATCGCGATTGGAACCGCGGAAACTACAATGATTGTCGAACGCCAGAAGCCGTAGCTGCGCAAAAAGCCAAACTTCCCGCCCTTATTCGAATCGTCGTCTGAACGTGGATGCGTAAAGTAAGCGAACACTACCGCCAGCGTGACGAGAGTCATTAGCGAACGGATTCCGCTACACGCCTCGACCACTTCGAGCTTCTTCGTGTCGAAGGAATTCAGTGGCTTCAACTCGATCACGTTCCCCTGGCGCAGTACGGGAATACCCATAGCGCTCATGGACCACACGGCGCAGCGCGAAGCAAACAACTGCAACGGGAAGGCGATCTTGTTGAAGAGTATGGCCGGAATGGGAATGGCCAGGACCAGGAGGGCCAACGGGACCCAGATGAACTTCAGAAAACGCAGGCCCCAGAAGTAGACCACCGTGCCGGCGATCAACAGGACCAGCGACATGCGCTGGCTGTACAACTCCGCGCCGGCGACGCCGATCCACAAGGCAAACAGGGCCAGGGCGACGGCGATTCCGCCAAGCAGCATTGCCGGACGGGCAGGCTCAGACGACAGTTTGTCGCGCTGTATCCAAAGGATGTAACCGATTATTAACGGGACCAGGAGGCCGTGGGAGTAATTCTCGTCAGACCACCAGTTAGAGGAGAGTTTCACCAATACCGCAGCATAGGTGAAAAGAATGGCAGAAATAATGGCTAAGGCTCGCCAATAATGCTTGGTGGCCGTGACACTCATGCTTGATTTCCCCGAAATGCTTCCCGCAAGAAGAGGGCAATTCCCCTCGCGAGCTGCGAGCGTTCTGAATCTGACCCAGGGGTTGAGTCGGTGAAAGAGCTTATATCAAATCAATAGCTGGTGACAATGACGAACATCATCACCAGCACAAAAGATACAAAATCGTAACGGATTGGTATTTCCAGATTTTGCGGTCTTATTTATCCACCGCTTTTCTTGGTTTGGTTTGTAAGCTTGATTTGGTTTCTAAGTTGGCTACGGTTTAGCCGCACTCTTCTTTGGCTTGCGGCACCACCGTCGCTACGGCTTCGCCCCACTCCTCTTTGGCTTGCAGCACCACCGTCGCTACGGCTTCGCCCCACTCCTCTTTGGCTTGCAGCACCACCGTCGCTACGGCTTCGCCCCACTCCTCTTTGGCTTGCAGCACCACCGTCGCTACGGCTTCGCCCCACTCCTCTTTGGCTTGCAGCACCACCGTCGCTACGGCTTCGCCCCACTCCTCTTTGGCTTGCAGCACCACCGTCGCTACGGCTTCGCCGCCGGATGTGAGGTGAGGCTTTGCCTCACCGTCTCTCGCAAATAGATAAAGGGGCTGCGCCCCTGGTTCGGGCTTGGCCCATTTAGGCCGAAGGCCGAACGAGGGGCATAGCCCCAATTTATTTTCCTATCCGACGGTGAGGCAGAGCCTCACCTCACATCCGGCGGCGAAGCCGTGGTTAACGACCCGCCATTTGTGAACATCCCGCCATTTGTGAACATCCCACTATTTGTGAACATCCCGCCATTTGTGAACATCCCGCTATTTGATAAAAACGGTCGGGGCGTTGCTGCGCTGGCCGTTGACGATCAGGGTTAGTTCGACTGAGCCGGCGCCTCTAAGCTCTGAAATCAGCCGGACGGTTACCTGGTCAAGACCGGGCAGGAGGCCCTGCTGGCCCGCAAATTCCACCGGCAAGGTGTAGACGCGACCGTCAGCCAGGCGCGCTTCCACCGAAACCGACTCGGCGAAATTGATCCTCGTCTTGTTACCCAGGTTTACGTCGTTGGCGCTGTCGAGATTCAGTGCCGAAGCGCTGATGCCCGTGGCAAAGAAATTGAGCCGCGTGCGCTTGTCTGAACCAAGGTTCAGCATCGTCATGACGTCGAGATCGCTGGTCGTCTGCGTCTGGCTATTCGACACAACGGCAGCGCCATTGTCATCGTCAGACAACGTCAGGATCCTTGAGCCGCGGCGCTCGACGTTCACAACGCCACTGCAAACGTAACCATCCTGCGACGAGACGATCACTTCCGTTGGTCCAAGCGGCATGTCAGCAGGCATGAAGAACTTGATGCCCCACGGCGACGCATACAACACCGGCACCGCCACACCACCGACAGTCACACTCAATCCACCAACTTCATACGGCAGCGTTCCATCCGCCAACAACGATGCAAAAAGCGTCTGCATCGTCATCGGCTGCGCGTTTCCAGCACCCGCAATCGCGCCGAGGCTAGACGGCGCAACGGGCGAGCTGGACGTCATTCCATAACCCGCGATCGCTTCGCCAACGAGGATGTTGGTCCTGGCCTTCGCGGCTTCCGCCTGCGACGCAGTAACCGAAGTGATACCACCATAACGCATCAGGTCTTCGGCAATCGCCAGGTGCGCCGCGATGCGCATCAGATTGCTCTTGATGTTCGGGCTCGACGCCGCTCGCACCGCCAATCCCTTGCTGGCTTTCGCAAACAACGCCGCCGCCCGGAGTTGACTGTCGATCGAAGCAGACAGATTGCCAAACGAGTTGGTCTCACCGAGAAACTCGGCGTACGCCTGTTCAATATCAAACACCAGTGCGCCGATATCCGCCGCGAGCGCCGTGTTCTCGTTGAAATTGTCGGCAGCGCCCGTGTATTCACTGCTGTGTTCGACCATCTCGGTGGCCCGTCCCTTGGCGCGGCCAACACTGTTCGGTGAATTGTTGACAGTGATCGAGATCGGCGCCGACGTAGTGGTCATGCCACTGTTGTCGGTAGCCTTTGCCGTCAGTTGGTACGTGCCTTTCGACGCGTTGGGCCAGACAACGCTGTACGGCGCCGTGGTATCGGTCCCGATCAGCGTGCTGTTCCGGTAGAAGTCGACCTTTGTTACGAAGCCGTTCGAGTCCGTAGCAGTGGCGCTAAGCGTGATGTCATTGCCGGCAACGAACGTTGCGCCCGCCGGTGGCAGGATCAACGTAACTTGCGGCGCGCTTGGCGACGGACTTGGTGTCGGCGTCGGTGTCGGCGTCGGCGGTGGTGCTGCGTTGCCGAAGTAAATACCGCTGATCACGGCCGCTTTCGCGCCGGTCTTGGTGATAACGAACTTGACGTGGCCGCGAACGTCCCACACCAGGTACTGCCCGCCGTTGAACTGCGAGATCGATCTGGTTTCGATCAACGTGTTGGTAGCCCAATCGATCACGTCGACGCGTTGCGCGCGATTGTTGCCGTCCCAATCAAGACAGTAGATCGCGACGCGATGCGTCACGCTGTCGGTCAGGTTCATATCGATCGTATAGAACGACGACGACTCCCAACGCGCGGCGACGCGATCCGTGCCGCTCAATTTCTGAAGCGCGCGGACGTCGCTCGTAGATCCGGACCAGGTCGAGGATGACGAACCGCTGACGGTCACGTGGGCAAAGCCCGGATAATTGGTAACGTCGCCGATGGTGTTGTAGCCCTCGCCGCCGTAAACACTCTTCCAATCGCCCTTGGTCGTCTTGTCCAACGTAACGAAGCTTGCGCTCGCAACAGGACTCGGCGACGGTGATGGAGATGGAGATGGAGATGGAGATGGGCTCGGACTAGGCGACGGCGATGGTGACGGAGAAGGTGATGGAGACGGGCTTGGGCTCGGCGATGGCGACGGCGATGGCGGACGGGCTAGGCGATGGACTGGGTGATGGACCTGGTTCCGATCCAGCCGAGTTGCGCCAAACGAGATAACGTCCGCCCATGCGGTAATTCTGGTTATAGTTCTTCGCGGTCCCGTCAGCTTCATTGCGGATGCCGTCAGTCGTATCGCCAAACGCCGCCTCGAACAACTCGTCACCCATCGTCTTGAAGATCGGGTCACCAGTGATCATGTAGGCGTAACCGTAAGCACTGAAGATCGTCGAGATACCCTGGCGCTCCGACTTCACGATCCAATTCTGATCCGCCTCGGTGTAACTGCCGCCGCCGTTTGCATAGCGCGTCGGATTCACCGTCGTGCCGCCATGATAGAAATACCAGAACGACCGCCAACGCTTGCCACTTAAACCAACGACAGCTTCATCTTTCCGGTATGGACCATCCTGGTACAAATGCCGGCACGCTTTCGTGATCTGATTCTGAATGTTGATCTTGACTGTCGCATTCGGGCTGAGCCGGTGAACGTCGATCAGCGCGTTCATAAGCAGACCGATCATGAACGGCTGCATGATTCCCTTGAGCGTGCCGCCATCCGAGTCGACAAAATCGACGTCGTCCCAACGCCACGAACCATCCGCCTGTTGCAGCCGTCCGTAGTAATTCGTCGAGATCGCTTCGATGTCGGCGAGATACTGAGCGCGCAGACCCGCGCCGTTGATCTCGGCGCCGCCGGCTTGCAGCGGAAACGAATCGGGGAGCACTTTCGCCAGCCACGTCGCATAGTGAAGGGCAAACGCGCCTTCACGCACGCCGTAGTAAAGGTTCGCATCGTTGACGCGCCGCTTCAGCCACAGATCGAAATGAAAGCGCGTGTACTTGTTGATCCAGTCCCACATTTCGGGACGGCCATCCATCGCGCGCAGGACCAAACCCCCGATACCGCCATGACGCGGCGGCGGAGTCTTGCCGTTCTCGAAATCGCGCTGCAGTCCTTCCTTGATCCAATCGGGATGTCGCCACCATGAATCAGCACACTTTTGCGCGTAAGCCAAAAATTCCGGATTGCCGGTGCGTGCGTAGACGACGTATTCAGTTAAAGGAAGGTCGTAATAATTGAGCAGGACAAAACTGTTGAGCGCGTCCGGATCCGTTGGCGGGATTTCGGGACACGCTGCTCCGTGAATTCGCGCCCGTTGAATTTCAACGGAATCGAACCAGGAAGTAGTCAGCGGCGCTTGCGGCCCGATGATGAACTCGGCTGCTTCACCAGTCGGAGCAGCTAAGAGGTCCGGCGAATAAGACGGATTAGGAGTGTTTACCCGTGCGAACGCAACGCTCGGCAGGATCGATAAAAGTACTACGAGTACGACTAATAGTTTGAAATATTGGGATCTAAAAACACTGATAGACCTTGAACGCTTCGGCCCTCGGTTCATCTGAAACTCCACTTCGGTAACCGGACGATCTCTCGTGCTCGGAGAGACTCCTGGTTTTGCGAGCCCACATCACTGTGGGGGTGCCATTTGTCGGTGGCTTGCTGCGGTCGTCAGATCAAAGCACTGGGGCGTCTGTGATCTGGCGCTTAGCGCGATCAGCGGAACGATTAGTTTTTGAGGTGAAAAGCGATAGGAATGCCGACTCACATCCGGATAAAGAACCGCCTGAGAGTCGTTCAGCCAAACTTAGAGGGGTAATAAAGAAGCTGGGGAAGCTGGCTGCCAGATCGCCTTCGGTAACCAGACTATCTTTCTCGGGCCAAGGTCGGAATTGAGACTTTGGGGGAAAGACTCTTGGTTTTGCGTCCCTACCTCGCGGCAGGTTTGCCTTTATCGGTGCAATCGATGTCGAAAAGAACAAGCCCGGAAACTTATGCGGGCAACAGCATTAAACATCGTTGTCCGATAGCTGTCAACAGTCATTTTGAAGGTCGTGTTCTGCTGGAAGTATTCTCGGCGTAACTCGGCGTATCTCGGCGTCCTCGGCGTTGCATATGAGCGAGACGCAAAGAGCGCGAGAGTCGCAAAAGCCGCAGAGTTCAGATTAGGACACTCACTTTGAAGGGCTGGTTGAAGGCTTGAGCAGGAGGTCGAAGTCGCAGCCGGCTGTGGCCTTTTGGGTGCCCGTTTGTCTGTAGCGGCTCCGTGGGCCGAGCCGGTAATCCCCACTCTGAGGATTCGCAAACCCGATCTCGGTAAGCGACGCCGGATACGAGTTGTTTCCCGGATACTGCGACGCATTTGCTCCCGCGATCACGTTGTCTCGGAAGTCGGCGCCGGGGGTGAAAAGGCCCAGGGCGATGGTGCCCTCGCCGGTTGCGTCGCCTTTCACTCCGTAGCCGTTGCTGTCGCGGACGGTCACGTTGTTTTTGTAAACAAACCCGGGAGACTGGTCGCCGTGGAGCGTCATTATGTTTCCCGACTGGAGATGGGTGTTGTTTGAGATCGTGACGTTGGGATAGCCGGACATCGTCAGGAACGTCCCATTGATGCCGGTGAAGAAGTTGTTTGAGATCACGATGTTCTTCGCGCGCTGCGAGGGTTTGAGATCGTCCTTGCCCAGGAGGTTTAGGGCGGCGGGGCTGTTTTTGACGATGTTGTTTGTGAACGTGACGTCTTCGATCGTGTTCCAGGGCGCGGTGCCTTCGTCGTTGCGGACGGTGAACAGGACGCCGGAGCCGGCCTGGGCGTCGACCCAGTTGTTTTCGAAGACGTTCCGATCGATTGTGACCCTTCTGGCGTTTTTGAGCTCGAAGAGGTTTTTGACCGACCAGTGATGGCCGCCGTAACTCGGGTCGCCTTGTTTCCAGCTCAGGGGTTTGAAGAAGTAGTTGTCGCGGATCTCGATGTCGGATGGGATCAGGTTCGGGATGCTCGCGTCTGCGCCGCCGAACATGACGTTTTCGCCGGCGCCTTCGAGATAGTTGTTGATGATCTTATACGGGCCGGGGCCGTTCCAGCCGCAGATCGCCTGCGTGTCGTAACCTTTGCCGTGGACGTCGGAGATATAGGAGTTAGTGATGTGAGTTTCGGCGCTGTTCAGTGAAATGCCGCGCTGGACTTCCTGTGTGTCGAAGCCGTGGATGTAGCTGCGATCGATGACGATGTGATGCGGAACCTGGTCGAGTCTCTTTTGGGAGGTGCCGTCGCCTAGCCGGATCAGGTCGTTGACTTTCACCTGGGCGTTGGCGGTGGAGAATTCGATGCCGATGAACTTGTAGTGATGCGCGGCGGGTTGGGTTTTGACGATTGGCGAGCCGTTTTCCGCTGATTGCACTTTGGCAAGGAGCGCCTGGGAGCGTGGGGAGACGCGAACGCCTTCGGGCAGTTCGGCAAGCTTCGAGGTTTGGATCGTGATGAACTCGTTGCCTTGTTTGACCGGGAGGGTGAATGGTCCGTTGTAGACTGCGCCGGCTTCGAGAACGATCGTGTCGCCGGGTTTTGCTTGATTAATTGCGCGTTGGAGATTTTCGCCGGCCGCGAGCTTAATAACCGATCCATTCGTATTAACCGGCGTCCCAACGCGCCGCGCCCGCTGCATAAACGCCACGCCGGCGCCCACCACCAACACGGCCAGCACCACGACCAAAAATATACTCGACTTACGCATCATCTCCAGTTTGGAAACTTTTCGCTCCGTCTTCGCCCGAAACCCTTCCCGTCACTTCGCCCGGTCACTTCAGCCCCGTCACTTCATTGCAACGATCACAACGGCTTCATCCGCGCTTCGCCCCTTGGGTCGGGGCATAGCCCCTTATTTTTATACCAACGACGGCGAGGCATAGCCTCGCCTCACATCAGGCGGCGGAGCCGCTTCTAAAGTAAAGCTCTGTTCGTGGCGTAGCCAGGATTCGAGCACGAAGATGTACCAGAGTTGGTTGGGGGCCTGGCCCTGTTCCGCTGCCGCGTTCAAGCGATCGAGAACGGCGCGGGAGTTTATCCAGCCTTCGCGATCGAGTATCGAGGATTGCAGCGATTCGGTCAGCGCGTTGCGCCAACGGCCGACGAGCCACCGTTGCACCGGAATCGTAAATCCGCGTTTTCGTCCGCGTGCGAGTCGATCGCCAAATTTCTGCCGGGCCAGCTCGCGCAGAATCGATTTCAGCCGTCCGCCGTGCAGACGCAGTTTCGAACGACAGCCCCGCCGCAAACTCCCAAAGATCCTGATCGAGAAACGGCGAGCGCGCCTCGAGCGAGTGGAACATCGTCGCGCCGTCAACCTTCGTCATGTACTCCCCGACAAACCTGCCCGCGCGGTCGTATTCCAGAAATTCAGACAAGACATTGCGGCCCGACTCGCTGGACCATTCGATATTCCTTCGCGAAACGCACGCTCCGGCCAGTCGCTCGCCGAGCATTCCGTAGCGCTCGTACGACGGCAAACCATCGTGCGCGCAAGCAACTGCGCCAAGTCCGCCAGCCGAATAGTTCAGAAACGAACTCAGCCGCTTCAACGAACCGATTTGCGGCACCTTCTCTCGACTGCCGCAGCCAGCCATTCGCGACAAATCCCGGCAACGAACGCGCGAGCTTTTGCGCCAGCAACAGATGTGCGATGCTCGGGATAACCGAGAAAGACATCATCGCCACCATCGCCGGTCAGCAGCACCGTCGCCGATCCACGCACTGCTTTCGAAACACGCAACATGCCAAGCGCAGAAGCACAAGCGAAAGGTTCGCCATAAGCAGAAACCAATTCTTCGATGATTCGCTCCGGTATCGCCGGCGAGTTCAAGTACCTGGTGACGAATACCAAGCGCTTCGCGCCGTCTCGGTCGCGTCGGCCGTTTCATCCGCCGGATCGCCGGGCGTGCCAACCGTGAACGCCGTCACGTCGCCGCCAAGCTGCGCGATGGCCCAACAAACGAGGCTCGAATCGATCCCGCCACTCAAGAGCGCACCAACCGGCACGTCCGCAAACAAGCGCTTCTCGACGGCACGCAGAAACAGCCGTTCAGTCTCTTCGACAGCTTCCGCAAACGAAGGCTGCGTGCTCGACGGAACAGGCGGCCGCCAATATTCGCGTGTTTGCAGCTTGCCGTCGGACCATTCGACAATATGCGCCGCCGCGACCTTGTGCGCGCCGCGATAGATCGAGCGGTCGTCAGTCACATAACCAAACTCGAGATATTCAGCCAGCGCTAAATCGTCGATCTGGTCGACGAAGCCGCCGGCCCGCAACGCGCGCGCGGTTGAGGCGAAAGCGATCTGCCCGTTCTGACAGGCGTAAAGAAGCGGTTTGACTCCCAGACGATCGCGAACGAGAAACAGCGTGCGTTTACGATCGTCCCAGAGAGCAAACGCAAACATGCCGCGAATTTGGCGAGCAAGCCGTCGAGTCCCCAGGCAGTCGTAGCCGTGGACAGGACTTCGGTATCAGTGTGACTCTTGAAACGTGTAATGCTGGGCTTCCAGCTCGACGCTGAGTTCGCGGAAGTTGTAAATCGCGCCGTTGAAGACAATGCCGATCGACGAGTCAGGCGACAACATCGGCTGGCGTCCGGCGTCACTCAAGATCGAAAATTGAAAGTCGCCTGTGACCCAGCACCGCAGCGGTCGCCAAACTTCAACCCCTTCACCATCCGGGCCGCGGCGGGCCAGAGTCGACATCATCTGGCGAACGCGATGACTGGGCCTCCTCGCGATCGCCTAATCCTGCTAAACCTGCGATGCCGCACATGAGATTTCGTATTACTAAACTGCCTGGAGCTCGTGCCCGAGCATCTTCTCCATGAACTCAGAATACTGTTGCCGATCCAACGGAAGACTCATCGACGTCCCTTGCGCCGAACTCAACAACATCGCGTTGGCCAGCTCAACGGCGTTTCGTCCTTCGTCGTCCCGGACACGTCAGAGTTCCCGGTTCCATGCACTGCCGCCAGAAAGTCGTCATAAAAAACACTGAGCACGTCGCCGTCTCGACGGAAGTTGGATCGTGCGCGTTTCGTTTTCGAGGTTGCCCATGAGTTGCGTATCGTGCGCAGTGCGTTCGCGGATCGAATCGCGCAGCCTCGTGATCTGCACCTTGCCATTTTCGATTGTCACGCGGCCCCGATCACAGCGACAAAACCATGCGCGCAGATCGCCGGCGCTTCGATCGTGCTGATGTGAATGTAGCCATGCGTGCCATTCGCATGATGCAGAATCGCACTCGCGGTATCTTCAACTTCGATTTCGTGCAGATTTGTATCGCAACGCGCGGTAACTGTCTCCGGCATGCCGCAGAGCCACGCATAGCGATCGAGAATGTGTGGCGCCTGGTTCAAAAGCACGCCACCGCCTTCGCCCCGCCACGTTCCACGCCACGGGCTCGAACGATAATAAGCTCTCGGAACGCCATGCCGATTCGATCATCGAGCAACGATACAACGGGCCCAAGTTCGCCACTGTCGAGCAACTGTTTGACGTAGAGATATGCCGGCTCGAACCGCTTCTGGTGTACGACGACAAACATGCCGCGACTCTGCTCGGCCGCCTTCAAAACTTCGTCCGCTTGCGCGACAGTCACGGTCAAGCGGTTTTTCACAGAGCACGTGCAATCCGGCCTTGAGAGCGCTGACTGCGAGATCGCCGTGCAGCCAGTGCGGCGTAGCGATCACAACTGCATCAACGTCGCCACTCTGAATCATATCGTCGGCGTTATCGAACCATTTGCAACCAAGCTCTGCGGCGACTTTGCGCCCAATGCTCGCTTGCGCATCGGTGGCGCCACAAGCTCCAACAGAGGATTGGAGGCGATAACTCGCGCGTGCTCCTGCCCCATAATCCCGAGCCCAATGACGCCGAAACGAATCTACTTGGCTCTCAGCAGTTGCAGCGATGTGACCGCCACTTCATGTAGCCGGCAACCGCGGAGCGACTGAAAGCGTTGCGACGCACATCTCTGCGCTTCGCTGCTTGTCGCGTTGATATCTGCGTCTGAACCTTCCTGAACGCCGCCGCGACTTCCTGCATGTCTGCATGCGCTGCCAAGAAAGATTCATGGCGCAGAAACAGCATGTTCTTCACTGCTGCATCGGCGACAGGCGTCGGCAGCACTCGCAGATACGACGGATGCTTTTCGGCAATGAGCTGTAACGCCGGTTGCTGGGCCATCGTCGCCGTATAACCGCGATTCAGTGGCAGACCTTCGGCTTGTATGCGCGCTAATAAAGTCTTCAATACTCAAACCACCGCATTCTTCCGCTGTCGTAACGCATCACAAACATGTGCACGCCGTGGCGCTGCACGCCTGGTCCAATGCCAAGCGGACTGAGGCACGAAACGTCGCCGAGGTACTCACGCAGCCGCGCGAAATTCTCCGCGCGGCGTTGCTGCTCGGCTTCGAGCTTCTGCAAGCCGGTGCAACAGTATTGCAGCTACATACTCGCTGGCGCCGCATGTTGAAACCAAGCGAGTGGTGTCCCCAACGCTGTCCGCCACGACGCGCGCGGCCGACGTTGTGGAAAGAATATGCGCGCTCGAAGATTTGAGAATCGTTCGTCGTAAACGCGCCGCCTTCACCAGCTCGAAAGGTTCTTCGACGATTGAAAACTGAATCCCGCCGCATCGCCGATCGACCCGACGCGTCCGAGCTCGTGTATCGCTCCGTGTGCCTGCGCGGCATCTTCGAGCAACACCAGCGAATGACGTTTCGCGATATCGCTGAGCGCAGTCATGTCGGCCGGTTGGCCAAACAGATGTACCGCCATGATCGCGCGCGTCTTGCCGGGAATGATCGCTTCTTCAACGCGCTTCGGGTCGAGCAGGTAAGTCTCCGGATCGACGTCGACGAGGGCGACGCCAAACTGCCTGTCGAGCACCGTCGTCGCGCTCGCAATAAACGACAGGTTCGGAACGATGATGTCGCCGCCATACTCGATCCCATCGTGATCGATAGCGGCTGCGATCGCTACGCGCAGCGCGTCGGTGCCGTGAGGCAGCAGCAGCGAATAGCTTGCGCCACAGTAACGCAGCCCATTCCTCGGCGAAACGAGTCGCCAGCGGTTGAGGCAAACCTTCGACGCCGGTCAGAAAGATCTGCAAAAACTGCGGCGCGATCTTCGTGGTCCAATCAGCATCGACGACGAGGGATAACTGGCCATGGGCGGAAACGAGTATCGCGAACGGGCAACCCGCCCTCTTTCGCGAGCTTCCGGTGAGCCGGCCGGGTCGCCCGGGCAGTTGCGGCAGCGTTCGAATCGCGCTTTTCGCAGCAAGCTTCGCTGACTTCCGGACTATTTTTTTGATGTTCGCCATAGTTTCAATTCTCTAATGTCGTTTCTCAACAACTGCTGCGACTCGGCCGCTGACTTCTCATCAACCAGGAACAGTGGATCGCGCTGCAACGTCATCACCATACTCTCATGCAACGCTCGCGCGTCGGAATAAACAACAACTCACTGAGGCCAAGCTTACGTCTAATCAGAAGCCCTGCTCGGATAACCAGTCAGCCGTAGCAGCGAAACGACGAGCAACTCTCATGTCCTGCCGCCACATTTGGACCGATCTCACTGACACCGTCGCGCCCTTGGTGCGCAGCGTAACCTGCTCCGGCATGTACAAGTACGGGACTGCCGCCGCATCTTCAGCCGTGTGGAAAAGCGTGTAAGAGTCCATAGTCGCGCCAAACATCAACACACTGGAATTGCCTTCAGCGATCCGTCAGATACGGCGTGCCGGCGCCACAAGGAGTTTCACAAAACTCGTGATCGCGGCAAAATTCTTCCGCCTCCGGGCCGCTGCATGCGAGCGAGTGACTCGGATGCTGACTCCGCACAACGCCCGATTGTCGCCAGTAGTAATTCGTAATCGTGCCAACTACGCTGGGGGTCGATTTGAAGTCGTAAACCGGAGCGACGCCGGTCTCATCCGGATAGCTCCATGTATGAGTCGGCAACGCCAGCGCTGCGCGATCTGAAATCCAGGATCGCAACGCACTGATCACTGTTGCCGGTCCACCATCGATCGATCCGCAGGCCGATAGTGAACTATGCACGAAAAGCAAATCAGCCTTAAACGGGCCAAAACTCTCGAGCAGCTTCCCGAATCTTTGCCTCGTTCAGGCGGACAATTTGCGCCGCGCGCGTTTGAACCGTCGCACGACGCCCTCGGTTATTCTGCTGGCTACGTTATTGTCATATGCTATTATTTATGCGGGTTGTGTCTCAAGCGCTAATTCTGTCGCGCCTGATGATCCGCCTGATCCTCTTTCGTCAGGTTTAAAAGCTGGTCCATCATCACGTCCTGCCAGACCAACCCGCCAAGCCACTGCTGCTGCGGTGGCATGTAGCCTAATTTATCAACGCGATTACTGATCTCCGTCGGGACAAAGTCCACGAAACGCTTCCCGTATGATCCACTTCGTCCAACCATCTCTCAACAGCAGGCGCTCCGGTAGCTTTGAACACAAACTCGACCAGATGGTGATCGAGAAACGGAAGCCGGACTTCTCTGCTGTGGGCCATGCTGTTCCGATCCGCGTATCTCAGTAACTCAACCAATCCTTCTCTCGTCGTGTTCCACCAGAGGAACTTGCGCAGGCTCGGAAACTTTGCGAACTCACGCGGATAAACGGGCTGTCGCGGGCTCGACCTCCGGAAGTCGATCCGCAAACCTTTTTTCAACAGGCGCTTCAGCCGGCTCCGGCGTTTTGTGGCTAAGGACTCTGCGGAACGCCGCCGGGAACAACTCCATGCAGCGCGAAACAGTCTCGCCGCCATTTCAGATAACCACGAAGGTTCGAAAGAATTCAGCAGATCGTCAGTCATCTCATTGAAGTATGAATGATAGCCCGCCAACATCTCATCGGCGCCCTGTCCATCCAACAAGCACCGTCACACCGTTCTGTCTTCGCCAGACCGCATCACGCTCCATTGCGCGTATACGCTGGCCGACGTGAACGGCTCCTCCTGGTGCCAGAAAACATCGCTCAGTTCTTCAAAGAACTGTTCCGCGGTGGGCCAGACATCATGTCGTTCAACGCGATTGCTCTTCGTGACGAGATCCATCCACTTGCCTTCATCTCGAGATGGATCGTCGAACCGGGCGGAGAATGTCTTTTGCACCGCACTCTCCGGCAAGAGTCGATTGATGACGCTGACGACCGTGCTGGAATCGAGCCCTCCTGACAAGCTGGAGCCGACCGGAACATCTGCCCGGAGCCGCAGCCGGACCGAGCTAATCAAATGTTCCCGAAACTGTTCGGCATAACGCTCGTCAGTCCAGCCTTCGATCCTGACTCTCGGATCGATGTCCCAGTAGCGCCGCTTTTGCAGCCGCCATCGACGCGGAGAGCGTTAAACAATGGGCCTGGGGCAAACGCAGAATATCTTTGTAAATTGTCTGCTCACCAATTTCGACCTGGCCATACTGTGTAAAAAGAGCAAGCGTTTCTTCGTGGATTTCGCGACCCGCATGCACGCGCGGCCCAAAGGGCCTTCATCTCAGAAGCGAACGCAAACAGCCGATCTGGGAATATAGACGTAATGGAACGGCTTTTCGCCAAAGCGGTCGCGAGCGATGAAGATTTTTTTGGCAGCGGTATCCCAGATAGCGAGGGCGAACATGCCGTTGAAGTGTTCAACACACGAGTCGCCCCACTGCTGATAAGCCGCCAGAATTACTTCTGTATCGCTGGTGGTTTTGAAGTTGTGCCCGTACTCCGCGAGTTGCGTTCGCAGCTCCTGGTAGTTATAGATTTCCCCGTTAAAAATGATCCAAAACCTGCCATCATGGCTGGACATCGGCTGATGCCCGCCTGGAGAGAGATCCAGGATCGCAAGGCGGCGGAAGCCGAAGGCGAGATCGAAATGGTTCAGACTTAAACTGGTCGAGATCGGGAAGGGTCAGCCGGTAATCGGTGTCTGGCCCGGCACACGAGATGCGCCCGCTGCTGTCGCGCGTGTTGACCAGCAGGTAGCCTTCGTCATCGGGACCTCGATGTCTTATCGCGAGTGCAGGTTCAGCGACGCTTCACGGTCAGGTTCCGCCAGAATCCGCACATTAGGACTCGCACTCGCGATCCAGATTCCAAATACCAGAAAATTCCACACATCGAGTCTATTCGCAGATTATTGCCTTACCAAAGTCGTTCGTACACTGCGGACACATTCCGCACAAACACTTCCGGACTAAACCTGATTCACCACTGAATTCCTCACCGCTTCGGCGTGAAAGAGACGCGATCCGAAATGAAATCCGCCATCGCATCCGCCAGCGCCTGGGGATCGGCAACGTCGACCATAACCCCTGTTTCTTCATTCACGACAAACTCCGGGCCACCACAACGCGTCGAAATAACTGGTTTCCCGCAAGCCATAGCCTCGCCGACGACCACACCGAATGTCTCATGCAGACTCGATAACACGAATACGTCACAACTCTGCATACGTTCTCTAACTTGTTCGCGATTAAGTGCGCCAAGGAATCGGCAATGCTCATTCACACCCAACGTCGTCGCTAAGTCCTCGAGCTTCTGACGATCCGGGCCATCACCACCAATTTCCAATTCGAAGGAATTAAATCCTTTGTCGCAGAAGAATGTGAACTGCTTCTAAGGAGATGATTCCAGACCCTTCTGTTCCGGCAAGCCTGGCTGCGACGAAGAAGCTTTTCCCTTTTTCGTTCTCTTTGTCAACGTCCGCGGCGGGCACAAAAAAGTCAGTCCTCACCGATTCTCCAATCATTTCTATGTTTAATCCGGGCTCGAAATTCCAGAAGTTGTTTCGCCAAAGCAGGACTAATGGCGATCAACTGATTCACGCCGTTCAAGGTTTCACGCACGAGGCGACGGCTCAGCTCCGTGCCCAAATGCATGGAAAACGGACTTGAGTGTTCGGTCAATACAATCGGAATACCGTACTTCTGGCTTAGAGTTCAAAGCTGACCAACCGCGCCGGCAGACACGACGTGACGTATGGATGAGTCAGGCGTGCCCCATTCCTTAACCAGTTTTTTGAATCCGTTTTCTGCCGCGCGAGCGAACGTGCGCGTAATCGATTGATTCCGGACCATGCGGAATCAGCGGCCGCGCGAATTCGTGATACACAGTCAGTCCAGCTTGCTGCTTCTTCACCGATCGATCGGGCGCGTCAGATTTCAGAATGTTTCTCCAGGCGGCCATGCCCGGAATCAGCACTGCAACGTCAAACTCCTTCGACAGTGCAACGGCCTGTTCCTGGATGAAAACGCCGCTGATCGGATCATCGTCGATTCGGATACCACGAAGGTACAAATAAAATTTTTTTCCGCATCTTAGACTACGCTCTTTGTAGACCAACGCGTCTCAGTAGCGGTTGGGCCAATTGCAAGGCCAGGTTGAAGTCGTCGGAAGTTGGAATCAGGACCTGCCGCAGCGATGATTTGGTGTTCTTGAGATAGAGGATGATGGTCAGCACCGCGCTAACCGAATACGAAGCAGTGCTCGCCAAAGCCGCGCCCGCGATGTCCATCTTCGGTATCAGGTAGAAATCCAAACTGACGGTCACGACCAGCGCCGCGATAGCGACGATTAGATTGAGTCGCGGTTTGCCAATGCCCGCGATGTACGCGGCGAGAATGTTGACGGTGCTGAACGCGACGATGCCGGGAAGTATCCAAACCAACGCCGCGAAAGACGGCCGAAAAGGCTCGCCGTAGAGCAGCGGTATCGCCTGGCTCGCAACGATGCCTAGTCCGAGCGCGCTGCAGAAGCTGGTCCATAACACGAGCCGGTTGACGCGATTTGTATTGGCAATCGTGGTGGCCGAATCCTGCTCCTGGCCGCCTGCTACCTTCGGCAACAACACACTCGCCGCCGAGCTGGATAAGAGCCACACGAGTTGGCCCAACGACACCGCGAGGGTGTAGCGTCCGACCGCAGCGTATCCGGCCAGTGCACTGAGGATGAACAGATCCAATCGATAATTCAGAAACTGCGTGAGATTGCCGAGATAACACGGCAAAGCGAACTTCCACGCGCCCTTGAGCGGATTGCGCGTCCCGCCGGCCGAAAATGCCGGACGCAGCTCGATCAAAAGCAACACATTCAGCAATAGCGAGATGAAGAAAATCAGCGCGAAAAGCAGCGCGACGTTGATGTGCCAGCCGTTGAAATACAGGAACCCGGCCAGTGCAAACAGCAAGACAAATTGCGTCAACCGCCCGATCAGCTCGACGCGATTGGACCGCGTGATCTCCTGCCGTCCGACGAGGATCGCGCGCCAGTGGCTGTTGAGCATCTCCAAAAACAGGTACGCCGCGACAGCCAGCGGCCACCATCGTTGCGCTTGCGACGGAAGAAAGTAATCCGCTCGACCGAAACCGACGAGCACACTGAGAATCGCGGCGCAAACCAGCGCCTGGGCCGCAGCCAGCCACACCAGCCGCCGCGTCAACGCGCGGATGTTTGCGTCGCCACGCGCAACCTCGTAAGTCACGCCCGCCGGCAGTGAAAACCCGAGCGCCATCAGCAACAGCGTCGAAGTCGCGACGACCAGATCGAACGCGCCTTTGCCTGCCGGACCGATCGTCCGCGCGATCAAGACACTACTCGCGATGCCAATGGGAATCAGTAGGACGCTGGTACCCAGGGTGTGAAGCGTCTGCGGCAGTCTACTTGCCGCCCGAGGCTTTAACGCTCGCGATAACCAGGCGATGTTCACCATATTCACTTCGACTCCGGTTTGCGCAGCACATAGAAAAGACACCAGCCTCTCTTGTGACCCTTGCCGATCGAAAACGCCAACCCGCTGAGGAAATTCAGTGCGATCGTCCACTTGAACGGCCACAACGTGGTGAAGTCGAAGACCGAAAGTGAACCGCCGCCAGTGGTGTCCACGACTTCCCAGCCTGACTGGCGGGCAGCATATTCTAACTCAAACGACGAGATCGGACTGATGTGGCCGTAAGACAGGTCGCCTTCGTCAAACTGGTGAAACCGGCCCGTGAGAAAGAAAATACCCCGCGAGAGGAACGAAGTGATGTTCGGAGTCGAGAGCAACAAATACCCGCCGGGTTTCGTGACACTGTAGATCTCGCGCAGCAGATTCCACGGATTTTCCACGTGTTCGATCACTTCCAAGCAGCAAACGGCGTCGAATGTATTTTGGACGGAAGCGGCGATGCCGGCGTCGATGTTCAGTTGTTGAAAAGGAATATCTGCGGGAATCCACTTCTCGGGATCGACGTCAAGCGCGGTCACTTTATAACCAATATCTGTCAGCCGCTGCGAAAATGCGCCCGCCCCTGCCCCTACGTCCAACACTCTCACGCCCGCCGGGACGTAGTTCTGAAACAACGCCGCCGCCTGTTCGTGGACGCCCGTGTCGGCATGTATCAGGATCCCTTTGTAATACTCGAGCTGTTTGCCGTCAGTGTTTATTAGCCAGTTTCGCACCGTCTTCTCAGAACCCGAAGAGTACTAATCAGCGACTTTTTCCGATCTGGGTGGCCACGGAGGGCCACCCCTACAACATGATGCGACTTACAATTACATCCTGTAGGGGCGGCCCTCCGTGGCCGCCCGCAGGGGGGTGGATCTCTAGCCGGTTGTGGCTTGCCGGTTGGCGATTTCCCGTCGATATAGGCGGCGCAGGGCATCAGGGGCGACTCGCATGGCGAGACAGACACATAAAAGCTTCCAACTATGGCGAAACCGTCGCGCCTCGTTGAAAGATTGAAGCGCGCCGTCAAAGTCACGCGCGATCAGCTTTTCTTTGCCGTTTTCGAGGGCGAGCTCGCGCAGCGTCCGATTCATGTTCACTTCCAGCGCCGCTTCTTCGCTGGCGGTCAGACCCTTCGCTTTTATCGCTTTGAGGACCGCGAGGGTGCGTTCGAGCTGGCTGATCGTGCCGCCGGAAAGACCGCTTTCGACGATGCGATGATGCGCCAGCACGTCGCCGTGATAGGCAAAGCGAATTCCGAGTTTTGCGAGCCGCAGCCAGAGATCGAAGTCGTGACCGCGCCGAAGCGACTCGTCAAATAGTCCGACTTCGAGTATTGGCGCCCTGCGCGACAGCACCGTGGAAGTCAGCACGGTGACTTTGACAGACAACAAGCTTTCCGGCGTGAGTGCGCCGACCGAAGGCTGCACTTGCATGAACGTGCGGCCGTCCAGCGGCGATTCGCCGAACAGCCGCGCGTCTGAAAAGACAAAATCTGCATTGCTGCTTTTGAGAAACTCGATCTGCTTTTCGAGAAACTCCGGCAGCCATATGTCGTCGGCGTCGAGAAAAGCGACAAACTCGCCGGTCGCGGCGCGCAGTCCGGTGTTGCGCGCGGCCGCGGCGCCTTTGTTTCCCTGCTTGAGGTAATGGAGGTTCGACGGAAATCGCTGCAACACGCGTTCTAGCTCGTGCGTGTCAGGCGAGCCATCGTTGATTACGATCGCTTCGAAGTTCGTGAAGGTTTGCGAGAAGACCGAGTCGAGAGTTTCGCCGATAAACTCCGAAGCATTGTAAGCAGGAATGACAACGCTAATAAGCGGCTTCTCAGTCATACTTGAACCAATAGTAAACCAGCTTTACAAACTCGACGCCCACCGTGCGCCAGCCTTCCGGTCGCAACCACCAGAAGACTGCCGGTGATGGCGGCGTGGGCTCAAGACCGACGGTCGTTGTCGTGCCGGCAAAGACCTGACGAAGGCTGCGCAGCGCCCGTCTCGAATGGTATGACGAAGTAACAACCAAAACAGTCCGAAAATTTTCGGTGACGGCGTAATCCTTGATGATGAGCGCCTCGTCGCGTGTGCTGTCAGCGATACCGGGAACGATCCTGATCCTGTCGGCCGGAACACCTGCTTTCACTAACTCGTCCGTCGCACGCTCGACGAAGAATGGATTTCGTTGTTGCGCACTGGACCATCCACCCCGCGTGCGATCGTTTGTCAATAAAACCAACGGCGCTCGACCTTCGCGATACAACTGCGCCGCTTTGTGCGTGCGCTCCACGTAAGCACTCGAACCGCTCAGCACGACGATCGCGTCCGCAGCAGCGAGCGGCTCGCTCACCACCAGCGCCCGTGCCGCCAACCACGCGACGATGATCCACGCCACGATCACCAGCAGCAGGATTTTGATAATCCGCGGTTTCAAGACCACCTGGACCGCTTTACCAAACAATCGACGACCGTCAGATCCCCGGCGATGCTGATCGTGTGCGTCGCAAACAGATCCCTGTCCCAGTTCGGCAGAATGCTCGACACCTGCTCTTCGTGAAACTGCTCGTTATCGAGCTGCATGATCCGGTTGATCGAGATCGCGTAACCGTATCGTCCGGAAGAGTCCTGCGCGGGCCGGTAAACGTCGCCGTTCCATTCAAACAAGGCGCCCGCCGGACGAGATCCGCGCACGTCAGACTTCACCGGGTTGCGCGGGTGCGGGGTCCATGGTCCAAGCGGGCTGTCTGCCGAAAAAAGATACAGTTCGTCGGGAATGCTGTGCTCCGACAGCGAGACAAACATCCACCACGTGCCGTCGATCTCCGCCAGCGTCGCATCCCTGGCGCTGACGTCCGTCATAAGCACTTTTTCCAGTTGCCACTTAAACGGAAACGACCGCGAGCTGTAGAGCTCAACCGTTCTATTCGCGGCGCTCTCAGGGACCATGTAGTACGTTCCGTTCCATTCAAAGACGAACGGATACGACAGATGATAGTCGCGCTCGAGCACCTTCGTCGGTCCGCTAACGACGCCTTTGCGGTCAATTTCGATTACCGAGATGTGGCCCTTGCCCGTTTCGTACAAAAGCTCTTCCAGAAAGACGTAATAACGATCCTCAACCTTGATCGCGAACGGATCGGCCCAGAAGCGATCCTTCGGCGGCGATAAACGCTTGAATCGGTACAACGTGTTGTTTGCGTCGCCCGGTCCGGTCCTGAATCGATAAGCGAGCGCCCACTGATCGCTGTAGAGCGCCGCCTGAAACTTACTCGCGACGTAGCGCGATACCAGTCGCGACAGGTGCGCAAACATCTCGCTATTTGCCGGCATGCGATACAGCCGGTTTGAGTACGGGCGATAGAGAGGATCGGGCGCCGAGATCGGAACGCCCTCCGCGAGATCTTTCAGCTTGCGAATGACGAAAGCAGCAGTCTTCCAATACAGGTTGTTGCGATTGGCTTTGACGGAGAACCGGTCGCTCGTCGGCGACCACGATCGATAAATGACCTCGCCGTTGTCGAGATCTTCAGTGAGTATTTGCAGCACGGAACCGGTGATCGGCGTGCCTTCCATCACTTCCCAGAAGCCTGCTGGTCCACCGCGATTGACCTGGTTGTCGCCGTGATGAAACGACCAGACGCCGTGACGCGCAATCTTCAGCGCGTCGCCTTTGAGGATGCGAAAGCCGAAGCACAACGCGACGTCGAGATCGAATTCGCAAATCTGCGCCAGTGTTTCTGCCGGAAACCAATCGGAGTATTTCTTCATCTCCGGCGTGACTGAAATCACCGGGACGTCGGCGACCAAAGGTTTTAGATCTGTCGGCTCGAAGGCGTCGGGCTGAACCTTCACGCGACGCTCGTCGATCTTTCCGTAGAGCGCGTAGAGCAAATGGTTTCTGTTTTCCCAGTAGCTCTTCAGCCGGCCTTGCGCCGGTTTTGACGGGGCTTCGTTCTTGATAACGACGGCGACCTCGGCAAAACCGGACGCCTGGATCTCTTCTATGACTTGATGGATCCACTTACGCTGAACAAAAGAATCGATCAGCAAGCCGATTCGCAGCGGCAGGCGTGGAGTTTGAGCAGCAGTGTTCACCAGCAGATGCCCTGGTAGTTTTCACTGGAAGTGCGGCCGTCGAAGAGATGCACGAGATCGATAAGCTGCTGGCCGTTGCGCAATCGCTCCACGACGCTGCGAAACTCCGCGGCGTTGTTGCCGATGATGATCACATCGGAATCGGCCAACACGCCGTCAATGCTGTCGCGCATCAGTTTGGAAATGTGCGGGATCTCGCGCTCGATGTATTCCTTGTTCGCGCCGACCAGCCGCGCGAGGGAAACGTCGCGGTCGTAGATCGCGAGCTCGAAACCTTTGCCGATCAGGGTTTCGATCAAAGTCACCATCGGCGATTCGCGCAGATCGTCAGTGCCGGCTTTAAAACTGAAACCAAGCACGCCGACGCGTTTGTGTCCCGTCTGCGTCACCATGTCGATCGCGCGCTCGATCTGGAGACGATTGCTCGGCAGGATCGCGGAAAGCACCGGCACTTCGACGTCCAGCTCTTTCGCCTTGTAGTTGATCGCGCGCAGATCTTTCGGCAGACACGAGCCGCCGAAACGCGAAGCCGGGTTTGAGGTAGTAAGGCGACAGGTTGAGTTTCGTGTCCTGGCAAAACACGTGCATCACTTCGTGGCTGTCGATCTGCAGCGCCTTGCATATATTTCCGATCTCGTTCGCGAAACTCACTTTCAGCGCGTGGAAGCAGTTGCAGACGTACTTGACCATCTCCGCCGTTTTCAACGAGGTGGCGTAAACAGGTGCGTTGATCTCTGCGTAGAGACCGCGCACAGCGGCGACGGTTTCTTCATCGTCTGCGCCGATGAGGGTGAACGGCGGCGAGTAGAAATCTTTCAGCGAAGATCCTTCGCGCAAAAACTCGGGATTGATGCAGATCCCGAAATCCTCGATCGCTTTCTTTCCTGATGTCTCTTCGAGCGCAGGAACGACCGTGTTCTGCACTGTTCCGGGCAGCATCGTGCTGCGAATCACGACGATGTGCCGTTGCGGCTTCGACTTCATCGCCGCGCCAATCTCGCGGCAAACCTGCTCGATGTGACGCAGGTGCAGACTGCCGTTCTGATTGCTCGGCGTGCCGACGCAGACCAGTGACAGGTCCGATTCGTGGACCGCCTTTGCGGAATCCGTCGTCGCTCTTAAGCGGCCCGCCTGGACCACCTTCGCGATCAGTTCGTTGATGCCTTCCTCGACGATCGGACTCTTGCCTGAGTTGATGATCTCAACTTTGGTCGGATTAACGTCGACGCCGATGACTTCATTACCTTCTTCGGCGAAACACGCCGCGGAAACGCAACCGACGTAGCCCAAACCAAACACGCTCAATTTCACGGGTACAATGTTCTCCCTATTTGCCACAAGAGGCACAAAAAGCACAAAAGGCACAAGCTCAAAGCAAAACCATTTGCCCTTTTTGTGCCTCTTGTGCCTTTTGTGCCTCTTTGTGGTTAATCGCTCTTTCGCAAATGGCCGCAAAATCGTCAGCGACCGTATCCCATCCAAATTCCGCTCGAACTCTCGCTGCTGCTTGCTGTCCGATCTCATCCGCAAGCTTTTGGTCTTTCAGCAACTTGATCGTCACATCGGCAAACGACTCCGGCGTGTCGGCCAAAACAATCTCTTTCCCATCCACCACCGGCAAACCTTCAGCGCCGATCGACGTCGAGACGATCGCTTTCTCCATTGCCATGCCTTCGTAGATCTTGAGCCGCGTGCCGCCGCCGATGCGCAGTGGAACGATGTAAACCGCCGCCTCTTCCATGTACGGCCGCACATCTTCAACGCGTCCAGTAACGATCACCGACGGATCGCGTTTACTCATTTCGACCAGCCCCGGATACGGATTGCGACCGACGACCGTCAGCGTCACATCCGGAACAGTCTGCTTGATGCGCGGCATGATCTGTTCCGTGAAATAGCGAATCGCATCTTCATTCGGCAACCAGTCCATCGAACCCGTGAACACGAGATTGTGCGGCTTACGTTCACGTGAACCGCTCGGTTGAAAAAACTCAGTGTCCACCCCCGTCGGCACATCGTAAACATTCTTGACGCCGTACTGCTGCTGCATCATTTCGCGATCTTCACGCGACACCGCAACGACGCAATCAAACTGCGGACACGCCTTCGCTTCAAAGTCGAACATCTTGCGCCACTGGCGATACAGGTACGCCTTGCGCGCCGCATTCGACTGCACCTCATAATGACGTTTCCAAATCATTGCTTCGACGTTGTGCTGAAACAACACCGTCGCGCAATCGAGCCCGCGCGGCACGTTGACCGCGGGCGCGAGAAAGTCGCAGATCAGCACATCAAACTGGCCCACGCGCTTCTCGATCTCACGGCGCATCTCCACCGACTCGTATTTCTTGATCGCGTAAGGCAGACCCGAGGTGAGATTCAGGACGAGCTCGACGTAAAACCCGGTCGTAAACTTCTCGCGCCGCCGGTGTGGAATACAGACCAGCTCGTCGCAATACTCGCTCGCAAGCTCGCGCGCTGTGTTGTCGCTGGTGCCGTCGTCGAGTGTCAGGTAGGTGATGTGCGAGTCACGCTTCAAGGCCTTGAGCATGTTGTAACTGCGAATCTTCCCGCCCTTGTCGACCGGATGCAGCAGTTCAGTTTTGAGCCAGAGGATTCGCACGCTCACGCATGAACCGGCGCGAGCTCAGCCTCGCGTGTCGTCGGTAGTTCGGCGGGACCGCCGCCGTCGCCGTCAAGAAATCGTCTTTGCCACATTTCGAAATTGACGAGCGCCCACAAACGTTCGTCGTGGTTCTCGCCGCCGGACTGATGCCGCCGCGCGAGATCCCTGACAAAATCAGGAGCGAAAACTCCGCGTTCCAGGGCGCGGCTGCTCAGCACGTATTCGTCGATCACGGAACTGTACGGCCCGCGGAACCACGCGCCGATCGGCACCGGGAAGCCCATCTTCGGACGCGTCAGGATCGCTTCCGGCAACACGTTCTTCATGCTCTGGCGCAGGACGTACTTCGTGGTCCAGCCACGCAACTTCAACCGCTCCGGCAGCGCAGCCGTGAACTCCACCAGCTTGTGGTCCAGAAACGGCACGCGGCTTTCGAGCGACGTGGCCATGCTCATCTGGTCCTGTTTCATCAGCAGCTCGTGCAGGTAGGTCTTTATGTCTGAATACAGCAACCGATCGAGCAGCGATTTGGCATCCGTTTGTTCGAGCAAGTTCTTTACTTCGACGTACGGATCGCTGTGGCCGATTCGGCGACGTGTTTCTGCCGTCAGCAATCCGCCGTGCATCGACCGCGGAAACACCGCAAAGTTATCGAAATAGATGCTTTCAATATCGGGGCGCAACGCGAGGAACGTTCGCGACAATTTCTGTCGCAGCTTTGAGCCCGGCGGCATTCCGGCAATTCCGTTTTGAATGGTCTTGCGAATCCCCGGCGTGGTCAAACTCTCATAACGCGCTCCAAATGCGAGGTTGAAAACCGTCTTCTTATACCGCGCATAACCTGCCAATAGTTCGTCGCTGCCTTCTCCAGTTAAGACAACCTTCACGTGTTGCGACGCGAGATGCGAAACGAAATAAAGCGCAACGCTCGAAGGATGGGCCAGCGGCTCGTCTTCGTGCCAGATCAGTTTTGGCAACGCGCCAAAGAAATCTTCCGGACTGACGACGACTTCGTGATGGTCCGTCTTGTACTTCTCCGCCACCAGTCGCGCGTATTCGAGCTCGTTTGCCTCGCGTTCGCGAAACGCAACCGAGAACGTCTTGATCGGCTCGTCAACCATGCCGCTCATCATGGCCGCGATCGCCGACGAATCAATGCCGCCGGACAGGAACATTCCGAGCGGCACGTCAGCCATTAAACGCAGCTTCACTGACGTGCGAAACAAGTCGGTCCACTGTTCGACGTAATCGTCGTCGCTGTAGCCCTCGTCATTCGCTTTAACAAAACTCACGTCCCAGTAACGACGAATGTCGATCTTGCCGTCACGCCAGACGAGCGTATGTCCCGGCAGCAGACGCTTCACGCCTGCGAAAAGCGTCGTCTCGCCGGAAGGCGCGTGGTTCGCGAGATAGTCGGGCAGACGCGGCGTAGTTGAGCTCGGGTTTGAGCGCGCCGGCGGCGAAGAGCGTTTTGATTTCGGAACCGAAGTAGAGCGAACCGTCATCGGCATGGAAGTAGTAGAGCGGTTTGACGCCAAGCCGGTCGCGCGCGATGAAGAGCTCCTGTTTTCGTTGGTCCCAGATCGCGAAGGCAAACATCCCGCGCAGATGTTGCACGCAGTCGACGCCGTGCTCTTCGTAGAGATGCAGGATCGTTTCCGTGTCGCAGTGGGTTTTGTAGACGTGGCCGCGCGCTTCGAGCCACTCGCGAAAGTCGGCGTGGTTGTAGATCTCGCCGTTGTAGACGATGTGCAGCGAGGCGTCTTCGTTGGTCATCGGCTGATGACCGGCGGCAACGTCGACGATGCTCAGGCGGCGATGGCCGAGACCGACGTTGCGATCGATTAATAGACCTTCGTCGTCGGGGCCGCGATGCCGGACCACGTCGCGCATCGCTTCGAGCTGCGAGCGCGAGACCATCCGGCCCGATCGACTCGAAAACGCTATTCCGTTAATGCCGCACATTTATTTCAATTCGGATCGAATCATAACAGGAGGAATGTGTAAACACTCTCCCCGGGCTTCAATGCTGCCGAAAATCGGAAGACTTTGGCCTGCTCCTTCTGACCATAACAGTGCGAAACCCACTGGTTTTCCTCGATCCAGCGGCCGGTTCCGGTAACCCGGATTTTAAGACCGGATTCGGGCTCATGGATTACGCCGTCTTTCAGACACGGATTTGTGCCGGAATCGAAGTGAAAATGGATGTCGGCCGTGTGTTCTGTCGGGGACTTCAAGGTGTCGCGAATTATCCAGTATTTGCGTTTAAGAAAGAAAATACTGCGGACTACCCCATCTCGCTCACCGGAGCCGCGTTCACCGGAGACGTAAACGTAGTCGTCTGTGGTTATCCAATCGAGCAAGCGACATTGCGCGATCGTCTTCCACGTGAATGCTCCGTCCGGAACCGAGGCGGAAACGCCGTCGAGCGTGACGGTGTTGTGCGCCTGGGAGCTGCGAAACCAGTCGCGCAGCTCTTTCGATCCGGTGTAGGTGTAAGTTCCGGGATCGACGAGCATCGTCCGGCCATTCACCGCTAATTCAAACGACAACGCATCCGCGTGCGCGTGACCGCAGTTGAGCGCGCCGTGTGGTCCACAATCGAAGAGCAGGTAGTTGGATTGCGGCGTCCAGCCGTCACGCATGACGAAGTAGCCGCCGTCGGGAAACGCGCGCGAAAGCTCCGCCGGCTCATGCGCCGCGAGCGCGTGGTATTTTTCAAGTCCTTCGACGCCGAGCAGCCACAACAACTCTTCCGCCGCATCGCCTGCGACAAAAGCGTAATCACCACGATCAAATAACGCCGCGCCAGTTGCCAGCGACGAGCGAAAATCGTTCGGCGCGCGAGCGTCGAGCATCAACAGACGCCCGCCATCGTCGTCGCCGAAGAACGGCGTCGTGCCGTCGGGCCGCGTGATATACAGCAAGTGGTCCAACAAAGAGACCAGCGCGTTGTCCACCGTCTTCGGTAACGCGATCCCATTCACGCGCGAGAGAATCAGAAAGTGAATATAGAAATCGGTCGTGTAGCGATGGTAGTAACTCGACTGCTCGAAATAAACGCCATCCGGCTTAACATGCACCGGAAGCTGTTCGATCAAGATGCTGCTGCCGAGCTCCTGCCAACGCTTCGCTTCAGCAAACTCAGGCAGCAGAGTGCCGAGATAGAACAATCCGAGGGCCTCGCCGGTCAGGTGTGTGTTGGGACTGAAATAAGTAGATAAATACGATTCGAGATGCCGCGCATTCAGGTACAAAAACTTCAACGCGCTCTTCATCGTTTCCGGCGGCAACACGTCTTTGAAAAGGTAAAGCCCCCACAACCACGAGATCGATCGAAACGCGACTTCCAGACTGCTGGCCCAATTGACGCCGAGCTTCGGCGGATTTGCTTCCATCCACGATTCCAGATGATCGGCAAAACTGCGCGCGTACGCGTCGTCACCGGTCAGCGCGTAAGCCTGGCCCAGTTGCATGAAATACTGGTGCCGGTTCAGCTCCCAAACGATCTTCTTGTCGCCGGCCACATCCGCATCGAGATAGTCGAGCTTGCTCCAGTGCCGGAGTGGAATGCGTTTGCCGCTGATCGGTTCGAAATGCCAGTCAATCGGAACGCCAAAGCTCAGGTCCTTCAACCCGAGCAGATCAAATCTTCCTTCACAAATGCGATTCGCCCGCTCGACGATTTGCGCGGCAGTATTCGGCCAGCGTGATTTCAATAAAGACGCGGATTTTTCTAAGTCTTTAAAGCCCGCGAAGAACCTCGACGTTTGCAGATCCGTGTTTGGCAGGCTGGTGGGCAGCTTCACGAGACTGGACCACCCGCGCCGCTCGCCAAACGCCGCCACACGCTGCGACGCGCGAACGCGCAACTCATGCAACGATGCGTTCTTTAGCTTTTGCAGGTTCATCGCAGGTTGATCGCAGATTAATTAATGCGCGGCGGTTTTGCACAAAAACGTCCGCTACGAAGGATATTCTCCCGCAAAGGCGCAAAGGCGCAAAGAAAGTCCAGCTAAATGCGGCAGCGCTTTGCGTCTTTGCGCCTTTGCGGGAGACCTCTTCGCTTAATAACGTACTTTTTGTGCAAAGCTATGCGCGGCAGGCTCCAGCTCCATCAACTCGTACAACTCTTTAACCGCCCGGTCCGTCGCTGTGCCCGGCTTGTAAAACATCTCGTTCGCCACCGCGACGCGATCGCCGGACTTGAACGCCGGCTCGGCAAATGCGCGCTCGACCGCGGCGATCATCTCGCCGACGTCATTCACGCTGATCGACGCATTCGCCAGCAATTCGACATAGCTCGGTTCGATATCCGTATTCTCGATCAACTCCGGCACGTGTATCCGAATCAACGGCCGATCGAGCAACAGGTATTCAAACCCAACCGAGCTATGATCCGTGATCATCACGTCAGCAGCAGGCAAGTAGCGCGACGAATTGCTGCCCGTCGCCAACACTCCATCATAACGCTGTAACAAAGGCTCCAGCCGCGCCCCCCAGTCGACGCCGCCCGAATGCTCGTATTTCATCGAATCGCGCGAGCGATCGTGCAGCTTCACGATCACAGCGTAGCCCGCTTCGCCCAGTCGCGTCACCAAATCTTCACCCATCGTGACAACAGACGAATGCGCGGACCACGTCGGCGCATACAAAATCGTGCGCCGCGAAGGATCGATCCCGAGCGAACTGACAGATCTCATCCCGCACCAGCGAGCCATCAACAAGACAGTCCAGCTTCGGCATCCCGATCAACCGAGCGGCATCACTGCCCTCTTCGATCGCGCCACAATCGATGAAGTGTTGCAGCCGTCGCTTGTTGATAAAAAACAACCGATCCCAATCGCGCATCGATTCAGACGGCGAATCATAAACAGTTCGATACTTCCCCGCCACGCCATGAAACGTCTGCACTCTTCGCGCGCCGCGCGGCAACTTCACCCACAAAAAATCAGCCGCCAAATAAACGTCAAACCGCGTGAACGAAGCCTGAGCCGGAGTGATGAACTTATACGGCTCAACCGCCTCCGCATAGATCTGCTCCGTCAACGCTCGGTTCCTCGCTCGCCGTGAAGTAAAACTCCAACCGCTCGTCGCCGCTGCAATCGTTCAACGATCGGCGCGATGGTCGAATAGTTCATCGCCGTCCGCGCGTTGACGAGCAGTCGTCTCCGATCGGGAGAACGCCAACGCTGCCATTGCTTGTCGATCTCGCGGCCGGTGGTGATAACTCGCTTAAGGCTCATCGAAAGTGGTAACGGCGGGACGAAGCGGGGGGTTGATGCCGGGACGCCCAAATCCCAGCCTGCGATTCTATCCTGGGATAAACCTCATTAACTGCACGCATATAATCTTCAGGGAAATCGATCTCGATCCACGGTAACCCGCGCGTGCTCAACGCATGCAACGGATGTCGCCGCGCAAACTCACGAAACGCCCGCGGCGCCCAATCCTTCACCGCGCCTGACTCGATCAAACTGTTCATGTACTCGACCAGCAGCTTCGCGCCCGATGGTCCAAATTTCACGATGCCGACATTTTCGCCATCCGCTTCGAGCGGATCGATGTCCTTCGAAATGTCGACCACGAGATGTTCGCTGAACCTTGATCTTCATCTCTTCGTCGCCGAGCGGGTTCGGATCGGCATCGGAAATCAGCAACGCCGCGTCGTGCTGCGATTCAAGCAAATCCGCCAGCATCTGGGGATGAAACAGCACATCGGAATTGAGCACGACGAAGCCGTCCGTCAGATGTTCGCGCGCGAGCCACAACGAATACAGACTGCTCGTTTCCGCGAACATCAACGTTCTCGACAAAACTGATCTCGTCGCCGCATTCCTTCCGAATACTTTCGCCGCCAAAACCGATCACCACCACGATCTTCTCGACGTCCAAACTGCGGAGCGTATCGATCTGCCGTTGCAAAAGCGTCAAGCCGCCAACTTCCACCAGACACTTCGGCTTCACCGCCGCGCCGTCGAGCCGTGTGCCTTTTCCTGCTGCGAGTATGATTGCTTTCATGAGGGCATGCTGAGCTCGTTTGCCTGCGACCGGCAACCGGGCGTCGCCTAAACACTTCCTTCACTTTATTAAAATACCAATCGCGTTCATGTCCGGCTGATAGCAAAGCGCAAAAACAACGCTGCATAAATCAGCGCCGCCACCATCGCCTGCACCACCAGCCAGCGCCACGAACCGTCGCCGTGCGGGCGCGCCAGCAGATATAAACGCGGCCATCACGATCGCCGGCCACGCCGCCGGCCAAACACTCTCGCGAATCACGGTCCAACGCGAAAGCTGCCACGCGCCTGCACGCCGCCGGAAACACCACAAACAATGGGAAATACGATCATTGGTATCAGTGTTCCGATCGCGACGCCGATCAAACCGTACCAGCGCACCAGCACAACACTCAAGACCAAATTGCTGATCGCCATGCTCAGGTTCGAGATCGCGAGCACCTTGTGCAATCCCGCGCCCTTCAAAATCACGGTCGAGGTGGCGTTCCCGACGCGCAGCGCCACCACAATACTCAAAATATAAATGACGTTTACGCTGCCCTCGAAATTCGGTCCCACCCAGAGCCATCACGACCGGACGCGCCGTCAATCCCAGACACCGTCGCGAGGGGCACTACCATCGCCAGCGACAACCGCGTTCCCTGGATCAGGATCTTTTGCAGCTTGTCGACGCGTTCGACCGTGGAACTGTCGACCACGACCGGAAACAGAGCGGCGTTGAGCTGATCCGTGATGCGCTGGATGATCTCGATCAATCGTTGGGCCACAGCCCACACGGCGACCGCCGCCGTTCCCATGAACGCGCCGATCACGATCGTGTCGGTCGAGTAGTTCAGCTTGTTCGCCAGGTCGATGATCAGAATGTAAACACTGAAGCCGGTGACTTCGCGCAGCCGGTCGCGATTGAAATACCGCAGCCTGATGCGCAACGAAGGAAAGACTCGATATGCGTTCAGCGCATATGCGAGGTAACTGAGAATGCGAACAGACGTCGTCGCGGCGACCAGTTCAGTCAACCCGTAACCCGCGACCAGCACCGCGACGTTCACGAGGGCAACGACGATCGCCGTCACGAAAGCGACTACGCCGTTCAGATATTGCTGTTGAAAACCGTTGACGATGCCGCCAAAGACACTGACCGGAAATCCGAGCGCCACGTAAGCGCTTATAAATAGAAAGACGATCTGTCCGGCGCGCACCTGCGGCCCGGTCAACGGAAAGATATGTCCCAGGTTCAGCGCGATGATCACCGCAACCAGAAACGTCACCAGTCCCACGCCGCTGAACATGCAAAACATCGTGCTCGCGATCTCGTTCAACGCGTTCACGTCGCCCTGCGCCCGGTACTTCGCCGCAAATCTCACCTGCGCGACGCCGTAACCCATGTCCAACATCGAAAAGTAAACAGTGATCGACGCGACCAGCACCCACAGCCCGTACGCCGACTGGCCCAGATGGGCCACGTTGAACGGCAGCATGAAGATGCCGATAAACAACTCCGTCCCGGCGACCAGGTAGTTCACCGAGACGTTTTGGAAAATTAGTTTTGTTTGGCTTGTCTGAGCCACAAAAAGGCACAAGAACCACAAAAATTACTTTGTGTCTTTTGTGCCTTTTTGTAGCTAAACTTTCTGGCGGTCTTTCCAGCGCTGGCTCACGATGCCGGCAAAGAACCAGATCCAAAGTTCATCCTCGAAGCGCGCAATCGCATCCCGACGCGCAAGTGCCGACCACATCGACACGAATTTCTTCAGACACGTACGATACAGATACCGCGGCACGCCCGCCACGTGCGGCACGGTGGAAAAATCGAGCGCCTTGCTCTCTGGCGACTCCATGTCGAGCCGGTTGTTCTGGTAAAGAATCGCGCGGCTGATCCCGTGCCAGTAAAACCAACGGCGAAAATATCTCTTAGTCAAGCGATCTTCCGGAATCACGTGATGAACAACCAAATCGGGCGAGTAGAACCCACGCAAACCAGCGGCCCGCGCCCGTTGCGCCCACTCTCGCACTTCCTGGCCCAGCAACGTTCCTGCTTTTCGTCCGATGCTGTTGTCCCATAAACCGGCACGCGCAAAACTCTCACGCCGGAAAACCATGTTTACGCCGAGCGGCACTCTCTCGCCAAACTCCATCGGCTCCGGTCCATAGTCGAGCAACGCAATCACGCCCCAATGCTTGCCGCCTCGATTCGGCAGCCAGTCAGGACGCTTCCCTCCGCTCCAGATCGGCAACGCTTTGCCGCCGACGTAATCGCAATTCAGTTCGCGCAGCGCGCGCTCGGAGTTCACCAGCCAACGCGGATCGACACGCACGTCGTCATCCGTGATCGCCAGGATCTCACCTTGTGCCGCTCGGATGCCGGCGTTCAACGCCGCGGAGCGTCCCTGCTCACTCTCCATCAGGTAGCGAAGCGGCACGGGAAACGAATTCACGTTTTCTACAACCTCGCGCGTGTTGTCGGTCGAGTTGTTGTCGACAACGATCACTTCCCACGGATCGGAAGTCTCGAGTTGTTTCAAACTCTCGAGCGTCCGCGGAAGCTCATCAGCACGGTTGTAAGTGGCGATAATGACTGAAAACTTCATCCCTGGCTTCGATTGTCTGTAATTTAGATTGAAAATCTGAATTCGAGACTAATCGCGGTCACCTGTCCAAGATTTGAACGAGAAATTTCTGGAAGATCAGTTTCAACTGTTGGCCCACGTTTTGCATCGCAATGGGCAATCGACATTGCAGTGTGAGCTTATCGTGCATGCACCAAAATTAAAAGGTATTGCGCGTTACAAGTAGAGCTCCGATCCAAATTGCTATAAATGTCGATTAAATCTTGGATTCGATTTTTATAGTAAGCCCGACGTTACTCTTCCGACGTGCGCTTAGGTAACTGATAAACGTTCTCAATCTGTTCTCTTTATATGCGCAGAAAGTCACTCTACGTCGCAATAGCATTCATACTTCTAACTTCTTTAGCGAGCCTGGCTCAAGGGCAGACGACGGAGCGTCTCTGTGATACTGCCTTCGAAGATTGCCGCGGCTCCGCTATGGAGCTCTGATCGACAACGAAACCGTAGGCATCGACATCGCCTACTGGTTCATGCAGGACACGTCGATCGCTAACAAGATTCATCGCCCGGCACGCAGGCCGGCGTTCCCGTCCGAATTCTCGTCGACCCGCGCGCCAATCCGACTTACGCCGGCAACGAACAGATCCTCAACCAGTTCAAGGCAGCCGGCATTCCGATGCGTTTCAAGAACGGCGGCGGCATCCTGCACTGGAAAATGATGATGTTCGTCGGGCAGAACCAGCTCGAGTTCACGGCGCAAACTACGGCGCGAGTTTCTTCGTGCCGACTACGCCAAACTCGAACTACATCGACGAAGCGATCTATTTCACCGAGCGACCAGTCGCTGATCAACAGCTTCA
The DNA here is from genome assembly GCA_963770215.1 of uncultured Acidobacteriota bacterium. Taxonomy (GTDB): domain Bacteria; phylum Acidobacteriota; class Blastocatellia; order Pyrinomonadales; family Pyrinomonadaceae; genus PSRF01. The sequence goes on from CAVYOP010000004.1 coordinate 103,240, forward strand.
AAACCAAGTACGACGATCTCTGGACTGACACAGTCAACTACTCCGATTACGGAAACATCACCGGACCGCTGACGCGCAAGTATCCGACGTTTCCGATCAATCCGGAGTTGAACTTTCCGCCCAGCATTGACGACAGCCAGGACTTCTACAACCGCACTGCCGCTCAACATGAACGCAGGAAAAGCAGAAGATCGACATCATCATGTATCGCATTACCAACCAGCGGTACACCGATACGACGATCGCCGCGGTCCAGCGCGGGGTACCCGTGCGCCTGATTCACGAGCCCGACGAATATCGAAATCCCGCCCGGCAATGGGACTCCTGGAACGTCGACCGGATGTACATGGCCGGCGTGCAGATCAAGATGCGCAAGCATCTCGGCCTGAATCACCAGAAGTCTGTGGTGCTTTACGGCAAGGGCATGACGATCTTCGGTTCGTCGAACTGGACCGGCCCGTCGTCAAATTCACAGGAAGAGCACAACTATTTCACGACCAAGCAGTGGTTCTTCCAGTGGTTCGTCGACCAGTTTGAACGCAAGTGGAACTCGGCCAGCGAGAACATTCCGTTCGTGCCGGGCATTCCGGAAGATCCGACGCCACCAGTTGCCGGCGAATGGCGCGGTGGCCCAACCGACGACGCTCACGTTGCGTTGGGAAGGCGGCCGCTGGTCGCACAAGTACGACATCTATTTCGGCACGTCGCCAAATCCGCCGCTGCTCGATTGCCGACGCCAGCACCGATCAAAGCGGCGCGCTGCCCGGCCAGCCGCGTTTGAACACCGGCTCGGTCGACGACGGCGTGCTCGAAACGTTCACGCTGCCGATCACGCTTCGAACCCGGCACGACTTACTTCTGGCGCATCGTCGGCAAGACGATGGCGAACGTCAGCGCGAATGGTCCAACCTGGACGTTTCACGACCGCTGGTTCGATTCCGGCGCCGTCAGCGCCCACCGGTTTGACGGCCAATGCGATCTCCGCCAGCCGCGTCGATCTGAGTTGGAGTAACGTCGCGTCTGAGACCGGATATCGCATCGAGCGCAGTCCGAATGGCTCGACCGGCTGGACCGAGATCGGAAGCACTAATGCCGATCAAACGACCTTCTCCGATTTTGGCGTGGCCGCGCAACAGACTTACTTCTATCGCGTCAGGGCAATTAACAGCGGCGGTTTCTCGCCGTACAGCAACACCGCAAGCGCGACGACTCCGAGTCCGCCGCCACCTGCGGCGGGCGACGTGGTCCTGTGGGCCGCGGAAGCGCCCGTGAAAGTTGGCGCGTGGTCTGTCGTCCCCGATGCAAGTGCGGCCGGCGGCAACCGAATCGCGAATCCCGATGCCGGCGCGCCGAAGCGCACGACTGCGTTGGTGAACCCGACCGACTATTTCGAGATGACGTTCGACGCACAAGCGGGCGTTGATTATCGACTCTGGATTCGCAGTAAGCCGCAGGACGACTTCTGGGGCAACGACTCAGTCTTCATACAGTTTTCCGACAGCGTGAACAGCAGTGGCACGCCTGTTTTCCGCATCGGCACGACCGCGGCGGCGGAAATGAATCTCGAAGACTGCTCCGGGTGCGGAGTGTCCGGTTGGGGCTGGCAGGATAACGGCTGGGGTATCGGCGTGTTTGGTCCATTGATCAGGTTCGCTTCGTCCGGCACGCACACACTCAGGATTCAGGTCAGAGAAGACGGCATCTCGATCGATCAGATCGTGCTTTCATCGGTCGCGTTCCTGAACTCATCTCCCGGATCGCTGAAGAACGATGCGACCATCTTGCAGAAGTCGACTGGTGGCGGAGCTCCGCCTCCAACACCAACCCCGACGCCAACGCCAACTCCGACACCCACTCCAACACCGACGCCTCCAGCGCCGACAGTGAGCTCTGTCTCGCCTCTGTCAGGTTCGACCGCGGGCGGCACTTCGATCACGATTACGGGCACCGGCTTCCTTGCGGGCGCGACAGTTTCGCTTGGAGGCACGACCGCGTCCGGCGTGGCCGTGGCCAACAGCACCACGATCACAGCGTTGACGCCTGCGCATACGGCAGGAGCGGTCGACGTCGTAGTCACAAACAGCAACGGCTTGAGCGGAACAAAGACCGGCGGCTTCACCTACGTGACGCCGCAAACCTCCGTCCCGCTATTCGACCGCGTCTTCGTCGTCGTAGCCGAGAACCAAAGCTACGAAAACGTGATCGGCAGCTCGTCGATGCCGTATCTCAACGCCCTCGCGGATCGGTATGGACTGGCGATCAACTATTTCGCCAACACGCAGCCTTCGATCGGCGACTACTTCTGGCTGACGACAGGGCAAAACATCACTAACGACAGCAATTTCGCCGGCACGGTCACTGCCGACAACATCGTTCGGCAACTCAATTCCGCGGGCAAGTCGTGGAAAGCGTACGCCGAGAGTCTGCCGTCTGTCGGTTACATCGGCGGCGATGCTTACCCCTACGTCAAACGACACAATCCGTTTGCTTACTTCTCCGACGTGCGCGACAACGCGAGCCAGGCAAATAACGTCGTGCCGTTTACGCAGTTCGCTTCGGATCTGGCCGAGCAACCAGTTGCCAAACTATTCGTTCATCATTCCGAACCAACAGAACAACGCGCACGATTGCCCGGCAGCGATTCCGAGTTGCACGAACGCCGACAAACTCGCGGCGGCCGACAGTTGGCTGAAAGCCAACATCGATCCGTTAATTTCAAGCGCTGCCTTCAGGCAAAGCGGATTGCTGGTCATTACCTGGGACGAATCGGTGGATGCCGATACGCAACACGGCGGCGGTCACGTCTCGACTGTGGTCATCAGTTCGACGCGCACACCAGGGTTTTGAATCAAACACCTTCTTCCAACACCAGAACACGCTGCGGCTGACCGCTGAAGCGCTCGGACTCGACAAGCTATCCCAGGCGCAGCAGCAACCGCCAACAACATGTCTGAGTTCTTCTCAGGCACGCCAAACACCGCGCCGATCGTCGCTGGAGTTTCACCGGCGACTGGTCCAGCAGCAGGAGGCACGGCGGTCACGATTTCAGGAACCGGCTTCGCCACCGGTGCTTCCGTGAGTTTTGGAGGCGCCGCGGCTGGGTCCGTCAACGTCGTTGGAAGTACGACGATCACCGCCGTCACTCCGGCACACGCGGGTGGCGCGGTGAACGTCGTCGTCTCCAATCCGGGCGGCGAATCAGGCACGAAGATCAACGGCTTCAATTATGCAGCCGCGCCATTGCCTGCTCCGACTGTCAGCGGCATCTCGCCGAACTCCGGCACCACTGCCGGTGGAACTTCGGTAACGATCAACGGCACCGGCTTCGTAGCCGGCGCGAGCGTCAGTATCGGCTTGACGGCGGCGACGAACGTCAGCGTTGTCAACAACACTACGATCACCGCGACCACGCCCGCGCATGGAGCGGGAGCCGTCAACATCGTGGTCCAAAATCCCGACGGACAAAGCGGCACGCTCACCAACGGCTACACTTACGCATCGCCCGGTGAGACTGTCCTGCTGGCCGACGACTTCAACGACGGCGCAATCGACGGCAGCAAGTGGGTCGCGAACAATCTGTTTAGCGGCTTCACCGATCCGACCGTGGCGCTGCAAGAGACGACGCAGCTCAGCATTGGACCACTGAAGCAGAACATCGACGCCTCGCATTACAACGGCATCAGTCGGCGGTTCCGTTCAACTTCACCGGCGCGTATGCGTACGTGCAACTGGTCCAGGGGCCAAGCGCTTCGACCGCGGCGGACGCGTTCTTCACGATCGGATTGAACGTCGATAACTGCTACCGCATGTACGTCGAGTCGGGCAATCTGATCATGCAGAGCAAGATCGGCGGTGCGAAACAGACGCTGTTGACCGTTGCTTATAACGCGACCAATCACGCGTTCTGGCGAGTCCGTCACGATGCTGTTACCGGGCAGATAGTTTTCGAAGCCGCGCCTGCGAACGGAAACGTTCCGGGCACGTGGGTGCAACTGTTCGCCCAGGCCTGGAACACTTCGTCGATTCCGCTGAGCGTCTGTGAAGTTTGAGCTGAAAGGCGGGACGTGGCGGATCGAAGCCAACAACCCGGGAACGGTCATCTTCGACAACTTCAAAGCCGCAAGACCATAAACCACAAAAGGCACAAAGAGCACAAAAGGCACATAACAGATGACCTGTATGTGCCTTCTGTCTTTTTGTGCCTTTTGTGTCTTTTGTGCTTCTTGTGGTTACAGTTGTTACTGGATCTGGAAGTTGGCGATCATCGGATTGTGATCCGATGGCCGCACGCCTTTGTCGTCCGGCGTCCCCAGCCAAACCACCACGTTCGTCTGGCTCAGGTTCCGCGTATCCGGAATCTGCGTGCCCTTAACAGCGACAGGCTCGACGCTGAAAGCGAATAGTAGACGTAGTCGATTCGGCCGCGACGAGTCCGCGTGTGCATGTAGATAGGATTGTCTGGATACGCGACCGCCGTTCCGGCATCCATAGCCCGCATCCAACTGTCGTAGAAAGCGCTCGTCATCCGAACCGTCTCCGACAGATCAGGTCCGGCGTTGAAATCTCCGACGATGATCTTCGACTCGGAGAACCCAGCCATGAAGCTCAGCAATTCTCCAGCCTGCATGTAGCGGTTGCCTGATGAACCATCGTCGAGGTGCGTCGCGAAGAAGTTGATGTTTCGTCCGCCGACGTTCAGCGTCACCTGGGCCACCGAACGTTGCACGCTCAGGTAACGTCCGCCGGTGCTCGAGAAGGGATATTTCGACAGAATGAGATTGCCTTCCGTCGTACCGTCGTATTTCGCCAGGAAGTGCCAGAACCACGTGCGCCCAGTCTTCTGATTCAGCAGACGGAACCAGCGTATTGATGTACTCGGACGGCATTTCGCACAGACCCCGCAATGTCCGGATTCATGTTCGCGATGTAAGTTGCCGTTCGATTGAAGTCCCTGACACCGTCGGTGCCCGTTCCGAATGCAACGTTCCAGCTCAACACCTTCAACGTTCCCCCACTCGGCGGCGGTGGCGGTGAGTTGACGTCGATCTGAACAGTCGATATCGCGGTTGCGCCATCGTCGTCAGTCACCATCACGCGCGCCGTGTAATTGCCGGGCGTCGTGTACGTGTAACTCACGTTCTGGCCTATTGCCGTCACTCCGTTTCCGAAGTTCCACTGATAAGACGTGATGAACCCGTCAGGATCGCTTCCATTCGCCGAGAAACTGACAAACAACGGCGTGTTTCCGGAAGTCGGCGCTGCGGAGAGACTGACCTGCGGTCCCTGGTTCGCTGGCGTCGGTGTTGGAGTCGGCGTTGGAGTGGGTGTCGGAGTTGGTGTTGGTGTCGGAGTCGGTGTCGGAGTAGGTGTTGGCGCCGGCGTTCCGCCGATCGTGCTCTGAAGAATAACGTTGTCGTTCTTCAACGCGCCCGGCGACGCAAACAGAAACGCATACGACGAGAGCACGATCTGATCGATGCTGAACCCGTCTTCGCGTGTTTGAATTCTGAGAGTTTGTGGTCCAGAGTTCTGGAAGAAAACGGTTGGGCCAAGTATGCCGATGCCCCAGCCATCGTCCTGCCAGCCCCAACTCGAGATTCCGCAACCGGAGCAATCTTCGAGGTTCAGTTCGAGAGCATTAGTCGTGCCGATGCGATAGGCGGCAGCGCCAAGGATATTCAAACTGCCGGAGAACTGCGCGAAGATCGAGTCGTTGCCCCAATAATCACTGTCCGCGCGGCCTCGCACCCAGATTCGATAAGGCTTGCCTGCTTCGGCATTGAAGGTGATGTCGAAGTAATCGACGGGATTTGCAAAAGCCGTCGTGATCTTACTGCCGCCACGATCAGGATTTCTGATCATCGTCTGGCCCGCGGCGGTGCTGTGACTTTCCTTGACCCAATTGCCGCGCATTCCGCTGGCCGGAATGTTCGAGGCCCAAATCACGATGTCCGGTGAACCCGCGGGCGGCGGCGTTGGCGTAGGAGTCGGGGTCGGCGTAGGAGTCGGGGTTGGTGTGGGCGTCGGAGTTGGCGTTGGTGTCGGAATTGGTGTTGGCACCGGCGTCGGCGTTGGAGCGGGAGATCCTCCAGTTGACGGCGGCAGAATCGTGTCGTCGTTTCTCAGCTCTCCAGGAGAATTGGAAAGATAGGAAATCGGCGAGAGCACGATCTGATCGATCGAGAAACCGTCCTCGCGCACTTGAACACGCAGGGTTTGAGTGCCGGTAGACTGAAAAAAGATCTCTGGTCCAAAGACCCCGACCCCCCAGCCGTTATCCTGCCAACCCCAGCCTGACACGGTGCAACTCATGCAGTCTTCGAGGTTGATCTCAGTGGCTGAAGTGGTGCCGATGCGGAATGTGGGCGTGCCAGTGTTGGTAACACTGCCTGAAAACTGCACGAACACCGAATCGTTATAAGGTGAATTGTTGAGCGTCCTGCCGCGTACCCACAGACGATATGGTTTACCTGCGGTCGCATTGAAGCTCATCTCGAAATAATCGGCGGGATTGGCAGCAGCGGTTACGATCTTCGCCGCTCCCAAGTCAGTATTGGAAATTCGGGCGCCGCCGGCGGCTGTGGAATCGGCCGCTGAGCTCCAGTTTCCAACTTTCACCGGTGCTTGCGATGCGTAAAGAACTACTTCCTGTGCGGATGATGGTTGAGCGAGAGCAATTAGTATGAGTACGGGTAAGAATAAAAAGAACACAAGGGTCCGTCGTACGGTCACTTCCTGTTTTCTCCTTTCGAATTCGTCCGATTCCCGACGGGCAGGCTTAACCGGGAGAGCTTGCTATCCATTCGCGAAACAAACTTGACGGTCGTATGCATGATGTTTGCAGACCAAGGCCTGGCCTTGCGCACGCACACACACGGAATAAGCTGAGCGGTTACCACCCTGGGGTTTTGGCCCGGTGTACCGTTAAAGCATTGGTTTTAGTGTTTTCGATCTCGCCTGAGATCCTGGAAAAATTAGAACGGATGGTGCATGTTCTAACCGGGGCTGCGCCGTCGGGAAAGCGCACGTTACCACTAGACCGGCGACATCCTTGCAACGCTCGGGAACCGCTGGACCAGATCCCACAATCGGGGTCACCCCCGAGCGCCACCAGAACTTCCGGAAGATACCACGGCGATAGTACTGTGTCAAAAATTTGGATACTTTGTAACGAGTTCACAACACAAAGATCATTTTCCATGGCCCACCCACCTCTCGCATCTCTCTACTGGGCCTTGATACCGATGATGACGTTGTTGCTCACAGCGCCACGAACGACAATGTTGATTTTGAAATCTCCATTGATGGTCGTGTCGTCAGGCAGTTTCACAATTAACGACGATAATCCGGTGAAATTGGAAAACTTCATCACCTGCTCGACTGGTAGATCGTAGTTGTTTCCCCGCGAGTCGACCCCGCGTGCGGTGATGGACGAAGCTGTTTCGCCGGGCAGTAATTCCAGATTTGTGGCGAAAAGCTGAATACGCGTGCGATGGTCCGGACTCAGATTCACCGGCGTTTGCAGCGCGAAGGGTTCGCTATTGAAAAGGACGGAGTGGATCGCAATTGCGCGAGTTGTGTTCGCTTGTGTCAGCAACACGGGCGGCGTGGGTGTCGCAGGCGGAGGCGGTGGTGGCGGAGGAGGTGGTGCGGCATCACTTACGATGTCGAAATCGGCGACTACAAGGTTGTGGTCTGATGGTCTGACGCCCTTGTCGTCCAACGTGCCTAACGTGATGACCACGTTGGTGTTGTTGAGATCGCGAACGTCCGGAATCTTCGCGCTGCGCGCGGCTATGCGGGTCGAATCGCCGGCGAACAAAATGAAATCGATGCGCCAGCGCCGTGTCCGCGTGTTCATCCAGACTGGATTGTCGGGATACGCCGAAGCTGCTCCCTGGTTAAACGAGTCGACCCAGCCGTCGCGATAAGCGCCGAGCAGATGCAACACTTCCGGAGTGTCGTTGCCGGCGTTCATATCGCCGCACACGATCCTTGGCGACGCAAAACCAGCGGTCCAGTTGACCAGTTCCAGCGCCTGCGTCAGACGCAACGCCGACGAAGTGTGATCGAGATGGGTGGCGAAGAAGTTGACGTTGCGCCCGCCGACGTTGACAGTCACCTGCGCAACTGAGCGTGTAAAACTAAGAAAGTGTGAACTGACGGAGGTGAAGTTAAACTTCGAAAGAACCAGGTTTCCCTCGTTGATCCCCACCGCTTTCGGAACAAAGTGTGAAAACCAGGGTCGCCCTGTTTTTTGTGTCAGCAGGGTCACCAGCGTCGGAATCTGATCGGGCGGCATTTCACAAAGCGCGATCAGATCCGGATTCAATTGGGCCAGCCACGTTGCGATCCGATCGTAATTGGTGACATTGTCGGTGCCCTTGCCGAACGCGATGTTCCAGCTCAGCACTCGCAACGGCGTAGCGCTTACTGCCGCCGCATTGAGAAATCTATTTGAACTTGTTTGGCTCTGCGCGTTGTGTTGAAACCAACCCGTTACTGCGATAACACCCAGAATAATAGCTAAGAGGGAACTTACACGTCGCCGCATTACTCGTCCTTTACTGCATAAATGAGTGTTGTTTGCGGGCCGCGAACTAGCGCGAGCACACAGGGGAATACACTCTTACCGACGCATCTCTGCGAAGCGTTTACTGCGAATTAACTTGTTTTACTTTGAGTGAAAACTTCGGTGGTCTAACTTCCGAAGTCCCGAATCCGTTTTGTTTCGATTGAAACCAACGAGGCGAATGCCCTTTCGTATTCGAGTTTTGCGTGGTCCAAAAAGGCGCCGCACGCGCGTCCTCAAGACGAAGGGCAAGCTAACACGTTGAAGTGGGGCTGTAAATACTACTTTTTGAATTACAAGAGAACTGCAATGATCGAAATAATGGCGGATCTGCTTACGTTTGAGTAAGTTGGCGGCGTCGTTGGCGGAAAAAACCATGAAAGAAACGCAGGTGACATTCCTCGGTGAAAGCGTTGTCGGAGTTGAAGGTGAGAGTTTTTATCAGCCAGTTGAGAGCATGTTTCGCGGTTTGTTTGTAAAGATGGCCCGGCACGCCGGCGAGTCGGAAGCTGGACCGTTCCCATTCGGGATCTTGCATGACGGCGTAGAAGTGACCGTGGCCCGTGTGCCAGCGCCGGTGATACGCCTTGCTCAAACGTTCGTGGTCCACCGGGGCGCGGGCCACCATGCCCGGCAAATACATTCCCTGTTTCCCGCCGCGGCACACACGCAGCAAAAACTCCGTGTCCTCCATCGATCCGATCGCGTTCTTCACCCGTTGCAAGTGTGGAGAAAACGACCCGATTTCATCGAAAACGCTTTTTCGAATGGCGATATTGGCGGTTACCAAGCCGCGCAGGCTGTTGCCGCCGATGATCAGATCGTCTGGGCCATAGTCCAGGATGGCGAGGGGCGACCAATGTTCCGGCGTCAGCCACGACGGCGGCGTCATGGTCCATTCCGGCAGCACTTTCCCGCCGACAAACGACAGGTCGGCGCGGGTGTCGAGTGCGTGCTTGAGCGATGTGAGCCAGTTGCGGTCGACAGTCACGTCGTCGTCGAGAAAGGCGATGATTGGCGCGCGGGCAGTTTTGACGCCGCGATTGCGGGCGTGAGCGTTTCCCTGCTCGGTTTCGACGATGTAATTGATTCTTCCGGGATGCTGGTCCATCAACGAACGGACCACCGCCGCGGTATCGTCTTTCGAGTTGTTGTCGACGACGATGATCTCGAACGGGATTTGACTGGCGTTGATGTCCTGGCCCAACACGCTCGCAACAGCGTCACGCAACAGCGCCGCTCTGTTGTAGGTCGGAATGATGACCGAAACTTCGGGTTCGCTACTCATCGTAAACATTTTCCGTTTTCCATTTGTCATTTGTCGTTTGTCGTTTTCCATGTCGAAGTTTGCATGGTTCCAAAATGAAAAATGAATAACGAAAAATGGAAAATGGAAATTGACTTAGCTCGACCTGCGAATATGGCGGCCGTATAACAGGCCTAACCAGTCCCAAATGCCGAGTTCCGCAGCAAATGCACGCGCCGGGTTCTCTGGTGTGACGACAGATGTTTCGTTGTCGAGAGCATCCCGCGAAACGCATTTCGGTAATGCCAACGAGGAATGCCAAACAGGTACGCGCACGGCAATCGTCGCGTGCGATCGAGCAGGCCCAGCGACACGCCGCGCCAAAAACACCAGCGCCGGAAATAACTCTTCGTCACGCGTTCAGTCGGCACGTGATGGTAGATGATCAGGTTCGGCAGGTACATACCCTTCGCGCCGTGGTCCAACAATCGCCCGTAAAGCTCTTCGTCTTCGCCGGTCAATAAGCCTTTGTCGGTGCGGCCCAGCCACGTCGTGTATTTCCCGACTTTCTCCAGCACAGATCGTTTAAAGACGGCGTTGCCGCCCATCAGGATGCCGGGATAATTGCGGTCGAACGGAACAGCTTTATCACCGCCGTCAACCCAACCGACAACGCCGCCGTATTCGGACGGCAGCCAGTCAGGCGGCGTGATGGCCCAGCGAGGCACGTATGGACCACCGATAAAATCAAGATCGCTGTTGGTGAATGCTTCGAACGCGGTCACATACCAACTGCGATCGATCTCTTCGTCGTCGTCGATCATGCCGATCAGATCGCCTGAGGTCGCGGCGATGCCGGCGTTCAGCGCATGCGATCTTCCCTGCTGCTTCTCGAAACAGTACTGAATTCTCTCGCCGAATCGTTCTCTGAACGACTCGATCACCTGGCGCGTGCCATCGGTCGAGTTGTTGTCTACAACTGTAACTGAAACTTCCAGCCCAACCGGAATCTCAGCCGCAAACAAACTGTTCAGCGCTAACGGAAGAAGATCCTGGCGGTTGTAGGTAGGAAGAATTACATCGAGTCGCATTAGTGACTTTCGTTTACCACCTTGGAAGACGCATGCGGCCGATCGATGCCGCTCAACTGATGATCCGGTTGCCGTGCCAGCAAACGTTCACGCGCCGCGAACGTCCAAACCACTAGACGCGGCGCGTATCGCAATAAAAAGATCACAACTGCCAGTTTCGTCGAGCGCAAGTGCTCGTTCGCTTTCTGGAAGTTCTCGAGCGCTGCGCGTGTCGCGCGCGCGTTTAGTCGCATGCTTGCCTTCGAAAAGATGAAACATCGCGCGATGCTCCGCTATTTGTTCGTTCAGGATCGCCTGTTCCGCGGGCGTCAATGCAAACGTCGCGGCGGATTTCTCAAACACCGCGAGCAAGTGCCGCGTCATCCAAACTCGATCGGACGAAAGACTGCCTTCGTGCCGCCGGTACAGCACCAGCGGACGGCGGTGATAAACAATGCGTCCGCCGTTTTTGACAATCCGCAACCACAGATCGAAGTCTTCGCAACTGCGCAATACTTTCGTCAAACATTCCCGCCGTCGCGAATCGCACTCATGCGCGCAGTCACGCACGTCATCACCACGCACTTCTGCCGCACGAGCGATTCGAAGTTCACCTCGCCTTCCGACGGTGATACCTTCATAAACTCCAACGTCGACCGTCAGCTCCGTCGCCGATGATCGTCGCGTTCGGATAAACGAGCGCGACGTCGGGATTGTCCGCTAGCATGCCAAGTTGCACTTCGAGATAGTCAGGCAGTCCACTGATCGTCGGCGTCGAGCTGCGCGTAGAACTTCCTCGCGCCGATCTGGATCGCCGCGTTCCTCGCGGCGCTAACGCCTTTATTTTCCTGAGATAAGTAGATAACTGGGAGCGGGTGAGAGTTGCAGTATTCGTTCGAGTTCTTCGCGATCGTTCGAGCCGTCGTTTACGACGATCACTTCATAATCGGTAAACGTTTGCGCCTTCACCGAATCCAATGCTTGACTGATGTAATGTGCGGAATTGTAGGCGGCAATCACAACCGTTACGGCCGGATTGTCTTTCTTGTGCTACTGCATCTGCGTACAGTCGGAGATCGTTTATCTTGAAGGATCATCTGCTCCTGCCAACGACCGAACTGCCATCGCTGCGACACTCTCGCGACCCGGCAAGCCGCATGTACGCCGCACGCCACGACGTCACGCACGGCTTCCCACGTGTAAGCCGAACACTCCTCGTATGCATTGCGCGCGATTGACGACGCAAGCTCCGGCGACTCGAGCAAGCGGATGGCCCACGCAGGCCATCGCTTCGTGATCGTTCCTCGGCACCAGCAGTCCGGTCTTTTCGTGAGTGACGATGCAGCTGGATTCCGCCGGCGCTCGTCGACACCACCGGCATGCCAGAGGCAAACGATTCGAGGATCGAGCCGGGCATGTTGTCGATGTTGGAACTGTTCAGAAAAATATGCGCCTCGTCGTAAAGCTCGTGCATGTTGTGCGGCGCAACACGTCCGCGAAACTCGACGTTTTGCAGTTTCAACTCGCGCGCGAGCGATTCGAGCGACGGACGTTGGCTGCCGTCTCCCGCGATGATCAACTGTGCCTCCGGAAACCTTTGTTGGATCTTCGCAAATGCCCGCAAAATACAGCCGACGTTGTACAGCGGATAAAGATTGCGGTTCGACAAGAAGATCGGCAACAACGGTTTGCGCTCGTTGAAACTTGAAGCGACTCGTGATCGATGATGTTGGCTACCGCCGATCGCGCGCAAACCAAACTTCGCGAACACATCGACGAAATATTGCGACGGAACGATCAGCTCATCGGCCAACCTCATGATCGGCACCGCAGTGCGCGGCCAACTGCGGAGATGATCTTCAGCCTCGCCGCTGCGATAGTTCAGAATAACTTTCTTACCGAAGAGTCGCGCGATGAGTATCGCCGGCGTTGGCGCCAGTAAAAACGACAAGTAAGACGCCGAGAAAGTGTGAACGATGTCGTGCCTCGGAACCTGAAGCAGCAGGTTTATGCAATAAACAAACGAGGTGACGAGCGTCCGCACGTACTTGATCGATTGCAACAGTTTGAACGGACCCGGCAGCCGCGGATTATGCGGCACGAACGAGACTTCAAACCCAGGCTCGCGACTCAGGTGTTCGAGCAGGTAATTCGCCTGCACCGCCTGGCCACCTAAAATCGTTAAAGCCGGCGCGACCAGCAGAACTCGAATTGGCTTCTCCGGGTCAGCGTTAGATCGCGAAACGTCTAGGTACACTCATTTTGCTCACGTCCCACTCGCCTGGTTGCTACGGAAGTGAGAACGGTCTGTCTCACCAGTCAAGAGCGCGTCTAAGTTAATCTCGCGTGAAGTGAGCGTCTGAGCTGATTTCAACATTTCCACACAAACCAGAGTCGCTCGGGCACCGTCTCGAACGGTTACTGCCGGCGACTCACCGCGAGCCAATGCTACGAAAGAAAGAGGAGCAGTTGATGCTTCGTAACCTTTGTGTGCCCAAAGGGTCGATTTCGTGTGTTTAAAATTCGAAACCGACTTGAACCGTTTAAAATCCTGAACCACGAAGTAATGCCTTTGGCAAATACCTCGACTCGTTCGCCCTGCGCCTTTTGGATCCGATCGTCGAATAGTTCAGACTACCGATCGATCCATCTGCAAAGCGAAAAGTCGCAACAAGATTGTTCTCGCCGACCGGATCGGTTTTGCCGGTCGGGAGAGCAATAGGCCGACACGTTGATCGGCTCGGATTCAAGCAGCCAGTACATCAGATCGACGAAGTGCACGGCCTCGCCGATGATCGCGCCGCCAATCGAAGGATCTGCCATCCAGTAAGAACCCGAGATGCCCGGCGAGCTCATGCGGCAGTTAATCACCGCCGGACCCGTTCGTCCTGCTTAACGATTGCTTCAGCTCTTTGTAAAACGGCGCAAAACGGCGGTTGAATCCGACGGTCAACTGGTTTCCGGTAAACGCGACCGCGTTGTAAAGCTCGCGACATTCCTCTTCCGTCAAGGCCATCGGCTTTTCGACAAACACGTGTTTGCCGGCCATCAACGCTTCGTACGCTTGCGAGAAATGATGTTGGTTTCGGCTGAGCACCATCACGACGTCAATTTGCGGATCGTCGAGCATCTGCTGGTAATCGGAACAGAAGTACGACGCGCCGAACCGGCGCGCGTAGGTGTTGCCGCGCGCGCCGCTCGCCGAACAGACCGCATGCAGACTGACGTTCGGTATCTTCGACAAACTCGGTAAGTGTGCCCACCGCGCCAGATTGCCCGCGCCGACGAGTGCCACTTTCAGATCCGATTTTGCGATCGCCTCTTCAGATTCACTCGCAGCTGCGGTCGCGGCTCTTTCCGATCCGTCGCCGAGAATCCGGTTCCGGATAACGCAACAACACGCCCAAACTATTTGACGTCGGATCCTTCACGATGCGATAAGCCTGCGGCGCGTCTTCAAGACTGAACTCGTGCGTGATTAGCGACTGGAGATCGACTCGTCCGAGTGCAACCAGCCGCAGGAACTCCTCCATGTTGCGTTTTTCGGTCCAACGCACGTAGGCGATCGGATAATCGCGTCCGCGCACTTCGTATTCGGGATCGTAACTTCCTGGTCCATACGCGCGCGACATGAGGACGCGGATCTCCTTCATGTACATCTCGGACCACGGGAAACTTCATCTCCACTGCGCCAACGATCACGATCGTTCCCGCGATCTCTGACAGATCTCGAGCGCCATCTGGCACGGCGCCGACGATTTCGACGCCGCCGCGACAATCACGCAGTCAGCGCCGAGGCCGTTTGTGATCGCATTTACTTCTTCGGCGATCGACGCGCTGCCATCGAGGCCATATCCACGCCCAGCTTTCGCGCCAGCTCCACGCGATCCGATCGCAAGTCGATGCCGATCGACGCGCGCGCCCTGAAGCCGGGCCAACTGCGCGACCAGCTGGCCCACCAAACCCAAACCGATAACCGCGACCACGTCGCCAACACCGACTTCTGAGATCCTGATCGAGTTGAGTGCAATGCTGCCGAGCGTGGTGAAACACGCATGTTGAAATGGAACTTCGTCGGGCACGTGGACGATCAGATTTCGCGATGCGAGGATCGTTTCGCCATGGCCGGTTCCCTCGCCGCCATACGCCACGCGATCGCCGAGCTTTGAACTTCGGTGACAGACGGATGCCGATCCGAAAACGATGCCCGCGCCCGCGTAACCAAGCGTCGCGTATTCCTGAAACTTGGCGCGCACCTCGGCAAGCGTCGCAACTGGCCCCATCGCCTTCACACCGTCCCAAACCTTGCGCAACTGCGACGGGTTCTCGGCAACTTCTCTGATGATACCTTCATGAATGCTGGCGCTCTCCGTGCCGCTGCTGATAAGTGAATACACTGGATTCACGAGCACGTGATTCGGAGATCACCATCGGCTCCGGCGCCTCGGCTACTACGATATGTTTCAGTCCTTTGCGAAAAACCTGTTTCATGGGGATCGACGCTTCTTTAGAGAGCAGAATCAGTTTCGATATTGACACGCGATCCTGCGCGACTGCTCGACTGTAAAGCTTTGTGCGTTTGGCGAGTTCGCGGTAGAGATCGAGCCACTGATTCACGTATGTAGGGCCAGGTGAATTTCCTGCGTCGACTCATGCGCGTTACGAACAAGCTTTAGCGCAAACTCATTGTCGTTAAGCAGACGAATGGCCGCGGCCGCAAGCGCCTGGTGATCGTCGCGATTGACGATCAAGACCGGTGACTTCATTCGTCATTATGTAGGGTATAGCTCCGCCGCCGTCCGTCGTGACGACGTTGAGCCCGCAAGCCATGCTCTCGGTAAGAGAGCTTGGCATGTTGTCGATGCTGGTAGCTGAGAGATAAATGTCGGCGGCATCGTAAAGCGCCGGCATGTCTTCAAATTTCACAAAGCCGATGAACTCCGCGTTGCGGAGTTTGAGATCGCGTGGCGAGCTGCTTCGAGATCTCTGCGCAGGAAACCATCGGCGGCGATCGTCAGCCTGGCGTCAGGATAGCGCTGCTGAATGATTGCAAATGCGCGCAGTACACACGGCACGTTGTAAAGCGGTTCGAGCAAGACGGCTCGTCAGAAACATCGGCCGCAACGGATTGCCGTTCGCGATAAGTGAAACGATCAAGCTCGACGATGTTGTGGATCGCGCGAGCGCGCAAACCATGTTGCGCGAAAACGTCCACGAGATAACCGGAAGGAACGACGACTTCGTTGGCCCACCTGATTGTCGGCACTGCCGTGCGCCAATTCTCGAGATGGTCCTCTGCTTCGCCGCTGCGATAGTTCAGGATCGATTTCTTTCCGTAGAGCCGCGCGATCGCGAGCGCGGGAATGGCAGACAGTGAATACGAGTAATAAGACGCGCAGAAGATGTGGATGATGTCGTACTTCCGCACGCGCCATAGCAGCAGCGCGATGTAGTACAACGTCGTAACCACTGTGCGAACATATTTGATTCTCTGTAACGATCTCAGCACGCCCGGCAAGCCGAGGATTGTGCGGCAGAAAACCGATCTCGAGATCGGGCTCGCGCTTCAATCCTTCCATCAGCCGGACGGCTTGCCGCGACTGCCCGCCGAGAATATCCAGCGAAGGCGCGACTACCAGGACGCGGAGTTTCTTTGTATTCGGTTGACGACATTAATTCGGGTCTACCCTCGACAGGCGTGATGTCCACGCCGGAACGCTCGACTTCAGCAATTCGGTGTAGAGACTTTCGACATTCTGAAGTTGTTTCGTGACGAGAATTTTCGTTCACGCGCCGCCGTCCTGATTCGCCCATCGAGCGCGCAATTTCCGGCTCCGACAACAACGAGATGATGTGCTCAGCCAATTGCTTCGTCATCGCCGACCGCGAACCAGATAACCGGTGCTCGCCGTGAACAATTGCTTCTCTCGCGCCGCCGACGTCTGTCGCGACGACCGGCCGGCCCGGCAGCCATATAT
Source organism: uncultured Acidobacteriota bacterium (assembly GCA_963770215.1). Classification (GTDB taxonomy): domain Bacteria; phylum Acidobacteriota; class Blastocatellia; order Pyrinomonadales; family Pyrinomonadaceae; genus PSRF01. Next base: position 120,106 of record CAVYOP010000004.1, read on the forward strand.
TCGAGGATCGCGTTCGAGAAACCTTCGGAGCTCGAGCTCAACACGCAAACGTCTGAAATCGATAACACCGAACCGACATCCTGGCACCTGCCGATAAGAAATGTGCGGTCGGCGATGCCGAGACTTTGGGCCAGCTCCTGCGTCTGCCTCTTTCAAGTTCGCCCTCGCCGGCAATGATGAACGCCGCATCAGGCACATTCTCGTAAACGCGTTTCGCCGCGCGCAGGAACGTCGGATGGTCCTTGAAACAAAAAGGCTCGGGATGGCGTCACGTGCGCGCGCATGTTCGCCATGATCGTGACGAAGCGCGCCTGCTGCGGCAGATTCAAGCCGGCTAAGAATCTCGTTGCGTTCCGTTTGCGCGGGTTGCACGCGCGCGAGATCGAGACCGTTGTGAGATCGTGCGTACCTTTTGCGCCGGCACGCCTTCTCTGATCAATTGTTGACGCACGTCTTCGCAGTTGGCGACGACGGCGTGCGCCACTCGATAAGCGCAACGTTCGACCAGTCTTTGATTCTCCGGACGAACGGCAGACTCGCGACGCGAAGCGATTCGCACCGGCACACGCGCGAGCGCCGCGCGCGGCCATGCCAAACACGTTGGTGTAAAAGTCGTGCGCGTGGACGACGTCGATCTCGTGCTTTCGCAAGTACTGCGCAAACCGCCAGATCTGGCGAGCGGTGCTCAGATCGTAAAAGCTATTCAGTCGAAACTCCGGAATCTCGTTCAGGCCAAACTTCTCGATCTCATCCAGCAACACGCCCTCGCGTTCGAGCGTCGCGACAAACACATTGCAGCGTCCGCCTTCGAGCAGCAGTCGCGTAAGCTGGACCGCCTGTCGTTCGGATCCGCCCTGGTGGAAACTGCCGATTAGTTGTAGCGCGTTATATCTCAAATCTTAATGCAGCGTGCTTGCGAGCCACCGCGTCTCGCCAGCCAAATGGATGGGCCACCGGCGGCAGATCGTCTTATCATCACGCGATCGATCTTGCCCGTGCCCCAATCGCCTCGCACCAGTGATCTCTTCCGCTCTGGCCGTCGAGATGGGCCAACGAAACTCTCCAAACGCCTCGCGCACGATCGGCAAAAGTTGCGGGTCGTAACCAAGCAATCGCGCGCCAAACCAATCGACACACGCCGCATTGTTTCCCGCGAACAACAGCCCAACGAGAGCGGCTGCGGCGAGAGTGGACCATCGCCTTGTCCGGCGACGATGGCGTCCGCCAAATGGACCACCCTGCGGCGCGCGCTCCTGAGCCATCGAGCCATCAGCCTGGCCGTAAAGCAGGATCGCGGTTGAGATCGAGGCCCGTGCGCCAGATCGTGTCGTTGCCGCTCCACGAACCTTCGATGCCGAGATTGTCGCCCATCAGGTGCAAGCACGCGATTCAACTGCGTCGCCACGCCAGCCCCAAACTCGTCCCTTCGTTCCGGATCAGTCAGGTTCTGTTGATCGGCGGCGTATTCCAACATGCTCTTGACGCGCGACTTTCCCGGATAACAGTCGCCGCCGAGATCCGCTCCGCCGATGCGGTGATGCGGCAGGTATTCCTTGTTGCCGTTGATGCCGATCAGGTTTTTCAGCGCGCACGTGATGCCGGCCTTCTTGTGCGTCTTGAGTTTCGGCAGGTTGATGACGACGTCGGCGTCTAACACATCTCTCGCGACGAGATAGCGATGCCTTCCGTTGCCGTGTGTCTTCGCCATCAAGCGCGGGTCGTAACACGTGACGCGGAAGTCGTCTTTTTCGTCTGTAATCGGCTCGAGCAAACTGTCCGACGCCAAATCAAACAAGCACAAAATCGTCTTCGGGAAGCTTGTTCTCTTCGGCAACGCGAACGCCGTTCACGTATTGCGCCGTCGTTCGCCGAAAGTCTTTCACGCCTTTGAAACGAGAATCGGCTTTCGTCATCGCATCCGCCCACGCGTCCAGCCCGGTGACTCGACAGCAACGCGGCCAAGTCGCACGTTTGAATCGGCGCATCGCCAACGACGACTTCCGCAGCTTCAGTTTGCAACGCCGCCTTGACCACAGCTTTGATGACGGACTGGTGCGTGATCATCGGGTCCATGCCGCCATTGCTTTGGTTGTGGTCCAGCACGAAGTTGGGCTTGATCAGCACCCGCGCCCCGGCCGGGATCAGATCGCCAAACGCGCCTTTGCCTTCGCGCGCCCAGCCAAGATCTGACGCCAATCGCTCGATCGCACGCGCAGATCGTCCGGTCATCTTCTTCCCGATACGCATTCGCCGGCACTTCCACCAGCGCCAGGTTCGAATCGAAGTTGGTGCTCATACCGCCTCGCTTGATTTCACTTCGCTAATCACTGGCCGCCACTTGTTCGACTTTGTACGGACCACGGATTCTTTCAATTCGATCTTGATTGGCAGGCCCGGCAAGTTTGCTCTCAGAACGTCTTCGATCTTACGCAAACTGTCGTCATCAAAATCTTTCTGCGGCACGATCTGAAGCTCCACCGAGTGGTCCTGCCGCTGTAAAAACAGAAACTCCCGCACCGGATAATCTTTCAGCAGGTGCGGCACTTCCTGTCCGGCAATCCAACGGCCGTCCGGCAGCGAAATGCGATCGATCTCGCGGCCCATCACGTCAGACAAAACAAACGTCGGGTGACCCGGTTTGCTTCCGGCCGGAAAGCGTCCCATGTCGCCGATGCGATAACGAATCATCGGCATCCCGTCGGCCTGGAGTTTTGTGATCAGGATCGGCGACTCCGTTTGCGGCAGTTCCGGTTCGACGAGGGTGTAGGACCAGTCGAGTCGTGTATTCGAGCGGGTTCGACGGATCGAGCTGCACGCCGAGACATCCGGCATCGCGCGATCCGTATCGCTCGTGTACCGGACGGCCAAACGCTTCTTCGATCAGCCGCCGATGCCTGGACCAGAGCTTCTCACCTCCGGTGATCATGACAGCGTGTCGGATAACTCGGTTTGTAATTGCTGCGTGAGTATGTGCTCGGCGAGGTGGCCCAGCGCGCTCGCATACGCAATGATGCACGCGGGACGGAAGCGTTCCAGTTCCTGCGTGATACTCGTCGAGTGTCTGCGGGGACAAACGCAGCGAATCAAACCACCTGATGTTGGAAACAAAAGCCTGATAGCGATCGCGAAACGTAGTCGGTCGCCTTCGGATCGAGATGATGGCCCCACAGCAATGCCGTGCGACTGCCTTCGGGAACGCCCAGCGTCTCGAAAAAGTGTTCCATACCGCTGTCGCGCCAACCACGTTCGTTTGGTCCTAACCAGAGCTCGGTCGGCACGCCGGTCGAGCCGCCGGTGCTGTCTTTGCGCAGTTGATCGGCGGGAACTGACGACGCAGATGAGCTTTGGTCCTGCTTCGTGAATGTCTTCGCGAGTCAGAACCGGCAAACGGGAAAAGTCATCGAAATCAAAATCGACGTGCGGATCGAAACCGTGTCGATCGAACAGCTCGCGGTAATAAGTCAGTCTCGTCGTAAGCTCGCCGCACGACGACTGCGCAAGCGATCCAGGATCCAACTGGTCTTGTTGTTCGTCGATCCCACGCGGCAGCCTCGCGGCGAAAACGAATGCCTTCGTAGAATGCCTGCTGTGTTGGTCGGGTTGCGGGACGAGCTGACCGTTGCAGACGTGAAAACGGCATCAGCACATGAAGTGACAAGCTGTCATGAATTCCGCCAATCAAATCCATCTCACACCTGACGAAACGACTACGCCTGCTTCGGCTCGGGCTCTGGTTCACTGCCGATCAGCTTCTGCGTCTTCTTGGCAAACGGATGCTCCCAACGCTCTTTGGCAAACTCGTCTTCCGGCGGGAACTTCATGATGTAAAGCCGGTGCAGACAAACCGCATAAGCCACCAGGTAGTAGACGTACCATTGATAAGCAACAGCGCCGAAGAAACTGGCAACCATGAACCCTACCAGCGACGCCTGTAAGCCGATCGAAAGATAGTAGAACCTCCTTCGCTCATCGCTGGTCGTAGCTCTCGTTCTCGATCAGCCGCAGGCGTCGAATCGGATGAATCAGAAACAGGATGTAGACCACCATCGCCGCGATTCCCATTTCGGAAGCGACTTGCGTGTAGGCGTTGTGGGTTTCCAGATTACGAGGCGACTTGTGAATGAAAGTTTCCGATACCAACGCCGAACAACGGATATCGCAAGCGCCACCCAAATCGAACGCTTAAGCACTTCAGTTCGCTGGCTCGACGAGCCAGTCAGATCGGCGGCGGAATTGAAGATCGTCGCGAGCCGGCCTGGAGAAAGCGCCCGGCGCCAGGGCCAGGAACAGATGACTGCAAACACGAGCGCGCCGCATCGTCGCCACGCGATTCTTCTTCCCCAACCGTCCGCACCAACACAAACGTCGCCGCCACGAGGCCGATAAATCCGCCGCGCGAGAATGTCACAATCACCGCTCCAACCATCAATGCCGTGCACGCCAAAGTAGATCAGCTTCTTCAGCGGGTTGCGCCCGCTGAGCCCCAACGCGACCGCGATCGGGATCATCGTCACGAGGTGCATCGCGAGGTCGTTGGAATTCTCAAACAGTCCTTTTATCCTGCCGCCAATGCGCAGGTCGTGGGTCTCGGCTGCTCCAATCGCAAAGACCCCGGCCCGATAATCGTTGATGGCATTGATACTCAAATAAATGCTGACGCCAAGCACCAGCAGCAACAGCAGCTTCAGCCGCAACTCGGTGCGCACGACGTTAACGAGCACGATGAAGATCAGGATCGTCTTCAGCAACATGTCGCTGAATGTTTCCCACGCTCCACCCGGATCGCCCGCCAGCGGCATCGACAGCAGCGCGGCCACGCCGAGCAGCAGGACCAGGTTGATTTCTTTCGGACGCGCGGTGAGGTTTCCTTCGAGCGCGAGTTGGGTCGAGGTGATAGACGAGCGAGCGTGACGAGGCCGGTGTAAAACGCCATCTGGCGTAAAGCCGACAGCGCATGGAAACAACTCGTAAGGACGTAGGTAAAGAATGATGCTGAACACGAACAGAACGGCGAACTGAGCGAGTGGCCGCGCCGGCGAAGCCAACTTGCGCTCTTCGATACGAAAGACGAATCGGCTGGCTGGGTTTGAATTACGGCTGGAGCAGGAGCGGCAGACGCAGAAGCCGGAGACGGAACAAACGTCTCGTCATTGAACGATCTTAGTTTTTTCCCGGTGGGCCAGACCTCGAGCTGGGTCGCTATCCCGACCGCGACCGCCCCGGCCCGGGAAGACGCCTTCATAATCAAAAGCATCCGAATTTGTCGGCATAAAAGAGCGCTGATCTAAATCACTTAAGCCTTTAGGGTGGCCACGGAGGCCACCTCAATCTTTACGGGTAGCGCAACCACGCAATAAAGCTTGCCCACCCTCGTCAGCGTGTGACGGCTGAATCCGGCGTCTTTCATCAATTGCTTAATCCGCGCAGCACTGTAGAAGTAGACGTCGCAGCCTTTGAGCGTCAGTCTCACTTTGCGAACGGGCGCGCGCCACGTCCACAACCGTGGAAATGCCATGATCGCTTTGTCGCTGCTGACACTCGCGCATCTGCTTCAGCACCGGCAAGCGGATCGCTGATGTAGTCGAAGAGCCCGATGCCAAAACTGACGTCAAACTTCGCTTCGGCTTTGTAATCCAGCAGATCCGTTTGGATGAAACGTGCAACGATCGTCGATAGTTCTTGCTCGCTCGGCTTTTTGCACAAGCCGATCATCACTTCCGCGATGTCGATGCCGACGACTTTGCGCGCGCCTTTGCGCGCAAGTTCCGAACTGTAAAGACCGTTGCCGCAACCGACATCCAGGAACGTCCGGTCTCTGATCGGTTCACAATTCGCGATCGTGAACTGATAACGCTCGTACATGTCTTTGCGAAAGAGCTGGTCGAGCGTGTTTGCTAAACTTCGACTTGCGATGCGTGTAGATTCTCTGGAAAGCATCGGCTTCGCTGTTCCAAAAATTCTTTGGGCCTGAATCTCGTTGTTCAAATCTGGAGCACCTCTCTAACCGTGGTAAATTCGAAATCGTTTACAAGGCGGCCTAAACGTCGTTCCGTCTGATCTAAATTGCGATAATGTCGAAACTTTTGCGAAGCCGACAAATTTTTTATGCGCGGCTGTCCGGGATCGACTTCCCACGGGTGCAGGTAAAAGACGACCGCGCGGCCTTGTTCGTTCACTTTCTCGCATGCAAGAATCGCGTGTAGGCGTACGGAAACAGCCGGAAATAGCCGCCGCCGCAAAACGGAAACCGGCGCCCGAACATCTCCAACACGCTCATCGGAAACTCGTAAAGCTGTCAGTGATTTTGTAGGGACTCAGCGGCGCGTTGGCAATGCCGTAGTCGGGATGAAAGCCGACCGGGAAGACTGACGAATCGTAACGAAAGCCGTACTTTTCGAGTATCGGCAGCGCCCAGTCTTTCGTCGTCTTCACCATCGAGAACGAAGGCGCGCGAAACCCGATCGGCCGCGTCTTCACGCCTGCTTTGGCGATCGCTTCGAGCGCTTTCTGCGAGATCCTCGTCAAACTCTTCGGGCGTGATTTCAGTCAGCAGCAGGTGGTTGTAACCATGCACGCCGATCTCATGTCCGCGCGCTTCGACTTCGCGAATCAGATCGGGCGCGCGATCCGCAACCCAGCCGAGCACGAAAAACGTCGCGCGCACTTTGTGCCGATCGAGCAGGTCGAGAATGCGCGTCGTGTTCGCGCGCACGCGCAGAGTCGCACTTGTCCCAGTCGTCGCGCTTGATCGCCTCCGCCAGGTTATGAACGCAAAACCAGTCTTCCAGATCTATCGATAGAGCATTCTTCATACTTAACTTAACCGATGTTCTCTGCGATTCCCTGCGACTCTGCGGTAAACCGCAAGGCGCGGAGGAACGCAGAGTCTTTTTATTCGCGGCTCGGCTCCCAACGCGTGTACCGTTCGCCACTCAAAAACTTCACGAACGCGATCAACGACGCGAGGTTCGTGATCACGAAATACTGCGGCAACGCCAGCAAGCGAAGTCACTCCCAACCGTTCGAGCAATCGACGAAACCAGCGCCGCCAGATAAAACGCGACTTGCACCACAAACACCGCCGCGTAAAACGCATTGCGCGGCGCCAGCAAGGCCGACGTGATAAAGATCGCGATCAAAAATAGCGGCACGAGGTAGCGCATCAACTTGTGCGACCAAAGCTGCACCGCGTAGAAACCGCTGCGAAACGGATTCAGCACGTCGCGGTTGCGCCAGAGATCGGAAAACGTTTGCGAGATGATCCGCACGCGCGCCGCCAGCTCCTTCTTCGCCTGGCGATTCGGTTCTTCGGTGCAAACCGCTTCGGGAACATAGACCGCGCGCAGACCCTGTTCGACCATCGTCGTCGCGATGATGAAATCGCTGCACGCTTCGTTATAGAGCGGGATGTAAGCCGACTTCCGCACCGCGTACATGCAGCCGCAAACACCGATCAGCGAACAGACCGCGCTTTCGTGTTTCTTCAGAAAGAACTCGTAGTTCCAATACGACTGCGTGCCCGTGCCGACGCTCGAGTCTTTATCGTCCTGGTAGATCACGTCGGCCGGTCACGCAGCCGACGCTCTTGTCTGCAAACGCCGGGCATCATCAAACGCAAAACGTCCGGGTGGTAGTGCGTCGTCGCATCGGAGAAGACGATGATCTCGCCGCTCGCCTTTGTCAACGGCCGCGTTCTGGGCTGCAGTCTTGCCATGTCGTTCTTCCTGGCGATGCAGGCGCACTCCGCGTGCCGCAAAGCTGCGCGCGATCTCGTCGGTGCGATCGGTGGAGCAGTCGGACGTTACGATGATCTCGAGATGCGACTTGGGATAATCGAGCGCGAGCGTGTTTTCAAGTTTGGCGGCGAGGTCGCGCTCCTCGTTGTAGGCCGCGATGATGACTGTAACCGAAGGTGTCCAGTGACCGCTGCGGACCGGGCGTCGGTCTGATGCGGCTAAGGACAATGAGCAGCAATGGATAGCCAACGTAGGCATATCCAATCGCTGCCACACTCAACCAAAAGATTGCCTCCACGTGTTCCCGCACTCCTTATTAAAACTCGGTCACAATTAAATCCCATGCACAACCAATCCGCAACAAAAACAAAGCTGCGGCGCGGTTAGCGCAGCAGCCTTCGAATCCCCACAGTTTACACTAATAACAATGTCTAATCTGTGGCTAAACCGCGACCTCTTTCTCTTCCATCTCAAAAAACAGGGTCTTGACGTGCTCTCGCAACGCCAGCTCAAACTGCTTCGCCTCCTCAACCTCGCTAAACGACAGCGCCCGCAACTCCTGCTCGATCCGGCGGCGGTAGTCTGACACCAATGAATCAGAAACGCCTAATGCCGCTGCAACTTCCAATTGCGTCGCATGATCCGGACTCAAATAGCAGTACCAAAGCACGCCGATGATCCGGTTGTACTGCTTCACTTTCCCCCGCACGGCCTCGTTCAAACTCACCAAAAACTGGTCTACATAACCCGCCGCTTCCCGTTCCGACTCCCGCCGCATCAGTCCTTCCTCGGGATTTTCGCGGCTTGATCGACCGGCTCGTAACTGTTCCGCCGTTCTCGTTATCACTGTCGTCGCCATCCAGCGGCACGAGATAAATATCCATCACCGGCAACCGCGACATCACCAGCGACTCGCAACGTCCGCACGTCAACCGGCGAATCCACCGCGTCCAGCACCGACACAATCAAATCTTCGAGATCCGGATTGCTGATAACTACCTGCGAATCGCCCGTACATCCGACCATCCGCGTGTCTCTTTGCCGGACCGGAATAATCTGCACGCGCTGCTCGACTTCATGCGCTCCCCGGCGTTGCTTGTCGTCGCTCCATTCGCTCAACCCGTAAACCCGGTCGGCCAAACGGCGATGCGGCTCGTCGTCCATACCGCTCGAATCGAACCGGCGGAAATTAGCGCTCGACTGAATCAGCGTCGAAATACGACGCGCCAGCCGGTAGCTTTCCGGATGCCGCTTGCGCAGCTCCGCCGTGAGCAGGTTGGTCAACTCGATCTGGCTGATTTCGCACTCGATCTCGAAGTCAGTCATCTCGGTGTCGAGATAGTGCTCGAAGCGATTTTTGCTCAGTAATTGGACGAAAAGTTCCTGTGTGAGATCGGTGTAGGCAGTCCCGGCGCCTTCTTCGACGAGCAGTCCGGCGCTGCGCGACGCCCGCACGAGGGGATGATGCGAGACTATGCGGTGCAGATCGGTCCACAGACGATTGACGTCCGACGACCGCAGGCTCTCAACCCATCTTGCCGTTTTCGCGTGTCGCTCGGCGCGGCGCGACTTGGGCTGCGGGCGTTTGTCTGCCGCGGCTGGTGGCGCTGTTTTGTCCGAATCTTCACTTATCGATTTCACAGGATTTGTCCGTCGTGCCCTAATTTGCAGCTCTGGTTCAGAGATGGAGGTATGAATGGGTTGAATGGCGCTCAAGTGAATAGATAGGGTAAGCCCGAGTAGGGATTGGGAGATTGTTAACTGTGCCCGACATGCAAGAACTCAGGTACTGACCAGAGGCAAGCTCAGGAGAAACGTAATTTTTTAGCCCGAATTGTGCCGCGAGTGAGCGGCTGTTGATGTTTCCTGGAGACGTCAGAGACCGGGTTGGCCTATGACCGACGCGAGACATCGTACCAGTAGTTTAAAGAACGCGCAACATCTTTTTACATCGGTGGTAACTGAGGAGAAAGCTGAGGAAAAGTGCTGGAAGAGGTGGTTAATTGGGTGTTTTTGTACGGTTGAATAAGCAGTTAGAAAATGAAGCGCTCACAACGACAGCTCACTTTCCGAAAAACGGCCGCCTGTCCCGCGTCTACAACTCTGCTCTCCTTTCGGGCAGAGAAGCTATCGCCGATGGTCGGCAGACTGGTCAGACGGCACCTTGAAAGCTGTGAATTCTGCAACGCGGAACTGCCGCTCCTGGCGCACCACCGCTCAGACCTAACCGCCTTCAAACCACCCGAAATCCCCATGAATCTGAGGATCCTGGCGGAATCAATCCTTGGCGAGCCACGGGAAAATTAGGGCCAAGCCCGAACGAGCGGCACAGCCGCATCGCAGGTGCACTTCTCCGGCGAGGCAAGCCTCGCCTCACATCCGGCGGCGAAGCCGAGTCGAAGCACTTACGAATCGTCGGAATTGTCTCCTGTCAGGCAACGGCCAGGCTGAAGGTACACCACGCTAATAGTACGCCACATTGAAGGTACATCACGCTGATAGTACGGCCACGCCAATGTTACGGCTATGCCGCCGGATGTGCGGCAGGGCTTGCCCTGCCGTCATCGCGCCCTTGAGGAGGGGCTTAGCCCCTGGTTCGGGCTTGGCCCTCCGTTTAGCTGTAGAGAGATTCGATCACGTCGGCGAAGCGCTCGTCGATCACGCGGCGTTTTACTTTCAGGGTGGGGGTTAGTTCGCCGCCGTCGATGGTGAACTCGTTCGGCAGGAGCGCTACGCGGCGGATGCGTTCGTAGTCAGTCAAGGTTGAGGTGAGCGAAGAGATGTTCTGTTGGACGATCTTCACCGCCGCAGGGTATTTCGCCAACTCCGAGCGCTCTTTCGGCGCGTCTTTTTCGCCAGCGTCAGCCAGCGCCTCCTTCAGGTTTTCCCAGTCAGGCACGATCAACGCAACGGGCTGCTTCCGCCCCGTGCCAACCACAACCACCTGACTGACAAACTCACTCTGCTTCAACAAACTCTCGATCAACTGCGGCGCGACATATTTCCCGTTCGACAGTTTAAAAAGATCTTTCTTCCGATCCGTGATGTAAAGCCGGCCTTCTTTGTCCATGTGGCCGACGTCGCCGGTATAAAACCAGCCATCCTTCAACACGGCGGCAGTCGCTTCCGGCTGACCGTAGTAACCGCGCATCACATTCGGACCACGAACGAGGATCTCGCCATCCTCCGCGATCTTCAGCTCGATCCCTTCGAACGGAAGCCCCACCGATCCGACGTGATTATTCCCCGGCCGATTGGCGCAGACGATGCACGTCTCAGTCGCGCCATAGCCCTGAAGAATCGGAATCCCCGCCGCAAGGTACGAATACGAAAGCGCCGGCGACAACGGCGCGCCGCCGGAAACGAAATACCGCAACCGTCCCCCAACACCCTCGCGCCACTTCGAAAACACGAGCTTGCTTGCCAATCCCTGTTTCAAACGCAGTTGCGGCGAGATCCAGCGTCGCTTGTCCTTCAGCTCTCCGTAACGTTGGCCCACGTCGAGCGAACGCGTGAAGACGTTCTTCTTGAACCCCTTTTCCGCCATGCCTTTCTTGATGATCCGGTGATAGACCTTCTCGAAGAGACGAGGAACGGCAGTCATGATCGTCGGCGCGACCTCGCGCAGGTTCTCGCCGACCTGATCGAACGACGCCGAGTAGTAAACAGAGACGCCGCAATAACAAAAGACATAAAACCCGGCGCGCTCGAAGATGTGCGACAGCGGCAGCACCGACAACGCCACGTCAGTCGGTTCGATCGGCAATCCCTTCCCGATCGACAAGACATTCGACATGAAGTTGTTGTGCGTCAACATCACGCCTTTCGGCTCGCCGGTCGTTCCCGAAGTGTAGATGATCGTCGCCAGATCGTCCGGCCTGACGGCGCGCAGGTAAGCATCAAACGCGTCCGGACGTTCCGCCGCGTGCGCCTTCCCCTTCTGTTCCAACTGGTCCAGCGCCAGGCCGTGTTCGACATCTTCCGCGACGTCAGAATCAAAGAAGATCAAATATTCAAGCTGGCGATTCGCGAGGGCGGGTTGAATGTGTTTGTAAATGCGTCGATTGGAGATGAAGATGGCGCGCGCGCCGGAGTCGGACAGGATGAAATCCACCTGGTCGACGGCCTGCGTCGTGTAGATCGGCACGTTGATGGCGCCCAGACTCAGAATAGCGAGATCGACGATGGACCATTCGGGCCGGTTCTCAGACAACAACGCGATGCGATCGCCGGGACGAATACCTGTCGCCGCCAATCCCAGGGCGACGTTCTTGACGCGGTCGATAAATCCCTCCGCGGAAATCGGGTGCCACTTACCATCCGCGCGATGATTCAGCGCATCGGCCTTGCCGTGCTTGAGCACTGCAGCAAGACAGAGCTCAGGTAGCGAAGAAGCTTCTTTGGATTTAGTTTTCGCCATCGTCAGTTGATCTTGAACTTGATGATTTCCGCCGCCGCCGCCGGCGCGGCGCGTCTTCAACACGGCCATTAATTGTTGCCAGGGCGGCCAATACCAGGAACAACAAAGCGTTCGAAGTCGTGTGCAACGTGAAGTCGAAAAAGCTGTGCACGAGCACGGCGAAACAGCCGCCCAGCGATGCCAGCGCGACGCCCCGGCGGAAGTCGTCACGCGACCTGGCCCTTACAAAACCGCGATAGAACAACAGCGCGACGAACGCCAGCGCCAATGCCGCGCCGATGATTCCGCCGTCGGATAACACCTGGAGGTAATCATTATGCGCCTGTTCGAGCCGAAAGAGCCCGTTGCGTGAATCGAAGCGCGTGTAGACGACGCCGAACGCTCCGAGACCGGTCCCGATAAACGGATGCGCCTTGATGATCTCCAAAGTGACCGACCAGAAGTGCGCCCGGCCGGTGGTCGGATCGTTTGTGTTGACGCTGTCGACGATCAGGCGATTGATCGACATCTCGCCGCCCAATGCCATCACGCCGATAAACAGGCTGACCAGCAACGCCATCGCCAAACCGGCACGCACGGCGACGCTCTTCAAACGACTGAGGCGCCGATGGTGTCGTTCGTCACTCTGTTTGCGCCAGATCGCGGTGGCGATCGCGAAAAAGATCACCTCTGCCACGAGACTGATGATGCCGCCGCGTGACGCGGTCATGACGAGCGCGACGCCCATCATTCCCGCGATAAAGATAAACAACAGTTTCTTCTCTCGATCGACAGCGCCCGCGAACAGCAGCCCCAGCGGCAAAGCGATCGTCAGTTCCATGTAACCGGCAAAGTGGTGACGATTGATAAACGGACCGAACGCAGTGCTCTGGTTGAGCTCGCGAATCCAGTAGACCTTCGTCGGGCTGGTAAACGACTGCGTCAACCCGAACAGCGCGAGACAGAACCCGAAGATCATAATCGTCCGCACCAGCAGGTGCAGGCGATGCGGCGTGTCGACAAAGACGAGCGTGGCGGAAAAGTAGATCAGCAAGCGTCGCCAACTGCACCAGCACCAACCGCGTGGCGTAAGGATCGAACGACAACGTGTTGGAAAGCCCGATCGCCAGCGAGACGTCGTTCGCCACGTCGCGCAACGGCAGCAGTTGGACCAAGCCGAGTATCAAGGCGCTCAGCAGCGGAAGCTGGAGCAGGTTACGGCTGACGCGCACGTTTCCGAGCTGCCACGAGTCCAGGACCCAAAGGATCAGGATCGTCAAACCACCGAGATTGAACAGACCGAGCGCCCAGTAATGAACTGTTCCGTACGCCAGCGCGGACATCACGATCCCGAGACAGATCACGAGAAACGCAAAGCGGCTCGGCAGCGTGTGCCGGATGCGATAGACCGAGCGTTCCTGCGAGGTCGTCGCCGCCAACGGTTGCGCGCTCGCAGGCGCGAGCACGCTAACGTCGTCGTTTGAAACTGAAGTCGTCATACCAAATCGAACCAAAAATCGGACAGATCGACGTTCTCTTCTTCGCTGCACGGGACGCGCACAATCTTCAGCAGCACCGCTTCGGTCTTTTCGCCTGTCTTGAAAGACAAATTCATGCGCGTCCAGGGATTGTTGCCGCTGGGCGCTTGCGGTGAGCTGGCGAATCCCGCGCCGTCGGCGGCATCGATGACCTGGATCATCGGCGCGCTGCCCGTCTCGAGCTGTTCAGTCGTGAAGTAGTATTCGAAGTCGTATTCGCTGTTTGGCTCAACGGGAACAAGTTGCGAAACATTCAGACTCTCGAGCTTCGCGCGCACTTGAAACGCGAGGCGCAAACTGCGCGCGCCGGCATTGCTCTTCGTCGGATCGATCCCGATCTGGAGTTGCGGCGCGGTTTTCACTTGCCAGCCAAAGACCATGTCCGGCGTGTAGTTGATCGCTTCTTCAAAACTTCCGTCGAAGACTTTGCCGAGCTCGGCCTTGTATCGTTCGTTCATTGCGACGTCGTTCCAAACGTCGACCGCGTCGTGATACCTCCTCACGTTGAGCAGGAGAGCAACCATCGAATGGCCGATATCACGATTCAACTTCTTCTCGTCGGCGGACAAACTGTCCCAGAAGCTCAATCCATCCTCGAACCGCTGCAAGCCGAGGAGGTAACGCGCGAACCGCGCTCGTGTGTGCGAGTCTTCGCCGAGCGCTTTCTTCAGCGCTGCGAAATCGTTGCTGTATACCGCCCATAGCGCGTTGAACTGCTGCGGTTCCAGCTCGGTGTCGGCTTCGGCGGCCTTGCGCAACTCGGTGAACGCCTCTTCGTAACGGCCACTTCGCAACAACAGGTTTCCGAGATACCAGCGCGGAAACGAATACGACGGCGCTAGTGCCACCGCGCGACGCAACGCCTGTTCGCCCTTTGCGCTGTCGCCTGATTGTTCGTGGGCCGTGCCGAGCGCCATCCAGAAGCGATAGTCGTTCGGCGAAAGACTCACCGCTTTTTCATATTCCGCGATCGTCTTTGCCTGTTGATCCAACGGCAGGAGCTTTTGCGAGACTTGCGCGATGCGCCAGTGCGTCAACGGATCGTCCGGCGCCAGTGACGACCGCCATCTCAGCCACGCGCGTATTGCTCTGTGCGGGATTGAAATTTTCCGCGAGGGTGTTGCCGATGTACCAGCGCACGGCGTTGTAAGACCAAATCGCCGCCGCGATCAGCATCAGGAGCAGCACGATCCGCACGATCGGCTTGCGCGCACTTAACTGGATCAGTTCCTGCGGCATGTTTTCTAAGAAAGTTTCCCGCAAAGACGCAAAGGCAAGGCGTAAAGATTGCTCTTGGCTCGAACGACGCTTAGCCTTGCGCCTTTGCGCCTTTGCGGGAAACTCCGACTCACATAAGGCGCGAGTTCAATTCTTCGATCGTAATACGCATCCGTTTGACGACGATGTCGCGCTCCGAACAACAGCGCAACACTTCCTGGAGCCGCTCGTCAGTCATCTTCAAGCTCGAGATAACCACTTCGTGCACCTCGTGTTGCTCGCAGACTGACGGTAGATCGCCGTTGCCGCCAAACACGCGCAAGCCATGAATCACTTTCCCGCTCTTCGCCGGATCGTCGTCGAGAAATCCGACCGGCGAGAGGTTCAGCTCGCGATTGTTTCTCAATTCCCGCAACAGCAGCTCGCCACCATCCCCTGCACCGTAGATGAGAACACGGCGGCCATCCTGTTTACCAACCGCGGGCAGCACCTGCCGAAAGACTCGGAACGCCATACGGCTGCCCGCCAGAAACATAAACATCAACACGGCGTCGATCGCGAAGACGGTGCGCGAGAACCCTTCGAAACGAAACACAAACAATACCATCAACACGCTCGCCACCGAGCTGACCGCGACCGCTTTCGCAAACACGATCAGGTCGCTCATGCCGGTGTAGCGCCACAGTCCGCGATACACGCCCGTCACCAAAAACACCGACATCTTCACGAACACGAGCACCGGCAGCGTGCGGATGAAGAGGTTCCACGCCGGGCTCGTTGTCGGAAAGTTGATGGCGTACGCAGCCCAGTACGACAGGATCACCAGCACGACGTCGAGCAACACTTCGAAGACGCGTCGCTTGTAGGAAACGTCGACGAGAAACGTGTAGAGCGGCTTTTCCTTGAGCGCCAATTCCGCTTCGCTCTCGTCGTAGACCTTCACGCCCGCGAGATAGACGCCCACCAGCGTCAACAAAATCGTGAACCCGGCGATGGCTGCGAGACTGACGTCGAGCCGCGCGCGTTGGACCAATATCGCGAGCACGCCCGAAAGCGCGGCAAAACCATAAAGCATCAGCACCGCGTGGCGTTCCGACATGCCGAGCGCCACGAGCCGGTGCGACGTGTGATCGCGTCCGCCGACCGAAGCCGATCTACCGGAAAGCTTGCGCAGCACCGTGACGAACGTCGTATCAAAGATCGGGATAAACAAGACGAGAATCGGCACCGCGAGCACGGGCAGGAGACTTCGCGATCTGCCGCCGCTGACGTTGATCAACGCCGAGCTGGCGAGAAAGAACCCGACAAACATCGAACCGCAGTCGCCCATGAAGATCGACGCCGGATTCGAGTTGTAGACCAGGAAGCCGAGCAGCGCGCCGGCGAAGACCAGCATCACGAGCGCTTCCGAGTATTGACCGGTGTTGACGAAGCTAAGCGCGAGAAACCCGGCGGCGATGACGGCGATGCCGCTGGCGAGGCCGTCCATGTTGTCGAGCAGGTTGATCGCGTTCGTGATGCCGATCAGCCAGAAGATCGCGAGCGCCATGTTCAGGAGCACCGACCCGGTCCAGGGCAGCGACAGGCCGTAGTAAACGACGTACGCCGCGCCCATAACCTGACCGATCAGTTTCTGATACGGCTTGATATGCAGCAGATCGTCGACGAGGCCGACGATAAACAAAAACGTGCTCGCGAGCAGGATGAACTTGCCGTAGGTCGTCTCGGAAATGAAGACGGTGTAGGTGATGATCACCGACAGCCAGATCACCGCGCCGCCGAGCATGGCGGTCGGTTTCTTGTGCCAGCGATCGCTCTTCGGCTTGGCGACAAACCCGAATCGCCGCGCGAATGCGCGCACGACCGGCGTCAGAATCAGCGCCAGCACGAACGACGCGGCAACAGCCAGCAGCGTGCGAGGGCTAAAAGGCATATGCGTTAAGTGCTCAGATCATTTGCCATTTTCCATTTTTCGTTTGTCATTTTTCATTTGGTGAATTGCTCTCGGCGCTTCGGGCTGAAAATGAAAAACGAGAAATGAAAAACGGAAAACGGAAAATCTACCGACCGGATTGATAGTCGATCACGCTCTTAAGAATTCCGTCCAGACCCATCTCGGGGCGAAAGCCAACCAGTCCGCTCACTTTCGAAATGTCCGGCACGCGGCGCGGCATGTCTTCAAATCCTTCTTCGTACGCCTCGTCGTAAGGAATGAAGACGATTTCCGAGTCAGACTGCGTCAACTCCTTCACTCGTTGCGCCAGATCGAGTATCGAGATCTCCTGGTTCGAACCGATGTTGAAAACCTGGCCGACCGCGTCGGTGTGGTCCATCAACTTGATCAGCGCGCCGACAACGTCGCCAACATAACCAAAACAACGGCTCTGCTTGCCATCGCCATAAACCGTGATCGGCCGGCCGGCGAGCGCCTGCTTCACAAACGTCGGAATCACCATTCCATACTGCCCCGTCTGCCGCGGCCCGACAGTATTGAACAAGCGAACGACGATCGTCGGCAGCTTCTTCTCGCGCCAGTAAGCCAGCGCCAGAAACTCGTCGATCGCTTTCGAGCACGCATAGCTCCAGCGGCCTTTCGTCGTCGCGCCCATCACGAGATTTCCGTCTTCGCGAAACGGCACGTCAGTGCTCAGTCCATAAACCTCCGAAGTGGACGCCACCAGCACTTTCTTCTTCTTTTTGTTCGCGAGCGAAAGCACGACTTCTGTGCCGCGCACGTTGGTCTCGATCGTCCGCACCGGGCTCTCGACGATCAGCTTCACCCCAACCGCAGCGGCGAGGTGAAAAATGACGTCGCACTGATCCACCAGCTCGGCAGTTACCGGTTGGTTGTGAACAGTCTCGATTGTGTAGTGAAAGCGCGGCTGGCCTTTGAGATGTTGAATGTTTTCGATCGTTCCCGTCGAGAGATCGTCGATGACGTAAACGTGATCGCCGCGTTGAAGATAAGCGTCTGCCAGGTGTGACCCGATAAAACCAGCTCCCCCGGTAATGAGTACTCTCAACCGTTCTGCTCCTTACTTGTTTGTTAATCCGTGTTCCCAAACGCGGATATCTGAAGTCACTTCCTGGTTCAGTAATTCCCGATACAAATGCTTGATGTCTTCGATCAGACGTTCCTTGGGATAAGCGCGCTCGACAAACGCGAGCCCGCGCGCACCGAGGTCTTTCTGCAACTGCCTGTCGATCGCAAGCCGGCGCAACGCCGCCGCAAATGCTTCTTCATCGCCAGGCGGCACGCTGATGCCGCGCTCGCAAATGCGATATGGCCCGTCGGTGGTAATCTCGCCGAGCAGATCGACAACGCCGCCAACGCTCGTCGCCACCACCGGACGCGCATTCGCCATCGCCTCGATCAACGTGAGCGGCGTTCCTTCATTGCGCGAAGTCAGCGCGACAATATCAAGTGCCGGATAGAAATACTCGGGATCTTTTCGCCCACCGGCAAAGATCACGTCCAATCGCAACGATCGCGACTGTTCTTCAAGCGCCGTACGCAACGATCCGTCGCCGATGACGACAAACCGCATCCGCTTGTCGTCTTTCAATCGCGCGATCGAGCTCAAGAACATTTCGTGGTTCTTGATCTCCGTCAACCGGCCGACGATGCCAACCAGCACCGTCTCGTCGTCGATCCTGAGCTCGTCGCGAAATCGCGCCCGACGCGTCGCGTGATTGGCAAATACGCGCAAGTCGAGACCAAGCGGAATCACCTTGATCTGCCCGCGTCGCCCGACGCGGAAGTCGTTGCCAATCTCCGCGCCCTGCTGTTCGCTCACGACGATCAATCGATCCGTAACGACGCGCGCCAGCAACCGCTCGATCGCCAGGAAAAACCTTGTCTTGCTGCGCCCATAATAACTATGAAAAACGTGACCGTGATACGTGTGTACAAACTTGCACGGGCGCGGCCGTCCGATCAAAGTTCCCGGCGTCAGCCAGCGATACAAAAACCCGGCAACACGCCCGACGGTTCCCGCTTTCGCCGTGTGCGTGTGCACAATGTCGGGCTTCTCGCGCCGCAACAGGCGAAAGAGCTTCCAAACCGTGACCGCGTCGTTCAACGAGATCTCGCGGCTCATCTGCGGGATGTAAACCGGCGTCACGCCCGCTTCGTCGGCGAAGTAGCTCATGTCTTCTTCGCCTGCGGGAACAGTACCCGTCACCAATAACGAGTGGTAATTCGAATCCTGCAACGCAGTGGTCAACCAAACGACGTGCTTCGCCGGTCCGCCTACGTTCAAACGGGCGATGATTCTGACAATCCGCGTTTGCTTTAACTTCGGCATGCACTCGTCGTCAGTTTATTCGCTCCCGTCTCCGCCACCATGTTCGACGCACGCAACAAACTCTCAAACGTACCCGCATCAGTCCACCAACCGTCGAGCTCTTCCCACGTCATCTGGTTGCGCGCGATGTACGCGTTGTTGACATCGGTGATCTCCAGCTCGCCGCGACCCGACGGCACGAGCGAGCGAATGATGTCGTAGACCTCGGCGTCATACATGTAGATCCCGATCACTGCATAGTCTGACTGCGGCACCTTCGGCTTCTCGTCGATCGAGACGACCTTGTTGCCGTCGAGACGCGGCACACCGAAGCGCTGCGGATCGGGCACCTTCTTCAGAATGATCTTCGCGCCGCGGCCTTGCGCACGATACGCGTTGACTGCCGAAAGTATGTTGCCTTCGATAATGTTGTCGCCCAGGACGACGCACACGGGCTCTTCGGCGGCGAAGTGCTCCACGAGCGAAAGCGCCTCGGCGATGCCGCCTTCACCTTCCTGGTAAGTGTAGTTGAGATGTTTCAGCCCGAACGCTTTGCCGTTGCCGAGCAAGCGCAGAAAGTCGCCGGCGGAGCTGCCGCCCGTCACCACCATGATGTCCGTGATGCCCGCGTTGACGAGGGTTTGAATCGGATAATAGATCATCGGCTGGTCGTAAACCGGCAGCAGATGTTTATTTGTAACGGAGGTGAGTGGACGCAATCGCGTTCCCAAACCTCCGGCTAGCACTACGCCTTTCAACGTCGTCCTCCAGATCGGGTTTTATCTTAATGGCAAAAACTTTCAGCGAGTCCCCCAGGCGACTGAGGTTAAGAAAGCCATTCACGGTGTTTTTCAACGCCCGGCGCGAACGGCTCTTCATCATGGATTCGTTCAAACGATAACTCGTCGTGACGCGATCGAAGTGCTGGTCCGACGGTTTTTGGCGCAGACTTTGCCTCGCCGCTCCCATCGCGTGCAAGATCTCGACGGGATTGCCGCCCGTCGTCTTGATTCGGAACTGGCGGAAACCCGCGTCGCGCAATAACTTCTTCAGCCCGCGTGCCGAGAATAACTGGAGATGCTCGGGCGGCCAAACGCAGCGTCCAGTTCAAACCGAGCACCGGCCCGATAAACCGCGCGCATGTGGCGTCGTCATCCAGAACAATCCGCCGGGACGAAGAATGCGCGCGACTTCGTGCAACAACGCTTGCGGATCGCAGAGATGTTCCACCAGCTCGGCCGCGGTGATTACGTCAAAATGTTCCGACGGAAACGCCGCCTCGTTGGAGCTCACCTTCGAACACGTCGAAACCCAGACCGCGCACATGTTGGACAGCACCGGGGGAAACGTCGAGCCCCTGCACGTCCCAACCGTGCTTCCGCGCCGCTTGCAAAAGATTTCCCGCGCCGCAACCGATGTCCAGCAAGCGATTGTTCCGGCGATACGGCAGAAAACTCCGCCGTGATCTCGTCGAGGCGTTCGTTGACGCAAGCGGGCGGCGATAGTTCGTCCTGGTTCAAATAGAAACCGGTGTAGAAGTCAGCGCTGGTGTACCACGGCGAGTAAGGCGTGTAGACGGAATCGCATTCGAGACAGCTGACAACCTCGAACTCGTTCTTCACGCCAAGCGGGCGCGCCTTTGCCGAGCCACACGCAACGCACGCGCGTTGCGTCTTCTCGATCCGTGGATCCTCACTCAGGATCCAGTGCGTGGGAGCTGTCTCTGACACGGATCTTAGTCGATAAAACGAGTGAACCACAGCTCCAGCATTAACAAGCGTCCAGAGCTGATGCGAATGGTCACGTTCGCCGCGCACGTGCAACTCGACCAACTGTCGCACGGCTTCCGGTTTGAACAGCCCGCGGCGCAGCGCTCTTGTCGGACAGCATAACTTCGCGCAAGAACGGCTGCATCTTGCCGCGGAACCAATGACCAATCGGCACGCCGAAACCCATCTTGCGCCGGTTCAAATTCTCGCTTGGCAACAGCTTTCGCAAAACTTTCTTCAACAGGTACTTCGTCGTCAATCGTCGCAGCTTCAGGTTTTGCGGCAGACTCGCGGCAAACTCGATCACGTGATGATCGAGAAACGGCGAACGCGCTTCGAGCGAAACAGCCATCGTCGCAATGTCGACTTTCACCAGCAGATCGTTCGGCAGATACGTCATCTGGTCAGTCAACAACATCGCGTCGACGATCCCGATGCCGTTTGCGCGTTTGAACCACGTCCCAACAACCCCGCTGGATCGGCTGCCGACGTTTGTTCGCGGAAGAAGTCCGAATAAAGCGGCCGTTTCGTTTCTTCGTTGAACACGCTGACCCAATGCGTGTAACGATCGACCCGCGGGCGCGACACGCCGTCGAGCAAACGCTTCACCGATCTTGCCATGCTGCGTTTCGTCGGCGACGTTGGAATCAGGTTGACGGTCTCTTTGATCACCGACTCGCGCAGGAACGACGGCACGCGGCGATACTTTTCCGTCAGTCCCATTGCGACATAGCGTTCGTAACCCGCAAACGATTCGTCGCCGCCGTCGCCGTTCAAGCGCGACGGTCACGTGTTTGCGCGTTTCTTTGCGCGACGTAATAGGTCGGAACGGCGGACGAATCGGCGTAAGGTTCGCCGTAGTGCTCGACCAGCATCGGCAAAACTTCGACCGCATCAGGCCGGACGATGAATTCGTGATGATCGGCGCCGACGTGTTCCGCGATGCGGCGCGCGTGATGCAGCTCGCTGAAATCCTGTTCGTCGAAACCGATTGAAAACGTTTTGACTCGTTCACTCGACTCCTGGCTCATCAACGCCACAACGGCGCTCGAATCGATGCCGCCGGAAAGAAACGCACCGAGTGGCACTTCCGACATCAACCGCACGCGCACCGCGTCGCGCAAAATCTCGACCGTGCGTTCGCCCGCTTCTTCTTCGCTGATGTCGAGCTTCTTAGTGAAGTCAGGTTGCCAGTAGCGCTGAATCTCGATCTCGCCTTTGCGCCAGCGCAGCCAGTGTCCCGGTTCGAGTTTGCGAATCGCGCGATAAGCGGTCAGCGGCGCCGGGATGCACATGAACGACAGGTAGTAATCGAGTGCTTCCGGTTCGATCTCGCGACTGACGTCCGGATGCAGCAGCAGCGCGCTGAACTCCGAACCGAAGATCAGTCTGACCGTTGACTTGCGCGTAAAGCAGCGGCTTTTTGCCGACGCGATCGCGCGCGAGAAACAGTTCCTGATCGCGTTCGTTCCAGATCGCGAAAGCAAACATGCCGCGCAAGATGTTTCGGACAGTCAGCGCCATACTGATCGTAAGCATGGACGATCGCTTCGGTGTCGCTGTTGGTGTAGAAGGTGTGTCCGAGTTTTTCGAGCTTCTCGCGCAGCTCGAGATAGTTGTAGATCTCGCCGTTAAAAACGATCCACGCCGTGCGATCCTGATTGTGAATCGGTTGTTGCCCGCCCTTGAGATCGATGATCGCGAGGCGGCGCATTGCCAGGCCGACGGATCCGTTGACATAGAAGCCGTCTTCGTCCGGGCCGCGATGCCGGATCGCTTCATTCATGCGGGCCAGCAACGCTTCGTCAACCGGCTTGCCGTCGTTTCGAACGAGTCCAACGATTCCACACATATTTGGTCAGGTATATTACATTGGCCCGTGTTAATCTGCTAAATCCGTGTACAAAATAGAAAATCTGGTTGACCTGACCCTTTCCGCCGAGCAGTTGCCTGAAGCTTTGAAAAGAGCCAAGGAACTGCCGACCATTCGTCTTTCCGAGCGCGCGATCTGCGACCTCGAATTACTCGCCACCGGCGCTTTCAGTCCGCTCGATCGTTTCATAGGCGCGGCGGATTACGCGCGCGTGCTGGGCGAAATGCGCCTTGCGGCGGGCGATTTGTTTCCGATTCCCGTGACATTGCCGGTAGCAAACGACGCCGACATTGCTTTGGATCAGGATGTCGCCCTCGTCGATTCGCGCAACGACATCCTCGCCGTGATGACGATCGAGGAGATCTACGAATGGGATCTCGCCGAGACGGCGCGCCAGGTGTTCGCGCACTGAAGACGCGCGCCATCCGCTAGTCGCGGAGATGCACTCGTGGGGACATCGCAACATCTCCGGACACTTGCAGGTGCTGAACCTGCCGCGTCACTACGACTTTCGCGAGCTTCGTCTCACGCCGCTGCAAACGCGTGAACGGCTAGCGCGGATGGGACACGAGAACGTCGTCGCCTTTCAAACGCGCAACCCGTTGCATCGCGCTCACGAAGAACTGACGCGACGCGCGATCGAAGACGTCAACGGCGTGTTGCTGCTGCATCCCGTCGTCGGCATGACCAAACCCGGCGACATCGACTACTTCACGCGCGTTCGCACTTACAAAGCACTCGCGCGCAACTATTACCATCCCGATCGCATTCTGTTGTCGCTGCTGCCGCTCGCGATGCGCATGGCCGGACCGCGCGAGGCGCTGTGGCACGCGCTGATCCGGCGAAACTACGGCGCGAATCACATGATCATCGGCCGCGATCACGCCAGTCCCGGAAAAGATTCGACCGGCAAACCGTTCTACGATCCATACGCGGCGCAGGAATTGGTCCAAACTCACGCCGAAGAGATCGGCATGAAGGTGTTGCCGTTTGGCGAGTTTGTCTACCTGCCTGACGAAGATCGTTACGAAGACGTCAACAAGCTCGGTCCGGACGCCGTCACCGCGCAACTTTCCGGAACGCGCGTTCGCGAGTGGTATCGCGATGGCGGCGCTGAATTGCCCGCGTGGTTTTCGCGGCCGGAAGTGACTGCGGCAATCGCGGAGAGTTATCCACCGCGGCACAAGCAGGGCTTCTGCGTCTGGTTCACCGGGCTCAGCGCTTCGGGAAAATCGACGACGGCGGAAATTCTGACGGTGTTGCTGCAGGAGTTTGGCCGGCAAGTGACAGTGCTCGACGGCGACGTCGTGCGCAATCATCTTTCGCGCGGCCTGGGATTTAGCAAGGAAGATCGCGACGCGAACATTCGCCGGATCGGGTTCGTCGCCGCCGAGGTCGTCAAACACCAGGGGACAGTCCTCTGCGCCGCCGTCAGTCCTTATCTCGCGACGCGCAACGACGTGCGAAACATGATCGGCGCCGATCGTTTTATCGAAGTGTTTATGAATACGCCGCTGGAAGAGTGTGAACGGCGCGACGTGAAAGGCATGTACCTGAAAGCGCGGCGCGGCGAGATCAAAAACTTTACCGGCATCGACGATCCTTACGAGCCGCCCGTCCAACCCGAACTCGAGCTCGAAACCCTGAAAAACTCGCCGGAAGAGAACGCCCGGGCGATCGTCGCGCATTTACAGGAACGCGGATTTCTTAAATAACCTCCACTATCTCTGCGGCTCTCTGCGGTCCTCGGTGTTCTCTGCGTTTCCCCACATTCACACGCAGAGAACACCGAGGACCGCAAAGAGCCGCAGAGACAATTCCCAGCTTAGGACACCGCTGTTTGCGAGCCCTCGACGCTTGTGCTTTTGCGGCGCGCCAACGCCCGAGCAGCCTGGAGATCTTTCAATTCTTGTTTCGCTTGCAGCGCCTGCCGTTGCTTGTCTTCTTGCTTCTCTTTCAGGATCACCGCGCCGACCGCGACAAAGATGAAGTAGAAAACCAGCAATTGCGATCGTTGCCGGTAGGCCGTGCCCACGTTTCCCTGAAACACCGCATACGCCAGCGTCAGCATCGTCGTGAACAAGACGATCGGCGCCACCTGCCGCAACCGGTGCTTCACGGCATACCACAACCCGAGCACCAGCAACGGAAACGCAGTCCACCAGATCAACATCTCCGGCAGCGCAATGCTCTGTCGCAACGACGCGAGCTGCCACGGAAACGGCGCAAACAACAGGTAGAGCAGACCAAGCGGGATCACCGTCAATGCACCTTCCGTCGTCTGCACGTCGACGTCTTTTCCAAACCCCGACTCGGCGTTGCGCGCCTGGTCTATACGGCTCATCTGGACCATTTGCAGGTTGCCGTATTTTTCAAACTGCGTCGCCGCGAAGCGAATTACCCCGAACCAGGTAAACGCCAACCCGATCAATCCAATCGCAACGAAGCGTTGGATAAAATTCTGCGCACTCGCCGATTTCAATCCGATCACGAAACTGCCGCCAACCGCGGCCGCCATCATGTAGAAAATGTAAAAACGCAGACTCAGCAGCGCTGCGAGACAAACTCCCAGCGTCACCACGTAAGGAACCGTAATCTTCTCCACCAACCGCAACGTCGAAAGAATGCACAGCGCGAGGGCCATGATGATTAGCCCGTCTTTCAAACCCTGCGACGACCACAAAATCAGCGACGGGAAAAAGGCAACGAGAATCGCGGCTACTTTCGAAACGCGCGCGTTGGTAAAGAGAGTTTGAGTGGTGTAATAAACGACTATCGCCGTCGAAGCGCCAACCGAAGCATTGATCAGTTGGATCGCATACATGTTTGCGCCGAGTACTTCGTAAACTCCGGCCACGATGTAAAGCATGCCCCAGGCGCCCGCGCCCGATTGAATAAACACGGCGTAACGACCGCCGTGATAGTCGTCGCCGTGCCACGATTGATTCAACGACTCGCCGAAAAGATGGTAAGTGTTGGCGTCGCCACCGAAGAAATCCTGCAGGTTTCCGAGATAGATGATCGTCGCCACGGCGATGCGCACCAGCACGGCGAGAATGAAAAGACGCATGAGGAACGTCCGTTCATCGCGGTTGCGGATCAAAGCGATAAACGTAGGTATCGATACGATCACGCAAAAGGCCAAAGCACCCGGAGCGGTGGTCGGCATCAGAAAAATGACGCAACCGCAAAACGCGAGCGACAACAAGATTAGAATCGTGTTCATATCTACCCTGGGCTCAGAGCGCTTTAAACATCGTCCGGTAAATCGGCGCGCGTCTTTCGCTCAATCAGAAACTGGTCTTCGCTGCTCAAATCTTTGATGGTCTTAGCCGGGACGCCGGCGACCAGTTTACCCTCTTCTTCGAGCTGTGCGGTAATTACCGAGCCGATTCCCACGATGCAGCGCGGGGCGATCGCGCTGCCGGGCGCCATCCGAATCTCGGAACCAATGTAAACCAGATCGCCGATCGTGATCGGCATCGTTCGCTGGCGATTGTGCGTCCACAGCGACGAGTTGCGCCCGCCGAGAATCACGCGCCTGCCAATCTCGACCCGGTCGGTGAAATCTATTTTATGCCCGGTTGTGACGATACTGCCATCGCCGAGAATAAATCTCGGATCGATCGGGTTCACCACTTCCGGATCGGGAATCGAATTGATCTCGTTGAGCCGGATGATCTCCGTGTAGCGTCCCAGGCTCACCAGTTCCCCGCCACGAATCACATTCAAATGTCCGATGCGCACGTGCTCCTTGATAACCAACTTCTGCACGCGCGTGACGACGTTCAGGTGTCCGATCGAAACGTCGTCGGCAATCTCGCACTCGCCCGCGTCAAGGATGCTGATGCCGATGCGCACCCGCTTGCCGATGCGATAGCCAAAGAACCAGCGATAGAAAGGCCGCTTGAGAAATGAAGGCAGGAAGGCGAACACAGCCAGTACGAGCAAACGCGATCTGCTTGTTCTCTGCATCATTCTGATTGAGTTTCCCGCAAGGACGCAAAGTCGCAAAGGAAGCAACTCAAGACGAATTCAGTATCTTGGCATCTTTGCGCCTTTGCGCCTTTGCGGGAGACTTCACAAGAACTGATTTAAAAATCTCGTAAACTCGCGGCGCTTGCGCGATCGCCGAGTATTTCTGTTCGACTGTTACACGGCCCGCTTGTCCTAAACGACGGCGCAGCTCCGCCGAGCGCAACAGGCGCGTCAGCTTTTCCACCCACTCGTCTTCTGTGTTCGCAAGGAAACCATTCTGATCGTCCTGAATGATGTCTGTGTTGACGCCGACGGGCGAGCAGACTGTCGGGATTCCCATTCCCATGAACTGCAAAGCCTTCGCGCCGCACTTTCCTTTACTCCACTTGTCTTCCGGCAATGGCATCACGCCGATATCGATCGGACGCAGATCGTCGACTTCCGTTTTCGCGCGCCAGCGCATTGCTTCGACTTCGATCGATCCGCATTCGTAAACCGGCGTTCCAATCACACGCAAACGAAACTGTTCGCGCCCCACCAGTTTCGCCAGTTTCTGCAATGCGCCGCGCAAGGTGTCGAGATGCTGGACCGTGCTGTGACTTCCGGTCCAACCGATGATGAGTGGACCACCCGGCGGCTTCGGCGGCGACACCTCGTACGCTTCGGTATCGATCGTTGTCGGAATGACGGTGACGCGATCGTTGACCTGGCGCGCGTACTGCGCGAGATACGGATTGCCCACCATCACGTGCGCCGCCATGCGACAGATCGTCTTCGTTTTCCCCGCAAACTTCAGGTAACTCAAATACCCGTTCGACGGACTGCGATACGAAACAAAGATCGCATCGTCGAAGTCGAAAACAATCGGCACGCCTGTATTATGGACCAGTCTTTCAAACACCGGCGGACCAAGCAACGCCGCCTCGCGCAGGATGTAAACCAGGTCGAAGTCGCGCGCCTTTTTGACCGCCGAGAAACGGCGGCCAAGCCCCTGCGCCACCAGCTTCAACTTCTTCGTCATCCTGCCCGATTGGTAGAGCAGCGCGTTCAACTCCGCGCATTCGAACGGTTCGTAGGTGATCTCGACGCCGCGTTCGCGGAGCAAAGGCTCCCACTGTTCGATGCGGTATCGCTGACTAGGCGAGATATCGTAGAGTCCGGGAACTAACGCGAGAACACGCATGGGCGGGGCTTAGTATACACGTTCATAAAGCGACGCATAACGCTCGGCTCCGACTGTTTGCAGGTCGAAAAGTCGTTCGGCGACGGCGCGGGCGCCTTGTCGCGCGTGAGGTTGCGAGGCAATCGCTGCGATCGAAGTTCCAATCCGTTCATATTCTGAATCCGATAAATTGTTCGAGCAGCACGCCGGCCTGCCATTCATCTACCAGCACATCGGAGTCGCCAATGCCCCGGTTGATGATCAGCGGCAACCCACACGCGAGATACTCGGCATTTTTCGTTGGCGACGAAGCAATCTTGGAGATACAGCGTTTGATGAACGACAACCCCGCATCAGCGGCCGAAAGGTAGGACGGAACCAAACGCGCCGGCACGGAGACTACGCTGAAATGGTCCGCGGCCACGTTTCGCTTTCGCATTAACTCCTTCACCCGATCGTGACTTCCATTCGTCAGCCAAATCATGTGCGCCTGCGGTCGTTGCCGGATGAACGCGGCGAAGAAGTCGGCCATCTGCTCCGTCAGGTACCAGCCGTCGAGCGAACCGCTGTAGACGATCGTGAACTTGTCGCCGAGACCAAGCTCCGCGCGACGCTGGGCGCGCTCCTCATCACTAAACTTAAACAACGAAAGATCGACGCAACACGGAATCACCTCGTGATGCACGTCGCGCCCGCGCAGTCCGTCCCATTCCTTGATGATGGGCCAGATCCTTTCGGTGAGCGTGACCACCGCGTCCGCCGACGCAAAGATCCGCCGCTCGGCGGCTTTCGTGATGCGATACGGAACGCTGCCGTCGCGCCAGTGTTGCGCGTCGACGTACTCCTCCGCCATCAACCCGCGCAGGTCGAAGATCATCTTCGTTCCCAAACTCTTCTTTAAAGCCAGTGCGATCGTGGCGGGAATGTGAGCGCGCGCGTGGACCATGCCGATGCGGTTGCGTTTGACGAGTGACCGCGCTTTGCGAATGCCCGCGAGCACGTCGTACATCGTCGCCGGCAGCGAAGGACGCTGGTGATAACGAAGCCAGTGCCACTCGATGCCCTGCGTGCTGAGCTCGCGCCGCAGTTCTTCGCACTGGCGCACACCTTCCGGCGTGAACGCTTTCGCACGTTCAAAACTCAGCAGCGTAAATTGAACGCCGCGCTTCGCTAATTCACGCAGGTAAGGGATCGACTTGAGTTTGACCCAGCGGGTCAAGCATCCCGTTGTAGGAGATAAAGAGGACGCGACGGCCTTCAAGCCCCATCACGCTCCCCCTCAAGTGCCCCTTAAGCTCCATCGCCGGCCTCGACCGGAGTGTTTCGCTTGCCGCGGAAAGCGTCGAACAGAAGCCACTGGAAGCAGCCGATAAGCGCTGCCGCATCCAGCACCGCCAGCAGCGCGACCACCATGACAGCGCGGCGCACGTTGCGCCAGAATGAGCCGGGATAACATCTCCGGTTTCGCCAGATCGACACGATCGACCGCGCGATCAACATCAACACCCACAACGCGATCGGCAACCAGAACCACGACGGCTCGACAACCAGCACCACCAACAACACGAGGAACAGCATCACGTAACGAAACAAAATCCTCGACTGCCACTGGTTGAACAATCCGGCGCGAATGTTGTTGAGCGAGTAAACGAGAAAACGCTTGAACGTCGACTTGAGCGTCGCTCGCAATCGCCAGTAAACCTGCGCGCGCGGCTCAAACACGGCGCGATACCCGGCACTCTCCAGCCTCTCCATGAACAGCAGATCTTCTGCGGAGCGAAGATTTTCCGGAAAGCCCTTCACCTTGGCCCACGCTTCGCGGCGCACCAGCGACGAAGCGATAAATCGCGGCCGCGCGATGACGTCGTCCTGCGGCTTCGGGGGCGGAACGTAAGCGATTGCCGCGCACTCGGTGAAGAATGTGTCCGTTACCGGCTCGACCGAACCGTAAACAACGTCAGTCGATCGATCTTCGGCGGCTTTACTGACGAGATATTGGAGCCACCTTTTTTCGAGCCGAATGCCGCCGTCGGTGAAGGCGAGCCATTCACAGCGCGCCTCCGCGGCGGCGAGGTTGCGTCCGCGTCCGGGGAGGGCTGCGCCGGCGCGAATGAGGTTCACCGGCAAGCCTCGTCGTTTGTAGTCTTCGATGATCTGCGGCGTGGCGTCTACCGAGCCGCCGTCGGTGATGACGATCTCGTCGGGTGGACGAGTCTGCGCGACGAGGCTGTCGAGCAGCTCGCGGATCGAATCCTCTTCGTCTCGGACGGGAACGATAACGCTGACTTTCATTAGAACAATCCGTGTTCCTTTTACGACACGGATTAACTCGTGGCCAGAGCGTTGACGGGGGCGTCTCGTTTTTCCAATTCGCCCGCAATCCAGTGGTAGGTCGTCGTCAATCCCTCTTCCAGCGAGATCGAAGGCTCCCAGTTCAAGACTTCGCGCAAACGAGTGTTGTCGCTGTTGCGGCCCCTGACGCCTTGCGGCTTGGTGAGATCGTAACTCTTGCCGATCTTCTTGCCGGCGATCTGCGCCACCATGTCGACCAGCTCGTTGATCGAGACCATCCGATCCTGGCCCAGGTTGATCGGCTCGCGATGCTCGCTGCGCATCAGGCGGTAGATGCCTTCGACGCAGTCGTCGATGTAGCAATAAGAACGGGTCTGTTCGCCGTCGCCCCACACTTCGATATCGTCGCCGTCTTCAGCCAGCGCGATCTTGCGGCAGATCGCGGCGGGCGACTTCTCGCGTCCGCCGTCGTAAGTGCCAAGCGGTCCGAAGATGTTGTGAAACCTGACGACGCGCGTGTCGAGACCGAAGTCGTCGGTGTAGTGACGGCAAACACGTTCCATGTAGAGCTTTTCCCAACCGTAGCCGTCTTCGGCATCGGCAGGATAAGCATCTTCTTCCCGCAACGGCGTGACGTCAGTCTCTTTCTGTTTGTAGCCGGGATAGATGCAGGCGCTCGAAGTGTAGAGATAACGTTTGACGCCATTCATGTCGCGCCGCTTCGATCGAGTGCAGGTTGATGAACGAGTTATCGCGAACGATGACGGCTTTGTTGGTTTCGATGAAGCCGATGCCGCCCATGTTTGCGGCGAGCCCGTAAACCTCGTCGATATCCTCGGTTGCTTTCAGGCAGTTGTCTTCGCGTACGAAAGATCGAGCAGGTGAAACTCGTGGGCCGCCGTTGGTTCGTATTCCGGTTCCTTGATGTCGACGCCGCGGACCCAATAACCGCGCTTAACAAGATACTTCGTCAGATGATGACCGATAAATCCACCAGCCCCTGTGATCAATACTCTTGTCGGTTCAGACATTCCTATGCTGGTCTCCCCAGCAGAATGAACTAAAAACAAGCGAACTGATTAACATTCTTAATGCAAGGTCTTTTTTCATCTGTGTGTCTCTCTTTCCCCCTTGCGAATTTGGCAAGCGGCCTGCTCGTAAAGCGAGGCGACGCAGACAACCCCAGAACGGACGGTTCAACAGTCCTTCGGGATGTGTCGCCAGCGCGCGCGTCAACCACTTCGCGGCCTCAGACTTACGTCCCGCTTCGCTGGCCGCGTACGAAAGGCGCAGGAAACGCGTGGCCCGGCACCAGCGCTGATCGGCGCCTTGCAGTTGCGGTTCGTAAAACTCGGCGATCTGATCAAACTCTTCCAGTTGCCGGTGTCCTTCGGCGATCGTCTTACTCACTTCGTGCAAACGATACGCGGCCATCGGCAACGGCATGTACTCGCACTTGTGACCCGCCAGCAACAGACGCACGTACATGTCGTGATCGAAATCGTAGTCCCAACGTTCCTGAAAACCCTCGCGAACGATCTCGGTCTTCCAGAAGTGTGCCGGTTGCGGCGCGAGATAGGCCCAGCACAAACAGTGCGCCGCCGATTGCGGAACTTCGGAACGGATCACGCGCGTCTCGTGGCCTTCGCCAAACATGATCGCGTCGCCGCAGATCCACTCGCTTTCCGGATGCTCGTTGAAGTGCTTCATCACCGCGTCAAACGTGCCGGGAAGATAAAGATCGTCGCTGTTGAGGAAGGCGAAGATGTCGCCCGTGGCTCGTTCCAGTCCTTTATTGATCGCGTGGACCTGGCCGCGATCTTTTTCGCTGACCCAGTAGGCGAGACGATCTTCATACTTGCGAATGACTCGAAACACTTTCGTCAGTGCTGCCGCCGTCGATGATGATGTACTCGAGCGGTTCGTATCCCTGCTTCAACACTGACAGGATCGTCTCTTCGAGAAAGCGGCCCTGGTTGAATGAGGGAGTGATGATGCTGAGTTTTAATGCCATGCCACCGATCTCGGGTTCCTCAGGGCCTTCAGGGTTCAAAGCTCTCGATCGTTTCGACCACATAAGCCTGTTGCTCTTCGGTGAGCTCCGGGATAAACAGGCAATGCGAGAGTTTCGCGGGCCGCGCGTTCGGATTCGGGAAAGTCGCCTTCTTTGTAACCGAGATAGGCGAAACATTCCTGCCGGTGCAAGCGGAATCGGATAATACACTTTCGTTCCCACGCCGTGCTCTTTCAAGTGTTCCATCAGCGCGTCGCGATGTCCGGGAACGCGAATCACGTATTGGTGATAGATGTGGCGCGCTTCGTCTCTCGACGACGGCGGTGATCAGCTCGAAACTGACATTGTCGTCATTGTCAACAGCTGCTCGTCATAGAACGGCGGCCTTGCGCGCGCGCTCGTCGGACCACTTGTCGAGATGCGGGAGTTTCACGTTCAGAACTGCGGCCTGCAAGCTCGTCGAGACGGCTGTTGATGCCGACTTCCGAATGTTCGTATTCGTTGGCGCCGCCGTGCGTTCGCAGTCGTCTTAGTCGTTCGGCCAGATCGTCGTCGTTTGTGGTCAACATGCCGCCGTCGCCCGCGCCGCCGAGGTTCTTCGTCGGATAGAAACTGAAGCATCCGATCGCGCCCATCGAACCGGCTTGGTCGCCGCGATCGGTGGCGCCGATTGCCTGCGCTGCGTCTTCGATGATCGGAATGCCGTCTTGTTCGCTGAGCTCCAGCAGTGGATCCATTTCGGCGCACTGTCCGTAAAGATGCACCGGGATGCAGTGCTTTCGTCGTGAAGTGATGGCATCCGCGACTTGCGATGTGTCGATATTGTAAGTAGACGGATCGATGTCGACGAAAACAGGGCGCGCGCCAAGACGTGTAATCGCAGCGGCAGTGGCAAAGAAGGTGAACGGCGTGGTGATTACTTCATCGCCTGCGCCGACGTCGAGCGCCATCAGCGCGAGCAGCAGCGCATCCGATCCGGAAGCGCAGCCAATCGCGTGCTTAGTTTGCGTGTAGGCGGCGATCGAAGTCTTCGAGCTGCGTACCTCGTCGCCCAGCACAAAACGCTGCGACTCCAGCACCCGCTCAACCGCCCGGCGCAACTCATCTCGCAGCGAGGCATACTGCGCCTGTAGATCCAAAAGGGGAACGTTCATCAAGGAATGGATTATTAGATGTTGCTCTAGAATCCGCTGTTTGCACTATAAAACTGCGGATAGAGATCTTTACGCGGTTTCGCCGGCGGAGGCGCCTCGGCCACTCTCAGTTTCGTCGAGTAATAGTTCGAGTAGTAGCCGGAATAATAGTAGTCCTGCTGCTCGAGCTTCACGTTGTTCAGCACCACGCCGAAGATGTGCGCGCCAACGTCCAGCAACTGCTGCTTCGCTCGTCGCACCACCGCGCGCGAGCTGCGGCCGCCATGGACCACCAGCATCACGCCGTCGACCATCGTCGAAAGAATCGAAGCATCGGTAAACGAAATCGCCGGCGGCGAATCGATAATGATGTGCGCGAAACGTTCGCTGAGATGACCCAACAACCGTCGCATCTCTTCGGAGCCCAGCAACTCCGCCGGATTCGGCGGCACCGGACCGGACGTCAGAATCTTCAGGTTCGGCGTCTTCGGACAGACCTGCAACAAGCTGTCGAGATCTTTCTCGCCGGAAAGCCACGTCGTCAGTCCCTTCGAATTCGGCACTTCAAACTGCGCGTGCAATCGCGGCCGTCGCAAGTCGCAATCGATGATCAAAACTTCCGCGCCTGTTTGCGCCAACATGAACGCCGTATTGATCGCGGTCGTAGTTTTTCCTTCCGAAGGCTGACTCGAAGTGACGAGGATCGTCTTCGGCGGCTGGCCCGCGGACGAAAGCAACAACGACGTGCGCAAGTGACGATACGACTCTGCGATCGGCGATCGAACATCGTCGATCATCGCCAGAGCCGTCGTTTCTGAAGGCCCGGGATTCGCCGGCGCAATACCTTTCAACCGCACCGCCGCGGCTGGCCGGAATCATCGCCAGCGCCGGCAGGTGAACGTAACGATCGACGTCGTCGAGCGACTTGACAGTGTCGTCGAGGAAGTCGAGCAGGAACGCGAGACCGATACCCGCGACGAGCGACAGAACAAACGCGATCATCACGTTTCTCATGCGCGGTGGTCCAACCGGCGCGCGCGGCACGCGGCTGTAAGATTCAATATTGACTTCGCTGCCCTTGTCGCCCTGCGCGATCTGCACCTCGCGATACTTCTGCTGCAACGTATTCAAATATTGCTTGTTGGATTCGAGCGTCTGCGTGTAAGCGGCCATTTCGATCTGATCGCGCGTTTGCTGGTCCGTGATGCCGCGCTGTTGCATATACATTTCCTGAACGCTCTTCTCGTGCTGCAGCGAGGCTTCGTACTGGGCTTTCAAACTGCCGACCGTTTCCGTCGGCTTCGCTTTTCAGCTCCTCTTTGAGCCTGTCGATCGACACCTGGAGCTTCTTTAACTTCCGGCCACTCGTCTGTGTAGGTGACTTCGAGCGCCGCCTGCTTTTCCTCGAGCGCGGACAGCCGATCCTGAAGGCTGCCGATGCGTTCCGATTTCTGCACTTCCGGAACCGTCATAACTGTCCTTGGTGGCCTTGGCGCTCAGGTAAACAGCCTGCGCCGTCTTGCGACGATTTTCGGCATCCAACACCTGGCGGCTGAGATCGGCGAGTCGTTGGCTTCGACGTCAAGGCGCTGATCCATTGTTGGCGGCAGACCTGTTTGCCGCGCGTAGTTGAACAGAGCTTCCGTGTCCTGACGAATCTTGTCCTGCTGAGCTGCTGATCTCACGCGCGAGAACATCTTCCGCTTTTGTCGAATTGGCGGTGATGCGCTCGATGTTGTTCGAACGAAAAACCTCGGCGATGGTGTTGGCGATCTTCTGGGCCAACTCCGGATCGGTGTGGACGATACTTGATCCGGAAAAGATTCGTGCCGACGATGCCGTCGATACTCTCGCCCGCGATGATCGCGTCTTCATAAGGTTCGAGCGCGGCGAGCTCTTCCGGCGACAGCGGGTCGTCTTTCATTGTGCTTCGCCGACGACACTCAAACCAGTGGGCGCAACGGCAGGCAATGGCCCGGTCGCTTCTTCTGATCGCCCGAAACCATGCGCTTCAGGGCGGCGAAGATTCCGCCTTGCGACTGGCCGCCAAAGAAACTGCGGATTGTGTTGCAGGTCGAGACTCAACGCGACCTGCCGGGCGAGACGTCGGGCTTTCGAGCAGCTTGATCTGCGTGCCCCAGAAGTTCGCGTCCGGTTGTGCGTTGAGCACGAAGTCCTTGGTCTGCAAGAACGCTCTGTTTGCGCGGTTCGATGCGGATGGTCGTCACGGCCTCGAAGATCGAAGGCTGGCGAAACATCTGAATCGCGACCAGCGAAGTGACCACCAGGCAGAGGCTCAAAATGAGCCACTTCCGCTTCAGCACCACGAACAGGTAATCGCGAATCTGGCTCGGTTCGCTGGCTGCTGGGCCATAGGACCTGAGTTGTCCAATATCGTTGAGTGGTCTATCGAGGGGACGCTCGACGGAGGGCATCGGCATTAAGCGGTTATCTTGCGACATCTTAGTTTTCCGGGCTTTCAGTCCGTGGTTAACAGTCAAAGTCAGAAACCGGGGGCGGTATCAGGAGGGAGAATAATAACAGAGACTCTGCGCCTCGCGTGAGGACAAAGAACCATAACCGTCAGCATGCCGTGGTTCCGCAACGAAATCAGCCAGAGTCCTTCCTGCCATGGCCGCAGGGGCGGTAATCCGATTGCCGGTGACAGCAAACAATTCAGTCTCGTGTTCCGCGGACGGGGAGCAGGTCGCTGGAGAGAATCCGTCTTACATGATTCAATCAAGTCGACTGGGATGATTCGCCAGCCGCAAAGCTTCCCGCGTAAACATCTCGAAACTCGCGCCTTCACCCGAATTAACGACGTGATAAATCCCGGGCAAGTCTTTCACCGCGAGTTCGCGCAAGCCGCGCCGCCAGATCGCGTCCATACGTCGGCGTACCAAACGAGTCGTCGATCGCCATCAACTGTTCGCCACTGACGCGCCCTCGTCACAACCGTGCTCAGAAAATTCTTGCCGCCAAGCCCAAAGATGTATCCCGCCCGAACGACGATCGTTCGCGCATGCTCCGCCTGCGCCAGCCGCTCCCCTTCGAGCTTGAATCGTCCGTAGACATTGATCGGACGCGGATTATCGCGTTGCGTGTAGAACCCTTCTGTTTTTAGACCATCAAAAACATAGTCAGTCGAAATCGTCACAGAACACCGCATCCACGCGACGGCTCGCGCGCGCCAGGTTCTCCGGTCCAAGAGAATTCGCCTGCTGCGTCTTCTCCGGATCGCCTTCACACCCATCGACGTCCGTCCATGC
This sequence comes from uncultured Acidobacteriota bacterium, assembly GCA_963770215.1. Taxonomy (GTDB): domain Bacteria; phylum Acidobacteriota; class Blastocatellia; order Pyrinomonadales; family Pyrinomonadaceae; genus PSRF01. The sequence goes on from CAVYOP010000004.1 coordinate 156,773, forward strand.
CGCGCAGTTGATCACCGCATCCGGACGGCATTCACCAATGACGCCTCGACCTTCGTCGGCATCCGCAATATCGAGCGACTGATGATCGTAACCGAAAACTTCATCGCCCTGCGTTCGACAGTGTTCCATCAGCGCGCGGCCCACCAGGCCGCCGGCGCCCGTGATCAGAATCTTCAACGAGCGTTAACCTCTGTTCCATACTGGAGCTTGTAATAATCGCGATACGCGCCGCTCCTGCGTGTTCTCCAGCCAACGCACTATTCTCGCGATACCAGTCGATCGTCTTCGCCAAACCACTCGCCCACGTTTCCCGCGGCCGCCAATCAAGCTCCGACTCAATCAGCGAAGGATCGATCGCATAGCGACGATCGTGTCCCAGACGATCGGCAACGAACTTGATCAAACTGCGCGGCTTACCAAGCGCGTCAAGCAGCGACTCAACCACGTCGATATTGCGCTGCGTATTACGCGCGCCGATATTGTAAACGGCGCCCGGCTTGCCCTTTCCAATACCGCCAGAATCGCGCGGCAATGATCCTCGACGTAGATCCAATCGCGCACGTTCAGCCGTCGCCATAAACCGGAATCGTCTGATCGTTCATCGCATTCGCAATCGCGAGCGGCAGAAACTTTTCCGGAAACTGGCGTGGTCCATAGTTGTTGCCGCAGCGCGTAATCACGGTGTCCAAGCCAAAAGTGTGATGGGCCGCGCGCACGAGATGTTCGGCCGCCGCCTTCGAAGCCGCATACGGACTGTTGGGCGCAAACGGCGAATCTTCAGTAAAGAAACTTGCATCGTCTTCCGGCAAGCTGCCCATCACTTCATCAGTCGAAACGTGCACAAAACGTTGCACGCCTTTCGCTCGCGCCGCATCGAGCAGAACCTGCGTGCCGACAACATTCGTCCGCAGAAAATCGTCAGCCGAAGTGATGCTGCGGTCCACGTGCGATTCAGCAGCGAAATTCACGATCGCATCGTAGCCGTCGTCCAGCGCGCGCAGGACCGCATCGCGATCCGCGATGTCGCCGCGAATAAAGCGATGGCGCTGTGCGTCCAGACCGTCAGATTGTCGAGATTTCCCGCGTAAGTAAGCGCGTCGAAATTGGTAACGACACAGTCCTCGATCTCATCAAGGACCAGTTTTATGAATGCCGATCCAATAAATCCTGCGCCGCCTGTGACAAATACTTTTCGCATGTACCCCTACAAAAGCGAAGACACATATTCGTAACGATCGACTACAAAATAGACCATCGAGATGGCTCATGCACGTCCAATTTTCGATTCAAAATCGTCCATAAAATTTTGTGGCAAAAAGCCGCAAGATTTTATTGACTTCATAGATGGTTTGTAATATAAGACTGCGCCTTTCGAACAGAAGGAGACGATCTTTCGACAGTTCCTGGACTGCACGTCAAATACATCGGTTATTGACTGCACGTCTCATTATTAACCCTCGCTTCCGCCACTTCCATCGGTGTAAATCCTTTTAACCCCTATTCAAGGAGATTCCAAAAATGAGTAAGGCCCGCCTTTTCGTTAACTGTTTAGCGCTTATTGTCCTGACTCTCGGCATAAGCTCAATTGCAAATGCACAGGCTACGCGCACCTGGGTTTCGGGTGTCGGCGATGACGCAAACCCCTGCAGCCGCACCGCCCCTTGTAAGACTTACGCGGGTGCAATTTCGAAGACAGCCGCCGGCGGCGAGATTTCAACTCTCGATCCCGGCGGTTTTGGTGCGCTGACCATTATCAAGGCCATCACGATCAACGGCGACGGAACGCTCGCCGGAATTCTTAACGCCGGCAGCACCGGCATCATCGTCAACGCCGGCGCAAACGACGTGGTCTATATCCGCAACCTTTCCATCAACGGCGCCGGCACCGGCCTCAACGGTATCCGCTGGATCGCCGGAAAAGCACTTCACGTCGAAAACTGCAACATCTACGGCCAGGGCAACAACACCGCCGGCAACGGCCACGGCATTTTCGTAAACCTAACCGCTAATGCCAGCAACTTGTTCGTCAAAGACACCAACATCAAGACCTGCGCAGTCGACGGCATCTCCGTGCAAACGTCCACCGGCTTCGTCGGCGGTGTGCTCGATCGTGTCAGGATCGAAGGACTTCCCACCGGTTTGCTGATCGGCAACAACGCCGTCATCAGCGTGCGCGACTCTGTGATCAGTCTTATGACCGGCATCGGCGTCAGCATCACCGGCTCCGGCACGCCGACCGGAAGCTTCGATAACGTCATGCTCAATAACAATACTACCGCCATCAACGTTGGCGCGACGGGCCTCATGAACCTGTCAAGCTCAACGCTCGAGAGCAACAGCACCGCCATCGTCAGTGCGGGGCCGCAAGCCAATCTCCGTTCTTCCGGCAACAATCGCTTGCTTGGAAACACGAGCGACGGCGCGACGATGACAGTCATTCTTCAGAAGTAACGCTCTGCGGATTCACCAAGTCAGTCTTCAGGTGAAAAGGATCAAGATTATGACCCCATATTTATCGATGAGGATAAAGCCGGGTGATAAGCAGAATCGCCGCGGAGCTCCCGTCAGACGGCTGGGCTTCCTGTTGGCGCTTCTCGCAATCGGCCTGGCTATCATCGCCTCGCTTTCTTCAACCTCGACCTCAGCCAACTTTTCCAGAAAGGACTGGTCCAATTCGCCCCAGAATTCCGCGTTACGGGTGATGCCCCAGAATCCTTCCGGAGAAGCCAGGCTGAGCGAGATGAACCGAAGAGACAGTTCTCTTCTCAGAAAACTACCGCCGACAGTCGATTTACCTGCCGGCCGTTTCATGCACCTGCTGCTTCCACAAGGACCACTTGGCCCAGAAACAATCGGCACCTTTGCGGAAGATTGCACGACCCCCAAGACGGACTTCAATTTTGGCGAGACTGTTTGCGCGGTTGTTACCAACGCGCCTCTCGGCGCCAACGAACGGCTCGTCTGGGGCCACACCGATGGATTTCTGGCCCGTGAGACCATGATCACGGCCGCCTCGCAAAGCGACAGCCTGCTGCTGACGCCGACTTCGGTCATCGGCAGCCTGACCGTCAACAACAGCGGTACGTGGGTAATCTCGAGTATCGACGTTGACGGCGCTCCGGTCGCAACCACGAGGTTCACTATTCACGATCCGGAAGTGTTGACCTCCGATCTCTCCGTTTACAAGTTTCCGGAAACGGGCGAGAGCAAAGTCAACGAAAACACCAACGTAAGCTTTACCATCAGCGTCTCGAACTTCGGTCCTGATGCGGCAGCGGACGTCGCGCTTGCGGATTTGACACCCGACGCCACGACCTTTGTGTCGTTGACCCAGGTATCTGGTCCAGGTTTTACCTGCACCGATTCAAACTGCACGATCGCGAGTCTTCCCCGCGGCGCGCGTGCTAATTTCACCGCCGTCTATCTCACGAACGGTGTGGCTGCGCAAACGCTCACGACTTATTCGGCGAGCGTCACCAGCGGCACCAACGAGTTGAGACCGGCAGACAATTCCGCGACCGGCGAACTGAGCATCGTCACCGTCGGCGCGCCTGTCGCCTGCACGCTCGCTTGTCCGGACAACATCAACGCCACCGCCAACACGACGGTCAACGGAGAACGCGGCGCTATCGTCTCGTTCGACGCTGCCGAACCTGAAGGCGATTGCGGCGCTGTTACGGCGTCGCCGGCTTCGGGTTCGTTCTTCCCGGTCGGCACCACCACCGTTACCGTTAATTCGGCGACGGGCGGCGGAACCTGTAGCTTCACCGTCACGGTCGAAGACACAGGCACCAACCCGGCAACCATCAGTTGTCCGGCCAGCATTGAAGTCAACGCCGGCGCTAATTGCGAGGCTTCAGTAACGTTGGCCGATCCCACCACCGGTGGCGACAACGTGACGGTTACCGGTGTTCGCAGCGACGGCAAGCCGTTGTTCGACTGCGACGCAAACGGCGTCTGCACACGCAAGACCGTGGACGAACCGTTTGCCGCAGGCATCACGACGATCACCTGGACCGCGTTCTCGCATAGTTCTCCGGGACCGTTCGCGACTGCGGAAGACGAAGAAGCAGCTCGCACCGGCAGTGCGTCGTGCACCCAGACGATCACTGTCAACGACGTGACGCCGCCGGCGATCTCGGTTTCGCCGCAGACGATCGCGGCTGACGCGAGTTGTCAGGCAGTAATTCCTGACTTCACGACCACGGCAACAGTCTCCGATAACTGCGCCTGTTCGGGCTCCGATGAAAGCGCTAATTGCGCCGATCGGCACCCGATCACGATCACGCAGAGCCCGGCGCCTGGAACCGCAGTCGGACTCGGCACGCACACGATCACGTTGAGCGCAAATGACGGCTCCAGCAATAACGGTGGCGCCGGCAATACGACGACCGTTACGACAACCTTTACGGTCGCCGATCAAACAGCGCCGGTCATCACCGCACCTGCGGACAGCACAGTGTCAGCAGATGAAGATTGCCAGGTAGCGATTCCCAACTTCGTTTCGGGCTCGACAGTGTCTGACAGTTGCGACGCCAATCCAACCGTCACGCAAAGTCCAGCCGCCGGAACGCTCGTCGGGCTCGGTTCGCATACCGTGACCGTTACGGCTACCGATGCTGCGGGTAATCACAGCAGCGACACAGTAGTGTTCACAGTAAACGATACGACGGCGCCGGTTATCAGTTGTCCGTCGAACATCGAGGTGTTTTTACCGGCGAATACTTCCGCCACGTCGATGGCTGTTACTTATCCAGCCGCGACCGCCACGGATAATTGTTCGACGCCAACTGTCACTTACAGCAAGGCTTCCGGGTCAGTTTTCCCGGTGGGCACGACGACGGTGACGGCAACGGCAACGGATTCTGCGGGAAATCACACCGAATGCTCGTTTAATGTAACTGTGCGCTACCTCTTCAGCGGTTTCTTCTCACCGGTAAACAATCCGCCGACGCTCAATTCCGTCAACGCGGGCCGTGCAATCCCGGTGAAATTCAGCCTGAGCGGGAACAAGGGGTTGAATATCTTTGCCCCAGGTAACCCGTACACGGTTTCATTTAACTGCAACACAAACGATCCGGGCGTGGATGTAATTGAAACTCTTACCGCTGGTGGCAGCAGTCTCAGCTTCGGCGGCAATCAGTACAACTACACCTGGAAGACCGAAGGCTCGTGGGCTGGAACCTGTCGTCAACTTGTAGTCACGTTGAACGACGGCAGCGTTCACGTCGCGAACTTCAAGTTCAAGTAGCAATCAAGCAAGGAGAACGAGCGACGCCTCCCAGCTCTTAGTCGTCGCTCGTTCGCCCTGCGAACAAGGGTAGAGCGAGATGAATTACGCATGGCTATCAACCAATATCTCAATCCACCATGGGACCAACCCCGGCGCGCGAGTCGCCGGACTGCGCGGTTCTGGATACCCCCCAGCACCTCCACCACACAATAAGGAGACAGTAGAAATGATTAAGTTTTACCCCACCGTCAAGGCGTTGTTCGTTGTCACTTTCATGTTAGTTCTGGCTTCGGCCGCTCAAGCCCAGGCGACCCGCACATGGGTATCCGGTGTCGGCGATGACGTAAATCCTTGCAGCCGCACTGCTCCCTGCAAAACCTTCGCGGGTGCAATCTCGAAGACCGCCAAAGACGGTGAGATCAGCGTTCTCGATCCCGGCGGCTATGGTGCTGTGACCATCACCAAGTCGATCTACATCAACGGCACTCACGGCGCGGGATATGGTTCGATCGTCGCTTCATTGGTAAACGGCGTCATCATCAACATCACTGACGTGAACGACGTCCGCAAGGCGGTTCGCCTTCGTGCTCTCGATATCAACGGCGCATCAACCGGCATCAACGGCATCAGCATCCTCGCCGCTAATAACGTTTGGGTTGAAGACTCCGTGATCGACGGCTTTACCGGCGACGGAACCAACTCGGGTATGGGCATCAGAGTTGCCACTACCGCGAGCTGCAATCTCTACGTGAGCGACACGATGATTCATAAGACCATCACCGGCATCAGAGTTTCGACCACTGCCGGTTTCGCGGTCGCCAACGTCCGCAACTGCAACATCGAAGGCAACACGAACGGTTTGACCGTCAACACCAACGGCTTTGCCTCGATCGAAAACAGCCGGTTCGCCGCTAACACGACTAACGGCGTGGCCACGCTCGTTTCCAGCGCGACCATCACGATCAGGGACAGCATCCTCTCGAACAACGGCACCGCCATCAACGCAGCCGCTGCTTCGACGCTGAGGTCGCTGAGCAACCTGCTGAACAACAACACGACTGGATTCGGCGGCTCCACCGCCGTGATCCAAACGGACGGCCAGAACAGAAACGTCGCCAACGGAACTCCGGGAACTCCGGGCGGCGGCACTGTCACCATCCACTAAATTCAGGCTTCTTAAAGACCTGGACCACAAGATCCCCGCACGCCCTGAATGGGCTGTGCGGGGATTTTATTTCTCTTTTTGCCCAATCCGTGTAATCTGTGTCCCCCCGATGAGCCATGATGGTAAATCCCCTACAACCACTAAAAGGAGAGTAGAAAATGACAAAATGTTACCCCACCCTAAAGGCGTTGCTCGTCGTCACTTTCATGTTAGTCGTAGCCGCAGCCGCCCAGGCCCAGACCCGTACGTGGGTTTCCGGTGTTGGCGATGACTTAAATCCCTGCAGCCGCACCGCTCCCTGCAAAACTTTCGCGGGCGCCATCTCGAAGACTGCCAAAGATGGTGAGATCAGCGTGCTCGATCCCGGGGGTTACGGCTCTGTGACGATTACGAAGTCGATCTATATCAACGGCACCCACGGTGCGGGATACGGTTCGATACTCAACGCTTCGGTAACCGGCGTCAGCATCAACATCACCTCCGGCACGGACGTGCGCAAGGCTGTTCGCCTTCGCGGTCTCGACATCAACGGCGCTTCCACGGGCATCAACGGAGTAAGTATCCTCGCAGCCAATAACGTGTGGATTGAAGATTCCGTGATCGACGGCAACACCGGAAACGGAACCACCACCGGCATCGGCATCAGAGTCGCGACCGCTGCGAGCTGCAATCTGTATGTGAGCGACACGGTGATTCATAAGAACATTACTGGAATCAGAGTCACCACCTCGGGCGGTTTCGCAGTCGCCAACATCCGCAATTCGAACATCGAAGGCAATACGAATGGTCTTGACGTAAGCACGAACGGGTTTGCCACAGTCGAGAACAGCCGGTTTGCGGCGAACTCGACGAACGGTGTGGCCACCACCGCCGCCAGCGGCACGATCACGATCCGCGACAGCATTCTCTCGAACAACGGCACCGCCATTAACGCAGCCGCCGGTTCGACACTCAGATCGTTGAGTAACCTGCTGAACAACAACACGACCGGGTTCGGCGGCTCCACCGCCGTGATTCAAACGGACGGCCAGAACAGAAACGTCGCCAACGGAACTCCGGGATCTCCCGGCGGCGGCACTGTCACCATTCACTGAGGGTCATGTGACTAAACGGCTTCGGCTTTGCCAGGGCGTAGCCCTCAAATAGAATTAAGCCTGACGGCGAGGCAGAGCCTCGCCTCACATCAGGCGGCGGAGCCGGCACTGTCACCAGTCACTAATGCAAGTGCAACTGTGCTTACCAGAGAGTGCATGTAACTAAACGGCTTCGGCTTTGCCGGCACTGTCACCAGTCACTAATGCAAGCGCAACTGTGCTTACCAGAGAGTGCATGTAATTAAACGGCTTCGGCTTTGCCGGCACTGTCACCAGTCACTAATGCAAGCGCAACTGTGCTTACCAGAGAGTGCATGTAATTAAACGGCTTCGGCTTTGCCGCCTGATGTGAGGCGGGGCTTGCCCCGCCGTTAGCGTTCTTAAAGAATTCAGGGCTTCGCCCCAGGTCCGGGCGTAGCCCTCAAATAGAATCAAGCCTGACGGCGAGGCAGAGCCTCGCCTCACATCAGGCGGCGGAGCCGGCACTGTCACCAGTCACTAATGCAAGTGCAAACTGTGCTTACCAGAGAGTGCATGTAACTAAACGGCTTCGGCTTTGCCGGCACTGTCACCAGTCACTAATGCAAGCGCAACTGTGCTTACCAGAGAGTGCATGTAATTAAACGGCTTCGGCTTTGCCGCCGGATGTGAGGCGGGGCTTGCCCCGCCGTTAGCGTTCTTAAAGAATTCAGGGCTTCGCCCTAGGTACGGGCGTAGCCCTCAAATAGAATCAAGCCTGACGGCGAGGCAGAGCCTCGCCTCACATCAGGCGGCGGAGCCGGCACTGTCACCAGTCACTAATGCAAGTGCAACTGTGCTTACCAGAGAGTGCATGTAATTAAACGGCTTCGGCTTTGCCGCCTGATGTGTGGCGGGGCTTGCCCCGCCGTTAGCGTTCTTAAAGAATTCAGGGCTTCGCCCCAGGTCCGGGCGTAGCCCTCAAATAGAATCAAGCCTGACGGCGAGGCAGAGCCTCGCCTCACATCAGGCGGCGGAGCCGAAGTCCTATCCCCGAATGAAGCCAATCATCAGAGCCACGAACGTCTCCAAGCAGTATCAACTCGGCGGTCGGCAGAATTCTCTACCCACTCTGCGCGACACGATTGCGGAGGCGGTCATGGCGCCCCTCAAGCGCTTCAAATCCAATGGCGCAAACGGGACCATCAACGCTTTACAAAACGTGAGCTTTGAAATCGTCGCCGGCGAGGTGCTGGGGATCATCGGCCGCAACGGCGCGGGCAAGTCGACGCTGCTGAAAGTGCTGGCCCGCATCACCGAACCTTCGTCGGGCCGCATCGAGATGTACGGCCGCGTAGCAAGCCTGCTCGAAGTCGGCACCGGTTTTCACCCGGAACTGACCGGACGCGAGAACATCTATCTCAACGGTGCGATCATGGGCATGCCCCGCGCCGAGATCCTGCGTAAGTTTGACGAAATCGTCGCCTTCTCCGAAGTCGACAACTTCATCGACACGCCAGTCAAACACTACTCCAGCGGCATGTATCTGCGGCTGGCGTTTGCCGTCGCCGCGCATCTCGATCCGGAGATCCTGCTCGTCGACGAAGTGCTCGCCGTCGGCGACGCGCGCTTCCAGCGCAAGTGTCTCGACAAAATGGAAGACGTCAGGCAAGCGGGCCGCACGGTTGTCTTCGTGTCGCACAACATGCCTGCCGTAACGCGACTGTGCCCACGCACGATCCTGCTCGAAGACGGCGCCGTTTCGTTCGACGGTCCATCGCACGAAGCGGTCGGTCTTTATCTCGGTTCGGGCACGAGAACAAACGCGTCGCGCGAGTGGCGAGATCTCGATCAAGCGCCCGGCAACAACATCGTCCGCTTGCGCTCGATTCACGTGCGCTCAAAAGACGGGCAAATCTGTGAAAGCATCGACATTCGCAAGCCAGTGGGCGTCGAGATGGAGTTTGAAGTGTTGGAGCCGGGCCACGTCCTCGTGCCTAATTATCACTTCATCAACCAGGAAGGCGTGTGCGTCTTCGTCGCTTCCGAGCACGACGCGGAGTGGAAACGGCGTCCGCGGCCGGCCGGACGTTACGTGAGCACCGCGTGGATTCCCGGAAACTTTCTCTCCGAAGGCGCATTGATTATCGGCGCGGCGATCAGCACGATGGATCCGGTGAAGATTCATTTCTTCGAGCGCGACGTGGTTGCGTTCCAGGTTATCGATACAATGGACGGCGATTCCGCGCGCGGCGACTACGCTGGTCCAATGCCCGGGCATGGTCCGGCCGATGCTGAACTGGACATCTCAATTCACACCTCAAATCGTCCGCGGAGGACGAGGCGCATGAAAGTGGTGATTCTCGCCGGGGGACAAGGCACGCGTTTGACCGAGGAAACTGAACTGCGGCCGAAACCGATGGTCGAAATCGGCGGCCGCCCGATCCTCTGGCACATCATGAAGCACTACGCGCACCACGGCTTCAAGGAGTTCTTTATCGCGCTTGGTTATCGTGGTGAGATGGTCAAGCGCTTCTTTCTCGACTACTGTTCGTTGAGCGGCAGCATGACAGTCGATCTTTCCAACGGCGCGGTGAAAGCGCAGGAGAGCGAATGTGAAGACTGGATGGTCCATCTCAAGAACACCGGCCAGGAGACGAATACCGGCGGACGCGTCGAAGCGCCTCGAACCGTGGCTGAAAGACGGCACGTTCATGCTTACGTATGGCGATGGCGTCAGCAATGTCGACTTGTCGACGGTTGTTGGAGTTTCACAAGGCGCACGGACGCATAGCGACGGTGACGGCAGTGAGGCCGCCCGCGCGGTTTGGCGGTTTGATATTCGCCGGCGATCTCGTTACGGAGTTCACGGAGAAGCCGCAGATTGGCGAAGGCTGGATCAACGGCGGCTTCATGGTGTTTGAGCCGGCCGTGTTTGATTATCTCGCGGATGACGACAGCAGTCTCGAAGCGGACGCGCTTGAACGGCTCGCAGCCGACAAGCAGCTTGTGGCGTTTCGGCATGAAGAGTTTTGGCAGTGCATGGACACGATGCGCGAGGTAAGACTGTTGCAGAGTTTGTGGAGCAGCAATAATCCGCCGTGGAAAGTATGGCGTAGATAATTGATTATCGATTAACAGAATAGTTTTGGCAGGACCGGCCGATGTTCGTCACCGGCGCGACGGGTCTGCTCGGCGGCTGGCTGGTGCGACGCTTGTTGCAAGCGGGCGCTGACGTCGTTTGTCTCGTGCGCGATTGGGTGCCGCAGAGCGAGCTGGTGCGCGCGCGATTGATCGACCAGGTGAAAGTCGTGCGCGGCGACGTGCGCGATCACGACACTGCTCGAACGCGCGCTCGGCGAATACGAGATCGACACCGTCATCCATCTCGCGGCGCAGACGATCGTCGGCATCGCCAATCGCAATCCGGTCTCGACGTTCGAAACCAACATCGGCGGGCACGTGGTCGTTGCTCGAAGCATGCCGGCGCAGCCCGCTCAGTGAAACAGATCGTCGTCGCGTCGTCCGACAAAGCCTACGGCGAACACGAACAGCTTCCGTACAACGAAGACGCGCCGCTCGTAGGCACGCCACCCTTACGACGTCAGCAAGTCGTGCGCCGATCTGATCGCGCAGGCTTACGCCGCGACTTACGATCTGCCGGTCGCGATCACGCGTTGCGGCAATCTTTACGGCGGCGGCGATCTGAATTGGAACCGCATCGTGCCGGGAACGATTCGTTCGGTGTTGCGCGGCCAGCGGCCGGTGATCCGATCCGATGGCAAGTTTGTGCGCGATTATTTCTATGTGGAAGACGGCGCGGCGGCCAACATGTTGCTGGCCGAAAAACTGGCCGACAGATCCGGGGTTGAAAGGCCAGGCCTTCAACTTCTCAAACGAAACTCAGGTGACGGTGTCGGAACTGGTCGAACGCATCCTGCGAGTCGATGAATTCGACCTCGAGCCCGAAGTGCGTAACGAAGCGGTCAACGAGATTCGCGCATCAATACTTGAGCGCAGCAAAGGCTCGCGAGGTGCTCGGCTGGAATCCGCTTTTCACGCTGGATGAAGGTCTGCAGCAGACGATCGATTGGTATCGTGAATTTCTCGGAGCAGAGACGCGATGAGTGACAGCGGGCCGCACTGCCTGCCGCTCGTGCGGACACCCAGAACCTCACAACCATTCTCTCACTGGGCCACACGCCCCTCGCAAATGCGCTACTAACCGAGGATCAACTCGAACGCAGACAGAAGAAACGTTTCCACTCGACCTCGTGTTCTGTCCGCAGTGCACCCTCGTCCAGATCACCGAAACAGTTTCGCCGGAAAAGCTTTTTCGCGAATACTTCTACCTCTCGTCTTTCTCGGATACGATGCTGCGGCACGCGGAAGCGCTCATCCAACGAACATGATCGAGTCGCAGCGGTCTGGGTCCGGAAAGTCTGCGTCAGTCGAAGTTGCGAGCAACGATGGTTATCTGCTGCGAGAATTACAAACGCGCCGGTGTGCCGGTGCTGGGCATCGAGCCGGCGATTAACATCGCGCGCGTCGCCGAAGAGGAACACGGAATCCCCACCATCTGCGATTTTTTTGGCGAACAACTAGCGCAACAACTGCGCGCGGAAGGTTATCGCGCCGACGTGATCCACGCCAACAACGTCCTGGCCCACGTGCCCGATCTCAACGGCTTCGTGCGCGGTCTGCGCACGCTGTTGAAAGACGACGGCGTCGCGGTAATCGAAGTGCCTTACGTGAAAGAGATGATCGACGCGTTGCGAGTTCGACACGATCTATCACGAACATCTCAGTTACTTTTCACTGACCGCACTCGACAAACTCTTCCGCCGTCATTCGCTGAATATTTATCGAGTCGAACGCTGCCGATTCACGGCGGAACGTTGCGTATTTACATTTCTACGCAAGGAGCAATTCGAATGAAGCTTTTCTTAATGAAGAAAAGAATTGGGCCGGCGATCTGGGGTTTTATGCAGACTTCGGCGACGCGTTGAGCGACTTCGCAGCGGATCTGCTCGATACTCTTGCGAAAACTAAAAGCGCAGGGTAAACGAATCGCGGTCTACGGCGCGTCCGCCAAAGGCAGCACCTTGTTGAACTACTGCGGCATCGGCAAAGAGACGTCGACTACGTCGTGGATCGCAGCACAGTCAAGCAGGGCTTTACACACCCGGCACGCACTTGCAGATTCACGCGCCGGAAAAGCTGCTCGAAGACATGCCGGACTACGTGTTGCTGTTGACCTGGAATTTCGCCGACGAGATTCTCGAGCAGCAATCGGAATATCGACGACGGGGCGGACGCTTCATCATTCCGATTCCATCCGTTAAGGTCGAGTAAAAAATGGGCATCATTTTTAGGGAAACCAAACTTAAAGGCGCGTTCGTGATCGAGCCGCAGGAATTTAAAGACGAGCGCGGCTTCCTCACGCGCAGCTTCTCGCAGAAGGAGTTTGAGGAACACGGATTAAACCCGCGCATGGCCGAATGCAACATTTCCTTCAGCAAGAACTGTTACACGATTCGCGGCATGCATTTTCAGAAACCGCCTCTCGCCCAGGCGAAGCTGGTCCGTTGCACGAAAGGCGCGATCTTACGATGTGATAATCGATTTGCGGCCTGGATTCTGCAACATTCAAACAATGGATCGGCGAAGAGTTGACGGCCGACAACCGGCGCATGCTTTATGTCCCGGAAGGATTTGCTCACGGTTTTCAAACACTCGAAAACGACAGCGAAGTGTTCTACCAGATGTCGAGATTTATACTCCCGCGAGCGAAGGCGGCGTGCGCTGGAACGATCCGGCTTTCGGAATCGAGTGGCCGGCAACGGATGGCATAACGATCAAGCCGCGTGATGAAGATTATGATGACTTCAAAGCATGATCACTGGGTGTTTAGCAAGAACAAGTCAGGAAGGGGGCAACGCCCCCGCTGTCGATCGAGCGGGGGCGCGCTTTGCTTGCCCCCTTCCGGACTTGTTCTATTTCATACCTGTTTTTTGTTCTTAACTTCATAGACGTTCGAAGTAAACCTGGCGATGAGTTTGATATCAGACACTAAAGCGCGCGGTGCCGCTCGATTGGAAAGTCGGGTTTCACGAATACAAGGTGCTGCCGAAGTACTACGCGGCGCGCGTTAAAAATCGCCTCGGTGGCGAGCCTGCCGATTCCTCCTGCCGATCTGATCTATCTGGTTGCAGGACATCGCGATCCTCAGCAGTTTCTCGAAGCCGGCCGCGCGACAAACGAACGATTCGCCGGACATTGAAGAAACACAATCTGGAGGTCGGACGAGTTCGGCGCCGTGCTCGATTTCGGCTGCGGCGTAGGACGCATCATGCGTCACTGGCGTACGACGAAAGGCCCCGCCTGGCATGGAACGGATTACAATCCCGCTCTCGTCGACTTGGTGCAAAAGCAATCTGCGGTTCGCCGAGTTTCGCGTCAACACACTCGCCGGAGAATTGCCCTACAAAGCCGAGACATTTGATTTCATCTACGCGTTCTCAGTCTTCACACACCTGAGCGAGCCCTTCAGTTTTTCTGGATGAACGAATTGTCACGCGTGCTCAAACCCGGCGGTTACATTTGGCTCACAACGCACGGCGAGATATTTCGCTCAGGCATTGACCCCGCAGAGCTGAAGCAATTTCGCAGCGGCGAACTCGTCGTTCGAGAGAAGACAACAATCGGGATCAAACTTCTGCGCCGTGTTTCATCCATCAGCTACATTCACGACAAGATGGCCCAGGACTTCGAGGTGATCGATTTCGTTCCCGGCGGCGACACAGCGACTGCCTTCACGACGTTCACTTGCTGCGGAAGCCCCTTACAGAGGAGGATCAGCAAATGGGGCTTGAGAAAATTCCCGTCTTTAAGCCGCTCATCGAAGCGGAAGAGTTCGAAGCCAGCCGCAAGGCGCTCGAGCTCGGCTGGCTCGGCATGGGCAGTTATGTCGGCGAGTTTGAAGAACAGATCAAGCAGTTCTTGGCGCGGCGGATCGTCACGTCGCAGCGGTCAGCACCGGACATGCCGCGATTCATCTCGGATTGCTCGCGATGGGCGTTGGACCAGGCGACGAGGTGATCACGCCTTCGTTCAACAACGCCGCCGACTTTCAGGCGATTCTCGCCACCGGCGCGCAACCCGTCTTCTGCGACATCGACGAAGATTCGCTCTGCATCGATCTCGACAAGGCCGCGGAGCTCGTCTCGCCTCGCACGAAGGCGATCATCGTGATGGACTACGATTGCGTGCTCTGCGATCACGATCGCGTCGCGGAGTTTGCGCGCAGCGCACAAACTGCGCGTGTTGCACGACGCGTCGCATTCGTTTGGTTCGAAAAGCAATGGCCGCATGATCGGCAGCTTCTCTGACGTGACGACGTTCAGTTTCGATCCGGTCAAGACGATTACGTGCATCGACGGCGGCGCTGGTGGTCGTGCGCAGTGAAGAAGAGCTAGTCGCGGATTCACGAGATGCGACTAATCGGCATGGGCCAACCGGCGAACGTGATGTACACAAACGCCCGCGCCTGGACTTACGACATGCGCACCATCGGCTTTCGTTATCACATGGCGAATCTACATGCCGCGATCGGTCTGGCGCAACTCGCGAAGATGGAGATCATCTCCGAAAGCCGCAACTCCGCGTGCCATTACTACAACGAACGCCTCGGCAGACATTCCGGAAGTGATCGTTCCGAAACGGATTTTCACGAAATCACGCCGTTTCTCTATTACATTCGCGTGCCTGGCGACAAACGTGATGCTTTGCGCGCGTATCTCGCTGAACGAGGCATCGACACCGGGATTCATTGGCAACCGGGCCATTGGTTCACGTTGCTGAAAGACTGCCGTCGTGGGGATCTGTCGGTGACGGATCGCGTCGGTCACGAAGTCTTTCGTTGCCGCTGCACTCGAAGATGAAGACGGAAACATTGGATCGCGTGATCGCCGCCATCCGCGATTTCTTTGCAGCGAAGTAAAATATTGTTCACCGTACGGCAGGCTGTGAGCAAAGCTTATCCAGTCGTTGAAGGCAAGCTCGACGTTGGACGCCAACCTTGCCTTTCGATACCGGTTGGCCCGGTCGGATCGCCTGTCGAAGCGGTGTTGCGGCCGGTGTCGACAGTGGCTGGGAAGTTGAACAGCGACGACGTTCGCGTGCTCACCGAATGGCGCAACCGGTTTGTGAAGTCGTTTCTGACCGAGTTTGTCGCGACTGAGGATCGCACCGCCTCGTGGCTGACTGATGTCGTCGGTCCCGATCCGACGCGCATCCTGTTCATGCTGGACGACTCGCGAGGACAAACGGTCGGGTATCTTGGTCTCGCGTTTATCGATTGGGAACAACGCAGCGGAGAAGCCGATGCGATTGTGCGTGGCGCGGAAGTCGCTCCCGGCGTGATGGCGAAGGCGATGTTCACGCTGCTTGGCTGGGGCCACGAGCAACTCGGTCTGGAGACGCTCGGCGCGCGCGTCCGTTCTGACAATCCAGCGTTGCGTTTCTTTCTGAAGATCGGAAAAGAGGACAAGCGCGTGCCGTTGCGGCGCATCGACGAGGCCGGCCTACCAGGGATGGTTCGCTGGGTGGAAGACGAAACACTCGCTAGTTCCGACGCATCGCTTGTATATTTAACCTTCGATCGTCGTTTCAGTGTTTAGAGCTTGGTGCTTGTGTCCTAATCTGGAAGTATTCTCGGCGTATCTCTGTGGCTCTCTGCGTCCTCTGCGTTGAATATGAGTGAAACGCAGAGAACGCGGAGAGCCGCAGAGAACGCGGAGTACCAAATGCATATCCTCCCAATCATCAAAGAAATCTCGCCTCAGTTTGAAGAGTCGCAACTGAATTTGTCGTTCGACGAATGCGGGCTCGACAGTTTCGACTTGCTCGACGTCCGGGTGCGAATCGAAAAAACAACTAACGCAGTGATTCCCGATACGCAGTGGATGGCGTTCAAATCGCTCGCCGACATTCAGGCGTATCTCAACAACGGCGCGGGTTCCAATGGCGCACAATCAGAACACGCCGGCATCACCAGCACACGACACATCTCGGTAAACATGCCGCAGATGGCCGCCGGCGGACTGTCTGAAAGCTGGCTGCTCAAGGAGTTTGGCGACATTCATTGGGAAATGACGTGCCGCGCGTTGAACAGCGAATCGCATAACTTGAGGGACGAGTTGGGCAATCGACTTTACGCGACGTTCGTGCGCGTCCGTTACGAAAGCTCGCATCACCTGAGACTCTACCGCGAAAACGAATCGCTCGATCTCGACGCGCGGCTGTCGCGCTTCGGCCGGAGCATGTTCTTTAGCGACGTCTCGATCCGTAACGATGAAAAAGAGATCCGCACGTCGTTGATGACGACGTTTTCCATGCGAGGGTCAAATAACAAGAGCCTGCTGAAAGGCGAGCCAACGATTCCCGCCGGCTGCGCCGCGCCTGTTCTCGAACTGCTGCCTGCGTTTGGCGAAGAGTATCGCCAGATGAGGAGAGGCGATAAGCGTGAGCTGCAACTCGCCGATCAGACGTTCAGCGTGAGCCCCGATCTTGTCTTTGAAATGAAGTACGAGATTAATCCCTATCACGATTTGAACGGCGTCAACCTGCTCTACTTCGCCGCGTATCCGTTGATCAGCGATTACTGCGAAGTGTCGTTCATCCGCGAGCGCCATCCCGAACTGGGCGCCGGACACTGGCCGCTGCGCGCCTCGACCGTCGCGCGAGACGTCTTCTACTACGGAAACTGCGATATTGACGACGGTATTATCTTCGGCGTGAACTCCTTCGCCGCCGCCGGAGAGCGAAGGTTCAAGATCGCGACTTCGCTTTTCCGCGAAACCGATCGACAGTTGATCGCAAACATCTTTACCGTGAAAGAAACTGCCGCATGATAGATAGTGGTGCAGTTTCAACCAGTACGCCAAAGGCGTTCAATAATTTTAGCCCAGGGTTGCTTCAACCCTGGGTTGAGTCAGACCTTAATCCTTTGAAACTCTGAAGGAGTTTCAATTGCAAAATCGAACACTTTCAGTGTTTTCTAATTCTTTGCTGTTGTATCCCAGGGTTGAAGCAACCCTGGGCTGAAATTAGAGAACGCCTTCGGCGTACTAACACATAGTCAAACCGTACCACTAACGAATGAAAGTCACTGTTGACGGCGATCGCGTTCTTGTTTACAGCTCCGATGGAGCCAGCGAGGAGTATGAAATCGGCACCCCGGAAGCATTTCGGATTCTCAGCAAGCTGTGGCTGCGCGCCGGTTGGGACGTGAAGTACGTCTACACCTTCACCTGGCTGGGCCGTCCGATCATTCAGCTTCCTGAGGACATGATGCGTTTGCAGGAAGTGATCTATCGTGTGAAGCCCGACGTGATCGTCGAAACGGGCGTCGCGCATGGCGGGTCGTTAATCTTTCATGCGACGCTTTGCCAGGCGATCGGGAAAGGACGCGTGATCGGCGTCGACGTCGAGATTCGGCCGCACAATCGTTCGGCGATCGAGTCGCACGAGCTTGCGTCGTACATCACGCTGATCGAAGGCGACGCGATCGGTCCAGCGATTGTCGAACAGGTGAAAGCGCAAGTGAAACCGGGTGAGAGGGTGATGGTCCTGCTCGATTCGAATCATTCGAAGGCGCACGTGCTGGCGGAGCTCAATGCCTACGCGCCGCTCGTTACGCGAGACTCTTACATCGTGGCGATGGATGGCATTATGGCGGACGTCGCGGGCGCTCCGCGCACGCAACCTGACTGGACGTGGAACAATCCGCGCGAAGCGGCGCTGGAGTTTGTCGCGGCGAATCGTGATTTCGAGATCGAGGAGCCGGCTTTTCTGTTCAACGAGAGTCATATTTCAGAGCGCGTGACATATTGGCCCTCAGCTTTCCTGAAGCGCGTAAGTTCTCACGGCAATGAATAATAACAGCGCAGTCGTAGTGATTCCGACGCGCAATCGCGCGCAGCTCGCGATGAATGCCATTCGCTCCGTGCTCGATCAGCCGGTAGACGACGTTGCAATTTTAGTTTCAGATAATTCGACTTCTCAGCGCGATCTCGACGAGCTCGAAAGCTTCTGCACCACCGTCTGTGCCACAGCCTCCGAGCCGCGTGTCAGCTACGTTCGACCGCCGCAGCCGCTGGCGATGCCGGCGCACTGGGATTGGGCCATCGAACAAACGCTCGCGAACTACAACGCGAGCCACGTCAGTTACCTGACCGACCGCATGATGTTCCGCAGCACGGGATTCGCAGAGATCCTCGATCTCGCCGCGCGCTATCCCGATAAGATTATTACGTACAACCACGATCGCATCTGCGACGACGCGCGGCCGATTCGCGTCGAGCAATACCAGGTGACGGAAAAGCTGCTGGAAGTTGAATCACAACGCCTCGTCTCGCTGTTCGCAGAAGCAATTCTGCACCACGGATTGCCGCGAATGCTGAACTGCATCGTGCCGCGGCGGGTTTTCGAGACGATTCGCCGGCGCTTCGGCAACGTGTTCTCGTCAATCGCGCCTGACTTCAATTTCTGTTTTCGCTGTCTCGATCTGGAAGACTCGATTCTCTTCTACGACAAGTCACCACTCTTTCACTATGCCCTCGACCGCAGCAACGGCGCGAGCGCCACGCGCGGTGAGTCGACCCAAGACACCGACGATTTCGAAGCAAATCTTCCGGTCGACAACGCGGTGCGAAATTACGCAACGCCGATCCCGTCGCTGATCACGTGTACTAATGCTGCATTTAACGAGTACCTGATCTACAAACAGGAGACTGGCAGCGCGCGCTTCGTCGACGTGGATCGCGAAAAGTACCTGCGCGCCAATGCCACCGAGATCACCGAAGTGCGCGATCCACGGCTGCGCGCTGAGCTGAACGCGCTGCTGGTCCAACATGGCTATCACGCAACAGAAACCGGCGGCGCTCCATCATGGCGCACGCGCTTGAGTGCGGTGGTGGGCGCGCTGCGGCACTCGGCGAAGCAAACGCCGGCCGAGCCTGAGTTCGCAACGCTCGACGAAGCCATCCACTACGCTCGTTACGTCTCGCACGGAAACCACGCCGATTCGACCTTTGGCGCCGACGTCCTGCACGGTCGCGAGTTGCCTATTACAAAGATCGAGAAGGCATCCGGCTGGTGAAGACTCTTCACAAACTCAAACGCGCCGCCGGCTCGGTGTTGCCGCTGTCGCTTCGCAGAAACATCAACGATCGACTCAACGAGCTCCAGCTCACGCGCATCATTCGCGCCAAGAAACGTTTCCGCGCCAACCCGCACTTCTCGTTTGAACACGGCGTCAATTTCATCGCGTACATCCGCGCCGAAATGGGTTTGGGAGTCGCCGCCCGCGGCATGGCCTCCGCCCTCGAAAGCGCCGGCGTTCCTTTCAACATCATCAACGTCGAAAGCGGAAACTTCTCGCAGCACACGGATTACTCGTGGAAGCACAAAGAAGTCGACGCTTCCGATTACGACCTCACAGTGATCTGCATGAACCCCGATCAGAGTCTGCAACTGCGGACGCAGGTCCAACCGGCATTGCTCGGCGACCGCTACGTGGTCGGACACTGGTACTGGGAGCTTCCGGAGTTGCCGGACGAATGGGTGAAAGAGTTTGAGTTTGTTGACGAAGTTTGGGCGGCGTCGCAGTTCATCGCCGACGCCGTATCGCCGAAAACTTCGCGCCCGGTCGTGCGCATTCCGACCGTGGTGCAGTTGAGCAACGCTCCTGCGCTCTCAAAACAACAGCTCGGACTGCCGGAAGATCGCTACCTCTTCCTCGCCATGTTTGACACCAACAGCATCCTGGAGCGAAAGAACCCGTTAGGCGTCTTGCGCGCCTTCAAACAGGCATTCCCGCCAAACACGCAAAAGAATGTTGGCCTGGTGATGAAGTTCAACAATCCTGACTATCGACAGCCATTGATGCAATCAATGCGCGAAGAAACGGCGGGACTCGAAAACGTCTTTGTCATCGACCGGATCATGGATCGCGCCGAAGTTACCTCGCTGATCAAAGCCTGCGATTGCTTCGTTTCCCTGCACCGTTCCGAAGGCTTCGGCCTCGGCCCCGCGGAAGCGATGAGCCTCGCCAAGCCCGCCATCATCACGAACTGGTCGGGTAACATCGACTACATGACCCCAGAAAACTCCATCGCCATCGATTACCAGCTCGTCAAACTCGGCCAGGATTACGGCCCTTACAAAGCGCACCAGTCGTGGGCCGAGCCCGACCTCGACCAAGCCTCCCACTGGATGAAAACACTCGTCGCCGATCCCGAACTCGGCTCCCGGCTCGGCCACCACGCCCAACAAACCATCAAGTCCCAGTTCTCCCCCCAAACGATCGGCAAACTAATCCGCGATCGTATTCAACAGATCCGTGGTTGACCAGTCTTGCATCGCAGAAGGTACGCCGAAGGCGTTGGATAATTGGAGCCCAGGGTTGTTTCAACCCTGGGGTACAGTGCAACCACGAACTTGAAACGCTGAAAGCGTTGGATCTGCGCGCTCGGAACTCCTTCAGAGTTCAAATCCTTGTTGATCGGATTTGACCCAGGGTTGAAACAACCCTGGGCTCCAATTATCCAACGCCTTCGGCGTACTCAACCGTAGGAATTGCAACGGCACTGGTACCAACACAGGCCACCGTACGAATTGCAATGGCACTGGTACCAACAGTGATCCGTGGTTGACCAGTCTTGCATCGCTGGCTAGACTGTCATGCTCTTCTAATGAAGCCGACTGCACCGCAAACAATTCCCGTCGCCACCGCTATCTCCGCCGAGAACTCTCAAGCACCCGTTGAGAACTCTCAAACGCCAGGCATGACGATTCATTTGCCTGAGGAGCCGCTGGTAGTCATTCAACCCAGCGCCAAGTGGAACCTGATCAATCTCCGCGATATCTGGGCGTATCGCGAACTGCTCTTCTTCCTGACGTGGCGTGACGTAAAGGTGCGTTACAAACAAACCCTGCTCGGCGCGGCGTGGGCCATCCTGCAACCGCTGTTTATGATGATCATCTTTACGATCTTCTTCGGCAGGCTCGCCGGCGTCGAATCGGCCGGCATTCCGTACCCGGTGTTCGCTCTCGCCGGCCTCGTCCCCTGGACGTTCTTTGCCAACACGATCACCGCCAGCGGAAATAGTCTCGTCGGCAGCGCGCACCTGATCACGAAGGTTTACTTCCCCCGTCTGATCGTTCCGGCCGCCGCAATGCTCGCCGGCCTCGTCGACTTCGTGCTCTCGTTCATCCTGCTGGTCGTCCTGATGCTTTACTATCGCGTCCCCGTGACCGCGCAGGTGTTCTTTCTCCCGGCGCTCGTTGGCTTAACTGCGCTCTTCGGACTCGGCGTCGGCACGTGGATGTCGGCCTTGAACGTAAAATATCGCGACGTGCGTTTCGCGTTGCCGTTTGTGATTCAACTGTGGCTGTTCGTCTCCTCCGTGATCCTGCCGTCGTCCGCCGTGCCGGCGAAATGGCGTTGGGTGTTGATGCTCAATCCCATGTCGGGGATCATCGAAGGCTATCGTTCGGCCCTCTTCGGACTTCCTTTTGACTGGCCCGCCCTCGAGCATCGCCACCGTCCTGACGATCGCGATGCTGTTCTATTCTGTCTATTCTTTTGGCAAGGCGGAAAGAAGTTTTGCCGACATCATCTGACAACTTCATTCCTGGCTGAATAAGAATGCGACCGATCATCAAAGTGGAAGATCTCAGCAAGCTCTACTACCTGGGCGGATCGGGCGCAGCCTATTCGACGTTGCGTGAAACGGTGATGGACATGGCGCGCAAGCCGCTGCGCTACCTGCGCGGAAACAACAACTCGCAGACATTGTGGGCGTTGAAGGACGTCAGTTTCGAAGTGATGCCTGGCGACGTGGTCGGCATCATCGGGCGCAACGGCGCAGGAAAATCGACGCTGCTCAAGGTGCTTTCGCGCATCGTCGAGCCGACGACAGGACGTGTGGAACTTTACGGGCGCGTGGCGAGTCTGTTGGAAGTCGGCACCGGCTTTCATCCGGAACTGACAGGCCGCGAGAACATTTTTCTCAACGGATCGATCCTCGGCATGACGCGCCGCGAGATCGAATCGAAGTTTGACGAGATCGTCGCGTTTGCGGAGGTCGAGAAATTTATCGACACGCCGGTGAAGCGCTACAGCAGCGGCATGTACGTGCGGCTGGCTTTCGCCGTTGCGGCACATCTCGAGCCGGAGATACTGGTCGTCGACGAAGTTTTGGCAGTCGGCGATGCGGCGTTTCAGAAGAAATGTCTCGGCCGAATGCGCGACGTCGCGAGCATGGGGCGGACGGTGATCTTCGTGAGTCACAACATGGCGGCGGTGTCGTCGTTGTGCTCGAGCGCGATGCTCCTGTGGGAAGGAAAGGTCGAGTATCCGCTCGGCAGTGTTGATGGCGCGGTGCAACAGTATCTGTCGCAGGTCCACAAGATCACGAAGACGAGGCTCGCCGAGCGCACCGATCGCCAAGGGAACGGACGCGTTCGCATCGAAGACTTCGCCACGTTTGACAGCCAGGGGAACGAGCTCGAATATCTCGCGACCGGTCAAGAGATCGATTTCCGGATTTACTATTCGAGCCATGACGAAAATTTGCAAAACGTGTCGGTGGCGATTGGTATATCTTCAAACGCCGGCGGGTTTGTCAGTATGTTGGGCAATGGGATTGCCGGCGAATCGTTTGAGTCGATCGCGCGCAACGGATACTTTACCTGCAAGATCAAAAAGCTGCCGCTCATGCCGGGAAATTACACGGCGGGTTTGATCGTGCGCGCAAACGACGTGATTCTCGATTGGATTCAACAGGCGGTGACGTTGGTCGTGGAGCCGGGCGATTTCTACGGCACAGGCCGCATGCCGCCGTCGTCGCACTCGGGAGTTTTGTTGGAACAGGAATGGAGTGCCAGCAACGGGTCGAAGTAAATGAAGGCTTTAATAAAGAGAGCTTTTTCGGCCGTAGGAATCGGGATCTATCGACTGGAGTCGCAAACCGGCAACTCAAACACCCCCAAAAAGCCGGTCGTTGCTTCCCCTCTCCATCACAACTCGAAGGAAGGGTTGAACGAGTTTTATTCCGATCCGGAAACAGTCGAGTCGTACCTGGAGCCGGCGTTCTACGATCGACTGATCGATCTGCTGAGCAGCCACGGCGCTAATTACGATGAGAAACGCGTTGCCGACATCGGTTGCGGCACAGGCGGTTTGCTCAACGCGATAAAGACCCGGTTTCAACCTCGTTCGTTGACGGGTTTCGAGTACTCTGAGAAAGCACTCGACATCGCGCGCGTGAAAGTGCCGGGCGTCGAGTTTTGCTATTTTGATGTTTACGAAGGAAGCTCATCTCAATTCGACGTGATGTTCTGCGTCGAGGTGCTCGAGCACCTGCTGCATCCCGACGTCGCGTTGCGCAATATCTTGCGAATGCTGGCGGAGGGTGGCGTCGCCCTCGTCACGGTTCCAAATGGGCGGATCGATACGTTCGAGGGCCACATCAATTTCTGGAGCCCGGAGAGTTGGGAAGTGTTTCTGAAGCAGATTTGCGATGGTTACACCGTGAAGACTGGCTTGATCGAGAATGATCAGAACAACTATGCCGTCATCAGTAGATAAAAAAATTACTATCGGGCAGATCGGCTGCGGCTACTGGGGACCGAACGTGCTGCGAAACTTTTCGGCCCAGCCCGGTTGCTGGGTAAAGTTCGTCGCCGAGATCAACCCGGAGCGGCAAAATTACGTGCGCGCAAATTTCCCGCGCTCGGAAGTGGTCCCGGAAGTCGATGCACTGCTGAACGATCCGGAAATCGACGCCGTCATCGTCGCCACGCCCGCCGCCTCGCATCATGCGCTCGCGAAACAGGCGCTCGAAAGCGGCAAACACGTCTTCGTCGAAAAGCCGCTCGCGACCAGCACCGCGCAAGCTGACGAGCTGGTGAATCTCGCTGCGGCGACAGGTAAGACGTTGATGGTGGGCCACACGTTTCTCTACAACGCCGCCGTGCGCTACGCGCGAAAGTTGTTGGCTGACGAAAGCCTGGGCCAGCTTTACTACATCTACAGCCAGCGCTTGAACCTGGGCCAGGTGCGCTCGGACGTGAACGCCTGGTGGAACCTCGCGCCGCACGACGTCAGCATAATGATGTACCTGATGAACGACGAGCTTCCGGCAACAGTCTCCGCCACCGGCGTCAGTTACATTCAACCGGGCATTGAAGACGTCGTGTTCGCGACGTTGAAGTGGGCGAATGGCGTGACTGGTCACATTCACGTGAGTTGGCTCGACCCCGGCAAGATCCGCAAGATGACGCTTGTCGGCAGCCGCAAGATGGTCGTCTATGACGACGTCAGCGACGACAAGATCAAAATCTACGACAAGGGCGTCGATCGCGTCCCCAAGATCGGCGAACGCATGGACTACGACCAGTCAGGCGATTACCAGTTGATTCACCGAACCGGCGACATCCTGTTGCCGAAGATCAATTTCCAGGAGCCCCTCAAAACAGAAGCCGCACATTTTCTCGAATGCCTGCGCGACGGCCAGCCTCCCCTGACTGGACCGAAACATGCGCGCGACGTGGTGGCCGTGCTAGAAGCAACGCAGACGGCGCTCACGTCCGGGCGGGCGGTCACGTTGTAATTATGGGTCTTACGGGTGTAATTCCAGCCGCCGGCAAAGCTTCCCGCATGGGCCAACTCGGCGAAACCGTTCCGAAGGCGTTGATCGAGGTCGAAGGACGCACGCTCCTCGAACAGTCGATCGAAACGCTGAAGACGATCGGCGTTTCGCGAATTGTGGTTGTCGTGGGCCATCTTGCAGAGAAGATTGTTGAACTCGATCTTGGCGTTGAAGTGGCTTATCAGGAACGACCGCTCGGCCTTGCGCACGCGATTGCGTCTGCAAACGTTGACGATGACTTCGTTGTTCTCTGCCCCGATAACATTTACAGCGATGAAACCGACCTGCGGCGCGCCTATGAAGTTTTTAATTCAAACAAATCCGCGTTTGTAATTTTGGGGACCGTAACACCCAACACCCAACGCGATCGAAAATCCTATTTCACTTCCGCTCATCGCAACTTCGAGCCAAACGTCTATGACTATCGAAGCACTAACGACAACAAGTCTGGCCTCGCAATCAATTCAACAGGCTGCATCTTCCTCAAACGCGAGGCGCTGAATTTCCTGCCGTCATTTGATCAAAATCGCGAACACATCTTCCGCGATTATCTCGAATCAATCATCCAGCACCGCGACGCGCTGATCTATTTACTGCGCGGAATGCGTTATGATTTTTCCACCCCCGACGACATCGAGCAGTATCAGCAACTAAAGACCCGACTGAACGACACGAAAGGCCCGGGCGGCGTCAGCGCGATCTTGATAAATCAGCTCGGCCAAGTGCTGCTGCAACAGCGCGACGACAACCCCGCGATTCGTTATCCGAGCCACTGGTCGTTATTCGGGGGCACGATCGAAGACGGCGAGTCGCCCGTCGAAGCCGTCGCGCGTGAAGTACACGAAGAGATCGATTTCGAGATGCGAAACTTCGGCTTGTTTCGCGAGTTTGTCCAGAACAACAAACGCGAGTTCGCGTTTGCCGGCGAGCTGTCTGCGACGCTCGACGAATTGACGCTCAGCGAAGGCCAGGGCATGAACCTCTTCTATCCTTCGCAGTTGAAAGATTTGCAAATCCGCCCTGATGATAAAGACACACTGGAAAAATACTTTGGAGTTTAGAGGATGACTGAACGCGTGGAACAGAACCGAGACGACTTTGCCAAATCCAAGCGCGACACCTGGAACGAGACCGATTACGGCAGTTGGTTCAAACCCGCTCGCGGCCAGGTGATCGACACGCTCGAAAAAGCCGCGCTCGCGAAAGCACTCAAAGGCAGCAAATACGAGCGCGCCCTCGACGTCGGCATCGGCAACGGCCGCCTGCTGCCGATCTACGCGCCGCACGCGAAGCACATCACCGGCATGGACATCTCGTCAGAGCAACTGGACCAGGCCACCCAAGCCGCGCGCGACCTAAACATCAACTTCGACACGAAACTCTGCAAGGAAGCCTCGCGCATCGAGATCCCCGACAGTTCTTACGACCTGATCGTCTGCTCGCGCGTGCTGCAACACGTTTTCGACTGGCGTGAATCGGTCGCGGAGTTTGCGCGCATCCTGAAGCCCGGCGGCGACCTCGTGCTTTTGACTTACAATAGGGCTTCAATATACGGTTTGAAGAAGTATTACCAACACAAGTTCCAGAATCCCACGAAAGGACGTTTCCAGAACCCCGCGGGCCTGAGCCGAGAACTGAAGAAGAACGGACTTAAGATCGACTACTTCGAAGGCGCGCTGATGGGCCAGCCGGACCTTTTCAGTAAAGACCTGTCGACGGGCGCGCGCGATTTCATTCATAAGCTCGAAAAGCTCTCATCGGTTTCGTTGATTAAATATTTCGGCAGCCGGTTGGTGATCCGGGCCAGCAAGCCGGTCACACAAAAAGGGAAACAGAATTCAAGATGACTCAAAACATTCCGCTCGTCGGACTCTTCGATCAGTATCAAACGATCAAGTCGGAAGTCGACGCGGCGATTCAGAACATCATTACCAAAAGCGCGTTTGTCGGCGGCGAGGAAGTGAAGCGTTTCGAGAGTGAGTTTGCCGCGTACTGCGAAGCGAAGGCGTGTGTCGGCGTCGGCAACGGCACTGATGCATTGTATTTAACGTTGCGCGCGCTCGGTATTGGACCAGGCGACGAAGTGATCACCGTCGCTCATACCTTTATCGCGACCTCAGAAGCAATCTCGGCGACCGGTGCGACGCCGATATTTATCGACGTGCTGGAAGACACGATGTTGATGGACCCGGCGCTGATCGAGCCGGCGCTTACGCCGCGGACGAAAGCGATCATTCCGGTCCATCTTTACGGGCAGTCGTGCGACATGGACGCGATCATGGAGATCGCGCGCAAGCACAGTTTGAAAGTAGTCGAGGATGCGGCGCAGGCACACGGCGGCCGCTGGCGCGGACAACGAGTCGGATCGATCGGCGATGCGGCGACGTTCAGTTTTTATCCCGGAAAGAACCTGGGCGCGTTTGGCGATGCCGGCGCGGTTGTCAGTCAGGATGAAGATCTGATCGAGCGCATTCGGATGCTGGCTAATCACGGACGGCTCGAGAAGTACACGCACAAGATGGAAGGCGTGAACAGCCGTCTCGATGGAATGCAGGCCGCGATCCTGCGCGTGAAGCTTCGTTACCTCGACGAGTGGAACCAGAAGCGGCGAGCGCACGCGGATTTTTATCTCGAATCGCTGTCGCCGAGTGAGTTTCGCCCGCAAACAGTGAATCCAAACGCGGAGCCTGTTTGGCACTTGTTCGTCGTTCGTTTAGCGGAGCGCGAGGCGTTGCAGAAGAAACTCAAGGACGAAGGCATCGCGACCGGCATTCATTATCCGGTGCCGTTGCACGTGCAACCCGCGTATCAGGATCGTCAAATCCCCTTGGGCAGCTTGCCTGTGACAGAAAGAGTAGCCAACGAAGTTGTTAGTCTGCCGATGTATCCGGAGCTGACGGAGACGCAACTCGAGTCGATTGTGAATGCAATGACGACGGCTGACGTTTCTGCGTGATTGATGAAACTTGTGTTCTTCAGTCTCAGACTTGTCTGGGCGCTGATCGTGCTGTTCGTGGTCTGCGTAGCGTGGCTGGTCCTGTTTCTTGTTTTTCTTCCCTTTTTACTGATCGCGGCGCTGGTTGGGCCAAAATCAGGTTCGCCTGAAGCCACAACTCAGAAAGTTAATTCAGCGGCGGAGTCGGAGACGGAGACTGATTCTGCAACGCCGCTGATCTTCGATCGCCGCGACGACATTTCAAAACTTTTCGGCTGCAACACACGCAACGTCCAGTATCGCTGGAACGTCTTTTCGTCGAGACTCGACCACATCCGGAAAAATGTTCCGTCTCCCCACGCGCTCGACTTCGGCGCCGGCTCGTTGCGTGATTCCTACGAGCTGGCGCGACTCGGTTTCCGTGTCACGTCGGTCGATCTCGATCCAAACGTGATGGAGCGGTATTACCGTTCTTACGACTGGAACGCAGTCCGTTGTCCGCCAAAGCTCTTCACGCAGCCACTGGAACAGTTAGAAAACGATCCCGCACGTTTTAATTTGGCGATCGCGTTTGACGTGATCGAACATCTTGAAGATCCGTCCGGCTACTGCCGCAACATTCACGCCCTCCTCGACGAAGGCGGTCTGTTTTTCTCGATCGTGCCGAACAAGAGCGCTATCTTCGAGCGCTATTTTAAGTATTCGATCGAGAAGCGAAGAGCCAACGGGATTCCGTGGGTCCCGGGCGTGCCGCACTTACAATTCCGATCTCCCGCCGAATGGCAGGAGCTGTTCAAACAAAGCGGCTTCAAGATCGTCGAGCACGACATGACGATCGGGTTCTTCGTGAATGATCTGTGGAATGGAATGCTGGGCCTGCCGCTGCGCGTGTATGTCACGCCTGTGTTTGGACGCCTCGCGATGATGCTGCGAATGAAGTTTAACGAAGGCGCGTTTGAAATCGCATTTTCACCGGCGTGGTTGATGAAGCACGTCGACGTTCTCGATCAGCTTTGCAAAAAACAACTGGCGCCGAGATTTGGCTGGAACCTGATAGTCGCCACGAAATAGATGCGGATTCTAATTCTTGACACTCATTACCAGGAGTCGCTGCGTCTCGTCTACGAAAACGATCCGCATCTTGCGCAACAAACCTCCGGCGAACAGCTTCGCACGATCTATGACACCGGTTTTGGCCGCGCTGACTTCCTGCCGCTCAATTTGCGAAAGCTGGACCATGCGGTCGAACAGTTCATCGTCAACGCGCAGCCGATTCAGATTCGTTGGGCTGCCGAGAACGGGCTAAAGATCGACCCGACGCGATCTACGTTTCTTCGAGTGCGGCAACGATTGAAACGCGAAGTGGTGGATCGCTTTCGCGCGCGGCCGAAAATTCCGGGCATGAATATCCCGCCATGGGAGCTTGAGGTTGTCGCGGCCCAGGCGCGCACGTTCAAGCCGGACGTGATCTTCGTTTGCGACGTTCTATATCTTCCCGCGCACTTTCACCGGACGCTGAAAGAACACACGAAGCTGCTCGTTGGCGAGATGGCTTATCCGATCCCGCCGAATCTGGATCTAACGCCGTTCGATCTAATCCTCAGCGCCGCGCCGCATTTTGTCGATCGCTTGCGCAAGGCTGGCGCACGGTCTGAAATGTTGCGGCTGGGTTTTGAGCAAACTGTTCTCGATCGTGTTGGTGTTCAACCGAAGAATGCTGAGCTTACGTTTATCGGTTCGGTCAGCAATGACCATAGACAACGGCTCGAGTTGCTGGAGGCGCTGAGTAAACATGTTCCGCTTTTGTGCTGGGGCGCCGGGGTCGACAGTCTGCCGCCTGATTCGCCTCTACATCACCGCGTAAAACCGCCGCTTTGGGGCTACGACATGTATCGTCAGCTTCAGCGTTCGGAGATTGCGCTCAACATCCACATCGACATGGCCGAACAGTTCGCCGCCAACATGCGATTGTACGAAGCAACGGGCGTCGGCACGATGTTGTTGACTGACTGGAAAACAAACCTGCACGAGCTGTTTGAGATCGGCGTCGAGGTGGTTGCGTATCGTTCAATCGCCGAGTGTGTCGAGCTGGTCGAGTATTACCTCGAGCACGATAACGAGCGGGAAGCTGTTGCGCAGGCCGGGCAAAAACGCACCTTGTGCGAACATTCTTATTATCATAGGATGCAGGAACTAACTGACATCCTGAATCACTATCTGGGTTGAGAAGTTATGTGATCTGCGGCCCTTTGCGTTCCTCTGTGTTAACCGCAGAGAACGCAGAGGACCGCAGAGATACGCAGAGAGATACGCAGAGGAACTGAGAAACCAATGTCGTCTGTGCTTAGCATCGCCTCACGAATCAAAGGCTCCGTGGGGAAGACTGCGTGGAACGCCGTCAAACGAAAGCGTCTTGCTTCGTATCTGAAATCAGATCGCCGTCCGTGGCGCGAAGGCTATTACGAATATCGCGAGAAGTGTTTGAGTGAAGCCGTCGTCGACGAGTCTTTGCTCAACACGCTCGCCGAAGACCGTGCGTTGCCGCCCGCATATGGCTACCGGCTCGACGCGCGCCTGATCGAGATCCCGTGGGTGCTCTCGCGCGTGCGACGTAATAGCAACGGCCGCTTTCTCGATGCCGGCTCGGCTTTCAACTACGATTACGTTCTAACTGCTCCCGCCCTCGAAGATAAGGAAAGAACGATCGTCACGCTCGCGCCTGAAGGCGACGCTTTCTGGAAACTCGGCGTGTCGTACGTGTTTGGTGACTTGCGCGATCTTAATTTCCGCGACGATCGCTTTGATTCAGTCGCCTGCATTTCGACGATCGAACACATCGGCATGGACAACACGATGTACGCCGAAGGCCAGGTGGCCCAACGAAGCGATCCGAGTGAGTTCATCCTGGCCGTGAAAGAGTTGAAGCGAGTGTTGAAGCCGGGTGGCGTGCTCTACATTTCGTTTCCTTTTGGACGATATGAGAACCACGGTTGGTTCCAACAGTTTGACTCGGAGCTGGTCGACACATTGATTGGCGCGTTTGGTCCGTCGCGGCAGAAAGAGAACATCTTTCAGTATCATCCGGACGGCTGGCAGCGAAGCACTCGCGAAGCCTGCAAAGATTGCGAGTTTTTCGACGTACACGCCAGCAAGTACGGCGATCCCAATTCGACGGTCGAATACCCGCCAGACTATCCGGCCGGGGAGCGCGGGCTTGCGTGTTTGGAGTTGGTCAAGTGACGGCGCACACGCGCATCCGCCATCTCGCAGCTACGTTCCTGAATCGTGAAAGCCCCGCGAAGCTGCGCGCGTATGCGAGTTATGACGAAGCGCTGAAAGATTCCGACTCATACGAAGATCCCGCCCTCATTGAAATCGTCAAAGAAAAGACGAAGCGATACAAAGACACTTTGGCAACGGCTGCTGCTCGCACGATCGAGAGCCGTCAGCTTGCGCAGAACCTTTTCGTGCTGTCGTATGTTGACCCGCAGCGGCCACTTGACGTGCTGGAGTTGGGCGGCGCGTGTGGCGCGAGTTACTTCGAGCTTAAACAACTCGTTCCCGATCGCATTCGGCACTGGTCGATTGCGGAAACCGCGGCAATGGCCGCCGCGGGCCGGAACCTGAACGACGATCCGAGTCTGACTTTTCACTCGGATCTCATTGCAGCAACTGAAGAATTGGAATCGCGCACGTTGGCGATCGCCCAGGGAGTGCTGCAATACACGCCCGATCCGTTGCGTGTGCTCGAGACGTTGTTTGCGCTTCAATTCGCGCATGTTTACATCACGCGCACGGCAGTCGCAGACGTGGACGCGCCTGTTTTCACGAGACAAGAGACGGATCTCGCAAGTCACGGTCCCGGCAGACTGCCGAATGCTCCGCCGGGCAAGTCCAGTCAGCCGCTGACCCTCGTCAGCGCGGAGGCGCTGTTCGCTGCTGTTCCTGCAAACTACGAGCTGGTGTTCAAGTTCGTTGAGTCTAACGACCGCGTTCTGTCGCTTGGCGAGCGTCGCGTCACGGTGCGCGACGCCGGTTTTTTGGCTCGTTTACACGCTCAACATTAGCGGTTATATTCACTGCCAACTTCATGGAAAACGGCTTCGAGACAGTCGAACACGACGGGATCAGGTACGCCGAGATCATCTGGGCCAACACCAACGTCCCGATAACGAAGTTCTTCTCGCCCGACGATTCGTCGTTTCAGTTTGGGCTGCTGGCGCATGAGGCCGGCTTTGTCGAAGCGCCGCACTATCACAAGCCCGTCAATCGCACCATCAACGATCTGCAACAGATGTTTGTCGTGCAACGCGGCGTAGTCGCGGTCGACTTCTTCGACAAAGACGGCAATCACTTTCGCGAAGTGGTCTTGCGCGCCGGCGACGGCATCCTCTTGATCCACGGCACGCACGCGGTTCGCGTGCTCGAAGACATGCAGTGCATCAGCGTCAAGCAAGGCCCGTTTCTCGGCGCGGAGAACGACAAGATCAACGTAGAGGTCAAAAACAATTCATGATCGAGGTCTTCGAACCCATCATCGGCGAAGAAGAGATCGAGGCGGTCGTGGCGGCGCTGCGCCGCGGCGAGATTTCCGGATCGTTTGGCGAAGCTATTCCTCAGTTCGAACAGGAGTTCGCGAATTACGTTGGCTGTGAATATGGCGTTGCGGTCAGCAGCGGCAGCACTGCGTTGCACGTCGCGGTGGCGGCGGCGGGCATCGGTCGCGGGGACGAAGTGCTCGTCAGTTCCAGCACCAACATCGCGACCGCGCTCGCGGTGATCCACAATGGCGCGATTCCGGTCCCAGTCGATTCAGAGAACGTGACCTGGAACCTCGATCTCGATCTCGATTGAAGGTCTAATCACAGATAAAACCAAAGCCATCATTCCCGTGCATCTCTACGGCCATCCGGTCGATATGGACCGCCTGATGGAGATCGCGCGCAAGCGCAACCTGCTCGTGATCGAAGATTGCGCCGAGTCGCACGGCGCGACGTGCCGCGGACGCATGACCGGCAGCTTCGGCGATATGGCGTGTTTCAGTTTTTACGCCAACAAGGTGATCACGACAGGCGAAGGCGGGATGGTCACGACCAACAACAGGAATTCGCGGAACGTCTGCGTCTGCTCCGCAATCTCGCGTTCACAAAGCCGCGCTTCTGCCACGAAGAAGCTGGTTTCAACTTTCGCATGACGGGTTACCAGGCCGCGATGGGACTGGCCCAGTTTCGCAAGATCGACAACATCATTTCCGAAAAACGCCGCATCGCTCAAACTTACAACATTTTCTGAAAGACATCGAAGGGATTCAGCTTCCGCACGAAGCCGACTGGGCGCGCAATGTTTACTGGATGTACGCGGTCGTGGTCCATCCGGAGTTTGGCATGTCGCGCGACGAGTTGGTGGATCATTTGCGCAATGCCGCCGACTGGTATCGACACGCGAACGTTCTTTTGCCCGATGAATCAGCAACCTTGTTTGCAGTAGCGGCCCGGCTTTCGCGCCGTGCCGTGTCCCGTCGCCGACAGCCTGTGGGAAAACGGTCTTGTATCTTCCTTCCACCTACTCGCTTTCAGAACCAGTTATTCAACAGATAGCGGACGTTGTCAGGCAGGCTTCCGCGAGCCGGAAGGAAGCGGTGTCGCACTTGTAGGCACGCTGCGGGATTAAATAGCGTTGACTTCATACTCAGGCAGACACGCCGACCTTTACGATCTCTTTTATGCTGAGAAACCATACCCAGCCGAAGCGGCGTTCGTCGATCAATGTCTGACGAAGCTATTCTCGGATGGACCAGTCAACCGCCTGCTGGAGATCGCTTGCGGCACCGGCACACATGCGTTTCCATCTCGAAAAGCCGGGACGGGAAATCGTCGCCTCCGATTATTCGGAAGACATGTTGCGCCGCGCAAAGCAGAAAGCCGAGGAGAAACATTCGCGCGTCGAGTTTCAGTTACAGGACATGACAAAGCTCGACGTCGGCGGTGGACCATTCGACGCGGTTATCTGTCTCTTTGACGCGATCGGTTATGTGCGAACAAACGAGGCACTCACCAAAGTGTTTGAAGGTGTTCACAAACATCTCCGTCCGGACGGGTTGTTTATTTTCGAGTTTTGGCACGCGGCGGCAATGATTCGCCACTACGATCCGGTGCGCGTGAGGCGTTGGCAGACTGACGATTCGACTCGTGCTTCGCATCTCCGAAACGGCGTTGGACGCTGCGAATCAACTTAGCAGAGTGACTTATTCGATCTACGAATTGAAAGACGACGCGACGTATTCCGCGCTGACTGAAACTCAGGTGAATCGTTATTTTCTGCTGCAGGAGATGGCGTACTGGTTGTCGTCGTATCAGTTTACCCCCGTCAAATGGTTCGCCGGCTTTACTGATGACGAAACTATCTCCGAAGAAACCTGGCACATCGTGGCCGTGGCACGGCGAAATTGAGATGAAGAAGTTTCCCGCAAAGGCGCAAAGGCGCAAAGAAGAAAGGCGCAAAGCAGAGTTCAATATGGCATTCGCTGCCTTTTATCCTGCCGCCTTTGCACCTTTACCTTTGCGCCTTTGCGCCTTTGCGGGAAACCTTCTGTTCGTCGAGGAGAGAACTTACCAAACATGAAGGTCGGCGTATTTCTCGAAGACTTTTCGCCGGAAGTCGGCGGCGGCTACACGATTCAGGAAGACATCTTCCGCGCGCTGCTCGACCTCATCGACGAGACTAGCCATTCGTTTGTGCTCTTCTGCCGCCGGCCTGAAAGTTTTCGCAGTTTCCTGACGAATAACGCGTTTCGAAGCCGTCGGCTTTCCCGGCAACCTGGGCCAACGCGTTTTCGCGCGCGCGCAAAGCGGGCTCAACTCGCTGATCGAGAATAAGAAACGGCAGACGCGTCTCGAACAACTTTGCCGCGAAGCAGGCGTCGAGTTTATGTGGTTTGTCGGCGCGGAGGCAGTGCAGCTCGATCTGCCGTACATCGCGATCGTTTGGGACTTGCAGCACAGGTTGCAGCCGTGGTTTCCGGAAGTCAGCTCTGACGGAACATGGCGGCGGCGCGAGACTTTTTACGGCGAGTATCTGCGTCGCGCGACGTTTATCATCGCCGGGACCGAAGAAGGGCGGCTGGAGATCGAAAGGTTCTATCAGGTCACGAGCAATCGCATTAAGATACTGCCGCATCCGACGCCGGCGTTTACGTTGAATGCCAAACCGAGTGATGTCGCCGCCGTGCTTAAGAAACACGGATTGAAGAACAATTACTTGTTTTATCCGGCGCAGTTTTGGTCGCATAAAAACCACGCGAACTTGTTGCTCGCTGCGGCGGCGTTAAAACGCGAATATCAGATCGACATGCCGGTGGTGTTTGTCGGGAGCAATAAAGGGAACGAAGAGTATGTTCGAGCAGTTTGCGGCGCAGTTGCAGCCGTCGATCGACGTCGCGTTTCTTGGTTTTGTGCCGTTGGAAGATTTGGTCGCGCTGTATCGTGGCGCTTTCGCGCTTACGTACATGACATTTTTTGGACCGGAGAACCTGCCGCCACTCGAAGCGTTCGCGCTTGGTTGTCCGGTGATCGCTTCCGACGTGCCGGGCGCTCGCGAACAGCTCGGCAACGCGGCGCTCTTCGTCGATCCGCGCGACCCGTCGGAAATCGCCGCGGCGGTGAAGACGCTTTCCGACAACGAGAGCATGCGCCGCACGCTCGTCGAACAAGGTCGCGCTCGCGCTGAGAAATGGACCGCAAAAGAATTCGTGCGTGGCGTGTTTGCTGCGCTCGATGAATTTGAGCCGGTGCGAAGATGTTGGAGATGAAGTTTCCCGCAAAGGCGCAAAGACGCTGAGTTATTTTTCATTTGTCGTTTGCCGTTTCGCATTTGTCATTTGAAAGGCAGCAGGCTTGATTCGGCAATAGTTCTCAATGAAAAGTGAAAAATGGTAAATGACAACTGGAAAATGACCGAGGAGGTTTACGGAACTTGACCAAGCGAGCGCTAATCACCGGCATCACCGGGCAGGACGGCTCGTATCTTGCCGAACTGCTGCTGGAGAAGGGCTACGAAGTACACGGCATGATCCGCCGCTCGTCTTCCTTCAACACGCAGCGCATCGATCACATCTACCGCGATCCGCACAACACGAGCACTCGTCTCTACCTGGTCCACGGCGATCTCAGCGATTCCAGCTCTCTCAACACGATCCTGCGCCAGGTCGCGCCCGACGAGATCTACAACCTCGGCGCACAGTCGCACGTGCGCGTCAGTTTCGACGTGCCGGAGTACACGACCGACGTCACCGCACTCGGCACGATTCGCATTCTCGAAGCAATCCGCGAAGTCGGCATCAAGCCGAAGTTCTACCAGGCGTCTTCTTCCGAGATGTACGGCAAAGTGGTCGAAACACCGCAAAGCGAGACGACGCCGTTTCATCCGCGCTCGCCGTACGCCTGCGCCAAGGTTTTCGCCTACTACGCCACCGTCAACTATCGCGAGGCTTACAACCTGTTCGCCTGCAACGGCATTCTCTTCAATCACGAATCCGAACGACGCGGCGAGACGTTCGTCACGCGCAAGATCACGCGCGCGGCCACGCGCATCAAGCTCGGCCTGCAACAGAAAGTCTTTCTCGGCAATCTCGACGCCAAGCGCGACTGGGGTTACGCTAAAGACTACGTCGAAGCGATGTGGCTGATGATGCAGGCGGAAGCGAGTGACGATTACGTGATCGCCACCGGCGAGACGCATTCGGTGCGCGAGTTCTGCGAAGAAACTTTCGGTTATCTCGATCTCGATTGGAAAGAGCACGTCGAGATCGATCCGTGGTATTACCGTCCGAGCGAGGTCGATCTGCTGCTCGGCGATTCGAGCAAGGCGCGCCAACAGTTGGGTTGGGAACCGAAGGTCAGCTTTCACGAACTGGTCCATTTGATGGTGGACCACGATATGATCCTCGCGCGTGGCGAGAAACAGATGTTGGAACTGGAAAAGTAAGTCGATGCACTACCACCTGATCGGGATCTGCGGCACTGCGATGGCTTCGCTCGCCGGAATGCTTCAGGCGCGCGGGCATCGCGTGACCGGATCGGATCAGAACGTCTATCCGCCGATGTCCACGATGCTGCGCGATCTCGGCATCGACGTCTTACAAGGTTTCGAACGCGAACACGTCAGCGCCGCCGCCTGATTGCGTCATCGTCGGCAACGCGATCCCGCGCGGCAATCCCGAAGTAGAAGAAACTCTTAACCGAAAGCTGCTTGTATCGCTCGCAGGCGGAGGTCGTGAAAGAGGAGTTTATTCGCGGCCGTCATTCGCTCGCCGTCGCCGGAACGCACGGCAAAACTACGACGACCAGCATCGCCGCGTGGGTGATGGACCAGGGTGGGCTCGATCCGAGTTTCCTGATCGGCGGCGTGGCGCAAAATTTCGGCAGCAGCTTTCGCGTGACTGACAGTGACTATGTGATCGTCGAGGCTGATGAGTATGACACAGCATACTTCGATAAAGGTCCGAAGTTCATGCACTACCTGCCGGAGCTCGCTATCGTCAATAACATCGAATTCGATCACGCTGACATTTACAAAGATCTCGACGCGGTGAAGCTCGCCTTTCGGCGTTTCATGAATCTCGTGCCGGAGAATGGACGGTTGATCGCCGGCTGGGACAGTCCGAACGTGCGCGCGGTGGTTGAGTCGTTTGGCTCCAAGCTGTTCACGCAAGTGGAGACGTTTGGGACGAACGGCGATGCGCGTTGGCAGGTTCGCAATGCTGACTTTTCGGGCGGAGTTATCGCGCTTTTGAAGTGTTTCGTGAGGACGAATCGTGGGGTGAGTTTCAGACGCCGTTGCTCGGCGAGTTCAATCTGCTCAACTGCCTCGCGGTGATTATCGCGGCTGATGCGTGGGGCGTTAGCGCAGGAAAAGATCGCGGAGGCGCTTGCGAGTTTTAAGAACGTAAAGCGGCGTGCGGAGGTGCGGGGCGAACAGCGCGGCGTTATGGTCATCGACGACTTCGCTCATCATCCGACCGCTGTCCGTGAAACGCTTCGGGCGTTGCGCGCGCGATACCAGGATCGCCGGTTGATCGCCATCTTCGAACCGCGTTCGTGGTCGTCCCGTCTGGCCGTCTTTCAAGAGGATTATGCTAATGCGTTTGCGTCCGCGGATTACGTTGTCGTCGCCAGTGTCTTTGACAGCCAGAAGGTGACAGAAAAGGGACGCGCCCTTGATACCAACGAATTAATTGACGCGATTTCGCAACAAGGGAAGCCGGCGTTGGCCCTACCCGGCGCTGACGAAATTGTCACGCACATCCTGCCCGAGCTTCGTGAAGGCGACGTTGTCGCGATCATGTCTAATGGCGGTTTCGGCGGCATTCACGAAAAGATCCTCACCGCTCTGCAAACCTAAACACAAAAGGCACAAAGAAGCACAAAAGGCCACAGATTTTCAAACAGAGATTTGTGCCTCTTGTGGTCTTTGTGCCTTTTGTGGTTACGCACACAATTAAACGAACTATTCGTAACGCTCTTGCAGAGTAACTTGGGTAAAAGTCATGGGCCGGTCCAGGAGGGCCCCCATGAAAAACTTCTCCATCTTCGAGCAAGCACTAAAGTTCTCAGGCGTCGAAGAGACAGAAAACCTCGGTGAAATCGCCAGCCTTTCTCGACGCGACTTCTCGAACGCGAGAGCTTTATCTGCCACACGACGACCGCGTCCGTCGAGTATGCCTGTCTAATGATCGAGAACGCGGTCTTGCTGCGCACGAATCGGCTCGGGCAGGGTTTACGCAGGGCGTGGAAAAACTTTCCCTGCTGCAACCGATCATCGATCGTTACATGCGCATCGCCGACATCTCCGAGTCAGTGTATCTTTTTGGCGAGGACGACTGGCGACCGCCGCGTCATCCGAACATCCGGCTGATCGCGTTTGAATCGACGATTTTCGCCTAGCGCGCGAGTGGTTTGTAATTGCACACTCTGCGTCGTGGAATTGCGCGTCGTCGCGTTAGACGAAGTCCGGCATCGGACGGGACAACGCGCGAACAGATCAGGTACTGGGCACTTAAGACGAGTAATCCGGACGTCGTTCACTCTCTGGCGAAATCAGTGGAAGGCGTGATTGACTGGACACTCGCGGCTTAGCAAGTGATTCCGAGACGACGGTCAGTCTCAATCTGTGCTGTCAAGACTCGTTTAATTTTCCGCGGGCAACAACTTCGAAGCTAACATGCGATAGCCCCGACCAATTCCACCACGTCGCCGCCACCCCGCCAGTGCTGCCTGATCACGCGTGGATCGGTCACTGTCATCAGCCGCAACAACGTCATCGAATGAGGTAGGAGTCGTCGATCTGGCCCACAAACGGAAACATGTCGGGGATGAAATCGAGCGGTATGACGGCGTAAACAATCGCGCCTGCGACCAGCAATCGCTCCTTGGCCGGCACTCTGCCATCCACCATCAAGCGCCCGCACAGCAAAAGCAGGTTGGGGATGAAGAGCAGCAAATTTGCCATCCGGCTCCGCAGGCTTGGTTCTGACATAGTTTCTCCTACATAATCCGTGTTCCATTTGTCCATTTACCATTTGTCGTCTGTCATTTCCCATTGGCTTACTAAATGAAAAAGTTTTGAAAAACGGAAAACGACAAACGGAAAATGAACACTATCATATATGGACATTCTCGAACGAATTCGCCAGCGCGCCGCGTCAAGACCACAGCACATCGTGCTGCCTGAAGGAAACGATCCACGCACGGTAGTCGCGGCCGGGCTGTGCACGGCGCAGCAAATCGCACGCATCACGTTGTTGGGAGACGAAGACGTCATTCGGCTGCGGCGCGTGAAAACGGGGTGGATCTGGGCGGCGTCGCGATTATCAACCATCGCCGCGCGGCCGATTTCGAAAAGATGGTCTCGCTGTTCCACGAGCTGAGACGTGCGAAAGGCTTGATGCCTGACGAAGCGCGGACGCAGGTTTCCGATCCGTTGTACTACGGAAACCTGATGGTCCGGATGGGCCAGGCTGACGGGTCGGTCGCTGGCGCCACAAACACGACTTCGCACACGGTTCGCGCAGCACTGCACTGCATCGGCGTCCGTGCCGGGTTCAAGCTGGTTTCGAGTTTCTTCTTGATGGCTTTAAGCAATCCGCGATTTTGGCCATGACGGGGCCATGATCTACGCCGATTGCGGTGTCGTCATTGAGCCGAGCGCGGCGGAACTCGCGGAGATCGCGCTGGCGGCGGCTGATTCTTGCCGGGCGTTGCTGGGGACAGAGCCGCGAGTGGCGATGCTTTCGTTTTCGACGAAAGGCAGTGCGAAGCATAAGTTGATCGATAGAGTTGTCGAAGCTACGCGGACGGTGAAAGCGCGTGCGCCGGAGTTGCAGGTCGATGGGGAGCTTCAGGCCGATGCGGCGCTAGTGCCGTCGGTGGCGCAGTCAAAGGCGCCCGGATCGTCTGTTGCGGGGCGTGCAAACGTTTTGATCTTTCCCGATCTCCAGGCGGGGAATATTGCGTACAAACTGACTGAAAGATTGGCGGGCGCGACGGCTATTGGCCCGATTTTGCAGGGCTTGGACAAACCGGCGAACGATCTCTCCCGCGGCTGCACGGCTCGCGACATCGTCGACGCGGTCGCGATCACCGCCGTTCAGGCACAAGCCCAGCAGTTTAACTTAGGCAACGCCCTAACGGTGCAGGCATCAAAAGGCTTAATTTCCTGAAAATTGGTTTAAATCAGTGTTCACGATTAAACCCATATTTGCAGCATTCGTTATCGGCGCTCTTTTTTCTCTCGCTGCTGCACAGACCCCTAAACCGTCGCCGTCCCCGACTCCGAAAGACGACGAACCGGTTCGCGTCTTTACCGAAGAAGTGCGCCTGCCGGTTACTGCGCTCGACTCCTACGGCCATTACGATCCGACGCTCGTTCTCGACGAAGTCCTGGTGCTCGAAGACGGCGTGGCGCAACAACTTCGCAGCGTTACTCATTTGCCGGCGAATGTCCTCTTTATTTTGGATACAGGCGGTGAGATGAGTGGTCTCGGAGGCAATTCGAAGAGCACCAGCTTGACGCGACAGGTGGCCGCCGAGTTGGTGGGCAGACTTCAGCAGGGTTCGTGGATCGCCGTGAT
This sequence comes from uncultured Acidobacteriota bacterium, assembly GCA_963770215.1. Taxonomy (GTDB): domain Bacteria; phylum Acidobacteriota; class Blastocatellia; order Pyrinomonadales; family Pyrinomonadaceae; genus PSRF01. Next base: position 198,004 of record CAVYOP010000004.1, read on the forward strand.
GCAGTCCGGCAAAACGACTGAAATGGTCCAGCCCTGGACCAAAGACAAAGCCGCCGTTCTTAAAACGCTCAAGAACAAACTTATTTCTTCTAAAAGCTCGCGCTTTTCAGAAGCGATCGCCGGCGCCGGTCAACAACTGAAGGATCGGCCTGAAGGAAGCCGTCACGTCGTGATGATCACTGACGGTATTGATTCGCCGGGCGTGAAAACCGATCGCGAAGGTGCTGTGCGCAAGCTGATCGCCGCGAGGGCGACCGTGCATATCATTAGTTACACGGAGTTTGTCAGGCAGAAGGCCGAGAAGAAAGAATCGCCGATGGCTGCGTCGCCACGGCCGCCGAGCTCTGACCCGATTACCGCGACAGATCCGACGCTGCCTCCGGGAATGACCCGCTCGCCGTCGTTCGGCATCGGCATCCGGTTCGATCCTGCGATGCGCAAACAGCGAAAGGCTTACGAAGCTGAAGTTAAGAAGAGCCAGGCTGTGTTGCGGAATGTTGCGGATGAAACTGGCGGAAAGTTGATGTTGCCGCTGAACAGCCAGGAAATGCTCGCGCAAGCTACTGAAGTTGCTCGCGCCATCGGCGCCGAATACGTCGTGACCTATCGTCCCAAGCGTCCTCTCGCCGAAGCCCCTGCGGGCGAATATCGTCGCATCGAAGTCGCCTCGCGCAGGGTAGGCCTGAGTCTCCACGCCCGCCGCGGCTACGTCGTTCCAACTGTGCAAAATTAATCCCAGGGCGAAGCCCGAACCAAGGGCACAGCCCATTCACTACGAGGAGCAACGGTGAGGCAAGCCTCACCGCACATCAGGCGGCGAAGCCGGGAAGTGGAACGCTCAACTAATCAAGTAATCAGCTTCTGCCAGCCAACTCGCTTCAGCTTCTGCCAGCCAACTCGCTTCAGCTTCTGCCAGCCACTCGCTTCAGCCTCTGCCAGCCAACTCGCTTCAGCTTCTGCCAGCCAACTCGCTTCAGCTTCTGCCAGCCACTCGCTTCAGCCTCTGCCAGCCCCTCGCTTCAGCTTCTGCCAGCCCCTCGCTTCAGAGCTTCTGCCAGCCACTCGCTTCGGCTTCTACCAGCGATAAGCCACGGCTCGTGCAAGAAGACTCATATCGGCTTTGCCGCCGGATGTGAGGCGAGGCTTGCCTCGCCGCCGGCTGAAGAAAGAAATTGGGCTACGCCCTACGATGAAACGGCGACTTCGAGTCGCGATTCGATTTTCTGAACCAGCTCGCGGACGTCGAATTGATCGGGCTTGGGCATCAACGAGCGGCGATGAAGCTCTTCCCAGTCTTCCTTCGGCACGCGGTGAAATGCTTCCACAACTTTCGGATCGAATTGCCGTCCAGCCCAATCGTCAAGCTCCTGCGCGGCCGCCTCATACGACTTCCCACGCCGGTACACGCGATCGCTCGTGATCGCGTCGAACGCATCGGCTACCGAAAAGATGCGAGCGCACACATCAATATCCTCGCGGCTCAAGCCTAACGGATATCCGCTCCCATCCCACTTCTCGTGATGCTGGGCCACCACCCGCGCCGCACCCTGCAAAAACTCGATCCCGCGCAGAATCTGTTGCCCATGCAACGGATGCTCGCGCATGCGTTCCCACTCTTCCTCCGTGAGCTTCGCCGGCTTGCGCAAAATCGAATCAGGCACGCCGATCTTTCCGATGTCGTGCAACAACGATCCAAACTCGAGCGACTTCATCTGCTCGCTGTTCAGACCACATTCACGTCCCAATCGCAAACTGTAACTGACGACGCGCTCCGAATGTCCGTGCGTTTCGGAGTCTCTCGTTTCGAGCGCGGCAGTCAACGCTTTCAACGTCGAGCGATACGCACCCTCGAGTGAGTTCAGCGCGCGATCGAGCTCGACAGTCCGTTGTTCGACCAACTCTTCGAGATGATTCTCATAGCGCCGCTTAGCGACGACGAGATCGTGATACTCGAGCGCTCGTTTGACGACAGCTTCAACCTGTCGCAGATCGAACGGCTTCATCAGGTAATCAAAGGCGCCCAGTCGCAAAGCGCCAATCGCGCTCTCGACGGTCTGCATACCGCTGATCATGACTACGACCGTGTCAGTGTTGATGTGTTTGACGTGAGGGATCATATCGAGACCACTCATTCCGGGCATGGTGATGTCGCTAATCACCAACTGAAACTCGCCATCGCGTAGGCACTCGAGCGCCTGTTCGGCCGAACCAGCTTTAAGACATTCGTAGTCTTCGCTGAGGAGGTCGGCGAGTATTTCGGTAATTTCCCTTTCGTCGTCAACTATCAGTATCCGGGGCAACGCACTTGTCGGCATGTCGTTTCTCCTGAAGGATGACAGGGCACGGCGGCGAGCATTGAAATAGCTGAGCTCGTTTCTTTTGTGAGTGTTTGAGGGTAGAAGGGCTTCGAAATTCGTGCCCGGCCCAATACCTGGCTCAGGCATTCTAACGGTTTTCTTGCAATTGTGGCAAACAAGTTTTTACTACGAGGCTAAGTCACGCCTTACCAGCAACTTAGCCTCTCGCAGGCGACGTCGTTTGAACGGTGTTGCCAATTCAGGCGAAACGGCCTTATGATGTCAGCCCTTCAGCCGGAGTGGCGAAATTGGTATACGCACCAGACTCAAAATCTGGCGAGCTTCACTGCTCATGTCGGTTCGAGTCCGACCTCCGGCACCACCCGTCCAATATTTAAGCTTTGGAAGTTAAGGAGACAGAAGAAGCTGAATAGCAAGTCGACTAATAAGCAGATTTGTTCTCATGTACTTACTAACGCGAAAATGGATACAATCTTCCCACCGTATTCCCAATAAGCGTTTTGTTGATATTGCAGCGTTGGAACCCGAATCTGAACTTCAAAGTCAAATTTGACACTCAGCATTTATGAATCTTATCCCGGCGAAAGAGATACTTACCGGAGAAATTTGGTCCGGTCAATAACCCGTGATATGAGCATTTTGTTGATAAGCCATCAGCAGAAAATCTTTTCATATTCGAAATTGGGTGATCAGGTCGTAAAGTATTCGACCAGCAGTGGAGGAAGCAGCGCTCACCGAAAAGTCCCTTATTCGCTCAAACAGCTTCGGATTTTCTACTCTAATCGTCGACAATGCCTCGCGAACGGTCTCGAGACCTTCCGAATCCGCCTCTCTTAATAAAGCTCGCTCCAAAATCCCCAGCGCCGTATTCAGAGTGGAATCATGGTAAGTTTGAAAATCCCGCAAAAGACCTAACAATTCTGCGGTTGCCGAATCTCGTCCCCCGTCCGTTAGCAATAAGCTCAGACGTTCGCGCAGCCAGTGAACTTCCTCATCCAAATTACCGATGCGTTGTCCGTATCCTTCACGTTCAAAGTCAATTTGCCTTTGAGCCCAACGAAGCTCAACGTTTGCCAGTTCAAGCTTGTTTTGTAGGTCCCTAATGTGCTGGGGCTCCACCAGATACTCTGCTGGAGTCATTCGGCCGCTCATGACGAGACCATATTCATCCAGCGTCTTTTCGATGATTTCAGCTTCGTTGTCTGGAGTGACGACCACGAGTCGAATCGCCAAACCATCTTGCTCAATCCGGACAGTTGCCTTGGTATGAGGATGTTTTTGCCTTAAGACAGTGCCGAAATAACTAAGGATTGCCACTCCAGCCTGAAAATGCTCTGGTGCAAACTCGATGCTGCGTACGATTGTGTTCGCCTCGAGCAATCCTTCCTGAAATACTTTAATTACGGCCTCCAAGTCTGAGCCCACACGCAGTTTCTCGAAGATGGCTCGCTGGTGAGTTCTTATGGTGGTGGGAGTGATGCCAAGCCTGCCTGCAATCAGCTTTGAGTGAGCCCCCGTGACCATAAGCTGAAGCACCTCGACTTCACGCTTGGTGAGGCCGTACTTGAGGACTATTGGGAGTTGCTTCATTGTGTCTGGTTGCCTCAAAAAGTCAGGAGGAGCACTTTAGAGGAGGACGGTAGAGTCGTTAAGGTCCATCGCAGCTTAGGTCCAGAAAACGAGACTGTCAATCGAACGAGGCCGCGGCTCAAAGAGAGCGGTGCTGTTTATGCATTCGCTCGGCAAGTTTTGCTTTGCGGATTTTTGTCCTATTGACAAGCTTCTCCAAACAAGTGCTAAATGCGAATCGGTCACGCTTTCTTAGCGACTGACGCCCTCACGTCAAATAACTCCCATTGCCCACTCACTTTAATCGCAAGACCTAACTAAGACAGGACTCACTCATGCTCCTCGTTCTATGGGTGCGGACTGCAAGCCAGGGAGCTTAACGATGAAAAGAATCAACAAGTGGTACTTGTGGACCCCCATCCTTGCCTCGCTTTGCCTGCTGACGTTCGGAAGTCACGGATCGAGGGCGGATCAAACCGCGGCTGCGTCCAGACCTTCCACCTCCAAGGCGACCTTCGATTTCGAGCGCTACACGAAGAAGAAACCTTTCAGACTCAACACGCTTCAGACAACTCCGTATGGTCCAGCATGGGCCGACATCATCCTGGAGAAGTCGAACTTCGTCGAGTGCAAAGGCGCTGCAATAGCACTTTGCTACTACTCCGGTCCCGGACCAATCACGCCCTGCACCGTCGACGGCCTCGGCATCGCAAACTGCACCTGCTACGAGATACCCGCCGGACAGCCTTACCTCGTCGACATCAATGCAATCTTGAATCTCGACGTGTATCTAGAAACAGTAAAAAGGTGTGGACAAGATGGCAGTCTATGCCGTCCAACGGGATCGCGCGAAGCGCCTGTCTGCACGTCCATCAACAGAAACACTCTAATTCCGGGCGCAGACTTGATCTCGACCTTTAGCACCTATCTCGAAAAGCAATTCCCCATTAATCCGACAACCTGCGCCACACCCGCAGCCTATGCCGGATGCATGACGGCGCCCTGCAAACGCACCGGCAAAATCGATCCCAACACCGGTCTGCCGCTGGTCCAATGTGGCTGTCCGACTTACACAGGACCTTATCAGGTGGGAACAAAAATCTCGCAGGATCAATGCGTGCTCGGAGGAAACTACATCTGGTCCGCCGCTTATAAACCCGCCGAAGAGACAGTCGAACAGCGAGTAACTCGCCTGGACTAACGAGCGGAGAAGGGCCGCAAACGTTCGCGGCCCTGAAAAACTACATTGCAAGCTTCGATCTCAGCTCTATAACTTTCATCGCGACTTCACACCACGCGTTATATTTCTCGACCACCCGGTCATTCAGGCCGCCATAAAAATCCAGGTAGTTCCATTCATTGTGTCCGAGCCACACGTGACTATTGGCCCAATTGGCCATCGTGTGTCCCCATTCTCGATGCGTCCACAAATAAGTGTGGTTCTCCGCCAGCACAACTTGTAACCGGTTGTACTCATTGCTCCCTAACACGAGGTGTGTTTGCGTGAGGAAGCGAGTGATTTTAGGTTCCACAAACTCCTGATACCGCTCAACTGGTATCTGTGCGAGAGATTCCGATGGCTTTTCCACCAGAAACTTCACTTCACTATCAGACTCGGCGGCTAAGAGTATCTGTAGAGCCTCGCTTTCCTTTCCATTCCCTTCGACGACTCGAAAGATCGCCTCGACGAAGGGAATGGAAAGATCAAACTTCAACGGAAATGCCTCGGTCATAACTGTCACTACCGCGTAGCTGGTTTACTGTCCGGTAAATCGTCCTGGTCCATGGATATACGGATATGGTGTCCACACAACGCCGTTGGACCGCGCGTGTTCGACAAAAGTTCGATCCGCCGTAAATGTCTGAATACGCAAACTCTGGCCAGTGCCAAAAATGATCTTGTCATTCACCCGCGTGCCATTTGGGTCGGGAACACGCGCGACCGCAGGATCGGGAAGATCGAGGATGGGTGTCAACAGATGGCGTAACATATCTACTCGTCGCCGTTCCTTGATTCCCGCAAATCGGTCAACCCGATATTGAGTCTCGGCAAGAGCAGTCACACACATCATGATCTGTCTGTTTCCTTTTGCTGCGAAGATATTTTCAGCCTCCGTTGAACCCTCCATAGTAATCGCCTCGACCGTCGACGTGTCAAAGTTTACGAATCGATTAGAGTCATCGTCAGGGGTCGGCGACGGCGTCGGCAGCGGTGGTATGTAGGGCGCCGGCAACGGACTGGGCTTGGGGCTCGGCCGAGGGATATTCGGCCGAAGCGTCATCGTAATGGTCACCTCACTGAGCGTTTTTGAGGAAACGAGAACGGTGATCGACGCAAGGACAGTTATAAACATGGCCACCTGTGCCAGCTCCTGGATACTGTAGTGCCCGCTGGGATCAATTCTCATTACCGGATCGGCGTTGGAATACAGGTACTTGTGCAACGTGATCGGGTCGAATTGGACACCCTCAAAGCTATCAGCCGTCAGGAACCGGCCGTTCATTGAATTCATGTACCGCGCCCGCAGGTAATAGAACCCGAGGTTTTCGTCAAATTGTTCGCCACTATAGAGGTAATCATTCGGCGTCGTGCCGGTGCGGGAAATGAGGATGCCGAAGGCGTCGTAGTCGTAGGTGTCGGTGATTGAGGATGTGGCGTCGGTCAATTGACGCACTGAGCCGTGGCCGTCGTAGCTGTAGAAGCTGAGTGGACCACCGACGTTGCGCTGGCTGATCAGGTCTTGGCCAAACGTGAAGCTCTTGACGACCGCACCAGATTGCAGTTCTTCGACAACTTGCGCATAGCCAGTGTGGTTGTTTGTGTCGACGAGGTAGTTCGTCGTAACCCCGCCGACGGTCTTCGCGACCCGATTACCGTCGCCGTCATAAACGTAAGTTACAGAACCGTTGTTGAGTGACGTGAGGTGGTTCTCAAAGTCGTAATCGAAACTGTTGCCGGTTGACGCGGTGGTATTGCCGTTCGCGTCATACGTGTCTGAGCTCAGACGATCGTTAGCGTCGAAAGTTGAGCTCTGCGAGGGCACGCCAGTGACTGTCGACGTGCGCGAGAGACGATTCCCAACCGGATCGTAGTCGTAACTCACCAATCCGTTGACGCCATGCGGATCGTTGGCGATGGTTTCAGACTTGAGACGATAGAGCTCGTCGTAGGTGTAGTTGATCGTGTGGCCGCCGATCACGACGGCGCCCGTGGCCTGCAACTTCGCGCTGCCGTCGAGGTTGAAAGTATTGGCGAAGTTGTAAGTGCCGGCCGAGAGATTTACCTGGCTGTTTCCGTTGACCGTGAGTGTGCCGTAGTTTCCGGGAGGCATGTCGACGGTGATGTGAGATCCGTTGACGTTGAGATCTCTGACTGTTTGCCAGTTGCCGATCGAAGCCACCTGTGACTGTGAATTGACATTCACTGTTCGCGTGCCGGCAGCGGGAGGCACGGAAGTAGCGATCGCCGGCAATTCGATCGCGTCTGCATGAGTGTGAATGCGACCGGCAAGCGTTGCGTTATTCGCGAGCGTCAACGTGTAGTTGGTTGGCGTGTTCGCGCCGCCGTCTTCGACGATGCCGCCGTGTTGCGCGCCATTGTTCACCTGTACTGACGGAGCACCAGGCAGGTAGACGTCTGATGTGATTAACGTAGCGTTAGGGATCGTGAACGACTCGCCCAACAAAACGCGCAGCGAACCTTCGATACGGCCGTTGTTGAGCGTTGGCTTGTGCCGTGAAATTACGGCGTCGGTGATCGTTTCCGCGACCGGCGGTTGCGGAGACAGCATTGAAGCAAGTTCGGTGTCGAGCTCTGACTTGTAACGCGCGGGATCTATGTTTGAACCTCGTAATCCTTCAGCGGGAAAAGCGCTTGTGCGTGCGTGAGCAACGCGACTGAACTGCGGTATGAACTGGAGCAATAGTGCGTAAGTCAGCAGCAGTGCGATTAATTGTCGAGCAAAAGGCACACTTCGACGTACTGAAGGGCGGGCGGGGGGAAGCTTGAACATAGATCTCCTAGTTAGCAGAAATCGACACACTGGCGCCGAGGCTCACGAATACACTGGTGAAACCAGACTGCACCGATGGCGTCGCACGGTTGATGATTCAACACCCGGCTTCTGAGATGGGCTCTGGGCTGATTAGCCGGATGCTTATTAGAGGCCCTGCCGCACTGAGAGGGGCCATTGGGGCAAACGAGGAATTCCCGCTAACGCGGTTGGGAGTATTCCGCGTAACCCGAGTTAAAAATGCGGCGTGACTTTAAGTGCAAAAGTCACGTGCTGTCAATAGTCCATTTTGACTCACATAAGATACGCGCGAAATGAATTCAGTTGTCTTAGTTTTCTATCTACGCAGCAAAGCTAAGTTCTGTTCCAATGCTACCGGATCGACGAGAAGATCTGCTTCGTGGGGATCAACGTTTGGGTCCTGTGGGATGCACGTTTGGTAGAAGTAATTTAAATCGAGTGCTGATGAAAGTGTGAAGTAGCAGTTGTTGATGCAGTCTGATTGGTGGCGCAATTCGAGAACGCTGCCGTGGTCGCGCATGAAGAGCATGTTGGTCAGGCCGGCGCCGTGATTGGAGACGATGTAGCGCGCGCGTGAGCAGATTCGCACCTGTTCGGCGAACGATAAGTCTTCCATGCAGACCGTCACGAATCCAAACTCTTTCAAAATGGGATCGATCTCGTGTTCGTTGACGATCCGCCGTTTCGCTGCTTTCGAGCGCGTGATGTAGAGACGTTCTTCGCCGGTCGAGCCATAAGCCGACAACAAGACGTTTCGCACACCGCGAATTGCTTGCTCGTTGAAATGTCCCGGCGGCGCGGTGTGGGAGGGTAGCAAGAGTTTTCGGCAATGAATTATTTCATTGCTTTCAATGAACTCTATGTTCGTCACACTAAAAGCTTCGAGAGAAGGCTTGACGAACTCGTAAGCTCGATACTTCCCCGGCAACAGCAACATCGTGTCGCGATCTCGCACGACGAACAGTCGCGTCAGCGCGTCGCATAGCCAGTGGAAATATCCCGTACTCCAATAGTCCGTGATCCACAGCACCTCGTTATCAATCCGGCGACGGCGTCGGAAACCATAATTCGTCGCCAAAAACTTGAAAACACTCCGAAACCGCCAATCGTCCAGGTGATACGGAAACGCGAACGACTCCGGCAGGATCTTCGTCCCCTTGAACAACAAACCTTCAGGACTCGCCAGCACGTCGTGAAATCGAAGCAGTTGACACTCCGGAATCATCCGCTCCAGCTCACCCTCGAACAAAGCGAGATGCTCCCGATCGAAGTTCACCGGAAGCTTCCGCCGCGCGACAGTCTCAGCGTAGATCGTGGAGATCACTTCAGGCTTCATCGCTCAAACCGCGACTGCTTGTTCGTCTTGTCGATGAGGAAATACTCGTTGATCTTGTCGAGAATGATGACGTTCTGCGCGCACATCTCATAGCCGCGATCGTTCATCAGCCTCACGATCCGCGACTCCTTCGGATCGAGCCCTTCATCTTCGACGACGACGATCCGCGGCCTGAACCGCGTCCAATCGTTCGACTCGAGCACTTCAAAATCATGGCCCTCGACGTCGACGTTCATAAAATCGATTGCCTGCCCCGGCGGCACATGCTGTTCGAGGATCTCGGCCAGCGGCAACGTCGGCACGGGAATCTGGGAACGCACCTGGTCCAACATCTCGATCTCGCGCAGAAACTCCGGCGAGAAACTGTTCATCGTCGAATCCTCGGCGATGAAGTAGTAAGTCAGCGATCCACGCTCGCGCGACACGCCCACTTCGAGGTTCACGTCGCGCGGCCTCACCTTGTCAAACAACTGCTTGCTGCCGGGCCGCGCTTCGACGTTAATGCCGCGCCACCCGTTCAGGTAAAAGAAGTAAGTGTTGGAAAACATCGTGGGATGAAAGGCGCCGACGTCAACATAAAACCCGCTCATTTTGTCGGAGCCGAGAATGTGACGCAGGATCATGTCCTCGCCGGCCGAGGAAAACGAGGGCGCATACGAGTCGTATCCCAGAATCGCGTGTTGAAACGATCGCTTGATGTTGAGAGGCAACCAGCGACGGGTAAGAGTTCGCAAACTTGGCATTGTTTTAGTTGGTGTTACTTAGTATCAAAATAACCGCATCGCGGTCAAAATGGTTTGGGCAAGCAGTTAAGCTGACCGGCCTCCCGATCTAAACTCTGCGACCTTTGCGACTTTCCGCGCCCTCTGCGTTTCACGCATATTCAAGGCAAAGGACGCCGAGATCCGCAGAGATACGCCGAGCATATTTCCAGTTTAGGACCCCCTAAGAACAAGTGGCACGTCAGTAGCTTAAGACTCATGGCGGGTGGTGCAAGCCCGCAGCAGAGTTGCTCCTGCTTTCGCTCCCGCCCGTAAACGACGATGTGCCCGACGATGTGCCCAACAAGTGACAATTCAATCTCCCGCGTTACCCGGAAGCTGTGGCCGCTTCCGGTTTTCGTGATTCCCACGCTCCTGGGAATCGCTCTTCTCATCCCCGGTCTATTCGGATCTGCCCTGACTGAGTTTGTCGTCACCGCCTCTCTTGCCCAAATCTTGACGACCAGCGTTGTCTGGCTGGCCGGCAGAAACACTCACCATGAATTGACCGGGGTAAAACTCGAACTATCAACACTGCAAGGCATCGTCGACGTCTCGCGCGACGCCATCATCGGCGTAACCCCCGAAGGCGTGATTATGAGTTGGAACCGCGGCGCTCGCGGCATCTACGGCTACACGGCCAAAGAAGCTCTGGGCTCGCCGATCTCGATGCTCTTCGATCACCGCGCGCACTCCGGAAGCAACCTCGCTCTTCGAGAAAGTCTCGCACGGCGAGAACGTCAACCAGTACGAGATGGTCCATCTCAAAAAAGGCCAGACGCCGATCGACGTCTCGCTGACGATCTGCCCGATCGTGGATGGGAAATCGATCACCGGCGCTTCCGTCGTCGCACGCGACATCACCGAACGCAAACGCGCCGCCGGCTCGTTGGCCCAACAAGCCGCCGCCATGAAAGCCTCAATGGACGGCATGGCGATCATCGACCGCGGCGGCGTCTGCACGTATCTCAACGACGCTTACGCAAAGATCTTTGGTTACTCCGATCCCGGTCGCCTCATGGGCGCAAGCTGGGAGATGTTCTTCTTCGACGAAGAGCTCAAACGGCTCAAAGAACAGATCATGCCGGCCGTTTGGCGCGATGGCTCGTGGCGTGGTGAAGCAGTCGGCTTGAAGCTGAACGGCGGCGCTTTACCGCTCGAGATCTCGATCTCCAGTGTCGACGGCGGCGGACTCGTGCAGGTTGTGCGCGACATCACCGAACGCAAGACAGATCGAAGAAACCCTGCGCAACAACTCGCTGAAAGACGACCTGACCGGACTGTTCAATCGCCGCGGACTGCTGAAACAAGCCGCGCCTTATTTCGAATTCGCTCGTCGTCAAAAAGAAAACCTGGTCCTGCTCTTCATCGACCTCGACGGGATGAAGAAGATTAACGACGAGTTTGGTCACAACGAAGGCGACAACGCCCTCATCAGCACCGCCGCGATACTCAACCACAGCTTCCGCAGCTCCGACATCATCGCCCGTCTTGGCGGCGACGAGTTTACGGTTCTCGTCACCGACCTGAACGCCAACAAAGACGAAGCCATCAACCGTCTCAACGAAAACCTCAAAGCCTACAACGCCACCGAAACACGCGGGATCAAACTCGCTTTCAGTATCGGCGTCGCGACGCTCGAACCCGAACGCATGACCTGCTTCGAAGAGCTGCTCGAACAGGCCGACCAGGCGATGTACGAACAGAAACGCATGAAGCGCCAACGCGCGTCCGAGCAAGGCCAGAACAAGCGATTGCGTGAAGCGGGATTCGGTACGTCGTCGCAGTTTACGACCAACTCGATCCCGTTCGCATTGTCGTCGAGCGCGAAATTCAATGGCGCAAGTCACGGCACTTTCGATAACGCCGCCATCGGCATGGCCGTGGTCTCAGTTGACGGCAGTTGGCTCGAGGTCAACGAAGCGCTCTGCAAGTTGCTCGGTTTTTCCGAACAACAGCTTCGCGCCACCGATTTTCAACAACTCACGCACCAGGACGATCTGCGACACGTGATGTCGTACATTCATCGCGTGCTCGAAGGCTACATTCAGAGTCACGAGCAGGAGAAGCGCTACATTCACGAGCAAGGCCACACCGTTTGGGTGCTGTGGCACGTGTCGCTGCTGAAAGATTCTGAAACCGGCGCCAAGCGGTTGTTCTTCCAGGTGCAGGACATCAGCGATCGCAAGAAAGCCGAAGAGAAACTCACGCAAGACACGCTTACGGGCCTGCCGAATCGCGCGCGCTTCCACGATTTGCTGAAGTTCCGCGGCGCGCGAAAGCAAACAAACAAAGAATGCCAATACGCAGTGCTGCTGTTGGACGTCGATCGTTTCAAACTGGTGAACGATAGTTTAGGCAGCACGAGTGGCGATCAACTGCTGGTCCAAATCGCGCATCGCGTGAAGACATGCCTGCGGCAAAACGACGTGCTCGGCCGCGTCGGCGGAGACGAGTTTGCCGTGCTGCTCGACGACGTCACCGGTGAAGAAGAAGCATGTTCGGTGGCCACGCGCATTCAACAGGCAGTCGTCGATCTCGTTCAACCTGTTGGGCCAGGAAGTTTACACGACGATGAGCATCGGCATTGCCGTCGGCGGCGAGCATGGCGAGGTTTCAGACATACTGCGCGACGCCGAAACCGCGATGCACCGCGCGAAGTCGCTGCGGCAAGGCGCGTTACGAAGTGTTCGGACGCGACATGCAGGGCGAGTTGATGAGCCGCCTGAAGATGGAGACGGACCTGCGCCACGCCTGCGAACGCAACGAGCTGTTCGTCGACTATCAGCCGATCGTCTCGCTCGAGAACCGCATGTTGATTGGTTTCGAAGCGCTCGTGCGCTGGCGCCATCCGGAGTTTGGCCTAGTGCCGCCGAAAGATTTCATTCCCGTCGCCGAAGAGACCGGGCAGATCCTGACGATCGGGCAGGTCGTGCTTGAATCCGCGTGCCGGCAGGCGCAGTACTGGCAGGAGATATATCCGTCAGTTCCGCCGCTGTTTGTCAGCGTCAATCTGTCGGTGAAGCAATTCAACCAGCCGGGGTTGGTCGACAACATCGCGCGGTTGTTGCAGGAGTTCAAGCTGCCGCCGCGTTGTTTGAAACTGGAGATCACGGAGTCAGTGTTCAGTGACAATATCGAGGCCGCTGTTGGCCTGTTGACGCAACTGCGATCGCTGGGCGTGCAGTTGAGCATCGACGACTTCGGCACGGGTTACTCGAGCTTGAGTTACTTGCAACGCTTCCCGATCGACACTTTGAAGATCGATCGCTCGTTTGTGACGCAGATGATGGAGAACGAGGAGAACCTCGCAATTGTGCGCACGATCGTGGCGTTGGCGCAAAACCTGGGCATGGATGTGGTGGCCGAAGGTGTCGAGACTGAGGATCAGTTGATGCTGTTGCGGAAGCTGGAGTGCGAGCATGGACAGGGATACCTGTTCTCGACTCCGCTTGGTGGACGGCAGCTCGATCAGTTCATCGCCGGTTGCAACTTTGACAGCTACGTTTCGACCGGGCAGTTGAAACTGATTGAAGTGCCGGAAGCGCTAGTTGCCTAGGGTGGCCACAGAGGGCCACCCCTACAGATGTTGCGTGTCGCCCGCATCATTTGCGTGGCACCCATTGTTGTAGGGGTGGCCCTCTGTGGCCACCCTTTTAAGAAACTCTATAAAGATCGCGGCCGGCGTCGTGGACGATCAACGTATCGGGATCACTTGCGAATGATTGGTAGTTGAAAGTGCGGTGGTCCAGGTAGCCGAGGTTGACGCGCCTGCAAGTTTCTTCGTCAAGACCGGTCGCCATCGTGATGCGATAACGCGGCACGATCTTTCCTTCTTCGTCAGTTCTTCCTGCATAGGCAACGTGGGCCAGGTGGGCCGCGATGCACAAATTCTCACGCAGCTCCTGTGAAACGCCGAGCATGTCGCGCACGCTTTCGAGCGGGGCGTAGCCGTATTTCTCGATCAACGCGCCGTGTGTTTCTGAGATCTTCGTCAGGTGCGGGGCGTAGATGATCAGCTCGCCGCCGTCTGTAACGATGGCGCCGAGCTTGTAGCTTGCCTTGCCGCCCACCCACAGCTCGTCGTAATGCGGATCGAGCAGGGCGATCACGCGCCGGTACTTGCGACCGGTGTAGCGAATGTGGATCTCACGGCTCACCGCCGTCGCGCGGCGAAACGCTTCGCGAATGTCGCCGGTGAAGAGCGCGTAAGTTATCAATTGACCTTCGTCGTTTCGCGATACGACAGTGTTGAGCGAAATGATTCGAGCTGCAATCAGATCCGCAGCGGCTTCGATCAGCTTGCGGGTGGGCGTTTCGACTTGTCCGATGGTGTTTTCGATGCCTGCCAGCGCGCCGAGCCAGTGCGTCGTGTGCGTCAACTCAGGTCCGGCGACGCCGGGGAAGAAATACTTTGCGCCGCCTGCGAAGCCGGCGACTTCGTGCGGCACCGTCGCGCCAAAAACCAACACCGTGTCGTAAACACCGGGCGCGAGCAGCTTGTTGATCGTGACTGGAACAGCGCGATCGAGCAGACCATTCGTCAAAGCGCTGACGGTTTCCCCGCTCAATTCACCTAGCGTGACGATCTCATCCGCGCGATCCCAGCAATGATCGAATATCCGGCCGGCAAAGTGTTCGAGGCCGATCTTCGCCAGCTTCTGTTGCGGCGTCATCGGCGGATGCGTGCCCTGCGCTACAAGGGCGTCAAAACACGCAACACCACGTTCGCTCAAAAACTGATTTGCAATTGGAAAAAGAAGATCGGTGTTATCGTCGCGGGTCTTATCAGGAATGATTGCGAGCACGCGTTCGCCCGGTTGGACCACATTCAGGGCTTCCTGAACGATCCGCGTAAGATCCGCGGTGTTCATCGTTTTCATCGCCCCATCCAACCGCCATCAACCACCAACACATGTCCGTTGACATAATCGCTCGCAGGAGACGAAAGAAACACTGTGGGGCCGACGACATCTTCCGGTTCGCCCCAGCGTCCGGCTGGAATGCGTTCGAGGATTTGGCGGTTGCGAGTTTCGTCGGCCTGGAGCGCGGCCGTGTTGGCGGTGCGCATGTAACCTGGCGCGATGGCGTTGACGTTGATCCGGTGTTTGGCCCACTCGTTTGCCAGCGCTTTCGTGAGTTGAGCGACACCGCCTTTCGCTGCCGCGTACGCGGGCACGGTGATGCCGCCCTGAAATGAAAGCAACGAAGCGATGTTGACGATCTTTCCGCCGCGCTCGCTCTCGATCATGTGCCGTCCGCGAGTTGGCAAAGACGAAACACGCTCGAAAGATTCACTTCCAGCACCGCCGCCCAGTCTTCTTCCGAATATTCAACCGCCGGTGAGCGGCGAATGATGCCCGCATTGTTGATGAGAATGTCGAGGCGTCCGAAGTGATCGATCGTTTGGGCGACAAGCTTCTGTGGTGTTTCCGGCTGAGCGAGATCGCCGGTTAACGGAAGGGCGTGTTTGATCCTGTCGCACGTCGCCTGGGGCGAGTGCGTGTTGCCGTGGCAAGCGACGCGCGCGCCTGCCGTAGCCAGTCCGATGGCTATGGCGGCGCCGAGGCCCGTCGAGGCCCCTGTTACAAGCGCAACACGATCTTCAAGTGAAAACACGGATTACACAGATTTCAGAAAATCTTCCCGCACCGGGGTGAAAATATCGATCAGAACCACTTCCTCGTCCATCATCGTCGCGCCATGCCAACACTGCGACGGAAAGTGCAGCACGTCGCCCGCCGACGCGATGCGTTCCTTCCCTTCGATAAAGAACCGCACCTTGCCGCGCTCGACGATCGTCATTTGCTCGTGAGGATGATCGTGCTCCGGAGTGACCAGAAACGGCTTGAAACGAAAGCGACAGATCATCATCTGCTCGCCGACCAACATCTGTCGCTCGATTCCTTCGGTGACCTGCTCGACGGGAATGGTGGACCAGTTCAAATGCTGCGCAAGCAGGTTGCCCCCGCCGTTGCCTGCGCCATTTCCGTTTGCGCCGTTTCCATTTGACATCTGTTAGACATTTCGGAGTTCCTCTATTTCTTGTCGCTCACTGCTTCGAGCCCCGATCCGCCGGCTGCATATTCCGGCTGCACATTGACCACGCCATAAAGCCGATCTTCGCCTTCCCTGATCGCCGCCATCATCCAGAGGAAGTTGATCTGTCCGCCGGGCGCGGCCACGTTCGGATGATAGCCCTGCGGCATCAACACACAGTCGCCTTCGCGCACCACCTGGACCAGCTCCGGATCTGCGGATCTGTGTAGACAAACTGAACGCCAAACGACGGCGCCGGCATGTCGATGAACAGATATGCTTCTTCGAGAAGTTTCGAATGTTCGTGAGGCGGCCATGAAGTCCAGTTGCCGGGAGTGGAAAAAGTGACGCCGGCCATGATTCGTCCCGCTTCGACGTTCGCGCCGATCAAGACATTCAGATCGCGTTCGGCGGGAGGCTTGCCGGCGATCAGGTGCAGCCGCGGGTTCTCGCGCACTTCTTTGTACGAAACGAACTTCACTGGATAACGCTTTGCAACCGGCGCTGAGACTTCAGCCAGATCGCAACCATCACCGCTGGCCGCAACTTCGATCTCCGAATCGCGCGGCACATAAACCGCATCGTATTGGTCCAACTGATACGTCTCAGCCACCGGTTGTGACGTTCGCGTTGCCCGTTTAAACAAATCAATCCGGTCTCGTGATCGTTGTTCGAAAACTTCTCCGGCGCGTCGCCCGCGCCGAGCGTGATGCGGCCGTAGTGCAGAAATCGCGCGGCTGTCGGTCCGGGCTTGACTGCGGTGCGCCGGCCTTTTCCCTCGTGCGTCTTCGGGACGAAACAGGTTTCCGGTGTGATTGGGTTCTGCGTTAATTCCTGCTGGCTCATCAAAAACTCCCTCAGTCATGGCTCAACTTAGACGTCAGACGATTTTTAACTGGTGTTTCTGCAATGTTCTGTTGCTTCGAAAATCAGGTGCAACGGAATCGCTCCGTGCACGCCGCGGCCCAGCGGTCCATCGCCAGTGGCACGATCGAAGACTGCGGATTGAAATTCGCCGACATCTGAATTTCCAACGATCCGGCATTCGAATTAAACCGGATCTTGCCATCCGTGGTTTCGACTTTATCATGCGTGCTCGGCACCGCCATACGCCAGCGCTTAATCGTAACCGGTTGTTTTGAACTCAATGTTTCTTCGCGCACCAGCATCCCGTTTTCGATCCGCCAGACCACATCGCTCGTAAGACCAATGTCCTGCAACTCACCCGATTTCGTGCCGACCACGGCCCAGCGATTCCAACGAACGCGTAAGCTGCGACCGTCCGCGCCGGGCTCGATCTCATCCGCGCCATCAGTGGCAACGACAACACGACCATCAGCCAACTCGAGATACGGCGTCAGCGCCGGATAAGCCTGCTCGACCGGCGCCGCGAATCCCGGCAGTCCATACGGCGCAGGCAAGTAATCGGCAATGCCCGGCTTTGGACCAGTTGTGATCGGCAAAGCAAACCGAAACGCCTCTTGCCGCACAACCCAAACCCCGGCAGAGCGTTCCGGTGTTTTACGGAAGAACTCAAACGCGCTACCTGCGGCAACGTCGGCAGACCGGAAACGACGTCACGCCTTCTTCGTCGAGCGCGTTCATTATCGGCGTGTGCGAATTCGCGAGCTTGCCAAAGAACCCCGTCGTCTGTTGCCACTCACGCTCGCGCGATATGTACGCATAGTTTCCGCGACCAAACGCAAAGATCGAAAGCAGGTGCGTTTCCGTCTGATAGTCGTGTTGCAAGTAATTCCACGCCTGGTAATAAAGCGCGGCGATGTCGGCCAGCGGCGCCGGCCGAAACTCCGGATGCAGCGCCAGAAAGCCGGCGATCTCCGGCGTGTCGAGATAACTGACGATGCCCTGGCTGCGTCCCCAGTTGTAACCGTACCCGTCTTCGGAAACGAGGTCCCACCACAAACGCATCTGCGTCTTCAGCGATGGACGCAGCTTATCGAGAATGTCTTTGCGCCCCGCGATCTCCGCCGCTTCCCAAACGTAGCGCGCGTACTCGTTCGAGTAACGATCGTAGCGGCCGGTTGGCGGCGAGTCGTCGGCATAGAGCGCGCCGTTGTTGAATTGACTGGCCGCGCGATCGAGCAACTTGTCGAGAAACACGCGATCGGTCGAAATGCCGAGCTCGTAGCCGATGCTGGCGATGCGTGCGGCGACGCCGAGATAATTCTCCGGCAGGTTGATGACCTTGTTCGTCTTCGGATCGTAGAAGCGCTCCGGATTCAGAAGCGAGCGCCACGCTTTCTGTTCTTCTGGCGAGAGACTTTGCCAGAGCGGGTTGGTGTTCAAGTCGCGACCGAAATGACGCAGAGCCAGCGCCGCGTAAAGTTGCGAGAACGCTTTGCTGCCCGCGCGTGATTCGATCAGCCCGATCTGGCCCACCCACTTCGCGAGATCGCGTCCGGCAAGCTCGCGTTTGCCGGTCGTTTCGGCATACGCGGCCAGCGAACGCATGAACGTTCCCCACGAAAACTCTCCCGTGGTCGGCACACCCAACACTCGATCCGGCGGCGGATCGAGCGTCTTGATCGCACTGAGATGAGCAGCCAGCTCGCGCCCGAGAAAGTCGTTCACCTCATCACGCAACGCAACGGTCGTGACCGTGTTCGCCTGCACGCTCGCCGCGAGCAACAGAACACCGATCACAGAAAATTTAAGCGCGTGCCTCAAAAAGTCAGCTTCAGTCCGAACTGAATGTTGCGCGGCGGTCCGGACGTGGAGACCGTGCCGAACGCCGCATTGCTGAGATTGCTTTCCAGGTCGCGGAAGTTCGCGCGATTGAACGCGTTGAAGATATCAGCCTGGAACTGCAACTTGAACTTCTCGGTCGACTCAAACCGTCGCCGCAAGGAGAAGTCCCACGTCTGCGCGCCTGGGCCTAAAATCGTGCCGACTCCGCAAGTGCCTCGCCGTCTGTCAGGCGCGGCGGCAAATGCCGCGCGGTCGGCCCAATTGTTTGGACCACGCTCGCCGTTCGGGAAAAGCTGATCGGGGCTGATGCAATCCGCGCGGCGATTTCCGAAGGCCGAGTTTCCGGTCGCCGTGGCCGTCAGTACGGCCCTGACTGGAAGCGCGTGATGCCGCTGACTTCGTAACCGTCGAGCAACGCCCTGGCGAAACCATTCGTGCGGCTGAAAACATCTTCAGCTGTGTAGGTGTAAGTCACCGCAAAAACGTGGCGGCGATCGAAAGTCGCTGGGCCGTAGTTGAACTTCTTGTTGAACGGATCTTCCGGGTTGTCGTTAAAGCCACTCGCATCGGTCAACACTTTGGACCACGTGTACGAGGTCGTCATAAGCAAGTCGCCTTTGCGCTTGGCCGCGTAGAGCTGCATCCCGTGATAGTTCGAAGTCGAATCGCTCAGGCGCATGCGAATCGCCGAGTAGCCTTTGAATGGCCGCAAGGCGTTGACGTTGACGTTTGGTCCCGGGCGAGCGATGTTGGCGCGAAGTGCTTCGAAAGTCGCCTGGTTGATGTCCGGCTGGCGGATCAAGTGGCGGCCCAGGTTCCCGACGTACGCTGCCTCGGCAAAGATGCCGTAGCGGCAATTCGCGTTGCACGCTGAGGCTGTAGCTCATCGTGTACGGGGTGTCGAGATCAGGATTGACCGCATTGATCTGGGCCAACGGCGCGACCGTAGTCGAACCGCCGGCGATGTTGCTCAGGTTTGCGTTTTGAAATGCGCGCTCGTCGCATACGGCGGATTGCTCAGCGAAGGGAAGATCAGGTTCCCTTCGATTCGGTCGTAGTACATGCCGAAGCCGCCGCGAATCGCCGTCTTGTTGTCGTCGAAGGGTGAATACGCAAATCCGACGCGCGGCATGAAGTAATGATGCCCTTCGTAAAGTCCGCGCGGCGCGCCGGTTGGCACTGCGAGGACGTCAGGCACTGTCTCCGCCGGGCACGCGGCCGAGTTCTTCCGCGGGGACGCCGTTGCCTGCGCGAATCAGACCGTTGAAACGATTGCCGCCGCTGGTCGGTGTCGATGTTGCCGTTCGCGCAGAATGGTGACCGCTTGCGCCGGGTCGTAAAGCGAGGGATCGAAGTTCGCGAGGTTGTTGGCCTGCGTATAAGATCGGCATGCCGAACTGGTAGCGCACGCCGAGCTCGAGACTCAGCTTGCGACTCACTCTCCAACTGTCCGCAACAAACGCTTCGTATTGCGTGAAGCGGAAGAAGCCAAGTGGATCGAGTGCCTGTTCGCTGTAGGTGCGGAAATTTCCGAGCAGCGCATCGGCGAAAGAGTTGTTCGTTGTGCGTGTGTTGCCGCCGGTGTTGAAGTCAACGTTGCCCGCATAAGTGGTGCGCGCGTTTTGATCAATGCGATTGCGCGTGACCGAAATGCCGGTCTTGAATCGTGTGATTGTCCCCGCACCCACGTGATCGTGTCGCTGACAGTTGATGTCAGTGGTCGGCGAGAGCAGCGAGCGCGCGGCGCCGAAGAAACTGGCAAAGCCGTTGATGGTCGTGTCAGGGATCGAGTTCTCGAAACTGCCGCCGCCGGCGAAGAGTTGCTGAAACTGAAAGCCGTAGGTCTCACGTTTCCAGAGGTCGCCGACCGGCGGAATACGTTGGGCCACCAGGCGCCGGTTATTTTTGCTTCGTTGATGAACTTCGGTGTGACGAGCCACGTGTGTGAAAGCTGAATCGAGGTGCCTGGGCGCAAGCGATTGCTGGGGATGGTCGGCAGCTGCGTGGTAATGAATGTGCCGAAAGGATCGATCAGAACGTTCTTGTCATGGATGTAACGCCCATAGACGCTGTGCTTCTCGTTGATTCGATAGTCGAGCCGAAGCAGGTCTTCGCGATAATCCAGCGGGTTTGGTTGCTGGAAGGTGACGTTGTTGGCGATTGGGCTGTTCGTGAAAGCGGCGGCCAGACCAATCGCGGTGCGATAGACATTGGCGATCGCGCGGCCGTCGGTCGTGATTCGATTGGCGGGAATGATGTTGCGCAGCGCCACGTTCGTGCCGCCGAAACATCCCGCGCGATTCGCAGTGGTGCACGGTTGAGTGCTGTTCGGATCGCGCAGCAAACCGTCGTCGTTCGTGCCCACGATTCCGTCTGCCCCCCGCAGGCGAAAAGAGAAATCGCCGTTTAGTTCAGCAAGCGTCGGCACGGTGCGTCGTTGGGCAGCTGAGAGACGGCGAATGTACTTCCACTCCTGTCCCCCGAAGAAGAACAGCTTGTCTTTGATAATTGGTCCACCGAAGCTGTAGCCGAAGTTGTTAAAGCGCAGTGTCGGTCTGCACGGGCGCGAAGAACGGGCGCGCATCGAGTTTGTCGTTTCGCAAGAACTCAAAGGCGCTGCCGTGAAACTCGTTGCCGCCGCTGCGGGTGACGAGACTGACTTGCGCGCCGGAGTTGCGGCCATACTCGGCAGAGAAATTTGAGGTCTGTATTTTGACTTCCTGGATGTAGTCGATGCCGACGTTGTTGATCTGGCTTGCGTTGCTGCCTGACTGCAGATTGAAGCCGCCGTCAACGGTGACGTTGTTTGTCTGACCGCGGTTGCCGTTGATCGATTGGTTGCCCGTGGCCAGACTCGTCGTCAACTCCAACTGATCGTCGTTCAGCAGCGCGACTCCGGGAACCAGCGATAGAAGTTGAATGTAGTTGCGCCCGTTGAGCGCAAGGTTCTGAACCTGTTGCTGATCAATCACGCGCGCGACTTCGCCCGAGGTCGTGTTCACGGTTTCACCCGCGATGCTCGTTATCTCTACCGTTTCCGAAACTTCGCCGACTTCGAGTTTCAGATCGACGGTGAGTCGTGCGTCGGCGGTCACGCCTTTGCCGGAAACAAGCGCCTTCTTGTAGCCCTTTGCTTCGGCTTCGATCGTGTAAGTGCCGACGGGAAGGTTCGTAACGGTGTAGAAACCGTTGTCGTCGGTCGTGGCGGTGCGCTCTGAGTTCGTCGCACTGTTTGTGATTTTGATCGTAGCGTTGGGAACACCGGCGCCGTTTGCATCCTGCACGGTGCCGGAGATGCGGCCGACGACAGTCTGTCCGTAAACGCCATGACCGGCGACGAGAATCAGCATCAACAAGCTGCAAATCTGAAATGTCCACAAAAGCGGTAGCCGGGTTTCTCTTGTGCGTCGCATCGATCAGACCTCCAAAGTTTTTGAGATTTGGGTTGAAACAAACTGACCGCGTGCGACAACAACTCACGCGACCATCGGAGCCGCAAATGCGGGCGCGGCCACGAGGGCCACGGCGCCGCGCAGTCGCGGATGTTCTTCGGCGGGCACGATGTGAATCTCGGTTGCGCCGCCAAAGTCAGTCAAAGTTCTTTCGCGCAGAGCACTGCGCACGATCGGTTCGATCAGGCTCCACGCCGTTGTGATTTCACCGCCGATGTAGATCCGCGCCGGATCGACTGAGTTCACGATCGACGCGAGACCGAGTCCCAAATAGCGAGCGGTCGAGTTGATCGCCGCCAGCGCTTTCGCATCACCGGCGCGCGCGCGCGCGATCAAGTCTTCAACCGTGAAGGTCGCCGTTTCCGCTTCACGCGGGCGCGCTTCGGAAAGATCTTGTCCGAAGTAACGCGACAACGTTGCGAGGTTGGAGACGTAAGCTTCCCAGCAACCGGTCGCGCCACACGAGCAGCGTGGTCCATCGATGTTCAACGGCACGTGACCAAACTCACCCGCCGTGTTGTGACGTCCGCGCATCACTTCGCCATTCACGACCACGCCGGTACCGACGCCGTCGGAGACGCTCACAAACACCGAGTTTCCTTGAGAGACGACGTCGCTGCGCGTGGTCCATAGTTGGGCCAGGGCGCAAGCTTTACCGGAGTTCTCGATGTGGACCGGAATGCCGAGAGCGGTTGCGAGCGGATCGCGCAGATTCACATCGCGCCAGGCGAGTGTAGGCGCGTGCAGCACGCGGCCGAGCACGGGATCGACCATGCCCGGCACCGCGACGCCGACGCCTTCGCAAGCGCCAACCTCGCTGAAATCCGCGAGCACCTGCTTGATGCGGCGCGCGAGCTCTTTCGTCAGCACCTCGATGTCTTTGTTTGTTTGAAAACTGCTGACGACGCCTAGCTGCTTGCCCATCAAATCGGTGAGCAGGATGTAAGTGCGCGAGGCGCGAATGTCGACGCCGACGACGCATCGTTGTCGCGAGTCGATGTAAAGAAACGTGGGCCGGCGTCCGCGGCCGACGGCTTCGCCGACTGCGCCTTCGAAAATCAGCGACTCGGAAAGGAGCTCGCTGACGAGGAGGCTAGCGACGCCGCGGCGGACGTTCATCAGTCGCGCGAGGTCAGCGCGGGAGATTGGCTGATGGGCGCGAATCAGGTTCAGGGTGATCTGGCGATTGATTTCGCGGCTGGTGCCACGACGCGCCACAGTGAAATCGTGTGGATTGATCTTGCGCATATGGAAATTGTCCGTTATTAGGACTTATTAAGGAGACTAAGCAGAAAAGTCTCGTTACTTCAGGAAAAACAATTGAACACGGATTAAGACGGAATTTGTCTAAACGCGGAACATATACTCCTGTGCGACAGAAGCTGTCAAGAGTTTTTATTGTTTTCTCTGTGATTAGTTGCGCCGCAGGAGCGTCTTCCAAGGTCGTCGGCATAGATCACAAGAGGCACAAAAGACACAAAAGGCACAAATAGGAATTACAAAAAGGGAGATCGTACAGTCTTCTTTTTCTTCTTTTTTGTGCCTCTTGTGACTTTTGTGCCTTTTGTGTTTAAGCGGTGGTGCGCCAGCGATCGATGGCCACGGCTATGACGATGATCGCGCCGATGATGATCTCCTGCACGTAGTTGGGCCAACCGACCTGCTGGCAACCGTTGCGCAGGAAAGCCATGATTAGTGCCCCGATCATCGATCCGAGAATGCTGCCTTCGCCGCCGTTCAAACTGCCGCCGCCGATCACGACCGCGGCGATGATGTCCAACTCCGAACCAGCCGCGACTGTCGGATCGCCTTGTCGCAAACGCGACATCTGCATCACGCCTGCCAGTCCAAACAGCAACCCCGCCAGGCCATAGATCCAGATCTTCAAACGATCCGTCGCGATGCCACACGCGCGCGCCGCCGCTTCGTTCGATCCGAGCGCGAAGATGCGGCGTCCAAACACTGTCTGCCGCAACACGATCGCCGCCAGCACCGCCAGCACGATTGTGATCCAAACACCCGGCGCGACCAGCAACCACGGCGGAT
Organism: uncultured Acidobacteriota bacterium; assembly: GCA_963770215.1. Taxonomy (GTDB): domain Bacteria; phylum Acidobacteriota; class Blastocatellia; order Pyrinomonadales; family Pyrinomonadaceae; genus PSRF01. Next base: position 222,268 of record CAVYOP010000004.1, read on the forward strand.
TCGGAAACATCACGAGCAACTCGTTCAACCACGTGCCGGGCATGTTCACCGTTTGTTGGTTCGCGAGCCACTTCGCCACGCCGCGTCCGATTCCCAGCATTCCCAGCGTCGCGATAAAAGGAACGACCTTCAAACGCGTAATGACAAACCCGTTGACGACGCCCACCAGCCCGCCGACCGCGATCCCCGCCGCCAGCGCAAGCGACGGCGACAGACCGGCGTTGATCCCCAGCGCCGTAACGACACCCGTCAGCGCGATCGTCGATCCGACGGCGAGATCGATCCCGCCGCTGATGATGATCATCGTCATCCCGATCGCGCCGATCGCGACGATCACCGTCTGCGAAAGGACGATGCGCAGATTGTTTGGCGACAGAAACCGCGCCGGCGTGTCCATCAGGAGCGTGAAGATCCCGATCACCAGCAACAACCCAAGCGCCGGCCCAACGCGATTCAACCAGATCTGCAATAGGTTCGCGCCCAGGAAAATACGATTCGGTTTTGCGGCCGCAATCATTTCAGATATTGATCTAACGGCGGGTGCAATAACGCCTTCACTTCCGGCGATTCCATGTTCTCTTTCGTCACCAGCATCACGCCGGTGTCGATCTTCTTCTCGACCGTGCGGCCGAGCAGGTTGTCGACCATTGTGCGCACACCAAGGTAACCCATGTTGAACGGGTTCTGGACCACGATGCCGTGCAGCTCGCCTTTGTTCATCGCGTCGATGAAATTCTGGCTGACATCAAACCCGACAAATGAAACCTTGCCCGCTTTGCCGATGTCCTGAAGCGCAAGCAACATACCCGCCGTCGACGACTCGTTCGGCGTAAAGATGCCCTGCACCTGATCGCCGAAACGATTCAGCAGGTTTTCCGCGGCGCGCTTCGCTGTGTCGCGAGTGGCGCCCGCGTACTGATCGGTCGACACCAGCTCGATCTCGGGAAACTTCTGTTTGATCTGTTCGAGGAAACCTGTTTCGCGCTCGGTGGTGCTTGCCGAGCCTTCCGCGTAACGCAGGACCAGCACCTTGCCTTTGCCGTCCAGCAGTTGGCCCATGCGATCGGCGGCGAGCGATCCGCCTTTGCGATTGTCAGTCGCGACGAAGCTGACGATGTCGTCAGACTCCAATCCTGAGTCGATGATCACTGTCGGCACGCCTGCCTGGCGCGCATCGGCGACCGGACGGACGAGGGCGCGATTGTCGAGTGGCGCCAGCACGATGCCGCTCACGCCCTGCGCCGCAAAGCCTTCGACGACCTGGATCTGCTGCTCGCGATCGTCTTCGCGCAACGGGCCTTTCCAAATTACTTCGATCTCTGTTCCTTGCGCTGCGAGCTCGGCCGCGGCCTTGTTGCTGCCGGCGTGAATGCTTTTCCAGAACTCGTGCGTTGTGCCTTTCGGAATCACGGCGATCGTGAGTTTCTTTTTGCCGTTTGGCGTTGCGGTGCAACCGATCAGGACCGCGCATAACACGAATAGAAGCGGAATTCTATGCATTTTTCTCCTCGGCATTTTTCTCCTCAACTACGGGATTGCCCAAACCGCCCATGCCTTCGATCAGCACTTCCATCTCATCGCCGGCTTTCAAAAACACCGGCGGGTTGCGCGCAAAGCCGACGCCGGCGGGCGTGCCGGTGGCGATCACGTCGCCCGGCTCGAGCGTGATGGTCTGCGACAGAAACTCGATCAAACGAGGAATGCCGAAGATCAGTTGGTCTGTGTTTGAGTCCTGCATCGGTTGGCCGTTCAGGATCAGCTTGATCGAGAGTTTGTGTGGATCGGGAATCTGATCCGTGGTCACGATCGTTTGGCCCATCGGCGCGAATGTATCGCACGACTTGCCGCGTTGCCACTGGCCGTCGCCGAACTGGAAGTCGCGCGCGCTGACGTCGTTGAAAGCGGTGTAGCCAAGGACGTAGTCGTATGCGCGATCTGCGGAGACGTGCTTCGCGCGGCGCCCGATGATGACTGCCAGCTCCGCTTCGTAGTCGACTTGTTTGCTCGACGGCGGTAGGACCACCGGTTCGCCGGGCGCGATCACAGCGGTCGAAAACTTCGAAAAGACGATTGGGTTTTCGGGGATCGCCATCTTGCTCTCAGCGGCGTGGTCTTTGTAGTTCAAGCCGATGCAGATCATTTTGCCGGGACGTGGAACAGGAGCGAACCAGTACGCGTCGCGGCTTGGGACGAGCCAACCTTTCTCGTTTGCTGCGGCGAGCGCTTGCTCATCACGCACCAGCTTTTCAGCAGTTGTATGTGCTGTTTGAAACCATTGCTGGTCCATATCGAACCAGTGCAATGGATTTGAGGGGCGATCCGCGGGGTCGAATAGTTTTTCGCAATCGAGGCGGTAGCCGGTGTCGCGATCGTCCGCGTGCAGGATGATGCCCATACGCGGCGTGCGCCAGTCTGATTCTGCGGTGGCGAAGGAAATGACGTGCATGGTTAACGCCCTTCGTTAACGATCACATATAGCTCTTGTGGTCCATGTACGCCAATCGCGAGCGTCAACTCGATGTCGGCCGTGCGTGATGGACCAGTGATAAAGGTCACTGCCGGACTAATGTCGCCGTTTTGATTAATGAAGGCGAGTGCTTCAGCTAACGTTTGAAAGATAGAGGCCGCGTCGACTATGGCGATATGCACTGGCGGCACGAGCGATGCCAATCTATGACGCTCCTTCGCAAAGTCGAGCACGAGTGTGCCGGTTTCCGCGATTGCGGCCTGCGCAGTCGTGATGCCTACGTCATACTCAAATATGCTGCCGTCATTTGGTACGATCCCCAGACGAGCCAGGAGAGGCGCGTCCGAGCCGGCGATTCGTCCTCCAAAATTCTTTAAAATCCGTGTTAGCTCTTCCTCGTTCTGCACGACTAAACAGCGACCATCTACGGCTTCGACGTTTTGCTTAAACATGTCGACAAGCGATGTCGCCTGGGGTGTTGAAAGCGGCTGGAACACGGATTCAGGCGGATCGCAGGGCCGACTCGCCGCAAGGTGCGATCGAATCGATCTCAGGATTGTTTCCCTGCTACTCATTCGACAACTTCGTCTTCCACAACTCACGAAAACTCTGCCGCTCGATCGGACGCAGATCACGCTCGCTGGTCCATGCCCGTGGAATCGGCAAAACCTTCTGGATCATTCGCGCCGCCACCGCTCCCATCTTGTACAACGCGGGACTCATCATCACCGTGGCCCACAGCTTAAAAGCGATCCGCTCCGCGGTTTTGGGTTGATCCGCCGCGATCTCCCCACGCAAATGCAGCAACAACTGCGGAATATCAATCTTCACCGGACACACTTCCCGACAAGCGCCACACAAACTAGACGCGTACGGAAGCTGCGCCGTCTTTTCCAACCCGATCAATTGCGGCGTAATCACCGCCCCAATCGGTCCCGGATACACCGATCCGTAAGCATGTCCGCCGATCTGCTGATACACCGGACACGCATTCAAACACGCGCCGCAACGGATGCACGCCAGCGACTGCCGCGTCACCGGATGGGCCAACATGCGCGAGCGGCCGTTGTCGAGTATGACGATGTGCAGCTCGTCCGGTCCTTCGTCGTCCGCATTGCGCTTCGTGCCGGTGATGAACGATTGATAGGTCGTCAATCTTTGTCCCGTGCCCGAGCGCGGCAACAGTTTCAGAAAGACATCGAGATCGGCGAAACGCGGGATCACTTTCTCGATCCCCATCACCGCGATGTGCACGCGCGGCACGCTCGTCGTCAAACGAATATTGCCTTCGTTCTCCACAATAACGATCGTGCCAGTTTCAGCAACGCCAAAGTTGACGCCGCTGATGCCCACGTCAGCGCAGGCAAAACGATCGCGCAATGTGTTGCGCGCGGTGCTGGTTAGTTGGGCCACGTCGTCAGTGGGCGGCATTCCCAGCCTCGCGGTGAACAGCTCCGCGACCTGTCCCTTCGTTTTGTGAATCGCGGGAGCGATGATGTGCGAAGGCGTCTCATGCGCGAGCTGGATGATGTACTCGCCGAGATCGGTCTCGACCACCTGCATTCCGGCTGCTTCGAGCGCGTCGTTCAGGTGCGTCTCTTCCGTCGTCATGCTCTTGCTTTTGACGATCGTGCGCGCGCCGCGATCGCGGGCGAGATCGCAGATGATCCGGTTGGCTTCCTCAGCATCGACCGCCCAATGGACCACCGCGCCGCGCGTCTCCGCGTTCGCGACAAACGTTTCGAGATAGCGATCGAGATGCAACAGCACGTCGTCTTTGATCGCGCGCGCCTGGGTGCGCAGGTCTTCCCAGTTTTCGAGGCCTCGCGCAGCTTCGAGACGGCGTTTGCCGAAGAGCGACGTTGCATTGCGGAGAGCGCCGCGCAACTGTGCGTCCGCCAGCGCGGCCTTCGCATTCTCGCCAAACGTTTCGCTCGATAAGTGATTCATAAGCTTGCTCGCGACGCCAGCAGTTCGGCGATGTGCATCACGCGTACGCTCGATCCCTTGCGCGTCAATCGTCCGCCGATCTGCATCAAACAGCTCGCATCGCCCGACACCACCGCCTGCACGCCCGCGCGTTCGATCGCTTCGATCTTCTGATCGAGAATCGCCACCGAGATCTCCGGATACTTGATCGAAAACGTGCCGCCGAAGCCGCAACAAGTATCCGAATTCTCGAGCTCGACAAACTCCGACCCGCGCACGTTTCGAATCAACGTTCGCGGCTCGCTGCGCAGGTTCAAATCACGCAGACCATGACACGCGTCGTGCCACGTCAACTTGCCGGCCCAACGCGCGCCTACGTCTTCGCGCTTGAGCACGCGCACCAGGAACGAACTCAGCTCGTGTGTTCGGGCTGCAATCGCACGCGCGCGTTCGCTCCATTGCGCGTCGTCCGCAAATAGCTCGGCATAGTGATGGACCATCGCGGTGCACGAACCAGACGGGCTGACAATCGCGTCCGCTTTGCTTTCTTCGAAGATGCGGATGAAGCGTTGGGCCACTTGCCGCGCTTCGTCTCGATAACCGGTGTTGAAGGCCGGTTGAGCGCAACACGTCTGCCGCTCGTCAAACTCAACTTCACACCCGACGCGTCGCAAAACCTCCACCGTGCTCGCGCCGATGCTGCTCCACATTTGATCGACCAGGCAGGTGACGAACAGCGAGACTTTCATAAGATTGCCAATTGCCGATTGCCGATTGCCGATTTTGCTGACTGCTGAGATCTTGCCAACACTAAGCTTTCGCCTGCTTGAAATTGGCAATCGTCAATTGGCAACTGGCAATCTAAGCTAAAGCACGACGACGCCCTTCACATAATCATTGGCGTGCATATCTTTCGATAATGCCGTCTGGACGTCGTCAAGCGATTTGTACTCGTGCGTGATCAGCGGCGACACGTCGATCTGTTCCTGCTGAATCAGGTCCAACGCGCGAGCGTAAACACTCGGGCGTCCATCAGCTTCAAACCCGCCCGAAGCGCCGACGCTGCTGACGAGCACCGGTTCGCGAAAGAGAATGTTGTTGAGCACACTCAAGTCAGTGCCGGCATGTCCGTGACCGTAAAGCAAGACGGTCGCCTGTTTACAGATGAGACCCGGAATCGAGCCGAACACTTCGCCCGCGCCGGACGCTTCGATTAGGTATTCGACGCCCTTGCCGCCCGTGTGCTCGCGCACCACTTCGACGAGATCGCAAGCGAAAGGATCGATCACTTCATCCGCGCCAAACCGCTTCGCCAGCTCACGCTTCCGCGCGTTCGGATCGCTCACGAACAGTGCGCCTTCGTAGCGCAACACCTTCCGCAAATATTGGGTAAACAGCAGTCCAGCAGGTCCGGCGCCGCATATTAACACGCTGCGCACGCGCCGCTCGGCAGTTTCCGCGTTGATCGCGTAGCGCGCGCGTGCTTTGGTGACGAAGTTGGAAGAGTGAACGACGCAGCCGAGCGGCTCGACCAGCGCTGCGACCGGCAAGCGCACGGGAGTCGTGACGCGCAAGGCATTCACCGCAGGCACGGCGATGAACTCGGCGAGCCCGCCGGGCAAACCTGTGATCCCATGCTCGCGATAAAACTCGCACTGGTGCGAATTCTCCGTGCGGCAATATGCGCAAAGCATCTCGCGACGGCGGCTGACGCAATTCAATCCCTGATCGACGACGACGCGATCGCCTGCTTGCAGATCGCCAACCGCACTGCCGGCCTCTTCGATCGTGCCGGTGATTTCGTGACCGAGTATTTGCGGCTGCAGTGCGAGCGGGATCGGCTGGCCGTACTCGTTCGTGTTGTAGTTTGCGTGACCGGCGAAGATGTGCGCGTCAGTGCCGCACAGGCCAACGGCGGAAACGCGCACGAGCACTTCAAACTGCGAAATGACAGGACGAGGAACGTCGCGCACTTCGAGCCGTCGGACGTCGCATAACACACTCGCTTTCATCGAAACACGCATTAGTTCAAATGGTGGTTTCGGCTTTGCACAAAAACGGCCGCTACGAAGGATATTCTCCCGCAAAGGCGCAAAGGCGCAAAGAAAGTCCAGCGAAACGCGGCAGCGCTTTGCGTCTTTGCGCCTTTGCGGGAGACATCTTCACGTAATAACCCACTTCTTGTGCAAAGCCGGTGGTCTCAACCGTCAATATCGCTGGTATCGAGCCGCCCGGCATCGCGTAGCGCGGCGAATCGTTCCATTGTTTCGCACACGCCCGCTTCGAAAGGAGTCGACGGCAGCGCGCCGATGAATCGGCGAATGGCTGCGTCGTTCATCGCCGGGGCGATCGGGATTGGTGGACCACCAAACGTAATTAGATTGGAATTCGCAACTCGATTGATCAAATCCGTGATGCGTTCCACTGTCACCGTCTCGCCGTGCAAATTGAAAATCTGCGCGCCGTCGGGAGTCTTGTCAGCGCAGGCAATAAACGCGGCGGCCGTGTCGGCGACATACTGAAAATCCGTCGCGCCGCCGAAACGAATATGAAATGGACGATTCAAGACCGCCGACTTCATCGCCTTCGTGGGGTCGCTCGTGAGGCCGAAGTCGCGGTTGACGCCGTAAACAGTGAGCGGCCGCAGGCCGACGCTGCAAACACCGTGGTCCATATAGTAAACGCGCGCGTTCCCCTCGTTGGCGCGTTTGAAGACGCCGTAGTGAGTGCTGGGCTCGCAGACGGCACTCTCGTCCAGGATCGCGTCATCGTCGTTCATTCCGTAAACCGCAGCGGAGCTCGCATACACAACATTGGGCAGACCGATCGTTCGCGCCGCTTCGAAAATATTCAGCGTGCCGACAACATTCACGAGTGCGCCCCCAACCGGATCGGCTTTGCAGATCGGAACCTGCACCCCCGCGAGATGGATCACACGCGTCGCCTGCGATTCGTCGAGCGCCTGGCGCACCGTTGGACCATCCGTGATGTCGCCGAAGATGAACCGGACCTGCGCGAGCTGTTCATCATCCACGATCGCGCGCAAACGCCGGGAATCGTCGCTGCGATCGAAGACGACTGTCCGGTCGCCGCGCTCGATCAGCGCCTTGACGATCCACGATCCGATGCAGCCCTGCGCGCCGGTGATGAAGTAAGTTTCAGTCAAGCCGGTAAAACATCCTCGCGTTCTCGCCAAACACTCGATCGCGATCTTCCTTATCGATCATTTCCTGAAATGATTCGAGCACTCTTCCGTATGAAGCCGCCAACAAACACACCGGATGATCGCTGCCGAAGATCAAACGCTCAACCCCAAACAACTTCAGCACACGATCGGCGTACGGACGCAAGTCGTCCGTCTTCCACGACTGCCAATCCGCTTCGGTAACCAATCCCGACAATTTGCACCACACATTCGGAAACGCGGCCAGCGGTTCAATCTCACGCGACCATTCATCAAATTCGCGGCTTGCGATCGGCGGCTTCGCCAGATGATCGATCACCAGACGCAGATCGGGGCAAGCTTCAGTCACTGTCTTCACCTGACGTAAATGACGAGTATGGACCAGCAGATCATACGACAGATCATATACAGCCAGCCGTTGCAACCCGCGCAAGACCGCGGGTTGGACCAACCAATCATCTGCCGGCTCACTCTCAACCAGATGCCTCACGCCTTTGAACTTCGGATGCGCGCTCAATTCATCCAACTGAGCATCGACAGCGGCGCTCGCAAGATCAACCCAACCGACGACACCTGCGATAAAGTCGTGCGAATCCGCCAACTGCAAAAGCCAGTGCGACTCGGCCACACTATTGCTCGCCTGCACCAGCACCGTGTGACTGACGTTGTTCTTTCTTAATTCAATTTCGAGATCGGCAGGCAAATAATCGCGATAAAGTATACCGAGATCGCTCGTCATCCACGGGTAAGCAAAACGTCCTACCCGCCAGAAGTGTTGATGAGCGTCGACGATCATTAATTATTTTCTTAGGTTGTTAGCGGTAACGGAGTGTATTTATAGCAGTGGAGAGTGTCAAGAAAATGAACACAAACTATCTCGAGTGTGGTGATGCGGCCACGGTTATGAGGAAGCTGCCGGCAAAGAGTATTGATTTGTTGATTGCCGATCCGCCCTACAACCTGGGAAAAGACTACGGTGTCAGTCGAGACATGAAGGCGTGGCACGAGTATGAAGAGTTCACGCGCGAATGGATTGCCGAAGCGCTGCGAGCGCTCAGTGATACGGGATCGATCTACATTTTCATGGGTGTGCGATTTATTTCGCGTCTCTATGCAATCCTCGAAGACGAGTTTCAGTTGAACTTCAACGGTTGGATCACGTGGCATTACACACAAGGCATGGGTAGAAAGGTCGGCTTCTCACCGCGACATGAAGATATTCTCTTCTTCACCAAGTCTGACAAGTTCACCTTCAACCTGGACGCGGTGCGCATCCCGCAAAAGTATTTTCGCAAGCGAAACAATATGGCCGGAGCAAACCCCGGTGACGTGTGGCAGTTTTCTCACGTCCATTACTGTAGCGCCGAACGCGAGCCCCATCCGACACAAAAACCCGAAGCATTAATGGAACGAATGATTCTCGCTTCGTCGAACAAACAAGAGGTCGTGCTCGATCCTTTTGCCGGGAGTGGAACCACTTGCCGAGTCGCCAGCATATTGGACCGTCGCTGGATCGGGATCGACTTGAATCCTGATTACATCAGCCTCGCCGAAAAGCGAGTGGGCGAAAGCTCGACGACTCTCGATTCCTGCGATCCGCGATTGGATCGCACCCCGCGAGACCTGCCCAAGGAAATGAGTCACGTGTTACCAGGACTATAGAAACTTTTCCCACTCCGCCAGGATCGCGCGGAGCTCGTCTTCTTCTTCCGGCGTGACGTTGACGAGCGGCGGCCGGACCGGACCGGCATTCATTCCCACCATCTCCATCATCGTTTTCATTGTCGACACTTCATAACCTTTCCGCCGCGCGCGCAGCGAATAGAGCGGCACCACACATCTATCAAGCAACTCCATCAGCGCTTCGCCATCGCCTGCTTCGCCTAGCTCGTGCAGCCGCAACGAGAGACGCGGCGCGACGGTGGCGATGCTCGAAGAAAACGTGCGCAGTCCGATACTGTAATAAGCGCCGACCATGTCGTCACCCGCGCCGCCGATCCAATGCAAGCGCTCGCCGACGCGATGGATGAGCGACTGCAAACGACGAATGTCGCCATGCCCGTCTTTCCACGCCACCAGCGTTGGGATCGCGGTCAGGCGTTCGACCATCTCGGGATTGAACATCGCCCAATCGCGGCTGTAGATCAGCATCCCAAGCGACGTGGCTTCGCCGATCGAACGGTAGTATTCGAACATGCCGTCTTCTTCCGCCTGCTGATAGTAAGGAGGAAACGCGAGTATGCCGTCCGCGCCGGCCTTTTCCGCGGCTTGAGCCATCTCGATGGCGAGTCGCTGGCCGAAGCCCACGCCGGCGATTACCGGCACGCGATCCTCGACGGCGTGCGTGGCCAGCTCGATCACGCGCGAGTATTCCGCGTGCGTGAGCGAGTACATCTCGCCGGTGCCGCCCGCGACGACGATGGCGGAGATCGGATGTTCCAGCAGTTTCGTGAGGTTGTTATGAAAACCGGGAAGATCGAGTGAAAGATTGTCTTTGAAAGGCGTGACGGGAAACGCGATGACGCCGTACAGCTTTTCACGCAGAGTGTTTGGGTGCATGCCCGTTACTTAACACAGATCGATCGCGGATCGATAACCTTTTCGACGGTTCTTGCTTGTGCTACTTTATGACGACCGACACCAACACCGACACCAGATTAGGGACTCAAGAAATTTCTGGAGAACAGAGCTATGAGCAAGTCTCGCGATGACGAAAAGGACAACCAGCCTTCCGGCCACAATCCCGGCCGACGCAAGTTTCTGAAGGGCGTCGGCATCGCCGGCGCCGGCGCTGCCATTGCCGATCACTTCTGGACCGAGGCCGAGGCGAAGGAAGAACAGGCGACGCCGAACGCGCCGAACCCACCAAACATCGTATCCGGCGAAACCCGAATCGTCCTTAATGTCAACGGACAATCACGCCCGGTCAACGTCGAGCCGCGCACCACGTTGCTCAACGCGTTGCGCAATCATCTCGAACCTGCTGTCACTGGTCCGAAGCTCGTTTGCGACATGGGCACGTGCGGCGCCTGCACCGTTCTGCTCGACGGCAAGCCCGCTTACTCGTGTCTAGTCCTGGCGGTCGATGCTACCAATAAGAAGATCACGACAGCCGAAGGGCTCGGCACTCCGGAAAAGCCGAACGCAGTCCAGGCCGCATTCGTCGAGCACGACGCGTTGATGTGCGGTTTCTGCACGCCGGGTTTCGTCACCACGATCTCGGCTTACTTGAAGAAGAACCCGAATCCAACGCTCGCCGAAGTTCGCGAAGCCTGCAAAGGAAACTTCTGCCGTTGCGGAACTTATCCGCGCGTTTTCGAAGCGGCGCTCGCGGCTGCTAAGGGCTCTCAGATCTAAGATCTGAGATCTCAGATTTGAGATTCAAAAATGCCACAACAAGCACAACCATCACCGTCACCAAAACCGAAAAAGAAGATTCGCGTGCCGCGCGTCGTCAACGGCGTAGAACAGATGGTCGAGATCGAAGTTGACGAAGATTCCGGTCCGGGTTGGGGACCAAACGACAAGCACAAGCTGCTCAACCAGCGGATCACGCGCGTCGATGGACCACTGAAAGCGGCGGGCGTCGCGCAGTACACCTACGACCAGCGACTGCCGGGGATGTTGCACGGACGCATTCTGCGCTGCCCGCACGGCCACGCGCGCGTTACGAAGATCGACACTGAAGCGGCTGCGAGGATCCCCGGTGTGAAAGCAATCATCGAAGCACCGCTGACGGAACTGCGTTTCGCCGGCGCGCCCGTTGCCGCAGTCGCCGCCACCACGCCGGAGATCGCCGGCGACGCGTTGCGCGCGATCAAAGTCACGTACGAAGTGCTGCCGCACGTGGTGCACGCGCAGGACGCCGTCAAACCCGACGCGCCGAAAGTCGTCGCCGAGGAAAACAATCTTCAGGAGAAAGCGAAGAACGGCGATCCGAAGAAAGTCGAAGCCGCGTTTGCGACCGCGGACGCGATCGTCGAGGCCGAGTACACGTCGCCGCGCATTCATCACGCGTGTCTCGAAACGCACGGCATGGTGGTCGACTATCGCGGCGGTGACACGGCAACGATCTACGCTTCGACTCAAGGCACGTTCACGATTCCCGCGGACGCAGCGAAAGAGTTGGGCCTGCAACAAAGCGCGGTCACGTCGAGTGTCGAACACATGGGCGGTGGTTTCGGTTCGAAGTTTGGCATCGGCATCGAAGGCATGCTCGCGTGCCGTCTGTCGAAACAGACGAAAGCGCCGGTGAAGATGATGCTCACGCGCTACGACGAGTTCGTGATGGCGGGCAATCGTTCCGCTGCGTGGCAGAAACTGAAAGCGGGGGTGAAGAAAGACGGCACGATCGTCGCGATGCAAGCGCGGCAGTATCGGCTCGGCGGGGTCGGACAGGGCTCGCAGGCGGGGCAGCCTTACATCTACACGATGGGCGAAGCTTATCGCGAGGTCTACGCGCTGCACACGAATGAAGACTCCGCAATCGCGATGCGCGCGCCGGGTCATCCGCAGGCGTCGTTCGCGGTCGAGTCGTTGGTGGACGAGCTCGCGTACGCGATCAAGATGGACCCGGTTGAGTTTCGCAAGAAGAACTTAAAAGATCCGGTTTATCACCGGCAGTTGGACCGCGGCGCTCGCGAGATCGGATGGTCCAGGCGCAATCCGGTTGCGGGCGGCAATCCTGGTCCATTGAAGCGCGGCTTTGGTTGTGCGGTCGGCACGTGGGGCGGCGGTGGCAACAACCAGTGCAAAGTGGCGCTGACTGTTTCGCGTGATGGATCGGTCCTCGTCGCCGTGGGCACGCAGGATCTCGGAACCGGCACGCGCACCTACATGCGCGCGATCGTCGCGGAAGAGCTCGGCTTAGGCATCAAGGACGTCAAGGAACAGATCGGAAGTTCGAAACTCGGCGGCGCAAATCCATCCGGCGGTTCAACCACTGCGCCATCGCTCTCGCCTTCGGTAAAAGACGCATCGATCAAGACGCGTCTCTTGCTCGCGGAGCGCGTGGCGCCGCTGCTCGGCAATCCGAAACCCGAAGAGGTCGTTTTTGCTGACGGAAGAGTAAGCGCGAAAGGCAAGTCGCTCACGTGGCAAGAAGCCTGCGCTTCGCTGCCTGCGGCCGGCATCACCGGAAACGGCGAGTGGCGTTCAGATCTACAAACGCGCGGCATCCACGGCGTTTGTTTTGCCGAAGTTGAAGTCGACGTCGAAACGGGCTTCGTCAAACCGATCAAGATGATCCACGTTCAGGATGGCGGCTTGCCGTTGAACCGTTTGACGTTCGAAAGCCAGGTCAACGGCGGCATGATCCAGTCGCTCGGAATGGCGCTGTGGGAAGGACGCGTGATGGATGCGCAACTTGGCATGCAGCTCAATCCCGGCTTCGGCGACTACAAGCTGCCCGGCACTCTCGAAATGCCGGAGATGGTGCCGATCATCGACGACGACGACAAACGCGAAGCGGTGATCGGAATCGCCGAAGGCTGCAACATTCCCGCCGTCGGCGCGGTCGCAAACGCCGTGTTCAATGCAACCGGTTTGCGGGTTCGCGAATTGCCGATCACACCGGACAAGATTCTGATGGGCTTGATCAACGGCTCAGTGTCGAGGGCACAAGCATGAAATCGTTCGAATGGACCAATCCAAAAACCATTAACGAAGCGGTGAAGCTGTTGGCTGTTCCGGCGGCGGACATCGACGAGGCGCCGCGTCCGATTGCCGGCGGGCAGGATCTGCTGACCACGATGAAAGACTACACGTCGCGGCCGGCGCGTCTCGTCAATCTCAAAAACATTCGTGGCTTGAACGGCATCACTTTGAATGCACGCGGGCTCACCATCGGCGCGCTTGTAACGCTGACGGAGCTTGAAGAGCACGCGGGCGTGCGCAAGAGCTTCCCCGGTCTTGCGGAAGCAGCGCACTCGATCGCCACGCCGCAGATTCGCAACCTGGGCACTGTCGGCGGCAACCTTTGCCAGCGGCCGCGTTGCTGGTACTTCCGGCTCGAAGAAGTGAACTGTTTGAAAAAGGGCGGTTCGGAGTGTTACGCCGCGAAAGGCGAGAACAAGTACAACGCGATCATCGGCGGTGGTCCATCGTACATCGTTCATCCCTCGGATCTCGCGCCGATGCTGGTCGCGCTGGGCGCACGCGTCACTGTCTCCGGCAGTGGGGGTGGTCGCGTAATTCCGCTCGACAAGTTTTTCACGTTGCCGGCCGAAGGCAATATCCGCCGCGAGAACATCCTGAAGAACGACGAGATCATCACTGCGATCTTTGTTCCTGCTGCTCCGCTCGCGTCGCGCTCGACGTACTTGAAATTCAAGGAGCGTGAATCACTCGACTTCGCCCTCGCGTCGGTGGCGGCGGCGGTCGAGCTCGCGCCCGATCGCACGGTGCGAGCCGCGCGGATCGTGCTCGGTGGCGTAGCGCCGATACCGTGGCGCGTCCCGGTGGCAGAGAAATATTTGGAAGGCAAGACGCTCAGCCCCGAGGTGCTCGCCGAAACCGGCAAGCTCGCGCTCGCCGAAGCAAAGCCGCTCGAAAAGAACGCGTACAAAGTGCCGCTGGCGCAAACGCTCGTGCGCCGCGCCCTCGCGAAAGCGGGTGAAGTTTAGTTTGTAGTTTTTGGAGAAACGATCATGGCAGACCAACCAAGTGAAGCCCCGTTCCAGTCGCCGTTCTGCGGCTCGCTGCGTTCGAAGAAGTTTTTCATGCTCGATCGGCTGGCGACGAGCGCGGACGAGTATCTCGATTCGGCGAATCACGTTTGGTGTTGTGAGACGCAGGAAGTGATTGGGCCTGATAATCGTCGCGTCGAGCCGAACGCCTGCGGACCGGGCCGGGCGTGCTACAGTTCGGCTGTTTAGCCACAAAAGGCACAAAAATCACAAGAGGCACAAAATCAAAAAAATCCTTTGTGCCTTTTGTGTCTCTTGTGCCTTTTGTGGTTAAGTTATAGCGGAGGTAAACGATATGAGAAAGACATTATTTGCAGCGTTGGCAATGATCTTGGCCGTGAGTGCGCTGGTTTTCAGCTCGCAGGCTGAAAATGTGAGCGTGCGCGGCGAGTATGTGGAGGTTCGCACGGCGAGCGTGTTTGCCGGCGCGTGTCACTACAACGGCGAGGTGGTCACCACCGGCCGCGACGCGATGATGGCCTGGAACGTTACTTCCGGAAAATGGAATGGCGTCGATCTGTCAGGCGTGCGCGCGCTGGCGATCGTCAACTCGACCTCCAACCTCGGCGAACAAAACGCTGCCCGACAGTCTGAAATCATCATCGACTCCGCCGTCTCGCAAACGCAGGCGCAAGCCATGTTGAGCGCGTTGAAAGAAAAGTATGCTTCGTCGCTCGGCACGATCGTCGAAGTGCGCAACGCGCCGGTCAGTTTCGAACGCAAAGATCGCACGTATAAAGTCTCGGCCGACGACGCCACAATTAACGTCGAAGCCATGCCCAACGATCTCTGCTGCAAGATGCCGAACCTCGTTTGGTACAAGCCGCTGGTCGGACTCGAAAACCGCAAAGTAGGCTACACCATGAAGGCCTCGTATGCCGGTCACAAGGTGAGCGATCCGTGGAGTCGCTCCGGTGAGAACAGCGCGTTCTACGGTACATTCGGTTTCTAATGAGACGAATACTACCTTATTTTTTCGTCTTCTTTTTATTAATCAATTCACATCAAATCGCCGCGCAGACAAACCTGCGCAAGACGGCGTTGAAGTCTGCCACACCCAATGACGAGGTTATCCGTCTGGACATAAATAACGACGGCAAGCCCGACATTCTCGAACGCTGGTGGAACGGCAAACGCGTTCGCTGGCTCGACGAAAACGGCGACCTGCTGCCCACCGACACGCGCGGCGACCAGGTCGGCGACGTGATGCAGATCGACAAGAACGGCGACGGCATCTACGACAGCGAGCTCGACATCAGCATCAAGTGGGCCGACAACGACGGCGACGGCCGCGCCGATCTTCAGGCGTTCGTCACGCAGGGACGCGCGTGGTCCAACGGCAAGTTCGATCCCGGCGAGTCGCACTGGATGGTCTTCATCGACGTGGAAAAGGACGGCGTGCTCGGCTGGCTCGATTGGGAAAAGTACGATTTCGGCAGCGACAACTGGGGCTACACAGGCACGACCGATTGGCTGCCCGACTACAACGGCGACTCGATTTTCCTCAAGATTCACCGGCCGCCGCAATCGCTTCCCGACCCGCGTTTGAACTGGGAAAACCCCTTTGCTTTCTACGACTTCGATAAGGACGGCGTCAGCGAGATGGCCATGCGCTGGCTCGATCCCGTGCCCAACCTCGACAAAGACAAGACCAATCTCACCGGCGTGCTCAGCGAAGCCTTCGTCACCTTCGACCTCGATAACGATTCGACGCAGGGAAACGAAACCGACTACGACATGTCGCTGCGCGGCTCGGGTGGCCCAGGCGTTCCGTATCGCTCGATGGTCCACAAGTATCCCGGCGCTCAAAGGCAATCCGAAGTTCGACGGCTGCTTTGAATGGAACAACTGGCGGCAGATCGACGAGCTGATGTACATGCCGCACGACAAGAGCTACGACGCGTTCTTCAAAGCCGGTTGGACCACAATGTATTTCGTCTTCGACGAAGACGACGACGATCATCGCTGGGAACGTGTCGAGATGTATTACCCGATGCACGGGTTTGGTGGTCCAAAGGAGATCGATCTCTATTCAACGAAACGCTGGCGCCGCGGCAACTACGCCGAGCTCGAGATGGTCGAGCCGGGTCGAGCGGCCAGGCATCAGCGGACACCCGCAGGCTGACTCGCTGGGCGACCGCGGCGAGTTTGACGAAGATAACTCCGGCCGCGGAAAACTCTATGTCGGCCGGTTCGATCGAAAGCTGCACTTGTCTGGCGCGGAGTGGGGCGCATGGACCGTCGACAAGAACGCCGAGTTTCACGGCGGCAATAAAACGCCGTCGCCGAAGCCAAGCGCGCCGCGCGTCGAGGAAGTGGTGAAGTACACCGACACCGACACCAACGGTTTTCTCGACACGATCGAGTTCGACTACGACGGCGATCGCACGATCGACCTGCGCGTTTCGCTGCTCGATTACAAATCGGCGGCGCAACCAGTTCCTGACGGGGCGATTGTCTTGAATACTCCAACGGCTGGCTGGAAAGGGATCAACGAGTTGTTCACTGAGACGGCGAACAAGTCGTTCCAGGAAGCATTGCAGGTCTATCGCGCGGCGTGGCGGCGCGGTTTGACAACGCCTGAGATCGATAAGCTGGCGAACGCATCGTCGGTCGGCGAACGCTATCGCAACGCGTACTGGATCAAAGAAAAGATTTTCCGTGAGATACGCACGCAACTAAAACGCGGATCGGCGCTCGAAAAAGATCTCATCCGTCTTTATTATCTTGGCTTATTTGATGAATATGCGAAGCGCATCGCTGACGTTCCCGCCCGCTAACCTTTAGCCACGCGCAGGAACGCCTTCGCTGCGTGCGAGAGCGTCGCGCCTTTGCGATAGATCAACTGTAGCCGCCGTTCGAGCCGCATCTCTTTCACCGTCAGCACTGCCACCTGCCCGCGCTCGATCTCGAGCTGCGCCGCAAGTCGCGGCACGAGAGCAACACCCATCTCCTGCTCCACCAAACGCTTGATCGATTCGAGCGTGGGCATCTCCATCGAGATGTTCAGCGGCGTCTTGTACTTCTCAAACGTCTTCACCACGCGCTCGCGATAAGGCGACGGAACGTTGTGCGCGATGAACGACTCGGCCCCCAGCTCGCGCACCGACACCGCCTGCTTCGCCGCGAGCGGATGCGACGGCGCGACGATCAACGCCAACTCGTCGCTGATCGCCGGCACGGAAGCAATCGCCTGGTCCGTCGGCTTGAACGAGACGACGCCGATCTCCACCCCGCGCCCCAACACTTCCGACGCGATCCGGCTCGCCAGACTCCGTTTCACTTCGACCTTGATGTGCGGATGGCGTGCGCGAAACACGGCCAGCACCGGCAACAGGTACATCACTGTGTACTCGTTCGCGCTCAGCGTCAGTTTTCCATGTTGCAGGTCTTTCAGCTCTTTGATCGCGCGATGCGCGCCCTGGCGCAAGTTGAGCATCTGCTCGGCGAAGTCGAATAGGACGCGGCCAGCGGCAGTCAGAGTTCCATCCTTCGACGAACGATCGAAAAGCGGCTCGCCGAGCTCTGCTTCGAGCCGGCGAATTGCCTGACTTACTGCGGGTTGCGTGCGATGCAGCGACTGCGCCGCCCGCGAAAAACTCTGCTCGCGAGCGACCGCGATCAGCACCTCTAACTGATTGACGTCCAATGGGCCTCCTGTCCCGCGTGATTATCCAGACGGAAAAACTGCGTTATGGTATCACACCTCCTTATCTTTCTATAAAGATAATAACTTTGACTTCTAGCCCGTCGATCAATAGCATCTGCACTTCGGCCAACGTTACGCCGCTTCGCTGGGGGCCCCAGACCCGCACAGGAGAGAAAACCTATGCCCCAAACCCGAATCAGTATCTTCGACACCACTTTGCGCGATGGCGAACAGTCGCCGGGCTGTTCGATGGACCTTGACGAGAAGCTGCGCATGGCCCGGAAGCTCGAAGAGCTGGGCGTCGACATCATTGAAGCTGGTTTTCCGATCGCGTCGGAAGGCGACTTTGCGGCCGTGCAGGCTGTGGCTGCTCGTTGCCGCGAGGTTAAAGTCGCTGCCCTTTGCCGGACGTCGGAACAGGACGTGGCGCGTGCCGCCGAAGCTTTGGCCCATGCAGCGTCTCCCCGAATCCACACGTTCTGTGCCACGTCCGACATTCATCTCGAACACAAACTGAGGAAAACGCGCGCCGAAGTGATCGAAATGACGCGGCGCGCAGTCCGCCAGGCGCGCAACTATGCCGCCGACGTCGAGTTCTCCGCCGAAGACGCGACGCGCAGCGACATCGATTACCTGTGCGAAGTGCTGGACGCGGCGGTCGATGCGGGCGCGTCAGTGTTGAATGTCCCTGACACGGTTGGTTACACAACTCCGCCGGAGTACAAGCACCTCGTCGAGCAGGTGCTCGCGCGCGTGGTGAGAGATCGCGACGTGATCGTCAGCGTGCATTGTCACAACGATCTCGGGCTCGCGGTCGCAAACAGTCTGGCGGCGATAGAAGCCGGGGCGCGCCAAATTGAATGCACGATCAACGGCATCGGCGAGCGCGCCGGCAATGCGTCGCTCGAAGAGATCGTGATGGCGTTGCACGTGCGCGCGGATCGCTTGCCATTTGAAACAGGCATCGCCACGCAGCGAGCTGTATCCCACCAGCCAGTTGCTCTCGAGCATCGTCGGCTTTGAAGTGCAACCAAACAAAGCCATCGTCGGCCGCAACGCTTTCGCGCACGAAGCCGGTATTCACCAGCACGGCGTGATCAACAATCCGTTGTGTTACGAGATCATGACGCCGGAATCCGTTGGCGTGCCGGCCAACTCGCTCGTGCTCGGCAAACATTCGGGACGCCACGCGCTATCGTTGCGCTACATGGAGCTCGGCTACGACGTCAACGCGACGGAGCTCGACATGGCGTACATGAGGTTCACCGAGTTGGCCGATCGCAAGAAACGAATCTACGATCAGGATCTGATTTCATTGCTCAATACCGCGGTGAGCGCGGCAGCGTAAGCGCTGCGGCAGCGTAAGCGCGATAGCGTAAGAGGTAAAAATGAAGTTAAGGATTACAGTTCTTCCGGGTGACGGCATTGGACCAGAAGTAACGGCGGAAGCAGTGCAAGTGATGCAAGCTGTCGCTGCAATTAACGGTTACAAGTTTGATTTTGAAGAGCACGCGATTGGCGGCGTAGCGATTCGCGAGTTTGGCTCGCCGTTGCCGCGCGCGACGCTCGACGCGTGTCTCGCGAGCGATGCGGTGTTGTTCGGCGCGGTCGGCGCGCCTGAATACGATCGATTGCCGGCGAATCAACGACCCGAGGCGGGATTATTGCTGTTGCGGCGTGCGCTCGGCGGTTACGCGAACCTGCGTCCCGCGATCTCGTACGCGGCGATTGCCGACTGCTCGCCGTTGCGCAGTGAAATCACGAAGGGCGCTGACATCCTGTTTGTCAGGGAGCTGCTGGGCGGGCTTTATTTCGGCGAGCCACGGGGTTTCTCCGGCGAGAACGGACCAAATGGAGTGGGTGCCGCACACAACACGATGCGGTATTCAGTCGAGGAGATCGAGCGCGTGGCGCACGTTGCTTTCGCGGCCGCGCGTAAACGTCGCGGCAAAGTGACTTCTGTCGATAAAGCCAACGTGCTCGAGACTTCGCAACTCTGGCGGCAAACCGTGACGCGCGTCGCGGAGAGTTATCCGGAAGTTATGCTCAATCATCTTTACGTGGACGCGTGCGCGATGCACTTGATCACGAGTCCACGACTCTTCGACGTAGTGCTGACCGAGAATTTGTTTGGCGACATTCTTTCCGACGAAGCGGCGGCAATCACGGGCTCGCTCGGAATGCTTGCTTCGGCGACCGTCGGCGGCGAGGTGGGACTTTACGAGCCGGTCCATGGCTCGGCGCCGGACATCGCGGGCAGAGGCATTGCGAACCCGTGCGGCGCGATCGCGTCGGCGGCGATGATGTTGCGCCATTCGGCGAACCTCGAACGTGATGCAAGCGACATCGAGCTGGCGATCCAGCATGTGCTTGATGCAGGATATCGAACCGCGGACATTGCTTCAGACGGGCGTGTGACGAAAACCTCAGAGATGGGTGAGCTGATCTGCGAAGCTGTAACCGAGATTGCCGATATGCGATATGCATATCACGCCGTCTAAATTAACAAAATGGGCCAAACACTACTCGATAAACTCTGGCAAGCTCACGTCGTTCGCACGGCGCAGGGCGAACCGGCGCTGCTTTACATCGATCTGCACCTGATTCACGAAGTGACTTCGCCGCAGGCGTTCGACGGCCTGCGCGAAGCAGGGCGCACTGTGCGCCGGCCGGATCTGACGTTCGGCACGGTGGACCACAACGTTCCGACGACCGATCGCAGTCTGCCGATCGCGGATGCAACTGCGGCGCAGCAAATCGAAGCACTGCGGCGAAACTGTCGCGAGTTTGACATTCCGTTGTTTGACATTCATTCGCCCGAACAGGGGATCGTTCACGTCATTGGACCAGAGCTGGGGTTGACCCAACCGGGTATGACGATCGTCTGCGGCGACAGTCACACGAGCACGCACGGCGCATTTGGGGCGCTCGCGTTTGGGATCGGGACGAGTGAAGTCGAGCACGTGATGGCGACGCAGTGTTTGCCGCAAAACAAGCCGCGAGTAATGAGGGTGGAGAGCAAGGGCGCGCTCGCGGAAGGGGTGACGGCGAAAGACCTGGCGCTGGGGGTTATCGGGCAGATCGGCACGGATGGCGCGACGGGTTATGCGATCGAATTCGCGGGGGAAGCGGTGCGGGCGCTTTCGATGGAAGGCCGGATGACGTTGTGCAACATGAGTATCGAAGCAGGCGCGCGGGCGGGCATGATCGCGCCTGACGAGACTACGTTTGCATACCTCAAGGGCCGCCGGTTTGCGCCGTCTGGTGAGGCGTGGGACAAGGCAGTCAATTATTGGCGCACGTTTGCGAGTGATGACGATGCTGTATTCGATTGTGTCGTCGAGATCGATGCGTCGAAGCTGGAACCGTTTGTAACGTGGGGGACGAGCCCGGGAATGGTCGCGCCGGTTACAAGCTTCGTTCCCGATCCGGCGGAGGCCGTGAGCGCCGCCGACCGGCAAGCAGCAGAAAGGGCGCTTGAATACATGGCGCTGACGCCGCGAACCAGCATCGAGGAAATTGCAATCGATCGCGCGTTCATCGGCTCGTGTACGAATGCGCGTCTGGAAGATTTGCGTGCTGCTGCGCGCGTTGTGAAGGGCTATCGCATTAGCTCATCAGTAAGCGCGATGGTGGTGCCGGGATCGCAGGAAGTTAAGAAAGCTGCTGAGCGTGAAGGGCTCGATCGGATCTTCAGTGAAGCTGGTTTCGAATGGCGCGAAGCGGGTTGTTCGATGTGTCTGGGCATGAACGCCGACACCTTGCAGCCGGGCGAGCGTTGCGCGTCGACGAGCAACAGAAACTTCGAAGGCCGCCAGGGACGTGGCGGACGCACGCATCTCGTCAGCCCGATGATGGCCGCGGCAGCCGCGATCAAGGGCCATTTCACTGATGTTAGAAACTGGGAGTTTAAGTAGAAAGTATTTATCGTTTTCCGTTTTTCGTTTGTCATTTTTCATTTAAATGACAAATGAGCAATGGAAAATGACAAGTGGAAAATGATGATCGCATTTCGTCAACAAACCGGGTTAGTCGCGCCGCTCGATCGCGCAAACGTCGACACGGATCAGATCATTCCGAAGCAGTTTCTGAAACGCATCGAGCGCACCGGCTTCGGGCAGTTTCTGTTTTACGACTGGCGGTACACTGCGGATGGCGCACTTAACGAATCGTTTGTGCTCAACGAGCCGCGTTACGCAGGTGCATCGATTCTCGTGGCAGACAAGAACTTCGGTTGCGGTTCGTCGCGCGAGCACGCGCCGTGGGCGCTCGGCGAGTACGGCTTCCGGGTAATCATTGCGCCGTCGTTCGCCGACATCTTCGCCAACAACTGCTTCAAAAATGGCATGCTTCCGATCGCGTTGAACGACGAGGCGGTGCGCGGGATCATGCGTCGCGCACAACAACAGCAGGGTTATGAGCTGACGATCGATCTTGAACGGCAGACGATCGAAGATGCGGACCGGCTTTCAATTCCGTTTACGGTTGGAGAGTTTCAGCGCTACTGCCTGTTGGAAGGATTGGACGACATCGGCCTCACGCTTCGTCACGCAGATCTGATCAAAGACTACGAAGCGCAGCGCATTAGTCGGTGGTGAATTTGTAGATCGTGGTTTGGTTGTAACTCTCCCCCGTCCCCAACACCGTCGTCGGAAAATTCGGCTGGTTCGGCGAGTCGGGAAAGTGCTGAGTCTCCAGACACAACCCCGCATATTGCTCGTAAGCGACCCCACCTTTGCCCTTCAAACTGCCATCAAGAAAATTTCCTGAGTAAAACTGTATTCCCGGCTGCGTTGTCAGCACCTCGAGAACACGGCCTGACTTCGGCTCACTGAGGCGAGCCACAGATCTGAGCGATCCGTGTTTCCAATCGTCTAAGACAAAATTATGATCGTACCCACCGTTACCAATCACCCGCCCGGTTCTGAAATCCATCGGTGTCCCATCCACGGAATGAATCTCGCCCGTTGGTATTAAATCCTGTGAAACCGGCGTGAAGCCATTGGCGTGCAGTTTCAGCTCGTGGTCCAGGATCGTTCCCTGGCCCGCGAGGTTGAAATACGAGTGGTTCGTGAGGTTGACGATGGTGTCTTTGTCGGTCGTCGCATGGTAATCAATACGCAATTCATTTTCTTCGTTTAAAGAATAGTCCACGGAGACAGTTAAATTTCCCGGATAATTCTCCTCACCATCGGGGCTGAAGTATTCGAGATGCAAACCGGCGGGCGTTTCGCTAGCTGTCCAAACGCGCTTGTCAAATCCTTTGTAACCGCCGTGCAGATGATTCGCGCCGTTGTTTTGCGCAAGCTGGTACTCGACCCCGTTCAGCGAGAACTTCCCGCCTGCGATGCGATTGGCAGAACGTCCAACCAGCGCGCCGAGATAGCGCGGGTTCCGCATGTACTCCTCGATCGTGTCGTAACCCAGCACGACGTCGCCAAACACACCATCGCGATCGGGAACCTTGATCGACGTCACCGCGCCGCCGTAATTCGTGATCGAAACCTCAACGCCATGACTATTCGTAAGCGTGTAAGTATTAATCATCACGGCGCAGCTCACTAAACACACGATTTGCTTCTTCGAGCGTCTCGATCGAACCAACGTCAAACCACAAGCCCGGCACCGTCCAGGTGTAAAACGGCACGCGCGGGTACATCCACTGGACCAACCGCCCCGGCTGATCGGGATTGTTTCCTTCCGCTATGTACTGGTGAATCAGCGGCAGCGACGATCGCGGATAGAAGTAAAGCGCGATGCCGGTCAACGTGCTCTTCGGATTGTCGGGCTTCTCTTTGAAATAGGCGATGCGGCCGTCTTCGTCGATCTCGATGGAATTGTATTTCCTGATCGCTTCCAGATCGCCGACGTCGTAAACGCCGGTCACCGGCGCGTTCTTCTGCAGGCAAAAGTCGCCAAAGTCGTGCAGATCGTCGCTGAAAAGATTGTCGCCGCCGACGACGATGACGTCTTCGTCGATCTCGTATTTAGTGAGCACGAGGTGCATGTCGCCGATCGCGCCGAGTTTGTTTGAATCGTCGGTGCTGTGATCGTTGACGATGGTGAAACTAAACGTAAGGTTCGGATGCGTGTAGCCTTCGGCCCAGCGTTGAAAATGATCGGCGAACTTTTCGTTCGTAACGATATAGGCGTGATCGATCGGCTCGATGGTATTTAGATTATCGATAACGTGTTCGAGCATCGGCTTGCCGGCCACGGGCAAAAGCGGCTTCGGCTGGTTTAGTGTTAGCGGATAAAGACGCGTGGCATAACCGGCCGCGAGAATGATCAGTTTCATTTTTCATTTTCCATTTTCCGTTTGTCATTTGTCATTTGTCATTTGTCTTTTGTCATTTGTCATTCAAATGGAAAATGACAAATGGTAAATGACAATCGGAAAATAATTAGAGTTTCTCTGCTCCATTCGAAGCCTCGCAGACGTAAATATCGGGCTTCAACCCTGTGCCTTGTTCGTACCCTTCAGCCACTTCGCGCTGAAACACTTCCACGTGATCGGCGTCGACCAGGTTGATCGTGCAACCGCCAAACCCGCCGCCAGTCATCCTT
The DNA here is from genome assembly GCA_963770215.1 of uncultured Acidobacteriota bacterium. Classification (GTDB taxonomy): domain Bacteria; phylum Acidobacteriota; class Blastocatellia; order Pyrinomonadales; family Pyrinomonadaceae; genus PSRF01. Next base: position 246,750 of record CAVYOP010000004.1, read on the forward strand.
GCACCGTACACACCTTCAACTTGCCTCGCAAGCTCGACCATCAGATCCAGCTCGGGCGCGCTCACTTCGTAATCGTCTCGCAAACTGCTCGTGTGACTCGGCCATCAATCCACCAAAGCGCTCGAGCTCGCCTTGTTCCAACGCTTCCGCCGCTGCGAGCACGCGCGCATTCTCGGTGATCACGTGGCGGCAGCGACGATAGATCACGTCAGGAAGCTCCCTCCCGAATCGTTCGAGCGCGGCGTACGTGACGTCACGCAACGCCGTCACGTTGGGCAAAAACTCCGCAAGGTATTTCACTCCGGCTTCGCATTGCGCGCGGCGCTCGTTGTAAGCACTCGACGCCAGCTCGTGTTTGACCATCGTGTTGCAAACCACCAGCCGCACCTGCGGCGGCAAAGGCAAGAGTTTGTAATCAAGTGAACGACAGTCGAGCATCAACGCTTTCCGTTCCTGCCCGAACAGCGAGACAAACTGGTCCATGATCCCAACGCGCGCGCCGACAAACTCGTTCTCCGCTTTTTGACAAAGCAACGCGAGCTCTTTGCGATCGATCGTGAGATCTGAATTCGCCGCCAGCGCGCATGCCGTCGACACCTCCACCGCCGCCGACGAGCTCAGCCCCGAACCCATCGGCACTTCGCTGTTGATCTCGAGTCGTCCGCCACGCAAGCGAGACCCGCGTCGTTCCAGCGTCACCACGACGCCGACCGGGTAGTCGCTCCAATGACCACGCGCTTTCAGCGTCGCATCGTCGAGATCGATTTCGACCTCGTCTTTGAATTTGTCTGAATGGATTTGCGAGTCTTGCGATCTTCGCGCGGGGAAATAGAAGCAAAGCCCGAAAGATTGATCGCCGCGGGCATCACGAAACCCGCGTTGTAGTCGGTGTGTTCGCCGATAAGATTGACGCGCCCTGGTGCCCGAAAAGTACCACTCACTTTGTGCCTTTTTGCGGCTTAAAGCGCCGATGCAATCACCTGCGCCAGCCGTTCGCTTTCGCGTCTGGCAGCCGCTCGCGTCTCTTCGTCCGGCGATTGTTCCGCGTGATAAAGGGGATGGTAGGTTATAACAATCTTGCCCGTTCTTGGGAAACGCCAACCGCGTGGCCAAACGCGATTACCGCCTTTTATCGTCACCGGCAGGATCGGCACATCGGCCTCCAAAGCCAGACGCACGGCGCCAGCTTTGAATCGCTCCAGTTCACCCGTTGACGTGCTGCGGCCGCCTTCAGGAAAGATCACCACCGCGCCACCCTGGCGCAGCCACTGAATCGAACGTCGAATCGGGGCAGGATCGGTTCCTTCGAGCGCCAGCGGCCACGCACCAAACCACGTCAGGCAGGGACCGACAAGCGGCCAGCGAAAAGCAGCACTCCACGCAAGATAACGTGTAGGGCGTTTGATCTTCACGGAAAGCCAGAACGGGTCCATGTAGGTCTGATGGTTTGCCGCGATGATGACGCCGCCGTGCGCGGGGATGTTCTCGACGCCGCGAAATTCAATCTTCCACAAGACACGGCTTACGCCGCCCACCATCGGCCGGACAATGTCCAGCGCCCACTGAGGAAACATTTGCCGGCCATTGGCCGGCTTCTTAACGTCCTTTTTCTCAGAAACCATTCGTCTGAATCCGCGAGCCTCTCCGCGCGTTCTCCGCGTCCCTCCGCGTCTTTGCGGTTACTATTACCGCCGAGACGCAAAGGACCACAGAAGACCGCAGAGACGCTTATCTTACAACGGCCATTCCTTATCGATGAACTCGACATGCAACCTCCCGACGCCGTCTGCCCCGATGCTTTGCGATCGAATCGCAGCATGGGCGACGATTCCGTACTGCTCGCTCGTAAGACGCACGAAGCGCCCTGCTTCGAGATTCAGCGTCGTAAACAACGTCGCGCCCCGCGAACTGATGTCTTCCGTGACTGTCTGTTCAGTCTCGACGATTGCCCCATTTTCGTTTATCAATTCGAGCCGCATATCGACAGCGATGTGATGACGCGTATGAATTCGGTGATCGGCGTCCGTAAGGGCCGTCAACACATCTACGGCCCCAGGCAGCGAGTCAAACACGTTGGCGCTGACTTCATAACGTCTCCCAGGGTCCTGGTAATAACTGTCGGGCGGCCGCTTGCCGATGAAGGCGACGCCGATGATAAAGCTGATTCCCTGTTCGTTAGTCTGAGGTCTCAAATACCTCACGATGGCCCAAACGCGGTATTGATCCTCGACGTGATCGAATACGCGCAACTGGCGCGGCATCGGGATCGTCATGTGCAGCAAACGGCCTTTTTCGGTGGGTCGCTTGAGCGTGAAACCCGCGCCAAACGGCGTGACGTTCATCAGTCGCGTCATCTCGGTCCACTCAAAATCCGGGGTTTCGCGGCAGTGCACGCGCACTGGTAGCTGGAGGGCCAGGCGATCGCGAATTCTCTTCCAGTTTCCTTGTTGACTCATGGGCGTTGAAGGAGGACCCCACGAGGGCCAAAAGCTGTTGATTTTATTAGAGTTTTCGGCGATTTCGCGGTTGCCAAAAAGCCCCCAAAAAGGCTAAAATGACGGGCACTTGAATGCTGAAGTGCCACCTCGTTTTTCTGTTCGAAAAAGAACCGCCAAGCCGAGCTCAGTATCTCTGAAGCGGGACCGAACTGCGTGCGTGCGGGCGGATTGTACTTGAAAGGTCAGTAGATGGAAACAACTTCTGAGAAGAACCACATAAACATCGAAGACGAGATGCGGCGATCGTATCTCGACTACGCCATGTCGGTGATCATCGGCCGCGCGCTGCCTGACGTGCGCGACGGCTTGAAGCCCGTCCACCGGCGCGTGTTGTGGGCCATGCACGAGCTCGGCAACCAGTACAACAAAGCGTACAAGAAGAGCGCGCGCATCGTCGGCGATGTTATCGGTAAGTATCACCCGCACGGCGACATGCCCGTTTACGACACGATCGTCCGTCTGGCGCAGGACTTCTCGATGCGTTATCCGCTCATCGACGGTCAGGGAAACTTCGGCTCGATCGACGGCGACGCTGCGGCGGCGATGCGTTACACGGAAGTCCGCATGGCGCGTCTCGCCAGCGAGATCCTTGCCGACATCGAAAAAGAGACAGTTACCTTTCAACCGAACTACGACGAGTCGCTCAGCGAACCGACTGTTTTACCGACGCGCGTGCCGAACCTGCTGATCAACGGTTCTGACGGCATCGCCGTGGGCATGGCGACGAAGATCCCGCCGCATAATGTGACTGAAATCATTGACGCGACGATGGCGTTGGTACGCGATCCGGAGTTGACGGTCGAGGATCTGACGAAGATCGTGACTGGTCCTGATTTTCCGACCGGCGGCTTCATTTACGGCCGCTCCGAGATCAGGAAAGCGTATCTCGAAGGCCGCGGCGTGTTGCAGTTGCGCGCGCGCGCGGGCATCGATCGCATCGGTCGGGGCGCGCAGGAACGCGACGCGATCGTCATCACCGAGATCCCGTTCCAGGTCAATAAAGCCCGTTTGATCGAGCGCATTGCCGAGTTGATCAACGAGAAGAAGATCGACGGCATTTCCGATCTGCGCGACGAGTCGGATCGCACCGGGATGCGCATCGTCGCGGAGTTGAAACGCGACGCAGTGCCGCAAGTCGTGCTCAATAAGCTTTACAAGCTGACGCCGATGCAGTCGTCGTTCGGCGTGATCAATCTCGCGATCGTCAACGGCCAGCCGCGCGTGCTCAATCTCAAGGAGATGCTCGAGGCGTTTATCGACTTCCGCCGCGAGGTGGTGCGCAAACGCACGGAATACGAGTTGCGCAAGGCACGGGCGCGGGCGCACATCCTCGAAGGGCTTACGAAAGCCATCGACGCGCTCGATTACATCGTCACGCTAATCCGCAACTCGCGTTCGGTTGACGAAGCGCGTTTATGGCTGCAAGCGCAGTTGAGCACCACGAGCGAGATAAAGACGTGGAAAGGCATTCCGTCAGACGTTCAGTTCAAGACCTACATGGCGCGGCTGACGAAGACGATGGAGAGTCTCGCCTTCTCCGAGATCCAGGCGCAGGCGATTCTCGATCTGCAACTGCGCCGGCTGTCGGCCCTCGAACGGCAGAAGATCGTTGAAGAGTACGAAAACATTATCAAGCTGATCGCGGAGCTGGAAGAGATTCTCGGCAACGAGCGCTCGTTGCGACGCGTCATCACGAAGGAGCTCGAAGAGGTCAAGAAAGAGTTTGGCGACGGGCGCCGGACCGAGATTGTCGACGAAGGCGTCGAGCTCTCGATCGAAGACTTGATCGCCGATGAAGATGTTGCGATCACGGTCACGAACAGCGGTTACATCAAACGCACGCCCATCACGACCTACACGCGACAGGGACGAGGCGGCAAAGGCCGTTTCGGCGCCGCGGCGAAGAACGGCGATTTCGTCGAACATCTCTTTATCGCGTCGACGCACGCGTACGTGATGATTTTTACCGACGACGGCATGGTATATAAGTTGAAAGTTCACGAAGTGCCGGATGCGGCGGCCTCCGCGCGCGGGAAGGCGGTCGTGAACCTGATCAACATTCCTTCCGATCGAAAACTTGCCGGCGTTGTTCCGGTGCGTGAGTTTTCTGAAGGACGTTATGTCGTGATGGTCACGCGCAAAGGCGTCATCAAGAAGACGTCGCTGGCTGACTTCCAGAACATTCGCACCAACGGCATCATCGCCATCAATATCGACGAAGGCGATCAGTTGCTCGACGTCGTGTTGACTGATGGCACGAAGCGCATCTTCATCGCGACGCACAACGGACTCGCGATTCGGTTCGACGAGAAGAACGTGCGGCCGATGGGACGAGCGACGCGCGGCGTGCGCGGGATCGATCTCCGGGCGGACGATTACGTCGTTTCGGTTTGTCCGGTCTCGGCGGAGGACAAGGAACGGATGTTGTCGGTATCCGAACAGGGTTACGGCAAGCAGACGCCGATCACGACCTATCGCCTGCAATCGCGTGGCGGCAAGGGCGTTATCAACATGAAGACAACCGAGAAGACCGGGAAAGTGGTGGCTGTGTTTCCGGTGGAAGAAGAGTCGGACATTATGATCATCACGCAGCAGGGCAAGCTAATCCGGCTCGAAGCCACCGACATTCGCAGGACCGGCCGCAGCGCACAAGGCGTGCGGCTGATCAAGACTGATTCTGCCGATAAGGTCACTAGCGCTTCATTGGTCGAAGCTGCGGCTGATGAGGAGATTGAGGGAGCGCCAAGCTAAAAAACCTTTAGCCACAAAAGGCACAAAATACACAAAAGGCACAAGAAAGAATAAAGAAGGACCGAGTATTGAATTCGAATACTCGGTCCTTTCCTTTGTAATTGTTTTTGTGCCTTTTGTGTATTTTGTGCCTTTTGTGGCTTAACCTTTGACCGATAGCGGTTCCGGCTCGGGCTGTGGTCGTCCCCCCGGGCCGAATCACCGGAGACGACGTGCGGCGGCGGGTTCGCTACCAACACCTCCAGCGCCGCATCCAACACCTCAGCAATATTCGACACGAAGACGAGCTGCAACTCGTTCCGCACGTCCTGCGGAATGTCGTCGACGTCGGCTTCATTTCGGCTCGGCAACAAGATCCGGCGAATGCCGGCGCGGTGTGCTGCGAGCACCTTCTCCTTCACGCCGCCAATCGGAAACACAAGCCCCGACAACGTGATCTCACCCGTCATCGCCGTGTCGGGACGCACACGCCGCCCCGTGTACAACGACGCCAACGCCGACGTGATCGTCACCCCAGCGCTCGGCCCGTCTTTCGGAATCGCGCCCGCCGGCACGTGCAAGTGAACGCCAAACTCCTTGAAGATCTCCGGCTCGATGCCAAACTCAGCCGCGTGCGACCATAAGTACGATTGGGCCGCGCGCGCCGACTCCTGCATCACCTCGCCAAGCTGGCCCGTGATCGTCAACCCACGCCCACCCGGAAGCAGCGTCGCCTCGATAAACAAAACCTCACCGCCCATCTCGGTCCACGCCATCCCGGTCGCAACGCCCGCCGGCAACTCCTTGCGCGCCTGTTCCGGATAGAACCGCGGCGGCCCAAGATACTCGCGCAGATCCGTCCCGCTAACCGTAACGCTCTCCGCCTGCCCCTGCGCGATCCGCAACGCGACCTTGCGCGCGATGCTGCCGATGTTTCGTTCGAGCTGGCGCACGCCGGCCTCGCGCGTGTAGAGCGAGGCGATGGTTTCTACCGCGGAGTCTTCGATCTGCAACTGCCCCTGCGTCAGTCCGTTATCCGTCGTCTGTCGCGGAGTCAGGTAACGCCGCGCGATCTCCAGTTTCTCGCGATCGCTGTAACCCGCCAGACGGATCATCTCCATGCGGTCGCGCAACGGCGGCGGAATCGGACCAAGCTGGTTGGCAGTCGCGATGAAAAAGATCTTCGACAAGTCGAACGGCAGATCGAGATAGTGATCGCGAAACGTGTTGTTCTGTTGCGGATCGAGAATCTCGAGCAGCGCCGCCGCCGGATCGCCGCGATAGTCGGCGCCGAGCTTGTCGATCTCGTCGAGCATCAGCACCGGATTGTTCACGCCTGCACGCCGGATCGACTGAATGATCCGCCCCGGCATCGCGCCGATGTACGTGCGCCGATGACCGCGAAGCTCAGCCTCGTCGCGCACGCCGCCCAGCGACATGCGTTCAAACTGCCGTCCCAACGCGCGCGCGATCGAACGGCCCAGCGACGTTTTGCCGACGCCCGGCGGGCCAACAAACAACAGGATCGGGCTCTTCGTATCCGGCCGCAGTTTGATGACCGCGAGAAACTCCAGAATTCGTCTCTTTAACGTCTTCAAGCCCGTAATGATCTTCGTCGAGGATGCGCCGCGCCTCCACGAGATCGAGCTTGTCTTCGGATGATTTCAGCCACGGCAACTCGAGGATGAATTCGAGATACGTGCGAATGACGTGATAGTCGGGAGCGGCCGGTGGCAGCCGTTCGAGCCGTTTCAACTCACGCTCTGCTTCCGCACGCACTTCTTCCGGCAGTTCTGCTTTTTCCAGACGCTCACGCAGCAACTCGGCTTCGGCGGCTTCGCCAGTCTCGTCTTCGCCGAGCTCTTTCTGAATCGCGCGCATCTGCTGGCGCAGGACGTAGTCGCGCTGCGCTTTGTCCATCTCGGTTTGCGCTTCCGAAGCGATCTTCGAGCGCAGTTGCAGGATCTCGAGCTCGCGCGCGAGATTGTTGTGGGCCAAACGCAGCAGCTCGTCGGCAGTGTTTGCCTCGAGCATCTTCTGCTCTTCTTCGACGCCGAGATTCAGAATCGAGCCCAGGAAATAAGCGAGGCGCACCGGCTCGACCGAGCTCAGCACGGCGATCCGCACTTCCGCCGGAATGTTTGGCAACAACGCCAACGCTTCCTGGATCATCTGCTGCACGTTTCGCTTCGCCGCTTCGACTTGTTCGGCGTCGACGATGCGCGGATCAGGCAGGATTTCAACTTCGGCGCGCAGGTATGGATCTTCCTGCGTCCACCGGATCACGCGAATACGCTCGGTGCCCTGGGCGATGATGCGCATCGCATCCGGCAGGCGCTCCATTCGCTTGATCATCACGAGGGTGCCGACGTCGTATATATCGCCCGACTTCGCGTCCGTATCGTCGGAGCGCTCAGGCTTGACGGTGATGCAGCCCATCAGCTTTTCCGGAGTCGCCAGCGCGGCTTCGACAGCGGCGACAGAACGCGGCCGGCCCACACCGAGCGGCACTACTGTTTCCGGAAACAAATTAAGGTTTTGCAGCGCCAGGATTGGGACCTCAAACTTCTGTCCGGTCGCTACGGCAGAAAACCGCAGACCTTCGTTTGGTGTCGCTTGCGGCTCGGGAGTTTCGGCTGGCGGCTGCAGTTTCAGAAGTTTCCGGCATAAAGGTTCACCTTATTCACTGCGTACATCGATGATTAAAAATCCGTCTGTATAGTCGTGTCTGATCGACGCCCCTTCGATAGGAGCCGGAAACTCAATGGTCTTCTCGAAGCGACTGTAAGTAATTTCCATCTGTTGATAAACGAAACCTTCGCGGAAATGCGTGTCGCGACGGCAGCCGCGAATACTCAGCAGCGTGTCGCGAATCTCGATTTGCAACTCGTCGGAACAGATGCCTGCGAGATCGACCTTAACAATCCAGCCAGCTTCGGCTCGATAAACATCGGCATTCGGGTTCCATAACCGTCCAGACGGGCTTACTCGCCGATCCGTCCGGAACGGCAAGACTTCACGATTTGGGTTTCGCATACGTTTAAGAATAAGTGAAGAAAACTAATCCGTCCAATCCGTGTCGAAACACAGATCGGACGGATTAGAACGTGTCTATTTAGAACGTGTTTAGCCAAAGATGCGGTTCCAGAACGACGAACCCTTCGAGATCTCCTCGAGCGCGTCGCCGAGCTCGCGATCTTCGCGCGTCTCAATCGCGACGTCCGCCATCGAGATCATTCCCACGAGATAGCGATTCTCGTTCACGACCGGAATACGTCGCACCTGCTTCTCGCCCATCTTGCGAATCACGTCGACGACGCGATCGTTCGGGTGGGCCGTGTGAATGTCGACTGACATGATGTCTTCGGCGCGAACGCTGGCGCAGTCTTTGCCGTCGGCAACTCCGCGGATCACGATGTCGCGATCGGTGATCAGCCCGACGAGTTTGCCGCGCGTGTAATTGCGTCCGTTGTACTTGCGATCAGCGCCTTCGGTCTGACCGTTGCCCGGCGTCACGTCGTACTCGACCACGGGAATAACGCCCGTGTCTTCCTGTTTCATCATCATGCCGACTTCGGTAAGCGTCGTTTCGCGCGTGGCGACGGCGAGGTCGCGCGTCATAATGTCGCGGCAGCGAAGTCGCGAACGTTCGGAGGCGTAATACTCGTGGTGCCCGTCCGGTCGAAAGATCGCCGCGCATGTCGTACAACGAGTTGCGCCGGCCTTCGTCGCCAAAACGTCCGCGATATTCGCTGTAGCGCGGTTCGTTGTTTTCGTATTCGGCGCGTTCGCCAAAGCGTCCGCCGCGGTTGTAGTCCGGCCGCCAGTTTCGATCGCGCTCGAAACGCGCGCGGGAACTGTAAGGCTCGTCGTAAGCGCCAAAGGCTTCGCGTCTCAGACGGTCTTCGCGTGGATAGTAGTCTCTTTCCCTCTCGTCATCCAGTTCGTTTCTGTATCTGGCCATGCTTCCCTCCCCTAATAGCATTCGTAAATCCATGTTCATGAACCGGGTGAATCACTCTCATTCTGCAATCAACTGCACCCGCGAAGTAATGTCGAGGGAACCAACTTCGATGGGCGTGGCGGCGCTGTCGCGCTTAGCCATGAACGCTTCGGCCTGATAGACAGGTACCGGGGGTCTTTGAAATCCTTCTTCCTGCACTTCGATGATCGCGGACGACGCGGCTGCCGAGTGCTTGCGCGATACGTGCGTGCTTTGTTCATCGCTTCGCGCGTCGCTTCGGTCAACGCCTGTTCGCGCGCGGCGCGATCCTGTTGCAGCGTGAACGAGATACCCGAGATGTCGTTTGCGCCTGCTTGTGACGCGACGTCGATCACGTTGCCGAGTTTCTTCAAGTCGCTCAACGTCACCGTGACTGTGTTGCGAGCTTCGTAACCGGTGATCGTCGGCGGCTGATTTTCTTTGTACACGCGCTGTGGTTGAACGCTGTAGCCGCTCGTCTTCATTTCCGCGCCTGCGCCGGCCGCGGTTTTGAAGCGCGTGACAACGGCCTCGCTCCTCGTGGCGTTTTCCTGTTGCGCGTCGATAGCGCGGCGCGCTTGCGTCACTACAGAAATCATTAGAATAGCCGTGTCAGGTTGAGCCTGAACGACGGCGTCGCCGGTCACGGTGACGCGAGGTGCGCGCGCCGTCGTGGCGCCGGCGTTGGGTTTGCCGTTTGGGCTTGCAACAATGTTGCAGCGCCGATCATGGCTATCGTCAAGGTTGTAGTTAGTAGTCGCTTCATAGTTTTTCCTCTCCCGTCTCTTAATCTCACGGCTGGGAGAGATTCTGCCGCGAAGATAAGGAACGCGCTGCGACGGAAAAACTTGCTTCGTGCTCCTTGTCTTAGGGCTGTCTGTGGCTGCGCAAAACGTGTTTTGTTACCATCCATGCAATGCAATCATTCGATACTGAACCAAACGACATAGCAAAGCCGTCCGCCGCCGCACATGAAATTGATTGTTGGCGCAATCGACTGAGCTTCGGCCAGGCGCCTGCACGACAGTCGAGCTTCCCGATGGCGACGAGTCGCTGTTTACAACGTGGATGGCGAATACTATGCCACCGAGAATTTCTGTCCGCATAACGGCGCGCCGCTGTCAGAAGGGACTTTGTGTGGGCATGTAGTCGAATGTGGTTGGCACGGTTGGCAGTTTGACGTGCGCACCGGCGAGTGTTTGACAGTGCGCAGACAGAATCAAGACATATCCGTTGAAGATTGAAGATGGTTTGGTGAAGGTTGAATTTGAAGAACATTCCATTTTAATTTTTTTTTTTCATTTTTCATTTGCCGGATAAATACGGAAATGTGAGCAACTGGAAACGACAAATGGAAAATGGAAATAACTACCCGCCATCGTTTCCAATCGCTTCCACCGGACAACAACTCATCGCTTCCTCACACAACGCTCTTTCTTCCTCCGTCTCGCGGTTGCTTGAAGACAAACGAATAATTGTTTTCGTCGCACCGCATGAAGTTATCGGGCGCAGTGTCGCGACAAACATCGCAATCGATGCAGGAAGAGTCTACGTAGAAAGCGCCGCAGACGTTCTCATTCACTTTATCGTTCTTATCGGGCACTTAATCGCCAGATTGTGCCGGTGCTACGGGATGCGTCATCTCTTCCGGCTTCACTATCTCGATCAAACTCTTCGCCCGTGAGATACCCGAGCTCGATAGCTGATTCGCGCAAACTGATCTTCTTCTTGTGCGCGTTCTTTGCGACCTGGGCGGCTTTGTCGTATCCGATGTGAGGATTCAAGGCGGTAACCAGCATCAGCGAATCTTTCACATACTCGTCGATCTGTTCGCGATTGATCTCGATCCCGGCGATGCAAAACTCGACGAAACTGCGCGTCGCATCGTGAAGCAGGCGCGACCGAGTGCAGGAAATTGTGAATCATCACCGGTTTGAAAACGTTCAACTCGAAGTTTCCCTGCGAACCGCCGAAGCTCGTCGCCAGATCGTTTCCGAAGACTTGCACGGCGACCATCGTCATCGCTTCGCTCTGCGTCGGGTTCACTTTGCCGGGCATGATCGACGAGCCCGGTTCGTTTTCCGGCAGAATCAATTCACCCAACCCACAGCGTGGACCGGAAGCGAGCCAGCGAACGTCGTTCGCGATCTTCATCAGCGAAGCGGCGAGCGTTTTCAAAGCGCCACTGGCGAACACGAGCTCGTCGTGCGCCGACAACGCGGCAAACTTGTTCGGGTGCGATTTGAATGGCAGGCCGGTTAGCTGCGCGATCTTCGCCGCGGCGCGTTCGCCGAATTCCGGATGCGAGTTCAGACCGGTGCCGACTGCCGTGCCGCCGATCGCGAGATCGAGCAGTCCGGGCAGTGCAATTTTCAGACGTTCGATGTCGCGCTCGACGAGATTGGCCCAGCCGCCCAATTCCTGATCGACTGTCAGCGGCGTCGCGTCCTGCAGGTGCGTGCGGCCGATCTTTACGACGCCTGCGAATTCCTGCGCCTTCGCGTCGATCGCATCGCGCAGATGCTCGAATTGCGGGAATCAGTTTGTTCAACTGTTCCGCGGCGGCGATGTACATCGCGGTCGGAAACGTGTCGTTTGACGACTGCGACATGTTGACGTCGTCGTTTGGATGGACCGGCTTTTTGCTGCCCATGACGCCGCCCGCGATCTCGATCGCGCGGTTCGAGATGACCTCGTTGGCGTTCATGTTGGTTTGCGTGCCGCTGCCCGTTTGCCAGACGCGGAGCGGGAAATGGTCGTCGAGTTTTCCGTCGATCACTTCGTCGCAAGCCTGCGACGATCAGCTTCGCCTTATCGTGCGGCAGCTTGCCGAGGTCTTCGTTCACCTGCGCCGCGGCCTTTTTGAGAATGCCGAAGCGCGCGGATCAGCTCGCGCGGCATGCGATCGTCGCCGATGTTGAAATGGTGCAGCGAGCGTTGCGTCTGCGCGCCCCAATAGCGATCGGCGGGGACCTCGATATCGCCCATCGAGTCGGTTTCAGTTCTGGTTTTTGCGGATTGTTCAGGGGATTGTTGAGCCATCGTCGGTTTTGATCTTCGCGCAGGAAGGCGAGATTGGCAAGTAGTGGTGAGCACCAGCCTTGCCGATTTCAGGCTGAACTACTTGGCGGCGAGCTTGCCTTTGGACCCTTTCCAAGTTACCGCGGGCAATCTGAGCCGACGGTGATTGCAACTTATCAAAAATATCCTTGGCTTCCTCATAAAGTCGCGCCGCTTCTGTGTAGTTGCCCTCGTCCTCTTCAACACGTCCTGAACATGCATAGACTGCTCGCAATGCCATCCTGCTCACCCAATTTCCGGTAGTACTTCAGGCTGTGCTCATAATCGCTGCGTGCGTTCGAGAGTTTACCCTCATCGTGAGCAAGAACGCCTAACTGGTAAAAGCCGTTACCAATATCAATTTCGCTACCTAACCTACCCGTAATATCAAGACTCTCTTCATAAAGATAACGAGCTTCCGGTAGTTTATTCTCTAAATGAAATAGTATTGCTAACTGGTGCAAGCTTCGAGCGAGGCCTTCTGCACTGCTCAGCTTTCTCTCGATCTCCAATCTCTCCTCATCGAGTTCTCGTGTTTCCTCTGATTTGCGGCATCTCCTTCTCCATGTAAAAGCTCATCCAACACCGCTTGCGGTTGGCGCGCTGAACCCACTTGCCTAACAACCCATTGCAGAACCTGGGGAATGCGATCGGAAGCTTGAATGATCTGGTCACGATCCAGATTTTCAAAAGTCTGTGGGTTAGCAAGTTGAGAGATTAAGCGTTGGAGAAATTCTTGTGCTTCGAGGAGCGACATCGCGAGTATGCGAACGGGCCGCGCATGAACAACTTGTTCTCTCGACGTGATTAGCGCCGGGCAGGAAGCAGCGTTGCCAGCCACACTGCACATCGCTCCTGCTCGTCAGGTGAGATCGTTTCGAAGTTATCAAGCACAATCAGCGGTGTTGGCACGGTGGAGAGCAACTGGTGTATGGCGAAGTCTTTTGGCGCCGGCGCGAGTCGGCGGATTTCCGTAGGGCCAAGCTGCGTCGCGATTTCATCGAGCAAAGTGGAAAGACTGAAGTCCGGTTTGCCATCAGCACTGGTCCACACAATCCCGCCTACAAAGACTTCCCGCATGGCACGCGTCGTTTCCGCGGCCAACGTAGTCTTGCCGACGCCTCCTGCTCCCCAGAGGACGATTGGTTGTTCCTTATCTGGCGCAAGCTCTTCTTTTAGACGTTCAATAATGTCCCGACCTGATTCGTCTCTACGAGCCACGAAGCCGGCAAGCGGCGGACGTGGAATCGGTTAGATTGGAGTAGGTTGCGGGTCGGCGGTGGGTCGTTCTCTTTTCCTGAATTTATTCCAAACTAATCCACCGATTGCGCCAATGATCAGAACGATCGTGCCGCCGATGATTTGGTCACGAGTCCCGTCTCTGAGCTGGGGACCAGTACTCTTGAAAAGGAAATATCAAGCCGGTGAGGCCATCCTTCTATGAGATCGTGAGAACCGTCACATTGTATACGGTTACGATGGTTCGGCACCCATAAAAACAACCCCCGCTTGTCTGAAAGCTCAGCGATGTATTACAGTGCGCCTGTCTTTCTCGAATCCCTTTCGAAACTTTGACTGCTCTCCCGCAGATTGAAATATGCCTGCTGCCGACTCCGACGCCGAATCGTCGGCCATACTTCATCGCGCCCTGATCCTTGTTGTCGAACGAAACCCGGTCGTACAACGCCTCGAACGATATTTCCTCGAACACGCCGGTTACACTGTCGAATTCGCCTCCGACGGGCGTAAAGCCCTGGAACGTGCGCGTGAATTAAAACCCCGCATTGTCGTCACCGAAATCATGGTTCCGGCACTGGACGGACTGAGCCTCTGCCGGAAATAAAGTCAGATCCGGAGACTAACCATTCCAAGGTGCTGATTTTCAGCCACCTGCACGCCGAAGATCGCGCCCTCGAAGTCGGCGCCGACGCTTTTTTGTTGAAGCCGTTTAGCGAAGAGCTCCTCATCGAAACCGTCGAAAAACTAATCAGTTCGGCCCAACCCAAAGTCGAGGAAACTCCTGATGACTGACAAAATCGCCACCGGCTGTGTTGGGCTCGACGAGATTCTCAACGGCGGTATTCCGGCCAACACCATCACCGTTGTCATGGGCGCTCCCGGCACCGGCAAGACCATCATGGCCGAAGAGATCGCGTTCTGTAACGCCACCGACGAAAAGCCTGCGCTCTACCTGACGACCCTTTCCGAACCGCTCGAAAAGTTCATCTTCCACGGTCAGCATTACTCCTTCTTCGACTCGGCAAAAGTCGGCTCAGCAGTCATTTACGAAGACCTGGGAATCATGGTGCGCACGGCGGGGATCGAGAAACTTCCTGAAATCGTCACCGATCTGCTGATCAAATATAAACCGGGCCTCTTGTTCATCGACTCGTTCAAAGCCCTGAACGAGTTAGTTCAATCGAAAGATGGAGCGACGCACCGTCATTTACGATCTCGCAACCGTCCTGACTGCCTACAAATGTACGACCTTTCTGATTGGTGAATACTCAGAATCGATGACGACCGATCTGCCCGAGTTTGCGATCGCCGACGTCGTTCTGAACCTGATGAAGTATTCGACCAACGTTCGGGAGCAGCGTTTTCTCCGAGTGGAAAAGCTGCGCGGCTCCGATTCCTTCCCCGGAATGCACGCTTTCTCGATCAGCATTGACGGAATACAGATGTACCCGCGCCTGCTAAGCCCGCGCGTTCCGCCGACTTACCAGCCCAAGGTAGAACGCGTTAACACAGGAATCGCCGGTCTCGACGAAATGATCGAGCAGGGTTTCTGGCGCGGCAGCACGACGCTGATCGCCGGCCCAAGCGGTTCCGGGAAAACCACTCATCGCGTTGCACTTCATCCGCGAGGGCGTTTTGAACGGTGAACCGGGGCTTTATGTCGGATTTCAGGAAAATCCGATCACAGATGGCACGGATTATGCTCAACCTGGGATGGAACGCAACGGAATTGCTCGAGCAACGGTAACTTCGAGCACCTGTACCGGTCGCCCGTGGAAATGCAACTGGACAGCGTTGCAACTGAAGTTTTTGGCGAGTTCGCGCAGGGAAAGGTCAGGCGGGTCGTCATTGACGCGCTCGGACGACCTGGAACGGTCGGAGTATCGATAGACAACGCTTTGCGGACTTTATCTATGCACTGACGCAGTGGTTTGCGGTCGAAAACGTTACTTGCATGATGACCACCGAGCTGCGCGGAGCTATTCGGAAGTCGCACACATATCAGCGACGAGGAAATCTCAAATATGAGCGATAACCTCGTTCTGCTCGGTTTTACGACTGGCGAGGAGATGCAGCGTACGATTCGGATCATCAAGACTCGCGGCAGGCAGCACGATAACCGGCAACACTTCTTCGAGATCAACGATAAAGGGCGTTGGTAATCAAAAAGTCGAAATGATGGTCGAGACGAGCAGAGCCGGAGCAGCACAAGAAAGACCCTTACAAGCGGTTGGCGGAGATCAATCGTGCCATCACTACCTCGCTGGATTTCGACAAGGTACTAAATCTTATCGTCGAAAATGCGTGCGCAACTGGTCGACGCCAGCGCCTGCATGCTTGCTGCTCGCCGACTCCCGAGCAGCGACTGCGAATCCGTGCATCGCAAGGCATCGACGAAGACTTCGCCGCGTCTTTTTCCGGCCGATATCGAAGAAGACCTGATCAAGAGCCTCGCTGACCTGATTCCACCTACAGCCGGCCGGCACAATGATCTCCGTCCCGATCATCGACGAAGCAGGCACTTGACGGGCTGCTCGTGATCGCGCGAGACGCCGTGCTCAGCGAAGAGGAAGAGTGGCAACTCTCCGCGCTTGCGGATCAGGCGGCGATCGCTCTGCGCAACGCGCGGCTCTACGAAATGGAGCTCGGCGAAGCGAATCGCGAACGCGACGAAACACTCGAAGCGCTGCGAGCTTCACAACGCCAGGACCAGCCGAATCCTCGAAAGCATCACCGACCTTTACTACCAGTTGGATCGCGAGTGGCGTTTTACAGACGTCAATCGTCAGACTGAATTACGTTCGGCATCACGCGAGATCGACTTGATCGGCAGCGTCATCTGGGAAGTATTTCCGCAAGCGATCGATACACCGCTCTACGGAGCACTTCCAACGCTCATGGAAAAAATGGTGCCGGTTCATTTTGAAGTGCTTCGAATGATTATTCCCGGCGCCTGGTTCGAAGCGCACATTTATCCATCGCAAAGTCGGGCTTACGGTTTACCTGCGCGAGATCACAGAGCGTAAAGAAGGCCGAAGCGACGAGTCAGCTTGCTGGCGTCGATCGTCGAATCGTCTGACGACGCGATAATCAGCAAGGATCTCGACGGCATGATCAGCAGTTGGAATCGCGGCGCCGAACGAATCTTCGGTTACAAAGCGGAAGAAGTGATCGGTCAGCCGGTAACGATCCTGATGCCGAAGGATCGCTACGACGAGGAGCCGGCGATTCTGTCGCGCATCCGTTCCGGCCGTTCCGTCGAGCATTACGAAACCGTTCAGAAGACGTAAGGATGGCACGCTCATCAATATTTCGTTGAGCATATCGCCGATCAGAGACGAGGACGGAATCGTCATCGGCGCTTCGAAGATTGCTCGCGACATCACTGCCGAAAAACGCGCACCGCAAGAACGCAGCGCGCCTGCTCGAACGCGAGCGGCTGGCGCGTGAAGAGGCTGAAGCTGCGAATCGATTGAAGGACGAGTTTCTGGCGACACTGTCGCACGAACTGCGCAATCCATTGAACGTAGTGATCGGTTATTCCGAGATCCTGCGGCGCAGCGAAGAAGTCAAGAACCACGGGTTTGTCGGCCGTGCTGCGGAAGTGATTCGCCGTAATGCGCTGGCGCAGTCGCAACTCGTTTCCGATCTGCTCGATCTTTCACGATTGCAAATGGGCAAACTGGCGATCAATCATCAACCAGTTTCGCTGCTGACGATCATCACCGACGCGATCGAGACCGTGAAATGCGAAGCAGAAGCAAAGAACATCTTGCTGCGATTGATCGCGAGCCATGATCCGTTCATGGTCGACGGCGATCCGGTCCGTCTTGGCCAGATTGCCTGGAACCTCCTGAACAACGCGGTCAAGTTCACTCCGCAGGGCGGCGAAATCACGATCTAGCTGGGTGCCCTGGGGGCCGCAGGCAACGGCGTTCAGTTTACGATCGAAGATACCGGCCAAGGTATTGCGCCTGAGTTTCTGCCGCATGTGTTCGAGATTTTCCGGCAGGGTGACGCGAGTAGCAGTCGCCGGCAAGGCGGCATGGGAATCGGTCTCGCCCTCGTGAAACAGTTGGCCGAGTTGCATGGCGGAGTTCGTGCGCGCCGAATCAGACGGGAATCGGCCGCGGAGCGAAGTTCAGTGTGTGGCTTCCTTTGCGTGAGACTGAAGCACACAATCTCAAGAACGATTTCAAAGTCGCAACGGGAGCACTCGAAGGAACATCGATACTCGTCGTAGACGATTCGAGCGAGACGACCGACATGCTCAGCAAGCTGCTGGAAATGGACGGAGCGGAAGTTCAAACTGCAAGCGGCGGCAGGAAGCGCTGAAGCTGGCGAACAAATCGTCGTTTCGACCTGGTGATCTCGGACATATCGATGCCGGAAATGGATGGTTACCAGTTCCTGCAAAACCTGCGTCAGTATGCCGAAGATGGCGAATGTGCCGGCGCTTGCGTTGACTGGTTTCGGACGCGTGTCGGACATCGACCGCGCGCGGCGCGAGGGTTTAGTCAAGCACTTCACTAAACCGCTGGACATCGATAAGTTGCTGCGGCAGCGTACGCGAACTTACGCACCAAACGGTCATCAGATTAGCAAGTTGTTTAAACCTGCGAAGCACCAAGGAACGCTGATTGCTCCTAACACTCCCGTACGATCAGGAAAGTACGGGAGGTTAAAACATGGGTTTACCGAACAGTGATGAAATCGAAGGCAAATTCGATCAGGTAAAAGGCAAAACAAAAGAAGTGGTAGGCAGAGCAATCGACGACGAAGAACTCGAAGCCGAAGGCAGCGCCGAACAGGTTGGAAGGCGATGTACAAGAAGGCTTCGGTAAAACGCGTCGCAAGGTCGGCGAGGCCATCGAAGATGTTGGCGATGCTATCGGGCACTAAGCTAATCGGGACTACAAAACGCGGATCACACCGAGTTCAATCTTTGTGATCCGTGTTTTTATATCTACTCAGTGCGCACGTGTTCACCGCCCAACTCGTCCAGCAGCTCTTCCAGGCGATCCACTTCTTCATCCGAACGAGCTTCAACACCGATCAGGATACCGCCGCCGCGCAAGCCCGCTTCATAAACTTTCGCGCGATACTCCGGAATGCCGGCGCCAATCAACGCGCCAATCACGCCACCGGTCGCGCCACCCGCGCCGGCGCCCGCGAGCGCGGCCGCAATCGGGCCCGCGATCACGAGATTGATTCCCGGCAGGAATAGCGTCGTTCCGACCGCGGCGATCGCCGCCAACACCGCTCCGATAGTGCCGCCAACCGCACTGCCGATTCCTAAGCCGTCAGCCGCATGCGTGCGCGTTTGGAGCGCAAACTCTTTGCTGCGCGTCGCGTCTGACATGAGCACGCTGATGTCGTCGCGCGTGAAGCCGCGCTTCATGATCGAGTCCACCGCCGATTCGGCCGCTACTTTGCTTTTAAAAAGTCCTGTCACTAATTTTGCCTTAGCCATACAATCCTCCCCAACAAGCAGTCTTCTATTCGATATCAGGCAGGATGGCAACAGTTGTGCCGATCTGTGTTCTTGTTAAATTGAGAGAACTGAAAGCAATAACCAAACACTGAACGCTCCTACTGTTTCGCTTTCGTACGCAATTCAAATTGAAGATCCTTCAGCTAACTTCAGCGGCATCTTTCGGCGGGGGCGAACGGTATGTGGCCGATCTCACAAACTCGCTCGTGGCGCGTGGCCACGACCTCTACGCCGTGCTGCGTCCTCATTCGCCTTTGGCTACCCACTTAAAACTCGATCGCGACAAGATCAAGACGCTGCCGCTGCGTAATTCGCTCGACGTGCCGAGCGCACACGAGCTGGCGCGGTTCGTCGCGCGACACGGGATCGAAGTGATTCACGCGCACATGGCGCGCGACTATTCTCTGGCTTCATACGCGGCGCGCCGTAACAGGCAGACGAAGTTCATCGTCACACGTCACGTGTTGTTTAACCTCAACCGGCTGCATCGGCACACGCTCGCGCGGGCGCGTTGCGTGATTGCGGTTTCGAATGCGGTTGCGCGCGAGTTGCGGGCGCAGCGAATCGTCGCTGAGCGCCAACTTGCTGTCGTGCCGAACGGGGTAGACGTTTCCCGGTTTGCTGTCGATTTCGATCGAGCTCAGTTTCGACAAAGCATTGGGTTGCCGGCGCATGGTCCATTGGTGGGGAGCATTGGCGAGTTGCGCACGTTGAAACGGCACGACGATTTTATTCGCGCGGCGGCGCGTGTTGTTTCACAGTTTCCGGAAACGCATTTTGTGCTCGCTGGTGTTGATACGTCGCATTCGCGCGAAGTTCACAAGCACCTCGAACAGCTTGTGCGGGAAACGGGATTGAACGGGCGGTTTCATTTTCTCGGTTGGGTTGAAGAGGCGGAGAAACTGCTGAGCGCGATCGATGTGTTTGTCTCGGCTTCGGAGACTGAATCGTTTGGGTTGGCGATTGCGGAGGCGATGGCGGCAGGCACGGCTGTCGTCGCGACGGCGACTGAAGGCGCGCAAGAGGTGGTTGACGATCGCGAGACTGGATTGTTGGTTCCGATTGGCGACGTGGCGCGCATCGCGGATTCGATCGCGTCGCTCTTGTCTGATGAAAACGGGCGCAGGCAGATCGGCGCCCGCGCCCACGAAGTTGTAAATGCCAGGTTTAGTTTAGAGCGAATGGTGGACCAGATAGAGGGGATTTATCGAGCCTGAGGGCTCCCGCAAAGGCGCAAAAACGCAAAGAAGAAGTCAGCCAGGTAATCTCAAGTGGCTTTGCATCTTCCTTTGCGTCTTTGCGCCTTTGCGGGAACCTGCCTTCTCACAGTTCATCGATCTTCGCCGCGAGGATGAAGTCGCTCTCGGTCAATCCGTTGATCTTGTGCGTCCAGATCTTGATCTCCGCGATGCCCCAACCAAAGCAGATGTCCGGATGATGTCCCTGCTCTTCCGCGAGATTGCCGACGCGGGTCACGAAGTCCTGCGCTTCCTTAAAATTCGAGAAGCGGTAACTCTTCTGTAAATGATGTTGGTTGATGATCTCCCACCCTTTTAGCTGCGGTGCGAGTTTGGCGATTTCGTCGGCGTCCATCGGCGGCACGCCGCCACGGCACGGAACGCATGTTTTGCTGGACAGTTCGCTCATGAGATTAGTTCCACTTTCAAGAAGCTACCGTTCAAAGGGTGGCCACGGAGGGCCACCCCCTACAATGGAACGCCGCTGATTTATTGTAGGGGCGGCCCTCAGTGGCCGCCCTTGCCGCCTTCGATTGCTTTCTTCAGGATCGCGATCTGTCCGGCGTGATACAGATCGTGTTGCACGCCGCCATGCAGCGTCACGTAAGTGCTCGAGAATGGGATCTGCGAGCTTTCCATGATCGGCTGGTCCAATCGTGAATCGTCGAGCGTGGCGATGGCGTTGAGCAGCCTGTGATGCTTGTCGCGCAAGTCCTGTTTCGTTCGCTCCCACGCGGCTTCGCTGGGGTCGGTGATTGGCGGAAAGTTTTCGTCGTCGCTCAGTTGGGCGGGATCGCCTTCGAGACGGCGGCGGCACGCGTCTTCCCAGGCGGCGATGTGCAGCGTCAGTTCCCAGATTGAATGCGCGCCGGGAATCGGGTGCGCCGCAGCCTGTGCCGCAGTCACGCCTTCGAGCAAAGCGAGCACCGCTGGTCCATGCCAGGCCTCGCCGTCGAAAGCACGTTCAAACTGATTGCGAATCCTATTTACTTCACTCATCTTGCCCGCGATTCTACGCAATTCTGGAAACAGATGATAGGCTACACGCGATCGTCATACATCGCCGTGACAACACTTAAACTGGTAACAATCTTCTGCGACGGCTCAAGTCTGGGCAACGGGCAGCAGTCGCAGCGCGCGGCCGGAGTTGCGCTCCTTGGCTACAAGGGATTCTGGCGCGCCGTCGGCGAATATTTAGGCACGGCGACGAACCAACAAGCCGAGATCGCGGCCGCCTCGATCGGCCTCGAATCCTTGCGAGAACCTTGCCAGGTTCACCTTTTTACAGACTCTCGTTACGTTGTCGAAACGATGAACGGACGCTTTCGACGCAAAACAAATCTGCCGTGGTGGGAACGACTCGATCGCGCCGCCAGCCGGCACAAAGTTCATTGGGAATGGACGCGCGGTCACGACGGACATTTAGTACAGGAGGCAGCCGATAACGCCGCTCGACGCATCGCAGCCACCGGACACGTCGACGCTTCAATCCTGCGCGATGCCGTGGACAAGATTGGAACGATTGAGACCACGGATAATACGGATCTATAATCCTGCTCACTTTGCTTAAGCCTGTTTTCATTTGTGTTTTCTTGCTGGGGACTGCCTTTGTTTGCAGCGCGCAGGATCCATTCCGCGGCTGGCAATGGCAAAACCCGCTGCCCCAGGGAAACTCGATCAACGCCATTCGCTTTGCCAAGGACAAACGCCACGGTTGGGCCGTCGGCTCAAACGGCGTCGTCCTGCGTACGGACAACGGCGGTTTTGAATGGGAAGAACAGGAAAGTGCCGCCATTACGACGCTTTACGGCATGTACGTCAAAGACCGTTCGCGCGTGGTGATCACCGGCGCGCGCGGCGTCGTGATGACGACGAGCAACGGCGGTAATAAGTGGGTGCTGCGAACGAGCGGCATTCGCGATCACCTTTTCGCCGTCACCTTCGCCCCGGAAAACCCGGCAAACGGTTGGGCCGTCGGCACTTTCGGTTCGATTATCGCGACCACTGACGGCGGCAAAACCTGGAAGACGCAGGCGAGCCATACAAACGCGCACCTGTTTTCCGTCGCCTTTGCCGACATGAAAAACGGCATCGCCGTGGGCTCGCGCGGCACGATGCTGATCACCGCAAATGGCGGCGTTGACTGGAAACCGATCAAGAAACACACCGACTCGGCGCTGACCGGCGTCACTTTCACGTCGGCAAAGAACGCAGTCGTCGTCGGTTATCGCGGCACGATCCTGCACTCCACCGATGGCGGTGAAACGTGGGCCACGAAAGATTCGCTCATCACCACCGATCTTTATTCCGTTTTCTTTTCTGACGATCAGCACGGTTGGGCCGCGGGCGACAGCGGCGTGATCCTGACGACGGGCGACGGCGGCAATATCTGGTTGCCTGTGAACGTCCGCACCAGACCGCGGCTGTCAACAGTTTTCTTCTCGGATGAATCACTCGGTTGGGCCGCTGGCGCGGATGGCCTCGTTGTGCGCACCGACGACGGCGGACTGTCGTGGCATCGTCTGACCGAAGGCGGCCGCGACGATCTCGCGAACATCTTCTTCATCGACAACTCGCGCGGTTGGGCCGTCGGCGAGCGCGGACGGATCCTGTTCACCAGCTCGGGCGGGAAGAGTTGGACCATTCGTCCTTCGGGTTCGACCTCCACGCTTAACGCGATCACGTTTGTCAGCGAAAAGTCAGGCTGGGTCGTCGGCAACAAGGGCACGATTCTGCATTCGGTGAATGGCGGCGTGACGTGGTCCACCATCGCGAATCCCGCGCAGGAGGATCTCTTCGGCGTCGCGTTTATTTCGCCAACAGAGGGCTGGGTGGTCGGCGCGCGCGGCGCGGTCTGGCATACGAACGACGAAGGCGCGACGTGGCAGTTTCAACAGACCAACACGATGAGCTGGCTCGAAGACGTGAAGTTTGTCGATCCGCTCAAAGGAGTCGCTATCGGATCTGCCGGCACGATCCTGCGCACCGAAGACGGCGGCGCGAATTGGAAGCGCGTCGATCAGAACATAAAAGAATGGCTGTACGCGCTCACGTTCACCGACCAGCTACGCGGCTACATCGTCGGCGCGCGCGGAATCATTTTGCGAACTGACGACGGCGGCGCCACCTGGAAAGATCTCGAAAGCGGCGTCAGCGGCAACTTGTTTGGCATCGACGCGGCGAACCGAAACGACGTGCTCGTCGTCGGCGAACAAGGCAGCATCATTCACAGCAAAGACGGCGGCCAGACGTGGGAGATGCAGCCGTCAATTACCAGCACGTCGCTGTTTTCGATTGCTTATCGCGGCGGAAACAATGTGTGGGTTGCGGGCCGCGGCGGCGCGATTCTGCGCCGGGTCGAACCGGTGGCGACAGTGAGTCTTCCGGTTTCGAAACTGCCTCCGATGTTGAAAGGCGGGTCGGCGAAGGTTGATGAAGTGATTGACGAGACCGACATCCCGCGCGCCGTGCCGCCGAACAAGAAGCCGGTCCTTAGACCCTAAGCATTTGTCATTTTCCATTTAGCATTTTCCATTTTTCATTTAATGACAAATGAAAAACGACAAACGGAAAACGGAAAATTATCTGTACGGGTGTTCCTTGGCGTAGGAGTAAGCGCAAATGGCGGAGATGATGTGGCAGATCCAGCCGAGCGTTCCGCCAGTGCCGAGCCAGAATCCGGGCGTCAAGATCAGCCAGAGAATGCCTGTCACAATCCGGCCGTTGTATAACTGACCGACGCCGGGAACAATCAAACTCAGAATACCTGCCAAAACTGGATCGCGCATTTTCTTAAGCTACCTCCGCAAGTGGAAGCAGATACGAAGGATGCGCCGGATTAGTTCGAATCCCGTGTTATTCGTGTTTGCGTTTGACGTCGACTATCTCGCCGCGGAAGGTCTTGAGCGCCTGTTGCACGACGGGGCTGCTCTCGGCGAGTTCGCGCAGATGTTGCTTTTCCAGTCGCTCTTCGTCGTCGCGGGTTAGTGGCTCATTGGCTGGTTTGGCGTTTTTGACGTGAACGTCGATGCGGGTTTCCTGTCCGGTGACTTCGCGACAGGCATCGGCGAGAAACTTCGTGTTCTCGGGTTTTGAGAGTGTGTCGCAGAGGTGGCGTGAATCGGGTGCAAACTCGACGTCAAGCACGCCTGCTTCCAACGTCATCGTCTGTGCTGCTTCGAGCATCGTCACGAGCAACATCTTGCGCTGTTTTTCTAAAACGGATTTCACGCGATCGATTGGCGATGCGGCAGGTTCCGTTTTCTCAACCGCAGGAGCAACGGCGGTTGCTGCTACAAACGAAGAACCTGCCGAACGCGAAGGTGCTGTTGGTGGTGTATTAGAAGGCGCTGATCCACCTCCGGATTCAAGTGCGGTGAGACGTTGAATGATTTCACTGATCGACTCGACGCCGCGCAGTTCCATCAGTTTCACAATACCGACTTCCAACTGATATCGCGGTTGCGTCGCGGCGCGCAGCTTCGTCTCCGTCTCCGACAGCGAATGAAAAAACCGCACCAGGTCTGATTCGGAAAACAGCGCGGCTTGGCGCTTCAATTCCGCCAGATCGCAAACGGCCGATTCAAGTAACTCTTCGTTTCCGGAAACCTTCGTGACAAGCAGATCGCGGAAGTGCGCCAGCAGATCGCGGCAAAAGTTTCGCAGATCGTGACCGCGCATCACGATGTCGTCGACAACGCCAATCGCCGCCGCCGGATTGTTCCCCGCGATGCTGTCGATGATGCGCGTGAGAATTTCGGCGCCCGCAACACCGAGCGCCATTTCCACGTCCTCTTTCTTGATCTTCGTGCCCGCGAAACTGATCACCTGGTCCAGCGCTGACTGCGCGTCGCGCATCGAGCCTTCGCCGGTGCGCGCGATCTCGCGCAACGCTTCGTCGGGGATCGAGATCTGTTCCTCTTTCGCGATCAGTTTCAGCCGTTCGAGGATCTTGGCAGTGGCGATGGTGCGAAACTCGAATTGCTGGCAGCGCGACAGGATCGTCTCCGGAACTTTGTGACGTTCCGTCGTCGCCATGATGAATACGACGCGCGGCGGCGGCTCTTCGAGTGTCTTCAGCAGCGCGTTGAAAGCTGCGCCGGAGAGCATGTGAACTTCGTCGATGATGAAGATCTTGTAACGATCGCGCGCGGGAGCGATGCCGACGCTGGCGATGATCGCCTCGCGCACGTTGTCCACGCCGGTGTTTGACGCCGCGTCGATCTCCTGCACATCGATCGAGCGGCTCTCGGTGATTTCACGACACGACGGGCACGCCGTCGGATCGTCGGAACGGCAAGGCGTTGGCGTTGGTTCGGGCGACTTGTGACAGTTGAGCGCTTTTGCGAGCAGGCGCGCGCTGGTGGTTTTGCCTACGCCGCGCGCGCCGGAAAAGAGATACGCGTGATGGAGCCTGCGATGCTCGATGGCGTTTCGCAGTGTGCGCGTGATTGGTTCCTGGCCGGTTACTTCGTCAAACGTTTGCGGGCGCCACTTGCGAGCGATTACTTGATAAGCCATCGATGTCGATCTGTGTTTCTGTTTTAGTTTCGGGCCAGTTGTGGAATCGGATACTTCCGCAAAAGCTTCCAAATGATGATTGCGCTGCCGTCAGTGTCCATTCTCACGACGCGGAAAACAACCAGGGCATCGGACGCCTCGAAATTGATGCTGCGCAACACGTAAGTCATGTTCGCATCCACCAGCACGCGGTTTTTGAGCACGATGCCTTCGACAGTCGCACCGCTGTGAAGGCGACTTTGCTCCTCTCGAGCTTGGCGCTCTGCCGTGCCGGGATGGTAATTGGCGAGCGTCTTTACTATGTCAGAGTCAAGATTGACTTTGTCGAGCGGTACATCGCCGAGTGTAGCCAGCATGCCGTAATTCGCGCCGCCGAAGCCGACACTGAAATTGTTCCACGTCAGGTTGATGTCGGTGGCCTCGCCATACTCGTGCGTTTTGCGAGTGAACGAATAGAAGGAACCGCCGCCGCGCACGCTAAGAATTCTCTTGTTCTCTTTGTAGGCGTCGGAGTCGTACTTCTCGCGCGGCAGCAGGCGCATTATTCCGGTGTCAGGTTGAGAAAGGAAAGAGCGGTTGGCTTCGCGATCTGCCGCGGATGGGGCCAGGAGTTTTTTCTCCAGCGCCGTCATCTCAGTGCGCTTCG
Organism: uncultured Acidobacteriota bacterium; assembly: GCA_963770215.1. Classification (GTDB taxonomy): domain Bacteria; phylum Acidobacteriota; class Blastocatellia; order Pyrinomonadales; family Pyrinomonadaceae; genus PSRF01. The sequence goes on from CAVYOP010000004.1 coordinate 273,157, forward strand.
CCTCGATCTCTTTCAACACTTCTTCACGGGACTGTGACTGTGACTGTTGGCCGGCAGCGTTCAGGGAAGCAAGTAGTACCAGTGCCAGAACAAACGTGGTAGCAACGATGCGTTTCATAAGCCTCTCCTTAATGTTCAATTGAACAGACGGGGAGATTGATGTGAGTGAAACTGGCCAGACCCCGGACTTTCCCGCAACACACGCCGCCGTTGCTACCGTTGCTCCGTTCCCGGCCTGGCGGGGTTCACAAGGCAAGCGTTGTGCGGAGCCCGGGATCTGATAAGAACCATTGCCGATTTACAGTGCCCTCCGTCGCCAATTGGCAATCGGCAATCGCAAATCGGCAATACCCTTAAATCTCTGTCTTGCGATGCGCCAGCATTCGCAGCGCGCCGTTGATCAAGAGGTGCAGCAGCGCGTACGCGATTATGGCTACAACGATTGGAAGTAGCAACGTATGGCCGGCGTCCGTGCGCGGGCTCGCGACGATCCCCTTGAACGGTGCGTAAAAGGGATTACTCACCGCGACGATAAACTGCACAAAACCGGCGGTGCTCCGCGCAGCCATGAGCGCCAGCAGGAAACGCATCCCAAGCAGCGCGTAGATCACCCAAAAGATGTAATCGGCGATTTGCGAGACCCGCGCCAGCCCGCGTGAGCGCTGCACTTCGCGCTCGGTGTCAATGACCTCATCAACTGCCTTCGATCGAAACTCGCCGGCGACCTGGTCTATCTTTGTAGACTCCTCGCGCGTCGTTTTGGTTACAGCCCGGTCGCTGATTTCCGCGTTTACTTCACCTTCAACCTGCGACTTAACCGAATCGTGTTGCGCCGCACGCCGCGCTTCTTCAATGGCTAACTTGTCGTCGCTCATCGACTCCCCCAAAGTGGCAAAACACTTCTTCTACGTTTTGGGGGCCTGTCGGGGGAAGGCGAAAATTTATTCTGGCGGAGAGGGTGGGATTCGAACCCACGGAACGGTTTCCCGTTCACAGCATTTCCAGTGCTGCCAGTTCAACCACTCCTGCACCTCTCCAAACATTGCCGATTGGCGCTTCCCGATCTTCCTACTTTGTAGAAAGAAGACTACGTATCAATCCTCAATTGCCAATCGGCAATGTTCTGGCGGAGAGGGTGGGATTCGAACCCACGGTGGCCGTTAAGCCACTCCGGTTTTCGAGACCGGTGCACTAATCCACTATGCGACCTCTCCGGGTCCTGAAAAACTCCTGCATCAGCTCCCGGCACTCCGCTTCCAACACGCCGGGCCGGATTTCAATCCGGTGATTCAAAAAATCAGTATCACAAACTCGAAACCTGCTCGTTACCGCGCCCGCGCGCTCGTCCGGCGCGCCGTAAATCAAACGTCTCACTCGAGCCTGAATCAACGCGCCGGCGCACATCGCGCAAGGTTCGATGGTCGAGTAAACATCCACGCCGGTCAGACGGTAATTACCAAGCTGACGGGCCGTTTCGCGGAGGGCGACGATTTCCGCGTGGGCAGTAGGATCGCAGTCGGAGCGAGTGCGGTTGCCGGCGAGGGCGACGAGTTTGTTTTCGCTGACGATGCAGACGCCGATTGGCACTTCGCCGCGTTCCTGAGCTTCGCGAGCTGCGGCCAGCGCCTGCCGCATCCAGTGTTCGTCATCAAGCTCCGTCTCGGCAGCGGTATCCACTGGCTTGCTTTCCTCACATGGCCTCAAATGGGCTTCAAACAACCTTCAAACAGCCGAACGGCCACTATAGGGCGCACGCCGAAACACGTCAAGCACGTGAATCCGTGTTATCCGTGGTGTGTTATTATCAATTTCCGGAGTTCCGTCGCCCCGGTCTGGAGGGCGCGCTCCTTAGATTCACATCCGATGACCACCGAAGGAAGTCAAAGAAGCAGCGGTCAATTTTCGTCAGATAGAGTCACAGGCCGGCTCAGACAGGCGGCGCCAGCCGAAACGCCAGCAGAAGCCCCGGCCCAGTCTCCCGCTGCCTTCATGCGGCGCATGTCGCCGGGCGAATTCAACACCGCGATGATCCATTTTTATCGCGGTGAAGTGCAGCGCTCCAACACCTGGCGCAACCGGCTCGACACGACGACAAACTGGGCGGTGATCACCGCCGGCGCGACGTTATCATTCGTCTTTAGCTCGCCGCACAATCCGCATTTCGTGATTCCGATCAACTCGCTCCTCGTCGTCATCTTTCTGCTGATGGAAGCACGCCGCTATCGCTACTACGAGATCTGGTCGAGCCGCGTGCGCATCCTGGAAACCGGTTACTTCGCGCCGCTCCTGATGCCCGAGCAAAGACCGAGCGACGAAGCGTGGGCCGAACACCTGGCCGCCGATCTGACGACGCCGCACTTCACGATCACGGAGTGGGAAGCAGTCGGCCGCCGTTTGCGCCGCAACTATCTCTGGATCTTTGCGCTGCTCGCGTTGAGCTGGAACCTGAAAGTTTATTTGTCGCCGCTGCCCGCCCGCGATTTCGACGCTTTTATCGAACGCGCCGCCGTTGGACTGGTTCCCGGTTGGATCGTGTTCGTCGTCGGCGTGGTGTTCAATGCCGCGATTGCGATCTTCGCGATCGGAACGGTGCGCTTGCGTGAAGCGACCGGCGAGGTGTTGCCGAGACACGAGTTTTCATTACAGCCATTCAAGCGCATGACAAGCTGGACGGCGGCGACGACCCGGCGCACCACCGTGCGTGCGAAGCGCGCGAGACAGCGCGTGCGCAGCAGCGTCGGCGCCGGCACGACAGCAGAGTTTAAGAAGATCGACATTTCCGAAACGCCTGACAGGGAGAAGAAGCGAGTAGAAGTGGAAGCCAGGTAATTGCCGATTGCCCAATTGCCGATTGGTCGCATTTGCTTCTACTTCTATTTAAGGATTAGTCTGCACCCGTGAGCCAATTGGCAATCGGCAATCGACAATGCTTCAGCTAAGCGGTCAGTCGCTGACCATTCAACAAATCGCGGACGTAGCTGCGCGCCGGGAGCAGGTCTCGCTCTCGCCGGAAGCGCGTGAGCGCATGGATCGATCGCGCGCGGTCGTCGAACAGATCGTCGCTCAGGGGCGCACGGTTTACGGCGTCAATACCGGTTTTGGAAAACTGTCTGACGTAAGCATCGATCAGTCAGATTTGCGGCAGTTGCAACTCAACCTCGTGCGCAGTCATTCCTGCGGCCTGGGCGAACCGCTTTCGCAAGCAGAAGCGCGGGCGATGCTGTTGTTGCGCGCGAACGTGCTCGCGTCGGGTTTCAGCGGCGCGCGTCCGCTCGTGATCGACACGCTCATCGCGATGCTTGAAAAAGGCGTGACGCCCGTGATTCCCGAAAAAGGCAGCGTCGGCGCGAGTGGCGACCTGGCGCCGTTGGCCCATCTCGCCCTCGCGGCGATCGGCGAAGGCGAGGCTTTTTACGACGGCGAGCGTTTGGCGAGTGCCGTGGCGCTGGAACGCGCCGGCATCGCGCCGCTTCAGTTGGAAGTAAAAGAAGGACTCGCGCTGCTAAACGGCACGCAGGCGATGGGCGCTGTCGGCGGTCTTGCGCTGCATCGCGCCGAACAACTGGTGCGGCTCGCGGACGTCGCCGGCGCGATGACGCTCGAAGCTTTGCGCGGCACTCCGGTCGCTTTCGACGAACGCATTCACACCGCGCGGCCGCATCCGGGCCAGACTGAAGTCGCCGCTCATCTGCGCGAGTTGCTGCGCGACAGCGAGATTCGCGAGTCGCACCTCGACAACGATCCGCGCGTGCAGGATGCGTACAGTTTGCGCTGTATGCCGCAGGTGCATGGCGCGGTTCGCATGGCGTTGGCCCATGCGCGCGAAGTCGTCGAGATCGAAAGCGGCAGCGCCACCGATAACCCGTTGGTGTTTTCCGAAACTGGCGAAGTGCTTTCCGGCGGAAACTTTCACGGCGCGCCGCTCGCACTCGTTTTTGACTACGCCGCGATTGCTTTGACAGACTTGATCAGTATCACGGAGAGGCGCATCGATCGGCTGGTCAATCCTGACTCGAACGAAGGACTGCCGCCGTTCCTGACTGCGCAACCGGGTATTTCGTCCGGGTTTCATGATGCTTGCAGGTGACGGCGGTGGCGCTGTTGAGCGAGGCGAAAGTGTTGGCCCATCCGGCGAGCGTCGACAACGTGCCGACTGACGGCGGCAAGGAAGATCACGTTTCGATGGGCATGACTTCCGCGACGAAACTACGCTCGGTTGTCGAGCTCGCGGAAATGGCAACGGCGATCGAGTTGATGACCGCCGCGCAGGCGCTCGACTTTCGCGCGCCGCTCGCGCCCGGGCGCGGTGTCGAAACAGGCTTACGACATCGTGCGCGGACTGGTCGCGCCGGTGACAGTCGACCGGGCGATGTCGAAAGATATTGAAGAGATTGTTGGTGCAATCAGGCGGGGCGATTTTGAAAACTTGTAATAAGAGGAGTGAATATGGCGAACGGAATGGACGATCGGCGAAAGGGTTTGGAGGAAGAGTATTTTCACCGGAAGAACCAGGAAGCAATTGAAAAGCTGCGCGAGAAGATGAAGGTGGCGGAAGAGGCGAAAGCCGCCGGCACGTCGTCGATGCAGTGTCCGCGCTGCGACGGCAGTTTGACAGAGACAAAGGTTGAAGAAGTCACGATCGACACCTGCGACAAGTGCGGTGGCGTGTGGCTCGACTCCGGCGAGTTGGAGCAACTGACGAAGAAAGACAGCAGCGGCTGGTTCAAACGGATTTTGGGGGGCTGAAGAATAACGATGATAGTTTCCCGCAAAGGCGCAAAGACGCAAAGACGCAAAGGAAGGCGTGCATGATTGCTGGAGCTCCAAAGGATACGACACGATGCAGTTTTTCTTTGCGTCTTTGCGCCTTTGCGGGAAACTTCACCAAACACCATAACAGGTCAAACCCTTGACACACCGAGTGATTCGCGCGCCGCGTGGCGCGCAGTTGAACTGCAAAGGCTGGCATCAGGAGGCGGCGCTGCGCTGCCTGATGAACAATCTCGATCCTGACGTCGCGGAACGGCCCGACGAGTTGATCGTCTACGGCGGCGCGGGTAAGGCCGCGCGTAATTGGACCAGCTTCGACGCGCTCGTGCGCGAGCTCAAGGAACTCGAAAACGACGAAACGCTGTTGGTCCAATCCGGCAAACCCGTCGCCGTCTTTCGCACTCACGAATACGCGCCACGCGTTTTGATCGCCAACTCCAACCTCGTCGGCGCGTGGGCCAACTGGGAACACTTTCACGAGCTCGAACGACGCGGCCTGATGATGTACGGCCAAATGACCGCCGGGAGCTGGATCTACATCGGCACTCAAGGCATCGTGCAAGGCACGTTCGAAACGTTCGCCGCAATGGCCGACAGACAATTCGGCGGCGACCTGTCCGGCAAACTCGTCGTTTCCGGCGGCATGGGCGGAATGGGCGGCGCACAACCACTCGCCGCAACATTGAACGGCGCGGTTTTTCTCGGTATCGACGTCGATCCGGAACGAATCGAGCGGCGCGTCCGCACGGGCTACTGCGATCGGATCGCGATGACGTTAGACGAAGCGCTCGACATCTGCGAAGACGCTCGCGAACAGAAGCGCGCGGTCTCAGTCGGCCTCGTCGGCAATTGCGCGGAAGTGTTGCCGGAACTGGTCAGACGCGGCGTGAAGGTTGACGCAGTCACCGATCAAACCAGCGCGCACGATCCGTTGAACGGTTACGTTCCTGCCGCGATGACTCTCGACGAAGCCGCCGAACTGCGCGCTACCGATCCCGCCGGTTACGTCGAAAGATCGAAACAGTCGATGGCCCATCACGTCGAAGCGATGCTGGCGTTGCAACGCGCCGGCGCAGTCGCTTTCGACTACGGCAACAACATCCGCAAGCAAGCCCTCGACGCCGGCTGCACTGACGCGTTCGACATTCCCGGCTTTGTGCCCGAGTACATCCGTCCACTCTTTTGCGAAGGCAAAGGACCATTCCGCTGGGTTGCGCTTTCCGGCGATCAGGAAGACATTCGCAAGACCGACGATCTCGCGCTCGAGCTGTTTCCCGAAGATCGCACGCTCAATCGCTGGCTGCGGCTCGCGCGCGATCGCGTCCATTTTCAGGGACTGCCGGCGCGCATCTGCTGGCTCGGTTACGGCGAGCGCGCGGAAATGGGCGAAGCCATCAACGACCTCGTCAAACGCGGCGACTTGAAAGCGCCGGTGGCGATCGGTCGCGATCATCTCGACACGGGCTCAGTCGCGTCTCCGTTCCGTGAAACTGAAGCCATGAAAGACGGATCGGATGCAGTCGCCGACTGGCCCATCCTCAACGCTCTACTCAACACCGCCAGCGGCGCGAGCTGGGTTTCGTTTCATCATGGCGGCGGCGTCGGCATCGGTTATTCGCTGCACGCCGGCCAGGTTTCGGTCGCGGATGGAACAGACGAAGCAGCGCGCCGTTTGAATCGCGTGTTGACTAACGATCCTGGACTCGGCGTCGCCCGTCACGTCGATGCCGGCTATGAAAAAGCAGCAGAAACGGCGCGCGAAAAGGAGATCAACATCCCCCTGCTATGAGAATGATTAATCGCCTCCTCGGCGCAACGATCCTTTCATTAGTTGTATGTATCTGCGGTTACGCAAATGGCCGCGTCGAAACAGTTCGCTTTCAAAGCAAGCTGGTCAACGCATCGCTGCCGTACAACGTCATTCTTCCGGCTGACTACGACGCCTCGACGACGACGCGCTATCCGGTCCTGTATCTGTTGCACGGCCTGACCGGGCACTACTCCGATTGGGCGTCGCGATCGAACGTCGCCGACTACGCGCAGCAGTACCGCTTGATTGTCGTCATGCCCGAAGGCAACGACAGTTGGTACACCAACAGCACTACCGTCACGACCGATAAGTACGAGAGCTACATCCTCGACGAGCTGATCCCCGACGTGCAGCAACGCTATCGCACGATCGAAGCGCGTTACGGCCGCGCGATTGCCGGACTCTCGATGGGCGGTTACGGCGCGATCAAGTTTGGCTTGAAGTCGCCGCAGACGTTCGCGTTCGCGGGCTCGATGAGCGGCGCGTTTGCGATCACTACGGTTCCCGAAAAGGACCTTGGCCCGCTCGGTCCTGTCCTGATGAAACTGTTTGGTCCAATGGGCAGCGAGACTCGCAAGGCAAACGACATCTTCGACATCGTCGAAAACATGCCGGCCCCGCGCGTCGCCTCATTGCCTTATTTCTATTTCGATTGTGGCACCGAAGATCCGCTCCCGACCGTGTTCTCCTCAAACCGCGATCTCGCGAAGCTGATGTCAGAAAGAAGATCCCGCACGAGTTTCGCGAACTGCCCGGCGATCATTCATGGGGCTACTGGGACCAGCAGGTGCAACACGTATTGAAAGTCGCCGCACAGAAGATGCGAATGCCAAACCGCACGAGGGCCGCCGGTGCTTAACTTCGCCATGCAGATCGCGCGCGAGGCGGGCAGCCTGTTGGTCCAACGGCTCGGCGTCGCGAAGGTCACCAACAAAGGCGATATCGATCTCGTCACCGAAGCCGACCTCGCTTCCGAAAACCTGATCATCGAACGGATTCGTTCTTATTACCCGCAACACGGAATTCTTGCCGAAGAGTCGGGCGAAGCGGTGCTCGTCGAAGGCCGGCGCAGCGATTGGAAGTGGATCATCGATCCGCTCGACGGCACGACGAATTACGCGCACAGTTATCCGTGTTTCTGCGTCTCGATCGCGTTGGAACATGCGGGCGTGCTCGAGATTGGCGTGATCTACGATCCGGTGCGCGACGAGATGTTTGCCGCGGAGCGCGGAAAAGGCGCGACGCTGAACTCGCGCACGATTCGCGTCTCGGAGGTCGACGAGCTGAGCCGCGCGATGGTCTGCACCGGGTTTCCGTACAACGTGCGCGAGCGTCCTGACTTTGCCCGCGACTTCACCAATTTCACGATGGCCGCGCAGGCCGTGCGACGCGATGGATCGGCCGCACTCGATCTGGCTTACGTCGCTTGCGGGCGTTTCGATGGATTTTGGGAAGACGGTTTGAATCCGTGGGACACGGCGGCCGGTGTGTTGTTGATCCAGGAAGCGCGCGGCCGCGTGTCAAACTTCGATAACGAACCGCTCGATATCTACACGTTGAAAGTGCTCGCCAGCAACGGACTGATCCACGATGCGATGCGCGCAGTGTTAAAGCTGTAGTTGGCCACCCTGTCGCACGCGATCGTGAGGGTGGCCACGGAGGGCCACCCCTACAACGTGCCAATCGCAGCTTGTAAGACCGATTCAGGCGTCCACTCGTCAATGGGTTTAACTTCCGAAAGCCGCCCGCGGCTCATCACTGCCAGTCGATCGCACATCCCAAACAACTCCGGCAGGTAAGAACTGACCATCAGCACCGCTTTGTTCTGCGCTGCGCACGCGGCGATCGTTTCGTAGACCTGCGCTTTGCTGCCGATGTCGATCCCGCGCGTTGGTTCATCGAGCAGCAAGACGTCCGCGTCCTGGTGAAGCAGACGCGCGATGATCACCTTTTGCTGGTTGCCGCCTGAAAGCGAGCCGGCGGCTTGTTGCACGTCGCGTGTTTTGATCTTCAAAGAGTTGACGAGTCGCTCGGTCTGCTTGCGCTGCGCGCCGAGATCGAGCCAGCCCCAACGCGAGCACGATCCGAATCGCGTGACCGTGACGTTGTCGGCTAATGATTGATTGAGTGTTAAGCCGTCGCCTTTGCGATCTTCGCTCAGGTAGCCCAGCCCTTCGATCAAACGCAGCGCCGGCGTGCTCCGGCCGGTTCCGAGTGCTTTCTTGTTCACCGAGATCGTGCCGCCCGCGGTCGCGTCGAGACTGAAGATCGCGCGCAGCAACGGCGTCCGGCCCGATCCCATCAATCCTGCGATGCCGAGAATCTCGCCGCGTCGCAGTGTGAAGCTGGCGCCTTTCAAGAGCGGTGGCGCGGCGAGATTTTGCACTTCGAGAATCACATCGCCGGACGAGTTTGAGCGCGCCGGAAATAACGTCTGTTGCGCGCGTCCGACCATCTTCGCGATCAGTTCGTCATCGCTGACACTGCCGATCTCGCCGGTCGAAACGCTGCGGCCGTCGCGCAGCACAGTGAAACGATCCGCGATCTGCCGCACTTCTTCAAGAAAGTGGCTGATGTAAACAACCGAGATCCCTTCCGCGCTCAACTTCCGAATCAACGCAAAAAGGTGGACCACGTCTTCGCGTTGGAGACTGCTGGTCGGTTCGTCCATCAGGATGATTCGCGCCCGCGCCGCGAGGGCGCGCGAGATCTCGACGATCTGGCGCGCAGCCACCGAGAGATCCCCGACGCGCCGGTCAGGCCGGATGTCAGCATGATGAAAAGTTTGCAGCACTTCGTTCGTGCGCGCATGCAACTTTTCGCGATCGAGCCAGCCAAGCCGCGACGATTCGATCCCCATCAGAACGTTCTCCGCCACCGTCAGGTGCGGACACAGCGAAAGCTCCTGGTGAATGAGTGCAATGCCGTGCGTGCGGGCGTCGAGCGGATTCGACGGCGCGTAGGGACGCCCGTCCAGTTCCATCGTTCCTTCGTCAGGCTGAAGCGATCCGGCAATCACGTTCATCAACGTGCTCTTGCCGGCGCCGTTCTCGCCGATCAGCGCGTGGACCTCGCCGGCACGCAGTTCGAGATCGACGCCGTCGAGTGCGACGGTCGGCCCAAATGACTTTTGAATTAGCTTCAACGAGAGCGTTGGCATGGGTATAATTCGTGCTACCTTTTACCATGCCCAGCCCGTTTTCATCTATTTCCTTCTCTGACCGCGTGCGCGTTCCAGACGATGTGCTGATCTCCAACCTGCAAGACGAATCAGTCATTCTCAATCTCAAAAGCGAACGATACTTCGGCCTCGACGACGTCGGCACGCGAATGCTCTCGTTGCTCTCGACGTCAGACTCGATCGAAGCCGCTTACGAATCACTAGCCGCCGAGTACGACGTCGATCGCGAAGCGTTGCGACAGGATCTGGCGACGCTGATCGAAAACTTACTCCAGCAAGGATTAGTTACGATTGAACACGAATGAGTGGGATTGCCGGCATCGTTAACTTCGACGGCGCTCCGATCGATCGCGATCTACTGTGGCGTCTGACGGAGTCGATGGCGTTTCGTGGTCCCGACGCGCAACAAATCTGGACCGAAGGACCGGCGGGTTTTGGTCACACGATGCTCCGCACGACGTGGGAAGCGGAAACTGAACAACAGCCGTTCACGATCGACGGCAAGATCTGGCTCACGGGCGACATCCGTCTCGATGGCCGCCGCGATCTGATCTCCAAATTGGGGAAGAGCGCAGCGAACGATGCCGAGCTGCTCCTGCACGCCTACGCAACCTGGAAAGAAGACTGCGTCAAACATCTGATCGGCGATTTCGCCTTCGCCATCTGGGACAGCACGCGCCAACAACTCTTCTGCGCACGCGATCAACTCGGCGTCCGGCAGTTTTATTACTATTACGCCAACGAGCGTTTCATTTTCAGCAACACGCTGAACTCCCTGCGCCGGCACCCACAAATCACAAACAAACTCAACGAGCTCGCGATCGGCGACTTTCTCGTCTTTGGTCTCAACCAGGACCAAACAACCACGATCTTCGCCGACATAAAACGACTCCCGAAAGCGCACACGCTGCTCGTCTCCCGCGACGGCATCCACGTAAACGAATACTGGACGCCCAGCACCACGCCCGTTCGCTACAAACACGAATCTGATTACGTCGCGCGTTTCAACGAGCTGCTTGCCGCAGCCGTCGGCGATCGACTCCGAGCATCGAGCGCCGGCATCTCCATGAGCGGCGGACTCGATTCGTCCGCAATCGCCGCCACTGCGCGAAACCACAACCCCGCTGTCGAATTAAATGCCTATTGCGTCGTCTACGATTCCGCGTTTCAAGACGAAGAACGCAAATACGCCACTCTCGTCGCTGACGCGCTTGCGATTCCCATCGAGTTTCTCTCCGGCAACGAGATCAACCAACAAAACGGCTCGCACGCCGCGCCGGAACCCTTCGACGTCGATCCGATCTACCTCGCGTCCAACGAACTGCTGCGCCGCATCTCGTCGCGCGCGCGCGTGGCGCTGACCGGCTGGGACGGCGACACGTTCTTAACCGAAACTCCGCGGCACTCGTTCGCCGAGTCGTTGAAAAGCGGAAACCTCCCGCGTCTACTCTTCGACTTAACGCGTTTCGTCTATTTCCAGCATGGACCACCGCCGGTCGGCATCAGGACGCAATGGCGGCGTTGGCGCAATCCACACTGGAATCGACCGCCCTATCCAGTCTGGCTCAACGACAACTTCGCCAGCCGCTTGAACCTGCTCGATCGCTGGCGCGAATTCAGCGCGGAAGGGCCACTCGCACATCCGCAACGCCCGCGCGTCTTCAGCACGCTCAACTCTCCGCACTGGGATTCGCTGATGTCGCGTCACGACGCCGGCACAACTTTATTGCCGCTCGAAGTTTGTCATCCCTTGATCGACGTGCGAATGGTAGACTATCTTCTCGGTTTACCAGTTATTCCGTGGCTGCTGGATAAAACTATCCTGCGCAAAGCTATGACTGGTATCTTGCCCGAAGCAGTGCGGATGCGTGCGAAGTCGCCGCTCGCGGGCGACCCCGGACTGCTGCTCAGACACACCAGGAAGTTTCAGGAGATCGACGAGTTCAAACCGGTTTCTGCAATCTGTTCTTACGTCGATCGGAAATTAATCCCGCGGGTAACTGGCGCAGTCAATAGTAACGAACTGGCAATCAACGTCAGGCCATTTTGCCTGAACCAATGGCTCGCATACTCCCAAGCATAGGAGCAACGAATGAAGTCGGATACTCCTTCGAGCAAGACCGATCAAACTCCACCACAACCCAGAAAACCCTACAGCACTCCCAGGCTGGTCCAATACGGCGACATCCGTGAGATCACCCGTAATTTGGGAGGCACCTTGGGCATGAACGACGGCGGGGGCGGAAAAGACAAAACAGGTTGACGTAGGTGTCGCACTACTCAGCAATCTACGGCCTGAGGATCAATCTCAGTCACAGAGTACCGGGGCTTTCGTTCTCCAACCTTCACTCCACGGCTCCGGACATCCAAGTCGATTTCGGCGTCATGCCTCCGTGGCTTGCCGGCGAACAAGCCACGCGGAAGCTGTGGTTTGTCCGTCCGAACGATCGGCCGGGCGCCGATCCTCGCCTGATCGTGTGGCGTCTCGGTGATTACTTCCACTTGCGTTATGCGGACGGAACGGAGTTTGTCGTCGACAACGGCGGGACTCGTGTCTGGGCTGACTGGCCCACTGACACGTTGACGCTGGAAGACACGGCGACGTACCTGCTTGGACCAGTCATGGGGTTTGTGTTGCTTTTGCGTGGTTGCATCTCACTGCACGCGTGCGCCGTTGCAGTCGAAGATCGAGCAATCGCGCTGGTTGGACCAGCCGGATCGGGCAAGTCGACCACTGCCGCGGCTTTTGCCGAGCAAGGTTATCCGATACTGGCGGAAGACGTCGTTACGCTGAAAGATCGCGGCGCGGAGTTTCTGGTCCAGCCTGGTTATCCATCAATTAGATTGTGGCCGTCTTCAGTCGCGGCGCTTTATGGAGCGGCGGCGAGCTTGCCGCGGCTGACGCCGACCTGGGACAAGTGTTATCTGGATCTCACGCAGGAGAAGTACGAGTTTCAGCAACAACCGCTGCCGCTCAGTGCCATCTACCTGCTGGACGAACGAGCAGACGATCCGGCGCCGGCTGTGTGCGAGCTTGCGCCAACGGAACGGCTGATGTCGCTCGTGGCGAACACTTACGCCACCTACTTGATGGACAAGACAATGCGTGCGCGCGAGTTTGCTTTTTTAAACCGCGTCGTCGAGACGGTTCCGATCAGGAGGGTAATACCTCATTCCGATCCGGCCCGCATCGGCGACCTCTGTCAAACGATAATAGAAAGTTTCAGATGTATAGCCTCTCATCCTACGGAAAGATGATCGCCGATGCAGGGCGAACCGATGCTTATCTCAACGCGATGCACAAGGCAATCAAGCCGGGAAACGTCGTGGTGGATCTCGGCAGTGGACCAGGACTGTTTGCGCTGACCGCGGTCCAACTGGGCGCACGGCGGGTGTTTGCAATCGAACCGGACGACATCATTCAGGTTGGCCGCGATGCGGCGCGCGAGCACGGATTTGGCGACCGGATCGAGTTTATCCAGGATCTCTCGACTAACGTTACGCTGCCGGAACAGGCAGACGTGATCGTTTCAGACTTGCGCGGCGTGCTGCCCTGGTACGCGCATCATCTTCCGTCGGTCGCCGATGCGCGATCGCGGTTTCTCGCTCCTGGCGGGATCTTGATTCCGGCGCGCGACAGGGTTTGGGCGGCAGTTGTCGAAGTGCCCGAACACTATGAGGGCCTCGTAAAGCCCTGGCTTAGCCACGTGACCTTGAGCTCGGGTCGCCGTCTGGCTGTCAACGACTGGAGTAAGATTCGCGTCACACCCGAGCAGTTGTTGGGCCAACCGATTCGCTGGCATGAGATCGATTATTACCACGTCGAGGCGCCAAATTTCTCCGAAGATATTTCGCTGCCGGTTGCGCGCAACGGCGTGGCTCATGGATTTGCGATCTGGTTCGATGCCGAATTGTTCGAGGATATCGGGTTTTCCAACGCGCCTGACTTCGAGCCGTTGATCTATAAGAGTGCTTTCTTCCCGTTCGAGCAAGCGCTTGAAGTTAACGCCGGGGATCAGATTGACGTGTATGTTGAGGGACGTTTGATTGGCGACGATTATGTTTGGCGCTGGAACACGACGTTCTCGTCTAAAGGCGAGACCAGGATCAGTTTCAAACAATCTACGCTGCTCGGAGTTCCCTTTTCGCAGGACGCATTGCGCAAACTCGTAAACAAGTGAACACGCAGCCGGAACATGAGGTGCTGTTAAGCATCGCGCGTCGCGAGCTCGATTCGCGCGGCGTCGCCGAAGTGCGCGACCTGGTGCGACAGCCGCTCGATTGGGACTACCTGTTTGGCGTCGCTGTTAACCACCGGCTCGTGCCGTTGCTTCACAAGAATCTCGCGTGTGTCGCGGATCTTGTGCCCGGACATTTTCTGGCACGGTTGAAGCGCGAGTCAGTTGCGAATTCGCAGAGCGTGCTGCATTTGATCGGGAAGCAGTTGAAGCTTTACCGGCTTCTGAAAGAGCACGGAATACGAGTCGCGATCTTCAAAGGCGCGGTGCTCGCGCAGTTGGCGTATGGCGAAGTGTCGTTGCGGCAGGCCGGCGATATCGACGTCTTGATCGATCGCGGCGATTTCGCCCGGGCGCGGTCGCTGCTCGAATCGCTGGGTTACGAGATGTCGCCGCGGCTGACGGAAGCGCAGTTGGCGTCGCACCTGGCGTTTCATTGCGAGATACCGTTCATGCGCGACGAGTGGTTCACGGTCGTGGATCTGCATTGGGGACTCGCGCCACGAAGCTTCGTCTTTGGAGTCGACGCTCGGGATGTGATGTCTCGTTTGCAAACCGTATCTTTGGCGGGAACGACGATCGAGACGTTCTGCGTGGAAGACATGGTGCTGTACCAGTCGATGCACGGCGCGAAGCATCTGTGGCACCGTTTGGAATGGATTACATCGCTAGCCGAGCTGCTGCGCGCGCAGAAAACAAACTGGAACGTTCTTTTGGATCGCGCAGAAGCAGCACACGCGACCCGGATGTTGGCTTTGGGTTTGCGTCTTGCCGAGGCATTTACGGACGTCAGAATTGAACCACGGATTTTTTCAATGACCGATCCGCAGGGTTCTATGAAACAAATGGCGGCCGAGATACGCGAGCAAATCTTTAACGTCTCGCACGCAAACGTCTCGACCGAAACCAATCTCTACAACTTCAGAATCATGGACCGCAAACGCGACGCGCTCGTCTCCGCTCTGCGCGCGCTCTTAGTCCCAACCCTGCCTGACTGGCAAGCGCTCGCCCTCCCCGCGCCACTCCATTCTCTCTATTACGCCTTCCGCCCGCTGCGACTGTCGAAGTCTTATCTGTGGTATTTTCTTAATCGAAAATGATTAAGCCACCCTTGAAATGGGCGGGCGGAAAGCGTTGGCTGGTTTCACACCTCGCGCCGATTTGGCTCCGACACAAGCGTCGACGATATGTCGAGCCATTTTGCGGCGGACTGGCAGTCGCACTCGGCTTGCAACCGCAACGCGCGTTGCTCAACGACGTCAATCCGCACCTGATCAACTTCTATCGCCATCTTCAAGCCGGGCTTAGGTTGAACATCGAGATGCGCAACGAAGAGCAACTCTTCTACCAGCATCGCGATCAGTTTAATCAACTGATTCAGAATGGCGGGGCGGCAACGGAAGAGACGGCGCAGTTGTTCTACTACCTGAATCGCACCTGTTTCAACGGCCTCTGTCGTTTCAACAAGAGCGGCGAGTTTAACGTTCCTTTCGGCACTTACAAGACGATCAACTACGATGCTGATTTCTCGCATTATCCGGCGGTGTTGAAAGAGTGGACTTTCACGAATGTCGACGTCGAAAAGGCGCCGCTGGAGAAAGGCGATTTCGTTTACGCCGATCCGCCTTATGACGTCGAGTTTACGACGTACAGTGCCGGTGGTTTCTCGTGGGAAGATCAGCAGCGCACGGCTGAATCGTTGGCAAGACACAAGGGGCCGGTGGTGATATCGAACCAGGCGACGCCGCGGATTGTCGAATTGTATGAAGGGCTGGGGTTTCAGTTGACGTATCTGCCTGGGCCACGAAGGATCAGTTGCACGGGCGATCGCACGGCGGCGCGTGAGGTGTTGGCGTTAAAATCTAAATGAATTCCTGGTTACCCGATTACATTTACACAAATAGCCGCTTTCAAAGCGGCCGCGCGCTGGTGTGTGACAACGGCAGGATTGTTGACGTAGTAAGCGCCGAGAACGCGCCCGACGCAACGCGTTTATCCGGCCGGGCGATGTTGCCGGGTATGGTGAACGCGCACTCGCACGCTTTTCAACGCATCATTCGCGGGCGCACCGAGTATCGCTCACAGAATACGACCGACAGCTTTTGGACCTGGCGCGAGCAGATGTACGCCGCCGCTAACAAGCTCGGCCCGCAAGAGATTTACGCGGCTTCGCGTATGGCGTTTCTCGAGATGGCGCTGACGGGAATCACCGCGGTCGGCGAGTTTCATTACATTCATCATGCGCCAGACGGTTCGCTTTACGACGATCCGAATCTGCTCGCACATGAAGTGATTCGCGCGGCGCACGACGTCGGGATTCGCATCGCGCTGCTGCGCGTCGCCTACGCCCGCGCCGGTTATCAAAAGGCCGCCAACCCGCAACAGGTTCGCTTCATCGACGCCTCGCCGGACACATATCTCAAACATCTGGACCAACTGCTCGCGGCGCTCAATTCAATAGACGGAATGGCTTGGGCCGGCGTGGCGCCGCACAGCGTTCGCGCTGTTCCACTTGATTACGTGAAACGCATCGTCGCTTTTGCAAACGAACGGCGGCTGCCGGTTCACATGCACGTCGCGGAGCAACCGGCGGAAGTCGAGGCGTGCATCCAGGAATACGGACGCTCGCCGGTTGCGTTGCTCGATACGGAAGGATTGCTGAGCGAACGTTTCATCGCGGTCCATGCAATTCACGTGACGCCGAAAGCTGTCGCAGCGCTGGCGCGTTCCGGCGCTGGCGTTTGCGCCTGTCCGACGACCGAACGAAATCTCGGCGACGGCGTCGTTCCGGCAGATCTGTATTTCAAAGCGAACGTGCCGGTTTCGTTAGGAACTGACAGCCAAACGCAGATCGATCTGCTCGAAGACGCAAGAGAGCTGGAGTATCACCTGCGTTTGCAAAAACTTCAGCGCAACGTGCTCGCGCCCGATGCCGAAATCAGCACTTCGGCATTGGCGAAGCGATTGTTCGAATGCGCCACGGTAAACGGCGCGAAAGCCATCGGCTTCAACGGCGGCAAACTCGAACCCGGCGCGCCCGCTGATTTCTTCACTGTCGATCTGAACGATCTATCCATCGCCGGCTCATCGCCCGACAGATCTTCTGACAAACATCGTCTTCTCGCTCGCGCGCACCGCGATTCGCGACGTCGTAGTAAACGGAAAACGCCTCAATCTCAAATGAGACCCAAAGAAACCCCCAAAGAAACCTTGGCCCAACTCGTTTCCATCGACTCCGTTTCATCAAAATCGAATGCGCCGATCGTCGAATTTCTCGAACAGCGCTGCGCCGCGATGAACTTCGTCACGCGCCGTTTTCCGTATCTCGACGAACACGGCATCGAGAAGATCAACCTGATCGCACTCGCGGGCGCGGATTTCTCGAACCCGCCGGAAGTCGAGCTGGCGCTTGTCGGTCACACAGACACCGTGCCATACGATCCGAACTGGTCCGAAGCCACCAACCTCACCGAGCGCAACGGAAAACTCTACGGCCGCGGCTCCTGCGACACGAAAGGCTTCATCGCCGCCGCGCTCACGGCCGCAGAAGCAATCGATCGATCGCAATTAAAGAAACCTTTCGCGTTGATCTTCACCGCCGACGAAGAAATCGGATTAAAAGGCGCCAAGCAACTCGCGCAGATCAAACCTCTGAAACCGCGTTACAGCATCGTCGGCGAACCGACGTCGCTCAAACCGATTCGCGCCGGCAAAGGTTATTCACTCGCCGAAGTGATCGTGAAAGGCCGCGAAGCCCACAGCGCGTATCCCGCGCTGGGCGCGTCCGCCGTGTTTCGCGCCGCGCGCCTCATAAATCGCCTCGAACAAATCGCTGCTAAGTTGAAAGACGACCTGCATCCCGCCTTCGATCCGCCGTTCACAACCATCAACATCGGATTGATACGCGGCGGCTCCGCCAAAAACGTGCTCGCCGGCGAATGTCGCTTCACGCTCGAATGGCGGCCCATCCCGACGCAACCGTCGGAACACGTATTGAATCTATTCAAAGCAGCAATCGCAGAAGAGCAAAGCAACGATCCTGATTTCGAATGCGAGTTTGACTACAGCCGCGCCGATACCGGCTTCGAGACGGCCCCGGATTCGCCGCTCATCTCGCTGATGGAACAGGCCACGGGCATCGAGTCGGGAACGGTGGCGTTCGGCACCGAAGGCGCGCAAATGATGTTGCTCGGCAGCGAGGCAGTCGTCATCGGACCAGGCGATATTCGCGAAGCGCATCGCACCGGCGAGTTCGTTCCTGTCGACGAGCTGGAAAGATGCGCCGAGATCTTGAAGGTCGCGATAACCCGGCTCTGTATTTGACTCGCAGACGGGTGGCCTACAGTAAAGTTGTAGGGGCAGCCCTCTGCGGCTGCCCGCGGTTGACTTATGTCACGCGGATTGCGCTAATTAGGGCGAAAGAAGGTTCCCCGGATGTACCGCATTAATAAGTTTTTGTTTCTCCTCTTCGTGTCGGCGTTTTTGATCCTTCCGGTCACGGCCCAAACACAGCAACAACCACTTACGAGCAATGAAGTCGTGCGCCTGCTCTACGAGCTGCCGCGCAATCCTGCAAAGCGCGACGAAATTGTTGAAGAGATCCGCCACCGCGGGATCGGCTTTCCTCTTACTGACGGAATGCGATCGCTGGTCGCGACCAAGAGCGGCAACGACTCGTTATTGCGACGCACACTCGAAGAAGCCGAGCGCCGGCGCGTAAATCCAACCGCTTCTGCACTTCCTTCGGAGACTGAAGGACTCGAACTGCTCGACCGCACGCGAAACGTGACGCTGGCCGCCGCCGAGCGCCATGCCGGATTTCCTCGTCAAGCAGATCATCAAACGCTCGTACGCCTACGGCACGACTGGAAACTGGCGCACGCAGGACAATCTCACGATCGCCGTCGGTTATCGCGCGAACGAAGGCGAGGAATACCGGCTGCTGACCGTGAATGGAATGCCGGCGGGAGACGAGGTCAAAGCGAGCAACGACTACAGCAAGTACGCGCCGAAAGGGGCGAGCTCGAGTGGCGTTGAATATATTTCGTCGCTCGCGAACGTGCTGAAACCTGAATCGCACACCGAGTTCAAGCTCGTCGACACCGATCTCATTCGAAACCGGCGCACTGCAGTTTACGAGTACGTGATCAAGAAAGAGTTTTCGCAATTGACGTTGACCGTGTCTGACACGGGATCGCACGCGACTGTCGGTTCGCGTGGGCGCATCTGGATCGATCGCGAGTTGGATCGCGTGCTCCGTTTCGAGCAGATAGCGACGGAAGTTCCGCGGGATTTTCCGATCGTTGCTGCCAGCAGTTTGATCGATTACGACTGGGTGATGATCAACGAACGGAAATACTTGTTGCCGACGCAGTCGCAGATTCTGATCACGAGTAGCCAGGGATCGCTCATGCTGCAAAGTCGCAACGACGTTCGGTTCCGCAGTTATCAGAAGTATGGCGCGGAGTTGAAAGTCATCGACGAGATTGGTGAAGACGACGAGCCGGTCGAGCCGGAACCGCCGCCGCTGCCGAAACCCAAAACTGACAAGCCAATTCGTCCCCCGCAGTGAAACCGTCTTCAAGTGTGGACATCCGGGGCCACGAGGTGTTTCCACCAGTCGACACGCAAAATCCTCCGTTAAGCGTAAATTCACGTGTTTTATTGGGGTTGACGCTCCTGTGACCCTTCGGTACGGGCTTTGCACTACCTCTCGACGGTGAAGGTAGGAGATTGCCCTGGATGAAACGCCGGATTCTGATCGTCGACGACGACTCGACTATCACTCAACAGCTTTATTGGACGCTGTGCGACGAATATGACGTCATAACAGCCAACGACTTGCCCACCGCCATCCGGCGCGCCACATTTTATCGTCCCGACATCTCCATACTCGATCTGCAAATGCCGCCGGAAAGAGACATAAGCGCCGGCATGCATCTGCTGGAGTTCATTAAGAAACATCTCTCACAGTCGAAAGTGCTGATCATGAGTTCCAACAGCACTTCCGAAGTGCAGAGCGCATGCATGGACTTAGGCGCCGACGGCTTTTTCGCAAAGCCGTTTGCCATCGAAGACATGCTCGCCAGTATTTGCCGGTTGATGCCTCTGCATCGGCTGGAATTGATTGCGCACATTCTTTGACAAAATAAAGATTCGGACGCCTCCCACCTTAGCGTCCGTAAAACACCGGAGATGAAATCCCTCTTCATCAGAAGGTGTGATCGAGAGGCCTCGGCGGTCATATCCCACAACGACCGCCGAGGCCGATTTTTTTATCCCGCCTCCCGCTGATGTACAATCCAGTCTTGTGAGTGAAGCAACCGACAAGGTACGTGGAGTAACCGAGCTCCCTGTGTTCCCGTTACCGGTGGTCCTCTTTCCGGGTGTGCCGTTGCCATTGCACATCTTCGAGCCGCGCTACCGGCAGATGCTTAACGACATTCGTCTCACCAATAACCTGTTCTGCGTCGCTTATTTCGATCCCAGCGCTTCCGAACACGACGCTCCGCCCGCGGACCACATCGGCTGTGTCGCGGAAGTTACCGAGCTGCAAATGTTCCCCGATGGACGGTCGAACATTCTCACGCTCGGCGTTATCCGGTACCGGATCGAGTCGTACGTTGACCGGGGCGATCCGTATCTCGTCGCGCGCGTCAGTTATTTTGAGGACGACGACGAAGACGAGTCGCGGTTGGACAATTCAGCACGAGAAGTCGCGGAGACGTTTACGCGCATCGCGCTGGCCGTGCGCACGCTTAACGACGAGCGCGCCAACCTGCCTGACATCTCGGACACTGAACCGCAGCGTCTGTCGTTTCTGGTTGCGGCGGCGATGGAGATCGATGCCGACGTGAAACAGGATCTGCTGGAGCTGACGTCAACTTCGGCGCGCTTGGAAAGACTGCGGGGGATGCTGTCGTTGGCCGTCAAGGGCTACGAAGAAAGAGCGCGCATGCACGAGCTCGCGAAGCGTAACGGTCACAGCGGCAGAAAGATCGAAATTGATGAGTGAGCCTGTCAGGATCAGAGTGTTGTTTTTTGGCGCTGCTCGTGATGTTGTCGATACAAATCCGCTCGAAGTTTCTATCGATACGCCGGCGACCGTCGGCAGTGCTTTCCGGCAACTCGTCGCGCGCTATGCGCAGCTTGAACGATTCGGGCGATCGTTACTCTTCGCCGTGAACCAGGAATACGCCACACCGGATACCCAACTCAAGGACGATGACGAGCTCGCCGTGTTTCCGCCTGTTAGCGGCGGCACGGATGTTTGCGACTACGTTTGTCCGCTCGATTTTTTTGAGTTGACTACGGATGCGATCGACGTGGGCCAGGTGGCGCGTCGCGTCGTGCCGCGTGAGTGTGGCGCGACAGTGACTTTAGACGGTTACGCTCGCGAATGGACCGCGGGACGAAAGACGCTGTACCTCGTCTACGAAGCTTACGAGCTGATGGCGGTGACTGAAATGCAGCGTTTGGGTCGTGAGGCACACAAGCGATTCGAGATCGCCCACATCGGCATCGTGCATCGCACTGGACGAACCGAGATCGGCGAGACCAGCGTCGTGATCGCCGTCAGCGCGCCACACCGGCACGCCGCGTTTGAGGCGTGTGAATGGGCCATCAAAGAATTGAAGCGGACCGTTCCCATCTGGAAGAAAGAAGTTTACGAAAACGGCGAGGAGTGGGTCGGAACTCAACAGTAGCCACGACAAGGTAACCACAAAAGGCACAAAGTCCACAAAAGGCACAAAGAAGAACTTCCACTGAAAGAAACTTCTTTTTTGTGCCTTTTGTGGACTTTGTGCCTTTTGTGGTTAAAAAAATTGAGGTCACCGGAATTAAGACTCCGGTGACCTCGTTGTTTGTGAAGTGCTGTCCGAAGACTTACGGCAGCGCTTCGACGTTGAAGAAGAACTTGAACGCGCCCGTCGACTGAACACCCAACCGGAACTCAATGTTAATGCTCGCCCCCGGGGCTAACGGAGTTCCCAAGGTGATCGTTGCCGCGTTCCAACTGCTGTTGTTGGCGCCTCCCATACCTTGCGTTGGCGGTTGTTCGACCGTTATTGCCTTGATCGGCACCGTACACGGAGTTGCAGCAGAGCCTGTTGTGGCCAGACACGTCGCCGGATCGTTAACTCCACCGATCGACGTCATGATCGAATTCAGTGCTCGCAGATCGGCATTGTTCGTTGGGATGGTGCTGAAGTCGACGATGCGGAACCGCAACTTAGTCACCGGCGCTCCAGTGTTGTTGACGAAGCGTCGCAGCACCGACAACGTACCGTTGTCACCATTCGAACCCAGCGGCAGCAGCGGCGTCGTATCGCGGATGCGATTTGGCGATGCCGTCGATCCCTTCGTTGCGTCGAGCAGCAACGTCGCGACCAGGTTATTGAATCTGGGGCTTCCCAGACCTTGCGGACCAGGAGCTCCCAAACGTTGACCGGCAACAGTTATCGCCGCAGTCGTTTCCGCGAAGATGAAATCGTCCGCGTTCACGTTGGTATCCTGCGTGGCGCCTCCTGTCGGACACGCACCGAAGGATCCCGGATTGCCCTTCTTGCCGCATTCATCGCGGAAGAAGCTGTATTCGAGCACGCTGCCGACCATCGGCGTTAAGGTTGTGCCTTCACGCAGCAGGTCGCACAGGCCGCCCGTGTTGGAGCCGAACCCGACGGCATCGAAACGTCTCGCCGACGAGATGCCAGCCAGCGCTGACGTACTGAAGATGCCCACGTTCCTGTCGTTCTCGATATCGGAACTGAGCGTCAGGTCGCTCGCACCGTACGCACTCAGGCTGTACGCCGATCCGACGAACAGGTAATGGCCGCGCGCCGGGATGATCGTACCGTTTGGAATGACCCCGATGAGCACTGGCGCATCTCCGCAAGCGGCGCCCATCTTGAACAATCCATAACCCGGCGAGCCATCCGAAGACGTGACCGTGTGCGGCGAATCCGAATTGTTGTAAATCTCAACAAAGTCGTCACCCGCACCGCCTGGTCCACTCGTGCGCAGCTCGCTAATCATGAGTTGGCCGGGTTGATTCATGATCAGAATCGTACCGGTTGCTGTGCCATTAGCGATGGTGCCGTTCACCGGGCTCGATAGCTGAACCAGGAACGTCTCGTTGGACTCACCCTTCTTATTGTCGGACAACACAGGCACCAGGATCGTCTTGACCTGTTCGCCCATTGCGAAAGTGACAGTGCCAGACGTGGTGATGTAGTCGTCACCGGCTGTCGCGGTGGTGATAGACGCCGGTTGCTGCACCGTGGTGAAATTCACCGACGTGCCACCGGCAGGCGCCGGCGCACTCAGCGTCACGGTGAAGATCATGTTGACCTGGCCTGAATCAGGTTCAACCACCTGCGCATTCTGAATGCTGATGTTGGTGGAAACCTGAATATTCACAACGTCGGTATCGGTTTGTGGTCCGCCCGCACCGGTGTTGCCCAGGTCATTCGAAGTAATGGTCAGGGTGGCCGCACCACTGAAGCCGTTCGTCGGCGTGAAGCTCATGCCGTTAAGAGCAGCGTTGATGTTGGTCAACGTGCCGCGGAACGTCATCGTCGGGTCGGCTGTACCGTCACCGACGCCAGTACCGTTAGCGTCGCTGAAGCTGAAGCTCAGGCCCGTCGTGCCGCTCAGGGTAATCGTGCCGTTGGTGGCGGTCAGGGTTACCTGAATGACGCTCGCGCCTGCGTCGGAATCCGCAACCGAAATCTGGTTGCCGTTACCGCTCGAGAAGATCAGCGGCGTGTTTTGGTTAGTGCCCTGCGGACCGGGCACGGTGTTCACCGGCGGGTCGTTCACGGCATTTACCGAGATAGTGAACGAAACCGGAGCACTCTGGTTTACGTTCGGCGGCGTTCCCGGACCACTGTCGGTCGCCACAACGTCGAACGTCGCGGTTCCCGAACTACCGCCTGTGGCCGTGAACGTCAGCGTGCCGGCCGTATTGATCGCCGGTACCGCGCTGAACGTCAGACCGCCTGTCGTACCGGTTTGCGTAACGGTATAACCCACCAACGTCTGTCCGGATTCATCCGTCGCAGTCGCCGGACCGGGCTGGAAGTTGAAGGCAAAGCCATTGATTGTCTGCGGTCCCGCATTCTCATTAACTGAGGGATTCGGTCCCAACTGGAATGTTGGAGCGTCGTTGACAGCGTTCACGGTAATGGTGAACGTCTGCGCCGGCGAGGTGTTTGAGTTGGGCGGCGTGTTGCTGCCGTCGTCGCTCAAGGTCACGCTCACGGTGGCCGTGCCGTTCGTATTTGCCGACGTGGTGTAAGTCAGCGTGCCGGTCGTCGCGTTGATTGCCGGAGCACTCGAGAACGCGAGGTTGCCGGTGGTGCCGGTGACTGACACGTTGAAGGTCAACGTTTGCGTCTCACCTGGTCCAGCCGAGATGCTGGTGGCCCAGCCGACTACCGTCTGCGGTCCGGCATCTTCATTCACCGTTTGATCCGCGCCCTTCACGAAGGATGGCGGATCGTTGACGCCGTTGATCGTGAAGCTGACCGTCGCTGTATCCGACTTCGGATCCGCCACGCCGTTGGTCGTGCCGTTATCGGTGGCGGTGTAGTCGAAGCTTGCTGGTCCGGAGAAGTTGGCCGTCGGCGTGAATTCAACGTTCGTGCCGTTGATTGCCACGGTGCCGCCAACCGGATTGCTCACGTTAGTAATGGTTAGCGTTTGAGTAGCCTCATTTGCCGGACCCTTCGAATCGTTTGCCAGCAAGTCGGCAAACGGAATGATCCGCACTCCTGAGTCTTCGTCGATTGCTGTCAACGTGTCGTCAACGGCGATCGGGGCGTCGTTGACTTCCGTCACCGTCAAGTCGAACGTGTCTATTGCTGTTCGACCGTTAGTGGCGGTCACGGTCACAGTGATGGTCGTTGGACCGCCGTCGGCGAGACTATTTGCGTCAGCGTTCGGCGTGATCGTAAGCGTACGCGAACCGCCGCTTCCGGTGAACGACAGATGAGCACCGTCACTGGGAACCAGCGCGGTGTTGGACGACGTGGCCGTGACCGTAGAGATCAACGAGCCAGTGTCGTCGCCGATGTTGAAGGTAACCATCTTCGGCGTGTCTTCTGCCGTTGTTTGGTTCGCAATGTCTTCAATCGACGGATGCAACTCAAAGGCGCCGATATCGACAGTCTGCGTGGTGTTCGCATCCTGAGAGTCAGCTATGCGCGGGAAGCCCGTGCCACGCTGATCGACAGGAAGAGTTTCAGCCGTGTTCGCGTCACCGTCGACGTCGAACGTGTCGACTGGGACGTTGGCATTGCTGCCAGCCTCAACCGCCGGACTGCCTCCCAAAAGCGCATGCGTCAGGGTGGGGCCGCCGTTGTTGGCAAGTAGTCCCAGCATCGCATCGATCGGCGAGCCGGAGGTGCCAACCTGATTGCCGTTGGCGCCGTGGGTTATGCCCGTCATACCGGTGCCATCACCGATCAAGTTGAACGAGCTGGTCGCATCCAAAGCGCCGTCGACATCGTCCCTGGTTGAGCCGGTGCCACGGAAGTTGCCGGCTACGATTGTGTTACGCAGGATAGTGGTGCTTTGGAAAGTCGTGATGCCGCCGCCGGCTCCGACCGTATCATTGTCAGAATCAGCTCGGTTATTGCTGATCGTGCTGTTGATTACAGTGAGAGTCGATCCGACACCATTCGTCCTTATTCCACCACCGTGCAAGCCGGCTTGGTTGCCTGAGATCGTGCTGTTGATGACAGTCACGGCGGCACCGTTATTAATGGCGCCTCCCTCCTGAGTGGCACTGTTGTTAGCGATGGTGCTGTTGACAACCGTCAGAACACCATTGATCTCGTTTGCGATACCGCCGCCGGCGCCGCTTAGGTTGTTGGCAGTATTGCCCGAGATGCTGCTGTTCTTAACGACTACGGTGCCGTTTGCGTTTTGAATGCCGCCACCCGAACCGGCAGTTGCCGAATTAGGCTGGCCGGCTAACGTGCCACCGATGTTGCTGTTGTTAATCGTTAAGCTGCCTGTTGAGCTGATACCCCCGCCAATTCCTGCGGTGTTGCCGTAGACATTGGACGAATTCAGCGTGAGCGTACCGCCGCTATTCTTGATACCACCGCCGACATCGGCCGGCTCGCTACCACCCGTGATCGTCAGGGAGGTGATGCTCACCGTCTTGCCGGAGTTGATATTGAACACACGATTCGCGTTGTTGCCGCTCACCGTAATGCTCTCGCCACTGTTGTTGTTGATGTCGACGTCCTTGGACACCATCAACTCGCCGGTCGTCAACATGATGGTATGTGGACCAGCGCCGGCGATGTTAAAGGTGATCGTGTCGCCGTTACAGACATTCGCCAGAGCCTCGCGCAAGGAGCCGGCGCCACTATCTGCCGTGCTCGTTACGATTGGGTCCGCCGTACAGGCATTCACCATCTGGACGACGACGTTGCTTGGGGCCAACGATTCGAAGTTTCCGTCGCCTGAGTACACAGCACGAACGTTATGCTCGCCTGGCGCCAGCGTTGAAGTCTGACATTGTGCTGATCCTGCTGTGAGCGGAACGTCGTTGCAGATCACGGTGTCGACAAGGTTAAAGTTGTCGATAAAGTCGACCGTACCGGTTGGATCCGCAGAACCCTGTGCTGGAGTTTCCGCAACGGTGGCCGTAAAGGTCACCAGATCGCCGAAGTTCGAAGGATTCAGGTCGGACACAAGCGTGGTCGAGGTGTCGAATAGATCGACTGGCGTATCTGTCGGATTATTCGCGCCAGCGACTGCCGGGTCGTCAGTGACCACCGGCGTTTGCGGTGTGACGCCGTCGTTGTAAGCAACCTGACCCTGGTTACTAACATGGGGCGGATTGAGCGCGCTCAGATTCGGCGGATCGACTACCTTAACCTGGAACGTGATCGTGACGCTGTCACCAGCTCGCAGCGTACCGATATTGACGGTAACTGTTTCACCGGCCATCGCTGCTGCCATCATGGCTCGTGGACGCATGGTCGCGTGATGACTGTTCGTCTTACGGTTTCTGTTGTCCGTCTTGACTGCCAACTTCTGAGGTCCATTGTTTGAAGCCGCCGCTACCTGAACCGGTTGGACCGGGTTGACGGACGTTTGCGCGCTTGCTGCCGTCTCGCTGCTCGCATGAGCAGTCGGTTCGACCAACGAAAGGACGCTGCTGGTGAAATTAGCGACGCCGTTCATCGCGCGAGCGAGCAATGACAGTTGCGTCGATTGGGCCGTTGCACTGGTTATGCTTGCTGGAACCGCGGCCACGGCTTTAGAGCGAATACTCGCACGGTTAGCGGCTTCGGCGTCGGACGTAAGCGGTGCTGCCGAAGGCAATGTTGGGGCGGTCGGTTGCGTACAGGGCGCCCCGCCGGCCGTGTTCATGAAACCGTCGGTGGCGGTGCCGGCATCGTTATTGTTGCTCGAGGCAACGGTTGTCAGGTTGTTACGGCCTGTGATGTACGCGTTGACTGCCGCATTGTCAAAAGGCCCACCGCCATATCCTGGCAGTTCGACACGCGAGGCCTGGCGCTGGCGTGGGCGGATATCGGAACCGCCGTTGGTTTCGTTCGCGCCGGTCGTCACGTTATTTCTCAAAGCGGCCGTTCCGCCGCCGATGTCGGCGCACGCTGTGTTGTTGTCCGTCGGCAGGATGCCGCTGTTCAGGTGGATGCCGTGCAGGGAGTTAGCACCGGGCGTGTCGACCGTGTTGCCGGTTACCGTTACCTGAAGTCCGGAGGCCGTGCTGGTCACGGCGGCGCCGTTGTCCTCACCTAGTTCGAGGTTGATACCAAACTCATCAGTCTGATGAATGATGTTGTTCGACACAACCGCAACATGGGAGCCGCTGCTGCCGCGAGAGGCGACCGTGATGCCGGAAGATTCGGCCGCACCTGAGTCGACATTGCCCGCAACGCCGATGGTGTTACCCGAGATGGTTCCCTCCATCGTTCCGCCCGTCGGCCCGCCTTTGTTGGTGTGAATAGCGTGGCCCTGGCGCGTGCCGGACATGATGTTGTTCGAGATATTGTAGCGGCAGGTGCCGGTCCAGGTTCCGCCGGCGATCAGGATACCCATGCCGAACCGGGTTGACGGCTTAGCAGCGCCGATGCCGGTGAACGTGTTGCCGGTGATGGTGAAGTGACCGACAGCCGAGTTGATGAGATTGCCCTGGATGTGGTCGCCGCTTGTCTCACCGAAAGTCGAACCGGTGATGCTGACGAAGCCCGTGGCCGTCTGGCCCAACTCGACGAAGATGTTGTCGTTGGCGTCGGCGGCATCCGTGGTGTCGCGGAACGTGCTGCCGGAGACGCTCAGGTTCAGCGTGCCGCCATCGTTGTCGATGCGGAGATTGTCGCTGCGCCCACCGCGAATGTCGCTATTGATGATGGACGAAGTGCCGACGAGACCCTGTGCAGGGGACGCGCCCGTTCCGTCGAAGACGACGCTGCCTTCAGAGAACGGCCCGCCGGGATTATTACCATTGACGCCCTTGAGAACGCTCGTGTTGAGAGTAAAGCCATTGACGTTGACGCCGCGGATGCCATAGTTCGAATGATCGTGAATGTGCATCCGCGTAAGGACCACCGAGTCTACGTTGGTCATGTGGACGCCCGAACCGGCACTGGCGGTAGTGCTGTCGCTGCCGGTCGTATTCTGGATTTGACCGCCGGAGCAGCCCGCCGTTGAAGCGTTCGTACAAGTTCCACCCGTACCTAAAATACGAAATCCGCCCGGGCTACCCGTGGCGGACGTGTTTGCGAGCACGATACCAGCCGAACCACCGCTAGTGTTTACGGTGTCGAGCTGAATATTGAGTGGAGTTCGGCTGGCATTGCTGGTGCCGGCGAGGTTGAAAGCAGCCGCGCCTGCGGTGTCGACCGAGCCATCCGCGATGGTGATCGAGCCGGTAGTGGTTGTGGAAACGATGCCCTGGGCACTGCCGGTCGTAAAGACGGTGACCGTGCCGAGTCCCTTCGCGCCTGAGCCGCCGGCGATCGTAATAGCCTGAGCGGTCATGCGCGTTCCCGACGTGCCGAGGTTGAGCGTCGTAAACGAGACGCTGCCGTTGGCGTTGTTGATGTTGATGCCGGTGTTACCGACACCGCCCGCAACCGAGCCCGCCGTGACGGAGTTGATGCCGATCGAGCCGCCGGTCGTGCCATCGATGTTGACGGCGCGCGTGCCCGCGGTGTTGTGCGTGATGGTGCCGTTGTAGGTGACGTTCGGGTTACCGGGTGAACTGCCTACGTTAAAGGCTGCACCAGTAGGACTCGTAATAGTAGTGCTGGCGGAGAAGTTGAACGTGCCGGAAGAACCGTTAAGGATGTCGATGCCCGCATCGCCACCGTTCAGTGTGGTTGTACCATTGAAGTTGTAGGTACCGTCGGCATTGTCAAACTGCAGTCCGGTGCCCGAGGTGGCACTGAGAGTACCGGTACCGAAGGCGATCGTACCGGCGCTGTGACCGCCGGATATGGAAACCAGGGGCCC
This sequence comes from uncultured Acidobacteriota bacterium, assembly GCA_963770215.1. Classification (GTDB taxonomy): domain Bacteria; phylum Acidobacteriota; class Blastocatellia; order Pyrinomonadales; family Pyrinomonadaceae; genus PSRF01. The sequence continues at coordinate 302,660 of CAVYOP010000004.1, forward strand.
AGCATTTCCTTTCGATACATTTCCGGCGTAACTGAAAGCCACCGTGCCGCCACTAACGTTGATGGCGGCAGACGCGGCCGTGCTATTGGAAAACCCGGTGCCGGCTGCCGTGATTCCGAGTGTTCCGGTAACGCCTATGAGGTTCAAGTTCGCGGCCGGCGAACTGGTCGATTCAAGCGTGCTAAACGTGACGTTAGCGCCGAAGGCGCCACTGGTCGAGACGTTCAGCGCGCCGCCGGTGCCTGTCAGGCTTATGGTGTTGATGATGGGCGAGCCCACCGCGCCACCGTTGACCTTGAAGAAGCCCGGGGTGTTGCCAACATTCAGTCCTCGGAGAGTGTTGTTCAGCGAGAGGTCGATACCGTTGCCGCCGCTCGTGACGATGCTCGGCGCAGCGCCGGCAGCGCCGGCGAATGTGGTATAGGCGGAAATACTGTTGGCATCGGCTGAGAATACTGTATTGAACTGCACAGCGTTGCCGATTAGCTTCTGATCCTGACGAAGGTTAATACCATCCGTCTCGCTATAAGTGCCGGTTCCGGTGCGAAGAGAAATAAAGTCGCCATTCTTTGGATCGGGGGCGACGCCGGTTGTCGCATTCGCGGTATTGAAGGAAGCAATCGTCGTAAATGGATTGCTGAAGGTTCCCAGGTTCGATCCGCCCGCGTTATTGCTAATGAACCACACCATGCCGCTGACGGTGATCTTTACGCTGGAAGTATCGATTTTGGTGCCATCGCTTATCTCGTACGTGAACGTGTCGTCACCTACAAACCCGGGAGCCGGTTCGTAGCTGAAGCTGCCGTTAGCAAGGAGCGTCACCTTACCTTTGACGCCGCCGCGGCCGGTAGCAGTCGTGTCAGTTGCGACACCGACATTCGCGCCAACGCCCTGGACCTTCGTAACTGTCAGTCCTGAATTGTTTCCGGTGTCAGGATCCCTGTCGTTAGCCAGCACGCCTGGCGCGGCGATTGAGATTGCGATATTGCCGCTCGCCGTATATGTATCGGGATCGGCAATTGGCTGTGTGCTGATAACGCCAACCAACTCGGTATGGTCGTCGATGTCATCTGTGAATACGACATCAGCGGCATCCGTGCCGTTATTAGTGATCGTGATGTTGTATTCGATTTTCTCAGTGCCGCCGGGATCGGCCTTGCCGTCACCGTCGTCGCTGATGAGCGTATCCACCTTGGTGGCGGTAATGCTGGGTACCAGCGGGGCGGGGGCGGGCGCCGGCACGGCTGGGTTGGGATTAACTCGATAGCTCTGCTTCTCAGTTGCGATCGGGACACGCGAGCCTGAACTATGATTGCCGACTTGCCGTTGCGCGCCTGATGACGCAAACGTGATGTGCACAAACGGCATAGTGATCAGCGAGAATGACAGCAATAGGGCAGTAAGTGGATACACATTACGCCGACAGAAATAGAGTGAGATTCGGGATTTCATAGTTTCTCCTGGGTTCTTACTTAACTCGCCTCGGAATCCGACTGGGCAGTTCGGCTCCTACACTCATCGCATGAGAGAACGATTCGCTGGTCGAGATTCGGTGAATTCAAAGGACTCCTGCTAGGTGTTGATTAAGGTCCGCAATTGCTTGCGTTTAGCTGCCGCTAGATTGGCGGCCGGATGTTGACCGCCATTCTAGCGCAGAAGTTAGCTCAGCGAGCCAGTTTTTTCCGCTCGCGCACGAATATTCCGCCCTTTTAACTGCTAGGGCCGTTGCGGGAAAATCCCCTGAAGTGCGATACAAAAATTCAGGGTCAAATACGGTTGCATGTTGTTATGCGGCAGGCTTCCGCCAGCCGGAGCAAGCGCCTGCGGAGCAAGCGTCACAAGGTTCGCCGCAGTCGCCGTGTAGGCGCTGCCGCCTCCGGAGCGACCGAGAGCGGTGGTATTGGTTGGCGTCTGGACGTCGGCAATCTCCGGGACCGCCATGAGCGCATGCGTGTGGAAAGGTATCTCGCTAACAAGCAGCGTGACGGTCTCGGTGCCGCCTAGCTCACCTAGATCTCGCAACGAGAGTCCCTGTCCCTGTCCCGGTTGCATTGGGGTGTTGCCCTGCATGTCGGGCAAAGCAAAGGTTGATTTTCCATCACCGCCGTACACAGTGCCAAGAAGCGAAAAAAGGGCCGTATTCTGGGAGATCGGCATTAATTGGCCGTCGCAAAAGGCCCAACCTGTCGGCGGAAAATTGAAGGGGAAGATACGAATTTCAGCGACAAACTGGTCTGACATTTTTTCTCCTTTTACGTTTGGCTCGGGAACACACCGAAGAGCGAGATGATGAAGTTGATGCACAGGAACGGCTGGCAGTTCTCATGTGGCTGACTGCCCCCAACAGGCGTGATCGAGTCGGCGCTCATGGCCCCGGTCGGTTGGTCTGAGACGTACATCTTTACGGAGACCGATTGGGAGGTAATGTTACCCGACGGGGTATTGCTGGTGCCAATTGCGGTCGACGCAACCAGTGGGTGCGTGTGAATAGGAATCTGTTGCGTTGTCAGCGTCTCCTGCTCCGTCCCGGCCATCTCGCCGAGCTGATAGGTGGTGCCATCTGGTCCAGTTCCCATGTGAATGGGGACTCGGCTGGCGAGATTTGGCAGATTGAAGGTCTCTTCTCCGTCACCGCCATACGTAGTCCCGATCAACTGAAAGAGAACCTCGTTTTCTGAGATAGGCAGGGTCTGGCCCTCGCAAAACATCCAGCCGTTCGGGGCAAAATTGCCCGCAAACATTCTGATTTCTCCAACATAAGGTGCCATTTTGGATTCTCCTTTAGTTTTGGGACGGAAAGATACCCTGAAGCGCGATAATAAAGTTCAGTACCAGGTAAGGCATCATATTGTTGTGCGGCTGGCTGCCGCCAACGTTGGTTACCGATTCGGGCCTAAGCGTTATCAGGTTGTCGGCTTGCCGATACACGTTGAGCGCACTCGCCAGCCGGTTGCCGATGGCAGTGGGAGTGTCGCCGCCATTGGCTGAGCCTTGCGCGAAATGAAGGTGCTGCGGCATCTGCTGAATGTTGATCGTCACGGCAGTAGAGCCCGCCGCTTCGCCTAAATCATGACCGCTGCCTTCGTGAACCGGTGTCCGGCCACGGAGATTCGGCAAAGCGAAGTTAGTCTGGCCGTTGCCACCGTAGACAGTTCCAAGTAATGCGAAGAGGGCCTGGTTCTGATTGATCGGCAATAACTGGCCGTTACAGAGCGCCCACCCTTTCGGGGGAAAGTTAAAGGAGACAAGCTTTATTTCACTAAGGAAAGGTTCCGACATTTCTCCTCCTAAAGTTATTTGGATTTCACTTTGGATTTCACGTAGCGTGACAAAAGATTAGTCGTTTGTTTCGACTCGGCCCCGACTCTCTCTCGACTATTGGGAGATTAATCGGGAGGACTGACTGTAGCTTCCTGCTTGTGGAGTTCTGGAGTACTTACAATTAATGAAGCGCTGGGGATTCTAGCCTCAGTCTACGTGAAACACAAGTAATAATGTGGTCCGTAGAACTACGGCCTTGGCCCAGAAACGAAGCGCTCCTGACCCGCTACTCGATCCAAACTTTAAGGACTCAGTCGGTTTCCATCTAGTAACGCGAGAACTGTCTCCGAAGACCACCATCCGACTGTCCCAATTTTCCCCTTCCCCCCTAAAAGGGACTTTTTCTCCGAAATTTCCTTGGCAGGTACGAATATCCGCAGATAGACTATGGATCGCGGTACTTACCTTTTGGCCCAGGAGACAATTTAATGCCGGTTTCACGTCGCACCTTTCTAAGGGATGGACTGTGTTCTGCCATCTCTATAGGTCTATTACTAGCCAGTTTCCGCGTCGGATTTGGGCAGGAACCACGCACCCAGACCCCCAGAGAAATTCCCCTCGAAGCCCAAAGAGATCCGGTCTTTCGCTTTGTAGAAGAGACTTTCAAACCCTACCTGAACGGGATTTTTCAAGCTCCTAACGCCCGCGGCGAGATGATCGAAATGAAGCTGGTCAAGGTCCAGGGCCATAAGCAGATCAACAGTTTGACCAAAAGCGCGAAAGAGACTAAATCGTTCTCGCTGATCTTCAGGGCTTCCGGCGAGTTGCCACCGTTCACTTCAATTCATACGATTAGCCATCCGGCGCTGGGCAAGTTTGACTTGTTCCTGACGAAGCGGGAGACAGAGGACAACGAGCTGTTCTACGAAGCTGTCATCAATCACGTCCAGTAAACGCCGGCAAATCCAGCAGGGACCAATTGGTCCAAGAGCGGCAAATCGAATGACTGACTCAGCCAGCAAAGCTCCTGTCAGCGTGGCACTGCGCCCGGTGACTCCCGCTGACAGGGAATTTTTAGTCTCCGTTTACGGCGGGAGCCGGGCGGCCGAATTGGCCCAGACTGACTGGGACGACGCGCAAAAGGATGCGTTCATTCGCTGGCAGTTTGAACGGCAGGACGAGGAATACAACCAGCGTTATCCCAACGCTCGCTACGATGTGATCTTGGTCGACGATGTTCCCGCTGGGCGGATTTGGGTGGGCGCGGACGATAAGCAGATCCGTCTGCTGGACATCGCGATACTAGCGGAGTTTCAGAATCGCGGTGTTGGCACTTACCTGCTGAACCAGTTGAAGGACGAAGCGGCGCGCGAGAAGAAGGCGTTGCGTCACATGGTGTTTGTGCTCAACGACAACGCGCACCGGTTCTATGAGCGGCTCGGGTTCTCAACGATCGAGGACCTGGGCGGTTACAAGCACATGGAATGGATGTCGGGCAAGTCTGACTAACCAGTTAGTTCGCCTGAGTGTCGGCCTTGTAGTAGTTGTAGACTGCTTCGTAGCGATACCCATCCGGATTTTTCGCGATCGCCACCAAAAAGATGTCGAATTCACCCATCTCCGGATGGGCCAGCCGATACATACTCTGCGGCAAGAGAAACTCCGGCGATCCGTTGAAGAAGACCGAGAACCGTTCCATGCCTTGCTCTTCGCTGGCATCGATAGGCCGTGACTCGACGGAAACCAGCATCAGATCGATGGGCGTTGGTGCTTCTACTTGAACGCGAAACGGCGTGTTCAGATGTTGTTTGAATTCTTCAGCAGTCTGCAATTCACTCATGGGCGCTAACCATATCACACCTGCGATTTTAATTGCGCGCGTAGGTTAAAATTGCGAATCAGGCGATGAAGATAATTCGGATGGACGCCCAGCAATTTCGCGGCTTCGGTGTAGTTGCCTTTCGCTTCCTCGATGGCTTTCAAGATGATCTGCTTCTTCGTTTGCGTAACCGCTTCGTGATAGCCCATCGTCGACAACACCGCCGACGTTTCGTGTTCGAGTAAAGCTTCCGGCAAGTCTTCTGGAAGAATCACATCGGTGGTCCCTAACACGATCGCGCGCTCGAGCGCATTCTCCAGCTCGCGCACGTTCCCGGGCCAATCGTAAGCAGTCAAACATGCGCGCGCATCGGCGGAGATGCCGCGCAACTTCCGATTGCACTTCGCGCCATACTTGTCAGCGAAGTAACTCGCCAGCAACATGATGTCTTCACGCCGCTCGCGCAGCGGCGGCATCTCCAACGACACGACGTTTAGCCGGTAATAAAGATCCTGCCGAAACTCACCCGCCTCGATCGCGTCTTCCAGATTCTTGTTCGTGGCCGCGATCACGCGCAGATCGATTTTAATCGTCGTCGTACCGCCAACGCGTTCAAACTCCCTCTCCTGAAGCACGCGCAGCAGTTTGACTTGTAACGGGAGCGTCAGCTCGCCGATTTCGTCGAGGAAAACAGTGCCGCCATTGGCTACTTCGAGCCGTCCCTTCTTCTGCGCAAAAGCGCCGGTGAACGCGCCTTTTTCGTGACCAAACAACTCGCTCTCGAGCAGCGTCTCCGTGAGCGCGGCGCAGTTTACGGCCATAAACGCTTTCTGCGAGCGTTTGCTGTTGCGATGCATCGCGCGGGCGGCGAGCTCTTTGCCGGTGCCGCTCTCGCCGGAGATCAAAACGGTCGAATCAGTCGGCGCAACTTTGGAGATGAAATGATAAACGCGCTGCATGGCCGGGCCTTCGCCGACCATGTTGTGCTCGATGTTGACGTCGGCGAGCAGCCGTTCGTTCTCGTTTTGCAGCCATTCGAAGTGGCGCGCGTTTTCGATCGCCACGGCGGCGATGCCGGCGATGGCGGTTACGAGCTGCAAGTGATCTTTAGTGAAAGAGTCGCCGGCGATCGTGGTGTCGAGATAGAGCACGCCGAGTTTCTGATCGATCATCACGAGCGGGACGCACATCACCGAATGCGTGCGCGCCTTGATTAGGCTTTCCGTCGAAAGCGTCGCGGCCTGTGTTGCCGGATCGCTGGCCAGCAGCGCAACGCCATCTCGCAGCACTTGCTGGGCGATCGTCCGGCTGACATTCACTGCCATGTCTTTGCCGGCGACGCGATCGAGCCCGAAGACGACAGCCGAGTCGAGTGATTCATTCGTAGTCAACAGGATTGCGCCGCGTTGTGCGGGAACAACTTCGAAAAGCTGTTCGAGCAAGCGTTGCAACAGTTCGTCGAGGCCGCGGATCGCGTTGATGGTGGTGCTGACTTTCATCAACGCGCTGAGATCGCGCGCCATTAAATACATCGCGTGGTCCAGACGGATCTGGACCGTTGGTCCACTGACTACCTGCGCCGGATCAAGATTGACTTCGCTTGAACGCGAAGCGATATCGCCGTCGCCTGTGAGAAATACAAACTGCGAGTCGCCGATCTTTAAGCGGTCGCCATGTTCGAGGATGCGCGACTTGACCGGAAGGTCGTTGACGAAAGTGCCGTTGAGACTTTCGAGGTCCGTGATTACGAACGCGTCGTCCTTTTTTTCGATGCGAGAATGACGGCGAGAGACAGAAGCGTCGGCGATGCAGACGTTGGCCGCCGTCTCACGACCGATCACGAAGGCGTCTTCGTCGATGGTGAAGGTCGTTCCTTTTAGTTTGCCTGAGATAGCTGCTAGTCGCGGGTGCATGTTCTTGAAAAGCTATTCGGGCCGGGCTATTCGGGAAAGTCTACGCGCACGGATGATTTGGAGCAACAGCAAACGCTTTTACCATTCAACTACTAACGCCGAAGGCGTTGGCTAATTCCAGCCCAGGGTTGCTTCAACCCTGGGTAACAGCAGAAGAGAATTAGAAACACTGAAGGTGTTCGGTATGCAATTGAAACTCCTTCAGAGTTCAAAACTTTATTGCATAACTTAACCCAGGGTTGAAACAACCCTGGGCTGGAATTAGTGAACGCCTTCGGCGTACCAACACATATTGCCAAACTACACACACCGCCAATTACACATACTGCCAACTACATAATTACACGCTTCACTCTATCCGATTGGTTAAGGCGACTATCCGATCGGATAGCAAGCTACGCGATCGAGCGGGCTCAACTATGATGAATTCCGAGCGGTTTTCGTTTTTGATGATGTGGCACGAGAGTGGCAAAGCACGAGGTTGCACTGGAAGGAGCTCGCGAGAGCTTGGATCGGGCAAACCAGACAATAGGAAGCCCTGGTTTGCCGGGAGAGTTGCGCAGCGATTGCCCGTATTAACCGAGCCGTCAACGACTCGTCGCACGCAAGTCTCTCCAAAGCAGAGCAGCAACCCAACGCCCCCGGGTTGCTGTTCTGCTTTTTTGTTTTCCGCCCGGAATCGAATCACGTAAATAGATGAACCTGTCCCACCATATCGATTTGGAGGAGTTTAGGTCGGTTGGGCGAAGCAGCCGGCTGAGGGAAGATTGACTCAGTTTTCGCGTTAGTAGGTTACAAGCAGGACCGAATGCCCAGAAGGTGTGGACCAGCGGCAGGGCTTGTTGTGTAGTCACTCAGCGGCAGCTACCTGCTACTGTTTGCTGGGCGAAGCCAGTCCATTTCCTTTGACCGGTTCAGTGTCTAGCCTAATACCCACGCGGCGCCATTTAGGCGCAGACCTGAACGACTCACCAAACCCAGCTTAGGAGGATTAGAGAAATGGATAAGCAACAAGCGAAGCCTTCGGACCCAGAGCCCGAGCTAACCTTGCAGGGCCTCAACGATGGACAACGCAAGATCAATGGGCAACTGTGCATTGTCGACCAAACGCTCATCGATATTCTCAGACTGTTAAGAATAGCGCTGACGAAGGTTCCGAAACTTGCCAAAGAAGATTTCACGAAAATCGACGAGCTGCTTAAAAAGGCGTACAACGCAAGTCACGCCGTCGCGCACGTTAAACCTCCGGGTTGCGAACCTGTATATCCCCCGGATCCAAAGTGGGGCGTCATGCCGTAGTCGTACCAAACAGCCCCGACAACCACAACCCATCACCCGAAAACTCAACCCAAATAGCAGCGAACGGTAAACAAAATCACTTACCGTTCGCTGCTAATTATTGTGACGTCACCGATGTTGGTTACACGTTGACAAGCAACGCGTTTGAAGTCGGGCGACCAGGAGTAAGCAACGATCTGATCGCTGTCGAAAAAAGTTAGTTGCTTCTTGGCTCCGGTGGTGAGGTCATAACTCCAGAGATTCGAGACCCCGTTGACACTGTCGATGTAACTGAGCGTATTGTGGGCGAGCCACTGCACGCGTTGCCATTCCAGAATCGGCACCGGAATTCGCTTCACCGGCTCACCGCCCTCAGCCGAAAAGATCGCGACATCTCGCGAGCCCGATTCGAGATCGTAACGAACCGCGATGAACCTTCCATCGGGCGAGAACACTGGCATGCGATAACCGTCGACCACTTTTATCGGGGCACCGCCTTCGACGGGCACCTTCCAAACACTCAGCTTCGTGTTTGACTGATTGTCATAAGCCACCCACTTGTTATCAGGTGAGATCGACGGATAGAAGTTGGCGTCGGTAAAGGTGAGTGGCCTCAGGTCGCCTCCGTCTTCCGTATTCATGCGCCAGATGTTGAATCTTCCATCTACTCTGTTTGAAGCAAACACGACGAAGCGGCCGTCAGACGAGGCGACGGGATTGTAATTGTCTCCCTCTCTGGTGAGTTGTAGTAGATTGAGTCCCTCAAATTCGACGCTCCAGATATTCAAGCGGTCCCCGGCCATCGCCGAATGGACGATACCTCGGTCTTTAACCCAGGATAGACCATAAGTGAGACCGACTCCCGACGCGATCTGTGTTGCCATCGGCTTGCCCGGGGCGGCCACCCAAATCTGCCACGTGCGCTCAGTTCGGATCGTAATGATGTTGTCCGGTGAGACGCTGACTCCCCTGTATTCGTTGAGGTCGTTGGTTACTTTCTGGACCACTCCGTTCGGAAAAGTAATGCGCCATATTTGAAACGGGGACGTCCCCCGCTCTCTCGCGCAGATGATCAACGCCTTCATATTGGTCTCCCAGGCGACCTGGTAGACCTGAAACCAGTCTTTATATCCGAGCATTCGCTCCGCGCCGGTATTCACGTCGAATCCAACCAATTCCATGTGAAAACCGCGAGACCAACTACCAACGGGGCAGGTAATCATGCTGCCGTCAGGCGCCCACGAGAGACCGTAAGTCGAAAAATTAGCGCTGTCCTTGCGAGTCGCAAGCGTGCGTTCGTTTCCGCCGTCGACGTTTGCGACCATGAGGTAGTATTCGCCTTTCGTCTCATCGAAACGCACGAAAGCGAATTGATCGCCCAGCGGCGAAAGACTGATTGGACTATCGACGCCGTCTTTTAATCTCGCCGGAGCGCCGCCCAATTGCGGCACGCGATAGAGGATTCCCGGGCCATGTTTTTCTCTGCGCGTGACGTAGAGATAGCTGTTGTCGTGAGAGAAAGTCAGACCAAGATAGCGAACGTCGTTTTCGGGAGGGATGACGACATCAGTGCCGGGCGTATTGATCTCGCCGGTAACGACGCGTTGTTTTCCGAGCACCTCCTCGACGTGGGCCACCCGCTTGCCGTCGCGAGAAACCGCAGCGTACATCGACCTCGCTGCATTCGTGAGGGGTTTGATCGCGTACGCCGGCTGCTCTGCTTCTTCACCGAACATGCGGTTGATGACGCGGGCCGCGCCCGGAATCAGCAACAGCAGCACCAGCACGCCAGTGGCGCCCGTAAAAACAGCCGCAGTTTTGTGCGTCCTGATCTCGCTCAGCAGAAAATCGGCAGTGGAGAGCGCCTGCGACTTCAGCCGCGTGAAGATCGGCGCGCTGGCCAAAGTCTGCCGGCTTTTCTGCCCGTTGGTCAGAACGCCGAATCGGTTGAACGGTTGAGCTCGCGGCGAAACGATGCCGTTTCCTACCAGGTCTTCGACTTCACGTTTTAGCGCGTCCAGATCGGAAGCGAGCTTGTTGATTGTTTGATAACGTGCGGCGCGATCCTTCTCGATCGCCTTGCCGACGATTTCGCGAAATTGCGGCGGCAGTTCATCAGGAAAAGTGAGCGGCGGCGTTTGTGGTCCAAGAATCAGAGCGATCGTGTCGTTAGGAGTAGGAGCGTCGAAAGGAGTGGTCCGCGTCAGCATCTCGTAAAGCACAACGCCGAGACTCCAGATATCGGTGCGCTCGTCCAGCTCGGCCTCGCGCAATTGTTCGGGAGACATGTATTTCACAGTCCCCATCAGCGTTCCGGCTTCGGTGTTGACGGTTGCGGACGCGCCTCGTGTTCCGTGCGATACGCGTTCGGCTAACTTCGCGAGACCAAAATCCAACACCTTCACATAGCCGTCGGGCCGCAGCATTATGTTTTCGGGTTTGATATCGCGGTGAACGATACCGGCTGCGTGTGCGCTGGCGAGCGCTTCCGCGATCTGGACGTGATGTGTATGGCTTCGAGCGGTGTGAGTGTTTCGCGCGTGAGCTTGTCGCGCAGCGTCTCGCCCTGGATGTACTCCATCGCGATAAAGTGACGATTGTTCTCGGTCACTCCAGTCTCGTGGATGACGCAAACGTTGGGATGGTTGAGAGACGAAACGGCGCGGGCTTCCTGTTCGAAACGGAGGACGCGGCGCGGATCGGTGGCGAATTCACGAGCAATAAACTTCAACGCGATCTTGCGCCCCAACTGCTCGTCTTGCGCAAGATAGATCTGGCCCATGCCGCCCGCACCTAACGGACAAAGGATCGTGTAACGGCCGACTTTCTGATCCGCTGAAAACTCATTCGTCTCCTTCGCCTCGTCAGCCAACATGCCCTTGGCGAATTCCAGCGCGGGTGTCTTCAGAAAATCATCGTTACTCTCGTCTGCGCGCAGTAAGGCTTCGACCTCTTCACGGAGCAACTCGTCGTCGCCGCAAACTTCATTGAGAAAATCTATGCGCTCGGTGGGCCTTTTTAATACCTGAGCGGATTGGAAAATCTCTTTTATCCGTCGCCATCTATCATGGGTGATCATGTCGATTCTTGAGAGGTTTTATATCGCATGGGTTACTGAATATAACGCGAAATTTGCACGTTAAATCCCTCAAGAAGAAATCCTGACTCTCGTAAGTTCCCGCTTGAGATAGGCTTTCGCCGTTCGCCACTCCCGTTCCACGGTGGCGTGTGAGATCTGCATGACTTCCGCGGTCTCTTTAATCGTCAAACCACCGAAAAACCGCAATTCGACAATTCGCCCCTGATCCGGGTCGAGCGCTTCGAGGCGATTTAGAACATCGTGGAGGGCGAGCAAATCAGCGTCGGGCTCCGCGCCGAAGGCTGCGATATCTTTCAACGACACGGCCAAATGACCGCCGCCGTGTTTGGCGGAATAGTGGTGGCGAGCGTGGTCGACCAGGATTCGTCGCATGAATTGAGCCGCGACGCCAAAAAACTGCGCGCGATTCTGCCAGCTCATGCTGTTCTGATCGAAGAACTTCAAAAACAGCTCGTTCACCAGCGCGGTGGGTTGCAGGGTATGCTCGCGTCGCTCGCGGCGCAGATAACCTTGAGCGATGCGGTGCAATTCGTCGTAGACCAGTGGCATTAACTGCTCAAGCGCTCTCTGATCACCCCGGCTCCATTTTTCCAGTAATTGAGTGATGCCTTCCGACGAACGAATCGCCATGAGTTGTCTCTTTCTGTCGAGATTGTGGGGAAGTGGGCGATCTTCAGATCCCGTTGTGGCGGAGATTCTAACACCTTAAAAATATTTGAGGGAATCTCTGGGCGGTTTCCGCGTTTATGGGTAAGACAACGAACAAGGTGGGTCAGACTTATAGGGGAAACGGGTGGGGTTCATGTCCAACCAGCCGATGGGTTGGCATGAAACGCTTCTGGCAAGAATTCTCACCCCCGCCCACTGGAGAAACAAGGCGGTAAAGAGATCTCCGCTCTTTCCGCTTTGTTTTCTTTGATCCGTAATCCGTGTAGCCTCGAAACAGGGATTTCACGGATGAACGATGCGCCAGTTGTTATTCGGTCTCACAGGCAGGGTTTTGTTGCGCTCGAACCAATCGACGATCAACTCTCTGATCTCTTCGCTTGAGCGATAAACGACTGGCGCGTTTTTGTACATCGTGTAGCCACCGCCGCCATTCACGCGATAATTGTTCGTAGCCAGTCGAAGCTTGCGCGTCATCGCAAGCGGCTGTCCTTTGAAGCGCAGGTTCTGAATCCGGCTGCCAATCGGCTTCGTGATGTCCAGGTCGTAGGTGACGCCTTCCGCGATGTCGAAGTTGTAGGCGGGAATCTTCTCGTCGATCAGCTCGCGCAGGGATTTGCCGGGCTCGTAAGTCTTGAAGTACTTCGCCGAGTGCTCCAGCGCGTCTTTTAGTTGCTGGCCCGTGATTTCCAGAACTGCCAGCGTGTTCTCGTAAACGTAGAGCTCGGTGACGTCGCGGACCGTTACCGGTCCTTTCGCAGATTCGCGCGTTCTGATTGAAACTTGCCACCATCGACACGTCAGCCTTGCCTGCTTCGAGCTGAACTTTCTGAATCAGATCGAGTATCGCCGTGTCGCGAAAACGCGCTTCTTCGGCGGTTAAGTCTTCCGGCGACTCGGCGATGACGCGCTCAAGCCATTCCTGCGTCTGTCGATCGTAAGGCTCGGCCAGTTTGACGACTTCCGGATCGGGTTCGACACGATCGTCGGCCGGGATCGTCCGCGCCGATTTCGCATACACGCGCCAACCGTTCGGTTCCTTTTGCAAATACAGATCGACCCGCGCGAGATGGCGTCCCCAATGATTCGCCTGCGTGAGCAAAACGCCGTTGATGTAAAGCGACGGCGCGTCGCGATGCGTGTGGCCCATGAAGATGACGTCGACCCCGGGCACTTCTTTCGCGATCGTGATCGCTTCGTTCTCGTGCGGAATCTGGCCGGGACTCATTCGCCGGTGCGCAGATCTTCGCCCAGGCCCATGTGCATCGCGATCGACGACAACGTCGACTTTCTCCTGCGTCGCGCAACGTCGGAACCCACTTGCGCGCCTCCGGAACAGGATCGCGAAACTCGAGGCCGGCGTAGTTTGGCGGATTGTCCCAGTACGGAACTCCCGGGGTCGTCAAGCCCAGAATCCCGATCTTCACGCCCGCGACTTCTTTCACGATGTAGGGCTTGTAATGCGTGCGGCCGGTTCCCTTGTCGTAAGTGTTGCCCGACAGCCACGGAAAGTTCGCTTCACCGCGCGCTTTCTCGAGGACTTTGAGACCGAAGTTGTACTCGTGATTGCCGACAGCCATCGCGTCGTAGTTGAGCGAGTTCATCACCAGCATCATCGGATCGGGCGGCTGTTGTTTTTCCGGCTGTGAAACGATTCGAGCGGCGAGCCTTGAATCGTGTCGCCTGAATCGATGAGCACGACGTTTGGATGTTCTTTGCGCACGCGCTTGATCAGAGTCGCGACTTTGGCGAGGCCGCGGTTCTCTGGCTTGTTGGTGTAGTAGTCGATGGGATTGATGTTGCCGTGCAGATCGGTGGTGCCGAGGATCGTTATCTGCACTCGTTCGGGCGCAAAGCTGCGCGCCGACGAAAACGGTCGCCAGTAAGAAGAACGAGAACGATAAAGGAATGAACGAAAGGCGAGAGTTTTCGATGTCTCATACGTTGGGGTAGTGTCTGAATTTGCGATCTTCTCTGCGGCGCTCTGCGTCCTGGCGTTCCTCTGCGTTTGAACTGCCATTAACGCAGAGAACGCTGAGGAACGCAGAGAACGCCGAGGAACGCGGAGCACGCAGAGAAAAACTCTTCAACTTAAGACGCCACTTAAGCTGGCTAATGGTTCAGAAACACTTCGACTGCGCTGGCGCCGTCGATCGTTACTTCATGAACGCGGCGGAAGTTCTCTCGCACGTAATCCAACTCTTCCCGGTTTTCGAAATACGTGCGCCCGCGCTGCACGATAACGTAAACCGGCCCCGCCGCCGAGCGCGCGTCAAACTCCTTTGACGAGATCGCCTGCGAATTCAGATCCGTGCGCCCAAACTGCTGCGAGATAATAACGCGCGACAGCCGGAGTTTCGTGCGCCATTGTGGCCCCGTTCGGCGCTTCTTCACAAACGAACTTGATCGCCTCGCGCAATCCGTCGTCGTAAAACTCGTCGTGCGGGAAATAAGTAACCCGGCTTTGTCGGCCGCGAGCGCGTTCGTGTAAAGCGCGTAGTGTGGCCATTGGCGAAAGCCGTCCACGCCGGCAAACCGACAAACACACCATCACCGCCGCAAACAACAGAAGCGATCGAGCTTCGAACGCGTTTGCTGTAACCAAGCTAATCAAGCCAACAACGCCTACCGCCGCGAGCATGTAAACAAACGGCATCACCGAAAGCGTGTACCTCAGCCACTTCCCTCCGATCAGCGAGTAAGGCACGATCCAAAACAGAAACATGAAGATCAGAAACGCATGGCCCACGTGACGCCGCTCGCCTCACCGCGATCGCCAGCCCGATCAGAAACGCGAGCAGTGATCATCAACGGCACCTTGATCGCCAGAAACAGCAGGTAGAAGTAGACCGGCGTGCCCCAAAACGGCGAGCTCGACATGTTGTTCTTGTAAAGCTCGCCCGCAAAAAGATAACCGGAATGCGTCAGCAACCGTTCGCCCATGTAAGCGTTCATGTATTGCCAGACTTCCGGAATCAACACCGCCGGGCTCGCGAGCAGAAACACGCCGATGATCAGGAGAAAGAACCAACCCGGCATCTCGCCCGCTCGGTTCGCCTGGGACAGCTTTTCGCACGTGAAAGTTGTGATGGAAAAGCAGGTTGAGGCCGAGGTAGTGAGGAAAGTATTTCGAAGCGATCATCAAGCCGAACGAGACCGCGCTCGCCGCGTAACGACGATGCGCGCCTGGTTTGTCTACCGGCGAGAGCTGTTTTGCGCGCACGAAGAAGAAGAACGCGAACAGCATGAAGAAGACCAGCAGCGAGTCTTCTTTGCCGATGCGGTTGTGTGTGATCGCGTTGATGCCGACGGCCCAAAACGCGGCCGCGAGCAGCGCGTCCAGCGATCGAATAGAGCCAGCGTGAGGAGAAATAGCGGGATGACCGTCAGCGCGCCGATCAAAGCATTCGGGAAGTCGAAGTGCGGCTTCTTCGCTGCTCGCCGGGAGCGGCGCGCAAAGAACGCCCACATCAGCACCTTCATCACCATCGGGTGCTCGCAGTTGGCGGTGAAGTCGCCACGCTCGTAGAGCTGTACGGCATCCAATTTGTTCATTTCGTCTTCGGCGAAGCCGATGGCGCCGAGCTGATGTGACGCGAAGACCGAAACCGAGGATGACCAGAAAGACGAGAGTGCCGATGATCGACCACTCGAGCGTGCTCGAGCCGACCCCAACCGCTCGATCTTCCGGCACCATTGTTCGTGTACCGCCGTGTACATTGACCAGCGGCGTCGAACGCAGATTGAAATTCGCGCAGATTGCACTCTACGCATCAACTGCGCTGTATCTGCCGGCTTGCCCTGATGATTTGTTAGCTTAGACCAAAATGCTTATGGTAGTAGCACGCTAAAGTGTCGGAATTTAGATCTGTAGTGATCAGATGGATAATTTAGTTACCTCCAACATTCGTCAACGACCGATTCGCACGCTCGTCAGCGTCGCCGGAATCGCGCTGGGAGTGAGCCTGGTGATGCTGTTCACGGGGCTCGCCCGCGGCATGTCAAACGACCTGCAACGCCGCGCGAGCAACGTGCGCGCCGAGCTGATCTTCATGCGTCCGGGCGCGGTCCAACTGACTGCGACTACCGCGAACCTCGACACACGTTACGTCGAGCGCCTGAAGGCGATCGAAGGCGTCGAAGAGGCGCTGCCGGTGATCCGTCACATCTTCCAGGGCCCGAGGTTTCGGCTTCGAGCAGATCGACGGCGTCGACTGGGACGCTTACGCGCGGATGAACGGCATCAACATGGTCGAGGGACGCGGGCCGCAAGGGCATGAACGAAGTGGTCATCGACGAGACAAAAGCACGAAAAAACAATCTTCGCGTCGGCGACAGATCAAGCCGTTAGGCACCGAGGACTATCGCATCGTCGGCATCTACTCACCCGAATCCGGCGCGCGCGTAAAGATGTCGCTCGAGGCGATGCAAAAGGCCGCTGGAAGCGGAAGGAAAGTGCACGTTTATCTTCGTGAAACTGCGCAATCCGGATCAATTGGACGAGATGGCCGCGACGCATCGACCGCGAACTGCCCGGCAACACGATCCAGCCGACGCGCGATGTGTTCACGAGCTTCGAAAAGAGCATTCCATATCTCGGTGTGTTTCTGCGCGTGCTGGTCGGGCTGGCGGCGGTGGTCAGCGCGCTGGTGGTGATGCTGGCGATGTATACGACGATCACCGAACGCACGCGCGAGATCGGTATTCTGAAAGCGATGGGCGCGTCGCGTGGTTACATCGTCGGAGTGATCGAGAAGGAAGCGATACTGATCAGCTTCATCGGTTTGATCGCCGGGATTTGTCGTGTCGCTGATCGCGGGTTATTTCATTCACCGGACGTACGGACTCATCTTCGAATACAGTTGGCAGTGGGCACTAGTGGCGGCGGCGATCGGACTTATCGGCGGCGTGTTCGGCGCGTTGTATCCGGCGTGGCGCGCTTCGAATCTCGATGCAGTAAATGCGCTCGCGTACGAGTAACGTTACACGGATTGGACGCGATAGGATTCGTAGTCTTCGCGCTTCCTCTGACAGGTTGCGCAAGCGAGAATCCTCGCTTCCAGATCAGGATCACGCCATAGCGCTCCAGAAAATATCGCGTCCCTTGCGCACGATCGCCAGCGTCTCGCCGATCCCGCGCGCAAATCCCAGCACCTTCGAAACCTGACCCGTCCCGCCTTCGTCGACCCCGGCCCGCAACGGCACAAACTTAAACGCCACGTTAATGATCCGATTCACCGATTCGAGAATGAACGCCTGCTGTCAACGTCGGCGCGACCGGACTGATGAACCACAGCGTCGTGTAAATCTCCAGCACGCCTGCGAGATGAAAACAAAGATCGAGCAGAAAGATTGAAAGAAAGCGTCGCTGGTTTCGTTCGTAGAAGCCGTAAACGCGCTCTTCGAGCATCTGCCGCTCGCGGTTTGATTTTCCCGATCAATCCCGGTGCGATTCCGCGCCCGCCAGAAACCCTAACGCGCCGCTCAGAAATCTCGCCTGCCTGCGAATCAGCAAGTAGATCAAGCGGCACGATCGACAAGGGTCGTGCACAGCGCGCCGATGCTCGCGTATCGCAACGCCTTCGGCAACGAGAAACTCAGCAACAGCGTCGCGGTGCCGCAAAAAATAAAGAGCGCGACTGATAGTGCGTAGAAAATGTTTTCGATCGCGAGTGCCGGCAGTCCGACCATCAACGGCACCTTGTCTTTCACAAACACGCCTTTCGACGGTTCGCTCACCGCGACGCTGACAAACGGAATGATGTTGCCGAGCGCGTCGCCCATGATGCGCGCGGCAAATGCGTCGCGAAACGGCAGCCGGTACGGGCGCTTCGATACAGCGCGTCCACGCGAGCGCGCGCGCGACGTATCGCAAACTGGAAATCGCGAGAATCAGCAGGAAACCGGCGCCGAGTCGTTGAATTCCGTCACAATCTGCCCGACGCCCGCGCTGGCTCACGAAATAAACAAACAGGATCAGCCCCAGAAGACCGAATATGATTCCAAGTGGCGCGAATCTCCTGCTCCGGTTTCGCGTTCAATTGGTCGGTTTTCGGTTTATCAGCAGTCATCGAAGCACCGTAGCACGCGGCTTTGTCTTTTAGCAATAGCGATGCCAGCAATTGTTTCCCGCAAAGGCGCAAAGAGCAAAGGTAAGACGCAAAGCAGTAATTGGTGACTGTACTCTTCCTTTGTGTCTTTGCGCCTTTGCGGGAAACTGCCTACTTTCCTTTTTCGTGGCTTGATTATGATGCTACGTTCAATTTAGACACAGACAATACGAGCAAGACACCAATGAGTCAATCCCAACCAGCCATTGCGCAAGCTTCAGCCTAATCCACTTACCACACTTTCCGAAGACGAGTACGATGTTTCGCTCCAGCGTGCGCGAATTTGCCGAGGGCGAGCTGCGCCCGCGCGTCGAGCACATGGACGAAGCCGCGCAAACTCGATCCGGCGATTATCAAGCAGTGTTTCGACCTCGGATTGATGGGGATCGAAACGCCGGAAGAGTACGGCGGCGCCGGCGCAAACTTCTTCACCGCGATTCTCGCCGTCGAAGAACTGTCGCGCGTCGACGCGTCGGTCGGCGTTTTTGTCGACGTTCAAAACACGCTCGTCAACAACGCCTTCATCCGCTGGGGCACGCCCGAACAGAAACAGAAATATCTGACGAGACTCGCAGCCGAGCACGTCGGCGCGTACGCGTTGAGCGAACCCGGCTCAGGCTCGGACGCGTTCGCGATGCAGACCCGCGCCGTCGACAACGGCGATCATTACGTCCTGAACGGCCGAAAACTCTGGATCACCAACGGCATCGAAGCCGAGATCTTCGTGCTCTTCGCCAACGCGAATCCGGAAGCCGGTTATCGCGGCATCACGGCGTTCATCGTCGAAAAGAGTTTTCCCGGTTTTTCGATCGGCAAGAAGGAAAACAAACTCGGCATTCGCGCGTCTTCGACAGTCGAGTTGATTCTCGAAGACTGCAAAGTGCCGAAGGAGAACGTGCTCGGCGAAGCAGGCAAGGGTTACAAGATCTCGATCGAAACACTTGAACGAAGGACGCATCGGCATCGGCGCGCAGATGATCGGCATCGCGCAGGGCGCGCTCGAAAGCGCGCTCGCTTACACAGCCGAGCGGCAACAGTTCGGCAAACCGATCAATCAGTTTCAGGGCGTGCAGTTTCAACTCGCCGAAATGGCAACGGAGCTCGAAGCCGCGCGTTTGATGGTCTACAACGCCGCGCGCATGAAAGACGCCGGAATCAATTTCGTCAAAGAAGCGGCGATGGCGAAGCTTTACTCGTCGCGAGTGGCGGAGCGCGTCAGTTCGAAAGCGATCGAGTTGTACGGCGGTTACGGCTACGTGAAAGATTATCCGGTCGAGAAATACTGGCGCGATTCGAAGATCGGCGCGATCTACGAAGGCACGTCGAACATGCAGTTGCAGACGATCGCCAAACTGATCATCGGAAAGGGAAGAGGCATTTTCCCTTGTCGTTTTCCGTTTGTCATTTTCCATTTTTGGGTCACATGACGCGTAAGCGCCAAATGAAAAATGACAAACGAAAAATGACAAAGGGAAAATACATGAGCTTTCGCGTATCGACATATTCAAGCAGATGCTATCCACCGATCCGGCAAACACGGCGGTGCTTTTCGGGCTGGCGAAGGAATACGAAAAGGCCGGACGTGACGAAGAGTTGATCGAAACTCTGAATCGTTACCTGGAAGTCGCGGACGACGAAGGAAACGCTTTCGGGATGTTGGCCGGCGCTTACGAGCGAACGGGCCAGAGAGACAAAGCGCGCGAAGCTTATCAACGCGGCATCGAAACAGCGCAGCGCCACGGACATCCCGGAATGGCCGAAGAGTATCGCATGACCCTGGCTGGCAATTATGAAGACTGACACAAAAGTACTGAAGCTGGTCCGCAAAACGGATTCGCCGGATTCGCATGTCGAGGAGTCCGAAACTGAGCGACGAGACGACCACTGAAGCGCGCACTGCGCCGTTGCAAGCAGCGCCTGAGCCGATTGCCGCGCTCGACGCCGCACGCTGTCTCGACCGAAGACGTGCCGGAAACGTCGAAAGCCGGCGATCTGCCGGACAGCAAGTTGCTGCTCGAGATGTATCGCACGATGTATCTCTCGCGCCGGCTCGACGACAAAGAGATCCAGCTAAAAGGACAGAACGGATCTTCTTCCAGATCAGCGGCGCGGGCCACGAAGCGGTGCTCGTCGCGGCGGGCGTGGTGCTGAAGCCGGGTTACGACTGGTTCTATCCGTACTATCGCGATCGCGCCTTGTGTTTGCAGCTGGGAATGACGCCGCTCGAGCAGTTGCTCTCAGCGGTCGGCGCCGAAGCCGATCCCAACTCGCACGGGCGGCAGATGCCGTCGCACTGGGGACACAAAAAGCTCAATATCGTTTCGCAGTCATCGCCCACGGGAACGCAGTTACTGCAAGCAGTCGGTTGTGCGGAAGCGAGTTATCGTTTTGAGCTGATCCCGGAGTTGAAAGAGCGGATCAAGAATTTTCAAGACGACGAAGTGACCTACGTCTCGCTCGGCGAAGGCACGACCAGCGAAGGCGAGTTCTGGGAAGCGCTCAACACCGCGTGCAATCTCAAGCTGCCGGTGCTGTTTCTCGTTGAAGACAACGGTTACGCGATCAGCGTCCCGGTTGAAGTGCAAACTGCCGGCGGCGATGTTTCGCAGCTCGTCGAAGGTTTTCCGTCACTTTACATCCAGCGTTGCGACGGCACCGATCCGATCGAGTCGCTCGAAACGATGCGGCGCGCAGTTGATTACTGCCGGCGCCGCAAGGGACCAGCGTTTGTCCATGCGAAAGTGATCCGTCCTTACTCTCATTCGCTTTCAGACGACGAAAAACTTTACCGGCCTGACGAAGAGCGCACCGGTGAAGCCGAACGCGATCCAGTCAAGCGTTTCGGCGCGTTGCTGATCGACGAAGGCGTCATCGATCAGGCAGGACTGCAAAAGATCAAAGACGAAGTCGATCGCGAAGTGAACGAAGCAGCCGATCAAGCACTCGCGAGCCCACAACCCGCGCCGGAAACGGCAACTCAGTTTGTCTATTCACCTGATGTCGATCCGACTGTCGAAAGAGTTTGACACGGAAGACAGGCGCGGAACTTTCCGGCAATCCCGGCACGATGGTCGATCTGATCAATCGCACGCTGCACACCGAGATGGCAACGCGATCCGCGCATCGTCGTTTTCGGTGAAGACGTCGCGGATTGTTCGCGCGAAGCAGTATCTCGAACGTCGTCAAAGGCAAAGGCGGCGTTTTCAAAGTCACCGCCAACCTGCAAAGGAAGTTTGGCGGCAATCGCGTCTTCAATTCGCCGCTTGCGGAAGCAAACATCGTCGGCCGCGCGATCGGCATGGCGACGCGCGGCTTGAAACCCGTCGTCGAGATTCAGTTTTTCGACTACATCTGGCCCGCGATGCACCAGATTCGAAACGAGCTTGCGTTGCTGCGCTGGCGTTCGGGCAAACGATTGGAAAGCGCCACTCGTGATGCGCGTGCCGATTGGTGGTTATCTCAAGGGCGGCGCGGTTTATCACTCGCAATCAGGCGTGTCAACGTTTACGCAAATTCCGGGACTGCGCGTCATCTATCCGTCGAATGCGCTCGACGCGAATGGTCTGCTGCGCACGGCGATTCGTTGCGACGATCCGGTGCTGTTCCTCGAACACAAACATCTCTACCGGCAGGCATACAACAAGTCGGCGTATCCGCCCGACAATTTCATGATCCCGTTTGGCAAAGCGAAGAAAGTTCGCGAAGGAAAGGACCTCACGATCATCACCTATGGCGCGTTGGTCCAACGATCGATCGTCGCCGCGAAGCAAGCCGAACAGGAAGGCACGAGCGTCGAGATCATCGATCTGCGCAGCCTTGTTCCTTACGATTGGGAAGCGATCGCGGAGTCAGTGAAGAAGACGAACCGCGTGATCGTCGCACATGAAGATTCGCTGTCGTTTGGTTACGGCGCCGAGATCGCAGCGCGAATCGCTGACGAGTTGTTCCTCGATCTCGATGCGCCAGTGCGACGCGTTTGTGCGCTCGATACGTTCGTCGCGTATGCGCCGCAACTTGAAGATGCAATACTTCCGCAATCTTCCGATGTCGCAAAAGCAATAGCAGAATTAAAAGCTTACTGAACGCCTGTCACGGGTGGCCACGGAGGGCCACCCCTACAGTCCATTCAACGTGATTGTGACATTGTAGGGGTGGCCCTCCGTGGCCACCCGCGCATAGCAGTACAGCGGTGTATCGTTCCACTTCGCTGTAAACTGCATTTCCTGCCTCAATACGCCTACTCCCAGATGGCATAAATCTTGCCCCAAATCACAAAGGCATTGCGCCTGTAAGGCGTCTCCCCGACACGTTCCCCCGGTTCGACAATTAATCGCGATTGATTAAACACAAGGGAGGTACAACTGATGAGCAAGCATGGTTTGAGTGTTCTAGCGGCCGTGACACTTACTCTCGCGCTCGCCGCTGTCGCTCTAGCGCAAACAACCGTTACTAAAACCGTTCAGAACCCCGATGGAACTTACACAATCATTGAGTATCCGGTGAAGAAAGAAGTGCCGATCATTCTCAATCCCGTGAACATTACCGGCGCGAAGGGTGTGGCTACGATTCTCCGTGACGACGACGGCACCAGGATTAAACTCAATCTGACGAATGTTCCTGCTGACGTGACCGCGCTGACGCTTTATGCAGTCGACGACAAAGGGACGATAACCGCATTGGGTCCGGTTGCGATCAGTAACGGCGTCGGGACTTTGGCAGCTACAACGCCACTCTCGAAATTCATGCTCGTTGCTTCTCCGGAACCTGCCTTGACGGCTTATGATGCGAGCACCGCAGTGGTGTTCAGAAGTGCAGTGCCGGAAGGCTTCACGGTTATACCCGTTGCCAGCAATGCTTCGGGCGATAAAGTCGCAGCGGTGGCGGCGCCTACTACTACAGCGCCAGTGACGGCGGTGCCGGTGACAGTGACCACGCCGGCCGGAGAGACAGTGGCGGCGGTGGCGACGACGACGTACACCGCGCCGATGCTGGGCATTCCGACCTTCAAGAAAGGCGACGACACTAAAATCAAGGTAGATTTCACTGGCGCGCTGACCGGCGCGCGTGCGAACGTGTTCATTACGCCGCAGAAAGACGGACCGACTGAAGTGAACCTGAGGTTCCACGACCTGAAGGAAGCGCCTGCAGGCAAGCGGTTCGTCGCGTGGGCGGTCGGACCGAATGGTGAATACACCAAGATCGGTCAGGTCACGAATTTGGGCGGAAAGAATGAAGCTGAGATCAAGTCAGAAGTTCCACTGCCGGATTTCGGTCTTCTGATCACGATGGAAGATGCTGATGGCCCGTCGCCACTCGGCCCGGGAGTTGCACATATTCACATCGTTCCATAACTGAGTTTGAGCGTTGCTCTTTGAGGGCTGCCTTCACGGGCGGCCCCTCTTTTTTTCGGATGTGTCACGAAAAACTAACACTCAGAACGTAAGTTGATCTAATATGTCTCACCCGACCGGCTCATTCGAGCCAGGGACTTCTTTTTCAAGCTAACGAGATCCCCCGCCCTCGAGTCTCCTTCGACGGCCTAAAATCTTCGTTTTTACCGTGGTGTTAACGACATGACGAATAGAAAGTACCCCCGTATTTTCCCCATTGCCCTTGTTCTAGTTCTCTACTACTGTTGCTCGCGGCGAAACCAGGAGAGTCTTCCATCTCTCGTCAAACGCGTGAAGCCGGCAGTCGTCGCCATTGCGACTTACGACGCGAACGGCGAAGCGTTGATGACCGGCAGCGGTTTCTTCCTGCGGCCGGACAGGTCGTTACGAACCTGCACGTCGTTCGCGGCGCTGCACGCGCTGAGATCAAGACGCTCGATGGCAAAGGAAAAGTTTTTCCCGTCAGCGGCGCGATTGCCGTCGACGAAGAAGGCGATCTCGCGCTGTTGAGCGTCGATATGCCGCTCGAACGTGCGCGCAGCAGCGAGCTTGCGACTGAACTGCCGGACGAAGGCGAAACGATCTTCGTCATCGGCAATCCGTTGAAGCTCGAAGGCTCGGTCAGCGACGGAATCGTTTCGGCGGTGCGCGAAGTGCCGAACAGTTATCGCATCATTCAGATCACGGCGCCGATTTCTCATGGCAACAGCGGGAGTCCGGTTTTCAATCTGCGCGGCCAGGTGCTGGGTGTGGTGACGGTGAAAGTCACTAACGGACAGAACATCAATCTCGCGATCTCCGCGGCGCGCGTGGGTCAATTGCGCGCCGGGAGCGTTGCGTCCGCTGTCGGAGCTTTCGAACAAAACCGAAAGGCGACGTGGCGGAATCGGCGTATCGCAACGGTCTCGAATCGCTGTGGCTCGGCAATTACGACAGTGCTGTCGGTTATTTCGAGAACGCGGTCAACAAGAACCCGAAGCGTGCGGATGCGTGGGTGAAAGTCGGCTACTGCAAGGTCAAACAGGGAAAGAACCAGGAAGCGATTCGCGCCTATCAGGAAGCGTTACAACTCAAACCTGCCGATGCTGACATTCACAACAAACTCGGCGATGCTTACTACTACGCGGGCCGGATGCGCGAGGCGATTGACGCGTACACGGAAGCGGCGCGAATTCGCCCGGATAGCGCCGAGTTCTTCTACAATCTCGCGATTGCGTATTTCGAGAGTGGAAACCTGAGCATGGCCGCCGCCGAAGCACGGACGCTCCAACGGCTCGATAAGAAACTCTACGAACAATATCTGCGCGAGACTATGTGAGCTATTTTCCATTTGTACGTTTTCCAATTGTCATTTCTCATTTAAGTGGTAAATGAAAAACGACAATTGGAAACCGGAAAATGATCATTCGCCTGCGGTCCCGGTGAACACGTTCTGGTCGATGCTGCGCGGATTTCCCAGGACCACGAAGCGAATGTTCTTCATGTACTTCTGCGAGACGCGTTGAATGTCCGCCGGCGTCACCGCCGACAGCTTCTCCAGAAAGTCGATCGAGTTGCGCCAACCGCCGCCGATTAATTCATACTGCGCCAACTCACCCGCCTGCGCCGCATTCGTCTCTTGTCCGAGGTAGTACGTGGTCAGGTACTGCGCGATCACGGCGTGAATATCACTCAGCACTCACCGGCTCCGTTTGCAGCCGCGCGATCTCACTCAACATCACGCGTATCGATTGATTCGCATCGACCGCGGTCACATAAAGCCCGCCGACATTCGCGGCCTGCGTTCGTAGAAACGCATCCGGCGCGTACGAAAGGTTTCGCTTCACCCGCACTTCTTCAAACACGCGATCGCGCAGCATCGAACTCGCGACTCTCATCGCGTAAATATCGGGCGACGTAAGCGAAGGCGCCGTGAACAGTCCCTGGACGTAGTTGGTCGGCAACTCTCGCGGCGTCACTTCCACCGACGACTTGTCAAACGCGAGCTGCGGCACTGCTTCCGGTTTGTAATTGCCGCGCGGCAGCTTTCCAAAACTCGCCTCGACCAAACCACGCACCTCGTTCGCGTTCAAGTCGCCGACGATCACGAGCAACAACCGCGATGTTTCCATCAGTTTCTTGTGATAAGCGCGCAGATCTTCCGGCGTCAGTTTTGAGACCGTTTCCGGCGTGCCGCCGGTGCTGTTCAGATAAGGATGACCGGCATACGCGACCTTTTCCTGTAGCTTTTGCAGGTAAACGTCCGGATTATCCGTATCGTCACTCAGCGAAACGACGATTCGTTCCTGAACGAGCGCCACGTCTTCTTTCGTAAACGACGGCCGCAACGCGACGTCAGTAAACATCTGCCACGAACGATCGAAGTGCATCCGCGTCGAGGCCAGCGAGAGCACGGAGTAATCGTTGTTCGAGCTGCTGCCGATGACTGTGCCCATGCGCGAGAGTTCGCTGCGCATGCGCGCCCGTGGAAATCCGGCGCTCGCTTCAGTCGCCGCGCTCAACATCAGCGTTTCAATGCCGGCGTTCTGTGCGTTGATGTTGGCCGAGCCGCCGCGAATGAAAAGTCCCGCGGCGACGGTCAAGCTGCCTTCGCGGCGCTTCATCAGCACTTTCAAACCGTTGACATCAAACTCGCTGACCAGCGCCGCCTGCTTGGCGACGACGGAATGAATTGACTCCGGCCGGCTGTCGCCTTGCCTTGTTGCGCGTACGACGAATCGACGCCAACGGCAATCGTGGCTAACAACAAGAACGCAACGACGAATTGACGAACGCGGATAAACAATGACGGCTGGTTCATAATCTTCTCGACTCTATTCATTGACCCATTAACTCTTCCGGTGAGATTTTAACCCTGCCTTGCGCTTCACTCGACATCAAAGCCAGCCCAACGTGTGGCTTTCCCTGAATGTAGGTCGTGATGTAGCGGCTGATGTCGGCACGTGAAGTGGCGCGCAGTCGTGGGAGATAACCGCGGAAGTAATCGAGGCCCGTCGAGGCCCACCAAAAGCTGAGCGTGTGAGTGTAATCGCTGAGCTTCTCGCGTGAATAGAGATCGTCGGCTTCGAGCAACGCTTTCGCGCTTTCGAGCTGCTCGTCGGTGTAGTAGTCCTTGTCGTTGAAGTGCGCGACTTCCTCGTACATCGCTTTCATCGCGGCGCGTGCTTTGTCGGGAGTTGTCTGGGCGATGAGGGCAATTGGACCAACGTTGCGCTGCGTGTAGTAACTCAAGTCGACGCCTGTCACCAAACCGGTATCGACCAGATTTCTTTGAAAGCGCGAATTTGGCTGGCGCAGAATGAACGAAAAAACGTCGGCTGCGTAAGTCGCGGGATTGTCTTTGCCGATCGACGGTCCGTGCCAGCCGATGCTGATGATCACGTTCTGCACTGGTTGCACGATCACGTGACCTTCGCTCTTCGGCAGCGGCGGGTGTTCGACTAGCGGAAACTCGACAAACGGATCTTTCTCGCGGCGCGGCCAGTCGCCATAAAACTCCTGGGCCATCTTGACCACGTCAGCCGGGTTTACGTCGCCCGTTATCACGAGGGCTGAATTGTTCGGCACGTAGTAACGCTGCTGAATCAAGCGCATCATATCGGTGGTCGCCGCTCCAACCGTTTCCCTGCTTCCGAGCGGATTTTTCCGGCTCGGATACTTGAAGAAGAGACGAGTGTTCATCTCCTTGTTCAGATAGAAGAACGGGTTCGACTCGTTGCGGTCGATCTCGCCGATCACGACCTCTTTTTCACGCACAAACTCGCGATCGTCGAACAGCGGATAACGCGTCGCGTCTTTCATAAACTGCATCGCGGTGCGGATGTTCGGACTGGTCGTCGTGAAATAATAATCGACGACTTCTTCGCGCGTCGTGCCGTTGTAGGCGATGCCCATTGACCCGATGGTGCGCAGATAGTCCTCGGCGTTGGCGATGGCCCGGTTCTGTTTGAAAAACATGTGCTCGTACAAGTGCGACAGGCCGTTCAACTCAGGCGGCTCGGTGTACGAACCGTTTTTTACCGCCAGCTCGATGGTAACGAGTGGAACCGAGTGATCTTCGAGAATGATAACTTCAAGGCCGTTTGGTAATACCTGGCTCGTTATCTTCGCCTCGGGCAGTCGTTGTGCAGCCGCGGGCGTTTGTTGTGCCGCCGCCGGACGCGCAGGCGCGGGGCGCGGTTGACCCTGCTGCGTAACGATCCCCGCGAGCAACGACGGAGGCGACAGTAAGCAAAGGAGAAGTAAAAGGATTGAGAAACGTTTCACCGATAACTCCAGTTAGAAATTCGAATTTCGAAATTTTCAGCTTGGCTTTCGATTCCTCTGGAGGCCAAATAGATGTCGCAGTAGGAGGTTAGCTTGCTGGAGGGAAATTCACAAATGGGGCGGGAGGTCAGATCATTTTCCGTTTTCCATTTCACATTTTCCACTTGTCATTTGAAATCACGGGGTTCGAAATGACCAATGACAAATAGAAAATGGAAAACGGAAAATGATCACTTCTTCTTCGCCACCATCGCACGTGCCTTTTGTCGTAGCGCAGTGCGATACGCGGCTGCATCAGTGCCCGCGGCGTTTGAGAGCCACTGGATTCGCGGCGTTCCGCTGGCGGTTGTTTCGCCCGTCATCTGCATTGAGTAAGTTCGTTTGTCGTTCGGGACAAACAGGATCAGCCGCCGGAGGTTGCGGCCTTCGCTCGAGTCTTTGCCACTAAACAACAACTCCTGAAAACCGTCTTCGTCGGCGTCCATCAGTTCCGCGCTCCAACTCGCGTGACGAAAACCGTTGCCGTCGAGCGGTTGCTGGGCGCTTACGCGATACTTTCCGTTTCGCTTTTCGAGTAGAAGAAAAGTGCTCTTCCCGGCTCGACGTTGACTGTCGACGGCGACGATCGCGGGTCCGGCATCAGTATCGACATTGGCAACGCTGCCGACCGCACCGGTCGCGAATTTGCCGGCGATCTTTCGCGCCTGATCGAGTGACAGTTGTTCGACAACTGGCGGGGCTCGACAAGTGTCTCGCCCGGCGACGCGTTTGACGGGCCTGACGGGTTCGTCTGCGCCACGCCATACCGCAGGCCGCATCTGCACTTGCGAAGCCGCAACCGGCAACGCTTCTTTTGGAAGACGCGGCACAGAAGCGCTCTGTCCCGTGTATCCCCACGCGAGCAAAGCGCCAAAAGTCGTAACCAGACACAATGGCGCGCCGACACGAAACAGGATCCCGCGTCCTGGGCTCGCCGCCGCGACCATCGACGACATTGGTTCGATATCGGGCAGCGTGCGTTCCGGTTGTACCAGGCTGCGCTCCAACAGCGCTTTCGCGGCCGCCGCGGTGCGCGGTCGATCCTCTGCTCGCTTCGCCAGCAGCGAATGGACCGCGAGCGCTAACGGCCGCGGAATGTCCTGTCGCAATCTCGGCAACGGTGGAGCGGGCGCTGTCGCCTGTTTTACCAACAGTGCCGATTGCAACGGATCGACGAACGGCGGACGGCCCGCGAGCATTTCGTACAACAACACACCGAGACTGTATAAATCGCTGCGCGCGCCGACACGTTGCCCCAAACATTGCTCCGGCGACATGTAACGCGGCGTTCCGATCAACTGGCCCGAACCAGTGCTCGCGTAAGTCGTGCTCGATTCAGCTGACGAAGCAAGAACTTTCGCGACGCCGAAATCGAGCACACAAACGCCTCGCTTGCCGAGCAGAATGTTCGAAGGTTTGAGGTCGCGATGGATGATGCCCAGGCGATGCGCTTCTTCCAGCACATCGCAGATCTGCGTGGCGATCTCAACCGCGTGCGCCGCGCCAAAACGTCCTTCACGCGCAAGCACCTGCGAGAGCGTTTCGCCTTCGACAAACTCCATCACGATGAAGTGACGGCCGTCGGGCAGGTTTCCGGCGTCGAAGATCATTGCTGCGTGAGGATGATGCAGCTTCGCCATCGTGCGCGCTTCGCGCAGAAAACGATCTGCGACGTCAGCATCGCCCGCAAATTCGCGCTTGATGATCTTGACTGCTACTGGCCGTTCGAGTCCGAGGTGGGTGGCAAGGTAAACAGTGCCCATGCCGCCGGTCCCGATTTCTCGTTCAATCCGGAATCTGCCAGCGATGAATTGGGGGACATCCATATAAGACCTTCCTTTCGGGTTAAAAGGCCGGAAACGATTCCGGTTTACGATTGGGTTGGGGGAAGAGACGACGCGGCTTAGTCTAACACGGATTGAAAATCCGGTTCTATTACTTGTCGATACTTAGACTTCCTCGTGCTTTGCGGAACTCAGCGACCTCTGCGGTTATTGGTTTTTAACGCAGAGAAACACGCAAAGGCCGCAGAGAGTATTCACTTGTCGATGCCGGGATGTAGCGACTGTACGTTCGGGATCCAAAACACCTGCCCGTTGACTTCGACACTTCGCAGGCCGTGCTTCGGCAGGTCTTTTTCTTTCAGGCCAAGAAACGTGAAGTGCGGCAGATCGCTCAGCACGGTCTGAAACCAGCCATGCTTCGCCATGATTTCACGCACGCGCGGGTTTTCAAACTCGTTGACGTCAAACGCCAGCATCGCGATGTGTTGCGAAGTGCCCGGGGCGGCGATCGAGTAAAGAATCGACTTCGACAGGTCTTTACTGAAGTAAATCCCGGTCTTTTCGAGCTCGAGCACTTCCGCGATCTGTTGCGAGAGCGGCAGGCTTTTCAAACGTTCGACTTGTTCGGCGGTCAGGCGTCCTTGTCCGAGCCAGTACTCCAGCGCCGGTTCGAATCGTGAATTCCAGAGTCGTACGCTGTCGTCATAATTTCTGCGGGCGGCTTCGGCGCCGTCGCGAGGCGTAATATCCAGACCTTCTTTCTGTGCTTCTTCGCGGGCTTTCAGCAGTTGCTTCAACGCGGCCGGTTGAAGCTCGACGTGATCAAACGAGATGAACTCCGATTCAAATCCTGCTTGTTCTTGAAAGCGCGTGACCTGGGCTTCGTTCGTGAAGACGCACACTGGCGGCGGCATGACTTTCTTGTCCGCGAGAAAAATCGCGCCATATTCTTCGAGAATCCGCCGCGCGACGGGATCCGAAGGCGGACAGATATTTTCCACCTTGATTTTGCGTTTTTTTAATGCTTTCGCGAGTGCTTCGTAAAAAGGCGCTGGTTCTTTGGCTGGCTTATGGTTGAGTTAAATTCCCTGAGAGTGTTGGCAGTCATTTGTTGTGTTGACATGTTCTCCGGCGCCGGGATGCCGCCCCATCCAACCACCCGGCAGACTACAATCAAAATAAGGCTTGTAAATATCCTACTAGCGTGATTAAAACTTGGAACTGTTATATCAGCGGATTTTCTGTTTTCAAACCGCTGACGATGATAGTGGCGGCCGATTCAGACGGTCAACCGGGCATTTAGGGGCGTGATGTCCTGATCCGGTATTTAACCTCGGCACTCTCTGCGTCTCTATGTGTTCTCTGCGTTGAATGCGGGGAAACGCAGAGTGCGCAAGAGGGCCGCAGAGGTCGCAGAGAGTTCAATATGAAGAAGGCAAATCTGTTTATGGAAATGGTGGCCACTTACCGCAAACATGGCTGGGAACTGCGGACGCGCGCTGATGCAGCCGGCCACGTTAGCCGAGCTCCAGTCCCAGGAAGCACAACTGCTCAATCGAGTCGAAGTGAGGGAGTCGCCGGTCGACGCTTGTGGTTTTCGCGTCTTTCTTCTCACGATCGCGAGGCTTGGGAACTGCGCCTGCTGGAACAGACGCAGTATGCACTGTTCGAAACTTTCGAACCGGACGAAACCGAGGATACAACGCGAGGAAGTAAGACTCGAAATGGAAGCGCGGTTACGCGAGCATGTTCTGGGTCAACTGAGATCGTGATTACTGGCGACCCAGTTTCACAGGTATCTCAACCTTTTCCTTACCTCGCATCACGTCAGCTTAATCAGTGCTGTAGGGAACCGCCCGGCGCACTCGCATCAGGAACTCTTCACCGGTGCGGATCGGAATCTCGTCAAAGGCGATCACAATATCGCCTTCTTGACTCCCGCGAGGTCCGCCGGCCGGCTGCGATAGACATCCGTCAAGCCGGACGCCGAATATCTTCGTCCCGGCAATCTCAACTCGTTCTACGTCGTCAGCTGTCGTATCCAAACTGAGCGCGGCCTTCAGGGCGATGTCATCATTAATACCTTCCGCAAGTGCTTGAATTCAGCTTCAGAAATAGTCGTGAGCTGGGTCTCGTGTGTCTCGCCGTCGCGCAGTGTAATCGACGTCGACAGTCTTTCCCGGAGGCGTGCTGCGCCATCATCTGATTCCATGTCGTCTTCGTTATTTACCGTCTGGCCATCAAAATCGACAATCACGTCGCCGCCGACCAGTCCTGCTTTATCCGCCGGGCCGTCCGGGAGGCTAACGTTCTCGAACGTGACAGCCGTGACATGTCTCCGCGTTCTCCCAGCCCTCGACACCGGTGTAAGACTTCTTCACCGCTATGTGGATCGCATGCACGCGTTGTGCGCATCGGGCTAATGATCGCCGTAAACGCCGCGGCGCCGATGAAGAAGACCAGCAGCGCCGATAAACACCCACGCCATACCACTCATCTTCCGGCGCTTCTTTCGGCCGGTAACGGAATTGACACGGCGCCCGGCACGAGCGGCCCGCGCTGGTCTCCGAAACGTACCGTTTCCGTGTATTCCGCAAAGCCATCGCCCAGTCGAAATCCGCAATTCCGGCAGAAACGTAATTCTGACGGCATCGCGCGAATGGCAGTTGGAACAGGTGGTGAGCTTGGCGTTGAGTTCACCGGCAAAGGAATTTCTGGATTTTGAGACATAGTCGACACCTGTTTGGATGTTAAGCGAAGTTTGCTCGATTTTTCTATACGCCAAATATCTTTTCCGGTTGCATGTTGACGGGCTCGATAGACTTCCCGCGCCAGTTAAAGGCAATATGGAGGCGGAAATACTAGTATGAGGTCTCAATCTTAAAGGTGGAAATAACCAAAGCGTTGGCGGCTTTGCAACCGCTGTACGGTAAAGACAACGTAGAAATCATTACTACCGACGGCAGGCGGGTCCGCGGCAAAGTTCGCAGCATGAAAAACACTCAGGCGCTCACGACCCCAAGCGTCAAAATCCTATGTGCGAACGGACAGGTCGTCAAGATTCCGTTTCCCGACCATCGCGGAGATCAAAGACCACAATCTCGCCGAGTAATGTTATAAATCCGTGTCTCCGAGAGAACCACGGAAAGAAAGGTGGATTTCAAAAACTTGCCCTCCCCCTTGCCGATCGACACTTGGTGATTTCGGCGACTTCGGTGCGCGAATCGCCACCGTCTGGTCTGAATTGCGTCCCTCGACTCGCGGGTTGGTCGAACGCGCCCTGCGAGCGCCCGCACACCGGCGGCCCAGGCGACACGCAATTTTCAATATGACGCTCGTGCCGATCTCGAGTTGAGCCGCTTCCTCGCGGCCCTCGACGAGCGCGCCGCGGAAAAGACCGAGGCACTCGACGCCGAGACCGTCGGCGAGACTCAAATCCGTCGCGGATACCTGTGCCTCAGTCTTGCAGGAAAAAACTGAATCGGCGGAAGTGTTTGCGCAGCTCGTGCGCCGCGCTTCGAACCAACGAGACTACAAACGCATCGACACGCTCGCCGATGCACTCAATTCCCGATTTCCGCCCAGCGAGATCTGCGAACTGGCGCGCTCCGAAGACAAGATCGTGCGCGAGCTCGCGAACGAAGCGCTGGCGCGTTGTCCGATTTCAGTGTTGACTACTTTGCTTAACGATCCGGTGGATGCCGAAACTGCGCGGGCAGCGTTGCGCAGGCAGGTTGTCGAGTATGGCTCGGAAGAAGCGCGGCAGATTGTTAACGGCGCTCGATCGTTGGACGACGACTTCACATTTAAGCGCCGAGTTGATGAAGACGTTCGACAACCTGATCGATCAACCAGTTTGGCGTTGAAGCGCCGGCAGTCACGCCCACTCGCTTCACGTTTTCCAAATCAGCAGGATTGATCTCGGCAGGAGTTTCGATCAGGAAACTCTTCGCGCACTGTTCCTGACAAACCGCCAACAACTTGACGCTGTTCGAAGAGTGACGCCCGCCGATGACGTAGAACGCGTCAACTTGTCCGGCCAGCGCACGCGCGGCGTCCTGACGATCGCGAGTCGCGGAGCAGATCGTGTTGACGACTTGCGGCTCGGTGTCCGACTTTCTCACGCACCGCTTCCGCAACTTCCAGAAACGTCTTCAACTTGATCGTGGTCTGCGAGACGACGAGCGGCGAGCGCAAATGCGGGAGTTGCGCGACTTCGCTCGCATCGCGGACGACGTAAGTGTTGTCAGGCGCGTAACCGACGACGCCGATCATTTCCGGATGATCCGGATTGCCGGCGACGACGACGTCGCGGCCTTGTTTCGCAGCACGCTCGGCGAGATGCTGGACGCGAGTGACAAATGGACAGGTGGCGTCGATAACTTTCGCGGCGCGTTGTTCGAGATCGTACTGGACTTGCGGCGTGACGCCGTGGGCGCGAATGACGGCGATCGTGTCGGCGTCTGCTTGTTCCGGCGTGTCGATGGTCGAGACGCCCTGCGCGCCGAGCCGCTCCATTTCCTGAGCGTTGTGAATCAATGGACCCAGCGAGCGAATCGGGCGCGCGCCCTCGTTGACCACCTCTTCGACCATCTCGACGGCCCGTTCAACACCAAAACAGAATCCGTATTCTTCAGCCAGTAGGACTTCCATCAGTCGTTTTCGCCTGTTTCCGGTCGGGTCGCGTTTGCTGCCGACACTTCTCGCGCCATTCTTCCCGTAATCTGTCTCCGCCGGCAACTCTTTCGTCGATCCATCCAATTTCCCAATCAACAGCGCCGCGCACCTGGGATAATACTGCTTTCTTTAAATCACCCACTGCGTGCGCCAACTCCCTGGGCATAATTGCGTAGGAAAAGTCGCCGATTTGCCTTAATCCATCGCAAATCGCGCCAGCCACATCATTCACACAAGCTCGACCGTCTTGCATATCAAAACCTCCGCGGAAGCGATTCTAGCACCTTCTGCTTTACGCCCGCACGGCGAGGTTGGTTCGGCTTTGCACAAGAATGTCCGCAACGCAGGATATTCTCCCGCAAAGTCGCAAAGGCGCAAAGAAAGTCCAGCGAAACGCGGCAGCGCTTTGCGCCTTTGCGCCTTTGCGGGAGACCTCTTCATGTCATAACACACTTTTTGTGCAAAGCTGGTTGGTTCAGGCAGGAAGGCCCTGCCGAGCGATTTTTTCCATCACATTGCAGAAACGATCCAGCTCGCCCAGCGTCGTGTAGACGTTCGGCGTGATGCGAATGCCCTTGAACTCTTCATGAACGATCGGCGTCGTGAAGATCCGATGCTTGTTGAACAGGTAACTCCCGATCGCCTGCGGATCGATGCCTTCGATGTTCACGTTGGCAATCGCGCACGACTGGTTCGGATCAAACGAAGTGTTGAAACGAACCTTCGGCACGTCTTTCAGCCGGTTCATCCAGTAGCGCGACAGATAGCGCAGCCGCGCCTCTTTGCGTTTGCCGCCGATGCCGTTGTGAAACAGCAGCGCTTCGCCGATCGCGAGCCTGGGCGCGGCGGAGTGCGTGCCGATCTCTTCAAACTTCCGAATGTCGTTTGCCTGTTTCGACTCCGCCGCCATCAACGGCCAAAACTTCTCGATCTTGTCGCGCTTGACGTAAAGCAGTCCGGTGCCCTTTCGGCGCGTAGAGCCACTTGTGCAGGCTGGTGCCGAAGTAGTCGCAGCCGAGATCTTTCTGTTTGAAATCAAACTGCGCAAACGAATGCGCGCCGTCGACGATCGTTTCGATTCCCCTGCGCGCGGGCCATCTCGCAGACAGCTTTCACCGGCGTGATCTGTCCGGTGATGTTTACCTGGTGCGAGATCAGGATCAGTCGCGTGCGGCTGGTGATTCCTTTCTCAAATGCCGCGGCGATTTCGTTCAGGTTCTTCGGCGGGATCGGAATCTTGATCTAGCTTGAGCACCAGGCCTTCGCGGTTTTCGCGTTGGCGCAAGGTCGTCAGCATGCGCGGGTAGTCCTGCGTGGTCGTGAGGATCTCGTCGCCCGACTTGAAGTCCATGCCCATCAAGCAGAATCTCGAGCGACTCGGAAGCGTTGCGCGTGATCGCGATCTCTTCGCGATCGCAGCCAAACATCTCGGCCAGACCGGTGCGAATCGTTTCCGACTGCGGCTCGAGTATCTGCCACATCGTGTAGGCCGTCGCGTCTTCCTGTTGCCAGATGTAACGGACGAGGGCTTCGGTGACGATGCGCGGGCTTGGCGAGACGCCGCCGTTGTTCAGGTTGACGATGCCGCGCGTGACGGTGAAGGAATTTTGAATGACTGACCAGTAGTCTTCATCCATCGCCGCCTGTTGCGGCGTCAGATGGCGACGCTCCTCGTCGCGGCCTCAACTTCCTTCAGCAGCGACGCCGATGGTTGGGAAGAAAGCGCCGCCAGGCCAAGGCCCTTGCCGGCGAGCGAGAATGAAACGTTGCCGCGTCTATCGCGTTCCTTTCATGTGATCGTTACCATTCCTGCTTCATAAACAATCTCGCCGCCGATCACGGTCATCACGCAGCGCGTCTTCAGGATTTCCGGCTCGGGAATCTTCATGATGTCGGCGGAGAGAATCGTCAAGTCGGCGAGCTTGCCAACTTCGATCGAGCCGCGCAGCTTTTCTTCAAACGCCGCGTAAGCCGGCCAGATCGTGAACATCTTCAAGGCGTCGGCGCGCGAGACCGCTTCTTCCGGATGCCAGCCTTCGCCGGAAAAACCCTTCTGGTCCTTGCGGGCGACAGCGGCGTAAAACTCAATCATCGGTTCGCCGCGTTCGACCGGCGCGTCGGAACCGCCGGGAACAACCACGCCTGACTTGATGAAACTCTGCCACGCATAAGCGCCCTCCAGCCGTTCGATCCCCAACCGCGCGGGGGCAAAATGAAGATCGCCAATCGCATGCGAAGGCTGCATCGAAGGAATCATGCCGAGTTTAGCGAAGCGCGGAATATCGCCGGATTCACGATCTGCGCGTGCTCGACGCGCCAACGCGGATCGGCGACTTTTCTCTCGTTGGCCGAGCACGGCCTTCAACGCTTTTTCATATTCGTCGAGGATGAAGCGATTCGCGCGATCGCCAATCGCATGAGTCTCGACCTGAATGCCTTTCCTTAGCGAGTCGATCAGCATCGGCCGCAAGTCTTCGGCTTTCACCGTCAGAAAGCCTGACGTGTCGTGGGCGTCGGAATATGGCTCGAGCAGCGCCGCGCCACGCGAACCGAGCGCGCCGTCAGAGACGACTTTGATCGTTCGGAAGGTGAACCGATTGTCGAACGCGCCGATGGTCGGGCCTTCGCTGAGCAAGCGAGTGGCGCTTGGTCCTGGACCATGTACGGCTTTGTAGATGCGCAGCTTGATCTTGTCCTGCAGGCGTAGAGCTTTTTGAAGAGCTCGACTTCATCGTAACTGCCGCCGGCGTCCTGGATCTGCGTCCAGCCAAGCTCGATATTTCGTTTACGCCGAGAATGACTGCGCGCTCTGCATCGGCGGTGAGTCGGCGGAACGTGGCGGCGCACGAGACCCTGCGCGGCAGTCGAGCAACATGCCGTTTGGTTCGCCGCTCTGCTTGTCCTTCGAGATCTCGCCGCCGAAAGGATTCGGCGTGTTCTTGTCGACGCCGGCGATCTTCAAGGCCGCGCTGTTGGCGACCGCGCCGTGTCCATCGGCGCGTCCGAGAATCACGGGATTGTTAGGCGCGACTTTGTCGAGGTCCCAGCGCGTCGGAAATACCGGCGGTTTCCAGAAAGTTTCGATCCAGCCACGTCCCGTCACCCATTCGCCCGGCTTCGCCTGGTCCACCCGCGCTTTTACTTTCGCCAGAAAGTCTTCGAGGCTGGTGGTGCCTTCGAGATTCAGCGTCATCTCGCGAAAGCCAACGCCGGAGAGATGTTGATGCGCGTCGGTCAAATCCCGGCAGGACCGTGCTTCCCTTCAGATCGACAACACGCGTCTTAGGGCCCACATACTTCTGCGCATCCGCATTGGAACCGACGAAGACGATGCGATCTTTAATAACGCCGATCGCCTGTGCGCGTGGCTGCTTCGCATCGACCGTGTAAACGTATCCGTTCTTGAAGACGAGGTCGGCTATGTCAGACTGCTGCACGGGCGTTACCGGCGCAAGGCCCAGCAGCAACGCAATCACTAAGAGCAACGTTAGTCTCATATTTACCTCTATAACACGGAATTTATAAATTCAGGAATTTTTGAAGCTGCGCGAGGGTAGGCAAACCGGTGCGAGCGCCAAGCGCCGAGCACTTCATCGCCGCCACCGCATTGCCGAAACGCAAACTCGTTTCGATCTCTTCGCCGCGCACCAGTCCGTAAAGAAAACCGCTGTGAAACGCATCACCTGCGCCGGTCGTGTCTTTGCAACCGCCGGGGGCTTCGAACGCAGGCGATTCGATGAACTGTCCGTCGCAATAAGCGAGCGCGCCTGACGTTCCCAACGTCATGCCGGTGATGGCGCAACCATAACGCGCCTGCAACTCAATCAACGCTGCTCGTCGATCTGTTATCCCGGTGACGCGTTGAGGAAACTCTTTCGATCCGATCATAATGTCGATAAACGGCAACAGCTCGGGCAATCCGGCGTAGACGTTGTCGATGTCCGCCGAGACGATCGTGCCTGACTCTCGCGCCGCCTGCGCCAGCCGCAAACACGCCGGCGGATCATGTGCGTCGAGGTGCAACACACGTCCCATCGTTCCAAACTCTACTGGCGCTTCCTCAGCTCGATAAGCAAGCCGATCATCGCGATCCCAAACGATCGTGCGCTCGCCGTTGCGTGCGTCGATCGTAATGAACGCGATCTGGTTCGTCGCGCCCTCAACCATCTCCGCAAAATCGACGTTCACGCCGTCGTCTTTCAACGTCGCCAGGCCGAAGTGTCCTTCCGGGTCCGAGCCGAAACGTCCGGCGTATGCCGTCTTTAAACCGAGACGTTGCAACGCGACCATCGCCGTCGCGGTTTGCCCACCGGCGGACTGTTTGTGCTCGATGAGGCGGATTTTCGTGTCAAACGCCGGGTACTCCGGCACCACGATCAGGTGGTCGACAGCGTTTAAGCCAAACCCAACCGCGTCGAAAGGCTTATCGCTAGAAAGTTTGAAAGGAAAACGCATTGTTTGTAGGGGGTGGCCCTCTGTGGCCACCCGTCCTCACGCAACAGCGGGTGGCCACGGAGGGCCACCCCTACAATAGCGCAATTCGGGTTCGCGTTCCTCGTGGGCTAAAATGGCATCTGAACGCTGTGCCCCTAGAGGAAAAACTCAAAGAAATCCCACCATCACCGGGCGTTTACCTGCACAAAGATGCGGCCGGAAAGGTGATCTATGTCGGCAAGGCGAAGAACCTGCGCAGCCGCGTGCGTTCGTACTTTCGCGCGCGCCCGTTCGACCGCAAAACCGACGCCCTCGTCGGGCAGATCTCGGATTTCGAGTTTATCCTGACTGACAACGAAGTCGAGGCGTTAATCCTGGAAGCCAGCCTCGTCAAGCAACACAAGCCGCGTTACAACGTTAAACTCCAGGACGACAAGTCGTATCCGCACCTGAAACTCACGATTAACGAACCGTTTCCGAAGGTCGTGATCACGCGGCGGGTTCAACGCGACGGCGCTTTGTATTTCGGCCCGTTTCTGCCCGCGAGCCTCGCGCGCCGCACCATCGACCTGATCAATCGCACTTTTCAACTGCGAACCTGCGACATCGAGATCGACGGCAAAGCACCGCGCCCGTGTCTCGAGTATCACATCAAACGCTGTCTCGGACCATGCGTCAAAGGTCTCTGCACGCCGGAACAATATCAGGAAGCGGTGCGCGACGTAAGGCTGTTGCTCGAAGGGCGCAACAAGGAGCTCGCCGACACGCTCGAAGCCCGCATGTTGGAAGCGTCTGAAAGCACGCGTTACGAGCTCGCGGCGAAGTATCGCGATCTGCGCAAGACCGTGATTCGTCTTTCCGAGCAACAGAAGATGGCGACCACGTCTGACAGCGACATCGACATCTTCGGCTACTACCGCGAAGGCCAGCGACTCGCGCTTCAGTTGTTCACGATGCGCGAGGGAAACATCGTCGGCCGCCGCGAGTTCTTTTGGGAAGACTTGCCGGAAGATCGTTTCGATCCGGCGGAGTTTCTGAGCGAAGTGCTGGCGCAATACTACGCCTCCGATTACGTGCCGCGCGAGATCTACGTGCCCGTCGATTTCAACGATCGCGAACTGCTCGAGAAAGCGCTCAGCAAACTAAAGGGCCGGCGCGTGAAGATCCTCGATCCGCAACGCGGCGAGAAGCGCGACCTGATCGACCTCGTCGACAAGAACGCCAAGAATGCTTTCGAGCAACGTTTTCGCATTCTCAAGCCCGACATGAAACTCGTGCTCGAAGAACTACAGGAGACGCTGGAGTTGCCGCACTTTCCGGCCCGCATTGAGTCGTTTGACATCTCGCACATTCAGGGTGCGGAGAACGTCGCGGGCATGGTGGTTTGTGACAACGGGCGGATGAATCGAGCCGAGTATCGCAAGTTTCGCATTCGCAGCGTCGAAGGCGCGAACGATGTT
The DNA here is from genome assembly GCA_963770215.1 of uncultured Acidobacteriota bacterium. Lineage (GTDB taxonomy): Bacteria > Acidobacteriota > Blastocatellia > Pyrinomonadales > Pyrinomonadaceae > PSRF01. The sequence goes on from CAVYOP010000004.1 coordinate 342,857, forward strand.
GCGTCGATGTACGAAGTGGTGACGCGGCGTTATCGCCGTCTGCTGGAAGAAGGAAAAACGCTGCCGGATCTGATCGTGATCGATGGCGGCAAACCACAACTCTCGGCGGCGGCGCAGGCGATGAGCGGGCTGGGGTTGGAAGCGATTCCGATGGTTGGCGTGGTGAAGCCGCCGCAACGTCATAACGACGTCGCGTACCTTTTGATGAAGGGGCGCGAGGATGAACCGATCTATCTCGACTCACATTCGCTGATCCTGCGCCTGCTGCAAATGATTCGCGACGAGACGCACCGTTTCGCCGTCACTTACCATCGCAAGCGGCGCGAGTTGCGCGACTTCACTTCAGAGCTAACGGCGATTCCGGGTGTTGGCGACAAGCGCAAAGGAAGATTGCTGCGCCACTTCGGTTCGATTCAGAGAATTTCAAAGGCTGGTGTTAACGAATTGACGCCTTTTGTGGGAAGGAAAACTGCCGAAGAGATTGCGGGCCATTTCGAACGGCAGAGACTATTAGCAACCTCGGCCGCTTCGAATCAACCAGACGATACCGGCGTGTCCTGATCCTGTCTCTGCGGCTCTTTGCGTTCCTCGGCGTTCTCTGCGTTTCACCCATTGAAACGCAGAGAACGCCAAGGAACGCGGAGAGCCGCAGAGAGAGTTATCTTCAGGACACTGAAAGCGCGTCAGCGACGAGTTGAGACTGCTCTTTTTGGTGAATGCTGTATGAACCCGTGGCGGGACTTGCCGAGGCCGAACGTCCAACGTATCGCGGCCGTTGACACTGCGGCAACAGGTTCTCCAGTCGCTCCTGCATGAACGTCCAACCGCCCATGTTCTGCGGCTCTTCCTGCGCCCAAACCAGCTCGCGCGCATTTTCATAACGCGCCAACGTCTGCTGAATGCTCCGCAACGGAAACGGATAAAACTGCTCCAAACGCACCACCGCAACGCCCGGCTCCGGCGACTTCTTCCGCGCATCGACCAAGTCGTAATAGACCTTTCCGGAGCACAGAACGATCTTCTTCACAGCCGACGGATCGGCAACCTCGGCATCGTCAATCACCGGCCTGAACCCGCCATTCGCCAGATCGTCAATTGTCGAAGAAGCAGCCGGCAAACGAAGCAGGCTCTTCGGCGTCATCACGATCAGCGGCCGCTCCATTCCGGGCTGAACCTGCCGTCGCAGCAAGTGAAAATACTGCGCCGGCGTCGTCGGATAACAAACCTGCAGATTGTTTTCCGCGCAGAGTTGCAGGTAGCGCTCGAGCCGCGCGCTCGAGTGTTCCGGCCCCTGCCCTTCGTAACCGTGCGGCAGCAGCATCACGAGACGTGACTTCTGTTTCCACTTGTCTTCGGACGCAGCAATGTATTGATCGATGATCGTCTGCGCGCCGTTTCCGAAGTCGCCGAACTGCGCTTCCCACAACACGAGCGCATCATTCGCGACGACGGTGTAGCCATACTCAAAACCCAGCACGCCCTCTTCGGAAAGCGAACTGTCGAACACGTCGAAACGCGCCGCCGGGATTCGATTCAGATCTCAACTCAGAAAGCGGCGTCCACGCCTTTCCGCGTCTGCGTGTCGTACAAAACAGCGTGACGCTGGCTGAACGTGCCGCGGCCGCTGAATCCTGTCCGCTCAAACGCACACGCGTGCCTTCAAGCACGAGCGAGCCAAACGCCACGGCCTCGGCAAACGCCCAATCGAGCGGCAAGCTGCCGTCGCCCATCTTCGCGCGGCGCGCGAGCTGGCCCACCATCTTCGGATTGACGTTGAAACCTTCGGGCACGACCGCGATCTTGTGCGCGATGCTCTTGATGATTTCCGAAGCTGACGCCGGTCGGAAAGATCTCCGATCCGTCGAGCTCTTCGAGACGCGGCTGCGCTTGCGGCGGATCTTCGGCGACTTTCCGCTTCGCATTCGCTAGTGCATCTTCGTAGCGGCGCACGCGCTCTGCGATCAGGTTGTTGACCTCTTCTTCGGTGACGACGCCTTCCTTGATCAGGCGCTTCGCGTAAACAGTGCGCACGCCCGGATGCGCTTTCACGCGCGCGTACATCAGCGGTTGCGTGTAGCTCGGCTCGTCGGTTTCGTTGTGACCGAGACGGCGGAAACCGACCAGATCGAGCACGACGTCTTTGTTAAACTCCTGCCGGTAGTCGAGCGCGATCAGCATCACGCGATACGCAGCTTCCGGATCGTCGCCGTTGATGTGAAAGATCGGCAACTGCGTCATGCGCGCGACGTCGGTCGAGTAGATCGACGAACGTCCGGCTTCCGGCGACGTCGTGAATCCGATCTGGTTGTTGATGATGATGTGGATCGTGCCGCCGGTGCGATAACCTTTCAACCCGGCGAGATTGAGCGTTTCCATCACGACGCCCTGGCCGGCAAACGCCGCGTCGCCGTGGAGCAGAACAGGCAACGCGAGGTCGATCACCTGCTCGCGCGTCAAATCCTCTTTGCCCATCCGCTCGTCCTGCTTGCGCGCGCACCATGCCTTCGACCACCGGATCGACAGCTTCGAGGTGACTCGGATTCGGCGACAGCGACAAACTGACTTTGCGCCCATCGTCGAGCACGCGCTCGCCGGTGGCGCCCTGGTGATATTTCACGTCGCCTTCGTCAGCCGGAAACTCGGGATGGACCGATCCTTCAAACGCCGCGAAGATACGTTCGCACAAGTTGCCGATCACGTTCGCCAGCACGTTCAAACGGCCGCGATGGGCCATGCCGAACACGATCTCTTTCACACCGCGAGCAGCCGCGCCGTCGATCAATCGATCGAGCAACGGGATCACGGTTTCGCAGCCTTCGAGTGAAAAGCGTTTCTGGCCCAGATATTTCGTGTGCAGAAATCGTTCGAACTGTTCCGCCGAGATCAGTTTCCACAACAGGCGTTTCTTCACCTCGACCGGAATCGGTTGCGGTTCGACAAACTCGCGGCGGATCTGTTCGCGAATCCAGCTCTTCTCTTCCTTGCTTTGAATGTGGCGATACTCGATGCCGACCTTGCCGCAGTACGCGCGTTGCAGCATGTCGAGGATCTCGCGCAACGTCATGCTTTCGCGATTCGCAAGACCGTCGGTGATGAACATGCGATCGAGATCCCAGATCGTCAGGCCGTACGTTTCGATGTCGAGCTCCGGGTGATACAGGAGCGGCAACGCGTGCAGCGGATCAGTGTCGGCGATCAAATGGCCGCGCACGCGATACGCGTTGATCAACTCGATCACGCGCGCTTCTTTCAGCGTCTGCTCGCGGACGTGATCGCCCGGCAGGAAGAATGGATTGCGATCGAGGTTCCAGCGAAACGGCACGTGCGGGATGCCGAGATCTTTGAAGATGTTGGCGTAAAAATCGTGCTTGCCGATGATGAACTCGTGCACGCGCGCGAGAAACGAGCCCGACTCCGCGCCCTGAACGATGCGGTGATCGTAAGTGCTGCTGATCGAGATCGCTTTGCTGATGCCGAGTTGCGAAAGCGCCTCGGGCGACATAGCCTGGTACTCAGCCGGATACTCGATCGCGCCGGTCGCGATAATTACCGACTGGCCCGCCATCAAACGCGGAATCGAAGCAACCGTGCCCATCGTGCCGGGATTGGTCAGCGAAACAGTCGTTCCCTGAAAATCTGGGATCTGGAGTTTGCCTTCGCGCGCGCGATGGACGACGTCGTCGTAAGCCGCAAGAAACTCCGAGAACGTGAGCTCGTTTGCGTTCTTGACGTTTGGAACGAGGAGCGTGCGCGTTCCGTCTTTCTTCATCAGATCGACTGCGACGCCGAGATTCACATCCGTACGCTTCAAGCGCGCCGGTTTGCCGTCGACTTCGACGAAGCCGTCGTTGAGTTGCGGAAACTCGTCGAGCGCGCGCAGCACGGCCCACGCGATCAGGTGCGTGTATGACGCTTTGCCGCGATCGTTTTCGGCGAGGTGCTTGTTGATGATGCGGCGGTTCTCGTCGAGCAGTTTTACCGGAATGCGGCGTTCAGACGTCGCGGTCGGAACGGAGAGACTGGCCTCCATGTTCTCGACGATCTTCAGCGCTGGTCCACGAAGTGGTGTCGCTTCGATGTTTGATTCAGGAGCAGGCGCCGGCGCGGGTGTTGGTGCCGGTGCGGGTTTGCGTTCCGGCGCCGGTGCTGCGGCTGCGGTCCCGGCGCCATTGCCGGTAGTCTGCTGAGGCGAAGAGCCATCGCCATCGCCGATTAGTTCGCTGAAATACGATCGCCACGAGTCGTCGACGAGGGCCGGATTGCTGCGGAAGCGATCCCACAAACCCTGGACGTAGGCGGCATTCGCGCCGAATTCCTCGGCTATCAATTCCGACAGATCTGCTTTTTTTACTTGGGTCAAGGTCTTAAATCCGTTTAGTTTTCCGTGTACCGATAGACTATCATCTGCCGAGCTAATTTGCACTCAAGACGGTCCCGCTAGCACAGATGGAAGAGACACACGAGCCGCGCGTCAGACTCCGTACAATTCTTGTATTCACGATGCTGTTTGCGGTTTTCGGGGCAGTCGTCGTGTTTGCTGTTTTGTCGACGTTTTCCCGGCCGCTGACGACGGTGATCCTGGTCCGTCATGCGGAAAAGAAGATCGAACCAGACAATCCCGATCCTGATCTGACGCCCGACGGAGTCGAACGCGCGCAACAGATCGCGCGCGTGTCTGGCGACGCCGGGATCGCTGCAATCTACGCGACGCAGTACAAACGAACGCAGCAAACGGTGAAGCCGTTGGCCGATCGTCTCGGCCTGTCCGTGAATGTGCTCAACTCCAATCAAACCCAGGAGTTAGTGAACCAGATCCACACCGCGCACCGCGGCCAAACCATCTTTGTCGCCGGTCACAGCAATTCGGTGCCGGGAATCATCTCCGCGCTGAGTGGAGAAGCGTTTCCCGAGATTCCCGATAATGAATACGACAACCTGTTTATCGTCACGATCTATCGCGCCGGCAAGGCGAAAGTGACGAAACTCAAATACGGAAACCCATCACCATGAAAATCAAGAAGATCCGTGTTGGCAGACGAAAGTTTGTAAAACTATTTTCGCTGCTCGGAGTAACCGCAGCGACAAAGCCGCTGGACGGTCTTGCACAAACGGCCACACCGTCGCCGTCGCCAACACCCGCGCCACGCATCACGAAAGAGATGATGCACGAGACTGAGAAACTGATCGGGATCGAACTAACCGACGCGCAGGAAGCGATGGCGCTCGGCGGCGTGAATCGCAATCTCGACGCTTACGAGACCGTGCGCAAGATCGATATTCCGCTCGACACGGAACCGGCGATCGCGTTTCACCCCGCGCGCGCGCGGAAAGAGCTTTACGCGCCACGCACGAAGTTTCGTTTCGCCCGCGTTGAGGCGCCGGCGTTCAAGTCGGTTGAAGACCTTGCGTTCGCGACTGTGCCGCAGTTGGCGGAGTTGATTCGCACGCGGCGTGTCAGTTCGACGGAGCTGACAAAGATGTATCTGGGTCGTTTGAAGCGCTTTGGACCAAAGCTGCTTTGCGTTGTGACGCTCACCGAAGAGCTGGCGCTGAAACAAGCGGCCGCGGCTGACGCGGAGATCAAACGCGGCAAGTATCGCGGGCCGCTGCACGGCATTCCGTGGGGCGCGAAGGATCTGTTTGCCACCAAGGGGATCAAGACGACGTGGGGCGCCGAGCCGTATCGCGATCAGATCGTCGATTACGATTCGACCCTCGTGGAGCGGTTGAACGAAGCGGGCGCCGTGTTGGTCGCGAAGCTCTCGATGGGTGCGCTCGCGCAGGGCGCCAGGTGGTTTGCCGGTGTGACGCGAAATCCGTGGCAGCCGGATGAGGCGCAACAGGGATCGAGTGGATCGTCTGCCGGACCGGCGTCTGCGACTGCTGCCGGGCTGGTTGGTTTTTCGATAGGCACGGAGACGCTCGGCTCGATCGTGTCGCCGTCGTCGCGCTGCGGCGTTACGGGGTTGCGGCCGACGTATGGACGGGTTAGTCGCTACGGAGCGATGGGGTTGAGTTGGACCATGGACAAGATCGGTCCGATGTGTCGCGGCGTCGAGGATTGTGCGGCAGCGCTGCATGCGATTTACGGGCCGGATGGGAAAGACATCACGGTTGGCGATGCGCCGTTCAATTGGAATCCCGATACGAACATCAGCACGTTGCGCATCGGGTATTTGAAGACGGAGTTTGAAGGGACTGGCGGGCCGGGTGGTGGACCGGGAGGTGGTCCGGCAAATCCAAATCCGCAACAACGGCAAGCGGCGGAACAGCGGCGAGAGGTTTATAAGACAGCGCTCGCAGTGTTGGAAAAAGCCGGAGCGAAGCTCGTGCCGATCGAGCTGCCGAAGTTCTCGGCGGGACCGTTGCGTTACATTCTTTCGGCCGAAGCGGCGGCGGCATTTGACGACATCACTCGCGATGGTCGCGTCAACCAGTTATCCGGGCAGGGACCAGGCGACTGGCCCAACACGTTTCGCACGTCGCGCTTCATTCCGGCGGTTGAATACCTGCGCGCGCAGCGGGCGCGGACGTTGTTGATGCACGAGATGGAGAAGCTGATGTCGCAGTGGGACGTGTTCGTCAGTCCCGCGCCGGGGAGTGCGAGCTTGTTGGTGACGAACCTGACGGGACATCCGGCGGTCGTGTTGCCGTGCGGGTTCGTGAACGATCTGCCGGCGGCGATCATGTTTACGGGTGGAGTTTACGACGAGGTGTCGCCGTTGCGCGTGGCGCTGGCGTTTGAGCGTGCGACGAAGTGGCACACGATGCATCCGAAGATGGATTGGGCGAGTTAATTCGCGTTCGACAGGACGATCTCGAATGTCGTTCCTTTTCCGAGCTCACTCGAGACGTTGATCGTGCCGCCGAGCTGTGCGATTGCTGTCTTAACGACGTCGAGCCCGACGCCGCGGCCGGAGATCTCGGTTACCTCGGTGGCCGTTGAATATCCGGGTTGAAATATGAGATCGCAGATCTCAGGATTGATGCCACGACCATCGTCGGCGACGGTGATCCGTGTTTCACTGGCTTTGATCGCTATTTGCCCCTTCGTTTCAATTCCGTGATCTACGGCATTCCTCACAAGATGCATCAACGGGTCGGCCACAGCGTCGCACACAGATTTTGGCAAGGCCCCGTCTACGTGGATGGAAAAATTGATTTCCTTTCCGATCGCTTCGGCAACCGAACGCCCCGCCTGCACCGCCTGATAACAGACTCGGTAAAGATCGGAATCCGTTGCGTAAACAATCCGGAAATTGATCTTCCCGCCTTCTACCTTCGGCGCAGTGGCAATCACTTCGCCGATCTTATTTAGCTCGTCTCTTAACTGCTGGAACTGGCTATCGAAATCCGACATCGCGAAGTTTGTCTCAACTAAATAGACACTCGCATTCTCAGCAATACACTCCGCCAGTCGGTGTCGTTCTTCGTCTTTTAGAGAAGCATCAGGAATCAGGTTTTCGATCGGTGTGGCGGGAACCAGGTCGCGAAACTGATAACTGACAGGTTGATCGAAACCGGTCAAATCGTCGAGCGTGGCTTTGCCGGTGCGAATTGCGTGAAGCAGGTCTTCGTATTGGTGTGCGCGAGCGGCGAGGTCGTTCAATCCATTCGCGGTGGCTGCCGCTTTCAAACTGTGGACACTGCGAAACAGAGAGTCGAGCAACTGGCGCGTGCTTTTGCCATCGCCGGCGTGCTCGCGGAGCTGTCCGATTGTGGTGGAGATCTGCGCGAGGCGGTCTGCGAAGTCGTCATTCATCGGCAGCGTCCGTTTCGCTGTCTTCTGCTTCCGGCTGAATGTTTCGTTGCGGTTGTTGTTCGTCGAGGTCGCGCTTGATGGCGTCGAGGATGCCGTTGATGAACTGCGTTGCTTCGTAGGTCGAGAAGCGGCGTGCGATTTCGAGGGCTTCGTTGATCGCTACGGTGCGCGGCGTCGGTTCGTAGAGAAATTCGTAGACTGCAAGGCGCAGGATGTTGCGATCGACGACGGCCATGCGCGAGATGCGCCAGTGCTCCGCGCGCGAGCGGATGCGATCGTCGAGCAGTTCGAGGTTTTGTAATGTTCCGGCTGCGAGGCGCGTCGCAAACTCGCGGGCCGTCTCGTCGAGATCAGCCTCGCCGAGTTCAGCCCAATAGCTGCGGACCACGTCGGTCGCAGGCATTTCGGCAACATCAGCCGCAAAGAGCATTTGCAAGGCACATTCTCGTGCCTTACGTCGCGAACCCATAAAAAATTACCAACACCCGTTAATTCTGATTCTGATGAGCTGTCATTGAGATGCTTATCAGGCTTCGAATGATTCCTTGTAAAGATTAGCTAACTCGACCGCCGTCATGGCAGCTTCAAACCCTTTATTTCCAAGTTTCACCCCGGCGCGGTCAATGGCCTGATCGACCGTGTCGGCGGTAACGATGCCAAAGACGACCGGGATGCCACTTTCCAGGCCAGCGTGCGAGATGCCGCGCGTGACCTCGTTAGCAATGTAATCGAAGTGGGGAGTCTGACCTCGAATGATGGTACCAAGACATATAATTGCATCATATTTGCGCGATTGCGCGAGCCTGAGAGCGAGCAAGGGTATCTCGAATGCGCCCGGCACGCGGTAAACCTCGACTCGATCTTCTTTCGCTCCTAAGCGCTCCAGTCCGTCGAGCGCGCCCTCGACGAGCCGGCCGGTAATAAATTCGTTCCATCGACTCGCGACGATCGCAAAGCGAAACCCTCCCGCGTTTAAGAGACCTTCGTGAACGGTTGGTTGCAATCGATTCGACCCCGCGAGCTTAATGGTTACTGCGTTTTGCAGTATAGGAGATGCTCGGAGACGCATCAAGTTGATGAATTTGTTGGCTTCTGTTGCTGCAATTCAAGCTCGTGTACACGATTGTCTATGTCTCTGTAGTCTGCCTGCATTGCGAGCAGTGTGTCATTCATGATGGTCATTCGACGATTTATATCGCGTACAGAGGTCTTGATCTCGCGGAGCCCCGAAGACGTAAGCTCTTCTAATCGTCGCTGGCCTTCCTGAAGTTGAGCAACATCGGCAACGACCTTCTCCCAAATAGGCCGTGTGTCGTGAAGCCGCTCATCTACCTTCTTTTCGAGTACATCGAATCTCTGTTCGATATTGCTGACGCGAGTGTCGAGGTTCTGGACGGTTGTGAGAATTAAAGCGATCTTGTCGCTGTCACTACTCGGTAGTTTTTTAGTGAGGTCTTCGCTCATTGAGTCTCCCTTCATGACCCGAATTGTAGCAACCGACCCCACCTGTGTATAGTGCCGAAAACGGCTATTTTATGCCGAAAGTGGCTATTGTGGCTAGACCAAGTTCATTGGCGTTGGGTTCCTGGGGTCCTTCGTGTAGTCGTAAAAGCCGCGGCCAGACTTCCGCCCGTACAACCCCGCCAGCACCATCCGCTTCAACAATGGCGGCGACGCAAAACGCTTCTCTCTAAACTCATTGAACATGATCTCGGCAATGTAGTAAGTCGTGTCCAACCCAACAAAATCACCCAGCGTAAACGGACCCATCGGATAACCACACCCAAGCTTCATCGCATTGTCGATATCGACAATCGACCCAACCCCTTCTTCCAACGCCCGAATCGCGTCAAGCATGTACGGCACCAGCAGCCGATTGACAATGAACCCGGTCTTGTCACCCGCCCGCACCGGCACCTTCCCCAGCTTCTTGCCAAACTCCACCACCTGCTCGTAAACATCCTCGTCCGTCAGAATCGTCCGCACCACCTCGACCAGCTTCATCAACGGCACCGGATTGAAAAAATGCATCCCGATAAAACGCTGCTGCCGCTCAGCCGAAGTCGCCGTCATCATCGCCGTGATCGACAGCGACGACGTATTCGACGCAAAAATCGTTTCCGGTTTGCAGATCGCATCGAGCTGTCGATAGGTGCTGCGCTTCTCGTCGAGGTTCTCAATAATGGCTTCGATAATGATGTCGCAATCGGCCAGACTCTCGAATGACGTCGTACCCGACAAACGCCCGCGTATCTCACCCTGCTGTTCAGCCGTGATCGTTCCCTTCTCCGCAAACTTCGCCAACGACTTCTCGATGCCGCCAAATCCCTTCTTAATAAACTCCTCTGAAACTTCCTTCACCACAGTTTCAAAACCCGCAGTCGCAGCCACTTGCGCGATCCCCGCACCCATCAGGCCGCATCCCAAAACTCCCACTTTCTTAATTTCCATTTTGTGCTGCTCCTTTAAACCATTCTTCGTAATCTTTTTCCCACGCGTCCCGCTCAGTCATCAAATTCGGATCTATCGGTTTGCGGTCAATCGTCGCCGTCGCCATCTTCGAGAGAATCACCAGCAATCGATCTCTCAACTCCGTAGCGCGCGCATCGGGCGTCGGCAACTGCACCACTCTTTGACTAATATCCTCAACCCCACTCGCATCGTTCTTATGAACAACTTGCGACACCTGTTCCTGAAGCAAATTCATCGACGCGACGAAATTCAGAAACGACTGCTGCCGCGCCAGCGTCAGCTGTTGCGCCGATTGCGGCACCGGACGATTGAAATTCCTGACAACCTTATAAAAACCCGCCACCACGATCACAAGCGCCGCCGCCTGCAACACGCGCCACGCCACCGCCACACTCGTGCGCTCGCCCGGACGGCGATACTCAACCGCCAGCGCCAGCACGGCGCCGGTCATCAACCCGCCCAGGTGAGCAGCGTTGTCGATAAATCCTCGCCCCACGAAACCGATGAACAGATTGATGATGATGATCGGCAACATTCCCGTGCCGAACGCGCGCTTGAAACCTTCCGGCAGCTCACGCCGAAACTTGATGCCGAACACAAAAAGCACGCCCACGAGGCCAAACAGCGCACCCGACGCTCCCGCCGAAGGAACGTCCAGGCTCTTGAACAGGAACCGTCCCAGCGAGCTGGTCGCGTGATCCGGACGCACTGTCAGGTAACTGGCAACCACACCCATGATCCCCGTCGCCACCCAAAACACGACAAACTTCGCCGACCCATACAGTTTCTCGACATATGGCCCAACCATCCACAAGCTGTACATGTTGACGAGCACGTGCGGCAGGTTGATGTGCACGAACATCGGCGTGATGAAGCGCCACCATTGATAGTACGGCGAATCGATCAGGTAATTCAGTTTCGCGCCGTACACTTTCAGCACCTGCTCGGGGAAACCATCCCACAGGACTTGCGTATGCATTCCGCTCGATTCCCACATCAGCAGAAAGACGAAGAAGTTCAGAACAAGCAGAACGACTGTGAACTTGTATGGGCGATCGAGGATGGCGCGCGCGAAGCGGATCGTCTCGCGATCCGGAGGAGGGCGGCGTTGTGACTGTGCCGGCTGGCCGGCGGTTGGAGTGCCGCAGACAGCACATTGAGGCTCGCCGGCCCCTACGATAGCCCCGCAACTACGGCACATCGTAGGCCGGCCGGGATTAGTCTGTTTGGGCTCGCTCTCTGCCAAATTCGTGTTTCTATCGTTTGCGAAGTCTCAGAACACGAATTTAACCCATCTTCTCTAACAGGTTGACTAAGTCGTCGGCATGTTCTTCTTCGACGGCCAGAATACCTTCGAGCATGCGGCGCGAAGTCGGGTCGTCTTTGCCGAAGTAGGTAATCATTTCGCGATAACTGTCGATGGCGATGCGTTCCGCGACGAGATCTTCCTTGATCATGTCCTGGAGTGTGTCGCCTTCGACGTATTCGGCGTGACTGCGCGTCAAGAGTCCTTCGGGGTTGAAATTCGGCGCCCCTTGAAGCTGAACGATTCGTTGCGCGATCTGATCGGCATGCCCCTGCTCGTCGTTTGCGTGTTCCAGGAACTCGGCGGCCACGCTTTCGGCATGAATGCCGGTGGCCATGAAATAATGACGTTTGTAACGAAGGACACAGACGAGCTCCGTGGCCAACGCTTCGTTTAAAAGCTTTACAACAGTTTCGCGATCCGCGGTGTAGCCTTCGGTAACCGCGCCCTGTTCGATGTGACGGCGCGCGCGTTCGCGCAAAGTTTTGATGTCAGTGAGAAATGGTTTATCAGCCACGGCCCTCACTCCTTAAGTATGAATTTAGGGGAGTAAGGATATTACATGGTCATTTTCCGTTTGTCATTTTCCATGGGTCATTTTCCAATGAGAAATAGCAAACGAAAAATGATTAATGGAAAATCCTACTCTCTGCTTATCTTGCCCTGAAGCTTAACTTCGACGGCGGAAGCATCGGCGCTTACTGTCACCGGGACTTGCCAGATCAGTGTCTTGATGCGGCAGGTGCCGGTGTTGTCTTCACGACAGTAAAAGAGCGTGACTTGAGCGCGGATGTTTGCGGCGCCCGCGGTTGCGGCGGTGGTCAGGGGAATACGCAGTGGTAGTTTTAGGTCTTTGGAAGTTTGCGCACCGGTCTTTTCATCCAACAAAAGCGCGTTGCCATCGACAGAGATCTTGTACCGCTGCGGCGCCTGCGGATTGAGGTGGTAACCGGCCGGAAGCGAAACGTCGATTTGCAAAACACCTTTCGCACCGGCGCGGATCTGTTGGGCTGCGACCTTGACCTCCTCGGCGTTTGGACCATCCGACTGCTCCAGCGCCTGCATGTTCTTCGCCGGCGGCGTGAGACCGTTGATCCGCAGCGTGCCGGCCTGTTTCGTCTTCAAATCGATCACGCGGACGGCGTGATTATTCGTGTCGGCAACGTAAAGTTTCCCATTGGCGACACTCAATCCGCCGGGTTCGTAGAACGACGGCGACGATCCATCAACCTGTCCCGGCTTACCAGTTCCAAACAACGACGTGACACGCCCGCGTTTCGGATCGAGCTCTTTGATCTTGTGATTGTACGTGTCGGCGATCAACAACTTATCGCCAACAGAAACGATGCCAAGCGGATGTTGCAGCCGCACGTCGTTGCCGGAGCCGTCGACGTCGCCGAATTCAAACAGATCTCCGCCGACGATCGTCTCCACCTTTCCGTCCGCAACATCGATCTCGCGAATGATGTTCGACTCACTGTCAGCCACATAAAGCGTGTTGTCGCGCGCGGCGATCCCCGAAGGTTGCGCGAAACCGGAGCTAAGCAGTGGTCCATCCTTGCGCTCTTCACGGCCCGAACCGGCAAAGATCGAAAGCGCGTTCTTGTCGAGATCGAGTTTCCAGATCTGGTGTGGACCAGCCATCGCGATGTAGAGCGTACGCCCGACCAGTTGGAGATCCCACGGCGAGCTCAACGCCGCCTTACGCGCTGCACCAAGCTCAGGAGAATCGGGCCACGTCCGCGACTGCTGACCAGTGCCGGCGATCGTTTCGACAGTCCGCGTTTTCAGATCGACTCGCCGGATCAGATGATTCTCCGTGTCCGCGACGTAAAGACTGTCGCCTGCCAACGCCAAACCTTGCGGGCGATAAAACGTCGCCTTGTCGAATGGACCATCACCAGCGCCGCTATCGCTCGTGCCGACTGTTTCCACCAACGTGCCATCAAGCCGCGTAATCACGATGCGATTGTGATTCGAGTCGGCGATGAACAGTCGATCGCCAGCGGCATCGGCGAGGATTTTCCCTGGAAACGCGAGCGGCAAGTCGCCGACCTTTGCGCGTTCGAGCACGAGTTTCAGCGGCTCTTCGTTGAGCTCACCTCGCTTGCGAAACTCCTCGACCACTTTCGCGATCGCCTGATCGATCGCGTCGTAATTTCCCTCGCCGGAAACGCCGCCAACGATGTAACCCGCCGGATCGATCAACACCTGCGTCGGCCACGCGCGCACGCTATAACTCTGCCAAACCGCGTATTCCGAGTCGTTGTAAACCGGATGCTCCAACTCGTAACGCAGAATGATGCGCCTGATGTTTTCAGTCTCTTTTTCGTTCTTGAACTTCGCGGAGTGAACGCCAATCACGACGAGCTGATTCGCATACTTCTCTTCGAGCTTCTTGAGATCGGGGATGATATGAATGCAGTTGATGCAACCGTAAGTCCAGAAATCAAGCAATACGACTTTGCCTTTGAGCGCAGCCAGCGACAACGGCTTGTCAGTGTTCAACCAACCGCTCCCGCCTTGAATCTCGGGCGCGCGCACACGCCCTCTTTCTTGTACAGACATGGAAACACCTCGCTCGCCACCAAATGTAAAAACTGTGGCCGTCGCAAATAAAAGAAACAGCAGCGCTAAAAATGAATGTTTCACGAGTGACGGTCATTGTATCCGGCGGCGATTTGTTTGTCGTGCTGGCGCGTTGTAACCTTGCTGGCGCTCATTAACGGCTCATTAACGAATAGCCATGAACGAACAGGCTTTTGTAACACTCGAATACCAGCAGTTGCTGGCGCTGATCAGACGAAGCGCGCAAACCGAAGCGGGCAAGCGGCGTGTGGAGACTTTGTCGCCCATCGGCGATCCGCTCGAATTGCGTCGTGAGATCACGGCGCTCGCGGAGTGCGTGATGCTCAGAAATCGCGGCGCGAGATGGACGTTCAACGAGCTCTCCGATCCGGCTGAAACGATTCTGCGTCTGCACGTCGAAGGCGCGCCGCTCGACACGCTCGCGCTGTTGCAAATGGCGCGCTTGTGCGAACAGGCGATGGCCGCGCGCGCGGCGATCTACGACGAACGCGAGAATGCGCCGACGCTCTGGCATTTAGTTGAAACTCTGCCGCGCGATCTCAACACGCTCGTCGCACGCATTACGAACAAGATCCTGCCTGACGGCGAGCTCGACGATCGCGCCAGTCCGGAACTCGCGGGCATCCGGCACGAAATCACGACGCTGCGCTCGCGCATCACGCGCTCGCTCGAAAACGTGATGCGCCGGTCTGCGGAAGCAATCCAGGACGAGCTGGTCACGATGCGTAACGATCGTTTCGTGATTCCGATCAAAGCAGACCATCGCGGACGCGTCGCGGGAGTCGCGCACGGCTATTCATCGTCGGGCATGACTGCGTTTGTCGAACCGCTGGAAACAATCGACTCGAACAACGAGCTACAAGGATTGCGCGAAGCGGAAGCGCGTGAGATCGCGCGGATCTTGTCGAGCCTGACTGAAGAACTGCGCGTGCAACTGCCGGCAATCGAAATGGCCGCGCAAGCTGTCGCCGAGCTGGATTTCATCAACGCCAAAGCACTGTTTCACCAGCGATTCAACTGCGTGATTCCGGAGATCGATCCCGCGCCGCAGTCGCTGTTGTCGAGCGGTCAATTGGAACTGGTCGAGGCCCGACACCCGTTGCTGGAAGAAAATCTGCGTGCTACTGGTGGAGAAGTCGTCCCCGTTTCGTTCGCACTGGACGACGAGAAGAACGCAATGGTGATCTCGGGCGCAAATGCAGGCGGCAAGACAGTTGTACTGAAAACCACGGGGCTGTTGGCGCTCGCGGCGTTATCCGGAATTTCGACGCCGGCGAAGTTCGCGCGCGTTCCGTTTTACGCTTCGGTATTAGCAGACATCGGCGATCATCAATCGCTGGCGGCAAATCTTTCCACGTTCACGTCGCACGTCGCGAATATCTCGCGGATGCTCGAATTGTGCGAAGCGCCTGCGCTCGTGTTGCTTGACGAAGTCGGCACCGGAACCGATCCGGAAGAAGGATCGGCGCTCGGCGTTGCGGTGGTGGACCACTTCCGCCGCGCTTGCGGCGCGCATGTGATCGCCACGACGCACTACAGCGGGCTCAAGATGTATGCCGGTAACGAGGAAGGCGTGATCAATGCGAGCGTCGAGTTTGACGAAAAGACGCTGCGGCCGACTTATCGATTGCTTGTCGGCCTTGCCGGCGCTTCGTCAGGGCTCGAGATCGCGCGGCGGTTCGGCGTTCCTTCGTCGATCGTCAATGCGGCTGTCAGTTCAGTCAAAGACTCATCGTTGCAGGCTTCGGAATACCTGAAACGAATCAAACGCGAGTCGGAAGAAGCTGTCGCCTTGCGTCTCGCCCTGGAGGAAGAGCGTACGGCGGTGGCGGAAAAGTTTGCCTCGCTGGATAAAGAAGCGGACAAGCAAGAGCGGCAAAGACAGTTGACGTTCGACAGTTTGGTCCAACGCACGATCGCCGATCTCGAAAAACGCGGGCGTGAACTGGTAACGCGGATTGAAAACAAAACCGAACGGGTGCGCGCTGAGCGTGAAGTTCAAAGAGAAATTTCAGAAATCAAACGAACAGTTCAACGAGAAGTTAAAGCTGTCTCCCCAGAACCTGTATCCGCCAAATCCGAGGAACCGCAATTCGTTAAAGCCACGGTAGCGCGCGAGATCGTCGTCGGTGACAAAGTGAAGCTGTTGTCGTTCGGCTCAGTCGGCATCGTCGATCAGATAAAGGACGGCCTCGCGGAAGTGCGCGTGAAGGCGCTTCGCTTCAGAGAAAGACTGGAAAACCTCGAGCTGGTCGAACAACGTCCCGACACGACCCCCAAAGAAAGCAAGCTCGAAAAATTGCGACAATCAGCCACTGTCAGCGTGCAAGTAAACGCCGCGGACGAGAGGGTCCAATCAGAGTTGAACGTGATTGGCCAAACATCAGACGAAGCTGTCGACGCCGTTGACAAGTTTCTCGACGAAGCCTCGTTGGCCCATCTCAGCAAAGTACGAATCGTTCACGGTCACGGCACCGGCGCGCTGCGACGCGCCATCGGCGGTCTGCTGGACGGTCATCCTCACGTCGCTCGTTTCGTGCCCGCCCCACGCAATGAGGGCGGCACTGGTGCAACCGTGGTCGAGTTGAGACAATAGCGCTCCCATAGCTCATGCGTTACCCCCAGACTTTCATCGACGATCTCAAACGACAGGCAGACATCGTCCGCGTCATTCAGGACTACGTGCAGCTTAAGAAAAAGGGCGCGAACTGGATGGCCTGCTGCCCGTTTCACAAGGAAAAAACGCCCTCATTCTCGGTCAGCCCGGCAAAAGAGATCTTCTACTGTTTCGGCTGTCACAAAGGCGGATCGGTCTTCAATTTCGTCATGGAGATCGAACGCGTCGCGTTTCCGGAAGCGATCAAGATCGTCGCCGACAAGATCGGCATGCCGTTGCCGAAGATGGTGGACGACGGCCGTTTCGAAGCGCGCCGGCAGGAATCCGACGAAGTCATTCAACTCAACTCCTGGGCGCTCGATTGGTGGCAGAAACAACTCGATTCCAGCGCTGAAGGCCGCATCGCGCGCGAGTACCTCGCTAAACGCGAGCTCACCGACGAAACACAAAAAACTTTCCGCTTAGGCTACGCGCCTGACAGTTGGGACGCGCTCACTTCGTATCTCCGTCAGAAAGGCGCGACGCAACAACAGATCGAACGCAGCGGTCTCGTAGTGAAGAAAGATGAAGGCGGTTCGTACGATCGTTTTCGCGGGCGCTTGATGTTTCCGGTGTTCGATCACCAGGGAAGGCCCATCGCCTTCGGCGGCCGCACGTTGCGAAACGAAGACGCCAAATACATCAATTCGCCCGAGACGTCGGCTTACGTGAAAGGCCGGCATCTCTTTGGTCTAAACCTCACGCGCGACGACATTCGCCGCCAGGGATTCGCGATTCTCGTTGAAGGATTTCTCGACCTGATCGTGCCGTATCAGTTCGGCGTCAAGAACATTGCGGCGAGTTTGGGAACAGCGTTGACGACGGACCAGGTAAAGTTGCTAAGCAGGTTTGCGCGCAAAGTGGTAGTCAACTATGATGGCGATCGCGCGGGCGTGCAGGCCGCCAAGAAGTCGATCGAGATCCTCCTCGCCGAGGACATCGAAGTTAAATTGCTGGTGCTTCCCGACAATGCAGATCCCGACGAGTACATCCGGAAGTTTGGCGTATCTGAGTATCAAAAAAGACGAGCACAGGCCCAACCACACATACAATTCGTAATCGAGAACGCTTTGCGCGACCGCAATCTTCACCGGCCCGCGGACAAAGCCGAGGCCGTCGAAGAAGTTCTTCCATACATCAGGGCCGTCAATAGTCGCATTCAGAAACGCGAATACTTCGACATGGCAATGGATGCGCTCGGCATTGACAGAGAGAACGTAAACACGTCCGCCTGGCGGCGCGAGTTGTGGCAGATCGTGCGCGACAACAGGCCGCGCCCGGGAGCAAGCGCCGGTCAACCGGCGACGCGGCGAGTTGAAGCGACGGCCGCCGAACAACGCCTGCTGAGCTTGTTATTCAGCGACGAAAGTTTGAGGCGGCAAGTGCTGCCAATGCTCAGGAACGAAGACTACGAAGATCTGGCAACGTCGCGTCTCTTTCAAGCTCTCTTCGAGCTCGATCGTGAAGGTGCCGCCATCGATTTCGAAACCGTGAGCAGCAAGATCGAAGGCGACGAGCTGGCCGGAAAGATGATCCCAATGCTGCTGATGAACTCTTCCCTGCACGGATCGAATCAACACTACGTCGCGGAAGAATGCGTTTCGACTTTTAGATTGATGCGAATCGATCAGCGGATTGAAGAGTTGCGAAGAGAACTGGTCATGGCCGAGCGCGCGCAGGACATCGAGAAAGTCTCCCAACTCGCCGCCGAGCAAATAGAACTTTCTTCTGAGCGTCAAGCGATGTTGCAACCTCATCGGGAACCTGTCCAATAAGAACGTTAAGTAGGCCGAAGTGAGTATCGAAGACAAGGATCGCGACGATGTAATGGAACGGCTGCTCGAGCTCGGCGGCGACAAGAAATACTTGACGTTCGACGATCTCAACCGCGAGCTGCCCGACAATGTCGTCTCGCCCGACGATATCGAAGACGTCCTGCAAAAACTCGAAGGCTCGAATATTCCTGTTGCCGATTCCGACGAACGTCTGCTCGAACAAGCCGCGGCCAACGTCTCCGAAGACGACGAAGAAGCCCTCGACGAAGATATCGAGCTCGATCTCTCCGCCGGAGCTCTCGAAAAGACCAACGATCCCGTGCGGCTTTACTTGCGCGAGATGGGCGTCGTGCCACTGCTCACGCGCGAAGGTGAAGTGGCGATCGCCAAGCGCATCGAGCGCGGTCAACTAAAGACACAAAAAGCGATTGCCCGTTCGCCGATTGCCGTGCGCGAGTTGCTGCGAATCGGCGAGGAGCTCGAAGCCGGCAGACTGAACATTCGCGATACCGTCGTCTTTTCCGAACAGGCGGAACTGACCGGCGACGAAGACAAAGCCGAAGAGTATCGCACCTGGACCATCGAAGGCATGCAGAACATCAGCCGCCTCGCGCAGCTTGCCTTGAAAGAGCTGGAAGGACTGCAGGAAGAACAAAAGCTGGCGAAGGGCAAGAAGAGCAAGACTCTGACGCATTTGAAGCGGCTGGTCGCGCGGCACCGGCTCGAGATCGCGCAGGAGATCGGGCGGCTGAATCTTACCGAACGCGCGCGCCAGCGTCTGATCAACTCGATTCGCGCGGTGCACAAGTCAGTGCGCGACGCGGAGCGCGAGATCGACAGTTTGAGCGAGAAGTCGACGCGCAAACGGATCAAGCCCGAAGATCAGAAGGAGTACAAACACCGGATAATCGCCGCGAAGAAGCGGTTGATCCAGATCGAGATCGATCATTACGTCAGCCCGGTCGAGATCAAACGCGCGTTGCAGGCGATCATCACCGGTGAACAGCAAACCGGGCAGGCGAAGCGCGAGCTTGTCGAAGCGAACCTGCGGCTCGTCGTTTCCATCGCGAAGAAGTACACGAATCGCGGGTTGCAATTCCTGGATCTGATTCAGGAAGGCAATATCGGGTTGATGAAGGCGGTTGACAAGTTTGAATGGCGGCGCGGTTACAAGTTTTCGACTTACGCGACGTGGTGGATTCGCCAGGCGATCACGCGCGCGATCGCCGATCAGGCGCGGACGATTCGTATTCCGGTTCACATGATCGAGACGATCAATAAGTTGATTCGCACGTCGCGCTCGTTGGTCCAGGAGCTGGGGCGCGAGCCGACGAGTGAAGAGATCGCGAAGAAGATGGATATTCCGGTGACGAAAGTGCGCAAGGTTTTGAAGATCGCGCAGGAGCCGATCTCGCTGGAGACGCCGATCGGAGAGGAAGAAGATTCACATCTCGGCGACTTTATCGAAGACAAATCGATCCTGAATCCCGCCGACGCCGTCGTCGCTTCGAACCTGCGCGAGATCACTGACGAAGTGCTCGCCACACTCACGCCGCGCGAAGAGAAAGTGATCAAGATGCGCTTTGGGCTTGGTACTACCGGCTCCGAACACACGTTGGAAGAAGTGGGCCAACACTTCGCCGTGACGCGCGAACGCATCCGTCAGATCGAAGCCAAAGCCCTGCGCAAACTCCGCCACCCTTCCCGCTCGCGCAAACTCAAAGCCTTCCTTGACGGCGCTCCTCGTTAACCACAAAAGGCACAAAAGACACAAAAGGCACAAAGAAAAAACTGTAAAAGAGGAGGATTTTTTTGTCTGTCCTGATTTTCCACTTTCTCTTTTCTTCTTGTGCCTTTTGTGTCTTTTGTGCTTTTTGTGGTTAGTGGCTATTTGATCGACAGGAATGCAGTGCTCTTGACGGTGTAATCGAATTCGTAGTTGTAGGTGTAGCCGGGGAATTCGATGGGACGAACGAATTGGACCCGAACCTCGACACGTTGATCGCGCAGAGCCGGCGTGATGATCGCGTTGGGAGGCACTTCATACTCAGGCCCGACCTTCGCCAGTTGGTCACCCGCCCATGCCGGCGTATAACCCGGAAGCTCCCGCCACATCAGCATAATGCTGCATCACGTCCTTGTAATTGTGCGCCTTGAAAGCAACCGGAACGTAAAGATATCCCGCGTAGGCACACGTCACAATCACGATCATCACGATCAAAAACTGCAACCGGGCAGCGCCCCGTTCATTTGATCTTCGCATTAGTGTGAACTTTCCTTCTGCCTCTCGCGCGCCAGCCCGGCTCGCAACGAGAGTCGCAACGATTTCGCACTGACGAGCTTGCCCTCCACGATCTTCGGCAAGCCCACCCCTTCGAGCAACACCCAATTGATCTGACCATCGACGCTCTTCTTGTCGTGCTTTAACGCCCGGATAATGTGATTGACGTCGAGCTGGTCCGCTCGTGGCAACGGCCCGCAAAGATGAACCGCTTCGCGTAACAATCCCAGGTCACTGTCGTTCAGCAAACCCAGGTTTCTCGACAACTCTCCGGCAACTAACATTCCATAACCAACAGCCTCGCCATGCCGGAACGTTCGATAGTTGGTAACAGCCTCCAACGCATGCGCTGTCGTGTGCCCGAAATTCAAGATGCGCCGCGACTTCGCATCCGATCGACTGGTCGATTCCCGCTCGTCATTCGCCACGATCGCGGCCTTGAAACCACAATGCGCGGCAATCAATTCGGCAAACTCCGGCGCGAGCTAGAAACTCGCGCCCTTCACGCACGCGCCGCAGTCCCGCAACCGTCTTTTCAAAAAGCGACTTGTCTGCGATGAGCGCCTGTTTCGTCATCTCGCAAAATCCGGAAACGAGCTCGCGCGGCGGCAATGACATCAGCGTCTGCGTGTCGATCACGACGCAAGCCGGTTGATGAAACGCGCCCACGAGGTTCTTTCCTGAGTGCAGATTGATCGCCGGTTTTCCCGCCGACTGACGAATCGATCTGCGACAACAACGTGGTCGGCACTTGCACGAGCGGCAGTCCGCGCAGGTAAATGGCCGCCGCAAAACCGGCGAGATCGCCGACGACTCCGCCGCCGACAGCCAGCACCAGGTCGTCCCTCTCAAAATGGTTATCATCGAGGAATTTGACCGCCTTTTCGAGCACTGGAAACGACTTGTAGCGCTCGCCTTCGGGCATCAGCCACTCGAAAACTTTGAACTTCTCACGCTTCAGATTCCGCACAATCTCTCGGCCGTAGAGCTCAAAAACTCGCGGGTTGGAGATGATTCCGATCCGGCGTGGTGAGCGAGGTAATGCAGTTGAGAACAGCTGAGCGAGATTCAGCCTGATACCGGTGCCGACATTGATCTCACTGCGTCGAGTTTCTTGTTTGAGAGCGAGTTCGAGCCGGCGCATCTTGGGGCTAAAGGATCTATCTGACAAAAGCGAATGGGCGCGACATACGTGGGAGTGCGTCGCGCCCATCCATATTCGTGGTTACTGTCCTCACCCCAGCAACCACTTGAGACGGAGGATCCACCAACCGTCTCTCTTGCCCCGCAATATACACCGCAACGCCTGTGCCGTGCAAGAGCCTTTTTCGCGATGCGTGAACTAACTCGGTTTTACTTAACAAATGCCGTATGCCGCAAAAAGCTGAGGATTTCTGCCCGTATTGGCAAGTCGATAATCGTGTAGATATTTCTCGGATGGCGATGTAAAAACTTCACACGAAGACCAAAGTTACGCGCCGATCTCCCGCTCGATCACAGCCGCGATTTTTTGCGCGTACGATTTGATCTCGATCCTGATGCTCGCCTTCAATCATGATCCGTGCCAGCGCTTCGGTGCCGGAGTAGCGGAGTAATAACCGTCCCTTGTTGGCAAGATGCCCCTCAACCTCGCCGGCCGCGGCCTGCACGGCGGGGAGATCCGCGAACGGTCGCTTCTCGCGCACCCGCACGTTTACGAGAATCTGCGGGTACGTTTGGAACCCGGCGATCGCCTGCCCCAGAGAATTTTCAGACTCCCGCAACGCTCGAATCAATGAGAGCGCCGTGATCATTCCGTCTCCGGCAAGACTAAGCTCGGGAAGAATAATGTGACCTGATTGTTCGCCGCCGAGACTCGCGTTCAGCCGCAGCAGTTCGTCGAGGACGTACTTGTCGCCGACATCGGCGCGGATGAGCTTGATCCCCGCGGCGCGGAAGGCGATTTCCAGTCCGATGTTGCTCATCACCGTCGCGACAACAGTGTCGTCGTTCAGCCGTCCGTGCGCGCGAAGATGGTTTGCGAGCACCCAGAGCGTCGCGTCGCCGTCGACGAAGCTTCCCTTTTCGTCGACGTAGAGAGATCGATCGGCGTCTCCGTCAAACGCAACGCCGAGATCCGCTTTTTCTTTCACGACTCGTTCTTGCAACGAGTCGATATGAAGCGAGCCGCAGTTGAGATTGATGTTTCGACCGTCCGGAGCGGCATTGATCGCTATGACATTCGCGCCGAGACGTTGGAAAAGTTCGGGAGCGAGCGAGGAGCTCGCGCCGTTCGCGCAATCGATCACGATCTTCAAGCCGCTCAAGTTCAGGCCAGCGCCGATCTGATCGGAGAGAAACGCCAGATAATCGTGCTGAAGTTTCGCTTCCTGGTCGGGCGACGGCGCGGGCAAATCCCCAGGAGGAGGTTGTTGTTCGACGGCGGCAAACCCAGCATAGATGTCGGCTTCGATCACCTGCTCGAGTGAGTCGTCCATCTTCTGACCAGACGGAGCGAAGATCTTGATGCCGTTGTCCTGATATGGATTGTGCGAGGCGCTGATCACGACGCCGGCGTCTGCGTCTAATTTTCTCGTCAGAAAGGCGACGCCCGGCGTAGTGATAACGCCTGCCGAAAGACACTGACTGCCCGCGCGCGTCGCGCCTGCCATCAGCGCGCGCTCCAGCCAGTCGCCTGATTCGCGCGTGTCTCTGCCGATAACAATATTAGGGGCGTCAGGTGCGCCGGTTGTCCTGGAAAGATGGCGGGCCAGCGAGAATCCGATTGCGCTAACGGTTGCGGCATCGAGGGGGAACTGTCCGGCTTCGCCTCGAATACCGTCCGTGCCAAAAAGAGGTTTCAATCCCTATTGCTCCGGTACCGACTTCGCAGATTTTAGTGTCACTTTACCCTGAAGTTCGGGTCTCAACTTAAGACGAGGCTCCGTTCCGGTCGGCCCGTCAGATACAATCTCCAGGTCCTCCGGCTTTAAGTTGTTGAGCACGCCTGGAGACCCGGACACAACGATTTCCATCCGTGGTCCTACTCTGAAAGTTTTCTCAATCGAAGGCTCACCAATCTCAACTTGCACACTGACCACCGGATCGAGCAAATCAACTTTCGTATCGGGAACGTCTATTCCCAAATTCGAAGCCGTAAAGCTCTGTTTATGGCCCGACAACCAAATCGATTCGGTAAACACTTTTTGGATCGCGTTCACGCGGCTCGCCGGTCCACGCACGGTTACCGATCCTTTGCTTGGACGAACGCTATAGACCTCGTATCCCTCGTCAGGCTTGCCTTCGAGTTTGGCTTCGATCATTACCTGGCGTTCGATGATCGGCTCGAGATGAATCGGGATCGCGCTCGGTTGAAAGCCGTCGACTTTCACGCCTTGCGGCAACGAGATCTGCGCCTTGTCGGCGAGGCGCAACACTCGTTCGCCAGCGCGCTGATCGCTGAGATCGACGGTCGCGACTAGATCGAGCGCCGTCAGATCGTCGAGTTTATTTCGACTGCCGGTAAGCATCACGTCAACTGTCCGCGGCGGATCGTTACTGATCTCCAGCATCTGCGGCCTGATGAAATTGAGCTGCACGTTGACGTGCGCCGTCACTGGCTGGTTCTGACCGGTCACGACAAGCCACAACACGATCGCGATTGCCAGCGACAGCAGTTTCAGGCTCCAGTCCTCCAAAAAGATCTTGCGGAGGAGCTTCTCGGCGCGCGTAGGCGGCGCGTGACCGAGATCCGGAGTCTCAATTTCATCTACGTCTTGAAACGGCATAACTAAACCGACGCGATCTCTTCAGTCTCGCTGTTTGGTTCGGAGACCTTCTGTTGCTCTTTCGGTTTCTTGGCGACGCCGAGCGCATCGAAGATTGCTTCACGCAGCTTCGTCGCGTCGAGACCGCGCTTGATCTCGCCTCGTTGCACGAATGAAAGCAGTCCCGTTTCTTCGGAGACGACCACCGCGACCGCGTCTGTGTCTTCCGTGACGCCGATCGCCGCGCGATGACGCGTGCCCAGGTCGCGCGAGAGTCGCGGATTGAGTGTCAACGGAAGAAAACACGAAGCAGCAGCGATGCGATGGCGGCGCACGACAACAGCGCCGTCGTGCAGCGGGCTCGCGGTGTTGAAGATGCTTACCAGCAAGTCGTAACTCAGCTCGGCGTCGAGCTGGACGCCGCCGTCAGTCACGTTCTTCAAACCAACGTTTCGTTCGATAACGATCAGCGCGCCAGTCTTCAATGATGCGAGCGTCGACGCAGCGAGTATCACTTCGTCGTAAATACCTTCGCCAAACTGCCCGCGATGCCGCGAAAACGGCACGCGAAAGCGATTGCCGAACGAGATCAACGCCTGCCGGATCTCCGACTGGAACAGCACGATGATGGCGATGCCGATATAAAGCAGTCCGTTACTTAAGACGAACTCCAGCGTTGCCAGATCCTGTTTGATTGAAAGCCAGTAGAGGAAAACGAGAGCGGCGATTCCGGCGGCCATGGGCGCGGCGCGCGTGCCGCGCAGGAGCTTCAAAACTGCATACACAAGCAAAAAGACGAAGATGATGTCCGCGACATTGCGCGGCTCAATCATTCGTCTCAAATACTCGGTGTATGGCAGCAGTAGTAACATCTCCAGTTATCAAATCTAAAGGCCCGCGATTCTTTGCTAGGGGACAGCAACTTAGTTTCTCCGGATACACACTGAATCCAGCAACCCGTCATTTCATGTGCTCGACGAGCGGCGCGTGTTGGACGACCTCGCCCTTCGCGACCTCATCGCCTCTGGCGACCTCGAGGAGTATTTTTTCCACCTTTGGTTCCGCGCGCTTGATTCGTTCTTCTATCTCTTCGATCGTCTGCACGATGCTGCCGGTATTCAAATCTTCTTTTAACTTAACGTGCGCGTTGATCAAAATCTGCTTCGGCGCCAGGTGCATCGTCAGCAACTCGACCACTTTCTCAACGTTCGGGTGGCTGTCGATTGCGTTCTTGATCGCCGTCACTTCTTTCACGTTCGCTGCTTCGCCGAGCAACAACCCGCGTGAAGCGCGCGCCAGAACAAAAGCGACGATGGCCAGCACTATACCGATAGTTATCGACGCCATGCCGTCCCAGTAAGCGCCTAACTTCCCTCCGACCTGGTTCTCGGTCAACACAAGACCGGTCGCAGCTACGATAATTCCGATCAAGGCGGCTGAATCTTCAAAGAGCACTGTCTTCGCCGTCGGATCTTTCGACTCGCGCAGGTACTCGCCAAACGACAAACCTTCGTGGTGCGCCTCTTTCACTTCCTGAAAGATCGCCAGTCCGATCGAACCTGATTCCAGGACGAATGAGATGGCGAGCACCCCGTACGCCCAGATCAGGTTCGTCGGCGCGTGCGGATGTCTGAGTTTTTCAATGCCTTCATAGATCGCGTAAGTCGCGCCGACGCCAAAAATGAAAATAGCGGCAATGAAAGACCAGAAGAAGCGCTCCTTGCCGTAGCCAAACGGATGTTTCTCCGAGGCAGGGCGCTTGTAAAACCGCAAACCCAATAATAGAAAGATCTGGTTGGTCGTATCGGCGACCGAGTGAAGGGCCTCTGCCATCATGCCGGAAGAACCGGTGATAACAGCCGCCACGAACTTCAGAACTGCGATCAATCCGTTGGCAAAGAGCGCGCCGAGTACGGCCAGCATGCAGCGAATCCTTCAGTCTATAAACAGTCTATGAAATGCAAGCTCCGTGCGGATTATAGTCTGTGTTGCGGGTTTGGAGAAAGACCGCATTCCTCTGTGTTCTCTGCGGTCCTCTGTGTTCTCTGCGTATTTTATTCAACGCAGAGACGCAGAGGACCGCGAGAACGCCGAGAGGCGAAGAACAGTGCATTCAAGAGGCAGGCTTTGAACGCTTCTTGCGTTTGAACTTGCCGCTCTGAAGAAACCCGACCAGTTCGCCGTTTTTTCCCACTACGGCGAGCGATCCGATGCCGTTTCGCTTCATCAGCTCGCGGGCGTAGTCGAGCGTCGCGCTTGGTTCGACGAAAAACCGCGGCGCGATCGGCCGCATTACATCGCGCGCTTTCGTGAGATGCCAGCGTTCGCGCGGCAACGTTTTCAGATCCTCAAGGGAAATAATTCCGTGCAGCCGGCGATTCAGGGCGACCGGAAACGCCACCTGCCGGTGCATCGGCAAAACGGAGTCGATCAACTGGCTGATCAGCAGATCAGGCTCGACTGAAAACGGCGCCGACATCGCTTCTTTCACGATGTTCTGCACCCGCCGTCGAACGTGCTTCACGACACTGTAAGCGGCGTCGAACAGAAAAAGCCCGACGAGGATCGACCAGAAGCCCATGAAATACGAGCGGAAACTCGGCGCGATAACCATGTAGACGCCGAAGATGATCAGGATCGCGGCGATCAACATGCCGCAGATTCCAGCCAGGCGCGTCGCTTCGCGAATGTCACCAGTCCTCCGCCAAAGGATCGCGCGCAGCACGCGGCCGCCATCGAGCGGATAACCCGGAAACAGATTGAATACTGCCAGCAGCAAATTTCCCGCGCACAGAAGCAACAAGACTCCGCCGACAGTCGTGTAACCGGCCATCATCGTCGGCAACATCAGCACAAAACTGATCGCCGCAAAGACAAAACTCGCCGCCGGTCCAGCCACCGCGATCCGAAACTCCGCCCGCGGGCTGTCCGGCTCGTTTCTCAACCGCGCCAATCCCCCAAACGGATGCAACACGATCTCTTCGATCTCGATCCCTTCGGCCCGCCCCATCAGCGCATGTGAAAGCTCGTGACCTAAAACAGAAAGAAACAAACCAACCGTGGTGATGACGGCGAGAATCCAGGCGGCGGTGACGCTCACGGGAAGCAGTTGCACCTGGCCCACCCACATCCCGCCACGCGCAAGATTCACCGCGATCAGCCAAACGCTGAGAAAGAAAACGACAAACCAGCGATAGTCAAAGCGCACGGGTATTCCGGAGATGCGCGCCACCGTTATCGTTCGTTTATAAAAATCGTTCCAGGCCATTGTTATTTGCCGTTTTCGATTTCTCGTTTGTCATTTGTCATTTCAGAAGGTGGTTCGTTAGTTCCTAAACGACAAATGAGAAATGAAAAATCAGTACTGTCCGGTTAAACGTTTTTGACTGTCCTCTAAGTTACTGATAGCTGTGAAATAACAGCAATGGTCGAGCGAAACGATTTGAATTCAAATTCCGGTTTTTGTTGCCATACTCTTTCGCGATTACCCGCGAAGGAGAACTCCATTGAATCAAGGTCGCACGGTGTTGGCCCAGCTGATCAAGTTTCTTTCTCACAACGAATTCAATCGCTGCGTAGCACGCTATGGAGGCAACAAGAGCATCCGTTCGTTCTCTTGTTGGGATCAGTTTCTGACGATGGCTTTCGCTCAACTTACTTACCGCGAAAGCTTGCGCGATATCGAAGTCTGTCTTGCCGCTCAGCGCCACAAGCTTTATCACGCCGGCTTCAGTGGCCCAGTCAAACGTTCCACTTTGGCCGACGCCAACGAGACTCGCGACTGGCGCATCTATCGCGACTTCGCCCAAAGTCTGATCGAGATAGCGCGACCACTCTATGCTCACTCAGAGTTGGGTCTCGAACTGGATGCGACCGCCTACGCCTTCGACGCCACTACCATAGACCTTTGTTTGTCCCTCTTTCCCTGGGCCAAATTCAGAAAGCGCAAGGGCGCGATCAAACTACACACATTGTTGGAGATTCACAGCGCTATTCCCGTGTTTATCGCCATTACCCCTGGCGCTGTCCACGAGGTCAATCTCCTCGACGAGCTCGAGCCCGAACCCGGCTCATTCATCGTTATGGACCGTGGCTTTCTCGACTTCCGGCGGCTTTACCGCCTGCAAACGGCGCTCACCTTCTTTGTCATTCGCACCAAAAGCAATCTCGCTTTTCGCCGTCGCTATTCCCATCCGCACGACCGCGTTACTGGTGTGCGCAGCGATCAAACCATTGTCCTGACTGGTCCCTTAACGTCGACGCTTTATCCCCTCGCCTTGCGCAGAGTTAATTATTACGCAGCCGAAACCGACCAACGACTAGTGCTGCTAACCAACAACTTTTCTATCCCCGCCTTGACAGTGGCGGCTCTGTATCGCTATCGCTGGCAAATAGAACTCTTCTTCAAGTGGATCAAGCAACATCTCCGAATCAAAAGCTTTTTCGGCACTTCAGAAAACAGCGTCAAGACTCAAATCTGGATCGCCATCACTGTTTATGTGCTGGTGGCCATCATCAAAAAGCGGCTCGAACTCAAGCACGATCTCTACACTTTATTACAGATTCTCAGTCTTACTCTTTTCGACAAAACGCCCCTTTTAAGCCTGTTTCAGCAAGCGGAGTACAATCTCGACTTGGTCCATAATGCTAAGCAGTTGAAACTATTGAACATCTAACCGGACAGTACTGATGAAAAATGACTAATGGAAAATGACACGGTTCTAAACTTCAGATGCTGCCGTGTCGATCATTGGATGCGCTTCCGTGCGGGACACGCGCCGCAACAACAGCGGTTCGTCATACAGTTGCGACAGTCCACGAACAATCGCAAAGCGCGGCTCATCAGCGACCCGCACGCTCAACGAGAGCTCTTTTTGCAGATACTCGGGCAAGCCGTCCATCAGTGCGCCGCCACCAGTCAAAATCACGCCGCGCGTGTAAATGTCGCCTGCAACTTCCGGCGCGAGCTCGGTCAGCATCGCGCTTACTTCCTGAGCGATGCGCCGAATAATCGGCATCGCGATCGCGTGAACCTCGGCGGCGGTGATGTCGACCGCGCCCGGACTGCCCGTCTGCACGTCACGCCCGCGCACGTTGATATTCTTTTCCGGATCTGCGGGCTCGATCGCGGAGCCGAGCTCGAGTTTCAAACGTTCGGCTGTCTGCACGCCGATCGTTAGACCCCGATGACGGCGTAAACGGTCCATGATTGCGAGATCGATATCGGAACTGCCCAGCCGCTCGGCGCGCGAGGCGATGATCGAGCCGCTGATAATGGCGGCGACGTTCGTCGTGCCGCCCCCGATGTCCACGACTGCGGCGGCTTTTTCGTCGTTCACCGGCACACCCGCGCCGATCGCGGCAGCGAGACCTTCTTCGATCATGTAAACCTTGCTGATGCGCGCCTCTTCGGCGGCCGCCAGCAACGCGCGCTGTTCGACCTGCGTCACTTCCGACAACACGCTCATCACCGCGCGGCGACTGAAGTGCGACAGCCCGCTGCGTGCTTCGCCGACGAATTGTTCCAGCATCACCCTGGTCCGTTCGAAGTCCGCGACGACACCGTCGACGAGGGGAGCGATCACCGTCACGTCGCGCGCCTCGCGTCCCTGCATCTTGTGCGCTTCGTTGCCGACAGCGATCACTTCGCCGGTGACTTTATTGATAGCCACCACCGACGGCTCGTCGACAACGACACCACGCCCGCGCACGGCGATGATGGTGCTCGCCGACCCCATGTCGATCGCCATTGAATCCGAGACGAGATTGCGCAGACCACTGAGGCTGAGGAGAGTCTTAGTCCTGCCTATAAACGACATAAAAACCTACCGTGGTACCCGTGGTCCTTGAAACCTGTGTGTTATTAGAACGAACCGCTTGCCTTTTGCCAATCGACTTCCCAAAGCATTACCGGCTGCTCGCGGTTCTTGACCATGATCGGATCGCGCGGCTTCAACTTGTAACGACTGTGAGCGGCCTTGGCAGTCGCATCACTGACCAGAATCTCGCCGCCGCGCGCATTCGATTCCAGCCGAGAGGAAGTATTAACTGTATCGCCGATCGCCGTGTACTCCGAACGCCGATCCGATCCGATGTAACCGACGATCGCTTCGCCGGTGTGCAAGCCCATGCCGACGCCGATCTCCGTGAAACCTTCTTCACGCAACTCGCGATTGATGCCCAGCAGGCGTCGTTGCATTGCAACGGCGGCGTTCAGGGCATTTGATGCGTCGTCGGGCGTGGCGGTGGGCGCGCCGAACAGGGCCATTAGACCATCGCCGAGATATTTATCGAGCGTGCCGCCGTGCGCGAAGATGATGTCGGTCATCGCCGAGAAATAACGGTTGAGCAAACTGACGATCTTTTCCGGCGGCGCGTGTTCGGAGATGCGCGTGAAGCCGCGAATGTCGGCAAACAGAATCGTGATGGTTTGACTGACGCCGCCGAGCTTGAACGACTCGGGATTTTCCAGCATCTGCTTGACGACGTATTCGGGAAGAAAGCGGCTGTAGTTCGCGCGCGCCACTTCTTCGCGCGCCAGCCGCTCGTGAGCGCGCGCGTTTTCGACGGCGACGGCGGTTTGCGCGGCGACGGCGCTGATCAGCTCGAGATCGTCAGGCTTGAACGCGGCGAACGGATCGAGTCGATCGGCATACAAGCGCGCCATGAACTCGCGACTCAGTCACGAGCGGCGCGCAGATCGTCGATCGCACGCCTTGCGAGACGATCGAATCGACGCCGGCGAACTGTTCGTCCGATGCAGCGTCCTGCGAAAGCAAAGCGACGCGATCCTTCATCACTTTGCGCGTGATGGTGCGTCCGATCGAAAGCCGGCGAGCATGAGCTTCGAGTTTGTCGTCGCGCGCGCGCATCGCGATCGGCGTCAGGTTTGCGTCTTCTTTATCGAGATCGCCGGGCTCGACCAACAGCGCGACGACGCGGTCCGCCGGAGTCGATCTGAAAATGATGTCGGTCGCCTTTTCGAAGATGGCGTTCAGATCGAAAACAGAGCCGAGCGTTTTGCTCATCTCGTAGAGCGCGGTCAGGATGTTTGCCTTGCGTTGCAGCGTGTCGAGCACTTTGTCGCGCTGCGGCGCTGCGGTCGCTGCTGCCGCGACTTCTTCTTTCGAACGCAGCACAGTCGACATCACGTCGTTCGCGGAGATCAACAACTGCGTGTGACCGAGCGGCTTGTCGTCGTAACGGACGTCGGTGGTCCGCTCTTCGACTGGTTGTTCGAACCGCAGCGTGCTGGCGCCGATCGTGATGCGATCGCCGTTCTTCAACTGCTGCTCGAAATGCGGTTCGCCGTTGATGAAAACTTTGTTGGCGCTGCGGCGAAGCTGGTTATTGACCATAGCGCCGTCGACGATCGTGAAGACGCCGTTTTCGGATTGGTTGATGTGAGCGTGATAACGCGAGGCGCGAGGATCATCCAGGACCACCGAGTTGTCGGGCGCGCGGCCAATCGTGCAAGTGGCTTTTGGGCAGAAAATCGAATTGCCATTGACGGCCACTTGCGTCGGTGATTTTCAGATGAGCCATGGCGCGCGCGATCCTAACACGATCCGCATAACTCAAGTAACACCAATAGCAAACAATGAGATTCCGGGATGTTAGTACGCCGAAGGCGTTTCGTAATTCCAGCCCAGGGTTGCTTCAACCCTGGGTAAAGTAAAGCAGAAGAGAACTAAAAACACTGAAAGTGTTCGGCTTGCAATTGGAACTCCTTCAGAGTTCAAGAGTTTAATCCATAACTCAACCCAGGGTTGAAGCAACCCTGGGCTGGAATTACGGAACGCCTTCGGCGTTACTAGTTGGAAGGCATCACTACGAGAACTATGCTTCCACGTTGAAGTTTCTTCGGCTATGATGCGCGCGCGCACCTCAACACGTCCAGGGAGTAACCTGATGAGTTTCTTCGTTCGAGTTGTTCCCCTCCTCTTGCTTGCACTTCTCAGTGTAACGATACCGTTGCGCGCCCAAACACCGTCGCCGCCGGTGAAAGCGGCGCGCCGAAGGTCCAGCGAGGCACGGTTTCCGGACGCATCACAATCAAAGAAAAACCAGTTGCGGGCGTAATAGTTGGCCTGCGCAAGATGGCTAACGGCATTATTGGTCCCGAACCGTATCTCAGAGCAACTACGGACCAGGACGGCGTCTATCGCATCACGAACGTCGCGTCCGGCTCGTACGACATTTTGCCCTCCGCGCCGGCTTACGTACTCGTGGACTTTAACAACTACCGCGGCAAGAATGTGATCGTCGGCGACGGCGAGGACGTCGATGGCCTCAACTTCTCACTCCTTCGCGGCGGTGTGATTACCGGCAAAATCATCGACGCGGACGGGCGTCCACTGATCCAACAGGAAGTCAGCCTGTATCGCGTTGAAACTTCAGCACAACAGCCTCAGCGTCCTCCGCTCGTCCTCGCCGGCAATATGGCAACCGACGATCGCGGTGTCTACCGTTTCTTCGGACTTAGCGCCGGCCGTTACAAGGTAGCCTCAGGACGCGCCGACGAAAACTACGCCAGCGGATATTCGCCGTCTCGGATCGTCTACAAACAAATCTTCCATCCCGACGTAAGCGAACAGGAAAAAGCTACGATCATCGAGGTCCGCGAAGGTAGCGAGGCTAACGACGTCGACATCAAGCTCGGGCGCTCGCTGCAAACGTTCACGGCCAGCGGCCGTATCGTCAATGGTGAAGACGGAACGCCAGTGGGTAACATTCGTTTCGGATTGCAGCGAAACGCAGGCCAAAGATTCGAGATGGTTCAGAGCCTGAGCTACACCAACAGCCAGGGCGAGTTTGTGGTTGATGGACTCGCGCCGGGCAAGTATGGCATCTTTCTTTATCCCGATCCGGCCCGGCTACTGCGCACTGACAACACGCAGTTTGACGTTATCGATTCAGACGTCAGTGGAATAACGATCCGGCTGGTAAAAGGATCGACCCTCTCCGGCGTGATCGTCTTCGAAAACGAGGACAAGCAAGCGTGGGCCAAGCTGGTGGAGTTGAAACTGCGCGGCTACGTTTCGTCAGCTTCCGGTGGCGTGGCTTTTGCCCAATCAGGCGCGGCCGCGTCGATTGGCGCTGACGGAAGTTTCAGTATTCCGGGGTTGTCGCCGGGCATGGTTAGTCTGTTTCTAGCCTCTGCAACCGGCGGCGGCACGCCCAAAGGTTTTCAGATTACGCGCGTCGAGCACAACGGAGTCGTTACCCCAAACGGAGTCGAGATCAAGGACGGCGATCAGTTGACCGGCGTGCGTGTGTACGTGAGTTACGGAACAGGCATTGTGCGTGGTGTTGTGACCTTCGACGCCGGACTGTTACCTGAGGGCTCGCGCATGTTTGCCCGGTTGACGAAACCAGGAACACCACCTATCGGCAATAACAGCACGTTCGTCGATGCTCGGGGACACTTTCTGATAGAAGGAGTGCCCGCCGGAGTTTACGAAGTCTTGATTTCTGTGTTTGTGCCAGGTAATAGAATGCGGGCCCCAACCGCGAAACAACAGGTGACCGTGCAGGACGGCGGAGTTAGTGAGGTTTCAGTTGCACTCGAGCTCACGCCTCCGAAACCGTAAAAAACATGTCCAAAGATCAATTGCTACTAATCCCAGTCATTTTGGCTTTGATCTGCGGTTCCGCCTTTGCGCAGGAAGAACCGACTACCGGAACGATCAACGGACGAGTAGTGAACGATCGCGGCGAAGCGATGGCCGGCGCCACCGTTATGCTGCGTCCAGTCGGGAGCTTCAACCCCGGCCGGCAAGCGACTTCCGACGTGGAGGGAAACTTTCGTTTTAGCGGTCTCGAACCTGGACTCTACACCGTCAGCGGCTTCACTCCTGCTTATGTTCTTCCGCCATCTGATCTAGACAGTACTCCGTCGTTCTATCGGCTTGGCGACTCAGTAAGACTGGAGTTTGTTAGAGGAGGAGTGATCACCGGAACGGTGACTAACTCCGCCGGCGAACCCGTCGTCGGCGTTCGTGTGCGCGCTCTTCGGATTCGCGACGCAAAGGGTCAAAGCGCACGAAGCGTGCAGTTTGGAAGTGTCGAACGCGCCACCGACGATCGCGGCATTTACCGGATCTACGGATTGATGCCGGGAACATACTTGGTCAACGCAGGCGGCGGCACGAATCAGGGAGGTCAATTCAATCCGTTCGACACCGATGTCCCGGTCTACTCACCCGCCTCGACGCGCGACACGGCAACCGAGATCGTCGTTCGAAGCGGCGAAGAGACGACCGCCGACATTCGTTATCGCAGCGATCCCGGCCACACGATCAGCGGCGTTGTGAAAGTCGCGGGCAACCAGGGCGCGTCGATTACGGTGGTCTCGAGTGACGGCAACCACGTGCCGGTGGCAAATCCGTTTCAGCCGCCCGGCGCCCGCGGATTCGCTGTCACCGGCCTTGGCGATGGCGAATACACTATTTACGCGCAGGAGATGATTGCCGCTTCTTCGTCAGTCGCGACGATTCCCGATCTCTCGATGTCAGACTCGCGGAGAATCACGATCAAAGGCGCGGACGTCAGCGGTATCGAACTGATAACGAAGCCGTTGGCCGTGCTCAGCGGCATGGTTGTGCTCGAGCCTTCGAAGGCGCCGGAGTGCCAGGGAAAACGCAAACCCGCGCTTACCGAAATGCTGATCGAGTTGCACCGGCACGAAAAGGACGCGGATTCCCTGGCCCCCTTCATGCGATCGCTTCAAAACAACCTGACGCTTAATGCAAAGGGCGCTTTCATCCAGCGCAACGTGATGCCGGCACGTTACCGTTTCAATCCCCGCTTCTACGCGCGTTATTGGTACTTGCAATCGATCTCGCTCGGCGCGCCTGCGGCCACTGCAAAG
The DNA here is from genome assembly GCA_963770215.1 of uncultured Acidobacteriota bacterium. Classification (GTDB taxonomy): domain Bacteria; phylum Acidobacteriota; class Blastocatellia; order Pyrinomonadales; family Pyrinomonadaceae; genus PSRF01. The sequence continues at coordinate 378,317 of CAVYOP010000004.1, forward strand.
ACTCCGGCTTCGAAGAACGACGCCGCCGGGACTTGGACGACCCTGAGATCAGGCGAGCAAGTCTCCAACCTGACGATCACGCTCGCCGAAGGAGCCGCTTCGATTCGCGGAAAGCTCGCCGTAGCTGAAGGCGCAACGATTCCATCCGGCCTGGCGATCTACCTGATGCCTGCGGAGCGTGAGAAAGCCGACGACGTATTGCGTTATTTCATCACTCAAGTCTCTTCAGACGGCGCTTTCACACTTAACAATTTACCGCCCGGACGTTACTGGATCCTCGTGCAAAATTCCGTTTCCGCTGAAGCCAACAGCCTCGTGAAACTACGCTCGCCGGAAGCGTTGGAAGCACGCACTAAACTGCGTCGCGCCGCGGAAACACAGAAGTCTGACATCGAACTAAAACCCTGTCAGACACTCGCTGACTACCAACTATCATTCAAGTAAACCGCGTTAGCACTGTCGCTCCGACCCGTCTGGCGAAACCTTGACGCTTCGCAAGATAGCTTGCTAGACTCGAACCACTTTCCAAATAGGGCTTCCGGCGCAATCACGCGTCGCTCAGAACGTTCCCCGAAAGACCAGCGCGTGCGGCGCAGTCTGATGTTTCAAATTCGATGGAGGTGCATGGTGGGCTTCAAAGTCGGCCAGAAAGTCGTTTACCCGAATCATGGAATCGGGACCATCGAGCAAATAGAACAGAAGCAGATAGGCGCTACACTCCTACCGTTCTACACGCTTCGTCTTGCTGCTAATAACTCCCTGGTCTTAGTTCCGGTTTCCAATGCTTCAGAAGTTGGCCTGCGAGCCCCAATCTCATCGGGTGAGTGCGAGATGCTTTTCAAGGCATTGTCAGATGATTTTTCCTCCCCGGCTAATGATTGGAAGGATCGCTTCAAGGAATTCTCAGAAAAAATGCGTACTGGCGACATCTTCGAGGTGGCGGATGTCCTCAAGCATTTGACCTATCTGAGCCAGATCAAACCCCTCTCATTTCGCGAACAACGCATGCTTGAACGGTCACGTTACCTGGTAGTTTCGGAATTGGCGGCAGTTTGTCGCCAGCCCGAATGCAATATCGAGCCTCGTGTCGATCAGGCACTTGCACGCGCGCGAACGAAACACGAGAGGCGTCCGATGCGCGCCCGGGCAGCCGGGGCCGCCGCCGGTCACTAATCCAACTATTTGCGCTGAATCCGTGTTCCTCCGCGTACTCTGCGGCTCTCTGTGTCCTCTGCGTAAGACCATTTTTACGCAGAGTGCGCGGAGGACCGCAAAGAACCGCAGAGACCTGCGAATCCCGTCCATGCTATGATTCGCGTCTCACAGAATGGACGGGCTACCAAGTAACTGGCTAGGTCTGCTGATCGCCGAAGGCGACGCGGGTGCTTCCCTAGCCGGCGGTTCAATCCTGCTGAAACTGCTCGCGGTCATCGTGCTGGTGGCCGCGAATGGGTTCTTCGTCGCCGCGGAATTTGCCCTCGTCGGCGTTCGCTCGTCTCGCATCGAAACGTTGGTCGCGCAAGGCAGCCGATCGGCGAAGCGGCTGATGGGCCTGCTGCAAAATCTCAACGCTTATCTCTCGGCCTGCCAATTCGGAATCACACTCGCATCGCTGGCACTCGGTTGGGTCGGTGAACCAGCTCTTGCTCGCCTGTTGGAATCCCCACTCTCGGGACTCTCAGATTCGTGGCGGCACGGGATCTCTTTTGCCATCGCTTTCTCGATCATCACGTCATTGCACATCGTGCTCGGCGAGCAGGCGCCGAAATTAATCGGTCTCGCCAGCGCTGAAAAAGTCGCGGTGGCGATCGCATTGCCGTTGCAGTTGTTCTATCGGGTTTTCAGCCTGCCGATCCGCGCGCTTGACTGGGCCAGCGCTCGCACAGTTCAACTCGTCGGCATAAAAGCGACCGCCGAACACGCCTCGACTTACACCGAAGAAGAATTGCGCCGGCTGATCGACATCTCGCGCGAAAGCGGACACCTGCGCGCCGAAGAACGCCGCCTGATCCATCGCGTGTTTGAGTTTTCTGACACGCTCGTGCGCGAAGCGATGGTGCCGCGAACGGAAATGGCCGCGATCTCACACACCTGCAATCTCGAAGAGATCACGAGGGCTTTCGACCAACATCGCTACTCGCGCCTGCCTGTCTATCGCGAATCACTCGACGACGTCTGTGGTTTCATCCACAGCAAAGACGTGATGCCCTACTTGCTGCACCCGGATAAGTTCCGCATCGAAGACGTTTTGCAGCCGCCGCTTTACGTGGTCGACACAGCGCGGCTCGAACATGTGCTGCGACAGATGCAGAAAGCAAAAATGCACTTCGGTTTCGTGATCGACGAACACGGCGGACTCGAAGGCATCATCACGCTCGAAGACCTGCTCGAAGAGATCGTCGGCGACATCTCCGACGAGCACGACGAAGAAGTCAACGAACAGATCACGTCGATCGACGAACACACCTACATACTCGACGGCGGACTCGCCGTGCGCGATCTCAATCGACGCTTGAAACTCTCGGTGCCGGAATCTGAGGTCTACACGACAGTCGGCGGTTTTCTGATGACGCAGGCCGGGCACGTGCTGAAACCGGGCGAAGTAGTGCAGTATGACGGTCTGGTTTTTAAAGTCGAGCGGGTTGAGAAGCGGCGCGTGATGCGCGTGCAAATGGAGATTCTTAAACCTGATCAGGAGGAAGTAACGGATGAGCTTAATCGAGCACGTTCTGGGACGTGAAATTCTCGATTCGCGAGGAAACCCGACGGTCGAAGCGGAAGTGACGCTGGCAGGCGGCGAAGTGGGACGTGCAGCAGTGCCATCGGGCGCGTCAACCGGTGAAAACGAAGCGGTCGAGCTGCGCGATGGCGACAAGGGTCGCTATCTCGGCAAGGGCGTGTTGAAAGCAGTGCGAAACGTCAACGAAGTGATTGCGCCGTCGCTCGAAGGATATGACGCGCTCGATCAAGCCGAAGTCGATCGCGCGTTGCTCGAGCTCGACGGGAGCAAAACAAAATCGAACCTCGGCGCTAATGCGTTGCTCGCCGTTTCGATGGCGACCGCCCGCGCCGCGGCCGCGCATCTCGAGATTCCGTTGTATCGATATCTTGGTGGACCAAATGCGCGCACGCTGCCGGTGCCGATGATGAACATCATCAACGGCGGCGCGCACGCCGATAACAACGTCGATTTTCAGGAATTTATGATCATGCCTGCGGGCGCGTCGAATTTCAGCGAAGCGCTGCGCATCGGCGCGGAAGTTTTTCACACGCTCAAGAGCGTGCTGAAGAAGAAAGGCTACGCGACGAGCGTCGGCGACGAAGGCGGTTTCGCACCGAACCTGCGCTCGAATGAAGAAGCCATCGAGACGATTCTCGAAGCGATCGAACAGGCGGGTTACAAAGCGGGAACCGATTGTCTGCTCGCGCTCGATCCTGCCGCGAGCGAGTTTTACGACGGCGGCGCTTATGTTTTCAAAAAGAGCGACCAGCGCAAGCTTTCGAGCGATGAGATGGTCGCGTTTTGGAAATCGTGGTGCGATCGTTATCCGATCATTTCGATCGAGGACGGAATGGGAGAAAGCGATTGGGACGGCTGGAAGTCGTTGACGAACGAGCTCGGCGATCGAGTGCAACTCGTCGGCGACGACTTGTTTGTGACTAACGTCGAGTTTCTGCAAAAAGGAATCGATCTCGGAGTGGCTAATTCGATACTGATCAAGGTCAATCAGATCGGCACGCTCACGGAAACACTCGACTGCATCCAGCTCGCGCAAACAAACGGGCGCACTGCGGTTATCTCGCATCGCTCCGGTGAGACCGAGGATCCATTCATCGCCGACCTCGCCGTCGCCACCAACGCAGGACAGATCAAGACCGGTTCGCTTTCACGCACCGATCGAATCGCGAAATACAATCAACTGCTTCGGATCGAAGAAGACTTGCGCGGCGCGTCGAAGTATCCGGGGAAGAAGGCGTTTCATGTCGAGGTGAAGTTTTGAGCAGCAAACGCGGGCTGCTCGCGCTGATCATCATCGACGGATGGGGTTACTCCGCCGCTCGTGAAGGCAACGCCATCGCTCTCGCCGCCACTCCTTTCTATGACGAGCTTTGCGAAAAGTATCCGCAAACGCTGCTTGAAGCGCATGGATCGCGCGTCGGCCTGCCGGCGGGCGTGATGGGAAACTCGGAAGTCGGGCATTTGAACATCGGCGCCGGACGCGTCATCCGAATGGACGTGTCTCTCGTCGATCACGAGATCGACACGGGGGAGTTTTTCCAGAACCAGGTACTGCTGCACGCCGTGCATCATGCGCGTGACACGGGCCGGTCGTTGCACCTGATGGGCCTTATTTCAGATGGCCAGGTGCATTCATCGCTCACGCATCTTTATGCGTTGCTGAAGATGGCGAAGGATGAACGTGTGGAACGCGTGTTCGTCCACTGCTTTCTCGATGGACGCGACACGCCGCCTTCATCAGCCGTGCAGTACATCTCTGCGCTGCAACGGAAGATGAAAGAGATCGGCATCGGTGAAATCGCCAGCGTCACCGGACGTTACTACGCGATGGATCGCGACAAGCGCTGGGAGCGAACGCAGCGCGCTTACGATGTGTTGACTAAGGCGATTGGTCTGCGGGAGACCGATCCGCTTGTCGCGATTGAAGAATCTTATGCGCGGGGCATTACGGATGAATTCGTCGAACCAGTAGCAATCGTTCGTACTGACGGCTCTCCGGTCGCGACGATCGAAAACGGCGACTCGGTTGTCTTCTTTAACTTCCGTCCCGATCGCGCGCGGCAACTGACACGCGCGCTCACAGTCGCCGGGTTTAGCGAGTTTCCGGCTGAAGCTCTTCCGCAGCTCGAGTTCGTTTGTTTCACGATGTACGATGCGACGTTCAATCTGCCAATCGCGTTTCCGCCGCGTCAGCATCGAAACGTGCTCGCCGAAGTTTGGGACCACTTTCGCGTGCGTAACTATCGTCTCGCCGAAACAGAGAAGTATGCGCACGTCACTTACTTCTTCAACGGCGGCGTTGAAAAAGAGCACGAGTGCGAAAGACGCCTGCTCGTGCCGTCGCCGAAGGTCGCGACGTACGATCTCCAACCCGAGATGTCGGCTTTCAAAGTCACCGACAAGGTGTTGCGCGCGATCGACGATGGCGACACCGATATTTTTGTTATCAACTTCGCGAATCCCGACATGGTGGGCCACACCGGCAAACTCGATAAGACGATCGAAGCGTGCCAGTACGTCGATTCGTGCCTGGGCTGGATTACGAAGCGCATGCGTGAGGCGCGCGGCATCACGTTGATCACCGCCGACCACGGCAACGCCGAACAGATGATCGATCCGACAACGGGCAGCCCGCACACGGCGCACACCATCAATCCCGTGCCGTTGCATCTGATCGACGAGAACTCGATCGGCATCAAACTGCGAGAAGGCGGCGCGCTCGAAGACATCGCGCCCACGCTGCTCGCCCTGCTCGACCTTGAAAAACCCGGCGAAATGACCGGCCGCGATCTGCGCGCACTGGATTAAGCAACGGGTGGCTACAAACATGCACGGATGGCACTATTGGACGGGAGGCGCTTTTATTGTAGGGGTGGCCTTCCGTGGCCGCCCGTCGAAGCGCGAACTGCAATAACATCTATTCGAAAGTGCAATTTGATCCACGCAAGATACTCGTCATCGATTTCGGCCAGCTCGGCGATGTGGTAATGAGCCTGCCGGCCCTGCGCGCGATCCGTCAGCGTTTTCCCAACTCGCAAATCACCGTCGCGGTCGGTAAACCGGCGAACGAAGTCGTCGCACTGTCGGGTTATGCTAATGACATCTTCGAAGTAGATCGCGTCGGCTTGCGCGACGGCAATACATTCGTTTCGATCTGGCGCATCTTCAAATTCGTTCGGCACGTGCGCGACGCGAAGTTTGACTTCGTGATCGACCTGCACAGCTTGTCTGAAACAAACCTGCTCGGGTACTTGTCCGGCGCGCCGCACCGCCTCTACTCGCGCCGGCCCGGACGCTCGCTCGACGTTCTCTCAAACTTTACGCCCCGGCCGCCGCGTGAAGAAACAAGCCATCATGCCGTCGATCGCTACCTGGATGTCCTTCAGCCGCTGGACATCAAGGACACGCCCCGAATTCCCGTCCTGCGAAGCAGCCCTGCCGGCGACGCCAGCGTCGATTCGCTTCTGAAAAAGGAGAAAGCGCAATCGGGCGAACTGTTGGTCGGTCTCGTGCCGGGCGCAGGCCACGTCACCCGCCGCTGGCCGTTGGAAAATTTCGTCCAGCTCGCAGATCACCTGATTCGCAACGATCGCGTTCGTATCGTCGTCTTCACCGGACCGGAAGAACGGGAGATGGTGGCGCAAATGCGGACCGCCTTTCCTCAAGGCACCATCTTTTTCGACCGATTAACGATTCCCCAACTCGTATCGGCCCAGGCCCGGATGACGCTCGTCGTCTCAAACGACACCGGTCCGGCGCATCTCGCCGCCGCTGTGGGCGTCCCGGTCATCGTCCTCATGGACCGCACCGATCCGCACAGTTTCATGCTCCTAGGCGACCAGCATCGCTTCATTTTCGGGACCGACATCACCAAAACCCCGGTAGATCAGGTCTATCGGGCCGCCCACGAATTGCTCGCCCTCAGCCGCACCGACCAGCTTTTCTACTCGGAACAGCGCCAATAACCCGCACTTCCTGGAATCCCTCTGATCCCGTCCAGAGTTTGCTCTAGACAAACATAGTTTAACTTCGTTAGTATGACTTGGGCTCGCCAGGCTGGATGCGGCGGAATGGCGAATTACCGGAGCGGCCCACCTCACTGCGAAACTTTCCAAATTTAGCCTGCCTCAGCGAATTGGAGATAGAAATGTTCAGAATGTCGAATCGATTGAGTTTCATTACGCTCGCCCTGCTGGTCTTCGCCGCAGCGGCTAGCGCCCAGAACAACACCAACCTTACGGCCAAGGCCGGGAATGCCCCAGCCGTAAATGCTCCCGTTGAAAGTGACCGATCTCGCGACGGCTTGATTGGCCCCGTCCGCCGTGTGCGCACCGAAATCGCCAAACTGACCTCGTCCGACGGCCGCCCAAACGAAGGCAAGCACGTGCTCGTCGAAATGGCTGCCTACGACATCAAGGGCAACAAGACTGAGAATCAGTATTTTCCGATTGCCGGCGCGACCTTGACCGGTAAGGAAGTCTACAAGTACGACGAAAAAGGCAACATCAGCGAGATGACCTTGCTAAACGCCGACGGCTCACTCATGAGCAAGGAAACGTACAAGTACGAGTTCGACTTCCTCGGCAACTGGAACAAAATGACGACCTCAGTCGCGGTCGTGGACGGACGCGGAGTGACTTTCGAGCCCACCGAAGTCACCTATCGTTCGATCATGTACTACCTCGACGAGAACATGCTGAAGCAAATTTCAGGACCGACCACGGCTGCTGCGGCGCCTCAGCCAGTTGCTCCTGTCACGACCAGCCCAGCTACGAAACCAGCAGCCGATCCGAAATCCAACTCTGCTGCAAACAACAAGGCGCGCGACACTCGCGCCACGACGGCGCCGGATCTCCCGTCAGCATCGGCTTCGGCGACCAAAGTTGCCGCCAATGCCGTTGACATGAAGTCGCCGGGCACGCCGGGAATCTCCCCGACGAGCCAGGAAGTTCGCGTCAGTCTCGAAGAGCCGCCACCGGCGCCGCGCCCGATCCTGAAACCGATCTCGGGCGGTGTTCTCAACGGCACGGCGATCTCGCTGCCGCAACCTGTCTATCCGGAACCCGCGAGAAAAATGAGGACTTCGGGCATCGTCACCGTCGAAGTGATTCTCGACGAAACCGGCAAGGTAGTTTCGGCGACTGCGACGAGTGGTCCAACGATCCTGCGCGACGCGGCGATCCAGGCAGCACTCAAGGCCAAGTTCTCTCCCACGAAACTTTCAGGTCAACCAGTCAAAGTCTCAGGCATCATCAACTATAAGTTTGCGCTGATGTAAACCTTTCCTTCATGGCGCGCCGCGAGGGTTGCGGCGCGCCATCTCCCCCTCTTTTCCAACCTGAAGTCTTCTCCTAGAAGGGACGAGTTCTCATGGCACTAACCGGACACCTCAGTGACCTTTCACTTTCAGAGCTGATCGAGTTTTTCTGCAATCAACGAAAAAGCGGACGTCTTAAAGTTTTGTACAGCCAGGGCCCAGGCTACTTTTACTTGCAAGCCGGCTCGGTAGTCGACGCGCGTATCGGCGTGCTGCACGGCATCGACGCGGTTTATTACGCATTGACTCTGCCGAACGCGGAATTTGAGTTCAGTGTCGACGCCGAAGCTGGAAACCGGACCATCAATCAACCGTGGACGCAGGTCGTGTTGGAAGGCTTGCGGCGGTTGGACGAAAACATCTCGCCGGGCGTCGCGTTTCCGGATGATTACGTTCCAGAGCCGGACGAGCTCGCGGCGGCGGCTGCGGCAAATACCCAAACAGCAGCAGAGGTTGAGCGATCGTTCGCGCCGGCGTTTCTGGCGTTTGGAAAAGATGGTGGACGAAGTCGAAAGCCGTTCTTCATCGGCGCCGCAACGGTCGCGGTGCTGGCGAGTGTGGCGGTGATCGGTGTGCCTGCGGGTTGGTACAAGAGCAAGCCTGCACCTCCGGCGCCAGTCGAAACGGTGAGCCAGGCGCCTGCGCCGCAAGCCTCGCAGGCTGAAACTCCAGCACAGCCCGCCCCGACAGAAACGGCTGAGCCCGCCATTGAAGATCCAGCTGCGGCTGCGAAACGCCAGCGTGAAAAAGAACGGCGCGCTCGCGAAGCCGCTGCGAAGAATAATGAAACTGGCGCGACTGCCGCCGCCCCGGCGCCCGCGGCTGATACTGCGAAGCCAGGCGCGAAGCGAGTCGTAGTGACGGTGACGTATGACGAGTCGGGACGTGTGACGCAGGCGTCAGGCGGCGATGCGAACGCGTTGCGAATCGCGAGGCAGAAACGCTTCCCTCCGGGCAAAGCAGGTTCGGCGACAATCACTATTCCTATCAATTAGCCACAAGAAGCACAAAAGCCACAAAAGGCACAAGGAAAACCAACCTGAATAACTGGTTTTCTTCTTTGTGCCTTTTGTGTTTTTTTGTGCCTTTTGTGGTTAATGGCCCACGATGCCAAGGATTACGAGTAGACCTCGTTTGAGCCCAAGATCGCGGCCTTGTGGATCGTACCATTCGGCGAGTGTGTGAGTTGCGCCGGAAGTGCCACCGGCGCCGAGCGTAATCGCCGGAATCCCAAGCGAGATCGGCAGGTTTGAATCGGTTGATGATTGATCGAGTTGCGGATCGACACCCAGCATTTTTGTAGCTTCGACGGCCAGTTCGACTAAGGGAGAATCGGCCGGCGTTTCGCCTGTCGGTCTCTCGCCAATCAGGGCGACTTTGAGTTCCAGCAATGGATCTCCGGGTCGCCTGTTTGCGTTTTCCTCCTCTGCCGCCTGTTTGACTGCGCGCCGGAAATACGAGTCGAGTCGGCGCAACTCAGCGTCAGCGCCGGAACGAAGATCGACGTCCATCGTCGCTTTATCGGGAATAGCGTTGACGGTCGTGCCGCCTTCGATGCGTCCGACGTTGAACGTGGTTCGCGGCTCACGTGGCAGCGGATAGCCGGCGAGTTTTGAAACGGCGCGGCCGAGGGCGTGAACCGGATTCGGCAGACCAAAGTCGCCCCATGAATGTCCGCCTGGACCAAGGATCTCCACGCGGTAACGCCGCGATCCGAGTGCGCGATGAGTGATGCGATCCAGGCCTGGGCCATCGAAACTCAGGAACGCATCGACCTTCGACGCCCAACGGCCGCGCGTCATCAGGTAACGAACTCCGCGCAGGTTTCCTTCACCTTCTTCGCCGACAGTGCCGACGAACAGGATCGAACCATCAGGGCGGATCTTCTCGGTTTGAATTGCCTGCGCGATCGCGATCAGAGCTGCAAGACCGCAGCCGTCGTCGGCGATTCCCGGTGCGAGCAATCGTGCGCCTGATTTGACGATTGTGAAATCGGTGTCGGGTGGAAACACCGTGTCGAGATGCGCGCTGACAACGAGCATCGGCGACAGCGAAGCGCCGATGATCATCCCGAGACAATTTCCCTCTTCGTCGATCTCGACTTCGCTCAAACCCAGCGCAGTGAATTTTTCGCGCAGATACTCGGCGCGCTCTTGTTCACCAAACGGGCTTGCCGGAATCGAGCAGATGCGAATGTGCTCTTCGGTGATCGCGGCGGCGTTCCGTTCGAAGAAAGCCAGTGCGCGGCCGACCTGACTAGACGACAGCAAGGATCGAGCGGTGAGAGATGGTGAAGTTTTTAGAGTGGAGCTCATCGACACAAATTAGACCAGGGTTAGAATCTCACTCTCTTCCAACACACCGTGCGCGGCTTTGGCGCGTTCGTAAATGCGATTGACGCGATTCTCGTCTGCTTCGATCCCACGCCTTTCGAGCCAATAGATAACATTCGACTTCCCGCTCATCGGTCCGATCTCGATCACTTGTTCGAGACCAAACTCGCCCGCCGGCACGCCGGAATAAACGATGTCAGCCAAACGCTGATCGCCTTTCCTGTAACTCTTAATCACGGCCGCAGCGTGAACACCGGTCGCCGTGCGAAACGCATCGCGTCCAAAGACGGGATAGTTGACCGGAACGGTCCAACCACAAGCACGTGCGGCAACTTCGCAATACTCGCCGAGACGCGAGAGATCGTTGTCGATCCAACCAAGCAGCTTGAGATTCACGAGCAACTGATCCAGCGGCGTGTTGCCGACTCTTTCGCCCATGCCGAGCGCCGAACCGTGAACCTGATCGGCGCCGCCCTGAATTGCGGCCAGTGAATTGATCACGCCCAAACCGCGATCCTGGTGCCCGTGCCAATCGAGACGAATACCACCGCCCTGTTCTTCGATGATGCTCTTGACGAACTTCACTACCGCGCGCGCGCCGTCCGGCGTCGAATGACCGACAGTGTCACAAACGCAAACTGCTTTCGCGCCGCAGCGAATCGCGGTCGTGTAAAGCGCCCTGATAACTTCCGGTTTGGCGCGGCTCGTGTCTTCAGTCACATACATCACAGGAAGCCCCTGAGCGACGGCAAACGAGACCGCTTCTTCAGTCATTTGCAACAAGCGCTCGAGCGTCCAGTCTTCGGCAAAAAATCGCACGGACGACGAACCGATGAACGTACACGCTTCGATTGGAATGCCGGCGCGCTGCGAGATCTCCGCGATCGGAATGATGTCGTTGCGATGCGTGCGCGCGGCGCAGTTTGGCCGGATCTTGAGTTTTTGCTGCGCGATTTCCTGGGCCAAACGCTCGACTCCGGCGGCGTGCGTTCCGCCTGCGCCAGGCAGACCAATGTCTGCGGTGTCGATGCTGAGCGCTTCCATCAGGTGAAGCAGCTCGAGTTTCTTTTCCACGTCTGGCTCACAGACGGACGGCGACTGTAATCCGTCGCGCAAAGTCTCGTCGTCGATGCCGACATGACGGTTTGGTGCGGGGAACGATGGCTCGATTGTGTTCCAATCGTAAACTAATTCGTCGATTGTCATTTACGTACCTCGAAATTGGGAGAAATCGATTACAACAACCGCGAAAACTAAAGTCAAGCAGCACGCTTTTGAGTCGCGCAGTAATTGAGTATCATCCGTGTCCCGTGAGATACCGCCACGAACACGAATCATGAAAACCATCGCCCTTGGGTCCGATCGCGCGGCAAAGATCATGGCCGTTCGCGCCAGTGTCGCCCGTGTCGCCGCCGTCGATCCGTCGTGGAATAACGCGAACGTCGTCGCGCGTCGCGTCGAGACGACCGTTCCCGCGATGCCGTTGACTGACTGGCAGTTGATGCAAGGCGCTCAGGAACGAGCGTTCGCGGTACGCGACTCACTCCAAAGCCGTCGCCTCGAGGCCGACATTTACGTCGGGCTTGAAGGCGGTTTTCACTCGATCTCGATCGAGGGCGAGTGGCACACGTTTCTGCGTGGTTGGGCCTACGCCACGGATGGCGAACGAGGCGCGTTCGGCGCGGCGCCGTCGATCTCGGTGCCGCCAACCCTCGTGAAGAACGTGGTCGAAGGCCGCCGCGAGCTTGGCACGGTGATCGACGAAGTCACGGGCGGCAGGGACATCAGAAGTAAACAGGGCGCGTGGGGCGTGTTGTCGCGCGACCTGGTCACGCGATCAATGAGTTTTGAACTGGCGCTGATCGCCGCGTTTGCACCGTTTTACAATCCCAAACTCTACACTCAATAAACAGCTCAGATGGATGAATTAGTCGCACAAGTAAATCATGAGGAACCGCCGCCACACTCGCGCGCCGGCGCAGGTTGGGTTGAAGTGATTGCCGGATCGATGTTTTCCGGAAAGTCGGAGGAGTTAATACGCCGCTTGCGCCGCGCGAAGATCGCGCGGCAGAAGGTGCAGGTGTTCAAGCCGGAGATCGATTCGCGCTTTTCTGAGAGCCAGATCGTTTCGCACTCGGAGATGCGGCACGAGTCGGCGAACAGCCGTTCCGCCGCGGAGATCCTGGAGAAGGTTGATCCCGACACTGAAGTGGTCGGTATTGATGAGGGACAGTTTTTCGATAGCAAGCTGGTGTATTGTCGCGAATGAGCTCGCGCGCCGCGGCGTGCGCGTGATCATTGCCGGGTTGGACCAGGATTACACCGGTAAACCGTGGGAACCGATGCCGCAACTGCTCGCGATTGCGGAGTACATCACGAAGACGCACGCGATCTGCATGAAGTGCGGCCAGCCTGCGAATTATTCGCAGCGCACTTTCGAATCGCAGGAGCGCGTTGCGGTCGGCGCCGCTGACAAGTACGAAGCGCGCTGTCGCATGTGCTTCGTTCCCCACGCCGACGCGCCAACGGTACATTCGTAAAACCTTGAGGGCGTAGCCCAAGGTTTTTTGCAATGTCTCCGGCGGGGCAAGCCCCGCCTCACATCCGGCGGCAAAGCCGATACGAACCTGCAAAGCCGACACGACCTGCAAAGCCGACACGACCTGCAAAGCCGACACGACCTGCAAAGCCGACACGACCTGCAAAGCCGATACGAACCTGCAAAGCCGACACGAACCTGCAAAGCCGACACGACCTGCAAAGCCGATACGAACCTGCAAAGCCGACACGAACCTGCAAAGCCGACACGACCTGCAAAGGCGATATGAAACGTGCAAAGCCGTTAGGAAAGGAAACTCTTCTTCTTAGAACGTCGAGAGTCCGCCGACGACGACGAAGGGCGCCCAGTAGTAAGGATGGCGGTAATGCGGATCCTGCAGCATGTCGAGCTTGGCCATTCTGAGCGCCTGCGTTACCGGGCGTTCCTCGCGGGTTCGGTGTTTGTGAAGATCGATCATCAATTGCGCCGATGCATCCGAGTCGACGGCCCACAGACTCGCCACCACCACCGGCACGCCAGCAACTAAAAACGGCCGCGCCGCGCCAACCGCTCCCTCCGCATCGTACTGCTGCTCGATTCCAGTCTGACAAGCCGACAACAACGCGAGTCGCGTGCGCGGCAACTTCAATCCGTAAATCTCCGCCGCCTGCCAAAAGCCATCCGCGCCCTGGCCCATCGACGAAGCCGCAGGCGTCAGTGGAAAACCGGAAAGCATTTCCGACTTGCCGCTGAGTATGTAATGCATTGCGAGATGAACGACGTCAGCTTTCTCGATCTCGGCCCTGATGTTGCTCTTCGTCGCCTCTGGTCCAACCAGCCGACGAGCATGACCCTGATAGAACGCCGCCACCGCGTTCACTTCTTTCACTGCCGATTTCAGATCGTTTAGCGAATCAAAAGCGACTCGATCAAAACGTGGATTGCCCACGCCGAGAAAATTTTCAGCGCCCTTGCGGCCGTTCTTTCGTGCCGCCGCGTTCGTCAGGTCGACGAAGACAGTGGCACTCGGCGCAGTTCCGGCGACGTAGTCTTCGATCAGGTAATGGTTGGTTGCGGGCGAAACCAACGCATCGAACGGCAGGTAGTGAAGAATCTTGTCGGGAACGATACAGAGAAACTTGTTCTTATCGAGATGGCGTTCGACCCGTGCGATCAGCAATTGAAACAACTCGCGCGCAGTATTCGACGGATCGGCGTTCGCATCTCGCGGCGGTTGGTTCACGCTCGCAAGATAGCTGCGAACTTTCTCAGTAAGTGTCGAAGCGTCAACAGAGACAACTTCACGCTGGATCTCTGTTTTGGTAATCACCCAGATGAAAACTTTGTTGTCGCTGACGGAATACTGAAGAATCTGCGCCGCGGCAGGCATGTTTGCCTGAACCTTGTCGAGCGTCAACGGCTTGCCGCCCGGCGTGATCCCCAAATCCGGACCATAAAGCGTTCGCTGCACCGACGAGCTTCCGCTCACCGCGTCGAGGAGTGTTCGCGCGCGGCTCGCTTCAGAGTATTCAAAGGCTTTGACCGGATCGTTTCTGCGTCCGAACTCGTAATCGATTGCGAGATCGTAAACGCTTTGCTCCATCGCGAAGAAACTGTTTCGCTCGCTCTCTCTCGTGATCGTCGAACGATAATCTTCAAACAGCTTCAGCACCGTCGCGAGCTCATTTCCAGTCGCCTGATCGTCTCCGGCCGCGGAGTAGCAAAAGAGTTTTCCCTTGTGCGCCGCGTAGCTGAAGTATTCAAACTTCAGCTCGCGATAAAGTTCGATGGAACGATCGTAGGCCGCGATCGCTTTGTCACACTGGCCTGACTCGCGCTGGATGTCGCCCAGTAACCACGACGCCAGCGCCATCATTTCGCGGCCTTCCTGCGTTGACCCAACACTCGCGCCGACTTCGTACCCCTTCATTGCCAGGCTCACCGCTTCCGGATACTTCTTCAACGCCGCATTAGCCGACCCGAGATAGCCGTACGAGCGGGCCAGCATCAGCGGCCGCTCCATGTCGTGCGCGATCTCCAGCGCTTCCTTTTGATAGAGCAAAGCCGCGTCGGGAATCTGCATGGACGATATGCGGAAACCGATTTGGACGAACACGCCCCAGCGTTGCAACGGCTCGACGTGCCTGTCAGACGTGATCGCGAGTGCGCGGCTGAGATAATCGAGTGTGGTGTTGCCGCGGTTCAGCTCGTTACTGGTCGCGGCGAGTTGCGTGAGAGTTTTGACGATGCTGTTCTGATCTTCGTACTGCTCCGCTCTTTCCAGCGCCTGCGTGCTGAAGTCGAAGGCTTTCGAGTATTCGGCCTGGTCCAAGCTGGCATGGGCCAGACCATAGAAACACTGGATTACGAGCCAGCGATACTCGTTCGCTTCGCAAGTCGAGAGCAGTTGTTGAAAAGCCTGCTTCGCATCCCTGGGACGCGACAACAGCACGTAACAGTGCGCCAGGCGATAGAGAATGAAAGTTTGTCCGACTGTGTCTCCGGCTTTCTCGTAATCCTCCTTCGCGACGATGTATTCGCGAACGGCTTCGTTGAACTGTGATTGAGTGAAAAGAGTGTAGGCCTTGCGGGCATGTTGGCGGGCGCTTGCAAGTCGAGTACGGACGTCCGGGCCCGCGCGGCTGTAATGATTAAAGAGTTGGGAGGTGAAACGATCACCGGTGCGCCTGTTTTCAACTTCGGCGAGGTATGAAAGGTCGGCGAGGGACTCGGCTGGGTTGGAAGTAGACGAGACCCCGACAATGGAATCAAGCAATCGATTCGCGATCTCGTTGCCGGCGGACGTGTAATGCTCGCCGAGCAACCTCCACGCGGCCTCTTCGTTTCGCGCCTGTCGTGTCAGGCGAAATTCGTTGAGGGCGTCGTCGACAGTCCGGGACGTTCGTTTCTGACTCTCTTCCAGCGTTTTGAGTTTGCGTCTTGCTTCTTCAGCCCAGGGTGAGGTCGAGTCTTTTTCCAAATAGTTTTTCCACGCCGCTTCAGCCTCACTCGCGAGACTCATGTATTGATACGCAAGCGCGCGGTTGAAATAACCTTCGAGCGAAGAGTTGTCGAGCTGGAGGCCCTTGTTCAGGTGTTCGAGACTGCGTGAGAAATCCTCGATTCCTTTTCCGCCCTGATCCAGTTTTCCTTTTTCGATCAGCGCGGCGCCGAGATCGAAGTGACTCCTGGCGTCGTTCGGATCGAGTGCCAGGGCCGCGTTGAACTGATCGATGGCTTTGTCAAACTGACGTTCCGCCAGGTAATACTGGCCGAGTGCGTTATGTGAGGCTGCGCTTGGTTTTTCGGCAACAGCTTTCAACAGCAGCGTCGCCGCGAGATCTCGCTGAACGTAATTGACTCTCGCGTTTCCGCCGCGCTGGTTAGGAAGCGGAGCGTATTTCAGACTGGAAAGACGCGGCTCGACTGGACGTTCTTCATCATAAGCGGCGTTGAAGGCGACGAGGCCGCGATCCAAATCGGATCGCGAATAAATCGCGCGCCAAATCGTAAATCCAACTCCCAACGCCACTACGAAGATCGCAGCAATAGCCAGATATGCCGTCGCCGAACGTTTGGGAGGTGGCATCGCGGTGACCGCGGTCACAGTGGATGTTGATCCCGCAGCAACGGCCGCGCTGGGCTGGCGCTCTTTCAAGGCGATCGCGAAGCGAAGCTGCTCCTTGCGCACGTCTGACCGGAAAAAGTACGAACGCACCTGCTCCAGCTCTTCGCCCTGAAACTCGCCGGCCAGATACTGCTCGATGATCTCGTCGACCAACAGGTCTAATTCTTCTGAATACTCAGGTTCCGTCAATAACCGAATTTCGATTTCGTGCTCTTCGGGTTCCCCGAGTTGACCGAGCAGATAGCCCCTTAGTTGATTGTTTCCGTCTTTATTGATGGTTCGCCGCCCCCTCTGATTGCACTCCTACCTACGATGGTTTTGGGATGTAGTTTTGTTACTCGCGTTCCGCCGGCGCATTGCCGCACACAGTCCTCGATCCGGATGCGAACCTGGTGCACCCGGCCGCGCAAGGCGCCCTCCGTGATGCCGAGCTCCGCAGCCATCTGCCGGTGGTGCTCGATCTTCTGGTGACCTTCGTAGAGCAAGTAGTCGAGAATCAAGTCCCGTTTCTGTTTTGGCAACAATTCCAGGCAGTGTTCGAGACATTCGTGCTCGTCGGTGGTCGGCCGCGGATCGACCCAGACAGCCGGAACTTCAATAGTGACTTCCTTGCGGCGCCCTGTTTCCCTGATAACGTTGCGAGCGACGCCGTGGAAGTAACGGCTCGGTTCGCCTTCGTATGTGTCGCGGATGTCCGGGAGGCGGGTGATGACGCGGTCGATGGTCTCGTCGGCAAGGTCCTCGGCGTCGTTGAACCCCTTGGACACAAAGATCCTTACGAGCCCGGAACGAATGGTCTCGTACTTTGTAGCCGCAAATTCTCGATCGTTACTTAACCAACTCAATAAAGAGTCGAATTGTTCTTGTGTGATGCTCAACATTCCCTCAGTGCTGAGTGACTAACACGTTCGGAAATACGGACGAGAGGGTCTTAAACGGCCGGTTTACTTGGTCAGCGAGAAGTTATCCCAGACCCGCGCCGGATCGCAAGCGAGTTGTTTCAAAAGCGGGCTTTCCTGCCGCATACGATTTTTCATACATTTCGAACGAAGCCGGACAACGCGCAAATAAGGCCCATCGTCTCAGAAGCACGCAAGAAGTCTCCCCGGGTCCCGTTCTACAACCGCTAGCCTGAATCCTTCGGGCAATCAGAGTTATCCCGTAGTCGTCTCCCCAGAAACGCTACTCGAACCTTGTGAAGGAGTACGACAATGCACCACTCATCACCACTTAAGATCCTTGCGCTCTGCCTTCTGGTCGCCGTTTCACTGACGGCCTTCGTAACTCCCAGCGCCAGCACGAAAGCGCCGGAACCTCAGGAACCTTCCACCAACGGCTATCGCATCTCCGGTCCATACACGCACAAAAACCTCTCTATCTTTCTCGTACACGGCAAGGAATTGATGCCCGGAAAGAACTTCCTGACCCTGCAGGAAGCTCTCGCGCAGAAGAAAGTAATCGTTTATGAAACCAAAGACGTCAACGAGCTCGCGATCCGCAACCTCTCTAACCAGGACGTTTACGTGCAAGCCGGCGACGTTGTTCGCGGCGGCGACCAGGATCGCATGATCTCAATCGATTTCATCGTCCCGCCGAAGTCTCGCCGGATGCCGATTTCGGCTTTCTGCGTCGAGTCGGGCCGGTGGAACAAGCGCGGAAACGAAGCGTCGGCGTCGTTCAGTTCTTCGGAGAATTCAGTCGCCACCAAGGGGTTGAAACTGGCGGCGAAAGGCTCCGGATCGCAGTCGGCAGTTTGGGAAAACGTGAAAGTGGCCCAGGAGAAGCTGAGCGCTAACACCATGGTGATGGTGGCAGACGCCGCGTCGCCGTCAAGCTACGAGCTGTCAGTGGAAAACTCTAAGGTCAAAGAGACGACAAACGATTACGTCAACGCGCTGGCGGGAATACTGAAAAATAAGACGGACGTGATTGGCTACGTGTTCGCCATCAACGGTCATGTAAACAGCGCTGACGTTTACGCATCGCGCTCGTTGTTTGTGAAACTTTGGCCCAAGCTGTTGAAAGCGAGTGCGGTCGAAGCGATTTCCGAGTTGGATCAAACAACGGCCGCGCAACCAGCGGCGAGCGAAACCGTTCACGCATTCTTAGCCGAATCAGAACGACCGGCGGCCGCCGCGAAGCCGGTGACGCGTCGCGTCAAGCTAGTCACGCGCGAAGACGACAAGAACATCTTTTTCGAAACTCAGGATCGATCGGAAAAGGACGCCTGGGTCCATCGAAACTACATTCGCAAGCAGTAACAGATTTCTGCGTTGCTCTCGCGAATGTAACTGTGGCGAGCGACTCGAAGAGGCGCGAGTCGCTCGCCACACGTTGTGTTTGGATTTGTCTTTGCTCAGTGAGCGATCTTGCCTGAGTAAAGAATTCCGTACATCGCATCCTTGTGCCGCTCGAAATCCTTGCTCTCGCTCGCCAGCATCAGGTTTATCAATTGTAGCTGGCCCAGGTAGGTCCGGTACGCTATCCATTGCAAACGTCGCGGCGAATCCTCATGCTCCTGACTCGCTTCGCGAAACTGAACGCCTTTGACGCCGTCGATCTCGACCCACTTCACCTCGTCAACCTGCCCGTTCTTCGCGCGGCCTCTGGCTTGCTCGAACCATTGTTTGATACTCACGTCCGGCGGAAAACTGTCGTCCATCGGCGAGATGTTCACGATCAACGAAGCAGCGCCTGAGCCCGGCGAACGCCACATGAACATTGTTGAATCGTTTGAAGTTTGGGTCCAATTCGGCGGAACGGTCCACGACATTCCCTGTCGTTCCCATTTTGCTTCCTGACCACCCGAGAGGGCAGCAGCTTGCGCGGCAGTCGGCTGGGCCAGCTCAGCCTTGGCGTCGCTCTCGCTGATCGCCGGCGCAGAGTTGGAGTTCGAACCGCTCTTCTTGAATCTTTCGGAAAGATTGCAGAGTGACAGGACAAGACCGATGAACAAAACGAGCGCAATGTGTTTCATGTAAGCCCCCGCAAACAGTTTTGGCCAAGCGACAGTGCTTCTAAGCCAAACTCACCGCGAAGTCAACTTTTTCTCGGCTAAACAGTAAGGAATGCAGTTTCAACGCTTACTGCTTGTACGCCGAAGGCGTTGAGTAATTCCAGCCCAGGGTTGCTTCAACCCTGGGTTGAGTTATACGTCAATTTCTTGAACTCTGAAGGAGTTCCAAATTGCAAACCGAACACTTTCAGTGTTTCTACTTCTCTTCTCGCTGTTCCCAGGGTTGAGGCAACCCTGGGCTGGAATTACTTAACGCCTTCGGCGTAGTAGGTCACGGTACACTGTTTATCTAACACACCTCTTCTGCGTTCCTCAGGCTCGTGCTATGCTATGGCCCTTCCCTGTTCACCCCCTCGAGAAATTAACGTCGTGCGCAAGCGCGAATCCCGCGGAGAGTGCAAAGATGAAAAACACCGATATAAGGCCGGCCCTTATTCTGGTTTTGGCTATTTCAATTATCGTTATTGCTATGAACGGCTGCGCTCGTGGTCCGGAAGCAAACGCGAACATCAACACTAATATCAACACCAGCGCCAACGTGAACGCCAATGCCAATCTGGCCACCGCGCCGCCATCAACCATCGCCGCCCGTGAACCTGACACCTATCGCGGCACGCTTGTCTTCACCGCCGAAACAGAAGGCGGCGAAAAGACGATCGGCATCCCGACACTGTCAGCCGAAGTGGCCCGCAGCGGCGACGATCGTCGCGTTTCGTTTAAACTGCCGGACGGTTCCGATTTAATATACCTGGACCATGCAGGCAAGCATTACGCGATCTCGCCGGCTCGCAAACAATACGCGGAGCTGACGCCGGCGGCGACCGGATTTCAATTGCACAAGCTAATGACGCCCGGTCAGATCGTCGCTTATTTAGATAAACTGCAAGGCATCCAACCGGCGGGCGAGGAAACTGTGAACGGCCGAACAGCGGTGAAATATCGTTACGACCGCACGTCGCAAACACAAACTTCAGCCGGCGAAGTTAAGACTGAATCGTTCATCTATGTAGACAAAGACACGGGCCTGCCGCTGCGCGCCGAACTCTACAGCGAAGCGAGCGGCAACGTGCAGGGAGTTAAAGGCGCGAAGATCGTCGCCGAGATGCGCGACCTTACGACCACCGTCGATCCGGCGCTGTTCGAAGTGCCGACCGGTTACAACAAAGTTTCGGAACAACAGGTGCGCGCGCAAGTGGATGCAATCACAAATACGGTTGCCGCCGTGCTGAGAACACTGTTGACGAACATGAACACGGCGCCGCCGCCGACACCAACACAACCAGCCGGAAGCAGCTCACCCGCCGCAACCGCGTCGCCTCGATAAAGGAGCCCCTATGCGATACGTTGTCGTTCTCCTGGTCGGAATACTTTTGGGCGGCGGCGCCGCGATCTTCTTTCTCGGCGCGCCGCCGGCGAAGTCTGCGCCGGGCGCAGCGATCAAGCCGCCCGACCAGGGAGCGCCTCCGCCGGCGACGGTCGTCATCTCTCTCGAACAGAGTTTTATCGATGCAGTGATGGCGACAACATTCACCGGCCTGGGAACACCGACGTTTAATCTCGGCCGCAACAACAACGGCGAATCACTCGATGAATCACTTGGGGAGATCACACCCGCGCTATTTCAAGGCGGGTGTACAAACTCGATCACGTTGCTTGCCGAAGGCAGCGGCGTGAAGACCGGCGTCCAGTTTCATAACGGAACCGTGACTGCGCCGATGGCTTTTACTGGCAGCTACAGTCTCGCCGGACAGTGCCTGCAGTTTAAAGGTTGGGCGCAATCGAATATCAAGTTGTCGTTCGATCAGGAGAAACAGACGGTCTTTGGATATGTCGACGTGCAGGGAGTGAATCTCGAAGGCGTCAATCCGATCACGAACAACTTCCTTACCGTGTTCGTGCAGGGCGCGATCAATCAACGCGTGAATCCGCTCGTGCTGGTGAGCGAGCAACAGTTGTCGTTAATGATTCCGGTCAAAGGCAGCAACGGCACCGTGAAGGCGCGCGCGAAAGACGTCCGCGCTGAGATCGGGGAAGGCTCGCTGAAGCTGAACATAACTTACGAATTCACGGGCGTGAAGGACACCGGCTCAACCGGCTGAAACCGGGGAGCATTTTTCGTTTGCCGTTTCGCATTTTTCATTTGTCATTTAAATAGAAAATGGCAAATGACAAACGATAAACGGAAAATGCTTCTCCTCTCTTTGCTTCATAAAGTACTTGACGCGAGTCCCGAACAGGCGTAACATGCCCGGACGATGAAGCCCGTCCCGCTCGTTTCCAAAACCCAGCCCGAACCTCCAGCCCTGCACGACCGGGCCATGGACAACCTGCGCTATATCCGCGAAACGATGGAGCGCGCCACGGCCTTCACCGGCATCTCCGGCTGGGGCGAGATCGTCATCGGCATCACCGCTCTGCTCGCCAGCGGCATCGCCGCCCTGCAACACAGTTTCAACTCCTGGCTCGCAGTCTGGATCGCGGAAGGCTTGATCTCACTCCTGATCGCCGGCTGGTCCATGGACCGAAAAGCACGCGCGATCGAAATGCCGCTCGGCTCCGGTCCCGGACGAAAAGCAGTCTTCAGCCTGACACCGCCAATGATCGCAGGCGGTCTGCTCACCGTTATGCTGGTCCAGGCCGGAATGACTAAAGCGATTCCCGGCACGTGGTTGTTACTGTACGGAACCGGCGTGATCACCGGCGGCATGTACTCGGTCAAAGTAGTGCCAATCATGGGCATCTGCCTGATGGCGCTCGGCGCGTCCGCGCTCTTCTTTCCCGCGTACGCAAATTTGTTTATGGCAGCCGGCTTCGGCGGTCTGCACATCTTGTTTGGTGCAATTATTGTGAGGAAATACGGTGGCTAAACAATCGACAGCTAAAAAGACAGTTCCCCAAAAGACAATCGCCGAAGTTCCCAATGCCCCGGCTTCTCCGGCGAAGGAAAAAAGCGCTGCGCCCAATCTCGATCGCCTGATCCACGAACGCCTGCGCCTGGGCATCATCAGCGCGCTCGCCGCAAACGAATCGCTGACCTTCAGCGATCTCAAAAACCTGATGAATACCACCGACGGCAATCTCAGCGTACACGCGCGCAAGCTCGAAGAAGCAGGTTACATTTCCTGCACGAAATTCTTCGAAGGCCGCCTGCCCAAGACCGAATACAAACTGACCGCCGCAGGCCGCAGCGCGCTCGAAAACTACCTGAGCCACATGGAGTCGTTGATCAAACAAATGCGAAACAGTTAAGTGCCGACCCGTCCCCCTCCTCTCTTTTTTGCCTTTGGACTTTGCGAAATAAAGAGCTTCGCGGAAATTGCATGAAAACTAACTACGACGTGACCATCATCGGCGCCGGACTCGCCGGACTTCAGTGCGCGCGCCTGCTTGCCCGGCACGGCGCAAACGTGCTCCTCGTCGATCGCAAAAACACACTCGATCAGAAGATCCATACCACCGGCATCTTCGTGCGGCGCACACTCGTCGACTTCGACATCCCCGACGATTGTCTTGGTCCACCAATCAAACACGTAACGCTCTATTCGCCGTCTCGCCGCGCTTCAGAGCTCGTCAGCGAGCACGACGAATTTCGCATCGGCCGCATGGGCCAACTCTACCAGCGTTACCTGCAACAGTGTCTGCACGCCGGGGTCGACTGGCTGCCGCAAACTAGCTACCTGGGCCACACTTCCCTGGGCGATAGACTGACGGTCCAGCTTTCCAACACACACGATCACGACACGCTACCTGATCGGTTCTGACGGCGCGCGCTCGCACGTCGCTCGCGATCTCAAACTCGATCTGAATCGCGAATGGATCGTCGGCGTCGAGAGTGTTTTCGAAGGCGCACGGCTCGATGGTCCACCACGGCTTCTCTGTTTTCTCGATCCACAGCTCGCTCCTGGTTACATCGCCTGGATCGCACACGACGGCGAAGAGACGCATCTCGGCGTCGGCGGTTATGCGCCACGCTTCGATCCCGTTGCAGCGCTCGAAACGTTTCGCGCGAGCGTCACAAACATCATTGATCTTCGCGAAGCAAAACAGATCGAGCGACGTGCCGGCTACATCCCCGTCGGCGGCGTACTGAGAAACATCGCCAACGAACACGGCCTGCTGATCGGCGACGCGGCAGGCGCTGTTTCACCGCTGACCGCAGGCGGACTCGATCCGTGTATGCGTCTCTCGGCACTTGCGGCACGAGTTGTCGTCGACTATCTCGGCGCCGGCGATCGCAAAATCCTGGACGCATACAACGGCAACGCATGTTCGAGCGCGATTCGCGTCGCGTCTGTGGGCGCGTCGTATTGCTTCCAGTTTCCAACAGCGACAGTTGATCGAATTGGGTTGCGCCGTGATGCGCTTCCCTATGTTCAACCGCCTGGCGCGGCACGTTTTCTTCGGTCGTGGCTCATTCCCCGACGTGGAGATGAACTATTCCAACTGTGGCTCACCACATTGTGCGGTTACCGCCGGTGGACCAGAATTTTGGAACAATACAAATGCCTGAAATGATCACCGACTAAATCGCAGGAGCAGAACAAATGACCGCACGAATCATCGCTATCGTCTTCATCTTCATCCTTACTTCAGTCGCCTGGGCCATACTCGGCGGCACGATCCTGTCGCGAACATATGATTCCAGCTCGCTGTCTTCGAGCAAGGTTGATTCTCTCTGGGGCGCTGAACACAATCAGGCGCCGCCCACCGCTGTTTACAGAACCCCTGTCGAGAAGAAAGTAGCTCGGTGGAAAACGGAGTCATGGTAACGAAGACGATGACAGAAGACGCTTTCACTGACCTTGCCGTTGGAGAGCAGCAAGATCGACGTGAACCTCGATCTCGCACATCGGCAAAAGGGGCTGCTCTGGTACAGCACTTACAAAGTCGACTTCTCCGGCAACTACACGTTTCGCAACACGAGCGACAAAGAACAGTCAGTCGAATTCGAACTCAAGTTCCCGACCACGCAGGCGATTTACGACAACCTGACATTTAACGTCGACGGCAACCCGGCAACGCTAACCACGCATGAGAACGCGGCGAAGGGCATCGCGAAAGTCGGCCCCGGCAAAACCGCGACACTCGCCGTCGGATATCGTTCGCAAGGTCTCAACGAATGGCGCTACAGCTTCGGCGCGAAAGATGTCTCGCAAGTCCGCGACTTCGCGCTGCGCATGAACAACAAACTTCAAAGACATCGACTTTCCCGACAACACCTTTTCTCCTTCTGAAAAAACCGAGACCGGCAATGGTTGGGACCTGAAGTGGAAGTACAAGAATCTGCTGTCCGGTTATCAGATCGCGATGGTGATGCCGGAAAAACTCCAGCCCGGACCACTCGCCGGCAAAATAAGTTTCTTGCCCCCGTTTCACTGTTCTTCTTTTTCTTCCTCATGCTGATCATCACGACGATGCGCGGCATCGATCTTCATCCGATGAACTATTTCTTCCTCGCTGCCGCGTTCTTTTCCTTCCATCTGTTGCTGGCTTACCTGGTGGATCACGTTTCGATTCACGCCTCGTTCGCGATTGCCGCGGCGGTCTCGATTTTTCTGGTCGTGACCTACTTGCGACTGGTGGTTGGGATTCGTTTCGCGAGCCGTGAGGCGGCGCTGGCGCAGTTTATCTACCTGGTCATGTTCTCCTACGCCTTCTTCCTCAAGGGCTTCACGGGACTGGCAATCACGATCGGCTCGATTCTGACGCTTTTCGTGGTCATGCAGGTGACCGGACGCGATCAGCTGGGCAGAAAAGTTCAAGTTAAAACCGACCAGGGGACCGCGGAAGAAATGAATTGAGCTGTTAATAAAAGAGTCTCTTGGTTCGTCTTTAGTGCGTGAAGTGGAAGTTTCCCGCAAAGACGCAAAGACTGACGTGTAAGAACTGTCTTTGCGCCTTTGCGCCTTTACTGCCTTTACGGGGAACTTCCACTCTCACCGAACTTCGCCGCTTTTAGCCGCGTATAGCGACCGAGTTCGACGTGTCACCCGGCATCCCATGAAAGCAATAATCTCCTTTTATTCTGATGCGCTAAGATCGCTCTGCAGTCGATCTTTGCCCATAAACTGCGCGCTTTCCTGACTCTCATCGGCATCATCATCGGCGTGGCGTCGGTCGTGACGGTCGGTGCTTCGATCAGCGGTTTCAACACTTACGTCATCGAGAAAGTCACGAAAGTTCTCGGCAGCAATCACTTCATGATTGCTCGCATGGCTTTCTCCGGCGACATGGGACGACGAAGAGTTTGAGCGCCGCAACCGTCGCAACAAAAGGATCAATTGGGACGATTACGAGTGGGTGCGCGACCATTGCGCGACCTGCGATGAAGTCGGCGCCGGCGATTGGCGGCGGAGTTGATCTGAAGCAGGACGGCATCGAGTTTCCCGGGCACGCGCGTGATTCGGCGCGACGGCAAACATGGTCGAGATCGAAGACAAGACAATCGAGTCACGGTCGTTTCATTTCCGCACGACGAAGTTGAGCGGTCGGCGCTGGTTGTCGTGCTTGGCGGCGACATCAAAGACAAGTTTTTTCCAAACAGGATCCGATCGGCAAGACGTTGAAGGTTCGCGGGCTTGCCGATGCGCGTCGTTGGCGTGGAAGAGAAACGCGGATCGTTCTTCGGCGACTCTTTCGACCGTCACATTTACATTCCCGTCACAACTCACCTGCAGATCTTCGGTCGCAACGGCTTCGGATTCACGGCAAGAGCCGAACGCGCGAAACCTTTCAACAGGCGATTGAAGATGCGCGTGTGGCGATGCGCATCAAGCACAAGCTGAACGGCAACGAAGAAGACGATTTCGGCCTGGTGAATGTCGAGGAACTGAATAACCAGATCGACGAGTTCACCGGCAGCATCGCGACTGGTCGTCATGCCGATCACTTTGATCACGCTGGTCGTCGGCGGCATCGTCGTGATGAACATCATGCTCGTGAGCGTGACCGAAAGAACATTCGAAGTCGGACTGCGCAAAGCAGTCGGCGCGACGCGGCGGCAGATTCTGATGCAGTTCCTGATCGAGTCGGCAATTCTTTGCGCGCTTGGCGGCGTGCTCGGATTGCTCGCTGGCCTGGGGCGTCACTACGTTGATCACGACGCTCGCGTCGATCACGATGACGATCACGATCTGGCTACATCTTCATGGCGTTGGTTGTCTCGACAGTCGTCGGCATGATTGCCGGCATTTATCCGGCGTTCAAAGCGGCGCGACTCGATCCGATTCTGGCTTTAACGCAGGCGACGTAATTGACAATGAAGCTTCGAGTGCCAAAAGGTATTTTGCGCGAGACGCTGTGATGGCGCTCGACAGCGTGCGCGGGCACAAGTTTCGAAGTTTTCTAACCGTGCTCGGCATTGTCATCGGCGTGATGACGGCGATCTCCATCGCGTCGATTCTCACCGGAATGCGCCAGAACATCGTCGTCGATGATCGAAGAGTACGGAACGAACAACATCTATGCTTTCCATCTCTCGACTGGTCCACGCACCGGCGAAGATCGCTCTGAACGAACGCGCAAACCGTTGACGGTCGCTGATGCCGAAGCTATCAAAGCGCATGCGCCCGGCGGTTGAAGATGTCGCGTGGGTTGCGCCGAATGTCGGTTACGGCGGCGGTCCATTCGACGACAACATCACATACCAGGGCCACAACTATCGCTGGGGAAACACGCAGGGCGTTTCGCCGAATTACGCCGACATCACGAACATCGCTTTGAAGGAAGGACGATTCATTCGGAGTTGGACGATCAGCAACGCGCCAACGTGATGGTCATCGGCGTGAATGCCGCCGACGCGCTGTTTCCCGGCAGACGAATCAATTGCCGGCACGCAGGTGCGCATGGGTGGCTACAACTTTGAAATCATCGGCGTGCTGGAAAAACGAAAGGCCGGGTTCTTCGGCGAGAACGAAGAAGACAATGCGGTTTACATTCCGTTCCGCACAGCGCAGAAGGTCGCACCCGCAAAAGGTTACCTGTTGATGGTCATTCGCGGTCGCTCCGGTCAGGTTCAGGAGGCGCTGACGCAATCGGAAGAGATTCTGCGCCGCCGGCGCGGAGTGAAGTTTGGCGATCCGAATAACTTCGATATCAAGACAGCCGACAAGTTTATCGAACAGTTCGACAGCATCACGGCGATGGTCGGCCTGATCGCGATCGCGATTTCGAGTCTTGGTCTGCTGGTCGGTGGCATCGGCGTGATGAACATCATGCTCGTGAGCGTCACCGAACGGACGAAAGAGATTGGTGTGCGCAAAGCGATTGGCGCGCGCCGCCGCGACATCGTGCGCCAGTTTCTGTTTGAAGCAATGATGCTGACGTTTCTCGGCGGCGTGCTCGGCGTGCTGCTGGCCGTTGGCATAAGTCAGTTGATCATGTTCTTGATCCCGAGCATTGCCGGCCTCGATTCCGACGTGGGCCGTGGTCACCGGTCTAACTGTTTCGATCGGTGTTGGTCTGATCTTCGGCGTCTGGCCCGCGCGCAAAGCCTCACGCCTCGATCCGATCGAATGCCTCCGCTACGAATGATCCAACCGCACACGGATTTGATGGTAATCTGTGCGCCGTGGATCGCGATCTCAAGAAAGAATTTCTCACTTACATCCAGGTCGAAAAGGGACTTGCGCGACACACGCTCGAGAGTTACGAGCGCGATCTGGCGCGCCTGCAACAGTGGGCGATCGGAAACGGAAAGCAACTGTCGAGTTAACCCGCGCCGATCTGCGAAAGTGGATTGCGAGTCTGTCACGTGATGGACTTGCGCCGACGTCGGTCGCGCGTGCAGTCAGTGCGACGCGGGGCTTTTACAAGTTTCTAATGCTGGATGGTCACATCAAGACGCATCCTGCGGAAGATCTCGACACGCCGCAACGTTTCACTTACCTGCCGAAATTTCTCACCGAAGACGAGATCAATCGATTATTGGCCGCGCCTGATATTTCCACTCCCGAAGGGATTCGCGATCGCGCGATG
Organism: uncultured Acidobacteriota bacterium; assembly: GCA_963770215.1. Taxonomy (GTDB): domain Bacteria; phylum Acidobacteriota; class Blastocatellia; order Pyrinomonadales; family Pyrinomonadaceae; genus PSRF01. The sequence goes on from CAVYOP010000004.1 coordinate 406,866, forward strand.
CTGGAAATCATGTACGCGACCGGTTTGCGCGTTTCGGAAATGGTCTCCTTGAAGCAGTCGACGTCGATCTGCTAGCCGGCCTGGTCGTCTGTCATGGCAAAGGAAGCAAGGAGCGACGCGTCCCGCTCGGCAAGAGCGCGATTCATTGGCTGCAACAGTATGCGGCGGTGAAAGCCGAGTTATGGCAAGCAGTCGTTGCCGCAATGTTTTCCTGCACCGCGGCAAGCCGTTCACGCGACACCTCGCGTGGTCGATGATCAAGCGATACGCGGAACGGGTGGGAATCAAAAAAGTTTCGCCTCACACGCTGCGCCACAGTTTCGCCACGCACCTGTTGCAACACGGCGCTGACTCGCGTTCGGTTCAGGCGCTGTTAGGCCACAGCGACATCTCCACGACCCAGATCTACACGCACATCACAGATCATACACCTGCGTTCGGCTTACGATCGCCATCACCCGCGCGCTCGTTTGGGAGATTCACCTTCGAAAGTTCAACTTGAGAGTGAAGTTTCCCGCAAAGGGGCAAAGGCGCAAAGATAACCCGAGCAAGAATTTCCCTACGACTTTGCGTCTTACCTCTTTGCGCCTTTGCGTCTTTGCGGGAAACTTCACTCTCCAACAACATTCGCTCGCACCATTTGGTGTTGCGGTTGCACGGTCTAAGGCATCACTTGCTCATTTCGATCTGCAAACAAGTTCTCACAGCATGGACCGATCGTAATTTGAGATCTCTCAAGGCCGCATCGATTGAACAGTTCTCGTGAGCAGTGCATTTGAGAACTCTCAATTAAGCGAAACGCGCTTAATTCGCATCATTTACGGGCATATTTTTTGCCAGTAAACGACCATGAATTGAGCCAGGTGGGCCTCTTCCGAGTGCGGTGCCAGGTCGCCGCTTTGGTCCTGCTGTAGCGCGCTTGTTGACACGGCCGTTGTAATCTCAAAGTTGTCGCAGTTGTGCTCGTCACTGCGGAGCAAAGCGGTCACCAGACACCGCACTCGTAAGCCGCCCTCGCGTTTCAAGAAAACAACTGAATAGGAGCACCACCATGCGAGTCTCCCGACTAAATGCCAGCCTCCTTCTACTGCTGCTGACCTTTCTTTCCTTAACCATAACCGCCCGCGCCGCCCGTGTCGATGACGACGACGATCAGCCTGACGATTACGACGTGAAAGCGCGCGTCGTCCGCATCAGCATGATCTCCGGCGAGGCAAACCTGAAACGAGACGGAATCAAAGACTGGGAACTCGTCCAGTTGAACTACCCGCTCGTCGAAGGCGACACGGTCGCCACCGGCAAAGACAGCCGGATCGAAGTGCAATTCGACTCCCGCAACTTCGTCCGGCTTAGCGAAAACACGGTGCTGCGCATCGTTACTCTGCGCGATGAAGGCACGGCGCTCAGTGTCGTCGAGGGCACCGTCATCGTTCGCTTGGCAAAGTTCGATCGCGACAAGCGATTCTTCGAAGTCGACGCGCCTCGCAGCACACTTGCCGCTGAAAAAGCCGGACACTATCGCATCGACGTGCCGCGTGAAGGGCGTGTTCGTTTGACGGTGCGTGACGGCGGCAGTGCGCGAATCTATTCGGATACTTCGGGATTCTCGCTTCGCGACGGTCGCTCGGCCGAACTCGTCGTCACCGGCCCAACGCCGGCGATTGGGATCTGCTCGCCGCTGGTCCGCCGACGCAATCGATCGAGTGGGTCGGCGAACGCGAACGCCAGGTCGCGCAACGATTTCGTCCCGACTCCAAATACTTCGACGAATACGTTTGGGGCGCCGAAGATCTCGACAACTTATGGCGAATGGACCGACAGCAAGCGAATACGGCTGGATCTGGCGTCCACATGCGAGCGTGATCAACGCCTTCAGCGACTGGGCGCCGTATCGCTACGGTCATTGGACGTGGGTGCAGCCTTATGGCTGGACGTGGGTTGGTTACGAACCGTGGGGTTGGGCGCCGTATCACTACGGCCGTTGGGTCTATTACAACAATGGATGGGTATGGGTGCCGCGCAGCCAGTTTAACAAGAAGCGCAGTTGGTGGCGACCGGCGCTCGTCGCTTTTGTGTCGTTCGATTGGTCGTTCGGCGACAACATCTGTTGGTATCCGCTCAATTATTACCAGCGGGATCCGCACTCGCGTTATTACCGCCGTCACGATCGGAATGGCGGCGGAGGTGGAGGTCACTACGGCGGGGGGCGCGGTGGTGGCCGAGACGGCGGAGGTCGTGATGGTGGAGGCCGTGATGGCGATGGCCGCGGTCGCAACGCCGACGAATACAAGAACTGGCGCGGAGTCACGCGAGTGCCGCGACGCGATTTCGGTAATGGTTCGTTAGGCCGGCCGGTTGCCGATGAGCCGGTTGCGCGTCGAGTGGTCGACGCTGATCCTGAAGTGGAGAACTTGCCGCGCCGTCCTGCGACGTTGCTGGGGAACGCGCCTTCGGCTGATGGAAGTGAGGGAGTTCGTGGGCGACGTTTGCCGGACGTTATGGAGCGTCCAACCGGCGCAGCGGAACGCGCGCCTGGCGCTACGCTCGACGAAGACCTGCGGCGTTCGCGTGTTTTCCGCGGCCGTGAGCCACGACAGACACCACCTCCGCAACGAAACGCGGAGAACAACAGCACGCCGCGCAACACGCCGGCGAATTCAACACCTAACGCGGAACCGAGCCAAGAGCCCAGCGAGGTGCCCAGCCAGGTTCCGGCCGGACGTCCAAACCGCGGACGCGGACGAGCTGAAGCGCCAGAGCCAACGGTTGAAACACCGTCGAGACCTGCGCCTTCAACGGAAGCACCGCCTTCAGGAGCTGTCGAGCGTCCGGAACCAACATCGCGTCCCGCGCCTGGTCGAATCGTCCGCCCCTCGATGCCTGAAGGAGTAGAAAAGCGCACGAGAACTCAACAAGCAATCGAGTCCTCACCCCCGACACAACCACGCTCCGAACCCCGCGTTGAACAGCCCCGCCCTGAACCCCGCGCGGAACAACCTCGTTCTGAGCCGCGTGCGGAACAGCCACGCCCTGAACCTCGATCTGAACCACGCTCAGAACCGCGGAGTGAACCCAGATCAGAACCACGATCTCAACCTAGATCGGAGCCCAGGTCCGAACCGAAATCGGAATCGCCGCGTCCGTCTCCGCCGCCTCGTTCTGATCCGCCACCGAGATCCGATCCACCACAAAGATCGGAATCTCCGCGGTCGGAGTCACCACGATCGGAGTCTCCACGGTCGTCACCGCCGCCGTCGCCAGCCCCGCGCAGTGAATCACCGTCGCGCAGCGAATCGCCACGCAGCGAACCGCGGGAAGCGCCGAAACGGCCGAACGATAACTAGGTGGGTTCGATTCTTAACCGAGGCAGTTTACGAACCTGCCCATCGATACTGCCATCGGTCTCGCCGATCTGCGACGCCCCCATTCGTTCGTAGAAACCGGCAGCATTCGGGTCCGCTGAGATTTCGATCTCGCGGACCTCGAGTGCTGCCGCTCGTTCCATCGCGTCGAGAAACAACTCCTTGCCGATGCCTGTACCAATGGCCGCAGGCGTGACCCACATGTGTTCCAGCTCCGCTTTGTTCCCCTTATTTCTATGCCACAAAGCGCGTAGAACCCAAGCACATCACCGTCGCGCTCGAAGACGTAAACATGATTGTCGCGAATGAAATCAGGCGAGACTGTAAGGTCTGCTTCCCAGTGCTTGATCCAATGCTCGGGATAACCCCAGTGACGCTTCGCGTCAAGCGCGATCTGCGTCAGCGTGCTCGCGTCGTCTGTCGACGCGCGCCTGATGTTGGAAACGGATGTTGTCATTGCGAAGGTTGTGATTGCTGCCATACGGTGCCGTCCGAGTATTTAACTCTGACGACAACCACGTGGTCGAGCATTCCGGATCGTTCCTGCTTGTTCAACGCAAAGACGCTGATGCGCTCTGGTGGGCGGTGTCGAAAGACATAAACGACAGTTCTTTGCTCTTGCCGGGCGCGATTGTTTTCGTGCTGGTGAACTGATGCCGGCTCAACTCCTGGCCCGTCCCAGAGTCGACGAAAACGTAGTCCCAATCGATCTCTGCGATTGGTTTCGTGCTCGAGTTACTCAGCGAAGCGCGATAGATGAAGTAATAACGCGCTGGTCCTGAAGGTTGGCGTCCGGCTTGAACGATCGCGGCGTCGGCTTTCGCATCGCGCTCCGCTGATGCCTGCTGGCCGGTTGTGCCACTGCGCTTTGCATCCGAAACTCGCTTCTCGGAACGCGCGCGAAACTGCATCTCGTGAAAGTTTTCGTTTGGACCACTGAAAGGATTCTGTTCCCAGTTCAGTCGTTCTTTGCTCCAACTGAATTTGACGACTTCAACTTCGGGAGCAGTTGACGAGGGCAGGCGTTTGCGCGCGCGACACCGCAGGAACCAGCAACAACGAAAGCAAAAGGATAGATAGCTTCATCGCCTGCACTCTTATCGAGGATGCCTTTCATTATCGCGGTGTTATCGCCTGACCCAGAAAGTACTAAACAGCTGGATGAACCCACGGATCCGAGGTCGGCGCCCTGAGGCTAGAAGATGTACCTGAGACCCAGGACGATGCGACGGTTTCCGCCGTTCGTGCCCCACTGGTTCAGGAAGTTAGCTGAGTTAGCGCGGCCTTCCGGAATGCCGAAGTCGCGCGTGTTGGTGAATTGTTGAACTCCGCGCGGAATTGAAGCCGCTGATTTTCACCAATTTCGTGTTCTTGAAGATGCCGATGTCGACGTTGTTGATGCCATCGGCGCGAAGAATGTTCCGGCCGGCGTTCCCGACGCGTCCCGTCGGCAAGCCGAGGAAATCAACAAAGAGGCTGAACGAGCCGTCATTGTTTCGCACGATACGGCCCTGCGAACCGTAAACAGAGTGTTTGGCAGCGCAGGTCCAGGCAGTGGACCTGCAACCTTGTTCGCATTCGGAATCGCGTCGAATTGCGCTGCCTGGGTCTGGCCTGTGCTCTGAGCGACTGATCGAGCGCAAACAATTGCTCGACACTCATACGCGAAACATCGAGGTTCGTGTAAACGTTCGGACGAATCGCATCGCCCACCAGCGTGTTGATCCCGGACAGCGCACCGGTCGGATCCGACCCATTCAGCACTGTGAACGGCGCGCCACTCTGGAACGTGAAGAACCCGTTGAACTGCCAGCCGCCGAGCAAGTGTCCTTTCAATCCTGTCTGAGTCTTGGAACCACGGCAATTCGTAAACGAAGTTGCCGGTCAGGCGATGCGGCCGGTCGTAAGTTGAACGAGCCACGATCGGTGTTGCGATTGAACGAATCTTGCGAAACCGCTACCTCGCCGCTCGACGGATTGAAGACTTCGGAAGCAGTGTCGATAAACGAGCTCCAGGTGTAGTGAACACCCGCGCTGACGCCACGACTCAGTCGTTTCTCCATGCTGGCTTGCAGCGAGTGATAAATCGACGAGGCAGCGTTGGCCCGCAGGCGAACGACAGCCTGCAGTGCGATTTACGCGGCAACTGTCAGGTTGGCCGTAAAGTCGGGTTGCAGTTCGCCGGCACGTCCAAACGCCGTGGATTTCCGTCGAGCGTTTGGAACAGCGCTGAACCCTTTCGAGCCGACATAGCCGAGACGGAAAACGACGTTCGTTCCGAGTTCACGCTGTGCCTCAAAGCTGAAGCTCTGATAGTAAGGTGAGCGGAAATCTTCGCCGACGATCGTTCTCGTGAACGTCGTTCGGATTGACACCCGCGTTCGACACATTCGGCAAGCGCGTAAAGGCATTGGGAACTGAAGCTGCGCCTGCAAACGTCGAGTTCGCCGGCAAACTCACCGCCGCCACAAACGGGAACGAACTGGCGACATTCAGCGCGATGTTGATGAACGTGTAGTCGTGAGTTATGGCATAGCCGCCACGGAAGACGAGCTTATCGCCGCCGGTAATGAATCCGAGAATGCCGTCCGGATCCGTGCGCGGGTTCCAGTTGAAACCGATGCGCGGTTGGAAGTTGTTCTTATCGATCTTCGGCACCGGACTGCATGGCGAAGCGCGTGATCGCCGCCGGCGATTTCAACGATTCGTTCGTTCGCCGGCAACAGGCTCAGCGTGGCTTCACCCGGACGCTCGTATCGCAGACCGTAGGTCAGCGAGAAGTTCGGTCGGATCTTCCACTCATCCTGACCGTAGAAGTGAACGTCGAACCAATTGTAGTTATTGATCGCTTCACCGCCGGGCAGTGGCTTGTTGATGTTTGCGGCTTCGGCAAAGTCATTCACAAACGCGTTCAACGTCGCATAGCGGAGCAGGCCGCGAATGGTCGGGAAGAAGAAGCTCTGAATGCGGTTCTCGATGATGTTGGTGCCGAGCTTTGATCGCGTGATTGCCCTGCGTCCAGGAGAGATTGTCCTGGATCTGGTAGATGTTGTTGGTGCGGAACTGCGGCAGATTCACCGCCAGACCGATTGCGGTTCTGCTCGCAGCAGCGTTGAAGCCAATCAGGCCGAGCTCAGAGATCTCGAGAGACGGAATCTCTTCGGAACGCGGATCGGTCGCGCTGGTTACGGTCGCGAACCGTTGATAACCCACGCGCAGCTCGTTAACGACGGTGGGCGAGAAAGTTCCGACGTGCGAAAGAGCGAACGTTTGTTGACGCGCGACGTTTTGCGTGGTCAGACCCGGCGGTGTCGCCTGGCCCGTGCCGCCGGTATCGGAATCGCTGAACAGGTAGCGGCCGGTTAGTGATGTGATTGCTGTTGAAGTTGTGGTCAACTCGGAACGAAGCCTGATGGTTGTCGAAGAAGAACGCCGTCGAACCGGTCAGCGAACCCAGCGGCACGTGAAGTTCTGACCATTGAGGGTGAATGGTGCGCTCTGGTTGATCGGCGTCTGCGCGGCCGGCAAGTGCTTCAAGAGCGCCTGCACTTGCGGCAGGTTACCGGCTGCGGCCTGGAGAATCTGGCGGCCTGCTTCGGTCGGCGCGCCGTTTAGCGTGGTGCCGGAACCGAGCTGGCGATCGCTCCAGCGCTGATACGAACCAAAGAAGAACGTGCGATCTCGCCGCTGATGTAGACTGGACCACCTTCGCCAAAACGCGGCAGATGCAGTGGACCACCGAACGTGCCGCCGATCTGGTTCTCAATGCGGAACGGCGCGTGTCTGCTCGATCGAGTGTCGCATTCGGGTTACAGAATCCGGCGCGCTTGTCGGTATTGCTGCAAGCGTTCAGCGCGTTGCCGTTGTGGAACCAGAAGAGCGAGCCGTGATAGTTGTTGGTGCCGGCCTTCGTGATGGCGTTGAATACTGAGCTGGAGTTGCGTCCGTATTCCGCGAGGAACTGGTTCGTGATCAGCCGGACTTCCTGAATCAGGTCAGGATTGTTCAGCGGCTGCGCAGCGCCGGCGACGCCTGGCTCGTTGTTGTCCTGGCCGTCGACCATGAAGTTGTTGGAACGAACGCGGCCGCCGTTGGACGAGTAGCTGATGCCGGCCGCGAAACCGGTTTGGCCCGCGCCGAGCTGGCTGACGCCGGGCGCTGAGAGCGCGACGGCAAGCACGTTGCGAGTTGGACCCAAGCGGCAGTTCGGACAAGCGTCGCGAGTCAAACTGAGTGGAGACTTCCGCGTTGCTCGTGTTGATGATCGCGGCATTCTCCGTGACGTTCACTACTTCCTGAACACCGCCGGCTTTCATCTGGACACGTCAACAACGGCATTTTGGTTCAGAACCAGCGTGATACCGGACTGCACGTACTTCGCAAAGCCGGTGGCCTGGACCGTGACTTCGTAAGGGCCGACAGGTAGATTTTCAAAACGATACTGTCCGTCTTCACCGGTCTGAGCGATCGTGCGTGAGATGTTCGTCTGAGTGTTGCGGGCGGTGACAGTTGCGTTGGAGATGACCGCACCTTTTTCATCGGTGACGGTACCGGAAATCCTTGCGGTCGTTTGACCAAACGCAACAACTGAGGAACTTAGCAGGACAGCTATCAGAAACGGCAGGAGTCTTGTTGCCTTCATGTGATCTTCTCCTTCTTGTTCGTGTTTGCGGTGCACGTTCGGGGGCGACGAGTTCCTGTGCATGGACAACCCGTCAAAAACTTCGGAGGAATGGAACGCAGGCCGGAAAAGCAACAGACATTCCACTCGAAGCGATTTACGGAAAGGGTGGGATGGTGGCAATTAAGTCTTAGTAGACTTGGGTTTAGTTAGGAATAGTGGCCGTCGGCCGACGCCGAAGAGATACCCGAATGTTCCAAATAAATGGATTCGATCCAATCTCGATGAAGGAAATGCTTGAATCAATCGTCTTCCTCGAACGAAACACTTTCAATATAGAGTTTCGCCGGCCAGCGCTTCGATCACGAGTGGATCGAATATGGCGAAACTGACTCCGGTCAGGCCGTCGATCGGCTGCGCGACGCGACAATCGCCATCTGCAACAAGCTCGCTTTGCGTGAAAATACCCTGTCGCAATTGGCTAAATTGAAACTCATCGCCGTCGCCGCCACAGGAACCGACAACGTCGATCTCGAATATTGCCGCACGCACAACATCGCCGTCTGCAACACGCGCGGGTACGCAGTCAATTCACTGCCGGAACATGCGTTGATGCTGATGCTGGCGTTGCGTCGCAATCTGTTGCTTATCGTGACGACGTGAGAGCAGGACGCTGGCACGAGGCGAGGAAGTTTTGTCTGTTGGACCACCCGATCGGCGACCTGCGCGGGACGGCGTTGGGGATCGTCGGATTCGGCACGCTGGGTCAGGCGATGGCCCAACTCGGACGCGCGATCGGAATGGAAGTGATCGTCGCCGAACGCAAACACGCACGACTCGATTACGTGCCGGGCGAAAATCGTTCGCCGACGTTTTGCGATTCAGCGACGTGCTTTCGTTGCATTGTCCGTTGACGGAAGAAACGAGAGACTGATCGACGCTGAAGAGTTGGGCCGGATGAAACGCGACGCGCTACTTATCAACACCGCACGCGGCGGGTTGATTGACGATCGCGCTTTGCTTGAGGCGTTGAAAACGGGACGGCTCGGCGGCGCGGGCATCGACGTGCTGCGCGTTGAACCGCCGCGCGAAGGAAATCCGTTGTTGGAAGCCGACCTGCCGAACCTGATCGTGACCCCGCACAACGCGTGGGCCAGCAGGCAGGCGATGCAGAGACTCGCCGATCAGCTAGTTGATAATCTTGAGGCTTTCGTAAGGGGCGAGCCGCAGAACCTGGTCGATTAACTAATCACCTAATCGTTTCGTTACGAAGCCGCAGCTTCACCGGCTTCGTCGTGATGCTCGGTGGTGTAAAGACGAAGGATGTCCTGGCCCTGACGCGAGCGAGGGTCGATCGTGCGCAGGTGCTTGCGTCCCTGCATTTCCCAAATCGCGGTGACGACTCCGTCTTTTTCTACTGCGTGATAGGTAATCTCTTCGGTGGCTGCTTCAGGCGCGGACTCGGCGGGGCTGGCCGCGCCATTGCTTATTGCGGTTTCATTCTCAGACATACAAACTCAGAAACTCTCCCATTCTTCGGTTGGCTTAGGATGAGGCGAATTGTTGCACACGCACATTCCGCCTGTCCACCTGAGATCTATGAATCTCAAATCTGCAGATCTCAATACTGCTTTGCGTGGCACGACTACGCCCCAGCCTTGTCGTTCCACTGCAACACCTTCGACGCGCTCGGCAGTATCCATCAAAATTCGCTTCACTTGCTGAGGCGTGAGTTTCGGGTTCGCTTCCAACATGCACGCAACGATCGAGGCGACGATGGGCGAAGCAAATGACGTCCCGTCAACGAATTTATAGTGCTGGTTGATAACATTGCCCTCGCGCAACTTGATCGTAATCAACTGTCGCAACAGCGGCGCGGCCAGATCGCGCGCCGCGTCGAGATCTTTGTCCACGCCCTTATGCGTAACGACGATCTCCGACAATTCATCATCAGCAGCCGCATCGAGCTCGGCGTAAAGTCGCGCCTGAACGGCCGTGGGCGTGTGCGGCAGTATCGGCGCGGCAACCCAAATACCGGGCGCAATCACTTCCGGCTTCTGTAATCCATCAACAGTTGGTCCATACGACGATCGATACATCCCGCGCCGCGCGCGATCGAGTGAGTTCTGATCGTCCAGATCCACCAACCGCAATCGCCGACGGTGAGCTCGCAGGCGGCAAAACCGGGTGCCCCGGCGCAAGCCCCGCATTTCCAACCGCACAAACAACAATCACACCCGCGCTAACCGTCTCCTCAACCAAACGACAAAGCGAATTCTGCAAATACGACTGTTCGAAGTCGCCGCCCGCCGAGATGTTGACGATGCGAATCGCATACTTGTCTTTGTTCGCCAACACCCAACGCAATCCCGTTTCGATATTGCTCTCCGGAATGCGCCCCGACTTTCCAATCTTCACTAGCACGACTCGCGCTTCCGGCGCGATGCTGCGATAAATCCCGTTCGACAGATGACCGTTACCGGCGGCGACAACCGACGTCATCATGCCGTGCCAGCTCGCGGGGTCGTTTGTTTTCGAGAGTACGGTCTGATCCTCTTCCGGCGCGAAAATGTTGCGATACGCGGCGATCCGGTTTACGGGCTCCGTGAGATCCTGGTGTGCATAAAAACCTAAATCCAGAAACGCGATCGTGACATTTCTGCCACGATAACGCTCGTCGGCGTCGAGTCGCACCGGCGTCGGCAGCGCCTGTGTCAGATCTCATCTCGGTGTTGATCGTGTTGGCTGAAACCACTTCCGACATCATCGACAAAGATCGGGGAAATGCCACAGCGTGTCAACCCTGTTGCCTCATGTGGTTGGGGTGAACCCCTCGGCTGAGACAGTTTCAATTAGCCACACTTGCGGTTAAATAAATTTCGTTCTCAAACTAACGACTTTGGTTCAAAATCTCCGGTGGCTGGTGAAGCGGAGGCGAGCTCTGCTGGAGAGCAACTCGCCAAGGAATAACCAGCTGGAGACTCATCTAAACCGATGGTCGAAAGAGGAGCGGTCTGCGGGCCGCTCTTCGTTTTTGCCACTGCACCATCGGGTTGATAGTCCTCCCCATGCCTGAAAAAACTCATCGTCGCGCCAGCGTTAATTGTGGTCAACTCGAGTTGCTGCTCGAATTCCTCCGGCGGTTGATAAGCCAGCGCCGAATGCAGACGGCAGCGATTGTAATAAGCTTCAATGAAGGTTTCGATGTTGCGGCGCAAGTGTTCGAGATCAACGTAATCGTTGGCATAGATCTCTTCGCGCTTGAGTGTCTTCATAAAGCTCTCGCAACTTGCATTGTCGTAGGGATTCGCCGGCCGACTCATGCTCGGAATGATCTGATGTGCTTCTAGAACCTGCACGTATTCATTCGAAGCATACTGCAGGCCGCGATCGGAATGATGGACCAGGCCTGGCGCAGGCTGGCGTGTTGCGATGGCCTTCTCAAGTGCCGCTTTAGTTAAGCGCGTGGCCATGGTTCGCTCCAGTGCCCAACCAACTACCTTGCGAGAAAAACTATCAAGAATCACCGCCAGATAAACGAACTCTGTGAGCAGCCGAATATAAGTAATATCAGCCACCCAGAGTTGATTGATGCCAGTCAATTTCATCCGCCTGGCAAGGTTCAAATACACCTCCAACTCGTGTTTCGAATCAGTGGTCACCACGAAGGCGCGTGGCTGCATTGCCAGCAGGTTGTCTTCCCGCATCAGCCGAGCCACGCGTTTATGATTCACCAGCATCCCACGCCGCCGCAGTTCTGCAGTCACGCGTCGATAACCGTAACGGCGCCGATGTTCCAGCACGATCTGCTGAATGGTGGATCGCACTTCCATCTCTTCTTCGACGGGCAGACGTTCTTGCAACGAGCGATAGAAGCCGGCGCGACTAACCTGGGCCAATTGACACATCCGTTCAATACTCAACCTGCCTTGCAAAGACATCACTTCCCGGATTTGGTCGTAGATGCCTTCGCGCCAGTGCCGTCTTTCTGCTGGCGTCGAGCCTCGACTTTTTGCAAGGCACCTTTGAAAAAATCTAGTTCCAGAGTTTTCTCGGCCAGCACTCGCTTGAGTTGGCTGACCTCTTTACGCAGGGTGGATTCACGTGAGTTCTGTGGTGGCGGCCACTCGCTCTTATCTGGTGGCTCTAGTTGATCGCGCCAGCGATATAACAGTCGCCGATCTATATCCAACTCCCTAGACAGTGCCGAGATGTCGTCGCATTGTTTCATGCGCTCGACGCATGCACGCCGAAACTCATTCGAATAGCGTCCCACTCGTCTTTTGGCCACTTGCAGCTCCTTTCTGTGCTAAGTGTGCCTATTTCGAGTGTCTCAATCTAGGGGTTCAGTCCATGGTCATGTCCTCATTCGGAAGCATTCTCGGCGTAACTCGGCGTAACTCGGCGTCCTCTGCGTTGAACATTAGCCAGACGCAGAGAGCGCGGAGAGCCGCAAAGGGTCGCAGAGTTTAGGTTGGGACACCACCGAGTCAATTCGTCAACTTGCAACCTCCGCGTATCGCCTGATAATCTTCAACATCCCCAACCTGGAAGCCTAAAAGGAGATAAAGAAACATGAAAAAGCTCGCGATCTTGTTGGCTCTGGCATTTGTTGTCGCCGGGGTTATCGTCGGCGCAAACGTGCGCGCTGAAGGGGAGGTTCCCGCTCCGCCCGCGATTGGCGCAACCATCGAAGATTTCAGTCTTCCCGACGCAAACGGAACGGAACGCTCGCTCAAGTCGCTGGCCGGCAAGAAAGGCGCCGTGCTGTTGTTCATCGCCGTGCAGTGCCCGGTGTCAAACGCCTACAACGAGCGCATGGAAAAGTTGGCCCAGGACTACCAGGCCAAGGGCATCGCCGTGATCGGCATCAACTCCAACGTCAAGGAAGATGCTGAGGCAGTGAAGTCGCACGCCGCGACCCACAAACTCACGTTCCCGATCCTGAAAGATCCCGGCAACAAGATCGCCGATCGTCTCGGCGCCGCCGTCACGCCTGAGGCTTACTTCCTCGACGCCGGCAACAAGCTCGTCTATCACGGACGTATCGACAACAGCCGCAACGGCGACAACATCGAAGCCACCGATCTGCGCAACGCGCTCGATGCAGCACTCGCCGGCAAACCGGTCGAGAAGTCTGAAGCCAAGGCGTTCGGTTGTACCATCAAACGTGCGTAATTTATGCGTTTAAGTCGAGTTGTAATAGCTGTTTGCTGCTGTGTTCTGCTAGCGAGTTTCGCGGCGCCGGCCCAAAAACGAAAGGGCCGGCCGGCCGCGAAGCCTCAGCGGCCTGTCGTATCGGCCATCGACACCGATGCGCTCAAAACGTTGTTGACCGAACAACGTGAACGCCCGTTGCTCGTCAACTTCTGGGCGACGTGGTGCGATCCCTGCCGCGACGAGTTTCCCGATCTCGTAAAGATCGATACCGAATACCGTCCGCATGCGATGGACTTCGTCACTATCTCCCTCGACGACTTCAGCGAAATCAAGACTGAAGTGCCGAAGTTCCTCGGCTCGATGAAAGCGAAGATGCCCGCATATCTGCTGAACGTTTCCGATCCCGAACCGGCGATCAGTTTCGTGGACGGCAGATGGTCGGGCGCCCTGCCGGCAACTTTTCTCTACAATGCGAAAGGCGAGTTGGTCTACAAGCATTTCGGACGCGTAGACCCGAACGAGTTGCGCGCCGCGATCGACAAACTGGTCAAGAAAACTGATGAGTGATATCACTCCGGACGTTATCGCCGCCCATAACCTCACTCCGGAAGAATTCGAGCGAATAAAAAACCTGCTTGGCCGCGAACCGAGTTTTGTCGAGCTCGGCATCTTCTCGGTCATGTGGTCCGAGCACTGCTCCTACAAGTCGTCACGCGTGCATCTGAAGCGGCTGCCGACGACGGGCGAGCGCGTCATCGTGCCGCCGGGAGAGAACGCCGGCATCGTCGACCTCGGCGACGGCTGGTGCGCCGCGTTCAAGATCGAGTCGCACAATCATCCTTCGTTTATCGAACCGTTTCAGGGCGCGGCAACAGGCGTCGGCGGGATACTGCGCGACATTTTCACGATGGGCGCGCGGCCAGTGGCGTCGATGAATAGTTTGCGGTTTGGTTCACTGGAGCATGCGCAGTATGGACGGCGGAATCGATCGCTGCTCGCGGGTGTCGTGGCGGGGATTGCGCATTACGGAAACGCGTTTGGCGTTGCGACTGTCGGCGGCGAAGTCGCTTTTGACGATGCGTATGCGTTGAATCCTTTGGTTAATGCGTTCGCGCTGGGCATCGTGCGTCACGATCAGATCTTCTTCGGCAAGGCGACGGGTGTTGGTAATCCGGTGTTGTATGTCGGCGCAAAGACCGGGCGCGACGGGATTCACGGCGCGACGATGGCGTCCGCGGAGTTTGACGAAGAAGCGCTGGAGAAACGGCCGACCGTGCAGGTTGGCGATCCGTTTCTCGAGAAGTTGTTGTTGGAAGCATGTTTGGAAGCGATGCGGAGCGGTGCGGTCGCGGGCATTCAGGACATGGGCGCGGCGGGATTGACGTCGTCATCGTGTGAGATGGCCGCGCGGGCGGGGACGGGGATCGAGCTCGATCTTTCGCTCGTCCCGCAACGCGAACAGAACATGACCGCGTACGAGATGCTGTTGTCTGAGTCGCAGGAACGGATGTTGATCGTGGCGCATTCGGGCCGCGAGCGAGAGGTGATGGACATCTTTCGCAAGTGGGACCTTGACGCGGTGGTGATCGGGCGCGTGCGCGATACTCAGCGGATGCAGGTGATTCACAACGGCGAGACGGTGGCGGACATTCCGGTCGAAGCGTTGACCGATGAAGCGCCGCGTTACGAGCGGCCGATGCGTGAACCGCAGCGTTCATCAGGTGAGGGTCGCACGTTTGAAAGTGACGATTTGAATGTGGACCTTTTGGAGTTGCTGGCGAGCGGTAACATCGCGTCGAAGCAGTGGGTTTATCGTCAGTACGATCACATGGTTCGTACTAACACGGCGATTCTTCCGGGCGCCGATGCAGCGGTTGTGCGAATCAAAGAAACGCGACGCGCCCTCGCGATGTCGCTCGACGGCAACGGGCGCTATTGCGCGGCGAATCCACGCGAAGGCGCGAAGCTCGTCGTCGCCGAAGCGGCGCGCAACGTGGTGTGTGTCGGCGCGCGGCCGATTGCGATTACGAACTGTTTGAACTTTGCGTCTCCTGAGAGACCGGAAGTTATGTGGTCGTTCTCGGAAGTCGTCGACGGCATGGCCGAAGCATGTCGCGCGCTTGGGACGCCGGTCGTTTCCGGAAACGTTTCGTTCTATAACGAGACTGAAGGTCGCGGGATTCTGCCGACGCCCGTGATCGGCATGGTCGGGCTAATCGAAGACGTCAGGCGCACGATTCAACCGGGGTTCAAGAATGACGGCGACGTGATCGCGTTGCTCGGAACGACGCAGGACGATCTGTCGACGAGTGAATATGCGGTGACTGTTTGCGGCACGACGACGGCGGAGATCGAAGCGTCCGGTCGCGTGCCCGTGTTGGATCTTGAACGCGAACGGGCGATCCAAAACGCTTGTTTGGAAATGGCCGAAGCTGGGCTCTTGCAGTCAGCCCACGATTGCGCTGATGGTGGTTTGGCGGTGGCGCTGGCCGAATCGTGTTTCTCGTCGCTCGGGCGGGAAGCGATTGGCGCGCAAGTCGAGCTTGACGGAACGCTGAGTCACGCGTCGCTGGTATTCAGTGAATCGCCTTCGCGCATCATCGTTAGTTTCAATCAGATGGTAGTGGACCAGGTCCGGGAGATTGCTGTACGACATGATGCGCCGTTCGAGATTCTTGGCAAAGTGGGTGGCGATAAGCTGGCGATTTCAGTTAATGGAAACGAAGTATTGAACGCGAACGTCGCGGATCTCGAATCAACCTGGCGCAACGGCCTGTCGCGAAAACTACAAGCGGAAGTGCCGGTCACGGTTTAAATTTGTCCGAGAGGGAGGCTTTTTGCATCCCGTCATCTCGCTCAACCGAACGATGGTCGAAGCGGCCAAGGCGCGCGTCGCCGCCGTCTCTTCGGCTGCGCTTTACGGACGCGGCGTCTTCACCACGCTCGCCGTCTACGATTCCAAACCATTCCTCTGGTCCAAACACTGGCAACGTCTCTCGGCGCACGCCGCCAAACTCGATATCGATCACACCGGCTGCACTGAGAAAAGTGTCGGCGAAGCTGTCAGAAAACTAATCGCCGTCAACCAGGTGAAAGACGGACGCGCGCGCGTGACGCTGCTCGCCCGCACCGGCCGCGACATGTGGAAAGCGAAACTCGCCAGCTCGCGCAAAACCGATCTGCTGATCATGACCGGCGACAGGCACCGCACCTCACAAAACGGGCAACATGGATTGGCGCTGGCAGTCTCACCGTATCGCGTCAGCACGTTCTCGCCGCTGACGGGCATCAAGAGCTTGAACTATCTCGATCATGTGTTGTCAAAAGAAGAAGCGCGGAACCGCGATTTCGACGAGGCTGTTGTGCTGAACGAGCGCGGCGAGATCGTCTCCGCGACGATGGCGAACCTCTTCTGGTCCAAAGGCGGCACCGTTCACACGCCGGCATTGAGCACCGGCGCGCTCGCCGGGATCACGCGTGAGTGCGTGATCGACGTCGCTAACAAACATTTCATTCCGCTGGTCGAAGGTGTTTACGAAATGGGAGATCTGGTGGACGCGGATGAGATCTTTCTGACGTCGTCGGGTTTAGGCGTCGCGCCAGTCACGACTTTCGACTTCCGGCGCTACGCCATCGAACCGGGAAGCATTACCACAACCATCCGCGATGCGTTCCTCAAGTTGAGCCACAAAGAGGCACAAGAAACTTAGCAAAAATATTATTTTTGTGCCTTTTGTGCGTTTTGTGCCTTTTGTGGCTCCAGCGGCAAAGACCTGAGTCTCACGCCGGTTGCATCGAAGATCGCGTTTCCAATCGCCGGGGCCAGGCCGACGATCGGAGTCTCACCTGAGCCCACCGAAGGCAGATCCTTGCGGTCTAACAACACAATCTCGATCGGCGGCACGTCGCTGAAGCGCGGCAGCCGATATTTCGAGAACTTCCCGTTCAAAATCTGTCCGTTTCCAAATTCGATCCCTTCAAACAATGCGCCGCCAATCGCCTGCACGACCGCGCCTTCGACCTGGTTGTGCAAGTGAACGGGATTGACGATCGCGCCGCATTCGAAGCTCGCCACCGCACGCTCGAGCTTCACTTTCTTCGTCTTCGGATCGATCGAGACTTCCGCCGCTGTCGCAATGTAACTGCCCTTCTCGAAACCGCACGCGATCCCAACGCCACGTCCCGCTTGTTTCTTCCCACCCCAGCCAAACGACTTCGCCGCCGCTTCGAGCACCGCACGCAGACGTTCGTCCTGCATATTTTTCAAACGAAACGCAACCGGGTCCATGCCAACGAGTTGGGCTAACTCATCCATGTGCACTTCGCGCGCGAAGTGGTTCGCCGTCGCCGCAAGCCCGCGATAAGATCCCTGCCGCAACGGCGATTTGCTGTTGTGAAACTGAATGTTCTGATTCGGAAACGCATACTTCGTTTGAATCGCGGACGCGCCGGAGTTGTAGTTGTGAAACTCCCACGCCGTCACGGTCCCATCGTTCTTCACGCCAGTCGACACTTCGATTACGCCGGCGGGACGAAAGTATGCCCAGTTGAACTCTTCTTCGCGCGTCCAAACCAGCTTGACCGGCTTGCCGCTCGCGCGCGCCATGCGCGCAGCTTCGATCGCGCATTCGCCGGTGTGTTTTCCACCGTAACCCGAACCGGTGTCGGGCACGATCACGCGCACGCCCTCCTCGGGAATTCGAAATGCTTCCGCCAACTCTTCTCGCACGCCAAACGGCCGCTGCGTTCCGGTCCACACCGTGAGCTTGTTTCCATTCCACTCGGCGACAGCAGCGCGCGGCTCGAGCGGCGCGTGCGCGATGTACGCGATCGTGTACGACTGCGACAGTTTCTTGTCAGCCGCCGCCATGCCTTGTTCTATCGACCCAACCTGCCGGCCACCGCCGCGACTCGGCGACGACTCGCGTTTGAGTTGCGCAAACAACTCGGCGTTTCCGGGTTGCGCCGGAGTCTTCCAATGCACGGCGATCACTTTCTCCGCGCGAGCGAGCGTTTGCGGATCGGGCGCGGCAACGCCGATGAAATCGCCGTCGCGAACCACACTGACGCCGCGAATCGCGGCAGCTGCTTTCGTGTCCGCGGTAACGAGCGTCGAGTTCAACGCCGGCGCACGCACCACGCGGCCAAACAACATCCCCGGCCGTTTCAGGTCGGACGTGTACTCGTGTTTGCCGGTCACGAAATCGCGCCCGCCGACTTTCGGCACGGACGTGCCCGCAATGGTCCAGTTCTTCACCGGCGTGATTGCCACATCGGCGGGAATCGCTTTTACGAGCTTCTGCCCTTTGGCGACGTCGGCAAAGCTCAACGACTTCGACGCATCGTGATTGACGAAACGCGCGTTGACGATGCGCACGTCCGCAGGCGCGACTTTCAATTGTTCCGCTGCCAGGGCGATCAGCGTTTCGCGCGCTGCGGCCGCGGCTTTGCGCAACTGCGGCGCCATCGTCGGCGTCGAGCGGCTGCCGAACGTGCCCATGTCAAACGGCACCAGGTCCGTGTCGGCCATGACCATCCGCACTGACGCAAATGGCACGTGCATCTCTTCCGCGACTGCCTGGGCCAACGACGTGCGAATGTTCTGGCCCAACTCGACTTTTCCAGTGAAGACTGACACGGTTCCGGCTTCGTCAATGTGAATCCACGCGCCGATCTCATTCGGCTGGCCTTCGTTCATTCGGCCGCGGCCGCCCGACTCGCCCTGGTCCTGTTGCGCGAGCAGGTTCGACATCGGCACCAGCAATGCGATGCCGCCGCCGAAGACTTTGAGAAACTGGCGCCGGTTGAATGTGAAGTTGTAAAGCGGATCGGCGAAAAGCTCGTAGCGTTCGAGTTCCAGATCTAATTCGAGATCAACTTGGTCGTTCACTTTCGCACCTCCTTCGCCGTACCCGACGCGATCTCGATCGCTTTAACAATGCGCTGGTACGTTCCGCAGCGACACACGTTACGATCCATGTGCTTCACGATCTCTTCACGCGAAGGCATCGGGTTCTTCTTCAGCAATCCCACACCGGCCATGATCATTCCCGACGTGCAGTAGCCACACTGCAACGCGTCGGCTTCGATAAACGCCTGCTGCACCGGATGCAGTTGCCCGCCTTTCTCGAGACCTTCGATCGTCGTGATCTGTTTGCTCGCGACTTTCCCGACCGGCATCGTACACGAGCGCGTCATCACTCCATCCACGAGCACCGTACACGCGCCGCACTGCGCCTCACCGCAGCCGTACTTCGTCCCGGTGAGATTCAGATAGTCGCGCAGCGCCGTGAGCAGGCTGGTTTGCGAATCCACGTTCACGGGCAGTTTCTTGCCGTTCACGTTCAACGAGCTGACATTAGCCATATCTGTGTCCTCCAGGTGTAACACCGATATAACCGATGGATGCAGATAATTCCTACCCCACTTCCCTAAACCACCACAAATGCGATAATTTTTGTAGGTTGTTCAATCCACCCTAGAGAGTCTGCCTGAATGAGCACTGTCACTGAAGAAGCCTCGGAAACGACTGAAGTAAAAACTAACAAGTGGGTCTACCTCTTCGATGAAGGCCCCGGAGACGACAAAAGCCCTGCTGGGCGGAAAGGGCGCCGGACTCTGCGAGATGACGCAGGCCGGACTGCCCGTGCCGCCGGGTTTGGTAGTCACTACCGAAGCCTGTAACGCGTTCTTTGACAACGACAAACAGTTTCCCGATGGCCTGTGGGATCAGGTGAAAGAAGGCTTGAAACAGGATCGAAGAGAAAGTCGGCAAGAGATTCGGCGATCCGAAAAACCCTCTGCTCGTCTCCGTCCGATCCGGCGCGGCGTTCTCGATGCCGGGCATGATGGACACGGTGCTGAACCTGGGTCTCAACGAAGAAACGGTGCAAGGCCTCGCCGAGCAGACCGGCGACCTGCGTTTCGCCCTCGACGCTTATCGACGTTTCGCGTCGTTGTTCGGCGAGATCGTCATGGGTGTCGCGCACGAGAAATTTGAACGAGTGCTCGATCGTTTTAAGGCGCAGACACAAGGCGGACGCGACACGGATCTCAAATCAGATCAACTGCGCGAGATCATCGCCGCCGAAAAGCAGATCATCCTGACCGAACAACACGCCATCCCCGAAGATCCTTACGAACAACTGCGCGTCGCGATTGCCGCCGTGTTCAACTCGTGGATGGGACGCCGCGCGATCGATTATCGCCGCGTCAACCGCATTCCCGATTCGCTGGGCACGGCGGTCAACGTGCAAGCGATGGTCTTCGGAAACATGGGCGCAGGCAGCGGCACCGGCGTCGCTTTCACACGCAATCCGTCAACCGGCAAGAAAGAGTTGTACGGCGAGTATTTGCTGAACGCGCAGGGCGAAGACGTCGTCGCCGGCACTCGCACGCCAAACCCCATCAGCCAACTGAAGAAAGAGTTGCCGGAGGTCTACGACCAGTTTGCGTCGATCGCAAACCTGCTGGAACAGCACTACCACGACATGCAGGACTGCGAGTTTACGATCGAACGCGACAAACTCTGGATGCTGCAAACGCGCACCGGCAAACGCAGCGGCGCCGCCGCGGTGCGCATCGCCGTCGAGATGGTCTACGAAAAACTGATCGACCAGTCGACTGCGGTCCAACGCGTCACACCAGAGCAACTCGATCAACTGCTGCACCCAACCGTCGATCCGAAAACAAACGCGCACGTGCTCGCGACCGGTCTGCCGGCGAGTCCCGGCGCGGCGCAGGGACAGGTTGTTTTCAGTCCCGATGAAGCGGAAGAAATGGCCGCGCGAGGGCGCGAAAGTCGTGCTCGTGCGTTCGCGAAACCAGTCCCGATGATTTTCACGGCATGGTTGCGGCGCAAGCGATCGTCACTGCACGCGGCGGCATGACGAGTCACGCCGCAGTCGTCGCGCGCGGCATGGGCAAGACGTGCGTCAGCGGCGCGCAGGCGATCAATATCGATTACGGCCAGCAACAGTTCACCGTCGAAGGCACGATCGTCACCAAAGGCGAATGGATCACAGTCGACGGTTCGACCGGACGCGTGTTCCTGGGCCAGGTGCCGACCATTCAACCAACGCTCGGCGACGATTTTTACAAGCTGATGACGTGGGCGGATAAGTTTCGCCGCCTGCGCGTGCGCGCCAACGCCGACACGCCGCTCGACGCGAAGACGGCGCGACAGTTTGGCGCGGAAGGCATCGGCCTCTGCCGCACCGAGCACATGTTCTTCGGCGACAAACGACTCGCAGCGATGCGCGAGATGATCCTCGCCGGAAGGCGTCGGCGCGCGCGAGAAAGCACTCGAAAAACTGTTGCCGCTGCAACGCAGCGATTTCATCGGCATCTTCCGCGAGATGGCGGGATTGCCCGTGACGATTCGTCTGCTCGATCCGCCGCTGCACGAGTTTCTCCCGAACGCCGAAGAGCTCGGCACGGAACTGTCCGAGTTGAAGATGGCGTTGAAGGCCGCGGCCACGCTGACTGCGATGGACCTGATCCTCGACGAGATCGATCACAAACGCGCGTTGCTGCGGCAAGTGAACCGCATTCGCGAAGCCAACCCGATGCTCGGTTTCCGCGGTTGCCGTCTCGGGACTGTTGTTCCCGGAAGTCACGCGCATGCAATGCCGCGCGATCTTCGAAGCGGCGTGCAAGGTGCAGGGCGAACGCAAGAAGGTCGAGCTCGAGATCATGGTGCCGCTGGTGTCGCTCAGCGAAGAGTTGCGACAGCAGGCGGAGTTGATCAACGAAGTCGCCCGGCAGGTGATGGGCGAGCACGGCATGACGATCGAGTATCACGTCGGCACGATGATCGAGCTGCCGCGCGCCGCGCTGATGGCCGATCGCATCGCCGCGCACGCCGACTTCTTCTCCTTCGGCACAAACGATCTGACGCAGACAACATTCGGCTTGAGCCGCGACGACTCGAGCCGTTTTCTGCCCAACTACATCGAACGGAAGATCGTTAAAGACGATCCGTTCCAGGTGCTCGATCGCGACGGCGTGGGCCAGTTGGTCCGGATCGGCGCCGAACGCGGTCGCAGCGTCAAACCGAATCTCAAGGTCGGTATTTGCGGCGAACATGGCGGTGATCCACAGTCGATCGCGTTCTGCAACGAGATCGGTCTCGACTACGTGAGCTGTTCGCCGTTCCGCGTGCCGGTGGCTCGACTGGCGGCGGCGCAGGCGGTGCTCAATCCGTCAGTCGAAAACACGATCAGCGCGCAGGTTTAGATCGTCCGTTTGGTTTCTGAAGTTTCCCGCAAAGGCGCAAAAGCGCAAAGAGGTTAATATCCTCAAGCGCTCAGCATTAAGGTCTTGTAGCTAGCTCTTAATGCTTTGCGTCTTTGCGCCTTTGCGGGAACCTGGTTTGCTTCCAATGTCTGCGTCAAAAGATCTGAAAGAGCTGCTCGAACGCATCCAGCTTCGGCTGGACGAGAGCTTTGTCGGCATCGGCTCCGAGGTTGCGGATCTGCCTCCTGAAGATCTCGCGGAACTGCTCAATCAACTCCGTCTCAACGAAGCCGCCGCGATCGTCTCGATGCTGCCGCTGGCGCGCTGCATCGAGCTCTGCGACCAACCGACGATGCGACGCCGCGCCGCAATTCTCGAACAGTTGGAACCTTCACGCGTCGCCGCAATTCTCGAAGGTCTTTCCGCCGACGAACGCACCGACGTAATCCAGAAGATGGGACTTCACGAGCGGCATCGCATCCTGCCCAAGTTCGCGCCGGACGTGCGCGCCGAATTGGAAGACCTGCTTCAGTATCCCGACCACACTGCCGGCGGCATTATGACGACGGAGTTTGTGCGGCTCGATCCGAAGATGACTGTCTCCGACGCGCTGAAGCACATTCGTTCCGTCGCGCGTGAGAAAGAGTCGATTTACGCGTGCTACGTCATGGACCCGGAGACGGATCGATTGCTCGGAGCAGTGTCGTTGCGCGATCTGGTAATGGCTGAATTCGACCGGCCAAGTGGTCCAGATCATGCGCCGCAAACCAGTGACGGTAAACGTGCTCGACGATCAGGAAAAGGTGGCGGAGAAGATCGGAAAGTACAACCTGCTCGCCGTGCCTGTTGTCGAGCAAGACGGCAGCGTCGTCGGCTTCGTCACGGTTGACGACGTGATCGACGTGCTGATCGAAGAACAGACTGAAGACATCCTGCGCATGGCGGCCGTCGAACCTGGCGCGATGGACAAACCGTACTTCGACAACCCGATCCTTCGCGTCGTGCGCAAACGCATCGGTTGGCTGTTGTTGCTGTTTGTTGCGGGAACGTTGACTAGCGCGGTGTTGCACAGGTTCGAAGCAGAGCTCGCGGCCGTGGTCGCGCTCGCGTTTTTCATTCCGTTGCTGATCGGAACCGGAGGCAATGCGGGCGCGCAAACAGTGATGACTGTGATTCGCAGTCTGGCGCTGGGAGAAGTCGGCGTGCGGCACGCGTGGCGTGTCGTCGCGCGTGAGGCGACGACCGGGATGTTGGTCGGATTGCTCGTCGCGCCGATTGCGTTAGTGCAGGCGTTGTTTTGGCGAGCGCCACTTCCGCTCGCGATCACAGTCTCGGTGACGATGTTTGCGATCTGTGTCTGGTCGACTACGGTCGGATCGTTGATCCCGATCCTCGCCCAACGGTTCGGCGTCGATCCCGCAGTGCTTTCAGCCCCGCTGATCACGACTCTCGTCGACGCAACGGGGCTGATTATCTACTTCACGATCGCCAAAATAATCCTCGGCGTCTAGCTTTTCGTCCAACGGGTGGCCACGGAGGGCCACCCCTACATAAACAAGTGCCACGTTCGCATTATTGTAGGGGTGGCCCTCTGTGGCCACCCTCTGCGCGGTTAGAACTTATACTTCAACGCAAACTGCATCTGTCTCGACGAACCCGAGTCGCCGGTTGGGAAACGCGTGTTCGTGATCTCTCCCAGGGTTGTGCCGACCACGCGAACCGGCTGTCCGAAGTTCGCGTGATTGAACAAGTCAAAGACCTCCCAGCGAAACTCAATAAACTGATTCTCGGTCAATTTCGTTCGCTTGATCACCGAGAAATCCGTGTTGTTGAATCCTGGTCCAATAACGACGTTGCGGCCGAGATTGCCGAAACGTCCAACCGGCACCACGAACGGCGTCGGATCAAACCAGCGACTCACCGTGCCGAGAATCGTGACCGGCCCGGTCACGTCCGGCCGAACGGTATTGTTCGTGCCCGTAAACGTGGCGTTATTGACCACGATGTTCACCGGATTGCCGCTCTGCGACTGCACGATCGTCGATAGCTGCCAGCCTTCCTTTAACCGGTTGCCGCGGAAAGGCAGCTCGTAAAGCCCGCTGATCACGAAACGATGTCGCGCGTCGAAATCAGAAAGCCCGCGGCTGCCGCGCAGGTTGTAACTATCCTGGACCACCACGCCCTGGCTGTTGAGCGAGTTGTAATCGATCGACTTCGAAAACGTGTACGAAGCGTTGAACTGAAAGCCTCGCGAAAAACGTTTCGTTGCCGTCAACCACAGCGCGTTGTAAGACGAATTGCCCGTGCTTTCGCTCTGAATGATGTTGTTCAACGCCGCGTTCGGACGAATCAGGCTCGCAGCTGGAAACGGCCGGTATCGGGCGGACGCCGTTGATCGGCTGGTTGATGTTGCGCGAGATGCGCAGGTGCGTGCCTTTCGTGCCGAAGTAACCGACGGTGACGCCGAGATCGCGTCCGAGCTCGCGTTGAATGTTCAGGTTCCACGACTGCACGTACGCGTTGTTGAAATTCGGATCGACGTTTGCCGGAGCGAGGCCCGCTGCGCCGGCAACTATTTCGGCGTCGTTGAAATGCACGAGGCCCGTAATCGACAGCGGACGCGCCAACGGCGGATTTGCGGCGAGCGGCGTCACCAGGTTCGTCACCGGCTGATCGGCGAGAATCGCGTAAGCAGCGCGGATCGAAGTCTTGCCGTCATTGAACGGATCCCAGGCGATGCCGACACGCGGTTGGAAGTTCTTGTTGTTTTCCTTGTAGACCTTATCGATGCCTTCTCCTACGCGCACGAACTGCCGCGTCAGGTGATCGAAGACCACAAAGCGATCGAAACGCTCGGTTGGAGTCATGTTCCAGTCGTAACGCAGACCCAATTCCAGCGTCAGGTTTTGCCGCACTTTCCAATTGTCCTGCACGTAGAGGCCAAGCGCGTTCTGGATGATCGCGCTGGACCGATCGCCGAGCGTGATAGCGAACGAATTGGCGTTTCCTTGAATAAAACTCGTTACGTTCGGAAAGGTGAAAGTGCCGGTGTCGAGCGTGAAGTTGTTGTTGTAGAACCGTCTTGCCTCACCACCAAACTTGAACGAGTGGTTCCCTCTCAGATAGCTGACGGTGTCGAAAGTACGACGGTCATGTCGGCGCGGCCCTGCGGGAAACCGGCCGGCCCACCGAGATTGAAGTTGAAACCGGTGATGCTGATCTGCGGCAGGCCGATGTCGGCGTCGATGCCGTTTTCGATTCCGAAATCGGCGGGGTTGAGCTGCGCGTTCGGCGTGAAGGTGATGTTGATGCGATTGAAGCCGAGCCGCGCTTCGTTGGTCAGGTTTGGACCAAAGATGTGCGTCTCGTTCAGCGTGAAGATCTGGCGCGTCGATTGGCGCGTGTCGCCAAAACCAGGCATCGTGTTGCCCTGAAGGTTTG
The DNA here is from genome assembly GCA_963770215.1 of uncultured Acidobacteriota bacterium. Classification (GTDB taxonomy): domain Bacteria; phylum Acidobacteriota; class Blastocatellia; order Pyrinomonadales; family Pyrinomonadaceae; genus PSRF01. The sequence goes on from CAVYOP010000004.1 coordinate 432,687, forward strand.
GCTCGCCGCGTTTGTCGCGCTGCAACGCGTAGTAACCGTGAATCCGGTCTTTATCGCTGAAGTTGTGGTTCACGTCCCCGGTGATCTGATCGATGTCGACCGGGGCCGTTCCCGAGCCAGCCCATCGTCCGATGGGAACGAGGTTGACGATGTCGACGCTGGTGGCACGTGGAATCAACGGCAGCAACTGCCGCACGGTTGGATCGGTAACGGCGGCGCGTTGCGCATCGGTCAGGACGTTGCTGGTCAGCGTCAGGCCCTGGCGCTGGCGCGTGCCTTCGTAACTCAGGAAAAAGAACGTGCGGTTCTTGCCGTCGTAACTGAAGATTGGACCGCCTTCGCCAAAGTGCGGCAGGTTCAGTGGACCACCGATGTTGAAGCCAAACTGGTTGCGTTTGAAGGGCGGCGGTTCCGTCGAGCGATCGAAGAAGTTGCGCGCGTCAAGCTTTTCGTTGCGCAGAAACTCGAACAGCTCGCCGTGATAGTCGTTCGAGCCGGAACGGGTCGCGATGTTCACGATCGCGCCGGAGTTTCGGCCGTATTCGGCGCTGGCGGTCGAGTTGTCGACTTTAAATTCCTGGACGGTGTTGATCGACGGCTGGAACGTGATCTGGTTCTGGACCATGTCGTTGAGATTGATGCCGTTGATCATAAAGTTGACGGTGTCTTCGCGTCCGCCGGCCGTGTTGAAAGCGAATGAGCCCTGGCCGCGCAACGGCGCGGTCAGGAAGCCGTTCTGCGGCGGCGTGACGGAACCGGGAATCAAGAGACCGAGATCGACGAAGTGACGTCCGTTGAGCGGGATCTCCTGCACCGTGCGTTGGTTGATGACCGTGCCGACGGAAGTCGTCGCCGTCTCGATCACGGGAACGTCGGATGAGACGAGGACTTGTTCGGAGATAGCGCCGACGTCCATTTGAAAGTTCTGGACGACGGTCCTGGCGACTTCGACCGTTACCTGGTCGGCCACCTGGGTCTTGAAGCCCTGAACTTTCACCTCGACGCTGTATGTGCCGACGGGCAGCGCCGCGAACTTGATAATTGCCTGCGCTGTCGGTTTGCGTGGTCCTTTCGAATGAAGTGTTCCGGTTTCTGACGGTGACCGTGGCGTTGGGCAGCACGGCGCCTTTGGCATCGGTTACGGTTCCCTGAAGAAATGCGGTCGATTGGCCCAATGCTGAAGGAGTCGCGGGGAGAGCGGCTACCAGCATAGGAACGAGAAGAACAAAGCGATCCTTTTGCTTGGCATAAATACCTCCTGACATCGCGCGGGCTGGTTTGTGTTTTTCAAAGGGGGAGGAACTTAAACCACACGTAGCAACGTTGATGCCGTAACCGAATCAGATCGTGCAGATTTCCTCAGCAAATCGCGATTTCTTCTTCAATTAAAAATCCAAAAACAACAAGGCCATCCGAAATCACCAACGCGCCAAGCAAAAATCTCGCAGCATCTGATCCATCTGGTCGAACGAGTCGGCACAAAACAGGATCGACTGGTAGTGCGTCGGATCGTAGACGTGGTTCGCCGCGGCTTCGAGATCGAGTGGCCGCAGTTCCGCCTTGTGCATCTCGGCTAACTCTCCCGCCGACGACAACAAGCCCGTTCCGTAAGCTTTGACTCGACCGTCTTCACGCAGCACGCCAAACTCGATCGTGAACCAGTAAACACGCGCCAGGCGATCGAGTTCGCGCGCCTCTTTCGTGTGCTTCACTGCTTCGCCAAACAAGCGGTTGATCTCGGCGAGTCGCGTGCTCGCCAGCGTTACGGCGTGGCCGATGATTTCGTGAGCAACGTCAGGTTCGGGTGTGTAGAGCGGCGTCGAATGATGCCGGATGTATTGCGTGCAGAGAAACACTCCGTTCGCCAGCGATTCGAGAAATACGCGCGGCTCGACGAGACCGGCGACCGGTTCGAGCCGAAAACCGCTGATCGCTTCCACCTTTTCGCTGACTTCACTCAACTGCGGAATGCGATTCGTGCCGAAGTCGAGCCGGTCGAGACACGTCGAGGTACTCGGCGCAGGCATGTTCGCGGTGCGCTGGTCCCAGTGCTTTCCAGATCTTTGCCAAACATCATGTTCGAGATCTGTGTATGGCGCGGCTGGTATCGGTTCGCCGGCGCGGTAGCCCATTGCGATCTGCGCGATGGCGTTGCGCCGGGCGCGATACTCCGGATCGCGAAAGCCGGGATGGTCTGGATCGAGGTCGACAAGTCGGACCTCGACGTGGTCCTGCAAGACTGGTTTGGTTTCGATAAGCATCATGTTCCTCGCAAACAAAAAACCGGCCACCAATCCTCTGGAAGGATTGATGGCCGGCTTTAAGAAACTTGTCTAGGTTGCTACGTGATTAACGTGCTCCGACAGCCCATCGCCCGACCGCTCCTTCCAGTGAAGAGCGGGCCGTAATAGTAGTAATAGCGAAAAAGGCTGCGGTTCATCATTGCTGACTTCCAGCGTCCACAGGATAAGCACTCGCGGACAACGCCGTCAAGCAATTGGAGTTATTAGTCAAATTTGAGCGCCTGCCGGGAGGCGAAGAAGTTGTCCCAAGGATCGCCTTTTTTCTTCAATATTTCCGGGGTATTCGTGATCGTGAAATCGGTGATCTTCACGCCTTGCGAAACCTGTTTCCACGTCAACGGCATCGACACCGTCGCCTTCGGTTTGGCCCGCGCAGTGAAGACGGAAGCCAGACTCTTCCCGCGTGCGTTCTGCATCCAGTCGACATAAACCTGCGTGCTCTTGCGCTTCGCGATCGCCCGTTCGACTGTCGCGATCTTCGGCGCGCGTCGCGCGACTTCGCCCGCAAACAGTTTTGCAAACTCGGCCACCTGCTCGTATTCGTTCGCCGGCTTCAACGGCACGTAGATGTGCAACCCCGACGAGCCGGACGTTTTCGGAAAGACTTCCAATCCAATCTCGTCAGCCACTTCCTTCACCGTCAACGCCACCTGCAACACGTTCTCCCACGGCGCGCTCTTCGGATCGAGATCGATCGCGATCCAATCCGGCTTATCGAGATGTTTGACCGTTGAGTGCCACGGATGCTGCTCGATGTTTCCGAGGTTGACGAAGTGCAGCACGGAAGCCACAGTCGAAAAGACAGCGTAATCGAGATCGCGGCCTTCCTGGTTCGTGAGTCGCTTGGTCTTGATGAACTCAGGCGCGCTTTCGAGATCCTGTTGGAAAAACATCGGCGCGTTAATGCCACGCGGCCAGCGCTGCAGAATCGCCGGGCGTTCCTTCAAATACGGCAGAAGGTAATCGGCAACCTTCAGATAGAAACAGAGCAGGTCAAACTTGGTGAGCTTCTCGTCGGGCCAATAGACGCGGTCCAGGCTCGTCACCGAAACCTGTTCGCGTCCGATCTTCAGCATCAGGTCGCCTTTGGGCCGTTCCAGACTCAAAAATTCCTGGGCCGTGACGATCATTCCACCCTTTTGTCGCGTTCTCTTCACCGTCATGTGCGTAAGTATACTGCGCTTGATCTGTCGCGGAGGTATATGTAATGCATAAACGAACCATCACGATCGTCCTGATACTGGCAACGTTTGCCTGCCTTGCGGTCGCCGCTACCGCCCCGGCCACCGTTACTTACACGCTGGATGCCGGTCGCAGCAAATTCATGGCCCATGCGAATCGATCGGGCCTGCTTTGGTTCAAAGGCCACAGCCATCATCTCGCGGCGAGCGACTTCAGCGGCGAGGTGACTGTTACGCCGCAAACGATCGCGCCAGCATCGTTGCGACTCGTGGTCAAAGCAGCTTCGTTGAAAGAAACCGGCGCCGATTTCACCGAACAGCAAAAGCAGATAATCAACAAGGAATTGCACGACCTCGTGCTTCACCCCGACCAGTATCCGGACATCACTTTTCAAAGCACCGGTGTCACCGTAAAGCCTTCTGGCGCCGCATCCGGTGGAGCGTCCGGGGGAGCATCCGGCGGAAATCGCCATGAAGTAAAGATCGACGGCAACTTGACGCTGCACGGCGTGACCCGGCGCATCTCGATCCCGGCAGTCGTGACGTTCAGTGGCAACGATTTGCGAGCTATAGGCGAGTTCAGCATCGACCGCGACGACTTCAAAGTTAAAGCCACGTCAGCCTTTCACGGTCTGGTGAGGGTGTCAGACGACATCAAATTCGAGTTCGATATCGTGGGTCACCGGCAGTGACTATTCGGCGTAACCGTTCGGATGCGACTGCATCCAGCGCCAGGCGGAGTCGACGATCAGTTCGAGATCCTGGTACTGCGGCTGCCAGCCTAACTCGCTTTTGATCTTGTCGGAGCTGGCGATCAGGACGGCGGGATCGCCGGGGCGGCGAGGGCCGATGCGGACGGGAATTTCTTTGCCGGTCACGCGACGAGCGGTATCGATCACATCACGAACGCTGTAACCGTCACCACCACAACCAAGATTGTAGATGCGACTACCCTCGCTCATCACGCCGAGCGCGAGGATGTGCGCGCGCGCCAGGTCGATGACGTGGATGTAGTCACGCAGGCAGGTGCCATCCGGAGTTGGATAATCGTCGCCGTAGATCTCGACGTGCGATCGTTTCCCAAGCGCTGCTTGTAACGCAATAGGAATGATGTGCGACTCGGGATCGTGATCTTCGCCGCACTTCTCACTCGCGCCGGCGGCGTTGAAATAGCGAAGCGAGACGTATCGCAATCCGTAAGCGCGCTCATACCAGTGCATCGCACGCTCGAAAGCAAGTTTTGATTCGCCGTAGGGATTGGTCGGATTGTTTGCCGCGGTCTCGTAGATGGGTTGCGATTCAGGCTCGCCGTACGTCGCCGCGGTTGAGGAAAAGACGATGCGCTTGACGTCGCACTCGAGCATCGTATCGAGCAACACCAGCCCGGCGACGAGGTTGTTTTGATAATACTTCGACGGATGCTGAGATGATTCGCCGACGAGCGAATACGCCGCCATGTGAATCACCGCTTCGATGCGGTTCTCTTTCAGTGCTCCACTCAGCGCAGACGCGTCGAGCAGATCCGCTTCCACAAGACGCGCCCCCTCGAACAACCGCAGCACGATGTCCTTTAACGAGATTGTCGTAGACAACGACTTCGTTACCGTCCTTCACCAGCTCTTCGGTGACGACGCTGCCGATATAACCGGCACCTCCGGTAACAAGCACCCGCATGATTTAGGTAATAGCAACGTTGGGCCGGCTGGCCGCAGTGTCTGCCTTCAACGCATCCGCGATGAAGTAGAGGATGCGCCCACAGTTATCGCAAGTGATCACTTCATCACCGCGCCGTATCTCCGACATCACTTGCGGCCGCAACGACATGAAACACGCCGAACAAGAACGGTTTCGCGCCTCGGCCACTGCCACGCCATCGCGAATGCGCGTCCTGATTCGCGAGTACATCCCGCTCATCGCCGGCGGCAGGTTCGCAAACACCTGTTCCCGCTCAACGCGTTGCTTTGCCAACAGCTCCGACTGTGATTTCGTCTCTTCGTCAAAGGCGTTGAGCCTCGCTTCACGATCCGAATTCAACGTGGCGATCTCGTCGGCGCGTTCGGCCAATGCAGCCTCTGCCTGTTCGAGGCTCTCCATCTGTTCCAGTATTTGCGTTTCGAGCGCCGAGATCTGTTTGCGCGCGGCGTCGGCCTCGCGAATCGCCGCCGTGTACTCATCCTGCTTCTTCGACGACATCAGGTTTCGTTCGGCACGTTCGGCGCGGCTTCGTTGGTCGATTACTTCATTTTCCAGGCGGGCGCGATTGTGTTTTGCTTCGTCACGACGACTTTCAAGGGCCCTAATTTCAAAAGCGCGCCGATCGAATTCTCCTTCGATTTCGGCGCGCCTTTCTGGTATCGCTTCCAGGTCTTTTTCTAGTTTTCGTATGCTCGTATCCAGATTCTGCAAAGCGATTAACTTCTCTAATTCCGCTTTCACTCTTTATGCACTCCTCAAAAGATCAGGGCTGTAAATGACCGGTATCATCGTGAGCGATCATCACACAACCCGCTCATTTGGTGCAAGCGCACTGCCGAGACAGGCGGATTCTCAGCTTAAATCGGGCCGTGAACCGTGCCCGAAACTCTCACGCGCGGCACTCTCACGCGCGGAACACGAACACGAACCGGCGGCATGCTGACGTTGACTGCCGGAACCGAAGGTATCTCGATGCGCGGCATCTCGATATCGATATCCGGCATTACCGGGATCTCGATGTCGAAATCGGGAATATTGATTCTCGGAATCACGATGCGGCGTCCGACCTGCGACCGTCCGGGTGTTCTGGAAAAGCCGGCTTCACTCGGCGTCACGCGAATGGTCTGTTGAGACCTGTTACGAATGACAGTCAACGTGACGTCGCCTTCCTTCTTGCGGCCGACCACACGCGAAATATCGCCCGGTGAATCGACTTCCTCACCGTCGATTGCCGTGATGACATCGCCGGCTTTCACGCCCGCTTTCGCTGCTGGTCCATCGTCGGTAACTGACGTGACAAGCACTCCTTTGCCGTTCGCGATGCCAAAATAATCGGCAAGCTGCTTGTTGAGTGACATCGTGCTGACACCGATGCGCCGGCTGTTGTTGAGCAGGAACGTAAGATCGCCATCCTTGTCGAGATCGAATCCGAATCTCTCGAATGCCGGACCATCGAACTTAAACGTTTTGGGATCGCCTTCCCACTTCCAAACCCTGGGGCTCCTTAACAATGACCCACCCGGCAAAATGTCAGCCTGCGCCATGCCGAAATTATTTCGCTTGCCAACAGTCGCGGTAAGTTCCTGCTCTGAACCGCCACGGCTGACCGTGATCGCACCGACTGATCAGGCGCGATCTCCGAAATGAGACGGTTAAGCTTGCGGACACTGGTGATGTTCTCGCCGTCAAGACGAAGAATCACATCGTCTTTCTTCAAGCCGGCTTTTTCAGCCGGACTATCCTTGACGACCTGCGTGATGCCGACGCCACGGACTTGGCCCATGTGATAACGGCCCATGTTTTCGCGACTGATATTTTCGGCGTAAATGCCGAGGTAACCGCCGTCGGTGAACAGTGAGAATGTATTGATTGAGCGGTTCGTCTGGCGGTTCGGGCGGCTAGGCGCCGGTTGTTGAGCGAGGACCAGACCCGTAGTCAGAATAAGAGCAACCAGAAGACCGAGCAGTATTTGGCTTTCATACAGATTTCCTCCGGAAGAGTTTCCGCCTTACACGCGGCACCCGAACCGCAGTTCCAAAAAATTTCGTGCAAATAATCGTGGGTTAGATCCGTGAGGCTACGTTTGGGTTTGTAGACTTCGGTGGGACCGGCAAGCTCGACGGCGATTTTGCCTTCACTGTGCGCGAGATCGAGATGAGCAACAGCTTCGGAAACAGCAAGAAAACGATGAACGTCGTCAGCGCCGGGAAACATCGCCTGCCCGACTTCCCACGCCGTGACGCCGCTCTTCTTCACCAGGCCAATGACCTGTGATTGTCTCTCCTGAAACGCCCGGAAATAGCGGTGGAAAAGCTCTTCGTAATCGCGAATCACATCGCCGTGACCGCCGTAAACCAGCGTCGGCGAACACGCCCGCAATCGCGCCAGACTGACGAGATACTCAGCCAGCGACGGAAAACGCCGTGAAGGATCGAGTGGATCGGGCGACAGCACCGGGTTTGGCGTTATGCGCTTGAGAACGCAGTCGCCGGCGATCAGCGTGCGATCCGCTTCACGCAGAAACGAGCACGAGCCTGGCGTATGTCCCGGCGTGTGCAGAATACGCAGACTGCCCGATTCGAATTCCAGCTCCGCTTCGTCTTTCAACGAAACGCATTCGTTATCGTCAAGCGTGTCGGCATACTCGCGCATGCCTTCGTACATGCGCCGCATCAACTGAATCTCTTTTTCCGGCACCCCCGCGCGTTCGAGCAGCGCGCGATGCTCGTCGTATTGAAGCCGGCTGTGACGATGGCCGGTCTCCCAATCGTGAACGTACACTTGCGCGTTCTTCGCTTCGTCGCGCAACTGACTTTGCGAGCCCGCAATGATCTTCGTGTGCGTGTGTGAGAACGATGCGACGAATGTCGGAGATACGAAAACCGGCGTCGCGCAAACCGGCGCGCAACGCCTCAACCGTCGCTTTCGTTTTCGGTCCGGTGTCGATGATCGTGATCGGATCTTCGGCGATCACATAAACATTCACCGGACCGATGTAGAACGGTGTCGGAAGCGAGATGGGGATGACGCGCATACTTTTGAGATTTCAGATCCTCAGATCTTAGATTTCATAGCCTCCAACTCCTTCAGGAACTCTTCACGGTCGCGCCTGGCTTTATCTAAGCGCCTGCTCTTATCGGTCAAATACCGTTGTCCCTTGATCTCCGTATTCTGCAATGATCCGCACCAGCCATGGAGTTGTCGCGATATGCTTGCGGCGCGAGATCTGAGATTTAAGATCTTTGATTTCAGCTCGTGGAATGTTGGCAAGCGCTCCAGCAAATATGTTAACGAGCGGACCTCACCGCACGATCCTTTCGAGATGTAAAGAAACGTTAATGTTTCCTGTGTCGTGCCTCTCTCAAACCCTTCGGCTATGTTGTTTGAGACTGACACGCCTGCACGTTCCAACTGATCTTTCACGCTGTAGTAGCCCTTGAAAGCTGGCTGAGACGTTAGTTCAAATATCAAAACACCCAACTCAATTGCATCACGCCAGACTGGTACTTCTTCAAAACAGTTGTACTTCAATGTGAGGAAACCTCCAGTGTGAGGAACTTTGAGATCTCAATTTTGAAATCTGAGATCTCAGTAAACGTACTTGTTCGCCTGGATCATTTCATCCGCGATTCGCTGACGCGCGGCGATCGTGTTCATCGGTTGCAACTTCGTGAACCGTCGCAGCGCGGCCAACAACGTGCGCAACTCGTCGCCTTCGGACATTCCCGCCAGCGTGCTCTTCGCTCGCGCTTCGATGCGGCCGACGGCGTCGTTGCAGAACACACGCGTCATGTCGAGATAACGTTCGACGGCAGCTTCACCTTGCGCGTTCGCGAGCTTGCGCGCGCGCAGGATTGCCGTTTCCATCGCGTAAGTGTCCATGATGATGTCCGCGATTCCCATCAGGATCTCCTGCTGGTCACCAAGTTTCATCATGTACTTCTGCGCGGCAGTGCCGAGCGTCATCAACGCGACTTTCTTGGCGTTCTTAGCCAACTTCTCTTCAGCCGCGAGCAGCGTCTCGTCATCGTCAAAACCGCCGAGAGCCGGCGAGAGCACTTCGTCCATTAACGCCTGCGCGGCGGGCAGCAGTGCGAGATTGCCGCTCAGCGCGCTCTTCATCAAACGGCCCGGAATCAACATGCGGTTGATCTCGTTCGTGCCTTCGAAGATGCGATTGATGCGCGAGTCGCGATATGCGCGCTCAGCCGGGTAGTCGGCTGAATAACCATAACCGCCGTAAATTTGGACCATCTCGTCGGCGACGTAATCGCAGGACTCGGAAAGCGCGACCTTAATGATCGAACACTCCGCCGCGTACTCTTCAATCGCGCGCAACCGCGCGTCCATGTCCTTCGGATCGACCGTGTTCACGCGCTCTTCGATCATTCCCAGCGTGCGATAAATCATCGACTCGCCGATCCACGTGCGAATCGCCTGCTCGGCCAGTTTCGACTTGATCGCGCCAAACGTCGAAATCGATTTGCCAAACTGATGCCGCTCGTTCGCATAACGCACCGACTCGTGGACCATCAACTTCATCCCGCCAATGCACATCGCGCCGAGTTTGAAACGGCCGATGTTCAGCACGTTGAAAGCGATCTTGTGACCTTTGCCGACTTCGCCGAGCAGGTTCTCGACCGGCGTGCGCACGTCGGAAAGCACAAGCGCCGTCGTGCTCGATCCCTTGATACCCATCTTGTGCTCTTCGGCGCCGGACGTGAGACCCGGTTGGCGCTCGACAATGAAGGCACTGAACTTGTCGCCGTCAACCTTGGCGAAGACGATGAAGATGTCGGCGAAACCGCCGTTAGTGATCCACATCTTCTCGCCATTGAGAATGTATTCCTTGCCGTCGTCGCTCAAACGCGCGGTCGCTTTGCCGGACATCGCGTCGGAGCCCGCGCCCGCTTCGGTCAATGCGTACGCCGTGATCAGTTCGCCCGATGCAATCTTCGGCAGGTACTTCTTCTTCGCTGCCTCAGTGGCGAAGTAAACAATCGGCAACAAACCGATGCCACTTTCGGCGCCGAGCGTCGTCGCAAAAGACGCCGAGCGGCCGATGTTCTCTCCGATCAGCGCGCCGCTCGTTTGATCGAGTCCGAGCCCGCCGAACTCTTCGGGAATGTTCGCGCCGATCAAGCCGAGCTCCGCAGCCTGGGCCACCAGTTGACGCGACAGTTTCCAATCGTGCTTTTCGAGCTCCGGAATACGAGGAACGACTTCGTTGTCGACAAACTGCCGCGTCGTTTCGGCGATCATCCGATGCTCTTCAGTGAAGTCTTCAGGCGTGAAGATCTCCTGCGGTGTGCGCTCCTCGATCAGAAACGCTCCGCCTTTGATTAGCTGCTTTTGTCCGGCTACCGCTGACATCTGTTTGGTCCTTTCAGTTTAGGATCTTGCACCACAAGAGGCACAAAAAAGGTTTTCGGTATTTAACTGGTTCTTCTTCTCTCTCTTCTTCTCTTGTGCCTTTTGTGCACTTTGTGCCTTTTGTGATTAAACCGTCTCGCGCCTCACACTCTCTCAAAAATCCCCGCGGCGCCCATGCCGCCGCCGACACACATCGTCACCATTCCATAGCGTCCGTTGCGCCGTTCCAATTCCCGCAGGATGCTGGCCGTCAGTTTCGCGCCCGTGCAACCGAGCGGATGGCCCAACGCGATCGCGCCGCCGTTGACATTCACTCTTTCCGGATCGAGACCCAACGTCTTGATCACCGCCAACGACTGTGCCGCAAACGCTTCGTTCAACTCGATCACGTCGATGTCGTTGAGCTGTCAAGCCCGCGAGCTTCAACGCTTTTGGTATCGCGAAGACTGGGCCAATGCCCATCTCTTCCGGCGGACAACCGGCCGTTGCGTACGCGACAAAGCGCGCCATCGGCTTCGCGCCCAACTCTTTCGCACGCGCGTCAGACATCACGATCGCCGCCGCCGCGCCGTCTGACATCTGCGACGCATTACCCGCCGTGATCGTGCCCTTCACGTGAAAAGCCGGCTTGAGTTTCGCCAAACCTTCCGCTGACGTATCGCGCCGCACGCCTTCGTCTTTATCAAACACGACCTCGCGACGTTGCTTCTTGCCTTTCTCATCCAACTCTTCGAGCACAACGTTCAGCGGCACTGTCTCATCCGCAAACTTGCCCGCGTCCAACGCCGCCGCCGCACGTTGATGCGAGTGCAACGCAAACTCGTCCTGCTCCTCGCGCGTCACTTCATACTTGCGCGCGACGTTCTCAGTTGCGAGGCCCATGCTGAGATAAAAATCGGGATAGTGCTCGACGAGATACGGGTTCGGGCGAATGATGTGACCACCCATCGGGATCATCGACATCGTTTCCAGCCCGCCTGCGACGATCACTTCCGCGCCGCCGCTCCTGATGCGATCCGCCGCCATCGCGATCGACTGCAACCCCGACGAACAGAAGCGATTGATCGTGATCGCGCTCGTTTCGACCGGCAAGCCGGCCCGAATCGCAGCCGCGCGAGCGACGTTCATTCCCTGCTCCGCTTCGGGCATCGCGCAGCCGATGATCACGTCTTCGATTTCCGTCGTGGCGAGTCCCGGCACGCGCTCCAGGGCTTCTTTAATAACAGCCGCGCCCATTTCGTCGGGCCGCGTGGTTCGCAACATGCCGCGCGGCGCTTTGCCAACTGCTGTTCGAACTGCTGATACGATTACTGCGTCTCTCATAATTAATTTCTCAAAGGCTTGCCGGTTTTCAACATGTGCGCGATGCGTTCCTGCGTCTTGCGCCGGCTGACCAGCGACAGAAATGCTTCGCGCTCGAGGTCCAACAAATATTGCTCGGAAACGCGCGTCGGATGATTCAAGTCGCCGCCCGTCAGGATGCGCGCGAGTTGAGTGCCAATCTCGGCGTCGTGATCCGAAATGTATCCGGCGCGCACCATCTGGTGAATGCCGAGCTTCAACGTCGACAACGCCGGCAATCCTAACGCGAGAACGTCCGTTCGTTGTTGCGGCTGGACGTAACCGCTCGCCGCCAGCGCCAGCACTTCCTTCTTCGCGTCGGCGATCAGACGGTCGGCGTTCATGGAGATTGTATCGTCCGCGGCCAGGAATCCCAGCGATCGAGCTTCTTCGGCGGACGTTGCGACCTTCGCCAGCGCAATCGTCTCGAAGGCGCGCTTCACGAATGGAAACGGATCGGCGTCGTCGACACCTTTCGGAATCGAATCCAACGCGCGCACCAGCATCTCCTTCGTTCCGCCACCCGCGGGAATGATGCCGACGCCGACTTCGACCAAACCGATGTACGTCTCCGCCGCCGCACGCACGCGATCCGCGTGCAACACCATCTCGCAACCGCCGCCGAACACCATCTGAAACGGCGCGACAACTACCGGCTTCGGCGAGTAGCGGAGGCTCATCGTCGCGTTCTGGAAAACTCGGGCCATCATGTCGAGCTCGTCCCAGTTTTCCTCCTGCGCTTCCATCAGCATCAGCATGATGTTCGCGCCGACGCAGAAGTTTGCGCCCTGGTTTCCGACGACGAGTCCGACAAAGTTCTTCTCGACCTCGCTCAAAGCGAACTTCAACATCTGCAACGTGTCGCCGCCGATTGCGTTCATCTTCGAGTGAAACTCGAGACACGCAACGCCGTCGCCGATGTCGATCAGCGACGCGCCGGCGTTCTTCTTGATCACGCCGTTCTGATCTTTGATCGACTTGAGAATCAGCACGCCGGGTTGATCGGCGAGTGGAACGTACTTGCCGCTTGCGAAGTCGAAGTAAGACTGTTGTCCGTTATCTTTCTTGTAGAACGACGTGGCGCCGCTCGCGAGCATTTGCTCGACGTTTGCCGGCACAGTTACGCCTTCTTCCTTCATGCGCGCGACAGATTTCTCGACGCCGATCGCGTCCCACGCTTCGAATGGTCCAAGTTCCCAACCGAAGCCCCAACGCATCGCGCGATCGACTTCGACGACGTTGTCGGCAATCTCAGGGATGCGCTTCGCGGCGTAAGCGAGCGTGCGCGTCAGCGTCTTCCAGAGGAACGCGCCGGCGCGATCTTTGCCCCAGGTTAGAGCTTTCAGGCGTTCGGGGAGGTCTTCGATGTTCTTCGCCATGTCGAGCGAAGGCAGTTTGACTTTTTCGGACAGGCGATAGTCGAGCGTCGCCGTGTCGAGCGTCCAGATTTCGCGTTTGCCGTCTGCGCCTGGTTGCTTCTTATAGAAACCGGATTTCGTTTTGTTGCCCAGTAGGCCGCGCTCGACCATCTTCGCGAGCACGTCAGGCACGACAAACATTTCGCGCTCTTCGTCATCGGGGAGCGCTTCGTAAAGGTTCTTGATGACGTGATGAAAGACGTCCAGGCCGACGAGGTCGAACGTGCGGAAAGTGGCTGATTTTGGCCGGCCGACGGCTGGACCAGTCATCTTGTCGACTTCTTCGATCGAGTAGCCGTCGTCAATCATCGTCTTGATCGTGTGCAGCGCGCCGAAGGTGCCGATGCGATTGGCGATGAAGTTTGGACGATCCTTCGCCGGAACGACGCCTTTGCCGAGCCGCTGATCGAGAAAGCCGAAAAGGAAACACGAGACTTCGGGCCTCGTCCATTCCGTGCGGATGATCTCGACAAGGTGGAGATAACGCGGTGGATTGAAGAAGTGAACGCCGACGAAGTGTTGCTTGAAGTCGTCGGAACGCCCTTCCGCGAGCCGCTCGATTGGAATGCCACTGGTATTCGAAGCGACTATTGATCCGGGTTTCCTATGTTGCTCGACTCGTTCGAACAGCGAGCGTTTGATGTCGAGATTTTCGACGACCGCTTCGACGATCAGATCACAATCTTTAATCTTCGCGAGATCGTCATCAAGATTGCCGACACTCACCAACGACGCCAGCTCCGGCACAAAAAACGCGGCCGGCTTCGCCTTCTGCGCCGCTTCGAGTCCGGCGCGCGCAATCCGATTCCTCACCTCTTTACTTTCGAGCGTCAGTCCCTTCTTCGCCTCCTGCTCCGTCACCTCACGCGGCGGAATATCGAGCAACAGCGTCGGCACTCCGGCATTCGCCAGGTGCGCAGCAATCTGCGCCCCCATAGTCCCCGCTCCCAGCACGGCCGCCTTCTCAATCCTCATTTACTATTTGTCCTCTCCTTAAGACACTGCCCCACAATGAAGGCTGACAATATAACTGAATGAGCCCTCATTCAGCAACCCTTAAAGGAGTTGCCAGTCTGTCTACTATCTCTCTGCCGCTTGATTCAAACCCGCGCCTTCGTTGATTCCGGTTAGCGTGGATCGTAGTGGCTACAATCGACGGCTACCTCTACATCGAAAACATTCCAGACTAGCGCCCCTAAATGGCCCAGACTAGCGCCCTTTTTCTATAAGTGATCTAACGCACGGACTTAACTATTTCGGCCTGTTTATACTCCATTTCCCACAATCGTACTGTTTGGACATTATGGGCTGAAAGAGAAGGGTTACCCTGCTCGCGCCTGCAAATAGCCTGTATTTTTTCAAGGGCTTACTCGCCGGCATTGAACACGCTCGTTATACCGATCTGATGCAAGGCGATCTAATGTTCAAGAAAGCTAAGGAGGTGTAACAGAGGAAGTAAATCAATACTTAGCCAAAGGATGGGAACTCTACGGCGAGCTTAAATTCCCCGGTGGGTTCGCTCAGGCAATGGTTAGGCGCGACCCTTCCACAAAACAATAATTGGTCAATCTGATTTTAGGCACACAAGCGAATTTTGAGGCAGACGCTTTTTATGAGGCAAGGCCCCACCACTCGCAAATTCCTGGCAATCATCTATCGCACACTCAAGTGCAACCGGGTGTTCGCTGACTTCCCAAACTCTGTCCTCGCCGAGGACTGATAAATCAACCTCGGAGTAGACTCATCAAAGGAGAAAATCATGACAAAGCGTTTCTTTCCATTTAAATTAGTCACCAACCAGCAGGAAACAGCAATGCGCTGGATGAAGCCTGATAGCCAGGCTCCGGCGCTGGTTGCGGAGACGGCGGACGACTCGCCTACGATCGACCAACAACTCGCCGACGCCTTCAATGCCAATAATGCCATCATGGCTTATGTCCTCGGCCTCAGTAACAGCACTTTGCCTGCGTTGACGACACCGCCTGCCTGGTATACCACTTTTGTGACTAAGTTTTCGGATGCGAAGGTCCACGCCATGGCCTGGACTAACACAATCGCGCCGGGTCTGGTCGCTATTCCCACGGGTATAGTGAACTACGCCTTCACGTTCAACATCAACATGCTGAATATAAATTCGGCTCTGTCTGTGTTGCAGACGAATCCGCAGAATCAGGCAGCCCAGCACGCTGTCTTGACCGGGTTGCAGGCGCTTCTGAGCGGCTTCAGCTTGCAGCTCCAGAATGCGCAGCAGTTTCAAACGAACATCACCGACTTTGCCTCAAATTTGACGGCGGACGTGGCGATCATGCAGCAAGCGTCCACAGACGCCACAAATACTGTGGGCTACGACAAATCACAGGTCACGAAATTGACGACCGACATCCAGGCTCTACAGGATGAGATCAGCACGTGGCAGAAAGTCGTGACGGGTGCCGCAATCGGGGCTGGCGTTTCGTTCTGGGCAGGGGCTGTCATCGGCATCTTCAGTCTCGGTATAGGCTTGGCCTTCGGTATTCTCGGCGCGGTGGCGGGCATTGCCCTGCTAATCGCCGGCGAAGTCAAGATCCAGCAGCTCTCTGCAAAGATCGCTCAGGATCAGGTGGACATCAAAGGCATCAATGCGGAGATCGCCCTCCTGAATACGATGATTAACAATCTGAAAACCGTGATTACGCTCGCTAGCGCAGCCAGCAGGCAGATTGCCCTCGTGCTTGCAGCCTGGAAGGCTATGGAGGCGGACATCACGACGGTCATTGGCGACATTAATGCCGCAGAGAGGGACCTCAGCAGCCTTAACCTCGTGAGCCTACAGCATGATCTGAACCAAGCCAATACGGACTGGCAAGCCCTGAGCACCTTCTGCAAGACCATCGCGGGTATTCAGTACCTGACAGCCACTCCCGCAACCGTCAACCTGCCGACTTCGGCTGCGGCTGCGGCTGCGGCCTAAGACTGACGGCGATAGTGCAGGCAGCAATTGCGGTTAGTTAAGACCGAGCAAAAAACATGATCCACGAATGCGCACGCAATGGAAGAAAACGGAAGCTGTGCGCATTCATGGATTGTTCATCGCTCATGTACTAATCGCTCGTGTTTCGACTTAGCGCGGGCAACAACATTTCATGCCTGATGATGGACAAGAGGTTTTGTCGTTGGACTGGGCGTCTTTTCCATCTACATGCAGATGGAAAATGAAAGGAGCGATATGTCCGATCTGGTTTTAACACCGGGCTCCTACGTGGTAGACACCTCTACCGGAGCGTTAACTGGAAACGGTATGAGTTTCACCGGGCAAACAAGCGGTGGAACTCTTATCTTCAGTTTTCAATCAATAACTGTTCAGGCCGGAGCTGCCATGGTTATTCAGGGAACTACACCTGTCTCCTTTGAAGCCGTCGGTGACTTCGTGATGAATGGCGCAATCCACTCAGATGGCAACGGCTATCCTGGCGGTTCTGCTCCATCACCTTCCGCAGGAACTGGTAAAGGGGGAGGCCCCGGAGGAGGGCAATGGTCCGGGAGTGGCGGCATAGGCGCCGGTGGCGGCGGCGGTTATGTCGGCAGCGGTGGACAAGGCGGCACTATCGCGGGTTACTCTCCGGGTGCCGGAGGTGTCTCCTACTTTAACTTAAATCAACCTCTTCAAAACGGAAGCGGAGGGGCCGCGTTCGGCACGTCCCCCGGAGCCGGAACGAATGGCGGCAACGGCGGAGGGGCAGTCCAACTGAAAGCCGGAAATCAACTTTCAATTGGAGGCACAGTCAGCGCCGGAGGTTATGGCGGAGGATCGTCTGCGTCTGGCGGTGGCGGCGGGAGCGGCGGAAGCATTGTCGTGAGCGGCGCACAGATCGCCGTCGCCGGTAGCTTGAGCGCCACTGGAGGGGCTGGGGGACAAGGTTCCATAGGAGGCGGAGGCGGCGCAGGAGGATTGATTGCTGTCTTAGTTTCTGGTCAAAGCTTCAGCTTCGCTGCTTTCGACGTTTCGGGCGGGCCTGGAGGTTCTGCTGCGCCCGGAGGACGCGGCTCCCTCGGACAAAAGGGCTTGCTGGTATTGCTCCGACCATAAGTGCTGAGGAGACTCTCAACTTATGCCCAAAAACTGTAGGAAATTTTCACGTTATGCCCGAAAAGATTTTCACTAAATGATCGAATCGTCCGTGTAAGTCATTGATCCCAATGACCAGCGTTTTCATGTGATGACCGAACCCACAATCTCAAAGGGTGGGTGTTATGATTCATTGGTTCAAAATCACTCCCGAACATGTCTGATGTCTGGTTTTTATTATCGATGACGGAACGTCAAAGATGAGTAATGAGTATCTAAAAAGCCGCGCAGTTCGGCCCTCGATGCAAAACCGGCAAGTTTGGCGTCGCGATCTGAGATCTATTTCTCGGAAATCTGATCGACTGAATGAATAACCAGCACACCGATATGTGTGCGAAGCCGCCCGCCAGTCTTGACGGTGGGCTTTTTCCATTTACGGAAAACGAGCTTGATCTTTCTCCCAGCGATTCCTTCAAGAACTTTATTCGTGAGCAACATTGAACGTCTCTTTGACAGCCGAAAACCTACCCCCTATATTGACGCCTCACACTGCAACGGTAAGCACTTGTTCCGCAAGCCTTACTTCCTAACTGAACCTTAACCCGAAACAGGAGAAATACCTTTACGATGACTTTTTTCTTCACTTTGCTCTCTAAGACTGCCGCAACTGCATTTCGAATCCTTGCTGTCGCATTCATATCCCTCGCCGGATTGGGCGTTCAGGCAGCGGCCCAATCGTGGAGCCTGACGACCGCCCAGCGCCAGGCATACCTTAATTACTACGCGCCCCTGATTCTTAAATGCGCGGACGAAAATAACAACAAGCAGGGACGTGACTGGATCACTAACTTCGACTTCGATCAAGACGGCGACTTCTCCAACAATCGCCTCAACTGGCTCAACGTCCCCCAGTACGTAAACGCTTCCGCTAACGGTCCAAGCGCCTACGATCGCTGGCGCATTCGCCCGACACTCTATACCGCTCTAATCGAATACATGGAGGGCGGCACAAAGTCGTTGGCGCTGCTCTATCACGTCTACAACGCGACTGATAAAGACGGCAACGACATTCACGATTGGGAACGCGTCGAGATCGTCGTGCGCGGCGTTACCGGCACGCCAGGCGCAGGCGGCGAGTTCATCAATCACGTCACGACGACGGTACACGGCGAGCAGATCATCAGGCGTTACTACGATGCCGGCGGCATAAACGTCATGGCGACAGCAACCGGCAAGCACGCACTCATTTGGCAAGCCGACGAGAGCAATGCTGACGGCCTGCCCCTGGGCCATCACGCCCACGCGCTTTGGCCCGTCCAAACTCCCTACAGCACGATCGCCACACAGATGAACACGGCGACAGCGGCCGAAGTTGATCTTCCTCAAGACGACGATAAGAACATCCATTACGTCTTCGTCCCGGAAGCATCGCAGTCAGCCATCGACACCTGGAGAGCGACCGGTCTGAGTTATACAACGGCATCGGGTCTCGCCAGCCGCGTTGATAACTCCAACGAGGTGCCCTGGTTTCAGACCAAGCGCATCACCTACGAGTTGCAAGACATCGCCGACATCGTGTCGACGCACTGGCAAGGCGGCGCATGGTATCTCCACTGGCTGATGAATGATTACGTAGACGTGTTGATGGAGAGCCCGATCATCAACGAGGCAGGACAAGCAGAGACGAGCACGGGACTGCAACGCTTCTACGTCAGGTCTCGTGATATCGGCAAGTCAGGCTTTGTTGGCGCTGACGCCGCTTTCATGTCCAAGAAGCAGTTCACCGGCAGTTACTCGGCCGAGTTGAACTCGGAAGCTCCTTACAGCGGCGACGACTTCCACGCTTTTGAAGGGCTTGGCCTCGACAGCTTCGGACGCAGCCGCGGCGCTGCCAGCGGATACCTGAACTCTCATAATGCTTTCTGGTGGCAACACGATTACTTCGTGCATTCGGGCGAGATCACCAGCAATCAAACTTACTACGAAGCCGGCACGTGGCTCTTCGGCGCATGGTATACGGCGGCAAACGGAGGATTCGATGGACGCTGGGTGCAACTCTTCGCCGATCGTCCAGGCCAGGAGCCGTTCACGCCGCTAAACATGTCAGTGACCCATCCCGCCACGCGGTGCGCCAACGTCTTCTACGTCACGGCTAAAGCGACCGGCGGGCTTTCGCCTTACACCTTCACGTGGACAAACGCGACTCCGGTGTCACCACCGTCCGCTCCGACCAACATGGCTGAGATGACTGCCGGACAAGGCATCGTCACCGTTCAAAGCGCCGACGGGCAGGTCCGCACGTACAACATCAGAGTGCCGATCAACTGCGGTGGTGGCGGTGGCGGCGGCGGACAAATTCCATAGCTGATTTTATTTTCTATTGACGCCCCCTGTCGCAAGCCAATAAATAGTTCCTCGCAGTTGGCCTGGGCAGGGGGCACATAACTAATGCAGCCAGTTATCGGACTAGACTTTGGCACAACGAACAGCGCTATTGCTGTGGCTGACGCAGGCAGCAGTGCGACCCTTGCGTCTTTCGCCGATGGCAACAATACGACCACCAGTTTCCGATCGATTCTGTACTTCCCACATAAGGATCGTTCATCAACAATCAAACAAGAAACGAAAGCCGGTCCTGAAGCCATCAATTCGTATCTCGAAGCCGATACGAAAGGACGGCTCATTCTCTCCGTTAAGTCCTATCTTGGCAGTCGCTTGTTCACAACAACACAAATCAACGGCCGCTACTACACGCTTGAAGATTTGATTGCCATCATCCTGAGGCGATTAAGAACGACTGTTGTCGAACAATTCGGTGTTTCCGCGAACAACGTCGTAATCGGCCGGCCCGTTTGCTTTGCCGGCGCTGAAACCGAAGCGGACGAGACTTTGGCACTCAACCGGCTCAGAACAGCAGCCGAGCTGGCCGGCTTTTCCGAAGTTACATTCGAACTGGAACCAGTCGCCGCCGCATATCAGTATGAGACCCAACTGGATCACGATGAACTGGTCTTGATCGGAGACTTTGGCGGTGGCACAAGTGACTTCACGTTGGCGCAGCTTGGTCCCGGCAGAAAACAGACCGGTCGAAATCCTGTCGTGGGCACTTCGGGTGTAGCCATTGCCGGCGACACCTTCGACAGCAGAATCATGATGAACCTCGTGGCGCCGAAACTCGGTCTTGGCTCGAACTACATTTCATTAGGCAAAGAGCTTCCCGTGCCTGTTTGGCCGTATTCACAACTCTCGAGCTGGCATCGCACGTTTCTGCTTAAAGATCCGAAGACGATGTCCGTACTCCGAGAGGTCAAAAATCAAGCTTCTGACCCTGCAAAGATAACGGCGTTAATTCAGATCATTTCTGAGAACTTAGGCTACGCGCTTTATCGTGCTGTTGAGAGTACAAAAGTTGAATTAACAGAAAATGAAGAGGCCCGCTTCGTATTTGCCTATCCCGGTGCGGAGATCGATGACACGCTCGAACGTTGGCGTTTCGAGTCGTGGATTCAGGAGGACATTCAAAACATAGCCACGTGCGTTAAGGGCCTTTTTAGTCAACACAACGTCAGCTATGGCGATATCGGCAGTGTGTTCCTCACCGGAGGCTCTTCTTTCGTGCCGTATGTCCGCCGCTTCTTCGCCAGAACATTTGGCAGTCACAAACTAAAAGGCGGCGAAGAGTTAACGACCGTAGCCAAAGGCCTCGCCCTCCGCGCTCTCGAGAACGGGTAGAACAGTTTGACTCTGTGTTAGTACGCCGAAGGCGTTGGGTAATTCCAGCCCAGGGTTGCAGCAACCCTGGGTATAGCAGAAATGAATTAGAAAACACTGAAAGTGTTCGGTTTGCAATTGAAACTCTTTCAGAGTTCAAGAGATTGATGAACGACTTAACCCAGGGTTGAAACAACCCTGGGCTGGAGTTCGCCAACGCCTTCGGGTACTAAGTTTAAGTCTGGAGTTCTACCGTGATGTGCTCACTTGCCAAGTTCGATTCCTAAAAAAACCGACGAACCATTTCCGCATCTCCCGGCATCAGAGCGAACCGGCAAAACACTTGCCCTGGCAAAACACTTGCCCTAAACCGTCCAACGTGTTACACGGACGCAACCAAAACTGAATAAAAGGAGACCCCGATGTCCTCTCATAAGTTGTTCCTCCTGGTTACGATCCTTCTCTGCAGCTCACTTGCGACCTTCGCACAAGACTCAAAAGATGGCCTGACTTTCGAATGTAAAAAATGGGAAGAGCGCCAATCTCAAGCTTGTGGACCATCGCCGTTTGATCTGAGTAAACGTTTCCAAATTGGAGGTTTAAGCGCTGCCGATATGGGCTGGATAACTATCACCAACACCGGCAACCGTTACGTTGAACTTGAATTGGTCGAGTTGACCCCAGCCTACGATAAAAACGATCCCGGACAACGCTACTGGTTCATAGACGTGAGCAAAAGAATGTCGGCCAAACGCGGAGAGAAGATCCGCATTAAACCGACATTCGTAGGCCGGACGAGATATACAGGTTCTTACTCAAAAACCCTTTGGGTTGACGAAGGCACTTACGACGGAGTTATGAAACTCAAAAACAGAGCCAACGGCGCCATCTACGAGTTTAAGTTCACCGTCCACGCCTTCAAACCAGGCAAGAAGTGACCACTGCACATTACCGGGAGAAGTCGACAGTGCGCTCTACGCTTGCACCCGGTTTGATCTCAACCTCTAACTCCTGCGGGCGCAAGCCCGCAGGCTTCACCGCCGTCAAACGGATTCGATACCGGCCTGGCAGCAGATCGAAAGTTCGCGGATTGGTGTTGGCCGTCGCGTAAGTGCGCAAACTTGATTCGTCCTTATTCGTCGACAGGTTCGTCACCACCACGACTGCGTCCACTAATTCGCTGCCTCTTACCGCGCCGATGCGAAGCGTGCCTGTTGAAAAATCAGCAGTCCGTTTTATCTGTCCTGCACCCTCGACATTGATATCGGTGAGCTTCACGCTTGGACCACCGGCAATCTCGTTCGACTTAACTACGACCTCATATCTTCCCGGCAGCAGACGAAACTTAAAAGGATTAGTGCTGCTGCTTCTTCCACCTGCGACCGCTTCATTCTTGCCAACTGGAAAAACCTGAATTACTGCATCGGATGGCTTACCATTCCGCACTACTTCGACAGACAATTCGCCGGCACTAAAATCAGCCACCTTCTCGATTGTTTGCCCTGCCGCAAGCTTCACCCCGTTGAAATGAATTCTCGGCGCGCCGGACAAGTTCACTGCGGTCACGACGACGTCGTAGTCACCGGCCGCCAAAGGCAATATTCGAGGATTTGTTTCGGCTGCCTCGTACGTGCGACCACCGCCAACTGACTCACTCGTGCCTGCCCGATTCACAATGACTACAACATCAGTCAACTTGCCGTCGGCAATACCTTTAACTGAGAGACGGCTGTCGGGAAGAACCGGAGGCGCAACGGTTCCCATCAATGCTGTCGACAGTTCCGCAGCGTTCTGCGCGCCAAAGTATTGTCCACCGCCGGCCTGCGCGACACATTCGAGTTGAGCGACGCTGATCTTGCCGACATCGAAACCGATCACATGCAACACAAAATTCAAACCTGATTTCTTCGCATCCGCCGCCAGCTTGCAAGGATCGCCCTGGCAAGTTTCGAGGCCATCGCTAACCAGGACTACCGTCACTGGACCGCCTGCCTGTTGTGCACGAACGATGTCGAACGCTTGCTGGAGCGAGTTGGTGATGGGCGTCATGCCGCTGGGCTTCAGCGCGTCAATGTGTGCGTGAAGCGCCGGTTTATCGATCGGCTTCAACTGCGACAACACCTCAATGTCGGCACAGTCGTTCTTTCTGCGATGTCCGTAAGCAATGAAGCCGACTTCGGCTGCGTCAGGAAGTTTCGCGATCGACTCTTTCAGCACTCGCCGCGCCACCGTCATTTTTTCTTCCTGGCCCACGCGACCCAGCATTGAACCCGAGGCGTCGAGAATAAAGACGACTCGCGATTGAGCTGGAGTTGCTGGAGCAGGTGATGCGATTGGGGAAGTTGATGAAGTGGTATTGCTCGCCGTGTTTGTGTTCGGGTTCGGGTTGTTTGTTGTTGTCTCTCCCGTTGTTTCGGGCTTGCTGCAAGCCGGCAAACAAGAGAGAAACAGCACTGCGATACCAAAGACCAGCGTCAGTTTTCGAGACAACATTTAGTTCTCCTTAGAGAGGGATCGGATTACTTATTGGCTCACTGCCCAGGCTCGAAAATGTCGCGCGATTTTAAACTCGGCAGACAAAAAACTAAAGGGCGCTTTCTGCCCGAGAAAGCGCCCTTCAGCCGTTACCGCCCCCCAACGGCAACCACAAGTTCGTTAGTTACATAATTGCCCACGGCCATTTCGGTCCACGCGACGGAACAAAGGTGATCGCCTTTGGTGAAGTCGTGGCGAAACCCGGTTTCTCAAGGCCCGTGAGCTTGAATACTGTGCTGTCGTTGATCGCTGCCGGTTCGGCGGCGGATTTCATAAATTGATTAAGCGAAAACGAAGGTTGTTTCTCCGTGATGACCGGCGCAACGGCGAAGGTCGATTCTTTGGCCGGAATACTTTTGCGAACAGTGGCGCGAAGCGCGGCCACCTGGCCGGATTCAACCAAATTCGAGGTCGTGGCCACGGCGGTTTGATTGTCAACAGATCCGGTTTGCGCCAACGCCGGCAGAGTTGCGAATACCAGCATGATGGCTGCGAATGACAAGTGCGAAAGTTGTTTCTGTATCGTCATGGTCCTTACCTCTTTCCTTCTGTTTATTTCTCCCTGACAGAAAGGAGAGTACCAAGTTGACGAATACTCGAAAATTGTACGTTGGTTCGTGTGAACTGTACCTTGGTACAGGTGCTAGATGGGTATCGAACGCAAGGTCGCAAGCAATGATTCAATACTGAATGGCTTGCGCAAGAAACCGACCGCGCCGGCGTTGAGAGCGCGTCGTTGCGTGGCCTCATCGGCCTGGGCAGACATGAAGATTATCGGCACTTCCAGCCTCGACGCGTTCAGAAGCTGTTGTAACTCGAGTCCGCTCATACCGGGCAAATTTATATCGAGAATCAGGCAAACAGACGCCCGAGACGCGTTAGAATCAAGAAATTCTTCCGCCGAACCAAACGTATCCACACTTAACCCAGCCGCCTTGATGGCCCGACACAACATGCGTGACATCGACGGATCGTCGTCGACAACAGAAATCAATTGGTTTGCTTCCGGCATGCTGGCGTAGAGTTTACCAGCACAAAGGAATGGTCAGAATTGTACGAGAGTTCAACTAACCTGCACCAAAGTACAATACCTGAGAATTAGCCTCGGCGCTCTCTGCGTCTCTCTGTGTTCTCTGCGTTGAATGCGGAAGAAACGCAGAGGACGCTGAGGACCGCAGAGGTCGCAGAGTTTAGAGTCTATGGAGCGCCTTTTGACCTTCTTTGTGGCGCGATCTTCAACCGATCGGCCATGCGCACCAGGTCCGCGACAGAGTCGGCTTTCATCTTCTGCACGACCTGCGCGCGATGTGCTTTGATCGTGCGTTCGCTGGTGCCGAGTTGATGAGCGATCTGTTTGTTCAGCGACCCTTCTGTAACGAGGGCAAAGACTTCACGTTCGCGGCTCGTCAACGAATCGTAACGCGCCTGAATTTCAGCCAACTCCTCGTGTTGTTTCTGCATTTCGCGATCGCGAGCGATGCCCTCCTTGATCGCGTCGATCATGTCCTGGTTGCGGAACGGTTTCGAGAAGAAACCCACAGCACCCGCCTTCATGGCTTCGACCGTCATGGGAATATCACCATGACCAGTAGTAAAGATAATCGGCAGCGGTCGTGATGCCTGCGCGAGCTGGCGTTGCAGATCCAGACCGCTCAAACCGGGCATCTGCACGTCAAGCACGAGGCACGCCGGACAGTCAGGCAGCGCCGCCGCGAGAAACGCTTCCGCCGAATCGAAAGGAACCGTCTTCAAACCGATGGTGCTCACAAGCCGCGAAAGAAAATTGCGGAACGAGACGTCGTCGTCGACCACAATCACCACGGGCGGTTTTTCCGTCATCGTATTTCCTGACCGCCAGCCGGCAGGCTGAACGTAAAAATCGCACCACCTTCGACGTTTGGTTCAGCCCAGAGCTTGCCGCCGAACGATTCGACGATCGACCGGCTAATCGCGAGGCCCATTCCCATGCCGTTTGTCTTCGTTGTGTGGAATGGTTTGAATAGCTGTTCGGCTTTTGCAGGCTCAATTCCGATCCCGCGATCGCTGACAGCCGCCAGGACATTCCCGTCCGACATTGCTGTCTGCACAATTAACTGCCGCCGATTCGCGTCTGTATCGTGCATGGCTTCAATGCCGTTCATAACAAGGTTCAGCAGCACCTGTTGCAACTGCACGCGATCAGCTTCCACCACCGGCAAAGATTCACCCAACTGCGAATGGATAATCACTTGCTTTCTTTGCGCCTCGTGACCAACCAGACCGATGACTTCGCGCGCGATGTCGCTCAGATTCAGCGGTGCTTTCTCAGGCACATGCTTTTTTACTAACCCACGAATCCGCGAAATGATCTGACTGGCACGATGACCGTCGCTCGCAATGTCCCCGAGTGCTTCCGCTACCAGTTCGAGATTCACTTGGTTTTCCTTGAGCCAACCAAGGCAGATATCAGCGTTTCCGACAATCGCGCCAAGCGGCTGATTCACTTCGTGAGCGATTGACGCAGCCAACTCTCCCATCGTCGTGACGCGAGCGACATGCGCCAACTCTGAACGCGTATGCTGCAATTCATTTTGAGCGCGTTCGTGCTCGATCGCGATACCCGCAATGCGAGTCGCAACCTCGGTAAGCCGCGCTTCAGATCCGGTCGGAACCTGAGGTACGCGGTAATACATCGCAAACGACCCCAATACTTTTCCTTGACCCGTAAAGATCGGCGTCGACCAGCAAGCGCGCAAGCCAGACAGTCTCGCGAGCTCGCGATAATCCTCCCAGAGCGGATCGGCGAGCATGTCCGTCACGATGACGGGCTTGCCGCGATACATCGCAGTGCCGCAGGAACCGTTCTTTGGTCCAATCGGCGCCCCGTTGACAGCTTGTACATATATCTCCGGCAGGCGTGGCGCCGCGCCGTGGCGAATATGCTTTCCGTCCTCGCTGAGTTGCAGGACCGAACAGATCATTCCCTCCGACTGAGCTTCGATCAAAGTAACCAGGCTCGTCAGAACGTTGGAGAGTGTTGCTCCCTGCGCAATCATTTCGAGCACCCGCCCCTGGCCCGCGCGAAAAGCGTCCTCCGCTTCGCGCGAGTTCGCGAGCTCTCGCTCGGCTGCTTTGCGGCGACTGATGTCTCGCCAAATGACGTACAGTATTTGTCTTTCCTGCAACGGGATCGCAGTCAGTAAGACTTCAACCGGGAAATCGTCACCATTGCGACGTTTTGCCAACCACTCGAAGCGATGACTTCCGCGCTCGAGTGCTTCTGCAATCATCTGCTTCGCCTTGGTCGACGATGAAGTGCCGTCAGGCTGAACCGTAGGTAGGAGATCGGATGGCGAGAGCGACAGTAGTTCGTCTTTATCGGCTGCGCGCAGCATGTCGACCGCCGCCTGATTGCAGTCAATGAACACACCGTCGTCGAGTAAAAGAATGGCGTCAGGCGAACGTTCAAAGACGAGTCGAAGCGCACCTTCCGACCACACCTCCGCCGCGCGCTCACGAACCTGCGCTAACACACTAGGAGCCTGCTGCTGATTTGCGCCAATCATTTACAAACCGTGCAGCTTGCATATCCCATTCGAGACTGATTGGGGAACTGGTATTTCTGACAGGTTGACGATTGGTGAGGAAACTTGGGAAGAATTACTTCTGTGTTAGCGCCTCTTTATCGTTCCATTGGACACTCTCGGCGTGAATTGTCACTCGTCCGGCAACCATCGAAACACGGCCACGAACCAGAACCTCACGCACATCCGAGCGAATCAACGTCTGCCGTTCAGTTTTGGGCAATTGTGCCAACTGCACCGAAATGCGCGTGTGGCTTGGCGAATCGAATAACACAAGACTTCGACCGTCAGCATTAATCGCAACCACACGAGCCTCAACTTCGACGGTGCGTCCCGCAAAGGCATCAGGGTCGCTGGCGAAATCAGCGATCTTGATTCGCTCGCCCGCGTCATGCGCCATGGTCAATCCGGCTAAGCAGATAACGATCAGGAATGAAAGCGTTAATTTAAACATTGAATTCATGGTTGCTCCTTCGATTAGGTGGTGCGGTTCAATCAACTACATTGGCGAGGATACGGAAACGCAGCGAGGCATGTAATTGGACGTTGGTTCCTTCGACTTGTACTTTGGTGAAGTATGAGTGGCGTTATATTTACGTGAAGATGTCTCCCGCAAAGGCGCAAAGCGCTGCCGCGTTTCGCTGGACTTTCTCTGCGCCTTTGCGCCTTTGCGCCTTTGCGGGAGAATATCCTGTTACTCCGTAAGAAATCTCAGCGGCGTTTTGCAGCGGCTCGTTTGGTCCCTTCCTGCTTCATCTTTACGTACAAATATGCGATGCCAATAGGCGATCCTACGGCTACGACTCCGGTCTCGGTTACGGTGGCGTTCACTTGGCCGGGAAAAGTCTTCTGAAGCTTGCTCACCGCGTCCGAAATCGCACGATTGACGTCCCAACTATTCGGCGACATGCCAACCACCTCGCCATCGGCAAGCTTACCCGTCAGCAACGCCGGCGTGGCAATCTCGTCGGTTAAATCCGCCGGGAAGGGTTGCACCTCTACCTTCTGTTCTCCCGACGCAGTGTGCACAGTCACTGTTTCCGGTTGCTCGGCCAGGTGAAACCAGGCGTGAACATCGTAGGGAGAACTTCCGATCTGCCCGCAAACACAGGTCGTGATCTGGTACTCGGGTGGGAAAATCGTCAGCATGGTTTGTGAGATAGCCACGAATTCCGGGCACTCAGCATGTCCGGTTGCTGAAAGGTAAAGCAACCCGTGCGCGTAGTACGCATTAATTGTTTCGGCATTAACCAGGTAGCATTGACTCATCTTGTCCTCCGTCTTGGTGAGAATCGGTGCAATATCAAATGATAAGAATTGAAGGGGTCGTCTCGGGATATGCCATTCTTAGATAGTAGTAACTGATCCCAGCCAGTCCCATCATTAGTCCGGCACATTCCACCGCGCCAGGCCCCCCACAAGGCCACGGCAGCTTTTGCTCCTCGTAATTCCGGATTCCGTTAAGTGCCACTTCCTCGGCTCGCGCGAACAGCTCAGGCCTTCCCAGAACCGCAGCGCCGTAGATCAACGCTTCGCAGTTGCCTCCCAGACCGTGACATAGAGAATAGTTGGTCTGACTAACTTCCGAATCGCCGTGCAGGTTGTTGAGAGTTGTTTCGATGCCGGTTTCGGCTTCGCCACGGCAGACGTCGTCTTTCAGGATTTCGTAGCTTCGTAACCGCGAGAGTGTGATACCGGGCGCGCCATGACACCACGCATTCATAAAACTGGGACCTTGATCTCGCTTGCCACCCGAGAGTTCCGGATCGCGCAGGTCCGGCCAGTTTCCAACCGATGAATCGAACCAACTACGCTCGTATTGGAAAGCTGCTTCGGCAGCGTCACGAAAACGCGATTCCTTGCTGCGGTCGTAAAGCTCAACCAGCGCCCAGCCAATCCCGCCGGCGCCGTGAGAGTAGCCCGTCATGTTGCCGAAAGCGTTTGAACCAGGTTTGCAAAGCTCTCCCCAGGACCATCCCTTTTCAGTCTTGACTGCGTCCTCAATCACGTAATCGCCAAGCCGGATTGCGAGCTCCATCAATCCATCGTCGGCCATATACTCTTCGCGTAATCGCAACAGCCCGATAACCGCGCCGGCATTACCAGCAAGCACATCCGCGTTTGATCGATCGGGCTCGGTCGACTTGAGCACTTGGACCAAAGCGCAAGCCGGATCGCACAACGATTCCTCATTCAGCAATTTCGCGATTCTAAAAGCAGCCAAACTAACTCCGAGCCATCCGCTGTAAAGTCCGAAGCGGCCGTAGGGCTCAATATCTTCGGCTCGCGCCAGTGCGTGATTGATCGCGCCAAGCGCTGTGCGCTTGAACATTCGTTCGCCGGTTACGTTGAAGAGCGTCGCCAGCGATAGCGCGATGCCGCAGGTGCCGCCGTAAAGATCCGGCCCGGCGATTTTGTGAACCTGGTGCCAACGACCTTCGAGAGGCTCCATCAATGGGCCAATCCAGTTACACCGGCCATTCGCCCATAACGCATCACGGCAGACCTTCGCGCCGATCGCTGCTGCGGTCTCGACAAAAGCTGCCTGATGGGAACTGCCCGGCCCGGTCGCTGCTCTCACAATCGGATCGGGAGCCCGGCCATTCACCTTTACGGGAAGCTCATACCAATCAGAAGAACCGGCATTCAGGTGTGGATGTTTCGTGTTGAGACCACTCGCCGCTAACAACCGATGAAATTCACGAAAACGCCCTTCCGTCGACTGTTGACCGTTGATGTAGCAGTTCCAAACCGCCTGCGCGAGACGCTGGCAACGGCTTTGACCGAAGCTCTCCCCCGTACCCGGATCTTCCGCCACGCTCAAACCCTTTGCGAGCCTCTTCGAAAACAGCGGAACTTCTTCATCGAGAAACTCACTCACTGCAAAATGGACTTCCGGAAGTACGGCAGTCGCAATCCCGAAGAATCGTTTGGCGAGATAGACCACAAACACATCCGTGCGCTCGAATTGACTCCGTGCGGTAGCACACTTGAGTCGAAACGGAATGTGGAAACGATTGAACCTCGACGTCGTCTCGCCGATGAGTTTGGCCGCGCCTTCAAAGTTGATGTTCCAATAGAGTCGAACCAGGCCAAACCCGTTCGGCTCTTCTTCAGCCATTTCACCGAAGGCGTAGTAAAAACCGTTTTGCAACGAGCGCGATTCGCGAGCGTAGAAGATTGAGATCTCGGCGTGAAGCCGGAGCATGGCAAGCGGCCCATCTTTACTCAGGAATTGTCCAGGCCAGAGGCTGCGTCGAACGTTTCCTTTAGAAGCTGAGACCTGACCATGGTGCAGCACCTGTTCGATCTTCCACCCATGCTCCCAACGCTCGCGCGTAGCGTTGGCGGCAGACATCGCATCGATCAAACTCAAGTCTGTCGACAGGTCGAGCCTCTCAGGAGCAGCAAGTTGACGACGCAACGGACGGCTGTAAGCGAACTCGTACAGGTAGGAAGAGAGCGTGGTTACAAATGGACGCGACGGATCGCTCGAACCATTGTTCGCTGCCCCCGGTTGATGCACGTGAAACTTCTGTCCCGCAAGAATGAACTCTTGCGGAGATTCGACGGTGATCGCCGATAACACTTCCTTGATTGCCCGATTCTGATCGGCATGTGCCTTCATATAAGTTTTACAAACCCATTAAGTCGCGAACGGCCCCGGAAGGATCCTTGAGAATGTTCATGCTCATTTGCAGTTTGCAAAGGGCGTGTCTCGAGAGCTGTGGCGCCATCATGGAGCTCTCGTATGCAGTCTGAATTATTCGAGCTGCCGCGCAGCTCATGCAGCGCACCAGCACCTGGCGCGAGGTGTGTTGAGGTAAATTCCGGGCCGTTGCGTAACTGGTCCAGAAAGCGGCCATCGCCGGTTTGATTCCTTCCGTATCGAAAGCCGGCGTGGCGGTTCCATTCGTTTCTGTAACCGGCAGCGAGAAGATCCAGAAGCTCAGATACGCCTGCAAAACTCCTCCGACGTCCCAACACTCATCGCCAATGTCCGCTATTTCCCAGTCGATGATTTTGAGCTCCAGTGGCGCATCGACGTCTTTGCGGCAGACCATTAAGTTTTCCCACTTAATGTCTCCGTGTATCAGGGCGCTGTATTGCCAGTTGGCCTTGATCGCTGCGAGCGCGGTGGGAAATTCAGGATACTGCCGAAGGATGTCGACAAGTTGTGAGTTTCCTCCGCCCAGCTGATGCGCCGAGGGTGTTTCGTGAAGCGAGAGAATCCACGGAATCTGACGCGGGAAAGGCTTTAGCTCGTCTGTGCTTCCGTCCAGTTTTATTCGGCTGTGATAAATCCCGAGTTTTTCTCCCTGAAGTTTCCCCACTTCGAGAGGAAAATGACCCATGCGCTGATGGTAGTTCCACAAGCTCTCGCCGTTCGGAAGCAACTCCAGGATCAGTATGTAGTTGGCCGGATCGAAATAATGAAATTCGGGTAACAGTGAGTGGAGCGAGCGAAAGCCGGGATGTTGTTTCGCCAGTCTGTAACACGTGGCTTCCCGTTCCATGCTCTGCATGAATTCGGGCGTTTTTTGTCCGATCTGTTTGATGAAAAAACCTGGTGAGTTTTTTCGAATAACTTTCAGATTGCGGTTTCTGCTGGTTTGATCGCGAACCATGAAGTCGCCATCAATCACTGACTCGAATCTCAAAAGCCCGCGCTCGGCAAGGAAATAGGCGATGTTGTTGTTATCGACAAACATGTTGGAGGTGAGGCGGAAAGACGGTCCTATCCGAAGATAGAACCGTCTCGCCGCCTAAGGCAAGTTACCAATTCGTATGTTTTGCGGACCAGTTAGAACTGAACTCCGCAAATCGGTCCACAGGTTTGGATGCCGCCACAAACTGTCGGACCACCACACGTTATTCCGAGGCAAACAGTCGGACCGGCACAAGTGTGAATACCACCACACTGAGTCGGACCACCACAGGTGAAGCCCGGACCGCAGATTGTCGGACCGCCACCACAGGTGCGAATACCGCCGCAAACTGTTGGACCACCGCAGGTGATGCCCGGAGCGCAGACCGTTGGACCGGCACAAGTGTGAATACCGGCACATTGTGTCGGACCACCACAGGTGAAGCCCGGACCGCAGATTGTCTGACCGCCACCACAGGTGCGAATACCACCGCAAATTGTCGGACCACCGCAAGTGATGCCCGGAGCGCAGACTGTTGGGCCAGCGCAAGTGTGAATACCAGCGCATTGTGTCGGACCGCCGCAAGTCACGCCGATGCAAATCGTCGGGGCGCCGCAAGTCTGAATACCGGCACACTGTGTCGGACCGCCGCAAGTCACGCCGACGCAAACCGTCGGGCCAGCACAAGTGTGAATACCGGCACATTGCGTCGGACCGCCGCAGGTCACGCCTCCGCAAATCGTTGCCTGGGCCGCACAAGTCTGAATACCTTCACATAGCGTCGGACCGCCGCAAGTCACTCCTGCGCAAACCGTCGCGGCCCCGCCACAAGTCTGGATACCACCACATTGTGTTGGACCGCCGCAGGTGATAAGCGCGGCACAACTTTGAATACCTCCACATACCGTGGCGCCGCCCGCGGTAATAGGTGCAGCAGCTTCGGCGCCCACTCCACCGCACTGGCCGCAAGTATGGATACCTCCACATACCGTAACTCCACCGCAAGTCGGTGGGTTACAGGTAGGGGCGCAGGTATGAATACCACCGCACTGGGTGGGACCTCCTGCAGTAACTCCTCCACAGGGCGGATTTTGAGTAATCGGCCCCTGGACAAAATCCTCAATGTTCATAGGTTCCCCCATCCATTGACGTCCCGAACCTCAGCAGGCCGAGGTGCATTCCTAAGCTGAAGCGGGAACGAACAAGTAAACAAAGTAACTATTGGAGGCTGGATTGGCGATTGTGCCTATGAGTGCACGCACGTGAGAATTCAGCCTATGGCAATGTTGATAGTTTCAAACGGGTAGCGAGGTCGCACGTGACACTATACCTACTGCGTTTGCTTGTCAACGTAATTTAGTGTGAAGGAATAGTGGAACATTGCTTTGCTTCAACTGACATAACGCCACCTGGCGCTGATACTTTTTGTCCATAACCGGTGCGTTACTGAGTGAACATTAATTCAGATCAGTTTGTGAGGTGAGTGATGACAAATCGGCACGGTCAAGCGCCCGAATTCAAAGTTGGTGAGGACCTGTTCGTTGAAGGTTCAGATAACAAACTACGCATCAACGACCTGCTTGGTATTTCAGCGTCTACACGTTTGCTGGATAGCGCGAACGGATTCTTTAACTACGGCCGGATGTTTCGCCGGCCAAACATCGACGAGTTTCGACCCGACTCAGACGGGTTGATTGCCCTGGGTAAGGCCATGGAGGACAATCAGCCTCCCAAAGACACCTTCAACATCCCCGCCGGTTATGTTTATTTCGGACAGTTTGTCGATCACGATCTGTCGTTCGACAAAGGGACACATGTGCTCGGCACAACTTTTCAGGTACCGGAGAATCAGATAAGCCTGCGCTCCCCATCGCTGGATCTTGATAGCCTCTACGGATTGAATCCCAACGAGGTCCGCAAAACCGACAAGGGCAAGCTAATCTATGAGGAGGACGGGATCCGCTTGAGAGTTGGCGCCACCCAGCGAGAGTCTGCCGCAAACATCGTCAAGAATTTCGCGGTTACCAAACAAACCTTTAACAACGATCTACCGCGGGTCGGCGGCGAGCCCAAAAGGCAAGCTGCCGCAATAATTGATCCTCGGAACGACGAGAACCTCGCCATTGCGCAAACTCATCTGGCCTTCATCAAGTTCCACAATGCCGTTGTCGAGTATTTTCGACCTACCGAACCACCAGCGAATTTGTTTGAGAAGGCGCGCGAAGAAGTGATTCGACACTACCAATGGATCATCCTCAACGACTACTTACCGAAAATCATCGAGCCCGGCATCTTGAATGATGTCATCGAGAAGGGAAACAAGCATTTCCAGTTGGGCGAAGACGAAGCGGCCTTCATGCCGGTTGAGTTCTCAGTTGCCGCTTTTCGTCTGGGCCACTCATTAATAAATAGCGCTTACGAATGGAATCGAATCTTCTCTAAACTAGAAGGAAGTTTTGGCCCCGCTAGTCTCTTAAAGCACCTGTTTGCCTTTACCGGCTTTGGCAATTCAAACCTCTTTGCGCAAAACAACCTCCCGTCGAGTTGGATAATTGACTGGACGCGTTTCTACAGTTTTCATGGATTTGACGGAATAAGCGCCACTCACAGTTTTAACGCCGCGAGAAGGATCAGCCCGTCGGTCATACCAGAGTTGATGCGCCTCAGGCCTTTCCCGGGAGAAGAGGATCCAAATCTCCGCATGCTCCCCGTTCGGACCCTCTTACGCGGAAGATTGTTGGGTTTGCCGAGTGGTCAAACAGTTGCCCGCAGACTGGGCCTGGAACCATTGTCTCCCGGGGACGTGTCAGCCAGGCACCCGGAGGTGATGAAAGAATTCGGCTTCGATCGTTCGACGCCGCTTTGGTACTACATACTCAGGGAAGCTGACAAGATTCACTCCGGAGAGAGGCTTGGTCCGGTGGGAAGCACAATCGTGGCTGAAACTTTCGTCGGCCTGATTAAGAAGAGCAGGATTACAATCCTGCCGCGAGTGGAACCTGGACCATCTGTGTGGAAACCTTTTCTTGGTCGCCTTGCGGGAGAGTTTTCCATGCCAGAGCTGCTCTATTTTGTTCATCGAACTTTTCCGGACGAACGATTCATCAACCCGCTGAACATTTGAGGAGAAAAACCATGTCAATTAGCGCCAACATTGAGGCCATTCAGACCAGGATTCAAAACGATAGTGGGTTTGCCGCGGACTTTAGGAGGCAGGCTATCGAAGCAATCCATGCAGGTATCAACTCGGAGCCATGGAATACCTATATGGGCCATTTTGTCGACGACCCAGCAACGCTAAGTACGCCGGGGCAACTAGCGCGACTGACTGATGATGCTGCCGATCCTTCTTTGGCCTACCTTAGAGAAGCGCGAGCATACCTGCTTGGCAATGCGATATGCATTCCCGGCACGGGCACCGGCCTGGGCCAGGGAATCGATCTCTTGCTCGACGATTAAACAACGCCGCCGCTGTTCACGCGCGCCAGCTGGCAATCACAGACCCGAGGTTTCATTGTTGGATCTGATACGACGTCATGTTAGCCCAGTCAAAATCTCCGGCGGATCTCCACGGTTTCGCCTCAGGCCTCGCACAGGACTGGGCCAACTTGTCAAAGCAGTATCTCCCATTCAAGCAAGAGAACTCGATCTGGAGATTTAGCCGGCTCAATCCTGCGGATTTTCCTGAGCAAGGTTGGAAGCTTCACGTATCCGCCACCATTATGAGTGCGTGCGCAATGCTGAAAAGTGTTGCGCCATATCTCACTGCCAGGAGCTTACAGTTCAAAGCGCCGTCTTCGCTCGAAGAAATCGAGCGATTGAATAGTGGCATCTATTACGGTTACTGCCAGGTGGGGAAGATACTCACCGTCTATCCCCAAACACCTGCCGACGCCTTGGAAATCGCGCAGCGACTCTACGAATTAACGCTTGGCATGAAGGGACCGATGGTTCCGTTCGACTACAGATTTCGCGCCGGTGGTTGCGTCTACTATAGATATGGATCGTTTCAGTCTCTGTACCTACGCACTCCCGATGGTCAACTGCAACCTGACTCACGCCA
The DNA here is from genome assembly GCA_963770215.1 of uncultured Acidobacteriota bacterium. GTDB lineage: Bacteria > Acidobacteriota > Blastocatellia > Pyrinomonadales > Pyrinomonadaceae > PSRF01. The sequence continues at coordinate 468,564 of CAVYOP010000004.1, forward strand.
GTCGCCAAAGCCTTCATGGATTGAAGGCCCTTTGGCCGTGTATCAAGAACCTGATCTTCCAGCAGACAATCCACTAAGAACCAGGTACCGCGTCTATAAAGCCTTGACTCAGAGGGGCAAGGGCGGAGTCTATAAAGCGATTGACCTAACCAGTAATCCACCACGTCCTTGTATCCTGAAGGAAGGCCGGGTGGTCGGCGAATTAAGTTGGGATGGCCGCGACGGCGCCGACAGAATCCGCTACGAAGAAAATGTTCTAAAAGCTCTCCGCGCCGCCGGCATAAGTGTTCCTCGCGTCTATGGCTCTTTTACGGCCGAACAAAACCAGTATCTGGCGATCGAGTTTATTGAAGGAAAGAATTTGCAGGATTTGCTTCTCAAGCGCAAAAGAAGACTAAGCGTTGTTCGCGCGCTTCGAATGGGCGGCCAGTTTGCCTCATTGGTAGCTCGCATTCACGAAGCGGGTTGGACCTGGCGCGACTGTAAACCGGCTAATGTGATCCTACAGGCCAACGGCACGTTGAGACCCGTCGATTTTGAAGGCGCATGCCGAAACGATAGCCCGGACACACTACCCTGGAACACAGAAGGTTTCGCGCCTTTGCGGTGGAAACGAAAAGTACAATCCAGGCAATACGAAGACATTTATGCAATAGGCGCAACTCTGTTCTTCCTGCTGACTGGTCGCTTGCTGTCGGACGTCAATCATCAGGAGATCGATAAACTAAGGCGAAACGTTCCGAGCGAAGTTAGCCGTCTCGTTGCAAAGTTGCTTGCTTCAGATCCGGCTACAACGTTGTCTGCGAAAAGTGTGGAGAGCGTGTTGGCGACGATGGCTGATTACTTGGATCGGGCTAAAGCTGAAGTCTCGGCGACGGGCAAATTGAGTCTGGCGGCAAGACTATTAAATCGCGGGTCGGAACGAATGCTGTCGAACGTGGGCTCGACCGCCAGATATATCAACGAAGCATTCTTATCCGCGTAAGCCTTTCCCAGCCACTTAAAGGCTTCATCATTATTCGACATCCCTAAATAAACCAGTGCCACATCGAATGCCGGGACGAGGTTCTGTTGTTGCATCTCGATAACGTCGTTGAGAATCTCCTGCGCTTCAGGGAGCCGTCCGTCCTGACCCAGAGCATATCCCAACGCGGGCAGCTTCCAGGCTTTGTTCGTGTCGGGCAGGGCTTGAAGAGTCTGGACCGCTTCACCGAACTTTCCCTGTCTCATAAGAACAAAACCAAGTGTGTGCCTGGCGCTAAAACTGTCGGGCTCCATCGCAAGCAGTTCGTTCAAACATGATGCTGCTCGGTCGTAATCGCGCGTGTAATAAAACTGACGACAGAAAGCTGATCGGTTCAAAGACGAGGATGGGTCAAAGGTCTTGGCTAGTGTGATTTCTCTTATCGCCTCGTCGAAGCGACCGGTAATCGTAAGGAGATCCGCGTACCCAATATGCGCCTTTGCATAGTCAGGTTTTGCTCGGATTGCACGTTTGAAGTGATTCTCAGCTTCCTTCCAGTTCCTTTCGTGCTTGAGATATATCGTTCCCAGAGAAGTGAGCGCTTGGGTCAGTCCCGGGTTTATCTGCAAAGCCTGTTGCGCTTCCGCCATCGCCAGTTGCATGGCCTCGTCGGTGGACATGACGCCATAAGCAGGGCTGTTCTTTACAGCATAACAATCTGCCAGGCCGGCATGGGGTTCAGCGTAGGCGGGATCCAGACGAATCGCCTCTTTAAAATTGTTCACCGCCTCCTTTATACCTTCGCCTTTAATGTCTCGATTTCTCAAATAATGGTCACCCCTCAGGTAAGCAAGGTAAGCCTCTTTGTTGTTCGTCTCACGTGCCGGAGCCGATGTTCCCGCTCCACTATTCACCTTCAACTTAGCCGCCACCTGGTTACAAATTGTTTCTTTAAGATCAAACGGAGGCGATGAGAGCGCGTATGTTTCACTCCAGATCTCACTGCCATCCGCGGCGCTCTTTAACTGAACAACCATCACTGCGTTGTTGTCGCGTTTCTCGATTCTTCCCACAAGCACGGCGTCCACGCCGAGTTCCACGCCTATCTTCTTCGGATCGATCGGCGGCTTCTTGTATTGAGAAACCATGGTCAGGGAGTTGACTCGCAAACCGGGCAGCTTGGACAGCCGGCTGATGACATCATCCGTGAAGCTCTCTTCCATGTAATCCAAAGTCGGGTCTCCGCTTTCATTCTTGAAAGGGATGACGGCGAGACTTTGGCTCGTCGTCCAACTTTGATAGACGAAAGCTGAAGCCCCGAGCACTATCAACAGCACCAACAGGGCCGCGAGCATAACCCGGCGATTTCCGCGAAACGGTATTAATGAATATTTGGATTTGCGACGAGAGGCGCTCAAGCTCTAACTTCAACTCTCCTGCCGATTGATAACGCGCCGCCCGGTCCTTTTGCATGCACCGGACCACTATTCGATTGAGCTCACGACACGTGTCAACCCGGGCTCGGTTCGACCAGCCCGGTTGAAGAGTCAGGATCGCGGCGATAGTCTCGGCGGTGTTTCCATGAACGTAAGGATTGCTGCCGGTTAGCAACTCACAAAGGACCGTCCCAAGACTGAAAACATCACTCGCGAAATCCAGTTTCTCGCCGCGGAGTTGCTCCGGCGACATGTACGCCACCGTTCCCTTCAACACTCCAGCCTGCGATAGCTGACTCACACTTTCAGCAGCTCCCGGCGGTGCCACCGTCTTCGCCAATCCAAAGTCAAGCACTTTCACTTGCCCGGTTGCCGTTACCATGATGTTTTTGGGCTTGAGATCGCGATGAATAACACCGTGAGCATGCGCCTCGGCCACAGCTCCCACGATTTGACGAGCAATGTCTGTCACCTGGTCTGACTCGAGCGCGCCCTGGCAGATTAGATCGGCAAGTGTCTCGCCCTCCACATACTGCATGACGATGAAGCTGTATCCGTCGATTTCTTCTAAACCATAAACCGTGCAGATATTTGGATGATCGAGCATGGCGGCGGCCTGCGCTTCTTTAGCAAGTTGCCGTTTGGCCCAACTGTCACCGGTAAGTGCTTCCGACAGAAACTTCAACGCGACCTTCCGTTCGAGGCGCGTATCTTCTGCGAGATACACTTCTCCCATGCCGCCTTTGCCCAGCAGTGAGAGGATTTTGTAGGGACCGATCGTCTTACCGATTAATGAAGGTTCCGCGGATTGAGAAAGCACGCCCATTCCGAGCGAGACGACCGGATCGTCGAGAAAATCTTCAGAGCTCTCCAGGGCAGATATCAAGGATGAGACTTCGACGTATAATTGCCGATCACCCTGGCATGCGGTTTCGATGTATGCAGCACGCTCCTGGCGCGGGAGATCTAACGCAGCATGAAAAACACTTTCGATGTTCTGCAAATCTCTAGCCGCCATGACCGATCTCCCGAACCAACCAAGCCTTGGCAAATTTCCAGTCACGCATGACCGTGATCGGAGAGACTTTTAAGACTTCCGCGGTTTCGTCCACATCCAAACCGCCGAAGTATCTCAGTTCAACCACCCGACTCTTCCGCTCGTCGACCAGGGCAAGACGATGAAGCGCTTCGTCGAGCGCGATGAGCTCGCCGGCCTGTTCCAACGGCACAACCGACACCTCAGACAGTGAAACCTGCACGGCATTCCCGCCGCGCTTCTGCCGGCGCTGGTCTCGCGCGTAGTTCAGCAGAATGCGGCGCATGATCTGCGCAGCAATGCCAAAGAAGTGCGCGCGGTTTTGCCAACGGGTTCGCTTTTGATCGATGAGCTTTAGGTATGCCTCGTTAACCAAGGCAGTCGTCTGAAGCGTGTGGTCGGGACTTTCGCGGCGCATGTAATTGTGCGCGATCCGCCGCAACTCTTTCTCAACCAGCGGCAGGAGCTTTTCCAGCGCCGACTGGTCTCCATTACTCCAGTCGATGAGTAAAGCTGTGATTTCGGTTGAGGGAACGACAGTCATGATCGTCGGGGGCACGGTTCAACAGCATGGGAGACAGAAAATTCGACGTACCGAAGTTGCCGATCATGTGAACTCCGTCAGTGATAGCTCTTTAACTGATCCAGTGCGTTATTTAGTGAAGACTAAATCGGCTGGGTAAGAACCTCATCGCACGAGTGGTGACGGAAACTCAGCAACTTGTCTGAATGCAGACCCTTTTATATAGCGACAGCGGGTTTCTTGCAACGGAAATCGGCCGACTGAACCACCAACGGAGACGCCATCATGCGACTTGATTCCAAAACATTTCTCGCCTTCCTGCTCGCGCTCACAATCATCTCGACCGGTTGTTTTAAGAGCAAGAATGTCGTTACCAAAGTCGGATCTGCAAGTCGCCGCTCGCCAAAGCTGGATGGAGTGACCTATGCGTTACCGCGAACTGTCATCCAGGCCCGGATTCCCTTCAAGAGAAGAGACAAAGCGCCAGGAGAGTTTGAGCAATACGCGCCTTGCTTTTTCCCGCTCGACATTGCGGCCGGACGCGTACGAGCAGAGGAAACTGCATTTAGCATCGGCGTGCCGATCTTAGGGTCACGAGGTGAGCCAGACCCGAATGAACGTTACATAGCGAAGATCAAAGGCGGATACTTCGAAAACAAGACTCTGTTTCTCGGCGTTGCAGCAACACCAATTCCCGGCGAGGAGCTCGAAGCTGGTCCTGCCGCGCCTGGTAACGATCCATTTCTCCAAGCGCAATGGGCTGCAAGGATCACTCAAGCCGACCAGGCATGGCAGATCGTAAGCGGTTCTCGGGAAATCAGGATCGCAATTCTCGACGAGGGGGTCGACACTTCGCATCCCGATCTGCGCGACGCGATCGTTGCCAGTTTTGACGCCGTCGAAGGACACGTCAATCAACAACCGAATCCCTGGGATTCGCATGGCACTGCATGTGCCGGCCTGGCAGCAGCCATACCAAACAATAACGTTGGCCTGCGTGGAATTGGTGGCGGATGTTCGTTGATGCCAGTGCGGATCGCATTCTCGCCCAATCCGATAGCCAGGTGGACGTGGGTTGAGAGTAACGTCATTCGAGGTATTGACTGGGCGTGGCGGAACGGTGCTCACGTGCTTAGCAATAGCTGGGTAGGTGGACCACCCTCGAATGGGATCGAGGCTGCGCTCGATCGGGCACGTCGTCTGGCTCGTGGTGGTAGAGGCTGCGTCGTCCTGATGGCTGCCGGAAATGACTCCGGTCCAGTAGCCTTTCCTGCGAACCTGTCTAATGTTTTAGCTATCTCGGCCAGTAATGAGCTCGACCAGCCAAAAACCAGGAACAGTGCTGATGGCGAGAGCTGGTGGGGTTCCAACTTTGGCCCCGAAGTCGATCTGGCAGCACCAGGCGTCCACAACTTCACCACTGATATCGTCGGTCAGGCTGGCGACAATCCCGGGGGCGCACTGAACGCCGATTATGTAAACAACTTCAACGGAACATCGTCTGCGACACCTATCGTCGCGGGTGTTGCCGCACTCGTGCTCTCGGTGAATCCGAATCTTACTGAGGCGCAGGTGCGTCGACTGTTAACTCAAACGGCGGACAAAGTTGGGGCCGTAATTTACACAAACGGCCGAAACAATCAGATGGGCCAGGGAAGAGTTAATGCTTTGCGCGCGGTCCGGGTAGCGCCAACGTTTGTGTAGAACGCAAAGCTTTACATGGGATTGAGGTCGTGGTTATCACACAAGCACAATTCGATTTGCTGTTGGGTTGGCTGAACCCCGATCGAGAGCTCGCGGGGAAAAAATACAAGACGATCCACTCGGGGCTGGTGCGGATTTTTGTCTGCAAAGGGTTGAACGATGCTGAAGATCTTGCTGACGAAACCATTAACCGCGTGATGCTTCGCTTACCAAACATCCGGGCAAATTATCGGGGTGAGCCGGCATGCTACTTTCACGGCGTCGCCAGGAACATAATCCTTGAACGCAAACGGAGGAAAGAGTTTGCTGCTGGAACACTTGACGTCATGGTCGATTCTAAACTCGAGGCGGTTGAGAAGCATGACTGCCTCGGGCATTGCCTCGACCGTTTGTCCGACAGCAAGCGGAACCTAATTCTTGATTACTACTTGTACGAAGGACATAGCAAGATCGAACACCATCGGGAAATGGCGGGCGAGCTCAAGATAACCATCGGAGCAATTCGTAACCGCGCGTTTCAGATAAGAACAAACCTTGAAAACTGTATGCGCAAATGCGCGTTGAGAGAAAACAGCAAGCCAAACTAACCAGAAGTCTCTGTCAGGCACTATTCACTTTTATGACCAAACCTCACACAGCCCGTTAACTCTTTCCTGCATCAAACCCGCCAAATCAGGGGCGCCTCGGCCCCTCTTCAGTTCCGGTGAAGGCTACACAATGATACGCATTGCCTTTTCTCTCATTGCTCTTCTTTGCTGCGCTTTTCTTTTGCCAGAGCGCGTGCATGCCCAGGAGATTGCGCCGCGCTCGTATCTGTTCGTAGAGGTTGCGGATGCGGCGGGACAAACCATAAATGAGGCAACTGTCCGGGTCGCGAATGCGGGCGGCAAGGAGGTTCTTAATCTCAAAACCGGTAAAGACGGAACTGTCAACGCCAGTTTTTATCGCGAGCACGGGAGCCGTCCTTACGATCTGTTCATATCGAAAAGCGGTTACTTGCCCTACGAGTCGGTCCTGTTCCCAAACATTACGTACGATCGTTTCTCTGTCAGCCTGTCAGACGCAATCCCGAACGCGAGCACGCCCGTGCTAAGTGGTCTATCGAGTTACTCCACTGGTCCACCGCTGAAAGTCATATTACGAAAGCCTCCAGCGACACCCGCGGAGCTTCGAGCCGCCGAGATTGAAAGTAAGAAATACAAACTCCTGTTAGCAGTTAAACGAAGCGACGCGGCAGGTCTGCGAACGCTCTTGCAACAAGAAGTCGATCCCGACTCCACGGACGCCGCCGGCGTGCCGGCGGTGATATGGGCCACCTTTGCCGGCGATCCTGAGGTGATCAAATTGCTGCTGGAAGCTGGTGCAAGCAGGGGAAACAAAGCAGCGTTGTCGATCTATCTTTCCGAAGGTGGGTTGCGCAATCGCTTGCAAGCGGAGATCGTCGACAAGCTGATCAGAGCAGGAGCGGATGTCAACGCAGCGCACGCATATCGCGGCACGGTCCTGAACAAAGCGATCATTCAAGTCCCACACACGTTCCCGGTCGAGGCAATCAACGCGCTGGTAAAAGCCGGCGCGGACGTCAATGCAGCCGATGCAAACGGACAAACACCTCTGATGCTGGCAACCGGACAATACCAGAAAGAAGTGTTTGACCTGCTGGTCACCGCCGGCGCGCTGCGTTCGCTCCACGCAAAAGACAAAGAAGGTCGAACAGCTTTGCTCTACGCGGCCGGCGGCTTTCAGGATGCGACTCTGCCGATCATCAAGGTGTTGCTTGAAAACGGCGCCACGGTGACAGACGTCGATGCGACCGGAGCAACTCCCGTGATGTTCGCCGCAAGATCGGCGGCGATCGAGACGATCAAAGTCCTGCTGAAAGCAGGCGCGTCGATCGACGCGAAAGACAAGCAAGGACAAACTGCGTTGATGTTGGCGGTGAAGGGCTTTTACACACCACATCCAAACATGACGGAAACTGTAAAACTTCTGCTGGCCTCAGGCGCAAGAATAAATGACGTTGACGCCGGCGGACGTTCCGCCTTGATGTATGCGGCCGGCGGCCCTGCCGACCTCGATCAGATCAACATGCTGATCGCAGCCGGAGCGAACGTGAACCTTGTCGATCGCGAAGGACAAACAGCGTTGCTGATGGCGGTGCAGAGATATTCGTTAGAGACGATCCGGGTGTTGCTCAAGGCTGGCGCTGCAGCGACGATCAATACGAAAGACAACAAAGGAAGAACCCCGTTGCTCTATGCGGTCGAGTACGGCAAACAGGAAATCGTTGAGGCTTTGTTGGCAGCCGGCGCGGGCGTGAACGAGGTTAATGAAAATGGAGAGACGCCACTAATCGTCGCCGTCCAAAGGACCAATCTGGCGTTGGTAAAGTTGTTGTTATCGGCGGGTGCGTCGATCGATCTCAGTGATAAGAATGGAAACACCGCGTTGATGTATGCGAGGTTCGCTGGGTTTGGATGGGAGGAAGACATCTTTAACGCACTGTTAGCGGCGGGCGCCAGTTTGACTCATGTCAACGAACGAGGAGAGACGCCGCTAATCGTCGCTGCCTCGAAAAGCGACAACCTGGCGACTGTGCGGAAACTGCTCGAGACAGACGCAAAAGCCACCATTAACGCGAGGACCAAGTATAGAGAGACGGCGCTGATGTATGCGGCGGCGTATTCCGATCCGGAGATTGTTGCCGCCTTGCTGGCAGCGGGGGCGAACGTTAACGAGGTCGATAATTTCGGACAAACGGCCTTGATGGGTGCAATGCGTCGGTATCAGCGCGGGCTGGAAGTCGTCAGAATCCTCTTGAAAGCGGGAGCGAACGTCGCTACGGCCGACGCCAAGGGACAAACCGTCTTACTGCACCTGCCCTATTTCCCGGGCGATTCGCTGGGCGCCGTTTTCAAGGAACTGATCGCTGCGGGAGCGAACGTGAATGCGGCTGATGCGGCAGGGCAGACGGTGTTGATATCGATCGTGCAACGGAAGTTTCCGGAATTGACTCGGCTGGCGCTCGATGCCGGCGCCGCCGTCAATGCAAAAGATAAAAAGGGAAAGAGCGCGCTGTTGTATGCGTTGTCCGATCACTCGGAAGTGATGGTGGACATTCTGAGGACGTTGATCGCGGCAGGCGCAAACGTCAACGATGCCGACCAGACCGGCCAGACACCGTTGATGCTGGCGGCGCACAAGCAGTCATTAGAAGCGGTCAGGATGTTGCTCGCGGCGGGTGCTGCAATCAATGCGAAGGACAACGGTGGGCAGACGGCCTTGACGCTCGCGGCGGTGGGCCATGACTACAAAGACTCAACTAATGTCGTGACGGCGTTGCTGGCGGCGAAGGCGACTGTTGACGATGTCGATCAGTTAGGAAGAACGGCGTTGATGTTTGCCGCGGCGACCGGCTTCGTCAACACGGTCCAGGCGCTGCTCAAAGCAGGAGCGTCCGTTAAGGTTAAAGATCGAGAGGGCAAGACCGCCTTGATACATGCGGCTGATGAGCCTCGCAATTCAACGACGAACGTTGTTCGGGCATTGATTACAGCAGGGGCAAATGTGAACGAAGCAGACCGGCGACAGCAGACGCCGTTGATGCTGGCGGCACTGCGAGGATCGGTTGAGACGGTAAACATGTTGCTCGCGGCCGGCGCGGCGGTGAATGCGAAAGACGAGGATCGATTGACGCCGTTGATGTTTGCCGCCTGGGGTAATCGGGATTCAACGCAGATTGTGAAGGCACTCCTGAAAGCTGGAGCAAAGGTCAACGAGGTTGACAAAAACGGTAGGTCGGCGCTGATGTTCGCGGCTCAATACGGCGGGATGGATTTATTTGCGACTCCTGCTTGGCGCACATGCCTCGATCAATGCGAAAAATAAGGATGGCGAGACGGCATTGATTTTTGTAATCAGGGGTTTTTATCCCGACCCGCACAACGTCGAGATGGCGAAATTGCTAATACAATCGGGAGCTGACGTGAATATCAAAACTCGCGAAGGCGAAACTCCTCTTACCTTCGCCCGGAAGCATCAGCGACCTGAGATCGTAAAGCTGCTCGAAGAACTGCAACGGCCTCAGTGAGCACACGTTTGCAATGGCTTCGGATCGTTGTGCCCGCGGCTTGTGTCTGCGGGATGTTGATGTCATGGCGCCTGTGGTTCGATCTGGGACGCAGTTTTCCGCGTGCGCCGCTCGTAGTGGGCTTCGCCTTGCGTCAGGATTTTGTGATCTCGATTGTGTTGGTTGGCGCGCTGTTGTTATCGACGATTGGGAGGCGTTCGCGTTGGTTGTTGGCAGTTAGTGTTGTGCTCACTGTCGTGCTTGTTGTGTTGGACCAGACGCGATTGCAGCCGTGGGTTTATCAGTATGCAATCATGCTATCGCTGCTTGCGTTTACACGAGCGGAGCCGGTGAATCAAAAGGCGATCCTCGCCGCAAATCAAATCGTGGTAGCGATGCTGTACTTTTGGAGCGGGCTACAGAAACTGAGCTGGAGTTTCGTTCACGAAGTCGCGCCGGCACTGGTTGAATCTGCGGGTATGCGGCTGTCGCCCAGGTATTTGAGCGTCATTGCGGTGACGATCGTGATTTTTGAGACGTCGATTGGGATTGGGTTGTTGTTTCGGAGAACTCGTCGTGTTGCCGTGGTCCTGGCGTGTTTCATGCACGCAAGTATCTTGTTCACGTTTATTCTTTCCGGACACAACACGGTTATTTGGCCGTGGAATGTGGCGATGATGATCGTTACAGTTCTGCTGTTTCGACCTGGCGACGACACGCCTTTCAAACATTTGCTTCACCGCTCGCGAAATGTAACCAGTCATTTGCCGAAGGTGGCGATGTTGGTTTGTGGTTTGTTGCCAGCGCTTAGCTTTGGCGGTTGGTGGGATCTTTATCTCTCGGGCGCGCTCTATTCGGGGAAATCACCAATTGCCGTCATGCGCATCAGCGAAGGTTTGCGCGATCGACTGCCCTCGACGGCCAAAAACACTGTCTTCCAAACAACTCGCGGCGAGTTTATGCTTCCCTTCTACGAATGGTCCCTATCCGACCTGAACGTCCCACCCTACCCAGAGCCCCGAGCCTACCGCCAAATAGTACGCCAACTATGCACCCTCGACACCGATCTCCAAACCAACGCTTTGATCATCAAAGGCCGCCCGACCCTGCTCGACGGCAACTACAACCTAACCCTCACCCCCTGCGCAACTCTCCCTTATTGACAACACTCCCAACTGTGCTTACACTGCGCGCATGACATCAAAACAACACTCAAAACCTCACAACTCAAGCAAGAAGCTTCGACCCAAGACCTCGAAAAAGAACACCTCGACGAAACTCAGCGCCGAACGTGCGGATTTGAAAAGCGATGAATGGTTCAAGAAGAAAGAGGAACTGACTTTGCGAGCTTTTCGCATGGCTTACGAGAATCATCAACGATCTAAATCTTAACCAGTACACAAACAAAAAGGACCTCACACAATGCCGTACTTCACCTACGACACGTCAGTAATAATCTCCAGAGGACTCACAGATCTTCGGGGGATGCCGCGTAACTTCCTGTTGTCAACCATCGTACTGATGGAACTTTCGGCAAGCGCCCGCGACAAATCGCAACGCAAGACATACGAACACATGTTCCGTACGTACCAGCAGGACGATACATTGATCATCCCTAATGCCGAAGATTGGCTGCTCACTTCGAAGATTCTCTTCCTGCTAACTCACGCTCGAAGGCAATCACAAAAAGGAAGACTAAAACCTCTTCCACCTGGCGCAGCGCAACGCCTTGCGCTCGACGTGCTGATTGCGGTCAGTGCGAGAAGATGGAAAGCCAGAGTCGTCACGGAGAACTGGACGGATTTCAAGACGATCCAACGGTTTTGCAATGCCACAATCGTTCGTGGAGCAGACTTCTTCAGCACGTAGCGAAATTGACATAGGTAGGCCATCGCTAGCTTTCCCTGTCACACCACCGTGCATACGGGTCCGTACACGGCGGTTCGGCGAGTAGAGCCGCTAGTTCACAACTAACGGGGTCAGTCCAAGCGATGCAAAGTAGTCATTGGGCAGTGCAATGGTTAGGGCGGGCGAATGACTGAGCCGCCACGGGCCATGAGCACTTCCCGCAGTTCGCGCCGCAAGGTCTTTGTTCACACCTCGCTTGCGTAGCTCCGCAAACCGCACCTTCCCTCGTTTCCACTGCTTCCAGACCACCGACCTCAGTCGGCGTCGGAGCCACTTGTCAAGATTGCGTAACACCCAAGGCGTTTGGCAGAAGCCGAAGTAACCACGCCAGCCCTGCAAATAGCGACTGAGTTGTGCCACCATCGTTTCCACCTTAACGCCACGCGTCCGCCTTGTCAGTTCCCGCACTCGTTGCTTGAACCGCGCAACCGCTTTTGGCGCTATGCGCCGCCTCGGTTCACGCTCCCAAGTGAAACTGAAGCCCAGGAACTTTCGCTTACTTGGTCGCGACACTGCACTCTTCTGTTCGTTAACCTTGAGTTTCAGCTTCCTCGTGATGAACTCCGAAACGCTCTTCATCACTCGTTCACCAGCCCGCTGGCTGCGCACGTAGATGTTGCAATCGTCCGCATACCGCACAAACCGGTGACCGCGTCGCTCTAACTCCTGGTCCAACTCATCAAGCACAATGTTCGACAACAAGGGCGACAAAGGTCCACCTTGCGGCGTGCCTTCATCCACCGGACTCACCAACCCACCTTCCATCACACCAGCACGGAGAAACGCTCGAATCAGCTTTAGCATTCGCTTGTCACTGATTCGCCGGGCCAGCTTCGCCATCAGTTTGTCGTGATTCACTCGGTCAAAGAACTTCTCTAAGTCCAAGTCGACCACCCAGCCGTAACCGTCGGCAATGTATTGCTGTGCTTTGGCCACTGCCTGATGCGCTGAACGTCCGGGACGAAACCCGTAGCTGTGCTCTGAAAAGGTTTGGTCCCAACTGCGTTGCAGTACCGGCATTGCCGCTTGCTGGATAAAGCGGTCCAGCACTGTTGGAATACCCAATTGTCGCATTCCACCATCTGGCTTTGGTATTTCTACCCGCTTCACCGGCTGCGGTTTGTAGCTACCGCCTAACAGTTGCTCCCGTATGGTTGGCCAGTGTTTCTTCAGATAAGCTGGCAACTGCTCGACAGTCATCCCATCGATACCAGCACTACCTTTGTTGCTCTTGACTCGGGCCAAGGCCTGCTCGCAGTTCTTCCGCTCGCAGACTGCTTCCATTAGTTGTTCACTATCTGCCTTGCTTTCGGCTTCGTGCTTCGCCATCAGCGCTTCGGTCCCTTCCGCAGAGTCCCTCGGAGCTTCACTCCTACTCGTCTCTGCAAAGGCCAGCACTAGCTGGTTATTCTGCCGCTTGTCGCTCATGAGTTGCGCTGCTTACTTGCTCTCTCTTTAATCCCAACGCTTGTTGGGAACCGTTCGGGCCTTCATCACTCTCGTGATTACTATGCCCTCTGCTGACTTCTGTGGCGCGCTCAACTACTTCGCCGCAGCCTCAGTCGTGACTTCACGACACACCACAGATCTCCCGAGGTAAGTTCGACCGCCTTCAGTGCACAACCGCCGCATTTACATCCAGCGTCCTTGATGGATATGGGCTTCGTTGTCATTTGCCAACTCGCCCGACGCCGTATGCCTCCTATCCGGTTCTTGTTCATCGGCTCGCACCTTTGCTCCACGCTTCCTTCAGACCCCCCCTCACGACGACGCCCTTGCGCTTCGCTAACTCTTCACCTCCATCAGGTTGAGTAGAGGACTTTCACCTCCTAGCTGTTGAACATGCTCGGCACACAAAAAGGGGCGGCCGAGAGGCCGCCCCGAAGCGTCAAGACTCAAATAAAACCTAGTTGACCATCGCGGTCTTTGCCTGGTTCTTCTTCTGGATCGCCGAGAGAATGAGCAGGTTTCTGGCGAAGTCGTTGCTCGTATTCTGCGCGAGCACGTCAATCGTCAGCGCCTCCTTCAACCTCTGCTGTGCATCCGGATGCAGGCCCACACACGACAGCACTTCAATCGCATCCTGAAGTTCGGCGATCGAGAGTTTCAACAGCTCCTGCGCCATGCCGAAGTTACCCGTCGTCGTCGCTCTTTGCTCGAGCTCGACCGACGAACGGATGTTCTCCAACGCATTGATCACTCGCAGAAACGCCGCCACCGCTTCCACTTCAGTCGCTTCCAACCGAATGCCGCCGATTGCCGCACCAAACCCGGGAGCATTGTTGAAAGCCTCGCTGTTGTAGAAATCGACAGCACCCTCAATAGTCAGGATCGAGTTGTTATGGAAGAACGGACCAGTGTCCGCCGCTTCAACCAACGCCGGCGTATTGAACGAGCCGTTTCCGAAGCCAAACACTCCGGGCGGCGGCGCGCCTTGTCCAAAACCTCCGTCGGCCGGATTAAGTTGCGCCGGCGTGACCAGATCCGCCGGTTGCGACGGAAGCTGTTCGACGTTGGTATTGAAATTAGCGTTCTGACCGGGGAAGAAGAAGTCGCTCGCGCCCGCGTTCAGGTGACAGAAGAAGCACTTGCCGGCGCCTTCGTTCGAACCACCAAGAACAGAGCCGCCGTTGTTAAAGATCTCCATGCCCTTCTTCGCGATCTCACTCTTCAGACTCAAAGCGCCTGCCCCTTGCAGGACGAGATCCTGCCGGCGGCCGGTTGATTTCTGAAACGCTTCGAGCGAATCGAGCTGCGCCACCGTCGGCAAAATGAAGTCGACTCCGACAACACGATTGGTCCGCTTCGGATAGTGCTGCGTGACCGCGCCGATGATGAACTCCCTGAGCGTGCCTGTGCCCGGAGCACCATCACCGCTCCATCCCGTTCTTTCGTTCGGTGGAATCGTCGTGCCGTCGGCGCCACCTGCCACCGGCGTCAACGTATTCGGCAACAACGCGAGGGTGTGTGGCACGCCGCGCATCACAAATCTCGTCGAGAGGTTACTGAAACCGTCGACGTTCTCCAGAATCAAACCGAGCTTGCGCATTAACACCGGCTTCTCGAAGTTGTTTGCCAGTGCAGGAACAAACTCTGCCACGAACAACGGATCGTTCGGCGGCAACGTCGCAATAAACTCCGGATCGATCGTGAGGTTGTTGTCCTCGCGATGGCACGTCGCACACGTCCTGCCGTTACCGTTGAAGGTATCGTTCAGAAAACTGGTTCGACCTGCCGCGATCAGCAACTCCTGCGGAGTCGACGGGCTTGGATCGGGACCGATCTGCGCTGCCGCAGTTGGAACGATCGCTCCGACCACTCGTTGGAAGACATTGCGATTGTCGGGTTTCAGCGGCGCCGGATCGGCATCCGCGAGCACGCCAAACTGTCCGCGTTGCTTGCTGCGATAGAGTCGCGGGAAGAGCGACGTTGTTCCGACCAAAGTGCGATCTTCGACCGGGGTGTTTCCGCTCTTCGTAACAACGAGCAGGTCCAGGTCAAACGACTTGAACGTGTCGTTGCCGAGGTTCTCGTAGAAGTTTGCCTTGTCGCCTTTGACACTCAAACTTCCCAGCCGCCGCATCGTGTCGTTCGCTTCAGGCAGGATGCTGCCCGCGGCGCTGTCGATCATCCACAGATCCCACTTCTCGTCTTTGGGAAGTCCGTTGATCTCGAGTGACACGACGCCGTCGATCAAGTTAAGCCGCGCTACGCCGTTGGCCCGCGATTCGCCCGTCGACAAACCTTTGAACCAACCGACGGACATCACGACATTTCGATCGCCGCCGTTCTTTTCATACTCAGCCTCCCAGGCTTTGTAATTCGCATTGAACGTCTCCACGCTGCTTAGTCCGGTAATCATAGGGGTCGTATCGGACTCGGAAGACGCTGTACCGCTGAGAAACAGTACCGGGAGTGCGCATGCAATTATCAAAGAGCCTAACACTAACAGCTTCAGGATCTTGATTCTCATTACTCCCTCCTTATGGGGGTTACAGATTTGCTACTCGACACTGGTCCATGAGTAGCGGTCAGACCAGCGCCTACACTTCTCCCGACCGGCGGCCGGGACGTCGCGTTTTTTACCCCTTGGAACCCAGTGAACCCAGTTGCTCTAAGGTCGCTGGCCGCGTGCGGCGATACTTCCAGCCACAGGTTCGCGAACCAGGTGAAAAAGACGATGAGAGAATCGGTGAGATGAAAAAAAAACTAATCTCTCTCAGGTTCTGGACTTAAAGCACCGAGGTCTGGGATGGCCCGGCGCAAGTGATGCGAGGTCACTTTTGGGACAATGGGAGTTGCAAACTCTATCGAGCTTCGTTGGTTTATCATCCCCCAACGAAGACGGTCAACAAGAATCAATAGCCAGTTATTGCTGCGGACTTTGCGGCGGACTTTGTTGGCCCGGCTGGCCTAAGTTTTTGAGCAATTGGACCAGTTCGGCATGGCGGTGATCTTCGGCGAGATTCAAGGCAGTTTTGCCGTTGCTATCAGTGGAATTAACGTCGGCGCCTCGCTCTATCAACGTTTGCACGACAGCGGTCTGACCATTTTCGGCAGCTTTCAATAACGCGGTTTTTTGTTGCTGATCTTTGGCGTTGATATTTGCGCCGCGATCCAACAGTGCTCGGACCACATTGGTGTGACCATTTTCGGCGGCGCTGATCAACGCAGTCTCACCTCTTGGAGAACTGGCATTCACGTCCGCTTTGTTCTCAATCAAAGCTTGAACGCATTCTGCATGGCCTTTGAACGAAGCGCGCATCAGCGCGGTCCAACCCTCCGTGTCGCGCGCGTCCACCTGCGCGCCTTTCGCGAGGATCGCCTGAACGATGTCGGCGCGGTTTTCCCAGGCAGCGAACATCAAAGCCGTCATGCCGCGATTGTCCTTGATTTCGAGATCGGGATCTTCGGCGAGTAAAAGGTTCGCGATTTCAGTGTGACCGGCCCAGGCGGCGGTCATCAAAGCTGTGCCTTTATATCGGTTTGTGGCGTCGACATTCGCGCCCTGGTCCAACAACACTTTGACGACGTCGCTCTTGTTTGCCTGCGCCGCAACCATCAGCGCCGTTAGCCCGGTATTCGACTTCGTTTCGACGTTCATTCCGGCCTGAAGAAACAATCTCACTACGTCAGCGTTGCCCTGGCGGGCGTTGTCTATGAAAGTCGAATCGATGAACGGGACGTTCATTTGGGCCAGCTCGAGACGCGCTTTGTCTTGCGACCTGGTGCAACCTGATAGCGCGATCAAGAGGAACAGAGACAGCGAGGCGAGCATTTTGGAGGAGTGGTTCATGGTCGTTTGCTCTAGTAATTCGTCAGGATTTCTTCGGGTTTGAAGCCCATCTTGCCGAGCCGTTCGCGAGTTTGGTCGATCATTTCGCGCGAGCCGCAGACGAGGGCGACGGGCGACGATAAATTCGGCAAGACGTTGTCGAGCAACGATTGGACGTAGCCTGTTGGACCAGACCAGTCGTGGCCGTCGGGACGCGAGATTACCTGCCGCAGCTCGACGCCGGCGTCAGCCCAGTGTTCGACTTCATCGCGGTAGCAAAAATCGTCCGGGGTGCGCGCGCCGTAGAGAATCACGAGTTGTCCGAACTCGTTTCTGCGTTTCAAGGCATGACGCATGGCTGAGCGCAGAGGGGCAACGCCGGTGCCCATCGCAACGAAGACGAGATCGCGGTTATGGTGTTGGGCCAGCGGGAAGCCGTGGCCGGCGATGCCCAGTAACTTGATCTCGTCGCCTTCGCGCAGATCGTACAGCACCTTGCTCGCGCCGGCTTTCTGTTTCACGAGCACTTCCAGATCGCGATCTTCCGGCGCGCTCGCGAAGGCAAAGTAGGCGGGACCTTCGTCGCCGACACCCAGGATTGCGACTTGCCCCGGTACGAAGTCAATTCGCGGTGCATTGACAGGACGCAGATCGAAAGAACGCGTCAGGAATGCCTGATCGCGGACCCTGCTGATCACGAGCGTTGAGGCGGTGTCAGTCATATGTCGAAGGCGCAGTGTAGCAAAACAATCTTCAGATTTTCAGCATTGATGCTACAATCAGGCGTCCGTTTTAACCCCGTTCGTCTCTCCTCGAGCAAAAATATATGAGTATAAGACCAGCTACGACTGCACTTGGCCCATTCGTCGCTCTGCTCATCGCGCTCTGCGGGCTGTCGATTTACGCGCAGTCCGGCAGGAGACAAACGAAACCTCCCGCGGTTGCGCCAGTTCCGTCGCCGACACCCGAAGCGACCCCGGAACCCACCCGGAAGAAAGATGAAAACGCGATCACGTTTTTGGTTGCTGGTGACGATCGTGGCCTATTGCGTTATCCGCTCAGCTTCATCGATGCGGCAACTGTTGGTTGCGCCGACCGATTGCGTAAGCGCAGTGCCGCGGATATCGATCTGACGCAGCGTAAACTCTCGCGGGGCGAAGCAATTGCCAAAGCCAAATCTGAGAAATCGACTTACGTCGTGCTGCTGGCTTTAGTAGAAGACACGATGAGCGCCGAAAGCTCGGGTTACGTCGAGTTGGAAGTCGATTACGTGGTGTTCGCGCCGGGCACGGCGAAGGTGCTGGCGACCGGCCGGGTTTACGAAAACGGCCAGCGCAAGGGTCCGTTGGTTGTTCCACGAGGCCCTCGTTCCACGTCGTCCGTTTACCGGGAGCAATCACTGCGAGCCGCAGGTGAAGACGCAGCCGACAGAATACTGAAATCACTCCACATGGACACTTTGCCGCGGATCAAGTAACCACAAAAGGCACAAAAAGCACAAAAGGCACAAGAAAGAATTTTGGGTCTTACACTCACTACTTCTTTCTTGTGCCTTTTGTGCTTTTTGTGTTCTTTGTGCCTTTTGTGTTACCCGGTGTAGAGCTTCTCGATCACGTCGCTATACTTTTCATCGATAACTCTGCGCTTCACTTTCAACGTCGGCGTCAGCTCACCGCCTTCGATAGTGAACTCATTCTCCAGCAACGCAACCTTCTTGATCTTCTCGTAGCGCGAAAGGTTCGGAGTCAATCGTTCGATCTGCCGTTCAATGCAGATCGATGATCTTCGGATGTTCGCAAAGCTCCTGCCGGCTCTTAACTTCGATCCCCTTCAATTTGCAATACGACTCCAACTGCTCCCAATTCGGCACGATCAACGCCGCGGGAAACTTTCGCTCCGCCCCAATCAAAACAACCTGATTCACAAAACGCGATCCTTTGATCGCCTGTTCGATCGGCTGCGGTGCAATGTACTTGCCACCGGAAGTCTTGAACAACTCCTTCTTCCGATCGGTGATGCGCAAAAACCCATCCTCATCCAACGCACCGACGTCGCCGGTCTTGAACCAGCCATCGTCTGTGAAAACAGCACGCGTCTCTTCCGGCTTGTTGTAATAACCGCGCATCACGTTTGGACCACGCACCTCGATCTCGCCGTCAGCCGCAATCCTGATCTCAACATTCGGAATCGCCTGCCCAACCGTCCCAACGCGATTATTCTCAAACCGGCTCGACGTGATCACAGGCGACGTTTCCGTCAGTCCATAACCCTGAATGATCGGAATGCCGGCGCCGATGTAGATGTAAGCGAGATCCTCAGGCAGTGCCGCGCCACCCGACACGCAACACCCGAATCCGGCCGCCAAACGCCGCATGCCACTTCGAGAAAACCAGCTTGTGTCGCAAGCTCGTGTTTCAGTTTCAAAAACAACGGCACCGGACGATGCGCCAGCGTGTAGTTTCGCATATTCGCGCCCCACGTCGACGGACCACGCCAGCATCATCGACGCAAATTTCCCCGCCTCCGCAGCCCGCTCCTGAATGCGTTGCGTAAATCTTCTCAAACATGCGCGGCACGCCGACGAGGATCGTCGGCCGCACCTCGCGCAAGTTTGGACCGATCGTCTGCAACGACTCGGCAAAGTAAACCGACATGCCCTGGTACAGATACATGTACATCGCCTGCCGTTCGAAGACGTGCGACAGCGGCAACACTGAAAGCGCGATGTCGTGTCCGCCAAAGGAAAGATGGCCCGACGAATCGATCAGGTTCGTGACGAGGTTCGAATGCGTGAGCATCACGCCTTTCGGTTCGCCCGTGGTTCCCGAGGTGTAGATGATCGTGGCGAGATCGTCAGGAGTGATCTCTTGCGCCAACTGATCGACCATATCGGGATGTTGCTGTTGAAAATCGCGGCCCAGGTCTTCGAGTTGCGCGAGCGACATTCCTTCACTCGCGCTCATTCCGTCCGGATCGAAATAGATGATCTGCTTGAGATCCGGACACTCACCCAGCACGTCTTTCAGCTCGTCAAACTTTTCGCGGCCTTCGATAACCAACGCCGACGCGCCGGAGTCGTTCAGGATGTAACGAACCTGCGGCGGCGCGAGTGTCGGATAGATCGGAACGTCGATCGCGCCGCCGAAGATGCAGCCCGCATCGGTCAAGGTCCACTCGGGGCGGCTCTCGGAAAGCAACGCAATACGATCGCCGCGTTGCACGCCGATCGCATGAAGTCCGGCGGCGATGTTTTTCGCGCGCGCGATCAATTCGTCCGCGGAGATCGGAATCCAGCGGCCTTCGCTCTTGTAGTTCAACGTGTCGGGACGATTGTGACGGCGTACGACTCGGGTGAAGATGTCGATCAGGGTCTTCGGTTCGTCGGCGGACAAAGGATGGCGCGTGGAAGCCGGCTGAAGCACTTCCATGTCCTCCGAAACACGTTTCACGCGCGCACTCCGTTGAGAAAAATATCCAACACCGGATCGGCCATCGGCGCGAGCTTGTAACGTCGTTTCGAAAGGATCCAGTTTGTCGCCATTTCGTCGAGCGCGCCAAAGAGGATCTTTGCCACTACGGTGGCATTGAGCTCGGAGCGAAACATTCCGGCGCGTTGACCTTCTTCAAAAGTCGATCGGATAAGCGCAAGATACTCGGCAAAGCCGGCGGCGGAAAACTCTTCCATGAATTTGGTCGAACCGCGCAGCTCAACCTGAAACACGACCGCGAGATCGCGATCGGCGCCGAGACGTTCGAGATGCAGCAACGCGATCTGCCGGAGTTTTTCTCGCGGGTCGTCGATCTCTTCGACGCGTTTTCGCGCTGCGTCCAGTGCTTCCTCAACACTCCGATCGAAGATCGAGTGAAGAATCTCTTCTTTGCTTTTGAAATAGAGATAGACGGTGCCGTCGGCGACGCCTGCTGCGCGCGCGATGTCCGCCACTTTCGAATTGAAATAACCGTTGCGAGCAAAGACGCTGATCGCGGAGCGCAGGATTGCACCTCGCTTGTCGCTGATTGCCATTGCTCGTTTGTCGCTAATCGCCAATGAATGAACCCTCACTCAGTCAATCGTTGGTAGGCTACCATAAATCATAGGTTTAAGCAGAATCGCGCAGACAAATCGACCGATCTGTGGTATTCATTTCTCGTCACAATAACCCACGCCCGACAAACATTTAGGAGATACAGCATGCCGACCCCCTTATGCAGCAGCTTACCCCGGCTCCGATACCTTACTGTGAGCATCGCACTCACTTTATTCATTGTCACTGCAGCCAGCGCGCAGATTATTACCGGCACAATTCAGGGGACCGTTGAAGACGCAAACGGCGCTGTCGTACCCGGCGCCACCGTCGAAATCAAGCACGTAGAGACGAATATTATCGCGCGAACCGTGACGACCGACGACCAGGGACGCTTCAATGCGCCTCAACTCACGCCCGGCATTTATTCAGTCACTGTTACCAAACAAGGTTTCGCTACCACCAACGATCCCAAGGTCAATCTGACTGTGGGCCAGGTCGCTAATCTGAACTTCAGCTTAACAGTATCTCAAGTCGCCGGGATTGTTACCGTGACCTCGACGCAGACTGTCGACATCGCCAAGTCCGGAGTCAGCACCACGCTAAACGAAACGGCGGTCAGCACCACTCCGATCCTGGGCCGCAAGTTTGAAGATCTGTTGACTCTGACGCCCGGCGTGAGCATTACGCAGGGACCGGACGGCGACGAGATCAACTTCTCCGGCCAGCGCGGAATCTTCAACAACGTCAGTCTCGACGGCGGCGACTACAACAACGGCTTCTTCGGCGAGCAACTCGGCGGCCAACGCGCGGCGATCGACATCACACTCGAAGCAGTGAAAGAGTTTCAGGTCGTGGCTACCGGCGCGAGCGCGGAGTTTGGCCGAACCGCCGGCGGCATCATCAACGTCATCACGAAATCGGGCACGAACGAGGTTCACGGCAGCGCCTTTTACTTCCAACGTCTCGAAGCGCTGACTGCCAACACTTCCGACGGCAAACCGCTTAAGGATTTTCATCGCGAGCAGTATGGGTTCACGATCGGTGGTCCAATCAAGCGCGATCGAGCGTTTTACTTTTTCGCGTTCGAGGGCATCAGCGAGAACCTTATCGCGACCGAATCTCAGCGAGCAGATCGGCGCCACGCCGTGTCCCGTCAACAGCGCCGACGATCATCGCCAACGAAGCGCTCATCAACGGCAATGAAGATTGCCAGCGTCTCGCGCTGATCAACTTCATCCGAGCCACTCGCAACCAGGAAGAAGGACTGCCGATCCAACACAAGATCAATAATCAGGCGTTCTTCTCGAAAGGCAGTTTCGAGCTGAACGACGCGAACCAACTCGAAGTCTCGTACAACTTCGACCACTCGAAGAACACGAATCAAACTTTCGACGTTGCCACTTACGGAAACTCCGCCAACGGCATCGAAGGCCCGTCGAAGATCAACGTCGTGCACGCGAATCTTTTCAGCACGATTTCTCCGACGAAACTGAACGAAGCACACTTCTCTTACTCGCGCGAGTTGCGCCCGCGTTCGGCGACTCCGTCGAATATCCCCGCCGACACGGCGATGGGATTTGTCACCACATTCCGTTTCGGCAATCCGTTCTTCCTCGAACCGAACGTCGACGAATTGCTGTGGCGCACACAGGTGAAAGACAACTTCTCGATCATCAGCGGCAATCACACGATCAAAGTTCGGCGGCGAGTGGCTGCACACGCTCAACGACCAGGTGTTCCGCGGCTTCTTCACTGGGCGTTACATCTTCGACAGTGTGATCGGCTTTCTGCGTTACGCGTCGCCCGCTGCTCCGGGCGGATTCGGTCCAAGCACCGTCGGTTGCTCGGATGGAACGTTTCGTGACCGCGCCGGCCACTTGCCCGGCGGGCTCAACCAAACGGTGGTCCATTGCTGCTCTACTTGCAGGGCGCCGGCTTGACTGGCCCAGCGACTGACGCCGCCGGCTTCTCGAAGATCACGAACGAAGACTATCGCTGCCTTCGCGCAGGACTCGTGGAGGGTATGGCCCAACTTCACCTCAATTACGGTCTGCGTTGGGAAGCGCAGATCTTTCCGGAGCCCGTTGTGCCGCCGGCCAAACACCGCTTACGGCATATTCTTGAACGATCCGCGATTCCCGTCAGACGGCACGTTGCCGGATCAGAAGAACCAGTTTCAGCCGCGGGTTGGGATTTGCGTGGGACATTTCGAAAGAAGGCAAGTCAGTGTTACGCGCGAGCTGCGGGAATCTTACTACGCGCGGCAGAACATGTTGTCGCAGGTAGGTTCGATCACGACCAATGGCGTGCAGCAGCAGACAATCTTTCTGAACACATGCCGATCATCGCGTCGGGCGTGCCTGGACCCGTTTGGCCGGGTGTCGTGACGCCGCCCTCGACGGTT
Organism: uncultured Acidobacteriota bacterium; assembly: GCA_963770215.1. Taxonomy (GTDB): domain Bacteria; phylum Acidobacteriota; class Blastocatellia; order Pyrinomonadales; family Pyrinomonadaceae; genus PSRF01. Next base: position 491,911 of record CAVYOP010000004.1, read on the forward strand.
GACTCCTTGCATCGCAGGTGGAATCACGAATCCATTCCCGTGCTTCTCCGGCGTGCGCGTATTCAGTCGCGATTACGAGAACCCGCGCATCTACACGACCAACGTCGCCTTCGAACAGGAGTTGGCGAACTGATTGGTCGCTCTATCTCGACTTCACTCATTCGCAAAGGCGTTCACCTGACGCGCTTCCTGAACGTCAATCGCAACAATTTCTTCGCGCCGTTTCTGGGCGAGACGATGGTGACGAGCTCTGTCGGTAAGTCGGATTACGATGGTTTCACTGTTGGTATGCGGAAGCGGTTCAGCCGGCGCTATCAGTTTGAGTGGAACTACACGTACGCAAAAGACAAGGATGACGATTCAAACGAACGCGATCCGTTTACCGATCGCGCGTTTGATATCAACAATCTTCAGCTCGACTACGCGCTGTCCGATCGCGACATTCGTCACAAGTTCAATCTTCTTTACGTTTATCGAGATGGGTTGGGGGTTTGACGGAAACTTCCGCGTTGCAGGGTCGCACGGCGCAACCGATCACGCCCGGTGGTGTTCGCACGGCGACTAACCGCAACATAGCGAGCGAAGGACAATCAGTACTTCTCATTTGATTGGCGTATACAGCGGCCGTTCAGGTTGAGCGAGCGCTTCGCGATCATTCCGATCATCGAGATGTTCAATACCTTCAACAACGCGAACAACATCAACCCGCTCGTCACGCCCGGGTTGTTCAACTTTGACGGGTTTTTGCGTCAGGGTGTTGGCGATCCGAGGCAGGTGCAGCTGGCTGTGAAATTTACGTTTTGATTTGTGTAAAGAACTCGGCGAGTTTGTGGCGGTCGAGGGCGCCGGTGGGGCGCAGGCCGCTGCAAACGTCGACGCCAAAAGGTTGAACTTCTTGAATAGCGGCGGCAACGTTGTGAGGCTTTAAGCCGCCCGCAAGAAACAACGGAACGTCAATCGCTTCCCTGATCTTGCGGCTCAAACTCCAATCGTGCGTCCGTCCTGTTCCTCCAAGCTCCTTGATTGCCAGCGATTGATTCCCTGAATCCAGCAAAACCGCATCAACATGCGGCGCAACCGCGATCGCCTCTGCCACAGCCTCCGGACCGGTGACGTGCACAACCTGGACCAGCGAAACACCCGGCAGCGCATCCCGCAACTCGCGATGACCGCCAGCCGGCAACCGATCGCAGATCTGAATCGTGTTGACTCTGAGCCGTCGCTGCTGCTCGATAATCGCCGCCGGATCCTGACGACACGTCAGTAGAAACGAAGCGACACCCGGCGGAATAACCGCCGCAATCTCGGCGATCAGAGTCTCAGGTATCGGTCCCGGCCCGCTCGGCATCTCCGAAACGAGCCCAAGCGCCGACGCCCCATGCTCGATCGCCATCCACGCCTCGGCAACGCTGGCGATACAACAGACCTTGACCCGTGGTGTCTTAGTCGGTTTCATTGAACTCTGCGACCTCTGCGGTTCACGGCGACCTCTGCGGTTTTCTCTCGCATTCAACGCAGAGAACACCGAGAGACGCAGAGAGCGCTGAGGTTAATTCTCTGATTATGACACTACCACTTTGTAACGTTTCTTCCTCTGAACTCCATGAACTATGGAAACATCTGTAGCGTCAACGCTCAACATTATCAGTAAAGGAGACTTCCATGCCCACCACCGAAGACATGCGCTGGTTCAAACAGAATTTTCAGGCAAGAATTCAGCCGGCGCTTCAAGGAACAGCATTTACCCTTGACCTTCTCACGGCCCTCGCCTGCCAGGAAACTGGCGAAGTCTGGCCCATCTTACGCAAACAATCCCTCAGCATCGAAAGAATCCTCGAACTGTGTGTTGGCGATACACTCGATTCAGATCGAGGACGCCGGGCGTTTCCCAAAACAAAGGCCGAACTCGTGGCCCACCCGCAAGGCCAGGAAATGTTTACGCTCGCTCGACAGGCACTCGTCGACATGTCCCAGTTTGTGCAGAGCTATCGCGGCGCAGCCTCACGCGCGAGCAAGTTCTGCCACGGATTCGGCATCTTTCAGTTTGATCTTCAGTTCTTCAAAAACGAACCAGACTACTTTCTGCAAAAACGTTACGCCGACTTCGACGCGTGCCTGCAAAAAGCGATCGGCGAGCTGACACACGCCAAGAACGGCATCGGTTTCAAGAACAAAACTTCTTTGACCGATCTCGAACAGGCGTTCGTCGCGATCGCTTACAACATCGGCACCGGAAACTTCCGCGCCAGCCGCGGACTAAAGCAAGGCTTTCGGCCGCCGGGCGGAAAGTTTTACGGAGAACAGATCTTCGATTTCATTCGCCTCGCTAAAACCGTGCCCGTCGATGGCGTTCCGCCGGTTATTTCCTCCCCCGCGCCAGGGACCGCGGCCGTGCCTCCGGCCGCTCCCGTTGAAGCTACCGGTCGCTTGTTTACAGTCGACGTCAGGGAAACTCCGCTTCGTTTGCGAAGCGAGCCGAAGATCGACAAGAACGATCCGACGGCGAACGTCATCGCGCGGCTTCCCGATGGACACATCGTGCAGGCGGTCAGCAACAAGAAGACGAATGGATTTCTCGAAGTTGAAACGAGCCTGCTCGGCGCGCACTTTCAGGGCTTTGCTTCCGCGGAGTTTCTGAAACCCGCGCCCGGCGTGACGGAAGTTCCGGTGTTGCAGCCGGCGCCCGCGCCGCCGACAACCGGCATCGTCGAGGTAACCATGCCACGCAAGCCCGGCACGGTAACAAAGCGAACCGCTCCGGCCACGGCGCATTCGCTCAACGAACCCGATCAGCCCGGGCGCAAAGGCGCCACGCCGGATGAACTGCGCGCCGAACTGGCGAAGATCATCGACTATCTCGCCGTCGATAAACCCACTCACAAGCGCTATAAACCGATCACGAATGCGACGTTCTGCAATATCTACGCTCACGACTATTGCCATCTCGCCGGTGTTTACCTGCCGCGTGTTTGGTGGTCTGCGGCGGCGATCGAACGCCTGGCGCAAGGGCAGACTGTCCAACCGCTGCTCGGAAACACGATCGACGAGCAACGGGCTAACGATCTGTTTCGCTGGTTGCGCGACTTTGGTCTGCGCTTTGGTTGGCGCCAGACCGGATCGCTCACGAAGATGCAGCTTGAAGTGAACCAGGGCGCCATCGGCGTGATCGTGGCGCGGCGAAAGAATGATGGACTTTCGGGTCACATCGCCTGCGTCGTTCCTGAAACCGACGTGCACAGCGCCAAGCGGGATGCGGCTGGCGAAGTGACCGCGCCGCTGCAAAGCCAGGCTGGTCGGAACAACTTCCGCTACGGCATCGGCGGGATCAACTGGTGGAAGGGACAACAATTCGCCGAGAGCGCTTTCTGGCTGCACTCGTGATTTGGTTCTCTCTGCGACCTTTGCGTCCTCTGCGACCTCTGCGTTTTCCACACCTTCGATGCAGAGAACACCGAGGGCCGCAGAGACCGCCGAACAACTTAGTGCGCCCACCCGCACTGACCTTATTCCAACCCAAAGCAACCTCCCCGCATCTTAGGCTCGTCTTTTCGGAAACGAGACCAACGCCTCAGGTCTCGAAGCGAAATTTTTCTTAGTGCGGAACTGATCACTTGCGGCGGCCCCTGAGCCGCTTGTCTCGAAGTGTGGCTGTAATTGTGTCTGCACCATTACCTGTAAGGAGAACTCCAATGCGCTTACCTGCGTCGCTCCTGGTCATCGTCTTCAGCGTCGTTTCCATTTCAGCTCAAACGCTTCGACCCCAAGCCCGGGTTGGGTCGTGCTCTCCGTCAACGAGTACACCGCACTCAAGAAGAGCAGCTTCGACAACTGAACCAGAACCACCGCCACCTCCCGTTGAAGCAACGCTGAGTCGAATCGACTACAACCTCAAGATCGACGGCGATCTCGCAACCGGTGAAGCGCGACTCACGGTCGACGTCATCAAGAATGGTTGGGTGCGCGTCCCGATGCCCGAAGGCTTGATCGTGCGCGACGCGCAACTCGACGGCCGTCCCGTCACTCTCGTCACTCGTCCGAAGGACAAAGGCCCAGGCGCTCTCGATCTGTTGCTGTCGAAACCAGGCCGATCAGTGTTGACGCTGAAGATCGTCGCGCCGGTAACGACAGTCGCGGGAACAGACATTCTTCATCTTCCGGTCAGCAACTCAGCCATCTCGCACGCAAACGTCGAACTGATGCGACAAGGCGTCGACGTGCGCGTCACCGGCGGTTTGTTGTTGGAACATTCTGAAGCGCCAACCGGCAGCCATTGGAAAGCAAACGGAAAAGGCGGGGAGCCACTCACGTTTCGCGTGGCGCCGACGCGTCGACGACGAACGCGCCAATCAACCGCTTCGTCTGCGCGGCGCAGTCACGCAATTGGTTGGTCTCGGCGAAGACGCAACGCAGGTGAACGCCGAAGTCCAGCTCGAAGTGGTGTCAGGGGCTGGCGCGCGAGGCTGTGGTCCAACTGCCCGAGAATTTCACAGTCAACCAGGTTTCCGGCGCGATGGTCGCCGATTGGGACGTGAACAATCGCGAGCTGAAAGTTTCGTTTATCGAAGCTGTTGCAAACACCACGCGGTTTACGTTAAGTGGCGAGCTTGCGCTGCCGCGCGACGGGAAGTTGAACGTCCCGTTGATTCGTTTGCCGTCAGTGGAACGCGAAACCGGTGGCGTAGGGATCGAAGTGCTGGGCGCGGGCGAGATCAAAGAACGGCAATCGAGCGGCCTCGAAGAAGCTGAAGCAGGCGAACTGGGCCAACTGATCGCCAGCCGTCCATCGCCCTCGTTGATCGCGTTTCGGCTTAATCCCGCAGATGGAAAGTCCGACCGGAGTCTTTCACTCACTGTCGCCCGCTACACGCCGCAGGCAGTGCTCACCGCAAACATCGAAGAGGCTGAGTACAACGCGCTGTTCGCAGAGGATGGAAAGCTGTTGGTCCAATCGCGATTCGCGGTGCGCAACAACCAACGAAACTTTTTGAAGTTGACCTTGCCGCCGACGGCGGTGTTATGGAGCGCATCGGTTGCCGGCCGTCCGATTCGACCGGGACGCGCGCCTGACGGCTCGTTGTTGTTGCCGCTCGAAAAAAGTCGCAGCGGAGAAGAGGCGCCGGCTTTCGTCGTCGAAATTGTCGTATATCGATCGCGCTCCGGCGTGGACCGACAAAGGCCGCACGCGACTCTCGCTCGTCGCAGTCGATCTGCCGATCTCGAAGTCGCGACTGCTGTTGCATCACCCGCCGCTGTTTCGTCTGACGCCGGTGGCGGCGACGTCCGGAAGTTTCCGCGTCGCCACTTACGCCGAGCCGGAATCCGCCGCGTTGCATGCCAACGCGGCCGCCGTGCAGCTGCGCCGCAATCGCACCATGAAGAACAACCGGCAATGGAGACCAAACAACTCGTTTCAAAACTGCCGCCCACGAAACAGAGCGCCAGGCCCGCGCGCAATCTTCCGCTGCGCCTCGTGTTTCCGCACTTTGGTCCATCGATCTTTCTCGTTTCGGAATTGACGAGCGAGAACCAGACGCCGGCAGTCGAGTTTGATTTTTCACGTGACAGAAAGAGAGGCGAGAAATGAAAGCATCCGTAGTCCTGATTTTGATCCTGTCGCTGACAATGACGGCCTTGGGCCAACATCGAAATTCGCCCTCGGATGCTGTGTTGCCGGCGCCGGGCGGTACCGGAACAGTGACGATCTCGCTTGGCGAATACGACCGGCTCGTCGAGCTCGCTTCGCGCAAACCCAAACCAACTGATGCCGCGCCGCTGCCGTTCGTCTTATCGCGCGCAGCGTTCAAGCTCAAGCTGGTGGACCAAACGCTGGTCGGCAGTGTCGACATCGACGGTTCGTCTGCTCGAGAAAGGAAACGTGAAAGCGCCGCTCACTACCGGCCTGACGATCCTCGAAGCGCGTCAGGCGGGAAACCCGCTGCCGTTGCTTCAGGAAGGATCGGCGCACGCGGCGATACTCAATGGACCAGGACCGTTTGCCGTGTCGCTCAGCATTGCCTCCGCATTGACGATCGACGCCGGTCGCGCGTCTTTCGTTCTGCCGGTGCCGGTGGCGAGCAGCTCGTTGTTGAGTTTGGAGCTGCCGGGCAATCACGCCGACGTTCGCGTCGAACCTGGGCTGGTGACGAGCCGCACTTCGGCGAATGGAAACACGATCGTCGAAGCGTCGCTCGAACCGGGCAAGGCGGCGCGCGTTTGGTGGACCACGAGAGAAGTCGCCGCGCCTGTCGCTCAACGTGAAGTGCGTTTCTTGTCTGACGTTAAGAGTGTCGTCTCAGTTGGCGATTCAGAACTCCGGCTCACTGCTTATTGCGACATAAACGTGATCCAGGGTGAGGCTGCGGAATTCAAGATGCCCATCCCCGACGGTTTCGAACTGACTGCCGCATCGGGAACGACGCTTGAGTCGGCCGACCTCTCGAATGGAATCTTGACCCTGAAAGTTTACGAGCCGGGCAAACGCAGCTACCAGTTCCTCGTCGCAATCGAACGCAGCAATCAGGCGACGAAAGTTGATGCGCCGCTGCTTGCATTTACGGGAGCGCAACGCGAGACCGGCGAGTTGCTGGTGGAAGGAATCGGCGCGATGGAATTGGTGGCGCGCGAAACGGGCGGCCTGCGAAGAATGGACGTGCGCGAAGCCGCTCCGATGACGCGATCGCTTTCGCATTTCCCGTTGCAAGCCGCGTTTCGTTACAACCGGCGCGCGACAGATGCGCCGCGATTGCAATTGGAATGGACGCAGTTTCCGGATGCAAACGTGCTCTCAGCAGTCGCGGAGCGTGCAACTGTCACGACGCTGGCGAACGTAGAAGGACGATCGCTGACTGAAGTCACACTGCGCGTCCGCAATCATGCGCAGCCGTTTCTGAAAGTCGAGCTGCCGGCGGGAGCGCAACTCCTTTCGTCCGAGATCGAAGGCCAGAGCGTGAAGCCGGTGCAAGGCGCTGATGGCAGTCGCGTCCCGTTGCTTCGCCCCGGTCTCAATTCGTCGCGTGCGTACACCGTGTCGTTTGTCTATCTGACTTCGGGAGCTCGCTTCGCGAAGACCGGCGCGTATGACATGGGCCTGCCGAAGCTCGACATTCCGATCAACTTGTTGACCTGGGAAGTCTCGCTGCCCGATCGCATCGAGGTGAAACAGTTTGGCGGCAACGCCCTCGCCGCCGAGCTCTTTCCGACTGCCGCGCAGGACATCATCGCCGGCAATCTTGACGAGATTGATAACAGCGCGATCATCGTTCAGAACGAAGTCGACATCAGCAACTTACAGCCGGGACAGATCGGCGGCATCGTCGTCGATCCGAATGGCGCTGTGATTCCGGGCGCGGCCGTGACTGTCGTGAACAAGCAAACTGGCGCCAGTTGGTCTGCTCGCTCTGATGCCGAAGGCCGGTGGGTCGTGCCGAACGGTTTGCCTGGTCCAACAAGCGTCGTGGTCGAGTCGCAAGGATTCAATCGTACGCAACACGAGCTCAATCTCGTGGCGACGCGTCCGGAACTGCTTGGAACGACGCTCCAGCCCGGCGGAGTTCAGGAAACCGTGACCGTAACCGGCAACAACCTCACGCTCGACGGCGTGAGAGGTCTTGAAGAACAGGCGCGCAGCAAACGCGCGGCGCAGATGTCCACGCCGTCGCAGAACGTTGTCAACTTGCAGCGACGCGTGGCGGGCATACTGCCGGTGCGAATCGAAGTGCCGCGCAGTGGTAAGTCTTATCGTTTCGTCCGGCCGCTGGTGATGAACGAGGAGACGAGGGTGTCGTTCCAGTACAAGACGAAGTGAGCATTTTCCATTTAACATTTGCCGTTTGTCATTTTTCATTTTGGAAATGACAAACGAAAAACGACAAATGAAAAACGATAAATGATCAGGCGCCGTACCAGAGCACGGCGAGGTAGTGGCACGTGGTTCCGGCGATTACGAACAGGTGCCAGATGAAATGGTGATAACGGATGCGATGCGCGGCGAAGAAGGCGAGGCCGCCTGAGTAAGCGATGCCGCCTGCAAGGATCAGCAGGATACCGGGCAGCGGCACGAGCGTCAGGATCGGTTTGACAGCCACAATCGCGAGCCATCCCATGACGAGGTAAAGCACCATCAACAACCACCAGTGGCGGGTGCCGGTAAGCAGTTTTATCGTGATGCCCGCCACTGCGAGTGTCCAAACGATCGCGAGCAAGGTCCAACCCCACGGGCCACGCAACACGCCCAGCGTGAACGGCGTGTACGATCCGGCGATCAATAAAAAGATTGCGCAATGATCGACCTGGCGGAAGAAGTGTTTCGCGCGGGCGTGTGTCAGCGAGTGGTAGAGCGTTGACGCGAGATAGAGCACGACCATCGTCACGCCAAACACCGCCGCGCCGATCGTGAAGCGCGTGCTGCCCGCTCGCGAAGCAGACACGACCAGGATCGGCAAAGCCGCAAGCGCGACGATCAGCGCCAGGCCGTGACTGATACCGTTCGCAATCTCTTCACGAAGACTGTGCATAAGTGGTTCGGCAGTTTACTACGAAATTGGCGTCGATGTTCGGTAAGATTGTTGTCATCCATGTTCCTGGACGCCGTTCGCCGCTACTTATTTCCGCGCGCTTACATGAAGCAGACGTTTGCGCCGTTCTACAGCGAGAATCGCTGGGGCGACGACGAGTCCGTCTCAGGTCCGGGTTCGAGTCTCGCGCGTACGGCAAAATTGCGAAGTGAGTTGCCGGTCCTGCTGGAATCGATCGGCGCACGAACATTACTCGACGCCCCTTGCGGCGACTTCAATTGGATTAAAGAAACGCAGCTTGGCATCGAGCTGTACACCGGCATGGACATCGTTCCCGATCTCATCACGCAAAATCAAAAACTCCACGCCAATCAACAAACACGCTTCGCCTTCGGCGATCTAACACGAGACAAACTCCCGCGCGTCGACGTAGTTCTCTGCCGCGACTGTTTCATTCACTTCTCGTACCGGCACATCACGAAGGCCATCGAGAATTTCAAACGAAGCGGATCGACTTATCTGCTGACAAACAGCTACCCAGCCTGGCTCAAGAACGAAAACATTCGCACCGGCGACTTCCGCCACCTGAATCTCGCGCTGCCGCCCTTCAACTTCCCATCACCACTAAAACAAATCGACGAAAAATATCCCGACGAACAAACCCAATTTTTCGGCAAAATTCTCGGACTGTGGAGACTTTCAGATCTCTAAGACTTTGCACAAAAACGTCCGCTACGCAGGATATTCTCCCGCAAAGGCGCAAAGGCGCAAAGAAAGTCCAGCGAAACGCGGCAGCGCTTTGCGTCTTTGCGCCTTTGCGGGAAACTTCTCAACTCCGAAACTTACTCGCGATCGAGCGCAGCATCCCGCCGGCCATCGGCAAATCGAGCATCCGCTTGCGCCAACGAAACGTGCGCGACTTCAAGATCGCATCTCGCTCTGCTTCGAAGAAACTCGTCAGGTCGCGCAGATAAACCGCCTCAGCCCGTCCTTCAGCATCGTGATCGCGTTTCGCCCCACCAGCAAACTCCTCGATCACTTCCTGATAAAGCGCGACGACCTGATCGATCGCTGCATCACGTCCCGCCGTCGCTCGAAGTCGCCGCGACACCTCAGCCGCATCGCTCGCATCGTAACGCGCGATCTCTTTTTCAATAACGCCGGCATCGACGCTGCCACGCAACGTGCGAACGCCAAAGTTCAATCGCCGCAACCGGTCAAACTCGTCCGTCGTGACCAGCGGGCCAACCCCAACCTTGTCGCACAAAACAACGGCACTCCCAACCGCCATCGCCTCAAGCGCACAGCGCGCCTTCGCAAAGACGATGTCATACTGGCCCAGAACATCTTGCGGCCGCGCAGAAACATTCCCCGCATCCGCGCCAATCACGTCGAGTGTCAAACCCTGACGCAGACAAGCTTCTCGAACCGCGCCCAGATGCGTCGACTCCGTCGCCGAGTTGCTGAACACCAGCGCCCGCGCAGGTTTCTCCGGCAACGGCGCACGCGGCAGAAACTGTTCGAGATCGACCGAGTTCAGAATCACCGACACGCGCTCTTCCGGAATACCGCTTTCAGACACGAGCCGATCGAGACACGTGTCGTCAACCGCCACGTAGCGCAGGATGCGCGGATGTTTCGGCGGCGTTTCCTCCCACGGCAACCACCCATGACAAAAGAAAACCGCCGGCGTGTTCGGAAAGCGAAGCAGCGCCGACATCGTCTCGACGTGATGTTGTCCGTGAATCAGATCGGGAGGTGAGCCAATCGCATCGAGGTTGTCGACGATGGGTACGGTTGCTTTGCGAAGCTCGCGCGCTGTATGGCCCAATTGCGGACTGTAAACCACCGGCGTGTGACCGCGACGAAGCAAGCTCATCGCCAACTCGCAGACGTAAAGCTCTGAACCGGTGCGCGCACGCAGGAAATGATTCGTGATCAGGATGCGGAGCCCGCGCAACGTTCTCTTCTTTCTACCTTCGCGCGAATTGCCTGCGCCAGGGGCAGCATGTGCTCCTGGAAACGGATCACTTTTTCATAACGCCCGGCCGCTACCAGCTTCTCTCCGTACAGTTCGTAGAACGGCGGATCGTTGACGGTCCATTCGGTGCCGGAGTTGTTGCCGGCCGGCCGCAAACACTCGACTCGAAACGCTTCGATCGGCACGCCTTCGAGCATGTCTCGCAGTTGTGCTTTGAGCAGCGGACGCGATTCGAGCTCTTCCAACACCGTTCCACTCAACTCGACATCCACTTCGCCGGCCAACTGCGGCTCCGAAAAACGTCTGACACCCTGAAACGGCGCGCCGCCGAGTGCAGCTTCGACGTCTGCGGCAAGCTTAGGTGTGTAAGCGAGCGCCGCCTTTACCTTGCGGCTGAACACCTCGTCGTCGAGTTGCAACCGAATGGCTTCGTCGCGCAAGTCACTCGGACACTCATCCGGTGGTCCAACGACGAGAAAATCGAAGTTCGCAACTCGATGCCCGTGTTCTCGCTCAGCCAGGTTCACAGCCGCGCCGATCATAATGCGGCAGATATCGTGCGTCACGCTGTAACCTTCGGCAGCATCGCCGGCAACATAATCGATCCGTTCTGCGACAAATGTTTGGGCCAACTCTTCAACCAGGTCGCTGAACAGTTCCGCGTCTCCGTCGAGAATCGCCGCATAGACTTCGAGATCCGTGAGTCGCCCGAAAATGGCGCCCTGTGTTGCGCCGCAGTTCGAAAGCACTGCCGTCGTCCTGGGCAAACGTGGTTCGCCTGAACGTCCGGCGCCATCGGTGAGGACGCAGACGTATGGTTTCGCCTGTTCCAACCATCCATGCACGCGCAGTTCGTGACTCGGATGCGCCACAAACAGTGCAGCGCGAGCGGAATGAGAGGGAAGCGTCATTCGTGTTTGTCTCTACTCGTTGTTAAGGTTTTGCTTTCGGTTCTGCGTAGAAGACTTTGTTGACGATCTTCCATTCGCCGTCGACTTTCAGCAGCGACATGTAGTCAGTGAAAGTCACCGTTGGATACTCCAGCACGATCTTGCCGAAGCCGGCGTTCCCGGTGATCTCGACATTTTCGATTCGTCGCTTTCGTTGCGCTTCATCCGCCGCGGGCTTGCCGTTGAAGCGCGAGGCAAACTCTTCCGACGTCAGGTTCATCATCTTTCCATCGCGAAACGCCATGATCTTCGCGTCAGCATGAAAAGCTTTGCGCATGAAATCGCCATTGCCCGTTGCGTGTCCTTGAATGTAATTCTCGAGCGGCACGCGCGCGGCTGCGGCTTCTGACGATTGGACCATCGCCGTCGTTCTGGTTACCCCTACAACGCCAAGCACGATCAAAAATGCCACGACTACTTTCATAGAACCTCCTTCTTACGGGTTGGTTGGTCCTGGGCTGTGGCGATGTTGGCAATTCCGGCGGAACAAATGACGATAAGCAACGTGAATATACGGGTAAATTGCAAGGTTCTTAGCAAGGAGCCTCCCGGTCGACGATCAGTTCTGGGCAGAGCGACGGAAAGTTTACTACGAAGCGGCAGCGTTAGGTAAGATTGTTCGCCGCGAATGCAGCGCATTCGGTGAAGTTGCGGATCAGTTCTTGAGTGCGTTCTTCCGTTACTACGTTTTCCGGGAGACATGCATGAGACTGGTTCAAAATAAGCTCTGGCTTCTGTTCCTTATTGGGACGCTCTGTATCTTCGGCTGCAACTCAGGACGTCGAACACAAGAAACAGACGCATTAATACAAGCGGCACGCCTTGGCAATGCCGATACCGTCAAATCACTGCTCGCGTCGCCGGATGTTGATGTAGACGGCGTCGACGCCGAAGGCAACACTGCATTAATCGAAGCCGCACGTTTCGGTCACGACGACGTAGTCGCGGCCCTACTGATCGCCAAGGCCGACGTGAACATCAAAAACCGCGACGGCAAAACCGCCCTCATGCTCGCGTCCGAAGGCGGTCACGACGAATCCGTCCGCTTGCTGACACAGGCTAAGTGAAGATTTAACCGTGTCAACAAATATCTAGTCCTGTTTCTTCTTGACGCGCTGATCAAGCACCGAGGAAGACGCGGAGAGCGCAGAGATGCCCCCAGATTAGACACCACCGAGTCAAATGCACCACTCTTGTCACAAGCGAATTCACGCTTTATACTCCCCGCGCCGCTGAAAGCTACACCGCAGCAACGACAGATCTGTAAAGTCCGATCAATAGTCAGTAATCAGTATTCCCTTTGCTTCTTGATCGTTAGTGTCTGAACCTGCAGGTCCAGAACCTTGGATCTAACTGCGTGAGGTGCATTCATGGCAGATGCCAAACCGCCTTCCACATCCGATCTTCTCCTGCTAATACCCGGTTTCCAGATCGTGAAGGATCCCGATCTCACAGCGCATTCGGGTGAAGATTATTACCTCAACCCGCCAGTACGATCAGATGAACGCACACTGCGCGAGACTGTTCGAACCCGCTCTATTTGAACAGTCCGCAGGCCGCGTGGAAGAGCGTCCGTTTTCGCGACTGGCTGATAGCCACGGCTCTTCGGGAACTTCGCCGACAAGAAGCATGATTTCACCGCCATCTCGGAGCCTGTCCTTTATTCAATGGATCTGCTGGGCAAGAAGTTTGACCGCCATATCGATGGCGTGTCAGATGCGATCAAACAGGCGCTTCTTTCCACAGCACTTAAAACTAGAGCGCACTCTTTATTCGACACTGACGTTTGGGATTTCCAAGCAGAAAATCGATGACAAGGAAGTCCTTCTCTTTGGCGCAGGAATGAGACGCCGGGCGCAGTTGTGGTTGAACCACGATGAAGCATTACAGGTGGACGCCGAATTCTTCGTGCCCTTCCTCATCCTTCCTAACCACGACCACGGTCCGGAAGTGTCGTCGTCATCCGTGCGATCGATCTGCGCGGGCATCACGCTCAAGAACACAAGAGAGCAGGCTCTCAGGCCGGATAAAGACGACAAGATCGTCGCCATGCGTTTCAATCTTCGCATTCCGTTCAAGGCCGGGTTGCTGACGAAGGCGACAAAGACCTCCAGACCCAATTTGGAACACCCGAGATCAACATTCAAAAGAAGATCAAGAACGCGCTCGATTGGGAGAAGTTTGAGGATTGGAAAGAGTTTCTCGAAGAGTACTGCGAGCGGCAGCAAGTCGGGGAGTTATTAAACTCGCCGATGGGTCCGCTCCTCGGCGAAAAAATCTCCGACGGCAGTGGTGTTACAGACCTCATTCCTCAAGCAATCCAAACGGGATGAAATCAAGGCAAACCTGCGCGCAGGTCTAAGGAAGACATCGACGATATCGTTCTACATGCTCAAGCACGTCTGGGAGTGGCAGCCGCCTGATCCGAAGAGAGCCTGAGCCAAATTCCGGCAGCCGCAAGTTAGGGAGGCTGCTCAAGTCGCTGGGATTCATGAGCAGCAAGCCTCCGAGTAGCGGCGATATCGAGTACTCGTTCAAGCTCGGACCGAACGTGACGGTCTGGAGTGTTCTCAATCGGAATCATTGACGAGCTCGACGGATTTCCGCTTTATGTCAGCGGTCTCGATTCAAAGAAAGACAAGTACAATCGCATTGCGGTGTCGCTCGCTTCGCAAGTGAACCGAAACCGATGAAACGAAAAGCTACTTCGGCGTAGCAGGACTCGCCTACAACATCCTGCTAAATCCGGTTTCCGAAAAAGATTCTGCGCCAAAAGGTGACTCCGAAAAACCAATCCATCGTTCTGAGCGAAGACAATTTCACCGACGACGAAAGCATCCTGATCGACACCGACGAAGACGAAGAAGAAGAACAGGAAGCGGCCACTGAGCCGAACCAGAAAACCACGCCGGCAAAAAAAGAGCAAGGTCGACGTATCTGCTTCAGTTCGGCAAGTGGTTCAGCGACGAGACGCTCGACGATAACTGGATGCTGCGTTTGCTGCCAAAGTCTGGCAATCCGGGCTCAGCAGCGCACGCCGCTTCCCGGCATCCGCGTCCTGCCTTTCAAGAAGGTAACGTCAAGCGATCACACGAAAGCAAATTTCTCCTGGACATTTCTTTTTGAGCTGCTGAGTGTCGGCATCGACATTCAGGGAACGACCAAAGACGGTCTCACATTTCTGCAAGGAACTGCCGGCCATTTTGGTCTTGGCGCGGTGGAAGTTGCGTCTCACGTTTCATGCTCTCTCTCGAAGACATCGACAAGAAGAAAAACTTCTTCGATCGAGTCGCACTCGGCATCGGCGTCAAGCTCAAGGACATGCGTCTCTCTTTAGGGCCGAAGGAAGAAGACGAGAAGAAAGAAAAAGGTAAAGGCAACGAAATCATTGAAGGGCTGCAGGAGTTGCTTGCCGATGACTGGGCCGTTTTACCGTCTACTAAACCAAGGAAGAGAACTGTAACACCCGGCTGAGCGCCAAGAAGAAAGACAAGTTTTCGATCTCGATTGGCTATCTCAGCCCGCTGAAAGACGGCGGCAACAGCACGCTCGACATTCAGCTTTACGACGAAAAAGGCAATCGCGGCAAGATGGCCCTGATTCCGATTGACCGCTTGGCGGCGAGCCTATCTACCTGAAGCAAATCGGAATTGCGTTAAAGGGTGTCGAGAATGTCGAGATACGCAAGGGCTTGCCTGACAGTGCCCAACTGACCGTCATGCTGACCGGCGGCATTCGATTGCCGGTCTTTGAATTGGGCTTTATCGGCGCGAAGCTGACTTTTCAACTGAACAATCCCGGGAAATTCACGTTCTCGCTTGATGGCCTGGACGTCTCGGTGAAGTTTGGTTCGGTGATCATCTCCGGCAGTTTTATGAAGGTCGGGATTGAGTATGCGGGCAGTCTCACAGTCAGCATACCCAAAGGCTCGTTCTCCGCGATGGGCTTTTATGGAAGTCTTCTCCTCTTCGATTTCGCGAGCGAGACCGACACTGATCTTCAAACTCAATACGGGCAAGGTGCCGCAAGAAGCTCGACACGCAAGCTTCGCGAGAAAAACATTACGCCCACAAGCCCTTCGTCGTGCGGCTGGTGGTGGTTGGGAGCTCCACGGCTCAGACAACAAGCAATATGTGATTGAGGAACACGACGGCAAGTTCATCGTTCTGCGTCCGGACAAGACTTTCTTTATCTACGTGACGTTGAGCGCCGCCAGTGGCACCGGCATCACCGCTCGGACCAATCCAGATCACCGGAGTAGTTTTCGGCTATGGATACAACCGGCGGGCAAAGATTCCGACGATCGAAAACGTGGCGGAATTTCCGCTCGTAAAGATGGTGATGGGCCAGGGCGGTTATCAGAAGGAAGACGAATCCTTCGAGCTGCACAATCAGCTTGCCAAGCCGATTGAAGATCCCGCCTCGGTGCTGGAGAAGATGAAAGATCATCTCGTTCCTGAGCTGGGCCAGCAATTCGCCTGCGGCGGCGTGCGTTTCACGATTGCCGGAACGATTGATTGCTTCGCGCTGATCATCGTGCAGTGGGGCGATGACAAGATCGAGATTTCACTGCTGGGTCTCGCCCGATTCAGGCAGCCGCGCGACACAACCGCGCGGGCAATTTGCTACGTCGAGTTGCAAATCCTGATGACGATCAAGCCCAGCGAAGGAACGTTCCAGCTACAGGCGCTCCTCAGTAACAATTCCTGGATCATCAATCAGGATTGCAAGCTGACCGGCGGCTTTGCGCTCTTCGTATGGTTCGACGGCGAGCACAAAGGCGATCTCGTTATCACGCTTGGCGGTTATCATCCGCGGTTCCGCCGGCCGGATCACTATCCGATCGTGCCTCGACTCGGATTGAACTGGCCCGTCAACGACAACCTGTCGATCAAAGGTGGCGTGTACCTCGCCTACACGCCTTCGTGCGGCATGCTCGGCGCAAAGCATGGAAGCAACTTTTCACTCGGGCCGCATCTCTGCGTGGTTCACAGCCTATCTCGACGTCATCATTAATTGGAGTCCGATATTCTTTGAAGCCGAGCTTGGTATTTCGTTGCGCGTCGAAGCGAGGTTTTCCTCACCTCACTCAGACGTGACCATTGCCGCCAGCATCAAGATGTGGGGACCGCCAGTTGGCGGAATTGCTCATATAGATTTGACGGTCGTCAAGTTTGACATCGAGTTCGGTAAGCCGCGTCCCGAGAAACTGGAATTGATCGAAACATGGCAGCAGTTCTGTCATAACTTCCTCAATCTGGAAGGTGGAGACAGAAGACCGGTCAAAGATCCCGTGCCGGCGTTTCCGGTAGTTCAACCGAACCTCGCGGCGGGCCGCAACAACCTCAACAATCTTCCGAATGCACTCAGGAAAGATTCGCAAGCCGAAACCGGAGGACGGAATTTGGAAAGTGCGTGCGGATGAGTTGGAGTTGGCCGCGACTGCGGCTGTTCCGGTAACCACCATGAACATCGGCAAGGTAAAGACCAACAGCCCGCCTGAAGGAGTTCAGCAGCGCAGCAATGAGCGGCCGGTCGATGATGGTCACAAAGCCGTTGACACTCGAGAGCCAGGGCCTGCGCACGAAGAAGTCCGCCAACAAGATCGGCGTTCATCCAATGGGCACGCGAATCCAATCAGTGCTTAATGTCACGATTGTTCGCGACGATGCGTCGCGCGTTGAGGCGGTTGAGATACCTGACTGGACCATAGAAGAGGAAACCGGATCGTTACCCGCGGCGCTGTGGGAACCCGGAGAGCCGAACATGCGACCATCCGAACCGACCTCCAAATTAGTTGACGGTTGTATCACCGGCATCAAGCGACTCAAGCCGAAGCGCGGCGCACTCGGTAAGAAAGCTACGCCGCCGCCGATTGACTGGAACCCGCTGGCGAAAGGCGCAGTTCCCAGGTCCGACCGCCACGCAGGAGAAACCTGCAACCGGCGGCCGTCCGCGACATTCAGCAACTGGTGGCCCAAAAGCAAGCCGATCAAGAGAAGATCGTTGCCGCACTTGCAGCGGCCGGCTTCTCGCTAACATGGAAACCAGTGCCGCAAGCTGAAGTTCGCTTTAGAGAACTAAACGCAGATCCGCTCGCCGGCGCAGTAGCGGCTTAACACTCTCTGCGTAACTCTGCGTATCTCTGTGTTCTCTGCGTTAAATGATGCGTACGGTACGGATAAACGCAGAGGACACAGAGTTACGCAGAGATACGCAGAGTTCTCGGAAAAAATAAACAGTCCTGCGCGGCTAAAGGTGAACAATGTCGACGCCACCACAGTTGATAACCTTCTACGACAACTACAAAGCGCCCTTGCCTGCCGGTTTGTATCGGTTGGTGCTGCAACAGACCGTTACACGTCGGACGCGAGGAGCCGCGTCATTATTATCGCGATCAGAGTTTCGAAGTCTTAGCCCCGCGCTATTCGATCGAAGCCGACGACATCCAGGCATACTTCCCACCAGCAGGGCGGCGTCGCCGAATACAGTTTCGTGTTGCCGCATCTGGTCCTGGGCAGTCGCAATCTGCCCTGGGAGAGAACGCTTTCGCTTAACAGCGACGATCCCTGGCTCGCTTTGCTTGTTGTGTCGGAGAAGGAGATCGTCGACAGCAAAGTCGTGTTTAAGCGAGGCACAGTTGCCGACCTCGAACCTCATCGTCCCGACGATCTTCAGGGCAGTGACGATCAGCTCGCGGACTGGATGGCAGCCCGATGTAAATGGCGACGTCCTGCTGCCGAAATTCACACGAACTGAAGACGCCAACACGCCCGTCGGATTGCTCGATCTAAATCTCGATCTATTTCTCAAACTCTGCCCGACTCGAAAAGAACTTCCGCTGCTGGCCCACATACGCCACGTCGCTACTGACGACAAAGTTCCGCTGGAGATGGTTGCGGATGGTGAGTTCTCGGTGCTGGTCGCGAACCGTTTCCCGCCGCTGGGTGCGAACACTGTCTATTTGATTTCGCTCGAAGGCTGGAATTACCTGCTCGATGCACCGGACAAGCCTCAGCCGGCGTCCCGAGTTCGTCTCATCACTCTCGCGAGTTGGAGTTTTGTGAACGATCCGACTGGACACGACACCTTCGGCGGGCTGATGCAACAACTAAACACCAACTCCGCTGTGTTTGGCATCACGGCGCCGGGCGGCAGCGGATCGTCGTACGTGGACCAGGCACTCCAACGCGGATACGTGCCACTGGATTATAAGCCGCGGGAGAGCACGCCAACTTTCGCGTGGTATCGCGGGCCTTTAGCGCCACTCAAAAGAGATCGGATCACCGGCACTACATTCGAGCGCGCCGATGCGGCCATGATTGTGGATCCGGACCGCGGCATCATCGACGTGTCTTATGCGTGCGCGTGGGAGCTCGGCCGGCTTTCGGCGCTGTCGTCGCCTGCATTTGTGAAAGGTTTGCGGTTATTTGTCGAACAGAAGCAAAATGTCAGCGAGTTTACAGCGGAGATCGAGAAGCTTTGTCGAGTCGCATCGATCGTCATTCAAGGCCCCGATCACCGGCGACAAGAAACCTCACGAACAGATCGTCATTGCCGAGGAACTGATCGAGTGGATCGCACGTCTCGTGTTGCTCTATCCGGTGCCATTCCATTACCTCGTTCCGCATCAGTCACTGCTGCCATCCGAATCGCTGCGCTTCTTTCATCTCGACGACAACTGGGTTGATGCGCTGCTGGATGGAGCATTCAGCATTGCCATTCGCGACGTCGACAACGAAAGCAAAGCGTCGCGAGCGGAAATGCAGTCGGCGTTGTCCAAAATTGTCTATCAACACCGGCTGCGATTGCAGGGCAAAACCGGAATGGGAGCCGTCGGAAAGTTACATGGGCATTCCGAAGTCGGGATTTCTGTTGCGTTCGAGAGTCGTGGCTGGCTGGCCCGGGGTTGAAGTGACCGCAAAGACAAACGCCACACAGGACAAGACGCTGCCGAACATTCTTCGTTTCGAACAGATTGCCGATGGCGTTTTGTTTTGTCTTGCGCGCGGGACAGTCGAAGAAGTCAGGTTTCGCGAGCCACGCGAAGGCATCACGTTTGGGTCGGCAGCAACGGCAAACTCAAAGCAAAGTCCGGCGACTTTTTGGATGTTAAGACGAGCTATCTCCGCAGTGGTCCTGTCGGCGGAGTAGTGGACATCGCAAAGCTGCAAGCTGCATTGGCAAGCGTTGGATCTGCGGATTTCGCAACGCAGATGATCGTTAAACCGGAAGAGCAGACGATCGCGTGGTCGGCAAAGTGATCATTTTTCGACTGTCATTTGTCATCGCTCATTTTTCATCGTTGCCAAATGGAAAATGAGAAATGTTGAAGGGATTCTATGGATTCAAAGCATCTACTCGTCCCCATCAAGGTGCAGGCGCTGGTAATCGACGACATCGTCTTCGATAAGCGCGGTGTCATCGAATACGAGAAGAACAAGTTCGCCGCGAATGATGGGCGCTGGTCGCCGCAAATGTACAACTACCAGACCTTGACGACTTCACTGAATGCGCCTGGTCCAAGACCATTCTACGGCGCCACGCGCAAGTACCAGAGCCATAATGCAGATCAGTTGGTGCTCGATCCCCGCACATCTGCATCTGCTCTGCCGAAGAAACAGGATCGCGGCGTGTATTTGCACTGGGTATTGCCGGCCGGCTTGCGGCACGCTTACACACCCGGCTTACTTGATTTTCCTGCCCTGCCCGATCACTGGTTGATCGTCCGGTTTTCACATCGTGATTCGACGGTCAAAACAAAAGCCGTGGTTTGTCGATGGCAGCGCGTTTACGGCGAGACTGATCCAGGCGCCAGTCTTCTCTTTCGCCGGCGATAAGGAGTATGAAGCTAAACGCGTAGGCAAAGTAGTTCCTCTCGAAGAGTTTGCGAATGCAAATTTTCCGGGCCAGCGAGCGAGCGATCACGGCCCTGGGCAACGATTACACCGGTTCACCAACATTCACGGCGTCTATCGCCGAGAATCGTAACATCTTCTCCTGGCATGACACTCTCGAAGATCTTCGCGAGCCAAACCGCGAAGGAAAAGTTCCTGAAGGAACCACACTGACTTACTCCCTGATCGGTTGGTATCGCGATCCCGCCGACGAACCGCTCGCAGCGCCTGCTGCCAAGGTGACTGAGAAGCGCGACGGCAGCAACACTTTGCTCGGCTGGCTGATCGATCCTCCAGGCTGGTTTATAACGGCGAAACCGGCCGCGCCCGATCTGCTCAAGCGACGCTCGGTTTTTCATGGCATGGTCGCTCATATCAACTACTGGAGTGCCGGATACATATAAAGGACAGATACTGGGTTATCCAGGTGCGCCGCCGGTTGGTAGGCGCTCCGGCAGACGCGGCCGTCTATCAAAGTTGGCGTCGGCAACAACGCCGAAGACGCGCTGGTGTCGTTGGTGTCGAGTGAGTACAGCGGTGAGCAGCAGGAAGAGTAGTCTCGCGAAAGAGCAGCCGAATCTGTGGAAAGCTCTGGAAGCTGTTTTCTATCGCCAGGCGGAATCGCTGGTTAGAAGTTGGAATGTCGCGCCGCGCGACATGACGGTCCACCAGAATTGGTTTGCGACTCGTGAGGCCGGAAAGATCTGGTACCTACGTCCGGCAGCCGCGAATGAGAGCGTGTTTCCTTCAGACGCCGAGAAAACCGCACGAGAAACTGCACATCCGCCCGACCGCGGATCATCTCGCGAAGCTCAAGGAGCTCAATCAAGCTCAGGCTGACGCAGACGCAGCCAGCCGCGAGCTGGCTGCTTTGCAACAAGAGCTGTATGCGCGTTGGTGGAAGGTGTGTGCCAAGTCGCATAGCATGCGCCGCGATGATCTGGCGGATGAAAAGGCGGAGTGCGAGAAGATCGTTGAGCGCGTCAAATCTCTTCGCACCACGCGCGATGGAGCTCTCGGTCGCGTGCGCACAGTGCACGCGGAATTGAAAGGCAAACTGCCGAAGGAAGAGTTGGCGAACAACCAGGTGAAGGAGCTGCTCGAGCTCAAGTACGACGCGGCGCCACGCTTCTGGACACCTGCCGATCCCGTTGTCGTCCTCAAGAACTGCGGCTTGCCGACGAAGCATCAGTTTCCGCCGGAGCATCCGTGCCGTTTGCCGGAAGAGATCGTCACGGCGGCAGAAGTCAAAGTGGGCCAGGAGACAAAACCGTTCCGCACACCCGCAGGCGTCAATGAAATTGCCGCGGCGGCACAGAAGCTTCCCGCCTGCCCCGAGCTTGCTGACCTGCGCTGCTCGACGAAGTCTCGATCGTCCAACAAGCGATTCGCGATCTGGCCCAAAGATCTTCAACGAATAAGCCCTTCACGACAGAAGCATTGTGGCGCGAATGGGTGGACGGGCTCGTCAACGACGTAACGTGGGATGGTGACCCGGAGACATTTCCGGCCCATCAAATAAAATTCGGCAAGCCGGACGCCTTGGACATCCGTGCGCATCGGCTCGCCGAGGTGTGGGGACAACAACCGTGGTCGCCGCTATTCATCGATTGGCAGATCACGTGGTTTCCGACAGCGCATACGCCGACCGCCGAGCACGACTTCAGTCAGGTTTGGAATTTTCGTGGCGCCGACTTCGTCCCTCTGGATAAAGGATCGATTCCGACAACAGGCTATACCGTACGAGGTCGCAGTCTTCTCGCTCCGATCGATGATCGAATTTTCAACGAGACCGATCGAACAAATTGCGTGAACTGCTTAATGCGAAAGGTAGTGGTGATGCAGCCTTTCCGCCGGCAGTAATAGAAATTTTGAAGCGCTACGAGATCGTCTGGGACAAGACGCTCAAGGAGCTCGCCGGCGCAGGATTGATGGGCCAGGCTTTGAGCGGTTTTCATCAGGCATTGATGCTCCGCGACGTTACGCTGCCGCGTATCACTCCTGATCCGACGCGCCCCTGGATCGATCCGGAAGTGAACCTGCAGTCTTTGGAAAGCGACGTCAAAGAACAACTCGATGCGCTCCGATCAGAAGGCTTGATCGGCGAGCAGCCTCGCGCCTCCTGGTCCAAGCCACACGCCACGATTCCATTCTCGATGATCCGCGCCGGAGCGCTGCGAATTGACGAGCTGTGGCTTATCGATGATTTTGGTCAATCGGCAGACTTGCTCGGCCTGACTGCGGCGCGCACTCGATCCTCGGGACAAGTGTTTCATCCACGCATGCGTTGGCATGACGATCAATTCGTCGTGGCAATGCCTCCGCGCGTGTTACAGCCGATTCGTCTTAATTTTCGCTTCGCGCCTACGCCCGACAGTGCTAAGGAAGATCCGGCGCTCAGTCCGATCTGTGGTTGGATTTTCTATAACTCGCTGGACCAGGCACTGGTGCTCTGCGATCAGGACTGGCGAATTGATGGGCCATCTCGCCATCGTTAAAGACCAACGCGGCATGCGTGTTAATTGGGAAACTGGCGCGGGAGGTGTTGCACTAGACAAGATTCCCAATCAGCGTCTGCAAGACTTTGCTAAATCGCTCGAGCAAACAACTCACTCAGCCAAACCCAGGCTCGTCGAGTTGTTGAATTTGATCGACGGTGCGCTGCAACGCATTCGGCCTGCTGCCGGACGTCGCGACCTCGTTTTATTTGGCCGTCCACTCGCGCTCGTGAACTGCACTATCGGATTGGAACTGTTTGGCAAAGCGTGGAATGATCCACATCAAGCGGTCGCGGCTCCCGGGCAAGGCACCGGCAACGCCAAGCTCGATGCTCTTCGAGTTCGTGTAAATCTCGGCTATTCACACAGTCTTGAGGACGGGCTGGTTGGCTTCTTCAAAGGTGATAAATACGATCGTGTTATCGCGACGCAACCGCCTGACAGTATCGTCTCTGATTACATTCAAAAGCAGCCGAGCGATCCCTTGCGCGCCGGTTTTGGACGCCCCGAAGAGATAGCGCTGCTCATGGACCCGTGGGGTTCGGTGCAGGCCGCGTGTGGCATCGTTCCCGCTAAGACGATCACCCTCGCGCATGCCGAATTGGATAAGACCGTCGCAAACATGGAAGCTTCATTTCGCGTTGGACCAGTGTTGCTGCAAGGCGATCGGATTGCTTTGCCTGCGCCTCCGGTCGACAACGGCACCTGGAGCTTCACCGGGCCAATCACAAATCAAACAGCTACGGCCGTCGGTTCACTCAATCTCAGGCATTTCAGCGATCAACCCGTAGTCGCAACTGAAGGACGATTAGTGCTACTCAACGAAGAATAAGGCGCCAAAGGAAAAGTCAAAGGATGTCAGATGTCACTGATACCCCCGAAACCACTTCTCCAATTCAGTGTCCAGTCGTATACAGCCGAGCAGTTGGCAATCAAGGTTAAGAACATCAGCGGAAGCGTGTTGGATAAAACTCTGTCCATCGAGATGAATCCTCCGCTGTACCTGCTGAGCCCCAGCTTCGACGAGGCCGTGGAAAAAGCGCCGTTCAGCCGGAAACCTACCGGCGCCGTCAATATCGCCAGTCTGGTGACGTGGTCCCGAAGGCTGCTCGGTGTGGTTACGGCGGGAGAGCTCTGACTCCAGCGTCTACATTGTTCTATACAACGATCTCAACCAGGCAGGCGACAAGATAACTCCCGTCAAAGTGCCGGCGAATGCGGAGTTCACCATTCGCATTCCACTCGATCCCAAAGCCGAACGTGGCACTGACGATTTTCTTTATAGCTACCAGCATGGCACGACCTCAAAAGACCCGCGCTTCGACGACAAGCTCGAATTGAAGTTCGGATCGACTACCTGGACGCCCGACGTCAGCTTTACGGCAGACTCTCCGATGATGGTTGAGAAAGCTGGACGACCTCGTGACGATCTTCTGGGAGATCAACGACGGCGTGAGCGCAACACTGCGTGGACCATTGCCCGGCGGTAATCGTGAGTTGCCACTGAGCACCGTTACCGGCGAGCCTTTTCAACTTTCTAAGGACTCGATCACCGTTCGCGTGGTTGGCCCGGTGACTTACGTTCTGCAAGCGGAGGTGAAGCAACCTAACAACCCGGCGAATTTTCAAGTCGTAAAAATGCTTTCGTTCGATACTCCCAACCACAACTACCTTTACGTGGATGCCCGGCCGGATAAGGTCCTGCCGTACGGCCTCGTCGAGATTGATTGGGCAGCGTGGGGAGTTAAAGACGTAACGATCGAGGTCGGCACTCATACGACCCGGAAAATACCGCTCACACAGCAAACTCTCGGCAGGTTTTATGAGGGCACCGGTGTAATGCGCTTCAGCGCCGCCCAAAGCGATGACGATTGATTTGAAGGCGCAGGGAATGAAGAAGGAGAGCACCGATGTAAAAGTGGTTAAATGGGACCATCTGGTCAATCCCTCAATTTCCAAGGGGAATATCAGAAACCTGGCGGTTATCACTCCGTATTTGGCGTTCTTGACTCACATCGGACTGTACGTCACGAAGGTCGGACACGTTGATCCCGGGCACCCTGTCCGCGACTTGCCCTGGGTCAAGAAAACGACGGATTCCGATCTGATCTGGCAGGCGCTGACCGCAGTAGAAAATCGATTTGTTTGCTGGCGTCGCAACGGTAATAATTTTGAAGTAGTGTCTTTCACTCCCGACGGCAAACCCGAAGACTTCCCACCGTTGACCATGCCTCCCGACTTTTCCGCGCCGGCACTCTCACTGGATATAGACCGTGATTTCGTCGGCTTTGGCAAACGAGTCTACATGGTCGCAGAGGCGCCACTTGGTGGAGGCATAGCGCGGCGGGCTTATTCAATCGGATTCAATAGTGATACGAAGAAAGTCGACTATCGCCAGGAACCGATGCTTGAACGTTTGTTTGAATATCGATTAGTGACCTTTGACAGCGCTCTCTTCGCATTGAATCGCGAGACCGGCGATATGCTTCGATTCGAGCTCAAATCGAACGGCATGCTTGATAAACCTGTCAAAGCCGCGCCCGCGATCAAGAAAGACGAAGAAAACGAGCACAAACCTCAGTCAATGATCTCGAAGGGAATGATTGTGCCGGTTGGGCGCGTGCTGGTTGTGATCGGTCCAAGCTGTGTGCCTTCTGTGGCTTCGTTGGAGAAATACGGTCTAATCAACACCTTGAAGGCGGAGAACCCAACCACCACCCCGGAAGAAATTCCTCAGGATATTTTCTACAACCCGCAGAAGAATTACTGGGGCCGCTGTGGTCACGACGACGCCGCGAAAATTCACCAGCTATCCATCTCAGCTTTTCGCCGGGACGGGTCGCCGCGTCTTTGGGTCATGCAGCCGGGTCATCAACTACTTTCGCTGGCAGTCGGCGAGGAATCGGTTTTCGCTCACGATTACCGGCCCGACTTTCCTACCAAGCCGCTGGCGCCGCCCGTCATGAAGACACGCATGTTCACTATCAAGTGTGCGCCTCTTCGCGTAGGCCCAATTAGCCCTCTCAATCGCGCGGTTGGTTTTTCTGACTTCAGCACTTTCGATGCCGCCGCCGAAGCTCCCGTGCTGCCGAGACGGGATGAGCAGGAATTTTCCGTGACTATCACCTACGACGAGACAAATCCGAGGAGGGATTTCACGATCAAGCAGATGGTAAAGCGAAGTATGACAGCGCTGCCTAATGTCGACTATCTGTTGGAAGTGACCGTCGGGGGGAACTACTCAGCCGCATCCTCCAATTACAAGCGCATCGAAACTGCGCAAAACAAGCTCATCAGGAGCGATATCGTCGAAGACAGTTTTTCACACCATTCAACGTCAGAACCAATTGTAGTGCCGCGACCGAAGAGGTTTGAAGAGAAGTACAAATTGGTCGTGGTCAACTCCTCAGCGAAATTTCGAATCAAGACCAACGGATTGCGTGGAATTAACTATATTTTGGATGCGGAGACGATACTCATCGATTATGAGGTTCCCGATTTCTCGCTTGTCTTCGACGGTAAGGTTTCGACCCAGGGCGTGATTAAAGTGAACTTGAATTTCGCCTTGCCGGACGGCATTGAGACTTTACCAGGCGATAAGACTCAGACGAAAATAATCCGTCTCAACGCCGACGACGCTCAAAAAATTCGGATCACGTATCTGGGCATGTTAAAGCCGGGCGACTCACCCTTGAGGGTCGACGGGTCACCGACGCCGATTGAATCTATGGCCGATAGACCAGTGTATGTGTGCCAGTTGTATTACGACTTTTGAGACTTTGAGCAGTATCTTGTGGGCGGGGCATTTGGTAGTGGTACAGTTTCAACCAGTACGCCGAAGGCGTTCACTAATTCCAGCCCAGGGTTGCTTCAACCCTGGGTTGAGTCCTGCCTAACCGTGGAACTCTGAAGGAGTTTCAATTGCAAGCCGAACACTTTCAGTGTTTTCTAATTCTCTTCTACTGTACCCAGGGTTGAAGCAACCCTGGGCTGGAATTACTCAACGCCTTCGGCGTACTAACACATAGTCAAACTGCACCACTACCGGGGCATTTCGGTTAATTGACTCACCTGCGTAAGAGGGGTATGCTGCGGCCATTCGTGAGGTTTTGTCGGGCGAGGCTGCTCGCCGCTCTCACATAACTTCATCGGCTTCTCACTCTGCCCATAAGACAAACTATGACTGATCCTGCGCATTCCTGGCGCGAGGATCCGTTTTCCGTTTGGCTTAGACAAAAGGACAAATACCATGAACGACATTCAAGATGGCGCGGAGTTGGTTGCGCAATGGCGCACTCAGGGAAACCAGGATAATCCGGCAGGTCCGTTATTTGCTGCCGGGGAGTTTGCAGAAGCGGATATCGTTAACGCAACTCCGAAGATAACCTGCGGCACCGTCTGCTCCGGTTCGGTGGGGCATCCCTGTTGTTAGTATTGAAATGACGTGGCGTCACTTCGATAGGTCGCTGGGTTGTCTGGTCTCGCCCATTCTGGACGAATTGGCAACCCAGCTTTCTTTCGTTGCAGGATTGAGCGCGCGCGAGCGTGACGTCATCACCGATACAACGCGCGAATCGCTTTACACAGTCCTGCACACAAAAGTTAGCCGGTTGCTTGTTCTAGAGCTCAACGCCGCACGCGTAACCGGGCGACTCAGCGGCGAAGACTCGGAACAGCGTTGGCAGCAATTCCTTGAGCTTTCGTCCCGGCAGTCCTTCTGGGACGAATTAGCCACTCATTATCCCAATTTATTACCGCGAGTAGACGCGATCGTGCGGAAGCGTTGCCTCGCAACGCTGCGCTTTGCGCAACGTTGGACCACGGACCGGCCGAGGCTGGAAAGTCTGTGCCCCGGTGGACCGGGCGAACTGCACGAGTTCAGCTTCGGCGCCGGTGACAGCCATCGCGGCGGTGCAACCGTGACGATTGTGCGCGGTGAGGGCTGGCGGGTTGTTTACAAGCCGCGTTCGTTGGCAATCGATCGCGCTTTGCGTGGCTTCGTCGCCGAGCTTGCCGGCGATCATGGCAGCGCGTTGAATGTCCGCGTCCCCGAGGTCCTGGATTGTGGCGATTACGGGTGGGCCGAATTTGTGGCCCATCGCTTCGCGGCAGGAAACGAGGAACTGGGTAGCTTCTATCGCGGCATCGGGCACTTACTGGCATTGATGCGGTTGCTCAGCGGCAGCGATTTGCACGCTGAAAATGTGATCGCGCAGGGCGGGGCTCCTGTCGTAGTCGACTGCGAAACCCTTTTCACGCCAAAAATTCCGCCGTCGCCGTCCGGGTATGGAGAAGCGATGGACCGGGCCGGCGAACTGGTGGCTCGGACCGTGCTCAGTGTCGGCGTGTTACCGGGTCGCGGATTGGGTCTTGGTTGGCGCGGTGTTGATCTTTCCGCGGTGGGCATGCTTCGTGGTGAGCAGCCGATGCAGCACCAGCTAGGAATTATTGACGCAGGTACGGATGAGGCGCACGTCGGTTCAACGCTCGTTGAAGCGCCAGTGGCGCAGAATCACCCCAGCCCCCAGCCGGCGCTCGCCGAATACTGGCCGGAAGTATTGCGCGGATTTGATGAATTAACTGCCACGCTGCAACGACTCGATGCTAGCGGCAGCTTACGGCCACGGCTGCGAGTGTTTGAGGATTGCCGCATCCGCGTGGTGGCTCGGGCGACGGAAGTCTACGCCGAGATCGGTCGAATGCTATGGCATCCGGTATCGCTGCATAACCCCGAACCGGCACGGCAGCGCGCCTTCGGACTGTTGCAGAAAATGGCGGCGAACGTCTCCGTGGCGCCAGGCGATCCGGACGTCATTAATGCCGAGATCGACGAATTGCTGGAGGGTGATGTCCCATACTTTTCCACCGTGGTGCGCGAAGGTCGCTTGCATGGACCAGGCGACACATATTGGCTTCCGCCTTGTCATTTGGTTGAAGCCGCGCTGGCGGATTGGCGCAGTGCAGATTTCGCTCTCGAGCAACGAGTCATCCAGGCATCGCTGGTCAGCGCTTACATCAATGACGGCTGGAAGTCTCATGGAACGTCCGTTTTACGGACCAGTGGACACGGCGGCAATCTGGAGGCGCGTCGCCGGCAGCAAGCCGCGCAAATCATCGAATCCATAGTGACGAATGCGATTCATTCCGGCGACGGCAGCGTAGCCTGGATTGCACCGGTGCTGACTACAACAGGCTGGTTAGTGCAGCCCTTGGAGCAGGATTTCTACAACGGGATCTCCGGGCTCACGTTGTTGCTTGGCGCTTATCTGCACGAAACAGCAGCCGGACGCGCCGATGCCGTCCATGAAGTTGACCGGTTGTTTGCAGCGGTGTTGCATACGTTGCACCTGGACGAGGCAAAGCGTGAACGTCTGGCCGCCGAAGGGCTGAAGATCAGACCGCTTCCACCCGGCGCGTATCTCGGACTCGGTTCGCAAATCTGGACGTACATTGTGCTGGCAGATTGGGGGTTGGATGGTGGCGATGGTTTGGAGCGCGGCTGCAAGTTGGCGGAACAGATTCCCGCAGCGGCTGCGGTAGACGATAGCTACGATTTGCTCTCGGGAAGCGCAGGCGCGATCGTCCCCTTGCTGATGCTGGCCGGCAAGACAGGAGATGAGACTTACGTCCGCATGGCTTCGCAGCTTGGCGACCTGTTGCACGAGCGCGCTCAACATCGGAACGGACACGCTTACTGGGTCGATACTCTCTCGCCGGAAGGAATGGGCGGCTTTGCACATGGCGTAACCGGCATCGGCTGGGCCTTGACGAGGCTCGCACGCGTAACCGGAAGCGCGCGGCACGAGCAACTGGCACAAGAAGCGTTCGCCTTCGAAGATGCTCTGTTTGACGAGGAGGAGCAGAACTGGCGTGACCTGCGCATGCTCGAAGGCTCCAAGACCGCGGCGGCGTGGTGTCACGGCGCCGTCGGAATCGGCTTGGCCCATCTAAACCTTGATCCAACGCTTACCCACGCGTCGACACGGGAAGTGGTGCGTCGAGCCGCCGCGGCAACCTGGCGGATTGGGATGGGCTGGAATCACTGCGCCTGTCACGGCGATCTCGGCGCCTGGGAATTACTGGACCATGCAATCGCCCTCGGCGAAGCGCCAAAAGACCTAACCACCTCCTACCTGCTCGACCTAATCCTGACCAGTTTAGAAGAAGATGGTCCATCCTGCGGCATGGGCCAAAACGCCTTCACCCCCGGCCTGCTCCCCGGCCTGGGAGGCATTGCCTACCAACTACTGCGCGCCCACCCCGAGCATGACCTTCCATCGATCCTGACACTTGGTGGAGAGGAGATATAGCGGTAAGTTGCTGATAGGAATGGCGGAGGGGACAGGACTCGAACCTGCATAGCCTTTCGGCCGGCGGTTTTCAAGACCGCTGCACTACCATTATGCGACCCCTCCGCAAGTGGCGCTGTGAATATAGCGCACGACTAAATCAGCCGCAATTGCGCTAAGAGGATAGTTGAGGCAGGATCTATCCAAATGCGCGTCACGATAGGACAGATTAATACTACCAACGGTGATTTCGAGGGGAATACCGCCAGCATTATCAGGGCGATTGAGCAGGCGAAGGCGGAGAACTCGGATCTCGTAGTGCTGCCGGAGACGTGTATTCAGGGATACACGTCGCTGGATTGGTTTCTAGATCGCGATGTGCAGCGTTGTGCGCTCGAGCCGTTGCAGAGAATTGTCGATACGACCGAGGGAATTACGGCGATTGTGGGGACCGTGCGGCCGTCGGGACTAGCAACGGGGCGCAGGCTTTATAACTCGGCGGCGGTGATCCGCAATCGGGAATTACTCGGTTTTGCGGATAAGACGCTGCTGCCGGAATATGATGTGTTTGATGATCCGCGTTATTTCCAGCCGTCACCGCAGCGGCGCCTCTTCTCATTAAAAGACACAGAACTCGGCGTCGCCGTTTGCGAAGACTTCTGGAACGACAAAACATTCTGGAAAGAACGACTCTACGCTCACGATCCCGCCGACGAGTTGATCGATCTCGGCGCCGACGTGCTCGTCTCGATCAACGCGTCGCCTTTCAACAAAGGCAAGATGGGCCAGCGTTGCGAAATGGTCTCGCATCGCGCACGCAGCGCGAAGATTCCGATCATCTTCGTCAACCTCGTCGGCGGCAACGACGGCATCATCTTCGACGGCGCCAGCATCGTCGCCGACGCCCGCGGCAAGATCATCATGCAAGCGCCGCCATTCCAGGAGTTCATCGGCACTGTCGATCTCGATTGCGACGTCGCCGACAAGTTCTGTCTTACCGGCGACGACAGCGAAACCATTCACGACGCGCTCGTGCTCGGCATTCGCGACTACGCGCGCAAAAACGGATTCACGCGTGCGGTCATCGGTCTCTCCGGCGGGATCGACTCGGCCGTCGTCGCAGCTCTCGCTTGCGAAGCCATCGGCGCGGAAAACGTCTTGAGCGTAATGATGCCGTCGCCGTTTTCATCACGCTCAAGCATCGACGATTCAGTCGAACTCGGACGACGCCTCAACATGCCGGTAATCGAGCACCCAATCTCGCAAGCCTACGAAACACTGCGCGAACAACTAAAGCTGCCGGCACCATCAACCGGCAGCCGGTCAACCGCAGCAGAGAACCTGCAATCGCGCCTGCGCGGCAACATCTTAATGACGATCTCAAACAACGAAGGCCGTCTCCTGCTCTCAACCGGCAACAAGTCGGAGCTCGCGCTCGGATACTGCACACTTTACGGCGACACTAACGGCGGGCTGGCAGTGATTGGCGACGTGCTGAAAACTGAAGTCTACGCGCTGGCCCAACACCTGAACCGCAACACCGAGATCATCCCGAAAGCCATCATCGACAAACGGCCTTCCGCTGAACTAGCGCCCGGCCAATTCGACGACCAATCGCTGCCGCCTTACGACCAGCTCGATCGCGTGTTGAGGTTGTATTTTGAACAGAAGGCCACGCCGAGTGAGATCGTCGCAACCGGATTCGAAGAGGAATTTGTGCGGGATATTCTGAACCGGGTCGAGTCGCCGGCCAATGAATTCAAACGCCGGCAACTCCCGCCTACGTTAATCATTTCGAGAAATGCGATTGGCATCGGGCGCCGCCGGCCTGTTACTCACCACTATCGTCGCGAACGTTTAAATTGCTAATCAATCTAACCGCGAGGGCGCACCCGGCTCGCCGCCAGCGCCAACTCACGCGCGCGAGGCATCGCATCCACCGCCTTGGCAATCTGCGGGTCCGCGTCGTTGAACACTTGCGACGCCACGCGAAAACCATAAGCCGCCGACAAAATGTTGTAACGCAACTGCCTCTCGGCGTAGGTGCGCGACTTATCCAACTGATCCGGCGTCACTTTGAACATCGTTGGCTTGCTCGCCGCAAACTTCTTCACTTCTTTGAACAGCGCATTCGTTACCGGATAATCCTCGGTCGACGAGATCGTGATCAAACTCGATCGCGCGTTGAATCTTGTACGACTCAAACCCTGCGACCCGGCCAGTCACCAACTCGAGCGAAAACGCAAACAGCACGTCGCGCAGATGTCGCTCGGCCGCGCTGATCGTGCCCGGCTTCACGCTTTCATCCGGCGCGATGCCGCCGCCACCGTAAACCGCACGGCCCATATCCGTATGGCTTTGCGGACCGTCTGTTGCGGCTTTGCCTGCTCTGTTCTTGTCGGCCGCCAAACCGCCGGGGAAGTAGTAGTCGTAGTTTCCGCCGTTTGAATAGTCGCGCTGAATCAGCCGGCCGGACGGCGTGAAATACTTCGCGATCGTCAGCAACAGCGCCGAGTCGTAATCCAACTGGAACGGAAACTGAACCAATCCTTTGCCGAACGTCGTCTCGCCGACGATTAGCGCGCGATCGTGATCCTGTAGCGCGCCCGCGACGATCTCAGCCGCCGAAGCAGTGTCGCCGTTGACGAGCACCACGACCGGCAACACCGTCGGGCTTATCGTTCACCGCGGCGTACTGCTGCGAACTATCTCTGAACCGGCCCTTCTGCGTAACAATCATCTGCC
This sequence comes from uncultured Acidobacteriota bacterium, assembly GCA_963770215.1. Taxonomy (GTDB): domain Bacteria; phylum Acidobacteriota; class Blastocatellia; order Pyrinomonadales; family Pyrinomonadaceae; genus PSRF01. The sequence goes on from CAVYOP010000004.1 coordinate 524,784, forward strand.
CGCGTTGCAGGAACCTGTTCGCCACTCGCACCGCCTGGATCAACAACCCGCCGCGATTGCCGCGGAGATCCAGAACGAGCATGTTCATTCCTTTGCTGTGGAGATCCTGGAGCGCTTCGCCAAACTCGTCATCGGTCGTCAGGTTGAACCCGCCGGTCATGGCGACATAGCCGACACCCGGCCGCAGCATGTAAGCCTGCGCGATCGACGGCAGCGAAACGGCATCGCGAACGATGCTGACAGTTTCACTTGTTTTGGTGGCCGGATGCTCCACTGTCACCTTGACGGTCGTGCCGCGCGGTCCGAGCAGGAACTTCCGCACTTCGGGATAGGTCTTGCCCTTCATCGAATTACCATCGACGGCAAGGATGCGATCGCCGTATCGCAGTCCGGCACGAGCGGCCGGCGAATCCGGAAAAGTCGCGCGAATGAAAGTGTTGACGTCAGTGCCTTCGCGAAGGTCTTCGATGGTGGCGCCGATGCCCAAGTATTCCGAACGTTGTTCGGTGCGGAACGAGGCGTATTCAATCGGATCGAAATAGGTCGAGTGTGGATCGAGCACGCTCAACATGCCGCTGATGGACGATTTGAAAATCGCGTTGTAATCGAGTTTTCGGCCGTCAATGTGGTTCGTTTGAATGACGGCCAGGGCTTCAGAAAGGTCGCTTTTGATGGCCGGCGCAGTTGGACTCAGCTTGCCGCTCGGGGGATTTTCACTAACGGAACGCTCGGGAGTCGTCGTCCGGCGAGCTGAACGGGTTTGCTGGGCAATAATTAATGCGGGGAGTGCCAGGGCAACAACTAAAAACAGAATTCCCGGGGCAAAAGACCTTTTTCTCACGCAACCCTCCTAAAACCAAACATCACGAGTACAAGGAGCCGGATCCGGTTCGGTGCGGAAACGGGGACGCCAGAATAACACGAAGCACCGCAGCTTTTGAATGTACGCAGCAGCAGTTTACCGAGTTTTGTTGTAGATGCGCGGGAACTGACTTTCGTCGCCCGTGATGACAAAAAGCACAAGAGGCACAAAAGGCACAAGAATCGTATATTATGGCCGCCTAAGCTTTTCACACCGACAATTCGACGGAGGAACTGAATGCCCACAACATTGAAACGGGATAGTCTTGTTTCGTTCGCTAACGAGCACCGATCGGAATATGAGGCACTCCTCCGTCGTTTTGTAGAAACACCCACAGTTTCCGTAGATCCGAACCACCTTGACGACATCAGAAAAGGCGTCGAGCTCACCGTCGAAACCATTGAAAGCTACGGCGGAAAGGTCGAGGTTTACCGCGCCGACAAGGGAAATCCTGTGATTCACGGCGTGTTTGGCAACGATCCGAACTTGCCGACCGTGACCGTCTACAACCACATCGACGTTCAGCCCGCCTCAAAAGAAACCGAGCCGTGGGACACCGAACCGTTTGTATTCACGCAAAAAGGCGATACTTACTACGGCCGCGGCACGACTGACGACAAAGGCCCCGCGCTCGCCGCCCTCTTCGGCGCACGCGCCGCAATCGAAGCCAACGTGCCAGTGAACATTCGTTTCCTTTGGGAGTTTGAAGAGGAAATCGGCTCGCCAAACTTCGAAAAGATCATCTCCAAAGTTGCGCCGGCGCTGCACACCAATTCCGTCGTCGTTTCAGACACGGTTTGGGTGTCGCGCAACCGGCCGGCAAGCTCCGCCGGACTGCGCGGTTTGATGGGATTCATTCTCACGCTCGAAACGGGCACGGTCGATACGCACTCCGGCGAGACTGGCGGCGCATCGCGAAATCCGATCGCCGAGTTGATGCAGCTCGTCTGCGACATCTACGACCCGCGCACCGGCAAAGTAAAAATCAAAGGCTTTTACGACGACGTCATTCCGCCTTCGAAAAAGGAACTGCAAGACTGGGCGAATTCCGGTTTTACGACGAAGGCGTTCAAGAAGGCGCACCACTTGAAGAAGATGCGCAGCGAAGATCCGCTCGAATTGATGAAACGGATCTGGGGTATGCCGACGCTCGAGATTCACGGCGTGGTCGGCGGTTACCAGGGACCGGGATTGAAGTCGATCGTGCCGCCGCGTGCGGAAGTTAAAGGGTCGTGCCGGCTGGTGCCGGTGCAGGATCCGAAGAAGATTCAAAAGCTGCTCGCCGCCGCGATCAAAGAAAAGAACCCCGACGTGCAGATTCGTTTCGAGCACGCGGCGCCGGCATTTCGCACCGTGCTCGAAGGACCGTTGCCGCTGGCGTTGAAGCGAGCGGTGAAGTTTGCGTTTGGGAAGGAAGCGGTTTTCGTTCGCGATGGTGGAACGATTGGCGCGATGACGAGTATCGAGAAAGTGTTGCGGTGCCCGGTGTTGTTTCTTGGTCTATCGCTGCCGGAGCATGGTTATCACGCGCCGAATGAGAACTTCGATTGGCAACAGGCTTCCGGTGGAATGGTGGCGTTTGCGAAATACTTCGAAGAGATCGCGAACTTAGGGAAGTGAACATTTTCCGTTTACCATTTGTCGTATTTCATTTTTCGTTTCAGAAGAACTCCCAACTTCGCTCGCTCAGCAGGGAAAATGGAAAATGACAAATGGAAAACGACAAATGGAAAATGATCAGATTAAACAGCAGAGACGCTCTTCGTTGAGTGCTACGAAGCCGAGTCGTTCGTAAAAGCGGCGAGCTTGAGGATTTTCGACGTGGACCGAAACGTCGATGCGTGTGATCGACTCTTTTCGTAACTGCTCTTTCAACTGATTGAGCAGCTCGGAACCGACGCCCTGGCTGCGCCGATCCGTCTTTACGGAAACGTCGTCGAGTTTTGCTACGACCGAGCCCATCGACGTCGAGATCCCATAACCAACAACGCAAACGCCGGCGACGCCGTTCTCGTCGTAGGCCATCCAAACAAAGCCTAATTCCGGGCGTTCAAGGAAAATATCGAGCGCGTCGTTCAGTCCTTTCAGTCCGAGATCTCCGTAGGCTTGACTGCTGGCGAGGTAATGCTCGTCGGCGCTGAGAAAATCCGTCAGCATGTGAAATGCGTCGGGCACATCCGCGGCGTGCATTTTTCGGCAGGTGATCGGCACGCCCTAATCATGCCATAGGAATATAAATTTCGAAATTCGAGTGCTATAATCCAGCCTCCGCAATCCGGTAATTTCCATCCCAATTCGCAGGTCAGGAGCCATGAAAAAACAACCACTCTTCTCGCAACAGCGATCGTTCTGTTCGCAGCAATTTCGGCGTTTGGCCGCGAAGCGCGGCTCGTTCGCTATCCGCATTACCACAACGGCCGCATCGTCTTCAGCTATCTCGGCGACATCTGGACCGCCGACGAAAACGGCCAGAACATCCAACGCCTGACTGTCAATCGAGCGCGCGACGTTTACGGACGCTTCTCGCCAGACGGAAAATGGATCGCCTTCTCGAGCGATCGCGACGGCAATCTCGACGTTTACCTGATGCCCGCCAGCGGCGGCACCGCAAAACAACTGACCAATCATTCCGCTGACGACACCGTGCTCGGCTGGGTCCGCTGATTCGCGATCGATAGTCTTCAGCAGCAATCGCGGCGAAGACTTCATGCCGCAACTCTATCTCGTCAGCACCGAAGGCGGCATGCCGCGTGAAAGCCGGAACCGACATGGGCGTCCAGGCTTCCTACTCGCCGGACGGAAAACGACTCGCTTACAACCAGAAGTCGCAGGTTTACTGGCGCAAGTATTATCGCGGCTCCTATCAAAGCGACATCATGATCATGGACGTCGCCGCGAAGAAGTTTACCCAAGTCACCGATTTCGACGGTCTCGATTCATGGCCCATGTGGGGTCAGCGACGGATTCATCTACTTCGTCAGCGATCGCGACGGCAACGGTCTCACAAACATCTGGCGCGTCTCCGACAAGCGGCGGCAAAGCAGATCGCGTCACGACGTTCAAATCAGGCGACGTTCGTTGGCCGGCGATCAGCAGCGACGGCCGCGTGATCGTCTTCGAGCACGACTTCGGCATCTGGAAACTCGACGTCAACTCCAAACGAGCAACGCCGATCGCGTTGAACATCGACGCCGAAACGCAGGAAAACATGAGCGAGATGCTCTCGTTCAACTCGCAAGCCGACGATTACGATCTCGCGCCATCTTCGCGTCGCATCGCCTTTTCGATTCACGGCGAGATCTTTAGCGCGCCAGTCGACGAAGGCGATCTGAAACAACTCACCGACGGCGCCGCGCGCGATCGGCTGGTTCAGTATTCGCCCGACGGCAAATGGCTCGCGTACGTGTCCGATCAAAGTGGACGCGAAGAAATCTGGGTCGTTCCCATCGACGGCTCTGCGCCGGCCCAGAAACTCACCGACATCGATGCTTTGAAACAAGGCTACAACTGGTCGCCCGATTCGAAGGAGATCGCCTTCTCCTCGTCTGACGACAAACTGCGCAAGCTCACAGTCGCGACCAAGCAGCTCGTCGAGCTCGACACTTCGCGCTACGGCGGCTTCGGCGTCCCGGTGTGGTCGCCTGATGGTAAATGGATCGCCTATTCGAAACCCGACGCGTCGCGCACATCGGACATCTTCGTGACTGCCGCGGCAGGCGATGACAAAACACCACACAAAGTGACGTTTGATTCAAACAACGACGGCAATCCGCAGTTTGCTGCCGACGGTCGTAAACTTTACTTCCAACGCGTCGAAGCGACCGGCGGAAACACACCAAATTCAGTTCAGCTCTATTCAGTTTGGCTCGAGCGTCAGGACAGAGATCCGGACGACGCGGAAGAGCGCGCCGAAGCTGAGCCGCCGCAACGCGAACCGGCAGCGGAAGGCGGCGAAGGCGCAACTCCTCCGGTGCGGCGTCCGCCGGCGAATCGTCCGCCACGCGAGATCAAAATGGACTGGGACGGAATGAAACGCCGCACGCGCCAGGTTACGCGCATGCCGTTTCCGGTGATCAACTACGCGATCACGCCTGACAGCCGCACGATCATTTTCGTAACCACTGAACCTCTCGCTCAAGCGTCGCTGCCGGTGATCTACTCGATCCGGGAAGACGGCCGACGACTGACGAGAATCACGGCGGGTCAACCGCCTAACGACGGCGACGGTGGTGGTCCAGGCGGTGGTTTCGGGGGCTTCGGCGGCGGAATCTCCGGTCTGCAAATTTCACGCGATGGCCGCACGTTGTTCTTCCGCGAACGCGACAACGTCTATTCGGTGGCTGTTGTCAGCCGCAGCCGGAGCGGCGGCCGCAGCGGCAGCAGCGGGTCCGCCACGCGAGGCCGGACGTCGCCGGATCAACTTCAACGTTCGCGTCCGCGTCGATCGAGCTGCAGAGTGGTCCGAGATGTTCGACGATGGCTGGCGCACGATGAAGTATCGTTTCTACGATCCGAAGATGCACGGCATGGATTGGGACGCCGCGCGCGCGAAGTATCGCCCGCTCGTCGAATTCGTCGGCGATCGCCAGGAACTGCTGAACATTCTCAACGAGATGATCGGCGAGTTGAATGCTTCGCACACCGGCGCAGCGCCGCCACCGCGTGGTCCAGGCGGCGGTGGGGTTTCGACTGCGCACCTCGGCGTCGAGCTCGAAGCCTGACACCGCGGCCGGGCCGCTACAAGGTCACTTACATCTACGAAGATGGACCAGCCGACAAAGACTGGGTGAAGGTGAAAGTCGGCGATTACCTGCTCGCCATCAACGGCAAGCCCGTCAAAGCCGGAGACGAATACTGGGAGATCCTGAACGATCGTCTCAATCGCAAAGTGACAGCGACGTTCAACAGCAAGCCGGCCGAAGACGGCGCATGGACCACGCGCATCGAAGCGATCTCAGGCGGCGCTTACAGCCAGTTGCGTTACGAGCGCTGGGTGAAGGAACGACGTCAGAAAGTCGACGAGCTTTCCGGTGGACGCATCGGCTACATCCACATCCAGGCGATGAATCAACCGTCTCTCCGCGAGTTTGAAAAGGAGATTCGCGAGTTTCGCAACAAGGAAGCGATGGTGATCGATCAACGTTGGAACGGCGGCGGCAACATCGAACAGGAGTTGCTCGCGATCCTGGTCCAACGTCAATATCAGGTGTGGCAACCGCGCGGCACTGAAGCATCCGGACGTCCTTTTGCCGGGTTCTTTGGACCGAAGATCGTGTTGCAAAACTGGCGGTCTGCTTCAAACGCCGAGATGTTTCCGGCGGGCTTCCGTGCTCTCGGACTCGGCAAAGTGGTGGGCACGCCGACGATGGGCGCGGTTATCGGAACGGGCAGTTACAGCTTGATCGACGGCTCGACTGTGCGCACGCCTGGCGTTGGCGTTTTCCTCGCCGACGCGAAACGCACGAACATGGAAAACTACGGCGTGCAGCCTGACATGCTCGTCGACAACCGGCCGGAAGACACGCTCGCCGGACGCGATCGACAACTGGAAGCAGCAGTTGAAGAACTGATGAAACAGTTGAACGGCACGCGCCGCAACCTCACTACTGACGGTCAGAAATGAAAGAACCGCGGATGACACAGATCGGGGCACGATCTGTGTCATCCGTGTTTTGATGTGTTACTTGGGAAGCAGTACGGAGTCGACCACGTGAATCACTCCGTTTGATTGATACACATTCGCGATCGTGACGCGCGACTGTCCACCCTTTTCATCCGCCAGCACGAGCACGTTTCCATCCATCCACGCGGTCAGCGTTCCGCCGTTGACCGCTTTCAACCACGCCTTGCCATTGCCCGCCTTGATCTTCTTCGCGATTGCATTCGAGTCAAACCTGCCCGCCAGCACGTGATAGGTCAGGACGTTCGTCAGCGCCCCCTTGTTCTCAGGCCGCAGCAACGTATCGACTGTGCCATCCGGCAACTTTGTGAAAGCCGCATTCGTCGGCGCAAATACCGTGAACGGCCCTTTCCCCTTGAGTGTTTCGACGAGCCCGGCAGCTTTCACCGCCGCGACAAGCGTCGTGTGATCCGCGGAGTTGACAGCGTTGTCGACGATGTCTTTCGACTTGAACATCGCGGCGCCGCCGACCATCGGATTGTCGTCCATTGAATTCATTTGTGCTTGAGCATGCCCATCGGCAAGCGCGATCGATGCGACGGCAAGCAGCACCATGGCGAATAACTTTTTCATCGATATACCTTCCTTGTTGGAACTGATTTTGTTTCGAACTCAGTGAGATATACGGAAGGCACACGAAGAGTGGATTGGTGGAAGATTGCCAATTGCCGAATTCTCCTACGCTCGAACACGTCAAGAATCAATGTCCAGGACACAAATCGGCAATCGGCAATTGGCAATCGGCAATTGCGACACGTCAGACGGAAGTTGCAGTTACCGGGCTCTCAACCGAAGTCGATGGTGGTGGCGGCGGTAGTTGGGCGGCCAGCTCACGCTCAAGAGCGAGCATTTCACGTCCAGCCATGTAACCCCTGATCAGGAAGAACAAGACTACCCCGTGAGCCAGCACGCCGAGCAGATCCTGAAGCACCAGCGTGAGCAGCCCGTCGAGGACAACCGCGATCGTGCCGATCATGTATAATCGAGAGAAATTTCTTGCCCGCGAACACGCCGAAAAAGACGAACAACGCGGTGATAAAAATATCGAATACCAGGGCAATCACCTTGGTCGCTTCGCCAAGCTCGGTCGCAAGTCCTTGGGCAAGGCCGTCGCTCACTGTGTTATGCCGAGGCTGAATATAAAGCCCCAGCCGCCACCAGCAAGTGTGATCAGTGAGGTGATTAACGAAAGTCCCGCGAGCCAATAAAACCAGTTAGCGGCAGATTTGTAACTTTGATAAAGCTCCGTGTGCCGGATTTCGTCGAAGTTATCCATGGGAGTCTCCTTGAAAGTGAACGTTCGCTGTGTTGAGAACACGGACGATGCCTATCGCTGGGCCGGTTTAAGTTTGAAATCGGCAGGCACAAACTCGACCGATTTCAAAATGCCGTCAACCTTTACACGCTTGTCGGTGTTCGGAAAGTAACAAACAACCACGAAGTTCTCGGGCTTACGAGGACCGCAGCCGATACCACCTTTGATGTCGGGAGTGTAGGTGGTGATCTCGATCTCGTTGAGGCTTCCGGTTCTGAGCCGCAACTTCCTGCGCGGTTTGCAGGACGAAGATCATTCTCTTCGCGTCGCATTCGGTCTTCGTCAGGGTCGCCAGCAACTGAGTTTCGCCGGCAGCCAGGCGGCCGCAACACGTCACGCAAATACGATGATGGATCGGATGGGTTCGCCGTCGTTGTTTAGTTACGAACAATCTCCGGTCGCGTCGTCCGTGCCCGGCTTGCCGCAGCGCGTTCGCAGCCTGGAGCTTTCTTTGCCTCTTCGTATTGCGCCATTTGCTTTTCAAACGTATCGATCTGGTCCAACATGTGCTCTGCCGGCTGGCGTACGCTCTTCGTCGGCGTTTGAATTCGCGACTTGCTCAAACAACTGGCGCGCCGTCTTGTATTCACGCTTACGCATGTAGAGCTGGGCCAGCATGAACGTGAAATCCTGGCGGCCCGGTGACTGGCCAGAACCGTTTCATCGAAGCGATCGACTCGTCGATCTCATTGCCGGTCATCAAGACTCACAAAAGCGAGCAGGCTGTACGATTCAGGGAAATCGGGACGCAGCGCGATTGCGCGTTTCAAGTGCTCGCGGATCTTCGCCGACTGTTCCGGAGTGTAGTTGCGGCGACGCGTCTTCGGGACGCAGCCGGCTGAGAGTGAAAGCGTAGTAGTAATGCGCGAGGTAGTTTTGCGAGCTGGCCGCGACGGCGCGTTCCAAACTGGCGCGAGCTTCGTCAGTTTGCCTTCACGAAAACGAAGCATGCCCAGCGACGCATGGGCCATGCGCGAGGTTCGGATCGAGCTGCAAGGCCTTTACGAGATACTTCTCGGCGTCGGCGCGATTGCTGTGCAGCAACAGATCGCCCAGATATGCTTGCGCTTCCGCTTCAGTCAACGGTTTCGCTTGCGGCGATGGGTCGAGCTCGAGCTTGCGTTCGAAGTGGCCGGTTAGATCGTTGTAGCGGTCCTGCTTGACGTATTCGCGCAGGTCTTTTTCCATGTCTCGAACGACATCTGGAAAGCTTGCTGAAACGCCTGTTCCATCGGGCATGCTTGTCGTCGATCAGGTCGAGAAACTTGCGCGAGCTGCTTAGACCCTGCCTTCCTTGCCGATGATCAGGTAGTGCATCAAAGCCCACGATTGCGCGTAGAAAATGCTTTGCTTGTTTCTTTCGTTGTAGTACGGCGACTTGTGATCGACTTCAAACAGCGTGCGCAACGGCAGCATCTTGCTTTCCCGCAGCAGGTAGACATGATTGCCGATGTGGCTGCCGATCCCGACTTTTTGATCGTCGGTGATGCTGAAAGTGCTGTAGTACTCGGCGAGCCCTTCATTGAACCATACGGGAGCGTTCTCGAACGTGTTGTTTACGAGCAGGTGCGTGTACTCGTGAAAGATGATCGTTGAACGGATCCTGCGCGCTCTCGAGTTCGGTGGTAAGGGTGATGTAGTTGACGTCCGGGCCAGACTGAAAATAGCCGGCGGTGTTTGCGCTCGGTTTGAATGGCCGCGTAAGAGCTGTCGCTCTTGAACACGACCACAGTGGTCGGAACCGGCGAGTTGAATTTCATGTTCGGGAAGACGCCGGGTGAAGACTTCGCGAAACTGCTCGAGTTTCACGGCGACTTTCTGGATCTCTTTCTCGTTGGCATTGCCAATCATGAAGAAGTTTTTCGTGCGCACACTGACCCAGGTGTCTTTGGCCAGGACTGTCGAGTGCTGAGAAGCTAGGGTCAGAAAGCAAAGGGCTACGGCAAGGGGGAAAATAAAACGCTTCATAACAGCTTCCACGATTCGCTGAGAGGAAGAGTCGAGGAGCACCGGGGATTATGCGTTTGGCCCGTGCAAACTTACAAGATGATTTGCGAGATCCGCGCTATTCTTCGGGACCAGTGCAGCTTGGACCGTGAAGGGCGGGAATTTTCTGGCTGATGATCGGATAATTCGGAGCTTCGTCTATGTTGATCTGCGTCCAATGAGCATAGTTTTCCGGCACGTTGGTGTCGGCGAAGATCGCTTCGACCGGACATTCGGGCACGCACGCATCGCAATCGATACAGGTATCGGCATTGATGTAAAGACGATCGGTCAATTCGTGAAATGCTTCAACAGGACAAACAGCTGCGCAGTCGGTGTACTTGCAATCGACGCATAATTCAACAACTACGTAGGTCATTGGGGAAATAAGCTCCTTTCAAATTGGAGCAAATAGTTAAACACTCGTGAGTCTAATGTCAACAGAAAACTTTAGCCACAAGAAGCACAAAAGTCACAAGAGGCACAAAAGTATAAACTATTCTTCTTTGTGCCTTTTGTCTTCCTCTTTGTGCCTTTTGTGGTTAATACGTGAACCAGAAATAGATCGCCTGCCCAACACCGATAATGAATCCAATGAGCGCTCCAAACAACTCGATCGTCTTCAAATGTTGCTGCGCGACTGACAACACCAGCGCCTCGAGCTTCTCGATCGGATAGTCAGACACTTTTCGCTTCACCAAACCACCAACATCAAACTCCGCAATAGCCACCGGCAAACGTTCACGCGCCGCCAACGTGATTCGCTCAACCAGCGCCGAGCTCGCACGCTCCATCGCACCCTGCGACACGTGATCGCCGAGCCGTCCAATCGGCGCGATCAACAACCGCTCGATCTGCGCACTCAGGATCGCAGTTGATCGTCCGCGCCGTATCGTCGCGCGCCAGCAAACTCAAAAGACTTCTCGTCAGAAACTGTTTAACGTGCTCCGCCGATCGCGGATCGAGCTGTTGCAACACCGAACCCAGCGTTTGCGGACGAAGCCGATCGATCGCCTCCGCGAAATGCGACGAAACTGAATCCGACAACGTCTCGCTGCGCAGGATCGTCAACCAGTCGCGCCGTCACCTGCGCTTTCAACTCGTCGAATTTTGCCGCATCAAACTGCCCGAGCAGTTGGTTGAGCGGCCGGTTCATCACGTTATCGATCGTCGAGTTGAGAAATGCTTCCGCTTCCTGCTCGAACGCCTCGCCACGCAAATACTCTTCGATTCGTTTCGGCAGAGTCTTGTTGACCAGATCGTCAACCTCGCGATGAATCCGCTCGCGCGAAACGAAGATCTTTTTGAACAACGAAAGCTGTTCGTAATACTGATCGACTTCGAGCTTGATCAACGCGCCGATCTGCTTGCGCGTCGTCTGGCTGGTCGCGATGTCCGCCAGGTGATGCACGATCGGCGGCACTTCCTGATCGATGCGCACCTTGATAAACGCGATCGTGTCAGGCGTGACAGTCTCGGCCAACGTCGCATCGCTGCGCGCCAGGTCATCCAACCGGCCGGAAACAAATTCGCCGACTCGCCGTTCGAACGCTTCGTTGCTGATAAACCCTTGGAGCCGTTGCTGAACGAAGTCGAGCAACTGATCGACCGATCGATTGTTGACCAGGTCGCCGAAGTTTCGCTCCAGCAACTCGTCGATCTGCTTGTCGACAAAACGTTCGATCGCTGCGGCAGTCTCTTCGCTCCTCATCATCTCGGCAATGTACTCGGCGAGACGATACTGAAGCGCGGAAATCGTATCGAGGATCGGCGCGCGCGCCTGCGACGGCAGAGCGTCGAGGAACGACGGATAAACGCGCGACAGACAGATCGTTCGTGTAACCGCCGACGAAGTCTTCCACCTTCCGTTGAAAGAAGCTGGTCTCGAACATCGCATCGAACACCGTCTCCTGCGAGACGAGCTCGTTGCCGACCGCGTTGCCGATCGAATGGGCCAGCTTCTCACGATGACGCGGAATCATTCCCTGCGGCCAGATCGTTATGCCGAAACAGCTTCACCGCGTGATAAGGATGAAAAAGCATCCAGATGGCGAGCCACGCCGCGCCAAACCCGTGAAGTGTCGCAACGACAATCCAGGCCAGGGCGATTAAGACCTTGAATGTAAATGGATCGATATTCACTTGCCGGAAGGAGTTTCCACCGGATAGCCGGCATTTATCCACGCCCCGGTGCCGCCCGAGACGTTGATTAAATTCGTGAAGCCTTGCTGTTGCAACAAACTCGCGGCCGCACTCGAACGATAACCGCCCGCGCAAATCACGGCCGTTGGTTTGTCTTTACGGAGGGGGAGTTGATCGATGGTCGTGTCGAGAGCAGACAGCGGCGCGTTGAGCGCGTGCGGGACATGACCGTTGCCGTACTCCGCCGGACGCCGCACGTCTAAGATCTGTAATTCTCGATCTGCGATCTGGTCCTTCAACTGGTCCACGCTGACCTGTTCGATCGCTTCGATTGGCAGACCCGCTTCGCGCCAACCCTGAATGCCGCCGCTCAAGTAACCTTTCACGTTCTCGATGCCGACGCGCGCGAGACGCACCACCGATTCGTCAACCTGCGCTTTCGTGTCGGCCACGATCACGATCGCGGCGCTCAAAGGAATCAGGCTGCCGGCCCAGATGGCAAACTGTCCGCCGAGGCCGATGTTCACCGAACCCGGCAAGTGTCCTGCGCCAAACTCAGCCGCCGAACGAACGTCGAGCAAAACGTGACCGCTGGTTTTTAACGAAAGCACTTCATGCGCCGACAAAGCAACCGGGGCAACCAGCTCCGAAAGCTCGCGTGCGCCGGCGCGATTGATCTCGGCGTCTTTCGAGAAGTAGACCGGCTGATCGGGAAGATCGGCAGTCAGCAACTTCACAAACTCTTGCTTCGTCATCGGCTTGAGCGCGTAGTTGAACTTGCGCTGATCGCCAATGGTCGACGAAGTCTCCGTCGACATGTTTCGGCCGCACATCGATCCCGCGCCGTGTGCCGGATAGACCTCAACTTCATCCGGCAGCTTCAACAGCTTTCCGTGCAGGCTGTCGTACATCATCTCGGCCATCATCTGCGGCGTGTAACCTTTGCCGCCGGCGAGATCGGGACGGCCCACGTCGCCGATGAACAACGTGTCGCCGGTCAAGACTTTCTGCGGTTGGATTGAGACTTCGGTATCAGTAACTAAAACGCAGATTCCTTCCGGCGTGTGGCCCGGCGTTTCGATGAAACCGAGGATCACTTTGCCGACGCGGATCTGGTCGCCGTCGCGTACAGCGCGGTGTTTGAACTCAGCGCCGGCTCGCTCGCCGAAGACGATCTGCGCGCCGGTGCGGGCGGCGAGCTCCTGGTGACCACTGACGAAATCGGCGTGAAGGTGCGTTTCGATCACGTACTTGATTTCGAGTCCCTGCGTTTCGGCTTCCGTGATGTACTCGTCCACGTCCCGCTGCGGATCGACGACCGCGGCTTCGCCTTCAGAGCCGATCAAATACGACGCATGGGCCAAACAACCGAGATAGAACTGCTTGAAGTACATCAACGAAACCTCAACCCCCTTCACCCCCCTTTACCCCCGTTACCATTGCTCGGCAATTTATAGAACTCGCGCCCCGGTTTCAATGGGCGCAGCATCCAGTAGGGCCGCCGCGTGCCGTCGGGCGAATGCGTGTCTGCCGGCCGCGTCATCGCCAACCACTTACGGTATACGTCGCGAGACTTCTGAGTATCCACAAAAATATCGCCCGGCTGATCTTGCGGCTCGGCCACACGCACACGCACTGCCTGGTGCCAGCAGTGCATGCCGGAGATCGGATCGGGATGGACCGGAAACGTCATGTTCTGATGAACGCCGGCGTCTTTCCACCAGATTCGCAACGTGTCAGGGTCGCCCGACTCGTACGGCTCCACCCCTTTTTGGCGTTTGAGTCCCCAGCTTGTGCCGTTGCGGTCCAACTTCACGGTGGCCATCAACTGTCGCTGGCCTTCGTCTGTCAGTTTCCAGCGGCCCATGTGATGACTGCACGCGACGATGCCGGGGCGAATTCCTTCTGTGACCCACACGGGCACGACGTAGTAACCGATCTCTGTTTCGACGCGCACGAGTTGGCCGGTGCGCACGCCGAGTTTCTTGGCGTGACTCGGATGAATCCAGAGCGGGTTCGTATGGGCGATCTCGTCGAGCCACTTCGCGTTCGCGCTGCGCGTGTGTATCTGGACGGGAAGACGAAAAGTCGAGATCAGGATCGTTTGATCTTCGGCGAGATTGTCTTTGTGAACGTGACTCTTAAAGTAAACAGGGATAGCGTACTCCGGCCAGCCCCAGGCGCTCAATGTCGACGAATAGAATTCGAGCCGTCCGCTCGGCGTCGGAAAGCCGCGTTTGATCTCGCCGTTGACGTTGATGCCTACGAGGCGGCGGCCGTCTGCGTCGCCGTCAGGCAACGGCAGCGGAACGATGTTTGGTCCAGCCGGCTTTGGCGCGCGAGTGAAGATGCGGCCAAGTTGATCTTCCTGCACGTCGTCCAACTCTTCGCTGCCGACTGTTTGATCGTAGATTTTTCCGATCTTTTCTTTGACTTCGAACGCGCCGTAGCGACGCATGAATTCGAGCGGCGTCAGGTTCTCCTGCGCAGCTTTTTCGGGCAGACCGGGAACGGAGTTTTCAAAGATCCATTCGTAGTATTCGTCGATGCCGAGACGCGTGCCGGGGTTCTTTTTCGACTCCGCGTACTGCCTGATGCCTAAACTGCCGTCAGGATCGATGCGCCACGTCAATTCGAGCCAGAACTCGTTCTCTTCCCAAACCTCGCCGGGATTGATCGCGCGCGTATCGCTAATCGCTTCGCCCTCACGCTGGCGCATCGCTTTCATTACCGGCTGGCGAAAGCCGAGCCATTGCGAATCGTGTGTCTCGTAAGAATGAAGATCGTGACGTTCCGAGCCGACGCCCATCGGCAACACGTAATCTGCGTAGTAAGCGGTTTCGTTCCACGTCGGCGTCAATGCGACGTAGCAACCGACGAGATCCGGATCGGTCAACATCTCGATCCACGAAAAGCCATCGGGGTTGGTCCACACCGGGTTGTAGACGCGCGTGAAATAGACGTCGAGCTTCGCGCGGCCGTCTTTCAAAAGGTGCGGCAGCAGGAACGACATCTCGTTCATCGAAAGCGGATACTCGCGCGGCCACGTCGTCTCGTTCCACATCTGCGGATGCGGTGGCGTGTAGATCGGGCGCGGCACGAATTTGTTCCACGCGTTTGGATAAACGCCGCCTTCGGTCGCAACCGCGCCGAGCAACGCATTCAACATGAAAAGACAACGGGCAACTGTCCAGCCGCCGCTCACGCCTGACGCGACGCTGCGCCAGTTGTGACTCGAAAAGCGTGTCCCCGCGGTCGAAACGAGCTTCGCGATCTCTTCGATCACTTTCGCATCAACGCCAGATTCAGCCGCGGCAAACTCGAATGTGTATTCCTTGTAAATTTCCTTAATCCGGTTTTCAAAATCCGTAAAATCCGCGCCGCTTCCATCTGCCGCCAGAAACTCCCTCCAATTCCACCACTGTTCGACGTATTCACGGTTATAGAGATCGTTCTGGATCAGGTAGTTGGCGATCGCGAGCAGCATCGCTGCTTCTGAGCCGGGATACGGCGCAACCCAGTAATCCGCGTGCGTCGCGGTGTGCGAAAGACGCGTGTCGAAAACGATCAGCTTCGCGCCGTTCGCTTTGCCGTCGATCACGCGCTGCGCATGCGGATTGAAATAGTGCCCCGATTCGAGATGCGCACTTATCAGCAATATGACTTTTGCGTTTGCGTGATCCGGGCTCGGTCGATCGAGGCCCATCCAGAGCTGATAGCCTTCACGGCTGCCGGACGAGCAGATGTTCGTGTGCGAGTTGTGACCGTCGATTCCCCACGCGGCGAGAATACGTTCCGTGAAACCGTCTTCGCCGGGACGGCCCACGTGATACATGACCTCCTCGCGCCGGTTTTCGACGATGGCTTTGCGAATGCGCGCGGCCAGCGTGTCGAGCGCTTCGTCCCACGTGGTGCGTTCCCACTGTCCCGCGCCGCGGTTGCCTTTGCGTTTCAGTGGATAAAGGATGCGATCGGGATCGGTTACCTGGTTGAGCGTCGCCGGGCCTTTGGCGCAGTTGCGGCCGCGTGAACCGGGATGTTCGGGATTGCCTTCAAACTTTTGTACTTCGCCGGAGACTTTGTCGATGTACGCGAGCAGCCCGCAGGCTGATTCGCAGTTGAAGCAGGTGGTGGGGACCAGCGAATAATGCCGCTCGACGCGTTTCGGCCACGCGCGCGAATCGAGCTCGGTCCAATCGTTCCAACGTTCTTTTGGCGGGAACGCCGCCAGATGAATCCGGCTCGGCCCCTGGTAAAAGGTCTCGTCACTCATCTCTTGAATGTTTGTCTGCGCCGCCAGTCTAACATCAATTTAGTTTGAATTTAGGTTTGACCGAGTTTTGAGGTGCAAGTTATCATGCGCGCCGGTCGCATCAAAACCCAGTATTGTTCGCACCACGCGACCTCCTGAAGTCTGTCTTTAAGTCCACCAATTAAGCTGGTTGACACGCAAGCTAAGCCTCGCTGACCAATAACCTTGTCTTGAAAACACTTCGTACCCTTACGTGCAAAAGGAGAACCGTGTATGTCATGGCATGACGCGCCTGTGTTAAGAAAACTTGCCGCCTCACAGCAGGGCGGCAGTCGCGGGGCGCAAATTTGGGGCGTCGATATCAAAGGGACTCTCTACACCACCTCTCAAAAAACGCCCGGGGGCGTATGGAGCAACTGGATGAGCTCCGGTTGGTCCGAGAACCACTATCCCAGCCAGGTTTATGAGCTCGCCGCCGCGCAACGAGGTGACGGCGCAGTACAACTTTGGGTGCTCGACATGAAGCGCGAGATCTGGACGACCTGGCAGCATGCGCCCGGCGGGGATTGGAACTCCTGGCAGGGACCGGGCTGGAACAATATTCCCGGTCATCTCAGGTTAAAAAAAATCGCGGCGACTCAGCTCGCCGGCAATCATGGCGCCCAGTTCTGGGGCATCACCGAAGATGGAAATCTCGTGGGCTGTTACCAGATCCTGCCCGCGGGTCATTACAGTCCCTGGCAGGAATGGCCCCGGACGCCAAATTACTCTCGCTGGATTGAAGTGAGCGGGTGCAAACAGGGAAATGACGTCGGCGTGTTGTTTGGCATCGACGAAGAGTTACAGCTCTGGTGCATGTTTCAGAAAACGAAAGGCGGTGAGTGGGGAACCTGGCAAGGGCCGAATTGGAATAATGCGCCGAAAGTGCGCAACGTGGCGGCCGTCGAGATTGGTGGACAGAAGGGCGGCAACGTTTGGATCATCACTGACGAGTTCAAGTTTTATCAGAGCACTCAATCGGCGCCGGGCGGCGCGGAATGGTGGCCGTGGTCGCCGGGTGATTATCAGGAGTCGTTGCTTGGTTACGAGATCACGGCGGCGGGACAGAACAATGGATTGGCGGAGGTTTGGGGCGTCAGTCTGAACCAGGATCTGCACAGTCAGGTTATGAATAAAGATTCGAAAGATTGGGAGTGGTACTGGACCCCGCCGGCGTAGGCTGGGAACACGGATTTATCTATATCCAGTCGTATCGGCAGGCTTGCCGGCATCCTGCACCTCGACGGTGTAACGCCAGGCGTCAGGTTGTGAACCGTCCAGGTCAGTGAAGCCGTAGACCTTCGCGAGCTGGCCGCTCGAAAGCGACTGGCCATTCCACCGCGCAACCTCCGGATCGCCGGCGAGATGCGCCACAGCGCGCCCAACATAACGCGGCGTTTCAGTGATTGCAAAATGCGGCTGCTTCGCAATCGCGTCGCGCCAGTTTTCCTCCGCGACTCCGTAGTTGTCCAGCATCTGCTCCGAACGCAACCAACCCGGGCTCAACGCCAGCGACGTACATCGATGCGGCGCAAGCTCCTGCGCCAACGCCCACGCCATACGAACGATCGACGTCTTCGCAAGATCGTAGAACAGCGACACGCGATAGTGATCGCTGTTGTATTCGGCAGTGCCGTCAGTCACTTCGATCAATAACCCGGCGGGATTCCTGATCAAGAGAGGCAGCGCGAAATGATTGGTGATGAGGTGCGTATCGATCGCGAGGTGCAGCATGTGAAGACCGCCATCCAACGAGTACTCCCAAACAGGCGTGTTCCATTGAATGAACTTGTCGCCACCCCAAATATCGTTAACCAGAACATCCAATCGCCCTTGCTCACGTTCGATCCGTGCGACAAGCGCCTCGACTTGCGCCGGCTCAAGATGATCGACCTGAACCGCCGCACCACGTCCTCCTTCACGCTCGATCAATTCAACCGTCTCTTCGATCGTTTCCGGACGGTCCATCTCCGAACGTTGCGCACGCGTGCTGCGTCCGGTGCAATAAACGAAAGCGCCCGCCGCAGCGAGCTCGATTGCGATGCCACGTCCGGCGCCGCGCGTCGCTCCCGTGACGAGCGCCACTTTCCCTTGCAACATCATCAACTCCCCTTAACTCATCTTCACGGCTTGGCACAAAAACGTCCGCTACGCAGGATATTTCTCCCGCAAAGGCGCAAAGAAAGTCCAGCGAAACGCGGCAGCGCTTTGCGTCTTTGCGGGAGACCTCTTCACGCACTTTTTGTGCAAAGCTCATTTCAACCGACGCCGGCACGCCCTTCAGTTTGCGACTGAGAAAATCAAGCACCGGCGACAGAAAATCGCCCTTCAGTTGTCCGTGTACGTGATCCGGCAGGATCTTGAATTCAAAATCCTTCTTCAGTTCAGTCAAACGATCGCGCAGGAAATACGCCTGGTTCGTGGGCGCGTTTCCGTCGTTCTCGCCATGAATAATTAGCACCGGGCACCTCAGCTTCTCCATCCGCAGGATCGACGAGCGCTCTTTAATCGCCTTCTCCGTCATCCCTGTCTCGGCCTTCATGTTTGCCCTGATGCCGTCGAACTTCGTGTCGTCGTATGCACGCTGGAAATCGTAAATGCCTGCGCCGAAGACTGCGGCTTGAACTTCATTTCCTAGCTTAATCGTTAACAACGACGCCGCCATGCCACCGCGTGAGTACCCGAGGATGCCCATCTTCGTGGAATCTACACCCGGATTGCGACGGAACTTTCGAAAGCCTGTGGCGAATGCGTCGATCGATGCCGGTCCCATGAAGTCAGACTTCCCCTCCGACTTACCAAATCCCGGTGGTGTCACTGCCAGAATCGCAAAACCCTGCGGCGCGAGAAATCCGCCCATGCCGAGCAGCGTTTTCGCCGTGCCCTGAAAACC
This sequence comes from uncultured Acidobacteriota bacterium, assembly GCA_963770215.1. Lineage (GTDB taxonomy): Bacteria > Acidobacteriota > Blastocatellia > Pyrinomonadales > Pyrinomonadaceae > PSRF01. The sequence goes on from CAVYOP010000004.1 coordinate 543,953, forward strand.
CGGCAGCAACAGAACGCCGGGATACTTGCCGGCCGCGAGCGGAAAGATCGCAATCGCCTCGACGTTCTTGCCGTTTGCTTGATAGTCAAACTTGCAGAACTTCAGCTTTCGCTCTTCGAGCGTCACGCAACGCTCCGTTTCCAACTGCGCCACGAGCTTGTCGCGATCGATCCCTTGCGCGGCGGCAACGCAGGTTGACGCGAATACCAGCGCGATCAGAAAGACAATTCGTGCCATTGCTGTAATAGCTTTCGCTCCTTTTCAGGATCGAGCCCGGCTTTTAGTTCTTCAGTCGCACGTGTTTGTTGCCACGTCAACGTATCCCTAATCGTCTCCGTGACCGGACGGAAGGTGAGACCTGCTTCGATGGCTTTGTTGCAGTTGATGTACATGAAGCCTTTCAGGCTCGGTTCGGATTCCGGCAGCCAGAACGGCATTTCGCTCCAGGCAACGACTTGCTCGCGCACGAGAAAGTCTTCGTCGACCCACGTAAACGACGCATCGCTGGCGCTCACCGCTTTGCACTCGTCAAGCACCTGGCCCATCGTAAAAGCGCCCGGCTCACTGTCGCAGTTGTAAACGCCTGTCTGCTTCCGCTCGATCATCGTAACCGTCCATTCCGCGAGGTCACGCGAATCGATAAACTGAACGTGACGATCTCGATTACCCGGCGCCAACACCTCACCGCCGCGAGCAACGCGCGCAACCCAGTAAGTAAACCGATCCGTGTAATCGGCTGGTCCGACGATCAAACCAGGACGCAGGACCAGTACTCGCCCGGGCATCACTTCTTCCGCCGCTTGCTCGCACAGCACTTTCAAACCGCCGTATATGTTGCCGTACGAAGCGGCAGTCGCCTGCGTCGGATCGATCGCATTCGCGGCGTCCAGTTGCTCCGGCGTTAACTTCTTTGTAGGCGAGCCTTCGTCAACACCCGGCTGACTGACGTCTGCATACACCGACACGGTCGAAATAAAAACGTAGCTGTCAACCGCATCGCGCAACGCTTCAGCCGACGCTCTGACGGCGCGCGGAAGCAGTCCACAAGTATCGACAACGGCATCCCAACGGCGTCCCTGAAGCTTTGCTAAATCGGTATGCCGATCGCCCTGAATTGTTTCGACATCCGCGACTGGCGCAGACTCGCGGCCGCGATTGAAGAGCGTGAGCTCGTGACCGCGTGCGAGTGCCGCTGTCACGAAATGACGACCGACGAATCGTGTTCCGCCAATAACCAATAGCTTCATGCTTAAACTCTCAACCGCGCCATCAGGATCGAATCGACGTACTTGCCGTCTCGAAACGCGTGCTGCCGCAACGTGCCCTCGCGCTCGAACCCGAAACGCTCGTACAGCCTGATCGCAGCTTCATTATCGGAATAAACCTCCAACTCGAGGCGCGTGAGGTTGAGCCAGTTATCAGCCAGATCAACACACGCCTGCATCAACGCGCTCCCGACGCCTTTTCCTTGCCACGCCTCCGCAACGCTAATCCCAATCGCGCCGGCGTGCCGGCGTCGCGGCCTGTTCGGGAACGTGATGATGTCCATCATGCCGATAACGTGCTCGCCGCTGACAGCCACGAGGCTGTAAAACCCTTCCGTCTCCGTCAAACGCTTCCGCCAATACTCACGCGACGGATACGGTAACTGAAGCGTGCTTCCGTACACCTTCGGCGAACGAAACATCTCATAGATCGCCGCACAATCATCCGGTTCCGCGCGGCGTATTTCTAATCCTTCAACTGGCATCGTTCACCTCTTCTTCGCAGCACCAGACTTCTTAGCGCCGGCTGTCTTCTTCGCGCCCGTCGGCTTCTTCTTCTTTGCGGCAAGATTCTCTTCCATTCGGTACTTCACCATTCTCGTGATCAGATCGTAAGGAACCGGTTGGTCCAACGGAAACTGCACTGTCCCCTTCCCACCTTCGTACTGCTCCAACTCCTTTTTGAATTCCTTAGCTCCGCGCGGCGCAGGATACACTCCGATGTGTTTCTCGTACCCGGCGAAGTAAATCAAAACACCATTCAACTTATATCCCGGCATTTGATAACTAATCGACTCCTCCGCGCCAGGCGCTGCTTTCTGAATCGTCTTCCTAATCTTTTGCAGGATCTTCTGCACCTTTGGCGGATAACCTTCGATGTACGCGTCGACGTTCTCCGGAACACCGGTCTTCTTCATACCGCTCCTCCTCAAATTCTCTTTTCGAAGTAAACACTCAACGGGTCTTCCACGTATTCGCCAAACGGCGCGCGACGCTCAAAGCCAAATCCTGAATAAAGCCCAATCGCCTCGACCTCATAGATTCCTGTTTCGAGCCGCAAAAGGTCGAGGCCCTGGCGGCGCGCATACTCAGCCAGGTGCGCGAGCATCGCCTTCCCCAGTCCCTTGCCACGAAACTCCGGCCGCACGAACATTCGCTTCACTTCACCATACTCACCCGCGAAGATCTTTACCCCACCACACCCAGCCAACTTCCCTTCGTAATGCGTCACAAAGAACACGACGCCCTCGCGCAACATTTTCTCGACACTGAGCGCATGACGGCTTTGCGGCGGATACGGATGCGTCAACAGGTGCGCATCGAGCTCCCGCATGATCTCAATGGCATCCGGCGCACCGGGCGACATTTCTATGATCGTGGGCCACATATTTAAACGCGCATCATAATCAAAAAAAGAGGGCGGTTGGAAGCCGCCCTCTCATTCAGGTCGTGATGCAGTTTGTCGGTATGTTAGTACGCCGAAAGGCGTTCGCTAATTCCAGCCCAGGGTTGCTTCAACCCTGGGTACAGTAGAAGAGAATTAGAAAACACTGAAAGTGTTCTGTTTGCCATTGAAACTCCTTCAGAGTTCAGGAGATTAATACCCCGACTCACCCAGGGTTGAAGCAACCCTGGGCTGGAATTAGCGAACGCCTTCGGCGTTACTGTTGAACTGCATCGCTACCTCTCGATCACCGCTACTGATTCAGAGCAATCAGAACACGTACCGCAACTGCAAGCGGCCCGAACGTGCGCCGCGTCGCGCCAACCGACACGCCCGAATTCAGATTCGGCTGGTTGAAGAACGGATTGGTCACGTCGCCGTCAGCACAATCCGCCCAGCTTCGAAACGGAAGATCGGCGTATTGAATACGTTGAAGTAATCAAACCGTATCTCAAACCGATCCTGTTTCCATCGGCGTGAACGGGAGTCTTGAACGAGCGTTGCAGGCTCATATCGAACGTGTTGTAACCCGGAGCGCGCAACGTGTTGCGTCCCGCGATGCCGGTCCGAATCGCAGGATCGACCAGATACCGCGACCGACGTTAAGCGTCACCGGATTGCAGTTGATGTCGAAGAACCCGGTCGCCGACGCGCCACACCCTGGCCACCCGGCCTGCGAATTCGCAAAACCGACCGAAGTCGCGGGCGCTAACGGATTCGCAATCGACGGCCGATCGTTTGTGCCGCTGAGATCGCCATTCAAGTCGATGCCGGTGACAAACGGCGACGAAACGTTACCTGACTGGTAACGCCAGATCGTCGCGAATTGAAATCCGCCAGTGACTTCCTTCCAGAAGCCTGACTCCGGCTCCGGGAATGTCCCACAATCCCGACAACGTGAAGATGTGCGGCACGTCGAAATCCGCCACGACCCACGATCGACGCGCCGATCGAAAGGATCCGAACCGACGCTGTTGCCGCCAGTCGTCGCGAAGATCTCGCTGTTCGTGTTGTCGATCGTCTTTTGGAACGTGTAGGTCGCGCGATACAGGAAGTTGTTTCTGAAACTACGTTCGAGGCGCAGTCTGCAAACCGTGATAGTGCGAGTCGCCGCCGTTGGTGCGCGAGATCACCGAACCTCGCGATCGCAAACGCGCGACCATTTGCGATTGAGAGTGCCCGGTATTCCCGGATTCAACTGTTCGTTGATGAACAGTCGCGTTCCGCGCGTGCCCACGTACGCAACGTCGAGAACGTTGTGACCGGGAAGTTCGCGTTGAATGCCGAAGTTCCAGACGTAGGTTTGCGGGTTCTTGAGATCCGCGGGAATCACGTTCTGACCCGCTTGCGGATTTGCGACCAGCGTGGCGGGCAGCGCTGCTTCCGTGAAGTTCGGAATGCCGCGTCCTCCGAATGTCACGCCTTGCACTGTCGTGCCCAACGCGTTCGGCGATGTGCCCATGATGTTGCTCAGGATGTTGTTGAAGAACACATCGTAGTTGATCGCGAAGCCGCCACGGATGACGGTCTTGTCGCTGCCGACCGATTCTGCCGACCCAGCCCGAATCGAAGTGCGGCGACTACGCAAAGCTTAAACGTGGTCCAAAGTTGTTGTTGTCGTGTCTGTTGCTCGACGCGCGTTTGCAACGGAGCGTCGAAGCCGGTGAACGCCGGGAACGGCTGCGTTGTTTGCGACCGCGCCGAAGCGCTCGTAACGCAGACCGAAGTTGAGCGTCAGGTTTGGTCTGACTTTCCAACTGTCGTTGATGAAGAAAGCGTGCGTGGTGACGTTGGGATAATCGAGGCCCGCGCCAAACACCTTCGCCGCCGCGCCGGCGCCGACGCCGGAGAACGAATCGACAAAGTTGCCGAAACGCCGGAAAGCCACCGCCGGCGGCGAACGTCAACGTGCCGCGCGTGTTGATCGGCACGAACTGTTTCGCCCGCTGCATCAGGATGTCAGTGCCGACGCGCAACGTGTGATTGCCGGCGGTGTGCGTCACCGTATCCTGGAACTGGAAGTTGTTGAAGATCCGGCCTTGCGGGAAACTCTGCGACAGTCCGACCGTCGAGATCGTGGTGCCGGCGAAGAGGAACTGTGGTCCACTGGTCACCAGCTCGGTGTCGCGTGGGCCAAAGAACAGATTGAAACGCCCGTAGCCAAAGCGAGCTTCGTTGACTGTGCGGGGCGAGAAAACGTACGTGTCGCTGAGGAAGATGTTCTGCGTCAGCGACGGCACGTCGATCTCGAAACCCGGAAACTGGCTGCCGGCGATGCCCGTCGAAGGATCGGGAAACTGGTTGCTGAACAATTGACTTGTTCGCGAGATAGCGGAACGAGAGACTGTTCTTTCGGACGAGCTCCAGTCGACGCGCGCGAGGTAGTCGTAAGTGTTTACCGGTTGCGCGCTGAACCTCGTTGCCGTGCCGAACTCAATCGGGTCGCGGCCGCCGCCGAGCGGGACGTGGATAAGGTTGGTCGTGCCACGCAGATCGCCCACGATCGCGAGATAGCGATCGAGGTTCGGACTTGCGCCGGCCGGGAACAAGGCACGCAACTGATTGACGCCCGCTTCCGTCGGGACCACTGCGCGACCCGTGACCCCGCCTGCGCGCACGAGATCGCGCCTGGAACGTGCCAAAGAAGAACAACTTGTTCTTGATTACCGGTCCACCAAACGAGAAGCCAAACGTGTTTTGTGTGAACTGCGGCACTTTCGTCAGCTCCTGATTGCGACTTTTGTCCCGGCGTCAAAGCGTCGAACGCCGAGTTTTGAATGATGTCGTAGGCCGAACCGTGAAACTCGTTCGAACCACTACGCGTGATGACGTTCACAACTGCGCCGCCCGCGCGTCCGAACTCAGCGGAGTAGTCGCCGCCGAGAACCGTCACTTGCGAATATGCGTCGCGAACTGATGGTTGATACACCTGGCCCGTGATCGAGTTGTCGTTGTTGTCCAGACCGTCGATCAATTGGTTGTTGCCGCGCGGGCGCAAACCGTTGATCGAGAATTCCGTTCCCTGCACGAAGCCCGCCGGCGAGACCGTTTGCGCCGCCGACGTCCGCGACGCCCGGGAAGCGTGAAGACGAGGTTCACCGGGTTGAGTCCAACCACCGGCAAGTCTCTGATCTCGCGTTCGCCGAGCGTGTTGACGCGCGCGCCGTCCGCGTTTTGAATCACGATTTCGTTCGCCCGCGCTGACGACCACTTCTTCAGTCGGACTGCCGATTTCGAGCCGCAAAGGAAGGTTGACGGTTTGTGCGGCGTTGACTTCGACGCGATCGAGTTTGGCAGTCTTGAATCCCTGCGCCGATGCTTCGAGCCGGTAAGCTCCGGGATCGACTGCGTCGATACGAAAGCCGCCGTTGCTGTCGGCGACGGTGTCGCGCGTGACGCCGGTGGTAAGGTTTGTGATTTTGACTGAGGCGTTGGCAATGGCGGCGCCGTTTTGATCTTCGACGACGCCGGTGACGAAGCCCTTGCTCGTTTGCGCTGCCGCCGACCCAACGGCGCTCAGCACAAGAGTGACGACAAGGATAAATTTCAGTTCTAACCTCTTCATGCTACGAAACTCCTTTTCTTGCCGCTCCGATTTCTCGGAGCTTGTTTGATCGCCTGGGGTGCGAATGAATGCGGGTTCGCGTCTTTGCACGTTGGGCGGTCCAAACTTTCGGAGTCGTGCCAGAGCAACCCGATTAAGACATGGGTGTGAAGGCGCAAGAGACGTGCCCACAGAGCTGTGGGAACGCTCAGGCCCGTTCGTCACTCAACGGGCCGTTTCGTCCCAAAGGTTGCTTTATGAATTTGGATTTGCAGAGTGAGGCATTGAGACGTTTGGATTTGAGGTTAGATCCGTCTCGCTATTCGCGTTTTGAATTTTGGATCTGATGCCGAGCTACACCGCTTCAGATTGCGACGAGAAATTGAATGCTTTCACTTTCAACGCCGGCAGCAGTGCGGCGTTGCCGCCCTGGCCTTCTGAGGTGCCGACTCGCTCCGGTTTGCCGATCATGTCGATATTGCCGGGCGCGAGGAGTTGAATCACGCTTTGGTTGAAGCGGAAGTTCTTGACCGGATACTGAATCTTGCCTTTCTCGATGTACCAGATGCCGTCGCGCGTCAGACCGGTTTGCAAGACAGTGCGCGCATCGACGCCACGGATATACCAGAAGCGACCGAGCAGGATCCCGCGGTCCATCGACTTGATCATGTCGTCAAGCGACACCGGCGCTTGCGAGCTCTCCATGATGCTGTTGACTGGACCAGGCGTCGGCTCTTTGCCTTTTTGCTTCGCCCAGTAGCGCGAGTAGATGAGGTTCTCAAGCACGCCGTTGCGCACGAGATGAAGCTTCTGCGCCGGCAGTCCGCCCTGCGCTGACGCGGAACCGGGCAATTCCGGGTGCCACGGATCGCTGTAAACATTTATTCGCTCGTCGAAGATCTTCTCGCCGACTTTCGTCTTGCCGCCGGGCGCGGAAAACGGGCTGCGGCCTTCTTCAGCACTGCGCGCGTCGAAAATGAACGCCAAAAACCCGAGCAAATCGGCCACTGCCTGCGGTTCGAGGATCGCCGGATAAACACCCGGCTCGAGCACGCGTGGATTGCGCGAGTCGAGCGCTTTGCGAATCGCTTCGTTCGCGACACGCGCGGTGTCGAGCTTCGCCACGTCGAAATGGTTGCGCAGGAAATATCCGGAGCTGGTCCCATCAGGCGTGCGCGCGGTCGTCGACAAGCTCACCAAGCTGCCGCGCTCGTAAATGAAGTTGCCATTCTTCGTCGCCGACGCGCCTGCCGAACCACGCGCCTGGTGAAAACCCGCGCCGATCACTTTCGACTTCTCGCAAGCAGAGATCACGTTGTTGATTGTCTTCGCGCGAGAAGTGACAGAGATGTTTGAAGTCGCTTCGGCGTAACCGTTGACGGGTTTGTAAGTTTGCTTGCCCAGCGTCGGCATGTACTCGCGGTCGACTGGCGAAATGCGCGCCAGTTGCTCCGCGAGGGCGACAGTCGCTTTGAGCGATTCGTCGTCGATCTCGTTGGTCGACGCGGAACCACGCTTGCCGCCGATCCACACCGTGACGCCGACGTTGACGTTTTCGCGCGCCCCCGCGGTCGTAAACGAATTGGACGCGAAGCGAAGATGACCGTAGTTTTCACTGTTGACGCCCACACTCGCGTCGTCCGCTTTCACGTAGCTCAACAACTTCTCACAAATTGCGCGGGCCTCGTTTTCAGTCAGTAGCATTTCAGGATCTCCTGGTGGTGCAGTTTCAATTAATACGCCGAAGGCGTTGACTAATTCCAGCCCAGGGTTGCTTCAACCCTGGGTTGAGCCAGTCCTTTAATCTGGAACTCTGAAGGAGTTTCAATTGCAAACCGAACACTTTCAGTGTTTCTCATTCGCTGCTGGTGTACCCCAGGGTTGAAGCAACCCTGGGCTGGAATTAGTCAACGCCTTCGGCGTACTCCCGGATCTCCTCACGACGTTGTCTTTGCAGCGGTGTTGAGTACGTTGACTTGCCGGAAGCGAGCCGGCGGGCAACCGTGGCTGACGGCGTTCGACTGTCCGGGCTCGCCCTTGCCGTCGCTGAAGCTCCCGCCGAGCTGATAGGTCGATGGACCACCGAGCCCGTCGAGCGAATTCCAGAAGTCGGTGGTGCGCGATTGATAAGCAACGTCGCGCAGCATCTCGCCGCGTTTGCCGTTCTTGATCTCCCAGAACACCTGTCCGCCAAACTGGAAGTTGTAACGCTGCTGATCGATCGAGTAGCTGCCGTCGCCATAGATCAGGATGCCTTTTTCGACTCCGGCGATCAGCTCGTCGATCGACGTGTTAGCGGCGCCGGGCTGGAGCGAGACGTTGGGCATGCGCGGGAATGAAATGCTGCCCCAACTGTCGCCATGCTGGCAGCCGTATGACTTCTTCTGTCCCGTCATCGCCGCGAGATCGCGCGTCGTTTGCCAGTCGACAAACACTCCGTCTTTGATCAAGTGCCAGCGTTGACTCGGAACGCCTTCGTCGTCGTAACCGACTGTCGCGAGGCCCTGGGGTTGAGTTCTGTCGGCAACGAAGTTGACGATCTTCGAAGCGAACTGGAGCTTGCCGATCTTGTCAGGCGTGAGAAAACTCGTGCCTGCGTAATTCGCTTCCATCCACAGCGCGCGATCGAGTTCCGTCGGATGGCCCACCGATTCGTGAATCGTCAACCACAAGTGCGACGGATGCAGCACGAGATCGTACTTGCCTGCTTCAACCGGCTTCGCTTTCAGCTTCATCACCGCTTCTTCGCCGGCTTCCTGCGCTTCCTTTTTCCAGTCGTGCTTTTCGATGTACTCGTAGCCCATGCCCTGTGGACCACCGAGCGCGCTGCGCGATTGAAAATCGCCGTTCGTGCGGTTCACCGCGGTCACGTTGAAGTTTGGATTGGCGCGAATGATGTATTGATCGATGCGCGAGCCATCGGTCGAAGCGTAAAACTTCTGCTCGTTTACCCAACCCATCGACGAGTTGACGAAGCTGACGCCCTGCGTCTTCATCGCCGCTTCGTTCAGCGACATCAGAAACTGGATCTTGTCGTCGATCGAAACTTCGAATGGATCTTTCTCGAAGGCGCTCTTCCAGCTTGTGACGACCTTCTCGACAGGCACGAGCGAGATGCGCTTGCGTTGATACACCGAATTGGCGCGCGCGATCTCGATGGCTTGTTGCGTGATGCGTTTGACGTCGTCCGGCGTCACGCTGCGGCTCGAAGCGAAACCCCACGTGCCTTTGAACAGCACGCGCACGCCGAAACCGAAGTTCTGCCCGCGCGAAACGTTCTGCACCTGTCGCTCGCGCGTGTTGATCGACTCGGTGCGATAACGATTGATGCGGATGTCAGCGTAAGTCGCACCGAGCTTGCGCGCGGTGCTCAACGCGACGTCGGCGAGCGCGTTTTTATCGACCTCGGCCGCAGCGGCCTCTTCGGCGGCGGCGACATCGCCGATCCATGAAGGTAGCGCCGGCAGCGACAGTGCACCGGCAGCAACGCCAGCCGTCTTTATAAAGTCACGACGAGAGGTGGTCATATTTCACAAGCCTCCAGGAAGTTAAGAACGCGGATTCAAAAACTTAGCGCGCAACCTTCGCGCGGCGCAACATCCAACCGTACAGAACAACTATAAGCGCGACGAAGAGAATGACACCGAGCCACGGTCCGGGCGCGAAGTCTTCGCCGACGATCGCCAGCGGATCGTTTCTTACACCGACAATCAGACCGGCGTTGAGCACACCCCACAAACTCTCGCCGACGATCAAGCCCGAGGCCACGAGGGTTCCGAGCCGTTCGGCGCGCTCCGGATTGGGTGACGACTTAATACGCTTGTCGTACCAGTAAGACAACACCGCGCCGACGACAACTGCGAACGTCGCCGACATCGGCAGATAAATACCGATGCCCACAGCCAGCGGTGGGATACGTATTTTCTTCAACGCGCCCAGGATCGCGTCCAACACGATCAGCCCGACGCCGACAAGCGCACCGATACCGATCATCTTCCATTGCAAGTTGCCGCCAATCACACCTTCCGCAAGCGCGGAGATCAGCGTCGCTTGCGGCGCCGGCAACGGAGTCGATGCGACAACGTTGACGTTTGGCGCGCCCGCAAATCCGTAGGCTTTGGCGAGCAGGTTGAGCACGATCGGAATCACTACCGCACCGGCAGCGACGCCGACGATGAGCGCGATCTGCTGTCGCATGGGCGAGGCGCCGACGAGTTGTCCGGTTTTTAAGTCTTGTAAGTTGTCGTTTGAGATCGTCGCGCACGCAAACACGATCGCCGTGATGAACAACGCGAAGGCGATCAGCGCCGGGCGCGTTCCGTCTGTCACCGGCACGGCGGAGACAAGCATGAAAGCGCAAATCACAATCGACAAAATGCCTACGCCCGAAATCGGACTGTTCGACGCGCCGATCAAACCGGCCATGTAACCGCAAATGCCGGCAATAAGAAATCCGACGAGCAACACAAACGGCACGGCCACCAACGTGAGCGTCACCGCGTTGTCAGCGAGCACCGACTCTCTTGCGAATGAAAACGCAAGCCAGCCCGTAACAATCAAACACACAATCGTGAGCCCAATGATCCATTGCGGCGAAAGATCTCGATCGCGCTCGTCGTGTTCGGCGCCGGTGCGGGATGCGGCGAGTGTGCTCACGAGCCCGCCGACGACCGGCTTCGCGAGACGCGCCAACGTGTAGATCGCCGCAACTGCAATCGCGCCTGCGCCGATGAATCGCACTTGCGTGCGCCAAATACCGACTGTGTGCGCTGCGAGTGAAACGCCTTCGGCCGCCGGTTGTTGCGACGTCAGGAGCGGCACCGCGATGGCCCACGCGATGATCAGTCCGGTCAACATCGCCATGCCAACCGATAACCCGACCAGATGGCCCGCGCCGACTAACGCAAGCGACCACGCGAAGTCGTAGCCGGTCGAGGCCAACGCGCCGACGCGAAAGAAACCGCTGAACGTGCCGGCGGCGAGACGCGTCGCAGTCACGATCGCCAATCCTGCTGACGCAACCGCGCCGAAGACTACTGCGATCAAGCCTTCGCGCGCTTCGCCTGTCTCGTCCTTCGTTTCGCCGCGCGTGCCCGAGCCGACTTTCAACACTTCCGCTGCCGCGACACCTTCCGGATACGGCAAGTCGGAGTTGGTCACCAACGCGCGCCGCAACGGGATCGTAAACAACACGCCGAGCACGCCACCCGTAACACAAATAAGAAACGACTGCCAGAACGGAAACCCGGTCCACCAACCGATGATCACGAGTCCCGGCAACACGAAGATGATCGCCGAGAGCGTCCCCGCCGCTGACGCGACTGTCTGGACGATGTTGTTTTCGAGAATCGACGAGTCTTTCACAAAGCTGAGAATCGCCATCGAGATAACGGCCGCGGGAATCGACGAGGCAAACGTCAGCCCGACTCTGAGGCCCAAATAAACGTTCGCCGCGGTGAAGACTGTCGTAATGAGGGCCCCCAGGATGAGGCCGCGTATAGTGAGCTCTTTAGGTTTCATAGGTTTCATTGAAGAATCCTCGTACCCGCAATCTATGAAGAACGTATTCCATTCCCAGCATTAGAATGACAATCAGGACCATCAATACCAGAACGCGCGAGGTTGGCGCTGCCAACAGTCCCCAGATGGCTCCGGCTAACACGACAAGTGGCCGGATTAAAGTAAATGGCCCAAAGACTAACACGCTTGTAATGCTTCGTATATCGACAGATGGTATGGCGCGGATTAAAAACGTGACGATTAGGATCAGCGCGTAAGGCACGTAGACCATTAACATTCGCGTCGCAACCTGTTCGAAGGTTTCAAATAGCCTTGCCGGTTGCGGCTCGGCGGCTAACATTCCGGCTGCGACAATCCCCACGATCGCTACGGCGAACTGGCCCATCAGCGCGCCGCGGAGCATCGCGCGACGATAGTAGTCACGCTTTTCGATCAGGGCGTTGCGGCCGGCGGCGTCGCGGTAACCGATGAAGGCCGAATCGACGGTCGCCAGCAGCCACAATAGCAAGATAGTCATTTGATCTTTCCCAGCGACGCGATCCTGTTGCCCATGTTTCTCACAAACGCTTCGTGGTACTCAGGACGGATTCCGACTAATGAGTGAAAGACGCGCGGGACCGGCAAACGCCATAGCCGCGTTCCATAGATCGCTGACACAAACTCAGGCGCGGCGGCCTTTGCGACGGTGAGTAAATGCCGGCTCGCGTGAGCGCGAACTGCCGAGAGCACGCCGTCATGTTTCGCCAGCGGCTCGCGCATGCGCACGGCGTGAAAGAGCCACGAACCGACCGGCGACATCGGCGAGCGATGAAAATCGAAGTGAACGAAGGCTTGCGCCGGTCGATGTTGTTTGAAGACTCCAGCGAGACCGTCGCCACGGAAATGATGCAGGATGCCGGTCGAAAGAAAGATGTCTGCCGGGTGGTCCAAACGGAATGCATTCGCAACGAGAAACGTGCAGTCGAGTTTCTCAACGTGCGCGAGGCGTTTAGCTTCGGCGATCAGCGCTTCGTTAAAATCTGCGCCGACCACTTCGACGTCATCGCCTAAGTACGCATATCGCGTGAGCCAACGCACGATGAAACCCGTGCCACATCCGATATCGACAACGCGAATCTTTCTTTCTACCCCACTTTCACGCAACGCCTTCAAGATCGGCTTCAGCAGTTCGCCCACGCGTTTCCCGTGCTGAAACTCTTCCGACATGCGCTGCATCTCGCAATGCGAGGTTATGAGAAGTTGGTCCACCGCGGCAGGATCGAGCACGCCATCGTGCTCCGGTATGCGCTTGACGACCCGCACAGCCGCGCGATTCCCCAACTCCGAAAACTGCCGCAACACGTCTGACTTCAAAACCGGACGGCGTTTCAACGTCTCCGGATCGAACGAGACAATCGCATCCGAAATCTCCGGACTGTAATCGCGCTCACCCATCCGATTTGCGTTTTTGCAACCACACGAACACGCCGGCTGCCAGGACAAGAACCACCAATGCTGAGATCAATCCGCTGTTCATCGTGAGTCTCCTTTCGTGGTTAGACTACTTCCCCTTACGACCGTGATCTTCACTTCTGATGGATACTGCTTCGAATGATGCACCGCGTTGCGCGCAACGACGCCTTTCGCTTCGTCGTAATTTCTGCCGCCCGTGTTGAGGTTGCGATCGAAGCGCGGGAAGTTACTGCTCGACACTTCAATGCGTATACGATGACCGGCGGCGAAGTAGTTGCTCGTCGTCAGCGGCGAAAGAGTGACCTTGTAAACCTTGCCTGATTGCATCCACACGTTCGGCTTGTCGTAACCTTCGCGATAGCGCATCCGCTGAATCGTCTCGTCGAGGTTGTAAGCACGCCCGTCGGGATAGACATCGAGCAGCTTCACCGTGAAGTCAGTATCCTTTGCGTCTGAAGAAACGTAGAGCGTCACCTCGATTGGACCACTCACTTCGATCCCTTCTTTCAACGGCTCGGTGCTGTAGACAAGCACGTCCGGCCGCGACTCATTCTCACGTTGATCGAATGCGCCCGGCGTGATCGCGTTGCCGGTGCAACAAACGTTGCCGCCGCGCGACGGCACGGGATTCATCGGATCGTACTCAAACCGGTCCGGGTTATCTGACGCGGGGGCCGCTTCGGCCAACACGCCATCGCCACCGGCCGTATTCGCCTTGCCGCCACTCGAAAGGAACAACGTCATCGGCTGCGCGCCACGCGGCGGCCACGTGTCTGACGACTGCCACTTATTCAACCCCATCGTGTAATAGCGCACGCGCGGCATCTTTTCGAGAATGCCGTTGCTCTCGCCTTTGAGAAAATGATCGAACCATCCGTAAGTAAGCTCGTCGTAGTTCAAACGCGCATCGCCGACACTGCGCTCGCCGACAATCGTGTTCTCGGTTGCGCGACGGAAACCGCAGTGCAGCGTCGGCGCGATGACGGCATACTGCTGATTGGCGACTGACGGAGAGGCAGTCTTGCGCACATGATTGAAGGCGGCGAGGTTTGGACCAATCGACACGTCGTACCACGACATAAACCAGAACCCCGGAATGTCGATCTTCATGTTGTCGTGCCAGAGCCCGCCTTTGTACCATGCGCGATCGTTCGGCTCGCGCTCGATCATCGCGCCGCCCGTGTCAACCGGCATGCGATCGGCGAAGATGCCGTTTGGACCACCAGCCGCTTTCATAATGTCTTTCACCGGCAGAGTTCGCAGCGCCTTGGACCAATCGACTTGCGGCAACTGCGGCGCGAGATCGAAAGCACGCGACGCGAGAATCAACTCCTGCTGCGACGCATTCGCGGAAAACATCGGCCGCACCTGGTTCTGCTGTCCGTACAACCACGCGATGAACAACATCTGCACCGCACCACCGCGATACCAGTTTCCCTGCTCGTAATAAGGACCGACGCGCCCGACGCCCGCGCCAAAACCCTGCGCGATCATCGTCGTAAACGCGGGATGTCCCTGCGCCGCAACCGCCAATTGCCACTCGGCCGTAGACGAGCAACCGATCGTTCCGACCTTGCCGTTGGACCACGATTGCTTCGAGATCCACGCCAGCTCGTCAACGCCGTCGGTGAGCGGGGGCCCAAGAATGTCGTAGTTGCCTTCGGAGAAGAAACGCCCGCGCTCGTTCATCTCCACGAACGCGTAACCACGCTTGACCGCCGCCAGCTCGTTCGACAAGTCGCGCGGCGCGCCGTTGCGCACGTCCCAGAAGTTGAAGTTGTACGGCGTGCGAACGAAGATCACCGGATATTTCTTCGACGTGTCTTTCGGCCGGTAAACGTCCGTGGCGATGCGCGTGCCGTCGCGCATCGGAATCATCAACTTGCGCTCGACGATCGCGATCGACTGCAACTCGGCTTCGATCGCGCGCCGCTGGGCCAGGTCTTCCGGCGTGACTTCGCGGCGTTGCGAATGAACAGCTTCGTTTCCGGCGATCAGAACGAGAAGACAGACTGCGACCAGGGCAAACGCGCAGGTCCAAAAGGACTTCTTATGCATTGCGTTCTCCTTGAAAGAAAGACTTTCGGGACTTGTAGCTTGTAACCGCTTGTTGGAACTAACTGTCTACTTAGATCTGGCTTTCAATCTCTTTTCTAACTGTTTACCCAGGACGAGGTGTTTCATCGGTTTGTCGTTCGACTTTCTTGTCGGCGTTTCAGTTCAGCGCGAAACTCGCGTTCGGTGCGTTCGACGAAGCGGGTGAAGTCGTGCTTGTTGACGAACGGGTTCTGAGGCGCGCCCTCGTCCAGGCGTTTCCGCTTTTCGTGCAGGGCGAAGAACGATCCGTGCGGCGCGAGGAAGACGTCGCACGACATAGTTTTTAGCAACTTAAATGTCGATTCGTAGTCTTCGACGATGTTTGGATAGCCGGCATTACCGATCAACTTGTAACCCGGCACTGTCGTGCTGCCGATAAACAACACGTCGTGCTGTTTCGATCCTTCGCGCACCTTCATGGTCCACGTCGTGCAGCCTTTGGTGTGACCGGGCGTCAAACGCGCCGTCATCGTAACGTCGCCGAGTTGGACCGTGTCGCCGTCGCGCAACCGGCGATCGACGGTTACAGGATCAAACGAGAACCGGTCGCCGAAATTCGGATCGTTCTTTCCGCCGCGCGCCAACGCTTCCGCATCAGCTTCGCTCACCATCAATTTGGCGTTGGTCAACTGCTTCAGCAGCGCAATTCCCCCGACGTGATCGGCGTGAGCATGGCTCGTAATGATGATCTTCACGTCTTCCATGCGAAAGCCGAGCGCAACAACGTTCTGCTTGATCTGTGGCACTGTTTCGTGAAAGCCGCTGTCGAGAATTATGTGACCCTGCGGCGTCGTGATCAGATACGACGAAACTTCCGCCGCGCCGACGTAGTAGATGTTGCCGATAATCTTGAACGGCTTGACCGGCTGGTTCCACTTGCGCGACTCGTCATCGTTGATCTGCGCCTGCGCGCAGATGACGCCCAACAGAAGAACACAGATGAGAAGAATGGTTTTACGCATTGATCTTCTGAATAATCGCGTCGGCAAACTCCGCGGTCTTCGCGGTGCCGCCGATGTCGCGCGTGCGCACCTTGCCTTCTTTGAACACGGCGAGCATCGCGTTTTCAATTTTGTCCGCGGCTTCACGCTCGTCTAGGTAACGCAGCATCAGGATGCCCGACTGCAACAGCGCCGTCGGATTCGCGATGCCTTGTCCCGCGATGTCCGGCGCCGATCCGTGCACAGCTTCAAACACCGCGCCTTTCTCGCCGATGTTCGCGCCCGGCACGAGACCCAGTCCGCCAACCAGCCCGGCACAAAGATCGGAAACGATGTCGCCGTAAAGGTTCTCGAGCAGCATGATGTCAAACTGCTCGGGCCGCATCACGAGTTGCATACACGCGTTATCGACGATCTTGTCGTCAGCTTCGATATCGGGATAGTCCACGCTGACGCGCCGGAAGCAATCGAGAAACAGGCCGTCCGACAGTCTTCATAATATTGGCCTTGTGAACGGCGGTCACTTTCTTCCGTCCTTCACGCTTCGCATATTCAAACGCAAACCGTGCGATGCGCGTCGAAGCCTTCTCGGTGATGATCTTCAAGCTCTCGACCACGCCCGGCACGACCTCGTGCTCCAATCCCGCATACAAACTCTCCGTGTTCTCGCGCACGACGACGAGATCGAGCTCCGGATACCGGCACGGGACATTTGGCAACGAGCGCACCGGCCGCAGGTTCGCGTAGAGATCGAGCGTTTTTCTGAGCCCGACGTTTACCGAAGTGAATCCTTTACCAATGGGCGTGGTGATCGGTCCCTTCAGCGCGACCTTGTTGCGCAGGATCGAGTCGAGCAGTTCCTGCGGCAGTGTTTCGCCGAATTTTTCAAGCGCCTGCGCGCCTGCGTAATGAGTTTCCCATTGGACTTCGACGCCGGCAGCTTCGATGATTCGCACTACGCTCGAAGCGACTTCGGGGCCGATGCCGTCGCCCGGAATCAGTGTGATACGATGCATTGTTCGATACGGTCTTAGGTTTAGGTTCTATAGGCTCTGCGTATCTCTGCGTTCCTCGGCGTTCTCTGCGTTGAAATAGCCGTTAAACGCAGAAACCGCCGAGGAACGCAGAGATACGCAGAGCTCTTCAAATTGGTCACTACGTCGCAAGCATAAGTCTTTGGACGGTGGCTGACAATCGTCAATGCTGCAAAACGAAGCAGATTCGACCAAACACTCGGCGGACGTCGTCGTAATCGGCGGCGGCGTAATCGGCCTGACCATCGCCCGCGCCCTCGCACTGCGCGGCGCGGGCGACATTTGCCTGATCGAGCGCGGCAGCCTGGGACACGAAGCTTCGTTTGCCGCCGCGGGAATGCTGGCGCCACAAGCCGAGGCAAATGGGCGAGGACGACTTCTTCGAACTCGCCTGCCGCAGCCGCGATCTCTACGCCAACTTCGCCGCTTCACTGCACGACGAGACCGGAATCGACATCGAGCTCGACACGACCGGCACACTTTATCTCGCGCTCACATATCACGATCTGTCCGACATTGAAAAGCGTTTCGCGTGGCAAACTGCCGCGGGACTTCCAGTCGAAGAACTCACGCCCGCGCAGGCGCGCGAGTTGGAGCCTTGCATCAGCCAGAGCGTCGTCGGAGCGCTTCGTTTTCCGCTCGACATGCAGGTCGAGAATCGTCGACTGCTGAGCGCGCTCGCCAACAGCGTTTCGAAACTCGGCGTCGCCATCGTCACAGACACCAGCGTCGACGGCCTGCGCATCGATCGAAATCGAATCGGCGGGGTGCAAACTTCCCGCGGCTTTATCAGATGCGCGAAAAGCAGTGATTGCCGCCGGAACGTGGTCTGGCTTTATCCAGTTCACTCCGAAGTCCAGCGAGAAACCGGCATTGAAGATCGAACCAGTGCGCGGCCAGATGATCAGCTTCGACGCGCGGCCGCAACTCACTCGGCACGTGATCTACAGCCCGCGCGGCTACATCGTTCCGCGCCAGGATGGACGGTTGCTCGCCGGATCGACCAGCGAACACGCCGGTTTCGCCAAGCAGGTAACCGGCGGCGGAATCAGCTCGATTCTCGCCAACGCGCAGGAAATCTCTCCCTCAATCTCCGATCTCCCGATCGTCGATACCTGGGCCGGACTGCGCCCGTGCGCTCCTGACAGTTTGCCTGTGCTGGGGCCTTGTGATGAAATTGGCGGGCTGTTTTATGCAACGGGGCACTATCGGAACGGAATCCTACTCGCGCCCGTCACTGGCGAGTTGGTTGCCGAAGCGGTTCTCGCGGCATTGTTTCCCCTTGCTGAGCCCTTTTAGTCCGAGTCGCTTCGACCTGGCGCGCGTCTAAACGAGGAATTCACGGATCACAAAATGATATTTAGGCTTCCTGCTGTTGTCGTTCTCTTTCTTTTGCTGGCGGCGTCTGCGTTTGCGCAGGAGCTGAACGGCGACGGCGCGGCGGCTGATAAGTCTAACGACCGTCCGGCGCAGGAGTTGTTCGAAGACGCAAACGGTTATCTCGGACGCCGCTACCAGGAGTTCAACAAGCAAAACCTTCCCTACGATCCCAGGATCGAAGAAAAGACGAAGAAAGAACAGAAGGAACTCGCTCTGCGAAACGCCGGCATCCTGCGCGCGCGCCCGTCGCTGTCGAACGACGATCTTTATTACCTCGGCATGCTCTATCACCTCGCCGAGGATGCGGATAACACATTGTCGACGATGCGACGTCTAATAAAGGACGTTCCCGACGGCGTGCAAGCGCAGTCGGCGCGAAACGTCGATCGTGCTCTACTCGATCAGGAAAGGATTGACTGCGGACGCAGTTACCGCTGTTGCCGACTACACGAAGCACCAGCCGCAGAACCCGGACGACCGCTATCGGATGGAGTTTCTGATCGCCGACGCGTTTCTGCGAGTTGAAGGACTATCCTGCCGTTGCGGCGCACGCGAACGAGATGTTGGCCGCGTCGAAGTTGTTCGCGGAGGCAAACAAATCGGAAACTTCAAACGCGACGACATGCTGGTGAAGTCTGGTTTGCTGCTCTCCGATGCTTACGTCAAAAGCAATCAGAAAGACAAAGCGATCGCGATGCTCGAAGAGTTGCGCCGCATGTCGCTTTCGCTCCCGTCGGCAAATCTCTACCGAAAGATGACGAACCGGTTGCTGGTTATTCAGCCCGGTCTCGAACCGCTCAAGATCTTCGAAGACGTTTCCGCGTTGCCGACGACAGACCCGCCGGAGATCGTCGCGACCCAGTGGATCGATCGGCCGGCAGTCAAACTATCCGAGCTGCGCGGCAAGGTCGTTTTGCTCGACTTCTGGGCGCCCTGGTGTGGACCATGCCGCGTCACCTTGCCAAAGTTCTCCGCACTGGAACGACACTTATAAGGACAAGGGGCTCGTCGTTCTCGGGGTCACCAAATACTACGGTCACGCCGAACAGCGGCCAGTCACCCGCGATGAAGAGCTCGTTTATCTGCGCGACTTCAAGAAACGCAATCGCCTGCCTTACGGGCTTGTCGTCGGCGATACGGCTGTGAATGATTTGAACTACGGCGTGTTTTCGATTCCGACGTCGTTTCTCCTCGATCGAAAAGGCATGGTGCGTTTCATTTCCATCGGCGCGGATGAAGATGAGCTCGCAGAGCTCGAACAGATGATCAAGAAGCTCGTCAACGAGCCTTAGGCTGTAAACAACTATGGAAGACTCAGGAATTACTTTATTTCGGATCGGGATCTCTTTTGCGGCGGGCATACTCTCGTTTCTTTCGCCGTGCGTGTTGCCGCTTGTCCCCGGCTACATCTCGCTGATTTCGGGCGTGAGCATCGACTCGCTCAAGGAAGGAACGAGCAATCGCCGCGCGGTGATTCTCAACTCGCTCGCGTTCAACGCCGGGTTGTCAGTCATCTTTCTGGTGCTCGGCACGACGGCGGGTCTCGTCGGTGCCGCAATCACGAACAATCCCTGGGTCCGCATCATCGGCGGTCTCGTCATCATCGCTTTCGGACTGCAACTGATCGGTCTGCTCAAGATCGGCGCGCTTTACAAAGACACGCGCCGCTTCTCGGATAACAAACCGCGCGGCATGGTTGGATCGGCAGCGCTCGGCATGGCTTTCGCCGCCGGTTGGACGCCGTGTATCGGGCCGATTCTCGGCGGCATCATCGGTTTGGCGGCGACGAGTGGCGGTTGGCGCAGTGGACTCGTTCTTTCCGCGTTTTATTCAGCCGGGGTTGGCGGTGCCGTTTTTGTTGACCGGTCTCGGCATCAATCAGTTTCTGGGTTTTTATAAGAACTTTCGCCAGCACCTGCACAAGGTCGAAGTTGTTTCCGGTGTGGTGCTGATTCTGGTGGGCGTGCTCGTGATGAGCGGGCAGTCGACGTTGTTGGCCAGTTCGAAACTTACTTCGTGGCTGCCAAACTGGGAAGGCAAACTGAGATCTCGGCACGACTCCCGGCGCCGCCGCGCCGGCAGCGAACACAAACTTCGATCCGGCTCCCGAGGTCGAGTTTCAAACACTTGCCGGGCAGCCGTTTCGTCTTACAGGAGTTGCAGGGACAAGTCGTGCTGCTGAATTTCTGGGCCACGTATTGTTTGCCGTGTCGTGAAGAGATTCCGGCAGTTGAACCAGCTTCAGCACGAATTGAGGCGCAGGGCTGAGAATCGTCGGCGCATCGACGGACGACAGCGCCGATGGCGTGAATGAGTACCAGCAGGAAGTCGCAAAGTTTGAATATCAGGTGTTGTTGGGTGGTGACGATGCGAAAGCAAAACTGCGAGCATCCGCAGCTTCCCGACGACGTACCTGATCGATCGGGCAGGGACGCATTCGTCAGAAGATCATCGGCGCTCGCGATAAAGCCGGGTGGGAAGCGGCTGTGAAACCGTTGCTGGCGGAAGCGCCGGCCACTGCCAGCGCTGCAAATTAAGCTTACGTGTCTTCAGGAGTAACAACATGAAGAAGCTATCGATCGTCGCATTCTCGCTCTCCTAACATTTTCCGTCGCCGCTTACGCGCAGGACGGTCACGAATACTCGCCGCTCGTCGAGAAGACCGTCAACTATAAAAACTGGAGCCTGCCTCGAATCTCACAACCGACGAGCCACGAGGATCTGCGCGACGCTGATGACAGGCAAGAAGCTGGTGATGATCGTGTACTTCGCGCCGTGGTGCGGAAACTGGACGCTATGAGAGTGCCGGTCGCGACGAAGCTTTACGAGAAGTACAAGGACAAGGGATTTCAGGTGATTGGCGTCAGCGAGTATGCTCCGCGAACGAAGTGGTCAGCTTTTTTGGCGCGGCTGGTCCACCGTTTCCGATCGTGGTCGAATCGGAGTCGCGCGAGGACAAGACGAAGACTCTTCATTACACTTACCGCCAGCTAACCGGCGACACGCGCAACTGGGGTTCGCCCTGGAACATCTTTCTCGAGCCTGCGAAGGTGAATGACAAGGGCGACGTGCTGACAGAAAAAGCGTGGGTCGTGAACGGCGAGCTGATCGAAGAAGAAGTTGACAAGTTCATCGCCTCGAAAGTTCAAGCTCCATCCACAGTAAGACCGGAAGCGAAAGCAGATCCGAAGTAGTCATGACATTGCCGATTGCCAATTGCCGATTGCCGATTCGCAATTGTCGCTGACTAATTGCAGACCTGACACCATTAACCAACGGATCAAAAAATCGGCGATCGGCAATTGACAATCGGCAATGAAACTTCGCGTCCTGTATCACGGTCACTGCTTCGACGGCGTCGCTTCAGCGGCAACGTTCACGCGCTTCTACAAAGAACGAATCAATCCCGACGCCGAGGTCAACTACACCGGGTTGCTGCACCGTCCGGGCAACCTGTTTGACCTCGACATGTTTGACTCCGACGAGAATGCGATCGTCGATTTCAAATATGCGGCTTCGGAGAAATTGACGTGGTGGTTCGATCATCACGAGTCGGCGTTTCTTACGCCGGAAGACGAGGCGCATTTTCGCGCGGATAAATCGGGGCGGAAGTTTTTGGATGCGACGAGAAAGTCGTGTACGGAGTTTATTGCCGACGTCGCTCACGAGCGGTTTGGGTTTGATACGACGCCGATCGAGTCGCTCGTCCATTGGGCGCACATCATCGACGGCGCGCTTTACGAATCGCCGGCGCAGTGCGTCGAGTTGAAAGAGCCGGCGTTGCAGTTGATGCAGGTGATCGAAGCCGATCCGGACGACGCTATTTATCGAACAGATCATTCGCGATCTCACCGACGCAGTCGCTGGAAGAGGTGGCGACCAGCGCGGAAGTGCAGCGCCGTTTTCAACCGATACTCCAGCAACATCTCGAAACGCTGGAAGCAGTCAGACGAAAAGCGACGTGCGCGAATGCTGTCGTGCAGTTTGATCTGGTTGACGAGGGTTACGAGGGATTCAACAAGTTCATTCCGTACTACTTGTATCCGGAAACGACTTATTCAGTGGCGCTGACGCGCGGCGCGCAGCGCACAAAGATCTCGGTGGGATCGAATCCGTGGGCGCCAAAGCCACGCACGCACAACATCGCGAAGATCTGCGAGCGATACGGTGGCGGTGGACACGCTGTAGTCGGAGCGGTTTCGTTCAAACCCGAGGAAGTCGAGGAAGCCCGACAGGCTGTTCGAGAAATTGTTGCTGAGTTGTCGTCCTGATCATTTTCCGTTTGTCATTTGACATTGTTCATTTGTCATTTCGTTCAGAAGCAATGGCAAATGATAAATCTCAAATGACAAACGGAAAATTTACCGCGCCATGAGTGCTTCGATCTCTTCTGCTTGCTTCGGCACTTTGTTCGTCAACACTCTGCGGACCATTGTTCGTGCAAAGCACATCGTCTTCAATGCGCACGCCGATTCCCAAATACTGCTCAGGAACGTCCTTAGTATCCGGCGAGATATAGATTCCGGGCTCGACCGTCATCACCACGCCCGGCTTCCAGCGCTCGCGAATCATCGTCGAAGTAGTACCGCCCAACGTCGTGAACGTCGATCCCGAGCATGTGACCAAGCCCGTGCATGTAAAACTGCTCGTACTTCTTCTCCTTGATCAACTCTTCCGGATTGCCCTTCAACAACCCAAGCTCGACCATGCCTTCAGTCAACACTTCGATCGAATGCTGTTTCAACTGCTCGTGCGTCACACCGGGACGGACCATCTCGACGCACGACATCTGCGCCTTCAGCACGAGATCGTAGATCTCGCGCTGCGCTTTCGTGTAACGACCGTTGATCGGAAACGTGCGCGTGATGTCCGAAGCGTAGCCCTTGTACTCAGCGCCGGCATCAATCAGCAACAGATCGCCGTCGCGCAATTCCCCGTCGTTGTTGATGTAGTGAAGCACAGTCGCATTTGCACCAGCGCCGACGATCGAAGTGTACGCCGGACCAGCAGCACCGCGCCGGCGAAAGACCTGTTCGATCAGCGCCTCAAGCTGATACTCCTGCATGCCGGGCCGCGCGGCTTTCATCGCTTCGACGTGTGCTTCGGCGGCGATGTCGGCGGCGCGTTTGCATGATTTCGAGTTCTTCCGGACTCTTCACCACGCGCATCTCGTGAACGATCGATGCCGGGATCGACGATCGTTTGCGGCGGATGAATCGGCTTGCGGTTCACACGCGCGCATCGCACGTGATTTCGCGAATGATCGTGTCGTCAAGCTCGCGATTGACGCCGAGCCGGTAGTAAAGAATGTCGCAGCCGTCGAGAATGTCGCGCAATTTGCTCGTTGAACTCGGCGATCGGAAACGCCTCGTTCGCGCCAAACTCGCTCATCGCGCCTTCGACACCCGCGCGCCGTCCGTCCCAGATCTCTCGTTCCGGATCGCGCGGCCGAACAAACAGCGTGTACTTCTGCTTCGGCAGACGGTTTAACGACCGCGATCGCTTCCGGTTCTTCAAAGCCGGTCAGGTAAAAGAAGTCGGAATCCTGACGAAAGCGATAGTTGGTATCGTTGGAACGCGTGGCTTCGCGCGCGCCGGGAATGATGGCCACGGATTTCGGCGCCATGCGCCGCATGAACTCTTCAAGCTGCGATTTGATCATGCGCGGCATTGTACCTGAACCACTGATTTAATAGATAATCAGGAGCTGAAATGACCGATGAGCACCAAACTCTTCCAGCCGAACAACCGCGACAGATTGTTTCGCATCGATCCGTCGCAACGGGCGAAGAGATCGGCCGCGCGGCGTTGATGACTGCGGCTGACGTCGCCGCTGCTGTGCGATTCGCGCGCGCGGCGCAACCTGCGTGGGCCGCGCTTTCGTATCGACGAGCGCGCCCGATTCATCTTGCGCGCGCGTGAACTCGTGCTGGCCCAGACTGGAAGAGATCGCGCAGCTCATCTCGCGCGAAACCGGAAAGCCGCCGGTCGAAGCGATCTCGATGGAGGTCGTTCCGACGCTCGATCTGATGAACTACTTCGCGCACAACACCGCGAACGTTGCTGCAAACGACAGAAGATCGACATCGGGCAGTATGGCTTGATGGGCCGATCGTCGTACATCTTCTACAAACCGCTCGGTGTTGTCGGCATCATTTCGCCGTGGAACTTTCCGTGGGCCACGCCGCTCGACGAAGTCGTGATGGCGTTGATGGCGGGAAACGCCGTCGTGCTCAAGCCGAGCGAGCTAACACCGCTTACGGCTTTGAAGATCGGCGCGATCTTCAAGGAAGCTCAACTGCCTGAAGGGTTGGTGGAGATCGTTACGGGTGATGGATCGACAGGCGCGGCGCTGGTCGAAGCTGGTGTCGACAAGATCATGTTCACCGGCAGTGTCGCGACTGGTAAACGCGTTGCTGAAGCTGCGGCGAAACATTTGACTCCGGTCGTGCTCGAGCTTGGCGGCAAGGATCCGATGATCGTGCTCGAAGATGCGAAGCTCGAGAACGCGGCGCGCGCGGCGGTTTGGGGCGCGTTCTGCAAATTCGGGACAGGCGTGCGCGTCGATCGAACGCTGCTACGTGCACGAATCGATCGCGCAGCAGTTTATCGATCTCGTTGTGAAAGAGACGCGCGCTTTGCGACAGGGCAAGCCGACGGCTGAAGGCGTCGACGTTGGCGCGATGTCGAATGAGCGAGCAGTTACAGATCGTCGAGAATCATGTTAGCGATGCGGTGCGAGAAAGGCGCGCGAGTTGTAGACGGGCGGGCGTCGTGTTGATGGTACTCGGTGGCTGGTTTCACGAACCGACGGTCGTGACGAATGTGGATCACTCGATGAGATCTGATGCGTGAAGAGACGTTTGGTCCGGTGCTGCCGATCATGACTTTCAAGACGGATGACGAAGCGGTGCGTTGGCGAACGACAGTATTTACGGATTGACTGCCGCAGTTTTTACGAGCGACATCAGTCGCGGCCGCGCGCTGGCCGAACGGATCGACGCCGGAACGGTGATGGTCAACGAAGTCGTCTACACGCATGCAATCGCGCAAACGCCGTGGGGCGGGGTGAAACAGAGCGGTTACGGCCGGACGCACGGGCGTTTGGGATTGCTGGAAATGGTCACGCCGCAGCATATTCACGTCGAATCGCGTGCCGTGGCTGCCGGATGTCTGGTGGTTCCGCTACACTCAAGCAGGCCGCTAAGTCTGTTTCGCGGCTTCGCCCGCCGATTCACCACCGGCTCCGTGCTGAACTCCTCCCTTCTTCTCCCTCAAATAATCCGCCGCCTCTTCGAGCGCCGATAACTTCGTACGCCGAAGGCGTTGGCTAATGTCAGCCAGGATTGCTTCAACCCTGGGTTAGAAATGACAACATTCTTCTAACTCTGAAGGATTCCGGTCCTGACAAACGCTTCAGCGTTCCTCGATAGTTCGACGAAGAGTCCAGGGTTGAAGCAACCCCTGGGCTGACGTTATGCAACGCCTTCAGCGTACAATTCAGCCTACGTAATCCCCTAGTAGACGCGCGTCGCCAGTGCTATACTTCGCCCAATCCCAGCTTTTATTCCACCTCTCTGCCTGGGAGCTCTGCGTACAGCTTGAGTTTTCAATTTTCGCGGCAGTAGTTACCGCTCCCAAATACTACTGCCGTTCGTTTCCCACCTAGCCCTGATTTGGAGGATGTCGTGAGAAAAATTCACGCCTTACTAATGATGCTAGTCCTGTGTGCGTCGGTCTTTTTGCCACTGGCGGTAGTCCAAGGCCAGAGCGACGTCGCCCTGAACAGCGTCGACGCCGAGATCAGCCAGGCCGATCCACTTCGATAAAACTGCCAAACCATTGCGCGAAATGTTTGACACCGGCGAACCGCCAAAACCCGCCCGCGGCGGCAGAGATTTCGAACCCGGCAGACCGCAACCCGTCGAAAACGACAATCAGAACTTCGAGATCCACTGGCCGCGAGAGGCGTCGGCGCACCTTCCGCACTCGCCGATCCGAAGGCTTCCATCGTCGGCACGCCCATCGATCCACTCGTTGCGCGTTGCTCCGCCTGACACCACCGGCGACGTTGGTCCAAATCACTACGTGCAGTGGGTCAATCTGCGCTACTCGATCTACACGTTGACCCGAGACGCCAACAACCAGATCACTGCTTTCAACCTCGTGCCCGGCTTTCCGAAGCAGGGCAACGTGGTTTGGCAGGGCTTCGGCGGACGTTGCCAAACTGACAACGACGGCGATCCGATCGTGCAATACGATCAGTTGGCGGATCGCTGGATCTTGACGCAGTTTGCCGTGTCCGGTCAGCCGTTCACGCAGTGCGTCGCCGTTTCGACGACTCCCGATCCAACCGGCACCTACTTCCGTTACGCGTTCTCATACGCCAGCGACTTCAACGACTATCCGAAGATGGGCGTGTGGCCGGATGCTTACTACATCACTTACAACATGTTCCGAAACGGATCGCAGTTCAGCGGCAATACGAGTCTGCGCTTTTGAACGCGCCCAGATGCTCGTCGGCGGTCCTGCGCGACAAGCTTGCGTGAGCACCAGCACCGCGCATCACAGTCTCGAACCGGCGGATCTCGAAGGCACGACACTGCCGCCGGCCGGGTCGCCGAATCTGTTGTTGAGCATGACGACGACGACGCATCAACTTCTGGCGGTTTCGCGGTCAACTGGGGCACGGGCACCGGAACGCTGACTGGTCCAACGCAGTCTCGGCGTCGCCGCGTTTAGCCGCGCTTGTGGCGGCGGCGCTTGCATTCCGCAACCGGGAACCGGCGCAACGACTCGATTCACTCGCCGACCGCTGATGTATCGATTGAGCTATCGAAATTTCGGCACTCACGAAGCGATGGTGATCAATCATTCGGTCACCAGCGGAACGGGCGTCGGCATTCGCTGGTACGAACTCCGCAACGCAGCCGGACAAACGATGCCGACTGCGAACCCGGTGTTCATCCAACAAGGCACGTTCGCGCCAACGCAACGATTTTCGCTGGATGGGAAGCGCCGCGATCGACAAGACCGGCGGCATCGCCGATCGGTTACAACATCTCGAACGCCATCCACGATCGTGCCGAGCATTCGTTACGCCTATCGTGGTCCGGCCGATCCGCTGGGCACGATGGGTAATGAAACGAACGCTCTGACCGGCCTGGGAATTCAAACCGCGAGCCTGTCACGTTGGGGCGACTACAGCACCATCTAGCGTCGACCCGGTTGACGGCTGCACGATGGTGTTTACGACGCAGTTCCAGCCGGCAAACGGCAACTTCAACTGGAGCACGTTTATCCACAGCTTCAAGCTGACACGTGTAACTAATCGGTTCTTTCTGTACGAATCCGTGTTTCTTTGCGTCTCGCAACGCAGGGAAACACGGATTTTATTATGCCCATGTGGAAGAATTACATGTACCGGCGCGAACGCTGGTATCACCAACGCGACAACAATCGCCTCGTCCGGCCCTTTGAGTGGGGCTTGCCGTACATCGTCGATCACGTCAATGGCGACGATCCGCGCGAGTTATTCCGCAACACACCGAGCGCGTGATGCAGTCGAGCGAAGAGTTTTACTCGCTGCCGGAGATCACCGACTACCGGCTCAACGGCGACCAGCTGACCTGGACGAGCGCAGTCAAAACACCGTCACCCGAAAACAACATCGCGCACGCCCGCTTCTTTCCCGCAAAGACAAAAACGGAAGCGACGCGAAAGCTGTGGTCGTGCTGCCGCAGTGGAACGCGCAGCCGGAAAGTCACGTCGAAGCTTGCCGGATCTTCAATTTCATCGGCATGTCGGCATTGCGTCTGACGCTGCCGTATCACCTGCAACGCAAACCACCCGAACTCGAACGCGCCGATCATCTAGTCAGCACAAACGTCGGCCGCACGATCCAGTCGATGCGCCAGGCGGTGCTTGACACGCGCGCCGCAGTGCGTTGGTTGAAAAATGAAGGTTACGAGCAGGTGGGAATTCTCGGTACGAGCGTCGGATCGTGCATCGCGTTTCTGGCTTTCGCGCACGAGCCGGATCTCAATGCCGGCGCGTTCAATCACGTTTCAGGATACGTCGCGGACGTCGTTTGGCACGGGCTTTCGACGACGCACGTGCGCGCGGGTTTTGCCGATCAGTTGACGTTGGACGAACTGCGCGAGTACTGGTCGCCGATCAGCCCGTTTCCGTTCATGCCGCGGGTGGCGCAAATGGGCCAGCGGCCGATGCGATTCATCATGGCGCGTTACGATCTGACGTTCCCGCTCGACCTCTCCCACGAGGCGATCGCCGAAGCGCGCCGGCACAATCTTCCGCTCGACATCGTTTGGCTGCCATGCGGTCACTACACCACCGGCGAACTTCCGTGGAAAGCGATCGACGCCTGGAAGATCGCGACGTTCTTCCGCAAACAATTCCGAGATTAAATTCAACTGCGTTTCTCTGCGGTCCTCAGCGTGCACTCTGCGTGAAACAAAAAGTAAACGCAGAGAACGCTGATGTGACCGCAGAGAGCCTGCTGGAGACAGTTATTTAGCCAAGGGAAATACCGGCTCGATATCGACCGGCACATTTTTCAACTTGTCGAATGCCTGCTTCATCGGCGGTCGAATCACTGCATACTTGTCCAGCATCGCTTTCGCCTTGTCGTAAGAACCTTCCGCTTCGATCGTCAGCAGCTCGTGAGTCAGCTTGCGCACGCCTTCTTTAATCTTCGCGTGATCGATGCTGAACGTTCCCTTCGCTCGTTGAACTTGATCGCGCCTTCGTCGGTCAGATAGTTGAACTGCATCGCGACGCCGCGGCCGTGCGCCTCGGTGATTCCGAACCGAACTGAGCGAAACATGCTGGCCAGATACGTCGTGTAGAGCGTCCGCTCCATCTCTTTTCGATCACGCCTTGATCGATCAGGTACTGCAGCGCCCACAGTCCGGTCATGTCGGCCTTGGCTTCTTCGATCGCCGAATAGAGATCCTTCAGCTGTTTGCGGACGGTCGTGTCCTGGCCGTTAACCGTGATGTTGTGCGGTCCGAGCCCGTGCATCAGCTCATGACAAAGGATGTGCGTGAAGAACGAATCGAACGCCAGCGCCTGCCTGTCGGCTGGCTCGAGCACGACTCGCGAAATCGGAATCAGCGTCTTGTTGAACTTCGCGTCCTGCACGTTCTTCAGCATGACGCGCTTCGAGCCTTTTTCCTTGACGACGCGCTCGTCGTTCGGCAGATTGAAAGCCGCGGTTTGCACGCCGCTGTTGCCTTCGCCCGAGCTGAAGACTTCGTTGACCACGCGAATCGGCGAGGCCGCGCCGAGCTTCGGATTGCGATACTGCGGATCGATCGGCAAGATTGTTTTCCAGCTCCTGCAAGATGGCTGCTGAACTTCGTGAGCTTCGCGGTTTCGGCGTCGTCGCGCAGCGTGACGTAAGCTTCGAACGCGGCTTTGTAACCGAACAGTTCGTCTTCGTAGGTTTCGTATGGCCCGATCGTGACGTCGATCGGCGAGTCGAGATCCATCCAGGCCACATCGCTGTCGTAGTAATCGTCGGAAGCAAAAGCATCGGCGCGCTTGTTGAGAAAGTCTCTCAGCGTCGCGTTGGTCGTCAGCGCCGCCGCTTCGCGCAGCAGCTTCGCGGCCGGTTCGAGAAACTCTTTGTACTCCTCGCTGTAAGGAACGATCGTCAACTTCTTGTCCGGTCCGCGGCGAATCAGGTGAAAGAAGCCGGTGGCTTTTTGCTTTTCAGCTTCCGGCAGAGTTGCCAGCCCACGCGTTGAACTCGTCCTTCGTCATGTCTTCGGGATAGTAGTTCGCGTGCGGCGGCTTTTCGTGCGGGACGCCTTCGATGAACGGCTCGTTGTCGTCGAGCCGCGACCACGGACCATCGTTGATGTAGAAAGTAGTGCAGACGCTGGCGGCCGGCGGCGTTTTATCAGCTTGCAGTTTCTTTTCAGCGCTTCGTTGCCGCTCCACACCTGACGCAGGAACAACGGATCGAGCAGTTTCGCCGCGGCGATGATCTTGTCGAGCGCCTGGCGATCCTTCGGCGTCAGAGCTTCGACGGTCTCGGCGTTCAGACGTCGTCGGCGCGAAACGCGCGATCTTGCGCGCGAGCTCCGGGTCGCCGTTTTGCGTTGCGCAGTCATACTTGAAATCAGGCTCATGGTTAAAACGACTGAAACTATAGAGTTTCAATTCACCATAATAACGTTTCCTTTTGTGACTTTTGTGGCTCTGATGCGTGCCTCTTCTTCAGTTAATCTTCACAAACGACGCCGAACGCAACTCCGGCAACGTCAACCTGAAGGCTCGACGGCTTCGTCTTCGGTGATCGCGCCGCAGTTGATCGCGCGCAGAAAATAGTTCAACAGGCCC
Organism: uncultured Acidobacteriota bacterium; assembly: GCA_963770215.1. GTDB lineage: Bacteria > Acidobacteriota > Blastocatellia > Pyrinomonadales > Pyrinomonadaceae > PSRF01. The sequence goes on from CAVYOP010000004.1 coordinate 574,999, forward strand.
TGGCCGGTTGCTGCATCGTCAAAAACGTCGCCGACGAGCGTCGCTTTCGCAGCTTTCTCGACGAAATTGCTCAAACGTTCCGAAGCGGCGTCGAGACTTCGAGGAAAGAAAGCATAGACGGCGGCGTAACGCGTCGGCAGTTGCGCCGGATGCAGATCCCAACCCTGGTAGAACGCGTTCACCAGCGAATGCTGAATGTGATCGTAATGCAGTTTCCACGCGCGATGGACGACTTCGCGGTTCTCGTCGATCTGCTTGAGGCGTCAGGCGGCCGACCTTCAGTGGCGCGATGCGGCGCGACGGGCATGATGTTCGTTGCGCCGTCTGACAGCCAGATGCCGGTGCCGGCGAACGAAACCTGCATCATGTGTTTCGCAAAGTCGCACGCCGCGTGCAGCATGTGCTGGTGCGCGGCGGTGATGTTGCAACTGGCGGTGTAATCGTAAGTGCCGAAGTGCGCCGCGACGCAGCGGCCCTCGCGCCGCGGCGAGCAACAGCGGCAGATTCGAGTTGTCCGCGATGATTGATGATCGATTGCGTCGTCTCGATCATCATCTCCAACTTCAAGACGCCTGCGGCGAGACCGGTCTGCTTTTCCAAACGAGCTCAGCAAGTGCGACGAGAGCCGACGACTTGTTCCGGGATCGTGATCTTCGGCAGCGTGACGACGAAGTTGTCAGGCAACTGGCCGCCGTTCTTTTCGACGACAGTGTCGAAACAAAGATGTCGAGCGTGCGGATGCTGCGCGCGCGCAGCTCTTCGTTGAACGGCTTGATGCGAATGCCGATGAACGGCGGCAGCGTGCCGTTCTTGCATGCCTTCGGCAACTTCCGCCGCGGCTGATTCGGCGTGGCCGTCTTCTTCGGCGTCGGGCCGGTTGCCGTAGCCGTCTTCGAAATCGATGCGAAAGTCTTCGACCGGTTCGCGCTGCAGTTTTTCGGTGACGCGGTGGTAGATCATGGGCGCGAGCGTACCGACGTGGCCGGTGAACTCCAACGCCCTGGCAAACGACGCGGCGTCAGGCGCAAACTGTTCGAGCGAACGCCGCGCGAGCGAGCCGAGCCGCTGCGCCGTATCGGATTTGAACAGGTGGGCGCCGCCGTAAACGGTGTGTACCGGTTGGCGACGGCCGGTTTCGCCCGGATAGTGCTGGGCAAACTCTTCGTTCGCCTGGCGCAGTGGTTCGACGATATCGAGTGTGTCAGTCATTTTTATTGCACAGCCTCGCTTTCGCTTCGCTATGGTGCATGAGAGCCTTCCCGCAGGTTCTGCCCTAATTCTTCACCACTGTCAACCGACAAAACGATCCTGGTAGTAATGCAGCTGACTATTGGTAGTACGCCGAAGGCGTTTGATAATTCCAGCCCAGGGTTGTTTCAACCCTGGGGTACAGCGAGAAGAAATTAGAAAACGCTGAAAGTGTTCGGTTCGGTTTGTAAATTGAAACTCCTTCAGAGTTCAACGATTAATGCATGACTCAACCCAGGGTTGAAGCAACCCTGGGCTGGAATTATCAAACGCCTTCGGCGTTACTGGTTGAAACTGCATCACTACGAACTTGATGGGCAGAGGAACATTCATGCGCAAATTCTTACTGGTCTTGATCTGTGGTTTGGTTGCTCAAACCGGTGCACGCGCAAGCGCCGGTGAAGCACGGCGGCGTTATCGAGTCGAAGTACGATGGATTAACTTATGAAACCGTGCTGCGTCTTCGCAAGATGAAGGTCAGTTGCGACGGCGTCAGAGACAGGTTCAACAAAGATGGATGCGTGAGTATCGACGTCAAACTGCACCTGCCGGGCGTGCAACTCAATCACGTTCGCAACGTGACGCTGCAAGTCATCTTCGAGCATAAGGATTGGGTTCACATTCATCCGCTTCACCTGCGAGACCTGACGATCACCACGAACCTCGAGACGCTGCGATTCGGCCGCATGGAACTGGTGACAAATCAGAAGACCGGAACGTGGGACACGAAGATCGAGACACTGGAAGCGAAAATTCCTTACGAAGTCTTCAAGCGAGTAATTCGAGGCGGAGACAATCGAAATTCGGGTGGGCGAGGGCGCCGTGCTGCTGCGCGACAAGAACATCGCCGCACTGCGCGACCTCAACAACCGCGTTCTCGCCGCTCCGGCAACGACGAGCGCTACGCGCACATCTGCAAAGCCTTTATCCAGTTCACCGGATAAATAAGCATCAGGATTTGCAGTAACAGGCTGTCGCGTATCCAAAGGAACAGGATTACTTCGAGCACTAGAAAGACAATCAGAGAGCGCACCAGGCCGAGGCGGCGCGCGATCAGAAAACCAACGACGGCGCAGAAAAGATCGCCGAGTGAGTTGACGATGGTGTCGCCTGTGTAACCGAGCGCGGCCGTTTGCGCGCGATAGCGATCGATGATGAAGCTCGTGTTTTCGAGAACCTCCCAGAGCGCTTCAAGGATCGAAGCGAGGGTTAGTTGCCAGGGTGACGAGAGATTCTTGAAGACCAGCGAGATCAGCCAAAAGAGCAGAAACCCGTGCAGCACGTGGGTGAAGCTGTAGGGATCGAAGAGTTGTTGCGAGTTCTGCGAGCTGCACGTGTTGCCAACCCACAGTGAAAACTCACCGCACGAGCAAAAGAGCATCCGCCCTTCGGCCCACAATGCCAGCGCCAGCAGCAGCGGCACGACGAGGATCAGTATCAGCGTTTTTGTGGACACGGATGGCACGGATAAGTCAGGCCGGCCCGGTGTATCACTAAGCCGGCACTAACAATTCAATCAAATTATCTGCACTCTGCTGCGCCTGGTCCGTCTGCCACGGCAGGTCGAGCGTCGCTTCTTCGGGCGACGAAACGCCCGCTTCGCTCAACAGTTCACTCTTCGGATCGTTCGCGCGATTGTCGCGACGATACGTGAACACCAGGCGATACTCACCCGACGGCAACAACGAACCACTCGCCACAGGAGAAACAATCACAAGGCCCGCGCCGTCAGCCTTGCGCAATACACGAAGCGGAACCTCCGCGTACGAAGTGCTCTTGAGTGGCGCGCGCAGCAAGTTCAAACCGATGCGCTTCCAATCTAACGGCTCAGGGCTCTGAACCAGGAACGCGATCGCATTTGCGCCCTGCTCGACGCGCGTCACACGCACCACAGGCGTCGAAGCACTTAATCCGGGCAATTGCGCCACCAATCCATCGTAAGTACGCAACTCCGCCTCGGTCGGCGCTGCGGAAATCAATCCGGCAGCGTTAATAAGCGGCGCAACGTTCGCACTGCCGGGCAGCGCCACACGCCACGTCTTCTTCTCGAAACTACCGAAATGATCCACGAAATTCTTGAATCGCGAGCTCAGGAAACTGAACCGATAGACCACCGGGGCCGAGCTGCGAAAATCGTCGACGTAAACGTCGCTGAATCTCGCACTCGCAGTTCCCGACGAGTAGAAACCCACCGTTCCCGCGCCGCTAGCCGCGTCCTTTGCGCTGAGTAGGAAGTTCCCATCCTGGTAAACACTCAACGTCGAACCAATCGCTTCAATGGAGATCGCAAACGGGCGATTCGGGAATCGAAAACTGCCTCGTAGCGAGCGAAACCGGCGCGCCGCCGTTTGCGCGAATCAATTCACACTTCCCTGCCTCCATCACAAACCGATAGTGCTGACCAGCATCGCGATGGCGGAACACAACACCCACACGTCCATTCAAAAACTGCAAATGCACCGTCAACCGGTAATTCGTCCAGTTCAACGGCTGTTCCGCATGGTCCGCGGGCAGATCCGGCGTATTCGCATAAACAAGCGACGAGCTCGCATTCGGTATCACCTGGGCCAACTCGAAATCAGGCTGCGTCCCTTGCGGCGGATTGATCTGCCACCGCGAGAAAGGACTCGCCGCATCATCACGCACTTGCCAGCGCTCAAACTTCCCGCCTGGTCCATTCGCACCGGCGCTAGTCGAATAACCGCCAAAATCATCGTGCAACAACGCAGGCACAAGCCGCGCTTCACACACCGACGACGGCGGCAGGAGATGCGCGGCGCTGGCAGCGTTGAAAGTGCTGTTCTTGACGATCGAATCAAGTCGGAATAAGCGTGCAGCCCGCTCACCCAGCACCGAGAGCCAACGCTCCTCGCGATCAGTCAACGTCACTGTCTCGGCCTGCGACCATTGATTCGAGAGAACGAGACGGCGTCCCTTGACGTCGGCGATCGCGCCGTTCGAGTCGTGCAGGTGGATCGAGAGATCGCGCCGTCCGACCCGGTACATCAAGTCGACATAATTCTCGTCAAACTCGATACCCACGTCGTACGCGCGATAGAAGAGACGCGACGGCACAGGCGCTTGCGGCGTCGGCGCAACCACAGCCGGCATCGTGCGTCGAACGTATCGTGAAAGATCGTCGAGGGCATTCTCGCGCGGCGGCGACGGCTTCGCCGGTAGTGACCGGCGCGCTAAGCTGGGCCACTCCCGGTGGTCCATCCGTGCGGAAGTAGGCATACTCTATCGCCGTCTCATCGCGCGAGAACCCCGCGAGCTGTTTATCACCACGCGCTTTGATCGTCGTGACGATCTTAGACGGTAATTCGAATGCGGTTCGAGCACTTCGCCCGCCTGCGTCCAGCGCACGAATTCATCTTCGAAATGACGGACCAGCACATTCGCGCCGACGTCGACGATCTTCGGGATAAGCGTTGTCGCCGCAAACATCGTCAACACCTGATCACTGCAAACAACGTAGCGATCGTTTGGCAGCACGATGACGCTCGATGGCAACAACGGAAGCCGCTCGCGACCTTCTCCGGCGGCGTGCCTGGATTGTTGAGATCCATTCGCAGCAACGAGTTGTTATCACGCTTCGTGGCGAGAATCGCGTCGTGTGCGTCGTTGGCCCAACGCAGCAGAAACACCGCGCCGAGTTGCGTGAACAGAGTCTCACGCACGCCAGTTTCGAGCGTGATGCGCGTCAACCGGCCGCCGCCCGCCCTGTTCGCTCACGTATGCAATCGTTAAATCGCCTGACATGAGCAGGCCCACGGCTTGATCGAGCCCACTTAACAGAGTCGGTCTGTTTCCCGCTGTCGCTCACCATCCAGATCAATCCTCAGCAACCTCCCTGCCCGCCAAACTCGACGAGATAAGCCTTGCCGATCCTCTTCGTCAAGCGCGATCTGGTGTGGCTCTGTCATACCCGTGCTCACGACCGTGGCATTAGCGTGATCCGCGCTGCCCTCCGTAAGATCGACGCGCAACAAGTTCCGCTTCGTTCAGTCACATAAGCCACTGTGCCGTCAGATGAAAGAACATCTTCGGGCCTGGTGTAACCAGTGCCAAGCACCTTGTACTCGCCGCTGATCAGATCATCAAACCGAAAGGTTGCCGTTAAACTCAACAAAGACGATCTGATGCAGCGCGGGATTATAGTCACTTCCGATCGCGCCCCTAAATCCTCCGTCAAAGCCAACTGTTGATATTGTCCCGCGAAGTAGTGCGACGCGCGTGATGTTCGATGCCGCGGATCTCGATGAACGGATGCTCCGCAGTGCCCCAAGAAATGCTCCGAAACGTTTGAGTCCGCCATCGTGCCGGTGAACTCACTGACACGAAAGAGCCGGCTGTCGGTGATCATGATCCGCACGAGGTTCGTAGGATGCGGCAGCATGATGTCGGCTCGACCTTTGCCCACGATCCCAAAAGCATGAGTAAGCCCGTGCGACGGCCGGTTCAACTCGACCAGCGACAGTGACTCGCCTGGTGGCGATCGACAGTTCTGGTTCGTCAGGATGCCGCCAGGATCGGGCAAATTCTCGTCTGGCGCGATGTCTTCGAAGTTCCAGCCATCCCCGGCAACGTCTGGCACGGATAATCGCTGTATTCATCGCTAAACCATTCATCCCACGCGCGTGTGCTGTGGCGCGTGTATTCAAACGGAGTCTTGGACCATAGCCATAGTTTTGTTTGTCCGACATTGCGGCCGCCGCCTCCCGGCATTTGCGGCACAGGCGCCCACGAACCAAAAAGCGTCGGCAAATTGGCCGGCAAACGTTTGCGTTCTTCCCTTGCGCGCCATCGGACGCCATTCACCATCTCTCAACTTCTCCAGCACGATCTGCTTTCAAGCCGTAGCGAACACGCGCTGGTCCTTCGTTCCTGACCGGATCGCCGATGCGTTCGAACTCCGGCACAACGCGCTGCGCATTCACACCAACTAAAGCGTCGTCATTGACGTTGCGCGCAAACGTGACGTGCGGACGGCTGTCCAAAGGCACAACTGGTGATTCGGTTTAGGTTGGCAGGCACAATGTTGCCGCTGGGCGATTCTGGAAAAATCCGTCGTTGTTCGAGTCGTAGTTCGGCAACAGCAACGGCGGTGTCGTCCCGCGCGGCGATGCGCAGGAGCGGCCAGCTTGTAGAGGCTTTGAAATGCTCGACCGCGACTTCCTTGAGCGGCAGCGGCAATGGGGGCGGCGTTGGTTGCGGTCCCCACTCCAACTTCACGTTCACTGCGATGTCAGACAACGGCCACGGCAGATCGATCCCGACGTTGAACTGTCCCGCGAATGTGCAGAGGATCAAAAACGTCGGCAGCGATGCTCGCGTCGACAGTCAACCCGGCACTGAAACCAAAAACCGCAAGCCTCGCGCTGCCATGAAGCCTAAGTCGCCGTAAAAATGCGCGGGCTTCCAACTTACGCGCGCATTGCCGTCGATCCACGCTTCGAGACCACGCCGAGTGGTCCAAACTGCCATTGCTGTCTTGAAACCAACCCACGCGCCCATCGCGAGCTGCTGCGGATCGAGCATCACGTAGGAGTAGGAGTCGAACAGCTTGAACAACCGAGCGCTCAAACGCCGGTCGCGCGGTTCTTTCAATCCGATATTGATGCGCCAGGCGTTCGGATCGTTGAAGTTGAAGAAACCTTCGGCGCCGCCGTTGATATCGATCAAACTTCCGTTCTGCTTGTCGAAACGATATTCGCGTCGAGTCCGACTTGCAGCGTTCCGGCGCGGCCGTCGAGCACCGCGAGGGCGCTGAAGTTTGCGTCCTTGTCGAGCTGAGTGCGCTCCTGAAGGAGGCTCGCCGATCCTTGCAGCATGAGGATTGGACCAGGAAAGACGATCGCGAGCAACATCTTGCCGGAGAACGTGTGACCGTTGTCGGCGATCGTGCCGAGTGTGACGCCCGCGCCAAAAGCCATGCTGCCGATTTGCGGTCTCCACTTGGCGAGACTCGTGACGCCGTCGTCGCCGCTGTGGTACCAGTCAGTCTCCGAGCGGAGCTGATACCAGGGCTGACTCGGCGCGCGGTTTGGTTCCATATTCAAGCCAAACAATCCCGCCATGCCATAGACGCCGAGACCGGTCGCGAATAATGGAATGCCTGCCGGAAACTCCGCCGCCAGATAGATCGCGAGATACGGTTTGCTCTCGATCGTGCCGAACACCGCGGTGGCATCCACTTGCATCTTCAACGCCTTCAGATCGAGCTTCACCGCGCCGCGGAATTGTTTCAGCACCGGATCGAATGAGACTTCGCCATCGAATCGCAGCGCGTTTGGCACTTCGAATTCGACGCGCACGCCATTGAGCGAGATCTCCGGCGCACGGCCGTCTTCGTACCACGTGATGCGCAAACCTTCGACAGACGCACCCGCCGTCATGCCGCTCACAAGCTTCACGCCGCCGGAGAAACCGATCCACTTGCCGCCATTATCAGTCTTGCCGAAACCGAGCTTGCTGATCTCGAGCTGAAAACCGTGGAAGTCGACCGTGTACTTCTCGCGCAGGTTCAACCAACCGCCTTCGAGATGAACATCGCCTTTCGTATCGATCGAGAGCTCGTCGACACGAAACGTGGGCCACTCGACTCCGGGAATCAACGGCTTGATCGTTCCTGATAAGCCAAACTTCACCAAATCGGCGTTCCGTTCGACGCCAAGCGATGCGATCGTCAACTCCAACAGGTTCTCTTTGCGAACCTTCACCAGCGCGTCCGATCCATCGGCAGGCGGACGCAGCTCGAGATCGATCGAACCGTCGAGTCCGACGCCCAGGTTCACCGCCACCGGCGCTTCGAAGAACGGCAACAAAAACTCGGCTTCGACCTCGCTGCGCACCGGCAAATTGTCTTCGAAGTCGAGCTCGAGCGATCGCATCCCGCCGGGCAGACCAAAGAACGAAAAGCTGCCCGCGCCTTCATAGAACCTCTTCAATGTGTTGTCTGGTTGCCTGACTTCTTTAAAGACGGCGGTCGGATTGTCTGCTGCATCGCGCCAGTTACCGCACAACACGGCGCTCAAACCGCGGCTGCCGATGAGACAGTTTCCGGTTATCTGCTGCGGAACGATTCCGGGGATGTCGGGCGGCAGGTAGATCTTGAAGTCGCGCACGACGACGCCAACCCACTCCGGATCGAGCGCGCGTCCAGTCACATTTTGCAACGCCGAAGTCGTCGAGAAATCGATCCCGAGGTTTCCTTCGACGACGATCCTCGTGTCGCCGATCATCGCCGGCGGCAACGTCAGACTCTCCGGTGAATTCTCCGGCCAGCGAACTTGAATGCTGCCCGTTTCGTCGACCGTAACCGCGACCTGGAACACCAATTCGATCTGTTTGTTCTGATCGGGATCGGCTTCGAAGATCGTGATCGGGCGTTGTCCCGAAGGATCGTTTGGATCGACGATCTCTTTTCGGACCACCGGCTGCAAGAGCGAACGCGCGAAACGCAAACGCATGACGTCCGCGCTGAGCGTGATCGAGATCTGTTCGGCTTCGAAGTCGACAGCCGCGTCGAATCCGATTCGTCCCGCGCCGAGCACCAGCTCGATGCCGGCGATCGACGGCAACGCGAGACCGAGGTTGTCTGCCAGCCGTCCTCTGAAGTAGAGGTCCAACTGTGGTCCAAACGCGAACTCGGGATCGCGCTCGCCCTCTGCGTCTTCAGTCAGGAAACCCTGCCGGATCGCCATGTCCTCGTAAAGGACGTGATCGAGAAAGGCATTGAGACCGAGCGGCACCGTAAAATCCCGCAAGTCCTGAGGCAACATCACACTTAAAGGAACACCCATCGCTCAACCGCCTTTCTAACGTGCATCCATTCCGGAATTTGTTTCGAGATCGGGCCGCAAACGCACGCGGGCCCACTTGGGATCGGTCGACGTCATGCTGTCAAAGCGCGTGACCGCAAAAGTGATCGCCGACCAGGTCGGCGCGAAGTAATCGCCGAACGTGTGCAGTCCCCAATCGACGTCGGGGTGCATGGCATCGCGCGCCAGGCGTGGTTTCCTGACGATGCCTGCGTTGTAAGCCGCGGCGACTCGCGGAAAATCGAACCGCGTCATCATCTCGCCGACCTTGTACTTGTTGTCGTCGTTGTCTTCGAAGGGCTGCCAGAAGATCGTCGCATTCTGTTTGTGATAAGAAGCGATGAGCGCGATTTGCAGTTCCTTGTTTTCCCACAGGTTGGTCCAGAGCCACGGGATCATCGCGTCGACGGTGTCAGGCGGCGCCGAAGGAAGGCCAATCGTCGTGGTGAAGAAAGCGGCGCCGAAGTGTTTTTTGACCCAGGGAATGACTTTTCGCGTCGCGGTGTCGATAAGGATCTGGCCCACTCCGATCGAGATGCGCCCGGGATAGATCTGCGACATCGCTCTCAGCTCGGTGATCGTCAGGTATTCAGTGTCAGGATGTGGATCGGATTTCCTTACCACACCGGGCTGTTTGGGATCCGGACCAACCAACGGTGCGAACACCGTGTCCTTTGTCATTAACCCAAAGTAACGATCGAGGAGCTTCTCCGCCTGCGCCAGGGTAATGCCGAGAATCCTCACGAGCTCCGGCGCGGCGAACAATTTTGAGTACGAATAATCATGGGTCGACAGCAGCGGCTGTAGCTTGTAGATCGCTTTAGGAACGTTCTTCACGCCGTTCGCCTCCAGCAGCTTCAGCAAGGCGATCAACTGTTCCCATTTGACGAACTTCGTCGGATCGGCGGCGTCAACAAACACCGGCCAGTTCCTGTTTGTCGGCAAGGCGTAGGATGGGAATTCCACCGGCGCAAGCGTCAGGAGTTGCTCTTTCCCGCTATTCAGCCGAACACCGCCGACGTTTTCGAAATAAAGCCGGGCAACGTCGGGTCCAAGGTTTGCGGCGCTCGCAATTAGATCGTAGTGATAGGCGCCCGGCTTCGTCTTACCCAACACCGGCAACTGCATCGTCTCGTACGCGAGCAGGTGCGGTTTCAACTGGACCATCTCTTCAAGTTGCCGCCACGTGATCTTTTTCAACAGATTTGAGTCGCCAAGTTTGTCCGCAGGCTCAACCGGCAATTCGGGCTTTAACTCCGTGACTTTGTCAGGCTTGACTTCATGTTTCCGGGGCTCGTACGCCAGACCCTTTTCGTGGGTGGCCCATAAACCGGCGAGTTTCCAGCACGCTTCGATTGCGTCTTTGGTAAGCGACGAGCCTGACGTCTTCGACTTCGCGATCAGATCCTCGTAGTCAGTCGGATGGGCGCCGGATTTTTTTACTTCTTCCAGGCGAATGGAATGAACGTCGGCGTTGTCGTCGGCGAGCGGCATCGACTCTTTGAAGATCGTGGCGAGAATCAGCTCGCATGGGACTTGAAAGATCTCGGCGTGTTTGTTGATTAGAGCGTGATCGGTGTCCCAGATCGTGTTGATGCGTCGTTCTATGCGACGGTCGAGTGACGGAATTTCAACATTCGCGCCGGGACGCAGTTCGAGCGAGGTGCTGTGACTGCCAGTCGACGGATCGTAGTCGTGCGTCCAGACAATCGGCGATTCATAAACCGGAAGTCCGATCGTCATTCCGTTAAATTCGACGCCACCCAGTTTCGGGATGCGGATCGGCAGAAACTGGCCCGCCGGTTTGAAGCGTGGCGGCGGTGGATCGCCGGCTGGAAACGGCGGCGACGGCGCTAATTCTTTCGGAGTCTTTTCAATCTTGTTGAGGTAGTAGTGAACGTTGAGTGGTTCGCCATACAGATTACGAATCTCAAACGTCACTTCAGCAGGCGACGTGGCGTTGCCGGCGCTGCAAAGCACATCGTTTCCCTGGACCGGCAATCCGAACAGCATCAGGTCTTCAAGTGAACGATTCAAAACCTGGTCCAACACGCGGTCGATCTCGGCAGCTACTATCCTTTGCCTCTCGCCGGGATCGGGAGTGCTGTTCCACAACTTCAACAGCGTCGACTTCAGAGTGACGAGGGACAATGGTATGTCGGGAATGAAGTCCAGCGAAAGATGGATCTTCGTGTTATCGCCTACGTAGATCTTGAAGTTATCGAAGATCAGTTTGTGAAGACCTTGCTTGATGACGCTCTTCGGAAGATCGAAGTAGACCACCCGCCCCGGCGGCAACTCGGTGATGCCGGAGGTGACTGCAAGTGCCGGATATCGCGGATTGAAATACTTCTGGATGTTGTCGGGCCACTTGTCCGGCATCAGCACCAGCTCGAGGTTTCCTTGATCGCCGCTTTTGGATCGGTAGACGACGAAGCCGTCGTACAACGCCCTGAGCTCGATCGGTCCGGGCGTGCTCTTCACCAGCAACTGGTTGTCGGGCCTTGAATCGAGCGTCATGCCCGTCGACTTCCACGTAATAGGTTTTGAAAACCAGGTCGCCATAAACATTCTCCTCAACTCAAAGCAGGTTCACCGGCAGGCCGGCCGCGAACGATTCGCGAAACTTGTGATTCGATCTCGGCGCCGGCTTGCGCTGTGACCCGCACTGCACTCAGGCAGTAGAAATAGTCGTGTCCCGGTTCGACTGCTTCGTCGGTAAACTCCAGGGCGAGACTGTCGACCAGTCGTTCGACGCCTTTCGCATCACGAAACACGATCGTGACTTCCGTGCCGTTAGTCAGTGCGCCTAAGCCGTAAAGCGTTGCGCCGTATCCGTCGGCGTCGGGGACCATGACGGCCAGTGGACCGGTCCAGAAATTGGTCGCACCTGGCGGCTGCGCGTGCGGTGGTGAAGCGAGCGGGTTCGCCTGGTCGCGGCGATACACGCCGATGACTTGTTGCACGCCGTTCGCGAAACGGAAGTGTGCGGTGCCCGCGACGATGATGATTCGACGCAGCGATGGAATGATCTCGCGCAGCGTCATCAATCGCGGGTCGGTGTTGGGTTGGTCTGCGCGATAGAGATTGAATCGCGTGACTTCGCTCGCGCGCGTGTGCGTCCAGCGCAGCAGGACGCGTTCGTCGCTGCTGAGTACGCGTGTGATCACCGGCGCGTCCGGCGGCACGAGATCGGGACACGAGACCGGCGATCCCGCCAGGCTGAACGCGCTGCGATTTTGCGCGGCGTCCACGTTGGCGGCGCGATAGAAGTATCGATTCGTAGTGCGGCCGTCGATTTGGTCGACGAACGCGCGCAATGTTGGCGATGCGAGCGGGTTGTTTGGATCACCCACGTGGAAGTTGTCCGGATCGTCTGGACCACGACGGTTTGCGTTTGCCGGATCGTCAGGGTTTAAAGGCGACGTCGTGACTTGCGTGAAAGCCGCGTCGTTGCCCGGCAGACCTGCAAGCACGCGCAACGCGTCGGATGAAAGCGCGCGGTAGTAATTGAACGCTTGAACTGTGCCCGCGGCGTCGTGCGCGAATACGTTTAACTGGTTCAGCTCCGTTGCGACTTGCTGCCGCTTCGTGCTGTTCCAACGCAGATCGCCGGCGTCCGGAAAGAATTCGAGCTTCGTTGGATCGAGCGCCGGACGTGGGCGTAACGACCAGTCGATCTTGAACAACGCGTCGTCGAAAGCGCGAAAGATGTGCGTCGCAGTTTGGGCCAGCGGCTGCCAGCGAAACGTGTAGAACGAGACGCCGTTGTGATTAGCAGGCGTAGCCGAGACGCGCTCCGGCATTCGCGGTAACGAAGGCGCCGGCGGCGCTTCGCGCAGCACGCGGAAGACTTTGGCTGGTGGTCCAACCCGGCTTTCGTTGCCAGGACGGCCCGACCACGTGCCCGTCCACTTCGGATCGTCCGGCGTGTGCGTCTTGTCGTCAGCGGCGGTGACGCCGACGTGCGCGTAGACGATTGGTTCGGTTCGTGAAGCCGTGAGCGGCAAGCCGCCTTGCGTCGTGTCTCCCGGCGCGGGCAGGAAGATCTCGTAGTTACGCACGGGGTTGCCTGCGGCGTCGGTGCCGGACGTCCAGTTTTGATCCCGGGAGACGACGAAATAGCGGCGTTGCCAGGCGGCTGGTGCGGCGTAATCAACAAACCGCGGATGGCGAATGCTGTAGATCCGATCGCCTTTCGTGACGCCCTCGTAAGCTTCTTCGAGCACCAGTTGAGTCGCAGAGATCACGCTAGCGATGCGATACGAACGCTCGTCTGTCGCCATGCGGAACAACATGTTCTCGAGGCTGCTGGTCCAATCGGTGCTGTTTCCGGTGACGACTTTCGATCCACTCGCAACCGATGCAAGCCCTGCGGTGAATGCAGGTGGAGTCGTAATCGTGCACGGCACGTTGGACGGCGGCGCGATGTCGTCGTGCGGTCCAACATTTCTCACTCGCACGCGCAACGGGCTTCCGGCTTCGCTGCTGACGATTACGAACGCATCGCTGCCGGCGTAGAGCGTCGCCCCGGCAAAGGTGTTCGCCGGTTCGGTGTTTGGAATGTCTGTCGTGACTTCGCTTTCGAAGCTATTGGCGGCGACGGTTTGCGTGTTGCCCAGGACGGCGTTCAAGCTGCCGGGCTGGTAGTAAATGCGGAACTCACGCGTGTGTGGCGCCTGGTCCATGTGTGTTTGCGGCCACTGCCAGCGCACACGCAGTCCAATCATGTTCTTCTGCGCTGCGGTGAGCCTGTCCCACCATTGCGTATACGCGGCGTCTTTGAGCGTCGTCGGATCGGAAGGATCGAGCGCGAAAGCTTCGATGCCCGTGGGCGGCGGCGGCGCGACTTTCCTAAGCAACCGGATCGCCGATTGATGAATGACAGCGTCGCTCGGTGGATTGACGTAGTACCACGGGCGTGGTTCCGGCGCGGGCGACCATTGCCGCCAAACACTCGGGACACTGTTCGGAGTGTGACGTCCGAAGATGTCGATGCCATTGACCTGGTAGCTGTACCAGCCATCGCTAAGGGCGTTGTCGAGCGCGTGCATCGGGAACGGCGGCCAGTCGGGTGACGATTGGCGTGCGACGTTGTTCTCGGCGACGAGTATGGGCCAGTTTTTTGAGATCAGATTGTATTGAGCTGACGGATTTGGCGTCGCGCCGTTTCCGAGATTCGCGCGCCAGAGGTGATACATGATGCTGCGTCCCGGAAGCAGCACGCCGAAGTCCGTCTTGTTCAGCTCCCAACGCAGGCCGACGTTATTAATTGACTCTTCGGCGACGCCGGTTTCAGTGCGCCGGCTGCTGCCCGGCAACGCGTACACTTCGAGCTGCTGCGGTTTTTCTAACGTGAGCGCCTGGGCCAATTGCAGGTTGTAAACGATCGATCCGTCGACATTGGCGAAGCCCGTCTGTTGAATGATCGCCAGCATGTTGTCTGCGTTTAGCTGGGCCGCGCCGGTGTAATCGCCGACGACGAGGTAGTCGTAGGTTTGTGCCGGATCGGCGGTGGGATCGAGCCAGTAAAGACCGCTCATTTGCGCGACGGCCGGATGCAACGAGCCGAGCAGGACCATGTCCAACGGCGATTGCGCGGGCATACGCGGCGCAATCTCGCCTGATGTTGACGATTGAAGACGCGCGCCAATGCGATACGGCTGCGCTGTGGCGGAGTCGCCGGTGAATGGCCGTTCGAGTGTCAGCCTGGTCGGCGAATCGACGCTGGTGATTATATAAACCGTGTCTTCGCCGTTGAGTTGGAAATCGAGACCGGCAAGATGCGAGCCCCACGCGGTTCCGGTTCCCTGCACCGTTGCCGAGTCTTTGCTGACGGCGACTGTGCCTGACGTCGTCACCGGCAACGGCAGTGCGCGATCGATCATTGCGCCTGCGGCTTTGCCGCCTACGACGAGGTTCGCGAGATAGCTGTAAAGCTGTCCAAACTTGTCGCGCGAGATCGAATACGGCGAACCATTGCGTGACGCGCCGGAGTAGTTTCGACTCAAGACGAGCTTCGTCGGCGACACGACCATCACGATCGTGTAGACCGTCGCGTCGCCGCTTACTTGCAGCACTGCGTCGACGAGGGCGTTGGTCCAATTCGTATTCGTGCCGGTGACGATTGGCGAACCGTTGGTTACCAAGATCGTGCCGGCGTTTGTGACGGCTACGGGCGCCGACGTGAACTGCTGCGAACTGCCGTACTTGATGCGATCCGTGGCGAGCTGTCGCGCGGCGGCGAAGTTTTCGGCCGCTTGCGGCGTGCACGGATAGTCCGGATGCGTGATGGGGAGACGCAGCGGATATTGAAAGCCTGACAGCTTGGTCCAACCGTTCGTCGCGCCTTGTGAAAACGGGACGGCCCCGAGATCGATCAACGCTGCGGGCGCGCCGGGCGCGAGCTCCACTGTGGTGATGCCTTCAAATTCGAGCGATGTGGTGACGATGCGACCTGCATAGCCGCGAATCGTTGTCTCGCGCACGGGCGTAGTGCCGGCGAAGGCGGTGAAGTGAACTTCCGACAGCGTGCCGGTCCCGAATGTCACCTCATTCAGGATCACTCGATCCTGCGCGTCTTCCAGCTCAATCTCAGTCAAGCTCTCGTCGATGACGATCTGCTTGATGTCTGGTCCGGTAAGCAGAAAGGTTTCCGGCTCGCGACTGCCGGGATCGCGCATGGCGACGATGTCGAGCCGTTCTCCCTTCTGGTCCAGGATCTCGATCGTGGGTGCGCCTTGAGGAGTACTTCGGCGGCCTGCGCCTGTTAGTGTGATCTCGACGAAAGTCGCGGGTTGCGGCAGGACGATGTTCAGTTTGAACTTGCAGCCGAGTCCGGTGATTGTTCCCGTGCTGGTTTGGACCGAACGGATGAAGGTGTTTGGCCGTGGCTTATCGCCTTGATCGAGCGCTTCAAACCGCACGCCGTTTTCGAATCGTGGGTTTGGACCAGAACCTTGTGCGCGGCCGAGAAATGAAATGGTGCTCTTCGTCGCCGGCGGATCGCCAACTCGCGAACGAAAACCGATGCGCGCATCGACACGTCTGACCGGTTCGGCTTCCGGAAACACCACCGCCAGAAACTGGCGAGTGTCGAGGTCAAACTCGACCGAGTCCGGCGGCGGAAAATCCTCAGTCAGGACCAGTTTCCGGTCGCTGACGACGCGACCGAACGGCGTATCGAGGCTGTTGCTGGGCCAAGTCCCCTTTGGCAACTTGCCCGTGTGCTGGCTGAGCCACGACAGCGTACCCGCCTGATGTACGCGGCGAAAAAGATAGAAGCCATGCCACGGAAACCCGAGCTCGCGTTTAAAAGCCCAACGCAGGTGAATACCGTCGCCTAACCGAGGTTGTTCCGAATTCGGCGGCACGTCATTCGCGCTGCCGATTCCAACCATGACGAGATTTGATGTTTGTAGAGCCATTTGTACACAAGTGGCTCCACAAACGAATCCATCACACGGATGGAGAGAAAATTTTTTGGCTTAAGAGCTGGCGGCCTTGTGAGCTTGCACGTGCAGTCCGCTAAACAGCGTTTGGATCTTCTTCATCGAGAGACGGCCACGATTCTCGAGACCTTCACTCTTGATGTCACCAAACACGCTATGTGCACACGTCTGCCCCAAACGGCGATAACTTTCAAACTGCGCCTCGCCAAACCACTGGTTCGTGGTTGGCTGTTGCGGAAAGAAATCATTCTCAAACGCATAACCACGAACGTCCGCGGGCGCGTGCGGGATTAATGAAGGCTTGACGTAGACGATGATGCCTTCGCGCTTCGACGCGTCGCGCTTTGGCCCGTATGCTTCGCCTTTTCCAGCCAGGGCCAGAGTTCGCAAGTGTTTTTCGGAAAACTTGATCTTGCCGACGGCAAAACACGATTCATTCATCGGACTCTTCGGACAGTCGTTCTTTAAGAACGGCTCCAACTTCAAATTGATCTCCGTGCCGAAGTCGATACGACAACGTCTGATCGCTTCGCCCAGATCCTCGAAGCGAGGCGGCTTTGGATCTGCGCCGCAATCCACCAGCACGATAAACCTGCAGCCTCGCTCGATTAACGAATAAAGGCCGGTGTTGTCGAAATGGCCGCCGTCCGTAAGGTAGCAATAATCGGAAAGATCGTTTGTTTGCGAGAGAAACTCCCTGACGAGATAGAACGGCCACAGTCTCGGTTGTGACGAATTCCAGCCTTTGCGATTGGGCGTTGGCGCCCAGTAACCAAGCCGCACGTTCAGCAACGTCATCAACATCGCGAGTGCCGACGTCGGTTTTTTAGCGCCCATGCTCGGACTTACTGCAGCGCCTGAAGCGGCGACGGCAGTGCCCAAAGTCATTTGCCCGTTCATGTATTCGTCAGTCACACAATACTTGGTTCGCGATGAGCCACAGTATTTCTGCGAGAGCACAAACGACGACGCGGATCGCTGCGCAGTGGCCAGGTCGCGACCGGCAGAAAGATTCAGCGTGGTGTTTATAAGGTGATATGGTCCACCCCGGTCGCAGTTGATCAGCGACTTGAGCGGCACGTCATCGCCGGCGACGGTTTCGGTGATCTCTTTGTTACCGAGCTTGAACCGGCGCATGTTTGACGCTCCAAGATAAGCGCGCACCAGCCGACCTTTATAAAACTGGTGCATCGATACCGCGTTTGGATCGACCATCCAGCCCAACGCGCCAACCCAAACACAGATCGCCGCCAGCAAGCCGAGAACGAGATGCCAGTTAGTGCTGGCGCCTGCAAGCTGCAGGAAAAAAACCGCCGCCACGGCCAGATACGCAAACGCGGCCAGCAACAATGAACGCAGATTGTCGTGCTCGCCCCAGTAGAACTCGAACAGAACGATCAGAAAACACGCGGCCGCCACAGGCAACAGGATCGGAGTCAAGCCAGTGCTCAAAGGAATATGGGCCACGTGGGCGAGCCATTTCGGCAACTGCAACCCTGCTATGGCAGCCCAAATCACGCAAACAGCAGCCAGCGACCAAAGGAAAGGCTGGCTGAACATCCATCGTGGCGGCTGTCTCTTGAACTTGAATCTCTGATAGTCAGATCTGTCGAACGGGATCTGAAAAACAGAAACACCGAAGAGCGGTAAACTCACAAAGAACGCGACCGCCATCAGCTTCCAGTTTGCCGGCGTAGTAGCCAACGTCGCCGTAAACTCACCCGGAGTTAAGCCGCGTATTATTGTGTCGAGTAAGGCAATGAGACAGATCGCGGCCAGTGCCAACAAGTGACAAGCACGCTGCTCGTTTTCCCGCGCTCTCGGGATTGTCTTGATTAGCCACTGAAATATGCCGCCATACCAGGGTGAAACCTCTCCTCCGTGTCCGTTCAGTTCTTTTTGTATGACCAGGGCTCGGAGGGCCATCATCGAGAACAGCATCAAGCCGACGCAAAGCGGGAAAATCGTCAACGCCTCTTTTCCTGAGTCCTGCGTTGTCTCGTGCCAGCCGAGATAGTGGCCCGCCCCGATCATGAGAATCGGCACAGTCAAACAAACTGATGCGGTCAGCCACAACGCTTCGGGACGTCCGGAGAATCTGTTGGACGAGCCGAGCACTCTGATCTTGAGTTGATTCCTGCCCTGGGTCTTCATCCGGTTGACCAGGACCCGGAACAAAATCACGCCGCCGGCTATGGCAAGTAGCGTTAGCACAAGCGCGCGCGAGACTTTGCCGACGAGTTTCTGAGCAGTGTTGAGGTAAACGTTCTCGGCAGTGTTGAAGTAGATCAAGAGACCGATGATGAGGCCGACGGTCGTTAGCGCAAGGAAGAGTATTGCGGCCGCACCCAATCCCTTCGAAAGCGAACGCACCGCAGTGGCATTTTCGCCTGTGGGATCTTTGCCCAACTTCAACTTTCCGTCGCTGATCAGTTTGCCGAACACTACCGCAGTGATGAGCACGGCGAAGGAAGCTGACGTCAGCAGCAAGTAGCGCCACATCGCGCCCGGGTTTGTATTCCCATAACGGAAAAACGCCTGTGCTCCCCAACTTACGTTGATCATTACCAGGCAGATAAAAATGGCGGATTGCAACGACGGCTGGAACAGCCTGGACCATTCAATGCCTTCCAGTTCATAGATCGCGAGTCCCATGCACAACGCAATCGACAGGATGGCTCCGACATTCAGCAAGGCGTAGATTGAACTCTGGTACGCAGAATCTGGTTTGGCAAGATTGAGCAGCAACTGGTGAACAATTGCCGACGCCGTTACCGCGAGCACACACACAACCAGCGGCGGTGTAACAGCAAAGACAAACCGGCTCATCCAGGATGGTGGCTTTGATGTCTGCCGATCTTCTGTAGGCGCCGGCGTGGCCCGCATTGCAGTGAATATCGAACCACCGATAGCAGAAAGTATTGGCACCAGGGCGACGGGAATCTTGATTCCCCATCTTATTCCGTCACCTCTGGTAAATAGACAACTAACCCATGAAAGCAGCAGCACCACGGAAACAACTGCCGTCGTCACCAACAACTTCGATTGCCACCGGCCAAACCGGCTGCGACGCACTTCACGTTTCCAGGACGAAATTGCTTCGGGTGTCGCTTCTCCATTCGCAAACTTGTGATCGTTCAAGCCCCAGTGCCACATGATGAGCACACTGACCAGAAGTATCAGGATCCATACGACCGCAAACCGCAGCCACCTCACGTACGGCGCGAGTTCCTGACTTGGCGTGTGCCACGGCATTGGAACGAGGTAGCTCAGCGTTTCCGGAAGATGAAAGAAGTTTTGAAAGCCGGTTTGCAACACCGGAATCGCATAGACAGCCGATATCATTAATGCCGCCAGCGCGACGAGACAGGCCCACTGAATTATCCAATCGAGCGGGGATGAACTGTCTCGATTGCACAGCAGCCAGGCGATCGCCATGACCACACTCGAGATGAGAAAAAAGGCGATTGGCGCGATGAGCCATAACACCACCGGTTGCTGCTTGGCCCACGTGGCGCACTCGGCGCCCACGCATCTGAACGCTTCCTGCGTAGTGGGATTCAGGAAGAAGTAAGCCTGACCGAGCAGCATCACTCCGCCGAGCAGTGGCAGCAAAATGAGCCAGGTAAGAATGAGATTACGGCTAATGACGGAGATCGCGCGCCATGTGTCGGCGCTGAGAATGCCTTTGCGCGGCGTCAGGTAGTTGGCGAACAGGCGCAAGTGGTGAACCGGATCTTTCCACGCGCAACGCGAGCCTTCCGACTCTTTTTGGCTGGCATCATTGTCTCTCTCGCGCTCAGGTTCGATTTGCTCCAGGGGCGGGAAAATGTCCCGCAGTTCGCAAGGAAAGGCGTCGACCAGACGTGTCTTTCGTTCCCATCTCTCTTCCAGCGTTTCACCTTTGTCAATGTAAGCGTTCAGCTCCTCGGTCAGCGGTTCGTAAAGTCGCGGAGTGAGTTGGTGTAGATCTGTTAGTTGAAGCACGCTCAGGAGCTTTTGTCCTGTTGTACAACTTTGGAGGTGTTTTCGAAAATCCCGGGCCACGGGATCGAGTGACTCCACGCTGCGCTGTAACAAGCTGACGGGATCACGAACGTCCTCTTGCTCGAATGCAGGAGGTTGGGAGGTGTCCTCCTGCCGCCGCGAAAGCCACGCGCTCCACCAGCCGCCGAGATAACCGCCGCCCGACACCGTCGAGAGGTAGTCGAAAATACGCAGCAGACGAAGACGCTGTAGTTCCTGAAGAAAACCCAGACAAAAAGTCGCACTGCGGATTCCGCCGCCGGACAAAGACAGACCGACGAGATCAGGCTGAGCCGGATCGATTTCGGTGGTGTCGTACGACTGTCTTTCGCGTCGTTTTTTGACTTCGAGAAGTTCCTCGGCGTGGATGTGACTGAACGCCTGTTGAGGATTTTCGCTGGCTTCGATGGTCATTCGGGCGTCCCCTTGGGAGAAGTGAGTTGACGCCGAGAACCGAGCAGGTGCACTCGGATCGGCTGCTATTGAAAAGCCTTCCTATCAATATGGGAACAGCGCCGAATTCGTTTCATTGGCCGGGCAGAAACGTTTTTCAAACTTCCAGCATAGGTGGATAGAGAGCATGTTCAGAATGAAGTAGCGCCCCGTGCTTCCGCGATCCTGACCGCTCGACAATCTCAATTTAAGAACCGATACAAGAGGAGGAGTTATGTTAGTTCGCTTGCCCCGAGTCCGTACCCAATGTCGCGAAGACCGTTGCCTCATTCCACCTTCACCCACACTCCTTTTGGAGCTGTTCGCCACGTACAAAGGCTTGATCGAGACGAAACGCCTTCCGGCGCAAACGACGTTCGAAGAATTCTTCGCAGTCTGGGGTGCGAGCCGGCGAGGAGCGAACGTCCGCGGTCTGGACGATGGCAAAACGGTGGCCGACGGCTTCAAGCCGACTAGCGGGCCAGAGCTCATCGATCGTCCTCCCAGCCCGCTGCGAGGTGTCATAAAAACACTCGTGCTGCTGGTGGATTTCGACGACCGGCCCAACAGCGGAGAGCGAGCCCCGTCCTTTTACGAGCAGATGCTGTTCGGCGACATCGATGTTTTCCCTACCGGCAGCATGAGCGAGTATTACCGCCGGATTAGTAATTTCAATCTTTCACAAGGCGAGAGAGGAATCGATGTACAGGGAAGTGTGCATGGATGGTTGAGGCTTCCGCATACCAGTGATTACTACACCAACGGGAGCTCTGGTATGGGTAAACTATCCACGCAACGCGCAAGGCATGGCCCATGACGCCGTGCAGGCCGCAATCGACACCGGACAAATAGATTTCTCCGAATTCGACGTTTTAGGTGAAGGCTTCGTGACCGCGCTTTTCATCATACATGCCGGCGGCGGCGCAGAGCAGACAGGCAAGAGAACCGATATCTGGAGTCTGAAATGGGTTCTTCCAGAGCCCGCCAATGTTAATGGGACGCAAGTTCGAACCTTCCTCACAGTGCCGGAAAACTGCCAGATGGGTGTGTGCGCGCATGAGTGGGGCCACCTCGCTGCTCGCTGGGCCGATTTCTACGACACCGGACAAAAAGAGCACCTCAAATCAAACGGCCTGGGTAATTACTGCCTCATGGCGTCTGGCTCATGGAACAACGGCGGCTTGACCCCGTCGCTGCCGAACGGCATGCTCCGTATGTTTCACAATTGGATCGACGTTCAGCAGGTGAACAAGACCACTAAGAACATCGTTCTCAAGCCGGCCGCCGAGGGCGGAGGTTTGGTCTTCATTAGAAACGCGAGCCGCATGGCTGAGGATCAGTATGTGGTTGTGGAATACCGGCGCCGGCGCGGACAAGACCACTTTCTGCCGGACGAGGGCGTCGCAATCTACACGGTCAACGAAAGCATTTCTAACGTTAACGATGAACAGTTTCTCGCGATCGAACTTATGCAAGCGGACAATCAACGTCACTTGGCGAAAATTTTCGGTCAAGGTAATCGAGGTGACGCCGACGATCTATAGCCGTCGCAATTTAACGGCGTGTTAAATACGAGCGTCGGTCAGGACACGAAGCCGCCGCTCAACATATCAGGAACGGAGACCTGGACCGGGATAAAGATCGACGTGAAGGGATCGCCTGGTGATAACGAAATGTTGATTGACGTAGAAATTACTCCATAGCCATGGATTACCAGCAACCGAGGGGCGTTCCCACCGCGCCGAATGAGAGCATTGTTTGGGGTACGCTCGTCGAGATCGAGGCTGGCCCCGATGGCATGGGGAAGATTTGGCAAGTCGCTGTGGAAGAGGCGCGAGACGTGGGCGAGCTTCGCAATCTCGCCCTCGATCACGTCGGCACAACTATTCCGATCTTAGTGCACCCTGGGATGATAAAAGAATTCAAAATCGGTGATAGGGTTGAATTCAACGTCTCATTTCAGGGAGACGAACACGGCGGCGCCTTCTTCTTGATGGGCGACAAAGTCCGAAAAGTCTAGGTTCAGCGTTAAATCACCATTCTAATAGGTCCGTCCAGAAACTCGATTGACAGCTTTCACCGTATTCGGGGCGTTAGTAGATGAAATCGCCCGCGACTTCCGAAAAGGAGAAAGCGCCATGAAATCTATTGGACGGCAAATGGTCGTAGCTGCAATATGCCTTGTGATCGTGCTGGGTGGAGCGTTTCTCGCTGCTTCATTGACCCAAGATCAGCCGATCTTTTCTTTGTCACCTCCTCGTGAAAAAAGTGCGCCTCCCGACATTCCGGCGCCACCTGATCTAAAAGAAGAGCAACGGCTCAACCTCCACCGGACATTTTTTACGGCTTGGGCGGCACTGATACTCGTTACGCCCGCGCTTTGCACCTTTCTATTTAGGCGCTCTTCAAAAACTGCGGGTGGATATTGGTTAGCTTTCTGGACTGTGAGCTTCCTTGCTTTTCTAGTCCATTTCTACTGGGCCGTAGTCGTCATCTTTGCGAACGACTGGTGCAAGATCTTTAACACGACACGAGTAAGCGCGGCGCTGCCTGACACGATTTTCACTGTCTGGTGGGGACTTGATGTACTGCTGGCTTGGCTTGTTCAGTCAGAGAGAGGTTTGATTAGAATTCAACGTGTCCTCGTCCATCTTTTTGCCTTCATTCTTTTCTTTGCAGGTTCAGCTCTCGAAGGTGAAATTTGCTGGTCCAAAGCCCTTGGATTCGCAATGGCCAGTGCTGTCCTGGTCTCTTTCGTAATCTGGGGCTTCCACTGGCTGGAGAAAAGGAAGCCCGCAGTCGCTAATCACACCTGACAATGTTTACGTACTATTGTGCGAGGGTCACTGTGCATCTGCCTGCATAGCCGCCAGCTCGTTGCCGCCCGGATCGAGGAAGTGGAAACGCCGGCCGCCGGGGAAGCTGAAGATCGGTTTGGTGATGGGCGCGCCGGTCGCAGTGACTGCGGCGAGCGTTGCCTCCAGATCCTTCACCTCGATCACGGGAAGGGGAGCTTTGGTCGCCTCCTGTTGGTCTGCCTGGAGTCCAATGTCCACGTCCCCGGTGAGTGTGCATGCATACGTCGGCCCGAAGCCGGTCATCGTCATGCCGAATACCGTTTCAAAAAAGGTCTGACTCGCCGCGAGGTCGCGCGCGGGCAACTCGATGAAATTGGGTCTAGCCAAGATAGCCCTCTTTGGTAAGCGGATCTCCCCAATAATTGGGTCAGGTGAAGTGTTTGTCAATTGCGGATAAGTGTCGATTCCCTCTCGAACCCGGGCTGAAAGAACCAGGAAAAAACCCTTGATAAGATCGCTAAAGGTGGCTAGATCCGCCTGTTCCCATCGGTCCTAGAACCTCGAAACTCGCACGGATCGATTTATCCTCATGCGCTACGCAGCTATCTTGCTTCGAATCTTTGGCGCCTTCCTTTTGGCAACCGGGCTTTTTGTGCGGTCCGGTTGTAAAGAGATTACCCTTACATACCAAGCCGTTGTTATTCCCATTCCAATTGAATTTTCTCTCGCATTCGTCGGGTTATTGCTCGTCCGGTATTTCTTTGCACCGCGCTGGAGAGTTTGCTTTATTGCAATGAGTTGATAAGCGACGCCACTTAGCAAAAAGAAAAGGCCGCTGGCTCCCGTTAAGGTCGCAGGTCGCGCGCACCGTGAATCACAGCAAGGACTTGGACTTGAGTTACGTCAACCAGATAGATAATGCGATATCGTCCTTCGATAACTTCTCGAATTTCCTTCCGCCCGTATTCTGATACCATTCGACCGGAGTTGGGAAATGCCGCAATCTGTATAGAACGTCTCGTCAGACGATCGACAATGCGAACCGCATAATCAGGTGAGGTCTGAGCAAGATAATCATGAATTGCTTGAAGTTGCGCTACTGCTGAATCCGTCCAAAAAACTTTCACGACGGCAATCCGAACTGCTTCCGCACGTCCGATACTTCAACGACTTTTCCAGCATCGCTATCAGCCAAGCCTGCATCAATCGATTGCCGAACATAGATTTCATGCATCAAATCATCCCAGGTGAGATCGTCAGGCAATCTCTCCAATAATCGCTTCGCTTGCTCTTTGATATTTCTAGCCTCCATATTCTCAAATATAGACAGGTGTTGTCTCGTGGTCAATCTATACGTTTGAATCAGACTTGATGAAACACTCCTTCTGCGGATGGTTTGGCGGAGACGACGTTCCGATTAAATATCTCCTTGCTGACCATGGAAGCGAGAGGGTTGCCAGATAGGCCTCACCGTGTTTCCCAATCAGCGCGGATAGCGGCACCCTACCACGGTAGAGGTTCTCCTGAACAGCATACGCAACTTCCAAGTTCTCGCTTGAAGAGCCGATAAACAGACGGGGCTTCATTGCTGCCTCCCTCTGAATACCTTGAGCATATCTGGTGATTCTCTATGTGTATCTGGATCTGGATAAAATCGGAAAGCGATGTTAGCACTTCGTTTCCTTCCGCATAAGTGAGCGGCACCAGTCCGCCAATCTGTTTGGTGTTTGTAGTCACCAACATGGCTTGACAAAGTGAAAAGGCCGCTGGAGTTTACTTCCAACGACCTTCGTCAATATCTTGGTAGCCCATACGGGACACTCTTCGCAACTTTTTCCTGTCGCCACCGGCAGAAATGCTCAGTTTCTTGCAACAATAGCTGCGGGAAGCAGTTTAGCGGCAAGCCAAACGACCTCCGATAATCGGGAAGCGATGTAAGCCTTTCCTTTGCGCGCAGAGGGATCCAACTCACTGCGACGTTTCGCCAGCCATGGTGTTCTTGTAGGTCTGACACTGCGGGGGTCAGCCCGTGCTACGGATGCGTGCGCTTGAAGATCTCCGATGCGATGCTCGTGGACTTCCAGAGCACAGTACTCTCCACTTGGTTTGCCAGGAGGAAGATGACTTCTATCTGCTCCTGGTCGTTCTCGTTGGTGTACTGTCCGGTGTAGCTCGTCACCGAGGGGCCGTAATCTTTACCGGCTGGCCATGAAGCCGAGAATGCCACTGGGAGGAATTTGGATTTGGAGTCGCCGCTTCTTGCGACGGACCCGAACACGGGGACGGGGCCGCTCGGATCCTGAGTGCTGTTGAACTTGCCTTTCAGCTCAGAGCCATTGACTTCCAGATCGAGCTTCGAGCCGACAGAGCTATACCAGGTGCCGTTCAGTGGATTTGATGCGCTCATGAAATCTCTCCTTGTTGGTCTTTGAAGACGTTGCCTTCCGCCTTTGCAGCATGAAGTGCTTAGATCGAACTTCGTCCATGTCAAGCTCCTCGCGGAGCGCGCAAGGCCGATCGCCAACGCAACTCTTAAGCAAGAAAAGTTCCGCCGCGTTGCCTTTGCGGAGCAAGGTCGAAGACTGCATTAGCGTGTTCTGCGAGGACGCAAGAGGCTTGGAGGCAGCCTTCGGTTTTAAGCGTGGGGTAAATTATGACGATTCGGATGAAAAGTCAACGTCAGTGATTACGATGTCAGTAATTGCGATGTCTCAAATAAAGGTTGGCATCGAATTAGTAAGTATTGGCAGTTAGAAGCTGAGGCCAAACCGCAAGTCTCGTACTGGCGGTTTACATAGGACCAAAGAACTGAATAGCGCATACGGGACTCGAACCCGTGATCTCTGCCTTGAGAGGGCAGCGTGTTAACCAACTACACCAATGCGCCGCAGCGGATTGGGATTATAGGTGGCTGGGTAGGGGGGGTGCAAGGCGGAGTGGCCGCAGATGAACCGGGAATTTGCTATACTGCACCCGCTCGGAACACCCAATCCGTCGTCACGATGTAACCTAGTCGCTCTATGCCGAAGTTCGGATTTGTTGGCTATCAGACCGCACTAAAGTATTCCCACCCGCTGTATTTTTTAATTCTTAAACGGAGCGTGCCATGAACGTCGTCGTGTTGCGTGAAACGCAGGCGGGGGAGGCGCGCGTGGCGCTCATGCCCGAATCCGTTAAGAAACTCGTCGCGCTCAAGGCTTCCGTGCTTGTCGAACAGGGCGCAGGTCTCGATGCTGCCCGGATAGATGCTGACTATGAGGAAGCCGGCGCCACAGTGTCTTCGGATCGTGACGCGCTGCTCGGCGACGCTGACGTGCTGGCCGTGGTGAACCGGCCGCCTGCCGAAGATTTTGCGCGTATGAAAAAAGGCGCAGTCGTGATCGGGTTTCTAAGGCCGCTGGATGAACCCGCCGCACTACTTCCTGCTATCGATCGTGGCGTCACAACTTTCTCAGTCGAGCTGGTCCCACGCATCACGCGCGCGCAGGCGATGGACGCACTCTCGTCGATGGCGACAGTGGCGGGTTACAAGGCAGTGCTGATTGGCGCGGTGCAAATTCCGCGAATGTTTCCGTTGCTGATGACTGCCGCCGGCACCGTTCCGCCGGCAAGAGTGCTCGTGCTCGGCGCGGGTGTCGCCGGACTACAAGCGATCGCCACGGCTCGGCGCTTAGGCGCCGTTGTCGAGGGTTACGACGTGCGCGCCGCCGCCGGCGAGCAGGTGAAATCGTTAGGCGCAAAATTTCTCGAAGTCGATCTCGGCGGGATCAAGACTGAAGACGCAGGCGGTTATGCAGTCGAACTTTCTGACGAAGCGATGGACCGTGGACGCGCGTTGATCGCCGAACATGCGAAGACTGCTGACGTTGTCATCACAACTGCGCAAGTGCCCGGACGGCGCGCGCCGCTGTTGTTAACAGAAGCTGCGGTTGACGGCATGAAGCGTGGATCGATCATCATCGATCTCGCGGGCGCAACGGGTGGTAACTGCGCGGTGAGTCAGGCAGACGTGACTGTCGAACGCAACGGCGTCACGATCATGGCGCCGACGAACCTGGCCGCGACCGTGCCGGTTCACGCAAGCCAGCTTTACTCGCGCAACGTCACCGCGTTTCTGACGCCGCTGATAAAAGACGGACAGTTGCAAATCGATATGAACGACGACGTGGTTGGACCATCATGCGTGACGCACGGCGGCGAGGTCGTGAATCAACGCGTCGCCGCGGCGCTCGATGCATTGGCTTCGAAGTAAACACGAATTATGACGCATGAAAACCTGATCTCTGCGCTTTACGTTTTCGCGCTGGCTGCGTTTCTCGGCTACCTGGTGATCTCGCGAGTGCCGCCGTTGTTGCACACGCCGCTGATGTCGGCGACGAATGCGATCTCCGGCATCTCGCTGGTCGGATCGATCGTCACGGCCGGCGCCGGACACAGCACGACGAGCACGATCCTTGGTTTCGTCGCCGTTGTTTGCGCCAGCACAAACGTGGTCGGTGGTTTCGTGATCACTGATCGCATGTTGAAGATGTTTAAGAGGAAAACAAACACGGATTCAAAGAATTAGTGCAAATCTACTTCATCGAACTCAGCTACCTGCTCGCTTCAATCCTCTTCATCCTCGGATTGAAGGGGTTGAGCCATCCCGAAACCGCCAAACGCGGCATGCATCTCGCCGAATTCGGCATGTTAATGGCCATCATCGGCACGCTGATGCACCACGAGATCGTCACCTACACCTGGATACTCGCGGGTCTTGCCATCGGCTCACTTGTCGGTCTCGCGATGGGCTTCTGGGTGCCGATGACCGCGATGCCGCAACGAACCGCGCTCTCGCACGCGTTCGGCGCACTCGCCGCCGCACTCGTCGGCGTCGCCGAGTATCTGAAAGGCCCAGGACATTTCGACACCTTTACGATGGGCGCACTCGGTTTCGAAGTGATGCTCGGCTCCCTGACAACCACCGGCAGCCTGCTCGCCTTCGCGAAACTTCAGGGCATGGTCCGCGGCACGCCGATGACCTACAAGGGCCAGAACATCTTCAACATGCTGCTGCTCGCAGTGACTGTCGGCCTCTTCATCTACCTGGTCATCAACCCCGGATCGTTGCCGTTGTTCTTCACGATGGCGGGACTGGCGTTTCTCTTCGGTCTGTTGCTGGTGATGCCGATTGGTTCGGCTGACATGCCGGTCGTGATGTCGTTGCTTAACTCATACGCGGGCCTCGCGTCGGCAGCGACTGGTTTCGTGCTCAACAACAAAGTGCTGATCATCGCGGGCACGCTCGACGGTTTCTCCGGTTTCATACTCTCGATCCTGATGTGCCGCGCAATGAATCGTTCAATCACGAACGTCTTGTTCGGCGCGTTCGGCAGCGCAACAACCGCAACGACAGGCAGCGAACTACAAGGCTCGATGCGCGAAGTCGGTCTCGACGACATCGCGACGCAATTGGCTTACGCAAACAAAGTCGTCTTCGTCCCCGGTTACGGCCTCGCGACGGCGCAGGCGCAACACGCGGTGCGCGAACTCGCCGACGTGCTAGAAAAACGCGGCGTCACCGTCAAATACGGAATCCACCCAGTCGCCGGTCGCATGCCCGGACACATGAACGTCCTCCTCGCCGAAGCAAACGTCCCCTACTCGTCGCTCTACGAGCTCGAACAGATCAATCCCGAATTTCCAACGACTGACGTTTCGGTTGTCATCGGCGCCAACGACGTCGTCAACCCGGACGCGCGCGACAATCCGGCGAGCCCTATCGCCGGCATGCCGATTCTCGAAGTCGATAAGTCAAAATCGGTCGTGGTCCTGAAGCGCGGGCAAGGCAAAGGTTTCTCCGGCCTCGAAAACCCTTTGTTTTTTAAGCCGGTAACCGGCATGCTGTACGGCGACGCAAAAGACACGCTGACCCGCCTGGTGCAGGCAGTGCAACACGCATAACCCGCGGCGGGTTTGGCGCATCAAACAGTTTCCTTCTGCGAACTCTGCGTAACCTCGGCGATCTCTGCGTTGTATTACACAGAGATCGCTGAGATACGCAGCGGGACGCAGAGAGATCTCGAAACAAAATCAACCGTTTTCTGGAGAACGCATGCGAAGATTCTTATCCGGCCTGGTATTGGCGAGTGTGCTCGTCGTTACCTTGCCTGCAACTCCCGCAACCTACGCCCAACAAGCTGCCGAAAAGTCGAAGAAAGGCGCGGCGTCAGCAACCGCTCAACGCGGCGTCGACACGATTTCCGCGAACCAGTTGAAAGACTATCTGACGTTTATCGCTTCCGATGAAATGGAAGGACGTGATACGCCGTCGCGTGGTCTCGACACGACCGCGAAGTTTCTCGCGGTGAACCTCGCGCGTTGGGGCTTCAAACCGGCCGGCGATAACGGCACGTTCTTTCAACGCATCGATCTGCGTCGTGAACGAGCTGACGGTGGCCAAACAAAAGTCGAATACGCCGGCAGAACATTGAACGCGGGAACTGACTACATTCCCGCCGGCGGTTCCGGAAACGTGAGCGGCGCACTCGTGTTCGCAGGCAACGGATGGTTCATCAAGTCGAAAGCGATCGATGCTTACAAAGACGTCGATCCAACCGGGCGCATCGCGGTGATCTTCGGCACGCCGAACACGCCGCCGCGTGGCGTGTCGCGCACGGACCTCGGCAAACCGGGCGAAGGATTTATGAACCCCGTCGACTATGCGCGCAGCAAAGGCGTGGTCGGATTGATTTACGTTGCGGATCTTCAGTATCTCGCGAACTGGCAGCGCAATCGCCAGCGGCTGATGGAACGCGGCGCGATCGGCGTGGTGAAGTTTCAAAACCCAACAACTGCACCGGCGTTGCCGTCGATCGTGGTGTCGCCGGAGATGGCGAATTCGTTGCTAGTTGGCGAACGACAGGTGGCCGGCATTTTCAATGCTTCGACTGACGGAACCTTGCCCGCGCCGTTTGTGATGAACGACACGAAGAAGGTGAGTTTGAATCTCGCCAGCAGCACCGAGACGATTCCGACGCAGAACGTCGTGGCTGTTTGGGAAGGAAGCGATCCGGTGTTGAAGTCGGAATACGTGGCGCTGGGATCGCATTACGATCACGTCGGATCGGGTTGTCCGCCGAATGGCGACGATCGGATCTGCAACGGCGCGGACGACGATGGATCGGGAACGACCGCGATGCTCGGAATGGCGGAAGCGCTCGCGAAAGCGACGGTGCGGCCGAAGCGTTCGATCCTGTTTGTGTGGCATTGCGGCGAAGAAAAGGGGCTTTGGGGATCGCGTTATTTCACGGAGTTTCCCACCGTGCCGTTGAGCGGGATCGTCGCGCAGATCAACATGGACATGATCGGGCGCAGCAAAGCGGCCGGTGATACGAACCCGCGCAATGCCGAGTTGACTGGTCCAACCGGAATTTACCTGATTGGCTCGACGATGATGAGCACGGAGTTGGGCGAGGTGGTGAATGCGGTGAACAAATCGTATTTGAATTTAACGTTCGATACGAAATACGACGATCCGAAGGATCCGAACCGCTTCTTCTATCGCAGCGATCACATCAACTACGCGCGCAAGGGCATTCCGATCATTTTCTTCTTCGACGGCGTGCATGAGGATTATCACCGGGCTGGTGACACGGCGGACAAGATCGATTATCAGAAGATGGAGAAGGTCGCGCGGACGATCTACATGACTGCGTGGGAGATCGCGAACCGTCCGGCTCGGCTCAAAGTAGATAAACCTTTGCCGGCCCAGATTAGTGGCAGTTAGCGGCAGTTAGCTGCGGCCGCGTTCGGCCTGGAGACGGCGATAAGCTTCGGCGCGTGAGAGTTGTAACTCACGCGCCGCTTTCTTTAGCGCGGCGCGATGATCGAGACCGTCGCGTTCGAATTGATCGACAAGTGAAGAAACGGATTTATCCTGCTCGACGATTTCGAGCACGTTTCGGTCGATCAGGAGAACGATCTCGCCACGTGGTTCCTCATTTGAATAATGTTGGGCCAGCTCGCTCAAACGTCCGCGTTTAATTTCTTCATGTAACTTGGTTAATTCACGGGCGACGGCCGCTTCACGCTCGCCAAGCATTTCGTAAGCGTCTTTAAGAGTTTCCGCCAGGCGATGAGGGGATTCGTAGAAGACGAGCGTGCCTGGGACGGAGCGCAATTCGTTGAGTCGTGTGCGGCGCGCATTCGTTCGCGCCGGCAAAAACCCGCCGAAGAAGAATTCGTCCGTCGGCAACCCGGCTGCGATCAACGCCGAGATCAGCGCGCTTGGACCAGGCACCGGAACCACACGCACGTCATTCTCTATCGCGGCCTGGACCAGGCGAAAACCCGGATCGCTGATCGCCGGCGTCCCTGCATCCGAGACCACCGCCACATCGTCGCCGCGTTTCAACATCTCGATCAGTTCTCGCGCACGCTGCTGTTCGTTGTGTTCGTGATAACTGACGGTCCTGGTCGCGATGCCGTAATGCTGTAGCAGCTTGCGCGTATGACGCGTGTCTTCACACGCGATCAAAGCGACTTTCGTGAGCACGTCGATTGCGCGATGCGTGATGTCGGCGAGATTGCCGATCGGCGTGGCGACGAGGTAAAGGCTGCCCCGTTGGTCATTTTCCATTTGTCGTTGGTCATTTTTCATTGCTCATTTAGAAGACGAACCGCGCCTTCTAAATGAAAAATGATAAACGACAAATGGAAAACGATAAATGACAAGGCCCCGGAGAAGATCCGAGGCCTTTTCGGAAGGGTAAAACCGGCGGATTACTTGTGCAGTCTAATTACAGGCGGATTACTGAGGGAATGGAATTCGTCGGCGCCAATCGTCGTTGCGATTGTTGCGATCGTCGCGATTATCACGGCGGCGGTTGTCGTCATCGCGGCGACGCCAGTCGTCGTCGCGGCCGTAACCACCACCGTTGTATCTAAAACCGTAAGCATCGCTGATGATGCGCAGCTCGCGCTGAATTTGCGACCAATCTGACGCCAGGCGATTGTCGAACCAGCGCGGGCGTGCGACGCGATCGAGTTGCTGTCCTTCCGTCAACACGCGGCGGGCTTCGTCGGCGCTGCGATTTAGATCGCGGCCATTGCCGACGCGGCCTTTTAGATCGCCGACGGCATCGCGAAACCGGTGGACTTGATCGTTGATTTGGTCTTCACGTTGTGAACCGTTGGCGCGGCTGCGATCGAGGGCGCGGTCGATGTTGCGTTCGAAGTCTTTGGACAGGCGGTCCAGGCGATGGACGGAGTCACGGAGGGCGCGTTCGTCGTAACGGCCGTAGTCGCGGTTATCTCGGTTGTCGCGTCCCCATTGGGCGGCGGCCGTTCCTGGTAATGCGAACGCCAATATGCCCAGAACAAGTAATGAAAACTTCAGGGTGTGTCGGTTAATCATTTTCGGTGTTTCTCCTCGGTAGCACTTCGGCCTGCCACGGCATCGGCAAGCGCCGTGCCTGTTTTGAAGATTGGAGTTTTATTGGGATTTAATTAAGAAAGGTATGAACCCAACGCGAAAAGGTGCAGTCGCTAACGGAAAAGGTTGGCTTTGACGAAGGAGGGTGGCCCTCTGTGGCCACCCTTAAGGGTTAGCGATGCTTGTCGAGCAGGATGGCGATATGGCGGCGGATGTCGGCTTCGTGGAGCCCGGGTCGTTGGTGAGTTATTGATTTCCAGCCGGGCGCGCCGGTGGTTGTTTTCGCCAGCAGCAACTCTTCGCTGGCGCCGCGAATGCCCATGTGACGAATATTCGCCGAGGCGAGCCCGCCACCACGGACGATCCCATCGCGCGGCACACGCGGCCAGCCGGCTTCGACAAACAACGTCCGCACCCCAAACGTAAGCGTGACGAGCTGCCCAACCATCGTCGACGTTCCGGTGCGAAAGCGATGATCGTCTGTCCGCGAGATCTGAATGCTCGCGCCGGCGCGATTCGCCTCGCCCGCCGCAACAGTAAAACTCTCAATCAGCCACTGCACACCAGCCTTGCGCAGCAGGTCGTTTGAATTTCTCAACGACAAATACTCCGCCACGTCTCCGCGGCCCGCGAGGCGCGCCTTCTGCTCCGCCTCCGACAGTGCTGCTGCCCAAACTTCGTCAAGTTCACTCATGTTTGTTTTGTCTTTGTGATGGTATCATGGCGCCGAATCGTCCCCCACAAATCCAACGCGCACCCGATGCGGAAACCGATCAAGATGACCCGAACTTATCGAGCTTCGAGATACCTGCTAACGGCAATACTGGCCGGTGGTCTGTTCCTCCTGCTTCAGGCAAATCCACTCGCCCAGTCAAACAAACTGCCGGCGCCAAAGACCCACGTGAGCGATCTCACTGGAATCGTCGACGCGCAAACGCGGACTCGGCTCGAAGGCGTGCTCGAGCGGCTGAAAGACAAGAGCAAGATCGACTTTTACGTCGCCGTAGTTGATAGCACTGACGGCAGCGACGTTTCGGAGTTTTCACAACGGCTGGCTCGTGAGTGGAACATCGGCGCGAAAACGAGCCGCAGCAAGAGCCTGCTGCTGGTGGTCTCCGCTGCTTCAAAGACTTGTTTCACTCAATTCGCGCGCGCGGTCCAGAATGATTTGCCTGACGGCGTGCTGGGCGAAGTGAGTTATCGGATGAATGGTCCATTGGGCGAAGGACGATTCACGGAAGCGGTCGAGGTTGGCGTCTATACTTTCATCAACGCGGTCGCCGAGAAGATGGGATTCAATGTCGCCGAGCTCGACAGACCAGCGCTCACGGCGGAGGGATCGACGCAGGTGACTGCCGAAGGAGCGCAGCCGGTACTTATCAGCGCGACAGACGTGCCGAAAAGCCGGCCGAGAGTTGTCAAAGCTGCGGAACCAGGTGCAACTCCACCTGCGGAGGCGCCACGAACTGAGCCAACTCCTGTTGAAACTCCAGCGCCCGAACCTGCGCCAAGTGAATCTCCGAAAACTGAAGTAACAACGGAAGCTCCCAAAACTGAGGAAGCAAAGCCTGAGGAACCAAAGCCTGAGGAGCCAAAGCCCGAGCCTCCGAAAACAGATCCGAAATCTAAACCTGCAGATCCCAAGACACCGACGAAAGCAGCACCAGCAGCGAAGCGTCTCACGCCGGCACAACAAGAAGAGCTCGACGCCGACGAATCAGAAGAAGTCGAACTAACCTTGACGCTGCCTCTCGCGAAGCGCGCAGAAGCTTTGAAAACATGGCTCGACACGCACCCGAATTCAAAATCACGCGCGCGCGCGACTGAGTTGCTAATCAGCACGCACGCCGGTCTTGGCGATCAGAAGCTGAAAGAAGGCGACAGCGCCGGCGGCATTCAACAACTGCTGCAAGCCATCGAGGAAGCCGACACCACTGTCACCGACCAACTCTTCTCCGGCGTCATCGCGCAGATTCCGATGAATCTCTACATGCGCGGCGAACGGGACGCGGCTTTCAAAGCGGCCCAGAGCGTCGAAGCGAAGTACGGGAACGACGCGAAACGCCTGCTCGCGATGGCCGGGTTTTATATGAACGTCGAACGCGGAGCGGAAGTCGTGCGCATCTCCGAAAACGTCGTAAAGCTCGCGCCCGACATGGCCGAAGCACATCGCCTTCTCGCGGTTGGCTTGCACATCTCGCTGCGTCTCGACGAAGCCGCCGCCGAATACAAACGCACAGTCGAGCTCGATCCGACTTCGAAAGTCTCGCGCGGCAGTTTCGCCGATCTTTATCGCGCCTCCGGCAAAGCGGAAGAAGCGCTCGCGCTTTACAACGAGCAACTCACCGCCGATCCGAAAGACCGCGCCGCACGCGCCGGAAAAGTGATCTCGCTTTTCGAACTGAACCGCGCCGACTGAAGCGAACCGCGAACTTGAAGCCGCGCTCGCCGAAGAGCCACGCAATCTTCCGTTGCTTACCGGCGCCGCCTACTGGCTCACCGCCCATGAAAACAGCGAAAAAGCGTTGGACCTCGCGCGCAAAGCCGTCGCGATCGAATCGCGCTACACGTGGGCGCAGATCGCTTTGGGTCGTTCGTTGTTCGGACTGGCCATCCACTCGATGCCGAACGCTCCATGCGTTACGCGCGCCAGTACGGCAAGTTTCCGACGCTGACTTACGAGCTCGCGAGTGTGTTGTCGTCGATGGGATTGTACGAAGAAGCGGTTGAACTGCTGCGCGAGTCGTTCACGATCAAGGACGATCAGGTTCAGACGTATCTCGCGGGACAGTTGCCGGCGAGTAATGCAGGCTTCACGGAATTGCTCGCGCCAGAGCGTCACGCCAGCATCTACCAAAAGAAAGCCGCTGACACCGAGGCGAATGCGAAGGCACTGAAAGCGCTGCTCGCTTTCAACACGGCGATAACAGCCGAGAAGATCGACGATGTTGCAGCGGTTGCTGCGGCGCGTGAGTTTGCTTCCGGCACGGACAACATGCGCGCGTTTCGTCAACTTTACGCCGCGAGCAGGTTGCTACGATACAGCACCGGTCTCGACACCGTGCTCGATCTCGCCGACAAAGCGCGACAAGCTTCGGACGACGCACTCGCCTCACCGAACCTGACGATGGCGGTGCAGGCTGACGAGTTTCGCGAACTGCGCGCGCGAGCAATCTCCGCCGGGAATGTTCCCGATGTCGCTGAAGCACCGCACAACGTGCTTACCAACATTCTCAAAGGACGTGTCGAGGATCTCACCGGCTGGGCGCTTTTCAATCAGCAAAAGTACTCGGACGCCGCCATTCATCTGAAAAAAGCGACTGAAACATTGCCGAGCTGGAACGCCGTCATGGCGCAGCGCGCTGTGGCACTACGGCGCCGCGCTCGAACAGACCGATCAGAAAGAGCAGGCGCTTGATAGTTACATCAAGAGCTACGTCGCCGGCGAACCCGATTCGGTCCGTCGTTCCGTGATCGAGCAACTCTATCGAAAGATGAACGGCTCGCTCGACGGGTTGGACCAACGCATGAGCTCCGGCAGTTTCAACACCGGCGCCCCCGAAACAACAGCGGCGGCTGCGCCAACACCAACTCCCGAAACATCCCCAACACCAGAGCCAACTCCTGTTGAGACGCCGAAACCTGAAACTCCGAAATCGGAACCGATTAAACTATCCGAAGAAGATGCGATGAAGATCGCGGCTTCGCGCATTCGCACCACAATAAAGATCACCGGTCGCATTCTCGACGCCGACAAGATTGGCCTCGCTAACGTGACGTTAGTATTGATTAGTCCGACGGGAATGGTGCTTACGTCGACGACCGATAATGAAGGCAATTATTCGTTTACTGTTGCTGCCCCATCTCCCAGCAAAACCTATCGCATCATCCCTTCAAAAGACGGCTACACCTTCGCGCCTATCGACAAGGCATTTGCAGGATTGCTTGACGATCAGACGGACATCAATTTCATAGGCGCCAAACAATAGGGGTGGCCACAGAGGGCCACCCCTACAACGTCAGCGAACGAACATGATGATTGTAGGGGTGGTCCTCTGTGACCACCCTTGTGGGAGCTAAGTTATTTGTTCTGCGTCGGTCCACCGCCGGCCGGCTTGCCGTCAGCGTCGTACACTTCAACCTTCCCGTACTTCGCCAAGACTTCACGCGCTTTCGACGCATCGCCGACCGCCACCACTTGCAGGTGGCCCTTGTCGATGTACTTCTGCGCCACGCGCTGTACATCGGCGGCAGTGATCGCCGCAACTTTCTGCGGATATGTATCCCAGTAGTCAGCCGGAAGATTGTATAGCTTCTGCGTCATGATGTTCTGCAACAGCGCTTGCGGTTGCTCCAGCGACAACGCAAAGCTGCCGACGATCGCTCGCTTCGCATTCTCGAGTTCGTCAGCCGGAACTGTCTCGTCGCGCAGCCGATTGAGTTCGTACATGAACTCCTTCATCGCGCCTTCAGTGACGTCGGTGCGAACTTCCGAGCTGGAAACCCACGTGCCGCGGAAACGTGAGCCGCCAAAGTTGCTGTACGCGCCGTAGGTGTAACCCTTATCTTCGCGCAGGTTCAGGAACAAACGTCCTGATGGACCACCACCCAACACTCGGTCAGCCAGCAACACTGCAAAGTAGTCAGGGCTGGTGCGCTCGATTCCGAGCGTGCCGAGTTGCAAAACGGTCTGCACCGAGCCAGGCCGATCGATCAAAAGATATTAGCGACGCTGATTGGCGCCGGAGCCGGCGGTATCGTGTGCCGCAGGAACATCAGCTTTCTGCCAATCGCCAAACGCCTTTTCAATCTTCGGCATGATGCTCTTTCATCGTTACATCGCCGACGATAGCGAGAATGGCGTTGTTCGGACGATAGTAAGTCGAATGAAACTCCGCGAGATCTTTGGTCGTGAGTTTCTGGATCGAATCGGCCGGGCGCTGCGACAACGAAGCCGGATGGTCGGCCGTAGATCGCGCGTTGGAACTGCTCCTGCCGCGAGAAACTGCGGGATCGATCGCTGAAACTGCAACTGCGCCAACGTGCGCGTCTTGTATTTGTCGACTTCCGCCTGCGGGAAGCTCGGATTGCGAACGACATCGGCAAAGAGTTCGAGCGTTTGATCGAAATTCTCGACCAGACCCGCGACGTCTGACGGTGCTCGTCATTGACGAAAGACCTGAGTTTGCGGCCAGCGTCGCGCCCAGCGCATCGATCTGTTCGGCGATGTCTTTGCTGGACCGCTTCGCCGTGCCTTCGCGCAACAACGAGGCGGTGAAACTCGCGAGGCCGCGATAGTCGGCCTTGTCGGAAAGTCCGCCGCTCAGCACAACCATCTGCATGTTGAAGGTTGGGACTTTTGTGCTTCTGAGCAGAACTACGCGCAAGCCGTTCGGCAACGTAGCTTCTTCGGCCGCGGTAGTTTTACTTTCAGAACGTTCTTGTTCACTGGCGCTTTGCCTTTGATGACTGCGCCTTTTGTGGATGGAGCCGGCTGCGCCGGACGGCGCTCCGCCCTGGCCAAAAGCCAGCGACGAAACGAGCGCGATCAGGACCAGCGCAACTGTGATATTGCTTATCTTCTTCGTGATTCTCATTGCTTATCTTGACTCCTTTTACTGCCCCGAAGCGCCGGTGGCGCTCTTGGCTTTCGCCTTTGGCATAGTGACGACAATCGTGCGATTGGTGTCGACCAGATACTTATTGGCTACACGCTGCACGTCTTCCTTCGTGACGGCGGCAACTTTGTCAAGTCGCGTGTTGATGAGGCTCGGATCGTTGTAATAAACCGTGTACTGGCCCATCGTCACCGCGCGATTGAGCGAACTCTGCAGTCCGTTGATGAAGTTGCGACGCGTGGTGTTCTTCGCTTTCTGCAGTTCCCAATCGGCGATCGGTTCTTTCTTCAACCGCTCGATCTCAGCGTAGATAAGCGCTTCAACGTCTTCCGATCTTGACGCCCGGACGCAGCGTGGCATTGGTG
This sequence comes from uncultured Acidobacteriota bacterium, assembly GCA_963770215.1. GTDB lineage: Bacteria > Acidobacteriota > Blastocatellia > Pyrinomonadales > Pyrinomonadaceae > PSRF01. Next base: position 614,175 of record CAVYOP010000004.1, read on the forward strand.
TAGAAACGCACCGACGCCGCGTTTCTCATCCATGAAACCGCCAACGCCCGTCACCATCTCTTTTTCCTTCACGAGCTTTTGATACAGACGCGAGCTCTGGCCGCTTTGCAACGCCGCGCTCAAAACCTGAAGCGCGTAGAAGTCAGCCGTGTTGCCCGGCGACGGCTTTGTAAGCGATGTCGATGCGCGGCTGCGCGGGCCAACTGATCGTCGACGAGTCGCGCGCCGCTCTGCTTTTTGCTCCGGCTCGGTCATATCAACTGCCGGCGGATTTGGCTGACGAGGAATGCTTTCGAAATTCGCGCGGATCTTAGCGAGCGCTTCGGCCGTGTTGAAGTCGCCGACGAGCGTGAGCACCGCGTTGTTCGGCGCGTAGTACATCTTGAAGAACGCCGCCACGTCTTCGACTGTCGCCGCGTTGAGATCGTCCATCGAACCAATCATGGAGTGCTTGTACGCGAAGTTGTCGTACATCATCTCCTGGTGGATTTCTCCGCTCTTGCCGTAGGCCTGGTTGTCGACGCCGAGCCGGCGTTCTTCCTGAACGGCGTTGCGTTGGTTGTCGAGGTTGTCTTTAGTGATCGCCAGACTCCTCATGCGATCCGCTTCGAGAAAGAGCGCGAGGTCGAGTTGGTTCGCCGGCAGGGCTTCGAAGTAGTTGGTCCGATCTTCGTTGGTGGTTCCGTTCATGTTGCCACCGTTGTTGAAGACGAGCAGGAAGTGTTCGCCGGTGCCAACGTTCTCAGATCCTTTGAACATCATGTGTTCAAACAGGTGGGCAAAACCTGTGCGGCCCTTGCGCTCGTCACGTGAGCCGACGTTGTAGGTTACGGAAATGGCGACGACGGGCGCTGAGTGATCTTCAACAGTGATCACGCGGAGACCATTTTTCAGAGTGGTTTCCTTGAAATCGACCCGCACGTTGCGGGCGGTTTGGGCTTGCCCGGGGAGAACGGCGAGCGCGCAGATCAATAGAGGTAACAAGAACTTGGAGACGCGTCTCATAAATCAAACTCCTTTAGGATGTGGATGGTGGTCTCAGACGAGCAGGATCCGGGACGGCCGCACGGCGCTTCCGACGCAGCGTGGGTGGCAATGTATGCGGTGTAATGCGCAGAGTCAAGCCGCCAAGCCGCCGGTTATAGCCGTAAATCCGTGTTTTTCTTGAGTAACACGAATAAATCAGATGCAGCCAACCGAGTGGCGTTGCGGCCATCCTAAACGGTCGCAATCAGCAGTATAATCATCCACTACGAAAGACATGATAAGAACCAAGTTTACTTTTCCTCGCATTGCGGCAGCGGCTTTGGCCGTCGCGTTGCTGGGCTTCTCAGCCAAGTCTCAGCAGCCCGCGCCGCAGCAAGCAGCCAGCCGTTTTGACATCACGAACTACAGAATCGAAGCGCAAATCATCCCGGATCAGCACATGTTACGAGCCGGGGCCGACGTCACGTTCGTGCCGCTGGACGCCACGCGCTCGGTGGTTTTTGAGCTCAACGGATCGCTGAAGGTTGAGAGCATCGAGAAGGACGGAAAGCCGCTAACGGGATTTGTGCAGGATGCAGTCGGCGTGGGCGCGCTTGGACCAAGCGTCCGTATCGACCTCGGTTCGGTCGTTCCGGCAAACCAGCCGATGACGCTGCGGATTCGCTGGAGCGGCGCGCTGGTGTCGCCGGAAGGTGGACCGCTGGCCACACGGCGTTTGGCCTACGTGGGCAATGAAGGTTCTTACTTAATGTACGCGTCGCGGTGGTTTCCCTTTCACGACTACGCCGCCGATCGAGCCACTTCCGACATCACTTTTATCGTCCCGCAAGGATTGCAGGTTGCCGGAACAAGCGATGATCCGATCGTGGCCCAGCCGGCGCCGAAAGAAGGCGCCGTTCGTTATCGGTTCGTGCATCGGAACCCGGTGCTGATCGGAAACTTCGCCGCGGGGCAGTACATCAATCGCAATCTTCGTTACAGCAATTACGACCTCCAGTTGTACGCCATGCCGGGCAGTGAGAAACGGCTCGAAGCTTATGCAGAACTGACCGGCCGCGTGCTCGAGTTTTATACCAAGCAATACGGCGCGCCGTTGTTTGGCAATCGCCTCGTGATCGTGCAGATCGACGACGAAAGTCTCGATGCCTATTCCGGTCCGGGAATGATCTTTTTGTCGAGCAAGATGTTTGACACGTCGCGTCCGATGCCGGAAGAAAAGCTCCAGCGAGAGATTGCGTATCAATGGTGGGGCCAGACAGTCGGGCTCAAATCGTTTGACGATGCGTGGTTGTCGCAGGGTCTTGCCGAGTGGAGCGCGTTCGCGTTTCGTGAATCGCACTTGAGCGCCGGTGGGCTTGACGGCGCGCAGCGGGAACAACAGGAACGCGCGTTGACGTTCGAACAGACCGCTTCGATCGCGCGCGCGCCGAGTGCGCTGGACGATCAGTCCGCGGCGTATCAGTCGATTGTGTTTTATAAAGGCTCGATGGTGTTTCGCATGTTGCGCGAGACGATGGGCCGCGAAGCGTTCGATCGCCTGTTGCAGGCGTATCTCCAGCAGTATCGCGGCAAGAATGCGTCGATTGACGAATTCGAGAAACTCGCGACGACGATGTCGCAGGACAATTTGCGTTACTTCTTTGCGCAGTGGGTGGAAGGCACGGGCGTGCCGGAGTTCACTGTCGACTACCAGATCATTCGCACGCGTGCCGGTAAGTTCCGCGCTCGCGGCACGGTGAAACAGAACCTTGAAGCGCTGCGGATGCCGGTGGAGTTGTTGTTACGCGCCGAAGGTGACAATCAGCAAAAGACGATTCGCGTCGAGGGACGGAGTGAGGATTTCGATTTCGAGTCGAATGGACAGCCGATTGAAGTGGTTGTCGATCCGAATAACAAGATTTTGCGGATGTCGGATGAGTTGCGCGTTTCGATTATCGCGCGGCGCGGGATCGAGCAGATGAAGGAAGGGATTTATGCGGAGGCGCAGCAGCAGTTTGAAGCGGCGCTGAAGCTGGATCGGTCGAATTCGTGGGTTTATTACAATCTTGGGCTGCTGTTTCTCGAACAGCGCAACTGGCAACAGGCGCTCGACAATCTCGAGGCGTCGCTGATCGGCAACCTGAAACCGTCGTGGATCGAAGCGTGGGCGCACATCAAACGCGGGAATGCGTACGATGCGAAGGGTGAGCGCCAGAGGGCGGTGGCGGAATATAACAAAGCAGTGCAGTCAGGCATTGACTACGACAACGCGCAAGCGGTCGCCAAGAGATACCTGGCCACTCCCTACGACCCGAAAGGCGCCCAAACTGCCGAAGCGGTCACACCCGGCAATAACTAAGGCTGAAAGCCTTGAGTAATTCCAGCCCAGGTCGCTTGTACGCCGAAGGCGTTCAGTAATTCCAGCCCAGAAACTATGAAGCCGGGTCTCCCAAAGTCGGTTTGAAAGTTGGAGAATATCCAACGACACGAGTTTGACCCTTGCGGGCTGACTCAAAACCTGACGATGAAGGGAGTACCCGGTGATGAAGATATTGGCATTGGATTTAGGGAAATACAAGACGGTGGGCTGTGATTACGAGAGCGAGAGTGGGGCGCATCAATTTAAGCGCGGGGTGACCACGCCAGCGGGCTTAGCCAAGATGGTGCAGGAAGTAAAACCCGATCGAGTGGTGATTGAGGTTTGCTCGATTGCGGGTTGGGTGTGTGACCTGTTGTGGGGCATGGGTATCGAAGTGCAGGTGGCCAACACCAGTGACGACGCCTGGCGCTGGCGCAAAGTGAAGCAGAAAGATGATCGGCGCGATGCGTTGAAAGCGGCCCGTTTATCAGCGGTCAATCAGCTGCGCGAAGTTTACAGGCCGGCGCACGAAGTGCGGCAATGGCGCGCCTTAATTACTGATCGGCAACACCTAATCCGACGGCGCACGAAGATAAAGAATCACATTCGTGATCTGTTGCTGCGCGAAGGGCAGCTTTTAAGGCGTGGCAGCAGTTGTTGGAGCCAGGCGGGCATCAAACAGTTGGAGGAGCAGGCGCGGCCCTTCAGCGAATGTGGGCCGGCGGAATTATGGCGCGGTGAATTGCAGCTTGAGCTGGAGCAGCTGAAAGAGATGCAGCGACAAGTGACCACGGTGACGGCGCAGTTGGATAAGATTGGCGTGGGCGATGCCCGGGTGCAACTGTTGCGCACCGTTCCGGGAGTGGGAGCGAGCTTGGCGGAAGCGATCGTAGCGCTGTTGGACCAGCCGCAGCGTTTCCGTAAAGCCAGTCAAGTGAGCGGCTATATTGGGATGGTGCCCAAAGCAATGGATTCGGGAGAAACGGAACGGCGTGGCCACATCACGCGACAAGGCAGTCGGCTGGTGCGTTCCTTATTAGTGGAAGTAGCTTGGGCGGGACTACGACACAATGCCTGGGTGCGCCAGACCTATCAACGACTGAGCGGGGGCAAGAAGGCACGTAAGAAGATTGCGATCGTGGCAGTGGGCCGGAAACTGCTGGTGAAATGTTGGGCCATGTTGCGCGATAACCGTAGCTGGGATTGGCAACCGCAAATTACCTGAGCAGAGAGTAATCGCGGAAGTGAGGACCAAGGGGAAACGTTAAGCGAACTAAACGCTGAGGTCGGGTCAGACTCGAGTGGGACAAGAGCAAGGTCGGAGACAGATTGAGATGACGAGAAACTCGTAGGAACCCTGAGAGCAAAACTCGGAGCCCAGAATGAGACTCGTCGCACCGTTGAATGAGACCACACGTGAAAAGCTACGTTGTAGCCAACTGTGGAAACTCGAATAGAAGGGTGAACCAATCAGATCTCGAAATTCCTCTTGACACGACCCGGCTTCATAGAAGGGTTGCTTCAACCCTGGGGTCAGTGGACCTCAAAAAAACGTAACGCTGAAAGCGTTGGCTCGTCTGATCAGAACTCCTTCAGAGTTCCAAAGCTTACCCTACATTGTTTTCCCAGGGTTGAAGCAACCCTGGGCTGGCATTAGCCAACGCTTTCAGCGTACCTAAGAACCGGTTGAATTCTCTTCAAACGGCAACGATCGCGATCTTGCGATCGTTGGCTACTCGGATCATTTCTTCGCGATCGAACATCAGGGTCTTGCCGGCGGTGAGACAGAGGCAGGTTGCACCGGCTTCGGACATGGTCTCGATAGTTGGGACGCCTACCACCGGAACGTCAAAGCGCATATCCTGATTCGGCTTTGCAAGCTTCACCACCGTGAGGCGTTTGTTAACTAACCGTCCCGCCCGACGAATCGTCTCGTCAGTCCCTTCCATCGCTTCAACCGCCACACACGCCTTCCCACGCACGACAATCGTCTGTCCAAGATCGAGCCGCGCGATCTCGCGCGCGATCTCCAACCCATACTCGATGTCTTCACGTTCGTGATTGTCAGGCTGCCGCCGCGTCAATGTGCCGACCTGAGGCAGTTGATCCTGCAGAAAGTAAGTCGAGTTAATGAGCTCGATGCCTTCACTCTGCAACTCGCCGGCAATCGCTCCGATCAACGAATCCGTATTCCGCCGCGGCAGCTTCAAAAGCACCTTCAACATCCGCGCATCAGGCACCGCGCGACTGAAGATCTGCACGTGCCTCACCTGCCCGGCCATGATCGCCTTCTCAACGCCTTCATTCTTAAAGAAGCGAATCATTCGCCCGAGCTGCCCAATACCAACCCACTCAACCCGCTCCGCCAATTCTTCAATCGATGGATCAGTCTCCTCACGAATCGCGGCGACAACCATACGCGCACCTTGCCGCCGAGCTCCTTCCACAACCATGAAAGGAAACCTGCCGTTACCCGCAATCAATCCGAATTTCATTTCGTGACGCCGCGACTCGACGCTTCGATGAAGCGCACCAAGTCGGTGACTTCCGAAGAGCCGCTAATCTCTTCGTGAATGCGTTCTACGGCCTGGCTGGTGTTGAGCTTGGAAGATAAGAGCAGATGAAATGCGTGATGCAGTGCGTCAATAGCGGAGCGTGGATAACCGCGACGCTTCATGCCGGTGATGTTCAACCCGTAACACTTCGCATGATTGCCGACAGTCAAAGCAAACGGAAGCGCATCCTTGACGACGACGGAATACCCGCCGATGTACGCTTCTTTTCCGACGCGACAAAACTGATGAACACCTGAATAAGCGCCGATGTTCGCCCGATCTTCAATCACGACGTGGCCCGCTAGCGTCGCCGCATTCGCCATGATGACGCCGTCGCCGATCACGCAGTCGTGCGCGATGTGCGCCTGGGCCATGATCAAACAGTCGTCGCCGATCTTCGTCAGCATTCCGCCGCCGGCAGTGCCGCGATGGATCGTGACAAACTCGCGAATCTTGTTTCGCGCGCCGATGCGTGTTTCCGAAGGCTCGCCTTTGTACTTCAGGTCCTGCGATGCGAGACCGATCGAGACGAAGGGAAAAACTTGCGTCTCCGCGCCAATGAAAGTCCGTCCATCAACGACGCAATGTGATTCGAGCCGCACGCCATCGCCAAGCTCAACCTCGTCGCCGACGATGCAGTATGGACCGATGAAACAGTCGTAACCGATGCGGGCGCTGGGACTGACAATGGCTGTGGGATGGATACTCGTGGGATGAGTGGCGGCAGACATGAATAAATCTATTCTCGATTGGCCTGTTCCGCGGCGGCTTCGCGCGGCGCGACGATGCTCATAATCTCGGCATCAGCCGCCAACTGGCCGTCGACTTTCGCTTCTCCGCGCATCCGCTGCACGCGCGAACCGATGCGCAGTGCCGTTACTTCGAGGACGAGGGTGTCGCCGGGAACAACCGGACGCCGGAAACGGGCCTCTTTGATGCCGGTAAACAGGACCAATTTCTGATCGCGATCTTCAATCTCGCGTAAAGCCAGCACGGCGCCGACCTGGGCCAACGCTTCGACGACGAGCACGCCCGGCATTACCGGCGCGCCCGGGAAGTGGCCCTGGAAATACGGCTCGTTGATGCTGACTTGTTTGATGCCGACTATTCGTTCCCTGGGGACCAACTCGACGATCCGATCGACGAGGAGAAACGGATAGCGATGCGGGAGAAGTTTTTGGATTGCCTGAGAGTCGAGGACTGTTTCCATAAAACACTGCCGATTACCGATTGCCAAGTGCCGATTGAAAAACCGAAGCCGGTTAGGAAATCACAATCGGCACTTGGCAATTGGCAATCGGCAATCCATTTACTGCGGCGGCGTGGTGGTCGCCGCGGTCACAGGATTCTTGCTGTTGAAATCGGCGATGAACGCGCGCGTGATGTCGGTGCTCTCGGCCGCATAAAGCAGTGGCACCGTGGCGCCGTCAAGGATCACGTTGATGCCGCGAGCCTTGGCGAATACTTCGAGCGCCTTGCCAATCTCTACTTGCAGCGGCTGGAACAGCTCCTGGCGGCGTTTGTTGTAAGACGCCTGCGCGTCTTCAGCTTTGCGTTGAATGTCTTTCTTCAGTTGTTCGAGCTGATCGATCTTCGATTGCAGCGCGGTGTTGTCGATGGGCGTGCCCGCCGGCGCGTCGCGCAGTTTGTTGACTTCGGTCTCGAGCGTCTGGCCGCGCGTCTGCATCGCGGTGAGATCGTCTTTGACTTTCTGGAACTCGCCGTTCAGCTTCGTCAACACAGTATTGAACTTCGCGATGCCCGCCTTCTGATCCAGAAACAGGTCGGTGTAGATGATCGCCATCTTGCTCGTCGGCAGCGCAACCGTGGCTTGAGCGGGCGCCGCTGTCGTTGGAGGCGCCGGTGTCGGCCTGGCGCCGGCAGGTTGAGCATTGGCGGCGGCACTGGCGAGTGCCACTACGATAAAAGCGCTTAGGGGAAAGAAATATTTTCTAATCATGGTACTTGCCGTAAGGGCCCCTTCAAGCGGGGCCCTGCGTGGCGAAACTAAAGGTTACGGCTGCTGCGGCTGCGCCGGTGTCGTTACTGCGGCGGTCGCCGGATTCTTCGCGTTGAACTCGGCGATGAAAGCACGAGTGATGTCGAGGCTGTCGGCCGCGTAAACAACCGGAACCTGGCTGCCGTCGACGATCACCGTGATGCCACGCGCCTTCGCGAAGGCTTCGAGGGCCGTGCCGATGTCTTTTTGCAATGGGAAGAAGATCTCCTGCCGGCGCTTGTTGTAAGCAGCTTCGGCGTCCTCGCCTTTGCGCTTGAATTCAATGTTAGCCTGATCGAGCTGATCTCGCTTTTGGCGAATCGCGTTCGGATCGGCGACGCTCTGAGTATCGTTGATCTCTTTGGTAAGCGTGTTGATCCTCGTCTGCAAGTTGGTTAGCTCAGTTTGGCGCGGCTGAAACTCACGAGTGAGCGTGTTGAGCAGACTGTTGAATCTGGCGATCCCGGTTTTCGGATCCAAAAACATTTCCGAATAGATCAGGGCCATTTTGCTGTCGGGTACGGCCACATTGGCAGGAGCTTGAGGCTGGGCTGCGGGAGCTCCGCCGGGAGCCGCTGGTCGTGTTTGTGCTGACGCGGAAACTGCAACAGTCGTCAGCAGGGCGACCGCAGCAAAAAAGCTAGCTATCTTCATGACTTTGTAATACTACTCCTTAAGGGTTGAGGGTGACTGGCCAAACTCATTAGTGACAAACTACTTAGTTTCTGGCCGGCCACCGTGGGTTGGCTCAAATGATTAAAAGGTGCGCCCGACACTGAAGCGAACGACTCTCTTTTTCTCGTTGAAGAAGAACGGAAACCCGTCAATAAACTGGTTTGGCCGCGCGTTTGGATTATACGCAAAGATCAAACGAAACGGTACATTGATGACGGGTACCTGGACCCGCACTTCCATACCTAAACTCGACCTGTAGTCGCCAATACTGTCAAACAAACTCTCGCGACAGTCTCACGATGCTGTTGCTCTGCGCTTCGCCGCGCAGAAACACGGGCTGGAACCCGCGAGGCAGCAGCGTGATCGGGTTGATGTCTCCCGTCTGGTTCGCTTCGAGCTCCGCCTGGCTCACGATGCGATTGTCGCGCGCTACGAGACTCAGAAACGCGGATGACGCGAGGTTCGTGTTGGTGCAAAGCGCCAGCGAACTCAAGCTGATCGGCACGTTGGCATTGAACCTCGTACACGGAAGCAAGCCGACCGTCGAAAGGAATGGCTGGTCCGGAAGAAACTCGCTCGAGAATGCCTGATCGCTCTTGGTCCTGATGTTGAAAGCCGTGCCGATGTCGGCGAAAGCCGCAAGGCTCACCATGTCGCTGATGATCGGAATGCGATACTCGAAGTTTCCGAGTAACTGCGTGTCGCCGCCGACTGAAGTAAACGAACGCGGCAACGCAGCCACGTTGGCGCCGCTTGAACCAGTGAACGTGCCCAGTGCGATCGCTGCCGCTGCCGGAAGCTCTGGAACCGGTTGGATGTCACCGGCGCCGGTTGAAGAGAACACGACGTTGCGCGACGTGATGAACGAGTCAACCGGCGAGATCGGGCTGATCGAACGGACGTTGTAACCGCGAATCGTAAACTCGTCACCCAGGAAGAAGCGCTCGAAGATCGGCACGCCGTCGACGAACGCGAGCGAGTTTGCAGTTCTCACTTTTTCGGTGATCGCAAAACTTCCCACCGTTCCGGCGATGATGCGGAAGCCGAAGACTTCCGGCCGCGCTGATTTCTTACGGCGGACCGGGAAGAACTGCGTGTACGAGAGTGTCGGCTGATACGTGCGAACGTCGCCGCCGAGTCCGGCAACGGCGATCGCTGCCGATAGCTCGCGGCCGCTGGTCGGGTCGATGCTCGCGTTGCGCGTGTCGTACGAGAACGTCAACGTGCCGCGGCTCGTCAGAATGTTCGGCTGCTTGTAGATGACGGGGATGAATGTCGTCGGGTTATTCGGATCGGTGTTCGATTCCGGATCTTTCACGCGTCGAGAGCGACAACTGGTACGAAGCGCCGACGCGCGAGAACTGCGTGAACCGTCGCTTGCGATAAAACTCCGAAAGCGGCGCGCTGACGAAGAGCGATCCGCCGTACGAATCGCGCGTGAACAGGTTCGTCTCGTCTATGTCCTGGAAGTTGAACTGAGAACCGAGCAGGTCCTGCTGCGCGTTGATGTTCTGCGAAAGGAACGTGCCCTCGCCAAAGAACTTCTGCGAAAAAGCGAACAGCGAGAAGCCGGCGCTGATTGGCCGGTCTTTGATGTACGGCTCGGTGAAGGAAAACTGGAACGAGCGCTGGCGGTTGCCGGCGGCCATCACGAACGAAAGCACTTCGCCGCGTCCGAGCAGGTTGTTGGTCGAGTATTCGAGACCGAAGAACGATCCGCCGATACCGGAGATACCGCCGTTGAAAGAGATCTGCTGGCGGCCGCGTTCACTGACTTTCAGCGACAGGTCAACGGTCGCTTCTTCTTCGTTCGTGCGGCGGTCGACGTCTTTGTCTTTGTCGATCGGATTGAAATAACCGAGCTGGTTCAGTTTGACGACGGAGTATTCCCAGTAGGCGTCGTTGTAGATGTCGCCTTCGTTGATGAGCACTTCGCGGCGCAGCACGTTATCGCGAGTAAACGTGTTGCCGACGAACTCGATCCGCCGCAGCGTGAACTGCTTGCCTTCTTCGATCGTGACCGTGAAGTCGACGACGCCCTCGTTCGGGTTCTGCGGATTGTCTTTGAAGGTCGGGACCGGCTCGGCGGTGTACTCGATGAAGCCCTGCTGTCCGTAAAACTTCTTCAGGTTCTCGAAGAGACCTTTCGTAACTTTTTCGCCGTCGGCGATGTCGCCCTTGTTCAAGCCGATGACGGCCCTGATCTGCGCTTCGGAGAAGATCGAGTTGCCTTCGACTTTGAACTCGCCGAGACGATAGACCTTGCCTTCGACGATCGGCACCGTCACGCGCAAGCCTTCGTCGACTGACGAGATCAACGGCAACGGCAGGATCGGGAAACCCGTGCGACGCGGACCGACGCTCTCGATGCGCGGCTCGCCGTGGCGCGCCTGAAGGTAGCCCTTCGAGCGCATGTAGTTGTCGACCAGCCGCAGATCGTATTCGAGCTTCTCCCGGTCGAGGATGTCGGTGCTCTTGAAACGCGTAATCAGTCCCGCTTCCTTGACGTACTTCATCGCCCCGCGAAGCTTGCCGTCGCTGAAGACCGTGTTGCCTTCAAACTGGATCTCGACGACGCGGACTCGGTCGCCTTCGTCGATCTTGAAGTTGACGGCCAGTGACGTGGCGGAAACTTCTTCAGTCTCTTCCTCGATGACGGCGTTCGGATGGCCGCCCGCGGCGAGCAATTCTTTGATCACGCGCATCGCGTTGCGGACTTTCACCGGGTCGTAGACGTTCTCTTTTGACACGCCGACCCGCCGCTCACGAAACGCCTTGAGCACGTCCGATTCCTGTACGCTCTTGAGACCTTCAAATGTCAGGTCGCGGATGATCGGCAGCTCTTTAACTTCGAAAATGACGTTCACGCCGCCGCGTGGACCGGTCTCAGTAAAGACCCTGGTGGCTGTTTTGTCGAAGAAATTGAGCGACAACAGGGTCTGGTAATCGCGTTGCACCTGGGCCTCGCTGTACGGATCACCGGGCCGGGTTTGGATGTAGTAGAGGATGTCGTCTTTTCGCAGACGGCGGTTACCGATGATGTCTACGTTTTCGACGAGACGTTGCGGTGGAGTTTGCTGGGCTTGAGCTTGTCCGGCGGCGGCAAAGATTGTGATAAGTCCAGCTAGTACGCCCCCAAAAAAGAGCCAAAGCGCGCGATATAAGTGCATAGGCACCAAATTCCCTCAGTAGTTCTTGCCGGGCCTCAGAAACTTCGGGGAGCTTATGAGTGAATACTAATCCAGAGACTGAATAAAGGTAAAAAACTCGTGCTTGAACTGGGTCTTAAGACAGCAGCTTTGATTCCATGACAAAAGAGCCAGTTGCCAGCATTTAAAGCTGCAAAGTGGCGCATTATAAGGCAAAAAAGGGGAAACTCCAAAGGCGTGGATATCGGTTCGATCCATGTTCTACCTTTAGAGAACATTAGACCCTAAAACTGGGAAGACCGTTGGCGTTTTCCATTTAACATTTGCCGTTTGTCATTTTTCATTGAAAGAGCAGCAAACGATAAATGATCAATGACAAACAGAAAACGAAAAATGATCAGTGGATCAGCAGAGCGTCGTCAGGCGTTTCGACCTCAACCGGCCGAAAGTCGATCCGATCGCCATCAAGGAACACTTCGATAATCGTAGCGCCCTCGAGCTGCCCCTGAATCAACGCTTCTGAGAGAGGATCTTCAACGTACTTCTGCAAAGCGCGGCGGATCGGCCGTGCGCCGTACAACCGATCAGCGCAGGTCTTATCAACAATCCACCGTTTCGCGTCATCCTTTAGCCGCACTTCAAACCCATGCCGGGTCATCGTCCGATTGATCTGATCGACCTGCAACTGCACGACGTCCAACAACTCAACATCGAGAAGCTGGTCGAAGATGATGATCTCGTCAAGACGATTGATAAATTCCGGATTGAAAGTCTGGCGAACGGACGACATCACCATCTCTTCCATCTTCTCGCGGCTGGCGTCGGTGTTCGCCTGGAACCCGAGCGTGCCCTTCTTCTGAATGAAGCGGGCGCCGATGTTGGAAGTCATAATGATGATGGCGTTCTTGAAATCGACCGTGTTGCCGAGCGCGTCAGTCAGGATGCCGTCTTCAAACACCTGGAGCAGGATGTTGAAAATGTCCGGATGCGCCTTCTCGATCTCGTCAAACAAAAGCACCGCATAAGGCGAACGCTTGATGCGCTCGGTTAGCTGGCCGCCTTCTTCGTGGCCGACGTACCCCGGAGGCGATCCGATTAGCTTCGAGACCGAATGCTTCTCCATGAACTCCGACATGTCGAACCGGATCAGCGCACGTTCACTGCTGAACAGGAACTGCGCCAGCGAGCGAGCAACTTCCGTCTTGCCAACGCCGGTCGGTCCTAAAAACAGGAACGAACCAACGGGACGCAGCGGGTTCTTCAATCCGGCGCGTGAGCGTCGAATCGCGCGCGCCAACGCCGAAATCGCGGGCCGCTGCGAAATGACGCGTTTGTGCAGCTCGATTTCGATGCGCAGGAGCTTCTTCGTCTCTTCTTCTTTCAGCGAGTTGACCGGAATGCCGGTCCAACGAGCGATCACGTCTTCAACGTCGTCACGCGTGACTTCCGCAGAGACAAGCGCGTCTTCCTGAGCGGTGGCGCGCAGGCTGGCGCTGTCGTAAGAGCGCGACCATTCGTTCAATTCGTTCCAATCGGCCAGGTTTCCCTGCTCGCGGCGGACGCGCAGCTTCACGCGCGCGCCTGCTTCGTCGATTACGTCGATGGCTTTGTCCGGCAGGAAACGATCAGGAATGTAGCGATGCGATTGATAAACGGCAGCATGCAGCGCGTCGTCCGTGTAACGAACCTGGTGAAAGCTCTCGTACCGTTCGCGCACGCCGTCGAGAATGCTGACCGCTTCCGCTTCGGACGGCGGCGGAACTTTCACGGCCTGGAAGCGACGCTCCAGCGAGCGGTCCTTCTCGATCGACTTGCGAAACTCCGCCGGTGTCGTTGCGCCGATACATTGAATCTCACCGCGCGACAGTGCGGGCTTCAAGATGTTCGCGGCGTCGAGCGATCCTTCCGCCGAGCCCGCGCCGACGAGGGTGTGCAACTCGTCGATAAAAACGATGTACTGCGGGTTTTCGACCAGCTCGCGCATGATCTGCTTCAAGCGCTCTTCAAACTGGCCGCGATATTTCGTGCCCGCGACGATCAGCGACAAATCCAGCGAAAGTATGCGTTTGTTTTCCAGGAACGACGGCACCTCGCCGCGGACGATGCGTTGGGCCAGGCCCTCGACGATCGCCGTTTTGCCAACGCCCGGTTCGCCGATCAGCACCGGATTATTCTTCGTGCGGCGGCAGAGAATCTGAACTACGCGTTCGATCTCGGCTTCGCGTCCGATTAGCGGATCGAGTTTGTCATTGGCAGCGTCGTCGGTCAGGTCACGCGAGAATTCGACGAGATGCGGCGTGTCTTTCTTCTGCGAAGTTCGCGCATCAGCGCCTGATTGGCGGGCAATCTCGTCGCGAACGGCGTTCAAACGCAAGCCGCGCTCGTAAAGAATCTCGGCGGCCATCGAACGCTCTTCGCGTAAAAGTCCTAGCAAAAGATGTTCGGTGCCGATGTGCCGATGCTGGAGCCGGTCGCTTTCTTCGTGCGCATAAGCCAGCACGTGCTTGGTTTCCGGCGCCAGCGGCAGCTCGACGGAGGTGGAAATCTTCTCGCGCAGGAGCGTACGCCCTTCAATCTCCTTGCGAATAGACTCAATTGAAACCTGCGCACGCGGGAAAAATCGGCCAGTCAGCGTTTTGTCTTCGCGCATCAACCCGAGCAACAGGTGTTCAGGTTCGATTGCCGGAGCACCAAACTGCGAGGCCTCGTAACGAGCAAAGAAGATCACGCGGCGCGCTTTTTCTGTGTAGCGTTCGAACATCTTGATTAATATTAGACCTTTATGATTACCATGCCGAGCTAAACTCGCCCGGCAACTTGGCGGGCATTATAACCTATGAGCGAAAGGGTTCGAAGCTTTGTGTGTTTCTTGAGAAATAAAGTACGTTTCACGATCTTTGTAGGGGTGGCCCTCCGTGGCCACCCTCTGCTCATCACAGGGTGGCCACGGAGGGCCACCCCTACGATTGAAGCGTTTCTGACGGTTTGACGCGTCCGGATTCCAAAACAAACGTCCGATCGCAAAGCTGCGCCAGGCTCGGACTGTGAGTGGCCATCACCGCCACCGCGCTGTTATTCCGAACATAACTGACGAGGGCTTTTCCCAGTTCTTCACCGATTTCCGCATCGACATTTCCCGTCGGTTCGTCGGCCAAAAGCAGTTTTGGATGCGTAACCAGGGCCCGAGCCAGGGCAACGCGCTGTTGTTCGCCGCCTGAAAGATGCGAGATCGGATGGTCTTCCCGGCCCACGAGGTGCGCGTCCCGCAACAGACTCGCGGCGCGGTCGTAAGCGTAGCCGCGCTTCTCGCGCGCGATCAGTAAAGGCAATGCGACGTTTTCCAGCGCCGAGAGATCCGGCAGCAGGTAGTGAAACTGGAACACAAATCCAAACTGCGTTCGCCTCAGTGCCGCCAATTTTCGCGGATTTAGACGCGCTAAATCGACACCTTCAAACGTGACGTTGCCGTGATCCGCGGTTTCCAGGCCGCCGAGTAAGTGGAGCAGCGTTGATTTGCCCGATCCGGAAGCGCCGGTGATCGCCACGACCTCGCCGTGCTTCACGTTAAACGAGACGCCTCGCAACACCTCGATCTGTTTGCCGTTCGGCGCCAGAAAGCTCTTTCGCAGATCGACCACCTCGAGACCGAAGCCGAGACCGGGATCATCCATCACGCAACGCCTCGACCGGACGCAGCTTCGCAGCCGCGCGAGCTGGATAGATCGTCGCCAACACACTCAACACAAACGCCACCAACGCCGCGATCAGCGTCTCACTCACGTTGACGTTCAACGGCACGTTGCTGATCGAGTAAACGTCGGCAGGCAGACTCACGAGCTTGAAATAATTCCCGACGTAACAAGCCGCGAGGCCCAACAACATTCCCGCCGCCGCGCCAATCGCGCCGACCACCGCGCCTTCGATGACGAACAACAGCATCACTCCCATTCGCGTCGCGCCTAACGTGCCGAGCACGGCGATGTCTCTGCGTCGCTCGACCACGACGAGGATCAGCATCGTCGTGATGTTCAGCGCTGCAATCGCGATGATTAGACCAATGATGAACAGGCCCATGCGGCGCTCGAGCGCGAGCGCCGAGAAGAGCGGTTGATTCGCTTGCTGCCAGTCGACGGTCGTGTACTCCTGGCCCAACTCTGCTTTGTACTTTCTGCGCCACGTCTTTGACATGATCGGCGTCTTTCACTTGCACGCTCATCACCGACGCTGAATGATCGCCGCCGGCGAATGTCGCTGCCAGATCGAAATCGACGTAGATCCACGTCGAGTCGTATTCAAACAAACCGGAGCGAAAGATCCCCGCCACGCGCAAGCGTCGCATCGTTTCGGCGCCTGCTTCGTTCGCCGGAATGACCTGGAAGATGTCGCCGACGGAGATGCCGATGCGACTCGCGAGTTCCGCACCGACGACCGCAGGCGGCGTTTGGCCTTCGTTCAGCGACGATTTTCGAACAACGGATCGAACGAGCCTTCGATCAGCCATTTTTCGCTTGGGCTGTTTGGCCGGCCTCACTTTCGATCCCTCGGATGCACTGCGTAGGCGGAGCCTTTCGAACCGCGCGCGAGCCCGCCGTCGTAGGTTGTCGCCGAAGCGCTTGCGACGCCGTCGACCTGTTGCACCCGCGTCGGCGAGGTTCGCGTAGTCACTGATTGGCAGGCCATCAGTGCGCAATACGCTCAAGTGCGCAGTGCCTTGCAGGATCTTCTCGCGCATTTCGTCGCGAAAGCCATTTGACAAGGCAAACGTAACGATCAGCGCCGCCACGCCCATCATGATGCCGAGCGATCGCCGCCACAGCCGTAACTCGCGCCAGCCGCCGTTTTTGGCGCGAACGCAGATAGCGAAAGGCTAAAAAGAATTCGTACGGCATTGTAAAAATTCGTTGCTATGTCCGTCCCGGTGGACACTTCTTCGTGTCTTCCGGGCGGTTCTCCGGCAGCAAGCGTTTCAGGTCTGGATGATCGCGCGCGGTCGCATCGTTCAGCGGCCGCACCTCGTAGATCGTGTCTTCAACGTGCCGGAAACTAAAGCGATCTTCCAGTTCGACAATCATCGGGATCTCGTCGCGCTGCCAACTGCACGGCAGCCACCAGCGCGGATCGGCGTCGATAAAAACACGTCGCCCTTGCGAGAGATGCGTTATCGATCGTCGAAAACAACTTGTCTCCCGGCCAACCGCCACCCGTCCCAATCGTCTTCCATTTTCCATCGCCAATCGCGGCCCAGTAATGCACGGCGATCGTCTGCGATCCTGAAATCATGATCGCATCCGACGGCACAAGCTCGAGCCGGTGCTTGTATTCCTTGCTCATCGCGCGCCGCTGCACAAACTCAAAACTGATCGGCCGCACGTAGATGAAAAAGATCACCGCAAGCACAACCATCACAGCCGAACAAACGCGGAAACGCTCGTTGCGTGCTTCCGAGTTTCTTCTCGCCGAGATGCAGCAACCACGCCGCGCTTAGCGGCACCAGTCCCGGCAAACCAGTTAGGAAGTAACGCCAATTGATCGTCGTGCTGTAGTTGAAGAACAAGATCAGGTTCGCGCAGAACGCCACCAGCCATAGCAAAAGCATCGGCGACAAACGCCGGTGCACGCCACTCGCGAATCGGCGCAAACGGCAGCGTCAAGAACACCAGCGGCGCGCTGATGAAAAAGTACAACAAGTATGGACGCAGGTTCGCGAGCACGACCGGATGTCGCGCCGACTCTTCGCGCATCGACTCGCGCCAGCCGTCCCACAGCATTCGATAATGCGGATCGGTGATGAACCAGTAACCAAACCAGCCAAACGCCAGCAACGCAAACACCGCGCACGACGCCGCGACGTACAGCACTTCGCGCTTCTCAAACTTCCATCCGAGCACAAACGGCGCCAGCGACCAGCCACGGCAAGTAAAACCCGATCGTCTCGCGCAAGTTCACGCCGAGGCCCATCAACGCCGCGCCCAACAGGATCAGCCACAGTTTCTTTTGCTGAACGCCGCGCAGGTGCGCGATCAAAGCGACTGACAAGACCAGCACCGACGGAACGTCAGTCATCACCTGTCCGCCGTAAAGCACAAACACCGGCGAGAAAGCGACGAGCAACGCCGCTATCGTCGCCGTGTAAACCGAACCGCTCAAGTCACGCGCGAGCACCCAAACCGCGATCACCGCGAGCGGCGCCTGCGCCACCACCGCATACTTGAAAAGCAGATACGCGTTCTCCGGTTGCAAGTGGAATAGATCTGCGCGCGACGACAAACAGCGCGTGATTGCCGAAAATGAACAGATTGCGGCCCAGCGCCATCGACGACGGATAACCCGTCAACGAAAGCATCGTGTAGTCGAGCCCGTCCCAGTCGCCTATGAATGGATCGACGAAATAGAGAACGAGCGCGAGCGTGACAACCGCCGGTGGCACCCACCACCGCCAGTTGCTCCAGAAAGATGTTTGTTCAATCCGTGTTCGCAAATTTGCCTTCAAAGGGTGGCCACGAAAGGCCACCCCTACAATGAAACCGAACGGCACTTTGTAGGGGCGGCCCTCCGTGGCCGCCCGTCACGGTGTGTAAAGCCAACCAAAAGCGAAAACGGATTTTAGTTGTTCGGCAGGGACTTGTCAGGGATTGGGTCAACGAGTTGGGTCTCGATTGGGGCTTCGGGGCGCATAACCATTTTGACGCGATTACCCTGCGCATTGTATTCAACTTCGTCCATGATGTTGTAGATCAGCAGCACGCCGCGGCCGGACGTGCGAAACAAATTGGCCGGATCGCATGGATCGGGAATCTCGCGAATGTCGAAGCCTTCGCCTTCATCTTCGACGGTAAAACTCGCTTCTTTTGGCGATAATTCCGCCGTGATGCCACGCAGCTTCGTCGGATCGTTCTTGTTGCCGTGTTTGACGGCATTCACAAATGCTTCGTCGAAAGCGACAAAGAAGATTCGAACGATCGAGCTTGATCAATCCGAGCTTCGCCACCCGCTCCTGCAGATACTCGAGCACGCCATTCATCAGTCGCCAGATCGCTGGGCAGCTCAAATTCGATCTTTTCGTGCACATGCGGAAGGAGTTTGGGATCGTCCACGTAGCGCAGTTTGTAAGCGAGGGTTTTTTCAACGATTTCGCGCAGCTCGTCGCGGTTGTAAGGGAGGCGAAGATAGTTGGCGGCGCCCATTTTGAAGGCTTTAATCGTTAGCGGTCCGCCGTTTACTTCGGCCTCGGTGAGGTCGCTGATGATGAGATCGAAGCTGTCGAGATCGTCGCGTCCGAGCGCTTTATCGCGTTCGGCGGCCGCGACCACTTCATGGCCCAGCTTTCCGAGAGCTTGTTCGAGCAGAACACGCAACTCATCGTTATTATCGACGATGAGAATTCGGCGTTTTTCCATCCAACTCCTATCAACAAACCCAGTTGTGCGAGGAGAGAACGCTGCCGCGTGAGCGCAACTGACGAATGGCTGTACGAAAACCTATCGTCACGCGTTCGAAATATATCAGATCCTGCTACACTACGCCTCCTGTTCGCATCGCATGGCAAAGCCGGGAAAGCTGCAAACGATTTTGGAATACTCGGCGGCTAAGTCCGTCCTCACGACGCTCGGGTCGTTGCCGGCGCCTGCCGCTTACGCTTCGGACGACGGCATCAGCAAACTCGCCTACGTGTTCGCCGGCAATCTCCGTCGCACCGGCGCAACCAACCTCGGCTCGCCTTTCCTGAAAAAAGTGAAGAGGAAAGAGCGTCAACTGCTGCGCGAATGTTTCGACAGTCTGGGCCGCGAGCTGGGACTCTTCAGCCAGTTTGCCACGCGTTCGCAGGAAGAACTGCGCGAGTTGATCGAGCCGAGCGGTCTTGAAAACCTAGAAGCCGCGAAACGCAACCACGGCAATCGGCTGATTCTCTTTACCGCTCACCTGGGCGCGTGGGAGTTGACCAGTTTCGGTCTCGCGCTTTATGGACATCCGATTCAGTTTTCTGGTGAGACGAATCGACAATCCGCAGATCGAACAATTCGTCGATCGCGTATCGCATCAGGTTCGGCAATCAAACTCTCGATAAACTCTCTGCCGCGCGCTCGATGCTCAAGATCTGCGCGCTGGCGAAACATCCGCTGGGACTGCTGCCGGATCTCAATACTCTCGACGACGAAGCGATCTTCGTCGATTTTTTCGGCGTTCCTGCGGCGACCACTTTCATCGTCGCCAAACTCGCCTTGCGCACAAGTGCGCCTTTGGTTCCCGTGTTCGCGCCGTGGAGTGAAGAGAAAAAGAAATACTTGCTGATCGTCGAGCCGCCGGTCATGCCCGTATCAACCGGCGACGAAGAAGCTGACGTTCGTCGCCTGACGACCGATCTCTCGTTGCACATCGAGAACCAGATCCGACGCTGCCCGGCCAGTGGCTGTGGATTCACAAACGCTGGAAAACACGGCCGCCCGGCGAACCGCCGATTTACTAATATCCGTGTCATCTGTGGTTAAATATCGCCCGCTTGTGATAAACGTTAACCGCGCTTACGAATTTGCTGATCTTTCAGGCTATTCGTTCAAAGATCGGATTCTGATTCGCGCGGCTGACCTGGCTTTTTATTCACTGATCAATCTGATCGGGCATGACCGCGCGTTTCGAAGTCATGGGCTGGGAAAATCACGAGAAAGCGGAAGTCGAACGGCGGACTTCCGATCTACGTCTTCTGGCACGACCGCATTTTTCTGACGACTTACTGGTGGCGCAAACGGCGCATCGTCGTGATGACCTCGCGCAGTTTCGACGGCGAGTACATCGCACGGTTCATCCAGCGATTCGGTTACGGGGCGGTGCGCGGATCGAGCACACGCGGCGCCGTCGGCGCGGTCGTCGAGATGGCGCGGTTGATGCGCGCGGGCTGCACGACGGCGTTTACGATCGACGGTCCAAAAGGTCCGCGTTACATCGCGAAGATGGGCGCCGTGTTGCTGGCGAAAAAGTCAGGCCATCCGATCATGCCGGTCACGATGGCGCTGGACCGTTACTGGACAATGCCGAGTTGGGATCTGTTTCAGATCCCGAAGCCGTTCACACGCGCGCGTGTTTACGTCGCGCCGCCGATCTACGTGCCCGCGGACGCGGACGACAACCTGCTCGCCGCTAAACGCAACGAACTACAGCAAGCCCTCGACGACTTGAACAAACTCCCCGTGTAATCTGCGCTTGAAGAAAGGTATTGAATGAAATCACTTGTCGCTTCTGTTCTATGTCTGATCCTCGTTACCGCCGCCCAGGCGCAGGCGACGCGCGAGAGCGCGCAACTCAAACCGCCCACCGAATCGGCGATGGACCGCTTTCTTCGCTACGTGAAGATCGACACGCAGTCGGCAGGAAGATCAGACGACGATTGCCGAGCACCGACAAGCAGCTCGACCTCGCGAACCTGCTCGCGAAAGAGTTGACGGCGCTCGGCGCGCAGAATGTGCGCGTCAGCGAGTTTGGCATCGTTTACGGATGGTGCCGGGCAATCTGCCGGACAACTCGAAAGGTGCCGGACGTCGGTTTCATCGCGCACATGGACACGTCGCCCGCGGTGTCGGGCGCGAATGTCAATGCGATCATCCACAAGAATTACCAGGGCGGCGACATCGTGCTGCCGAACGATAAGACGCAGATCATCACCGTCGCAAAAAATCCCGATCTGAAGAACCTGATCGGCGACGACATCATCACCGCGGACGGCACGACGCTGCTCGGCTCGGACGACAAATCGGGCTGCGCCGAGATCATGACGATGATCGACACGCTGAGGCAGAATCCGCAGATCAAGCACGGCAACATCGCGATCGCGTTCACGCCCGACGAAGAGGTCGGACGGGCATCGAGAAGTTTGACATCAAGGGCTTCGGCGCGAAGTTCGCTTACACGGTCGACGGCGGAGCAGCTCGGCGAGATCAGCGACGAGACGTGGTCCGCGCGCACCGCGACCGTCACGTTCCAGGGCAGAGCACGCATCCGGGAACGGCGAAGGGCATCATGGTCAACGCGATGTACGCGCTCGGCGATTACCTCGGCCGCTTTCCGAAAGACATGCTGCCCGAGACGACTGAGAGGCCGCGTCGGGTTTGTTCATCCGTATGCCGGCGATGCTCGACGTCGAAAGCTCGAACGTCAAGATACTGCTCCGCGATTTTGATCTCAGCGGACTGGAAGCGAAAGAGAAGATGCTGCGCGACATGGTGGCCGCAAACGCGGCGAAGTTTCCGGAAGTGAAGATCGACGATCGACGTCAAAGAGAACTACCTGAACATGAAAGAGGTCCTGAAGAATTATCCGCAGCTGACCGACAACGCGATGGAGGCCGCAAAGCGAGCAGGCGTTAAAGCCGTTCATGAAACCGATTCGCGGCGGCACGGACGGCTCGCGATCTGACGTTTCGCGGCTTGCCGACGCCGAACCTGTTCACCGGCGGGCACAATTTCCACGGCAAGCTGGAATTCAATTCTCGTCGCGGACTAGAAAAGTCGACCGAAACACTAATCAATCTGGTCCAAATATTTGCGGAGAAGAGTTGAGTACTCATAGCGGATACGTTGCTCTGATTGGGCGGCCCAATGCCGGTAAGTCGACTCTTTTGAATCGGCTGGTGGGCCAGAAGATCGCCGCCGTCTCCGATAAACCACAAACCACCCGCTTTCGCATCCAGGGCATCATCACGAGACCTGAAGGGCAAGTCGTTCTGGTCGATACGCCCGGCGTGCACCAGCCGGGTTACGAACTCAATCGCCGCATGATGGCCGCCGTGCAGGACGCGCTGCTCGGCGTCGATCTCGTTTGCCTGATTCGCGACGCGTCGGTGTCGACCGGGAACGGCGACCGTTTTGTGCTCGACCTTATCAAGCGTCTGAAAAACCTGCGCTGCTGCTGCTCAACAAGATCGACAAACTGGAAGACAAGTCGGCGCTGCTGCCGCTGATGGATTTTTATCGCAACCAGTACGACTGGCGCGAGATCATTCCGATTTCGGCGCTCAAGGAAGAAATGACTGACGTGCTGCTCGACAGTTGTTTGCGTCACTTGCCGGAAGGCGAGCCGATCTTTTCTGAAGATGATTTGACAGATCAGACTTTGCGAGTGCTGGTCGCGGAGATCGTGCGTGAAAAAGTGCTGCGATCGTCGGGCGATGAGATTCCGTACGTGACGGCTGTTGTGACGGAGCGTTTTGAAGAAGTGCGCGAGGACTTTGCGCGCATCAATTGCCTGATCGTCGTCGAGCGGACTTCGCAGAAGAAGATCATTATCGGCAAGGGCGCGAGCCGCTTGAAAGAGATTGGCATTGCGGCGCGGCGCGACATCGAGGAGCTGTTGGGCCATCGCGTTCACCTGGAGTTGTTTGTGAAGGTTGAAGAGGATTGGCGCAACTCTGCGCGGCTGCTGGATGAGTACGGTTTGGGATGAGCTGGTACGCATTGGATATTGACGTTGAGCCGGCAGCGCGTGAGGCGGTTGAGTACGCGTTGATGGAAGCGGGTGCATTAGGCACTGAGACAGTAACCACAGATTTATTAAAAATTACCGGTTATTTTTCGGAAGTTCCGAATCGCGAATTAATTCGATCTGAGATCTTCGAAGCGTTGCGCATCTAGAGTCTGCCGTCGTCGTCAGTGCGCGACATGAGCTTGCGCGAGGTTGAGAATCGCGATTGGCTCGAGGAGTGGAAGAAGAATTGGCAGCCGGTTGAGGTTGGACGTTTCATCGTCGCGCCGCCCTGGACCAAGCTGGATGCTGCTGATCGGATCGTGATCCGCATCGAGCCGGGGATGGCTTTCGGCACCGGGACGCATGAAACGACGCGGCTTTGTCTTGAAGCGATCGAGAAGCACTTCACGGGCGGCAGTTTTCTTGATGTGGGCACCGGGACAGGAATTCTTGCGATTGCGGCAGCGAAGATGTTCCCCGAAGCGCGTGTCCACGCGTGTGACACTGATGGGGAAGCGATCGAGATCGCACGCGCGAATGCGGAGGCGAACGATGTCGCCGGGCAGATCGAATTCTTTGTCGGGTCGGTAGACGACACGACGCCATCCGCCGATCTCGTCTGCGCAAATCTCACTGCCGACGTGATACAGAAAATCATTCCTGCTTTGATCGGTGTTACCTGTGGCAAGTTAATACTCTCCGGGATTCTGGAAACGCAAAAGGAACAGGTGTTAGAAGCGCTTAATTGGCGTGAAGTCGAGATCGAACAAGACGGAGAGTGGATCGCGATCGTTGTTTAGGTGATGAGTCGTCGAAGGTTTTTTGCGCCTCCGGAGCGCATTCAACTTTGGCAAGGGTGTGGTGACGTTGGGCTCGGATGAGGCGCGTCACTTGCGCGAGGTGTTGCGGTTGAAAACCGGCGACGAGGTGCAGGTTTTTGATGGAGCGGGGAAAGAGTTTCGCGCCGTTGTCTCGCAAGCGCGGCGTGAATTTGCTGAGCTGGAGATCGGAGATGAGATTCAGTCACCGCGGCCTGAGTCGCCGTTGCAACTGACGCTCGCAGTCGCTTTATTGAAAGGCGAGAAGTTTGATCTCGTAGTGCAAAAGGGAACGGAGCTTGGCGTCAATCGATTCGTCCCGTTGATCACTCGTTACGCGGACATCGTTTGCGCGACGAATCAGACGCGGCCAAACGTGTCGCCCGCTGGCAGCGCATCGCGCTCGAAGCAACGAAGCAGTGCGGGCGAGTCGATTGTGCCTGGAGATCAGCGCGCCAGTCCTTTTCGAGTCAGTACTTAGGTGAAGATCCGCTGTTTTCTTTTTTCGGAACGTGATGGAGGAGCTTTGAACACGGATTTAGAAACCAATTTTCTAACCGCGATCGTGGGTTCCGAAGGCGGTTGGTCGGATGAAGAATTGGATCAGGCCCGAGCCGCCAATGTTCCGATCGTAACGCCTCGGCGGCCGCGTCCTACGTGCCGAAACCGCCGCTATAGCCACTGCCGTGTTATTGCAGCATCGGTATGGCGATTTAAAGTAGAATGTAACCCAAAATCCGGGAACAAAGCAGGCTTGAGGGTCGTTAGACTCCAAAAACCGCCAATGACCAAAGAAGAAGCAGTTGAAAAAGCCCGCAATGACTTGGCGCAACGGCTAAACATCGACGCCGGCAAAATCACCGAGCAATCTGTCGAAGACGCCGATTTCCCGGACATGTCGCTCGGCGCTGCGGGAAGATGACGAGATGAGCGGCAGATGATCTCACGCGGCTGGCGCATCCGGCTCTCGACGCAAACGGCCAGGCGTACGAATATCGCGCCGACAAAAACCAGGTTCGCCTTTACAAGTTACAAAGGGAAGAACTACCGCATCTAAAGCACTACTCAGAGGTACCACCATGAACCGCAACAATGTCCTGATCCACGCTAGCGCTCGCAATCGTCCTCATTCTCGTCGCTGCCTTCGCCGGGCAACTGAACCGGTGGCGAAAGCAATGGAAATCGCAGATCGCGGATCGTTCCTGCCGAAGAAAAGAAACGCCGGTGCCCCGCGGAGATGTCCGATCGCCGACGCCCATTGCAGGGCCGGCCGGAAGTGCTCGTGAAATTCAAAAGCGGCATCAGTCGTCAGACGATCGAATCGCTGAGCGCTCGCGGTTAAACGATCAGCATCGAAGACCGCATCGAGAACGCGCCCGGATGGACCGCCATTGACGACCTCGACAATGCCAATACCGCCGCGACTGATAGCGCAGTATCGCGCGATTCGCCGAAGTCGAATCCGCCGAAGAGAACTACGAGATCAGGATTCCTGATTCCGTCGACGAGATGACCGCGACAGTTCGTCCGACACGATCCGCAGTTCAGCGAACAGTGGGCGTTAGTTGAATTCTGGTCAACGCGGTGGCAAGCAAGGCGCGGACATCAGCGCGATGCTTGCGTGGGCCACGACGACCGGCATCGAAGATGTTGTCGTCGCGGTGCTCGACAGCGGAGTTGATTACACGCACGAAGACCTCGCGCCGAACATGTGGACACGGCCTGCGAGCATGTGATCCATACCAGGACGCGAGCTCGGGACGATCGACGACGTTCACGGCTTTAATGCGATCGACAATGCTTCGGATCCGATGGATCGAAAACGGTCACGGCACGCATTGCGCCGGCATCATCGGCGCGGAAGGTGAAAACAATATCGGTATCGCCGGGGTGAACTGGAAAGTTCGCATCATGCCGTTGAAGTTTATGAACGCTGGTGGTTATGGCACGACGAAGGACGCGATCGAGGCGATCAACTACGTGATCGATCGAAAGAAGGCGGGCGTGAACGTGCGCATCATCAGCGCGAGCTGGGGATCGACGCAGAAGTCGCAGCGCGCTTGAAGAGGTGATTCGCAAGGCTTACGAGAACGATATTTTGTTCGTCGCGGCGGCGGGGAATTCGAGTGTGAACAACGATCGATAGCCGCACTATCCGTCGAGCTACAACGTTCCGAACGTGATCAGCGTTGCGGCGCTGGATCGGAACGATCAGTTGGCGTCGTTTTCGAATTACGGTGTGAAGAGTGTTGCGATTGCCGCGCCGGGCGTGGATATACTCAGCACGTGGCTGGGTAATGCTTACGAAGAGAAGTCGGGGACGTCGATGGCGACGCCGGTTATGTCGGGTGTTGCGGCGCTGATCGTTGCAGAGCATCCGCGCATATCGGTGGAGGATCTGCGTAAAAAGATGCTGGCTTCCAGCGGATCCGATCGTGGCGTTGAAAGGAAAGGACGGTAACCGGCGGGCGGATCAACGCGTTGAAAGCGCATTGGAATAAGATTTCTGTTAAAAGGGTGGCACACAGAGGGCCTCCCCTACAAGTCATCGAAAGGTTGCGTGCTTTGTGGTGTGGCTTTCTGTGGCTACGACTTTTATGGAGCTTTACGGCTGGGTTAATTTCTTTTTACCTTCTAACGCTTCACGATAGGCGCCGCCGCGCACGTCGCCTAACTTGATCGCCTCATCAAACGACTTCATCGCTTCGCTTTGTTGTCGAGAAATGCATTGATGCGTCCCATCGACTCGTGCGCCCGCGAGAGAATCGCTTTGTCAGTCTCCGGTGAAGCGGCCGCGATCGCCAGCCGATACTGGCCCAACGCGCGATTCAGTCGCTGCGCCTGAATCTCTTCATCCGTCGCATCCATCGCCGCCAGACTCGCCGTCTGGCCCAACGCGAAAAAGATCCGCGGCTCGCCCGGATAATTCGCGAGCAACTCCTTCAACCGTGCTTCGGCGTCGTTATAATCCTTGCGGCGCAGCGTCTCTTCCACCGCCGCCAGATCTTTCACCAGCGCCGCATCGCGACCGGTGGAAACCTCGGTATTAGCATCCGCCTCGCTTGCGCTTTGCGCGCGGCAAGTCGCGCCTCACGAGCGCTATTGGCGCTTTGCACCGTTTCCGCGTATTCCGACGGACGCCGGCCCTCACGCAGCGGATCGAACGACGCGATCATGTCAGGAAAGAAATTGGCCAGATCGAATCCAGCGCTCTCGATACCCTTCAACTGATCCGCAAAATAAGAACGCCAGCACCGCGCCCTTTTCATACTCTTCGGCGAGCCGCGCGACAGTCTCGTCCTGGATCGCTTTCATCTCCGTTTGCGCATTCTTCGCCGATCGCCGCGCGCTCCGCTTCAGTCTTGGCCGCAGCCAACGGCGCGCGACTCGATCGCGCCAACGCATCAAGCCTGCGCATCTCGTCGTAACGCGCATCGGCCGCCGCGACCAGTGAACGGCTGACACTGAGAAACACATCCGGGCTAACTTGCGCGCCCGCTTTCTGTTCGTTCATTCAGTAGCTGCTTGACCGCGTCGCGACGCAGCGCGATATCTTTGTTGAAACGCAAGCACAAGCCCGTCGATCACATATTGCAGATACGCACGCCGCAATTCCGAAGACGCCGGATCGGTCCCTTCCGGAACGATCGCATAGTAATCGTCGCCGATGATGCGGAAGTTGATCGCGCCGCGCGGCGTAAGCAGATCCGGCAGGATCAAGAAGCGCCGATCTTTCGTGCGGAAGCTATAGACCTTTCCCCCCTTGTTGTCTTTCTTCGTCGTCGGATGTTTGACTTCGACGCGCTCTGACGAAGTCGTGATCGGGCGCGTGTGAAGATAAGTCAGCAACCTGCGGACCATCTCGGTCGTTGGCCCGCGCAGCCGGTCGCCTTCCGCCTGGTACGCACGAACGTAATTCACCATCTGTTCGTCGATTCCTGAGCGCCGGTAAAACTCCTGGACCAACGGCGCGAAATCGAGCACTTCCAAAAGTCCCGACGGCATGTCCTCCGAACGCGCGGGCGCTTCGAACGCCGGCGCCGGACCTAACGCCAGCGCCAACGAAATATAACGTGCAGCTTGATCGGCGGGTGTCGCCGGCGCGGGCAGGCGATTGCGCTCGTAGAAAGTTTTCAGCCTCGTGCGCAGATCCGGATCGAGATGCGGCCAGATCCTTGCGCAACTTCGCGCGAAATCCGGAAGGCTCGCGTCCGGCGGGCAGCGGGTCAACCCGGCGGCTTCCAGCGCCGCCATCACGAGGATCAGCCGCTGGTCCGCCTGAAAGTCGACGCCGTATTCGGAGACTTCGAACGTCGAGCCCGGCCGCTGTTGCGACGGGCGGTTGTGGCGCGAGACAACCACAGAACAAAGAACAAAATTGCCAAAACAACAAGTAGATACTGCTTCATAATCAATCCGTTTTATCTCTGGTCCGAAGTCGGTAAGCACGCAGCGCCCGCAATGTTATCGGATAAGCAAGTAGCGAACAAACCACCGAAAGGACCATCCGCCGACCGCAAAGGGCCACACAATGTCCCAACTTGTGAAAACAGGCGGCGGTAATAGTCGCGGGATAAGAGATGCGGGTTCTTCAGCAGTTCGACGCCTTCGTCGGGGATTCCCAGCGGCCGGCCAAGGAAAAACGCGCCGACGGCGTACGAAAGTATGATGATCGGGACGAGCGTCAAGAACGGGTTGTTAATGAACGTCCCGGTGTAAATCGCGATTTTGTTGAAACGAAAGGCAAAGGCGATCACGGTCGCCATGATGGTGTGCAGGCCGAGAAACGGTGAGAAGGCGATGAAAATGCCGATAGAAAAAGCAAGCGCCGTCCGCTCGGGTGGATCGTCGATCGCAAGCAGACGGCGAAATGCTGCACGAAACATGTTAGGGAACTTGATCTTACTGGACTTAGTGCTGTATCTTCGTCTTGACTTGTCTGAAGACAAAGCACAATTACTGAAAACTACTTAGAGTGCTTCGCCTTCGTCCTCGTAGGAGTCAAAAACGGTAAGCAGTTTTGTGATCACCAGCAGGTTCTGAATTCGATCGGTCAGGTTCAACAGCTTGAGCTGGCCGCCCTGACGGCTGACGGTGGTGTAATTCGCGATCAACTCGCCGATGCCGCTCGAATCGATGTAACTGACGCCGGCCAGATTCAGCAGGATCTTCTTCTTGCCCTGCGCTGGCGAGATTTCTGATCGCGTCGCGCAACGCAATACTGCCTTCGCCGATACGCACCTCGCCATGCATGTCGAGAATGGTGACATCGCCGGCTTGTCGTTCCTTTACGTCGAGCTCAGCCATGGTAGTTCTCCGTTTCGGTGATTTTTAGTCGATCTCGATTACTTGAAGCTGTTGAGTGCTTCTGCTTCATTTTCGTAAACGTCAAATACGGTCAGGAGTTTCGTGATCGTGAGCAGGTCCTGAAGTTTCTGCGTCAGGTTGAGCAGCTTCAGTTGGCCGCCTTCTTTGCCGATCGCAGTGTAACTGGAGACGAGTTCACCGATGCCGCTCGAATCGATATAGCTGACGCCGGCCAGGTTCAACAGGATTCGCTTCTTGCCTTCTTCCAGCAAGCGCCGGACGGCAGTGCGCAGCGCCACGCTGCCTTCGCCGATGGTGATTTTTCCGGACATGTCGAGGACGGTTACATCTCCGGCTTGACGCTCGTTGATATTCAACTCAGC
Source organism: uncultured Acidobacteriota bacterium (assembly GCA_963770215.1). Taxonomy (GTDB): domain Bacteria; phylum Acidobacteriota; class Blastocatellia; order Pyrinomonadales; family Pyrinomonadaceae; genus PSRF01. Next base: position 643,837 of record CAVYOP010000004.1, read on the forward strand.
CATTTTCAGGAATCTCCTTTATGCAATTGCGAATTAACGTCGCTTGAGCATGCGGACTGTTGTACCACCTTCGGGTCTGATCAACCAGTTCACTTCATCCATAAAAGTGCGCATGAAAAAAATGCCGCGCCCGGAGGCTTTTAAGATGTTTTCGGCGGCAGTTGGATCTGGGACTTCTTCCGGATTGAATCCGGGGCCCTGGTCGTGCACGCTGATCTCGACAGCGTCAGGCGAGCTTTTCAGAGTGACTTCTACGGTCTTGTTTTCGTCCTGGCGATTGCCGTGGAAGACAGCGTTGGTCACGGCCTCGCGCACGGCCATGTCGATACCAAACGCGGCGTCATCAGATGATGCCGGAACGGCTTACGAACTCAGCTACCGCGGCAGCCGCGGTGGCAACCGTGTCGATGCGGCTGGGTAAACTTAGCTCGGTCGTCTCTGCTGTCACTTTTCAGAAGCTCCGACGGTGTAACATGGTGGATGTATGGCTGTCAAGAAAGCGCGCCTTAAGAGCAGTGTCCTAATCTGAAGTATTCTCAGCGTTCTCCGCGTCTCTCGGCGTCCTCTGCGTTTAATATGAGCGAAACGCAGAGAGCACGAAGAATCGCAAAGGTCGCAGAGTTCAGATGAGGAAGCCGAGACCTTTTAACGTGCGGTCCAGTTCTTCCATGTCGAGCGGTTTGCGGAGGTAGGTGTTGCAACCGATTTCGAGCGCGGCTTCTTTCATTCCGTAAACATCGAATGCGGTTATCGCAACGATCGGAACCTGTTCACCCGGGCTTTCGAGGTTGCGGATTTTCTTAACAGTCTCCAAACCATCGACAACCGGCATGTTCAAGTCGACGACAATAAGGTTCGGCCGCTGTTGCCGAACGGCCTGGAGCGCCTGGCTCCCATCTTCGGCTTCGATCACATGATAGCCTTTCAGTTCGAACGCACGCTTGAGCATAATGCGAGTGTCGGTCGAATCTTCGGCAATCAAAACGGTTGGATATAGTGCTCTCGACACAGAGTTCCACATAGTTAAAGCCTTACAAGGGGAAATCGGGGAAGGCGCGAACCTCTCAAAAGCGAGATACGAACAAGGGGAATGCTACTCTAACACAACACAACGCCCCTTTCTTCCCGCCAGCTTTACAGGGAGGTTGCGTAAGCATTGCAAGTTTGTGACAAACGCAGGGCGGCCACGGAGGGCCGCCCCTACAATCACAACGCGCCTTACATATTTTTGTAACTACCCGCGGAGAGAAGGAAAACAAATCGATGAAACTAACCCCCGCCCGCCGGCTAAACGGGCGGCTGACATTGCCGGGCGATAAATCGATCTCGCATCGAGCGGCCTTGATCGCCGCGTTATCTTCAGGCAGCTCCGAGATCTCAAACTTCTCTTCCGCAGCAGATTGCGCGTCAACAGTCGCTTGCCTGCAACAACTTGGCGTGTTTGTGGAAATAGTGGATGGAAAACTCCGCTTCGCCGGCGATCAGAAGTTAATCGCTCCGCCCGCGGCTCTAGATTGCGGAAACAGCGGCTCGACAATACGCATTCTTGCCGGCGTCCTTGCCGGCCACGATTTCACCGCTGAATTGATTGGCGACGAGTCGTTGAGCGCCCGACCCATGCGACGCATCATCGAACCACTCGAATTGATGGGCGCGTCGATCGAGTCAACTGACGGCAAGCCGCCTTTAAAAATTCGCGGCTCTTCTGACAGACTCGCTCCCGTAACTTATCAAATGCCAGTCGCAAGCGCGCAAGTGAAATCCGCGATCCTCTTCGCCGGGCTTTTCGCGCGCGGCCGCACGACGATAATCGAAAAGTCGCCCTCGCGAGATCACACCGAACGGCTCTTCAACGGCTTCGGCGTGCCGGTCACAACCAACAGCGATCTCTCGATCACCATCGACGGCCCGGCACGATTCACAGGCGGATCGATCACGATCCCCGGCGACATCTCGTCAGCCGCATACTTCATCGCCGCCGCGATGCTGTTGCCCGGTTCGGATTTGACGATCGAATCGGTGGGACTGAATCCAACGCGCGCAGCGTTTCTTTCTGTCTTGCGCGCGTGGGGCGCCGATATCTCGACCAGCGATCTGCGCAACGAACGCAACGAACCCATTGGCACGATCCACGTTGCGGGCGGCGTGCGTTCGACCGCGAGCGATCAAGACCGAACACTTTCCGGCGCGATGATCCCGTCTCTGATCGACGAGCTGCCATTGCTCGCCGTCGTCGGCTCGCAGATCCCCGGCGGCATTCAAATCCGCGATGCAGAAGAGTTGCGACTGAAAGAAAGCGACCGTCTCCAAACGACAGCGCAGAACCTGCGCGCGATGGGAGCGGAGGTTGATGAGTTTGACGACGGCATTGCCGTCTCCGGTCCGACGCAACTGCGCGGCGCTTCGATCGACTCTTACGGCGATCATCGCATCGCGATGGCGTTCTCCGTCGCGGCGTTAATCGCCGAAGGTGAAACGGAGATCAAACGATCGGAGTGCGTCGGCATCTCGTTTCCGGAGTTCTACAAACTGCTTCACTCGCTGGCGGAAAAGTGAAACCAATCGTCATCACCGGCTTCATGGGCTGCGGCAAGACGCGTGTCGCACGCGAGCTGGCACGCCGTCTCGACGTCACCATGATCGATCTGGACGAAAAGATTACCGAGCGCACGGGACGGACTCCGGCGCAACTGATCGTCGAAGAAGGCGAGGCTGCGTTTCGCGCGATCGAATCCGAAGCACTTGACGAAATCCTGAAGAGCGGAGACGCAAAAGTGATCGCGCTTGGCGGCGGTGCGTGGATTCAGGCGACGAATCGCGAGCTTGTCGATCAGTACGATTGCTTGAGTGTCTGGTTGGATATGCCGTTCGAATTATGCTGGTCCAGAATCGTGGCTTCCGCCGAAGATCGCCCGCTGGGACGGACGCAGGAGCAGGCGTTCGCACTCTTCGAACAGCGGCGGCCGGTCTATGAATTGGCCGGGATTCATATACCGTTTCGTGAAGAAAATTTCGCGGATCTCGTCGCGCGTTTAATTCGCGTTATCACTTAATCCGCTGAAACGGGAACGACATTGCTCTGCTGCCTTCACCGCCATCAATGCTCGCCGTCAGTCCATCCTCTCCAGTTTTGCGATAGATGATCCGCTTGGGAAAGTCGTGCTGCGGATTTTCGAACACGGCTTCGGTTGCGCTGGCCTTCGTCAGTTTGAAATCGGTGCCGGGACAACGCGCCTTTGGATGCGCAACGTAGTAAACGCCGTCGGCACGTTGCTCGATGCGCAGATATTCAAACTCAACCGTCTTGTCGCCGGCGACAGTTCGGCTCACGCCCATCATCGATCCACCCGCCACCTTGGTCCAATGTTCTTCAATCTGCCTTCGTCCGCCCGGCGCGGTTTGCCAGTCACCCGCAATCCAGGAAACGTCCGCGATCGTCGGATTCTCGATTGACAGACCGGCAGACACAATCAACGTTGCAATGATCAGTTTCAGCATTCAGGGGTTTCTCCTCACCGCACCACACCACACCACACCACACCACACCACACCACTTTACGACGAATTTATAGTGCGGTATTGGAAAAATGCGACGCGCGGGTCTTGCGGGTAAACGATTCGGTAAGCACGCTCTGTTCGGCGAAGAGCACCGCAGGCGTTTGTCGAGCAAACTGGTGGAAATCGCGAATTAGGTGGGCCTGATCGTAGTAACCACATTCGAGCGCGATCGACGCCCACGCCAGATCTACGCGCTCGACGGCGCGAAACACTTGTTGAAATCGCAAAATTCGGCTCAGCAACTTTGGTCCAACACCGACCTCGCGCATGAATCGGCGTTCCAGTTGCCGGCTGCTGATGCCTGCATCGACCGCAAGCCGGTCGACTGATATCAGGCCCGCGGAACCGACGATCCGCGCCGCCAGCGGCATCAATGATGACGCCGATTTACCGCGCAACAAACGCGACGTCAAAGCCGCCTCAACCGCCGACGTCTTTTCTGACAACGTCGCGAGATCCTGCGTCACACTCAACAACTCCCGCTCGAGTTCACTCGAAAGACCGCCAAGCTCCGCCACTCGATCCGTAACTTCACTCATCGGCAGTCGCAGAAACGCAGACGTCCCACCCGGATGAAAACGAATCCCTAACAATTCAACGCGGCCGGCGGGCGAAATGAGTATCGGCCCAGTCATTTGGCCCACGAGAAAGTGACGCGGCTGAAGCACGCAAGCGCCATCGACGTGTTGTGAAAAGCGCTCGCCGAAATTCAGGATCAATTCGACGCAGCCATCCGGCAGGATCCGCTCAGGAACTCCCGATCCTGGACCATCGCCTTCGAGCGTCCAGAAACACTCGACAAAGCTACTCAGCGGAGGTTTAGGAGTGATCTCGCAATAGCGCATGTTATCCGTGTTGTCTTATGGCGCTTGCCAAACGCGGCCGTCGGCGTACTTTACACGGATTATAGTGATTTTTTCACTGAAACGATTTCGCTCTTCCAGATTTAGCGAGGTGATGCTGACGGTGCGGGTCGGAGGAGATGTGAGCTTGACGACCAGTTCGCGCGTCTTTCCCGGACCAATCTGTTCGGTGCTGGTGAATGGTTGTCGTCCCAACTCGGTTTCAGTGTCGCGTTCGAAGAAGATGTGATCCCAATCGATCTCGACGATCGCGGCGGTCGAATTGTTTTTAATTTTTGCTTTGTAAATGAAGTAGTACTGCGACGGTTTCTGGTCGCGTTGCTTCTCGAGATTGTCAGCATCGGCTTTTGCTTCCCGCTTGGCCCGTTCACCGCCGCCCATCGCAACCCGCCGCTCGTTGCGCGCGCGCGATCGCATCTCGTCGAAATTTTCGAGTGGACCACCAAACGGATCGCGCTCCCAGCCAATACGAATCTTGCTCCAACTCGATTTAATAACTTCGACGCCGCTCGCCTGCTGGGCGCACACGATGCGCCCAGCAGAACGAACAGCATAGTGACAACAAACACCTTCATGACGTGGCCAGACTACCACGAATTAAAAGACGTAACGCACGCCGACGATGATGCGCCGGTTGCCTCCGTCAGTGCCCCATTGATTCAGGAAGTTGTTTGACGTAACTGTCGAGTCGGGGATACCGAAGTCTCGAGAGTTGGTGAAGTTGAAGAAATCGGCGCGGAGCTGGAGCCGCTGGTTCTCGCCGATCCGCGTGTTCTTCAGGATTCCGAAATCAATGTTGTTGATTCCGTCAGAGCGCAGGACATTGCGTCCCACGTTGCCAACCCGCTGAGCCGCCGTGATCGGCGTGAACAGGGAACGGCCACCGGCGCGCAGGATGTCCTCGACACTCATGCCCGAAAGATCGAGCGTCGTGTTCAGGTTCGGCCTGATGGCGTTGCCGACCAGCGATGAAATACTGGCCAACGCGCCCGCCGGATCAGAACCGTTGAGCGGCGTGAACGGCGAACCACTCTGCAACGAGAATTGCGAGTTGAGCTGCCAGCCGCCAAGCACGAGCCCCGTGAACCCCTTCTGATCGCGGAAGTAAGGCAGCTCGTAAACGAAGTTGCCGGCCAAACGATGTGGACGATCGAAACTCGACCGCGCGCGATCGTTTCGCCGGTTGTACGAGTCCTGGGCCACTGCGATCTCGCCCGACGACACGTTGAAGATCTCAGACATCGTGTCGATGAACGAGCTGTAGGTGTAGTGAAGACCGGCGCTGAAGCCAGAGCTCAAGCGTTTCTCGAGACTGGTCTGCAACGAGTGATAGATCGACATGCCTGAGTTGGTGCGCAGGCGTGTCGGGCCTTGCCGTGGGATCGAGCGGCAGAAGTTGTTCGCCGCATTCGCCTGGAGACAGCCGATTACTGTGGGATTCGCGTCAACTGACTCGAACAAGCTTGTTCCCTTCGTGCCTACGTAGCCAACGCGCAACACGACGTCGCGCGTGAACTCGCGTTGCACTTCGAAACTCACCGAGTCGTAAACCGGCATGTGGAAATTCTCGTCGACGATCGTCCGGTTGACCGTGTCGGGATTGAACGGCGGGTTCTGAAGCACGGTGAACGCATTCGGGATCACGCTCACTTGATTGCCCCCGAGGTTCGTGGCCGTGATCGTCGCGAACGACGATACGGCGGCGACGAACGGGAACGAACTCCAGATGTTTAGCGCGATGTTTGTGTAAGCGTAGTCGTGAGTGCGCGTGTAACCACCCCGGAGGACGAGCTTGTCGCCACCGGTCAGCCAGCCAATCACGCCGTCATTGCTTGTCTGGGGGTTCCAGTTAAAACCGAGACGCGGCTGGAAGTTATTGTTGTCGCGTCCGGGAACCGGCCGCAGCACGAAGCGCGGATCGTTGTTGGCCGCCGCCAGCACCGGCTGATTGAAGTCAACCAGATCCTGAATCGGCTGGCCCGCGTTTTCGTAACGCAATCCGAGCGTCAAGGTAAAGTTCGGACGAATCTTCCATTCGTCCTGGCCGTAGAAGAAGAAGTCGTGCCAGTCGTTGTGCAGCACTTGCGCGGTGCCTGGCAGGTCTTTGTTGATGTTGGCGCGGGTTGCAAGATCCTTCACGAGGAAGTCGAGCGAGGCGTACTCGAGCAAGCCGCGGGTTGTTGGTTTGAAAAGTTGATGCAGTTGGTTGCGGCGAATGTCGACGCCGAATTTCCAGGCGTGATTGCCGGTCGTGTAGGAGATGTTGTCCTGAACCTGGTACGTGTTGCGCACCTGGTTCTGCGGCAGGTTGACGCCGAGACCGATCGCCGTGCGGGTTGGACCAGCGTTGAAACCACGCAGGCCGAGCTCCACGACTTCGATCGACGGAATCAACTCGGAGCTCGGATCGAATGCAATCGTCGCAGAAGCGCTGCGCAGAAACGCGCCGCGCACTTCGTTGATCCAGTTCGGGCTCAGCACGCTCATAAATTGCAGGTTCACACCCTGCGTGCGCGCCGGAACGATCGACGAAAACCCCGGTGGAGTGATCTGCGAAGCGGCGACGCCGGGAATGCTGCCCAGCGCTCCCGCATCCTGGTAAAGGTAACGGCCGTTGATACTGTGCTTGTCGGTGAAGCGATGATCGATGCGGAACGACGTCTGCCAGTCGTCATAGGTCGACGACTGCGAGCCGGTCAACGATCCAACAGGCACGAAAAACGTTTGGCCGTTGCGGACAAATTGCACTGTTTGATTGAGTGGTGTTGCTGCTGCCGGCAGGAAGTCGAGCAACGCACGCACCTGCGGCAAGTCGCTGGCGGCGGCGCGAAGGATCTCTTTGCCGGCCGCGGTCGGCGCGCCGTTCAGAGCCTGGCCCACGCCGAGCTGGCGGTCCCACCAACGTTGCAGCGAGAAGAAGAAAAACGTGCGATCTTTGCCGCTGATGTACGCTGGTCCACCTTCGCCGAAGCGCGGCAGATGCAATGGACCACCGATGGTGCCGCCGAGCTGGTTCTCGATCCGAAACGGCGCTTTGCGGCGAAACTCTGCGGTCGCGTTCGGATTGCAGAAACCATTCACGCCTGCTTTCTGAACGTTGCTGCACGCGTTCAGCGCATTGTCGTTATGAAACCAGAAACCCGAACCGTGATACTGATTTGAGCCACTGCGCGTGATCGCGTTGAAGACCGCGCTGGCGTTGCGGCCGTATTCGGCGCTGAACTGGTTCGTCACGAGCCGCACTTCCTGAATCGCGTCCGGATTGTTCAATGGGATTGTCGATCCGGCGACGCCGAAGTTGTTGTTGTCCTGGCCGTCGATCATGAAGTTGTTGGAACGAACGCGCCCGCCGTTCGAGGAGAAATTTGTGCCACCGGCGAAGGCGCTTTGTCCGCCATTCAACTGGCTCACGCCCGGCGCCGAAAGCGCGATGTTGTAGACGCTGCGCGTGGTCGCCAGCGGCAACTCGGAAAGACGCTTCTCGTCGAAGCGCGTGCCGACCTCAGCCGTCGACGTGTTGAGCATCGAGGCGTTTTCGACGATGTTTACGACTTCCTGCACCGCGCCCGGTTTCATCGTCACGTCGACCACGGCCGCCTGGTTAAGAGCGAGCGTGATACCCGACTGCATGTATTTCGCGAAACCGGTACTCTCAACAGAGATCTCATAAGCGCCGACAGGGACGCCGGCGAAGTGATAGCGGCCGTCGGCATTTGTCTGCGCGTTGCGCGACTCGTTGGTCGAGATGTTTCGCACGGTGACTGTCGCGCCGGTGATTACGGCCTGCTTTTCATCTCTGACTTCGCCTGCGATCGAGCCGGAGTTTTGGGCCAGAACGGGACAGGAAAGACAGGCGAGCAATACTGTCAGTAGCATCAGTAGTCTTGTGGCGTTGAGCATAAGCATTCTCCTTGTGTGAGCGGTGGGCACACGTCGCCGGAGACGACGTTGGTCCATGTCACTGATGGTTCCGTTTTGTTCGAACGTTGACGGCCCGGAAGAACGCAGATGGTAGTTTTGTACGAAAGTGCAAAACTTCGGAGACGAGTAGGGTCGTTTATGCGTTAAGGCAATGGGTATTCCAAGCGCGGCGATCTACTTTTGTGGATCGTTAAGCGTGCAGGAATGCGTGAGTTAAGTTTTGCTGCTACGCGCGCGTGGATCTTTGCAGGCTGAAAATCTAAAGGTAATTCAAATTCGTGAAATTGATACTTGCGTAACGGGGGTGGCCACGGAGTGCCACCCCTACAAAGTGTAGGGGCGGCCCTCTGTGGCCGCCCGATACTCAGTTTGGAGCTGACGCAAAGGCTACGTCCGTGATCAAAACTCCGCCCTGCAATCTTTCGTCAAATGTGAATTGAACCGAGCGCACGTTGTGGAGGTTTACACCCCCGAAAGCGCTCAACGGTATCCGCACCGTGTTCAGCACCACTTTGGGAACTGGAAGAACTTTCCCAGGCGGAAAAAACAACGCGCGCGAAACATCACTCACGCGCACAGATGTGCTCGCGCCTGATGCATCCGTTAGTTGCACGCGAAAATCCTGCGCGAGGTCTTCGAGATTGCGCGCGTCAGCGAAATTAACACTCACGCGAAATTGAACTGCCTGAAATCCCGAAACGTTCCCTACGCCCGGTGGCAAGTTGTTTCTGTAGTTACCGGTAAAGTTGTTCCAACCCGTTCGCAACTGACTCAAACCGCGCGCATTCGATCGGGCACTCGGAGTGTTATGTGGTTGCTGAAAGCCTGGCAGGCCGGGTAAGCAAGCCGCCGGTTGCGGCGCTTCTCCGCCGCACAGTTCGTAAGGAGTCAGACCAGTCTGAGTAACAGCAGCGCCGAGATTGTTGGTCGTCAGGTTGGCGTCGTTGATTAACCGGTTGACGTCCAACCGCAAGGCCGGATTATCAGGCGCATGATACGAAACGAAAAGATCATCAGTCAGCGCCGAAGCAGGCGGCGGAGCGTCGCCTGTGAGTAACGGAATGAACTGATTCTCACCGCCGACATAGACGCGGAAGAAAGCTGTTAAGTAAGCCAGTCCCGTGCCGCGTTGTTGTGCTTCGGTCAGTTTCTTGCTGTTCTTGCCGTTGCCGCACTGCGTGTCGGAATGGCCGCCCGGGACAAACGCGAACCAATCATCTACCGAACCCGGAAGTGGATTCGAAGGAGACCAGACGGTGTTGTAAAAATTGTGGTTCGCGCCCATGACGAGAACGTAGTGTTTAGGCGACTGATCGCCCGACACGTTGTAGCGCGCGTCGTCGTAGAAATGCACGCCCTGTAAATCGATCACATCGCCATCGCAATAAGGAAGCAGCACGCTGAGCGCGGCGTTGTTTACTACAAACCGATTGAAGTCAACCGGCGCCAGCGGAAAGACTGCTTTGACGCCGTAGGGCGCGCCCAGATCATTGTTCAGCACGTAATGTCGCACTACACCTTCGCCACCTCGCGAGTGGCCCATCGTGCCAACCCTGGTCAGGTCGAACTTGCCAACGAACTTCGCTCCAAAAGGCGCGCCGCCGGTGGTGTTGAACGTCTTCAGGATGTCGAGATGTTTTTGAATCAACTCTGCACGCGCTAATGCGCCGAGATCGAAAACGCTGTTGTCGACGGCATTGACGCCGTTCGCGCTGACAGAGATGACGACGTAACCGTTACTGGCAAGGACCTCTGAAACGTAGTCGTATCCTTTATAACTGGGAATTGGCTGGCTGCCATTGGTCGTGCAGGGCCACTGCAATAACGCACTGCCACCCTTGAAACAGGTCGCGTGGCGGCCATGCATGAAGACAATTACCGGGAATGGACCACCGGACAGGCCCGTCGGATAGTGAATGGAAGCTCGCAGCTCTACTGGTCCGGGAAAGTTGGTTGGTGAGAATGCGGTATCGCCAAAGTCGTATTCTTCGCGTGTGACAGCCAATGGTCCGGGAGTGCCGGGGTCCGGCACTTGAGCAAACGTCAGACTTGCCGCGGCGCTAACGAAGAACAGCAGCGTCAGGCAAAGGGCGCGGATATAAGTTTTGGGGGTCATTGATTTTCTCCTTCACGCCGCAGTTGCAGCCGTTGCGAGAGTTTCACGCGAGCGTTCTTGTCGAGGCCGTAAGAGATCGAGACCACGCCGCCTTCACGTATCAGCGACTCGTCAAATGTGACGGCAGTGATTTGCGACAATGTTTCGTTCTCGATGCCGTTGCCAACGATCTGATCGTCAATCCAAATGACGGCCGGCATGGCCCGAACCGGGAATGGACCACCGTTCACAGTGATCCGCCACGCTCGATCGACAACCGTCCGCCGTCCCTGGACTTCCACAGTCTGACTGCGAGACAGGCGTACCTCCTCAATGCGGTAACCAGTCAGTTTTAAGTCGCTATTCGGACGAGCAGACTTCGCTTCACTAATTAGCCTGCCTGGCGCCTTGAGCAGCTCTCTCATTGGAATTTCCTTGTTAGGGTTGGTATTCCCTTGCGCAAATGCGGGCGACATACCTGCGAGCAGAATTGGCAACACGACGATCGCGATCGCCATGAAGCGATTTACGAGAGTTCGTTTCATTTTTGAAAGTCTCCTTAACCTGGACCACCAGAGAGGGCGATGGTAAGGAAGTTTAATGTGAATTTAATTGTCGGATTTTGCGCACGGTTCTGGACGGGAGTGAGCGAACTCTAAATCGCAATTACCAGTGCTGTCAATGAATTCAGGTTCGTGCAGTGAGTCACGGCATCAGGTAGGATTTTCGTTCGTCCTGAAGCGCGGAGAGTTTGTCGTGATACTTCAGAACGAGGCTGTAGTCCAACTGGTTCAAAGGGCCTTCACCGGTGCGCTTAACCGTATCGATGTCCCAGATGTAACTGCTGTCCTTCACCAGATCGTGCTTCACGCAGTATTCATACAAAGCCGTTCCCGGAAGTGGATTGAACAGGTTCGGATTCGGATACACCGTTGGAAATTCGTGAAAGAAACGCAACGTGTCAACGTAGTCCGCTTCCGTCTCGCCGGGTATTCCCAACAGGACGTTGAAAGCGCCGCGCGTTCCGTATTCAGTGCAGATTCGCGCCGCTTGATAGGCGCGTTCGACGGTCGTTCCTTTCCGCATGAAATCCAGCAGGCGCTGCGAACCGGTTTCAAAACCGAACCAGATGGTGCAGGGCACGTTGCGGCAGGCAGCTGCGCGATCGCGATCCCAACAGTCGACTGTCGAGTTGAACTGCATCGTCAGGCCCGGAAGATCCTGGACGGCGGAAACGAACGTTAAGAAATGTTTCTTTGAAAGTGTCGCGATCGAATCTGTGAGCAAGACGTACGTGGCATCCTGTTGCGCGACTGCGTGCTTGATCGATTCGATGGCCGTTTCGATCGGTATCAACCGGTAAGGTGAAGCCGCGGCGCCGCTGTCTCGCGCGATCTCGCAAAACGTGCAGCGCTTCACGCAACCGCGCGACGTTTCGACATAGATTCCGCGCGTCGAATCGCGATATTGATCGAAGACGGGCGCGTACAGTAAATAGTCGGTGACGATGGGCACGATGCTGAGGTCGTGGATCACTTCGGCGCGCTTTACAACCGGCGTCGAAGGAAATCCCGGCAAGTCGCCTTGCTCCAACGCTTCCAGCAGCCGCGGCAACTCAACTTCGGCTTCTCCCTGAATCAGGTAATCAAAATTACCGGAGCGCAGAAAATCGTCGACGGCCACGGACGTGTGCAGGCCACCGGCAACGACCGTCTTTCCGTGCCGTCTGCAAATCTCCGCCACAAGCAAACCTTGATTGACTGCCGTCGACAGGAAACTGATCCCCGCCACTGGCGCGTCTGACTGTGCGATTTGCTCCTCGAGCGCGTTGTAGTTGACGACCCACTCAGCCTCTCCACGTTCCATGAAAAGCCGCGTGTCGATCAGTTCGACCTCGTGCCCGGCTCGCTTGCAGATCGCATTGAGCAAAAGAATCGTGAGCGGCGGACTCATGATCGGATACCTGAACAGTTGGTCCACCTTGAACTCAGGTATGGCGGCTAGTATCAGTAGAACTTTCACTCAGTCGAACACCTCGACAAACATTCTAATTGATTGTTTGCCGAGGTGCGTAGGTGAGTGGATTCGTAAGGCTTAGTCCGTTGCCGCGTAGCCGCTGGTGTCGAAGACGATAAAAACAAATTCGCGAGCGCCGTTCGAAACGCGAGTGACGCCTTCAGGCTTGAGACGACGGTCGAAACTTCCTGTCTCGCGTAATGCCGCCGGCGTGCCATTGCCGCTCCATTCCCAGAGTTTGAAGTCCATTTTCTCTGAGTTTGGGCCGGCGCCGGCGATCAAAGAGAAAGTCTTCCGGAATTCGTCGTATTCAATACTTCTGATACCCGCTCCGCCAAGCGGCAGCCGGATCGCCTTGCGCCCTTCGACTTCGAGATTGTCGAACGAGAACGCCGCATTTACATCGCGTATCTTGAGCGGCACAACCAGCGCCTGGCCGTCGACAACAGGCGAACGCAGCCCCAACAACAACCGCTTGTTCAGCGGGTCCCAGGCGATGCCTTCGACATTGATCCCGCCGTCCTTGTATTTCGTGTTTTCCATTCCCTGAAGCTCGGCCACGTTATCAGCCAGAAACTTCTTGAGTCCCGAAGCAGACTGAGTGCCGACAGCGCGCTGGCTCGCAGCGTCGAACGTGAACCGTGCGAGTCCGGCCTGATCGGCGCCTGTTGATTTCGACTGCGAGCCGACGAGGTAGAAATGCGTGCCGTCAGTAGTGATGCCTTCAAGATCGACGATGCTGGTCGCCAGATCGATCGACTTGATCGCGCCCGCCTGTTTGCGATCTTCGCCAAGACGCATCCAAAAGACTTCGTTGTTGCGGCCATCGTCGACAAAAAACACTGCGTCGGTGCCAGGCACATGAACCACGCCCGAAGCTTCGAACGTGCCGCCTGTGAACGCGGTCATCGGTGCGGATGCGGCCGAATGGCGACCCAGCCAGTTGCCAACCGAAACGCCGATCAAGACAGCAACCATAGCCAGGGTCAATAGAAGAACCACATTATTTCTAAATAGCGCTAGCATATTTCCAATTTAACAGGCTACAGGTAAACGGACGGTAAATAGACTTCCCACGTTGCCTGAATCGGTCAACTCGATGTCGCCTTCGTGCGCCCGCGCGATCCAACGAGCGATCGCCAAACCCAAGCCTGCGCCACCATCTTCCGACCGGGTTCGCGTTCTGTCCGCACGATAAAAACGTTCAAAGATGTGTGACCGCGCTTCCGCCGGAATTCCAGCGCCGGTATCGGCCACAGACAACAAATAATCATCCGCCCGACGCTCAAGGCTCAACCTGACAAGCCCTTCGGATGGCGTAAACTTCACGGCATTGTCGACCAGGTTCAGCAACATCTGTCGCAACAAATCTTCATCTCCGTGAAAGACTGCATCTTGCATGTTCGTCAGCTCGATCGAAGCATTCTTGTTCGATGCAAGGACCGCGCCGGCGCGCGCGACTTCGTCTAACAGGTCGTTCAAGTATAACGTCCGCTTGCGCAGTGGATACCGGCCCGAGTCGGCCCGCGCCAGCATAAACATGTCGTTCACGATGCGTGAGAGTCGCCGCGTCTGCTCGGCCACGATCTGAAGCGCTTCGCGATACTCATCCTCGGCGCGATGTTCTTTCTTCAACGTTACGCCAGCCGCTGTGCTTATGACTGAAAGTGGATTGCGTAACTCGTGCGAGGCGTCAGCCATAAACCGGCGTTGCTCTCCAAACGCCTTGTCGAGACGTCCTAGCAACTCGTTGAACGTAGTCGCGAGCTGGCCCAATTCGTCGCGAGGATTTGCGACCGGTAATTGACTGTCGAGACTCCCGGCGCCGATTTCACGCGCACTCCGCGCCATCGCCATGACGGGCGCGAGACCCTGGCGAGCAAGAAACCATCCGCCGAAGCCTGCCAGCAGCAACACGATCGGCGCCGCGAAATAAAGTATCTCGCGGAGTGACTCCAGTTCGTCTTCGACAGGCTCGAGCGGCTGACTCGCAAGGATGATGTACGGCGTGCCGGCGGGCGGTATCGTCACTCGACGCACGGCGATTCGATGGTTCTCTTTTCGGTTCGCCTGATTCGCAACGGTATAGAGCAAAACATCTGCCTCCGGTATCGTCGCACGATCGGGCAGCTCGATGTGCAGATCTTCCTCGCCGGGATGCGTTGCGAGTAATTGCCCGCGGTCGTCGAAGATCATCATCGCCTGTTGCGGATGTGAGAGCTCGGCAGCAGTGCTCTGCGCGGCGCTTTGTGGCGATTGTCCTTCCTGCGTGTCGTGATTGAGCGAAGTGATCGAGATTTCTATCGTCGCGTGCAACGCATGGTCCACGCGGCGGTGCAACGCGCGCGAGAAGATGACGTAGACGGCGATGCCGAAGAGAACAAGGATCAACGCCAGCGCGCTGACGTACCACAATGTGAGACGCCCTCTGACACTATTGATCATCGGCGTCCGTTCCCTCCGTCGACAACATGTAGCCCTCACCTCGCCGGGTGCGAATCAACTTCAGTGCATGACCGTCGTCCACTTTGCGACGCAGTCGTTGAATGAAGACTTCGATCACCTTGGAAAACGGATCGTATGTTTCGTCCCAAACATGTTCCGCGATGTCGGTTCGACTGACGACTTCACCGGCGCGTCGCGCGAGATACTCCAGCAACGCGTACTCTTTCGCGGTCAGGTCAATGCTCTCTTCCGCGCGTCTGATCTGACGCGCGCGTGTGTCAACCGATAAATCTCCGACGGTGATAACTTCCGGATACAGCGCTGGCTTTCGCCGCAATAATGCCCGCACGCGCGCAAGTAGTTCGTCAAAGTCGAATGGCTTAGGGAGATAGTCGTCGGCGCCGGAGTCCAGGCCCTCAATTCTGTCCTCGACGGCATCGCGCGCCGTAAGCATCAGGACCGGAACGGCGAAACCGTTTGTGCGCAACTCGCGACATACTTTGAAGCCGTCTTTTCCCGGCAACACAACGTCCAGAATGACGAGGTCGTAATCGTTTATGAACGCCTGCGCCAGTGCCGTCTCGCCGTCGCCGGCGATGTCGACGGCATAAGCCTCCTCGCGCAATCCCTTGGCGAGCATGGTGGCGGCGCTGGGCTCATCCTCGACCAAAAGTATGCGCATTCACCCTCCCTATGCGACGATTTTGATGCCGTTAATACTAACTAACGCTACTACATTGAACATAACAACCCGGTAAATGGCGGGGAGTTGTCTTAATCTCCTCGGCGTATCTCTGCGTTTCTCGGCGTCCTCTGCGTTGAATTGAGCGAAACGCAGAGAGCGCGGAGAATCGCAAAGGGCGCAGAGGATTACCTCAATGGCGCGCCTGTTTGAACTCGATCGACTTCGGTTGTAGAATCAGGAAACGAAAAAGGGGAGTAGGTCACCTGCCAATGTGGTCCGGTGTGGTCGTCAACACGGCGCTCGACGTAGGGCGCCCGGCGCATCGGGTAGGGCAAACAATCAGCTCCACGACCAAGACCTTTTGCGGCTGATGCGGCGCGCGAAAGGTTTTTCCTTTTAGCGCGACCGTCGACGTCCACAAAGCGACGCGCGAAAGGATCGAGGATGTTCCGCTTCTCGAAGTCCGGTCGGTTTCGTCCGGCTTCGCCAGTTTTATTCCCCTCAGTGCGATGGTCCAACCTCGCCTTCCGTCAGTCCTCCGCAATTCAACGCTCTAACTCCGAAAAGCGAGGTACATGAATAACACTGACGCTAAGTCCAGCACTCGCTGGCATGCTTTGAACATAGAAGACAGTTTTGCACGACTACGATCGGGTCCCGACGGGCTTACGGCTGACGAAGCTGCGCGGCGGCAGGAGGAGTTTGGTCCAAACGAGCTTAAGGTCCAGGACCGCGTTTCGCCGTGGGCCATTCTGCTCGAACAGTTCAAGAACGTTCTGATCGTCATTCTGCTGCTGGCGACAGCGCTCTCCGCGTTCCTGGGCCACGGCGTCGAGGCGATCGCGATCACGGTCATCGTGCTTTTCGCGGTCATCCTTGGCTTCATCCAGGAGTTTCGCGCGGAGCGCGCGATTGAAGCGCTGCGTGAAATGGCCGCGCCGTTGGCGACGGTGATACGCGATCGACGCGAGGAACGTATCCCGGCGCGCGATCTCGTGCCCGGCGATGTCATTCTGCTCGCGACCGGCGACAAAGTTCCTGCCGACGTGCGGTTGATCGAAGCCGTCAATCTGCAAACGGTCGAAGCGGCGCTGACCGGAGAATCCGCGCCCGTCGAGAAACATTCCACGCCCATCGCAGAAGAAACTTTGCCTACGGCCGATCAAAGAAACATGGCGTTCGCTGGAACTGCAGTGACATACGGACGCGGCCGCGCACTCATCGTCGAAACTGGTATGGCGACTGAGTTCGGAAAGATCGCGCGGATGCTCGAACAGGTCGACACTGCCAAGACACCGCTTCAGAAAAACCTCGATCGGATCGGCAAGTCACTGGCGCGTGCGGCGTTTGCCGTCGTCTTTGTGATTGTCGCGCTCGGGCTCTTTCGCGGTCAGCCTTTTGTCGAGATGTTGATCTTCGGCGTGGCGCTGGCGGTCGCGGTTGTTCCGGAGGCCTTACCGGCGGTCGTTACGATCTCGCTCGCGCTTGGCGTCAAACGAATGGTGCGTCGCAACGCTCTCGTTCGGCGTCTGCCGGCGGTCGAGACGCTTGGCAGCACGTCGGTTATTTGTTCTGACAAGACGGGCACGTTGACGAAAGACGAGATGACTGTTCGGCGTCTTTATGTCGCCGGCCACATGATCGAGGTGTCAGGAACGGGTTACGAACCGCGTGGGGAGTTCTCGACGAACGGCGCGGGTGGGGAAACGTCAACGTCGCTGTCGATGTTGTTGCGCGCGGGCGCGCTTGCTTCTGACGCGCGCGTCGAGCAACGAAATGGTTCCGGCACGTGGGAAGTCAAAGGCGATCCGACTGAAGGGGCGTTGGTTGTCGTAGCTGCGAAAGCTGGTCTCGCGAAAGCTGAGCTCGACGCGCAGTTCTCGCGCGTTTCCGAGATTCCGTTCACGGCCGAGACGAAACGCATGACCACGCTGCACACGACGCCGGGTGGCGTTGTCGCGTACGCGAAAGGCGCGCCGGAAGTGATCGTGCAATCGTGCGTTTCACTGTTGACGGATGCTGGTGTCGAGCCGTTCGACGATGTCCGCCGCGCGGAAGTGCTGGAGCGCGCACGGCAGATGGCCGGCGATGCGTTGCGCGTTTTGGCAATCGCTTACAAGCCGAACGCCGTGGTTCAAAATGCGGAAACGGAGATGACGCTCCTGGGTCTCGTCGGGATGATCGATCCGCCGCGGCCGGAAGCTGCCGCTGCAGTGAGCCAGTGTGAAGAGGCCGGGATCAAAGTCATTATGATCACCGGCGATCATCCGCTCACGGCAAAGGCGGTTGCTGAAGAGTTGGGAATCAGCAAAGGAGGACGGATCGTTAATGGCTCAGAGTTGGAGGCAATGGACGATGAGCGACTCGAGCAGGAGGTTGAGTCGATCGAAGTATGCGCGCGCGTGTCGCCGGCGCATAAGCTTCGCGTGGTGAGCGCGCTTCAGAAGCGCGGGCAGGTTGTCGCGATGACTGGCGATGGAGTGAACGATGCGCCGGCGCTCAAGAAAGCCGACATCGGGATCGCAATGGGCATCACTGGGACCGACGTTTCGAAAGAAGCGGCGGCGATGACACTCACCGACGACAACTTTGCTTCGATCGTCGCGGCGGTCGAAGAAGGCCGCGGCATTTTCAGTAACATCAAGAAGTATTTGATGTACCTCTTGTCGTCGAATATTGGCGAGATCGGGTTGATGGCTGGCGCAACGCTCGCGGGCTTGCCGTTGCCGCTAAGCGCTGTGCAGATTCTGTATGTGAATCTAGCGACTGATGGTTTGCCTGCGCTGGCGCTGGCTGTCGATCCGCCGGAGCGCGGGCTGATGCAACAACCGCCGCGCGATCCGCGCCGGGGCATTTTCACGAGGCCGGTGGTGTTGCTCATGCTCGCGGGCGGTGTGTGGTCGGCGGTGATCAATCTTGGGCTCTTCACTTGGGCTTTAAACTCAGGGCGCACGGTGGCAGAGGCGATGACGATGACGTTTGTATCGCTCGTGTTGATTCAGTTTTTCAAAGCGTACAACTTCCGATCCGATCGTCATTCAGTGCTGCGACAGCCGTTCGCAAACAAGTGGCTCAATCTGGCGATCGTGTGGGAGTTGATCATGCTGGTGCTGATTCTGTACGTGCCGTTGCTGGAAAGAGTGTTTGGCACGATCGCGCTGTCAGCGTGGGATTGGCTGATCATCGTGGTGGCGGCTTTCACAGTTTCGCCGGTGCTTGAATTCGTGAAGTGGGCAGAGCGGCGCTGGTTCGCCGAGTTGCACTAATTCATTTGCCGCTCTTGGGCACGTTGCAATCTTCGGAGGCGGGGAGGTAATCTCTCCCCGCATTACGACACCCCCTCATGCTATCCGCCCCGAAGGAGGGCAATCTATGACCAATGACATTGAGCAAACAGATCTGCGCGAGTATTTATCGAAAAACATTCCCGCGAAGACGAGCGAGGCTGCGGGAGTTCCCATCCTCCTGCTTACCTGTATGGATTCCCGCTACCCACAACGCATCATCGACACGATGGACAACTTAGGGTGGCGCGGAAAATACGATCAACTGATTCTGGCAGGCGCGAGTCTAGGCGTGGTGCATAAGAAAGAGTGGCAACAGACCTTCATGGATCAACTCGGGTTCGCCATCGAGCATCATCACGTGTCGGAGGTCTTCATATTGGACCACCGCGACTGTGGCGCATACAAATATTTTCTTGGTGTCACGCCGGAAGATCCGGCGAAAGAGAAACAAGCACACCTCGACGTGTGTAAGGCGGCCGTCCAGGTCATCCTCGAAAAGTTTCCGCAGCTACGAGGTGAGATTCGTTGTTCGCTGCTTCCAATTGAGACTGTCGACGAGCTAATCACCGGCTGACGCCGATCTCCGCTTTCCTATCGTTGTTAACGATCGGCGCCCGCCGATCGTTATAAATCCATGAAAACAACAACGTTACTCGTGTGCCTGTTGCTGGTCTTCTCGCTTCAGCCGGCAAATCAGCTTAATCAGGAAAGAACCAGTCGCGTCGAGAATGGCTTGCTTCCCGCTGTGCTCATCAAAGGCGAACCAGTCAGCACGATGAAGCTCGACGAGCGGATGAAGTTCTACAACGTCAAAGGCGTGAGCATTGCCGTCATCAACGATGGAAAGATCGAATGGGCCAAAGGGTACGGCGTCAGGGATGTTGACGCGAACCTTCCTGTAACTGTCGATACTGTTTTTCAAGCAGGATCGGTGAGCAAGCCGGTCGCGGCGATGGCGGCATTGAAGATGGTGCAGAACGGAAAACTCAGCCTCGACGAAGACGTGAACCGGAAACTGGTCAGTTGGAAGATGCCGGACAATGAATTTACGACCGAACAGAAGGTCACGTTACGCGGTCTGTTGAGTCACAGCGCGGGCACGAGCATTTGGGGATTTGGTGGATACCCTGCCAACACAACTACACTGCCTACTGTTCCGCAAATACTGGACGGGAGCGCGCCGGCTAATACGAAAGCGGTGCGCGTTGTAGAGCGTCCGGGAACGAAGTGGTCCTATTCGGGCGGCGGCTTCACAGTCATGCAGTTGTTGATGACCGACGTGTCGAAGAAACCGTTTCCGGAGTTGATGGATGAGATGGTGCTCAAGAAGCTGGCAATGGACCACAGCACGTATCAACAACTTCTGCCGCCGAGTCTTTCCGAGCAGGCGGCGATCGGTTATGGCCCCCAGGGCCAACGGCCTCCGTTCAAATGGTTCATTCATCCGGAAATGGCTGCTGCCGGATTGTGGACCACGCCGTCGGATTTGGCTCGCTTTGCGATCGAGTTACAGCAAGCGTATGCCGGCAAGTCCCAAAAAGTTCTGTCTCGTGAGATGGTCAAACAGATGCTCACGAAGCAGACGGGTGGTTGGGGACTGGGGATCACGCTAAGTGGAGATCTGAAGGTGTTTCGGTTTTCACATGGCGGCGCCAACACGGGTTTTCGCACGCGCATGGTGGCTTATGCCACAACCGGGCAGGGCGCGATCGTGATGACGAACTCGGAACAAGGCGACGCGTTGTGCGGAGAGATAATTCGCGGCATCGCCCGCGAATATGGTTGGGATGATTATCTTGCCGAGAAAACGATCGTCTCGGTTGATGTTGGGAAGCTCGGCGACTATGTCGGCGAGTACGAATTCAGCGGGGCGAAGTACGCGATTTTGGTCGAGGATGGAAAATTGAAGGTCCGGAATCCTAACGGAGTTAAGTTCGATCTGCTGGCCGAGTCGGAGACGAAGTTCTTTCTGCGCGAGCGGCCGGTGGAGTTTGTATTTGTGAAAGACGCGTCGGGACGCGTGTCTGAGTTGATATTCAACAGCAACGGACAGGAGATTCGGTTTAAACGGCTATAAGTGAGAAAAGGTGGCGCACCTGTGTCGGTGCGCCCTTTCGTTTACCAACAACCCGCATAACGCCGCTCTACTTCGACGCAGACCCACGCAAAAAGAGCAACTGGCTGTTTCTCGCTGCCGGCGTGATGCGCGTTTTTGTTTCGCTCATCCGTGACATTGAGGCGCACGTTTAAATCTTCTTCACAGTGGTACCAGACCCAGTAGTATGAGGTGCAGTGTTCCCAAAAGCTGCCTCCTGGTTCCAGCTCGGGTATGCCGCCGCCGCCGCCGCCACCGCAATTGCCGCTATAGGTTATGTTGTATGAACCGTCTAATCCAGGTTCACCGTCTTCACCTGAACTTCCATGTTCGCCGGGATCTCCCCCCGGCCCACCACCTCCTGGACCACCCGGTAACCCACCCAGCGAAGGACAGTTAGGATTTGACGCGCCAGGTTTACCCGCTCCACCCGGTCCACCCATACCACCAATCGAGCCGTCGCCAGGTTCACCACCATGTCCCGCCCCGCCTCGGTTTACATCTATTGTGTAGCCGCCGATGAAATTACACGGAACAGTGAGATTAATTGTGCCTCCCCGTCCACCATTGCCGCCCTGTCCGCCTACACCACCCCAACCACCCGTGCTGCCTTTACCGCCTGATCCCCCTGGCCCCCCATTTCCTGAATATTGAGGACAAGAGCAAACAGCCGCCGACCCGCCATCGCCGCCTTGTCCTCCGATTGCGGCGAAGCCCCCTGGACCACCTTTACCTCCTTGACCGCCTCGACCTCCTTTAGCAGAAAACGATTGCGATGAGACAGCGGGATCGACGGTCCAGAGCATAACGTTGCCGTCCTCACCGTTTGCACCTCTACCACCTTTCTTTCCAGTTCCCGCGGGAGTAGCCGCAAGACCCGTAGCACCCGACCCACCGTTAGGATTATTGGTGCAGGTGCCATTGGCTCCAACACCTGCTTGCGCTTGAGATAGACCAGGATCGCCACGTTCACCAGTCTCTCCCGTAGCTCCTGCCGTTCGATCAGCGTTTGTTTGGAAAGCGTGGTTGGCAACTGAACCGGATTTTCGTTGACGTTCACGTTCCAGATACTGATCTCTCCCCCAGCCGTCGACACTGATCTTGACACTCTCGGGTGAAACCAATCGTCCTTCGTTTTTGGCCTTCAACAATTCCTTTTCTGAGTCATAGCGAGCGTCAATAAAACGGGCTGAGCCATTCCTGGCATTCCCGTCAATGTTGTCTGCGAAAACAGACTCCATCGGAAAGACAAGCAGGTCGTCGTAACCAACGATCTCCACTTTCTTACTGGCAAAAACAAGATAATTGGCGAGGATGACGGTGTCTCCCGTCAGCTCGATCTTATCAGGGAGATACAGGATGTTCGCGATTTTCGCGCCGCCGAACCTTTGTGGCAAAGTTTCGGTTTTCGACATTTCCGGCATCGATTGAAGGTAAGGGCGCACGCGGTCTTTCCAATTGCGCGCGAAGAGAATGGTTGGTTCAAACGGTACCTTCTTTTTCGCCAGCAACTTGCTCATCCGGCGCACAGTGCCCGACGTTCTTTCCGCTCTTTGCATCAGGGCACGCGCTTTTTCGGTGTCTGGAAAAAGCCTCTGATTGTTGGGCGCTTTGCTTGTTGTTTGTTGATGGCTTACGCCGGGAAAAGCACTAAGCAGACTTACTAAGATCAGCCCTGTGAGAGCGACTCTGAGTTTCATGTTGAGGATCTCCAATTGGTGGGAGGAGTTAATGGGCCATCAAAAAGCCCCAAAAATCTAACACAAGAAAGTTAGGAGTCGCAACTGAAACATCAACTGCGTCGAAGTTTGCACGAATGGCCCACTCACCAACATTCGTGCAAACGCGACGTGAACGGTCTTGATTTCTCGATTACCGTTTCATTGCCATCCCGCCATTGCCGAATCGGCCCGCACCGGCAATATCTCCGACCAGTGTTGCCGCGCCGGTGCACAGATTGATTTTGTAGACCTGCGCTAGTCCGGAAGTATTACTGCCGCGCGTCCCGTACAGTTGTCCGTCCGCGGCAAAGCCCAAACCGCATATCGAATCCGTCGCGAGGCCAAACGAGCCGATGGTAGTCACAGTCAGCGTAGTGAGATTGACTTTGATGAGCATGCCGTCGTTGGTTGCGCCATAGAGGTCAATTCCGCCGGGAGCCAACGCGAGATCAGCGCCGAATTTTTTGGTGTCAACCAGTGACGTCACGTTTAGATTAGATAGATCGATCGTGCGGATCACGCCGTCACCGAGACCCCAGACGAACAATCTGTTGTCCGAAGCTGCTTCCAGTGAATTTTGTGAATGAGGGAAAAGTTCCTTAATCAGACTGACTTTGCCGGTTTCCAGATCGACCTTGAACAGTTCAGTGGTCGTGATAGCGAAAGCCTTTCCCGACGGGGTGATGGCTAAGTCAGTAAGACGTACCCCGGCTCTCCCAAGGTCAACGGCTGTAGGAGTATTAGCATAGTTGTCCACGCGATAAAGGCGATCGGACACTCCAAAACCAATACCGTACATGACGGCTTGGGGGTTGCTGGTTTGAGCAAGAGCAGTTCGGGTGAGAGTCTGTGGCGGCACAGTCAGCAGCAAGGCAGAAATAGCCGCAGTGACGGTTACTAATCCAGTGATTCGCTTCATGTTTGGTCCTTTCTTGTGCAGAGTGAAGTGGTGGAGAAGTTCGGGACTGAGTTACCCGATTTTCAGGGATGTGTTTGGCGAGGAAAGTTGGAATTTACCTGCAACTGACTTCCGCAGGCGGAGTAAATACGTTGTTAGTGTGAGTCTTTATGGTTCAAAGAGCATCCTCAGGCGAGGATGGCAATTCATATTCCGTAAGCTAAGAAGTCTGGAAAGTCGATAGACCAACAAGAATTTTCCGCTGGAATTGCATTACATGTCCACAATCGTTAACGGCGGGCGTCTACAATCGGTAACGTTGACATACTATGGACCAAGAAACAGAACGGGCAGCCATTAGTGGCTGCCCGTAGACGTTGAAATCACTGGTGCACCCGGCATGATTCGAACATGCGACCCCCTGATTCGTAGTGCCGTCAGAAGCAGTGCATCAGGTCGCGGCTCTTACGATTTACTAACATTTGTTACAGGTTGCAGCCGCCAACGAGTCTATTTATTACCACCTATTCAGTCCAGTTTCGCTGTGGTGTTGTCACAAGTTTGTCTCAATCCAGCGAGCTCTTACGAATTATTAGCGCGCCTATAAACAGACTTGGCCCAACGGTAGCAGACATAAGCTATACTCCTTACGTGCCCGCTACAGTCGATCCCCTCAGTTGAGTGTTCTGACTTGCAACTAGCTTGTTAAGCTCCTCTCTAACATTAAAGAAGACACTCTGCCAGTCGCCTGAGCGTTGCTGCCGAAAAAGTCGCATCGTTGGATACCAAGGGCTGTCGGATCGCTCCACCATCCATCGCCATTCCGACGGGTACTGGAGAATTGTCCAGACAGGCATCCCGAGGGCACCTGCGAGGTGTGCCATAGAAGTGTCTACTGTGATAATTAAGTCCATCCGTGCCACCACCGCCGCCGTACTTGCGAAGTCCCCCAGAACATGGGCTAGTGGCGTGATCAGAAATTCTTGCAGCTGGTCAAACATCTGGCCGGGGGGTCCAAACTGAAGGCTGAACAGCTTCACACCAGGCACCCCGTTCAGGAGCGCAAAGTCACTCGGCGCACATGAGCGCTCAAGATTAGCGGGGTTGTTAGGGTTGCCAGTCCACACTATGCCAACCTTAAATCGTTCCTGATAAGGTGTAATTGCTTCATCTATGTCTGGGCGTTCTTCGGGAAGTGGTCGCACGTAGGGGATGTCTACCGGGATGGTCGCCGGCTCAATTTCAAGCAGCCGCGCCATATCAATCAGTGGGAACTGGAGGTCAGCAATTGGGCACGGCTCGTCCAGTGCGATGACCCTGTCAACGCCGGGGCAGGTTGTAAAAAGCCGTGCAAGGTTGGGAGGAGACTCTATTATTACATTCTGGCCGAGTGCCTTGACCATTGGGGCGAATCGCATAAATTGGATCATATCGCCTAGTCCGCCTTCCGCACAGAGTAGTAAGGTGCGGCCATCGAACCGCTCTCCCTGCCAAACGGGCTGGTTTCGCCCCTCACGCTTGGCCGGGACTCCTCCGCTTTGATGTCGCCACGCCCACTCTCGCCAGCCATCAGAAAAGTTGCCATATTTTAGCAACAGGAATCCGAGCTGCGTGTGGGCAGTCCAGTTGTCCGGTTGACAAGCGACGGCTTGGCGTAAGCAGTCTATTGCCCTTTCTTCGAGTCCTAACCGGTGTAATGCTACGCCTAGGTTCTGGTAGGATAAGTACCAATCCGGCCTCGCCGCTATTGCCTTCTCGTAAGCGGCGAGGGCCTCTTCGAGCCGCCCCTGTCGCATCCGCAACGTGGCGAGGGCATTATGACCTTCTGGCCAATCAGGCCTGTGCTCAAGCCCAGCCAGATATGCTGCTGCTGCTGCATCTAAATCACCTGTGAGCGTCAACACCCCGCCCAAATTGTAGTAAGCTTCAGGCCAATCCGGCGCGATCTTTAGTGCTTGGCGAATGGAAGATAGCGCTTCGCCGACGTAGCCTTTCGATTTATAGGTGACGCCCAGATTCAGGTGCCCCGCCGCTAACTCTGGCGCAAGGAAAACGCAGGTTCGGAATGCGCTCAAGGCATTGTCCACGGCCCTTTGTCGCAGGTAGAGAGTTCCCAGGTTAACATAAGCTTGAACATACTCTGGGGCAAGACTCGTCGCCTTTTCTAAGGCGACGATGGCGCGCTCAAGCCATCCCAATCGATTGAACGCATCCCCCGCGTTAAAGTATGACTGAGCCGAATCAGGGATTTCCCTGACCGCCTCTTCGAGCACAGTAATAGCTTGGGCGGTTCTTCCTTCATCCAGCAATTCATGGGCTAAAGCCAATTGCTTGAGGAAGAAGGTGTCACCCACGCAGTCAGACTTAATGTTATGGTTCTCTATCATGTTGTGAGGTCTCATCGATGCGTAAAGCTCGGGATGAAAATTTGTAGGCCGAGTTGAGGTAAGGTGACGACGCGATGAAGGTCGGAACACAAAAAGTAAGGTGCTCCGACTACTAACTCAGTCGAGCATTTCTTTACACCTTGGGCGGATCCACGGCACCACCGCAGGCCGTCGGAGATTTACAAGACCAGTATGAAACAATAGCGTCAGGAGAGTCGACTGGCTGGATCACGATACTTAGGTCTACTCTCACGGTCCACGGTTTCGTACCCGGGGCGTTGACGTTCGTTTTGTATCTCAAAGGATCCACTTTTCCACTGATGGTTTGTTCATCACTGCTCGTGATGACGTACTCAATTTTCTGGTCGTGGTAGTTGCAGATGATCATGGTGAGACTCCTTCTCTTCTTGCGCTAAGGATACGCCGGCTAGCGGGAGGATTTATTCTTCTCGATTGACTCCGACACAGACACTTATGGTACCGCTCTGAAGGCGGAAAGGCCAGCAAAAGATCCAAGTGGCGAGTGTCTGAATCATAGTTGCCGGTGGCACGCGATAGAGAGCGAGTGCTTGCGTTTCTCAGTCGGCGTGCGTTGTGGGAGTGAACCAGAGGCGAAAAACTGTAATACAGCGAGTTGTTGGCGGAACAGAGGGGTGAACTGCGCTGAATGCAGACCGATAAGGTGTCCGCATTGCGATTTGGAAATCGAATGTCAGAGATGTAAGAAGACCAGAGACCATTTCAGTTGGAGTCGAAAAGATATCGTATCAATGGCTCGGAAACAGAAGGTAGACGTCATTGCTATCACTGGAATGTACTACTTTTCGTTACAAGAAACCCATCCAAAGTAGCCTCTATTGTCCGTCGGTTACGCAGCGAGGAGGGCACAACGTGCTTTACTGATGAGCCTGATTGGGGCAAGGTGCGCGACATCATCGTAGGTGCCCAATACTTGATTCTTAGAGTTCTTTATACCTAGACAGAGATCTTCAGAATTGAGGGACTGCGAGAGAGGTTTGAATACCTGGTAACTCGCCACAAGCAGATATTAGAGAGTATGAACGCTTAGGGATTAAGCTCAGGTTCTTCATGCGCCTTGGCGCGCCGCTGGAGTCTACGTTGTCGCGGGAGTTGCTTACGCGCTAAGCATGAGCATCGCCGCTATGGCTGCCCTTCACCTAGATAGTCTTTCAACCCATCTTATCGCTCTATTCTGGGTATATTTCTGGCCGAATTGTCCTAATAGTTAACTTAGTGGCGGCAACAACCTGGCGTGCGATGTTTGTGGGTGTGGTTATCTACTTTCTCATCTTTGCCGCCGTCACCGCTGTCACCCTCGCAAATAGTGAGGGGAAAGGTTGGGTACTGACAATTTGGGCATGGGTTGGGTTCAATCTACCAACGATGCTTCTGCTGTTCATCTTCCTTAAACTTAGGGTTCGAGTAGTAGGACCGTTGGTGCTGATTTTTATGATCGTTGAAGTAGTAGAGTTACGACTCACCGCCGCCGTCTTAACAAGTAATCAGGAGAGCTTTGACAGGTTGACTGGTCCGCAATTCATTGGAGTTTTGCTTCTGGGCGGGTTGATTGCCTGCCCTATTGGTTGGCTGATACTTAGATTGATCAGGCATCAGTATGAGCGAAAAAAACTCAGCGATCAATCGATCACAAGAGACGCAATCTTGCTGCTTTTGGGGTTTGGTATTCCGTGAGTCTGACCAACAGCGGAATTATGTGGATCTTTTCAGGCGTGCTTGCCTTTCTGTGTTTTAGGCACGTCGCCGGGGGAGCTTCAGAGGACTACGCACGACGACGACGCAAATTCAAAAGGCTCCCAGACTGCTGCTGCTTCGTGCGTTTTCCTTCAGGAAGAGGAGGGAGCGATTAGGGCGGCGGAACTTTTAGTTCGTGGAGTTCATCGTAGTGCAGCGGAGATCCTTGACGACCTACGCAGTGCACAGGCTACAGCCCATGGCGGAGAATAGGCACAGGGTGAGCTTCTATTGCTTACTCTCGCATCTTGCTCACCAGATGGGGGTGACATTTGTTAGTCGGCTAATCTCCGTATCACGCGTGACCAGCGGCAACCCAAGCGCCAGGGCAGTAGCC
This sequence comes from uncultured Acidobacteriota bacterium, assembly GCA_963770215.1. Lineage (GTDB taxonomy): Bacteria > Acidobacteriota > Blastocatellia > Pyrinomonadales > Pyrinomonadaceae > PSRF01. The sequence goes on from CAVYOP010000004.1 coordinate 671,918, forward strand.
GCGATTATACGGTCAGGCATGTCCGACACGATGACGCGTGGGATCGAAGCAAGCGCGTCGGAGATCGTGCGGTCGATTGAGGTGGCTATGATCATGGGGTCAGGTTCATCCAGTTCCTGTTGGACGCGTGTAAAGACCATTGCCTTAATTCGATTTTTCTCCACCAGGTAACGCATCTCGACAAGCGTAATCGCAGAGATGAATATGTACTCGCCACCAGTGTTCGCAGCTGCATCCATCGCCGCTGTTGCCGCCGGAGATAGTTCGTGTGGCGCGTCCACGTACCAGATCATCGCGTGAGTATCAGCGACGACGCTCAAGTTTCATCCTCTCGCATGTACTCGCCCCACATCTCGCGCCGTGATTCGAGTATCTCTTCGCTACTGATTGACTTGCCCTGCACTGTCGCCCCCTTCAATTTCCGCTCTGCGCGCGGAACGGGCGAAACGCGGGGCGTGGCGCGCGCCGCGAGTTGTTCAATCAACGATAGTGCTTCCCGTTGCCGTTCGGGTGGCAGCTTAGAAACTTTCGCGGCTATTTCTTCGGTAAGATTGGTTGCCATAGCTCTTGCCTCAACATCTTTGCAGAGCGCCGGTCGCATCTTCGCTGAGCGGCGGCGCGTCAGTTTGAACGGTACAGGCCACAGTGCGATTCTTCTTCTCGATATCCATATATCTATCTTCCATGAAATGTGAAATCAAGGACTGTTTTCCGGGCCAGCTTAACCCGCAGTGTGTGTCTTTACAATGCCGAGGCCTGGGGCGGCAATTCTTAAGCTATCGCGGAGATTAGCCAGGAGAGATCCCCTGCTGCTCAGCGACTATCCTTCGCGCGATTTCTGGTGCATGTTCTACAGCCGCAACACGGAGTTTCTTCCACTGCTCGCCGGTCAAATTCCCGTCCGCCACCAACTGAAATCCGTTTATGAGGAGGTACTGCGCACACACGAAATTCTCAAACAAGAGGCGGTCACGCTTAGTCATCGGCGGCGGCTCTCCAAGCGTCTCTAAAACTACTTCGCGGCACCATGATCCGCAGACAGAGATACAGAGGGGCAATACCGGAGGCCCGCACAAAGGCAGAGGCGCAACAAGCCGAGACAAAGATCAAGACGAAAATCTATGAACGCAAGTACGGCAAAGTTTCGGCAATTACACCTTTCGCTCAATTCGTGCACAACACGTATCTTCCCTGGGCCAGAGCAAACAAACGTTCCAGCGATGACGACGAGCGACACGCGAAAGTCTATTGTCGTCACTTCGGGAACAAGAGGCTGAGCGAAATCGATCACCAGATGATCGAAGAGTTCAAAATCGAACGAATGAAATCAATGACACGCTATGGTAGACCGCGAAAACCGGCATCGGTGAACCGGGAACTTGCGATTCTATCTGGCGTTTTCAGGATGGCAGTTGACTATGAGGAAATAACAGCGAACCCGTGCGCCAAGGTAGACTCGCTGCCGGAAAACAATCAGCGAACCAGGCATTTGTCTTTCGAAGAGGAAGATCGGTTGTTTGCGAAGCTGACCGGAGAGCGTGAATATCTTAGACCTATCGTCACGGTAGCCCTCTACGCCGGACCACGGCGTGGGGAACTGCTCAGGCTCCGCTGGTCAACTGTGGATTTCGATCTCAACACCATCACGTTCAAGGAGACAAAGACTAACAAAGATCGTTCTGTTCCAATGGAACCGATCGTGCGGACAGCGCTTTCGGAACTACGGGAAACTTCAGGCGATGCCGAGTATGTCTTTGTAAATCCTGACACCGGGACGCGGTACATTGACCTTAAGAAATCCTTTACCGCAGCCTGCCGTGATGCCGGTATCACCGATTTTAGGTTTCACGATCTACGCCATACATTCGGCACTCGGTTAGCCGACGCCGGCGTTGACGTGGTGAAGATTAAAGAGTTGATGGGTCATGCTTCGATTGTGACGACGATGCGGTACATCCAAGCCACTGATCAAGGAAAGCGCGGAGCGATTGTGGTGCTGTCAGAATATCGGAAACGGCATTGGCGCAAGTTTGTCGCAAAAGAAAAGCGGCAGACTGTACAGCCCGCCGCAAGTCGTTGATATTGCTGGTGCACCCGGCATGATTCGAACATGCGACCCCCTGATTCGTAGTCTCAATTGGGCTGTTTTTCTCAGGTCTTGTCAATTCCTCCGTGTGCCGATTCATTAGTAATTCCCGCTATTCTATAATCCCTCTGTGCCTCACAGTATCGCGTTGTTTCTTTGCGTTGGCACACTACTGGCACACTAACGAGCATATAGCTGGAGGTCCGAGTGAGTGTTGATTGACCGGCAACTCATTCTTGAGAAGAAGGGCGCACAGAGGGATTCTACAGAGCAAACTCGGGCGGAGTTTCTACGGGTTATCTCCGATCTTAGACCACACGTTATCAGAGACTTATTCGCTCAGTCTTATCCTGACTTCGCTTTTGCCGTTGCTGAGCACTTCAAGTCTGAACTGTTCGAAGGCGGAATGGACATCACGGACTCGGACTCTCCGGCGTTCTTACGTCTTGCAAAGCAAGAGATAGAGCGCGTTCCGCATTCGAATGAGCCGTCATCACTGGCGAACCTGACCAAGACCGTTCGAGATTCCCTTGTTGTGCCCAGGTTGCATCTATTGGAGCTTCATCTGCTCGGGCGTCTATCGGAACCGAAGTTTGTAGAGATGGTCCGTCTGCCTTTAATGCGAACGATAGGCCGCCTAATACGCTTGGGAGACCCGGCGATAAGGAACGCCTTTCCAAACTGGCGATCATTGACGAATACGGCCTCTAAACCGCTTCGGAAGAGCCTTCAACAATGGTCGATAAGATGGAATCTCAACGAGGCATGGTGCAGGGACCACGCCTTAAAAGTATTGCGGCACTGGTTACTGGATGACCGTTTGCGGTGGTCCTTTGTGGAAGCTAATCTCGATCCTCCGAATGTCACTCCTACTCGTGAAGCTCGACTGTTTAGCTATTGGTACCACTCGGCGAAAGAGGCGGCATTTGATGTTCAATGGTCGCAGACTTTTCTTAGCATAGAGGTGCACGATGGCGACCCCGAACCCTTTACGTTTAACTGTGGCGACGTACATATCCAAGCTTCAGGACTCAACTTACTGATGGAGAAGGCGACCGACTGGAAGATGAGAGTTGCGTTGGGTCTCAGAATGGAGATTTACCGGATTGAACGTCTAAGATTACGGAAGCTGAAAGCTGCGGGAAGACCATTCAAGGAGACCGATTTAGACAATAAGCAGAGTGGCGCAATAACAGCCTTCGACATCGAGGTTGCGGATTATATCAAGCACATGACTGATAGACTGGCATCAGCTAAGTCTCGACACGATCTGATCCAGGTCAAAGAAAAAACGAGCTTATCAGACCACCTTGCTTGGACAGTACGGTTTCAAATACCGATTGATTTCCAAAACAACTATGAATCACCGACTGAAATTGCGGAGTCGGTGGGAGTAAAGCTCCCTGCTGTGTCGAATGCGATAAAAGAAACGCTGAGTCAAATCGATCTCATCAAACGGGTTCCTACAAAGCGCGGACGCACTCGCGGCAGTCGAAACAGGCTGTCAGGCGTAACCAGACTCCGAAATAAGCTCGGTCGCTAGACTTAACTCGGCCCCCCTAAAAAGATCTACCAAAGAAACATCTGATCTGATCGCCTCCGTGTTTAGATGTCCTGCGGAGGTGATACGTATGCGTCTGATTACTGCGAAGGAAGCAAGCGAAATTCTTGCTATCAGATTGCCGCGTTTATATGAACTTGTCAGATTGAACGTGGTCCCCTATGTGAGACTCGGCCCGCGACAGCTTCGATTTGATCCAGAGAGGCTTGCTGAGTGGTCTTCAAGGGGAGGTGCATCGGATACGAATCTCAACGGCGGAAGCGAGGTGTCCAATGCCCGAAGTACCTAACGAGCCGGACTCTGATAACTCAACCGCAGAAGTTGTTACAGGCGTCCGGGTCGAAATACTGGACGATTCCCCGGTCGTCATGCGCAAGCCGCTCGCGATAATCGGAGATCATGCCTATGCGGCTATGTGGCCTCACGTTAAGGTCACGATGCCCGAAGTAGATAATCAGGACACACAAGAGCAGCGAACTGCGGCGGTGGAAAAACCAACGCGACAGCTATGCATCGTTCGAAGTGACGGTGAGATATTCGGCGGCGGTAGGCGGCCTCTTTCTGATCTGGGGTTTGAACTGGCGCTCAGGGAGATACCGCCGGATGACAAACTTTGGTCGCCAAAAAGAGCCAAGGCGTTCAGTCGAAAAGAGCGGGTTGATCCTCGCGAAGTATTCACGCAAGTGGCCGATGTGATCAACCGCTTCATCGACTTTGATCGCAGCTTGGCAGATCAGCGAACAATGTCCGAGCTGGTTGCATGTTGCATTCTCTCAACTTGGTTTTTAGATGCGTTTAAGGTGATCGGATTTCTGTGGCCCAACGGGGAGCCCGGCAGCGGTAAGACACAATTGCTTACCCTGGTCGCGGAACTGGGGTACTTGGGCCAATTGATTTTAGCGGGTAGCAGCTACGCGAGCTTGCGAGACTTGGCGGACTACGGTGCGACTCTTTGCTTTGATGATGCTGAGAATGTCTGCGACAAACGTGCTGATCCGGATAAGCGCACGTTGTTACTCGCAGGCAATCGACGTGGCAACTCGGCAACGGTGAAAGAACCGAACGGCGAGCGCGGATGGCGAACACGGCATGTAAACACGTTCTGTATGCGTGCCTTTTCAGCGACACAGCTACCGGATCGCGTTCTTGGTAGCCGTTCGATCATCCTGCCACTTATTCGCACAGCAAATGCATACCGGGCAAATGCAGATCCCCTGGACTACGAACTGTGGCCCCACGACCGAAGGACGTTGCTCGATGATCTGTGGTCTATGGCGCTTGCGAACCTCACTGACTTGCGAACTTATGAGGCAACGGTAAATCGTACTGCTACCTTGACTGGCCGCAATTTGGAGCCGTGGCGAGCCTCCTTAGCTGTCGCAGCGTGGCTGGAAGATAAGGGCGTGCGTGGCCTCTATGAGCGATTGTCGCGCCTGTCTGTGCAGTATCAAAGCGAACGACAAAAAGTTTCGACTGATGATGTGGTGGTACTTGTGATCCGAGCGCTCTGCACTTGCCTCGGCTGTGACGTTGTGACGTTGTGTGACCTCTGTGACGTTCCCGCAGATAGTACCTCAGATGCAAAGACACAGATTCTCACTGCGGACATTGCGGATGCAGCGTGTGGAATAGTGATAGCTGATGAGCTTGACATCGATGTGGAGAAGAAACTGAATTCCCGGTGTATCGGCGCGCTAATGCGAAAGCTTCGCTTTGAACATAAGGATCAAGCCGGAACTCATAAGAAGGGCTGGTTAGTAGCGAAACGTGAACTGGCTAATTTGGCGCTTTCATACGGGATTGTAAATCGAGATCCTTCCTCTGCCGCCGACACTCACGATCCAAACGTCACACACGTCACGGAAGGTCACAACGTCACGCGACGAGAGGCTCAGATTCCTTGCACTTTCGATTCAGACAACTTCGACGACGCGAACGCACTCGCTTGGCAGGCGCAAGCGGGATTCTAACGCCCGAGTCTTAACTCATTTATTTCTCAGCGACTCTCAGTTCTTTCCTGTACTAATTCATTAACATTCCCTTGCTGGTCTATAATTGCTGAGTGCTCCTCAGTGCGTCTCTGTTTGTTTGAGTTGCCGTTTATTGATGGCATGGGCGCGTGTATTATTACGCCGCTCAATAAAAGGGGGCGCAATGAGCGCCCCTATCAGTCGGAGGTGTCCGTGTGCCAATCAGTACCGCATCACTGTCAATCGACGGTAATCAGACTGTCGGTAATCTTCTAACCGGAAAGAGCGGGCTATGTGTACCTCCAAGCCAACGATCTTATCGCTGGAAAAAGGAGCACGTTGAAACCCTATATCGAGACATCGGCGACAATCTGCTAACTGATGAATACTTCCTCGGTTCGGTCGTAGTTGTTTCCCCGGAAAACACGCGAAAGACGTTCGTCTTTGACGGCCAGCAACGAATCGCCACAACTATGATTTTGATTGGGGCGATTCGCGATCAGTTCTTAAATTTCAAGGTAGAAAAAACAGCCGGGAACATAGAACGCGACAGTTTGTTTTCCGAAGATCGCGAGACAAACGAGGAAACCCCACACTTCATCTTGAACCTAGAAGACCAAACCTTTTTTTACAATCGCGTGGTTTGTCGACCAGGCGATCCACGGCGTAAGGCTCTCAGGGCGCGAACCAGCACCCCCGAACATGAGAAAACGATTTTGCCAGAGTCACATAAGCGAATTGATGCAGCGGCAAGGCTCGCGGCGGCGCATGTTAAAAAGAATATCGTTGCTAGCCTGCCAGAAGCTGAGGCACTTAAGAGGCTGCACCAATGGTTGAACTTTATCAGGGACTCGCTTCGTGTTATCTGGATTCTCGTTGCCGATGAACGTACCGCTTTCACGATCTTTGAAACCATGAATGATCGGGGCTTGAAGTTATCAGCGGCCGACTTACTAAAGAACCGTTTGTATGCGGTCGCGGACAAGCGTCAAGCGGAAGTGATTCAGAAGTGGCAGTCAATGACGGGTGTCCTAGAAACAATCGAAGGGCAAGAGGAAGGGGCGCTTGAGTACATCCGTTGTTTCTGGGTAGCCAACAATGGGCACACTCGCACTAAAGAGTTGTACGATAAGATGAAGGCAAAGGCGCAGAACGCGGCCCAGGCGGTTGCTTTAGCCGCCCAGCTAGAGGAATCAGCACAAGACTACGCTGCGATCCTACTTGCTTCGCACGAGAAGTGGGCAAATCGCGGCGCAAACATTCGAGCAAAAATCGAGACAATAAAACTGTTGGGAGTCACGCAACTCCGCCCGGTTTTGCTCGCCGCCTTACACAAGTTCTCTAATAAAGAATTCGACAGCTTGCTAGAAACGTGCGTGTCTTTGTCCGTGCGTTCATTGTTGGGCGGCGTTCCTAGCGGAAGCATCGAAGATTACTATGCGGGCGCGGCTTTGAAGATAACCGAAGGCAAAATCACAAAGGCCGCTGAGGTCAAGCATGAAATGGCTAAAGTAATTCCCGATAGCAAGAAGTTTCGGGAAGCTGTAGCGACGGCGAATGTAGGAAAGGCGAGCATCGCCCGCTATTACCTAGGGGCGATGCAGAGATGTAAGGACAACGAACAATTCCCGCAATACGTCGTAAACACGGGCGACGAAATCACGCTTGAACATATATTGCCGGTTAAGCCCCTGAAAGACGACTGGGATCACTTTAGTGAAATTGAAAAACGGCAATACCTTAACCGTCTTGGTAATCTGGCGTTGATCACCGGGCCTGTTAATTCATCTATCGGCAACGTCGCCTATAAAGCAAAAGAGCCCGCACTTAAAGAGTCAAAATTCTCGCTCACAAGCATGACTGCTGGCTTAAGCTTGTGGGGAAAGTATGAAATCGAAGAGCGGCAAAAAGAATTAGCAGATCTGGCGGTGAAGACGTGGCCGCTTTAACGATTGGGGAGTTTCAGATCGTCGTCAGCTAGATCGTCAATATGAATTCGCAGCGACGCGTGAGTGACAGGCGAAACTCAAAAGAATTCTCCATGAGCGTGATCACGTCTTTGTGAATCGTCACGCGTCACGCAAACTTAACCAGCATTAAAGACGAATTGCTAAGAAGCATTCCGTATAAGTAGGTCGCTCGCTTCTCCCACCTATGAACGCGTGCAAGTGCTTCTGATGCGGCTAGGTCCATGCTGTGCGATCTCAAACCAAAAGGCCGGACTCCGGGCTATCCGACCTCTCGGTTTCCTTCACCCACGGCGCGGGGTAAGGATCAAAATTTCATGTCCATTGCATCGTCAACGATGCTTTCAAGGGCTACTCTAGCAACGCGGGCATAAGCAAGTAGGACCAAGACGGGCGGCTGCCGCTTGCCAAGTTCGTATTCACTCACGCGCCCGTAGTGCATTCGAGGATTGATGCGTTCCGCCAATTCAGACTGGCTCAGGGCTAACTGCTGGCGAATAGCGAGCAACTTTTCTGCGAGGCGCTTTGGTCTGTCACGCATGGCTATTTGCCTTTCTCGATCAAATTGATTTCTTGGACTAGCGCATCACGAAACGCGGTCAGAGACTTGATTAACAGATTGATCTTTGTGAGCGCCAAGCGGCGCTGGCGTTTAGTGCCGAGAAAGAATTCAAGCTGCACGCTGCGCCGACAGTCGGCAATAGTGAGCATGTTGGTCCCCCACTGATACTCGCCATCATGGGACGACTCCACCTCGACAAGAATGTATGAGGTTTGGCCCGTTGAACTAGGGTTGAGAAATGCACGCTTACGGAGAGTGAATAGACTCTTCATTTAACGCTCCAGAGGTAGAGAGTTGTAGCTAAGGGGCGTCGCCGAGGCCCGCTCATTCAGGAGCGGCAGACGCCCCCCAGCCCCTCCACTCACCTGGGCGTAGTGTTGGGGCCAACGATTGGGAGGGCGCGTTTATAGCTACTGACAATCAGGCGAGCAATGAGTCTTGTTGAGCGTGAGTTTCAGAAGTTCTTGCAAAAGCTTTCCAAGAAGTAAACACACTTTTCCCGTCTCGCTAACGCGAGCGACCATTCATACCAACGACGAGTGAGCGAGTCCTATCGGTAAATCAGGCCAAGAATCGTTAGAACGATAGTTGTCGTCGTTGTGCTGGTGTTCGAAGGCGGAGCCGGAGTCGGAGCAGCCGGAGTGTCGATATGTCCTGCCAGCACAGAAACACTAAGCGTAAGGCTGAGAATAGTCGCGGCGCATATTTGGCGTAAGGGGTTCATTTAGGTGTCTCCTAGAGAGTTGCAAAATTTTTGCAAATCCAAACTAGACCAGCTTGATCACTGGAATGCTTGCAAGAGCCAGACGGATTGCGTTAGATTTGCCCTCGGTTTCCTTGTTCTCTTTCCTTGCAATCAGACGAAAAAGCAAATTTTTATGTCCTTACGGACCTCACGGTTGCGCGAACTCGACAATGCAAACCTTAGCTGTGGATACCCGTGCCGAATTGTGCTGTGAGATAGCCAGAGACTTCGAGGACAAAGGTGAATATGAGGAAGCGCGAAACGCGCTGCGTGGTTACTGGTGGCGCGTTGGCGAATCGCCAAACCTCGCTGGCTTGGAATCGGCTACCGCTGCCGAAGTACTTTTACGTGTAGGGGTGTTGACCGGAATCATGGGCAGCAAAAATCAGATCCCAGACGCTCAGGAAAGAGCTAAGGATCTGATCAGCCAAAGCCACGCGATCTATGAAGCACGACAGAGCAGGAAAAAGATCGCTGAAGCGCACACGGAATTGGCCCTGGTTTATTGGCGCACGGGCGAGATCAATGAAGCGCGTGACTGTCTTACTGAAGCCCTCACCCTACTAAGCGTAGATAGCGAGCTAAAAGCAAGGTCGGTAATCCGACTCGCCATTGTGGAGTTTCGCGCCGCACGTCACGAGAAAGCGCTACGCCTTCTGACAAAACACGCAACACTGATCGACAAGATTCGCAATCACACGGTTAAGGGCAGCTACCATCACACTCTCGCAAATGCGCTTGAAGATCTATCAGTCCGCAAAAAGCGCGCGGAGTATGTTGACCGTGCTCTGATTGAATATGCCGCCGCGAGTTATCACTTTGGACAGGCAGAGCATAGAAGTTATCTAGCAGTCTTGAGAGTAATCTTGGAATGCTCTATTTCAGGATCAACCGTTGCGACGAAGCGCATGAGCATCTGGATTACGCCCGTCGGATTTTAATGAATCTCAAAGAATTCCCCACGGTGGCCCAGGTAGATGAGACTCGCGCTTGCGTGTGTATTCAACAGGGCCGCTTCGCTGAAGCTGAACGCATAGCACGTTCGGCGGTTCGCAGTCAGGAAAAAACCGACAGACACGCGCTATTAGCAGAAGCTCTTATAACGCATGCCAGAGCATTAGCCCGTATCGGAAGATACGGAACATCGCTATCTGCCTTTCGACGCGCTATCGCCCTCTACAAACACGCCGACAACATGAAGCGGGCGGCAGAAGCGGCGCTTGCCACGTTTCAGGAAATCGGAGAAAACCTTGCAGCGCCTGAGCGCGGGCAACTGCTTTCGGGCGGAGTCTGGGCGAAGACAAGCTGGCTCTAGAGCGGGACGTTATAAAGATGGCGTTGGACCAAGCTAACGGCCGAGTGAGTGAAGCTGCCCGACTCGCAGGAATGTCATGGCAGGGATTAGCCTACGCGTTACGCACGAGACACAAAGACTTATTCGATAAGCGGACGCCAGTGCGTCACCGGAAACGCAGGAAGTAACAAGTGAACTTTTCTGGATTCCAAAACCAGTTTAGCCTCTACACCGCACTTCTATTTCCGACCAGGATGACATCCCAAGCCCAGCGACCTACGCTCGCGCCTCGTCTATCTTTAACTTTGGCGCGATAGCGGAACTTATTGCCGTGTTCGTCGGTGCGCCTTGATTCTTTGTAATCAAGATCGATCGACTTGACGTCCAAATCTAAGAGACCATTAAGTTCTGATGACTCAGAGATGCCGTTGTGATTTTTATCCTGCCACAGCCGAAGCCTAGAAAAGATATAATCGTGGCTGTCGATTTGACCGTTACCGTTGCCGCCATTTGCAGCCTTGTCGTACTCGCCTAACGCAAGGAATCCATTTTTCTTTTCACCGGCAGGCGGATCAGGCTGTGGTGTGACGTCGCCGAATAGTTCTGTCCCGTCGTCGATCGTTCCGTTGCCATTTCGATCAAGAGCAAGGAACGCATCATCGGAATTTGCCGCAGTCCAGCTCAGCCGTTCCTTACCCCCAAAGTGGTTCAGATCGAAATCTACTCCGTTGACGGGACTCGTTAGGTCGAAGTCGTTACCGGCTACGTCTATAAGGATCGGAGTTGTTTGGGTCACGCAACCGCACCAGACAGGATCCCACGGACCTTGAGGACAAAACTCCGGGGCAAGAAGGTTGCACGGTGGCGGTCCTTCTTCCTGGCAGCCATCGTTAATAGGATTCCAAAACCAGTTTATAGCTTCACAGTCCCCCTGGTTGGTTGGAGTCGTTTTTAGACACTTACCTGAATTCATAGGCTCTCGAAAAGTCAGAGTCCCGGAAATGGCGCAAGTTGGCTCTTCAAACTCCGGAAATACCACCACCCTTTCATCGACCTTAGCAACCCACTGCCGATAATAATATGTGGCGTCTTCGCCAGTCTCTTCATAAACTGGTTGTTTAAAAAGCGGCCAGCACTGAATAGTGCCAAAGGCGGCGCATTGACCTCTGCCATTCGAGTGCGGTTCGATTATAGACGGATCGTAAAAAGATACATTCGTCTTCTGTTCTTTATAAAGATTCGGACAGCCTCTTTCTTCAACGAGGATGCCATCCCCCCACCCCGGACAACCTGACTGGTTTAATGAAAAGAAGGCAAGTACAAAGTAAGCGCAGAAGGTAATCATGCTGATCATTGACTCCTTGTTGGCTTATTAAATTGAGGCTTTATAGACCAGCGATCCGACGTTCAATCCGCTCTTTTAACTGCCGTATCAACTCGCGCTGGTTGAGATGCGCATTCCGCTCCTGTCTATGTCGCATGAACTCAACGAGATTAGCGACATCGTCTTTAGCCCCTCGCTGCGCGTTCGCCTGAGGCGTATGCCCGTCAGCTACTGTCGCTGGAAGTTTCGACATAGCTGATTCAAGTCGGTCGAATGCTCCTGGGGTATCAGCGTCGCGTGACTGACCCTCCGCAACGACCAATTCGAGTATACGTTTCAACTCCGCTTTCAAAGCAGAGCGCCTGTCTCGGAGTTGCGCAACCGTAATTTCGTCGCCCTCCAGGCTCCCATCTGCGTACATAACTGCCAATATAGTTATAGTACTTGGCGATGGCCCGGGGATTTCAATATCCTGAACCTCGCCCGGCACTATCACGCGATCTCCCGTAGTAGTATCTAGTTCTATTTGCCTCAGGTTCGCCAAACCCAACACAAACCCGTTCAGATCTTTGGCAGAAATGTTTTTGAACTGTAGCCGCGTCCTGCCGTCGATCACTTCTTGCGCTACCAGTGCGAGAGCCGCAGTATGATTGACGAGATGGATTTGCGTAGGTTTTGATCTGAATGTCGAAGAACCTACTGTGGCGAATACCACTGCTGTGCAAGTTAGGGCAGCGCACGCAAGTATTATCCATTTTCGGCGGTGTGCAGTTGGTGTGCTGTTAGTTGCTGAAACAGTAGACTCTCGAAGTCGTTGCGGAAAGCTGAGAGCCGCTAGGAATCGAAGTGCCATGAGAGAACTCCTGTAAAATGAAGAGATAAGGCCACGGTAGCGAGGGAGCGGCTGACAGGTAGCCCTTCTTTTTTATCTGGGCAGCTTTTTTGTTCCTAAGTGAGCATGTCGGCTTATTGCTTATACACCCGCTCACACGCGCCGTGCAAGGTTTTCTAAGTGCCAGTTTTTTGGACCGCGCCGGGCGAGTTTTAAATGTAAGGTAACTAAAATCACGGCTGAAACTGCATCGCTTATCGAAAGTCAACCTTTAAAAAACTACTTCGCGACGTTCACTTGCTGACCACCATTGGTCACTATATTGAACTGCAATGCGGGTGTATTACGTGAGAGCTTTCGAACTCGACAATGGGATGTTGAAGATCGGTGGGCTGGCTGGCTTTGCAATCTCTACGAAACGAAAGGTCACTAGGTTTGTAAGGCTGGTCTAACAAACCTCGTTTTGCGAAGGGGCAAAAGAGACGACATGCCTACATGCAGGATAGCGTTGATTGTTAGACCAAAGCTAAAGAATGGAAACAGATTGGCGAGCACGAATTACCTATGCTGCCTCGCATTGGAGAACACGTCATAGTAAGCGAGCGGACCAATCAGCCGATCTCCACTTACAGGGTTGTTGGCGTCCTTCATCCGGCACCGAACAAAGGCTTGACCGATGTGCTTGCGGTTTATGATGGCAGTCCCGCCGATGTGCAAAACAGACTTTTCGTACAGGCTAAGTCCTTTGCGTGAATTAAACGTCTAGCGGGCGAGACGGGCACGCCGAAAGTGAGGACGCTGGACGTAGAGGAGCGCGGTGAGCTAAACCACGGACTTCCCGCCCTAAACCTTCGGGAAGGACGGTCGTAACCGGAAGGCCGATCTGAGTGACGGCTTTGGTTTGTCGAAACGAAAACAGGCCGATTCAGTGTGGCGTTGAATTCTGGTGGCCGTCTAACTGAAGCGACGGAGCAGTAACAGTATCCCGGTCACTAGCGCCGCGCCGACGGCACAATAAGCGCTTATGACGATCACTAACACCCGACGTTCGTTCCGGGCGTGGCGGCTGAATGAGAGCGCCTCAAACGCGTCCTTATCGAGTGCGAGGCTAAGTGCTTCAAGTGATTTTGCCTGGTGAAAGAGGAGCCACGCGTTCGCACCCAAGGCGGCGAAGACGGCGGCTGAGATTGCGAGGGCACCCCATAACAATAAACTCGCAAGCGCCGGTTCTAGTTTCTGAGTCAGAGTGTAGCTCAGGAGAGCCGCTGTCACAGCAAGGTAAAATGCTATGCCTTTCGCCGTAAGGTTAGCTGTCTCCCAGTACGACCGTTGTTGAGTCTGGTGCAGGAATCGCAGTGTCCCTTGGTTAAGCGCCAAGTCGGCTTTTGTTTCGATCTCTCCCGCTTTTGTAGGACTCTTAGATTCAACTTCCGCTGACATTACGCTTTCGCCTCCATTGTCTGTGGTAATACTCGGATTTTCAGGCTAGGAAAAAGCTCAGATCGGAGATCCAGAAAAAATCCCACACCTTGTCGTATAGAGTGCGTTTGTCACCGTCTGTCGTTGGCAACCGAAAATCGTAACGATAGTTTTGCCGTATGTCTTCGGTTGGATTCACAGCTCGCAAGGTCGATCCGGTCGAAGAATTGCGCATGGCATACCAAAACCTCACCCAGATCCAAAGACCATTCACGCCATACGCCAGTGTCTAAAGACACGCAACTACCGACAGCTTGACGCAGAGTTAGTAGACGCGTGGCTTAACACGGTCGAAGCAAAGCAACAAATCGAAGCGGTGCGTAACGAACTCAAGTCACGTACCGGCGGTTAGCGCGAGCGTCGTTTCCATCGGGGCGCTGGTTCAAGTTGCCGTGGTGCTAACCCCACCGCCCACTCACGGAACATAGCAGCCAACTCAGGAACGTCTTCAAGTTCCTCAGCAAGTCTGAGTGCGGCATCATACTCGCTAATTTGTTCCCCTTGGATCAGCGAATGAACCTCAGCTCGTATGTCCAGCCCGAAGTTTACGTCAACAGATTGCGTCACTTCGATCTGTTCTGTGAATAAGCGGTGATGCTTACCGGCTAACTCGATTGCCCGTAGCTTGTCGCTATAGCGCAGCTTCTGTACTTCATCAGGGTCTGCGCGAACGATCCCTGACAGTTCCTCAAGTGTCTCATCCCTCGTCACAATCTTGCCTCTTGCCCGGCGTTGTTGCTCAAGGTCAGCTTGCCGGAACAGGTGGTCTGTATACGCTTCAACCCGCGCCACCCAACTCCATTGCGAGGACCATCGCTCCATTAATGCCTTACTCTTGCCCAACTGACGCCCAACTGCTGCGAGTGAGCGGTTTGGACCGAGATCGAGATAGGCGCGAAAGGCTGTGAACGCCTGCTCAGATTCGCCTGGTTGTCGGTCGAAGGGGTAGCGGGTGCTCATGGCGGGCTATTCTATCGCGTTGTCAGAATGACACGAAGAACGCGCGTTCGCATTACTCATGCGCGAGCGTTTTTGTCCGAAATCTTAACCTTTCCTGAGGTTTGATATGCTCCACGTTCCTTCTCATCTCCGCTACCAAACAAACCTCTCAAGACTGTTCGCCCTCTTCATCATCGAGAAAGATCACCTTCGCTTTCTCCCACTGTCGAAAGTCGCTATAGCTGTACCCGTCTAGAAGCGAAACCAGAACATTGTATCCTCCAACCCAAATGTGAAGTTTAGGATTTTCCTTTGCTCGCGCCATCAGAGCCTTCAACTTCTGGGGAGTAATTTCCATCCATCGCGGCGGTTTTTCATCGTTCAGCTTTTTCCCCGCCTCAATTGGGCTGAAAGTTATGGTGAAAGTTTTTAGCTCTTTCTCGGAATACTTACCCACCATTTCCTTTAGATCAAATGAGCAATTCCGCACGTCGTGAACTAAAGCATTGCGAAGTTCTGAGAGTGAACTGATGTACCTCCTATCTTCTTTCCCCATCCAACCAATCGCTTTCATAAAAGCAACCTTTCCGGTTGTCTTGTTGCTCAATTCTAAGCGTGAAAACAAGTCAGTCAGAGATTCTTCTTGAAAATGATAAGTTAAGAAATGAGTAACAACGGCCTCAAAAACGGCATGTAGCTTTATGACAAAGGACCAATCATCTCCATCCTGTAGTCGCTCAAAAAAGCCTTGCTGAACGCCAATAATGGATTCTAAGTGATCCAGTTGCGGGAAAAGTGTATTGCCTTGTTCCATACTCGAATCTAAGGTCCGGGCATCTTGTAAGGACGACTGGCGAATAAAAACTGCTCCGGGCACACCATAGACGGCTGTGAGTTGTGAAACATTCTACAGTAACTCGTTGCGTGGTGGGAGCGGTCCACTCACCTCCGGTCGATTGTTGTGGTCGGGCGCTCTCGCTTCTCCCTTAAGCCCGCGCTTCTAACGTCCCTTCACGTTCGATGGGACCGGATTGAGGGGTGGCCCGTATACCCCACCCTCCGAGAAAAGATCCAATAATCAGCCACTATCCTCTTGACGGATATATCCGTATAGTGTATATGTGCGTGCATGATTAAGTTTCGATTGAATGAACTGCTTGAGGAGCGCGGTCAGACGATCTACTGGCTTTGGAAACAGACCGGCATTCGCTACGCGACGATCTGGCAAATGGGCAAGGGTGAGGTTTCGCGTCTGAATCTTGAGGCGCTTGATCGCGTTTGTGAAGTACTGGAATGTCAGCCTGGGGATCTGCTGGTGAGAGTTGAAAGCCGAAAGACTAGAAAGCGAGGTAAGTAAATGGCGGGACAGATAATCAAACGAGGCGACAGAGTTTGGGTGGTGCGAGTTTTCCTTGGTCGCACATCTGAGGGCAAACGACAATACCAGAATCAAACTATTCGCGGCACAAAGGGTGACGCTCAAAAATGGTTGAATGATGCCCTGACCAAAAAAGATTTAGGCATCCCGACCTTTCAAACTAAGGTGTCACTCGGTGAATACCTTGGCACATGGTTGAGTACAGTCGCAAAACCCCGAGTCAGCGAACAGACGTTCGCCAATTATGAATGGCTTCTTGATAGAGTCATGGCGAAGCTAGGCAAAACGCGACTCTCGCAATTACGAGCAGAAGACATTCAGAAGTATTACGGCTCTCAGCCGACCTCGACAGCGCGACACATACACGCTCCTCTCAGGAGTGCGCTCTCGCAGGCAGTTAAGTGGCACTTAATCCATTCAAATCCTTGCGAGTCCGTAGAACTGCCACGCCACAAAGCACGAGAGATGCAGTCACTAACTAAGGAAGAGGCCACTCGCCTGTTAGCTGTGCCTAGCAAGCACGCCTGCCTATTTGCTTTCCTTTTGACGACTGGAGCAAGACCGTCAGAAGCCCTTGGTTTGAAGTGGACAGATATTGACCTAGACAAGGCGACCGCAACGATTCAGAGGACATTACAATGGCACACAACAGGCGGTTTTTACTTCGCTGAGACCAAGACGAAAGGCTCACGCCGCACTGTGCCGCTCCCTACGACTCTCGTAGAGCAGCTAAAGGCTCACCGTGCGAGTCAAGCTGAGGCCCTTTTAAAGCTTGGCATTAGAACCGATCTTGTATTCGCAAACAGCGAAGGTGCGCCAATGATGCGTAAGAACCTCGTGAGGAGGCATTTTAAGCCTGCGCTCGAAACGGCAAAGTTGCCCTCTAACCTTTCACTCTATTGCTTGCGGCACACATGCGCCAGTCTGTTGCTACAGGCTGGGACGCATCCTAAGGTAGTAGCTGAAAGACTCGGCCACAGTTCGACTATGCTCACCCTCGATGTCTACTCCCACGTAGCCCCCGGCATGCAATCAGAAGCAACGGCCTGCATCGAGAAAATGCTCTTCGGCTGAGATCCTTTTTCAAAAACTGGCACACTATAGGCACACAAATTAAGAAAGGGCGTCCACACCGGACGCCCTAACTTATTGATTCTTAATGGTGCACCCGGCATGATTCGAACATGCGACCCCCTGATTCGTAGTCAGGTACTCTATCCAACTGAGCTACGGGTGCGAAGTCGGTAATACTAATATTTACCAACGAATAAGTAAAACGGTCGTTATTAGCGCGCGAAATAGCCGGGTTTTGTGCGCGCCGTTAATTCCGTATTTACGACTTCCACTTTGATTTCGTGCCATTTCCCGCGTGGGCGGTCGGGTTTTGCCTGGTAGGCCACCGTGTAGAGCGTGCGCAGGCTCGCCGCGACTTCCCGGTAAAGTTGCGGCATGTATTCCAAGCGGTTGATTTCGTTCAATCGGCCCCCGGTACGATCGGCGAGCGATTGTAGACGCGCGCGCGCGGCGGCGTAGATGCCGGTGATGTTCGGCGACGGGATTGGCAAACGCTTCGGATCCCCCGACGGAAGCGCGAGCGGATAAATCGTGACGCCTTGTCGATCGGCAGACGCCAGCACCGCGGTCAGATCGCTACTCGCATCGGGTTTGATCGCGGCAAGTGCCTCTTCGTCAGTTTGGGCCTTCGAAACAGTGGCGCGGTCCACTTTGCGCAAGTTTGAGTCGAGGCCGTCGGTGAGCACGACGATGGCTTTGCGTCGTGGTCCTTCCTTTTCAAGCTCCCGCAACGCGTATTTCAACGCTTCGTAAAAATGTGTTTCCCCGGCGCCTTCGGCGATCTCGATCGCGTATGCCGATTTCAGGCGATCGGTGGAGAAGCGGGACAACGATTTCACCTTCGCGTTGAACTGAATCACCGCAACACGGTCAGTCGGCCCTAGTGCGTCGAGAAAGCGCTGGCTCGCGAGTTTCAACTGCTGGCGAAAGGTGACAGTCGAACCAGACATGTCGAGCATCAACACCAGGCTGAAAGGCGCGTCGACGGGTTCAAAATGTTGGATCGACTGTTTGACTCCGTCTTCGTAGATCACGAAGTCGTTTTTTGTCAGCGACGTGATCGGGCGTCCCTTTTTATCGACGACGCCGACGTTCAACTGCACCAGCGACGTCTCGGTACGCACAACATCGTCCACCTCCTGCGCTTTCGCCGGCGCCGTGGCGGCGAGCACTAGGAGCGTGAAAAGCAGGAATTGGCGGAAGACGATGCGTAGCGAGATCTGGTACTTCATGTGAAATCAGGTCCGGAAAGTATGCCCGCGCAGGGTAGATTTTTCAAACGTGCTGATTTCCGACGCGGCGCAGGCGCGATCGGTTGCTTGGGCAAACACGTATATAATGAGGCACGTTTGAGTTAGGAAAGGACCTCACACCTTTGTCGCTCCTCACAAGTTACCGGCCTAATTTCTGTTGCGAATGCGGTGAGAAGATCGTGCGCTTGCGCTGGCGACTATGGACCAGCCGCAAGTTTTGCGACCAGTGTTTTCGCCGCTCGGTGAAAGCTTACTGGCTGCACCACTTATCTGTCGTATTGATTCTGTTACTGGTGGGAATTCTGTTCGGCCGCGGTTGTCGACACGAACACCCGCCGCTGGTAATCGAGCGGCCCGTTCAATCAACTTCACCAACCAGCCCACCGATTACGCCACCACCTGCAAACGAACAGGTCTACATCTGCGGCGCGCGTACAAAGAAGGGTAAACCCTGCTCCCGCCGCGTCCATGGCCCAGTCCGCTGCTGGCAACACAAAGGCGCGCCCGCGATGTTGCCGCCAGACAAATTGATATTGCGAGAGTGACATCTGTTCATGGGAAAACTCGTGTTACTATGCCGCCAACAAGGAGTTTCAAAATGCAGGTTCTCGAAGTACCCACCCAAATCAACTTCTCACCATTGTTGCGTCGCTACACCCTCGAAGAGTTTTGGGCGTTGCCCGAACGCGAGGACCACGCGCGCTACGAGCTGATTGGGGGATATTTATTCATGGTTCCACCGCCGAAAGAACCTCACGATACTATAGGCGCGCGAATGACCAGGGCAATAATGAAGTTTGTTCTCGACAACGACCTTGATGGCGACGTTCACCACCCTGCCGCAGCAATCTGGCGCAGCGAGGACTGCCCGACTTATCTCGAGCCCGATATGATGTACGTCTCAAGAGCCCTGCATACTCGGCTGGGTGATAAACGCACTTCCGCTGACATAGTCTTCGAATATCTTTCGCGCAGCACACGCGTTTACGATCGCACAACCAAGGCCGACACCTACCTGGCGCTTGGGGTTCGCGAGTTATGGCTCGTCGATCCGGTGACGGCCACGATCGAAGTCAGACACGCACACCACGACGCAGAAATGCCAACGTGGGAAGTGTGTATCTTCCCACGCGGCGAGTCTGCGAAATCCCGTGTTCTTGAAGGTTGGGAAGTTTCAGTTACCGAACTATTCGACGGCCTCGTTCCCACCACGCAAACCGAAGACTAATTCCCACCGGCCCGTGACGTCGTCGCGTCCTTGATCGTCTTCACGGGTGGCGCGGGTTTGCCGGGGAGTTTGACTGGCGACTTCAGCTTGGTCATCACCTCGGTGATCGCGCGCTCGAGTTGCGGATCTTTGCCGGCCAGGACGGATTGCGGATCGTTGTCGACCTCGATGTCGGGATCGACGCCGTAGCCTTCGATAATCCACTCCCCATTCTTGTTAGCGAAACCAAACTCCGGCACGTTCACCACACCGCCATCGATCAGCCCCCCGCGGTTTGTAATACCGACGACGCCGCCCCACGAACGTTTACCGATCAATGGACCAAGACCGGCTTCACGAAACATCGCCGGGAAGATGTCGCCGTCCGATCCGGAGTTTTCGTCGAGGATCGACACCATTGGACCAAAGAACACCGCATCCGGATACGTCGTCGCTTCGTCATTCGTGCGCGAATAACCAAGCGCCAACACCTTGCGGCGCAGTCGCTCGATGATCATGCGCGACACGTTGCCGCCGCCATTCGCACGCACGTCGACGATCAAGCCTTCTTTGTTCAACTGCGGGTAGTACCACTTGATGAACTCGCGAATGCCGTTCGTTCCCATGTCAGGCAGGTGCAAATAACCAACGCGTCCATTCGTCGCCTTCGCCACCTTCTCGCGATTCGCGACGGTCCAATCGAGATAGATCAAGTTTGACTCATCCGTCACTGGGCGATACGAAACGGTGCGCGCTCCTTGCATCGTCGGCGTTTTATTCAACGTCAACTGCACCGGATTGTCCGCCTTGTTTTTCAACAAGCGATACGGATCGTCATTGGCCTTCAACTCTTCGCCATCAATGGCCAGCACGTAATCGCCAACGCTCGCATTCACGCCGACTTCCGTCAACGGCGAACGATAAAGATCCTCTTCGTTATCCCCAGTAAAGATCTTCGCGATGCGATAGCGTCCAGCTTGCTTATCCAACTCGAACCGCGCGCCCGGAAGTCCGAAACGCGGCCGCGGCGGAATCTGAAAATCACCGCCGTCGATGTACGCGTGTTGGACCGTCAACTCCGAGATCATCTCGTGGATCACGTAGTTCAGATCCGAACGATGCGCAACGTACTTGAGCATCGGCTTATACTGTTCGCGCAAAGCTTCCCAATCGAAGCCGTGCATGTTCGAAACGTAAAACCAGTCGCGGTAACGGCGCCACACTTCGTTGAAGATCTGTTCCCACTCCTCCGCCGGAACACGATCGACGTAAAGACCCGAAGTCGAAACAGCCTTACGCGAGCGATCGCCGGTCGGCGTCGCATCGTAGAGGTTGTAACCCGGTCCCTGGGCCACGAGCACTTTCGACCCATCGTCAGACATCGTGTAGCCGCGAATGTCTTCAGCCAGCGTCGTCTCTTTGCGATCCTTGAGCGAGTAGAGCTTCAAGTTAGCGGTGCGATCGCCTTGCCGACCGTAATAACCCGCGCCACCAGTGACGTAAAGCAGAAACCCGGGCTTCGCAGCCAAACCGAAATAGTTGTCGGCGCCGATCGGCGCACGCGCAACGCGACTCGAAATACCATCGAAGTCGATCGTTAAAGGAGCAGGCGGTTTCGGCGCTGCGTCAGCAGGCTTTGCGGCGGCGGCTTCCGGATTCGGAGCCGCAGCAGGCGCTTCTCCAGCAGGCGACGCTGCTGGCTTCGGCCCATCCTCTGAAGCAGACTTCGCAACCGTAACCTCATCACTCTCCGGCGGGAACGGATGCTTCACATCCTTCCGCAACGCCATCGCATAGATGTACGTCATCCGGTTCGTCGCGAAATTGAACTCAACACTGGAAAGCTGCGGCAGGAATTCGCGATCGCTCAGGAAGTACAAGTAATTGCCCTGCGGATCCCACACCGGGTTGTAAGAGTTGACACTCTCATCCGTCACGCGCCGCAACTGCCCATCACCAGCACTCCAAACATAAATCGACGAAAACTGGTTCTCATTCGGCATCGTAAACGCGAGGAAATTCCCGCGCGGAGACCAAATGTAATCACGCACCTGCCCGCGACGCGAATCGGCAATCTCGGCGATCTTGCGATCCGCGAGCGTGAGCACGAAAACCTTCCCGTCCTTGTCACTGAACGCCAAACGCTTTCCATCCGGCGCCCATTCGGGTTGGTACCGCATCGCGTGGCCGCCGTTTGTGATCTGTTCAGCAGGCTTCGAGCCATCCTGCGGCACGAGGTAGATCTCCTCCTCGCCAGTCATGTCAGACACAAACGCCATTTGCGATCCATCGGGCGACCAGCTCGGCCACTTGTCCATCGCTCCCGACGAATGCGTCAGATTACGCGTTGGTCCTTTCTCGATCGGCGCGCTGAAAATGTCGCCGCGCGCAGCAAACAAAACGCGCTCAGCCTTCGGACTCAAACCAACGCCCTGAATCATGTTGCCCACTTGAACGCGACTCGGCCGGCGCGCGATTCCTTCGTCAGGAACGTTGATCGAAATCGGCGTGCTCTTCCGGCTGCGCGCGTCGAACACCTGCAACTCGCCGTTCAGCTCGTAAACGATCTGGTTCTCGTTGTCGGAACTGGGCCAACGCACGTCGTACTGTCTGTTGGTAGTGACCTGGTTGGTGCGGCCTGAGCCGACGTTGTAAGCGTAGAGATTGAAGTGACCGTCGCGATCGGAGTTGAAAAAGATCGTCTCGCCGACCCACATCGGATCGCGCGTCGCGCGTGGTCCATTCGTGATCTGCTTAGCGTTACGGTTGTTCAAGATCGAAGATGTAGAGATGATTGGCCTGGCCGCCGCTGTAACGCTTCTCGGATCGGAAGTCGCGCGCCTGCGGAGAGTAAACCATCTCGTTGCCGCCCGGCGAGTAGTCGCCCGAACCGGCTGTCGGCATCGGCAGCGGCTCAGCCATACCGCCGTCGATCGAAACTGAGTAAAGACGCGCGATGCCTACCGACCACGAATCTCTGCTCGAACGGAAGTAAATCCGCTTGCCGTCTTTGCTCCAACCATACACCTGGTTCTCCCAACCCCAGCGCGGAGGCAAAGGACCACGCGCGGGATAGTAGGTGAGCTGGCGCGGCTCGCCGCCCGTCGTGGGCACAACGTAGACCTGTTCGTCACCGTCGTACTGTCCGGTGAAAGCGATCCACTTTCCGTCAGGTGAAAACTTGGCGAACAGCTCGACGCCGGGATGCGACGTCACTCGCGTCGCTGTTCCGCCCGCCGAAGGCGCGGTCCAAATGTCGCCTCCATAAGTGAAAACAACGCGATCGCCCCGAATATCGGGAAATCGCAGCAGCTTTGTTTGGGAGTAAGCGGTGGTTGCAGCGACGAGCGCCAGCGAGAGCAGCGCGGTAACACGGAGCAGACGAAGAGAACTCAACAAGGGGTAACCTCCTAATTAAACTTCGGTACTTTTAGCCACAAAAGGCACAAACGCGGCCCACAAAAGGCACAAAGACGGAAACCAGGTTAGTTCAAAAACAGAATTGCAATGTCCAAAGCCTTTGCTTACTTTGTGCCTTTTGTGGGCTCTGTTTTGTGCCTTTTGTGGTTTCTATTTCCGATTCTTGAATGCGTCATTCAATTCGGTGTGTCTACTGCTTAACACCACCGGACGCCCATCTATGAACAAATATCGTATGCGGGTACGAATTTCGAGTAGATCGCCGTCGGTGACCACCAGATTCGCCATTTTGCCCGGCTCGATCGAGCCCAAACGATCCGCGACATTCAGATCTGCGCGGGATAAAGCGTGACCGACTTCACCGCGTCCGTTTTCGACAACCCGAAAGCCGCCGCCATTCCCGCATACTGCGCGAGATTGCGAACTTCCGCGCCCGCATCGCCGGTCGAAATGCAGAACCGCACACCCGCTTGCTGCAACTTCGCCGGGTTCTCGTAAAGCGCGTCGTAATAGTCGTCTTCACGACTCGGCAACGAGAACATGCCCGTCAGAATCACCGGCACGTTCTTCTCTTTCAAAAGACTCGCGACTTTCCACGCATCGTTGCCGCCGAGGATGATCGGTTTGAGTTTCATCTCTTCGGCAAACTTCAGCGCGCCACGAATCTCGGCTTCGCGATCGGCGCGGAAGATCACCGGCTGTTCGCCACGAACGTACGGAACGAGCGGTTCGAGCACGACGTTGCGATCCGGTCGCGGCAATGTTCTTGTCTTTAGCGTAAGCGTCTTGCGCGCGGCCATAAGCCTCGGCGTCGCGCAGCATCTTACGAATCTGTTCGACTTGCCGTTCGTTGTTCGTCAGCGTCTCGGTAAGATTCGACGGGCGCTTGGAAACCGCCGAACCCACCACCGCCACCGCCGATGCGCGGATAATTGATCACGAGCGCGAGCTTGCGACACGACCGCCATTTCTTTCGGCGCGGTGCCGAGCAGATTGATCAATGCAGCCTGGCCGGAGATCAGTCCGCCGGTCGGCGCAGTCAACGTGTTAGTGATGCCTTCAACGCGCGTGACGCGCGATGTGCGCGCTGTGCGGATTAACGGCCGTGATCGCTTTCGCGTTTGGATTGAAGTCGCCGACTTCGGAAGTATCAACAGTGCCATTCGCGCCTTGTGGGATTTCGACGAGTCCCATGTTGGTGCCGGCGTCGATCATTCCCGGATAGACAGACAGACCACGCCCGTCGATCGTTTGCGCGCTGGCAGGGACGTTGACATTCGTGCCGACGGCTTCGATCTTGCCGTCGCGAATCACGACGGTGCCGTTTTCGATATCAGCGCCGCTGACGGTGACGATGCGCGCATTGCGAATCGCAAACACGCCGCGCGGCGGAATCACGCCTTGTTGCGTGGTGGGATTCCCGATCTGTTGACCCAGAACGCAGAACACAAAATACGCAAATCGTAAGCAGTATCTTCGCGATTTTCATGGGCGCTCCTCCTCGTCGATCGTTCGTCGTCTTCGTGAGTTCGCGGCCGGCGTCGCCGGCGTGCGCGGAGACTGTCCTCGTGCCGGCGGCTTGTTTGGTTCGGCTTGTTCCAACGTCGCGCGTTCTTTCGCGAGCTCGGCACGGTCGCGCAGATCCTGTTGCCGATCGAAAAAGACCGTGCCGTCGACAAACGTCGTATCGACGCGCGAGTAAACGCTGAACGGATGGCCATTCCAGATCGCGAGGTCGGCGTCTTTGCCGACTTCGATCGAGCCGACACGATCCTGAATGCCGAGTTGGATCGCCGGGATTGAGCGTGACGAGCTTGAGCGCTTGTTCTTCAGTCAGGTCGCCCCAGTGCATCGCTTTCGCGGCTTCGATGTTCAAGCGGCGCGCGCGTTCGTCTGAGTCGGAATTCATCGAGACGACGACACCGGCGCGCGTCATGATCGCGGCGTTGTAAGGAATCGCGTCGTAGGCTTCGATCTTGTAGCCCCACGAATCGGCAAAGATCGAAGCGCCGGCGCCGTGCGCGGCGATCTCTTTCGCGACTTTGTAGCCTTCAAGCACGTGCTGGAAGGTTTTGATCTTAAAACCAAACTCGTCTGCGAGATTGATCAGCATCAGGATCTCGCTCGCGATGTAGCAGTGCGCGTGAACGTAGCGACGGCCTTCGAGAATTTCGACGAGCGGTTCGAGCTGCAGATCGCGTCGCGGCGGGATCAGGTTCTTGTCCTTCGCCGACGCGGCGCGATACTCGTCCCACGTTCTCTTGTAATCACGCGCGCGCGTGAACGCATCGCGAATCACTTCTTCAACGCCCATGCGCGTGTTTGGATAACGACGCGTGGACGCCGGGCAGATTCGGAGTGCTCGACCGCTTCACGTTTTCGCCAAGCGCGAACTTGATTCCCGGCATCGCGCCCGGAAACAGAAACTCCTTCGCCGGACGGCCGTACTTGATCTTCACCACCGAGTTCAGTCCGCCGATCGGGTTCGCCGAACCGTGCAGGAGATTCAACGTCGTGACGCCGCCCGCCAGCTCACGATAAAGATCGACGTCAGTCGGGTTCAGCACGTCTTCGGTGCGCACCATCGACGTGACCGCGAGCGTGCCTTCGTTGATGGTGTCGAGCATCGAGTGCGAGTGGGCGTCGATGATGCCTGGCATCACGAATTTGCCGGTCGCATCGATGACGCGCGCGTTTGCCGAGGCGTTCAGGTTCTTTGCCGACGGCGGCGATTTTGCCGTTGCGGATCAGCACGTCGGTGTTAGTGAGCGTGCCGCGCGTGACGGTCAGAACAGTTGCGTTCTTGATCAGTGTTTCAGACGGCGCGGGGGTTTGCGCCTGGGCCACAGATCCCATCAATACGATCACGAATAGAAGAAGTATTTTTTTCATAATCTGTGTTCCTTAATTTGGACGTGCGCGAGTTGCGGTAAAGGATCCCGGGAGTCATGCCGACGACAGTCACCTCGCCACGAATCTCGTTGCCGGTGAGTATTCCTGCGAAGGTCGCTTCTTTCGTTTGTCCTTCGATATTCAGCGGAACAGTGAAACGCACTCCGCCACCGGGTGACGCCGAAGCGTTCGATATCTCACCCGAGCCGAGCACGCCCGCGATCGAGCCGGTCAGACGTTCGCCTTCCTGTTGCAACGTCAATGTCGCGCCTCGTTCGCCCTGGCCGAAGTTGATATTCAACGTCCACGAACCGGAAAGATTGGCGCGTGGGCCAGTGGGGCGATCTTGACTGGCGGGAGTAGCAGCAGCGGGACGAAGATCGATTGGACGTCCGTCGATGAAGACGTGCGCCACGCGGCTGTTGCGATCGAACAAATCGCCGCGCGTCACCGTCAGGTTTGCGATCTTGCCGGCTTCGATAGAGCCAAGCTGATTAGCGACGCCGAGAATCTCCGCGGGCCAGAGCGTGAAAGCGCGCAGTGCATCCGTAGACGAAAGACCGTTCTCGATCGCGCGGGTCGCGTTCGGCATCAGGTCTGACATGTTTGCCAGCGAACCTGATTGAAACGCGAAACGAACGCCCGCTTTCGCGAGTTTGCCTGCCGTTTGCTGGGCGTCGACTCGCTCGCGCAACACACGCATCGGTTCGGGATCGGCTTCGGGCAGCGCCGCGGTCGTGCGGCGCGGCAGGTTGAGCGACAAGCAGCACCGAAACATTCTGTTTCGCCAAACGATCCGCGACGCGATCCGCCTCGCGCCCACCGGCGACGATCAGTTTCAGTTTGAACTCCGCCGCCAGATCGAACGCGCGACTGATCTCGCGCTCACTGTTTGCCAACATCACGACCGGCATGCGGCCGTCGACAACCGGCACGAGCGCCGCCAGCGATCGATCCGTTTCCGGTCGGCGAATGCCGCGCGGGTTGCGCTCGTAGATCTGCATCGAATCGCGATAACGCTGCGCGTCGAGCATCATCTGTCGCAACGTCGCGTACACGCCCATCAACGAACCCGGATAACTGCCACGCAGCGGAGTAAAGCCGACGTGCATCGCCACCGGCGAGCGCACGATCATCTGCTGCGGTGTTTCACCGGAAAGATTGATCAACGCCGACTGGCCCATCCAGATGCCGCTGCGCGGGGCTGTCAACGCAGTCGTGATGCCGATGTTTCTCGACGCGTCGATCTCCTCGCCGCTCGGGCGAATCACGTCTTCGACCATTACTTCCGGTTGCAGTCCGGCGGGCTGCGTCGAGTTTGGACCACCGGGACTCGGACGCGCCTGCGCCTGTGCTTGCAGCAGCAGAAACGCTCCGCCGCCTCCGCCACCGCCCGGCGGCGCCGGTGCGGCTTCCGGAAGCGCAAGATTCGTGTACGAGTCGATCAGTCCCGGGTAAACCGTGAGCCCGGCGCCGTCGATCACGCGCGCATCGGACGGCGCGCTGGCGTTTGCGCCCGCCGCGACGATCAAGCCGTTGCGAATCACGACTGTGCCGCGTTCGACAATCGGACCCGAAACGGTGACGATGCGGGCGTTGGTAATAGCGTAAGTGTCAATGGCGCTGCGCTGGGCATCTGCGTCACGAAACGCGCACAAACACAACGAGCGATAGCGTACAAAGCGCGACAATAAGGCGCGGGCGGACTCTTGGCATAGTGACCAAATCCCCATCAGTTTGATTTGCGAACGCTGATTAAGAAGCAACCAGCAACTTCGTTTAGGAAAGAGAACGAAAGCTTAGCTCAAAAACGGTGAGAAGGGAAATAACTTCAAACGACGGGCGGCCACAGAGGGCCGCCCCTACGAAGTGGCGTCAGTGCTTACATTGTAGGGGTGGCCCTCCGTGGCCACCCGTCTGAAAACTCTTTGCAGAACAAAGCCTTTAGCGGTTGGCGTTGCCGCGGCGCGAGTTGCTGTTCGCGTTTGCGTTTGCGTTTGCGTTATCGCTCGCGACGCTCAACTGGTTCCGCACTGACTTAACATCTTCCACCGCTTTCGCGACCTGCTCGGCGCGTGCTTTTTGCGCGGCGCTCGCGACCGTGCCGGTCAAGGTCACAACGGCGTTGTCCACGTCGACGTTGATCGTCGAATCACGCAGATCGTCAGCAGCGGCGAGATCGAAGCGTGTTTTCACCCACAACCAGCCGTCGTTCAGCCCGCTGCCGACCGTGCGGCCTTGTTCGCGCGCCTCGCGGTTGTAACGCTCGCGGTCGCGTTCATACTCTTCGCGGGTCGGCGCTCTGCCGGTGTTTGTGTTGGTGTTAGCGACGGCGGTCGGGCTAGGCGAAGCGAGCGCGCCCGTGTTTGTGTTCGTATTACCATTTGCGTTGCGATTCGCAGTCCCGCCATCGCATGCCGCAACCAACAAAGCAAAAACGGCGATGGCGATCAAACTACTGATTCTGTTGCTCATCCCTTGAAAACCTCCTTGTAAAAGACAGACGAAGACCAAGTTCGGAAAACATACATTTACCGGGGGTCTTCGTTCGGGATTGCAAGGATTGAGCCACAGAATCGCTTTCAGATCCGTGTTACCACTTGACGCTTCCTTCTTTCGTCGTGTCGATCTCGGCGGTTTGAGGGACTTCACCAAACAGAAATCCTTTGATGTTGTCGAAGAGGAAGTTTTGCGCGTCCGGATTGGTGAGATCGAGGCCGTAGTGATTGATGATCTGCGTCTGTTTTTGCAGCCAGCCACTCCAACACGGCTGGCAAATCTCGGTGCCGATTCTTTGGCCGAGCGCGTTGGGAAACGGGGCGAATCCGAGCGCCGGTCGCTTCTCGCCACAGTGCGTGCATTTGATTGTGTCAGCCATTTTCAAACTCCTCATTTATCACTTTCCATTTTCCATTTTTCATTTGCCATTTTTGTGCCGGACGACGAGCGAAACATGACAAGTGAAAAATGGAAAACGATAAATGGAAAATGTTCATTGCGCCGCTTTGATTGCTGCAATTATCGCATCGTCTTTCGGTTTCGTTAAACCGATCGGTCGAACGTCGCTGTAGCGCAGAATTCCGTCAGCATCGATCACGAAAACAGATCGCGCCACTCGCCCGGGAATCAACGAGCGCGCGCCATAAAGCTTCGACGCCGTCGCATTCGCGTCAGACAACAAGCGCAACGGCAGATCGTGATGCTCTTTGAACTTGCGATGCGACTCAACCGAGTCACCCGAGATGCCAACCACTTCCGCGCCCGTCGCCTGGTAATCCTGCCAGCGATCGCGCACTGAGCACATCTGCCGCGTGCAGACCGGCGTTTCGTCGCCCGGATAGAAAAGCAACACGACGACTTTGCCGCGATGGTCCGCCAGCCGCCACTGTTCGCCGTTTCCGTCCGGCAATGAAAAATCTGGCGCCGGCTCGTTGATTTTCGCCTCGTTAATCTTCATTTTTCGATCAGTGACGCGAGGACATTCATTGCCTCGTCAATCTCTTCATCGGTGTTGAAGAAGTGCGGCGAGATGCGCAAGCCTGCCCCCGGACGGCTGTCAACGAACACGCGTCTTTCCGCCAGTTGTTCGACAATGTTGGGTGCGTTGTCGACACCGATCATCACCGAGCCGCCGCGTTTGTTCGGATCCAGCGGCGTGTTGACGGTCCAACCGCGGCTCAACGCGAAGTCGATCATGCGCTCAGTTCTGCGTTGCGACTCGCCGGCGATCTGCGTCAGTCCGACTGACTCGAGAATGTCGAGACCGGGAATCGCGGAATAGAGCGCGGGAATGCTCGGTGTGCCTTGCGCGAATCTTCGCACCGAGCGCGCGTAACGCATCGGCGCGGGCGCAAACTCAAACGGCGCGTCGTGGGCCACCCAGCCGGTCAGTCGTGGCGCCAGATCTCGTTGCAGATCGGGACGCACGTACAAATAACCGCACGATGGACCACCGCAGAACCACTTGATCGTGCCGCCGATCAGAAAATCGACTCGCCACTCGGCAGCGTGCAACGGCAGGACGCCCGCCGATTGATAAACGTCCAACAGCACGAGCGCGCCTTTCGCGTGCGCGCGTTCGACGATCGCGTGCGCGTCGATGCGATACGAACTGCGGTATGAAGTGTGCGACAGTGCGACGAGACACGTCCTGTCGTCGATCGCGTCGATGATTTTTTCGAGTGGCACAGAGATGCCGTCTTCCGAAGGAATGACGTGAACGTCGGCGCCGACTTGCCGCTGTGCGTTCCAGATGTATTCCATCGAAGGGAAGTCGAGCTCGGTGGTGACGACTTTGGTTCTGCGGCCCGAATGGAAGTCGAAGCACGAAGCGGCAGTGGCGAGACCGATCGACGCGTTTGGTTGAATCTGGACCGAGCCGGGTTCACCGCCGAGGATGCGCGCGATGCGATCGCCGACGCGACGCGAGAGTTGCCACCAGGTCGTGGCCCACGCGTCTTCGCTGGTGTGAAATTCCCACGCGTCGCAATACGCAATCATCGACTCGCGCACCGCCCGCGGCACCGGCCCGAGGCTGTGACTGAGCAGATGAATGCCCGAAGCCAGGGTGGGAAACTCTTCACGTTTGCGATCGATGGCGCTCATCTCGTTATTGCCGATTGCCAATTGCCGATTGCCAATTGGCGCTGGTCCGGCGTGCTATTTAAATTGGCAATCGGCAATGTCCTCATTTGTATTTCATCAAGATCTTTTCCAGTCCCACCGGATCTTTCGAAAACTCGTCGAGAATGCGTTTCGCTTCGTCGCCGATCGGCGGATCGTGTGCTTCGACGGCGATCGCGGCGAGGATTTCAGTGGCCACGAATTCTTTCGTCATCTTCGGAACGTCCGCGCCGCTGCTCATGTCGGTGTCGATCGTCGTCGGCAGCACGGTGATCACGCGCACGTTGTGCTCTGCGAGATGCGCGCGCATCGCCTGGCCCACGGACAACAGCGCCGACTTCGTCGCGCAGTACGTTCCCACCAGCGGCAGATTCACTTTCGCAAACGCCGTCGCGATGTTCACGATCATGCCGTCGCCCTGCGCGATCATCCCCGGCACAATCGCGCGCGTCAGTCGCAACACGCCCAGATAGTTAACCGTATTCTCGCGTTCAATGTCTTCAAAACTCATCGTCAACGGATTGCCAAACCCGGCAAATCCGGCGTTGTTGATGAGGATGTCGATCGGTCCCATCTGCGCGACTGCTTGAACATCAGCCTCGTTCGTCACGTCAAGCTGCACCGGCGTCACGCGTGGCGACAACGCTTTCAACTCTTCGCGCGCTTCCGGCTTTCGCGTTCCGGCGATGATCTCGCGCGCGTCAAGTTCTGCCAGCACCGTCACGAGCGCCCGGCCGAGCCCGCGTCCCGCGCCGCTCACCAACACCCGTTTGCCCTCAATCTCCATGTGCGTCAACCTTTGCGATCGATCGTTCCTGCCGCTGCGAACGCGCGAGCTGGTAAAGCGCGAGACCGGCAAGGCCCCACACGAGGATCAGCTCAATGCTCGTCAACGACTGTCCCGTGATTCGTTGACGCAGCGTTTGCGTTCTCAGCACCTCCGCGTCCTGGCTCAACTGGATCACCATCATCAACCCCATCGCGAGCACGGAGACGACGGCCGCAACCTGCTGCATGCGGCGCGGCAGGTTAATCTCAATCTGGCTCGCAAGGGTCGGGTTCAGGCGAGGCAGCAACAAAAATACCAGGCTATGAATGAAATAAAGCACGACGAGGGCAAAGACTGCAACGTTTAGCGCGAGGGAAAGTTGTCCGCTGATCAACAACAGCGCGCAACAGAGTAACGTCAGCGTCAATCCGCGAATCGGAGTTGCGGTTTTTGGATTGACGAGTCCGAGCCAGCGCGGCGCAAGTCGATCCTCGACAAACATGATCGCCAAACGCGACGGAACCAGGATCGTGCCGTTGAGGGCAGTCATAATCGCGGCGATGGCGCCGATCGTCACGAACACCGCCGCGCCTGCCGGAAGATAAATCGACGCGACTTCCGCCATCGGCGCGCTGCTCGCCTGCAAACGTCCGCCCGGCAGCACGCCGAACGAAACGATCGAAGTGAACACGTAAATCAACGCGGTGATCGTGATGCCTACCAGCAATATCTTCGGCAAGCGGCGTGTGCTGTCTTTCACTTCGCCGGCTGTTTGCGCGATCGATTCGAAACCGGCGTAGGCGAAAAACAGCGGTAGCAGACTCACGCCGAAACCACCGGCGCCGTGTGTGAAAAATGGCGTGTAGTTTGAGAAGTCGAGGACGAACAATCCGGGAACGATCAGGACGAGCAACGCGAGGCATTTGAGCGCCGACAACGCGACCTGCATTCGTCCAAACCAGCGTATCCCGATGACATGGATCAGATAAAAAATAACCAGCGCCGCGAGCGAGATCGGCAGTTGAAACCGTTGCGCGTCGATGCGGCCGCCGCTCAACGCGATCAGGTAGCCGGCCATCGCGTCGGCAAGATAAGCGCCCGCACCGATGTACGAGATGATCTTGAGCCACGCGCCGACGTAAGCGAGTCGATAACCGTTCAACGTGCGCGAAAGGTGCAGGTATTCGCCACCGGGTTCGCGTCCGAGTGGCGTCGAGAGATAAGCGGCGTAGGGGATCGACGTGGCGAGTATCGCGGGCGTTAAAGCGAGGTAACCGAGAATCACGCTAGGTCCCGTGAGCGCCCACGCGCGGCTCGTGACCTGGAAGATGCCGGCGCCGATCAGTATTCCGATAATCGTCGCGTACGATTCGAGCGTGCCGAGATCGCGGCGCAATTTTCCATTTTCCGTTTGTCGTTTTCCATTTGTCATTTGTCCAGAACCTGCACCATTATTCTTAAAAGCCTGGAACTCACGACTATGACCAAAGCAACCTCACAACTTTTGGCTGATCAACTCGAAGAGCGTTTAGTGGACTTTGCCGTCCGCATTATTAAGCTGTCCGCCAGCTTGCCCAAGACTCCCGCAGGCAATCACATTGCTGATCAGATTCTGCGATCAGGCACCTCTCCTGCTCCAAACTATGGAGAAGCAAGACGTGCTGAGAGTCGCGCAGATTTCATTCACAAGCTACGCATTGTCCTGAAGGAATTAAACGAGACGTCGATCTGGCTTCGCATCATCAAACGAAGTCAGCTTCTCAATAGTGAATTACTCACCAACATAATCGACGAAAACACAAGCCTGTGCAAAATCTTCACCGCTTCACTCAAAACCAGCCGCACTGCAATGACAAATGAAAAACGACAAACGACAAACGACAAACGGAAAATGATCACCGGTTCATCAACTCGTTCGACGGCAGTTTTGGATTCAAGACTTTTTCAGCACTCTCGACGCCGGCGACCGGAAGCGTGGCCGCATCGATCAGGCCGAGTTGGGCCAACACGGAAGCCTGGTCCCAGTAGATGTGTTCGTGTGCGAGTTTGCCGTCGCGGAAGTGGACGATCACGACGAGGGCGACGCGCACGCGCCGGCCGGTCGGTTCGATGCCGGGCAACATCCAATCCATTTTAATCGTGTGCGTGAACTCGAACACCATCTCGTCGACGACGCGATCGACGCCGATCGTACGCGACACCGGCGTCATCGCTGTGTCGGGCGGCATCTGCGGAATGAAACGTTGCGAATAAAACTCGCGCAGCTCGTCATGGCCGACGCCGCCGGTCATTACCGGAACGTGATTGACGTAAGCATCGGCGACCATCGTTTCCAGCGTGTCGTCTGTGTTGCGCGTTGCAAATTCGTATTTGACGTGATCGTCCCAACGCGCGGAGAGCGTTTGTTGCGCGCCTGCGAGGCCGGCGCCTGCGAGATGCGTGACGAAGAATTCGAGGCTACGGAGATCGGCGAGCTCCGCCGCGGCCGCGTTGTAGTGCTCGCCGCCGGGACGGCCGAATGCGTGGTCCTGTCCGGCATAATCGTGAATCGTCACGAGCGGGTTTGAGTCGAGGGCGTCGTGAAGCTGTTGTTGAGCTTCTGGTGGACAAAACTTGTCGTCGCCCGCGATGTGCAGCATTAGCGGGCTTGTTAAGTTGCTCGCTTCGTTCAGCGACTTCTCGATGCCGACGCCGTAATAGCCGACTGCGCAGTCAGGTTTGAAGCGCACCGATAATAAGTAAGCGAGATTTCCGCCGAGGCAGAAGCCGACCGCGCCGGCGCGGCCGCTGCACGCTGTGTGGCGGCGCAGAAAGTCGAGCGCGGCTGCCGAGTCGTCGACGGCTTTCGCTTCGTCGAGTCCTTCGTAAAAAGCGAGCGCCTTGTTCCAGTCGTCGCCTTTGTCGGTAAGCTCGACGTTGCGTTCCTGACGCCAGAACAGATCGGGCGCGAGTGCGACGAAGCCGTGGGCCGCGTACCAATCGGCGACGTTGCGCACGAAGCTGTTGATGCCAAAGATCTCCTGGAGCACGACGATGCCTGGACCATAGCCGCCCGCAGGCAGCGCGAGGTAAGCGTCGAACTCGCCGCCGTCGAAGGATTTGATTGTCACCATAGGCCGGGGATGTTATCCGCGCAGCGAACTTAGCGCAAATCTCTCCGCCCTCTGCGGTTCTCTGCGTCCTCTGCGGTTCTCTGCGTCCTCTGCGTTAAATACGCCGAAAGTAGTTTTACGCAGAGGACGCATCAGAGGACGCAGAGTCAATCAGGACTGAACTTAGCGCAAATATTCTTTGCCGGCGTTGCAGACGCGCAGGAAGTTGCACATGCGACAGTGAGGCGCGGTCTTGACGGGGAATTCGATTGGATCGGCGGAGGTGATGATGTTCCGCATCGCGTTGTCGATGGCTTGCTCGCAGCGCACAGGATCGAGCAATTCGTCTGAAAGATGAACCTCGACGTTTGGATCGAGGAAGTGAAGTGTGACCCGAATCTTCTTGATTGACGGCAGCAACTTGCGAACGGCGTGAGCATACGCCTGCATTTGCAGCTCGTAATCGCGCGCGGTGATCTCGATGATGTTCGTTGTCTCGACATCGATCGGCGGCGGCTCCGGCTCGGGATCGAAGTCGAAAGCAAACTGCGGCGTTTTCGATCTTTTCTTGATCGGCGCCGCATAAACAACCGCTGGAACATCGACACGAATCCGATTGGTTTTGAAATCGATGATCTCCGCAGCAAGCGCGCCATCGACGTCTTCCGTGACCAGCAGCTTGTCGATAATGCCGATCAGCAGTCCCAACGGACGCCGCAAACGAAAGCTCAACTCGCTCCACAGTCCCGGCTCACCCATCGGCCGCACACCGGAAAGCCTGCGTACTCGCTCGATGCGCTCAAAGACGACGCTCGACAAATAATTTCGCGCGAGCGGCAACAGATCTCGAACCGCCGCTTCCGGATTGATCTCGACCAACCGATCGGCGAGTTGCGCCTGCCGCAACCGCAACACCTCAGCAAAACTCTGCCGCAACAACGCTTCACTATTCTGATCCGGCGTGTACCGCTCGCAAAATCGGTGAATCACCGCGCCCTTCAAAGTGGCATTGAGGTTCGCCGGCGGCTCCGGCGCTTCGGCGTTGTTCCAAATCGCGAGTTCGTCGTTCGAAGGCAAACGCAACACGCGCTCGAAGTAATACTGCCGCGGGCAGCGTTGATAGTTGATCAACTGCGTGACGCTGAATCGATGAATCGCACTGCCCAGCGTCGCATGCACCGCACGCAGCAACGGAAACACCTCGCGCAACGATTCGCCCGGTGGTCCAGGCTCAAGCTCATCATCCGGCTCAGGCTCGAGCGGCGGCAACGCTTCATCGGCGAGATTGAGCGTGAGCTGAAGCTGCACCTCATCTGTCAGATCGACGACGCCACTTTGCGTGCGCTCGCCAAGCTCCAGCGCTTGCCAGATCCACTTCAACCACGAATCGTTCGATCGATTCAGCGATGCAAGCTCTTCAGTCGCGCCGGAGAGTATCAGACGATCTTCGGCGCGCGTCGCCGCGACGTACAGCAACCTCATGCTCTCGAACAACTCGCGATACGCATGTCGCTTTTCAAACGTGCTGAACGTGCAACCGGCGACGAGATTTCCGCGCCCGTCCGGCACTTTCAACGTCAATCCCTGGTGTCGATCGAGCATCACCCAGTTGTCGGTCGCTACGCGCGACAGCCGTTGCAAATCGGGAATGAACACGACGGGAAACTCGAGCCCCTTCGCCTGGTGAATCGTCATCAACCGCACGGCGTTGGACGACTGATCGATCTGGCCCTCGCTTTCGCGGCTGCCAATCGCCTCAAACTCCTCGACGTACCGCACGAAATCGCGAACGAGGTGCGTGCCCGAGTTTTCGAACCGCGCAGCGAGTGTGAACAGCCGTTGAATATTGGCGAGACGCTGCGCCCCGTCGAAATTAGCTGCCGCAACGGTCATGTATTCCGACTCTTCGACAGCAAACCGAAGCAGATCGTGAATCGAGTAATGATGCCGCCTGCCCACCAGACGGCTGATTAACTGAGCAGCGCGATCGAGCAGCTCGTGTTCTTCGTCGCTGATATGTTCGATCTCGCGGTGATTCCGCAGCGCCACATCAAGTCGTCGTGTTGAAGGGTTGCGTAGCGCAAACAAAGCATTGTCGGAGATTCCGCACAGCGGCGATCGCAACACTGCCGCAAGCGCGAGCTCGTCAGTCGTGTTGTCGAGGAACCGCAGCAGTTGGATCAGATCCGTGATCTCTTCACGTTCGTAAAAACCGCGGCCCAACACTGTTTGATAAGGAATATTCGCCTGGCGAAACGCCGACTCATAAATCTGCACGTGCGTCATCGCGCGAAACAGCAACGCGATGTCACCGTACTTCACCGGCGGCGAGCCGGATTTGATCAGCGCGTTGATGCGACGCGCGATCTGTTTCGCGTCGAGCACGCGCGTGTCTTGTTCGGCTTTCGGATCTTCTTGAAGCTGTGGCTTCGTCGTGATCATCAACTCGACGAGCGGTCCCGCATCGCGCAACTCCCGCTTTGGCTCGCTGTGCTCGTGCTTAACGTAACCAAGCTCGTCGAGCGCTCGGCGCTGGTCGGCGGGCATCTCTTCCGGAAGTTGAAACAACCGCTCGAAGAGGTGATTGAAGAACGCGATCAACGGCGGCTGACTGCGAAAGTTCAACTGCAACGGCTTCGCTTCACCACCGGCGGCCGTCAAAACTGACGTCATCTGGCGAAACACGTCCACGTCCGCGCCGCGAAAGCTGTAGATCGACTGCTTGCGATCGCCGACGACGAAGAGATTCGCCGGTCGCCGGCCGGCGGGCAATGCGAGACGTTCGAGCAGCGCTTGCTGCACGCCGTTCGTGTCTTGAAATTCATCAACCAGGAAGAACCGATATCGATCCTCAGTGCGCGCGATCACTTCCGGACGCTGCAACAGCACCATCGTGCGCGATTCGAGATCGTCGAAATCGAGCGCCGCCAGCTTGTGCTTTTCTTCATTAAGCCGCCGGTCAATGGCGGTCAGGATGTTGACCATCTCCAGCGCGTACTGTTGCGCAAACAAGTCGAGACAAACTTGCGGGATTTGTCCCTGCAGCTCTTTTTCCCAAACGAGCGTGTCGATCGCCTTGACGTGTTCGGCAATCGGCGAGCGCGCCTGTGGACGCAGCTCACGAAAATCACTTACGCGGCGACAGTAATCGGCAAGCGTTTCGTGCGACGGAACCGCGCTCAACAGTTTCTGCACTTCGGGCCACATATCGATTAGCAGTTGCTGATTGGCCCGCGCTGCCGGCGTCGTGCGGCGCACTGCGAGAAACTCCGCCATCAAACGATCGAGATCGTCGAGCGCCTGCGCATGATCTTCGGCGGTGGCGTGAACGCGCGCCGTCGCCAAAGCGAGTTCTTCAAATTCGAGACCTTGTCCGCGCGCGTCGCGATAGACCTGGGCCAACGCCGCTGCCAGCCGGCTGCGCCCGACGCCCAGCGTCAAACGCGAAATCTCGGGATGCCCCGCGCTGATAAACTCAGAAAGCACTTCCTCGACGATCCACTCCAGCATCAACGCCGCCTGGTGTTCGTCAAGCAACATGAATTGCGGATCGACGCGCGCTTCGAGCGGAAACTCGCGCAACAGCCGCGCGCAAAAACCATGAATCGTCGTGATCACCGCGCCGTCGAGCGTGCGTTTGTAGTTGAGCCAGCGACGCCGTTCGTCGCCCGTCGCCGTGGCGAGAACGAGGTTGAGCTCTTTGCGCAAACGTTCGCGCATTTCGTTGGCGGCACGATTGGTAAACGTGATCGCCACGATCTGATCGATCGAGAGACTCTGCTCGCGCAGGATGTGCAGGTAGCGTTCGACGAGAACCGTCGTCTTGCCGGAGCCCGGCCCGGCCGTCACCGAGATGTGCTTTTTGATCTCGTACGCGGCGGCGGCTTGCTCCGGAAGAAGTTCCCGTTTTTTCTGCGACCTTTGCATTCCTATGACCGACTAACGACGTGAAGTCTCCTGCAAAGGCGCAAAGGCGCAAAGGAAAAGAAAAGGATGAGTGGAAGCTCCAGCGATGGCTTCCTGGCCGCTTGCCTTTGCGCCTTTGCGCCTTTGCGGGAGAACTTCATGGCCTTCTATTTCTTCCTCTCGATGCGATCGCGGCTGTAGCGGCAAACGGCCGGGTAGTCGCAGAAGCGGCACGTCTTCTGTCGCTCGGAAGGATCGACGACGAACTGGCCCTCGCGCATGCCGTCGAGAAACTTCCAAACTTTCGCGATCACTTCCTCGCGCACCTGCTGCCACTCTTCGTCTGACATGACGGATTTTCTTGCGCGCACGTGGAGGTAATCGAGTTGCGACGCACGGTAGAGACCTTTGTTCCGGCGCTCATTCGCGCCGCGAATCACGTAGTAACCGCCGCCGGCGATCGGATGATCGGGAAGGATCAATTTTTCGAGTGCTTCGAGATAGATCGGAAGCTGGAGACTGCGGCCGGAAGTGATGTCGTCCTTGCTCGCGCCGGTGGACAACTTGTAGTCGTAAGCCACGATCGTGTTATCGCGCGCGACGTCAACACGATCGATCTGGCCGCTGATCTTGATCGCTTCGTCGCCGATCAGCGTCGCGCGTTTCAATTCGAGCGGCTCGTCAGTCGAACCGGGATCCTTCGCCGCCGATCTCGCGCCGCCAAACGCGACCTCGAAATACGCCGGCAACACGTCACGCTTCTCCGACTCTTCCTGCACTTCCAGCTCGTACAACAGCACCTGATCCAACAGGATCTTCCGAATCTCGCGATCGATCTTCCAGATCTGTTTGTTCAACGGCGGCACGACGCGCTCGTGCTCGTCGAAAACAGCATCCGCAATGTTCGCCAATTCGGTACGCAGCGTTTTCCGATCCAGTTTGTAAAGCGGCTGACGGCGATGCTTTTCAAAGAAGCGACGCAGCACGTCGTGCAGCAACTTGCCCGCGTCGATCGCCTGCAAATCGAGCGCGGCTTCGCCACGCGGTTCGAGCCGCAACACGCGTTGCGCGAAGAAGCGATACGGGCAGTTGCCGTAAACACTGAGACCACTGGCGCTGTGAACGAAATCCGACCCAAAGCGCCGTTTCAGTAACTCCAACAGGTGCGGATCGGTGATCTCGCCGTCGTATGGACCAAACTTCAGACCGCAGCGCTCGCGCTCGATCCCGATGCGACGCAACGCGGTGTCGCTGATGTAACCGTCGTTGCGAGCGAGCGTGAGCAGGCGCGTGACGCGCGGCAGCGGCACCAGCTTCTCGCGAATGTTCTGATGGCGGTGGCGCTCCTGCTGCCGCACGAGCGCGATGCTCATTTCGGTGATGTTCGAGATGTCTTCGAGCTCGCGGCCTTCGTAATCGTGGCGGACGATCTCGGTTTCAACTTCAAACGGTGCAACAGCGCGGCGCAGCTCGTCGACGTAATAAGAAGCGACTGTTTCAGAGTCGTCTTCGAGCAGTAGCGGCCGACTGAGAAAAAGACGTTCGGTAGCGCGGCACGCGCACTGGTAGAAATAGTGCTCCTCTTTGAGCAACGTCGCAGGCGAGATGTCTTCGAGCGTCAGGCCGTACTCTTTGAGCCGCTCGCGTTCTTCGTGCGGGTAGATCCAGTCGCGCGCGAACCGCAGCGGAAAACCGCCTTCGATTAATCCGGCGATGAAGACGGCGCGAAAGCGGAGGCCGCGAACGTCGGTGGCTTCGAGGATGCGAAGACCGGAGCGATCGGCAGCGCCGAGCAATTGCGACTGCGAGTGCAGGCAGCGGCGGACTTCCTGGAGAAACGTCGAGAGACGCACAGTTTCAACTGCGGATTCCGCGGCTGTGATCTCTATGCTCTTGACTGCCGCGACGAGAGCGCGCCGGATCGATTCGAGCGCGTTCAGATTGAGCATCACTTGCGGCAGCTCCTGCTCGTCGTTCGACTTGCGCGTCGGCTCCGCGATCTGTTCGCGAAAGCCAAGCCGGCTCAACAATCGCGTCAATTCGAGGCGCAACTCCGCCGGCTTCCCGACGCGCGGCATTGCTTGAATCAACTCCGCGAACCGTTGAATCACGAGCGACGTCCACGCGAGCGCTGCCGGATGAATGTCGCGCGATGGGCGTCGCTTCTTCTCGACGCCGCGCATGTCGAGTTTGCCTTTTTCGTCGATCTTGGCCGTTTCTGAATTCTCGACGTTGTCCGCGATGTCGCGATCGCGATCCTGCGCGCCGGGATCGATGTTCAAAAGCTCTTTCGTGGCTTCGGCTTTCGGCAGGTTAATGATCAGCTTCTTCGCCCGGTCCAGCCACGCGTCGACGTGCAGATCACCGCCCACATAAGCGAAAGCGTTCTCCAGTGCATCGGCGTCCCAAAGACCGATCCCAAAACGCGACGCCGCCTCCGATCGGACAAGATCGGGATAATCCGTATTGAAGCGCTCTGCCAACGTGCTCAGTTCTGCATCTTCCAAACGGAAGTATTCCGACTTGACCAGATCGGCGAGCTCCACAATCCGCATCGCCAGCGGATCTTCCGCGGCAATTCCTTCTAATAACGCGATCAGTTTCAGTGCGGCGCGGTTGGCGGGCACGTCGCCGCCGTCGATACGCAATTCGAGATTGCAAGGGATCGACTCCTGGCGCAGCACGCGCGCGATCGTGTTCGCGTAAGAGGAGCGCTCGCGCACGACGAGGGCGATGTCCGCGAGATCGTAGTTTTCCGTCAGCACGAGGCGTTTGACTTCGTGCGCGATGTTGCGGATTTCGGTGTCGCGATCGGCGGCTTCGAGATAACGAATCTCGCGCAGTTTGTCGGACGGCGGTGTCGGCGTGAGCGAAGAGTTAAACAGGTTCAGGCGCAAGTTTGCGAGCACGCCGTTTGTCGGCACGTGATCCGCGGTGTGTTTGACCTCAAACTGCGCCATGCTTTGCAGTTGACTGATCGTCTCTTCGAACGGAACAAAGATCTCGGCGTTGCGATCGTCGTGATTGAGATTGACGATCGTTTGCGGGATGCGCGGGATCAGGTGGCGCAGCAGCTCGCCCTGGATTGGCGTGAAGTCGAAGAAGCCGTCGATGATCAGCAGCTTGACGTTCGAGAGCCACGGGATCTGCACGTGATGCCCGTCAAGCTCGCCGCGCAAAGCTCCGAGTGCGCGGAGTTGATCCGAATCCTCTTCTGTTAGTTGATTTTTATTTAATAGATCCGTGTATGCGGAGTAGATGAGACTGATTTCAGCGTCGAAGTCGAGTTGAGTGTTAGTTCTGGCAGTTGACGTTTGCAGTTCCAGATCGAGGCGGCGCGCCATCACGATCTCGGCGAACTCCGCGGGTGTTCGAGCGGCGCGTTGCAGTTCGCCGAGCAAAGTCGTGACTGTGTTGACGCAACCCTCGCGCGTGGCGAGCGGCGCCATCGCCTGCAACTTCCCCTGCGCCAGCAACCGCAACAAAACTTGTGAAACGAGACTGCGTTTCAGCGGCAACTCGTCGCGATCGATCGGAATGCGCGGCGGTGTTCCCTGTCCGGCATCGTCGACCGCTGACGACAGGATTCGCTGCGTCAGACCACGAAAAAGATAGACCGGCAGCTCGCCCCACACACCGCTTCGTTCACTGCTGTCGAGGATCTTCTGCGTGACGACTTCGAGGAGCGGATGCGACGCGGCGAGATAGATGAAACTGCTGCTTTGATCGGTGGCGACAAACTCAGCGCAACGCTCAATAAGCAGCGTTCGATTGTTGCCAAGGAGAGGACTGAGCCAGATTTCGTTCCAAACGTTATGCACGGATTACAAAAGAGAAGTGTTTCCCGCAAAGGCGCAAAGACGCAAAGGACGACGCTAAGACTGTGAACTGTTTACCTGTCATTTCCCTTGCTTGCCTTCCTTTGCGTCTTTGCGCCTTTGCGGGAGACTGGCTAGACGTCCGGGAAGAGCCCGCCTTCATCAAGAGTCAACGGCCGGGTTGTTTTATCGACCGGCTCGATGGGCTTGATGTCGTCGCCGGCCAGCGCGCCGCGCTCTTTGAATCGCCGCGCCGTCACGAGCACACGCGTCTCGAGCGAACGCACGCCCTGGTTGTACGCTTCGAGCGCGCGATCGAGGTTGCGGCCGACCGTGTCGTAATGCCGTGTAAACGTGCGCAGTCGATCGTAAAGCTTGCGCGCGAGATTGCTGACCTCGTGCGCGTTCTCAGCCATCTGCTCTTGTCGCCAGCCGTAGGAGATAGCTTTCAACAATGCAATCAACGTCGTCGGCGTCGCGATGATCACGTTCTGGCTGACGCCGTCTTCGATCAACTTCGGATCGTTTTCCAACGCGGCGCTGTAAAACGTCTCGCCCGGCAGAAACAGCAACACAAACTCCGGCGTCGGCTGCACCGCTTCCTGGTACGACTTGCGACTGAGTGTGGCGATGTGGCTTCGCACCACGCGCGCGTGATCTTTCAACTTAGTCAAACGCACGGTTTCATCGACGGCGGCAATCGATTCGTAAAACGACTCGAAAGGAACTTTCGAATCGACGACGATCGTGCGATTACCCGGCAAACGCACGATCATGTCGGGACGCAAACGGCCATCTTCTCCGTTCACCGTCGACTGTTCGACAAAGTCGCAATACCGCACCATCCCGGCCAATTCCACGACGCGCCGCAACTGAATCTCGCCCCACCGCCCGCGCACGTGCGGCATCCGTAAAGCCTTGACCAGATTGCCTGTTTCGGATTGAAGCTGCGATTGCGACGTGGCGAGCGCCTTCACCTGTTCGCGCAACTCGGCATACGCTCCGGTGCGTGTCTTTTCGAGCTCGACGATCTTGTCGTCGACCTTTTCGAGCGACTCTTTCAACGGCTTGACGAGCTCGTCGATCGCGCTTTGCCGGCGTTCGAGATCGCCCTTCGCCGTCTCCTGAAACTTCTCGAGGTTCTGCCGCGCGAGATCGAGAAACGATTGGTTGTTGTTTCGCAGAGCGTCGGCGGAAAGCGCTTTAAACGCGTCGGCGAGTTTCTCTTCCGCGTTTGTGAGCAGTGCGAGTTTTTCCTGGTTGGCGCGGCGTTCGTCTTCGAGCCGGGTTTCGAGTGCTGATAGTTGTGCGGCAGTACGGGAGTTCTCGTTGCGCAGCTCTTCGATCGTTTCGTTTTCCTGTTCGAGAGCTTCGCGCAGTTCGCGGACCTGATCTTCTTTACCGGAGAGTCGTTCGACGAGCGTGGCGTGTTCGGAAGCTGCGGCGGCGCGGCCGCGATCGAATTCGAATTTTAGGTTTGCGCGTGTGATGACCCAGAGGGAGACACCGCCGACGACGAGGCCCACGGCCAGCATCGACAGCGGAAACAAAAATTCCATGCGGCGGATTCTACCCTATCATTCAAATCCGTGTTTACTTATCTCCCAAAGCTCGCGGCCATTCGCTCGTAGACTTTCCGTGTCAGGCGGACATCGTTCAAGTTGTATTCACGGATTAGATTCAATTTCCCCGCCTGGTAAAGCTCAAACACCTTGCTGCCTTCGACTTCGTCCGTCTTGCTCGATTCGATCCCCAGCGCCCACGCGAGGTCGTCGAGGCTGACGTGCCGCTTCGCGCCCAACCACCAGCGATGCATCGTGTCGAACACGCCGCGCACGTTGTACTCGCTCAAATTCACGAACGGACGCACGTGGATCGAATGCACCAGGCAGCGCTGAAAGATAAACGGCAGATCGAATCCGATGATGTTGTGCCCAACAAGCTCGTCGCAATCGGGATCGAAATCCTTCATAAACCGGACGAATTCGAGCAACGACTGTTTCTCGTCCTGCTCGTAACCGTACTTGTCGATGCCGAACACATGCTCGCTCGGCTCAGGACCGAGATCGTGAAACTCCAAACCCGGAATCGCGCCGGCGTGCAGCGCGATCGACAACACGCGACCCGAAGTCGCGCTCAGCGAGCCCAACTCGTAACAACGTTCTTCTTCGGCGGCGATGTCTTCGAGGTAACGCTGTTGCTGTTCGAAACGCATGTTGCCGAGACGCATGAGCCGCTCGAGCTGCGAGCCGACGCGTTCGCGATAGTCCGGCAACGAGAGCGTTTCGATGTCGAGCGTATAGGCGCGCGGGAGTTGCGGTTCGGCGTTTTGGTATTCGCGATACTGTTCGATCGTGATCGGGCGATACTCGGCGACGACGAACTGCGGGCGATCCTGATAGCTTTCGAGTTTGCCCGTGATGCCCCAGAGACCGGGCTTCAACTCTTTTTGTGATTCGATGACCTCGCCCCAGATCTTGAGCGGGACCGATCCGGACGCGTTGCGCGCAG
This sequence comes from uncultured Acidobacteriota bacterium, assembly GCA_963770215.1. Lineage (GTDB taxonomy): Bacteria > Acidobacteriota > Blastocatellia > Pyrinomonadales > Pyrinomonadaceae > PSRF01. The sequence continues at coordinate 716,620 of CAVYOP010000004.1, forward strand.
AAGCGTCGTAGAAGAGCCGGCCCTGCTGCGTGCGCCGCTCACGCACCGACGTGACGAGCACGATCAGCCACATGTCCTCGCCGTGCGGGATTTCAGGAATGGGAACGTTGCCGCGCATAGCCATTACCACGAAAAGGCACAAAAGGCACAAGAGGCACAAAAAGAATTTATTCAGGAATCACTGTTCCCATTCTCTTTGTGCCTTTTGTGTTTTTTGTGCCTTTTGTGGCAAACGTCCTGTCAACATAAGAGCGATCATCTTGTAGTCAGCCATAAAAGACCAAAGCGGATACTCGAACGTAGCGGGCTTGTTTTTCTCGATTATGAAATGAGCAAACCAGGCGCAACCGTAACCGGGAATGAACCCGAGCGGAAACAAGTACCACGGTCCCACGGCGATGAAATAGACGACTGTGGCGAGTCCGGCAGTCGTGCCGAGCAAGTGGAGCCAACGCGTGCCGGGCTTGCTGTGTTCCGCCATGTAGAACGGCCAGAACTCTGAAAATGTTTTATATCGATGGTGGCTCATCCGCGTCCACACTTACTAATTGAAGATTCTCATCGACGTGTTCCACGCGGCTCATACCGACGAGGGCGGTTGTTATACCCGGCGCGGAGCGCACAGCTTGAATCGCAGTTGGCGCATCCATTGACAATCGTCCCTGCAACATCGAACCGCTTGCAATCGCCGTCACGCCAAGCTGCCGCGCAGCTTCGAGAACCGGGATCTGCTCTCCGTCGATCGTCTCATTCATCACCGTAAGCGCTTCCGTCATCGCCAGGTTCAGCGGCAACTGAATAAACCGAAATCCGTGATCGTCGCCGGCGATCTCGCGCGCGATCTCGACCATACGCACCAACGAATGATTTCCGCCGGAGTTCGCCTCTTCACGAAAACCATTCCACGTCGCCACACCGTAAAACTGCAACTTCCCTTGTTTCCGGTTCTCCTCCAGCCGCTCAAAACCCAACCGCAACCGGTGATAAAACTCTGTCTCTGCCACATGGCCCAATTGCGACTCCGGATTGTGAATGTAGTAAACATCCACCGCCTCGAGGTCCATGTTTCGCAACGACTGATCGAGCTGGTTTTGCAGGTACGACGGCGTCATGCAGTGACTGCCGCCAACGATGTCTTCGAACCCGGCAATACCCGGTTTGACGAACGTCTCCTCGACGTATTCACGCACATTTCGCGGCGGCGCGCCGTCAAACGGCAAATATCCGCCTTTCGTGCAGATCACCAACTCTTCACGTGAATACCCGCGCTCCGCGAGTGTTTTCAATGCGCGGCCGATTGTGCGTTCGCTTCGTTGGAAACGATAGTTGGCCGCCGAGTCGATCACGTTGACGCCGCTTTCCACCGCACGCACCACGGCGTTCGCGTAGTTCGCGTCGGTCGCCTCATCCGGCTGGCCGAGATACGTGCCGATGCCGATCGACGAAAACGTCAATCCTTGCTGTAGTCGGAAATGGGTCGCGCGTCCGGCGAAGCGATCGCGATAGCGCGCGGTGCCTTCGGGCGTGGCTCGATTTGGTAGCGGCATAATTTCAGCCGGATGTTAGCACGATCTGTGTGCTTTGTATTTTGTCCTTGGTGCTTGTTACTTTGTACGACCATGAATTCAAACTTCCTGAACTGGCGCGAGTTTGAAGGTTCGAACGCGGAAAAGTTTTACAAGACGACGTTGTGGCAGGGCGAGCACGTGATGGTCGGGTTGAACTGCCTCGAACCGGGGCAGGTGCAACCGGTCCACGCGCACGCAGGCGCCGACAAGTTTTACTTCGTGCTTGCCGGAAGCGGCAGTTTTATTGTCGGCGACGAGCAACAGGACGCTGCGACGGGAACGGTTGTCGTCGCACCCGCAGGCGTCTCGCACGGTGTAACCAATTCAGGCACGGAAAGATTGTCGTTACTGGTGGCGATTGCCCCAGGTCCTTCGAGCAAATGAGCGAAGCAGAAACAACTGAACTGCGAACTGAATCCGCGCTCGACGTCGACGCGCAAGCTCTCGACGAGATCGCCGCTCAAGCTACAAAACTCGTCGCCGATTACTTCAACACCATCTCCGAACGGCCCGTACGCGCGGAAAACTACGCGGGCAAAACCACCGCGGCGCTCGACGTCGACCTCCCGCTCGAAGGCGTTCCGCTCGATCGATTGCTCGACGAATGCCGCACGATCTTCGATCTCAGCCGGCACAACGGCCATCCGCGTTTCTTCGGTTATGTCGCGTCGCCTGCGACGCCGATTGGCGCGTACGCCGATCTGATCGCGGGGGCGCTCAATGCGAACATCACGTGCTGGCGTTCCGGTCCGGCAGGCACGGAACTGGAACAACTCGTCGTGCGCTGGCTCGGATCGTTGATCGAATACGATCGAGACGCGAAGGGTTTGTTGACCAGCGGCGGTTCGATGGCGAATATGATCGCGCTGCTGGCTGCGAGCCGGCGGAAGCTCGGCCACGAAGCGTCGGGCAAAGGTCTTTGGAACCAGGGAGCGCCGCTGACGGTTTACGCATCGGAAGAGGTCCACATGTCGATCCCGAAGGCGGCGGACATTCTCGGCCTCGGACGAGATCATATCCGCACCGTTGCGTGCGACGATCGGCAGAGAATGCGTGTCGACTCGTTGCGCGAACAGATCGAACGTGATCTGCGCGCCGGGTTGCGGCCCTGCTGCGTCGTGGCGAGCGCAGGCACTGTGAACACCGGCGTAGTCGATCCACTCGACGAGATCGCCGGCATCGCAAGCGAGTTCGATCTGTGGTTCCACGTCGATGGCGCGTACGGCGCTCCCGGCGTCCTCGATCCGCGAAAGAAACCTCTGTTTCGCGGCCTCGAACGCGCCGACTCAGTCTCGCTCGATCCGCACAAATGGCTTTACGTCCCGGTCGACGCGGGCTGTCTCCTCTTCCGAGATTCGCTCCCGGTTGCGGCTGCCTTTAGCACTGAAGACGCCGACTACATCAAAGTCCACGGCCACAGCGACGACGAAGCGTTTGCTTTCTGGGATTATGGCGTCGAGTTGTCGCGCCGCTTTCGAGCGCTGAAGGTGTGGCTGACGCTCAGCTACTACGGCGCGCGCCGCATTTCCGAAGCAATCACAAATGACATCTCGCTTGCTGCGTATCTCGGCGAGCTTGTTTCCGCGGCTGACGATTTCGAGCTGCTCGCGCCGGTCGAGTTGAGCATCTGCTGCTTCCGTTACGTTGAACCTGGGCAGCCCGGGCTCAACGACAACGAGCTCGATCGCCTGAACGAGCGAATCATGGGCCGCGTGCAAACAAGCGGACGCGCTTACGTCTCAAACGCAACCGTCGGCGGCCGCTTCGCCCTGCGTGCGTGCATCACTAACTTTCGTACGACAAAGTCTGATATAGAAGAAACGCTCAAGACGGTCCGCGACGCCGCTTGGCAAGAGACACAATGACCTGACTCTGCGGCCCTCTGCGTCTCTGCGGTAAATCCATAACCGCAAAGGCGCGGAGCATCGCGGAGATTACGCAGAGTTGAACCTAACTGATGTCATCGCCTAATCACGAACTGCGCGTCGCCGTCGATCTAGCACGCTCCGCGGGCGCTGCGATTCTCGAACAGTACAAGGGACCGCTCGACGTCGAACAAAAGAACCTCGACGACGATTCCGAACCGGTCACGCAAGCGGATCGCATCGCCAACGAGTTGATCGTCACGGGTTTGCAGTGGGCGTTTCCGAACGATGGCATTCTCGCGGAAGAGTCAGTCGACACCACACGACGTCTCGGCAAATCGCGCGTCTGGCTGGTCGACCCGCTCGACGGCACGAACGGTTTCATCGCCGGCAACGGCGACTTCGCAGTGCAGATCGGGCTCGCCGTAGAGGGCGAGGTTATCGTCGCCGTCGTTTACCAGCCGTTGACCGGCGTGCTTTATCGCGCTGTTCGCGGCGGCGGAACGTGGATCGAACGGCCGCTGCTCGAACCGGAACGCGTGCATGTTTCCGATCTTCGAAAATTGTCAGACATGCGCTTGGCCGCCAGCCGATCGCATCGCAGCCCGCGCATGAACAAGGTCGTGCAGCGCTTTGGTTTTCGTGAAGAAGTGCAACGCGGATCGGTCGGAATCAAGATCGGATTGCTAATCGAGCAGCAGTGTGATGTTTACATCCACCTGTCGCCGCGGACCAAACAGTGGGACACCTGCGCGCCGCAGTTGATCCTGACTGAAGCAGGCGGCCGCATGACTGACCTGTTTGGCGAGCCGCTGAACTACAACGTGCCTGACGTTCAGAATCGCAACGGTCTCGTCGCCAGCAACGGCGCAGCGCACGACCGGATCATCGAAATGCTCGCTCCTCTGCTGGCCGAATTCGGACGCTTGAGGATTGCCAATTGATGATTGCCAATTGCCAATTGGCGCTTTTTGAACGTACTACTTGAAGGGCAAGTAACCTGTAACCCAAGCAGCCAATCGGCAATTGGCAATCAACAATCGGCAATAACATGATTCTCCGACGCAAGTCGTTTCTCACTTATTTTCTTCTGTGTTCCATTCCGCTGTTGCTCCTCGCGGCGCTTAACTATTGGAACGGCGTCCGCTCCGTCGAGGCCACGCTCGGCAGCGTTGTACAGGAAGACTTGAACTCCTTCACGGCCGGCGTCGATCAGGTGCTACAGGACCAGAAGAGCGCGTTGCTGCGACTGTCGCTGAGGCGAACCATTCAACAGTCAGTGGCCCAAACTGAGAATTCGCAAACGCAACCACCGCCGCACCAAAGCGCCAGCTCGAGCCTGAAATCATTGCTCGATCTGCGCAGCCATTTCCAAAGTCTCGCCATCTTCGATCGCAACCGCACGCCACTGTGGTTCGGCAACGCCACCACGCAGTGGGAAAACTGGACCAGGAACAGCGCGACCAACTCCATTCCGCCAGACATTCCCCAGCCCGACGAGCGCGTCTGGACCACCCGCGGAAACGTCGTCTCCGAAAAACCAGCCACAACGCAAGCGTCAGGCTCTGCTCTCGAATACACCGTCCCGATTCACAACGAGAGCGGCAGCGGCAACGAAGGCGCGCTCGTCGGCGTGCTCGATCTCGAGCCGATCTTCTCGATCGCGTCGCGCGGGCTCGAAGCGCGAGCCAGTTCCGGCGCCACCGAAAACTCAATGGTCGTCGTGCTCGATCGCTCGGCGAAGATCGTCTACCACTCCGATCGCTGGCTCAAACTTCGTCCGGCAAACGAAGCGCTTCCCGGTTCCGAGTCAATCGCGACCGCAATGGCCGCAAACGAGGATGGACAGCAGGAATATCAGTCTCCGTCAGGCGCAAGTTATCTCGTCGCTTACTCGCCAATGCCGGCCTTGAACGTCTCGGTCGCCGTCGCCCGCAATCGCTCCCCGCTGATTTCAAAAGCACGGGTCTGGGGCGTCGCCGGGTTCGCGATCGCCCTGGTTGCAGCACTGGCCGCCGCGTTTGTCCTCAACCGTCACGTGGAAAACCGATCGCAAGGCATCGAGCGCGTCACCGAAGATCTCTCAGCCATCGCGCAAGGCCAACTGGACCGCCGCATCCTGCTGAAATCAAGCGACGACGCCCGCGTCATCGCCGACAACATCAACGTCGTCACCGAACGTCTGCGCGCGCAAGTCGCTCGCGAAGCGGAGTCGCGACAGTTCGAATCGTTCATCCGGATCTCCGCGATGCTGACGCACGATCTGAAGAACGCGATCGAGGCATTGTCGTTGACGGTGAGCAACATGGAACGCCACTTCGACAATCCGCAGTTCCGCACCGACGCTTTGAAAGGACTGACGAACGCAACCGACAAGCTCAAAGCCATCGTCGCGCGTTTGAATAAACCCCTGACGAGCCTCAGCGGCGAACACAAGCGCCCCACGAATGTCGACATCGTTCCGATTCTGAAGCGTGTCACCGCAAGGTTGGCGGAACCAATGCGCGTTAAACACAAGATCGAGTTGCGCCTCCCGGACCACGTCTTTGCCCTCATCGATGAGGCGCGTATCGAAGAAGTGGCTGAGAACCTGATCCTCAATGCGCTCGAAGCGATGATCCAACCCGGCGGCACACTCAGCATCGAAGCCGGACATACCGATAACGGCTGGCCGATGTTTGCAATCGGCGACACCGGACCGGGCATGAGTAAGACCTTCATCGAGAATCGACTCTACCGTCCCTTCGCCACCACAAAGAAAAACGGCATCGGCCTGGGTTTGTACACCTGCCGCGAAGTCGTCCGCGCCAGCGGAGGCTCGATCGAAGTGCATTCCGTCGAGGGCGTTGGTACGACCTTTCGCGTCGTGCTACCATCAGCCTCACAAAGACAGGCGTAACCAGGAAGGGCGCGGCAATAACCTTCTACCAGCTTGCCCGTTACGCTGGTTCCTTCGAGTATTTACCTGCCCAGGCGTCGCGAAGCAGACGTACAGTTTCGCAGGCTTCTGTGTGGAAAGCCGATTAGTGGAGATGAGTACTCAAATAGAGCCGAAGGGTACCGTTCTCGTTGTCGACGACGACGACGCTGTGCGCAGTGGACTGTACTGGGCACTGGCGTCTGACTATCGCGTCTTGCAGGCGTCGTCGCGCGACGAGGCGCAGGCGCTGATCGTCGACGAAGAGATCGAGGTCGTCGTGAGCGACCTGCACCTGCCGCCGCACGTCGACGATATCGGCGAGGGACTGGCGCTGATCGACATCGCCCGCTCGCAGGATCCGCCGTTGCAAGTCGTCGTGATTACCGGCAGCGACTCCAAACGCGCGGCGCTCGAAGCCGTGAAACGCGGGGCTTATGGGTTCTTTGAAAAACCACTCGATCCGGGCGAACTGTTGCACATCGTAAGTCAGGCAGCCCGCATGCGGCAGCTCGAGATCGAGAATCAGCGTTTGCGCGACGAGTTGTCGCGGCCGCCCGGGTTTACGCACTTGCTGGGCGGCAGCCAGGCGTTGGAGCGCGTGTTGAAACAAGCGCGATCCGCGGCAGCGACGAGTGCGACCGTGTTGTTGTGCGGCGAGAACGGGACCGGCAAAGAGATGCTGGCGCGTGCCATTCATCAGGAAAGTCCGCGTGCGGGCGGACCGTTTGTCGGGGTCAGTTGCGCCGCGCTGCCGGAGACGTTGATCGAATCGGAATTGTTTGGTCACGAGAAAGGCGCGTTCACGTCGGCGATACAGATGCGCAAGGGCCGTTTCGAATTGGCGAACGGCGGCACGCTTTTTCTCGACGAGATTGGCGATCTCAGTGCGGCAGTCCAGGTGAAACTGTTGCGCGTTTTGCAGGAGCGGGAGTTTGAGCGCGTCGGCGGGATAAAGACGTTGACTGTCGACATTCGACTGATCGCGGCCAGCAATCGCGACCTCGAAAAAGAAGTCGCCGCCGGACGATTTCGACAGGATCTGTTCTTTCGTTTGAACGTCGTGCCGCTTACGTTGCCACCTCTCCGCGCACGCCAGGACGACATTCCGCTGCTGGCCGCCCACTTTGCCGCCAGCGCCGCGCAGAAACACGGACAGCCCACGCCGGAGCTCGATCCCGGCTTGATCGAGGTGTTGCAGGAGTACGAATGGCCGGGGAACGTGCGCGAGCTGGAAAACCTGATCGAACGTTTGGTCGTGCTCAGCAGCAACAATCAGCTCGGGCTCGAATTCGTGCCCGAAAAAATGTTGCGCATCCTTCCCGGAACCAAAACCGGCGACGAATCCACGCTCGAAGGCGCCGTCGAAGCGCTCAAGCGCCGCATGATCGTCAACGCCCTCCAAAGTGAAGGCAACAAAGTCGCTGCCGCCAAAAAACTCGGCATCAGCCGCTCCTACCTCCACCGCCTAATCAACGAGTTTGACATCTGAGATTGCGAACTTCGAATTTCGAATTGCGAAATTGTAGAACTGCGAAATTGCGGAATTTGAAGCAGTACGCTACGTTGGTGCTGAAAATTCGCAATTCGAATTTCGAAATTCGCAATTCTTTTATGGCAAGCCTGCAACAGCGTTTACCCGAGAATGTACCCGGGGATTTCTTTGTAGATTCCACCTGCATCGACTGCAATACCTGTAGCCAGCTCGCGCCTTCGATCTTTCGCGACCACGGCGACCAGTGCAGCGTCTATCACCAGCCGGAAAGCATTGACGAAACGCAAAAAGCGATGATGGCGCTGGTCGCTTGCCCAACCGGTTCCATCGGCACGACGGAAAAACACGACGCGCATCTCGGCATCGACGCCTTTCCCTATCAAATCGACGACAACGTTTATTTCTGCGGCTTTACTTCCGAAGACAGTTTCGGCGCGTGGAGTTACCTGATCGTGCGCCCGGCGGAGGAAGGCGGCAACGTGCTGATCGATTCGCCGCGTTACGCGACGCAGTTGTTCAAACGAATCGACGCAATGGGCGGCGCTGGGCGGATGCTGCTGACTCATAAAGACGACGTCGCCGATCACGAAATGTTCCGCGAACGATTTGGCTGTGATCGGATCATGCACGCCGACGACCACGCTGCGGCATTCGGCGTTGAAACGATCATCGACGGCGTCGATCCGGTTCAACTCGACAAAGATCTGCTCGCCATCCCGACGCCGGGACACACGCGCGGCCACATGGTATTCCTTTATCGAAATAAGTTTCTGTTTACCGGCGATCATCTCGCCGGCCATGTCAGCCGCCGGCGACTGACGGCGTTTCGCAGTGCCTGTTGGTATTCATGGACAGAACAGATTCACTCCATGGTAAAACTGCTCGATTACGAATTCGAGTGGGTATTGCCGGGTCACGGCGAGATTCATCACACTGACGCGGCGATGATGCACCGGCAGTTGGAAGAAGTCGTCGCGTGGATGAAAACTCGTATTTGAAATTTAGCTCATTGCTTTTCCAGTCCATCTGAAGTGAGACAAACAAATGACTCGTAATCAGAAGATTGCCGTGGGTTGCGGTGGCGCGGGATGCTTGGGACTGATCGTGGTAGCGATTGCCTGCGGATTGCTCTACTACTTCTATGCAAACCGATCAGACCCATATCGCACGGCGAATTACAACTACAACTCTAACCGCAACAGCAACCTGAACAGCAGCGCGAACGACAACGATTCAACCAATTCGTCGTCAAACTCGAGCTCCAACTCCGCCGCTTCACTTTCGGACGACGACAAGCACAAACTCTTCCATGCCGCCAACATTACGGCCGACGCCGAGCTGATTCGCCGCGTCAACGTTAAGATTGGGATCATGGAAGACGATTTCACGCCGGGCGACAAGTTTCAGGAATTCGCCACGTCGCACGTTGGCTGGTCGGTGCGAAATTATCAATGGGTTACGGAGATGAACTCGGCGGAGAAAGCGCGCGCGTACATTAACGAACATCTCCCCCGGTAACTGTAGCTGTGTTTTATGGATCCATCCCGCATTCGTAATTTTTCGATCATCGCTCACATCGATCACGGTAAGTCGACGCTCGCCGACCGCCTGCTCGAGCTTACCGGCGCGTTGTCTGAACGCGAGATGGAAAACCAGGTGCTCGACAACATGGATCTCGAACGCGAGCGCGGCATCACGATCAAAGCGCACGCCGTTCGACTCGACTACGTCGCACGCGATGGGCAGAAGTATGTTTTGAACCTGATCGACACGCCGGGTCACGTAGATTTCTCTTACGAAGTGTCGCGCTCGCTCTCGGCCTGCGAAGGCGCGTTGCTGATCGTCGATGCCTCGCAAGGTGTTGAAGCACAAACACTTGCGAACACCTACCTGGCCATCGAAAATAACCTCGAACTGATCCCCGTAATCAACAAGATCGACCTGCCGGGCGCTGAGCCGGAAAAGGCCATCGAACAGATCGAACACTTCATCGGATTGGAAACTCACAACGCGATCCTGACCAGCGCCAAGACCGGCGAAGGCGTCGGCGAGGTGCTCGAAGCGATCGTGCGCGACGTGCCGTCGCCGAAAGGCGATCAAAACGCGCCGCTCAAAGCGCTGATCTTCGACTCGTGGTACGACTCGTATCGCGGCGTCATCGTGCTCTTCCGCGTGATCGACGGCACGATCCGTACCGGAATGAAGATCAGGTTCGTCGCCGTGGGTCGTGACTACCAGGTTGAAACGCTTGGCGTGAATCGTCCAACGCCGACGCCGATCGCCGAACTGGGCGTCGGCGAAGTCGGTTTTCTGACTGCGTCGATCAAGGCAGTGGCCGACGTGCAGATCGGCGACACGATCACCGAAGCAGCACGCCCGACGCAGCAACCGTTTCCAGGTTACCAGGAGATCAAGCCGATGGTTTTTGCCGGCTTGTATCCGGTGGACACGAATCAATACGAAGAGCTGCGCGATGCGCTCGACAAGTTGCGTTTGAACGATGCGTCGTTCTTTTACGAGCCGGAATCGTCAACGGCGCTCGGGTTTGGTTTCCGCTGCGGCTTTCTCGGACTGCTGCACATGGAGATCGTGCAGGAACGTTTGGAACGTGAGTTTAATCTCGATCTGATCACGACCGCGCCCGGCGTGCGTTACACCGTCACGACGACCGACGGCGAAGTCACCGAGATCGATTCCCCCGCGAAGATGCCCGATCCGGGGCGCATCGCGAAGATCGAGGAACCGGTGATTCGCGCCGTCATTCTCACGCCCGACGAACATCTCGGCGGCATCCTGCCGTTGCTCGAAGAGAAACGCGGGGTGCAGAAGGGCTTCGAATACATCACGTCGAATCGCGTGATGTTGACTTACGAGTTGCCGCTCAATGAGATCGTGTTGGACTTTTACGATCGCTTGAAGTCGGTTTCCCGCGGTTACGCCTCGCTGGATTACAACTTGTCGGGTTATTGGGAAAGCGATCTCGTGAAGCTCGACGTGGTGGTTGCGGGCGAGCCGGTCGATGCGTTGTCGTTGATTCTGCATCGCAGCACGGCGCAGTCGAAAGGGCGCGCCCTCGCGGAAAAGATGAAGCAGTTGATCCCGCGGCAACTGTTTGAAGTGCCGATTCAGGCGGCGATCGGAAACAAGGTGATCGCACGCGAGACGGTGAAGGCGTTGGGCAAAAACGTTATCGCCAAGTGCTACGGCGGCGACATCACGCGCAAACGAAAGCTGTTGGAGAAACAGAAGGAAGGCAAGAAACGGATGAAGAAAGTCGGGCGCGTGGAGATCCCGCAGGAGGCGTTTTTGGCGGTCCTGAAGGTTAATGAGTAATGATCCGATCAGCGAGCTGTTATTGTGTTGCGCGCGAACGAAGGCCGCGCCACAGATCGTAGATCGGATTCGATCGCTTGCCTCACAACCGCTTGATTGGAATTATTTTTTCCTGCTGGCGCGGCGTCATGCGGTGGTTCCGCTGGTCTATCGCCAACTGAAACAACACGTCCCGCCGGAGAATCTTCAACAATTCAGAAAACACTCCCTCGAAAACTCCGCGCGCAACGTCGTCCTGACCGGCGAGCTCTGCCGCTTGATTGATTTGTTTGCGAGCGAAGGCATCGAAGCGATCCCTTACAAAGGCCCGCTCTTGTCGCTGATCGCTTACGACGATCTTGCGTTGCGCCGCTTCGTCGATCTCGACGTCATCGTCAAAAAACACGACGTGCCACGCGCTCGCGACCTGCTCGTTGCCGACAACTACGCACTTTCGAAACCGCTGACTGTCGAACAACAGGAATTCCTGCTCCGCACGCAGCACAACCTTCAATTCACAAAAGACAATCGCCAGTTGATCGTCGAGCTGCACTGGGAAGTCGCGCCACACCTGTTTGCCTCGTCGGTCCAGGGCGACGCACTGTGGTCCAACCTCGTCGCTTTTGACCTGAATGGAACGCAAGTAAAAACCTTCTCCGCGGACGATCTCCTGTTCTCGCTCTGCGTTCATGGCTCGCGCCACCTGTGGGAACGACTCGGCTGGATCTGTGACGTCGCCGAACTGGTCTCACGCCGCAAGCTGAACTGGCCCGCCCTGCTGGACCGAGCCGCCAGAACAGACAGCGAGCGAATGTTTCTGCTCGGCCTCCAACTGGCAGAGACGCTTCTCGGAACGAGCCTGCCGAGTGAAGTTAAACGCCGCTGTGAAGCCGACAAACGTCTCAAACCACTCGCGGCAAACATCGTCGCCAATCTCTTCAACGGCCCCGAGCACGTCCCGGCCACTTCGAGCGAAATCTTCAAGTACAACCTCGGCGTTCGCAGGAGTTTTGGCGCCCGCGCGCGCTATCTGGTTCACATCCTTCGACCCACCGACGGCGATCTCGCCCGGCGCTCGCTTCCCGCCGGTTTGAGCTTCGCGTATTATCTAAGCCGGCCCTTTCGCCTCCTCTTTCGGAACCATAGTTAACACAAATGTGTTAATCAAAATTTGACGTATTTGTTTGCACATGTTAGTTTTCCACCGCTACAAGCGGGGTCAGTCAGTTCAAGGAAGACAGAAGTTGAAACAAAATATCCATCGTGCGCATGTGAAAAGTGTGCTTGCAGTTGTGACGCTGCTTTTGTGCGTCATGTGCGCCATCGCGCAACAACCCGCCGAGCCGGCAAAGAAATCGGCTGAAAAAGATCCGAAGGCGCAGACCGCAAAGCCCGGCGCCAAACTTCCGTACACGCTGACCGTTAAAACACGTCCGATCCTGAACATCTCGCTCAAAGCTGAGAAGGCCAATCTGACCGACGTGACCCAGGAATTGTCGAAAAAGCTGAAAGTGCCAATCTTCCTGGGACCAGAACGACAAAAGGAACCGCTTTCGATCGAGTTCAGCGAGCTCACGCTCGAACCGGCGCTCCAGCTACTGTCCCCAACCGTCTACGTCGACTACGAAGTCGCCACCGGTTCACAGGAGCCGCCGAAGGTGTTGGGAATATTTCTTTACGATGCGAACCAGGGTGAGCCCCCTGTGACAGCCGTGATCCACGGTTCGTCACAAGCTATGTTGATTGAAGGAAATACCGAAGACGGAGTCGAGCCCGAAGACGAAGAGGCCAAGAAAAAGCAAGCAGAACAGCCGCTTCGGGTCACCTATGAAAATTACCTCTTGAGCGTGAAGGCCAAGAAACAACCGCTCCCGTTGGTTATGCTCAAGATTGGCGAAACGATCGGTATTCCTGTCGACATACAAGACGACCGAATGGAATTGGTTGATGCCGAAATCTCAAAACTCTCTGTGGAGGATGCGGTTCGACAGCTAGCGCCGAATATTCACGTGTTCGTCAGAGCTGACTTGGGCCGTAGTGAACGGCGGGCCCTGCGGCTGGTCCTGACTCAGCCGCCAAAGACCACTCAACAGGGTCTGAACTAGGCAGTAAGGGTGATCCAGTGGTTTGCATGGTCCGAATATTTTCGGTTGCCATGCAGTCAAGCTAGAACATATATTAATCACAACTGACTCGAGGAGGAGGCGGCTAACCTGGCTATGCAAAACGAGAAATTCAACGAAGAAAACGCTGGTCTAAAGAATGAAGGTATCGTGAAGGAGCTCAACGATCGCAAGAAACCGTTCGTAGAGCCGGCGATTTCTGTTCCGGTAGATGTTCTGGAAGCAACCACATTCTTTCAATCCGCGTCGAGTGGCGCGACGAACTAGCGCAACAGCAATACCGGTTGCATGGAAGTTATTCAGGTCTTTGACCGGCCGGCGTCCCGAAGCTTTTACGCGGTCGCCGGTCGGTTTCTATTTGTTGAAGCCCCCGATCCCCGCTTAGCGCGACTGCTTGCAGGACTGTTTGCCGGATGGCAGCTCACGCCAGTCTCATCACCAGAGCGTGAGGCCGAAATCGAGATCAAGTTTTACTGCGGCGAATCCCGCGACTATCGTCCCGAAATTCCTTCCTCGCTGAACCAGTTTGAAGTTGCCGATGGCGGACGTTGTTACGCCGGGGCCGATGGTTACGATTTGCAGTTTGAGAATTCGTGGCTGCGCCTTCGTTCCGCGACGCCGGTCCACGTTGACGTTTGGCTTCGCCAGGTGCCGGAGACGGCGGACGCGGAGCTGGCGCGCGTCACGTCTTTCGCCGTTTGCGCCGCGCTCAGGCGATTCGGGGTGTTCGATCTTCATAGTGCCGCGGTGGTGGAGCCGGAAAGCGGCAAAGGCGTTCTGATTGTTGGACCATCCGGCAGCGGCAAGTCGACGTTGACGTTCCATCTGGCGATGGCCGAGTGGTCGTACCTTTCGGATGATGAAGTGCTGTTGAGCCTAAATGGCGGTGCGGTTGAGGCGCGGGGGTTTCGCAGTTTTTTCGCTCTGCGAGAGATGGCGAGTGGCGGAGACCTCGGATTTCGCAACGTTTTCGAGCCAGCCGCTGTTTTTTCAGCCGAGCGCACGCCGCAGGTCTCGCCCGCCTGGGTGCTTTTCACGGCGATTAGCGGCGACACGGAAACGCGCCTTCGCCGGCTCACGCAACCGGAAACGATGACGCGTTTGCTCCGCGCCTGTCCCTGGGCCACTTACGACACGGCAGTAGCCGGCGCGAATCTCGAGCTGCTTTCGCGGCTGGCGCGGCAAGTCACGGCTTTCGATCTCGCCGCAGGAGCAGATTTACTCGAGCCCGGTCGCGCGGCGGAGTTATTGATTCCCCATCTCAGGTCAAACTAATGCAGACCGCCCAGACCGATGCCACGTTCAGCGACGACTATGGCCCACAGCGCCTGACCGTGGAACTGGCTAACATCTGCAACCTGCATTGCAGCTACTGCTTTCGCGCCGAAGACAATCTTTACAACACGCGCGCTGAGTTCTTTCCGGTCGAATCTGTTGCGACGCGTGATCGGCGAAGCTCGCGAGGTGGCGAAGATCACGAAGGTCAACTTCACCGGCGGCGAGCCTACGCTCCATCCGCAATTCGCGGCGACGTTGGAAACAGTCGCCGGCGCGGGTTTGACGTCCAGTTTCGTTACCAACGGCTGGCACTTCGAACGCGTGTGGCCCTCGCTCGCGGCCCATCGCGATTCGATCTCGCACGTGGCGTTCAGCCTCGACGGCATCACGCGAGAGACCCACGATCGCTGGCGCGGCAAGGGATCGTTCGATCGTCTGATTCGTGCTTTTTCTCGTTGCTACATGTCGCAGTTGCCGTTCGCGATCAAGATCACGGTTCGCCGCGATCTCGTGGACCAACTCGAGCAGATCGCTATCTTCGCCGCGCGCATGGGCGCTGCCGCGCTCAACTTCGTACACGTCATGCCGACATCCGCTGCGGATGAATCGGCCCTGAACATCGAAGAGCGCCGCCTCGTCGAACAGGAAATCGCAATGCTCGCGCGGATCTTCAAGATGAATATCCGTATAGACGTCGGCTATTACAACGTGGACGAGGATCGCCCGCCGTGCTCGCCGTTGGCGGGTACGAGCATGAACGTCGACTATCGCGGCCGGCTTTCACTGTGTTGCAATCTTTCCGGTTTTCGCGGCGCTGCGGAAGAGACTGACGTCGTCGCCGACCTGAACGTCGAGTCGTTTGCTTCGGCGTTTGCGAAGTTCAAGGATCTGGCCGCGGCCCAACTGCAAAAGCGAAAAGACGTGCTTGCCGCGTTGCGTGCGCAGGGCGTCACACCCGATCTCTACACCGGCTCGCCGTGCCTGCTTTGTCTTCAAAGCTTCGGCAAGATCCCGTGGCATGACGAGGTGCAACCCGCATTAGTGCTGATCCGTGGACGAAGCAATAGTTAGTCAGGGGTGGATGCCGGTTGACGCTGTTGTCGTCGACGGCCGGCCGGGTCTGTTGTGGATGGACCTCCGCGATGTGGAATTCGCGGAGCCGTTTTTTCAGCAGACGATCGATCGGATGCGCAACGAAGTGCCAGGGCGGACCGAGCGATTCACCGAATTTGACGCGCTATTGCGGTTCGAAACAATCGTCGAAAGAGTTCAGCCGGCGGGCTTAATCTTTCACTCTTCACGTTGCGGTTCGACACTCGTCGCCAATGCCTGCCGCTCGTTGAACGATTCGATCGTCCTTTCGGAAGCGAATCCGATCGATAAGCTCGTCTCCCGGTTCATCACCGATGCGAATGACCCGGTCAAAGAGTCGCTCTACTCAGTCTTTCTGCGCGCTGTAGTAAACGTTCTGGGCCAACGCCCCACCGAGCGCCGCGCTGGAAACGAGCGCCGTCTGTTCATCAAGTTTTCCTGTTGCGGCACGTCGCAGCTCGAACGAATCAGGCGCATCTGGCCCAACGTGCCGTGGATCTTTCTGTATCGCGATCCGGTCGAAACGATCGTCTCGAACATGACCACCGTTCCGGACTGGCTGCTCGACGACGACCGTCGCATTCTGGCCCACGTCACGGGCGCGACGCCCGAAGCCGTCGCCCACATGTCGCTCGAAGAACTCTGCGCGCGCAGTATCGGCAGCTTTTATGAAACTGCCTATACTCTTGCGAACAGCAACGGCTTATTGCTTAATTACAACCAATTGTCAGTACCTGCATTAATCAGCATTTTGAAATTTTTTAAGATCCGGGCTTCGAACGAAGAGTTGGAAAAAGTCGCCGGCAGTAGCCGAATCTATTCGAAGGCGCCTTCAGGCGCTCGCGAATTTACGCCTGATGCTGCCGCAAAACAGAGAGTCGCTTCCGATCTCGTGCGCGAAATGGCGGAGCGATGGGCCATGAAGCCCTATCATCTTCTGGAAGAAAGTCGAACTACGATAAACAACCATGAATTCAACTAACCTGATCCCAGGCAAACATGTGGTAGTTACAGATTTTGACGGCGGCGAGGGCATACTCGTCGATCTAAACACCAAGAAATATTTTCAACTGAACGAAACCGCGATGATCGTCTGGCGCGGTCTCGAACAGGGCAAGTCAGTGGGCGAGATCGCAAACGACATTACCAACAACTACGAAGTTGCGCTGGACCGAGCCACAAACAGCGTGGAACGAATCCTTGATAACTTTCAGACTTATAAACTTCTCGGCGCCGGGTGAACGCCGGCTGCTCCTGAAGTACGCCATCCTCACTGTCGCGATCTTCGGGCCGTTGCTATGGGCGTTTCTGTTTGTCCGCAATCTCTACCCGTTCGCGGCGTGGAACGTGATGATGGCCGGCGGCGATCTCGAACGCGGCCACACCTATTGCATTCTGCGCGGCGAGACAGTTTCCGGAGAAACGATCGACATCGCGCCAATCGACCTGACGAACGCGATGTACAGCCGCACCTGGACTATGGTGAACGCGACCATCGCTAATCAGAGCTTCAAACTCACGTCGATTCATCCGCAGAACGCCGAATTGATCCGCCAGGCAGGCGGAGTCGAAAATCTTCCCGCAGGCGCGCGGATCCCCGAACTGCTCGCAACCTGGGGAAATCTCTACAACCAACGCTTGCCTGACTCGTCGCCGCAGCGGCTAAGAGCGATTCGTCTCGATCGCTATCGCTGGGACGGCGGCAGTTATTCCAACTTTCAAAACTTCGTCGACTCGTGGCGCAAGGATTTGTAAACCGCGTCGTCCCTTCCAGTGCTTTTGCCCTGGGCGTCGTGCGTTCGATCGTTCACGGCACGTTTCTGATCTCGATCCTCGCTACTGCCTTTTCCGCGCTCGGCGCATTGCCCGCGACGATCCTTCGGCCCACCGGCGGAATGAAGATCTTCCCGTGGAGTTTTTACGATCAACTGCTGACGCCGAGCGGCATGACAATTCTCAAGCTAGCGATGGTCCTGTCGCTGTTGTCGAGCACGATTGGTCTATTCACTTCAGTAACTACGAAAACGTCGCTCGTGTTCGTGATCTTCTACCAGGGGCTGCTGCGCAGTTTTGGACACTTCAATCACGACGAGATGCTCGGCGTTTACTGCCTCGCGGTGCTCGCGTTCACTCCGTGTGGCGATGCGTTCTCGGTTGACGCCCGTCTTTGCGCCTTTGCGCCTTGGCGGGAAACACTTCTTCCCACGAGGAAGCGTACCGGCTCCGAACCGGACTCCCGCAAAGACGCAAAGGCGCAAAGGAAAGAGCGACCGTTGTGGGCTTATGCGTATCCGATCTTGTTAATGCAGTTGTTGATGGCCTGGGTTTATTTCAGCTCGGCGTTGATCAAGCTGCGAGTGGCGCGACTTAACTATCTCAGCCCCGACAACCTGCCTACGTTGTCGATTCTTCACTCGCTCGACAACTTGCATGACACGCATTTCCAGCTTGCGTTCTGGCTGCCGCAAGTGCGTTCGTATCTGCCGGTGGTCGTGGGCCTTGTGCTGGTCTGGGAACTGCTATTTCCGTTGGCTGTTTTCTGGCGGCGAGCTCGCTGGTGGATCCTGGGCGTGGGCGTCGCTTTTCACCTCTCAACGCTGCTGTTTATGAACATCTTTTTCCCTCACCAACTTGCCCTTTACCTGATGTTTATAAACTGGGACCACTTGGCCCAACGAGTTGGCTGGACCGCGAGGACCAACCCGTAAGTTATTGAAAATATACGGGATATTTCGTAAACATTGCAAAACTGTGTCGAATTGCAACGGTAAATTTCGTTGACTGCGTGCGATTAGGCATGCTACGTTTTTCCGCCGCACTGAAGTATCGTGGCCCACCAATAAGGAGAATACAGGCATGTCAAAGTCGTTTCGGCTTTCCCTTGTCTTCGCGGGCGTGATAGCGATGACGCTAAGTATGTCGCAGCTCGCCGCAGGGCAATTGATTATTTCTGAATTTCGCGTTCGTGGTCCAAACGGCGCGAATGACGAGTTTATTGAACTCTACAACAACAGCGGCGCAGATCACACGGTCGCAGCCGCGGTTACCGACGGCAGCGGCGATGGATACGCCGTGGCCGCGTCAAATGGGGTTGCACGGTGTGTCATCCCGAATGGCACAGTCATTCCGAACAGAGGACACTACCTGTGCGTCAACTCCGTCGGCTATTCGCTGGCTTCGTATCCCGCCGGCAATGGGACGACGGCCACGGGCGACGCAACCTACACAACCGACATTCCGGATAATGCGGGAATTGCGATATTCAACAATAGCGTCGGCGGCGCGGACTTTTCGCTCGCGAATCGCATGGACGCAGTTGGCTCCACCTCGGAAGCGAATACGCTGTACAAAGAAGGCACCGGCTATCCGGCACTAACACCATTCTCAATCGATTACGCTTTCTACCGCGACAACTGCGGTAAATCGGGGTCGATCACTACGTTTGGTGCTTGTACAATATCAACGCCTAAAGACACCAACAATAACGCCGCCGACTTTATTTTCGTTGATACCAACGGAACGTCGGCAGGCGCGGGCCAGCGCCTTGGCGCTCCTGGACCAGAGAATCTCAGCTCACCAATTCAACGTAACGCATCTTTCACGGTCGACTTCCTCGACCCTTGCGTTGCCGGAGCTTCGCCGCCGAACCGCGTTCGTGATTTCACGTCTGATCCGGCGAACAACTCCACGTTCGGAACGTTGGACATTCGCCGAACGGTAACGAACAACACCGGCGGCAACGTCACACGACTGCGCTTCCGCGTGATCGACATCACCACGTTCCCGGCGCCGAGCGGCATTGCCGACCTGCGGCCACGCACTTCGACCGCGGTTGTCGTCACTGTCGACCGTCCGCCGTGCGGCAGCGGAACGAGCAACGTAACCGTTCAGGGAACGACGCTCGAGCAGCCGCCGTCACAGCCGAACGGTGGTGGTTTCAACTCATCGTTGTCAGCGGGAGTAGTCACCCTGGCCACGCCAATCGCAAACGGCGCGAGCGTCGACGTGCGCTTCCTGCTCGGCATTCAGCAAACCGGCAGCTTTAAGTTCTTTTTCAACGTCGAAGCGTTGCCATAAGAACCGAACCTGCACCGAGTTAATCAGGGAGAGGTTGAAGCACCCGCCTCTCCCTTTTCTTCATTAGAAAACCGTGATCCTACTTCTGGCAATATCGTTAATTTTCAACAGCTTCGTCGCCCAGGCGCAGCTAACCACATCCGAAGCAGCACTCGTCGAAGGCTCAAAACAGGCGATACTCGCGACCGGCGTTTCCGAGCCATACTTCAAAGAACATTTCAAACTGTTTCGCGTGGTCGATAAGCCTTCAGACCGGCGCGTGATGTGGCAGTTTTCGGTGAACGAGCACCAGGCTGTCATCACCGATGCGATCGGCTATTACACGCAAAACGGCAAACAGGTCGACACGCACAGCATCGCCAAAGAGTTGGGCCAAACGTCCGAGATTCGCCGCACGGTGACGCGGGCGCGGGCGCTGAGGATTATGAAATCGTGCATTGGACCATTCGACACGCCTTCGGTGACTTATGGCCCGGTAGACGGCCGCGCGGAACTGCTGTTGGTAGCGGCCGCTCGAGTGCGCGGCGAGAAATCCAAGAGCGCGCGCGAAAAAGAGCGTGAGCGAGAACGAGAAGAGCGTGATAAGCGAAAGGCCGTTGCCGCCGGGACCGACTACATCGAGAGCGAGGAAGAAGATGCTGAAGGCGGCGAACCGATCACTCTCGGCGCGGTCAACCTGCAAACCGGCAAGTGCACAAAAGGCGCCGCGATTAGTTCACCGTTTGCGAAGTGATCTTGTGTTTGAGTAGTGGCACAGTTTGACTGTCTGTTAGTACGCCGAAGGCGTTGGCTAATTCCAGCCCAGGGTTGCTTCAACCCTGGGGTCAAGTCAGACTTTAGTCCCTGCAACTCTGAAAGAGTTTCAATTGCAAACCGAACACTTTCAGTGTTTTCTAATTTTCTTTCGCTGTACCCAGGGTTGTAGCAACCCTGGGCTAGAATTACCCAACGCCTTCGGCGTACTTGTTGAAACCGTATCCACTACGTTTGATGAGTATTGTCAATTCCGAAGGCCGCTAGTATTATAGCGAGCCCCAATTTCCAGCAGGTTTGTTCCACAGATAGACCGTAATCGAGCCAGGGGTTGATGCGGTTCCGGCCACAGGCCTCCTCAAACGTTTAGTGATAGTAGTCAGTTTCAACGTGCAGTTGCAGTGGTGAACGTGCGCCCGTCATTAGCAACCGATGCACGAGTTTGTATTCAGACATGAAGCAATCAAACGGGCGGCCATCAATGTTAAGGAGTCTAAATGACGTTCTTCCCCAATCCTTCCCAAACCATAAGATCATTTCTGCGTCGCATCGGCTTTGTGGCAGCATGCCTGGCACTGCTTACGCAGACAGTGTTGCTTAACGGCGCGGTTCAAGTCGCCGCTGCACAGCAAAAAGAAAAAACAACCACCAGCAAGAAGCGCACGAAGAAAGCAAAACGCGATCGGACCAGCAACATCGTCCTGCCGGGACTGCCGACGGTGAACCAACCGCAGGTCACTGCCGATGCGCCGAGCGTTTCGCCTTCCGCGCCGATTCGCACGTCGAAGCAAACAGTTTCCGCGGCGAAGACCGTAGCGCCGCAGGAACCGGACACACCGCAGATGCAATCCAAACAGGTGCTGGCCGTGACTACCGCAACCGTAAACGTGCGCGCGCTCGCAAGTGTGAAACCGAGCAAGAAAATGAGCATCGCGCTCGCGCCAAACGGCGGCATGCAAGCGATGCCCGTGCCCGGTTCGATTGGCGAAGTGGAAACGCCCGCCGTGGAAGAACCTTCCGTCAACAAGGCGACCAGCGACGAAGGCGGTCTGAATATCGCCTCGCCTTCGCCTGCGCAGAATTTTCAAGGCGCGATCGACGAAGCTCTCGGCGGTGGTCCATCCGGAACGTTCACGATTCCGCCTGATACAACCGGCGCCGTCGGGCTCGACAAGATCGTCACCATGCTCAACAACAACATGGTGATCCAGGACAAAGCGACGGGCGCGCAGTTGTCGCTCGTTTCGCTGACCTCGTTCTGGACGCCTGCCGGCGGCACTGGCCACTTCGATCCGCGTGTTCAGTACGATGCTCACAACAACCGCTGGATCGTGGCAGCGGTATCAAATGCGCAGACCGCTAATTCGTCCGTTGTGGTAGGCGTGTCCGACACTCCCGATCCGCAGGGAACTTACACGCTGTTCCGGTTCATCGTCGGTTGCGCGCCAGGTTCGCCGGGCTGCAACCCTGCGGGTGGTTGGGCCGACTTCCCGATGCTCGGTTTCAACAAGAACTGGGTCGTGATTACGTGGAACCAGTTCACCATCAACACGCTCGCTTTCGCGGATGGCCGCGCCCTCGTGCTTGACTACCCAACGATGCGCGCCGGCACAGCAACGGCAACGCTCTTTACCGGCGCCACGGCGGCGATCGGTGGCTTTTGCTATGCACCCGGCGCTGACTTTCTCGGCGACCGAAGAGACGATGTACCTGCCGACGCACATCAGCAGTGCCGGCGCCACCTACCGTCTACACACCATTACGGGAACTCCGGCAGCGCCGGTCTTCAACGTCGATCCGGCAAATCGCACTCGTCCCGGTGGCGGTTGGACCCAACCGGGCGGCGACGTGCTGCCGCAACAGTGCGTGCCCGGTGTAGGCGTTCCCACACAGGTCTGTCCGCCCACCATTCGACAAATTGACGTCGGCGACGCGTTTATTCGCGGTAACGTAGTCTTTCGCAATGGCAAGGTCTATTACCCGCAGACCGTCGCGTTGCCTACGGGCGGAATAACCAACAACTCCCGGTTCGTTGTCCAATGGACCGTTTTGAACAACGACGGCACGTTCTCTGACGGTGGCCGGCTCGAAGACGCCACGGCCACGCGCATCAACGGCGGCAAGCACTACGCCTATCCGAGTCTCAGCGTCAACAAGAACAACGACATGATTCTCGGGTTTTCAGAGTTTGAGTCAGACGATTACGCCGACGCCGGCTACGCCGTGCGACTCGGCAGCGATCCCGCGGCTTCACTGCGCGATCCGTTGATTTACAAGGAAGGCGAAGATTACTACCAGAAGACTTTCAGCGGCACGAGGAATCGTTGGGGTGATTACAGTCACAGCGCCGTCGATCCGGTCAACGATGCCGACCTTTGGACCCTTCAGGAGTATTCGCGACTCCGCGTCGGGGCAACCGGCACGGGCACAAACGATTCGCGCTGGGGAACGTGGTGGGCCAAGATCAACGCACCCGCCGGCGCAGGTGGTTTGCTGATCAGCGAGTTTCGTCTGCGTGGTCCAAGCGGGGCCAACGACGAATTCGTCGAGATCTACAATCCCGGCAGCACACCGCACACCGTCGAGTCTTCTGACGGTTCCGCGGGTTACGGACTGGCGGCGTCAGACGGCGTCGTGCGCTTCACGATTCCGAACGGAACTGTGATTCCGGCGAAGGGCCATTATCTGGGCGCCAACTCCGTCGCTTATTCCCTCTCGTCTTATCCGGCCGGCAACGGCACGACGGCTACCGGTGACGCAACGTACACGACCGACATTCCCGACAATGCCGGCATCGCGCTGTTCTCGACTGCCAACCCGGCAAACTTTGCCCTCGGAGTGCGAATTGACGCGGTTGGTTCAACTTCTGAGGCAAACACGCTTTACAAGGAAGGCGCCGGATACAACGCGCTCACGCCGTTCTCGATCGACTACTCGTTCTATCGTAGTTTCTGTCCCGGCAACACACCGGTCTTTGGTTCGGCGCTGGGCTGTACAGCCGGAAGCGGCGGGCTGCCGAAAGACACCGACAACAACGCAGCGGATTTCGTCTTCGTCGATACAAACGGAACGTCAGCGGGTGCGGGCCAACGACTGGGCGCGCCTGGACCGGAAAACCTTTCGTCGCCGATCGATCGGAACGCCAATACGTCAGTCTTGGTTCTCGACGCGTCGATAGCCGCTGCATCTCCGCCGAACCGGGTCCGTGATTTCACTTCAGACCCCGCTAACAACTCGACATTCGGAACGCTCGATATTCGGCGTCGCGTTTCCAACACTACTGGCAGTCCGATTACCAGGCTGCGATTCAGAATTATCGACATCAACACGTTCCCGGCGCCGTCAGGTTTTGCCGACTTGCGTTCGCGAACGTCGACCTCGGTCGTAGTAGCTGGTATCAACGATGCTGCTACTTGTTCTCCGAATCCCGCGCCGTGCTCGGTCACGGTGCGAGGGAACGACGCTCGAGCAACCGCCGTCACAACCAAACGGTGGTGCGTTTAACTCGTCGCAGTCGGTTGGAACGATTTCACTGGGCACGCCATTGGCGCCCGGTGCATCAGTCAGCATTCGGTTCCTGTTGGGAATTCAGCAAACCGGATCTTTCCGCTTCTTCCTGAACGTCGAAGCGCTGCCGTAACTCAGACGGGTGGCCACAGAGGGCCACCCTTTTTATTCAAGAGGGATCGTGGCGAGCCGCGGATCGAATCGCTCGTTTGAAGGGAATTTGTAGGTCGTGACGTATTCGGGTGGCGTGGCTTCGAGGATCGGCTTTCCTTCAACTTCGAGCCACGCGTGGCCCGTCACTTTTCCTGCCGGATCATTCTTCACCCCAAAAATAATCCGAGTCTGGGCCAGGTAACGATGTAACACCGCGGCGCGTTTCCAGCAGATAGGCTTGAACACCAGGACGTCCGCGGAGAGTAGAAGATCGATTGCGCGCGCAAGTTTCTCCTGGCGCGCGTGGTCTATCGCAACCGGTTTGTCGTCTTGCCGTCCGGCAACGATCTCGAGCGCGCGCGGCAGCGGATAATGGCGCGCCGCAATCGACAACACGACCACCCACCACGCCATCCGGCACAACAACAACGCCTCACCCGGCTGCCTCAGGATCTTACGGCCCGCGCGATAAACAAACCCACTCGTTTTTATCAAGCGATCGAACACTAGCGCAGGATTCTAGCTCATTTGAGTTTTCACATCTAAACGGATAGTCTTAATCGCCATAAGCCTTAATAATTCAGCAAGTAATTCGGAAGAAGGCCCACACTCAAACGGCGCCTTCACTCGATAGGAGGCTCTGTGGCGGTTATTCGTCCTTTTCGTGCGTTGCGTCCACCAACCGAACGCGCCCAGGCTGTTGCCAGTGTGCCGTATGACGTCGTCAACACCGAAGAAGCGCGCGCGCTGGCGAATGGAAACGAATTGAGCTTTCTGCACGTGTCGCGGCCGGAGATCGACCTGCCTCCCGGCACGGATCTCTACAGCGACGCGGTCTATCGCAAGGCAGTCGAAAACTTCGAGAAGCTCACAGTGACTTGCCCGCTGGAAAAAGAAGCCGAACCGAGTCTTTATCTGTATCGCCTGATCATGGGCGAACATCAACAGGTCGGGATCGTCGCCTGCTGCTCGATTGATGAGTACGACAACGGGACCATACGCAAACACGAGCGCACGCGCCGTGACAAGGAAGACGATCGCACGCGACACATGCTCATGTTGCGCGCGCAGACTGGTCCAGTATTTCTCACGTATCGACAGCGTCCCGAGATCGACGAACAAGTCTCGGCAGCGATCGGCGCCGCGCCGTTGTACGACGTCACTGCCCCCGACGGAATTCAACACACGATCTGGCGTCTCGCAGATACCGAGAACCTCGTCAACAGTTTCACTTCCGTTCCACTGCTCTACATTGCAGACGGTCATCATCGCGCAGCAAGCGCAAGCCGCGCGCGGGCTGAGTTGCGCGATCAGAGTTTCACACACACGGGCGATGAAGATTACAACTACTTCCTGACCGTGATCTTTCCTGATTCACAACTCCAAATACTTGCCTACAACCGCACCGTCAAAGATCTCAACGGTCTTTCAAAAGAAGAATTTCTTGACGCGGTTCGCCGCAGTTTCACCATCGCCGAAAACGCAGACCCGGCGCCGAAACAACGCGGCTCGTGGAGCATGTATCTCGACGGCAAATGGTACGGACTCGAGCTCTCTCCGGATGCGACGTTGCCAACGGGCACGCTCCAATCGCTTGATGTCAGCGTGCTTCAGGATCGTCTGCTCGATCCCGTGCTCGGCATCAAGGACGTTCGCACTGACAAGCGCATCGATTTCGTCGGCGGCTTGCGCGGAACGAAAGAGCTCGAACGCCTGGTGAACGAAGGCAACGCTGCCGTTGCGTTCTCTTTGTATCCGACGACGGTCGAGGAACTGTTGCTCGTCTCGGATGCACACGAGATCATGCCGCCGAAATCAACGTGGTTCGAACCAAAGTTGAGAGATGGTCTGTTGATTCACTCGATATGAAAGTACTGATTGCAGATAAATTCGAACAATCCGGCCTCGACGGGCTGCAAGCTCTTGGTTGCGAGATCGTCTACCAGGCCGATTTGAAAGACGACGCGCTCACAGAAGCGATTCGACAAACGTCGCCCGACGTGTTGGTCGTCAGAGGCACCAAAGTCACCGAGCCGATGCTTGAAGCCGGTCCGGTGAAACTCGTCGTCCGCGCCGGCGCGGGATACAACACGATCGACGTCGCCGCTGCTTCAAAGCGTGGCATTTACGTTTCGAACTGTCCCGGCAAGAACTCGATCGCCGTCGCCGAGCTTGCGTTTGCGCTGATCCTCGCGCTCGATCGTCGCATCGCCGACAACGTCATCGCCTTGCGACAGGGCGTTTGGAACAAGAAAGAGTTTTCAAAAGCGCGCGGGTTGTTTGGCCGCACGCTCGGACTGATCGGCGTCGGCAAGATCGGGCAGGAGATGATTCCGCGGGCGCGAGCGTTTGGCATGCCGGTGGTTGCGTGGAGCAGGAGCTTGACGAGCGATCGTGCGGCCGCCCTCGGAATCGAGTTGAAGGAGTCGCCGAAAGAGGTTGCGGCGGCGTCCGACGTCGTAAGTGTTCATCTAGCGCTCAAGCCTGAGACGAGGAACATTATCAACGCCGAGTTATTTGCCGCGATGCGCGATGGGGCTTATTTCATAAACACGGCGCGCGGCGAAGTGGTGGACCAACAAGCGTTGATCGACGCCATTCGCAATCGCGGCATTCGCGCTGGTCTCGACGTCTACGCGCTCGAACCGACCGTCGCCACTGGTGAATTTCAGGATGAGATCGCAAAGGAAGCAGGTCTCTACGGCACGCATCACATCGGCGCGTCGACCGATCAGGCGCAGGAAGCAATCGCCGCCGAGACCGTGCGCATCGTCGCCGAGTTTAAGCAAACGGGTAAAGTTCCGAACGTCGTCAACCTGGCCCAACAAACGCCGGCGACGCACCGGCTCGTAGTTCGTCATCTCGATCGTCCAGGCGTGCTCGCGGGCGTGCTCGACGCGATCAAGGCCGAGCACATTAACGTGCAGGAGATGGAGAACATCGTTTTCGAAGGCGCTGCTGCGGCTGTTGCTCGCATTAATCTGGACAATGCACCGTCTGCAGAACGTTTGAAACAGCTCGAAGCGAGCAATCCCGACATCATCGAGCTCGACCTGCTTAAGTTGGTATGAACACTACCCTCATCACTGGCGCCTCATCGGGAATCGGTGCTGCCTTTGCCAGAAAACTCGCCGCGCGCGGACGAAACGTGCTGCTGGTGGCCCGATCCGAAGACAAGCTCATCACGCTGTGTAACGAGCTTGGGCGCTTGAGCGGGATTCGCGCTCAATACTGCGCGATCGATCTGCTCGAGCCTGACGCCGGCGCTCACCTCGTTGAAGAAACTGAGAAGCGCGAGCTGGTGATCGACATGCTCGTCAACAATGCGGGCTTCGGATCGATGGGAGATTTTGTGCGGCTCGATCCTGCTCGTGAGCTGGAGATGATCGATCTCAACGTGAAAGCCCTCGTCGATTTAACTTACCGGTTCTTGAAGCCGATGCGGGATCGCCGGCAGGGAACGATAATCAACGTGGCTTCAACCGCTGCGTTTCAAGCAGTGCCGTACATGGCGACTTATGCGGCGACAAAGGCGTTTGTGTTGTCGTTCTCGGAGGCGTTGTGGGATGAGAACCGGGAGCATGGCGTTCACGTGATGGCGTTGTGTCCGGGAGTGACTGACACGAATTTCTTTGCCGCATCACGCATGGACCGCCCGCCGCTGCGCACGATCGAAACGCCTGAGGAAGTTGTCGACACTGCTTTGCGCGCGCTGGCCCACCGGAAGACGACCGTCGTCTCCGGTTGGACCAACTGGCTCGCGATGGAAGCCGAGCGCTTCGTGCCCCGTTCGCTCGTAATCAAGATCGCCGGCAAAGCGCTGCGCTCGCGATTTGAATAGTAAATGTCTCCGTTGCTCTGCGTCTCGGCGGTTAACCGCAGAGGCGCAGAGAACCGCAGAGGCGCACAGAGGGAGAATGTAATGACGGAACGGATTTTTAATTTTAGTGCCGGGCCGGCGGTGTTGCCGGTCCCTGTTTTGGAAGAGGCCCAGCGCGACCTGCTGAGCCTGCCCGGCGTGGGCATGTCGGTGAT
Source organism: uncultured Acidobacteriota bacterium (assembly GCA_963770215.1). Taxonomy (GTDB): domain Bacteria; phylum Acidobacteriota; class Blastocatellia; order Pyrinomonadales; family Pyrinomonadaceae; genus PSRF01. Next base: position 744,795 of record CAVYOP010000004.1, read on the forward strand.
GGAAATCAGTCACCGCTCCAAAACATTCGACGAGATCCACGCGCGCGCGGAGTCAGGCATCCGCGAGTTGCTCAGCATCCCCGACAACTATCGCATCCTGTTTCTGCAAGGCGGCGCGAGCCTGCAATTCTCGATGGTCCCGATGAACTTCCTGCCGGCGGACGGCACCGCCGACTACGTCGTGACCGGAAGCTGGGGCAAGAAAGCACTAAAAGAAGCCAAACGCAGCGGCAACGCCAACGTCGCCGCCACGATGGCCGACGGCGGCTTCACGCGCGTCCCCAACGACGATGAGATCAACCTGACCTCGAACGCCGCTTACGTTCACATCACGAGCAACGAAACGATCGAAGGCGTGCAATGGAAACACGAGCCTGAAACCGGCGCCGCTCCGCTCATCTGCGACGCCTCGTCAGACATTCTCTCGCGCGCGATTCCGGCAGATAAGTACGGCCTGATCTACGCGGGCGCGCAAAAGAACATTGGCCCAAGCGGCGTCACGCTCGTCATCATTCGCGAAGATCTGCTGCAACGAATTCCCGACGGCCTGCACACGATGCTCGACTATCGCACGCACGTCGAAAACAACTCGCTTTACAACACGCCAAACACCTGGGGCATTTACATCATCAGCCTCGTCTGCAAGTGGATCAAAGACAAAGGCGGCATCGCGGGCATGGAACAAGAGAACGACGACAAGGCCCGCCTGCTCTACGACGCGATCGATGCAACCGAGTTTTATCGCGGCCACGCCGATGCGGATTGCCGTTCGGCGATGAACGTCACCTATCGTTTGCCTTCTGAAGAGCTGGAGAAGAAGTTCACTTCGGAAGCAACAGCGCAAGGGCTCGACGGTTTGAAGGGACATCGATCCGTCGGCGGCATTCGCGCCTCGATCTACAACGCGTTTCCGCGCGCGGGCGTCGAAGCGCTCGTGTCGTTCATGGAAGAGTTTGAACGTAAGAATGGCTGAGGGCTCCGATCACGAGAACCTCACATTCAGGATCGGACTGGATGATGTTGGCGTGCGGCTCGACGCTTTTCTCGCGTCGCAGATTGAGGGCTGGAGCCGCGCGCGCCTGCAACGGCTGATCGAAGCGGAAGACGTCCTCGTCAACGGCAAACTCAGCAAGCCTTCATACAAGCTGCGCGAACACGACGAGCTGGAGGTCGAACTAACCACCTCGACGACAACGAGCTTCACGCCCGAAGCGATCCCGATCGAGATCGTTCACGAAGACGAGGCGCTCGTCGTCGTCAATAAACCCGCCGGGCTCGTGGTCCATCCCGCCGCCGGAATACATTCCGGCACCCTCGCCAACGCGCTTGCTTATCATTTTCAACAGCTTCCGAATGCGGCGAGCGTTCGGCCCGGCATTGTTCATCGACTCGATCGCGACACTTCGGGATTGCTCGTGGTTGCGAAGACCGAAGCGGCCCTGGAAAATCTTTCCGATCAATTTCGCGCGCGCACGGTTTACAAATTGTACGCGGCGCTGGTCCACGGACGCGTCAGTCCCGATTCGGGCCGGATCGATCAGCCACTCGCGCGCGATCCGTCGAATCGCACGCGCATGGCGGTCGTGCGCGGCGGTCGCAGTGCGTTGTCTCTGTATCGCGTGAAGCGTCAGTTCAACCGTTTCACACTGCTCGACGTCGAACTCAAAACCGGCCGAACACACCAGATTCGCGTCCATCTGGCGTGGCTCAAACATCCCGTCGTCAGCGACGAGACTTACGGCGGCGGCCGCGACAACACGATCCAAAACGCGCGCCTGCGAGCGCACGTCCGCAATCTCGGCCGTCATTTCCTGCACGCCGAAAAACTTGCCTTCGCACACCCGACAACAAACGAGCGCGTGCTGTACCACGCTCCGCTGCCCGAAGAACTGTCCGGTTTATTAGCGCAGATCGAACAAGTAGAGCTCAAACCTTAGCATTTTCCGTTTATCGTTTAGCATTTTTCATTTGCTCGGTAACTAACAAATGGAAAATGACAAACGAAAAACGACAAACGGAAAATATTAAGGAATCGGTTCAAAGCGGCGCGTCAGTGCTTTGAATCGTTCGTCCGATCTGAATGCGTCGAACGTCGGATCGATCCTGATCAAAACGAGGCCCGGATGCTTGGTTTGAAACGCTTCGTTCAGATACTGAATCACGTGATCGTTGTCTTTGAGGCCGGCATAGACGATCGCGAAATAAAGTCCGGAGATGTAGCGCCGCTGCGATAGCGCCTGAAGCTTTGCCAGTATGTCCTGCGCCTCGGCCGTCCTTCCCGCCATTCCGTACGCAAAACCGAGCGACGCCGAAGCTTCCATCTCAGCCTCGATCCTGTCGTCAGGTATTGGACCACTCGGCGGCGCTTTGATCACGCTGCGCAACTCGGCGATCGCTTCGTTGTACATCCCTTTTTGCACGTAAGCGAGCGCGAGGTAATGACGCACCACCCAGAAATCAGGATCGCTTTTCAGCGTCTGTTTGTACTTCGCGATCGCGTCGTCGTAGTTGTCTTCGTAGTAGGAATACAGACCGTAGTTGGCGCTGATGATGGGCGACAACGGATCGAGTTTGTGCGCCTCTTCAATCTCCTCTTTCGCGCGATTGAACTTGCCCATCTGCATCAGGTACGACGCGTACCACTGATGCGCCGTCGGATACTTCGGATTGAGTTTCAGCGCCTGTTGAAAATCACTCTCCGCGCCTAGCCAATCCCAGTCGTAAGAGAGCCGGACAAACGCGCGCGACGTGTACGCCTCCGCGAGCGTCGGATCGGCATCAACCGCCTTTTGCGCCGCCGCTTTAGCTTTCGGCATTTCGTCTACCGGTCTGACAACGCCGATGTCACACAACAACGCGTACGAATCGGCGAGACCGGAAAACGCGAGCGCGAAGGTCGGATCTTTCTCTTCCGCCTTCTTGAAAAACTCGATGCCGCTGCGAAATCCTTCTTCGTTGCGCTTGTTCCAGAGGTAGCGGCCTTTGAGATAAAGCTGATAAGCCTCGGCGTCTTTCGTGTAACCCTTGGCGAGCTTCTCTTCGTCCTCGCCGGTCAATCGCAAACGCAGACTCTGCGAGATCTTTCGCGACACCTCGTCCTGGACCGAGAGGAGATCGGCCACGCTTTGTATTCGTCGCCCCAAAGCTGCGAGCCGTCGGCGACTTTAATCAGTTCCGTCTTGATAACGAGCCGATCGTTGAGCTTCACCAGTCGTCCGGTTAAGACCGCGCCGACGCTCAGGTTTCGTCCGGCTTCCACGGGATCGGTGTTTGAGTTCTTGAATCGAAACGCGGCGTTGCGCGACATCACGCGCAGGTTCGGCAATCGTGAAAGACTGTTGATGATGCTCTCGGTGAGTCCGTCCGAGAGATACTCGGCGTTCGGATCCTTGGTGTCGTTGACGAAAGGAAGAATCGCCACCGAGTTGATCGGCGCGGGAGGCCATGCAAAATAAACCACTGCTCCGATCAGCAAAACCGCGAGCACTGCCGGAATGATGTACTTCAACTTCAGCAATCTCGCGCGCGGCGCCGGCTGCGCCACAGTTGTCGACGGCACTACCGCTTCCGCAACTAGTTTCGACTTGCGACCGCGCGCCCGTCGCCTGCGTGATCAGGTTCGTGTCGGCGGCGCGTCCGTTCGGCGGCCGCGCAATCGCTTTTTCGCCAGTCGACAAATGCACCTCGTCTCGCAACTGTTCGAGATCGAGTTTCAAATCGGTGATCGTTTGATAGCGCTTGGCCTTGTCTTTCGCCAGCGCTTTGGAAACGATGCGATCGAGCTGGCGCGGCACGTCGGAAACGTGTTGTAACAACGGCGCCGGATCGTGATCGATGATCGAAACGCGGGTGTGACTGTCAGTCCTGCCTTTGAACGGCGGCTGTCCGGCGATCATCTCGTACAGGACCACGCCCAGGCTGAAGATGTCCGAGCGCGTGTCGATGCTGTCGCCCTGCGCTTGTTCGGGCGACATGTATCCGCTCGTGCCCATGATGATCCCGGGATTCGTTTCCGAGATCGGAATCGTCACTGCTTCGGGATCTGACGATTGCGTGTCGCGATCGGTAAGCTTCGCCAATCCGAAGTCGAGCACTTTCACGATCCGATCGCGCACGAATCGATCCTCGCGCAACATGATGTTCTCGGGCTTGATGTCGCGATGAACGATGCCCGCGGCGTGCGCGGCTTCGAGGGCCATTGCCACTTGAATCGCAACGCCGAGAGCTTCGTCGAGCTTCAACGGCTCGCGCCAGAGACAGTGGCGCAACGTCTCGCCTTCGATATATTCCGTGGCGATGTAATACTTCTCGTCCGTTTCGCCGATTTCGTAGACGGTCAGGATGTTGGGATGATTCAGCGCGAGGATGGCGCGTGCTTCCTGGCGGAAACGTCGCAGCCGGTTTTCGGAGCGCGTCAGTTCATCCGGCAAAACCTTGAGCGCGACTTTGCGTCCGTGTTGCTTCGTGTCTTCGCCAAGCAGGACTTCACCCATTCCGCCCTTGCCGAGCCTGCGCAGGATGCGATAATGAGCGATATACTCGGGAGGCGCATCGTCGCGGGATGAATTCGAACTATGTGGGCTGTCGGGCATGAAGGTGTTGCGCGACTAAACTATTGGACCATGTTAGTTCGTGATTAGTTTCCGGGTCATTGTATCACTCGCTTCGAAGTTTGAAAGTATATCCGTAAGGCTCGTGGTGTTTGAACTCTGCGACCTTTGCGACTCTTCGCGCTCTCTGCGTTTCGCTCATTTCAACGCAGAGGACGCCGGGATACGCCGAGAATACTCCAGATTAGGACACCACCCGCAAGGTCCGGGCGGCCGCGAGGGGCAACAGCCCCGACTCGGAGCGCATCGAAGCCGCCGTATCCGGCAGACTCAGGGTCAGCTCCTGAACTATAATCCGACAGCATGTCAAAAGCCTTAATTCGCTTACTATCTACGTCTTTTTCGGCAGTTTGCCTGATGGCTGCCGTGTCGCTGACCGTCTGCGCCCAACAGCCAAAGGCCAGCCCGACGCCGCTGCCGCAGGATCCGCAAGGTACCGTCAGAATTCCTATCCGGCGCGTGCGGCTGCCAATCACGGTGACCGATAAAAAAGGCCAGTTCGTTCCCGGCCTGACGAAGAGTGATTTCGTCATTCTCGAAGACAAGGTGCCGCAGACGATTGAGACCTTCTCGGACGACCTCGCGCAAACCACGCCGCTGTTCGTCGCGGTCCTGATGGACACTTCGCCGTCAACCGCGGGCAAGCTGAAGTTTCAGCAGGAATCGGCGATGAACTTTATCCAAACCGTCGTGAAGGCGCGCAAGGATCGAGTGCTCTTCGGAACGTTCGACGACGAGATCACGCTGCTTCAGGATTTCACTGACAAGCTCGATCTGCTCGACAAGGCCGTCTACAGCGTGAAAAAGATGGGCAAACAGACCGCGCTCTTCGACGCTGTCTGGCAATTTTGCGATGAAAAGATGCGCTCCGTTCCCGGCCGCCGCGTGCTGTTGCTCGTGACGGACGGCGAAGATACTTACAGCCGCGCCAACATTCGCGACGCGATCGATATCGCGCAACGCACCGAAACAACGATCTTCGCGATCTCAACTAAAGCCGGTTTTCTGGCAACAGTGCCCGGCGTCGAAGCCGGACAAGTCGCCGACAAGAAAGATCGCGATCTACTGACGCTCGCGGAAGAAACCGGCGGGATGGCGTTCTTCACCGGCGACATGCTTTCGCTCGAGCGATCGTTCACCAGGATCTCGAAAGAGCTCCGCGCCCAATATCTCGTCACTTACGACCCGACCAACAAGACGTACGACGGAACGTTTCGCAAAATCGACGTCAAACTCGTCGACGGCCGCGACAATCTGAAAGTTAGAACCAAGAAAGGTTACAAGGCTATCGCCGACAGCGTAATGCCATAGGAAGTGTGAAGTAAGATGCATTATCGAGAATTCAACCGTTCATTCGCAGTGTTGCTCCTCGTGATCGTCGTTTTCTGTGGCGCACTTGCCACCGGCAGTCGATCTGCAAACAACGAGGTGAACACGGCGAATCAGATCCCGTCACCTTCCCCAACTCCGCGACGTGAAGAGTTGCCGCAGGACTCTGACGAAGTGATCAAGGTTGACACCAATCTCACCAACATCTTTTTCACCGCCGCCGACAAGAACAAGCGCTTTATCGGCAATCTCAAAGCGGAAGACATCCGCGTGTTCGAAGACGGACAGCAGCAGGAGATCTTCACTTTCCAGACAAACATCGATCTGCCGCTGTCGCTCGCGTTTCTGATCGACACGAGCGCTTCTGAGGAGCGAACCTTGCCCGACCTGAAAGAGGCGGCGCGAGCGTTTCTGGAAAACATATTGCGGGCAAAAGACGAAGCCGCCGTCATCTCGTTCACTGGCGAGACGACACTCGAACAGGGCTTCTCCGGAAATCTCGAACGCCTGCGACGCGCGATCGATCGCGTCGAGTTTGTGCCACCGTCCGGTTACATCGGTGGCGGCGTGGTCGTCAACGGAACGCCTCCAATCTCCGGCACTAACCAGGCAATCGCCGGCTCGACAGCCATCTGGGACGCAGTTTGGGCCACCTCGGAAGAGTTGATCAGCGCCTCCGCCGAGCACACGCGACGCGCCATCATCCTCTTGACCGACGGCGACGACACCAGCAGCCGGATGAAAATGGATGAAGCCATCGCCAGCGCGCAAAAAGCCGACGCCCTGATTTATGCGATCGGCATCGGCGACCGCTACACCTTCGGCGTCAACGAAGGCGCCCTGCGCAAGATTGCGGAAAGGACCGGCGGCCGCGCTTACTTCCCGCATCACGAGCGCGACCTCCGCGATGCGTTCGCCCAGATTCAACGAGACCTGCGCGAGCAGTACCTCGTCGCGTATTCACCGGTCAACAAAGCGCGCGACGGCTCGTATCGCAAGATCGAGATCCAGATCGTAAATCCGAACCTGAAGCAACAGAATCTGAAGCTGAACTATCGAAGCGGCTACTTCGCCAAGACGGGAACACCGGAAACTCCAAGTAAACGCAAGACTTCCGGGCAGTAAGCCGCTCCTAATTGGGTGGTTCCCAAAGTCGGATAAAACCTGTTATACTCGCCGCGGTTCGCGTGTCTGCCCGGAGTACTACAAGCTCCGTAAATCCCACATCGAATTCTCCTCCCGAGGTCTCAGTTCGTAAGGCGTCCGGATAACAGATCAGAATGAGCACCAGTTCCTCAGACCGAGGCAGAGTCCTAATTGTCGATGATGATCGGAGAATACTCGATCTCCTTGTCGACCTTTTGGAAATGGAAGGCTACGAGGTCGCTGCGGCTATGGACGGCGCGGAAGGCGCCCGCCTGGCCTATTCGTTTGGACCAGATGTAGTTATCAGCGACGTCGTTATGCCCGTCGTCGGCGGACTCGAGCTCTGCCGCCGCCTCAAGCAAGACCCACGAACCGTCTCGATTCCAGTGCTCCTGATTAGTGGTCTCCGCAAAGCGGATGAGGCCGGCATGGAAGGACTCTACGCCGGCGCTGACGACTACCTCGACCTTCCTTTCCGAAACGAAGAGTTGTTGGTGAAGGTGGCGCGTCTGGTCGAGCGCCATCGCTCGGGCGCGGCGTTGCGGGCAAGCGAGGAACGATACCGCCAGCTCGTCGAGCTTTCACCCGACGCGATCGTGATTCTTCGCGAAGGCAAGTTCACCTACGTCAATCCCGCTGCACTGCGACTCTGGTGCGCGTCCGATCCGAATGACCTGGTCGGAAAACCACTTCTGACCGTCGTACACCCTGACTTCCACGATCACGCTCGCGAGCAGGTTGAATACATTCAGCAATTTCAACAACCAGCGCCGCTCGCGGAACAAAAATGTATTCGTCTCGATGGCGTCATGATCGACGTCGAGGTGACGGGCCTGCCTTTCACTACGGCCGGCAACTCCGTCGTGCTGGCAGTTTTTCGTGACGTTACGGAAAAGAAGCTGGCGCGCGAGGCGTTGCGAAAAGCTGAGAAGCGATTGCGCACCGTCGTCGGCAGCGCGTCGCTAATTCTCTTCGCGACCGACAAGAATGGCGTGTTCACTCTTTGCGAAGGCGAAGGACTGAAGAGTCTCTCGCTGGCGCCCGGTGAGTTGGTCGGCAAATCAGTTTTTGAAGCGTATGCCGACTCGCCGAAATTCGGGGAGAACATCAATCGAGCGCTCACCGGTGAATCATTTACTTACTCTGTCGCGATCGGCGATTTCGTCTTCGACATTCGCTATTCACCGTTGACCGACGAGACCGACAACGTGCTCGGCGTGATCGGCGTCGCCACCGACATCACCGACAGCCGGCGCGCTGAAGCGTCGATTCGCGAAAGTGAAGAACGCTACCGCGAGCTTTTCGAAAACGCCAACGACATCATCTACACGCACGACCTCAAGGGAAATTTCACGTCGTTGAATCGCAGCGGCGAGCGGCTTACCGGCTACACGCGCGAAGAGACGATGAAGATGAACGTCGCCCACGTTATCGCGCCCGAGTATTTGAATCTTGCGCGCGAGATGATCGCGCAGAAGGCGTCGCAGAAAGTCTCGACTGTTTACGAGATCGATATCATTTCGAAAGATGGGCGCCGCATTCGATTGGAAGTCAGCACGCGCCTGATCTTCCGCGATGGACGCCCGATCGGCGTGCAGGGCATCGCGCGTGACCTGACTGAGCGAAAACATTCGGAAGAAGCATTGCGCGAGAGCCAGGCGTATTTGGCCCAACAGGCCCAACGCGAGGCGATGAGCCACCGCATTTCGCAGGCGATCCGGTGCTCGTTAGACAGCCATGAGATCTATCGCTCCGCGGTGCGTGAACTGGGCTCGTATCTCGCTGTGGATCGTTGTTCGCTCTACATGCGGAACGATCGCGCCCGCTGCGCCACAAACGTAGCCGAATATCACGCGGACGGCGTGCAACCAGCGGCGACCGACTTCGCGTTGGCGCATCTCCAAACCCTCGTGACCGCGCTGGACAAGACCGGCGTTCTGCCGTTCAACGACGCCGCGAACGAACCGCGAATCGCCGATCTTTACAACAACATCCTGGCAAAGGCGAACGTGAAGTCGATCATGTACGTCGCGATCCGGGTTGGCGACGACGTTCCGGCCGCGTTTGCTCTTTCAACTACGAAACAGCTTCGCCAATGGAACGAGGCGGACATCGACCTTGCCAAGGCCGTTGCCGATCAGACGGGGATCGCGATTCGCCAGGCCGAGCTTTATCAGAAGGCTGAGTCATCGTCGACGCGCGAGGCGTTGGTCAATCGTTTGACGATGTTGATTCGCGCCTCGTTGAGTTTGCCTGAAGTTCTGAGCACGGCGTCGCGTGAGTTGGGCCGTGCGTTGTCGGCGTCGCGCGTTCACTTGTTTCTGTACAACAGCGAAGAGGTTGGATCGCCGCTCGAGCATGAGTACCTGGCGCCGGGCGTGGCGAGTATCAAACAGCTTCAGATCAACTACGACGATCCGGTTGGACGGCGACTGTCGAGCACCAGCCAGCCATTGATCATTGACGACGCGCTGAATTACGAAGATGAATCGCAGGTGTTGAGCGACTACGTTCGCGCCCAGGCGAAACGGCTCGGCGCCTGCTCGCAAATCAACTACCCGCTGATTGTCAAAGAACAATTCCGTGGCGTGCTTTGCATTCATCAATCGGATCGCGTGCATCGCTGGACTGAAGATGAAGTCGCGCTGGTCGAAGCAATTGCTGAGCGTCTCTCGGTTGCTATCGCGCAGGCCGAGTTGTTCGAAATGGTGGCGCGCGGAAAGACGGAATGGGAAACGACGTTCGACGCGATGTCCGACGGTATTTTCATCTTCGATCGGGCCGGTGAGCTGAAACGAGTGAATCGCGCCGGCGCGGCGATGGAGGCGTTGCATCCGCGCTTGCTGTTGGGACGGCAGTGTTGCGCCATCCTCCGCACGAGTGAAGAAGATGAGGCTTGTGTAGTCGAAAAGGCGCTCGAAACTCATCGCAGTGTCACGATCGAGATCACTCCGATTCGTCTTAATCGACCGTTGCTCGTGTCAGTCGAGCCGGTGCTGGATGAAAACAACAAGGCTGTCGGCGTGGTTAGCACGGCGCGCGATCTTTCCGACTTGCGCAAAGTGCAGGCCGTCGCCCGCGAGCACCAGTCGCTGTTGAATAACATTCTCGAGAGCGCGCGTGAATCGATCTATGCCGTCGATTCCGAAGGGCGCTTCAAGTGGTGCAACACCGCGACGCTGAAAGGTCTCGGGTTTCAACGCAACGACTTTATCGGCCGCTCGTTGCTTGACATGGTCTTCGAAGGCGATCGCGAGCTGGTCCAGGAGAAACTCGACGCCGCTTTGAGTGGTGCTCCGCAAACGTACGAGATGCGCTACTTCGCGCACGACGGGCGCCTGCGTTACGCGCGAGTCGACAATTCGCCGCTGGTAGTCGATGGGCGCACAACCGGCGTGCTCGGCATCGCGCGCGACATCACCGAGCAAAAAGAAGAGCGTGAGCGTGCCGCGCGCGCTGACAAGTTGCGTGCGCTCGGACAACTCGCATCCGGCGTGGCCCACGATTTCAACAACTCGCTCGCTGCGATTCTCGGCCGCGCGCAGTTGCTGCGACGACAGGTCAGCGATGCCGCGCTGGTTCGCAATCTCGACATCATTCAGACCGCGGCTGAGGACGCCGCCGCGACTGTGCGCCGCATTCAAACGTTCGCGCGCAAATCAGCGGCGAAGGAGTTTGAGCTGGTTGACGTCGGCAGTCTGCTGAACGACGCGATCGAAATTACGCGGACGCGTTGGCAGAACGAGGCGCGCGTGCGCGGGCTCGAGTATGAAGTCAAACTCGAGGCGAATAAGGGTCACAACACCTACGGCAGCGCTTCCGAGTTGCGCGAAGTCTTCGTGAACCTGATCGTGAACGCCGTCGACGCGATGCCCAAGGGCGGCAAGCTAGCGATAAGCTGCAACCACCAGGATTCGCGGTTGCAACTGCAATTCAGCGACAACGGCATGGGCATGCCCGACGACGTGCGGCAGAAGATATTCGAGCCGTTCTTCTCGACGAAGGGCGCGCACGGCACCGGTCTCGGTCTTTCAGTGAGCTACAGCATTATCGAACGACACGCCGGATCGATCAGCGTAATCTCCGAGCCCGGCAATGGCACGACTTTTATGATCGACTTGCCCGCGGTAGTTGCCGAATCGTCGCCTGACGAGGTCGAGATCGTCGCGGATGAGATTCCAACGCTGCGTATTCTCGTTGTGGACGACGAGCTTCCGGTGCGCGAGACGCTGGCCGAGATGTTGATGGCGATGCATCACAAACTGGTGCTCGCCGGAAGCGGCCAGGAAGCCCTGCAAAAAGTGCGGCAGCAGCCTTTCGATTTTATTTTTACCGATCTCGCAATGCCCGAGATGGACGGGTGGGAGACCGCCCGCTCGATTCGGAGGGTTTCGCCCGACGTGAAGATCGTGTTGGTGACCGGCTATGGTCCAACCACCACTCCGCCGCCGGGCGAAGAGCATCTCGTTGACGCGATCATCGGCAAACCATTCGACTTTGCGCAAGTCGGATCTACACTCAATGCACTAGCGAAAACGATGCAGCTAGTTCATTAATTGAAGTTCATAATCCCCGCGCTCGCCGTAAAACCAACTCCAAAACCCACCACCATCGTCGGGCCTGACCAATCGTTCTTCTCGGCCAGCATGAAGCCGGTGGAAGCGCTGGAAAGGTTTCCGTACTCCTGTAGCACCTTGTAAGAGTTGGACACCTTCTCTGACTGGGGATGAAGCTCGAGCTGCGAGCAAACGCCGTCGAGAATCTTCTTGCTGCCTGTGTGAATGAGACAGTCGTCAACCTGCGCCATGTTCGACACCGGCGAATCCGGATGCTTTAGCACGTTCTTGACGGTCGTCACGGCATAGTGCGCGCCACGCGCCGGAACGCTCGGCTGCATGAAATACTGCGGCCGTCCTTTAATGAACGGATGCGAGCTGTTGCTCACCATCGTGAGCAGGTTCATATCGTTCGGCTGGTCGTTGGTCAAGTGCGAGATTGGCCCAAATGCCGGCTTGCCTTCCTCGCGGCCGACGAGCAACGCCACCGCGCCGTCGCCGAAGAGCATTGACTGGATCACGAACGTGGTGTCGAGCCGTTGTTGTTCAAACTGCTCGGCGTCGATTCTGTGCTCCTTGCGCAGTCGCACGATTTCGCGATAACCGACGTATTCACCGCGCAGCAGCGGGGCCACGTACGGAGTGTGTGATTCGGACATCACTACGATCGCCAGCTTGCCGGGATTCGCGGCGAGGTACCATTGGGCCACCTCGATCGACTTGAGCAAAACCGAACAACCCTGCGCCTGCATGCTCACTGTGCGGAGTGAGCGGGAAAGTAGTCCGTGCGTTTTGCCCATGATCTCGGACGCGAGACAAGGAAGCATTTGGTCGGGTGTGTTAGTGGCGGCGACGAGCAAACCGATGCGGTTCGGATCGCCACCCCATTCTTTAATGCAACGTTTAGTGGCGGCGACGCTGAGTTGTGTCGTCGAGCTGGTTGGCACTTTTGCTTTGCCGCTTAGATAGTCGGGATAATTTTCAAGAGTTGAATATCGCTGGTCCACGCCCAGGTTGCTGATAGTGTTAATAAGTTCCGGTGAGAGTTTGTGCATGACGCTGGCCACAAGTTCAGTCGTCTTGAAGACATTCTTGGGCACAGCAGTAGCTGCTGATAACAGGTTCATCATTGTCGTTCTTACTCCAGAGGGGGTTGCCGCTTATTGAAGTCCCACGTATTTGAAGTTCCCACGTATTTTAAACTTCACCCATTGCCTTACAATCGCTGTGCCGCAAATTGTCAGAGTGTCGATTTTTGTCAGAAACGTGCAATTTGCGAGGATTTAGTCTCAATTGAGGACTTCTACCTCTGGCGATGCGCCACAGTCGTTTTTGGATACCGGCTAATCAATCTCTGACCCGCCGAATCGATCCCCCGAATTTTCGCTGAAATCGCGGAAGTGCGTTTGGTACAAAGATATACAGGTGGCTACAGAAGTAACATAGGTACATCGGTACCTGCGGACAGAAAGACCGCGTTACCGCAGCGAGAAGCGGCCGAGGGTGTCTTCGCCGATGCTGCCGAAGTAGAGTTTGCCGTCGCGCTCGACGACGTTGGCGATTTGGGCGTAGCAGTCGGCGGTTCCGTTTTGAAGGTTGTCGACGATGCGGCCCTGGGGGTCGATACCCAGGACGAAGGAGTAGCGCTCCGGTGCGGGTTGGACGAATTTAGGCAGGCGATAGACCACTTTGCGCAGGAATGGATGCGGCAATAACTTATCGAAAAGAGCCTGTCGTGGCGTTACCAGCGCGAGCCAAAACTTATCGCGCCCGTTTGAAGAAATGCCGTCAGGAAATCCCGGAAGGTTATCGATAAACGTGTCGACCATCCCCTCCTTCGGCTCCTTCAACCACAGCCGTTGAATTCGATATCTGCCCGTCTCCGCCACCAGCAGAAACGTCTGATCGGGACTCACGGCGACGCCGTTTGCAAAATAAATTCCCTTCAACAGCGTCCGCGCCTTCTGCGTTTGCGGGTCAAACGCCATCAGACGCCCGTTTGGCTGATGTTCGAGTATGTCAGCGGAAAACTGCGCCATGGGAAACTTCGACGACGCCTCGGTGAAGTAGATCGTCCCATCGGCGGCGACGTCGAGGTCGTTCAAACAACCAAACTTCACGCCTTCCGCTTCTGTCGCGAGCACCTTAAGCTCGCCACCTGGTCCAATCGAAAGCAATCCCTTGATCGCGTCAGTCACGATCAGGTTTCCGGCGCGATCGAAAACAAGGCCCAACGGCCGGCCCTGCGTGTTGGCAAAAACGCGCGGCTGCGTTCCGTCCGGCTGAAGCTGGACGATGCGGCCATCTTCAAACCCCGCGTAAATACGCCCCTGCATGTCAAGGGCAACGTCTTCAGGCTTATGGCCGTCCCCGAGAGATAGCTTGTCGACGGGCGTGAGCCGCGTGTTTTGTTCGTATTGTCCCGTGAGCGTGGGAGCGGCGGGCGGGGTCCAGGCCGACGGCGCGATCGGAACCGGCGCAAACAACAAATAACCAAGCACCACGACAACGATCAAGAGAACAACAACGAGAACCAGTTTCTTCGTCATCGTTCGCCGCGCGATTTTTCGACTTCAGATTGCAAATCCACAACCAACTTGCGTATCCCGGGCTGGTCCATCGGCTCGATCAGACGCAGCGCTTCGTCGAGGATGCGTCGCTGATGTTCGGGCCAGCCGGGTTTGCCGGCCACGCTGCCGATGTCGCCGTCGTAAAGCGCGACGCGCGGCGGCCGCACGCTTTCGACCACGTCCTTTACCACAGCCAACGTCATCGTCGGCACACCGGCAAGCTCCAACGCTCGCGCCACTAACCCAACCGACTGATGACACAGCACCGACGCCGGCACGAGCAACGCCGCCTGCACTTCGTAACGCAAGGCGCGTTGGACCAGCTTCGGCGCCAGTTCTTCGGCAACCATTGCCGCGTCCGGAATGAATCCCGAAAAACTCCAGAACACCGGATTCAACTGGCCAATGATTCCATTCTTCTCAAACTCAAGCAGCCGCTCGATCGGCAACTGCGCGTTCGCGTCCTGATGAACAGCCGCGCCTTCGTATCCACGCACGGCGAAACGAAGATCCGACGTCTCAACCTCGATCGGGATCTCTAAAACTCGGATCGCCGCCAGCAGCATTCGCATCAAACGGCGCCGTGCCGTCGATGTACGCGCCCGCCGACGAGATCAGCGCGAGATTCAGCATCGGCAACGCGCGCCGCGCCGGCAGGAAAGGCGCGCGCCGGTTTTTGACCCACGGATAGTCGTCGCCCAGGTCGTCCGTTTTCGCAGCCGCGCCCTGTTTCCAACCGTCGTACTGCCGCCGCCAATCGTCAATGTTTTCAATGATTTCCAACTGCTTTTTCCATCCTCACCAAATCAGTTGCGCACGTTTCGGCCCATCACGACCAGCGCCACAAGACCGGCAATCATAGCAATCCCGAGCGCATTCACCGAATAACCATGCAACGCGTTGAAAGCAATGCGACGCGAATCGTCAACGGCGATCTGGTCGATCGGCAACACCATCGCCGTGCGCAACGCGCGCATCCGGGCCGCGATCACCCAGTGGCCCAGGCTGGTCGTCACGGCAATCAGCACAAGGCAAACGCACTCGATAATAAAACTCATTCTCGTTTGGACGCCGCGACGCACGAAAGCCGTGACCAGCAGAAATAACGCAATCGCGAAACCGGCGACATTGATCACGCCCAACGTGCGCGTCACGATCGAGCCGGCGATCTCGCTTGCGTTCGGCAGTCCAAACGATCGCAAAACGCCAAACGCCGCGGGTGCGACCACCGCGCCGAAGAAAAGCGCTGCGCCGAGCCACGCTGCCAACAAGAAGAATCGCGTTAGATTAAGAATGAGCGGAATCCTTTCTAATCAAACTCGTCAATCGCCGCGAGCAAGCGAATCTTCGGCGGATCGATCTGCGGCAACGCCAACTCGCGCGGATCGGGAACACTCAACAACCACGACAACGCCGAATCGAGCTGCGCCTGGTAGTCGTCGAGGTCCAACGACATGAAAACCGTGTGGCCCAACCGCGCAAATTTCTCTTTCGCTCGCAAGTACATCTGCCGCGCCGCGCCCGGACGCCCAATGTCTAAATGATGAAACGCCACGGCCGACTGGATCATCGCCTGAAGAAACAGTTTCTCCTGTGGACCAACTTCGCCCATCCAACGCTCTTCCCACGCATCGTGCGCCGCATGAAACTCGCCCGCGTTGTAGAGATCGATCCCGGCGATGTATTCGACCGGATACGCCGCGATGTGCGCGTCGGTGTAGGAAACGTCGGGCTCAGCCATCTGATTTGCGATTCAGTCGTGCGGCAATCACTTTTGCGGCGGTCGCGCCGTCGCCGGTTGCACCGCTGATCGTCGGCGCCGCGGGGTTCGAAACGTCGCCGATTGCAAACACCATCGGCACATTCGTTTCCTGTTCGCTGTTCACTGCGACATAACCTTTTTCGTCAACCGCGACCTGCTCGCGAAATAGTTCCGTATTCGGCTCGACGCCGATGCGAATCAACACACCGCGAACCGCTAGCTGAAACGGTTTCAATCCGCCTTTGCGCTGAATCTCGACCGCTTCTACCGCGGCGTCGCCAATGATACGCGTGACAACCGATTCAGTGAAAACGGTGACGCGATTGTTCGGCTGAACGCGTTCCGCAAACTCCCGCCGCGCGCGTAATTTCTTGCCGCGATGGACCACCGTCACAGTCGCACAAGCTTCCGCGAGCACCAATGCATTCTCGACTGCCGCGTCACCGCCGCCGATGACGCAAACGTCTTTGCCAGCGTAAAGATCGCGGTCGCGCGTGCCTGATTCGATTATGCCTTTGCCGGCAAATTCTTTCTCGCCCGGAATGTTCAACGTGCGCGGACGCACGCCGGTGGCGATGACGATCGAGATCGCCTGCAACACTTCACCGCTGCGCAGCGAAATGCGCTTCGCACGCAGATCGATCGAATCGATAACCGCGCCGGTCCAAAGATCGAAATCGGCGTTGTCGACGTCTTGCGAAAACAGTTCGAGCAATTCCTGCCCGTTGCTTGTTTTGACGCCGAGATAGTTGCCGATCGAGTTGTAGACGCGATGGAGTTGTCCGCCGATCTGTTCCGCTTGTTCGATGACGAGCGTATCGAGCCCCAGCTCATCGCACCAGAACGCCGCCGACAGGCCAGCCGGTCCAGCGCCAATGATGATCACGTCGTGCATCTATTGCAAAACCGCAACAACTTCATCCGGTGACAACTGCGACACACCCGGTGTTCCGGCCTCGTCGAAACACTTCGCGGCCGACGTCATTTCTCGATCGTCAGTTTTCCAGCGACCCTCGCTGTTGTCATTGTCGTTGAGTATCGCGAGCGCGCTCGTGAGATCGCGACGAGCAATGGGCCGGCGCACCACTGTCTCGGCCCACGAATAATAAGGATAATCCAGACGATAGAACCAACCGCCCTCTACCGGAGTCGCAATTAAGAAGAGCTCGCCACGCGCGTGCTTCGAAACTCCCATGATTGGATTAATTAAATTCGGCTCTAAAGTAATCAGTGAAATCCGTGAGTCGTCATACTCCACCACGCGCGACCGTCCACTCGCGAAACTCTCCAACGCCGCCGCAACGTGATTCCAACCTTCGCGCCAAAGAGACTCGTAAGCATTTACATTCGAAAGCAGTCGCTCCACTTCCGGAAACACCAATTCATACGCGCGCGCATCGTCGTCGAATTTCTGACCCGCCAACCAACCTGCCAACGGCGAGGCGTCGTCCTGGATTGAGCCCGCTTGCTCACTGCCCTGGATCGCGATGCTGACTCGCACGCCATCGTCACTCGAATGTTCGTTAAAATCTCCCGCTTCCGCCGCCGAGATCAGCAGATCTCGATACGTGAGAGCACGCCGGCCGTTCAGCACGGTCCAACATGACAACACGCCATCCGTATCGAAGTGGTTGTTCGTCACCAACTCGACTCCCTGCGTCAGCGCCGCGTAATTCTCCGAAGCGACGAGGTTCAGCGCGATCTCGGTCGAGGTGTCGGCTTTAACTTCCGCGGGCGTCGTATTTCCCTGCCAGTGTGAGAAGTGAATGCTGTGGGAAACTGTTCCGTCGACTGAGAGTTTGGGGACGTTATCGAGAGCTTCAGAGTAGAATTCGAATCTCATGTTGAGGCAAGTGTAGTGTAAGATATGTTCGTTCAACAATCGTACATGCGGAGCGAATAATGGAAGAGATCACCTCAACTGAGCTAAAACAACGCCTCGATAACGGCGACGACATTCAGATCATCGACGTGCGTGAAGACGTCGAGGTCGCGATTGGAACTATCCCGAATTCCGTGCACATCCCACTGGCCCAGGTGCTCACGCGCATGAACGAGATCGATCCGAATCGGGAAACGGTCGTGCATTGCAAAATGGGCGGCCGCAGCGCTCGCGCCATCGACGCGCTTCAGCGCTCGGGTTTTCAGGGAAAACTGGTGAATCTCAAAGGCGGGATTATCGGCTGGTCGAATGAGGTCGATCCAAGCGTGCCGAAGTATTAACCACAAAAGGCACAAAAAGGAATTTAAAAAGGTGGGGTTCACTTTTTAAAATTCTTTTTGTGCCTCTTGTGACTTTTGTGCCTTTTGTGGTTACGTGATCCCCTCGAGTTTGATAAACGGGCTCAACCTCGTAATCACCATTCCCTCTTCACACACCAGGCGGCAGGAAAGCGCTGGGCGATCGCTCTGCTCACCCTGTCCTTTTATGTGATACCAGATCTGGCAATTGCTGCAGTCGCCGTTCCAGCAAAAATCGCCATAAGAAATCGTGTCGATCGACAAAAACTGAAAACACCGCAGCAGGCGATTCTTTTCCGGCACGCCAACCGTATGCCCAACAATCTCCACGTCAATCAGCTTCTCGTAAGGATCAAGCAGATCTGCCGCAACCGCTCCGAGATCGTTGCCCCCTGCGCTTTGTTCACTCATAGGCAGCGGCAGTATAATCCGGTCTTACGCATAATGAAACTAACTCAGGAGTGTCGAATTTGGCCCTAGTAATTTACACGAAACCGGGATGCCCTTACTGCCAGCAAGCACGAGAATTTTACAATTCCAAGGGCATTCCATTTACAGATTACGACGCACAAACCGATCGCGCCCGGCGCGTGGAAATGCTCAAATATTCCGGCGGCGATCCGACCGTGCCGTGCCTCGTCGAAAACGGCAAATACATCGGTTCGGGTTGGGGAAACCCACCACGCGGTTGAACGGTTCACGACTAATCGGCCGTGCGCCGTGGACAAAACAAATAACATGAAAAACCTGTTCAGATCCCTGTTTCTTATATTGTGTTTGCTTTCAATCAATAGCGCCGCAAACGCACAGGCAAATGGAGGCGCTGGTTCGCTTCATCCACCAATGGCAGAAAAGAAAACAAAAACGACCAAGATTCACGGCGACACGCTGGTCGACGACTTCTTCTGGCTGCGCGAGAAGACAAACCCAGCCGTGATGGCCCATCTCCAGGCCGAGAACAGCTACGCCGACTCGGTAATGAAACCGACCGCCGCGTTGCAGGAAAAGCTCTACAACGAAATGGTCAGTCACATAAAAGAGACTGACGCCGATGTTCCGTATCGCTGGGGCAATTATTTTTATTACACGCGCACCGAGAAGGGTAAACAGTATCCCATCTACTGCCGCAAGAAAGGCAGCCCCGAAGCGACGGAAGAGATCGTGCTCGACCAGAACGAGCTCGCGAAGGGTCAGGCGTTTATGCATGTCGGGTTGTTTGTGCCGAGCGACGATGGCAACCTGCTCGCCTACACCACTGACAACACCGGTTATCGACAGTACACACTCCAGATCAAAGACCTGCGCACCGGCCAACTGCACCCCGAACGCATCGAACGCGTCAACGCCATCGCCTGGTCGACTGACAACAAAACCTTCTTCTACGTCACTGAAGATTCGGTCACCAAGCGCAGCGACAAGTTTTTCAAACACATTCTCGGCACTGACAAGTACGACCTTGTTTACGAAGAGAAGGACGAGCTATTCGACATCGGCACCTCGCGCACGCGCGACAAAGCGATAATCATGCTCGATATCTTCAGCAAAACGTCGACCGAGGTTCGTTATCTTCCCGCGAACAAACCTGACGCCGCGCTCAAGATCCTTTCGCCGCGCCAACCCGATCACGAGTACGACGCCACTCATCGTGACGGGCTTTTCTACATCCGCACAAACAAAGGCGCGAAAAACTTCCGCATCGTCACGGCCCCTGCGAGCGATCCGTCAGAAGCAAACTGGAAAGAGTTTGTCGCGCATCGTCCGGCAGTGAAAATCGAGTCGATCAGCATGTACGCCGATCATGCCATGCTTTCGGAGTGGGAAAACGGACTGCAACAGCTCGAAGTCGTCAACTTAAAGACGAACAAACGCGACCGCGTCGAGTTTCCCGAGCCGGTTTACTCCGCGGAGATGGGTGACAATCGCGAATTCAATACGTCAGTTATAAGGTACGAATACAACTCGCTCGTCACGCCGGATTCCGTTTTTGAATACGACATGAACACCGGGAAGTCGACGCTGTTGAAGCAGCGGGAAGTTCCCGGCGGGTTCGATCGAAACAACTACAAATCGGAACGCGTGTTTGCCATCGCGAGCGACGGCGCGAAAGTGCCGATCTCGATTGGTCTATAGAAAAGGTGTGAAGCTCGACGGTTCAGCGCCGCTGTTGCTTTACGGCTACGGTTCGTACGGCTACTCAATTCCGCCGGAGTTTTCGTCGCGGGTGCTCAGCATCCTCGATCGCGGCGTCGTCTACGCGATTGGCCACATTCGTGGCGGCGGCGAGTTGGGTGAAGAATGGCGGCAGGCCGGCAGGATGATGAACAAAATCAACACGTTCACCGATTTCATCGCCTGCGCTGAAACACTGGTCAAGATGAAATACACGTCGAGCGATCGGCTGGTGATCGAAGGCGGCAGCGCCGGCGGCTTGCTCGTGGGCGCTGTTTCAAACATGCGGCCGGATCTTTTCAAGGCCGTGATCTCGCAGGTGCCGTTTGTCGACGTGCTCAACACGATGCTCGACGCTTCGCTGCCGTTGACGACGAGCGAGTACATCGAATGGGGCAATCCAAACGAGAAACCGGCTTACGAATACATGAAGAAGTATTCGCCGTACGACAACATCGCCAAAAAAGACTATCCGGCGACGCTCGTGAAAGTTTCGGTAAACGACAGCCAGGTGCCTTACTGGGAAGGCGCGAAATTAGTAGCAAAATTGCGGGCGATGAAGACTGACAACAATCCGCTTTTGTTGAAAGTAAACTTTGGCGCTGGTCACGGCGGCTCGTCAGGACGTTACGACGCACTGAGAGAAACGGCGTATGATTTTGCGTTCTTGCTCTGGCAAGTGGGAATCTCGGAGTGACGATGGTAGTCTCATGGTTTCACTGCGTATCTGAGGAACGCAGAGAAACGCAGAGACGCAAACGATGATCGGTTCGACGCTGGGGAATTACAAGATCCTCGAGAAGCTCGGTGAGGGCGGCCAGGGGACGGTCTATAAAGCAGTCGATTCAAAGCTCGGCCGGACGGTAGTGCTGAAAGTGCTTCCGGCCGAGCTTACCTCTAAAGAGGGCAATCTCAAGCGTTTCGAGCGCGAAGCCCGCCTTGCCTCCGATCTCGATCACCCAAATATCTGCACCATTTTCGATCTCAACGAGATCAACGGCATCCACTTCATCGTGATGCAGTACATCGAGGGACGCAACGTCCGGCAGTTGGTCAACGGCCGGCCGCTGTCGCTGGAAAGCGCCCTCTCGATCGCTCTGCAAACGGCCGACGCGCTCTCCACCGCCCATTCACGCGGGATCATCCACCGCGACATCAAGGCCGGCAACGTGATGGTCACGCCGAGCGGCCAGGTCAAAATCCTCGATTTCGGCCTCGCAAAACTGCTCGACGAAGAAGCGGCGAGGACTTCCGGCATTCATCACACCGAGATCACTGAAGTCGGCGTTCCTTACGGCACGGCGACATACGCAGCGCCGGAACAAGCGCGCGGCGATCGTGTCGACGCTCGCGCCGACATCTTCTCGACCGGAGTTTTGTTGTACGAGATGCTCGCCGGCACGTGGCCGTTTCGCGGCAGCACGTCGGTGGAAGTGCGTCATGCAGTCTTGCATGACGAGCCGGAGCCGATCGCGAAGGTGCGTCCAGGCCGTGTGCCCGCCGAGCTGCAATCGATCCTCGACAAAGCACTGGCCAAAGATCCGCGCTATCGTTATCAAAAGATTTCCTACATGGCGAACGATCTGCGCGCCGTCATTCGCGAGATCGGGACCGACGCCGGGATCGACGACGGCGCCGCGCCGGTCGCTCCGACACATCTGACGCCACGCAATCCGGTGACGCGCGCTTTGCGCTGGTTGACCGGCAGCCTTTCCACCGACAATTCGCCGACCGTCTCTTCCAAACCGTCCGGGCGCATTGCCGAAGCGCACGAGAGCCCGTTGACGAGTATGGGCGATCGCGAGCGAAAGAGCGTCGCCATTTTGCCGTTCAAGAACGTCGGTAACGATCGCGAGATCGACTTCTACCAGTTCTCGCTGGCGGATGCAGTGATCACGGAACTGGCGCGCGTGCGATCGCTGGTCGTGCGGTCGTCGTCGGTGATCGTGAAGTATCAAAATCGTGAAGTCGATCCGGCTGAAGCAGGGCGTGATTTGAGTGTCGACGCGATTCTGACCGCGACGTTCCTGCGCGCCAGCGACAAACTGCGCGTGACGGCTCAACTGCTCGACGTCCGCACCAGCGAGATTCTCTGGAGCGAACGAATCGACGCCGACGCCAGCGACATCATCGGCGTGCAGGACATCATCGTCCAACGCATCGTCGAAGGCTTGCGGCTCGAGCTTAGTCACGACGAAAAACTACAGCTCGCCAAAAGCTCCACGGCCGACGCTGCGGCGTCCGAAGAGTACCTGCGCGGCCGCGACTGCCTCGCGACGTTCATCTATCACACGGTTCAACGCGAACATCTCGATTCGTCGATCGAACACTTCCGCCGCGCAATCGAGATCGATCCGAATTTCGCCCTTGCGTATTCGGCGCTTGGCAGTTCCTACGTCAACCGCGTTCTAAAAGGACTGGGCCAGTCCGGCGATCACGACAAAGCAAGGAACGCCTTCAAGAAAGCACTCGCGCTCGATCCGAAACTGCTCGAAGCGCGCATGCAGATGATCTTCATCTACCTGACCGGCGGGCAGAAGCAGAAGGCGCGAACGGAAGTCGAGCTGCTGCGCGACGAGTATCCAAACGATCCGGGCGTGCATTTTGTGCGTGCAGTCGTGGCGCGGCTGGACGGCGATTACGAACGAGCGCTGCGCAGTTACGATCGCATGGTGAAGCTGAATCCCGGCGAGCGCGTGCCGGCGAGTTACAACCGCGCGCGCATTTTCATGTACCAGGGCGACTACGAGCAGGGGTTGCGCGAGCTCGATCAAGGCGCGGCGATCGAGCCGGAGCATCCGATGATCAAGGTGATTCGCGCGCGCGTGCTGTCGTACAAAGGCGCGGTCGCCGAGTCGACGAGGAT
The DNA here is from genome assembly GCA_963770215.1 of uncultured Acidobacteriota bacterium. GTDB lineage: Bacteria > Acidobacteriota > Blastocatellia > Pyrinomonadales > Pyrinomonadaceae > PSRF01. The sequence continues at coordinate 768,044 of CAVYOP010000004.1, forward strand.
TCTTCAGGAAGTGCTCCACAGACATCCGCAGATGGACGGCATCCGGCCGATTCTCGCGATCTGTCTCAGCGCGCAGGGCCAGCATACGAAGGCCAACGAACAACTCACGCAGAAAGTCAGGCTGGTGGCCGAGGCCGATTACGATATATCTTATTGGCTCGCCTCCGCCTACCTCTTGCAGGGCCGCCAGGTAGAAGCACTCAGATGGCTGGAGACTGCGATTCGTCTTGGCAATGAAAATTATCGTTGGTTTGAGTCTGATCCCAATTGGACGGACATGCACGAAGATCCACGTTTCCTCGAATTGATGAAAGGTATCAAGACCCAACGTCCGTCTCACGGGGACAAGACTGAATGAAAACTTTTGTCGTTGGCGACATCCACGGACGGTGCGCGCAGCTCCTCAACTTGCTCGACATGCTGCCGCGAGATCCAAAAACAGACACACTTGTCTTACTCGGCGATCTGATCGACCGCGGCGCTGACGCGCCCGGGTGCGTCGACCATGTCCTGAAAATGTGCCGCGACAATCCGGAGCGAGTGATTTGTCTGCGGGGAAATCACGAGCAGATGTTGCTGGATTTTCTTGAGGGAATGCCGACGATCTGGCTCACGCCGGTGGTAGGCGGCCAGCGAACGTTTGAACAGTACACCGGGCAATCGCCGTGGGCCGATGCGGAGCAGGACGAGGAAGACCTGAGACTGATTTTAGAGCGTGGGGTTCCCGCCGAGCACCTCGAGTTCATGCGCGGGTTGCCGTATTACCACGAAGACGATCACGCGATCTACGTTCACGCCGGGCTCGACGAAGGCAAGCATCCGAGCGAGAGCTCGCTGACGTCGTTGTTGTGGATGCGCGATATGGAGTTTTACAAGAACTATCGTGGGAAGCCGTGCGTGTTTGGTCATACGCCGACGCCGTTGTTGCCGTTGCGTGGACGGTTAGGGCGTCATGGGATTTACATTTCGCACAGCGCCGTTGGGCTCGACACAGGTTGCGAACGCCAGTCGCCGCTCAGTTGTCTTTCGCTTCCCGATTTCAATCTTTACCAGACTTACGCCGATGGCCGCGAAGAAACATACCAGATCACTTCATTCATTCCCGATGCGTTGAAAGAAATGCAACGCCGCGCCGGATTTGTCTAACTCCGCGTTTTGCCTGCTGCCGCCGGGTGGCCCCTACAATGACATTCGATGGCCACGGACATTCTGTAGGGGTGGCCCTCCGTGGCCACCCGGTGACGGATTTAGGGCGCGCATCGCTGTTCCCGAAGTGGGATCAGATCGACACCGGTCAATTTATGTGTATTCGGATCGACGCTGACGCGCGCGGCCATCGGCGCTTTCTCGCAAACAAGCCGCACCGTGCTGCTGCGCGATCCGTTTCCGCTCAGCGTTTCGCCAACTTTACAGCTTCCCCACGCCAACGCAGCCGCAAACTGCTTCTGCATTCTTTGCACATCCAGCGACGGCGCGGCAATCGCCTCCACAGCTTTCGCGTCCCATGCGGCAAGCAATTTCCCGACAGTGTCGATCGTCTTCGTCATCTCCGCATCCGGCGGTATGACCGGCGCGATATTGATCGACTGAACTTTCGGCGGCATCGTCGGCGCGAGCGTGATGCCGACTTCCAACCAACCGCGGTCGCACATCATCTTCCACGTTCCACGCAACGCGTTCTCCGGCTCGATCGAACTTGCCGGCCGGCACGTGCCGTGTTCTTTCAACACCGCCTGCCAGCGAGTCTTGCGCGTCTCGGCAGGAACGTCGAGAAACAAGTTGTCAGCCGCGATGCGGTTCGCGAGTGCGTCGTCCCATTTAATTATCAATTGTGAAATGTCAGCTTGCACGGACAACAACGCAGCGGAAGGCTGCACGACACGCGCTTGCAACGCGCCCGTCTTCTGCAACGCGTTTATGGCTTCGTTGAAGATGCCGCCGAAACCGGAGTACGTCCTGTTGCCCATCGCAATGATGCCGACGCCGTATTCCGGCAACCAACGCATCAACGAGCCGTAACCCGGCAAGCCGCCGCTATGACCGACGATATGAGCGAACCGGCAATCCTGCGAGACGCCCAGGCCGTAACCATAACCACCCGCGCCTAACGTGAGTGGACCATCAACCGCGCTGCGAAACGCGCCTGCCTGTTGAAAGCGTCCGACTTGCTGCATCTCGCGCGCGCTGCTGCGCTTGATCGGACCGCGCTCTGCTTCGTCGCGCGCGGGATACGCCGACATCAGGAATGCGACGTACCGTGCGAGATCGCGAGCGCTGGTCCAAAGACCGCCCATTCCGCCGAAAGAGCCGTGGGCCAGGATCGGCTCCGGCTGCCACGCCTGACCGTCCCAGCGATAGCCGAGTGCGATCTGATCCTTCGGCACGGCGGTCTCTTCAAACGTCGAAGCGTTCATGCCGAGTGGGCGCAGGATGTTGTCGCGAACGTAATCAGCGTACGGCTTGCCGGAAGCGCGCGCGATGACAGCGCCGAGGATCGCGAAGCCGTAGTTTGAATACTCGAACTCCGATCCCGGCACGGTTGAAAATGGAATTCCACTGCGAATCCAGGCGCGCATCGTTTCGTCGCTTTGGGCCAACTGGCGATCTCCCCACGGATTGTCTTCCGGAAAACCTTCAGAGTGCGTCAGCAGGTGACGAATCGTGATCGTGGGTGAGTCTTTCGTCGGGTAAGACAGATCCGCAAACGCCGGCACATAGCGCGCGACCGGATCGTCGAGCGACAGCTTCCCGTCGTCGCGCAATTTGAGAATCGCCATCGCGGTGAAACTCTTGGTCATCGAGGCGATGCGAAAAACCGTGTCCGGCGTGACTGGCGCTTTTCCCGTTGTCTCGCGCACACCGGCCGCTTTCATCCAGACGAGCTCGCCGTCGACAATGATACCCATCACAGCGCCGGGCATCTGTTGTCGCTCGACGTAGGCCGTGAACGCCTTTTCGATCTCCGGAAACGCGGCGGCCAGTTTCTGTTTGCGTTCGGGGTCGGCAAACTTCGGCGGCGGCACGCTTCCTTCGGCAAAGCGGCGCTGCGAGTGGGCTGGTGGCGCCAGGAACAGTGCGGTGAGCAGCAGGCAAATTAATAAGCGCATGGGCAGAAAATAGCACAAAAAGATCTCCGCGATCTCTGCGGTCCTCTGTGTTCTCTGCGGTAACCTGCGTCTGACACTATTAAAACGCAGGGAACCGCAGAGAGCCGCAGAGGACCGCGGAGGTCGCCGATCCGAACCGAATTCGGGTTTCGCGGGTCATAATAGGTGAATGGCTGGCAAGGCAACATCGGAGCAGGAAAACTGGTGGGTGTTGCAGGCGCAGTCTGGCAATCGCGAGGCGCTGAACGAGCTGTTCAAGAGCGTGCAGGAGCCGCTGTTTCGTTACATCGTCAGCGTGGTGAACGAGAAGCAGCTTGCGGAAGACATTCTGCAGGAAGTGTTCATTCGCATCTACCGAAAGCTGCGTTGGTTGCGCGAGCCGCATGCGTTTCGCGCGTGGAGTTATCAGATCGCGACGCGAGAAGCGTTTCGCTATTTGAAGCGGGAACGGCATTGGAACGAGCAGATCAGAGACGAAGGCGTCTTGAATGTCGTTCCCGCAGGTGAGCCCGTTTATCCGCCGGAGCTGATCGATCGTCTGCCGGAACTGGTCCAGGATTTATCGCCCGCGAGCCGCGCAGTGATAGTGCTCTACTACCTGCACGAGATGTCGTTGGTCGAGACGGCGGCGGTGTTGGACATTCCGGTGGGCACGGTGAAGTCGCGTTTGTCTTATGGACTCGAAAGATTAAGAAGGAGGTTGGAATGACTACTTAAGAAGGCATTGATCGTGTTTGCGATCGTGGAGTTTGTGGTTACTTCGTTCGTGGTCTATTCCATGTGGAATAAGTAAAGGAGGTGTTAGCGATGGCACAAAGAGTGAAAAGCATCGACGAGGTGAGGGCTGCGGCACTGGCGCGAATCGATCGCAGCGAACGCAATTTCAAGCTCGCATTCATCGGCGCGTTCGTTGTCGAGATGGCTTTTATCCTGACTTTCGTCTTGTTGGCCGACTTCTCAAACAAATTGCACGTGCTGCTGTTGATCTCGACCGTGAGCTGTTATTCGATCGTCATTCTCGGCCTGGTCGCCCTGGGCACGCACATCAACCGCGGCATTGCGCGCGTGCTGAAGGCAGTCGAATTACTCAAAGAGTAAGCTCAATCAAGCCGTTCGTACTCATAGGATCCGAGGATGTTCTGATGCATGTACTGCCCATGAGAATTCGCGCTCATCAAACCGTCGAACTCAATTGGCGGCACGCCCTTGTACCTGTACTTCTCACCCGTGCGGAAGATTACATCGAGCATCTGAGCCTCCTCGTTATAACGCACAGCCACCAGCATTTCAGACTGCAACGCAACAAACTTATTGTCGGTAGATTTCGCCTCCGGCATCGACAAACTCCTTGGCCTTTTCTTTCATCCCTACACCCAACGCCTCTGACTCGTCGATCTGCTTCTGCGCAGCATATTCACGGACGTCCTGGGTGATCTTCATCGAGCAGAAATGTGGGCCGCACATGGAACAGAAGTGGGCCAACTTCGCTCCTTCCTGCGGCAGAGTTTCGTCGTGAAACTCACGCGCCACTTCCGGATCGAGTGAAAGATTGAACTGATCTTCCCAGCGAAACTCGAACCGCGCCTTCGATAACGCATTGTCGCGATACTGCGCGCCCGGATGTCCCTTCGCCAAGTCAGCCGCGTGCGCCGCCAGCTTGTAAGCGATGACGCCGTCTTTCACGTCCTTCTTGTTCGGCAAACCGAGGTGCTCTTTCGGCGTGACGTAACACAGCATCGCCGTTCCAAACCATCCGATCATCGCCGCGCCAATCGCCGACGTGATGTGATCGTAACCGGGCGCGATGTCGGTCGTGAGTGGACCAAGCGTGTAGAACGGCGCTTCGTGACACGTTGCGAGCTGCTTGTCCATATTCTCCTTGATCAGGTGCATCGGCACGTGACCCGGTCCTTCGATCATTACCTGGCAATCGTGCTCCCACGCGATCTTCGTCAGCTCACCCAGCGTTTCCAGTTCGGCAAACTGCGCCTCGTCGTTAGCGTCGGCAATCGATCCCGGACGCAAACCATCGCCCAGCGAGAATGAAACGTCATACGCAGCCATGATCTCGCAGATTTCGTGAAAGCGCGTGTAAAGAAAACTCTCTTCGTGATGCGCGAGGCACCACTTCGCGAGGATCGATCCGCCACGACTCACGATTCCCGTCGTGCGCCGGGCAGTCAATGGGATATAAGGCAATCGCACACCGGCGTGGATCGTGAAATAGTCGACGCCCTGCTCGGCTTGTTCGATGAGGGTGTCGCGAAAGATTTCCCACGTCAGTTCTTCAGCTTTGCCGCCAACCTTTTCGAGCGCCTGGTAGATCGGGACAGTGCCGATTGGCACGGGCGAGTTGCGGATGATCCACTCGCGCGTGGCGTGAATGTTCTTTCCGGTCGAGAGATCCATCACGGTGTCAGATCCGCAACGTATGGACCAACGCATCTTGTCGACCTCTTCCTCGATCGACGAAGCGACAGCGGAGTTTCCGATGTTCGCGTTGATCTTGACGAGGAAGTTGCGGCCGATGATCATCGGCTCCGACTCAGGATGGTTGATGTTCGCCGGAATGATCGCACGCCCGCGTGCGACTTCGTCGCGGACAAACTCCGGCGTGACATAAGACGGAATCGCCGCGCCAAACGATTGCCCGTTGTGTTGGTGTAACAACGAATCGCGCGGCGCATCGCCGGCGGCAGCAAACGCTGCCTCACGGCCGAGATTTTCGCGGATCGCGATAAACTCCATCTCCGGCGTGATGATCCCGCGACGCGCGTAGTGCAGTTGCGTCACACACGCGCCCGGCTTCGCTCGCAACACTCGCCGCCGCAATCCCGGAAAATCTTCGAGTTTGCCGACGTCCTTGACTCGCGCGCGGTTCGCGGCTTCAAACGTCAAGTAACCATCGTCGATCGGCTGCGGCGTGCGCCCTTCGCACTCCTCGATGTTACCGCGCGCGCGAATCCAGTCTTCGCGCACGGCAGGCAGTCCGTTGCTCACGTCGCAATTAACTTCGTTGTCGCCCCACGGTCCGCTCGTGTCGTAAACCCGCACCGGCGGATTCGGCGCCAAACTGCCGTCGAAATTGCGCGACGGCATTTGCGTGATCTCCCGAAACGGCACCTTGACGCCCGGCAATTTACCCTCGACATAAACCCGCTGCGAATTTCCTCGCGACGATGACTTAACCACTGCGCTCATCTGTTTCTCCCGTGAAATAGTCATTTTCCGTTTGTCGTTTTCCGTTTGTCATTTTTCATCTTGAGTCCCGGCAGGCACAACAACAAATGAGAAATGACAAATGGAAACTGATAAACGGAAAATGCTCCAACTAAAGTATAATCTCGCCGCTAGGACCCAACCTAATCGGCCTTTTCCGGAGACACTAAATGCTTAAACGGTTTGTCGCGCTGTCGCTTACTTTGGCGGTTGTCGTATCGCTGCTCGCACTGCCCATCGCCGCCCAAAATGGAAGCGGAGACATGCTCGCCCGCATCCGCAAGGAAGCGATGGAGCGTTCGCAAATAATGAAAACCATGCACATGTTCAGCGACGTTTATGGCCCGCGCCTGACGGGTTCGCCGAACCACAAGGCGGCAGCCGAGTGGGCGGTGAAACAGATGACGGCATGGGGACTCGATAACGCGCACCTCGAACCGTGGGACTTTAAACATCCCGGTTGGGCCAACGAGCGGCTCACCGCGCACCTGATCTCCCCGGTGAAAGATGCCCTGGTCGTCGAGGCGCTTGCCTGGACGCCTGGCACGAAAGGAACAGTGACCGCCAAAGCTCATCAGCTACTGCTTCCCGAGCGACCGTCGCAGGAACAGTTGACCGCGTTCTTCGGCACGCAGAAATCACTCGTGCGTGACAGGATCGTGCTGGTCGGCAGAGCGGCGGTGCTCCCCGTCAACCTGAATCCACCCGCGAAGCGACAGTCCGACGAACAGGCGGCACAACGTTATGGTCCAAACGCGCGGCCATTTGCTTTTCCAACGCCATCGCCGACGCCCACGCCGGCGGTTAACGCGCCGCGTCCGCTTACAAACCGTCAAATCAACGAACAGCTCGACACGTTTCTGAAAGCGAACGGCGCGGTCGTGCGCGTCAACGATGCGGGGCGCGAGTTTCGACAGATCCGCGCTTTCAATAACCAGACGTTCGACGTCAGCAAAACCGTGCCGACGGTCGTTATGAGCAATGAAGACTTCGGCCGCATCACGCGCATTCTCAACGACGGCACGGACGTCACGCTGGAGTTCAATATCGTCAATCGCGTCTATCCGGAAGGCGCTACGTCTTACAACACGATCGGCGAGATCCGCGGCAGCGACAAAGCGGATGAAGTGATCATGCTCGGCGGACACCTCGACTCGTGGCACGCCGCCACCGGCGCCACTGACAACGCGATCGGCTGCGCGATCATGATGGAGGCTGCGCGTATCCTCAAGGCGTTGAATGTTAAGCCGCGACGCACGATTCGCGTTGCGCTGTGGAGCGGTGAAGAGCAGGGACTGCTCGGGTCGATCGCTTACGTCAAAGAACATTTCGGTTCTTATGAGAACCCGAAGCCGGGGTTTGAGAAGTTTGGCGGGTATTTCAATATCGATTCCGGCACCGGGCGTGTGCGTGGTGCGTCTGTGTTTGGACCGCCGGAAGCGGCGAACATTCTGCGCGACATTCTGGCGCCGTTCAAAGAAGATGGCGTTGTTGGAGCGGTGGCGTCGCGCAGCCGGCGGCTTGGTGGTTCTGACAACACGTCGTTCAACCAGGCGGGAATGCCGGGAATCGGCATGGGCCAGGATCCGATCGAGTACAACTCGCACACATGGCACACGAACCTCGACACGTACGAGCGCATCCTCGAAGACGACGTGAAGAAGAACGCAATGATCGTCGCGTGGTCGGTTTATCAACTGGCGATGCGCGACGACCTGCTGCCACGCCTGCCCGGCGCGGAGATGCCGGCGCGTCCGCCGGACGAACCGACAACACCACCGGCCACTCCGGCTCGTCCGAACCGCCCGGATTCACGAACACGGAATCAGTAAACGCGGATTGGAAGGCAATTTAATTGGCAATAACTCGCCGGCAGTTCCTGGGGCGTGGCGCTCTTGCGATCGCAGGCGCTGGTCTGGATGCTCGGCGGCTGGTTCTTAAAACTCCGGCCAAGAAGGTGCTCATCCTGGGCGCTGGAATGGCCGGACTCGCCGCCGGATACGAACTCTCAAAACTCGGCCACGACATCACAATCCTCGAAGCACGCACCCGTCCCGGCGGCCGCGTCCACACCCTGCGCGAACCATTTGCCGACGGACTGTACGCCGAAGCAGGCGCGGCCCGCGTCCGCGACAATCACGAGCTCACCCACAAATACATCAAGGAATTCAATCTCCCCCTCGAACCCTTCTACCCATCGAAACTGAACATCGTGCGCTTCGATCTCGGCGGCCGTCGCGAAGTCTCGATCGACGGCTTCACCGATGCGATGTCGCAAAACTACGGCGAAGAACTGGGCGGCACGCCTGAACTCTGGCACAAAATCAAAGGCGGCATGGATCTGCTGCCGCAAGCATTCGCCGCGCGTCTCGCAAACAAGATTCACTACGGCGCCGCAGTCACAAGGCTCGAACAAGATCCAAAACAAGCGAGCGTAAAATTCGTGAAAGACGGTTCGACGCAATCGATGTCCGCAGACGTTGTGCTTTGCACGATCCCGTTCTCCGTTCTGCGTCGCCTCGAACTCCCCGGCTTGTCTTCACGCAAGAAAGACCTGATCAAGCGAACGCCTTACGACGCCGTCTCACGCGTCTACGTGCAAACGAAAACTCGCTTCTGGGAAAACAACGGCCTCAACGGTTTCGCGTTCACGAAAGGCGCGATCGAGATCTGGCAGCCGACGTGGAGCCAGCCTGGACCGCGCGGAATCCTGATGACATATGCGCGACCCGGCGAAGCTGAACGAATCACTTCGTTGAAAGAGCCCGAACGCATCTCGCAAACGTTGTCTCAGCTCGACTCGATCTTCACCGGTCTGCGGGCGAACTTCGAACGCGGCGTGACGAAGTGTTGGACCGAAGACGAGTGGTCGCGCGGCGCGTGGGGATTTGTCGGCTTAATCGATCTGCTGACGGCACCAGCGCCTGACCGGCGAGTTTATTTCGCAGGCGAACATCTATCGCCGTGGTATTCGTGGATTCAAGGCGCGCTGTCGTCGGGTCTCAAAGCGGTAAACGACATCGACAAAGCATAGGGTGGCCACGGAGGGCCTCCCCTACAAGAATGCTCTGACGTGACGATTGATTTGTAGGGGTGGCCCTCCGTGGGCACCCTTTTCGCTAACCGCCGATGAAGCTCATCGTGCGCGAGGGAGCGACAAATTCCGGATCGTTGATGAAGTGGCGAGGTTCTTTTTTATAAACCACCGATTCGATGTATTCCACGATCTCTTCGCGACTGGCGCCGCTGCGGATGACGTCGCGCAGCGAGTGTTCGACAGTCGAAAACAAACACGTTCGAATCTGGCCATCGGCGGTCAACCGAATGCGCGAGCACGCGCCGCAGAACGGCTCCGTCACCGGCGCGATGATTCCAACTTCACCGGGCGCGCCGTCCGCGAAACGATAACGCGCAGACGTTTCCGACCCACGCTGCACGTTAAGCTTCACGAGCGGAAAGCGTTCGTGAATGCGATCGTGAATCTCGCGACCGGAAAACACATCTTCACGCGTCCACTCGTGACCCGAATCAAGCGGCATAAACTCGATGAACCGCATCTTCACGTCGTGCTCGCGCGCAAACGCAGCGAAATCGGCGACCTCGTCTTCGTTATGACCGCGCACGATGACGGCGTTGATCTTTATCGGCTCGAGCCCGGCTTCTTTGGCAGCGGCAATCCCGGCGAGCACTTTGTCTAACACGTCGACGCCCGTCATCTGCTTGAACACGCTGCGCTTCAAACTGTCGAGACTGATCGTGACGCGATCGAGCCCCGCTTCCTTCAACCCGCGCGCGCGCTCCGGCAGGAAATAGCCGTTGGTCGTGAGAGCTCAGATCCTGCAAACCGTCCTGCTTCAACTCCGACAGCTTGCGAATGATCGTCTCGATGTCGCGGCGCATCATCGGCTCACCGCCCGTCAGCCGCAGCTTCTCGATACCCAGCGACACGAAGATCCGGCAGACATACTCGATTTCCTCGTATGAGAGCATCTGCTCCTTCGGCGCAATCGGCGGCTCGCCGTGCGGGAGACAGTAAAAACACCGGAAATTACACCGATCCGTCAGCGAGACGCGCAGGTCGCGGATAGCTCTTCCGAATGAATCATGCAGTAGGGACATGTGAGGAAGATGATACCAGCCGCCGGCGGTTAACCCCTAGCACGCGGCTGTTTCTTAACCCGCTGCGCGGGGTAACCGCATCATGGTGCCGAGCATCGTGGCCACGAGAGCACTTTGCTCGTCGTTGGTTACTGCGAAAACGTCGGCGCGGACGACCGTGAGAGTCTTGCCAGGTTTGATGACTTCCGCACGCGCCACAAATTTGTCGCCCTTCGCGGGGCGCAATAAGTTCACTTTAAACTCCACCGCCAGCACATCAGATCCCGGCGGCATCAGGCTGTACGCAGCGTAGCCGCAGGCGGAATCGGCGATGGTCGTCACAATGCCGGCGTGAACATAACCGTGCTGTTGCGTGAGATCGGGGCGATACGGCAGCATGATCTCCACGACTCCCGGTTCGATCAGCATCAGTTCACCGCCAATCAGCTCCATGATCGTCTGCTTCGAAAAGCTCGATCGTATCTCATCCGCATACTCCGGATTGGTTGCGTGTCTAATCATTGTTATTTGAGCGCCTGGTCCAGGCTCGAACGATCGTCTAACAGGAGCCACTCGACAATCGATAACGGCAGGCTGCCATTCTTCAACAGGTCGTCATGGAACTGGCCGAGTTGAAAATTCGCGCCCCGCTGGTCGCGATACTTTCCGAGCAGCCGCATGATCTGCCACTTGCCGGTGATGTACGTGATCTTCTGCGTCGGCGACGACGCGGCGCCCGCAGCCTCGCCTTCAGCCGCCTCGCGGTCGAGTCCGCCCGCTTCCATGAAATATTTGACTGCCTGATCGAATGTCCACTTGCCCGTGTGCAGGTTCACGTCCACGCCGATGCGCGCCGCACGATAGCGCGAGAGCCGCAGGATCTGTCCCTGCGCGGCTGAGTTATCCGGATAGAACCCGGTGCGCATGAGCATCTCTTCGGTGTAGAGCGCCCAACCCTCGATAAAGATCCCGTCAAAATGCTGGCGGCGGATCTCGTTCGGCACTTTGTTCGCGATCGAGAGTTGCAGGAAGTGACCGGGAATGCCTTCGTGGCCCAGGATCGGACGTGGGTCTTCAATCGCGGCGCGAATGTAGAAGTTCTTGCTGGCCGGATTATAAGTGGGAATGAAGTAGAACCCGCTGTTGTCTTTGTCGTAAACGCCGGGCGGGTTCATAAAACCACCGGGGCTCGTCGGCTTGAACGCTTCCGGCAACTGTCGAATCTCGAATGGACCAACAAACGACGGAATCGTCACCAGCTTCCGGTTTTTCAGAAACTCGATCATCTCCGCCTGGCGGCTTTCGTACTTCTTCAGAAAGTCCTGCTGGTCAACCGGAATACTTTTGCTGCGCGCGGGATTCGGATCGGCGAGCGAAGGATCGGAAAGCAACGACTCCAACGCGCGATAACGGCCCAACTCAGTTTGGCCCAACATGTCCACCTGGTCCGCGTCGAGCGGCAGAAGGTAAACGTTTTTGAGCAGATAGTTGTAGTTCTCGACGCCCATCGGTTTGAACGGGACCATGCCCGGCAAACGCTGTTCGAGCCAATCGGCAAAACCGTGAATCGATTTCAACGCCGCATCTCGCGACGCGATCAGGTTCGCTTTCTCCGCGGGCGTGAGATCCGTCGCGAGTGTCATCAAGCTGTCGTTAAAAAGACCGTCGATCGAACGCGCCGACTCGATCGCGAGCCGCGCGTAAAGCTGCACCGGTTTCGTGAGATTCGCTTTCGCCTTGTCTATCACAAACGGCATCTGTTTCAAACGCGCAGTAGCCGCAAGCGCACGCACGCGTGGCTTGTCGTATTCCTTCTTGAGCAACGAAAAGATCCCGCTGGCGCACTCGTTCAGGTAAAGCTGCGGATCGGTTGACTCGAAATCCATTACGCGATTGAAAAACGCGATGCCTTCAAGCTCCGAACGAAACAACAGCCAGTCAATGCGATCGTCCCTGGACCAGTTCGCCGTGGGAATCGACTGCACTTTGTTCAGCAGATCTTTAACGTAAAGACGGCGCGCCAGAATCGCCGACAACGAATAATCGGTCAGCTTGTCGTCCCACGTGTGCAGGCCGGCGTCACTCGATTGCACCGGAAGGTTCTGATCGCGCCACTTGTAATATTCGTCGGCAAGGCGACGAAGATCGGCGGGCGTTTGTGCTTGAACTGAAATGAATGACACGAATGTTAGAAATACCAGGATCAGAATTTTCATAGATTATGTAGCAACGCCCGCGCGTTGCGCTGTAACCCGGAAAGCTTCGCGCGCTTCATGGCGCTGCCGCGAAAACGTTCGACATAAAGTTCGTGGCTGAGCTCGACAATATCACGAAGCTCGGCGTTTACGTTTCCCTCTCGCGGCTCGAAGCGCGGTTCGCCAGTCACCTGCTCGAAGCGGTTCCACGGGCAAACGTCCTGGCAGATGTCGCAGCCATATATCCAACCGGAAAGATTTTCCTCGATCGACGAAGGCAGCTCCGGCTCGCGCAATTCGATCGTCGCATACGAGATGCACTTATTCGAATCGACAACATAAGGCTCGGTAATCGCCGCCGTCGGACACGCGTCGATACAAAGCGTACACGTGCCACAATGATCCTCGATGCCTTCGACATCGTAGTCGAGCTCCAGATTCAACAACAGCTCGCCGATGAAGACCCACGAACCATACTCCGGCGTGATCACGTTCGAGTGTTTGCCGATCCAACCGAGCCCGGCGCGCACGGCCCACGCTTTGTCCATCACCGGTTGAATGTCGACACAGACTTTTCCTTCCGCGCGCGGATCGTGTTCCTTGATCCACGCCAGCAGCGCGCGGAGTTTTGACGTCATTACGTCGTGGTAATCATCACCCCACGCGTAACGCGACACTTTTCCCGTAGCAGAATTTTCTTCGTGCTGATGAGGCGTGTAGTAGTTGAGAGCGACGACGACAACGGAGCGCGCGCCGCGGAAAGATCTCACGCGGACTCACACGTTTTTCGACGTCGCGCGCCATCCAGGCCATCGAGCCGTGATAGCCGCGAGCAAGCCACTCTTTCAGGCGCCGCCCTTCCTCCTCGAGTGGAGCGGCGCTGACGATCCCGATCTTGTTGAATCCCAGGGTCCCTGCGTGCTCTTTAATGGCGAACGAAGTAACTGCCATTAATTCTACGGGCCCTGCATCTTCTGCATCGTTACCGTGATGATTGGCGTGTCGCCGGCCGTGCGGCTGTACGACACCCAGTAGCCGGCTTTCGGATAACGCACGAGTTTGTACTTCGATCCGTCAGGCTTCCCTTCGAAGTCAGACCCGAATACTTGTACCGGCGTGATCACCGTCTGCGAGCCGTTCATAAAGTCCACCGAGATCGCGGTCACTTTCTTCGTCGCCTTATCGTAAAGGATCTGGCAGGTTTCTTTCTCGCCGAAGACGAAAAAATCCTGCTCGTCGCCTTTGTCAGCGGGGTTGCCCAGCTTCTTGCGCACTTCGTCTGCGACCCATCCGATCTGAATTCCGCGATACTCGAGAAAGATCGGTTCGTCGTCTGGTGCTGGACTCTTGCGAGTTGTTTGCGCCGCGGCAGTGCCGGCAAACAATAGACAGATCCCCACAAGCACAGCCCGGTTCAGTAACCAAAGTTTAGAGGATCGAGAAAGGTAAGTCATGGCTACCTCCTTCCCATGGGTAAGTATGTTTAGGACCAAAACTGGCAGGGTTCGCGAGCCGGTAAAACTGTCCAAAACGCCACAGCCCGCTCACATGTGCCGAACAATAGATCCGAAGAAATGGTGCTGTCAATGGCGCAGCAACCTAGTGAAGTGGTGTAGTTTGAATATGGTCATTACGCCGAAGGCGTTAGTTAATTCCAGCCCAGGGTTGCTTCAACCCTGGGTTAAGTCGTTCATCAATCTTGAACTCTGAAGGAGTTTCAATTGCAATCCGAACACTTTCAGTGTTTTCTAGTTCTCCTCCTGCTGTACCCAGGGTTGAAGCAACCTTGGGCTCGAATTAACCAACGCCTGCGGCGTAATTCCTAACGAAACAGTGTTGACTCGGAATACGGTTTGGCGTAGAAGCAGAATATGAAAAGAAATCTTCCCCCAGTCGCTCTCCTCCTGATGCTCGCGCTGCTGGCGTTTGCGTCGTTTGGTTGTGGAAAGACGGCTGAGACGAACGTGAATTCCAGCTTGATGACAAACAAGAACAGTGGTCCCGAACCAATCAATACGGCTTCCATCGAAGCTGACCTGATCAGGCTAGAAAAAGAATGGTCGGGAGCATACAAGACGAAGGACGCGGACGCGGTCAGACGCATACTGGCAGACGATGCGATCATCACCTATCCCGACGGCGTCGTGGGAGGGAAGAATGAAGAAGTGCAAAGCATCGAAACAGGCGCGATAACCGCCGACTCGTGGGAACTTTTCGATACCAAAGTTACGGCGCTCAATGCCGATGCCGCCTTCATCACCGGGCGCGGAGTTATCAGGAACGGAAAGTACAAAGATCCGAAATCGCCGAAGCCGATTGACATCAGCGGTGAGTATCGCTTCCTGGATGTTTATGCGAAACGAAATGGAAGGTGGCAGTCAGTAGCTTCGCAGACGACGAAGATCGCGGTTCCGACGGCGTCTCCAGCGCCGTCCAAGTAAACACTGATTTTTTAATTTTTAATCCAAATTCCAGGGATGGTCGTCGAACATTGCGGACAGCGGCCGTCCCTCGTTACGTTTACCTGTCTAATCAGATAACCGTATCGTTCGACTAACAACTCGTCGCACGACGGACAGTAAGTATTCTCCCAACGTCCGACTCGTCCCGGCAGATTGCCGGCGTAGATGTAATTCAATCCAGCTTCACGACCGATCTCGCACGCGCGAATCAACTGTTCCGCAGTCGTGTTCGCATTCTCGGTCATACGATAGTCCTGATGAAAAGCCGTAACGTGCCACGGAATGTCCGGCGAGACTGAAGCGATGAAGTCCGCCGCGCGGCGCAGTTCGTCAATCGAATCGTTGAAGCCCGGAATGACGAGCGTCACGATCTCTTCCCAGAAACCGCGCTCGTGGACCATCTTCACCGTTTCGAGAATGTTGTCGACCACGCCGCCGAGCTGGCGATAGTTCTTGTCGTTCATCGACTTCAGATCGATCTTGTAACAGTCGGTCCAGGGACGGAGGTAGTCGAGCACCTGCGGCGTCGCGTTGCCGTTTGAAATGAATGCCGTCTTGAATCCCGCGGGCCGCGCTTGTTGAAACACCGAGACGGCCCACTCGGCAGTGATCAGCGGCTCGTTATAACTGCTGCCGACCATCGACGCACCGTACGCCTTCGCCATCGTCACCAATCGCTCCGGTGAAACGGGTGTCGGGTTTGTGCCGGCGGAGTCGTCGCGCAATGCTTGCGACGTGAGCCAGTTTTGGCAATAGGCGCAGTGCAAGTCGCAACCCAACATGCCGAACGTGAGCGTGTCAGATCCCGGCAGAACGTGGAAAAACGGTTTCTTCTCGGTTGGATCGCAGGCGAGCGCGGCGACGTAGTTTGCGGGGACGCGAAGCTGTCCGTCTTCGTTGAAGCGAACTTTGCAGATGCCGCGTTTGCCTGATTTGATCAGGCAGCGATGGCCGCACGCGTAACACTTCAAAGCGCCGCCGTCGAGGTGTTCCGTCAGTTCAGGCGCGCCTTCGACGGTCATTGAATCGAGGACGTTCGCGAGTGGCGCTGATTTCACACCGATAGGCATTGCGTCATAATCCGTGTTACAAAGTTATCAAAACAAATGATTATCGAACAGCTCACAGTCACCGCTTTTCAACAGCACACTCGCATTCTCGGCTGTGAAAAAACGAAACGCGCGATCTGCATCGATCCCGGCGACGAGGCGGAGCGCATCGTCGAGGTGCTCGAAAAACACGGTCTCACTTTGCAGGCGATCGCGCTGACGCATGCGCACCTCGATCACGTCGGTGGTGTCGCGGCACTGAAGAAGTTGAAGCCGGAAGCGAAGATCAATTTGCACAAGGGCGACGAGTTTATGTATGTCGGCTTGCCCGAACAGCCGGCGTGGATCGGAATTCCGCGCTCGCAGTGGGCGGCGATGCGGATGGAGTTCGAGCAGCCGCCGCCGGTTGATGAATATTGGACGGACGGGCAGAAGTATCGCGTCGGCGAATTGGAGTTCGACGTGCTGCATTGTCCGGGACACACGCCGGGTCACGTCTGCTTGCACGAAGCAAATGAGCGAAAAGTGTTTGTCGGCGATGTGTTGTTTGCAGGATCGATTGGCCGGACGGATCTGCCCGGCGGTTCGACGGAGCAGTTGCTCGACTCAATCAAGAACAAGTTGTTGACGCTTGACGACGACGTGGAGGTCTTTTCAGGTCACGGACCGGTCACCACAATCGGCGAGGAGCGATTGACCAATCCATTTCTCACTGGCGGCTTTCAAATCGGCCGCGGGCGGTTCTAAACATCAACGCAGACGCTTCGACTTCATCTCTTCCCAGAGATCTTTCTGCTCGTTATTCAACTGGCTCGGCAGAGTGTCAACCGAGAGACCATTCTGCGCGCAGAATTGTCGCCACAACACGAACCGCAGGTCGTACTGCCCGGTGGAATCTGAAATCTGGTTGTCGACCTCGCGAGGCTGTTTCTTCTGCTCCGAATTCATGTGGAAGAGTGTAGCATCCTAATCTGAATTCTTAAATCCGTGTTTCTCACAGTCCACTGCGAAGATAAATCTCACCCGTCGGTGCGGGCATTCCGCCCGCCGGTTCGAGCGTGATCGCAAACACGGCCGCGTCCATCGCCTCCTGCGGCACTTGATCCGTCAACGTTCCTCCACCGGTTGAATCAGGGGCAAACGATTTTCCGGGCATCGGCGCTTTGCTGCCGACAATAAACCATAATTGATATTCCTTACCGCGCGGCGCCGGCGGTAACCCGCTCGCCATCAACATCGCCTTGCCGTTCTTGTCGTAAGCCAGCGTGGCCGTCGCGCCAGTCGCCTGGGCAGTGCCGGCCAGTTCCAGCCTGCGCGTGCCCGGCGTAGTTACCAATCTGACGAACTCATTCGAGCGAGCGATCTCCTGCTGCATCGCGCGGTTCTGCTGCCAGAGCATTACGATCACCACCATCAACGCAACAAACAAAACAGCAGCGGCAATCGCGCCAAACGACATCCACGCGCTTCGCCGCGCCGCGGGAAACTGAACCACCTTCTCGGCGCGTATCGCGTCCATGATCCGCTCACGAACTTCCGGCGAGGGCTCAGCCGCAGGCGCGCTCAGCGACAACGCCGCCGCGCCGTTCTCCCAATCCGCCAGCTCATCCCGGCACTCGGCGCATTCAGACAGATGCCGGCTCAACGCCAGCGCCTCATCCGCGTCGAGCGCGGACAGCGCGTGTGCCGGTAACATCGCTTTGTAGTCTTCGTGCACCATCGTTCGCTTCAGTTAATAACCAAAATACTCTCCCTTGGCCGACAACAGCTCGCGCAGCTTGATCATGCCACTTCGCATGCGCGTCTTCACGGTGCCTAACGGCGCGCCCAGTTGCCGGGCGATTTCCGACTGGGTTAGCCCGTCGAAATACGCAAGCATCAACGGGTGCTTCTGTTCTTCGGGGAGTTGGGCCAGGGCGTTGTTTACTACGTTGCGTTCTTCCGACCTGACGGCGTCCGTGGCGGCATCGGAAAACTCTTCCGCTGCTTCTTTCGCACCCGCCTGCGCGACGCGCTCGCGCGACGCCAACGTGCGCAGCCGATCGATGCCGCGGCTGCGTGTCAGCGTAACCAGCCAGGTGAACGGGCGGCCGCGAACTTCGTCAAAGTCTGCCGCGCGCCGCCAAACTTGCAGAAACACTTCCTGAAGAACGTCTTCCGCTTCCGCGCGGTCATTCAATATACGCACCAGCACGCTAAACAGGATTACCCGGTAGCGATCGTAGATGCGCCCCAACGCAGCCTCGTCCTTTGCAGCGATGGCTTTGAGCAGCGCAACGTCGTCGGCATGTGCTAGTTCGGGTCGCAAGGAAATGGCGGTAGCGGCAATCGGCAATCGTGTACTCCTTCGATAAATACGGAGGACACGGATTGAACGGATTTCTTAACGGGGGAAATTATATTAGCCACCGATCAGCCGGGCAATGCCAAATGCCGCGCCGGCGGCGACGCTGCCGATGAAAGCAGTCTGAAGCGCGCTTCTGATCGGCCGCGTGCCCGTAAACCGTCCCTTTACAAAGCCAAAAATCAGCAAGGCAAGAAGCGTCAGGACGATTGAAACCAGCAACGCGTCGGCGGTCGTGTGAGCGAACATGTACGGCCCGAGCGGGATCAAACCGCCGGCGACGTAAGCGCTCGCGATTGTCAGCGCGCTCGTTAATGCGCGGCGCGGGTTGGGTGGTTCCAGGCCCAGCTCGAAACGCATCATAAAATCGATCCAGTTGCCTGGCTGTTTTCTCAAAGCTTCGACAATGGGCCACGTCTGCTCCGGCGTCAGGCCGTATTCCTGAAAGACTTCGGCGACTTCGCGCATCTCTTCGTGCGGGATTTCAGCGACTTCGCGTTTCTCTCGTTCGCGTTCTTTGGCGTAGTGTTCTGCGTCGCTTTTGGCGGCCATGTAACCGCCGAGGCCCATCGCGATCGAGCCAGCGGCGATCTCCGCGAGACCGGCTGTCACGATGATGCCTGATTGATCGATTGCTCCACTTAAACCGGCGGCGAGTGCGAAAGGGACCGTGAGTCCGTCAGCCATTCCGATCACGACGTCACGAACGACGTCACTAGCCATGAAGTGACGTTCGATATGGGGAGTTTGGGGCATTAGATTTTGCCGATTAGCATTAACACTCCTATTAAGATAAACGCTCCGGCGGCGACGCGCTTCACCCACTCTAACGGCACGTACTGTCCAACCACACCGCCGACCAACACGCCGATCGCCGAAACCGCGGCCAGGGCGATACTGGCGCCGATGAATACAGCCCACGGCTTCTTTGTCTGCGCCGACATCGTCATCGCGGCGAGTTGAGTTTTATCACCCATTTCGGCGAGAAAGATGATGCCGAAAGTCGTCAGCAAAACACGAAGATCCATTTTGTCTCCAGCTTTAGGAACGCCAAAGGCGTTTGATAATTTCAGCCCAGGGTTGGAGTCTGCGACAACCCTGGGAACAAGTCGAACATAATAAGAGAACGCTGAAAGCGTTGCCTCCGCCTGTGGCGTCGAACTCCTTCAGAGTTTTCTAAGAATCGGTAGTTTCCCCAGGGTTGAAGCAACCCTGGGCTGGAATTATGTAACGCCTTCGGCGTACCTTGGCATGAGATCACCAAACCCTTTAGCGTATTTCAGACTACTTCACATCTGTGATCAAAACCGCGTCGCGTATCAACGAGCCGCGTGTGGCAGCGAATAGTTTGCCGTCCCTGGACCACGCAAATCCCGTCATGAGACTGTCTTTAAAATCTGTAACCGGCGCCGGCTTGCCGCCCGCGAGCGGCTGGCTCCAGACGTTTGAAACGCTGTTGATGTTGACAGTGTAAAGGATCGCCTTCCCATCCGCGCTCCATTGGATCAACGTCGGCACGGTGCTGCTCGGATTAAAACTGAACGTCGCCACCGGGCTATTGTCCGCGAAGTTCACCACCGCAACCCGATTTGGCGGCGCGAATGGATCGGGCGATTCAGGATACGAGTACGCCAACAACTGCCCATCCGGTGAAACAATCGCGGAGCTCGCCACGTGATCCGTAAGCTGCACCGGCGTGCCGCCGTCGATCGAAATTTTCCACGCCGTCGGCTTCGCCCCAGCATTGTCGATGTAGACCACCCACTTGCCATCGGGAGTCAGCGACGGATAAACGTCTGTTGGACCATTGGTCAGGCGCACGGGATTACTGCCGTCGATATTCATTCGCCACACCGCCAGGTTCCCATCGCGCGCCGAAATGAAAACGACGTACTTGCCATCAGACGTAGCAACCGGGCTGACACCGCCGCGGGTAGTCAATTGCTTCCGATTGCGTCCGCTCGGATCGGCAATCCATATATCCGGAATGCCACCCTCGTTTGACATGTAGACGACGCGATCATCCATGGTCCAACCGAGATTGTTTCCCGCGGACGCATAGAACCCGACGTTGCCGGTTGGCAGTCTGACTGCCCGCGCGGCGTCGCCTACAGGCGCGACCCAAAGATTTATCAAGCCGTCGATCTGGATGGTCGCGAGCTTCTGGCCGTCGGACGTCAAGCTGATCACGCGATACGCGCTCAGATCGTTCGTGATGCGACGTTTTTCACCTTCCGGATAACTAAGCATCCAGTGTTGCGACACATTAATCCCATCACCGGCGACGACCAATAGACCGCTCATGTCCGGCAGCCATTGTACGCGCGAGGCAAAGGCCCACGGCTCTCGCATCAACACTTGTTCCTTGCCGTCGTCGATCGAAAACAGGACCACATTCGTGACCTTGATCGACGTCATCACGGTTGCCGCGATCAGCTTGCCGTCAGGCGACCACGACGGGCCGGTAAAAAAGATCGGCGTAAAGTGATCGGGACGTTTGCGCACGGCGAGTATCTGTTCGTTGCGGCCGTCCACGGTTGCGATCACCAGGGCGCTTTCACCGGCATTCGGATAATTTCCACGTATCAACACGAACCGTTTGCCGTCCGGTGAAAAGCTGATCGGCGCGTCGATCTTCTCCAGCACTTTTATCGGCAGGCCACCCAACACCGGGATGC
The DNA here is from genome assembly GCA_963770215.1 of uncultured Acidobacteriota bacterium. Lineage (GTDB taxonomy): Bacteria > Acidobacteriota > Blastocatellia > Pyrinomonadales > Pyrinomonadaceae > PSRF01. Next base: position 789,196 of record CAVYOP010000004.1, read on the forward strand.
GATAGAGCGTGCCGGCGTCGAGGTTCGCCTTGATCGCGTAGTAAAGATCGTTGCCGTCAGGCGAGAAAGTGATGCCGAAGAAACCGACTTGCGCGGATGGAACGATCTCCTTGTCGTTGGCCGTGCTCACCTGCCTGATCCACAAACTCTGATGGTTTCTGTCGCTGCGCACGTAGACGATGTACTTACCGTCAGGCGAGATCGTCACGTCGATCACGTCGCCTGAATTTGTGAGCCGGCTGAGTCCGATGCTTTGGAAGCGCTCGACCGGCGGCTTGCGATTGACGAACTTGTAGATGCCGAACGTGCCGAGAGCGACGACGGCCAACACTATCGCCAGCACAACAGCAACGCCAAGCTTGTGGCGTTTGATCTCGACGCTGATCGTGTCGACGGGACTGCGGGCGCTGCGAGTGACTGTTGCTTGCAGGCGTTGTTCAGGCGCTATCGACGTTGGCCGATCCAGCGTACCGGTGAGATCGCGGCCAGTGTCGGAAGGAATCGATCGATCGAGCTTGGCTTGAAACTCCAGCTCCTGCCTGAGCGCTTTCAGATCGAGCCAGAGATCTTTCACGACCTGGTAACGCTCTTCGCGATCCTTGCGCAGCGACTTCGTAATGATGCGCACCAGCTCGGCGGGTGCTTCTGCCACGAGATGCTGAAGCGGCGTCGGTTCAGTCTTGAGAATCGAGGCCATCGTGTCGCTCGGCGTCTCGCCTTCAAACGGTTTGCGCCGCGCAACCATCTCGTACATCACTGCGCCGAGACTGAAGATGTCCGATCGCGAGTCGACGACGAGACCACGCGCTTGTTCGGGCGACATGTAACCGGCGGTGCCGAGTACGAAACCAGACCCGGTGCGAACCTGCATTGTCGTCGCTTCGGCAGCGATCGAAACGGTGGACTGTTCGCTCAACTTCGCGAGTCCGAAGTCGAGGATCTTCACGTAACCGTCCGGACGCAGCATGACGTTCTCGGGTTTGATGTCGCGGTGGACGATGCCTGCTTTGTGAGCGGCGGCGAGCGCGTCGGCGATCTGGATCGCGATGTTGAGCGCTTCGTTCAGCGTTAGCGACGCGCGGCAGAGTCGCTCGCGCAGCGTTTCGCCTTCGACAAATTCAGTGGCGATGGCGTGCGTCGAGACGGTTTGGAAGATCTCGTAGATCGTGATGATGTTTGGATGGTTGAGCGCGGAGGCGGCGCGCGCTTCCTGTTCGAATCTTCGGAGGCGATCGTTGTCTTTCGTGAACGCGTCCGGCAACAGTTTCAATGCGACCTTGCGGTTCAGGCGCTTGTCCTGGGCCAGGTAAACTTCGCCCATCCCGCCGCGAGTGATAAATGAAAGGACTTCGTAGTTGCCGAATGAATAACCTGACGGCAGCTCCGATTTTTCGTTGGCGAGCAGATGAGCGGCGGCGTAGTAGGCGGGCTCGTCGATGAAGCTGCCTTCTTTTTCGTGGGAAACGATCAGCGATTCGACTTCGGAACGCAGTGCGTCATCGCCCGAGCAAGCTTGCGACAAGAACACACTGCGATGTTCGGGCCGATACTTGATCGCCGAATCAAAGATCTCCTTAACTTGTTGCCACCGCTCCGGTGTCATCCGTTGTATTCGTCACCCAACCGGGCGTCACAGAGGACCGCCCCTACAATAATGTCGTCACCTCCGAATATTTGGTCACGCCAACATCCTTGTAGGGGTGGCCCTCCGTGGCCACCCACTTACAAACGCGCAATCAGGCCGGCTGATCCCCTCACAAATTATCAAAGCGCCGCCGCAGCGCTTATTCAAGCTGGCGCCGTAAGCCAGGCCCGCGCCGATTTCCACTCGCGCTCGACCGTCGCATGGCCCACGCCTAACACCTCCGCAGTTTCCGGGATCGAAAGTCCGCCGAAGAATTTCAACTCCACGATTCGGCTTTGCTGAGGGTCCATCTTCGCAAGCTCGTCGAGCGCCTCGTTCAGGGCGAGCAGGTCGACCGCGGGTTGGGCCATGAGCTCTTCGGCGCTGGTGATTGAAAGGCGCTGCTGTTCGGAACCGCCGCGCTTCTCAGCCTGGTGACGGCGCACGTGGTCCACGAGGATCCGGCGCATCAACTGGGCCGAAATTGCGAAGAAGTGGGCGCGATTTTGCCATTTCGCGTTCTTTTGCCCGACCAGTTTTAGATACGCCTCGTTGACAAGCGCCGTCGGCTGGAGCGTGTGACCAGCGCGTTCGCGGTGCAGGTAGTTGGTCGCGAGCCGTCGCAGCTCGTTGTAAACGAGGGGCATCAGTTTTTCGAGCGCCGCCTGATCGCCGTTGCCCCAGTCAATCAGAAGCTGCGTTATGCCTTCGGGGGGATGCATTTCAAGCCAAAAGTTTACAACAAATAATTTTCCGACCGTGAGGGGATGCGCGCGAATGCTGCGCGTAAGTTAGTGAAGGCCAAAAGCAAGTTGGTTGGCCAATGAAAATTTGGAGGTAATTATGAAAGGATACGTTCGTACAGCAATCGCAATCATGTTTGTTGTTGGAGCTTTGGCAATTGGCGCGGAAGCGCAAACGTCGAGTTCGCAGACCATTCGCGCCAACGTCCCGTTCACATTTACAGTCGGAGAGAAGAGCCTGCCGGCTGGAGTTTACACGGTGAGCATTCTCAATCCGACGTCGGATCGAAAAGCTTTGCAGGTTCGAAGTGCGGATGGACGGATGAGCGCCATCATTCAAACCGTGGGCGTCAGCAGCCATCTTGTCGACGACTCGAAACTCGTGTTCCGCCGCTACGGCGATCGGTACTTCTTCGCCCAGGCGCAGATGGCCGGTGACTCAACGTCCCTCGCGGCAGGAAAAACCCGCGCCGAGCGCGCCACACAACGAGCACTAAAACGAGGCGACAACAACACGTCGATCGTCACGGTGCTCGCAGACCACTAAAACGAAAAGTAATGCTGAGGCACGTTTTACGCCGAAGGCGTTACGTAATTCCAGCCCAGGGTTGGAGCTTACGACAACCCTGGGTAAACAAATTAACCATAACCATAAACGCTGAAAGCGTTCCTCCCGTAGCGAACTCTTTCAGAGTTGATAGAAGGGATTCGAGGGTCCCCAGGGTTGAAACAACCCTGGGCTCGAATTACACAACGCCTTCGGCGTACAAGGTGGACCCCGATGCCTTCGGTGTAAGAATGGAATCGTAAGCGATGGGATCGGCCCGCAGAAGTTGGGGAACTCCTTGCCGGCTGAAGAAGCAACGACCGAAGCTGCGGCATAGCTTCGGGTTGTTGCTTTTTACTTTCTGCGTTCCTCTGCGTCCTCTGTGTATTTCGTAGAGAAACGCCAGAGAAAACGCGGAGATCTGTTAAGCTGTCGGGACTCCGATGACCCCGACGCCGACTAACGTCCGCACCGAAGCAATCGCCGGAATTACTACTTTCTTCACGATGGCTTACATCGTGGTCGTCAATCCGTCGATTCTCTCGACGCCAGGCACGGGCATCGCTTTCAGCGGCGCGCTAACCGCCACGGTGCTGATCTGTTTCACGATGACACTGCTGATGGGCGTCTACGCGAAACTCCCGTTCGCGGTCGCGCCCGGCATGGGCATCAACGCCTTCTTCACGTTCACGATCATCCTGACGCAAGGTGTTTGGTGGCAAACGGCACTCGGAATCGTCTTTTGGGCCGGCGTGCTTTTTCTGCTGATTTCCGTGACGCCCGTGCGCGAGACGATCGCAAAAGCGATCCCGTCAGAGTTGCGCATCGGAACCGCCGCCGGCATCGGCATCTTTCTGACGTTCATCGGCCTGAAGAACGCGGGCCTGATCACTTCCGATCCGGTCACCTTCGTCAAGCTGGGACAACTCAATGAAACAACGCTGATCGCGATTCTCGGCATGGTGCTGATCGTCTTTCTGACCGTTCGCGGCAGCTCGCTTGCTTATCTCGCCGGCATCTTTTTCGTGACGGCGGCCGCGTTGCTCCGCGGTCACATCACCGCGCCGCCACAGCTCGTAAGTTCACCTGACTTTCACACCGTCTTCCTGAAACTCGACATCTTCGGCGCGCTCAAACTCTCGCTGCTGCCCGCGATCGTCGCTATCCTCTTCACCGATCTTTTCGACTCAATCTCGACGTTCATGGGCGTCTCGCACGCCTCCGGTCTGATGGACGAAGACGGAAATCCGCGGAATTTGCGGCAAGGATTGGTCGTCGACTCCGTCGCGACTTTCGGCGCGGGCCTCGCGGGCACGTCTTCCGGGACCGCGTACATCGAAAGCATCGCGGGTATCAACGTCGGCGGACGCACCGGTTTAACGTCAGTTTTCACGGCGCTCTGTTTTCTGCCGTGCTTCTTTCTGGCGCCGCTGGCGGGGATGGTTCCGCCTTATGCCACAGCGCCCGTGCTGGTGCTCGTCGGCGCGGCGATGTTCAAAAGCGTCGCGGAAATCAAGTTCGCCAAAATTGAGGAAGGTCTGCCCGCGTTTTTGACTATAATCCTGATCCCCCTGACCTTTTCGATCACCCAGGGAATACTCTGGGGCTTCATTGCGCACGTTGGTCTTTATCTTGTAGTTGGCCGCCGGAAAGAGATTCATCCAGTCATGTATGTTTTAGCGTTGATTTCGATCGGGTTGTTGTTGCTCGAGCATTCGACGTTGTGGAAGGGTGTATGAAATACGTTGTTGCGTTAATAACGATTGCGTTTCTTGCCACGGTAGCTTTTGGTCAAAATCCTGCGCCAAGTCCGACCCCGGATCAACGCGGACTTGGAATTCAAAGCAGCAGTCCGACTCCGAGCGGGCAAACGGGTCAACAGTCGCGCGAAGCAAAACCCGAGCTCGTATTGCAAACCGGCTATAACAACTCCTTCGGCGCCACGCGCCTGGTGTTTAGTCCTGACGGTCGACTGCTCGCCACCGCCACCTTTCGCAGCAACACAGTCAAGCTTTGGGAAACTGCCACCGGCCGAAAGCTGCGCGATCTGTCGAGCAGCGGACAAAGCGCACCGGGCCTTGCTCCGTTTATCGCTTTCAGTCGTGATAGTCGTTTGGTCGCCGCCGCCGCGGCTGACAACTCAGTCAAAGTTTGGGATGTTCTGACGGGTCGCGAGCTGCAAACTCTCGCTGGTCCACAAGGCGCGATCAGCGCCGCCATCGGCGTTTACTACATCGGCTTCGCCGCAAACAATCAGCTCGTGACGATCAGCGACACCGCGCGCGTCTGGGACCTGAACACCGGACGCGAGCTGCGCACATTGCAAAGCGACGCTATGCCCACGGTGACCGGTTACGGCGCTGACGGCAGTGCCGCTATCTCTGCTGACGGAACTCAGTTCGCACTGTTCAGCGACGATTCCGAAAGGCACGTGAAGTTGATCGATATTGCAACCGGACGCGAGAGTCGTCGCTTCAAACTGGCGGGCGATCAAATTGACAGTTTGCAAATCGCTTTCACGAGCGATGGGCGTGTGCTCGCTGCGGGCAGCGTCAACCGCCGCTTCAAACTGTGGGATCTCTCGTCGAAAAAAGATCAAGAGCTTGCGCAAACGGCGAAAGATTACAGCCAGATCAAATTCAGTCGCGACGGCCGTCTGCTCGCCTTGTCTGAAAACTACATCGTAAAGATCTGGGACACAGCGACAATGCGCGAGTTGCCTTCGTTGAAAGCGCCAAACAGCGGTGCATTCCCGCAAGGTGACGCGTTCGTCACTTTCAGCGAGGACGGCAAACGCCTCGCCACCGGCGGCTTCGATACCGACACGATCATTTGGGAAACCGACACCGGTAAACAACTCGCAAACTTGAGCGGACGCACGAACATGGCTTACAACGTCGCGTTCAGCGCTGACGGAACGCTGCTCTCTTCCGGCGATCGAACGCGTTGGGACTTGCGCACTGGTCGTGGCTTGCGACTCACCGCGAAGTCGTCTGAGAAGACGTTTGGCATTGCGAGCCCCGACGGAAAAGTGCTCGCCGTTAGGCGGCTGAATAGCGGTGTGCTGACGCTGGTCGAAGTTGCCGGTGGACGGGAGTTGCAAACACTGACGCCGCCCGCCGATGCCGGCGTGGTCCAACGCGTGCGCTTCAATGCTGACAGCACGTTGCTGGCCGTTATTTATGGTCCAAGTGACGATCAGCAAAGATCCGCTTCGCCCGGATCCTTCGCGCGCGGCAGCCAGGTCAAGATCTGGGACGTGAAAAGCGGACGTGAAGTGCGTTCGCTTGTGTCCAACGACATTCCCTCGGAAGCAGACTTCAGCGGCGACAGCCGCACGATTGCGACGATCGGATCGATGGGCCAGATCTCACTTTGGGACGCACAGTCGGGAACGAAACGCGACCTCACGTCTTCGCCCATGAACTCGATCAGCAACATGGCTAACATCAAGCCGGGCCAAATCCCGTCGATGCCGAACATGACCGACATCGCGGCCATGATGACCAACATGTGGGGCGCGATGGCGGCCGGAACGATGGGCAGCACCGTCACGTCCGTAGCTTTCAGTCCGGACGGGCGTACGCTTGCGACTGGCGGAGTCGAGTCAAAAGCGAATATCGACATCGCGGCGCTGATGAGCGGGCAAAGACCCCCCAAGGGATCAAAGCAAGGGTCGAAGCAGCCCGATCCCGCCGACATGATGAAGGATCTAAAAGTCGAAGCGACTGGCCGCGTGCAACTCTGGGACGTCGCAACGCGGCCGCGAGATCGGCGCGTTGAAAGCGCACGGACGCGGCGTCACGAAGGTCACGTTTAGCCGCGACGGCAAGTTGCTCGCTTCGGGCAGTTCAGACAACACGATCAAGATCTGGGACGTCGAGAACCGGCGCGAGTTGCGCACGCTCGCAGGCCATACGTCGAGTGTGGAGTCGATGGATTTCACTCCCGATGGGCGTTTGCTTGCATCCGCGAGCGACGATGGCAGCACGTTCCTGTGGGACACGAAGACCGGCGAACACCTGCTCACGTTGATCTCGCTCGACGACGGCAGCGAATGGATGGTCGTCACGCCGCAGGGCTTGTTTGACGGAACGCCCGTTTCCTGGAACCAGATTCTCTGGCGCTACAACCAGGAGACTTTCAACGTTGCGCCGATCGAGTGGTTCTTCAACGAGTTCTATCATCCGGGACTGCTGTCGGACATCTTCGCCGGCAAGCGGCCGAAAGTGGCCCAGGACGTTTCGAAGAAGGATCGACGCCAGCCGGTCGTGAAGTTGTCGCTGGTTGGACCACCCGATTCGGCCATCGCCTCGCGCACTGTCAAAGTGAAGATCGACGTCACCGATGCACCCGCCGACAAAGACAATCCCAAAGGCAGCGGCGCGCAGGACGTGCGGCTGTTTCGCAATGGATCGCTGGTGAAGGTCTGGCACGGCGACGTGCTCAAAGGACAAGCAGCGGTGTCGCTTGAAGAGGAGATCACGGTCACTGCTGGTCCAAATCGTCTCGTCGCCTACGCTTTCAATCGCGACAACGTGAAGAGCAAAGATGCGCCGCTTGTGTTTGCCGGCGCCGATAGCCTGAAACGCAAAGGCACGGCTTACATCATCGCGGTCGGCGTGAATGAGTATGCGAATTCGCAGTACAACTTGAAGTATGCGGTCGCGGATGCGCGCAGTTTTGGCGACGAGATGCGCCGCAAGCAGACGCAGATCGGTGGCTTCGAGCGCGTTGAAGTCGTCGAATTGCTCGACGCAAACGCCACCAAGCAGAACATTCTTTCCGTTATCAAGCGTCTTGCCGGCGAGCCTGGACCACCGACGCTAAAAGCTAATCCGGGCGATGGGCTCAAGCGCGTCGAACCGGAAGACACGGTGATCATCTATTACGCGGGCCACGGCACCGCGCAGGCGCAACGCTTCTACCTGATCCCGCACGACCTCGGCTACACCGGCGATCGTACGAAGCTGTCCGAAGCCGGATTAAATACGATACTCTCGCACAGCATCTCGGACGTCGAGCTCGAAGCGGCGGTCGAAGGATTGGATGCGGGCCACTTGTTGCTGATCATCGACGCGTGTAATTCCGGTCAGGCGCTCGAAGCCGAGGAGAAGCGTCGTGGTCCAATGAATTCAAAAGGTCTCGCGCAGCTCGCGTACGAGAAAGGCATGTACATCCTGACTGCTGCGCAGAGTTTTCAGGCGGCGCTCGAAGCGGCGCAACTCGGCCACGGATACTTGACCTATGCGCTGGTTGAAGAAGGACTGAAGACACCCGTCGCCGATGCAGAGCCGAAAGACGGCGTACTGATCGCGCGCGAGTGGCTCAACTTTGCGACCGACCGCGTGCCGAGAATGCAGGAAGAGAAGATGGCCCAGGGCCGTGGCGTTGGGCTACAGATCGCGTTTACCGAAGGTGAGGCTGACGTTGCCGATCCGCAGAAGCGCACCGTGCAACGTCCGCGCGTGTTCTATCGGCGCGAGTTGGAAACGAATCCATTAGTAATCGCGAAACCTTGAAGCCACAAGAGGCACAAAAAGCACAAAAGGCACAAAAATGACTTTTGAAATGAATAATCTTTCTTTTGTGCCTCTTTGTGGCTAAACTGTCGTGGCTATGTCTAACTCCATCGGCAAATCGTTTCCTCGCAAAGAGGGACGCAAAAAGGTTACTGGTCAGGCGTTGTATGTCGACGATCTGTCGTTTCCTGACATGCTGCATGGAGCGACAGTCCGCAGCCAGTCGCCTCGCGGGAAGATCAAGAACATCGCGTTCGAGCGGCGACATTCCGTGGGACGAGTTCACCGTCGTCACCGCGAAAGACATTCCGGGCGCGAATTATGTCGCGCTGATTCTCAACGACCAGCCCTATCTCGCCGACGGTTTCGTGAACCACGCCGAGGAGCCGGTGCTGCTGCATCGCGCATCGCGACAAGTATCTCGTCGAGGAAGCGCGCCGCCACGTTCGCATCGAGATCGAAGAGCAGCCGGCGGTGTTTCACGCTCGCGGAGTCGCTGGCGAAGAAAGAGATCATCTGGGGCGACGACAACGTCTTCAAAAAGTTTCTCGTCGATAAAGGCAATGTCGACGACGCCTGGTCCACCGCGGATTTCATCGTCGAAGGCGAGTACGAAACCGGCGCGCAGGAACAACTCTACATCGAGAACAACGGCGCGATCGCAGATTGCGAATGCCGGCGAAGGCGTGACGGTGTGGGGCTCGATGCAATGTCCTTACTACGTTCACAAAGCGCTCGTGAAGTTGTTTGACCTGCCGGAAGAGAAGATTCGCATCATTCAAACTGAAACCGGCGGCGGCTTTGGCGGCAAGGAAGAGTATCCGTCGCTGATCGCCGGACACGCCGCGCTGCTCGCGTGGAAATCAGGCAAGCCCGTCAAGCTCATTTACGATCGCGCAGAAGACATGGTCGCGACGACCAAGCGCCATCCGTCGCGCACGCGTCACAAGACCGCCGTGTCGAAAGACGGAAAGCTGCTGGCGATGGAGATCGATTTCACGATCGACGGCGGCGCTTATTGCACGCTCTCGCCGGTCGTGCTCTCGCGCGGGACGATTCACGCTGGCGGACCTTACTTCCTGTCCGAACGTCAGAGTTCACAGCCGCGCGGTCGCGACGAACGTGCCGCCGCATGGCGCGTTTCGTGGTTTCGGCGCGCCGCAGAGTATCTTCGCGCTCGAGCGTCATATGGACCAGGTTGCGCGCGTGGTTGGTTTGACGCCGGAAGAGTTTCGCCGTCGTAACTTCATCCATGAAGGTGAAACAACCGCGACCAGCCAGGTGATTCGCGAGCGCGTCGATATGGACGGTCTGCTCGATCGCGCGCTTCAGCTCAGCGACTATCACGCGAAGCGCGAACGTTTCGCCCGCGAAAACAACAGCAACGGCAGCGCGTTCGGCAAAAAACGCGGCATCGGCTTCGCGACGTTCATGCACGGCGCGGGTTTTACCGGCTCCGGCGAGGTTTACCTGCAATCGGTCGTCGCCGCTGAAGCGACGATCGAAGGCAACGTGCAGATACTCGCGGCGAGCACCGAGATTGGTCAGGGCACTAACACGATCTTTTCGCAGATCGCGTCCGAAGCTCTCGGCGTCGACTTCGACCTGATCGAGATCGTTCAACCAGACACGGGGCGCGTGCCGAACAGTGGTCCAACAGTCGCTTCGCGCACGTCGATGGTTGTCGGCAAGCTGGTGGAGTCCGCAGTCACGGCCTTAAAGCAGACGTTGATCGGCAGCGGGTTATTGGCGGACGGTTACACCAGCTTCAGACTTTCGCGCAGCGTGCCGCGAGCTACGTCCTGCGCTTTGGTCCATTGAAAACGTCGGCGACATATCAACCGCCGCCGAACATTCATTGGGACGACGAGAAGTATCAGGGCGACGCGTACGGCGCTTACGCCTGGGCCGTTTACGTTGCCGAAGTTTCTTACGACGAACTGACTTATGAAGCGCACGTCGAGGATTTCGTTGCGTTGCAGGAAGTTGGGCGCGTTTTAAATCCGGTGCTGGCGGCGGGGCAGATCGAAGGCGGCGTGGCGCAGGCGATCGGTTTTACGTTGTTTGAAAACGTGGTCTGGAAAGACGGCCGCATGGCCAACAACCAGATGACCAACTACATCATTCCGACGCCCGTCGACATTCCGCCGATTCGCGTCTACTTCGAAGAGAACCCGTACGCCTATGGCCCAGGTGGCGCAAAAGGAATCGGCGAATTACCGATGGACGGCGCCGCCCCCGCAATCCTGAACGCCATCGAAAACGCCACCGGCCTTTCCTTCACCCACATCCCGCTCATGCCCGAGATGCTGATGGAACAATCGGGCTCAACTTAAGATCAACTCCACGTAATCTCCTGGCGTGCATCGATCAGTTGCCTCGCAGATCTGTGGGATTGACTTCTGAAGTCGCGGCCAGCTTGTCGTCGGAAGAACCAGGATAGCCAAGCGTCGACTTACGAGATTTTGCTGGTAGCGCAGTTGCCGATCCGTAGTGATCAAAAGGTCGAAATCAGCTTCCGCCGCCGAAAGCAGTTCGCCATTCTGCAAATTAGACCAACCCAACTCAAAGGCAGTGATTACGGTGTGATTATCGAGGTACCTGCGCAGTGGCACTGGAGTACCCTGATCGAAGAGGATTCGCATTTCAATAAAGTGAGAATTGTTTCAGACTTCCGCCAGGCTTTGCTCGGCATGAGTGAGGACGGCGATCGCCTGATCAAGCGTGACACCAGGAAACCATTCGAGAAACTGATTGATCGTCGCTCCAGTTTCCAGGTTTTCAAACAAGGCCTTCACCGGCACACGAGTGCCTCGAAACACCCAGGCACCACTAACTTTTCCTTCCTGCCGCTCAACTTCCGGGCAATTGCTCCAATCTAACATGAAGTACATGTTATGCTTAGCTCCAGCGTCAGGCAAGCAACTTAAACCCTTTTCAAGACCGAACTGCTTACGAATCTTTGCTTCCGCAGAGTATGACCCGGAAAGCCGAAATACAGCTTAAGGTAAACGGCGAGCAGCACCGCGTTGAGGTGTTTCCGATGGCGCGGTTGTTGGATGTGCTGCGTGAGCAGTTGGAGCTCACCGGGACGAAGGAGGGGTGTGGCGAGGGGGAGTGTGGTGCGTGTACGGTGGTTGTCGATGGACGGATTGTGAATAGTTGTTTGGTGCCGGTGGCCCAGGTGAACGGCAGTGAGATCACGACGATCGAGGGAGTCGCGAATGACGAGCAACTTCATGCCGTGCAACAGGCGTTTATCGAACACGGCGGTGCGCAGTGCGGGATTTGCACGCCGGGAATGGTGCTCGCCGCTGTTGATCTACTTCAGCGAAATGCAAAACCAACGGAAGCGGACATTCGCACCGCACTGGCGGGAAATCTGTGTCGTTGTACCGGCTACATGAAGATCTTCGAGTCGGTAGCCAAAGCAGTTAAATGAGATCCTACGTTCCAAACTACGAGCTAACCACTCCGACTTCGCTCGACGAAGCGCTTGCTCTTCTCGCGCACAATCCGGGAGCGTGGAAGCCGTTCGCCGGCGGCACGGATCTGATGGTCCTGCTCGAAGCCGGCAAACTTCCACACCACAACTACGTCAACATCTGGAACTTCAAAGAGCTGCGCGGCATCGACGTCACCGACAACCACATCACACTCGGCGCGCTGACAACTTACACCGACGTCCAGGACCATCCACTGCTACGCGCCGAGTTTCCGATGCTCTGCCAGGCGGCGGGGGAAACCGGCGGTCTCGCAATCCAGAATCGCGGCACGCTCGGCGGCAACATCGTCAACGCCTCTCCCGCAGCGGATTCACCGCCTGCGCTGCTCGCCTACGATGCCGAAGTTGAGTTAGTCTCAACACAAGGTTCGCGCTGGCTGCCGTATCAGGGATTTCATACCGGCTACAAACAGATGAGCATTCGCCCTGACGAGCTGTTGAGCCGCATCCGGCTGCCGCGCAATACAACCGGCGTCACGCATTACTATCGCAAGGTCGGCACGCGCAAAGCACAGGCGATTTCGAAAGTCTGCTTTGCCGCACTCGGCCGCATCGACAACGGCCAGATCGACGACGTGCGAATCGCAGTCGGCAGCGTCGCGCCAATCGTCGTGCGCTGCGTGCAAACGGAAGCGACATTGCGCGGTCAACAACCAGACTTGACTACAGTAAAATCAGCGCAGGCGAACCTGTTGCGTGAGATTTCTCCCATTGACGACATTCGCTCGACAGCAAGTTACCGCCTGCAAGTCGCGGCAAACTTGCTCGCCGACTTTGTCGCAACGCTGAAATAGTAATCAGTTCCACAATGCTTTGCACAAAAAGTGCGTTATGCCGTGAACAGGTCTCCCGCAAAGGCGCCAAGACGCAAAGCGCTGCCGCGTTTTGGTGGACTGTCTTTGCGCCTTTGCGCCTTTGCGGGAGAATTATCCTTCGCAGCGGCACATTGTTGCTGCTAGTCACCTTAGCGACTCTTGCGACGCCCCTCTACGCGCAGGAAGAGAAAGAGGAAGTGCTCGAAAATATTCCCGCGGTCCTGAGCGGCATCCGCGCGAATGTAGTCGAAGGTGACGTGGTCTTCCTTCGCGAAACCGCGAAGTTTAAGCTCGAAAGCGGACACAAGTTGGAGCAGGACGACGTCATTCGCACCGGCGCAAACGGCCGCGCCGAACTATTGCTTCAACCCGGCAATCTGCTGCGCATTGGACCAGACACGGAGTGCCAGTTTGTTGACGACCGTTACGATCGTTTGAAGTTGCTGCTAAACAAAGGCAGCATCAGTGTCGAGCTGATCAAAAACGATTGGGAAGACACGTCGGATTTTTTCGAGTCACTGAAACAAGGTTTCGATCTGATCAGAGTCATCACGCCGAAGTCGGAAGTTTTCATAGCCCAACCCGGAATTTTTCGTGTTAACACAAACGCTGATGGCCGCACGGAGCTCGTCGTCCGTCGAGGCGAGGCGGTCGATCGACGGCCGCCGCGTGAAAGAAAAACGCGTTGCGGTCAGCGGCGGCGGCGGCGCGGTAAACATCGGCGAGACAGACGTAAAAACTGAAGACGCGTTTGACGTGTGGGCGCGCGAGCGAGCAGAGAAGATGATCGAGACGAACCACTCGCTGAAGAAAGACGCGCCGTGGTCCAAGAACAAAGAGGGGAAGGAAGCGATGGTCGATGTCCCGGCGTCCGATCAGAAAGGCAACCCTTACGTTGTTTCCGCGAGACCGGGCACGGTGAATTTCGTCGAGATGGGCGTGGAATTCAGCACGGGACAACAAGGGTGGCACACGTTAGCTGATAAGACAGTGCTGGCCGCCGGCGACAAAGTGCGCACGCAGCGATACAGCTTTGTCGAGTTGATGATGTTTCCGGATCTTTACTTGCGCCTCGACGGCAACTCTGAAGTGCTGCTCGAACAACTGTCGAATGAGAAGATCGCGTTCAAGGTGTTACAAGGATCGGCGATACTCGACGTGGCGCGATTCGATCGCAAGGAGTTGCCGGACATCTACATCGCTGGTCCATCGACTGCGGCGCCGTTATCGAAGACGGAAACTATCGCATCAACGCCAGATCGGGCAGTGACGAGATCGTGGTCCGCAAAGGCAAGGTTGTTATTCAGGAGCGCTCGATCAGCGGATGCCGCATAATCAGCGGCGGCAACACGTCAGAATGCGACCGGAAAGTGAACGACAATTTCGACGTGTGGAGCCAGCATCGCGGCGAAGGCCAATACTTTGCAGGCTCGGCGATGGCGACGCGCCTGGCCCAATTGCGACGCCGTCGATTCAGAAACACCGGTTTCTGGTATCAACATCCGCAACAAGGCCAGTATACGTTCGTGCCGTTCTTTTCGACCTACTTTCGCTCGCCTTATGGCGGCAACTATTCGAGCGTGCTGGCGCCGCGGCGCGCGCCGATGTTCTACTGGGAGCCTGGCGCTCGCGGACCGGCTCGTGGTCCAAGACCGATTGGCGCACCTGTTCGCCCGATTCCCTAACACTGTTCTTAACCCGAAATCTCAAGGAACAACTAAATGATTAATCCCTCTCAAATCCCCTATAAACGCGGTGCGGTCCAACCTGTCGAATGCGTCAAAGGAGGATGGAACCTCATTCGAGGCCAGTACTGGATGGTCTTTGGCATGGCGCTGGTCGGCTATATGGTCGCATCGGCCGTGCCCCTGGGAATATTGATGGGCCCAATGATGTGCGGCCTGTTTCTTACGTTTTTCAAGATCCGGCGCGGCGAGCCGATCGAATTCGGCACGTTGTTCAAGGGTTTCGATTACTTCGGCCAGAGCGTGATCGCGACGTTGATACACGTGATTCCAATATTAATAATTGTCGTCCCGGCGTATATCCTCTTCTACGTGTTTTTCATGGTGGCGATGGTGGCGCAGGGCGGCAACGAACCCAACGGCGCCGCGATGATCGGCGTCATGCTGATATTCTTTTTGTTCTGGCTCGTGGTGATCGTGATAATCATGATCATCTCGATCGGATTCACGTTTGTGTATCCGCTGATCGTCGATCGCGGACTGCAGGGACTCGACGCCGTGAAACTGAGTTTCAAAGCGGCGATGGCAAATTTCTGGGGGTTGCTGGGTTTGGTGATGGTCAACTTAGTTTTGGGTATCGTGGGAATGCTCCTGTGCATTATCGGTGTGTACTTCGTGATTCCGATCACTTATTCCGCGCTCGCGGTGGCGTACGAGCAGGTGTTTGGCTTGAGCCAGTCCCGGTGACGTTGCGCCGGACATGCCTCCGCCGCCACCGGTATTCACTATAATCGAATATGGACTCGTAGTTCGCGGACGCAATGTCGTGTTGCCCGGATTCGATCGCGCCGTGCGCGATCCACGTGCGCGATGGCGTGATCGAGTCTGTGCGAGACTACGACGACGATCGTCGGCGACTGCGGAAGTTGGTTGACGCGCGAGAAGATGAAGTTCCGTCATCGTGCCGGGCTGGTCGATACGCACGTTCATATCAACTCGCCCGGCCGCACTGAGTGGGAAGGATTTGAAACAGCGACGCGTGCGGCTGCTGCGGGCGGAGTTACGACGCTCGTCGACATGCCGCTCAATTCCATTCCTGCTACGACAACACTCGACGCGTTTCAAACGAAACTCGACGAAGCGCGCGACAAGTGTTTTGTCGACGTCGGGTTTTGGGGTGGCGTGGTGCCGGGAAACACGCGCGAGCTCGCGCCGATGTTTGAAGCAGGCGTCGTGGGTTTCAAATGTTTTCTGGTGCCGTCCGGCGTGGATGAGTTTCAGCATGTCAGTGAAGATGATCTGCGTGAAGCGATGCCGGAGCTGGCGCGACTCGATGCGTTGCTGATCGTTCATGCTGAGTTGCCGGGGCCGATCGATCGCTGCGGCTACGGCGGAAGATGGCGCTGCCAGTGATTATCAAACGTTTCTTACGTCGCGGCCGCGTGCTGCTGAGAACGAGGCGGTCGAGTTAATGATTCGTTTGAGCCGCGAGTTTGGGACGCGCGTTCATATCGTTCATCTTTCGTCGGCGGAAGCTGTGCCGTTGTTGCGCGAAGCGCAGGCGGAGGGGGTGGCTGATCACGGCGGAGACTTGTCCGCACTATCTTCATTTCGCCGCCGAAGAGATTCCTGACGGCGCGACTGAGTTCAAATGTTGTCCGCCGATTCGCGAGCGCGAGAATCGCGAGCAGCTTTGGCAGGCTTTGGCAGACGGAACAATCGACATGATCGTCTCCGATCATTCGCCATGTCCGGGTGACATGAAGCTGCGCGATTCGGGTGACTTTCTCGCTGCGTGGGGTGGTATTGCGTCGCTTCAACTGCGTTTGCCGATAGTTTGGACGGAAGCGCAGCGGCGCGGTTTTTCGTTGGCGAGGTGGCGAAGTGGCTTTGTGAAAATCCGGCGCGGCAGGTTCGAACTGGAGTCACGCAAGGGGTCGATCGCCGCCGGGTCGCGACGCCGATCTGGTCATCTGGGACCCGACCGCGAATTCGTCGTCGACGCCGCAGCACTCCATCACCGCCACAAACTCACGCCATACCACGGCGACGTTAACGGTGTCGTGCGAAAAACTTTTCTACGCGGCAAAAGACTTTACTGCGTGGTAGAACACAATCTATGATGGGCCACAAAAAGGCACAAAAGACACAAAAGGACAATAGCATGAGAGGAGAACATAATGCATACCGTTCCTCACGACGGTGATATCTTCACGCTCTGTGATGTCATACGAGAAACGAGTTTTGAGATTCATAGGTATTTCAGGAGTGGGTTTACGGAAAAGATTTATGAGAATGCGTTGGCACATCGTCTGCGAAAACAGGGAATCCGAGCTGAGCAGCAGCGGTGCGTACGAGTATTTGACGAAGATGGAACGCTACTAGGATTGCTGAGAACTGATATTCTCGTTGAATGAAAACCTGATTTGTGAAATAAAAAGCTGTACTACATTGGCTTGATGCGCATACAGCACAATTGCTAGGTTATCTGAGAGCGACTCAATCGAACACGGATTGCTAATCAACTTCGGCGGTCCGAAGCTCCAAGTCAAGAAATACATCGTAACCTAAACTGTTTTGTGCCTTTTGTGACTTTTGTGCCTTTTGTGTTTATGGATTTCACTGAACTAATCGATCTTGCTTCGGAGAAACTCGGCGGCGCGGTGCTGTTTGCCAACGACGATTTTTTTGCGCCGAAAGAGAATTTGTTGAAGGCGAGCGCGCCGGTTTTTATCGAGGGGAAATACACCGATCGCGGGAAGTGGATGGACGGGTGGGAAAGCCGGCGGCGACGCACGCCGGGTTTCGATTGGTGCATCATCCGACTCGGCTTGCCGGGCATTATTCGCGGCATCGTTGTCGATACGAGTTTCTTTCGCGGCAATTATCCCGAGCATTGTTCGCTCGAAGGCGCGACATTCGACGGTTTGCCGACGGTCGAAGAATTGACGGACGACGTCGGTCCAATGGGTTCCGCTGCTGCCGCAGATGCCGCTGGCCGGCGACAGTCAGAACCCGTTTCCGATCCAGTACGACGAACGGCTCACACACCTTCGCTTCAAGATCTATCCTGACGGCGGCGTCGCGCGGTTGCGCGTTTACGGCATCGTGTCGCCCGACTGGGATCGACTCACACGCGCAGGCAATGCGATCGATCTTGCGGCAGCCGAAAACGGCGCGCTCGTGATCTCGTGCAGCGACATGTTCTTCGGTCATCGTCACAACTTGATCATGCCGGGACGCGCCGCGAACATGAGCGACGGTTGGGAAACAAAACGCCGCCGCGGTCCAGGCCACGATTGGGCCATCATCAAGCTCGCGCGAGCCGGGTGTGATTCATTCGGTTGAAGTCGACACTGCGCACTTCAAAGGAAATTTTCCCGAGAGTTGTTCGCTCGAAGCTTACAACGCAGACGCCTGACGAAGATCTTAAGCGATCTGTCTATCGCATGGGCCAGTCTCCTGCCACGCACAAAACTACAAGCACACACGCGCCACTTTTTCGATCAAGAATTGTCAGACACAGGCGTCGTCTCCCACCTGCGCTTCAACATTTTTCCGGACGGCGGCGTCAGTCGTTTGCGTGTTTACGGGAAATTAATCGACTGATGAGTCTCAAACAGTTGAACGAATTGCCCGCCGCTGAAGCCGCAACGGAATTCACAAAGTGCTGCGGTTCGAAGCGTTGGGCCGAGACAATGACTGCCCGCCGTCCGTTTCCGAGCGTCGAAGAACTGACACGCAGCGCCGGCGACGTTTGGTGGTCGTTATCACACGACGACTGGCTCGAAGCATTTCGCAGTCACCCGAAAATCGGCGAGAAAAAGGCCGCAGAACCCGTTTCAAACCAATCCGCGCAATGGTCCGGACAGGAACAAGCCGGCGTCAACAACGCCGCTCACGACACGATCGATTCACTGGCGCAACTCAATCGCGAATACGAAGACAAGTTCGGTTTCATTTTCATCGTTTGCGCTACCGGCAAGTCCGCGGATGAAATGCTCGCGCTCCTCCGCCAGCGTCTGCAAAACGCCGACGCGGTAGAACTCCCCATCGCCGCCGCCGAACAAGCAAAGATTACCGAACTGCGGCTCAAAAAGCTGATAAACTGAGCACCGCGGATGAGCACCATCTCAACCCACATACTCGACACTTCGCGAGGCGCACCGGCTAGCGGCGTCGCCGTCTCTCTCGAAATGCAAAACAGCGATGAGAGTTGGACCGAGTTGAGCCACGCGTGGACCGACACCGACGGCCGCGTCAAACCGTTCTTTCTCGTAGACCGTCAGGTCGCCGATGGCACCTATCGTCTTGTCTTCGATACCGAGCCGTATTTCGCGTCGCTCAGCATCGCCTGTTTCTATCCGCAGGTGACCGTAGTCTTCAATGTCGACGACGCTTCGCAGCACTACCACGTTCCGCTTCTGATCAGCCCGTACGGCTACTCCACTTATCGCGGCAGCTAAGCCCTGATGCTGAATCTCGATCCGACCCTGAACGAATGGCTCAACCTGTTGTTTCGTTGGGTACACGTCTTTGCGGGCATCATGTGGGTAGGGACCACTTACTATTTCACGTGGCTCGACGCGCGTCTCACCGAAGAAGAAAAAGCCGTGGCGAACACAGGCACGCCGGCGCAGGTGTGGATGGTCCACAGCGGCGGTTTCTACGTCGTCGAGAGACGCAAGGTGCCGGATCTCGTTTCGCGCACGTTGCACTGGTTTCGCTGGGAAGCCGGAACGACGTGGCTGAGCGGCTTCGCGTTGCTGGTCCTGGTCTACTATCTCGGCGGCGGCGTGCTGGTCGATCCTGACGTGCGCGAGCTGAGTCCCGGCGTCGCGGTGGCGATCGGGATCGGAACGATCGTTGCCGGTGGCTTTATCTACGACGTGATGATGCAAACGCCGCTCGCACGCAACGAAAAGCTGTTCGCTGCCGTGGCTTACGCGTGCATAGTCGCGCTTTCGTATGGATTGATGCAGGTTTTCAGCGCGCGCGCGGCGTACATTCACGTGGGCGCGCTGTTTGGCACGATCATGGCGGCGAATGTGTGGATGCACATTCTGCCGTCACAGAAGAAGATGATCGCGGCGCTCAACGCAGGCCAGAAGCCCGATGAAAGGTTCGCCGCGAAAGCGAAGTTGCGGTCCAAGCAGAACACGTTCATGGCCGTGCCCGTCGTGTTCATTATGATCAGCCATCATTATCCCGGCGTGACTTACGGCGAGCGTTACAACTGGATCATTCTCTCCATTTTGATACTGCTTGGTTGGATTGCCGCGAAGTTTATTCGCCGCGCGTAGTTGGGAATGCTCGATCAACTCGACGAACTAAAAACAACATTTGGTCCAAAGGAAGCGAAGCAGGTCGAGGCTTTGCTCAGCCGCCTGTCCCTTCATAAGTTTCACGATACTGATTCACTAATTCGTTATCACGAGCTGCTGCTGTTTGTTCGTGCATATCCGCACAGCGCGGCCGTGATGCGTGCGGCTGAAAAGGAGCTGCGCCCGTTTTCAAAGCGCGTCGCATGGCTGGCCGAACAGGGCGTCGACGCTAGCGTGCTCGAACATCCGGAAATCTCCGGCATTGCTGGCACACCCGTTACCGACACGTTCAGTTTCTACATCGTTCGCTGGCTGATGCGATGTTATCCGGCGCAGATGCGAATTTATTGGGACTGGTTCGAAGACGAAAATCGTCTCGCCGCGACCTGGCCGCGATTCATGCCGCTGTTGAGCGAAGACGCACTCGTCGAGGCCAACGTTCCTTATCGCCAATGGTTGAGCCGGGCGCGTGGACGCGAACCGGAGCTCGCTTGGTTGATCGATCGCTTCGACGAGCTGCCACTGACAGACGAAGCGAAAGCCGAGCTCTACGACGGGCAGAAACTCTACGTGCAATGGTCGCCGCCGTTTCGCGCGACGCGCACGGGCCTGCGCAGTCCTGCACAAAAGTTGTTCTACCACGATGGCCCATTGATTCAACGTCGCGAGATCGACTTGAACAAGGAACTGGCCCAACCTTCACCGCAATTGCGCAAACTTCCCGTGAAAGAAGGCGAAGCGGCGATCGATCGCACGCGTGAAGCCTCGACGGTGAGGTATCGCGAGCTCTACGGGTTTACGCACGGCGATCCGCAACACGTCTATCACGTCGAGTTGGGCCGCGGTGTCGAGTTCTTCTTAATAGGTCTGCCGCCCGAACGCCGTTTGCCGTTGCGCGCTTACCACGCGCTGATGATCTACAAGAACGGTGTGTCTGTCGGTTACTTCGAAGCGCTCACGCTCTTCGAGCACATGGAGACGGGATTCAATCTGTATTACACGTTTCGCGACGGCGAGACGGCCTGGCTCTACGCGCGCATTCTCAACGTGATGCATCACTTCACCGGCGCGACCGCGTTTTCGCTCGACCCGTATCAGATTGGTTTCGAAAATGAAGAAGGCATCGCTTCAGGCGCGTTCTGGTTTTATCGGAAGCTCGGCTTTCGACCGACGCAGCGCGAGTTGTTGAGCCTGGCTGAAAAGGAAGAACGAAAGATCGCAACGCGCAAGCAGTATCGCACGCCGGCAAAGACGCTGCGCGAGCTCGCGAAGGGACGCATGATCTTTCAAATTGCCGGGACGGAGAGTGACGATTGGGATCGATTTCAAGTTCGCAAGATTGGGTTTAAATTGAAAGAAAAACTTGAATTGCCTCAGCCGCTAATCCGTGAAAAAAAGGCTCCTGAAGAAATCACTTACCTGCGGTTAATGCAGCAAGACGATTCGCTGCGAAGAAAGTTGATCGACTTAGGCTCCTGAAGAACATTTATCGATCTGGTTTTCAAGAATCACAGACTCAGAAAAACTTTGCAGCTTGCGGAAATAATCCGCCTCGCGATCCAACGCGTTTCGCGGCACTAATCCGACGATCTCAGTGCTCTCGATCTCAACGTCCAACAACTCAGCCTCGCGCCGCACCGCATCGTACGCGTCTCCCATTCCTGTGATCTCGTAGTTCACGAGGTTCATCGACACCTGCACCAGGTTGCGTGTTTGCAAACGAAATCCGAGCGCCTTCAGAAACGGCAAGCCGCCATTGCGCGCCCTGATGCTGCGCGCGATCTGTCGCGCGATCGCGAGGTCGTCGCTGCGAAGCACGACGTTGAAAGCGATCAGAAACGGCCGCGCGCCCACAACCACAACGCCGGCCGATTCGTGAAAGACTGACGGACCTTCATCAGGTGTGCTTTTCAATCGGGCAGCGCTTCGAACGTCTTCGAGGTTTACTCGATCGGGTCGCAATGCAGCATGCTCGTAGTAGTAAACGGGGATCGACAGTTCGCGCGTGATAATGCTTCCGGCTGTGCGAGCAAGTGCAGCACATTCTTCAATCGTGACACCACGAATCGGCACAAACGGCAGGACGTCGGTGGCGCCGAAACGCGGATGCACGCCTTCATGGCGACGCATGTCGATCAACTCCGACGCGCGTTTGACGCCTGCGACCGCAGCCTCGACAACGTGTTCTGCTGACGCGACGAACGTGATCACGGAACGATTGTGATCCGGATCGATGTGTCGATCGAGCACGCAAACCGTCTCGACCGCGCCAATCGCGGCGGCGATCGCCTGGACCGTCTCAGGCTCGCGGCCCTCGCTAAAGTTCGGCACACATTCGACTAGACGCTGCATCGTTTCGTGAAGTATAAAGCTTAAGTGCCTGCCGATCGATTCATCACCCAACGCAAGAACGCCTGGCAACGGCTCGAAGAGCTGCTCAACCTGCTCGATCATTCGTCGATGCGGCGTTTGCGGCGCGACGAAGTGCGCGAACTGGGAAGGATCTATCGCCGCACGGCGTCCGACCTGGCGATTGCCCGCGCCGAGTCGCGCGATCCGCGGCTGGTCAATTATCTCAACAGCCTCGTGATCCGCGCTCACGGCCGCATCTACCGCGCCAACGCTCAAGGCGGTAAGCGACTCCTCCGCTATTTCACACACGAACTGCCGCAAACGTTCCGCCGCACCTGGCGTTACACCTTCGTCGCGTTTTCAGTGTTTTTTGTCTTCGCGGTCCTGAGCTTTATCGGCACTCGCTACGATCCCGAGTTTTCGGAGCTCGTCGGCGTTCAACCCGCCTTTCGCGAAGTCTTTATTGAAACGAAAACGCACTGGTGGGAATCGCTCAACGAGGGAAACCAGGAAGGCGCAAGCTCGATTATGACCCACAACATCCAGGTCACGATCTACACGTTTGCCTTCGGCGCGACGTTTGGAGTCGGGACGCTTTTCTATCTTGCGTACAACGGCGCCAACATCGCATCGGTGCTGGCGCTGACTTATCGCGCGGGCTTCGGAAACGATCTGGTCACGTTCATGGTGGGCCACGGCGTGATCGAGTTGACATGTATCTTCATCGCCGGCGGCGCCGGACTACTGATCGGAACGGCGTTGATCATGCCCGGCAATCTCACTCGCGCCGACGCACTCAAAACGCGCGGAATGGAAGCGGTTCGATTGATGTTGGGCGTGGCAGTGTTACTGGTGATCGCGGGAACGATCGAGGGTTTCATCTCACCGGCGCCGATCGATCCACGAATCAAATACAGCATCGCAGCGATAACGGGCGTCGCGCTCTATTCGTACCTGCTCTTCGTGGGCCATGAAAAGAAGCCCGCGAACTCATAAAAGCCCTCGCTCCTTAACACGCATGTAAGTCTCCAGCAACGCGGGCGCTAACCCAACCGCCGTCACGTCGAGCGCCAGACCTCCGATCGACTCAACCAGACGCAACGCCGCTTCACGATGATGAATGATCTCTTCCGCCACTGACTGCGTAAAAAGTCCATGCACAGTCGTCGGTGTCTCACGCACGACGGCTTTGAGATCCCGGTCTGCTATCGTCACCACCAGCGGCAAGTGACGCGGACGCAGCAAGTGCAGCGACGTCAGCAACTCTTTCGAACCTTCTTCGTCAACCAGGTCGGTCAACAGGATCACGAGCGCGCGTCGCTTGCTGTTTGCCGCAATAAACTCAAACGCGTGCGGATACGACGGCTCGATCATCTCCGGCTCGACGGCGTAGAGCGCTTCGAGCGCTGCTTCGATGTGATCGCGTCCACGACCGGGAGCGAGATAGCTTTTGATGCGCCGGCCAAACACCACGAGCCCGGCGTTGTCGCCGGCGCGCGCGGCGGCGGAGAAGAGCGAAAGCGTGGCATGAACGGCGGAGTCGAGTTTTGTTTCCTGCTCGATGCGCGCGGTCATCAGCCGGCCGGCGTCGAGCGCTATGAGAATTGTTTGATCGCGTTCGATCTGATACTGCCGCGTCGTGAGTTTTCCGCGCCGTGCGGTGGCGGTCCACGAAATGTGGCGCAACTCGTCGCCGCGAACGTAATCGCGCATCGATTCGAACTCGCGTCCTTCGCCACGCCACGATGTTTTGCGATGTGAAGAAACAAGCGAACGCGCGCCAAGCGCTTTCAACTCCGCTTCACGCGCGCGGCGCATGTTTGGATAGACTTTGACGGTCGTAGGCTCGGACGCAGTCGTGTCGCACCACACCAGGCGCAAACGCGAGCGAAAGCGAACGACCGTGTAACCAAATGCGAAGCGCCCGCGGCGCGGCGGCGTGACGCTGTAGATCAACGTCGCCGAACCTTGCGCCTCGACGTACACCTGTCCCTCGCGGACTCCGTTCAGGATCATCTGCGGCGGATATTCGTCTTTGATACGCAGCGCTATGGCGCGACGAGAAGCGTTCTGAATTTGAATCCGAACTTCATTCGCGGCGCCCATCGCGAAGCGACTGCCGAATTCGCGATAGATACGCATTCCGGTTGGAAGACGACTGACGCGCGAGTCGATGAATGCGGCGGCGAAGAGTGCGGCATTGTAAGCCAGCGCCACCCACGCCAGCCACGGGCGTCCCCACGAAAACGCGAGCGGAACCAACGCAAGCGCCAGCAGGAGATAGAAGAGTTTTGTGAAAACGAAGCGCAACGCGTTGGATTCTAGACCAGAGCACCGTTGCCTGTCACAAGTTTTGAGAGAAGAAGGTGTCCTAATATGGAAAGTATTCTCGGCGTACCTCGGCGTCCTCTGCGGTAAATATGGGCGAAGCGCAGAGTACGCTGAGAGCCGCAAAGGTCACAGAGCTCAGCGGCCTTGCGACATACGCACACTAAAAATCGAACCCGAGACAGATCAGCGCGATCTGTCTCGGGTTTCGCTTTACCCCTCAATAATTGCTGAACGCTAACCGAGCAAGGCAGCTATAACCTCATTTTCCTTTTCCGCAGGTAGCTTACCGACCCAGACCCTGGTGACCTGGCCTTTATCGTCAGTGACAATGATTGTGGGTGTACCACTGACGTCGAGATCACTTAAGGCAGATTGTTTGATTTCGAGATTGGGGAGCTGAAGCTTATCGAGGTATTTTTTCGCTTCATCTCTGTTTTGTGGAAGAACTGCGGTAACACTTACGCCTTTGTCCTTCGTTTGCTGAAGAAGGTTTCTGTAAAAGTCGGCGCTTTCAGTGCAGAAGCGGCATCCCTCCTGTAATACAAGGAGAACGTTCTTTTTGTTCTTCGACCAATCAATGTCGGCCAACGAGACCTTCGCGCCGACCGTGGGCCCCTTTGGCATCGGAACCGGAACCTTCGGCGGTTGGGGTTGCGGCCTGAAGTATCTCTGCGCGACTACAACAAGAACCGCAATGGCAACGACAATGATCAGTACATTTGCGACGACTTCAATAGATTTTTGAAATTTTTTCATGCGGTAACACCGTGGATTGTGAGTTCGCGAAAACGCTAACACGCGAGCTTCGCAAAGTCAAAACTACTGATTCTTCGGTAGTGGTACAGTTTGACTATGTGCTAGTACGCCGAAGGCGTTCGCTAATTTGAGCCCAGGGTTGCTTCAACCCTGGGTAAAGCAGAAGAGAATTAGAAAACACTGAAAGTGTTCGGCTTGCAATTGAAACTCCTTCAGAGTTCCACGGTTAAGGCAGGACTCAACCCCAGGGTTGAGGCAACCCTGGGCTCAAATTAGCGAACGCCTTCGGCGTACTAGTTGAAACTGTACCACTACTGATTCTTGTTCGAGCTGATGTACTCTTTCAACTTATCCCGGTCGCGATAATCGGGGTTCTTCTTGAGATACTCTTCGTACTCGATCGCGGCTTTGTCTTTCATTCCGGCCGCGTTGTACAACCAGCCGAGTCGCAAGTGAGCTTCGGGACGGCCGAATTTTGCCGCCTCGTTAAGATACGGAATCGCTTTCGAGCCTTTCTTCACTTGTAGATACGCCTCGCCGATCAGCATGTTGGCGTCGCCCGAGGTTGGCTGCAGCTCAACTGCTTTTGTCAGTGGCCCGATTGCTTCTTCATACTTTTTCTGAGATGACAACAGTCTTCCGAGGTTGAAGTTAGCGCGGGGAGATTCCGGTTTCACCGCGACCGCATGCTGATAAGCCTGTTGCGATTCGTCAAACTTCTCTTGCGCGAAGTAGACAGTGCCGAGCGCGGTCCACGCCTGAAAGTCTGCATTATCTGCTTCGACAACCTGCTTCAGCAGTGTAGTCGCCTGGTCGTACTTCTTTTTCGCCACGGCCTCCTCAGCTTTGACGAACATCGGCCTGGTCGATGCGGGACGATCGTAAACGTCGGCAGCCGAGATCGTGCCTACGCTTGTGGGCGCCGGCTTCCAGGCAAAATCGAGATCGTATTGAAAGCCGTACGGGCTATTGCTCAGCATGCTGAGCACAACCTTGACTCGTCCGATCTCGTTATTGTCCGACTGGATTACCAGCTCATAGTCCCCGCGCACCAGGTTGTTAAAGCGATAGCGGGTGCCATTCGACACAATCTGGCGGCCAGCTTCTCCGCCTGTCTCTTTATAAAGAATGACCAAAAGGTTAGGAGGAACGGAAGTACCTCTAATCTTGACGTCTCCAAACAGAGTCAGCCCGCCCTGGGCGAACACCGAAAACGAGCAGATTGCCAGCAGGAGAGCCATCCCGATTACCAATGACAATGAGCGTCCGAGATTCCTCTTTTTCATTTCATTGCACCTCACGAGGATAGAAGAGGGCCTCATATTAGATCGGTTTTGTTGTGTGACGAAAGATAAAGGGGCTCCCATAAAGAGAGCCCCAAATCCTTCCGTTTCGAGAGTTGCCAGTGGGCTAGAACTCGTAACGGATGGCAAACTGCATTTCGCGAGCTGCGCTGGCCGAGGCTGTGATCGTGCCGAACGCACCTGAATTCACGTTAGCATTTGGCAAAGCAAAGCTATTGTGGTTAAAGAGATTGAAGGCCTCCCAACGGATCTGGAGACGGTGACTCTCTGACCACGGCATCTGGAAGTTCTTCAGCAGCGCTGTATCGATGTTCCAGAATCCTGGTCCGCGCAGAACGTTGCGGGCCCCGATCTCTCCGTGACGCGGATAGCGCAAAAGGCCTTCCGTCGGAGCAGATGGATCGAATACTGCGGTTGGATTGTTGAAGAACTGGATAGTTCCATCTTCGTCGTCGTGAATCTGCCCACGCAACGCGCTGATGGTTCCGTTCAGAGCGGCCGGGCTGTTAAAGTTGAAGCCCAACCGGGAACGATCCCGTCGTCGTGCTGAAGGGTAGACCGCTGCGATAGACATAGATTCCACCGAGCTGCCAGCCACCAATGATTTGATTCACCCATCCTGGGGCGTTCGCGCCATACGCACGTCCACGACCAAAAGGCAATTCGTAAATGAAGTTCGCATTGACGAGGTGCCTGATGTCGAAGTCGGCGTCGCCGCGGCAGACGCGCAGGTCGCGAAGGTCACAAACCAAACCACCAGCTACCGTATTGACCACGCTCGATCCGTTGTCGATCGCATGTGACCAGGTGTAGTTGAGGTCGAATTGCAAACCACGCGAGAAGCGTTTCCTCAAGCTAAGCAACATGCCGTTGTAGCTCGAAGAACCCTGGTTGGAAATGTAGATGTTGGTGGGGAACTGATCGCTCATGCCCACGTTATGATCAAGAAATCCAAAGGCCTGGAGCAGTGACACTGTATCGGCAGTGTCACCAATCTTAACCAAACTTCCGAGGGCGCCAGCCACGAACGCGGTCCCGCCGGGGCCGATCTGGTTCTCGAACCAGGGTATCGCGGATGGTAGAGCGTCACCCGTACCAACGTCAGGATTCGCGAAGATCTGATCCTGCAAATTGTTGAACGCTGCAATCATAAACTGGCCCGACGCCGGATCCTTGAAGTCGAGGATCTGTGACGCGTCGGCTTGCGCGAAGAGCTTGCGCGACTGACGTCCAACATAAGAAACGTCAAGCAGGAAGTTAGCCGGCAATTCACGTTGGAAGCCAAAGCTGTACTCGATGGAGTACGGCGTTCTAAACTGCTGGTCCACCGTGTAGTTGAAAGCCGCCGCAGAGTTGAAGTTCCCATTCGGAATCCCGTTCTCCACGAAAGGCGTAAACGGCCGTGTGATCACGGGTGGGGTATTCGCCACAGGCAGACTATTGAGCCCGGTGAAGCGTGGATCGTTAAGCAACGACGCCGCGACATCCAGACTGCCAAAAGACGTGGCGGATGAATTGTCAAACAGATACGAGATCTGATCCTGAACGAAGGTAATACCGCCGCCAACGCGGTCATAGACCACTGAGCCGCCGCCGCGGATCACGGTCTTTCGGTCGCCAAATACACGACCCAGGAAACCTTCCTTGAACGACGGGTTATAGGCGAAGCTCAGGCGCGGCGCGAAATTGTTTTTATCGGGCTGCGCAAACCCGCGCGTGTTGTTCCCTTTGCCACAGAGGTCGTAACGCAGGAACGGCTCTGATGTTGCTCCGCTGATGCCACTCGCGTTGTTACGTTGTCTGATATCGAACAACTCTCTGAAGTCTACGTCGTTGCAAGCCTGGAAGCCGTTTACTTCGAAGGGCACGCTGTAATACTGATAGCGCAAGCCGGCAGTAAGCGTCAGGTCATTGCGAACTCGCCAGTTGTCCTGGGCATAGAACTTCCATTCGTCATACTTGAAGTCGCGTGACTTACCGGTACCCGGAGACTGGGCAGTGCCCGAAGTGTCGTAAACGAAGTTAGTCGAGATGCTTGAAAATCTACCCAGCAGGAAGGAAAAAGCATCGTCGTAAGAAGGAAATGTCCCTTCATTAATATCGCCCGGCCGGAACGCGGGACTCAGCGCCTCAAGGTTTCCGCCGATACCGATATTCACGAAATTGAAGTCGTTAATCAGGCTCGATTTCTGGTGAATTGGCTTGAACGAACCACCAAAGGACATCGTGTGGTTGCCCTTGGTCCACGTAAAGTCATCACGGATCGTGGGCGTGGGGACGAACCGGCTCTGGAAACTGATATCCGCGAATGGCGCTGCGAGCGGACCAAAAGTTCCGCCGTCGCTGGCGGTCGTGCCGGGGTTGCCGAAAATATTCGGGAAGGTGGGCTGGAACGGAGCGGGAAATACCAGTCCCGAACGCGAAACGCCTACCGTTGCCTGGTTGATCATGTTCGCGTTGATGGTCCAGTTGTGACCGACCACCCACGAATAATCCTCCACCACGATCTGGCCGCTTTCCGGGTCTCCCGGAAACTGCTGCGCCACTGTGTTAAGAGTGTCGGTCTGCAATCGACGAGCGATATTGAACCGGCCGTGAATCCGATGATTGGAGTTTGGGGTCCAGTCAATTCGGGTCGTATAGGTATTGTCTGAACGATGTGAAGGCGAATTAAAGCGAAATCCGCCAGTATTGACACCGTCTCCGACGGTTAGATCGTTGGCCACCGGATAACGTTCGTTTAAGAAGTTCAGGAACGCCGCGTTTACACCAGTGCCCCGTGGATCCAGAGCAGCGATCTGCGCCGGCGATAAGAAGCCGATACATTCCGGATCGGAAGACAGGCGAGAGTTGGGATCACAGCCTTCCTTTACGTACGCGATCTGGCCGCTGCGGAAGTGATTGAGTGGCACAACGCGCAGGTTCGCAACGCCCTGAGCGTCGCGCCGGCCTTCATAGTCAAAGAAGAAGAAAAGCCGATCGCGGAAAATTGGACCGCCAATATTACCGCCGAACTGATTGCGCGTCAGTTGTGCTCTCTCAATGCCGTTCTTGTTGTTAAAGAAACTATTTGCGGCTGTAGCGGCGGTGCGATTGTATTCGCGGAGATTTCCGTGAAACTCGTTGGTGCCGCTCTTGGTTACCAATTCGATCTGACCGCCGCTGCTGCGGCCTTCAGAGGCATTGGGGTTTGCAGTAACCGCGCGAAATTCCTGAATGGCATCGATGGGCGCGTTACCGACGGTTGCGGCAAACTGACCCGTTGCCTGGTCGTTGGCGTCGATACCGTCGACAGTGATGTTTCCCTGGTCAGCGCGCGAACCGGTGACTGAACCCACGCGATTGGTAGTTGCAGTGCCGACATTATTTCCTACCACGCCGGGCTGCAAGCCAATCAGGGCCGCCGGTGAATTGCGAAGCTGAATGGGCAGCTCAAGCATACGTCGCTGATCGATGACGTTTCCGATCGTCGCGTCTGTTGTATTCAGAGTGGCCTCGCTTTGAGAGGTCACCACCACCGTGGAGTTTAATTCTCCGAGGGTCAATTGGACGTTGTGTGTTTCAGTGATGCTCACACCCAACGCCACGTTCTCGACCACGAGGGTCTGAAAACCTGAGGCCTTAAAGGTAAGTTTATAACCAGTTCCAGGGGCCAACCTGAGAAAATTATAAAAACCCTGGTCATTGGTCGTGGTCGTTTGTTCTTTCGATGTCTTCGTATCGGTGAGCGTTACTTCCACGCCGGAAATGACTCCGCCGTTGGGGTCGGTAACTACTCCGGCTACGCCCGCTGTGTTTTGAGCCGAAGCGGTCGCAACCAAGCAAAGCGTTAACGCAGCAAGTATCGCTGCTTGAATGAGTTTCTTCATGCTGCTCCTTCTCGATTTCAAAGAGTTGTCTGAACCTCTTTTCTGTGAGTTCTATAAGGACGAAACACGTAGGCTGGGGGAGTGCTGTTGAGCCGCCTATGGCCGTCTCGATGTTCTCTTAACAGCTTCTCTCTCTTAATGGAGTGAGAAGAGGATTCCGACCGGGGAGACTAACGATAATCGTTGAAGCAAGCATTGTTCCGCCGTTCAGCTTTTTGGATTTTGCGGCGCACAAACAACTACTCCGCGATGAGCACGGTAATGCAAATCCAAAAACCGAAAGTAATTTTCAATTTTCCAAATTGATTAAATTAAATGTGCGTTCGAAATTCTGGAGAGGGGCACACTTTTTCGCACGCGAGTGTGTTGCGCGCTATCAGTAATTTTTCGGAGTTGGTCCTAGGCCAGGGAGAAAGACCCCAACCCTATCGAGGCACTTCAGCAGCTTTCAAAATTTCTGCGACTACAGAGTCAGGAGTGACTCCATCGAGCTCTGCTTCAGCGCGCAACGTCAGTCGATGACGAAGCACCGGCAACGCGACGTCACGAACGTCGTCGGGAGTGACGAAGTCGCGCCCGCGAATCGCGGCCAACGCTTTCGAGCACAAGAGCAGGGCCACTGACGCGCGCGGGCTCGCGCCGTAGTGAATGAAAGGATGAATACGCGTGCGACGGACCAGATCGACCGCGTAGTGCTGCACGCCCGGTTCCATGCGCGCGCGCGCAACTTCCGCTCGGCAATTCGAGATCGCATCCGGATCAGGCAGCGGTTGTATGTCGACCTGGTCTAATCGCTTTGAATTGAAGCCGGCGTCCCAACGCGCGAGCACTTCACGCTCATGCTCCTCGCTTGGATACCCCAGAATGATCTTGAGCTGAAAGCGATCGAGTTGTGCTTCCGGCAACGGATATGTTCCTTCGTACTCGATCGGGTTCTCAGTCGCCAACACGGTGAAGATCGGCGGCAACTGGTAGCCATCGCCATCGATCGTGACCTGACGTTCTTCCATTGCCTCGAGCAGTGCGGCTTGCGTCTTCGGCGGCGTGCGATTGATTTCGTCGGCCAGCAGGAGGTCGGTGAATACTGGGCCACGCCGCAGATTGAAATTCGAAGTTGCGACGTTGAAGACGTTGGTCCCGGTGATGTCGGAAGGCATCAAGTCAGGGGTGAACTGGATGCGGCTGAAGGTTGCGTTGATGATGCGCGACAGCGTTTTGACAGTCAGCGTCTTGGCCGTGCCGGGAACGCCTTCCAGCAGCGCGTGTCCTTCCGCGAGCAAAGCGATCAGGATTTGTTCGATTGCTTCATCCTGACCAACGATTACTTTCTGCAGTTCATTCTTGATGTGTGCGACAGTGGTGGCAACTGACTCAGGCATATATGTGTAGTGTGCTCTCTTGGTTTTATTAAATGTTTTCTGCTGCTTGTCGAACGTCACGCGAACGCATGCGCAGGCCAAGCTTCTGTTCAAGCTCACGCAGGCGCTTCACGAGGTGAATAGACTGTCGCCAACTGATCGGCGCGCCGTTGATCGCGTCTTCGCATTGCCTCATTAACGTTTCCAGCTCGTGCCGATCGATCTGCGATCGCGAAGCGATGCGTTCGGCGATCTCGGAACGCGAACTGTTGTAATCAACACCGGCATGACGCGCCAACACGCGGCGCGTGCGCGTGTAAATATTTTCGATAGCCAAATCATAGGCGCGGGAACGTTCCTGCACCTCGGCCATCGAGGCGACGAACTCCAAACTCGATCGACGATCGACGCTCGGCAACGGCAACGGCCGCCCGAAGCGACGTCCATTGGTCCAAAGAACAACCAGCACCAGCAGCACGATCTGGCCGGCAATGGCGAGCACAGGAGTGCCGGCGAAGTAGCTGGCAAACGGATTTCGCGTGATGCCGCGTCCTTGATGATACTCGTCGAAAGCAATCAGCGCGTTTGTGTTACGGCCGCCAAGGATATTGATCGCAAGGGTCAAATTGTCCTTGAGCCGAATGCCGCTGTTGGTGACGACGTAAGGATCGCTGAGCACCACCACTCGGCCGCCGCCGTAAGCATAGTCGACGACGATCGCGCCTTCACGATCTGCGATGTGGGCCACCGGCGCCGTGGCGGTCGCCTCGTATTCTTCGTCTTCCCCATCGTCTGCATTAGCCGACTCGGCTGGAGAAGGAGACGGAACCGCAACCGGTGGCGGAGGATCTCCTGACGGCGGCCATTCCTCCTCCGGCGTTTCGTTCACCGGAGGGGCAGGTCCGGCGCCACCAACCGGCTCCGAGGCGTTCAACGACGATCTTAGCTGATCCAGAATAGGCGTGATCACTAGACGACTCGCGAACCGGGAAGGCATCACTGTGCCCACGTTGCTCGTCAGCAGCGTGGGTTGGACCGGCGTCAACTCAGTTACGTCCTGAGTCATTTGATTGACGTCGGCGGGATTTGTATCGAAATCCGGATAAGCGAGATCGCGCGTAGTGATGGTCCAACCCCACGGCGACATCATGTGCCTGGCGGGCGAGCGATCGATCAGCACAAGCCTGCCGCCCTGGGCCACCCACCTGGTCAACAACTGAAGCTCTTCATCTTCAAACGGGATCCGCGTCTCGCCGATCACGACAAACGTCGAGACCATCTTTCCGGAGTTGTTCAAGAGCGCGGACGTCGGTTCGCGCCAGCGCATGACTCTGTAGCCCGACTCGTTGAGAAAATCGTGTAACGCTCGCGTGCCTGTTGGTCCGGAATGATAGGTGGAACGGTTGGCGGTGATCTCCGTATCGTTGGCCTTTTCTTCCTGCACGTGAGTGATCGTGTTGATAATCACCAACAGGCCGATTATCACTACGAATGTCAGGATGATTGTGAGTCGCTGGCGCATAGAGTCTTAGTTTCCGGTTTGCAAAGCGTCGCGATAACCGGTGCGGAAATCCTGCCAGTCGTTTGGAGTTGCCTGCACGAAGCCGTACCAGTGCCGTTCGAAACTGTTGGTGAGCCCGTTCAACCGTGAATGAAGCTGAGGAAGGTTGCTGACGGACCTGAGATAATCGCGATTCGTCTTGTACTGCGCGAGACTGATCAACTTGCGATCGCCCAACTCGACGAGCAATGCGATGTACCCTTTGCGAATCGCCGCGCGCAAATCACCGTTACGCGCCAGAGCTTCCGCTTCCGCCAGCAGATCGGTCGCAGTGTCTTCAGGTCTTAGTTTCTCGCCGAGAACGATACGCGGCTCGTTCTTCTTCTTAGTTTCAGTTGAGCGATCAAACTTGATTCGCCTGATTAGCAGCACGGCCGCATAAACAATCGCGGCCAGGCCCAGGAGCACCACCACAACCTGCAGAATCAAACCGACAAAGCCCCCGCGGCCGGGTTGAACTTCCGGTGCTTTAGGGAACAGGTTCCGCAACCAACGGAAAAAATCCTCGATCATTCGCGTGAGCGCGCTTTGCCCCTGGGCGCCGCCCGCATACTCCGGCCGCGACAGAATACTTTCGAGCCGTTGTTTCTCGGCCACTTTATCGCCGGAGGCTACCTGAGCATTCGCGAGATCATTCACACGCTGCTTGTGTGCTGTCACCCACTCCGCCAGGCCCGAAAGCTTCACGCTACGCTGATCTGCCGGCGTTCGTTGCAGGTCGTCGAGTGCGGCGTGAAACCAGGCGTTGTCAACGGACGAGGTTCCGCCTTCAAACTCCACCGGTTGGTTCCTGGGAAACTCCGAACGCATGGCATCGATCGTCTCAGTGAAGCGATACTCGAAATCGGTTGTGCTTTCGTTCTCATTGGTCGACATCAACGACACGACGTCGTCGAAGATGTGCTGGAGCAGATCGCGATACTCGGAAAGCGGGACCGCGGCTGCCGGTGACACGCCGAGTGTAAAGACGGCCAACAAGATCAGCAGACAAACGAAGCGGCGGCGATTGGGAGTGAGAGTTGTCAGCACAATCAACTGAGACCAAGTATGTTACTCGACGGCCGCGGTTGCACCGGAATTGGCGGAGACGGTTCCCGCTCATTCGACGAGAGCGCAGTTCCCAATGGCGAAGCGACGGTGGTCTGAGGCAGTTCGCCAAGCTGTCGTGCGGCCATCAGCTCGATGTCGTAACCTTCGTGTCGCACACGTTCATCCACGTACAGCAAAGATAGACCAAGCATCCACACCGGGGTCAGCAGAATCGAGCTTAGCGGCGTGAGCACGTTGTAAGTGATCGAATACCACGCGGGCCACTGCGTGGAGTCTATCGGATTGATCCCGCTCAGATAGCCATACCAGCCGAGCGGTATTATCAGGATCATCACGGCAGAGTAAGTGGCAAAGGTCGTAAACATCGTCATCGCCATCAAGCGGCGCACGTTCCCGCGCGCGAGACTGAAACTGCGTGAGAATGATTCGAAAACGCCCTTGCCTTCAACCAGCATCACCTGGGGAACGTAAGCAACTCGGCCGACGATAAAAAAGAAGACCCAAAGAGCCAGCAGTGTCGCGACGATAAATGCGAGCGTGCCGAAGATCGCCGCCACCACCCAAAACGTAACCGACGCCAGCAACATGATCACTAAGAACACGATGAGGGTCAGGACGTACCAACCGGTCAAGGCGGCAAATACAGAAATGGAGATCCAAAGCAGCATGATCGCCGAGGCGGCGACCAGTCCCCAGAATCGCGCGCGCACTGCACTGTAAGTCGCGCGCGCGGTGACCGGATCGTTGCGCAGCAGGTGGGCCACCAACGTCCGCGTCGCGCCGCCCATTACGACGAGGATAAACAAGTAACCGGCGCACACTACCCCCGCAGCCACAATCGACACCAGCGAGTACACAGCCACCTCGGCCGGTTCCTGCGTGAGGAAAATGTTTTTAAAACTCAGCCAGAAGACGATCGATCCAGCCGCCGCGATAATCACCGGCGGCGCCGCGGTCCTGATCAAGACAAACAAGTGACGCCGATAGAGCCTGACGGCGCGATCGATCAGATCGCCGGCGCCCAAAGGCTGGAGAGGAAGTTGGCTGGCAGTCAGGTCCATGTTTCAGGACAAACTTTTGTCCTTAATTATTAATGCTGAACTCCGCCGCGTCGATCGGCGTCGTAAAAGCGTAGTCTTTCAAACTGAAAACCCAATCGACGATAGCCGGTCTGACTTCCGACTGAATCATCAAATGAAACTTGTACGTGTGCGGCAAGTTCAATCCGGCTTCTTCCTTGAAATCTTCAAACTCCTCGCGCGCTTCGATCCTCGCGGCGGAAGCCTGCTGGTTGGTCGCGGGAGGCAGGCCCGGTCCGCCCGGTGCAATTCTACGCTGTTCGGTCGCATAAATGGTGCGCGAATAATCGGTGCGGACGTGACGGAAGCTCGTAGGGTCAAAATAGAGCACGATCTTCAAGTCTGAGCCTTTGCGCGGGTTGTATTTCAACACGTGCAGTTCTTTGTCGCCCACCTTTTTGAGACCGTCGTATTCCAGTTTCGGATTTCGCTCCTGAATGTTGAGTAAAGACCACGACTCCGACAAGACGCCGCCGACCAGTCCTTCCTTGAACATCACGTCGTGGGTGAGAAAGAAGTTGGCGAGACAAGTGCGCGTGCCGGGCCTGAGCTGGCTCACCGTCAGTTTCTTTCCGTCATATCTGAGCGCTTCGTGAGGATAAGCTGCCATGTCAAAACTCATGTTAATTAAATTGGCGGCATCTTGCGAGGCCATCGTTACCTGGCCGTCGATCTGACCCTCGCCGCAGAGTTTAACCGTCACCGTGGCGTTTCCTTTAATCTTCGTCCCGTTTACGCGAGCCCGCGCCTCAGCCGTGCCGATTGATTCGAGATGTTTCGCGACCAGTTCCGCGGGAGTGAGTTTGTTGTCGGCGCTAACCAGTCGGCCGGGCAGGTCCGGCAGGATGCAAATAACGGCTACTATCAGGACGGCGAGCGGCGGCAACAGCAGTCTGGCTCTGCTTCGAAGGGGAGTGTTCATGGCTCTTTTCTCCGGTCGGCATTATCCGTGATTTCGCGGTAGGCGCAAGAAAAAACCGGGTGTTGCTTGTGGACAACACCCGGTTGCTTGAGAGTCCCAATGCAAGACTCGACAGTAATGATGCAATTGACGCTGTTCAGTTACGCCGAAGGCGTTGGTTAATGTGAGCCCAGGGTTGTTTCAACCCTGGGTTAGTCAGACAATAACCTCTTGAACTCTGAAAGAGTTTCAATTGCATACCTAACACTTTCAGTGTTTCTAATATCTGGTTTGCTGGAACCCAGGGTTGAAACAACCCTGGGTTAGTCAGACAATAACCTCTTGAACTCTGAAAGAGTTTCATTCATACCCAACACTTTCAGTGTTTCTAATATCTGGTTTTGCTGGAACCCAGGGTTGAAACAACCCTGGGTTAGTCAGACAACAACCTCTTGAACTCTGAAAGAGTTTCAATTGCATACCTAACACTTTCAGTGTTTCTAATATCTGGTTTGCTGGAACCCAGGGTTGAAACAACCCTGGGCTCACATTAATCAACGCCTTCGGCGTAAACCACTGGTCCAACTGCATCACTACTTCAGCGGTCTTAGAACGTAAACTTCCACGAGAGTTGCAGGATTCGGTTATCGAACGTGGAGTTGATCTTGCCAAAGTCGGTGTCGTCGATACTCAACGAATTCGGCACCGAGAAGTTGGTGTGATTGAAGACGTTGAAAGCCTCCAGCCGCAGTTCAAGACCAAGCCGTTCCTTGAACCTGAGTCTCTTGATGAGCGCCGTGTCTACGTTCCAGTAGCCGGGGCCATCGACAGGAGTCAGACTCAACCTACCAACCTCACCTGCACCCGGGTGGGTAAAGAACTCCGGATTAGCGCGACCATCCGGTCCGATCAATTCCGGATCGACCACCAACGGGAGTCCCGTTCTCGGATCGGCGAACAACCCGACTCTCGCCTGCAATTCAGGGATCGTCAAGGTTGTGTTCGGCGTGTTGTTGCCGGAGCGTGCGCCTCGGTTTAGAGTGCCGCGGCCGGAGAGGAACGTGATCGGTCTACCGGTACGGAACTGACCGATACCGCTGATCTGCCAGCCACCAAAAACCTTGCCGACGAAGCCGCTCGAATTCAAGAACATCTTGCCTGGTCCAAAGGGCAATTCGTAAACGAAGTTGCCTTTCAGCACATGCTGAACGTCCTGGTTGAGACGCTTCTTCTCAAACGCATCGCCAACGGTGTTATCGAGGTAAGGAGCAAACTCAGCTTGCGCCTGTTCGGCGTTCGTGAACGCTTTGCTCCACGTGTAGTTGACCTGATAGTACCAGCCATCGGTGAAGCGCCGGCGTATTTCAGCTTGCAGTCCGTGATAGTTGGACCAACCGCTGCTGCCGATATAGTCCGTCACAAACGCGTTGCCGTTTGCGGGCAGGAAGAAACTCGGGCAGAGAGGCCCGCTTGCGCCTTGCATCGCAGGGCTGCGCGGTGTTGAAGAACGTGTTGCGCTGCGACAGGTAATTCGAGGCCAACTCACCTACCTGATTCTGTCTGATCAGGTTGAGGATCGTGGCATTGGTCAGGTTACCACCGATTGCCAAGCCGCGAAATGATGCTGAGCGGTTGACTGCCAGGAATGTTCTGGTTGAAAGCCGCGTTCGTGCACTTGTCGAGCGGCGATCCGGCACCAGCGATTGTCGCTCCCTGAGCTATGCAGTTGTTGCGAGCTCGCAGGAAGTCGGCCAGGAAACCATTTTGGAAGATGATCACCTGGTTGGTGTCGAGACCGCGGGTCAGTTGCACGCCACGATTACCGACATAGCCAACTGAAAGATGCCGTGTCTTTCATGATCTCGCGCTCGATACCGAAGTTCCATTGTTCGGCGTAAGGCGTCTTCAGGTTGTACTCAGTCGTAAACAGCGTTGGCGTTTGCGAAAGGCTCAACTGATCGATCAACGTACGCGGAACTTTGAACGCCGGTATCGGAACCTGGATGATGCCGCCATTGGTGACTGTGCCGGTCAGGTTCGAGATCGTAACTGTCGACTGCAAACCGGCGTTGCCGCCGACTGAAGAGTTGTTCAGCACAGTGGCGTTGTTGTCGATCGCATAGGCGATAGAGAAACCACCGCGAATCGAAGTCTTGCCATCCTTGAATGGATCCCACGCAAAACTGAAGTTCGGCGCGAAGTTATTAAGGTCTCTGGCCAGGAACGCACGGC
Source organism: uncultured Acidobacteriota bacterium (assembly GCA_963770215.1). Taxonomy (GTDB): domain Bacteria; phylum Acidobacteriota; class Blastocatellia; order Pyrinomonadales; family Pyrinomonadaceae; genus PSRF01. The sequence goes on from CAVYOP010000004.1 coordinate 827,754, forward strand.
CGGTGCCCTTGCCGGCAAAATCAAGCACTGCGTTTGGATTGTCTGAGCACGTCCAACGAGAGATCCACGGGCATCAAGCCGAGGCCGTTTCGCTCGGTGAGCGGTCCGATGTACTCCCAGCGCATTCCCAGGTTCAACGAAAGATTCGGTCTTGATTCGCCACGTGTCCGCGCCATAGAACGCCAGCGTGTTGTAGTCAAGGTGGCGACTCGAACCGAAGCCACGAGTGAAGCCTGACGTGCGGTCCGGCGACGTTGAATGTTTCCGTCACCGTAGCTGACGGCGCCCGACAGCAGACCGAGCAGGTTGTTGGCTGTTCCAAACTGCGTGCTCGAGATGCCGCCCGGAAACATTCCGGTTGTTCAGCGGCGACGGGTTTGACGTCGTGTTAAAGCCCACCGTGAACTGCGGAACGATGCCCGCATCGTTGAAGTTCAGGATGCGAATGAAGCGGGCGCTGGTGCCAAACTTGAATACGTGGTTGCCTTTCACCCAGGTCACGTTGTCGATCACGTCGTGGTTCCGTGGCGCACGTCCCTGTTGCAGGAAGTTCTGAATCGGGTTCGTGATCAGCGGCAAGCGTCAGACGATAACCATCGTCGAATTTCTCGTCGATTGAAGAACACCGGCGTGCTCGACGAGAACCCGAAGCGCGCTTCGTTCGTGATGTTCGGCGTCAGACTGGCGATGCCACGCCAACGCGTAACGCGGACGCGACGATTCCTGTCCACCACCCGGCAAGCCCGGAAACTGCTCGCCGATGTTGTTCAACTGCACGTCGTTCGGCAGTTTCGACAGGAAGTGTGAATAGACAGCTTCGACGCGATGCTTCGAAGTGATGTCGTAGTCGATGCGGAAACCGATGTTGCGGCCGGTGCTGCCATTCGGCGTGTTGAAGCGGAAGCCGGCAGTGTTGCGAGTGTCGCCGATTGAGGTGTTATTCGAAGCCGGCGTCAGGCTGATCAAGCTGCGCGATGCGCGGATCGACGCTTGCTGACAGCGCCAACAGTTGACTGTCGTAACTGAGAGTTACACCGTACTGGCAGCGTTGCGCCTGGTTCGTCGAGTTGCTGCAGGACGTAGATGTGAAGATGCCGTGTGCGCGCCGGTCCAACAGGACGGTGCGGTTCGGCGTGAAGTCCTGTGTGGTGTCGGTGAATTCGTAGAAGAAGTAGAAGAAGAGTTTGTTCTTCTGCGTCAAAGTCGGACCGCCTTCGCCAAACCGCGGCAGCGCGAAAGGGCCGCCCACGTTGAAACCATATTGATGCTGCAGCAGCTTCGGCTTCGCCAAGCCCGTGGCATTGTTGAAGAAGGCGTTGGCGTCAAACTTATCATTGCGATAAAAGTCGTAAACCTCGCCATGATAACTTGAACCACCGCGCGGAGTCGTAAGCTTAACTTGCGCAATGCCTAAGCCTTCGTCGGCGCCGGCGTTCTGAGTGGTCAACGTAAACTCGGCGACCGCCGCGACGCTCGGCGTGTTCACACCGAAGAGCGCGTCCGTGCGCACGAGGTTGTCGTTGATCTCGATTCCATCCCACGTGATGTTCGAGAACGAACCGCGCAAACCATTGATTGACGCTGTGCGCGTGTTGGTGTTGGTGTTTACGCCCGCCATGCCGCCGGCGAGGTTGATCGGGTTGCGGCCGTTGAGCGGCAGGTCCTGGACCTGCTTGACGTCGACCGTCGTCGAAAGCTTTGCGTCTTCCGAACGGATGAGCGACTGGGCGTCTGAAGCGGTGACGGAAACTGTTTCGGCAATGCCGCCAGCCTCCAGCGTAAGCGAGTTCAAACTACTGGGGTGTCGACGTGAACCTCGATGTTGGTGACGTTCAGCTTTTTAAAGCCAGTGCCTTCGACCAGCACATTGTAACGTGCCGGGACGAACTTCGTCTGATCGTAAAGCTGCCGTCTTCATTCGTCGTCGCTTGTTTTTGATCTTTGGTCGCATTATCAGTCAGCGTGATCTTCGCTCCCGGGACCACAGCCCCGGCGGTGTCTTTGACGATACCGCTGACTCGCGAGTTAACCGATTGTGCAACAGCGATGGAAGCACGCCGCCAAGCACGAAGGCACTTAGCAGGAGAGAGAGCAGGTTGATGCGGCGCGCAGGATTAAGCAGAACCCTGGCGCCACTAACAATAACGTTCGCAGGAAGCTTAAGACTTCTCATTGTTGCTCCTTCTTTTGTCTGAGTTAGGGCGCCCGGCCTTGGCGAGGTTACAAGGCGGGAACTCTTGAGTTTTCGTCAACCTTCCGGCTGAGGACTAAAACGGGACCTTCAGTTGAGAGATCTTTTTTAGAAGGGTTCGGCAATATGCGTGCCGCGTGTGGCTACCTACCCCACTGATTTTCCGGAGCATTTTGGGCAGTTTTTAGTCTGGGAACGTACAAAACTTTGGGATTTTGGATCTGGCGTGCAAATAAATGAATTGCCGACACAAATTTGGATGCGAGAATCCCCGGAAACCCATAGAAAGGGATTCAAGAAGTCTCGTTTTTAGTTGGGGCTAATCAGGGTTTGGGCTTCTGCGCTGTTGGCGCTAAAGCGCGTTTGCTTTGCTCGATCGCCTGTCTCAGTTTATCGGCATCGGGGGTTGTTGGCACGAGCTTCAGGTAGGTTTCTAATTGTTCGATCGCAAGCTGGTGCGCACCTCGATCCATATAAATAGCGGCGAGTACGCGATGCGCTTCTGTGAATTCGCCTGGGGGGCTCAGTTTTATGGAAGCCAGAAGTTCAGGTTCTGACTCGGGAAGGCGGTTCAGTCTAATCAGCGTGCGGCCAAGGAAGTAGTGTGCGACCGCGGAATTTTTGTCGACCTTCAACGTATCGCGAAGAACTTTTTCAGCGTCTTTGAATTTCGCCATACGATAAAGCCCAATCGATCGATTGAGCAATGGCTCGTAGGCTTCAGGGTTGATCTTGAGTGCCGCTTGCAATGCTTCGTCGGCTTTGTCGAGCTCATTAAATCGCTGATAAAGGACGCCGATCTGGTTAAGTGCGTTTATAAACTTGGGATATTCCTGAACTGCGAGCTCCAGTTGGGCGATGGCGCCTCTGTAGTCCTTCTCACGCGCCAGCTCAGAAGCCTTTTGGTAAAACTCCATGGCTCGCTTCGGAACGCCGGCGTTAGACGCGCTGATTACACCCGGCGCCACCTTTGGCTTCGCGTTTTCTTTCAGCCGCAGACGAATATTCACCGTGTAGGTTTCGGGCACCGGAGCGCGGTTGATAACAATGTCAATCTCCTGTCTCACCGGCAGGTATTGGTCCTCTTCAAGGCTGACGATATAAGTGCCCGATCCGACGTTGCTAAACACAAACCTGCCGCGATCGTCGGTCATTTCGAGTAACTCGCCCCCGGTTGGATACGTCAGTCGAATTCTCGTCTTGACAGTGACGGGGTATCCATCAGGGCCGTAAACCGTGCCGACGATGTAGTTGTTCCCGCCAGTGCGAAGATTGTTGGTTCCTGGTCCCCCGGCGATTTGGGCGGAAGCTGGCGCTGTGCAGTAGAAAAGTATGAGTCCAAGAAAAACCAATCGTAGCGTCAGAGTTCCTGTTCTGATAGTCACGACACTCGCCTCCTGTGGGTATATGTTATCGAATTCTACGACAGCTCTCGCTTGAAAAAAAGGCGTTGCCAATCGCTTGGCAACGCCTTTCGAGAAACTAACCTTGCGGTTAGAAGTTGATACGGAGCATAAAGTCCGTAATACGGCCGCCCGGATCGTTCGATCCGTTCGGATCCTGATACGCCCAACCATTGAGCATCTGGCCAAAGGTACCGGTAAAGGCCGTGATGTTATTCACGTTGCCGGTCCAGCCGCCGAGACGCCAATTGGTGTGGTTCAGCACATCAAACATCGTCATACGGAACTCGACGTTGCGCTTTTCACCAAAGGCGAAGCGCTTACCGATCGACGAGTCGATCTTGAAGAAGTTCGGCCCGTAGATGACGAGTTTGCGGAAGCCGCATTGTCCTGCGGTTCTCTGCCTGACAGTTGCCGAATCCAGCCGGCGCGATGAAGCGTCCAGTCGGGGCCTGTCCGGCGGTTGTAACCGCTGGCGGTGTTACCGGTCGTGGTGAACGCACGGATGGTGTTGTCGATGATGTCCGCCGGCAGATAGGTGACGTTAGCAACGGAAGTCGCGCCATTGGGCTGAGTGATCGTCGGTGTTGAAATAAACACCAATCGCATCCTGCAGCTCCTTGGCGGTCATGCCAACAAGCTGAACGTTTTCCATCAGGATGGGTGAACCACTCTGCCAACGAACGGTCGGCACGAGCGTCCATCCGCCCAGGACTGCATCGACAAGCCGATTTGACGAAAGCCATCTGCGGCCTCTACCCACCGGGAGGTCCCAGGTAGCGTCAAATTTGAACGCGTGTCTCAGGTCGATCTGCGAGAACGACTTATCCAACGAGCGGTTGCGCAAGGCGTTGTTCGCGGCGTTGCTCTGGTCGCCAGCACCCAAACCGAAGAACGTGGTACTGGCTGATGCATACGCGTTGGTGAACGACTTGCCATACTGATAGCTCGCCTGGAAGCGAAGGCCATTTGCCATTCTGCGGCGAACTTCGATCACGCCTGCGTCAAACCAGCTCTTTTCTGCTGTTGTCAAACTGGAAGCAGAAGCCGAGTGTGGTCGGGCAGTTGTGGAAGAAGTTGACCGGACGACCAGCCGCAGTTCCGTTGTTACGGAAGGTAGCGGTGTTCGCCAACGTGCCGGCGAAGCCGATAACGTTCGGATTGGCAACCGACAGCGACGGAATGAACGTCTGGCTTGCGAAGTTCGCGCCGTAGCTGGTGGTCAGGTTTGGATTCGGATTTCCTGCCTGGAGATAGGAAACCATGATCGGCAATGGCGATGTTCCGGTGCCTGGTCCAAAGTACGCAAAGGTAGGCTGGCCCGGGGCACTGGCAAGTGAACGACCGGCGGCGAGGTTGGCGAGCAGGTTTTGCTGCGCCAGCGAAAACTCAGCGCCGAAGCCATTTTCAATCGCATTGATTTCGTTGAGCAGGTACTGCACCTGCATGTCTTTGCCGCGGTTTCCGACGTAGCGGAACTCGACGACGGTGTCACGACCGAGCTGACGTTGATAACCAAAGCTCCACGAATCGACATAACCCGAATGGAAATCCGGAGAGAAGCCGAGAGCGGCATCAGCGGCAGTCACTGTGCGTGGATAGATCGGGGTATCGTTGAACGCCGGCGGAGCCAGGTTCGGATTGCCCGGTGTGCGGAAGAGCGTACCTACGGTCAAGTTACCCAGAGCAGTGCTGCGGTTGACACCGAACTGTCCGCCTGGATTCTGGCCAACGCTGTTCTCGATGATCAACGTGCCTTCACGAATGAACGCACGAGACCAGCCACCACGGAAAACGCTGGTTCCGGCTTCGCCGAAGAGCGTCTTGCCAAGGCCTGAGCTGTACTCCGGACTCCACACCATACCAACAGCTCGGCGCAAAGTTGTTCATGTCGTTCTTGAACGCCTTCTCGCCGATGGTGTTGCCGCGTAACGGTTGGCACCTGACCGGTGAGCGTTCCAGGGCTAAAGAGATTGCCTGGACCAGACACGTCAAACACCATGTTCGGATCGGTAAGCAGAGCAAAGTTGGCCGTATTCATCTTCGCGCCAGTTTGCGGCTGCCATCTGATACCGAAGTTAAGCGTCAGGTTCGGACGGAGTCGCCACTGATCCTGCGCAAAGAGACCATTCGTGTTTTCCTGAATCTCGAAGTGACGCGAACCATTCACGTGGTACTTGCCGTCTGCTCCGAGCACTGCGTTGGCGCCGAACGTGCTGACGCGACCGGACAGGACTGCATAGAGCGCCTGAGCGTTGGCGAGTTCAGCATTGGTTGCACCAGGCAGGGTCGGGTTTGCGCCGGTGTTTCTAAACGCATTCAACACAGCGTTGTCACCCGTCGCCACACCCAAACCGACCGTGGGCATGAACAAACCGACTGAATCCGAAATGGTTTCGATTTTCTTGAGCTGACCACCAAAAGCAAAGGTGTGATTACCCTTCACCCAGGTGAGCGTGTTCGAGAAGTCCATCGTTGGCGATGAACGTGCACTAAACGCGTTTCGGATAACGGGGTTGGTAAGTCCGAGCCGCCGCCAGTGAAACCGAGAAGTTGTTCATGAAACCGAAAAACTCAGGACCACCGACGAGATCGAACCGCGAATCGCCGCCGAGCCATCCGGCCAACTGCGCGTAACGAAATTCGTTGACCACGCTGGTGCCGAAGTTCGAACGGAGACCGATCGACAATGAACGGCGATCTGAGTTCTGCGTGCCCGCATTCGCGAGACCCGGGAAAGCCGGATCGACGCTGTTCAGGAAGTCGACGTTGGAGCGGAAAGGCTGATCGTTGAAGATGCCTTCGATCTGGTGATTCTTCGTGATGTTTCCATCAAGGCGGACCACCAGGAACCGGCGTCTTTGCTGACCGTCGTTAGCGAAGTTGTACGGCTGTCTGAAGAAGACACCGCCAGTGCCGAGCGGCAGGAACGCACCCGTTCCAGTCGTCGCACCGCGAATCAGGTTGAGCATCTCGTTCACGGTCGGATCGATCGTGTTCGGAAGAGCATTCGCGTTGGCGATGTTGAACAGATTGACGCTCTGGGCACCACCGGCTCCATAACGGAAGATTCCGTTCTGGGCGTCGGCCGTCAATACTTGTCGTTGCCGGTTAGGCGAAGTTTCGTTGAGATGAAACCTTTCGTAGTTCACGAAGAAATACGCTTTGCCTTTGCCCGAGTGGAACCATTTGCCACCTTCACCGAAATTGAAGAACGGAAGTGGTCCACCGAAGCTGCCGCCGAACTGGTTCAGGCGAAGTTTGCTCTTCGGAACATTCAAGTAGTTGTTTTGGAAGTTAGCGGCATTCAAACCTTCATCGCGGTGCTGCCAGAAACCACTGCCATGGTATTCGTCAGTGCCGCGGCGCGTTTGAAATCTGATGCCAACAGCACCGTCTCCAGAGCTCTCAGCGCCGGGGGTGGCTGTCGAAACTGTTACTTCGTCAATGGCATCGATACGCGGCCGAATGAAGGTAAAGAATCCGTCAGACGATTTTAAGAAATTATCCTGTACGTCAACGCCATCGATCTGAATGGTGAGTGCGCTCTTGGGCAAACCATTGATCGACGAAGTTCGAACGACACCTGTCGTCGAAGTGCCTGGCAACAAGGTGACGAGATCGAGTGCATCGCGTGATTGGATAGGCGTCTCGAGAATCTGACGTCCCTGAATCGTGGAACCCACAGTCGCTGTTTCCGTCTGCAGGACCTCGGCTCCGGAAGCGACCACCACCATCTCCTCAATGTTCCCGGGTTCGAGTTGGGCATTAACTGTCGCGGGGGTGGCGACGTCGACTTTAACGTTCTGAATCACAGCCGTTTTAAAATTCGGTGCAGTGATCGTTACGGTGTAGGTGGGAGTACCTGCTGGGACACCTGGAATCGTGAAAACGCCATCACCCTTGGTGACAGCCGAGTAATTCTGGCCCGCCTCTCCCTTAACGGAGACATTCGCTCCGGGCACAACTGCGCCGGTCTGATCGGTCACCGTACCGGAGATCGAACCAGTCGTAGATTGTGCTTGAATAGCGATTTGGCACATCACGAGAACCAAACCAGCTATTAAGATCTTCGTAAACTTTGTCATTTCTCCTCCTTACGAGTGATGGTATTCATTGTCGCTCCCGTGAAAAGAGCCATCCTCAAGGTCGACCCTATTGCTTGCCGCTTAAGGAAGTTCGATCCGCACAGTGAGGGAGCCCGTCGGGCGTCTTCCTAAGTTGTCTTAATAACTAAACCCGTTATGAACTGCGAGGAAGCTCGAGACTTCAGCGAATCAGAGGACTGTAGCTAGCGAGCTAGGTGCAAAACCCATGCCCGCAAGGCCATCTGCCGATTTGGGCGTATTTTTGTATAAATCTCCGATATTCTGGAAAGGACTTGCCCAAAATTTTGAATAAAATCCGAAAATTGCTAAGCGGCCGGCTTTACCACTTCAAGTTCGAAGTAGAGTTCTTTCCCGCGGCATATCGTGGATAGATAAAATTCCCAGAATTTTCGAGTGAATCGAAAAGCGGGCCAGCGTTGATCAAGGTTGACGAACAACTCCAGGCCCACGGCCCGCCACAGATTCGCCAAACTCACGTGAGTTGCAATCGGTTTTAACTCCGCTGTTGTGTAAAACGGAAAAGGAGTGCGCGCAGGAACGAAGCACGTGAACGAATAGCTGTTGAAGTGATTGCGATGAGTTGGGTCAGTGGCCCAATCGGGATTGGAATAGTGCGGCGTGACGATCTTCAACACGCCGCCTGGTTTGGTAATGCGATGAAGTTCGTTGACGAAGCCGAGCACATCCGGAACATGTTCGATCACATGACGGCAGATGATCTCGTCGAACTCATCGTCGTTGAAAGGATAAGGAAAGACTCCGAGATCGTGAATGACGTCGGCATGACTGCGCGGGTTCGCATCGATGCCGACAGCGCCGGGAAATTTGTTCTGCCCACAGCCGACGTCGAGAATCACGTCGTTGATCAGAAGTGGAACGATCGCCGTTGCGCATGCAGTTTAATTTTTATTCAACAGTAGCGATGCGAGCTCTTCGAGTGTGACAGCATAAACCGGCACACCGATCGCGCGTGACACTTCGTCGATCTTCATTCCGTCGAGCATGATCGCTTCATCACTCTTGAGCATCTGCTTCGGAATCAAAACAAACTCACCGCCGACTTGGTCACGCGCCGCAAGCAGATCGCGTCCAGTCAATAGACCAGCAACAGAAACATCGCCACCGAAGTAAGTGTTCTCCAACGGCTCAACGCTGCAGCTTCGTGCCGAAACTGCGTGTTCCATTTGTCGATCATCTTACGCAGCTCGGGAGCGAAGAGTGTGCCGGTGAAGATCGTTGCCGGTTGCTTGTTGATGCGCGCCGGCGCTTCACGCGCGAAACGTTTCGTGAGTCGCGCGAAGTCGTTAGTGAATGCGCGCACCATGCCGACGCCGTCTTCGATCTGTGGATAATCACCGTAATGCGATCTTCCCGGGATGCGACGTCCGGCGCGCAAATAGATCTCATCGCCGAGCAACGCGAAGTTAGTTCCGAGTTGTGCATGCAACTGTTTCTGAATCAAGCTGACTTGATCGATCACTGCGCGACAAAACTCCGGCGTCACGGCAGTGAGTCGCGGATCGGTGTTGTAACGAGTTAGACCAAGCGGAACGATCGCGACGCTCGTGATGCGCGGATACTCGGCGGCGAGGTCGAAGATCGTTTTGCGCAACACTTCGCCGTCGTTGATGCCGGGACAAAGAACAACCTGCGCGTGGATCTCAATCCCTGCATCGAGCAGTCGTTGAACTTTGGGCCAGATGTCTGCGCGCTGCTTATCGACGCCGAGCAGATAGGCGCGCACGTCGAGATCGGTTGCATGAACGGAAACGTACTGCGGCGACAGTCGTTGTTCGACGATGCGGCGCATCTCGTCATCCGTTATCGAAGTCATCGTCGTGTAGTTGCCATATAAGAAGGACAGGCGGATGTCTTCGTCCTTAATAAAGAGCGACGGCCGCGCGTCGGCAGGGTTGCCGTTACAGAAACAGAAGATGCATTCGTTGGCACACTGGCGCGGAACGATCTGTTCGAACTGAATGCCGAAGTCTTCGCCTTCGCCGCGCTCGAGCTCGACTTCCCAATCGTCTCCGCTCTTCTTCCGCACTTCGAGCACAAGCTCGGTTTCGCCCGAGGTTTGAAAGCGGAAGTCGAGATAGTCGCGAACGACTCGTCCGTTGACCTTTATTATTCGGTCGCCAGGTTCGAGCTCCAGTTCCGCGCCGAGACTGTTTGGCGTCACTTCGGCGATCTCGACGCCACGGCGGCGAATGTTTGTTACGGCTGGAGTTACTGCAAATTCGTACATAACGGCAACCGTTCACTATAACAGAGGAGCACGGAGGAAACAGAATCGGGGAACGCGCGCAGCATTAAGCATTTGAAAAGAAAGGTACTTTGTGGTTTTTTTGGCTTAAATTCATTGACAATCCCCGCTCCTGTTTGTTAGTTATGCAGGGCGTTTCGTGCCCAACCACTGACAACCCAAAGCGCTTGTTGAATTGTGCCAACTTTCATAGCGGACGAGTACAAATTCAATGGACAATAAACTTAAGCCTGCTGTAATCGGCGGAGTCGTTCTTGGCATACTATCCGCCATACCTTTCGTCAACTTCGTAAATATCTGCTGCTGCCTCTGGGCCATTCTCGGAGGAATGCTGGCGGCGCATCTCTACGTGAAAAACTCCCCGACACCGGCCAGCGCCGGTGACGGAGCGATCGTTGGCGCGATCGCCGGCGCGGTCGGCGCAGTGATTTCCCTGATAATCGGGATTCCCCTTTCGATTGTCAGCGGGGCAGCGATGCGCGGCGCACTTATAAGCCTGATGGAACGAGCTGATCCGCGAACAGGCGGAAATGTTTCGCAGGCAGATGGAGGCATCAGGCGAGTCGATCGCCGGCGCGATCGTCAATGGTTTGATTGGCGCCGTTCTGCTCTTCATCTTCGCAGTCATCGGCGGTCTGATCGGCGTCCCGCTTTTCGAAAAGCGCAAAGGTGGAGCGGTTCCGCCGCCGCCGCCATACCCCGGTGCAGGACCCGGACCGTACGCGGCTTAACTTAGTAGATCAAATAACTAGTTCAGGAGAAACGAATGTCTCAAGATTGGACTCCCCCGCCATCCGAAGGTGCGACCGAAACTATTCCCAACTATCTCGTGCCGGCGATCATCTCGGCGATTTGTTGTTTCCCACTAGGAATCATCAGCATCGTGTTTGCAGCAAGGTAAACGGCAAAGTGGCCGCGGGTGACATCGCCGGCGCATGCAGGCTTTTCCAAGATCGCGAAGATTCTCAGTTTCGTGCTGATAGGCGTCGCGCTCCTTGGCTGGGGAGGTTATTTACTCATCTGGGTCGTAATCGGCGGCGCTGCGTTCTTTGGCAACATGTAATGCCGCACGCTGATCTGTCACAGATAAACATAGTCCGAGCGTCGGAGACGTAGAAGAAGATGACCAGATACTGCACAAAATGCGGCGCCATCAACGACGACATGGCGCAATACTGCACCAATTGCCAGTCCCCACTTACCCCTGTCAGTGGCGGTATTGGTGGATATCAGCCGATGCAGTCTGTTCATCCAGGCGCGATGACTGATTGGAAAGCCCTTGGAGGTGACAAAAAGATCATCGCGGGCATTCTGGGGATACTCGCCGGCGGCCTGGGAGTTCATAAGTTTGTTCTCGGCTACACGACTGAGGGCATCATTCAGATCGCCATCACGATCGTGACTTGCGGAGTCGGCGAGTCGTCGGTCTGATCGAGGGGATCATCTATCTCACGAAGTCAGACGAAGAGTTCGTGCGAACCTACATACAGAACAAGCAGGGTTGGTTTTAGGCTGGTGTCCTAATCTAAACTCCGCGACCTTTGCGACTCTCCGCGCTCTCTGCGTTTCGTTCATTTCAACACAGAGGACGCCGAGAAACGCCGAGAAACGCCGAGAATCCTGGTTTCAGTTTAGTAACTATGTACCGGCGTTCAACGATCGTATTGATTTGGTCGCTGATAATCGCCGGGGCTGCTTATCTGTTCATCTTCGAGCCCGGTAAGACTGGCTTCTTTCCGGGCTGTCCTTTTCGGCTCCTGACTGGCTTGACTTGCCCCGGCTGCGGCACAACACGCGCGCTCCATCACATTCTTCACGGACACTTCGAAACAGCCTTCATGCTCAATCCACTTTTGCTGATTGCGCTTCCTTTTTTACTCTTCGCGCTGCTTCGCTATTCGGTGATCGTGATGCGCGGCGGCGTTCCACGACCGAACGCATTGCCGGCTCCTTATATATACGCAATCTTCTTCATCATTCTTTCGTTCTGGATCTTTCGCAACACGCCTTTCTATCCGTTTGTCTCTTGAGAGCTCAGGAGGTTTAGATGCGCCGTTCGATCGTCGTCGTTCTGCTGGTCCTCAACTTCATGGTTCCGGCGCCTCCAGCGCTTCCTGCGCCACAAGCCCAAGTCGCACAGCGTGCGGATGTTTCCGTCCGTTGCGTCCGGTTCACACTTTTTCGATCGTCGCGCGCGATCCGGCTACCGGCGAGTTGGGCGTGGCGGTTCAGTCGCACTGGTTTTCAGTTGGACCAATCGTCGCGTGGGCCGAAGCGGGTGTCGGCGCAGTGGCGACGCAATCGTTTGTCGATCCGAGTTACGGAAAGAATGGACTCGACTTGATGCGCAGCGGCAAGAGCGCGCCTGACACGTTGAAAGAGTTGCTGGCGAAAGACGAGGCGCGCGAGGTCAGGCAAGTGGCGATGATCGATGCGCAGGGACGCGTCGACGCGTGGACCGGAAAGAACGATATTCAAGCTGCCGGTCACATCGTCGGCAAGAACTTCTCGGTGCAAGCCAACTTGATGCTCAACGATAAGGTTTGGCCCGCGATGGCGCGCGCGTTTGAAAGCACGAAAGGCGATCTCGCCGAGCGAATGCTGGCTGCACTCGATGCGGCGCAAGCTGCGGGCGGCGATATTCGTGGACGGCAATCGGCGGCATTGATCGTCGTCACCGGAAAACCGACCGGACAAGCGTGGAAAGATCGCACGTTCGATTTGCGCGTCGACGATAGTCCCGAGCCGCTGCGGGAGCTGCGCCGGCTAGTGACGTTTGCAGCGTGCTTACAATCACATGAATGCCGGCGATCTGGCAGTCGAGAAGAAAGATAACGAAGGCGCGTTGCGTGAGTATTCGGCGGCGGAGAAGTTAGTGCCGAACAATGCCGAGATGATCTACTGGCATGCGGTTGCTTTAGTGAACATGGGACGCGTCGACGAGTCGTTGCCGCTGTTTCGCAAGGTGTTCGCGATGGACCGAAACTGGTTGACGCTGACGCCGCGACTGCCGAAGTCAGGCTTGCTGCCGGACGATCCAAAGATCATCGAGCGGATTGTTTCTGCGGGGCGGAGGACGCCAGCCGCTCCACGATCAAAGCCAACCCCATGATGAAATAAAAGACGGTGACGACTTCCGAGTCGCCCCAGTTGTAATGGACCAGGCCGCTGGCGAAGAACCCGATCGTTCCGCCGAGCGCGCCGAGTGCGACGCCGCGGGTGAAATCGTCCATTTGTCTTATTAAGCGCCACAGCATTCGCACGTAAACCACAAATAATAACAACCACAGGATCAACGCCGGGATTCCGCGTTCGAGCGCGATCTGTAACAGGTTCGAATGCATGTGTCCGATCGGCTGGCGGCCGTTGTCAAACAACCCCCACTCGCGCCAGTGTCCTTTGATCGAGTCGATGCCAACACCGAAAAGCACATGACGCGGTTTGCTGACTAGCAAGTTGAAACCTTCGCGCCAAACGATCTGCCGCCAGCTTGTCGATTGGTCGGCGCTGTCGAAGAAACCAATCCGGCGTTGCTGCTGCAACAGAAACACACCCGCGAGAATGAGCGGCAACGAACAACCGACGACGATCAACGCCGTGCGGCGTGAAACGGACAGCAACAACATCACCGCCGCAGATATTGCGAAACCGATCCACGATCCGCGCGTCACCGTCAGCGCCAACGCAAAGACAAGTCCCGCCGTAGCGAGGAGCAGCAAGAGGCCGGTGCGATTCGTTTTCTGCGGGAGTGCGAGGAACAATCCCAACGCCAGCGACGCGATCAGTTGCAGCACTTCGGCGTAGGTGGTCCAGTGGTTGTAGAAACCGGTGGCGCGCCAGTCGCGACCGCGTGACCAACCGGCGATGCCGAGTTGGTCCATCGCCGTATTTCCGGACAATAACTTTCGCGGCACGACGAGCACCGGCGTCCATTCGACGCGATAGATGCTAACCTTCGCGCTTTCTGTTCCTGACGCAAGCGCTGCTGCGAGCTCGTCAGGGTTGTTGACGCGCACGCCGTCGACTTGCCAAACAATGTCGCCATCGACGATCGGCGTCGGTTGTTTGACAGTTCTCGTTTGAAACACCGCTTGCTTGAGCGGGCTCTCCGCGCGCACGCCCTGAACTTTCACGCCGCGGCCGAGCGCCAGCCCGCCCGCGGTCCACAACACGTTGACCATGCACGACCCGATCAACGTCAGCGCCAGCAGTCGAACCAACTTTAGTGAATGCGATATTTTGTGAAACGAGGTAGACGATCGTAAACAGACTCGCCGCCCGCATCTTTCCGATCGACATGAACGCGTTGTAAGAAAACACGCCCGAGACGCCGCTCAGCACGAAGAAACCGATCAACACATAATCGACCGGGGATCGAAACAGCTTCGGGCGCGGGTAGAATGCGAACCGCAAGGCCCAAAGCGCCATGCCCACCAGCCACGCGGTCTGCGTGACGGCGATTGAATGAGGAGCAAAGATGGCGATGAGAAAGATACAGGCAATAATGCCATTCGAGATCTGCATCGTCGGCATATTAGAATGTCGGCGGTCTACTATTCCATCTTAAAAGAGCATCTATGCGATCAGTCCTGCTAATCCTGCTTATTTTGTCTGTCAGTTTTGTTGCGCGTTCACAGTCGCCCGCCGACGAGGTGAAGGCGGTTCAAGACGATCCGCGCGTGAAAGCGGCGTTCGATTACGTCGACAAGGATCGCGACGCGATCCTCCGCGAGTGGATCGCCATCACCGAGATCAACGCGCCGTCAAAACAGGAACAGGAACGCGCGCGCTTCATCGAGAGTCTGCTTCGTAAACACAAGCTCGACATTCGTTACGACGAAGCCGGCAACCTGATCGCCACCCGCAAAGGAACCGGCGGTGGTCCAGTGGCCGTGTTCGATGCGCACATGGACACGGTCTTTCAACCCGGCTTGAAGATCAAAGCGACTGTGCGCGACGGGCGCGTTTACGCTCCCGGCGTCGGCGACGACACGCGCAACATCGAAGCGCTGCTCGCAACGATTCGCGCACTCGACGCCGCGCAGATCAAAACCAAAGGCGACATCGTCTTTCTCTTCACCACCGATGAAGAAGCCGGCATGACCGGCGCCAAACATTACACGAAAGAGAACAAAGGCAAAGTCGATTATTACATCGCGCTCGACGGCGGTTACGAAGGATTCACTTACGCGGGTATCGGAATCAACTGGTATCGCCATCACATCATTGGTCCGGGCGGACACACACGCTCGCGCACGCCGCCGTACTCCGCGTCGTTGCCGATGGCCCGCGCGATTGCGCGCATCTACGAGTTGAAAGTGCCGTCGAATCCATCGTCGAATCTGAACATCGGAATGCTTGGCGGATCGGAAGTGGTGAACGCGAAGGCCAACGATGCGTGGTTCTCCGTCGATCTGCGTTCGACGAGTAACGAGGTCATTGCCGATCTAGAGAAACAGATCGCGGGGATCATTGACGAGGAAGCAAAGCGCGAGGGCATGACCGTCAAGACAGATGTGATTTCAGCGTCGCCTGCGGCGGTGTTGCCGGGGAATCGCGAATCGCGATTGGTGAAGATCGCGGAAGCTGTACACCGTGCAATGGGCTTCAATCCACCGATCGGAAACGCCGGATCGAACAATTCGAGCGCCGCGTTGTTGCAAGGCATCACGTCGATCTCGACTGGCGCTGGTCCATGCGCCGACGCGCACGCGTTGACTGAAAACTGCGAGATCGAACCGCTTTATAAAGGAATTAAAAAGATGCTCTTGCTGGAGCTTGCCCTAACAGGGCTGGCGCCCTGAGATCTCAATAGCCTTCGCGGCCCAGCATCACAAATCCAGTGCGCAGGATGATCTTCAAGTCGAGCAGCAGCGACCAGTTCTCGATGTAGAAAAGATCGAGCCGCACCATCTCTTCAAACGGCAAACGATTTCTGCCGGAGACTTGCCACAGTCCGGTCACTCCGGGTTTCATGTCCAGCCGTTTGCGATGCCACAACTCGTACGCTTCAACCTCGTACGGAATCGGCGGGCGTGGTCCAACGATGCTCATGTCGCCGAACAAGACGTTGAGCAGTTGCGGCACTTCGTCGAGACTCGTTTTTCTTAGAAACTTCCCGACGCGCGTGATGCGCGGATCGGCGAACAGTTTGTAAGTCGGTTTCTGATCGTCGCCGAGATTGGCTTCCGCACGTCCGGCAATGAACGCACGTTGATACTCGCGATGCAGCTCAGAATCGGAGTTCGCAGCCATCGTGCGAAACTTGTAGAGCAGAAACAGCCGTCCATCCATGCCGACGCGTTCCTGCGTGTACAAGACCGGGCCTTTCGAATCGAGTTTAATCAGCAACGCGATGAGCAGCCAGAGCGGGAACAGCAACGTGATCGCGAGCGCGGACGTCACGAGGTCAAACGTGCGCTTCAGAATGCGTGCGCCGCTCGACAACGGTTCGCGAAAAAGGCGAATCATCGGCAGCACGCCGATCTGATCGATCTCCGTCTTGCGCGGCAGGCAGTTGAACAAACTCGGCGCGATGCGAAATTCGACGCCGCGACGTCGCCCGCAACGCATCATTACTTCAAACAGTGCATCGCCATTCACTTGCGGATCGGCAATGATCACTTCGTTAGCGCCGGAGTCGCGAATCGCTTCCGGTAGACCTTCCAGCGTTCCGACTACCGGGACGCCTTCGTAATCGCCCGGTTCGGCAGTCTGCGTATCGACGACGCCGATCACGCGATAACCGAGTGCGGGCCGCTCGCGCATTTCGCGGATGAACATCGACGCTTCGTGTCCGCGTCCGACGACCAGCGTCGGAATCAAGTTGATCTGGCGGCTGCGCACAAACGTCTGCACCGAACGAATGAACAACCTGATCGCTCCGACGCCCAGCAGCACAAACACGAAATCGGCAATGAACACGCCGCGCGCATAAGAGAATGCGCGGAACTCAAACCCGCCGCGATACAGAAACGCCGCCGCGACGATCAACAGCGAACCGATTGCCGTCGCTTTGAAGATGCGAATGGCGTCGTCGACAAACGAGAACTCGCCGCGCAGTCGATAAAGATCGCAGTAACGAAAACTCAGCAGCCGGATGCCAACGACGAAGAACAGCAACGCGCCGTAAGGCGCGAAGTCGTCGCTCCACGCTAACGGCGCATTAGCCGCAAACGCAGAAATTCCTTCACGCAGCGTGAACGCAAAGATAAACGAGAACGCAGCAGCTAAAGCATCGGCGATGACGAGCAAAACCTTCACGGTAGGCACGATCCAGCGCGGCGCCCGGCCGGGCACGCGAACCGATCGCGCGTCGAGGAATCGCGGTCTTTCTCGTTCAGCTCTCAAAAATAAATCCCAGAATCTCTTCGATTACCGCCGCCGACTTGCGCGGCTGTGCTGCCTGCTTCTTCTCAACACGCAATCCGTGTAAATCCGTGTTACCTGAAAGGCGCAACAAGCGTCCTTCGTTTATCAACTGTTCGTCAACCGCAGCCCACTTTCCCGCGTAAATACTCGCCGCCGGAACACCCAGCGCTGCCGCCTCGCGGTTGATCGTTCCACCCGCGCTGATAACCAGATCGCTCGCTGCGATCAGATCCGCTCCGGGCAAAGGCGCCGGCGGAACGACGAGGTGTTTCCTGCCGGAGTATGCCATTCGCTGAGCGTCGTTTCGCGGCAGCAACACGACGCGCACGTTTTCATTCTCCAGCAGCATCGCCAATGCTTCGTCAAACAGCGTGTTCTGAAACCGATGATACAGCGCCTCGACCGCCGGCGGACGCATCAGGACCAGGACATTATCCGGGTTGACGCCGAGTTCACACAACCGTGCGCCAAACGCCGGATCGGGTTGAAAATCCGCCAGGTAAACGTCTTCCTTCGTGCCGTGATAGCGGCGCACCTTCCCGACACCCGCGCCGAACTTGCGCAACGCACTCGCCGGAAAACTCACCGGCACGATAATCCGCGACGCAAATCGAAACGCCAGATGGTTCGCCGGTTGATGTTCGTAGTCCATGAGCGTGATCGTTTTGATCCGTAAAGTGCGAGCGGCGAGGATTTGGGAATACGAGTTGTGACTGAGGGCAAGATCGAAACCGCGGCGGCGTGCCCATGACGCAAGACTCAAAGCACGGCCCACCAGGTTCCCTGCCTTGCCTGACACTTCGCGTCCGCCGTGTTTGCCAATCACGTGCGGCGTGAATCCGGCATCGTGCGCGAGCGGAACAGTCTCCGCAAAATCACGCGCGGTGATCTCGACTTCATGTCCGGCGGCAGTGAATCTATCTACGAGCGCGCGGAAAAAAGGAACGTGCGGTGAGTTTGCGAGATCGATCCAAAGACGCATTGGGCGATGTCACTGTGGGGCTACTGCGGGATCTCAACCAGCCGGCCACGATCGCGCAACGACGTTTCCGCGGCTTCGATCATGTTCACCATGCGCAGTCCGGCGATGCCGTCAGTCTCTGGCTGGCGGCCGTTCTCAATGCAATCGACGAAGTGCAACGCTTCCGTTTGCAACGCCTCTGTGTTGTCGAGCCGCGGCGCCCACATGTCGCCCGAGCGATAGCTGACGAGCATGCGATAAACATCTTCCGGTCCAGGCGTGACGCGGATGCCTTTGTCGTAAACCTTCAGCTTCTCACTCGGGTTGAGATCGTCGTAGAGAATCATCTTCTCGCTGCCGCCGATCAGCGTGTGACGAACCTTCACCGGCGTGAGCCAATTCACGTGCACGTGCGCGATTTGCGAACTGGCGAAGAGAAGCGTGATGTATGCAACGTTCTCCGGTTGGCCGGGAATGTGACTGATCCCTGTCGCCGAGACGGCCACCGGCTTTTCCGGCAGCACGTAATCCATGATCGATAGATCGTGAATCGCGAGATCCCAAATGACGTTGACGTCGTGTTGAAACAGACCGAGATTAACGCGCACCGCGTCGTAGTAATAGATCTGGCCCAACTGGCCCGACGCGATGATCTCGCGCATCTTGCGCACGGCGTCAGTGTAAACAAACGTGTGGTCCACCAGCAGGACCAGCTTGCGAGCCGTGGCTTCGTCGATCAATCGTCGCGCCTGATCTGAGTTCGATGCGAGCGGCTTTTCCACGAGTACGTGTTTGCCGGCCTGCAACGCTGCAAGTGCGAGCTCGAAGTGCGAAGAGACTGGCGTGGCGATCTACGACCGCGTCGATCTCCGGATCGGCGATCATGTCAGCGGGACGCGTACAGGTCTTCAACCCCGGATAGACTTTTTGTAACGAGCGTGAGCCGTTCCTGGCGCAGATCGCAGACGCGCGTGACGGCCGAACCCGGCGCGAGCATGAAGTTGCGCACGAGGTTTGGTCCCCAGTAGCCGTAACCGATTACGCCGATTCTAATCATTCGCGATCCTTAGTCCTTCTAACGTCGCCAATCACTCGCGCCGGAACGCCGGCGACGATCGCGAAGCTCGGCACGTCGTGTGTCACAACAGCGCCCGCGCCAATCAGCGCGCCTTCGCCAATTGTGACGCCTGCAAGGATCGTCGCATTGCTGCCGATGCTCGCGCGTTTCTTCACGATCGTTTGGACCACCTGCCAATCGGCTTCCGTCTGCTGCGTGCCATCGTCGTTCACCGCGCTCGGATAAATGTCATTCGTAAACATCACTCCGTGCCCGATGAAACACTCATCTTCAATCGTCACACCTTCACAGATAAAACTGTGCGACGAGATCTTGCAGCGTTCGCCTATACTAGCGTTCTTCTGAATCTCGACAAACGCGCCGATCTTCGTCTCCGCGCCGATCGAACAGCCGTAAAGATTCACCAGGTCAGGCTGAAAAATCCTGACGCCGTCGCCGAGACTGACGTCTGCTGCTATCGGCATCGTTCAATCTCCAACTCTCAAGCAGACGCGCGAGGGCATAGAGCATCCAAGCCTGAGTCCAGCGCATGTAGGGTTTGCGAATTGTGTAGAACCGCCGGCGTTGATAATAGAAGAAGCCTCGTTCGTCACGCAGATTTTGAATAGTCCAGCGAGCGACATCCTGAGCCATCTTCGGCGAAGTCTCGTCGAGCTCGCGGCACTCGACAAGCGTCACAATCGCGCTCGCTGCGGCGTGCGCATCCGCGGGATAAGGGTCGTCATGGTAGTATTTCGGCCACCCCTCCGCAAGAAAGAAATGCTGCTTCCAGTAATGATAGCCGCGCTTCAACGCTGGTTGAAACTCCGCCGCCGCAGGACACGCGTCAATGATACGCTTCAACGAGAACAGGATATAGGCGGTGTGAAAGTTGTCGATCCACGACTGCGCCGGTTCGGTGCCGTAGGTCCACGAACCATCGTCGTGCTGGTGTTTGACGACGTATCGCGCAGCGCGCACTGCGGTGTCGCACAACTCTTCTTCGCCGCTTAATTTGCCGACACTCGCAAGGACTTCACCAGCTAACAAGCTCGCGTTGAAGATCTGCGTGTTGCTGTTTGGCGCGTAGCTGAAACAGAGATCGTTCCCGTATCGACGGTAAGTCATGCAGGATAAAATCGCAGACGCTGCGCGCAGTTTGCAAATAGTCGTCGTCATTAAATTTTTCCGCGGCTTCGATAAACGCACGCGCCGCGAAAGCGGTGGGCACGATCGTCGGCGTGCCTCGTGGTGCGAAGAAGTTGCGGCTTTGCCAATCGAAGTTATAACCCCACGCCGCACCGCTGCAGCCGTCGAGTTTCAATTCATCTAAAACCGACAGTAACTGGCGTGCTTCTGTTTCGGAGTCGTCTGAGTGCGGCGAGTGCGAATAACGCGAACGCCTTTCGCGTTTCGCTGCGGCGGCACACGCGAGATGCCACGCAGATCGATTGGCGATCGTTTTACTAACTGCGTCCAGATGAATCGTGCGTTGCGGGAATTCGCGAACGGCGTGGCTTGAAACAGACGGCTGTTGAGCGCGTCGAACGGATCGTGTCCGGCGAAGTCGTGCTCGCGGCACCAGGCGAAGAGTTGATCGTAAGCAGTTTGAAAAAGAGCGGTCACCTGCTGTTAACCAGCGTTTCGATCCGTCGCGGCGTTTCGACAAAGCTCTCGTGCCACAGTTCAAACATCAACAACGTCCACAGCAGCTTGCGATGATTCGCGACGCCGCGCTCGTGTTCGTCCTGCAACCGCGCCACGTATTCGGGATTGAACACACCCGCTCGGCGCACGCGCTCCGGCGATAACAGATCTCGCGCCAGCGGCCGCAACTTAACCTTCAACCACTCCGCCACCGGCACGCCAAAACCTTTCTTGCCGCGCCGCGTCACAAACGGCGGCAACATGATCGCGCACCGCTTTCTTCAGAATGTATTTCGTCTTCAGACCGCGCAGTTTGTAACTGCACGGCAGCGACGCCGCAAACTCCGCCACGCGCGGATCGAGAAACGGCGCGCGCACTTCCAGCGACACCGCCATGCTCGCGCGATCGACTTTCGTCAAAATGTCTTCCGCGAGATACAAACGCGTGTCGACGTTCTGCATCTGCGTCACGATATCGTCGTTGTCGCACTCCTCGGCAAACTGTCGCGCCTGCGCGTAGATCTCGCCGTCGGTCGTGCGCAAGCACCTCAGTCGGTCAACAACTGCAGCTGCTCGTCCGGCGTGAACGATCCGAACCAAACGTGATGACGGGCAACGGCGTCGTACTTCGCGCCGTTGACGAACCGCAGCGCCTTGTAATCAAACGAAAGGTTCTTCGTCTTCACCGGCAACAATCGGACCAACGGCTCGACGATTCCCGCGGCGCAACGCACCCGGCACGTGTTTGTAAACTTCAGCCCAGCGATGTCCGGCATACATCGGATAACCGGCAAACAACTCGTCGCCGCCATCGCCGCCGAGCGCCACCGTCACGTGCTTGCGCGTGAATCGCGACAACAGATACGTCGGCACCAGCGACGGATCGCTGAACGGTTCGTCCATCCACGCGCCGATCTCACTGACGAGATTCGCCGCGAGGTTTGCGCTCAAACGCTCTTCGTGATGATCCGTACCGAGAAACTTCGCCACGCCGCGCGCGTACGCCGACTCGTCGAACGAAGCTCTCAGCAAACGAGATCGAAAAAGTCTTCACTGCTTCCGACGAAGCGCGTACAGCCAGCGCCGCGACGGTCGAAGAATCAACGCCGCCGGAAAGCAGAACGCCAAGCGGAACGTCCGAAACTAAGCGCATGCGCACCGAGTCAGCCATCAGCTCGCGCAATTGCTCGGCGGCTTCCTGCTCGCTCGGAAGCGGATCGACCGTTTTGTAACTCAGCCGCCAGTAACATTCGACGTTCACCCGTCCATCTTCGAGCGTCAGTTTGTGTGCGGCAGGAAGCTTGTTGATGCCTTGATAGATCGAAAGCGGCGCGGGCACGTAGTCAAACGGAAGATACTGTCGCAGCGCCTGAAGATTGAGCGACGGTTTCACGTTCCGGTGGGCCAGCAGGACTTTCGGCTCGGAAGCAAACAGCAGCGTGTTGTCGAAAACGCCCCAGTAAAGCGGCTTCTCGCCGAAACGATCGCGCGCGATCAACAGCCGGCGGCGTTTCGCATCCCACAACGCAAACGCAAACATGCCGTTCAACTCGCGGATCATCCCGTCGCCGTATTCTTCGTAAAGATGCGGCAACACTTCCGTGTCTGAAGCGCTGCGAAATGTGTGGCCGCGCTTTTCGAGAGCCGTGCGGAGCTCGCGATAGTTGTAGATCTCGCCGTTGAGAATTACCGCGACTGATTTGTCTTCGTTGAAAGCGGGTTGTTCGCCGGTGATCAGATCGATGATCGCGAGCCGTCGCATGCCGAGCGCAACGCCGTTGGTGACAAACAAGCCTTCCGAGTCAGGCCCGCGATGGACCATGCGTTCACACATCGCGTGCAGCAGATCCTGCGCGCCGTCAGGCGGCGGCGTGCGTGAATCGAAGTTGGCCCAACCGGTGATGCCGCACATGTTGTTTAAAGTTTGTCGTTCTTGAAGCCGAGCCGTTCGCGCACCGCGTAGATCGCTTTCGCCTGCGACTCGTGATAAGTGCGCACGAGCATCTCCGCGAGCAAGCCCATCAACAAAAACTGCACGCCGACGGCAAACATCACGATCGTCAGAATCGGCAAAGGCGTCTGCACGAAATCGGCCTTGTGAAAAATCTTCAGAAACACCGCGTAGAGGCCCGCCAGCAACGAGATTGCAAACGCAAACATCCCGAACATGCCGAAGACGTAGATCGGTTTCGTTTGATACGACGCCATGAACTTGATCGTCATCAGATCGAAGACGACTTTCAGCGTGCGCGACAAACCGTATTTCGATTTGCCCATCGTGCGCGCGTGATGTTTGACCGGGAGTTCCGTGACGCGCGCGCCGGCCCACGATGCGTAGATCGGGATGAAGCGATGCATCTCGCCGTAGAGACGCACGTCCTGCAACGACTCGCGCCGGTAAGCTTTCAACGAGCAGCCGTAGTCGTGCAACGGCACGCCGCCGATCCACGAGATCAGCCGGTTCGCGAGCATCGACGGGATCTTGCGCGTGATCATTTTGTCTTGCCGGTTCTTGCGCCAGCCGGAGACGACGTCGTAACCCTCGTCAAGTTTGTCCAACAGCCGCGTGATGTCTGCCGGATCGTTTTGCAGGTCGGCGTCCATCGGGATCAGAACTTTGCCGCTCGCGGCGTCGATGCCGGCGGCCATCGCTGCTGTTTGACCGTAGTTTCGTCGCAACGCGACCACGCGCACGCGCGGGTCGAGCTCGGCGATCTCGCGCAGGATTTTCAGACTGCCGTCAGCTCGATCCGTCGTCAACGTAGACGATCTCCGCCGAGCGATCGAGCGCCTTCAGTGCTTCGTCAAGCTTGGCGTGCAGCGGCAGAAGGTTCGGTTCTTCGTTGTAAACAGGAAGAAAGATCGAGACTTCGGGGGCTTCGCTCGCGGATGTTGGCGGCGTGTCGGTTTTCAGGATTTGGGGGTCGTCGAGAATCTTCATTACTCCGGCATTTTAGAACAGATTTCCCTTGAACCAGTCAACAAACCGGCGCAGGCCGTCTTCGATCTGGGTTTGCGGGTTGTAGCTGAGCAGTTTGCGCGCTTTGGTGATGTCGGCGAAGGTTTGCGGCACGTCGCCGGGTTGCGGTGGTTGGCGATCGATCACGGCGTGCGTGTCGAGCTCCTTTTCGAGGAGACTTGATGAGCTCGCGCAATTCGACCGTCCGCGACTCGCCGAGGTTGATGACTTCGTAGTCGCTCTCGTCGTAAATCATCGCGGCGGTGACGCCGTCGATGATGTCGTCAACGTAAGTGTAATCGCGGCGCGTCGTGCCGTCGCCGAAGACCGGGATTGGTTTGCCGTCGCTGATCAAGCGCGCGAATTTGTGAATCGCGAGATCGGGTCGCTGGCGTGGTCCATACACGGTGAAGAAGCGCAGGCAGATGCAACGAATGCCGTAGAGATGCGAATAGGTGTGGCAGAGCAGTTCGCCCGCGCCTTTCGTCGCGGCGTACGGCGAGATCGGTTGGCGAATCGGATCGTCTTCGCTGAATGGGACTTTGGCGTTGATGCCGTAGACGGAAGACGATGAGCCGAAGACGAACTGTTTGATGTTTTGGCGCCGTGCAAGCTCGAGCAGGTTCAGCGTGCCGTTGACGTTGGTTTCGTTGTAAAGCTGCGGTTGTGTCAATGACGGCCGCACGCCCGCGCGCGCTGCGAGATGGACGATGCAGTCGAATTGTCTTGTTGGCGAGTGCTTCTTCGAGTGCTGCGCGATCGCGAATGTCGACTTCGACCAACTCGTAACGTGGATCTTCGAGGTGGTGGCGAATGTTCGCGCGTTTGATCTCGGGATCGTAGAAGTCGTTGAAGTCGTCGACAACGGTGATGTGTTCGACGTTCGATCCGAGCAGTCGATCGACGAGGTGTGAGCCGATGAAGCCCGCGCCGCCTGTTATTAGGATGCGTTTCATTTGCGGCTCACTTTGTAGCATAGATCCACAAATGCCACCCCCAACGGGACGCCAGCCGAGATTCGAGCGAGCGTGGCAAAACTAAGCCCAGGATCGGTAACCACTTCTTGTTCAAGAAATAAGTTTTCAGTTCGACTTTAGCAAAATTCTTGAATAGCTCACGTGCTTCGTCGCGCGAATAGACTCGCGCCAGCGGATTGCCGGCGCCGTCAGTGTTCTGGCTGAGAAATTCCTGCGAGCCGAGATAAGCGGGTTGCGATCGCAAACGGCGCGCGTGTTCGCGCAATGAGTCTTCCGGTTCGCCGGTCATAAGACGCACGAAAGCGATGCCGGGGCTCCATCTCAACAGGTGAACACCAGCGCGCCGCAGCATTGAGATGTTGATGCGGTAGTTGTAAGAGTCGCGATGATACAGCATCACGACAGCGCGCCCGCCGGGTCGCAGAATGCGATGAATCTCGCCGATTGCCGCTGCCGTATCGGGCGTGTGATGAAGCACGCCGTGCGAGTAGACCAGATCGAATGAGTTATCCGGGAAGTCGAGGCGTTCGGCGTCGGCGACGCGGAAGTTGCCGGGAAGATTGAACAACTCGAAACGACGGCGCGCGAGATCGACGGCTGCATCCGTCAGATCGATCCCGGTGTAATCGGCGCCGGCTTTCGCGAATTGAGCGCCGTCAGTGCCGAGTCCACAGCCGATTTCCAGCACGCGCAAGTTGCCTGACTGCGCAAAGCCCGCGGCCTGTGGGATATGCCACTCTTTTTCGTAGCGATGTTGTTCGACTAATTCGTAGAAAGCGCGCGAGCCGGGTTGCGCTTCGGCAAACTTCGTCCCGCAGGGATGGTTCTGCCAGAACTCACGCACACGATCCTTTAATTGGGCGTTTGATTCTGACATTGCGAAGCCGGGGAAGAATAACAGTCAGTCGCTATGCGGGACAAAAGCGGAGCATTTGAAGCCGAGCGGCGGCGTTGTTTGAGATCGTTGTGAGTGCTCCGCGACTTGCGCCCCAGGCTAGCCTTGCTGGGCGAACTGCCGTGAGGCGCAAGAGCGATGGTCGTTGGGAGTGAGGTTCCCAAATCCGGCTCCCGGGACACCCACCTATCCCGCCAGTTGATGTTGCCCCCTCTCTCAACTGGGCCGGATCAAACGCCTCACGAGAAAATCTCGATACTTGCCATTCTTCAGACTGGCTCTTTAAAATTCGCAGCCCGTTAATAGCAGCGGCGCCTGACGACCACGGCGAACTATACTCACGCGCCTGCGTGAAGTCCTTAGAACAATCTCAAAGAGTTATCAATGCGTTCTCAAGGGGATTTATGCCTCAGTGTGAGGTGTGAATGAGTATTTACACATAATCGATTGATCAATTGCTCGGTTTAGATTAAAAAGCACTGGGCAACCGCACCATGCCTCATAACAGCGTTAACGGCTACGAATTTGGTCCATACCGACTTGACCTGAGCCAGCGCATCCTCACTCGCGCCGGGGATACAGTTGCGCTCACGCCTAAAGCTACTCATCTGCTTACGCTGCTCGTTTGCAACGCCGGGTCGTTGGTAGATAAAGATTCGTTGTTGAGGGAAGTGTGGCGGGATACTTTTGTCGAAGATTCGAACCTTACGCAGAATATTTTTCTGTTGCGGCGGGCGTTGGGTGATGAGCGACCTGGGCCAAAGTATATCGAGACTGTGGCGCGGCGTGGGTATCGGTTCGTTGCCAGCGTCAGGCCAATTGGTCCTGCGCCAGAGGTTGACGGGTCTGGGGCATCTAATGGCCACTCTGCTGGTTTTGACAACCCGGCGGCACCAACAATTGTCGCCGTGCTTCCGTTTGTGAATGCGACTGGCGATCCGGATATTGAGTATCTTGCCGACAGTCTGACCGAGAACCTCGTTAACAATCTTTCGCGGGTATCGAAGCTGCGGGTGATGTCGCGGAGTGCAGTATTTCGGTACAAGAAGAAGCAGCTCGATCCGCGTGTCGTCGGGAAAGAGCTGGGGGTTGGCGTCGTGTTGGTCGGAAAGCTCGACTCCCGGCCTTCAGGGATCGCCATTAACGTAGAACTGGTCGAAGTGGGGCAGGGCTGGCAGCTATGGGGAGAAAGCTTCGACTGCGAGCTCAAAGACCTGCTCGAGATCCAGGACACGATCACGCGCCAGATCCTCATCGCGTTGAAACTCAAGCTCAGCGGTGACGAAGAGAAGCGCGTCACCTCCCGCTACACCGAAAATGCCGAAGCCTATCAGTCCTACCTGGAGGGTCGGTACCACTGGAGTAAATACACCCGAACGGGCATCGAAAAAGCCATCCTTCACTTCCGCCAGGCCATCGAACTCGACCCCACCTACGCCCTCGCCTACGCCGGCATCATCGACTGCTACCTCCGCCTCGCCACCAACTACCTCCCACCCGGGGAAAACATAACTCAAGAAAATCGAACGCCCCTGACAAGGAAGAAAGGGAACCAAGCTAATCTGGCGCTTGACGATACAGACGCAAAGGTCAAATTACGTTTCGAGTGGGACTGCAAAGGCGCCGAACGTGAAATCCGAAGAGCACGCGAACTGAAGACGGAGTATCCAGCAGTACACCAATGGTACGCCGCTTGTCGATTTGCGACTCAAATTGTTCAAAGATCGTTTTCAAGACCTGTTGTACCGCCACAAGAACCGAAGGGATCGGCGGATTATCTTAGACCTCCGCGGATCACTCAAATCGACTCGTTAGATCTGACGGCCGACGAGCAGGTACAAATCTATTGCGCCATGGCTCGGGAACAGATCGACGCTGGTAATTATGAAGCGGCTTGTCTAGTCCTGAAACAGTGGTGGGAGTTTGGTGATTGGCCCAAACTTGACGGGCTCACCCAACACCGGTGTGCCGATCTCTTATTTACAAGTGGCCAACTCGCGGGCTGGCTTGCAAGTACACGGCAATTACAAAACGGTCAAAAACATGGCGAGGAGTTGCTTAGCGGCTCAGTTGCGATGTGTGAACAGTTAGGCTTAAGCCGCCGCGCGGCAGAGGGTCGCATTGAACTTGCACTTTGCTACTACCGGCAAGGCCTGTTCTCTCATGCACGCTCCACCCTCCTCAACGTGCTTAAGTCACTATTTACCAAAGACTCTGAACTCCGAGCACTCGCGTTAATCAGATTGGCCGGTGTCGAGCGTGATGCTGGTCGGCTAAACGACGCGTTATCTTGTCTGATTGAAGCTGTTGATGTGGGCGGTCGGTCGGGACCATGGGCTACAAGCAGATGCCACATAGAACTCGCCTCCACCTACAAAGAACTGGCAATCGCTCAAGATGCTCCTGAGCACTTTGACCGTGCCATAGAGTATTACCGCACTGCACTTTATGAGTTCGTGGCAGTTGGCAATCATCGACTGGCTGCATCTACTAAGAACAATCTTGGTTATATGCTGCTTCGGATGGGAGAATTGAAAGAAGCGGAGAGTCACTTGCTACAGGCCAGGAAGGTCTTCGATTCGTTTGGCGACCGAATTCGACGAGCACAAGTAGATGACTCAATAGCCCACCTTTATCTCGCGCAAGGAAAACCCAAACAGGCGTACGAGGTGATTGATCAGGCCGTGAAAGTGACGGAGAACGGTGACGAAGACTTGCTACTGGCAGAAGCTCTCACGACAAAAGGTCTGATTTACTGCAAACTTGGCCGTTACGTCGACGGGATGAGAGTACTAGAGGAGGCACACCGACTAGCCTCCCGATGCGGAGACAATGAGGGGGCCGGACGTGCTCTCTTGGTTCTAATTGAAGAAGCAGGCGAGTTGCTTGATGATGACGAACAGCAGCGTATTGGCGATCGCCTAGTAGAACTACTATCGCTGTCGGAGCGCCCAGTCTTACGTCAGCGCCTCAAGCGATGCTTAGAGATCATGCATCGAGCCAAATCCGATAACGATAAGCTCTGAATCGTATTTTAACGAGCGCTTTCATAGTGTTAGTCTGACTAGGTTTACCGCCCGGTTTCTTCACATTTCAACGCTCTTATATAAACTCGGTTGGAAATATGAAGCCTGAAAGCGGTTCCATCAGGTCTGAAATACGGAGTGCGTAGCAACCCCCGCGAGTACGACAGATTCTGGGTGTCATTTCCGAGTCTCCTGATACAGACTACCTTGCGGTATGAGCTTTGCCGGTACTTGCTTTGTTGTCGCGATAGGCGCGATTTTGATGCAAGTTGACTGATTTTTGAAAAGTCCAACACGCAATTTGACCATTTGGTCGGTCAGCTTAGAGCAACGCACCAGCGTCGAGCAGCAGTCTGATCAGATCAGTGAAATCAAAACCTAACGTTGTTTCTCTTGACACGTCTGTGATACGAGTTGAACTTTCAACTCCAGTTGCGCGACCACCTGCAATATGTCCGGCGGCACGTCCACCTGCGATGTGGCCGGCGGCACGTCCACCTGCGATGTGGCCAGCGGCACGTCCACCTGCGATGTGTCCAGCAGCACGACCACCTGCGATGTGGCCAGCAAATGCCGGGGAGGCAACTACCGTTGTCAGAATCAAAGCCAAGATTGTGCGTTTCATTTTATGTCTCCTAGTAAATAAACCGTTTGCTGGGTTGGAGTGACTCTGGCGGGAACTGCGTTCCACCGTTATTCTCGCCTGAGCCATTCTGAAGTTTTCAATTGCATTTCTTACGGTCCAGTATTATTCAAAAGCCGTGCCAGCCGTAGGAGCACGCATGTCTTGCCTCGTAAGTGGTTGTATCCTAAATGTTTGCGCCGACAAAGTTGTGTGTTGTACCAAACTATCTCGAAATGTCCTCTTTGTGGTTACCTTGTACACACTGGTGTGACTAAGGGTTCGAATTCGCCTTAAATGCACGAGAAATGCGCGAGAGGCTCTCTTTAAAATCGACCTCGTCCGACGATGTGTTCCTATGTATATCGAGGTTTCATTGCATACCCTATACACACTACTTTGAGGAGCAGTGTCACCTGGAGCTCAATAACCCTGAACTATGGTAAGGCAGTTAGCAATTAGCGACGTTTCGCAAGCTCCTCTGACTGAGAGTGAGCGAGTAGAAGCTTGTTGCACAATTGCACGTGAAAAACTCGAGGTAGGAGACTATGACGGTGGAGTAGCCGCCTTGAAAGCTTGGTGGGCAGTTGGTCAATGGCCAATACAGGACGGTTTAACTAATAAAGCAGCGGCAGAACTACTGCTAACTGCTGGAATGTTAAGTGGCTTATTGGCTAGCACAAATAGGTTTGCAGGAGGCCAACGACCCGCCGAAGCACTTCTGAGCGGATCAATCGCTTTATTCGAGCAATTAGGAAACAAAACCCGCGCAGCCGAAGGTCGAATCGAGTTAAGCTGGTGCTATTTCTGGCAAGGCTTGTTCGATCTTGCACGCGTCGGTCTGCAAATGTCCCTTGACTTGCTAAATAGCAATCAAGAGGAGCTGCGGAGTGTGGCGTTGATTCGCATGGCGGTTGTCGAGCATTACGCTGGACGACTTCATGATGCAATTGAATTACTAAATCATGCCCGGCCGCTTGTCGAGAATCAACGTGCGTGGATAAAAGGGCGATTTCATCTCGAGCACGCAACAACCTTAAGAGACTTAGGGGTAGCCGAAGCTGACGAAGAGTACTACGCACGATCATTGCGACACTACGAACAAGCTCTTGCTGAATTTGAAAGGCTCGGAAATCTCCGTTATACGGCAATTGTTGAAAACAATCTCGGTTATTTGCTACTAACGCTACGGCGATCTGAGGAGGCGAGAAACCATCTTCAGCGTGCGAGTGATCTGTTCGAAAGATTTGGTGATCAGATTAAGCGAGCGCAAGTTGCCGAAACTGTTTCTCAACTCTACCTTGCTAATGGCGATTACCAACAAGCTGAATCTGCAATCATCTCAGCAGTTAGTATTTTAGAGGATCGGGGTGAAGATGCTCTTTTAGCCGAGGCTCTGACGACACAGGGGGTTGTTCTTTTCCGACTTGGGCATAAGCAAGAGGCGAAACCAATTATTGAGCGAGCTCGGCGGGTTGCGGAAAGATGTGGAGATAGGGAGAATGCCGGGCGCGCGCTATTGATACTCATCGAAGAAATGTGTGACCAGCTGCCGGATGATGAGCGGCGGGAGATTGGGGCGCAGGCCAATCAGTTGCTCGCTAATTCACAGCAGCCGGCCACCAGAGAACGCCTTCGCAAGTGCCTCGAAAAGATTGCCGAGGCCCATACCAGACACGTCGCCCAGCGCGAGCAGGAGATCCACGCTCAGAAGATGGCCGCCCTCGGCGAACTCTCCTTCGGCGTCGCCCACAACGTAAACAACACCCTCACCGGCATCCTCGGCCGCGCCCAACTCGTCCTCCGCAACAGCAACGATCCCGGCAAAGTCGAAGCCGGCCTCGAACTGATCATCAAGAGCGCCGAAGACGGCGCCCACATCATCCGCCGCATCCAGGATTTCGCTCGCCAGCGTCCAAGCCGCGAATTCGAGGTCATCTCCGTCGCCGAACTCCTCAAGGACGCCTGCGAAATGACCCGCCCACGCTGGGAGTCGCGCTCGGAATTCGCCCCAATTCGCTTCGCCCTCCACGCCGACTGCCAGGCGCACATCAACGGCGATCCGGTCGAACTGCGCGAAGTGCTGGTCAACATGATCTACAACGCCGTCGACGCAATGCCGTCAGGCGGCGAAGTCCGCGTCTCCACCCAGGAAACCCGCGAACGCGTCGTGCTCTGCATCACCGACACAGGCACCGGCATGACTCCGGAGGTGAAGCAGCGACTGTTCGACCCGTTCTTCACCACCAAAGGCAAAGCCGGAACTGGCATGGGCCTGGCCGTCAGCTTCGGTATCATCCGCCGCCACGAAGGCTCTATCGAGGTCGACAGCGAACCAGGCCGCGGCACCACCTTCAAGATCTCGCTCCCGAAGGTCATGCAGTCCACAGAAAACTCAGAACAAGACCCATGCGCAACCACCGGCGCTACGCCGGCAGACGACAAAGTGCGCGTGCTGGTGGTTGACGACGAGACGCACGTCCGCGAAGTCTTGATCGAAGCGCTCGAATCGGAAGGCTGCGAGGTAATTTCAGCCCCGAGCGGCGAAATCGCGCTGGCGCTGTTCGATCAGTATGAAGGGAAGTTTGACGCGGTGTTTACCGACATCGGCATGCCGGAAATGAGCGGTTGGGAGCTCGTCACGGAAATTCGCGAACGCTCGAAGACGATCCCGCTGGCGATCGTAAGTGGTTGGGCCGACGCGATCAGCGTTCAGACGAGAAATGCCGTCAATGCGGATTGGGTGGTGGCGAAGCCCTTCGATATCAACAAGATCTCCAACATCGCACAGGAGATCTCGCAACGAAAAGCCGTAACCACAGTCTAAGCGCTGACGCTCAGCTCGTGCCGTTCGAGCTTCAAATAGAGACCACGCCGCGTAAGGCCCAACTCACGGGCTGCTCGCGAGATGTTCCCACCGTGACGGCGCAAAGCGTCCGCAATCATCCGCCGCTCAACTTCCGCCAACGCCTCCGCCAACGTCCCCGTACTTTGCAGACCCGATGGCGGCATCGCCGCAATCGAAGCAGCTGACGGCGCTGTCGGCGACGAGGTGCGTTTCAGCTCCGGCGAAAGCTGTTCCGGAGTGATCACCGCCCCATCTTCGGCGCGCGCGACGGTGCGCTGAATCTCGTTGCACAGTTGCCGCACGTTCCCCGGCCAGTCGCTGACCATCAACAGGTCGACCGCCTGCGGCGTGATCTGGATGTCTTTGCGGCCAAACTTCGCCGAATAGTGATTGACGTAATAATTGACTATCGTCGGGATCTCGGAGCGTCGCTCGCGCAGCGGCGGCACCCGCAGACGAATCACATTCAACCGATAATAAAGGTCTTCGCGAAAACGCCCCTGCGCGACCATGTCTTCGAGGTCAGTGTTGGTGGCCGCGATGATGCGGACGTCAACCTTGCTGGGCCGTTGTTCGCCAAGCGGCTGAATCTCGCCTTCCTGTAGGAAGCGCAGCAGCTTCGGCTGCACGTCCAGCGGCAGATCGCCGACTTCGTCCAGGAACAACGTCCCACCAGCCGCCGCGCGAATCACGCCCTGCGAATCCGACACCGCACCGGTAAACGCACCGCGCCGGTAACCAAACAAATAACCTTCCGACAGCTCTTTCGGCACCGCCGTGCAGTTAAAAGGCACAAAAACCTTCGCTCGCCGCGATGAAATCGCGTGAATCGCGCGCGCCACCAGTTCCTTGCCCGTCCCGGACTCGCCGGTCACCAACACCGTCACATCTGACGAACGGATCTTGTGGACCTCTTCCACGAGCTGCGTCATCGCCGGACTCGAGTGGATAAAACCAGGCATCAAACTCGTGCCCGCTAACTCATCGGAACTCTCGTTTCCGCCAGTTTTGCTCGCGCCCGCTCGCAATGCGCAGACGTCCATGCCCAACTCGACCACGCGCAGCAGCGGCTCGATCGCGACGCCCTTCGGCAAAGACGATCGATTCCGCGGCGAAAGGTACATCAACGCCGGCGGCGCATTGGACGACTTCAACGGGATCAATTCCACGTCGTGTTTGCGGGAATACTTTTGCCGGTCGTTCTCAGTGCGCAGCGCG
Organism: uncultured Acidobacteriota bacterium; assembly: GCA_963770215.1. Classification (GTDB taxonomy): domain Bacteria; phylum Acidobacteriota; class Blastocatellia; order Pyrinomonadales; family Pyrinomonadaceae; genus PSRF01. Next base: position 861,304 of record CAVYOP010000004.1, read on the forward strand.
TCGATCTCCACTGCGATCTTCGTACTCTCGGCAGGCGTGCATCCCGTCGTCACAACAACCCGCGGCTCCTGATGTTCGCCGCGTTCCGTGATGATCACGCGTTGCGCGCCAGTTTCCTGACGCATAACCGCCGCGAGCTCGCGCAATAACAGTTCGCGAGACGCAACCGCCTCGGCCAAACGCAAGGTCAAGAGTTGAGTGAGCGCCGACTGCTCCTGCGCCCGTTCGGGTGTCGCGCGGGCCAACACCTTCAACTCTTCTTCCGCATGGGCCAGATCTATCTTCGCGCCGAGATCGCGAAACGTGTTCAAAGCGCGGCTGAGATGTTCGCCGGCGCGCTCCGGCAGGATTTTGGTGTACGCGCGGCCCAATTCGAGGTGCGCGCGCGCCGCACGATAGCGATCGCCGAGCATGTCGAAGATCGAAACGGCGCTGCCGAAGTGCTGCGCCGCGGCGCCCGCATCTTCGCGGGCCATGCTTAGCATTCCGTTGAGCCGGTGCGATTCGCCGGTGAAACCGAGATCGGTCGCAGAGTCGGTCGTCGCCTCGGCAACGCGCTGCAACTCATTGGCACATTCGTCAAAGTCGCGAGTTTGCAGATAAGCTTCCGCGGCGATTAGCCACGACTCACAGATCGCCTGACGATCGCCTATTTGCTCTGCGAGCGCGAGCGCTTCTTTTCCATTCATCAGCGCGGTAGCCGAATCGCTGAGCGCGAGACAACAGCGGCTGAGCGTTCGCAAAGCCTGCCCTGCATACCACTTGTTTCCGTTCTCATTCGCCAGTGCGACAGCCTGCGTCAGATATTCCTTCGCCGTATCGAGATCGCCGCGCAGCATGTGCAGCTCGCCCAGCGAATCCAAAATCATCGGCACTTTCGCGCCGCGTTCATCAACTTCTTTCGCTAGATAAAACGCCCGTTCCAACGCTTCCTGCGCGCGATCCCATTGTCCAATCAAAATCAGATTAATACCCAGGTTGTTATAGCCGTCTGCGGCGTTTGTCTTATGGTCAGTCCGTTCGTAATAAGTGATTGCTTTTTTGAGATGGTCGATGCCTTCCTGCGGCCGTTTAAGAAACCAGCACGCGCCGGCCATGTTCGCGTAAGTGCGGCCGAGCACGTAAGCAGCGGGACGATCGCCGATCAGTTTTGCAGCCTGTTCGAGGTTTTCGATGCACGACTCGTAATTACCCTCGTGAAGGTCGGACATGCCGATGCCGAAATACGACTCGGCCATGCCTCGCCATTCGCCGCTCTGCCGGAAACTCTCCAAAGCACGCTGCGCAAAATCGCGCGCAATCGGATACTCGTTGATGCTGCGATAGGTGCGCGACAGGGCCGCATAAATAGGACCAAGGCTCGCCGAAGCATTCTCGGTGTACTCGCGCAAGGTCGCCTGCAACATCGCGATCGCCTTCGGGTGATCGCCGTTGTAGTTGTACCCAAGCCCGAGCTGCACACGGAGATAACTCACCGTCTCCGGGTCCAACTTCACGCGCGATTCCGGCGACTCATACATTGCCACGGCCGCGAGCGAGTCGCGGTAGTGGCCCTGTTGTTCGAGTGCAGTCGAAAGCGCACAACGGGCCATCGCCAGCACCGCCGGAAAATTTCGGGCGTTGGAGATCAGGGTGGCGAGACGTTCCTTGGCCTCAGTCGAAAGGCCCTGGTCGAGCAACGAACGAATCTCGTCGAGCTCACGCAGCAACGACTCGCTTGATGGTTTACCACGCGAGCGAATTCTTACGCGTGCATCGGCGAGATCAACCACACCTCGCTCAGTAAGGGGTTTTTGATGGTCGCGGCCTGGGGGCCCGAGACCGACACGTTTATCCATTTAGTACCTATAAAAGATCAATGAAGCAGGATTTTCAACGCGTTTTGTTTGATGGGAGGGAACCGTTTCAAATCAGCTTTTTGCTACGGCAGCCGCAAACGTGTTATTCGGTGGTGAATTTAACACATGCGACGAGAGGCGTACAGGTGCTTGTGTGAGTTTTAATATAAAAGAAATCTAAAGACATTCGAGGCCGTCTGGGGCAAGATGGGCCGTCTTCAATAAACTTCTCAAAACACATAGGTTAAGTGCTGTATTACGACGGCCACTCGCCTTGACACTCCAAAAGTCGGCCGCTATCATTTCCGTTTCCGTTCGCAGCGCGGAACTTCGCCTAGGGTTATGTTTGAGTCGCTCTCGGACAAATTAAAGCGGACTTTAAAGAATCTGCGAGGCGAAGGCGTGCTGACGAAGGAGCACGTCGATGCCGCGCTAAGAGAGATCCGTCTCGCGCTTTTGGAAGCAGACGTCAACTATAAAGTCGCCAAAGATTTTATAGCGTCGGTCCAACAGAAGGCCGAAGGCCAGCAGGTTTGGCAGGAACTCAAACCGTCAGAACAAGTAGTTAAGATCGTTTTCGACGAGTTGGTCGATCTGCTCGGCGGACAATCTTCGCGGCTCGTTTTTACGAAGCAAACGCCAAACACCGTGATGGTAGTTGGCCTGCAAGGCTCTGGTAAGACAACTTCTACCGGAAAGATCGCGCGTTGGCTGGCGCAGAACCAGGATCGGAAGCCGCTCTTGCTTTCGGTCGACGTTTACCGGCCCGCCGCCCGCGAACAGTTGAAGGTCATCGCGAAAGCGACCGGCCAGCAGATCTTTGAAGATCCGGAAACGAACGACCCGCTGACGCTCGTCCGCGCCGCGCAGAAACACGCGCAACAAACCGGGTTCGATACGCTGCTCATCGACACCGCCGGACGTCTGCACATTGACGACGAGCTGATGGAAGAGCTCGTTCAGATCAAAACCGAGACGCGCCCCGTCGAAATACTTTTCGTCGCGGACGCGATGACGGGCCAGGACGCGGTTCGTTCCGCCGAAGAGTTTCACCGCCGCGTCGGCATCACCGGCGTGATCCTGACGAAGATGGACGGCGACGCGCGTGGCGGCGCTGCCCTTTCGATCAAACAGGTGACGGGCCAGCCGGTGAAGTTTGTCGGCGTCGGCGAACGCTACGACGCGCTCGAGCCGTTTTATCCGGATCGCGTGGCCCAGCGAATTCTGGGCATGGGCGACGTGCTCTCGCTGATCGAGGAAGTACAAGCGAAAGTCGATCAGGAAGAAGCAGAAGAGCAGCTCAAGAAATTACAGAAGAACGAATTCACCTTAGACGATTTTCGTTCGCAGTTGCGCCAGGTCAAAAAACTCGGCTCTTTCTCAAAGATAATGAAGTTGCTGCCCGACCAGTTGCTCGGCGGGATCGGGATGCCGCAGTTGGACGACGAGCAGTCGGCGATGATGGAAAAGGAGCTGAAACGCACCGAAGCCATCATCGACTCGATGACGTGGGCAGAACGCAACGATCATCGTATTTTGAACGCGGGCCGCAGGCGCCGGATTGCTCGTGGATCGGGAACTGACGTCGCCGCCGTCAATCAATTGGTCAAGCAGTACGTCGAGATGCGGCAGATGATGCGCCAACTCTCGAGCTCCGGAATGTTCGGCGGCGGTGGTTTGAAAAGCAAGATGTTGAGGAAAATGACCGGCATGCCTGACATGGCCGGATTTTCCGGCGACGAGGGCGAATTGCCGCAACTACCCTCGGCAGGACCACTCGGCCCGTCGAGAAAGAAACATAAGAAGAAACGTAAGAAGAAAAGAAAGTAGAAAGGCTGTCACGCCAATGCGTGACACTTCCGAAGGAGGAATGATTTGTTAGCCATTAAGTTAATGCGCACCGGGGCCAAGAAGAGCCCGTCGTACCGGGTCGTCGTCAAAGAGAAACAGTCGAAACGCGACGGCGCGTATCTGGAGAACCTCGGCACGTACAACCCGACCCGTAATCCGGCCGAGATCAAACTGAACCTGACTCGCGTCAACTACTGGCTCGAAAAAGGTGCGCAACCCACTGACACCGTTAACCGGCTGATCAAAGCCAGCAACAAGGCAGCAGCAGCAACCGTTGCAGGCACGGAAACTCACGGCTGAGTTCGTTGATAGTTTGTATAAGCCATGCGCGACGCCATTGAAATGATCGTCAAATCGTTGGTCGACGACAGCGACAGCGTTGACATTCGTGAAGTCGAACAAAAGAACGGCTCGACTTTGATCGAGGTGCGAGTCGCGCCCAACGACGTCGGCAAGATCATCGGCAAGCAAGGACGAACGATCCGCTCGTTGCGTTCGATCGCGCGAATTGCCGGCACGAAGAAGAACCGTCGTTATCTCCTGGAAATTGTGGAGTGAACGATGGACGAGCCCGGCTCGGATCTGGTTGTTATCGCGCGAGCCGTGAAGACCCACGGGTTGAAAGGCCAAGTAGTAGCGGAGCTCCTGACGGATTTTCCCGAACGGTTTGAAGACCTGGACCAGGTGGTCCTTGTTTCGCCAGGCGGCGAAAAACAGACGCGGCACATCGAGGAGTTTCGGTTTCAAAAGGATCGCGTCGTTTTGAAGCTCGACGGCTGCGACGACGTCGACGCCGCAAAAGCATTGGTCGGATATGAATTCGCGGTTCCGGAGTCCGATCGCGTCCCGCTTGAAGAGGACGAGTTTTACGATTGGGAGCTCGAAGGATGCACCGTCAAGGTCGGCGACGAGAGCATCGGCCAGGTTCGCTCGGTGATGAGAACGGGCGGCGCTGAGATTCTGGTTGTTAGTGACGAAGGTGGAATTGAAAAGTTAGTGCCTTTGGCGGCTGAGATCGTGGTCGAGATCGACACGAGCGCAAAAACGATCGTCGTCGATCCGCCTGAAGGACTTTTTGATCTTTGAGATGTTGCGCTTCGATATCATCACGATTTTCCCCGAGTTCTTTCGCGAAGCGATCGACTGCGGGATCGTTAGACGAGCGCGCAACGCTCGTCTGGTCGATATCCAAGCGCACGACTTGCGCCAGTGGACCACCGACAAGCATCACGTCGTTGACGATCGTCCGTTCGGCGGCGGCGACGGGATGATTTTGAAGCCCGAGCCGATCTTTACGGCAGTCGAAGCGTTGACTGGCTTCGCGCGCAAGGAAGATTTCACGAGCGAGACGCGAGTTGTTTTGTTGTCGCCGCAGGGAAGAGTTTTCTCGCAGTCGTTGGCGCAGGATCTTTCTGAGAACGCGGCGCGCGTGCTGCTGATTTGCGGGCGTTACGAAGGAGTCGACGAGCGAGTCGCCGACGCATTAGTGACTGACGAGATCTCGATTGGAGATTACGTGCTGTCCGGCGGCGAACCGGCGGCGATGGTGGTAGTCGACGCTGTTGTTAGATTGTTGCCCGGAGCGTTGGGCAGTGAGACCTCGGCGGTGTTTGAATCTTTTTCGGAAGGCATGTTGGACCATCCGCACTACACGCGGCCGCCGGAGTTCAAAGGCATGAAAGTGCCGGAAGTTTTGTTAAGCGGTAATCACGCGGAGATCGAACGCTGGCGCAAGGAAGCAGCGGTGGAAAAAACGCGGCGTAACCGCCCCGACTTATTGCAATCATAAGGAGCTTTGAGAAATGAACCGTTTAGACAAAATTGAAGACACCCAGTTGCGGAGCAACATTCCGCAGTTTCAGCCCGGCGATACGGTCCGCGTTCACGTGCGCATCAAGGAATCGGAAACGAAGGAACGACTCCAGGCATTCGAAGGCGTCGTAATTGCTCGCAAGCACGGTGGCGCACGTGAAACGATCACGGTGCGGAAAACCAGCTTTGGCGTGGGCGTCGAGAGGATCTTTCCGCTGCACGCCACGATCATCGATCACATCGATCTGATCAAGCGCGGGCGCGTCCGTCGCGCCAAGCTTTACTACCTGCGCGGATTGCGCGGTAAAGCCGCTCGTATCCGCGAGCGCGATACTCGGAGAGAACAATCCGAGTCAAAAAATTGAGTTTCCCGCTTAGGGAGACCAATGAAAAAGGGATCTTTTGCGGATCGCAATCGATGCTCATTCAGTTGGGGCGAAGCTCGGTGGAAACGAAAGCTACGCCGTTAACCTCATCGAAGCCCTCGCGCAAGTCGATGACGTTAATGACTACACACTCTATGTAACGACTGCCGAAGCGCACGCTCGTTTCCACCACCGCTGGCCCAACTTCAAAGTTCGCACCACTCTTCCTCACACACCCTTAATTCGCATCCCCCTGACACTCAGCGCCGAGTTGCGCAAACATCCGGTCGACGTGCTGCACGTTCAGTTCACGGCGCCGCCGTTTTGTCCCTGTCCGGTGGTAGTAAGCATTCACGATCTTTCTTTCGAACACCTCCCGCACACGTTTCACCGCCGCAGCCGTACTCAGCTTCGTCTAACCGTGCGACATTCTGCTAAACGCGCGGCCAAAATTCTTACTCTCTCCGAGCACACACGACGCGACATAGTCGACACTTACGGCATCCCCGCAGATCGAATCACTGCGATTCCACTAGCCGCTGCGGAGCACTTTCACGAGGTTGAAGACTACAGGGATCTGCAACGCGTACGACACACTTATGGGATAAACGGCCCATACATTCTTTCGGTTGGTTCTATACAGCCCCGTAAAAACCTTGCACGTCTCGTAAACGCTTATGCTTCGCTGCGGGGCAAATTTGATGAAGCCGAGTTACCGAAGTTGGTCCTGGTTGGAAAGTGTGCCTGGCTCTACGACGAGACCCTGCGCGCCCTGGACCAAACCGGATTGAAAGAATCCGTTATCCTGACCGGCTACGTGCCCGAATCGGATTTGCCGGCTTTATATTCAGACGCTCTTTGTTTTGTTTACCCGTCATATTTCGAGGGCTTTGGCTTGCCGCCCCTGGAAGCAATGAAGTGCGGCACCCCCGTAATTGTTGGGAACCAAACAAGTTTGCCGGAAGTGGTAGGAGATGCGGCGCTGACATTTGACCCATTTGATGTCGCAGCGCTGGCCTCAGCAATTGAAAAACTAATCAAGGATTCAGACCTTCGCGGCGAGTTGAGCGTCAAAGGCCTTAACAGGGCAAAAACGTTTGACTGGCGCGAAACAGCCCGGCGCACGCTCAAGATTTACGAACAAGTAGGGAACAAGGGATAACTTAATAGACCATGCGCATTGCTATTCTGGGCACTCGAGGTATTCCCGCCAGTTATGGCGGTTTTGAAACCTTTGCCGAACGTCTCGCAACACGGCTGGTGGCCCGCGGCCACGAAGTGACGGTCTATTGCCGCGCGCACTACGTCTCGCCGCGGCAGATGGAGTATCACGGTGTTCGACTCAAAGTCCTCCCGACCATCAGGCACAAGTATTTCGACACTATAGTTCACACGTTTTTATCCGCGATTCATGCGATTTCGGGCCGCTTCGACGTTGCGCTGATCTGCAACGCCGCAAACGCTCCGTTCACTCCGATCCTGCGATTTACCGGAACACCCGTCGCGATCAACGTCGACGGCCTCGAACACAAACGGAAGAAATGGTCCCGGCTCGGTCGTAGTTACTACCAGTTGGCCGAACGTCTTTCGACGTTGTTGCCGAACGAAATGGTGACTGACGCGCAGGTCATTCAGGACTACTATTTGGCGCATCACAATGCACCGTCGACAATGATCGCGTACGGCAGTGATGTCGAACGACGCCCGGACCGCGAGTTGGTGCGGAAGTGGCGAGTCGAGCCGAACCGCTACGTTCTCTACGTCTCACGACTCGAACCTGAGAACAACTGTCACCTCGTCATCGAAGCTTTCAAGAAAGTGCGAACGGCTTATCGGTTGCTGATCGTGGGCGACGCGCCCTACGCAGTACAGTACATCAACGACCTGAAGGCCCGCGCGCGCGGCGACAAGCGGATCATCTTCACCGGGTTCGTGTTCGGACAGGACTATCGCGCCCTGCAACAAAACGCTTACTGCTATGTGCACGCCACCGAAGTCGGCGGCACACACCCGGCGCTGCTGGAAGCGATGGGTTACGGCAACTGCGTCCTCGCTCTCGCCACTCCGGAAAACATGGAAGTCGTCGCCGATGCCGCCGTTCCGTACGCGGACGAATTCGATCTGGCGGAGAAATTACAGCGTGTTTTGCGAGACGGGTCGCTGGTTCAGGCTTACCGGCACCGGGCGCAACTCCGCATTCGCAGCCACTACGATTGGGATCGGGTCGTCGACCAGTACGAACAGCTTTTTGCCCGCATGTGTGGAAAATCCATTCAGGAGTCAGCAACCACAGTGACTCCGGCGCCTGCGGAAGCGTTTCAAACCACCGCCAAAGACTAATTTTTCAATAATATGCGCTAAAGAGAGGAAGCCCCGCCGTTCCAGGGGAAACGGCGGGGCGAAAACTTACGGGCAGGTTCGGGCAAATCAGGGTGGCAGACTCAGAGCATGTGAATCGTCCGCACTTTCAAAAACGATTCAATTCGGGCGGTTCTAGCGGGCGGAAATATAATGCCGAATAAAAAGGCCGCACCGAAGACCGTCCAGCACCCCAAACAATCCTTCTTTCAAAACAGCAAGGAATCTGGCTACGAAGTTGTGTGAAATTATACGAAGAAGATGTGACCTGTCAAGCACATTATTAACTATTTCGCAAAAATATCGTGACAGGTCGGCCCGAGAACCGCGCTTTTATTCCCCAGTTCTGGCCTGCGCCAACCGATATGCCTGACGCCGCACGGTCTCGGAGACGTTTCGATTTTGGGTGAGATTGGTCAGATCTTTGGTGCGAATCCGAGGCAGAATGTTCATCGCAGTGGGAATCGGAGTGCGCGGATTTCGCGCGAGGTTATGAATGATCGGATAAGCGCGAGCCCAGCTTCGGTTCATCGAGATCAGCCGCAGCACCTCGTCTGAAACGGTGCGCATGGCAGAGATGCCTTCGACCTCCTGCTCGGTGATGCGCGGGTTTTTGACGACGGCCGAGCAGACGACCTTGTTCGAGTCGCGAATCAGAATGCTGCGAGCTTCGCGATCGCCTTTCATGGCCAGCTTCATTCGATCGCGCGCGTTCATAAACATGATACGGCGAATCAACGAGACGCGCTCGGGGGAAACTTCACCTCGTTCGCGTCGCTCGCTATCGATGACGCGCTGAGCGTTGGCGGCAGTTTCTTCGATAGTTTCGGCGAGCAGCTCTTCATATCGTTCGGCAGGGAGCCACGAGTCGTCGATGTCGGCGTCAGAGACTTCGATGTGCTGCGCGATCAGCCACGCGTCTTCAAAGTCGAGCTCACCGGTTGACGTGGTTAGTTCGGCTGATTCGAAAAACTCCGCGGCAGCGGTTTGACCACGCGCGCGCAGCTCGTCGGCAATCTGGCGCGCGCCGCGTTCCTTTTCGAAAAACTCTTTGCGTGTTTCGCTTGCGCGTCGTTCAGCTTCGCCGCTGCGGGCGGGATTACCGAGTATCGCGTCGATGATCTCGGGGAAACGAACGAGCCGTTGCTGGTTGATGGCGATCAGTTCGAGCAGCGAGCCGTTGGGTGTTGTCGATGCCAGTTTGGCGACGGCGTGATCGGGAGTTTGACTGTTGAGGATAGCCGCTTCGTAGATCTCGTGCGTGCCGTTGGCTCGCGTTGCCAGGTAGGCGAGGACGTTTGGCGGCGTGTCTGCTGCTTTTGCGGCCAGCAGGAGATTGTCCGGAGTTTCGGCTTGCAGTGTTTCGGTGGCGGCGGTGGCGATCTGTTCGTCGTCGCTCGCGGCGAGGGCGACGAGCACTTCCAACAGATCGTTCTGTTGCAGCGGCAACATGCCGCGCGCGGCAGCGAGTCGTGCCGGCTGCGGAGCTTTGCCGGTGATGATGGCTGCAACGACCGGGTTGGTGGATGTGATCTCTGAGCTCAAGGCGCCGGTCAATACAGGTTGAAGTTATATTCGAGTTGCATCCACATCGAAACGGGTTTCCCATCCCGGGTCGCGGGAATGAACTGTATCTGCTTTGCTGCTGCTATTGCCGCCGCAGTGAGACCATGCGGCAAGGCTTCAACTACGAGGATATGCTTAACCATCCCGTTCGAGGCAAACACACACTTGAGCACCACAGTTCCGGTGACTTGTTCCGATCGTGCTCTGGTTGTGTAAAAAGGTTCGGGTTTGGCGAGTAGCTGAATTTTCGTTGTTACTTCACGGCCGGTATAAATCTCACCTGCTGACTTGTCGCCCGTATAGAACTTCAAAGTCTCGAGCTGCTCTTTCCATGGCTGTGCCGCGCGTGGATCAGTTTCAAACTGTAGATATTTTTCAAGAGCCTCGGCTGCCGATTTGTAGGTGGACTGCCGTTCAGTTCGGGGTTCCTTGATGTTGGGGTAAAGCACGCCCCCAGTGTAACTGACCAGGGCCTGACTCTTCAGTAAGTAAGCCGCGGCGAAGTCAGGTTTCAAGACGACGATCGCGTCAGCTTGTTTTACCGCTTCTTCTTTTGCTCCTTTACGAAGGTTAACAATCCCCAGCGTGTAAAGAGCTTCGACATTCTTTGGGTCAATCGAAAGGGCCTTATTTGCTTCGTTCGCGGCAGAGTCTAACCTGTTTCGCAGCACGAGAGCATAGGCATATCCCGCATGAGCCGGCGCCGCCAGATCCGACCGCGTTTCAATCGCCTTCCTGAAGGCGTCCGACGCTTTCTTAAAGTCGCTTGTTTGAAGATAGGCGATTCCCAGGTAATACCAGGCCTCGCCGTCTCTCTTGTTTATCTTGACTGCACTTTTGAGTACGTCGCGAGCCTTTTCAGATTCGCCCTCGCGCACGAGCTTGATTGCGGGCGCCAGATCGGGGTTGGTCTGGTGAGTTGCAGTTTGACTGAAGACGCTGCTGAACGTCGCAGCGATGAAGATCGCCGCTAGCGAGAGACACATATAAAAAGGAACTCTCAAAAATTTCCTTTTCAATTTTCCTTTTCCTGGACGTCCGCAAGCGAAAGATACGTGGTGATAGCCACGACATCAGGCGTTGACGCCGTGGCACTTCTTGTACTTCTTACCCGAACCGCAGGGACACGGCTCGTTGCGCCCGACCTTTGGCTGATCGCGCACGACCGTCTTTACTTTGCCTTCTTCTTCACCGGCCGGCGCGGCGCCCTGGTTTGGACCAGTGAAACGCAGCGCCGCCTGACGTCGCGCCGCGAGACGCCGTTGTTGCAATGATTCGGGCGGCTGTTCGGCAACGACTTGCAGGTTGAACAGCGATCGGATCGTCGTCGTGTCGATACGGTCCAGCATCTCCTGAAACAGGTCGAAACTCTGCTTCTTGTACTCGACGAGCGGATCCTTCTGTCCGTAACCAACCAGGCCGATTCCCTGTTTCAGGTGATCGAGTGACAGCAGGTGGTCCTTCCACTGCGCGTCGATGATGTTGAGCATGATGATGCGCTCGTAAGTGCGCATCGCTTCCGGCCCGATCTGTTGTTCCTTGCGTTCGTAGTTGGACTTAAGCCGTTCCCAAATCGCGTCGACGACTTCCGGCGACGACATGTTCTCGGACCACGATTCCCTCGCCGTCGACGTCAAGGTCGTAGATCGTCTTGACCTGGATCTTGTAGTTATCGACGTCCCAATCGTCTGGCGAAACATCGGGGTTCAGGTATTGCTGTGTGATGTCTGACAGCAGATCGTAAGCAACACCGGCTTGCGGCGGATCGCCCAGCAGATAGTCGCGCTGATCCGGTTCTTCCATCAACTGACGGCGCAACCCGTAGATCGTCTCGCGCTGCTTGTTCATCACGTCGTCGTATTCAAGCAGGTGTTTGCGAGCTTCGAAGTTGCGGCCTTCGACCGACTTCTGCGCCGCCGCGATTCGCTTCGAAACCATCTTCGACTCGATCGCCACGCCTTGCTCCATGCCCAGCCGCTGCATCAGCGCTTTGACTTTGTCGCCGGCGAAGATGCGCATCAGATCGTCTTCCAGCGACAGGAAGAAGCGCGACGATCCGGGGTCGCCCTGGCGTCCCGCGCGTCCGCGAAGCTGGTTGTCGATGCGGCGTGATTCGTGTCGTTCAGTGCCGACGATGTGCAGGCCGCCAAGTCGAAACGACTTCCTCGTGCTCTTCTTCGACGATTCGCCTCGCGCTTGCGCGTACGCCTTGTTCCACTGTTCGTCGGTTGCGTCGTCAGGATCGATCTCTTCCTTCTTCAAAAACTCGCGCGCCATGAAGTCAGGATTGCCGCCGAGCAGGATGTCGGTGCCACGGCCGGCCATGTTGGTGGCGATCGTCACGGCGCCTTTGCGTCCGGCCTGGGCCACGATCTCGGCTTCGCGCTCGTGATACTTCGCGTTGAGCACGTTGTGCGCGACCTTCTCTTTCAACAGACGCCGCGCGATCAGTTCGGAGTTTTCAACTGAGACGGTGCCGACCAGCGTCGGCTGGCCTTTCATGGTAACACTCCTTGATCTCTTCGATCACCGCGTCCCACTTCTCCGGCAACGTGCGATAGATCACGTCGGAGAAGTCCGTGCGGACCATCGGCATGTGCGTCGGGATGACGATCACGTCGAGTTTGTAAGTCGAATGCAAACTCAGCCGCTTCAGTTTCGGCGGTACCGGTCATGCCGGAGAGTTTTTCGTAAAGGCGGAAGTAGTTTTGCAGCGTGATCGTGGCGAGCGTTTGGTTTTCTTTCTCGATCACGACGCCTTCCTTGGCTTCGACGGCCTGGTGCAGACCATCTGACCAGCGCCGGCCTTTCATCAAGCGTCCGGTAAAGTCGTCGACGATGATCACTTCGCCGTCCTGGACCACGTACTGGTGATCCAGTTTGTAGAGCGTGTGTGCCTTCAACGCCTGCTCGACGCAATGGAGCAATTCCATGTTTGACGGATCGTAGAGATTGCCGACGGCGAGCAGTCGCTCTGCTTTGTCGACGCCTTCTTCGGTAAGCACGGCCGTGTGCGCTTTTTCGTCGACCACGTAATCGCCGGTCTTCTTGCCGTCGACGTCTTCGCCCTTTTTCAGGTGCGGAATGATCGCGTCGGCGTTGCGGTATTTGTCGGTCGCTTCGTCTGAAGGTCCGGAGATGATCAGCGGCGTTCGCGCTTCGTCGATAAGGATCGAATCGACTTCGTCGACGATGGCGAAGTAGTGACCACGCTGCACGCAGGTGGCGAGGTCAAACTTCATGTTGTCGCGCAGATAGTCGAAGCCGAATTCGTTGTTCGTGCCGTAGGTGATGTCGGCGGCGTAGGCTGCTTGCCGCTCAAAGTCGTCCATGTCGTTCTGAATACAGCCGACTTCGAGACCGAGAAAACGATGGATTTGGCCCATCCACTCGGCGTCGCGCGAAGCGAGATAATCGTTCACGGTGATGACGTGAACGCCGCCGCGTCCGGTCAGTGCATTCAGATAGGAAGGCAGAGTGGCGACGAGCGTTTTGCCCTCGCCGGTGCGCATCTCGGCGATCTTGCCCTGGTGAAGAACGATGCCGCCGATAAGCTGCACGTCGAAGTGGCGCATGCCGGTCGTGCGGACACTTGCTTCGCGGACGGTCGCAAATGCTTCGGGAAGGAGTTCGTCAAGAATCTCTTTTTCGCGGGCTTTGCGCTGGTCTTTGTCGGTGATGCCTTCCACGGCCTCGTTGGACCTTCTCTTTGAAGATTGCCGTGCGCGCGCGCAGCTCGTCGTCGGAGAGCTTCTGCATCGCCGGTTCGTGCGCGTTGACCTCGTTCACCGTCGGACCGATCGTTTTCAAAAAGCGCTGATTACTGCTGCCAAAAACTTTCGTCAGGAATTTATCGAAACTCATGATCGTGAATTCTAGTTTAGGCCGGAAGTTTCCCGCAAAGGCGCAAAGCCGCAAAAGAAAAGACTCGTGATCCGTCCAGCTTTATCTTTGCGTCTTTGCGCCTTTGCGGGAGACCGGTATGTTAAGCGCCGGGCTCCATCTGTTTCTTAATCATATCGACGACGGTCTGGCGCGGCATTGAAAAATTCACTACGACTTTCTTGCCGTCCTGCGTCGCGTTGGTGTTCTTCATTATTACTTCTTCGTCTTTACCTGCTCGCGAGCCGGCGCCGAAATAGAGCAGGTTGTTGAGCACGCCCGCGAGCGACTTGGCCCGTTCCGGTGATGTCGTTTCCGATTCTACCGAAGCGAGCACTTCGCTTACGCCTTGCTTCACCGTAATTCGGACGGTGGAACCAGGATTGTCTTTGCTGATCGGCGAGAGATAAGTCAGAAATCCGCTGTCGTTCAGCGCTGCGACCATGCGCCGAAACAGGTCGACCATGTTCTCGTCGCCTTCCTTCTTGGTCAACCTCGGATTCTGTAGTTTTCCGTTCGCGTCAAGTTCGGCTTCGATCACGATCTCGAATGGTTTGTTCAGATCGAGTTTGCCCTGGTTCTTCAGATCGTTTGCGTAGGCGGCGAAATCTTTCAGCACCTTTTTGTTGATCTGGGTCTCTTCGGGCAGCGTGACGTCGTTCGCCTGTGCGGTTTTCTCCAGCTCTTTTTGTGCTTCTGCCTGGGTCAACGGCGAGGGGCTTGCAGTCGCTTGTGCGATTGCCGAAGGCGACGCGCCGGGACTGGCTGATGGACTAGCTGATGGATTGGTTGACGGCGACGCGCTCGGATTGGGGCTCGGCGACGGAGAAGCTTCCGGATCGGGTTCGCCCGGCCGCCATTGCGAGATGATCTTCGGTGCAAACGGATCGTTGGCGGGATTAGCGATCTGGGCTTCCGTGCCAACTTGATCGATTGCGAAATAGCCGTCCGGATAACGAAACTTCTCAATGTTGACGATCTGCACGTCGTCGCCGATTTGAGTGGCGACGTAGTCTTTATCTACAAACCGGGTGTTCGCAATCAGGGCAGCGATATTCAGTGTGTCGCGAAAAGCGGGCACATAGAGCACCAGCCATAAAAACGCCAAATGCACGATTAGCGAGACCCGACCAGTCGCGAAATTATCGGCCACTTGGGGTCGCGATTAACCTCAAAATTATCGAAAAGCTCAGTCATCCTAAGTGAAAACGCCAGCGCGCCGGTTTTGTTTCAGTGCGATTAGACGCCCCCGCCGGTCGCGGCGTTGCGAATGGAATTGTAACTCTCCTATGTCGGGTTAGAATAATCGCCATGCCACGAGATCGCAGAAAACACCTGGGGAAACGAAAAAGTGTGCCGATCGAACGACCCTCCCGCCCGCTTCCTCAGTCCAGAGACGTGAAAAAGCTGCTCGAAGGCATTGGAACACCGCCTCCCGCGCCCTTCAAACCCGATCCTTTCCAACTCGACGCAATCGCGATGCTCGAATACGAAGACGTGCTCGTGACCGCGCCAACCGGCAGCGGCAAAACGTGGATCGCCCGTGAAGAAATCCGGCGGCTTTTAGCAAACGGTCAGCGCGCGTGGTACACAACGCCTTTGAAAGCCCTAACGAACTCCAAATACCAGGAATTCATCGACGAATTTGGCGCCGCACGTGTCGGCATACTTACCGGCGACAGAAAAGAGAACTGGGAAGCGCCGCTGATCGTCGGCACCACCGAGATCTATCGCAATCAACTTTTCGACTCGTTGCGCGGCGGCAGCCAGGTCAGCGCGGACCTGGTCGTGCTCGACGAAGCGCACTATCTCGCCGACGAAGAGCGCGGTCACGTTTGGGAAGAGGCGATCATTCTGACGCCGCCGCGAATTCGGTTGCTGTTGTTGTCGGCGACGATCGGAAACGCCGGCGAGTTTGCTTCGTGGTTGGAAGAAGTGCGTGGCGTGCGTTGCGGCGTTATCACTGGACCAGGCAAGCGGCCGGTTCCGTTGCGTTCGGCGGTGTTGTTGCCTGATCGGCGGTTGCTGCCGCTGATCGGCGAGTCAGGAAAGTTGAATCCGGAGATCGCACAGATGATCGAGAGCGCAAACAAGGAACGCGAACGCTCGCGGCATGAGCGTCGCGACCGGTATCACAGATGAAACTGCGAATGCCTGAAATGCCGTCGGCGACGTTGCTGGCGGCGCTCGAGTCGTACAACTTGCTGCCTGCGATCGTGTTCATGCCGACGCGGCGGCGTTGCGATCAGGCGGCGTCGGAAGCTGCGCTCGCGCGGCGCGATCCGAATGAGCACCGGCGTGAGGCGCGGCGCGAGTTTCATGCGCAGCTTCGTCGAGCAGAATCCGGAAGTGCGCGGGCATCGGCACTGGGACACGATCATTCGTGGCGGTGTTGCGTCGCATCATGCTGGTCACATTCCGGCGTGGAAGTTAGTGATTGAAAAACTAATGAGCGCCGGATTGCTCGACGCGATCTTCGCGACGGCAACGGTGGCGGCGGGCGTCGATTTTCCGGCGCGCAGTGTCGTGCTGACTGGCGCCGATGCGCGCACGGGCAGCGGTTGGCGTCCGCTGTCAGCTTCCGAACTGCAACAGATGACCGGTCGCGCTGGGCGGCGTGGGCGCGACTACGTCGGGTTTGTGGTTGCCGCGCCCGGACTGCATCAGGATCCGGCGCGTATCGCGCAACTGTTGAAAGCGTCGCCCGATCCGCTGGTCAGCCAGTTTCGCGCGACGTATACGACGCTGCTCAATCTGCTCGATGCTTACGGAACGTTCGCCGGTGTGCGTGAGATTGCGGAACGCAGTTTTGCGTATCGCGATTACGCCCGGCAAATGAGCCAACTTGAAAAAAGTCGCGATCAGAGCGAACAAACCATCGCCGACCCGTCTGCAGCGAATCGGGCTGCGATCTGCCGGTGTCGGTCGCGCTCGGATTGGAGCGGCTGGTCGGCGCGCGCGCGCGGCTTCAGGAAGCGAAGCCGCAGACGCGCGCAGAGATGTTTCATCGCTGGCTGAACGAGGTCGTGAAGCCCGGGCGGGTTGTCGGCGTCGGACGCGCGAGCCGCAGGCTCGTGATGGTGACGGAGAAGCGCGACAGCAGCGTGCGCGGTTTGCGTGAAGACGGGACCACCGCGAGCTTTCCGCAGGAACGAATTGGACGCGTTTATTCTCCGGTCTATCGACTGCGCGAAGAAGATATCGAAAGAGCGTTTGACGAGATTCGGCGAGCGCGGACGCGAGCTGGTCCTCGCCGAGCCGCGTTTGCGCGACGCGTATGCCGAAGAAACTGACGCGCTGAAAGTGCTCGACGACCGGATCGAAGAATTGATTCCGCCGAACATTCGCGGCGCTGAGCGGCAACGATGCACCGAGCTGCTCTGGGAGCTGCACGAAACCGCCGAAGATTACGAACGCGCCTCGCGTCGGATCGAATCGTTGCGTGAGGAAGTTTGGGAGCCTTTCGAGCAACGCGCGAAAGTGCTCGCTGTGTTTGGTTATCTCGATTACGAAGCGGAGAAAGTTACTGAGCGCGGACGCTGGCTGGCCGATCTGCACGTCGATCGGCCGTTGCTCGTCGGCGAAGCCCTCGAAAGCGGTCTATTCAACTCGCTCGCGCCGAAACAACTCGCCGGAATCATGGCCGCACTTACCGCCGACGAAGATCGCGACTACGGCGAGCTCGAGCTTGACGACGACATCGTCACTTCACTCTCGCGCTTCGAAGACATCGGTTTCAAAGTCTCGGCTGAAGAGTGGAAACACGGCGTCGAGCCTGCTCCCGATCTCAACTTCTCCGCGGCCGGCGCGGCGGTCCATTGGGCCAACGGCGCGGAGTGGTCGCAGATCGTTCGCGAGACGCGCGCCGAAGAAGGCGACTCTTCCGCATGTTCTCCCGCACAGGCGAAGCTTTATTGCAGCTCGCCGGTCTCCACCGCACCCACCCGCAAGCCGCACAAATGGCGGCCGCCGTGGCGGAAACAGTGTTGCGCGAACCCATGCGGTAATCTTTGCGTCTTTGCGTCTTTGCGGGAAACTTCCCTGGGCCTGGAAAATTCTCCCGCAAAGGCGCAAAGACGCAAAGATGATTTAGAATGCGTACATTAATTTTTAGTGAAAGGAATTATTCATGTCGACTCCCGCGTCCCCGCAACCATCACCCGAACTTTTTTTCACACAATCAACGCGCACCAGCGCACCGAGGCGTTGAAGGCCGGAATCGAGCTCGAAGTGTTCACCGCGATCGGCGAAGGCAACACGAGCGCTGCCGAAATCGCGAAACGATGCAGGCGTCGGAAAAAGGAATCCGCGTTCTCTGCGACTACCTCACGATCATGGAGATGCTCACCAAACAGAACGATCGCTATGCGCTGACGCTCGACTCCTCCGTGTTTCTCGACAAACATTCGCCCGCGTATCTCGGCGGCGCCACCGAGTTTATGTGTTCGCCGATGCTGACCGACGGCATAAACTACCTGGCTGACGCCGTGCGCAAAGGCGGAACCGCGATGGAGGACGACGGCACGATCGGTCCGGAGAATCCCGTTTGGGTGAAGTTCGCGCGCGCGATGGCGCCGATGATGGCGATGCCGTCGCAATTGATGGCGAAACTGGTCGACCCGAACCGCCGATCGCAAGTTGAAGATTCTCGACATCGCCGCCGGTCATGGTCTGTTCGGCATCGCTTTCGCGCAAGAACAATCCGCACGTGGAGATCACGGCGCTCGACTGGAAAGCGGTGCTGGAAGTCGCGAAGGAGAATGCGCAGAAAGCCGGCGTCGCCGATCGTTACAGCACGATCGAAGGCAGCGCTTTTGATGTCGACTTCGGCAGCGGCTACGACCTTGTCTTGTTGACGAATTTTCTTCATCACTTCGACGCGCCGACTAACGAAACACTCCTGCGCAAGGTCCATGCCGCACTCGCGGACGGCGGCCGCGCGGTGACACTCGAATTCGTGCCCAACGACGATCGCGTCACGCCGCCTGACGCCGCCGGCTTCAGCATGATGATGTTGACGTCTACGCCGTCCGGCGACGCGTACACATTCTCTGAGCTCGAACGCATGGCCGCCAACGCCGGTTTTTCACGCAGCACGATCCATCCGCTGCCGCCGACCATCGAAACAGGTCGTCATCTCGGAGAAATAACCGTGCTGCGCTGTTGCGTGTTGCTCCTTGCTTCTAGTTGCGGTTCTGCGTACCGGCGTTAACGAAAGGCCAGCAACGTCCGGCGCGCGCTGAAACTGTCTACCTGCTCAAACCCGCTCGTGTTTTCGACGGCGAATCGGCCCAGCTTCACGAAGGCTGGGCCGTTCTCGTTCGCGGCCAGAAGATCGAGGCCGTTGGACCACCGAACAGCCTCAACGCACCTCGCGATGCCCACGTGATCGATCTGCCGGGGCTGACGCTGCTTCCCGGTTTGATCGAAGCGCACTCGCACGTGCTGCTGCATCCTTACAGCGAAACTGTTTGGAACGATCAGGTGGCGCGCGAGTCGTTGAGCTTGCGCGTCGCTCGGGCAACAAACCACTTGCGCAACACGCTTCAGGCAGGTTTCACGACCGTTCGCGATCTGGGAACTGAAGGCGCAGGCTATGCCGACGTCGGTCTCAAGCAAGCAGTCGATCAGGGAATCATTCCCGGTCCACGAATGATCGTGACGACGCGGGCCATCGTCGCGACCGGCAGTTATGGACCAAAAGGTTATGCTTCGGAGTGGCGTGTGCCGCAGGGCGCTGAAGAAGCGGACGGCGTCGATAGCTTGACGCGCGTCGTGCGCGATCAAATCGGACACGGCGCGGATTGGATCAAGATCTACGCTGACTATCGCTGGGGCACGCAAGGCGCCGCGCCGACGTTTTCACTCGAAGAACTAAAGCTCGTCGTCGAAACGGCGAAGAGCGCAAACGTTCCCGTCGCCGCGCACGCTACGACGACCGAAGGAATGCGACGCGCAACACTCGCAGGCGTGGAAACGATCGAGCATGGCGACGGTGGAACGCCGGAAGTCTTTCGCTTGATGAAAGAACGAGGCGTGGCACTGTGTCCGACGCTTGCGATCGTAAGCAACGTGAGCGAACAACGAAAACGCGCTGCGTTTCAGGCAGCGCTCGCCGCCGGCGTGACGATCGCCAGCGGCAGCGACGTTGGCGTGTTTGCACACGGCGACAATGCGCGCGAGATAGAGATGATGGTGAAGTTCGGCATGCCGCGCGATCGACGCGCTGCGTTCCGCTACCTCTGTAAACGCGCGCGTGCTGCACATGAGCGACAAGATCGGAATGGTCAAACCCGGATTATTCGGGGACTTGATCGCAGTCGAAGGCGATCCGACACGTGATGTAAGTGCGTTGCGGCGAGTGAAGTTTGTGATGAAGAACGGAGTGGTCTACAAACAGTAAGATTATTCGGCCACGAGTCGTTTGACGGCGAGCAACAGTTCTTCGATGCGAAAAGGCTTGCCGACAAAGTCGCTAAATCCGGACTGCAACGCGCGCTGGCGATCGCGATCTGTATGCGCAGTGACGGCGACGCACGGAATGTGGGCCGTGAGCTCGTCGGCTTTCAGTTCTTTAAAAACTTCCCAGCCATCGAGGCCCGGCATCGAAAGGTCCACCATGATCAAGTCGGGCGGATTCTGGCGGGCGAGGTTGAGACATTCCCAGCCGTTCTTTGCTTCGTCAACCTGGTGGTTAGCACCGCAAAGCAGGACGCGCAGAAGCTCACGGTTGTCGTCGTAGTCTTCAGCTATGAGAATCTTGGCCATGAATGTAGTGGGTTGCGGTTCGACCTGGGACGTTGATAGGACCGGGCTACAGAATACCAAACGAAACCCATTTGCCAAAGGTGGTATTTTTTCGGGTAGTGGTACAGTTTCAACTCCGCGTTCTCTGCGGGCCTCTGTGATCTCTGCGTTAGATTGAATTTCCGGGCATATTAACGCAGAGACCACAGAGGCCCGCAGAGAACGCGGAGAAAGACCATTCAAATTAAGCCTTTACCTTTTCGGAGCCACTCTGAATCGTTTACTTATGTTTCGACTCTATCTCACTTTGCTCCTGCTTCTCGTCGCCGTCTGTCACTATCCACAGTCAAAACAGAAGCTCGTTTGGTCCGACGAATTTGATTACACCGGACTGCCGAACCCGGCGAAGTGGGGCTACGACGTCGGCGGACATGGTTGGGGCAACAAGGAGTTGCAAAACTACACCGAGCGGCGCAGTGAGAATGCGCGTGTCGAGAAGGGCGTGCTGATCATCGAGGCGCGGCGTGATGGCAATGAAAGTAATCCGTATACATCGGCGCGCCTCGTGACGAAAGGCAAAGGCGATTGGACGTACGGGCGGATTGAAGTGAGAGCGAAACTGCCGTCGGGCCGGGGCACGTGGCCGGCGATTTGGATGTTGCCGACGAAGCGCAACTACGGAACGGCTTACTGGCCTGACAATGGCGAGATCGACATCATGGAACACGTCGGGTACGAGCCTGACGTGATCAACTTCTCGGCGCACACGAAGTCTTATTACCACTCGATCGGCACGCAGAAGACGGCGAAGACGAAGATCGATTCGGCGCGCAGCGATTTCAATGTTTATGCGGTGGAGTGGACGCCGCAGGAGATCCGCTGGTATGTGAACGATCGGCAGTATTTCACGTTCAGCAACGAACGGCTGTCGAATCCGGCTGCCGGTCACAAACAGTGGCCGTTCGACAAACCTTTTCACCTGCTGCTCAACCTGGCGGTTGGCGGAACGTGGGGCGGCGCGCAGGGCGTTGACGACTCAATTTGGCCGCAGCGGATGGAAGTCGACTACGTTCGTGTTTATCAATAACTCTGCGTCGCAAGTACGCCGAAGGCGTTAGATAATTCGAGCCCAGTGGTTGGAGCGTAGCGACAACCCTGGGATAGGCGATTCCATGTACAAATAACGCTGAAAGCGTTGGGCATGTGCTGTTTGGAAACCCTTTCAGGGTTAATAAATTTATTCTTGTTGTACCCCAGGGTTGTCGCTACGCTCCAACGACTGGGCTGGAATTATCTAACGCCTTCGGCGTACCCCTGCCTCGGAATTACTTAACACCTTCGGCGTACCGCTACCCTCGAATTAACCAAACGCCTTCACCTTCCCAGATAAAACGATTGACGAGCAGAAGACCAGCCGTCCATAATCACTCCTGAGTTCTTGCGGCCCCCTGCGAGACTGTAATGCTGGAAAGCAGCCCTGGGTTAGTAATCCCTACCTGAGACCCTGAGGTTTTTCGTCACCACTAACACCACGACACGGAGGAGCGAGCTGTGGTCAACGGACATTTGGAAGATAGTTTGCGGCGTGAAATTGACAGTTATGTCGACACCCGCCTAAGCGCGGTTAGACAGGAAATATCGAGCCTGCAAAGCCTGCTCAATGAATCGCTTTCGAATTTTCTCGACCGCCAGGCTGACGTGCAAATGGAAGGCAGCCTCGTCGCTTCCATAACCGAGCACCTCCACGCCGCCCACGAACGCGGCGTCGAAATGGCTTCCGCCGAATCCGCACGGGCCAAGGCGTCGAGCGACATGGCCATCGTGAAATCGGCCATCACCGAGATCAACGACCAGAAATCGCAGGCCGAAGTGCTCAAAACGCTCGTCAATCGCGCCTCCTCGTTCGCGCCGCGCGTTGTGTTCTTCGTGATCAAAGGCGATAACGCGAACGGCTGGCGTGGCCGTGGTTTCGAAGGAACTGTCGGCGACGAGTCGATTCAACAGATTTCGCTCTCGCTCAGTTCCGACACCGTCGTCAGCACGGCTGCCAAATCGTTGACCACGTGGAGCGGCGGACCAGGCTCGCACGCCGAAGATCATTCGTTACTGAACCGGCTCGGCGAAGAACCGCCGCAGCGAATCGTCGTGATTCCGCTGAACGTGCGTGGCAAAGCCGTCGCCGTGTTGTATGCAGACTCGGCCGGTCTCGATTCCGAATCGATAAACCTCGAAGCGCTCGAAACACTCGTGACTGTGTCGGCGATGGCCGTCGAACTGCTCTCCGTTTCTCGTGCGGCAGCAGCAGCGCCGGCGCCGAAGCCAGCGACGCAAGAAGCGGCCGCACCTGCCCCGGCGCCTGAGCCGCAACCCGAACCTTCATACACGCCCGCGGCTGAATACGCGGCTGAACCTCAGCCGGAACCGGAACCAGTGCCCGAACCGTCGTTCTCCGGCGCTGAGACGATCGAGAATTATCAACCGCAGAGCTATCAAATCGAACCCGAACCAGAACCGGCGCCTGAACCGGTTGCGGCTGAGTGGTCGTCTGTCGAAGCCCCGCCGCCAGTCGAAGAAAGCGCCGGCATGTTCGCGAGCCCGGTAGCGGAGGAACCCGCTCCCGAGCCGATGGAAATGAGCGCGCCGCCGGTTGAAGCTGCCGCCGAACCCGCGCCGCGACGACGTTACGGCCAGAATGCGGAGCTTCCGGTCGAAGTTCACGGCGAAGAAGAGCGCCGGTTGCACAACGACGCCCGCCGTTTCGCGCGTCTTCTGATCTCGGAGATCAAACTCTACAACGAGCAGAAGGTCGCCGAAGGACGATCCGAGCACGATCTCTACGATCGCCTGCGCGAGTACATCGATCGTTCGCGCGAGATGTATGACAAGCGAGTGAAGGCGGAAGTCGCCGCGCGTTACGATTACTTCCACGGCGAGTTGGTCAACACACTCGCGGAAGGAGACGTTTCAAAACTCGGATCGAATTATCCCGGGGCAACTGTAAACGCTTAGTGAGGCACCAAACCCATTTTCCATATATCATTTGACATTTATCGTTTGTCATTCTCGATCAGTACTGTCCGGTTAGATGTTCAATAGTTTCAACTGCTTAGCATTATGGACCAAGTCGAGATTGTACTCCGCTTGCTGAAACAGGCTTAAAAGGGGCGTTTTGTCGAAAAGAGTAAGACTGAGAATCTGTAATAAAGTGTAGAGATCGTGCTTGAGTTCGAGCCGCTTTTTGATGATGGCCACCAGCACATAAACAGTGATGGCGATCCAGATTTGAGTCTTGACGCTGTTGTCTGAAGTGCCGAAAAAGCTTTTGATTCGGAGATGTTGCTTGATCCACTTGAAGAAGAGTTCTATTTGCCAGCGATAGCGATACAGAGCCGCCACTGTCAAGGCGGGGATAGAAAAGTTGTTGGTTAGCAGCACTAGTCGTTGGTCGGTTTCGGCTGCGTAATAATGAACTCTGCGCAAGGCGAGGGGATAAAGCGTCGACGTTAAGGGACCAGTCAGGACAATGGTTTGATCGCTGCGCACACCAGTAACGCGGTCGTGCGGATGGGAATAGCGACGGCGAAAAGCGAGATTGCTTTTGGTGCGAATGACAAAGAAGGTGAGCGCCGTTTGCAGGCGGTAAAGCCGCCGGAAGTCGAGAAAGCCACGGTCCATAACGATGAATGAGCCGGGTTCGGGCTCGAGCTCGTCGAGGAGATTGACCTCGTGGACAGCGCCAGGGGTAATGGCGATAAACACGGGAATAGCGCTGTGAATCTCCAACAATGTGTGTAGTTTGATCGCGCCCTTGCGCTTTCTGAATTTGGCCCAGGGAAAGAGGGACAAACAAAGGTCTATGGTAGTGGCGTCGAAGGCGTAGGCGGTCGCATCCAGTTCGAGACCCAACTCTGAGTGAGCATAGAGTGGTCGCGCTATCTCGATCAGACTTTGGGCGAAGTCGCGATAGATGCGCCAGTCGCGAGTCTCGTTGGCGTCGGCCAAAGTGGAACGTTTGACTGGGCCACTGAAGCCGGCGTGATAAAGCTTGTGGCGCTGAGCGGCAAGACAGACTTCGATATCGCGCAAGCTTTCGCGGTAAGTAAGTTGAGCGAAAGCCATCGTCAGAAACTGATCCCAACAAGAGAACGAACGGATGCTCTTGTTGCCTCCATAGCGTGCTACGCAGCGATTGAATTCGTTGTGAGAAAGAAACTTGATCAGCTGGGCCAACACCGTGCGACCTTGATTCAATGGAGTTCTCCTTCGCGGGTAATCGCGAAAGAGTATGGCAACAAAAACCGGAATTTGAATTCAAATCGTTTCGCTCGACCATTGCTGTTATTTCACTAGCTATCAGTAACTTAGAGGACAGTCAAAAACGTTTAACCGGACAGTACTGATTCTCGATGACAAATGGAAAATGCCAAATGATATATGGAAAATGTCTTTACTACGCACCGCTTACTCCTGATTTTCATCGGCGTTGTCCTGGTGGGAGCGGTTTCGCTTCCATACCTGATGAGCGCGAGCTGCGTCACGCGGCCGCAAACTCCCGGCGAACAAAAAGCTCTCGATAGCTTGCGCAGCATGACGCGCAATGACGTGCTTCCGGCGGAAGACGTCGTTACCGCGATCGAGAACCAGTATCCACGCACGAAGGCGGCAGCACTCGCACGCATCCTGCGCGCCCGCATCAAGCTTAACGCTAAAGATTACGCCGGCGCCGCATCGCTGCTCGACGCGAAAGTCATCGCCGATCACAGTTCCGTCGCAGACTACGCGTTGTTCATGCGCGGCGATGCTTTCGAACAGTCGGGAAAGACTGCGGAAGCGCGGGCTGTGTATCAGCAGTTGATCCAGGAACATCCGGGCTCGCTGCGCGCGCGTGATGCAGCGTTGCGAGCGGCGAACTTGTTGGTGAAAAGTGGTGAGACTGCGGCCGTTCCGTTGTTGTTGAAAGATCTTGCGGCCGCCGATGACGCAGCCGCACTGCTCGCAAGGGCAAAGGCTTACGAACAGTCGTCAGATCCTTCACGCGCGCTCGCTTCGTACCGGCGGCTCTACTTTTTCGCCTCCGCTTCCGACGAAGCCGCGGAAGCTGCAACGTCAATCACGCGACTTCAATCGACTCTATCGCCGGCGTCCGTCGAGGAAGCGATCGCGCGCGCCGATCGACTATACGCGGCCAAAAAATTCAACGACGCGCACACGGCTTACGGCGACGCCTTCGCCAAGTTTCCTGCAACTGCCACCACCGAGAACCAACTTCGTCGCGGCATCGCAGCGCACAACGCGCGCAAAACACCGGAAGCCGTTTCGGCATTGAACGCGATTCCAACGTCAGCCGCCGAAACTCGCGCGGAAGCGCTTTCCTATCTCGCGCAAACTTACGCTCGCGCCAGGCAGTGGGAGCAGGCACGCGCGACCGCTGAAGAACTGCGCCGCACGTTTCCCAACAGTAACTTCACGCCGCGCACGTTCGTCACCGTCGGCCAGATCGCGAAAGACGCGAAGAACGATGCCGACGCTTCTTACTTCGCGCGCGCCGCCGTGAATGGTTTTGGCAGTTCGATCGAAGTCGCACAGGCGCAATTCGATCTCGCCTGGGACGCGCACGAGGCAAAGAACTTCGCCGAGTCGTCGCGAATGCTGACCGAGCATCTCGCCTACTACGCCGACAAAAACACTGACAATCGCGGCCGCGCCGGCTATTGGGCCGCACGCGACTCCGAACGCGCAGGAAAAATGGCCGAAGCGCGTGCGCTTTACGAAGCGATGCTCGCGCGTTACGACGCTAACTGGTACGGCTATCTCGCCAAGCAGCGCTTCGACGTCTTGAGCAAAACGACACAGCCGAAAACCTTCGCGCCGGATTCGATCGTCGCGCGTGCTGTCGCAAATCTAAAAACCGTCACCGTTGCGGAAGAAAGCGCCGGCCCCGATGCCGACGTGCGTCTCGGCAAAGCCGATCAGTTATCAAACATCGGCCTCGACGACTGGGCCATGAAAGAGCTGTCCGTCGCCGGCGAGAAAGCGCCTGACAGTCCAAAGATCAATCTCGCCATCGCTCGCATCTATCGTTCAGACGACGACAACGTCCGCGCGCTGAACACTCTGCGCCGCAGTTTCCCCGATTACTCGCAGATGAAACCCGAAGAGATGACGCGCGAACAGTGGGACGTTTTCTATCCGCTCAACTACTGGGACATCATCGTTCAGGAATCGAAGAACCGCAGCCTCGATCCGTATCAAGTCGCCGGACTGATCCGGCAGGAGACGATCTTCACGACACGCGCGCGTTCGTCCGCCAACGCGTACGGACTGATGCAGTTGCTCGTCCCGACCGGACGTTTGACCGCGAAAAAATACGGCGTCGGCCGCGAGATCACTGCTGAGTCACTTTACGAGCCGCGCTTGAATATCCAACTCGGCACCGGTTACCTGCGCGACCAGATCGATAAATACGGCCGGCTCGAATACGTGGCCGCGGCTTACAATGCCGGACCGGGCCGCGTGGTCCAGTGGAAAGCTTCGCTGCCGCTCGAAATGGACGAGTGGGCCGAAGCGGTTCCCTTCAAAGAGACGCGCGGGTATATTCAGGGCGTCATCCGAAACTGGCTGCAATACGTTCGGCTCTACGATGCGAGCGGAAACTTCAAGCCGGAAGTCGGATCGCGTGCTGTGACTGCCGATCCGAACGTTCGCAAGCGACGCGTTTCCGGTGGCAGCGGTGAAGAATAAAATTCGTGTTATGAAGTTTGTGTTGTTAATAGCTGTTCTGCTGTTTGTCGCTCCAGCGATCAGCGCGCAACAGTTAGTCGTCACAACCGAACCAAACGCCATCGTCTGGATTGACGATGTCCGACGCGGCACTACAGACGCTTCCGGCAAACTGTCAATCACGAAAGTTACGGCGCGCCGGCATACAGTTCGAGTTCGCGCCAACGGCTTCAAAGAAACAACCGCTGCCTTGCTTCCCGGACGGCGCACGCTCGCGGTAAAGCTCGTGACGACGACCGATCCGGCCGAGCTTGCGTTTCAAAAAGCCGAAACGGCACGCGAACAAGCCCGTGACGACGTCGCGAGAGAGAATGCGGTCGAGCTCTATCGCGAAACGATCAAACTGCGGCGCGCTTATCCCGCGGCGCACGTCGGCCTCGCGCGCGTGCTGCTGGATCTCAGAAAGTTCAACGATGCGTTCACCGCGATCGACGCCGCCCGGGCAGCGAAGCCGGTTTATCCGGAAGCTTCGGCAGTCGAAGGACGTATCCATCGCGAAAACGGAAACGACGACGAAGCGATTCGTTCGTTTCGCCGGTCTATTCGTGAAGCGGGCGGCTTTCAACCTGAAGCGCACGTCGGTCTAGCTCGTGTGTTTGAAGATAAAGGACAGTTCGCCGAAGCCGTCGCCGAGCTGCGCACCGCGCTCGATCAACTTTCCGACAGCGAACCCGTCATCTATCAAATGCTGGGCGCCGCTTACGAAAAGATCGAAAAGCCAAAAGAAGCCGTGGCTGCTTATGAAAAGTATCTTCAGCTCGCGCCAAACGGCAGTTACGCCGCGGCCATCCGTTCGATCCTGGACCAACTGAAACGCGAAGCCGCAGGCGAACAAATCATTCCGTAGCCGCAAGAAGGCACAAGAGAAACAAGACTATGTCGACATCCTCAATCTCAAAGGACCGCCACGTATCTCACAAGGCGAACTTGTTTACCGAATCCGTGATTCGTGAAATGACGCGCGAAGCGATGAAGCATGGCGCAGTAAATCTGTCGCAGGGCTTCCCCGATTTTCCCGCGCCCGACGACATCAAGCGGCACGCGATGGAAGCGATCGAACGCGACGTCAACCAGTATGCGATCACGTGGGGCGCGAAAGACTTTCGTGACGCGATCGCACGCAAGACCAAATGGTATCTCGGCCTCGACATCGATCCGGAAACTGAGCTAACCGTCACGTGCGGATCGACCGAAGGCATGATCGCCGCGATGATGGCGACCGTCGATCCCGGCGACGAAGTCATCGTCTTCGAGCCTTACTACGAAAACTACGCGCCCGATGCGATTCTCTCTGACGCGCGTCCGCGCTACGTGCCGTTGCGCGCGCCTGAGTGGAGCTTCGATCGCGACGAGCTGCGCGCGACGTTCAACGAAAAAACGAAAGCCATCATCGTCTGTAACCCCAACAACCCGACCGGCAAGGTTTTCACGCGCGACGAGATGGAATTCATTGCGTCGCTGTGCCGCGAGTACGACGCGCTCTGTTTCACTGACGAGATCTACGAGCACATTCTTTACCCGCGCGAAGGCGCCGAGATCGCGCACATCTCGATGGCCCAGCTTGACGGCATGCGCGAGCGAACCGTCGTCGTCAATTCGATGTCGAAAACTTACTCCGTCACCGGTTGGCGCGTGGGATACTGCATCGCGCCGCCGCAAATCACGGGCGCGATTCGCAAGGTCCACGACTTTCTGACCGTCGGCGCAGCAGCGCCGTTGCAAGCTGCGGGCGCGTACGCGTTGTCGTTGCCGCCGGAGTATTACGATCATTTGCAAGAGTATTATCGGGTGCGTCGCGACATGCTGTTGCCGGTGTTGGAACAAGCGGGCTTCAAGCCGTTCGTTCCTGATGGCGCTTACTACATCATGACCGACATCTCCGCGTTCGGTTTTCCGAATGACGTCGAGTTTACGCGGCACTTGATTCGCGAGATTGGCGTCGCGTGCGTGCCGGGTTCGAGTTTCTTCAGCAATCCGGCTGACGGCGCGCAACAGGTTCGCTTCTGTTTCTGCAAGAAAGACGAGACGCTCAATTTGGCGGCGGAGCGGCTGTCGAAACTGCGATCATTAATATGAGAATTTTTAGCCTTTGTCTTCTCGTGCTGGTCCTTGCGTCTGGCGCGTCTGGCGTGCCTGGGGTATTGGCCCAACAACTGCCCGATTCGGAGTTCAATACTTCCGTCGAGAATCCCGCCTATCAGAAAAGCAGGCCACGCGTGCTGTTTGATGAAGCGCACCACAATTTCCACACTACTGATGGCAGATACAAGCCGTTCGTCGATCTTCTGTTCAACGACGGGTACCAGGTGATTCGCAATCGCAAGCCGTTTACAAAAGCTTCGCTCGACAGTTTCAAGGTGCTCGTGATCGCGAATGCCCTTGGCGCTGAAGAGATGGACGACGATGGATCGGACCAGTCGGCGTTTACGGAGGAAGAGGTGCAGGTGGTTTTCGACTGGGTGCGTGGTGGTGGCGCGTTGCTGCTGGTGGCGGATCATGCGCCGTTTGGAGCGGCGGCGGCCGTGCTTGGGATGAAGCTCGGCGTCGATATGAGCAAGGGTTACACGTTCGACGCTGCGAACGCGCTTGCCGAGTCTCCTTCGCTGCTGATCTTCTCGCGTGAGAACAAGCTGCTTGGAGTGCATCCGATCGTCGAGGGTCGTAACGAGAAGGAGCGGATCAATCGTGTGTTGAGTTTTACCGGGCAGTCGTTAAAAGGACCGGAAGATAGTTTTGCCATCTTGAAACTTGCGGACACGGCGCAGGACTCGCCGACACACGAACCGAAGTCGATGGTTTCCGCTGCCGGGCGGGCGCAGGTTGTTGCTTTGAAACTCGGCAAAGGACGCGTGGTGGTCCAGGGTGAAGCGGCGATGCTCAGCGCGCAGATCGCCGGGTCGGAGAGATTCAAGATGGGAATGAATGTCGAAGGTTACGACAACAAGCAGTACGCGCTGAACGTCATGCACTGGCTGTCCGGTTTGTTAAAGTGAGCCGCGGATTTGTGGGATAAAAGACGACAATTAATCTGGATCGCCGGTGGGTTGATTGTCGGGACCTGGGTCACTTACTGGGACTCTTTCGACGAAGACGGCATATTCGTCCCGCGCTTCTTCATCTTCATGGAAAGTCTCGTGCTTTTAATTATGGCGGGGCTTTTTTTCATCTACTCGAGGCGGCGTTAGTTCGGCTGCTGCATCGACTTCGATCGCACCGTAATCCCCTGGTTCCCCAGCACAAGCAAACTTCTCGCCTGCCCGAACGGCGCACTCGACGGCACGTACGAAAGCACGTAACGATTCCGCCGCAACTCATCGCAGATCGCCTTCGCCGCCACCTGCGGCTCGTCAATCGAGAAGATTTGCCCGCCAGTGCCTTCGGCCAGCTTGTCGATCACGACCTTCGGTTTCGGCACGTCTCGACGGATCGCACCGCGCGTTCGATCCACAGCCTGCACCGCATAGACCATGATGTTATCTGATTGCAGCCCCGCGAGCGTCTGTTCGAAGCTCGCTTTGCTGCCACGGTCCAACCCGTCGCTGATCACGACGATGATCCGCTTCTGATTCTGCAACGGCCGCATCGCTTCCGTAACCACAGCCTGAATCGCGTCGAACAAGTGCGGCTGCCCCTTCTTGCGAAACAGCTTCAACGACGATTCAATCGACTTCGCATCGTCAGTCCAATCGGAAACGATCTCAGCCTGCTCGTCATAACCGACGATCAACAGCTTGTCGCCTTCGTAGATCTCGTAAGCAAACTCCCGCGCCGCCTGTTCCAGCTTCTCGACATCTGCACGAATCGACAGCGAATTATCGACCAGCAAAACGATGCGCGCCGGCGACGGATCGGGAGTGAAGTTGCGGATCGACTGCTCGATCCCATTGTCGTAAACAGAAACTTCTTTGCTCGTGATTGGACCGTTGCGATTGTCGTCGCGCCTGGCTACGACGCCGACCATCACGCCGCCGGCCGCGTTCGCATGCGGGCGATTGCCGGACTGGGCGAGGATCGAAGCCGCCACCAGCGCGATGGCGACTAACGTGAACAGCAGGCGCGTATGAAGTGACACGAGTTTAAGTGTGACGGACGGTTTAGTCGCGGTCGATGATTTTGAAGATGAAGCCTTTTCTGAAGTCTTCTTCGCGGGGGAGCTCTTTTCGGCCTTCTTGTCTGCTTTTTCTGATTTGTCGGATTTTGCTTCTGACGACGATTCGGATTCAGACTGGTCGCTCTTCGTTGCCTTGGAGGCGTAGTCAGTAACGTACCAACCCGAACCCTTGAACTGAATCGCCGGCGCGGAAAGCTTGCGCTCGAGCCGCCCGCCGCACTTGCGGCACTTCGTCGGCGGCTTGTCGCTCATCTTCTGCAACACCTCCATGTGCGCCCCGCATTTGCGGCATTCGTACTCATAAATAGGCATGCCGCGATTATAGTAACGCTGATGAAAAATGGAAAACGGCAAGCGATATATGACAAATGATCGCCCTTCGTCTATGCTCTTTCCGAAGATGTCGAACAGCGCCCAATCTCTTTCCTTAGAACGTAAGATCAAAATGCACGAGGCGCGCGAGGGGATTATCAATCGCCTCGCCATGACCCTTCCGCGAGTCATCAATCTCGACCGATTTCTCACCGTCATCGTCTCCGAACTGGGCCGGATGATGAACGTCGACCGCTGCGACGTGATTCAACTCAAGTCGGCGACAGAACTGCGCATCAGTCACGAGTGGCGCGCCTCGGACGACGTGCCGTCGAGCCTGGGAACAGTGCTTCCGCTCGATCTGAAACAGCTCTCCGAGCACATCGATATTCGCAAACCGCTCCGGTTCGACGATACCGCTGCTCCCACTCTCAATCAGAAAGTCCGCCTGCTTGCCGCGAGCCTGGGAACGCGCTCCCTCCTCGTTGTGCCGGTAATGCTGGGCGAGGACGTTTTCGGACTGGTCGGTCTGCACCAGACCGGAACGCCGCGCGAGTGGCTCGACGACGAGGTTTCGTTTCTCGAATCGATTGCCGGGCAGATCGCGGTCGGCTACCAGTACACCCGGCTTTACACCGACAAGGAACGCGAAGCCGAAACAAAACGCGCGCTGCTTTCGATTGCGAACGCACTGAATGCGCACTCCGATTTTCGTGAAGTGTCGTCGCTGGTGCTGGAACGCGCGATCGCGCTGGTTGGCGCTGATTATTCGGCGTTGGGCGTGCTCGATCCGGGCGGAAAAATCAATTTGGCGGCATTCAAGACTGCGCCGGACGTGGAAGTCGAAGCGCTGCAAAGTCTTTTTGACGAGCACGGAAAATCGCTCGACATGACGGCGTTTCCGGCGATGGTCGAAGTGCTGGCGCAAGGCAAGACGCTGCGCCTGCTCGAGACCGATTTGCCGTTTCCGATCCGTTTCGCTTTCAACGCAATGCTCGGCGGGCGCGCCGCGCTGGTCGCGCCTGTTCGCGTCGGCGGACAAGTTTTCGGTCTGCTCGGCCTGGTGTGGAGCGAAGCGCGCGAAGGTTTCGACGATCACGTCGTCGCCCTCGTCGAAGGCATTGCCGACCAGATCGGCACAGCGCTCGAACGCGATCAGTTGTCAGCGCAGATCATGCATCTGCGCACCGCGCTGCACGAGCGTTACGGCGGCGATCGGATCATCGGTCAGACGCTCGGCATCCGCCGCGCGATCGAGCTCGCGCTCAGCGTTGCCGACACGCAGACGACCGTGTTGATCGAAGGCGAGTCCGGAACCGGCAAAGAGCTGCTCGCGAACCTGATCCATTTCAACTCCGGCCGCGAAGATCAGCCTTACGTGAAACTCAACTGCGGCGCGATCCCCGAAACACTGCTCGAATCGGAACTGTTCGGCCACGAAAAGGGCGCGTTCACCGATGCGCGCGCGTTGCGCCGTGGACGTTTTGAAGAAGCGAATTGCGGCACGTTGTTTCTCGACGAAGTCGGCGAGATGAGCCCATCGGCGCAAGTGAAACTGCTGCGCGTGTTGCAGGATGGCGAGTTGACGCGTGTCGGCGGCAGTGAAGTGATCAAAACTGATGTGCGCGTTGTCGCAGCGTCAAACGTCGACTTGAAACGCGCCGTCGAGCTGGGCTCTTTCCGGCAGGACCTGTTCTATCGTCTGTCAGTGTTTCCGATTAAGCTGCCGCCGCTGCGCGAACGCCCGGAAGACATGCACCCGCTCGTCATCCACTTCATCGAGCACTACAAACAAAAGACCGGCCGCTTCATCTCCGGCATCTCAAAAGACGCCCTCCAGGCGCTGATCACTTACGATTGGCCCGGCAACGTCCGCGAGCTCGAAAACGCCATCGAGCGCGCCGTGATCATCGCCTCCGGCCGCCAGATCGAGCTCGAAGACCTGCCCGAAGCGATCAGCAAGATCGCCTTGCAGGAGCGCGATCGGATCAAGGTCGAACGAGCCAAGGCCGCCAGTGAGGGACGGACCTCGACGTTCGAGATCACCGTTCCGTCCTCAATGGAAGAGATCGAACGGCAGGCCATCGAAGCCACCCTCGACTACACCAAGGGAGACAAATCGTACGCCGCCCGCGCCCTGGGGATTGGCCGCAAAACCCTCTACCGCAAGTTGGAGCAGTACAACGGTGGGCCCAAGCAGTAAGCTTTATCGTTTTCCGTTTGTCGTTTCTCATTTTTCATTTGAAGCTGAGTTTGGTCCCAACAAATGAAAAATGAGAAATGCCAAACGGAAAATGGTAAATGTCCTGCCTATTTGTTATATTCCAAGGCTCAAATTCATAAGGAAAGAGGACCCTGATAATGGGATATGACGAATATCGGAGAGACAGCGGCGACAACATCTCCACGCGACTAACCTATTTGCTGATTGGTGGCGGCATCGGAGCCATTCTCGCGCTGCTGTTTGCCCCCAAGTCGGGCCATGAGCTGCGCGGCGACATCGCCGACGCAACGCGCAAAGGCATCGATCGTTCACGCGAAGCGGCCCAACACCTCGGCGACCGCGCGGGCGAGTATTACGAAGCCACTCGCGAGCGCGCCGGTGAGCTTTACACGCAAGCCGCAGGCAAGGCGTCCGAGTTGGCCCAAACCGCACGCGATGCTGCGTCGCGTCAGGGCAGCACCGTGGCGGCCGCGTTCGACGCCGGCAAGAAAGCTTATCAGGAAGAAAAAAGGAAAACTGAGCTTTCGGGCCGCATCGAAGCCGCTCCAAACTACGGCGACAACACAAACTAGCAACATTGCCAATTGTCGATTGCCAATTGCCGATTTTTCGTTTGGCAATCGTGTTCCCTAAATGAAGAACAACTCTGGAGTTCAAGTTATCAATAGCTCAAGTTATCAATCGGCAATTGGCAATCGACATTTGGCAATCCATGATGAACACCAACGATCCGATGTTCTGGGTGATGGTGATTATAGCCGCCTCGTTTGTCATCATCGCCATCGCGATGATCGCGATCGCCGTGTTCGTCAGTCGCGCGGTCAAGACCGTCAATCGCATGGAGCAGAAGATAGAGCCGCTCATCGAACGAGTTTCCGCGATGAGCGAACAGGGCAAGTTGATCGCCGTCCAAGGAAAACTGATCGCCGAGCAGTTCACGGCCGTTTCCGGTCACCTGTCGACCGCGACGCAGCACTTTTCCGACTCGTTGGCGATTGTCAAAGAGGAAATCGCCGAGCTGAAATCGCTCGTGAGCGACACGGCCGTCGAGGCGCGCGATAAAGTCGAGCTCGTCAGCCGCACCATCGACCGGACGCACCACCAGGTGGCGCTGACGACAGACTTCATTCAGGCGAAGGTGATAGAGCCGGCGCGGGAAGTGGCCGCGATTATGGCGGGCTTCCGCCGTGGCCTCGAAGTGCTCGTAGCGCCAGTGCCGAAGCCCATTAATCAAACCTACGCCGAGGATGAGATGTTTATAGGTTAAGCCAAAGCCCAAAACGGACTTGCCGAACCCGAACCATAGCATCCAGCGTGGTTCGGGTTTTTTACCCTGATGTCTTTGTGGCTTTTGTGCCTTTTTGTGGCTACTATTGCGAATTCAAACTTATGTCGACAGAAACCCCGCTAGATCTCAAGAAGACCGTCAATCTGCCTAAGACCAACTTTTCGCAGAAGGCGAACCTGACGCAGAGCGAACCTGCACGCCTGCAAAAATGGAACGACCTCGATCTGTATCGCCTGATCCAAAAATCACGCGCCGGACGCAAAAAGTTCATCCTTCACGACGGTCCGCCGTACGCTAACGCCGACATCCATCTCGGCACCGCGATGAATAAAGTCCTCAAAGACTTCATCGTCAAATCGCGCACGATGATGGGCTTCGACGCGCCGTACGTTCCCGGTTACGACTGTCACGGACTGCCGATCGAGCAACACGTCGAACGGGCGCTCGAAAAGAAGGGGAAAAAGAAGAACGAGCTGAGCGTCGAGACGTTCCGCCGCATCTGCCGCGAGCACGCCCAGAACGCACTCAAGAGCCAGACGCGCGACTTCAAACGTCTCGGCATCCTGGGCGAGTGGGATGATCCGTACCTGACGATGTCGAACCACTACGAAGCCGAAACGGCGCGCATGTTTGGGCGCTTTGTCGAGCGTGGTTACGTTTACAAAGGCGCGCGTCCGGTTTACTGGTGCATCAAGGATCAAACGGCGCTGGCCGAAGCTGAGGTTGAGTATCACCAGCACACGAGCCCGTCCGTTTACGTGAAGTTTCCGCTGCGCAGCGATCCGGCGTTGATCGATCCGGCGCTGGCGGGACGAAATGTTTTCGTGCTGATCTGGACCACTACGCCGTGGACGCTGCCGGCCAATCTCGGCATCGCGGTCCATCCGGATTTTGAGTACTCGGCTTTCGAATACGGCGGTGATGTTTACATCGTCGCCAGCGAGCTGGTTGACGCAGTCGCAGCGAAGTGCGAACTAGGCGGGTCGCCGAACGTGATCGCGCGTTTTCCGGGCACGAAACTCGACCGGCTCGAAGCCGGGCATCCGTGGATCGATCGGCCGTCGCTGCTGATGGTTGGCGAGCACGTCACGATGGGCGGCGAAGCCGATGCGGAAACGGAACTCGACGTCAGCGAAGCGAAGAAATCAGGCGATAGCAAAGCGGGCACGGGCGCGGTTCACACGGCGCCCGGTCACGGACACGACGACTTCGTCATCGGCAAACGTTACGGGTTGGAGATCTATTGTCCGGTCGACAACGCAGGACGATTCACGCCGGAGGTCGAACACTTCGCGGGCATGCGCGTGTTTGACGCGAACGATCGGATCGTCGAGTTCATGCGCGAACGCGGCGTGCTGTTGTTTAGTGAAAAGTACGACCATCGTTATCCGCATTGCTGGCGTTGCAAGAACCCGGTGATCTTTCGCGCGACGCCGCAGTGGTTCATCGCGATGGACGAGGTGCATCGCGATCTGGTCGAGAAGGATGAAAACGGGCGCGATGAATCTAACTACACCGAGAATTTCGACGACGACCGTCAGGGCTTGCGCGCCGCCGCGCTCGAACAGATCGCGCGGGTGAATTGGATTCCGGCGTGGGGCGTCGATCGCATGCGCAACATGTTCAAGGGGCGGCCGGATTGGTGCGTCTCGCGGCAGCGTGTTTGGGGCGTTTCGATTCCGGTGTTCTATTGCGCGAAATGTACGGAAGCCGTTGCCGATCCGGCGGTGATCAATCACGTCGCCGACATCTTTGAACGCGAGTCGGGCGATGCGTGGTACACGCACGAAGCGCGCGAACTGTTGCCCGAAGGTTACACGTGCAAGAAGTGCGATGCTGCCGAATGGACCAAGGAGACTGACATTCTCGACGTGTGGTTCGACAGCGGCGTGTCGTCGATCGCCGTGCTGGAGAGCCGTGCCGAGCTGCGCTGGCCGGCGGACGTTTACATCGAAGGCGGCGATCAGTTTCGCGGCTGGTTCAATTCGTCGTTAATGGTCGGCATCGCCGCACACGATCGCGCGCCGTACGACGCCGTGATCACGCACGGTTGGACACTCGACGCGCAGGGACGCGCAATGCACAAGTCAGCCGGCAACGCCGTCGAGCCGGATAAAGTGATCAATCAATCCGGCGCTGAGATCATTCGTCTGTGGTGTGCGTCGTCAAATTATTTCGACGACATGCGCGCGTCAGACGAGATCCTGCAACGCGTCATGGACGGCTACCGCAAGCTGCGCAACACCGCGCGTTTCGCGCTCGGCAACCTGCACGGTTTCGATCCGGCGCGCGACACTGTGCCGGAAGCCGAGATGGAGGAGATCGATCGCTGGGCGCTGGCCGAGTTGGACCACGTGCTGACGGAAGTGCGCAAAGCTTACGACGCTTACGAGTTTCATAACGTCTATCGCGCTTTGTTTGCCTTCTCGACGGTCACGCTTTCGGCGCGTTACTTCGACATCATCAAGGATCGTCTTTACACATTTGCGCCACGCAACAAGGCGCGCCGCTCGGCGCAGACGGTGTTGTTGCGAATCGCCGACGCGCTGGCGCGAACGCTCGCGCCGATACTCGTCTTTACCGCCGACGAGATCTGGGAAAACTTGCCCGAACGCGCTGAGCCTTCGGTTCATATCGCCGAGTTCCCGGCGACGCGCGGGCTGAGTGACGAATTATTGATCGATAATTGGAGGTCCCTGTTTGCAATTCGCGATGACGTGCTGCGTGCGTTGGAAGAGGCGCGCATTGCTAAACGCATTGGGAGTCCGCTAGAAGCGAAGGTGACGATCGAGGCTTCAGGTAAGATCTTTGAGCTACTGCAAAAATATCAAACCGATCTTCGTT
This sequence comes from uncultured Acidobacteriota bacterium, assembly GCA_963770215.1. Classification (GTDB taxonomy): domain Bacteria; phylum Acidobacteriota; class Blastocatellia; order Pyrinomonadales; family Pyrinomonadaceae; genus PSRF01. Next base: position 899,282 of record CAVYOP010000004.1, read on the forward strand.
ACCTATTCATTGTTTCGCAGGTGTCGCTGATTAACCTTCCAGGTTTAGTCGCTTTGGAGACTGGATCAGTTCGTGTATCAGTCTCGCCGGCTGAAGGAACGAAGTGCGAACGCTGTTGGAACTACTCGACGCGCGTCGGCGAATCGCAGCAGTATCCGACGGTTTGTGAGCGTTGTGTGGCCGCGCTTGAGGAAATAGAAGCCGCGAATTAAATGGATGCAAACAATGTGAAATTTCGTTTCGCCTGGCGCGCGGGTTACCTGCTCGCCGCGTTCGCAGTTTACCTCGCCGATCAGGCGACGAAGGCGTGGGCTGTCAAGACGCTGCGCTTCGACGAAGCTCGCGTCGTCATCCGCGGCTTTCTTCAGTTTGCGTACACCGAAAACCCCGGCATCGCGTTCGGTCAACTTCAGGAAGGCGGAGCGTTCGCGCGTTGGTTCTTCGTCGCACTCGCCGGCGCTGCCACCATCGCCGTCTTCTACTACTTCATGCGCACGCCGCGAAACGACGATCGCGTTCTCGGCGCGTGCGCGTTGCTGCTGGCCGGCATCCTTGGCAACTTAACCGATCGCGCGCGGCTCGGCTACGTCGTCGATTTCATCGTCATGCACGCCGGCGACTATCATTGGCCCACGTTCAACATCGCCGACGCGAGCATCTGCGTCGGCGCGGTGTTGTTGATGCTCGACCTCTTTCTGAGCCACAAGAAACAATCCGCGAACGCGATTCAGAGCACGAAGACCTAAAACACCCTGATGTATCCTGAGCTTTTTCGCATCGGAAACTTTCCCATCAACACTTACGGCGTCTTCCTCGCCATCGCATTCCTGTGCGCGATTCTCGTGGCGGCGCGGTTGGGCCAGCGCGACGGCTTGCCGCGCGAGCGCATTTACGATCTGAGTTTGTGGATGTTGCTGGCGGGACTGGTCGGCTCGAAGATCCTGATGCTCTTCACCGAGCCCGAGTATCGCGAGAATCCGCTTCAGCTTTTGTCGTTGGATTTTCTGCGCTCCGGCGGCGTGTTTTACGGTGGACTGCTCGGCGCTGTTATCGCGGGCTACTTTCTGATGAAGCGATACAAGTTGCCGTGGTGGAAAACGGCGGACGCTTGCGCGCCGGGAATCGCCATTGGTAACTTCTTCGGCCGCCAGGGATGTTTTGCTGCCGGATGTTGCTGGGGCAAGCCGACGTCGCTGCCGTGGGGCGTGCAGTTCACCGAACAGGGCCACGAGATCACCGGTGTGCCGATCGACGCGCATCTTCATCCGACGCAGCTCTACGAATCTTTTGCAATGCTGTTGGTTTTCGCCTTTCTGTTCTGGCTGCACAAACGCAAACGCTTCGACGGCCAGGTGATTCTCGCCTACGCCTTGCTCTATTCGATCGTCCGTTTTGCCATCGAATTTGTGCGCGATGATCCGCGTGGCGATATACTCGGCCTGACGACCCTGACCGGACTTTCCACCTCGCAGATGATCAGTTTGGTGATCGGCATCACCGCGCTGATCCTTTTAATCGCTCGCAAACGTAACCCGAAGGTCATTAACTATGAAGATTCTCGCGCCCCTATTCGTGCTGGCGTTACTGATTAGCAATATTGGCTCGCCCCACGCTCAAACCAACAACCTGCTGCTGCCCGATGAAAAGCACCTGCGAAACATCAAGCAGTTGACCTTCGGCGGCGAGAATGCCGAGGCCTACTTCTCCGCCGACGGCAAACAACTCATCTTTCAATCGACGCGCAACGATCTCGGTTGCGATCAGATCTTCACGATGAACGTCGACGGTTCGAACGTGAAGATGATCTCGAATGGCGAAGGGCGCACCACCTGTTCGTACTTTCTGCCGAATAACAAACGCGTTATTTATTCCTCGACTCACCTGGGCGACAAGAAGTGTCCGCCGCGTCCTGATTTCTCGCGCGGTTACGTTTGGGCCGTCTATCCGAGTTTCGACATCTTCTCTGCCAAGCCTGACGGTTCGGACCCGAAGCAGTTGACGACCACGCCCGGCTACGACGCCGAAACAACGATCACGCGCGACGGCAAGAAACTCGTGTTCACGTCCATGCGCGATGGCGACCTCGACATCTACACGATGGACCCTGACGGGAAGAACGTGCGGCGTTTGACGAACGAGCTTGGTTACGATGGTGGTCCATTCTGGTCGTACGACGGCAAGCAGATCGTCTATCGCGCGCACCATCCGAAGACGGATGCCGAGAAGGCTGACTACACAGGTCTGCTCAAACAGAATCTGATTCGTCCGACCGTGCTCGAGATCTGGGTGATGAACGCGGATGGATCGAACAAGCGTCAGGTCACGAGCAATGGCAAGGCCAACTTTGGTCCATACTTCTTCCCGGACGGCAAGCGAGTCATCTTCTCGTCGAACCTCGACGATGCGCGCGGCCGCAATTTCGATCTCTACAAGATCAACGTCGACGGCACCGGGCTCGAGCGAATCACGTTCAGCGAGGCTTTTGACGGGTTTCCGATGTTTTCGCCTGATGGTAAGAAACTGGTCTTCGCCTCGAATCGCAACGCAGCCAAGCAAGGCGACACGAATATTTTCATCGCGGATTGGGTGGAGTAAAAACTCTCCCGCAAAGGCGCAAAGTAAACCGCAAGGAGGAATATTAGACGAGGTCGGTTTTAGGCTTAAACATCAACCTTCCTTTGCGCCTTTGCGGAAACTGCCTTTGCGGAACAAGAAAGCCACAACTATGAACACAACACGATTCGTTCGCCTTCTCGCGCTTCTACTCATCTCCGCCGGTGCTGTCGCACAACAAACGGCTCCGTCACAAAACGAACCGAGCGCGTCGCGTTTGCAGCAACACGTCAGCTATCTCGCGTCCGACGCACTTGATGGACGACGCACGGGCACTGCGGGCGCGAACGATGCGGCGCGTTATATCGCGGGCGAGTTTGCGCGCCTGGGATTGAAGCCGGTGAAGGCCGGCGGCGGATCGCGGCCGAGCCAGATCATGCCGCGTTACCTGCAATCGTTTCCTTACGTCGTCGGCGTCGAGCTCGGACAGCGAAACGAGTTTCTTTTTGGTCCAACTTCACAGCGTCTGGAGTTACGCGAAGAGTGGGCGCCGCTTGGTTTTTCGACCAGTGGAAACGTGACGGCTTCGCTTGTGTTTGTCGGGTATGGAATCAAGGCTGCGGACTTGAATCACAACGATTATGAAGGACTTCCAGTCTCGGGAAATATCGCGCTGGCACTTCGCGACACTCCTGACGGCGATAATCCGCACGGCCGGTTCGTCCGCTACGTCGACGTGCGTTGGAAAGCGATCGCCGCGCGTGACGCGGGCGCGAGGGCGCTAGTCGTAGTCGCGCGGGAACCGAATTTCAAAGAAGATCGTCTCTCGAAATTTGAGTACGACAATCTCGCCGGCGAACTAGGCTTGCCGATCCTCGCGATATCGCAACAAGCTCTCGCCAAACTCGCGCCTGAGCTTAATTACTCCGAGTTGCAGAAGCTTGCCGGCGCAAAGCAACAGTCAACCGTCAAGGCGATTGCCGGTCAGTTCACGATCATCACTGACGTCACGCGCAAACAGGTTGCGGCGTACAACGTCATCGGCATACTCGAAGGCAGCGATCCATCGTTGAAGAACGAAACGATCGTGATCGGCGCGCACTACGATCACCTTGGCCGTGGCGGTGAAGGAAGTGGCAGTCTCGCGCCGCGCTCCGGCGAGATACATCATGGCGCCGACGACAATGCTTCCGGCACGGCAGGCGTGCTCGAACTGGCGCGCCTGTTTACGTCGCAGCGTCCGCGTCCGAAACGCACGATAGTGTTCATGGCGTTTGGCGGTGAAGAAGAAGGACTGCTCGGATCGAACTATTACGTCAATCATCCGGTGTCGCCGCTGTCGAACACGGTCGCGATGATCAACATGGACATGATCGGGCGGATGAAGGATCGGAAGCTTGTGATCGGCGGTGTCGGGACGGCGAAGGAATGGCGCGAGCATCATTGCGCAGAGGGACGGCTGATGCCAAGTCGCAGCTTTCGATCTGACGCTTAAACTGAAGATGGGTATGGTCCAAGCGACCACTCTTCGTTTTATCTGAAAACAGGTTCCGGTGCTCTTCTTCTGGACGGGAACGCACACCGATTATCACAAGCCTTCCGACACTTTCGACAAGATCAACTACACGGATCAGACGCGCATCCTCAACTTCGTTGCGTACATAGTCCGCGAGCTCGACGGTGCGCCGAAAGCGGCTCACCTACACGACGCGAAGACTGATGCGACGCCACGCACGGGCGGCTTCCGCGTCTATCTCGGCACGATACCAAACTATGCTGAAGTAAAAATGGTCTGTTGATCGACGGAGTCCGTGAGATTCGCCGGCCGCAAAAGCCGGACTGAAAGCCGGCGATCGGATCGTCAAGATCGGAACTCGCGAGATCAAGAACGTTTACGACTACACGTTTGCGCTGGGTGAAATGAAAGCCGGAGAGGAGTATGTGATCGAAGTCGTGCGTGGAACGGAGCAACTGACTCTGAAGATAACGCCGATAAGAAGTAGTAAAACCGAGGTTTGCAAAGCTATGGGGCAGCGATAGGAGTGCTGCCCCATTAAGTTATTACCAGCGCGGTTCGCGTTCGTAACGATCGTTGTCGCGATCACGGCCGCCGCCACCACCGCCGTAACCACCACGACCGCCACCGCGACCGCCGCCATAACCACCGCGCCGCCGCCACCCCGCCGCGGTCGGTTCTCGGCTTGGCTTCATTGACGGTCAGATTGCGCCCGCCAAAGTCTTTGCCGTTGAAAGCCTCGATTGCTGCTGCTGCCTCCTCAGGGGTTGCCATCTCCACAAAAGCAAAGCCGCGCGAACGCCCGGTTTCCCGATCTTCAATCACCGAAGCTGATTCCACTGTTCCGACTGACGCGAAAGCATCGCGCAGTTCCTCGCTCGTGGTACGAAACGAGAGATTTCCTACATAGAGTTTTGTAGCCATTCTACTATCCTTAATTTGAAGGGAAGCGCGGGCTTGCTGGAATTCGCTGATACAGTTCGGGGGAGACGGCCGATACTTTCGGCGAGCTGCGACGCACCCGGTGCTCTAAATCTCGAGAGCGGCTTCTAAACTAGGTTGACAACTGCCTCACTCTCTATTCAGCCGAACCTCGTCGCTTTACGATCACGGACAGGCGCAGTCACCATTGACGCGCGAGAGCAGGTATCGCGTAAGAAAAGTATGCCGGACGCCCTCAGAAAGCGTCAAGGATATTTTCCTGAAAATCCGTCGTTTTAATCGCGAATTGCCCGTTTTCGGCCTTTCGCTTACTATTCCTGTTTTCTTCAAAATAACACCTGAAAGGCTTTGGAATAATGTCCAAACGTATTCCTATCACTGTCGCGAATGGCGACGGCATCGGGCCGGAAATCATGGCCGCGACCCTGCGCATCCTCGAAGCCGCCGAAGCTCCACTCGAAATCGAAACCATCGACATCGGCGAAAAGGTCTACCTCGCCGGCAACACGTCCGGCATCGAGCCCGGCGCGTGGGATTCGTTGCGCCGCACCAAGGTCTTTCTGAAAGCGCCCATCACAACGCCGCAGGGCAATGGCTACAAGAGCCTGAACGTCACCGTGCGCAAAGTCCTGGGACTCTACGCCAACGTGCGGCCGTGCGTCTCTTACCATCCGTTCATCGAAACGAAACATCCGGTCGATGGACGTCGTCATCGTCCGCGAAAATGAAGAAGATCTCTACGCCGGCATCGAGCACCGGCAGACGAACCAGGTCGACCAGTGCCTGAAACTGATCTCGCGCCCCGGCTCCGAAAAGATCGTCCGCTACGCCTTCGAATACGCCCGTCGCAACAACCGCAAGAAGGTCACCTGCTTCACGAAAGACAACATCATGAAGATGACCGACGGGTTGTTTCACAAAGTGTTCGACGAAATCGCCGCCGAGTATCCCGGACATCGAAAACGAGCACTGGATCGTCGACATCGGCGCCGCGAAACTCGCCGACACGCCCGAAGCGTTCGACGTCGTCGTCATGCCGAATCTTTACGGCGACGTGCTTTCCGACGTCGCGGCGCAGATTGCCGGTTCAGTCGGTCTCGCCGGTTCGGCAAACATCGGCGAGCACGTCGCGATGTTTGAAGCGATTCACGGCTCCGCGCCGCGCCGCGCCGGACAGAATCTCGCGAATCCGTCGGGTCTCTTGCTCGGCGCGGTGATGATGTTGGTCCACGTCGGCTTGAGCGAACACGCCGAAAAGGTCCACAACGCGTGGCTGCGCACCATCGAAGACGGCATTCACACCTACGACATCTACGACGAAAAAGTCAGCAAACAAAAGGTCGGAACGAATGAGTTTGCCGAGCGCCGTGATCGAGCGACTCGGCCAAATTCCGCAGATCCTGAAACCGCGGCAGTACAAAGCCGCCGACGCCGAAAGTCTGACGCAGCAAAGCGACTCGCGTTGAAACAGCGATTCCGCAGAAAGAGTTCGTCGGCGTGGACGTTTTTCTCGATTGGACAAAAGGGTCGGCAAACGATCTCGGCGGCAAGTTGAGCGAGTTGAATGGTGATGGTTTGAAGTTGACGATGATCAGCAATCGCGGCGTGAAGGTTTGGCCAGAAGGCCACGCCGAAACGTTCTGTTCCGACCACTGGCGCTGCCGCTTCCGTGGCGAAAATGGCGACGCGGCCGTATCGCACGCGCAGGTGATCTCGTTGTTGAGCCGCGTCGCCGGCGCCGGTTACGACTTCATCAAGACTGAAGGACTTTACACGTTCGATGGCGAGCGCGGGTTTTCGCTCGATCAGGGAGAGTAGAAGAATTGCGAATTTCGAAATGCGAATTTCGAATTTGACATCACGAGAGGACTGAAAAATGGCGAAGAAGAAAAACGAGGAACAAAAACCGCAATTCGAAATTCGAAATCCGAAATTCGCAATTCCCCCCTGGTCGCCGTGATCATGGGCAGCCAGTCTGACTGGGATACGATGAAACACGCCGAGGAAACGCTGGCGAAGTTTGGCGTCGCGCACGAGTGTCGCGTGATTTCGGCGCATCGATCGCCATCGCTGGCGTCGGAATTTGGTTCGACGGCCGAGACGCGCGGACTGGAAGTGATCATTGCCGCAGCGGGCGGCGCGGCGCACCTCGCCGGCGTGCTGGCGGCGCACACGACGCTGCCGGTTCTGGGCGTGCCGATGCGCAGCGAGGCGCTGAATGGCATGGACTCGCTGCTGGCCACGGTCCAGATGCCCGGCGGCATCCCGGTGGGGACTTTGGCCATCGGCAAACCGGGCGCGGTCAATGCCGCGCTGTTGGCCGTCGCGATCCTGGCGAACAGCCGTCCCGAACTGCGCCAGAAGCTTCACGAGTTCCGCGAAGCCCAGGAAGCCAAGATCCGCGCCACTAAACTGTGAGCGCCACAAAACCGTGAGATCTGTGACTCACTCTCTACATTCTCTGCGTGTCTGCGGCCCTCTGCGTTCTCTGCGGTAAACAAGCGCGATACGAATGAAACCGCGGAGTACGCAGAGAGCCGCAGAGACACGCGGAGGACGACTAACCGAAAATCCTCTCTTGATCTTAAAAGTGCCTTAGCGCACAATGCCCCACAAGTGTCCACACGGACCGCCCCAGAGCATGTTCCTCGCTGGAACCTCCTCTGATTGCCAACTTTTCCTCTTTCTCGCACCCGAAGGGAAATCCATGCGAGCATGATCGGCCAGACAGTTTCTCATTATCGAATTATTGAAAAACTGGGCGAAGGCGGTATGGGTGTGGTCTACCTCGCCGAAGACCAACATCTCGCCCGCCGCGTCGCCATCAAGTTTCTGACTTCGACGGACCATCACTACCGCGCCCGGTTCATTCGCGAGGCGCGCGCCGTCTCCGCGCTCAGTCACCCAAACATCGCGATCGTCCACGATTACGGCGAAACAGACGCGGGCCAGCCGTTTCTCGTGATGGAGTATGTGAAGGGCAAGTCGTTGAGCGATTTGCTTGACGAAGGCGTGACGCTGCGTCGCTCGGTTGAAATCGTCTCGTCGATCGTGGAGGCGCTCGGCGAGGCGCACGAACAGGGGATCGTCCACCGCGACATCAAGCCTTCAAACGTCCTGATCAACGAGCGCGGCCAGGTGAAAGTGCTCGATTTCGGCCTCGTCAAGCACCTGTTCGAACCGCAAGGCGGCGGTGTCGATCTCGACGCGCAAACGATTTACGCGACGCAAACACGCAGCGACGTGATCGTCGGGACACCGCTCTATCTCTCGCCCGAACAGGCGACCGGCAAAGACATCGACGGCCGCAGCGACCTTTTCGCGCTCGGTGCGCTTTTGTACGAGTGTTTGACCGGACAGTCGGCATTTTCCGGCGGTAGCGTGCTCGAGATTGGCGCGCAGATCATTCACGTCACGCCGCGGCCGCCATCTTCAGTGAACGCGCAGGTTCCGCCCGAGCTCGATCGCATCACGATGAAAGCGCTCGAGAAGAAGGTCGACGCGCGTTACCAAAACGCCCAGGAGATGCTGAAGGACCTACGCGCGGTGGCTTTGACGTTGACTGGCAATGGAATCCCGGTAGCCAGTAAGTCGAAAGGCGCGACAGACGGTTTCAAGCGCGGCACCACCGCGATGGCGACGCTGACGATGCAGTTGCGACGGCAACGCTTCTCGCTGGCGACTGTGATCCCGGCGTTCGTCGCCGCCGGCCTCGTTATCTGGGCCGTCATTTACTTCTGGCCGCGCTCGTATTACCAGCCATCGGCGGCCGCGCTCAATTGGTACGAACAAGGCACCGACAATCTGCGCAACGGCGCTTACTTCCAGGCCAGCAAAGCACTCGCGCAGGCAATCGAGATCGACAAGGGCTATGCCCTCGCGCGACGCGCGGTTGGCCCAGGCCTGGGCCGAGCTCGACTACTACGACAAAGCGAAAGACGAGCTGCTCGCTGCAACCACCATCGCCGGCGACCGCTCTGCCGTCTTGCCACGCGACGCGCTCTATCTCGACGCGATCACCGCCACCATAAGGCGAGATTAAAAGGAAGCCGTCAAAACTACGAGCAGATCGCGCAGCTCACGCCTGACGACAGCCAAGTCTACGTCGACCTGGGCTACGCCTATGAAAACGACGGCAATCCGGACAAAGCACTCGAAAACTATCTCAAGGCAATTCAGTTGAACAGCGGCCAGTACGCGACGGCTTACCTGCGCGCGGGCATCGTCTATAACCGCAAGACCGAAACAGCCAAAGCGACGGAAATGTTCGACAAAGCAGAGCAGTTGTATCGCGCGGGCAGCAACAACGAAGGCATAAACGAAGTGCTGCGCCAGCGTGGGATTCTGTTCCGTCAAAAGGGCAACTACAAGGAAGCGGAAGCGCAGTTTCGCCAGTCGCTCGACGCGTCGCGCGCTATCGGCAACGAAGCGCAGCAGATCACTGCGTTGATCGATTTGTCCTATCTGGCGTCGCAGAAGGGCTCGATTGACGAAGCTGAAAACTTCGCGAAAGAAGCCGTCGACCTTCGCACAGCAGAGACAGCTTGAAAACCTGACCGCCGGCGCTTTGCTGGAGCTCGGCAACGCCTTTTCGGGCCGGGGCGACCTCAAGAAAGCCGAGTATTATTTCAACCTGGCGATTCAGTTCGCGCAGGCAAACAAAGGCCGCGTGCGCGAAGCGCGCGGATTATCGAACCTGGGCGGCTTGTACATTCAAACTCTGCGCATCGACCAGGGACTGCAAATGGTGCAGCAGGCAATGGATTTTTTCCAACGCGGCAACTACCCGCGCAGCGTCGCCTTGTGCCTGACGTCAGATCGGGCGCGGCTATCGCCGGAAAGGCGACTATCCCGCCGCCGTGCAAATCCTGAATCAGAAACTGGAGTTCGCTAAACAGAGCAACGGCCAGCCGGCGATTGCCGATGCGTACCTCGAGATCGGAGCGCTACAGTTCGAGCAGGAAAAATGGCCTCCGCTCTGGAGCAATACGACAACGCACAGAAAATCTACGAATCGGTCAACAGTAAATTCCGGATCGCGTTCTGCAAGGCGAACCGGGGAAATATTTTGTGGCGGTTCGGTCATTATGATCAGGCGCAGCAATTGATCGACGAAGTGTTGGCGACGATTGCGGCGCAAAAGGGAAACTTCCTCCAGTTGCTGCCGGCGAGTCCACCTCGTGAATGCGGAAATGCGATTGAGTCAACGCGCGAACTCTGGCGACGCGACGGCGGTGAACGAGGCCAGCGAACAGGCCGGCAAGCAATACCCGGACGTGACGATCCAGGGCAAGTACGTGCTCTGGTTTGTCGAAGGCGCTTTCAGGCGGACAGAAGGAAGCGCAGAAGCTTTGTGATGAGGCGTTGACTGAGGCGTCATCAGCCGGCGACTACTGGTTACAATCCCGGGCTTTGTTGGCTGCCGCGGAAGCGGCGCTGGCGGCGAAAGACGCACAAAAGCTTTGTCGCTCGCAACCCGGCGCAGGAAAGATTTGCCCGCGGACGGGCAGTTTGAATCCGAGTGGCGCGCATGGATCATCGATTCGCGCGCGAACGCCTATTAGGTAACAAGGACCAGGCAGATGAGCAACTCAGGAAGGCGTCGGAGATCCGCGCGAAAACTGGAACAGCAGTGGGGCGCCGATGCGTTCAAGCTTTATATTTCACGGCCTGATATTCAGGTTTACATGCAAGCAACAGGTTGATAGCGACCTGCAATTGAATAACTCCCAATCAATACATAAGGAGCTCAGAACATGTCCGACAGAGAGAAACGAACTCGAAAACGTGGTCATCGACCGCTCCAGACAACCAGGGCGGTGGCAATGCGACCGCTGCAGGCCTCGATCCTCAGGCTCGGCGCAGACACCGAAGCCGATCGATCCTCCCGAGAACCAGGGCGGAGGCAGCGGCGGCTAAAAAGCGTGGCGTTTGTTCGTGTCCACAGATTCATCGGCCGGACAGGGTGGTCACAGTGGGCCACCCTAAAATCGCTTCTGAGTGAGCCAAGTCCTCACAACTTCTTTCAGATCTCGCTTGTTGCCATCGATCTCGTAATTGAGTTGGCGCATCTCGTCGGTCGAAATGGCGTTGGCGAGTTTCTGCTAAGACTCGCTGTAGTTGCGGGACGCGTGCGAGTGTGTCCTGGCGCACGAGGTAAACAGCTTCGTACGGAGGAAAGTAGCGCTGATCGTCGGCGAGTTGGACCAGATCGAGTTGCGCGATGCGTCCTTCGGTCGAGTTGCCGGCGATGAGATCGACCTGCCGCGACGAGAGCGCGATGTAAGTCAACGAAAGATCCATCTCGCGGACTTCGGCAAAGTTCAAGCCGTAAGCTTTCGAGAAACCGGGATAACCGTCGGCTCGCGACATGAAGTCCTGACCAAAACCGGCGCGCCACTGCGGCGTATGCGGCTGCAGCGTCGGAGATTGTTTTCAGGTTCAACTGCCGCGCGTCGTTGCCGCGAACGAGGATCGCAAACGTGTTTTCAAATCCGAGCGGCCGGCTAACGTCGACGTTGAACTTCGTCGGCGTAATCCTGTTTGACTTGTTCGTAAACGGCGCGCGGATCGGTGATCGGCGCATGATGCAGGATCGCGGTGTACGACGTGCCGGTGTATTCGGGATAGAGATCGAGCGTGCCGCTGACGAGCGCTTCGTGCGGAAGGTTTCCGCCGAGTTCGAAACGCCGCTCGACCGAAACTCCGCGCGCTTCGAGCATCTGCGCGACGATCTCGGCGAGCAATGCGGATTCCGTGAAGTCTTTCGAGCCGACGACGACACGCGTCTGGCTCGCGGGAGTCGGTGCGTACTCGCCAAAGACCAAACGACACCGAGCACGACCAGCAAAACAATTGCGGCAACGGCGAGCTTTCGCGCGCGATCATGCGGTTTGCGCTTCGTTTCAAAACTGAATTGCGCTTCGACACGGCCGAGCAAAAAGTCAGCGCCAAGTGCGAGCAACGCCGCCGACACCGCGCCCGCCAGCAACAGGTTGTTGTCGTACTGCCGCAAGCCACGAAAGATGTAGACGCCCAAACCGCCTGCGCCGACAGCAGCGGCGATCGTCGTCACGCCGACTGCGATCACCGTCGCCACGCGAATGCCGGTAACGATCACGCCCGCCGCGAGTGGCAATTCAACCTGTCGCAACACCTGCCCGTCAGTCATTCCCATCGCCACCGCCGCTTCTCGCACGCTCGGTTCGACGCCGAGTATTCCGGTGACGGTGTTGCGAATGATCGGCAGCAACGAATACAGCACCAGCGCGACGAGCGCGGTGCGCGTGCCGATCCCGCCGATGAAGGGCAACGGGATCAAAAAGCCAAACAACGCGAGACTCGGAATCGTCTGCATCACGTTCGCGACGCCGAGCACTGGACCACGCAGCGCACGATAGCGCGTCAGCAGAATTCCTGTCGGAACACCGATCACAACGGCCGTCGACGATCGAGATGAACACGAGCACGAGATGTTCCCTGATCAGCGTTGCCAGTTCGGCCCAGTTGTTTTGAAGAAACTGCCAGAACGTCATGCCAGTGTCTCCAAATACGCGCGTGCCTGTGGATTGATCCGAAGCCAGAAAATCCGTCGGGTGTTTCGAACAACACCAGTTGTCCCTTGTGCATGAGCCCGATGCGCCTGGCGAGCGCCAGCGCCTCGCGCACGTCGTGCGTCACGAGGATCGCAGTCTTGCCTAAGCGGCGCGACAGATCCGTAAACTCACGTTGCAAACTCGCGCGCGTCAAAGGATCGAGCGCGCCAAACGGTTCGTCGAGCAACAACAGCGGCGGATTTGCCGCCAGCGCCCGCGCCACGCCGACGCGCTGGCGTTGTCCGCCTGACAACTCGCGCGGATATCGCTCGGCGAATCGAGCCGGATCGAGTCCGACGAGCTTCAACAGCTCGCTCACACGCGCGTCAATGCTTCTCTTTGTTATCCAACCCCAAAAGCGACGGCACGAGCGCCACGTTTCGCGCGATCGTGAAATGCGGAAACAGCCCGCCTTCCTGGATCACGTAACCGATGTGACGCCGCAATGCGATCGGATCCCACGCCGTCGTCGCTTTTCCTTCGACCAGGACTTCACCAGACGTCGGCAGCAACAACCGGTTCACCAGTTTCAGCGTCGTCGTCTTGCCACAACCCGACTCGCCCAGCAAGACAAGCGTCTCGCCGCGTTCGACGGACAAATTCAAGTCGGAAATTATCGGATTACCTGATAGTGAGACGTTGACGTTGTTGAATTGAACGAGCGGTTGATCGACGAGCGTCGTTCATCCCGTGGCGTTAGGCGGCGAGCAACAAGTTACTGCTGAAACGTTCCTGTGAATCAAGCCACGAGCTCGAGCAGGTGAACCCGGTCGCCGATGCGAGCTGCTCGATTCCCGCCAGGTCGTACTTGTAAGAGTTTTCCGTGTGGATCAACTCACCGGACTCAAAGCGAACCTCGAGATCGAGTTTGTCGATCCGCACTGTCTGGTCGAAAAGACTCTCGATGTAGATCTCGATGCGTCCCGCCGATTGGTTGTAGAAAGCGTGATGACGAAAAGCGTGCAGGTCGAACGATCCGCCAAGCTCGCGATTGATTCGCGCGAGCACGTTGAGATTGAAAGCGGAGGTCACGCCGAGCGCGTCGTTGTAAGCAGCTTCGAGCACGGCCGGATCTTTTTTCAGATCCGCGCCTAACAACAACGCGTCGCCTTCTTGCAGCATATCGCGCATCGCACGCAGGAACCGATGTGCTTCGTCGAGGTCGAAGTTACTGATGTTCGAACCGAGAAACAGCGCGAGGGTGCGGCGGCGCGGTTTCTTGCCGAGCTCTGCGAGGCCCGCGAAGTAGTCTGCGGCAAAGGCCTCGATCTTCAGTCGCGGGTACGACTGCAGCAGGATTCGCGAACTGCTCTCCAAAGCCGTCACGGAGATATCGACCGGCATGAACAACAACTCGCCCTGCGATCGCAAAAGCGCTTCGATGATCAGCCGCGTCTTTGAAGCGCTGCCGCTGCCCATTTCGACCAGTGTTTTCTGTCCGCCGACGGACGCGGCGATCTCGTCGGCATAGCGCGCGAGGATCTCGTTCTCGGCGCGCGTCAGGTAGTATTCCGGCAACAGGCAGATGGCTTCGAAAAGCTGCGAGCCGAGCTCGTCGTAGAAATACTTCGGCAAAAAGCGTTTGGGTGAAGCGGTCAGTCCCTTGCGCACGTCTTCGGCGAGGCCGGCGAGCGGGTCGCGCTTCACCAGGTTGTGAATAAGCAGTCTTTGGTCCTTGGTGGGTTCTGTTTGTGCCAAAGCCTGACCTCGGGCTTTGGGGAGCGCTATCATAAGCCCATATTTGCCGCAAATCCGCACTCATCCTCGCCGATCCGCGCTTGACCCGCGCTTGACCGCGCTTGACCGTAGCCCTCGCGGCGGCAAGATTTCTCGGAAGAGTTTTTAGATTACCCTCATAGTTTTACTCGTTAGGTTTCACCTGCTCCGCGTTCGCCCAGGGCTTCAAACAGGAACTCGAAATCCGGAAAAAGTCTCGATTTCGATCAAGAACATCGAAGGCCGCGTCAGCGTTGTCGCTGCCGCCGCGCAGGAGAAGAAAGTGACGGTTGAAGCGAACTCGGCGGGAGCTGGCAATCGCTCCGGACGACGTGAAAGTCGACTCGAAAGGCGGCCGGGTTTCGATCGACGTTCGTCCCCGCGGCGAGAAGAATCGCATCGATCTCGTCGTCACTGTTCCGCCGCGATCGAAGATCGAGGTCGAAGGACAGGCAGGCGCTGTTGACGTCGATCGGCAACGTCGAATCCGCGCTGGTGAAGACCGACACGGGAACGATTCATGCCGACGTTCCGCTCGACGCTCTAAAGTTCGAATTCGTTTGGGAAGCAAGCCGGCCGCGCTACATGAGCGACGTCGAGCTTGCCGCCGATGAAGGAAAAAGCCGGCGGTACGTTCAAACTTTCCGGCCGGCTCGGCGAGAAAGAAGCGAAGAAAGAAGAGACGGTCGCACTGGATTTCCGCACGCAACGCGGCGTCGTGCTGTTGAACGTCGATCCGTCAATGGCGCCGAGCGATCTGCGCGAGCGTCCGTTGACGGAAGCCGCGCGCGCGATCGTTCGCAGCGGTGACAGTGCGCTCGTCGAAGCGATTCGCAAAGTCGCGCCCAAGATGTTTGGCGACTACGCGAAGACGCTGCCGCCGCCGGACAAAGAACCCGCGCTGGTGAGCCGCACGCCTCCGGGTAAGATCGTCAGCTCCGTCGCGCCGCAACTGTTGCGATTCAATGCCAGCGTCACCGATCGCAATGGACGCGCGATCGGCGGCATGCGCGAGTCTGATTTCACTGTTTGGGAAAATGGCGTCGAACGCCGCGTGACGAACGTCTCGCCCGCGAATGAACCATTCAATCTCGTGCTGTTGCTGGACGTCTCCGGCAGTGTCGAAGAGAGAATGGATTTCATTCGCAAAGCCGCGCGCGACTTTCTGCGCACGGCCAGTCCGCAGGATCGCATCTCGATCATCAGTTTTCGCGACGACATTCAAATCATTTCCGACTTCAGCACTGACCGGCAGATGCTCTCGCGAAAACTCGACGAGATCGACGCCGGCGGCGGCACTGCGCTTTACGACGCGCTCGGTTACGTCCTGGCTGAGCCGGTGAAACGGCTGCGCGGCGAGCGCACCGCCATCGTCGTGATGTCAGACGGCGACGACAACAAGTCGTTCCTTCCGTTCCCGGCGATCCTGGAAGCGCTGACTGAGTCAGGCGCGTTGGTCTATCCGCTGTATGTGCCGTCAGGTTTGATACCCGAAGTCGAGTGTGCCGAAACCGGAGATCACGATCGATCCGCTGCGCACTCGCTATCTAACGCTGACGACGCGCGCAGAAGAGGAAGCTCGCAAACTCGCGGCTGCTTCGGGCGGGGTCTACTATCCGATTCGCCGCCTCGAAGACTTGCAGATCGCATACGACGACGTTGTGGCCCAACTGCGATCGGCCTACACGATCACTTACGCATCAAATTCCGTCTCCTCCACACCGCGCGTGCGCGTGCGCACGAATCGCGACGGCGCTTCGGTGCGCCTGAGCCCGGTGGTTGGCCTGAGCAACAATACGCCCTAGATCTGAGATTAAAGATTTGAGGTCTGAGATCTGAAATGGCCAACCAACCGCTCTTCGATGCACTCTTCGACGAAACTGAACGAAAGCCGTTAAGTGTCTCTCAACTAACCAATTCGATCAGGATCGCGCTCGAGTCGCGCTTTGCCGCCGTTTGGGTTGAAGGCGAGATCTCGAACTTCAAAGCCCATTCGTCGGGACACTGGTACTTCACGCTCAAAGATCAAAACGCGCAGATCCGCGCGAAGTGCTTTCGTTCGACGAACACGCGCATCCGGTTTCGTCCGACCGACGGCCTGCACGTGCGCGCGCGCGGAAAACTCTCGCTGTACGCGCCGCGCGGCGAGTATGAGCTCGTCGTCGAAGCGCTCGATCCCGTCGGCGCGGGCGCTTTGCGCATCGCGTTCGAACAACTGCGCGATCGGCTCAACGCCGAAGGCTTGTTTGCGAAAGAGTTGAAGCGTCCGTTGCCGGTTTTTCCGCGCCGCGTCGGCATCGTCACGTCGCCTACCGGCGCTGCGATTCGCGACATTCTCAACGTCATCTCGCGACGCACGCGCACGGTCCACGTGTTGTTTTCCCCAGCGAAGGTGCAAGGCGACCTGGCTGGACCAGACATCGCTCGCGCGATCCGGTTTATTAACCTGTATCACGAACGCGCCCTGCGCGAAGGACGAACCGACGATCTGGTTGACGTGCTGATCGTCGGCCGTGGCGGCGGCTCGACCGAAGATCTGTGGGCGTTCAATACGGAGGAAGTGGCGCGCGCGATTCGCAAGTCGGAGATCCCTGTGATCTCGGCCGTGGGCCACGAAACAGATTTCACGATCGCCGACTTTGTCGCCGACTTTCGCGCGCCCACGCCATCAGCGGCGGCCGAGATCGTCGCCGCGCGTGAGGATCAGATCTGCGGCGCACTCGACAATCTCGGGCGGCAACTCGTCCGCCTAACGCGATATCAAATCGTTCACCTGCGCTCGCGCGTGCAGGAACAAGCGCTGTCGCACGCGTTTGACGAAGTTAAGTCGCGCTTGACGCGCGCCCGCCGTCGTTACGAAGCTGCTTCGTCAGCCGTTGGCGCTTCGATCGACGAAAAACTTCAAGAGGGACGAGAGCGTTTGGGGCTGGCCGCCGCCTCGCTCGATGCGCTCTCGCCGCTCGGCGTGTTGCAACGCGGCTATGCGATCGCGCAGGATGCATCAGGCAAACTCGTGCGCGATGCCGCGTCGGTGAACGCCGGCGACGAAGTCAGCGTGCGGCTCGCACGCGGAAAACTAAACACGCGTGTCGTAACCACGGAACAAGAGTAATGGCCCGCCAGCGCATAGTAATCAATCTCGATGCGCCCCCCAATGGACCAACTGGGCCGGCGCCGGGTCGCGGCCCGCAAGTCGCGAATCGCGGCAAACGCCGTCGCTGGCCCAAAGTGCTCGGCATCCTGTTCGCGATCTTTTTGATCGCCGCCGGTGCGGTTGCGATCGGCGGTTTCTTCCTGTGGCGACATTACCAGTCGACTCCGGCGTATGCGTTGTCGGTCATGCTCGACGCGGCACAACGTGGCGACACGGTCGAGTTTCAGAAACGGCTCGACGACGAACAGATCGCCAAAAACATGGCGAACACCGTCAGTCAGAAAGCTGCGGCGCGTTACGGGCTGGCGTTGAGCAACAAGGTCAAAAGCCAGATCGACAGCTCGATGCCTTCGTTGCTGGAACAACTGAAGCCGGCGATTCACGAAGAAGTCGCGAAAGAGATCAAGGAATTCGCGTCGAAGTCCGAGCCGCGGCCGTTTATCTTTCTGGTGATCGCTGTGCCGTCGCTGATGACGATCAAGAGTGACGGGAACTCGGCGACCGCGTCGGCGTTGCTGAACGATCGGCGCTTTCAAATATCGATGTGGCGCAGCGACGACGGTTGGAAAGTTACGAATTACGAAGACGACGTCGTGGTCCAACGCATCGTTGACAGAGTGATGGCGCAGTTGCCCGCGATCGGCGGGTTTGATTTCAACTCGCCGGCAGTGAAACCGGGCAAACGCAAGCCGCGGCGTAGATAACTTTTCATTTGTCGGTTGTCGTTTGTCATTGGTCAGTTTTCATTTGTAGATGAGAAATGAAAAACGGAAAACGATAAATGGGAAATAGTCAGGAACAAGGGCGGAGCTTTGAAGCGTCGCTGGAAGCGCTGGAACAGATCGTCCGGCAACTGGAAAGCGGCGACTTGCCGCTCGAAAAGAGTCTCGAGTTGTTCGAGCAAGGTATTCGCCTGTCGCGCGAGTGCCAGGAACGTCTCAGCCAGGCCGAACGGCGCATCGAGATCCTGCTGCGCGACAATCAGGGCCGACCGGTCGTGAACGCCTTCAGCGAGCCCACCGAAAACGACGCGAATAACAATTCATAAAATCCGTGTTTACAGACAATCGCACGCTTGTCGAGCTCGAGCTAAATAATCTTCTTCCTGCATCATCTACCGCGCCGGAAAAAGTTCATCACGCAATTCGCTGGAGCATGTTCGCCGGCGGCAAACGTTTTCGTCCCGCACTGTTGCTCGCCACCGGACAGGTGTTCGAGGCGGAGATCGCGGTTCTGATCAAGACTGCGTGTGCTTTCGAGATGATTCACACGTATTCGCTGATTCACGACGATCTGCCGTCGATGGACGACGACGATCTGCGTCGCGGGCGTCCGACGTGTCACGTGCGTTTCGGCGAAGCGACTGCGATCCTCGCCGGCGATGCGTTGCAGACGCTCGCGTTTCGCACGATTGCCGATGATGAATTGCTCGACGCTTCGACTCGCATCGCGCTGATTTCGGAACTGGCGCGCGCATCGGGAACGCCGGATGGAATGGTTGCCGGACAGGCGCTCGACATGGAAGCCGAAGCACGCCAGGTCAACGGCGCGGAATTGGAAGCGATTCATCGTCACAAAACGGGCGCGCTGATCGTCGCCGCTGCACGCTGCGGCGCGCTGATCGGACACGCGTCTGAAGTCGAGCTTGAAGCGGTGACGAGCTACGGATCGCATCTCGGTCTGTTGTTTCAGATCACCGACGATCTGCTTGACGTCACTGCCAGTGCCGAAGCACTCGGCAAGACACCGGGCAAGGACGTGCAATCACGAAAAGCGACTTATCCCGCGTTGTATGGTATCGAGGAATCGCGTGAGGCGGCGTTGCAAGCTCATCGAGCGGCGTGCGCAACGTTGGACCAAATCGATCGACCGACTGCTGACCTGCGAGAGATTGTGGATTTTATTCTGAACCGTACCGGTTGACGCTTTGCTTCGGTGACTTTCGGTGAACAAGGGGTGGCCACAAAGTGATGATCGCGGCTTATTTGTAGGGGTGGCCCTCTGTGGCCACCCTCTCTTGCAGCTTGTGCTCGAACGAGCGCGTTGTGTTTTCGGTGACGCTGGCGGGCGTTAGAAACGCGTCCGGTCGGCCGGGATTGAGATCAGCGGTTTGTGTATGTCCCGGCTCCAGCGCGAGTTTGTCTTCCTTCGCGGTCCGCATGAGGTTCAGCGAGCCCCACAAGCTGAGACCAAAATTAATCAGGAAAATTGTCGAGCTGAGGACGACGTAGGTGAGTATCACCAGCTCGGTGAAGCCGACTTTCTTCAGCAGCACCATCCCGCCGAGAATGAACGCGAGTCCGAAGACGCTGATCCAGAAAAGCCCGTCGAGATACTCGTCAAGCCTCTTTTCAGTGGCGGTTTTCTCCTTGCGCGCGACGCCCGTGGGCGCGAGTTGCGCGCCGCAACGATTGCAGTACTTGGTGGGTTGGCTTAGGGCAATGCCGCACGCGTGGCAGTACATGGTTTGACCTCCGGGTTCTACTACGTTGCTGCGGACGTGGAGGTTTTGACAACCGCAGAGAATTCTACAACAGACGACGTGGCGTCAGCGTCAGGTTCATTGTCTGTTCGCCGCGGCGGATCGTCAACTTGTACGGCTCGGGACGCTCAAACATCTCGTTCAACTTCGAAAGCGTAAACTCCGCCGCAGGTTTGTTGTTGATCGACACGATCACGTCGTCCTTTTGCAACCCAATCTCCGAAGCGGGCGAGTTTTCGAGCACGGCCCGAACGCGAAACGTGCGGAAATCGCTCCCTTCGGCAATCAGCGCGAAGCCGGCTTGCGATTGTTCGTACGGCGCGGCGTAGGTGGAATTTGGCTCGAAGATGATCCGCTTGCGCCCGTAATCGAGAAACAGCCGAAACTTGTCAGCGACGCGCGCGCCGATATTACCCGCCAGCGCACTGCTCGCAAGCGCGCCTGCTTTGTCTTGAGCAAAAAACGTGATCGGGCTCTTGATTGTAAAACTCCCGAACTTCAGCTCCGTGACGCGGCCAAGTTGCCCGTTCGCTTCACCGCCGGCGCCGGCGGCGCCGAGAGATCGAATGGTCTTGTATTGTGGACCAAGCAGGTTGTGCTCGGCGACGAAAGGAGTGTAGAGCGCAAGTGTCAGCGACGCGCCGAGGTCGAAAACAAACTTGCCTTTGAGCGGCGTCGTGTTTCCGGCAGGCGTGACTTCAGCTTCGAGAATCGGATGCCCGTGGACCAGCGTGATCGGCACGCTCTCGCCCGGTCCTGAATAAGTGAACTTGTCTTTATCGTGCAGCTTCAGCACGCGCGCCTGATAGTCGATCTCGACCACAAACTCCTGAATAAACTCCTGGCCGATAATGCCCTGAAATGCGCGCCCGGCGCGTGGCGAAAGCACGCCGCCGAGCGGCAGGGCCAGCTTCACTGGTTGCGAGAAACCGGGCAGACCGTCGAGCGTGAAGGTCGCGTCTTTGACGAACGCGCCGGTGGCGACCGAGGCGCCCGCGCCGCCAACCTGCACCTGGCCGTTGAGACTCAGGTTCATCCGTTTCGCCAGATCGAGATCCACGATTGCATATTGATCGCCGGTGTCGAGAACGAACTCGATCGGTTGCCCGTTGACCTTGCCTTTGAGAATGATGTGCCGGTTGTTGAGCTCGAACGGAACTGTCGCAGGCGCACTTGCTTGTATCGCTTGCGCTGCTTGTAATGCGCTTACCGGCGCCGCCGTAGTTTGCAATCCCAGCGCGCTCGCGCTGATGAGGCAAAGCAGTAGAAGAAACGTGACGAAAGGAGTTCGATTATTCATAAGCTAATGCTTCTCGGACGGTTGTTCTCGACGCTTTCCACGCAGGAATGAAGCTGCCGGCGGCGCTCACGCTAAGCGAAACGAGCAGCCAAATCAAGAGGCCCCACGGCTCAAACGTAAAATCGAGCCCGCTCCTGAAGAGCGCTTTGACGAGCACATTGCCCAACGCGTTGCTTACGGGCCACGCGAGGAGCGTCGCGATGATCCAGCTCAAGAGGCCGATTATCAGCCCTTCGACGATCACGATCAGCCAAACAACACGCGGCGTCGCGCCGATCGCCCGCAACACACCCATCTCGCGGCGACGTTCGAGCACGTTCAAACTCATCGTCGTCATCAATCCGAGCCCGCCGACGCTGCCCACAATTACAGACATGACGATGAGAAACACGTAGATCATCACCACGTGCTCGTCAAAACCAAACCGGCTTTCAGCCTTGCTCACGCTCCCACGCGCACGCACGCCTTCTCGTTCCAAATTCTCATCGAGGCGTTCTTTCACGATGCTGATCGAGTCGAAATCATTCCGGGCCAGCGAGAGACGCAGGCTGTTGCTGAGACCCGGCTGACGTTGTTGCATGAAGCTCAGCGGGATGTAAGCGACGGCGGGTGAGTAGGCTTCTTTGGCAAGACCGACGATGCGCCACGTCGATTCGACACTGTCGACGCGAAGCGTAACTGTTTGGCCCACTCGCAGCGCCGGAGCTCTGGCCGCTAGCGAGGTGTTGATTACCATCGCGTCGGTTTCGCCGGGTTGGAGCCAGCGACCTTCGAGAATTTCAAGTGCGAGCAGCCGCGTATCAGCGGGCAATGCAGCTACTGTGAATTCTGTTCGCGGTGCGAGTTGACCGTCAGTAAAAAACCAGCCTTCAGCGGCCGTGATTCCCGGGGTGTTGCCGGCGGCGCGTTGCAGTCGTTCCCATGCGAACGGATTGCTGAACGTGACTGTCAGATCGTATTTTCGCGCCGCAAACATGCGATCGAGTGTGTTGACGATCGAGGCGCGAATGTTCAGCGCCGAGAGGAAGAAGAGACCACCGGCGGCGAGCGTCAGCAGCGTCAATGCGAGCCGCCCGCGCCGGCGAAATCCGTTTCGCAGCGCAAAAACGAATGGCATAAACCGGCCGCCGATTCTCGTCAGCGCGCGATCTAATACGCCCGCGCCGAACGTCTTACCGGATAGACCAAAATCGGTGAGCGCGATCTTCACCGGGACGCCCGTTCCTCGCCACACCGGATACGCTGCCGCGATCAGCGGCGCGGCCAATCCGACGACGGCGACCAATAAGTAAACCCAAATCGGCACCGCGTAGCTGTTGATATCGAAGTTGAGAAACATCGCCATGTACTGACACAACGCACGGCTGCCGATGATTCCCAAAGGAATCGAAACGACAACGGCGGCCACGCCGAGAAACAGCGCCTGTCCGAAATAGATCCGCGCGATCTGCCGGCGCGTGCCGCCAATCGCTTTCATCACTCCGATCTGTCGCACCTGCGACGCCATCAACGCCGTCAACAAATTCACGACGAGTATCCCGCTCAACAGCAGCACGAAGATCCCGAAGCTCGACATCGCCAACAGCAGAATGCCCGTCAGATCCGAATGCGGATGCTTGCCGGGCGCAGGCACGTCCACGCGCTTCACCTCTGCGCCGCGGCTTTCAAGCAACGCCTTGACATCAGACGCGACGCTCTTGATGTGCGACTCGTCAAACCTGTTTTCGCGCACGAGAATGTTCAACTGATCGAGATACGGTTCCTCGCCGAGTTGGCCCAACGTCGCGAGGTTGATGTAACCGTAGACGATGTTTTCCATGCGCGCCTGCGCCTGGCCCACGTCGTGTACGCTGCCGCTGACGGTGAGCTGCTGTTGCGCGCCGTTCGCGGTCTTAACTGTAACTTTGTCGCCGATCTTTGCTTTCGCTACTTGAAACGCATCGCGCTCGATCAGGATCTCGCCGGTTGCGGGCGGCCACGCGCCTGTCTCCGGTTCGAGCTTGCTGACGCGAATGTCGCCGTAGTCTTTCACCACGAAGAGGATGAGATTGCGCCACTGAACCGGGCCGGCTTTGATCTGCCCGCTCACTCTTCGTCGTGGTTCTGCGTCGCTCACGGCCGGGTTTTGCAGGATCTCGGCGACGAGATCGTCGTCGACGCGATCGAGGCGCAGCACCGCCGACGCCGGGTTTGTCGCGAGATAACCGCGGTCGAGCTCACGCGTGAGGATTGCGTATGACGAAAGAACTGAAGCGAACGCAGTGATGCCGAGCGCGATCGCGAGCACCACTAACGTCGTGCGCGCGCGTTCGGTCCAAAAGTCACGAATTGCTTTGCGCCAGAGGGTGGTCATGCCGCTAACGCTCCGTCAGAAATCACGATGCGGCGATCGATCACGCGCGTGATGTCGGCTTCGTGAGTCGCGATGACGACAGTCGTGCCGGCGTGGGCCATGTTGCGAAACAGATCGAGAATCGCGGCGGCCGTCGTCGAGTCGAGGTTGCCGGTCGGTTCGTCGGCGAGTACCAGCGGCGGTTCGTTCGCCAGCGCGCGTGCGATTGCCACGCGCTGCTGTTCGCCGCCGGACAATGTTGCCGGAAGTTTGTCTGCGTGAGTGCCGACGCCGACTTGCGCGAGCAACGCCTCCGCTCGTTTTCGTCGTTCACGAAACGGCACGCTTTTGCCGAAGTCCATCGGCAACATCACGTTCTCGGCGGCAGTCAACGTGGGCAGGAGCTGGAAAAACTGAAACACAAACCCGACATTGCGGCCACGCCACACGGCGAGCTTGTTTTCGTTGTACTCGTGGATCGGCGTGCCCGCGACGGTGACGGAACCGGACGACGGCCGATCGATGCCGGCGATCATGTTCAGCAGCGTCGACTTCCCACTGCCTGACTTCCCCACCACGCCGACAAACTCACCCGCGCGAATCTCCAGATCGACGTCCTTGAGCGCAGCAAAAACACCGGCGGGCGTCTCGTATTTTTTGCTTACCTGGTGTAAAGAGATCATAGGCCGCGTATTCTGGAAGCGCCGTCGCCGGGTGTCCAGCAACGGAATCGCCAATTCAGCCGTTATCGAACAAAGAGGTAATCAATGTCCGGAAACGATCATTTGCACCTTGCCAACATGAACAAGAAGACCGACGCTCGCGTGCGGCGGACGCGCGACGCGCTCGGCGATGCCCTCGTCGCGCTGATGCAGGAGAAACCGTTCGACACGATCACGGTGCAGGACGTTTTGGACCGTGCGCACGTCGGACGTTCGACTTTTTATTCGCACTACAGTGACAAAGACGATCTGTTGATGAGCGACGCGGATGAGTTTTACGAGCAGGTGGCGATGGGGCTGTCGGCGCACGGCGAGCAATCTGATCGGGTGTTTCCGGTGCGGGAGTTTTTCAGTCACATCGTGGAAGCGCAGCGGTTTGTGAACGCGTTGTCGTCGTCCGGGAAGATGCAGGAGAGTCTCGAGCTGGCGCAGGGCCACTTCGCGCGTGGCATTGAGCGGCGATTGGCGGAACTGCCACGCGCCCATTCGATCCCGGCGAGCGATCGCGCCGCGATTGCCTTTGCGCACGCCGGCGCGTTGTTGTCGTTATTGACGTGGTGGATCGATCGCGGCATGAAGCAGTCGCCGGCGGAGATGGACGCGTTGTTTCATCGGATTGTGTGGGGAGCACAATGATTCTCCGATGCTTGCTGATTCTTCTGTGCTGCGGAAGCGCGTTTGCCAACGTGCTGCATTACGACGCGACGATCGAGCCTGACATTGCCGCGAAGACAATCAAGGGCACTGTCATCATCAAATTCATTTCCGCTGGCGATCAGATTGAATTTGATTGTGGTGAGCTGGTGATCGATGCGGTGCGCGCCGCGGGTCTGCCGGTTAAATTCGCAGTTAAAGATCGCCGGTTAAGAATCGAATTACCAAAAAAGACTAACCAAATCACGATCGATTACCACGGCACACCGAAACGTGGCATTCGCTTCTTTCCGGAACGCAATCAAGTCCATACCATTTTCTCCACGAGCCAGTGGATGATTTGCATTGACGATCCCGCCGATAAAGCGACGCTCACGATGAAATTGATCCTGCCCGCTTCTTTAACTGCGGTCTCAAACGGATACTTCGTTTCGCAGCGCGATCTGCCGAATGCGAAACGCATTTCCGAATGGCGTCAGCCGAAAGCGATTCCAACGTATATTTTCGGCTTCGCTGTTGGTCCATTCCGCGTCGTGACGGAGAAAAAGGAAGGCGTCGAGTTTCGCTATCTGGCAACCGATTACTCGGACGCCGAAGTTCGGCGCATCTTTCGCGACACGCCCGGCATGCTCGACTTCTTCGAAAAACGCTCCGGTGTTTATTACCCTGGTCCAACATACACGCAAGTTCTTGCAGCCGGCAGTGTCGAACAGGAGATGGATAGTTTCACCGCGCTGAAAGAGTCGTACGGCAAACAAGTGCTCGAAAACGAGCAGGACCAATGGCTCGGCGCGCACGAGTTTGCGCATCAGTGGTGGGGCAACATGGTCACCTGCCGCGACTGGAATCACTTCTGGCTCAACGAAGGAATCGCGACCTTCATGGCCGCCGCGTATCTCGAACATCGCTTCGGCCGCGACGCTTACATGCGCGAGATCGATTCGTATCGCGTAAACTACGAAAAAGTTAAAAGCGCCGGCAAAGACAAGTCCCTCGTCTTTCCCAACTGGCTCAGCCCCACGCGTGAAGATCGCATTCTCGTTTACGACAAAGGTGCGTACGTCATGCACCTGCTGCGCGAAGAGATGGGTGAGCGCGCATTCTGGAATGGACTACGCCGCTTCACGCGCCGTCACTTCGGCAAATCCGTCGTGACGACCGACTTCACGCGCGCGATGGAAGCCGCCGCAGGCAAGAGTCTGCAACCATTCTTTGCTAAATGGGTTTACGTTCAGGTGTGAAACGATTTAACGGGGACTACTCAGAAGAGACTTCAGGATCGGACGCCGGCTGCTCGTCCGCCACCCACGAAACAAACAGTCGCAACCAATTCTCGGTTGGCTCGGCTATCTGCACGCCAACACGCGCGGTGCCGTAGATCGCCGGCGCCACGCGCACCACCACCGCCGTCACTTCGATCGGCGCGCCATCGGGCCGGTGCGCGCGCAGGTACAAACGCTCACCACGATTCACCTTTTGATTCAGATGGAACAGAGCGCCTGACGTGGAAATATCGTCTGTCTCGGTAGGCTCGCTCCACGCCGATCCGTCTTCGGCGCGTCCGGAAACCACAATCGGCAACCGCAACGACATGCGCAACGCAAATCGTCGCTCTTCATTGTTGTAGGGCGTGCTCATGTTCGACAACACTGTCCGGCCGGATTTCAAGAAGACTGCGCCCGGCGCAGATCCTCTTTATCCTTACTCCAATCATAAAAGCCCTGTCCGGTTTTCTTCCCCAGCTTACCTTCGCTCACCATTCGCCGTAACACTTCCGGCGGGCGAAACGTCTCCGTGCCCAGCTCGCGATGCAGGTACTCGGCAATACTCAAACGCACATCGAGCCCGACCAGGTCAGTCAACTTCAATGGTCCCATCGGATGGTTGTAGCCCAGTTCCATCGCCATATCAATATCCGCGCACTCGCGACTCCCTGCTCCAACATCCGCATCGCTTCGAGACCCAGCGCCACTCCCAACCGGCTCGACGCAAAACCCGGCACGTCTTTCACGACGATCGGCTCTTTGCGCATCCGCCGCCGACGGCGGCGACTGTTTCAACCGTCTCGGCGCGGTCCGTTCTCCAACCACTATCTCAACCAGCCGCATGATATGGACCGGATTGAAAAAGTGCATGCCAATAACCGCTTCGGGACGTTTCGACTCGCGCGCTATTTCGGTAATCGACAGCGACGAAGTGTTACTGGCAAAAATAAACTCGCGATCCGACAACGACTCGAGTTGCCGCAGGATGTCTCGCTTCAGATCCAGTTTCTCCGGCGCGGCCTCGACGATCAGATCCGCAATGGCACACTCCTCCAGCGTGATCGTGCCGTGAATTTGTTGCAAAGTGCGGTCGCGCTCGTCCTCGGTCAATTTGGCTAACTGAATTCCCTTAGCAAGGTTTTTCTCGATTGACTGGACGCCTCGCGCGAGCGCCTCCCGATCGACGTCGCTGAGTAAAACGCGAAACCCGGAAGCCGCGGCAACCTGGGCGATTCCGTGGCCCATGGTCCCGGCGCCGATCACGGCAATGGTTTCAATCGAAGCCATCAGGTTCGACTACCTCAATGCCGCTAGTTATACTATACGCACAACCGAAAAGGCTATTACTTCTGTTAAGTTTAACCACGGATTTAGAATTATGGATAACGAAACGATTAAGAGAGATGTCGTGATCATCGGCTCCGGCCCAGCCGGGCTCACCGCAGCAATCTACTCCGCCCGCGCGAGCCTGCGGCCGTTGCTGATCGACGCTCCCGCGGACGCTGAAAAACAGACGACGCCAGGCGGGCAGTTAATGATTACCACCGACGTCGAGAACTATCCCGGTTTCGCCGATGGCAGTCACCGGGCCGGAACTGATGGAACAGTTCCGCCGCCAGGCTGAACGCTTCGGAACTGAGTTTATGGAGACGTGGATCACGGAAGTCGACCTCAGCGAACGTCCGTTTCAGCTCTACACCAACGGGCCGACCATCTCGACGGAAACGCTGATCATTGCCACCGGTGCGTCGGCGAAGTGGCTCGGCATTCCCGGCGAAGCCAAAGTGCCGGACGGTTTCGGCGGCAACGGAGTTTCCGCCTGCGCCACGTGCGATGGTCCATTGCCCGCGTTTCGCAACAAGGTGATCGTCGTCGTCGGCGGCGGCGATACGGCGATGGAGGAAGCGACTTTCCTCACGCGCTACGCGTCGAAAGTTTACGTGGTTCACCGGCGCGATAGGTTGCGCGCGTCGAAGATCATGCAGGAGAAGGCGTTCCGCAACGAGAAGATCGAGTTTATCTGGAACAGCGCCGTCGAGGAGATCCTGGGAACGCCGGAAGACGGCGTGCATTCCGTGCGGTTGCGCAACCTGCAAACCGGCGCAGAGCAGATCTTTCCCTGCTCCGGCATGTTTGTCGCCATCGGTCACAAGCCAAATACCGAGCTTTTTAAAGGCTGGCTCGACATGGACGAAGTCGGCTATATCAAGACTTCCGGCCTTTCGACCGCGACGAACATTCCCGGCGTCTTCGCCTGCGGCGACGTTCAGGACTCGGTTTATCGCCAAGCGGTGACGGCCGCCGGGACCGGATGCATGTCGGCAATCGACGCGGAACGCTATCTCGATCACCTGCCGGTCGCGATGCCGTAGCGGCGAAGAAGTCACGATCGAAGGCGAACACGTCACGCCGGATCACAAAGCGATCATCACGCCGGACGGTCACATGGTTCCGAACGAGCCGGGCGTGGTGGTAGGAGAAGATTAGCTAGAGCAACCTGCTCAGTTATAGCGCTGGTTCAGTTATAGCCTCGGTTCAGCTTGTAGCCCCGGTTCAGTTATAGCCCGACTCCGTTACTAGAGCTCCCGGCTCAGTTATAGCCCTATACAGTTATGGCAATCGCCTCGCATCGGCTTCGCCGCCGGATGTGAGGCGAGGCTCCGCCTCGCCGTTGCGTTAAGCCCCAAGGTGCGGCTTCGCCGCTGGTTCGGGCTTTGCCCTATTAGGCCAAAGGCCGGACGAGGGGCTCAGCCCCTCATTCTTATTCAACACCCGGCGAGGCAGAGCCTCGCCGCACATCCGGCGGCAAAGCCGATATGAGCAATTCGGGTTTCGTATTCAAACCCAAGCTTTCTAAGTTAACTATCAGAGCAGGACGATCGAATCGTCTTTGTCGCGGCGCGATGGGGCGGGCGCGGGGCGATGAACTTCAGCAGGCGGGGTAATCGCTTCATCGTCGTTGAGGGGACACGGCTCGCAGTAAAATCCAAGCCGTTCCCGACGATCCTCACAATCATTACAACCCAATGACAGTCCGAGTTGGCGCAGCGACTCGAGCAGCGGCAACAACAACCGGCCGCGCTCGGTCAACGCATACTCGATGTGCGGCGGGTTTCCGCCGAAGTCCGTGCGCTCGAACGAAGTCGTCTTTCTCCATGTCGCGCAAACGTCCCACGAGCGTGCGGCTGCTGATCGGAAACAGGCTGTTCAGCAACTCCATCGTCCGCTTCGGTCCCGTCACCAGCTCGCGCACCACGAGCATCGTCCACTTGTCGCCGAGTATTTGCAGGGCGCCGGTGATTGGACAGCCGTCGAGTTCGCGTCGCTTCATTTAGCTACGGTCTCAGGTTGATGTTGTAGGTTTTGATCTTTGAGTTGAGTGTCGTCGCGTTCATTCCGAGCAAACGCGCGGCGCGCGATTGATGCCCGCCGGTCTGTTCGAGTGCACGACGGATCAAGTCGATCTCGAACCGCCGCACTTCTTCGTAGAAATTGATCCCGCGGCCGATGTCGCCGACTGCCGTGTTGCTCGCGCCGTCGTGATGTCCGGCGACGACGGATTTCGGATCGCTGATCTCAGTGCGCAAACATTCTTTCGTGATCTCATCGCCCGGCGCAATCACCACCGCGCGCTCGATCGTGTTTTCCAACTCGCGCACGTTGCCGGGCCACGAGTACGCCTCCAGCATAGCGAGCACTTCCGGCGCCAATTGCTCGGACACGTTGCGCTCGTTTTCTTCGTTGTACTTCTGAATGAAGTGTTGGGCCAACGGCAGAATGTCTTCACGCCGATCGCGCAACGGCGGCAACTCGATCGGCACGACCGCGAGACGGTAATACAAGTCTTCGCGGAAACTTCCCTGCCGCACTGCTTCTTTCAAATCGATATTCGTCGCGGCGATGATGCGCACGTCGACGCGCCGCGGCGTAGTGTCGCCGAGCGGCGTAAACTCGCGCTCCTGGATCACGCGCAACAGCCGCACCTGTGTTTCGGGTGGAATGTCGCCGATCTCGTCGAGGAAGATCGAGCCGCCGTCGGCGACTTCAAACAGGCCCTTCTTCGCGGCGACCGCGCCGGTGAACGCGCCGCGCGTGTGACCAAACAGCTCCGACTCCAACAATTCAGACGGAATGTTTGAACTGTTGACCGTGACAAACGGCCGGCCGGCGCGCGTGCTCGCCTCGTGAATCGCTTTCGCAATCAACTCCTTACCGGTGCCGCTCTCGCCGGTGATCAAGACTGTCGAACGCGCCGGCGCGACCTGTTCGACGAGGCGGAAAACTTCCTGCATCAAGTCAGACCGGCCAATGATCTCGCCGCGATCGACGGCTTTACTCATCGCGCGCCGCAGCGTGCGTCGTTCTTCTTCTTTGCGGCGACGTTTGATTCCGGCCTGGATCGTCGCGGTGATCTGTTCGTTTTGAAACGGCTTTCTGATGCAGCCAAACGCGCCGCGTTCCCACGCTGCGATGGCCGTGTCGAAAGTGGCGTAAGCAGTGATCATCACGATCACGGCTTCGGGGTCCATCTTCAAAAACTCTTCGAGCGCGCGCAGGCCGCCGATGCCGGGCATCGACACGTCGAGCAACACCACGTCGAACGCGCGGCGGCCGTAGGCTTCAAGACCTTCCTCGCCTGTTTTTGCGAGATCGACGCGGTAGCCTTCGGCCGTGAGGAGCGTCTCGAGCACCTCGCGCATGATCTCTTCGTCGTCGACGACGAGGACCGACCCTTTTCGTGAATTTTTCTTTCACTCTTCATTTGCATAAGACACTACTGGAAACGCGTTAGTTTAGCTACGCGAAGCCTTAACTTCAAACACTGATTTTAAGAAATAAAAATTAATCGCCGACGGCCTGGAGACGGCTGCGAACGCGGGCGGTTGGTAGGGTGATGCGGAAAGTAGTGCCGCGGCCGGGCGTGCTCTCGACGCTGATGTGACCGGCGTGTTCCTGGACGATGCCGTAGGAAACGGCGAGACCGAGCCCGGTGCCCTGGCCCACGCCTTTCGTCGTGTAGAACGGATCGTAAATCTTGGCGACGTTCTCCGGCGCGATGCCGATACCCGTGTCGGAGATCTCGACGACCACCGAGTCATCGTCTTCGGCGGTGCTCGTGGCCACGGTAATGCGTCCGCCGTCGGGGCTCGCATCGCGCGCGTTGAGTATCAGGTTGGTGAAGACCTGCTGGAGCTTGCCGGCGTTGGCGTAAGCTTCGGGCGCGTCGGGATCGTAGGAACGAACGATCTCGATCTGGCTGCGACGCAGTTGCGGTTCGAGCAATTGCAGCGTGTCGTCGAGCACGCGCGCGATGTTGCATTCGGCAAACTCGGTCGCGCTGCCGGTGCGCGAGAAGTTGAGCAGGTTGTTGACGATGTTGGTCGCGCGCTCTGCCTGCGTGCGCACCTTCTGCAACAGCGCGTGCTTCGGATCGGTCTCGTTCAACATTCCGAGCAGCATCTGCGTGTACGAGGAAACACCGGTGAGCGGCGTGTTCACTTCGTGCGCGACGCCCGCCGCGAGCAAACCAATCGACGACAGTTTCTCGCGTTGTTGCAACTGCTCTTCGAGACTGATGCGCGTCGTCACGTCTTCGACGACGACGAGCGCGCCGGTCTGCGCTTGTCCATCCTGCAACGGCGCGAGCGCGATGTTCAGGACGAGCGAACGATTCGCGAGGGTCGCGGTGTGCAGTTTGTAGATGTTGCGGATCTCGCGCAGACGCCAGCCGTCTTTGCCTAAAACCTGGTGCAGCGTGTCGGCGAAGTCTTCGGAGAACAGGTCTTCCACGCGCTTGCCGATCGCGGCATCGCGACGCAGATCGAGAATGTGTTCGAGCGCCGAGTTGAGGCGGGTCACGCAGCCGTCGAGATCCACGGCCAGCAAGCCGACGTTGATCGATTCGATGATCGATTCGTTGAATTCCTTCAACAACGTCAACTCGGCGGCGCGTTCCTGCTGGTCCTTGTAAAGCAAACTGTTCTCGATTGCG
Organism: uncultured Acidobacteriota bacterium; assembly: GCA_963770215.1. Classification (GTDB taxonomy): domain Bacteria; phylum Acidobacteriota; class Blastocatellia; order Pyrinomonadales; family Pyrinomonadaceae; genus PSRF01. The sequence goes on from CAVYOP010000004.1 coordinate 931,505, forward strand.
ACTGCGACGTAGCCCGAAACCATCCGCAGAATCTCGACGTCTTCGGACGAAAGCAGCGCGCCGTCAACCGAGCGGCCCAATCCGATTACCGCAACCATTCGTCCGCGCACGACGCACGGGACGAAGTAGTGCAGCGTCCGTTTCACCGAGCCCACGTCAGCAGGGGTCAGATCCAAATCGTCGGCGCGAACCACGCCAGACTCCGCCGATCGCACGCGAATCATGTCGCGAAAATCAGCCGGCACGAGGAGCGGCACAGACAAACCTTCCGCTCGCGCAACGGTGTAACCCGACGGTGCGTTCCGGTCTTCAACGAAGATCGCGACGCGCCCGACGTTCATCACTTCCTGTAAACGGCTGACCAGGGAATCGAGCAATGGCTCAAGCGCCGTCGTCGCGGAAAGCGTGCGTCCGAAGTCGAGCAAACTGTTGCGGAGGTCGTAACGTTCGCCGTAGAAGAGTCGATCGACCTGTACCTGAAGGAAATGTTTGACTGGCGCTGCGACCATCACGATCGCCGCCATCGCGAGCACCGCGATCACGACGCGCATAGTGATCTCGCCGGAAGTTGCATAGTGATCGGCGCCGAACGCGTAAAGCCCGCCGGTGTAGACCACGGTGCCGATTAGCAATGCGATCGCAAGCGTCGTTAGTGCATAAACAAAAACGCGCCGCACTACCAGCTCGACGTCCATCAAGCGATAGCGCAGCACTGAATAGCCAAACGCAAACGGGATGATCGCCAGCGGTAGGATCGCGACGTCGGTAAGCCAGCGATCGGTCGGAGCGCCGAACAGGTAGACCAATCCGTAGAGCAGCACGAACGGCGTGATGGCCAGCACCGTTCCCCACATCACCCACTTCACCTGCTGGCGCACAACCGTGCTCTTCGCCTTGAGAAGTGTGCGCGTCAACAGCACCGCGCCGCCGATCAGCGCCACGCAGAAGTGCGCAACGATCAGCCAGTAGAAAACACCGACCACTGATTCTGTCACCGGAATGCTCTTCACGCTCGCAACGGCTTTCGCCATCTCATCACGCAGGAAGACGACGATCGCAAACACGAGCAGCAACAGCGCCGGAACGTACAGCGCGACCGCACGCCATCTTCGCGTTTGAAATAGTTGCTGGCGCGTTGGGTAAAGGGCGCAGAAGTGCAGAAACAACGGCGCAAAGAGAATGAACGCCGCGGTGTCGAGAAATCCAATCGCGAGGTCCAGATCGTCGTAAGCGCCGACCGGAGTGTAGAAATGGAAGACGAAAGCCGCGAGACAGAACGTGGCAAAATGCAGCGCAAACGGCGCGCGCCCGCCTTGCTTGAACAAGACGAAGAAACCTACGAATAAATAGATGACGCCGAGAATGTTGATGTAGAGAATGCGCGGCGTCCACTTGTGAAACGTGCCGAGATTGTCGAGGTCGGCCCAGTATTCGCGCGTCTCGGGCGGATACGAAGGCCGCTGCATCAGGTAGTGCAACTGTCCGCCTTCGCCCGCTTGCTCGAGATAGATCTGCACGTCGCGCGCGCGGCGGATCTCGTCTGGCTTGCTGCGACCGTCGAAGTTGATGCCCAGCAAACGGTCGCCCGGCAACAACCAGGCGCGGGCGCCGGAGGAATTGGGCTCGATGGTCTTGGCGATGATGCCTTCGTGAGTGTCGACCCATTCGACGCCGTCCCAGGGAAGCATTCGATCGTGGGCTCGTTGACGGAAATTCAGCACGCCGGCGCTAATCAAAAGCGCTGCGCCGATGAGCAGAAACCACGTCTTAGTTGTGAGCACCGATCCCTTCACTTACTCCCCCGACCTTCTCCGTAATTCTTCCGAACTGGCCGATCCCACGTTTTTAGGCAAGGTATGTTCCGAGTCTTTAGAGTGCTTAATTCGCTTTGACCAGCAAAAACACTAATCAAAACCATCCAACTTTTCGGACTTTTCCGAGAATTTGGAAGATTGGTCTATCAGCTATGCGACTCGATAAGGGGAGCGTGACTAGAGGAGGAACTGGCAGAACGCTCACCTATCGAGCGCGCGAGCACGCACGCGCGCGCGTCGTTTAGAACCGGAGCGAGATTCCGCCGCGAACAGACCGCCGGCCGTTGCCGACGAAGGTAAACACCTCACCATTCTCAGAACTGACTTGAGCGTCCAAAAGGTTGCGTGCATCGAGAATCGCTTCGGCGCGAACAGGCAAGCCGAAACTCGGCAACTCCTGCGTCACGAGGATGCTCAACGAGGGGTCGTAAACGCCCAACCGGCCCGCAAAAGGATCGATCGCAAAAACAGTCGCTTCGGGCGAGAAGCGCAGCACGGTTCGCACCTGCGTTCCGGTGTGGAAACCGGCGCCGAGCTGAAATGCCGCAGTTTGGAATAGTCCGTTCTCAAACAACTCGGCGGGCGTTTCGAAACCGGAGGCCGCCAATCGCTGGCCGCGACCAAAGGCGTAACCGGCGGAAGCGGTCCAAACGCGATTCAAACGTCGCGTGTAAACCACGCGCATGCCGCGCGAAGAACCTTGCTGGTTGGCGACGTGCAAAAACGCTTCGCCGGCGTGACCCGCAAAGGCAGTTGCCGGAAAACTCATCAAGCCGACGCCGCGCCCGCTGGTCGTATCGAAGAAAGCAGTCGCTTCGACGTTGGAACTATTGTCGAGCACACGCTCGATACCAAACTCGAGTCGATGACTTCGTTCGAGCACTGCCTCGCCGTCGACAAAAGCGACTGGCCGAGTTGCATTGCCGCGAAACACGACCTGCTCGTCTTCAAACGTCGCGACACTTTGAATTCCGTCTTCCTCGCCGCCGGAGGCGAAAGCAGCTTTCACGCGCGTGCGGGCGTTGACGTCGTACTGAGCTCCGAACCGCGGCGTGATCGCATGCGCGCCACCCGCGCCGATGAAGCGCGAGTAGTCGATGCCCATCACGATCACGATGCCGTCGCGGACGATCCACTCGTCGACCGCGCGCAATGAAAGTTGACCGTGCAGCGCATCCTGATCATTTATGCGGCTGGTCCAAACCGGAGTGTCAAGACGCAAGCCGGAAGCAGTGACGCCGACGCGGTGTCGCGAGCCGATGCGGATGCGTGTTGTGGCTTCGATCCGTTCGGGCGCTTCGCCGAGTCCGGTTTGACCGGAGAAGATTAGTTCGATGTTTTCTGAGATTGGAGTGGCGAGCGCGAAGTTTAACCCGGGATATGAAACGCCGTATGCGTTGCTGGCGAAGTAGGTTTCTACAACACCGCGTGGCCTGATTCGTGAATCTTCTGTGCTGGACTCAGCCGGGCCGGCCGGCGCGGTTTCCATCGCGGAGGCATCGGCGGTTTGCGCCGCAACTTGCGCGTCAGTCACCGCCGCGACTGTCGAGTCTTCACCTTCGTTGTTCTGGAAGATCGAACGCTTCGGTTGTGACGAGCGGAGTGTCCACTTCACGTCGTCGCGATCTCGACGACGTTCGGGTAACGTCTTGCCGTAACCAACCGGTTCGAGGTTGAAGCGATAAATCAGCTCCTGCGACGCCCTCACTTCAACTGACGCGAAGATAACCTCGCTGAATCCGGTGGCGATAGCCCTGATGCCGTATTTTCCCGGAAGGACTTTCGCGATGAAGTTTCCCTTTTCGTCCGTGCGTGCTTCCTTCGCCGCCTGCTTCGCACCCTCGCGCAACAACGACACCACGGCCCCAACAAGCGGATTGCCCTTGTTGTCTTTAACACTGCCTGTGATGGTTGCGAGTGATTTGCTCGGGGCAGCCTGCGCCAGACTGGCCGCTAACGACACCAATGCAAGCCAGGACAAACCCAGACTTAAGGCTCTTTTCATGCGATTAAGACCTCCGCGACCAGAGTCCCTGGGAAGCAATGGGGAGCACGGCAGGAAAGCATTCTCTTCCACGCGTCGGCAACTGTCAAGTAATCTATGGTGAAAATATGGGCGATTTGGCGCATTCTTTATTGTTTTTTGCCGATCTACATCCGGCTCGCGCCCGGCGCTACCGCTTCGGCTGCGGTCGTGCTAGGATTCACCACCCCATTCACCCAGGAAAGCCCTTAAAGCACTGTTCGATTTCCAACAGATGATAGACGAAGTTCAATCTACAAAACTCCCCAACGGGATCGCTGTCCTGACAGAACACATGCCCGGCCTGCGCTCGGTAACTGCCGGCATCTGGGTCCGCCGCGGCTCACGCCACGAAACGCCGGAGCTCAACGGGATCTGTCACTTTATCGAACACGCAGTGTTTAAAGGTACCCAGCGTCGCACGGCTCGCGATATCGCTGTCGAAACCGACCAACTGGGGGGACATCTCGACGCCTATACGACCCATGAGATGACGGGTTTTACCACGAAGGTTGCGGACCATGCGCTGCCGCAAGCAATTGATTTGCTGGCCGACCTCGTCGCGCATCCGCGTTTCGAGCAGGAAGACCTCGACCGCGAGCAGAAAGTCATCCTGGAAGAGATGAAAATGGTGGAAGACACGCCGGACGAGCTGCTCGGCGAACTCTTCAACGCCGCCTACTTCCCGAACCAACCGCTCGGACGCCCGATCGAAGGCACGAAAGAGACTGTTCCGACCTTCGATCACAAAACCACGGTCGCATTTCATGCGCGCGAGTATTCGTACAGCAATCTCGTCGTTGCGGCGGCGGGAAACGTCGACCACGCTCGTCTAGTCGAGCTGGTTGGAGTTGCTTTCAATGGCTGTGAGAGCGGCGCGGGTGTGCGGCCGTATCCGGTTGACAGCGCGAAGCCGCGTCCGGCGGCGCCGATCCTGATCGAGCAGAAGAACGAGCTCGAACAAGCGCATCTCGTGATCGCTACGCCGTGGCCCGACGCGCTGAGCGAAGATCGTTACGCGGGAAGTTTGCTGGCTTCGGTGATTGGCGGTGGAACGTCGAGCCGACTCTGGCAGGAAGTGCGTGAAGAACGCGGGCTCGCGTATTCAGTCGGCGCCGGCGGGAGCGCGTTTTCCGATGTCGGTGTGTTCAATGTTTACGCCGGCACGTCGCCCGAGCAACTCGACGAAGTGTTGGATCTCTCGTTGAAAGCGTTGCGCGAAGTTGTGCAGAAGCCGGTGACGATGGAAGAGCTGCGCATCGCGAAGGACCAGGCGATCTCTTCGATCCTGCTTAGTCTCGAGTCGTCAAGCGCACGCGCCGGGACATTGGCGCGACAGGAGATCATTCACGGCCGTCGTATCTTGCCGGATGAAGTGATCGAAAAGATCCGCGCGATCACACTCGATCAGCTTCAGGAAATTGCGCGCAAGTATTTCAAATCGGAAACAATCGCACTCGGCGCACTCGGAAACCTCAATGGATTCAAAGTCGATCGATCGCGTCTAGCCATCTAAACCACAAAAAGCACAAGAGACACAAAAGGCACAAAAGAATAAAAGCTGGTATAGTGACACCGCTTTTACTGTTTTCTGTTTTGTGCCTCTTGTGCCTTGTGGTTTAGATGAAACTTACCGTTCTCGGCAGCGGATCGACTGGTAACGCTGTTCTGATCGTTGCAGGCAATACGCGCGTACTGGTTGACGCTGGTTTAAGCGCGAAAGAGATTGTGCGCCGGCTCGCGCTCGTCGGCGAAGACGCTCAGCGTCTCGACGGCGTACTCGTCACTCACGAACACGGCGATCACGCAGGCGGCTTGCGCGTGCTCCTCAACTCAGTCGATTGTCCCGTTTACATTTCCGCCAAGACACACGACGCTTACGTCAGCGAACGAGTCAACGTCAGCAACGAAGAACCGCGCCGTCGCTCTAATGCGTTGCGCGATCGCGTGGAACAGATCGAGTCGAGCAAAGACTTTCGCATCGGCGAGATCGACTTTCATCCATTCACGATTCCGCACGACGCTGTCGATAATTTTGGTTTCACGGCGACGCATCACGGCGTGAAGGTCGCCACTGTTTTGGACTTCGGTCACATCACGACACTCGTGAGCGAACGACTGCGCGGCTGTGCAGCGATCGTGATCGAATCAAATCACAGTCGCGACATGCTGAAAGCCTGCGACTCGTATCCGTGGGAACTCAAACAACGAATCCTCTCGCGTGTCGGTCATCTTTCAAACGAAGATCTCGCCGACTGGATCAAGCACGGTTTTGACGGCTGCGCAAAATACCTCGTCCTGGCCCACCTTTCGCAACGCGCCAACAATCCGTACCTCGCAAAGATCAACGCCGAGGTCGCGCTCCAGGAAAGGGCGCCGCTCTTTTACGGCTACGGCTCGACTGAGATCTCGCTTTCCTATCCGAAGGAGCCGACGCCCTGGATCGAAGTATGAGCAGGCAGATTGGACTGATCCTACTGCTGCTGGCGGCAACGGCTTTTGCCTGCGGAATAAGTAATCAACGCTCAAGAGTGCCGTCCGAGGTCGACGAAGTTGTGGCGACTATCGGCAACAACATCGACCAGGAACGCTACGAGCAGATCTATAACGACTCGTCAGATCTCTGGAAACAGGACGTCTCTCTCGAACAATCAAACGACGTGTTCAAGACGTTGCGTTCCAAGCTGGGGAAAGTCGAAAATCGTCAGCTTCATTCCGCGGCGGAGCAACAAAACTCCGGCGGGCCGCTGCAAGGACATGCGTTCATACTCAGTTACGAAACGCGCTTCGAACGCGGCCGCGGAATGGAAACGTTTACCCTGATCGAACAAGATGGACAGTGGCGGCTGGCCCGCTACTTAGTTAATTCAACAGACCTAAAATGAGACTCAAATGAAAAACGATATACGGCAAACGATAAATGGAAACCGATGATTGATCGCTACACACTGCCCGAAATGGGCGCGCTCTGGTCCGAGCAAAACAAGTTTCAGAAATGGCTCGACGTGGAGATCGCCGTCTGCGAAGTCCACGCCGACAACGGCATCATCCCGCACGACGCGCTCGAACAGATCAAGACGCGCGCGAAGTTCTCCGTCGAACGCATCAACGAGATCGAGAAGACCACCAACCACGACGTCATCGCATTCACCACGAACCTCGCGGAGTCGATCGGCGAAGCGTCGCGCTTCGTTCACTACGGGCTCACATCGTCTGACGTTGTCGACACTGCAAACGCGCTGCTGCTGCGCGATGCTTGCGACATCCTGCTTCCGAAACTGGAGCAGTTGATGGCGGCGTTACAACGTCGAGCATTCGAGTTCAAGAACACGCCGCAAGTCGGACGCACGCACGGCATCCATGCTGAACCAACGTCGTTCGGTCTGACGTTCGCGCTCTGGTTTGACGAGATGCGCCGCAATCGCGAACGGCTCCTGCGCGCGAAAGACGCGGTGGCAGTCGGAAAAATCAGCGGCGCAGTCGGCGCCTTCGCGCACCTCGATCCATCTGTTGAAGAAAGCGTCTGCACGCGGCTCGGTTTGAAAGCTGCGCCCGTGTCGACGCAAGTCATTCAACGAGACATTTACGCCGAGTACTTAACGACGCTCGCAATCATCGCTTCGACGCTCGAAAAGATGGCGCTGAATGTTCGTCACTGGCAGCGCACCGAAGTGCGCGAAGCACAGGAGCGCTTCACGAAAGGACAAAAAGGATCGAGCGCGATGCCGCACAAACGCAATCCGATCATTTCGGAGCGTATCTGCGGCATGGCCCGCGTGGTCCGCGCCAACAGCATCGTCGGGCTCGAGAACGTCGCGCTCTGGCACGAACGCGACATCTCGCATTCGTCAGCAGAGCGCGTCGTGCTGCCCGATTCGAGCATCGCGCTCGACTACATGCTGCAAAAGACGATCGGCTTGATCGAAGGTCTGGTGGTCTATCCGGAGCGGATGCTGGAAAACCTCAACGCGACAAAAGGATTGATATTCAGCGGACAACTGTTGCTCGCGCTGACGAACAAGGGCATCTCGCGCGAGACCGCATACGACTGGGTGCAGCGAAATGCGATGCGCGTTTGGGACGAAGATCGCGACTTTCAAACACTCGTCAAGGCTGACGAGGAGATCAAGTCGCACTTGTCCGTAGCAGAGATCGAACGAATCTTTTCGTTAGACCACTACCTGCGCAACGTCGATCAGGTCTTTGACCGCGTCTTTAAGTAAGTCTTACTTGGTGGAAAACTTCTCGGCGAAATTACCAAGCACGGGAAGTTTGAAATACTGCTTTTGGAAAGCCTTTATCAGGCACATCACCCAACCGATGAGGAATGCCAGATAAAAGACGACAAGCACCAACATCATGACGAGATTCATCACCATCGCCAGCACGTCGGAAATATTCACCACGATGATGAGCAGGACGGCCCAGAGAATATAAATCACGACGCCGATCACGAAGGTTGAGGCGCCGAGCAGAATCGCCTGCATCGCATGAAACCGCACGAAACGACTGTCCTTTTCGATGAGGTAAAAGATTAGTCCGGTGACCCAGGTGAAAATGTACGAGAGAAGGGCAGCAACGTTTTCATCAAGGCCGGTACTTGATTTAGCCGTTTGGACGGGCGGAGGGTTTTGCATTATAAGTTTCTCCTATAAGAAGACTGGGGAAGCCACAAGCGGGAGATATTAGTTCAATACACGCTTTTCACGCAATTTAATTAGTTCAAACCGTTTATCAATGAAAGCTAAAGTTTACGTAAACCTGAAATCCGGCGTGCTCGACCCGCAGGGCAAAGCCATCCAGCACTCGGTCGAACTGCTCGGCTTCACCGGCATCGCCGACGTCCGCCAGGGAAAATACTTCGAGATCTCGCTGGACGACGGCGTCGACAATGAAACGGCCCGGGAGGCGGTCGAGAAGATGGCGCGCGAAGTTTTGTCCAATCCGATCATCGAAGATTATCGCGTGGAGATAGAAGCGTGAAGTTTGGCGTTATCGTTTTTCCCGGCTCTAACTGCGATCACGATGCTTACCACGTGATCTCGAAGCACGTCGGTCAGCCGGTCGACTTCATCTGGCACCGCGAGACGGATCTGAGCACCTACGACGCGGTCATCATTCCCGGCGGCTTCTCCTATGGCGACTACCTGCGCGCCGGCGCGCTCGCCCGTTTCTCGCCGGTAATGAATTCGGTGAGGAAATTCGCCGAAAGTGGCCGGTTTGTCCTCGGAATCTGCAACGGTTTTCAGATCCTTTGCGAAGCCGGACTGCTGCCCGGCGCGCTGATTCGCAACCGCGATCTCCATTTCATTTGCGATCACATCTACGTGCGCGTCGAAACCGCTGACAGCCCTTTTACAAATGAAATCCGGAAAGGGTCGGTGCTGCGCATTCCGATTGCGCACGCCGAAGGAAACTACGTCTGCGACGACGCCACGCTGGACGAGCTCAAGCAAGAGGATCGCATTGTTTTTCGTTACTGTGACAAGGACGGCAATATCACCGAAGCCGCCAATCCCAACGGCTCTCGCGAAAACATAGCCGGCATCTGCAACCGTGAACGTAACGTGCTCGGGCTGATGCCCCATCCGGAACGCGCCTGCGAAGATCTGCTCGGATCGAGCGACGGCAGCGACATTTTCCGCTCACTGGCGGCCACTCTCGCAGCCGCCGTTTAAAACGCATGAAACGAATATTACCTTTCATCATCATTCTCGCCGTGCTCGGAGTGGCGCTCGGGAGCGCCTGGTACATGACGCGTCCGCAGAAGCCGGCAACAGAGGGTCCAGTAACTCCATCGCCATCGGGATCGGTCGCGCCGGGACAGCCGACGCCTGTGCCGGCGCGAGCCGGCGTGCCGGGTGCTGACCCGCCGCACACGCTTGGACCAGCGAATGCCACCGTGAAGATCGAAGAGTTCGGCGACTTCGAGTGCCCGCCGTGTGGCCTGTTCCATCCGATTCTCAAGCAGATGCACCAGGAGTTTGGCGACCAGATCCAGATCACGTTTCGCGAGTTTCCCCTCGTGCCGCCGCACCGGCATGCAGTCGCAGCAGCGTCAGCGGCTGAAGCCGCGGGGATGCAGGGCAAGTTCTGGGAAATGCACGGGATGATCTTCGATCACCAGAACGAGTGGAAGGCCGCTTTTGAAGTCCGCTCGATCTTCGAAGGCTACGCCAGGCAGCTCGGACTGGACATGGATCGCTACCAGCGCGACGTGCAAAGCGATCGCGTCGAGCAACGGATTTTTCTCGACGGCAAACGAGGCCATTCGCTTGGCGTGAACAGCACGCCGACTGTTTTTATGAACGGTCGTGAAGTGCCGTTCGAGCAGTTGCCGGCGGACAAGCTGCGCGTGTTGATCCAGAACGAATTGCGTGCGGCCGCGCAGAAGTGATGTCATTTCCGATTGCCGATTGCCAATTGCCGATTTTCTCTCGCGTGGGTGGCATATGAAGCATCGTCAGCAGGAAAGTGATTTCTAAATTGGCAATCGGCAATCGGCAATCGGCAATCACTTACGCCGCCGCGGCGTTGCTGTCGCTGGTGGGACTCGGCGATGCCCTTTACCTCACGATTCAGCATGTAACCGGTCAAAGTGTGCGCTGCACCGTCACCTCCGGCTGTTCGGAAGTGTTGAGCAGCTCGTACGCAGTCGTCGGCGGGTTTCCGCTCGCCGCGCTCGGCGCTGTCGCTTATTTCAGCGTTTTCAGTCTGGCAATCCTCGCCATCTTCGGTTATCGCATCGCCGGCAAGCTGTTGCTGCCGCTGGTGGGCGGCATGTTTCTCGTAAGCCTCTACCTGGTTTACTTGCAGGCTTTTGTGATCCGCGCGTTTTGCCAGTATTGTCTGTTGTCTGCGGCGGTCACGTCGGGATTGATGGTGTTTGCGGTTTTAGCGTGGAAGAAAGGTAGTTGAGATGGATCGGCAAACTTCAGTGGCGGACATTTTTCGGCGCGCGCAGGCTTTGCGACTGGAGCATTCTGACTGGTCGTACAAGCAGTTGAGTCAACAGTTGGTGAAAGAGTTTTCCGGTGGTCCACTGCCGTCGCTGCACAACCTGACGATTCCCGAACAGGACGACCGCGCGCCTGAAGAAGATTGGACCGCGGGACTGCCGATCGTGCGGCGTGGAATCCAGTTTCAACGACTGGAACGAGATCGTCAGCGGCATCCTGCTAAGCCTCGAACAAACGGAAAACTACGAACGCGCGCGCGGAGCGGAAGGCGCTCACGACGATTGGCACAACCGCAACGTCGGCATCTCCGAAGCGGTGGCGAAAGGCGTTGGCAAATGGATGCCGGAAGAGCTGGTGGCGCTCGCAGAGAAGCAAAGTAAGAAATGAGTTTTCTCGACAATCTATTCCACGATCCGAAATATCAAACCACCGATCCGCGACCGGCGGACGCGATCGAAGATTCGGAGATCATCATCAGTCCCGACACGCGGCGCGAAAAGCGTTTGCCGCCGGGACAATCGCGCACTAAGAAGTGGCCCGTGCTCGACGCGCACGGAACGCCGCAGATCGATCTCGCGACGTGGTCGTTTGCCGTTGAAGGACTGGTGGAGAATCCGCTCGAGTGGTCGCTCGACGAGTTTATGCAACTTCCGGCCGTGCGTGTTTACGCTGACTTTCATTGCGTGACGCGCTGGTCCAGGTTGGACAACGTTTGGAGTGGTGTTTCAACGCGCGAGATCGCGCGGCTCGCCGGCGTGAAACCGGAAGCGAAGTTTGTCGTCGCGCTCGCTTACGATTATGGTTGGACCACCAATCTTCCGATCGAGTATTTCCTGAACGAAGACTCGCTCTTCGCATGGGCGCACGACGGCGTGCCGATTCCGCTCGAACACGGCGGGCCCGTACGTTTGATTGTTCCGCAGCTTTACGCGTGGAAGTCGGCGAAGTGGGTCAAAGGCGTGCGCTTCCTCGAAGAAGATCAAGCGGGTTTCTGGGAAGAGGGTGGCTACCACATGCGCGGCGTTCCCTGGGGACCGGGCGACGGCGAAAGATTCCGGTGGTCGTGAAGAGGTAATGGAACGAACGGGAACGAAGGGTCCAAATGCTCCGAAGGACGCCGCTGCCGTAATTCTCCTCCGGCAAAATACAGATCCGAACAATCCGGAAGTGTTTTGGGTGAAACGCAGCGATAAGCTCGCGTTTCTCGGCGGTTTTCATGCGTTTCCGGGTGGACAGATCGATGCCGACGATGCCGCGGTTGACGTTCGAAACGCGCCCAATCCCGAAACGGCCGCGATGATCAGCGGCGCTGCTCGCGAGCTGTTCGAAGAGCTGGGCGTGCTTGCTGCGCGCGGCAGCGAAACACTGACAAAGGGTCAACGTGCATCGTTGCTCGACGATCTTGAATCTGCGCGCATGTCGTGGCCCGCATTGTTGGACCATTACAACCTGCAACTCGACGCGAACGACTTCACTTACGTCGGACGCTGGCTCACGCCGCCGTTCAACGCGCGTCGCTTCGACACGTGGTTTTTCTTAGTCAACTGTCCGTCGAAACAGGAACCGCAAGTGATCGCCGGCGAGCTTGCCGGCGGTGAGTGGCTGCCAGCGCGTGACGCTTACGCGCGTTGGATGAACGATGAAGTCGTCGCCGTGCCGCCAACACTGCACGCGTTGCAAATGCTCGGCGCCGGCGTGACGCCGGATCTCGTCGATCGCTTCCTGTCGCTTCGGCAGGCGCACGGCGTGCCTGAGCGGCGAGATCACGTTTCGGCCCAACTACATCTGCTTTCCGGTGCGCACGCCGACGCGTCCGCCCGCGACGCACACCTGCTGTTACCTGGTCCATAACTCGAAAGAGTTGCTGATCTTCGATCCCGGATCGCCTTACGAAGACGAGCAACAAGCATTGGCGGAATGTGTTGACGAGATGATCGCCGCGGGCCGGAAGGTGCGCGAGATCATCCTGACGCATCATCATCCGGATCACGTCGGCGGCGTGAACGTTTTGAAGGCGCATCTCGGCGGCAACATTCCCGTCGCCGCTCATCACGAAACAGCGACTGCGTTGAGCATATCTCAAGCGAGGTTCACGTCGATCGTTTTATCGAGGACGACGAAATCATCACGCTCGACGGCGAACCGCAGGTCGAGTTGCAAGCAATGCACACGCCGGGTCACGCGCGTGGGCATCTTTGTTTTACGACGCACAACGCGGCGCGTTGATCACCGGCGATAACGTCGTCGGTTTCGGATCGGTGCTAATCGATCCGCCTGATGGAAACATGCGCGAATATCTGAATTCACTTCAGCGCATGCGCTCCTTGCCCAACTTATCCGTGTTGTTTGGCGGCCACGGCCCGGCCGTCGCTACGCCCTATCAAAAGATTGACGAATACATTTCCCACCGTTTAGAGCGTGAACGGAACATCCTGGAAGCCGTCGCGCAACGGCATCAACGGATCCGAAAGAGATTGTTGCGCAGGTTTATACGGACGTTTCCCCCAAAGCTCATGCGATGGCCGAAAGAGCCGTGCTGGCGCACCTCCAGAAGCTTGCAGAGGACGGCTTAATTCCCCCGCCGCAGATTTAAGGTTAGAATCTTCGCCTACTCGAATATGGATTACCCAAGAACTCTTCGCGAACTTAAAGCGAGCAGGTATCAAACCCTCTCGGTCAAAGACGAACTGCGCCTCAACCTGATTCGAAAACTGCGAGCCGGACAAAAGCTGTTTCCCGGCATCGTCGGTTACGACGACACCGTGATTCCGCAACTCGTCAACGCGATCCTGTCGCGACACAACATCATCCTGCTCGGCCTGCGCGGACAGGCCAAAAGCCGCATCATCCGCCAAATCACTGAACTGCTCGACGAGCGCATCCCGATCATCGCCGGCTCCGAAGTAAACGACGATCCGTTTCGTCCAATCTCCGCGTACGGCCGGCGAATGCTCGGACAACACGGCGACATGACGCCGATCGACTGGATCGATCGCGACGCGCGCTTTGTCGAAAAACTCGCGACGCCCGACGTGACCGTCGCGGACATCATCGGCGACGTCGATCCGATCAAAGCCGCGAAAGGCGGGCACCTGCTCAGCGACGAGCTGACGATTCACTACGGCCTGCTGCCGCGCGCGAATCGCGGCATCTTCGCGATCAACGAGCTGCCCGATCTCGCCGGCAAGATCCAGGTTGCGCTCTTCAACATCATGCAGGAAGGCGACGTGCAGATTAAGGGTTACCCGGTGCGTCTGCCGCTCGACGTGATGCTGATGTTCTCGGCGAATCCCGGAAGACTACACCGCGCGCGGCAAGATCATCACGCCGCTTGAAAGATCGCATCGGCTCCGAGATCACGACGCACTATCCGAAAGAACTGCCGGCGGCGGTCGAGATCACGCGGCAGGAAGCATGGACCGATCGATTCGAAAACAAGGATCGGATCGCTCGTGCCGGAGTTTATTCGCGAAGTGATCGAGCAGATCGCGTTCGAAGCGCGTGAAGACAATCACGTCGACAAGCATTCCGGCGTGTCGCAGCGAATGCCGATCACGGTGATGGAGTCGGTGGTTTCAAATGCCGAGCGACGCTCGCTGTTGACTGGCGAGGAGCCGATCGTGCCGCGCATCGCGGACATTTACGCCGCGATTCCGTCGATGACGGGAAAGATGGAGCTCGAGTACGAAGGCGAACAACTCGGCGCGAATCGCATCGCGCGAGATCTGATCAAGCGCGCCGCGGTGAGATCTTCGAAGGCTACTTTGTCGGCATCGATTTCGCGCGCACCGTGCAGTGGTTTGACGAAGGAAACAAGCTGCTGCTGGCGGACACGCGCTGCGGCGTCGGAGTGCGTCAACGCTGATCGAAGCGGTTCCCGAGTCTGCTGGACACCGCGTTGATTCCGTTTGAGTTCGAGCGTACTGACAACGCGCAAGCTGGTTGCTGCATGTGAGCTCGTGCTCGAAGGTCTCTACGCGCAAAACAAGATCAGCCGCAACGAAGAAGGCGGTTACACCGCGGTCACGAAAGCACGCAAAGATCGACGCGGCATGATCTACGACGATCTGACGGAAACAAGCAAGTACAGTTGATTGCCGATTGCCAATTGCCGATTGCCGATTTTGAAGAACTCCTGACAGCGGTTCAGAAAACACCGGATCGTGCAAGAGACAATCGGCAATTGGCAATTGGCAATTGGCAATGAAGTTCACGCGTTATTCCAAGTTCAAGGGCTTCGACGTCTTCGGTATTAACCTGGGCGAGTTGATGGACAGCATGTCTGATGCCCTGCTCGATTCCGGCTACGACGACAACTACTACTGGACTCGCGAACGCCGCCCGCGCGACACTTCACTCGACGCCCTGCGCAGCGCACTCCTGCAAGCGCTGATCGATCAGGGACTCGTCGACGAGACGCCAAATCCAGGAGATGCTCGCCGAGAACGAGGGCAAGTACAAAGGTTCACTACTCGAGGAGCTGCTGAATCAACTGATCGAACGACTCGTCGAAGAAGGCTACCTAACGCTCCGCGAAGCAACCGCAACAAACCAGCGAGCGACAACAAGCGCAACGGCGGACCAGGCGAAGTCTCCGAGCCTTTGCCGCGCGACGTCCATTTCGAAGTCACCGAAAAAGGTCTCGACTTTCTCGGTTACAAAACGCTGCGAAATCTGCTCGGCAGTTTCGGCAAAAGCGCCGCCGGACGTCACGACACGACCTATCTTTCCACCGGCGTCGAAGCCGCCGCTGCCAGCAAGCGTTACGAGTTTGGCGACACGATCAATCTCGACGTCAACACGACGCTGCTCTCCGCGATTCAACGCGAAGGACTGCAAGTGCCGCTGAATCTCGAGTACGGCGATCTTGCACGTTCATCAGTGCGACTATCAATCGTCATGCGCGACGGTCGTCATGCTCGACTGTTCCCACTCGATGATTCTCTACGGCGAGGATCGTTTCACACCGGCGAAGAAAGTGGCGCTCGCGATGTCGCACCTGATTCGCACACAGTATCCCGGCGACTCGCTGAAGGTCGTGCTGTTTCACGACGCAGCTGAAGAGTTGCCGCTCGGCAAACTCGCGACCACGCACGTCGGGCCATATCACACCAACACGGCTGAAGGTCTGCGTCTCTCGCGTCGACTGCTTGCAGGCGCAACGAAAAGAGATGAAGCAGATCGTGATGGTCACGGACGGCAAACCGACCGCCTGTTTCGTCGGCGAGGATTTCATGCGTTTCGGCCCAAAACGCGCCCAGAAGACAGAACTCCGCCCGACTCGCCGTCTCTACAAGAATTCCATGGGCGGCGATCCGCTCGTCATGGCCGAAACTTTCAAAGAGGTACAGGCCTGCCGCAAAGCCGGTATAATGATCAACACTTTCATGCTGGCCAGCGACTACTACCTGGTCGAATTTGTGAAGCAGATGAGCGCCATGACGAATGGCAAGGCGTACTTCGCAAACCCGGGAAATCTTTCGCAATTCGTGCTTATAGATTTTCTACGCAGAAGAACCCGACGCGTCAGATAAGTAGGGGCACGGATTTGAAAAAATCACGCAACCGTCGCGTTCTCTTGCCGTATCTGATTCTGCTGCTGGGCCTTTGCTTCACGCTCCTGGTCTATTACTACTTCTCCAAACTCACCTACGAACAGGACCAGACCGCTTTCAGCGAACTCGGTCCAGGAGATTCAGGACAACATCCAACTGCGAGTGCAAACTTCAATGGCGCTGCTTGCGCGCAGGCACCGGACTCTTCGCCGCCAGCAAACGGTCGAGCGGGCGGAGTTTGATCGCTTCGTGCAACAGATCGAGTTGCATAAAGAATTATCCCGGCATCCATGGCATCGGATTCTCGTCGTCGCTTTTCCGCCGGAGGAGCTGCCCACGTCGTCGCCAGAATGAAGCGATCCGGCTTTTCCGATTTCGCGTGTGGCCTGAAAACCCTCGCGACGAATATCACGCCATCGTCTACCTGCAGCCTCAGAATCCCGGAACCGGGCGGCGATGGGCTTCGACATGCTCACGGAATCGGTTCGCCGGAGGCAATGGAGCAGGCGCGTGACACCGGAACGGCCGGCCGCATCGGGCCGCGTGATCCTGGTCCAGGAAAGGACCGATCCGCAGAATCAGCAGCCCGGCTTTCTCATCTACGCGCCGGTCTATCGAAAGGCATGCCCATCTCCAAACGAAGCCGAGCTGACGCAACGCGCTGCTGGGATTTGTCTACAGCCCTTATCGCGATCAACGACTTTCTCGCGCCTGATCACCGCGAAAAGCAGTACGACGTGAGTTTTCAGATTTATGACGGAACTGCACAGAACTGCGGATAACCTGATGCTACGACTCGCGGGACGCAGCATCGCGGGTCCGCGACTGAGAACCGCGTTTCAAGTACGTCCGACAGAGGATGTCGCGGGACGGGCATGGACCATCGCCTTTGCAACGAAGCCATCGTTCGAGGCGGGATCGAATCATCGGTATCTCAAATACACGATCATCGTCGGAACGTATTGCTGAGTTTGCTTGTTTTTTGCGTCAGTCGCGCGCAAGTGCGCGCGCGCACAAGCGCGGAGCATGCCGCCGCGGATCTGAAAGAGTCAGAATCGACTGTCAGAAAAAGTCTCGCGGAACGTGAACAGGCCGAAAATGCGGTGCGGCGAAGCAGATCAGCGCGCGCTGCTCGAATACGAACGACTGCTGGAACGGATTTCGATCGTTCGCCCAGGCCCTCGGGACCGCGCGGGAGTTGAACGCGATCTTTCGTGCACTGCGCGAGTTCACCGACGTTTCTGTGCCATGCGATGGGTTCTTCGTCTCGCTTTACGATCCGGTGCGTGACGTTCGCACCGCTTGTTATGGCTGGGGCGATGGCAGCGAAGTCGATGTTTCCGAGTTGCCGCCGATGCCGGTTACGGCACAGGGACCAAACAGTCGCGCCGTTCGCACGGGTGAAGGTCGATCATCACGAACAACTACATGCATGCGCAGCGCGGACATCCGACTGTGGTTGTTGGTCCTGACAATGGTTTGCGTCCCGAGACTTCGATGGCGGTGCCGATGGCGGTGATGGGTCGCATCATCGGCACGATCGAAGTGCAGAGTTACAAGCCGAATGTTTATCGGCCCGAACACGTGACGGCGATGAGCATGGCGGCGAACCTGACGGCGGTCGCGATCGAAAATGTGCGACTGTTGAAACTGGAACGCACCGCGCGGCAGGCGGCGGAAGAGTCGAATCGTTTGAAGGACGAATTTCTCGCGACTGTTTCGCACGAGCTGCGCACGCCGCTGACCGCGATTCTCGGTTGGTCCAGGTTACTGGAAGACGGATCGCGTCGACGAAAGAACACGGTCAGAAGCCAGGCGATCGAAACAATCTGCCGCAATGCGAAGGCGCAGGCGCAGATCGTCGACGACATACTCGACGTGTCGCGCATCATCACCGGAAATCTTTATCTCGACTTGCATCCGATGGAGCTCGCGCCGATCGTGAAGAATGCGATCAACGTGGTTCGCCCGACCGCCGATGCGAAAGGCATACGGATCGACGCGCACGATTCGATGCGAGGCCGGCGATGGTGTCAGGCGACGCGAACCGGCTGCAGCAGGTGATATGGAACTTGTTGTCAAACGCGGTGAAGTTTACGGGCAACGGCGGGCGCGTGACGTGAAGGTGTCGCAGGCCGGATCGGCGGTGGAGATCGCCGTCAGCGATACTGGGCAGGGCATCAGTCGCGGGTTCATGCCGTACGTTTTCGATCGTTTTCGTCAGGCAGACAGCACGACGACGCGCCAACACGGCGGTCTCGGTCTTGGTCTGGCGATCGCGCGGCATCTCGTCGAAATCCACGGCGGCACGATCAAAGCGGAAAGTCCCGGCGAAGGATGCGGCGCGACGTTTACGATCAAGCTGCCGTCATCGACGCGGGCGTAAGGCCGACGTGCTGCGCAAACGCGGGAAAAGAGTGTTCCGCGCCGTGACGCCGCAACTGCTTGTCAGGCGTCAACGTTTTGCTGGTTGACGACGACTCTGACACGTTGAAATTAATGACGACGGCGTTGACCAGAAGACAGGCCACCGTCACTGCGGTATCTTCTGCTGGTGAGGCAATTCAGGCGATCCGCCAGCAACGGCCTGACGTATTAGTGTCAGACATCGCGATGCCCGGCGAAGATGGTTACGGTTTGATTGAAAAGGTCCGATCGTTGGAGAGCAATGAAACGGAGAGCGATTCCGGCAGTCGCGATAACGGCGTACGCGAAGGAAGAGGATCGCGAGCGCGCGCTCTCGTCAGGTTTTCAGATCTACCTGGCGAAACCGGTGGAGTTGACGGAGTTGATTTCCGTGGTGGCGCGTGCGGCGCGCAGGGATTTCTGAAAACGGTATGACAACTACACGCATTGACGATATTCAATTGGCTTACACAGATGTTGGCGTCGGCCCGCCGGTGGTGTTGATTCACGGCTATCCGTTCAATCGAACGTTGTGGAACGGAACAGGCGGAGGCGTTGAGCAGCGGTACCGGGTCGTCGACGCCCGATTTGCCGGGGTTTGGGGAGAGCTGATAGCTGCCGAAGGCCCGGCGACGATGAACCGCATGGCTCAGGACGTGGCGGGACTCATGGACCATCTCGGGATCGAGCAGGCCGTGATCGGCGGGTTGTCGATGGGTGGATACGTCGCGTTCGCTTTCGTCGAAACAGTTTCCGTCGCGCGTGAGGGCGTTGGTCCTGGCGGACACGCGCGCCCAGGCTGACACGGAAGAAGGCAAACAAACGCGCTTCAACAAGCAGAGAAGGCGCTGTCGGAAGGCATGGCCGGCATCGCCGACGCGATGTTGCCGAAGTTGTTGACGCCTGACACGGTAAGCAAGCGTCCGGAGGTCGTGAAACGCGTTCGCGACATGATGTTGAAGACAAAACCCGAAGGCGCAGCGGCTGCTTTGTTGGGCATGGCCGAACGCGAGGATCAAAGTGAGTTCATTT
Source organism: uncultured Acidobacteriota bacterium (assembly GCA_963770215.1). Classification (GTDB taxonomy): domain Bacteria; phylum Acidobacteriota; class Blastocatellia; order Pyrinomonadales; family Pyrinomonadaceae; genus PSRF01. Next base: position 951,294 of record CAVYOP010000004.1, read on the forward strand.
CGACGATACTGCGTGCCGACTATGATTCTCGTCGGACGTGAAGATGCGATCACGCCCGTCTGGCCGACAGCGAAACGATGCACGTCGAAGATTACGGCTTCTCGTTTGGTCGTGATCGAAAATGCCGGACACGTTTCCAATCTCGAACAGACCGAACAGTTCAACGATGCGCTGCGGCGTTTCTTTACGCTTAAGACTGGAGTAAGTTTCCCGAACGCGAGTGAAGTTCGACTCCAGCTAACGATTTTGCGCCTTTGCGCCTCTGCGGGAGACTCACGCATGTCAGCCATAGAAATTCACGATCGAAGAACGTGTGCGGTGGGGCGACGTTGATGCGGCGCGCATTATTTTTTACGGCGCGTACATTCGCTTCTTTGAGTATCGCCGAGACCGAGCTGTTTCGCGAAGTCGGTTTGCAATATGGCGTGATGTTTGACGAGTTGAAGATCTGGCTGCCGCGAGTGCATCTCGAATTGTGACTTTCGGCGCGCCGCGCGGCTGGACGAATTGTTGAGGTGAGCGTTTATGTGGCGCGTTTCGGAACGAAGTCGATGCGTTTGAATTTTGAAGTGCGGCGCCAGGAGAAGAGGAATTGATCGCGACTGCGCATTTCGTTTTGGCCGCCGTAAACCAGGACACGTTTGAAACCGTTCCGATTCCCGATGAGTTGCGCGAGCGGCTCGCTCCTTATACCGCCGAAGAATCAGCATGACGACGATACCACTCCTAGAAACACTCGACGAAAAACGAGTCGAGCGCGATCCAATCAAGCAGTTTCAACTCTGGCTCGACGAAGCGATTGCCGCGAAGCTGCCGTTGCCGGAAGCGATGACACTGGCGACAGCCACGCCTGAAGGACGGCCATCAGCGCGCATGGTGTTGTTGAAGCAGGTGGACCATGAAGGCTTCGTTTTCTTCACGAATTATCACAGCGCTAAGGCAGCGCAACTGGAAGCGAATCCGTACGCGGCGCTGGTTTTCTATTGGCCGCAGCTAGAGCGACAAGTGCGCGTCGAAGGGAAGGTTGAACGAACGCTCGGCGGAGGAGTCGGAGTCGTATTTTCAGACGCGCCCGCGTGAGAGCCAGATCGGCGCGTGGGCGTCGCCGCAGAGCAGCGTGATTCCCGGATCGTGAAGTGCTGGAACAACGCGCGCGGGAGTTGGAAGATTATTATCGCGATCGCGACGATCGAATGTCCGGATCACTGGGGCGGCTATCGTTTGCGGCCCGACGAGATTGAGTTTTGGAAAGGCCGGATCGGACGGCTGCACGATCGAATACTTTACGAGCTGCTGTCCGACGGCACCTGGTCCATCAAGCGACTCGCACCCTAAAACACATCTCGAAAAGAGACGTATTCCGATGATCCGCATCTCACCGCCCTCGCGAACCACCGCGTAGTCTTCGACCTGGTAATACTCTTCGTCCACGCCTAACACTTTTCCTTTGCTGTAGGCCGTGAGTGGTTTGACGATGTGATCCGCCGGCGGCTCGAGCTTTTTCAACAGCAGATCTTCTTTGAACTGGCGAATCCGTTCGGCGACGAAAGCGTGCTGTGCAGCGAGTTGATTCAAATGCGCGCGAAGCTGTTGAGCATCGCTGTTTGAGTTGAGCGGCATACGCGGCGAATTCTTGCGGACGCTTCCGGCCGCTTCCGCTCGAAGATCTTTTTGATTTCCGGTGGAAAGAACAACGCCTCCTGAGCCTTGTTGGCGGGGCTCACCAGCGGCAGCATCGATAAAAAGATCTGCATCTGGTTTTTGTAAATGCCGATGAGCGTTGCGTCGTCAATCGATTCTACGGTAACGCTGCCAATCTCAGCTCTCGGCAATCGCGATCGCTCGCCGGCGCGCCGGGTCCTTCGTAAATGTCGCCTCAAACGCGCGATCGAAGTCGAGATCTTCGGCAAATAGGCGTTGAAATTCTGTGACTACTTGATACGCTTCGACAACCTCGCGCGGCTGCTTCACACGTTGGCCGTATGCGTCTGCGAGCGACGAGCAGCAAACTCAAGGCAATGCAGGTCTTGATCATCTTTCAGACTGGACGAAACGCGCTTCGCAGAAGTTTCTTTTTCAAGTCGACGTATCCTTGTTCGCCGGCGACGAGATCGCCGAGCACCCGCTTCACGCCCCGATGTCCGCGAGCGAATTCGATCATGCGCTCGGTAAACGGCGCGCCCCAGAAGTTTCCGTAAAAGCGACGGCGCATCTGCGCGGCCCGGCTTAGGTCGGCCCCAAAGTCTTCACGCCAGCGCGTCTCGTAAGTCTGCGCGCCGGCCGCCGAGGTAAGCTTCGGCAAACAACTCCGCTGAACGTAACGCGTAATAAATTCCTTCGCCGGTCACAGGATCGGCGAAGCCGGCCGCATCGCCGAGCAACGCCCAATCAGCGCCGCAAACTTTTCGATCGTCCCAGGTGGTCGCCGCCAGGCCCGGAATGCGCGCAGCATATCGCTCGGCGGTGTCGTTCAGGTGTTGGCGCACGCGCTTCGCTGCGGCGGTGTCTTTTTCGTCGCGCCAGAACCTGATGTTTGCGCCTTCGGATTGTTGGTAGTAACCGACCATAAAACGCCACAGAAGATCGTCGAGCGGTTGATGTTCGAACACGTCCTGCGTCGTCGCGATGCCGAACGAGATGTGATCCGGACGCGGAAAAGCCCACGCGTATCCGACCCAACGCGGCAGGAACGCCACGACTGTCGGCGCGACTTCGTTCACCGGCAGCGGCGCGCGATAACCGAAAGCGACTTCCATGTCTGAAGGCGGCAACGGGCCGGCAAGTTTCTTCGCGATCCCGCTATTCGCGCCGTCGGCGCCGACGAGCATCCTGCCTGTCCACTCGTCGCCGTTTTCGTTTTTCAAGCTCCATCCGTATTCGCTTCGCTTTGCTTTGCGCGCCGAGATCTTTTCCGGAAACGATGTGTGCGCCGGCGTCACGTGCACGATCGCGCAGGTAGGAATCGAAGACGACGCGCGAATAGATTGCGAAAGGTTCGTCGAGCTGGAGGTGAAGTTTCTTGCCGGAGGGGGAGTAGAGATCGAGCTCGTCGATCGTGCGGCCTGTGGCGTTAAGCAGTTGCGGCCACGCTTTCAGAGCTTTCGCAGTTACACCGCCGCCGCACGCTTTTGGCGTTCCTTCCGGACGGCCGTCAAACAGCGCGACGTTCGCGCCGCCCCTCGCAAGTAATTCCGCGGCAAATGAGCCCGCCGGGCCGGCGCCGATTATCAATGCGTCAAAGTGTTTCATTCAGGGCAAGATGAAGATAGAATACCAGCCGTACCCTTAAAACCCCTATAAACGTGAAAGCTGGCGCTATGACCAACGAGCGCTTCCTGGTTTTTTCCGGCATTACTCCGCATCCGCCGATCATGGTGCCGGAGGTCGGACGTGAGTCGATCGCCGCCGTGCGCGATTCGATCGACGCGATGGCCGAACTCACACGGCGCGTGATCGACAGCGGGGCGGAGTCTGTTATTCTGATCTCGCCGCATGCGCCGCTCGAGGCTGAGTCATTCGTCGCTTATGGAGGACCGGAAGTCTTCGGCGACTTCAGCAACTTTCACGCGCCCGACATTAATTTCTCCGCGCACGTAGACGCCGAACTGTTCGCCGCAATTACGCGCGCCGCCTCGCGAGAAAACTACAACATCACAAACCTGCCGGACGATCTGCTCGATCACGGCACGGCTGTTCCGCTCTACTTTCTGCTGCGCAACGGTTGGAATGGACGGGTGGCAGCGCTCGGGTACAGTTTTCTTTCGAACGAAGATCATCTTCGCTTTGGATCGTGCATCGCGAAGGCGGTGGACCAGGTTGGACGGCGGGTGGCGTTCATCGCCAGCGGCGATTTGAGCCATCGTCTCACTCCCTCCGCTCCGGCGGGCTACAATCCCGGGGCGCACGTGTTTGACGAAGAAGTGGTCGATGCGCTGCGCGCAAATACGCCGCGACGCATCGTCACGATCGATCCCGGACTGCGAAAGCTCGCCGGCGAGTGCGGTTATCGATCGATGCTCGTCGCGATCGGCGCCAGCTCCGAGTTGCCGTTGACGTGCGAGGTGATGAATTACGAAGCGCCATTCGGCGTCGGGTATCTCGTCGCGCAGCTAACGAGCGAGGCTCTCGTTGAAGATCTACCCGATCTCGCACGTCGCGCGGTTGAGACCTTCACGCGCAGCGGTGAGATTCTCGATCCGCCCGCGTCGAGTGCTGGATTACTCGGGGCCCGCGCCCCTTGTTTCGTCTGCCTGAAAACGCTCGACGGCGAGTTGCGCGGCTGCATCGGAACGGTCGAACCGGTGAAAGACACACTCGCCCAGGAGATCATCGCCAACGCCATCAGCGCCGCGACTACCGATCCGCGCTTTGATTCCGTGCGCGAAGAAGAGTTAAAGGATCTGGTTTATTCGGTCGATGTGCTTTCCCCAGCCGAACCGGCGACGATTGAAGATCTCGATCCAAAGATCTATGGCGTGATTGTAGAAAGCGAGGATGAATCGCGCCGAGGTTTGCTGCTTCCTGATATTCCCGGTGTCGATACCGTCGAGCAGCAATTGGAGATCGCCAAACGCAAAGCGGGCATTACACTCGGAACGCCCGTCAAACTTTCGCGCTTCAAAGTTGAAAGATATGGTGAGCAGATGACGTGAGGAACAACGGGTGGCCACGGAGGGCCACCCCTACAAGGTCGTCAACCGCGTTTAATTGTAGGGGTGGCCCTCCGTGGCCACCCGTTTGAGCCGGCGATAGCTTTAGACGTCCAGGTTTCTCACGTCGAGCGCATTGTCTTCGATGAACTTCCGCCGCGGCTCGACCGCATCGCCCATCAGCACGGTGAAGATCTCGTCAGTTTCGACTGCATCGTCAATCCTGACTTCCAGCAGCGTGCGCTTCTCGGGATTCATCGTCGTTTCCCAAAGCTGTTCCGGGTTCATCTCGCCCAGACCTTTATAGCGCTGGATCGAAAGATCCTTCTTCGCCGCCGTAAGCACTTTCTCGAGCAGCGCTTCGCGCGTCGGCACTTCCTCGCTCGCGCCGTTCTCGACCGGAGACGAACGGTCCCGCCAGCGTGTCTTCGAGCGTCATGAACAGCTCGACCGCTTTTTGAAATTCGACATAGCTCGCGAGGTTCCAATCGATGAGGATATTGGAGCCCGTGCTTGCAACTGTCTCGATCTCCCACAGTCCGTGCTCTTCGTCGGGCGTCAACTCGGTCGTGTAATTCGCCTTTTCCATCGCCGTGCGAATCTTCGCCATCAGGTCGCCGTCTTTCGAAGACGTTGCGCAGCGTCTGACCCTCTTTCCGCAGCACGCCCTTCTTCCCACCAAACGCCTGCAACAGCACGTTCAGCAAGGTTGCATCACCGGCGAGGCGTCGAGTCGTTCTCTCACAGTAATTTTTAAAATCGACTACGCGCTCCAACGAATTCGCCAGCTCGCGCCCCTCGATTGCTTCGCCCGTTCCCGCGGACGTCACACTCATGTCGCCAGTCGCCTGCCGCATGAGATAACGAAACATCGACCCTTCGTCTTTGATGTACTCCTCTTTCTTGCCCCGCTTTACTTTAAACAACGGTGGCTGAGCAATGAAGACGTGGCCGCGCTCGACCAGCTCCGGCATCTGCCGGTAAAAGAAGGTCAGCAGCAGCGTTCGAATGTGCGAGCCGTCTACGTCGGCGTCGGTCATCAGGATGATCTTGTGATAACGAAGCTTGCCGATGTCGAAATCGTCTTTCCCGATCCCCGTGCCGAGCGCCGTGATGAGCGACTTGATCTCGCTGTGACCGAGCATCTTGTCGAAACGTGCCTTCTCGACGTTCAGGATCTTGCCTTTGAGCGGCAGGATGGCCTGGTTCTTCCGGTCGCGTCCCTGCTTGGCTGAGCCGCCGGCCGAATCGCCCTCGACGATGTAGATTTCGGACAGCGCCGGATCTCGTTCCTGGCAGTCAGCCAGTTTGCCGGGCAACATGCCTGAGCCCAACGCGCCTTTGCGGACGATTTCGCGGGCTTTACGAGCCGCTTCACGAGCGCGCGCGGCGTCGAGTGCTTTCCCGACGATCTTGCGCGCCACAGGCGGATTCTGCTCGAAGAACTCAGTCAGGCGATCGTTCAGGAACGACTCGACCGCGCCCTTCACGTCTGAGTTCAGTTTTCCTTTCGTCTGTCCTTCAAACTGCGGCTGCGGCAGTTTCACCGAGATCACGGCCACGAGACCTTCACGCACATCGTCGCCCGACAGCGAGCCTTTGAAGTTCTTGGCCAGGCCTGACGACTGCGCGTAGGCGTTGATCGTTCGCGTAAACGAAGAGCGGAAGCCGGACAGGTGCGTGCCGCCGTCGACGGTGTTGATGTTGTTGGCGAACGAGTAGACCTTTTCGTCGTAGCCGTCGTTATATTGAATCGCGACCTCGATCGAGAGATTGTCGCCTTCCTTCTCGAAATAGATCGGTTTGTCGTGCAGCGTCGACTTGTTCTTGTTCAAGTGCTTGACAAACTCAGCGATCCCGCCTTTGTAGTAAAACTCGTGCGAACGCTCAGGGTCTTCGCGTTCGTCTTTGATCGTGATGCGAATTCCTTTGTTCAGAAACGCCTTCTCGCGCAATCGTTCGGAGAGTTTGTCGAAGCTGAACGCCGTTTCGGTAAAAATCTGCGCATCGGGACGGAAGGTGATTTTCGTTCCGCGCTTGCGCGTCTTTCCGGTTTGCTTGAGCGGAGCGACGGGAATGCCACGCTTGAACTCCTGCTCATAGGTTGCTCCTTCGCGCCAAATCTCCAGGTGCAGATGTTCGGAAAGGAAGTTGACGCACGAAACGCCGACGCCGTGCAGTCCGCCGGAGACTTTGTAAGCGTTCGAATCAAACTTTCCGCCGGCGTGAAGCTTCGTCATCACGACTTCCGCCGCTGAGCGCCGTTCTTTCTTGATCTCGTCGACTGGGATGCCGCGGCCGTTGTCGATGACGGTTAGTGAATTGTCGAGGTGAATCGCAACGTCTACCGTATCGCAGTACCCTGCGAGCGCTTCGTCAATCGAATTGTCGACTACTTCATAAACCAAATGATGAAGGCCTATCTCGCCGGTTGACCCGATGTACATGGCGGGTCGTTTGCGGACCGCATCACGGCCTTCGAGGATCGTGATCGAAGACGAGTCGTAAGCTGATCCTTTTTTGGCTGCTGGTTCGGTTGGTCCTACTGTTGACAATCTCTTTCTCCTAACTGCTTTCGCACACAACTAAGCGAGGATCGAGCCTGCTGAAGCTAAGCCAGTTGTCTGGCTGCTCCGCACTCTACCCTCCGCAATTTCGTAGACATTCGCCCTTGAAAAGAAACCTTCAACGTGATTCCGCTTTGAGGTTGTAATGAAGGTCTGTGTCCGATTTTCAAGGTATTCCAGAAGGTGCGTAATCCTTTTCTCATCCAACTCCGCGTCGACATCGTCGATGAGGAAAACCGGATGGTCATTTGCTGCCAAATTATACAACGAAATCGCCGCTAAGTCTAATATTAACAATGCGCTACGTTGCTGTCCGGAGCTGCCAAAAGCCCTTATTTCCCGGCCATCCAGATGGATCTCCAAATCGTCCCGGTGAGGCCCGATCAAAGCGTGTCCCGCAGACACCTCAGCTTGCAGTCTGAGCCCCAATCTTGAACGCAACAGCGACTCGTAATCGCTCAAGTCTCCCTTGCCTTCGAGAGACGAAACATAGCGCGTCGTTATGTCTCTGCGTTCGAAGAGTTGGCGTTCGAGCACTTCGTTTAGACCAGCGACATATTCCTCACGCTCACGATGAATCACGCCGGCAAGTTTGACCAACTGTTCGTTCCATGGACCAATTAAATCTTCAGTGCGCGACAGGGAAAACTCATTCTCATTCGCGGCTTGAAGCACCTTGTTCTTCTGCTTGATGACGCGGTTGTAGTCGGCGATCGTTCTCAGGTAAGCACCTCTTAGCGACGAGATGCCTCTATCGAGAAATCGCCGGCGTGCTTCAGAAGTGCCGCGCACAACTTCGAGATCGCTCGCTGTGAAAGAGAAGATTTGAAGCTGCGTGAGATAGCGTGTGAGTGTTTCGCGTTTACCGTTTACGAAAATCGTTTTGGAGTTGTCGTGAAGACTTACCTGAAGATCTCTTTCGATGTCGCCGCCGCTCGTTACCTTTCCCCTAACAACTGCGACTTGTTCGCCGAATTTGATCGCTTCCTGGAGTCGTTGAGTGCGAAAGGATTTTGTGCGGGCCAGAAGATAGATCGCCTCCAACCAATTCGTCTTTCCCTGCCCATTATTTCCATAAATGATATTGAGCTTCGGCCCCCACTCAATCTTCCCTTGCAGGTTTCGAAAGTTCGTCGCTTCAATTTCAGCGAGCAGCATTCATGGATAGTAGCATAGTGAATTGCTCGATTGAGGCAGGCAGAAACGGATCCGAGTCGAACCTTTACATGAAGAGTACGGGTCGAACATAGATGTAATTCTTATGTAAGCCGGTATCCCAGGCCTCGTAATAAATGTCTCCGATCTTCGTGGGGGCAGGATCATAGAGATACAACCATTCCTTGCCGCTACCTTCGACCAAGAAACCGCCACAGGCGCGTGCGTGCGAGACAGAACCGGTACGAAAGGGCAAATTATCGGTGATCTCTTTTTCAGCCTCTTTAAAAGTCGCGCTCGGATCGAGTTCGCCCTTAAATCTCAGCTCAGTTAGCAACAAGATTGCATCGCTCTGCTGCTGGGGCCTGGTGCCATCCACCAGCGTTTGCATGGCGAAAGCAATTTCGTCCTGTGTTTTCGGCGGTTCATGATGATAGTCAAAGATCATCTTTGCAGTAGCGACAGCACAAAAGAAGTCGGTCTGCTGTCCGATCACTTTTAGCTCCGGACGCGTTGTCCCTATCCTCGCGATCGTACCTCCGGCTTTCTTAATTGCGGCCGGCAAATCCTTAACCCGCTTCGGGACATCCACCGCTTCTTTAAGGAAATTGTTGTTGCGTTCCCACCTCTCGCGCCGATCACCGATGGTGCCGGGCAAAACAAAATCGTAGGGCGACCATATGGTCCTGGTTGATTCCGCACGAACATCCAGCGGATCAGACGGCTCCAGCGGTTTGATCTCCAAGTCCCACAAATCAACAACAAACCTCGAGCTGGGCTGTGTGCTGGAAGCGCAAAGCACTCCCATTCTTGGGTAGCCATAACAAACCAAGCGCAACTCACTTTCACCTTCTGCCAAAACCGGTTCTAAATTGGGATGGGCGTCGATCACTGAACGGGCTTTGCTTATTAACCCATCGAAGTTTATGGCCCGTCCGGTACGAACCGACCAGATCGGCGTGCGAAGCAGTTCGCTGGCGGCGCCGCGGACTCGCAGCTCATTGCCGGACGCCAGTGGCAACGTATGGTCGTAGAACAACAAACGGTCGTCTGTGTCATATATCGGACGAGTGGTCCATCTAAATAACGGCCCTTCATCCTCCAGAAAGGCCGTTTCGGTGAGAGCACTGAGCGAAAACAACGACTTGCTTAGAGCAAGCGAGCGACGTTCGCCAGGGAGGATCTCCGCCTGATCGCCGCCCAGTGCAAGGAAAGGAAGAATTTGTTTCGAAGCCATTTGCTTCGATTCTTCTTCACTCAGTAGAGGTAGTTTGAATTTAAGTGTCGGCATGATCTTTCCTTCGTTAATCGTCACTAGTCACCGCCTTGTCCGTCGAGCCTCATAACCTGACACGGAATCGTCGGCGTTCCTTTATCAAAGTTGCCGTCTCCTTCGTCTTCAGACTCGAAGGTGAATTGTGCAGTGCTGTTAACTCCAGGAAATATCTTGTAGTACTCGAGCAACTCGTCATGGCCCAGTTGGTCGGAGCGCCGGAGGAAGAGGGGCGTATTTTCAATGTAAATCTCGTGAGTACTGTGCAACGCAGGCTTGTCGAGGGATAACAATCGTTCGTTGAGACCATCATTCCAGCCCACGGTTAGCGTTTGGCTCGCTTGGAGAAACAGGCTGGCGCGCGCAATAGCGCCAATTCCTCTGAAATCAGTGGGATTCTGTCCGCCCAATTCCCGCACATACTTCAAACCCGCAGGCGCCCTTACGCCCGTCCGGAAAAAGTATTCACCGTTCTCGAGCTTGATCACATGCTGGGTACCGAAAACATTCGATGTGAGCGGACTGTTATGAAATTGGTCACCCTCCATGTTTAGTATCCAGCGAAAGTCATCGACAGGTGTGTGAATATCGTGCTGGTAATTGATCGTAGTGTCTGCGACACACTTCCAGACGATGCGGGGACTCTGGGGCGGGTCGACGGCGATGGTCATGCCCGGCTGACGAAAATTCAGAGAACCAAAATGTCTCATGTGAATTACGTCTGACTGGTGTGGGATCTTGGTCCGGACCTCGATCGAAAGGTGGTGATTGAGGGCGATTGGGTTGACCGCAACTTCGCAACTGGTGCCATCCGAACGCAGCAGCAATTGGCCGTGAAAGATGATATCGACATCAGGCGTTTGGTCGGGGATGGTGTCCAATAGTCTTCTCTGAAATGCCATGTTGTCCTCCAATAGCTCTTGGGCTAATAGTCTTGGGGAGACATCTGAGCTAAATGAAATCTGCCGAACTTTTGTGTCTTAAAATTTTTCGTACCGGCCGATGACCGTGAAGGCGGCCCAGTAGTAGGGGTGGTGGAGGCGGGGGTTGGGGTCGTTCAGCATGTCGCGTTGGGCGCGCTGGAGGGCTTCGGCGGTGGGAAGGTTGTCTTGTTTTCGATGGCGATGAAAACGCGTCATGAGCTGTTCACTGCTCGACGACTCGACGGGCCAGAGAGTGGCAACTACCAGCGGCACACCGGATGCCAAAAACGGCCGCGCAACACCGACCGCGCCCTCACCGCCGTACTGCTGTTCGATCGCCGTCCGGCAAGCTGCGAGCACAACCAGACGCATGTGCGACAAATTCATTTTGTAGATTTCATGGATCTGCAAAAGTCCATCGTCGGTGCTGTCAGTGATTCTCGAAGGAGGAGTCAGCACCATCTTGGAGTAAAGACTGGAACGTTCGTCGACGACGTAATGCAACGCAAAATGGGCGACGTTCGCTTTCGGTAAGGCACTTCGAACAGCTTGCTCCGTGGCGCTTCGCTCCAACAGCAGTCCATACGATGATGGATACAAATTTGCGATCTCCTGAGCCTCACTACGCGCGGCCGGCAACGGCTGAAGCGTTGAAAAAGCACGAGGATCGAACGTCGGATTACCAACACTGAGCAGCCTCTCCTCGTCTTCAAACTTCCGACTGTCCTCTTTCAAATCCTTAAGAAAAATGCTAGCGCTCGGAGCAAATTGAACCCTGAACTTCTTAACTAAATACTCATCGCCCCCGTCAGAGACCAAAGCACCAAACGGCAGATAATGAAGCACTTTATCGGGCACGATGCAGGTCAGCTTCTGCTTATCCAACAGCGGCTCGATCGGCGCGATCAGCAGCTTGTATAGCTCCTTTGCTTCGTTAGCGAAGTTTGGCTTGGGTGTGCTCACCAACTCCACGAACCGGCGCACTTTTTCGCTAAGCTCACGAGCACCGACGCGCTGTGCCTCGTACCTGATCTCATTTCGACTGATGACCCAAATCAGCAGCTTATCTTCAAGAACGGCGTACTCGACGATCTGCGCGTCGTCAGGCGTTTGTCTCTTTATTTCGGAAACAGCGAGTGGTTCGCCAGTCGCCGACAAGCGCGTTTCAATATTGTCGTCGGGCGGCTCGTCAGCAAGGTTTTTCTGCATCGCGTCGAGTAACGATCGTCCGCGGCTTAATTCGCAATACTTAAAAGCCCGTTCGCGATCGCTCTTTTTGGACCACGCGAAATCCATCGCCAGATCGTAGACGCTCTGTTCGACATTGAAGAAAGTGTTGCGTTGGCTTTCTCGTTTCAGGTTGGCGCGGTAGGTATCGAATATCTGAAAGACGGAATCCAGCTCCGCTTCCGTGGCGACGTCGTTGCCTTTCGCCAAATCCAACAGCAGACGGCCCTTGCGTGCTGGGTAAGTGAAAAATGGATACTTGAGTTGTTCGTACAACTGAATCGAGCGATCGTAAGACGCAAGCGCGTTTTCGTATTGGCCCGCCTCGCGAAAAATGTCTCCGGCGTGAAGCGACGTCGTGCCCATCATCTCGCGGCCGCTGTCCTGATCTTCCAATCGCCGTCCGCTTTCAAAAGCAAGATTGATGTTGTTCAAAGCAGCGTCATAGTTCTTCAAACGTGCGTGGGTCAGTGCGAGATAATCGTAGGAGCGCGAGATGATCAGCGGCCGTTCAGGTTTCAATTCCAAGGCCAGACGCAGCGCCTCCTGCTGATATTCGACGGCGGCCTCATGCATTCCCAATGCACTCAGGTTGAAGGCGATGCCCGTAATGACACCCCACTTTTGTAACGGCTCGGAGCCTTTTTCGCTCGTCATCATTACCGCACGGTGAAGATAGAACCAGGACTGTTGTTGATTATTCAGCGATCGATACTGATCAGCGAGCATGGTGAGAGCGTTGAGCGTCCCGACTAAATCACCCATCTCTTCTGATTGACTGAGCGCTTGTTGGGCATACTCAATCGACGTTGAGTAATCGAGGTTGGTGAGTCGAATGCTTGCCGTGCGATAGATACTTTGGTTGAACAACCACACGTACTTGTTGCGCCTGGTCACCTCGCGAAGGCCGGAAAAGACCTCCTCGCTTTTTTTTAAATCGGGCTTGAGCCAGTAACAATGACCTATTCGGTACGTCGCGAGCGTCGCTTCGCTTTCGTTTCCATTTTGCCTAAAGGACTGTTCCGCTTGTGAGTAGTAGGTGAGTGCGTCGTTCACGTGTGAACGCAGAAAAAGATCGTACGCCTTAGACATCAGGGCCCTGGCATGCGCGAGCTCTCGTCGTTGTTGAGGATTTGAACGCTTGTAAACACCGAGTAAATCGGAGGTGTAGTTATCGCCAGCCTTTTGCGCTTCCAGTTTGCCTAGATACGCAAGCTGCTCGAATTTGGCCTGAGCGGCACTGTTGTCGGCTTTGACATCGAAATCCAGATAGGCATCAAGCAGCATGTTTGTGATCGTATTGCCGGCGGAAGAATAATACCGGCGCACTACATCCCACGCTGCGGCTTCATCTCGCCGTTCGTAAGCGTCGAGAAACTCCTGAACCGGCTCGTCGACACCGGACGAAGCCTTAATGCGTTCGTTCTCGATCTCTTTTAATTTGTCGCGTGCCTCGTCCGCCCATTTCGACGTGGAATCCTTTTCCAGGTATTTGCGCCAGTCGTTTTCCGATTGAGGCGTCAATCCCATTTCCCGGTATAACAACGCACGGTTAAAGAGGGCTTCCAGATTGTTGCTATCGAGTTCCAGCGCTTTGTTGAAGTGAGTAAGACTGGTAGGGAAATCGACATACTCTTCTCCGGTATCCTTCTCCGCGCGACGGAGTTTCCCTCGTTCAAGCAACGCGACTCCCAGGTCGCTGTGAGTCCGCGAATTGTTCGCATCGAGTGCCAATGATCGTTGGAAGCGGTCAATCGCTTCATCGAACTTGCGTTGAGAGAGATAATATTGGCCGATTGCACTATGAACGTCGGCGTTGGCATTCGACGAGTCCTTTGTAAGGATGATGAGTGCCGCCAACTCCTCCTGTGCCCGATCAATTTTCGCAGGTCCGCCTCTTAGATTCGGCGTCGGCGCATAGTTGAAACCGGAGATTCGCGACTCGAGTGGTCTTTCTTCTCGATAAGCGCTGTGCAGTGCGTTTAAACCGTCAGTGAGTGAGGATCCGGCGAAGTACGTTTTGAAAGCAATTGTGCCTACACCGATGGCGATAAAAGCGATCGCCGCCGCTTTGAGATATGGCGTTCGCCCCTTTCGTCGCTCCCGTTCGAACTGTAGGTCCTTTTTCCTTTTTTTTAATGCCGCCGCGAACTCGAGTTTTTCGCGTCGCTTTGCGGACTTGAAAAAGTAACGTTCAGCTCGTTCCCGATCTTCCGGCGAAAGCTGGTCTTCGAGATATCCGTCGACTATGGTGTCGACCATGATATCGTGCTCCTCGCTGAATTTGGCGTCGGTCAAGAGACGCAACTCAACCTTCTCTGCCTCAGCCGGTGACAGCTCTCGCAGTAAATAGCTCTTAAGCTGTTGCTGATCTTCTTGGATTATGGCTGCCGCTCCTTACTGGTAGCCGTCCTCAGCTCCGGTCTTTTAAATAATGCTTCCCAGATCGGTTTTTGTTTTCGACTCAAACGTTTGGTGCAATTCAGCACGCATTTTTCGAGGTCTAAGCGGATGTGATGTGCGCGCGTGCGTAACGCCCCGTCCGTAATCCCGAGCTCCTGCGCCATTCGCCGGTGATGCAGAATTTTGTCTTTCCCGTCGTAAAGGTAGTAATCGAGTATCAATTCTCGTTTATCGACGGGAAGCACCTTAAGACACTCTACTAAACAATCGTACTTATCATTCTTTGTATCTGTGTTTAGTTCTATCTTCTCCGGAAGCTTGTCAGTCGCAATCTCCTTCCGCCGTCCAGCTTCGTGAATCACGTTGCGAGCGACTCCGTAGAAATACGCCGCTGGTTCCCCAACGTACGTAGCAATCATTTCCGGTATCTTCATCGTAACTCTATTGATTGTGATGTCCGCTAGATCTTCCGCGTGGTCGAATCCATTTGAGATAAAGATTCTGATCAGCGAGGTGCGAATCGTTTCATACTTTATTCCCGCAGCTTCGCGATTCGCATCCAGCCAACAGAGGAGGGTATCGAATGATTGTTGTGAGATTGCCAATTATATCCTCATCGACACGCCATCTTGACGAATGTCCTGAGCGCGCCGCAGCGGAAAGGAGTGACGAGAAGTAACTCGCGAAACTTACTCTAAGGGATTCTTTGATCGCAAGGTGCTGTGCGCAGGAAACGCAGCATTGATATGAAGGAGAGAAAGAGCGTCATTCATGCGCTCTTTCTCAAGAGACTGGTGAGTACTGCCAGGGTTCAGACTTTCAAATTCGATGGATCAGATCCGCATCGGCATCACGATGTATTTGTATTCGTAATCGCCGTTTTCGGCGGGCTGCAATTGGGCCTGTGAGTTGCCGTCTTTGAACTCAAACGCGATCTTTGCGTCGCCGATCACGTTGAGAAATTCTTGCAGGTATTGCGCGTTGAAGCCGATGTCTGTGATCTCGCCGTTGTAGTCGGTTTGAAGTGTTTCGTTGGCTTCGCCTTCTTCGGCGTTTTGTGAACTGATCACGAGTTGATTCGGCTCGAGATGAAAACGAATCGCGTGCGATCTTTCGTCGGCCATCAAGGCGACGCGCCTGAATCGCATGATTCAACAAGCTGCTTTCGAACTGGACCGACTTGTCGTTGTTCTTCGGCATCACCATTTCGTAATTCGGAAACTGACCGTAGAGCATTCGCGAGATCAACAGGCGTGGTCCAATCTGGAAGTAGATGTGATTCTCGTCCATTCCGAGACTGATCTCATCGTCAAAACCTGCTGTCAACTTCGTCAATTCAGCAAGTGTCTTCCGCGGAATAAGGGTGTCGATCGCGTCCGAGCCATTCTTCGTGATGTTTTTCTTTTCGACGTAAGCGAGTCGATGACCGTCAGTCGTAACCATGCGCGCGCCGTTGTTGTCGAGCATAAACTTGGCGCCGGAGAGTGTGTAACGTGACTCTTCCTGCGTGATCGCGAAGATCGTTCGATCGATGAACGTCTTGATCACGCCGGCGGGAAGTTTTGTCGGAGCCGATTTGAACGACGGCACTTCCGGAAACGCATCGCGAGCAACACCAACCATCTTGAACCTGGCGCGACCGCATTTCACAGTCACCCATTCGTTCTCTTCCTTGTTGAAACTCACGGGCTCGTCAGGCAGCAAGCGGGCGATCTCGAAAAGCTTTCTCGCCTGCACGCACATCGATCCCGGCGTCGTGATTTCTTCGGCATCCATGTCGCAACGAATCGTCACGTCGAGATCGGTGCCGGTGATCCTGATGTTGTTTTCGCCGACTGATTCGATGAGGATGTTCGAGAGAACCGGAATAGTGTTCTTCTTCTCCACGACTCCCTGAACGAAGCCGAGCTCTTTTTGCAGGTTTTGCTTGCTAACGACGAATTGCATTGCCATCTACTCCTTCAGATTTTCACAACGACGCTTCCCGATTCTTCTTCTACTATCTAAATAAATAATAAAAAGATCTAGTAGTAGCAGTAGGTGC
Source organism: uncultured Acidobacteriota bacterium (assembly GCA_963770215.1). Taxonomy (GTDB): domain Bacteria; phylum Acidobacteriota; class Blastocatellia; order Pyrinomonadales; family Pyrinomonadaceae; genus PSRF01. The sequence goes on from CAVYOP010000004.1 coordinate 967,535, forward strand.
CTGTGGATATGTGGAAAAGCACTCTAAGTCTAACATTCCAGCTTACTTATTCTTCCACATACGGGTGTGGAAAGCGGTGAATAAGCCGGGCTGATCTTCGGAAAAATCGGTTGCTGTGAACCTTAACATAATTTCCACAAAACGTTCTCTGTGGATTGTGAATAATATCTTTTCGGTGCGCTAGGGCTGAAGTGATTCAGACAGTTCTGTGATAAGCCTTTGCAGCGTTTCATCGGTCGCTACCAGCGACTCGATTTTTTCCACAGAGTGAATAACTGTCGTGTGATGTTTGCCGCCGAACGCGCGGCCGATCTCCGGATAACTGTGCTTTGTTAAATGCTTGCACAAGTACATCGCAACCTGCCGCGGATGCGAAATGTGACGCGCAGTTGTTTTTGGAGATCAGTTCTTCGCGTGTCAGTTTGTAAGTCGAGGCGACCGCCTTTTGGATCTGTTGAATCGTTACGGCTGTCGATTCCTCTTCCTTGGCGATGGTCCGAATCGCATCCTGGGCCAGGCTCTTCGAAATCGGCTCCCCTCTCAGAGACGAAATTGCGATCAGCCGAATTAACGAACCTTCGAGCTCACGAACGTTGCTCTTGACGCGGCTGGCGATGAACATCGCAACGTCGTCAGGAATCGACACGCCAATCAGATCGCCTTTTCGTTTCAGGATGGCGATCTTCGTTTCCAGGTCCGGTGGCTCGAGATCTGCAATCAGTCCCCACTCGAAGCGCGAATGCAAACGTTCTTCGAGTGTTGGTATTTCGCGAGGCGGACAATCAGAGCTTATGACGATCTGTTTCTGCTGGTCGTAAAGAGCATTGAACGTGTGAAAGAACTCTTCCTGCGTTCTCTCTTTGCCGGCCATGAACTGCACATCGTCGATCAAGCAACACGTCGACCGATCGATACTTTTCACGAAAACTCTGCGTCTTGTCGTACCGAATCGCGTTGATCAGATCGTTCATAAATCGCTCAGACGAGATGTAGCAGAGTTTGAGATGTTGATTGCGCGACTTGATTGCGTGACCACACGCGTGCATCAAGTGCGTCTTGCCGAGTCCCACGCCGCCGTACAAGTAGAGCGGGTTGTAAGTTCGTCCCGGCGCTTCGGCGACTGCAAGCGAAGCAGCATGTGCAAACTGATTGCAAGAGCCGACGACAAAACTCTCGTAGGTGTATTTCGAGCTCAGCGATGGTTCGGGATGTTGTAATGGGGAAACGTCTTTGACGACTGCCACGCGGCCGCAGTTCCACCGCCTGTTGAAACAGAAACAGTTTGATCAGATCTGCCGAGTCTCTTCCGTTGAAGACGACGAAGACTGTGTCGCCGGCCCAATCGGATCCTTTGCCGATGACCCAACCGACTGAATATCCATTCAAGTTGAGATCGTCAGCGAGTCGGCGAGCAGGGTTGAGTAGTGATTGACACCCAATCTTTAACGAGCTGATTCGGCGCGCGCAGGTTTATGACGTGCTGAGAGCTATCGAGGCTTTCGAATTGGATTGGTGAGAACCAGGTCTCGAGAGTTTGTTGATTGAGCCGGCCTTTAAGAGAGTGAAGTATCCTGCCCCAAACGTTCGTCTCTACTGAAGTGTTCATCAGAAAAACCGTGGAGGGATGGCTTCAAATTGATAAAGCCCACGTAACAGAACCGTACGGATAGGTATCCGGTCTCCATTCGACGAACTCTAACTGTCCTATCCCGCTTTCTTCCTGTCCAACGCCCAAAAGGGCCAAGCCGGAGAGTTTTCCACAACGTTTTCCACAGCTAGTGGAAAAACTTCCTCCGGTTAAAGTAATACCTTAAAGTCGTTTGCTTTCAACTATTTACAGGGTGGCGTCTTTCAAGGCGAGCGGAGACTAACATAGAACTTTCGGATCGATCAAGGGAACCTGAACAATAAAACAAGCAGGAAGATCCCGATAGGCGAACGACATTTTTCACAGTACAGTTTTGGTACAAAATTCTTCCAGCGTATCTCAGCGGCCCCTCTGTGTCCTTTGCGGTGAATTTAGTGCAGTACATGCAAAACGCAGAGGACACCGAGGACCGCTGAGATACGCTGAGCTAATTTTCAGGACAGCAGCGGGCGTCCCGTTTCTTGACAATAAACTGTGGCCGCGATTAGTCTTACCCTTTTCGTTTTTGAGGAGAATTCATCACTATGTCGAAACGCACTTTTCAACCGAACAACCGGCGCCGCGCCAAAACGCATGGCTTCCGCGCCCGCATGGCCACCAAAAACGGACGCTTGGTGCTCAAGCGACGCCGCGCCAAAGGAAGAAAGCGACTCACGCCTTCGCATTACTGAAGGTAGCTCGCGCTTTTCGGCATGCGTAATAATTTGCGAGACAGCCGAGAATTCCAACACGTCTACAGGAATGGCAAACGCTACGACGGCGTATTCATCACAGTATTCGTTATTGAGAATGAGGGATTACAACATCGTCTCGGAGTTACGGCGTCAAAGAAAGCTTTAGGGAAAGCGGTGCAGCGGAATCGCGCGAAGCGGTTGCTGCGAGAAACGTTTCGATCGAATGAATCCTCTTTACGCGCCCTTTCGAGAAACTACGATTGGGTTTTGAATGCGAAGAGGGCGGTTTTAAGTGAGAAAGTCCACGCGCCGGGCCAGGAGTTAGCGGGAATAATCGAAAAGGTCGGCAGGTCGGAAAGTGCGACGACGTTACGAGGTAAAGCGAGAGTGATGTGAAGAGCAGTTCTGATCTCATTACTCAAAGTTTATAAGTTGGCGATTTCACCACTCTTACCTCCTTCGTGCAGATTCATACCCACTTGTTCGGAATATGCGGTTGACGCCATTTCTCGTTATGGAGCGCTGCGCGGGTCCGCATTGGCCGCACGTCGATTACTCCGTTGCCATCCTTTTAATCCCGGGCGGCTACGATCCGGTTAAAATGAGCCGGTTCCTGTTTATTAGTCTTACTACCAGATGCAACAAAAGAGACTTTTATTAGCATTACTACTCTCCTCAGCAGTCCTGTTGCTGTGGACTTTTTTTTATCCCGCTCAAAAACCGCCGCAGAACGAGTCAACCCGGTGCGCCGGCGCATCGCCGAGTCCGACGGCTACTGCCGGTCGCCGCATCGTCGCAAACTGCTAATTCAAATCCGACGCCCCGTCAACGCCGATTCAAGTCGCAAACATAGCGGCGGCGCCGAAGCGAACGATCACAATCAAGACTCCGCTGTACTCAGCGAAGTTTGAAACTCTTGGCGCGGAGCCGGTCAGTTGGGTCTTAACCACTAATAACAACAGTAAGACGGCCGATCTATTCCGTTGCCGGAAAGAAATCCGACAAGAAGCCGCTCGAACTGATCTCGCCTGAAGGTTTAAACCGACAGCCGCGTCTCGTGCCGCTGCAACTGCAAACCGGCGACGCCGCGTTGGACGAAGTTGCTTCGCGCCGCGACTTATCGAGTCGAAGGCGTCGACCAGGCAGAAGGCGACGCAGAAATCGATCTCTCTTACGGCCAGAAGAAAGAACTGACGTTCGTCTTCGACGATGCGAACCAGCTCCAGGTCCGGAAGACGATCCTTTTCGACGGCGATCGTTATGAAACGGATCTGACTGTTCCACATTAAGCGTGCCGACCAGACGGTTCCGCAGGTGAAGGTCGCGATTGGTCCAAGTATCGGCGACCAGGGCGTCGGTTACCACACGTTCTATTCGGTCGCGCCCGAAGCCGTCGCGTTCGTCGGCAATAAACTCGAACGACATATCGCGTCGTCAATCAACAGCAATCACAACAGTCCCGACAAGTTGGTGTTGAATGGTCCACTCGATTGGGCCGGCGTCGCGGATACTTACTTCGCGATGGTCGCCATTCCGCCGCAGAGGGCTGAAGGGCTCGAGTATCGAACAACAGCTTACGAGCACAAGCACAACGGCAGCGCTCCGGAAAAGAGATTTTTGATCACAGCGTTCGTGCCGGTTCCGTCTGACGGCTCGCGCACGTTGATCTACTCTGGTCCAAAAGATCACTACCTGCTGACGGACTCGAGCGAGCAAATCAGCCAGGCGCTTCAGCGTCCGATCGATCTCGATGGCTTGATCGATTACGGATACCTCGGTTGGTTGTCGCGTCCGCTTGGCGGTGCCGATTCTCCAGGCGATCACGTATCTCAATAAACTACACGAACAGTTACGGCGTCGCGATCATTCTCTTCACGATCGTGATCTACTCGCTCTTCTTCCCGCTGAAGTGGCGCTCGTCGAAGGCGATGAAGAAAGCGCAGAAGCTCGCGCCGAAGATGAAGGAGTCTGCAGGAGAAGATCAAAGGACTCAAGCAGAACGATCCGCGACTGAAAGAGCTGCAGATGGAGCAGCTCAAGTTGATGAAGGAAGGCAATCCGCTCGGCGGGTGTTTGCCGTTGCTGATTCAGATGCCGTTCCTGTTTGCGCTGTATCGCGCGATCACGATCTCGCTCGATTTTCGTCAGGCGAGTTTTCTGTGGATTCCGGATCTTTCGGCCGCCGAGCCATATCTGATTCACATCTTGCCGATCCTGATGACGGGCACGATGGTGGTATTGCAACTCGTGACGCCGGCGCCGTCGGCTGATCCGGTGCAGCGTAAGATGATGGCGATCGGTATGCCGCTCTTCATGCTCTACATTTTGTGGAGCGCGCCGTCGGGCTTAGTTCTTTACTGGTTGGTTGGTAATATTGTCGGCTTCAGCCAGCAGTTTTTGATAAACCATTTGACTAAGTCGGACGACGACCAGGTTGCCGGCGCCACCGGCGAAAGGACCGCCGGCGCGAAAGAAGCGCCCTGACCCGGTGCCGTCGGGCTCGTAAGATTTGCAAGGTGATGAGTCAATGAGTGACGCAACACAACAGGCAGCAGAGTTTCTCGAAAACGTCTTCGATATGACGGGTCTGCAACTGCGAGTGAAAGTGAAGCAGGCCGTCAGCGGTGAAGTGTTGGATATCGAAGGCCATGACGCCGAACTGCTGCAGGCGCAAACCGGCGAGTTACTCGAAGCGTTGCAGCATTTGATCAATCAGGTGTTTGGCCGCAGTTTGGCCGCTGGCGAGCGGCTCGTTTGCGACGTTCACGGATTTCGCGCGACGCGTGAAGCGGAGCTGCAGGCGATGGCAAATCTCGCGGCAAATCGCGTGCGCCAAGCGGGCATAGCGTTTACGTTTGAACCGATGAGCGCGAATGAACGACGGATCATTCATATGACACTTGCCGAGAGTCCGGATCTTTCGACCGAGTCGATCGGCGAAGGATCCGATCGCAAGTTGAGAATCAGTCCGAAGAGCGCGGCCCGCCCCAGGTTAGGTTTTAGTCCTCCCCTTAGTTTGCTTTCCACAACTCAACGATGAGTACGATCGTCGCACTATCGACACCAAGAGGCCGCGGCGCTCTTGCCGTGATTCGTCTCAGTGGTCCACACGCGATCAATATCGTCGACACAGATGAGCGAGCTCGACGAGTTGAGCCACGAAAAGCGAAGCTCACTAAGCTCGACAGAGACGAGCAGATCATCGACGAAGTGATTCTCACTTGCTTTCTCGCGCCACAACTCGTTCACCGGTGAAGACGTCGTCGAGATCAGTTGTCATGGATCGCCGGCGGTTGTGCGGCAGATCGTCGATCGCACGTTGGAGTTGGGAGCGGTGTTGGCTGGTCCAGGTGAGTTCACGTTGCGTGCGTTGTCGAACGGAAAGATCAATCTGGCCCAGGCGGAAGCGATTCGCGATCTGATCTCGGCGCAGACTGATGCAGCGGTGAAGCAGGCGGCGCGACAGATGAATGGCGAGTTGTCGAATACGCTCGATCCGTTCAATCGAGAAGTTGGTGGAAGTGATCGTGTTGCTCGAGTCGGCGCTGGAGTTTGTTGAGGACGATCTGCCGGCGCCGCGGGTGAATGAGATTGAAGAGATGCTCGCGTCGGTGATCGCGGGTGTTGAAAAATTGAGTGCGAGTTTAAGCGCCGGACGATTGCTTCAGGATGGCGTGCGGGTGACGATAGCGGGCTGTCCGAATGTCGGTAAGTCCAGTCTATTCAATGGTTTAGTGGCGCATGAGCGAGCGATCGTAACGGAGATTCCGGGGACGACGCGAGACACTTTATCGGAGGCGATCGACCTTGGTGGGATTCCGTTGATACTGACCGACACCGCCGGCGTGCGTCACACAACTGACGATATTGAGACGCTTGGTATCGAGCGAACGCACCGCGCGTTGAGCGATGCGGACCTTGTGCTCGTCGTGCTTGATGGCAGTGATGAAGTTGGACCAGCAGATCGCGACCTGTTGAGTCAAACAGCGGAGAGCCGCCGGATTGTGGTGATGAACAAGAGTGATCTGCCATCGTTCAGAGGCGCGAGCAGTTGTCTTGGAGCTGCCGCGAACTATTAATGTGTCAGCGCGGACCGGTGAAGGCCTCGACGCTCTTCGCGCCGCGATGCTCGAGAGTTTGAATAGCGGTGGAGTTCGAAGATCAGGGATTACTGATCACTAATGCGCGGCATTACGATCTGTTGTGTCGGCACGAAGCAGGAACTCGAGTTGGCCCAGGCGGCTTTTCGCGATCGGCACAGTGAAGAGCTGGTGCTCGTGCCGCTGCATAATGCGTTGAAGTATCTTGGGACAGATCACGGGCGAGACGACCACCGAAGATATTCTGTCGGAGATATTCGCGACGTTTTGTATCGGCAAGTAAAACGGAAATAACGATGTCGTTCGACGAGGATTTCGACGTGATCGTGATTGGGGCGGGCCATGCCGGCTGCGAAGCGGCTTCGGCTGCCGCGCGGCTTGGCGCGGAGACCGGCTTGATCACGCTGAATCTCGATCTGGTTGGACAGATGTCGTGCAATCCGGCGATTGGCGGGATTGCGAAGGGGCACCTGGTGCGAGAGATCGATGCGCTCGGCGGCATCATGGGTCGCGTCATCGACCGAACGGGAATTCAGTTTCGCTTGCTGAATCGCTCGCGTGGGCCGGCGGTTCAGTCGCCGCGGGCGCAGGCGGATCGTCTGCGTTATCGCGCCGAGATGCGCCGTACGCTCGAGGCCACGTCGAATCTGCATCTGCGGCAGGGAAAAGTCGTCGACTTTGTCATTCGTAAAGGGCGCTCGTCGGCGTGACTCTCGAGGATGGGCGATGCTTCGGAACGAAGGCAGTCGTCGTCGCTACCGGCACGTTCTTAAATGGGCTCATTCATACCGGGCGGCGTACGTATCGCGGCGGCCGAGCTGGTGAACCGGCGTCGGTTGAGCTCGCCGAGGCGTTGAAGAACCTGGGATTTCCGGTGGGACGGCTCAAGACGGGAACGCCGCCGCGGTTGGATGGACGGACGATCGACTGGAGCGCGTTCGAACCGCAGCCGGGAGATCGAACGCCAGTGCCATTCTCGTTTGCGACCGACGAGATCGAGCAGGAGCAGATCAAGTGCCACATCGGCTACACCACGCAGCGAGTTCACGACTCGATCAGGGAGAACATTGCGGAGTCGCCGCTGTATTCAGGGAAAATCAGTGGTGTTGGGCCGCGCTACTGCCCGTCCATCGAAGACAAGGTCGTCAAGTTTTCCGATAAGTCGCGGCACCAGCTCTTTCTGGAGCCTGAGGGGCACGATACGAACGAAGTCTACCTGAACGGATTTTCGACTTCGTTGCCGGCGCGAAATGCAGCAGGAACTGGTGCGAATGATCCCGGGTCTTGAAGAAACGCGGATTATTCGGCCTGGTTATGCGATCGAGTACGATTTCGTCGATCCGCGCGAACTCGGGCCGGATTTGCAGACGACGCGGCTGCCGGGCCTATTTCATGCAGGACAGATCAACGGAACGACGGGTTATGAAGAGGCGGCTTGCCAGGGGCTAGTGGCCGGGATTAATGCCGCGCTGTACACGCAGAAGCGTGACGCCGCTACGGCTGCGGAGGGAAGAGTCGTACATCGGCGTGCTGATCGAGGATTTGATCAAGCAGGGCGTTGACGAGCCGTATCGCATTTTTACTTCGCGGGCGGAGTACCGGCTGGCGCTGCGGTATGACAATGCGGACGAGCGTCTGGGTCGGTACGGCAGGGAAATCGGGCTTGTTGGCGATTCGGATTGGGAGCGCTTCAATGCGCGGCAGGCTCGTCTGGAAAGGCTGCGAACAGCGCTCGATAATACGCGGCTGCGTCGGTCGGATACACAGCATGCGGCTGTGTCCGCATTGCTCGAGACCGATCTCGGCGACGTGATCTCGCTCGCGCAACTGGCGAAACGTCCGAAAGTCAATTCCGATCTGATCATGTCACTGCTGCCCGCCGAGCTAAAGCCCGTGGCCGAAGCCGATCTGAATTCCGTGCTGGCCGACTCGCTTTATGCTGGCTATCTCGACTCGCAAAAGGCGACCATCGCGCGTCTATATCAACATGACACCCTGAAGATTCCACACGAAACAACTTTCGCCAGCATAAGCGGCCTTTCAAACGAGATCGTAGAGCGCCTCGATCGGGCACGCCCGCAAACCTTCGGCGAAGCTCGTCGGCTGCCCGGACTCACGCCTGGTGCCTTATCAACTTTGCTTGTATTTCTCTCTGCCCAACAAAAAAGTCTTTAAAACACGGATTAGACAGGACATGTTTCACGTGTCCCCGATCTTTATGGTAGTGTGTGCCGGACAGGGACACGTGAAACATTCATGGCTAAGATCATAGCCGTAGCGAATCAAAAAGGTGGAGTCGGCAAGACTACGACTGCGGTCAACCTCGCGGCGGTTATCGCCAGCCTGGGCGACCGGGTGTTACTTGTCGACGCCGATCCGCAGGGAAATGCGACTTCCGGTGCCGGTATTCAGCGGGGCAGCTTCCGCCGCAACCTCTATCACAGCCTGGTTCTCGACCAGCCAATCTCCGCCGTCAAACTGCCAACTGCGACCCCAAACCTGGACATTGTCCCGTCCAATAAGGATCTCGCCGGCGCAGAAATCGAGTTGGTTGACGTCCAGCAGCGTGAGTTTCGCCTCAAGCACGCGCTGGCCGCAGTCGAATCAGATTACGAGTACATTATTATTGACTGTCCGCCATCGCTCGGCCTGCTCACGCTCAACGCCCTGACGGCCGCAAAGTCGCTCCTGGTCCCGATTCAATGCGAATACTACGCCCTCGAAGGCGTCACCGAGCTGTTCGACACGCTCGCGCGCATCCGCCGCCTTCATAATCCTGGACTGATGATCGAAGGCCTGCTGCTCACGATGTACGACGAGCGCACGAACCTCTCAGCCGCTGTCGCCGCCGACCTGCGCGACTTCTACGGCCTACAAGTTTTCCAAACGGTAATCCCACGCAACGTGAGATTGGCGGAAGCCCCAAGCCACGGCAAGCCAATAATCAATTACGACGCTCATTCAAAAGGGGCGGAGGCCTACTCAAACCTCGCCCGGGAGATTGTCAATGAATCGAAAAGCGCTGGGACGGGGTCTGGGGGCGCTGCTGTCCTCTGACGGTACCGTCGATCTGGGAGCCGAATCTTCCGAAGTTGATTTGAATTCCATCGTTCCCGGGCCGATGCAGCCCCGAACTACCTTTGACGAAGCGGCGCTTACAAATCTGGCGGATTCAATCAAGAATCACGGTATCGTCCAGCCATTGCTAGTCCGCCGCCGTGGCGAAGGCTTCGAATTGATTGCCGGTGAGCGACGCTGGCGCGCAGCGAAGATTGCGGGACTCGAACGCGTGCCGGTGCTCGTCAAAGAAGTCGCCGACAAAGATCTGCTCGAGATCGCGCTCATCGAAAACATCCAGCGCGAGGATCTTAACCCCATTGAGGAAGCACAGGCTTACCAGCGACTAATCGAAAGCGTCGGACTCACGCAAGAAGCCCTGGCGACCCGCGTCGGGCGCGACCGCTCTTACATCACGAACTATCTCCGGCTGCTGCGGTTGCCCCAGGACCTGCAACAGCTCGTTAAGGAAGGACGCCTCTCGACCGGTCATGCTCGAACGATACTCGGCGTATCGCAGGAGGAACTGCAGCGGAAACTGGCATGGCAGGTAATCGAGGGCGGACTTTCGGTTAGAGCGACGGAATTGTTAGTCCAGAAGGCGGCGACTGATCGACCCGCCCGGGCACCGCGGGTATCGCCGGCTGTAGACCCGAATATCCGGGCAGCGGAGACAAAGCTCAGAAGGGCGCTTGGCACTCAAGTGCGAATCATCCCCCTTGGCAGCGACGGAGGCGGCCGAGTCGAAATCAGTTTCTATAACATTCAGGACTTGGATCGCATCTACGATTTGCTTATGAAGGCGACATCCGTGTAAGTTGTAACGCCGCGGCGTATTACAAAATACAATGGCGAACCTAAGCTTGTCGAGACTGAGCGTCGGTTGACCCTCCTACTTCACCATGTTAGACTCGCGCGCTTTTCGGCAGTCAATAATCAACTAATTTAGTAGAGGATTCGGATGTTGTTCCTGGCAGAGAACTCAATTCAGTTGGTCCCTGACGCCACCTTACTGCTCCATCTCGTGTTCATCGCAGTCATGGTGTTCGTCCTGAATCGCACTCTGCTTCGGCCGATCAACGAAATACTGGCCAAACGTGAACGAGAGATCGGCGGCCGCCTGACTGAGGCTGAAACATTGAGCGCTGAGGCCGAAGAGAAGCTGGCGAAATACAACGGCGCAATGCGCGAGGCCCGTTCGGAGGGCTACAAGCTATTGGAAAAGGAACGCTCAGCCGCGCTCAAAGATAAGGACGAAAAGGTACGGCAGTATCGCGAAGAGGTTTCGCGCTCCGTCGAACAACAGGTTCAGGCCACGCGACAACAGCAGGACCAGGTTCGTGCAGAACTTGAAACGCAGGCGACTAACATGGGCGGATTGATAAGTTCTCAAATATTGCGCGGGCCCGCTCGACAATAACACCGATGTACATACTTGCGGCTGTAGAATTACCCGAGTGGTTTAACTACCCAGGTCTCGAGCTCTGGAAGTTTCTGAACCTCGCGATCTTCCTGGCGGTGGGGATCTATATTCTGCGCCGCCCGATCAGCGAAGCTTTAGCGTCGCGCCGCGAGGCAATTAAGCAGGAACTGGTCCAGGCCCAGCAACAACGCGAACAAGCGTTAGCGAAAGTCACCGAAGCCGAAGCATTGTTGGGCCATGTCGACGCCGACATCGCATCAATACGCGAACACGCCCGCGACGAAGCCGAGGCAGAGCGCCAGCGATTAGCCGAAGCGACCACGCGTGAGATCGAGAAAATCAAGCAGCAAGGCCAAAGAGAGATCGAAACTGCGGACAAGATCGCGCGCAAACAACTGCGAGAGTTCTTTGCGAGCCGAAGCATCGAGGTCGCGCGCCAAACGATTAAGGCGCAGATGAAACCCGAAGACGAAGCGGTTTTGATCAGCCAGAGCATCGACGAGTTGAGGAGGACGCGAGTTTGAGTTTGCAAACCATCGCGCGGCGTTACGCCTCGGCGCTTGCTGATGTTGTTGTTGAAAGAAAAGAGGAGCGTGAGGTCCGGGAAGAGATCGAGCAGTGGGCTTCGATGATCGAGTCCAACGCGGAGTTAAAGGAAGTTTTCGCGAATCCCACCGTCGCCTACGACGACAAGCGTAAAGTGCTCGAAGAGTTGATTTCGCGGACGCGCGTGCGGCCCACGACGGCGAGTTTTCTCCGCGTGCTCTTGCGCAACCAGCGACTCTCCCAGTTGCGAGACGTTTCGGAACGCTTTGCGCTGGTGCTTGACGAACGCGCCGGCGTAGTTTCGGCTGACGTCACCACCGCAATTCCAATTTCGGAAGATCTAAAGAACACAGTGCGCGAGACGCTGGCGGCCGCCACCGGACGCCGCGTGCGCGTGAGCTTCAGCACCGACGAGACGATCATCGGCGGCATGGTGGCCCGCATCGGCTCGACCATCTTTGACAGTTCGGTTCAGAACCGTCTCGACCGCTTGTCGGATGAGCTTGCAGGGCACTAAGGCTCGAATAGAAGTCAGAGGAAATTATGGAACCGATAAGAGCTAGCGAAATCAACGAGATCATTCGTAAACAGATCGAGAACTTCGACAACGACGGCACCGTCACCGAAGTCGGAACAGTCATCAAGATTGGCGACGGTATCGCCGAGATTCACGGCCTCGAAAAGGTCATGGCCGGCGAACTGCTCGAGTTTCCGCACGACGTTCGCGGCCTCGCGTTGAACCTCGAAGAGGACAAGGTCGGCGCGGTGTTGTTCGGCGATTTTCAGACGATCCGCGAAGGCGATCTCGTGAAGCGCACCGGACGCATCATGCAGGTGCCGGTCGGCGAAGCGCTGGTCGGCCGCGTGGTCGACGTGCTCGGCAACCCGATCGACGAGGCTGGTCCAATCGTGACCGAGCACTACTATCCCGTCGAGCGCATCGCTCCTGGCGTGGTCGATCGTCAACCGGTGAAAGAGCCACTGCAAACCGGTCTCAAAGCTATCGATGCGATGGTCCCAATCGGCCGCGGCCAGCGCGAGCTGATCATCGGCGACCGCCAAACCGGCAAGACCGCAGTCGCCGTCGACACGATCATCAACCAAAAAGGCAAAGACGTAATCTGCATCTACGTCGCGATCGGCCAGAAGGCCTCGACCGTGGCCCAGGTAGTGAAAACGCTCCAGGACTTCGGCGCGATGGACTACACGATCGTGATCAAAGCGACTGCTTCCGATCCCGCCGCGATGCAGTTCCTGGCGCCTTACTCTGGCGCCGCGATGGGCGAATACTTCCGCGATAACGGAAAACACGCGCTCACAATTTACGACGACCTTTCGAAACAGGCCGCCGCTTATCGCGAGATCTCGCTGTTGCTTCGCCGTCCGCCGGGCCGCGAAGCGTATCCGGGCGACGTGTTCTATCTCCACTCGCGTCTGCTCGAACGCGCCGCAAAGCTCTCTGATCTTAAGGGTGGAGGATCGCTGACCAGCTTGCCGATCATCGAGACGCAAGCCGGCGACATCTCGGCGTACATCCCGACGAACGTGATCTCGATCACCGACGGACAGATCTTCCTTGAAGCCGACCTTTTCAACAGCGGCTTCCGTCCGGCTATCAACGTCGGCAACAGCGTTTCGCGCGTAGGCGGTGCGGCACAGATCAAGGCGATGAAACAAGTCGCCGGCACGTTGCGTCTGGACCTGGCCCAGTTCCGCGAGTTGCAAGCGTTCGCGCAGTTTGGTTCCGACCTCGACAAAGCGACGCAAGCGCAGTTGGCCCGCGGACAGCGCCTGACTGAAATTCTGAAGCAACCGCAATATCAACCGATGGACGTCGCGAAACAGGTGCTCGTGATCTGGTCCGCGACCAACGGCTTCGTCGACGACGTCGAAGTCGAAGACGTGCGTCGCTTCGAAACGAGCCTGCTCAGCTTCGTCGAGAATTCACATCCGGGACTGCTCGCCGCAATCACGGAAAAGAAAACGCTGACAGACGACATCAAGAAGGATCTGAAACAGGTGTTGGAAGATTTCAAAGACACCTGGCAGAAACAAGGCGACACGACAGACTTTACTCCGCCGCCCGCACGAAAACCGTCCGCGGCGGCCACAGCGTAAGCAATGCCGAATCTTCTGGACATTCGCCGGCGCATCAAGTCGGTTAAGAACACGCAGCAGATCACCAAGGCGATGAAGATGGTGTCTGCCGCGAAGCTCAAGCGCGCGCAGGATCGCGTGGTCACCGCGCGTCCGTTTGCAAACAAGATGATGGAAGTGCTCGGCGAACTCGCCAAGCGAACTGACGAGAACTTTCATCACCCGTTGCTCGATCGACGCGGTGATCAGCGCTATCTCCTCGTTCTGGTCACGGCCGACAAAGGACTGTGCGGCGCTTTCAACACTAACCTGACGAAAGCCGCGCAAGCGTTCATCAAGGACAATCCTGACAAGACGATCGAGCTGCTCCCAATTGGGCGTAAAGGCCGCGACTTCTTCCGCAATCGACACGCAACGTTGGTCGGTGAGTTTCTCGGTGTGACTGGCAAAGGACGCGTCGAGTTTTCAGAAGCTCTGGAAGTCGCTCGCTCGATCATCAAGCGTTACACCGAAGACGAAGGCATCGACAAAGTTTTCCTCATCTACAACGAGTTCAAGTCGGTGCTGTCGCAACGCGTCGTGCTCGAACAGTTGTTGCCCGTGGCTCGCGCCAAGGAAGAAGAACAACCCGACACGAAGACTCAACAACCGGCGAACCTCGTCGACTACATTTACGAGCAACCAGCCGACGAGATGTTAGGCCGCCTCCTGCCGCGTTTGGTGGAGACGCAGATCTTCCGCGCGTTGCTCGAATCGGTGGCTTCCGAACATGGTGCGCGCATGACGGCAATGGATTCTGCGTCAAAGAATGCGAGCGAACTGATCGACACTTTGACGTTGAACATGAATCGCATCCGCCAGGCGGCGATCACTAATGAGATCATCGAAGTCGTCTCCGGAGCGGCCGCCCTCTAAAACAACCCCCGGTAACGATTAGCCGCTACCTGCCGCTTGTTCTGTGGATGGCGTTTATCTCGTTCGCTTCAACCGGCAACTTCTCCGCCGGAAACACCTCGCGAATCATTGGCCCGCTGGTACTCTGGCTGTTCCCCGACACGACGCCGGAAACGATGCTCGCGATCCACGCGTTCACGAGAAAGCTCGCCCACCTGATGGAGTACGCGATACTCGCAATCCTGGCGGCGCGCGCATTTCGCGGCTCGCCGCGTCCGGCGCTGCGCGAGCGATGGTTTCTTGTGTCGTTATTACTCGTTGTTGTCTACGCCTTGCTTGATGAGTATCATCAGTCCTTCGTCCCCTCGCGCACGGGCACGATTTACGACAGCCTGATCGACTCGGCCGGTGGTTTAGCGGCCTTGATTGTCATCTGGCGCCGGAATTGGTTTCGCCGTGCATCAAATTCCCCCGTCTGATCGTATAATTCGCTGGTTTCGATTTTGTTAGGAAGATGAGGCTCAAATGGGAATACTTGACCGCTTAAGCCCTAGCTCGCAGTTCATTGAAGTAATCGAGTGGCTCGACAACACCAACAACACGCTTGTGTACCGATTTCCGGTGCGGGACCAGGAAATCAAGAACGGCGCACAGCTAATCGTGCGCGAATCGCAGGCCGCGATTTTTGTACATGAGGGCCAGATTGCGGATCAATTTCCTCCCGGCCGTTACACCATCGACGGCGGCAACACGCCGATCCTTTCGAAGTTAGGCGCGTGGAAGTACGGCTTCAACTCGCCGTTCAAATCTGAGGTTTACTTCGTCAACACGAAGCAGTTCACGGATCTGAAGTGGGGCACGCCGAATCCGGTGATGATGCGCGACAGCGACTTTGGCATGGTCCGGCTGCGCGCGTTCGGCATTTATTCGATGCGCGTTAGCGAACCGAAGGCTTTCATTCAGGAGATCGCCGGCACGAAGGCCCACTTCGTCACCGAAGACATCGAAGGACAACTCAAGCGCACGCTCGTGAGCGGCTTCAGCGATGCTCTCGCCGAGTCGAAGATCGCGGCGCTCGATCTCGCGTCAAACTACGACGAGCTTTCCGCGTTGGCACGCCAAAAGCTGAACGAAGAGTTCAAAGGTTTTGGTTTGGAGCTGACGAAGTTCTTCGTCGAGAACATCTCGCTGCCGCAGGAAGTCGAAGCGGCGATGGACAAGCGCACTTCGATGGGTGTGATCGGCGACGTCGGCCGGTACACGCAATTCCAGGCTGCCGATGCGATGCGCGATGCCGCACAGAATACTTCGGGCGGTGCGGGAACGGGAGCAGGGCTCGGCGCCGGCTTCGCGGTTGGAAATGCGATGGCGAGCGCGATGACTGACGCGATCAAGGGGTCGCGAGAAGGCGCCGGCGGCGGCGCGGCTGCTCAACCTGCGGCCGGTGTGCCTTGTCCGCAGTGCGGTGCGAAGAACAATCCAGGCGCGAAGTTTTGCACGGAATGTGGGGCCAAGCAGGGACCAGCGCTGTGTGCGAATTGCCAGGCGCAATTGGCCCCGGGTGCTAAATTCTGCAATGAGTGCGGGCAGAAAGTTTAGCTCGACTGTGAAAACACGGATCGTATCCTCATGTTGAGAGCGTTGACGCGTCTACGCCGGGTAGTCATCACCGGAATGGGGTGTGTCACGCCGTTGGGAATAGGACGCGAAGCATTTTGGAGCGGACTCCTCTCGGGAAAGAGCGGAGTCCGCAGAATCGAAACGTTCGATCCTTCCAGTTTTCCGGTTCAGATTGCCGCTGAAGTTCCTTCCTTCGATTGGCAGGCACAACTCAATCCGAAAGATCGCAAGCACGTGCCGCGCACGGTGCCGCTCGCGTTGGCGGCAGCGCGTGAAGCTCTCGAAGACGCGCAAATATTTCCCAGCGACATGTCGCTCGAAGAACGTCGCGCGTTTGGCGTGCAATTGGGAACCGGCGGCGGCGGGCTCGCTTTCACCGAACAGCAATACGAATACTGGTACGTTGGTCCAACAAACAAGGCGAGCGTTTACACGATTCCCTCGTCGACGCACGGTGGTCTATCGAGCGAGCTCTCGATGGCGTTTGGCTTGCGCGGTCTCTCGCACATCGTCTCCACCGGTTGCACGAGCTCGACTGACGCGATGGCCTATGCGGCGCAACACATCGCGCTCGGCCGTCAGGACATGATGCTCTCCGGTGGCGTCGACGCTCCGATCGCGCCGGGCATTCTCGCCGGCTTCAACCTGATGACAGTGTTGACGAACGACTGGAACGACGAACCGCATCGCGCATCGCGCCCGTTCTCTCTTAACCGATCGGGAATGGTGTTGGGTGAAGGTTCATGGATCTACGTTCTCGAAGACCTGCGGCACGCGACCGATCGCGGCGCGAAAATTTATGCAGAGATAACCGGCTACGGCGCTACTTGCGATGCTTATCATCGCGTGCGTCTCGCGGAAGACGGCGACGAGCCTGCGCGCGCGATGCGCCTGGCGCTCGCCGATGCCGGCTGCGAACCGAAAGACGTCGACTACGTGAATCTTCACGGCACGTCGACCCTGCTGAACGATCGCATCGAAACCAGCGCCTTGAAACTGGCGTTCGACGGAAACGCCGCGCGTATTCCGATGTCGGCGACTAAGTCGCAAATCGGACATCCGCAAGGCGCGAGCGGCGCGGCCGGCCTGGGCGCAACGCTGTGCGCGATGCACACCAACATGATTCCTCCCACCATCAATCTCGACGATCCTGACCCGGATTGCGATCTCGATTACGTCCCCAACAAAGCGCGTGAAGCGCGAGTGCAAATTGCTTTGTGCAACTGTATCGGTTTTGGCTCGAAGAACAGCGCACTCGTGATCCAAAAAGAACTCAATGGTTAGTACGCCAAAGGCGTTCCATAATTCCAGCCCAGGGTTGCTTCAACCCTGGGTATAGCAGAAGAGAATTAGAAAACACTGAAAGTGTTCGTTTGCAATTGAAACTCTTTCAGAGTTCAAGCGATTAATCCATTACTAAACCCAGGGTTGAAACAACCCTGGGCTGGAATTAGTCAACGCCTTCGGCGTACTTACTTCACTGTATCACTTAGTCAAGGACATGTTTGACAGGTTCAAGCGGCGTAGTTACGAACTCGAACACATCGACACGGGGAATTACACGGCGGCCGAGTACGAGTCCTGCATCGGCGAGCTGCAACTCGTTAATCGCTGGATGGGTGATGCGCACACGTTGAAGAGCACGCTCTTCAGAGAAATCGCCGCCGCGCGCTTGCGCGAGTTTTCGTTGCTTGACGTCGGCGCGGGATCAGGCGAGCTTTTGCGTGTCGCCGCGGCGTGGGCGCGTGAGACGGGTCGCAAGATGAGCGGTGTAGGTCTAGAATTAAACGAACGCTCGTCTGCGGCGATCCTCGAAGAGTCGCGCGAGTTTCCGGAGATCACTTCCGTGCGTGGCGATGCATTGAAACTTCCGTTCGCGGACGCGGATTTTGATTACGTGATCTGTTCTCTGTTCACGCATCATTTTGTCGAAGAGCAGGTGGTCCAGATCTTACGTGAAATGAAACGGGTGGCGCGCCGGAACATAATCGTGATCGATCTTCATCGTCATCCGGTTGCTTATCTTCTTTATACGACACTCGGAAAGTTGGTTCTCAAGAACCGTTTGCTTCGTCACGATGGCGCCCTCTCGATTTTGCGAAGTTTCAAAGCCGAAGAATTATTCGAATTGGCGAAACGGGCTGGGCTGCGCGATGCGTTGGTCGAACGCCACTTCCCGTTCCGTTTGGCGTTGAATGCTCAAACCACGTAACAACAACTACGACGTGATCGTCGCCGGTGGTGGACCAGCAGGCGCGAGCGCCGCGATTCACCTGGCGCACGGCGGCGTGCGCGTGTTGCTGATCGAGCAGAAGAAGTTTCCGCGCGCGAAATTGTGCGGCGAGTTTATCTCGCCCGAGTGTTGGAACCACTTCGAGAAACTCGGCGTCGATGGACCGATGAAATCTGCGGGTCCGGCTTTGCTGGAAGAGACTGTTTTCTATTCGAGCAAAGGACATCACGTCGCGGTCCCGAGCAAATGGTTTGGCGGCCGTGCGGCGTTTGGATTAAGCCGCGCGGTGATGGACGAACTTCTGTTACGACGCGCGCAGCATGACGGTGTGACGGTGATCGAAGGCGCGAGCATCACGGAACCGCTTGTCGAGGACGAAACTGTCGCCGGCGTTTGCATAAAGATCGACGGCGGTCACGAAGAACATCGCGCGCCGATCACGCTCGACGCCACCGGGCGCGCGCGCATCCTGTCGCGAAAGACCGATCAAAAGAATACTAAACGTCCCAGCCTCGTCGCCTTCAAAGCACATTTGCGCAACACGAGCGTCGCGCCCGGGGCGTGCGAGATCTACTTCTATCCCGGCGGTTACGGCGGACTCAGCACAGTCGAATCAGGCACGAGCAATCTCTGTTTCATCATCGCCGCCGAACACGTTAAGAGTTGCAATTCCGATCCGGAACAGAGTGATGCGCGAGTTTGTGATGAAGAACCCGCGCGCCGCGCGCACACTCGCGAAAGCGGAACCCGTTTCGGAATGGCTCAGCGCCTCGTGGGAACGTTTCGGCCGGCAACGCCCGAGTCCCGCGCCGGGTTTGCTCGCGATCGGCGACTCTGCCGCGTTTATCGATCCTTTTACCGGTAGCGGCATGTTGATGGCGTTTGAAAGCGGCGAGCTCGCGGCCCAAACGATCCTTCGTCACCAAAACGATTCCTTTGCCTTGCTCGCCGATGATTATGCCGCCGTTTATCGCCAAAGGTTCGACTCGCGTCTACGAATTTGCGGATTACTTCGCCACGCCGCCTTCAGTCCCCGACTCGCCGAACTGGGCATCGCGATCTGCGGCGCCAGCGAGCGCATTCGCAACCGCCTCGCCCGCGCTACACGCGCCAAACCCACTTCACATAAGTTCTTGCCACGAAAGCTCTTTTTAGAGTAAAAAGATTGAGCAGTATGGTCTCTCTGCATCGCCCTAACTCATGGCGAACACAATGGATAATACGGCGCACATTCACTCCCGCGCGTCGTCTGTAATCGGAGACGGATCTCCGAGCAATCTCGTCCACGGAAAGCGTAACGTAAACCAAAGAGTCTTTAGTGACTTGCGCGAGTTTCCAGAGCCGCGAAAACTAGTTAAGGAGAATACGACGATGTTTGTATCCTTAAAGTCCTGGCTTGTCAGATCATGTCGAATCACCTCTCTGCTGCTCGATCTCCCTCGCAGCCGTGAGTGTCGCGCCTTCGGCCAGGCGCAGTCCAACGCTGCCGACCTGCAAGGTACTGTGAGAGACTCGACCGGGGCCGTGGTCACAAACGCGACCGTCACCGCCCGCAATCCGGCCACGAACTTCACCCGCACTGCAACCACCAACGACGATGGGTTCTATCGCATCATCAATTTCCCGCCCGGCGATTATGAGGTAACTGTCGAAGCGCCGAATTTTAAGAAGGCGTATTATCGAACGTGACTGTCACGGTCGGGCAGGCTGCTGAAGCTGAACATCTCAGCTTGAACCAGGGCAGATCAGCTGAAAGTCGTCACCGTCTCCGACGCGACTTCGGAAATAGTCGAGACTTCAAAGACAGCTATCGCGACGACTATCGATCAGCAACGAATCAACAATCTTCCGATCAACGAACGCAACTATCTCATCGTTCACGCTGACGACCTCGACCGTCGGCCGCGACACCGGCCGTCCGATCGGACCAGCGCCGACCACCGGCTTGAACTTCGGCGGCCAGCGCGGCCGTTCGAACCTCGTCCAGGTTGACGGCGCGGACAACACTGACAATTCGGTCAACGCCTCGCGTTCAACTGTCAGCCAGGAAGCGGTGCAGGAGTTTCAGGTGGTGACAAACTCGTTCGCGCCTGAGTTTGGCCGTTCGGCGGGCGGCGTCGTCAACGTCGTCACGAAGAGCCGGCACGAAAGAGTTGCACGGAAACATCTTTGGCTTTTTGCGTCACCGGAGTTTCCAGGCGCGCAACGCTTTCGCGCCGATGGAAGATCCGCCGTTTACGCGCAGCCAGTATGGTTTCACACTTGGCGGCCCGTTCAATCCGGATCACACGTTCTTCTTCTTCGCCTTCGAACAACGACGGCGTAATGAGTCGGGATTCTTCACCAGCAACGTGTCGCAGGGCCTGAACTGCATCGGCCACGATTCCGGTGATTCCCGGACTCAATCCGATTGCGCGCACTTTCAACAACATCACGCCGCAGCAGGCGGCATTCATCAACGCGCTCGTCGCCACGGGCACGCCCAACGGCGTTTGCGGCGCGCGTGCTTATGCGTTCTTTGCTTCCAGCGGCGGCATCGACAGCGTTGACCGGCAGCAATCCGTTGACGTCGCCGAACGACGGCAGCTTGTGTCCGGCGATCAGTCCGATCACGCCCGGCGCCATTGGACCACGGTTCATTCTTGTCAGGCGCGCCGGTGCCGAGCGGCACGATCAAACGCCGCTGGTGACAGTTCATCGCTTTCCGGCCGCTCAACAGTCTGCAGTCGGTATTTCCGATTACGGATCGACACGACGTTCAATTCATTCCGGTTGGACCACCTGATCACTCCCGAGCACCAGTTCACATTTACGGTTTGGTTACAACCCGAGCGAGATCAGCGGTATTCAGGTCGAGTCGCAGAACCAGTCGCTTGGTCAGAACGATTTCTCGCGCACCGGTATTCAGACACTGAGAGACTGTCGGCGGTCACGACGCTGACGTCGACGCTTTCTAACGCGCTTGGTCAACGAAGCTCGATTCAACTTCGGCCTGCGCCGCGCGACTTTCAAATCGCAAACGGCGACGCGGTCGCTTTCAACATTTCCGGCACGGCGTTCATCGGCCGCGAGCTTTTCTCGCCCGTGCTGCGCAGCGAAACGCGTTACGAGTTTACTGACAACATCAACATCGTCGCCGGCAACCACAACTTCAAATTCGGCGGCGACATCGCTTTCATTCGCATTCCGGAAGCGATCTTCGAATTGAACTTCGCCGGTCTGTTCAACTTCGGCGGACTCTCCGCGACCACGCTCAATCCGGCCTTCGCCGGTGCGCCCGATTTCACGCCGGTGCAACAGTATGGCCTCGGCTTCCCGGCCAACTTCATTCAGGGGTTTCGGCAATCCGATCAGCAGCATCAGCAACAAGCCGATGGCGTTCTTCGCGCAGGATTCGTGGAAGATTCGGCCTAACCTGACGATCAACTACGGTGTTCGTTACGACATCGAGCTGACCGAACAGATCCCGACGCTGCCATTGCGCGATCCGCTGTCGGGAATCACTCTGACGCGCCGAACAGGTCCTCGCGGCTCAGGACGCGATGGGCGTCCAGCAAGGATTTCCGCGCGACAAGAACAACTGGGCGCCGCGGCTGGCAGTCGCGTGGGATCCATGGAGTGACGGCAAGACGGCGATTCGCGCAGCGTTCGGTCTCTTCTACGATCACCCGCTGCTGGCGATCGCCTTCAACTCCGACATCGCCGACGCCGTGCAACAACAACAAGGCATCCTGACGCCGGGAAGTCCGTCGCAGACGGCGTTGCTGAATGCCGTGCAGGTGTTCCAGGGAACAGTTTGTCCGCCGGGTGGACCAATCACGCCGATTTGTCCCGCTGGTGTCGTGACGCCGGGTGTTGCTGCCGGAGCGCAGTATCAATTCGGCCGGCAACGATTCAACGATCAAACGTTCCCCGGCTTTGGTCCAGTGCTCCCGTTCACGCTGCACGTGCAGAAGAACTTCGAGTACGCCTACGCGACGCAGGGTAACTTCACCATCGAGCGCCAATTGACGGAAAACATGACGCTCTCCGGCAGCTACATCTACGTCGGCGCGCGTCACTTGCCGCATCCGCTCGACATCAATGCGCCGCGCACGGAGTTGCAGATTCAGAACTTCTGTCCGGTTGGCGGGACGCAATCCCGTAAGCACGACTGAGGCGATAGCATTTTCGATTCCGACAGCCGGCGCTGCTTGTCCCGGCGGCGTGCCGCTTCAGTGTTTCACGATGACGACGCCCACCGGCGCCCCGGCGTTTCCAACTGCGGGCCAGACGTTTGCGATCATCGTTCCCGGAATGATTGCCGCGCCGCTCACGAACCTGGGCAGTCGCGTCGATTAATGCCGGCATCGCGAACTTCTTCCGGCCAAGCGCGCCAAACTATTTCCTCGCCCAGGCGCTTTCGGGCGGCCTCGTAACGCCGGCGGTGCTGAACAGCGCGCTTGCGGGCACGCTGCGAACTCCCGGAACAGTTTCGCCGTTCGGCTCGATCAATGCGCAAACCTCCGACGGCAATTCCACCTACAACGCGTTGAACGTGGACCTGAAGAAACGCTTCTCGAACAACTTCCAGTTCCTCGCGTCGTACACCTGGTCGCACTCGATCGACGATTCGTCAGACCTGCAAACGTTGCTGTTGCCGCAGGACAATCGCAACTTCGCGGCTGAGCGTGCAGATTCGCTTTTCGATCAGCGTCACCGTTTTGTTTTCAGCGCGGTGATTGCTTCGCCGAGCAGTTGGAACCAGGGCAGCGGCTTCAACCGCTTCCTGTCAAACTTCACGATCGCTCCGATCTTCGAGATCTCGTCGGGTCGCCCGTTCAACATCCTGAGCAATCAGGACACGAACAACGACCAGTCGAACCAAACGGATCGTCCGGCCGTGCTTGCTGATGGCACGTTGTGCGTGCCGGGAACGTCCGGCTGCGCGCCGTTGATTACGAACGGCATGTTTTCGACCGGCAGCTTGCCGCGCAACTACGGCCTGACGCACAGCTTCATGTCACTCGACTTGCGACTGGCGAAGCTGGTCCCGATTGGCGAGCGTGTGCGGTTGGAATTGATCGCGGAAGGATTCAACCTGTTCAATCGCTTCAACGAAGCCGCTGCGTCGCCGTTTATCGACGACGTTCGCTCCTTCAATCAGCGCACGGAAGGCGGACGCTACTACAGCCGCCCAACCGCGGCGTTTGATTCGCGGCAGTTCCAGTTTGGCCTGAAGCTGAACTTCTAGAACTGCATTAGCCGCTTCAATTGCTGGGCGGCGTTGGTGTTTTTCGGATCGAGCTCGAGGGATCGTTTGTAGTTACTGATGGCAAGGTCGCGGAAGCCGTTTGCTTCGTAGGCTTCCGCGACGCTGTCATAGACGTTCGCGCTGTTCGGGTAGATAAATACGTTTAGTTTGAAGATCTCGAGGGCTTCCTTCGGCTTGCCGCCGCCGTTGAGCATGCGATAAGCCCAGTCGTTCAGATCGTTTTCCAGCGGTTGAAACTCCGGGTTCCTCTTTTTCAACTCCTTGTAGACTGGGATCGCCTGCTCATAGCCACCAAGGCGCAACTCCATTCGTAACCTCGTCACCGGATCTGACAGCGCGATCTCGAGATTGTAAATACCAGCCAGTTCGTCGACGAACTCTTCGGGAAAAGCGCCGACGAGGTTAGTCAGAACTACGACCGCGAGATCGTCGTCAGGATAAACAAAGAACGCCGCGCGACTGCCTCCGGTCGCAATCACCGCCCGATGTTTCGGCCGCGGTTTGGTCATCCAGCCCATAGCCCACTGTGTCGGCGAACCGTCGTTGTATGTTCCGGCTTTCCAAAGTGTGTCGAGCGCGGCTTTCGTTTTGAGGAACTGGCCTTTCTGTAGAGCAATGATCCAGCGAGCGAGATCTTCGGCGGTGCTGTTCATCCCCGATGCGGTGCGGCGAAACGGCGGAAACTCCGCGTAATCGATCACGAGTCGTTCCTGGCTCAGCTTCTCACCATCAATGTTTTTCGTGTAACGATAGGTCGGTGTCTTGTTCGGGATGATGTCGCGTGAATCGCCAAAGCCCGTGCCCGTCAGGCCGGCAGGCTGAAACTGTCTTTCCTTGAACACGTCGGCGAATGGTTTCGCGCGCAGTCTGTCGACGATCTTTCCCAACAGGGCGTAATTTGTTTGGTTGTAACTGAAGCGTTCGCCGGTCGGCGCAGCCATCGGCAGTGCTTTGATTTTCTTCCACAACTCTTCTTCGGTGACGCCATTCGGCAAGCCGTAAGTGATTGGATCGAGGAGACGGAGAATGTTGGGCAGGCCGGAGACATGTGTCAGCAATTGTCGGACGGTGATCGGTTTCCACGATTCGGGAAGATCGTCGAGGTAACGCGAGATCGGCGCGGAGAGATCGAGTTTGCCTTCCTCGACCAGCTGCATGATCGCGACGCCCGTGAATGCTTTAGTACACGAGTAGATTGGGAAGACGGTCTGTTTGCTTACAGGAACGGATTGCTGAAGATCGGCAGTTCCCCTGGAGATTGAGAGAACGATTTTTCCCTTATAGACGATCGCCGCCTGCAGACCGGGAATTCTTCGCTCGCGCATCTCGCGGCTTAGTAACGACTCCACCTGCTCCGCTTGCGATTGAGCGGTTGCCACCATCTGGCAGCTTATTAAAACGAGTAAAAGTAAAAATAGACGCATACGCCAAACTAACACCACAGGCGCTTGGTTTATGGCTGGGCTGTTAATTTGTTTGGGTTCTCGTGCGTTTATCCACGGGAGACGATGATGGACGAATGTTTGATTGAAACCCGCGAATTGACGCGCCGCTTTGGCGATCGCGTTGCCGTCGACGAGCTAAACCTCTCGGTGCCGGCAGCGGGTGTTTACGGGTTTCTTGGTCCAAACGGCGCCGGCAAAACGACTGCCATCCGCATGTTGCTCGGCCTGATCCGTCCCAACGCCGGCGAGGTTCGTTTGTTCGGCGTGCCGGTTGCCCGCGATCGCGCTTCGTTGATGCGACGCGTCGGCGCGCTCGTCGAATCGCCATCGCTTTATCCTCATCTGACCGGCCGCGAAAACCTCGAAGTCACACGCCGTCTACTCGGCGCACCACGCAACCTGATCGACGTCGCGCTCGACACAGTCAAGCTAACGAAAGACGCCGACCGCCGCGTACGCGAATACTCGCTCGGTATGCGACAACGCCTCGGTCTCGCGCTCGCATTACTAAACAAACCCGAGCTGCTCATTCTCGACGAACCGACGAACGGTCTCGATCCCGCAGGCATTCACGAAATGCGCGATCTGATTCGCCGTCTGCCGGATGAGTTTGGCGTCACTGTTTTTCTTTCGAGCCACTTGCTGAGCGAAGTCGAACAGATCGCGAGTCACATCGGCATCATTCACGAAGGCAAGCTGCTCTTTCAAGGCCCGCTGACGGAATTACAAACCAAACAACAAACGCAACTGATCGTCGGCGTGAAACAAATCGACGCCGCAAGCGAATGTCTTGCGAAAGCCGGTTGGAACGTTCATCGCAGCGTTGACGGCATGTTGAGCATTGCCGCGAAGACTTCTGACGACGCCGCAAAGATAAACAAGTTGTTGGTGGACCAACGACTCGACGTCTTTCACATTGCGCTCGCGCAACCGTCGCTCGAAGACATCTTCCTTACGCTTACAACGACGCAACCCGTGGGAAGGAGGGCCGCGTGATGTCGTTGCTGCGAGCGTTGCACGCTGAGTTGTTGAAACTAAAACGCACACTCGCGTTTCGCGTCATCTTCGTGTTGCCGTTCCTGGTCGCGACACTGCAATTCTTCATCGCGTGGCGCACAAAGAAGTTCGCTCCGGATTTCAACCTCTGGGAAACGGTGACGACAAGCTCGTTACAGATCTGGGCCGTGTTCATGTTGCCGCTGCTGATCACGCTGGAGACCGCGCTGCTCAACGGCATCGAGCACGGCGACCGCCAGTGGAAACACATCTTCGCTTTACCGGTGCCGCGTTACTCGATCTACTTTGCGAAAGTGATCGTCGCGCAGGCGCTGATTCTTATCAGCACATTTATTCTCGCTGCGTTGATCGTCGTGGTTGGCATGGCGGCGATGCTCGTGCGGCCGGAGCTAGCCAACTCCGGCCCTGCGCCTTACGGCTCGATCGCAAAATACGCCGCGGTTGTTTGGCTCGCTTCGTGGTTCATCATAGCGATTCACACGTGGATCAGCGTGCGCTGGTCAGGCTTTCCGATCCCTCTAGGCGCCGGCATTGCCGGGACGTTCTTCGCGTTATTTGCGGCGAGCGCGTCGGTTGGCAAATACTACCCGTGGTTACTGCCGATGAACATCTTCATCGCCGGACGATATACGTCGGCGATCGTGATCGGCGTCGTTGGCGGCATAATCGCGACGATTGTGGGCTGTTTCGAATTCATCCGCCGCGACGTTCTTAACTAGAAACCTCACCTTACTTAACGCCGAAGGCGTTGGCTAATTCCAGCCCAGGGTTGCTTCAACCCTGGGTCAAGCGAGAAGAGAATTATAAAACACTGAAAGTGTTCGGTTTGCGTTTGAAACTCCTTCAGAGTTCAAAAGCTTAAGGCTAACTCCACCCAGGGTTGAGGCAACCCTGGGCTGGAATTAGCCAACGCCTTCGGCGTTAAGGTAACGCGCGCTTCGTGAATCTTTCCTACTGTACGATTACCCCGTTTTTCCACACCTGACGAGCAAACTCCGCCCGCCCCCGCTGCATCCGAAACTTCACGGAAACGGTCTGAGCTTTCAAACCTATCCTCTCCCGAATACAATCTGACCCATTATGAAGAGATCTACCTTTATTCCGCGACTTTTCAGTGTTGGAGCCGCGCTGTTCCTGGCCGCGTCAGTTATTCAAGCCCAATCGACGAGGCCCAGGCGCGCCAACACCAGGCAGACGTCCAAAACGACCGCGACAGTCGATAAATCGGCTTCCGATCCGTTGCTGCGACCCGAACCGTCAGCGACGCCGGCGCGGCGCACGAGCTCGAGCGATTCGTTATTGGACGTGCAACCGGTCCGCCCGGTCGTCAACACCGTCGGCACTGCTGACACGAAGCAGGCTTATTTGCTGTTAGAGCAGAAGCAGTTTGCCGCAGCGGCGAAGGCGGCAAAAGAGTTGACCGTGTCGCACCCGAACGATCCGGAGGCGTGGAAGATCGCTGGTTTCGCGGAGCTGAACATGAAGCAGTACGCGGAAGCGGCGAAGGATCTCGAGAAGGCAGTTCAGTTACAACGAAGCTCGAAACAGGAAGATCCAAACACGGAGAGCGCGCTCGGTCAGGCGTACATGCTGTCTGAAAAATACGAGGAAGCGCTGCCGTATCTCGTGACTGCCACGCGCGACGCCAACAAGCCCGATGCGATGTTGATCTACTATCGCGGCATTTCGGAATACAAAACCGGAAAGGTGGCTGAGGCTGAGAAGAGTTTCAACGCCGTCGTGAAGCTCAATCCGAAAGATTCGTTATCACTCTTTTACCTGGCCCAGATCGCGCTCGCGAAAAACGATCTCGACGGCGCTATCGCTTCGCTCAATCGAGCGACGGTAAACGACGCGCGGCTGACAGGCGCGTGGACGTTGTTGACCTCGGCTTACCTGCGACGCGCTGCGACGAGCACCGATCAAGCGAAAGCGGATGAAGATTATCTCAACGCGGTTCGCGCGGGTGAGGGACTCATCAAACTCCGCACCGACGCCGAAGCAGTCACGCTTTTCGGCCAGGCGTTGATCGGATCGAAACAGTATGCCCGTGCGGCTCAGCGCTCGAACGGGCGACGACTGCGCCGGATGCGAGTGGCATCACGTTTTATCTGCTTGGCGTAGCACATTCGCGCGCGACAAATTTTCCGAAAGCAATCGCCGCGCTTGAAACGGCCTCGAAGAAGTCGCCGGATGACGTCAACACCTATCGCGAGCTTGGTTATGCTTACGAAGTGACCAAAAACTACACGAAAGCCCTTGGCGCTTATCAACGTGGCGCGGCACTCGCTCCGGGCGACGCGGATTTCAAAGAATCGATCGAACGTGTGAAACCATTTGCAAAATAAATCGTGGATCTGACAGCCACCGCCCGTGCGTTCGCGACATACTCCCTGGTTCCGTATCTCGGAATTATCTTTTGTCCGGGCGCGGTGCTAATCGGCACAGCAGGCATCGTCAGATCGTATCGTCCACCAAACCAGCGAAGTGCGGCACGTCTGTTACGCGAGCACAATCGTCGGCGTCGTCGTACTCGGCATTCAACTCTTTCTTTGGTGGATTCTGTATCGCGTTCCGGCGTGGGCCGGGGCGGGCTTATAAGGAGACCTACACAATGCGAACCATTCTGACTCTGTTTTTGTTCGGCGCCATGCTGACCGGCGCGTTTGCGCAACGGCCGCGCTCGATAGAGCCCGATCCAAACCAGGCCAAAATGAGCACGCCTGCGCCCGCCCCCAAAACCGTCAAAGCAAAATACGAAGGCGGGGTCTTTGGTTACACAAAGACGATGGAAGGCACGTTGACGTTTGACGACGAGAACAATCGTCTGCTCTTCAAAGACAAGAAACCGCCGAAAGAGATCTCGATCCCTTACGAAGCCATCACTTCAGCTTTCGCCGACACGCAAAAGCGCCAGCCCCGCGCCGCCACCATCGCCGGCGCCGTTCCCGTGATCTATTCGCTGCCCGCACGGTTCATCAAAACCAAAGTGCGTTACCTGACGCTGCAATACAGCGATCCGGATTCGAAAGTTAGCGGCATCACCAGCTTCAAAGTCGAAAACAAGGAACTACTCGAAAGAGTTCTCTACACGCTCGCGCAAAAAGCCGAGATGTCTGTGCGTGGCGATATCTATGTGAAGAAGCGCGACGATTCAAACAGGTAATTGGTACAATCCGTGGATTCTTAAACCAGGAGAATCCAATGACACAAACCTATGAAACGCTTGTGCTCGAAAAACGTGAGCGCGTCGCCATCATCACGATCAACCGTCCGGAAAAACGAAATGCGCTAAACATCAAGACTCGCGAAGAAGGAGCGGCGTTGTTGGAAGAACTCCGCAACGATACTTCCGTCGGCGTGGTTGTGTTTACTGGAGCAGGCGACAAGGCGTTCATCGCGGGCGCTGACATCGCGGAGTTTGCGGGACGCACTTCGATCACGCAGCGCGACGTGATGATGGGCCGATCGTTGTTCACCGCCATCGACACGTTTCCCAAGCCGGTGATCGCGATGATCAATGGCTACTGTCTCGGCGGCGGTTGCGAGCTCGCGCTGGCGTGCGACATTCGTATCGCTAGTGAGAATGCGTCGTTTGGCCAGCCTGAGATCAATCTTGGGATCATTCCCGGCGGCGGCGGCACGCAGCGTTTGACGCGGCTCGTAGGCGAAGGAAAAGCGATGGAGCTGATTCTCACGGGCGAGATCATCGACGCGAAGACTGCGCACGCGATCGGATTGATAAATCACGTCGTGCCGGCCGATCAATTGCAAACGAAGACGCTGGAGATCGCGCAACGCATCGCCGACAAGGGCCCGATTGCCTTGCAGCTCGCGAAGGAAGCAGTGAAACTCGCTTCTCGTTCAAACCTTGACGAAGGCTTGCGCCGCGAAGTCGACTTGTTTGCGCTTTGCTTCTCGACGGAAGACAAAGACGAAGGCGTAAGCGCATTTCTCGAGAAGCGCAAGGCGGCGTTCAAAGGTCGCTAGATCTTTTGTGCCTCTTTGCGTTCTGTTTTGTGCCTTTGTGAAAACTCTCCTCCTCATAGTGGGCATACTGATCGCCACGGCCGGCGGCGTAATCACCTACCGCGCGCTCTACGTCGAACCAAAAGCAGCCGTGGTGATCACCGACACTGAGGTGCGCGAACTTCCAAACTACACGCGCGTAATTGGCGGCGCGCTTTTGTTCGTCGGGGGCTCAGCTCTGGCACTCTACTCAGCGGTGCGCCGAGTAAAGTGAGTCGCAAAGTGGGCTCCTCGATCATTTCCGAGCGTCTTCTTAATCAACGACTGACATCATCAACCTTTCACCAGCCTGTGGACGTGGTGCGTTGGCTGGGCGCCGTCCAATCGCAGGATTTCAACGCGGCGAAGTGGGCGCTTGGTTTGCGAATGCCTTCGGCAACGAATGCCGTTATCGAAGACGCTTTCAATCGCGGGGAAATTGTTCGCACGCACGTGCTGCGTCCGACGTGGCACTTCGTCGCGCCGGAAGACATTCGTTGGATGCTCGCGTTGACGGGGCCGCGAGTAAATCTCCGGTGCGGGTCAGGCTATCGTATGTACGAGCTTGACGAGCAGGTCTTGAAACGAACTAACAGCGTCATTGCTAAAGCCTTGAAGAATGGCAAACACCGCACTCGGTCGGAGCTGAAAGCGATACTTAATCGAGCAGGCGTCGCGGCGGATGATTCCGTGCGGATGGGCCACATTCTGATTCGTGCGGAATTGGATGGAGTTGTTTGTAGTGGTCCGCTAAGAGACAAGCAGTTTACTTACGCGCTGTTTGATGAACGCGTCCCGGCTGGTCTCAAGCTAAGCGGCGACGAAGCGCTGGCAGAGCTTGCGCGACGCTATTTCACGAGTCATGGTCCAGCGACGCTGGCGGATTTTGTCTGGTGGTCTGGATTGACGACGGAGGATGCACGTCGTGGCATGGCACTCGTCGATGGTCAGCTTAATCAAACACCAAACAATGCACCCGGAAACCGGCGCTCAGCTCACTTGCTCCCGGCTTTTGATGAATACACCGTCGCGTACAAGAACCGAGAGATTCTTTTCGATCCGGACTCACAAATGAGCAAGTGGGACGCAATTGGCCCAACCATCATCGTGAACGGGAAAATCGTCGGCAGATGGAAAAGCAAGTTGGATAAGAAAGCGGTGACAATCACCGTGAATGCCGCGAAGACTTTAAAAACACCTGAACAGCAGGCAATCGCCAAAGCCGCCAAAGCCCATGCTGCCTTTTATGGTCTTCCCGTCAAAATCAGCTAAGCAAAATACGACCGCTCCTTTTGTTTCACTGTTCCTTTTTTATAGTACGGGATGCGCCACGAGTCGTCGGGAGCGAGCTCGGAAACAGGCCGACCACTGCGTCCCTTGGTGCCCTTATCCGCGTTTGCGGCGACGAACCGGAAGAAGAAGTGATTGAAGAGGCGCATGAATTCGCCCAGGTAATGTCTTCGAAAACATCGGTGACACCGGCGAGCCAGTCGTGCCTGTCCTTGCTGGTGTGATCGATTCTTTCGATGGCGAACCCCAGAACGCCTTTTGATCTCTTTTCGTCCATGTCGATGCCGAGGAGGGTTACGTAGGAACCGGCGATAGCATGTACCGAAAGTGGGCCAGTCTTTTTTCTGCGTCTCATTGGAAACTCCTTTTGGTGTGGGAGTAATAACGTAGGAATCCATTGATAATGACGCAGAACGGAAAACGTTTTATCGTATCGGGCAGGCAATAAATTCCAAAAACATTGACAACGACTAACCCGATCAACTAACTTGCGCCCGCCAATCTCAAGGTCCTTTATTTCGAGTTCTCTAAATTAACCTGCCGACGAAAGGATCGTTTCGTATGTCTGCTCAAGTTTAACTCCCCTGACACTGCATCAACGCAAACGACTGACACGCCCCCCGGACAAAAGCCGATGAGCGCCATGTGGATTGCACTGGTCGCAATCTACCTGGTTTTCATCAGCATTGTAGTCCTTTACGGTTTGCTCAAACTGTGGCCGCACCCAACCCCGAGCGGCGAGGCACGAGACGACTCCTCGCAAATCGCGGCTACAGCAACGCCGGGAACGCCGGGAGCTTCGCCGTCGCCCAACGGCAGGAACGCATTACCCGATCCGGAAAGAATCTATTTTATTGGCGGCCGATATCAGGCAGACGTCTACGCCGAGACTCGTCTTTTGCTGATCGTGATGTTGGCGGGAGGCTTAGGCAGCCTGATGCACTCGCTGCGTTCGCTGTACTGGTACACCGGCAATCGAGAGATGGTTTGGAGTTGGGTCGCGTTTTATATGTTGCTGCCTTTTACGGGAGCGATCCTCTCGACGATCTTTTACTTCGTTGTTCGTGGCGGGTTCTTCTCTCCACAGGCATCGTTCGAGAACACCAGCCCGTTTGGCTTTGCCGCACTCTCTGCGCTCGTCGGTCTATTCAGTCCGCAGGCGACTCTGAAACTCAAAGAGGTGGCGGAAACGATATTTACCAAGCCAGGCGCCGGCGCCGATGCGAAGTCTCAGGAGGCGCTGGCGACTACGGTCGTCACTAAACCCCCGACGATCACCGCTATCGCACCGGTGTCAGGTTCAACAGCCGGCTCAGAAACCGTGAGTATTGAAGGTACAGGTTTTGCGACTAATCCGACGGTATTGATCGGCAACTTGCCGGCGACGATCGTTTCAGCAACCGCAACGACCATCCAGGCGACGACGCCGGCGAGCTCGTCCGTGGGAGTTGTCGACGTCGAAGTCAGTAATCCGGACGGCAAGAAAGCAACGCTCTCGCAGGCATATACCTACGTAGCAGACACTGCGGTAAACAACAACGAAAACGCCGGAGAGAATGGGCAATAACGCGGTCGCATAGGCCGCGTTAATTAGTCCATCAACTCGTCGTCGTGGTGCTTGGCGCGCTGGTCAGCCACAGCGCGCGAAGCTGATCTTCCGTGCCGTTGAACTTGTCGCGGTCGCAGTTCCCAATACCGTTCACCGAATGCGGTTGGGGACCGACGTTGCCATCCGTGTACTGCCACATAGTCCAGGTCGGCCAGTTCGCGGGGACGACTGCGTTCGGGCCATACTGCGCCAGCCAAAACCAACACTGCGCCAGCACCGGATCTTTGGCGCTGCCGAGCTGCTCCTTGATGTAGCTGCCCGAATACAGTCCGGGAAAGCGGCCGGTGACTTCGTTGATGTGTGTGACAAACGCGCGCGCGTCGTTCAGCGACATGCTTGCACCACTCGGATTCGGTTCGAGGTCCAGGACCAGCAGTGTGTTGTCGAACGTTCCGACCACGTCGAGAAAGTGCTGTGCCTGCGCGACGCCGTCGCCGCCGACGGCAAAATGATACGCACCCCACAACAGTCCGGCAGCGGCAGCTTTGCTGCGATTGGTCGTGTACATCGAGTCGACGTTGGTAGTTCCCTGCGTAGCCTTATGAATAACGCCTATGATTCCATCAGCCTTGGCTTTTTGGAGATCGATGTTTCCGTTGTGATGAGAGATGTCGACAACAGCATTCAGGGGATCAGTCATTTGAGTTTTCCTTCTTAGTTGAGGATCAGGGAGTACCAGGCGACGTTAGCTTGTGCGCGTGGCTTAAGTCAATAGAATTTCATTTTCGTTGGTGGTGCCCTCATTTAGAAGTATTCTCGGCATCTCTCGGCGTCCTCTGTGTTG
Organism: uncultured Acidobacteriota bacterium; assembly: GCA_963770215.1. GTDB lineage: Bacteria > Acidobacteriota > Blastocatellia > Pyrinomonadales > Pyrinomonadaceae > PSRF01. Next base: position 1,001,234 of record CAVYOP010000004.1, read on the forward strand.
AATATGAGCGAAACGCAGAGAGCGCGGAGAGTCGCAAAGGTCGCAGAGCTCAGATTAGGACATCACCCTCGGAACCCACCAGACTTCTACCAAAACTCTGCGAAAAACAAATCTCGAGTTTTTGCCATTAACAGTGACGCCTTAAACGATTGTCGACTGTCAGTGGAGAAATCAAATGCTTCAACCGAAACGATCTGTAACAATTCTTACCCTCCTCTTGATACTGGCTCTACTTACCTCGGCCTGTAGTGTTCCGGACATTTCGGAGTTCACTAAGCAGTCGGCCGAAATGACTCGCGGCATTCGCACAAGTCTTACAGACACCGGGAAACTCATTAAGTCTGCGGCGGGTCGAGAAGACCTTTTCTCTGCGGAAGCCAGAAGCGTGCTGAAGAAAGAGTCGAAGAATTTCCAGGAGGCTGTGCAACCGACCGTCGCAGCGCTGGACGCACTGGATGAGTATCTCGATGCTCTAAACGCGCTGGCCCAGGCGAACGCGAAGAGCGGAGATAACGCCAAGGCCGTCGTCACGTCGGTTGGAAACCTGGTCACCGCGGTTTCCGGACTCACGCTGGCGACCTCATTGGTCAACGTCGCCACGGGCCTGGTCGCGATCGAGGAGCAATTCAGAACGGCGAAGAATTTCAAGACGCGAGTCACCCTGGCTGCGGTCATCGTCGAAGGAAGGTTTGACGAAGAAACCGAGACCTTTGTCGAAAACGGCAAAACGAAAACGCGCCCGCGGTTTGTCAAAGCATGTGGACCAAAGGCCGCCGACACACTCGCGACCCTGGGCGGAAAAATAAGTGCGATTGTAGATCCAATGTTTGCGCCCTTAACCGAGAAGCAAAAGAACGATCTGAGACCTCTGGATGAAGCCGGCAAACTCGCAAAGCTCGCCGAGTGGAAGCGCGTGTCTGACGATCTGCAAGCAGAGCTTGCCAGGCTGAAGCCTGAAGCACGGCGCGGTCGCCTGGTCGATCTGGGAATAATGACGGCGGTCCAAAAAAGGTCCATTGACGAGTCAGAAGCCGCCATAGCGCAGCTCGGATGCGGAGCCATCGACCTCATTAAGTTCAACGTGCAGGAGTTGAAAGACATCAATCAGAACATCTCCCAGGAGATCTTCAACCAGGTTTACCGGCGGAATAAAACGGTGCTGGGTTTTTACGATAGCTTGAATGCGAACGACCGCAGCATACAAAGAGAACTCGAAACGATCCTCAACTACAAAAGCCTTGTCTCTCAGATTCGTGAATCTGTGGCTCTCAAGGAAGACCCGGAGCAGCGGCTCCACAATAAGATCAAGCTCAAGGAACTGATGGACAACCTGTTCATTATGGACGGGACAATTCGCAGAGATGTGATGGCCGAATTCGATAAGTGCGGCAACGCCTGCGCGGACATAAAAGCCCTGGTGCTGTTTGATTTGTGCCCTTCGTGTTTCGACCAGGTGGTCGATCTAGTCAATAAGGTCGACAACAATGAGTTTGACAGTGCTGACGGTCTCATTCAACCCATTCTCGAAAGTCGTGCTGCCAGCCTGTACGAACAAAACACTCGGTACCTGGATGACCTGAAAAGAATCACGCCGGCTCACTCCGCCGTGATTACCGAACTGAAGGCAATTACTGACAAACAGGACCAATTGGATGGCGCCCTTACGGCGAGCGTATCCGCCCTTGATACATGGTCCAAGACGCATGCCAATCTTCGCGTCGCCGTAAACTCGAAAAAGCCATTGACCGTGTCAGCACTTGCGAGCCGAGTACGTGAAATATGGGCCATCATCGATCCGGTCTCGCAAGGCAACTGAGTATCGCTAACCAGGTAAGGAGGAACATAAAGTGCCAGAACATCTTGACTCGCTTGAAACAGAAGTCGATCAGTTAGGCGCCGGAAGCAGTATCTTTCAATTCACCGCCGCTTTTAAACACATCGAAAATGCGGTCCCAGTTACCAGCGACGCCGACCTCCCGAGGTTGAGAAATATACTCGGCACATTTGGGAACAAGATCCCGGATTTGCCCACCTATAGGAGACTTGAACGGGACGCGAACGATCTTGGCGTCACCTTAATGCTGGTTACGCTCGCGCAGCGAATTGCGCGGATCAGGGCGAGAAATCAAGCACTTGTCGACTTAACTGCCGGACTTCAAACTCAAATCGCCAAGGGAAACAGTGACGCAAATCTGCTTACACAGATAAAGGACGGCATCGACAAAGCGACGGCTACGGTTAATACGGCCAAGACACTCATCGATCAACTCACTGCCACCGATGCTTCAACAAAGGACAGGCTGAAAGCTCTCATCGATGCTTTAGCGGGCGCGAGCACTATCCTGGCTCCGGCGTGATTGGTCCACGAGAAGATCTGCGATCGCCTCAGAGATGGGCAGGCCGGGAGATTGTTCGAGCCAGAAAAATTCGCCGCACGGGTTTAGTTCGAGAAAGACGTGTTTCCCGTCAGGTGTCAGGATGATGTCGATGGCGCCGTAGTTCAAAGAGAAGTAATCCATGAGGCGCAGGATTTTTTCTTCGACTTCGAGTGGGAGTTGGTAGTGCCGCCAGTCTTGCAGCATGCGCAGGCCGTCGCGGCGCCAGTCGTAAGTGGCGCGCGTGGAGGCTTGTGAATCAACGGCAGCAGACATCACGCGTTGGCCCACTACCGTGACGCGAATCTCGAGCGACTTGGGAAGCAACTCCTGAAAAGTAGCGGGGCAAAGACTCAGGCCGGAAAGGTCCGCGAGATCTTCGGGCTTCACGGGATTGGTAAAAACGACGAGCTCTTTTCCTTCTTCGTAGATCGCGAAGGAAGAGAGCATCTTCGTCACCATTCCGGTCTCGCAACTCTTGGCGAACGCTTGCACGGCGCGAGGGTCGTTCGTCGTCAGCGTGCGTGGTATGTCGAGTCCGAGCGCGCGGGCCACTTGTAGCTGAAGCTGCTTGTTCTCCGCATGACGAATGTGATGCAGGTGATCCATGCGGAACGCTTTGAGACTGGCGAGCATACCGTGAGCGGCCGCACTCGTTTCGCCGAGAGACGCATGACGCAGTTGCTTGTCGAGCCCTGCGGGAAGATGCGCGCCAAAATTGATGCGGCGATGCCAGATGGCAGTCACCTCGCGCAGATCAAACTCGCCTTCTTCATTCGTAAGCGTGAGACGCTCGTCGCCGCCTGAGTCAGATGCGCCGTAGTAGGCCGTTAGACGCACATCGGTCGGATAGCGATCGGTGTCAAAGCGGATTGTGTGGCCGCCCTTGCGGGCGATGGCCTCGGCAACGCGCGCGACGCTCTCGTTATCGTCGCTGTGTGTGATGATGAGAACTGACATAACTTTTTTCTTCGAGTAACGCTGTGGCGATCGCTTCCGAAATCGGAAGTCCGAGATCGCGTTCGAGCATGCCCCATTCGCCGCTGGGGTTCACTTCGAGGAAGACGTGTTCGCCCGCAGGAGTGCAGATCAAATCGACGGCGCCGAAGTCGAGACCGAGCTCCGACATCAATGCTTGCAAGCTGCTTGCGACTTCGGCCGGTAGTTGCGCCGTCTGCCAGCGACACTCCTCAGGTGCAGCACGCCGCCAGTCCGTCTGCCCGCGCGACGTGCCGGTTGCGTTGAGCGCACCTGCGAACGTTTTACCCGCCACACAAGCAACACGCAGTTCATACGCTTTCGGAATCAACTCTTGAAAAACCATCGGGCAATGTCGCAGTGACTCGGCGCCGGCCAGGTCTTCTTCGCGGACGCGATTCGTGTAGACGAAGGGATTAACTGCGTCCATGCTGACGTCGAGCGGGCGGAGGAGTTTCGCTACCGTTTGGCCTTCAGTCTCTATGAAGAACTGTCGAGCTGCGTCGGGATCGTTTGTGACGAGAGTGCGCGGCACGCGCAGACCGGCGCGCGCGGCCAGCCGGAGTTGTCGCTGTTTATTCTCGGCGTCGCGTTGGCGGTCAAGATCGTTTATCCAGCGAGCATTGTGGAGCGCGTCGAGAAAACCATCGAGTGCGGCGGCAGACTCGCCGACGCACATCGAGCGATAACGCTCGTCAAGATCGTCACTCATACGAGGCGGCCAGAGTTTGCGCGCCCAAACCGCGCGCACTTCCGCGGCGGAAATCTGCTCTCCCGCTTCCGTAACGAGGTGTGCGATGCGTTCGTCACCCGCGCGTGCCGAAAGCTTGACTAGTGAGGGAAAGAGATCTGTGTTGAAACGAATAGGACGGACGCCCATGCGCGCAAGGGCCTGTGAAACGAGATCGACGGTGTAAAAATCGCCGCTATGTGTCAGCAGTAGAACGGCGTCGCGCGGTGTTGTCGAAGACATGCGTCCGAGAGAGTGAGTGGTTCTTAAAGGTGCGGCCCGCGTCTGGCAATGCGCAACGGAAACAGCTATCGCGCGAATGCTTCAACGAGGGCCGCTCGACTGATGTTCCTTGACCGTCCGAAACGGTCGTTTATTTATTGCTGTGAGTCGGTTGGCGCCGACGCGTACTCAATTCGCTGATCCCACTCGTCCCGATCGGACGGGTACTTGAGTGTCTGGAAGGAATTCTTTGTCGGGTCCTGACCTTCAAGGAAACGCGCGAAGAACGGCAGGTTATGCTCAGAGGTTTCGGGGGTAAGTGATTCTTTCTTATCTCGCATTGAGTAGATCTCCTTTATTGTTGATGAGTTGTGCGGGGACAAAGATCTTAACGACGACCCCTATGATGCGTCAAAGGTGCTTTGGGTTACTCGGCGAAAATCCGGGCATATTGTTCGAAAATCATTTGACTCCGAACGATTTATCGCAGTAACGTCTTTCCGAACACTCGGTCCCTTACTAGACGTTTTCACTCAAACATATGAAATCATTTGTCCCTCGCCGTTTGCGCACTCATCGCGTGGTCGTCAATGTTCGCATCTTTCTGATAATCACAATTTTAGTTGCAACGGTCTTATTACTTGTTCGCAACAACATCAGCCGCTCGTCCGCCTCATCTTCCTCGCCTACTTCGCAGAGCCTCGTGTCCAACACACCTAAGCCGGACGTGGCCGATCGCTACGGGCGGCTCGAGATGAGCTTTGAAAAAAATCAGGGCCAGACGGATCGGCAGGTCAAATTTCTTGCGCGTGGACGCGGTTACGATTTGTTTCTAACAACCGGCGAAGCTGTGCTTACTTTGCAGAACGCTTCGGTGTTGAGATTGTCGATGCTCGGCGCAAATCGCGCGCCGACGATCGAAGGCGAAGACTTACTGCCCGGCAAAATCAATTACCTGATCGGCGACAACGCCGAGCAATGGCATACAAACATTTCGACCTACAGGAAAGTCCGTTATCGCGAAATCTATCCCGGCGTGGACGTGGTCTACTACGGAAACCAGCGTCAGCTTGAATACGATTTTGTAGTCGCTGCGGGCCGCGATCCGGGAGTTATAAAGTTTAAGCTCGCGGGTGCAGATCGAATCAGCCTGGACGACGAGTCAGGAGATTTGCGCCTCACAGTAAAAGACAGTGAAGTTCGATTACACAAGCCATTCATCTATCAGGTCACGGATACAGGTGAACGCAGCGAAGTAAAAGGTGAATATGTCGTCAAGGGCAAGGAGATCGGTTTCAAAGTGCGAGCCTTTGATTCGCGCAAGCCGCTCGTCATCGATCCCATACTTTCATACGCCACACTGTTGGGAGCGAGCGGCGATGATTTCGGCAACGGTATCGCCGTCGACGCACAAGGAAACGCGTATGTCACCGGCGTTACCAGCAGCGCAACGTTCCCAACTACAACCGGAACTTTTCAACCTGCTCCGGGCGGCGCCTTTGTCACAAAGATCGATGCAACGGGCAGCAACCTGCTCTACTCAACCTATCTTGGCAACAGCGGATCAACCGCAAACGCGATCGCCGTTGACTCATCCGGCAATGCTCACATCACCGGAGCCACCCTTGCCGACGCCTTCGTTACCAAATTGAATTCTTTCGGCTCAGGAGTAACGCTAAACCTTCGGTACGGAGGAAGCGGTGAAGATGCTGGCAATGGCATAGCGCTCGACAGCAGCGGCAACATAATCGTTGTCGGATCAACCGCCTCGACGAACTTTCCGGCCATAAATGCAATTAAATCTACTTTTGGTCCTTCAGAGTCGTGTCCGGGAGATGGTTTTGTAACGAAGATAAGTCCTGCGCTTGCGTTTGTTTTCTCAACTTATCTCGGCGGCGACAAGTGCGATCGGGCGAACGCCGTCGCAACCGATGCGGCGGGCAATGTTTATGTCACCGGACCAACCAGCTCGAATAATTTCCCGGTTGCAAACGCTTTCCAATCAACCAAAGGTGATCCGTTTGGCAGCGATGCTTTTGCTACGAAGCTCAGCAGCTCAGGATCGCTGATTTATTCAACCTACCTGGGTGGAAATTTCCCTGACACAGGCCACGGAATCGCCGTCGATGCTTCGGGCAACGCATACATTACAGGCGACACGACCTCAACCAACTTCCCACTCGCAAATGCAATCCAGACGACGGGCGCCACTCGCTTCGACACCGAAGCATTTGTCACTAAGCTGAATAGCGCCGGATCGAATCTCGTTTATTCAACCTATCTGGGTGGTTTGAACAACGACACCGGACGTGGCATAGCTGTCGATGCAACGGGCAACGCCTATGTGACCGGCGCTACCTTCTCGGGAGACTTTCCGATTGTGGCGGGCGCGTTCCGCACGAAGAGCCCGTTGTTCAGGAGCACTGATGGTGCTCTGAATTGGAATAACGACACTTCCGGCCTCGGCGGGGCTATTGTCACGGATATCGCAATCGATCCGGTCCAAACTTCGATACTCTACGCGGCAACAACGAACGCCGGCGTTTTCAAGAGCACCAACAGTGGCAGGACGTGGTCGGCAATCAATAATGGCCTGCAAGGTCGTTTTGCAAACAGGATAGTCGTCGATCCGGCGACGCCCTCACGAATCTATACGGTCATCAGTGGACCGACCTTTGCGGATACTGGTGTCTTTCGGAGTCTTGATGGCGGGAACAACTGGACCAGGGCCAGTAACGGCATCAGCAATGCCACTCTGCTTGGTCTAGCTATCGATCCAGTGGACCCGGCGACGCTTTATGCCGGCAGATTTGGCCGCGGGATGTACAAAAGCACCAACGGCGCAGATAGCTGGACCGTCGTCGGAAATCCAACCGTTGGAAACTGCAATTTCATTGCCGTCGATCCCTTTAAACATGAAACGATCTACGCGACGGACTTTGATGGCGAAGCCGGCGGGATTTTCAGGAGTATAGATTCGGGCGACACCTGGGAACGAGTCGGCGCCAGTCAAGTCGGTGCGAACGGCACGTTTGTCGCCGTCAGTCCGCTAACGCCTCACTTAGTGTATGCGGCTACTGACACCGGCTTATTTAGAAGTGTTGATGATGGAGTTAACTGGTCGCTGCTGCGGCCTCGAGGCGATAGAGTTGTTTTCGATCCGGTGAACCCGTCAACGCTCTATTTGATTGACTTCTCAGGCGGGATTTTTAAGAGCATCGACAGTGGGCAAACCTGGGTTCGCCTGAACAAAGGTATGGGTCTTTTTCCAAACGTGCTCCTGATTGACCGGACTAATACATCGATCCTGTACCTCAGCAGCTCCAGCGGAGGTGATAACGATGCATTTGTTACCAAAATAAATCCGGCCGGCAGCGCGCTGGTTTATTCGACCTTCCTGGGCGGAGAATTTCTGGCCGGATCTGATGTCGGCACAGCTATAGCGATTGATTCGATAGGTAACGCTTACGTTACGGGAAGCAGCAACGCGCCCGACTTCACGACCACTCCGAACGCTTACCAGTCAGTCAACGTCGGTTCTACCGATGTATTTATTGCAAAGCTGACGGCGTCTTACAGCATCAGCGGACACGTCCTGGATACGAGCAATACGCCGGTGATTGGCGCCGAGGTTGTGTTGAATGATGGTGCGTCGTTCACGTCGGTCTTTACGGACAGTGTTGGTTATTACGAGTTTCCTCGTTTGCGCGAAGGCGGAAGCTTTACCGTAAGCGCGAGCAAAGCCAATTTCACGATGGCGCCGCCGAGCCAGAGCTTCAACAATTTGACCGGTAATCAGGTCCTGAACTTTACGGCAACGCCTGCGAGCTCGCCCTTTTTCACGATCAGTGGCCGCGTAGCTGAGCTTGGCGTTGGCTTGCCGGGAGTAACGGTAAAGGTGAGCGGTTCGCAACAGAGTGAAAGAATCACCGACGGTAACGGGAATTACTCATTCACGTTACCCGCAGGCGGCACTTACACCGTGACGCCGTCGCAATCCAACATGACGTTTTCTTTGTCCAGCTTCACCTTTATCAACCTGAGCGCGAATCAAACGGCTAACTTCTCGGTGTTGCGGCAAATCATTTTTGTAACGAACAGAAACAATCATGGCCCAGGCTCACTCCGCCAGGCGATCCTGGATGCGAATGCAACACCCGGCAAAGATTTTATATCGTTCAACATCCCGGGCCAGGGAGTGCAGATCATCAATCTGTTAGCGGATCTGCCGGCGATCACGGACCCGGTGACTATCGATGCAAGCGCGCAGCAAGGGGAATTCTCCGGCACTCCCAACGTTGAATTGAACGGCGGGGGAATGCTCGTCAATGGCTTGTTAATCCTGGCCGGGGATACCAAGATACGCGGACTGGTGATCGGCGGCTTCCTTAACGGGATCGCAGTGCACAACTGCGACAACAATATCATTCAGGGTAATAGCATCGGTCTTGACGGGACTGGAACCAGCAGCCGGCCAAACGGCACCGGCATAGAACTCTCTGATTCTTCCAACAACCTCATCGGAGGGTTCTTAGGCACTGACTCCAACGTGATTGCCGCAAACGACTTTGCTGGTCTCTCAATCATCGGCAATAACAATCTCGTGCAGGCTAACTACATCGGCACTAATTCATTCAGTCAACCCGGATGGGGTAACGGATTTGCCGGCATCATCATTGGCTTCGGCGGCTTTGTTATTACCAGTTCGGCCGGCGACAACGTTAGCAACAACGTGATTGGCGGTACTGTACCGGCGACCGGCAACGTAATTGCCTACAATGGTGGTCCAGGCGTAATCGTCAATACCGGAACGGGAAATATTGTTCGGAGAAACTCGATCTTCTCCAATGGCAATTTGGGCATCTCCCTCTCTGGCAGTGGCGCCGTAACTCCAAATGATCCCGGTGATGCAGACACTGGTCCAAACCTTCAGCAAAACTTTCCGGTGCTGACGTCAGTCGTCTCAATTGGTGAGAGCACGAGGATTCAGGGAACTCTAAACTCGACGCCCAACACGACCTTCGAAATAGATTTCTATTCAAACGCGGCTTGCGACGGTTCAGGTAATGGAGAAGGTGAGAAGGTTTTCAATGTCTTCAATGATAACCACCCGGTGACCACTGATGCCGGCGGCAACGCGTCGATCGACATCACCCTTCCCAGAGCAGTGCCCGCAGCCCGTGTGCTTACCGCAACCGCGACTGATCCGCAGGGTAATACCTCCGAGTTTTCGCCTTGCGATGCCAGCAACGCAGTGGGAAGTGCTGAGTTCAGCGTGGATTCGAGATCGGTTATTGAAGACGTCGGCTCGATTGCCGTCACGGTGCTGCGCAAGGGTGGCAGTTCCGGCACACTTTCAGTGGATTACTTTACGGCAGAAGGAGGCACGGCCACTAGCGGCCAGGATTATACGCCTGTCTCGGGAACGCTGATTTTCAACAACGGCGAAACAAGTAAGAGCATCCAGATTCCGATCGCTAATGACACCATGCTCGAGCCGGATGAGACGTTTGCAGTGCGGCTAAGTAATACGAATGGTCTGGTGGGTGCTTTTGGCCGCCAAACAATCACTATTCAGGATCGAACTACAGTGCCGTCGTTATCGATTCAAAGCACATCGCCAACACTATTCGTTAATGAAGGTGATAGCGGCACGACCGATGCGGAATTCATAGTGAAGCTTTCGGCTGAAACGGGACGCACGGTTAGTGTTGATTTTGCTACTGTCAATCAAGCTTCAAACTTCTCGTTCTTTACAACCGGGGGAGCGGCGTGCGGTCCGTTCGTGGACTACGAGACGAAATCAGGCACGCTGATATTTCAGCCTCACGAGGTGGCTAAAACTGTCGCCGTGAAGATCTGCGGCGATACGAACGCTGAACGCAACGAAGAGCTTGATATAGATATTTCCAACCCAACTAATGCGACGTTGCTGTTCAGTAGAGGTTTCGTTGTAATCGCGGACGACGATGAGTTGTTCCTGGCGGTTGACGAATCAGGCCCGGCTGCGAATCAGGCGGCGGCGATTGAGTCGCATTTAATGCTGCGGGATCCTTTCCGCGTTCCGAACGTGGCGGAATGGCTGCAACTCGGGTCAGATCGCAATACTCGAGTGACCCTCTTCGCCACGGGCCTTGAGCTTAACCCGGGCGAACCGCTGCCCGCTGTAGAAATCAATCTGATCGCGAGTAATGGTCACACCTTCTTGTTTGCCCAGGACGTTCGCGCGCTCCCCGGTTTGCCGTTCACTCAAATCACCTTCAGGCTCCCGGACAACCTGCCAAGTGGTGTGTGTCAGGTGACTATCAGCGCGCATGGACATGCGAGCAACACGGTGAGCATTCGGATCGCGCCATAGGCTCCCGGTCACCCTTACCCTCACGGTATGAAATGAAACCCTCCCGAAAACCATAAATAGTGGCGGGCAGGTCCGAACGCTTTGGATCTGTGATTACGTACTCTGATTCCGGAATTTCCTCGCTAAACGCCATGATGTTCAACCAGACGGTAAATAAAGTTAAATCGCTTTGGGACCAGCTTCGAAGAAAAGGGGGTTGGTATTGGTTAATCGTCGCTGCGTTGCTGATTGTCGGTACGCTTGCAGGGATGTGGCTTAGCGAGCGACGCATCTGGATTCGCCTGCGTTACAGCATCTACGGCAGCCTACAGAATGCTACGCAAGTCACGAAGGCCGCAAAGAATACGGTTCTCGTTCTGATTGATGACGAAGAATACTGGAAAGGTGATTTGGCCAGACGTGTCCCCTTAAAGCGCGACTACCTGGCCCGTCTCCTGGAAACGCTTGCCAGGGGCGAACCGACCACTATCGCGCTGGATATAGATCTGAAATCCCCGATTCCCGAGAGAGGAACTGAAGAGCTCGAACCTTACCAGGCGGAAACCGAGTTGCTGCTGAAGGCTATTAAGGAAGTATCTAAGAGTCGTTCGGTTGTGTTGGCGACCAGTGTCACTTCTGACGAGACTGGTTACACAATCAGTCCCAACGTTTTTGATGGATACGACTTCGCCGGCAACAGAGTGACCCACGGTTACATCACCCTGCCACGCGATTTAAGACAGGTACCGCTGTCGGTTCCACTAAAGAATCGAGCCGAGAAGGAAGACTCGTTTGCCGGAGCAATTGCAAAAACTCGAGAAACGGCCCTCGTCCTGGCGGCCGAACAATTCGAGCATCGTGGATTTCCTTACGGCAATTTTTATAGACCTGAGGAGTTTAGGAAAGTAAACACAAGCAATGTTTTGAAAGCCGGAGACCAGGAACTTAAAGACCTGCTTCAGGGACGTATTGTTATTGTAGGTGGGGCTTGGCATACCAGTTCGTACAAGGGACCACAGCAAGATTACAGCGGTTCAATAGATCTACACTTTACGCCTGCCGGAGATATCCCGGGAGCTTTCGTTCATGCCAACTATGTTGAGGCTCTGCTGAGTGGTTCAGTACACCCGCAAGTACCAGAAACGGTGGCCGTGGTCATTGAGATATTTTGCTCGCTGGTGGTTGCTGTTGTTTTTGCATTGTCGGGATCACTTCGGCGCAAATTCGGGCGCGTACTGCTCGTTTCTATCGTGCTCGTGATTATGAGCTACTTCCTTTGGCAGAATCTCGGGCTCTTTTTTGACTTCTTTATTCCGCTTTTGCTGTTGAGTATTCACGCGCCTATTGAACAGTTGCGCGAAACACGTGCGGAGTTACGCGGGCTGCGAGAAAAAGTTAAAAAGTTGGAACATAAGAACACACCAGCACCGGAGTCCATTGAACAGGAGGTGGCTGTGGTCTGATGTCTGACGTTGGGTTCACTTAACAAGGAGGTGCTATGAGTTTCATACTTACCAAGCGATCTTTCCTTGCAAAAGCGTTGGTATTGATTGCGAGTCTCTGTTTAGTCATTAATTGTCAAAAGCATCAGCCTGGGCCTCAGCTTAGTAACAACGATGCCGCGGTAACGAACTCGAACACCGGCAACGCCAATGTGCAACAGGCTACGGCAAAGGAACCCACTCCCGAACCGCCAGCACCAGCTAGTGAGCCTTCCAGGCCTCCTCCCGCAACGAGTAGTCCGCGGGCAACGCCGGAGACGTTCGCTCGTAGTGAAGAGGATGAGACGACCCCCGACGCCGTGGAGCGCTCCAGAAGTACTAAGGCGGCGACGCGCGCCAGAAATACTGAGTTAGATCGGGAGAGAGCAGTTGAGCGAGAAAGAGAAGTCCAGACGCGGCGAGCAGTTAAGGCGCGAAGACCTGAAAACTAAGCTGTGGCTCTGCAGTCTTCAATCCGGCTTGTTGTGAGCTGGTACGGTCGTTTCGCCCACGCGGCCACATTTGGCCGAGTAACTGCGATGACGCAAAACAGCGCCGTTGCTTGACTCAATGCAAAACGCTAGGCTAGTCTGCATCAGTTATTTACCAGCACTCACCTGCACGACTTGGGGCCGTAGCTCAGCTGGGAGAGCGCATGACTGGCAGTCATGAGGTCAGGGGTTCGATCCCCCTCGGCTCCACCAATCATTTCCCACGAATTCCTACTTGCGGAGCGAGCACACAAACTCTCTGAACTTAGACCCGCATAACTTTACAGGCATTTAGCGAACGGCAGGATCTGAAAGAGCAAGCGCCACGAGTAATGCGACAAGTTGGAAATTCAGTGTGGCGGCGACATTTGAGGATTAAGCCACCGCCAACACCGCGTTACCACGCGTAAACCGCTTGACGAAGACAGTTCGCGCACGTCGCTTCAGTTTAATAAGCTACTTCCAGCGGCGATTAACGTTCTTCCAGAGGAACCAACTGAAGTTTATAAGGTTGTCCGTTTTCTATCCCTTGGAACAGTGACGCGTTTGATGTAACCAGTGACAGAGTTACTGCCAATTCAGACGATTCACTGCCATTGTCCACATACAAGTAATTCACTCCGGTCTGTGAGTCGATGGTCACGTATCCTGCCGTTACGTTGACTTCAAAATCCGGGTCTTCAGTTACCAGTGCAGCTTTTGTGCCGGTGAGAAATGTGCCAGCCATGAACGAGAGTGCACAGAGCGCAATAACGAGTAAAGTCTTTCGCATTTGGTCTCCTTTTGAGTACTTGGTTGAGAGTTAATTGAGCTACAGGGCAACGCCTCAACGATGAGAGCTTCGTCAATAGGAGGTATGAAGCAATCAGAGAATATGCATTCGCCGGTAAAGGGTCAAGAGACCCTCGGCTCCCTGTAAACCCTCGGCTCCACCAAACCAATTCCAGCCTATCCGTGATAAATTTCAGGTAATGAGCTTGAAAGTCCTGATTACAAACCTAAAACTCGAAGGGTGGACGGGGACGGAGTTGTTTGTGCGCGATGTGGCGAGGGGGTTGATGGAGGAGGGGCATAGGCCGGTTGTTTATAGTCCGAGGTTGGGACGGTTGGCCGCGGAGATGCGGAAGGAGACGATTCCGGTTGTTGATGATCTAAAGCAGGTGGCGGGGCCGCCGGATGTCATTCATGGGCAACACGCGAATGAGACGCTGACCGCCCTGCTGCACTTTCCGAATTCGCCGGCGCTTTACTTTTGTCACGACTGGTATTTCGACGAAGATTATCCACCGCGTTTTCCACGCATACTGCGTTACGTTGCCGTTGATGATGCTTGTTATGACAAGCTCGTTTGTGAGTACAGCGTACCGGAGGAACGGGCGCATGTCGTGTCGCAGTTTGTGGATCTGGAACGGTTCAAGGCGCGGACAGCGCTGCCGCCGAAGCCGCAGCGCGCCGCGGTCTTGTGCAATCACACGAAGGAGAATGAATACCTGCAAGCGGCGCGTGAAGCGTGCGCACGGCATGGAGTGACGCTTGATGCTTACGGCGCGGGAGTTGGGAAGACGTGTGAGCGGCCCGAGGAAGTACTACGTGATTACGATGTGGTGTTCGCGAAAGGGCGAGCGGCGCTTGAAGCTGCGGCGGTTGGTGCGGCGGTTGTTGTTTACTGGTGGCGGCGTCTTGGGCCGATGATCAAGGCCGCCAATCTCGAAAGGTTGCGCGGGGATGGGTTTGGATTGCGTTCGATGAGCGCGCAGCTTACGCCGGAAGAGTTTGGACGCAGTATCGAGCAGGTGCTCGCGGATTACGACGCGGCTGATGCGGCGGAAGTTTCGCGGCGCGTGCGTGCCGGTGGGAGTCGCGACGCGGCGATCAAAGAGTTGCATCGGATTTACGAGGCCGTGATTAATGAGTACAAGACAGCGCCACCCGATCGCGATCTCGAAGGACCAGCCGCCGCTGCGCACTTGCGCGCGATCTCGACAGGCTTTCGACAACAGCGCGAAGCGATCTTCGCGTCAACGCCTTTTCGTGTAACAGAGCAACTGCTACGCACGCCCATTGTAGGCCGTGTGGCTCGCACCGTTGCGCGTGGCCTAGTCAAAACACGAATCAAATCTTAACGCCGCTCCAACTTCATCAACACTCCATCCTTCGCGCGCAGCAAATGTTCAGCGCGCAACTCAACCCGGTACCCAGGCACGAGCTGCAAGCGCCACTGACGCGCTAGCGATGCAAGCAGAATAACGCCTTCGAGCATTGCGAACGGCTCGCCCATGCAGTGACGTGGACCACCGCCAAACGGAAAGTACGAGAACCGCGGCCGTGAAGCTTTCGCTTCCGGCGTAAAACGATCCGGATCGAACCGTTCAGGGTCGGGATAGTAGCGCGGGTGTCTATGCATCGCGTACTGACAAACGACCACCAGCGCCCGCGCAGGTATCACATGATCCCCAATCGGGAAATCCCGCAGCGCACGCCGCACCAACCGCCACGTCGGCGGATAAAGCCGCATCGACTCCGCCAGCACACTTTCCGTGTAACGCAGCCGCGGCAGATCGTCGAACGTCGCTGGACCACCACCGGCAAGCACCTCGTCAACTTCAGCATGCAGACGCGCCTCCACGTCCGGATGCGACGAGAGCAAGTACCACGTCCACATTAGCGCCGTCGCGATCGTGTCGTAACCGGCAATGAAGAACGTCAGCGCCTCGTCCCAGATCTCTTCCGGCGTCATTCGCCGTCCGTTGTTGTCTTCATCCTGTGCCAGCAGAAGCATTGACAATAGATCGCCATGATCTCGACCGGTGCGTTGTCGTTCCTCGATGAGCTTGATCACAACGCGGCGCAGTCGTTCCTTACCTCTCTGAAACTGAATCATGGCCGGCAGCGGCATGCTTTCGAGCAGCTTTGCCAGCGGCAACTTGAACGCCCGGTAACGCGACGCCGCAGCAGTCATCGCCTGCCCGACTTCATCGCTCCTGGATTGCACATCCGCGTCGAACAACGTCTTGCCGACGATGCCAAGCGTCAGCCGCACCATCTCCGGAAAGATGTCGATCACCTGCCCGTCCGTCCATTGCGAGCTCATCCGTTCACAGTGTTCACCCATGACGGCGGCATAACCCGCGATGCGATTGCGATGAAATGCCGGCTGCGCGAGACGGCGCTGGCGGCGGTGCGCCTCGCCTTCGCTGAGCAGCACGCCGTCGCCAAGAAAGCGCCGCGAGCGCTGCGACCCTCTTCCTTTGAGGAAGTTGTCGTAGTGGTTGACCAGGATGTCGTGAACATGGTCGGGATGATTGACGAAAAAGATGTGTTCGAGGCCGACGCGAAAACTACACACATCGCCATACGTGTCGGCCAACCGCGTCATAAAACCTAACGGGTCGCGCCGACTTTCATTGACCAGTGATCCGAAGAAACGATTACCGGTAGGGCCGGGGACTGTCGAATTGGGCATGGACTCCGTTTATTTTTCGTTTCTCATTTTCCATTTGTTGTTTCCTCTCTCAAATGACAAATGAAAAATGCGCGATGAAAAATGGAAAATGGACTTGGGCAAAAGTGCGGAGCATTATACGTAAATCTGGAAAAACGCGAATACCGAAGATCGAAAATGGGACTGCTGAGTCTCATTTGCGAAAATTTGCTACGCCAAAACGGGGCCTAAGCGATGCATGATCGGCCCGATCGCGTTGGCACACGCTTTGTTGTGCGTCGGCTCAGTTCTTTTTGATCTTCAAAGAACTTTCCGAACGAAAATCTGTGAGCCGAGCGTAAAAAACCGTGATTCCCCTCCAAGCTACCTCCGCCGCCATTCCCCAACACCCACGCACGCTCATTGCCGACGACGAGCCAGACATCCTCGCGGCCTTGCGTCTTTTACTAAAGAGCGACGGTTACGAACCAGAGACGGTTTCGTCCCCCGCCGCCGTGCTCGAAGCCATTCAACGGTCGCAGTTTGACGTGGTCCTGATGGACCTCAACTACGCGCGCGACACCACCAGCGGACGCGAAGGCATCGATCTCATCACGCGCATACACGCGCTCGATCCGTCGCTTCCGATCGTGGTGATGACCGCGTGGGCCACTGTCGATCTCGCCGTCGAAGCGATGCGTCGCGGCGTTCGCGATTTCGTGAGAAAGCCGTGGGAGAACCCTCGTCTGCTGCAAACGCTGCGCAAGCAAGTCAGGCACGCTCGCGCGCGCAGAAACGTCCAGCATCGACTCGCGGATCAACGCAAACTGGAAACACAACTCAACAGCGAGCTGAGCGAAGCGCGCGAGCTTCAGGAAAATTTACTGACAAACACCTCATCCCCGATCGACGGTCTGCAAATCGCGATCAAGTGGCAACCGGCGAAGACGGTGGGCGGCGATTACGTTGCTGCTTTCGATCTCGACGAGGAACATGCAGCGATTTGCGTCGCCGATGTCGTCGGCAAGGGATTGCCGGCAGCGCTCTTGATGTCAAACTTTCAAGCGGCGCTAAAGTCACTCGCCGCCGAACATCCTTCGCCTGCGGACGTGAGCACGCGCCTCAACGACATGCTCTACGCGAACATTCCGTTGCACAAGTTCGTCACCGCATTCTACGGCGTCGTGAACACGCAAACCCGCACGCTGACGTTTACGAACGCAGGTCACAATCCGCCGCTGCTGGTGCGCAGCAACGGCGAATGCGTTCGACTCGAAGCCGGCGGCAGCGTCCTGGGCGCGTTCCCGCGCATACGTTTCGCCGAAGAAGAGATCGAATTACAGCCCGGCGATCGACTGTTGCTCTACACCGATGGTCTAACGGAAGCAGTCGACACAGACAACGAGCAGTTTGGCGAACAACGATTGATCGAGTTATTGCACGAGCAGCGAAACCGCAGCGCCGAAGATTTGAAAGAGCTGGTTTTCACCGCCGTCGAAGAATTTTGCTGCAACACGTTTCGAGACGATGCGGCATTGATGGTTATCGAGATCGACTGAAGGAGCAATTCAGATGGATCTGCTTTGGAAAAACATCGTCTACTCCGTTCGCATGTTGCTGAAGCGGCCGAGCCTGACCGCCGTCGCAATCATCGCGATCGCGTTAGGCATCGGCGCGAACACCGCGATCTTTTCCGTCGTCAACACGGTCCTGCTGAAACCGCTTCCTTACGAACATCCCGAACAACTCGTCATGCTCGCCACCGAGCAACGCACCCAAGCGCTCGACGGACGCGGCAGTTTCTCAGTTCCTGACTTTCTCGACGTGCAAAAATCATCGACGACGATTGAATACGTCGCGATGCACCAGGGCACGGGCACAGTGATCACCGAAGGCGGCGATCCCGAACGGATCCTCGGCGCGGCAGTCAGTGCCGACTACTTTCCGCTGCTGCGCGTGAAACCGGTACTCGGCCGCGTCTTCACGCGCGAAGAGGATCAACCCGGCGCGCCTTCCGTCGTCGTTCTCAGTTACTCGCTCTGGCAACGTCGCTTCGGCGGCGATCCAAACATCGTCGGCCGCGTAGATAGATCTCGGCGGAAAGACGACCGTCCTCGGCGTTCTTCCGGCAGGTTTTCAATATCCGATCGACAACGAGAAGCAAGACTTTTGGGAGCCGCTTTTCGCCGCGACTTTCCTCACGAAAGAAGCGCGCGAGGCGCGTGCGAACCGGTTCATGTCAGTCATCGGCCGGCTGAAACCCGGCGCAACAGTCGAACAAGCTAAAGCGGATCTCGATCTCCTTTCGCAACAGGTCGAACAGCACTCGCCGGAGTCAAACACCAACGTCATCTTCAACGCCGTTTCGATGCACGAAGACATCACGCGCGAATATCGCACGGCGTTGTTTGTGATGCTCGGCGCGGTGGGCCTCGTGCTTTTGATCGCGTGTGCAAACGTGGCGAACCTGCTGCTCGCCCGCGCTGCCGCACGACAAAAAGAGGTCGCGATTCGAATGGCGCTCGGCGCGAGCCGCGGCCGCATTGCCGGCCAACTACTCACCGAAAGCTTGTTGCTCTCGTTAGCCGGCGGAGTGCTGGGCCTGTTACTCGCGAGCTGGGGCATCAGTCTGCTCGTGGCCTATGGACCAGCCGACGTGCCGCGACTGCACGACGTCGCCGTCGATCGTTACGTCTTGTTGTTCACGCTGATCGTCTCAACGTTGACCGGTCTGGTCTTCGGTCTCGTTCCGGCGCTTCAAGCCGCAAAACCCGATCCGGGAAGCATGCTGAAAGACGCGAGCCGCGGCGTCTCGCACGGCGGACGCAACCGGATGCGCAGCGCTTTGATTGTTTCGGAAGTCGCATTCTCGTTGATGTTGCTCGTCGGCGCCGGTCTTTTAATCAATAGCTTCTGGCGGTTGCTGCACACGGAGGCGGGTTTCGATTCACGCGGCGTGCTTGCGCTCGACATTCCGTTGAGCCGCACGAAGTATCCAAAGCCCGAGCAGCGCGCGGCGGCGTTCGAACAGCTTGTCGGAAGAATGAAAACGCTGCCCGGCGTGCGCGACGCTTCGGTCGTCAGCAATGTGCCGCTGACGGATTTCGACGTCGAGTTGAGTTTCCAGGTCGACGGCCGCGCGCCGTACAAACCCGGCGAAGAAGCGGTCGCGGATTACACAGTCGCTTCCGGTGATTACTTCCGCACGATGAACATTGCATTGCATCGCGGCCGCGTCTTCACCAGCCAGGACACGGCAAACACGCCGGAGGTCATGGTCGTCAGCGAAGCTTTCGTCAAGCGTTACTTCCCAAACGAAGATCCGATCGGCAGGCGAATCGTGTTTGACGGCAACGACAAGACGGCGCGCGAGATCGTCGGCGTCGTCGCCGACGTGCGGCGCAACGGGCTTGACGCCGACGTTCAACCCGAGATGTACGTTTCGCAGGTGCAGAGACCGGAACGACGCATGAACGTCGTGATCAGGTCAGAAAGTGGCGACGCATCACAGTTGGCCCAAGCCGCGCGCGCGGAAGTGAAAGCGTTCGATTCGAACCAGATCATCTGGCGCGTACAAACGCTGGAAGAGTTGTTGGGAACTTCAGTCGCGCCACGCCGCTTCAACATGTTGCTGCTCGGAATCTTCGCGGGCGTCGCGTTGGTGCTGGCGGCTGTCGGGCTGTATGGCGTGATGAGTTACTCCGTTAGCTGGCGGACGCAGGAGATCGGCATTCGCATGGCGCTCGGCGCGAAACGAGCCGACGTGCTGCGGCTGGTCGTCCGGCAGGGAATGACGATGACGTTTATTGGCTTGGCGATCGGGTTGGTTGGCGCGTTCTTATTGTCGCGCGTGATGACCGGTTTGCTGCACGGAGTTTCGCCAACCGATCCGCTTACGTTCACGGGCGTGTCGATCGTGTTGCTGGCGGTGGCGTTGCTCGCGTGTTTGATCCCCGCGCGACGGGCCACACGCGTCGATCCGATCGTGGCTCTACGGACCGAATAAACGTTCCAACGACCGAGGGTGGCCACAGAGGGCCACCCCTACAATGACAAGCACACTGTAGGGGCGGCCCTCCGTGGCCGCCCTTTGTCTGAATAGCATTCCTGTGTGGCGGGTGGCGATGGTACGATGCGAAGGCTCGCCTGATCCGAACCGCCCACAGGAGGTCTAACGACACGTGAAGATTGTTTCTCTGGCGGCAATTGCCGTCGCCCTTCTACTGTTCTCATCCCCCATCACCCGCGCGCAAAGCACACCACCCCCAGCCCAAGCAGGAACCTTCGAATACAAGGTCGAAGAATACATTCGCAAATCCGGTTTTGAGTTTAAGAAGGTGAAAGCCAACTCCTGGTACCTGCTGACACCGGGCAAAGAGATGAGCCAGATGCGCGTGATTCTCGGCGCTGGACCAGGCTCGATCGCGATGGGCGCCGTCGTGCTTCCCAAACGCGACCTCAAACCGACGACCGAAGCGCTACAGCAACTGCTGAAGCTTTCATACGAGCTCAACTACGTGCGCGTCTGCATCGATCCGGACGACGATCTGATCATCATGGCGCAACTGAAAGGTCCGTGGCTCGATGACGTCGAGTTTAAAAACACGGTCAACCTCGTTATCGCGGCTGCTGACCGCGCCTACGCAGTGATGCGCCCGTACCTCAATTCGCAACAGTGAAGTAAGATCGGGGAAACGCGGATCCGAAGTAGTAATGAACGAAAGCAGCCGACGACGGCGTTTCCTTGAATTCATCAGCCTGTCGCTGTTGCTCGGCCTGGCGACAGCGATCGGCACGCTTGTGTTCTTCGGCTGGCTCGCTGACGAAGTTCTCGAAGGCGAGACGCGCCACTTCGACGACGTCACACGCGCCGCGGTCCATCAACTCGCCTCGCCCGCAATGACCAACGCGATGCGCGGCATCTCGTTTCTCGGTTCGATGATTTTCCTCACGATCGCAACGGGGATCGTCATCGTTTGGTTTGCGCTGCGAAAGTGGGGACGCGAAGCAAAACTGTTCGCCATAACGATGATCGGCGCATCCGCACTCAACATCAGTCTCAAACTCGCCTTCCAGCGTGCTCGTCCAGTGCCTTTCTTCGACATCACGGCGCCGGAGTCGTACAGCTTTCCCAGCGGTCACGCGCTTACGAGTTGCTGCTTCTTCGGCGCGTTCGCGGCAATCATCACCGCGCGCATCAAGAGCAAGCGAACGAGAGTTATCGTTTGGATAGTGTGCACGGCGATATTTCTGTTGATCGGCTTCTCACGCATCTATCTCGGTGTGCATTACACGACCGACGTGATCGCCGGCTTTGCCGCGGCGTTGATCTGGATCCTGGTCGTGAGGTTTGTCGAAATGGAGTTGAGGCGACGAAGAAAACGAAGAGAAGAGTAGTATCGAAATCTCCTCTGTGTATCTCTGCGTGTCTTTGCGTTCTCTGCGGTAAACAAGCGTGGTACGAATGAAACCGCAGAGTTACGCAGAGGACGCAGAGACACGCAGAGTCAATTTGACGACAGGTGAAACCGCATCTCGACTGACAGCCCGCCGTCAGGCGCATTGGCCGCCTCGATCGATCCGCCGTGCATCCGCACCGCGCGTTCGGTAATTGCCAAGCCAAGCCCCGTGCCGCCGCCACTCTGCCGATCGCGCGCGTCTTCCGTGCGATAGAACGGACGAAAGATCTTCTCGAGCGATTCTGCGGGAACACCGTGACCGCGATCGCGCACGCTGATCACAGCGAAGTTGTCGCTGCCCCCGTTCTGTTTGCGCAAAGCGACTTCAACCGCCGTGCCTTCAGGCGTAAACCGCACCGCGTTGCGCACAACATTCTCCACCGCGCTGCGCAGCAGATCCTCAACACCGGCGATCGCACATTTATCGCTCGCGACAACCTGCACCGATCGATTCAAACTGCGCGCTTCAAAGTCGGCATCGTCAGACACCTCGCGCACGAGCGCATCGAGATCGACTTCAGTTCGTTTGCGTCCGTCAGTGCCGCTTTCGAGACGCGTGAGGGTAAGCAACTGGCTGATCATCTCGTTGAGATTTTCCGACTCGCGCTCGATGCGAGCGAGTGCGCCCTGCGCTTCCGGACCGGAACGCTGTCGCGCGAGCCCAAGCGCGACACCCAAACGAGCGAGCGGGGAACGGAGCTCGTGTGAAATGTCGCCAAGCAGACGTTGTTGCGCTTTGACCATCGACTCCAGCCGTTCGGCCATCACGTTGAAATCGCGTCCGAGTTGGCCCACTTCATCGCGGCGCTTCGCCAGGTTCGTCGCGACGCGCGCGCCGAGATCGCCTTCGGCGAGTTGATTCGTAGTAGTGCGAAGTTTGAAAAGCGGCGTGATGAGATAACGCGCCAGCCAGTAACAAAAGATGCCGCCGATCACGAGGATGATGAGCAAACGCAGGGCATGCGTCTGCCAACTGGTTTGGAAGGTAGGGCGTGAAATGTGTGCAACGTACGTGTAGCGATGTCCGCGGGAACTGACCACTGGCCGGGCGACCAAAGTGCCTGGTCCGTCGAAGTTGAATTCCCAGTCGCCACTCTCGGCGACTCTCGCAGCCAGCTCGCTGGCGCCTGGTGGAACGCTTCGTCCGGAAAGCTCGCGCCCGCTTTGGTCAAAGAAAGTCGGATTGGCGCCGGTGGCTTTCTCGGTTGCCTGAAGCGCTGCGGTCAGTC
This sequence comes from uncultured Acidobacteriota bacterium, assembly GCA_963770215.1. GTDB lineage: Bacteria > Acidobacteriota > Blastocatellia > Pyrinomonadales > Pyrinomonadaceae > PSRF01. Next base: position 1,023,957 of record CAVYOP010000004.1, read on the forward strand.
CCGCCGCGCCTGACTGTTCGAAGATCTCGGCAGCCCTTTGGGCGTTTGGTCCAACCTGGGCGACTTCGCGAAACGATCGTCGCGACGGCGTCGGCCGGGTCAGCGCCACCGTCGCAAAGAAAGCGACGTTGATGATGATCATGGCGAGCCAGAACCAGATAAATATTTTCAGGTACAGGCTGCGAAAGCGGATCTTCATTCGGATCTTTCCGTGGGCACGCCGTAGATGTAGCCCACGCCACGAATCGTCTTGATTCGTTCAAGACCATTCAACTGGTGGCCCAACTTTTTGCGCAGGTTACTGACGTGCATGTCGATGCTGCGATCGAAAGGCGACAACTCGCGTCCTAAAACTTCCTTCACCAGATCTTCTCGCTTCACGATCTGTCCTGCGTTGCGCAGCAGGATCTCGAGCAGGTCGTACTCGACTCCGGTGAGCTCGATAACCTCACCACCGCGGCGAACGTTGCGCGTGTTGCTGTCCATTTCGATGTCGCCGATCTTGATCGTCTCGCGCGACGTCGTGGTTGTTTCGGATGGTTGTGCGCGCCGCAGCACGGCGCGAATACGCGCGACCAGCTCGCGCGGGTTGAAAGGTTTCGGCAGGTAATCGTCGGCGCCGATTTCCAGTCCGACGATGCGATCGACGTCGTCGCCGCGCGCGGTCAACATCAGCACCGGAATCCGCGAACGCGCCCTGATCCGGCGCAGCACGTCGAAACCGTTAGTGCCGGGAAGCATCACGTCCAGGACCACGAGGTCGTGTTCGTCCGACAACGCGCGATCGATGCCTCGCTCGCCGTTGTGAATCGCCTCGACCGTGTAACCTTCCGGTTCGAGATATTCTCCGACCAGCTCGCAAAGGCCGACGTCGTCGTCAATTACCAGCACACGTTCCATTGGTTGCTCTGCGAGATTGAAAGACATATGAACGACCTAAGGCAAGTCCCTCGAATCCTACAATAAGCCCGGAATCTCGTCCGTAAAGAAGTGTCAATCGCAAACTGCACAGAACTGACAAAACTTTACAATCCATTGACAGACTCTTTACGACCGTTTTGAGTACAATCCGCGCTCAAGCTTGGGGCGAAACGCTCTCTATCCGCGCCAATCAGCAAAAGCCGTCGAAGGAGTTCCGGAAATGAAGAAAATAGTGTTGGCTCTCGCCCTGTGCGCATTTTGGTCCGCGAGCCTGGCCGTTGCGCAGCAGCGCGGCGGGTCGTTGAAGGGCCAGGTGCTCGACGAGCTGGGCGGCGCGATTGTGGGCGCGGCGGTGACGGCGATTGACGGTCGCGGCGTTGAAAAGTCGACTGTTACCAACGACTCAGGCGCTTACACAATAAACGGGTTGGCTCCAGGCAAGTACACAGTGCGCGCGGTCAACGCCGGTTTCGCGATGTATGAAAACGCGGAAGTCGAAATCCTCGCCGGCAAGGCTCAGCAACTCGACGTCACCTTGAAAGTGGCGATTGAGGAACAAAAAGTAGTTATCGCCGCCGACAATCGCGAGCTAAGCGTTGAGCCGGAAAACAACGCCGGCGCCGTGGTGTTGAAAGGCGAAGACATTGATGCGCTCCCGGACGATCCCGACGACCTCGCGGCCGCGCTCCAGGCGTTAGCCGGTCCATCAGCCGGTCCTAACGGCGGCCAGATCTTCGTCGACGGTTTTACTGGTGGTCGTCTGCCACCGCGGGCCTCGATTCGCGAGGTCCGCATCAACTCCAACCCATTTTCTGCTGAATACGATCGCCTCGGCTTCGGTCGTATCGAGATCTTGACGCGCCCCGGCACCGATCGTTTTCGCGGCCAGGTTTCATTCAACTTCAACGACGATGCGTTGAACGCCCGCAACCCGTTTGCAAATTCACGTCCGCCGATTCAAACGCGCCAGTACGGCGGCAATCTTGGTGGTCCAATCAAGAAAGGCAAGGCGTCGTTCTTTGTCGACTTTGACAAACGCGACGTGGACGACGAAACGTTAATCGTCGCCAAGGTCCTTGACGCGAATAACAACATTATCGATTTCCGAGATACGTTCCCCGTTCCCACGCGCCGCACGTCTTTCGGTCCCAGGATTGACTATCAGATCAACCAGAACCACACGCTTGTCGCTCGCTATAACTACGCGAAGAACACTCGCATAACCGGCGTGGGCCAGTTTTCGCTGCCGTCGCGCGCGTACGACAGCGAGAACACCGAACAGAGTGTTCAGTTTACTGAAACAGCGATCATCAATAAGACGATCATCAACGAAACGCGTTTCGAGTTTGAGCACAACACTAACGCGCAGAGTGCCGATAACTCGGTTCCGACGCTCGAAGTCCAGGAAGCATTTACCGGCGGCGGATCGCAGGTGGGCCAATCGCATAACGACACGAACGATTGGGAGTTGACGAACAACACCACGATGGCGCACGGAGCGCATTCGTTGAAATTTGGCGCCCGCTTTCGTTCGGTTCATATCGATCAATTTTCGCCGCAGAACTTCGGCGGCACTTACACGTTCTTCGGTGGATCGTTTGGTCCAGTCTTCGACTCGAACGGCGATGCGATCGGAGTTGACATCGTTTCGAGTATCGAACGCTATCGCCGCACGGTTACTTTCCTCGAACAAGGATTGACCCCGGCGCAGATTCGACTGCTCGGCGGTGGCGCGACTCAGTTTCGTCTGTCAGATGGAAATCCGGAGACGAAAATTAGCCAGTGGGACTTCGGCGGTTTCCTTCAGGACGACTGGAAGCTGCGGCCCAACTTCACGCTGAGTCTCGGGCTGCGTTACGAGAACCAGAAAAACATCGACAGCAATTTGAACTTCGCGCCGCGTCTCGGCTTCGCCTGGTCGCCGGGCGGGCAGCAGGCGAAGACGGTGATCCGCGGCGGCTATGGTGTTTTCTACGAGCGCGTGAGCGAGACGCTGACGATGCAGGCGACTCGGTTGAATGGTATCAATCAGCAGCAGTTCACGGTGCAGAATCCGGATTTCTTCCCAGTGATTCCTACGGCCGAGCAGCTCCTGGCGTTTGCTGTTCCCGGAACGGTTTATCGTCTTGGGGAAAATTTACAAGCGCCGTACACGCTCCAGGCTGTGTTCAGTGTCGAACGCCAGTTGCCGCACAACATCACGCTCGCCAGCAGCTACATCAACATCCGCTCGCTGCATGTGTTGCGCACGCGGCCGATCAATGCGCCGCTGCCGGGCACGTTCATTCCGGGCGATCCGAACAGTGGAATTCGGCCGTTGAACTGCGTGGATTTTATTCCTCCCGATATCAATCCTTCGCCGCGTTGCAACCTGTTTGAGTATGAATCGAGTGGCCGGTTCAACCAGAACCAGTTCATCGTCAACCTCAACAGCCGGTTCAACCGCAACATTTCGCTCAACGCGTTCTACGTTCTTGCGAAAGCGAACAGCGATACCGAAGGTATTGGTAACTTCCCCGCGAACCCGTACGACTTCAGCACTGAGTATGGCCGCGCGTCGGGCGACATTCGTCATCGGTTCGTGATGACGGGAAACATTCGCGCCCCGTGGAACATCAGCCTGAATCCGTTTGTGATCGTGCAGTCGGGACGGCCTTTCAACATCACGCTCGGCCGCGACATCAATGGCGACACGATCAACACCGAGCGTCCGACGTTTGCGCCGGCGGGTGTTGATTGCGCCGATCGCGCGAACTTCAAGTGCACGCCGTTTGGTAATTTCAAACTCACGTTCGCGCCGGGCGACGTGATGATTCCGCGCAACTTCGGCGAAGGTCCGGGTTCGACGACGGTGAACTTGCGCGTCAGCAAGACGTGGTCGTTTGGTTCGGAAGGCGGCAGCGCACAACAGAACGGGCAAGGTGGACAGGGCGGGCAGCGCACTGATAACCGCGCGATTATGGGCGGTGGCGGCGGCATGCGTCCGGGTGGCGGTGGTCCAGGTGGCGCTCCGGGCGGTGGCGGACGAGGTGGTTTTGGCGGACCGGGCGGCGGTGGTTTTGGTGGCGCAGGTGGTAGCGGCGGCCGCTACAATCTGACGTTCTCAGTGAATTTCCAGAACATATTGAACCACGTCAACTTCAACAATCCGGTAGGCAATATCGGATCGAGCCTGTTCGGACAGTCGACCGCGACCAGCGGCGGGTTTGGTGGCTTCGGTGGCGGCGTCGGTGCGTATAACCGCCGCATCGACGCCTCGATCCGGTTTAGCTTCTAATTATTTGTGGTGGCGGGCGCGTTGCTGCCGTCGATCGATGGCCGCAACTCGCCGACAAATTGATCGGAGTTTCTGATACTGGAGAGCACGATCTTGATCGCTTCGTCAGGAAAGCCTGATTCGAGTGTGAAGGTGTAGCCGGTGAAGACGTCGCCGGTATCGTCAGCGCCCCAGAAGAGAAACGTCGTCTCGTTCAACTGCACCAGCTTGCGCAGCAGTTGCGTCGAGTTTTTCACTTTGTCGATGTTGATGTATCCGCCTTTGTAGTGCGGAAAGATGCGAAACCCGATCGTGTCTTTCGTCGTGACGGTGATCACGATTTCCAACGATTCAGAATTTGTCAGCCCCTCACGCATCGCCCCTGTAAAAACAAACTGCGACTTCGGGCTTGGCTGAAAGTTGACCTTGATGTCCGGCCCGACTCGTTGCAACAACGCGCCTAAGCGTAGTCGTGTCTTGTCTCTTGTTGCTTCAGCCTGGTCTTGTTGTGCGAATACCGCGGGTGCGGCGGCGAGAATCAGTGCAAAGATCAATGAGCGAATTGTTAAGCGGGTTTTCATGTCGGGCCTCCTTCGTTTCAACCTCTGAAACTCTCTCGTGAAGTGAGTCGCGCTGTCAATAGTCTTTTTTTGTGAGTGTCTGTAGTGCCTTGAGCTTAGCGCCACTTTTTGACTCTGGACCACTGCGATTGCAAGTCCCATTTCAAACCTCTGCACAAGAGAATGGGACGATTCTCGTAACGGTAGGCGTATGGGTTGTGCAGGGTGGCGGCGACTGTTACTGATTCGAAGTGTTCGCGGGCGGCGCTTTCTTCCTCGCCCATCAGGATCACGATCTCGCCTGTGTAGTGGCGCGGTCCCCAGAGGAAATAGTTTTGGTGTCCGCTGATCGCCTTTGGCAAACCGTATTGTGGACCGAAGAAGTCGACCGCTGCCGCTTGGCCGTAGTTGGTGCCGTAAATCGCGGTGCGCTGTTGTTCTTCGGGCGGGAGTGAATGATAAACGCTGCTACTGCGGCTACGAGGCCGGGCCAGGGAAATTCGTCGGCGTAGTACTGCGGCAGTGTTTCACCGACAAAGCTCGTTTCCGTTTTGGGAACTTCGAACGGGAGATGTGATTGGTAACGAAGGAAAGTGTCGATCGGCAAGACCGGTAACACGAGCGGCAGCAGTGGTAACACGCCGAGCATCAGCCATGCGAAACACGCCGTCTTCAACAGCGCTCGTGTTCTCAGCGTGTTGATTATTGCTTCGGTCGCGACCGCGCCTGCGGCCAGCACAATCACATACGCTGGCGCCGAGTAGTAATCCTTGCCGCGGGTGATCAGGAAGAAGGCGATCGTGATCGTAAATGTCCAGCCAAGTGCGCGATAGCTCTTCGCGTCGCGCGAAAAGAAGAGAAACAACAGTCCGCCAAACCAGAACGGAAAACTTGCCGGGTTCATCATCAACGCTTGTTGCAGCAGAAAACCGGCTGGCGACAGGACTACGTCTTTGCCGGTGGCGCGAATGTTTCGCATCAACTCGAGGAAGGGCCAATCGTGTTGGATATTCCAGATCAGGTTTGGCAGGAAGATCAGGAAAGCAATGGCGCCGCCCGCGAGAATCCACGGCGTAAACAACACCTTTCTTTGTCGAGTCAGGAGAACGCCCGCTATCAGTGCCGCTGCAAAGACAATCACCGAATACTTCGTTTGCAGCCCGACACCCGCGATCACTCCGTAGATGAGCCAGAGCTTCCCATTCCCCGTCTTGATTAGCCGCAGGATTACAAACACCAACCCACCCCAAATCAGCGGCTCAAAACCATTCATCGCAAACTGGTGATCGACGACCCACCAAACCCCGGGCGTCGCCGCCAACACCGCCGCCAGCACAATCCCAAACCGTCCCGCCCCAACCTCGCGCGCAATCGCTGCGGTTAAAACGATGCGCCCCGCCCCCGCCAGCGCCGGCCATAACAGCAGCGCCGGCAACGACGTCCCTATCGTGTGCCGCGTGAACCATCCCAGCACCGCAATCATCGGCGGCTGATCGACATATCCGAATGCGAGATGTTCAGAGCAGGCGAGGTAATAAAGCGCATCGCGGAAATACCCATACCGCGTCGAAGTCACGAGATGCAGCGCGAAATAGACCATCGCAATGCCATAGACCCACGGCCAAAGCGAGACGCGTGATAAAGTGCTGTTCAGAGTTGAACTCATCAATCCACAGGCTCACGAGTTGTGTTATAGTGCGCGCACACCCACAAAAACGAAGCGGGCCGACTTGTGCACGAACACAAAGCCAGCCCTTGAACCTCAACCTTCTTGGAAAGGATGAAGATCATGGTAAATCATGGTAGCGCAAACCAGCGCGAAGAAACACCTCACGTAACCAATGCACACCGGACCACCGTTAGCAACGCCGTCAGGCGACGCGCTGAGTTTATTATTAGCGACTATTCGATCGATGCACAGAGCCGAGCAGTGATCCGCTACGGTTTGGAGACAAACGATCCGCGGCTAGCTGAACTGGTACGGCGCGTTGATGCGGGCGAGGCCATAGTCGAAATGATCGACTGCTCACAATCGGCCGTCTTAGACGAAAGCAATTCAGTTGAAGAAAAGATCGAAGCATTGGCAGAGATGATTTGCGAGGAAGACGATGTGCCCGGCACAAAATGGGCCGCATTGATGCTGCTGATGTCAGCGCTTGAAAACTCGACACACCCGAAGGCGCTTGCGAACACAGTGAAGCACCTTGCGTTCTCTCGTTGTGGTGAAACGAACATCTTCGGCATCGTCGACGCACAGATCGCGCTGCTCGAAGGCGAGCTGTTCTCTGTGGCGTCAGGTTCGTAATGCAGTTGTCTCCCGCAAAGGCGTTAAGATCAGGCCGGAAACCTCTGCGTCTTTGCGCCTTTGCGGGAGACTCTTATGATTACAGATTGAATCCTTAACATCCGCCGTAAAAAGGCGTCGTGAATCACTCAGAAACAGTTCTCGGGCTTCTTTGTCAGAGAGAGGATTGAGCGTAAGCGATGTCAATCCTGGCAGGGCAATGCCTTGGCGTGAAGTGACCAGCAGGGCTGAACCGGTTGGCGGTAGTAGAGGAGCACTTGGGCGCTATCGGAGGCATTGTCGAGCAGCAGCAGCGAGCGCTTGCCGCTCAACTCGCTGCGATAGAGATGTGAGAGTTCGTCCAGGTCTTCAGGCACTCTCGCTTCCGAACCACGAAAAGCACGGATACAGATCGCCATGACTTCATCGGGCCGCCGCGGGTCAGAGTCAGTGCCTTGGAGATTGATGAAAAACTGTCCATCAGGATAATTGCGCGAGAGAGGCTGAGCAACACACAGTGCCAATTCGGTTTTACCTAGACCGCCCATGCCACTGATGCAAGCGCGGCCGCCATTACGTAGCTCTTTGAGCAGCGTTCTGATCTGCTGTTCTCGCCCGACAAAGTCGCTCACTGGTGGGCGAAGCTGATTTAGTGCCGTGATGCCACCACTCTTCTCATTGGGAACAAGAGAACGATCACGGCGGAGAGCCTCGATGGTTGCTGTCACCACAGCGATAGCCAGAGCGATCGCGCCCGATAGCCAGACCCAGCGACGATACGGCTGGATAGTTGCTTGGAGATCGCTAGCGACCCAATTACTCGCAACTCCACCAAGAAATAGAACTAGCGCGATGAGTGCGGGAATCAGCCATGGCCCACGCGAGGGTAGATTTGGCAAACTGTGGGAACCTCCAAAAGACAGATCAGATTCGGGATCATCCATCTGTCAGGCGTGTCAGTGAGCGCGGGAATGCTAATTGATTTCGGAAGAAATCCACAAGAGTTGAATCGTGTTTAGTTGTATGCTTAGGAGCAATATGGATCAGTTTGTTCAGCGTTGCATCAATGGCGATTGCCGGCGGGAGTTTGGGATTGAGGAGAGGGTGTATGTGTGTGCGGGTTGTGGGGATTTGTTGGAGATTGAGAGAGAGGGTGAGAGTGGGATTTAGAGGGACGGGGTTAAGGGAGCGGTGGCGTGAGAGGCGGATGTCGGATGAGGTTCGGGACCGGAGTGGGGTGTGGAGGTTTCGGGAGTTTCTGCCGTTTGAGGAGGAGGATGCGGTTGTTTCGTTAGGTGAAGGGAATACGCAGGTTTACGACGCGCCGAGGTGCGCTGCGTTTTGTGAGTTGGATGAATTGAGGTTGAAGCATCAGGGGAATAATCCGACGGGATCGTTTAAAGATACCGGGATGACAGTTGCCATGACGCAGGCGCGGAAGCTAGGTGTTAAGCGTGTGGTTTGTGCAAGCACTGGGAATACGGCGGCGAGTTTGGCGGCTTATGCGGCGCGCGCCGGGTTGGCGTGCGAGATCATGGTGCCTGAAGGGCAGGTGAGTAGTGCGAAGTTGGCCCAGGCGCTCGACTATGGCGCGAAGGTGATCACGATTGAGGGAAATTTTGACGACTGTATGAGGGCGATTCGCGGGCTTGCGGATGACGGCTCGGCGTATCTCGTGAATTCAATCAATCCGTTTCGTATTGAAGGACAGAAGACGGTGGCGTTTGAACTTGCCGAACAGCTTGGATGGCGCGCTCCGGATCATCTCGTCGTCCCGGGCGGAAATCTGGGAAACAGTTCTGCGTTTGGGAAGGGATTTCGCGAGCTCGTCGCTGCGGGGTTGATCGATCGTCAGCCGCAGATCACGGTCGTGCAGGCTGAAGGCGCCGCGCCGTTTGCGCGGTTTTATCGCGACGGTGAGAAGATGGTGAATGAGGAACATCCGCAGACGTTAGCGACGGCGGTGAAGATCGGCGCGCCTGTTTCGTGGAAGAAAGCGTGGAGTGCGGTTCGCGAGAGTGGCGGACGTGTGATCACGGTTAGCGAGCAGGAGATCGCCGATGCGAAGGCGATGATTGGACGTGACGGTATCGGTTGCGAACCGGCGTCGGCGACGACTGTCGCTGGAATTAAGAAGCTTGTAAACGATGGTGTTATTAAGAAGAACGAATCTGTGGTGGCCGTGTTGACGGGACATTTATTAAAAGACACGGATTACGTGATCAAATACCACGAACAGACCCTCGTTGCTCCGGACGGAACGCGGATTAAGAACAATCGATGAAGTCTTTTGAAGTTTGTATGCCGGCATCGACGTCGAATCTCGGCCCGGGGTTTGATTGCTTCGGATTGGCGTTGAAGTTGTACCTGACGGTGCGTTGCTCTGTCGCGCGCGAGGGCGCGGAAGCGTGTCGAGTGAAGACGACCGGGGCGAAAGAGAATCATGCTTTGCCGCGCAACGCGTCGAACCTGATCTATCGTGCGATGGCGTTTGCGGCCGGACGTCAAGGTGTGTCGCTGCCGCCGGTCGATTTGATCGTTCACAACGAGATCCCGTTGGCGAGCGGATTGGGCAGCAGCGCGGCGGCGATTGTTGCGGGGATAAAGCTAGCTGGATTAGTCGGCGGCAAAGAGTTGGATGAGCAGACGATCCGGAATTACGCGACGGAGTTTGAAGGACATCCGGATAACGTTACCGCGACGTTGTGCGGCGGTTTTGTTGCGAGTTGTGTTAAGCAGGATGGCACAGTAATCACGACGAAATTCGATTGGCCCACCCGAATCAAAGCCGTCGTCGTGTCTCCGCGATCGCAGTTGCCGACGCACGTCGCTCGCGCAGCATTGCCGCGCAGCGTCAGCCGTGGCGATGCGGTCCACAACCTTCAGCGAGCGGCAATCTTCATCTCCGCGCTCGTGCAGCAGCGTTACGATCTCTTCTGGGAAGCGACGCGCGATCGATTGCACCAACCGAAACGCGAGTCGCTCGTGCCGGGTCTTGCCGAAGCGCTGGCGTTGCCCGCGATGAAGGGGTTGTTAGGCGTCGCGTTGAGCGGCGCTGGACCAAGCATCGTCGCTTTAGTTGTCGACAACGAGAAAGCGATCGGCAACAAGATCGCGAGCTGTTTTCGCGCCCACAAGACTCAATCGACTGTCAGGATTTTGGATGTCGACAACGAGGGTTGCCGCGTGGTTAGCGCAGCCGCTTGATCACTCGAAACACCGGATAGCTCACTGCTAACAACGCCAACGCATACAGAGTGTTCTCCGTGTCGCTCGCGATCGCGCCGACGAGAAACGCCACCGAACCCAACAGCGCAAGGCCAGTGGTCCACGGATGGCCCCACGCGCGATACGGCCGCGCCGCGTCAGGCTCGCGCCGCCGCAGCACGAAAAGCGAAATGAACGAGAGGGCGTAATTGGCCACAAAGAAGAAAGCGACGATGGTGATGACTTTACTGAAGGTCTGTCCGAAGACGATAAACAGCACGGCGACCAGCGCGCTCAACCACAGCGATACGCTTGGCGTCCCGCCATCGTTGACGACAGCGGCTTTCGTCGTAAACAGTCCATCACGGCTCATGCCAAAGATGACGCGCGTGGCCATCAGGTGAAGCGCGTTGATGCCGCTCAGCATCGAGACGATCGTGAGACAGCGAAAGATCGTGTCGCCGTATGGACCAAAGATCGCGTTTGCAGCCTCACCTGCGGCGAACTCCTTCCCCGCGATCTGCGAGATCGGCAAGACGTAGATCAGCGCGACATTGACGAGCAGGTAGATGCCGGTGATCGTAAGCACACCGAGGAAAAGCGAGCGTGGAATATCGCGTCCGGGGTGTTGCACTTCTTCGGAAAAGTAGATCACACCGCTCCAACCATCGTAGGTGTAGATCGCTTCACGCAGTGAGATGACAATCGCGCTCATCAACAACATCCCGGCTGGTGTTGCAAGCTGTTCGGAATTCGTCAGCGCGCCACCGCCGCCAAAGATGAAACCCGCCGCGATCAGCACGACGAACGCGAGCGCTTTCAGCAGGCTCGTGACGTTCTGAATATTGCTGCCCCAGACGATGCCGCGCCACTGCAACGCCGCGAAGGCAATCGCCACCACGGCCGCGATCGCCGGCGCTTTACCGTCCAGCGCCGGCACGAGCGCGCCTGCAAACGTTCCGATCACGAGAGCGACCGCGGCAGTCGATCCACACGACGAAATCCAGTCGCTCCACCCGACGATGAACCCTGCATACTCACCCAACGCATAACGCGAGAAAACATACTGCCCACCCGAGCGCGGAATCATCGTCCCCAATTCGGCGAGAGCGATCGCTCCCAGAAACGCATACAACCCCCCGACGATCCACACTCCAAGAAACAACCACGGATTCGGCAACTGCGCCGCAATCGTCCCGGGCGCCCTGAAAATCCCGGCCCCAATCGTGTTGCCGATAATCACCGCCAACCCAAACCCCACCCCCAGCACACGCCACAACTGTCCGCGTTGTCTGACTGATGAAGGAGCGTCGATGGATTTGGTTGGCAATGGATTAGGAGTTGTTTCCAGCACTAAGATCGGCATGCAACAGGCGATGAAACAGGTGCTCGCCGGCTTCGCGGCGGACGGACAGGCGGCCGGCTGTGTAAGCGCGGGAGTTTAGTCCGCGCTGAACGGATTTGCAGATCGAGACGTCTTCGTCCTGGATGCGTTGGCCCACCTCGACGCTCGCCTGGTTGCGTTGACGTGCTTCCTCGCTGACTACATCCGGAAAGTAGAAGTCGAAGATCACTTCCGTCTGGTCCACACCGCGCGGAACGACGAGGTTCGTGTCCATCACACCGTCGTACAAGTTGAGCATGAAGTTGGGATAAGTCCAGTAGTACAGCGCGCGGTCGCCTTTGCGCACAGCGCCGGTTTCCGCCTCCGCTCCTTCGCTGACGATCGGGCTCCATTGCAAACAATGGCGCTCGCCGTTTTCGATCATGTATTTGCCGTAATCAAGCACGCTGTCGAGTCCTTTGTGCAGGTACGGAACGTGATAACCGCCGTCGAGGTAGTTGTCGACAAAGACTTTCCAGTTGCAATCGAAGTGATAGTGACGGCGCTCGAACCAGTGCAGACGCTCGAGTTTCAGAGGTCGGATTTCATCGACGAGATCTGCGGTAAAAGAAAACGGACTCGGATTTAGCTTAACGAAAACCCAGTTTTCCCACTCGGTCAACTCAACCGGCACGAGACCATTCCGTGCGCGATCGAAATCGCAAACGCCGGAGAAATCAGGCGTGCCTTTCAGCTCGCCCGCGAGCGAGTAGGTCCAACCGTGATACGGACAACGAAGCTGCGCCGCCTCTCCCTGCGGCTCGGTCATCACTGCCGCCGCATGGTGCCGGCAAACGTTGAAGAACCCACGCAACACGCCGTCGTCGCCACGCACAATCACAACAGGTTCGCCGGCGATATCGGTGGTGACGTATTGACGTGGTTGTGCTACCTGGTCTTTGCGCGCCGCGAACTGCCACGTATGCGAGAAAACAGTTCTTAGTTCAAGTTCGTAGAGGTCTTTATTTACATACCATGAAGCAGGAATTGTCGACGCGTGATCGAGCGCAAGATTGGGATCGTAGTCGGCGACAATTTTCATGGAGAGATTCTACGCGATAGGCGTCGCAGTTTTGCGCTTGGGATTGAAAAACGGCGTCTTCACAACAGTCGCTCGCACGTGATGCCGCACAGCTTCGACCGTGATCTCGAATTGCAACCGCGTACCCGGCCGCGTGTAGCCGCGATTCACCGTCGCCAGCGCGATCATCTTCTTCAACGTCGGCGACCACGTGCTCGTCGTCGCTTTACCCACCTGAATTCCTTCTTTATAAATCGGCACGTGTACGCGCGACGCCATCGCCGAGATCGACGGCGGCAATCCAACCTCTTCGTAAAGACTCTCAACCTGCGGCCAGTCGATCTCCAACCCGACGATCTCACGCGCCGGACCACGCTTCGTGTTCGGCGATCAACGCCGCCTGGCCCACGAACCGGTTCTTGTCGAGATTGACGAGCCGTCCAAGCCCCATCTCGTAAGGCGTGTATCGCTGTTCGTCAACCAACGCCTTCTTGCTGCTGTTGAAATCAACATCGATCAGCAACAAACCCGCTTCGACACGCGAGACGTCAAGCGCTAGCATCCCCGCGGCGTGAATATCAAACGCCTTGCCCGCTTCCATCAACGCATCCCAAACCTTCAGCGCGTGCTCGGACGAGATCCAGATCTCGTAACCAAGATCGCCCGTGTAGCCCGTGCGCGAAATATCGACCGGCACGCCGGCGATCGTTCCGCGAGTGACGCGAAAGTATTTCAAGTTAGCGATGTCAGCGTCGGCGACAATACTCTTCAACAGCCGTCCCGAAGTCGGTCCCTGCAACGCGAGCGCCGAAACACTCTCGGAAATGTCTTCGATCTGCACGTCCATGCCCGCCGCGTTTTGCGTAAACCAACGCAGACTCGGATCGGCAGCAGTCCAGCGATAAACATTCTCTTCGAGACGCGACACCGTCCCGTCGTCGATCACCTTGCCGCGCTCGTCGCACCACGGCGTGTAGACCACCTGGCCCACCGACACCTTGCGCATGTCGCGCGTAATAATGCGATCGACAAGGCGCGTCGCATCTTTTCCAGTGAGCCGGTACTTGAACAGCGGCGAGATGTCGATCAACGCCGCGGCGTTGCGGATAGCGTTGTACTCATGTTCGTGATGCGGTTCGTACGAGCTGACGGCGTAATAGCCGGACCATTCGCGATAGCTCAGACTTTCGCAGAGTGGAAACGTTCGTTCGTGAAATGCGGTTCCGATCGGCATGTTGTGTGGTTTAGTAGCGGTCCTGGTTTAGATTCCTCTGCGGATCTCTGCGGTCCTCTGATGTGTTCTCTGCGTTTTAGATATGCGTGAAACGCCGGTTAACGCAGAGAACACAGAGGACCGCAGAGATCCGCAGAGGGTTCCTCAACTGTCCCGCCTGGTTTGTATCCGCGTTTGTCAGGGCGAGCGATTATAAGTATGCTTACGATTCTTCAGCAAGCTGCATTAACCAACTAAGCATGACGCAAAAGTACGACGTCGTCGTAATTGGCGGCGGACATAACGGTCTGGTAAACGCTGCGTATCTCGCGCGCGCCGGCAAAAAAGTTTTGGTTCTCGAACGCCGCCACGTGCTCGGCGGCGCGGCTGTCACGGAAGAAGTCTTTCCGGGCTTCAAGTTTTCCGTCTGTTCCTACGTCGTTTCCCTACTGAGACCGGAAATCATTCGCGAGCTCGATCTGCCGCGTCACGGGCTGGAAATACTTCCGCTCGACGGCACGTTCACGCCAATGCCCAACGGCGACTATCTCTGGCGCGTGAACGATCACGCCCGCACGCGGCGCGAGATCGCGCGCCATTCGCGGCTAGACGCCGAAGCTTACGACGAGTACGGCAAAGCCATGATCGAGATGGCCCACTTCGTGAAGCCGATCATGAGCATGACGCCTCCAGACCCCACGACCCTGGATCCGAAAGGATGGAAGAACCTCGCCTTCCTCGGCCGGCGTTTTCAACAACTTTCCGACGACGACAAATACAACCAGGTGCAGTTGATGACGATGAGCGCCGTCGATTTTCTCGATCAATGGTTCGAGACTGACGTGCTCAAAGCGACGATGTCAGCGTCAGGAATCATCGGCACTTTTCTCGGCGTGCGTTCGCCGGGCACTGCGTACGTGCTGCTGCATCATTACATGGGCGAGATCGACGGCGCGTTTCGTTCGTGGGGTTTTGCGCGCGGCGGCACAGGCGCGATCTCGAATGCGATCGGCGACGCAGCGCGCGAAGCGGGCGTCGAGATCCGCACGGAAGCGCCGATTGCTAAGATCCTGTTGAAGAACGGCCGCGCTATCGGAGTGGTTTTAGAAAACGGCGACGAGATCCGTGCCGACGTCGTGTCGTCGAGCGTCGATCCGCGATTGACGTTTATGAAGATGATCGGCGAGCAACATCTGCCGGACGATTTCTGCGCAGACTTGAAGCGTTACAAGTATCGCGGATCGTCGGGAAAGGTGAATCTCGCGCTCGACGGTTTGCCGAACTTCAAAGCGATGCCTGGTCCAGGCGCGCATTTGCGCGGCGCGATCTCGATCTCGCCGGGTGTCGAGTACATGGAGCGCGCTTACGACGAAGCGAAGTACGGGCGCTTCTCGCGACGGCCGTACATCGACATGGTGATTCCGAGTTTGACCGATCCTTCGGTCGCGCCGCCGGGCAAGCACGTGATGTCGTGCTTCGTGCAGTACGCGCCTTACAACTTGAAAGAAGGAAACTGGGACGAGAAGCGCGACGAGTTTGGCGACACGGTGGTCGACACAATCGCCGAGCATGCGCCGAATATCAAAGAGTCTGATTCGCGATCGTCAGGTGTTGACGCCGTTGGATATCGAACGTGATTTTGGTTTGTCGGAAGGAAATATTTTCCAGGGTGAACTGACGCTGGAGCAGCTTTTCTTTCTGCGGCCCGCGCCGGGCTGGGCGCAGTACCGAACGCCGATCAAGAGGCTTGTACATGTGCGGATCGGCGACGCATCCGGGCGGCGGCATCATGGGCGCGCCGGGACGCAACGGCGCGATGCAGTTGTTGAAAGACTGGAAGCCGTGAGGATTTTTCAATTGCCGATTACCGATTGCCGATTGCTGGTTTTTGGCGATTCGATCAGGTGCTTGGAGTTCTAAATCGGCTATCGGCAATTGGAAATTGCAATGAAGTACGACGTCATCATCGTTGGCGGTGGTCACAACGGGTCTGGTCGCCGCGTGTTACCTGGCGAAGGGCGGGTTGAAGACGCTCGTGCTCGAGCGCCGCGAAGTCGTGGGCGGCGGGACAGAACTGGACCATGCGACTGGTCCGTTTTCACCGCAAATTATCGCAGACCTTGGTCTGCGTCTTGAGTTGGTCACACCGAAAGTGCGGGTTCTTGCACTGTCGGAGGACGGGCGTTCGCTTTGCATCTACAACAATGACGTCGCCGCGACTGTTAAAGAGATCGAAAAGTTTTCCGCGAAGGATGCGAAGAGTTATCCCGAGTTTGTCGAGAGTTTTTCGCGGATTGGCCGTGTGCTCGCGCCGTTGCTTTCGATGACGCCGCCGTCGATCGATCAGCCTTCGAAGGGCGACGTGTGGCAGCTTGGGAAGATCGGTCTGGCGTTTCGTGGGCTCGGAAAGAAAGATGAATATCGGTTGCTGCGTTGGGGACCGATGGCGGTTGCCGATCTTGTAAGCGAGTGGTTCGAGACGGAGTTGTTGCGAGCGACGGTGGCGGCGCGCGGAATTCACGGAGCGTTTGCTGGTCCATGGTCCGCGGGGACGAGTCTTGGTTTGTTGTGGCAGTCGGCAATGGATGGCAGCGCGATTGGACCATCGACTACCGTTAAGGGCGGCCTGGGTGCGCTCGCGAAGGCCCTCGTCAGTGCCGCCACAAGCGCCGGCGCTGAAATTCGCACTACGGCGGAAGTGGTGCGCATTGAAGACAGGAAAGTAATTCTGCGGGACGGCGAGGAAATCGAGGCGCGCGCAGTAGTGTCAAATGCAGATCCGCGCACGACGTTTTTGAAGCTAGTAGATCCGGTCGAGCTCGACCCGAATTTCCTGTTGAAGATGCGCAACTATCGCGCGCCTGGAACGGTGGCGAAGATCAATTTGAAGCTGTCGGGATTGCCTGAGTTTCGCGGTGTTGACGATCGGGAAAAACTGTCGGGACGAATTCACATCGGACCGGAGATCGATTATCTCGAACGTGCTTTCGATGCTTCGAAGTACGGCGAGTTTTCACGAGAGCCTTATCTCGATATCGCGATGCCTTCGTCTGAAGCGATGTCGATCCACGCGCAGTTTGCGCCGTATAAATTAAAAGAAGGTGATTGGGATACGCGGCGCGAGGAGTTTGCCGATGTTGTGATCGATCGATTATCAGTTTACGCGCCGAACTTGCGCGACTTGATTGTCGACAAACAGGTGATCACGCCGGTCGATCTGGAACAAACTTACGGCCTCAGCGGCGGACACATCCATCACGGCGAACAGACGATCGATCAGTTTTTCACTTTCCGCCCGTTGATCGGCTGGGCGCAATATCGCACGCCGCTCAAGCATCTGTATCTCTGCGGCGCGGGCACGCATCCCGGCGGGGGACTGACTGGCATTCCCGGCGCCAACGCCGCGCGCGAGATTGCGCGAGATTTCAAGGCAGGGAAGTTATGACCACACAACGTCGTCCGCGTCGAAGCTTTGCCAGCGACAACAACGCCGGAGTTCATCCGGAGATCGTCTCGGCCATCAAAGCCGTCAACGAGGGTCACGTCATCGCTTACGGTGACGACGAGATCACCGCGCGCGCCGTCAAAGTTTTCAGGAAACACTTCGGCAAGAACGTCGCCGTGTACTTCGCGTTCAACGGCACGGGCGCAAACACGCTCGGCTTGAAGACGATGACGAAATCGCATCAGGCCATCATCTGTGCGGAGACGGCGCACATCAACGTCGACGAATGCGGCGCGCCGGAAACTTTCACCGGCTGCAAGCTGATCGATCTCGCCACTCCCGACGGCAAGTTGCGCGTCGAACAACTCGAACCGTTCCTGCACGTCTTCGGCAACGAGCATCACGTGCAACCGCGCGTGATCTCCATCTCGCAAGCGACGGAGATGGGCACCGTTTACAGCAAGCAGGAGCTGAAAGCGCTCGCGAAGTTTGCGCATGCGAACAACATGCTGTTTCACGTCGACGGCGCGCGCCTCTCGAACGCGGCGGCTAGTCTTAATGCGAGTCTGAAGGAAATAACTGCTGATGTTGGCGTTGACGTGTTGTCATTCGGCGGCACGAAGAACGGGATGATCTACGGCGAGGCGGTTGTTTTCTTCAATGAAGCGCTGGCCCAGGATTTCAAATTCATTCGCAAGCAGGGCATGCAGCTACCGTCGAAGATGCGCTTTATCTCAGCGCAATTCGAAGCACTGCTCACCGGCGATCTCTGGCTGCGCAGCGCCGCTCATGCGAACCGCATGGCGCGTTTGCTGGGGAGCGAGCTGGAGAAAGTGCCGCAAATCACGTTGACACAGCCTGTTCAGGCAAACGGCGTGTTTGCGATCATACCTAAGAAATTTATTCCCGCGTTGCAGAAGAAATACTTCTTCTACATTTGGACCGAAGCGATCTCCGAAGTGAGGCTGATGGCGTCGTTCGACACGACGGAAGAAGACATTCACGAGTTCGTCGCGCTGGTGCGCCGCACCGTCAAGTGAAGAATTCCGTGGGCGGCAATCACGATCAGCATGATCCAAAAGACGTAACGAAGGCGATAAAGCGCGCCTGCGTTTACGACCACCAAACCCAGTCCAATCAAACCCGCCGTAGCGGTCAGGAAAACTAACCACATCGTCATTCGCCGCCGTTCGCGCCACAAGCAGACGGCAATCGCTACGTAGAGAAAATACATCGCCAACGTTTCGAGCCCGCTGATCACTCGCCCCGCCGTTCCATAACTTCCGCTCTCGAACCACATGCGCGGAAACGGCGCAAAAAAGCCGACCACAGCCGCGCGCGGCGCGAACCGCACGATGTCTGAAAGATTGTTGAACTGAACATCGGCGCTGATGTTTGACTCTTGCGCGTTGTAAAAGCGAAATCCGCCGCGGCGATGCCTGATCTGATCGATGGCCCTGGTCCAAATGCCGTCTTGCGGCGCGGGTTGCGAGGCGGATGGAATTGCGAGCGGCGTAGCCGGCGGTCGATATCCGCCCAACGTCGTGCTTTCCAGTCGTGAAGGAACAAACAGCATCGCGAGGATGATCGACAACATCACGATCGCGTTTCCGAGCATGAACTTGCGCGCGAGAATCATGCGAGACAACAGCAAAACGAGCGTGATCGCGACACCGACGACGACCGCGTTCCACATGTTTCCGCGAGCCATCCAAAACACGCTGACCAGCACGACACCGCCGAGCGCTAAGAGTAGTGCGCGTTTCCATACGAGCTCGCGATTCAACAGAAGCGTCAGGACCAGCAGCAGCGCCAGTAAGCAGCAGATCGCCAGCGGGTCGCGGATCAGTTGCGTTGAGTGAAACAGGAACGAAGGCCACAACGCGACGATCGCCGCCGCCAGCAAACCGGCGCGCTCGTTGAAGATCTCGCGGCCGAGAAGATAGACGACCGTCAGTGTGCCTAAGTAATAAAAGAGATTCAGTGGTTCCGCGGCGAGGACGTTATGGCCGAGGATGCGGCCGATGAACGTGAACAGTATCGAGTAGAGCCTGGCGTGAAGCGGCGATCTGATGTCGAGCCACGGGCCGATGCCGTAGTTTTGCCAATGCAGCGCCATCTCGCTGGCGAGCCGTCGATACGTTGCGCCGTCGATCGCGAAGGTGAGGCCGATGCCGTTTGTGTCGAAGAAGCCGGGCAGTAGTTGGAAGTGACCGGCGATGAAAATGGCGACGGTCAACGCCACGTGAATGACGCCCGCAAGGAGCAGCAAGCGCAGAGGGTTAAATCGCAAGCCACGGATTAAAACATAGATTGCACAGATAGCAACGCTTGTGCGATTTTAGGTAGTGGCTTATTTGAACAGCCTTCTCTGTGTTCTCTGCGTGCCTCTGTGATCTCTGCGTTTAATATGCTTGCTGAATTGTTAACGCAGAGATCACAGAGGTACGCAGAGATCGCAGAGTTCAATTTAAGACACCACCCGATTTTAAATCCGTGTTCCTGTTGAGTATAGATGTCGGAACCTCAGGTGTGCGCGCGTCTCTGTTTGACGAGCGTGGCGCGGAGACGATCGCGACCCAGACGAGGCGCAGAAGTGGAGGCGCGCTTTCGGAGCTTGGTGAGTTTGATCCGGATGCGTTGGTCGAGGAAGTGATCACGACGATTGACGAGTTATTTTCTTTGACCGAGGCAGGAGCGATCGAGTTCATCGCGATTTCGACGTTTTGGCATAGTCTTGTCGGTGTCGACGCAGATGGAAAACCGACGACACCGTTGCTGACCTGGGCCGACACACGTGCGGCGCAAGCAGCGAAGGAATTGCGCGCCGAGTTTGACGAGCGTGAGATTCATGCGCGCACCGGTTGTCGGTTTCACGCGAGTTACTGGCCTGCGAAGCTGCGCTGGCTGCGTCGTGAATTGCACGAGAGTTTTGTGGCGACGCGGCAGTGGCTTGGATTTGGCGAGTATCTTTGTCTGCGTTTGTTTGGCGAGACGGCAGCCCAGGTTTCGCTTGCCTCCGCGACGGGTCTGTTCAATCAGCGAACCTGTAATTGGGACGCGGATTTTATTCGCACACTCGACATCTCGCTCGACACATTGCCGGAAATAAATAACAACGATCCGAAGTTAGCAGAAGGCTTTGCGCAGCGTTGGCCCGCACTCGCGGAAGCACGGCTCGCCGTTGTCGCCGGCGACGGCGCGACAAACAACATCGGCGCCGGTTGCAGCACGAAAGATCGCATTGCGCTGATGATCGGTACGTCGGGTGCGATGCGCGTCGTGTATGCCGGTGGACCACCGGACCAGCTTCCGTCTGCGCTCTGGAGTTATCGTGTCGATCATAATCGTGTGGCTGTCGGCGGCGCGCTTTCAGACGGCGGCGGCTTGTTTCGATGGTTGACGGAATCGTTGAACCTTCACGATCTCGACGATCTCGAATCACAACTAGCCGCACTCGAACCCGACGCGCACGGATTGACGATCCTGCCTTTCTGGTCTGGTGAGCGCAGCACTGGATGGTCGCCCGATGCGCGGGCAGCGATCTTTGGACTCAGACAGGAAACACAGCCAGTCGAGATCGTCCGCGCCGCACTCGAAGCGATTGCCTATCGCTTCGCCGCGATTGCGCGCGCGCTTGACACTGTTGCACCGGACGCGACCGTGATCGCGAGCGGCAACGCGTTGCGTTCGTCGCCTGTTTGGATACAAATCGTGGCCGACGTTCTCGGCCGTCCGATCACCCTCGGAACCGCGGCGGAAGCGTCAACACGCGGGGCTGCCTTGCTTGCATTGGAAGCGGTGGGCAAAATAGCAGCTATCGAAGACGTTTCAGTTTCGACCGCGGAGGTTTTTCAACCGGGCCTTTTTCAGCCGGATTCTGCGCGGCATGCCCGGTATCGCGAAGGCCTCGTGCGACAAGAAGAATTGTACGCTCGATTATTCGGTTGAAGAGAGAGGAACCATTTTCCATTTTTCATTGCGCATTTTTCATTTGTCATTTGAGAGATGAAACAACAAATGGGAAAATGAGAAATAGAAAATGAGAAACGAAAAATAAACATGAGCGCGCCTGTCCAGCAGCAAAACTCCAACACCACTCCCGAACTCGATCAACTTTGCATCAACACCATTCGCACGTTATCACTCGACGCCGTGCAGAAAGCCAACTCCGGGCATCCGGGTTTGCCGCTCGGCGCAGCGCCGATGGCTTACGTGCTTTGGACGCGCTTTCTCCGTCACAACCCGCACAGCCCGAAATGGGAGAATCGCGATCGCTTTCTGCTTTCCGCCGGTCACGGTTCGATGTTGCTCTACTCGCTGCTGCATTTGACCGGTTACGATCTTTCGCTCGACGAGCTCAAAAACTTCCGGCAGTGGGGCTCGAAAACGCCCGGCCATCCTGAGTACGGACTCGCGCCCGGCGTCGAAATCACCACTGGTCCATTGGGCCAGGGATTTGCGAACGGTGTCGGCATGGCGATGGGCGCTGCGCATCTCGCAGCGAAGTTCAACAAAGACGATTTCCCGCTGATCGATCATTACGTTTACGCCATCGTCAGCGACGGCGACCTGATGGAAGGCGTCGCTGCCGAAGCGGCGTCGCTCGCCGGCCATCTCAAACTCGGCAAACTGATCTATCTCTACGACGACAACAACGTCACGATCGAAGGCTTCACGAACCTCGCGTTTAGCGAAGACGTGCCGAAGCGCTTCGAAGCCTACGGCTGGCACACGCTGACGGTGCTCGACGGCAACAATCTCGGCGACATCGAAGCCGCCATTCGTGAAGCGCAAACCGTAACAGACCGTCCGAGCCTGATCTCGGTCAAGACCGTGATCGGTTTCGGCATGCCTACGCAGGGCACACGCAAAGCGCATAGCGACGCGCCCGGCGAAGACGCAGTGCGCGAGACGAAGCGCCATCTCGGCTGGCCCGAAGACAAGCAGTTTTACATTCCTGACGAAGCGTTGGCGCATTTTCGGGAAGCTGTCGATCGCGGACAGAAACTGGAAGACGAGTGGCACGCCCTCGCGAAGAAGTACGACGAAGCGCATCCGGAAGATGGGAAACTCATGCGCCAGATGTTGGCTGGCGAGCTTCCCGCGGGTTGGGAAGATCACTTGCCGAAGTTTGAAGATGCGAAAGCGGTGGCGACGCGCGTATCGAGCGGCGAAGTCATCAACGCGCTCGCGCCGGTGTTGCCGCAGCTTATCGGCGGCTCGGCGGATCTCGGCGTGTCAAACAACACAGACATCAAGAGCAGCCACAGTTTTGCCGCCGGCGCTTACGACGGTCGCATACTTCATTTCGGCGTGCGCGAGCATGCGATGGGCTCAGCGTTGACGGGCATTTCGTTGAACGGCGGCTTGATTCCGTATGGCGGGACGTTCCTGACTTTCTCGGACTACATGCGTCCGGCGATCAGGCTCGCGGCGTTGTCGGAAGTGCAGGTTATTTACGTTTTCACGCACGATTCGGTCGGGCTTGGCGAGGATGGACCAACGCACCAGCCGATCGAGCATCTTGCGGCGTTGCGAGCGATTCCGCATTTGTTTGTGATTCGTCCGGCCGATCCGGCGGAAGTGAGCGAAGCGTGGCGCATCGCGATTCTGCGACAAAAAGCGCCGACGGCGTTTGCCCTCACGCGGCAGAAAGTGCCCGTGATCGATCGCAAGAAGTTTGCGAAGGCGGAAGGTTTACGAAAGGGCGCTTACGTTCTGGCCGAAGCTGAGACGAAGGACGGCACAGCGACAACGCCGAAACTGATTCTCATCGGAACCGGCTCGGAAGTCTCACTGACGCTCGAAGCGCGTGAGAAATTGCAGTCGGAAGACGTGCCGACGCGCGTTGTTTCGATGCCGTGTTGGGAGCTGTTCGAGGAACAGTCGAAAGAATACCGCGACGAAGTTCTGCCGCCTTCGGTCACGGCGCGGCTGGCGGTTGAAGCTGGTGTTCGTGAAGGTTGGGAACGATACGTCGGCAGCGCGGGCGACGTGGTTTGTCTCGATCGCTTTGGCGCGTCCGCGCCGGGCGAGGTTGCGCTGCGTGAATTGGGTTTCAACGTCGACAACGTTCTCGATCACGCGCGGGCGCTGTTGTAATCACGCGTAAGCGGCGGTATTTAAACGCCGAAGGCGTTAGCTAATTCCAGCCCAGCGGTTGGAGCGTAGCGACAACCCTGGGACAGTGGCAGAAGAAATTAGAAAACGCTGAAAGTGTTCGGTTGCCGATGAACTCCTTCAGAGTTCAAAAGCTTAAGGCCTAACTCACCCAGGGTTGAAGCAACCCTGGGCTGGAATTAGCCAACGCCTTTGGCGTTTACACCAACTCGAGCTCAGCCTCGATGTCGCCGGTCTCTGCGTGAAGCAGGTTCTTGAAGTCGAACAACTGATGATCCAACAAGTGTGACGGCGCTGCGTTTCCGAGCGCGTTGAGCATCGACGCGCGGATGTGCGGGATCTCTTTTTCAAGCTCCTCAATCAGGTTCTTGATCTTCACGCGTTTCAGGTTGGTCTGCGAGCCACACAAGTCGCACGGAATGATCGGAAACTCGCACAACGACGCATACTCCGCGATGTCCTTTTCAGAGCAATAAGCCAGCGGCCGAATCACCGTGTTGCGCCCGTCTTTGGAGCGCAGTTTCGGCGGCATCGCCTTCAACGATCCAACATAAAACAGATTCAGGAGCAGCGTCGTGATGATGTCGTCAGCGTGATGACCGAGCGCGATCTTGTTGCAACCTTCTTCGACGGCGATGTTGTACAGAATCCCGCGACGCAGGCGCGAGCAAACGGAGCAATACGTTTTACCTTCGGGAACGAGTCGTTTGACGATCGAATACGTGTCTTGTTCGACGATGCGGAACGGCACGCCGATTTGCGAAAGGTAAGCCGGCAGGACGTCGGCGGGAAATCCCGGCTGTTTTTGATCCAGGTTGACGGCCAAAAGCTCGAAACGAACTGGCGCGCGGCGCTGAATGTCGAGCAGCAAGTCGAGCATCGTGTGACTGTCTTTGCCGCCGGAGAGACACACCATGATGCGATCGCCGTCGTCAATCATGCCGAAGTCGGCGATGGCCTCGCCGATCCGGCGCAGTAATTTGGTCTTAGTTTTGTGTTCGGAGCGCATTTGTTCAGAAACTGGAGAGATTCACCGGAGTGATTATACGGGTCGAAAGAAACTTGTGGAATCCAGACGGGCTGTGCTAATTTGCCCCACAGGTCAGGTCGTGTCCGCTGGGCGGCGTTATAATTTGGTTACAGCGCTAGACACTGACCGGAAAGTTTGACTATCATTACTAGCCCGCTTCTGTGCGGTCAATCATTCGTCGCTAGCGTCCAAGCTAACGAACAATCCACAAAAAAAGGCAAGCGCGTCGTTTCGTTGCTTCAAGGTTCCGACAGCCGGTGACTAAACATCCGCGCCCCCCATCTTACGGAGGTAACTAATGCTCAGGATAGGAAAGAATTCCAAGGATCAGGAAGATAACGACCACTCCAGCCATAAAGCGGAGGTTCCTGACTACTCCACTGCCAAAACCTATAACTCCTATCAGGGAACAGGTGTTGAAGCAAAACCGGCAACCGAAACGGCGTCGCAGTCCCGTGGCGCGATGACCGAAAGCGAAACCCTCGCGCGTGATATCAAAGAAGGCACGCTCAGTGGTTTCGTCGGCGGTGGTACCGTGGTCACTGGAGAAGCAAACTTCAAGGCCATGATGAGAATCGACGGTCACCTGTCGGGCCGCGTCAGTTCTACGAGCGGTACGCTGATCGTCGGCAACAACGGTAAGGTCGATGCGAATATTGAAGTAGCCGTCGCGGTGATTCACGGAACGATTAACGGCGACATCATCGCCACGCAACGGCTCGAATTGGGCCGCGCCGCGAAGGTCCACGGCAACATCCAGACGCCGTCGCTGATCATCGAGCAGGGCGCGATCTTCGAAGGCAGTTGCAAGATGGTGCAAATGAGTGCCGCCGCCGACAAGTCGAAGAAAGAAATCAAGCGGGTTGAGGAGCCACTCGACACGTCGAAAATGCAACCGCTCCGCGCCGCGGACACCGCCAAGCCAACCGAGATCCCGAGCGTCTCCAGCGTCGTCAGCTAACGCTCACTCGCGAAACATGTTTATAGGGGTGGCTCTCCGTGGCCACCCCTTTGTGTTTGGTGGTGTCTTAATTCAACTCTGCGTTCTCTGCGTGCCTCTGTGATCTCTGCGTTTGATAAGCTTGCAATTCAATTCTTAACGCAGAGATCACAGAGGCACGCAGAGAAACGCAGAGAGGCTGTTCAAATTAAGCTACTACCTTGTGTTTCTAAGGCTTGATTAGCCGCAATAGTCCTGATACAAGACGGCCTAATGCCTAACCAAAATTCAATTCCTCGATTCATCACGGTATGGATCGTCGTCGCGGTGTTGTCGGCGACGAGTCTGGCCCAAAACGGCGCGCGACAGTCGTCAATTCCAACAGCAATTTCGGTGAAGATCCTGAAAGCTGAGGATGAGCGACGCTGGGACAACGACCTGCGGGCGTTGTTGTCAGATGCGAATCCCGCGATTCGCAAGAGAGCGGCGCTGGCGGTGGGACGGATCGGGAATGAAGATTCTGTCGGCGCGCTCGGCGATCTGCTTCTGGATAAAGACGCGGATGTGCGCGCGATGGCGGCGTTTGCGCTTGGCGAAGTTGAAGCGGCGAGTGGTGCGGCGTCGTTGTTGCCGGTTCTGAAAAATGCGAATGAACCCGCGGTCGTTCGTGCTCGCGCAATCGAAGCGTTAGGCAAGATTGCGGGCGCCATGCCGCGTGAACAGGAAGCGCGGCGGCTTGAGCTCGGCGCTGCGATCCTCGATGCGGTGAAAGCTGAAGGTCCTTCGAGTGAGCACCTAACGGCCATTTTGGGATTGACAGCTGTATTGCGATCGCGTCCGGCAAACGCAGGCCCAACGGTCGCCAAATTTCTGGCCCACGCCGATGCGCGCGTTCGCGCCGATGTCGGAAACACGTTGGCTCGCCTGCGTCTGAACGCCGGCAACGAACAATTACGCAAATTACTGAACACCGACACAGATGCCGTCGTGCGCGCCAACGCCGCTCGCGTTCTGGGCGCAACTGAAGACAAACAATCATTCGACTCGTTGCTAAAGCACGCGATCGACGATCCTGATTCACGCGTACGCGTGAGCGCGATCCGTTCCCTCGCGTTGCTGAAAGACGCGCGCGCCGCCGAGCCGTTGCTCAAGCGCGGCGAAGCTTTGAAACTCGCCAATAACGCCACCGAAACGAACGAAGTGCTCGAGATCGCGACGAGCCTCGGACGTCTGCTTGCTCAAAAAGAAGACTCCACAGCGATCGCCTGGCTCCGCAAAGTAAACGAAACCCTCAATCACACCGCACCGGAAGTCGAGCTCGCTCTGGTTCGCATCGCGCCGGAGGCTTACGTGCGCAGTTTCGAGCCTGACGCAAAAACAACCGTACAGCGCGCGATGCTTTTGAACTGGCGTTCGGCGTCAGGCATTGCCGCGGGTCTCGGCGAAATCGCAGTGCTGCCGGATTCAGTTAAAAACAAGAAAGACCTGGCCGCGTCGGCCGAGCCATTGCTCCGCGCCATGCTCGACTACCGCAACTCGGCGATCAAAGTAAAAACGCTCGTCGCCGTTCATTCTGAATACGCCGTCGGGGACGTGCTCCGCGCCTTCGCCGCTTTCAAGCCAAACGACCTGTCGACGATCCTGCTCGCGCACTTGAACGAACCGGACGTCATCGTCCGCGGAACCGCAGCCGATCTGCTCGGCGATCTTCCGCCTACTGCCGCGCACACGCGCGCGCTTGCAGCCGCGCTGGCACGCACGCCAAGCGATTCGCTGAACGACGGCGCCCTCCTTATCCTCGACGCGCTTGGCAAACAAAAATCTGCTGCCGCAAACGACGCAGTCAAGACTGCGCTCGACTCGCGTGACTACATCGTCCGCCGTCGCGCCGTCTCGGTCCTGAAAGCCAACAACGCCGGCGATTTTTCCGCCAAAATCGGCATCGTCCAGACTCGCAACACGGCCGCCGATTACCGCCGCGCCCTCGCTCGATCCGGACGAAAAGTCCGCGCCATAGTGACTACCACGAAAGGTTCGTTTACTATGGAGCTTCTCCCCGAGGCCGCCCCCCTGACCGTAGACAATTTTGTTCAGCTTGCCCAACGATCTTTTTTCAACGGCATCACCATTCACCGGGTCGTGCCCAACTTTGTGATTCAGGATGGTGACCCGCGCGGGGACGGCAACGGCGGACCCGCACAGCACCTGATCCGTTGTGAGATCAACGAAGTGCCGTACGACCGCGCCGCGGTGGGAATGGCGCTCTCAGGCAAGGACACCGGCGGCTCGCAATGGTTTGTCACCCATTCGCCGCAGCCGCACCTCGACGGCGGTTACACGGTTTTCGGTCGCGTGATCGCAGGCATGAACGTTGTCGACAACATCATTCGCGGAGACGTGATCAAGTCGATAGTAATCAAGTGAAAGTTAACACTAAATTATTTTTATTCGTGTTGGTCTTTATTGCGGTTCAAAATGTGAACGCGCAATCAAGACACAGCTACAAAATCGATCTGAAGATCGACTTCGATAAACTTTCCTACACCGGCAGCGAACGCGTGCGCTGGATCAATCGCGGTGAAAAACCGAGCTCAGTCCTCTACTTTCATCTCTATCCAAACTTGCGCCCCGGCGACCAATTCTCGCCGGCAACTGATATCGACGAACCGCGACTCGAGATCGTCGAAGTTCGCACCGCCAGCGACGAGACGCCGCTTTTCACTTCGCTCGACGATCAAGGCACGATTTTGCGTATCAATCTTCGCGAGCCAGTCGCGCCCGGCGCCAGCACCGAAGTCTTAATTAAGTTTAAAGGCACTGTGCCCGAGATCGATCGCGACGAAACGAGCCTGACTACGCACGTCGTGAAACAGGTCAGCGCCGCTTTGCGCAGCGATCGCGAAACGCGGCGCGCGCGCGACATCAACTTTCAATGCCGCGGCGTGATGCTGCTCGGCTCGGCGTATCCCGTGCTTGCCGTTCACGACGGCGACGAGTGGCGGCGCAAGCTCGAATCTTCCGTCGGCGATTTCGTCTTCAACGAAACGGCAGATTACGAAGTGACGGTCGCCACGGCCGCGGGCGTGGAGGTGTTCACTTCCGGCACGGAAACCAGCAGATCCGAGAAGAACGGACAGACGTTCTCCGCCGCCGCGCTCCGCGACTTCGCGATTCTCGCCGGACGCGGCCTGCGCAGCGAACACACGGAAGTGAACGGCATCAACGTCCGCTCGGTCTATCTCGCGGAGCACGAGCGCGTCGGCAAACGCGCGTTGACAGTGGCGGCAAATGCTGTGCGCGTGTTCACGGCGTCGTTTGGCGAGCTGCCGTTTAAAACGATCAGCGTCGCTGAAGCGCCGCTCGTCGCCGGGCTCGGCAGCGTCGAGTTTTCCGGGATGAACATCATCGCCAGCGCTTACTACGTCGACTTCGACTCCCCCGCCGTCCGCAATCTGCCGGAGATCATTCGCGAGCAACGCCCGTCTGTTGAAGAGAGTTTGGAATGGACCGTGGCGCATCTCGTGGCGCATCAGTGGTGGGGCGCGGCCGTCGGAAACGATCCGGCGCGCGAACCGGTGCTCGACGAAGCTTTGTCGTGCTGGTCGTCACTGCTTTACTACAAGAGCATTTACGGCGACGAAAAGGCGGCCGCAGTTTTAGACGATCAAGTGCGCGGCGTTTATCGTCTCTACCGCACGTTTGGCGGCGACGACATGGACGCCAACCGTCCGTCGCGCGATTACCGCAACACGTTTCAGTACGCCGCGATCGTGACTGCAAAAGGCGCGCTGATGTTTGTCGATCTCCAACGTTCACTCGGCGATGACAAGATCCTCGCCGCCCTGCGCAACTATTACCAGGCAAATCTCTACGAGATCGCCCAAATGGAAGACCTCCGCATCGCCCTCGTCGCCGAAGCGCCGGTCGAACAAAGGCGAATGATCGGACGTACATTTACCCGCTGGCTGACCGCGAAACGAGGCGACGAAGACATTGCGCCTCCCGACGCAGAGCTGGCGGCGACTTTGGGCATCCCCTCCAAACAGCCTCCGCAACGGTCGAGTGACAAAAACGCCTTTGGGGCATTAGCCAAAGTTGGGAAATTCTTTTGGCAGCAAATGACACGTATTCGGTGAAGCCGTGGCGCACGGCCACCACTGAAAAGAGCCTCGATCAATTGACCTGGCTTATGGACGACCTGTTCAGGATTCCTGTCCTGGGCTGGCGCTTCGGTCTCGACGCACTGATCGGACTCATTCCCGGCATCGGCGACACAGCCACGTCCCTCGTTTCGTTCTACATCCTCATAGCTGCAGTTCGTTACCGCGTGCCGAAGATCACTTTGTTGCGAATGGGATTGAATATCGCGATCGACTACGGTGTCGGGTCGTTACCCTTTGTCGGTGACTTCATCGACGCGTGGTGGAAGTCGAATCAAAAGAACCTCGACTTGCTGAAGCAGCGCGCGACGGTATCGGCGGAAGAAGCACGCGCCGGCAGGGCCAGTGACTGGTTGTTCGTCGGGGGGATCATAGTGGGGTTGATCGGTTTGGCCGTCGCCAGCGCGTTTGTCAGTTTTTATCTGCTACTCAAATTATTCGAACTGCTCGGCAGTCCTGTTTAATTTCGAAATTCGAATTTAGTTCGCGACAGTCGCTGGTTCAGCTTCCAGTACACGCTCCAACGCCGATTTAAGCATGTCCAGGCCACGTTCGCCGGCGGCGAAGCTGCGGAGTTTTCCTTCGCGATCGAAGAGATAATACGCGGGTACAAACCCCTGAGTGTTGTGAAACGCGTCTTTGAGTTTGTGCTCGTTGTCGACCGCGACAGGCTCGCTGACGCCGTGGATATTGATCAAGTCGCGCACCGTTTCCACGTCGGTGTCGCTTTCGTAACGCGGCATGTGAATGGCGATCACGCGCAGTCCCTGTTCTCGCTTTTCATCGCGCCACTGGGCGATGCGCGGCAAGTTGTCTTTGCAAACGCCACAGCTTCCCGACCAGAAGTGAATCAGCGTCGGCTGGCCTTCGACTGCCGCCTCCGCAGCGGCCTGTGTTCCACCAAACCACTCAGTCGCCCCATCGAGCCGGGGCATCTGTGTTCCAATTTTCATTGCCATAATTGTTATTCCTATTGTCGATTGCCAATTGCCGATTGCCAATTTTGGCGATTAGTTAATCTCTCGAAGTTAACCAATCGGCAATCGGCAATCGACAATCGGAAATATCTTAGTTCAACGTCTTCTGGCCGGGCTTCCACTCAGCCTGGCACAAACCGCCGGTCTGAAGCGCCTGGATCACTCTCAACGTCTCTTCTGCCGAGCGTCCCACGTTCAGATCGTGGACGACTTTGTAACGCAGGATGCCTTCGGGATCGATCACGAAGAGCCCGCGCAACGCGATGCCACGGTTCTCGATCAGCACGCCGTAGTCGCTCGCAACCTTCTTGGTCGCGTCGGCGGCCAACGGGTACTTGAGATCTGCAACGCCGCCCTTGTCGCGCGCCGTGTTGATCCACGCACGATGCGAGTAAACGGAGTCAGTCGAGATGCCGATGATGTCGGCGCCGATGTCTACGAAGTCCTGGTAGCGATCGCTGAAGGTGGTCAATTCCGTCGGACAAACGAACGTGAAGTCGAGTGGATAGAAGACCATCACGAGCCATTTTCCTCTGTAATCCGAAAGCCGAACGGGCTCGTTGAGTTTTTCGATGTTCTTGGTTGAGGCCATTTCGAAGTCCGGCGCGGGCTGGCCCACCATTGCCTTGTCAATTGCTGCCGCTGTAGCTGCTGCTGTCATGTATCCTCCAAAAAGTTGAAATAGTTTCTATTAAGACCAGGCGGGTTTTATGAAGACCCGCAACAATCCGGACAAACCCCCCTCAGCGTCAAATGAACCGATTGCGGTCTGAAGCGCGATTTGCGCGCTGCCGCAGGCATCAGCTTCGCGGCTTCCGGCATATCCAAATCGACCAGCTTTCCGCATTGATTGCAGATTGCGTGGTCGTGACGTTCAATCACCCCGTCGTAGCGGCTCGCGCCGTCGCCAAAATTGATTTCGTGAACGAGCCCGGCGTCTTTCAGGTAGCGCAACGAGTTGTAAACAGTGGCATAACTGATACCGGGCAAGCGTTTACGGGCCGCCTCGAAGATGTCGCTGGCGGTGGGGTGCGCTTCGCTTTCGCGTATCACCTGGTAAACCGCTTCGCGCTGGGGTGTTAGTTTCGACTCCTCTCAAAGTGGATTTAGAATAATTCTAAATCTATGAATTGTCAAGCGAGGAACTCTGTGATCTCTGCGTCTCTTTGCGACCTCTGCGTTTTTATTCAACGCAGAGAACACAGAGACACGCAGAGATCGCCGAGTTGTCTCCTAATGTATAAAACTAGCCTTTTAGAGCGTGGGGTGTTGGCGGGCGAAGTCGACGATCCGATCGACGTAGCTCTCGAAAGGCGGGCAGTGAATGTTGTGCCGGGCGAGTAGCTGCTGCGACTGGGTGGTGTCGTAAAGCTGTTTCACAAAGAAATAGGGAACGGCGTGATGCGGCAGGCCGGTGATCCGGGGCGACGGCGGCAACATCAGAAAGAACCGAACCCACCTCGCGGGCGCGGTGATGCGCGACTGCTTGCCGTTGATCGATCGCGCAATCGCGTTGAATAGCTGATTGGTCGTCAGGGGAGCAGGATCGGCGAGTTGCACAGTTTTGCCGATCGCGCGGTCGTCAAACGCGAGCGCCGCCAGGGCGTCGACTACGAAGTCGACCGGCACGAGATTCAAACTCACCTTGTGGTTGCCGATATTGATCGCTGAAAGCACGTTGGGCCAGCTCAGCAGGTAATGAATCAGGTAGTAAACGCCGTCGTATTTCGCCGTCTCACCGGTTTTCGAATCGCCGCACACGACCGCCGGACGATGTATCGTGATCGGCAACTCGTGCTTGAGTGATTCGACTTCCATTTCCGACAAGTATTTCGATTCTTCGTAGAAATTTCGATAGCCGGCAGCGTGGCGCAGCTCCGTTTCGAGAATCACGCCTTCGCGTTTGCCGGCGACGTAGCAGGTCGAGACGTGATGGAAGTGACGCAGTTGCGGTATCGAGCGGACAAACTCGAGCACGTTGCGTGTGCCGCCGACGTTGACGCGGAGCGCCAGCTCGCGTTCAACCGCGAGATCGTAGACGGCAGCGAGATGAAAGGCGCGCGTTGTTTCCTGGCGAACTTGTTCGGCGTCAGCGGCTGGTAAGGCGAGCCCTGGCTGGCTGATGTCTCCGGCAACGATCCGAAAATGGTGTATCGATTTTCCATTTAATTGCGCGATGCGAGCGATCTCATCCCTGGCGCGGGCGGCGAATGACGGCTGGACCAGAAGGATGAACCTTGCGTCGTTCGAAGGGCTTCGGGCGAGGCATTCCAACAATCTGTCGGCGATAAATCCCGGAAACCCGGTTATGAAGAGTGTTTCCCTATTCGACATCGAATACGCTGAGTATAATTCAGTCGGCCACGGTTTCTAAGAATTCACACTCAGATCAGTCACCCCCTTAAGGAAGGTTTAACGACATGAGACCTCATTCGATGTTCGCGCGCCGCGTTGCGCTGGCTCTGGCGCTGTTTTTAACGGCGATCTTCTCAATTGCGGTCGGCGCCGCTCAACAGAACCCCCAATGCAATATCAAAGTGACGTTGCTCCAGGTGAACGACGTCTACCAATTTGCCCCGGTGGACCGCGGGACCGCAGGCGGCCTGGCCCGTGTGCTGACGCTCACGAAATCGATCCGGGAGCAAAACCCGAACACGCTGTTTATGATGGCCGGCGACACGATCTCGCCGTCCGTTGAATCGATCACTTACAAAGGCGCGCAGATGATCGACGCCTGGAACGCGATCGGTCTCGACTACGCCACGTTCGGCAATCACGAGTTTGATTTTGGTCCAGACGTGTTGCGTGAGCGGATCAAGGAGTCGAAATTTGGCTGGATCGCAGCGAACGTGATCGACACGACGACGGGCAAGCCGTTTGGCGGCGTGCCTCCTTATGTGATTCGCGAGTTTAGCGGCGTGAAGATCGGGATCTTCGGAATCGTGTTGCCGGAAACGAAGAGCACTTCCCGGCCGGGCGCGAATGTCGAGTTTCGCAGTCCCTGCGAGACAGCGAAACAGATGGTTCCAGAGATACAAGCGCAAGGCGCCAAAGTCGTCATGGCGTTGACGCACCTTTCGATGCGCGAAGACAAAGAGCTCGCACGTTGCTCGGACGTCGACGTGATTATCGGTGGTCACGAGCACACCTTGCTCGAGTCTCACGCCGGTCACGCGCCGATTTTCAAGATGACCGCGGACGCGCGCGAGCTCGGCGTGATCGATCTCAACATCTCGCAGTCGACCGGCGAAGTCGAGAGCATCGACTGGAGAGTGATCCAGGTCGACAACAAGACGAAAGAAGCGCCGGAGTTTTCGGCTATCTATAAGCAAATACGCGAACCTGCTCGCGGAGTTGTCCAAGCAGGTGGGACGTTCGAGCGTCGCTCTCGATGCGCGCAGCGCTGAGAATCGCACGCGCGAAACGAACGTCGGCAACCTGGTCGCCGATTCATTTCGCAAAGCGCTCGGTGTCAGACGTCGCTTTGATGAACGGCGGATCGGTTCGTGCAGACGAGTTGATTCCAGCCGGAAGAATCGATGATCCGGGACGTGTTATCGATTCTGCCTTTTAAGAACAAGTTGGTTAAAATCGAGCTCACCGGTGCGACGTTGAAGGCGGCGCTGGAGCATGGCGTCAGTCGCAGTGCGGAGGACGCGCAACCGGGTGGATTTCCGCAGGTTTCGGGGATTCAGTTTTCGTTCGATGCGACGCGGCCCGCGGGTTCCCGCATTACAGAACTAAAGGTCAGCGGCCAGCCGCTGAACGAGACGCGAAAATACACGATGGCCACGTCGACATTCCTCGCGCTCGATGGCGGCGATGGCTACACGGTGTTGAAAGGATCGACTGTGATCACTCAACCTGACAATGCGCCGACCGATTCAGACGCACTGAAGCGCATGTTCGTGTCGGGTAAAGCGATCGCGCCGCGAGTCGAAGGCCGGATCAAACGGCTCGACACGGTGAAACAGGCGTCTTCGGATTGCAAGTAGTTTTATGAGTACGCAGGACGAAGCTTCAGACCTAAAGCGGTTTGAAGCCAATCAACTGTTCCACGAAGCTTACGAGGCCCAACTCGCGCACGACTACGAACGTGCGATCGAGCTTTACAAACGCTCGATCGAATCGTTTCCGACGGCGGAGGCACACACCTTTCTGGGTTGGGTCTATAGCTTTCAGGATCGGTATGAAGAGGCGATCGAGGAATGTTTGGAAGCGATTCGAGTGGACGAGACGCTGGGCAATCCGTACAACGACATAGGAAGTTACATGCTGGCGCAAGGTGATTCGTACGGGTCGGTGCGCTGGTTCAAGCGCGCGCTGCTGGCGCCGCGCTATGAATCGTATGCGTTTCCGCATTTCAATTTAGGACGGGTTTACGAGAACCGGCGCAAGTTTCTCGAGGCGGCGAGGCATTACGGACTGGCGCTGAAGCAAAAACCGAACTTTAGAGAAGCCGCCGTGGCATTGCGGCGCATGCAGGCAAGGCTTAACTAGGGTTTTTCGATCGGGATCTTCTCACCTTTGGCGTCCACCGCAACATAGATCACTTCCGCTTCCGTCACGCGCACACGTTCGCTTTTTCCCAACCGTTCGACTTCCACAATCACGCGCACGCTTATCGACGTCGTCCCGACGCGCATCGTCTCACAATAGAAACTCACCAGGTCGCCCACGAAAACTGGTTTGTGAAAAATGACTTCCTTCATCGCCACGGTGACAAACCGTTCCATGTGCGTGTGGCGATGCGCCTCGATCGCACCCGCCGTGTCGATATAGCTAAGGATGACGCCGCCAAAAATCGTCCCCTGCGAATTGGTGTCGCGTGGCAAAAGCGTAATGCGTATCGCCGGGTCTCTGTGATCCATGCTGTTATTCATTTTGCGTCCCGAGTTGTGACGTAATCCAATCGGTAATCGCTTGTTTCAGCTCGTCCAGGTGGTTTTCGAAGAAATGTCCGGCGCCGGGAATGACAACTAAGCTCACTCGAGTATGTTTCTCGAGCTCGGCGGAGAGTCGCCGCAACTTTTCGACATCGCCAAACTCATCATGCTCGCCATGAACGAGAAGCAGCGGCTTGCGGCACGATTCGAGAAAATCAAAGTCGTACTTATCGAGCGGCGTGCCGATGCCGATCAGGTAATCGACGCGATCGTCTTTGATGCCGACGTCCAACCCCATGCGCGCGCCAAACGAAAACCCGCAGATCGTGATACTCGACCCCGGATAATGTTCGGCGATGTAATCGAGTGAGGCGCGCACGTCGTCAAGCTCGCCCCGGCCGTCGTCATGTTCGCCGGTGCTTTGGCCAACGCCGCGAAAGTTGATTCTGAGAGTCGTGACACCCGCGTCGTTTAAAGCTGCTGAGGCGCGAAACACGACCTTGTTGTGCATCGTGCCGCCGCCGAGTGGGTGCGGATGAAGCACTAGAGCCACGGCTTGGGCTGTGCTTTGCCGCGGCTCTTTAAGAATTGCTTCTAGCTGACCGTGCGCTACGGGGATGAAAAGGTTGCCGGCTGGATACATAGCGCTCGCGAAGGCGATCCTACTCTCGGACCACCTCTTTCCAGGACATCAGGAATCCTCTTCGTCGTCGAGACTCGCGTTATCGCCGCCGCCTGCATCGAACTCTTCCGCACCGGATTCAACCACAGTAGCTTCGCTCTCAGTGGCTTCGGAAGTCGGAGCCGCAACTTCAACGGGAGCGGTGGACTTCGACGCTTTTCTCTTCTTCGCGGCTTTCTTAGTGCCGCCAGCCTTTTTTCGCGGCGCCCTTCTTACCAGCTTTCTTCGTCGATTTGGCAGCGCTCTTCTTGGCAGCCTTCTTAGTGCCACCTTTCTTACCGGCTTTCTTGCCTGCTTTCTTAGCTACTTTCTTGGCCGCTTTTTTCGTTGATTTCTTCGCCGATTTCTTCGCGCCTTTCTTAGTGCCGCTCTTCTTTGCGGCGCCCTTCTTTGCTCCCTTTCGGCCCGCTTTGCGCGCACCCTGAGACTTCTTGCTTCCTTTTCTGGCTGCCATTACCTTCGCTCCTTGTGTTGGTCTGATTTTGGCTCACCGTAGCAGAATAATCTAAGACTGTCCACGATGTTTTTATCGCACTTGAAACGAGAAGTTTTGTAGACACGCATCGATGTTTCAGCTACATTAATCCTGCTCTCCACACGAACCCGGCGGAAAGGCTGTTCTGGATGCAAGACCATTGCGCTGCCAGCGCTGGAACTCTTTTTCAGCCCTCGATCTATCAGCTCACTCAGATTTTGCAGGGCCACCTAAACCAATCGAGCGACCTCGCGCCGGACGCTCAAACAGCAAGAGCACAACCTCGGGTTGGCAGGACCGCTCTCGTCGTCGACGACGTTGCCGACGTTACCGAAATGCTCGCGGTGTTGTTGACTCACGCCGGTTACAACGTGGTAACTGCGGCTTCCGCTCGCGCTGCACTCGAAGCAGCACGCGCTCGTCAATTCGACGTCATCATCTCCGACATCGGCATGCCGGAAATGAACGGTTATCAACTGGCGCGTGAGATGAGAACGATCCCCGGTTACGAAACAATCCCGATGGTTGCCGTCACCGGCTATTCAATGTTTGACGACAAGGAACGGTCGACAAATGCAGGCTTCAATGCGCACATGACGAAGCCGATAGATCCTCGAGCCCTGATCGATTTGATCGAACAACTGTGAGGTGACACCTAAACGCCAGTTGAACGATTGATGACAACGCGCCCCGGCATACTCACCCGACTTCAATCCGGATCATTCATACGAATCGCTCAGTTTGTAATCGGCGCCATCGCCATCGGCCTCGTTTTTTGGCAGCTCCAGTTCTCTACTTCGGCGATCTGTTGCGGGGATTACGACGGTTATTATCACGTCAAGTGGTCGCGGACGCTGTGGGAAGGGATGAAGGCGAAGAAGTTTCCGCCGGAGTTTCCCTGGCTGCCGCAAACGACGCTGAACGCGCAAGAATACGTCGATCATCATCTGCTGTTTCACATCATGCAGATGCCTTTTGCCGCATCGTCTGATCCGCGGCTGTGGTCGAAGGTCTCGGCGGCGGTTTTCGCGGGTCTCGCGGTGCTTTCCTGCTATTGGCTGCTGATCTACTTCCGCATCCGATACGTGCTCGTCTGGCTTGTCGCTTTGCTCGCCTGTTCGCTGCCGTTTCTCTATCGCATGAACATGGCGAAAGCGCCGCCGCTGGCGATCATCTACCTCGTCATCGCCATCTGTCTCTTCTTCAAGAAGAAATACTGGCCGTTGTTGCCCCTCGCGCTCGTCTTTACGTGGACCTACGACCTTTTTGTGTTGCTGCTAATGGCGACGGGGTTTTGGGTGATTACGATTGCGTGGACCGAGCGGCGTTTTGAATGGCGTCCGATACTTTGGGTCGTGCTGGGCTGCACGGCGGGCATGGTCATCAATCCCTATTTCCCGCAAAACTTTCACCAACTCTTTCAGCACATCCAGATCAAGATGACCGTCGCCGAGTTCGACACGAAAGTCGGGCAGGAGTGGTATCCGTACAACTCGTGGGAGTTTTTGGGAAACTCGGCGGTGGCGTGTATCTCGATGCTGGTCGGTTACGTGATGTTTGAACCGTCTGAACGACGGCGCGCGCACTATCCGATGTTCTTTCTGTTGTTTTCGACGGCGCT
Source organism: uncultured Acidobacteriota bacterium (assembly GCA_963770215.1). Classification (GTDB taxonomy): domain Bacteria; phylum Acidobacteriota; class Blastocatellia; order Pyrinomonadales; family Pyrinomonadaceae; genus PSRF01. Next base: position 1,062,142 of record CAVYOP010000004.1, read on the forward strand.
GATGATTATGACGGCGCGTTGGAAGCGAATTGCGGAGTACTGGCCGCCGTTTGCGGTGCTGTTTGCGGCGTTTTCGTTGCACCCGTGGTTGCAAGGATTTCGTCCTTATCTGACTCGTTTGCCGGCGCACGTGTTGGAAGAGCTCAAACCGTTTCTCGATGGCGATCTGACTGAGGAACAAAGAGACTGGCGCGAGTGGATAATGACGATTAGCGCCGCTGTGGTGGCGATAGTTTTGGGTGTCGTGCTTTTCTTCAACCTGTCGCAGACCATGACCGACATCGCGAACAGCAAAGAGCACGATTATTTCCGTCGCGGGGCGTCGTGGATGAAGGCCAACGTCCCGCCCGGCCAGCTCATTTTCAATACCGACTGGGACGATTTTCCGCGTCTCTATTACTACGATCCGACACACAACTACGTGTCTGGTTTAGATCCGAATTATCTCTACGACAAAAACCCGCAGCTCTCGCGTTTGTACGATCGCATTGGTTTGGGCCAGGAACAGGATCCCGGACCATTGATTCGCGATCGATTCGGAGCGCGTTACGTTTTTTCCGATAACGATCATCACGACTTTTTCGAGAATGCGCGGTTGAGCGGTTGGTTCGATATCATCTATGAGGACACGGAGTGTACGATAATGTATATTCGCGACCAGAAGATCGACGAGTCGCTCGAGCCGTTTCCGACTGATGCGCCATGAGAATTAGATTGTTGGTGGTCCTTGTTTTTGGGTTGTTGTTCGCCGGCTGCGGCCGCGATGCGGTTAACACCAATGCGCCTGCATCGCCTGCGTCGTCGCCCGACGCGCCGGCTGCCGCGCCGTCGAGCTCGCCGCTTACCGGTTTCGAGAAGGATCTTCAGTACGTCCGCAATGGCGGATTCACATACGTTTGGATCTTCTCGCGCAAGGACGGAAAACCCCTCGACAAAGAGGATGGCGCTTTTCTGAGAACAAACGCTCCGCAAGTGGTCGATTGGGTCACGACCGACGAGGGCAGGAAAGTGATCGGCGGGACGAACTTCAACCTCGAAGAAGGCAACCTCGCAGCGTTGAAGAAACGGTTTGTGGCTGAAGATTATTCCGGGCGGTAATTCTCTGCGTATCTCTGCGTATCTCTGCGGACCTCTGCGGACCTCTGTGTCCTCTGCGTTTACGTTGTTTGACAGTTAATTCAAACGCAGAGGACACAGAGGGCCGCAGAGATACGCAGAGAAGAAATTAGGGCAATAGCGTCTCAGGGTCTGAGTACTACTTTTCCAAACTGAGCGCGATTCTCGATCAACTCATGCGCCTGACGCGCTTCGCTGAGCGGCAACACGCGATCGACGACGCCGCGAATCTTGCCTTGTTCGACAAACTTCATTGCCTCCAGTAGCTCAGCTTTCGAACCCATAAACGATCCGAGTATGTTCAAGTGTCGATAAAACACTTGCCGCAGATCGGTGTGTGCGTCAAAGCCGCTGGTCGCGCCGCAGGTGACTAATCGTCCACCCGTTTTGAGACTGCTGATCGATCCGGGCCACGTCGCCGCCCCTGTGTGTTCGACCACCACGTCCACACCGGCGCGATTAGTCAGCCGTTTTACTTCTTTCGGCCAGTCGTCGTTCGTGTAGTTGACGGTTTCATCCGCGCCGAGCTCGCGTGCGTGCGCCAGTTTTTCGTCGGTGCTGGCGGTGGTGATGACGCGCGCGCCGCGCAGTTTCGCAATCTGAATAGCCAGAGAACCGACGCCACTGCCGGCCGCATGGACCAGCACGTTTTCACCGGGTTGCACGTTGGCGCGCGTGACGAGCATGTGCCACGCGGTTACGGTGACTAACGGCAACGCTGCCGCCTCTTCCCACGACAGTTGCCTTGGTTTGGGAATGATATTGACGCCGGGAACGGCGACCAGTTCGGCATAACCGCCGTCTCTGCGATACCCAAGCATGTCGTACTCGCGACAGAAATTATCTTTCCCGCTCAGACACGCCTCGCAATGTCCACAGGAAACACCCGGCTGGACCATCACCTCGTCGCCGGTCTTGACCCACGTAACCAACTCCCCAACTTCGCGCACCACGCCGGCCACATCATTTCCCAGAATGTGCGGCAGCGGAATCTCAATCCCCGGCAATCCACGGCGCGCCCAGATGTCGAGGTGGTTCAAAGCACATGCTTTGACCTCGACCAACACCTCATTCGCCCGAATCCGTGGCTCCGGCACGTCGGCGTACTCCAGCACTTCGGGCCCACCATGTTGTCGAAAAATGACGGCTTTCATGCTTACTAATTCGTGCCGATTGTTTCGGCGCCGACTGGTTCAGGTTTGTCGGCCGCCTGTTCGCGGGCGTGGTAGGAGGAACGAGTGAGCGGACTTGATTCGACGTGGTGGAAGCCGAGGGACATGCCGATGTCGCGCCACTCGGCGAATTCCGCCGGCGTTACGTAGCGCTCGACCGGCAGACGGCGCGCGTGCGGTTGAAGATATTGGCCGATCGTCATTATGTCGCAGGAAACAGAACGCAGATCTTTCATTAGCGCAACGACTTCGTCGAATGTTTCGCCAAGTCCCACCATGATCCCGCTCTTGGTCAACATGCCGCGAGCTTCGCGATCGCGTCGCGCACCCGCGCGTTGGAGAAGCGTTAGCGATTGCTGGTAAACGGCGTCAGGCCGCACACGTCGATAAAGCCGCGCGATCGTTTCAGTGTTGTGGTTCAAGACGTCAGGCTGCGCATCGAGCACAGTGTTGAGTGCTGCTTCGTCGCCGTTGAAGTCGGGAATTAACACTTCGACCTTGCACTCCGGATTCAGTGCGCGAACCTGGCGGATCGTTTCGGCCCAATGCGCGGCGCCGCCGTCAGGCAGATCGTCGCGATTGACAGACGTGATCACGGCATGCGCGAGGTTCAAGTGGCCCACTGCTTCGGCAACGTGCCGTGGCTCTTCCGGATCGAGACTTCCCGGTTTGCCTTTTCCGACCGCGCAAAAGCCGCAATGCCGCGTGCAAATGTCGCCGCCGAGCATGAACGTGGCGGTGCGATCGGACCAGCATTCAAAAATGTTCGGACAGCGCGCTTCCTGGCAGACGGTGTGCAGGTTCAGGCCCTCGATCAGCTCGAGTACCCTGTTCTGATTGGTCGGATCGCCAAGCCGAATGCGCAGCCATTCCGGCTTGGGTTGGCGGATCTTCTGATTATTACTAATTACACGTAATTCGCGGGCCATCGATTTAACCTTACCATGACCTAAAGGAGTTTCACGAGCAGCTCCGGATCGATGTTGCCGCCCGACAAAATCACGCCGACACGTTTTACATCCGCCGGCAGCTTATGAAACATCACCGCCGCCGCGGCCGTCGCGCCTGACGTTTCGACCAGCATTTTCATGCGACACAGGATGAACCGAAGCGTTTCGATGATCTCTTCGTCGGAAACGATGAGCACGTCGTCAGCCAACTGTTGAGTAATTGGAAACGTGAGTTTTCCCGGAATCTGCACGCGGAGACCGTCGGCAATCGTCGCCGGCGGCGGAATCGTTACGCGTTCGCCTTTCAGCAGCGACTGCCGTGTGTCGTCAGCATCGGCAGGCTCGACCGGAAAACATCGAATGCCAGGATTTGCAGCCTTAGCCGCGGTCGCAACGCCGGCAAACAGACCGCCGCCGCTGCATGGCGCCAGGATGCAATCGAGATCCGGCACGTCTTCCAGCAATTCGAGACCGCACGTGCCCTGGCCGGCGAGGATCATCTCGTCGTCGTATGGTGGGACGAGGATGAGTCGTTCGCGTTCGGCGAGATCGAGTGCAAACGCCTCACGGTCCTGTTTCTGCCGGTCGTAAAAGACGACTTCCGCGCCGTACTCACGCGTCGCCGCAACTTTCGCCTGCGGCGCATCTGACGGCATTGCGACTAACACCCGCACGCCTGCTTCGCGTCCTGCGAGTGCAACCGCCTGAGCATGATTACCCGATGAAAAAGCGACGATCCCTCGTCGTTTCTCATCATCCGTCAACGATTGAATCTTGTTCGTCGCGCCGCGAATCTTGAAGGCGCCGGCGCGTTGAAAGTTTTCACACTTGAAAAAGACTTCCTTGCCGGCCGCTTCGTTGAACTGGCGCGAAGTGATTACCGGCGTGCGATGAATGCGCGACGCGATTCGTTCGCGCGCCGCCTGGATCATGTCGATGTTAAGCATAAATTGGCGATGGACTAAGACTGAATTCAAACACTTCCACAAAATGGTCCAGGAGCCGATCTTCGACGACGCTCAATGGCGTTTCCGCGCCGAGCAGTTCTTCCATCGAAGTCACCGGCTCACCGTCGCAAGCAATGATCAGGTTGAAGTAGCTGAGATCGGTATTGACGTTGAGGGCAAATCCGTGAGTCGTGATCCAGCGCGCGATGTGCACGCCAATCGCCGCAACCTTCCCGCGCGACGTATGCACGCCGGTCAAACCCTCGATCCGAAACGCCTCGATCCCGAAATCTGCCAGCGTGCGAATCAAGACCTCTTCCAGATCGCGCACGTAACGGTGTACGTCTTCACGATGCGGGCTCAGACTCACGATCGGATACCCGACCACCTGGCCCATCCCGTGATAAGTCACTTTTCCGCCGCGATTGGTTTCAAACAACGTCACGTTCCGCTGTTTCAGTTGATCCTCGTCGAGCAGAATGCTCGCACTATCGCCGCGACGGCCGATGGTAAACGTGTGCGGATGTTCGAGCAGGAGCAACGTATCGGGCTGAGCGCCGGTCTTGACCGCCAGTTCGGTCTCTTTTTGCAATGCGAGAGCCCGCTCGTAGTCCACGAGACCTAATCTTTGGACCAAAAGCTTTCTTTCCTTCATCATGCAACCTGTGGACTTTGTGCGTCATTCTAACAGCCGCATCGGTCTTTGGTACAATTGGGCCTCCCCGGAAACCAACAGAGGAGAAACACTTTGAAACACATACGGATAGCTGTGGTGTTGACAGCGATCTTCATCATTCCGAGCAGTGCCCTGGGCCAGACCAGGCGTCGCACGACTCCGAAACCAAGCAGCGCAGCGACGACAACGCAACGCACCGCGCAAGTGCGCACGCAGGGAGCGACGCGCGTCGCCGACCAGATCAAGCTCTTGACGAGATTTACTTACCTGCTTGGCGGTGTGGTGAGCGGTATCGCGCAAGTCGACGAAGCAATCCGGCGCAACGAAGCCTCGCCCGCGCAGGTGCAAAACAACCAGCAAAGTAAAGAGCGCGTTAAAACGAGTATTCAGGGATTTCGCGAGGGCCTCGACAAGCTCGAAATCGACTTTCGCGCGACGCCGGAACTGCAACCTTACTACATGAAGCTCGCGGGCGTAGCAGCGGGCGCGGCGACGGCGGAGGAACAGGCGGCAGCGAATCAGTTCGATGCTGCGGGTCGTTCGTTATTGAATGTAATTAATCGGCTGACGGACGTTTTGCTCGCGATGAGGTAATGTGACTTACTCTGCGGTTCTTTGCGATCTCTGCGTTTCCCGGTCTTCTCATCTGAGTTGAATTAAACGCCGAGATCGCAAAGAACCGCAGAGTTCCGCAGAGAAGTCAGTCTTCTTGTTTTTTTGGATAGAAACCCTGTCGCGCGCGGACCCTCACGTTGGCCCTCGCCGGCACGGTGACGCGGATGCGTCGAAACTGCGTAGGCGGCGCTTCGGAGCTGGCGTAGTACTGAAGTAAATACTGCCCGCGCAACTCAGCCGCAATCCTGGTAAACACTCCCGCGAGATCGGCATCGGCTTCCGGAACGAATGTATTGCCGCCAGTCGAATCCGCCAGGCGCTGCATTCCCTCGTGACCACGCCGGGTGATGACGTTCAAATACATCGTGTTGCCCGCCGGGTTGATGGCGTAGAAAACCGCGTCCGCTCGTTGCAGGTTTTTCTCAACTTCGGCGAGTGCACGGGCGGTTACCCGATCCTTCACTGCAGCCGACACTGACATCTGTTCTTCGGCCGTCTGCCCGATCGACTTCTTGATGACTTCGCTGAAGTTGTCAGCTCCATCTGAGATGACGACGACGACGCGCCGGTGTCGAGACGGAGTCTTTTCGAGATACTGCGCTGCTTCGACAACGGTGTCGTAAAAAGCGGTTGGTCCTTTATCGGCGGCCGGAGCAAACGTAAGCAGCGCTCTGGCTGCTGCGTCCGCGGTAGTGCTTACCTGTTTAAGCACCGGAACGCGATCGATGATGAAGAGCGAAGCGCGATCGTCTTTCTTCAAAACTTCTCTAAGAAAGCGGGCGGCCGCGGTCTTTTCAAACTCGAAACGCGTATTAGTGCTGCCGGAAACGTCGATGAGCAAGGCGATCTCCAATGGGACCTGTTCCGGGTCGCCCATCTCGGCGATCTCTTGCGGTTTGCCTTCTTCTTCGAGACGAAAGTCAGTCTTGGTAAGTCCCTGGACCGCCTGCCCGTTGGCGTCCGTGACCGACACCGGAACCATTACCAGATTCGAAGTGGTCTTAATAACGTCGATCACTTCTTTTTCGGGCGGCGTGGGCGTTGGCGTAGGTTTAGCTTTCCACCCGGGCGGCGGCGGCGGCAATTGTTTTACCGACTGCGCGTGCACGAGCGGAATAGACAGAAAAACGGCCAGCACTCCGAGCAGGAATGCCGGCCGCCAAAGTCTTTTTTCAACCCCCAACATCATCGCTGACACCCTTCGAGCCTCTGTATCATGCCACCAACTTGCGGCGTGAATGTTTGCTTATCCTACCGTTTTTGTGACGGCACGATCCAATGACTCTTTGGTGCCATGTGGCTAACGTGGAGTTGCACCCGAAGGTGAACTCCACGAAGCGCCTGTTAGTTGTCGATTCCCGAAGTTCCCGGATTCATCGTCGGCGCTGGGGCCGTGATGCCCTTGTTCACAAGGAGCTTGATCTCGACGCGTCGATTCTGCGCACGGCCATCGCGGGTCTCGTTTTCCGCAACCGGATTCAGTTCGCCATAGCCGTACGGCGTCACGATGCGACGCAGCGGGATGTTGTGGTTCTCAACCAGGTAACGAATGACAGCGTCAGCACGACGTTGGCTCAACGCACGATTGCGCGCCACCGAACCGGTTGTATCCGCATAACCCGAAACCTCGAGCACGTAAGCCTTGGAGTTCATCGCCTTGCTGGCAATGTCGTCCAACGTGGTTTTCGATTCGGGCAACAGCACTGCACTGCCGGAACGGAAGTTCACGGCGGCAGTTGACTGCGGCGCGTAATCGTCGAGGGCCGAGATGCGATCGTTGGTTGCGGTTACGCCGGCAACAGCGGCGTCAGCGGTTGCCTGCGCTGCTTTCGCGCCACCGCGTGCGGCGTTGGAAACAGCAGCGAGCTCATCCAACTGGCCCGACAGGCGTTGGGCATTGGCTTCAACCTGGCTGAGTTTGGTTTCAGTGTCACTGGCTCGCTCTTCGAGCGGCGCGGCGCGTGATTCAACGGCGCGCGCAACACGCATGTCAGACTCGTTGAAACGAATCTTCTCGGCGGCCAATTCACCCGAGCCATTTCCGCGTCCTTCGATTTCAACGTTCAAGCCGCGGAGAATGCTGGTCTGTGCATAGTTAGTGCCACCACGCAGGAACCCACCTTTAGTCTTCACGCTGGTCCTATCGTCCAAGCGCACAACCGTATCCACACCATTCATGTCACGCACGGTGAACGTATCCGAGTCACGTCGAGTGACCACACCTTTGAGTTTCATCTTTTGGCCGCTGGTCACGGTGCGTGAGCCAGACGGATTGGTTGTATCTTGAGCCAGGATAGGGGAGGCTGAGAAGACTAACAGGCAGGTAGTAAGCACTGCCGGGGCAAACATTTTATGTTTAGTGAATACCATCGATTTATCTCCTTAGAAGCTAATTCAATTGTGACGCGCGCCTTCCCGCGCCTCAGCTAACCACGGCGAGTTCTCGCACTCGCCTCCCGCTCGTCAATTTTTGCGGATGACATCTCTTAAAACTTCACTGGAGCCAAGTCAATAGGCTTCGGGATTCTTCATCGAATCACCACTTTATCGCAATAAGATGAGCGCTGTGAACAAAAAAAGCAGTAACGATCGTTGTGAGATCGTTACTGCCACGTGTTGATTGTGCTGCAAAAGTGACGAAGTTGATCCGGCCCTAAACCGAAAAATCGCCCTCCTCCAACTGCTCTTTGACGAAGGCCAGGAAGCGTTCGGCGTCAGCGCCGTCGATGACGCGATGGTCGAAACTCAGGGCAAAATAGGCCATCCAGCGAATAGCAAGGAAGTCGTCGCCGTCAGGTGAAGTCAGCACCTTGGGCCGTTTTTCGATCTTGCCGACGCCCAGGATCGCGAGCTGCGGTTGATTGATGATCGGAGTGCCGAATAGACCACCAAACACGCCGGGATTGGTGATCGTGAACGTCCCTCCAGTTACCTCGTCGGGCTTTAACTGCTTGGTCCTGGCCCGATCGGCGAGATCGTTTGCGGCGCGCGCGAGACCGGAGATGCTCAGGTCGTCCGCGCGTTTGATGACGGGAACGATCAAGCCCCAATCGAGGGCAACGGCCATGCCTAAGTTGATGTCCTGCTTGTAGACGATCTGATCGCCGCTGACTTGCGCGTTGAAGATGGGAAACTTGCGCAGTCCTTTGTTCACCGCTTCGAAGATGAAGGGCATGAACGTGAGCTTGGTCCCGGTGCGTTGGTAAAACTCGTCGCGGTATTTTTCGCGAAGTTTAGCGACGCGTGTCATGTCGATCTCGTAGACCGTGGTGACGTGGGCCGAAGTGCGGCGCGATAGGACCATGTGCTCGGCGATCTTCTTGCGCATGACGCTCATGGGTTCGACGCGATCGCCGATCTGTGGTTTCGGTGGCGGTGGCGCGGCGGGTTCCGGAGCAGGTGCTGACGGAGCTCGTTCAGGCGCGCGTTGTGGTGCGGCAGTAGTCGCACCTGATTCGATGTAACTCAGAATGTCGTTCTTGGTGACACGGCCGCTCATGCCGGTGCCTTCCAGTTGCGAGATATCGACGCCGTGCTCCTGCGCGATCTTACGGACCAGCGGGCTGGATTTTGTTTTGCGTAGATCGGCTGCGGACGCGCTGTCGGCACTTGGTTGAGGGGCAGCAGATTGAGCTGGTGCTGCGGGCGGCGCTGGCGCTGGCGTTGGTTGCGGTGGAGGTGTTGGTAGCGGCGCGGGCTTTGTTTCGACCGGTGCTGGTGCAGGCGGCGGTGGCGGTTCTGGAGCGGCTTGTTCAGACACGGATGGCGCGGATGAAGACGAATTACCGTCGAGTACGGCGACGACGGTGTTTACCTCGACGGTGTCGCCTTCTTTGTATCTGACTTCCGTCAGTGTTCCTGCCGCCGGCGACGGAATCTCCGCGTCGACCTTATCAGTCGAGATCTCAAACAGCGGCTCGTCACGGTCGACGTGCTCGCCGATCTTTTTCAACCACTTCGTAATCGTTCCCTCCGCAATGGACTCGCCCATTTGCGGCATCACCACTTCAGTGCTCATCTTTTCTCCAACCCCACTTAATAGGCCGCGAGCTTTCGTGCGGCGTCGACAACGTCTTTAATTTGCGGCAAGTAATAGTCTTCGAGCGGCGGTGAATACGGCACCGGCGTATCGATCGAAGCGATACGGATCACCGGCGCATCCAGCCATTCAAACGCTTCTTCCCCGAGGATCGCCGCGATCTCTCCGCCGATACCGCCGGTGCGCGAAGCTTCGTGCAGCACGATCGCTTTATTGGTCTTCTTCACGCTGGCGAGAATTCCCGGCCGATCGAGCGGCGCGAGAGTTCTTAAGTCGATCACTTCGACGTCCAGGCCTTCTTTTTCGAGCTCTTCGGCGGCGTCGAGCGCCGTCAACACCATCGCGCCAAACGTGATGATCGTTAGATCGCGTCCCGGGCGAGCGACGCGCAACTTGCCGATCTCGACGATGTAATCGTCCGCCGGCAACTCTTCGCGCAGACGCGGCAGGCGGTAGAGTTTCTTGTGCTCGAAAAAAAGCACCGGATCGGGATCGCGAATCGCTGCTTTTATCAAACCTTTCGCGTCGTAAGCGGTCGAGGGTTCGACGATCTTCAGTCCCGCGGTGTTCAGAAAGAACGCCTCCGCGTTGAGCGAATGAAACGGCCCCGAGCGAACGCCAGATCCACATGGACCACGAAACACGACCGGTAGACCAGCGCCCCAGCGATAGCGGCACTTCGCGGCGTAGTTCGTAAGCAGATCGAAACCGGCGGAAATGAAATCGATAAACTGAAACTCGGCAACCGGGCGCATGCCCATCAGCGCTGCGCCGCACGCTGCGCCAACGATCGCGCCTTCAGAAATCGGTGTGTCGATGACGCGCTCTTTGCCGTATTCGTCGATCAGTCCGTCGGTGACTTTGAACGCGCCGCCGTAGGCGCCGACGTCTTCGCCGATGACGAAAACGTCGGGGTCGCGTTCCATCTCTTCCCAGATTCCCTGGCGGATAGCTTCGACGAGCGTGGCCTGACCTCCGCGTTCAGGCCGCGCTGATTTGTGTTCTTTTTTGACTGCTGTTGACATGTTAGATACTCGGGTTGACTTCTCGCCTGTAATATCGAATTTTCGACTTCGGATTATCCAGGGTCTGCGGATGTACCAGTAGCCGTTCCGATTTTGGGTCGATGTACACATCGAGTCCCTGCATGGCAAGGGCGCCCAACAAGACTTCAGACGTCGTTGCCAAAACGATCGCGCTGTGGACAAGGATGACCTGGCTCTCAAACCGAACGTGGATCGGACCGGCGAGGTCTACCTCCAATAGCGTGTCGTCGGCCAGTTTGACCCAGTCCTTCCCAACTAACGGCAGATCAAGTTGTTTTCGAATCTCTTCGCTAATCGTAAGATCCCAGGCGCCACTGTCTACCAGAGCCCTGACGGTGACCGTTTTGACTTCATCTTGCGGCAACTTGCCGTGTCGAGCGAGTACGAGATCGTCTTCGCTTGTGAGGTCGATCTCCGCATATACATATCCCATTCCTTTTCCTCCAGTAAGTGAGGTACCTTCGGTACGTTGTCTGTAGTAGTTGTAATCGTGATGTGCTCTTCTGAGCGTCATAAGTTACGCCTCCAAAACTCCGGGCCGAAACGCCGGCGGCACAATGTCGTTATCAAAAACCCCATACGCCGCCTGCTCGCCCTCGGGCAGTGGTGAAGACTCAGCCCAGGCGCAGTCTTCGTCGATCTCGCGGAGAACGCCCGCAACGATCTCCTCGAGCTTCTCTTTCGTCGCCAGGTTACATTCAAGCAAATAACGCGCATAACGATCGATCGGATCGTTATGCGTCTCCCACCATTCGACCTCGCCCTCCGCGACGTAGCGTTGATCGTCATGCTCGGCGTGACCCTTACGCCGGTAAGTCTTCGCTTCGATCAACACAGCGCCGCCGCCACTACGCGCATAATCGGCAGCGTGCTTCGTCACTTCGTAACAGGCGACCACGTCGTTCCCATCGACAACATGTGCGGGAATTCCGTAACCCGCCGCCTTCTCGGCAAGATCCGTCACAGCGGTTTGCAGACTGGTGGGAGTCGAATAAGCGTACTGATTGTGTTCGGCAATCACGATCAACGGCAGACGTTGAACGGCAGCAAAGTTGAGTCCTTCGTGAAACGCGCCGGTGCTCATGCCGCCGTCGCCGATGTAAGCCACGCCGACAAAGTTCTTCTGCTTCAAACGCGCGCCCAGCAGGATGCCGGTCATCACGGGAATCATGTCGCCGAGATGCGAGATCGGACCGATAAAGCCCTTCTCCATGTCGCCGAAGTGGATGTTGAGATCCTTGCCGCCTGACGGGCCCTTGGCCTTGGCCATGTACTGCGCAAAGATGTCGCGCGGGCGAATGCCTTTCACTAAAACAGCGCCGAGATCGCGGATCAACGGCGTGATGAAATCATGCGGCTCCAGCGCATACGCAGTGCCGACCGCCGTCGCTTCCTGGCCCAACGAGCGAAACACGCCGCCGACAACCTTCGTCTGCCGATAAAGATTGACGAGCCGTTCTTCGACGAGGCGCGTGAGTTTCAAGTAGCGATAAAGCTCGAGCTGCTGCTCGGGTTTGAGCGAGGTTTCTGTCGCGCAGCTCAGCGGCTTGTCATCCGCGGCCTTGCGCGGCGCGTACTTCGTGCTGATGCGCATTTGAAAGCGCTCGCCATTTTCTTTATGTTCGGTGTTTTCTGTTTGGTCCATCTTGCTAAATGTGTATCGCCAGTCCGTGAACTCCCTCGGCCGCTTCCATCACCGCTTCCGAAATCGTCGGATGCGCGTGCATCGTTCGGCCCAACTCGTCGGCAGTCGATTCAAGCTGCATCGCCACACACGCTTCGGCGATCAACTCAGTCGCGTGTGGGCCGATGATATGCACACCGAGAATCTCGTCGTACTTCTTGTCGGCAACGATCTTCACGAAGCCTTCTTCCTCGCCGAGAATGCGCGCCTTGCCTGACGCGGAGAACGGAAACTCGCCGATCTTTACTTCATAACCCTGCTCTTTTGCTTTTTCTTCAGTCAGGCCAACTGAAGCGACTTCCGGATCGCAGTAAGTGCAATTCGGAACGAGCCGCAAATTGATCGGCCGCACGTCCTTCTTTCCGGCCAGGTGCTCGACCGCAACGATGCCTTCTTTCGACGCCAGGTGGGCCAGCAGCGGTGTCGGCACGACGTCGCCGATCGCGTAGACGCCCTTCTCACCTGTTTGCTGAAACTCGTCGACCTGAATAAACCCTTTTTCGACTTTGATCTTCGTGCCTTCGAGCCCGAGCCCTTCCGTGTAAGGCATCCGGCCCACGGCGACCAGCAACATCTCCGCCTCGAGGCTCACCGTTTCGCCTTTCGACGTCTTGCCGGTGACGCGCACGCCGTTCTCAGTCTTCTCCAGCTTTTCGAGCTTTGTGTCGACCTGCGACTTGATCCCGCGTTTACGAAAACTGCGTTCGAGCTCTTTCGAGACTTCCTCGTCTTCCAGCGGCACCAGCCGCGGCAGCAACTCCACGATCGTCGTCTCTGCTCCAAACCGCGAATACACCGAAGCAAACTCAACTCCAACCGCGCCCGCGCCCATCACGATCAACGACTTCGGCACATCTTTCAGCTCTAGAATATGATCGCTGTTGACGACGTGAACGCCGTCAGTATCAAAACCCGGAATCGGCCTGACCACAGAACCCGTCGCGATGATGATGTTCTTTGTTTCCAGCGTCTGCTTCTTGCCTTCGGCATCGGTGACTTCGACTTTGCCCGGCAACGCGAGCTTGCCCGTTCCTTTGAACACCGTCACCTTGTTTTTCTTCATCAGGTACTCGATGCCCTTCGAGTTCTTCAAAACGACCTTGTCTTTTCTCTTCTGCACGTCGGCAAAGGCGAGCTGAATGCCCGACGCCTGGACGCCGAAGTCCGCGGCGTGCTGCATCTGCTCGTAGACGTGCGCCGACATCAACATCTGCTTCGTGGGAATACAACCCCGCAGCGTACACGTCCCTCCGAGCCGGTTATCTTTTTCGACAATTGCTACTTTGAGACCCAACTGACCGGCCCGGATTGCGGCCACATAACCGCCTGGTCCACTGCCGATAATCGTTACATCAAACTGTTCATTGGCCAATTTAAAGAATTCCTCTCAATCAAGCGATGCTGTAGATATTTTACGGAAAGCATGGAAACACAGATTGAAACATAAAGTGAGGCGAAAAAAAACCGGGCGTGCTGCCGAAACAGCACGCCCAATTGAGCACTCGCTTCCGGTCTATGTTTAGAACTCGAAGCGCACTGCAAACTGCACCTGACGCTCGCGGAACAGCGTGCTGTCCGCGCCCGTGGTGCTGCCAAATGGAGTGTTGAACGTCAGGGTGTTGCCTGACAGGTTGTAGATCGTGGTTTGCACGCCCGTTACCTGCGTGCGGTTGAAGACGTTGAAGCCTTCCGCCAGGAATTCAAGCGTTCGTGCCTTCAGTGATATTGAACCGGCGCGAAAGGCGCATGTCCACGTACCAAATGTTCGGCTGCTTGAAGAAGTTGCGCGGAACCAGCGAGAAGCGGTTCGCGCCGCCCGATCCGTTGGCGCCGCCGCCCGGAGTCGAGCAACCGGCCGCTGCCGGGAAGTTCTGCGTCGGAGTACAGGCACTGCCCGCGAAACCGAAGATGTTCGGAGCGATGCTGCCGCCGATGTTGCCGGTAAAGCGCTGACCCGAGAACGCGTTCAGAATCGGAGCGAGCGTCCATCCGTTGAAGATGTGCTTCACCGCGCCGTCCGCGAACGGAGTTCGGGCTGTACACAACGCTGGCAACAAACTTCTGCCGGCGGTCGAAGTTCGACAGGCCGTCTTCAGCCGACTGGTCGAAGGCGTTGAACGGCAGGTTGTTCGATGTGAACGTCACCGAGCTCTGACCGTTGTCGGAAGCTCTCGACAGCGTGTAGTTGGTTTGGAACTGCAAGCCCTCCGTCAAGCGACGATTGGCCTGGAGCACGAGCGCGTGATACTTCGAGTAGACGTCGCTGCGGATCTCGGTGATCTGCAGCGAACGCCGTGATTCGGACGCGGACCAACGAAGATCGGCGTCTGAAGAGTCGCACCAGCAAACGGTCCACCGACGACGTTCAGCGAAACGAGACGCGACGGCTTGCGGCAGGTTGGTGTCGACGAAGTTCGGCAGCGAATTGCCGAAGCTGCCGAGGTACGAGGCGGACACGACGGTGTTTCTCGCAATCTCGCGCTCGAAGATGAAGTCCCACTGATGAATCTGCGGGAGCTGGAAGTCGTCGTCGAAGTACTGGACGGCGCCGACCGGCGGATTCGAAGCACTAGTCAGGTTCGGATAGATCGGCAGGAACCCGCAGTTGTCAGCCGAGGTCGGAGGATCAGTTCCGGTGCAAGCGGCCGGCAGGTTGTGTCGCGCTGGTCGCAAACTGGCGCTGGCCTTGATCGATGCCGACGCCGGTGTTGACGAGCGAGTTGTAAACGGTCGAGTTGATCACGCGGCCGTAGTAGAGACCCCAGCCACCGCGGATACTGGTTTTGCCGTCGCCGGTCACGTCCAGGGCAAAGCCGATGCGCGGTCCGAAGTTGTTGCGGTCGTCAACCTTGTTGGCGGTTTGCGGCAGCGCCGGGTTGACGTTAATCGGGTCCGGATTGCGCTGGTATTCGTAGCGCAGTCCGAGGTTCAAGCGTGAACCGCGGGGTCACGCGCCAGTCGTCCTGGATGAAGTAGTTGAAGTCCGTGGTCTTCATCGTCAGACCGAGAACGCCGAAGCCCTGTGTGAAGCTGCCGGCGTAGCACTTACCGGCGCGACGAGTCGAGCCGAAGCACAGGCCCTGGTTGCCATTCGGCGTATTCGACAGCGCGCGAATGGCGCCGTTGGTCTGGAAGTTGGTGTAGTCGACGATGAAGTCGGGCAATGCCGTTTGCGCCGGTGTAGCTGAACTCGCCACCGAGGAAACGAAGGTTGTTGATGATGTCTTTGACGAAGTTGATGTCGCCGCCGAATTTGAACGTGTGGTTGCCGGTCGTCATGGTGACGGTGTCGGCAAACTGCCAGCGACGCTCATCCGGGAATGCGGCGCGCTCGAGGAACTCGGGCATGCCGAACGAGAAGCCGTTCTGGATGAAGGTCTGTGGCGAACGTCCGCCGAGGAGCGTTGGTCGGTTCGCCCGGCAACGGCGGCTGGCTGAACTGCGTTTCGTTGTCGCGTCCCCACTGGAAGCGGAACTCGTTGAGCAAGGTCGGCGTCAACGTTGACGCGAGCTTGACGTTGAGCGCAGTCGATCTCGACGAAGTCGTCGCCGAAGTTATCGCGCGCGCGGGTGTTGGTGGCCTGCGTTTGCACGCCGGCGGGCGATTCCCAACGCAGGCGGTTGTAGCTGACGGTCAGCGAGTTCTTGTCGTTGATGTTCCAGTCCAACTTCGGCAGGAACAGTTTCTGGTCGCCGCGTGCGCGGCAATGGGCCCGACAGGCTGCTCAGGAAATTGAGCGCGTTGTCGATCTGCGTGGTGCTCAAACCGCGGGCGACGAGGCCGGTGCGGGTTGCCGTCGGCAGGTTCAGGAACGTGTTGCTCGAGAAGATCGACAGACCAGGGAAGTTGCGTTTCTGCTGATCGTAGCTGAAGAAGAAGAAGGCTTTGTCTTTGACGATTGGACCACCAATCGTGCCGCCGAACTGGTGACGCACGTCCTTCGGTTTGAAACCAACCGGAGTGAACACGCCGTTGATCAATTCGGTGCGAGTGGCGAGCGGGTTACGAGCGCCCCACTTGTTGTTGCGCTGGTAGTAGAACACGCCGCCGTGAAACTCGTTGGTGCCGCTCTTGGTGATGGCGTTGACCACGCCGCCCGCGGAGCGACCGTACTCAGCCGAGTAGCTCGAAGTGTTGACCTGAAACTCGCGAATGGCTGCCTGGCTGATCGAGTAGCTGATGCGGGTGCGGCCGCGCTCTTCGGCGAAGAACGCCTGGTTGTTGTCGCCGCCGTCGATCGTGTTGTTGTTCAGCAAGCCCGAGATACCGCGGAAGCTGATCAAGCCAAACGTGCCATCGGGAACCGCGCCCGGCGTGAGCAGGGCGAAGTTGGACCAGCGACGACCGTTGATCGGCAGTTCGTTGATCGACGTTTGGTTGATGTTGCTGGAGAAGTCCTGTTGCGTGGTGTTGATGACTGGAGCTTCCGCGCTAACGTCGACAGTGCCTGTCACAGGGCCAACCGACAATGCAACTTCGAGGTTGGTTTCGCGTCCGACTTCGACGACCACGTTTTCCTGGGTCATCGGACTGAAGCCGGACGAATTGACCGTGACTGCGTAACGGCCGGGTTGCAGGTTTGCAACTTTGAACCGTCCGCTATCGTCGGTGGTGGCGGCATCCTCCTTGTTCGTATCGACGTTCTTCACGGTGATCGAAGCGCCGGGAACGACCTCTTTGTTTGGATTACTAACTACGCCGCCTATTGCGCCGGTCGTCGTTGATTGCGCCGCCGCAATTGAGCTGAGACCAAGCAGCAACAAGCATAGTAATGAAAGCTTGAGTGTTTTCGACATACTGGGGAACTCCTTAGGCAATGAGTTAAACGTTAACGCGCCTCAGCCCCGCGGGCTGCGCTGGTATTGCTAGCCAAATTTGAGTGAACTTGAAATCAAAATTCCAGAAGGATTCTGACGAATGGTGACGTTGTAAGACGCGACTTCTATCACGCCTCGCTCGCATTTCGCAAGTCTAAGTATCGATTGAACCTATTAAATCTTTCTGACGCATTTTGT
Source organism: uncultured Acidobacteriota bacterium (assembly GCA_963770215.1). Lineage (GTDB taxonomy): Bacteria > Acidobacteriota > Blastocatellia > Pyrinomonadales > Pyrinomonadaceae > PSRF01. Next base: position 1,079,403 of record CAVYOP010000004.1, read on the forward strand.
GTCGAACGAAAGCGAGGCCGGGGGGCCATTTCAGAGGATTTGAAATTCGCAATAGCTGTGCCGGATGGCCCGTTCTTTCAGTCCCACGGACGAAAGCGATTCGTCCCAATACTTAGGCGAAAATTCACAGCTTAAGCACTCGCTAAATCATGCTCAATAATTTGGATCTTATTGGAAAAACGGAAGACGAGAGTCTCCCGCAAAGGCGCAAAGGCGCAAAGAGGAATTCAGTGAGCGTTACTGCCTTTCTTTGCGCCTTTGCGGGAAATCCCCCTGAGCGCTCAGAGGCGCTCCACGATCATTGCGATACCCTGTCCGCCGCCGATACACGCAGTCGCCAATCCGTAACGCCCATTGCGCCGCTGTAGCTCGTGCAACAAGGTCAGGATCAGGCGGGTGCCGGTTGCGCCCAGCGGATGCCCCAACGCGATCGCGCCGCCGTTCACGTTCGTGCGACTGCGATCGAGACCGAGCTCTCTTTCCACAGCGAGATACTGAGCGGCGAACGCTTCGTTCACTTCCACGAGATCCATGTCGTTCAACGACAGTCCGGCTTTCTGCAACGCCGCACGGCTCGACGGCACTGGACCGATGCCCATGATCTCAGGCTCAACTCCGGCATAGGCCCAACTGACAATTCGGCCCATCGGTTTCAGATCGCGTTGCTTCACAAACTCTTCGCCCGCGATCACCAGCGCCGCCGCACCGTCGACGATCCCCGACGCGTTTCCGGCCGTGACAAACCCATCTTTCGCAAACGCCGGTTTCAACTTCGCCAGACCTTCAAGCGTCGTCTCCGGACGCGGATGATCGTCGTGTTCGACGAGGACGGTTCCCTTGCGCGTTTTGACTTCCACCGGAACGATCTCTTCCGCGAGATAACCCGCATCGAGCGCGCGCTTCGCTTCCTGTTGCGAGCGCAGTGCGTACTGGTCCTGTTCTTCACGCGGGATCTCAAACTTGCGCGCGAGGTTCTCAGCGGTGCCGGCCATCGGCGTGTTGCAGTAAGTGTCGAGCAACGCGACCATCAAACTGTCTTCGAGTTTTCCCTGGCCCAACGCGAAACCGGAACGCGCGCCGCGAATCACGTGCGGCGCCTGCGACATCGATTCCATGCCGCCGACCAGACACGTGTTTGCTTCGCCGAGTTGGATCATGTGCGCGCCGGAGACGACCGACTGAATGCCGCTGCCGCAGAGTCGATTGACAGTCAATGCCGGTCGATCGAACGGCACGCCGGCTTTGAGTGCGACGTGACGCGCGCCAAAGATCGCGTCGCCGGAGGTTTGCAAAGCATTGCCGATCACTGCGTGATCGATCTCGTCTGCTTTGACTCCGGTGGTTTCCAGCGCGCCGCGAGCTGCGATCGCGCCGAGATCGATTGCCGATATGTCCTTCAGCACACCGACATATTCACCCATCGGCGTGCGCTTGCCGCCCAGTATGAAGACATCTTTACTCATGTGTATATTCCCTTATTTCAAAATCCGTGTTTTGTGAAACTTATGAGGCTAGCAGACCCGAATGCGCCGGTCAATTTGAGCCACAAGAGGCACAAGTAAGAACACAAAAGGCACAAAGAGACATTCCTTAAAAAAGGTTTGTGCCTCTTGTGTGTTTTGTGCCTTTTGTGATTAAGAAGTGAAGCGGTGCTGTTGCAGGTAGCGATGAAGCAGTTCTTCGAGGAAGCCTTCGTAGGTGAACTTTTCGAGATCGTAAGTGGGACGAATCTTGTAGAGAATTGGCAGCGACACGCGCCACGCCATCCACTGCCGCGGCACGTCGCCGAGATCCCAGCGGCGGCGCAGAAAAGTCTCCACCACCTGAATCTCCGACTCAGTCAAACTATTCAAATTGGCCGTGAATTCGACCGGCTTGAACGAGCGTCGCAGCGCCGGATCGCTAACCGGTGAAGCGAACACTTCGGAAAACGCCGGCGCCTCAGCTTCGCGTTCGCGGACGACGACCGTTCCGGCAACCATGTCGCCGACGCGCTGATCGCGCGTGTTCGCAAAGACCGAAATGAGTCCGATCGAATAAAACGGCGCGGGCATCATGTCGAAACTGCGCAGCAGGTTTCGCACTGACGCTTCCCAAAACGTGATGGGCCGGCCGTCTTCACGAATCACGCGCAGCTTCAACCAGCGTTTGCCGGGTGTTTGTCCGCTCCACAGCCACTCGAAAAACGCGAAGTAGCCGGAGAAGGTGAGAAATAGCAGGATGATCGTCACGGCGTAGACCCACTTCGGCGCTGACGCAATAAGAGCTTCAATCACGTCGATGCTGGCGAGGATCATCGCCGCGAGACCGATTAGCCCGATCGTCAGGCCTTGAATCGCGTGATCGACTGCGCAGGCGAGAAAGCGGTTGCCGATCGACGCGAGGGCGAAGTGCAACGGAACGCGTTCCGGCGTTTCGATGATCAGAGTGTCTTCAGTTGCAACTGCGGATGACACGACTTACCGGCCTCTGATTTTGATGAATTTGCGTTTCCCAACCTGAATCAGGAACGACTGATTCGGATTTAGATTGAGTTCGAAGTCGGTTTGCGAGCGCCGTTCGCCTTCGACGTAGACGCCGCCTTGTTCGATCAGTCGTCGAGCTTCGGCCATCGAGGGCGCGAGTGAAAGCTCGACCAGCAGACGCGGCAGTTTCCACGCTCCGGAAGACAGTGTTCGCTCTTCGATATCGTCCGGTGTCTGTTTGCTGCGGAAGATGGCATTGAAGTCTTCCTCGGCTTTGCTCGCGTCGGCCGCTGAGTAAAAATCGGCAACGATTTTTTTCGCGAGGTCGACTTTTATATCGCGCGGATTCCGATCGCCGGCGCGCAGCGAGCCGATCTCCGTGGGCGTGAGATTCGTGCAGAGCTCGTAGTAGCGCCACATCAAGTCGTCGGTGATCGACATCACCTTGCCGAAGATCTCCTGCGGCGGTTCGTTGATGCCAATGTAGTTACCCAAACTCTTCGACATCTTCTGCACGCCGTCAGTTCCTTCCAACAGCGGCATGATCGCCGCCACTTGCGATTCCTGATCGTATTCGCGTTGCAGATTGCGGCCCATCAGCAGGTTGAACTTCTGATCCGTGCCGCCCAGCTCAACGTCTGCTTCGAGGGCGACTGAGTCGTAAGCCATGACCAGCGGGTACATCACTTCGTGAAGCGCGAGCGGGCGGTTCGCTTCGAGACGTTGCTGAAAATCGTCGCGCTCGAGGATCTGCCGCACGGTGACGTGCGACGAGAGACGCAGGAAGCCCGCGGAACCGAGCGTGTCCATCCAGCGAGAGTTGAAGTCGATGACGGTCTTTTCCGGATCGAGCAGCTTGAAGATCTGTTGCTTATAAGTTTCGGCGTTGGCGTTGATCTCTTCGCGCGTAAGTTGCGGGCGCGTCGCGCTTTTGCCGGAAGGGTCGCCGATCATTCCGGTGAAGTCGCCGATCAAAAAGATCGCGGTGTGGCCCAGCTCCTGAAACGCGCGGAGCTTGCGTATCACGACTGTGTGGCCGAGATGAATGTCGGGCGCCGTCGGATCGGCGCCGAGTTTCACGCGCAATGGCTTGCCGGACGCGGCGGAGCGCTCGAGTTTCGCGCGCAGCTCGGACTCGCGAATGATCTCGGTTGTGCCTTTGGCGAGGTATGAAAGCTGTTCGTCTATCGTCATCTTTACGTCAGCGCTGCCAGAACCGTGGCAACTGCTTCCGGATAGAGTATGTGTTCCTGCTCCAGAATTCGAGCAGAAAGTTTTTCTACCGTATCGCCGTCGAGCACGGGCACGGTGCGCTGGGCGATGATCGGGCCGCCGTCGAGCGTGTTGTCGACGAGGTGGACCGTGCAGCCGCTTACTTTCACGCCGTGTTGGAGCGCCTGGCGCTGCGGGTCGAGACCGGGGAACGACGGCAACAGGCTTGGATGAATGTTGAGAATGCGTCCTTTGAAGGAGTCGACGAAGTAAGGCGACAGGACGCGCATGTAGCCGGCAAGGCAGATCAGATCGACCCGCTGTTCGCGTAAGAACAAAAGGATTTCTTGTTCATGTTCCTCGCGTTTGCGGCCCGCGCGTTCAATGGCGACTGTTTTGAGACCGCGTTCGTGCGCGACCGTAAGGCCGGGCGCACCAGGTTGATCGCTAACGACTGCGGCAATCTCGGCGTTGGGAATCGTGCCGTTTTGGATCGCGTCGGCAAGGGCGACCATGTTTGATCCGCGGCCGGAGATCAGTATCGCGAGGCGTGCAGTCATCACTCGATCACTACGGCGCGATCGCCGGAGACGACTTCGCCGATCTCGTAACACGGATTTTGGGAATTATTTTGTGAATTATTCTGTGAATTAATGATCGAAAGTGAGTTCTCTTTTGAACAGACGATCACCATGCCGATGCCCATGTTAAAGGTGCGATACATCTCGCTGTCGGAAACGTTTCCGAGCTCGCGCATCAGATCGAACAGCGGTGGCACGGGCCACGAGCCTTTTCGGATCTTAATGGCTGTTCCTTCAGGAAGGATGCGCGGAATGTTATCGGTGAGTCCGCCGCCGGTGATGTGGGCCAGTCCTTTAATCGTTCCCGTGTCGAGCAACGCGTCGAGTGGTTTGAGATAGCTGAGATGCGGTAATAGCAGCGCTTCGGCCGCGGTTAATTCGAGACCGGGCAGGCGCGTGTCAGGGTTGTAACCGGCAACGTCGAAGAAGAGTTTGCGAGCAAGCGAATAACCGTTTGTGTGCAAGCCGGCGGAAGGCAGTGCAAGCAAAACATCTCCCGGCGCGATTGTCTTTCCATCGATGATCTTCGCGCGATCGACGACGCCGACGATGAAACCAGCGATGTCGTATTCACCTTCCTGATAAAACCCCGGCATCTCGGCCGTTTCGCCGCCGAGCAACACGCAACCATTCTCGCGACAACCGTTTGTGATTCCTTCGACGATGCTCGCCACAACATCGGGCGACAACTTTCCCGTGGCGATGTAGTCGAGAAAAAGAGCGGCCGCGCGCCCTGGACCAGGATGTCGTTGACGCAGTGGTTGACGAGATCGCGTCCGACGGTGTTGTGGACGCCGCTGACGAAAGCGATCTTCAGTTTGGTTCCGACGCCGTCTGCCGAAGCCACCAGCACCGGTTGGGCGAGGTTCGGAAACGCGCCGTCAAACATGCCGCCGAAGCTGCCGATTTCGGAAAGCGTTCGCTGGTTGAACGTTGTCCGCGCCAGCTCTTTGATTCTGTCAGTGGCGCGCGTAGCGGCATCGATGTCGACGCCGGAGTCAGCGTAGGAAATGGACTTGGTCATTATGTAGTAAGTCTCCCGCAAAGGCGCAAAGGCGCAAAGCCCAGAGCGAGAGCATGCACTTCTGGTTTTCCTTTGCGTCTTTGCGCCTTTGCGGGAAACCTCATCTCTGTTCGCTTGTCTTTTTCGGTTTTGGTGGTGGACCGAAGTCGCCGTAGGCGATGAAGCCGGAGCGCGATGAGTCGTCCTTTTGGGCCGTGCGGCCGACCCACAGATCCTCCGCTGCTTCTTTCGCCGCTTTGACGGCGACGTCGTTCTGCTTGCCGCGCGTCGTGAGCGTGAGCTCGCCGTGCAAATCCGTGCGATAGAGTTTCATGGCCGAATTTGCCTCGCGCAGACGGTCTAACACTGCTTGCGCCGGATGTCCATAACGGTTCCACGCGCCGCACGACACGATAGCGATCTCCGGCTTCACGCGATTCAGAAAATCTTTCGAGGTCGCGTACTTCGATCCGTGATGTCCGACTTTCAAAATCTGCGCTTCGAGATTTAGCTCCTTCGTCAGTAAACGATGTTCAGTTTGATCTTCCGCATCGGCGGCAAACAACATCGAAAACGATCCGTAGTCCAAACGCGCGACGATCGAATTGGCGTTTGGTTCGTTGCCGCCGGTTCGCATCTGTTCTTTCGTGAAGAACGGCTGAGACGGCGCGAGGATCGTCAGCAGTGCGCCACCGCCGAGATCGTACTTCGTTCCCGGTTGCGGTTGTTCGTACTTCGCACCACTCTCATTCACAGCCGCTTTGTAGTCGTCGTAGAACTTTGTGATCGAAGCAGGCTGTCGTGTCTGAGGTTTCGCCGCAGGCTTCTTTGTTGCAGCCGGCTTTTGCGGCATCAGCTCGGGAGGCACAACCGGTTGCTCGCCGTTGTCGATCACATTTAATACTTTGAAGGCTTTGAAAACTTCAGCAGCGCCGCCCATGTGATCCGGATGCGGATGCGTGGCGATGAAGTAGTCGAGCTGCTGAATGTTGTTGCGCTTCAACGCGTCGACAACGGCCTTGCCTTTCGTCGTGTCACCGGCGTCGATCAGCACGTGTTTGCCGGTTGGCGAAGAGATCAGGATCGAGTCGCCGTTGATTGGCCCAACATCCAGAATGCGAATGACAAGCTCGCCTCCCGAGGCCGGCGGCGGTTGTTGCTGCAACCAGGGACGAACCCACTTCCAGTAGCCAAAGCCGGCGCCAATGGCTACGGCTAACAGCACTGCAACTGCACAACCACAGCCTCGCCTAACTCTGTTCATTTTCCATTTTTCATTTTCCGTTTGTCATTTTCCATTTCTCGTTTCCAGCTAAATGGAAAATGACAAACGGAAAACGATGAACGACAAATGGTTAGTTTTCCGCGGCCACTGATTCGTGGTCGCGTTCCCACATCGTCTCGGCTTCTCTCGTGATGCGCGTCGGATACTGTCCATTCCAACAAGCGACGCACGACGCATCGGCGCTAATGCCCGTTGCGGTAATCATCCCTTCGAGCGACAAGTAACCGAGCGAGTCAGCCTCGATAAACTTGCGTATCTCTTCGACCGACATGTTCGCTGCAATCAATTCCGACTTGTTTGGCGTGTCGACGCCGTAGTAACACGGACTGATCGTCGGCGGACAACTGATCCGCACATGCACCTCGCTCGCGCCCGCTTCACGGACCATGCGCACGATCTTCTTCGACGTCGTGCCGCGAACAATCGAATCGTCAATCAATACGACGCGCTTGCCCTTGATCAGATCCTTCACCGGGTTCAACTTGATGCGAACGCCAAACGAACGAATCGACTGTTGCGGCTCGATAAACGTCCGTCCCACGTAGTGATTACGAACCAATCCAAAACGAAAACTCAAACCACTCTCCGCCGCATAACCAATCGCCGCCGCCACACCCGAATCAGGCACCGGCACAACGAGATCTGCATCCGCCGGCTGCTCGACTGCCAGCCGCCGCCCCATCTTGTGACGCGATTCATTAATCGACCGCCCGTAAATCAACGAATCCGGCCGCGCGAAGTAAACGTGCTCGAACAGACACATCGAATGCTTCCGTTCCGGCAACGGATGCGACGATCGCAAGCCATCGCGATCGATCACGATCATCTCGCCCGGTTCGACGTCGCGCACATACTCTGCATCAATCAGATCAAACGCGCATGTCTCGGAAGCGACTACCCACGCATCGCCCAATCGCCCGAGCGCGAGGGGCCGAAATCCGCGGCTGTCGCGAATGGCGATCAGCTCCGAAGGCGTCAAAAACAACATCGAAAACGCGCCTTCAGTCTCACGCAGCACTTCCGGTATCGCCTCGCGAATCGTCGAACGCGAACGCGCCACGCCGTGCAGCACGACTTCAGTATCGGAAGTCGACGAAAAGATCGCGCCTTCGCGTTCGAGCCGTTCTCGTTCCTCGCTTGCGAACGGAAGATTGCCGTTGTGACAAATGGCGATCGGTCCGTGTTGGCACTTCACCAGGAATGGCTGCGCTTCGAGAATCGAGACTTCACCGGCAGTCGAATAACGCACGTGGCCGATCGCGCTCGGGCCGCGCAGGCGATCGAGATGCGTCTGATTGAACGCATCAGACACGTGTCCCATCTCGCGCTCCTGCCGCAGCTCGACGCCATCCGAAGCGACGATGCCGCACGATTCCTGCCCGCGATGTTGCAGCGCGTACAAGCCCAGATAAGTCAGGCGCGCGGCCTCCGGATGGCCGTAAATCCCGAAGACGCCACACTCTTCATGCAGCTTGTCGTTTTCGATTTCCGTCAATTGAATTGTCCTAACGCTGCGTTTGTGGTTGAAATTTTTGCAACTATACACAAAACTAACGACCGATGCCGAATTCTATGATGCGAACTTACTCGTTGGCGTTTTTAATTGCTTCTCTCCTAACAGTGACCATCACAGCAGCAGCGACGCAGCGCACCGCGCGGAGCGCGCCGCAGTTGTATGCTCGCTACTGTGCGTCGTGTCATGGAACGGACGGACGCGCCAGGACGTCGAAAGGTAAGTTTAGCCACGCGCGCGATCTGACCGAAGCGCAATGGCATGACGACGTCACCGACGAACGCATCTTCAATTCGATAATGAACGGGCGCAACGTGCGCGGCAACATGCCGGCGTTCAGCGACAAGCTGAACGAAAAGGACGTCGATGAGCTGGTAAAATACGTCCGCAAGTTCAAAGGATAGACGCGTGAAACTTCCTTTCACAGTCCGCGGCGCTGTCATCGTCGTCTTGCAAACGGCTTTGATCGTTGCGCTCGCCGGCGCCGGCTGGTTGATCTATCGACAACTTCCGGCCAGCGCATCGGGCGATCGCGAAGGACGTGACAAGACAGCGTTGCAAATCGTGTTGCGCCAGCCGCCGGACAGCGCCGGGTTCGCGTTGGATGTGCCCATTAGCTTGTACCCGGTTGACATCGTCGCGGTGCGCCACGAGTTCTTCACCGAGCCGCGCGCAGGGAAACGATTTGAAGACTTTTTGAAGGAACGCATGCGCGGGCGATCGCCCGTCAGCGCCCGGCTCGACAAACAGGGACAAGGCGTGGTGGCATTGTCTCCCGGAACGTGGTGGCTGCACGCCACGCTTCCCGGCGACGAGCAGCTCGAATGGCGCTTGCCCGTCAAAGTAACGGGCACAAAACAGATCGTCGAGCTCACTTCACAAAACGCGTACACGCGCAGTAAATCCTTCTGATGCTTGCTCTCCGAGTAGAAAAAAAACACCTTTCACTGCAAGAGATTCGGAAGCCAGACAACAGCGAAGAATCCCTCGTGCGCGTGTTGTTATCGGGCATCTGTAACACGGATCTGGAAATCGCGCGGGGATACGCGGGTTTTAATGGAACGATCGGACACGAGTTTGTCGGCGTTGTCGAAGAGAGTGCCAATCGTGAGCTGATCGGACATCGTGTAGTGGGCGAGATCAACGCGGGTTGCGGAGATTGCGATCTCTGCCGCGCGGACGATTCGCATCATTGCCCGTCGCGCACGGTGCTGGGAATCGTCGGCCGCGACGGCGCGCACGCAGAGTTTCTACAACTCCCCGACGTGAACCTGCTGCCGATTCCTGACAACGTCCCTGACGAGCACGCGGCGTTTACCGAACCACTCGCCGCTGCTTGCGGCATACTCGAACGTGTTTCTGTCACAAAAGACGATCGCGTTGCCGTCATCGGCGACGGAAAACTCGGTCTGCTCTGCGCGCAAGTCGTCGCGCTTACGGGCGCGCCAACGCTGCTGATCGGAAAACACGACCCGAAATTGCGCATCGCCGCCCGGCGCGGCATCGAAACCTCAACTCCGAAAGACGCCGCCAAACGCCGGCGGATGTTTGACCTCGTCGTCGAAGCGTCGGGGGCGGCAAGTGGGTTCAACCTTGCATTGGATCTGCTTCGTCCGAAGGGGAACCTGGTGTTGAAGTCAACGTTTCACGGCGCCACCGAGATCGAGGCCGCGCGCATCGTCGTCGACGAGATCTCGATCGTCGGTTCGCGTTGCGGCCGTTTTGCCCCGGCAATCGACCTGCTGAAACGAAACGCGATCGACGTCGATAGTCTGATCAGCGAAGAATACCCACTCGCGAGAGGCGTCCACGCCATGAAACGCGCCCGCGCCAAAGGCGTCTTGAAAGTGCTGTTAAGAAACACCGATTAAAGCAGGTAACGCCGAAGGCGTTCGCTATTTGAGCACAGATGCTTGTACGCCGAAGGCGTTGAGTAATTCCAGCCCAGGGTTGCTTCAACCCTGGGTTGAGTCATTGCGTTAATCGCTTGAACTCTGAAGGAGTTTGATTGCAACCGAACACCTTCAGTGTTTCTAAATCTTCTCTCGATGTATACCCCAGGGTTGGAGCAACCCTGGGCTCGAATTACCGAACGCCTTCGGCGTACCAACAAATCGCCAAACCGGCGTACCAACATATCGTCAAACTATCCGTACCAAGCCGGATAAATTGCTCGCAGTTTGCCCTTTAGCTATACTCTACCCCTTTCTTGAAAGGTGGTGGAACATGTTTGACCCGTCTGGCACCCACACGACAGACCAAGAGCGAGCAATACTGCGAAAATTGCGAGTCTGGATCGCCGCGCTTGGCGTCGCCTGCCTGATCGCGGGCATCGGCATCGGCGCGATGTTATCGGGCCGGCCGACAGTTGCGCAGAGCGATTTGCAGATTGCGCGGGCGCCTGAAGCACTGTCAGCTTCATTTGCCGAGATCGCTCGTCGTGTTGAACCTGCCGTCGTCAACATCGAAACCACCCAGGCCCAACTCGAGATCAGCGAAAAAGACGAAGACAAGGAAGACGAGACCACCAATCCGCTGCTCGACATGTTTCGCCGCCAGCCGCGCCGTGCGCCACGCGGCGTAGGTAGCGGGTTCATCGTCAGTCCGAAGGGCTACATCCTGACCAACCACCACGTGATCGAAGACGCAACGCGCATCATCGTCGGTTTGCAATCAGGTGAAAAATTTCGCGCGACCGTGGTCGGCATCGATGCCGAGACTGACGTCGCCGTGATCAAGATCGAAACGCCGAAAGATTTGCCGACAGTCACGCTCGGCGACTCAAACCAGGCGCAGGTCGGCGATTGGGTGCTCGCGATGGGCTCGCCTTTCGGGCTCGATCAAACCGTCACCGCCGGAATCATTTCCAAGAAGGAACGCGAGAGCCCGTACTTCAACGTCTTCCAGCGTTTTCTCCAAACTGACGCGGCCATCAATCGCGGCAACAGCGGTGGCCCGCTCGTCAACATGCGCGGCGAAGTCATCGGCATGAACTCGCAGATCGCGACGTCCACCGGCGATTACAACGGCATCGGCTTCGCCTTGCCGGCCAACGAAACCAATTTCGTTTACAAACAAATCATCGCGCAAGGCAAAGTGCAGCGCGGCTATCTCGGCATCACGCTGGAATCGGTCCACGACGAATTCGCGAAAGTCTACGGATTGACGGAAGCGAAAGGCGCGATCGTGACGTTTGTCGCCACGACTGAAGACGACAAACCGACACCCGCCGGGCTCGCGGGGATTCTCGCCAACGACATCATCGTCGAGTTTGAAGGCCAGCCGGTCGTCAACGCGCAGGATCTGATTCAACGCGTCGCCAGCACGCCAGTGGGCCAGCAAGTCAAGCTTGTTTTCCTGCGCGACGTAAACGGCAAACTCGAACGCAAAACGGCAACTGTCACATTAGGTGAACGACCGCCGGCAAGAGACTCAGTTGAGCCGCCGAAGCTAAGCCCGAAGAACAACAACCCGAAGGGCAACGCGCTGCGGCTCGGCATCACGCTCGGCGAGATCACGCCGCAGGTCATGGCCGATCGGCAAGTCGCAGGCACGCAGGGGCTCTACGTTAAAGAGATCGATCCGAACGGACTGATGGCCGAGATTCGCATTCCGCCGTCAGGCGCGCCGGCGCTGGTCGAAGGCGACACGATCAATCGCATCAATCGCGTGCAGGTTAATTCGCTCGCTGACTTCCAGCGAGTATTGAGCACGTTGAAGGTCGGCGACCCAATCGTGCTGAACGTTACAAGGTTGCAAAGGGATGGAAAGGGTGAACGGTTGATTCCGCTGATCGTGCAGTTTACGTATCAGTGAGATCATTGCCGATTGTCGATTGCCAATTGCCGATTGTAAGAAGTTGTGTAAGCACCTGTCTGATTCCCGGCAACTTGGTAGTTAATCGGCAATTGGCAATTGGCAATCGGCAATATCTTATGTCTCAGGCAAAAAAGGCAATATCCAAGACAAGCGGGAAAGTGTCCGCACGCAACGCGGCGCGCGCCGCGACCAAAACCTATCAAAACTTCATCGACGGCGAATGGGTTGGCAGCCAGTCGGGCGAGATGTTTGAAAACATCAACCCGGCTGACACGCGCGACATCGTCGGCCGCTTTCCGCTTTCCACCAGCGACGACGTAAACGCCGCCGTCAACGCAGCGCAAAACGCATTCGATCGCTGGCGCAACACGCCCGCCCCGAAACGAGCGGAAATCCTGTTCCGACTCGGCGAGATCCTGGTCCGCGACAAGGAACAGTTCACCGCCGATATGACTCGCGAAATGGGCAAGGTCTTGAAAGAGGCCGGCGGCGACGTTCAGGAAGCGATCGATTGCACCTATTACACTGCCGGCGAAGGCCGTCGTCTGCACGGCTTCACGACGCCCGCCGAGATGCGCAACAAGTTTGCGATGTGCGTGCGCCAGCCGGTCGGTCTTTGCGGACTGATCACGCCGTGGAACTTCCCGATGGCGATCCCCTCGTGGAAACTGATCCCGGCACTGATCTGCGGTAACACCGTCGTCATCAAACCCGCGGAAGACACGCCGCTCTCGACGTACAACCTCGTGAAGGCTTGTGAGGAAGCAGGCATTCCGCCGGGCGTCGTCAATCTCGTCACCGGCTACGGCGAGACTGTCGGCGCGGCCATGACCAACCACACCGCGCTGCGTTTGATCTCGTTCACTGGTTCGACTGACACCGGTCGCATCGTCGCCTCCGCCTGCGCCGAGCGAAACGCAATCTGCTCGCTCGAGATGGGTGGCAAGAACGCCATCATCGTGATGGACGATGCCGACATCGATCTTGCTGTCGAAGGCGCCATTTGGGGCGCCTTTGGTACGTCAGGACAACGTTGCACCGCTTCTTCGCGACTCGTGGTCCACAAGAAAGTTTACAAGCAGTTCGTCAGCAAGCTGGTCGAAGAAGCGAAAGGTTTGCGCGTCGGCAACGGCGCCGATCCGAAGACTGACGTTGGACCGCTGATCAACAACGACGCAGTCGAGAAAGTGATGAGCTACATCCGCATCGGCCGCAACGACGACGGCGCGACGCTCGCATGCGGCGGCAAACGTCTCAGCCGCGGCGATTATGCGAACGGCTATTTCGTCGAACCGACAGTCTTCACTGACGCTGCGCCGGATATGCGCATCTCGCAGGAAGAAATCTTTGGTCCGGTTACTACCGTCATTCCCGTAAACTCGCTCGACGAAGCGATTCAGGTCGCCAACGGAGTTCGCTACGGCCTCTCCGCCGCGATCTACACGCAAAACGTCAATCGCGCTTTCAAAGCGATGAACGACATGTACACCGGCATCTTCTACGTGAACGCTTCGACGATCGGCGCGGAGGTCCACCTGCCGTTTGGCGGCACCAAGGCCACCGGCAACGGCCATCGTGAAGCAGGCACGCAAGTGCTGGATATTTTCTCGGAATGGAAGTCCATCTACGTTGACTTTAGTGGCAAGCTCCAACGTGCCCAGATCGACGTCGAATCGCCACAATAACATCCGTTTATCAACCGATAAATAAACTGGAGAACAAACCATTGATCGTCGGTCTGCCCAAAGAAATCAAAGACAATGAGTATCGAGTCGGATTAACTCCCGCCGGCGTGCGCGCGCTCAAAGAAGCCGGCCATCAGGTATTGGTTGAGCGAGACGCAGGCTCCGGCTCCGGCTTCGACAACGGGCTGTACGAGCGCGCCGGCGGCAGGATCATTGATTCGGCAGACGATGTTTGGGCCGAAGCCGACATGATCGTCAAGGTGAAAGAGCCTATCGCGCCTGAATACCCGCGCATGCGCGAAGGCCAGTTGTTGTTCACCTATCTCCATCTCGCGCCCGATCGCGAACTGACGAAACAACTGATCGAGCGCAAAGTCACCGGCATCGCTTACGAGACGATCACCGATCGACGCGGACAGTTGCCGCTTCTGACGCCGATGTCGGAAGTCGCCGGCCGCATGGCGATCCAGGTTGGCGCGCACTATCTCGAGAAGATGAGTGGCGGACGCGGAATCTTGCTGGGTGGCGTTCCGGGCGTTCCCGCCGCGCGCGTGGTGATAATCGGCGGCGGCGTCGTCGGCACAAACTCCGCGAAGATGGCGGTCGGCATGGGCGCGCACGTCACGATGATCGACAACAATCTCGATCGATTGCGCGAGCTCGACGACATTTTCCTTTCCAAGATCTCGACGCTCGCTTCGAGCGCTTACATGATCCAGGACGCGATCTCGGAGGCGGATCTGATCGTCGGCGCCGTGCTCGTGAAAGGCGCTGCCGCGCCGAAACTGATCACGCGAAACATGCTGAAGGAAGTGCCGAACGGCGCTGTCATCGTCGACGTCGCCGTCGATCAGGGCGGCTGCATCGAGACCACGCATCCGACCACGCACTCGAACCCGACGTACTACGTCGAAGGCGTGCTGCACTACTGCGTCGCCAACATGCCCGGCGCTGTGCCGCGCACGTCTACATTCGCGTTAACCAACGCCACGCTGCCGTATGCACTGAAACTAGCGAACAAAGGTTTCCTTCACGCTATCGGGAGCGATCCGGGTTTGAAGGAAGGCGTCAATACCCATGCGGGCGCGTGTACTTACGAGGCGGTCGCGGTGGACCAGGGAATTCCGTACACGGCGTTGGACCAGCTAATCGGCAGCGCCAACACTGACAGCGCGAATGCACGCTAGCAGGTTTTCCGGGGAGATCGGCTTCGCGAGAAACGCGTTTACCTGCTCGGTCTCCGCATTCTTCTGATCGAGGCCACTCAACAAAATTATCGGCAGGTGACTGAGGTGCGGGCTGCTCCTCACGAAGCGGCACAACTCATAACCACTCAAATTCGGCATCACTGCATCGGTCACGATCACGTGGACCGTCGTGCTCAACAACGACTTCATCGCCTCTAAACCGTCCGTCGCCGAAACCACTTCATAACCCGCGCGTTGCAAGAGCACCTCGATGTAGCGTCTGAGGGCCGCGTCATCTTCGGCGAGGAGGACACAGCGAGACCGTCCCGGGGTGTTCGCCGGTTGCAATAGTTCGCCTCGTGCCCTTTCCAGTTTTTCTGTTGTGATCATGGGCTGTTCAGCCAAAGACTTTCGAGGCCGTGAGGACTCGGAAGGTCAGCGAGGCTCGGGGGATCGACTCGCCAGAAGCAGATTAGACTGCCGCACCTGTGATTGTCAACGTTTTCCGTTGTTAATCAGAGCCACGAAAAGGCACAAGTTTGTGCCTCTTGTGTTCTGCGTGATCCGCTAGGGATCGATAAAGGTTTGGTGCCAGAGTTCGAGGCCTAAAAGCTGGAAAACCTGGAGGTTATAGTCTTCCCGGCCGGAAAAATTGGCGTTGATGACGCGTTTGACCTCGTTTGGACGGAACAGGCCGCGGCGTTTCACCGCATCTTCCGAAAGGAGATCCTGGATTAGGGGTTTTAAAGGGCCTCGCAGCCATGACCTGATGGGCGCGCCGAACCCCGCCTTGCGTCGCCAGACGACCTCTTTGGATAGCACGCCTTCGAGCGCGCGTTTCAGCACGTATTTGCGTTTCAGTCCGTGCAGCTTCAGCCGGGGCGGCATACGCGCCGCCATTTCGATCATTTCGCGATTCAGAAACGGCACGCGGACTTCCAGGTTCGCAGCCATCGACGTTTTGTCGGTCGTCATCAGGTTGAGGCAGGGCAGAAACGTTTTCAGGTCGACGTAGAGCAGACGGTTCAACGGCGCTGCGCCGGCGACACGAGCGAAGTAGCCGCGATGTGCGGCGTAAGCGTCGTAGTTTTGGGTTAGTGCGCGCCACTCGTCGGAGTAGAGATGGCGTTTCATCTCGTCGGTGAAGTAAGTGCCGTAGCCGAGGTAACGATCTTCGAAGTCGAGTGCGGCGCTGCGCGCAAACTTCTTCGCGTTGCGCAGCGGCGCGGTCAGTTTCCCGGGCAGTCCGCCGGGTAAGACGCTCGCGACGCTCTTCATCAACGGCCGTCGCAGCATTTGCGGCACCGGATCGAATGCCGCTGCGAGTTTCATTGCCATCTGCCGTGGATATCCGGCGAACACTTCATCGCCGCCCATGCCTGACAGCATCACGCGCAACGTTTCGCGCGCGGCGCGCGAGACGAGATAACTCGGAATCGCCATGTCGATTGGCGGCTCTTCCATGTGATAGACGAGTTTCGGCAGGAGCTCGGCGACTGACGGTTGCAGCATGATCTCGTGGTAGTCAGTCTGCAACTGTTCGTTGACGCGGCGCGCCCAGCGCACGTCGTCGGGAATGATGTCGTAATGAAGATCCTGGCTCTCGATGCCGACCGTGTACGTGCTGATGCGCCTACCGTTGACGTGCCGCTGCATCAACGCCGTGATGCCGGACGAATCAATGCCGCCGGAGAGAAACGATCCGAGCGGAACGTCCGCGACCATCTCCATCTTTACGACGCGATCGAGCGTGTCGAGTGTGCGCTCACGCCACGAGGCTTCGTTGTGACCTTCTTCGATCTCGGTGAACGAGACATCCCACCATTGGCGGAGCTCGATTTCGTCGTGCTTGAAGTGAAGCAAATGGGCCGGCGGGACAGTCTTGACGCCGGCGAAGAGCGTGTTCGGATCGGGCGCCCACAGGAACGTCAGAAACTGGTGCAACGCTTCTGGATCGAGCGCCGGTTTGATCAGTTTGCTCGCGAGAATGGCTTTGATTTCGGAGCCGAAGACGAACGCGGGCGGCGCGTTGGCGTTGCCGGGAATGAAGGCGTAATACAGAGGCTTGATGCCGACGTGATCGCGCGCAAGGGTCAGCGTGCGTTCCTGGTTGTCCCAGACGGCGAAGGCAAACATGCCGTTGAGTTGGTCCATCGCGTCCCAACCCCACTCGGCGATCGCCGCGAGCAGGACTTCGGCGTCGCTCTGCGTGCGAAATTTGTGTCCGAGCGTGCGGAGCTGTTCGCGCAGTTCGCGGTAGTTGTAGATCTCGCCGTTGAAGATGAGCACGTAACGGCCGTCGTGTGAGAGCATCGGCTCGTGACCGGCGGGGCTCGGATCGATTATGGCAAGCCGCCGATGACCAAAACAGACCTTCCTTTGATTCTGATCGATCGGTTCGGACGTCCAAACGCCCTGGTCGTCACGTCCCCGGTGCTCGATGCTTTCGAGCATTCGTTCAATCCGTGATTCAGGATTTAGGCTGATGATTCCGGCGATGCCACACATGTCAAATTTCAAATGCGCGGTGTTCGCGGAGAGAGTCAAGAATGCGAAACGTCGTGCGGGTTGTAGCAGTTAGTTCATCGATGCGGATGGGGGGGTCTGTGCCTTGAAGAACGCTGGCGCAGATTTGGCGGACCTGTGCTTGCTGGCCTTTGTCCTGTGCTTTCAGGGTTGTTTGGTCCTCGCGTCCGTTTTTGTGCAACGTGGCGCGGCGGTAGTCGTCGAGCACAAACGAGCGCGACGCTCCGAATATCTCGACGCGTTCTTTAGGCAACGATTTGTCGCCTTCCGCGAGATACGCGATGCAGCCGTTCGAGCCGTCCGCGAAACGCAGGTTGATGAAGACTGAATCGGCGTCGACTGTTTTCTCAGATTTCGCGCTAGTGGATTCCGCGAAGACTGAAACAGGTGGGGACCCCGTTAGAAACTGCATCAGGTCGACGAAATGACAAACCTCGCCGACGATGCGGCCGCCGCCTTCGATCGCATCCTGCGTCCAGTGTTCTTTGGGAATGCGGCCGGCGTTGATTCTATAGAGTATCGAAAGCGGCGTGGTGCGATCTGCGAAGAAATCCTTTGCCTGGCGCGCGAGCGGCGAGAAGCGGCGGTTGAAGCCCACCGTCAAATGGCCCGTCGAGTTGGCTGCGGCTTGCAACACGAGATCGAGTTGATCGTCGTCGAGGGCGAGTGGTTTTTCGACGAAGACGTGTTTGTTTCGTTCGAGCGCTCGGCGTGCGAGATCGGCGTGAGAGTCATGTCTGGTGCCGATCACGATCAGATTGATGTCCGGATCGTCTAGCACTTCGTCAGCGCTGGAGACGGCATAAGCGAAACCGAACCGTTTGCCGACGTCGTGCGCTGAGACGCCGGTAGCCGTGGCGATAGATCGAAACTCGACGCCTTCCGATTTGAAGTGCGGCAACAGCATCGCGGGAACGTAACCGCCCGCACCGATCACGCCCAGGCGAATCGACTTTTCTGCCCGACGCACCGCCGGCGTGAGCGGCACGCGACGCACGATCTCGCGATCGGGATCGTAATTCAGCACGACGCCAAGATACGGCTCCGTGGCGTCTCCCGAAATCAAATCGTATGCACGCTCCGCTTGTTCGATGCTGAAGCGATGCGTCGTCAATCGTTCGACGTTGACGCGTCCGTCGTTTACTAACTCAAGAAAGCTTTCGATGTTTCGCTTTTCGGTCCAACGGACGTATGGCAGTGGATAGTCGTGACCGCGCTCTTCGTAATCGGGATCGTAACGTCCTGGTCCATACGACATCGAAATGATCAGCTTTAGCTCGCGGCTGAAAAATGGCGCACGCGGAATGTCGAGGCCGGTCATGCCAACGACGATCACACGTCCTTTCAAACGCGATACGCGCGCCGCGAGCTCGACTGGCTGGTTCGAATCTGTTGCCGCTGTGATCAGCACCGCATCAGCGCCGCGGCCGCGCGTCCATTTGTCGATCTCGCTTGCCGCTTCTTCGTTTGAGACCACCGCGCGATCTGCGCCGAGCTCCATTGCCAAAGCAACTCGTGCCGGATCGAGATCCAGTCCGAAGACGCGACAACCGTTTGCTTTCAATAGTTGGACCGTCAGTTGGCCCACCAATCCCAAGCCGATTACGACGATCGACTCGCCGAGCGTCAGCTCAGCCAGACGCACGCCTTGCAACGCGATCGCGCCGAGCGTGCCGAACGCGCCAGCTTCGAAACTCACGTGCTCGGGAAGATGGACGCAAAGGTTCTTCGGCACCGACAAAACCTCCGCATGCGAAGCAAAGCCCACGCCTGCGCACGCAACGCGATCGCCGATGTGAAACTCCGTCACGTCATCGCCAATCTCGGTAACAATGCCCGCCGCGCTGTAACCCAGCGACTGCGACGCCGCCATCTTGTCGCGCACGGAAGCGAACGTGTTGAGCAGTCCTTCGCTCTTCACTTTCGCGACCACTGCCTTCACGAGATCCGGACGCTGTCGCGCTTCCTGCAAAATTCCCTTGCTAACAAGCTCAACCGAAGCACGTTCAGTCCCGGCGCTGATCAACGACGCAACGGTGCGCACAAGCACACGTCCTCTTTGCAACGCGGGCACCGGCACTTCGCCGACAAACGGCTTTCCGGTCTTTCGATTTTGCAGCACCTGCTTCATTGTTTGTTGGGGCGGCCCTTCGTGGCCGCCCTTTCGTCGCGCAAAGTCGGGTGGCCACAGAGGGCCACCCCTACAATCATTGCTTACGGGCCAACACGTCCTCGATCAAATCGCTCACCCATTCGGCGCGTGCGTCCCACGTTCCACCGGCGACGGCCGCTTGTCGCCGTTTCGGCGCTTCAGGATCGTTCTCGCGCAACGCCTCTTCAACCAGCGCGATAAAGTCGCTGCGCGTGCGTGCGATCCGCAGCACGTCTTTCATCGGCTCGTACTCCGGCAACGGCGAGATGACGACCGGCTTTCCCGTCGCGAGGTATTCGCGCACCTTGATCGCCGAACCGTAACTCGTAAAAGACTGCTCAGTTTCCCACGGCAACACGCAAACGTCGAATCCCGCCGCGTAGTTTGGCAGCTCCGCATAAGGCACCGGCGGCAGAAAATGCGTGTTCGGCAATCCTTCGATCTCCAGCCCGCGCGACTTGTTGCCGATAAACACCCACTGCCACTCCGGCCGCTCAACCGCGGCGCGTTTGATCAGTTCCTGGTCCACCAGCCACGGCTCGATCGCTCCGAAGTAACCCAAACGCGGGCGTGGAATGCGCGCGACTTCCGGCGCGACCGTGATGTTGCCATTGCCGACATGCCGCCAGTGATCGAACTCGACAGCTTGTTCGAGCAAGTAAGATCGATCGCGCCCGCGCGTTGCTTCGTCAAACAGTTTTCTTCCGGAATAGAAGACGAGGTCGGCGGCGTCGATCGCGTGTTCGTGGAGCCGGCGAATCAACGCAGGATCGGTGGCGTGATCCATCGTGTTGGCATCATACTTGTCGGACACATGATAGACCACCGCCGACTCGTCCAGCGTTCCGATCATCTCGGCGGCGGTGGGAATCGCGATCCAGAGTATCGGTTTCGACAGGCCGCGGCTGCGAGCAAGCCGCCCGATCTGCGCACTGATCGCGCGCCGGTTGATCGTGCGCGCAACGGCGCTGCCGAAGAACGGCAAGCTCGCGGGCGACACTACGGTGATGCCTTCGTCGGTTTCGCGGGCGAGTTTGGAATAACTTCCGAGCTTGCGTTTGATGCGCGGCAGCAGATCCTTATGGGCCAGTCCGGGCAGGCCCATCGAGATCGAGTTGACGAAGATGACCTTGTTCCCCGCGCGCGCAAACTTGCGCATCAGGTGGGCCTTGGAGTGCGGATGGTGATACCACCAATCTTCACCGCCAAAGCAGATTATCGAGCGATTTAGCAGCATGCGGAACGCTTGGGATAGTTTACATTAGGATCAGTGAAATCCGCGTTTCTACTCGGTCTGACTCTCTTTGCGCTTGCCCTCGGCGTGCGTTTTTTGACGTGGCAGGACAATCGGTTTGAGATTTGGAAAGTGCAGACGAGTGTTACCGAAGGTTACAAGGATTCGGCAAAGCAACTGCTCGCCGGGGATTTTGGGACGTTCGTAAGCGATATCAATCACATGGGACACCCGCCGGGATATTCGATTCTGCTGGCGGGGATTTTCAAGGTGGCGGGAGAGTCGAACGGCGCGATTCACGTTGTGCAGATCGTTTGCGATGCGTTGACGGTAGTGGTGTTGTTCTTGATTGCGCTCGAGCTCGTGCCGGTAGCGGCTGCGGTAGTGGCGGGATTGTTGGCCGCGATCTCGCCGCAGTTTGCTTACTTCTCCATGCTGTTTTTGCCCGATTCGCTCGCGGTGGTTCCGATTTTGTTGGCGGTTTATTTTCTGATCCGCGGGCGAAAGCAGAACAGCGTTGTGTACTTCGCACTAGCGGGCGCGATGA
Source organism: uncultured Acidobacteriota bacterium (assembly GCA_963770215.1). Classification (GTDB taxonomy): domain Bacteria; phylum Acidobacteriota; class Blastocatellia; order Pyrinomonadales; family Pyrinomonadaceae; genus PSRF01. Next base: position 1,100,612 of record CAVYOP010000004.1, read on the forward strand.
TCGGCGTCTCGTGTTGGTTGCGGGCGAATGCACTGTTGCTGGCGCCGTTTCTCGCAGTGGCTTCGATATTAATCGTGGAGCGTTCGATACGGCTGCGTGCGGCGGCGGCGATCCTCGCGGGTGCGATAGTCGTGATCGCGCCGATCACGATCAAAAACGCAATTGTCTTTCATCGCTTCATTCCGCTGTCACTCGGCGCAGGACAAACGTTGCTCGAAGGCATCGCCGACTACGACGAATCGAAGCGATTCAATATTCCCCTCACCGATCTCGGCATCATGCGCCAGGAGGCGGAATGGTACGGCAAGCCGGAGTATGCACAACTGCTCTTCGGACGTGACGGCGTCGACCGCGAACGCATGCGCGTGGCGCGCGGGTTCGCCGTGATCAGGTCACATCCGTTTTGGTTCGCAAGTGTTGTGGCAAGGCGCGGAATCGCTTCAACGCGTTTAGAGCCCGTTCCGGTGCTCAGGCCCGAGTCGCCGGTGTCTCACGATTTCGTCCACACGTATCCGGACCCGATATGGTCCCCGGGTGACTGGACGCAACTCCGTGGTGACGAAACAAAATACGGCAACCAGAAATCATGGGAACTGGCCGGCATTCATCCGGGCACTGATTACGTGATACATGTTCCCGTGAGATTGGAAGCAGGACGCGTGCTCCTGAAGATCACGGATGCGAGCGAGAACAAGGTGCTGGCATCGGTAGGCGTTGATTTAATCGAAACTGCTCCACCGCACGACCAACCGATCATAAATTTCCCTATTCCGTTTGTCAGCGCGCGAGAATCGCAGGTGCGTTTGGTGATCGCCAACTATGCCTCGCCACATTCGATCGTGAACGTTGGACCAACCACACTCGTCGAGCTTGGACCAAGCTCGTATCAATGGCTGCGTTACGTGCGCATTCCGCTTGGCTTCGTCCAGCGCGTCTTCAAAACCGCGTGGATGCTGCCGCTCGTCGTGATCGGATTAGTGTTGTTGCTGTGGGAACGTGAGTGGACCAGGCTGGCGATTATCTTGATGGTCCCGGCGTATTACCTTGTCGTGCAATCAATGCTGCACACAGAGCGGCGCTATGTCTACATCGTTCATTTCTTTTTCCTGATACTGGCGGCATACGCGCTGACACGGATCATTCGCGAACTCGCGCGACGCACAGGCCGGAGACGCCAAACGGCAAATTGATGTAACGCAGCATCGTGCTCTCCGCGCCGAGTATCTTGCCAAACACTCCATTCAAAGCAGTCACGTTGATACTGTTCTCGGTCGCGGTCTTGATCCCGGTGAGGCGCATCAATTGTCTGACCAACAGAATCGGCAGGAAAAACGTGATATTCGCATAGCTCGTGCGCTCTATTTCGAAACCGGCCTGTTCGAGCACGCGTCGAAGCTCCGATAGACGATAACGACGCCGGTGATGGCTCACCTCGTCCTGCAAGCCCCACAGAAACATAAACGTCGGCACAAACAGCAGCACACGCCCGCCGGGACGCAAAACGCGGCGCATCTCACTCAACCCGGCGAGATCGTCGTCCATGTGCTCGACGACGTCGAACGCAGTCACGAGATCAAACGTCCCGTTTTCGTAAGGCAACTCTTCACCCGCTCCGAGTCGCACCTGGTCCAGCCCGCGAGCACGACAAAACGCGAGCGCGTCTTCGGAAACGTCGACGCCTTCCGCGTCTCCATACTTCGAGAGCATCAACAAATTCGCGCCCGTGCCGCAACCCACGTCGAGAATCCGCGGCCGCCGGTCGGTCACGTGGCGGCAGATCTGTTCGACAAACCCGGCGAGAATGCGACGCCTGCCGATGTACCACCAATGCGATTGCTCCACCTCGTAGAGAATCGGGTAGGTATGCTCCATCATCTCGCGCGGGAGCGGATTGGTTATGCTTCTTGCGTCCGAATTAAAGGCCACTATCGTCTCCCGCAGGTTTGAAACCATTGCGCGTGCGTCCAAACCCGCGCCAACTGTTCTTGTTGTGCCAACCGATCACGGTCTCCTCTGCTCCGATTCCGCGCCACCAGTCTTCAAATTCATCACGCGTCAGGTAATGGGCCGTCGGCGCGACAAGATGATCGAACACGATCGTGTGTTGCTCGCGCCAGCCAAAGCGCGCGATCGAGATCAGGTAGTCACTATAAAACAGCTTCTTAACCAGCGCATTGCCCAGCGGCAACTTGCTGAGCGGCCGGAAGATGAATTTGCTCGCGGTGTAGACAGCCGCGGTCGGCAGTTTTGACAAATGCAGCAATGCGCGCGGACTGATCCGTGACGTAAAACGCTCGCGCACGGGATTCACGAGGCTGATGATCCAACCATTGTTTTCCGCGCCGTAAACCCAGACGGACACGTGGCCGCCGGGCCGCACCTTCGACGCCAAAGATTCGAAAACCAGCAACCGGCTCCGGAACATGATCGAGCACGCCGACGCTGAACGCATAATCAAACACACGTCGCAACGGCAACTGACAAATGTCGCCCTGAACCACGTGCATGTTGTCAGACTCGCGCGTTGCGGCGAAAGCCGATTCGACCGCGTCGCTCAAATCGATGCCGATGACCGCGCGCGCGCCCCACTCCGCCGCCAGCACGAGGTGCCGGCCTTTGCCGCAGCCGCCGTCGAGCACCACCTTGTCTTTGAAAGAACTCCTGTCTTCACAGGCGCGAGCCAGCCTAACAACTGATCGCCATATCGATCGTCTTCCTGCGTGAAGTGTTGCCACTCGAAACCAAAGCTCGAAGCCGTCGCGGCTTTCTCGGGATCGATGTCCGCCAGATCTGCAAAGCGCGGCACACCGCGCACGATCGGAAACTGTTTCCCGCACGCTGCGCAGGAAAGCGTGCCTTCGAGCATCTCGTTTCCGTCGCTTGCAGACGTCTCCGTCAGGTGAATCTCGCCTTCACAAGCCGGGCACGCCAGAAACTCGAGCAGCTTCATACTTCATCGGTGCAATATCGCCAGCAAACGATCGATCGCCGCGCCGGCAAAGGCGATCAACAAACCGTGCATCGGCAGCACGTAACGGATCTCCGTGTGCGCCGCTGTGCCGGGCACGAGGTAATAAAGGACCGTCACCAACAAAACCGCGGTGACTGTCACATCTCGTCGCGCGGCGACGTAAATTCCAAAAGCAGCCAGCGGCAGAAAAAGATAACGCGCGACGCTTTGAATCATCCCCAGCACGTTCACGCCAAACGCAACCACTCCGCCTTGCCAACCGCGGCGGCAAACACTTTCTGACTCGTCACGTTGATGCCGGCAATGCCGCAGTATGGTACCGGATCGCCTGCGACTTTCAGCATTCCCCACATGCGCCCGGCCATCACGCCCACATACCACACCGGATGTTGCTTGATAAACGCCAGCGACTCGCGCGTGCGCTCCTTGTCGCGGCGAATGCCGTCGGGCCACTGCGCATCGAACTGCGCATCGGCGGGCCAGCCCATCTTCACGCGCTCGTGTTCGATCAGCTTGTCGTCGCCATAACGAAAGCCGTGCTCGCGGCCCAGTTCGGTCTCGCCGAGTCCTTCCCAAAGATTGGCGCCAATCGTTCCGCCCGTCGGCGTGAAATCAGGAAACGTGAGCGAAGTTGCGTACGACGATCGGAGAAATGATGAGCGCCGCGGCCAACACGACCGCGCCGCTCATCGCCAACCGCCGACGCCACGGCGCTTTTAAAACGATCAGCAGCGCGATGGCCCAACCAACCGCGAGATACAAAGGATTGACTCGAATCCAACACGCAATGCCTAACGCGACACCCGCCGCGAGCGCCAGCCAAACACTGTTCCGCCGCGCTGCCAGCAGCAGTAACCAGTTGCCTGCCAGCACAAACCACATCGTGGGCGTGTCAGCCGACGGGTACGCAGCATATAGCGCAAATAGCGGCGACAGCGCCAGCGAAAAACCCAGCCGCAAATGCCTGCCCGCCAACCGAATGCCGTTACCGCAATCCCGGCGATCAGCACAAACGACACAATCAGATCGAATGACCACAGCACGATCTGCGCCGAGTAAGCCGAACGATCGCCAGTGACGCTATAGATCAACGCCAACAACGCTGGAAATGCAGGCGGATACTGCGCGAGGTCTGTACGCGCCGGATCGTCGATCAGAAAAAGTCGTTGCTGTCCGTCGAGAAGATCGCGTGCCTGGCGATCGAATTTCGCGTACGAACCAGTTTGAAACCAGCCCGGATCGTCGAGGTGCGCGCGCATGAACATCAGCGTCAAAACGCGAACGCTCAGGAACGTTGCAAGAGGAGTAAAAATATGGCGATTGTTCGGCGAGGTTGGATGAGGTTACCTGACAAATTAGCCAACAGCATTCACCTCTTCGCTTTTCGCCGGCGTTTGACTCGCGGCGCCGAAGCCCAGTCGTTCCTGGACGACGTAAAGCGGACGCCGTTTCACTTCCGTGTAGATGCGGCCCAGATATTCGCCAAGGATGCCGAGCGAAACGAGCTGCACGCCGCCCATGAATAGCACTGCCACAAAGAGCGACGCCCAACCGCGAGCCAGGTTCTTGTCCATCAGCCGATCGACGATCGCGACGATGATTCCTGCAACAGCGATCCAGATCGCGAGAAAGCCGGTCCAGATCGCGAGCTTCAGCGGCACGAGCGAGAACGAAATGATGCCGTCCATCGCAAAGTGAATCATCTTTCGTCAAGCGGATACTTGCTCGTGCCGGCGTGTCGCGCGGCGCGCTCGTACGGCAGCGAAACCTGGCGAAAGCCGGCCCAACTCACCATGCCGCGCAGAAACCGCGCGCGTTCCGGCATCGAGTTGATCACTTCGACGACTTGGCGATCGAGCAGGCGAAAGTCGCCGGTGTCGAGCGGCATCTTGGTTTCGGAGAGACGGTTGATGAGTCGATAGAAGAGCTTTCGCGGTCCAGAGTTTGAACTTGCTTTCGCCTTTGCGATCGATGCGCAGGCCGTAAACGACGTCGTTGCCGTCGCGCCAGAGTTGGACCATCTGCGGGATCACTTCGGGCGGATCCTGCAAGTCGGCATCGATGATCACGACGGCGTCGCCGGAAGCTTCTTCGAGTCCGGCGGTGACGGCGATCTGGTGGCCGAAGTTGCGTGAAAACAGCAGGACGCGTACGTGTGGATCGACAAGCTGGAGTTGCGTGAGAATGAGTTGCGTGTCGTCGTGGCTGCCGTCGTTGACGAAGATCAGCTCGTAGTCGAGGGTCGACATGCCGGCGAGCACCCCCGTGAGCCGCTCGTGCGTCGCGCGCAGCACGGCCTCTTCGTTGTAGCAGGGAACGATGACTGAAAGTAGCATGACTGTTATGAAGTTTCCCGCAAAGGCGCAAAGGCGCAAAGGCGCCGGGATACGAAGACTTGTTTTCTCTTTGCGCCTTTGCGCCTTTGCGGGAAATAGTTCATTTCGTCGCCGTGACGATAACGTTCCAACCGATACGCCGTCGCAGCCGCTCGAACAGCGATTCTGAAACGAGCGGTGACAGAAAACGCAGCTCCGCGCGGGTTAGTTGTTCGACGTCGATCGCCACGTCGCGAAACATGCTGAACAGCGCGCGCGTTTGTTTGCGGCTGTAGACTTTCACGAGCGGCCGTGCGTCGTGATCGCTGTACTCGACGACGCGGCTCATTATCTCTTCCGCCGAGCGTCCGCGTAAAAACTCGCCACCGAACAAACCGCGCCGCAGGACGATCTCGATCCAGTAGTTCAGCGAGTTGCGATGATAAAGCATCACTTTCGCAACGCCGCCCGGTCGCAGCACGCGATGGACCTCGCGAATCGCGCCCGCGGTGTCAGGCGTGTGATGCAGGACGCCGTTTGAGTAGACCACGTCGAAGCTCTCCGAGTGAAACGGCAAACGCTCGCCGTCGGAGAGCATGAACGTTCCCGTGAGCGCCGTAAAGCCGAAAGCGGTGGCGCGTGATCTCGACCGAGCGCGGCGTGAGATCGATGCCGGTGCAACGCGCGCCGCCGCGTGCAAACTGTAACAAGTCACGTGCCCATGCCGCAGCCGATCTCGAGCAATCGCTGGCCGCGAAATTTCTCAAACTCCATCAAGCGCGGCATCCACGGCGCGTATTCCGTGTAGCGATGTCGCTCGATCTCATCGAAAAACTCGCGCGTGCCCAACTCGTGCTCGCGATCGTACTCGGCGCCACACGGGTCCTGCCCCCATTGCTCGCGCGCGCGCAGTTTTTCTTCAGCCAGCGTGCTCATTATTTCAAATCATTAAAAGCTTGCTAATACGCGTTCGGCGTTGCGCGTCCAGGTGTGTTTTGCGATCGCCGTTTCGCGGGCGTTCGCACCAAGACGCGCGCGCAGATCGGGCGATTGGACCAGTTTCACGATCGCGGCCGCGAGTTGATTAACATTGCCGGGCTCGACCAGGAGCGCGGTCTCGTCATCCTGAAGCACCTCACCAATCTGGCCCAAACGACTGGCGACGATCCCTTTTCCCATCGCCATGTACTCAAACACCTTCGTGGGCGAGCCGAAAAAGTCGCTGCCATCGGCCAACGGAACATGAGGCGAAACAAGCATATCGCAAGCGTCCAACAACTGCGGCACGCGCTCGTGCGCCACCGCGCCCGTGAAAATCACCCGCCGCGATGGAGCCTCGGCCTCCACAATCCGTTCGACTTCGCCGTGCAAACTACCACTGCCGACCAGCAAGAACCTGACCGGCAAGTTCGCCGGAATCGCGCGTATCGCTTCGGCGAGCTGGATTACGCCATGCCACGGTCCAAACGTGCCGACAAACCCGGCAACCACTTCGTCGTCTGCAATGCCGAGCCCTTTGCGAACGTCAGCGCCGCCAATCCCCGGTCGAAACACATCGGCGTCGACACCATTCGGATTGACGACGATCTTCTCCGCCGCGACGCCGCGCGCCTCGAGGTTCTGCCGCTCCACGTCCGAGACGACAAAAATACGCGCCGCTGCCTGAAGGTTCAATCGCTCGTAACGTTCCAACAGATCGAGACTGCCAACGTGATCCCAATGGCGGCCGACCCAAACCTCGGAACCGTTGTATTCGAGAAACAGCGGGCGCTGCACCTGACGAGCCGCAACCACACCCGCCCAACTGAACCGCGCGTATCGTTGATAAATGAAATCCGGCTTCACCCGCTCGACGAGCGGCACCGCAGCGCGGGTGAAAACGAGATTGTTGTGAATATCGAAAAGCGCGCGCGTCGCACCGGCCGTTTCCGGCGGGATGATCGTGAACCGATAACTGGACGTGTCGAAACCGGCGATTGCGTCGTTGCTGATGATCTCGACATCAGCGCCGAGTTCGCCAGTGCTTCGACAACGCCTTTGATATGACTGGCAGCACCGCCCGCTTGCGTGCCTGGTCCAGGCGTCGCACGCAGGTAAACAATGCGAGGCCGATCGGTTTTTGTTGATAAAGATCCGGGTTTTTCACGTTCGAGCGTCAACAGTTCACGTTTCGACTGAAGGAGATCGTTCAAACCCGTCACCGCTTCATTCGCAAGAGCCGCGGGCGCGCCGGCCAGCAGATCGAAACGCGATTCGCGCCGTATTCCACCATGCGCATCGATCATTACAACCTCACGCGCACCAGCCAACGCGCCGAAGATCATAAAAAGATCCTGTCCGCGTTGCCACGCCAACCGCTCAGTCGCAATCGCAAACACATCCGGCCGCCGCGCACGCAACGCCACAAGCCGCTTCATCAAACTCCCATTCTCAAAATCACCGCGTGAGATGCTTTCGATTACCGCGTCGGGAAAGAGGTGGGTGAGTTGGTCGTGCCCGGAATTGCCACTGAGCGCCAGCAACACGATTTTCATCCGCGCACCGTTTTGTAAAAAGTCTGTCCCGTCGTGGCGAGAAATTGCCGCAGCACGAGCGCGAAGATCAACATGTAGCTGATAGTTGAAGCGATCGCGGCGCCTTGTGCCCCCAGTCGCGGCACAAACGCAAACACGAGCACGAGATTAACAATCAGCGTCACGATCCAGTAGACGGGGATGATCCGCGGCAGGCCCAGCGCGTTAAAATGTTGGACCAGCACTGATTCCAGCCCGATCAAAAAAACACCGGGCAAAAGGATCAACAGCAATCGCGTCGCCCCGGCAAACGCGCTTCCATAAATCAACGGCAACAGGAAACTAAACGGCACCGCCGCCAAACAACAGACGAACGTGACAAGCGCGGTGTATCTCGTGACCAGCGCCGTCGTTTCGCCGCGCGCGTCCTGCTCCGCGGTCACACGCGGAAACAGCAACGTCGCAATCACGCTCGGCAGCAACATCAGCAACATCCCAAACTGCGTCGCCACGCTGTAAACGCCCGCCTCGTCAGGCCCGCGAAAATGATTCACCACGAGCAAATCAGCGCGGAAGATGATCGCGCCGGCAAGAATCGACACGTGAAACTTGAGCCCGTAACGAATCATGCGCGCCAACAGCGAAGTATCAGGCCGCCATTGCGAACGCGCCAGCTTCCGCGCAGCGATCACGATCGACACAATCACGAGGAGACTCACAAGCACGGCCGCCGCCGTGTTCAGAACGACGAGCGTCGCGAGGCCACGCCGTAAAACGATCAGCGCAACGACCGAATTGATCAGCACGAATGATTGGCCCACGAGGTCCAACAAGTTGAACGGCAGCAGCTTCCCGACCGCAAGCAGAACATTCAGCCCGATCAGCGTGATCAGTTGCGCGGGAATCGAAACAGACGCAATCCGGATCAGGCCCGCGGAAACGAACCCAAACCAATCCGGCCGGATCTCGGCGACGAAATTCAAACCCAGCGCCAGCAACGACCCGATAAAAGTCGCGAAGATCAGCGAATTGATCGCCGCCGTGCGCAGTTGTTTCTGGTCCTGCGAGATGAAGTAAGTGTTTGCGGACGGCAATCCGAAACTGCAAACCTGGACCACCGTTGCCACAGCGACATTGATCACCGCCAGCTCGCCGACGCCCTTTGCGCCCAGCCAATGTGCGACGATAATCCCGGCGCCAACGCTGTTGACGATCATCAACCCGCGCGTCGCCAGCGTCCACACTACGCCTGACTTAAACTGGATCGATCCAGCGTTCATACCACAGACTCAGATTCAACAGCGCCCAAAGGTGAAATCCCCAATCCTTGGTCCGGTTGCGATGCTCGTGCAGCATGCGGCCAACAAACTCGTAATCCAATAGGTTCCGGCGTCGCATGGTCGAGTTCATCAAGTGCCCGTCAAACCAGCCGCCGAGCCCTTCACGAAACCACTCACGCACCGGCGCGCCAAACCCGCGCTTACGTTCGTAAAGCAAATCGCGCGGCAGGATCTCTTCCAGCGCGCGTTTCAGGATGTGTTTACCGCTCGTGCCTTCGACTTTCAACGAACGCGGCAACCCCAGCGCATACTCGACAAGATGATGGTCCAGGAACGGCACGCGCGCCTCGACGCTCGTCGCCATCGTGATCTTGTCGACACGCATCAGCAACAGCTCCGGCAGGCGCAGTTTCAACTCGAGATACGTCATGCGCGCCAGAAAATCCGAGCCGGGCCGCTCGCGCTCGATGTGGCTCAAATACGGTTCGACCGCTTGCAGCGACGACAGTCCCTTCATGCGCTGGCGCAGCTCGCGCGACAACACGCGCGGCTTGAACGTCTCGTCGTAAACGACGACGCCGCCCCAGAACAACGGTTCATCCGCGCCGAGCCGGCGAATCAACTCGATTGCCGCGCGTTTGCGGCCGGTTGCTTCAAGCGCGGGCCGCGACAGGTTCGACACGGCGCGCCGCAATGCGCGCGGCAGCGTTTCCGCATGACGCCAAAAGCTTTCGTAGATGCGCAGGTGCCTGACGTAGTTTTCGTAACCGCTGAAGATCTCGTCGGCGCCTTCGCCGACCTGGACCACGATCGTGCCCGAATCGCGCGCAAGCTTCGAAACGTAGTAGAGCGGCACGCAGACGGGATCGGCGATCGGTTCGTCCTGGTGAAAGACGAGGCTCGGCAGAAAGTCGTGCATCTCTTTTTCAGAGATGATCACTTCGTGATGATTCGTCGCGAACTGTTTCGCGATGCGGCGCGCAGAGTCGAGCTCGTTGAGATACTCGGCGTCGCTGAAGCCGACGGTGAATGTTTCGACCGGCCGCGTCATCAGCTCTGACATGAGCGCGACGTTCGCCGAGGAGTCGACGCCGCCTGAAAGAAACACGCCGAACGGCACGTCAGACATCATGCGTTTGCGGATCGAGTCGCGCAGCAAACGAAGGATCTCGGCGCGGTGCTCGGCGTCGCTCGCCGTGGGCGTCTGCGTGGGAGGGAGTGCGTCCCAGTATTGTTTGATGTTCAGCGTGCCGTCGCGTTTCAAGACGAGGACGTGGCCGGCCGGAAGTTTTTGAATGTCGCGAAAGAGCGTGGCCGGCGCGGGTGTCGTCAGGAAAGTCAGATAGTGATAGAGCGACTGCTCGTCGATGTCCGGCGTGACGGCCGGATGTTGCAGGATCGCCTTGATCTCGGAAGCGAAGATGAAGCGGCCGTCGCGATGATAGAAGTACAGTGGTTTGACGCCAATGCGATCGCGGACGAGCACGAGTTGTTGCGTGCGGGCGTCCCAAAGCGCGATGGCGTAATCGCCTTCGAGGTCGTGAATGAAATCGAGGCCGCGTTCTTCGTAGAGGTGCAGGATCGTTTCTGAGTCGGTGCGCGAGGCGTAGCGGTGTCCGCGTTCTTCGAGGCCGGCGCGCAGCGTCGCGTGGTTATAGATCTCGCCGTTGAAGACGAGCCACGTTTGCTCATCGATCTCTCCGCAGCCGTGCATTGGCTGGTGACCGGCGGCCGAGAGATCGATAATCGACAGTCGGCGAAAGCCGAAGCCGCCGCGTCGATCGTCGAAGACGAGATCGCCGGAATCGTCGGGGCCGCGATGCGTCATTTCGTCGCGCATGCGCGCGAGCAGCGCGGGCTCGATCGATCCCTCGTTGGCGCCGTATTCCCAGATTCCGCAGATTCCGCACATCTATAGACTCAGTTTCCCGCAAAGGCGCAAAGGCGCAAAGAAGATAGCAAGGGCGCGAAGCAGAGAGTGTTAAGCAAACGAACTAAATCCTTTGCGCCTTTGCGCCTTTGCGGGAGACTTCCCAAACTAACTTCCCAGGCGGGCCTGAAAAGCGCCAGCACGCGGTGAGCGATTCGCTCATTTCGCCGTAATCGCGCGACGTGAACTGGTGTTCGAGCGCGGGCGAATTGGAAAGACTCAACGACTGAACAGTTAAAGTCAAATCCGTGTGCGCGTCGCGTGCTTCGACTGCGCCTTCGGTAGCGCTTACTTCCAGCCCGGGCGCGAAATGAAACCGCACCTCGAACTCATGGTCTTCTGCGTCGCCCAGGAATTGATCCGCAATCACCCACGTGCGTTCCGTCTTGTGGAACATGATGTTGCGACGGTGCGTGAGCGGATGCTTCAGCCGCCGGTAACCGTAATGTTCGGCGACGATTTTGTCTTTTTCAGGTGTTGTTTCCCATGACACGACTCGCGGTTTTGCTTCGTCGCCGATTACGAAGGGTGCGTTGCGATCGGTTGTGTTTTGTTCGATGCCGTCGATCTTGACTGTTGAGTGATAGGCAGTTGAACGAAACTCGTGTCGCTTTTGCAGATCACCGGTGTAGATGTAGGCGCCGGGATCGACTATGAAGGCGCGACCGCCGGCTGAGACTTCGATGCTCAACGCGTCGTTGTGTCCGTGCGAACCGCGGCCGTTGATGCCCGCGCCGCTTGTGTTGAAACAGAGGTAAAGATCTTCGTGGCGCATGACGTAAGTGCCGGCGTGGGGAAATGCTTGCGAGCCGATTGGCGCGGGCGACAGTTTCTCGAAGGTTTCGACGCCCTCGTCGCCGAGAATCCACAATAATTCGTCAGGAGCTTCCATCCGCGCGATTTTCAAACACGGATCGTTAAAAACTGCCGCGCCGATCGCCAACAAATAACCGTGATCATCGCCGCGTCGTTGGCGAATCGGCAGAAACTGTCCGCCATCGGTGTCGCCGATCAGCGGCGCGAATCCGTCCGGGCGCAAGTAACCGCGGATGTAGCGAAGCATCGCGTGGAGCTTGTCCCAGTATCGTTGTTCGATTTCGATTCCGTTGTGGCGGCAGAGCAAAAACGAGTAGAGAAACAGTTCGGTAACGAAGCGGTGATAGCCGGTTGAAGATTCGAAATCAGCGCCATCCGGCAGCACCTGTTTGTCCATCTCGCGCCACAACTCACGCAGACCGAAGTCCCGCCAGCGATCCGCGTCGCGAAGCTCAGGCAGCATCACTCCCAGCCACAGCAGCCCGGCGACGTCGGAAAGATAGTGATTGCTCGTGGCGATGTAAGAGAATTCGAGGTTGCGACGGATGTAGTTGCCGTGTTGTTGGAGAAGACGGAGCATGAGCGTCCCGGCATCGAACTGGGGCGATTGACGAAAGGTTTGAAACGCCGCGAGCAGGTTGATCGCGCGCAACGCGACTTCCATCGCGCAGGTCCAGTTTGGACCATGGCCATACGGGTTCTGTTCGTTCCAGCTTCGCAGTTGCTTGAGGAATGCCGTAGTGAAGCGTTCGTCGTGGTTGATCGAATAAGCGCGGGCCAGCGTGATGAAATGACCGAGACGATTAAGCTCCCAAACGATGCGCACATCAGATCCATCCGAGCGCATCAGGTTGATTTCGCGGTGATAATCGAGCGGCCAGAGGTAACCGGAACGTGGGTCGCGGTTCCATTCAACTGGTTCGTCAGGGAGGATGAGTTCAGCATTGGCAGGCGATTGGGCCGGGAAGAACTGCGCATGCCGGTCGATGCGTGAACACAGATTTAACGGATCGGGGCCTTTGCTGCCAAAGCGATCTTGTAATGAGACGCGAGTGCGGCGCAGCGCTTCGAGGGCTGCTGTAGTCAGTTTTACTTCTCCACGAACCGCGCGCCTGATTTTGCCGAGAGTGCTCATCTACGGCGAGACTTCTTCAAGAACGTCGAGAATGCGTTCAGAGGTGTGACCATCCCACAGCGGCACTTGTTGCGCCGCTCGCCTCGCGGAACCGTTCAACGCAGCCGACGCCGCATTGACGATCTTCGCCGGGTCAGTGCCGACGACGACGTTTGTGCCGAGCTCGACCGTGATCGGACGCTCCGTGTTCTCACGCAACGTCAGACATGGAATTCCCAGCGCCGTCGTCTCTTCCTGAATGCCGCCCGAATCGGTGAGCACGAGTCGCGAACCGCTGTAGAGATGCAGAAAGTCGAGATAACCAAGCGGATCGATCACGCGCAGGTTCTTCATCGCGCCGGCGCGCTCGTTCAATCCAAGCTCAGCAAGCGTCTTTCGCGTCCGTGGATGGACGGGAAAGACAACGGGCAGTCGTGTAGAAATGGTTTCGAGCGCGGAAAGAATGTCCGCGAACGTCTCTGGCACATCGACATTCGACGGACGATGCAACGTCATCACCGCGTAATCGCTACCCGCAACGCCAAGATCTTCACGCACGGTCGATCGCCGCGCGCGTTCGAGGTTCTGGTGCAACGAGTCGATCATCACGTTCCCGACAAAACGGATTCGCTCCTGAGGAATTCCCTCGGCTCGCAGGTTCGCGTCCGCGTCAGGTGAAGGAGTGAACAACAGATCCGCGATCTGATCGGTGAGCAGGCGATTGATCTCTTCCGGCATCGTGCGATCGCGGCTGCGCAGGCCCGCCTCGACATGGGCCACTTTCACGCCCAGCTTCACGCAAACGAGCGCACACGCAATCGTCGAATTGACGTCGCCGACCACCAGCACCCAATCCGGCTTTTCACGCAGTACGACAGGCTCGAAACGTTCCATCACCGCCGCAGTCTGCACGGCATGAGAACCCGAGCCAACGCCTAGATGTACGTCAGGTTGAGGAAGCTGAAGATCGCGGAAGAACGAATCAGACATCTCCGCGTCGTAGTGCTGGCCCGTATGGACCACGAGCGGCTGAAACTTTGCCGGCCGCGCCTTCATCGCAGCCACAATCGGCGCAACCTTCATAAAGTTAGGCCGCGCGCCGACGACGTTGATTACTTTAATCACCGGAGTTTAAAGGCGAATGATTCTCGCTTTGCTCGCGCTGCGGATCTCGCCATTCAACGCGTTGCGCGTGTCGACGATCAACGGCGCCAATGCGCAAACGCGTTGGTAGTCGATCTCGCTGTGGTCCGTCACGATGATCACGCAATCAGCCGACTTCAATTCGTCGTCGGTAAGCGGCATCGACAAGAGCGAATCGCCGCTGGCCTCGGTGTGCGATTCGTCGAAGTGCAATTCCTTCACGAACGGATCGTGATAACGCACGTGCGCGCCTTTCGTCGCGCAGCCGATCGATGATCGAAAGCGCCGGGCTCTCGCGCACGTCGTCGACGTCGCGTTTGTAAGCGACACCCAACAGCAACACGCCGGCGCCGTTTACCGCCTTGCGTTCGTCGTTCAATCCGTCAGAAACGAGTTGGACCACATGCTCCGGCATTCGCGAATTGACTTCTTCCGCGAGACTGATGAAGCGCGAATCGAAACCGTGCTGCCGCGCTTTCCACGAGAGGTAATGCGGATCGAGCGGGATGCAATGCCCGCCAATGCCCGGCCCGGGATAAAACGCCATGAATCCGAACGGCTTCGTCGCTGCGGCGCGAATTACTTCCCATGTGTCGATGTTGAGCGCGTAACAGAGACGGGCCATTTCGTTGGCCATGCCGATGTTCACGGCGCGGAAAGTGTTTTCGAGCAGCTTTGCCGCTTCCGCGACGCGCGCTGAAGTCACGGCATGAACGTCCTTGACGATCTGCGAATACAGGTGTGCGGCGACGATCGTCGAATCGGGCGTGACGCCGCCGACGACCTTCGGAATGTTGTGTGTCAGAAACTGCGGATTGCCCGGGTCGACGCGTTCCGGCGAGAACGCCAGCAGGAAATCGACGTCGAGCTTCAATCCGGTTTCTTCAAACATCGGCAGCAGTACTTCGTCGGTCGTTCCCGGGTAAGTCGTTGATTCGAGAATGATGATCTGGCCGCGTCGCAGCCGCTTTTGGATCTCTTCGGCGGCGGCGAGAATGTAAGAAACGTCGGGCTCTTTTGTTTTTCGCAACGGGGTGGGGACGCAGATGATGATTGCGTCACACTTGCCGAGGTCGTTGAAGTCGATGGTGGCGCGCAAACGCTCCGACTTAACCATCTCGTGAAGTTTCGTGGAGGGCACGTCGCCGATGTAGGAATGGCCTTCGTTGATCTGGTTCGCCTTGTTCCCGTCAACCTCGAAACCCGTGGCTTGAAAGCCCCTGGAAGCGAATTCGACCAGCAACGGAAGGCCCACGTAGCCAAGGCCGATCACGCCCACATGGGCCTGCTTGTTGGTAATTAAACTGATTAGTTCATCCTTCATAATTGGGCGAAAGACTAGAAAACACTATCGACAAGTGTCAAGCAATCGTTTATATCGGTGTGAGTGGCCGATGCTTCCCCCAAATTAATCCGCGGTCTGAGCCTGCTCGACGCCACGACGATTGTGGTCGGTTCGATGATCGGATCGGGGATTTTTATTACCTCGGCTGAATCGTCGCGGCTGGTCGGCTCGCCGGGCTGGCTGCTGATGGCGTGGGCGCTGGCGGGCGTGTTGACGATCACGGGCGCGCTCTGTTGCGCCGAATTGGCTGCGATGTGGCCGCGGGCGGGCGGGCAGTACGTTTTCCTGCGGGAGGCGTATGGGCCAGCGACCGGGTTCCTGTTTGGTTGGGGATTGTTTCTCATCATTCAGACGGGAACGATAGCGGCGGTCGCAGTGGCTTTCGCCAACTTCACCGGCGTGCTCGTGAACTGGTTTTCCGCCGACCGGTTCATCGTTGAGCCGCTCATCGTGCTCAAACCATTCAAGCTCGGACAACTGTCGTTCAACGGCTACGCCGTGACTCTATCGACGCAGCAACTGCTGGCCGTCGTCATGATCCTTTTCCTCACGTTCATCAACACGCTCGGATTGCAAGCGGGCAAGGTTATTCAAAATACGTTTACCTTCACGAAGACCGCTGCTCTGCTCGGACTGATCGTGATCGGTTTGTTCTTCGGTTGGAACGGCGCGAGCGCTGCGTACACGTCGTCGTGGTGGGCGTCGTGGGAGAACGGCTGGCGGCCGACAGCGGCGCAGGTTTGGTTCGAACCCGCGAGCCAGGGGCTGCTGACGCTGGCGCTCGTGATGATGCTTGGCCGGGCGATGGTTGGACCACTCTTCGCGCAATCGGCGTGGAACAACGTCACGTTTACAGCAGGTGAAGTTCGGGATCCCGGGAAGAACCTGCCGCGCGCGTTGTTGATTGGCTGCGGTTTGGTGGTGACGTTTTACTTGTTGGCGAACGTCGCATACGTCGTGACGTTGCCGCTAGCGGGAATTCAAACAGCGCCGCAAAATCGAGTCGCAACGGCGGTGATGCAGGCGGTGCTTGGGCCAAACGGCACGATATTGATGGCGCTGGCGATCATGATCTCGACGTTTGGTTGTAACAACGGGCTGATCCTGGCGGGCGCGCGAGTTTACTACGCGATGGCGCGCGATGGGTTGTTCTTCAAGAAGGTTGACAGTGTGAACGCGCGGCACGTGCCGGCGGTCGCGCTGATCGCGCAAGGCGTGTGGGCGTCGTTGCTCGTGCTGCCGCGAACTGTGACGGTCAACCAGCAAGCCGGCACGTATTCGTTCGGCAACGTTTACACGCAACTGCTTGAATACATCGTCTCCGTCGACCTGATTTTTTATGCGTTGATGGTAGGCGCGGTGATCGTGATGCGACGCAAGGCGCCGGAGATCGAGAGACCGTATCGAACATTCGGCTACCCGCTCGTTCCGATCATCTATATCGTGCTGGCCGGGCTTTTCATAATCGACCTGGCGATTCTCGCGCCGTCGACGTCAGGAATCGGGTATCTCTTGGTATTTACCGGGGTTCCAGTGTACCTGGTATGGAGCCACAAAAGGCACAAAAAGGCACAAAAGGCACAAAATTAAAAAGAGAGTTCACTCACCTTTCTTTATTGTTTTGTGCCTTTTGTGGCTCTTGTGCCTTTTGTGGTTTCATTTAACCCACTCATCCGCGATCTCAGTTTCGACTTTCACCGGGACAGTCTTCAAATACTCTTCACCCGCCGCGCACATCACGCGTTCGACTTTCGCCGCGATCTCCTGCGCTTCGTCGGCCGCGGCTTCGACGACAATCTCGTCGTGAATGATGTTGACGATCTGAGCGCTCGTATCGCGAAGCTCGTCTTTCATCAAACGCAACGCGCGTTTCAGAATGTCCGCGCTCGTCCCCTGGATCGGCGTGTTCTTGCCGTTGCGCTGCGTCATCGACACCTGTTGCCGATCGTTCTCGTCATAACGGAAGCGCACCAAGCGCCCCGATCCGGTGCGCGCCTGACGCTCGCTGACAGCCCGGTTCGCAGCCTCGCGCAGATAGTTGTCGAGCCCGCGGTAAGTTCCGAAGTAACGCCGCAAGACATTCTCCGCATCCGACACGCTCAACCCCGTCATCAACGCAAAACGCTGCGCGCCGATGCCGTAAACCACGCCAAAATTCAGTCGCTTCGCAAAATCGCGCTGCTCTTTCGTCACCTGATCGAGCGAAGTGTTGAAGACCTGCGACGCCGTCACGCGATGCAAATCTGCGCCGGAGTTGAACGCATCCATAAACCCGCGGTCGCCGGAAAATTCTGCGAGTATGCGCAACTCGATCTGCGAATAATCGGCGATGACGAGCTTCCGTCCTTGCGGATCGCCGCTGAAACAACGCCGGTACTCAACCGCGTGCGGCACCTGCTGAATATTCGGGTTCGTGCACGCAAACCTGCCGGTCGGCGCGCCAATCTGCCGAAAGTCCGCGTGCAAACGCTTCGTCACGGGATTAATCAAGTCGATCATGTTCAACCCGTAACTCGTCAGCGCCTTTTGCACGGTGCGATATTCGAGCAACGTGCCGATGATTGGATACTCAACCGCAAGCGGCTGAAGCTTCCAGTTGCGCGTCGAATCAGGCACCGGAATCCCGAGACGATTCAGCGCTTGCGTCAACTGCTGGTGCGAATCGAGGTTGATATCATTTCGCTGTGGCCCGCCAAACAGCGATCCTTGCGACGACTCCTCCGCCAGCACGTCCTGCAACTGTTCCGCCAGCTCCACCCGTCGTTTCTCGACGATGTTGAGTTGTTCCAGCCAGCGATCCCGGTGCATGAAAAACCCGGCCAGCTCGATGTCGACCACCGTGTTCACACATTCGAATTCGAGCTGCGCACAGCGGATCAACGAGTCAGACTTCAACCGTTCGATCAACTTCTCGCGCAGCGGCAACAGGACCGCCGCATCGCGCGCCGCGTATTCGAGTTGCGCTTCCGAAAGCTCGAAATTCCAGTTACTAAGCCGCTCGGTTTTGTCGACCGACTCACCCAGGTAACGATTGGCGACAGTCTCCAACCCGTGACGTTCTTCGATATCGCCCGCGCTGATCAACTGACTCGCAAGCAACGTGTCGAACAGTCCACCGAGATCGACGTGCAGATTGTGCTTGAGGAACTTCGCGTCAAACTTCGAGTTGTGCGCGATCTTGATCGGGCGCGGCGCCGCGAGCAGTCGCTTCAACGGATCGAGCGCCTCGGCGTTGCCATTCGCGAACGCGTCGAAGTCGATAATGAACACACGATCCGGTATCGCTAACTGGATCAAACGCAGGCGCGCTGTAAACGGATCGAGCTCAGTCGTTTCCGTGTCGAGCCCGACAACCGGCTGTGAGGAAATTGCTTCAATTGCCCTGCGGACTTCTTCCGCCGTTTTGATTACCTGGTAGTTCGTCATCTGGAGGATCTATAACGCCATCAATCTCTTCAACATTAGAATCTGCCCTTTATGCTGGGCTTCGTGATCGATGAGGTGATGAAGAATCCAGCGCAGATTGTGTTCACTCGATTGATCACGTCGTTCGAAAATGATGATGCGTTCGAGGTCTTTGTCGTTGTATGAGAAGAGCACGTCGCGAGTTTGAGTTGCGAATCTTCTCTGCTTCCTGCAAACAAAAATCAGTGGTGAATCCGTTGCGCTGCACTCGTTCGAGGTCGTCGAGTATGTCCCAATACGGCGCTGTCTGGTCTTCATCCGTGAGCTTGTGCCCACTGACGACCATTTGCATCCAAAACCACTCCGCTTCGCCGATGTGCAACACGAGCGCGCCAATCGAATGCGCGCCGAGAAAAGCGGGCTTGCCGATCAGGTCGTCGGGAACTGCTTTCACTGTGTCCACGAGCTGGTTGCGCACTTCTTCCATGCCGCTGAGATAGTAGCCAATGCCGGTTGATAAGCCGGGATGAGGAGTCAGCACTCTGCTTCTCATTCAATGAGAGTCCTTTCAACTATTTTCAGACGCCGGGGACGCCGGGGACAGGTTCATTTTCAACACGACGCTGCACAAATATCAACAACAGCACCGCCGCGCTTGCGCCCATCACCGCGTTGACGAGGAATGCGGTCGCCGGCCCCTTCCAGTCCCAAATCATACCCATCAACAGCGATGCGGGAAACACCGTGATACCGAACGCGAGATTATATAGTCCGTAAGCTGTGCCGCGTTGCTCGGGCCGCACCAGATCCGCGACGAGGGCTTTCTCCGCGCCTTCAACCAGGCCGAAATAGATGCCGTAGATCAGGAACAGCACCCAAACCGAGTATGCGTTGTCGACAAACGCGAAGCCCGCGTAGACGGCGGCATAAAGCGTCCAGCCGGAGACGATCAACCGTTTGCGTCCGAAACGATCCGATAAATCACCACCTAAAAGTGAGCTGAGCACTTTCGAGACGTGATGCGCCGCCCACAACAGCGGAATGATCGTGAGCGCAACGCCGGAGTCTCTCGCGCGCAGAATGAGAAAGCTGTCGGACGAATTTGAAAGCGTGAACAGCGCGAGGATGAGCAGGAAACGTTTGAAGTTACTGTCAAATCCTCGCAACGTCAGCTTGGGAACACTCGTTCCCTCGCGACGAACCACCGGCGACTCCCGCATGACGAAAATCGCCACCACGACAGCAATAAACGCCGGTATCGAAGCGATTAAAAAAATCCAGGTGAAGTTGGTCCCCAAAAACACGACCAGCAGGTAACCAATCAGTGGACCAATAACCGCGCCGCAGTGGTCCATCGCGCGATGAAACCCAAACGCCAGCCCGCGTTGCTCGAATGGAACCGAGTCGGCAATCATCGCATCGCGCGGCGCGGTGCGGATTCCTTTGCCAACACGATCCGCGACGCGAATCCCCAACACCTGATGCCAGCTTCCCGCAAACGCGAGAAACGGCCTCGTCAACGCCGCCAGCGCATACCCGCCGACTACCAGAAACTTTCGCTTCCCAAGCCGATCGCTCAGGTTCCCGGCAAACAGTTTCAGCAGACTCGAAATCGATTCGGCGAGTCCTTCGATGATGCCGATCGCGCCGGCAGAAGCGCCGAGAGTTGTCGCCAGGAAGAGCGGCAGGAACGGATAGATTATCTCGCTTGACGCGTCGTTGAAGAGACTGACAAGACCGATAGCAACAACGTTAGCGGGGAGCTTCCGATAACGGCCCAAAAGCCCGGGAGTGCTTTCGTGGGGCTCAAGCCTTTTGATAGCGTGCCCTCACGACAGTCTTAATATTTCCGCGCACGTGGAAGTCGCCTTCGATGTCCACGGCCAACGGATCGCAGGCGGCGACAAAGTCTTCGAGAATGATGTTGATGACGTGCTCGTGAAAGATCTTCACGTTGCGAAACGAGTTGATGTAGAACTTCAAACTCTTCAATTCGATACAGCGTTCGTTGGGCACGTATTCGATCCGGATGATGGCGAAGTCAGGAAAATCCGAAAACGGGCAGATCGCCGTAAACTCGGGAATCTCGAAATTGATTTTGATCTCGCGTCCGGGAAACTCGTACGCAAAAGTCTCGAGCGGAAACAGGTTCATCTCCGCGCGTGGAGTCGATTCAATCTTCATAATTCACTTCTTAATATCCGCGTTCCGTAGCGCGGACCCGGCCCCGGTCGAATAGCTTAATCAACACCAGTCCGGCAACAAAACCGCCGATGTGCGCCGCATACGCGACGCCGCCCTGTTGCGAGCCTGCGCCGAGCATACCAAGTCCGCTGATCAACTGGAACGCGAACCAGATCCCGATCGCGACCCAGGCGGGAACATCGGTGAGGAAACGGAACAGAATTACGGTCACGCGTTTCGAGTGATGAATCAGGAGGTAGCCGCCCAAC
This sequence comes from uncultured Acidobacteriota bacterium, assembly GCA_963770215.1. GTDB lineage: Bacteria > Acidobacteriota > Blastocatellia > Pyrinomonadales > Pyrinomonadaceae > PSRF01. The sequence continues at coordinate 1,121,897 of CAVYOP010000004.1, forward strand.
ACGCCGGAAATCGCGCCCGACGCGCCAAGACTCGGCACCAGCATGTCTGACTGGTCACTGGCGAGAGCGTAAGTCGTAAACACGTGCGCGAGCGACGCGAGGACTCCGCAAAGCAAATAGAAAACCAGGTAACGCACATGGCCCAACCGGTCCTCGATGTTGTCGCCGAAGATCCAGAGGAACAGCATGTTGCCGGCGATGTGCGCGATGCCGCCGTGCATGAACATCGACGAGAACAACGTGAAGTAAACCGAACCCGGCGTTTCACCCAGACCGGGAACGAGCACGCGTTGTCCCATCGCTTCTACGACGCGAGCCGGCGTCACGATGTCTCTGCCGGTCACGATCTCGAGCGGCACCGTCGAAAATGCGTACGTGAAACCGGTGTTGCTGCCTATGCCTTGCAGGACGACGAAGACAAAGATGTTGAGCGCGATGATCGCGTAGTTGACGAACGGTGTAATCGTTCGATCTGTGTTGTCGTCGTACAGCGGAAAGACCATGGTCCGGTTCCTTATCTAAGAGTGATGATGTAGCCCCCAGCCGTATGCGAAGAGCGTGCCACGGTTGTTACAAAGAGTTAATCCATCACTCGATTCGGCGCTGGAACGCCCGCGTGAACGATCGCCGGTTCGTGCGGCTTCAGTAATTCGTAGCCTTCAGAGCGCGCCACGTAAGTGGCGGCGGTTAAATCGCCCGTGACGTTGAGCGTCGTGCGGCACATGTCGAGAATGCGATCGACGCCCAGGATGATGGCAATCAACGCCGGATTGACTCCAATCGTTACGAGCACGCCGATGATGAACGGAATCGAGCCGGAAGGAATGCCGGCGGTCCCGATGCCGCCGATGATCGCGAGATAGACCACCATCAACTGTTGGCCGAACGTTAAGTCGACGCCGGCGAGTTGGGCCAGGAAGAGCACGGTCACGCCTTCGTACAAAGCAGTTCCGTTTTGATTGGCCGTGGCGCCGACCGTCAGGACGAAACTGTTGATCTCCTGCGGCACGCCGAGGTTCTGTTCCGAAACGCGCAGCGCGGTCGGCAAAGTGGCATTTGATGAAGACGTTGAAAAAGCCGTCAGGATCACGGTCTTGACGCGCCGGAAAAACTCGATCGGCGAGATGCCCGAGAGGAAGTAGACCGAGAGTGAGTAAACGCCGAACATGTGCAGCGAGAGGCCGAGCAGCACCGTAATCACGAACCAGCCGAGCGCCTGCAAGAGATCGAGCCCGAAGCGCGCGGTGGTAGTTGAACAACAGGCACGCTACCGCATACGGCGCGAACTTCATAATCATCTCGATGATCTTGGCCGTGATCTCGTAAAGACCTTCGAGCACACGCAGCACGGGCGCTGTGACAGTCACCGGCAGCAGAGTGATCGCGATGCCGATGATGAGCCCGAAGAACATGAGGTGCAGCATGTTCGCATCTTCTTTGGCGCCGATTGCGAAGAACGGGTTCTTAGGCACGATTGTTTCGATAACTGACATTAACGGCGTGGTAGCGGCGCCGGCTTTCGTTGCGTCTTGAACTCGCGTCGTGGCATCGCTCTTGAACCGCTCTTGCAGCGCGACGGACGTTGCCGGATCGACGCGATTGCCGGGCCGGATCGTGTTGGCGAGAGTTAGGCCGATCGCAACCGAGATCGCCGAGATCACCAGACAGTAGCCAAAAGATTTGAGACCGACGCGGCCGAGTTTGCGAATGTCGCCGATGCCTGCCACGCCGACGACGAGCGATGAAAAGACTAGCGGCACGACGATCATCAGCAGCAAGCGCAGAAATAGTTGCCCGATCGGATTTGTGATGTTGTCGATGGTCCAGGCGACCTTGGCATGGTCGCCGCCGAACATGCGATTCACCGCGACGCCCGCAATCGCGCCAACGATCAGCCCAATCAGAATCTTTGTATGAAGCGCCATGCCTTTCGGCTTGTCGGGCGTCTCTTCGTCGAGGTCGGTGGCTACTTCACGTTCAAATGCGTCGCGCTGTAGTCGATCTGCGCTGCCGCTTCGATTGTCTTTTTCTTCAGGCATTGTTTTGTTGTGCCTCTTGAGTCTTCTTTTTGTGACTGTTTGTGGCTTACCGGCCCCAGCGCAGCTTGTCGCGCAAGACGTCGAAGTAGTTTCGGTTGCTGGGCTGCACGAGATTGAACATCACGTTGCTTTTGCGAATCACTATCCGATCGTCGACGTTCAACTCAAACCCGACCTGCCCGTCGAGCGTCAACGTTACCTCTTCCTTGTCCGTTTTCAGCAACAACTCGATCCTCGCGTCGTCCGGCACGACGATCGGACGATTCGACAACGTGAACGGGCAGATCGGAGTGATCACGACGGCGTTCATCGAAGGAAAGATCACTGGACCACCGGCTGATAGGTTATAGGCCGTCGAACCGGTCGGCGTCGAGATGATCAGCCCGTCTGCCCGGAAAGAATTTACGAAGTGCTGATTGAGATACGCTTCGATCTCGATGATGCGCGCCAGCGCCGACTTGTTGATGACGACGTCGTTGAGGACGCGATTGTAAGTCAACACCGCGTCCTGCCGCCGTAATTCGACGTCGAGCATCACGCGTTTGTCGAGCCGGAAATTGCCGGAGAGAATCGATTCGAGTGCGAGATAAAGCTCTTCGATGCGGAACTCGGCGAGATAGCCGAGACCGCCGTAGTTGACGCCGAGCACGGGCACTTCGCGATCGCCGAGCAACCGCGCCGTCGCGATCATCGTTCCGTCGCCGCCGAGAACGAGGATCAGATCGACATTCGCAGCCAATTCCTCGCGCGGGACTTCCGACACGGCGCAACCGGTTTGGTGTTCGATTCGTTCGCGCTCGATCTCGGGTCCGCCGACAAGAGCGATGCCACGCTCGTCGAGCCACTTCACCAGCTCGCAGATAGTCTTCAACGCATCCGGCTGGTGCGGCTTAAGAACAATTCCAATGCGCTTGGTTGGCGACATGGCTGAGTGCTTGGGCCGGGATAATACGGGGCCAAACGTTATAGTTCAACCCCCGCACGCGCGCGCGTAAAGCGCGAGGAATTCGACGTTTCCTTCAGCGCCTTGAATTGGCGACTCGATCACGCCCGCGATCTGCAATCCTAAGCCGGCCGCAGACTGGTTAACTTTTTCAACTGCCTGCGCGCGTTTCGCAGCGTCGCGGACGATGCCACCGCCGCCGACTTCACCGCGTCCGGCTTCAAACTGCGGCTTCACGAGCGTCACGATCGCGCCGCCGTCGCGGAGGAGGGGAACGATCGCCGGCAACACCATCGTCGCCGAGATGAACGAAACGTCGACAACGGCGAGATCGAATTTAACCGGAAAGTCTTCAGGCGTGAGATAGCGGGCGTTTACGCCTTCGCGAACCTCGACGCGCGGATCGTTTCGCAGTCGCCAGTCGATCTGATTGTGGCCGACGTCGATCGCAAACACCTTCTGCGCGCCGTTTTGCAAGAGACAGTCGGTGAAGCCGCCGGTTGACGCGCCGACGTCGAGACACACAGCGTCCCGCACGTCGAGTTGAAACTCACGCAACGCCGCTTCGAGTTTCACTCCACCACGCCCGACATACCGCGACGCCGGATCGTCGGCTCGCTTCACGCGAATCTGAACATTGGTAGCAAATTGTTCGGAAGGTTTTTCGGCGCGCTGCTCGTCGACGAGCACAACTCCAGCCATGACCAGCGCCTGAGCTTTGGTGCGCGACTCGGCGAGGCCTCGTTCAACCAGTAGTTTGTCTATGCGCTCGCGCTTCACGTTACGGACATTACACCATAACGCGAAGGCTAACAGGATGGAACCTAAGCTTGTCGCCTGACTGCGGAGGTGACGACGGCGCGCGGCGTGTCAGTCAGACGCAACTCGTCGGCGCAAGAGTCACAAAGCCAGACAATAATGTGGGGCGCATCAGACCAAAAGAACGAACTCACCCGGCCTGCCACTTCCACCGCTTGATCGACCCTCAGCCGCTGCAATGCTTGAATATAAAATACGCCATTATAAAATTCCCCATTCGAACCCTCGTCCCGGTGGAGACACTCCCGCTCCCTGAACATTTGTCTGGTCATGCTAATCACCATTTCTTCGCGCTGCCGAAGCGCGAAATACAGAACCGTTATTAAATTCGTCGGGGTTTAATAGTGAGGTTCAAACGGACTTGGCGTGATGATGCCATTCGACTACCAATCCGTCAACAAGATTTAACGTGACGTAGTGATGCTGTTTCAACTTGGACGCCGAAGGCGTTCACTAATGCCAGCCCAGGGTTGCTTCAACCCTGGGTTTAGTCTGCATTAAGCCTGGAACTCTGAAGGAGTTTCAATTGCAAGCCGAACACTTTCAGTGTTTTCTAGTTCTCTTCTGCTTTACCCAGGGTTGAAGCAACCCTGGGCTGGCATTAGTGAACGCCTTCGGCGTACGAACTTACGTCAAATTGGCTCACTATCTAAGGTTAATACGGACGCTGTGGTCGGCGCTGACCTTCGAACAGCTCGTCGATGCGCGAAAGGTCGCGACCGTCGCGATTACGACGACGCTCGCGTCGCGCTGCGCGGCGCATTCGGCGTTCCTGCCACTGATCGTACAGGACTGATTCGCGAACCTGTTCGAGTTGTTCCTCTTCGCTGGGTTCGACGCCGCCGCGTCCGTCGCGCCGGGGCGCCAACGGTTCGTTTTGGCTAGCTACGACGCGCGGTCTTTGTGCTGGAGCAGCTTGCCGTTTCGGTTCATCGACTGGTGTCACTGCGGGTTCGATAGATACTTGTTCATCAGTTGCTGGAGACGGTGTGTCAACAGCGGCTTGAGTATCCGCGGTATCCGCGGTTTCCGGTTGCGTATTGCCGGTTAATTGTATTTGTGTCGCACTGGCGCCGTTGCGTTGGATGTGAATGGCAATCAATGCCGATGCCGCGCCTAGCACGATCGCGATCGCAAATGCGCCACCAAGGTACAACAATTTGCGCAGCCGCAACTTCGTGCGAATCTCATCCAGCGGCACAACACGCTGCGCCCGCATCACCACCCGCCGATCCTCAAAATGAGGCGACGTAACTGCTGACCGGAGTTCAACCGGATTCTCTAAAACGTTTTCTTTCATCGTTCAACTGCGTCAGGGATTCAACTGCCGGGAGAGAATTACGAGGAAATGCTTTGCAATCACGAGGCCACGCTGCAAACGGTTCTATAGCGCGGGTTTTTGCAGACTACTAACCCATATCGTGCACGAAAACGACGCGTTGTGTTATGAAACGGCGCCTTAGTTCACTAGGCGCCGCGATTTTGTGCGCCGATCGTCCAGCACTTCGATGCTTTCTTTCACGCGACTGTAAATACCGTCTGAATCGAGCCCGTACTTCGCGAGCAGCAACTTCGCATCGCCGTGAGTGATCAGGCGATCCGGAATACCCATGCGAACTACGCGAACCTTGTCCTGAAGTCCGTTCTCTTCCAGCAACTCCAGCACGGCTGAACCGAATCCACCGGCGAGGTAAGCTTCTTCGACTGTCACGATCAGACGTTTGGTTCGCGCCAGCGCGAGCAGCAACGGCGCATCGAGCGGTTTCACGAAACGGGCATTCACTACCGTGGTTTCGATCCGTTCTTTCGCCAACTGTTCCGCCGCCGCAAGTGACGGATGGACCATCGCGCCGTAAGCGACGATCGCGACTTCGCCTCCGTCGCGCAGGATCTCACCTTTGCCGATCTCCAGCAGTTCCGGCGCGCGCGTGATGTCCGCGCCGATGCCGTTGCCGCGCGGATAGCGCATCGCGGCCGGCCCGTTGTGCTCCAGCATCGTGAACATCATGTCGCGCATCTCGCCTTCATCTTTCGGCGCCATCACGACGATATTCGGGAACGGAGCGGAGATAAGCGATGTCGAGCAGGCCGTGATGCGTTTGTCCGTCGCCGCCGGCGATGCCGCCGCGGTCCAAACAAAACTTCACGTTCAGATCCTGGATGCAGACGTCGTGGATCACCTGGTCGAATCCGCGTTGCAGAAACGTCGAATAGATCGCGCAAACGGGTTTCAGTCCTTCGCACGACATGCCTGCTGCGAAAGTGACGCAATGTTGTTCGGCGATGCCGACGTCGAAAGATCTTTCCGGAAACTTCTCGAGCGGCGTGCAGATGCCCGTGCCGTCAGGCATCGCGGCCGTCAGCGCGACAACCTTCGGATCTTTTTCCATCAGCTCGGCAAGCGTGTCGCCGAAGACTTTCGTGTAGGTCGGCGCTTTGGCAGTGCTGCTGACCGGTTTGCCGGTCTTCAGATCGAAAGGTCCGGTTGCATGCCAGCAATAGTAGTCAGGTTCGGTTTGCGGATAACCTTTGCCTTTCGTCGTGAGCGCATGAACGATCACCGGGCCATCTTTGACTTGTTGTGCCTCGCGCAATGCGGCGACGAGCGCGCGCGGATTGTGACCGTCGACGTAACCGATGTATTTGAAACCGAGCTCGCTGACGAGCGCGCCGGGAAGCACTGCCGCGGCAATCACGTCTTTCATCGTCTTCGCGGCGTGATGCAGACGCTCGCCGACTGACGGGATCGCCAGCAGCTTGTTTTCTACTTCATCTTTGAAGCGATGATAACCGTGCGCGCCGCGGATGCGGTTCAGGTAGCCGGTCAACGCGCCGACCGCCGGGGCGATCGACATCTCGTTGTCGTTGAGCACGACGATCAGGCGGCTCTTCAAATGGCCGGCCTGGTTGATGGCTTCCATCGCCATTCCGCCGGCGAGCGATGCGTCTCCGATCAGCGCGACGACGTGATGGTCTTCTCCTTTTCGATCGCGGGCGATGGCCATGCCGAGCGCGGCTGAAAGGGAAGTCGAAGCGTGGCCTGCGCCGAACGTGTCGTACTCGGATTCGTCGCGACGAAGGAAGCCGCTGATGCCGCCGTACTGTTTGATCGTCGGCAACAGCTCGCGGCGGCCGGTCAGGATCTTGTGCGCGTAAGCTTGATGACCCACGTCCCAGACCAGGCGATCGCGAGGCGTGTCGAAGGCGTAGTGCAGCGCAACGGCAAGTTCGACGGCGCCGAGCGAGGCGCCGGTGTGGCCGCCTACGCGGGACATCGTTTCGAGAATGTAGTTGCGAATGTCGTCGGAGACGGTTCGAAGTTGCTCAACAGGGAGCGTGCGCAGGTCGGCTGGCGAGTTAATACTCTCGAGAAGACTCATTGTTGCCGCATTGTACTCCAATCACCAATTTTTGTTACGCGACGACGGATTATTCAGTTCCTGCCCGTCTGTCGCTTGGCGATACAAAGTACTCTGCCGTGCGTGGGTTGTCAACCGAAAATTGTCTGGGAGGAACTCCCGATTGCCGGAAGTCGTTCAATAACTCACGCGAAAACAACGCGACACGCAAGTGCAACAAGAAGTATTCAATCACGAACTATTTTTCCGGGCGCTGGCCGATCGCACCCGGCTGCGATTGATTAACCTGCTGGCGGAAGATGAAGTTTGCGTGTGCTCTTTCGTCGCGGTGCTTGAGACGAAACAGTCGAAGATCTCGCGCCATCTCGCGTACCTGCGTCGCGCCGGCCTCGTCGCCGCGCGTCGCGACGGCCGCTTGAGTCATTATCATTTGCTCGAGCCTCCCGATTCGCACGCAGCGAAGATTCTTGAAGAACTGCGCGCCTCCCTGGCCGCCAACCGAGAGATGCAAACCGATAAGGAGCGGCTCGAAAACGGTAAGTGATTTTCCGTTTTCCATTGGTCATTTTCCAATGTTCATTTGTGAAACATGCCTTCTGGCAATGAGAAATTACAAATGCTAAATGGAAAACGATATATATTCCGGGTTGACAATCCGCCACTCCCGACTAGAATTGGACTTCGCCTGATTAGGCACGGAGATGTGGCCGAGTGGCTGAAGGCGGCGGTTTGCTAAACCGTTAAGGGTCAAAAGCCCTTCACAGGTTCGAATCCTGTCATCTCCGCCAGACTTTGGTCAGTAGTTACCAAGACTTTTAGTCAGTAGTTAGCAGCCGGTTGGTCAAAGTGTGACCCGGACTGCTGACTACTTTTTTATTGCCTATGACTGTTCGCGTTCGCTTCGCACCATCTCCAACGGGCTACCTGCATATCGGCGCCGCCCGTTCAGCGCTCTTCAACTGGCTCTACGCACGCAAATCCGGCGGCAAGTTTCTGCTGCGCATCGAAGACACCGACCTTCAGCGCTCGACCGACGAATCGACGCGGTCCATCATCGAGGGCCTCGAATGGCTCGGACTCGACTACGACGAAGATCTCGTCTTCCAGTCGAACAATGCGCCGGCGCATCGCGCCGCGGCGAACCGTTTGGTCGAGGAAGGCAAGGCGTATCGCGATTTCACGCCGAAAGAGCAGTACGACGACGTCAAACAAGACATCGCCGTACGCGCCCGAGCCCAGTCTCTCGAAGGCGTGGACCTGCACAACAATCCGTATCGCGATCTGCCGAAAGAAGAATCAGACAGGCGTGCCGCGGCCGGCGAGACTTTCGCGGTGCGGTTGAAAGTGCCGGCCGAAGGACAGACGCGTTTTAACGACATCGTCTACGGAACGCAGGAGCGCAGCTATGCGGAGATCGAAGATCTCGTGTTGCTTCGTTCCGATGGCCATCCGCTTTATAACCTCTCGGTCGTGATCGATGACATCCAGATGGGCATAACGCATGTGATTCGCGGACAGGACCATCTCACCAACACGCACAAGCAAGTCTTGCTGTACGAGGCGTTGGGCGCGGAGGTGCCGCAGTTTGCACATTTGCCGCTGATTCTGGCGCCAAACAAAGGCAAGCTTTCGAAGCGAAAGCACGGCGAAGTCGTTTCGCTGACGACGTATCGCGATCGTGGTTTTGTGCCGGCGGCGTTTCGTAATTTTCTGGCGTTGCTGGGATGGTCGCCGCCGGAGGGCAAAGAGATACTCAGTCGTGAAGAGTTGGTCCAGGCGTTTTCGCTCGAAGGAATCGGCCGGGCGAATGCTATTTTTAATTTCCAGGAGAACGATCCAAAGCGCTGGACGGACGACAAAGCGCTGTGGATGAACGCCGAGTACATTCGCACGATGCCGTTGGATGAGTTGTTGCCGATGGTGAAGGCGGAGTTGCGGGCGAACAAGCTGTGGCGTGAGGAGTATGACGACGACGATCGCGATTGGTTGTTGAAGACGCTCGATATGATCCGGCAGCGGTTCTTCACGTTGAAAGATTTTTCGATGCAGGGGCGGGCGTATTTTTCCGACGACTTCGATTTTGAAGAATCTGCGGTAAAGAAGAACCTGCTCAAGGAGCCGCGATTGCGCGAGTTGCTGCAAGGGTTGGCGGACAAGCTCGAACCGGTCGAGCCATTCAACGCGGAGACGGCGGAAGCGGCGTTGCGAGCGTTTGCGGATGAGGCAGGTGTGAAAGCCGGGTTGTTAATCAACGGCTCGCGCACGATGTTGACCGGGCAGGCGGTTGGTCCATCGATGTTCGAGATTTTTGACGTGCTGGGACGTGAAGCTTCAGTGCAACGGCTTAGAAGCGGTATACCTTTCGCTTAGGAGACCTTCCATGAAAACACGGATTTTTTCAATTTTCGTTTTAATTTGTCTTTCATCTGTGGTTCATGCGCAGCAAACTGACGCGCAAGCGGTGCTTGCGGCGTTTGACAAGTTAACAGCGGGGATCGAGCATGCGAACGTGAAGGAAGTGATGAGCGTCTACTGGAACAATCCGCAGCTCAATCTCTTCAACTACAACGGCACAGTCACTAAAGGCTGGGATCAGGTGCGCAGGAATCGCGAAAGCTCGTACCCGCAGATCAAAGATGCGAAGCTCGAGATTCGCGACAAGTCAGTCCACCTGCTGGGCCGCGACGGCGCGCTCGTGACTTGCCAGTGGACGCAAACGCAAACCTACAAAGGCACACCGGAAACCGCGACCGGTCGCATGACGCTCGTCTTCAAACGCGTCGGCACAGCGTGGAAAGCGATTCACCTGCACTCATCGCCTGATTCACCCGATCCGTCACGGATTCCAGCTTCAGAACAAGAACCGGACGCGCCCGCAACGCCAACACCGTCACCTTCGCCGAAAAAGCCATAACGCCGATCATGGTCCAGCTTCGACGGTGGCTTTGCGTTCGAGTTTTCCCCAACCGACGATTGGACCACGAATCGCCATCGCCACCGATTTAACGATCACGTAGTACATCACCTGCCGGTAACAGAAGCGCTGGAGAAACAACCACCACAGCAAACTCCAGCGCTCGCGCCGCTCGAGCAGAAACGCAAACCCCGCCGACAGCCAGTCGATCGCCAAAAACAGCGCGTAGTAGAAAAGCACCTGCTGCAGGTTTGTCGACGTGTACCCGGCCGGCTGCTGCCAGCGATCGAACGCGATGGTGCCGAGCGTGTAGAGCAGCATCAGATCCATCACCGGCGAGATCAGCGGAAACAGAATCTGAAAGATCCAAACATTCGGCAGCGCGACAAACCCCAGCGTGCCGTAACGCGGACGAAACAACGCGTCGCGATGTTTCCACAAACACTGCAACGTGCCATACGACCAGCGAAAACGCTGCTTCGCCAGTGAACGCAGATCGTGCGGCGCTTCGGTCCACGCGATCGCCGTCTCTTCGTAACCGATCTTGTAACCAAGCTTGCGAATGCGCAGCGTCAGATCCTGATCTTCGGCGAGCGTGTCTGACTGAAAACCGCCGACTTCGAGCAGCAAGTCTTTACGCCACGCGCCCACCGCGCCGGGCACGATGGTGATGCAATTGAGACTCGCAAACGCACGCCGATCCATGTTTTGCGACGTGACGTATTCGAGCGCCTGCCAACGCGTGACCAGATTTATGCGATTGCCGACCTTCGCATTGCCTGCCACTGCGCCGACCTCTTTTTCGTAGAACCGGTGCGCGAGTGCGCCAATCGTTTGCGGCGTGAAGATCGTGTCGGCGTCGAGCGCGACGATCACTTCACCACGAGCACGACGCAGACCGATGTTGAGCGCCTCGGCCTTCCCGCCATTCGTCACCGTGAGAAGTTGCACGCGCTCATTCGCGCCAAACACGCCGGCGACGACTTTGCTGGTATCGTCTTTCGAACCATCGTCCACGACGATGATCTCGTAATTTGAATACTCCGACGCGAGCAGGCTGCGAATCGTGCTCTCGATGACGAGCGCTTCGTTGTAAGCGGGAACGATGATCGAAACCAACGGCGCAAACTCGCTGCCCGCATGAACGCGTTCGCGACGCCGCGATCGCCACCATTGGGCCAGCGCCAGCGAACCGATAAAAAACAGCCGCGCCAATCCCAGGACGATCCCGATCAAAAAGATCCATTGCAGCGTCCAACCACCGGTCGAAAGGAAGAAGAACGTAACCGCGTCCAATCGTGTAAACACGCGTTGATTCGGCGGAATCGGCGGCATCACCTGGTCTCGCGACAAACCCGCGAGATCGGAAACAGACACAAAACGAAAACCGCGCGCCTTCAGCTCGTGAATCAAACGCGGCAACGCTTCGACTGTCGCCGAGCGATCGCCGCCCGAGTCGTGCAGCAGGATCACTTCGCCGCGTGTTTCCGGATCGGAGTCGATGGCACGATCGATCGTGCGAGTTACGATCTGATCGGCAGTCACGGGAAGCTGCCAATCATTCGGATCGATACGCACGCCGACCATCACGTAACCGAGATTCTGCGCGACGATTGCCGGTTCAACTTCCTGCGGCTTGTCGGCCTCCGCGTCGCCGAAGTACGGCGGCCGAAACAAGACGGACGAACGCCCGGTTTCCGATTCAATCAAGCGTTGCGTCGCGTTGAGCTCCAGCTCGGTCAGCCGCAACGGAAGCTCGCCGAGGTTCGGATGCGTGAAAGTGTGATTGCCCAGCTCGTGCCCGTCGTTGACGATGCGGCGCATGAGGTCCGGATAAGCCTGTCCGTTCTTGCCGACGATGAAAAACGTGGCCGGGACTTGTTCGCGCTTCAGGATGTCGAGAATCGCGGGTGTCCAGCGGGGATCGGGCCCGTCGTCAAACGTGAGCGCCAACAAACCGGGACGATCGCCAGTGCGTTGCACGACGTAGGAAGTCGGCAGGGCGGTGAACTGTTCCGACTTAACGAAGCCGCTAGCCGGATCGATCTCCAGATCGCGCGCGCCTTTTTGCGGACGCGACATCACCTTCAACAATTCGCCGTTGCCTTCGAAGTCGACCTGGTAGCCGGGATTGATCGAGCGCAGTGAATCGGGCGAGCTGTTGTTTGCAGTTCCCAGGATGGACCAGATGGACGGGTCTTCGGAGCCGAGCCGCCAGATGCCAAAGCCGGAGGGTTTGTAACCGCTGGCGGATCTCATCTGGTTGTAAGCAGTGACGGCGTCGAGAAACCAAACTTTGTGATGCGACTGATCGTCTTCGTCGTATTCGAAGTACGGATTGCGCGTGGCGGTATCGAAAGTGGGTTGGGCGTCTGACTCGCGCGCGTTGATCAGCGCTTCCTGAAACGTGACTTCGTCGACGTCTTCGTCTGCGTCGCTCCAGTCGTAGCCGTAGTTGCCGAGCGCGAGGATTGTCTTCGCGGGATCGAGCTCGCGCATGCGTTTGATGAGGTTTTGTTCGAACCAATCCTGCGCGGCAACCGGGCCGGCGTCGCTGCCGGTCCAGTGTTGGTCGTAGGCCATCACCATCAGGTAGTCGCTGGCGGCGGAATAGGCTTTGTAATTCCAGTCCGGATCGTCGAAGGGGACGGCTTGTGTAACCAGCAAACCTTTTGCGGCGAAGGTTGAGTGCAGCTCCTGCATGAACGTCAGCAGGTTGGCTTGCGACTCCGTTGGCGGTTCTTCAAAGTCGACGCAGATGCCGGCGAACTTGTTTTCCTGCACGAATGACGTCAGGGAGTTGATGAGCAGTTGCCGGTGTGGCTCGTCGGCGATCGCGCGCGCAAGCAGGTCGCCTTGCCATTTCTCGTTGATGACGTTCTGCACCATCGGCAGGATTCGCACTTCCGGGCGCGTGAGACGAATCCAGTTCAGGGCCGGGATGTGGACGTCGGTGGCGAGCGGGTCTGTGCCTTCGGGCACGTTCCGCAGGTGCGACCATTCGGCGACAACCCAATCGAGATGATCGAGGTTGCGCTTCAGTGATTCGTAACTCGACTCGTCCCAGTTGACGAAGAAACCGACCGAGAGTGGACGCGTGGCCGGAACGATCGGCGCGGGCACGGTCGGCGGCGCCGGGACGACCGGAACGTGCGAGCGGCGTTTGCCGGGAGGGACGTACTTCGTTGTCGCGAGGGCGCGTTGCAGTTCAGCTTGAGCTTTGCGAGCTTTGCGTTCGCTGGGGTTTTTCGGGACATCCGGGCGTTTCGGTCTTAAGTTGAAACTCGGAAGCGCCGGATTTGCGAGCACGCTTGCGATGAAGACGACGGCGAGAGCGGTGACGAGGATCGAGAGCGCTAACCATGCGCGTCGCACGCGCCGCCAACGACGGCCGCCAGGATCGTGAAAAACGGGAGAGTCAGAAGGAATCACGGCGGCTTTGATGTTCAGAAGGGCGGCCACGGAGGGCCGCCCCTACAATAACATCGTGCCGTTACAATGATATTTGTAGGGGTGGCCCTCCGTGGCCACCCGACCGAATGTCGAAAGGCCAGGTAATAATAAAAAAGCCGTCCACGATCAAGGCCGTGGACGGCTTTCGGTGAACTGTTGGGATTGGCCTGAGGCTGACTGTGTGCTTGCTTCCAGAAAGAAAGGAGGAGCACTAAGCAGAGAGACTACCGAACCAGAATCCTAACGAGTTAGCTGGTTCAGAGGTCAGGCCGCAGCCACCTCACTGTGATAAGAACTCATATACTTTTGAATCACCTCCTTTCCAGTGTTGCCCCAAATCATAAAGTACAACTGACTGAGCGTCAACCGGTTTTTCTATCAAACACCAACTCACCGGATGCATAGACTCGCCATGAGTGTTCGATGCCGAAGAAGTAAGCGAGCTCGCGATAGTCGCGACAGTCATGGATTACAAAATCGGCGATCTTGCCTGGCGCCAACGAACCGATCTCCGCGCCGCGATTTAAGCTGTACGCGGCGTTGATCGTCGCGGCGGTGATCGATTCAGCCGGCGTCATCTTCATGTGTGTTGACGCCAGCGAGAGGATCATCGGCAGCGAAGGCGTCGGCGACGATCCGGGATTGAAGTCAGTTGCCAAAACGACGGCCAGGCCCGCGTCGATCATCTCGCGAGCCGGTGGATAACGAGACGAGCCGAGCGCGTAAACCGATCCGGGCAGCAGCACGGGCTGCACGCCCGCGGATTTCAACGCCGCGATTCCGTCTGCGTCAGTGTGTTCGAGATGATCGGCGGTGATTGTTCCCAGTTCAGCGGCGAGTTTGGCTCCGCCCGAAAGCGAGAGCTGATCGGCGTGCATTCTTAAGCCAAGCCCGTGACAACGCGCGGCGGACAATATCTTCCACGATTCGTCAGTCGTGAACACGTTCTGTTCGCAAAACACATCGGCAAACTCGGCGAGCTTCTCCTGCGCGATGCGCGGCAACATCTCGTCGATCAAAAGCGAAATATATTCATCGCGGCGCGCAGCGTACTCCTTCGGAATCGTGTGGGCGCCCAGGAACGTCGGCACGTATCGCAGCGGCGTCTCTGCATCGAGCCGCTTGATCGCTCGGAGAAGCTTGATCTCGTCTTCCAGCGACAGTCCGTAGCCTGACTTTGCTTCGACTGTCGTCGTGCCGCCGCGCAGAAACCACTCCGCGTAACGCCGTCCGGCTGCGACAAGCTGGTCGAGTGACGCAGCGCGCGTTTGATTGACTGTAGATTGAATGCCGCTGCCGCGCGCAGCGATTTCCTGATAAGTCGCACCGGCGCTGCGTTCTTCAAACTCACCCGCGCGCGTGCCGCCGAACACCGGATGCGTGTGTGCGTCGACAAATCCCGGCAACACAACGCGCCCGCCGGCGTCGACAACGATCGTATCCGGATCAATTCCGGCTTCGATCTGTGCGACAGTTCCAACGCTCTCAATTAACCCGTCTCGAACAAGCAGAGCCCCGCGTTCAATAATTCCAAGCTCGCGCATTCCGGGACCAACACGCGGCCGCGCCGCGCCGGCCAGCGTCACGAGCTGAGAACAATTAACAACAGCGAGTCTCTTACTTTCGTTTTCCGACAACATAAATCGCGATTCCAATAATGTTTGCCAACACCACCGTGACAATGATCTTCAGCGCAAACGAAAAGAGACTTCCAACTTCGGAAATCGGAACGATCGCGAAACGGATATAGATCAAAGTGACGATGAATCCCGACGCGCACGCGACCTTGAGCCACCACGGCGATCTCACGCCAAGCGCCTTCATGCCAAACAGCGGTATCGCAAACAGAACTAGATACGTCAGAGCGTAGAAGACGCCGCCCGCGTTGTCGATCAGTTGAAACGCCTCTTGCGCGTGCACGCCCGTCAGGCTAAGCACGGCCAGCATCAGCGTCACCGCGCCCACAAACAGAATTGAATTGATTGGCGTCTTGTACTTCGGATGAAGACGGCTAAACCATGCAGGCAGCAAGCGGTCCCAGCCGGCGACCATTGGCAGGCGCGTGTTCCCGGCAAAGTAAATGCTCATCAGCGCGATCGATCTGACGGTGATACCGAGAATTGCTATCGATCCGATGGTCCCGACCCAGCCAAGGGATCGAAAACCAATCGAAAGCACCTGCGGGATTGGTCCAACCAGATCGATCTGATCGCGCGGCACAAATGTGAGCACGGAACTGGTGCCGAGAATGAACATGAGCGCGATGATGGGCGACGCGATCACGACGGAGCGTCCGATGTTGCGCTCGGGCGAACGCGTTTCTCCGGCGAGGATGGCAATGTATTCAAAACCAGTCAGAGCGCCGAGCGCGAGCTTGCTCGCGACGTTGATGTTGTACTCAGAGAACGTCGGAAACTGAATGACAAAGGGCCGGTATTCTCCAGCCGTTGTCACGGAGTAAGCAAAGAGTGGCAGCAAAATCAAAATGGCAAACGTGCCGAGATGCACTAAGGCGCCGACATTGTGAATCCACTTGCCGAGACCCAAACCTCGCGTGGCCGCGACGACCATGAGGGCCACGAGAATAAAACTGATCAGGATGATCATTCCCGTGTGCTCTTTCATCCATGCGGCTGCCGGACCAATCGAGTAAGAGATGTTTGTGGTAACGATCAATCCGACGCCGGCCAGAATCGAGATGGCAAATACCCACAGGTTCCAGCCCACGAGAAACGCGACAAATTCGTTGAAAGCGAGTTTGGACCATTGATAAAGACCGCCTTCGAGCGGCATCAGGCGGTTGAGAAAGATCACGGCAGCGGCAAGCGGCAGATAGAACGTGAGGATGGCTAAGATCCAGAAGACGTTTTGCTCGTGACCTAACCTTGCAGCCCAACCTACCCAGAACGTGCCGACGACAAACACAACCTGCGAGAGAACGAGATCGAAGAGTCCAAGCTCTTTCTTGAAGACAGCGCTACGCGCTTCGACGTCGCGCTCCAGTTCGGCAGCGTTTGGAGAGTTATCGGTCAAGTTGTCGGATCAGAATTGAATTAAAAGACGCGGTAATGGCCCTTGATGGTCCAGGCAAACATTACGTCTTCAATGCGCGCACCCGCCCCAATGTTGTGGACGATTAGATACCGATCCGGGGATTCTGACAACATATTTGTCACGATACCGATGTGATCGATGCCGTTCGTCAACTCCCACGCGACGACGTCGCCGGGTTTATAGTCCGCGGCGTTAGCGCCGATCGGCAGCGACTTTCCTTTGCGTGTGAAGTAAGTCATGAGGTTCAGCACGCGGCGGTGATCGATGTTTTTGTCGGGTGCATTCGCGCCCCATTTGGTCGGATATTCGGAGCGGGCGGCTTTTATGTCTTCGTGAACTTCTTTTTGGAGATCGATTCCGGCTTTACGAAATGCGCGCACGACGACGTCGGAGCAGACGCCGGTCTTTTCCGGCACGTCGCCGTTGGGATAATCGAGTGCGACGTAAGCTGGATCGTATTCGGTCGTGACACCTGCCTGGGCGATTGCGCCTTCGAGCATTTGTTTGAGCTGAGGCGACGCGTTGTCAGGAAGCGGACTGACAACCGGCTTAGGTGGAACCGGCGGTCCCTGGGTTATCGAATGAACTTCTATGTGTTGCTGACAACCAAATACGAGTATTACGGCGAAAAGTAAGGTGAGTTTTAGTTGGTTAAGTGTTCGCATGTCGGGCCAGCCACTGCTTCACGTCCACGCGCATCTCGGGCACGATCTCGTGCGCGGCGTCGTAGCTCTTAGACGTCACGGACCGCGAACGGGTTCCCAATTGTTTTCCGTAATCCGCGACGCGCGCGGGTGTGTAGAATTCGTCGCGCGTCCCCGCAAGGTGAAACACTTCGATGTCTGCGTGTCGATAGACCGAGCTTGTTTCCCAATCGCCCGGAATGCCGCCACAGATTCCCACCACGCCGCGCAAACGTTCGGGATGCGTAAATGCAAACCGGTAATTCAGCGCGCACGATTGCGAGAAGCCGAGAAGAAAAACACGCGCCGGATCGACGACGCCTTCATTCGCAAGGTTGTCGATTAGATCGAGCAGCGCCTGGTGATGGACCGCGACCGATTCTTCGCTGCGATAGCTCGTCAACCAACCAAAACCGAAACGCAGTGGTCCACCCGGTTGTCGTGGATCTTTGAGGTGCTGGTGAAATCCCTGCAACGACGCGATCGCAAAGCCGTCGGGCGCCATCAGCCGCGCTTCAAGCATGAACTGTTCCTTGAACGCGCCGTAGCCATGAAGCGCGATCAAAAGCGGCGCGCGCGAGTTCGCCGCAGGTTGAAGATCGTAATAAAGATTGATGCTTGCTTGAAGCGTGCGATCGGATATTAGTTTGGTCATCAGAGCAAAAATCTGTGAGATTTGTGGTTCTGTCAATGCCTCGATTGCATTCCCCCTCGATTGGCGGCTAGGATGATTCCAGCTTAGCAGCCAATTTTTGGAGAGGTGTCGCGTAATGAAATTCCCAGGTGGTTTTAATATTCAACAGATGATGAAGCAGGCGCAGGTGATGCAGGAGAAGATGCAGAAGGAGATGGAAGAACTGCGCGTCGAAGCTTCAGCCGGTGGCGGTGTGGTCACGGTGGAGATGAAAGGCAATCACGAGCTTGTTGCGCTCAAGATCGATCCCGAGGCGGTCAAGGATGGCGACGTCGAGATGCTCCAGGATTTGATCATGGCTGCCGTGAACGAAGCCAACCGGAAAGTGGATGAAGCGATGAAAGGCAAGCTGGGTGGAATGTTGCCGCCCGGACTGGGTGGACTGTTAGGTTAATGTTGGGCCTCGCGATTGCCAATTGCCGATTGCCAATTTCTTTCAGCCCGCCTCTCTTCTGCCAATCGGCAATCGGCAATTGAAAATCGACAATGCTAGAGTACGCCGAACCCGTCACTAAACTGATCGACGAACTAAAACGCCTGCCGAGCATTGGGCATAAGTCTGCGCAGCGACTCGCGTTTTACATGATGCGCGCGCCGGAAGCAGATCTCGAACGTTTGATCGCGGCGATGCGCGAGGTGAAGCAGCGCATCGTTCTCTGTTCGGTTTGCAATAACTTGACGGAAGTCGATCCGTGCCGCTTTTGTTCGTCGCCGACGCGGGATCATTCCGTGATCTGCGTCGTCGAAGAGCCGCATAGTCTCGTCGCCGTGGAAAAGACGCGCAGTTTCAAAGGCGTCTATCACGTGCTGCATGGCAGCTTGTCTCCGATTCGTCACATCGGACCAAGCGAGCTGCATCTCGCCAATCTCTTGCCGCGACTGAAACCGGAAAACAACGAAGGCGTGACGGTGACGGAAGTGATACTCGCCACCAACCCCACGACGGAAGGCGAAGCGACTGCAAACTACATCAGTCGACTGTTGAAGCCGCTCGGCATACGCGTCACGCGCATCGCGATGGGTATGCCGGTGGGAAGCGACCTCGAATATGTTGATGAAGTGACGATGGACAAGGCGCTGTCCAATCGTCACGAGATATGATCGTTGGTCGTTTATCGTTTTCCATTGCGCATTTTCATTTGAATGCGGAAACGGAAAATGACTTATGACAAATGATAAACGGAAAACGCCGATCTAGAATCTAACCTGCTCTGCCGCGACTGCGTCTTTACACTCGATGCAATCATCGGCTTCCTCGTACATCTTCACGTCGTAATCGACCAGCGACTGGATCGGTGTGCCTTCGATCTCCGTCGGCGCTGAAGTAAAGCGCACGATCGCGCCGCAGCCGATGATGCGCCCGCCGAGTGACTTCACGAGCTCGACGGTCTCTTCGATCGCGTTACCGCTGCGGATAATGTCGTCGACGATGATGCAGGGGTTTATTTCACCCTGGTTGACGTACTGGCGAAACATGCGCTGGCCCTGTTCCTGCTCAGCCCAGTAGATCTGTTCGGCGTTGAGCGCGTCGCGCACGCCAAACGCGACGGGAATACCGCCTGAACTCGGGCTGATGACGGAAATTTTGGGAAGTTGACTGGAGATGTCTTTTTCGAGCCGAAACTTGCGGCTCAACGCGACGGCGAGAACGCGGGCCGTGTCGTAGTAGCGAAAAGCCAGTGGCATTTGAAAATAGTGCGGCGAGTGTTTGCCGTTCGGGTAAACAAAATGCCCCTCGCGAAACGCTCCGGTGCGTTTCAGAATCTGCATTACCGAATCTTGGGAAGGAATCAGCTCGACCATTGCGTTCTCCAGGTTGTCTTTTGGATTTTCGGTTCGACGCGAGAGCATACATCAATCGCGCCCTTTTGCTCCATCGGCTGCGGCGCGTTCGACAAATCTGCGCTGATCTTTTGGCAGACCTTCCGGCAGAGAACCCAACGAAAACCACTCGGCACGCTCGACTTCCATCTCCCGCGGCTGCACGGCGCCGTTTGCGCGACACCGAAACAACACTTCAACTTGTCGCGGTTTGCGAAACGATCGCGCGGCAAAAAGTTCCGCTTCGCTGACTTCGAGTCCGATCTCTTCGCGCAGCTCGCGTCGCAATCCTTCGAGCGGTTGTTCGCCTGCTTCGAGAAAACCGCCGGGCAGGCCCCAGCCGCTGCCCGCGCGAAAGCGGTGTTTGAGTAACAAAACCTCGCCGTTATCGTTAAAAACGATTGCGCCGGCTGTGACCGTGAAGCGCGAGTGTGTGATGCGCATCGTCCAGCGGTGCAGTCGCGCAGGCAGGAACCGCCAGATCCGTGTAACCAGCTCCGGAAACATTGGTGGTGAGCATAACGCATTCGCGGCTGCGTATTGACAATGTTCGTTCGTCATTTCTAAGATTCGCTTCCAACTATGGCAGCTACTGACGCGACAACCGGCAAACTCGACTCGATGGCAACCGCTGCGGCGATTGTTCCCAAGCGAATCACGAATGCGCAGACGGTTTGCAACGAGAAGAACGAAAAGGGAAAGCTCTGCAACGGGCACCTGAAACAATTGCGCACGGCGGGTGAGGCGGCCGTGGTTCACCTGCGCGGCGACGACGTGCTTTCAAAATGCCAAACGTGCGGGATGTTGTACATGGGTCCGCCGTTGGGCCACGTGCGCGATCCGAATAAGCAGGTGCGGTTCGTGGAAGCGGAGTTGACTGCGTTGTTGCAGGCGGCGGGCGGAACGCTGCCGGTGGTCAAGAAGAACGAGCGCGGCGTTTACGTGATGCTCGAGACTGAAGCCGCGGCACACGCTCCCGCTGCGAAAGCTGCTGCGCCCGCGAAGGCTGCGACTCCCGCAGCGCCGAAAGCGGCTGCACCCGCGGCGGCTGCGAAACCCGCGGAGCACAAGACACTCGGGCAAAATCCGAATCGCCAGCTATTCAAACGTTCGACGTATGTCGGTGTAGCAGATACTGGTCCGGTTGCTGGTGAGACTTTCGAGCAGAAGGTCGCGCGATTGAAAGCGGTGTCGGCTGCGGCGAAGCAACGCGCCGAAGAAGGTGGTGAACCAGAAGCTTCCGTCGAAGCCGTTCCTGCTCCAACTGCGGCCGAAGCCGCACCTGTTGCCGCACCAACGCCAGCACCTGCTGCTTCAAGTTCTGCCGATCACAAACCGACCGGCAACGCAGATCGCTCGATGTTCAAGCGTTCGACTTATTGCGGAGTTGTCGACACTGGCCCAGTGCCGGGTGAATCCTTCGAACAGAAAGTCGCACGCCTTGCTGCTCTTTCAGCAGCCGCGAAGCAACGCGCCGAAGGTGGTTAACACAAGAGGCACAAAAAGCACAAAAGGCACAAAGAGGAATTTAAAAAAGTGAACACTCACCTTTCTAAAATTCTTTTTTGTGCCTCTTGTGCTTTTTGTGCCTTTTTGTGGCTAACTGACCGTAACCGTTAACCCCTCACGCGCGACTTTCCAATCCAACACTTCCACGCCTTCTTCACTCGCCAACGCAGCCTCGACGTCTGCACGTCTTCCAGGCGCGCACAGGAACGCGATGCATCCACCGCCACCAGCGCCACAGACCTTCGCCGCTTCCGCGCCATTCGCCAACGCCTTCTCGACCAGCATGTCCATTTGCGGCGTCGTGATCGTCGGCGCGAGACGTTTGCGATTCGGATAGGCGTTCTTCATTACTTCAGCTACTCGATCCCAATCGTCCGCCAGCAGCGCCTCGCGCATGTTGCGCGCTGAATCGCGTATCCCGTCAAACAATTCAAACAACTCCGGATCGCCATCGATGTGGCGTTTGTAGATCTCCCAGTTATTGATTCCGGAAAGCCGCGGCTCGCCCGTGTAACAGATCGCGATGCGACGCTCGAGCTCTTCGATATTCACGTCTAACGCCTCGCGTTTGATCCCTTCCGGGCCAAAATGAACGCACAACACCGATCCATACATCGGCGGATAGTAATCCTGAAATCCAGCCGGGCTCTTGATCACCGTCGATTCAACGTTCGCCGCGAGCATGACGAACTTATGCTCGTCGTAACGATTTCCAACGAGCTGGTTCAACGCGCCGATACACGCAATCGCCAGCGCCGACGAACCGCCGAGCCCTGCGCCGGCAGGCACATTGCTGTCGGCCACGAGATGAAACCCGGTCGTCGGTTTGAAGAAGTGGACCAGCTTCGAGATCAACTCCAGCCGTTCTTCCTGTAACAGATCTTCAATCGCCGAGAGCTCGGTTTCGAAGGCAACTTTCCGATCGCGCGATTCGAGAATGATGCGGCCATCGTCGCGGGTCTCGATGCGGCAATGAGCTTTTAGTGAAAGTCCGAAATTAACTGTGGTCGCCCCGGGATGAAAAAGGTAAAGAGGCCAGATGTCGATCGTGCCGCCCTCCAGGTCGACGCGGGGAGGTGCTGAAGACTCAATAATCATTGCCGAGTGCCAATTGTCGATTGCCGATTGCGATCGGCTCGGTTAGTGGATTTGGATAACGTGACGCAAGTTAACAATTCGATTCCCCCTTTGCAAATCGGCACTCGGCACTCGGCAATCGCCAATCCCGTTAGTCGCCGTCGCTTTTACGCTCTTTGTGTTCGCCCCGGTGTTGTTTGAACGGGATGTGCTCCCGCAACTCGTCGCGCAGATCCTCTAGCTTTTCGGTCGCAGCGTGTTCGAACTCCCGCACTCTTTCGGGATTGACCTCTTCAACTTTACGCGAGATCCAGAAGCGCTCGGCGAGATAAAAGCCAACGATTCCGACCACCACGATTACCAGCAACACTTTGCCGAGACGCTGAAAGTCGCCGATCAGTCCCATTACCGCGCCGCTGAAAAAGTAACCGGCGCCCGCAAGCACAAACACCCACAGAAAACAGCTCGCAAACGACAGTAGCAGGAAACGCAGGTAAGGCATGCGCCCGACGCCGTAAAAAACACACGCCGCCCAGCGCAGTCCGTAGATGTACTTCGAAAGAAAGATCGAAAGCGGACCGAATTTGTTCGTCAGCCGTTCGAGTCGGGGCTTCGCGACGCGGTAGAAACGAAACTCTCTGACGCCTTCGCAAAACGCGCGGCCCGCGAAATAGGCGAGGTTGTCGCTCGCACACCCGCCCAATGTGCCCCAGATCAACACGCGCGCAAAGCTGTACTCACCAAAAAAACCGCTGTGCGCCAACACGCCCGCCATCAGCAGCGTGATGTCGCCCTCGATCATCACCAGGATCAACACCGCATACAGTCCATACTGACCGATGAGTTCGTAGAGAAAGTCGAGGTGCATGAAATCCGTATAAGCGCGCATCAGAGTGACGGCGGCTGACAGAATAAACTGGAGGGCTCGTTATTGACTACTGTTCAGTCACTTCTTCTGGCGGAGGTTTCACGACCAAAACCGGGCACGAGGCATGCCGCACGACAGATTCCGCAGTCGAACCGAAAATTATCCGGCCCAACCCGGTCCTTCCATGCGACGCAATAACAATCAGGTCAACTTCGCGTTCCCTGGCGACGCGAACGATCTCCGAAGCCGCTTCGCCATGGACCACCAACTCTTCGATCTCCAGCCCCGCGCATTCATCACACTCGGCGAGTTTCGGCAACTCGCGCTCGGCTGAATCTTCGAGTTGTTCGGCGATATCGGCAATCGGCAACGGTTCAGTCATTCCTGAATAGCCAACCGTCGGCACGATCGGCTCGATGACGTTGATACAGATGATCGAAGCGCCGAAACGTCCGCGCCAGCGACGCGGCGTAGGAGAGGGCATAGTTCCCACATTCGCTGAAATCAGTGGGCAGCAGTATGCGAATCTGCAGATTTTCCATATGTCCTGCGGGCATTCTACTCTCAGAACCACCTGTTTGACAGCCCTGAAACCCTCGACTATGCTTCGTTGAACGCAACTATCTCCCCAGACCAACTGACCATGACTACTCCGGGACCAAACTTCATCGGCATCAATGTTTCAGGCTCACACGTGCGAGCCGCGCTGGTCGACAACGACGGCCGGATACTCGAACGCCGCGACGCCGAGATCTCGCCGGAGACGATGGTTTCGCAATGTCGCGGAAATCGCTGCGCAATTGCGTGCCTCCCGTGACAATGTCGCGGCGCTGGGCATCGCGATCCCCGGATCTGGTGAATCGACAAACGCGATCGCGTCGTCATCGCCGCGCGATTTTCCGCAGACGCTGCGTCGAAGATCTTCATGGCGAACTGACACGCGCCACGGGCTTGCGCGTCGAGATCGAAAACGACGCAAACGCCGCAGCTTACGGTGAATTCAAGGCGGCGCCGGGCGTCGGCAGCCGCAACTTTTTTACATGATGATCGGAAACGGTATCGGTGGCGCGATCATTCTCGACGGCAAACTTTGGACCGGCGCTTCCGGTTTCGCCGGCGAAGTCGGTCACATCACGATCGATACCGAAGGACTCGAATGCGTTTGCGGAAACACCGGATGTTTGGAAACAGTGGCGTCCGCGCCGAGCATCGTGCGCCGTGCGCGAGAACGTCTGAATCGCGATTCGACCTCGTCTTTGTCACGTCTCGGATTGAATAAAAACTTCACTGCCGACGACGTCGCGCACGCAGGCGAATGAAGGCGACGATTTCGCGCTGATGATGATCGAGCGCACCGGAAAATACATCGGCACAGGCGTCGCCAGCGTGATCAACCTGTTGAATATCGAACGTATCGTGCTTGGCGGCGGCGTGATGGATGCCGGCGCGCTGATCCTCAATCCGATCATTCAGGAAGTAAAGCGCCGTGCTTTTCAGCCTTGTTTCGAAGCGACCGAGATCGTTGCCGCCAAACTCGGTCCCGACGCAGCGCCGATCGGCGCTGGCCATGCTGGCCCGTGACGCGCACATCAGTTAGTCATAGATCTCTACACGGATGCTTCACAGATTATCCGCAATTTGAAAATCTGCGATCTATTTGGTAAAGTAACTCGTTACTTTGCAATAAACATTTAGAGTGCGAAAGGTTTGTGGGCTGTGTGTCTCCCAGTGTATCGGTGTGACGTGCCCTCACGAATCCTGCGGCGATGCCACAGATTTTCCATCACAGCACCAACGCGCTGGCGAAAATCACGATCTATGGCGCTGTTTTCATTGCTGTTGCGCTGCTGTGGGTCGCAGTTGAGCTGAATCGTTCGTCCTGGAACACCGGCCAGTGGGTCGAACGACAGCAACCAGTCCAATTCAGTCATAAACATCACGTCGGCGACGACGGCATCGATTGCCGCTATTGTCACACGTCTGTCGAAACGTCCGCTTCCGCAGGCATGCCTTCAACCAGCACGTGCATGAATTGTCACAAACAGATCTGGGCGGATAGTCCATATCTCGAACCGGTGCGCGCGAGTTTTCGCACCGGCAAGCCGATCGAGTGGATCCGCGTACACGACCTGCCGGACTACGCTTATTTCAATCACAGCATTCACGTGAAGAAAGGCGTCGGTTGTTCGACGTGTCACGGACGAGTCGACGAGATGCCGATCGTTTATCAGGCAGCGACGCTGCAGATGGAGTGGTGTTTGGAGTGTCATCGCGAGCCGGAAAAATTTGTGCGGCCCGAAGGACAAGATTTTCGACATGGAGTGGCGGCCGGAGAACAAGAGCGACCGAGGAGTTGGACGAAGGCGTCGACTTGAAAGAGCAAGTATCGGATCCAGGGAGGACGGTTCTGACGAGTTGTTCGACTTGTCACCGGTAGAATGTGAAGTGCGAAATGAGCGACAGCGATCGTCACATAAACTTCAAACTGATGCGCGATCACATCCTGTCGCTGCAGGATGGGGAAGCGCCGCGCAGGGGCAAGAAATATTGGCGCAGTCTCGAAGAGCTGGCTGACACGCCGGAGTTTCGCGAATTTGTCGCGCGCGAGTTTCCGCAACAGGCGGAAGGGTGGAACGATCCGATCGAGCGTCGCACGTTTATCAAGCTGATGGGTGCGTCGCTTGCGCTCGCCGGTTTGAGTGGTTGCGTTTTTCAGCCGCCGGAGAAGATCGTTCCTTACGTCAACCAGCCGGAAGACCAGGTTCCGGGCAAACCGCTTGTTCTTTGCGACTGCGGCGCCGTTGTTTGGCGTCGGCACGCCGGTGCTGGTGCGCAGCAACGAAGGCCGCCCGACGAAGATCGAAGGCAATCCGGATCATCCAAACAACCGGCCTGTTGATTTTCCGGCCGAAGATCCGTTGCGCGATCCGCGTGGATCGAGTGCTACTGACATCTTCACTCAAGCCGCGATACTGAGTCTTTACGATCCCGATCGATCGCAAACGATCACGTATCCGTGAAGACATTCGCACGTGGACCACGTTTGTCGGCGAGATGCGCACCGTGCTCGACGAGCAACGGCCGAATCAAGGCGCAGGCATCCGGTTTTTGACTGAAACGATCATCTCGCCATCGCTTGGCGCGCAGATGAACGAACTGTTGCGGGCGTTGCCGCAAGCAAAGTGGCACCAGTACGAACCTGCGAATCGCGACAACGCGCGCGCGGGCGCGGTGGTGGCTTTCGGTCAACCCGTAAACACGACTTATCGCTTCGATCTCGCGCAGCGAGTGCTTTCGATCGACAGCGACTTCCTTGCCGCGATGCCCGGCACGCTGCGTTATGCGCGTGAGTTTTATGCGCGCCGGCGAGTTACCGAGAAAAATCGCGAGATGAACCGGCTCTACGTGATCGAGTCGACGCCGTCGAATACCGGCGCTTGTGCGGATCATGCGTGGGCCGTGAAGCCGAGTCGAGATGGAAGTGATCGCGCAGCGCGCTGGCGCGCCGCATCGCTCCGCAATCGGTCACTGCGGGCGGAGACGGAAGCGGGACTCCGGCATGGATCGATCCGCTGGTTCGCGATCTGCAGCAACATCCGGGCGCGAGTATCGTGCTAGTCGGCGAGAACCAGCCGCCGTACGTTCATGCGTGGGGCCATGCGATGAATCAGCGCGCTGGGGAATGTCGGCAAGACGGTTTTCTACACCGATCCGCTGGAAGTCAACCCCGTGGATCACCGGCAGTCGCTGCAAGAGCTGGTGAGCGATATCGATGCAGGTCTCGTCGAACTGCTCGTGATCATCGGCGGCAATCCGGTCCACAACACGCCGGCCGATCTCAAGCTCGATTTCGCACGCCTCGAGAAAGTGAAGCTGCGCGTCCATCTGGGTGAATACAAAGACGAGACTTCCGAAGTCTGTCACTGGCACGTGCCCGCGGCGCACTTCCTCGAGACGTGGGGCGACACGCGTTCCTACGACGGCACTATCACGATCATGCAGCCGCTGATCGAGCCGCTGCATGACGGAAAGTCAGCCTACGAAATGCTCGCTGTATTTTCCGATCAGTACGACCGCCGGCCATTGGACATTGTTAAGTCGTACTGGCAGTCGCAAAGATCCGGCGGCGCCGGCGCCAGCCCGAGTGCGAGCCCGCAACCGCAAACCCCACAAGCATCACCAACACCGCAAGCGAGCCCGAGTCCCCTGCAAGCTGCACCTGCGCCTTCTCCGCAAACAGCGACAGGAGATTTTGAATCGTGGTGGCGGCAGTCGGTTCACGACGGGTACATCGCGAATTCGGCGTTCCCGGCGAAGACACTAACGCCCACCAATCAAGCGCCGACTGTACCCGTGTCACTTCCCATTCCCGCCGGCGGTTATGAGCTCGTGTTCCGTCCAGATCCATCGATCCACGACGGCCGCTTCGCCAACAATGGCTGGTTGCAGGAGCTTCCGCGACCGCTGACAAAAGTGACCTGGGACAACGTCGCGGTCGTCAGTCCCAACACCGCCGAATCAATCGCCGGCGTCAGGACCAACCGTGGCGCCGTCAAAGGCCGCGAACATTACGTGCCGTTAATCGAGCTGGATCGAGACGGCCGCAAGTTGACCGCGCCGATGTGGATTATGCCCGGACAACCTGACGGTGTGATCACAATCCATCTCGGCTATGGCCGCCGTCTCGCCGGCCGCGTCGGCAGTGGTCTGAACGAGGAAAAGATCGGCTTCGATGCGTACGCGGTGCGCGATTCTTATGCGCTGTGGTTTGTTCAGCGCGTCCAGGCTCGCAACACCGGCCAAACTTACGAGCTCGCCACAACCCAACTTCATTTCAACCTGGAGGATCCGAACTTCAGCAGCGAACCGCGCGACATCCTGCGCTCGCAAACGCTCGAACAGTTTTTGCACGGCGAGAAGCACGATGAACATCCGGAGATCACGCTGTATCCGGAGTACGACTACAAGAACCAATCAGAAAACGCACCCAACTACGCGTGGGGCATGGCGCTCGATCTGAACAACTGCATCGGCTGCAACGCCTGCACGATCGCCTGCCAGGCGGAGAACAACATCCCCGTAGTCGGCAAGAAAGAAGTGACGCGCAGCCGCGAGATGCACTGGATTCGCCTCGATACCTATTTCGAAGGACCCGATCCAAACCAACCCGAAGGCACGAGCTTCATGCCCGTTCCGTGCATGCACTGCGAGAACGCGCCGTGCGAGCCGGTCTGCCCGGTCCACGCGACCGTCCACAGCGCCGAAGGTTTGAACGACATGGTCTACAACCGCTGTGTCGGCACGAAGTACTGCTCCAACAACTGTCCGTACAAAGTGCGCCGGTTCAACTTCTTCCTTTACCAGGACTGGGACACGCCGCTTTATCAACTGATGCGCAATCCGGAAGTGACGGTGCGCAGCCGCGGTGTGATGGAGAAGTGCACCTACTGCGTGCAGCGCATTCAAAACGCGAAGATCCAATCAGAGCTTGAAGGGCGGCGCGTGAACGACGGCGAGATCGTCACCGCGTGCCAGGCGGTTTGCCCGACTGACGTGATCGTGTTTGGCGACGTCAACGATCCGAACAGCCGCGTTTCGAAATTGAAAGCAGAGGAACGCAACTACTCGCTGCTGGAAGAATTGAACACGAAACCGCGCACAACTTATTTGTCGGCGCTTAAGAACCCGAATCCTGAGATTAGTCGTGGCTGAAGAAGAACCAAACAAACCCTACATGGAAGGGCCGATGCACTCGACGACGCCCGTGATCGATCCGGGGATGACGTTTGCGTCAGTTACCGACAAGATCAGCTCGATCGTCTTGAAGCGAAAGACGTCGCTGGCGTGGTTCTTTGGTTTCGCGATCTCGTTTGCCCTCTTCCAACTGATGTTGCTGGCGATCACAAACCTTGTCTTCGTCGGCATCGGGTTGTGGGGCGTCAACGTTCCCGTCGCGTGGGGCGTCGACATTCTCAACTTCGTCTGGTGGATCGGCATCGGTCACGCCGGCACGCTCATCTCGGCGATCCTGTTGCTGTTGCGACAGCGCTGGCGCACGTCGATCAACCGTTTCGCGGAAGCGATGACGCTGTTCGCGGTGGCCCAGGCCGGCATGTATCCGATTTTTCACCTTGGCCGCCCGTGGCTGATGTACTGGCTGTTTCCGTATCCCAACACGATGGGCATCTGGCCGCAGTTTCGCAGCCCGTTGATGTGGGACGTGTTTGCCGTTTCGACGTACGCGACGGTCTCCGCGATGTTCTGGTTTGTCGGTTTGATTCCCGACTTCGCCACCTTGCGCGATCGCGCCCGCAGCAAACCGTTTCAGATGCTCTACGGCTTGCTGGCGATGGGCTGGCGTGGTTCCGCGCGCCACTGGCATCGCTACGAGATGGCGTACTTGTTGCTCGCCGGTCTGGCGACGCCGCTCGTGCTTTCAGTGCACACGATCGTCAGTTTCGACTTCGCGGTTGGCATCATTCCGGGATGGCACGCGACGATCTTTCCGCCTTACTTCGTCGCCGGCGCCATCTACGCGGGTTTCGCGATGGTGCTGTTGCTGACGATCCCGCTGCGACGGTTCTACGGTCTGGAAGGTTTCATCACCATGCGCCACATGCACAACATGGCGAAGGTGATGCTCGCGACCGGATTGATCGTCGGCTACGGCTACATGATGGAAGCGTTTTTCGGCTGGTACAGCGGTAACAAGTACGAACGGTTTATGATCTGGAACCGCATGCACGGTCCGTACAGCCTGTATTACTGGGCGCTGATCCTGTGCAACATCATCGCGCCGCAGTTTTTGTGGTCCAAGAAGCTGCGTTCGAACCTCCTGGTGCTGTGGATCATTTCATTCGTCGTGAGCATCGGCATGTGGCTGGAGCGATTCGTGATCGTCGTCACGAGTTTGCATCGCGACTATTTGCCGTCGTCGTGGGGCATGTACCAGCCGACGCAGTGGGATTGGGCCATGTTCATCGGCACGATCGGTTTCTTCTTTACGCTGCTGTTTCTGTTTATCCGGTTCCTGCCGATGATTTCGATCTTCGAGATGCGCACGATTCTGCCGAGCGCGGAGGTCGAGGAGTAGGGCGATGGATTTTCCCGTACACCCGCATCGCCGTCACGCGCCGCCGTTGTATGGCGTCATTGCGGAGTTTGAAGGTCCGAATGAGCTCGTACATGCGGCGCGAAAGGCTTACGAAGCGGGTTATCGCCGGATCAACGGTTACTCGCCTTATCCGATCGAGGAATTGTCGGAGGCTATCGGGTTCACGCACACGAGCTTGCCATTGATCGTCTTCATCGGCGGCGTGCTGGGCGGGTTAGCCGGGTTTTTCATGCAGTACTACATTGAAGTGATCGACTATCCGATCAACGTCGGCGGCAAGCCGTACAACAGTTGGCCGGCGTTCATTCCGATCACTTTTGAATGCACGGTTTTGGCGGCGGCGTTTTCGGCAGTGCTGGGCATGTTGATACTGAACAAGTTGCCGCAACCATATCACCCGGTTTTCAACACGCCGAACTTCGCGCTCGCCACGCGCGATCGGTTCTTTCTGGCAGTTGAGGCAAACGATCCGAAGTTCGATCACGACAAGGTCGTGGATCTGTTGAAGAGTTTGAATCCGATTGAAGTCAGCGATGTGGAAGTCTAAGTACAGGTTTCAGGTTTGGTTGCTGATTTTGGGCGCTTGCGTTCTGGGCGCCGGGTGTCGTTACGACATGCAGAACCAGCCGAAGATGAAGCCTTACCGCAGTTCGACGTTCTTTAACGACGGGCTGTCCGGGCGACAGCCGATCGAAGGAACGATTCCACGCGGATTTCTGCGTGTTGACACCGAGTATTTCACTGGTAAGAAAGCCGGAAGATCCCTGGCCGCTGTATCGCCAGCCGCGTCGCCGGCCGCGTCTCCACAGACGGGTACAGAAAACGTTTTCGCGGATGACATCGAATACTTCCCATTCCCGGTCACGGAAGACACCGTGCGTCGTGGCAAGGAGCGCTACGAGATCTTTTGCACTGTCTGTCACGGGCTTACGGGCAATGGCGACGGCATGATCGTGCGCCGCGGTTTTCGTCGCGCCGCGTCGTTCAATGACGATCGCCTGCGCCAGGCGCCTGTCGGTCATTTCTTCGACGCGATCACGAACGGCTGGGGCGCGATGCCGTCGTACGCTGCGCAAATTTCCGTGCAGGATCGTTGGGCCATCATCGCCTACGTTCGCGCCCTGCAACTTAGCCAGCTAAACCCGCAGGCACAGCCGGGCGCGTCACCGGTGCCGGGTGCGAGTCCGGCCCCATCGCCTTCGCCGTCGCCGGCCGCAGGAGGACACGACTGATGAGCGCCACGTCGTTCAATCCTCCAAACATGTCGAGCTTTCAGCGACGCGCGTTGATCGCGGGCATCGTGCTGATACTGGCGATGCTCCTCCCGTTGGATCACGATCGATTCTTCGAAGCCTACCTGATCGGTTGGACTTTCTGGACGGGAATCGCGGTCGGTTCCCTCGCGTTGCTGATGCTGCAGCACCTGACCGGCGGCGGTTGGGGTTTTGTCATCCGGCGCATACTCGAAGCTTCGACGAGAACGCTGCCGTTCATGGCCGTCTTGTTTATTCCCATTCTGCTCGGATCGCATTCGCTGTATCACCACTGGATGGACCACGCAGAGGCGGAGAAGCATGAAGCAGTCAAGTTCAAGCTCGGATACCTGAATCTTCCGTTCTTTACGATCCGTGCGGTTATTTATTTCGCGGTTTGGCTGACGCTCGCTTACTTACTGAATCGATGGTCGCTGGCGCAGGATCGAACTGCCGACAATCGTTACACCAAGAACATGCGCGTGCTGGCCGGACCGGGCATGGTGGCGCTGATCTTTAGTGTCACTTTCGCTTCGATCGACTGGTACATGTCGCTCGAACCGGAATGGTTCTCGACGATCTACGGTTTCATCTACGTCGCGTCGTGGAGTTTGAGCGCGCTGGCTTTCACGATCGCCGCCCTCGCGATGCTTTCGAGAAACGAACCGCTGAGCCGGATCGTCGCGCCGTTGCATTTTCACGATCTGGGGAAGTTGCTGCTGGCGCTCGTGATGCTGTGGGCGTATTTCGCGTTTTCGCAGTACCTGATCATCTGGTCAGGAAATCTGCCCGAAGAGATCACCTACTATTTGGACCGCACACACGGTTTATGGGGCGCCGTCATCATCGCGATCGGGATACTGCATTTCGCTGCGCCGTTTCTGTTTTTGCTGTCGCGCGGCGTTGAAGCGCGATCCGCGAAAGCTGGTGCTGGTTGCGATGCTGATCATCGTGATGCGCATGATCGATTTGATCTGGATGCTTGTTCCGGCTTTCGAGCGGCAAAAATTGCTGTGGATCTGCGCTGGACGTGCTCGCGTTGATCGGCTTCGGCGGGCTATGGCTGGGAATCTTCACCTGGCAGTTGGGTAAACGATCGCTGATACCAATCAACGATCCGCAGTATGAATCGGTATTGGAACAGATGCATGCGGGGCATTGATGAGAGACGGTAACGGACATCGCACAGAGACACCGGACGTTTCGCACATTCGCAACGTCGAAGTCACGCACGAGACGAGCGACGTCAATGTGCGTGGGGTGTTGACGTTCGTCGGCTTCCTTATGGTCCTGGGTATCGTGACGTCGATCGGCGTGTGGTTCCTGTTCCGTTATTTCAATAGCGAGGTAGCGAAGGAGCGCGGTCCCGGTCCGATGTCGTTGCGCCGGCTGGATGAAGCGCAGCGTCTGCCTCCGGAGCCGCGATTACAGGGACAGCGCGGGTTCGAGGTCAAACTGGAAAACGGGCAAACGGTGGAACTGCAACTGACGCATCCGCAGGCGGAATATGAAACGTTGCGGAAGCAATGGCTGGAAGCGTTGCAAACCGGCGTGAAAGATCAATCAGGGAACGTAGTCGGAATGCCGATCGAAGAGGCGATGAAGAAGGTCGTGTCGGGCGAAGGCTTGCCGGCGAAGACAGACCGAGCGCCCAACAAGCTCGACGACTGGGCGATCAGTGTGCCGAGTGACATGAGCTCGGGTAGACAGACGGTGAAGTTGCGATGAAATTGTTCCCGCAAAGGCGCAAAGGCGCAAAGAAAACTCTTAGAAACGCGGCAGCGCTTTGCGTCTTTGCGCCTTTGCGGGAGACATCTTTGTTGCCGGCATTGCTCGTGCTGATTTGTGTTGGTGCCGTGTCGCCTGCGTTTGCGCAGTTAGGACAGCCGGGGCCAAGTTCGCCGCTTTACGGCGCGCGACCGTCCAGCGGAAATCCGTCGACTGGTCTGCCAACCGCGCTGCGTGACGTTCGGATCGAGCAGAAACTCGATCAGCAGTTGCCACTGGATCTCGAATTTCGCGATGAGAACGGCCAGCAAGTGAAACTCGGACAGTACTTCGGCAAGAAGCCCGTCATCTTTTCGCTCGTCTATTACGATTGTCCGATGCTCTGCACGCAGATTCTCAACGGCATGGTCACATCGTTTCGCGTGCTGCCGTTTCAGGTCGGAAAAGAGTTTGACGTGGTCTCGATCAGCTTCGATCCGCGCGAGACGGCCGAGCTCGCCGCCGCCAAGAAAAAGGTTACGTCGATTACTTGCCGGAAAAGATGCGCGCCGGCGCCAAGAGCGGCTGGCATTTTCTGACTGGCGATCCGGCGAGCATCGAGCGCATCACTGACGCGGTCGGGTTTCGTTATCACTACGACGAAGAAGACGAAGCAGTTTGCGCACGCGAGCGGGATCATGGTCGCGACGCCTGAAGGAAAACTCTCGCGCTACTTTTACGGCGTCGAATATGCGGCGCGCGATCTTCGTCTTGGTCTGATGGAGTCGTCGCAGAGCAGGATCGGATCGCTGGCGGACGAGTTGTTGCTCTATTGCTATCACTACGATCCGGCGACCGGAAAATACGGCGCGGCCGTGATGCGGGTCTTGCGGATTATGGGAGTGATCACGCTGCTGGGAATCATTGCGATGATCGTGTTGCTTAAACAGCGTAACCCGCAACAAGTTGGCAAGTTGACGGGGTCAGCAGGGGTGCGGTTCAGTAAATGCAGTCGTGGATTCCATTGGTTCCTGAGAGCGCTTCCACTATTTCGTGGAAGGTCGATGCGCTGTATTTTTATCTTTCCGGCGTTACGCTCTTCTTCACGTTGCTGATCTCGGCGACGCTGATCTTCTTCGTAATCCGCTATCGACGACGCACGCCGTGGGAGATTCCGCGCCCGGTTGCCGGTTCGCACAAGCTCGAGACAGTTTGGACGGTGATTCCGTTCGTCATCGCGATGACGATGTTTGTCTGGGGCGCGAACGTGTTATTTCCAGCAGTACAAACGGCCGGAAAACGCGATGGAGGTCTACGTTGTCGGCAAGCAGTGGATGTGGAAGCTGCAACACGCAACGGGCCAGCGCGAGATCAACGAGCTGCATGTCCCTGTAGGACGGAAGGTGAAGTTGATCATGACCTCAGAAGACGTGATTCACGATTTCTTCGTGCCGGCGTTTCGGACGAAGGCCGACGTCGTGCCCGGGATCTACACGACGATGTGGTTCGAGGCGACAAAGCCGGGCAGGTATCACCTGTTCTGCGCCGAATATTGCGGCATGAACCATTCCGGTATGACGGGAACGGTGATCGTGATGGAGTCGCGCGATTTTGATAACTGGTTGAGTGGTAACACGGGCACGACGACGCCGGCCGTCGCCGGGCAGCAACTCTATCAAACGCTGGGTTGCGCTTCGTGTCATGGCGCGAATGGCGAAGGCGGGCGCGGGCCCGACGCTCGACGGTTTGTTTGGCAGGCAGGTTTCGCTGGCGAGCGGCGCGACCGTTACTGCCGATGAAGGTTATCTGCGTGAGTCGGTCATCAACCCGCAGGCGAAGCTGGTCGCGGGCTTTGGGCCGATCATGCCGACGTTTCAAGGGCAGGTTAGCGAAGATCAGTTGATGCAGTTGGTGGCGTTCATCAAGTCGCTGCACGGAGCCGGCGAAACACAGGCGACGCCTGCAACGGCGAGTCCATCTCCGGTTAGGTAAGAGTATTGGTCATTTATCATTTGACATTTTCCATTTGTCATTTGGAACGGGCCTTATAAATGAAAAATGACAAACGACAAATGGAAAATGATCAATAAGTAAGATCGTTATGAAGCCAATAGAGTCATTCGAATTACCGGCGCCGTCGAAGGTCAACTACATGAACGCCGTCTACGGCTTGAAGTCGTGGTTGTTGACCAAAGATCACAAGCGCATCGCTCTGCTTTACCTGGCCTCGATCACTTTCTTCTTCTTTATCGGCGGCATCTACGCGCTGATGATCCGTCTCGAGCTGTTGACCCCGCAGGGCGATTTCCTCGCCTCGACAACCTACAACAAGGTCTTCACTCAACACGGCATCATAATGATCTTTTTCTTCCTCATCCCGTCGATCCCGGCGACGTTGGGAAACTTCCTCGTCCCAATGATGATCGGAGCAAAAGATCTCGCATTTCCCAGGATAAATCTGCTTAGTTGGTACATCTACCTGGCCGGCGGCATCATCACGATTTACGCTCTACTGGCGGGCGGCGTCGATACCGGTTGGACTTTTTACACGCCGTTCAGCACCACGTTTTCGAACTCTTACGTCGTCGCCACCGGACTCGGAATCTTCATCAACGGTTTCTCGTCAATCCTGACGGGGCTGAACTTCATCGTCACGATTCACACGATGCGCGCGCCCGGCATGACTTGGTTTCGCATGCCGCTTTTCCTGTGGGCTCAATATGCGACCAGTCTGATCATGGTTCTGGGCACGCCCGTGATCGCGATCACTGTTCTGTTGATGGCGTTTGAGCGTGTGTCAGGCGTCGGTATTTTCAACCCGGCGCTCGGTGGCGATCCGGTGCTGTTCCAGCACATGTTCTGGTTTTACTCGCATCCGGCGGTCTACATCATGGTGCTGCCGGGCATGGGCGTGATCAGCGAGCTGATCGCAAACTTCTCGCGCAAAAACATTTTCGGTTACAGCTTCGTCGCGTTTTCGAGTATCGCGATTGCCGTGTTTGGTTTCCTCGTTTGGGGACACCACATGTTCGTGACGCCGCAATCCGTTTATGCCGGAATGATCTTCTCGTTTCTGAGCTTTGCGGTGGCGATACCGTCGGCGATCAAGGTGTTCAACTGGACTGCCACGCTCTACAAGTCGTCGATCTCTTACGACACGCCGATGCTTTACGCGCTCGGCTTCATCGGCTTGTTCACGATCGGCGGCATGACGGGACTGTTCCTGGCGTCGCTCGCAGTGGACGTGCATTTGAGTGACACGTATTTCGTTGTCGCTCATTTCCACTACATCATGGTCGGTGGAACGTTGATGGCGTATCTCGGCGGGCTGCATTACTGGTGGCCCAAGATGACCGGACGCATGTATCCCGAAGGCTGGGGACGATTCAGTGCGCTGGTGATCTTCGTCGGGTTCAATTTAACGTTTCTGCCGCAGTTCGTCGCCGGTTTTCTCGGCATGCCGCGGCGTTATCACGCGTATCCGCCGGAGTTTCAGGTGTTCAATGTGTTGTCGACGGCGGGCGCGTCGATCCTGGGTTTCGGCATGTTGATTCCGGCGATTTACTTTGTTTGGTCGATGCGCTACGGCAAACACGCCGAGGCGAATCCGTGGCACCTGCCGGGACTCGAATGGCGCACGCCATCGCCGCCGCCGACGGAAAACTTCGAAACGACGCCGATCGTCACCTGGGATGCATACGAATTCGCGCCGCCCGAGGAGACTGAGGTTGTCGGCAAGTTTCGCGGCGAATTCGAGCGCGCATAGATTTTTATGAAGCCTGACAAGGATTTTATGCGGCTTGACAAGGATCTGTACGGCTCTGCCGCCGGATGTGAGGCGAGGCTTGCCTCGCCGTAGCGGCTAAACTATCAACGCGGCTTCGCCGCTGGTTCGGGCTTCTGCCCTAGGCCGGAGGCCGTACGAGGGGCTCAGCCCCATCTCTTTTAACCGGTCACGGCGAGACAAGCCTCGCCTCACATCCGGCGGCGAAGCCGACGTATTCGGCTACATAGCCGTAGTGGAATTTTGAAGGAGCAAGGTAGAACTTGAGTCACGCGACAGCACAAGAGATTCACGGCCATCCAGCGCTACAGCACCATTTTGAAAACATGGAGCAGCAGCGTGAGGCGGGCACGCTCGGGATGTGGATCTTTCTCGTCACGGAGATCATGTTCTTCGGCGGGATGTTTCTCGCTTACGCGCTCTACCGCTCGTTTTTCCCGCTGTCGTTTGCCTCCGCCAGCAATCACCTCGACATCACGCTTGGCGCTGTAAACACCGGCGTGCTGATTCTGAGCAGTTTTACGATGGCGATGTCCGTCTACTTCACGCAGATCGGGAAGCATCGTCCGCAGATACTGTGTCTGGTGCTGACGCTCATTCTTGGTGTGACGTTCTTAGGAATCAAGGCCGTCGAGTATCACCAGAAGTACGAGGATCGACTGATTCCGGGCAGGATAATTCCGGGCATCACCTTCAGTCCAACCGTGGCACAGGAAGGCGACCATGACCCGCATAAGCTTCACCTGTTGAAGGACGAGCACACCGGGGAAGTGGCGACCCTCCCGCAGGTGGAGATGTTTTACTGGATCTATTTCGCGATGACGGGCATGCACGCGCTGCACATGATCATCGGCGCTGGCTTGTTGACGTACCTGATCATCTTCTCGTTGAAGCGGCGGTTCGATCCGGAGTATCACGGTCCGGTTGAAGTGATCGGGCTTTACTGGCACTTTGTCGACATCGTTTGGATCTTTCTGTTTCCGTTGCTTTACTTGCTCGGACGACACCTCGCCGGGCATGGATAGGAACCGCTGATGAGCGAACACATCGTTTCAGTCAGAGTTTACATAACGATCTTTTTGGTGCTGGTGGTTGGCACCATTCTGACGGTCGCCGCTGCATTCGCAGACTTCCCCGGAAGACTCAACACCATCGTCGCGTTGACGATCGCCACGACCAAGGCGACGTTCGTCGTGCTCTATTTCATGCACGTGCGTTACAGCACACGGCTTGTTTGGGTGATAGTAGGTTCCGCGTTGTTCTGGCTGGCGATCATGTTTGCCTTCACGTTCAGCGACTACCTGACGCGTGGCACATTGTCGACTGGTTACTGATGGTTTTACTCGCCGCGCTGAAGAGTCATTTCCCGCACTTCTATCACGCGTTTACAGGCTGGGCAGTTCAGGCGGATGGTGGCGTCCGACGTTTTGATCGCCGCGTCGCAATACGGGCAGGCGCCGGTAATTTCGTTGTGATGGAAGAGGTCGCGCATCATGAAAAGCGGCAGCACTAGACCCGCGATCAGCAGCGGGATGCCGAAGATGAGGCCGATAGTCGCGCCTTGGCCAAGCGTCAGGCTGATGACGAGGCCGGCGATGAACAAAACCAATCCGACGGCAATGCTGAACGAGAAGCTGTAAGCACTGTCGAAAGTACGCCCTGTTTTTGCGACTTCAGGCTGATTGGGGTCCATTTCGGTAACAAACTTTACCACAAGTCGGTGTTTTATAACATGAATCCTTTCGAGACTTTTCTTAATCGGCATGACGAGGAATCGTGGTCGGCGACGCTAACGACGCTGCTGCGTTCCATTCACGAAGTCGACCAGAATGCGACGCAGATTTGGTTTGCTTTTTATCCGTTGTCGCTATTTCAGGCGCTCGCGCAGGCGGAAGACCCGGAGAAGCTCAGGCAGCAGTTGTTAATGCAGGGGACGTACTATCTTCGGGATCAAATCGATTCGTCGCACACGTTTTTGTACGGGCATCGTTTCTGGCCGGAAGTTAGAAATGCCGTGGTGCAGCATGCGCGGGAATTTAGCGGCGAGGCTGCGCTGCCGGACCAGGTTCTCGCGGTTGCGCAGAAGGTGGCGCAGCAGTTGAA
Organism: uncultured Acidobacteriota bacterium; assembly: GCA_963770215.1. Lineage (GTDB taxonomy): Bacteria > Acidobacteriota > Blastocatellia > Pyrinomonadales > Pyrinomonadaceae > PSRF01. Next base: position 1,161,091 of record CAVYOP010000004.1, read on the forward strand.
GGTTGACCGATCGCTCGTCGTGGGAATCACGGCAGTGGCGTTTATGACCGTGCAGCAGGCGGGGCTCGAGGCGTGCGAAAAAGCGCCGGGCAAAATGCTGATCGATCACGGGCATGCGCGGAAGTCGCCGGAGCAGGTTTTGCGCGAGCGGGCGAAGGACGATAGCCAGGGGCTGCTCGGTTTTCTGCGCACGGTGAATAAGAAATGGACTGTGACTTACGACGAGAACGACGAACGCGCGACGTATCGGATGAATCACGTTCAGGATCTGGCGTGGGGCGCTGCCGACGATCGTTCACGCAACTGGCGTGAGATCGATCCGCGGCGCGTTGAGGGACCGATTCCGGTTGAGTGTCGCTCCGCATCGTGCGGGACGTGTTGGGTTGGCATTCTTGGCGGCGCTGAGAAGTTGTCGGACGTCGCAGCGCGTGAAGGAAAGAAGATCAAGGAGTTTGGCTATATCGATACGACAGAGCCAAAGCCGTTGATTCGTCTCGCCTGCCAGGCGCAGACGCATGGCGCTGTCTCGATCGTGATCCCACCGTGGAACGGTGTGTTTGGCAAGTATCTCAAGAGCTTGAAAGACAATCCGTGAGCATTTTCCGTTTTCCATTGCTTGTTTCTCATTTTTCATTTTGAATCAGTACTGTCCCAACGTTACTTGAATAGAATCAACTGTTTGCAAAGACGGTCCAAGGTACTTTGATCTTCGGTCACAGAAAGAGCCTGTAAAATGGGGGTTTTCTCGAAAATAGAGACGCTGCAGATCTGTAGCATTCTGTAGAGACTGCTCTCCAGTTGCAATTCCTTTTTGACTATAGCTACCAGCACGTAAACCGAGATCGCAATCCAGATTTGAGTCTTCAGGAGCGTTCACGGATGTGCCATAGAATTTTTTGATACGTAAGTGTTGTTTGATCCACTTGAAGAACAACTCGACCTGCCAGCGACTGCGATACAGTTGAGCGATAGTCAGTGGGGGCAGGCTGAAGTTGTTGGTTAGAAAGACGAGCCGTTTCTGCGTTTGCACATCGAAGTAACGAATGCGGCGCAACGTCTCGGGATAGCCTTTGCGAGGAACGGGATTGACGAGAGTCACGATCTGATCGCAGATCACCCCGGTTGTTCTGTTTACTGGTTGTGAGTAGAGGCGCCGGCAATCGAAGCGCTTTCTGGCCCGGGTAACAAAGAAGGCCGAAGCCAGATGCAGTTTGTACAAACGGGCGAAATCGAGATAAGCGCGATCCATTACATAGAAGGCGCCCGCTTCGAAGCAGAGCTGATCCAGAATGTTCACCTCGTGAACCTTGCCATGTGTAATGATCACAACAGTTGGAATGTTGCCGCGCAGGTCGAGCAGGGTGTGGAGGTTGATCGCTCCCTTGTGTTTGCGAAACTCGGCCCAAGGGAAAAGCGCCAGGCACAAATCGATGGTGGTGGCGTCGAGAGCGTAAACCGTCTGGGCCAATTCGATCCCGAAGTTGTCGTCTACGTAGAGTGCGCGGGCGCGAGTAATCAGCACTTGTGCAAAGTCGGCGTAGATGCGCCAATCGCGCACCGCGTTCGCATGGGCCAAGGTATTGCGTGAGACTTGGCCCCGAATGCCGAGATGATAGAGCTTGGTTTGTTGTGCACGCAGACAAGCTTCGATATCGCGCAAACTCTCGCGATAAGTTAGCTGCGCGAAGGCCATACAGAGAAACTGGTCCCAGCAGGAGAAGCTCTTGAGTTTGTAATTGCCCTGGTAGCGTTCGACGCACTGACGAAACTCGTAGGCCGGAAGAAAGTCCATTAGTTGTGAAAAGATCGATTTGCCAGAATTCATCCACCCTCCGCTTCCGCAAAAGTCGCGAAAGCTTCGGATTGTCTGAACTTGAATTCAAATCGATTACAAACTTCATCGGACTTAACTTCTTCTATTTCAACGGGCTATCGCCTGCGACTCAAAAAACGTTGGGACAGTAGTGATTTTGAATGACAAATGATGACTGCCAAATGATAAATGGAAAATAATCGGTCTTCACCGGCTGTTTCGCCGCTGCTCTTTGTGTTTGCCGCGGCGTTTATTTGGAGCACCGGCGGGCTCTTCATCAAATGGAACTCCATCGGTGGGCTCGAACTCTCCTGCCTTCGATCTTTCTTTGCGCTGTTGACGGTTGCGCTCCTCACCAGGCATGAAGGCTTTGGCCTGAATCGTCTCACGGCTTTCGCTGCGCTTCTCTATGCGGTGCTGGTGATCCTGTTTGTCCTGGCCACGAAGGAAACCACGGCGGCCAACGCGATCTTTCTTCAGTACACCGCGCCGGTTTACCTGTTAATACTCGAGCCGCTCGTTTACAAGGAGAAATTTCGCGCGCGAGACCTGGCGACGGTGTTGGTGTGCGTCGGCGGGATGGCGTTGTTTTTCGTGGGTCAACTGCGACCGCAGGACATCGCTGGGAACGTGATGGCGCTGGCGTCGGGGTTTTGTTTTGCGCTTTATTTTCTTTCGCTGCGGCACCCGCAGGCGCGGCTCGTGAATCGCGCTTCGTCGGTGATTTACGGAAACCTGTTGGTTGTGATTGTGGCGGCGCCGTGGGGATTCGCGGCGCTCTCGCACGCCGGTCCGCAGGACTGGTTCAGTGTAATTTATTTAGGCGTGGTCCAACTCGGCATCTCCTATGCGTTATTCACAATCGGAATGGAACGTGGCGTGAGGTCACTTGATGCCGGCATCATCTGTTACATCGAGCCGGTGCTTAATCCCGTCTGGGTCTTCCTTGTCCTGGGCGAGCGCCCCTCTAAGTGGGCTCTCCTTGGCGGCGCCATCATCACGACCGCCGTCATCATCCACATGCTCCTCGACACCCGCTCCAAAAAACTCCCAGCCCTCGAATCCGCGCACGGCTAGTCGCCGAAGACGTCGCCGACTTTGAATTGGAAGTCCGGCAGCACAGTCGAGCTCAAAACGTCTTCGCGATCGAACACGTGAGATTCGCCACTAAGAACGCGAAGTTCAATCAAACCTGATGATTCGTCGACAAGCCACAGTTCCTTAACGCCCAGTGCTGCGTAAGTATCGGCCTTAGTATTTCGATCGTAGATTGCCGAACCCGGTGAAATGACTTCTATGACGAGGTCCGCGGTCGTGAGATACCGGGCCGTGTTTTGTGCCTCGGTTTCGGCTGAAACATAGAAGAGATCTGGTTCAAGCCATGTGTTTGGCGTGATCGAGATCCCGGTGCGAGGTAAATAAATTGTACCTTTGTTACCCGTCTCTTTGAGGTGAACAGCTAATAAACTATTTATGCGGCTCACTACCTTGCCGTGAGGTTTCTCAGGAGGAGGTGTCATGTAGAGGACTCCTGCGATTAATTCAATTTTTGAATGGTCTGGCGGCTCAGGAAGCTCCCAAAACTCCTCGAGCGTATATGTTTTGACTAGAGGCGATGTATTTACCCAGGCCATTTGTGTTTCTCCGATGAGGGTTTTAGTGGGTTGGGCGGATTATAGCATCCAGTGTGGGCGGCTGTCATAGTAGGTCGGAGCTCGATCGGGGAAGCGTTTCTTGAAGGAGTGATAGCGGGTCAGAAGTTTTTGATAGCGACGGTCGGAGGAGGGGAGGGGTTTGTGCGGGAGAGAACGAAGGTGGTCCTCGATCTTCGTCATTTTGCGCAAGGAAAAGCGCCAGTCGTAGTTGCCCAGATCGTAGAGACTCGTAAGGCCGTAGCCTTTGAGACGACCAGAAAAGTCAACGTAAGTGTCGAAATAACTCCACGCCAGATCGCGCAACGATCGAAACACCGGCTTTCGTCCATGCAAACCAATATCACGCGAACGCGCAATCGATCCCCATCTTCCATCAAACTTGAAAACAAAAATCACATGGTCTAACAGGTCGTGTGATTCGAGATCGAGCAACAGCGGCGGATATCCATGTTGCTCCAGAATCACCGCTGCCCCCACAGCCGCTTCCAGACAATGCGCCTCATTTCGTTTCAAAACCTCACGAAACGAACGCATCGTCGGACCATCACGCTCCCAGTTATACGCCAACGAGCTGAAATAGCGCTGCACTTTCAGCGGCGTGTCGAGCTGCTGCACCAGCTTCCACTCTCGCGCCGTAAACGAACTTTGTGATTTTCCGTTTGTCATTTTTCGTTTTTCATTTGTCATTTAAGAGCCCGGTCAGTCCTAAATGGCAAATGAGAAACGACAAATGGAAAATGAAACCTGCCTCGGGACTTTGTTCATACTGTCTACAAAACCCGACCGCGCACTTGCTTGATTCACTCGCAAATGTCAGACTTATCCACTGGCTCGAATTTCACGCCAGCATAACTTTTAGTTTTACCAGCATTAATCCTTTTACGTCCTGAAAGAATTTATGAACCAGCAGGCAGCAGCTTCCCAAAAATCCCGCGCTGAACAAGAAACCGAAAATGAGGCAAACCGTTTGAGAGAGCAAGTCGAGGCGGCGCTCGCCATCGTCGCCCAGCGCTCTCCTGACGAGGTCGACGCTCTGAACACGTCTGCCGATCGCATCGAACGCGCTGCGCGTGACCTTTCCGATGCGCTACGGCAGCTCGCCGACCAACGCAACGCCGCAGAGGAATAACAATCAGACCGCCAAACGGATTTGCTCGTTGATATGGAGACAATGAATGGCTTCAACCCGTACTGAAAGCATTACCAAACATTTTGGCCGCAAGAATACGACGTTCGAATTAAGTAATTACGGCATCACCGAACCAGCACGCGTTTACTGGAACCTGAACACACCAGAGCTCTACGAAGAGGTCGCCCGCCGCAACGAAGGCGTTCTTTCAGATCATGGAAACCTGATCGTCGACACCGGCGAACACACTGGCCGCGCCGCCAAAGACAAGGCGATTGTGCGCGAAGCCGGCAGCGAGGACAAAGTTTTCTGGGGCGACGTAAACAAAGATTTTTCGCAAGAGAAGTTCAACGCGCTGAAAGAACGAATGATGGCCCACGCAAACGGGCGCGATCTGTTCGTGCAGGACACATTCGTCGGCGCCGATCCGACGTATCGATTGCCGATACGCGTGATTAACGAACTGGCGTGGCATTCGCTCTTTGCGCGCACGATGTTCATCAGCAACCTCAACGAGACCGAGCCGCACAAACCCGAATTCACGATTATCAACCTGCCGAGTTTCCAGGCCGATCCGCAACGCGACGGCACGCGCTCGCCGACGTTCATCCTGATGGACTTCAGCCAGCGTCTCGTCTTGATCGGCGGCACTTCTTATGCCGGCGAAACAAAGAAGAGCGGGTTCACGATCATGAATTACCTGTTGCCGCAACGCGACGTGATGAGCATGCACTGCTCCGCGAACGTCGGCGCTGAAGGCGACGTGGCGATCTTTTTCGGTCTCTCAGGCACAGGCAAGACGACGCTTTCCGCCGATCCCGAACGGCGTTTGATCGGCGACGACGAGCACGGCTGGTCCGAAAACGGCGTCTTCAACTTCGAAGGCGGCTGCTACGCGAAAGTGATCAAACTCTCGGCCGAAGCGGAGCCTGACATCTATCGCACGACGCGAATGTTCGGCACGATCCTGGAGAACGTCGTTTACGATCCGATCACCCGGCAGATCGATCTCGACGACGCGCGCAAGACGGAAAACACACGCGCGTCGTACCCGCTCACGAGCATCGCGAACATCGTTCCCGAAGGCCGCGCCGGACACCCGCGCAACATCATCATGTTGACGGCGGATGCGTTTGGCGTGCTGCCGCCGGTCGCGCGTCTCTCGCCGGAACAAGCGATGTATCACTTCCTTTCCGGATACACGGCGAAGGTTGCCGGCACGGAAAAAGGAATCAAAGAACCGGAAGCAACTTTCTCGACGTGTTTTGGCGCGCCGTTCATGGTGCTGCATCCGGGTGTTTACGCCGACTTGTTAGGAAAGCAGATGGCGAAGCACAACGCGGTGTGTTGGCTCGTGAACACCGGTTGGAGTGGTGGTCCATACGGTGTGGGCCAGCGAATGAAGATCCGTTACACGCGCGCGATGATTCGCGCGATTCTCAACGGGTCGTTGGCGCAGGTCGAAACGCAGCCCGATCCGATCTTTGGCGTGAACATTCCGGTTACCTGTCCGGAAGTTCCGAACGAAGTGCTGCAACCGCGGAATACGTGGGCAGACAAAGACGCGTACGATCGACAGGCGCACGATCTGGCGCGGCGGTTTAACGAGAATTTTAAGAAATATGAGGCAGGCGTTTCTGACGCGGTGCGCGCAGTAGCGCCGAAAGCTTAGCCACAAAAAGGCACAAAAAGCACAAGAGGCACAAAAGGAATTAAAAAAGGTGAGTGTTCACTTTTTAAAATTCTTTTTTGTGCCTTTTGTGCTTTTTGTGCCTCTTGTGGTTACCCGGGAGGCCAGTTCAGCGGGCGTCCCGCGAGAACGTGAACGTGCAGGTGAAACACCGATTGTCCGGCGCCAGCTCCGGTGTTGATGACGGTCCGATAACCACTGTCAGCGTGACCTTCAGAGTTAGCCATGCGCGCGCTGATGCGCAGCAGATGGCCCAGCAACGCCTCATCCCTTTGCGAAGCGTCGTCAAGCGATTCGAGATGCTCGCGCGGGATCACCAGCAGGTGCGTGGGCGCCTGTGGATTGATATCACGAATCACCACACATTGTTCGTCCTGATGGACCATGTCGCCCGGTATCTCACCCGCGATAATCTTGCAAAACAAGCAACTCTGCTCAGCCATTCCGCACCTTCCTTACGTTCCCTGAACTAAACTCGCCGTCACTGGCGACGTGAGTCTTTCAATATTCGCCCCCACCGCGCGTAACTTCGCCTCGATCTTCTCGTAACCACGATCGATGTGATACACGCGATCGATCAGCGTTTCGTCACTCGCAATCAATCCCGCCAGCACCAGCGACGCCGACGCGCGAAGATCCGACGCAATAACACGCGCGCCCGTCAGCGGCGTCGGTCCTTCGACAACAGCATTGTGCCCGTCGATATGAATCTGCGCCCCCATGCGCTGCAACTCCGACGCGTGCATAAAACGATTCTCAAAAACTGTCTCGACGATCTCAGATCGGCCACGCGCCTGCGTCATCAGCACCATGTATTGCGCCTGCATGTCGGTCGGAAAATGCGGATGCGGTTCTGTCGAAACATCGCCCGCCGAAAGTCCTTCCGGACAACACGTCACTTCCAGCGTCGTCGGATTAACCTCCTGGATCACGACGCCAACCTTGCGCAGTTGCGAAATCACTGCCTGCAAGTGATCCGGGCGGCAATCTTTGATCTCGAGCCGGCCATTGGTGATCGCGGCGGCGACGATGAACGTGCCCGTTTCGATGCGATCGGGAATGATTGTATGCTCCGCGCCGCCGAGCGACGCGACGCCTTCGATCTGGATCGTGTCTGTTCCGGCGCCGTTAACGCGCGCGCCCATCTTGTTTAGCAGGTCGGCGAGGTCGATGATCTCCGGTTCGCGCGCGCAGTTGTGAAGCGTGGTCGTGCCGCGGGCCAGCGTCGCAGCCATCATCAGGTTTTCCGTGCCGGTAACGGTCACTTTGTTGAACTCGATATCGGCAGCACGCAGGCGGCCGTCGCTCGGAGCGCGTGCGACGACGTTTCCCGCTTCGAGCCGAACTTGCGCGCCGAGTTTCTCAAAACCTGACAGGTGCAGATCGATCGGGCGTGTGCCGATAGCGCAACCACCCGGGAGGGAGACTTTCGCTTTGCCGAAACGCGCCAGCAACGGTCCCAACGCGAGCACCGAGGCGCGCATCGTTTTCACCAACTCGTAAGGCGCTTCGAAAAGCTCGATATGCGCGGCAGTGATCTTGTGCGTGCGCAGCTCGGGCGTCAGAACGGTCGCGCCGATGTCTTCGAGTAAACGTCGCTGCGTGATGATGTCGCGAACGTAAGGAATGTTGTGCAGCGTGACGGTTTCGGACGTGAGCAACGCGGCCGCCATGCACGGCAGCGCGGAATTTTTGGCGCCGCTAATCGACACTCGCCCGTGAAGTGCTCGGCCGCCGGTGATACGAAACTTGTCCACGAGCCACAGATTAACAGATTTGCGTAATCGGTGGCTCGTGAGTCGGGGATTTCTCTGCGGCCCTCTGCGGCTCTCTGCGTCTCTGCGTAAAATATGCCGGTCAAAGTGATAAACGCAGAGGACACAGAGGATCGCAGAGGACCGCAGAGAGGGTCACACTAATCGTTCGTTCCTACCCGCTTGACGCGCACGCCGCCGTTGGTCGTCATCGCCCGGACGGTCGCGCCGCCGGAACCGAGATTCAGCGCAAGCTGTTTGCTGATGCGACCCTGGACGGTCACCGGAAAATCGACGTTAATGCTGCCGTTCACCGTTCCGGTTTGCAGGTTTGCCGAATAATTCTCCGGAATCGACATGACGATACCGCCATTCGTAGTGGTCACATCGAGCGACTCGCCGTCCCAGCGATCGCCGGCGAGGTCGATCACGAGCCCGCCATTCGTCGTCGAACCACGAACCGCTCCGCCAACTCTCCGCAGAACGACGCCGCCATTCAACGCCGTAAAGGCGATCTTCCCGTTGACTTCGGAGATCGATATGCCGCCGTTGTGCGTCTCGAGCGACAGATCCGCGCGACGCGGGACAAATACTTCATAGCTCACGTCCCAATGATAGTCGCGCCTGTTTTCCGGACCACTGGCGAAGATCTTCGCGCCGCTGGTCTCAATGCGGATTTGTTGTGCAAGCGCGGCAGCTTCCTGCGCGGTCGGCGCGCCGGTTTGCACTCGCGCGCGAATAAATATCTGGTTCTGGTCCCAACCTTTAACTGAAACGCCGCCGTTTTGCCGCCCGTCGATCGCGATCGTCCCGCCATTCGGAGCGAGCGTTTGCTCGCGAATGTCGCAGTTGCCGACCAGCCGGTCGTTGTAATAAGTGTCGCGGCAAGTCATCGTGCCGCCCTTTTGCTGGGCCAACACGGAAACGCCCGCGAAGGCCACCAACGCGGCGATTAGCACGCTGCGAAACACACTGCGCCCTACAAACCTGTACATGGTTCCTCTCCTTCATTCGTCTGGGGTTGTTGTCTTCGTTACTTGTGGCTTCTGGACGATATACACCACAGCGGTCGGGGTTGTGACAGGAATCTGGATCTCAGTCGCGTTTTTGGAGGACGACGATGCGGGGAATGCACTGCAGGTCCGGCCGAATCTCTCGCAGCAACCAAACATTCGGATCGACAATCTCCCGAACACTTTCGCCCTGATCGAATCCGATTTCCATGATCAGGTATCCGGATTTTTTGACGTAAGCCGGTCCCTCGTGTAGCAAGCGACGAATCACGCTCAAGCCGTCGGCGCCGGGCGAAAGCGCGACCAGCGGTTCGTGATCCCTGACTTCCCGTTGCAGTCCCGCCACGGCGTCGGCCGAAACATAAGGAGGATTAGAAACAATCAAATCAAATTTCGAATTCACATTTTCAAAGCAATCAGAAATCTCAAATTCGATTCGATCGTCAACGGCGTAACGTTGCGCGTTTTGCGATGCAATTCTCAACGCCGCGTCAGAAACATCAACCGCGACCGCACGCGCATCAGTTCTCTCGCACAACAACGTCACCGCGATGCAGCCCGATCCCGTTCCCACATCGCAAATCGACGGTGCAGACACGCTAGCGATCATCTCGAGCGCCGACTCGATTAGCAATTCCGTTTCAGGCCGGGGTATAAGCGTGTCCGGCGTCACACGAAACTCGCGACCGAAGAAATCCTGCACTCCGGTGATGTATTGCAACGGCTCGCCGCTCGCGCGCCGCGCCACAGCTTCCCGGAAGCGAACAAGGTCCTGATCTGCAACCAGATCTTCGGCGTGACTGATCAGAAACGTGCGATCCCGGCCGATCACAAACGAAAGCAACGAGCCCGCCTCGCGACGCGCTTCCGCCACGCCCGCTTCGTCGAGCAGCTTCGTTGCTTCCCGCAGTGAATTGGCAATGGAATCAGCCATAAGTGCGTGCCGTTTTTAGGAAGCAGTCAGTGATTCAAAGTATCTATCAGACATAAGAACGAGTCTCGTTCCTCCCGTGACGCTAAGGACCCTCGAAGCACCAGCTTCGAGGGTCTTGGCGTAAAAGGAGGAGTTTAAACAAAGTTTGTCCCGAGGGTCTCGAGGTTCCAATGGCTACGCTATCAAAAAGCTTGCTCCTCTTTGTTCTAAACTGGCTCGACGCCCAGCTTACACTGCTTTGGGTGCGTCTCAACGTTGCCACCGAAGGAAACGCGCTCATGGCCTGGCTGCTCGAGCACGGCAATGGTTCTTTCCTTCTGTTCAAACTGGCAATCGGCGCCGCCGCTGCCTACATCCTCTATCGCTGCGCGCACGTGCCGCTCGCCAAGCGCGGACTGACTTTCGTGCTCGGCATCTACGTCGCGCTGATGTTTGTCCACGCGGCGACTGGCTGCGTCGCCCTGGGCTTGCAACTTCCCCTTCCCCACCTCTAAACCGTATTCTTACGCGGGAAAACGGGGCTATAATGGTCCAGCCGTCCCAAGCTGAGCGACGCAACGGCGCCTTATACAAAGGCATCCTAAGAACCGTGTTGCGTTGCTGACCAAAAGAATCGTTTAGAGAGGGAAGAAGCTTTATGTACAGACTTTCCGCCCGCCAGATTTTATTAATTGCTCTTATTTCAGGATTGTTTGCAGCCGGGATGGTCGTGGTGGTAGACCGCTTGAGCAAGCGTTACGAACCTTCGGAAGCTGCATTTTCAGAAACAGCGCCGGCCGGAATCGCCGATCCTTCGACCGTTTCCGACGAACAGAACAACATCGAAGTTTATCGCTCGCTGAGTCCCGGCGTGGTGTTTATACACTCGACGTCTTACTCCCGCGACTTCTTCGGTTTTGTCGAACCGCAGGAAGGCTCCGGCTCGGGTTCGATCCTGGACCAACAGGGAAACATCCTGACCAACTATCACGTGATCGCCGGCGCGCAAAAACTTTCAGTCAGCCTGGGTGGCCAAAAAGATTATCCGGCGGTCGTGGTCGGCGGCGATCCTGACACCGATCTCGCCGTCATCCGTTTGACGCAGAAACCTGCTGGTCCATTGACCGTCGTTCCGATGGGTGATTCAGACAAGCTGGTCGTCGGACAGAAAGTGCTGGCGATCGGAAATCCGTTCGGTTTGGACCGCACATTGACGACAGGCGTGATCAGCGGCTTGCAACGGCCCATTCGCGCGCGCAACAACCGCCTCATCGAAGGCGCGATTCAGACTGACGCGTCGATCAATCCCGGCAACTCCGGTGGACCACTGCTCGACTCGCGCGGCCGCATGATCGGGATCAACTCGCAGATACTTTCGCCGTCCGGCAGTTCCGCCGGTGTTGGTTTTGCAGTTCCGGTGAGTATCGCGAAGCGCGTTGTTCCGCAACTGCTGCAAAGCGGAACGGTGAAACGTCCGAAGCTAGGCATCAGCACTCGCGACGTCTCAACGCTTCGCAATCAAGTCGATCTGCCAGTGGAAGAAGGTGTGCTGATTGTCCAGGTTGCGCGTGGCGGCGGTGCGGCTGCGGCGGGACTGCGCGGCATCCAGCAGAGCGAAATGGGCGATGTAGAGCTTGGCGATATCATCGTTGGCATTGATAATGACAAGGTAAGTAATTCAGACGATCTGTTCCGCGTGCTCGACAAACACCAGATCGGCGAAACGGTTCAAGTACACATCTGGCGAGACGGACGCCGCATGTCGGCGCCGGTGAAATTGATGGAGTCACCTGAGTCGCGTCGCTGACCTCTTTCAGGAGGTTACATGCACCAAACCAACCACTTCTTCAACCTTGGTTACGGGTGGTTGTGCAAGCATTGCAGCGCGGAGAATACGGAAAGAAAGCATCACCACGATGCTCACGGCTCTCAATCGTTAGCGTTGGCTAAATGGATTGACGAGGAGCATCGTGGTTTGGCGTGTCCGCGATGTGGGATTGAAGAGTACGTCTCGGGATCTAAGATCCAAACTCATCTTCGTAATCGCGCAGGCTCCGCGTGATCACATCCAACGCTTCGTGGCGATCGTAAACGTCCACGATTTCCACTTTCTTCGTTTCGTCGCTGGGGAGTTGTTTGTAGCTGAGAAAGTAATGCTTCAAACGCTCGACCAGTCCTTTCGGCACGTCGTTAATCTCGGTAAGCCAGCCATAAGCGAGATCTGATTCGAGCACGGCGACGATCTTGTCGTCAGCTTGCTGGCCGTCGATCATGCGCAGACCGCCGATCGGGCGCGCGTGCAGGAAGAAGCTGCCGTGCGCGAACGACTTTTCGGAGAGGACGCAGATGTCCATCGGATCTTTATCGCCTTCGATGCCGTTGCGTCCGGTGCGCTGTTCGCATAGTTCGGCTACTTTGCGCCCGCAATACGTTTGCGGAATGAAACCGTAGAGCGTTGGGCACATTGAAGAGAAACGTTGCGGGCGATCGACGCGCAGATGGCCTGACCACTTGTCGAGCTCGTACTTGACCGGGTCTGTGGGGACAATCTCGATGTAAGCGTTGACGAGCTCCGGTGTGCGCGGCCCCGGCGTGACGCCGTGCCACGGGTGAGCCTGGAATAGTTGTTTGTTCATTGGCTTTCTTCCCTGATCGTGCTCGATGATAAAATGCGACAGGCTGAAACGCAAATTCCGCAATGGCCGCAAGTGCTGAAATCATAACTAAACCCGTTGCGAACGTGATCTCGTTGCGCTGGATTATCAGTGCGCGCGACGATCTCGTTTGGTTTATCGGCTCGGTCGTGACAAGTTACCTGCTGCTGTTTCTGTACGTGACGGGAATCGTGCCGCTGGTCCCGATGGTTGCGTTGTGGGCGATTCTGATCGACGCGCCGCACGTTTTCGGCACGTTCTCGCGCACTTATTTCGATCGCGCGGAGCGAAAGAACCGCGCGCGATTGTTGTGGGGCTCGCTGCTGTTCTTCGTGATTGGACCATTGATGGTGCTCGCGGGCGCGGCGTTTGTTTTCTTCTTTGTGGCTGCGTTGTGGGCGTATTACCACCTGGTGAAACAGCACTATGGCTTCATGGTGTTGTACAAGAAGAAGAACGGCGACCTGGCGCGCATCGATAACGCGCTCGATCGACTGCTGCTGCTCTTCGCGTTCAACTATCCATTCGTCGAATTCATCGCCCGCGATCCGGAAGCGATGGCGCGCGTGCCGGCGGTATTACGTGGCGGCGTAAGCGGGCTTGCAAAAATTTTACTAGCCGGAACGATCGTGTTGTTTGTCCTTTGGTTGGCGCGACAGGTTCAACGCGCAATCGCCGGCGAGCCTTTGAACGTGCCGAAATACTTATTGTTGGCCGCGGCGATTCCGATGCACTGGATCGTGCTGCTGACGCCGATGCCACACAAACCGATTGCGATCGTGGCGATCCTGACGATCTATCACAACTTTCAGTATCACCGTTTGATCTGGTTTCACAACCGCAAATATAAGCCTGACTCGCGCGAGAAATACGGCGCTGCTGAATTCATTAGCCGCCGATTGTTATCCTACATCCTGCTTGGGATCGTTTTTGGGATTCTGTATCAAGGACCACGCCAAATACTCGGGTATCTCGGTTTGCAAAACGGCGCCCAGTCACTCGCGGTTCAGCTCGGCATCTCATTCCTCTGGGGTTACGCCTTCATCCACTATTATCTCGATTCGAAGATCTGGCGGGTGCGACGCGATCCGACGGTGGGTGAAGCGTTGAAGATGAACTGATCATTTGTCATTTGTCATTTGTCATTCGCCATTTCTCATTTTGATTCTAAATCAAGGGTGTGTTCGGACTTTGAGAATGAGCGCGGTACTGAGAACAAATGACAAATGAGAAACGGCGAATGACAAATGACAAATGGTCAGTCTTCGGCGTGCTCGTCGCCGTTGTAATGCAACACGGTCGACTCTTCGTCAATCACAGTTTCAAGATGAACGGGCCGGCCCCACAGCGTGTAGACGTGTTCGAGCGCTTTGCGTCCGTAGCGGAGATCGAGCTCGGTGCCTTCGAAGCGGTGCTTTAGATACAGTTCGCGGTTGCCGTTGTAATCGCCGTCTTCGACTTGCAGGTACGGAAACCCGAAGTTGGTCATGTTTGAGACGAGCTGGTCGCGCACTTTCTTCCAACGCTTCTCGGTAATGGTCCATTCCTCTTCTTCGATCAGCTCGAACACAAACAGATCGAGCTCTTCGCACAACTCTTCCGTCAGGTAATTGCGCAGAAACGAAACATCGTTCTCCAGTTCACGCACTTCAAACATCTTCTCGCGTCCCTGGTTGCCGGGACGACCAAACTTCTCGCGCTCCTCCTGCGACGGTTCGTTCCAACGGCGCTCGATGTCTTCGAAGATCTTGTAACCGAGATAGTACGGATTGAGCTGGCCTTTCTGCGGCGAGACGACGCCGGAGTGCAGGTTCGCAAACTCGATATGATCGTTGTCGCTGAGATCGAGCTCGCGCATGATGCGCGCGTGCCAGATGCTGGCCCAACCCTCGTTCATGATCTTGGTTTGCATCTGCGGCACGAAATACTCCATCTCCTCGTGGACCATCGCGATCGCGTCGCGTTGCCAGGGCGCGAGGCTCGGCGAGTTTTTCATTATGTAGAAGAGCAGGTCTTTTTCGGGCACACGATCGCGCGGCGCACGCTCTTTGTCGTCGCGGTTTGACCTGGCAGTATCACGCACCTCGCGTTCGGTCTTGTCGAGATACCACAGATCGTCGTAGCGGCCGTCTTTGGGCCGGTGCTCGGCGCGGCGCTTCTCTTCCTCGATCGAAATATCCCGCTTGATGAAGAAATACGGATCGATGTGCTCTTCGATGGCCAGCACCGAATCGAGAAACCGTTCGACAGTCTTGCGCCCGTGCTTGAACTCATACTCCATCATGCGTTGCGCGTGCGTGGAGACGCTTTCGACCATGCGGCGGTTGGTCTTCGAGAAGTAGGTGTTGTTCTTGAAGAAGTCGACGTGGCCGAGCACGTGCGCGATCACCATCTTGTTCTGGATCGGGCTGTTGGTCTCGAGCAAAAACCCGTACGACGGATTGGTGTTGATGACGACTTCGTAGATCTTCGACAAGCCGAAGTCGTACATCGTTTTCATGCGGTGGTACGCCTTGCCGAAGGTCCAGTGGGAATAGCGTCCGGGCAGCGCGTAGGAACCGACTTCGTACATCACCGTCGCCGGCACGATCTCGAAGTTCGTCGGATACGGATCGAGACCGAAGCGCTGGGCCACTTCCCAGATCTGCTCGACGGCATTCTCAAGATCTCGTATCTCTTTATCTTCCATTACGCTGGTGTTTCCATACCCCGCCTGCCAAAAAACTGCTTCAACGCCGGATAGACGTCTTCCTTATCGTCGATGCGCACGCCGACAAAGCGATCCTTGTTTTGCAAACGATCGCCGAAGATCGAGAGCAACGCGCCGGAAGAGCGGCGATAACTCGACGATCCCTCTTCGCCGATCTCGCCGTAGCCAAACAAGTTGCACGTCGAGATCAGCTCGTCTGCCAGTTTCACAGCTTCTTCGTTATCGGAGTAGTAGTTGTCGCCGTCGGAGAAATGAAACGGATATATGTTCCAATCAGACGGCCGGTAACGTTGCTTGATGATGTCGAGCGCGAGCTGATAAGCCGACGACACGACGGTGCCGCCTGATTCACCCTGCGTGAAAAACTGTTCCTCGGTCACTTCCTTCGCTTCCGTGTGATGCGAGATGAAGACGATGTCGACGTTGTCGTACTTCGTTCGCAGAAAGCGGACCATCCAGAAGTAAAAACTGCGCGCGATGTATTTCTTGAACTCGCCCATCGAACCGGAAACGTCGATCATCGCGATCACGACCGCGTTCGACTCGTAACGCATCACTTCTTCCCACGTTTTGAAGCGCAGGTCTTCCTTCTTGATGTCGCCGAAGCGCGCCTTTCCTTCGCGCGCGTTGCGGCGAATGTTCTCGAGAATCATGCGCCGCTTGTCGAGATTTGCGATCACGCCGGTGCGGCGAATCTCGTTGAACTGCGTCTTGCGCGACTGCACCGCCTTCTTCGCTTTTTCCTGAAGATACGGAAGCTGCAAATCTTCGAAGATCAACGCCGCGATCTCGTCGATGTTCACTTCCGCTTCGTAGTAATCGGTGCCCGACTCCTGGCCGGCGCCCTGCCCTGCGCCCGCGCCGCCGCCGGAACGGCTTTCGCGGCCGACGATGTCGCCGACGCGCGTCTTGCCGTCACCCTGGCCCACGTGTTTGGCCTTTTGATAGTTGAAGCGAAACTTGTATTCGTCGAGTGCCTTGATGGGAACTTTAACGGTGCGCTTCCCGTCGGAAAGGATGATGGCCTCGTTAGACACGATGGAGCCCAGGTTCTTACGAATCGCTTCTTTGACGCGATCCTTGTGGCGCTCCTGGTCGATGATGCCTTTGCGTTGCAGTGACCAGTCGTTGCGTTGGATTGACATAATGCTTCATCCACAAAAATCTACAACGACTTTTGTGAACTCCTCCGGGTATTCCTCGTGCGGGATGTGTCCGCAGTTGAGGAAGACAATTAAACGCGATCCGGGGATCAGTTCGTGCAAACGTTCGCCGTCGGCGAGCGGAATCTCGCGATCGCCTTCGCCCCAGATCAGCAGCGTGGGCTTATCGATCAGATGCGCTTCGCGCGAGATACGTTCCGCGTCCCAGTGGCGGACGGTGCGAATGATTGCGCGTTGCGTGCCCGCAGCGCGCAGCGGCAAGTGACGGGCGTCGACACGCCGTTCGTCCAGCACCCATTCGTGACGATCATAGACGCGTTTCATCCGCCGGCGCAGCAAACGTCGCGAACCGATCAGGAGCGGCGAGACGACGTCGCCGAACACTGGCGAACCGAAAACGCGCATCAGCTTGTAATTGAGTGGGCGGTTGTTGTTGACCGTGCCGATCAGGATCAACTTTTCAACGCGTTCGGCATAATCGAGCGCGCAGGTTGCAGCGACGGCGCCGCCATACGAGCTGCCAACCAGCGTCGCGCGTTTGATGCCGAGCTGATCGAGCAGACGGGTCAGGAGCTGTGCTTGTCCGGGGATTGTGTATTTGCCGTTGCGCGGCTTGCCGGAATAGCCGTAACCGAGCAGGTCGATGGCGATTACGCGAAAGCCGGCGTTGGCGAGTGGCAGAAAGACCTTGCTCCAGACCAACGTGGACGACGCGAAGCCGTGAATCAGAATCAACGGCGCCCCGTGCGGATCGCCGGCTTCCTGGTAATGGACGCGAATACCGTCGACGTGGACGAAGCGTGAGTGTTCGGAATGAAAAACTACGTGGCGGTTGCGGTCCCAATCGGCATCGCGTGGGCGCGACAAGAGTTTCGCCACTACCGCGACGGTTGCAGCCGCGGTGACCGATCCGGCAATCCAATAACCTTTTTTCATCGCCACTTATCATAACGCCCGCGTCCCTCAAGGAGCGCGGGCGTTTCTTGTAGGGGTGGCCCTCTGTGGCCACCCGTTCGTCGCGTTGCGTCGGGTGGCCACGGAGGGCCACCCCTACGAGATCTACCGCGAAAGTAACGTCCCTACGTACGTCAACAATTCGTTTGCGCAAACCGGGCAGTAGCCGTGCTCTTTCACGAGCCGATCGACGACTTCGTTGATGCGTCGCAGTTGATCGGGATCGGGCGTCTTGGCTGACGTCGTGATCTTCACCACGTCTTTCAGGTCCGCGAAGATCTTCTTCTCGATCGCCTCTTTCAACCGCTCGTGCGAGTTGTATTCAAATGGCTTGCCTTTGCGCGCGTAAGACGAGATGCGGATCAGGATCTCCTGGCGGAACGTGTTCTTCGCGTTCTCCGAGATGCCGATCTGCTCTTCGATGGAGCGCATCAACTGCTCGTCCGGGTCCATCTCCTCTTCGGTAATCGGATCTTTGATCCGTTCCTTGTTGCAGAACGCTTCGACGTTGTCGAGATAGTTGTTGCACATCGTGCGGGCCATCTCTTCAAACGAGTAAACAAATGCGCGCTGCACTTCCACCTTCGCCAGCTCGTCGTACTCCTTGCGCGCCTGCGAGATGTGGTTCAGGTAACGTTCGCGTTGTTCGCTGCTGATGCCGGTGTGTTGTTCGAAACCATCTTTGATCGCACGCAGCGAATCGATCGGATTGATACAGGTAACGCCATCGCGGACGAGCGCGCTCGAAAGACGATTGATGATATAGCGCGGCGAGATCCCGTCCATGCCTTCGCGGATAGTCTCTTCTTTCAGCTCGCGCACGTCTTTCGACTTGTAACCCTCGACGTCCTCCCCGTCGTAAAGCTTCATCTTCTTCACGACGTCGACGTTCTGGCGCTTCGGTTCTTCGAGCCGCGTCATCACGGCAAACATCGCGGCGACTCTCAACGTGTTCGGCGCGAGGTGAACGTTACGCAATGCTTCTGACTGGTGCAACAGCTTGTCGTAGATTCGCTCTTCCTGCGAGACGCGCAGGTTGTAAGGAACTCGGACAAGAATGATGCGATCCTGAAGCGCTTCAGATTTGCGGTTGCCGGCGAAAGCGATGTACTCGTTCTCGTTCGAGTGCGAGAGGATGACTTCGTCGGCGTAGATCATCGCGAAGCGTCCGGTCTTGATGCTCTGTTCCTGCGAAAGCGTCAGCAGGCTGTAGAGAAACTTCTCGTCGACCTTCAACATCTCGACGAATTCCATCAGCCCGCGATTCGCGATGTTCAACTCGCCGTCAAAACGATACGCGCGCGGATCTGATTCAACTCCGACTTCGCCGATCGTCGAAAGATCGATCGATCCCGTGAGCTCCGTGATGTCCTGGGATTTTGGATCGCTCGGCGAAAAAGTGCCGATGCCGACGCGTTCTTTTTCCGAGAACGCGACGCGATGAACTTTCACGTCTTCATGCCGTCCACCGTACGTCTTGTCGAGCGCGTAGCGACACTGCGGACAAAGATCGCCTTCGATGTAGATGCCGTACAATTTTTCGACTTCGGCGCGAAGCTGATGCGGAATCAGATGCAACGGTTCTTCGTGCATCGGACAATCTTTGATCGCGTAAACAGAGCCGCCGTCAGTCTTCGTCCATTCTTCGAGGCCGCGCTTGAGCATGTTGACGATCGTCGACTTGCCGCCGCCGACTGGTCCCATCAGCAACAGGATACGTTTGCGAACTTCAAGCCGCTGGGCGGCAGACTTGAAGTACTCCACGATCCTGGCGATAGGCTCTTCAATGCCGAAAAGTTCGTTGGAGAAGAAGTTGTAAGAGAGGACTTCGTGCTGAGTGCCCTCGTTGAGCCGTTCAACACCGGCCGCATGAACCATGGCGTTTATGCGGGCATGCGAGAGCTGGGCGATACGGGGGTTTTGGGAGACAAGTTCGAAGTAATCTCTGAACGATCCTTCCCAGCGCAGCGCTTCATGCTCACGGCGCAGATCTTCCAAACGTTCGCTGATGTTGAATTTTTTGTTGCCATCCTGCTCTTGCATAGCCTTGAAACCTCTTCGGCTTTCGCGCATTGGACAGCGTGTGGGGAGAGGCCACGCCATAATGTATGCAACCGCTTCTACGTCGGGGAAACGCGGTTTGTTCGATCGTCAATGCCTCGTGATACGGCTCATGCGCGCGTTAGCATGAGCTACGTCCGCGAAGCACAGTTCTCAATGATCGTTTTCAACAGGAAGTCGTGGTGGGGAAACACTAATTGGAAGCCAATTGCACGAGTGCTTCCTTGGCTGGCAAGTATAGCACAGGGGTAAATACCCTAAGTCAATGCTTTCTCGGACGGTTCGTTTGTTAGCCGTGTTTTATTCTCGCCACGGTTTTAGACGAGCACCACGCCGGGGTGTAACTGTTTTGACGCCGCGTCGTAGTTACCAATCGCGATTAGATGATCGTCAACGTCGCACATCCTTACTTTCTCGCCGTCGGACCACTCAGTTTCCGCCACTTTCACCTCCATTCCGTGACGTGCGCGTTTCGCGTCGTCGCCGTTTAGATGCACGAAAGGCAGGTGTTGGAGCGCCGCGTTCGGCCGCAGCATGATGGTCCCTAATGCCTCTTCGCCAAAACTGGTCTTGAGCCGATCGAGAGTCACGGCATTCGTGACATTGAAATCACCAACACGTGTACGCCGCAGCTCGGCTAAGTGTGCGCCAACGGACAGACGTTTTCCGAAGTCCTCGGCGAGTGCGCGCACGTAAGTGCCGGCCGAGCAAACAACACGAACGCGAAAGTCGAAGGTCCCGTCGAGATTGTCTTTGATCAACTCGCCATCGGGCCTGATAGCTTCAAACTCATGGATGCAAATACGAACCGGCTGGCGTTCGATCTCTTCGCCGCGACGCGCCAGCTCGTACAACTTTTTGCCGCCGACCTTCTTAGCCGAGTACATCGGCGGGACCTGGTCAATGTAACCACGCAAGCTCGCGAGCGCCTGTTCGATCTCTTCGTCACTCCACGTGCCCATTCGCGACTTGCTTTCGGTCGAAACTGGACCACCAGGAGGAACCTGTTTTCCCATTCGATCGCCGGTGTCAGTCGCATAACCGAGACGGATGATCGCGTCGTACTCCTTGTCCTCGCCGCTGAGAAACTGTGCGAGTCGCGTGGCCTTGCCGACCAGGATGAGCATGACGCCGGTGGCAAACGGATCGAGCGTGCCGGTGTGACCGATGCGCCGTTCTTTAAGTATCCGCCGGGTGGCAGCGACCACGTCATGTGAAGTCATGCCGGGCGACTTGTCGATTACGAGCAGTCCGTCCATGGCGGTGATTGTAGATCAGCGATGTTTCGTTTTCCTTCCAGGAAGATTAAGCTTGGCCTTTGTGAAAGAAGCTACAGACGAGATTCGCCGTAAAACATTTGCACGCGCGGTTAAACTGCTGGCGGCAAAATCGCGTTCTGTGGCGGAGTTGCGCGAACGGCTGCTGCAAGGAAAAGGGACGAACGAAGCGGTGGTCGAGATCGTCATCGCGCGGCTGCGGGAGTATGGCTATCTCGACGACGAGCGGTTCGCGTTTAGTTACGCGTCGTCGAAGGTCAAGCAACGACCGATCGGCCGCCGGCGTTTGCAGCGCGATCTGAAACTCAAGCAGGTGGAAAACAGCGTTGCCGAAGAGACGCTGGAGCTCGTCTACGCCGAAACGCCGGAAGAGCAGCTCATCGATCGCGCCATCGAAAAACGGATTCGCCTGCGCGGCCGGCCCAAGACACGCGCCGAAGCAAAGAGCCTGTTCGATCACTTGCTGCGACAGGGTTTTGGCTTCGAATTGGTCAGCGAAAAAGTCCGCTCCGTCACGCAATATGACGACGACACCTGAAGGTCTATCACTTTTGTGCCTCTTGTGGCTTTTGTGCTTTTTGTGGCTTAAACTCGAAACAACATGACTGGTAACGAAATTCGCGAAGCTTTTCTGAGATATTTTGAAGAACAGGGGCACACGCGCGTGCGCTCGTCGCCGCTGCTGCCCGCCAACGATCCGACGTTGTTGTTCACCAACGCCGGGATGAATCAGTTCAAAGAGACGTTTTTGGGCCTCGATAAACGCGACTACGTGCGCGCCGCGTCGTCGCAGAAGTGCGTGCGCGCCGGCGGTAAGCACAACGATCTCGACGAGGTTGGAAAAACCGCGCGGCATCACACGTTCTTCGAGATGCTCGGCAATTTCTCGTTTGGCGACTACTTCAAGGAAGGCGCCATCCAGTTTGCCTGGGAGCTGCTGGTCGACGTTCTCAAACTCGATCCGGCGCGCTTGTGGTTCACCGTTTACGAGGGAGACGCTGACGTTCCGCCTGATGAGGACGCCGAACGTTTGTGGGAAAAAGTCGGCGCGCCGAAAGAGCGCATCCTGCGTTTTGGACGCAAGGACAATTTCTGGCAGATGGGCGAAACTGGCCCGTGTGGTCCATGCAGCGAGATTCACTACTACATGGGCCCGAGCCCGGACGATGCGGAAAACTCCGCGGCGAACGTCAATGGACCAGGCGACACGATCATGGAGATCTGGAACCTCGTGTTCATGCAGTTCGATCGCAGCGAGGCGGGGCCCGGGAAATACAATCTCACGCCGCTGCCGGCGCCGTCCGTCGACACGGGCGCGGGGCTCGAACGGCTCGCGGTGGTGTTGCAGGGAGTTAAGTCAAACTACGACACCGATCTCATCCGGCCGATCATCGAGCACACCGCGCGTCTCGCCGACCGCCACTACGAACCGGAAACGCAGGAAGGTTTTGCGATGCGCGTCATCGCCGACCACGCGCGCTCGGCAGCTTTTTCGATTGCTGACGGAATTCTTCCCGGCAACGAAGGGCGCAATTACGTGCTGCGTAAGATCATGCGCCGCGCGATCTACCAGGGCCATCACACGCTCCACTTCGAAGGTTCGTTCTTCAATCAGGTCACGAATTTTGTCGTCGACTTGATGAAGGACAGTTATCCGGAGCTGGAAGTGCAGCGTGACTTCATCGAGAAGATGGTCCGGCTCGAAGAAGATCGTTTCCGATCGACGCTGACCGTCGGCTTGAACAAGCTTGACGAGGTGTTTGCTACGACCAAAGGCGCGATGCCGGAGTACAAAACGCTCGCGCGGCTTTATGACACGTTTGGCACGCCGCGCGATCTGATCCGCGTCGGTTTGGAAGAGCGCGGGTTTGCCATAGACGAAGAAGAGTTCAATCGAGCGTTTGATGCTGCGTTGCAGGAGTTGCAACAGGCGACCGTAACCACGAGGCAGGAAGGAAAATCACGGATCAATCCTGTCTATGAAGCGTTAGTGGGACGATTGGGAAGATCCGTGTTTAAGGGTTACGAAACGACAAACGTTTCGGATGCGCGCGTTGCTGCGGTAATCAAAGGCGACGAAGTGGATTCGCTCGAAAAAGGTGATAGCGGCGAGATCGTTTTGGATCGGACGCCGTTCTATGCCGAGAGTGGTGGCCAGGTTGGCGACGCCGGGTTGCTGGTAAGCGCTTCGGGCGCGTCGGCAGAGGTTCAGGATACGTATTCGCCGGTTCAGGGCTTGATCGTTCACAAAGTGCAAATGACCGAGGGCAACCTGAAGGTTGGCGATGTCGTTTCCGCTGAAGTCGACGTCGAGAAGCGCGATGCGACGCGACGCAACCACACGGCGACGCACCTGATGCACGCTGCGTTGCGTGAAGTCTTAGGGACGCACGTGAAGCAGGCCGGATCTGTCGTCGCGCCGAACTATCTGCGTTTCGATTACTCGCATTACCAGCCGTTGACGGCCGAAGAGAAGGAAGAGATCGAGCGGCTGGTTAATTATCATATTTTGCGCAACGAGCCGGTGCAGACTGACGAGATGCAGATCGAGGAAGCGATACGCTCGGGCGCGATGGCGTTGTTTGGCGAGAAGTATGGCGAACGCGTGCGGGTGCTTTCGATCAAGGGACTCGAAGAGATCTTTTCGCGAGAGTTGTGTGGGGGAACGCACGTGCGGGCCACTGGCGACATCGGGTTGTTCAAGATCACGAGCGATGAGTCGATCGCTTCGGGCGTGAGGCGCATCAGGGCGATCACGGGTGTCGATGCGTACGAGCGTTTTCGTGAGTCGGAAGTGTTGGTTGACGAGCTTGCTGCGGGGCTGCGCACGTCGCGAAGCGATTTGCCGTCGACGGTGACGCGTTTGCAGGATGAGTTGAAGAAAGCGCGGCGTGAAGCTGATGAGTTGCGACTGAAGATTGCGAGTGGCGCTGTTGGCGCATCTGCGAATGGCGACGAGTCGCGGGAGATCGCAGGGGTGAAAGTTGTGGCGCGTGAAGCGAGTGGGTTGGATGCGGCGGCGATGCGACAGCTTTCGGATACGTTGTTGGCGCGGATCAAGTCGGGGGTGGTGGTGTTGGGGAGAAGTAGTGACGGTAAAGTTTCGCTCATCGTTCGCACCTCCGCGGATCTTACCAAGCGCGTTCCGGCCGGGCAGGTAATCAAAGAGCTTGCGCCGATTGTCGGCGGACGTGGCGGCGGCAAGCCCGATATGGCTGAAGGCGGCGGCAGTCAGCCGGAGAAATTACAAAACGCTCTCGCAGAGAGTTATGGCGTTATCGAACGTTTGTTAGCAGCCGGATAGTTTGTAGGGGTGGCCCTCCGTGGCCACCCGTCGTTCGCAATGAAGGGGTGGCCACGGAGGGCCACCCCTACAATGTTTTCGAAGTCTCACATCGTTTTCTGTTTTTCGGTTAGTGCGATGTTCATCTTTTCGAGTGTGACCTTGTTCAACGTGCCGGTCACTTTCAAGCCCTCCGCCTGTTGATACTTGCGCAGTCCCTCGCGCGTCGCGTCGTCAAGCTTTCCCAGTTGCTCTCCTGAGTAGAACCCACGGGTTTTGAGTAGCGCCTGCGCCTGGTTGATCTGCTCCTTCGTGGCGCGGAACACAGGCCCGCGTTTGGTTTGTTTGGTTGTGGTTCGAGTGCCGGAAGTTGATGTCGTTTCGGTTTGAGCCATTACCGCCGTGGTGAAGACACAGAGGAATAGCAGTGTGAGCGTAAGGAATTTCTTCATTTTGTTTTGTCCTTTGTGAGGCGCGCAGAGCGCGCGGTTTAGTTGATCGCGCCCATCATACAGCCCTTGTCAAGACTACCTCTCGGCCAACGATGTTGGCAATTGTTAAGCACTCGTGCTAGGATGGCTGCGGCTTACCCGCCTTGTCCCGAACTCACCGACCGAAATGAGAAAACTACTTCTAATCTCAGCCATAATCATCACCGCCAATTGGCCGGCGTCTGCTCAAACGCCCTCGTACCAGGTCGATAACTTCGATTTCGCGAATGCCGTCCGAATCGAACACCGCCTCCCGCGCCGGTGAAAACAGTCCCGCGCAAGCTCACGAAGATCAAAAACTACACCTACACTCCGCCAGCCGGCACCCTCGTCGAACTAACCAGCAAGCCGCTCAATCCTTCACTCGGAGACTTCACGACCGGCAACATCGACGTCGATCGCTTCATCGTGGAATCCGGCAAACGCAATTCGGTCGACCCGCTGCTGATCTATTCGATCATGCACCAGGAATCGAGCTTCAAGCAGCGCGCGATGTCGCACAAAGGCGCTCGCGGGCTGATGCAGTTGATGCCGGGGACGGCGGCCCGTTTTGGCGTGGGAAATATTTGGGACCCGAAGCAGAACATCGAAGGCGGCGCGCGTTACATGCGCTTCCTGCTCGACATGTTTGCCGGCGACGTCAAACTTGCATTGGCCGGATACAACGCCGGTGAGGGCGCGGTGCTCAAGTACGGCTATCAGGTGCCGCCGTACAGTGAAACGCAGGAATATGTGCGACGCATCGGCCGTCGCTACAGCATGATCCGCGACCCGCAAGCCGCAGCCTTCGCAAACGCTTCCAATGGACAGGTCGCTCAAAAAGATCCCGAACCCTTGACCGCCTACGAACGCAGCGTCTTCATGACCCGTCTCCCCGACGGCCGCCTCCAACTCGTCAGCCAATAATCCTTTACATCAGCGGTTTAAAACTGAAGGCGGGGAACATTTATCGGTCCCCGCCTCGTTTTGTATTTCCGAGGCTTTAGGTATGATGAGCAGGCTCAAGACAAGCACGTCGCTTTCCGGATTGAGCGAGGACAAATCGATGACGTGTTCCAACTGCGGAGCTTACGTTACCCCTAGCGTTCGTTTCTGTTCGAACTGTGGCGCTGCAGTTGACGCAGAATTGACGCGGCTCGCGCGCGTCCAAGCGACCGCCCTCGAATCGGGAATCAGTCCCGACCTGGAACACACGATCTTCACCGTTCGCCCGACGATGATCTTTATCAAAACGGGCTACGCAATGGCGGTCATTGCCGGCATTGCCCTGGTTTTTCTGCTCGCGAGCTTCAACGTTCCCGCTTCAATCTCGATTCCGCTCGCGCTCGCGCTGCTTCTGATTCCCGGCCTATTATCACATCAGGCGCAACATGGTCCGTTACACGGTCACCGATTCCAAGCTCCAGATCGACACCGGCCTGGTCGCCCGCACGACGCGAAACATTCCGCTGAGCAAGGTGCAGGACGTCACCGTTTCGGCCAGCATCCCGCAGCGATTGCTCGGCTTTGGCGACATCATCGTCGACAACGCGAGCGAAATCGGCGGTTCGACAGTGATGCATAACATCAACAGCCCGCGCCATTACGCCGACCTTCTTTTGCGAGAACTACGACGCTGGCATTAAACTTATTTCGTGCTGCCAAACAGCTTAAGGGAACATCAAAGCCTCTGCGGTTTCTAAACAGTGTTTGCACTGTAGGCGGCACGAGGAGTTAGTCGCTTTGCGTTTCGTCAAGATAATAATTTTTTTGATTTCCGTATCGATAGCTGCGGCTGGGATTCAAAACAAGCGAATCCTGCCGCTGCAAATTTCAGAATTTAAATATTCGCCGGCAAGCGACTCCTTCCCGTCGCTCGAAGTTTCGTGGGACTCCGTTGAAATTGACCAGACAGAGTATGTAGGTAAAGGTAGTCGAATACTGGTCGAAGCTAATCCGTTTCCCACATGATGCAAAAGCTTATGAATTGCTCAGCACGGCTGCCGGCGCTGCGAAGGCGCCGATAACCAGCGCTTACGGCACGGCCGGGTTTGCGCGCGACAACGAGATCGCGTTTTTCAGGGCAGCGAACCTCGTCAGGTTACGAAACCTGAAAGGCGACCCGGCAAACCTGACAGCGCTCGCCCAGGAACTCAGTAATTCGCTCGACAAAGGCGAGAACGACATTCCGGCGCTGATAAAGCATCTGCCGAACCCGGAAGACGCCCAGAAAAATGCCGTTTTCCTGCACAGCTTCGCGAACCTGGACCGGTTGGGATTGCAACAGGGCGTGCTTACGGCGATCGACTCGCGCGGTAATGCAGACGCGGCGCTCGCGGCGTATGGGCCAAGCAAAGTTCTGGTTGTCGAATTCAATACACCGCAACTGGCGAAGGAAAACGACGAGCGCATTCTGGCCCGCGTCCAGGAGCTTTGGAAACTCGGCCAACCTGCACCGACGGCGTATCGCCGCGTCGGCAACTACTCAGTGTTCGTCTTTGACGCTCCAGACGAGCGTCCGCCAAGCAGTTGCTGGATCAGGTGAAGTACGAGCAGGTAGTGTCCTGGTTGGGCGAGAACCCGAATATTCTCAAGCAGGCTGAACAGCATTACATCAACACAACGCTCGGTGTGCTAGTCGCGGTGCTGAAAGCGTCCGGTTATGCGTTGCTGGCGTGTGTAGGCCTCGGCGGGCTGGCTGGCGCGCTGTTATTTACTCATCGTCGCGCGCAACAGCAGAAAAGTACGGCGACTTATTCGGATGCCGGTGGAATGCTCAGATTGAATTTGGATGAGCTGACACCGCGAGACTGATCCGGCGCGACTGTTGAGAGATCGTAACTAACCCGCTCTTTAAAAAACCGCATAAAAAAATGCGGGCTGCTGATTTTTCTTGGGAGGCTCCCCCAAGCCCCGTCAAGACGACAATCAGCAGCTCCGCTATTGTTGCTCATCAACTGCGTTACAACCACGGCTCCGTTCCCCCAAAAGAGTCCGACGATTGCTTTAAATCTTGTGAGAGGATGCCTCCCCCAAAGCCTCCACTCACCGCAGTTTACTGAGCCTGACCCGATTTACCCTTATCTACCCTTCTTGTTCTGCTTTCCCTATTGGCAACGACCGTGCCATTTCTGTCTCAGGTCCCATCCCCGAGGTATGAATTGCGATTTTGCTTGGATTCCGTTGCTCATTGCCACAAAGCCGCCCCGGAAAACTACGGCCAAATCAACAAGGTTGTAACGCTTCCATACAAGAGCTACCGTACAGGCGAACGATAATCGCTCGCTTACAGTCTCATTAAGGCAGCGCCTGGACCAGTTGATCGATTTCTTCCCGGGTGTTGTAGAGGTGTGGGGCGATCCGAAGGCGATCACTTCGAGGCGCGGTGATGATGTGGCGTTCTTTAAGGTGCGCGTACAGCGCCATCGCCGACATGCCGGCACTGTTGCGAATGCAGACGATCTGAGATTTCTCGCCGGGCGCGCGGGAGCTCACCAGTTCGTAGTCTTTACCCTTGAGGCCCTCGCAAAGGTGGTCGGTCAAATCCTCGAGGTGCCGGGCTATGTTTGCTACGCCAATGCTCGTTAAAAGCTCCAGGCTGGCTTTTAAGCCGTAAATGAGGGACGAAGGCCCGGTTCCCGTTTCCCACGCCAATGCGCCGCGATTCCAGCCCTGCTCGTGATTCTTGAAATCTTCTGGATTCGGGACGCTGATCCAGCCCACGAGCGTGGGCTGAATCCGTTCCCGGGCGCGATCCGACAGGTACAGGTACCCGACGCCTTCCGGCGCCATCAGCCACTTGTGACTCGCCCCGGCCGCCGCATCAACCAATTCGGCCTCGACGTCGATCGACATAACTCCAAGGCCCTGAATTGAATCGACTACGAGCAACGCGTCGTGGCGCCGGACGACGCGAGCGAGCCGTTCGAGATCCGCACGGAAGCCGGAAGCAAACTGGACCTGGCTGATGCTGACAATGCGGGTTTGTTGATTTATTAGCCCCGCAGATCGTCGAAATCCACGCGTCCATTACGCTCTTCGCACATTCGCACTTCGACGCCGAACGCCTCGCGCAGCCGCAGCCAGGGATAGATGTTCGACGGAAACTCGCCCCGAAACGTCACGACGTTGTCGCCCTTCTGCCACGCCAGTCCGTTGGCGATCGTCGAAAGACAGTCGGAAGTATTGCGCATGAACGCGACCTGTTCCGGTCGCGCGCCGAGCAGGCCGGCGATCAGCTTGCGCGCTTCTTCCTTCGTCGAGAGCCAGTCCATGAAATTGATCATCCCGAATTCGTGAACGTCTTTGAGTTGTGATTCGACGGCTTCGAGCGTCGGCAACGGCAGCGGCGACACCGCGGCATGATTCAAATAATTGAAGCGTTTAGTGATTGGGAAGAGATCGCGCAGCTCAGGTGTCATCGAAACTCTTTACCACAAAAGGCACAAGGAAGAACACAAAAGGCACAAGAATACAAAAGCCTTGGTGCTTTCCTTGTGCCCTCTTGTGTTCTTCCTTGTGCCTTTTGTGGCTCAAGGCGCATAGGGTTTACCGTAGAATTCTTTGTACAACCAGCCAAGCACGCGCGCTTCGGCCGTGCACAGCGTTTCGATCCAGCAGTTAATCAGAAACTCAGATCGCCCGCGCTCGAACGGGATTTTCTCAGACTGTTTGACGATCGAGCCGCCGCTGCGGAGTTCGAGTTGATAAGCTTCGGCGGTCGACTCGTTGGCTTTCGCTGCGGCGTCGAGGGCGGTCAGTAGCTGGCTGATCCAGGCGTGCAGATCGCGTTCGGTGGAATTGTCGGCTAGCGCCTGGATGATTCCGATCGCGAGCCGGTCTTCAGCGCGGTTGAAAACGAAGACCTCTTCGCCGCGCGCCTGGCTCTCCTGCTGTTTCCAGTGGAAGACTTCCTCGACCGAAGGGTGCTTGATAACGGCGACGCGCTGGTCGTTATTCAAAAACCAGTCGATCACGTCAGGGATGGAATCGACGTCGATGTTGCCCGAGCGGTCGCGTTGTAGGCGAGGCTCGCTTGTTGTCTCGTTAGTCATGCCGTCAATTGAAATGCCGCGCGAATCTCGCCAACGACGTCGCCGCGACGGTTTTGCACGGGGAAGAATGCGTAACGCGACACCGCTTCGAGCGATTCGTCGTACAGCACGCCGAGTTGTCTTAGCGATTCGATCACGACCGTCGGGCGTGCGCGCTTGTCGTCGCCGTCTTCGATCTTCAAGGCCAGGCCTAATCCTTGCGGCCAGCGTTCGCATGGAAGAATTCCTGCCGTGTAAACGCCTTCGGCGCCGACTTTCGAGACAACGCGTCCGGCGGCGGCGCGCATGATCTCGGTGTCGAGCCGTTCGGAAGTGCCGCCGATCAGTTCGGGATACTTCGTCATAACGCGGACGATTCGCTCGCAGGCGTCGCGCGTCTTTTGTTCGAAACTCGACGGAGGCGAGACGAGCCGGGCATAAGCCAGCGCCATTGCGCGAACGGTGACGCCGAAGATCGGCGCGGCGCAACCGTCGATGCCGACGGCGAGATCCTCGAGTGGCACGTCCGTGAAGTCTGAAACTGCTTGCGCGATTGCTCGCTGGACGGGATTTTCCGCAGCTTCGTAGTTATCGATTGGCGCGCCGAGTTGAAGCGCCACGGCCAACATGCCCACGTGTTTGCCGGAACAGTTGTTATGCAGAACGTTTGGAACTTCGTTATGCGCGCACAGCACGCCCGCCGCTTCCGGGCTGTACGGCTCGTGAATCCCGCAGTGAAGCGCTTCCGGAGTGAGACCGATCTTTTCGAGCATCGACGCGGCGATCTTTGTGTGGATCGGTTCGCCGTTGTGCGACGCGCAGGCGAGCGCGACTTCTTCGTCAGTAAAACCAAAGCGATCCGCCGCGCCTGACGTGAGCAGCGGCAGAGCTTGCAATGGTTTTGCTGATGAACGGAGAAAGGTGACGTTGTGTGGTGCGCCGAGCGAGGCGACGATATTTCCGTCAGGCTCGATCGCGACTACATGGCCGCGATGGCGCGATTCGGTAATGCCACCGCGCCGTACTTCGACCAGCGGTTCCGCAAGCGGGATCTGTTGTTAGACATTCGCGACGCATCTTAACACGCGCTTTTGCAGTCCTCTGCGTCTCTGCAGTAAAAATCGCAAAGACGCAGAGAACCGCAGAGGTACGCAGAGTTAATTGGGATTAACGAGTCGAACGAGTCAACGGGGCCGAACGCTTCTTGCCGCCAAGGCTGAGCACGGTGAGTTTCACGGTGCGGCGTCCGAAGCGCATTGCTTCGCGTGAGCTTGGCGTCCAGATGTCGATACGTCTGCCGCGCACCATGCCGCCGGTATCCGCGACGAGTATTCGCCGCTGTACGAACCGGCTTCGAGTTTCACGCGGGAGCCGAGTGGCAAAACACGCGGGTCGGCAGCAATCAAACCTTTCGCTACCGGCACGCCGCTCGCGGTGCGTCCGCGCAAACTGTAGGCGGTCGCCACATAAGAAGCCGGCGCCACGACGAACGTCTCTTCCTTCACGATCGCTTCGCCGAGGCTGACTTTATCGGCAGCTTCCATCGCAGATCGAGCTGCTTGAGCTTCTTCGACTACTTTCGACTGTTTGTTGAGCTGTAGAGGGAAGGGTTTCCGCTGAGAGTGGACGAGCAGAAAAAATGAAAAAAGCATTCAGAAGTGCGAGACAGAGCAACGCGCTTCCGCTGAAGATAGACTTAACTTTCAAATCGGGTCTCCTGTCCGAGTTATTTCTACTTTTCAGCGTCCTGCGCGAGTCCGTTCTTTCCTATGACTCGTCCCCTGGCTCTAGGAGTCTGCAATGAAGTCAGCCGAGGTTGGGGGCTTGCATCCTTGATGCGGTGCGCTGAAAAGAACTAGCTATGGTTTCTAGAAAAAAGAAAACGAGCAATAAGCTCGTTGTTTCAGGGAAGGAGGCTAGCACACGGTTCCGTGAGAGTCCAAATGCAAATCCGTGATATTTGTGAGATAAATCGCATGAATTCGGGATAAACGCTGAAATAACAGGGTTTAGAGAGCGAGAAAGTTTTCGACTATTTGCCGCCCTTCGGGGTGTTCGTCGTCGAAAAGCTCGGGATGAAACTGGACGCCATAGACCCGCCGGCCTTTCTCCTGCATCGCTTGAATGGCGCAGTTTTCGTTCGACGCTGTGGCGCGGAAGCCGTTTGGGACTTGCTTCACTTCGTCGCAGTGGTTATGCCAGACGGTTAGTTGTGCAGGCAGACCTTTGAACAGTCCGTCGCCGGTGTTGTCGATGGGCAGGAAGCCGCGCTCGCGTTTCGCGCCCTCGTAACCTTCGCCCGGTTCGAGCCGTTCCATCAGTCCAACTTCAGCGCCGTGCGCCAGTGCGATCTGTTGATGACCGCCGCAGACGCCAAGAATCGGCTGGCTCGCGTGTTTGATCACGTCGAAGACCCCAGCCAGCGATTCGGGCGAGTAGTTTTCCCACGGGTGGCTTTGTCCGCTCAGAATGATGTGCGACGGTCGCAGGCTGCGGACTCTTTCGAGCGATACGTTGTGAAAAGGTTCGGTGAGGATTTCGAGGCCGGGAATCAAACGACCCAATACCGCCCGCAACTCGCGCGGGCTGTCGCCTTGACCGTGGATCGTGTTGTCTACCAGGTAAACGAGCAAGGTTTGTAGGGGTGGCCCTCCGTGGCCACCCTCCGTGCCGCCGGGTGGCCACGGAGGGCCACCCCTACAAATATTACTTCAAACAATAAAGCTTCCCATTGAAAGCGCCGATATAAATTCGACCCCCGAGAATTGCGGGAGTGGCGTTGATATTATCACCGATCTTGAGTTCGCTGATCTGCTGCCCGTCGTCGGCGTTCACTGAATGAAGCCAGCCGGCTTTATCGCCGAAGATCAGGCGTCCCTCGACGAGGGGCGACGTCCCCCAGATCGGGCCGCGCGCTTTGTAGCGCCAGACGAGTTCGCCTTTGTCGGCTGTCAGCGCGTGAAGATAGCCGTTGTTCGAGCCGATATAGACGCGGCCGTTGGCGACGATCGGACTCGCCCAGATGCCGTTTCGCTCTTTGCCGATGCCGCCGAGCGTTTGGTACTTCCAAACCAGTTCGCCGTTGTCCTGCCGATAGCAATAAACGTAACCATTCTCGGCGGCCGTGTAGACAAAACCGTCCACGACAGCGGGCGTCGAATCGGAATCGGCGCCGATGCGTGCTTTCCAGACCGTCGAACCGTCAGCAAGGTTGAGACAGAACAGGTCGCCTTGTTCGGTGCCGATGTAAGCGCGTCCATCGACGACGGAAAAGCTACCTTCCATCGAGCCGAGTCGTTCAGTCTTATAAATGAGTGCGCCGTCTTCGAGATTCAGACTGTAGAAGAACCCGTCTTCGCTGCCGAAGTAAACGCGGCCGTCGATTACGGCGGCGGAACAGTCGACTTCGAAGCCGGTTTTGTATTTCCAGAGCAGCGTTCCGTTGCGGGCGTCGATGCAGTAGATGTAGTGATCGAGACCGCTGGCGATCAGTCGATTGCCGGCGATTGTCGGCGTGGCTTTCAGACTGTCGTGGGTCTTGTAACTCCAAACGAGGCTGCCGTCGTTTTTGTCGAGGCAGTAGAGATTGCCGTCAGCGGAACCGAAGTAGACGTGGTTTTCATCGACGGAAGGCTGGCCCGGCCAGCTCGATCCGCCCCACGGATCCTTGTGCAGACGTCCGGTTATGAACTTCGTCTCAAACTCCCAGACGACCTCGAGCGCGCCTGCCGACCACGGTCCGGTGCCATAGAAAGTTCCGGCCGTGTTTCCGAGCCACACGGAACGGAGCTCGGCGGCTTCGGCGGCTCCGGGCGGATGCGCTTCGGTTTTGGAGATTACTTTTCCGCCGCAGGCAGGCAGCGACAGAACGCAACAAGAAGAAGAATAATGGGGAGGATTTTTGACATTTGTTAATCTGGTTGCCAACCACTGGCCTGAATAGACTACTTCAGCGGTTCCCGTGATCACAACCTGATCCGTCCGGGCGCCACTGGATTCTCACCTCGCCGCCTTCCATCACGACGCGGACGATCGCGATCGGTCTATGTCGTTGACCATCGCCGCGACAGCGCCGGCGCACGAACACGTGCCGGACGCAGTGGTTTCGCCGACGCCGCGTTCCCAGATGCGCAGCTCGATCAATTTTCTATCGACGACGCGGACGAACACGACATTGGTTCGATCAGGAAACTGCGGATGGTTTTCGATTTCCTTGCCGATGGTTCGCCAATCAAGAGAATCGAAGTCATCAGTGAAAATGCAGCAGTTGGGATTTCCCATCTGCATCGCCGTGATCTGAAACGTTTCAAACGGATAATTGATGACTCTTTCCAGTGGCGGCTCGATCGCCATCGGGATCGATCGGCTGTCAAACTTCGGTTGGCCCAACTCTGACTCGAACAAATATTTGCCTGGACCGAGTTGTTCGCGCAGGAAGTATCGCTTCAGTCCGGTGCGCGTGCTGAGCCGCAGTTCGTCTTTGTCCCAGAGACCGTTGTAATAGAGATAAGCGACGGCGCAGCGAGTGCCGTTTCCGGAAAGTCCGGCTTCGCTGCCGTCTGGGTTGAAGATGCGGCAAGTGAAGTCGGCCGCGTCATCGGCAGATTGCCGATGATCGCGATACCGTCGCCCCCGCGCCGTAGTGCCGATTGCAGATGCGCTGCGCAAACTCGCCGAGATCGTCGGATCCCGGCGAGTTGCTCGCTTTCAATTACAAGATAGTCGTTACCCAGCCCGTGAAATTTCGTGAACTGCGGCGGCATGTGTTAGTCGGGCGAGTTTAGTCGAGCCGACGCCGCGAACAGTTTCTTGAGTTTTCCTGTAAGCACCGGCTCGATATTTAACAGGCGTTCGTAAACGGTGAGCTGGCCGCGGTGATACATCTCGTGACTCATCGCAAACGTCAGAATCGCGCCTTTAGTGGTGGCTGCCGGTGAGACCGTCATCGGTGCGTCCCACATTTCCGCGTAGGGCGAGGACGCCGGCCTCCGCCGCTTCCATGCTGCTGCGAAGAAGTTCGATCAGCGCTTGCTTGTCGGTGACTTCTCGACGCCCGGCGCATATTCCTGCGCGTGAGCGGCAAACGATTGTCGCATGATAGTCACCGTCTTCCCGGCACGTTTCGCCGACGAGAATCTTTTGGGTCTCGAACAACGTGGTGGATCACTTCAGCAATGCTCCGCGTGTCCGGTGTCGCGCGAAATGAAAACTGATCGTCCGGTATCTTCTCGATCTCGTTCGATCAATCCGTTTCGCACGTCTTTCCATGCCTTCATTGCGATTTGTGCTGACATCAGGGGTCTCCTATTTCTTTTCGGGGTTAGGTTTGTCTGGCGGCTTGGTCCCGTTGATCATTGTGGTCGCTGGTGCGTCTGATTTCCCGCTGAACGACGCGAGCAAAACGGCGATCGGATCGAGCAGACTGCGCGCGGATCGACGTCGTTCGGATAGTTATTCACGATCACTGCGAAACGCGAGTTTCTCGCCGGCGGCGTGGTCACGTAGCCGCCCAGACTTGCCGCCGAACTCAACGATCCGTTTTCGCGCGCACGTTATTCTCGGCCGGCGTGCCGCGCATCCGATCTCGCAACGTTCCATCGACTCCGGCGATCGGCAGCGCAGCGCGAAATACGTCGGCGTAGCGATGTTTGTTCATAAACGTCAACAACTGCACCATTGAGTCGGCGGTGATCATGTCGTTGCGCGAAAGTCCGGAACCGTCGTTTAAACGCAGCGACTCTGCTGGAATTCCCACGGTTTTCAAGAACGATTTGACTGCTTCGATGCCGAGATCTTCCGACGTTTGTCGCAGCGGCGGCATCGTCGGCGGCGGTAGCGTTAGTTTGCCGAGCGTGCGCAGAATCAGTTCGGTGTAGAGGTTCTGGCTTGGCTTCAGT
>CAVYOP010000005.1:0-605855 GCA_963770215.1 uncultured Acidobacteriota bacterium
TGTTGGGCGTGCGGCCGGCCGCGACCAGCAGGTGCGATCCGGCGATCACCCGTTCCTGCCCGCCGCCGCGCACCGTCAGCAGGATCGCCGCCAACGGCCTGTTCGACGCGCGGCGCCTCGCTGTCCAGCAGCAGCTCGATGCCATCCTGGCGCATAATCTCGGCCACCGCGTCGGCCACGTCGGCGTCCTCGCGCGCCAGCAGCTTCGGGCCGCGCTGCACGATCGTCACACGGCTGCCCAGCCGCCGGAATAGCTGGCCGAACTCCAGCCCGATATAGCCGCCGCCGATCACCAGCAGGTGTTCGGGCACCGCATCCAGCTCCATGATCGTAGTCGAGTTCAGATACGGGGGAAGTCGTCGAAGTTTACGGGCTAATAACGTGGGTCCACGCTACCTATCTCAAAGATCCCGCCGCGCGAAAGAAGCTCGCCGGCGCGGGCGTGGGACTGTTGGTGCAGGCGCGGAAACTCGGCGCGAACAGCGCGCTGCTGAAGACGGCGCTCGACGCCGTTCTCCTGATGGCGGCGACGACACGGGGTTTTCGACGAAGAAAGAAGTCGACGACGCGATGCGCGAGGGCGAGCAGGCGTTCGCGAAAGGCGACATGCCGAAAGCGCTCGAGATGTACCAGCGCGCGTTGGTGCTCGATCCGAAGCTTTACGAGGCTGCGCTTTACATCGGCGACGTTTACTTCAGCACGGCAGAACAGAAGAAGGCGAGTGAGTGGTTTGCCCGTGCCGCGGCATCAATCCCGATCGCGAGACTGCTTATCGTTACTGGGGCGACTCACTGATGAAGCAGGGACGTGTAACTGAAGCCGGAGACAAGTTTGTCGAGGCTTACATTGCCGAACCTTACAGCCGCTCGTCTCGCGCTGCGTTTGCAAACTGGGGCGAAGAAGTTCAAACGTCCCGCTATCGCATCCTGAGATCGAGATCCCGACAAGTGTACGCCGAAAGGTGAGAATGAGACTCACGATCAATCTCGATCCGAACATCGTTCAAGAAAGACAACCAGAACGAGTAGCGCGGCGTGGCTGATGTATGGATTCACGCGGGCAGTTGGGCGAAGGCAGAGTTTGCGAAAGAATTATCCGGAAGAGAAGAAGTATCGCCACAGTTTGAAAGAGGAAGCTGCGGCGTTGCGTGCAGCAATCAGGGTCCTTGACGAGAAGAAGATCAAGGACCCTAAGAAGATTAGATCCGTCGCTTGCAAATATCATCAGGCTCGAAAAGGAAGGACTGCTGGAAGCCTTCATCCTCCTCGCCTTGCCTGACGAAGGCATCGCCAAAGACTTCGTTGCCTACCGGCGAACCAACGTCGAAAACCTGCGCCGTTACGTCAAGCTCTACGTGTCAACGGCGGCGCGCACAAGAGTGCAGCTCTCTGTCGATCCGTGTAATACCGTCGAGTCATAACGCAGAGACATAGAGAGCCGCAGAGTTACGCAGGACTAATCACTACCGTCCCGGTTTGCGCGGCAGCTTCTCGTCGCGCATCGCGGTGTTGTAAACAAACGCCGCCATGATCGTCGCCGCTTGCTTCATGTCGTCGGCCTGAATGCGATCGAAGACGTCCTGGTTCGAGTGGTGCGTTCTCGTGTCGTATTCGATCTCGTCCTGGATAAACTGAAATCCCGGCAGACCAATCGCATCGAACGCCAGGTGATCCGTGCCGCCCGTGTTCGAGATCGAGAGCGTGTTCGCGCCCAAATCTTTGAACGGCGCGAGCCATTGACGAAACAGCGATCGCACGCCTTCGTTGCCTTGCATGTAAACGCCGCGAATCTTGCCGGTGCCGTTATCGAGATTGAAATAGGCGCTCAGCTTTTCGTAATCGGCTTTCTTCACGAGCATCGGCGCAGCTGGCGCTGCAGCACCGTTTCCATTGCCGTTACCGTTGCCGTTTCCATTTCCGCAGTTGCCGCCAGCTGCGCAGGCGCCGCAGAAGTCGCCGGGTTCTGCATACTGCCGAAATGCTCGGCAACGTAAGCGCGCGATCCGAGTAGTCCCTGTTCTTCACCACTCCAGAGACGCAACCCGAATCGTGCGCCGCGGTTTCAGTCCAAGCGCCTGAATGATGCGCACGGCTTCCATCGCCACCGCCACACCGGCGGCGTTGTCAGTCGCGCCCGTGCCGGAGTGCCACGAATCCATGTGTCCGCCAAGCATCACGACCTCGTCTTTGAGATCGGTGCCGGGAATCTCGGCGATCGTGTTGTAGCCCATCAGATCCGCATCCTGGTACTCAACCGCGAGATCGACGGTCATCTTCACGGCTTCGCCGGCCTGCAACATGCGAACGATGCGGTTGTAGTGCTCGATCGCGAGCACCAGTCTGCGGCGTGATCTTCGCGTTCTTGTCGTACGGCGGAGTGCCACGACGCGTCGCCGGTGTCGCATTCGGATCAGCACGGCAGGCGGAGGAACTTGACGCTGACTGCACGAAGATCGTGCCGCCATCGCCACGACTCGGATCGATCAACATCGCCGCGCCTTCCTGTTGGAAGAAGCGCAGCTTCGCGCCGGCAAACTGAAATGCGGCGCGGAATTGCGGATTCGCCGCCAAAGTTTCCGCGGCCACCGCCGGTTCGGCCGCGGCTCGGGAGCGTCGGCAAGCGCGAGCAACTCTTTCTCGTTCAGACGCGTGCCCTGCGCATCAAAGTGCGCAGGCACGTCGCGCATCGGCGCCGTCAAGCACGATCTTTCCGTTCAGTTTGCCTTTGAACTTTTCGAGATCAGCTTCGGTGCGCGCGTCGACGTAGACGACGTCAGCCGTGAGCGGCGCCATTCGTTCCCGGCGACCACGCTTTCGGATACGCGATCAAAGGAATCGCGAGCGGCTCGATCACCTGCGCGGAAAACTTCTTCAACGTCCAGCCTCTGCCAAACGGTCCCCACGGTTCGAGGTGCGCGTTTTGAAGTCCCCACTTCGTCATCTGATCGCGCGTCCATTCGTTCGCCCGCTTCATGCCGGGCGAAGCAGTCAGACGTGGTCCAATGACGTCGCTCAGGTAACTCAGAGTCTCCATCACCTGCGAGCGATTCATTCCTTCGTCCTTGATGCGTTGGATTGGATCGTTGGGATCTGGTTGCGGGGTCTGTGGCTGCTGCGCAAGCGAGGTCGCCGGCGAAACGATAAAGATCAGGAGCAGCACTATGGCTGCATAGCGCCGAACAATCATGGTGGTGACTCTCCTCGGATAACTGTTGTGGTTTGACTGCCGGATTATTAGCACTTATCCGGTGTGACACAGATCTAATCGGATCTGAGCGAAAACCGCAATCTTCGTTGGCGCAGTAGCGGAAGGTGCCCTGTTTCTTCGTGGTCTTTTCGAGGAGGAAAGGCGCGTTGCACTGCGGACAAGTCTCGACGACGGGTTTGTCCCAGTAGACCACGTTGCAGTTTGGATACTCGGAGCAGCCGTAAAAAGCTTTGCCGCGTTTCGACTTCTTCACGACGATCTCGCCCTTGCAACCGGGACGCGAACAGGACACGCCGACAGTTTCCTGCTTGATGTATTTGCACTTCGGATAGTTCGAGCACGAGATAAACTCGCCGAAACGCCCGAAGCGTTTCACGAGCTGCGCGCCGTCAACCGGACACTTTTCATCGAGCGGCACGGGCGCCGGCGCGGCCACGCCGCTCTTTCCGATCTTGCGAATGTTGCGGCATTCCGGATAACCCGTGCAGCCGAGGAACGGACCAAACCGTCCGCGCTTCAACTGCATCGGCTTGCCGCACAACTCGCATGCTTCCGGTTCTGCTTCTTCACCGGCGCGCCGTTTCCATCGGCCTGAGCACCCGCGCCGTCAGATCCGGCAGCCGGCTCGGCATCGCGCGTCGCTTCGCAGTTGAGACACTTGAGATACGCGCCAAAGCGTCCCCACTTCTGGACCATGCCCGGCGTGTTGCACTTCAAACACACTTCTTCGGTCGGCACGCTCTTTTCTTTGATGTCTTTGATGTAATTCTGAAACTGTTTCAGGTCGCCTTCAAACTTGTCGTAGAACTCGCGCAGCGCCTTGGTCCAACTCGATCTTGCCTTCCTCGA
Source organism: uncultured Acidobacteriota bacterium (assembly GCA_963770215.1). GTDB lineage: Bacteria > Acidobacteriota > Blastocatellia > Pyrinomonadales > Pyrinomonadaceae > PSRF01. Next base: position 4,057 of record CAVYOP010000005.1, read on the forward strand.
TCTCGTCGAGTTCCTCTTCCATGCGCGCGGTGTAAGTCTCGTTGAAGAGATCGTCGAAACCGCCTTCGATCAGAAGATCGTTGACAGTCTTGCCGAGCGCGGTCGGATGAAAACGGCTCTGATCTTTTCGACGTACTCGCGATCCTGGATCGTCGACATGATCGCCGCGTAAGTCGACGGCCGGCCGATGCCTTTCTCTTCCAGCGCTTTGACGAGCGTCGCTTCGGTGAAACGCGGCGGCGGTTCGGTGAAATGCTGTTCGGGATCGATCGTGTTCAGCTTCAGCGTCTCGCCCTTCTCGACAAGCGGCAGCGTGCGTTCTGCTTCTTCGTCCTCTTCCGGCTTCTCGTCGCGGCCTTCCTGGTAAACTTCAGGAAGCCGTCAAACTTCTGCACCGAACCAGTCGCGCGGAAGATGAAGCGGCCGGCGTTGATATCGATCGTCGTTTGATCGAACACCGCCGGCATCATCTGCGACGCGACAAAGCGCTGCCAGATCAACCGATAGAGTTTCAACTCTTCCGGTTTCAGATACTTCGCCAGCGAATCCGGCGTGCGTGCGACTTCCGTCGGGCGAATCGCTTCGTGCGCGTCCTGCGCGTCTTTCTTCGAACGATAGTGAACGGCTTTTTCCGGAAGATAATCGGGGCCGTACTGGCTGCTCGATGAAATCGCGCACTTCGCCGAGCGCCGTATCGGAAACGCGCGTCGAGTCGGTACGCATGTAGGTGATCAGACCGACCGAACCTTCGTCGCCGATCTCGACGCCTTCATAGAGTTTCTGCGCGAGCATCATCGTCTTCTTCACTGCGAAGCCGAGCTTGCGCGAGGCTTCCTGCTGCAGTTTTGAAGTGATGAACGGCGGAACCGGATTGCGTTTCCGTTCTTTCGTCGTGACGTCGTCGACGACGAACGACTGTTGCCGCGCTTCGGCGACGATGTCTTCAGCCTGCGCTTGTTCGCCGATCAGGATCTCGTTCTTCTTGAGATCCTGATCGAAGCCGCTCGTCTTGACGGTCTGTTCGCCGACCTTTGAAGAGACGCGCATCGAACGCCGGCGGCAATTTGCGCCGCAAGGTTCGCGGCGATCGTCCAATATTCAGTCTTGACGAACTGCTCGATCTCGCGTTCGCGCTCGACGACCATGCGCAGCGCCACTGACTGCACGCGTCCGGCGCTCAAACGCCCGCCGATCGTGCGGCACAGCAACGGCGACACTTTGTAACCGACTAAACGATCGAGCACGCGGCGCGCCTGCTGCGCGTCGACCAGGTTCTCGTCGATCTTGCGTCGGATGTTCGAAGGCTGCCTTCACCGCGCGTTTCGTGATCTCGTTGAACATCACGCGGTGAGTCGGCTTCGGCCGGACGTTTGGGAACGATCTCTTCCGCGAGGTGCTGGCAGATGGCTTCGCCTTCGCGATCCGGGTCGGCGGCGAGATAGATCGCGTCGGCCTCTTTCGCTGCTTTCTTCAGATCCGCGACGATCTTCTTGTTGTTTCGTTTCTTGGAATCGGGAATCAGTTCGTATGTCGGCTCGAAATTGTTATCGACATCGACGCCGAGCCCTTTCGAAGGCAGATCTTTGATATGCCCGATCGAGGCCATAACGATATAGTCCTTTCCCAGATATTTGTTGATAGTTTTCGCCTTTGCCGGCGATTCAACAATTACTAAATTTTTTGCCATCAAATTATTTCCAATTTCCGATTGCCAATTGCCAATTGGCGCTATGCGCTAACCTCTAATCAACCTGAAGGAGACTCTCGAAACAGCAACAATCGACAATCGGCAATTGCCAATCGGCAATATTTATAGCCTTCTCACAAAACATTTGCCCGGTAGCGCACGCACCAGATCTCTTATTTCCAACGTCAGCAGCGCCGCAGTCAACTGCGAAACTGGCAGCTTGCTCTTGTCGACCAGCCAGTCGACGTGGGCTGGACTATCAGGCGTCAGCAATTTGAAGACCGAAGTCTCCCTCGCCGAAAGTCCTTCCGGCATGAGCGACAATCGATCGGAGCTCATTCGCTCCTTCTTTACTTGTGGCGGCAGCAGCTTCGCCGCAATCTGCTGCGGCAACTCAGTCGCGATGTCCTGCCACTGCTGCACCAATTTCGCTCCGGCGCCCTTGATCAAATAGTTCGTGCCGAAAGAGTTGCGCGACGTTATGTTTCCCGGGACTGCAAACACCTCCCGGTTTTGTTCCATTGCCAGCCGCGCAGTTATCAAAGAACCCGAATTCTCAGCCGCTTCCACAACCACAATCCCGAGACTCAGCCCGCTAATGATGCGGTTGCGATACGGAAAGTTTTCCGACACCGGCGGCGTCTGCAACGGAAACTGCGTCACGAGGGCGCCGCCCTGCGCCAGGATGTCCGCCGCTAACTTCTTGTGATCGCGGGGGTAAACCTCGTCCAGCCCGGTACCCAAAACCGCCACCGTCCGGCCACCCGCCTCGAGCGCTCCCCGATGCGCCGCGGCGTCAATTCCCCGCGCGAAGCCCGAAACAACAGTCACTCCGCGCCCGGCCAAATCGCGCGCCAGCATCATGGCCGCGTTCTGTCCGTAGGTCGAACACCGGCGCGATCCCACGACGCCGACACAGGGTTGATCCAAACATTCTGACCACGCTCCTTTTACATAGAGAACAATGGGCGGGTCATAAATCTCACGTAAGGATGAGGGATAAACCCCGTCGTCCAACAAGAGGATGTCGCCGCCGAGTTTTCTGACGGCCTCGATCTCGGCTTCAGCGGCCGCTTGCAAGTCGCGAGCGATGATGCTGTCGACTGCTTCAGGCGGCAGCCGCAGTTGCTCCAGCTCGTTGCGAGTGGCGCTGTAGACGGCATCGGCAGAACCGAAGCGCTCCAGAAGTTTGGCAGCGGCGCGAGGTCCGATGCCGGGTGTCATATTGAGCTCGACCCAGTTTCTAATCATGTGAGGATTCCTTCTTGAGCTTCTGCTGAAGCTTCGTCGTTATTTCGTCAATTAAAAGAGCAATACTGCTTTACCGCGCGATTTTCTGTGCTGGCGGAGGCGTGTAGGAATCGAACCTACCTGAGCCCGCTCTCACGGTCTCACTAACGGTTTTGAAGACCGCGCCATTCACCAGAACAGATTCGCCTCCACGGAGGCCACAAACCCTACGCGCCCTCAGCCTGAACTGTCAAGAACGCGCCGACCCTCGGCGTTCCTCGGCGTTCCTCGGCGTTCCTCGGCGACCCTCTGCGGCCCTCTGCGGCTCTCGGCGGCCCTCGGCGTTCTCTGCGTTAGTGTTGGATGTAACGCAGAGGACGCAAAGGGACGCAGAGTGCCGCAGAGGTTTTCGCGGTCGTTTGACCTTTTCCCCTCCAGAACCTAAAATCCGAACGAACGTTCGAACCAGCCATGATTAACTTTCAAACATCGCCGGACCAATATAAACACTGGCGGGTGGATATAGACGGCCGCGTCGCCACCCTCTCCATGGACGTCCAGGAGGACGAAACTCTCGCCGAAGGCTACAAACTCAAGCTCAATTCCTACGACCTGGGCGTCGATATCGAGCTTGCCGACGCCATCCAGCGACTCCGCTTCGAACACCCGGAAGTCGCCGTCGTCGTTGTTACCAGCCTGAAACCGCGCATTTTCTGCGCGGGCGCGAATATTTACATGCTCGGCACTTCGTCCCACGCGTTCAAAGTCAACTTCTGCAAGTTCACCAACGAAACACGCTGCTCGATCGAGGATGACTCGAAACATTCCGGCCGCCGTTATCTCGCCGCCTTAAACGGCACGGCCTCCGGAGGCGGTTACGAACTCGCCATCGCCTGCGACGAGATTTACCTGGTCGACGACGGCAACTCCGCGGTGTCGCTGCCTGAAGTTCCGCTGTTGGGTGTTTTGCCTGGTACGGGTGGATTGACGCGCCTCGTCGATAAGCGAAAAGTGCGACGCGATCGCGCCGACGTGTTCTCGACGCTCGCGGAGGGTTTGAAAGGAAAACGCGCGAAAGAATGGCACTTAATAGACGACCATTTTCCGACGAGTAAATTCGATGAGTCTATAAAAGCGCGCGTCCAACAACTCACCAGCGCACAAACTGTCTCAGGTCCCGGCATCAAGCTGAATCCGCTGCAAGACTATAAATACGTCAAACTAAAACTTAATCGCGAGCAACGTTACGCGGATCTGACCATTCTCGGACCTGAAGGCACGCAGCCCAGCACGCCGGAAGAGATCCACAAGCTCGGCGACGCCTACTGGCCGTTGCAAGCCTATCGCGAGCTCGACGACGCGCTCCTTAACCTGCGCGTCAACGAACCGGAGATCGGATTAGTCTGCTTACGAACACAAGGTTCGATTGAATCCGTGTTATCCGTGGACCAAACACTCGCCGCGAATCGCGATCACTGGCTCGTGCGCGAGATCGTCCTGCACATGGCGCGTGTGTTACGCCGCCTCGATCTCACCGCCAAGAGTTTCTTCGCGATTGTCGAACCCGGATCTTGCTTCGCCGGAAACCTGCTCGAACTGTTGCTCGCATCGGATCGCAGTTACATGCTGATGGATTCAGACGCGTCGCTCGCAGTTTCTGAGTTGAACGCCGGCGCGTTGCCAATGAGCAACGGCTTAACGCGGCTACAGTCGCGCTTTCTTGCCGAACCGGAAAAACTCGACGAAGTGTTGAGCGAGAAGAGGTCGTTTGACACTGAAGAAGCTGACGAGCTCGGTCTTATTACCTTTGCCCCTGACGATCTCGACTGGGAAGACGAGATCCGCGTCGCCATCGAAGAGCGCACCTCGTTGTCGCCCGACGCGCTGACCGGAATGGAAGCGTCACTTCGCTTTGCTGGTCCGGAAACGATGGACACAAAGATCTACGGCCGCCTGACGGCATGGCAAAACTGGATCTTCCAACGTCCAAACGCCGTTGGACCAGAAGGCGCGCTCACCAACTACGGCAAGCCAACGCAGGCGCACTTCGATTACAAACGGACTTAACCCAGACCACAAATGCACAAAAGGCACAAGAAAGATTTAGAAAGGAGCAGGGCTACTTTTCCTGTTCTTCTCTTTGTGCCTCTTGTGTCTTTTGTGCCTCTTGTGTCTAAAAGTTTGAACGAATAGTAAGACCATGAACTTATACGATCGCATTCCTAACAACGTAAATCTCTCCGAAGACAAGAAACTTCAGCGCGCGCTCGAAAAGTGGCTGCCAAACTATCTCGACTGGTGGCGCGAGATGGGCCCTGAAGGTTTCCAGGAAAAAGACGTCTGGCTGCGCACCGCGATCGACGTCGGCTCCGAAGGTTGGGCCCACTTCGATTACGTAAAGATGCCCGATTATCGTTGGGGCATCTTTCTCGAGCCCGCGCAACCTAATGCCGTCGTCGGCTTCGGCGACAATTACGGCCGTCCTGCATACCAGGAAGTTCCCGGCGAGTTTCGCAACTCACTGCGCCGCATCATCGTCACGCAAGGCGACACCGAACCGGCGTCAGTTGAACAGCAACGCGAGCTCGGCAAGACCTGCCCGTCGCTTTACGATCTGCGCAACCTGTTTCAGGTAAACGTCGAAGAAGGCCGTCACCTTTGGGCGATGGTCTACCTGCTGCACGGTTACTTCGGACGCGACGGACGCGACGAAGCAGACGATCTGCTGGCGCGTCGCAGCGGCAACCAGGACAAGCCGCGCATTCTCGAAGCCTTCAATCAACCGTGTGACGACTGGCTCAACTTCTTCGCCTTCACGATGTTTACCGATCGCGATGGCAAGTATCAGCTTTCGGCGTTGGCAGAATCCGGTTTCGAGCCGCTCGCGCGCACCTGCCGTTTCATGCTGACCGAAGAAGCGCACCATATGTTTGTCGGCGACACCGGCCTGGGCCGCGTGGTCCGTCGCACCGCGCAGTTGATGAAAGAAGGTGACGTGCGCGAGCTCGGCGGCATCCCGCTCGACATCATTCAGCGCTACATCAACTTCTGGTTCAGCTATTCGCTCGATCTTTTCGGCGGCGAGATCAGTTCCAACTCCGCCGACTTCTTCGCCGCTGGTTTGAAAGGCCGTTACAAGGAGCAGGACCAATACACCGAACATACGGCCGCGAATGAGAGCTTCACGATGCTCGTCGTCGAAGACGGTCAACTGAAGCCGCGCGAAGTGCCGCTGCGCAATGCGCTGAATGAAGTGTTGCGCACGGAGTATGTGAAGGATTGTGAAAAAGGTCTGGCGCGCTGGAACAAAGTGCTCGAGCAGGAAGGCGCGCGCGCGCGTCTTTACCTGCCGAACCCGCGTTTTCATCGTCACGTCGGCGAGTATGCCGGTCATTCATTCGACATCGAAGGCAACTTGATTTCGAAGGAAGAGTTTGAACGACGCAAAGCGGAGTGGCTGCCGTCGATCGAGGATCGCGAGTACGTTCGCAGCCTGATGCATCCGGTTTACGAGATCGGAAAGATCGCCAACTGGATCGCGCCGCCGGCAGCGGGAATCAAGGGCAAGCCGTTTGACTTTGAGTATGTGAGGCTTTAAGGCATTGCAGGTTTCGCGTCACGATCAGAAACTCGAATTCATTCTGCGCACCGCGGCGCGCATCTTCGCCGAGAAGAATTACCACTCGACGTCGATGCGCGACATCTCGCGCGCGACGAACGTGAGTCTCGCGGGGTTGTATCACTACTGCCGCAAGAAAGAAGAGTTGCTGTTTCTGATCCAGGACAACTGTTTCGGACGCGTGCTCGAACGTCTCGAACAGCAACTCAGCGAAGTTGACGATCCGGTCGTGAAGCTACGCATCTTCATCGAGAACCACTTGTCGTTCTTCGCCGCGAACATGGCCGAGATGAAAGTTCTCTCGCACGAAGCCGACTCGCTGCGCGGCGATCTGCATGCGCACGTCTCGACGCGCAAGGAAAACTACACGAAGCTCGCGCGGCGGATTCTCGAAGAAGTGCAGAGTTTGTCTGAGAACAAGCAGGTGGTTGATCTGACGGTCGCCACGTATGCGTTGTTTGGAATGATGAACTGGATCTATAACTGGTACGACCCACAGGGAAAACTTGGAGTTCACGAGCTCGCACAGCATTTGACGCAACTGTTTCTCGGCGGCTTTTCACCGGGGCTGTTGCTGGAGCCTGGCAGCTCGACCTTGCATATTGAGAACCTGAGCATTTGGAACCACGGATTAAATGGATGAAAGTCGATTATAAAATTAGCGAAGGCGTTGCGGTTTTAACTTTGAACGATCCGCCGGCCAACACCTACAGCTACGAGATGATGCAGGAGTTGGACGCCGCCATTCTCGCTGCGCGAATGGACGAGAACGTCCACGTGATCGTCATCACGGGCAGTGGTGAGAAATTCTTTTGCGCGGGCGCCGACATCCAGATGCTCGCGAACGTCACGCCTGTTTACAAATACTACTTCTGCCTGCACGCGAATGAAACTCTCTCGCGTTTGGAGCAGACGCCGAAGCTCGTGATCGCGGCGATCAATGGACATTGCGTCGGCGGTGGTTTGGAAGTGGCGATGGCGGCTGACATTCGGGTTGCGCGCAAGGGCGCAGGCAAGATGGGACTGCCGGAAGTTTCGCTCGGTGTGTTACCGGGAACGGGCGGGACGCAGCGACTGGTGCGGATCGTTGGGAAGTCGAAGGCGATCGAGCTGATGGCGACTGGACAGTTGTTTGATTTCGAACGCGGATTGGAGCTGGGACTGATCAATCACGTGTATGAATCAGAAAATTTCATGTCTCAGGTGATGGACTACGCGCGCGGATTCACCACACCAAACAAAGCCGCATTAGCTGTTGGTAGAATCAAGCGCGGCGTGCAAACTGGCGATGAAATTCCGCTGGAGTATGGATTGGCGCTGGAGCGTGAGTTGCAGCAACAGCTTTTCCAATCGGAAGACGCGCGTGAAGGTCTCGCCGCGTATGTCGAGAAGCGCAAGCCTCAATTTAAAGGTCGCTAAATGTACGAACACATTCTCGTATCGCCAGGCGAAGGCATCACGACCATAACGTTGAATCGTCCTGAGAAGCTGAACGCCTTCATCGGTCACATGCGGCGCGATCTGGCGGAGGCGCTCGAACACGCCGGCAGCGATCGCAACGTGCGCGTAGTGATCCTCACGGGCGCGGGACGTGCTTTTTGCGCCGGTGGCGACGTTGGTTTCATGAGCGAGTTAATGGAACGTCGCGACAGCGAAGAGTTCACGCGCATTCTCGGCGCTGGACGCCGTGTAATCACTGCGATTCGACATATGACCAAACCGGTGATCGCCGCCGTGAATGGTCCAGCCGTGGGCGCGGGTTTCAATCTTGCGCTGGCGTGCGATCTGCGCATCGCGTCGAGCAATGCGACGTTTAGCCAGTCGTTCGTGAAGATCGGATTGCACCCCGATTGGGGCGGCACGTATTTTCTGCCCCGGCTCGTCACGACGAACAAAGCGTGCGAGATGTTTTTTCTGGGCGACTCGATCGACGCCGCCGAAGCGCTGCGACTGAATCTCGTCAACCAGGTCGTCACACCGGAAGAGTTAGAAACCGCAACGCAGCAACTCGCCGAACGACTGCGCGCCGCGCCACCAATCGCGATCGCCGCTGCCAAACACGCTGTTTACGCAAGCAGCGGCGCCGATCTCGACGAGATGCTGCGTTACGAAACCGAAGCGCAACTGCGTTGTTTCGATTCTGAAGACGGACACGAAGGCGTGCGCGCGTTTCTCGAAAGTCGCGACCCGCGCTTCACCGGTCACTAAAACATGCTTAACGGAAAAATCGCGCTCATCACCGGCGGGGGCCGCGGCATCGGCCGCGCAATCGCGCTGGTTCTTGCTAAACAAGGCGTGCGGATCGCAGTCGCAGCCAGAACTGCCGAACAGGTCGATACAGGTTGCCGCTGAGATCGGTAACGGCGCGATTGCCGTGACGTGCGACGTTTCCGATCCGGAAAGCGTCACGCAAATGTTCACGCAAACGCGCGAACGCCTGGGCGACATCGACATTCTCGTCAACAACGCCGGTATCGCCGAAAGCGCCACGTTCGTCAGCACGACAGACGAGCTCTGGCACCGCCATCTCGCAATCAACCTGTCCGGCAACTTCTACTGCACGCGCGCCGCACTGCCCGCGATGCTGAAGAAAAACTGGGGCCGCGTGATTAACATCGCCTCGATCGCCGCGAAGAAAGGCGCGCCGTACATCGCTGCCTATTCAGCTTCGAAACACGGCGTGCTTGGTCTAACTCGTTCTGTGGCGTTGGAAGTCGCGGCGACTGGAATCACGGTCAACGCGATCTGTCCCGGTTATGTCGATACGGATATGGTCACACGCGGGATTGAAAAGATCACGTCAATGACCAGGCGCACCGCTGAAGAAGCCCGCCAGATTCTCGAAAAGATGAACCCGCAGAATCGTTTGATCACGCCGGAGGAAGTTGCAGCCCTCGCGCTGCTGCTCGCCTCCGACGAAGGACGCGGAATCAACGGGCAAGGCATCAATGTCGACGGCGGATCGGTCCTTCATTAAACCTGGGCCGCTAACTCGTAAACCAACCGGATCGGCAATCCCACGATATTGAAATAATCACCCTGGATTTCCTCGATGAAGAGACCGGCCGGGCCTTGTATTCCATAAGCGCCGGCCTTGCCGCGCGCCTCGCCTGTGGCCACGTACCAGTCGATCTCGCGTTCGCTCATGTGGGCGAAACGCACGCGCGTCGTCTCATACTCGACGCGCGCTTCACCACCAACACGAACGAGCGCCACGCCGGTCAACACCTCGTGCCACTTGCCGTTCAAAAACTGCAACATCCGCTTCGCATCGTCATCGTCGACCGGTTGGCCCAGTATCTGACTATCGACGACCACGGTTGTATCAGCGCCCAGCACTAATCCGTGGTCCAGCTTAGCCGCCACCGCCTCTGCTTTCGAGCGCGCGAGACGTTGCACGTAAGTCGCGGGATCTTCGCCGGGCCACACAGACTCATCAATGCCCGCGGTGATCGCTTCAAACGGCCATCCTGCTGCCGTCAGCAGCTCCTTGCGTCGCGGACTACCGGACGCGAGTATCAGTTTTTCGCGCAGATGATTTAGTTGGTTCATATAAGCCCTTTTTGGCCTTTGCGTCTTTGCGGGAGATAAGTTCGCCTCCTATGCGAGTGATAAACGAAGGAAGATCTCCCGCAAAGACGCAAAGGCGCAAAGGAAGTTCGGCGAGATGACTCTTCGAGTCGCTGACTTGCGGGTGAAGAGTTTGCGTGTTTCAATCCCAGATCGCAAACAACGGTGGAGGCTTTAATCAAATCACTGGCGACCGTGCTGCGCGCTTCCGGAAACGCGCCGGAAGTCGCGGAAGCCGCAGCCATCGCGGCGTGGAAGCATTGCGCCGGCGAAGGTCTTAAAGATCGCGCCGTCGCAGTGGCCCTGCACGATCGAACATTGCGAGTCGCAGTCGCCGATCTGATCTGGCAAAAGCAATTGCACTCGATGCGAGGACAGATGATCTTTCGCATCAATTCCCTTTTGCGCCAGCCCGTTGTCAGCACTATCGAATTTATTATCGATCCGGAAAAACTATGCCGATAGAAGAAAAAGACGTCGCCAAGGTGGCCCAACTCGCGCACCTCGAACTAGCCGACGAAGAGCTCAAAGTGTTTGGCCCGCAGATCGCCGAGATCATCAATTACGTCGAGCAACTGAACCAGCTCGACACGGCAAACGTTTCCCCTGCGCTCGGCGGCCTCACGCCCGAAGGTGAGAAGACCGATACGTCGCGTGACGACTTCGTCGAAGGATCGTTGGGCCAAAAGACAGCGCTGGCCGAAGCGCCCGATCCGGCGTCGGGCTATTTCCGCGTCCCGAAGGTGCTCTAAATTCCCTCTAAAGCAATGTCGCTCAAAACAGTAGAACAGTCAGTAACCGCTGCCGAGAACCTCAACGAGAAGCTGAACGCATTTCTCCAAATCGATCGCGCCGGTGCTTTGGAACGCGCCGCAGCAGGGGAGAACAGCAACGGCGCGCTTGCGGGCGTGCCAGTCGCCGTCAAAGACAACATCTGCGTGCGCGGAATGCAGGCGTCGTGCGGGTCGCGCATACTCGGCGACTACCATCCTCCTTACAACGCCACCGTGATCGAACGTCTCACCGACGCCGGCGCGGTCGTGATTGGCAAAACCAACTGCGACGAGTTTGCGATGGGCTCGTCGAATGAAAACTCCGCGTTTGGACCAGTGCGAAATCCGTGGGACACGACGCGCGTGCCCGGCGGTTCGTCAGGCGGATCGGCAGCGGCAGTGGCCGCGGGAATCGTTCCGGTCGCGCTTGGGTTCAGACACCGGCGGATCGGTTCGCCAACCTGCGTCGTTGTGCGGCGTGCTCGGGTTGAAACCAACTTACGGCCGCAACTCGCGCTACGGTCTGGTCGCGTTTGCATCGTCGTTGGACCAGGTGGGAATCTTTGCGCGCAAGGTCGAAGACGTGGCGCGCGTGCTGGGCGTGATCGCCGGACGAGATCCGCATGACGCGACAACCGCCGACGTCCCCGTTCCGGATTACACGGCATCGCTGACAGGCGATATAAAAGGCGCGCGCGTCGGTTTTCCGCGAGCGTTATTTGGCGAAGGACTGGACGAGGAAGTCGGGAACGCGGTGAAGGCCGTCGTCGACGTTTATCGCGATCTCGGCGCGGAGATCGTCGACGTCGATCTGCCGCACGCAAAATACGCGATCGCCGTTTATTACATCATCGCCACCGCTGAAGCATCTTCAAACCTCGCGCGTTTCGACGGCGTGCGTTACGGCTTTCGCGCAGAAGACGCGCCCGAGCTGCGGCAGATGTATCGAAGCACGCGCGAAGAAGGCTTCGGGCCGAAGTTAAACGCCGCATCATGCTCGGCACGTACGTGCTTTCAGCCGGTTACTACGACGCCTACTATCGCAAGGCACAAAAAGTGCGAACGCTGATCAAGAACGACTTTCTCGACGCGTTCGAAAGCTGCGACGCGATCATCACGCCGACCGCGCCGACGCCGGCTTTCGCGCTCGGCGAAAAAGTCGACGATCCGCTCGCGATGTATCTGAACGATATTTACACGGTGACGGCGAACCTGGCGGGAGTGCCGGGGCTCAGCGCGCCCTGCGGGCTGTCATCGGAGCGACTGCCAATCGGATTTCAGTTGCTTGGGACCGTACTGGTCGGAACCGACGCTCTTCAAGCTGGCCCACGCTTACGAGCAGGCGCGCCCGTTCACCGAGCGTCCACCAATTAGCGCTTCTGTCGCCAGCGGAGTGACGGCACGTTTCCGGCGTTCGGCTTTATCAGGGATGAGGTCGCCGGTGAAGATCTCGACCACGTTCTTCGCAGTGCCAACCACCGGCGTCACGTCCAGTCCCACATGGACCGCGCCCGGTATCAGGCCCTTCTTCCTGATCTCGTATCCCGCCAGGCCGACGGCGAAGATGGACCCGACGATGGGAATCGGCTTGATGAGGCGCTTTGCGATGCCCCAACCGCCGGCCCTGACAATTCTGCGTTTAACTGTGGCTCATATCTATCAAGCCGCGTTAATGCGCGTTAATGTTAGCATAGCGCGATGCGTACTCAGGTTAGCTCTGACGATTCTTGCGCTTCTCGCGATTGCCCGTTGTTGTTTTCCTGCCGTCCCGGCGCAAGCAACAGCCGCCGGCTTCTGATCTACACGCCTCACGGACAGGATCTTCTGAAAGACTTCATCGGGCGCTACAAGCAGCAATATCCGGACGTCGACATGCAGTTTCTCGACATGGGCTCGCGCGAGGTTCTCGAACGCGTGCGTGTCGAGCGAAACCGTCCGCAAGCCGACCTGTGGTGGGGCGCGTCGCACACGACTTTTCAAACTGCGGCCGACGAGAATCTGCTGCTCGAGTTTCGGCCCAGTTGGGCCGACAAGGTTCCGGCTGCTGCGCGTGATGCAAGCGATCGCTGGTTCGGGACTTACGAAACGCCACAAGTGATCGCTTACAACAGTGAAGCAGTCAGCGCTGCAGAAGCGCCGCGCGATTGGGACGACGTACTCGATCCGAAGTGGCGCGACAAAGTCCTGATTCGCAATCCGAATCCGTCCGACACGATGCGCGCGATCTTCGGCGCGATGATCTGGAGGTTTTACAAAGACACCGGCTCTCCCGACAAGGCTTACGACTGGCTGCGAAAGCTCGATGCGAACGTTCACGAGTACACGGCTGACGGAACGTTGCTGATGCAGAAACTCGCGCGACGCGAAGGGCTCGTCACGCTTTGGGACATGCCCGACGTTCGTCTTTTCAAGGAGCAGAAAAACCTTCCCGTCGGCTATGTCGTGCCGGCGAGCGGAACGCCGGTGATCACCGACGGCATCGCGATCATTCGAGGTGGGCCAAACCAGGAAGAAGCGAAACGCTTTTACGAGTTTGTCACGACGCCGGAGAGTCTCGCTTATGCGGCGCACAAGTATTACCGCATTCCGGTGCGCACGGATCTGGACCGTTCGCAATTGCCGGCCTGGATGAACGAGCCGTTCACGCGCCTGCCGCTGGATTGGGAGCTGTTGCGAAAAAATGGCAGCGATTGGTTAAGATACTGGGACACTGAGATTCGTGGAAAGGAACGATGAGTCAATATCCATTTGTCAGTATTTCACATTTGTCATTTGTCATTTGATAAACACTGAAATAATGACAAATGCTGAAATGATCATGTCAAAATGAATCCGCTTCTTTCGCTAAAGAACATCTCCCGGAGTTTTGGATCGACCCGCGCTGTCGCCGACGTCTCTCTCGACGTCGAGCAGGGTGAGTTTTTCGGCCTGCTTGGACCATCCGGCTGCGGCAAGACGACGACGCTGCGAATGATCGCCGGCCTCGAGAAACCTGACTCCGGCACGATCGAGTTTCAAGGACGCAGACATCACAAACCTGCCCCCCGAGCGACGCGGCTTCGGCATGGTCTTTCAAAACTACGCACTCTTCCCGCACCTGAACGTCTTCGAAAACGTCGCTTTCGGCCTGCGTGCGCGTCACAAAAACAAAAGCGGAGATGAACGAGCGCGTGGCAAGCGCGCTCGAGCTGGTCCAACTGCCCGGTTACGGCAAACGCGCGGTCGACGAACTCTCCGGCGGCCAACAACAACGCGTCGCCATCGCCCGCGCGATCGCGATCGAACCGGCGTTGCTGTTGTTTGACGAGCCACTCTCGAACCTCGACGTCTCGCTTCGTGAAGAGACACGCAGCGAATTGCGCGAGCTCGTCACGCGTCTCGGACTAACGGCCGTTTACGTCACGCACGATCAGGAAGAAGCATTCGCACTTTGCGATCGCATCAGCGTGATGGTTGGCGGGCAAACTCATGCAGACCGGACGTCCGCGCGAACTTTACGAACAACCTTCGGAGATCTCGGTGGCGCAGTTTTCTCGGCCGGAACAACCTGATCAAAGCGATGCGTTTGAGCTCGAGCAAGACGACTGACGGTGAGTTCAAGACGCTCGAAGGCGGGCACACGCTGCGTCTGCCGGTCAAACACGAGGATCTTGCGCCGCTGAATCAACCGGTCTTTCTCGCGATCCGGCCGGAGCACGTGCAGCTCAGCACGAACGACAACAGCGTCAGCGAATTCACTGCGCGGGAAGATTCGCGAGATCGTTTTTGCCGGCGCGACGTCAACCGTGCGCGTCGACGCCGAACGGATTGCTGCTCGAAGCACTCGTCCTGCGCACCGACGGGCTCCAGGTGAACCAGGAATGCAACGTGATCCTCTCCCCGGATCATTTGACGCTTCTGAAAAACGCGACGCGGATTGAACGGATGAACACGGATCATGCAGAAAAGAATCCGTGTCCATCCGTGGAATCCGTGCTCTGTTTGGTTACAGCCATTGTTCTTCTACGGCGTTATCTATCCGAACCTGTTCGTCGTCGCTACTTCACTTCAACGAGCCGGCGCCTGGACACTCGCCAACTATCGCGAAGTGCTTTCGCAACGGATCGTCATCGAAGCGATCGTCAGCAGCCTCGGACTGTCGGTGCTCACCGTCTTTGTTCTGCGCGCTCGTCGGCGTGCCGCTCGCGTTTCTTTTTGAACGTTTCGACTTTCCCGGGACGGCGACTCTTCGCCGCACTCGCTGCGCTTCCGCTCGTCTTGCCGCCACTCGTCGGCACAGTTGCGTTTATTTTTCTCTCCGGCGAGACGGGAATCCTGGCCCACGGCATCCAGAACCTCTTCGGCTACGAGCGTCCGCCGTGGCGTCTGCGTGGCTGGCCGGCGTTGCTGCTGTTTCACACTTACACGATGTATCCGTTTTTCTACGTGCTCACCGGCGCGGGACTGCGCCGGATCGACGCGAGTCTCGCCGAAGCTGCGCGCAGCCTGGCGCTTCGCGAGCTGTCGTGTTCAGACGCGTGCTGTTGCCGCAACTCACGCCGTCGCTGCTCGCCGCTGCGCTGCTGACGTTTATGACGTCGATGGCTTCGTTCAGCGCGCCGCTGTTGTTTGGCGGCGACGTGCGCGTGTTGACACTCGAGATCTTTACGGCGCAGACAGCGTGGCGAGTTTGTGATCGCCGTCACTGAAACAGTGATACTCGCCGTCATTTCGCTCGGCGCATTGATCTTTTTCCAACGTTACGAAGGCACGCGAAGGTTCGCGGCGGCGGCGATGAAAGGCGCGCCACGCCGACGCGTGAGCATCGCGAGCGGAAAGGCGCGCGTGCTCGCGACGATCGTCGCTGTGGTCTTCGCGATCGTTCTGGTGTTGCCGGTCGCGACGTTGATCCTGGTCAGCTTCGCGCGCGAAGGATCGTGGACGACGCAAACACTGCCTTCCGCTTACACATTCGCCAACTACCAGCGCATTGTTCAGCGATCCGTTATGCGGCGGAAGTGTTCTTCAACAGTTTCACGATGTCGGCGATCGCGGCGGTGGCGGCGTTGCTGTGGAGTTTTTGCGTCGTGACGTTGCTGCGTCGAGGCGCGAGACGAACGCAAGTTTTTCGGTGAAGGCTGGCGCCGGTTGTTGTCGCTTTTGGTGTTGATTCCGTGGGCGCTGCCGGGAACGGTCGTGGCGGTTTCAGTCGCCGAGGCTTATGGACGGACCCGGCTCGTTGTTGGGCTCGTTTGTGCTCGTTGGAACGTTTTGGATCCTGCCGGTCGTTTATTTTCTGCGTTTCATGCCCCTCGTGGTGCGCGCGCTCCAGGCAAGCATGGAGCAACTCGATCCGACGCTCGAGGAGGCGGCGGGCTCGCTCGGCGCGCGCGCGTGGCAGAGATTTATGCGCGTGACGTTGCCGCTGGTGTGGCCGGGCGCGGTGGCCGGGACGCTGCTGGCGTTTGTGATCGCGTTAGGCGAATATGTGGCTTCGGTGCTGGTATTTGTTCCGGCGAATCGACCGATCTCGATTGCGATCGCATCAGAGTTGCGAGACTTCAATCTCGGCGCCGCGGCGGCATACGGCGTGGTTTTGATCGTGATCATTTCGATCAGCATGGTCGTGGCCGGCAAGTTGGAACGAATGCGAGGATGATAAAGTCTGATGATGAAATCTGTCATTTACAAAGGTTCTGGCGTGATCTGTGGCTGCGTTGCTGGTTTGGCCGGCATCTGCAGCTGGCGATGCTTAAGCCGGCACGCCGACAATCCGGCAATCCTGACAAAGCCGCTCTTCATCAGGCACTGCTCGATCTCACGAGTCCCTGGACGGTGATGTGTGTCGCCGCGCATCCCGACGACGAAGACGGCAGCACGTTGACCGTCCTGCGCCGCAAATACGGCATGCACACTGTCTCGCTGTTTTCGACTTTCGGCGAAGGCGGACAGAACGCGGTCGGTCCTGAACTGTACGAAGAGCTCGGCGTGATTCGCGCGCGCGAAACGATGGCCGCCGTCGGAAGTGCAAGGCTCTGAGCCACACTTCCTTGGCTTTCGCGATTTTGGTTTTTCAAAGTCTGCGGAAGAGACGTTTCGCGCCTGGGGTGAGAAAGAAGCTCTGCGACGCATGGTGCTTACAGATTCGCCTGCTGCGTCCCGACGTGATCATCACGAATCACGACACGACGAGCGGTCACGGTCATCACCAGGCGACAGGCCGCATAGTGCTGCGAAGCGTTATTCGACGCTGCCGCCGATCCGAAACAGTTTCCCGAACAACTTAGCGCAGGTCAGCGCTGGCAAGTGCAACGACTGTTCGTGCGCTCTCGCGGTCAGGAACTCCGACGGCTACCGAAAGAAGCTCCACCGCAAGTCATAACGATCGATCCGAACGAAATGGATCCGGTGCGCGGCGTGACTTACGCGCAACAAGCACTTGTCAGGCTTGCAAAAACACGCGACGCAAGGTCCGTGGCCCAAGACTGTTCCTGCCGAGCGGTGCGCGGCCCATTCGCTACAGCCTCGTGAAACAAGTTTCATCCGCAGCGCCGCTTCCCGAGAACGCGAAAACTCCGGTTGACGGACTGCGTTTGCCTGAAACAGTCGCCGCGAAACTTGTCGCGCCGACAATCGACGACAA
This sequence comes from uncultured Acidobacteriota bacterium, assembly GCA_963770215.1. Taxonomy (GTDB): domain Bacteria; phylum Acidobacteriota; class Blastocatellia; order Pyrinomonadales; family Pyrinomonadaceae; genus PSRF01. The sequence continues at coordinate 21,558 of CAVYOP010000005.1, forward strand.
GCCGTTAACCGAATCTCTCGATCGCCGGCTCGAATTGCTGGTCGCGCTTCTCAGCGCGAAGAGGCGTGGCGTTTTCACTGCGCCGAAGGAAGTTGTCGACACCGATCCGCATCGATTCAAATTGATGTCCAAACGGCTCAACAAAGCGCTGGCAGCCGCTGCCGGCGCGTCGGTCGCATCGCTCAGTCCGGCGGATCTGCGCTCGTTCCCGGTGAGCCGGCACGACTACGAAGCAATCGTCGCCAACGCCGGTATGGCTGAAATGCAGATCAAGCAACTGAAGTTTCGCGGGCTCGGCGTCGAACAAAATCTCCACGCCGCTGACAAGATGTTGCCCGGCACGGAAACTTCCGCGGACGATCGAACGTCACCACGCCGAAGAACGCGACGTGCTGAGTGTGCCCTCGGCGGAACATCTTTACGATGGCCGTCTGTTCGGAGAGCCGCTCGAACGCCGAAGCTGAACTGTCGATCGAAGGCGTGTCGTTCGCGATCGACAACGAAATGCGACGAGAGGTTGCGCCGGCGGTTGAGATCGTCGACGTCGAGCCGTCGCCGTACGTCACGCACGCCGGCGACGTCGCAGAAGCCACTCGATTTCAAGGTCACGCTGAAGAACCATCTTGCCATCGGACGTTTCGCGGACTATTGCGCGTGCAGTGGTCAAAGTCTGGAGACAGGACGCGAGATCAGATCGCGCCGAACGAGACTGAAACGTGCGAACCTCGTCGTGCGCACTGCGCTGCCGTTGAGCGCGGACAGATCCAGGGTCGAGCGTCGCGGTTACGGTCGACCTGCCGAATCCGAAAGAGCCGATCGCGAAACGAGTCGTGCCGCTGGTCTATGCTGAAGCGATGGTCGTGAGCGGACGGAAAGTTGGTTACATCCCGAGCTACGATCGAGACGCTTGAACGAGCGCTTGTCGGCGCTTGGCGTCGATGCGAAAGAGTTGACGGTTGACGACGTCGCGAAAGCTGATCTTTCAGCGCTTCAACACGATCATCATCGACAATCGCGGTTACGAAGCGCATCCGGAGTTGATTGCGGTCAACAGCTCGTCTGCTGAAGTTTGTCGAAGACGGCGGCACGCTGCTCGTCTTTTATCATCGAACGAACGAGTGGAACCCGGACGAACGGCGCAATCGCCCGCAACTCGCGCCGTATCCGATCATCCTCGACGACGATCGCGTGACGGAGGAAGATGCGCCGGTGACGTTTCTGCAACCGCGGCATCCGCTGTTGAACTTCCCAAACAAGATCACGCAGAAGGATTTTGCGAACTGGATTCAGGAACGCGGTCTTTACTTTCCGAAAGAGTGGGATCCGCAGTACACGGCCGTGTTCGCGACGAACGACAAAGGCGAGCCGCCATTGCACGGCGGACTGCTGGTCGCGCCGTACGGAAGGGGCAACTACATCTACACGAGTTATGTTTGGTATCGACAGCTTCGGGCAGGATTGCCGGGCGGGTACCGGATGTTTGCGAACCTGATCAGTTACGGAAGGAAAAGAGACGACGGATTACGCAGAGTGAACGACTGATTAAGCCGGCTGAGTCGAGCATCGCTTCCTGTTCAAGCGGCTTCTTCGCCTTCGAGCTTCACGCGCGCGCGCTCGAGAAACGTCTTGATCATCTCGCGCACGCGCTTTTGCATCTCGGCGCTGATAGCGCCCTCGCCGACGAGGATCGCAAAGCGATGAAGATCTCTGGCGTGTTGCCGTCGCAGCTCGACGTGCTGGACGATCTTGATCAGAACTTTGTGACCGCGTTCCTCGAAAGCCGCTGCGTAACGGAGATAGTTCTTCATTTCGGACGCGCCGGCGACCACTCGAGCCGTTCCGGCGAATCTTCAGTTTTTTCGACAGTGAAAGTGGCGTGAACTGCGCCGATCACGGGCACTTCCGCGCGGACCATCCAGCGCATGATGCCGCCGGCTTCCTTGCGTATTCCCTCGATGCCCGGCATCAAATCCGCAAAATTACGAAGTTCGCCGAAAAACTCGCGGGCCCGTTCAACCGTGGTCCGCAATTCCATTTGATCCGCGTAGGAAGCCTTGATTCGAAACATTGATTCTCCGTTAACTGTTTCCGACAGCGTTGATGCGCGACTCCGGCAGTTTGGTTTCCCGCATCGTCGACTGCTAAGTTACACGAGGAAAGTTTGGTAGTAAATATCTAAAAGCGTTTGGAGTATTGATTGTATCTGACATGAGCACCGGGAGAGTTTTACACAGCAGTGACACCTGTCCACGTTGCGAGAAACGAGGACTGAAATCGTGGGCTGAACTCAACGACGAACAACGCGAGGCCGTCAAGCGGTTGCCCGCCTCGGCGACGTTTGATCTTGCTGAACGACAGGCCACGCATCGCTGGTGCACCCGGTGCTGGTACGAAGAGACCGGCACTTCTCATCACGCCTGATCACGCGAGGATGCGATTCCTAGGATCCGATTGCCAGGATCCGATTATAAGCCTCGCGAATCGCCTTCATCTGTTCTGTCAGTGTTGACTGCAACTCGATCGGATCGAATCCCATCCTGTTCGCAACGTCTCTGGTGATCTACATGGTCCGGTTCGGGCAGGCGCGTGGATCGGCCCATGATCAATCGCAGGTTGTGATCGATGCCTCGCAGCAGGCTGTAGCCGGTGCTCAAGGTCAGGAAGTCGTCTTCGTTGAGTGAGCCTTCCTCGCGCAGCCGTTCCAGCGTAAACAAAGTCGAACGATCGTCGCCTTCGTCAAGCACTTCATCGCGCAATTGCAAATAGCGCGCGGTGAAATAGACGTCGAGCATGCCGCCTGGTCCATACTTGATATCGGTGCCCGTTTGCCGGCCACGCCGGCCTTTTTCTGTTTCGAGTCGATCACGCACGCGCCGGGTTTCTGTTTTCAACTCCTGCGGATCGAATTTAGCGGCGGTGTCGTGAATGCGGTGACGCGCGTGCGTCTCGATCATGCGTCCGAGCTCCTGGTCGCCGCCGACTGCGCGCAGCTTCACGTAGGCCAGCCATTCCCAGGGCGCGCTCTCTTCTTTCAGGTAATCGAGGAAACCGTCTGAGCTGGTGACGAGTGGTCCATTCTTTCCGTGCGGCCTGAGACGCAGATCGATGCGATAGAGATAACCTTCTCTTGTGATGCTCGACAGCGCGGCGATCATCAGTTCGGCCAGGCGCGCGTAGGCTTCGTCTTGCGTCAGCGATTTGACTGGCGAGGGGACGAGCGAGTCGTAAGTGATCAGGATGTCGAGATCCGATCCGTAATCGACACCGCCGGAAGCGAGACGTCCCAGGCCGTAAAAAGCGACGCGTGGGCCGGCGCGAAACGAGCCGTATCGCCGCGCCATCTCGCGCCGCGCCACCAGGAAAGCCACGTTCAAGCTTGCGACTGCGAGATCGGTTTGCAAACGATTCGCTTCGAGCATTGAGAGTTGTTTCGAACTGTCGAGCGCGCCGATCTCGGCCATTAGCTCGTACCATTTCAAGCGCAACGCTGCGAGCTCTCGCGGAAAGCTCTGTTCGGCGTCGATAGCCTGGCGCAGAAGCGCGCGATGATCGCGGCGCAGGACGGTTGATGGCGACGTGCCGAGCGAAACGATGAGCGCCGGATTCGCGGCGAGCATTTCCGCAAACGCATCAGACGAGCCGCATAGTTGCAGCAGGCTGGTCAGGTTTGTTTCGGAGATTTGCAGTTGTCGATCGGTCTTTTCGAGTGACGCGGCGATGCGCGCTGCCTGAAGCAGGGCGCGATGAGGATTGAGTGACTGGTTCGCCAGCGATTGGACCAGGCGCTTGGTGATCTTCGTTTCCGCGTGTGTGGCGAAGACGCGGGCCGACGCGGTGGCGAGGGTTGAATCTTGATCGAGCGCGTCGAGGTTCGCTTGGGTGTCGCTTTCTTCGGCGGCGTTGGGAGTGCTCTTTTCGATCTCTGAAAAGAGTCGATCGTAAATATGGCGAACGGTGCTTGTGTGCGTTTTTAGCGTGGCGTCGAACTCGTCAGCGGTTGCAAATCCCAGGCGGCGTGCGACCAGGGTTCGCGACTCGGGAGAATCGGGAACGGTGTGCGTCTGCAAACCGTGCTCCATTTGCAGCCGGTGCTCGAGGGCGCGCAGGAAGTAGTAAGCGTCTGAGAGCTCGGTGCGTTCGTGTTCCGTGATGAACGCGCGATCGGCGAGACGGCCCAGGCTCACGAGTGTGTGCGCCACACGCAACCAATCGTCGCGTCCGCCGTGGGCCAACTGTAGCGCCTGGGCGACGAACTCAATCTCGCGGATGCCGCCGCGGCCGAGTTTTACGTTGTAGCCGCTTTTCTTTTCTGTCTGGCGATCGATCTTCTGTTTTGCCAGGCGCACGTTCGCGAGGGCGTCTGTGACAGAAATATCGGGGCGGAAAACGTAAGGCGTAACGGCTTCTTTGAAACGCGCGAAGAGTGTGGTCGAGCCGACTGCGGCGCGGGCGCGAATCAGCGCCTGGCGTTCCCAATCCTGCGCCGAACGCTCGTAGTAGCGGCTGGCTTCCGGCAACGAACAGGCGAGCGCGCCGTCGCGTCCGTGTGGCCGCAGACGCAGATCGACGCGGTAAGCGGCGCCTTCGCCGCCTGATTGGCCCACAAGGCGGGCGATTGTTTCGGAGAGCTTTACGAAGTATTCGCGGTTGCTGACTTCGCCGCGCGCGCCGTGACCGGAAGTGGCGCCCTCGTCGGAGTAAAGGAAGATTAGATCGATATCGGAGGCGTAGTTGAGCTCCATCGAACCGAGTTTGCCGAGCGCGATCACGCAGAACTCGGCGTCGGCGATGCGGCCTCGTTCGTCGACGCGGCGTGGCGAGCCGTAGCGGTTGTCGAGATCCTGCACTGCTAAGCTCAGCGCGTAGTCGAGAATCGCGTCGGCGAGGTTCGACAGTTCTTCCATCGTGTCGACGAGCGTGTGTGTGCGGCGAATGTCGTGGAGGTAAGTGCGCAACAGTTCGCGGCGTCTGAAACGCGCGAGCAGCACCTGGGAATTCAGCGACGAATTTGTCAGCGCAAACCGCGCGAGTGATTCTTTAAACTCATCGCGCGTCCTGAGACGCGGATTCGATCGCTCCCGCGAGAGCCAGCTAAGATAATCGGGATTCTGCTCTAAGGTTGTAGAGAGTAGCGGACTCCACGCCGCGAGCGCGACGACATCGGCAAGCAACGCTGGTTGTTTCAATAATTGCTGATACTGGCGGGGACTTTCCTTTTCGATTCTCTCGAGCGCCAACCTCGCCCCCTGCGAATCAGGCAAGTCGCGCAACAAGAACTCAACTGTCTCATGCTTCTGCACCGGCGCATTTTACTGTGTTTTGAATAATCTCTGCGGCTCTCTCCGTCCTCTGCGGTTCTATTCTGACCGCGCTTGTTTACCGCAGAGGACGGAGAGAGCCGCAGAGTGACGCAGAGAACACCACCTAAATGTCGTAATACATCGAAAACTCCAGCGGATGCGGACGCATGCGCAGCGGCGTGATCTCGCGATCGCGCTTATACGTGATCCAGCGATCGATCAATTGCGGAGTGAACACGTCGCCCTTCAACAGGAAGTCGTGATCGTTCTCCAGCGCCTTCAGCGAATCATCCAGCGATCCCGGCAACGTCGGAACATCTTTCAACTCTTCCGGCGAAAGATCGTAGATGTCCTTCTCCAGCGGCTCGCCCGGATCGATCCGGTTCTGAATGCCATCGAGTCCCGCCAGCAGCATCGCCGAAAACGCGAGATACGCATTGCACGACGGGTCGGGCGGACGAAACTCCAGACGTTTCAGCTTCGGATTCGTCGAGAACATCGGAATACGAATCGCCGCCGAACGATTCCGCGCTGAATAAGCCAGGTTCACCGGCGCTTCAAACCCCGGCACCAAACGCTTGTAACTATTCGTCGTCGGCGCGGCAAACGCGACGATCGCCGCCGCGTGCTTCAGCAAGCCGCCGATGTAATGAAGCGCCGTCTCCGACAGTCCCGCGTAACCATCGCCGGCAAACAAAGGCTTCTCGCCTTTCCACAACGATTGGTGGCAGTGCATTCCCGAACCGTTGTCGCCATAAAGCGGCTTCGGCATGAACGTCGCCGTCTTGCCATACTGATGAGCAGTGTTGCGAACGACGTACTTAAATATTTGAAGATTGTCGGCCGTTCCCAACAGCGTCGCGTAACGGAAATCAATTTCACACTGACCGGCGGTCGCTACTTCGTGGTGATGACATTCGACATTGATGCCACACTTACCCAGCGTCAGCGAAATCTCCGAACGCAGATCGATAAGCGAGTCGATCGGAGCGACCGGCACGTAACCTTCTTTCGCACGAATGCGATGGCCCAGGTTCGATCCGGCAAACTCGTTTGCATCGCGCCCGCTGTTCCAGTGCGCTTCGTCAGAATCGATTGCGTAAAGCCGGCTGAATGCGGGTCGTTAGTGAAACTTCACCCTGTCGAAAACAAAAAACTCGGCTTCAGGACCAAAGAAAGCCGTGTCGGCGATGCCCGTAAACTTGAGATAACTTTCCGCGCGTTGTGCGACTGAGCGCGGATCGAAAGCGTAACCCTCCTTGGTGATCGGGTCGACGGCGTTGCCGATCAGACAGAGCGTCGGTTGTTCGGCAAACGGATCCATCCAGTAGCGCGTGGCGTCGGGGACGAGCAGCATGTCGGATTCGTGAATAGCCGCCCAACCGCGAATGGACGAGGCGTCAAAGCCGAAGCCGTCTTCGAACTGGTCCTCTCCGAGTTCCGCGATCGGGAAAGTTAGGTGTTGCCAGGAGCCGGGCAAATCGGTGAATCGAACGGAAACAAATTTGGCGCCCTGTTCTTCAGCGTATTTCAAGACAGTTTTAGCGTTCATTTGATCTCCTGAAATTTGTGAGTGTCGGGGGTTCTCTTCGCCCTGCGTGGTGTGTGGTGCGAAGAATTTTGGAGTGGCTAACGTCTCTCGGAAAGCGAGCGAGCGTCATGGAGCGACCGCGTAAAAAACTGCCATTATAGTACGTGCGGTATGATGTCAAGGGTATCTCTGCGGTCCTCTGCGTTTCTCTGTGTCCTCTGTGGTTTATCTGTTCGACGCCTTCTTACCGCAGAGTACGCAGAGAAACGCAGAGGACCGCAGAGAGAACGCCTAAGCATGAAGCACAGATGAATGGCAAAATGCTTAATGTTTTCGCGCAAAACCGTAGTATTACGGGCATTTATGAAACAAAAAAGTTATAGACCGCGACGGCCTTTTTCTGTTACATTCGCGGCTAAAGCGTTCCACCCAACAACAAACTCCGCAACTCGTATCGGAAAAATGTACATCTATGCTTAATGTTGAGGGAATCGATTTCGATCAAGTTTACTAACAAGGCAGGAGACCGCTAATTGACCACGGCAATCGAGCAGACACTCGAAACTTATGGAATCGAAAATTGGGGTGCAGGCTACTTCGACGTAAATCGGAAAGGAAATCTGATAGTCCGCCCGGTCGAAGGCGATCCCCGCTCTGCGGATGTCAAGGAGATCATCGACGATCTCGCGCAAACGCGGAATCACCACGCCCGTGCTGCTGCGCTTTCCGCAGCTGGTCGCCGGCCCAGGTACGAAAACTGCAACGCGCGTTCAGCAAATCAATCCGAGAATTTGAATACCAGGGCGCGCACATGTGCGTCTACCCGATGAAGGTGAACCAGCAACGCGCCGTCGTCGAAGAATACCTGCGCGAAGGTTCCCGCTACGATTTCGGCCTCGAAGCAGGCTCGAAAGCCGAGCTTTACGCCGCGCTGGCGCATGGAACAAGCGGCCGACAGCCTGCTGGTCCTGAATGGTTTCAAGGACGAAGAATTCATCGAACTGGCTTTTGCCGGCGCGAGAGTCGGCAAGAGAGTCGTAATCGTGATCGAGAAACTGAGCGAGCTCGATCACATGCTCAACGTGGCGCAGCGCGAGAACGCGCGAAGGCGTGCTGCCGATGCTCGGCATGCGCGTGAAGCTCTACTCGAAAGGTTCCGGACGCTGGGAAAAATCAGGCGGCGAAGCGGCTAAATTCGGACTGACGACGACCGAGCTGCTCGAAGTGATCCGCCGTCTCGAAGAAGCGGATCGCACCGACATGCTGAAGCTGCTGCACTTCCATATCGGCTCGCAACTTACCGACATCAAGCGGATCAAGAACGCGATGAAGGAAGCGGCGCGCGTATACGCCAAGGTCTTACAGATGAAGGTGCCGATTGAATTTCTCGACGTCGGCGGCGGCATGGCGGTCGATTACGACGGTTCGAAAACGGCGTTCGATTCATCGGCAAACTACACCGCGCAGGAATTTGCCAACGACGTCATCTACACGATCAAGCAGGTCTGCGACGACGAGAACGTTCCGCATCCGACGATCATCCAGGAATCGGGGCGTTTCCTGTCCGCGTATCACGCGATCCTCGTCACGAACGTGCTGGACGAGATCGAAACAGTCGTCGAAGACATCACGCCGATCGAGATCGGCGAAGACGATCCGCAGGTCGTGATCGAGCTTGGCGATTTGCGTGAATCGATCAGCGTCAAGAACTATCGCGAGTATTACCACGACGCGCTCGAACATCGCGAAGAGCTGTTCACGATGTTCAATCTCGGCCTGATTTCGCTCGAAGATCGCGCGAAGGGCGAAGTGCTTTTCTGGGACGTTTGCGAGCGCGCCGACAAGTACGCGCAGCAGGCGAAATACGTCTCGGAAGAGTTTGGCGAACTGCGCCGTCTGCTCTGCGCGAAATACCTGACGAACTTCTCGGTGTTTCGCTCAGTGCCGGACCATTGGGCCCTCGATCAGTTGTTTCCGATCGTGCCGATTCATCAACTGAACAAAACGCCCACTGAATACGCTACGCTGTGTGACATCACCTGCGATTCCGACGGCATCGTCGATAAGTTCGTGGACCTGCACGATGTCAAACAGGTGTTGGAGCTGCACACTCTGAATCCCGAGGAGCCTTACTACCTGGCATTCATGCTGGTCGGCGCGTACCAGGAAGTGATGGGCAACAATCACAATCTTTTCGGCGCTCCGCACGAGGCCCACATCCACATCGACGAAGAGGGTTTTTTGATCAAGAAGGTCATCAAGGGGACCACCGTGGGCGGAGCAGCAGAGCGGGCGCGTTACGAGCGGGGTTTCCTGCACGATGGATTTCGCCGGCAGATTACTCGCCGGGTGAAGGACGGAGAGTTGAGCGAGGCCAAAGGCGCTGAGCTGGCCCAGTTCTACGAATCCCGATACGACGCTTACACGTATCTTGCCGTCAACGGCGTGAAGGCACGTTCGCGACGGCGCTCGGATTATTAAACGGATTATCGATATGTAATACCCAAGAACACCAATCAGTTCGAGAGGTTCACAACCTGCATGGTCACTCAACGTAAACCTAAAGCTTCGAAGTACTTGACCACTCCCACCCGCCCAGTTCAGGTCGATCGCGATCGTTCAGTGGCCGGACTTTTAGAAAAAATGGAAGGCACGGGATTTGGCGGACGGCAACTTGCCGAGGCGCATCGCATCTGGCTCGACATGCTCGGCGACAACACGACGATCATGGTCTCAGCCTCCGGCGCTCTCATTCCTGCCGGCATGCGGCGTTTACTCGCCTACGTGATCAAGAACCGCTTCGTCGATGTTTTGGTCGTATCGGGCTCGATGTTGTTCCACGACCTGCACGAAACTCTCGGGCGTTATCACTTCCAGGCGCACCCGACGATGACCGATGCCGAACTGGAATCGGCGCAGATCAGCCGCATGTGGGACCTGCTCGCGAGTGACGAAGAGTATCGCGAAGCGAAGGAGTGGATCGGCGGGTTCACCAACCAACTCGATCAAACGCGCGCGTACTCGGCTCGCGAGTTTCTCCACCTGCTCGGACGCGAGCTCGCGGAGATCGCTTCCGAAGACGGCATACTCACTTCAGCTTACAAAGCACGCGTGCCGATCTTCTGCCCTGCGATTACCGATAGCGGACTCGCAGTCGGCATTGCCGGCGCACGTTTCGAGAAGAAGAACAACTTCCTCTTCGATATCATCCAGGACGTGCTCGACATGATGAACGTCATGGGCCAGGCGCGCGTCTCCGGCATCATCAATCTCGGCGGCGGCACGACGAAGAGTTTTATTCAACAGGCGACAGTTTCGTCGTTCCTGCAAAAAGAACATCATCACGGGCACAAGTACGCTATTCAGATCACGACCGACGCCGCGCATCCCGGCGGCAGATCCAACGCCGTATCGTTCGACGAGGGTTTGATCTACGGCCGGCTGGCGCGCGGCGCGCACACCGCCTACGTCCCCTGCGATGCAACCATAGCGCTTCCGATTCTCATTACGTCACTCTCACAAACGGCCGCGAAGTATATGAAAGGACGCAAGCGTCCCAATTTTCAGTTCGGCCGGGAATTGATTGTCGAGGCGCCATAATCACAAGAGGCACAAAGAACACAAAAGGCACAAGGCAGGCAAGGGTAATATGAGTATTAAGGTTCTTCGATGTGTTGTTATCTGTGTTTTCCTGTTTGCCTCGCACGGATCTCCAACCGCCCAAACTGAAGCCGAAGTAAAAGCCAACTACACGAAGCTCGAGCAGTTGATCGCGATGCGCGACGGCGTGAAGCTTTTCACGTCGATCTACATGCCGCGAGATCGATCGCAGCGGTATCCGATCATGCTCACCCGCACGCCTTACACGGTCACGCCGTACGGGCCGGAACAGTACAAGACCTCGCTTGGTCCATCGCTGTTCTTACAACAGGAGAAATACATTTTCGTCTACCAGGACGTGCGCGGGAAGTTCATGTCTGAAGGCGAGTTTGTCGACGTGCGGCCACGCAAGACGACTGGCGAACGGCATCGACGAAAGCACCGACACTTACGACACGATCGAGTGGCTCGTGAAGAACGTGCCAAACAACAACGGGCGCGTCGGCATGTGGGGCATCTCGTATCCCGGCTTTTACACGTCGATGGGCGCGATCGATGCGCATCCGGCATTGAAAGCCGCGTCGCCGCAAGCGCCAATCGCCGACTGGTTCATCGGCGACGACTTCCATCACAACGGCGCGCTCTTTCTGCCGCACGCGTTCAACTTCTTCGCGACGCTCGGCAAGCCTCGTCCCAAACCGACCAGCGAGCTTCCGCCGCGTTTTCAACACGGCACTCCCGACGGCTACCGCTTCTTTCTCGACCTGGGACCGGTCGCAAACGCGAATCGCAAGTATCTCAAAGGCGAAGTCAAGTTTTGGAACGACTTGATGGAGCACCCAAACTACGACGCCTACTGGCAGGCGCGTGACGTGCGCCCGCACTTGCGCAACATCAAACCGGCCGTGATGACGGTCGGCGGCTGGTTCGACGCGGAAGATCTCTTCGGCGCTCTGGAAACCTACAAGACGATCGAGAAAACAAATCCCGGCGCGCACAACACCCTCGTGATGGGACCGTGGTTCCACGGCGGCTGGGCGCGCAGCGACGGCGACTTTCTTGGCGACATCAACTTCGGCTCAAAAACTTCGCTTGCGTATCAACAGACGATCGAACTGCCCTTCTTCAACTGCCTCCTGAAAGACAAGTGTGAAGGACAACTGCCCGAAGCGATGGTCTTCGAAACCGGCTCAAACATGTGGCGCCGCTACGACAGTTGGCCGCCGAAGGACACCGAATCGAGCGTTTTGTATTTCAATGCGAACGGGAAGCTCGCGTTTGCCGCGGACACGAGCGTCGCCGGTTTTGACGAGTACGTGAGCGATCCGGCGCGTCCGGTTCCGTTCATCAACGGCACCGCGATCGGCATGACGCGCGAATACATGGTCGAGGATCAACGTTTCGCTTCTCGACGACCGGACGTGATCGTCTATCAAACAGACGTTCTCGATCGCGACGTCACGCTTGCTGGTCCAATCAAAGCGACGCTTTATGTTTCGACCACCGGGACCGACTCGGATTTTATCGTGAAGCTGATCGACGTGTTTCCCAACAGCGCCGCCGATCCTGATCCGAATCCGAAAGAAGTGAAGTTGGGCGGGTATCAAATGCTGGTGCGTGGCGAGCCGATGCGCGCGAAGTTTCGCAACAGCTACTCGTCGCCGGAAGCGATGACGCCCGGCAAGGTTACGAAGATCGAGTTTACTTTGCCTGACGTGAATCACGCGTTTCTGCGTGGTCACCGGATCATGGTCCAGGTTCAGAGCACCTGGTTTCCGTTAGTCGATCGCAACCCGCAGAAATTTGTCGACATCAATCGCGCGACTGAAGCAGATTTTCAGAAAGCCACGCAGCGCGTGTATCGCAGCGGCGCGAACCGGTCGCACCTCACTGTAAGCACTCTGAAGTCGACTCCTGTCTCAGGACGCTGATTCTACGCACTTCGTTTCGTTGCGCATACATCGCCTGATCGGCGGCCTCGATCGCCTGCCCCAACTCAGTCAGCGAAGCAAAACCTGCGACGCCGTGCGACACGGTCACCACCACCGGCATTCCTTTCCAACGCCGGCAATTCTCTTCCAGCATCTGGTTGAGTTTGCTCAGGCGACGGTTCGCCTCCTCTTCCGGCAACTTGAACATCAGGACGAGAAACTCGTCGCCGCCCCAGCGAAACAGCATGTCGTCAGCGCGAATCAACGAGCGCATCGCGCGTGCGACGGCGCGAATCGCCTTGTCGCCCGTGGTGTGCCCGAACGTGTCGTTGATCGGCTTGAGATTGTCGATGTCGATCACGGCGACGCTGCCGGACGTCATCGTGTCTGTACCCTGTTCCGGGTGGCGTAAAAGTGAATGGAACGCGTGTCGATTGAGGGCCTCGGTCAAGGGGTCCATCTTGGCGAGCAACTCGAGCTGATCGCGCGCGTGCAGCAACTCCTTGTTCGTCTGTTCAACTTCGCGGCGACAGCCGGTAATGAACATCCGGCCGAAGACGTACTGGCCAATGAAGTAGAGCGAGTAGAGGATCGCCGGCTTGAACGAAAGGTGGAAGATGACAAAAAGAACCAGCAGTGCGAGAGACATGGTCGACCAGGCGATGGTCCAGTATTTCAGGGACACGCTCTTGATCGACGACCGCATAAAAAACGCCATCAGCGAGAAGAACAAGATGCCTAAGCACTGAATAAATAAACCAACGTTCGAGTCCATAAGTGGGAACCTCGTTTTCAGGAACAACGAGTGAACAGGCAAGCTCAAAAGACGGGCGAGGTTTAAAAAACCTTTTGGTGGGAGGAGATACCCACCGTGGTGTTGATTCTAGCCGAGGCGAGGTAGTGCGGCCAAGAGTTTTCTTTAGAATTTTTTGTCTGGGTAAGGGTCTAAAAGCCGCATTTTCAAGGCATTTGCGGACTTTTGCCGCGAATTTCGCCCCACTCTACGTCAACCACTGCAACACTTCCTCTTCATTCGACTCACGCGTGCCGCCCACGACGTGAATGAAATACTCTTCGAGTGAGACTGGTCCAAGTCCGTCGCCTTCCATGCGAATTCCCTTGCGCAGCTCGTCAAGCGATCCGGCAGCAAGCAGCTTGCCCTGAGCGATGATCGCGATGTCGCTGCAAAGCCGTTCGACGATCTCCAGCACGTGCGAAGTGAGAAATACGGTCAAGCCTCGCGCTGTGAGGCGCAGCAACAAATCTTTCAACGTCCGCGAAGCAATCGCGTCGACGCCTTCAAACGGCTCGTCGAGAAAGAGTATCTCCGGCCGGTGAATCAACGCGCACGCCAGCGAGAGCTTCTTCTTCATGCCATGAGAATATTCAACAATTAGCTTCTTCGGTTCGGCCGTCAACTCCATCAACTCGAGCAACTCTTTCGAGCGTTGCGCGATGTCGTCATGGCGCAGGCCATACATCCGCCCGGTGAACGACAACATCTCGGCGCCGGTCAACCGCTCGAAAAGATTCAGGTCTTCCGGCACGACGCCGATACGCCGTTTCACGTCCATCGGATGCTCGGCGATATCGAGCCCGAGCACGCGCAACTTGCCGCTCGTCGGCCCGAGCAGGCCGGTAAGCATCTTGATCGTCGTCGACTTGCCGGCGCCGTTTGGGCCGAGAAATCCGAAGAAACTGCCACGATTGACGTGAAGATCGATGTGATCGACGGCGACGAAGTCGCCAAACTGCTTCACCAGGGAAAAAGTCTCGACTGCGGGCGATTCCATCATGGAAGCAACACTAATTTAAAAACGACGAGATATCAAAAATGTGTGCTGTCTGGTTGGAGGTAAGCACGATCATCTTCTTTCCGTCTTCGCTGAATTCGAGCATGGCGACCGGACTGGTAAACACAAACTCTTCCACGCTCTGCATGTTCGAGAGGTCGTACAGGTTCAGTTTTCCGGTCTCATTTGCGATAAAGAGCAGTTTGCCATTGGGAGCGATCGCCGCGTAGTCGCCAAAGACGCGTGCTTTCTGTTCGCCCGTCTTGAGCGAATAAAGCAGCACGCGGTTTTCCGAGTCAGAGACCAGCACCCAATCGCCGTCGGTGTAAACGTCCTTGAGCCGGAATGAGCCTTTGCCGGTTTCGATCACCAGCTTGCCGAGCTCCTTGCCGTCGCGCATGTCGAGCACTTTCACGAGGTAGTCGCCCTGCTTCTCCTTCATCGCGGACAACTGTTTATGCAAAACCGGGTCGAGCTTCATCTCGTCGCGCACGGCTTCGTCGTTCACGTCCCACACGAGGCTCATCGTGTGCTTGCGGCGTGCCACCCACCCCAGCGGCGCCTCTTTCGGATAATGTTTGGACCACAACAGTTTCATTGTCGCCGTGTCGAATATGTCGACGATCACGTCCGAGCCAAAGCGCATGAAAGATTCCATTTTTGCTGCTTTGGTGACGACGACGTACGGTCCAACCTGTTTGGTGTTTGGAAATTCCAGCTTCTTGCCCGGAACAATCTCGCTGTTTGCCAGGTTCAGTTGGGCGATATTTCGTTCCGCATTCTCAAACTTCGGAAAGTCGGCGTAGAGAAAGCCGTCGGCGCTCAGGTGAGCGCCGCGAAAACCGCGCAGCGTCAGGACCGCCTTTCCGTTGCGAATGTCCCACACGCCGCCGCGCGATCCGCTCGATAGGACCACGTAGTCCATGTTTGGCGACATCGAGGAGACATAAAGTCCGGTGAGACTCGACGGCGGCAGCTCGGCAGTGCCGATGAGCTCGTTCCTTTCCATGCGATACAGACCGACCTGGCCGTTGCGCAACTCGGCAACCAGCACGTCATTATAGATATCGAGCGCCGCTTGCTCGTTGACCTTGACGATCGTCTTCTTGTTCAGGTCCATGACGCCGAGAGCGTAGTCCTTAATCGGCCGGATCAGGACATAGTCACCGCGAGTCGCCGAGACCATCGTCCGGCGCCACAGTTCCAACTCCGACAGGATCTTGCCTTCGGGAAACGTCAGCACCGCCGACTTCTGCGTGTTCTCGCGATTGATGCCGACGATGCGGTTATCGCTCATAAAAGTGAAGCCGTTCGCGAGCGATCGTTTGATCGTGTCGGGGAACGGGATCTTTGTCATCGTCGTGAGATCGAGAGCAAGTGCGGTTTCGCACGAGCAGGGGGAGAATCGATTTGTGTTTCATAGTCGAGGCAAACTTTGAGGTTCTAAAGCTTTACACAATAAGCGCGTTTATGACGTGAAGCTGTCTCCCGCAAAGGCGCAAAGACGCAAAGCGCTGCCGCGTGTCGCCGGACTTTCTTTGCGCCTTTGCGCCTTTGCGCCTTTGCGGGAGAATATCCTGCGTAGCGGACGTTTTTGGGCAAAGCCAGGTTCTAACGGTACATCTATCAGTGGGCTGGGGCGATGTTATGAAAAATGCGTCTAGCCGCGCAATAGTTCATTGGCGTTGTCGGCGCGCACGCATTCAGGCAGGTGGCGGTGCGTGCTCATCAGAAAGGCGTTTGAGCTCGATCGCAGCGCGTTGCCGTGAGTGGCGGCGAGGCGAATGAAGCGCCCGAATGGCAACCAGCCGTAGTAGTAACCGTCTTGCAGGCTGATCAGAATGTCGGCCGTGTGCTTCACGCGCGATGTGAAAAGCGACTTGTAAAGATTGACGACGACGTCAGGGTAGCGATGGGCGTTGGTCTTTTCGAACCACGTCGATTCATTTAAGAACTCATTGGATTCGAGTTGCAGCGGGTCGCCAGCCGTATTTACGTAACGATACGAATCGCCCTGTTTTTGGATTCGCGCGCTTCCGCGTTGGCCTTCGAGTATCACGTCGAGGCCGTCGCGATAGACGACGAAGTCGACGCCCTCGATCTCGACGATGGCTTTTGCGGTTTCCGGCACGTACTCGTCGTCGCCGCAGTAAACGGCGGCGTAGCTACACAAGCCAAACGCGGGGATCGAAAGCGCACGCCGGTGCTTTGTGAATCGCGATCCGACTTGAAAGCCTCGCCGTTGGAGTTGCGTTGTGAGATCGACGCGCCGGTTTTCTTCGAGGTTCATGCCGTGATCCGAAAACATCACGATCTCGGTTTCGTTACCGCAGTAGTTCTTGATTTCGGTGAGGATCTTGTCGAGCGACTCGAGCGCGATGTTCAGTCGTGATGGTCCTTGCGCGTGGAGCAGCCCGTCGGTGGCTTTGAGAAACGCGAAGTAGTCGCGCGTCTGCGGCGCAGCGCGGAACTGTTCGCGAAACCGGCGCATGTCGGCGCGCCAAACCTTCTCCGGCGCGACGTAGATCAGAAATTCGAATGGGAGCGGTTCCTGGTAATCGAGATCGTCCATGTACGACGACGGGATCTTGTCAGGCGTGCGGCGTCCGAGATATTTCCTGATGCCGCCGCGCAGCTCGCCGGCGCGTTTGTCGAAATACAGGCTCTCGTAACCCGCGGGCGGTGAGGCGTCGAACATCGCTGAGAGCGCGACGTTGGTCATCGTCGGAAACGGCGAGAGCAGGCGGGTCGGTGGACCAAAACTGTCGAACAGGCCGCGCTGTTTTGCGTCGACGATCAGTTTGTGAGGCACGCCGTCCAGGCACAGGAGTAAGCGGCGCGGTCTTGTTTGAGCCACGGATTTATCGAATTCATTTAATCCGGGTTTCATAGCGGTTCCGTTCTGTAGGCCTTTTGCAAACCGCGCTTTGCTTCGTCATGCGCGTCGTAAACGTTGGGCCGCGCCAACACCGTCTTGTACTGCGCCAACGCTTCGTCACGTTTGCCGCCCACATCGTAAGCGCGAGCTGCGTAGAGATGGGCCATCGTCACCATTCCTGCTTCTGCGTGATCGACCTTCGTCGCGGCCAGAAACTCTTTCGCGGCCCGTTCGTGATAACCCGCGATCAGCAAAACTTCGCCGTACTTGAAATGGACCAAATCGAGCGCGCGCGCCACCGTGTCGCGGACGCTGCGATCGCGCAGTAGTTCGTCGAAAACAGCAAACGCTTCTTTCTCGGATTGGACCGCGCCCGCGAGATCCTTCTCTTTTCGCTTCTGTCCCGCGAGCCCGACGAGCGCGTCGGCGGTTTCGAGTCGCAGCAGATAATTGCGCGGATACTTCGCGCTCAGTTCGCGCGTCAATTTCAAAACATCCGCGAATCGTTTCTCACGCGTGTAAAGCAGGATCAAAACGCTCTTCGCGTCGTCCTGCGACCAACGCCCTTCTTTCGCGACTTGTTCCAGCATCGCGAGGCCGCGTTTCTTCGAACCGCGATAGCCGGTTGCGCCCGCGAGTATCTTCACCGGCAGCGGCAACGAGCCGACGACGTATTCGTAAAGTCCGATCGTGATCTGCGCATCGATATACGCCGGATCGAGTTTCAACACTTCGCGATGATGACTGACGGCGTCGTTGCCGTCGCGCAGGGCCGCGAAGTGCCGCCGCTCGACTGCTTCTTCAAACGACGCTTTGAGTCCTTCGGTGTTCGCGAGGAAATCAAGTGCTTCGACGTTCTTCGGTTCCTGCTTGAGTTTCGCTTCAGCGAGCCGCTTCGCCTCGCGCGTGAGATTGCGAAACTCGGTGACGATCTTCGGATCGACTTTATCGTCGCCGTTCGTGTAGAACGATTCCGAGCTATAAAGCGACGACTGCAAGCGGCGCGATTCGTAAAGCGTCTTGATCCAAACGCGCGCCGCCAGCAGTTGATAGCCGCCGGGGTGATTCGGCATCAGCCGGACGATCTCTTTGAAGTCGCGTTCTGCTTTGTCGTAGTCGATGTTGTAAAGCGCGTCGAGGCCGCTGCGTCGCAGTGTTTCGAACTGTTCGCGTTGCGCTTCAGTTATCCACGGCTGTTGCGCCGATACGCTAAACGCCGTCACCAGTAACAAAATCAAAACGCCAAAGTACTTCACTGAACGCGACCTCCGTAGTTTCATTCTTCAAACGACTCCATGTACTTCACGCCTGCGCCCGTATTGAACAACACGACACGCTCACCTGGCTTCACGTCGCCCGTGTCGATCAACTTTCGCAAAGCCGGCAGACAAGCCGCGCCTTCAGGCGCACAAAAGATCCCTTCAGCAGCGCCAATCTCGCGCGTCGCCTTGATCAACTCTTCGTCCGTCACCGCGACCGCCGCTCCGCCTGAGTTACGCAAAGCATCGAGGATCATAAAATCGCCGATCGCTTTTGGCACTCTTAAACCGGACGCCGTCGTCGCTGCATTCGGAAACTCGTCCGCGAATCGATTCCCTTCCTCGAACGCGCGCACGATCGGCGCGCAACCCGCTGCCTGCACTGTCACCATTCGCGGCCGGCGGCTTCCAATCCAGCCCATCTGTTCCATCTCGTCGAACGCTTTCCACATGCCGATCAATCCAGTGCCGCCGCCGGTCGGGTAGATGATCACGTCCGGCAGCTCCCACTTCATTTGTTCGGCGAGCTCGTAACCCAGCGTCTTCTTTCCTTCGACGCGATACGGTTCTTTCAGAGTCGAAACGTCAAACCAGCCTTCCGCCGTCTTTCCGGCGCGCTACCTCGGCGCCGCAATCGGTGATGAGACCATCCATCAGCGTCACGTGCGCGCCGGTCTGTTGGCACTCGACGACGTTCGCTCGCGGCGTGTCGCGCGGCATGAAGATGTAGCACTGCAGCCCCGCGCGCGCGGCGTAAGCGGCCAGTGCGCCGGCGGCGTTTCCGGCCGACGGAACGGCGAGCTTCGTTGCGCCCAACTCCTTCGCCATCGAAACGGCCGTCGCCATGCCGCGCGCCTTGAAACTCTGCGTCGGGTTCTGCGACTCGTCCTTGATGTAAAGCTCGTGAATACCGGCTTTCTTGCCGAGCTTTCGCGACGTGCAACAGCGGCGTCCAGCCTTCGCCAAACGAAACGATGTTGTCGTCGGCGTCGACGGGCAGCACCTCGCGATAGCGCCAGAGATCGGCGCGCCGGGCGGCCAGCGATTCTTTTGTCAAAGTTACTTTCGCGCGATCCAGATCGTAGCGGACCAGCAAGGGCTTACCGCACGCACGACAGAGATTTAGCAACCGACGTGCCTCGTGCTCCAGGCCGCACAGGGCACATTCAAGATGAGTGACATTCATCAGCAGGATTTCCTCGCAATAAAGGTAAATTAGGGCGAACAGGGTGCAGTATGCGCTAGAAATGCGGATCTGAGGTAACTGTGGCGGTGGCTCAGTGGTTTACGGGAAGTGAGGCAACCGGGAACAAGAGGCTGGCTGCTGGTGCAGCAAACCTCTTGCGCTCGGAGCAAAGTTCTTCTAGTGCGAGGACTTCAGCAGTTTTCAGTGATCGCCGTGGCCACGTCCCTGGTCGCCTTCGATTTGGCTGCGGATTTCGCCGCCGGGCCAGGTCGTGCTGTGAACATTGACATAAGTCGCGCCGGCACGGATTGCCTTGACCAGCTCAACGATCTCACCAGTATTGATTCCCTGGGTTCGAGCTGCGGCAGTCGCCGGGATATTGGGGCTCACGTCCGCGGCGAAGATTGTGCCTGATATCTTGGCGGGCGGGGCCGGACAAGCCTGCATTCCGGCTGGTCCATTACCGAGGTTGGTACAGAGAAACACACTGATACCACCATTTACACCCTTTTGTCCGAAGTGGATATGGGCCTGTTGGACCGTGCCTTCGAGGTCCTCATAGCTCAGTTCCCAATCGATCCGCGAGCCATCCTTGCTAATCTTCGCTTCAAAATCTCCGGTAGCCGTGGTCGAAACAGACGGAACTTCCTCATAACCGTGAAGAAACTCGTTGATTTTCTTGAAACCATTGGCCCAAACAATGGTCGACGCCGACACGAGTACCAAAACGGCAATGGACAATGCTACTCTTCGCATCCCTTTGACCTCCTGTAAATTGTGTTGTGCTGAATTGGGGAGCGCATAATAGCACAGATCCTCAATTTGATCTGTGTAATCGCGGATGCTACCTTCTTCGTCTTTATGGCGATAAGTCTTCTGGCGCTGGATCTGGACGGCACCCTCCTCAATAGCCGGGGCCAGATTTCTGATCGCAATCGAATTGCAATTGAAAATGCGCGCGCCGCGGGCGTGCGCGTCGCTGTGGTCACTGGCCGCCGCTTTCGCGATTCGCGCCCCATCGCCCTGGAGCTGGGACTCGACGTTCCCGTGATCTCGCACAACGGCGCGCTCACCAAGCATGCCGAGACGTTGCAAACAGTCTCGGTGTTGCCGTTGCCGCTCGCGGCGGCGCGTGAAGCGTTGCGTGTGGGCCGCACCGTCAACGCCGATCCGTTGCTGAGCGACGATCACGAAGGACTCGGAACGCTCATTTACGATCGACTCAGCGGCGAAGACGCAGCGATCCACAAGTACGTCGCCTGGGCGCGCCGCATTCACGGCGAAGAAGAAGGACAGCGCTCGGTGCGGCAGGTGAATACGCTCGAAGAGTATTTGGACCACGATCCGATCCATCTCGCCTTCTCCGGTCCATGCAGCAAGATGGACCAGTTGGAAGAACTGCTGCAGGCCGAGGTGGGATCGAGCATTAAGGTGCTCGGCACGAAGTATCCGGAACAGGATTTCACGTTGATCGACGTCGTGAATCCGGCAGCGTCGAAAGGCGCGGGAGTGGCGGCGACGGCGGCGGAATTGGGCGCAAGCCCCGAAGAGATTATGGCTATCGGCGACAACTACAACGATCTCGAGATGCTCTTGTTCGCCGGCATCGGCGTGGTGATGGCCAATGCGCCGCTTTCACTGCGCGAGATCGCGGGCCTGCATCCGACGGCGTCAAACAGCGACGACGGCGTCGCGCTGGCGATCGAAAAGTTTATTATTGGCAACACATGAATACTTTCCCGCAAAGGCGCAAAGACGCAAAGGAAAACCCGAGAAAGATGAAAGTGTCTTTTCTTTGCGTCTTTGCGCCTTTGCGGGAGACTCAACACTGAGGAGACAACATGGCAAACCGAACGGCGGTAATTCAAACAAACAAAGGCACGATTCGCGTCGAGATGTTGGAAGCGGACGCACCGAAGACGACGGAAAACTTCATCACGTTGGCCGAACGCGGCTACTACGACGGCATCATCTTTCATCGCGTGATCAAGGGTTTTATGATCCAGGGCGGCGACCCGACTGGCACGGGCCGCGGCGGTGAGTCGGCGTGGGGTGGACGCTTCAACGACGAGATCAATCGCAGCTCGCCGGTATATCAGACGGGCTACAAAGCGGGCACGATGGCGATGGCCAACGCTGGTCCAAACACGAATGGCTCGCAGTTTTTCATCATGCACGTCGATTATCCGCTGCCGCCGAGCTACACGATCTTCGGACGTGTGACTGAAGGGCAGGACGTGGTCAACGCGATCGCGACGTCAGCGACGGATCCTGGCGATCGTCCGTTGGAAGAAATAAAGATGGAAAAAGTGACTATTGAGTGATTACGAATTTCGAATTTCGAAATTCTTACAAGGGCAGCGCGCCGCGACCGATTCGTTGGGCCGATCTGATGGCCTCGGTAACGTAATTCTTCGCGGCGCGTACTGCATCCTCGAGTGTCATTCCTTTGGCAAGACACGCAGCGATAGCGGCGGAAAGCGTGCAACCCGATCCGTGTATCTCACCTACCTGAAGATACTCTTGCCGAAATTCGATAAATTTTCCGGTTTCATCCAGCAACAGGTCGATAGCCTGATCCGCGAATCGCGCGATGTCCGCCTTTCACTAACACAGCCCGCACTCCCATCGACTTGATCGCTGCTGCCGCCCGGCGCATATCGTTTCGTTTTGAATCGAGAAGCCTGCGAGACGTTCTGCTTCGGGAATGTTTGGCGTTACGATGCGCGCGACTGGCAGCAGTCGTGTTTTCAGAATCTTGAAAAGCTTCATCGCCGATCAGATCGTGTCCGGAAGTCGAGACCATTACGGGATCGACGACCGGCGCAGGCAATGATTCTTCGCTAAACAATCGCGCTACTTCGGCAACGATCTCCGCGGTCGGCAACATTCCGGTCTTCGCCGCGGCAACGTCAAGATCCCGGATGATCGGGTTCGACCTGCGCGCGCAAAGTCTCGGCAGTCTGATGCTCCGCGCCAAATACGCCGGTGGTGTTTTGATACGTGATCGACGTCAGCGCCGCCGCTGGAAAACCACCGAGCGTTCTGATGGTTTTGATGTCGGCGACGATCCCTGCCCCACCGGAAGGATCGAGTCCCGCAATCGTAAGTACAACGTTCATTTCATGTCCGCGTGACTAAACATCGGATCGCAGCAATACCACTCGCGCCGGCTTCAAAACATTTACCGGCGTTACTGAAATCGATGCCGCCAATCGCCACGACTGGAAAACCCTTCGAGCGCGCTGCACACCGCCGTAATTTTTCCAATCCCTGCGGTTCGCCAAACGCACGCTTCGATTCTGTTTCAAACACCGGCCCGAAGACGACGAAGTCAGCGCTCGCTGTGGCGGCGTCGATCGTGCAGTTTCGAGTGAATGCGTTGAAACACCGATCAAGAAATCATTATCGCACAATCTCACGAATCAGGTTTGCAGGTAAGGAGCTGGCGGTGAGTTGTACACCATCCGCGCCTGCCGCCCGCGCAACGTCAAAACGATCGTTGACAATAATCGCGTCGCCGCTCCCACGTGTCAGGACAGCCGCCTGCAAAGCGAGTTCATAAAGCACGCGCGCGCTCATCGATTTCTCACGTATTTGCACAAGCGGAGATCTGCGCTGCAACCGCAGCCTCGACCCAGCGGAGGAGGTCGTGAAAACTCGGGATCGTCAGGAGTTGTTTTAGCTGTCGTCGCGCCGCTCGTTATCGCGTAGATGATCGGGTGTTGGAAGCTGGAGCGGCATCGTTCGTGGATCTGGCGGGACGTGGCGCGACCTGGTGCTGAAGCGCGGCCACGGTTCGTTTGAAATTGAAAATCTCCCAAAACGCGATTCCGAGATTCAAAAGCCCCACACCGCTGACGGCGCCGCGCACCCAACCCGACGCAACGACGGTTTGCAGACCTTGAATGCCCGTTGTGCGCGCAGCATATAACAGAAAGTAGTTGTTGCCCCAATCGCTGATGCCCCACATACCCTGCGGCCACCACGGCAACACGGTCAGGAACGATGCCGATCTCGAGACAAAGAATGATGTAGAAAATAACGCTGAGCTTGGCTGACATGGTTAAAATTTCGAATTGCGAATTGCGAAATTCGCATTTTTACTTATTCTTCAACTGACTCAACTTGTCAGCAACTTCACGATACGAAACGTCGACGCCGTAAACTTCCGTATAAAACTCGCGCGCGTGCTTGAGGTCGCCAAGCTGCTCGTACGCCGACAGCCAGCTCATAACGCAGCGCCTGATACTCGTCTTCGGTATGTCCCGGCGCAGACAAGCCTTTCTTGAACCAGATCACCGCTGCTTCCGGCATGCCTTTCTGCATGAAACAATGACCCAGCATATTGCAGCATTGGAGAAAACGCGACGTGCCGTCGCTCGGTTTCACTAAACTCAGCCGAAGTCTGAAACTCCTGCACGGCCTCGTCCATCAGATCCATCTCTTTGTACGCCGTGCCCATGTTGTAATGCGTTTCGAAGTCTTCCTCGCCGGCATCGTCTTCTTCGGCGGCGCGAAACTCTTCGAACAGTTCCGCAAGGCCCGCATCGATCCCCGTCGCGGGAGACGCCGGCGTGACGAGCGTCGCAGCATCGATTATCGTCGGCAACCATCGCGAAAGAGGTGTCTGCCTCGAACGCGATCGCTTCCACCGGCGTCGCGTCCACAAACTCTTCGACTGCCGCCAAACTCAAACACCGCCGCTTCCGCTGCCGGCTCGCCTCCTCCAGCAAGCTTGTCGCGACGAGCCTGAATCTCCGGATGTGGACCAAACTGCCGCTCCAGCATCTCCAGCGTATCAACCGCGATGTCCGAATAGCCTTGCGCGATGTAGAAGTCGACGCTCTCCAGCTCCTGGCGCATCATGTTTTCCAGACGCGCCGCTTCCTCAGGACTGTCCGGCGCGGCGGCAGGCTCAGCCGGCGGCGGCGCGGCGATACTGAAATCGACTTCCTGAAAATCGCTGTGGCTGACGCTGTGACTTGTCGGCTCAAACTCTTCATTGAGATCGGCAAACGAGGCAGTCGGATCGGCAAACATCGCGCTCGGCGTTTCGAATGCCGCACCCGGCGCTTCATTTGTCTCAAACTCCGCGACTTCAAACCCCTGCGACGGAGCAGGCTCGTCCATTGCAAAACCCGCGGACGAAGCAGGCTCGTCCAGGGCGAAGTCATGTGCGTCGTCCTGTGCGTCATCCTGCTCTTGGACCACGGCAAATGTCTCAAACTCCGGAACGTCGCCGCTCGGCTTCGGCGCCGGCAACGTCGCCAGATCTTCAGCCACGTCTTCCTGCAGACCGCCGAGCAGGTTCAACCGCTCCAGGTAACGCGGCTCGTCTGGCGCAAGCCGGACCAACTGCGTCAATGCATAACGCTCTTCGTCGATCAGTTCCGAAGCTTCGGCTGATTCGGCGAGTCGTTCGAGCGCCGAGCGGAGCGCGTCCATGTCGCGTTGCCACCAATGAATCCGCACCAGCATTCGCAAGGCCCCGACGTGATCGGGGTTGCTGACCAACACCTGGTTCACGATTTCGAGCAGCTCGCGTTCTTCACGTCCGGCCAGCATCCGTTCGATGATCGTCGAAAGGATACGAATCGTTTCGTCAACTTCGCCGGTTTTCAGGTACAGACGCGTCACCGGCAGATATTGCGTGTAATTTGCCGAGTCGCGCGCCATCAGCAGCGACGTGGCTCGTTCCGCACCTCTCGGATCTTCAGCTTCGAGATAGGCCCGCGCGAGCATCGACACCAATTCCGTGTCGTCTTCGCGTCCTGCGACGACGCGTTCGAGCACTTCGGCGGCTTCGTCGGCGGTGCCGCGTGCGATGTGCGTCTCGAGCATGCCGCGCAAGGCGTCGAAATCGTCGCGCACCAGCTCGAGCGCTTTTGCATAAGCATCGAGCGCCTTGTCGTTTGATCCGATTTGGTGTTGACGATTTGCTGCCTGGATAAACGCCTCGGCAGCTTCGCGCTTCATGCCTTCTTTGAGATAACCGTCGGCGAGCTTGATCCGGATCTCAGTGTTGTTCGGATCGAGATCGGCGATCTTGTGGAGGACGTCGAGCGCTTTCTTGTTCGCGCCGGCTTTCGTGTAGGCGTCGGCGACGACGAGATATTGAGCGCGAGCGTCATGGACCAGTCCCTGCGTCGCGTAAAGCTCGGCGAGTTTATGTGCGATGATCGGATCGCGCGTTCTGATACGCTCGATCTTCTTGTACATCGCGATGGCTTTGAGTGTGAATTCCTGGTTGCTGTAGTGTTCGGCGATGCGTTCGAAGCACGAGACGGCATCTTCATTCTTGCCGGCGCGGGCGTAGAGATCGCCGAGCATGTTCAAAGCAGTAAGGTCGTTGACGTCGTTGTCGACGATCTGACGATACTCTTTGATTGCGGCGTTGATCTTCCCCTGGGAAAGGAATTTCTCAGCGTTTTTTACGACCTTAGCTTTGTCGAAAGCCATCAGGAATCTTATGTATCATTAATACGGGTTTGCGGCTTTAATCGTAGCAGCGGGCAGCGGGACTATTTGATTGACAACGCGATTCGCATTAAGCGAATTGTCACAAACTCCACTTCCAACTCCGGCACACAGCCGCGGGATACGCTAACATGCGTAAATAAAGGGTGTCAACGAACCCTATCTGAAGCGCTAAGCCATTTTGAGACACAAATTTCCGGCTGTCTGGAACGCTATTCAAAATGTCGTCTACCGTCGCTAATCCGGGCCCTCTCGCTACGCTCGGCCAACGCACCGCCATCGTCGGACTGGCGCTCTATGTCGCGTTTGCGCCGCATTCAGTTGCGGCCAGTGTGATTGGCGTTGCGCTGGCTGGGATTGGGTGGTTGTTGAAGGCCGTTGCGACCGGGAGTCTAGGGCTGCGGCGGTCGAAGTTTGACTTGATCATTCTGCTTTCGCTGGTTTGGACGGTGGCGTCGTCGCTGTTGTCGGAGGAGCCGGGAATTAGTTTGGGCAAATTGGGTTCGTCGTGGGTTGTGTTTCTGTTCTACCTGGCGCGCGCGATTTTGACGAAGCATTCGGCGCTCGCGCTGGCGGCGCTGTTGATTCTTTCGGGTTGTGCGGGCGCACTTTACAGCGCGTTTGATCTGACGCGAGGGCGTGGCGTTGTCGTGCAAACGTTAGCGCCGGAAAGTCCGTTTCATCAGGTTGGGGTTCAGGCAGGCGACACGATCTGGCGCATTGGGCGGACGCGAGTTTATTCAGTGGAAGAGATCGAGCAGGTGTTGAAAACGACGCCCGCGGGAACGCCGATGGTCGTTGGGATCATTTCGAGCGGCGAGAATGTCGAGCGTCCGGGTTTGCTGGTTATAGCGGCGCAACAGCAGGGTACGGCGTCAGGACTGACGGGCGACGGGCGCAGTCATCGGTTTCGGGCGTCGGGATGGACGCGTCACTACGTCACGTTCGCCGAGATGCTGCAAATGATCGCGCAGCTTGCGCTGGGGTTCGCGCTGGCGCATCTGCGAAATCACGGCGCGAACAAGTATTTCCGGATCGCGATCGTCGCGGCGTTGATCTTGACTGCTGGCATCGTCTTTACTGCCATGCGGACCGTGGTCGTGGCGTTTGCGATCGGCGCGGCGGTGATTGCCTGGCGATCGCTGCGCGGCGCGTACAAAGTCGCGTTTACGTTCGCGCTGTTTTTTGTCCTTGCTTTTGGCGCGGTCGTCGTGTCGCAAACCCGCGCGCGCGATGCGCTGTTGCTTGGCGATGATAGTTCTTCTTTGCGCGCCCAGGTGGCGCGCGTCGGACTGTCGCGCATTCTGATCCATCCGGTATTTGGCCACGGGATGGACGCGATGAAGCTCCATTGGAACGAGTGGGGCTTCCCTGGTCAGCGACATGCTTCATCTCCATTCGACGCCGTTGCAGTTGGCCTTCGATCGTGGTCTGCCAATGCTGGTCGCTTTGGCTCTGGATGATGATCGCGTTCTGGTTCTACATCGCGCGGGCGGAAAAGTCCGCGCGCGACCTCAGCGACACCAATTCGTCCGGCCTCCTGCTCGGCATCCTGGGCGCACTGACCGGCTTCCTCGCCAGCTCAATGGTCAATTACAACTACGGCGACGCCGAAGCGGTGATGCTGTTTCTGGTGGCTGATGGGGGTGGCGATGGTGCTCTCGGCACCCGCCGATAGCAAAAATCCCCTGAAAATCATCCAATTTAAGGAAGTGATTGTTTTCCGCCGCCGTTTAGGGTGTATCTTTGAGCCCTGCGGAGATACTCACTCCGGCTTTCACGATCCGCAGGCCCCATCAACGAACCAGCCCGCGTTTCCAGGAGCGTCGCATGAAGAGGTGCCCGCAGTGTGAGTTTATTTACGAGGACGACCAGAGCCTGTGCGACATGGACGGCGTCCTGCTAGTTTTCGATTCTCGAACACTTCCGAACTTTCATGCGCTGGAGACGGTCCCGGCGCTGCCCGGCAAGGCGTCACGGCGAAACCGGATGGTTCCTGCGTTTGCGACCCTTCTCCTGATGCTCGTTATCGCGTCGTTTTATTACGTTTCCGGTCAACGCCCCGCGCCGCCGCCAAATCTGTCACCGCCAAGCTTGACGGGAACAACAGCGGTGGAAGCTCCAGTGCCCGCGCCGCCTGCGCCTCCGATCGAAGCGCCTGCCTCCGTTCCGCCTGCGACGGAACCCGAAAAGTCCGAAGCTCAACCAACAGCGCCTGCGAAACCAGCAGCCGCGCTGCCTGCCAGAAAAGCAACGGCGACGAAACCAACCGCAGTTAAGCCCGCGGAACCGAAGAAAGCCGACTCGAAAGTCGGTTCCATACTCAAGAAAACCGGTCGAATTCTCAAAAAACCATTCAAGTTTTAAACACGATGAAACGCTGCCCCCAATGCCTCTTCATCTATCCTGAATCGGACGAGCGCTGCGACTTCGATAAAACACCTCTCGTCGCCGTCGCCGATTCTGAGATCGACGCTGCGATCAAACCGCGGCCAAAAGGTAACCGCGGATTGGTGTTGATTGTTGGTGCGGTGGTGGCGATTGGTTTCGTCGTCGTGATCTTTGTTTTTTACAGTTTCAGTAAATCCACACGCACAGAACAACAGACGTCAGACAACATTCCGGTCGCTGCAGCCGCACCCGTAGTGCCTGAACCTCCGCCACCATCGCCTTCTCCGTCGCCGTCGCCGTCACCCCCGGAACCAAAATCATCACCGCGGGTTGCAACTTCACACACGAGCACCAGTCTCAATCCAGTCTCCACCAGCGGACCGGAAACCGGAACGAAACGCGTGATTCTCCTGACCAGCGGCGGCAAGATCGATGCCGACGAAGTCTGGCGCACTCGCGAGGGCGTGTGGTACCGGCGAAACGGCGTCGTCACGCTGGTTAAATCAAATCGCGTGAAAGCTATCGTGAGTCGATGACGTTACCGATATAATAGCCGCCGAAATGAGTTCGGCGGCTTTATTGACCCAGGCGGTAACTTCCGGCAATGTCCAGGCTGTTAGCACAGCACTAGCTAACGGAGCTGATGTCGACGAACGAAACGCCGGCGGTCAAACCGCGATCATCCTCGCCGTAATCTTCGGTCACACGAATCTTGTTCGATTGCTGGTCAACGCCGGCGCCGATCCGCGTCTGCGCGACAATCTCGGGCTAGACGCGATCGAGTGGGCCCAACGTCGCGGTCTCACCGAAGCACTGGAAATACTCAACACCGGCACTTCTGCTCCGCCCGCGCCTGTCCGCGCAATTCGTGTTGAAGAACCTCTGCCGTCAGAACCACGGATGGACACAGATGAAAAAAGTCGCAAATGGCTCGCAGGCATAAAGCAACGCATTCAGGAACAGGCTCGCAAAGAAATCATTGAAATTAAAGAGCCTGAACCGCAACCAGAACCAGCACCGGTTCCTGAACCCGAACCTGTTGCTGTGGCAGCGGCGCCCGTAAAAACTTCCTCGCCTCGCAACCGCACCGACGAACCGATTTTCACACCACCGCAGCAACAGTCGAGCACGAACACGCCGTTGCTGCTGACGATCATCGTCGTAACCGTCGCCATAGCAGCGTTCACGGGTTACATGATCACGTCGCGACTCACAAACGTCGTCGTCCCCGACACGCCCACGGCCGCAACGCAACAACAACCGCGAAGCTTTCTGACAGGCACGCCCGTCGCCGGCGGCGAGCTGGCAGGCAAATCGGTCCAACTGCCGAAAGCCGAATGTCCAGTCTTTGAAAACGACTCGCGCCCCGCCCGCGTTTCGCAGACCGTCAACGTTCACATCAAGATCGACAAAAGCGGAAAAAGTCTTCTGGGCCCGCGCTGAAGGCGGCGACGAACCCCTGCGCCGCGCTGCAACCGAAGCCGCCAGCAACTCCACCTTCTCCGCCGACAAAATCCGCACCCGCGAAACCGAAGGAACAATCACCTACACCTTCGCGCCCTGAGCGCGATCTCAGATCTGAGATCTTAGATCTCAAAATGTTATCCTTTACAACGTGCTCGATTCCCAGCAGACCCAACTCCTCCCTGACGAACCGCGCGCCAGCGTCCCCATGCTCGGCACGATCCTGCGCGATCGGTACCGGCTCGACAGCGAAATCGGCCGCGGCGGCATGGGCACCGTCTATCGAGCCACTGACCTCGAGCTCCAGCGCGAAGTCGCGGTCAAAGTACTTTCCGGCTCCGGCCAGACGAGCGACGGCCGCGAACGCCTGATCCGCGAAGCACGCGCCGCCGCCGCACTCAACCATCCGCATATCGTCACGATCCACGACGTCGGCGAAGCCGGCGGCGTGCCGTTTCTTGTGATGGAACTGGTGGCTGGTCCACGTCTGTCACAGGCAAAGCCAACCGATCTCGCGCGCGTCATCGACATCGCGGTCCAAATCTGCGCCGCACTCGATCACGCGCACACGAACAGCATCGTCCATCGCGATCTAAAACCCGACAACGTATTGCTTTCCGGCACGAGCAGCACCAGCAACGTGAAGCTCGCCGATCTCGGTCTCGCTCTGCCGGCGCACGGCGCACGCATCTCGCGCGCAGGCGTGATCGTCGGCACTGCTGCGTACATGGCGCCGGAACAAGCGTTAGGCCAACCAGTCGACGGCCGTTCCGATCTGTACGCGCTCGGCGTTCTGCTTTACGAGCTTACGACCGGACGGCGTCCGTTCACGGGCGACGATCCGTTGACGATCGTTTCGCAACACGTGCATGCGCCGGTGGTCCCACCGCGCGTCCTGCGCCCCGACTTACCGCGCGCAATAGAAACCGTCATCGTCAAGCTGCTCGCGAAAGATCCGGCTCATCGTTTCAGCACCGCCGCCGAAACTCGCGCCGCCTTGCTCGCAGCGCTAGCCAACCAGGACGACCTTGCAACATCCGAAGCTGCTTCCGCTGTAGCGATTCTCGACGCGCTTTCACGCGGCCGTCTTGTCGGACGATCCAACGAGCTCGCCGAAGCACGCGAGCTGTGGCATCGCGCGCGCGAAGGACGCGGCCACGCAGTCTTGCTCAGCGGTGAACCCGGCGCAGGCAAAACAAGGCTCGCCCGTGAAATCACGATTCAGGCAGCAGTCGACGGCGCGCTCGTCCTGACCGGCGGCTGTTACGAATACGAAGCCACGACGCCGTACCTGCCTTTCGTCGAAGCGTTTCGCCGTTGGGTGCGCGAAGAACACGACGACGACAAACTGCGCGAGATCCTGGGCGACGCCGCGACACAGATCGCCAAGCTCGCACCCGAGATCGAAACGCGCCTTGGCCCATTTCCCGAACGCCTCAACTCGCGCCGCACGAAGAACGACTGCTCTTCTTCGACGCCGTAGCCCAGGTGTTTTCCAATATCGCGCGACGGCAGTCGCTGTTGTTCTACGCGGACGATCTGCACTGGGCCGATCGCGGCACGCTCTGGCTGTTGGGCCACCTGCTGCGCCAACTGCGCAACGAGCGCGTGCTGATCGTCGGCGCTTATCGTGAGACTGAGCTCGATCGCGCGCATCCCCTCGCGAAGGCTTTAGTCGACTGGAACCGCGAACGTCTCATCACGCGCATCGTGCTGCGGCGCTTCAACGAGTCGGAAACTGGGGACCAACTCAGCGCACTGTTAGGTGAGAACGTCAGCGGCGAGTTTGCGATTGCGGTGCATCGCGAAACTGAAGGCAATCCGTTCTTTGTCGAGGAAGTTTTGAAGGCGCTCATCGAGAGCGGTTCGGTGCGTCGCGATAGCGGGCACTGGAGCCGTTGCGACATGGACCAGTTGCTGATCCCGCAAAGCGTGAAGGAAGCGATCGGCAACCGTCTCGATCGCGTCAGCCAGGAGTGCAACGAACTGCTGCGCCTGGGCGCGATCCTGGGCAAGGTCTTCACGTTTGACGAGCTCAACACTGCCGCCGAACAAAGCGAAGACGTGCTGCTCGACGCGCTCGACGAAGCCACTGGCGCGCAACTGATCGCGCCACGTCAAGCGACTCGTTCAGTTTCACCCACGACAAGATTCGCGAAGTCTTGTATGAAGAACTGAATCCGATTCGCCGCCGCCGATTGCACCGGCACGTTGCCGAGAGTCTTGAAAAAAGCTGCGATAAGTTTTCCTGCGCGGTCGAGAAGCTGGCCCATCATTACATTCAGGCCGGAGATCACGAGCGCGGATTGCAATACGCGAAGCAGGCGGCGGCCGAAGCGCAACGAGTGTTCGCGTTTGACGAAGCGATCGCCGCTTACGGGCGCGCTCGTGATTGCGCTGAAGCACTCGGTCTCGTCGAAGAGCAACGCGAACAGGAAGAAGCGATGGGCGAGGTTTACATGCTGCACGGCGAAACCGTGCTTGCCGGCGAGCACTTCGAACGCGCGCTCGCACTCGCCGCCGATCTGGCCACGCGCGTCCGGCTGCAATGCCAGGCTGCGTCGTCGCTGGTCAGCACCGGTAACACGCGCGGTCTCGAATACTTGCGTGAAGCTTTGCAGGTTTTAGATCCGCTGGTAGATCCGATCGAAACGGCAAACGCACTCGCCACCGAAGCGCGCTTTCATCATCTCGCCGGACGTCACAAGAAAGCGATCGAGATCCTTAGCCGCGCCGCCGAGCTTGTCGAACCAACCGCCCAGGGCAACGATACTTGTTCGTTCGCCGCGCCGATCATCGCGCAAGTTTATGCTTACATGGCCGGCGCGCATCAGCATTACGGTCTTTACACGGAGGCGGACAAGTGGGCGCGTCGCGCGATCGACTTCGGCTCGAGGCAGAACGTTCCGTACGCCGAAGCTGCGGGTTACGAGTTTCTGGGCGAGGACGCGATTCACACCGGCAATTTCAACGACGGTCTTGGGTATGCCGAACGCGAGATCGAGATCGCGAACCGGCTGCATTCGCGCGAGCGCCGCGCGTGGGTTCAACTCGTCGAGGCGCAGTGCCGCGCGTTCCTGGGACAGACGGAGCGAGCGGAGCAGGAGTTTCTCGCAGGCATCGAGCTTGCAGAAGCGATCGGCGAGGATCGGGTGTTGACGCTACTGCGATCGAACCTTGCGGTCGTGCAGGCTACGTTGGGCCGGCATGACGAGGCCTTGAAAACCGCCGCGGACAATCTTCAACGCTCTTCGCCAAACCTGCTTTACACGCACTTTGAATCTCTGCGCTGCATGGCTGAGGTCCACCTGCGTCGCAACGAGCTCGACGAAGCGGAAAAATTTTGCGAACAGGCCGATGCGCTCGTTTCGCCGACCGAGTCGCGCGTCAGTCGCCTGTGGCTTGGACCATTGCACATCCAGGTCCTCCTGGCCCAGGGAAAACTCGACGCCGCCCGCAAAAAACTAACCGCCTACCAATCCCTCGTCGACGACTGCCAATCCCCACGCTTCACCGCCGAAGCCACCCGCCTCTCGCAGCTTCTTCAATAGAGCGCTGGTCGCATTTCCCAGAATTTCCTTTGCTTCGGCATGCAGTCTGAGCGTCCTTCGCGTCGGCTTTGCTTCGCTTCGGCTTCGCCGCCGCAGGTGAGGCAAGGCTCCCTCTCTCCAAGTTGCTTCAATAGAGCACTGGTTGGATTTCCCAGAATTTCCTTCGCTTCGGCTTCGCCGCCGGATGTGAGGCTCTGCCTCTCCAAGCTGCTTCAATAGAGTGCTGTTGCATTCCCAGAATTCCCTTCGCTTCGGCTTCGCCGCCGGATGTGAGGCTCTGCCTCTCCAAGCTGCTTCAATAGAGTGCTGTTGCATTCCCAGAATTCCCTTCGCTTCGGCTTCGCCGCCGGATGTGAGGCGAGGCTCCGCCTCGCCGTCGCGAAGAGTAAAGTGGTGGGCTTAGCCCTTGGTTCGGGCTTGGCCCATTTTGGGCCAGAGGCCATACGAAGGGCACAGCCCAAGTTCTTTTTCTCAGCTAACGGCGAGGCGTAGCCTCGCCTCACATCCGGCGGCAAAGCCGAAGCGAGGATCAGCGGCGAAGCCGAGGCGAGAATTACGCGCGGAAGTGAGAATGGCTAGGAGGGTAAGAAGCTTTGCCGAATCTACCATCTGGCCCGGCAAAGGCGTTGCGCTTATGAGGGTGAGTAGCTTAGGTACGTGAGTAGCTTAGGCACATGAGTAGCTGTGAGAAGCTTTGGCACATGTGAATGCTATAGATGAAGGCAGAATGCCGCGGTCCAAAAAACGCTACGCGATTGTTCGAGAGATACCACGAATTCGCAACCAATCATGGACCAAGGAGGATGACAATTCAGTATCCCCTCTTCAACCGAACCCCTTGCCCAATTGTTTCACCGGGGAGGAAGTCCGATGCGCTAAGAATTAAGTAGTCCCCCGCCATGCAAAGACGCAGGGAGTAACGGTGGTGTGTGGGCCCTGCGTCTTTGCCCTCTCAACCTCAATTCAACTCCAATCCACATAAGTTAAGATTCGCTCGCGGCGCCGTAGCTGTTTTATCGGCTGCTAACGGCGCTGCCGTTCTTCAGATAGCGATCGAGAAAATCGAGGATCGCTTTGTAGGCGCGGATCTCGTTCGCTTTCTTCGTGAATCCGTGTCCTTCGTTGTCGAACAACACGTACTCGACCACGCCGTTTCGCTTCTTGATGTTCTCGACGATCTCGTCTGACTCCGGTTTGATCACGCGCGGATCGTTAGCGCCCTGCAACACGATCAGCGGCTTCACGATCTTGTCCGCATGAAACAGCGGCGACATGGCGCGAAGATTTTCCAGGTCCTTCTCCGGATCGCCAATCTCTTTGTAGAGCGACTTGCGGAACGATTCCCAGTAAGGCGGGATCGACTGCAACGTGCGCACCCAGTTCGACACTCCGAACAGATCCACGCCGACCGCAAACTCTTCCGGTTTGAACGCGAGCGCAGCCAGCACCATGTAACCGCCGTAAGAACCGCCCATGATGCCGATCTTCTTCTCGTCGACGTAGCCGAGCGACGCGAGATACTTCTTCGCTTCAACGCAATCCCACAGCGGCTCGCGTCCGTGCTTGCCATCGTCAGCGGCGAAGAACGTCTTGCCATAACCACTCGAACCGCGATTGTTGACTCCGAGCACGACGTAACCATGATTGACGAGGTACTGCGTCAACGGCGCTGTAACCGACGCGCGTTTGTCCGCCTGGTCCACCGTGAATCAACAACACCGCCGGCGCTTTCGTTTGCGCGCTCGCCTGCTTCGGTTTGTAAAGAATCGACGGAATCTCCATACCGTCGAACGACTTGTAACGAATGACCTGTGACTCGACCAGATCGTCGGCGTTGATCTCCGGATTGAGACTGTCGGTCAGCTTGGTCGCCTTCTTCGTAGCGAAGTCGTAGACGTAGAGATTGCTCGGGCTGCGATCGCCGTTGAGATAAAACGCCATCAGCTTTTCACTCGGCGAGATGTTGACGCCGGTGATGTCGCCGTTCGGCAGTTGCGGCAAGGGAATCGAGCTTGCCGGTCGCTGTGATCGTAGATCTTGATCTTCGTGCGCGCGTCTTCGTTGACTGCGGTGACGCGATATTTTCCGTTGCGCGAGAAGTAAGTGTAGGAGACGTCCCACGGCGCTTTCTCGACTGTCTCGCTCTTGCCGGTCGCCGAGATCGTAGCGCGCGACGTACGAGAATTCGCTGCCTGCGTCGCTGAGGTAGTAGAGATACTTCGAGTTGGCATCGAACGCCTGCGGGCTGTTTGCGACTTCGCCCGTGTGCGGGGTGATGTTTTTCATCTCTTTCGTGGCGGTGTTGTAGAGATAGACGTCGGAGTCAGCCTGCGAGGCGCCGTTCTTTTGAAACGCGATGAACTTCTTGTCGTTTGAGATGTCGCCGAAGTCGAGGCCGGTCTCGTCTTTGTAAATGAGCGTCGCCTTGAAGGTGTCGATCGGCATTTCGTAGAGGTCGAAGAAGCGCGGCATCGCGTTCGTTGGTGGAGAAGAAGAACGACTTGCGATCCTGGCTCCAGCCGAGGAAGTTTGCTTTTATCTTTTCGCCGGGCGTGAGGTCGCGTTCCGTGCCGTCGAGCTCGCGCAGGTAGAGGTGACTGTTTTCGTTGCCGCCGCGATCGTAGCTGTAAAGAAAGCGCGCGTCGGTCGGGAAATAGGAGATGGCGTAAGTGCTTTCTTTGGTCGAGTTGGTCAGTTGGTCGCCGCGCCGCCGGTGACCGGCACGGTGTAGACGTTGAAGATGCCTGTCTTGTTTGTGAAACAGGATCGATTTCTCGTCCGCCGAGAAGGAGCTGCCGCCGATGCGAACGGTGTTCATAAACTGCTCGATCGTGTACTCCTTCGACCTTTTGCGGTTGAGCGACAACCGAGGAGAGCAGGAGCAGTAATGTAGCGAAAACGCAGGGAGAAATGTTTGGCGCGGATCATTGAATTGTCCTTTCTTACGGGTGGTCGTCGAGTATAAGGTCGACACCGGATGCAAGCAAAGCGTTTGGCGTCTGACGTGTCACGATGAATGTTGATTAAAAGAGCCAGCTCCATGGTCCGGCCCAGAGTCAGAGCAAAGCGGCGAGCGCCGGCTTCCAGTTCCGATCTGATCTGAAATTCGTGTAAACCAGTTCGTCGCATGATCGAGCGCGGGAAGCGCACTACCAGCCAGTCTCGTTACGACTGAACGAAACGCACGTAAGCGAATCTTCATTCAACGCACGCAACGTGTCGAGTGCGAGCACGTTCGTCGTTCCTTCCCAGATCGGCAGCACCTGGCTGTCACGCAACAACACCGGCAAGCCCGTGTCTTCAACATAACCAGCGCCGCCGAACGATTCGAGCACTTCACTCGCAACCGCCACCGCCTGTTTCGCCGTCGTGAGTTTCATCACCGGCGTCAGCAGTCGCAGCAACAGCGCATCTTCTTCGCTGATCTCGCGCGTCTCGCTGCGCCCGGTCAGTTCTGCGACGTAAAACGCGAGGATGAAACGCGCGCTTCAGCTTCTGCTTCGAGGCCCGCGAGCGTATCCAGGTGCAACGGCTTCTCAGACAACGGCGCGCCAAACGCGACTCGTTTGCGCGCGTAATCGTGACGCAAGCGCAAGTCCACGACGCATCAGCGCAACGGCACTGATCCCGTTCCACAGCCGAGTGATGTTCAGGAGCGGCGCGATATTGCGAACGCCGTCAGTCGTTCCTTTCACGAGTTGCGCCGGCGTTCCGTTCAACGTCAACTCCGCCGTCGGAACTTTCCGCGTGCCGAGCTTGTCTTTCAGCCGGTTGATCTCGATGTTGCGCGGCCGTCCCTGTTCGTCGCGTGTCTCGACGTAAAAGAGCGCGAGCCCGCGTCCACCCGGCGGATTCCCTTCCGGCCGCGCGAGCGTCAGCGCCATCTGCGAGCTGATCGCCGACGTGAACCACTTGCGCCCGTAGAGTCGAAAACCTCCCGCTCCGGATCCTCGCTGCGCGACAGTCTCCGATAAGACCAACATCCGAACCGCCCGTGAGTTCAGTCATCCACTGCCCGCAGTCCAAAACTCGTCTCGGCTCGCGCGTGATCAAGTGCGGCACCGCGCGATCGATCAGCGCCTGATTACCTGAACTGAGCAGCGTGCGCGCCGCGCCGTCGGTCATCGCCAGCGGACAACTGTAAATGTCAGTCGAAGGCGTGAAGAGATACGCCAACGCGCACTGATGCACGCGCGACAAACTGCCGTGCTTCTGCTCGTAAGCCGTGGCGACAACGCCATGCTCGGCCGCGATGCGCTCCGCCAAACGCCACAGCGGCGTCAACTCGATCTTGTCGATGCGATTTCCCCACGCGTCCCACTGCGTCAGACGTCGGTTCGTTCAACCGATCGGCCAGCTGCAACTCGTAAAGCTCACCGCCCGCGAGCCGTCCCATCTCGAGCAAGCGAACCCTCAATCTCGCGCAACACGTCGGCCGGCAGCACGCGCGCCAGGTACGAGCGCAGCACGCGATCGTCTTCGTATTGATTGCCAAGCTGCGGGGGTGTCTGTTGGAATGGCATAGCGGCACCGCTCCTAAGCGATCTCTGCACACTCTGCGTCTATGCGTTAAACCGCAAAGACGCAGAGAATCGCGAGCTAACCGAGTTGAACGCCTAACTTTCCAGATACGCAAATCAGCAAAAGTACCCCCATGTCAACGAACGCAAGAACAAGACCTGTTCCTCAAGTGCCTGCTCGAAGCAAACGTCGACGGCATCCTCGCCTTCGATCGCGAGTTCCGGTACACGACCTGGAACCGCGCGATGGAACGCATCTCCGGCGTGAAACGCGAAGAAGTGCTTGGGAAAATGCGCTTTCGAACTCTTTCCGTGCCTGAACGAAACCGGTGAAGACCAATACTATCGCGAAGCACTCGCCGGCAAAAGCGTGGTCGCCGAGAACCGCCCTTACTCGATTCCGCAATCCGGCCGCCAGGGTTTCTTCGAAGGTTACTACTCACCGCGTCACGATGAAAACGGCGAAGTGATCGGCGGCGTCGCGATCATCCGCGACGTCACCGATCGCAAAGTCTCGAAGCTTCAGCGCTCGACGATCACAAGCGGCTCGCTTTTCACGTCGAGAACACGCCGCTGGCAGTGATCGAGTGGGACAACGAATTCAAAGTGCTGCGCTGGTCGCCCGCCGCTCAGAAGACTGTTCGGATGGACCGCGGAAGAAGTGCTCGGCAAACGCTTCAGCGATTGGCAGTTTGTCGTTCCTGAAGATCTCGAAGCAGTGAACCAGGTCGGCCAGCGGCAGAACCAGGGACAGGAACATCACAGCATCTCGCGCAATCGCAACTACACGAAGCTCGGCTCGATTCTTCATTGCGAGTGGTACAACTCCGCGCTCTATGACGACGCCGGCAAGTTGGTCTCGGTGTTGTCGCTCGTGCTCGACGTTACGGTCGCGACGCGCATCGAAGAAGCGCTGCGCAAGTCAGAAGCGCAGTATCGTTTGTTGTTTGAGTCGAACCCGCAGCCGATGTGGGTCTACGATCTGACGACGCTTCGCTTTCTCGCCGTGAACGATGCCGCCGTCAGTCACTACGGTTACTCGCGCGCAGAGTTTCTCGAAATGACGATCATGGACATCCGTCCCGGCGAAGATGTGCCATTGCTTGAAGACTATCTCGCTACCGGAGATCCCGAGGTGGACCACGCGGGCGAATGGCGGCACCGCAAGAAAGACGGCACGATCATCAACGTCGAGATCACTTCCAATCGCGTGAATTTCGCCGGCCGCGCCGCGGAGTTTGTGCTCGCCAACGACATCACCGAACGCAAGAAAGCCGAGGACGCGCTGCGCATCAGTGAGGATCGTTATCGCGATCTCGTCGACAACAGTCACGAGCTGATCTGCACGCACGATCTCGAAGGGCGCGTGCTTTCGGTCAACCCGTGGGCCGCGCGCGCGTTGGGTTATCCGCAGGAATCGCTCATCGGGATGAACATTCGCGACGGACTGCTGCCGGAGTATCGCGCCCAGTTTGACGATTACCTGCGCACCGTAAAGACGGAAGGTTCGGCGCGCGGGGTGATGAAAGTGCGCACGGCAACCGGCGAGGTGCGGCTGTGGGAGTACTACAACACGCTGCGCACCGAAGGAGTCGAGACGCCGATCGTCCGCGGCATGGCCCACGACGTAACTGAGCGACGCCAGGCGCTGAAACGCGAGAAGGAAGCGCGGCTCGAAGCCGAAGCAGCGAATCGCGTGAAGGACGAATTTCTTGTCGACGCTGTCGCACGAACTGCGCACGCCGCTGACGGCAATCATGGGTTGGTCCGATCTGTTGCTGCACGACGAAGTCGAACCTGACAAACGCCAGACGGCGATCGAAACGATCGCGCGCAACGCCAATTCGCAATGCCAGTTGATCAACGACCTGCTGGAAGTGTCGCGCATCATTACCGGCAAGCTGCGGCTCGAGTTCGTTCCCGTGCGAGCTGCAATCGGTGATCGAAGCCGCGGCCGAGAGCATTCGTCCTACGGCGGAAGCCAAAGGCATTCGTTTGCAACTGGATCTCGACCGGCAGGCGGGATCGAGTCTTCGGCGATCACGAGCGATTGCAACAGGTCGTTTGGAACCTGCTGTCGAATGGCGTGAAGTTCACGCCGAGCGGCGGGTCGGTACACGTCAGCTTGCAACGCATCAATTCACACGTCGAGATCGTTGTCACTGATACGGGCGTCGGCATCAACCGCGATTTTCTGCCGCACGTGTTCGATCGTTTTCGTCAGGCTGACGGTTCGACTACGAGGACTTACGGCGGGCTCGGATTGGGGCTCGCAATCGTGAGACATCTCGTCGAGTTGCATGGCGGAACTGCGCTACGCGGAGAGCGCGGGTGAGAACTCGGGATCGAAGTTCACCGTGCGGCTGCCGCTGATGGTTTCGGCTGAGCAGCACCTCGACGTTCCGATCAGCACGCCGGCCGTTGCCGAGGCGCCGCGTGATCGACAGTTGTCGCTAATCGGACTTGCGCGTGCTGATGGTTGACGACGAGGTTGACGCGCGCGAGTTGTTGTCGGCGATGCTCGAGCGGTGTGGCGCGGAAGTTATTTCGGTGAACTCGGCGCATGAAGGACTGGAAATACGATCGAAAGCTGGTGTCCCGATGTCCTCGTCGCCGACATCGGTATGCCGGTCGAGGATGGTTACGCGTTGATCCGAAAAGTGCGGGCATTGCCGAAAGAAAAAGGCGGCCAAACGCCGGCACTGGCCTTAACCGCCTACGCCCGCATCGAAGATCGCGTACGCGCCATCTCCGAAGGCTACCAACTGCACCTCGCGAAACCCGTCGATCGCGTCGAACTGGCGACCGTCGTCGCCAGCCTCGCCAACCGCGTCGCCCAAGTCCCCGACTAAGTGGCTTGAGCAACCACGGGTTAATCAATCATCGCAACCTGCGCGAGTTTCGTTCAGTCCACGCCAGCGATGGCCGTTGCGCGCCAGCAGCTCGTCGGCGGCCGACTGGGCCATCGCTGCCGGCGGCGTAATTCGGAAACTCGGGCGGTGGCTGTTCGGCCCATGCTTCTTCGATCGGCGTGATCAAATGCCACTGCGCTTCCGACCTCGTCCGCGCGGATGAACAACGTCGCATCGCCGCGCATCACGTCCAACAACAACATCTCATAAGCCGCCGGCGACTCGACGCCAAACTCGCGCTGATAACAGAAGTCCATGTGAACGGTGCTGGTGCGCATCTCGAAACCCGGCCGCTTCGCGCCAAACGTGACCGTGATGCCTTCGTTCGGTTGAATGCGCATCGCGACAATGTTCGGATCGATCTCCTCGTCTGGCGTGCGCGCAAACAGCGCTTGCGGCGTGGGTTTGAAATGAACGGCGATCTCCGTCAGATTGCGACCGAGACGTTTCCCGGTGCGCACATAAAACGGCACACCAGACCAACGCCAATTTGAGATGCGGAAATCGACGCCGCATACGTTTCGGTCGTCGAATCTTTCTTCACGCCCTCTTCTTCACGATAACCGGCAGCTTTCTTCGCCTTCGCTCTCGCCTGGTCCATACTGCCCGCGCACCGTGCGCTCCGCGACCTGCTCCGGCTTCAACCGGCGAATCGATCGCAACACCTGCACCTTCTCTTCTCTAACCGAATCGGCGTCGAATGCCACCGGCGGCTCCATCGCCGTCAGCGTCAACAGTTGCAACAAGATGATTCGCAACCATGTCGCGCAACGCGCCCGCTTCTTCGTAGTAACCGGCGCGCGTGCCGACGCCGCCTGATTCCGCCGCCGTGATCTCGACGTAGTCGACGTAGTTGCGATTCCAAACAGGCTCGAACATCGAGTTGCCAAAACGAAAGACGAGGATGTTTTGCACCGTATCTTTGCCGAGATAGTGATCGATGCGATAGACCTGATGACTCCTGAAACACCTGCGCCATCGTCGCGTTCAGCGCCTTCGCGGATTCAAGATCGCTGCCAAACGGTTTTTCGACGACGATGCGACTCCACGAGCCCTCTTCTTCTTTCGCGAGGCCCGACCGGCCGAGGCCATTTACGATCTCATCAAAAAGTGACGGCGGAGTCGCGAGATAGAACAGCCGATTCTTACTCGCTCCGTTCGCAGCCAGCTCTTCGAGTCGCGACGAGATCGTTTTGATACGTTCGTCTCGTCTTCGAGCTCGCCTGTCAGGTAATGAATGCGCCCGGCGAAATTCGCCCCAAACGTGTTCGTCGAACTTCGCCAACGTCTTTCGAATTGTCGAGCGCGTCGCGCACGAGTTTGCGATACTCGTCCTCTGACATCTCGTGCCGTGCCTACGCCAAGGATGCGCACCTGCATCGAGACAACCCAGGCGGCAGAGATCGAACAACGCCGGCATCAACTTGCGCTTCGTCAGGTCGCCGGTCGCGCCGAAGATCACGACCACGCACGGATCGGCGTGCGGCAGTGCCGGTTGTTCCATCTTCACCGGGATCTGGTTCGATCAAGTATTGCTGACATTGGTTTACCTGAATCTTTCTATTGATACATTAAGTTTCCCGCAAAGGCGCAAAGACGCAAAGAAAGAAAGCCTTTACGTCTTCTCTTTGCGTCTTTGCGCCTTTGCGGGAAACCTCACTTGTGCTCTTTCTCAACATGCCCGCCAAATTGAAAACGCATCGCCGACAGAACTTTGTTCGCGAAGTCTGCTTCGCCTCGCGACGAGAAGCGCTGAAACAACGCGGCGCTCAACACCGGAACCGGCACGCCTTCCTCAATCGCGGCGTTGATGGTCCAACGTCCTTCACCGGAATCCGACACGCGGCCTGAAAAACCTTCCAGCTTCGGATTCTCCGCAAATGCAATCGCCGTCAGATCCAGTAACCACGAAGCAATCACACTGCCACGCCGCCAAACCTCGGCAATGTCCGCGAGGTTGAAATCGTAAGCGTAGTGTTCGGGATGGCGAAGCGGTGTCGTTTCTGCG
Organism: uncultured Acidobacteriota bacterium; assembly: GCA_963770215.1. Taxonomy (GTDB): domain Bacteria; phylum Acidobacteriota; class Blastocatellia; order Pyrinomonadales; family Pyrinomonadaceae; genus PSRF01. The sequence continues at coordinate 64,362 of CAVYOP010000005.1, forward strand.
TCGGCAGCATGATCGCGCTTGCCGACGTTCGCGTGATGCAACACGTTCAGTCCTTCTGCGTACGCCGCCATCAACCCATACTCGATCCCGTTATGGATCATCTTCACGAAATGACCTGCTCCCGCAGCGACCGCAGTGCAAGTAACCCTCAGCCGCCGTTCTCGCATCACTGCGCGGCGGCCGGGCGTCGGCGAAACAGCAGTCGCGTCCCGGCGCGAGCGTTTTGAAGATCGGATCGAGCTCACCCGACGACGTCAGTTCTCGCCGCCGATCATCTGGCAGTAGCCGCGCTCGAGTCCCCACACGCCGCCGCTCACGCCGACGTCGACGTAGTGAATGCCTTTCGTCTTCAGCTCGCTGCGCGCGGCGAATGTCGTCGATGTAATACGAGTTTCCGCCGTCGATCACGACGTCGCCGTCGTCGAGCATCGCCGCGAGATCGTTCAGCGTCGCGTCAACGAGCGCCGCGGGAATCATCAACCACACCGCGCGCGGCTGGTTCAACTTCGCAATGAAGTCGTCCAGCGACGCCGAACGCCGGCGCGCCTTCACCGGCGAGCGTCTGCACCGTCTGTGCGTTGCGATCGTAAACCACGCACTCGTGTCCGCCGCGCAAAAGTCGCCGCACCATGTTGGCGCCCATGCGGCCGAGCCCGATCATTCCGATTTGCATTCCCGCAACTCCTTCAAGCTTTGTGCTTTTGGTTTTTATGGTTAGTTTTATACCAGATTGAAGAACGCCAACCACAGTAAGGAGCATTTCGGATGAAATGTTTAAGTCTTTCTTCTTCTTATCGTTTTTATCGTGCCGGTAATCGCGCAGCGGCGAGGCCCCGTGCTGCCGACCGATCGCGTCGTCGATCTGACTTATGCATTCGACGCGTCGAGCCGTCTATTGGCCCACTGCCGAGCCATTCAAACTTGAAACTGACTTCGAAGGTGTCACAGATAAAGGTTATTTCTACTCAGCGTATCGCTATTCGGCGGCGGAACACGGCGGCACGCACCTCGACTCGCCTGTGCACTTCGCGAAGGGACGGCATACCGTCGACGAGATTCCGTTGGAGCAGTTGATGGGACCGGCGATCGTCGTGGACGTGACGAAGCAGTGCGCCGGCAATCCTGATTACCAGGTAACGGTGGCGGATTTGCAGGATTGGGAGCGAATTAACGGCCGGATCGCCACGCGGCACGATCGTCCTGTTGCGCACCGGTTTTGGAAAACACTATCCCGATCGCAAAAAGTATCTCGGCACGGACGAACGCGGCGCCGATGCCGTGCCAAAACTTCATTTCCCCGGTTTCCATCCTGACGCTGCTCGCTGGCTGACACAGAACCGGTCGATCAAAGCCATCGGCCTCGACACCGCAAGCATCGACTACGGCCAGTCGACGTTGTTCGAAAGCCACCGGATACTGTTTGACAAAAACATTCCGGCATTCGAAAACGTCGCCAATCTCGATCAGTTGCCGGTCAAGGGTTTTTCAGTGATTGCGTTGCCGATGAAGATCAAAGGCGGGAGCGGTGGTCCATTGCGCATCGTCGCGATGTTGAAACATTGAACAGGCGCGACGGGCACGACTTGTCGGTGCTCGACCAGCAGCTCTTCGAAAGCAGTGGCGCGTCAGCGATTTACTGAACAGGAATCCCTGCACGACGTCGCAGTCGAGCGAACTCAGATACTGAAGCTGCTCCTGCGTCTCGACGCCTTCGGCAACCACCATCAGATCGAGCGCGTGGCCCAGGGTGATGATCGCGCGCACGATCGCGGTGTCGTGCGGATCTTTACAGACGTCGGACACAAACGACCTGTCGATCTTCAACGTGTCGATCGGAAAGCGTTTCAGATAATTGAGCGACGAATATCCGGTGCCGAAGTCGTCAATCGCGACTCTGATCCCCATCATCTTCAGCTCGTGAAGCTTCTCGATCGCCTGCTCCGGATCTTTCATCACCGAGCTTTCCGTCAGTTCCAGCTCCAGCCAGCGCGGATCGAGGTTCGTCTCTTTCAATACTTCCGCAACGGACGAAATGAACGCCGGCTGTTGAAACTGCCGCGCCGAAAAGTTTACTGAAAGCCGCATCGGCGCCAGTCCGGCATCCTGCCACGACATGCTTTGCGCGCACGCCTCACGCAGGATCCAATCGCCGAGCTGAATGATCAGCCCGCTGTCTTCGGCAAGCGAAACGAAGTCGTTCGGATACAACAACCCCAGACTCGGATGCTGCCACCGCACGAGCGCTTCCATGCCCACTAGCTGAAAACTGCGCGTATCAACCTGCGGTTGATAGTGAACGACAAATTCGTTTCGCTCGAGCGCGCCGCGCAGGTTGCTTTCGAGGACCAGTTGTTTGAGTGCGCGCTTCGTTCCGCCTGCGGTGTAAAACTGATAATTGTTTCCGCCCTGGCCTTTCGCGCGATCCAACGCGGCGCCCGCGTTTTTCAACAGGCCCGCCGTGTCGCGCCCGTCTTGCGGATGGATGGCGATGCCGATGCTGCTGGCGATAAACACTTCCTGATCGTCAAACAAGAACGCCTGATCGAGCGCTTCCTTGATCGCGCGCGCCGCATTGGCTGCGTCCTGCGCGCGCGGGAATGCTGCGTCAGCAGAATCGCAAACTCGTCGCCGCCGAAACGCGCCACGGTGTCGCTTTCGCGCACACAGCTCGTCAATCGTTGGGCGACCGACTGCAACATTCGATCGCCTGCGGTGTAGCCGAGCGAGTCGTTGATGGTTTTGAAGCGATCGAGATTGAGCAGGAGCACGGCCTGCATCTGATCGTTGCGGCGGGACATCGCGATCGCCTGTTTCAGACGATCTTTGAAGAGCACCTGGTTGGGCAGGTCGGTCAGCGCGTCGTGATAGGCGAGGTGATTTAGTTTTTCCTGCGTCTGTTTGTTTTGCGAGAGGTCGACGATGAAGCAAACAACGTCTTCGTCATGCAACGCCGCGCCGAACAGCACCGGAAGACGACTGCCGTCGCGCTTCACGAGACTCTTTCTCGAACGGCGCGCAGGCGCCGAAGGCCATCAGCTTTTCGAACGCTTCGTCGTCGAGCCAACGGTCTTCGGGGGCGGTCAGATCGTGGATCTTCGGCGGCAAATCGTCGCGCGTGTAGCCGAGCTGTGAGCAGGAAACTGTCGTCGACGTCGAGAATCTTCCCCGCCAGATCGACGAACAGGATTGCCGATCAGATTGGTAGCGACGCAGTCGTCGCATTCCTGCGTCGAGCTTGTCCATCATTGGTTTGCCTAATTTAGCGAGGGCCGCGTAGAGAACGGGTGCGACAACCAAGACTAACACGAATTAACGCCAATTTGACAGCAAATTGTATTTTTAATCCGTGCGTTCTACATTCTTCGCTGCCGGGCGGCATCTTCTCGTGCAAATACTGCGTCATCAAGCCGAACAGGTGGCGCTGCGTTCCCGGACCTTCGTAGATCCCGTGCGAACGATTCGGATACGAGAACATCGAAAACTGTTTGTTCGCCGCGATCAGCGCATTGATCAACGCTTCCGTTCCCTGATAGTGAACGTTGTCGTCACCCGTGCCGTGAATCAGCAGCAGGTTCCCTTTCAACTGGCTCGCGAAAGTGATCGGCGAACTCTGTTTCCACTCTTCCGGATGATCCTGCGGCAGTCCGCCGTATCGTTCCTGATAGATCGTGTCGTAGTAACGAAGATCCGGCACCGGCGCGACAGAAATCCCAGTCGCGTAAACATCCGGATAACGAAACATCGCGTTCAGAGTCGACGAGCCACCGCCGCTCCAACCCCAAATGCCAATCCGCGACGGATCGACAAACGGCCACTTCGCTAATCGCGCGCGCCGCATTCGCCTGATCCTGCGAACTGACGATGCCCATCTTGCGATAGACGATCTTCCGCCACGCGCGGCCACGCGGCGCCGGCGTGCCGCGATTGTCGACGCTCATCACGATGTAACCCTGCTGCGCCAGCATCCCGTGCCAGAGACCGTTGCGGCCGACCCACGCGTCGAGCACGGTTTGTCCCCACGGCTCGCCGTAAACATAAAACAGCACCGGATAACGCTTCTGCGGATCGAAGTCGGGCGGCTTGATCATCCAGCCGTCGAGCTGCACGCCTTCGCCGACGTCGACTTTGAAAAACTCGACCGGGCGTTTGTTTCAACTTGGTCCACGCGAGTCTTGTAGCTCGCGATTGTCGATCAACGTGCGCGCGATGCGTGTTCCGGCAGCCGCACGACTTCCGTCACCGGCACTTTGCTGAAGCTTGAATAGTAATGAATCGCGAAATCGCCGCGCGGCGAAATGTTGTACGAGTGAGAACCCGGGAACATTGCTCGGCGTCAATCGCTGTTCTTTGCCGGCGCCGTCGAGACGATGCGATAGAGATAACGCTGCGTGGCGTTGTCGGGCGACGCGAGAAAATAGATCCAGCCATTTCACATCATCGACTCGTTCGACACTGATCACATCGTAGTTTCCGGGCGTGATCAGTTTCACGTCGCTGCCATCGCGCGAGATCGAATAGATGTGTCGCCAACCGTCGCGTTCGCTGGCCCAAAGAAAACGTTTGCCGCCATCGATCCATTCGACGTCGCCGCGCGCGATGCCGGTCTTGTCCCAATCGATGTCGCCCCACGCGGTGTCAACCCACGCTTCATCTTTTTCAGCCAGCACGGTGCGCACTTTTCCGGTGCGCGCGTCGCCGAGCATGACGGTGTTCGTGTTCTGGCGCCGGTTGAGTTGTTGAATGATGACTTCGTCGGAATTCGCGGCCCACTCCATGCGCGGCAGATAGTTGTTGCGCGCATCGCCGGGAACTTCGAACCAACGTCGTCGCGCCGCCGCCGGCGCTGACGACGCCGACGCGCGCCGCCGAATTCGTCTCACCGGCTTTCGGATAAGGGAAAGGTGATAGTGACGGGATACAGAGCTCGACGTGTTGTTGATCAGCGTCATCTCTTTGACGCCTTCGGAGTTGAGTTGCCAGTAAGCGATCTGTTTGCTGTCAGGGCTCCAGCGAAAACCGTCGCGACAGAACAACTCTTCCTCGTACACCCAATCGAACGTGCCGTTGACGATGTAACGCGAGCCGTCGGTCGTGAGCTTCGTGATCTTGAAGTCGCCGGTCAGATCTTCGACGTAGATGTTGTTTTCGCGCACGTAAGCCGACGCGCTGATCCGTCTGGCGAGAACTTCGCAAACATCAGCGTCGAAGGCTTTGCTCGGCGCCGCCGAGTTTACGCAATGAGCTGCTGGCTTCAGATCGAGCACCCAGTAATCGCCGCGCGTGTTGCTGCGCCAGACGCGGGCGGAGTTCGTGAAGATCAGCAACTTCTGTTCGTCGCTCGTCATCGAAAACTCTTCGATTTCGAGCGGACTCGGCCGCGCCCTGCGGCGTCAGTTTCTCGGCAGCTACTTTCACCGTGCGCTGACCGCTGTGCGGCATCGTAACGAACGATGTCGAGGGAGTCTTTCTTCGTCGGCGACGGCTCGAGAGCGAGATAGCCGCTGCCGTTCTGCCTGCCACCGCACCGGACCAAGCGATTTGCTGCGATAAGTGAAAAGCGAATCGACGGTCAGGAGCGACGGGTCATTGCTGGGCAAAAACCGAAACTAACGCCAGTAAAATGACGGGGACAATCAATAATCTTCGTTTCATTGCTTCCTCTATCTGTATCCTAATGTGTAGTCCGCTGTCCGGCCAACGAGGCTGGCAATCGCCGCGATCATCTCGGCCTGCTCGACCGGTTTGGCCATGTGCTTATCATAACCCGCCGAGAGCGCACGTTCACGGTCCTTGCGCGACGCATAGCCGGTCAGCGCAATCGCCGGCGTCCGTCCGCCTTTTTCTGACGGCTGCTGCGCGCAGCTTGCGAATCAGCTCGTAACCATCCTCGTCCGGCATGCCGATGTCGCTGATCAAAACGTCCGGCAAGTCTTCCGAAAACACTCTCAGCGCTTCGGCTACCGAATTAGCCGACGTCACTGTCGCGCCGTAACGTTTCAACATCGTGCCGAGCAGCTTGCGTGAATCGTCGTCGTCTTCAACTAACAGAATGCGAACATCGTCGAGTCTGACTCGATCGCTGCTGCGACCGCGACGCCGCTCGACTTCGCGCCGCCGTTCCTCAGCATGCGCCGGATCGCGTCGCTCCTGCGCCAGCGGCAGATCGACGGTGAACGTCGAACCGCATCCAAAACCTTCGCTTTCGGCGCTGATCGTGCCGCCGTGCAACTCCACGAGATGACGCACGACGGCGAGGCCCAATCCGAGTCCGCCCTGTTTTCGGGAGACCGAAGGTTCAGCCTGCCGAAAACGATCGAACACGTACGGCAGAAACGATTCTGAAATTCCTTCGCCTGTGTCGCTCACAACCAGTCGCGCGTTTGGCTCGACACAACGGAGCTCGAGTGTCACCTTTCCGCCGCGTGAAGTGAACTTGATCGCGTTGGAAAGCAGGTTCCAGATCACCTGTCGCAAGCGGTTCGGATCGCCCTTCACCAGGCATTGCGGCGACATAAACACTGTTTGCAATTCGATGTCTTTCACGTCAGCCGTGGGACGCAACGCGTCGACCGCCGCTTCGACGATGGGCGTCAGGTTCAACGGGTTCAGATCGAGACGAAGGTTTCCGGTGATGATGCGCGAGACGTCGAGCAGATCGTCGATCAGACGCGCCTGCGAGCGCGCGTTTCGCTCGATCGTTTCGAGCGCGCGCGCGGCGTTCGCGCCTTCGACTTCGCCGCTGCGGATCATCGAAGCCCAACCGAGTATCGAAGTCAGCGGCGTGCGCAGCTCGTGAGAAAGCGTGGCGAGAAATTCGTCTTTGAGTCGATCGGCCTCTTCCGCGTGTTGCCGCGCGTCGCGTTCGCGCACGAACAACGCGGCGCGTTCTTCTTCGGCTTTCTCGCGCGCAGTCACGTCGAGCACGAGCGAGAGGACCGAGACCAGTTTTCCGCGATCGTCGCGCAGGACGGAGTTGTACCACTCGCAAAAGAGCACTGAGCCTTCGCGCGTGTAGTTGCGATTGCGCAGCACGCCGTGGACTTCCACGCCTTCACGCTGGCGATTCGTCACCAGGGCAACTGCGTCGACGTCGTCGGCAAATACAAACTGCCATTCGTTGACGTGTTTGCCGATCACTTCGTCGGCCGTCCAGCCAAAGAGCCGTTCGGCTGACTGAGACCAGCGAGAGACGCGGAAGTCGCTGTCCCATTCGACAACGGCCAGCGGCGAGCTTTCGACGTGAAACGCGAGTTGACGATAAGCGCTTTGCACGGCATTTTCGGCCTGTTTGCGCGCGGTGATGTCGGTGATGATCGCGATGCCGCCCGCGACGTTGTTCTGTTCGTCGATCAGCGGCGTGTAACGGCATTCGAACGCGCCGGTCTCGGAAGGTCCGTAGGGATGGTTTTGACAGACTGAATCCCGGCCGGCCAGCGCACCCAGCAAGAAACCCTCGTGGCCTTCCTGGAGGAACGGAAAGACTTCGAGCGCGCTCTTGCCGAGCACTTGGTCGTGTTCCAGGCCGCAAATGCGCTGCATGGCGCGATTCCAGGCGATCAGCCGGAGCTCGCGATCGAACGCGAAGATACCATCGACGCTAGCGTCGAGGAGACGGCTCAACAGGAATGGGGAAGCGCTCTCCAAAGCCAGGGGAACAAGCTACCAGCATAGATTTGTGCGCCGGACAATCGGAGCGGGGTTGTCTGCGCCTATACTCTGTGTAAACTCTGGCTCACTCCCCTGTCAATAGCATTAATCCCGTAGGAGCGGGTCATTGTCATTTTGAATAGGGTCTTACTTCTTCCCGCTCTTTCAGGTGATGGCGTCGAAGAAGCTCCAGATTTCATTGCCCTCGATCCGATTACACTTAAGTTTACGGAAGACCTTTTCCTGATAACCAGCACAGACGGGTCGACAAAAAAGCGGACAAATAAGCGACAAATAAACCGCCAAATAAATCGACTATAGAGCCATGTAAGTCCAGTTAATGTCCAATTTAGCTTATACTTGACGTATAAAAACCTGCAAATTATACTAACCCCAATGATTCGATATGAATTGCCTGAAAGATGGATGAACTACGATTCGTTGGCGCTAATCGGCCCGTTAACCGATGCTAAAGCGGCTGTTATGTCATTGAAAACTATCCCTTTTCAACGAACGTGGGCAGAGGCCCTTCAGCAAGTCCAGCTAAAGTTTGAGGTAGCAGGCACATCTCGCATTGAAGGTGCAGACTTCACTGAAAGGGAGCTTGATGCAGCCTTAAGCCAGACCCCGCATGACCTAATCACCCGATCTCAAAAGCAAGCACACGCCGCCGTGCAAACGTATCGTTGGATCTCCGGACTTGAAGACGATCGGCCAATAAGCACAGATCTAATCAAAGAAGTACACCGTCGAATAGTAACTGGTGCTGATGACGACATTTGCCCGCCGGGAGAAATCCGCAGGCAAGATCAGAATGTTACTTTTGGCATACCTCCACATCGCGGCGCAGAAGCAGGCGACGAATGTCAGCAAGCCTTTAACAGTCTTGGTCAAGCACTACAACGGGAATTTAAGGATCACGACCTGCTTATTCAGGCTCTTGCTTTGCACTACCACTTCGCCGCAATTCATCCTTTTCTGGATGGGAACGGACGGACAGCGAGAGCGTTAGAGGCACTTGTGCTACAGCGTGCTGGACTCCGCGATGCCTTATTCATCGCGATGTCAAATTACTATTACGATGAAAAGAAAACTTATCTGGAAATGCTCGGCAAGGTAAGAACCGGTGCGCTACGATCTGACTCCTTTTCTTGCCTTTGGCTTGCGTGGAATAGCCAGCCAATGTAACCGATTGTTTGGCGTGATTCGTTCGAACATCGCTAAGGAGATGTTTCGCAATTTGATGTACGATTTATTTGATCGACTTCAGACGCCAAAAAAGCGAGTAATCGCCAAACGTCAAATTGAAATTTTAAAGATGCTATTGAAGTGTGAGACTTTAGAGTGGACGAAGTTCGCACAAATGGCAGCCCCGATTCACAAGTCGCTGACCAAACCGATGATGGCGTTAGTGAGAGACATAAACTACCTCGGTTCTCTCGGTGCCGTACATGTGTGGCGCAATCCGGAAAACCAAATATTTCTGCGGCTTAACCTTGACTGGCCCGCCCAAATCACAGAGACCGAATTTTTTGAAAAGACCAGGAAGTTTTCAAAAGCCAAGCCTCATTCCTTAGCCTTATAACGATAATCGTGTTTCCCAGATTTCATCGGTGGTCGAACAGCGTTAGTCCACGCTATTTCCCTGTCAATAGCATTAATCCTGTAGCGTCGCGGACCAGGAGGTTCGAGCCGAGCAGGACGGGCATTGCCCAGGTGGCGGCCTCGGCGACTTCGTAGCGCTTTTCGACGGCGAAAGTTGGAGTGCCGCGCTTGGCGACAATCAGGTCCGCGCCGTTCGTTAAAAACACAATATGATGCGGGGTCAGCAAGCAGCGACGCATGTTCGCCTTCCCGGCCTTCCGTCGCCCATTTCACAGCGCCGGTCTTCGCGTCGACGCCACAAACTGCCCTTTCTTTTTCGACGAATGACCGTAGATCAAACCGTCGCCAAAGACCGGCGAGCTCATGTACATCGCGACGTCCGGGTTCTTCCAAATCTCAGTCGCTTGCCACTTGCCGCCTGATTGCGTGAGTGCAAAGGCGTGCGTGCCCTGCGCGAGTGCCGGAGACGATCAGGTGCGTTCCTGTCCAGAGCGGGGTGGTGATGTTCTCGTGCCACTCGTCGGGAAACGCGCACGGACCAAAGCTCTTTGCCGTTTTTAGCGTCAAGGCCGACGATCGAGCCTTCAGTCATCGTAACAAGGTGTCTGCGCGCCGCCGAGATCGATCACAACGGGCGATGCATAACCGGGCCCGAGTCCGCTCCATTCCCATTCGGTCGCACCGGTGGCGGGATTGAGCGCGAGAGTCTGTCCGCCGTGAATGTCGCTGCCGACTTGCACCACCACGCGGCCGTCGACAGCGAGAGGCGACGCGGCGGTGCCGCAGAAAAGTTTGCTCGTATCGATCGATTTAGAGAAGTCGCGCGTCCACAACAGGCGGCCGGTCCCGGTGTCCCAGGCATTGAGGATGCCGGTAACGCCAAGCGTGAACAGACGATTGCCGATAACGAGCGGCGTCGAATTCGGACCTTTCGCCATCTCGACGGCGTACTGGTTCTTCTTAAAATCGGCCTGATACTTCTGCTCCCACAAGACCTTGCCATCCGCGAGATTGATGGCGGCGACGATCTCTTCCGGATCGCGCCGTCCGTGAACGAAAACACGGCCCCCGGCAACAACCGGCGACGAATAACCTTCGCCGATTTCGACGCGCCACGTGCGTCCGAACGTCTCAGGCCATTTCGCCGGAACGTTTTTGCCGGAGACAGAGCCGTCGCGCGTCGGGCCACGCCACTGCGTCCATTCCTGGGCATTGATGGTTATTGCTGATGTTAGAAGAATGAGCGCTAGTAATGTTTTCTTCATGGTGCGGATGATAAATCAGCGAATGCTATCATCCAAAGGTTATGCGCAGGCGGGTTTTCAAAGTAGTAAAGATCGCGATCCTCGTGATCGTCCTGGCGATTGGCGTTACCGCGGCGAGGATCTATAGCTACAGCAGCGCCTCGACTGACATGAAAGCCGATGCCGCAGTCGTGCTGGGCGCAGCGGTTTGGAGCCAGGGAGTCTCGCCTGTTTTCAGAGAACGCATCAATCACGCGATCGATCTGTATCGCCGGGGCCAGGTGCACAAAATCATCTTCACGGGCGGACAGGGAAACTCCAACGAACCGACCGAGGCCGCGGCGGCGCGTTCGTATGCGGTGAGCAATGGCATCCCGTCCAGCGACATCCTCATCGAACAACGGTCGCATACGACTTACGAGAACCTGGTCTTTGCGAAGCAACTGGCAGACACGCACGGGTTGCAGAAAATCCTGATCGTAAGCGACCCGATGCACATGAAGCGCGCCGTTGCGATGGCCCACGACGTCGGGCTTGACGCTTATCCATCGCCGACGACGACCACGCGCTACACCGGCTTTCGCAGTCAAATTGGGGAACTGGTGCGCGAGACGTTTTACTATCTCGGCTACTGCGTCAGCAGCTTCTTACAACTACCACCAAGATGACCTACCGCTTTGGCATCATCATCGTCGCCGGTTTGATGGCGGTGGTGTCGTGTGCGTCGAGCAGCGGAAAAATCCCCGTCGAATCCGCTGCCAAAGTTGCTGGAACCACTGAACTGGATAAGCACATTGCGGATTTAAAGATGCGAATCCCGTCGAAGGATTTTTCGATTGTGGTCCAACATCCGTTCGTGGTGGTCGGCGACGAGCCTGAGTCAGTCGTGAAAGAGCGCGCCGCAGGCACGATCAAGTGGGCCGTCGAGAAACTCAAGCAGGACTTCTTCGCAAACGATCCGAAAGACATCCTCGACATCTGGCTCTTCAAAGACGCTGCTTCTTACCGGAAGCACACGCAAACGCTCTTCAATCACAATCCGACCACGCCTTACGGTTATTACTCACGCTCGGAAAAAGCCCTCGTGATGAACATCTCGACCGGCGCCGGCACGCTCGTTCACGAGATCGTTCATCCGTTTATCGAAGCCAATTTTCCCTCGTGTCCGCCGTGGCTAAACGAAGGACTCGGTTCGTTGTACGAACAGTGCGGCGAGCAGGACGGACACATTTACGGCTATGTGAACTGGCGTCTCGACGGTTTGCAAACGGCGATCAAGGCGGGCGAGGTGGGATCGTTCAGGGCGTTGATGGAGATGAAGGCGAGTGAGTTTTACAGCGACTCGCGCGGCGTCAACTACGCGCAGTCGCGCTATCTTTGTTACTACCTACAGGAAAAGGGTCTGCTCCGCACGTTCTACAAACAGTTTCACGCGAACCAGAAATTCGATCCCACCGGTTACGACACGCTCAAGCGCGTACTGGGCACAGAGAACATGTTTGAGTTCCAGCGGCACTGGGAAAAGTATGTGCTGAGTTTGAGCGAGGAGTTTTCGCTGGAGCCTGCAAACTAAAGACGCTCCCCAAAGACGTCTCCCGCAAAGGCGCAAAGACGCAAAGAGAGGCATGCATAAGGAACAGCGGATTGGCGACACAGCAACGCGGTCTCTTTGCGCCCTTTGCGCCTTTGCGGGAGACGTCTTAGATCACATCAGCGAAGCTCTTGCGCGTGCGTGAGAACCACCAATAGCCAAACAAGAAGACCACCAACGCAACCGCGGTGAAATATGCGAGGCCGCGCCAGTCAGGCGCGAGACCCTCCAGAAAGATGCGCCGATAGCTGCGCACGAGTGGCGTGAACGGGTTCGCGTTAATTAGAAAGCGAAAACGATCGGGCACGATCGATTCCGGATAAATGATCGGCGTCAGATACATCCACGCCATCAACAACAGCGTGATTCCCTGCGCGATGTCGCGCAGAAACACGCCGAGCGACGCGATGAGCCACGACGCGCCGAGTGCAAACAGCAACTGCGGCACCAGCAACACCGGGAGCCAAAGCGTCGTGAGATGCAGCTCGCGCAGAATCACGGCGGTTGCGATCAGCAGACCGACAGTCGCGAATAATTGATTTCCTAGCGCCGCGAAGACCTGCGCGGCGGGCAATGTTTCGAGCGGAAAGACGACGCGCTTCACGAGGTTCGCGTGAATGATGATCGTGTTTGCCGATTGCTGCATCGACTCCTGAAACATGGTCCAGGGCAACAAACCGCAAAAGAGATAGAGCGCGTAATCCCACGTCGAATGGCTGACGCCGAAACGCGCGCCGAAGATGCCCGCGAAGATGAACGTGAAGATCGCGATCATTACCATCGGCGTCAGCACGGCCCACGCGATGCCCAGGAACGACCCTTTGTATCGTCCGAGCAGCTCTCGCTTCGCAAATGAATAAATAAGTTCGGAGTGCATTTGCTAACTGATGGTGCCAATCCCGCGCCAACTGTTCTTGTTATGCCAACTGACGACCACGTCCTTGGCGCCGATGTCGCGCCACCACGTTTCAAACTCGTCGCGCGAAATATAGAACGCCGTGGGCGCAACCAGATGATCGAACACGATCGTGTGTTGCTCGCGCCAGCCAAACGGCGCAATCGCGCTCAGGTAGTCGTTGTAGAAAAGATACTGGCCCAGCGTCGAACCGCGCCGGTTCAGTGGTCCATAGATCAACTTAGTCGCCAGATACAACCCGGCCGCCGGAATCTTCGACAATTGCAACAGCGCGCGCTGATCGATGCGCGACGTAATTTTCTCGCGCACCGGATTCACCAAACGGACTATCCACTCGTTGTTCTCCGCGCCGTAAATCCACGCCGAAAGCTGTCCGCCCGGTTTCACCTTCGACGCCAGCGACAAAAACCCGCCGCGGATCGGGCAGATGATGCAGCACGCCAACCGAAAACGCGTAATCAAACTTGCGCGCCAGCGGCAAGCGAAAAATGTCTGCTTGAACGATGTGCGCATTCGGCAGCGAACGCGTCGCGGCAAAGGCCGTCTCCACCGCTTCGCTCAGATCGATGCCAACGACTTCACGCGCACCCCAGTGCGCGGCGAGTTGCGTGTGGCGTCCCTTGCCGCAGCCACCTTCAAGCACCACCTTGTCGCGGAAAAACTCCGGCGTGACGGGCGCGATCCAGCCGAGAAGTTGTTCGGCGTAACGCGTCGTCTTCCTGCGTGAAGTGCTGCCATTGCCAACCGAAATTATCGGCGGTGGCATTTCTTATCGCTCTCAATCTCGATCGAGATCGGCGAAACGCGGAATGCCGCGCGTGATCGGAAACGAAGACGCACATGCGCGGCAGCGCAACTCGCCCTCCATGATCTCTTCGCCTTCGGAACGCGAGACAGACGACACAGAAAGGTCCAGCGATCCATCGCAGGCAGGACACACAAGGTACGAGAGTAGTTTTTCTTTCAAGCCGCTAATGCTAACACGAGGGGTGACCTAAATCTGAACTCTGCGACCTTTGCGCGTCTCCGCGACCTTTGCGCGTCTCCGCGACCTTTGCGTTTCGTTCATGTTCAACGCAGAGACACAGAGATACGCAGAGGGACGCAGAGAATACTTCCTAGTTGCATTCGCGTGTGGTGTGGGTGGTGAGAATGCCGAAGCGCGATCTGGTACTCTTCCGAGTTCAGGAAACGAGCAGACCATCGAGCGCGCGGCGATCGGCGTCGCGCAGCGGTTTGGTCTTGAGAGTGTTCAGCCAGGAGGTGAAGCCGGTTTCATCCGGATCGCGCCGGAGGAAAGCGAAATACTGGAACATCACGAGCGTTTGATTGTACTGCGCGTCAACGACTCGCTGCGGCTCGCCACATGGCGTCAGCACCGCGGCGCGGCCCGCTGACGGATCGTCCAGCAAACCGATCAACACGTCTCTCTCCGAGTCCAAGATCAATGCCGCTGCTCTGCATCACCGAAGCCAGAATCGCATCGACAAACTCGGCCGGCTTCATCGTCGCCGGATACTTGCTTCTTAAATTCCGGCGCGTTGCGACAAAAGCAGTGGCGAGAGTCGGTGCGCGATCGTTCCTGGTCTTCGTTCTCGTTCAGCAGCAGCGCGCGATCGCTCTCAAACTCCGTCAGCTTCGGACGGCGGCCCAAGCGCGGACGAATAAAGACTGTTCAGAAACAGCGCCCTCGACGGCAACTCGTTCTCGACTAGCAGGTTCGTCGAGATATCGACGCGCGTCGCGCGCAAACAATCGGTTCGCACGCCACAGTGTTGGAGTTGCGCCGTCAGTTTATCGATAACGTCGCTGGATCCGCATTGCGTCCGGTCAGGTCAGCGTAGTGCTGATTGACGAAGAAACGAGCATCGTCAACCGGATTCAGCAATCGGCGACGCCACCGCCGGATCGACCGTGATCGCGCCGGGCACGAAACGCCGTTTCACCGGAGTTCGATTGCAGCCGGATCGTGTAATCGCCAAACGGCGCGTTCGCGGCAACCTGAACTTCAACACTGATCACCGGAAACGGCGCGTTAATCTGTTCGCGAACGAGGGTCGCGGGATCGACAGTGAAGAATGGCGAGTTGACGAGGATGCTCGTGCCCGGCACCTGATCGACTCCTTCGCCGCCAAGATAAATCTTCACGCGCTTACCCGGCTCGAGCGGCAACGCCACGGTCGAAAGTTCCGCGTTCAGTCCGATCACTTTCGGGCTTAGAGCCGAAGCCTGCGGCGGCACCAGGTGATAGTTCAACGGCGTGAAGGTGTCGGCTTTCACCGTCACCATGGTTCGATACTTCAAAACTGCGAAACTTCGGCGGGCCATTCGTCTCGCCGTCTTCGGATCGCGGCGAAACCATCACGCGATACTGCCCCGGCGCCAATCCTTCAAGACGATAACTGCCGTCGGGCGCGGAGACATCGCTCGCGACGACGCGGCCCGTCGCGAGGTTCTCAGCCCAAACGTTCACGCCGGCCAACGGCACGAGCGCGCCGGGTGTGCGGTTGTCGGCAAGCCGGCCTTCGATGCGGCCGAGTCTCGGTTTTGGTCCATACAAGGCGCGCAGCTTTTGCCGGTCGTCTTCGCTCAACGTGCGTTCGGTCATCGCAGGCAAACCGAAAGTGCCGTTGAACGCCTGGCGGCTGCGCATCGTCGAACCGAGCATGGCCGAATGGTCGAGCCCGAGCAGGTGTCCGATCTCGTGTGTGAAGGTCGCTTCGAGATCGTAAGTTCCGGGTGTGCCGTCAGTGGAAAACTGCATCTCGGTGCCGTTGTCAGCGCGCGGGCGAGGATTGATGCTGACGTCCGCTTCGGCGATGTTGCCCGTTTCGGGATCGAAGAAGACGCGCGTGCGGCCGGCAGTGGTGTCGGAATTGAACGCTTCGTTTTCGATCGTTTCGGCGATTGTAATGAGACTGACGCCGTCGCCCGCTTCGGCGGGACTGACGGAAGTTGCCGCCGACCACGTGACGATGAAGTTGATGTTCGCGAGGCTGGACCAACGCTGGAGCGCGCGACGCGCGGCGCCGATGACGTCGCTGTCCGGCTTGATGTTCGAGCCGGGTGTCATCAGCGAAGTTGAAAAAGCGACTTCGATCGTTTTTCTGGGCCAGTGAATGCGGCGCGCGGCAGTTTGGGCGGCAGATGGTTCGAGCTTCAGAAGAATCGCGGATCTCGAGTCGTCCCCCTGGGCCAGTGCCCAAAAGGATTGCCACACTCGCGACAATGGCGACGAGTAACTGCATTAAGTGCTTCCTGGCGAGGACGAACCAGTTTAACGAGAACCGTAGGAACTGTTGGCGCTGGGGGCCGGCAACGCGCGCATAGTATCACGCCTTGGCGGCGAAAGTCCCCAAAATCCTCTGCGTTTCTCGGCGGCTGTCTGTGTCCTCTGCGTTGAACTGTTTTCGGTAGAGATCTACCGCAGAGAACACAGAGAGCCGCAGAGTAACGCAGAGACTGCGACTAATTTATCGTGATGCGCGGCGCAGTGTCCGCGGGGCGACTGGTCGTAGTGACGCCGTTTTTCAAAACAGTCACCACCACAGGCACGTCGCCTGCGCCCGCCAGCGAAGCGGGCAACTGGAAGTTTATGATGTCGAACCCGGGCATCTGCCGGTTCGGTTGCACGGCAAGAATAGCGCCGCCCGTGATCGCCGTCGTGCCGACGGTGACTGTGACTTCGCCCGGAATCACATTCCGAACGCCCGTCACGCTCAATTCGATCACAGTCGCGACTGTCGCTCCACTCGCGTCAGTCGAAGTGACGCTAAACGGCTCCATCGTGGGAATATTGGGATTGGTGACGTTGAAGGCAATCGCCCGCCCGCCCGCGTCGTTCGTCGTGGTGAAAATGTCAGGTTGCGCGGCGATTAGCTGCACGAACCCGCGGAAAAGCGTGTCAGTATTCGCTCCCGCGTCGAGCAGGTTGATGGCAACGGTGCCAAGACCGAGAGGAAGTCCGATCGGCACGACGAAGTTGATCTGTTTCTCGGCATTGCCGACAAAATACAGTCCCGCCGCATAACCATTCACGGACAGTGAAACGCCGTTGAGCTCGATCGGCAATGCCGGACTGCGCGTCGTTTCCGAAGGCCCGGACGCGGTCGCACTGGACGGCGCAAGCGCAACAGTCGAACGCACGATACTCAACTCACCCGGCGCCAAGCCGAGGGGCGACCCTGGCACAGGGCTCGGCGTCGGCGTCGGACTCGGTGACGGGCTTGGAACTGGTGTGGCTGCGGCCACGGGCATGTTGCTCGCGCCCGTAAAGAATGAAAGCACGGAGGCTGACGTTGCCGTCACCTGAGGCGTCAACAAGTAGAAAACTTCGAGTGAAATATCGGGGTTCCCACCGCCGAGCTCAACACCGCCAAGAACGAAAGAGATGCGCTTGCGCGTCGCGCTTGTCACCGGGCGTGTGCCGCCGAAAGTCGTGACTATCGGGATATTCGTCAAGCGCGTGAAAGTGTTCGTCGACGAAGCGGGAATCTGAGTCAGAAATACCTGCGATGCGCGCTGTGGATTGAGTCCGGTTGCATCTTCGGCAATGGGCGGGAATGTCCCGTCCGGCCGGAAGTTCAGTGCTGAAGCAAACACGAGGCTCGAAGGCACGAGCGACGAGTTGTAATCGGTGAACGTCGGGAAGTGTGCGATGTCGGCGAAGTTCGTCGGCCGGTTACCGATCTCGACAAACGTATCCGTCGCGACGGTGTAAACGAAAGTGCCGAGAAACACGCTGGTCGGCGCTGCGCCGTTTTTCGGATCGCTGGCGCGCGTCTCGAAAGCGATCAACGAGCCGTCGCGGCTCATACGCCGTCCCGGGCTCAAGACGTTCGTGTTGCCGCTGCCGTTCAATGTACGCGTGACCTGGCGAACGTTGGTCATCGAGGAGCCGCCGCTGACATCCGCGATGTAGATCTCGGCGTTGCCGTCGACGTTGTTATTGGCCAGGTTCGCACTGGAAATAAAAGACACTACTGATCCGTTGGCAGACAGATTCGGACTACCCTGAAAGACAAAGCCAACTCCAGGCGTTGTGTCCTGTGTCGTCGTTACTTGGGTGATCGTGTCCGACCCGATGTTGTAGAAAAAGAGCTCCGGATTCGAATCGTTGTTGGTCGTGCTGCCGCGATGGTTGCGCGTCGAGATAAATGCCACGAGGGCGCCGTCGTCGCTGATCGCCGGCTCGCGATTGTCGTCGGCAAAGAACGGCGAGAGATCGGGATCAGGCGGAGTGCCGCGGACGCCGGGCGTTGTTTTGCGAGTGGCAGTTGTATCCGTTACCTGAAAGAAAGTGCCTGCGGCGAGATCCTGCAACGGCAGATCGGTCCCCAGTGTCAGATCGACATCAGCCACGGCCGGGACGCGATAGATGAAGATCTCGGAGTTTCCATCGTCTCTCAAAGCATCGCTATAGGTGCCGTCGAAGAGTTCCGGATCGGGCGCGTTCGAGCTGAACACGATGATGTAAGAGCGCACGCCGCCAACGAGGGCGGGCTGCAAACTGATCATCGGAGATCGATTATCGATCTCGATCCGCACGTCTCTGAGATCTTGTGGAGTCGGCGTTGGTGTTGGCGTCGGACTCGGCGATGCTGTTGGCGACGGCGATGGACTTGGCGTCGGTGTTGGAGTCGGAGACGGCGGTGGATTTAGAACGTGTTTGGTGTTGGTGATCTGGAAGATGCGGCGCTGAGCGTAATCGAGTAAAAAGATTTCGCGATTGCCGTCGGCGTTGTTTCTGGCCGTTGTCTTTTCAGTTGAGACGTCGGCGTTCGAAACGAAGACAACGAAGCGGCCGTCGGCACTCATGTCGCCGATGGCAGTGTTGAAAGCCGCGCTCGGGACTGACGTGATTTGAGTGACGAAAGGGTCAGGCGTTGCAGTCGGCGTTTGGGCTGAGACGGAGGCGAATGAGCCCCCGATGAGCACAGGCAGCAGAATGCTTGCGCACAATAACCAGAAAGGTTGCTTCACGAAATCCTCCGCAACAAAGACGCGAATCCGAGCAGATTAGATGCCATCGGGGAGCTGAGCAGCGTTGCACGCAGGTGAAAGTATTATTGCCGGCACCGGCGATTAAAGAACGGCCATTTTAAGCAGAACCCCTCCAGACCGCAAGCACGCCTGCTTCTACGCCTTCAACGTTACCCAAATGGACGCAGGTCTTACGCCGAAGGCGTTACGTAATGCGAGCCCAGGGTTGCTTCAACCATGGGATCAGACGAAACTACAAAGAAACACTGAAAGTGTTCGGTTTGCAATTGAAACTCCTTCAGAGTTAAGAACGCGTGCATCATTCAACCCAGGGTTGCTGCAACCCTGGGATCAGACGAAACTACAAAGAAACACTGAAAGTGTTTCGGTTTGCAATTGAAACTCCTTCAGAGTTAAGAAACGCGTGCATCATTCAACCCAGGGTTGCTTCAACCCTGGGATCAGACGAAACTACAAAGAAACACTGAAAGTGTTCGGTTTGCAATTGAAACTCCTTCAGAGTTAAGAAACGCGTGCATCATTCAACCCAGGGTTGAAGCAACCCTGGGCTCGCATTACGTAACGCCTTCGGCGTATTAATTACTTAGACCGCAGCCGTGGATTTCCGTTGGCCTGCGTACAGAAACACGAATCTCACCTGATACAATCCCCGGCGTGACCAAACGAGCACTGATTACCGGAATCACCGGCCAGGACGGGAGTTACCTGGCAGACTACCTGCTGGAACTTGGTTACGAAGTACACGGACTCGTCCGTCGCGTGGCTCTCGAAGCACCCGACACGAGGTTCAGCCGCATCGCCCACGTGCTCGATCGCATAACCCTTCACCCGGCAAGTCTCGAAAGTTATCCGAGTATTTTTCACGTCCTGAGCCAACACGACTTCGACGAGTGTTACCACCTCGCGGCGCAGAGCTTCGTCGCCGAAAGCTTCGCCGACGGCTTCTCGACGATGAGCATGAACATCAACGGCACGCATTACGTCCTCGCCGCATTGCGCGAATTGCGCCCGAAATGCCGTTTTTACTTCGCGGGATCGAGCGAAATGTTCGGCAACGTCAACGAAGTGCCGCAAAAGGAGACGACGCCGTTTCAGCCGCGCAGTCCATACGGCATCAGCAAAGTCGCCGGGTTTCACCTGACGCGAAATTATCGCGAAGCATACGGGCTTCATTGCGTCAGCGGAATTCTGTTCAACCACGAAAGCCCGCGCCGCGGTTTCGAATTCGTGTCACGCAAGACCACGAGCGCCGTCGCGCGTATCAAATTCGGACTGGCGTCAGAGCTGCGCCTCGGCAACCTCGAAGCGAAACGCGACTGGGGCCACGCCGCCGATTACGTCCGCGCGATGCACGCGATGCTTCAGCTCCCCGACGCTGACGATTTCGTGATCGCCACCGGGGAGACGCACAGTGTGCGCGAGCTCTGCGAGATCGCGTTTGCGGAAGCCGATCTCGATTATCGTGAGTTTGTGAAAGTTGACGAGCGATATTACCGCCCCTCCGAAGTCGATCTATTAATCGGCGACGCTTCAAAGGCGCGGCGCGTTTTCGGTTGGGAACCGACGTACACGTTCCGCGATCTGGTTAAAGAGATGGTCGCCTCGGATCTTTCGCTAACAGCTTATGCCGCAAGCAATACGCGTTAAATCGGTATCTAAGCAATACCGGATCTACAACCGGCCCGTCGATCGACTGAAAGAATCCCTGACGCGCGGTCACTGGAAAACGCATCGCGAATTCTGGGCGCTGAGCGACATCAGTTTCGAAGTCGAAGCCGGCACCACGGTCGGGATCATTGGCCCAAACGGTTCGGGCAAGTCGACGCTGTTGCAAATCATCACCGGCACACTCGAACCAACGCACGGCACCGTCTCGCATGAAGGCCGGATCGCGGCGTTGCTCGAGCTGGGCGCGGGTTTCAATCCGGAGTTCACCGGCATCGAGAACGTTTTCATGAACGCCTCGTTGATGGGGCTTTCGAAATCTGAAACCGAACGATTGCTGCCGGAGATCGCAAGCTTCGCGGAGATCGGCGAGTTTATTAATCAACCGCTGAAGACGTATTCGAGCGGGATGTACATCCGGCTCGCGTTTGCCACGGCGATCGCTTCGTCGCCGCAAATATTGATCGTCGACGAAGCATTGTCAGTCGGCGACGCCGTGTTCCAGCATCGTTGCACGCATCGCATCAAGGAGATGCAGGAAAACGGAACGACGATTCTCTTCGTTTCGCACGATCCCGGCGCGATACGCGCGCTTTGCAGCCGCGCGATTCTGTTGAACAGCGGACGCATAGCAGCAGAAGGCGCACCCGCTGACGTGCTCGATCGTTACCAGAAACTGATCATGGATCGCGAAGCAGCATACGCCGAAGGTCAACTGGCGATCCGTCGCGAGAAATCCGGGACGCCGGGAAAAGAAGCTCTTGAAACGGCAACGCCGCAGTTCACTTACCGGCATGGAAACGGCAACGCCGAGATCGTGCACGTCGATCTGCTAAACGGCGCGCGCCGATCGGTGAAACTGGTGGAGACAGGCGAAGCCGTCCACCTGCGCGTGCGCGCGGTGTTTCACGAAGACATCGAAGATCCGGTCTACGGCTTCATCATCCGCAACCGTCATGGAATTCATCTCTACGGCACAAACACGCGAGTCCAGGGATTGCGCGACGGCCACGTCAAGCGCGGAGACGCCGTCGAAGCGACTTTCTCGTTTAACTGCTGGCTGGCGCCGGATCTTTATTCGATCTCGGTCGCCGTTCATAGCCCGACCGCGGTGAGCTTCGACTGGATGGACGGTGCGCTGTTATTTTCGCGTCTTCAGCGACATTCCCATCGAAGGCGTCGCCAATCTCGACGCCAAAATCACGACGCAGCAATGCGCAATATTAGAAACGACGACCTACTAAAGGCCGCGGCAACCGGCGACATCGCGAAGTTCTATCGCGATCGTTTCTTCACCGGCGGCGTGCTCGACGCGCGTTACTTTGACGCCATCAATCGCTTCGACATCGGCTTCGCCCGCACGATGTGGGTCTACGACAACGTGCCGCATGGCGCATCCGTGCTCGATCTCGGCTGCGGCGAAGGCGTGCTGGCGTTGTTGAAACGCAAGGGAGTTTATCTCGCGGGGATCGACTTCTCGCCCGAGCTGGTCAGTCTCGCGCGTCGCAATGGTTACGACGTCGCGTCCGTGGCCGGGCTTGCGGATCTGCCATTCGCTGACGATTCATTTGATTACGTCGTCAGCCTGGACGTGTTGGGTCATATCGCTTTCGACGAAAAAGACGCCGTGCTGGCCGAGATCAAACGCGTGCTGCGCCCGGACGGCGTAACCATGCACGGCATCGAGTCGTTGAATCGCGAGCTGCACGGCGACTACGCTTCGATGAGCGAAGAGAAGCTGGCCCACTTTATCGGCATCGACGGACACATCGGTCTCGAAGTCGACGCGGAAATCGAGGCTCGCTTCCGCAAGTTCTTCGCGAACGTGCAAGCGGAACCTCGTTACACGCTGTGTCTCAGCGCTGCCGAGTTCATCAAGCAGTACGATCAATACGGTGTGCCTTTCGACGCCGATTTCATCGACTACCTGCGCGGGCTTTCGTTCAGCGAGCGTCACGCGTTCGACATGGCGATGGGTTACGTGTTCGGCAAGATCTCGGACCTGAATCTGAAGTTGCCTTCGTGCGGCCTTTACCTGTTGCTAAAAGCTTCGAACGCCGCGCTCGGGCCGTTCTACAACGCGCATCGCGATCGCAACGATCTGTTCGGGTCGCGCGTCTCTTTCGGCACGGGCTGGTATCCCGTAAACCACACACCGCGCCTCGCGCGCTGGATGGATAAACATTCGCGGCTGCAATTCACGACCGTGGAGTTGTCGCGGATCAGGCTTGAGCTGATGACGCACATTCCCGAGCTGCGATCGCAGCCGATCGAATTACAATTCGAGTTGAATGGCGAGCGGCTCTGCGCGTTGTCGTTGTTCGACTACGATTGGCTGGAAGTTGAGATCGACGTTCCGGAAAAGCTGCGAACTGGGGCGCGATTTGAGCTGGAGATTCACGCCAGTCGCACCTGGCAGCCGTCACTTCACGATCCAAACAGCAGCGACGATCGCCATCTCTCGATCGCCGTGTCCGACGTCGAGCTGCTGCCCTGATTAGGTGGTGTCCTATCTGAGCTCTGCGACCTTTGCGACTCTCCGCGATCTCTGCGTTACGCACATATTCAACGCAGAGAACACCGAGAGACGCAGAGAGCGCTGAGATCCTGATCAGGAAACTGCGATGGTGTAGTTGGCGGCAAACAGCGCCGTCATAATGCCGAGCAGCAGCACGAAGATGAACCTGATCGTCGTGTCTTTCCTTTCGGACGTCGCCGTCATTGCCAGCGCCATGAACATCGGAAAGACGATCAGCGCGTAACGATCGAGCGACTGCAACATGCCCGACGAAAGCGGCAGGAAAATCGCCAGGAAACCATAAACCGCAAGCGCCCATTCACGGCGTCTCACCAGAAAGTAAACACAAACCAAACAAAGCACCGCCGACGCCACGTTCAGCAAGTTGAAATTCCACGGCTCGATGATCGTGTGCGGGTGTATCAGGTACTTAACTATTCCAGTGAGAAAAAACCCTGGCTTCCTGCCCCAATGCGCCACGGCGTGCCGGAACGCGAGTGCGTCGCCGCTCGCCCACCACGTGTAGGCCATGTAAGCCAATAGACCGAAAGGGACCAATATCAATCCGAGTATCTTTTTGATTTGCAGCGATCGATATTGCTGCCAGCTCAGTATCAATAACGCCGGCAAAAGGAGCACGCCGTTGACTCGCGCCGCTGCCGCCAACATGCCGAGAGCGCCCGCGGCCCACCAGTTTTCGCGCTTCGCGGCGTAGAAGCTCGTCACTGTGAGCATGAAAAAGAGTGATTCAGTCAACGGAACGGAAAAGAAGTAACTTACCGGGAACGTCGCCGTGTAGAAGATCGCCCGGCGTGCAACCTGCTGGTCGTAACCAAAAGCGAGGGTCAGTTTGTGGAGGAACAGCAGGGCGATGAAGAAAAACAGGTTCGAAAGCGCCGCTCCCCAGAGCATCACGTCTTTCGTCACGTGGCTCAGCAACCAAAGCAGCAACGGGTGCAAAGGGAAGAATGCGAAATGCCTGCTGCGCGGGTTCTCGATGTTGAATGGCTCGTGCAGGTAACCGTCGCGCGAGATGTCCATGTAGTACGCAACGTCGGCGCGCCACATTGTCTCGCGCAGCCGGCGAGTGATCGATACGTTTTCAAGTTTGACGAACGCTTCGCGGATGTTGGTAGGCGAGTCTGGTATCGTGACGACGGTCAGGTGGCCCACACAGACGAAGATTGCGAATATCAGGCTGCGGGTCAGCACGAAGACGAAGAGCGTGTCGCGCAGGCTTTGGTCCTGCCGGAGTCGAGCGAAGTGACGGTTTTCGAGCAGTTTTTTGAGTGACTGTGGCAAGTTCTCAGTCGCTTTGCACAAACTACTTGTAATCGCTATCTGTGTCCGCTACGGAGGATATTCTCCCGCAAAGACGCAAAGGCGCAAAGAAAGTCCAGCGAAACGCGGCAGCGCTTTGCGTCTTTGCGCCTTTGCGGGGAGACATCTTCACGTCATAAGGCACTTTTGTGCAAAAGCAGTTCTCAGTTGTTTTGGTTGCTATTCCAAGTTACCAATCGGCAATCGACAATCGGCAGTCGGCAATGTTCTACTCTTCCGGGCCAACGAAGCCTGACGACATCAGATGAAACTGCGGATTCTCGATAACGATCGTTTCCGGAGCGCCTCACAATACCTCGCAGCCGCTTTGCTGTCGCTTTTGTTTGCCTGTTTCCTCCTGAAACTTTACCGCGCAGATCTCCGAGTGCCGCTGCACTACAACGGCGACGCGCTGCTGCACGCGATGTTCATCAAGGGCATCGTCGAGAACGGATGGTACTGGCAGAATCCGTCGCTCGGCGCGCCGGGCGATCTAAAAATGTATGATTTCCCTGCCGTAGACAACTCCGCCGCGGTCGTCTTCTGGTTCCTCTCACTCTTCAGCAGCCATCCGATAGTCATCCTGAACATCTTTTACCTGCTGACGTTTCCGTTGATCGCGATCTCGTCGCTCTACGTGTTTCGACAGTTTAACCTGTCGTATGGCGCTTCGTTGTTTGGCAGTTTGCTCTATACATTTCTGCCCTACCATTTCATGCGTGACGAGAGTCACCTGTTCCTGTCAGCTTACTACTTCGTTCCCCTCGCGGTGATGGTCCTGTTATGGATTACGTCCGGCCGCTTGCTCGCCGGTCGCAACGTGAAGTTTGTCGCCAGTGTCGTGATCTGTGTTTTAGTGGTTCGAGCGGCGTCTATTATCCGTTCTTCATCTGTTACCTGTTGCTCGTGGCAGGAATCGCCGCCGCCTTAGCTCGCAAAACATTCAAGCCACTGGGCATCGCCGCGATGCTGATTGCCGTGACTTTTGCGACGGTCCTCGTCAATGCGTCACCAAGCATAATCTATCTCTACAAACACGGCGATGCTCACGTGACGGAGAGAAGCCCGGCGGGACCAGAGATTTATGGACTGAAGATCTCGCAGTTGTTGCTGCCGATCACGGGCCACCGTGTGGGTTTCCTCAACAGCATCAAGAGACTCTACAACGAGAACACGGTAGTCACCGAGAACGACGCGGCTGCGCTTGGTCTGGTCGGCAGTCTTGGGTTTTTGGCTTTGCTCGCGCGGCTTTTTTATCGCCGGCGCAGCGAGGTGGCAGAGGAGTTGGTGACTGAGCGCAACAGCATGCTCGACGATCTCAGCGTGCTGAATATTTTTGCCGTACTGCTCGCGACCATCGGTGGCTTTAGCTCGATCTTTGGCCTGCTGGTCTCCGCGGGCATTAGAAGCTACAACCGGATCAGCGTCTTCATTGCCTTCTTCGCGTTGTTGGCGGTGGCAGTTGGTTGGGAATGGGTTTACCCGAGGGTAGTGAGATCCACTCCGGCAGCGATCTTGTTTTACGTTCTCGCGGCTGTTGTGCTGCTGGCCGCGCTGCTCGATCAGACCAGTCGAGATTACGTTCCGCAATATGCGGAAATTAAGGCGGAGTATCGCAGCGACGAAGAGTTCATGCGCAATATCGAATCTTCGCTGCCGGGACACTCGATGATCTATCAACTGCCATACATTCCGTTTCCAGAACACCCGCGCGTGAACACGATGGTCGATTACGATCACTTGCGCGGGTATCTCCAGGCGCAGAATCTGCGCTGGAGTTACGGCGCCATGAAGAAGCGCGAAGGCGATCTGTGGCAACAGCAGACCGCCGCGCTGCCCGTCGAGCAAATGGTCGAGGTCCTGGGCTTCTCGCGGGTTTTCCGGAATTTATCTGGATCGCCACGGTTATGAAGATAACGGCGCGTCATTGGAGGGGCAGTTGGCAAACACCCTGCAAACCACGCCCATCGTGAGCCGCAACGGCAGATTGGTGTTCTTCAATACCACCGATTACAACGCGCGTCTCCGGCAGAAATACTCGGACGGCGAGTGGCAGTTGAAACAGGAACTGGCGCTGCATCCGATGCTGCTCGACTGGCTCCCCGGCTTTTCGGGGTTTGAAAGCGCACCCGGCAAGACCTGGCGCTGGTGCTCGAACGAGGGTGTGTTGCAGATTCACAACACGTCCCAGCGGTCCCGAAAAATCAGGCTCGAGATGTACTTCGCCACCGGGCACGAGCAGTTCGCCAGCCTATCGATCAACGGTGCGGGGATCTCAGAGGAGTTGCAGGTCAACGCCAGTCCTCGTTTTTACTCGAAAACGCTTGAAATACCGCCGGGAAAGTCGACTATTAAGTTCAGCAGCAATGCGCAAAGAGTCAACGCGCCGCTCGATCCACGCTACTTAATCTTCCGAATCGAAGACTTCAAGTTGACCGAATTGGAATATAATTGACAATGCAAACTGGCAGCACTTATACTTCACGACGGTCATGGCAGACGGGCCGGGCCACGAGTGACCCCAGCCTCAGGTCTCTATTCAAAACAATCCCACCGTTGTAGGAGCAAATGTAGATGCGGAAATTAATTTTTGTTGCGCTAATCGTGATTTTTGCTTTTGGAGGAGCGCTGGCGCAAAGTCCTCCAACCCTGCGGATCGTGACTGAGACTCCCAATCTCCCATCCGAACTTTTTTACGGCGATATCAAGGTCAAGCCACTGCGCCTCCGGCCGGGCACGAACATCCCGATCACCATCGACGATGCCGACTTTTTCGCCGCTCAGCAATACATCGACTTTCTGCGACGTTTCCCGGATGCTCCCGGACACGCGCATTGGACCGGCGAAATCACCGAGTGCAACGATCCCTCGAAACGATTTCCAGGAGAATCGCTCGCGCTCTGCATCGAACGCAAACGCGCCAATACGTCCGCGGCGTTCTTCCTTTCGCCCGGAGGCCAGAACACCGCCTCTTTATTCTGCGCGTTTACTGGGGAACGTTAGGCAAACAGCTAAATCAGCCGGGCTGCCCCGGCGTGCCGCAAAATCTGCCCGGCACACTGCCGGCCGCGTTACAGCGATTACATCGCCGACATGGCGCAGCGTCAACAAGGGCATCGTCGTCAACGACCAGCTCTCGATCCGGCGAAGATCAATGCCAACAAGCGCGCGTTTGTCGATCAGTTCATTACTCGGACGGATTTCCAGGCGATCTACGGTAGCCTGACTCCGACGCAGTTTGTCGACAAGCTCAGCCAAACTACCGGCGTCGCGCTTTCGTCGGCTGATCGCACTGCTTTGATCAACGAGGTCACTGCGAACCCGGCGAACAAAGCAAGCGTGGTCTTCAAAGTTGTCGACGGCACGTAACACGATTACCGACGGCGCGCTCGTTTTCGAGACGACTTACGGCAGGCAGTTCTACAACAAGGAATTCGACGACGCGTTTGTGTTCATGGAATACGTTGGCTACCTGCGCCGCAATCCCGACCAGGACGGATTCAATCACTGGCTCGGCAAATTGAACCAGTTTGGCAACTGGGTGGACGCGCAGATGGTGCTGGCGTTCATCCTTTCGCCTGAGTACCGCAACCGCTTCTAAGATATTCTTCTGCAGGAACCATGGGGTGGCCACAGAGGGTCATCCCTACGCAATTTTATCGTGGCATCATTGTAGGGTGGCCTTCTGTGGCCACCTTTTTATTGCGGCGCGTTCCATGCTCGTTATAGACCTGCCGCGTCAACGTCGCCGTTCGTTCCCACGAAAACTTTGCCGCATGTTTCGGTCCCGCTTCTGACAGGTGTCGCCGCGCCTGCGCATCGTCTAAGCAATTCGACAATGCTGCGCGCCATTGCGCTCAACATCCGTCGCCGGAATCACGCGCGCGACCTGCGTGCGTCACGCTCGGCACCGCGACTGGCAATGACCGGAGCACCACACGCCATCGCCTCCAACGGCGGCAAACCAAACCCTCGTAGATCGACGGATAAACAAAGCACGACAGGAAGAATAGAGCGCACGCAGATCCGCGTCAGAAACAAATCCCGTTAGACTTCACTCGATCTGCAGCGGCGAATCTTTCCAGGTTTGTGAGCAGATCGTTTTGCTTCCAACCGATCTTGCCCGCGATGACCAGTTGCGGGCGCAAGTCGGTGGTGCGCAGCAGTTCTTCAAAGGCTTGTATCAAGGTAAGCAAATTCTTGCGCGGCTCTACCGTGCCGGTGAAAAGCACGAATTCGTCTTCGACGCCGAGACGTTTGCGCGTTTCAGCAGTCTGCTTCGACTGGCAACGGCGCGAACGCGCGTCGAGGCGCAAGCGGAATCGCAAACACCTTCTCGGCTGTGGACCTCGAGGTGTTCGCAAACTTCGCAACGCACCGCTTCCGAGTCAGTAATAATCAGCGTCGCTTTGCGGGCCATGCGCGGCAGCACGCAACCGCCCGCGCAGGACGGCGCGTGCTTCATGCGTGTTAGAATGCAGCAGCAAGGAAAGATCATGAATCGTGACGACTGTCGGGCAGTTGCCTCGCAACGGCACTTCGTAGTTCGTGCCGTGAAACAGCGCGAGCGACGTGCGGCGAATGTAGGCCGGCAGTCCGAGTGACCACCAGCGTCGCTGCAACGCGTTTGGCTTTGAATAGACCAGCGCGAGGTTCGCAGGCTTGGCTGTCGCTCGACGATCGACAGGCTCGAAAGGCAGGGGCGAGACGAGCTCGAACTCGTCATGCGGCGAGTGCGGCGGCGAGCGCCTGGGCCAGCTCGAACGTGTAAGTGCCGACGCCGGTTTTGAGCTGGGTCAGCGGCATGCCATCAATGCCTATGCGCATGAAGTGAATCGTTCCTCAGCGGTCAATCTATGGTCAAGCCAGAACAGCCACGAATCGAGATCGACGACTTGACGGCAGTCATTCGCGAATCGATCGCCGCGCAGAAACACGAGAATGGATCTAAGGTCGTTTCTGCTGCCGAGTATCTCGCGCCAACCCGCGGCTCCCGGAACTGAAGCTGCAACCTGACTTCCAACCTCGCTCGAACAATCGATACCACATCGCGGACCTTTGCGGTATCACGATCGCGCGTTTGTCGACAAGCTGCGTACCGCGCGATCCTGAAACGTCCGCCGGATGCGACGGAGTTTGCTGCGCGATCTCAAGCGGCTGCGAAGCGGCGAGCTCAACAAGATCGACCTGCTGGCAACGCTGCGTTACTCGAACGAAGGCAAAGCAAAAGGAGTCGAGCTCGATGGTTTGACCGTGCCGGCGCTGGTGCGCCGGCTGGGCCAGCTTCCCGTCATCGGTTATTTCATACGTCTCGCAATCGCCTTCATTCGGCTGCCTAACCAGGTTCGCGACCAGCGCGAGTTCGCCGGCTACGTGTTGTCGCAGCAACAGCAGATCGCCGATTTCGTCAACGCCGTTTCCGTTCGCACCGCCGAATGCGTCGAACGAGTTTCGCGAGTGGAACAAGCACTGTCAAAGCAAAGCACGACGCTGGACGAATTGCGAGACGAATTGCGAGTTGAGCATGAAGGATTAGAAAAGCGGCAGCACGATCACACCGCGCTGCTGGAAACGTTTAAAACGATCGAGCCGCGCATTGAAACACGCCTGGCGACTGAAAAGGAGTTGATGCAATCGCGAATTGAAGACGTCCGCGGGCAAACAGAACAATTACAAGCTCTGATCGAGGAGCTGCAGCGTGAGCCCGACTTTCATTATCTCGACGCGCTTTACGCCGCGCTCGAAGATCGCTTCCGCGGCAGTCGTGAAGAGATCAAGGATCGGTTCCGCGTTTACTTGCCGTACGTCGAAGCCGCGCGCGAAAAAGGCGACGTGGTCGATCTCGGCTGCGGCCGTGGCGAGTGGCTGGAGCTGCTGAACGACGCCGGAATCAAAGCCCGCGGCGTCGAAAAGAACCGCGTGCTGATCGAACTGTGCCGCGAACGCAGGTCTCGAAGTTATCGAAGAAGACATGATCGCGCACCTGCGCAACCTCCCGGACGAAAGCATCGGCGCAGTCACCGGTTTTCACATCATCGAACACGTGCCCGTAGACGCGCTGGTCAGTCTGCTTGACGAAGCGAGGCGCGTGCTGCAACCCGGCGGCGTCGCGATCTTCGAAACCCCCAATCCCGAAAACGTGCTCGTCGGCAGCAACTTCTTCTATCTCGATCCCACGCATCTTCATCCCCTTCCCAGCGAGCTCATGCAGTTTCTCTTCGAGAGCCGCGGCTTTCACTCGATCGAAGTGCTCAACCTGCATCCGTGGGACTCGGGCCGCGTCGCCGGCGAAGGCGAGCTTGCCGAACGCTTCAACGGCTTCTTCTTTGGGCCAATGGACTACGCCATCCTGGGCCACAAAAAGGCACAAACGAAAAATGAAAAATGAGCAACGACAAATGGAAAATGCACCGCGTCAGACATGAGAATTTTGATCACGACCGTCCAGGTTCCTTTCATTCGTGGAGGCGCTGAGGTCCATGCCGAAGGACTGCGCGACGCGCTGCGCCGCTTTGGACACGAAGCCGAGCTCCTCGCGATCCCGTTCAAGTGGTATCCGCCGGAAAAGATCCTGGATCACATGCTCGCTTGCCAGTTGCTCGACATCACCGAAGTCGCGGGCACGCCTGTCGATCGCGTGATCGGTTTGAAGTTTCCGGCTTACCTGATCCCGCACCCAAACAAAGTGCTATGGATCCTGCACCAGCATCGCACCGCCTACGAACTGTGGGACCATCCGCTCAGCGATCTCGTTTACTTTCCGAACGGCACGCACGTCCGCGACGTCATTCGACACGCCGATCGGAAATTGATCCCGCAAGCAAAGGCCGTCTTTGCAAACTCACGCAATGTGGCTCATCGGCTCAAGAAATACTGCGACGTGGACTCGACGCCGCTCTATCATCCGCCTCCTGATGCGGAACAGTTCTACACCGGTCCGGCGGAAGATTACCTGTTCTTTCCCAGCCGTCTTTGCATTCCGAAACGGCAGGCGCTCGTGCTCGAAGCATTGGCCCACACGCGTAATCCGGTGCGGATTTGTTTTGCCGGCGTGTCGGACCAGCCGTCGTATGCCGGCGAGCTGAAATCGCTGGCGCGAAAATTAAAAGTCCAGCAACGCACCGAATGGCTCGGCTCGATCAGCGGCGAAGAGATGCGCCGCCGTTATGCGCACGCGATCGCCGTGATCTATCCGCCAACCGACGAAGACTACGGTTACGTCACACTCGAAGCGATGCTCGCTGCAAAGCCCGTGATCACCTGCACCGACTCGGGTGGACCACTCGAGTTCGTTCTCGATCGAGAAACCGGATCGCAAACAACCGGATTGATAGTCGAGCCGACGCCCGAAAGCCTCGCAGCCGCGTTTGACTCGATTTGGGAGAATCGCGACGCAGCAAAGGCGTGGGGCGAAGCAGGACGAGCGCGTTACGAAGATCTTCACCTCTCGTGGGAGACAGTCGTCAACAAACTACTTGCATGAAGCTGACAGCGGGTCAATTTTGGTTGATAGTACGCCACAGGATAATTGGAGCCCAACGCCGAAGGCGTTGCATAATTCGAGCCCAGCGGTTGGAGCACAGCGACAACCCTGGGTCAAGGAATAACAGCTTTATTAACCCTGAAAGGTTTGGGTACGGCACAAGACTAACGCTTTCAGCGTTTTTGTGCTCATTGCGATTTGTGTCCCAGGGTTGTCGCTGCGCTCCAACCGCTGGGCTCGAATTACCCAACGCCTTCGGCGTAACTACACAACGTTTAAAACTGATCCACTACACATGAAGCTCAACTGGTTCTCACCGTTGCCGCCGGCCCGGACCGGCATTGCCGATTACACGTTCGGCATTCTTCCCGAGCTCAGCACTCGCGCCGAAGTCACGCTCTGGACCGATCGCACTGGTTGGGATCGGGAGCTCGAAAAGTACGCGGGGGTTCGTCAATATCATCCCGAACGCCTCGATTGGGTCGAACTGAATCGCGCCGAGCTCAGTTTCTACAACCTCGGCAACAATCATCTGCACCACGCGTCGATCTGGCAGGTGAGCCGGCAGTCGCCCGGCATCGTGATCCTGCACGACGTGCGGCTGCACGACTTTTTCGAGAGTTTGTATCGCGGGCAGTGGCGCGATCAGGAAGGCTATCTCGCGCAGATCGAGAAGCACTACGGTGCAGAAGGATTACAAATCGCGACCGAGTTCGTCAGCGCGCGACAGGGCGACTACGATCTGATGGCCCAGCGCTTTTCGATGACCGGCGCGGTGCTCGAAAATGCGCTCGGCGTGGTGGTCCATACGCAAAACGCGTTCGACGAGCTGCGCACGGCGCATCGCTGCCCGGTGTTCTACGCGCCGCTTCCGTCCGCGCCGATCATTGCCTCAACACACAGCGACGGCGGCCAACCGGGCCCGCACCGCTTGATCATCTTCGGCCACATCGGCCGCAACCGCCGTCTCGATGCGGTGTTGGAAGCACTCTCTCAACTCCCGCAACGCGATCGTTTTCAGTTGGACATTTACGGCGAGATCGACGATGTGAAGACATTACGCCAACGCATCGCCACGCTGGACCTCAAAGACATGGTGAAGGTACACGGTTATGCGCCTGCGGCAGACCTGGACCACGCGCTGAGCACGGCGAGTCTCGCGATCAATCTTCGCTATCCGACGATGGGCGAGGCGTCGGCGAGCCAGTTACGCATTTGGGAGCACGCGCTGCCGAGTCTCGTGACGCGCGTTGGTTGGTATGCTTCACTTCCCGAAGAAGCGGTGTCGCATGTGCGGCCTGAGAACGAAGTCGCCGACATTCGTTCGCACCTGGAAAATTATCTCGAAAATCCCGATCGTTTTGCGCGCATGGGCCAACACGGACGTCGCCTGGCAGAAACCGAACATCATCCCAAAACTTACGTCAACACGATCGTCTCGCTTGCCGCAGACGCGCCCGAGTTCAAACTGCGCCACGCAGCCATCAATCTGGCCCAACGGGCAGGCGCGATCATGGGCTCATGGTCCAAACAGATGATTGACGACGTGGATTCCGCAAAAGGCGTGGCTGAAAAGATTCACACACTCACTGCACAAAGCGGGAGCGATACTCAGGCGAGACGATAAACGCCAGCACGAGCTGCGCGTCCACCCAATTCCCAAACTGCTTCAACTTCCCGAGCCAGTGATTAAACCCATCCTGATCCGGATTGCGTCGCAGGTAACAGATGTACTGCATGAACACAAACGCATCATCAAACTGCTGATCGTAAAACGCTTTGCCATACGGCGTTTGAAACACCATCGCGCCGTCGGCGATCGTATTCGTGCCGTCGACGACTTTGAAGACCACACTCGAACGTGTCTCAGTCCCGCTAGCCAGTCCATTGATCAACGCATTCCGCTCGTCGGCAGTCGGTGTTATTCCGGTCGTGAAAAACAGCTTGTCGACGAACGCCTGATTGCTCATGGCGTCGGGATAAGCCGTCTTGAACTCCGCACGATTCACAAACTGGTCCGCAAACGCGCGCTTGTTTGCATTGATCACAGCCGGATCGAGTTTGTTGTTTACGACGATGCCCTGGGCGACGGTCGCCATGTCGGCAATGTACTCGGCGTAACGCGGCCGGCAATGTCCCGGCAGGTTCTGCGGCACGCCCGGACACTGAGCGGAAGTCAGTTTGCCTAACGTTCCCCAGTACACGCGCAACACGAACGATCCGGTGTTCTGAAACTCCGGCGAGAGGAAGAACGCGGCCGACGTGTTCGCGCGCTTTCGTTCGGTGCAGGCTGCGAGCGATTCGCCCGGGTGTCGCTTTGCGGGATCGGAGCACTCGGTGATCTCGCCGGTCCAGAAAGCCAAACCCGGCGCGTCGGGTTCACGATTGAGAAAGTCGAGATAGTGCTGGCGGACAAAGAACGAGGCTTCGTCAATCGGATTTGGCTTCGCTTTGATCTCGTAGACGCTGCCGTTTGACAGCGAGACCACGAAGACGTTTCCGTTTGGACCAGTGACGATGTCTGTGGTGATGCCGAAGTCTTTTCCGATCACCAGGCTTTCACTCTCGGTTTGATCGAACTTATCCACGTTGTCGGCGACGCGATCCGCCAGCCGTTGATCGGTGAAAGCAAAATGCTGGCGATCGGCAGTCAACCTGAAGCGAAACAGGAACCCGTTGAGAAGCGTCGTGCGCGACGCGCCGACTAACAGATCGCCTTCGAACTGCACGCCAAGACCCGTTCCGGCAATGAAGCCGATCGGCGAAGGCGCGACGGCGTACTTCCAACTAAACTCCGGATCGACATACTGCGCGCCCGGCAACATAAACAGCCGCGCCAATGCTTCCTGCGGCGTTGCGGCGATGTTCGACGGCGGCCAGCGCAGTTGTTGAAGATTTCCGGCAGCGTATGTTTGTTCGATTGATTTAAACTCGGCGATGCGGCTGAGTGGTCCCATTGCCTGAATCCAACCGCCGTTGAAGCCCGGCGTGACGCGATTGATCTCGTCGAAAGCGTCGTCGCCGTTCTCCTGCGTCCAGAGATTGCCGCCGATCGGATCGAAAGCCATGCCGAAACTGTTGCGCACGCCGTAAGCAAAAACCTTCTTCACGTTCGCGGCAGCTTCGCCGGTCAACGTCGTCGCCGCGTTGAAGAAAGGATTGTCGACGGGCGTCGATCCGTCATCGTTCAAACGAATAATGACGCCGGTCATGTGCGCGTTGTCAGGCTCCGGACCGCCAAACTGATCGTCCGGCACCGGGCCGCCGCTGGTGATGTTTTGCAGGAAACCGCGCCGGCCGTTGTCGCCAAAGATGATGTAGAGTTTGCCGTCTGGTCCAAAACGGATGACGCCGCCATTGTGATTGCCGCGCGCCGGTTGTCCCGCATCCTGTTGTAACGCGCGCAGGCGGATCAGGTTGCGATCGAAGACGAGCGTTGTGCCGTTCCAAACGTAGCGATCGACGCGATTGCCGAGTAACGCGATCTGATCGATGTTTGACGTGTCAACGCCGGTGTTGCTCTCGGTCCAATACAAGTAAACAAAATGGTTGACGGCAAACTGCGGATGCAGCGCGATGCCGAGCAGACCGCGTTCGGAAGCATTGTTGACCGCGAGATCGAGGGCCGTGCTCGATACGACGCCGTTGACGACGCGCTGCACTCTGCCCGTCGCGCGTTCGAGAATGAAGAAATCATTCGCTGCCAGAAACGCGATGCTCGTCGGTTGGTCCAGTCCGCTGACGACCGTGGTGACGGTCAGGTTCGGATCGGTCATCGACGGCGTCGTCGCAGCGGGTTGGATGAACGTGGTGATCGACGACGAGTTGTTGCTCGAATCAAAGTCGGTTTCGCCTGCGGTGACAGTCGCCGTGTTCGTGACTTGTCCCTGCGCAGAAGGCGTGACGTTGATCGTCACGATTGCGCTCGCGCCGTTGGCGAGACTGCCGAGGTTGCAGGTGATCGTAGTCGTTCCACTGCAAGCGCCCTGCGTCGTCGACGACGACACAAAAGCAACACCTGCCGGCAGCGTATCGTTGACCGTGACGTTCGTCGCCGTCGCTGGTCCATTGTTAGTCGCAACGACGCGATACGAGAGAGCTACATTGACCTGTCCCGGATTCGGCGAAGCCGTCTTGGTTATCGAGAGATCCGCGCTCGTCGCGCTGACGACGTTGAGCGCCACCGATTGCGAATGTGTTAGCGAGCCTGACTGCGCGTTGACGTTGATCGGATGATTGGCGATCGGCGTGCCGCTCGTCGTCGACAACGTCAACGTCGACGTCTTTGAAGCGCCATCCGTAATCGTCACCCCTGACGGATTGAAAGCAGCGGTGACACCAGCCGGCAAAGGCGCGGCGCTCAACGCAATTGCGCCCGTAAACCCGGCCAGCGGCGTGATCGTGACCGTGTACTGCGCCTGCGTTCCGGCAACCACGTTTCTCGTTAGCGGCGAAATGTTGATGACGAAATCCGGCGTGGTCGAAGCAGGCGCGGAAGCGACGAAGGTGCGATAGATGTAATCGCCGGAAGTATTGCCGTCGTTGTTGGCCTGGTTGCCGGCGGCGTAGAACGTGACTGGCCCAATATCTTCGGCGGGCGCGGTCCAGTTGAACGTCCAGGTTGCGCCGTTCGACTGGCTCACGAACGTGCCGCTTGCGGTGTGCTCGATGTATTGCCGCTTGCTTCCCGGTCCCTGGTTGTTGAGCACTTGGGTGAGACCGTTTGTGCTCTGGAGGTCTCCTGCCTTTTCGTCAGACGTGTCGAGAGCGGTCAGTTGAAAGCCCCAACGTTGCCGCGTCGGATCTGGGTTCGTATGCGTGACGGTGATCGGATAAGTCTGGCCGGGAACGTAAGTTTGCGGGGCGGTGATCGAGATCGTGCCGGTGCCGGCGTCGGGTGACACGTGACATTCGGCACAAGCCTCGGGTTCTTCGCCGGGAGCGCCGGTGTAGCCCGCGGGTGGACCAGCGGAGAACGCGTGAACGCGGCGCGTGGTGATGTTGGTGGAAAGAAATAAGCCAAGGCAGGCAGCCAGCAACGCCGGCAGTAAAATGAGCCTAACCCTGGCTAAATTCGAGTTGATATTCAATTAGTGATTTACGGCGCACCAAAGCGCGAGCGATACTCCGGCGAATTGATAAACGCCAGCACCATCTGCGCGTCGACCCAGTTGCCGAACGTGGTTCAACTTTCCTAACCAGAACGTGTAACCACCGTCATCCGGATCGCGCAGCAGGTAGCCGAAGTACTCGATCTGCACAAAGGCGGCATTGAAGAGATTGTCGTAGAACGCTTTGCCATAGGTCGTGTTAAAGACGAGCGCTCCATCGGTGATCGTTGTCGTGCCGTCGACTACTTTGAACAGCACACTCGCTCGTGTCTCGCTGCCGTTGCCCAACCCGTCGATCAGCGCTTGCCGCTCGCCTGTCGTAAACGGGGCATTGGTGGTCTGGAACAGCTTGTCGACGTACTGGGTATTGTTCAGTCCATCATAGATAGCCCGAAACTCCGAGCGCGTGACAAACTCATTCACAAACGCCTGCTTGTTTGCATTGATCACACTCGGCGAGAGTTGGTTGTTCACGACGATTCCCTGCGAGATGGTGTCTGCATCGCGGGTGAACTCGTTACCCGCGCCGGTGCCGCCGCCGAAGTGCGGCATGCGCCCGAGCGAGCCGCGATAGACGCGCAACACAAAGTAACCCAGTGTTCGAAAACTCCGGCGACAGGAAGAACGCCGCGCTCGTGTTTGCTCGCTTGCGCTCCACGCACTGCGCTTCCGATTCGCCGGCGAACCGGTTCGCCGCACTGGTGCACATCGTGATCTCGGCGGTCCAGTGATCCCAGCCTGGTCCATCCGGTTCGCGGCGCAGGAAATCTTTGTACTGCCAGCGCACAAACTCGCGCGCGCCGGCAATCCCGTCGATCGGATTCGCAGGCGGCGGCGCGAACGTCACAGTGAAGTTCAACGTCTTCACTGTTGTACCCGAGTTCCTGAAAGTGAACGTGTAATTGCCTGCGGCAATCGTGCCCAGGTCGTAAATCTGCGCGGTGTTGGTGAGCGCCTGTGCGGAGCCACCGTTAAAACGCTCGACCACGGCGTTCGTGGAAAAGTCGCTGCCGGACTGCACGGGCGAAGACCAGTCAGCCACGCGGAAGCCGGCATCCGGGAAGTTCAGCTTCACGTAGATCGACGTGCGGCCGCTGATGGTCCAACTCTTCAACTCGACCTGGCTCGAATTGAGAACAGTCGGGGTCCACGTATTGCCGCAGCCGTTGAGCGCCCAATTGAGTGTGACCGATCCGATGTCGCCGCCCGAACCGTTGTTGTTGTAACCGTCAACGGCGATTCGATAGACGGCACCGGCGGTCGCCGTGAATGTGACGCTGCTGGTCAACGTCACACCCGGATCGACGTCGTCGTTCTTGCCGACAGTGGTCAGCGAATTGACTGCGTTGCCGGTGTAAACCCCAAGCACCGTGTCGTAACTGCTTCCCGCCGTCGTGATTTGCGCCGGGCCACTCGTGGGCGCGGTCCATTGATACCAGACAGAGCGAGCTCCGCCGTTGTTGTCAGGCGCGTGATTCGGTTCGCCGCTTTCCTGCGTGGCGCCGAGATTGGTGCCGGTGACAGTGCCGGCACAACCGTTGACGACCTGCGCGGCGCGAGAAGTTGTCGTTAGGCGGCGCGGGGGGAGGTCCGGCGTTGGTTGAGTTGTAGCCGAAGATGTCGATGGCCTTGGTGTCGTTCGCAGTGATCAGCCGCGTGATCCCGTTCGGAATACGCGGATCCATGATGCCGATGTAACCGGCAAACACGCCGCCGTTGCGACTTGCCTGCCGCCAGTGACTCGATTGATTGCCGTCCGCGTTGCTTTCGCATCGAGCCGCTCGGGCCGCCGTCGGAAAGTCCGAGCTCAGGTTTACCGGGAACGAAATAGTATTGCGAGTTCAGCCGCAGGCCCGCCGAGCGTCATGATGCGTTGGGCAGTGGTGAAACGTGCCGTGAGGTCGTTCCCGAGCGAAAACGATAAAGGTCCCACATCGCCGGCGTGGCCTGCCGGAGCCGGATCGCGAAGTGAATCCCAGAGCGTGTCCGATTTCGTGAGTGGCGACGGCTTCGAAATCGCTGTCCGGAGTGATGCCGTTGCTCGCGATCGAAATCGAAGGTAAAGTTTGAGTTGAATCCGATGCGTGCGGCGTTGTCGGTGGACTGCGCGGTCGGGTTCAGCAGGCCGATGGCTCGACCGATCGAGCTCGGAGACCGAAACAGTGGTCGCGACGCCGCTGCCGGTGTCAACAGGGACGGAGTTCACCGGGAGCGCCTGATACACGGCTTGCTTCGCCGGTGTGTTCGCGCCGTTGATCAGGTTGTTGCGGACTGTCGAGTAGGAAACACTGCTGAGACTCGGCGAACTGGTCGAACCGAGCACGTTTTCCGGCCAGGACGCGCCGAAATTGGTCGCGCCATAATCGGCGTCGAGATAGATGGTGACGGGCGAATTGATGACGGCTTCCCAGGCCGGCGGCGGCGCGGAGAAAGGCCGCTTTTGCATTCGGCGCGGCGTCGAGTTGCGCGGTCGCGCGCAAGATGATCGTCAGGTGCGTCTCGCCGTTGTCGCCCTGCGGTTCGACCATCGCGTTCGTATCCAGGTGATTGATCTGGCGCAGGTTCTTCGGCCGGATGTTCTCGAGATTGCGCCGCTCCACGAGCGTCGCTTCCCGGCACATCGTGTCGCCCTCGAGGTCCTGGTAAATCATGAAGTGATCGTAGACGACGTCCGGAGGGGCCCGGGGGACGTTTGCGCGTGGACGGAAACGGTCAGAGCCTAATGAAGTCAGGAAGATCGACAGGATCAGGGTTCAAGCGCGAGCGCGGTTCGGTAATGCAAGTTCGTGTCCTTTTTTTCCGAAATTGGAGCCGGGTGTGAGGTGGTCCGCGGGGGCTAAACCACCAGCATCATAACTTTTGCGCCAACAACACGTCTAGATCTGCACGTGCTATCGGTGCAGTTATTGGCTGATGGGTTGCCTGTATTTCTAATCTGCTCGACTTATGGCGCGCCGAAACGCGAGCGATACTCCGGCGAATTGATAAACGCCAGCACCATCTGCGCGTCGACCCAGTTGCCGAACGTGGTTCAACTTCCCTAGCCAGAACGTGAAACCACCCTCATCCGGATCGCGCAGCAGGTAGCCGAAGTATTCCATCTGCACAAACGCCGCATTGAACAGGTTGTCGTAGAACGCCTTGCCGTAGTTCGTGTTGAAGACAAGGGCTCCGTCAGTGATCGTCGTGGTGCCGTCGACCACCTTGAACAACACGCTCGCCCGTGTCTCACTGCCGTTACCCAGCCCGTCAATCAACGCCTGTCGCTCGCCTGCGGTCGGCGTCACGCCGGTCGTCTGGAACAGCTTGTCGACGTACTGAGTGTTGTTCAATCCGTCATAGATCGCACGAAACTCGAAGCGCGTGACAAACTGGTTCACAAACGCCTGCTTGTTGGCATTGATCACGTTCGGCATCGAGCTGGTCGTTCACGACGATTCCCTGTCGAGACTGTCTCCGCGTCGCGCGTGAACTCGTCAGCCGGCCCGGTGCCGCCACCGAAGTGCGGCATGCGACCCAGCGAACCGCGATAAACGCGCAACACAAAGTAACCCGTGTTCTGAAAACTCCGGCGACAGGAAGAACGCCGCGCTCGTGTTTGCTCGCTTGCGCTCCACGCATTGCGACTCGCGATTCACCCGGGAAACGTTTCGTCGGATCGGTGCACATCGTGATCTCGCCGGTCCAGTGATCCCAACCTGGTCCATCCGGTTCGCGGCGCAGAAAGTCTTTGTACTGCCAGCGCACAAACTCGCGCGCGCCGGCGATCCCGTCGATCGGATTGGCCGGCGGCGCGCGTGGCGCTCACGGTGAAGTTCAACACCTTCGCGTCGTGCCTGAAGTCCTGAACGTGAACGTGTAATTGCCCGGCGCGATAGTGCCGAGGTCCCAGATCTGCGCGGTGTTGCTGATCGCCGGAACATTACGCGCCGTTGAATCGTTCGACGAGCGTGTTGACCGTGAAGTCGTTGCCCGGCCTGTGACGGCGTGCCCCAGTCGGTCACACGGAAGCCGGCATCCGGGAAGTTGAGCTTCACGTAGATCGACGTGCGGCCGCCGATGGTCCAACTCTTCAAGTCTCGACTTGCGGATCGGTCAGCGTCGCCGCACTAAACTGGACCGCGTGGTGAATAAGTAACCTGACCCGCGTTGTTCGAGACTCGAGGGCGTCTCTTCCGACGTATGGAGTGTGATGACGTAACCATCCTGATCGCCGCCACCGATACCGACAGTCGGGAACAGTCTGTGTTGCCGGCTGCCGTAGCGGCGTCTTGATCGTTCCGTTTTTGTTCAACTCGATCTCGAAGTTAACCGCGAGCGCCGCCAAGACATTCCGCGCCGTCAAAGTTGCACGGCACGCCTTGCCAACGGAAGACGATGTTCGTCGAGTTGGCGTTTGGTGTTTGCAGCACTCCGTTGGCGTCAGGCGTACCGATGTAAATACCGGCATCGCTGCGTTGGAAGTTGCTGAGATCGAGATCTTCCCAAAGACCCGCGATCATCTGGTAGCCGCCGAGCGATCGAGGTGAACCTGGCGGATCGTCTGCGTCGTCGAGAATTCCCGGCGGCAGACCTACGCGCACCGGCGGGTCGGAGAAGAAGAGATTGCCGTTCGAAGAGATCGTCAGGTCGGTGAAAGTTTGTACCGAAGAACGGAAAGGTAAAATCCGCCGGCAACAGAAAATCAATATAGCGATCGTCGCCGTCGACGTTCAGACGCTGGCCGCCGGTAGTAAGCGCCACGGCTGCCGCCAACAGTCACTTCATAAGGATCGCCGTTGAGAGCCGGAACGGCGACGGGCAGGTTCGCCGGACGTCCCTTCGTTGCCTTTGTTGTCAAACTCGCGCAAGCGAATGCGTGCCGACGGTGTGCCGATATGGAATCGTGACCTGTGTGGTTTGCGCAACGCCCGGGTTCGACAGGCACGACGCCCTTCAAAGGAATCACCACGCCGGACCCGCCATCGACAAAGCTCAGTTCGATAAAGCTTGGCAGCGCCGCCAGCCGGCCCCATCGTCGCCGGACGCGTTCCAACCGATGTTAAGCGTGCGTCCATTTATGCGAATTGAGCTGGAAGCTGGTGACAGTGCCCGGCGCAGTGGCGTCGTTCTCCATGCAGCGACTGAAAACTGTTGCCGACGTTCAAACGACGACCGCGTCAGACGTCTTATCAACCAGGTTCGACTGAACGTCGCCATTGAGCAGCAACAGATTCTTAATTTGTTGGACCGTGAGATTCGGATTCTGCGCCCACAGCAGTGCCGCAGCGCCGGACACGTGCGGCGCGGCCATCGACGTGCCGCTAAAGAAACTGTAAGTGTCGGCGGCTGGAGTTGGGAACTGACGGAAACGACGGTTCGCAGGGATGCGCCGGGAAAGGACCGGGATCGGTGCAAGGCGGCGTCGTGCTCAGAATGCCTTCGCCGGGAGCTGCAAGATCCACGCTCGTCCTGCCAAAGTGCGAAAACGACGTCAGCTCGTCGTCTGAGTCTGTAGCCGCGACGGAGATGATGTTCGGCACGTTGAAGCTCGACGGAAAATGCGGAACGAGATCGTTGTTAGGTTCGCGCGTGCCGTTGTCGACGTTGCCGGCGGCGGTGACAAAAAGAATGCCGGAAGAGTTCAAGCCGTTGATGGCGTTCAGAAACGTCTGCGAGAAAGCGGTGCCGCCGAAACTCGCATTCAGGACGCGAATGTTCGCGCCCTTGCGTCCCGCCGGAGCTGATCCAAAGATCGCGCATCTGCTTGGCGTAGGTGCACGCGTCGATCGCGTCCATTCGTGTCGCCAAAACCGTACTCGTCGAGAAACTTCAGCGACATCAGGCTGACGGTCCAGTTCACGCCGGCGATGCCGATGGCGTTGTTGCCGCGCGCGCCGATGATTCCCGCGACGTGGCTGGCGTGCGTTTCCGGATCGGCGCCGCTGAAGATGTTGCCGTTGTTGTTGACGAAGTTGAAACCGCGAACGTCGTCGACAAAACCGTTGCCGTCGTCGTCCGAGCCGTTGCCCGGGATTTCGGCGGGGTTGGTCCAGATGTTCGCTTGCAAGATCTTCGTGCGTGATGTCGATGCCTTGGTCGATCACGCCGACGACGATGTTCGAGCTGCCGGTGGTGAAGTGTCCCACGCCTGTGGCGCGTTGATCCGGGTCAGCCCGAACTGCCGGCCGGCTTGAAAGTGCTGATCGTTCGGCACTACGGCGGCCGCATAATGTAATTCGGTTCCGCGTAAAGCACGTCCGGCTGGCTGCGCAGCGCGGCTACGGCTTCGAGCGTGTCCTCCGGGGCCACGTGGACCAGACGCAGGCCCTGGAATAGATCGGCGCCTTTGCGCCGTTCGACCTCGATCAGCATCAACTCGCCGGTCCTGCCGGCAACGACGCTCCGGCCCGTGCGGTTTGGGCCAGTCGATTCACTGCGGTAACGGACCAGCACTTCGCCGGGCACGAAGCGCGGGCGAGTGCTTTTCTTTGCTTCTTGAGCCGAGCGGTGCCGGGCAGTGGATTTCGACGGAAGCTCCGTCAGGGCAAGGCGACGATTCCAAGACAGATGCACAACGTCAGCGCTATGCGAACACGCGCACGGTTTTTCGCAGAGCGGGAATTAGACATAATGGGTCTTTCATCGAGTCGAAGATTTATTAGGTGTGGCTGTCGTCCACGTAACAACGTGGGGGACAGAACGACTGGCAAAGAATATATAACAATTTTGGTCGCGTGTACAGTCACGGTAAGCAGTCCGCAAAGACGCGGGAAAGACAAGGCTATGCGACTTTGCGCCTTTGCGGGAAACTGCCTGGTAGCTTTAACGGAAGCGCTGGCCGATCTGCTCGGTGCCGAAGCTGCCGATGCCGTTCAGCCGGAAGCTGAAAACCACCCGGTTCTCTTTGCGCAGACCAACGTTGAAGGTCGAAAACTGGGCCGTCAACCGCGCAGCAGTCCCAGGCATAGCCCAGCGTAACAGTCGAGCTGATCAGCGAGCTGTCGCCACTGCCGGGCCGCTTCTGGAAGTCGAAGAAGAACGAGCGCCGCCAAACAGTCCGCGCTCCTGGTTGCCGAGAAACACCGACGGGCTCCACTGCGAACCGCGCAGCGTGCCCGGCTTCGAATCCGCGCACATCCGCAAATCGCGCGAGACTCGGATCGAATTCGATCGCGCGCGTGTAGTAGAAACTCTGAAAGATCTGGACGCAGCGGGCGCGACAAGCCAAACGTCGTGGACATCGAACGCAATACCGCCGCCATGCGTGTCGAGGTCGGTGCGTAAGTCGACGAAGAGATCGCGCCGCGGGCGATAACGCGCATCGACGTTCACCGGAGAAAAACGTCGCGGCACGCCGCC
Organism: uncultured Acidobacteriota bacterium; assembly: GCA_963770215.1. Lineage (GTDB taxonomy): Bacteria > Acidobacteriota > Blastocatellia > Pyrinomonadales > Pyrinomonadaceae > PSRF01. The sequence continues at coordinate 108,806 of CAVYOP010000005.1, forward strand.
GTAAACAAATCCCGAAAGCGTATTGATCGGATAGAACTGGTTGCGATGGTTCGGAATCAGCGCGCCGCCGAAGAACGGATCGAAGAAAGTATTTGCCGCGCAGCGTGATCGTCAGCGCTTCGTACGGCTGGCTCGACAACGACGGCCGGTTTTCACGTCGCGAAGCTTCAACGGCAGCGTCGCTGACGTTTTCAGTCGAACGCCGCGTGAAGAAGCGGTTCGCGATGCCAAATTCGATCTCGTTTGTATCGGCGATCGCGTCGACGTAGTCGAAACGAATGATGCGATCGAAGTTGTTGATGCCCGGCGAGCCGGCGATAGATGATGTAAGGCTCGATCACGTGACGAAAGAAGAAGCGCCGCCTTTGCGATGAAAGTCTTTCGCAAACGCCGGCGGCCGCACATCAAGCTCAAACTCGCCGTAGCTGCGCGTAATGTTTCGGCTCAGCACGTCGCGCGTCGTTGGATCGAGCGAGTTTGAATAGAACGTGACGCGGCCCGTGCCGGAGGCCGTGATGGACCAACCGGCAAAGTGCAACGGCAACTCAAAACGCGGATGCAGATCGAGTCGCTGCACGATCGACGGCGTGATGATCGGATTGCCGCCGACTTCGTTTACAAACAGCACCGGATCTTCAACCGTCTCTTTGCGGCTGACGCCCTCAGCCGCGCCGCTGAACGAAAAGTAGACCGGAAGGTTTTTCAGAAAACTGAGAATGGCCGGGCCGCTTGTCGATGCTGATGCTCGGCAACTGGCGAATGCGAATGCGCGCGTTCGTCAGCGACGTCACCTGCGTGCGGGCGAGAAAGTTGAAGCTGTATTCCTCGTGGTCCTTGTTGACGAAAACCTGCGAAGTCTCTTCCGGCGAGATGGCCTGTTGAATGTTGTCGGAGAAGACCTGGCGAAAGGCGAGGTTCGAAGTGATGTTCACGTCCGACGCGGCGATGAAACCGTTTTTGAAATAGTGAACGCCTTCGACATAGAAACTCGAACCGCCTTGATCGGGATTTGCGTCAGACGCTTCTGGTCCAAAGATGCGATCCTTGACGGTGTAGAAACCGGCGTTGAGATACGAGCGCGAGTTGGCGCGCGTGCGCAGGTCGCCGCCGAAGCCCAGGCCCCGCTGCGTGTAGATGTCGCTGCGGAAGGTGAAGTCAGCGGAGCGTCCGAGCGTTTGATAGTAAGCAGTGGACAAACGCGAACGCCCTTCGCGCCGGAGCCGCCGAACGTCGGCGTCAGAAAACCTGACGCGCGATCGCGTGGCTTGATCGAGACTGACGCGTACGGCAGATAGAAGACCGGAATGTCTTTTAAGTTTCAGTTTCGGCGAATAGACGCGCACGCGATCGCCGGTCTTGATCGTTGCCTTGCTCGCGTGAAAGCTCCACTTCGGAACGTCTTCGTCGCAAGCAGTGATCTGCACGTTGGTGGCGACGATCGTGTCGAGACTGATCTTCTCGACGCGATCCGCCGTGAAATAGATACGCGTGCCGTCCTGCGTTTGGTTTGTGTAACCGGTTGAGTTGACGAAGTAATCCGGTCTTGGTGCGGTAGTTCCAATCGGCGCGCGAGCCGGTGATGCGCTGTTGGTCCGCCTGATCGAAAACGACGCTGCCTTCTGCGACGAGCCTGTTCTCCGCTTCGTAAACCGTGACTTTGTCGGCCTGGAGTCGATAAGTGCCGATGCGAGCGTCGACGTTTCCTTCATAGACGAAGATGCGCGCGTTTTCTGGTCCTGAAGCTGACTGCCTGGCCGATTCGACGGAGAGCTCGATCGGTGGCTGACGCCGGGCACTGCGCCGCGTGAAGCGTCGGGCGACGCTGAACCGGCTGATCTGTATTCAGTGGATTGACGTTGGGCGTGTCGGTCATCGGGTTCGTCGACTTTCCGATCGACCGGATTAGTTTGCTGCGCGACGGCAAACTGGCAGAGCAAGGAGGATGATGATGGTTACCAGGGGCGCACGAGTCATAGGGCGTGTGGATGCTAACACGGGGCACAAAATTCACAAAAAGATTCACAACGTTAGCGAGAACGAAAGTCGCTCAATTCTTTTTGTGTTTTTTGTGCCTCTTTGTGGCTATCATCCGGCGCGTGCCGAAGTCTTTTAAAGAGCCTTTTAAATTGATGATTGTTGCGGGCGAACCATCCGGCGATGCTCATGCCGCGGCACTCGTATCAGCAATCCGCCAAAAAACTTCACAGATCGAATACTTCGGCGCGACCGGGCCTTTGATGCGCGCGGCGGGCGTGGAGACGGTCGTCAATTCGGATGAGCTGGCGATCATGGGCATCCTCGAAGTCGCACAGGCGTTGCCGAAGTTCATCGCCGCCTTTCGCACGCTGAAAGCCGCGGCGATTCGATCGAGCGCCGGACGCGGTGGTGCTGGTCGACTGGCCCGAGTTCAATCTGCGCCTCGCCTCTTCGCTTCGCCGCCACGGGTTGAAAGTGATCTATTACATCAGTCCGCAACTATGGGCCTGGCGTCCGCGGCGCATCAACAACATCAAACGCGACGTCGATCTGTTGTTGTCGATTCTTCCATTTGAGACTGAGTGGTACAAGACGCGCGGCGTGGACCACGTCGAGTTTGTCGGACATCCCCTCGCGGGCGAAGTTGTGGCACGGATTGGACGAGAAGAATTTTGTAAAGAACATAATTTAGATCCGGCGCGTCCGATCGTCTCGTTTCTGCCCGGCAGCCGGCGAAAGGAATTACAACGAATCCTCCCGCCGATGGCGGACGCGATCCGAAAACTCCACGCTGCGCGACCCGAGATCCAACCCGTCGTAGTCGTCGCGCCGAGCCGCACGATAGAAGAAACAAAAGCGATTCTCTCCTCGCTGAACTCGATCAAGATCGTGCAGGGACAAACACGCGAAGCACTCGCGGCCTCCGAGGCCGCCGCCATCGCGAGCGGCACCGCAACACTCGAAGGCGCGTTACTCGAAACGCCGATGGTCGTCGTTTACAAGGAGTCGGCCGTCAACTGGCACACGCTCGGACGGCTGATCACAGTTCCTCACTATGGCCTCGTTAATCTGGTTGCCGGCGCCGAGATCGCGAAAGAGTTGATGCAAAACGATCTCACCGGCAAAAAGTTGGCCCATGAAATAATCCAACTGCTTGACCCAAAAAGGAACAAAACTGCGCGTGTTGAATTGAGGCGCGTTAGTAATCTGCTGGGTGAAGCTGGTGCTTCAGAACGCGCCGCCGATCTGATTCTTGAATTTCTTGGTTAAAACCAAATAGGAGAAACCTCGATGCGTTCGCCCCGTGTCACGTTAATCTCGAAGTCTGTAAAAGTCTCTCTTCTGACACTTGTCGCTTGCGTCTCTGTATTTCTGTTTGCCACTACCGGACGCACCGCCGTCTCCCCATTGATCATCAGCGAGTTTCGTTTGCGTGGTCCAAACGGCGCCAACGACGAGTTCATCGAAATCTACAACAACACCGACAGCGCGCACGTCGTGACCGCGACGGACGGTTCGGCTGGTTATGGCGTGTTCGCCTCCGACGGCCTCATGCGCTTCTTCATTCCGAATGGCACTGTCATCCCCGCTCGCGGGCATTACCTGGGCGCGAACATCAACGGATATTCACTGTCCAACTATCCGGCCGGCAATGGAACGACCGCCACACCCAATGCCAACTGGATCACCAACATTGCCGACAATGCGGGCATCGCCTTGTTCACTTCCACCAACTCGCCAGTGATTGGCAATCGTCTCGATGCAGTTGGCCCAACTACTCTCGTCAGTGCTCTCTACCGTGAAGGCCCCGGTCTTACTCCGATAACTCCCTTCAGCATCGATTACAGCTTCGTGCGTCGCGTGCCGATCCTGGGCGGGAACGCGGGCCGTCCCGAAGATACTGACAACAATGCGGCCGATTTCATCTTCGTCGACACAAACGGAACATCCGCGGGCGCAGGCCAGCGACTCGGCGCACCTGGTCCGGAAAACCTGGGCGGCCCACGCGATGCCGGCAACAACATCAGTCACGCGAAAGTCGATCCGGCACAAGCCGACAACGCTTCGCCAAACGTCGTCCGCGATTCGATCAGCGACCCGATCAACAACGCCACTTTCGGCAGACTCTCGATTCGTCGCACCTTCACGAACAACACCGGCGCGCCGCTCACGTCGCTGCGTTTTCGCGTCATCAACCTGTCGACGTTCCCCGCGCCATCAGGCACCGCGGATCTGAGACCAATCACATCATTCGCGACCGTCGTGCCGCTGACCGGCGGCGGTGTCGCGGTCGCCGAAGGCACGGATCTCGAACAACCGCCGGCACAAGCGAACGGCGGCGGCTTCAACAGCAGCATGTCCGCGGGAACGGTGACGTTGAATGCGCCCCTGAATCCCGGCAGCAGTCTTAACTTACGTTTTCTGTTCGGAGTGCAGCAGCAAGGCCAGTTCAACGTCTGCGCGGTGATCGAGACGTTGCCGTTCTCGAATTCATCGGTGATGTGTTTCGCAGGCGCTACCGCGCCACTGCCGTAACACAGATTCTTCAATCCGTTTTTTCTAAAGCGGTGATTCGCTGGCGGAGTTGCTTGATCTCATCATGCATCTCCGCCAGTCGATGCAAGTGAAAATTCATTCGCTTGTACTCGTCCAGCGGCTGCACCGGGATGCCCCACCAAACACCGGGCCGCACGATCTTCCCCGGCAGTATTCCCGCTTTCGATCCGATAATCGCGCCCTTCTGCACGCGCGTGTGATCGCCGAACCCGACCTGCCCGCCGATTACGGCGTCGTCTTCGATCACCACGCTGCCGCTGATGCCCGTTTGCGCAGCAATGACGACGTGCTCGCCGATGTCGCAGTTGTGGCCCACGTGGACCATGTTGTCCAACTTGGTGCCGCGTCCGATGCGCGTGCGGCCCAAGGCAGCGCGATCGACGCACGTGTACGCGCCGAGCTCGACGTCGTCTTCGATCACGACCGTTCCGATTTGGGGAAACTTTTGATATCCGTGATCGTGACGCACGTAGCCAAAACCATCGGCGCCGATACAGACGCCCGCGTGCAGGATCACGCGGCTGCCGATCGTCACTCCGTCATACAGAACCACGTTCGGATGCAATATGCAGTGATCGCCGATGCGCACATGTTCGCCGACAGTCACATGCGGACCGATGTAAGCGGTGAGGGCGATGTCGGCTGTCTTGGCAATGACGGCGCTCGGATGGATTGACGGCTCACGATGCGTCGGATGCAACACTGCTCCGATCTGCGCGAAGGCGAGTTTCGGGTTCTTGACTTCGATTAGCGTGCGACCGGGAAACTTTTCACCCGCGGGCACGATCAAACACGACGCCTTGCTCGCCAGCGCATTATCGAAAAACTTTTCATTGTCGACATACGCAATCTCACCCTCGCGAGCCCCGTCCAGATCCGCAATCCGATCAATCTTCTTTTCACCATCGCCGACAACGCGACCGGCGACGATTTCAGCTAGCTCCTGGACAGTCATCTTGTGAAACCTCGCTTAGATTCACGGATAAAACTCAACAGATGCGCAACATTCACGTCGTCGATCTGTTCGAGCTGCTGCAAAGCCTCTTCCATGGGGATCGCGGATCGAATCAGTAATCGATACGCTTCTTTCAACGCCCGTCTCGCACTATCTGAAAAGCCCGAACGGCGCAAACCGATACTATTCAGACCACGCACACGCGGCGGGTTCCCGTCCGTCGTAAAAAACGGCAACACATCCTGCACGATCTTCGACTTCCCGCCAACCATCGCATGCCGCCCAAAGCGCACAAACTGATGCGCGCCGACGTTGTTGGAAAGAAACACGTGATCCTCGACGACGATATGCCCCGCCAGCGCCACTTCATTCGCGAAGATATTGTCGTCGCCGATGACGCAGTTGTGCGCGACGTGCGTTCCGATCATCAGGAAGTTGCGCGACCCGATGCGCGTGGTTTCGTCTTCCCCACTGGCCCGGTGCAGCGTGCAAAACTCGCGAATCAGATTGTCGTCGCCGATCTCGAGATAACTCCGCTCGCCGCGAAACTTTACGTCCTGCGGCTCGCCGCCCACGACAGCATGTTCGAAGATCCGATTTCTGGCCCCGATTCTCGTATATCGCTTGATGACGGTATAGGCGCCAATCTCGCAATCTGGGCCAATTTCCACGTTATCTTCGATAATGGCGGTCGGATGAATAGGCATTTAAAGGATTTCGAGGATAATCGCGTCTTGTGGATCCTGCAAATCCTGTTTATGATGCACGACTGATTGTGGGTTTTTATTATCTGGGGGGGAGCCGAAAAGCCTTTGTTTAGTGATCAGTTTCGTCGCGGTGAGTCGGATAAAAGCAAACTTTCGGGCGTGAAAGGCTCGAAGCTCATATCCGGCCTTTCTGATGTCGCCTGGAAGGCATTTCAATCAGTTAACCAGCGGCTGCCCGAAGGCGAAGCAATTCGGCCCAACTGGGCCCCCGGTCCACTGCTCAAGTCGTACGAGCGCTCCGCTCCACCACTCGGTTTTCCACGCGAGACCGACAGCCTTTGTCCCACCTGTGTAAAAGAAGTTCGTAACTCGGTCATTGGCGGCGAAGTTACGCTCGAGACATTGATGCACCAGCATCCGGGTGAGATCAAGGCGCAGATCGTCGAAGACAACGGACAGGTGCTGATGCGCAAGACTTGTCCGAAGCACGGCGAGTTTGAAGACGTGATGTCGACCGATCCGGCGTTTCTCGAACGCATCGAGTCGCTCTTCTTTGGCCGCGACTTCCGCGCCGCCGAAGACAAGGACGTCCATCGTCACGGAACGTCGAACATTCAAGTTTGGCCGCGGCGCGGTGTTGACTGTCGACCTGACCAACCGCTGCAACATGATGTGCAATCCGTGCTTCATGGACGCAAACCAGGTTGGCTACGTTCACGAGCCGACGTTCGAAGACACCAAAGCGATCCTGGACCGTGCAGTTTCGTTCAAACCGCGAAGGCAGGTCATCATTCTCTTCTCCGGCGGTGAGCCGACGCTCTCGCCTTACTACCTCGAAGCCGTCGCTTACGCGAAGAAGATCGGTTTCTATCGCATTCTCGCCGCGACCAACGGCATTCGTTTCGCCGAAGACATCGAATTCTGCAAAGCCGCGAAAGCTGCCGGACAGCACGGCGTTTATTTGCAGTTTGACGGCGTCAGCGAAGAGAAGAACAAGCATCGCGGCGTCGGCAATCTTGTTCGACGTGAAGTTGCGCGCGATCGAGAACCTCGCGAGTGTCGGCATCAAAGTCACGCTCGTCGTACGATCGTCAACACCCTGAACAACGACGGCATCGGCCAGATCGTCGAGTTTGCCGCCCAGAATATCGACAAGGTGCAGACGATCGCGTTTCAGCCGGTTTCGTTCACCGGCCGCGACGAAGACATCTCCGACGAGATGCGCAAGAAGCAGCGCTACACGCTCGCCGGCATGACGCACGATCTGAAGAAGCAGTTGAACGGCAACATTCGAGCCGCTGCGCGATTGGTTCCCGCTTTCGTCTTACTCGGCATTTACGAGCGTGATGGACATGCTGCAGGGCGCGGATGCGCCGTGGGGCTGGTCGTCGTGCAATTGCCATCCGAACTGCGGCATCTTCACGTTGCTCGTCGTGAATCGACAGACAGGCGAGTTCAAATCGCTGTTCGAGTTTTTCAACTACGAACAGTTTATGAAGGACGTCGCGGTGATCACCGACACCGCGCGCGGCCGAAAGCTTTCGTACGCGCAGCTCGGCATGGCGATCATGCGCAACTTCAACGCCGAACGCGCGCCGGAAGGATTTCCGATCTCGCAGATCGTCAATCTCTTCAAACCTTCGTCAACAAATTCCAATTCCGACCGCAACGACCGCATGAAGGCCCAGAACGCCGACGCGAACGACATCTGGCGCGTGCTCTGCGTCGAGGGAATGTGGTTCCAGGATCTTTTCAACTACGACTTCCGCCGCACCGAAATGTGCGTCATCCCGTACGGCACTCAGGAAGGCGAGATTTCATTCTGCGCGTACAACACCGGCGTCGGTTGGCGGCAGATCATCGAGAACATGCACAAGACCGCGAACCTCGCCGAGTGGTACGGCGAAAACGGCCGTCACAAGGTCTATGCCGCCGGCAAAAATGTGCCGTTGACAACTACCAAACACTCGCTTAGTCTGCCGATCATCCAGGCGGTTTTGGCCCAGGATGCTGAACCATCACCGGCGGTAACGCCTTATCTCGTCGAAGAAGAAGACACGGTTTCTGTTTAGGCCATTCTGTAACTAAGGCCGCAACTCTTCCCACTGTTCCATTTTATTTTCTGTCCTAATCCGTAGGCCCGTTCGGGGAGTCTTCTGTTTAGAGTTCGATTCGCGCTTTGGTTTGCCCAAATCAAACGGAGAGATAACGATGAAAAAACTATTAGCCTCCATTCTCATGCTCAGCCTCAGCATGGCTGTTGTCGCCTTCCCCTCCCGAAATCAGGATCCGCAGGATTCGAAACGCGGCGAAGCCCCAATCTTCTTCGCCTGCGCTGACCAACAAAGATGTGCTCGAGATGATCAAGGCCGGACTTACGGCTGACATCATCGTCGCCAAGATCAAATCGTCTGAAACAAATTTCGATACCAGTCCGGCGGCGCTTGCAGAGCTGAAAGCCGCGAACGTGCCTGACACCGTCATTCTCGCGATGGTGAAAGGACCGGCTGGCGCTGCGAGCTCCGAAGCTGTCGTGAGTGGCGAGCCTACAAATGTGCCTGACGGAACAGAAGTCGAGATTCAACTCACTAACAACGCCTCCGGTGAAGAGTTGAAGGTCGGCGACGTGGTCGATTTTGTCGTCGTTAATCCCATCACGGTAAATGGCCTGACAGTATTCGAGAAAGGCGCCGGCGCAAGAGCGCGCATCACCACCGCGAAACGCGCCGGACACTGGGGCAAAGCAGGAAAGCTGGAATGGGCCATGCAGGACGTGATGGCCGCTGACGGCAATCGCATTCCCGCGCGCTTTACGCAACGACAGATTGGCGACAGTAAAGGCGGAACCGTTGCCGTGGCTGCGGTCGCGACAACCGTGCTTCTTGGACCAATTGGTCTGTTGTGGGGCTTGAAGAAAGGCAAACCGGCGATCATTCCCGCCGGCAATCGTTACAGCGTCTTCGTCCACGGCGACACCAAGATCAAAGGCAAGACAGCTGAAGCTGCGAGTAAGGCGCCATAACGAACGAAGTAGTTACGATCATGCACCGCCCGCGCGAGCAGACGGCCGGTAACTAACAATCCGTGTTTTCATGTGCGTTGCGCATGCGCGAGCTACGTGACTATCTTTCGCCATCCGAATCGCTGCCTGGTCGTTGAACCTCGCGCAACTGGGCCACAATATCGCGCAAACGAATTGCGAGATCTTCGATCGTTTGCACTCGTTTGCGCGATCGCTCGCTAAGGTCTTCGCGCAACAAGAGCTGCGCCTGGCCCAACACGCCGGTGAGTGGGTTGTTGATTTCGTGTCGAATGCGAGCCACCAGGTCAGCAGTCTCTTCTAGCTTCAGGCGATACTTCGCAAGCTGGTCTTCGTTGTCGTGTTCAGTCATCAAGTCTCCGTAAGTGGTTCCGGGAAATGAAGGATAAAGGCGATTGTCTATGCTTGTTCTACCGGAGTGTAAGTCCTAGTTGTTACAGCAGCCTTCACATTGTGCCTTTATCCGTGTATTGAATTCAAGCGTTTTGATTTTTTTTACTTGCATGGGCCAAAACTCTGCTTCGGAATAAGACAGTGTTCAGACTTTTTGAAACGCTTTGGCAGGATTTGCGATACGGATCGCGCACCTTGCGCAAGCATCCGGGGTTCGCGTCGACCGTAGTGCTGACTCTCGCGCTGGGCATCGGCGCTACCACTACGATCTTCAGCGTCCTGAACGCGGTCTTAATGGAACCTTTGCCTTACGAGGATCCTGAGCGCCTGGTCCGTTTGTGGGAAAGCAATCCCGGGCAAAATCGCGTCGAGTCAATCGCTTCCGTTCCCAACTTCCAGGACTGGCAGCGCCAGCAAACGGTCTTCGAACAGCTTGCCGCGTCAGAGTTGACGACTTTTAACCTGATCGGCAGCGGCGAACCGCAACGCATTCCTGCCGCGCGGATCACGGCGAACCTGGTTCCGATGTTGGGCGTGTCGCCATTGTTGGGCCGGAGTTTTCTGCCCGACGAAGAACACCGCACCGCTCTCTTGAGTCACGTTTTATGGCAGCGCCAATTTGCTGGCGATGGGTCAATCGTCAATAAGACGATCCAGTTGAACGGGGAGAGTTATACCGTGGTGGGCGTTATGCCTCGTGAATTCCAATTCACTGGCAGAGAGCTGTGGGTTCCACTCGTCATCGATCCGGCACGCGAGCCCTGGCGCGCCGATCGCGCAAACCGAAACCTCTCGGTGTATGGACGGCTCAAGCCGGACGTCACGCTCGAACGTGCGACAGCCGAGATGGAAATGCTGGCCGCGAGGCTCGCCGAGCAAAATCCGCAATCGAACACCGGCTGGACCATGCGCCTGCGCACCTTCTACGACTGGCTCGTGCCGGAAGGAATTCGCCTCTCGGTGTTCGCGCTGTTAGGAGCAGTTTACTTGCTGCTGCTGATCGCGTGCGCGAATGTCGCGAACCTGCTGTTGGTTCGAGGCACAAGCCGGCAACAGGAAATGGCCGTGCGAGCGGCGTTGGGCGCACGGCCGGCGCGTTTGATGCGGCAGTTGTTGAGCGAGAGTGTGTTGCTTGCGGGATTGGGTGGATTGCTTGGACTGTTTCTGGCCTATTGGGCCACGCGATTGATCGGTTCGAGGAACCTGCCAAACATTGCGCGCTTGAGTGAGACTCGGATCGATCTTCGCGTGCTGGGCTTTGCTGTTCTTATTACGGCAATCGCCGCTTTGATCTTCGGGCTCGCGCCCGCGTGGTCGGCTTCACACTTGACCGTGTCCGAAAAGTTGAAAGAAGGCGGACGCGGCAGTGGCAATCGCAGAATTCACCGTTTGCGCAGCGCGCTCGTCATCGCCGAAGTGGCACTCGCCGTTGCGTTACTTACCGGCGCGGGACTGATCGTGCGCACCGTACAACGACTGCAATCCACGCCGCTGGGCTTTGCGCCTGACAACGTAATGACGATGCAGATCAGTTTGCCGGGAGCTAAGTACAGCCAGGTCGAACAGCGCGCTGCCTTCTTCGATCAACTGATGCAGCGGCTGCGCACCGTTCCCGGCGTGGTCGACGCCGCCGCTACCGAGCGCGCGCCGGCGTCCGGCAGCGATTGGGCCGTGGAGATTACGATCGAAGGTGACGACGCGACGAATGCGGCGCGCACGTCGGCGGAAGCTCACGTCGCCACGCCTTACTATTTCAGGACTATCGGTGTTCCGGTGTTAAAAGGAGAAGAGTTCAGTCAGCAGTATGACAGCGACAGACCGCTCGAGTTTGTAGTCAGCGAAAGCTTTGCCCGCCGCTATTGGCCCAACGAAGACGCGATCGGCAAACATTTTCGTCCCGACAAGAACAATCCCTTCGGTACGGTGATTGGCGTCGTGGGCGACATGCGTAACGTCGATCCGCAGCAGGATTCGTTGCCGGCGTTTTACTTTCCTTATGGTTACATCGGCATGCCCGGACTGGTTGTCGTGGCCCGCACCACCGGACAGCCGGACAGTTTTGCCAGGGCAATGCGCGCGCAGGTGAATCAGATCGATCCCGATCAACCTGTGTACAACGTGAAATCGATGAACGAGATCATCGCCAACGCGACCTCGCAACATCGTTTTCAAGCTGTGCTGTTGAGTCTCTTTGGCATTGTCGCGTTGTTGCTGGTGGCGGTTGGTCTTTATGGAATCGTGGCGCACGTAGTCAGGCTGCGCACGCGTGATATCGGTGTGATGATGGCGTTGGGAGCGAACACGCGACAGATTTTGCGTCTGATGATCAAACAGGGAATGCGGAACGTGGTGCTTGGTTTGATCGTCGGCCTGAGTGGATCTTTTGCGCTGTTGCGCTGGCTCGACAACTCGGTTTTCGGCCTGAGCCCCAACGATCCGCTGACATTCGTGACGGTTGCGCTCCTGCTACTGGGAGTGGCCCTTATTGCCTGCTACCTCCCCGCCCGACGCGCGACAAAGGTCGATCCTTCGACGGCATTACGGAACGAATAGCTTTCGAGGGGAGTGTCTTAAATTGAAAACCAGTTTTACGGTCGCACGCCATCACCAAAGCCACAGACAAGAGCGAGCACAAACACTCTCAGCTTAGATACGGCAGACACTGAGAGAGGCCGCTGAAAAAGACTAGCCAAATTTAACTAGGCAACCTTGGTTGTTTTGCTTGGTTTATTTACGAGCTTGGCGTCGTTGCGTGCCTGTTTTGCAGCTTTGCTCAACGTCTCCATAATCTGGAGCTTTTCGTTAACGGGAAGCTTTTCGAGAGCTTTTCGCCCCAAGGCTTTCTTAGCGAGTATTTGAGATACGTCAGGATATTTTTTCATAAGGCATCCCAAGTCTTTTGCAGGGCTTCGAGCTTACTTTTTAGGTTGTGTCGAGAGAGTATATCGTTGAGTTTGTCAGTGTCACAAACGTCGGCCTCAAAGAACTGGGCTATTCGCGTGTGATCTTTCTTCTGCCTGTTTCAAGCATATTGGCAACCAAGTATTCAGGAGCCATCACTTGAATGATTACATCATTGACCGAAAAACTGTTAGCTGTTTGAACACCTTCATCATTCAAAGGGTTAAATACTGGTAGAAATTGGACACGTAAGCCCTCAATAATAAATCCCTCTGCGTATTCTGGAACTTTACGAGGCCGCAAATAGTCATATAGGGCGAAGAGGATCAAGTTCGTCAGTGATACCGTTGATAAAACAAAAGGTGTCAACGTCAAAAGTAGCAAATGGCTCTGTGTAGAAAAGTGATGCCATTGCGCCACCCAAAGCATAGGATTCAATTACGCCATCAGTGACCATCTGGTTGATGACCTTAAACGTTTTGTCGAGAGACTTTTCCGCTGGCGCTGCGGACGTAGTGCTTACAAACGGAGTCGTTCCAGATCTGTGAGTTTTGCTCGGCCCGTTACTAAAAGTGGTTGTCTTTCGCATGCTTAATAAATATACCATGCTGAATTCAAATTGAGGCACAACCCTTTCGACGGGAAAGTTGACAAAACCGCCTCCCACTCTTAAATTCAAGACCCTCGTGCTGGGAGGTCGTCCAATGGTAGGACTCCAGACTCTGGATCTGGCTATCGGGGTTCGAGTCCCTGCCTCCCAGCCACTTCACTTTTAATCCGCATCAACCGCCACTCCCCTTAAGTTTCTTGCGCGAATTGATCGCCACTCCGGCCAGGCCCGTTGCCAGAAGGAGTAAGGTAAACGGCTCGGGAATCTCCCGCAGAGTTACGTTATCGCGAGTAAAATCAACTGGTATTTGTTGGGGTACTAACCAGAACCCGCTGTTCGGTTGGATAGGGGAAAACTGGGTTGAAAACTGAACCGTAAATGAGCCACCCGGAGGTATACCAGGCGGTCCCCAACTAACATTGATGCCACTACCGGAACTTACGACCGTAATAGTCGGGGCGCCGGCTCCCGCGGCGTTCATAACAATCACTGGATTGGTTATCGATCCTCCCGTGCCAGTGAAAATGAGTTGAAAGCCAGTTGCTGTCATTCCGGTATTGTTTGTCACTGTAAGGTTCCACACCGGATCGGCAACTGCTTCGCCGCTGCATGTGAGTAGAAATAGAACTACAGGCGCGAGTCCTTTCAATAGCGATTTCATTGGATCCTCCTTTATTGCTAAGGGGGTGAAGGTTGTGGTTGAGAGGTTAAGGGAGAAATGACAATGAACCCTACTTGTGTCGAAGTTATGTTCGATCAATGTACGAATAATGAGTTTACGCGTTCCTGATCTTGCAGTAATAATCGGATCTCAAGAACTCCCTCAATTGACCGAAACGTTTTTCAAAAACTTCGACGGAGGAACAACTGGAATGCGAAGACTATTGTTCGTACTGAGTATCCTTGTATTCGCCGTACTCTTCGGCGTGTTCTCTGCAACCCCAAACAGCTCTGCCAAACCGAATGCCGCTCTCGCGACGCCGGTTTCCGTTTACGGCGCCTGGCATTGCGGCAACGACTTCTGCACCTGGGCCAGCGTCCGCAACATGACGGACTTCAATACCCGCAACCGCTGGATCATCAATCGCGGCGACGGCACGACCGTCCGTAAACCTGATCGTCTTGAGCTTTGTTCATCCGCTGCGGCTGCTGAACAAGACGAACGACGCCGGCAACTCACAAGGCATACCCATCGGCATGAACCAGGCAGTGGTTGACTACTTCAAGACCCGCGGCATTCGAGTCCAGTTATCCATGGGCGGAATCACTTACACCGATGCGTGGAACCAGGCGCTCGCAACTAACCCGACGCAGCTCGGTTTGAACGCCGCCGAGGCGGCTACAACGTCTGGGCGTCGGCTTTGAGATCGACTACGAAGAAAACACGAACCCGAATCTCCCCGGATTGCAGGCGTTCATCAATGCTTATCGTTCAGTCCATCCTTACGACGCTTCGGGAAACAATCATGCGGCGCGATTGACGATCGATCTCGCCGCCGGCGATCGCTGGTTGATCGCTTTAACGCGCAAGGCAACTGCCGACTGGTTGAATACCAGCGACGCCTGTGTTGGATTACGCGAACGCGATGGTCCCGGCGAGACAACCGAACAGCGCGGCAACAGCAACCGCCGATTGGCAGGAACACGTCGATGGCAAGCCGCAGTTTGGTCCTCCGATCCTGCCGCTCGCGCCGTGCGAAGTTTACGGGTGCGCTGTACATCGTCACCGGCAACAGAGCTGCGCCTGAATGCACCAGCTTCAGTGCGTCGCTGATCAACTCAACCGGTACTTACGTGCAAACCGTTGCGCCGAACGGCGCCGGCACAACGAGCGGAATGTTGGGTTACATGTTCTGGGCAGCAGAATGTCCGGCGACGCGACGCGTTTGTACAACGCCTCCGAATTCGTGCGAAGGCGGCGTTGGAGTTGGCGCAACAACGTACGGCATTCCGATCCCGATGCCACCGCTGCGTCAAAGTTAGCACCTGGCAGACAACTAAAGCGGCGATCCTGTTTCGTGCGCCAGGATTCGCCGGCGATCGTTTGCAAAACAGATCGAAGAACCAACCGTAGATTGCCAGACCGGCAGCAGGCCACACGCTGAACAGAATGAAGCTGAGGACCGCGAGGGCGGAGTTGACCATGCGATAGAGGGTACCGGTGTAATAAGCTCCAACTGCCACAGACGCCACGTAAGCCGAAACAACACCGACACCGTATAAAACGATCGCAACCCAAATAGACGCGTCTACAACCGAACCTCGCACCACCACTGCTGCGTAAGCCGACCACCCGATTTGCAGAATCCCACTCACCACCAATCCCGAAATCACGTACGCATTGAAACGCTCATACAAATCCATCCGGAAGAAACGATGGACCAATGCCAGCACAATGGTCACCCCGATCAGAACCGACCAAAAAATCCAGTAACCCTTCGCCAAACGCACGACCAACGTCACGCGTCCCATCGGCCAAAGCAGCAACGTGATTAGCGCGAGAAAAACGATGTTCAGCACAAGCGCGAAAAGATAGTCGAAAAACCCTTTCTGATCCTCGTGCAGCGGCCACCTGGAAAACTGACCCATCCAGCGTCCCTCCGAAATGAACCCGATTTTAATCCCATATATAAGTGAAAGGGTGTAAGCTCTCGCGGACAAAGAATCAAAATCATGACCGGCATTTTTGGCGAACTGACAGCTTTCCACAGGAGAACGGCCCTGAAGTTTCTCTCGTCGTAAACGGAGACGAATCGTACGCGCGCTACGAAACGCCCGCGGTTACACAGTAATCTACGACCCGGAACTCGGCCTGTACACCTACGCTCTAACCAACGACGAAGGCAAGTTTGTCTCGAGTAAGACTCCGACAACCGAAGAACCTCCCGCGAATCTGCCGTTACACCTGGAAGAAGCTTTTTCCGTCCGCGCTGCGAAAGCCGAAGCCAAAATCAAGAAACGCTCCCCGCCAGACGCCGGCGGACTAACAATCATTAAACCACGCCGTCAACGGCGGCGACCCACAACCACGCCTCGAAAGAAAGGAATACCCTCATGAGCGGAATATTCAACGAACAATTGACGTTCAAACAAGAGAACGGCCCCGACGTCCGGCTGGTGGTCATCGGGGACGAACATTACGCGCAGTACGAAACGATCGACGGTTACACGGTTGTTTACGACGTAGAGAAGGGACTGTACTGTTACGCCCAAACCGATCAACGGCCGCTTCGTCTCGACCGGCATACCGATGACGCACGCCGCCACCGCCTGAACTTCGCCGCCACATCACCGAATCAGAAGAGGTCCGCAAAGAGAAGTTCACTGTGCGACACGCGACGCGCCAACCACCGCCCAGGCTTCGCCGCCGCCGACACTTTTCACACCCTTGGTCCAAACAGCGGTCTACTCACCGGCCGCCGCGTGAGCACCGGAACAGTGGCTGGTCTAACGATCCTCGTCGAGTTTCAGGACGTAACGACGACGATCACGAAACAGGACGTAGAAGAGATGCTGAACGGGCAGAATTACACGAGAAACGGCAACTTCTGTTCGGCCCGCGATTACTTCTTACTCGTATCGGGCGGCAAACTCGATTACACCAACGTCGTCGTTGGTCCAGTGAAGCTCAGCAAGAAACAACAGTTTTACGTCAACAATTCGCTCGTGCCTGAAGCGATGCAACTCGCGGTGCAGACCGGAATCGACTTGAAGCAGTTTGATTCAGTCGACGAAGGCGTCATCGACGCCGTCAATTTCCTCTACGCCGGACAATCGCGCTACGAAGAAGAGTTATGGCCGCACAACGCCTTCCTCGAAATGGTGTTCGGCAACATGCGCACCAACTTTTATCTGTTGACGGGTTTGGGCAGCACTCCACACGATCTCACAATCGGAACGTTCTGTCACGAGAATGGTCATCTGCTTTGCCGCTTTCCCGACATGTACGACTACGGCAATCGCGACGGCGACGGCGTCGAAGAGCGCCGGCATCGGCTCGTACTGTTTGATGGGCGCGGGAAATCATCTGAACAACGGCCTCACGCCCGCGCCGGTCTGCGCTTACCTGCGCGACCTCGCAGGCTGGTGCGACAACCGTTATCGATCTGTCTCAACCCGGTCATGAAGGAAGCGCGACACGCCGACTACCGCACGGTGATGAAGTATCCGACTGACAAATTCAACGAGTATTTCATCGTCGAAAACCGGACCAAGATGGGGCTGGACCAACACCTGCCGTCGAGCGGACTCGCTGTCTATCACTGCGACACAAAGGGATCGAACGAGCTTCAGGAAGGCTCGTCGACGCGTCACTATCAGTGCGCGCTGTTACAGGCCGATGGCCGAATGGACCTCGAACACGACAACAATCGTGGCGATGGCGGCGATTTGTACGGCGCTATTTCGGGAACAGCGCTGTCGCATGCAACGGCGCCTTCGTCGCGACAGTGGGACAACGTCGATTCGCGTTTGGTCCTGTCGCAGATCAGCGCGCCGGCCGAAGTGATCAAGTTCCGTATCGGGCCAGGAAGCGCCTGTTGGACAGGTTGTCGTTGTCGAAGTGACGCCGGCGCTCGCGATTCCTGACAACAACCGGGCGGCATTACCAGCAGCATTGCGATCAACCAGGCCGGCATGGCGCGCAGAATCAAGACCGCTGTCGGCATCAGCCACAGTTTTATCGGCGACTTGCAGGTCGAGCTGGTGAGCCCGTCAGGCGATCGCGCTTTGATTCACGATCGTCAGGGCGGCGGCACGGACAATCTTCGCCAGACGTACGATTCAGTCCGCCAACCCGCTTTGGCGGCGCTCATCGGCAAACCCGCCGCGGGAAATTGGGAACTGCGTGTTCGCGATCTCGTAGGTCAAGATACGGGCAAGCTCGACGCGTGGAAGATCGAGCTCGAAGCTGGATGGGCCGGCAACCAAGTGGAAAGTCATGAAGTCGTCGCCGAATATCGACATTCCCGATAACGATCCCGCCGGCGTCAGCAGCTCTTGCGTTCGCGAACCAGGGAACGACGAGACAAGTAAAATTCACGGTGCAGATCCAACACACATTCATCGGCGACTTGCGCGTCGAGCTATTGCGCCGTAACGGCGGCGACGCGCGTTGCTGCACGCGACAGTCCGGCGGCGACGCCGACGACCTTGCTTTGGATCTCGACTCAAACCGTCCTCGTCGCCGCATTGTTGCCGCTTGTCGGTCAACCGGTGCAGGGCAACTGGGTGCTGCGCGTGACGGACCTCGTGGGCCAGGATGTTGGAAAACTGAAGAAATGGTCGCTTGAGCTGACGCCGCAAACCTAACGCGGATCAAATTCGAGAATTAATCAAACGCGAGCAGAATCGGATCTCGCAACCGTCTTCTGCTCGCGTTTGTTGTCGCAATGCCAACGCTTTGCTATGTTAAGGGCAAGGGAGAAGTACCATGAAGATAATAGTTCGACTTCTGCTCTCCATTTCGCTGCTCCTTTCCCTGATCACTCCCCTTCTCGCCGATACCATTCGTCTCAAAGACGGAAGTGTCATTCGCGGAACGGTGATCGGATTTAAGGACCAGCAGTTCACGATCCTGATCGGCGGCAATGCGCGAGGCAGGCGTGGGCAAACTACCGTTTACGTCGAGGACGTCGAATCGATCGAGTTCGACGCGCCACTCCCTCGTCTGGACCAGCAAACGTCCCCGACGACACACCGCCGCGAAACAATCCGCCGCCGCGCACGACGATTTCCGAGCATCGACCCGACCACTTCTGAGCCACGCGTCGACACGCAGCCTGTTTCGGCGTCGGCAGCGCCTCCGACATTCTTTAACGATCAAGGTCGGCGTGCGCGCTGACGCCGCGAATAACGGCTGGACAAACAGCGGCCTGGTCGTTCGCAAAGGACAGCGTCTGCGGATCAGCGCTTCGGGCCGCGTTTCACTCGGCCGCGGACGCTTTTCGACGCCTGGCGGTGTTTCCAACATGAACGATCAGGATAAGTTGATGCGCAGCGAGGCGACAGGCGCGCTCATTGCCGTCATCGGCGACGACAACGACGAGTTCATTCTGATCGGTCCGCGCCGGGAGTTTGTCGCCCAACGCGATGGCGTGCTGTTTTTGGGAGTTAACGAAGGCGACTTGACAGATAATACCGGCAACTACGACATTGTTATCGAAGCCGAAGCAACTGGTCGATAAAGCATTGTAGGGGTGGCCCTCCGTGGCCACCCTGCGATGCAATAGTGGGGGCCACCCCTACAACGTGGTTCGGGGACGCGCATCAGACCACTGATTGCCTCCGGTAACGGCTTGTTTTAACTGGAGAGCCTAGCAAGTTGGGGGCTTTCGACCTTCCTCGCTTGTCCTCGGGAGTTGAATACTATGAGATTTAGTCGATCGTATGCGTTTATTGGTATCGCCCTCGCGTGCCTGCTGATCCTGGGCCTGTACGTGCACTGCCGGATTATCGCAGTCGCGCCGGCAGCCGCCGACTTCCAACGAGAAGAAAAACAAGCGACCCGGTGAGACGCCGACGAAAGAAGGCGAACAGGAGCCTCTTCCGCGTGACCTGGAACCAGCCAAGCCACAGGACATCGAAAAGGTCAGCATTTCCACCCAGATCGTGAACATCGACGCCGTCGTCTATCACAAGAAAAGCGGCCAGATCGTAAGCGGTCTCAAGAAGCCCAACTTCGCAATCTTCGCGGACGGCACGCAACAAACAATCACTAACTTCGCGACGCCGGAAGCTCCGATCACGTTGGCGATGGTCGTCGAGTACAGCAAATGGTCGGAATATTTCGGTTTTGCCACGAGCCAGGGCTACGAACCGGGAACTTACGAAGTGATTCGCCCGACGGCGATGTTTCTTTCGCAGTTCATCAAACCGCCTGACGATTACGTGACGGTGGTGGCTTTCGACATGCGTCCAACGCCGTTGACTGACTTCACCAACGATCCCGGCCGGCTGCAACAAGTGATCTCGTTGTTGCTGCGAAATACACCCGCGTTTCGCGAGACGAACTTGTTTGACGCGTTGAAGTTTGTGCTTGTGGGTGGCCGCGGCGATTCAGTCGTGCTGGAAGATTCGAAATCCGACAAGTCTGACTACGATGGTCTGGTGGCCATTCAGGGCCGGCGCCGCGCAGTGGTCCTGGTTGCGTCCGGGCTCGATACATTCAGCAAAATAAACTACGGCGACACCCGCAAGGTGCTGCAGAACGCCGGCATTCCGATTTACATCATCGGCACCGGAAACATGTTCAAGAAGATGTACGGCGATCAGTTGCCGGCGACCGACGGCGTGTTTGGCATGCCGGGCAGGATGAGCTGGCTACAGGCTGACAATACTTTGTCGACGTTCGCAAAAGAGACTGGCGGCGCATATTTTCCAGTAACTTTTCCCGGCGAGTTGCCGAAGGTGCTCGGCAGCATCAATGCGCTTTTGCGGAGCCAGTACAGTCTCGCGTTCAATCCCGGCGACGTTCGCGACGGAAAGCAGCACAAGCTGAAGGTCAGTGTTGACGTCGATGGCGATGGAACGTATGACGATAAGGAATACGTGATCCAGGCCCGGCAGTTCTACAACTCGCCCAAGCCCGAGAAGACGGACAACAATAAGAAGTAGGTTAAGAAAAGACTGTTGGTCATTTTCCATTTCACGTTTTCCATTTTTCATTTAAATGAGAAATGAAAAATGCCAAATGGAAAATGACCAATAGTCTTTTCAGGCTCCGTAAATTCGGAGTCTAAACTCATCGTTAAACGACACGATCTCGGCTTTGCGGTTTGCGAACCGCTTAGTCTCGCGCAGCAGCGCGGGTAGACCGCGCAAGCTGAGCTTCACGCCGTAAGCCTGGCTCGTCAGCACCGCGTGCAACTGCGGATTCAAACGCTGCGGCATGCCGTAACGAATCGCCTTCTGCGCCACCGGCGAGAACCCCAGGCTTCTTCGCGAATTAACAAACTCCAGCGAATGATCGAAAACGTGTACGCGGCTCGGCAGATCGCGTAACGCCAGATCGCGATGCGCCAGCATGTTTGCAATCGCTTCCTCGACAACGCCGCGATGGTAATTCGCACGCGCCGGCACGGGCGATTCGAGATCGACATTTTCCGCCGCGAAGCTTCGCGGCCGCGATTCGCGCAGATCGCAGTAACGGCTGACAAATCGCAGCATCGTCTCGTAGATCGTCAACAAGCTGCCGGCGATTTTTACGCGCTCGACAACGGGCGACTGCGGCGAGTCGCCAGAGAACCTCGTCGCCGTCACGGCGGCGCGCGGCAACAGCTCCGCCGCTCGCTCGTCGCGGCCAAACAACAGCATTCCCGCGACAGTCGGGACAAGCTCGTGCCCGTCATTCGTCGCCATTAAAAGATCGCGCTCGAGCACTTCGCTGGTCGGATAACCGACAACATTCGCTTCTTCAAACGCGCCGCCTTCAAACTGCCGCAGATAACTCCACAAATGCGCCTCGTCGACGTCCAACATCGTCGCGCCGAGTGCCGGGACGGCTTCGTATCGCAACGGCCGCGCTTCATCGAGCAGCGCGGAGATCTCTTCGCGTGACGCCTCGCGCTTTTCCGCGCCGATGCGCAGGTAGAAACGACCGTCACGCGTGCGATACGGACGCCGTTTGGTTTCCACGTCGAGCGCCACAATGCGACGGCCATTGTCGAGCGCGATGCGATCGATAAACGGCACCATCCCCGGCTGCACTTCCTCGCGGCAAATTCGCACAAGATCGTCCTGCACGCGCTCCGGATCGTCCACGCCTTCGACGCGCATCTGGTCGTTCACGCCAAACACGATCACGCCGCCGCCGGTGTTTGCCAGCGCTACGATCTCCTGCGCGATCTTTTCGGTGTTCGAAAGTTTTACCTTGAGCTCGAGAAACGTGTCTTCGCCGCCGCGGATGAGCCGCAGGAGCTCGGTGCGGGAAGTTTGTGGCGCAGGCGTAGAAAGAATGTATTCCTGGAACGAACGCTCCGTGGTTGGTTCGTGTCGCTGGTTGCTGCGAAATCGTCTGCGAGCCATTGTTGTATTTCTGTCAAGTAGTGTAACACCTATCTAGGGTGGCCACAGAGGGCCACCCCTACAAAATTGTCAACAACCGCTTAATTGTAGGGGTGGCCCTCTGTGGCCACCCTTCGGAGCCAGCCTATTCATCCGCCTGTTCGCGCACCGAATCGAGTATTTCGATTTCACGTTTTTCCAGCGCGCGGCCCTGAAAGTTGATCGAGATCGCGTAGACCGCCAGTGAAATCAACGCGAAAAGCGCGAGGGTCGCATAGCTGACGAGAATGCTGCGACTGAAATATCCGGCCACAGCCGCCAGAAAAGGCGGCGCTCCGAGCACGACGATCATCGGGATCAGCAGCAGTCCGGCAACACCGGAAACGTTCATTCGTTTGCCGAAGCGCATGCGTTTCGGAAAGCGAATCGAGACCCAGTTTCCATAGATCGACATGATCGCGGCAAACACGACGAAGCTCAGTATTACGAAGACGACATCGCCGGCCCTCATGTCGCGAAAGACGATCTCGTTCAGCGTCAACAGCACGACGGAAAAGATGACCGCGACGAGCGTGTTGGCGATGTTTTTCCCGATCAGGATCTTGCGCCGGTCGATGGGCGAGAGGATGTAGCTGCGCATGCCACCCTCTTCAAACGCAAACAGGTTCGCCGAGAGGCCGCCGAGAATCAGAAAGACGTAAAGCACGCCGCCGGTCGCCAGCAGGCCGGAAAGATAGGACATGAATTCGCCCGCGCGTGCAGCCGATCTCACGTCGCCCATGTTGCGGTGGTTAAATAGACGAATCACGATCAGTATCAAAGGCATCATCGCCATCATGCGGATCTGCGCGTTGCGCATCGAGTAACGCAGTTCCTTTTCGACGATCGCCGAAAGCTGCGGCGACAATAGCGGCAATTGCCAGCCGGCGTATACCGGCACGTCTGGACCAGCTTGCCCAACTGGCAGTGCCGCTTTCCGGCGGCGGCGTCCGCCGAGACCGAGCGCTGCACGGCGCGCGATCCAGTACGTTCCGACGATCAGGACAATCGTGTAGGTACTCAACGTCGCGAAAGCGAGCGCGTATTCGAGACTGTCGCGCCCGCCGCCCGCAAACAAGACTGCCGCCGCACCCGGTGGCGTCCAACGCAACGAGCGCAACGATTCAGCATGACGAAAGAGTATCGGCGCGACTTGTCCGGCCACCGCGCCGCCGAGTCCGGCAACTGCGCCGATCAGCGCGATGAGCGTCTCGCCGCGCGCGCGTTTGCGTTGCAACAGCGAACCGATCGTCGTCGAAAGCCACTTCGCCAGCGCCACGCCGAAAAACGTCGCAGGTATCGCGCCAAGCAACGCGACCGCGAGATTGCCGGAGCCCAGACCAGCGCCGATGCTGATCGCGAGTATTGCCGGCACGGCAAACACCGAATGCAACGTCGTGAACTCGCTGATGAAATCCACCGCAAACAGCTTCCGCAAAGTGATCGGATACATCAGCAACTTTCCTGCGTCGAATTGTTTGCTGCCGCCGATGCTCAACGGCACCGTGGCCCACATCAGGTACAAGAACGCGAGGATCGAGAAGAAGATGAACTCCGTCGAGGCGCCGATCGGGATCTCGCCTCCTCGTTGACTTCGTCTGAAAACTTCGCCGATCGCGCCCGGCTGCGTGAGCGCGTATGCGGTGATGCCTAACGACAACGCAACGACGAGTGAAAAGGCGAGCGCCGCCAGCATTCCCAGGACAGTCGCCAACTTGTTGACCACCGCCTTACGCGAACGCAGTGAGTTGCGCAGCAGTCGCCATTTGAGCCAGATGAGTGTTTGCAGTTGCGACATTACAGGTTGTTCTTAGCGCTTTGTGCTTGATACTTTGTTCAAGTTTCGCAACGGGTTTCTCCGGTCTTCTCTTTGCGGCAAAGGAAAGCCAGGAACAAAGTACCAAGAACAAAGCACTAAGCACTAGGATGATCCAAAACGCCTACGTCGGACTCGGTTCGAACCTCGGCCACCGCGCCGGATACCTGTTGCTCGCGGTGCGCGGAATGCTCGATGCGGGACTCGACGTGATTCGCCTCTCGAACGTCTACGAAACACAGCCGGTCGAAAACGAGAACCAGCCGCAGTTTTTGAACATGGTAGCCGAGCTGCGCGGTTCGACGCTTCCTTCGCCCGAACAAGTATTGGCGCGATTGCTGCGAATCGAGTACTCGCTGGGACGGACGCGCGACGTTCACATGGGTCCGCGCACCATCGATCTCGACCTGTTGATTTGCAAAGATGAACGTCGTGAAACCGAGTTTCTCACGTTGCCGCATCCGCGGCTGCACCAGCGCCGCTTCGTTCTCGTGCCGCTCAATGAATTGGTTCCGAACCTCGTCCATCCCGTCCTCGGCAAATCCATAAGCGAACTATTGGCGAACACTTTCGATAGCGCGTCGGTCGTTCGTTGGAAGTGCTAAAAACGCGGATTGCCGTTATAATACCCGCCACTTGTTATCACGCCCGCGACATAGCCAAACTTTCCGCCTTTCTGGCAATTCAATTGTCCACAAATCGTGGTGTAAAGAGAGCTAAAAAATGCCTTATCTGAAGCCTGAACGTCCGGAGAAGGTTAGTGCCCCGTCTTTACAATCCAGCAAACAACGCGGCGAGCGCCTGGTTTGTCTGACAGCTTACGACTATCCGACGGCACGAATTCTCGACGAAGCCGGAATCGACGTGATTCTGGTCGGCGACAGCCTCGGAAATGTCGTGCTCGGATACGGCAACACCGTTCCGGTGACACTCGAAGAGATCCTGATTCACTTGAAAGCCGTTCGACGCGCCGTGCAACGCGCGTTGCTCGTCGCCGATATGCCGTACGGAACGTTTCACACCGGCGACGACGACGCGGTCCGCAATGCGCTGCGTCTCGTGAAAGAAGGCGGCGCGGAAGCGATCAAACTCGAAGGCGGGCACAAGCGTGTGCACCTCGTCAAACGTCTGGTGGACGAGGAAATCAGCGTCATGGGCCATATCGGCTTGACGCCGCAGTCGATCAATCAGCTCGGCGCTTATCGTGTCCAGGGCAAGACGCGCGAAGGCCGCGCAACAGTTGATCGACGATGCGAAAGCTTTGGAAGACGCGGGCGCGTTTGCGGTGGTGCTGGAAGTTGTGCCGCGCGCGATAGCAAAGATGATCACCGAGAGCATCAGTATTCCGACGATCGGAATCGGCGCCGGCGTTCATTGCGATATTCAGGTGCTGGTCCTGCACGACATGCTTGGTCTTTCGTTTGGCAAGCAGGCGCGCTTTGTGCGGCCCTATGCAAACTTGCGTGAAGTGATGACCGACGCGGTCACCAGGTATGCAGACGATGTGCGTAACGGCACGTATCCTTCGGAAGCGGAGTCGTATGGTCTTCCTGCCGAGACCGCTGAAGAGTTGGATATCGAAATCCCCACGAGAGACTCAAAAGCCGAGAAGTCCTGATTCCAACCTCAAAACTATGGAGATCATCAATCGCCGTCAGCGCATGAGCCTCAGTCGCGCGCAAAATCCGCCGTGAACAGGACAAGACCATCGGCCTCGTTCCCACGATGGGCGCTTTGCACGATGGACACCTGAGCCTGGTGCGCGAAGCGAGGCGCATGTGCGATGTCGTGGTGGTTTCAGTGTTTGTTAATCCGACGCAGTTTGGTCCAGGTGAAGACTTCGAACACTACCCGCGCGATCTGACGAAAGACACGGCGCTGTTGACTGACTACAACGTCGATTACATTTTTGCGCCGACAGTTGAAGAGATTTATCCGCGGGTTTTTCTACTTACGTCAACGTCGAAGGACTTTCGGAACAACTCGAAGGCGCGTCGCGTCCGGGGCATTTTCGCGGTGTTGCGACGGTGGTGACGATTCTGTTGAATACTGTGCGGCCCGACTTTGCGTTCTTCGGACAGAAAGATGCGCAGCAGGCGCTCGTGATCGCCGTATGGTCAGGGATCTCGCGTTCGATACCGAGATCGTGATCCTCCCGATCGTGCGTGAAGATTCGGGACTCGCGATTTCATCGCGTAATCTGTATCTGACGCCGGACGAACAGAAATCGGCGACGGTGATTCATCGCGCCCTCGTCCAGGCGAAGACGGCGTACAAGGAAGGCGAGCGCAGCGCTGGACGTTTGGCTGATATGATTCGTGCGACGGTTGAATCAGAGCCACGCGCGCGGCTCGATTACGTGACCATCTCTGACGCCGAGACACTCGAACGGGTCGATCGTGTCGACGAACGGCCGACGCTGATCGCTATCGCCGCGTACATCGGCAAGACACGACTGATCGACAATACGATTTTGAACAAGGTTAAGAAGAAAGACGGTGCCGCTTCACAGTAAGAAACAGATCGGGTTTCACACTCAATGGCGAACACGTCGAAGTCGCCTTCGCCCCGCACAAGACGCTGCTCGAAGTTCTGCGTGAGGATCTCAATCTCACCGGGACGAAGCATGGTTGTGAGCTTGGGAGAATGCGGAACGTGTGCCGTCCTCGTCGATGGGCGTTCGATACTGTCGTGCCTGATGCTCGGGCTCGAAGCAGAAGGGCGCGAGAGTGAAGACGATCGAAGGGATGGCGAATGGCGCGGAGCTTCATCCGTTGCAGCAGACGTTTGCAGATCTCGGCGCGGCGCAGTGTGGTTACTGTTCGCCGGGGTTTTTGCTGGTGGCGGAGGAGTTGTTGAAGAAGTCGCCGAATCCGTCGCGCGCGGAGATACAGGAAGCGTTGTCGGGGAATCTTTGCCGGTGTACTGGATACATAAAAATTTATGAGGCAGTGGAGCTGGCGGCCGCGCGAATCCGTGGCGAAAAATATGAACTGCCGAAAGAAAGTGTTTACGGACTCGATTGAAATCCCGTTAATCTGTGTCATCTGTGGATAAAAATTCAAGGTTATCGGCAAGCCGTTTCGCAAGGTCGATGCGCGCGCGAAGTGCGTGGGCCAGACGAAGTTTGCGGACGACATCGTGTTGCCGCGGATGCTGTTTTGCAAGATGCTGCGCACGCCATCTTGCCTCACGCGTTGATCAAGAACATCGACGTTTCGAAAGCGCTGGCGTTGCCCGGCGTTTTTGCTGTCATCACCGGAAAGGATCTGCCGATTTCGTACGGCATTCTGCCCGTCAGCCAGGACGAGCATGCGCTGTGTATCGACAAGGTTCGCTTCATCGGCGATCCGGTGGCGGCGGTCGCGGCGATCGACGAAGACGTCGCTTTCGATGCGATGAATTTGATCGAGGTCGAGTACGAGCCGCTCAATACGATCTCGACGATCGAAGAGGCGGTGCTGATCGACGAGCCGCGTATTCACGACTACGGCGATGGCGGGAACGTTCATAAGAAAGTTTCGCTGGAGTTTGGCGATCTCGAAGAAGGATTTGCTGAAGCGGATCTCGTGCGTGAAGACGTGTTCTTCTACGAAGGCAACACGCACTTGCCGATGGAGCAGCACGCCGCCGTTGCGCATTACGATGCAGACGGAAAAATAACGCTCTGGAGCTCGACGCAGACGCCGCACTACGTTCATCGTGCGCTGGCGAAGGTTCTCGAACTGCCGGCCAGTCACATTCGCGTGATTGCGACGCCGAATGGTGGCGGGTTTGGCGGCAAGAGCGATCCGTTCAATCACGAAGTCGCGGTTTGTAAGTTGTCGATGATCACGGGACGGCCAGTGAAGGTCACGCTGACGCGCGAAGAAGTCTTTTACTGTCATCGTGGCCGGCATCCGGTGTTGATGAAAGTCAAAACCGGGTGAAGAACGACGGCGCGATCACGGCGATGCATTTTCAGTCGTATCTCGACGGCGGTGCGTATGGAAGTTATGGCGTGGCGAGCACGTTCTACACCGGCGCGTTGCAGACGGTGACGTATGACGTACCGCGTTACAAGTTTCAGGGCGTGCGGACGTTTACGAACAAGCCGCCGTGTGGTCCAAAGCGCGGGCACGGCACGCCGCAACCGCGTTACGCGCTCGAAGTGCAGATCGACAAGATCGCCGAGCAGTTGCAACTCGATCCGGCCGAGATGCGACGCAAGCATCTCGCGCCGCCGAATTCTGTGACCGCGAATTATCTGCGCATCGGCAGCATGGGACTCGGCGAGTGTATCGACGCGTTGTCGAGGGATCTGATTGGAAGAACGTTTTCGTGGATTTCGAAAATCGCAATTCCGTACGGTAAAGGCGTCGGCATCGCGTGCAGCTCATATATCTGCGGCGCGGGGTTGCCGATCTACTGGAACAACATGCCGCAATCGGGTGTGCAGCTTCGACTCGATCGCCAGGGCGGCGTTTGCGTGATGTGCGGTTCGACGGACATCGGGCAGGGATCGGATTCGATACTCGCTTACATCGTCGCGGAGATTCTCGGGATCGATCCGTTTGATATTCGCGTCGTCACCGCGGATACGGATCTGACGCCGGTCGATCTCGGCAGTTATTCGAGCCGCGTTACGTTGATGACTGGCAACGCGGCGATTCAGGCTGCGGAGCGGGCGCGTGAGTTGCTGGTGATGGCTGTTGCCGAAAAACTTGGCGTGCCGATCGAGAACCTTTCGCTCGCGGAGCGTCGCGTGTTTGACGTCGAGAATCCGGAGGTTGGCGTTTCGTTTGCGGAAGCGGTTGTGTTGGCGGAGTCGAAGTTTGGGACGATTGGGACGGTTGGATCGTACACGCCGCCGCGTTCGCCGGGTAAGTTCAAGGGAGCGGGTGTTGGACCATCGCCTGCGTACAGCTATTCCGCCGCCGTGGCTGAGGTGGATGTGAATCCGGATACGGGGATCGTCGTCGTCGAGAAGGTTTGGATCGCTCACGATATTGGGCGGTCGATCAATCCGATGCTGGTGCTGGGGCAGGTCGAGGGCAGTGTCTACATGGGGCTTGGGCGAGATCCTGATGGAGGAGATGGTTTATCGTGACCAATCGGAACGTCGTGCATAAGTTTCCGTCGATGCTGGAGTACAAGAGTCCGACGACGATGGAGATGTGCGACGTCGAGACTTACCTGATCGAGGATCCCGATCCGAATGGACCATACGGAGCGAAAGAGGTAGGCCAGGGACCGCTGTTGCCCATTCCACCTGCCGTCGCCAATGCGGTGTACGACGCCGTCGGGGTGCGCATCGACGAAGTGCCCCTCACACCCGAAAAAGTAATGCGCGCCCTGAGCGACAAATCACGCGGCCGCCTCCGCGCTACGGCCCGGACACCGTCCCCCCTGTTGCGTGGCCCGACCCCCTGCGCGTCTTGACACCATCTGAGGGCGGCGACGGCACGGAGATGCCACGCGTGGCAGTGCATTCGTGAATATGATGTAAACTGCGTAAACAAATTAGTTCGACTCAATCCTCACTATGAGATTCGAATGGGACGTCGCTAAGGCGGCGGCAAATTTTCTTAAGCATGGCGTTAGCTTCAGGGAAGCGACGGAAGTGTTTTATGATCTAAACGCAGTTGAAGGCTTCGACGCTGCGCATTCAAGTGTCGAAGCAAGGTTCTTTATTATTGGTTTCTCGAGTCGTCGATTGCTGTTTGTTCTCTATGCCGAAGGTAAACGAGGTGCTGTACGCATAATCTCGGCACGAAGAGCCAGTAAGACGGAACAGACAGATTATGAAAGACGAATCTATTGATAGATCTTTCGTTTTCTCCGTCATCGAAGATGATGGTGAGAATGTGATTATCGAGGTTTCGGAAGAAGACTATAAAGCCGACCTGGCTGCCGGATTGGACGAAGATGAGGTTCTTAGGCCTGGTCGTTACAAGATGAAACGCGGTGGCTTTCTCACTCGCCATCCAGAGTTAAAGCCGAGAAAAAGAGCGCGTAGGAGACTTAGACTCGCGATGATGCGGTTGCCGAAATTTGAGTATCACGTTCCGCGGACGATCGCGGAGGCGGTGAGGATTATGGGAGACGTGGGCCGGCGGGGCAGTTTGTGGCCGGAGGGACCGACCTGTATCCGAATATGAAGCGACGGCAACAGATGCCGAAGACTGTGATCTCGGTGATGCGTCTTGCGGAGTTGAATCAGATCACCGGTGATGGACCAGGTGGTTTGAGAATTGGCGCATCCGTAACGCTTACGGAGATTTGTGAACATCCGATCATCAATCGCGATTATCCGGTGGTCGCAAAGGCCGCCCGCACGATCTCCACGCCCTCCTGCGAAACATGGGAACGATCGGCGGCAACCTGCTGCTCGACACGCGTTGTAATTACTACGATCAGAATTACGAGTGGCGCAAAGGCATCAACTTCTGTCTCAAGAAAGATGGAGATATGTGTTGGGTCGCTCCGGGCAGCTCGAAATGCTGGGCCGTGCAGTCGTCGGATCTCGTTCCAGTGATGGTCGCGATCGGCGCAAAACTGCGGTTCGCTTCCACACTCGGCGAACGCATCGATTGACGCAGCCGGCTTGTACAACGACGACGGCATCGACTACCTGCGCAAGCGTCCTGACGAACTGCTCGTCGACATTCAACTTCCGCCGACGAACGGCTGGCGCGCTTCGTATCAAAAACTCCGCCGCCGCGGCGCGTTCGATTTTCCGGTGCTCGGCGTCGCCGCGTGGATCAAGACAGACAAAGACACGGTAACAGATGCGAAAGTCGTGCTCGGCGCGATTGCTCCTTCGCCAATCGAGATCAAGGAAGCAGCGGCGGCGCTCACCGGCCAACCATTCGACGAAGATCACATACAAGCCGCAGCCGAAGCCGCTTACATCAAAGCCCGTCCGCTCGACAACACCGACTTCGTCTATCAGTGGCGCAAACAGATGGCGCGACAGTACACCCTCCGCGCGCTGCGAGAACTCCAAATCTAAAGTGAATGAGGTTGCAGCAATTCTTCTGGCCGCCGGACAGTCACGCCGCATGGGCGCGTTCAAGCCGCTGCTCCCGTTCGGTGAACAAAACAGTGATCGAATGCTGCATCGACTACCTGCGCGCAGGCGGGATCGAAAACATCGTAGTCGTCCTGGGCCACCGCGCAGATGAAATCCGCGAGCAAATCAACCACGTCGACTATCGCAATCAACCCCGATCCAAATCAGGAAATGGGTGCTTCGATTGCGGCCGGAATTCAGGCTCTTTCCAAGACACCAAAAGCCGTCTTGATTGCGTTGGTCGATCATCCCGCCGTCCCCGCGACCGTCGTCTCAAACCTTATCGAAGAATGGCAAACCGGCGCGCGCATCGTCATCCCAACCTGGCAAAACCGCGGCGGACATCCCGTCCTCGTCGACCTCACATTCAGATCCGAGCTCCTGAACCTCGACCAAACCGGCGGCCTGCGTGCCCTGTTCAAGTCGCACGCAAAACACGTCAAACGCATCCCCGTCGACTCCCCGTTCGTTGCCCGCGACATGGATACGTGGGATGATTACCGCGCACTATACGAGGAGGTCTTCGGCCACCTACCGCCCACCCCCTGAAATCGACCAACGTTAAGCCCAAGGGGACACATCTAAGGCACCAGTCGAGCGTGCGAAAACGCACGCTTCGGCGAAGGAGAAAAGATGGTTCTGAACAACCAAAAACGGTTTCTGGCGAGCGTTGCTCGCCGTCCTCTTGCAGCGTCGCCGCACTGGCCCAAAATCGGGTGGATTTTTCGCTGCGCTCGATTGACGGACAAACTGTCTCGTCGGAAAGTCTGCGCGGCGAAGTGGTGGTCCTGGCGTTCGGCGCTTCGTGGCTGCCCCTGTCGAAAACACAACTGCAGGGCGTCAGAAAACTCGCCGACGAGTACAGCAGTCGCGGCGTCGTCGTCTACTGGGTCAGCACCGAATCGGACGATGCGAAGTCGAAGAATTTCGCCAGCGACGAACAGCTCCGAAACTTCGCGCAAAAGTACGGTTTGAAAGTAACTGTGCTGCGCGATCCCGATGGCGCAGTTTCAAAAAGATTCGGCGTGGACCAACTGCCTTCGATCGTGATTCTCGACAAGGAAGGAAACATGTCGGGCACGCCAATCGGCGGTCTCGATCCGCAGCGGCAATCTCGCCGCACAACTGGCGCCGCGACTGGACAAGTTGCTCTAATCTCGCCCTGATGGCCTTTCAAACAGATCAATCCGCGAATCTCTCGGAGCGCCCAGCGGATACTCAAACGGACTGCTTACCGAGTTCGGTGGTCGAGCTGCTCTTCATCGCCGGTCAAATCGCGTGGAACGAGAAACACGAGATCGTCAGCGACGATTTTGTCGAACAGTTTGACCAGGCGCTGGCGAACGTCATTGCCGTCGTCAACGAGGCAGGCGGCAAGGCGTCAGACATCGCGCGGCTTGATGATCTACGTCACTGACAAGAACGAGTATCGCGAGCGAACGCGCGAGGTCGGCGAGCGTTATCGCAAGCACATGGGAAAACATTTTCCCGCGATGGTGCTGGTCCAGGTGGCGGGACTGCTGGACGATGCGGCGAAGGTCGAGATCGAAGGGATCGCGTTGCTACCGGCATGAAGCAGCCAACCAGCTTTCTTTACGAACAAGACGAACACGGCGTAGCGACGATCACGCTCAATCGTCCCGAGCGTTTGAACGCGCTGACGTTTGAAGTCTATCGCGAGTTGACTGATATGTTTGCCGCGCTGCGTGACGAGAAGAGATGTGCGCGCGGTTGTTATCACCGGAACGGGACGAGCGTTCTGTTCCGGCGGCGACGTACACGACATCATCGGCGAGTTGTTTAGTCGAAACATGGAAGGGCTGCTCGAGTTCACGCGCATGACGTGCGAGCTCGTGCACAACATCCGCACGCTGCCGAAGCCGGTGATCGCGAGTTTGAACGGCACAACCGCAGGCGCCGGCGCGTGTATCGCGCTCGCTTCCGATATTCGACTCGCGAGCGAAGACGCTAAGATTGCTTTCCTGTTTGTGAAGGTCGGATTGTCCGGCGCTGACATGGGCGCCGCGTACTTGCTGCCGCGTGTTGTCGGACTTGCGAAAGCCACCGAACTGCTTTACACAGGCGATTTCATCACCGCCGCTGAAGCAGAACGAATCGGACTGTACAATCGCGTCGTCGCGCCTGCCGAGCTCGCAAATGCGACGCGCGAGTTCGCGCTGCGACTCGCGCGCGGGCCGGTGTTCGCATTGGCGAAGACGAAAGAGATGCTCAATCGCGAGCTCGACATGAATCTCGAAACCGCGCTCGAGTGCGAAGCGCAGGCGCAGGCGATCTGCATGCAGCATCCCGATTATCGCGAAGCTTACGAAGCGTTTGTGGCAAAGCGCGAACCGAAGTTCAAATGATGGATCAACTGGTCGTTCAACTTCCCTTCTTCACCCCCGAACACCGCAGTCTCGCTCACAGCGTCACCACTTTTGCCGAACAGGAGATCGAACCGCACGCGGGCATTGAAGACGACGTCGACGGACTCGCGCGTCACTTCGTCAATGTCCTGGCCCAGGTCGGACTGTTGCAGTACGCAGTCGCTGAATCACAAATCGACGTTCGCTCGTTGTGTTTGATTCGTGAAGCACTCGCCTATTCATCTGCACTCGCTGATCTCGCTTTCGTGATGCAGGGGCTCGGCACCTACGCGATCGCGAAGGCAGCGCCGGAACATGTTCGCGACTTCTGGCTCTCGCGCGCAGTCGAAGGAAAAGCGATCGCCGCGTTTGCCCTGACCGAACCCGAAGCGGGATCGGACGTCGCCGCGATCCAAACGACGGCGCGCCGCGACGGCGAGACGTATGTCATCAATGGCCGCAAGCGATTCATCTCCAACGCCGGGATCGCCGATTTCTACACCGTCTTCGCCCGCACCGGCACGCGCGCGGATGGACGTGCAGAGTTGTCGGCTTTTGTTGTCGGCTCGAAGATGCAGGGGTTTCGCCGTCGTCGAACGGACGCCGCTGATCGCGCCGCATCCGATCGGCGAGATCGCGTTCGAAGATTGCCGCGTGCCGGCGGAAGACATGGTCGGAAACGAAGGCGACGGTTTTCGCTGGCGATGGAAACGCTCGACACGTTTCGCGCCAGCGTCGGCGCCGCAGCCTGCGGCATGGCCCGACGCGCGCTCGACGAAGCGGTGCGTCACGCATCGAGCCGCAAACAGTTCGGACGCTTGCTCGCGGAGCATCAGTTGATTCAGGAAAAACTTGCCGACATGGTGACCGAACTCGATGCTGCGCGACTGCTGGTCTACCGCGCTGCTTATGTGAAAGACAGCGGGCACGGCGAGTGACGCGCGAAGCGAGCGAGGCGAAATTGTTTGCCACCGAAGCCGCCGGCCGGATCATCGACAGCGCGGTCCAGATTCATGGCGGCCTGGGCCTCGTGCGCGGCAACATCGTCGAACAGCTTTATCGCGACGTGCGCGCGCTGCGCATCTATGAAGGCACCTCCGAAATCCAGAAGCTCGTCATCGCCAGCCAACTGCTGAAGGAACAATCGTAAATGAGGATCACGATCATCGGTGGGGGGCCGGCCGGACTGTATTTCGCCATCCTGATGAAGAAGGCGGACCCGGCGCATCGGATTCGAGATCTTATGAACGGAATGGACCAGACGATACGTTCGGCTGGGGCGTCGTTTTTTCCGGCAAGACACTCGCGAACCTGCGCGCCGCCGACGAGGAGTCGCATGCCGAGATCACGAAAGAGTTTGAGGCGTGGGACAACGTCGACGTCGTTCACGGAGACGACGAAGATTTCGATTCACGGCAACAGTTTTTCCGGGATCGCGCGGCTGCGACTGTTGAAGATCCTTCAGCGGCGCGCCGAAGAACTCGGCGTCGAGATTCATTTCCGTCACGAAATTCAGGACCTCGAAACGCTGCGAAACGATTGCGATCTGTTCGTCGGCGCTGATGGCGTCAACAGCACGGTCAGGCTGCGGTATGCCGAACGATTCAAGCCCGATCTCGACGTGCGTTCAAATCGTTACATCTGGTACGGCACAAACCAACTCTTCCACGGCTTGACCCTGACGTTTCGCGAGAACGATGCGGGCGTCTTCGCTGCGCACTCGTACAAGTTCAACAAGACGACGAGCACGTTCATCGTCGAGTGCGATCCGCAGACGTGGGAGCGAGCTGGGTTTGCAAATGATGAGCGACGAAGAGACGCGCACTTATGTCGGCAAAGTCTTCGCCGACGATTTGAACGGCAATCCGCTGCTTTCAAACAACTCGAAGTGGATCAATTTTCTGCTGGTAAAGAACACAGATTGGTTCTTCGAGAATGTCATATTGCTTGGCGACGCACTGCACACAGCTCATTTTTCGATTGGTTCAGGAACGAAGCTCGCGATGGAAGATGCGATCGCCCTGGCGCAATCGTTTCAACAACGACGATGTGCGACAAGCGCTCGAAAACTTCACGAACACACGACGTCCGGTGATCGAAGACTATCAAGCCGCGGCGTTTGAAAGTATGAAATGGTTTGAGAACGCGGC
The DNA here is from genome assembly GCA_963770215.1 of uncultured Acidobacteriota bacterium. Taxonomy (GTDB): domain Bacteria; phylum Acidobacteriota; class Blastocatellia; order Pyrinomonadales; family Pyrinomonadaceae; genus PSRF01. Next base: position 144,373 of record CAVYOP010000005.1, read on the forward strand.
GCAGTACATGCACCTGAGCGCCGATGGAATTGGCGTTACAGTTTAATGACGCGCAGCGGGCGGGTAAGTTATCGAAGATCTCAAAAAGCGAGCTCCAGAGTTTATTGAAAAATTGGATCGAATCAGCGCCACACGGGCGGCTCTAATCGCCTTCGTCCATCGTCAACCGTCGCAATTCCCGGCTCGTCCAGATCAACCCGGTCCCACAGCTTGCACGTCACCGGCCGGTGCGCCTGATCGAGCGCTTCGCAATAGTTCGTGTAAGTGCAGCGCCGCACTTCGTCACCACGACCCAGCTAGAACTTTCACAAACCAATCAGGATCGGCAAGCGCCTGCCGCGCCATGCCGACGATGTCAGCCTGGCCCAATTGTAAGATCTCTTCCGCCTGCGCAAAGGTCGAGATGCCACCGGTCGCAACCACCGGCGTCTTAAATCCGGCGTCATTCACCGCGCGTTTGATTTGACGCGACGAGCGGAACGCTTCGTCCGAATGGTCCAGCTTCATCCGAAAGCACGGTCGGCATGCACTCGTAACCACTCTGTCCGGTGTAAGGATAGACCGCCTGGCCCACTTTCGGTTGTTGCGCGTCCTCAAACTTTCCGCCTTTCGAAAGCGACAGAAAATCGAATCCGGCACGCGCAAACTCCGACCGCGTAATACATCGCATCCTCAACGCGACTGCCGCCCGCGATCACTTCATCAGCCAGGAACCGCACCCGACGACATAGTCATCCCCGACACGCTCGCGCACTGCGCGATAAACTTCGAGCGGCAAACGAATGCGATTCTCGCGCGATCCGCCATAACCATCGGCTCGATCGTTTTGCGCACTCAGAAATCCGGCCATCGTGTACGCATGCGCATAGTGCAACTCAACGCCATCAAATCCCGCTTCACGCGCGCGTTCAGCGGCCGCTGCGAAGATCGGCGGTAGTTCAAGTGGCAAATCTTGAACATGTTGTAGGTGAGTGTCCGTAACGCGCTCACGATAACCGAAATCCAGCGCTTCGCGTTCCCGCTCGTCGAGCACAACAGAAATCACATCGTCGCCCGCGTCCTGCAAGAAATCGCGCACGGCAGCTTCGTCAGCAGTCAGCCATTCATCATTCTGTGTTGCTTCAACCAGCGCGCGCTCGATGTCTTTCGTCAATTTGAAGAAATCTCTGAAAATACTTCTCGCGCTCCGGCCGCCGTTTCACCGCCAGAAAATCGATGATCTGAATGAACAACAACGTCTCGCCGCCGCTCGCCTCGCGCACCACCTCGACCAACTTCCGCAACCCTGGAATAAACCGGTCGTCGCCAATCCGCAGCAACGGACCGCTCGGAATATCGCGCACACCCGTCGCCTCCACCACCAACACCGCCGGCCGCCCTTCGGCAAATCGCGCGATACCAGTCGAGGTTCTGCTGCGTGACAAACCCGTCTTCAGTCGCCCGCCAGGGGACCATCGCGGGCACCCAGGTGCGGCTGTGCGCCTCGAGCCGTCCAATGTTGATGGGACTGTAAAGCAGGGATCGAGCGGCTTCGTCGGCTGTTGGCCAGTCAGTTTCTTCTATTCGGTGCCGGATTGGGTTCGCAAACTTCCACATGCTGCGCACCGGCTAACTTTACACACGATCCACAGATTAGACAGATTCTGGTACATTTAACCTCAGGAGGAACTACCTTTTTGTCTGACGATTTACTGAAGTGGCGAAGCGAGTTTCCGATTCTCGAGAAGACTGTCTACCTGATCTCGCACAGCCTTGGCGCGATGCCGAAGGCCACTTACGAACAGCTTCACGAGTACGCCGAAACGTGGGCGACTCGCGGCGTGCGCGCCTGGGCGGAAGGCTGGTGGGACATGCCCGTCACGCTCGGCGACGAGCTCGCGCCGATCATCGGCGCCGATCCCGGCACGGTCGTGATGCACCAGAACGTTTCCGATCTGCCAGTCGCTGATTCTCTCGTGCTTCGAACCGACGCCGGAGAGAAACAAGATCGTCTATTCAGAACTCAACTTTCCTTCGGTGATGTACGTCTACGAGGCGCACGCACGTGACGGAAAACTGAAGATCGAAACCGTCAAATCAGACGACGGCATCACCGTTCCACTCGAACGAATGCTCGCCGCGATCGACGAGTCGACGTTGCTCGTTCCTTTCTCGCACGTTCTTTTCAAGAGCGCGTTTTTGCAGGACGCGAAAGCCATCATCGATCGCGCGCATGAAGTCGGCGCGATGGTCGTGCTCGACACGTATCAATCGGCGGGAACCGTTCCTTTCAGCGTCAAGGAATTGAACGCAGATTTCGCGACCGGCGGATCGGTCAAATGGCTCTGCGGTGGTCCAGGCGCCGGTTACTTGTACGTCCGGCCCGATCTGCAAACCAAACTCGAGCCAAAGACAACCGGCTGGATGGCCCATGAAGCGCCTTTCGCCTTTGACACCAACCTCCGCTACGCGTCGGACATCTCGCGCTTCCTGCACGGCTCGCCGGCGATTCCCGCGCTGTACGCAGCGCGCTCCGGTTATCGAATCATCAACGAGATCGGCGTCGACCGCATTCGCGCGAAGAGCATGCGCCAGACTGACTACCTGATCAAGCTCGCCGAAGAAGCAGGGTTCGAAGTAACGAGCCCGAAAGATCCCGCGCGGCGCGGCGGCACCGTCACAGTCGCCCACGAACACGCCGCGGCGATCGCGAAGGAATTGATTCGCCGTGAATTCATTATCGACTACCGGCCCGGCGCCGGCGTTCGCATCTCGCCTCACTTCTACACCAAGGACGAGGAGCTGGAGCTCGTGATCGAGGAAATGAAGAAGATCGCGGGATCCGGCGCGTATCGAGAAGTGGCGGGGGCGGCGTTCTAAATGTCGAGCAACTACGGCGAAAATCCGGCGCTTTCCTACAACAAGTATCTTCGCGTTCAGGACCTGATCCAGTTGCAGGGATGTCTTTCCGATCCCGCGCATCACGACGAACTCCTGTTCATCACGGTGCACCAGGCTTACGAGCTTTGGTTCAAACAGATCCTGCACGAGATCGACGCGGCGATCGCGTTGCTGGACCAGGATCGCGTGCCCGCGGCCACGCGCGCGCTGAAACGCGTGGTGGAAATCGAGAAACTGCTCGTCCAGCAGATTCACATCCTGGAAAGCATGACGCCGATCAACTTTCTCGCTTTTCGCGACCAACTGAACCCGGCAAGTGGGTTTCAGTCGATGCAGTTTCGCGAGATCGAGTTCTCTTCCGGGTTGAAGGACGAGAGTATCGTTCGTGAATTTGCAAACGATCAGTTTGCCTCCGAACGTCTCCAGGCGCGATTGGTCCAACCAACGCTCGCCGACGCTTTTTATCGAGTGCTCGAACGGCGCGGGCTTAATATCGAGCACCGAGCCCGCGCAGTGTTGGAAATCCTGACTCACTTCGAAGATCGCTACGAAGAGTTTCAACTTGCCGAAGCGCTCCTCGAGCACGACGAATACTTCTCGCTCTGGCGTTCGCATCACATCAGAATGGTTGAGCGCATGGTGGGCGCGAAACGCGGCACCGGCGGCTCTGAAGGCATCGGCTATCTAAAGACCACACTCGACAAGAAGTTCTATCCCGAAATCTGGGAAGCTCGCACGTATCTCGACGTCAAACACGGCAGCAGTGGGTGTCCATTCGCACATTGAACTAACCTTTGCGCCTTTGCGGGAAACTTCTGTAAAAGCAGGTATCCCGCAAAGACGCAAAGGCGCAAAGTAGAACCCCTCAAGCTGATGAAAAAGAGAGAAGAAGAGCGCCGCGCGCAAGAGTCAATCTTCCCGCACATTGGGAAGGTGTGCTCTCACGCGAAGACGCAACGGTTACCGATATCAGCCGCAACGGTTGCTTCGTTCTGAGCGCCGGCAAAGTCGACGTGAAGGAACTGGTCTGGCTGGAGATTCAACTCCCGGAACAGCAGATGGTCCACTTCTGGGCCGAGGTCGTCGACGAAGCATCGGACATCGGCTTTGCCTTGAAGTTCAACTCCGCCGGAACGGAAGACGAAAGCTCGCTCGCGAGTTTTTTGGAACAGGTGTTTCAGTCGGAGGCGAAGAAAAAGGCATAAGCGATGGCAGTCTCTTTTCCCGAGCGGTTCAACATGGCCGACTACTTCCTCTATCACAACGTCGAGGAAGGTCGGGAGAATAAAGTCTGCCTTTACTTCGAAGATCGAACTTGGACCTACGGCGACGTTGCGCGTCTTTCGAACCAAACCGGAAATGCGTTACGCGATCTGTCACTCGACATCGAAGATCGCGTGCTGATCGTATTGCCTGATTGTCCCGAGTTTGTGTGGACGTGGTTTGGCGCGGCACGCATCGGCGCAGTGATCACGATGGTGAATCCGCTGCTGCCCGCAGCGGATTACGAATACTATCTCGATTACACGCGCGCGCGAGTCGCGGTTATTCATCAATCCGTGTTACCGGTGTTTACTGAAGCAGCGCGCAATGCTCGATATTTGAAGAATGTATTGGTGGTTGGGTCTAATTTCGAGCAGCACGTAAACAGCGCGCCAACCGAGTGCACACCAGCCGACACGCGTCGCGACGACATCGCGATCTGGCTCTTCACTTCCGGTTCGACAGGCCATCCAAAAGGCGCAGTCCACCTGCAACACGATCTGCCTTTCAACACCGAAGTGTTTGCCAAAGCGACGATGGGCGTCAACGCGGACGATCTGGCGGTCTCAGTGCCCAAGCTCTTCTTCGGCTACGCCACCGGAACGAATCTGCTCTTTCCTTTCGCCGTCGGCGGCGCGACGGCTCTCTTCTCCGAACGCTCAACCGCGGAAAAGATGTTCGAAGTGATCAAGCGATATCGTCCAACGATCCTCACTACCGTGCCGACGATGATCAATTCAATGCTGAACGTCCCCGGCGCCTCGCGCGACGATCTTTCCAGCCTGCGCTTCTGTTACTCAGCCGGCGAAGCCCTCCCGATCGAGCTTTACGAACGTTGGATGAACACCTTCGGCATCGACATCTGCGACGGTATCGGTTCCGCCGAGATGTTTCACATCTACATCACCAACCGCCCCGGCGATATCAAACCCGGTAGCCTGGGCCGCATTGTAGAAGGCTACGAAGCGAAGATCGTCGACGCTGACGGCGCCGAAGTGCCAACCGGCGAGATGGGAACGCTGCGCATCAAAGGAGACTCCGCCGCACTCTGTTACTGGAACGCGCACGAGAAATCGAAAGAGACTTTCGCCGGTGACTGGTGTACGAGCGGCGACCAGTTTCACGTCGACGACGAAGGTTACTATTGGTATCACGGCCGCACCGACGACATGTTGAAAGTCTCCGGCGTTTACGTCGCTCCGGTCGAGATCGAAAACTGTCTCTTGCAACATGAGGCCGTGCTCGAGTGCGCAGTCGTGGGCCATGAAGCTGCTGGTCTCGTGAAGCCGAAAGCATTCATCGTCGTGCGCGAAGGTTTTCAAACGAGCGACGAGCTCGCGGAAGAGATCAAACAGTTCGTGAAGGACCACATCGCCGTCTACAAATACCCTCGCTGGATCGAGTTCGTCGACTCACTTCCTAAGAACGACCGCGGCAAAATAGACCGCAAGAAGCTGAAGACCACTTCGTAATCCCGTCTAGTTCCCAGACCCATTTGTCTGAGATTCGGAAATTGGGAACATTGGTCCATTAGAAATTTCCCTAAATATGGTCCAATAGGCCATTGGCTTGATGCTTGCTTGTAATTCAGACCGGAACAGCTCATTGGTCGACTGATCCATCCCCGACCCGCGCAGGAATTTTCCCTCCCGCCGAGAGCTTCCGTTCATGATCCCGGGACGGTGCGGCTTCCCAACACGTGCGTGTAATCCTTTTAGGAGCCCTAGGAGAAAACTGTGAAAGTACCTCTCATGTTATTCGTGGTGGTTGTGTTATTAGCCTTGCCGGCAGCGGCCTCGGCTGACACCATCACGTTTAAAGCCCCAACGACCGCTGCAAATACCAACGGAGCAACTGACAACACAAACGAAACTGATTACGCGGGTGGTTCGAAGCAGTTCGACCTGGACCATCATCGTGCGTACACCTGGCAAATCAATAACATTCCCAGCCTGGCCGGAAAGACTATCGTCAGCGCTACGATCACTTTCAAGAACATCGCTAACTGGGACACGAACGCGAACATGTTGTTCGTGCGCCTGCTTAACAGCGCCAACGCGGGCTTCAACGGTAACAACCAGGTCTCAAGTGTGGTGGACGAGACCGGAGATCCTGTGCCTGCCGCTAGTATTGACGACTACTTCATCGGCGCCAACACATTAGGGCCGGGAGGCAGCAACAACACATTTCTCTTCAACCGTGGCTTCAACATGGTGGGCCAGGGGGCGAGCGCGTATTTCTCAGGCCCTGGCACTTATGTGGCCCAAGACTTTGTTTACACTTTCAACGCTGCACAACTCGCGGCGCTGGCAGCCTACATCAACTCCGGAAACAACATTGCTTTCGGATTCGATCCAGACTGCCATTTCTGGAACAACGGAATCGAGTTCACATTTGAAACTGCTTCCGTGCCTGAACCGGTGAGTATGGTCCTGCTTGGCACTGGCTTGGCAGGGTTGTATTTGCGGCGAAGGCGTCAGCAGCGAAGAACAGAGTAAACGTCAGGACTCGGCGTATTCGCACTGCGTCGAGTGTTCGTTGTTACCTCTCAAAGGCAGAAACGGCGTGGATCCCTTCGCGCCGTTTTTCCTTTTTTAGAAACTAGGGTGGTATCTTAAATTCAACTTTGCGTTCTCAGCGTACCTCTGTGATCTCTGCGTTAACAATTGAATTGCAAGCATATTAAACGCAGAGATCACAGAGGTACGCAGAACGCTGAGAAGGCTGTTCAATTTAAGCTACTACCGAAATTAGATGAATTTAGCGTCGTCTTTCGAGATCGTAATCGCGGAGACGGCGATAGAGAGTTGAAGGTGAGATGCCGAGGATTTCGGCAGTCTTGCCGCGATGCCAGCCCGTTTGTTCAAGGGCGGCGAGAATCTGTTGACGTTCGGATTCACGCAGCGAGCCCGGCGTTGGCGCTGCAGCCAAGGCGACAGGCACGTCAGCGCCGACAACAGGCGACGGAGCAGACACCGCGGGCGCGATCGGCGACATAACCGGCCGCATTACTTCCGGCGGCAACTCCGACAACGTGATCCGCCCATTATTCGAAAGTATCACCGCACGCTCGAGACAGTTCTTCAACTGCCGCACATTCCCCGGCCAGCTATACGCACGCAACGCAGCGAACGCGTCATCAGTCAGCTCAGGCGGATGCGTCCCGGCAATCTGTTTCAACAAGTACCGCGTCAACGGGTCAATATCTTCCGGTCGATCGCGCAACGGCGCGAGACTGATCTGAAACCCATTGATGCGATACAACAAGTCAGATCGAAACACATCATCGTTGACAACAGTATCGAGATTGCGATTCGTCGCCGCGACAATGCGAACGTTCACCTCAACCTTTCTCACCCCACCGACACGGAAAAACGTGCGCGTCTCAATCGCGCGCAACAGCTTCGCCTGCAACTGCGACGGCAGCTCGGTGACCTCGTCGAGAAACAACGTTCCGCCATCAGCCAACTCAATCAATCCAAGCTTTCGTCCCTTCGCGCCGGAAAACGCCCCCGCCTCGTAACCAAACAACTCCGACTCGAGCAGCGACTCCTGAAACGCCGCGCAGTTGAGATCGACAAACGACGCCTCAGCCCGGCTCGACAACCGATGAATCGCATGTGCGACGAGCTCTTTTCCGGTTCCTGATTCACCCGTGATCAGCACCGACGCCTCAGACGGCGCAACCCGTTCGATCAACCGGATCGCTTCCTTCATCACTTCCGAAACAGAAACGATCTCCGGCAACGCCGACTGTCGCGCAAGCTGCTCGCGCAAACGAACGTTATCGACGCGCAAACGGCGCTTGTCAGCCGCTTGCCGCACTCGCACGTCGAGCTCGGAAATCGCGTATGGCTTGGTGAGATAGTCGTAAGCACCAAGCTTCATCGCCTCGACCGCAGTCTCGACCGTGGCCTGGCCCGTCAACATGATCACTTCCGGCGGATTGGGCCGTTGATGCACGCGCCGCAGCAGTTCCATGCCGTCGATCCGCGGCATGTTGATGTCGCACAACAGCACGTCGACGTTGCTCTCTTCGAGCTTGCGCAACGCAGCCTCGCCATCCGGCGCCGCTTGCACGCGATAGCCCAGGCGCTCCAATTCCTTCTGCAACACGAGGCGGAGGTTCGCCTCGTCTTCTGCGATCAGAATTCGTGCTTGCTGTTGCTGTCCGTCGCTCAAACCGTCTGTTCCTCGTTTAGTTTGACTGCGGAAAGAGTGATAGTGAAAGTGGTGCCCGTCCCGACGGTCGATTGCACGTTCAGGGTGCCGCCGTGCTCGGTTAAGATACCATAACACACGGCAAGGCCGAGACCGGTTCCTCGTCCGATCTCCTTCGTAGTAAAGAAGGGTTCGAAGATTTTAGGCAGGTTTTCCGGCGGGATGCCGATGCCCGTGTCGCTCACTTCCAGCACGACTTTGTCAGCCTCATTATGCGCGCCGATCGTCAACACGCCGCCCTGGTCGCTCATTGCGTCGAGAGCGTTGGCGGCAAGCGCGATGATGGCTTGTTGCAACTGACCGGGATCGCCTGAGACATGGGCCAGGTCGTGCGCGATCTCGAGTTTGAAGTCGATTACCGAGCTTCTTCTCTGGTGCGACAGCAACCGCGCCGCCGAGCGAACCACGTCGCCGAGATCGATCGTGACGTGGTCCGACGTGCGGGTGCGACTGAAGTCGAGCAAGCCCATCGTGATGCTCTTGCAGCGGAACGCTTCGCTGCGAATCAAACCGAGATAATCGCGCAGATCTTCGAGCGCGGGCGAACCGTCGAACTCTCCTGCGCTCACGCGCGCTTCCAGCGCTTCGGCACAAGCCGAGATCGTCGCCAGCGGGTTGTTGATCTCATGGACAACACCCGCAGCGAGCCGGCCCACGGCCGCGAGCTTCTCGGCGCGCGCCACGGCGCGATTGGCTTCGACGCGATCCGTCACTTCTTCGCCAACGGTGATCACGTGACTCACGCGTCCGGTTGTGTCGGCCCACATCGGAATCTTGCTGATCACCCAGTGATGGATGTCGCCTTTCGTGGTCTGCGTCTCCTGTTCGATGCGTTCGATCTCGCCGCTCTCGAACACGCGCGCAAACTCTTCCCCCAACACGTCGCGCGGTTGGCGAGTGAGGACGTTGAAAACGTTCTTACCCAACACTGAACCGCGCGGGATGCCAAGCTCGCCGAGCTCGCGATTGCGGTTCCACGCAACGACGCGATACTCGCGATCAATCGCGTAAAGCGACAACGGCAGACTGTCGACAATCGCTTCGATGAAACGCTTCTGCGCTTCTGTTTCCGCAGTGCGCTTCTCGACCTCACGCGCCAGGCTTACCGACGTGTCGCGTGCTGCCTGGTAAAGGGAGCAGATGTGCGCGGCGAGTGATGTCTGATGAGCGGCCGCTTCGATCAGACGTCGTTCAGTGTCACCACACTCTTCACGGCGATCGAAGGCGACGATCAACGCCCCCTTGGCGCGTCCGGCAAAACGAAACGGCGCCATGAATTCGACGGCGTGAAGATCGTCACGCAGGAGGAATTTCTGCTTCTCGGCGATCAACGCTGAGTTGCTTGATTCGGCTGAGCGCAGCCACGCCTGCAACGCCTCGCGATCGAGCACCGATGGATCGTCAGCCGTTCCCTCGCGATCAAATACGCACAGCGCGTGTTTGTCACGGCCCACCGCCACGTAAGCAGCGCAAAGCGAAGCATCAATCGAGTCGTACGTGGCGCCCGCGACGCGACGGACCAGTTGCTCGGGTTCCAGGGCGCGTAACAATCCGCGGCCGATGTCTGTCAAAAAGCGCAGCTCGCGATTGCTGCCGATTAGCGCCCATTCCCGCTGCGACGTGCGCACGTGCAGACTCACGCGCGAAAGCAGCTCGCCCGGCGTTGAAGGCTTCGTGATGTAGTCGTCGGCGCCGGCGGTGAAGGCCTGGACCTTGTGGGCCTCGTCGTCGCTTTCGGAGAGCGCGATGATGGGTAACTTGCTCGTCGTGGGTTGCGCGCGCAGTAGTTTGCAGAGCGCCAGCCCGTCGACGCCGGGCATCTCGAGATCGAGTGCGACCAGATCGCAGCGCACTCCTTTCAGCACGCGCAACGCCGACGCCGCCTCGTTGGCGGTCACAACTCGATACTGCGCAGTCTCGAAGATCTCGCGGAGTCGCTCTCGCGCCGCCGCATCGTCGTCAACTATTAGCAGGGTTGCGTTTTGGTTTTCGGCAGGAAAAGCCATGGCCCTCAAAACTGATTGAAAGCGATGGCGTCGAACCTGTCAAGATTTTAGTTTGATCGGTAGTGATGCAGCTTGAGTTGTTCAGTTACGCCGAAGGCGTTGGTTAATGCTAGCCCAGGGTTGAAGCAACCCTGGGTTACAGCAGAACAGAATTAAAAACACTGAAAGTGTTCGGTTTGCATTGAAACTCCTTCAGAGTTCAAGCGGTTAATGCATGACTCAACCCAGGGTTGAAGCAACCCTGGGCTTGCATTAACCAACGCCTTCGGCGTAATAAACCACTGGTCCAAACTGGCATTACTACTGTTGGGATTGCTAAACCAGCACGGAAGGCACGGATTGCACGTCGACGGATTCGACCTCGATGGGAAGCGAACGTGTCACCTTGTGCGTCGACTTCATGCGGTACATTTGGTTGTCGGCGTGCGTCACGAGATGGTCCAGAGTCTCCCCGTCGACGCCGAAGGTTGCGGTGCCGATGCTGATGCCGACGCGGGCGGTCCGATTGCGTCCGAGCGGGAGCGAGAACTTCGACACGGCTGTCTCGATGCGCGCGCACAACTCTTCGACTTGCGCGCCGACGACCTCCTGCACGAGAGCAACAAACTCGTCGCCGCCATAGCGCGCAAGAAAGTCGTACTCGCGAAGCTGTCCGGAAATCAGGTGGGCCACCTCGCGCAACATCCGGTCGCCGGCTTTGTGGCCGTAGCGTGTCGTTGACGTTCTTGAACTCGTCGAGGTCGAGCATCACCACCTGAAATGCTCGATCGGTGCGGCGCGCGCGTGCGGCCTCTTCTTCAAAGCGCAGCGAAAGATAACGCGCATTCGGCAAGCCGGTGAGCGGATCGGTCAACGCGTTCGATTCTGCCTCGGCGTGTTGCATCGCATTCGCGAGTGCATCAGACGCGAGCCGCGTCACAGTTTCGAGGAGCCGCATGTGATCGTCGGTGTATTGCTCGAGATCGCTTGAGTAAACCGAGAGCGCGCCGAGCAACACGTCGTCTTTGAACAGCGGCAACGAAGCCATCGAGCGATACTTGATCCCGGCTTCCGGGTTGATATCTGTGAAATCAAGACTCGGATGCAGTTGATTCACCGGACTGCGATTCGCCAGCGCAAACCCTGTAACACCTTCGCCGGGAACGATCCTTCTCACCGCCAGTTTCTGCGCGTTCTTGCCGACGACGTGTCGCGCCGTGGCGTAAGCCCTTGATCTCGTCGTAGAAGTAAACGACGCAAGTGTCGAATGGGACCACGTGGGCCACCTTGTCGACGAAGATCTCGAGCGTGTGTTCGACGTTCAGCGACGTGCCGAACGTGCGTGCGATTTCGTAGAGGGCATAGACTTCGCGATGCGCTTTCTTGATCTGGTCGTAGGCGATGAACGAGCCGCGCTCGCGCGTTTGGATCAAATCCATGTCGCTGAGTTGAAGCGGAGGTTCGGTAGAGTTGTTCGTCGGTTGGTGTTGCAGGCCAAGCACGGCGATCTGCGCTTCGAAATGAGGCAAGTATTTCAGAAACTGCTCGACGACTTTCGGATCGAAGTGAATTCCCGAGCCGCGCAACAACAACGCGGTCGCTTCGTCAAGCGTCATTCCCCGGCGGAACGGACGGTCTTCGCGGACTGAGTCAAAACAATCGACGACAGAGATTATGCGCGCGGTGATCGGGATCTGCTCGCCGCGCAGTCGATCGGGATAGCCGCGGCCGTCCCACTGTTCGTGGTGATGCCGGATGATCGGCAACACGGGATACGGAAAGTCCACGCGGCCCAGGATCTGCGCGCCCACGACCGTGTGAATCTTCATCTTTTCAAACTCAGCCGGCGTGAGTGGTCCAGGTTTGTTCAGGATGTGCGGCGGCACGGCGAGTTTGCCGACGTCGTGCAACAACGCGCCGGCTTTCAAAGCGGCGATCTCGTTGGCTGACAGTCCGAAGACTTCGCCCATTCCGGCGGCGTAGATCTGCACGCGGCGCACGTGGCAGTGCGATGTCTGATCCTTCGCGTCAATGGCGGTGGCGAGAGCTTCGGCAGTGGCAAGATGCAGACTGCCGAGCGCTGAAATCTCGTCGTTCTTGGCGCGCAGGCGTGCGCTGCCGCTGCGATAGATCAGGTAAGTCGCAAAAATTGTGATGGGGACGAGAACGAGAAACGGAAGTAGATGAGTGCCGTAGATTATTTCAAGAACGAGCGGGACGAGGAGTAGCGACCAGCAGATCCAGAGTTGACTTGAGAGCCACCATTGCGCCACAGCTTCACGCACAGACGTTCGCACCACCTGGGAGTTGGTGATTTCAGACCGTGCCGGGAAGTCCATTAGTTCTCCTGCTTGACCGCGTTTACGTAATCTCACCTGGGGCGTGCCGGAGGCGAAGTTGGGAGCAACTCAACTCCACCCCCGGTAAGTTTGGGCAAGTGGCCGCCGTAACAACCCGGCTGCCGTGCTGGGTGAGATTTTGTTGGGGCCGCGCGTCGAGACTGTTCTCGATCGACGCCGGCCTCGTCTGTCATAGAACTTTGCGGCTACGGACTCCGTGCGGAGAGCCCGCGAAGCCAGGAGGCTCCTGCGCCGCGCTATACCTCTTCTCAACTCGTGTGCCGTTCGAATCGACGCAGATTTGTGCGGGTTAGTGCTAAGTCTCCCCTAAATTCTTTTCAATCTGACGCGTCAGATTGAGAACATCGGTCACGCTGCCGAAATCCTGTGTTGACAATGCGTGAGGCGAGTTGCATCTTCGTCCCCGTAGATGAAAAGAGCGGAAAAGAACATTCTCCCCGGCTATGAGTCTGTCGGGTATATCGAACTGCTGCGTAACAATCGCAGCTTCCGCCAACTGTGGCTCGGCCAGGTCGTCAGCCAGATGGGCGACTGGTTCGACACCATCGCGCTCTACACGATCATTCTCAATCTCACCGGCTCCGGCCGCGACGTGGGACTGCTGCTGGTCGCCCGCTTCGTTCCAAGTTTTTTATTCGGGCCGCTTTCGGGCGTCGTGGCCGACAGGTTCAGCCGGCAGAAGATCATGATCGTGACGGACATCCTGCGCGCCGTTGTCGTGCTTGGATTTCTGTTTGTTCGCAGCGCCGATCAACTGTGGATCGTTTACGTGCTCACAGTTGTTCAACTCGGCTTGTCGACGTTCTTCGAGCCCGCGAAAACAGCGGCGATTCCGTCGATCGTTTCAGACCGCGAGCTGGTTCCCGCGAATGCGATCTCGTCCGTGACGTGGTCTGTGATGTTGACGCTCGGAGCAGCGATTGGCGGTTTGATCACCGGCTGGTTTGGCACTGACGTAGCTTTCATTCTCGACGCTGCAACCTACCTGCTGTCAGCCGCCTTAATCGCGAGTATCCGCGTGAAAAAACGACGAAAGCGCGAACGGCAGAAACTTTCGTTTGGCCGCGCGTTGGGAATCACGGAAACGATCGACGGGATCAAGTACGTGAAGGATCGCCCGCGCGTGCTCGCGCTGCTGCTGGTCAAACCCGCGTGGGGAATCGGCGGCGGCATACTGACGTTGCTCGCCGTGTTTGGCGAAAGGATTTTCCCCGTTGGCAGCAGCCCTGCGACGGGAATTGGGGTGTCTGTTTGCCGCGCGCGGCATCGGCACGGCGGTGGGACCAATCGTCGCGCGCCGCATGGCCGGCGAAGGACAGCGACGCATGCAGACGTCGATCGGGATCGCGTTCCTGATTGGCGGCCTCTTTTACATGTTGTTCGGCACGTCGACCAGTTTCGTGCTTGCGTTGATCACGCTGGGAATCGCGCACTGCGGCGGCAGTATCCTGTGGGTCTTCTCGACGGTAATGCTGCAACGCGTGGTCGAGGACAACTTTCGCGGCCGCGTGTTTGCCGCGGAGTTGGCGCTGCTGACGTTAACTATGGCAGCATCAAACTACGCGACCGGCGAGCTGCTCGATCGCTTTGGTGTGTCGCCGCGGTGGGTAACGGTCGGCATCGGTCTTTTCTTTTGCTTGCCCGGCATCGCCTGGTTCGTGACTCAGCGCTGGTGGGATCGCGAAACAATCGCGCCGGCGCGCGAAAACAAACTCGACGAGCGCCGGGACAGGCCTGTCATTCATCAATCGATCGAGTGAGGCTTGCAGGGCGGCCACGGAGGGCCACCCCTACAAAACTTGCGGCACTTGATATTGTAGCCACCCTCTGGGTTCGAATATGAAAATCAAAGTCGGCGTGATGGGTTCGGCTGCTCCTGACAGCGCACGGCTCGACACGGGCCGGCTCGTGGTCGAAAAGGCTGAACGTTTGGCGCGTGCTATCGCCGCGCGTGATGTAGTGCTGTTCACGGGCGCGACCACCGGACTGGTTTACGTCGTAGGCAAGACAGCGCACGAGGCGGGATGTTTTCACGTCGGGATCTCGCCCGGCGCCAACGAGCAGGAACACGAAGAGACGTATCATTTGCCGCTCGATTCGTGCGACGTTCTCGTCTACACCGGGTTTGGTTTGAAAGGCCGAAACGTGGTGCTGGTGCGTTCGTGCGACGTACTGCTATTTGTCGCGGGAGCGATGGGCTCGCTCAATGAATTCACGGTCGCGCACGACGAAGGCAAGATCATCGGCTGTTTGACCGGCACTGGCGGCGTGGCCGACGAAGCTGAGTATCTCTTACAAAAATTTGGTAAGCGCGCGACGAACGCGCGCGTGTTTCAGAACGACGATCCGGAGCGCTTACTCGACGACTGTTTTGGTGCTATTCGTGTCACATGATTATCGCCCGCTACATTAACGAACCTATCTCCGTTAACGAGTTCGATCACGAGGCATGGCAGAGCTGTCAGCCGGTAAAGATCGAGCATTACTGGTCCGGCGAACCGGCGATTGCGACGCGTCATGCCGAAGCGCGGATCTGTTGGTCTGACGATGCGCTGCACGTGCGTTTCGTTTGTGAACAACACGAGCCGCTGAATGTCTCCGCAAATCCCCAGACAGACGAGAAAACAATTGGGCTCTGGGACCGCGACGTGTGCGAGATTTATCTCGCGCCCGATCCGCAGCATCCGGAACGGTATTTTGAGTTTGAAGCAGCGCCGACGGGTGAATGGATCGATCTCGGCATCGTCGTGACGCCCAACGGCAGAGAGACCGATTGGGATTACAAATCGGGCATGAGCACCGCGGCAGCACTCAAATCAAAAACCCTGATCGTTGTAATAAGAATTCCGTGGAGCGAGTCGATTCCAAAGCCTGAAAAGGGTGATGAATGGCGCGCGAACCTGTTTCGCTGCGCCGGCCCGGAAGCGCCGGAGCGCTATCTCGCCTGGCGGCCTACACGAACGCCCGAGCCGAATTATCACGTGCCGGAAGTGTTTGGGTTATTGAAGTTCGAATGAAGTTTCCCGCAAAGGCGCAAAGACGCAAAGGAAGCGGCTTGGTGAATATCCTATCTGCTTCTTCTTTGCGTCTTTGCGCCTTTGCGGGAAAACTCACGTACCGTTTGATCGATTAAGCAGCTTTCCGACGTAGCCGTTGTAAGCCGTACGATCCTCGTCTGGCATCTCGGCGATCCGCGCGCCGATCAGGTAACCCGACTCGTCGCTGCCCTCTTCCAGGCTCTCATACCTTACTGTCGCCACCTTCATCTCAATCGGTCCAGCAGGCAGTTCGAGCTTTAAATAGAGCTTGCGATCGTCGCCGGCGAGATAGTGTTCGCCGATGCGAATCGCGGGAACGATGAGCGCCAGTCCAGTGCTGCTGATGTCGAGCGTGTGCCCGTCGAGCGTCGGCAGACGGCGGGCGGAGCCATTTGAGGTAACTCTTGGATCTGAAAGACTTATCGTGCAGTTCAAACGCACTTGCACACGCTTGTATCTGCGCCGGTTGCCAATGAAACGGCGTAAACTCGACACGATTCTCCGTGGCAGTTCCGACATGTTGTGAAACCACTAAATCGCTGAGACCACTTGAGGAGGGGCATTGCCGCAGAGGCGAGTTCGGGGGAATCGCCTGGTCCGATTCTAGAAAACCTGGGTGTTTTGACGCAATACTTAATTGCTCTTGAGTGGCAACGGCTTGCCGCCGACGTCGCCGTTTCGTATGCCCGAAGCGTCGAGATAGAACGAAAGCCGCCCGGTGCGGCCGTACTGGGCGGGTTCGGCAGTAGCGTACCACGACTTCCCGTCTGCCGAACGATTGATTTGAAAGCGATAGCCGGTGCTTTCGGTCCCTTCAATGTCCTTCGGGAACAAAGCCGGCGGCGATCAACTCTGCCATGTTACCAAATTGTCCGTTGTGACTTTGGCTGTAGAGCACCTGGGCCAGCGAGATGCGCGTCAGCATGTCCTGCACGTCGTTGTGATGCGCCGTGATCCGCGCCTCGAAGAAAAACTTCTTCCCGGCTTTCTTGACTAACTCCAGGCTCTCCCGATCTCCGATAATCCACGCGTTCGACACCTTGATCAGCGTTGCCGGTTCGATCTTCTCTTTGCCGTCGGCGTCCAACACCTTCACAAACACCGTCGCCAGATCGCCGCTGATCTGCTCGCCGCTGACGTCGATCGCCGCGGGAAGCTTCTCGGCGATGGCCTGGGCCATGCTGATCGAAATCGGGCCGCAGATCTTCAAACTCCTGCGCCGAAAGCCCTTCCAATGCCGGCTGGTAAATCGACATCGCAAACGCCTCGCGATACTTCTTCTCGCGCATCATCCGGTAAAAATCACGCGTAGTGTCGGTCGGCGTCCGCGGCGGGTTTTGCGCGACCGCCGCCGAGCAGACGGCGATCGCGACAATCAGCGCCGCAAATAATCGCTTGGGTTCTACTTCGCATTTATCCGCGAGTGCGCCTCGGGGCCAAAAGTATCTCACGGCCCACAAGGTAAAGAATCACTACGAGGACCATGAACGGGACCAACGAAAGCAAGTTAGCCCAATCTCCGTTGAAGAACGGATTATGATCCCTGGCCCAGTGTTCGATGGCATCGCTTTGGTCTTTCCAAAGTCCCGCGAAGAACGCGATGAACACCGCCGCCAACGCGCCGCCCGCAATATAACCCGAGGCCATCAGCACACCGGGGCTCTTGTCAGTCTCGGCGATAAACTCCTCTTCGGTGAGTTTCTTGTCCTTGAACTTCGTGCGCAGGTATTTATCGACCAGCCAGCGAACCATGCCGCCGATGAAGATCGGACTCGACGAAGACAACGGCAGGTAAACACCTACCGCGAAGGCCAGCGACGGAATTCCCGCCATCTCGAGCACGATCGCAATCATTACACCGAGCAACACAAGTCCCCACGGCAGTTGCTGATTGAGAATGCCCTTGATGATGTAGGACATCAGCGTCGCTTTTGGCGCGTCGTACTTCGTAACCGAAGAACCGTCAGGCGTCGTGCGATGAGTGCCGTTGATGCCGGGATCGACATAGTAAACCGGCACGCCCTGCGCGTTGACGAGGTACTTGCCTGGAGGTCCGTCTTTCTCCGCGATCTTGTGCCAGGTTGCGTAGCTGTTGGTGTCGGGAGTGACGAGTCCGCCTTTGGGTTGTTCGGCTGGACCAAGCTGCGTCGTGTCGGCGCGCAAAGTCGCCGGGAAATTGCGCTCGACTTTCTGAACTACACGGCCCGAGTCGTCGACGAGGTATTCGCCGGGTTCGAGTCCGGCAACTGCGGCGCCGCCAGCTTCGTTTTTGAGGATACGATAGTTTCCAGCGCCTGAGGGGCGCACAGTTTCCGTAAACTGAGGAAGCCCGGCCATAGCGAGCGAGTCAAGCTGTTGCCCATCTTTCACTGCTTTGAACGACGTTTGCGGCACGTAAACCGTGCTCTGGTCGTTCAACCGCAGCAGGATTGGCCCGAGAATCAAAGCCGACGCGAGCGCGCCGACGAGAATCGCGATCTGTTGATACTTCGGAGTCGCGCCAACGAGGAAACCCGTCTTCAAATCCTGCGACGTCGTGCCGCCGTTCGAAGCGGCGATACAGACGATGCCGCCAATCGAAAGCGCCGTGACGTAGTAGCTCGGCCCGCTCCAACCCACAATCAGGAAGATCAAACAGGTCAGCAACAGCGTCGCGACAGTCATTCCTGAAATCGGGTTCGACGACGAACCGATCTCGCCCGTCAGTCGCGAGGAAACAGTCACAAACAGGAATCCGAAAGCGATGATCAGGATCGCGCCGAGCAGGTTGAACTGAAGGTGAAGCTGCGGCAGAACCATGATCATCGCAATCAGCACCAGCATCCGCCGACGACGATCTTCATCGAGAGATCCTGGTCCGTGCGGGGCGTGTTCGACGCGCGCTGACTGTCCGCCGCGCAGGTCGCTGAGCCCGCCCTTCAATCCGTGCCAGATCGTCGGCAGCGAACGAAACAGGCTGATGATTCCGCCGGCGGCCACCGCGCCGGCGCCGATGTAAAGAACGTAAGCGCCGCGAATCTGCGTCGGGCTCCATCTCGCTGATCGGGACGGTTCCCGGCGGCAGCGCCGTCGTCATTCCCTCGCCGAAGAACTTGATGGCGGGAATCAAAACCAGATAAGCAAGCACGCCGCCGGCGCACATGATCGAGGCGATACGCGGGCCAATGATGTAGCCGACGCCGAGCAGCGCCGGCGAAATCTCCGCCGCCAGCGACCCCGCTTTGAACGGCGCGCCAAACACTTTACTCGGGACGTCTTTCCAGCCCTTCAACGCCGCCATCGCGACTTGGTAGACGAAGCCCGATGCCAAAACCGGTGAAGATCGTTTTCGCGCCCGAGGCGCTTTCGTCCGCTTCGGCAGTGCGGGTTTTGTACACCGGATCGGCCGCGGCACGAGATTCGGGCGACGCGCCCGCCTTCAAGACCTCCGCGCACGCGGTGCCTTCAGGGTATTTAAGAATTCCGTGCTGTTGCACGATGAGCGCGCGGCGCAGTGGAATCATCATCAGGATGCCGAGCAGACCACCCAGCACCGCCACCAGCATCACGCGCGTAAACTCGAGGTCAAACCCGAGAATCATGATCGCCGGCATCGTTACGCCGACGCCAAAAGCGATCGACTCTCCGGCGGAGCCCGCCGTCTGGACGATATTGTTTTCGAGAATCGTGGCCTCGCGCACGCCGACCTTGCCCAGCAGGCGGAAGAGACTTATGGAGATCACAGCGACGGGAATGGAAGCGCTAACTGTCAGTCCGACCTTCAAAACCAGCCACAGCGACGAAGCGCCAAAAACCATTCCCAGCAAGGTTCCGACAACTAACGGAAGCACCGTCAGCTCGCGAACCTGCACGCTGGCAGGGATATATGGCCTGAAACGTCGCCAAGTAATGGATTCGCATCAGGCTTTGCAGCTTTGACTCCGGCAATATCCGGAAACTCATTCGCACCGACGCTTTCAGAAGACATTCGGTTTGACCTCCAACAAGTTTTCTAAAACGAGGGAGAGCGCGGGGATTAAAAACGCCGCTACTTTACACGGGCCGCCCCACGCTCAGCAAGCGTGTTTTCTGGCCTTTCGCGGATCGAGATTGATCGCTAAACTGTTTCCGATCTTCTAGTTCCACTTCCCGTTTCGAATATTGGAAAAGCTGAATGCGCCGAACGCTCGCATCCCTACTGCTCTTCGTCTCGCTTTTGTCGTCAGTGTCGCTGCCGACCACGCGAGGCACATCCACTCAGACCGCTATTCCAGCGCCTGCCGAGGTACTCGGATTCATTCCGGGTGACAGATCGGAAACTCGCCTCATGGAACCAAATCGTCGAATATTTCGAACGCCTCGACCGCGCCAGCGACCGAGTGAAGTTCGAGACGCTGGGGAAGACTTCGATGGACAAGCCGTTCGTGATGGCGACCATCAGCTCGCCCGCGAACCTCGCGCGACTCGAAGAGTACAAACAGATTCAGGCGCAGCTCGCCGATCCTCGTAAGCTCGGTCCGCTCGCCGGACGCGATCGCAAAGCGGCTGAGTTGATCGCGCGCGGCAAGACGATCGTCTTGATCACCTGCGGCATTCACTCGACCGAAGTCGGCTCGTATCTTTCGAGCACGTTGATCGCGCACCGGCTCGCGTCGTCAAACGAGCCTGAGATTCAAAACATTCTCGACAACACGATCATCCTGCTCGTTCCTTCTTTGAATCCCGACGGCGTGGACATCGTCAAAGACTGGTACGACAAAACACTCGGCACGCCTTACGAAGGAACCGAACCGCCGGAGCTCTATCACAAATACACCGGTCACGATAACAACCGCGACTGGTACGCGTTCACGCAAGTCGAAACACAGCTCACCGTCGACAAGATTCACAACGTCTGGCGGCCGCAGATCGTCCACGACATTCATCAGCAGGGCGCTTTTGGTTCGCGATTGTTTCTGCCGCCGTACATGGCGCCGGTTGAACCCAACGTGCCGCGACAAATCGTCGAAGGTTACACGCAACTCGGCGATTGGATGGCCCGTGAAATGCGCGCCAAGGGTTTCGAGGGAATAACGACCAATTCAACTTACGACGCGTGGACTCCGGCGCGCGCTTATTCACACTACCACGGCGGCGTTCGCATGCTTTCCGAAACTGCTTCGGCGCGGATCGCTTCGCCGTTGACGTTGAAGTTTGAAGAGCTGCGTTCGCGCGAGGGTTACGATCCGCAGAAAGAAACACCAAACTTTGGACCAGTGTGGCGTGGTGGCGAATGGCGTTTGAGTGACATCACGAAGACGATGACGACGGCTGCGTTTCTGTTGCTGAAGCATGCGGCGGAGTATCGAGTGCAATGGCTGCGACGGTTTTACGCCGTCGGCAAAGATGCGGTGCGTCCGCGGCGTCCGGGCGAGCTCTATGGTTTTGTGATCGATCCTCCTAATGGCTGCAACGATATGTTGTTTGACATTCTCGAGCGCGGCGGTGTGGAGATCAAAGATCAGCCTGGTAAAAAGAAACTGATCAGGATGGACCAGCCTTACGGCGCGTTCGCGAAAGCGCTGCTCGAAGTGCAACATTATCCGAACCTCAGAGACGAGACGGGACATCCGATCGCGCCGTACGACGTCACCGCGCATACGTTGCCGCTGTTGATGAATACGGCTGTTCAACGTGTGAGGGTGGGGTTCAAGCATCCTCCACTACGACCGGAAACGCCGGCAACGGCGCACCCAAACAACCCATGTAAGCCGGCGCCGCGGAATGACTATCCCGCTCTTTATCGCGCATCGATTCCGTCGTACGACGAAGGTTGGACCAGGTGGATGCTTGAATCGTATTCATATCGCTATGGTGTGTTGACTGAAAATGATCTGCGCGCCGGTGTAACCACTTTCAAACCTGGACCCGGCGTCACCGGTAAGTACTACACGATCGTCATTCCCGATCAGGCGCCGCGCCAAATACTCGACGGTTATCGCGCGGGCTCGATGCCGCCGGAGTTCACCGGCGGTCTCGGCGCGGAAGGAGTGAAAGAGTTGCGCGCGTTTATCATGCAGGGCGGCACGGTCGTCTTTCTCAATCGCGCTTCCGAATTTGCGATCGACCAGTTGAAACTGCCGGTGCGTAACGTCGTCGCCGGACTGCCGCGAACGGATTTCTACGTGCCCGGATCGATACTTCGCCTCGAGCTCGACACGGGGCACCCGATCGCGAAGAACATGCCCAAAGACACGATCGCCTGGGCGGAAAACTCGCCCGTCTTTGAAGTGGTGCAAAACGCCACTGGCGACATCCCTTCGTCAAACGTGCGCGTCGTTGGCTGGTATCCGCAGGACAAAGATCCGCTGCTGTCAGGCTGGCTGCTCGGCGGCGAGAAAATCAAAGGAAAAGCCGCGCTCGTGGAAGTCACGATGGGCAAAGGCCGGGTAATCCTGTTCGGTTTCCGCCCGCAATATCGAGCGCAGTCGACGGCCACTTACCCGCTGTTCTTCAATTCCCTGGCAACAAATCCGTGAGGACCGGCGTATAATGACTCTGCGACCGCGATGGTCACCCTTCTTCTTACGTCGGTTCTTTTACTCGGTCTAGTCGCTATCGCCATTTATTTCTGGCAGAAACCCGCGAACACATCGCAGACTATCGAGCTGCCTCCACCGCCAAATCAAGGCTTGTTTTCTGACTTCAGTATCAATGAACTCAGAACAGCGACAACTTCGAATCAGCTGCCCGCAAAAACGCAAGAAATCGCCCACGAAATCGATCGCAAAGATTTCGAACAGGCGATCGCGGCGATTCGCGCTTTCCAGCAATCTCCCGACAGAAACTCGACTACCGCGCTGCTGCACGTCGCTGCTCTAACCGATGATGCAAAAATCTACGGCAGAGCGATTGAGCTGGTGCTCATGTCGTGGCGCGACCGCAGCCTGTCCAACATCTCCGCAAAAGATCTTCAAGCACTATTCAACAGCGAATACTGGGTGCTCTCATCACGCACTCGCACTTCCGGCCCGGGGTTTGTCCTGAAACAAACCCTGTCGAATGCAAACCGTGAACTCGAAGGCAACAACAACTAACATAGCGATGCAGTTTGCACGGGTAACGCCGAAGGCGTTTGCTAATTCCAGCCCAGGGTTGCTTCAACCCTGGGTTGAATCATGCATAGATCCCTTGAACTCTGAAGGAGTTTCAATTGCCAACCAAACACCTTCAGTGTTTTCCGATTCTCCTCTGCTGTTCCCAGGGTTGAAGCAACCCTGGGCTGGAATTAGCGAACGCCTTCGGCGTACCAACTGCATCACTAACCCAACTAACCAACGGTTGACTGTCCCATTGGTCGACCTGAAAGAGATACCACCATGGAAAACCTCGAGATAGCTTCGCTCATACCAATAGGTCTTGGCCTGTTCGTTCTGCTGATCGCTTTCCTCATCATCGTAAAGCGCATCTTCGTGAACGTCGGCGCCCGCGAAATCGCCATCAAGGAAAGGCGCTACCTTGGCGCAAAAATGCCTCCCGGACGAGTGGTAGCAACTGAAGGTGAAGTCGGCATTCAAGCCGATGTGCTCAAACCCGGGTTGCACCTGATCAAGTTTCCGTTCGAACGTGTAGTGCGCAAAGTGCCGCTCATCGAGATCGGCGCTGACGAGTTGGGAATCATCGAAGCCGTCGACGGCGAACCGATGCCGTCGGGCCGCATCTTCGCTCCCGATCGCGCACAGAATGCTCACAACAACTTCCAGGACCCGATCGCGTTCATCAAGCGCGGCGGCGTGAAAGGCATCCAACTGCGCACACTGCCTCCTGGTCTGTGGCCCATTCATCCGTACCTGTTCCGTGTTTCCGTCGCGAAGGCGACGATGATCCCGCAAGGCAAAGTCGGTGTGATCATTGCCGCCGACGGCGATCCACTCGATCCCGGCCGCTTGCTCGGCAAGGCGATCTCGGACCATCGCAACTTCCAGGATGCCGAACAGTTCATCGCTTCCGGCGGACAGAAAGGACCGCAAGTCGACATTCTGACGCCCGGCGTCTATCGCATCCTCGTGCAGTCGGCGTCGATCGAAAGCACCACCGACGTCAAACCCGGTCTGTTCAACGTACGGCTCTTCGATGCGACTGGCATCAACGAAAACACCATCGGTCTCGTCGAAGCCCTCGACGGCGCGCCGTTGAACCCGCGCGACTACGTTGCCGAGTCAATCACCGGCCACGACAACTTCCAGGACGGACACGAGTTCATCGGCAAGGGCGGACAGCGTGGTCCACAGAAAGACATCCTGCTGCCCGGCACCTACTACATCAACCCGCTGCTCTTCAAGGTGATTCCGGAAACGGCGAAGGAAGTTAAACCGGGTGAGGTTGCGGTGGTCGTGTCAAACGTCGGCCGCGATCCTTCAGAAGAAGTGCGACGTTCGATGGCGGAGAAAGTTCGGCAGCGAATGGAACGCGAGGAGAAGGAACAAGTTGAGGAATCAGCGGCGCGTCTCGACGCGATAGACGACGGCCGCACGGCCGAAGAGATCAAGCTCGACTTGATGATGGGCGATCCCGCGGATCGCCGGCTCGACGAAGGCGCGCATGAAGCGTACGTCGTGCCTGAAGGTTTTCGCGGTATTCAGGAAGCTGTTGTTGGGCCGGGACGTTACTACGTCAACACGCTCGCGATCTCGCCGATCGTCATTCCAACGACAAACCAGACGGTCGAGTGGACCGCGGGCGAAGTCGCCAACACGTTCAACCCGTTCGAAGTGATCTCGAAAGACGGCTTCACGATGCAGTTGGAAGTGCGCGTCGTGTTTCGTGTCAAACCCGAAGACGCGCCGTTCATGGTCGCGAAGATTGGCGGCATCGAACGTTTGATTCAAAACGTTATGCATCCGCTGATCGACTCGATCTTCCGCAACCAGGCTTCCGAGTCGTCGGCAATGGCTTACCTGCAGAATCGTCACGAGGAGCAGGAACGCGCGGAAGCTCGCGTGCGAGCGCACTTGCTGAAGTATCACGTCGACGTGGTGAACGTGCTCATCTGCCACATCCACTTGCCCGAGGAGTTGATGAAGACGCAGACCGAGAAGATTCTCGCCGAGCAGCGACAGAACATGTACAACGCTCAGCGCGAAGCTGAAGAGAAGCGCATTCAGCTCGAGAAGACGCGCGCACATGCCGACAACCAGAAAGATCTCATGGCGGCGACGGTGGGCGTGGAGATCGCCGGCAAGCGGGCCGAGCAGCGCAAGGCCGAAGGCGAAGGCGAGGCGCATTACATCCTGCAAACCGGCAAGGCTGAGGCTGAAAAAGTGCGGCTCATGGGCGAGGCCCAGGGCGTCGCTTATCACGAACAGGTCAACGCGCTTGGCGCGCAAGGCGTCGCGTTGGTCGAGACTTTAAAAGTGATTGGCGAGAAGGGTGTTCGCATCACGCCCGACGTGATGGCGACTGGCGGTGGTGCGGAAGGCGGCGGCGGCATCGGCACGCTGTTGCTGCTGAACCTGTTCCGCGAACGCTTGAACATGCCAGCGCCGAATGGGGACAAAGTGACGCGTTAATTCTGTCAAATTAGTAAAATCCGTGTTCTCCTCATTCCAACCGAGGGGAACACGGATTATAATCCGCCCGCTTTTGCTCTCAACTAACGAACCTGGGAAGGCCTCATGAAAGAGCGGATAGCTTTGATTGCCTTGATCCTTTTTATTGCCGCCATCAGCCTTTTTTTAGCCACGAAGGTTGTGACTCCGGCGCCTACTATCTTTCCAAATACATCTGCGCCGCCATCTTCGTGAGCTTCCAGACGCGTGACCACGCTATGCGGCTGTTGCCATTCTCGCGCCCGGTCAATTTGTCGAAGATCAACTGACGAAAGATCCGGCCTTCGCGCCGCAGCATGAACTCCTTCGCAAACGGTTTCGCCGTCTCGAAGAAGCTAAACTCCGGATCGGTTACAACGCCGATGCCTTCGAGCGTCATCAACGCGCGCATGACGTAGGTGAAGTTTGACGGCAGCCGGAAAGGATACTCGTACATCACCTCGGCGAGATCGTAAGTCAACTCCTTGAAGTTCACTTCCCCAAGTTTCAAATTCAGGTAGTGTTTGAAGAGACCTTCGACGACGGGCCGCACCGTTTCCGGATCGACACCCGGTTTCAGGAAGTTGAGATTGATGATGTCCTGGCCCAACCCCTGCACGTCGCGGCTGACAACGTGAAAGAACGCGTCGATCATCTGCGTCTGGAGTTGCGGATTGATCCGTCCGACCATGCCGAAGTCGAAGAACGCGAGATGACCGCTGTCCATCACGAGCAGGTTGCCCGGATGCGGGTCCGCGTGAAAGAACCCGTCTTCGAGCAGTTGCTTCAAGTAGGTGCGAATCAAAAGCCGGTTGACTTTGACGGGCGAGATGCGATGCGCCTTCAGCCCTTCGATGTCGACGACTTTCGTGCCGCGAACGAATTCGAGCGTCAGCACGCGCGTGCTCGTGTGTGACCAGAAAATCTTCGGCACACGAACGGCGCGCCAGGTGCGGAAGTTGTAGCGGAACCTGTCGGCGTTGCGTCCTTCCTTCACGTAGTCCATCTCTTCGAAGATGGTCGTGTGAAACTCGCGCAACATTCCTTCCCAATCGGCGTTCTCGTTTGCTTTCGGGAAGAAACGATTCGTCAGCTTCACGAGACGAAACAGGATCGCGACGTCGAAACTGATGATCGATTCGAGGTCCGGACGTTGCACTTTGACGGCGACTTCTTCACCAGTCTTCAGCCGGGCGCGATAAACCTGTCCGAGCGACGCGGCAGCAATCGGCTCGCTGTCGATCTCCGGATAGAGCTCGTGCAGCGGCCGGCCGAGCTCGGCTTCGATCCGCGCAAACGCGTCGGCGGTCGAAAACTGCGGCACTTGATCCTGTAACTTCGCCAGTTCTTTGACGTACTCGAGCGGCAACAGATCGGCGCGCGTTCCCAGCGCTTGTCCGATCTTGATGAACGTTGGTCCAAGATCGATCAGCGACTCGCGCAGCCACAAGGCTTGTTTTTCGAGTCGCGCCTGTTTCCTCGCGGAGCCTTCAGCGCCACGAAAGATCACGTAGCGGAGGACGCGAATAAATCTGTCGAGTGCTGAATAGAAGCCGGCCCTGAGCCAGGCGTTGAAACGCGCCGCGCGTCCCTGTTCGCGCGCCTTTTTGCGGAATCGCGCAACGGCGCGCTTGTTGAAATCAGCGCGCACGTCGTAGGTATCGAGAAACAGGTAAAGCGAGAACAGTCCCAACACACGCGCGACTCGTGCCGCGCGCAACCAACCACGAACGCCGCGGCCTGCGAGCAGCTCGTTCACCATCTCTTCGGTCAACGGCTGAACTTGTGCGGCCGGTTTTTGCTGCACCGGCACCGCGTTTGCCAAATCCGGCGCGACCGCCAACTCATTTCCATTCGTACCGTTTCTTTTAATAAGTGCCTGATTACTCATTTAAATCACTGATAAATTATGCCGGGTGCCCGCGCGGTCGAAATAACTATTCGCGCGCATGACGTCCCGGGCAATCTGACTCTTCAACTGATCGATTGAGCTGAACTTTCGCTCGTCGCGCAGACGATGCAGGAAGCGAACACGAACCACGTCCCCGTAAAGGTCACCGTCCCAGTTCATTACGAAGGTCTCAACTGAAGGTTCCGTCGTCTCTTCGAACGTCGGTCTCAGCCCCACATTCGTCACGCTCCGCCGCCATTGTCCGTCTATCAATGTGCCAGTCACATAAACACCGTTCCTGGGTATGACGCGGTTGTGTGGGTGCAGGTTGGCCGTCGGAAAACCCAGCTTATGGCCGCGTTCGGAGCCATGTTCGACGCGCGCTTCGACGCCGTAAGGCCGGCCCAACATGCGGCGCGCGAGATTTACCTGTCCGTTCGTCAGCAGCTCGCGAATCTTGCTCGAGCTCACACGCCGGCCGTGTACTCTGACTTCCGGCACTTCGCCCGCGACGAAGCCAAGCTCGCCGCCGACACGGCGCAACAGCTCGATGTTTCCTTCGCGTTTGTGTCCGAAAGCGAAGCCTTTGCCGAGATAGACCTCTCGCGCGTGCAAACGGTCCATCACCACGTCTTTCAGAAAAAGCTCGGCGCGAACTGAGGCAAACTCCGGCGTGAAACGCAATACGATCGTCTGCTCGACCCCAAGCACGCCTAACGCTTCGATCTTCTGATCGAACGTCTGCAACAACGGCGGCGCCGATTCAGGATGCAACACCGCTCGCGGATGCGGATCGAAGGTGATGACAGTCGGGATCGCGCCAACCTCGCGCGCTCTTTCGACAACCGTCTTCATGATCAACTGATGGCCCAAATGCAGACCATCAAACACGCCGAGCGTCAACACCGTGGGGCGGTGAATCTCGGCATTGTCAGTTCCGTGAAAGAGACGCATAAGAGATTGCCGAGATTGTCGATTGCCGATTTTGTCATTCTCCAGTTCGCTTCAATTGGCAATTGGCAATCGGCAATTGGCAATTGACTCTGATTCCACTACCAGGCCGTCGTAAGCAAACTCGACGCCCGCAGGCAGGCGCGCAGAATCGCGGCCGTGTTTGATATCGTGAGCGATATGCGTGAAGAACGCGCGGCGCGGCTTCAATCGTTCGACGTATTCGACCGCCTTATCGACCCACAAATGTGTCGGATGTTCTCTGAACCGCAAACAGTCGAGCACGAGCACGTCCAATCCCTGCAATGCGTCGAGCGTCGACGGCGGGATCTCGCTCAGGTCCGTCAGATACGCGAAGTCATTGAAGCGATAACCCATCACCGGCAAACGCCCGTGGATCACTTCGAGCGGCGTAATCGTCAGCTCGTCGCCGAGACAGAAGCCTGCGCCGTGCTGGACGACGTTCGGAATCACCATCGGCAGACCACCGCCGAAGTGCGACGGTTCGAAGATGTATTTGAAGATCCGCTTGATATCGACCCAGGCGCGTTCGTTTGCGTAAACGTTAAGCGCACCGTAACGAAAATTGAGTGGCCTGATGTCGTCGAGACCGAAGATGTGATCGGCGTGACAGTGAGTTATCAAAACGGCGTCGAGATATTTCAGACCGTAACGCAACGCCTGCTGTCGGAAGTCGGATGAAGTGTCGACGAGCACAGTGCGGCCCGCATGTTCGACGATGACTGAAACTCGAAGACGTTTGTCGCGCGGATCGTCAGACGTGCAGGTCTCGCAGGTGCAGGCAATCGAAGGCACGCCTGTGGAAGTTCCGGTACCAAGAAAGGTGAGTTTCATCCGTCAGATCCGGTGTGGCTCATCTTCCGCCGGTGATGTCGCGGCCGGTAAACGCGCGGGGCTTCTGCGGGGCGTTGATCAGCGCGACGTACTGCATTCGCAAATCGTGAAGCAGACCTTCGAGCATGTTTCTTTCCGACAGCGACAGGTTGCCGTCCGTCTTCTTCTGCAACATGCCAAGAATGTCGATCCAGTGTTTGCCCAGCTCGGGATCGACTTCCCGCTGATGCGTCACGGGATGTTCCATCATCCCCAGCGCCGACGCGGCGTTTGAAGCAATCGACATCACAAAACTGATGAAACTGGAAGGATCTCGCGCTTCTGCAAGCTCGTCCTCCGTTAGATCCTGATCGCCGAGCGGCATTTCTTCAACGGGCGCTGGCTCTTCCGCGGCCGCGATCGGTTGGATATCGATCTCGGGTTTATCCTGCGTTTCGGGCGCTGCCGGCGCAGTTTCCGCCGCTCCCGGCGGGGTCTCCGCCGCAGTTACCTTCTCTTCCTCCGGTGGGAGATCGCGCGGGCTTCCATCCGCATTGAACAGCCGGCGATCGGTTACTTTGAAATTTGGTTGGTCCTCGCTCATGCGGTTATTAAACCACGATCCGTGTTCCCATAAAAACGCGGATCACCTTAGACTACGTTCATGCCAACATTCACCGATCTGGTAGCCTTGATGGCTCGCCTGCGCTCGCCAAACGGCTGTCCCTGGGACCGCGAACAGACCTACGCCACGCTCGCTCCGATGCTGCTCGAAGAAGCTTACGAGGCATTTGAAGCGGTCGAAGACGCCCGCGAGGGGAAGCCGGAAGAATTGCGCGACGAGCTGGGCGATCTGCTGTTTCAAATTGTTTTTTACGCGCAGGTCGCAAATGAACGCGGCGAGTTCACGATCGACGACGTGACGACCGCGATTCACGACAAGATGGTGCGACGCCATCCGCACGTCTTCGGCGACGTCACCGCCGAGGATTCCGCCACGGTGTTGCTCAACTGGGAAACGATGAAAGCCGAGGAGCGTCGCGCCGCGGGGAAGAAGGAAGACGCGAAGACGTCGCTGCTCGACGGCGTCTCGTCGAAAGCGCCTGCGCTGATGGAGGCGCATCAGCTTTCCACGAAAGCCGCGCGCGTCGGTTTCGATTGGCGGAACGTCGACGAGATTTTCGACAAGTTACAGGAAGAGATCGAAGAGCTGCGCGTCGCGATCAAAGACCACTCAACCACGCAGAACGAAGAGAATCATGCTCGCGTCAGGGAAGAAATCGGAGACCTGCTGTTTGCAGCGACGAACATCGCGCGGCATCTGCAAGTCGAACCAGAAGCGGCGTTGAAGTTGACGAATCGGAAGTTTCGGCGGCGCTTTCGTCACATCGAAAACGCGCTTGAGGAACAAGGCAAGACGTTTGACACGACTTCTATTGATGAAATGGAAAGTCTGTGGCAGGAAGCAAAAACGATCTGAGATCTCAGATCCTAAGATCTCAGATCGTTTCCGTCTAATCGTTGATGCGCACAGAACGGAAAATGGTCTGAAACGCATTGTTGAAGTTGCGTTCACCCTGCGGCGCAACCGCAACCATGTAGAACAACTGACCGTCGCGCAGTTGGGTCGTAACTAGCTGAACGGTCTCGGCGCGGCCTGTCGCTTCGTTCACGTTCGTCAGGTTCGACAGCAGTGCCGTCCGCCCGTCGAGCGTGGTGCGCTGAGTGCCGCCGTTCATACGCAGATTGCCATTTCCCTGTCCCAGGCTGTTGATCAAATCCTGCGTCGCACGTTGCAGATTCCCGCGGTTGTTCGTCTGCGCCACACCGAAACTCGTGCCGTGCGTAAACACCGGCTGGCCGTTGTACTGGCCGTAGCCGCCTACCGGAGCAAACCAGACCGAGTTGTTGTCGTTGATCTGCCGCCAGTTGCTCGGCACGTTTACGTCAACGCCACCGTTGAAGATCGAGTAGTTCTGAAAACGTGTCGAGGGATACTCGACGCGTCCACTCGGCGCATTGCTCGGATAGTTGCCGGTGTTTTCGCCGGTTGGATAACGCTGGCCGCTTTGCGCAATCTCCGCCATCGACGGCGCGTTGCCGTAGCCACGCAGACGTTGCTTGATCGAAACAAACTCACGCGAATCGCGTTGCGTTCCTTCGACGCGAAGCAACTGCGCTTCACGATTGATACGCGCATAACGATCGCTCGGGCTCGGGTGGTCGCTCAGGAAGCCGCCACCGCCGCCACCCTGCGCCTGGATCGTTTGAAACATCTTCGCGAGATCGGTTGGGTTGTAACCGGCACGCGCCATGATCTGCGCACCAAGCACGTCAGCTTCTGTTTCGTATTCACGACTGAACTTCAGCAAGTAGACGGCGAAAGGCGCCTGGGCCAGTTGGCCCACCTGTGACGAACCAGTAAGAATAGTTCCTGCGATGCCGGCAATACCGGCGAGCAGACCGTACTTCTGTCCTTTGGTCGCCTGCGCCGTGCCGTGCCGCAGCGCGACGTGGCTGATTTCGTGGGCCATCACGCCGGCCATCTCGCCTTCAGTGCGCGCGGCTTCGATCATGCCCCGGTTGACGTACATTGGACCACCGGGCAGCGCAAACGCGTTGATGTCGCGCGCATTGACGACTTTGAAGGAATACTGAAATTCCGGATGTTGAAACTGAGATGGAATCGCACTCACCAGCCGGCGTCCGACATCCTCAACGTAATTCTGCACTTGCGAATCGCGCAACAAAGGAAACTGTTCGTCAGCTTCCTGCGCGGCCTGGCGGCCGAGTTTGACGTCATCCTGAATACTGTATTTGTTACTGTGAAGTTTGATCTGAGTCTGCGCGATCGCCGAAAACGGCATCACGCTAATCGCCACTAGGGCGACCCACGCGACAAGGCTCTTTCTGATTAAGTTTCATCGATTAAACCCTTTCCTCGTTAATGCACGAAAACGCAACAGGAATACACGGATTGATACCGATTTTTATTCCGTGTTTCGCTGAATTGGCCGGATTTGCCAACTCTTAGTCTCGGCTTGCAACGACAATGCCAACCAGCAACTTATCGCTGGTTGCGAGGTTCGATGTGTTCGTTAAACCATTGCGCGGGCTCAGCAAGGGGGGTAATGCTGTGGGGCTCGCCCTTCCAAACGCGAACCATTGAAATTATCAGGAAGACCGTAGACGCCCCTCCGAACAGCGCGGCGCCGAGCTTGTTGCCGGTGAGAGTCTCGATTCCTCCAAAGATCGTTTGAATGACGAGAAAGGCGATGTGCAGCGCCAGCGCCTGCGAGGCGTGAAAACGCACTCTCAACTCTTTACGCGGAACCAGAAACAGCTCGATTAGAGAAACGACGAGGCCGACGTAGGGCGCGTAGTTCATCATCAGCGCCCACTTCTCCGAGACGCCGATGCCCGGCACTGGCCGGTGCGTCGGCGGCATGTGCAGGTGGTGCGGATACGCGCCTTGCTGCTGTTGCTGATACTGCGCCTGTGCAGGCGGAGCGTAGGTTGGCGGAACAAACACCGATGGGTACGACGCTTCTACCGGCGGACTGTCATACCGGCGCGTCGGCGCTTCGGAATAGACGTTTTGCCGTGGATTCTGGTCGGGTGTCGGAGGGTTTCCTACCGGCCGAGTGGCGCCGCCGCCCATCTGCTGCGTTCCACCTCCGCCGTCGCCCCACGACTCCTCTGCGTTGCGTTCAACTTCAGGATCGAGCGGATTTGTATCGTATTTGGTCTTCTTCGTTTCCACCGTAATTACTCTCGCCAAGCAAATCCGGTTCAATCTTACTCGTCTGCGATTTCATACTCAACCTGATGCCAGCGCTGTTCTCTTTCAGAGATGTTGAACGCCTTCACGATTGGACCAGTTCCCGCCAATCCGATGATCAGGTACGTGGCTGATGGGTAATAAGCGAGTTGAACGTCGGTTTCGGAGGGGCTGGGATCGGCGGAACGAGGATGTGAATGGTAAATGGCGAGCAGTTCCTCGCCGCGCTCGCGCATTTGTCGTTGCGCAGCGAAGAGGTCTTCCGGGGCTGCTTCGTAGCGGACTTCGGGCTCGGCGGTCACGTTGCGAAGACGATAAAGAGTGTCGGCTTTGGTTTCAGAAGTGCCGCCGATCAGGCCGCAACATTCAGCCGGCACAGCTTCGCGGGCATGATCGATCATCGCTTCGAGATGTTCGCGCCGCAACTGAATTGGTGGCATTTTAAAAAATTCGAATTTCGAATTTCGAATTTCGAAATTTGCTAATCGACTACGCGCAGGTGCAACTCTTCCAACTGTTTCGGATCGACCGAGCCCGGCGCATCGATCATCAAGTCAGCCGCCGAGGCTGTCTTGGGAAATGCGATCACGTCGCGCATGTTGTCAGTGCCCGCCAAGACCATCATCATGCGATCGATGCCGGGAGCGATCCCACCGTGTGGCGGCGTGCCGTACTCGAGCGCGTCGAGAAAGAACCCGAAACGTTCGCGGGCTTCTTCAGTCGTCATTCCCAGCGCTTTAAAAACCAGCCGCTGCACGTCGCGACGATGGATACGAATCGATCCGCTCGCCATCTCGACGCCGTTGATCACCGGGTCGTAAGCCTTCGTGCGGATCTTTGCGAGCAGCTCTGTTTCACCGCCTTCGACGGCGCGTTCGAGTAGTTCCAAGTCTTCGTCGACCGGCGAAGTGAATGGATGGTGCATCGAGTAGTAGCGGCCGTCTTCTTCGTGAAACTCGAACATCGGAAAATCAGTGACCCAGAGCGGCGCGTAGACGTCTGACGGAATCAGGTTCTCTCGTTTAGCGACTTCGTTTCTCAACGCGCCGAGACTGGCAGCAACGACCTTTGGCTTGCCGGCGACGATCAACACGGCGTCGCCTTTTTGTGCGCCTGCTTGATCGGCGATTTGTCCGACTGTGTCTGCTCCCAATGCCTTAAGCAAAGATGAGGAGACCTCATCGCCCAACTTGATCCACGGGAAGAGCTGTCGCGCCATAGCGTTTGGCAAACTCCTGTAACTGGTCGAGGATCTTGCGTGAAAGGTTCGCGCCGCCTGGCACTACAATTCCTTTCACCTGCTCGCCTGTTAACCCAAAGCACATCGAGATCCTTTAATTCCATGCCGCTGATTCGCAGATCGGGCTTGTCCGATCCAAACCGGCTCATCACGTCCGCAAACGTGAATCGCGGAAACGGCATGGGCAAATCGACATCGATCAGTTTGAAGACACTCGCAAACAGACCTTCGATCAATCCATAAATATCTTCGAGCCGCGCAAAACTCATCTCGACGTCGAGCTGCGTGAACTCCGGTTGTCGATCGGCGCGCAGATCTTCATCGCGAAAGCAGTGCGCGATCTGAAAGTACTTATCCAGCCCGCCGATCATGCACAACTGTTTGAAGAGCTGGGGCGACTGCGGCAGGGCGAAGAATTTTCCCGGCTGAATGCGTGAAGGAACGATGTAATCGCGCGCGCCTTCCGGCGTCGACTTGATCAGAATCGGCGTTTCGATCTCCGTGAAATCCCTGTTCTGTCATGTAACGCCGGATCTCATTCACAACCCGATGACGCAGATGCAGGTTTGCCTGTAGCTGCGGACGGCGCAAGTCGAGATAGCGATACTTCAAACGCAGATCTTCGGCGGCGAGCGCGTCTCCCGCCGCGTCGAGTTGAAACGGCGGCGTGCGCGCGTCGTTGAGTATGAACAGCTCCTGCGCGTGAACTTCAACGTCGCCGGTGGCGATCTTCGGATTGCGCGTGTTCTCTTCACGGGCGAGCACGTCGCCTTTCACGGCGATCACGTATTCGCCGCGAAGCTCTTTCGCTTTCGCGTGCGCTTCGGCGCGGTTTCGGCGTTGAATACGACTTGCGTGATGCCCGCGCGGTCGCGCAGATCGACGAACGTCAGTTCGCCAAAGTCGCGACGCCGCGCCACCCAGCCCATGAGCGTGACTTGTTTACCAATATCGTCTGCGCGCAATTCACCACACGAGTGAGAGCGTTCCAAATTACCTAAGTGGTCCAACATTTCGTGATTCCATTTGCGCGTCCATTCTGTGCTTCTTGGTAGCTCAAACTGCCTGCGCGATTTCCAATCGATTGCCTCCGGGATCGCGCACGTAAAAACGGCGCCAACCGGGAACGGGAAGATCGTCGGGGATGATCTCGACGCCTGCCTGGCGGAATTGTTCTTCCGCCTCGTTAAGATCGTGGACGGTGTAGCAAACGTGTCGCTTGCTGAGGTTCTTGTCGCCGAGATCGTTTTCGACCGAGAGATGAAGCTGCACCGGTCCGAGTTGATACCACGCGCCGCCGCGCCCGCGCGACGATTCGGGTTTGGGAACTTCGGTCATTCCCATCACGACACGATAGAAGTGCTTCGCCGCGTCTTCCAATGAGCGCGGCACGGTAACGTTGACGTGATGAACAGCAGCTTGCATGTTATTTCGTCCGGGATTGCATGCTCGCGTTGAACTCCGCGGATTTATTGCGCGGAACACTCAACGAGGTCCAATCAGCGGATCTGAAGTGCTTCGCGAGAAAAACAATCTGCCCGACGTGATACGCGTAATGCGTCAACTGCCGGTTGATCGCCATCACGATCGTGTGCTCTTCGCCGCGAATCATCACCGTCTTTTCAAAATCTTCAAGTGTCAACGGCTCGACCGCCGCAAAGACGCAGGCCCAACCGCGTTCCCAATAATTCAGCACGTCGTCTTTTGTGGTGCTCGACTCGATTACAAACTCCATATCGCGATTGCGATTGGGCTTCTCGCCGTCGCTGGTCAGGAAGTCGGTCCAACGCGAGAACATGTTGCCGGCCATGTGTTTCATCACGACCGCAACGCTGTTTGATTCGTCGATCGAGGGTAACAAAAAACTCTTCGTCTTTCAGTTGGGCAATCGCCTTTTCCGCCAGCTTCTTGTACTGCTTGAACATCGCGATCGCGTCTTCTAAATAGTTCTGAACAATTGCTTCACTCGACATTACCAACCTCAACTTTCACCGCGTGCGCAACTTCACCTCTGTCCAGCGTTTCCTGGTTTCCGCTCTTCAGGTTCTTCAGCACCACCAGTCCTTTATCGCGTTCGTCTTCTCCGATGAATGCCACGAACGGAATATTTCGCTTGGATGCATAGGAGAACTGTGTTCCGAGCTTGGCGTCGCAGTCGGGATACACATCTATTCTCAGACCTTGTCCTCTTAATTCAGTCGCCAGGCCCAACGCGTCTGCCGCAGCTTCCTGCCAGACCGCCACCATCACTTCCGCCGGCGAGCGCACTAAGTTTACAGGAAACATGTTTTGCTCAGTCATTACCACGATGATTCGCTCCAGTCCCAACGAAAAGCCACACGCAGGAATATCCTGGCCGAGAAACATGCCGACGAGATTGTCGTAGCGTCCGCCGCCACCCAAGCTCCCCGCCAGATCTTTAACCTGGATCTCCATGATCGCGCCGGTGTAATACGAAAGCCCGCGCGCTAATGACGGATCGATCTTGACGACTGATGCAGAAACGTAACTGATGATCTCGCGCAGATCCTTGATGCCTTCTAAACCGACTGGATTCGAGCCGATGAATCGCTCCAGTCGTTCAAGCGTTTGCTCGTTACTCGGGCTGGATTCAAACAACGCCAGAAACGCATTCCCGGCCTCGCCCGACAAAACCTCGCGCTCTTCAAACTCACGCAACACACCTTCTTTGCCGATCTTGTCGAGCTTGTCCAACGCGATCAGCGCCGTTCCGTGTTTTTCCTCCGGCGACACCGGCTGCAGCGAGAATTCCAGTCAAGACCTTTCGATGATTCAGCCGCACCACGAAGTCCGTAAATCCCAACTTGCTCAATGCCTCACTCGACGCCGAAATGATCTCCGTCTCGACGATCATCGAACGCGATCCCAGCACGTCTACGTCGCACTGGTAAAACTCGCGAAACCTTCCGCGCGCGGGCCGGTCCGCCCGCCACACCGGCTGAATCTGGTAACGCTTGAAAAACTTCGGCAGCTTGTCGCGATACTCGGCCACGACGCGCGCCAGCGGCACTGTCAAATCGTAACGCAGCGCGAGATCCGCTTCGCCCGACCCTTCGTGAACACCGCGTTTCAGTATCTTGTAGATGAGCTGGTTCCCTTCTTCGCCATACTTGCCCATCAGCGTCTCGATGTTCTCCACGGCCGGCGTTTCGAGCGGCTCAAAGCCGTAACGCTCGTACACCTCTTTGATCACACCGATAACGTATTCGCGTTTGCGAACGTCTTCAGGCAGGAAGTCGCGCATGCCGCGCGCTGGTTGAGTCTTCGCAGAAGGCATTACTTACTTGAAAATAGAAAACCCGGCGTAGAACACAAACTGGTTCAGGCCACGATTCGATCCGGTGCGATCCCCGTTCGAGATGTGATGAAACCTGACGCCGAAACTCAACGCGCGTTTGTCGGAAGTGAAAACGCGAATCCCGCCGCCGGCTTCGCCGACATACGCAAACTGGCCTGCGTCTTCGATCGGCACTGACTTGTTGAAATAGAGCAAGCCGCCGTTCACGTGCACAAACGGATGGACCTTCGATCCGTTTGCGAAGTCGAGTTGTAAACCGAGTGGCGTGACACCGGCGCCGTAAGCAGTCTCGCGTTGAAACGTATCGACGCCGGCGACTGTGGTTCGTGACACGATCGTTCCCGTCGCGACGGCGACCGGGACAGCATCGAGCGTGTATTGCAAAGCGAGTGACTTGTTCGCCGCTAACGTGCGGCCATAACGAAACGCGGCGAGAAAAAACTTTCGATTTTCGGCTTCGTCTTCACGCAAGCCTGCGAAGACCGTCGTGGCTTTCGGCGAGAAGCCGCCCCAGAAGCCAAACTCGTTGTCGCCTCGTTCCAAAGTCTGTGCGGAAACACAAGCGCAGACACAGATCAAGAACACCAATTACGACAAATTATTTTCATTCAGCGTGTTCCCTCGTTTAGATATTCGCGTGTGTAACCGACATAGTTCTGCCAGAAGATCGTCAGCCTGGCAACTTCCTCTTCCGTGAGCGGGCGTTTCACTCGCGCCGGAAATCCCATCACGAGCGATCGCGGCGGAATGATCGTGCCGGGACTCACGAGCGAACCCGCGGCCACCAGCGACAACTCGCCGATGCGCACGTCGTCGAGCAGGACCGCGCCGATGCCGACCAGCGATCCGCGTTCGACATAACAACCGTGCAACGTCACACTGTGACCGACCGTCACTTCTTCCTCGACGATCGTCGGGTGCGAGCCGTTCTGAACGTGAATGACGGAGTTGTCCTGGATGTTGGCGCGATCGCCGATGCGAATGTAATGAATGTCGCCGCGGACGGTGCAGTTGCACCAGATCGAAGCTTCTTCGCCAAGATGCACGTCGCCGATAACTTGAGCGCTCGGGTCCACGTAGGCTGTTGGGTGAATCTGTGGATGAACCCCACGAAACGGTCTAATCATGGTTTTGCGCGATAGTAACATACGCTCCCGCAACACGCCGATCCGTGGTAAATTGCATCAGTATGGCCCGACGCTTTCTTTTCCTCAGTTTGCTCGTGGTGCATCGGCGACCTCGTGCAGCAGCTCGCTTTTCAAGGTCAAGCCGGTGACCGAGTTGCCGCCGTTGCCTGCGGCATCGCGCACCGCCGACGCGGGTGGCGTGACCGTTCGCGTCGCGCCGCTGCTCACAGACGAAGAGAGCCAGGACTTTTTCGAAGCGAACCTGCCGGTAGCGGGCGTGTTGCCGGTGCGTGTGGAACTCGCTTTTCAGAGCGGCGTGCCGGTGGAGACTAAAGCGGGCGCGATTTCGTTTGCGCGACAGTCAAAATCCGCGAATGGAAACTACTCTCGCCAAAGAGCGCCATCTCGCGGATCATGAAAGCGAACGGCGTCATTGCTTTACAATCCAAATTCCCGTAAGCAATTTGAACAGGAGTTTGGCGCGTATGCGATCGATCTCAAACCGCCGCTGTCTTCGGGTGATCCGCGGCGGCAAGGTTTTCTATTTTTCCAAACTCCCGACAAGCAGCCAGTAAGAAACGACCTGCGGTTAACGCTCACTGTCGAGCGTCTTCCGCAGGTCGCTACTATTCAGCTTAACTGATCCGACGAGTCGAGTTAGTCCTTTCTGTGGTCCAGTGGCTCTCACTGTGACTTCGGTTCCCGCATCCAGGTCGAGATCGTTTCGACCCTGAACGTACACGGAACCAGCACCTGCGCCGGCGCCGATCAGCAGCACCAATCGCAGCGCCTTTACCGCCACCGGCAATCGCACCGATGATGGCGCCAACCGCCGTACCGATCGCTGTTCGCGTCACGGTCTGTTTGGTCTGATTGCTCTCGCGAACCGCGCCTTCGTTGTCTACGCGAACGACTTCACCCTCCGGCGTACGAACGCTTTCGAGAATACCGGCAAAGTCGATAACTTCGGCCGTCTCGCATGCGAATCGTTTCGAAGTCGAGCGTCATCTCGGATCGACCGGTGACCCGGCCGCTGCGATTGACGCTCGTCACACGACCCTCAATCGTCGCGCCTTCATACTGTCCCGGCGAACGCACCGTCATCGTAAAACGATCGCCTTCGCGAACGTTCTGCGTGTTCAGATCGTTGTTGAGCACCGCGACAAGCTGCGTTCCATTCGGAATAACGAAACCGCCGCGCCCGCCATTGCTGCCTACGGTCGTATCTTCACGATTCGTGTCGTAGATGTTCAACTGGGCCACATCAGAAACACGATCGTAATAAGTTCTGACTGTCACTGGTTGATTAACACGATCGCTATAAAGCGTGCGCGTCACCAGCAACTGCCGTCCATTGTCTGTCGGATCGAACGATGACCGTGAAGTCGTTGGCACGTTCGCCCGTTCTCGTGATCGTCAGCGTGTCGCCCGAAAGGTCTGCTCGCACACGGACCGTTCGCCCACCTTGCGTAGTTTCAACTTGTTCGCGGCCATCCGCGGTGAAGTTGATCTGGGGCGCGCGTGTTGACGCGATCATCACGGCCTGGCCGCGACGATCGATCGCCAGCATTTGTGGCGGATCCAACCGTCTTAAAAGTGAATCGTAAACGCGCTGTCGTTCCGCCAGCGAGAGATTTCGCGTTGCCGCATCTACTGCGCGACGCGCATCGTCACCCTGGCTGGAGTTGTAGCGGAAAGTTCCGGTCAAGTCCCTGCGAGCGGAGCCATCGTTACCACCCGGGAAGCCCGGCGTCGTCGTGTTATTCCAATTCCAGGCGATGTTGAAAGCACTTGCCAGCCGATCGAGATCCGGGCGCAACGTGCTCCAGTTGTTTTCCGTCAGGTTCGACAACTGTCGGTCCGCGACGTAGTTGTTGATAAACGCGGCACGGTCCAACAGGTTGCTAACGTCAGATGAGCTTGACTGGCGGCTGTTCACGCGATTGCGAAGCTGGGTCAACGCAGTTTCGAAAGCTGAAAGTTGGCGGCGAGCTTCGTCAGCCGAGTTGCGATCGTTGTACTGCCGGTTCAGGTCCAGGCGGAAGTTGCGGCTGAACGTAGCCGAGCGCGTGTCGATGCGTTGAATCAACTGGCGCATCTGGGCGTCGTTCAAGTTGTAATCGTTGTTATTACCGGGATAGTTGCTGCTACCGCCGGAGTTCCACGACGCGGTCAGGTTGTAATAACTGGCGAGCTGGTCCAGGTCAGCGCGTAGCGCCACCCACTCGCGTTGCGAGCCAGCGCCGATGCGATTGTTCACAAAGAAACTATCGATCAGCACGCCACGGTCCAACACCGTGCGTGCATCACTCGCCGTAGCGCGACGCGTGCCCAAACGGCGATCGAGTTGATTTACCGCAGCTTCAAACTCGACTATCAATCGGTTGAGATCATCAGCGCGATAGTTGCCGCGGTCATTCGCGGTTTGCACTGCGCTCTGAAGATTGTCGGTTCGGGTTTGAATGCGGCGTATGGTGTCACGAATATTTGCTTCGTTGGCAAATTGGGCCATGCCGGCGCTGGTCATTGCGGTGAGCGCCAGTAGCACCAAAGATGCCTTGAAAGCGATTTTTCTAAAGGGTGTCATCTCTTCTTCCTCCTTCACTCCGCGGCGGAACCTTCAACAGCCGTGCCAGAGGCAGAAGAAATAACCAATATGCAGGATTTACTTAGAATTGTGGAAAGGATGAAACGATATCGTACGGTTTGGTACGGAGAATGTATGGGTTGGTGTAAATTCGGTTTAACCCGCCCTAACCCGTCGAACCAAAACCAGCAGCCCCGCGAGCAGTCTCATCTAAGTCGGCAACCCACTCGGCTTCTGGCGTAATAATCGTTTCCAAAATCAGTTGGCAAATCTTTGTGCCTGCTGCCAGCGCGATCACTTCGTCGCTGGTGTTGTAGAGCACGCAACAGATCTCGCCGCGATAATCAGAGTCGATCACACCCGCGAGCACATCAAGTCCCTGCTTGACCGCCAACCCCGATCGTGGCGCAACGCGTCCATAGAATCCGGGCGGAATCGCCACCGCCAACCCCGTCCGCGCCACCGCGCGCTGCTTCGCAGGGATCTCCACGTCTTCAATCGAACAAAGATCGAGCCCCGCCGCGAGCGCACTCCCCCGCCTCGGCAATACCGCTCGCGAATCGAGTTGTTTGAATCGGATGATCTCGAGTGTCTTAGTCATCTACATTTCGGCATCTACATCTTCGGCAGCGTCACACCGCGTTGGCCCTGGTACTTGCCGCCACGATCTTTGTAGGAGGTTTCGCAGACTTCGTCTGATTCAAAAAAGACGACTTGCGCGACGCCTTCGTTAGCGTAGATCTTCGCCGGCAGAGGCGTGGTGTTTGAGAACTCGAGCGTCACGTAGCCTTCCCACTCCGGCTCGAAGGGGGTGACGTTGACGAGTATCCCGCAGCGGGCATAGGTGCTCTTGCCGAGACAGATGGTCAGAACGTTGCGCGGGATGCGAAAGTACTCCACCGTGCGCGCCAGGGCGAAACTGTTTGGCGGAATGATGACCGAGTCGCCTTTGTGCTCGACGAAGTTCTTCGCGTCAAACTCTTTCGGATCGACGATCGTGCTGTTGATGTTGGTGAAGAGTTTGAACTCGTCGGCGCAGCGAATGTCGTAGCCATAGCTCGACGTGCCATACGAAACGATTCGCTTGCCGTCAACTTCTTTAACCTGGCCGGGCTCGTAAGGATCAATCATTCCATGCTCCATGGCCATCCGGCGGATCCATTTGTCACTTTTTATGCTCATGTGCGGGTGCTTATTTAACCACGGATAGAAAACCTAGACTACAGATCGGGCTGTTTTACTGTGCAGGCTGTGCGGCTTTGCGAATGTTCACCGTCCCGTCGCCGACTGTGAACCTGAAGAACGCCCCGCCGGCGCCGGCACGCGCGCGCACCGTGCGCTCTGTGATGCCCGGTTTCTCGCGCGAGGCGAGCCCGTCGTGAGTGTTGACGATCTTTCCGGTGCGCAGGACTTCGGCGTCGATGTCGCCGTTGAAACCGGCCGGCAGATCGACATTGATCGTGCCCGTCGCGAGCCGGATGTCGGCGCCGCCGCCACGCCAGCTACGCGCCGGAATCGTCAGCGTCACAGCGCCCGCCGTCACCGTCGTCGAAACGATGCCTCCCGTCAACGTCAATGCAGTTTCACTCTCGGTCGCGCTGAC
This sequence comes from uncultured Acidobacteriota bacterium, assembly GCA_963770215.1. GTDB lineage: Bacteria > Acidobacteriota > Blastocatellia > Pyrinomonadales > Pyrinomonadaceae > PSRF01. The sequence goes on from CAVYOP010000005.1 coordinate 186,998, forward strand.
GCGCATCGCTCCCTCAACGCCGGACAGTTTCACTGGTCCATATCCGGCATTGATCTCGAGATCCGTATTCGCCGGCACGCGCAGCTTGTAGTCGATCTTCCACGGCAGGTTGAGCAGCTTCTTCGGAAAGTTCTTCGCCGTCTTTTTCATGTACGAGCGATCGTGCGTGCCGGTGGTAAGCACGCTCAAGTGGTTCAAGTCTTCGTCGAAGACGAATCGGTTTACCGTGGCGAGCTGGTCCAGGTCAGCTTCTGTCGGCGCGTTGAGCTCGATATCGGCGACGAGCTCGACTTCGTTGCGCGGCCAGCCTTCGATCGTCACCGATCCTCGCGGCGCGCCAATCACGGTGACAGTGCCGCCGTAAGCAAAGCGGCGCGTCTCGCGGCGCGTCGTCAAACGCTTCAACATCTGCACCGGAAGCGCTGCTGCCGCCGCGGATTTTGTATCCTGCGCAGCACGCGACACCGGCGTGAGAACCATCACAAACAAACAGATCGCGATAAGCAGTTTGGACATGGGGACTTATAGTAACAAAAAAAGGACGCTGCAAAGCGCAACGTCCTGATTCATAACTGCCAGTACAAAAATTGCGAAGCAGTTATCTTCGCAAAAACGTGATCTGGCCCATGAAATTCGTCACCGACACAGACGCACGGCCGTCGCCTACATCGCCCACGACTTTCCGGCCATCCTGACTCTTCAATTTGTTGTTCCAGAAATCATTCAACGCGATCCTTCGCGCCGGTGACGAGGCCACTAGATAGAACGCCGAATTTCCCGGTATGCGAATCGGATCTCGCCCTTGCTCGATTTGAAATCGTATGTGCCGCCGCGCTGAAACTCGCCGTCGAAGAAGATATTTCCGCTGATGTTTTGGGCGATCACCTGGGTGGCGACGATGTTAGAAAGTTCGATGTCGCCTTCCGTCGAAACATATGCGCGAACCAGGCCGCCGCGAATGTTCGTGACCGTGATGTTGCCGCTGACTGTTTCCAAATCGACCGATGAATTCACCGGCACTTGCAACTTGAAATTAATGTCGCCGATGTCGCCACGCCCGCGGTTATCGCTAATCGCATCGATCATCAAACATTGATTGACTTGCTTCGGAACCAGTTGAGTGTTTTTCGACTCGATAGTGGCCGTGAGTTTTATCTCGTCCCTGTTCCACGCTTCGACGACGATCGTCCCCGAGATGTTACGCAATTCGACGCGGACATTTTTCCCGGGATAACGCTTGGAAAGTTTTTGTTGAGCGTTGACGCTGGCGACTGCAGAAAAGACAAGTGCGATAACAAGGCCACCCGCGAACAGGCCTGCGCAGACTTCCGGGCGCCAAGTTAGAAATCTCGATTTCATCAGTGTGGGGCTTTTATCAATAACAAACTTCACGTGCAACGATCTTCACTCACCGCCGGAATCACAGCTTCGCATACGTTTGCAGCAGCGTCAGCTTGTTGTTCAACGACTCGTTCACCGCCTGCTCCCAAAGCTCGTCGTGGGGATTCTTCTTCAACTCATCCAGCGAGGTGGTCACAGTCTCGTCGATGTCACGCAAGCCGCGTTCGAACTTCTCGCGCATCTCCGGGGTCCAGCGAGCCTTGTTCATCTGGGCTTGCTGGGTCCAGTAGTTAATGACCTGCTGTCTCTGCCAAATGCGCTCGCTTACGTTCGAAGCTTCAGCTTGAGCGTTAGCCGGCGTGGACGGAACGTCCGTTCCGAAACGACGCAAGCCGACAACAGTGGTCAATGAAACCAACATGACTATCGCGACCGTCAAAGCGGCCAACTGCGGCAACGAGAGTTCCCAACTGCGGCCCATCAGCCTTTCCCAAAACGAGGGTTTCGGGTCGTCGATCGTCGCGACGCTGATGCCGGGCTGTTCCGCCTCGATCACATTTCGAATGCGGAGCCACAAAGCCTGTTCGTTTGGCGGCGCTTCATACTCGCCCCGCCGGGTCTGGCAGAAGCCGACTATGGACGCCAGGTCCTGGCGCACGCTCTCGCAATCCAAACAATCTTTGAGGTGCGTATTAAGAGTGAACTCATCGCTACGGCTAATGCTGCCGTCTACCAGGTCGTGAATGAGTTCCTGACACGTCTCGCAGTTCATTGCTTACCACCTTCGTTCTGTCGCACTGACACACACAAAAATGAATCGAACTGTTTCTTAGACAGAACCTTTCCGGCTGTTATCAATCAAGGGAAGACTGCGTTTAAAGCCCGGTTCCCGATAATTTGAGCACCGTCGGCTGCTAGCTTCGAGGCTATTCGGCCTCTTTCTGTTGCCTAAGAAGTCCGCGCAATTTCATTCTAGCTTTATGTAATTGCGACTTGGACGTTCCCACCGAACACCCGAGCATTCTGGCGATTTCCTCGTGCTCGTGACCTTCAATGTCGTGGAGCGTAAAAACCGTCCGGTAACCCGGCGGCAGTTGAGCAATCGCCTTGTCGAGGGCGATCCGGTCGACCACCGGCATTGAATTCGGGTTTTCAGTGCCTTTTACGATCTGGACTGGAGTTTCGCCATCTTCAGTCGTCTGCTCCATGCGCACGCCGCGTTTGCGGAAGTGCATGAGAACCTGGTTGACTGTCAGGCGGTGAAGCCAGGTCGTAAAAGCGGATTCGCCCCGAAAACTACCAATTTTTCTAAAGAGCTGAATGAAGACCTCTTGAGCGAGATCTTCCGCTTCCGAGACATTACCGGTCATTCGCAGGCACAGCGAGTAGACGCGACGATTATGGCGCTGATAAAGCTGCTCGAAAGCTGCCATATCACCTTGGGCGGCTTTCTGCCCCAGCTCATAGTCTGTCGTTTGCGGTGTCTCGGGTTCGGCTGCGGTCACGTGCTCGTTTGCTCGGGCAAGCTGGGAAGAATCTCACAACTTCCGGCTTGGGCGGCACGATTTTTCACGCTTTCGCCGTTTCAAGGGAGCGGCACTCTACCTTTTCGACCATCCGCGTGGGGAAGCGGTGCCAGGTCCAGTACCCTCAAACGCGGCTGTGATGCGGCGCTTCGAGCGCGTCGTTGCCTTGCCCGACTCTAAAATTAGTGAATTCCCTCAGCCGAATTCATTTATTTACGGCTGGATTGCAGGATACGGATTACGGGGGTTTCTGTCCACCGCGAGCGCCAGTTAAGTGGTTCTCAGCGACCTCTGCGGTGCTCAGCGACCTCTGCGGTGCTCAGCGACCTCTGCGGTGCTCAGCGACCTCTGCGGTGCTCAGCGACCTCTGCGGTGCTCAGCGACCTCTGCGTTTTTCTCCATTTCACGCCGAGGACGCAGAGATCGCAGGAGGTCACGTCCAATAACTCCGGTCGAGGGAGCGGTAGCCGACGGCTTCGGAGACGTGCGTGGAGGTGATGGCGTCGGCGCCGTCGAGATCGGCGATGGTGCGGCTGACTTTCAGAATCCGATCGTAGGCGCGGGCGGAGAGGCCAAGGCGGGTCATGGCGCTCTCCAACATGCGCTCGCTCGCTGTGTCGATCTGGCAGTGAGCGCGGATCATGCGCGGCGTCATGGCGGCATTTGCGAAGATTTTCTCGCCTCTGAAACGGCGCAGTTGACGCTGTCGGGCCTTTATCACGCGATGACGAATCACCGCCGAGCTTTCAGTGTCGGAGGGCTCGTCGCCGGACAGCTCGCGGAACTTAACGGCGGGGACGTCGATATGGATGTCGATGCGATCCAGGAGCGGGCCGGAAATGCGACCGACGTAACGTTGGATCTGCAACGGCGAACAACGACACTCGCGCGTCGGATCGCTCCAATGTCCACACGGACAGGGGTTCATCGAGGCGGCCAACATGAACGACGCCGGAAAGGTCAACGACATCGAAGCGCGACTGATCGTCACCTGCTGATCTTCGAGCGGCTGCCGCAGCACTTCCAAAACGCTGCGATCGAATTCCGGCAACTCGTCAAGAAACAACACACCGTGATGAGCAAGCGAAACCTCGCCTGGTCGCGGTATAGATCCACCGCCAATCAATCCAGCGTCGCTGATCGTGTGATGAGGTGAACGAAACGGACGCTCGGTAACAAGACCCGCACGCCCGGTCAAACCAGCGACGGAATGAATCTTCGTCAACTCCAACGCCGCGTCGAACTCGAGCGGCGGCATGATCGTCGCCAATCGCTTCGCCAGCATCGTCTTTCCCGATCCTGGCGGACCGATCAAAAGGATGTTATGCGCGCCGGCGCTCGCGATCTCCAGCGCGCGTTTCGCCGACACCTGGCCACGCACTTCCTTAAAATCGACACTGTATCGTTCAGTGCGTCCAAGAATCTCAGCCGGATCGACAACCAACGGCGCCGGCGGATGATCCGAACGCAAATCGGAAATGAGATTCACCGCACTGCGCAGATCCGTAACAGGATAGACGTTGATTCCTGCCACAACCGCCGCTTCTTTCGCATTCTCTTCCGGCAGAATGAGGTAACGAATCGACGCCTCACGCGCGAGGATCGCGATCGGCAGCGCGCCTTTGATCGCGCGCACGCGGCCGTCGAGCGAAAGCTCGCCGACACACAAAATATGGATCAGGTTCTGCGCTTCGGCGAGATCGCCATTTGCTCCGAGAATCCCAAGCGCGATCGGCAGATCGAAACTCGCGCCTTCTTTGCGCACGTCGGCAGGCGCGAGATTGATCGTCGTCTTTCGCAGCGGAAACACGTAGCTGCAGTTTTGGATCGCAGCGCGAATGCGTTCGCGCGACTCGCGCACGGCCGCGTCAGGCAGACCAACGATCGTGACGACGGAAGTCTGATCGCCTTCACCACGAGAAGCGGCTAGATCGACCTCGATATCTACGAGATCGGCATCGATTCCATAAACGGCAGCGGAAAGAGTTCGATAGAGCATGTGAGGTAGCTCCTAATGTCGGCATGAGGATTAAGTGTTTCTAAAGCAACCGAGCGCGCTCCTGTAAGGCGCGCGCTCGTTAGTTTCATCCGGCCCAGACGGACCGGTTCTCGCAGCAACAAGAAAATTAACGACGTCGCGAAGGTGCAGTCGCGGTTGCCGGTATCTTGATTTCCTGACCGGCTTTAAGATCGGCCGTAACAGGAATGCCGTTCAAGCGAGCAACTTCATTCGCGTCGAGGTTACGAGCGGCAGCAATGCTCCCAATCGTATCGCCTTTGCGAGCGCGAACTTTGTTGATACCCGCAGCCGGAGCAGCACCTGGCGTCGCAGTCGCTCGCACCCACTTGGTCAGCCTGACGTTGCCATTCGGGACGATCAGCTTGGTTGTCGACTTCATATCGACGCCACTGTTCATCGCCTGCAACTGGGCTACGTTGACGCCCGTGCGATTCGCAACGCTTTGAAGATCTTCACCCGGCGCCACGGAAATGATACGCGCAGTTTCACGTCGCTCCGGAGTGATTCTCTGCAGCAACGAAGCAAACTGTTTGGAACGGCCCGCAGGCACGCGCACGTCGTAAGTGTCGCCGCGCGGCGTGATGTCTCGTTTCAACTCAGGATTGAGCGAGCGAATGGAATCGAGACTGCTGTCGGTCGCATCCGCCACGAGTTGCAAACTGGTCGCCGTCGGAACGCGAACCACATCGTAGGACCACGGTGAATCCGCTTTGATTCCTTTGAATCCGTACTTCTCAGGGTTCTTCGCAATCAGGATCACGGCCAGGATGTTCGGCACGTAGTTGCGGGTTTCCTGGGCGATGTACGGATAGATCATCCAGAAGTTACGGCTGCCGGCGCGTGCGATCGCACGATCGATGTTGCCTTCGCCGGTGTTGTAGGCGGCCATCGCCAGTTCCCAGTTGCCGTTGTAACGATCGGCCAGCCATTTCAGGTACCTGGCGGAGGCGCGAGTTGACTGTTCGATACTGTTGCGCTCGTCGAGATACGCATTCTGGCGCAAACCAAAGCGACGTCCAGTGGCGGGCACAAACTGCCACAGACCGGAAGCCGACGCCCACGAAACAGCTTTAACTTTCCACGCGCTTTCGACCTGGCCTAACCACGTTACGTCGAGCGGCACACCTTCCTCGGCGAAGATCTTTCGCGCGAGCTTCATAAACTGTCCCGAACGACGCAGACCACCCTCCATTGTCGTGCGGCCGCGACCCTGGTAGTAATTAATGTAACCCTGGATCAGCGGATTGAGAGTGAAAGCGAAGTTGACGTTCTTCTTGGCGGCTTCGAGGTCTTCGGCGTCTTTGTTCGTGAAAGTGGTTTCGTCAGGATTGAGAACCAGCTTACTCAGCTCGTCGAGCGGCGATGGTTCAAACTTCTGGTCGCGAAAACCGATTTGCGAAGGCGCTGGAGTCTTTGAGGCTTCCTGCTGTTGTGTGTTTTGGGCCACCAACGTCGTCGTCGCCGTGCTCGGCGCGACCGGCTGCTGGTTGGGAACTTCCTCGCGATAGATGCGCTCGACTAATTCGAGATAGTAAGTCTGGAGTTTCTGGCTCGCCCTTACGTCGAAGCCTGACTCCAAAATCGCATCGACCGCCCGGTCAAACTCTTGCCGCGCTTCGTTGCGCTTGCTGTCCTCGAGGTTGAGTTTGCCTTTACGGTAATGGTCTTCGGCCCGCGCTATGATCTGCGTGATGCGCGCGTCCGACTGTTCTACTTCAGTTGGAATTGCGCGTGCAGATGAGGCTGCGGGAATTTGGGCGTAACTGCTGGCCGCTGAAGCGACGAGCGCCGTTAGTACAGCCACACGGGCCATCAAACGAGGAAAGCTCGCTGATATCAAAATCGTCGTTCTCCTTCAAAAGATAGATGCGAATACGCGTGTGACTTTCCGGGTAGGAGGAGTCACATGGCTGCATTCACTTTCTCAGGTGCGGTATCTAAAGGCTCCTCTATGATTTGACTCACTTCGCGGGAGCCCCGAAAATCACACTGGAGGTTACCACACGGTTTTTTTGGGTGTCAAACAATTGGACCTAATGAAAACAGACACCCAATTGGTAATTTTTTCCACCAAGCCATCTTGGGCGTCAGGGTAAAGATGCTGGTCCCGAAGCTCAAGTTGCGTCATCCTTAACGCCTCAGGTTACTGGTTCGTTGCATAAACTTAAACGAACCCAGTATTAATTTCATACAACAAGCTTTCGAATCCCTTCTGTAACAGAATGGTTAAAGCCTTAAAAGAGCAACTCTTACCTCATTAACTACCTCGTACTCCCCGGTTGGAACACCACTTGCCAACTCCCGAAGTGTTTAGTGGCTCTCTCGAAAGACAAACGATAAACGAAGCCCTGAAAACTATGTCCACAGTAGTCAAAACAGAAGCGCGAATTCACGAGTTTCCCAAACCGGTAGAGGTCACAATCACCCCTTCCAGGTCGCAATTGTTCTTTAATCGCGAACTGAGCCTGCTGGCTTTTCACGCCCGGGTGTTGGAAGAGGCCCTCGATACGAGTAACCCGTTGCTCGAGAGACTGAATTTTCTCTCCATCTTCTCCTCGAACCTCGACGAGTTTTTCATGATCCGTGTTTCGGGTCTCAAGGAAGAATTCGAACAGGGCATAACGGACGTCTCCGCCGATGGCACAACGCCCGCAGAACAGTTAGACCGCATCCGCGAACAAGTCATCAAGCTGATCGACGAGCAGTCGCGCTGCCTGCGCAAAGACATCCTGCCGCAATTGAACGAAGCGGGCGTGCAACTGCTCTCCTACGAGTCGTTGTCACGGCATGAAAAGGAGAACCTGAAAGACTACTTCGTCGAAAAAGTCTTTCCGATTCTGACGCCGTTGGCCGTCGATCCCAGCCATCCGTTTCCATATATTTCGCCGCTGTGCGTGAATATCGGCTTGATGGTCGAGGCGCCGAAAGAGATGAAGTTGTTGGGCCGTGGCAAGACGATGAAGTCGCGGTTCGTGCGGATCAAGGTGCCGTCGGTGGTTCCGCGCCTGGTGCCGATTGGCGCGTCAGGTTCACGGTTTGTTTTACTCGACGAGATCATCGAAGCAAACATCGGGACGCTGTTTCCGGGAATGAATCCGGGCAGTTGTCATCGCTTTCGCGTGACGCGCGATGCCGATATCGAGATTCGCGAAGAAGAAGCGGAAGATCTGCTCAGCGTGATCAAGGAAGAGCTGCGGCAGCGAAAGTTCGGCTCACCGGTTCGGCTCGAAGTGTCTCCGGACATGCCGAAGGAGATGATCGACTACTTAACCATGTCGCTCGATCTCGACGCTAATGATGTTTACCCATTTGATGGTCCACTTCACCTTCAGGATCTGATGGACCTTTACGATGTCGACCGGCCGGACCTGAAAGTTGCGCCTTTCACACCGGCGCTGCCGGAGTGGTTCGAATCGCACAAGACGGTCTTCGACGCGATCAAAGAGTGCGATCGCCTTCTGCACCATCCGTACGACTCGTACGATTGCGTCACCGGTTTCATCAACCAGGCTGTCGACGACCCGGACGTCGTCGCGATCAAGATCTGTCTCTATCGCACCGGTCCGGAGTCACCGATTCCACCGGCCTTGATCCGTGCTGCGGAAGCCGGCAAGCAAGTCACGGTGCTGATCGAACTAAAAGCCCGTTTTGACGAGGAGCACAATATCGAATGGGCCAGAAAGCTCGACGAGGCCGGCGTGCACGTCGTTTATGGTGTGATCGGTTTGAAGACTCACGGAAAACTGACGCTCGTGATCCGTCGTGAAGGCGAGTCGCTCAAGCGCTACGTCCATATCGCTTCAGGCAACTACAACCCGACCACGTCGTGCGTTTACACCGACCTGGGAATGTTCACGGTCGACGATCAGATAGGACGCGACGCGACCGAGTTGTTCAACTACCTGACTGGATTTTCTGACCAGAAAGAATATCGAAAACTGATGGTCGCGCCCGTCAGTCTGCGCGAAAAGCTGAACGAGCTTTTCGATCGCGAGATACAGCACAAGCGAAACGGACGTCCGGCGCAGGTGATCGCCAAGTTCAATCGCCTGGAGGATCTGCAAGTGGTCGAGAAGCTGTACGAGATGTCGCAGGCAGGTGTGAAGATCGATTTGATCGTGCGCGGCATTTGTATGCTGCGTCCCGGAATTCAAGGCTTGTCTGAGAACATCCGCGTGCGCAGCGTCGTCGGCAGGTTTCTCGAGCACAGCCGCGTCTTCTGGTTTGCCAATGGCGGGGACGACGAGGTCTACATCGGCAGCGCCGACTGGATGTCGCGAAACCTGAAACACCGGATCGAGGTCGTCGCTCCGGTAACCGAACCGGAAGCCAAGCGCTACTTGCGAGACGTGTTGCTCGATACCTATCTCAGCGACAACTCGAAAGCGCGCGAACTACACCCCGACGGAGTTTATCGTCCGATTGATAATGGGGCCGAGCTATTCAACAGCCAGACCTATTTTGTCGGCCGCCCGATAAGCAGCACGAGTTAAGTCCCCTTTTAAACAGTTCCCCGAAACATCCCCATTCGACCGCGAGTGAAGAACCGCGGATTGGAGAAACCTATGCGCCTGCGTACATCCCAGCATACATCAAAGCTTCGAAGTGTGATTCTGCTGTTTGTCATTCTGAGTCTCTCGGCGGTCGACGTCGGCGTCGTCGCCAAAACGAAAAAGAAGAAGGCCGCTCCAAAGGGCACGCCTGTGCTCTGGCAGCGTCCGGCTGACATCTCGTCGCGCGATCTGTTTCTTGGACCAGGCGGCACGAACATGCGTCCCGATCTGCGTCGCATCACTTTCATTAAAGAGGAAAAGGGTGGTTACTCGAAGAAGTATCGCGTCCGCGACGCGTCCGGCCGTGAGTGGGTGGCGAAGATTGGCAAGGAATCGCAGTCGGAAACTTCGGCGATCCGTTTGTTGTGGGGCGTTGGCTACATCACCGAGATCAATTACCTAGTGCCGCGCGTCACGATTCCCGGCAAAGGAACATTCACGAACGTCAGGTTTGAAGCGCGTCCGGAACAGTGGGATCGCGTCGGCGAGTGGAAGTGGAAACAGAATCCTTTTCTTGGCACGCCTGAATACCAGGGCCTGAAGTTGATGATGGCGCTGATCAACAACTGGGACTTGAAAGACTCGAACAACGAGATCGTTCAAGTGCGCGGCGACGACGAACTCCGATACATCATCAGCGATCTTGGCGCGACGTTTGGGCACGCGAGCACGACGCCGTTGCTCTGGCGCTTCACGCGCAGCCGCAACAATCCGAAGAATTACGCGAAGTCGAAGTTTCTCGACAAAGTGAAAGGCGATCGCGTCGTGATCCACTTCGGCGGCAAAAACAGCGGGCTGATGAAGAACATCTCCGTGCGTGATGCGCAGTGGCTCAGCAGTTGGCTGTCACAACTAAGCGATCAACAACTGCGCGACGCATTTCGCGCCGCGAATTATCGTCCGGATCAGATCAACACGCTCGCGCGAACGGTGCGTGAGCGATCGAACGAGCTGCTTCACCTGCGACGGGCAGAAGAGATCGGCAGCCTTAGGTAAACCGATTCAAGAGGACTGTCGATGGCATCGAATCCCAAGAGAAAACAAGAGCTCATCACGCTGGCCGTTGTTTTTGCCGGCGTGGTGGTTGTGAGCGCGCTCGCGGCGTATTACCTGGGCGGCGGCGGCAGTGGACGGACCACGCCGCCTGCCGCTCGCACAAATGAACCACCGATTACGACTGCGCGGCAAAATGAACCACCGGCCGCCATTGACGAGCCAAACGATCCAACTACTTCGCAACCAATCTTGCGACCAACTTTGCAACCGACGCCCGCGCAGCATGCAGGGGCAGAGGAAGACAGTTTTATCGATCGGATGTTTGGCACGCACCACACCAGCGGTTACGTGCTCGGCGACACCTGGGCGGAGACGATGGGCCGCATCTCGTTGCGGTTTTTGTTCGCGGCATTGCTTGGCGCCGCGTTGGCGTTTCGTCCACGCAAACGGATACTCGCGATAAAGCGCAATCCTTACGTCGCGCAAACGCAGATCCTGCTGGCGATTGTTGCGGCGGCGTTGATGATCGTCGTCGGCGATAACGCGGCGCGCGCGTTCGGTATCTTTGCGGCAGTTTCCCTTGTTCGCTTCCGGACCAACATTCGCGATCCGAAAGAGATCACGGTGTTGTTAATCAGTCTCGCGCTTGGTCTTTCGTCGGGAGTTGGGCGTTGGGATCTGGCGCTGGTGTTGACATTGTTTTCGCTGATAGTGCTTTGGTTGCTGGAGTGGCGTGAACCGGATCTGGTGTTTCGTTCGATGGAGTTGAAGGTCATCACACGCAACGTCGTCTCAACTCAGAAGGCGCTCAGGCAGGTCTTCAAGCAGCACGGATTTGATAAGGAGTTGCGATCGATCGATCGCGAGGCTACGGAGGAGTCGCCGGGAAGTATTATGTATTCAGTCGATGTGAGCCCGAGTGTCAGCACCGATGAAATCAGTGCCGACATCCTGGCTCTCGACGGTCAAAATGTTGAAGGAATCGAGTGGGATCAGAAGAAGAGCTATTCGTACCTCTATCAATAGCCACAAAAGGCACAAGAGAAAACACAAAAGGCACAAAGAAGAATTTTCTTCCTTGTGCCTTTTGTGGCTTTTGTGCCTTTTTGTGATTACTTGGTCTTCGCTTGATAAGTAGCAGCGTAATCCTGAACGAACTTCTTCATGTCGCCGTGTCCCCAGCGAGTGTAGAAGTCGTATTTCTTCATTTCGGTGTAGGCCTGATTGTAATCCCAACCGTAATGGTTGAAACGATAAACGGCGCCCATCACGCCGGTGCGATGGCGTCCGCCGGCGCAGTGCACATAAAACTTACCGGTTGCAGGATCGTCAACGAGCTTCAAAAACTCTTCGATTTTTGTCGCTGCCGGATACTGGCTGTCGCTCATTGCGATGTTGACGTAACGCATGCCGAGCGCTTCAGCACTGATCTTCGCGTAGTCTTTCGGATCGTCGCGTAGATCGATAATGGTCTTAACGCCAAGGGCCGCGAGCTCGCGGTATTCGTTTTCCTTCGGCTGTCCGCCGCGGAAGAAGCGGTCGTCCATTTGGCCGAAGTTCTTGATGGAGACAGTAGCTTGTGCCTGGGATTCCTGCGCGAAAGCCTTTACCGCAGAAAGTGAAATTAGCGAGATAATCGTAAACAGAACAAAAACGTAGTTGCGTCTTACAGTCCTCATCAAAACTCCTTTTAAAACATTTGTTGCCGACTTTTAATTTTGCAACCGCTGCCGCGCGGTCCACCCGAAGGACCCTAACAAAAGCGTTGAAATAAGATTCACGCTTGTCCCTCGTAGTTGTATTTTCAGTTCGTCGAAGATGACCGCATTAAACTCATGCGGTTCTAGCGTTTGCCGCCTGTGGCATACGCTGCGGACGCGGTCCGGACGACACCGGCGGTACGATCTTCTCGCCCAGTGCCTCGCGAAAAACCTGCCGCATGTTATCAACAAAAACGAAGCGAATGTCTTTGAACGGCTCTTTCGGGACCTCGTCCAGATCGCGCCGGTTCTGCTGCGGCAGAATAATCGTAGTCACGCGCGCGCGTCTAGCCGCCAGCACTTTTTCCTTCACGCCGCCGATTGGCAGGACGTTCCCGCGCAGCGTGATTTCGCCGGTCATCGCCACGTCTTTACGCACCGGACGCAGCGAGAGTGCCGAGACCATCGCGGTTGCTAAAGTGATGCCGGCTGAAGGGCCGTCTTTGGGAATCGCGCCTTCGGGGATGTGAATGTGCAGGTCGTAGTTGCTGAAGTCTTCTTCCGCGATGTCGAGCTCTTTCGCGCGCGACTTCGCGTAGGAGTAAGCAGCCTGGGCTGATTCTCGCATCACGTCGCCGAGTTGACCCGTCAAGACGAGATTCCCCTTGCCTTTCATCCGCAACGCTTCTATGAAAAGGACGTCGCCGCCAACGGCAGTCCACGCCAAACCGGTCGCAACGCCAACTTGATCTTTCTTGAGTGCTTCTTCGGGAATGATCTTGGGTGCACCGAGAAACTCGTGAACGTTCTTCAGCGAAACTCTGATCGCGCCCTTGTGTCCCTCGGCAATCTTACGCGCCACTTTGCGGCAGATGCGGCCGATCTCGCGTTCCAACTGACGCAAGCCTGCTTCCTGCGTGTATTGCTGAATGATCGTTATCAGCGCCGTTTTTGAGATGTGCAGATCGCGAGAGGTGATGCCGTTTTCGTCCATCTGCTTTGGCAGCAAATGGCGGATCGCGATCTCGCGTTTTTCTTCTTCGGTGTAACCAGCGAGCCGGATCACTTCCATGCGATCGCGCAGCGCCGGCTGAATCGTGTCGAGCACATTCGCGGTCGTCATAAAGATCACGTTCGAGAGATCGAAAGTGACGCCGAGATAGTTGTCGCGGAATGAATTGTTCTGTTCGGGGTCGAGGACTTCGAGCAGCGCCGATGACGGATCGCCACGGAAGTCAGCGCCGACTTTGTCGATCTCGTCCAACATGATGAGCGGATTGTTCGTCCCGGCTTGCTGGACTGCTTGAATGATTCTGCCGGGCATCGCGCCGACGTAAGTTCTGCGGTGTCCGCGAATCTCGGCTTCGTCATGCACGCCACCCAACGAGAGACGAACAAATTTCCGATCGAGTGCGCGCGCGATCGAGCGGCCGAGTGAAGTCTTGCCCACGCCCGGTGGTCCAACGAGACAAAGGATCGGGCCTTTCGGTTTTTCTTTCAGTTTGCGAACGGCGAGCGCTTCGAGAATGCGGTCTTTGACTTTCTCGAGACCGTAGTGATCTTCGTTGAGCACACGCTCGGCTTTCTGCAGATCGAGATTATCGACTGACGAACGCGACCACGGCAGATCGGTCATGATCTCCATCCAGTTGCGCAGCGTTGCGGTTTCCGCAGCGTCCGGATGCATGCGTTCGAGTTTTTTGAGTTGGCGGAGAGCTTCTTCTTCCGCCGCTTTCGGCATCTTCGCCGCTTCGATCTTTTCTTTGAACTGCGCCGTCTCTTCGGCGAGCTCGTTGCCTTCGCCGAGCTCGCTTTGAATGGCTTTCAATTGTTGGCGGAGATAAAACTCGCGCTGCGACCGATCGATGTCGGCGCGTGCCTGCGTGTTGATTTCCTGTTGGACCGTGAGCACTTCGATCTCTTTGTTCAGCAGATCGTTTACGCGTCGCAGACGAGCGGTCGTGTCGGGAATGTCGAGCACTGACTGCGCGTCTTCAACTTTCAATTCCAGGTTCGAAGCTGACAGATCCGCCAGGCGTCCTGCGTCGTCGAGGTTCGCGATGATGGCCATCACTTCCGGCGAGATGTTCTTGCCCAGGTTGGTCGCTTTCTCCATCGACGCGCGCACGTTGCGCACCAACGCTTCGACTTCGAGCGAACGCTCAGGCGGCAGCACTTCCTGCATCACGGTGATGCGCGATCGCAAATACTCGCCAGTCGTGTCAACCGATTCGATATGTGCGCGGGCCAGTCCCTGGACCAGAATGCGAATGCGCCCATCAGGCAACTTCAGCATCCGCATGATCACTGCCGCCGTGCCGACCGAATACAGATCTTCGGCAGCCGGTTCTTCTTTATCCAGGTCCTTTTGTGAAGCGAGCAGAATCATCCGGTTCTCACCCAATGCTTCGTCGACTGCCCGGATCGATTTTTCGCGCGACACAAACAGCGGCACGATCATGAACGGATAGATCACGATGTCGCGCAATGGCAGCACCGGCAGTTCATTCGGGATCTGTAACTGCTGATCGTTCTCGCTGGTATCGATTGCTTCCGTAAACTCTGTTTCTTTTGCTATTGCCATGATGCACTCATTTTCCAGTCGTCATTTGACATTTATCATTGTTCATTTCTTAGCTGAGAAACGACAAATGAAAATGACATATGACCAATGTCTTAGGCCCCCTCCTTGACACTGATTACAACCTCTGCGCCGCGGCGATCTTCGATCTTTGGCAAATGAATGTGAAGCACGCCGTTTTTCAAGTGGGCCGTCGTGTCGCGCACGCTGAAGGTCCAACGCAACGGCACGATGCGGCCAAACTTGCCGTAACTGCGTTCGGAACAGAGATACGACATGATACGCCTGCGCGCCGGACGGCGTTTCTTCTCGCCCCAGATTCTGAGCTTCGTGTTACAGAGCCCGATCTTTATCTGATCGGCGCTCACACCGGGAAGCTCGACGCGCACGATAATCATCTTTTCGGTTTCACAAAGATCGACCGGCGGCGCCCACGCGCCTGACACGAGCGGGTTCTCCGTTTCCGTCGCTTCCTGCAGAGCAGCGAAGAGCCGCCCGACGCGATCGCGAAGCCGTTGCAACTCGAGCCGCTCTAGTCCTGTTGCGCGAACTGGTTTGATCATGACTTCACGACGCCGGCGAGTATTCCTCCGGGCGTTACTTCCTTCCTGCTTGTCCGGTATTCCGCGTGCGCACTAAATGTTTGAGCTCGGTCATAAACTCCGACACGTCTTCAAACTCGAGATAGACCGACGCGAACCGAACATAGGCGACTTTGTCGAGCTCTTTCAAGCGCCGCATGATCATCTCTCCGATTTTACTCGTCGGGCGTTCGCGCTCGGGTGATTCCTGAACATACTTTTCAATTGCATTAACAATACTGTCGAGTTTGGTTGAAGGTACGGGCCGCTTTTCACAAGCGCGCAACAATCCAGCCATTACTTTGTTACGGTCGAAAGTTTCGCGCCGGCCGTCTTTCTTCACGACCATATAAGGTATCTCGTCGATGCGCTCGTACGACGTGAATCGTCGTTCACAGCGGAGACATTCACGCCGCCGGCGAATTGCATCGCCTTCACGCGACTCGCGCGAGTCGACCACTTTGTCTTCGAGATAAGCGCAGAAGGGACATTTCATCTCATTTGAACCTCTCCAACAGGGCTCTCAAAATCTTCCGCTGAAACCAGTGTTCTCCAACGTGAAAAGCTCAAGTCGCCACGAATCGCATAGAAAACGCCAAACAAAACTGCCGGTCCAAAATCAACCAGGTGCAAAATAATCGAGACTGCGGCCGCCAGCTCCTTTTCGACTCCCAGAAACAAAAACCCGGCGGCAGTCGCCGCATGAAACGCGCCGGCCGCTCCGCCCGGTGTCGGCACGAGCGATCCGACGAGCGACCAACCCAGGATGAAAAGCGCTTCAGAGACGCCGACGCGCAATCCGAACGCGTGCATCACCAGAAAATTCGCGAGCGCGATGCCGAACCACAACAGTGCGGTCCAACCGATCGTCTGCGCCAGCTCTCGCGCATTCACGAGCACGCTCAACGCTTGCGACAACTGATCGAGCGTTCGCATCAGGATGTTCGTCAGCCGTCGCGGAATAAAACGCGATCGCCTCAGACGCCGGTCCAAAATCTCGATCAACCAGGCGGACCTGCTCCTGTACCAAATTAAAAACACCACGCCGAGGATCGTTGCCGCAAGCATTCCCACCCCAACCGCGCGAACACGGCCGAATGAGACTTCGAGCGAGACCGTTGGCCGAAACCAGATCAGGTTGATGGCGAACATAAGGGCGACAGCCATCATGTCGAAGATCCGTTCGACCAGTATCGTCACTATCGAAGCGCTGGGCCTGACGCGCGGATCGCGCATCGGCAGCACGACCGGCCTGATGAACTCCCCCGCCCGGCCAATAAGAAAAACGGCGCTGAAACCGATGGTCGTGGCCGCGAAGAGGTCCGCGAGCCGCGCCGGGCTGAGCGGTTTTAGCAGCGTGCGCCAACGAAATGCGCGGACGGCGTAAGTCGAACAGACGACGGCGACCGCGATAAACAAAAGATACGGATTGGCGTTGCCGACCCTGTGAACGACTTCCCGCCAGTCCAGATTCCGCCCAAACCACCATAAAAGCGCTGATGCGAGCAGGCAGAGTGCAACGAACTCGATATATTTCCGGTAACTTTGCGTCTTCACAGGGAAAACCACAATATCTTGGGTCGGCGGCAAAGCCTACTACAGCGTGACAAGCTAGGGCAAGAATCACGAGCGATGCCAATTACACTGATCTCGGTGTAATCTGTGTTTGCACGGGAACTTTAACTCAACCAGTGTCGTAAACGGCTGCTGGTAACACGGGGCTGGCCGCCTTTTAGAATTCCAAACGCAGGGTACCCGGAGAAGAAACGTGGGGGCTGTTAAGGCTTTGGCCATTAGTGAAGGAGCCGAATTGGTTCGCAGGTGTCGCGCGGGCGACGGCGCGGCTTGGGAAGAGATCGTTCAGAGTTATTCCCGTCGCATCTACAATCTCGCTTACCGCTTCACCTCCCGCTCAGACACAGCCGAAGATTTGACCCAGGAAGTTTTCGTCAGGGTTTATCGCTCTTTAGATCAATACGACCCGAAACAGGGCGACTTGCAGAATTGGCTGATGCGATTGGCGCGTAACCTGATTATCGACGACTACAGGAAACGACAACGCACGCCGCACGATAACCACGCCGACGATCTCGCGGATCACAGTTACCACTTGCACACGCGGACGAATTCGGTGCAACAGGAGATGGAACGGCGCGAGCTCGGCACCCAGGTGCAGGCCGGCATCGACAAACTATCACCCGATCTCCGCACCTGCGTGATATTGAGAGACATTGAAGAGCTTAGTTACCAGGAGATCGTCGACCTGTTGAAAATTCCGGAAGGAACAGTGAAGTCGCGCATCAACCGCGGCCGCATTGAGCTGGCGAAGATTCTGCGACGAATGAAAGTCGTGGCTATGACTGAGGCGTAGGAAGAAGTCTCATTTCCAGGTGTGGGCAGACTCTGGGGGTGAGCGAAATAAAGTGGGGCAGGAAGCGAAACATAATGCTTTGTGTGGATTTTGAATCATTATTGACCGATTACATTGAGGGCGTGGTCGGTCCCGAAACGAACAAGCTGATGGGCGAGCACGCCATGCGCTGCCCCATCTGTCACGAAACACTTTCAGCGGTACGAAGTACGATGGAGGCGTGTCGCACTGCGGCTGTGCCTGCGCCGTCAAGAGAACTCGAGGCGCGTATTCTGCAAAAGACAGTGCCCGAGACGGCAATGACCTGCGAGGAGTTTGAAGAGTCGTTGACTGATTACCTCGACGGGTTCCTGCCGGCGTATATGTACCATCGTTGGGAACGCCACGCGGCATTGTGCGATCGTTGCACCGAGCTGCCCGGTGAAGTGGTGCGATCGATCGGAGCTTGTTACACGTACATTTCGGAAGAGAAACCAGTACCCGCGGGATTGAACGAAAGAATCCTGCAAGCGACTTTAGGAACAATTACGCCGCAGGAGATCAAAGCGCCGTGGAGATCGCGCGCTGCTTCTCGTTTCCGGTTGTGGCTGGATCCGATTATGTCGCCTCAGCTCGCGACTGTCGCGACGATGCTGCTGGCGGCAGTGCTCGTGTTGAGCAGCACAGTTTCGGCGGACGGATCGATTACGGGCGTTTACAACGCGGGCCTGCAACTCGCGGAACGAACCAGCGGTCAAACTCAAGTACTTTCAAGCGACATCGTGAAGCCGGCTGCTTCGGAGCAAACTCCGCCAGCGCCGGCGGCGCCACAAAAACAGGGCACGGATCAACAGCAGGAGCATCCTGGCGCCAAGCCGGATAGCAATGGCCATAATAAGCGTTGAGGAGTTTGAGTTTTTAAGATGATGTACTGTGGCTACCATGCTAAGAATCCCGCGGTTGTTCAGTGCAACCAGTGCTCACGCGCGTTGTGCCCGGCCTGCGATCATCGCGTGCGTGGATTTCCGTTCTGCCAGGATTGCATCGTCGCCGGAGTCGAGCTCCTGCGCCATCAACCAACCAGCGCCAACATTCTCCGCCGCAAGAGCTCGCCGTTTGTAGCGACGCTGCTTTCTTTCGTTCCCGGTTTAGGCGCGGCGTATAACGGACAAACTTCGAAAGCAATTGTTCACTTCGCGATCTTCGCCAGCTTCTTCCAGATGGCTGTGTTGACGAATGGAGTGCTGTTTTTCGTTCTGGGCGTGGTGGGCACGTGGTTGTTTGCGGCGGTCGATGCTTGCCGGACGGCGCAGTTGCTGCGCGCCGGTCTGTCACCGGACGCAGAAGACGATGTTATCGCTCGCCGGCTTTATGGAAACCCGTTCGCTTGGGGAACTACGTTGATTATCATCGGCACGTTGTTCCTGTTGCACACGTTGCTGCGGGTGACGTTGCCGATCAAGGAACTTTTGCCGGTTGCGCTCGTGGCACTTGGGGCGTACATGTTGTTCGATTACATTCGGCGTGGGAAGGGCTCGGATCGGATCGTTCGTTTTGATTCGCGACGTCCACCACCGTCGGTGGTCGCTAACCGGCCAGTTGATACGGCCACTTTTCGCACTGGTGAAACAACGCAGTTCGCACGGCGCGACGTTACGCCGCTTCCGTTCGAACGCAGATCCTGAACGTTAGTAATTATTTTAGGGGTCGAAAAACTTATATGTGTTGCGGGATTCTTAAAGCTGCTGGTGGACTCGGCGCCATCGTCGCTCTCATTCTCGTTGTCGTGGCTTTGCTGAAACAACTGATCGCCCTCGTGGGCTTCCTGCTGGCGGCGGTCAAGATCGGTATCGTCGTCATCTTCGTTGCTCTTTTGGTGATGATTGTCTTCACTATCTGGCGTGATCGGTGCCGCAGAAAACGCGAAGAAGTTTAAACTTGGTTTTCGTGTAACCGTCTTATATTTCCCCTCCAAAGTTGCAAGCGCCGAGGCCCTGTGGTAGGTTCAGGGTCTTGCAGGACCGGCCGGATGGGTTTCACCTCGGAGGACCTTGAGGTTTTCAATCCAATCCGCTGCAAATCTTCAAGTAGGTTAACAAAACAACCTTTCCCGTAATTCGCGCAAATCGCTTTTGGCGAGTTGTGCTTTTCGGATGCTGCCGTAGCCCCGATTTACAAAACCACGGCAGATAACAGGAGCACCCCCAAAATGGTGAGAGAAGACCGTTTTTACGCGTTTATTATTGCCCACACATCACGATCGAAAGCCCGAGTCCAAAGAATCAGAGTTGAGAAAAAGTCGGTAACGATATTCTTAATCGTCATCGCCGTCATAGCGATTGGTCTGATTTACGGCCTGTATGGTTTGACTCAACAAGCGGCCCACTTACGCATCGAATTCGAAAATCAACGCCTGCGCGCCGAGAACGAACGGCAACGGCAGGAACTGGACAAACTCAACAATCGCGTCGAAAAAGTCGAAGACACTTCGCGGAAACTGGCCGAGAAATCGGGCGTCGTCGATTCAGGTCCGACTTTCCCGGGGACGGGCGGACCGGAGTTGCCACTTGACGAAATGGGACTTGCAACTTTGACCGCGAAAATGAGCCGGATCGAGGAAGACATGGCGTCGTACGAAGCGGTCCTGCGCGAGCGCGGGTATACGCCGACGCTTTGGCCGGTTGAAGGCACGCTCGAAGGTGGGTTTGGCGGACGCCGCAATCCGTTCGGCGGCAGCGGATATGAGTTTCATTCAGGCCAGGACATCGAAGCGCCGTGGGGCGCGCCGGTAGTTTCCGGAGCGGCAGGACGCGTCTCGTTTGCCGGTTGGCAGAATGGCTATGGACAGGTCGTAATCGTCGATCACGGCGGCGGTTTGAGCACCCGCTACGGACACCTTTCGCACATCGACGTCGAAATGGATCAGGCGGTTTCTCGTGGACAATTGCTCGGAAAAATCGGATCGACAGGCCGATCCACTGGCCCACACCTGCATTACGAAGTACGCATCAACGATCAGGCAGTGAACCCATTGCCCTATTTGCTGCTCAGCAAGTGAAAAATGTGGGGCAGGTCTTAAACGGCGATGAAAAAAAACAGGGGAGTGCGCTTAACCTGTGCGGTCGCTTCAGTTAGCCTGTGTTTTTGTTTAACATTCTCTCTTGACAGGCTCAAAAGTTTGGCCTAATATGCGCCGTCGTTTGATGCTGGCCAAAAATTTTACGGCCCCGCATTTCCGTTCCACAAGCACTACGTCAATGAGTTTGGTTAGTTCTGCCCCCGTAAGTCTGTGCATGCTGAAATAGCGCTCCCCGCGCTTTTCATCATGCATTTTTTGTTGGTTGTGTGTTTCCGTCTAGCGCGACTCCAATGCGTGACCCGGCTCACAAGCATTCACCAAGCCGATGGGGAAGCTGAAAAGCTTTCGCGTCCGTTTTACCGAATCGTTAGGAGGATTCGTTGTTATGTCTAGAATAACCGGTAAGGTCAAGTGGTTTAACAATTCGAAGGGTTACGGTTTCATCGAGCAGCCAGGCTCTTCGGACATTTTTGTTCACTACAGCGCCATCCAGGGCGACGGCTTCAAAACCCTCGAAGAGGGCCAGGAAGTCGAGTTTGAGGTTACGCAGGGCCCAAAGGGACCTCAGGCTGAAAAAGTGACGAAGACGTAAGTCTCCCCCCGGCTTGCTTAAGCAAAGCCACTGACTGCTTCCGGTCACGGGTCCGGTAAGCCACAAGAAAAAGACGGCCACATTGGGCCGTCTTTTTTTACCTACTTCCCTCTCTTTTTATTCCGCTTTCGCCTTGAAACTCACGTGGCCGTTCTCGACCGCAACTGAAAACCTCACCTGATTGCAGCCGTGCCGTTCTTTCAGACCATCCGATTTTGCCGCGATCAACCGATGAAACTGCGGAAACGAGAGTCCTTCCGTCGGCTCACCACACTTTTGCTTTGCTTCGAGCAGCGACTCGTAGATGTCTCTCACTAACCCGACTTCCTTGTGCGGATCGATGCAAACAAACGACACTGGTGGAGCGTCCTGTAGGATCTGCTTTTTGACACTGGCGCGCGCTGCGGAAACTGGATCGCGTCCTTCTTCGCGGCCCTGCATCGTCCGCCGCCAGAGATCGCGAAACGCGTTGTAGCGCGCGGCGAGCGAGTTGTAGCGATAACGCTGCGCGAACGTCAGCGAGCGATCGTCGCCAAGTCTTTTGAGCACTGTCTCGACGCGTCCTTTGGTATCGTACGGCGGCCGTTTGGCAGCGCCGTTGAAGAAGATGTCAAACTCGATTCTCAATCGACGGATGTCTTCTTCCAAACGAGTCAACTGTTCGTCAGGAGTGGGTTGATTCTCGCCCGCGGCATATTTGTTCTTCGCTTGTACCTGTAAACGTGATCTGAGCAGTTTATTATCGCGTAGTCCCACGCAGTTAAATTCTCCTGTGGAGCTTGATTTGAGGAGGGTGCCGCTGGGCGAAGACGGCTGAATGCAGTCTAGGTGGTTCAAAACTGGAGTGTCAACAGTTTATTATCTGTGCCCATAAACCCATGACTGATACTAATTCGAATCTGCGGCACGTGCCGTCTGTAGACCAATTATTAAGAACAGACGAGGCGCGCCGGCTTCGTGACGCGATCGGCATCAAGAAGTTGACTGCTGTCGCCCGCTCGGTCACGGCAGAGCTTCGCGCGTCAATTCGCAGCGGCCGACAAGAGTTGACGCCTAACGGGCACATCGCCGACCGGCTGCTCGCCGAAGCGATCAAACGCATGCAGGCGACGGCCGAGATCGAGAGCCAGACTGGAATCAAACACGTAATCAACGCGACCGGTGTGTTGTTGCACACTAATCTGGGACGTGCGCCGCTTTCTGCCGCAGCGCGCGAGGCGATTGTTGAGGAGGCGAGTCGCTTCTGCACGCTCGAGTATGACGTAGCGACAGGATCGCGCGGCAAACGAGGAGCGCGCGTCGAGTCGTTATTAAAAGATCTGACAGGCGCGGAAGACGCGCTCGTGGTGAATAACTGCGCCGCCGCTGCGTTGCTAATTCTGATGGTGCTCGCCGCCGACGGCGAAACGATCGTCTCGCGTGGCGAACTGGTCGAGATTGGCGGTGATTTTCGTGTTCCGGATGTGATGGCGAGTTCCGGAACGCGCATGGTTGAAGTTGGGACGACGAACCGTACACATCTCGACGACTACAAGCGCGCCATCAATCGGCACACGCGGCTAATCATGCACGTTCATCCGTCGAACTATCGCATCGTCGGTTTCGCGAGCTCGCCGCGATTGTCGGAACTTTCGTCGTTGGCCCACGAACACCGGCTTCCCGTCTACGAGGACGCCGGATCGGGCCAGCTTAGCGATTTGAGCGCTTACGGAGTCGCCGGTGAACCGGTGGTGAACAGTGTGATCGCGGACAGGAGCTGACGTGGTCTCGTTTAGTGGGGACAAACTCCTGGGATCGGCACAGGCGGGACTAATTGTTGGCAAAACGGCGATCGTCGAACGCTTGCGACGACATCCGCTGTATCGAGCTTTGCGCAGCGACAAGCTGCGGCTGGCGGCACTCGAAGCCACGCTCGTGGCCCATCAACGCGAGGTAGCGGCGGCCGAAGTGCCCGTAATCGAGATGATGGCGTTGAGTGCGCAGGAACTCGAGCAGCGGGCGCAATCGTTGATTGACGAAGTTGGCGACACCGAACTTGAGTTGAGCTTGGAACCGGGCGAATCAGCTATCGGCGGTGGCGCCGGTCCCACGTGCAACTTGCCGACGACGCTCGTCGCCATCACCCATCCGAACCGGACGGCTCAGGAAATCGAGCGCACGTTGAGAAACTCTTCGCCTGCGATTATTGCCCGCATTTCTGAACGAAAAGTGTTGCTCGATCTTCGCACTGTCTTTCCCGACGAAGTACCCGACCTGGTCAAGGCCCTCACCGGGTCCGATTTTTAGGGTGGTTTAAACAATGGCGGGCAGTGTATAATCTGCCTGCGGCTATCGCCTTGTAGCGCCGCAATGTTCTGAAAAGATCCCTAACGCCGGGCGCAAACCTCAAGTCCCGGTTTCACTCGCCAGCTTGATTCGAACCCAGCTTGATTCGAACTAAGTCAATCACGTCATACCTCTCTGCGGCAGGCTTGAGTCTGTTTGCCGGTCTCGTTAGCTATGTGTGCTGGCGACTCGGCGCACTGCCGAACGTGTTTCCCGGCTTCGCAGGCGAGCCGCTGGCCGGCGACGCTGTGGAACTGCTGACGAGCGCGCCAATTCCTGCCGTGATCCTCGCCGGCTATTCGATCACGATCGGTTTGGTGCTCCAGCGTTTTGGTTTGCGGCGGTGCTGGAGTTATCTATTCATCGGTATCGTCGTCCTCTCAGGCATTTCGTTGTTGACGGCTCATTTCCTTGACACAGTTTTACTCGCGATTCCGCTCCTCTTCAGCGGCGTGCTGACGATCCTGTTGGTCCAGGTGAATCGTCTCTGGCGACTCGACCGGCAGTTGTTCCGCACACTCCTTAACTCGCCTATCGGCGCCGGAGTGCAAAGCACAGGTGCAAACACGCGGCTGATGAGCGGGTTGAAGCTGCTCAACACGATGCTGCCTTTGAATGAAGCAGTTGTCTTTCAGTCGGTTGATGGTTCATTCGAAGCCGTAGCGCGATTTAAAGGCTCATCACAAACACTCGCCGATGCCAAACGCAATTCTGTTTGGCGTGAAGGAATCAGGCTCTGCGATCGCGCCGTAGGGATGCGACAGTTGGTGAGCGAAACAAGCGAAGCAGGCGAAACAGGCAGGGGTTCTTCTACCGTAGCCGTTCCTTTGCTTCACGAAGGCGAAACAGCAGGCGCGCTCCTGATTCGACTCGGTTCGGATTTCAGCACTGACGACAAGTTGTTGCTCGAAGCGATCGGTTCGCAGTTTGCCCGCAACCTGAAACGCGAGAGTTTCGCAACGAGTCCTGCCCGATCACAATCGTTCGCCTATTTCTCACACGGCGCGAACCAGCGAAAGCTTGACGCGCTAAACGTCCTGAAAGCGCTGACTGTCGAACAGCGATGCGAAGCAAACACGCTCGCGCATATCGAGGACGGCGTCGCGATCGCGTATCTCGACGGCACGCTCGCGCTCGTGAATCCAACACTGCTCGGTTTCGCAGGACTAACTTCCGACCACGCCCGCACGCTCGATCTCTTCGGTCTATTGGACAACTTCCGCACCGACATTTTTGACGAACCACAGATCGCAGTGCGACGTGTGTTGCAGACCGGAATCGAATACGAAGGCGAGCTGAAGTTTGACAACAAAAACCAGATTCTCAACTTGCGTCTCTCGCTGTTGCGCGATCCGAATACGGAAGCGAACGAGCCGATCGGCATTGCCGTTTACGTGCGCGATCTGACGCGCGTGAAAGAGTATGAAAAGTTGAAGAGCGACATGATCTCGCTGATGTCGCACGAACTGCGCACGCCGCTGACAAGCATCAACGGTTTCGCCGAGTTGCTGACGGTCGACGACACTGTGCCGCCATCGGCGCGGGAGTTTGTGACGATCATCGCAAACGAATCGCAGCGAATGTCGCGAATGATCAATACGTTCCTCGCCGTCACTCAACTCGAGCGCAAAGACAAGCAGGAAGTGTTGAAGATTCCGCTTCGTCTTGACGAAGTGGTGCGCGATACGATCACGTCACTACAACCCGTGGCGAAGAAGAAACGCATCCGGCTGATCGAACAACCGGCGAGCCGTATTCCTCCGGTCGCCGCTGACAAGAGCCTCATCACGCAGGCGGTGAAGAACCTGGTGAACAACGCGATCAAGTACAGTCCTGAACGAACGACTGTGACTGTTTCGACGGCGCTCGAAGCCGAAGCCGTGCGCGTGTGTGTTGAAGATCGCGGCTACGGCATTCCCGCCGAGGCGAAGGAACGCGTCTGGGACAAGTTTTATCGCGTGGTCCGTGAAGGACAGGAAAAAGACGAAGAGTCGACCGGGCTTGGTCTTTCGTTTGTGCGCGAAGTAGTCGAGCAGCACGGCGGCCACGTCGAGCTCGACTCGGAAGAAGGCCGCGGATCGAAGTTCAGCTTTACTCTGCCGCGTTTATAAATTTACTGGCGGTTGATCGTGCCGCGACAATTTTCAGCGCCGCAGATGCAACGCTTGTCGTCGGAGTGAAGTGTCTGTTCGTAGTCGATTGTGATCTCTTCGCCGGGGCTGATGTCTCTCAGCGCGAAGAACAGAATGTGATCGCGAATGATCGACATGAATGCGTTGGGCACGCATGAGTGATTGATATAGTGCGTTCCGTTGCCGCCGCGACTTCCATCCAGGCTCCAGCGATTATTGATCTCGCAGATGCGCAGCATCTTTCGATGTGCTCGGCGGCGGGCTTCCGCGTTCGAGATCTTTTCGCCTTCGTACTCGGCGATCTTGTGCCTTCGTTTGAAGGGTATGGTGGCGAAGCAGCCTTTGCCGTGAATGGGAGAAGTTTTGATTGCTAAACCGCGAGCGAGTTGCAGCTTCACTATTTGAGTTTGAAAGTGCGTGCTATCAGATCGGTTTGATTGCGAATGCGGTTCAGTTTATCGCGCAGACCGGTGAACCTGATCGCGTAGATGGTCCGGTTGTCAGCCTGAAGGTAGTAGGTGCGGCCGATCATCGGCTTGCCTGTGCGGACAAACTCGTACGACATCGTGACGCCGTCGAGACGGCCATTGAACGGGTCCTGTTTTCCCTGGACGAAGCCGGGCAGAAAGCGGAGTTTCAGATCGGCATCGCGCTGCGCGAAATCTGCCGGCGTGGTTCCGGCTTCGACCACTTCTTTTCGAATCGTGAGATAACCGTCGAGCCGATCGCCATAAACAAACTCCGGATTTTTGTTAGCGGCGTCAGGGTCCACGATGGAGCGCCACGTTGTTGAGGGAAGCTCGAAAGTGTATTCGAGACTCTCGTGCGAGTAGAGCTGTTGAGCCAACGCCGCCGGCATCACGAAACCCATTAAAAGCAGCGTAAGAGCCACGATCCGTTTCATTTTTCTCTCCTTATACATCGGCTCATTCAGATGCCTCGCTCAAGATGCCTGGTTGCCGAAACGTCAGGTTGCCTGGGAAATCATGGCCATTTGAGTGCTGATAAGTGTTTCGATTCCGCGCATGCCGAGGGCCAGGAGAGAGTCCATTTGCTCGCGGCTGAAGGGGCCTTTTTCGGCAGTCCCTTGCAGCTCGATAAATTTTCCCCCGCCGGTGCAGACGATGTTCATATCGACTTGCGCGTGCGAGTCTTCGTCATACTTTAGATCGAGCAACGGCGTGTCTTCGACAATGCCGACGCTCACGGCGGCGACTTGATCGATCGCCAATGGCCGCGTGATTTTGCCGGATTTGATCAGCTTTTTGCTGGCGAGAGCGAAAGCGACGTAAGCGCCGGTGATGGCTGCCGTGCGAGTGCCTCCGTCGGCATGAAGGACGTCACAGTCGATGTAAATCGTTCGTTCGCCGAGTGCTTTCAAATCTGCGATGGCCCGCAGGCTTCTGCCGATTAGTCGTTGGATCTCCTGCGAGCGGCCTTGTAGTTTGCCGCGTGTGATTTCACGTTGCGTGCGTGTTTGGGTGGCGCGCGGCAGCATCGCGTATTCCGCGGTTAGCCAGCCCTGGCCCGTGTTTCTGACCCAACGCGGCACGGAGTCTTCCAGTGACGCGGCGCAGATGACACGCGTGTCGCCCATGGCGATCAAAGCGGAGCCTTCGGCGTAAGGCAAAAAGCCCGGCTCGATGTGCACGGAACGTAATTCGTCAGCGGCTCGTCCGTCAGTGCGTGCGAAGCTCATCGTGTCCCCAAATTTCCACCGCCTCGAGAATTGAAGGAGCTGATCCCAGAAATCGCTCCGCTACTTTAGCAAATCTTTCGGCGGCGTCAGTCACATAAAAGTGGTCGAGATCATCACAGAGACGGCGCTCCTGGTAAAGTCCCAGAGGTTCGTCGTGAGTCAGATGCGAGTTTTCGAGTAAGGCTTCGACGTCGCGGGCGGTGGCGGCGCCGGAGTCGATGAGGTTTACTTTGGTTCCGACTGTTTCGCTAATCACGTCGCGCAGGATGGGGTAGTGAGTGCAGCCAAGGACCAGCGCGCCGATCGATGTCGTTCTGAATTCGCTCAGGTAGTCTTGCGCGACGATGCGCGCTACGTCGGAGTTGGCCCAACCTTCTTCTGCCAGTGAGACAAAAAGCGGGCACGCGCGTTCGATGACTTCGCTTCCGGGGTTCATCACGGCGATCGCGTGCGCGTATGCGTGGCTTTGGACCGTTGCTTCGGTGGCGATCACGCCGATCGTCGCGTTGCCGGCGATTTCGACGGCCGCGCGCGAGCCGGGTTCGATCACTCCCATCACTGGAACTTTGACTGCTTTGCGAATTGCGGGGAGTGCGAGTGCGGACGCGGTGTTGCAGGCGACTACCAGCAGCTTGATGCCGTGTGATTGCAGAAAGCGCGAGTTCTCGACGGCGTAACGTTCTACTGTGGCAAGCGATTTTGTTCCGTAAGGGACGCGGGCGGTGTCGCCGAGGTAGACGAAGCGTTCGTTTGGTAAGCGTTCGTGCAGGGCGCGATAGACTGTGAGACCGCCTACGCCGCTGTCGAAGATGCCGATGGGAAGGTTTCGATCCAAGTGATCCGGGCTTCTGGCCTCTAGTCGAAAATCTTTGAAACAGTTACACGAAAACCTGGCACGGTGTCGTCGACGAGCTCGTCGGATTCGTGGAAGAGCCAACGCTGACCGTCAGCGTGAAATACTT
This sequence comes from uncultured Acidobacteriota bacterium, assembly GCA_963770215.1. GTDB lineage: Bacteria > Acidobacteriota > Blastocatellia > Pyrinomonadales > Pyrinomonadaceae > PSRF01. Next base: position 215,435 of record CAVYOP010000005.1, read on the forward strand.
CTACGGTGCGCTTTCTCGGATTAACAGTCCAAACGGACCTCGCGCCAAGCTCAAGCCACAGTGCGGTCTTGCGCTCAACTTTACCTCTGCGATCGCTCGGCGATAACACTTCGACTGCGAGATCCGGCGCGCCAGAAAAAAAGCAGTCCATGTCATCACCTACTCGATCCCGCGCGACAAATGCTATGTCCGGACCAAGCACCGTATCTGGACCACTTTCCAGTTGGAAACCCGATTCGCCGACGAGCACGTCCGAGGTTGTTGTTCGTTACGTGGTTAAAAAGCAGCACTAAAAGTTTGGTATTTACAAAGCCGTGACGAAGCTTAGGAACAGGCATCGTGAGGAGTTCCCCTTTTATCAATTCGTGACGATTGCCATCATCCGGCATGTTGGCAAGGTCTTCAGCAGTCATCAAGTGAGTAGTTGTTGTGCTCATTGTTCGTCTCGCTATTCGTTAAAGGGAGTGAGGGGTGCTCCCGCAATCAAAGTATGGTGGAGGCGCCGAGAATTGAACTCGGATCCAAAAACCAACGCCGAAGGACTCTACATGCTTAGTCGCTTCTCTTCCTTACCGGCCCAAACGAGCCGATAAAAATTCGCTCAATGTCGAGTCAGTGAAGCGACAAGACCTCGACACGAGCTAGCCCGACTTTGGTCTCGCCCACTGCCACGGACCGAAGCAGCAGGCCAGCTCATCTAAGTGACATCTCCCTCCGCGCGCATGAGCAACTTGCGGCGAGACGCTCGATGCTTAATTAGGCAGCGAGAGCCAATTCATTGTTATTGGCAATTGTGTTTCCCTACGCGTTTTAACGAGCTGCATAAGGTAGCCCGGCATGCATCGCGACGATCGTTCAGGTTCCTGTCGAAGCCTGTCGCCCCCATTGCGAAGCCCCGTGATTATAAAGGCTGCGGCTCGATTCCCGAAATCCACAGCCTGCACGGTATAATCTTCGATGCCCTGTGGCTATCCACGTTGTCTTAAAACTCCCGATCGAGGCAACTTGTCCCTTGGGGGAAAATCAAATTTATGGCTGTAAACTCGAAATACTCGCCCAAAGCAATCATTAATACTCCTCCCGAACAACGCAAACACATCCTGGCGCGGCTCTGGTTTCCCGCCGTGTTGCTCCTGGCGTTGGCCGCGGGTGGACTGACCGGAATCATTGCCGCCTACGAGCTCAACTACTCGCGCGCCGCGAATGAAGTCGCAGCGCTGGCGACGTATCGTCCGAGCGTCGTCACGCGCGTTTACGCGGACGACGGCGAAACGGTGATCGGCGAGTTTGCGCTCGAGAAGAGAATCCCGCTGAAGTACGAAGAGATTCCGCCGGTGTTGAAGAACGCGATCCTCGCTGTTGAAGACGTTCGCTTCTACGATCACATCGGCATCGATCCGATTCGCATCATGGGCGCAGCGTGGAAGAACCTCACTACTGACAAAATCGAAGGCGGATCGACTCTAACGCAGCAACTTACGAAGAACCTTTTTCTCTCCAAGGAACAAACATACACACGCAAAGTCAACGAATGGATGCTCGCGCTTCAGATCGAACGCTACTACACCAAGAACCAGATCATGGAGTTGTACACCAACCACATGTTTCTGGGCGCGAACGCTTACGGCATGGAAGCAGGCGCCGAAACTTACTTCGGCAAACAAGCGAAAGATCTGACGCTCGGCGAGGCTGCATTGCTGGCCGGAATTCCGAAAGCGCCGAGTGAGTACTCGCCCACGGCGAATCCGGGCAAAGCAAAAGAGCGTCGCGATCTCGTTTTGGATCTGATGGCGAAGAACGGATTCGTCACTCAGGCCGAAGCTGACGCAGCCAAAGCCAAACCGATTCAACTCGCCGACACCGCGTACTATCAATCGCAACCAAAATCGTCGCCGTTCGATTATCCGGTCGAATACATCCGCCAGGAGCTCGAAGACAAGTACACGACGCGCGTCGCCCAGGGTGGCCTGTCCGTCTACACGACGATCAACGTCGAAGCGCAAAAGCGGGCTTACGAAGTGGTCCGCGCCGGCCTGCGTCAATACGATCGCACGCACACCGGCTGGCGTTCCAGCTACACGATGATCCCGACGTCGGTGAGCAACGGTGAAGGTCCAGCGACGCAACAGGAGCTGAACAACTACAAGCATCCGGATTGGTACGGCAACGACTACGAAACGGCCGCCATTTGATGGGCCTGATCATGAAAGTCGATCGCGCGCGCAACGAGGCGACCGTTCGTTTCGGCAACTACACCGCCACGTTGACCGCTGCCGACATGGGCTGGGGCAAGCGCCAACCAAGAGACGAATTCAAGCAACGGGCATCTCGCCGAGTTTGAAATCAAAGAAGTCGACGAAAAGAACCGCCGGTTGAAAGTTGAACTCTCGCAAGTTCCCGCGGTGCAGGGCGCGATGATGACGCTCAACGCGAAGACCGGCGAGATCGTCACGATGGTCGGCGGCTACGACTTCTACACCAACAAGTTTAACAACGCGACGCAGGCTTATCGCCAAACCGGATCGTGTTTCAAACCTTTCATCTACACGGCCGCGGTTGAATGGGGCATGACTCCCGAAACGCCGGTTAGCGGAGCGCCAATCAAGCATCGGCGACTGGCAACCGCACAACTACGACGGCTCGCTCGGCAATGGCGACATGCCGATGAAGACCGCCCTCGCGAAGTCGATGAACATTCCCGCGGTGCATCTGCTGCAAACTGTCGGCATTCAAACAGGCGCGCAGATGGTGCGACGTTTCGGAATCAAAGTGCCGATGTCGCCGTATCTGCCGTCAGCGCTCGGCGCGACCGAAGTGCCGCTCGATCAGATGGTTTCGGCTTATTCGGCCTTTCCAAACAAAGGCATCCGCGTTGAGCCGCACATGATTCGCAAGGTGCTCGACCGCGATGGCGCGGCGCTCGAAGAGTGGGAAAGCACGACTTACAAAGTGATGAACGAGTACGTTGCGTTGACGATGGTTTCGATGATGCGCGGCGTTGTCACGGGTGGAACGGCAACTGCGGCCTCAGTCGCTCGGCGTTCCGGTCGCGGGCAAGACCGGCACGGTGAACGATCACACGGACGTGTGGTTCATCGGCTACACGCCAACATACGTGACCGGCGTTTGGATGGGTTATCCCGGGAAGAAGAAACCGCTCGGAAACGACATGACCGGCGGCAAAGGCGCGTTGCCGATGTTCATCGATTTCATGAAGACGTTTCTGAAAGACAAGGCCAAGGAAGAATTTCCGAAGGCGCCGAGTATGCCGGAAGACATGCGCGAGATGTTCCGGCAGCGTCAACGAGAGCTGGCCGCCGAACGTGCGCAGCTCTCCGCGGCAGCAGAAGAAACCGAGGACGAGAATGCGCTGCCAGCCGGCGCGACCACGAGCCGAAACTGGAACAAGTGACGCTGCCGCCTCCGCCAAAGGCTGACGAACAGCCTGCGCCTCAACCGAAGCCGGAAGTTGCGGCGCCTAAAGTCGAGACGCCACCGCCGGCAACCACGCGGCCACGCGAAGCCGAGCCTGCTAAGAAGAAGGGAAAGAAGGGCGACGGCGAACCTTAACGATCTGAGATCTCAGAGTTGAGATCTCAGAGCAGCTTTCCTAACGCGTAAGGCAGCATCTTGCGCCACCACGGCCAATCGTGGTCCACGTCTGCTCCCCAAAGATCCAACGTGTGAGGAATGCCTTTCGCGTTGAGAATGTCTGAAAGCGCACGGCTGCGTTCCGGAGCTTCGTAGTTTCCCTGCCCTGACATAATCACGATCGAGTCAGCCTTTCGCAACAGCGGCAGGTAATAGTCGTCATTCAGGTTGGAAAGATAATCGACCGGGTTGTTGAAATAGACGTTGTCGTCGTAATGATCTTTCAAATAGGCGCGGACATCGTAACTGCCGCTCATCGCGATCACGCCACGAAAGAGATCGGGATGTTTGAAGTACGCGTTGACTGACAGAAACGCGCCGAGACTCGCGCCGGTTGTCAACGGGCGGTTCTCGCCGTCGCCGCAGTCTTTGCGAATCAACGGCAGCACTTCGTCGACGATGTAGCGATCGTAACGCGTGAGCAGTTCGGCTTTTAACGGCGCCGGCATTTTCTCGTTGAGAAGACTGTAACGATTGACGCTGTTGATTGAATAAGCGCGCAGCGTCCCGGCCTCGATGAACTCTTTGATCGCGTCGACGAGATAGAAACGCTCGTATTCGAGATAGTCCGCCGCAGCGGTTGGGAACATCAATAGGGGCGGTCCCGCGTGTCCGTACGCGACCAGCGGCATTTCAGTGCTCAAGTTCTGACTAAACCAGGATGTAGTGCGGCGTTCCATGTCGACCTTTCGTATAGGGAATCGAGACGATTCCGGGATATTGGGCGGCTGGAGATATTCTCGCAGATCGTTTGCGAGCGCAAGTTTGGCCGCGCCTTGACGCTCCCAAACCCATTTGCTATAAAAACGCCTTCGCGCCCTGCACATAGTTTTGTGTGACTATGTGAGGGCGCTTATTCCGCAGTAGCTCAATGGCAGAGCATTCGGCTGTTAACCGAAGGGTTGTAGGTTCGAGTCCTACCTGCGGAGCCATTTTATTTTTGTAGGTGTTTGGAACGTAAGATTTTACCTCACTCAGCAAACATCGCCTGTCACAAGTAAGGCACAACTTTAGGCTCACTTCGTCCGTCGGTGCCCGCTTTAGGTAAACCCGAACGTCTTGCCTATTCAGTTCTCAGGCTCATTACTTGCTGCCAATAAACCCGATTGTCAACATCAAACACTTTGTTGCAATATAGCGTTGATGTCCGCGCCTAAGCGTCGCGACATCCATGTCTCATGCCTTTTATGGCTTCCAGTAAACTTTCTACTCCCACAAGAAGGGAAATTCAGGATGCCAAGCATAATCTCAAACATCGCAACTCAACTAACTCAGCCAGAACTCGAACCAACACTGCGAGAAGCTGGAAGCGTCTTGCGCGGTCTCGTCGAAGCCTCGGCCTATGTTGGCGAAGTAGTTTCACTCGGTTATAACGACGCCATTGTTCAAATTCACGATTATCATCGCCAAGAAGTCGGCGGAATTCCCGCACTCTGTTTCCTAATAGGAACACGAGTTAATCCAGAAGCGATAGTGGATCCCACGCAAGAGGATGCCTCAGTCGTTCTTCTTCGCGTGATGGACCAAGCGGATTTACCGAACGCCGACGAAGCGCGCCGTGTCCGAGTTGAAAACGCGCAGCGTGTGAGCGGTGAAATCGGAATGAACTGGGATGATCGATCCGTCATGGACGCTACCACACACAATTTACTTAGCTACGCCGGTGTGCGGTGCCGCGTGATCGGAACGTTCTATATGACGGACATAAGTGAGAACTCACAGCCGGATTGGAAGCTCTGCTTCGGATCAGATATCAGCAATTACTATCCGAATCGCGGCCTAAAGGTATTCAAGGCTCGTGGTAACGTGCTTCAGCGAATCGTAAATTTCCGTGACCCGATTATTTTCGCAAAAACCAAAATACCCATGGTGCAGATCGGACAAATGCGGTACGCGTCAACCAACCGCCGTTTTCAACAAGTGTCAAGCGTCCCGGTTTCGGTCACGCCAACGGATTTATTGGGGCAAAAGACAGCGTTATTTGGGATGACACGAACTGGAAAATCGAATACGACCAAGATCATACTCAAGTCCATCTTCGCGCTTCGATGGGCTGAAACCGATTCCCAGCGCATTGGTCAATTAATTTTTGATCCCAACGGGGAATATGCGAATGAGAATACTCAAGATGCTGATACCAAGACTGATAACCCAAATGCAATTAAGAATGTCTGGAAGTGCGCACCGGCTGAAATAAGAGATAAGTTTCAACGAGACGTTGTGACATACGGCATTACCAAACATCCGAGTGATCCAGAACGAATCCTCATGCTCCTCAATTTCTATCAAGATCAGAATCTGCAGACCGGTAAGGAAATTATCAATGCCGCACTCAACGAGAGATCGAGTGGCCGTATTTACATTTCGAATTTCATTAATGTTAATTTCCAATTGCCGGATGACGCTGACGAAGGTGAGAAAGTACGATTTCAACGCAGAGTGTTATTTTACCGCGCCCTCCTCAATGAAGCAGGATTTGGAAGGCCTCCTCAGAATCAAGTGAGACTCAAAGGTCTATTCAACGAGGGACTCCGGAAAGCTTTGAGCTCGGGCAAAGGCAAGGATCCGGATCGGTATAAGGCGTGTGCGGCAATTCTGGAAAAGGAATCAGCATCTTGGACTGAAGTTGCCCAAGCAGGAAAAATCCTACACGAATTTATCGAAGATAAGAGTTCCGGTTATCAGGAGTTCGAAACTGAATACGTAACAAAGAGTAGTTCTGGATTTTGGGCCGACGATGCCTTGAAGAAAACGCTGGGTATTTGGGGATACGCAAACGGCCCAAAGCAAGTGGGAGCCGTCAAAGAACAACATACGAGCGACACGAGAACAGACTACGCGGATGACATCTTTGCTCACCTTGAAGCAGGTCGGCTTGTCATCGTAGATCAATCGAGTGGCAATGCTGAAATCAATAAGGCGGCGGCAGATCGAATCATCGCAAAGATCTTCGAAAAGAATAAAGCGCTATTCCGCCAAGGTGAAAACCGACCTGAGATTCTAGTTTATATCGAAGAGGCCCATAACACTCTGCCTCCTGCAAAGGAAGACGACTTAACGGACATTTGGGTCCGAACAGCAAAAGAGGGAGCAAAGTATAATATCGGCATCGTGTATGCGACCCAAGAGGTTTCATCTATTCAAAAAAATATCCTAAGGAATACTGCGAACTGGTTCATCGGCCACTTAAACAATACAGATGAGACGCGAGAACTCCGCAAGTTCTACGACTTTGCAGATTTTGAAAACAGCATACTGCGCGCACAGGACCGCGGATTCATACGGATGAAGACGCTGTCGAATCCTTATGTCGTGCCGATCCAAGTTGAGCGATTCAATATCGGGCCCGCGTAATCCAAATGCCGTATCAAGGCGAATACGCCCACTATCAACCCCTGAAGCGAATCGTTGAATCAGAGCGGGTTCAACAACTACTGAGGCGTTCGCGAATTTTGGAACACTCCATGTTAGTGCAGGAGGTCGTTCCACAACCCGCTCTCGAGCCAAGTACATCATTGCCTTCACTCATCGTGGCTGTTGATGGAAGCTACGCTGAAGTAGATGTGCGGAACGGCTATCCGGGAGCAAAGGTTGGTTACTTATCCGTTGCGTCTGTAATAGTAAATCTCGCTGAGGTCGACCGACTCGATAACTCTCGCCCCGTCAATCCAATTGATTTTCGCAAGACTGAGGAGCCTTCATCAGATGCGACTGCGTTGCCAGGCTGCAACGTTATAACACGCGATCACGTTTCAGCGCGTGATTCTTTTCGTGAAGCGACTTTCGATTTGATGCACGACGCGATTGTTGACGAAGAAGATCTCACTCGCCTTCTCGCAACTTACCAAGTCTTACTCGCTTACAAGCCGACTGATACGATCGCTTGTCCGTACACTCACTTGGATTGCAAGGCTGAAGTCCAGATTGGACAGAACGTGGGAACGTGTCCTTGCTCGTATCGCAAGCCACTCTATCCAACCGATGCCATGCGCATCCACGAGCGGTTCACCAACGATTCCGGAACCAATGGCGAAGCCTTCGGTTACGTCATGCAGGTTTGGGAGCGTTTGTTGCTCGTTCATCTACTCCGATGCTTTGAGCAGCGTCAGTGGCTCGGGCGTTTAGGCGATGTCGCGTTCTTCATAGATGGCCCACTTGCCGCCTTTGGACCACCGGCTTGGTTAAGCGCTGCTATAAGTAAAGAGCTCAAGCGGATTAACAACAAGGTTCGCGCTGAAACGGGCAACGACATGCTGATCGTTGGTATAGAGAAATCCGGTAACTTTGTCTCTCATTTCGAAGACCTGGATAGACGAGAGGATGGGGCACCGCACTTTTCACCGGCTACTTATTTCTTGCCGACTGACGATTACATCAAAAAGCGAATAATTTATTCGGACAGTTCAAAGCGATACGGCATGGACACCTATTTCGGCCGGAAGTTCTTTTATAAGACCAGAAGCGGTGCGCGCATAGTTGCAAATATCGCCTTTCTGACTGACGAACAAGATACATTAGATACTGATCAGCCGTTGGCCTTTCCGCAATTCGGAACGGTTTGCGCCTTGCTGGACAAGTTGGCAACCTCGCAGTTTGAGAATGCCCTTGCGCCACTCGTGAGTGCGCATGCTCAAGCAGCAATTCCCCTGCATCTTGGCCAGAAAGTACTTAAACAACTTGCGCAAGCATTGATGCGTGATCGCGAATCATGAGCGAAGAAAAGAAAAGCGCAAAGTACGGAACGGCTGCCAGCCGCTGGGCTGGAGTTGGTCCATACTATGCAATGTTCCCAACATCCTTTGCCACTGATGTCGTAAAAGAACATACGAAGCGAGGTCAATATGTTCTCGATCCTTTCGCGGGTCGAGGAACTTCTTTGTTTGCCGCCGCGGCGGAAGAACGAGTCGGCCTTGGTGTAGAAATTAATCCAGTTGGATGGGTTTACGGAAAAGCAAAACTGCAAACTGCTAGAAAAGTAGCCGTCGAAAACAGATTGCATTTCATCGGCAAGAAAGCTAGTTCCTACAAAGCGGAGGCAGCAAAACTCCCCGAGTTTTTTGAGTGGTGTTTTTGTCCGCGAGTTCGGGAGTTTTTGGTTGCTGCTCGCGATATCCTGCAATGGCGTCGTACGAAAACCGATTGGACAACGATGGCACTGTTGCTGGTTGACTTACATGGTAAACGTCAGAATTCGCTTTCAAATCAAATGCGACAGACTAAAGCAATGTCGCCTCAATACGCGGTCCGTTGGTGGAAGAAACATCGTATGCGTCCGCCGGATTTAGATCCGGTTGAATTCATGTTGAAAAAAGTCGCGTGGCGTTATCGGAAGGGTAGACTACCTGCGGGTCAGAGCCGAATCTACTTAGGCGATAGCCGAAGCAAATTAAAAGCGATTTCTGATGAATCTAGAAAAGCCCGAACTAAGTTACTGCTAACCTCTCCTCCCTATCAGGGAGTCACAAACTATTTCTACGACCAGTGGTTACGACTTTGGTTGCTTGGCGGACCAAATAAGCCATACAGTCCTCGGCAACGGTGCAAGCGAAAGTTTGAAAACAAAGATGAATACACAAAACTGTTGAAGACCGTATTCACGGAATCCCAAGGACTCTTAGCTCGTGATGCAGTAATCTATGTTCGCACCGACGCCCGAAAGTTTACCTATGACTCGACGATCGAAGCATTAGAGCACGCATTTCCGCGGAAGAGTATTCGAGACGAGAAACGCTCGCGACCAAAGTTCTCCCAGACTACGCTTTTCACCTCTGAGGTAAAGACCAAAGGTGAAGTTGACCTGTTGATGTGGTGACGATTCGCAACTAGGACACTCAGTATTACTTTAAAACAATCGTTATTATAAAGCTGTTGACTGCCCAGGACCGACGTCCGAATGGGAGTCGGACTTTGTACTCTTTTGTCAGCCCGTCTGATGGACCATCTTGTTTTTCGTTTTCCGATAGTTCTAGCAAGGTTTTCACACCCCGCCGGAGATCCTAAATCATAGTGCTATCAATTAAACGTCGGTAGTTGTTGTGAATATCTACCTACGCTCAATTTATGAAGAAGACGGCGGGAGAATATATGAGCGCTCCATAGAAACAGGCAGCCAATAACCACGCTCTTCCGCGGTAACGCCTGACGGAGTCCAATTGCAGAAGCGGTAGAACTGATAGTCGGGTTCCTAGCTCTCGAGATTTGTTTTGTTGCAACACGTCGCATCTTGAGACAAGCTTAAAGATGTTATACTTTCCAAACGCTAAACGACACTTCAGAGCTTGCTTTTGCGAACCGGAGAAGGAACATGGCTGCGAATCTGGAAGACCAACTGATTGATAAAGTGCGAGCCCTGCCACCTGAGAAACAACAGGAAGCGCTACGGCTCCTTGATACTCTCACCACGGCCGTTGGCTCTGAAGGAACAAGTGCGGATCGCAGACCCATTTGGGAGATCGTCGACGAAATCAATGCTGGCTTACCCGCAGATACTTGGGAGAAGGTACCGACTGACGGCTCGATCAATCTTGATCACTATCTCTACGGCGCACCGAAGCAGCAGCGATGAAAGTGGCATTCGTCGACACGCTCTACTTTGTGGCTCTCTTCAATCCCAGAGACCAGTGGCACGAGCGCGCCATCGCCGCCAGCACACTGGTTGCGGAATCCAAACTAATCACAACAGAAGATGTATTGGTAGAACTGTTGAATTTCTTTTCGGAGTATGGCGAAAAGGCTCGTCGTGGGGCCGTCAGCCAAGCAGAAGGAATTCTCAGCAGCTCGAATATCGAAGTGGCGCCACAGAGCCATGAAGCATTCATAGCGGGTCTGACCCTGTACAAAGCGCGGCCCGACAAAGGCTATAGCCTGACGGATTGTATTTCGATGCATGCGATGCGCGAGCGCGGCATCAGCCACATATTGACTCATGACGATCACTTCCGACAGGAAGGCTTCATCGTGCTGCTCTGAAGGAGCGTTGCCCGACTAGTGAACTGTGGTTGCAACAGTTCAAAGATCTTCTATACCGGGGAAGCATTTTGATTTTGCAAAAGTATAAGTGCGTCGCCGAAGAATTCTAAGGGAGTCTATGGCGAAAGAGCGGCGCAGAGTACGTCTCGTTTGGCATCTGGAGTGTTCTGCTGGAGTTGCATAATCATTTCCGACGCCGAATTGTAGGGTCTGATTCTCCTCATCCATTCCAGCCGATTCCATAGGATGTTCAGTTCATCAAAAGTCATCTGCTCCAATAGGAACTGGCAAGCCCCGTAGCGATTATCAGCAATGGTTGCGGATGACGCGGGCGTGCGAACCGCGTTCAACAAGGCTTCTTCCAATTCGGAGCTGAGCCCTGAGGCATCTCCCTGCTGTCTAAGCCAATTCGGGTCATCGATCCATGTCATGTCGCCTGGCGAAGAAGGCACGGGTGGCACATTGACTCTTATCAGTCGACGTCTACATCTAGCGGCGTGGGCAATTTCTCTTTTACAGAAATCACTCGAGAAGTAATTCTCACTGACTAGCATTATAAAATTTCCGGCATTACTCGCAGCGGTCAGATATAGTTTTTCCGCGTCAGCACCTGGAGGTATCTCGCCTGAATCCAGAAAGACTTGGTAGCCTTCCGCGAGTAACGAGTAATAGATATCTGCGGCCAGTTTGGCAGAATCACGGCTACGATAGCTGACGAAGACATCAGGCTTCTGGCCCGCCGTATCCGGATCAAAGGCCGGCATCTGCGGCTGCCTCAGAATCGCATACGCCTTCTCGTTCGTAGGGGTGGCTTCCGACAAATCGCGGCCACACTCAGGACAGTCGCCCTCATCTGGCAGATACAGATGGCCATTAGGGCAGCTCACCTTGTTGAAGGCTGATGCAACCCCAACCGCTTCGTAGAGACTCATGACTCTTTCGACGTCGACGAAGCTGGCTCCAGTGCGATGGCTGAGTAGCGACTGCTCAACAAAGCCAGTCCCCCCGGGCGCGAAGCTACGAGCAAGTTCCCGATCAAGGGAACGAATCAAGTCCTTGTCCTGTAGGTTGTCGCTAATTAACTTCGAGGATTCGTCGAAGTACATGCCTGACACTCGCCTCCCGCACTTGCCCCATTATCGAAATCTCAGCGTCTGGGGCATATATATGTGCATGCACTGATTCACTCAAATTACCAAATGAAGCCCAATAGCAGTTACAACTGACGCTGTCTGTATTCCGCGTCGCGCGCTCCGACGACATGATTTCTTTATCTTGTCTCAAGTCATTTTTAGTACTGCCGGATCGATGCACAATTCTGCCACCGATGCTAGTCCTCTTATCATTGCTCGCAATGCGCACTTCCTGTTGCGAAAGCTTAGGGATTTTTTTTACGGCTTTGTAGAGCTCAACCGTCGTCGCTTCTTTCAACGAGATGAGCGGCTCGAAGACTTCGAACAGTTCCGTAAATTCGGCGGTATAGGACGCCCCAGTCTTCAGTAGTGTGGTACTGAAGAGTGCATCACCATTCTTCAGATTGATTTCAGCAAAATCAAGCGCCTTCTGAATCTCCATTCGGTATGGCTTGAAGATTACTCCCGGATATTGATCATTGGTGATAGTGGGAATGGTGTTATCTGGGATCTCCACGATCCTTGATTTCGCCGCATACAACTGAAGCGCGGGAGCGCCACCGTCAACGTACTTAATCACCATCGGCGTCAGAGCGACGGGTGGTTCAGTTGCAATTTCACCTCCCAGCAAAGCGGTCATTCCCGCCTCTTCAATCCGTTTGTGAACTGATCTTTTCGTGCTAAGCGCTTTGAGGTCTCGTAGATCAAACTTTGCCACTTTCAATCGTTGATCTCCCCAGGCATCGAGCTCATTCAACAAACCTCGGAGATCATCGAACGCAGAATCGGATGTCTCAACAAGCTTTAGCAGCCGATCCCTGACCTCGATTCTTGTTCCTGATTTAGGCTGACTCTTCGACGCAAGATATTTCCTGACATATTCGAGCTTTCTCAGGGTTACTTGCTCGATGATCCGAGTTTTCTCTTCATCAGGCATGTTCTTCTAGAAAGGGCGTAACCAAACACCAACTATTTAGGCCCTGTTGTCGATCTGCGAAGCTAAAAAGGAAAGGCGACGATGGGCCGGAGTGAAGTGCGAGATCGTTGCCATTATATTGGGAACACGACTCTGCAAACAATACTCTTTTTCGTATTCCTCCAGAACGCCGCCACTTCTCAAACATAAGTAAATCGAAAGACTGATCGCGGGCTGAAGGAAATATGGTGAAAAAAGGCGGGAACATGGCACGCCTTAGCTTTAAAACACTAAAACCTCATTAGGAGCGCCAATGAAACGTCAACCCATAGATATGCCTTTGAAAGCAGACGTTCTTAATCCTGCCTCAACTCATCTGACCTCGTACAGGCTCATGTCGAAACGGGTCACGAAGCACCGTTCAAATGGGGCGACAATATGGTGATCATCGCTGACTGCAAGCGTGCCACACTTCGAATTGTTTCTCGGCACTAGAAAAGCTCGGCACATCAGCGTTGCAAAGATAAACTTGCTTATCGATGTTCTCACACAGTTCCGCGATTCACTCGCCAAGGAAAACGCGTTAATCGAGAAACCGAAATAGTGGTGAGATATCCGCTCACACAAAACGCCCCGCAGGATGAGGTGATGGCCGCTCGTCAAAAGCCCGACTAGTTTGCCTTTTGTCTCAAGCAGTGTTTGATCCTGCGCTCTTTACGATTGCTCAACATTCTGAACGGCCTCTCGTCCGACTTCCAATTGGCTCTAACCATGGGCCATCTGAATGTCCAGGTTCTTCTTCGCTCATCTCACCAAACGCACGTCAGCATCGTCGATACATACCCTTCGGACCACGCCACATCAGATCGCAAACACAACACCCACCATCAAACGCAAAGTCGGCAAGCGAGGCTCAATGACATTAACAGCACTTCCTTAATACAAAGGGTCCAACCGCTTCGACCCAGCGAATCAAGTCCAAAACGAACTCACAGAAATCCTCCACTAAGCGTCTCCGCAAATAGAACCTACTGTCGCATTTGACCACACCCTCGTTTTACCTGCTGTCGCGTTCTGCGTCACCCACATTCCAAAACCACTATCAAATTGGGCCATTGACGTAGAGAAACCTGCGGCACAACAGATGCACTGCAACTAATTCGCGTGGTCCGTTCTACGAAAACGCACGCACTTTATCACGGGCTTTGAATGAAGAAATGAAAGCACGAGTTCACCATACGCGCCTGATGCATTTACGCGAACTTCCAACAAGCAAAGTCACCTTGCAAGGTTGCGGCTCTGCGATGTTCCAACTGATTCAGGCGCTGAACATGAGACAATCACTGCCCACTTCACCAATCATTGTCCCAATCGAACCGCCGGCTTCTCGCTGATCGAACTTGTGATTGTTTGCGCGATCGTGAGGGTACTTGACCACCTCAGGTACGGCGTTGCCAAGCGGCGATTGCCGGTAAGCCGTTCGCCTAGTTACATCGGGGCTCGCCCTCGCAATCTCATCCTAAGAGGAGTCGAAGTGAAATGGCAGAAATACAAAATGATCCAGTCGCAAGCGTTATTGAAGATCTCTACCCATTGGCCCAGGTTGCAAAGATCCTGCGCTGTAGCCGAAAGTCGGTCTATCGGCTGATCTCAAGCGGCAGATTGAACGCTGTTCGTTGGGGTCGTAGTTACAGGTTCCGACGAGAGGATATTCAGCGATTTCTTAAGAGCTCAGCCATTAATCGATCTAAAACGCAACCCACTGAAAACAAACGGGTTAGTAGCTATTAGTAGTCCCAACTGTCTTCAATTGTCCCAGTCGTGCCGTAAGTCTCCTCATTAGTTCACTTAAGGCTAACCGAAATTAGTACCACTCGACATGTTGTTCGCATTCAAGAAGCGGGCGGTAAGTACTAATTCGATCCGAGGTTAGAAAACGAATGAAACCAGCAATGCAAACAACCGAAAAAACGCTTAGGGAAGTTTTCGACACGCTAATTGAACGCGAGTTAATTCCAACCTCTCGCGTTGGTCCACTCAAAACTGCAATCAAACAGTATGCGCTTATTCTCGGCTACAGTGAACCGGCCCAATGTCCATTGTCAGCCTTCCACTTGCCCGATCAGAAGCGAAATCGCTTGATTGAGGAGAGAGCCGATGGCGCAAGGTCCAGAAGAGCTGGTGCCTCGGTGCTGGGTCCTCATGCGATTCGGAACCTGAAGAACAACATTAGTTACTTGATTAGAACCGCCATCGATCACGGAATGATCGGCCCTATATCAGGACCTCTCGCGAGTTCCAAAACTGTCAACAGGATCAAGTCCAAAGCAATCACTTCACGGAGGGAGTGGATCAACCCTGGAAAGTACGTCTTGGATCCTGTTCCCGACTCTCTAATTCAAGAACTCTCTGATTACGAGATTTGGAGTACGAAGATAGTTAATCGCGATCGTCCTGATACTTTGAGAAAGCGACCAATTACTTTTTCGTATCACAGGGGTAGCTTGCTTCGGACAGCGGGTTTCCTCGTTAAGTTTCGCGGTTTCGAGGCAGAATCAATGTCTCTCTCAATAATCTCAGACCCAGATAATGCTATCGGCTATATCGAGTGGTTCATCCAACAGCAAGGTAGGTTCACAGTCTCAGCAGCTAGGGGCATTGAGGTACTGGTTGCTCTGGCGAGGTATCTGAGCATAACCGCCCAATCATCCGAGCAACAGAAGGCATTTGAGCAGCGCGCAGCAGAGTTAAAAAGGTATAGGAAAAACCTTGGACTGCCGGAGCCAGTCACTGACAAGACCAAGCGTTGGATCAGCTTGCGAAAACTCGAAACGGTTGGGCTTTCGATATACCCTCTCAATGCTCGACGCCTATCAGAGCTGGTCCCTTGCGCACGTAGCAGAGTTCTCAAACACCAGAAAAATGGCTTCAAGAGATATACAAAATACGCATATATGGTAATGCAATCCCTTCTCATAAGGTTAAGCATCAGGCTTCCGCTCCGGCAGAGGAATTTCAGAGAGATGTTATGGAACCCAGAAATACCGGAACAAGGCCGCAACCTATATAGGAAAGAGGGCAAATGGCACGTAAGGTTTCAGTCCGCAGAGTTGAAGATTTCGCACGTCAAAGGAAGAGTGAATCGTGTCGAACATCAGTTTCCTGATGACTTGGTTGATTTACTGGAAGAGTGGCTCGAGCGGTGGCGAGCTATTCTTATTTCGTGCCAGAAGAAGTCCGGAATTGGAGCTGAAAAAACAGCCGCCGGCCAGGAGTTTGTTCTTCTCAACTGGGTTGGAAAACCATTGACTCAATCCCAAGTAACGTGGGCATATGAAAGCGCGACATATCGATTCACTGGCATCGCAATGAATCCTCACATGGTCAGAACAATCTGGGCGACCGAATACATCAAGTCCACAAAAAATTTTATCGACGCTGCCTACATGTTAGGAGATAGGGTCGAAACCGTACTTCACAGTTACGCAAACTTGCTAGATGAAGACTGTGGAAAGCGGGCTAGCTCGTGGCTATCAACAACATTGAAAGATGAGCCACCATCGTCGAACGGAAATGGTCTCATCTCCAACGAAAAACTCGTGACGATGCTTCGTAGGTTAAAGGCCGATCTGCTCGAAGGAACTTCCGATGAGCAGCAGCTTCTTCGATCGATGAAGGATCTTCTCAAATGAGCCCGCCTCATAACTCGAGAGTTGGTTTATCCGTAAACGCCGACAACCTGATGGCAGATTGATTGAAGAAGTCAGTAGGGCCGCAAAAGTATACGACAGGAATCAATAGAGGCTTACAAAAAGAAAAAAATTGAGAGAAGCTTATGCCGCAGAACATCTCTAAGAAACCAAAAACCTTCGACAAGAAATACATATCCGCTGCTGAGCTTGCGGCTCGCTGGAGTGTCTCGCAAAGCGCAATCTATTCCCGCAAGTGCGGATCGAACGCACTTCGAGCGATTCGATTTGGCAGATCAGTTCGCTTCCTTCGCAGCGAGGTTGAAGCTCTGGAAAGAAAGCGCGAGATTCAAGCAACCTAATCACCTGGTCCTGACTACGCCAACGCTTCTAGACCTCACCAACCCTGCATTTTGCAATCACAAAGCGTTCTCAACTAGCCTAAATAGATAAAAGAAAAGAGATAAAAAGATATGAAAAGAAAAGAGCGAGATTCAAGCAACCTAAGAGCTAAGTCAACACTTCTTAGACCTCACCAACCTTTGGATTTGCAATCCCAAATCGTTCTCAGCTCGCCGAAATAAAAGCGGTATCCAACTACTGGAAACATGAGACAGCGTCTACACAAGAAGCGAGCAAAAGGCACTGCACAGATAAGAAAGGAGAAGCGCAACGGTGCAGAGCGCTGGGGATACGACGTCTGGATTCGACAGCCGGATGGTACTCGAAAACGTTACAGAGACTTCACCTTTGCTACCAAAGCCGAAGCCACGCAGGCTTTAGCGATTTTGAGAACAACTGGCTGGAAAGCACGCTACGGTTTGAAGGAGCCGGCAAACGCAAGACACACGACAATCAGAGAAGCGATTGAAAGCTATTTAAAACTAGCCAAAGCGAACTTGCTCGCGAACAAGAATGAAGACACTACTTGTTGGCGTGAGATGCCTAGCCCGTTGCGAACTCTTGAACGATGGGGTGAGTTCATTGGGCCTGACCGGCATGTTAGTTCAGTCACAAAAGATGATTTCGTCTTTTGGGTCGCGGCAGAAACCGAGCGTGGTAAAGCGAATGGGAGACCGTTGAAAAAATCCTCAATCAGAAGAGGGCTTAACACTATCAAGGCGGCTTTGAACCATGCAGTTGGAATGTTCCCGGACCTAAAGTCGTTTCAAGTACCTCGCAGTCCTCTTACAAAGAAAGTTGAAGAAGAACGCGATCGCGTTCTTTCGGACGAAGAAATTGCGCAGGTCTCCGAAGCCCTCTCGACAAACGCTGAATGGGTCGAGGCTCTATTCTTCTTCCAACTAGCATTAATAACAGCCGGTCGTATGGCAGAGCTACTACGTATGCGTAAGGAGGAATGCGATGTTCGTTTCGGAACTGTAAAACTATATTCTTCAAAAACCAAGAAATGGCGGACCATCAAAGCTCCTGCTGCTGCGACGTTAGTAAGGAGTCAGAAGTCAGGTGGCATCACTCGTGTACTCACGCATCCTGACCATTGGTATCGCGAAGCTTTAAGAAGAGGCGTCTGAGAGTGTTGGAATTCGCTATGGGCAGAAAGTACCTGGCGGATGGACCATCCACGATCTACGTCACACCTGCTTAACGAATCTTGCGATGGCTGGCGTGCCAATAAATGGGATTAAGGAATACGCTGGCCACGCCTCGATAGTGGAAACTCAAAAGTATCTGAAATTCATGCCCCAATCGATCGACCTGGCCGCAAGTGTTTCCAACAGACTGGCCACCCTCGCCAACGTTGGAAACGGCTCAAGCCATGGCGACTAACAAGCCAGCCACATTACCTCAACACCGATTCCTAATGCCTTATGAGGCAAGCAACAATAAGTTCGCGCGGAGGTGTTCCAAATCGAGCGCCGTTTGTTTCAGGCGGTTTCAAGCGCGTCAGCAAGAGACGCCCATGCCGAATTTGTGGCAAACCCACTTACTGCGGCTTTTCAACCGACGAATGCGTTTCCATCTGCATGCGCGTAAGCACCGGCTCCCGTGGACCATCCCGCAACGGTGGAAACATACATGTTCACTGCGACATTCCATTCACTGGCACTCGACAAGAGGTTGTCGCTAACCCTGCATCAATTCCCTTGGCTCCGTTGGAAATTAGAGACGCTGTCTTTCGGGAATTGATGAGGATTTCTCCCGCTTCTAGTTACCGAGAGGAACTTCTCAATGGCCCAAATGGTCTACTGTCGCGAGGACTGCTCGAAGAGCACGCACTCAACTACGGCGCGCTGCCGCCGACAAAACGTCAACGTGCAATACTCGCGAATGTCTTAAGAGGCTTTGTGCGAAAACACTTTCACGATCACGCAAAACTTTATTCCGGTGGAGTAATCGGCGTACCGGGTTTTTGGCAGGAGGCTTCTGGTTTGGTCCATCTCTGGAAGCCACGCAGACTATCTCATGCCGATGCTTGTAATACCCTACAAGGATGCGAACGGACTTATCCAAGCCTGTCAGATCAGACTGCATGCAAACGATCTCTCTGCTGACGAAAAAAGATACCGCTGGCTGTCATCGCCGCTAGAGCGGCGTGGTACTAGTTCGGGAACACCAATACATTTTACCTTTGCGCCGCAGAAGGTTGTCCGCCGGCGAAACAGTAGTTAATCACAGAAGGCGCTCTAAAGGCTGATACCCTGGTACGGTTTAGGCCAAAAGCCCGCGTGATCGCCACGAGTGGAGTGAGCTGCTCTCATAGTGAGATCGTCGAAACAGCTCGACCATATAATGCACTAATCGCTTTTGACGCAGATCACAGAATCAATCCTGCCGTGTGTCGGCAGCTCGCGCGATTGATCCTCCAACGCCACAAAGATTCCAGAGAGCACGGACTATCTGTTTCAACCAAAATTCTCTTTTGGAACGGACCAAAAGGAATCGATGACGCAGTGCGCGCGAATATGAAACTAAGCGTGCTGACGGTTTCAGAGTGGTATGAGACGCTCGAGAATGAACCTCTCGAAGAAGTAAACCGATTCTGGAAGGAGGCGGGTTTCAAGTCTTAAGGAATGGCCGTACTAGAGCAACTGCAGTGAGCTAACCTCCATTCCGCTCCCTTTCAACCGACATTCCTCAACACAACCCATAAGAAAAAAGAGGCGGTTAACGAGTAGGTGATTCACGAAGAATCTCCGAAAGGAACCGTCGTAATGAGATTTTTACTTGGCGTCCTCGTTGGTTACACCCTACGAGGCAAACAGAAACTGCTTATCAGATTTCTTGTGACGCTGGCGCTGGTTGTGTACGTCGTTATACCGGCAATTGCGCTTTTGGGGCTGAGTATTGACGTTCAACGTGAGCGCCGGTCTAGACCAGCTCAAACTAAGGTGCCGGTGCTCAAAGGACTGAGCTATGAAGACGCCGAGAGGAAGCTTCACGCCGCTAACTTGAACATTCGTCTGTTGGCGACACGTTACGATTCGGCCCTTCAACCCGGATTGATTATTGACCAAACTCCCGCGCCTGGGGAGGAAGTAATTGTCGGCTACTCAGTTGGAGTTACCCTCAGCAAAAAGGATTTCGCCGGTCCTGGTCCATAAAATCAAAGCTAAATGCATTGGACCAGATAAGCCACACGCTGCGTTCTTGGCGTATCCAGCCTCCCTGTCTCTCAATCGAACTGGCACTACAAATGGTTTAGCTAGAGACACGGAGGTTTCACGTAATCATTTCCTCCGAGGTTGCTAACATGAAAAATGTTTTCTCTCTTCGCAAGCGTTCATTCCTCTCGCCTGTCTCAACTGGTTTTACGTCGCATATCTTCGCTGAGGTTGAATCCTCCAACGAAGGTGAATACAGGTGGGGTCACAACATGCTTACCATTGCCGACTGCCGGCGCAGAGTCCAGATTGAATTCTTCTTGGGTACTAAGCGAGAGCGTCGTCGATCCCTGGCCAAGATCAATTTGCTTATTGCCATTCTCACGCGCTTTCGTGACGCGCTCACTAAAGAGATCGCGTTAATCGAGAAGGCCAAAGCCAAATAGGTTCTGGAAAACAATCGCGGGCCAACTTACAGCTAAGCATCATATTCGTGAAAGTGAGTTGGACCGCGATTTTTGTATTTACTCGAGTCTGCTCTTCTGCGCGAGAAGAAAGAGAGGCAACTAATGCCAACGACTAAACATGAACTGCTCGATTGGTTAATGGATGTGCCAGAAGATGCCGAAATAGGAACTGACGGAGCGGGATTAGCTTTGCTCGCGATTCTTGGCACCGACGTTCACTTGTTAGAAGTCGGTCACATTCCCAATGCGGACGAACTCTATGCCGAGGCGATCAATCAGGCAATGATGGAACGACTACGACGGATTGATGCAGCAGGTGGAGAAACGGAGACTGGAGTAATTGTAGTGACATTTCTCGGTTACATATCAGGCATTCCGAATCTGTTCTCTACTGACTTCAATACGGCATTCATATTCAAGAATACAGAACAGGCGGAGGCCTTCATCACAGAATTTGCGGACGAGCTACACAATCCGCAGATTCTCGATTGCCCGTAATCCTACCAGCGGATAATTTGCCTTGAATTCTTTTGGGTCGCTGCCAGCTCAGCATATCACCCGCTTATTTAAGCCGGATTGAGCACCGGCGCAAGAGGCCACCACCTCTTGGACTGAAAACGAAGTTCTGCAGCTAATTTCGAACGAGTGATTATGGAAGGCTTCTCATTGTTGGCTTTCACCTTTGTTGGGCTTGTTATGGGAGCCGGGACAGTCTTCCTCTTTTCTAAGGGCTGGATACGATCGGTTGAGCAGAAGTCTAGCGCTCAACTTGAATCTTCTCGCACGGCACTAACAGAACGACTAGCGGCGGTAGAGCTTCGGCTTGAGCAAACTTTGGTTCGCGCGACTGATCTCGATAAGTCGAATCGAAGTCTCCAAGCCGAACTTATGACAGAGAAAGAGAGACGGGCAGCAGCGGAAGAAAAAAACACGCGTGTTTCAGAACTCGACGAGATGATTCGGACACAGGCTGAGACTATGGCTATGTTCCAAGAGGAAGCTGTATCACTAAAAACTGAAAAAGCACGCTTGAAGGCGGAACTTGAAAACGCAACAAAGACTGCTGACGCACGACTCGAAGCCGCAAACAAACACTTTGAGGAAAAGTTATCCCTTCTAATTGACGTACGTGAGGAGTTCACGGCTCAATTCAAGAACCTTGCTACTGGTATCCTCGAAACCAACACCAAGAAATTCACAGAGCAAAACAGAACTAACCTTGACGCATTGCTGAAGCCGTTGAGTGACAAAATAAAAGACTTCGAAAAGAAAGTGGAGGACACCTATGACAAGGAATCGAAGCAACGCTTCTCACTTGAGAGCGAAATAAGGAGTCTTCGTCAGCTCAATACTCAGATAAGTCAAGACGCGGTTAATCTCACAAACGCGCTTAAGGGACAAACGAAGACGCAAGGGACATGGGGAGAGTTTATTTTGGAGCGCGTGCTGGAGTCCTCGGGCCTCGTAAAGGGGCGAGAATATGACGCCCAACTGTGTGAAACTGATGTGGATGGAAGGCGAATGCAACCAGACGTAGTTGTTCATCTACCTGAAGACCGACATCTGATTATCGACTCAAAGGTAAATCTTAGAGCCTATGAACAGTGTTGCACATTTCCATCGGGCTCTGATCGTGACGAAGCCGCTAAAAGACATATCCAAGGTCTCAGGAGACACATTGACCAACTCAGTACGAAGGAATATCAAAATCGATTCCAGATCAACTCCGTCGATTTCGTAATGATGTTTGTTCCGATTGAGTCAGCGTACTCAATGGCCGTCGAGTTAGATTCCTCAATCTTCGATGAAGCGCTTCGTAAGCGAATCGTGATCGTAACGCCATCAACTCTACATGCAATGCTTCGCACGATTGCATTGATTTGGCGACAGGAATATCAAAGCAGAAATGCCATTGAGATCGCGCAACGTTCTGGTGCTTTGTATGACAAGTTTGTCGGTTTCACAATGGATCTTGAGGAACTCGGAGATAAACTGGGCGCCGCACAAAGAAGTTATGATGAAGCACACAGGAAACTTTGCCATGGACAAGGGAATCTCGTAAGCCGCTCAGAAAGGCTCAGGGAATTAGGGGCGAAGGCTCGCAAAAGACTTTCAGCAAGTCTCGTAAGCGAATCCGCGGCGGATATGCCCAACGATAGCACCATCGAACAAAAAAACTTGCTTTAAACCAGATTTGCTTGTTTAGGACGGCGGTTGAGGAATTAGTCCAAGTTTTTCAGCACTAATCTTTTCTTAACGCACCTGCGGGATTGCTTACAAGTCTTGGCAGATTTGCATACCGCACGCAAACACACGAGAGTTGGCCTCGCAACGTGATGTCGGCTGAGAATGAAGAGTTGGATCGAGTTCGCTATCGCAGGGATCAAGCGAACCGGTTGAGTTCGCGACGTAATTGTAATTGCTCCGGCGGCGATGTTTGTATGAAATCGTGCCGCTCCGTCAACCGTTATTCCGCGGGTACCCAAACAAAGACACTCACGCGAACGGCTAAACTGCGGAATCTATTCAGCGCAGCTTTCTACCTTCAATTCAAGCTCGTCGTAATACAAAGCAGCAAAACCTGACGACATCTCGAAGTAATTCTTCGCTACTTCGCTTTTACCCAGAAGGTGATAGGCAAAGCCTGCATAGAACCAATCCGCGTCTGTATGCGGGTTTTGGAAACACCTGTCGATCAACCACTCTTTCACAAGCAAGCCGTGCTTTGATCGCACCATCTCTTACGCTTCTTACCAGTTGCGCGTACTCAATTAGGATTTGGCGTGCAAAGGAGATCGGTTCTTTCACATACCACAACACATCTTCGTAGATCTTTAGGCAATTCTGGAGCTCTCCCACCATATGATAAGTGTTCGCAAGATGATGATAGAGAGCTCGGCGTTTTTAGTTTATTCGCAGTGAAACGCAGGAGTTCTATCGCCGTTTCATGTTGATAACTCCCCTGCAAAGCAAGAGCGTAATAAGCAACGGCCGCCTCACTAAGTTCATTCCAATCCACGCCCTCAAACACCTCGATAGCGCCGCTAATAATCGCCACGTTTGTATCTTGCTTCAGCTATTAACGTAAATACATTCATGCGTTCGGCGGCTGGCAGGTTCGACAAATCAAAGAGCTCCAGAACCGAGTCATCTAATATCAAGCCCCCCACGCTTATCATGGCACCAAAATAATTAAATTGAAGATACGCGTCGGCGGGTTGATCCATTGGTTCGACTTCTTTGGCTTTCTGAAAAGCCTTAAATGCCTCTTCACGACGCCCTTGTAACAGATAGACTTGCCCGAGTCCCGCAAAACCAAGACTCAATAACGGATTACTCTCAGGAGTCTGGTTGGTAGTTGCGCGGAGGAATGTCTGCTCGGCTTCTTGAATTCGCCTGAGTTCGAGCTCACAAACTCCTTTGATAACGAGAGCGTAATAGAAGCCCGCATTCGGAACTTTTTGGGCGGCCAGAGAGAGGAAGAGATCAATCTTCTCCTTTACTCCATCCCAATCTCCGTCGAGGAGTTCGCTTGCGCAGCTATTGCCCACCTGTGAGAGTTCGACAAAGTTTGAAATTGCCAGTTCATTGTTTTCCAGTTCCTTCAATAACAGTTCGGAGAAGAAGACTCGCGGATCTGACAGTAATGGCGGCTCATAGGGAATTCGCAACCACTCACAAATTCTGCGGATCGCATCGTTAAGCTGTGGAGTACTGTTCATCCTCGAAATCGACTCGCAACACCCGTCGGAGTCTTTCATAGAGATTTCATCCATTCGGCTGGAGCATCACTCAGAACGACCGGAAGTATTCTGTTTCTTTCGGCCTTCCCTGATTCGATTGCATATTGAACTTCCAACCTTGGATCAAATCCAATCGTTTCATCAATGCTGCTGGCACTGATGACAGCGATGAAATACTCGCACGAATCGATTTTCCTTTTTAGGGCATCACTCAGATCGTGTGCCAAAGGAAGCTCTTGTCCCGGTGATGAATAGTCCCAAACATTTGCCTTTTGGAACTCAAGAGCGCTAAAGAGCTTCCTTATCTTCGGTCGATCCTTGCCGGAAAAACTGATGAAGACTCTCGACATGGCTGGCACTGTATTAGTATTCAAATCCGCTGGGTGTTTTACCGGTGGCTTTGGCGGCGGCGCTGAGTTAATCTGTGTCATAAATTCCGCCATTGCTGAGGGTTCTTTGTCTTGCAATAGCGAAAGAAGGCGGCGTAGCGGATCAGGTTGACGCCAGTGTCCCAAACAGCCGGGTTGATGGTGCGCAGCATCGCGGTTTCGTTTGAAACTTTGTCGCTCAGTTCCCGCATCTCAATTGTCCAGTCGAGACTATTGAAAGCTCGTAATTCAACTAGGAGATCAAACAGCGCAGCATGAGACTTTGTTCTCAATAGAGTCTCCCGCTGCGAAGCGGGAACAAAGAGGATTTCTTCCAAGCCGTCAACATAGTAGCTCAGAAATCCGGACGCCTTCGGTGAGGTTATCGTATTTTCTGTAGTTCTTCGAGGACTTGCTTGATCAACAAAGCTTTACTGTATTGAGAAGCGCTGCCGAGCGATCTTTCAACTGTCTCTTTGCTTCACCCTCAATGAATTGGTCCTCTGAGTCTGGGTCCATTCCAAAAGTAAACATAAGGTTCTCCTTTTATCCTCAGCCTGTTCCGCATGAATGCCAAAGGTGATTTTCCTGCGATAGTCGCTGATTACATAAGAGGTAAAGTGCTTCGAGATCTTCATTCTGGCTCCGAACTTCTCAAAGACTCCCAAACCTTTGCCATTCTCCTCTAAGTCCGGCGCTCGACTCACCAGCCCCAAGAATGTAAGTATCTCCATTCTTTACAAGGTCGATATGGCATCTTCGTCGAGAATCAGGCTATCGAGCTGAAAAAGACGCAGTCCCACTAAGGTATCCTTAAAGTCGGAGTGGTAGCGGAAATCGTCTTCGTGTTGTAATTTTGCCGCGAATCACTAGGCGCATCATTCGCTCTCTCCGAACATCGTGAAACATGAAAAAGAATCACTGTCTGCAAACTTCGCAATCGGAATCAACTGCCAATCATAGATTGGAGCGGTCACTGTTTGGCCATTGATCGCCACTAAGAGGCGCTGGCCATCAGGCCGGGTCGTCGAATAGGTGGGCGCAATCGTATTGACGACTAGTCCTTGTTCTGGAGCAGCGACTCCATCTGACGCAATACCTCCCACCCTTCCGACATAACCAATTCGTGGACGCGGTCCCAAGCTGACAGAGAGCCGGCTTCGGTTTCTCAGGGTGGGAGTCTCGCGGAAAACCATTCGGCGGCTCCCGAGCTGATATTGAGCAGGTACGCTCGCGCATAAAAGAAGAACAGAAATTAAAGCGCCGAAGATGCGATTGAATTTTGTGGGTCTCATTGTGGCCTCCATCGTGGGAATACTCGTGGGAGATTCCGGCAAGTTGTTCTTTGATGGATCGAAAGCGGCTCTCTTGAGTCCGGAGCGATCCGCTCTACGTGACTTCATCACTCAATGATTTTTTGTGCAGATCTGTTTCAAGTCTTTTTGGCAAAGTCTTGCCGACAAGTTCGAACTGTTTAGGTAGGAGAGTAGTGAAGGACGCTTGGCTTGGCTGAAAGCGACAAGAGGCGTTCCACATTTCGATCCGGGTCGAATCCTAGTCTCAATGCTCGGCACATCGCTGGTGTCCCTGATGCAATCTCAGCGCAACCGGTCGTATTTCACCAAGCGCCAGTATTCGCGGCCCCGAAGAGTTAATTCAACAGTATGATTACGCCTAGCCACCCAATAAAACTGCTCCCCAGGTTCAGTAGATCTCAACAGCCCCGCGTCTCGGTACTCTTTGAACAAGGCCGCAACTCTCACCTTTTCCTCGTTGACAGGTTCATGGACATTTCCAAATTCGTCTTCCGGTTCATGTTGGGGATCAAGCAGATACTTATAATCTTCGGAACCGAAATGGACTGTTAACTCTTCAAGCTTCAGTCGATCAATCAGCGGGGCGCACTTGCGCACAACGTTCAATATGGAGGCGTTTGATTTATAGATCGGTCGCTGCGACCACTCACAAAAACGTCTTTCCACATACGAATAAATCGCTGGGGCCGTCACCCAACCCATGTGGTCGGCGGCTCCGCCATCCAACGCATCCAGCACTGCTGCGGTGAAGAGGCCATGTCCGCCTGCTTCCATAGCAGCTTGAGTGTTGCGCGCAGCCGCGATTATCGTCATGTTTTCACGCAAAGCGGCAATACGATGAGTTCGGCCGTTCGAATTCAAGAGACCTGGATCACCTGTGTCACCCGCGTGGCAACAGTCAAGGATGAGAAGTATATCGTTCGCGCGAGAGTCGTTAGCCATTTGGACGATCTCATGCATCGGTATTCCCCAATCCTCGGCTTCTCCATCCGACGTCGCAAGATAACCTCCTTCGGCCGTGAGAGCTCCATGACCGGAAAAATAGAAAAGAACGTCTCCGGGATAATCAAACAGCTCTCGGCATGCTGCCCTCAATACCGGTCGCGAAATTAGAGCTGAATGGCCATCACCATGGACCATCAGCTTGCACCCGTAATTACCGCTGTGGTCCTCATTTCTGCGGAGCTTTTCGCGCATTGCATTCGCGTCAGCAACGCACCCGCCGAGCGGTGAAAAATTCGTATATTTATCGATGCCGACTAAAAGAGCTCTTTTTGCCATATCAACCTCCAGTAACCATAATGATAATTGCGTTTTTACCCTGCTGCGCAGGCGCAGGACTCACTTCAACTTTTCTGCAGAGTAACGTCTAAACAAGCTCGCGTGTGTTCTTCACATCTTCTTCGCGATCAGGTTCACTCGTTCCCTGTCCGTTCCGGGAAGGACTCGTCACGGTCGGATAACCTTGCTCCTGCTCATTCCCATTAGTCGAAAACATGGGCTTCGAAGCAGGCACTTTGAGCCTGCGTAACTCGTTCTGCCGCCACCGTTCAACAATCGACTGGGCGATTTCCATCTGCGCATTCAGAAGCTCGACACTAGCGAGCGTTTGAAGGGAATCCCTGGTCCAGCGGCTCAGTTCCAACTCGCCCTGGAGACCATGTGCGCGCATGTGACGATTCCATAGCAACTTAGTTCTGATGCTATCTTCAATCTCCAAACGGATTCGGTGCTGTCTACTCTGCACGCGAAGTTCTTGGGTATCGTAAATTTCATCGTACGGACCTCGCTCAGAGAGGAGCTTGACAAAGATCGGCGCCGTCTCGAGAAGAACAAACAGCAACACGATAAAATCAGCCGCCCATGCTATAGAAATGTGGTCCCGCTTGAGTTGACTTAATGTTTCAAGTTTCTTGAGAAGACCGTCATTCCCTTTTTTCAAGGATTCGTTAGTGTCGCCTTCCAGTCCTTCGAGACGAGTTTTGAGCAGGGCAATACGCTTTTTGTTCTCCTCAACAACCGGCTCATAGCTCTTCTGGAGATCCTTAAGTTCAACTTTCGCCCTATCTAAGCCTCGTTGTTTTTCTTTGTGAACCGGACCATCACCGGGCCTGCGTGTGCCACCCCATCCGTCCAGTTCCGCATATACCTGTTGCTGAAGATTGTGGACTAATTGCTCCTTGGCCTTAATCTCATGCTCCATTGTTTCATTTCGCTTCTCCAGCTCAGGTATTTCTGAGAACCTTTCTGACGCTCGTTTATGGATTTTTATTTCATCCTCGATTTGGTTTTCAGCGATTGCTGCCTCAATCTCCTTCCCAAATAGCTTTAGCTCGAGCGGGTTGGTGATCACGATTGAGATGAAGATCGCGAGCAGCAATCTTGGTAAAGCGCGAGCCAACTCCTTCAACTTCACCATCAAGATCTGGAAGAACGTCAACCCTTCATCAATACTCGGTTTTCGCATAGACGAAACGATGTAGCGATCGAGATTGAAAATGACCACACCCCAGAGAAGCCCAAAGCAAATCGAGGCCACTCTTGAATGGAAGACCGAGAAGAGTGCGTAACCTCCTGAGAGAGAGGCCAACACCGCGGTGGATAAGATAGTCGCACCAATCCCGATGTATTTGTTCTGCTCAATCCGGCACTCCGGCTTTTCGAGGATTTCAAGGTCAGCGCCCGAGCAAGCCAAAAGGAAAGTTGTTACTTTATTTGCCATCGCAAAACTACACTGTTACGAAGAAGGATTACGGCTTCGCTGATGGCGCTGGCACCGCATTCGGCGCCGTCGCGGAAGGCAGAACTACGCGCCGAGTAGTGGCCCCAACTGAAGGCGTAGCACCTCGAGTTGTTCTATTTTCCCGACCAGATTGATTTTCTGCTCTTGTTCTGCGACGGCTGGAAGTAGACCGCTGATTTGAGCTCTGAATTGCAGGAAGCCGTGTATTAGCGCGGTCCATCAAACTGCTGTCTGACGTCTGCTCAACGCCCGTTGCAGCATTGCCCGGAGACACGCCTGGAGTCTCCGGCTCCACGCTTACTGAAACTGGAGTGGGCGTGGCAGCAGTCTGAGCGGCCGTTTTGTTGTTGAGTCGAACGAGCTCCGCCTCGACGGAGCGTAATCGATGGTCGAGCCAAAAAAGCACCGACACAGCGCCAACGATCGTTCCAATCGTCAGTGCCAACAAGATTTTTGATCGGCGTAACGAAGGTACGGCATCGTAGACTCCCGTAGTCTGCACTGCTGGAAGAGGCTCGATCGCCGGCTCGCTTGAGACGGGAGTTTCAGAGCGCGCTAACATTGCGGTTGCGCCGCATACCCTGCTACCAAACTCGCGAAATCCGGGAGGCACCTCAGGCGATATCAAGCGAGACGAGCGAGGACCGCGGTACACGCCATAGGGTTCCGGTTCATCGAGACCACTTATTACGATGCCGAGATGGTTTGGATCTTTGAACGTCGATTGCTCAACCACGTCGACCGAACTGAAGCGAGCTGGGAAACGAGGATGCGAATGGTACCAACCAATAATGTCGTACCCATAGGCGGTAGTTTCGAGTGTGTGGCGAATTTTCGCATGGGCCTGTGCGGAGATGCCGACCAGGCTGGGAGTGGCCTCGGTCTCTTCCCTTTTGGCTCCGTGGGAGGCGAGCACAAGTGTGTAAGGGCCACGAGCATCCTGCAACACTCGTCCTGCCAGTAGGCCAATGATCTCAACCGGCTGAGCCTGCATCGCTTCTTCATCGATCTTTTTGAGTATCGAGTGCGAAATGTAAGCTTCGAAGCCATCGTGATCGGAACCAAACACCAAAAAGTCCGAGTCTCTCTTAGGCCTCACGATGAAAGACAACAATCGATTCACACATCGCTTTGGCACAAAATCCGGGTCGATACTTGCATCCAAATTTTTTCTCATGAGGTCCTTTGGTTTCTGCCACTTCCTGCTCTTGGTATAAACATGGCGCTTTGTTCGATTGTCCCGGTCGTGGCGTTGCGAGAACGCGGCACAAATACCGGGTCTCGCTCTACTTGTCTTGTCGTTGACGCTGCAAAGAACACATCTGAAGATTCTTCGCGCACAGGAGTAAACATACGCAGCGGCACAGAACTGATCTCGGAAGGCAAAACTGGATAGGCCAGGGTTGGATTGAGTGGCTGTGAATTAAGCTTTTCTCGCCAGTACGCAGCGGCCTCAGGCGTGTAACCGCCATAGTCAGCAGTACGGGGAATCTCGTCGAAATTGAGAAGTTTGGCGACATGGACCAACAGGTGGCCCAGCAACATGTTGCCCCTCGCGTCCTCCCACATGTTGTGATCGATGCAGATCGGAAGTTTCGCTCGAAAGTGAGGAGTCCACGGCATCCTGCTTGACACTACATAACAACCCGGACGTGTGTAGGGGTAGTTGCCATTCGCCAGTAGATCAAATTTAACCGATGTCCTATCGGAATAGTCGTCAGGGCCGACGAGAGTCTTAATGGAGTAGTCCACAAGGTAGTGAGTAGCAAGGTGGCTCTCATCCTGCGAGACAACGGGATTTCGTCTCTTCTCGAGATCATCGGCATCACGATAGGCCGTCACATTCATGATCGGGCTCCGCATCTTGTTGGCCACCATGTAGTCAAGCTTGAGCCGATCATTCAATTGTTCTTGTGTTAAGCGCTCCATGTTGCTCCTTTGAGTTTTAGGCAACGAACGAAATCATCCCGACAGCTTGTCAGGCGCCCTGGCCTCGTTGCCGAACTTCGACGACGTCGCCGTCAACTGCTCCGGCATCCAGGAAGGTCATGTTCGGAGTGATCGCGATACCCGACTGCTTCACTGCCAATTCGTACGGTCTACCGGGAGCAGGCGGATCGAGAAACGGTCCATTGTCATCACCAACCAGAAGTCCCTGGATTGCTTTTTGTCCAGTGCACTCCGGGTTAATCATGGCGCTGAAGACTGTGGTATCGCGTGGATGAGTAAAGTGCACCTCAATGTTGTTGGCCATTTAAATCTCCTGTTTCAAAGAGTTGATTGATAGAGCCGCCCAGCTCGAATACTTTCGTGTGGTTGGACCCGGAAATTGTTTCTACTAACGACAACGGAGGCAGCCCTGCCTGCAAACATGTTAGGCTGAGCAACTCGGAATCTGAGTTCAGCGTGAAGCGAGTGTATACCATCGGAGAGTCGGTTTGTCTGGCCGTTTCCAAACGAAACGAGCCACCGCAATTGGTACATCTGGGCTCCCGCTCCCACGCCCACGAAACGCTTCTCACTTCGGTCATTTGCTCACAATGTTTGCAGGGCGCGCTCCTAATAAAAGGAAAACCGAGCACAAGAGTAGGAGATTCGTTAAGACTCGCCTCTAGTTCGAGTAGCAACTCCTTTACAGTCTGTTCGGCTGTCGTCTGGAGCGGAACCAGTTGCTGGTCCAGGCTGCGGTGAATACCGGAACAATACGGATCGGCAGAGAGTTGGACCACTAGAGATCTACCCGAGCGAATGTTTAAGTCGAAGGCTCGACACTCGAGCGAAGCGGCCATGTTTTTATGCAGGGCTACAATTGCCGCTTCACACTGGAGGCCCGCCAAAGTAGCGGCGGCGTTTTGTATCGCGGGAGTAAAGCCGACTTTTTCCACTGCAGCGGCGTAGAAGTCACACGAGAAGGCGCCGGCAATTTCTTCATGTGAGCAGCGCCAGCAGGGCGCAGTAACCGCAGCATCACCCTGAACTGCCGGATAATACGAGAACGTGATATCGGCTCCCTCGAATCCACCTTCAACAAGTGGTATCCCATGCAAGCGACACTTATCCGAGAGATACGCTCGCGCCTGCGGGTTATCGACACATGCAAGCACCACCGACACGTCCTTGAACGCACCGTCGCCGAGTTCCTGGATCCAGCTATTCGCGTGACGCATTACTGAAGATTCCGCCGTCATCAATCGGGCCACTTTTGCAGCTACGACTTTCGCTTTGCGAGATCCGAATCTGGCCACTTCATCCGGCAAGGGAAACGCAGGACTTCGAGTGCGGTTGTGAGGCTCAAACTCATCTTTGTCTACGATTCGCATCTCACCCAGTCCAGCGAGCGCAAGATTCTGAGCCACGTTTTGCCCAAGTGCTCCCGCGCCAACAATCAACGCCGCGCTGCGTGCGAGTCGTTCAGGCTCGTAGCCCGCTAATCGCTCTCTTGAAAAAATGCCGTTGTCATTCGACATGAGACGACCTCCGGCGCAAACACTGGTTACAGTCGCAGACAGCTTTTGATTGTCCCGTCACGAAGCACATGGAATCGTCGTTATCAACTCGCCCGCCCGGCTTAAACGGGCCATTGGCGGCGAAAAAAAAGCCTGCAAAGCTCTGCGGATCTATCGGCTCCGGAGTCACTTTTCCAAGGGGCACAAATTCCAGTTCCTCAACATCGTCAGCCGAAAAGCTAAACTGCGTTGCGTCATTAACTCCGGAGAAATCACCCATCGCTATCGCTTTAACATTTGGCGTCGGACTCTGCGGGCTTATCTGCGGCTTAGCAGTCGAGCGCTTCGGTGTAGGCAAAGCCGATGCAAGCACCGCCAACAACAGAACCAGAACGACGATCAAGATTACGAACAACATAGAGCGTTGAGTCCGCGTGAGTCCGAAACAATTTGTAGTAATCCTCTGCACTCTTGCATGTATAAAGACCTGAAAACGTTACATTGGTTTTTTGTTGAAGGGTGGAGGGCCCCAACTGGAGAGTTTGGGAAGAACAGGGGCTACCCGTCACCCTGAAAGGGTATCAAAATGCGAGTGCCAACTATTCAAGAGGAACGTTCAGTGGCGCGGAACCATCTTGAGACAAACTTTGGTATGAAGACGCTGCTGACCGTGGAAACTCTAACTTCCATTTGCAATCTGAAAAGAGCCGGTATTCTCAATTCAGCAACGCTCTGAAAAAACTGATCCACGAATGCGCTATTCATCGCTCGAGCCTGAGAGAGTGCGGAAACAAGTAGTCGTCGATTTCCACGCGGCTCAGGCAGAGCCAACTCCGCGAGAACGCTTGATAGCTCTTCACGCTCAGGCGGATCCGCCATCATCGCCAAGACTGTGTTGACAAACATGGCCGGCTCACGAAGATAACCCTGAAGTTTTGAATAGTGAAATTCGTAGCATATCGAGCGAAGAGCCTGAGGACCATTACTCCGCATTGAATGCAAAACGGATCTCACCAGAGGCTGGTTTACAGCGTAGCCGTATGCCAGTGCCTGCAAAAGCTCTTTTCGGCGCCCAATTGGTTCAGCTTGCGCAAGAGCGCCCAGCGCCAAATAGATCTGCGGGGAAATTTCATCCTGAGCCAAGTAATCTGAGACCGTTTGCATGAGAGCCGGAGGATCATGGAAGAGATTGGCCAGCGCGCGACTGCGCACTTCCGCGCAGAACCCCTCGAAGACTGAAGGAGCCATCTTTCGAAGTTTGCGGAGCACTTCGTCCAAGATCTCATGGTCCTGCGGATAAAACATCGTGAGTGCATCGATAAACGATTCACGCAATTCCATGGAGTTCAATAATTCGACGAAGGTGTGGAACAGTTCTATCTCGTGCTTCCCTTCTCCAAGTCGCTTACGCAGATCCATCAGGAGTTGTGAGGGGTTCACCAGCAATCTCTTCCAATAGTTAAGACGTACCTCGATGACGAGTCGTTCCTGACGTAAATCGCCAACTGCTCGGAGCCGCCCTAAGAGCTTTTTATCGAGCTGATTAAAGTCTACGTGTGATAACCCCTCAATCAAACGCGCTCTCTGATCCTCCAGATCTACAAGTCTTTCAAAAATTGGATTGGCTAATTTTTTCAGCCGTTCATCAGCCATCAATTCCAGCAGAACGCTCGCGGTAACGACGTTATCAACTTCCAGCAGCCGGCGTGTTTCATCAAACTGAGCTTCTCGAGTCTCATCGGTTGTCCTTCTCGGCGTTTGCCAGCGTATAAGCTGACTGCAAATTGCTACCCAACGCAGGCTCGGCTCGGCGGAACTGAGCCACTGAGACACAAGCCCAGAGACCTTTTCTTCCTTTCCAAATCGCACCTCGTTGAGTGCCTGCGCGACATTCACACGAGTTGATAAGTTTTCATCACGGGCCAACTCACCCAGGGACGACACTAACGCTTCGAAATCAAGTTTACCGGCCATCTTTTTGAGCGCGATGGAAGTGTAAAAGCGCACACTTCGCCGCGTGTCTTTTGTGAGACGGTGAAGGTACTCGAATGCGCGACGGGAAATCGCCGGGCTGGACCTGGAAGACGCAAACCGGGTTAACGCAGAAGCTGTTGCATAAAGCCGGAAGAAAGCACGTTCGTTGTTCGCAAAGTCCGAATGCCAATCTCTGAGTAAATCCAGGGCCCTGTTTGCTGATGCGCTATCCTGAGCGGTCTGTTCCAGTGCGATGGCTACGGACTCGCGAACCTTCATGATTGGATCCGAAGCCCAATGCTCGAGGAGAGCACGAAGATCGTCGAGTCCATACCTAGCTGCTTTGCCGATTAACCTGGCGACTGATTCTCTAAGAGGCTGCAATTCATTTGCCTTGCGTTTCCGCAACTCGTCTGCTCCATCGCCATTGTTCCCGGTGGAAGGCGCCACGGTCCAATCCTTCATTTTGGGAAGCAATTCAACGAGGTGTTCGCGATAGTTCATTGCGATCTCGTCTCGAATGACATCGCCAACACGCGAGTTCACGAAATCGAGTGGGCCTTCGAGTGAAACATAAGGAGTGGCTCGTTGACGGCCTATACCAAACGTCAGCAGCGCTAACTGAGGATCCAGAGTCCTCAATGAGCGAACTATGGTCTTGTAGTGCTCCCACAGCTGGTCTCTGGTGAGTTCGGAGCAGAGAGCCAGCGTCATCACAAAACATCTGGTCGCATCATCGAGAGATACAAACCACGAATGGATCTCTTCGTCACCTCCAATGTTTCGCTGGAGCAACCTAACAAAGTCGCTCGGCTTTTCCACCTCGCCGAGAAGCAAGGTAAAGAAGCGTTCAATGTCCGCTGGCGTGCATTTTCCTAATATCTCAAGAAACTTGTCGTGGCTGTCGAGTTTTGCAGTTCCTTTACGCGCATTGATCGAAGGGTCCAAAAGGTTGCAAGCCCACTGATATTGCTTAGGTTGGATTGAATCATTGCGATAGGAATGTTCGAGGAGCTTTCGAAAAATCTCAAGCTTTGAGTGATCGTCATAAGTATTCTTGTTGACTCGAATCCGGGCGCTACCATATTCAAATTCCTCCTTGAGCATCTCCCGCTCCACTTCCGAGAAACCGTCTTCAGTCATCGTTACAATGACGGTGTTGCCACGTTTCACGAGTGCCCTCAAGCTATCCAGTTCGGACTTAGGTGTGCTTTCGTCAAAATGTAAGGATGGAGTGAAGTCCTGAAAGACAATGATTGACCCTTGGACTATCGAGCTGTTGATCTTTGACCAGCTTCGCGGCTTGGAGATTTCGTAAAGCTTTTGAGGCTTTTTATTAACTGCGAGAGAAAGCGCAACATAATTCCGTACTCCGGCCTCGCCAACAACCCACAGGACCGGATTCCTATGGATCAATTTCGCTTCCTGTTCCAGCGCCGATGGTTCCAGATATGCAACTTTAAAGCGCTGTTGTCGTGAGTTGTGAACCACAAATCCACTCAGGCCATAATCGGCTAGTGATTTCTCGGACGTTGGCTCACCCGGATTCGCGATGGCGAATTGTAGAGGCTCGAGTAGACCGGTGTGATAATCCTCTGCCGCAGGATCCCAGAACAAGGCGTTGAAACGGCCGAGATAAACATCGAGAAAAGGATCGTAAAGACCCTCGTAACCGAGCCGAACTGGAAGAATCCTTGGTTTACCTCGTTCACGATAGTAGTAATCAGCAAACTTGGCTTCGGTTTTGATCCAATCACTTCCGTTCGCAGCCGGGCTGATCAGAGCAATGAAAACATCGGCATTTCCAATTTCATTCTGGACAACGTGTTCGTATTCCTCCCCCAGGGCCATATTCAGGTCTAGATATACATGTCCGCAGCAAGGTGCGAGATCTCTCGCCAATCTTGTGGCGATGTCATCACCTACTTCAACATCCCGCTTGTGACTGATGAAAACCCTAGGGCCCTTGGCCAGTTCAGTCGCCACTGCTTCCGGCTGTGTGTCGGCCTCGAGAGATCCAGTACGGGTACTCTCCACCTCCTCGTCGGCAGGCGTCGCCGTTGTTATTTCATGGTCATCCACGGTCGACAAAGAATCCTCCGGCTAGTACTGCGCTAGTAGCAGGCTACGAGCCTTGCTTAACGGAAATTTCCACGCACCACGATGTGTTAGTTGTGCGCGACTTTCTTGACCGCCCTGATCTGAGGTGTCACGACACTCAGGGGGACTTCAATCGGATTCCAGACATTGTCTTTCATGGCCTGCGTGCGATAGTCACGCAGCTTAATGTGGCCCTGCTCATCAACTACGATTGCAGCGATTTCAAAATCCGAACCTATGTCCTGACCTTCACCAAAAATCACCGACGCTTTCCATTCCTTCGAGATGGGATCGACCTTTGCCTCGCCCTGGGGCCACCAAACACCTTCGAAATCGCTCCGGCGCGCAAGGACCCACAGATGGTATCGACTCGGAATTACCGCCGTGCCTTTAACCGTCATTCCCTTCCGCACCTCAACACCATCGCGCGTGGGATCTGTGATCACTACCGTAGACGGTTGTGCCGTGACAGATACTTCAAACCAACCCGGCACGAAAATCCCGAGCAGGAACACTGTTAGACCAATATGAACAAGTGTCGTACGCAACATGAGTCACACCTCCGCTAAAATCTAGACATACCAGGATTGCAACCCTTTATGCCGTAAGGAACGAAGACGTTACAGACGTTTTTCTGTATTGCGGATTATTTAGTGAGGCAGGAGGTGAAGAACTTGTTGAATTTCGTCAGCGAACCATTCGCATCGTTTTGCTTTATAGTGTTTTCTGCGTCTTTCAATAGGCTAGAGCAGGTCGGGCCTAACGTCGCGCGTTTTGCCGGCGATACATCTTTCAATGCCTTCAAATAGAGTTCGCGCGCACGCTCCTGGTTTTCCGACGCCCCAAGTTGCGACTGGTTGTAAGCATTCGAGAAAGACTCGAACAATTGTTCATCGCGAATTTTTGACGTGTGATTTCGAGGTGATTCAGCCGCAGTGGGCGGGGAGTTATCGGCCACGCGAGAGCTTTTGGCATGCGGACTGGGCGTTGAGGGAGCTACAGCTACAGCGGGCGCGGCTTCGTTGACAGGATCGATTATTCGAGCGGAATTATCCTGCCAACCAGCTAACCACCAGAACGACATCAACACCAGGAAGCCACAGATACCCATCCCACCAAAGATCTTTATACGACGGGTATTCCAGCGTTTTACAGGTATCGGGTAGTCAATCGGAGACCCGAGTCCGAGAGCCGATTTAACCTGCGCCAGAAGGGCTGGATAATCACTCCCATTCGAATAGATTGCCGAGAAACGGTTCAGGCATACAGCGAGCCGCGGAGAATAGTTGTTGGTAAACTTGATTCGGATGGGAACAATCCGCGGACGTCCCTTGTCAATGTAAAGGTTGTCAGCCCGCTCTATTTCACTCTTAACCCACTCACTTTGATCTGCAGCTGGCGATATAAGCGCAACGACAAAATCGGCTTTATCCAAATGCTCTACGAGTTCTCTATCAATTTCTATTGCGGGCGGCTGATTGTAATCGAGAAAGACCTTGCAGCCGAGTCTCTTCAAATCCTGCGCGAGTAACAATGCTATTCTGTCGTCAATCTCTATCCCGCGCTTATGACTGATGAACACTGAGGTCGCGCCGTCTTTGTGGCTCTTTGGCTTGTTCATCACTGGTCCTGTCGTTTCGCAGACTCAGTCATACCTATACATTCATATGCTATTTACCGTTGAACGTTACAACTCGGAGCTCTGTCAGAGAGCGTCGCATCCGTGCGCATATTAAGAAAATTAATCAATGAAACGTTTTGAAGGCTGTTTGCATAAAGGGGCGAGCGATACTCAATCTGAGCAGTGAAAGGAAGTTGCAATGACAAACCAGGACAGTAAAGATGAGCCTCTACCACGCGGTGGTGGCAGCATTTCCGGAAGATTAGTAACGCCAGTGCCCAAAGGCGGAGGTAGTATTTCCGGAAAATCAGTCACTGAAAATCCAACACAAACTGGGCCCCAAACAACACCGGGTACGCCGATCGAAGAGCAAAACCACAGCACTGCCGCAGGTGCGGAAACTAAGTGACAAGGTTGAAGTTGAGCTAGCTGGATCAATTCAGATCCCGAGCACCACATCTATTGACAAGAGGATCGCCTCCCCCCAGGCGTCCCTCTTCTATACTTTCGCAGGGCCACGGCTAGGTCGAACTGAGACCGTGGTATAACAACGAGAGTTTCTTGCATCGCTGCAAGTCTTGCACTACTATCCCCCAGCCGAGAACAGTACTTTCCAAGATCGTTCCCATTTCACTCGTTACCGAGCCGGGCGTTGAATCCCCAGGCCATTCCGCGCTCAGCGATGCTCTCACATGTCACTAAGAACCTGCGCAACGGTAAGAGTTTGTTGCCCCCAAAACTTCCATAGTTCGACTCGTCAGGCTCTGCTGCTGGTCCTAATCGGCTTGGCGATCCTCTCCTTATCAAACACACGACATCCGGCGGCAGCGTCACCCGAACAAGCACAACAACCATCATTGCTGGTACCTGGTAAGAGCATGTCACAGGAGATTCTTCCGGGCTCTTCACAGACCTTCAAAGTTACCCTGCAAGACGGAGAGTACCTTCGTCTCTCACTAAAGAAAAATGATTTACGCCTGTTGGTAACGGTCCAGGATCCTGGTGGAAAACCAGCGTTATGTTTCTTGGCACCCGTTACGAGCCGTTGGAAATTTTCAAAATTGCAGCGAACGCGGGAGCCTCATATTGTCTCAATACGATCTCTGGAGAATCAAGTGGGCCACATCAGTACGAATTGTCTTCTCCACGTGCCTCGCGCTGTAACGACGGCAGAGTTCACCCATGAAATGGCACATAAGACAGCGAACGAAGCCGAAGTAGCGCGGATGGAATGGCAAGAGTCTACTTTGAGAAAGGCAATCGGCAAGTATTTCGAAGCGAGTCAGCCTGGCAATCGATATCCTACAATCACGAGGCCGCCGCGCGCTCGCAAATGCGGAGAGATTTACTCGATTTTAAGCGAATATGATTCAGCAAGTAGTTACTTACGAGAAGCTCTTGCTCTCAATCAGCAGCGCAGGCGATCGATTAGGAGAGATCAAATCCCTTAATAATTTGGCTTACGCTCATATCTACTGGGTAATAAAGACCGCGCTCTGGAATTGTTGACGCAGTCTCTTCAACTCTCGGATGATCCGCGATTTACCAAGAGCCTGGAAAACAATCGTTACCGAGCCCAGGCGTTCAACCACATCGGCGAAGTTCACTATGCACAGGGCAACCTTCAGCAAGCGTTCGACTATTTCAACCGCGCACTAACCAGTGGACTGAGACAAATGATCGTTTCGGACAGGCTTTGGCGCACCTCAATCTGGGTTATACGTTTTACGACTCCGGCGATATTCAGAAAGCTTCCGCCAGGTACCAAATGCACTCACCATTAGCCGTGCAATTGACGATCGTCGTGGTGAAGCTCTTGCCCGAACAGCCATGGGCGGTGTTTACGCTTTCCAGGGTGAAAAACAACTGGCGTTGGATTCGCATAACGAGGCTCTGAAGATATTTCAAAGTATTGGTGACATCTAGGTCAAGCCTCAACACTAAACGGAGTCGGGACAGCGTATGAAGAGTTGAATGAAAATCAGATTGCACTGGACTGAGTTACACCCGTGCACGGGATCTATTCCATGACGCCGGCAAAATCGACTTCGAGGCTCTCTCAAACTATTACATCGGAAGAGTTCATCAAAATTTGAATCACACGACGGAGGCACTGAGATTCTACGACCAATGCATCAGGCTCAGTCGGCAGCGCCGGCAATGCTCGGTTCGAAGCATATGCCCTCAACGACATCGCGCTGATTTACAACACACGGGGCTGAGACAAAAGGCACTCAAACAATTCCAGCGGGTATTGGCAGTTTATAAGTTGACAAGGACAAAGAGGAAAAGCTTACACTCTCAACAGCATCGGTTATACCTGGTACTTATCCGGCAATATCCAGGCCGCTCTTGAAAAATTCAAAGAAGCTTTGCCGTTGAGTAAATCAACAATGGATCGGCCCGCTCGAAGTCTCATTTCTCTATAACGTTGCTCTGGC
Organism: uncultured Acidobacteriota bacterium; assembly: GCA_963770215.1. GTDB lineage: Bacteria > Acidobacteriota > Blastocatellia > Pyrinomonadales > Pyrinomonadaceae > PSRF01. The sequence continues at coordinate 255,578 of CAVYOP010000005.1, forward strand.
GGAACGTGCTGGCGGAGAACTGCAAAATGCCTTGGCTTATATTCAGGAGTCCACGCACCTCATCGAATCGATGCGCACAAGGTGGTCACAGTAGGGATTTGCGAGCCTCTTATTTCGCTTCAGTACATGAGCACCATGAACTGTACATCGATCTGCTAATGCACCTTGACAATGCCCAGCCAAACAAAGGTTATGCTCAAAAGGCTTTTGAAATAAGTGAGCAGGCCGAGCTCGCTCTCTGCTTGACGCGCTCACGGAAGGCAAGTCGAGTTCTGACGACCAGCGCTTCATTAGCCAACCGCCTCAGAGAGTTGCGCCAGGCACTAAATGGAAAAATGGAATACCAGATGCGTCTCTTGAACGGCAATGCTGCGTCCGGAGCTGGTTAATCAGGCCAATGAAGAGATCAAAAAACTCAAATAGCCGAATACGACCAGATCGAGACGCAGTTAAAAACGGAGAGCAAGCAATTCGCTGCTTTAACCGGAGCGCAGGAATGAAACCCCAAAGTATTCAGGCTCAGATTTCAGACGACAATTCCCTGTTGTTGGAGTTCCAGCTTGGCAGTGATAGGAGCTACTTGTGGAGTGTCTCCGCAGGTTCTATCACATCGTACGAGCTTCCCGATCGCAACACACTCGAGCAGCTTGCCAGCCAGGTACATCAACTGTTAATAGCCCGACAGCCAGTAGCCGGTGAATCATCTTCGGAATATCAGGAACGGATCATCCGATCCGACGCTGAGCTATTTAGACTATTGCTGCAGAGTTGAGCTGGTTACTGCTTGGGCAGGTTAAAGATCAGCTTGGCGAAAAGCGGCTACTTGATTGTTGCGGACGGAGAACTCCATTACATTCCCTTCGATGCTCTTCCCATCCCCAACGCTCTGGCAACCAGCCAGCCTCAACGGCGGATTACGTTCCTCTCGTCCTCAGTCATGAGATCGTCAAACTTCCTTCTGCGGCAGTGTTAGCAGCAGTTCGTCAAACGAGGGCCAGCTCATGCAAAAGACGATAGCTCTGTTGGTTGATCCGGTTTTTGACGCGGACGACCTCGAGGATCGGAAAGTCTTCGACAGCAACTTCGCTAAGAGGCGGCCACACAGAAGCTCAATCAGGGGAGTACGGAAACCCGCAATCACCCGCACTTTGATCGGCTCCCGTCCACATCTGCGTGAGGCCCAAACCATTTTGGGGATGCTTCCGGCTAAAGAAGGAGCTTTGTTTAGCGGTGTAGATGCCAATCGCGAGCTCGCCCTTGGATCGGCACTCAACGGCTATCAAATCATTCATTTTGGAACTCACGGGATGATGGATCCGGAACACCCGGAGACCTCCGGCATTATGCTCAGTTTTGTCGACCGAAACGGTAATCCCCAGGATGGAGTTCTCCGAGTTGCTGAAATCTACGACCTGCGACTCGCGAGCCGATTTGGTGGTGCTGAGTGCGTGCCAAACTGCGTTAGGGAAGAATGTTAAAGGAGAGGGATTAATGGGTTTGGCGCGGAGCTTTCTCTTTGCCGGCTCCAAAAGCGTGCTCGCAACTTTGTGGAAAGTCGACGATGAAGCGACTAGCGAATTAATGAAGCACTTTTATCATGGCTTGCTTATCGAGCACTTACCTGCCGGCGTTGCGTTAAAAAACGCCAAGCTCTTCATTCGGAGCCAGAAGCGATGGCAATCGCCTTTCTTTTGGGCTGGCTTTGAGTTGCAGGGCGAGTACCTGAAGCCGATCAGCCGCCGGCGTCTTCCCGTAACTGGTTCTGTCCGCTGGGATTTGCTTTGATAGTAATCTGTTTAGTATCCGGCTATTATGCTTTTCGCTACCTCAACACACATCGACTTAGATAGCGGCGCATAACGAGCATTTTCATATTGAAGCGCGCCTGGAGCTGTCGGACCAGAAAACATTGATGAAGAAGCAGCGTCAGGGTTTATCTCAAGCCGAGTTTGACCGATTGCTAAGCTGGCTTGGGACAGATCGCGACAAGGCCGGCGAGAAATATGAAACGATTCGCCATGCATTAATAGAGCTTTTCGAGGCGTGGCAATGTTACGAGCCGGACGAACTGGCTGATGCGACTATCAATCGTGTGGTAACCAGGCTCGACGACTTAGTCCTGACATATTCGGGAGATCCGGCCCTCTATTTCTATGGCGTGGCAAAAATGGTACGCCATGAACACTTTAGAAAAATCCGTATTTAGAGTTAAAAGAGCAGTTGGCGGCCCTCCCAATCCACCAGCCTGACGAGGAAAAAGAGCTATTACACGATTGTTTGGATGAGTGTCTCGGAAAATTGCTTCCCAAAGACAAGGACCTCATTCTGATGTACTACGAGGGGGACAAGAGGAAAAAAATCGATATCGGAAACGTCTGAGCATGGAGCTCGATTTATCCAGTAACACTTTGCGGGTTAGAGTACATCGAATTAGGTGCATTCTGGAGGATTGTATTCGACCGCTGCCTTGAGGCACGTCCAAGAAGGTAACAATTCGGGTGAGAGCACATAGTCAATAAGTACTGAGGGCTGATTGCATAATGGAACCACTCATTGACGAGCGAAACCGAATCAGAAACTACCTTTTGGGAGTTCCCGAACCAATGGGGGCCGAGGACCTGGAAACGCGTCTGCTTAGTGACAACGACTTTCTCCGCCAGTTCTCTCTCGTCAAGGATGAGTTGATGGACGACTACGTCAGTGGGGCTTTATCGGAAGACGAGACAATAAGATTTGAAAAACACTTTTTGTCGACGCCGAGGCGAGTTCTTCAAGTGGAGATTGTCAGAGGTCTGACTAAAAAGGCGGCTGCACCAATAGTTGCAACGGAGCATGTCATCACCAGCGTGCCTAAGGGTCAACCAAAAATCATGGTTCCTGTTGCAACCCGATCAAGATACAGGCCGATTGCGGCTGTTTTTGCCGTGGTCATGCTTGCGGGCGTGTTTGTTTGGATTATTACGCGATCAAAAGACCCCGCTAAACGGAGGAACAGCGGTTATCTACTGTGCTGGAACAACTCAATGACCCGCAAACAATTTCGTCCATCGCAAGCAATTACCTCAATAACTCTTAAGCAGGTTTACGTCAGAGGCCAGGAAGACCGTCGCATTGTCGTGAGTCAGGATAAAACAATTATCCTCCTTCAACTCGAAATACTCGCCGATACTCATGAAAGCTTTAGGGCCTCCTTGCAGACTGGTGAAGGTATGGACCTAGGTATGGTCCAGAATTTAAAGCCGGACACTGAGAGTAAGGCTCGTATCCTCAAAGTGAAATTACCGACCGACAAACTAACGGCGGGAAGTTATCAAATCAAGCTCGAGGGCTTGAACTCATCTGGCAATTATGACGCTGTAGGCCTATACCCTTTCCAGGTTGTAAAGTCCTAACAGAGCAAACTAAAGGTATTATTTGGTGTGCTTAAGTGAGGCTACGGTTTTGCGCACGGTCAGTTGGACTTATGACACGCGCTGGCCTGGTTTCATCGATCACGTCGCCGAAAAGTGCTAAGGTCATTCGGCCAGTGGATGTGTTGCGGTTTCCACACCTAGATCGCCTGAAAGAAACCTCTCTACAAACTGCCAGGCCGGGCCAAACATCTGCCTAAACAACGTTTCAGAATTCCATGTAACGTTTAGCACTGCTCTGTCATTTACTGCGAGGAGGCTACTAATGGCTGATAAAAAAATTGTGTTCATCGCGTTTGCGATTGAGGATGAACGTCAGCGGGATTTTCTCGTGGCTCAGTCGTGGAATGAAAAAAGTCCGTTTGAGTTCATCGATCTTTCTGTCAAAGAGGCGTATGAGACGGATTGGAAAGAAAAGGTACGCACCCGGATTCGACGCTCACACGGCGTTATCGCATTAATTAGCAAGAATAGTCTCAACTCGTCAGGCCAGAAATGGGAAATCAAGTGCGCGTTCGAGGAAAAGAAACCGCTACTTGGAGTCTGGGCATATAAGGCTGATCGTAACTCACCGCCAGAAATGAATGGACAGAGCATAGTTGAGTGGGCCTGGGTTGCCATTGAGAGTTTTATCAACAAGTTGTGAGAAAGAGATGAAACGTGCACTGTTGGTAGGAATCGATGACTATGATTATGTCTCGCCGTTAACTGGATGTGTAAACGACGTTAATGCGCTGAAGCCGTTGCTTGCGCGAAACGAAGATAACTCGCCTAACTTTGAGTGTCAGGTAAGGACCTCAGCGGCTGCGCAGCGTGTAAGCCGGGAGCGCCTACTAGATTCGGTTGATGCACTTCTCAGCCCCGGAGCCGATGTTGCTCTGTTCTACTTCGCGGGACACGGACAAGAAGTAAAGAACGATGTCGTGCTGGTAACGCAGGATGGGCGCGGATCCAACTTAGGCGTGGCACTATCGGAAATACTTGGAAAGGTGCAGTCCTCTTCTGTTGCAGAAGTCTTAGTAATCCTGGATTGCTGTTTCTCGGGGAACGCGGGTGGCGTTCCTCAGTTGGGGAGTAGTGCAGCAGCGTTACGATCGCGCCTGTCAATTCTTACCGCAAGCCGAGGAGATCAGGTGTCGATGGAGACGCCTGAGGGACGCGGCCAGTTCTCGACTTACTTATGCGGAGCGCTAGAGGGCGGTGCTGCCGACGTGTTGGGTAAGGTGAACATAGTTGGTATCTACGCCTATCTAACTGAGTCATTCGGATCATGGGAGCAGCGTCCGATGTTTAAAGCGAATGTTGACAGGTTGCACGAGCTGCGACTTTGCTCTCCTGCCGTACCGTTGGAAAAACTTCGACATCTGCCAGAGTTTTTCGAGATGCCCGATTCAGAGTTACCTCTAGACCCTTCTTACGAACCGGACGCGGAGCCGAAGCATGCGGAACATGAAGCGATCTTCGCTATTCTCCAACGCTGTCGCGCAGCAAAGTTGGTTGAGCCTATCGGTGAGGAACATATGTATTTTGCCGCAATGAACAGCACTGGTTGCAGGTTGACGCCGTTAGGCAAACATTACTGGTCCATGGCGAAGCAGGACCGCTTATGAGAATCGGAGTAACCGGCCATCAGAATATTCCATTAGAGGCGCTACCGTTTGTGACGAACGAGATTACGAAGGTTATCACCGGAGCGGGTGATGGCGTTATAGGAGTTTCGTCTTTGGCGGTTGGAGCTGACCAGCTATTTGCTTCGTTAGTTTTGAAGTATGGTGGTCAGTTGGAAGTAATTCTTCCAAGTCGCGAGTATGAGCAGACTTTTTCACAAGGAGCCGACCTCAAACGTTTTCGGTGGCTATTAAGAAAAGCTGCATCGGTAAAGACTCTCGATTTTCCCGAGCCCCGTGAGGAGGCGTTTCTAATGGCGGGACGTAGGGTTGTCGAGACAGCAGAGTTATTGCTGGCGATTTGGGATGGTGAACCTGCACGGGGAAAGGGAGGCACAGCCGATATTGTTTCGTACGCTCACAAGCGACGTACGAATGTGCAAATCATTTGGCCGTCTGGCCTGACGCGCGATTGATCAAGTGGAGAAATCGACAGGTGCCACGCCTAAGAATTTATCGGGTCTTCATCAGTCACGCCTGGCGGTACGGTGCTGAGTACTATCGGGTTGTTCAGTTTCTGAACGAAGCGCCGAACTTCAGTTGGGAAAACTTGAGTGTGCCTGAACACGATCCGCTTTCTATTCGCAAGTTGGATTACCTACTGCGCAATCAAATGCGACCGGCTGATGTATTCATCATCATCGCGGGAATGTACGTTAATCACAGCGAGTCGATCGATTTTGAAATGAGTTTTGCTCGACGGATTGGTCGACCGATCATCGCTATTTGGCCGAGAGGTAATAGTCGTTTGCCAATAAGCATACAGAAAGCAGCTGTTGAGGTGGTGGGTTGGTATAGGGACAGTATTGTACGTGCGATTCGGACGCATGCGCTGCCAAGTGGGAGCTAAACGGTGAAAGGTACAAATGATTAAAGGCATAAACAGAGCGAGCAGAGAGCAACGGACGAGGGCTGGTTCGGCAGGGAAGTCATTTTTAGCCTGGCGCGACAAGCCTTGCGTATTCATTAGTCATCAACGAGAAGATTCAGAAGCATGTAAACCGATCGCAGATTACTTTATCGATGCAGGTGTGGATGTCTACTTTGACCAGTACGATCCAGCTCTTAATGCTTTGGTTGCGAGTGGCGATGCGGACCGGATCACGCGGCATATCAGAGACGGTGTCCATTTCAGCACGCATATGATCTGCGTAGTGTCACCCAACACAGTCAAGTCGCACTGGGTACCATTCGAGGTTGGATACGGCTATGACCGCGTTGTGCTCGGCGTCCTCACGTTGAAAGGAATGGAGGATTCAGAGTTGCCCGAGTACATGAAGACTACCTCTGTCTTACGTGGCGCCAAGTCGTTGGATCATTTCCTGCTGGAGCTATTAAAGGAACGCAAGGACTATTCTGCAGGGCGAACTCTGGCTAGATCGACTTTACCTGGTCATCCTCTCGCTCGCGTTTTAGACTGGAACAAATAGACAGCAACCTAAAACCTCTGAAAGTACCTTGAAGTTTAAATTGCTGGCATTAAAACGATGGTTGTTTCAACCATAGGTGTAGAATGCCTGTCACAACTAAGGCACAACTGAATGCTGAAAGTGAAGATGGTGCAAACAGTTTAAAACCACGAATGCGTGAATTCCTTAGCAAAATTAAGAAATCTGCTAAAAGCCTCGACATTCCTAATGGGCATCTAACCCCTACCTGCGGAGCCAGATAGGACGAAGGTCGCTGGAATCGGCTCCGGCGGCCTTTTTTCTTTGCCAAGTGGTGTTCGTAATTGCAAGTAGATCAAACGGTTGGCGAAACGTCGCGGTGAGAGTGTGGTCCTTCCATATCGAGTTCGAACACACGAAATTGAGCAACTTTCGTTTTTCGCTTGAATCTTGCTGTTTATACAGAAAATAGGCCTTTTTTGAGAGTTCTAATAGGCGAATGCCATCTTGCACATAATCATGTGCGGCCTCTTGGTATTCGGTGATTGGCCTTGGAGCACGTGGCTATATTAATGACAGGAGTTCCTGTGCGACTGGCTGGCTCACAGTCGTACTTTACTCGCTTCGCAACACGTTCATAGGATCAACTTTCGTCGCGCGGCGTGCAGGCAGGAAGCAAGCAACGAGCGAGATGCATATCAATAAGAGTGTCATGGCTGCAAACGTCAGCGGATCGACCGGCTTAATGCCGAAAAGCATATCCCGTAGGAGCCGGGTCGAGGCGACAGCACCCATCAATCCGAGCGCCATGCCGATGAGTGTCAATTTCATTCCTCGCCTGAGGACCAGACTTAGTATGTTCCCGGGGTGCGCTCCGAGCGCCATACGAATGCCCAGTTCTTGCCTGCGTTGCGTCACGGCATAGGACATCACGCCATAAATCCCGATCAAGGCCTGAATCAGGGCGAGCGTGGCAAAGAGACTGAGCAGTAACGCGACGAAGCGTTGCGGCGCGATCGATTGCGACAACCGTTGCTCCATTGTCCCGATGTTGTGGATCGCCTGTTCCGGATCGATTTTGCTGACGGTCAGCCGAATGGCGTTGATCAGAGCTGCGGGCTCGCGGTCAAAAGAGTAATTCGCTCTGACGGCCAAGTCCATCGTGCGCGATGTAACTTGTTGATGAGAGGTGTAAGCTTGTGGTTCGTCCTCTTCTTGAAGGCTAGAGTGTTTTGCGTTACTTACCACCCCGATGATTTCGTACTGCGTTGACGAATTGAAGGTGAGGTACCGGCCGAGCGGATCATCATTCGGCCAGAATTTGCGCGCCATTGCTTCATTGATAATCACGACGCGAGGGGCTTGCGCGGTATCGCGCTGATCAAACCTACGACCGCGCAAGAGTTGCAGGCCCAGCGTCTGAAAGTAATCGGCGCTGACGGTTCGCCGGTTGGTGTCGAGCGTTTCCCCTCTCGGCAGCGGTGGACCACCGACAATTTGAAAAGAACTGGCGGAATTTTCGCCGAGAAACGGCAACTGCGACGCCACGGCTGCGTTTTTCACGTCGGGCAGCGCCGTGACCTGCGCCAAGACCTCCTCAAAAAATCTCGTTCTTTGTTCGTCTTCATTATACTTGGCGCGAGGCAAGGATAATTGCATCGTCAACAATTGCTCAGGATTGAAACCCGGGTTCACTTGCTGCAATTGCTGCATGCTTCTGAAGAGCAGCCCGCCGACTGTCAGCAAGATCAGTGCGAGCGCGATCTGCACTGTCACCAACACGCTGCGCAATCTCTCCGTACCCCGTCCTGCTGTTCCGCGATTGCCTTCCTTTAAAGTCTCGTTGAGCCGAGTCCGCGAAAATTGCAGCGCTGGCATCAAACCGAAGCCGAGGCCGACAAGCACGGAGATGACCAACGTGAAGATGAGCGTTGCGCGATCGATGCCAAACTCCGTCCACGTCGCCGGACTCGAGGGGTAGATCGCAAGCAGCGCTTTGACGCCGAGGTATGCGACCAACACACCGAGTCCGCCGCCCAACGAAACCATCAACATGCTTTCAGTTAACATCTGCCGCACTAATCGCCGACGTCCCGCGCCGAGCGCTGAGCGAATGGCGGACTCCTTCTGCCGAGCGCTGGCCCGCGCCGACAGCAGCCCGGCGAGATTGGCGCAAGTGATCAACAGCACGGTGAGTAACGAGCCGAACAAGAGCAGCAATCTCGGTTGCTCAGCTTCGACCAACTCCTTTTGAAGCGAAACGAGCCGGATGCCGACATCCTTGTTGGTGTCCGGGTATTCTCCTTCGAGGCGCGACGCAATCGCGTCCATCTCGGTTTGGGCTTGTTGCAACGCCACACCGGGTTTCAATCTGGCAATGGCTTGATAAGCATGCGCGTTACGCGCGGCGGCCGCGAGATTGCCTCTCATTGGCGCCCATACGGCAAACTCTGAATTGGGAAAGGCAAAACCCTTGGGCATCACGCCGATGACGGTGCAATTCTCGCTGTTGAGTCTGATTGTCCGACCGACGATCTGCGGATCGGCAGCGAAACGCTGTTGCCAAAAGCCGTGACTGAGTACGGCCGTGCGCGGCGCGTTCGGCAGCACCGTCTTCCTCACGTAAGTCACGGCCCATCGCCGGAGTGACGCCGATGACCTTGAAGTAGTCGGTTGTTACGCTCAGGACGGAGATATGTTCCGGCTGATCATCGGCGGTCAAGTTAAGGCCGGTAGGCGAGTAGGCGGCGATGTGCGCGAAGCTGCTGCTTTGCGTGCGCCAATCGACCATGTTTGGTAACGCCACCGGGAATTTCAGATTGCCGGATTGCCGTGAAACCTCCCAGACCTGAACTATCTGCTCCGGTTGCGGCAAAGGCAACGGACGAAGAAGCAACGCATTTATGATGCTGAAGAGCGCCGTATTCGCCCCGATTCCAAGGGCAAGCGTCAGCACGACCGTACAGGTGAACCAAGGATGCTTCAACAGCATCCGAATACCGTAACGCAAATCCTGAATCATATTAGCCATGTGAATTAGCGTATCTTCCGTGTAACGGACGACCATGTTACCCGACGGGTTACGCGACGGCGTCGGAACTTTCAACTTGTAGGACACTGGAAACCTGCTCAAGCGCCGCGAAGATCTCCTCCACTTTCGAATAAGGAGGCTTGTCGTTGCGCGTAATGAGACTACAAGCAGGATCGACAGCGACGGTTCTCTCGATGATCCTGATCAATTCCGGCGGCAGTGTCAATGCCCGGAGCCGAGCCATTGCTTTGGCCCAAGCATTCAGGCACACCTCCGGCGAACCGAATGACGGCCTCGGTTCGTTTATCAGGAGGTAACACATTATTAGTCCGAAGTTCCGCAGCTCCCTACTGTGCGCGGCTTGATACTTTTCGGGACTCAACTGGTGAAGAAACGAGGACATACCGAAATCGATGACCGACAATTCGAAATTCTCTCTCACAAAGATATGATCTGTCGCCAAATCGCGATGAATGACGTTGCAACGGCGGAAATCGCAGATGACGCCGCGCGACATTCATCATGATTCGCACTCGTTCATGTAGACTCCAATCCGGTGATTTTAGAATCTCTTCTTCCAGCAATTTGCCTGTCGCCCACTCAGCTGCCGAAATAGGGATATCCGTCCGCGGTTGCTGAGAAGAGAATGCGCGGCACACTCGGATGGTGTCTTAAACTTTCAAGGATCTTGATCTCATTGAGAAACTTCTCTTTCATTTCGGGCCTGGTGTTATGGAGCATTTTGACAGCGACACGTCGCGATCCAGGTCCATCGGAACAAACATAGACATCATTATTCATCGTCGTGCGAAAGAGGACAGTGTCATATCCCATTTGTCGCAGATCGTTCCATAGCGTCCTTCGGATCCATAAGTGAGCGGTTAGGTCGAAGATCGAACTGTTTTTGCTGTCAAAGGCCTGAGTTGAGCCGGTGGTCCTTTTCCACTCTTCATGGACATCATTGAGAAAGCGCGTCAGCCCGGCGTCCTGGCAATCGATCCGAAACGGGATTCTTCCACCTAAGAGATCGCGGAGATCTTCGGGCAATTGCCCGTTTTCAGCCAACTCCTCCGGCCGGAAGGGATAGGCGGCAGTGACTTGCCAGACCTCATCAGTCTGTTTTAACCAAACCATCGCCCATTTCCCAATATCCGGCGCCCGCAGCACCGCTCTTGCGACTCGTTCCTCAAGAACCAGTTGATCGAGTTGTAGATGATCAGCCGGAATGCCGTTGAGCATCCGCCAAAGAAAGTTACCGCCGAAGATCAGATAGAAGCGATAGGCGTCACAGCCCACCGCAAGACGCTTTATTACTTCCTCGGGTTCATTGCGGGAAAGCGCCTGAATCAAACATTTGAGACACTCGGCAATTCCCATCACAAATTGCAAAGGCTAAGAAACGACGGCAGCATGCTCCACCGCCGGCGACTTGCTCACCGGCGCATTATCTTCATCTCGATTCACGCCTACTTGCGGGCTGGTTGAAGGCTCATATTCACCCAGGAGTTCGCGTATTGGTTGCGTCAACGAAGGAGCCGACAAGCCGAGATCGGACAAATCATACCGTGACAACTCCGCCGTCCACTTGGCGATCATCGTGAGCGGATCTTCCTGTGGAAAGCGATCACGAATTATTTTGAGGATTTCGCCGCTCTTGGGAATATTGCGCAGTAATGCTGTAAAGAATTGCAGTTCTCCCTGCCCGATCTTTTCGTCGATTTTCCGTATTTTGTCGCGTTGTTCTTGAGTGTCCAACACAAGGCGGAAGCTTTCCGCGAGGCGGCCGTGTTTACTGCCGGCCCAGGATAAGAGCAGATTTCGCTTGGTTTCGTCCCCAATTAACTTGTATGCCTCGAGGAGGTAGAGGAAGGCGTAGTGATGGTTTACATCATCGAGGAGACACTTGATGGCGTCCAAAAGCTCTTTGTCACGCCCGGTTGAGCTCAACATCTGCAACAATTGCAGACGCCTCCTGACCCCAGCGTTGCCGTGAACGGCGTTATAGGCAATAAACGGTTCCAGGTAAGAATATTGCGGGAGATGATTCTTTTCGGAGTTCGTACGTATCAGCACGGTAATCGTTGGCCGGTCAAGATGATGCGTGGCATGAATGAAGCGGTTCCCGGCAATAATCGCTGTCGTGTCGCCGACTCCGAGTAACTCGGCTTTCTTTAAGTCGAGCACGCCGAGCAGCAATTGCGACGAAACTCTTTCTTCGCATTTGAAATCCCAGACGGTATGCAGGCTTGATCCGGTCAACAAATGAAAAGCTCCGGAAAAAGCATGTTGGTGAATGCCTATTACACTCGACGTCCAAAACAACACTTCGATGCGAAACTCAGGTTGCCAATGGACAGTCAACGGCGGTTGACCGAAGGTAGATTCAATGTTCGACTGGAACGGTAAGGGATTGGTGAATAAGCCGAACTTGGCTACATCGAGGAAAGAGACCTGGTCGGCGGGCGGCTCTTCAGTCAGCATTCGCAGGGCGACATCCGAGAATGCCGCTTCGTCATACTGGTATTCTTTCCACAATCTCCAAACGCCTGCGGCAAGCCGGGCAAAGTAATGTTTGCATATTGATCCGGACATAAGTCACTACCTCAAATCGAGGAAGAAGCGATCACGGCCGATAACCTTTCCAAATGACGATTGGCCGGTTTGAAGGCGAATCCCAGCGGGACGGCAAGACTAAGCAGAGATTGATTCTCGCGCCAGACGAGCCGGTGGGTTTCCAAATAGTCGATTAGCTCTTGCTGTTCGCCGTCCGAGATCTCAGCCACTCCTTCAACCGCGGCAAGAGCTTTCTTGAGACTGCACAGCTTGTGAAACTCTTTATAAATGCGGTTCATGGGCGCTTTAAGTAGATGGAATTGTCCGTCTTCTTCGGAGCGGAAGTCACAGACGACGGTGAAATCATCAAACTCCATGTCGAATAACGCGGCTGACTGATGTTTCTCTTTCCAAGCGCGGACAACTTCGGCCAATTCAGGTTCATACTCGACAATCTTCTCCTGACCATCAAACGTTCCATTAAAAAAGTAGGACAGATCATTGACCGTTTCTTCGTCGAATCTCGAATAGAGATAACGATAGCTTTGGAAAGGAGTCAGCGAGCGTACGCCCAGTTTTTCCGCCTCGGTGAAATATGGGCTGAAGCGATCAAAGCGGACCCGGCTTAAAGAGTCGGGCGGCCGAAAATGCGGGACGGCTCGCATCAATTCCGCCACTCCCTCATAATCTTTTGCGGATTCTCCGGGAAAACCGATCAGAAAGTTCCAGGAAGGGTCAATTCCGTATTGAACACAGAACTTTAACAGTTGGAGGTTCTGGATGGCCGTCACGCCTTTTCTCATCAAGTTAAGCACGGTCGTACTGAGGCTTTCGATGCCTGGTTGGATCGATCTGACATTGCCGCGTCTTAAGGCCGCAACCTGTTCTTCGCGCAGATTGGCCTTTGTTTCATAGAACAAATCGACTCCCAACTCGCCTAACAATGGAACAAAATCGTTAAAGTAGCTCATCGGCAGAATATTATCGGTCGCTGCTAGATAACGGATGCGATTGCCATAACGTGAAACCAGATATTTCAATTCATCAATGGCGCGGGCTGAGGACTTATGACGGAATTTCATCGACATTCCGTTGAGACCGCAAAAGGTACAATGATGGCGTTCTCCCCACCAACATCCCCGCGAAGTTTCAAACGGCAGCATGACTCTCATGCCGTCCAACAGTTGATAAGTCTCCGCCTGAGCAAAATAATCATCGAAATTCGGATACGGCAGTTCTTCCATCGTGGCCGTTGGAGGCGGCGTCAGGTACGTCGCGTGGGATTTAGCCGAGGGCTCCGAGTCGTGACACCCGCAATCATGGTTTGTTTCCTGCTGCGCCGACGGTGAAGGCCGGCCGTTCGCGGGCTGAAGAATCGGCAGATTGTTTCGTCGCGCGCTGGCGCCAAGATCGCGGCGTTGCAGAATGCCGGGAATAGACCTCGGTTGCGCATCGCCAAGTAACTGTTGAACTAACTGCGGAAATGCGATGTCTCCCTCGCCCAGGCAAATGCCGTCAATAAACGGGAATGATTTGTGCAACGCGGCGCCCATGACCCCCTCACAATTGGCGCCGCCGAAGACAATATACAAATCCGGATAGAGCTGCTTTAACAGGCGGGCCAGGCTGAGCGACGCCATTTGCTGTTGAAACATCGAGGAAAACCCGACGACGCGATAGCGGCCCCAAGGGATGTTTTTAATCGCTGCTTCAATGAATCGGTCGGCATTACCGCGGCATTCGGTTAGTGTCTGAATATAACGGTCTTCCCGATCCAGGCCTTGAAGGTCGGTTATATAATCAATAAACTTCCGGTCGAGTTCATGATCGGTTCCCCAAAGCGTTTCCATGAATATCCATTCCAGCGCCAATCTCCCTCTTGGTTGCTCTTCGAGATAACGGTAGAGATCATCGCCGAAGATCGAAGCCGACAATAAATTGAGATAGTGAATATCGGCGGCATAGCCGATCCTTTCCAGCCCGGCTGCCAACAGACTCAAACCTAACGAGGGGCGCGAAATCGAGAAAAACGGCATGTTGACGAGTGCGATTTTGGCAGTCATGATCGGTCCAACTCTTGTCCGACATTTATGGAGTTATGCCACTGGCCCAGTCCTCTTTTTTAAGATCGCTGCTCCCACGATATACTTGGAATCGTCGGTCCCGCCCCAATGCCATTGGAGAAAATCAGCGCATTGCTCGATCTTCCAATCAAGCGTCTGACCGCCGTTGTCGAAGGCCGGATGTTTCCATACGAACTCTTCAAAATCTTTGAGGGATAATGCTTTTCCCAAACTGTCGGGGTATCGCATGCCCCACTCTGGTTGACAGAGATCGAAAGAGACGGCGAATACTCCGTCCGGTTTGAGCACCCGGGCGGCTTGCGCCACGGCCGAAGCTTTATCAGGCTGATGTTCGATCACCGAAAAGCTGGTTACGGCGTCGAAGGTGTTGTCGGCAAACGGCAGCTCTTCATTGGAAACGATTCTCCACCCGATCTTCAATTGATGTCGTTGCCGTATCCGACTCCACAATGAGACGTTTTCGCGACCCGTTTCAACCATCATTACTTCGGCGCCAAGCAGCGCAAACAGCCAGGGCATGGGCGACTTGCCGGAACCGATATCCAAAATTTTCTTGTCCTGCAAATCGAGGTCGCAAAGACTGTTGAACCATATCCAGGGGTACTCCCAGACCTTGGACCAATTGTCGTGATAAAGGTTCAATTTGTTGTCTTCGGCAAGGGCATTAACGTGAGCCATGAAGCTTCGATATGCGACGCTTCTTAATTCGTTGACAGAGCCAAGCGCGGCCTTTGCCGTCACAAGTCGCCGGTCGGCTGCGCCCGGCATTAACGACCTGGCGACGCCGGCTGCCTGGAGCGCCGATTGCAGCGAATAATTCACCGTCTCTCTAAATTGATAACAACTTTCCGGACTTGTCCACATGACGTCTTCTACTGATTCTTCACGTGTAAAACATATGGGCTTGCGGCCAGCCAATGGGAAGAAACGGCTTTCACATCCGCCGGCGTTGTATCCAGCATACGTTGGTAAGCTTTCCTGTAATGTTGGGGGTCGCTGGCAAATACTTCTGAAATGGCTAAGAGCCCGGCTTTTCCTCCGAACCCGCCGACTTGCTCCAGATCGCTGCTTAAACTTGATAACAGTTCCGTTTTGATCTGTTCCAATTCCGCCGGCGCGGGCCCTTGCAACATCACCTCCTCAATTTGCCGCTTGACTTCGCGTTCAAGTAACTCCAGTTGGTCGGAGGTGGAGGCGGTTAGCCGAATTTGAAACTCTCCGCAGAGCTCATAAGACTTGAGCGAGATGTCGACTTCGGGTTCCGGTTTTTCGCGCGGCTTGCGCTCTTGGATTTTGAGGGTTAAGTAATGTCGAATCAGATCGAGGCGGTCGATATCGGGGTCGGCGTATCCCGGAACGTTCCAGACCATGTAAAGACGTTGCCGCGGTATCTTTCCCGCGACCGTCTCACGCTTGCTCGGCGCGGCTCCAGGGATCGGACGCTGCTCTCGGCTGAGCGCTTTACCCGGCTGAATCCCACCGAAATACTGTTCAACCTGCTGACGGACTGTTTGCGGCTTGAGATCGCCTGCCACAACCAGGACCGCGTTCGCTGGACAATAGTTAGTCCTGAACCATTCTTTCACGTCCGCGAGAGAAATGGAGTTGATCCCCGCAATCGACCGCAACGGATGCCGAGCGTATGGATGCTCCGGCCGGATAAATGCGACTCCTCAGCAAATCTTCCGCGAAAATATAGGGGGAATTATCATTGCGGGCGACTTCCTGTTCGATTTCACGCCGCGTCTTGTCCACTTTCTCTTCCGTCAGCGCCTCGACGGTCCCCGCCATAAGCTCCGCCACCAGCCGCAACGCAGCATCGAAAGACGCCTCGGGCACATCCATCATGACACGTGTACGATCATGATCTGTTGACGCGGTGGCATTATTGACGCCCATTCGCTTCAACACTTTTGCCACGTCTTCTTTGACGCGTCGCGTGCCCGTGAACATCAAATGCTCGGAGAGATGCGCGATGCCATGGCTGCCTGGCCGCTCATTTCTTGTCCCAGCGTGGTACCAGAGGTTGATTGCCGTCCAGGGAGAACGATGATCTTCATGCACGATCACAGTCAGGCCGTTGTTGAGGGTGAATTTCTCAACGGCGATTTCGTGGGACGGCCGCTTGCGACACGAAGCCAGTCCGCAACGGATCGGCAACGCGCCAAAAGATCAGCGCCGCCGCACAGACGGCGATCAGGGAAAAGATGACCGGTTTCGTCTTAAAGCCCAGATTTTTCATATGCCTTGTTATCCAGTTTCAACGTGCGGTGTGGAAAGATAACGAACGGTAAATTGGTGCGGCTCCGCGAGCAACGATTCGAGCGCGTCGGCGACGTCAGGCGCTTCGATTTCCGCCATGGTGTGCGGGGCCTGAATCGCGATATGCGGTCCGACGAGGAAGCCGAATTCCGCCGCGCTTGTCGGCCCGAACAAACCGACACTCGGAACGCCGGCGAAATCCGCCGCGTGCAACATGCAGGAATCAATGCCGAGAAAAAAATCTGCCTCGGTTACCAGAGCCATCGAAACCGGTAAGGGAAGTCCATAGCATGGAATAACGCGATCCCCGTATAACCCGCAATCCAATGATTGCGGCCTGCCGCCGACCAGCAAGACAGTAAATTCCCGATGAAGACCGAGAAAAGTATCCAGCGTCTGCATCAATTTAACGCCGTCCCACATTTTTTTCTGCCCGGTATCGGCGTGAACCGCCAGCGCTTTCCCGCCGGGATTCAATTGCTCGCGCAGTTTTCGCGCTTCTGCCCGCGCCTCATTCGGGTAGCAGGGTGGGGCGGTGAAATCCTGAAGTCGGCTGCGCGCGTCAAACAGCCGCACCAGGTCAAATGCCAGCTCGGAGGTGTGTTGATCGAAATTAAGCGGCATCCGGATGTCATAATTTGAAATAAAGCCGACCGACAACTCCGGGCGCAATTTTTCGACCAACCGCGTCAATGATTCCGAATGCCATGGCACAAGCGAGAGAAACACGTCACAGTTTCCCGTCTCGGCCGCGACCGCGTCAGCGTCGAACTCGCGGCCGTAGGCCGATGATTCCACGCGGATCTTGATTGCCCGCTTCAGCGGCAGGTCGTCGAACATGAACAATGAATCGCTGCCGCTGCAGATCAGGCTTAAGCGGCCTGCGAACAGCTCGCCTAATGCGCGCAATGCCGGCAGATTGAGAATGTTGTCGCCGATGCCGTTGATGAAAAAAATAACCGGGGCTTCCGCTTTCAGAGCTTTCCTCAAAAGCTCCCTGTCGCCGCCGCCGGTATCGGGAGATCCGTTTCTACTTGACATACTGTTTCAGGGAACGCCAGCTCGCCCAGCGCGGGTCGCGACCCTGGCGCGAATGTGCCCGATTAATTCCAACATGTCGGCGCACCAGACTGAGGGATTATCGAAGCCGTTCGCTTTTGCATAACGAGTCGTCACCGCGCCGCCGCCGCAAACATCGCGCTCCGCGCAGGCCTGACATTGCGCCGACAACGACAGCCCCTCATGGACGAGTCGGTTGACTAAAGGCAGCCCGAGATGAAGATCCTCGAATCCATGTCGCGCAACGTTCAAGCCGCTTTCCGAGATCCCGTCGTCGCACACTTTCAACGCGTCGTTGGCCTGAATATTCCCGTCAGTATCGATCACCAGATAATTTTCGCAATGATTGCCGATCGCTTCGAAGTTGGCCGAGCTTCCCATCAGGCCGGTGAGGATGGCGTTAAAAAGACGGATCACCACGTTCGGATCATCTTCGTCAAACCAGTCGTCAAAAATGGGAATGAGATAGTCTGAGATCGGCGTCGCGCCGAAGTCCGGATAGAATAGGCGTCTTGAGTCATGCGTCACGTCCGGCAAGAGAAAGTTCATGTTTTTCACGCCGAGAGAGCGAATATGCCGATATATCTCGAGGCCTGACTGCCCGGGATTAATCACGGTCAGAACGCAGGAAAAAACCCGGTTCTCTTGCAGTTTCCGCATTCCTTGAACCGTCTGGCTATAAGACCCTCGTCCAGCATGATCGAAGCGGGAAAGATCATGAATTTCGGGCGGACCGTCGAGGCTCACACCGACTCTCAAGTTATGCCGTTTCAATACCTCAATCCACTCGTCATTCACTAGCGTACCGTTGGTCTGCATTCTGCAGACTCACGCGGTCCTTCAGCTTCTCCACTGCCATGCTGACAAAGCGATCGAATCGCCGCGGGCCGATCAACATGGGCTCGCCCCCGTGAAAGGTGATATTCATTTCCCTGCCGGGACGGCGGTCGCAATACTCCTCAATACGGGTCAACAAATGACCGAACGTTTCTTCCGACATAAATGGAGGACGTTGCCGCCAACTCTGGTCGGCATGCTGATACATATAGCAATAGCTGCAATTAAGATTGCAGCGTTGCACGATTTTAACGACCAGGCCCTTAATCTCAGTTGCCACGGTGCATCTCCCGATAAAGCGGTTCAATCAGCGCCCTGCCTGTCGGCGTCAGTTTATCGCTCGTCATCAGAGTTTCTTCTACGACGCTCAGGTCGTCGTAGACCGTGCGGAGCCCCGCGCTCGCCTGCTTATGATGGTCTTGAGAGACAAGGCATTCGCGATAGTAGAGGTAGACGTTGGCAAAGGCGTGATAGGCCAGTACCAAACGATCGATCGTCCGTTGCCGCCTGACGAACGGAGAGTAATAGGTTGTCGGATCCGTCTGATCGGCCACATCTTCCAGCGGCGTGATTGAATGGAAGTATTGATGCGAGGCCTCATGAACCAGCATTTCACCGATCACGAGCGGATCACGGCAGTCTGAAATGTAGAACATGCTGTAATATCCGTGAAGATTGCCGCTCATTATCCCGGCTTGCGGCGCCGCGACAACAATCAGGCGGCGTAAGACGCGAGTCACCCAGTCACGGTACCGCGGCGCCAATGCTCTCAGCAGTCCGAGCGACTGCGCGATCGATTCATGCGTGGCGGAAGAGATTTGCGAAAGGGTTGGGCTGTCGCAGTGCAATGGTGGCGCCGCCCAATCGGGCAATAACGTTACGGCATACCCGTCATCGGCGACCAGCGGAAGTTGTGTGAGATCCTCCGAACGCCAAGCACCGGTTTCCGCCACCCGATGTAACCGAGATTCATGTCTGGAGCCCTTGATTTCGGACAGAATCCGCACTGTCTCCTGCTTGTGATTAACAATCAGCCGCTCCGACTCGGGCAATAAATATGATCCCCAAAGGAAGATCGATGGCTGATCGAAGCGCAGCTCCCAATCGCCGCTCACGCCGTGCGCGCCGCAATGAAGCAATAATGAGGCGGCGGCCCGCTGCGCCGATAAAGTATCGCCATTAGTTAACGATTCCATCATCATCGCCGGCACCGACGACCAGAAGATCTCATCGTTCGGCGGTTCGTTGGCATGGATGCTGGAGAGCATTTCCGTCACCCCGTTGCCCGTTTGGTCCAAGCGCTGTTCGAAACGGTCAAGAAACAATTCAATCAGCGAGCGAGAGTATTGCGCCGCGAGTAGCGAAAAGAACTGCTGATTGAATGGTTGATAGGGACAGGAAAACCCGCGATAAATGTCTTGTTCCTCTTGAGTCTGATGCATAACTTCTCCGGTCGGGATTGCAGAGATTCCAGCCTCGCCTCACGGTCGCGAATAACGCATGTGTTGTCGGGTTTTAGCCGGCAGGAAATAAAACGAAACGGCGGTAAAGAGGACGCCGACAGAATTAACGCGGATATCTTTAATTCTCTCGGCGTCACGGTACAACAGGAAACGGGCCGCAAACGGCGGTCGAGAATTACTAGCCTTCCGGTGGTTCGTCCGGGGCCGGGCCCTTTGAATATGCCCCGCCTTTATGGTGTTCATCCGATTTGAGGTATACCATTCCCTCTGCACCAGGCTCCTGGTTAAGTTGCTGTTGGATTCTTGAGAGAATCTTGCCTTTGATTTCTTTGGCTTGAGTCTGTTCCTGCCCCTTCGCCGTCAAGCCAATGGCGCCGATGGCGGCAGTGGTTCCCAGAACTCCGGCAAGGTTGCTGAAGAAACGACGGCGAGGAATCCCATTGCCTTCGTCTTCAGCAGGTTCCGGCGTTACACCTGTCTGCGTATTCAGTTCAGTGATTTCATCTTTCATGGGGTTTCTCCATTTCTGAAGTGTTGGATTCGGACCGAAACTAACATCAACAACCACTTTGGCGTCGGCGCACGAACACACTTGCCAATCGGTGTGCTTGCGACATGTTGCGCCTCTCGTGCGCCCGGTGTGATGTTTGTCCGGCAACGGAACCACGGCAATTATCGCACCGTACTTGCTTAGGCTGCCTTCCCCGGTTTATTAGCGCTCTTTCCTTTATTACTGGCCCGAAAAATTCTTCAGGACGCTTGCTCAGTTACGACTTAGTCCTGAATTCAGGATTCAGTTCGGAAATTCCGGACAGACCGTTACTTGATCGGAAGGCCGCAAACGGCGACAGAGGGAGTTACTCGGAGTCCGGTTCTACCGGGCACGGGCCGCCTTTGCAATATTGCCCGCCTTTAACGTGTTGATTCACTTTGGTGTATACCATTCCCTCTGCGCCAGGCTCCTTGTTAAGTTGCTGTTGGATTCGTGAGAGAATCTTGCTTTTGATTTCTTTGGATTGAGTTGATTGTTTCATCGTTCATGGGGTTTCTACCATTCTGAAGTTAAAATTGGATATAATGCCGGACGTGCCGAAAAACTAAACATCCTAACAACCACTTTGGCGTCGGTGACGAAAACACTCGCCAATCGGTGTGCTGCGACATGTTGCGCCTCTCGTGCGCCCGGTGTGATGTCTCTTCCGGCAAACGGAACCACGGCAATTACCGCACCGTACTTGCGTAGGCCGCCTTCCCTGCTTTATTAGCGCTCTTTCCTTTATTACTGGCCCGAAAAATTCTTCAGGACGCTTGCTCAGTTACAAATTAGTCCTGAATTCAGGATTCAGTTTGGGAATTCCGGACAGACCGTTACTTGAACAGACCGTTACTTGATCGGAAGGCCGCAAACGGCGACAGAGGGAGTTACTCGGCGATCGGGAGATCGGCATCGGGCCTTTTAAATACTGATTTACTTTATCGTGTTCATCGTGTTTCATGTATGTCATCGACTCTTCGCCTTCTTTACGGTTAAGTTGCTGTTGGATTCGTGAGAGGATCTTGCTTTTGACTTCTTTGGGTTCGGTTGTTTGCGTATGTGGTTTATTGAGTTCATCTTTTTTCATGAGGTTTCCCTCCAATCCCGAAGTTCCGAGTTTATGATGGCTAAGTTGGTAAGCGCGCACGAAAACGCCAAGAAATCAGCGTGCCGCCGCATGCCGCGCTTCTGTGCGCAGTGACTTGGTTCTTTCGGCGTTATACATTCGTCCCGAATTCCGGATTCAATTTGGGAATTCCGGACAGGCTGATTCCGTGCTTTTTAATCCGGTCATAAAGCGCGCTACGCGATAATCCGAGTGTCTTCGCCGTTTCCTCAACGTTCCCATTTTCAATTCGCAGTACCTGTTCGATATGCCGGCGCTCCAACTCCGAAAGGGTCATCTGTCGCTTCTCTGAAACTGTCGGATCGTTCGCTAAATGCTCATGCTCAAGCTGTAAATCCTCGACGGTGAGCATAGCGTTTTCGCAAAAGATGGCCGCGCGTTGCAAACTTTGGCGTAACTCCCTTAAATTTCCCGGCCAGGGATAGGCTTGCAGACGCTTCTCCAACTCCGGCGACAAGAGAAGCTCATTGCGCCCCTGATCGATGGCGATTCTCTTGAGTATCTTTCGAGCCAGGAGTGGAATATCCTCGATTCTTTCCCGCAACGCCGGCAACTTAATGGAAAACGTATTGATCCGATAATAGAGGTCGATGCGAAATTTATGCTCCCGGACGAGGAGCGCGAGATTTTTGCCCGTCGCTGTAATGAGGCGTATATTCACGTGTCGTTCGCAGACGTCGCCCAACCTGCGAAAGCGATTCTCCTCAAGTACTTTTAGGAGTCGCGGTTGCACCTGCAAATCGAGATCACCGATCTCATCAAGGAAGACCGTGCCGTTGTGAGCAATTTCAAACAACCCTTTCTTAGTGGCGACGGCTCCGGTAAACGCCCCTCTCTCATGACCAAATAAATCAGATTCCAGCAATTCCCGGCAAAGGGAAGCGCAATTCAAATCGACAAACGATTGATCCCGACGACCCCCGTGGTAATGCAGCCAGGCAGCCAGAACTCCTTTGCCGGTTCCCGTTTCTCCTTGAATGAGAACAGGCTGATCTGTAAGAAGAAACTTTCTGGCCTTCTGCTCGATCGCACGCATTGCCGGGCTTGGCCCAATAAAAGGATCGAGTAAGAGAGACGGTGTCCCAGGATTGACGTAATTCGGCATTCTGGTCAACATTCATAAAGTTTACCGCGTGGGACTTGTCAAACCGTCTTCGACACAAATGATTGGGAGATCCGTAGTGCAAAACAACGAGTCCGACTGCAAAGTCAGAACTCCTGGCGTTGCAAGTGCCTGGATGTTAGGTTGCGTACTTATCTGAAGGCTTGGAACGCGACGCTCAGCCTTAATCAGAGTCAAAAAACTGTGAGGCTACTCTGGGCTCTGGGCTTCGGGATTGTCGGAGTGCTTACTCTCACACGATATGCAGATCCTTGTCAACCAAAATTAGGTAGCGCCTCTCCAAAATTACGTACTGGTTCAGTTTGAACACAGCACTAGGTTTCTGCTCTGACTTACTAGCTCCGTTACGTTCCAAAACGGCCAAGAAGAACCCGTGGTAGTTCTGCTGTTGGGGTGGCAGGAAAAGTTGCGAAGATTGTCCACCGTGGAGAAGCGTTGGTAGAGAGAAGATTAGGACGAGTTTGGTGAGCACAGAATATTCAGGACAGCGACGCTCGAAAAGGACTGAGGCAATTCAATGGTTGGGCAATCGCAACTGAATCGCAACTACCTTTTCCAAGCTCGGATCTATAGTCTGTCGACTTTAACGAATTAGAAAGACTCACAACTCTTGACTCACTCTGCGTGGGCCTCAGTTGCAAGTAATTCATACAACACTCTACTCCCTTCAACCAACGAGAGCGCGACAGTTCGCATTTTGAACTTGGGCAAAGGGGGTTCCTTACTTTGGAGGAAAAATGGAAAGACGCTCGCGACTTTTTTACGTTCAGGCATTTCTTACTGCAATGCTTGCTGTTGCAATAATGGTCTCATTTAACTCACCTACAGTGAATGCTCAATCATCCGTAAGGTATGACGACTTACCGGATTTCGCCGAGTTTGTTATTGATGGTAGGAAGTGGGACCATACTAACATCACGTATTTTTTTCAGAATGGGACACTCGACATTGGAGGCAACGATGAGCGCCAGGCAATTCGTGATGCCATGGCCCTATGGGCAAGCGTAACTCCTTTAACTTTTACCGAGGTGTCGAGCGCGGCCAGCGCAGACATCGTGATCCTGTGGGGCGTTTTTGAGCACGGCGATGGGTTCTCATTTGACGGAACCAATGGTGTTTTGGCTCATGCGTTCTTCCCTCCGCCGAATGGCGGCTCAATTGCTGGGGATGCCCACTTTGATGACGGTGAGACGTGGACTCTCAACTCGCGGTCCGACCAAAATCAGCCGATAGATTTGGTGACGGTTGCCGCGCACGAGATCGGCCATTCTCTCGGCCTCGGTCATTCGCAAGTATCGACCGCTCTGATGGCTCCGTTTTACAATGGCTCCCACCGCTTTCTGGATCAGGATGACATCAACGGGATTCGGACCATTTACCCGCTGACTGCGCATGTCGTCTCTTTCAGTTCCTCTGCTTATTCGGTCAATGAAAGCAACGGCTTAGTAACTATCACGGTGAACCGTTCCGGGAGCTCCCTGCCCCCTGTGACAGTTGACTACACCACCAGCAACGGCTCGGCCGAGCAAACGGGAGATTACACACTCGCGCTGGGCAAACTCAGTTTCGGGACCAACGAAACCAGCAAGACGTTTCAGGTTCTTATTACTGACGACGGTTACGTAGAAGGTAATGAAACAGTTAACCTTACATTGAGTAATCCAACCGGCGGCGTATCACTGGGAAGCCAGAGTTCCGCTGTGTTGACGATTAGCAGCAACGATTCGGTTGCATCCCAACCGATAGACGGCGCTCAATTCTTTGTCAGGCAGCATTACCGCGACTTTCTTAATCGCGAGCCAGACTCCGAGCGGTTTGAACTTTTGGACCAATGAGATTACCAGTTGCGGCAGTGACGCTCAGTGTATCGAGATTAAGCGCATCAACGTCTCTGCGGCTTTTTTCCTTTCGATTGAATTTCAGCAGACGGGCTATTTGGCGTACCGGTTCTATAACGCCGCCTTAAATCGCCCCAACGGATTGCCGAAGTATCTCGAACTGATGCGCGATTCACAGGCAGTCGGACGTGGAATTGTGGTCGGAGCGCCGGGCTGGGAGGCCCAGTTGGAGGCGAACAAGGTAGCCTACGCTAATGAATTTGTGAGTAGGTCGGAATTTATGGCTCTTTACCCTGCTTCGCAAAGCCCGACCCAGTTTGTTGACTCGCTTTACGCTCATGCCGGAATTACGCCGAGCGCGCAGGAACGACAGGCAGCGATCGATGAGTTCAATAACTTTAGCGGCGCACGGGGCCGGGTGCTTCGCCGGGTCGCAGACAATCAAGACCTGAATAATCGGGAAACCAACCGGGCGTTCGTCTTGATGCAGTATTTTGGTTACCTGCGGCGCAATCCGGACGACCCGCCCGACAATAACCTGAATGGCTACAATTTCTGGTTGAACAAGCTCAACGAGTTCAACGGCAACTTTATCCAAGCCGAGATGGTGAAGGGATTCATCACGTCAACCGAGTATCGTCAACGATTCGGGCCCTGATCAAAACTCGGCTTTAGCTCAAATAACGTATGGGAAAGTGTGCGCGAAGGTGAAGCGACGGCAGCACGGCGTGCGCTTTCCTTCTCTTTCAGAGCGCTTTGGCAAGGCTCCTCCACTTTGATGGACTATGCTGTTGGAAGAAACTGAGCATTTCCGTAGTGGGCATCAAGAAAAAGTTGCGAAGATTGTCCAGTATGGGGAGCCAGAAATCCAAGAGGCCACCGCGAAGGTGGCCTCAACTTTTTGTGACATGATTTGTGCTCTCAATTGTTGGGCTTCAACTCGCGCGTCGTCGTTTCAGTAACGCTTACCGGCTCAACCAGGTGCGGCGAAGCTTCAACATCAAGACTCTTGCTTTTCACGTCCTCCGGTAACACCTGACGCTCCTTCATCAACTGCAATCGCCTTTCACGCTCCTTTAACCTCTTGAAGAAGCCCCCACGAATTAAATTTGATAAACCAAGTCCGCCAAGAATCAACGAGCCAATAACGAAAGAAACCCATAGCCAAAGAAAAATCGGGCTTGCCAAATGCGGTAAGACAACGGCGCCAAAGACGATGACGAAGTTTATCAGCATCAGGACTGTCGCCATCATCAACCCGACACCTGTAATTTCTCGCTTTTCCCGCTGAAGTTGCTGGTCGCTATTCGCAACCAAATCGGTTACAGAGCCGAGTGGTAAGCCACAGCGCGAACAGAAGCGCATCTCGTTAGACACTTGACGATGACCGCATTGTGGACAGAACATCGAACCTCCAAAAGATGCCGTTGTTCAGTTTCAAAAACATACGCATAGCACATTAGTAGAGTTCTGCCGCCAAGCCCAAGCTTGAGCGCTCCTTCTGTTATTATCTTTGACGCAGCATGGGCCGAAAACGAAAGTGTTGCCTTGAACAATAGGCAGCCGATCCAGTTCAAGATCGTGAGGGATTCTCAATCGTGCCCCGTTTGGATCCACCCATCTTTCTTAAGCTCCTGATCATCGCCGGAAGTGTGATCTTTGCTGCATGCACAAAGCAGCCAAACGCAACCAATTCACCACCGCCCTCCCCCGGAGAGTTGCAAACAAAAGCGCCCACTAACGAGCAACCGAAGCCGGAGACAACACCCGCTCGACAGCCTCCTACCACAGCGGAGGCTAAAGATGCGCTCGAACGTGTTTATCGCGGAGCCGTGGTCGGAAGAGAACCGGCCACGTTTGTCACCGGCGACTTTAATGGCGATGGTTCAGAAGACGTCGCAATCGCTGTCACGCCTGTCGCGGGTAAGATCGAGGAAGTCAACAGCGAGTTTGCGAACTGGATCCTCGCAGATCCAAAAAGAGCCGCGGTGTTTGATCCAAAGAAAAGAAAGCAGTCTCTTCCGGCACAAACGGGTCCGGTGAAAGTTCAAGCAGGCGAAGCACTGCTGGCAATTGTTCACGGGAACGGCTCAAACGGCTGGCGCGATCGTGATGCAACTCAGTCGTATCTGCTCAAGAACGCCGCCGCGACAGGGATGCGAGTCGTTCCACTCAAAGATTTTCCTCCCGCTCTCAAGGTGAAAGAGAACGGCGCTAAGTCGCGGGCCGACATCATCAGCGGAACGATCTCCGGAAAGGCTGGCTTTCTCTACTGGGCGACCGGGAAATACGCATGGCAGGACCAGTAGGTATGCAGGTAGCGAACAGATCTGATCTGTTCGCCAAGTGATCGACGTTCAGAAAATTTTTCTTGACGCACATATCGCTTGGGAGTAAATTGCATCACCCCAAAAAGTCACCCCAAATAGTTTTTCCTTTTCCCCAAATTTCCCTTCCCCCTAAAAGATAAAAATTCAACCTCGCTTCCGAATCGCGCACCGGTCTATTCAAACACGGATCACCCTGCCCCACTTCTCCTGGAAGTGGATCGAATAAGGAGTAGTCATGAGAGCTCTCACTCTGTTAGTCCTTCTTTTCATCGCCGCAGCACTTGTCGGCTCACATATGCTGACGCCTACAGTCGTTAGTCAATCCCGACCACAGGAAGCGCCTGCAGGTTTCGACAACCAGACGAATGGATTCACCCCGCAAGCCACCTTCGACCTCGACCGCGCCGCGTTCGAGGATCGCGAGGAGATAGCCGATGGCCTCGGGCCCGTCTACAATGCGCAGGCTTGCGCAGAATGCCATCAAAATCCCGTCACGGGAGGCATCAGTCAAATCTTCGAATTGCGCGCGGGCCACAGCGGCCCCGACGGCTCCTTTGTTAACCCACCGGGCGGCTCACTCTTACAGGCGCGTGCCACGAACGCTCAGATACAGGAGCGTGTTCCTGACGGACCACGCATCGCTTTCACGGGCGATGCGGACCTGATGTCCGTCATGGGTTTCGACGGCGGCCAATATGGCTCGATCGGCAATAAACCAATCGTCGGCCAGTACGCAACCTTCTCGCCCGACGGCACACAGATCGTCTTTGCCAACATTGACAGCAACATCGCGATCATGAACAGCGACGGAACCGATGACCAGAAACTGACAGGAACCGGCCTGGATACTTCGCCGGCCTGGTCGCCCGACGGGACGAAGATCGCTTTTGCCAGCCGCCGCACCGGGAGGTGGCAAATTTTTACGATGGATCCGGATGGTTCGAACCCGGTTAACATCTCGAACTCGTTCTCCAACGACCTGGAGCCTGGGTGGTCGCCCGACAGCAGTCAAATCGCTTTCGTGAGAAGTCCGGCGTTCGGCGGCGGCGTCCAGTTCTCGGACATCTGGTCGATGGACCGGAACGGCAACGCCCAGACGCAGCTTACGTCCACGATTCATGCGAACGAGGGCCGCCCTAACTGGTCGCCCGATGGGTCGGCCATCGCCTTCCACACAAACCGCGACGGCGACGAGGAGATTTACATAATGAAACCTTCGGGCGCGAGCCAGACGCGGCTCACCAACCACGCGGCCATCGACATCAATCCCGCATGGTCGCCCGATGGCGCGATGATAGCTTTTTCAAGCACGCGTCAAATCGGAGGGCCGGGTTTTGGAAACAAGGCCGTCTGGGCCATCGCCGCGGACGGCTCGAACCCAACGCGGCTTTCCGCCAGCCTTGGTGACCTCCCGGTCTACTCGAGAGATTCGGGCGAAACTATTCGCACGTTCCGAGCCTCCCT
Source organism: uncultured Acidobacteriota bacterium (assembly GCA_963770215.1). GTDB lineage: Bacteria > Acidobacteriota > Blastocatellia > Pyrinomonadales > Pyrinomonadaceae > PSRF01. The sequence continues at coordinate 283,748 of CAVYOP010000005.1, forward strand.
CAACATCCTGGGTGACGGCTTCGTCGAGGCCACCGACGACAGTACGTTCCTCCTTATCCGCGATGCGCAGCCGTTCAACATGCGCGGCACGGCCATCTTCAACGCGACCCTAGAGGCCCCGAACGAGCAACGCTTCTCGCGCTTCAGTTGGAAAGGCTCGGTTGCCAGCTTGCTCTCCTTCTCCGCGGGTGCATATCAACTGGAACAGGGCATCACCAGCAAGCTTGTGCCCAACGAGAACACTTCGTTAGGTCGATCCGTAACGGCCTTCGATCCGGTAGCAGACCCGGAAGACACGGGTGGACCGATGAACTTAGGCGAAGACGTGGAGGCGTTTACGCGCTTTATGCGATCGACGAAGGCTCCGCCCCGCGACCGCGTGCTCGTGCCCAATGACGATGAGGATCCCGGGTCGGCGCTCTTCGATACTCTCAGTTGCTCGGTTTGTCACACGCGCCGGATTACGACCACGTTCAACCCCGCCACCACGTTCAACGGCGGGACATTCACTGTCGGCCCGGCGCTCGCCAATAAACTCTACCGTCCGTTTGGGGACTTCCTCCTTCACGATATCGGCACTGGCGACGGGATCGTGGAAACTAACGGAGAGTTGACGCGCAACATGATGAGAACGGCGCCGCTGTGGGGTCTCAGAACGCGCGATCGACTAATGCACGACGGAGGCTCATCGAGTGCGCCGTCGAATAGCGGGGCGCAGGCGTTCACGATGAACGAGGCGATACTGCGACACGCCGGCCAGGCGACACCTAGTAGAACCGCCTTTCAGGCGCTGACGCCGATTCAGAAGGCCCAACTATTTAAGTTTCTAAAATCGCTGTAGGAGAGCAGCAAGTGCTTGAGCGTTTGGAGCGAGCGACTGTTTGGTCGCTCGCTTTGTTTTTGTAGCGTTACGTTTCAGCGAACAAGATCACTCATTGATGCAATGAGAATTCCTATCCTCAACTCACCAACTAAAGGAGAACGAAATGAAGATTGAAGAACAAGTCAAGCCGGAGAACTCCGCTCAGAATTTGTTAATAGCTCGTCTGCAGGAAGAAGTGAACCATCCTGCCGACATCGATGCCGCAACCGAGCGGCTCGGCATTTCCCCCTTCCTAATCAACCCCTACCTGGCAACGCCCCTCGACATGTCCTTTATCGGCTTGGGTCGGGGTGTCAACCTGCCGATCCAGATCACCACCCGACAGGGGGGCCGACGGTCCCTCTACTTCCTGCACCCGGGTGAAAAGGTCCTGGCCAGCATCGTCGCTACATCCCGCGGGCTCGTGCTCCGCTACGTTTCGCGCGATACTGGGCGCTCAATCCCGGCTCAAGCGGGCGACCAATACAGTGAAGAGTTCAGGGATATAGAGGGTAATGTTCTGTCGCGTAGCGAAGGAAAACTCGAGATCCTTAACGCGGCAAAGGGGGAGGGACGGCTGGTTTTTCCAGAAGGCTCGCCAGCGGGCAAATGGAGGTGGAGACTTTGGAGTTGCTTCGCCGACGGTGATAGTCTGGCTAGCGCTAAATAAGCGGTGCGCCTAAGCGTAGGCCGCGCTTTGAAAAGGCCGCCGGAAGTAAAACTCCGGCGGCCTTTTCCTGTCACATAAACCTCAATTCAATTCCATCTTGAATCAGAGAAGTGGTTTGATCGCGTCGAAGTATTTGGTTGCACCGATCTCATTTGGATGTCCCGTCGAGGCCAACTTGCAAAACATACAATCCACTGAGAGTTTGTTGTAGACGCTCTCACACTGACCTATGCGCCTGTTCAATGAGGCCAGGCTGTCGGTGGGAGCTGGCACGCCGCCGCTGAGTCCGAACACCCACGCATTGCTGGCATTGGCGGCATTGGTTGGTCCAAATTTAGGATCGGCGAAGAAGATTCGCGGCTGCGACAGCCCGGAGTTCGCCGCATTCACTGCATTGGCTAACTGCATGTTTGACTGCGCCGCGAAGTAACCCGCATTACTGGTGACGGTCAACCGAGTGGCCGGAGTGATGCCGACAGCGACCGCGAGAGCGGATGGCCCCAGACCCTGGTTATTCGAAAGGCCATAGAACACGCCGGCCAGATTTACAAAGTAACCGGGATCGGTATCCATGCTGAGCCCCTGGAAGTAGCCGGTAACAATGATTTTGGCTGACGGAAACTGCGTGGCCGTTTTTTGAAGAAACGCGGTCATGTCTCCCAAACAGTACTGCGAAACTTTGGCAGCGATAGAAGCTTGCGTGGCCATCGGATCGAGAAAGTTTTTGAAGTCGACATCGTTGGCACAGGCCGACACTAGAATCAAATCGACAGTGGCGGCATTCGGCGAGCTTGCAAACTCATTCGCCTGCTGTTGAATCGAGGGATAGTCCTGCGGGATATCGCCGTCATGCGCGGTGCCGCTAATCGGATTATTCCAGCTCAGGACTGCGCCGGTGTGAGCCTTAACGCTCTTGTACACAGACATGCCCGGATGCAGCGTTCTTTCATAGGCTTCGACGAGCGAGTGAATCTTATCGGGCTCCTGCAATCCTTCGCTCCACATGATGGAGTCGCCGATTACAAGCATCTGAAAAGTCGCGATTACGATCGGAATTGAATTCGACTCGATGATTGGACCACTACTGGCGACACTGAGAGTCGCCGGTTCACCGCCTGCGTTTTGCGGATTCTGTGGAATGCTCGCAGGCCGTTTCATTACAAACGAAAGCGTCGTCGAGCTTGTCGGAGATACATTAGCGATGTCTTCCTGATTGACGCGCACAGACATTTGCTTACTGAAGCCTGTGCCGTTGACCACCACCGTTGAGCCAGGCTTCAGCCGCGTAGTCGGGCTTGGCGGTGTCGTAGAGAGCACCACTGGCTTTATATAGATTGCCGCCGTATTCGAGATGGGTGTGTTGCCGGCGCGCAGGACTTTCACTTCAGCCACACCGCCCCAGGTATTGGGCACAGTTGCAGTCAACATTGTGTTTGACAAGAATTGGGTTGCAGCCTGGACGCCTCCGACTGTTACTGTGTCTGTGGGCGTGAAGTTCAAACCCTCGATTGTCATTTGCGAACCGACGGTTGCAGTGTTCGGGTATTCGGGGTAGACGTGTTGAATCGCGGGATCGTTCAGTTTGTTATTGAAATCGCTCGCGTTAATTACCGATTGATTGATCGAATTTTGCAGCATAGGTCCAGCAATGCCATCGGGTCCTTTGACTCCGGGATCGCCGCCTGGTCCAGAGGAACCGTCATGCCTGTCTGACCAATTTTTGTTGGCACAAAATCCGGTGATCGCGCCGCGCGAACCACCGGGTCCGCCATTTCCACCTGAACCCGGATCGCCTCCGTCTCCCCTCTCTCCTCCACTGACGTCAATCGTCATGCTGGTAGGAATCGTTGGCGCGTAAAGCGACCAACGTCCTCCGGCGCCGCCATTGCCGCCCTGGCCGCCATCACTGCCACGGCCGCCCTTGCCGCCGGTGCCGCCGTTGTTTGGACCGTCCTTGCACTGCAAGGCTCCGGGGTTACTATCCGAACCATTTCCTCCTGGTCCACCGTCGCCGCCTGCGCCGCCTTGCACGCCCTTATAGCCTTGCTGTCCTTTAAGGATCACGGTGAACAACTGGCTCATGGCGAGTGTCCAAACCTCAAGCTGAGGTGCGTCTGGAGGAGTGCCAATCTGTGGCGGCTGCGTGCCGCCGTGGCCCTGCGAACCCGCAAAACCTTGCGTAAATGGATTGGGAGTGCTGGGCTTGCCCGGGACGGTTGACGGCTTTCCGGGAACAGCCGGCGCGTTCATCACCGGAACTTCTTCATAAGTAAAGGTGACATTCGATCCCGTGGTGATCGAATTCGCTATGAGCACGAGAAAGCGAACGTTGGGTTGAAGTACGATCGTCGTGTCGTTTGGAAGATTGATGGTGTTTGCTACCCAGTAAGCAGTGTGGATCGGAACGGTGGCTTGTGCCTTGTTTGCGCTCGGACTGTTTGGCGTCACAAATGGCTCACCCATGATCTTGACTGCCGGCGCAGAAATTTTCTTTTGAGCGTTTGCCGCAGAAGTGTTCGCCAGACTGAGGGCGCGCGTAGTGCCCACCGTCGCGGAGGCTGTCGTCATGTTGCTGGGTTTAAGAGCCGGCTCTATCTGCGTTGATATTGACGGAGACTGCGAAGCCGGCAGTTGCAACTGCTGAGTTCCGGCGCTTGGCCGCACGTTCTCTGCCACCTTCGCGTTGAGCGACTTACTGACATCACGCACGGTCGCTGTCGCAATGGTCAGCGCCGGTCGGGGCCTAACAAAAGCTGCGCGAACGAAGCCAGGCTGCGGCACGACCGTACCGGAAATAGTTAATGCCCCGAGTCCTGAAAGATTCGTCACGCCCTGTGCACTCAAAATGGCCTTGTGCTCTTCGAGACGCGAGAGAGCAAGTGGCGGGGTCGTCACTGTCATAGCTGATAAAGCAGGCCGGCCCACTTGCCTGACGGCTGGCTCCTGCCGTGTTTGCGCCGTCCCTACGCGCCGCGTAACAAGACCAGGTAGACCAACGAGCGAGACGAGTAGGAGCACGCTCACAAACATGCGGGTGGGATTTTTGGCCGAGAGGATCATAGTGTTTCTCCTTAAGTGAAAAGTTCGGTCACAAGGAGTGCTTTTTTTGAAAGAAATGTAACGGGCCGGTGGGCGGTTACGATGCTCTGGTGCAGGTGTAAGAACGCATGTATTATTCGACTGACCTCGCTCCGCACACTTACAACGCGCACGCACCTCTCAGTGCGCAGAAAGATGAAGTAATGCCACCATCCTCAACCCAACAATTCTCAGGAATCTTCATCAGCTACCGCCGCGACGATAGCTCGGGTCACGCCGGTCGCCTGCACGATAGATTGGTTGAACACTTCGGCAGGGATCGCATTTTCATGGATGTCGACACCATCGAGCCTGGCGAAGACTTCGTCACGGTCGTCGAAAATGCCGTCGGCTCATGCGAGATTCTCATCGCCGTAATCGGTCGAAATTGGCTCTCCGCGGGCGGAACCGGACGGTTGGATAACCCAAATGATTTTGTTCGCTTAGAGATTGCCACCGCGCTTCGCCGTAACGTCCGGGTGATTCCAGTCTTAGTGCAGCGAGCGAGCATACCGAAACCGCAAGACCTGCCCGAAGACTTAGTCAAACTTACACGCCGCAACGCCATCGAGCTTAGCGACCTTCGCTGGCAGAGCGACGTTGATGAACTTATCAACGTCATGGAAAGAGTTCTGGTCAAGCAACCGGAAGTGGACCAGATCGTTGAGACTGAACAGGAACGCGGACGAATCGAGGAGGTTGATAGACGAAACGGACTTGACGCGACTCGAACGATAGCGAGAGATCCGTCGACAGCTAATAAGCGCAGGCATTTGGTGTTTATTGCTGGAGCAGTTCTTATTTTGCTGCTCGCAGTGGCGATCCCGATCTGGCGTTCGCAAAGAGATCAGAATTCATCCGGCAATAACAATCAAACATCAGCCGCGCAGCCGGGCGAAACAACTCTATGGAAAAGGGACGATACGGGAGACGTAGTGCAAATGGTTCGCGACGGGAACACTGTGCGGGCCATCATGGATACGCCGGCGACGCGAGCCGCGGCCCACGGTCGAAGAAAGGGTGATCTCGCGTTCGACGGCTCGTTCGAAGGCAGAACATTGAGGGGCACTGCCTATCTCCTCTTTTCTGATGCGGATGTGCTTAGATGTCCGGCCTTTGCAGGGGATCAACGATTCGCGCTCGATCTGACGCTATCAGCGGACGGGAATACATTGAGCGGCAGCAGGGAAGATTATGAGCTTTCTGCCGACTGCAAAATCGTAAACCGTACGCGTAAACGATTGACGTACACCAAAGCCTCACGTTAATCAACACGTCTGTCCGGCTGCGTCAAGTCGCAGTAGAATTGGCGGCCTGGATTTGTGTCCGAATACAGATCGTGGTTCAAGGACGTAGTCCTGATCAGGAGATCCATGCCAACTATGCGTGCGTTCTTTGAATTCTCCAGCCCTGCCTTCTGGATGTCCGCCGCAGGTCTTGCGCTGCTCGTGGTTGGCCTGTTGTTCGCGAAAAACGATATCGCTCAGGCTCGGGGGCTCGGCCGGATCGTAGCCGTAGCCAACTTGTGCTTTGCCATCCCGTTGGCGATTTTCGGCGCAGAACACTTCTGCATCGCAAATTCCATGATTGGCCTCGTACCGTCGTACATGCCGTGGCGTTTGTTTTGGATATATTTCGTCGGCGTTGCGCTGATCATCGCAGCATTGAGTATCGCCACCAGGATTCAGGTGCGCTGGTCCGGACTGCTATTCGGGATCATGATGTTCCTTTTTGTGGCGCTGATTCATCTTCCGGGAGCGGTTAAGAGCGGCGATCGCATTATCTGGACGATCGTCATCCGGGAAATGTCATTCGCGGGCGGTGGTTGGGTTCTGGCGGGAATTGCCTTAGACCGGTTGCGTTGGAAAGGCAACGGTCTCATCACCGTGGGCCGCGTGCTGATCGCGATCGCTGCGATCTTTTTCGGCATTCAGCACTTTCTGCATCCGCTGGGAGTGCCCGGAGTTCCGCTTGCGAAAGAGATGCCCACGTGGATTCCCGCTCGTGCAGTCATTGACTATCTAACAGGCGCATTTCTGATCGTGGGTGGTGTTTGCTTTCTGCTGGCACGGAAGACCCGAGTGGCGGCCGCGTATCTAGGAACCTGGATTCTGCTTCTGGTTGTGGGATACTACGGGCCTATGCTGATCGGGGCGTTGGCAAACCCAGGTACCGCGGCAAAAATCGAGGGCCTCAACTACTTCGCTGACACGCTTCTGTTTGCCGGAACGATTCTTTCGCTTGCTCACACCACGACCGCCCGCGACTGAGCGAAATTAGGGCTGATTGGACCACGCCGGTGAGTAGTGTGTTTACCATGGTCCCGCATACAATCATGCGGGACGGAAAACAGTCAAGGTTATTTTCCGTTTATCCGCACATGAAATTTTAGTTCGCTTTCCTGTTGACATCTCTGGTCACTGGGTATAAAAGGCGGGCTGTTCACGGTGTCTGTCTCACGAGCCTTGCACCCGTAAGACCCACACCTCACGTCATTCGTTTGGCTCTAATGTGGCGTCCTCTTCCGAAACGTAATGTCATCAAAGAATCCGATCGACAAGATAATCAAACCGATCTTGAGAACCGTGATCCCGAAATCGCAGCGCGACTGGCTACGCGATAGAGTAAGCACCTTACGCATTAACAACGATACTTACGAACAGCTTTACGAGTCTCAAGCTCGTGAAGTGCAGATCGACGACGTAATCGGCCACGGCGATTTTGAATTGATCGGGCGCATCGAACTTGGTCTGCTGAAGATGGAAGGACTACAGCCGGAACATACGCTCGTAGATCTCGGTTGTGGCGTCGGACGCCTCGCCGTACACGTAATCCCCACACTGATCGGCGGTTCGTACATCGGCATCGACATTTCACAAACGATGCTCAAAAGAGCAAAGACACGAATTGCGCAGGCGGCGCCGAATCCTCCTTGCAGCGTAACGTGGCTGAAACAAACGACGTCGCAATTCAAACTACCGGAGAAAAGTGTGGACATGATGTGCGCGTTTTCTGTTTTCACGCACATGGAACACGAAGATACTTACCGTTACTTGAAAGATGCCCTGAGAATCGTTAAGCCACTAGGCCGGTTCATCTTTTCATGCCTTCCTTTGACGCTCCCTTGGAGTAAAGAAATCTTTCTGAACTCTGCCAGTCTGGATTTAAAAACACGATGGAGACACGTGCGAAACGTTACAACGTCGGTGGAGTACATGGAGGAAATCGCGCGTTTGGCAGGCTGGATGCCGCTGCGCTGGTATGCCGGCGATGAGCTCAACATCAGGCTCACAGATAACGAAAGGATGTATGCGTTTGGTCAGGCATCGTGTGTGCTTGAAGCTCCGCGCCTTTAATTTTTGCCAGGCTAACGAAGTCAGTCAGATCCTCTTCCTTCCGGTACAACTTTTTACAATCTAATTACAGCGTGTGGAGACTTGAAGGTTCAAAGACTCTAGGCTCTGAGGATAGAGATTGAAAAGTTTCACTCAGACCGAAAGGGAAAAAATGCAGCTTACAGTCAATGTTCCTAATACCCGGACAGAGCCTCGTCGTAAAGGATTCGCCAGGCTAGTCGCAACACTTCTGCCGGTGCTCGTGATCTGTCTTCTTGCGCCCATTGGCCAGATGACGTCCGTTGCTCAAAGCACCGTGTCGAAACCCACCACGCCCGCCACGCAGTCAGACGCTAAAAAGGCGTTCGAGAAAATGAAAACCCTGGCGGGTTCGTGGCAAGGCACGATTATGAACATATCGATCAACATCACAATTCGCGCGGCATCCAGTCGCACCGCAATTTTGCATGAGGCGAATACTGGTGGAGGGCGCCCGCCAGACCATGAGATCACCATGTTTTACCTGGACGGGGATCGGTTGCTCGCGACCCATTATTGTGACGGCGGAAATCGGGCGAACTTTGAGGGGAAGATGTCGCCGGATGGAAAGACAATCGAGTTCAGTTTTCTCGATGTCGCCGGGAGCACGCGGGGAGGGCTCGTGAAGCGCATGGTGTTCACCATGATCGACGAGAATCGTCATGGCGTAGAGCTGACTTTCATCATGCCAGACGGCAAGCCGGTGGAGTTGCGCGGTGAATTTCAACGCACAACTCCACTTTGAGCACTTCTCAGTTATTGTTATTCGCCGGCAAGGCAGGCGTTATAGAAATTGATTCTGAAGCCGAAGCAACTTTGTCCCACAAATCCTTCAGTTTCTTTCCTTTGAATTCACCTCGATTCAAATAAACGGCCTCGCCAATAACGCCGCCGGGCCGGTTGGCAAAGGAATCCCAAATTGCTGCGTCACCTGTTTCCGCAACTACTGCGAAATCCCATGCGAAATCATGATCGAGAATTTTATTGCTTAATGGGTTGTAGTATTTTAATTCAATTCCTACCTCGGCCATCTTTTCCGCTGCTGCATAAACGTGTTCCGGCTCACGAGCACACAGGATACGTATTATCTTGCCTCCTTTCTGACAGAAATCTCGCTGGCGATTCAAAAGACTCTTTGTTAACGGATGGTCTACCCAGACATCAATCGCGCAACTATGGATGATGTACACAGTCAACTTACTGTGCTTTTCCATTTGCTCGACAAGTTGTTTCCAAAACGAATCGTAGCTCAGTATGGCCAGTGTTTCATGCTCGACAGCAAATTGATGCTCGTGAACTTTGATAGATTGCTCCAACTCCAAATTTAATTGAAGCAACAATGAGCCGGTCAGATTCCTGTTTCGATGGACAAAGTCGTTGTAGTTTTTGTTTCCCAATTTCTGCGCATCTCGCACTTCAAGAATTAGTTCACAAGCAAATAGCATCGCGGCGACTACGAATGCCCTAAATATGCTTTCAGAGATGTCAGGGCGCTTAATCAAAAAGTCGAGCAGGCCGACGATGAGGCCGATTAACGCAATAACAAGTCGTGTTAGGGCTTCCTGGCTCAATCGATTCATTTTACTTTCTCCTTCCCGGGGGTTGATTTGTCTAAGGGGGGCCGTTTCGCAGGGGAATAAATTCCTTGTAAGCCTCCGCGTCGGGCGTGATTAATGAGTTGAGGATCAAAATCCGGGGAGGTCACTTGATTTCTCCGACTTTAGAAGTATCGAAGGTCGGGCATCGGCGGTTGGCCAAGAGGAAGCCCGGCATCGGCGCGCGTGAGTTCAGCCTACTAGCTTAAGAGCGTCGAAAGATATGACCGTTGCTTCTGAAAGTCAATGAGATTCTTCCAACAATGCAATTCGTCCGATTCCTTGACGAACACCGACCCCCCGACTATGCTCATTTCACACGCAATTCCTCCTCTGCCCAGGCATCGGTAACCCGACAGAAGTCGGATTTCCCCTATGACTGCCGGCGTTCGCTCACGCCGGTTAACTTAACCTTGGAAAGGAACAAACAAATGATCGTTGAAACTCGCAAACTCCTGCGAAAAGTCGTAGCCCTTGCAATTCTATTAGTCTGCCTTGGATTCGTGTCCAGCGAAGCAGGAACTAACGCTGCGACGGAGTCCGCATTCAAACCTTGCTGCTCGGTTTGTGAACCCGATCCCACGATCCCGATCTGCCGGTTTGGCTGCAACGAAGGCTGTTAAAGCAACAGAGAATTAATAACGGGCGAGAGTGACGAGTTGCCGGCCTCCAGCTTGCCATTCTTACTCTCGCCAATCCTCAAAATCACTAAACGAAAATCCGTATACCCACCTTCTCTCAACTGCCTTTAAAGATCTCTTGCGGACAACGTCAATATACCGCTTTGGAATCTCATAAACCTTCTTGATCAGCACGACGCAAACGGCCCAGGTGCTGGTCCCTCGTCCGAAGCATTGGACGCCTATGAAGCATTCTCTCCAAATCGTAGGACGTGACGACGCTGTTAGCTTGCCTGTTCTGGCAACTACAACAGATCTCCGCGAAGCAATCCGTTTTCTCAAGCATCATCCCGAAGGAATCACCGCGGTCCAGGCAATGGACGCGTTCAGAAAACGCATTTTCGATGCGCGGAAAGTTTCAGCCTACGAATTTTGGAAGATCATCCTGAGAAGTGGAGATCGACTGAAGCTGACTTCGCTCGGTTGGGAGTTGGCGAAATGTTTAACTCCGGAGGCGCAACTCTATCGCACAGTTCTCAGCAACATTGCGCCTTACCACAGCGGTTTGAAATGGATCGGCGAACAGAACCTGGAGATGGTGACTCACCTGGATATCGGAGACTTCTGGCGTGAGAATCATTCACACGCGCTTCAAGGCGACAGCGAAAAACAACTCGAAGCATACGCCGCAACTTTCTTTCAGATCTGTCATGCAGCCGAAGTCGGAACACTCACGCTCGGCAGAAAAGGCCAACCAACTCGACTTCATATTTACCCTGAAGAGCTGGAAGCATATCTCAACGGCACTGAACAACTTCAAAGCCCGCCGATCGCAACCAGCACTGTCGCTCCGAAGATCGTCGCGCGAAAGGCGTCGTCAGGTCCTGCTCGTGTTTTCGTTTCACATCATCAAACGCCGAGACTTGTAGAACAGATCACAAACGTTCTGGAGCTCGCAGATCTGCAATATGAAACGATGGACCGTGCCGAGCGAGCGATCGATAAGACGTTGGCGGCGCTCGAGAGATGCGATGCGGCAGTGATCGTGATTACAGAAGAACCGGCCGCGGACGATCTGCTGATGATTCAGATCGGCGCGGCCCTGGTCCATTACCAGTCTCGGTTGCTGCTGGTAACTAAGAAAGGATTAAACCTGCCCGGCGACGTTACCAGGGTCGGCAGCGCTTCACGTTGTGAAATCGCCGACGAGTTCACGTGGGACGCAGGCCTCGAGTTGATGCGATCGTTGAAGCGCTTCAAACTCGACGAATCGTGATTCACTGGGAACGAGAGACTTCGTCGATGACCTTCACGATGTCTTCCGGAAACAACAACCCGTCAGTTGAAGTCCACACACCGGTTTTGTCGTTGCCGATCATCACGAGCGACTCGTGCATGTCCTGACCGATCCGTTCCCCTGCAAAGTCCCACAAGATTTTCTCCAGCACCGACTGTTCACCCGTCACCAGCGTCCAGCCGGAACCGGCGCCATATTCCTTTCCCCACTTGCTCAATCTCTCCGGCGTATCGTTCTTCGGGTCCTTGCTGATCGACAGGAGAAAAACGTCGCGCCCTAATCGATCGCCGAGACGAGTCTTTAACTTGACCAGCGATCGTCCCATCATCGGGCACACGAGCGTACAATTCGTGAAGAAGAAACTGATGACTACAACCTTGCCTTTGACAAGATCGGAATAGAACCTCACTTTCTTCCCGTTCTGATCGACGAGCAAACTGTCAGGGATCTCGAAGCTCTTGAGCGGCAACTCGATGCGCCCTGGTTTGCGTGGCCGTTCGTTGAGTTTAATTACATCAGTTGGCGGAGGCGCCTTCGCAGGGCCGTGCGAGCGATGCTGGCCGCGATAGCTCGGCACGACCCCGTGAAGGACCACCAACAACATCAGGATGACGACAGACTGCTTCATTTCTTTCTCCTGACGACCTCCTGATTAATAGTTCAGAAGCTCGACGCGTTGCCGCCAATCGGGAAGAACCCGGTCCACGACGAGTTGCCGGGCGTGTTCTGAACGTTGTAGTACAACGCATTGTCCAGCCCTCTGACGATCGCCGACAGCCGTCCATTTGCGTTCAGCGCCGGCGCTGCGCCAGACGTTAAGCCTCCACCCAACGGTGTCCACGCCGACCAGGAGCTGCTCGAAGGCGTAGTCTGCCAGATGTGATGAAGTCCGTTGTCCGTTCCGCGAATAAAGATCTCCAATCTGCCGTCCGCATTAATGCCGACAGTCGGATCGGAGTTGAGACCACCGCCGAGGTTAGTCGGCAAGGTCCATCCTCCTGGACCACTCGGCGACTGCTTCATAAAGAACAGTGAACCGGTTCCGAAATCGCGGTAGAACACCTGGAGGAAGCCATCCGTGTTGCGAGCCACGCCCAACTTCGTCGAGTTTGTAAACCCACCCAGGCTGAACCAGTTGGACCAGGCACTGCTTCCGGCCGTGTTCTGCCAGATGTGGTGCAGGGCGTTGTCAGTCATAACCGCGAACACTTCGAGCCGGCCGTCGGCGTTTAAGACGACGGAAGGATCGGAGATAAGCGTGCCGAAGAGGTTCGTGGGCGCGCTCCAGTTGTTTGCGCCCGCGGAAGTTTGCGCGAGTGTGTAAAGCAACTGATCGCCGCCGCGATAGATCACCTGAAGCCTGCCGTCTGTGTTGCGGGCGACGGCAGGATCCCCAGCAGCCGGCGGGCCGCCGAGCGAGAACCAGCCGGACCAGCTCCCACTGCCGGGCGTAAGCTGCCAGCGGTGATAGATCGCGTTGTCAGTGCCTTTGGCAAACACCTCGAGCCGTCCATCGGAATTCGCAATCGCGACCGGGTTCGACGTCTTAACTCCGCCCAGGCTGACGTGTGCCGACCAGGTGTTGGAGTTCGCAGCCGTTTGCACGGTGTAATAGACGGCGTTGTCCGCGCCTTTGTAGAAGGACTGGAGCCGCCCATCGAGATTGCGAGTCACGCGCGCGCCGATTTCAAACAGCGGGAATGTCGCGGGCATCGTGACCCTGATGAATTTCGCTTCCGAAGGAACGCCCGCGGAGTTCAAAACGAACAGCATGTAGTAACCCGGCGGCACGAGAGCTCCCGAAGTTGGAATCGTGAGCGAGAGGTTCGTAGTGCTCGCCGCTTGTGGTGTTAACACAACGCGCCGCTGATCGAAGTTCAGGCCGTGAGTTGCTGTCGGCAGACGCATCAGCGCCGCGGAATTGACCAACGAGCCACTGCTGATTCCCACGTTGAACGTTTCACCATACGCAACTGTTTGGGGCGCACTGTTGATGGTGGGCCGTGGCGCCGGCAATCCGTTCGCCTGGAAGAGGTAAGGCGGCGAGAAGATCTCTACGCCTTTGTGACCAGTGTGCCGGCAAACGACCGGGTCGGTAGACGGCAGGTTGCAAGTGACGATGGTGTTGTTCGAAGTGTCCACCACCTGCTCGCCTTTGCCTGACGGCAAGCCGCCGCCGCCGACAAGCACGCGTCCATCAGGAAGCAGAAGCCCTACCGAGTGATAGATGCGCGAGGTACGCGTCGGATTCTCGGCGAGCTGCGTCCACGTGCCGGTCGCCGGGTTCCATATCTCAGGAATATTCGCCGGACCTTCAGCGCAATCCCTGCTCGGAAGCGCGCCATCGCACCTCGTACCACCGGTGGCGACCACCTTTCCGTCAGGAAGCAGCGTCGTGTTGTGATACTGGCGCTTGAAGTTCATGGCTCCGGTTGTGGACCACGTTTGTGAGATCATGTCGAAGACGTCGACCTGATTCAGCGTGGTGCCGCCGCTGTCCTGGCGACCGCCGACCACCATGACTTTTCCCTGCTCCGCGTTGTAAAGCACCGATGTGCCTTCGTTGTGATCCCAGATCGGCGTCTGCGGCGCGGTCGTGTATTGATCGAGCACCGCGTCGTAAAACCACGCCAGTCGTTGCGCCAGGCCAAAGACTCTGCCGTCAGGCGCCAGGTGCAGGTAGGGGTAGTTGCGAATGCTTCTGATCTTTGCAGAATGGAACAGCGTGTCTCCCTGACCGTAGACGTTTGCCTGGAAGTTCCTCGTAATGACTGGTCTTCCCTCTGAGTTAAGCTGACCGGTCCAACGAGTGCCGGAAAAGACCGCGATGTCTCCGTTGCTTATCGCCACGCTTGATGGATACCAGCGGCCTTCTTCCATCAGGCGTTCGCTCAAGCTCCAGGCATTCGCCGGGCTCGCTTGATAGTTGAAGAGATTGATCTCCCTTTCACCGATCGACTCCTGGTCCGGCACGGGCTCGTAGCGATCGTGGCCGCCGGCGACCATCAAACGGCCGTCGGGAAGGAAGCTGTGGGCGGAGCAAAACAGGTTTGTGTCATCGTTTAAGATTGGGCCACTCTTGACCTTCGTAACCGGATGCCACGTGTATGTATTGCTTCTGCCGGCGATGTCCCAGGTATCCGGATGTTTGTCCCGGCCCCAATAGAGCACTTTCGCATCCGGCAATACATTGATGTGAACGGGGGTGGTTTCGATCTCTTCGCATGGTCCCCACTGACCGATTTGCGAAGCATTGCCGGCCGGTGGCGCCGCCGAGTCGTCGTTCTTGATGATCGCTGTCGCGAATCCGTCGACGATCGTTCCGTTGACCGGATTCGAAAGGGTCACGGAGAACGTTTCGTCGCTCTCAACTGTGGTATCGCTCCTGGCGAAAATTTCTAAAGGCCAGGTTGCCTGCCCGGCGGGAATGATGAAGGTCCCACTAGCGGCGACGTAATCAGTCGGAGCTACTGCGGTACCATTAGTAGTTTGGTAAAACACGCTCACGTTCTGCGCAGTTACAGGTGAGACACTTACGTTGAAGACGGTTTTCGGCGTGCCGCCGCAACTGCCTTCGAAAACAGTCGCGTCCATGATGTTGATCGATACTGCGGGCGTTGTGTCGTCGTTTATGAGCGTGCCCACACCTTGACTGTCAGCCAGCGTCGCATTGACCGGACTGGAAAGATTGACGAAGAAGTTTTCATTTGGTTCGACGGCAGTGTCGCCAACGGTTTGAATAGCCAACGGCTGACTTACTTCTCCCGGCAGGAATGTCAGCGTGCCGGCGGCGGGGACGTAATCGCTCGAAGCCGTAGCAGTGCCATTCGCGGTTGCATAGCTGACACTAACTGTCTGACTGCTCGCTTGAGAAAGCGATACGTTGAACGTCGCGAAGCCTGGACCACTATTGCCTTCGTTCACCGAGACGTCGGTGATCGAGATCGTAGGTTGCGTCGGAGTCGAGCCGCCCGAGAATTTGCCACCATGATCCCAGGTGGCTTTGCCGTCGAATAACGTGAACGCCATCCCGTTCAAGATTCGTCCTTCGAGGCCGACCGATGCTGCCGGAACTTCCAATCGCACCCATTGTCCTGTCGGCGGCAATGCGGCCCATGTTTCGCCGGCTGATCGTTCCTTCCACACCCCACGGAAGCAGGCTTTGTCCCCAGTAAGCGCGATGCTCCCAGGTACCGTCATTCCATTGCAGCATGACCTGTGATGGAGGATTGACCGGATCGAGAAAGACGTGGGCCACGAGCGTGTCGCCCGTGTTGACGGTCATCGTTTGCGTCGCGCCGGTGAAGTAGTGTTGATGCACACCTGCGACGAGATCTGAAGCGTGCGCGAGCGTGCCTGAGAGTGGAATCGGATTGAAACACGTCCAGTTCCAGCCTTCGAACGCGCCGGTGGGAACAGCGCCTGCCGGCAACGCATCGCCGACCCAAACAAAATCATCGGCGATGACGTCGTTTTCCCAAGCCTCGATCTCGACAATGCGGCTCCAGTTGTTGGCGGAGGTGGTGTAGTTCGAACTTTTGTTGACCGCCACGCGAATCGCGCTGGTGACGATTGGCGAGAAACGGAACCGGCGCAGGACCTTGTTGTTGCCTGTGACCTTGCCGCCGGGAATGGTGCGCCAGGTTGTGCCGACCAGGTATTGAACGTCGTAGTCAGTCATTCCCTGGCCGGTGTTGTCGCCGGTCGAGAAGGTTTCATTGATTGTTGGATCGTTAGGATTGCCGGCGAAACCATCTCGCAACGTGTAAACGTCGATCTCGTTGATGCGGCGTGTTTCGCCGCCTTTGAAATCGATCCGCACCCAGTCAATTGAATACTCGTTTTGTGTCGCGTCGTTCCAGCCGCTGCCAAAACCACCACGACCCCAGTTAAAGCCCGTGCGATCGCCGTCGTTGACTGCGCTAACAGGAAACGCGGCGCTCAACTGCGATGTAGCGGCAGCGACTCCGCCGTTTGCCGTGGACGCAAGATTGACGCCGGCGGCGCGGCCGAAAGCTTCGATCTCGACGATGCGGCTGTAGTTACTCGGCGGCGAAGTCCAGCGTGCAGCGCCATGCACCTGAACTCTAACCGCGTTGGCCCAAACCTCCGGAAAGCTGAATTGACGCCAGACCTTGTTGTTCTCGCGCACCAATCCGTTGGGGATCGTCATCCACATCAATCCGTTCCAATACTGCACTTCGAATTCGGTCAGGCCGAAACCACTGTTCTCACAAGTGTTAAATGTTTCAGTGAGCGTCGGAGCAGTGAGGTTGTCTTGAAAGTTATTACGCAGCGTGAAGACGTTTACGAGGTTCACGAAAGTAAACGACGAAAAATTGATGGTTACGATATCGCTGGAATAGTCGCCGTGAGTGGCGTCGTTCCAACCTCCGCCGGAGCCCCAGTTCTGGGCTCGGCGGTCGCCGTTGTTCACAGCGGACACCGGATAGTTTCCACTGAAATGGACCGAAGAGGCCGTCGCTGTCGCACTGTTACTCGCCAGCGCAACATTGATGCTGGCCGGAGGACCTTGCATGAATAGGATCGGGATCGAAGACGTAGCATTCGTGCTGAAGACAAACGTCAACACAACAAGAGACACAACAACCAACACACAAGTAGCTTTTAGATATCTGGGCATAGGAGGGACCTCTTTCAAGAACAACAAAATTTCGTCTAGTTTCCTGGGCTAACGACACGGTTCTTCTGGCAGACCGTTATCGGCAAATGAGGCAACGCAGAGTGACTTTGCAGTGGCAAGCGCTGTTCCCAGTGGTCCAGAATGAGGAATGGCCGGTAACTAAAGAAAAGCTCCAGCCTGAGGAACCACACATTCTAATAAAATAGGAAATTAGTCTATCGGAAAGGATTGATCACCGAGAGGGCTATGCAAAAACAGTCTCCACTTTATTGGTTTGAATAACGCGCGTATAGTAAGCCGCATGAATTTGTTTCCCGATATAGAAGTAAGACACTTGACGATGCCGGAGCTCGAAGCGGCGTTGGACCATTTGCGCGCGTCGCCAAAGGATGGCGGCGTGATCGAGCTGATCGTGCGACGACCGCGCGTAGATCACCGCGAAGTTTTGGATCAAGCGGAGCTCGATCCGGTGCAGGGTTTGATTGGCGACAGTTGGTCAATGCGGTCCAGCTCGAAAACTCCTGACGGCTCGCCGCATCCCCAGATGCAGATCAATATTATGAACTCCCGGGTCGCGGCCCTCGTGGCGCAGGAGAAAGATCGTTGGCAGCTCGCTGGCGATCAGCTCTACATCGACATGGATCTCAGCAAAGAAAATCTGCCCGCCGGCGCGCAGCTCGCGATCGGATCGGCGGTGCTCGAAGTCAGCCCGCTGCCGCACACTGGCTGTCATAAGTTCGTCGATCGTTTTGGTGTTGAGGCGATGAAGTTTGTGAACTCGCCTGTAGGACGTGAACTATGCTTGCGCGGCATCAACGCCCGGGTCATTCAAGGCGGCGTGATCGAAGTCGGCCAGACAGCCAGAAAGCTCTAAACACAGGAACAGGTGCAGAAGCTTGGGAGGTTCTAGGCTAATTGCTTCCTCCAGCTCTTGCACCCGCCCTGCCTGCTGCCCTGCTACGCAGCAAACCTAGGCCGCTCTTTGCCGCGCATACCGGTTCGCTGAAAACTCCTCAATCATCTTCTGATTGAACACCGGTATGTCCGCCGGCTTGCGACTCGTTACCAATCCATGATCGACCACCACCTCACGATCGACCCATTCAGCACCTGCATTGATCAAATCATTCTTCAACGACGGCCACGACGTGATCTTCCGGCCTTTGACCACTTCCGCTTCGATCAACGTCCACGGCGCGTGGCAGATAGCCGCCACCGGTTTACCCGCAGCGAAAAATCCATCAATAAATTCCACCGCCCTGGTCAGCATTCGCAACTGGTCCGGGTTGCGCACGCCGCCCGGCAGTAACAATGCGTCGTAATCGTCGGAACGAGCACGTTTCAACGGCATATCAACATTAAATGAGTCCGCCTTTTCGTCGTGATTCCATCCCTGCACTTCGTTCTCCGCGGGCGACACAATTTCCGTTTTCGCACCGGCAGCTTCCAATGCCTTCCGCGGCTCAGTTAATTCAATCTGTTCAAAACCATCGGCGACCAGAATGGCCACCTTCTTCCCGTTAAGTTTCTTCTCCATGAGAGGTTCCTCCTTGCTCTCAACCCAGACTCCGCTTCTTTCCTAGGCAATAGGGATGCCGCCGGAGTCAAATCATTCTGACCCTTTGCCTTACAGCGTACACAGCTTTGTTGAGGTAAACAGGAAGGTATAAACGTAACGAAGTCCGACAGACACGGTGTTCGGACTCGCTACTGTCAAATGGAGAGGGTTGGTACGCCGAGGCGTCAGTTGAAGGGGTTGGTACGCCGAAGGCGTCAGTTGGAGGGGTTGGTACGCCGAAGGCGTCAGTTGGAGGGTTGGTACGCCGAAGGCGTCAGTTGGAGGGTTGGTACGCCGAAGGCGTCAGTTGGAGGGTTGGTACGCCGAAGGCGTCAGTTAAGGGGTTGGTACGCCGAAGGCGTTCATTAATTCGAGCCCAGGGTTGCTTCAACCCTGGGTTGAGTCAAGTCATGCATTACTCCAGAACTCTGAAAGAGTTTCAATTGCAAACTTTCAGTGTTTTCTAACTCTCTTCTCTACACCCAGGGTTGAAGCAACCCTGGGCTCGAATTAATGAACGCCTTCGGCTTACTAACATACTGTAAACAGGCTCGCTCAGACGACTTTGCGCTTCCAGCGGCCTTGGCGGAATACGATAGCGCTCACGACGGCGAGGGTCGAAAAGGCGATCGTTATTGCCACGAAAACTCCGCGCGGCCCCCAGCCCAACACCTTGCTGAGAACGTAAGCCAGCGGAATCTCCCACAGCCAGAAGACAAACAGGTTGATGATCGTCGGCGTCCACGTATCGCCGGCGCCATTGAACGACTGCCCCAACACCATGCCGTAAGCGTAAAAAAGAAACCCGTACGCGACGATGCGCAAACAGTCGACGCCGTATTGCGAAACCTGTGGATCATCCGTGTAAAACCAGATGATCTGCGGCGCGAACACCACGAACAACACGCCGACGATGCCGAGAAAGATCATGTTGTAAAAGCCGGCTTTCCACACGGAGCGCTCGGCTCGTTCCGGATCTTTCGCGCCGAGTGACTGGCCGACCATCGTCGCAGCGGCGTTCGCCAGCCCCCACGAAGGCAGCAGCGCAAACAGGATCACGCGTATCCCGAATGTGTAACCGGCAACAGCATTACTCCCGAAACTCGAGATGATGCGCACCAGTCCAATCCAGCTCGCCATCGCGATGAAGACTTGAAACGTCGCGGTCCCCGACAGTCTCACCATCCGAGCCATGACCGATGGTTCGATACGAAGATGTCGCCAACCGATCTGGAATCGTCCGCCGGGACGAAACAGTTTGATCAGCGCGAAGAGCGCGCCGGTGCCGCGTCCGATGTTTGTGGCGATTGCCGCGCCGACGATCCCGAGTTTCGGAAACGGTCCGAGTCCGAAGATCAAGCAAGGACCGAGAATGATGTTGATCCAGTTTGCCAGCCACAACGTGCGCATCGCGATCGCCGCGTCGCCGGCGCCGCGAAAGATCGCGTTGACCATGAACAACAAGACGACGGTGAAGTTGCACGCAAGCATCACGCGCGTGAAGCCAACGCCATGCTCGACTATCCACGGCGATGCCCCCATGAGCATGAGCAATCGCCCGGCAAACGGCGTCGCCACGACCGCGATCGTGACCGACACGAGTAACGCAAGCGCGATCGCCTGCACTGCCACGCGCGCAGCGCCGTCCGGGTTCTGTTCGCCGATACGCCGCGCGACCATTGCCATCGCGCCGATGCTCAAGCCGATCGCGAGGGCATAGATCAAAGTCAAAAATGATTCGGTCAGACCGACGGTCGCAGCCGCGTCTGTTCCTAAATGTGAAACCCAGAAGATGTCGACGACGGCGAAGACGCTTTCCATGACCATTTCGAGGACCATGGGAATGGCGAGCAGCAGGATAGAACGTCCGATCGGTCCGGTCGTGTAACTCCGGTGCGAGCCACGAAGGGATTCCTTGATGTCGGCCCACAAGCTTTGTGACTGTTCGGGCACGGATTCGGGCGAGGCGATAAGTTGGTTGGGGGAGTCAGCCATGTTTGTGGCTACGGATCTGCAAAAGTTTAGGTTCTGCCGAAATCGTCCTGGAGACGCACGATGTCGTCTTCGCCGAGATAATTTCCTCGCTGCACTTCGATAAAGATCAGATCTTCTTCGCCGGGGTTCTCAACGCGATGCGCAGATCCGATGGGAATGTCGATGGCTTCGCCGGCGCTGACGGTGATGTCGCGGCCGTCGAGTGTGACTTTGGCAGTTCCTTCGACGACGAACCAGTGCTCGGCGCGTTGCGAGTGTTTTTGGTAACTGAGACGTTTTCCGGGCAACACTTCGATACGCTTCACCTTGAACGTGCTTCCCTCTTCGAGCACGGTGTAACTGCCCCATGGTCGCTGATCGAATTCTCTCACCGCTGTTGGTCCTCCAAGTTCCGCAACCTAACACAAAAACGTCCACGGATCACGCGGACCCGTGGACGGAGTGGTCTCCTATTCTGAACTCTGCGACCTCTGCGGTTCCCTGCGCCCTCTGCGGTTTTCTCCGCATTCAACGCAGAGAACACCGAGAGACGCGGAGAGCGCTGAGTTTACGAATTTGGTCTCAACGTCAGGAACGTCACCGCGTTTCGTCTCTTAATAAGCAACAACGCTGGTCGCGCACCTGACTGTTGAATCGCTGCGCCAAAGTCCGCAACGTTCCGCACCGGACGACGATTAACTTCCTGAATCAAATCGCCCAGCCGAATGCCGGCATTGGCAGCACTGCCCGCCGGATCGACTCTCGTCACCAACAACCCCTGATCGTCGGCGTCGAGTCCGTAGCGTTGTGCATTTTCGGCGGTGAACACCTGCAACGTCAGACCATACTTCTCGTTGCCCATTCCGCCGCCGTTGCTGCTGGTCTCTTCGCTGTCATCGCGCGGACGATCCGGCAATTCAGCCAGCGAAACCGGAACGTTCTGATCGCGCCCGTTGCGCAACACGGTCAACGTCACATTTGAGCCGGGCGCCATCGCGGCCACCTGGTTTCGCAGACTGTTGTTGTCGACTACCGGCTGGTTATTGACCGCCGTAATCACGTCGCCGCGTTGGATTCCCGCTTTTTGCGCCGGACCACCAGTTTGCACTGAAGTGACGACCGCGCCGCGAGCCGCCGGCAGATTCATGCTCGACGCCAGGTCGGCAGTGACTGACTGAATCGTCACACCCAACATGCCACGCCGAACTCTACCCGTCTTCACCAACTGATCCATCACGGCCTTGACCATGTTGGATGGGATCGCGAAGCCGATGCCGATGTTGCCGCCCGACGGCGACAGGATCTGCGAGTTGATGCCGATCAGCTCGCCGGTAATATTGACCAGCGCGCCGCCCGAGTTACCACGATTGATCGCGGCGTCAGTCTGGAGAAAATCTTCAAAACTGCCGTCACTCAACCCGGTCGAACGTCCCTTCGCGCTGACGATGCCCGACGTCACGGTCTGTCCGATCCCCATCGGATTGCCTAGCGCCAACACGAAATCACCGACGCGCACCTTGTCGGAATCGCCCAACGGAATCGTGGGCAAGCCGTTCGCCTCGACTTTCAACACGGCCAGGTCGCTCGGCGGATCGGAACCTACCAGCTTCGCGGTGAACGTGCGGTTATCCGTTAGTTCGACTTTGATCTCGTTAGCGCCGTCGATCACGTGGTGGTTGGTAAGGACATAACCGTCGCCATTAATAATGACGCCGGACCCAACGCCCTGAACTTGTCGCGGCTGTTGCTGCGGCATGCGATCGCCGAAAAACTCGCGGAACTGCGGGTCGTCCATGAATGGAAACTGCTGCGCCGGGCGAGATCGCTCGGTCGAACGGATGGTCACAACCGCGGGCGAAACTCGACTAACCAGGTCAGCATAAGAATTCTGCATTCCCACCGGCGCGACAGCCGGCGGTTGCGCTGGTTGTCCCGCCGTGAGGTTCATCCCCCGGCTCTGACCGCTACACGCGGTAAACGAAAACATCACCAGGGCCAGGCTCAAAAGAATGCTCACGCGGGAATTCGCTCCCTTTAAACCTTTAATCCTACTCATCTCTTCTCTCTTTCTAAGAATCTTCATTCTTCATTACAGAAGGCGGCACAATCAGGCCGCTCCGACTCACGCCGGCGAAAACCCTATTGAAAATTTAGAGAGATTTTCAAGACCGGGTGAGACTATTAAAATACGGTCCTTGGATTCTCCGAACGCCCGTTCGGTTTACTGCGTATCTCGGCGTCCCTCTGCGTCCCTCTGCGTCCTCGGCGTCGAACATGAGCGAAACGCAGAGAGCGCGGAGAACCGCAGAGGTCGCAGAGTTTAGGTACCAATGTGTTATACTCCGCCGGTTAAAATCTAATGATTTCCTGAGATTTATTCATTTTGCCATTGCCGACCATCGCTTGAATTTCGCAGCCGAAACCGTACGTCCCCTGATTGTCCAACCAAAACACGGCGCTTGATTGAGGTAGCTCCAATGAACGGGGTACAAATCTCAAACGGACATGAGGACAATTCCGTGCTCATCGTCAACGACGAGCCTGACCAGCTCAAGTTGATGGGCAATCTGCTGGCAAAAGCGGGATATTCGGTACTCACCGCCGTCGATGGACTCGACGGACTCACCCTCGCCAAAAGCGAGCGCCCCGATCTCGTTATCAGCGACGTGACGATGCCGCGCATGAACGGCCTCGAGTTCTGCCAGAAGATGCGCGCCGACACCGAGCTGAAAACCGTCCCCATTCTTCTCGTCAGCGCGCTTCAGAAAGACACCGAAAGCGCCGTAGCCGGTCTGCGTGCCGGCGCCGACGACTATCTCGAAGTTCCGTTTGACTCCGCCCGGCTCGTGGCGAAAGTCTCCCGCTTGCTCGAACGTTCGCGCCTCGACGCCAGCTACCGAGATCTCGTCGAGCAAGCCAGCGACATGATCTTTACCCAGGATCTCGCCGGACGGCTCACCAGCATCAATCACGCCGGCGAGAGATTTTTGGGACGTAAACAGGAAGACCTGATCGGCAACTCGTTCTTCTCCGTTTTTGGCGTGATTCCGGAAAGCAACGGCTTCGCCGGGAGCCTAAGCCGCGACGCGGCGCGTGCTCGCGGAGAGTTTCGCCACCAGTTCGTGGCCCACTCCGCCGCCGGTGAGGATCGCTGGCTCGATCTCATAGTTTCGCCGATCAAGGATCGTCTTGATGAAACGGTCGGTTTTCGCGGCCTGGCTCGCGACATCACCGAAAGGAAACACTTCGAACAAGCGCTCCGTGATTCCGAAGAGCGCTACCGGCTGCTTTTCGAATCCACGCCGCAGCCGATCTGGGTCTACAACGAAGACACGCTCGGTTTCCTGGCAGTCAACGAAGCGTCGACGCGCATTTATGGTTACAGTCGAGACGAGTTTTTCTCGATGACCATCAACGATCTTCGCCCGGACGAAGACATTCCCACGTTGATGATCAAAAACGCCGACGATGCCGGCGAGCTCGTTATCTCGAGCCCGTGGCGTCATCAAACGCGCGACAAAAAGATCATCTACGTCGAGATGAGCTCGCACCCGGTCGTCTTTGACGGCAAGAACAGCAGGCTCGTGATTGTCAACGACGTAACCGAACGAAAGCTGCTCGACGAAAAACAGCAACGACTGCACACATCTCTTCAGCAGTCGGCAATGGAGTGGCGCCAGACGTTCAACGCGATCGATTTTCCGGTCCTGATCATCGACCTCGACGGCACGATCAAGCGATCGAATCTCGCGGCGGAACAGATCGTCGGCATCCAGGCGGAGCTGATCATTGACAAGACGATCGGCGAGCTGGGCGATCACCAGCCCTGGAAAAAAGCAGCCGAGCTGATGAAAACTCTTCGTCACTACCACACGCCCGTCGAGGAAGAAGTAAAAGACGACGCGGATGGAAAGACGTGGGCCATCACGCTCTATCACATCAACGAATTCGGTTCCGCCGGCGAGCGCGCGATCCTGATCGCGCAGGACATCACGAAGCGCGCCGAGCTTGAAGCATCGTTGCGGCAGAGCGAAATGATGTCGTTACTCGGATCGCTCGTCGCCGGTGTGGCCCATGAAGTCAGGAATCCGTTGTTTGGCATCTCGTCGATTCTCGACGCGTTCGAGACGCGATTCAGCGATCGCACCGAATACCAGCGCTACACGAACGTACTGCGCGACGAGATCGGCCGGTTGACGGTGCTGATGGAAGAGCTGCTCGAATACGGCAAGCCGTTTCGCGGCGAGCTGTACCTGGTTTCGATGGAAGAGATGATCACGAGATCGGTGCGCGCTTGTATGCCGGCGGCTGAAGTGGCCCAGGTGAAGCTCAGCAGCAGCCTTGAAGAGTCGTTGCCGAAGATCAGGATCGATCGCCGTCGCCTTTCAAAAGTCTTTGTAAACCTGATCGAAAACGCAATTCAGCATTCGCCCGCGGGAAGCGTTGTCAGCGTCGACGCGTGCAAGGTGCATGACACCGGGCAGGAGTGGGTGCAATGTGCGATCAAAGATTCTGGTCCAGGGATTTTGGCGGAAGACTTGCCTAAGTTATTCGAGCCTTTCTTCTCAAAGCGCCGCGGCGGCACCGGCCTCGGGCTTGCTATCGCCCATCGCATCATGCAGGAACACGGAGGAAGATTGCTTGCAGGGAATAATCCTGAGGGCGGAGCATGTATGATAGCCCGTTTTCCCATACCGGCCGAGGGAGATCGCTAAATGTCCAGGAACAAGGTTTTGGTCGTCGACGACGAATCAGGGGTCAGGTTTGGTATCCGTGATTTCCTCGAACAGCACGGATACGAAATCGAAGAAGCCGAAAGCTGCCAGGATGCGCAACACATCTTTCGCACCTCTCGCCCCGACATCGTCATCGCCGACTACATGCTTCCCGATGGCACTGCGCTCGATCTTCTCCCGCGATTGAAAGAGATCGACGCGGGCATCCCGCTGCTGGTCCTGACCGCGCACGGTTCGATTGATCTCGCCGTGCGAGCGATTAAAGAAGGCGCGGAACAGTTTCTGACCAAGCCACTCGAACTTCCCACGCTGCTCGTCATTCTTCAACGCTTGCTCCAGAAGCAACGCAACCATCACAAGCAGTTGGCGAGTAAGTCGCGCCAGGTGCGACAGGCGATCGATCCGTTTATCGGCACCAGTCCCGCGATTCGCGCGCTTGCCGATCAAGCCAGGAAGATCTTGTCGACTGAGAGCCCGGTCCTGATTCTCGGCGAAACCGGCACAGGCAAAGGTGTGCTCGCTCGGTGGCTGCATGACAACAGTCCGCGTGCTGAAGAAGCGTTTGTCGATCTCAACTGCGCGGGCCTTTCGCGTGAGCTGCTCGAAACCGAACTGTTCGGTCACGAGAAAGGCGCCTTCACGAGCGCTACTGCTTCCAAACAGGGATTGTTCGAAGTGGCCCATCGCGGCACGATCTTCCTCGACGAAGTCGGCGACGTCGATTTGCAGATTCAGCCGAAACTGCTGAAGGTGCTGGAAGAGAAACGTTTCCGCCGCGTCGGCGACGTTAGAGATCGACAAGTCGACGTGCGGCTCATCGCAGCGACGCACCAGGACCTAGGCCAACTGGTCCGTGACAAGCGCTTTCGCGACGATCTGTATTTTCGGATCAGCACTATCCCGCTTTCGTTCCCCGCCCTGCGCGAAAGGATCGAAGATATCCAGACGATGGCCCAATACCTGCTCGACAAAGTCGCCGCCGACCTGGGCCGCGGAGAGTTGCGTCTCGACGAGATGAGCATCCAGGCCCTGCAAGCCTATTCATGGCCCGGCAACATCCGCGAACTGCGTAACGTTATCGAACGCGCGGTCCTGCTGAGTGACCAGAAAAGCATCACGCTCAATGACCTTCACTTCGACGGTCATACACAAGTGGGAACTCCGTTCCTCGATACTCGGCTGACGCTAATCGAGCTCGAAAAGCAGCACATCGAACGGGTGCTGAACGAGGAACGAGGCCGCGTGGAGAAGGCGGCGAAACGGCTGGGCATCCCGCGAAGCTCGCTTTATCAGAAGATTAAGAAGCATCAGATAACCCCGTCCAAAGTCTAGACTTCAGTCTGAATACCGGACAAAGCTTTTAGACGTAGAAATTCACCCCCTC
Source organism: uncultured Acidobacteriota bacterium (assembly GCA_963770215.1). GTDB lineage: Bacteria > Acidobacteriota > Blastocatellia > Pyrinomonadales > Pyrinomonadaceae > PSRF01. The sequence continues at coordinate 310,540 of CAVYOP010000005.1, forward strand.
CAGAAATCTCGAATAGCAGGGTAATTGGTTAGTCCTGGTCTGCGAGGACGATGGCCCAAGGTTTGCTTAGCATTGGCCAAGTGCCAATGTATTTAAGTCCCCGACTTAAGGCCGGGGTGTGGGCGAAAGACTCATTAGGGTGTGCATTGCCCCGCATGCTCTGGCAGTTCAAGCCTGATCAATCCCTTTGGAGCATAAAGGAGCAAGGTAATGTCAATTCTAAATCGCGTGAGAAGCGCGATTCTCCCTTTATTGCCGGTCCTGTTGGTAATTTGCTTCGCATCCATCGAGAGTAAGGCGGATGCGATTGGAACGTGTGCTCCCGATAGCCCAGCGCAATGTTCAGCAAGTATCAATGTCACCGGCAATGTAGTAACTATCACACTCACAAATACCAGCCCAGCAGTAAACGGCGGTTTTTTAACCGCTGCCGCTTTTAACCTGACGGCCGGAACGGTAATCAACAACTTCACCACCACCAACGCTAATTTCGCCGTGTTTGGGCCAGCCCCAACCGGATGGACAGGCAATGTTTCCCCCGACGGTACGCGCACCCATTTAATAAGCGCCACCGGAAATGATTACAACGGGGGCGGAAATCCAAGTGGAGGCACGGCTCCCGGAGCAACGGTGACTTTCACTTTGACACTTGCCAGTCTGAACGGAAACACAGAAGCGAGCATTTTCGACAGCATGTTGATTCGCATGAGGGGATTCCAGGACGGCGGCTCCGACAAGGATGCGCTGTTAGTCTCGGTCCCTGAACCAGCCAGTATGTTGCTACTCGGAACAGGTCTGCTCGGCGCAGCGGCCGGTTTCAGAAAACGATTTCGGAAGAAGTAACCGAAGCCGCCCAGGAACTACAAGCTTCGGATCGGCAGTTTTCCTTGGACCACGTGTTGCCCCACCTGCGATTGCCCCGCAGGTGTTGCAGCATAAAACTTAAACCTGAGAGTGCCATGTCCAGAGCGGAGTAAGGGTCTGCTCAACAATCAAGTGCGAACCATCAAATTCGATAATGTGCGAACAATCGAAGGAGATATTGAGAGGGGATACAACATGGCACGTTTATTAAAAACGTCACTTATGACCGCGTTGTTGGGTGTCATGATGGCCTTTGCGGCATCGACGGCCAATGCAGACCCGGTCACGTTTTCTACGTCAGGAACCTTTACCTGCGTAGGTTGTGCTGGCAGTGGCACAAACTCGGTAACCTTTGCGGGTGGTATGGGTAACGCGCTGATGATCACGTTCACTGGTCTCGGCTCTACCAGCCTTAACACCCCAACGGGCTCGAGTTTTGGCAACTTCCAAACTTTTGTGAGTGGCAACGGTGTTATCAACGCATCCGGCACCTTTACGCTCACCATCACTCAGACCGTACCGACCGCTGGCAGTGATAGTTTTTCCGCCACTTTCAGCGGCACGTTCAGCGCCAGTAATTCCGGCACCGGGGTAGTCAACTTTAGTGTGACTTCGGTGACGATTGGCGGCATCACTTATTCCATCACCAACAATCCGCTCAACCTTGTACCGCCGGCTTCCAACAACGGAATCACCACGGTCCAGGGCCAGATCACCGGCAGTGCAGTTCCAGAGCCAACCACCATGTTGCTTCTCGGAACAGGGCTGGTCGGAATCGCCGGAGTGGTGCGTCGACGGTTCAAGCCGTCGGTGGAATAGGCAAGGGTGTACAAGGAGATCTGAGAAAAATGTACGCTCAACCAATGATCTTTCCCTTGGATTCCAACGGGCAGATTTATGCGCTCCAGGACGAAAAGGGAAACACGATTGGCACCGGCACACGTGAGGTTTGTGAAGTGTTGCTTTACATCATCACCAAACCGGCCACGCCAAGCATATCGGGCAGAGTGAATGTTCCCGCCACGCACAGAGGTAATGTGCGGGCGGCTATTGCAATCTAAGCTTTCGGTCCTGGACGGTGGGCCCGGCTTTCCCTCCCACCGTTTACGAAATGTCATCGTTGTGGTGCGGGAGAAACGATGAGATTGACGGGAGCTGTTGAATTTAAACGACACGGGCTGCTGGCAAGCTGCGGCATTCAACAATGCCCGCAGCTTTCAGGCAGCAGGTGGTTCTACCAAAGTTCCCCCTTTATTAGAACCTCGCTGTACCCTGATTTTTCGAATACCTCGCCCAGATCAACAGAGCCGCCAGGCTAACTGGTGGTTCCATAGAAGAGGACTGTCCGCAGTGATGGTCCAATGCCGTGAACGAGCACCGGGTCGGTAAACACTAACTAACGTGTGATTTACTTGTGTTTGCAGTGAATCATTAAAACGGGTGTAGCGAGCTTTTGTCATAGAACAAACTTGCTCAAGTTCCTTGCATCCCGATACGTCTGCCCCAAGTATTCGTGAGTGCCGTGAAACAGAGTCGATTCGGAGCGCTGAAAAGGGTCTCGGGAAAATTGAGACAAATGTGGGCTCGGGACCAGGGCGCCAGAGAAATACCCATGCCGCGACTCCTGATCGTCGACGACGAGGAGTCGATCTGCTTTTCCATGAGCGAGTATTTCTCGTTGCACGGTTACAAGGTGGATACGGCGCGTGAGATGGAAGAGGCGGAGAAGTTGTTGGAAGCTACCGAGTACAAGGTGGTGATTCAGGATCTGCGCCTCAGCATGAAACGCAATGCCGACGGGCTCGAAATGATCCGGATGATTCGCGAGCAAAACCCGCAGGCCAGAATCATCGTGCTTACCGCTTATGGATCGGCCGAGATGGAAGACGAAGCGCGTCGTTGTGGCGCCGATGCTTTTCTCAGGAAGCCGAAACCGTTATCGCAAGTGGCCCAGGTGGTCCAGGGCCTGATCGAATCCCCGCCTCGCCACGCCGCCCGCCCCGCGTAAAAACAGTTATCGCTTTCCGTTTGTCATTTGTCATTTTTCATTAAATGACAAACAGGCAATAGAAAATGACAACCGGGAAATGAACCCTGTTTTAGTGAAAATCGTGAGACTGCGCTGCCGCAACTTTGAACGACAGCGGCTGCACGCGGTGTGCTTTGACTGAAATAACGTTGTCCTGGTTCTGCAACGCGCCCTCGATCAAAAGAAACGGGTGGTCCACCAGCTCGATGCGGTAGCGCTCGAACAGTTGCGGCGTGACGATGATGTTGCTGACGCCAGTCTCATCCTCGAGCGTCAAGAACATGAATCCCTTCGCCGTCCCCGGCCGTTGCCGGACGATCACCCAACCCGCCACGCGGACAAAACTTCCATCACGCAGCTTTTGAATATCGCTCGCCCGCAACGCCGCCATCTTGTTCAGCTCGGCGCGATGATAAGCCACCGGGTGCTTCCCAATCGTCAATCCCGTCCCGCGGAAATCGGCGTCCAGGCGTTCCGTGATCGACATCGGCAACAACGGCGAGTCGCCATCTTTCTCGGGCAACTCTTCGTACAACTCGCCCGCCGCGCGTGTGACTCGTTCGACCTGCCACAACGCATCGCGCCGGTTCACTGACCATGGTCCAGTATCGCCTTGAATAAAATTGAGTGCCCCAATCGCCGCCAGCTTTCTCAGCTCGTCTTTGCGCAGTTCAGGAACGCGGTTACAAAGATCGTTAATGCCTGCAAACGGGTGTGCGGATCTCTCGCGGACAATCGCCTGTCCCGATTGCCGGCTCAACCCCTTCACGTACCTGAGCCCGAGCCGCAGCGCGCGCGTCTCCGGCGTCTCTTCGATCGTGCACAACCAGTCCGAGCACGTGATGTCGATCGGCAGGACTTTCAACCCATGACGTTGCGCGTCTTTCACGAGGGTGAAAGGCTGATAAAAACCCATCGGTTGATTGTTGAGCATGGCCGTCGTGAACGCCGCCAGGTAATTGCACTTCAAATAGGCGCTCGCATAAGCGATCAAAGCGAAGCTGGCGGCATGAGATTCGGGAAAGCCATACAAAGCAAACGAGCTGATCGCGAGCACGATCTCGTCCTGGGTCTTTCCGGTGATGCCTTTGCTCAGCAGACCTCGCCGCAGTTTTACCTCGATGTCTTTCATGCGCGCTTCTGAACGTTTGAACCCAAACGCGCGCCGCAACTCTTCCGCTTCGCCGCCCGTGAAGCCGGCGCAGACCATCGCCATGCGCAACAGTTGCTCCTGAAACAGCGGCACGCCGAGGGTGCGTTTCAAAATCGGTTCCAACGCCGGATGCGCGTAGAGCACCGGCTCGCGGCCCAGCCGGCGGTTGAGATACGGATGGACCATTTTGCCGACGATGGGTCCGGGACGAATGATGGCGACCTGGACCACGATGTCGTAAAACTTCGCCGGCCGCAGCCGCGGCAAACATGACATCTGAGCCCGGCTTTCAACCTGAAACATCCCGACCGTGTCGGCCTTTCGCAACGCTTCGTAAACGCCTTTGTCTTCCGGCGGGAGATGGGCCAGGTCGACCTCTTCGCCATACGAATCGCGAATCAACTGGATCGAGTCTTCCAGCACCGCCATCATTCCCAGTCCCAGCAGATCGACTTTAATCAATCCGAGATCGGCGCAGTCTTCCTTGTCCCACTGGACCACGACGCGGCCGGGCATGGCCGCGGGCTCGAGCGGCACGACCGAGTCGAGCTGTCCCTGGCAGATGACCATGCCGCCGGAGTGTTGGCCCAGGTGGCGCGGCAGGTCCTGCACCTGTTGATAAAGTTGAAAGAACTTTCGGATGCGCTCGTTTGAGAGATCGAGACCCGCGTCATGAAACTGCCGCTCGTTGGAGTCTTTTGGATCTTTCCATTCCCAGGTATGGACCAAGCGTGAGAGACGTGAGAGCGTGTCGTCGTCGAAGTCGAGCGCTTTGCCGACCTCGCGCGCCGCCGAACGACCGCGATAAGTGATGACGTTGGCCGTCATCGCCGCGCCCAGTTTCCCGTAGCGCTCGTAAACGTATTGAATCGCCTTCTCGCGCTTTTCACCGCTCGGGAGATCGAGATCGATGTCCGGCCATTCGCCGCGTTCTTCAGAAAGGAAACGTTCGAACAACAGATCCATGCCGATCGGATCGACGGCCGTGATGCCAAGTGAGTAACAAACGGCGCTATTCGCGGCTGAGCCGCGTCCCTGGACGAGTATTCCTTCATCACGACAATAGCGAACGATGTCCCAGACGATCAGAAAATATCCTTCGAGCTTCAGCTTTTCGATCAACGTTCAGCTCGCGCTCGAGCTGGCCGCGCGCTTGTTCGTAAGTGGGCATGCCATTGCGGCCGGTGTAGCGCCAACGACCGCCTTCTTCAGTGCGCTTGCGCAGGAACGACGTCATCGTTTCGCCGTCCGGCACCGGATACCTGGGAAACTCGTAACCGAGATCTTTGAGCGTGAACTCGAGGCGCGAGGAAAGCTCGACGGTGCGGGCAATCGCTTCCGGCAAGTCTGAGAAGATCTTCTGCATGATCGCGCCTGACTTGAGATAGCGCTCCGAGTTGCGCGCGAGCAGGCGGCCGGCAGTTTCGAGACGCACATGGTTGCGGATGCAGGTAAAGACGTCTGAGATTTCGCGGCGTGCGGCTGTGGCGTAACAAACTCCGTTAGTGGCCAGCAGTGGGAGATGGTTGCGGCGCGCGAGATCGATTACGGCCTGGTTGCGCGCTTCCTCTTCGCGATCGAAGTGGCGCTGGAGCTCTGCGTAAACATTGTCCTGGCCGAACACGCTGGTCAGCCATTCGACGGTTTTTTGTGCGGCTTTGGTCGAGTCGCCGTTTTCGAGGCTAAGGGCGGTTGCCATTGGACCATCAAAGCTGCCGGTCAAACAGACCAGTCCCGCGGCATGAGCGGCCAGTTCGTCCGCGGTGACCGAACACTCGCCGGGCTTGGCGTGTTTGGGCACACGCAATTTCATCAGCGTGACCAGACGGCAAAGGTTTTGATAACCCTGGCGGGTTTTTACCAGGACGGGAATCGCGCAGGTTTGGGAGGTGGCAATGGGATGTCGAACAGTGAGCTCGGCGCCGATGTGCGCCTTGAGGCCGTTTCTGTCTGCCGAGAGGTGGAAGCGCGGCGCGCCGTACACGCCGTCGCGATCGAGTAAGGCAATGGCCGGCATCTCCAGGGCCAGGCCCGTCGCAATCAACTCCTCGGGAAGCGATGCACCTTCCAGAAAACTGAACGCCGAGCGCGTGTGTAGTTCAATGTACATGACAATTCGAATTTCGAATTTCGAAATCCTTAGTCGTAATTACCTTCTACAAACCACGCTCCGTTATTCAGTTCGCGATAGATGCGATAAACAGCCTGCTGTTCCGATCCCGGCTTGCCTGATTCGACTGCGACGTCCCACTCGTCTCGCGCCCAGCGTTCGCTGCGCCACCAGTCGCCTGTCGTTCTCCACGGACCGGCGACGTTGACGACCCGGCCATAAACGCTGCGCTGCTTGCCCCAGGCGCTGATCTGCGCCGGCAGGCCGCGATCGACCTGGACCACGGCGCGCAACGGCGGGCGAAACATTCTGAACCCCAAACATTGCCGATTGCCAATTGCCGATTGCCGATTGCCGGCAGATTTTTTACGTTTACGCAGATCTGACGGAGTGTCTAAAGCAAATCGCTTCAGGTCGAAGGCATCGGGCCGGTGCGTGTCGAGCAAAACCGGGGAGCCGATATTCTGCTCCCCTACCAGCTTTGCCAGTCGTGCGAGTGTCAGCTCCAACTTGTCTGGCGACGGAGCCAACGGCACAAACAATCCATGCTGTATCACGCGCGGCTTCACCGGATCGCAGGCGATCGTAACGGCGTTGACGGCCGCCTGTGGCGGATGCTTCTCCATCTCCAGCAGCAACAACTTCAGAAACACCTTGTGATCGCGCATTGGGTGAGGCAATGACAACGCGCGATCGTGTGAAGTTTGATCCTCGAGCTGCATCTGCACTGTGAGCTCGTTGGTGGCGAGCGCGTAAGCATCCAAAGTGGCGCAGAGTTGATTCAGCAAGCGCGCGAAAATAAAAGAGAGTGGTTCGAGTTCGTGAAGCGGGTGATCCAGTTCGATCGAATTTGCGAATACAGGCGCCGGTTGTTTGACCTTTAAGTGGCGCTCGGTTTTGCCGGCGGCCAACTGCTGTAACCGGACGCCTTCCTGGCCCAGGCGTTCCGAGACGCCGGCGACTGGCAGGGCCGCGAAATCGTGAAATGTGCGGATGCCCCAGAGACGCAGCGTCTCGCAGAGCTCGTCAGCCAGTTTTTTCTCGACGTTCACGAGAGAAAACTCGAGCGCTTCGATCGGCAACTCGCCCAGGCACGTTAATTCTTCCCCCGCGGAAACGAAGGTGATGCCTTGCAGGCGCATGGCGGCGTGAATCGCTGCGTCAGGATTGGCGGCGAGGGCCACGTTGACGGATGTTTCCAGACCGCCGTTTGTCCGTGGGTCTCCTGCTCGCCGAGCAATGTCTTTGGCAAGCTGATAGGGAGAACCAAACAACAGATCGCAACCCTCGGCATCGATCACCACAGTCCGGCCTCCGGCTTCCTCGACAATGGGTGAAAAGCCGTAGGCAAAGTCCGGCAGAGACAGGTCAGCCGAAAGCTTAGGGGCATGAATACAAGCAAACATCGCACACAAAAATTATCGAAAATTTACGAACCTATTTCACCCACACGCTCGAAACTGGCTCTCGTTAGACCACGGAGAGATGGGGCGCTGGCGATTTACCTTCACTTCGTTGAAGCGCAAGAGATTTCCTTGCGTGACTGACGCGCGCTTTGCCTTTCGCATCGGCACAACGTTGCCTTTTTCGCGATCCGCTCGCGACCACTCGGAAGTTCCCTTCAGCTCCAGAGTCAATGCCGCACACGAGCGCGTACACGGCTCTTCCGACATCACGACGATCGACGTCGGCTTGTTTTCCACCGTTCGACGGAAGCGATACCACCACGACGGAATAATCCGGCGCGCATCCTTGCCCGCGACGTCAGCCAGGTCGAGGACGACGAGACCAAAACCGCCGGCATGCAACAACAGGTCGGTGGCTTTGAAAGCGTTCTCGAGACTGTCGCCGCAGCGAATCCACAGCAAATGATTGAAGTCGATGCCGGCGGCCGCGGCGACTGTCGGCGCAAAGACGTCGTTGATGTCGACCACGGCACAAACCTCTTCATGCCTCGTGGCATGTGCCAGCAGGGAAAACATCATGCTGGTGCGTCCGGACGATGCCGGCCCAAAGAGCTCGCTGATTGCCCCGCGCGGAATGCCACCCGTCAAAGCATCGACTTCGGCGATGCCGCTGGAGATCGTTTCGACCACGGGCTTTTCATGGATCTTGAACGCGTCGGCAAAACGACTCGCCATATCAAACTCAATCTCTGCCTTTGAAATTGCTGCTCTCATGATTGATCTGTAAGAACAGTGCCACACTTTTCAAACTCTCAGGCGCGATGCTGACTTCTCGTAAAGGGTGACTATGGCCACGCGTAAATCCGCTGAAAATACAGCCGCAGCTTTGATTCCTCCGCGGGCTACGCTCTCTTTACTCAAAACCGTAGCCGCCGATTGCAAGGCTTGCGACCTCTGGAAAAAAGGGACGCAAACCGTTTTCGGCGAAGGCGCCCGGCGCGCAGACGTCCTGTTTGTCGGCGAACAGCCCGGCAACAAAGAAGACCTGAACGGCAGACCGTTTGTTGGTCCTGCAGGTAAGCTTTTCGACAATGCCCTCGAACAAGCCGGCATCGATCGCAAGCAAACCTACGTCACCAACGTGGTCAAGCACTTCAAATGGGAGCCGCGCGGCAAGCGCCGGATTCATAAGAAACCGAACGCGGTGGAGATCGCCGCTTGTCGTCCCTGGCTCGAAGCCGAGATCGCGCTGATCAAACCTGAAGTGATCGTCGCGCTCGGCGCCACGGCTGCCCAGGCTCTTCTTGGGCCACAATTTCGCGTCACAAAACAACGCGGCCAATTTATCGAATCAACACTCGCACCCTATGTCATGGCTACCGTTCATCCCTCCTCTATTCTCCGGGCGCCCGACGACGAAACACGCCGCCTCGAATACCGGCGCTTCATCGACGACCTGAAAAAACTCACCCGCGTCATTCGTTAATCCGTATTTCCGGCCGACCACACCGTGGCGTTAGCCCGGCGAGTGGATTCAAGTGACCACGATCCCGAACCACTCACCTTTTCCGGGATGACGTGAGGTGGAACACCTGATCACCGGGCTAACGCCACGGTGTGACCAACCAGACTCCAATTGCGACCCGAGCAATCAAGCAACTTCCCCGACCAGAAAAAATCACTTGACTGTTCGCTTCACATGTTCGAGAATGTTCGCTCGATTTTCGCTTGTCAACGAAAATTATTTTGCTGGTGTTGCTACCAGGGAGTTACCCACAAAGGGCCCACAAAGGAAAAGAGAGGATGTTGCCCATGCCCGTAACCGCTAAACAACAACGTGTGTTTGAGTTTATTCGGCGCTATATCGAGTCGAATCACGAACCACCCACGATCGCCGAGATAGGCCGCCAGTTTCAGATGAGCTCTTCGGCGAGTGTGCACGCGATTCTGACAACGCTCGAACGTGAGGGATTAATTAAACGCATTCCTAACGTCAGCCGCGGTATCCAGGTCGTCGAACAACAACAACAGGAGACCACTGATGAGAATACCGACATTCCACTGCTCGGGACCGTCGCAGCAGGCCAGCCAATCGAGGCAATTCTGAGCCACGATACGGTGTCGGTTCCGAGAGACATGCAAGGACGCGGACGTACCTTCGCGCTGCGCGTACGCGGGGATTCAATGATCGAGGAGAATATTCAGGACGGCGATATCATCGTCGTCACTTCACAGAAAACTGCCGACAATGGCCAGGTGGTTGTCGCCTTGATCGACGGGAATTATGCGACGGTGAAGAAGTTTTATCGCGAATCCGAGTTCATCCGGCTCGAGCCGGCGAACCCGCAGTTCAAACCAATCTTTATCAAGACTCCCGAACGGATCCAGATCCAGGGCGTCGTGACAGGGTTGATACGGAAGTACGATCACTAGAGACAGGAGCTTTTGTTTTACGGACGACGATGAAGCCGATGCCGGCAATGATCATGGCGCCGCCGACCAGCGTGCGCCAGCTCAACTCCTCATCCAGGACGAGCATGCCAAGGATCACCGCCACCACCGGTGTGACCAGTGAAATCAACATCGACTTCGTTACGTCCATGTGTTGCATGAGCCAGTAATAAAGCAAGAAGGCGATGACTGAGCCGACGATCGCCAGGTAAAGAAGTGAGACCAGGGCGATCGCGGTCCAGCGAAAGCGAAACGGGTTACCTTCCAATGCAAGTCCGACCAGCAGCAGAGGAATTAGACCGAAAAACATTTGAACGGCTGCGATGACGGCTGGATTCAGCTTGCCGCCGTGCGTCTTCACCAGCACGTTCGAATAAGCGGCGAAGAACGCGCTCAACACTAAGGCGACGCAGCCGGCGAGGGCTTGCCGTCCGGAGATGGCTAGTTGGTTTGAGAAAACTACGCCTACGCCGCAGACGCCCAGCACGACGCCGGCGATCTTCGTCCACGTGATGCGTTCGCTGGGCAGATAAATGTGTGCGAGGACGAGGCCGAAGGCGGGCATCGTTGCTTGCAGCAGTGCGGCGAGGCCGGACGAGATGTATTGCTCGCCCCAAAACACGAGGCCGTAGTTCAGGCTGAAGGATAAAACTCCGGTGACTGCCAGGAGGATCCAATCACGGCGATCTTTTGGCAACGCCTGGTGTCGAAAGTACAGCAATGGAAAAAGAATGGCGCACGAGATCACGAACCGGATGCCGGCAAACGTGATGGGTGGCAGATCGGCGAGACCGAGCTTAATAAACAGCCAGGTAGAACCCCAGATGCCGCAGAGTATCAGCCAGACGAGGCGTGCTTTCATTTAAAGGAGAGTACGATGGAAACACGAATTTTGATGAATGGAAAATTTTGGCGGGTGTAAATATTTAACCAAACAGACAAAAAACGAAATGCGCTACTCCCAGCAAGCTGAAAGCAGCGCAATCCGTTGTCCTACAGTCAGCCGAAGCTTTCTATAGGTGGCGGCTCAAGCATGTACACACTCAGGGCCGCCGAATTTGTATCCCGATGACTAACTGGCGGTCAGCTAATCTCCGGTCAGCACTCGAATCGTTTTCACAACCCTCGCACCCTTGCGGATGCGGTGCCTTTAGGTTTTTGTTGTGGTGGCTTTTCCTCCACCGCCGGTTACGCTCCGGCAACGAAGCCCAACTTTCGCTGAGCCGCTTCGCTCCCTTCGGCGGGTCCTTGCCTCCGGGTGCCACTCGTTTTTATCCGAATGGCTTGAGAAAGTCTCGCAACCTTCTCTAGCAGAGCCTTTCGGCTCCAACCAGGGCGTCGATAGAAGCTACAGCCGCCTGTCTCTTCTCTCTCTCGAGCGTCACCGCATCGATTGCCGATCCCTGTGTCGGTCTCGAAAGCCGCAACCTTCGTGACAGGAGGTTTATACTCCTACACAGTTTTTAGATCAAACTTTTACGTGTTTTATTTTTTGTTCTTCGTTAATGCAGACGCGATCGATTTCTTCACTGCCAACATTTCTTCTTCGCTCTTGTATTTTGTGCGCGGCCAGAAAAACCCTTTCAATCCATCCTTCTTACGACGCGGCACAACGTGAACGTGCAAGTGAGGGACGCTTTGACTGACGCGATTGTTCAGCGCAACAAACGTGCCTTCCGCATCGAGCCCCGCTTCCACGGCACGCGAAAGCAACTGCACAGTCTCGAAAAGTGGTCCAACCTGCGCGACCGGCAAGTCGCCGAGTGTTTCAACATGTTCGCGTGGCACTAACAACGTATGCCCGTGAAACAACGGCCGGTGATCGAGAAACCCAACCGAATGCTCGTCTTCGTAAACGACGACCGCCGGCACTTCGCCAGACACAATTCGACAAAACAGACAGGCATCATTTGTCATTTCCTATTTCTCGTTTTTCATTTGTGCTGGCTTTGCACAAAAACGTCCGCTACGAAGGATATTCTCCCGCAAAGGCGCAAAGGCGCAAAGAAAGTCCAGCTAAACGCGGCACCGCTTTGCGTCTTTGCGCCTTTGCGGGAGACATCTTCACTTAATAACGTACTTTTTGTGCAAAGCTATTTGTGCTAGTTTGCTTCACCCAGAATTTCATCGAATCCCGGCCTGACAAACTCGCGCGCTTCAGGAAACGTCGTCTCAATCCGTTGCCGCAAACGTTCCAACTGAAGTATCAGCGGCACGATCGAACTTTCACGTTCCGGCAGCGAGAGTTGCACCAGTCGCCAGGCTGCAATCGAGCGATCGATTCCGATCAGCCCCACTTTGGCTGATCCATCGGAATCCTTCAGCAAATCCGTGGTTCCGGGGTCAGCCTCGCGTTCGTCAATGCGAGCCGCAAGCGCCCGCATCGTCTTCACCGCGATTTGATACTGATACCACTGAATCACTTCGCGCGCATCTTCCAACTGCTCGGCTGCCTCGACATCACGATCGCAATTGCGCTCGTCGCTGGCCTCGATTGTTTGGTCCAACTCGCGAAACCAGTCGCTCGCATCGTTTGCATACTTCTTCCCCGCGCACGCAAGCGGATGATTGTCGACTTGCTGTCGCTTTCGTTTCCGTTGCGCCGGATCGTCTTCCACTTCGATCTGGTGGAGATCGACGCCGGCTTCCCTGGCCCATTCGGCAATCATGTCGCGTGTTTCCCGAAAGATAGTTCCCAGCTTGCGCCAGAACGCGTCGTTAGTGAGATCGTGCGTTTGCGTCGCGCTTTCTTCGTCTTGTTCAGTTGCATAGACCAGGCAGCGTGACGTCAGCGGACAGCGTTCGCACCAGCGATCGCAATAGTTGTAAATACCCGAGATCAAGTCAGGATCACCGGCGAGTTCCGTGAGGGACCTTCGTTGCATTGTTGTCTCCTTGAAGATGAGGATTTAAGGTTGGCTCATTCTACGGTAACATCCCGCGAAATGACAGCGAGCCCGAAAAAGCACTTCGACAAAGTCTTTGCTCAACTAAAAACTGACGGCTGGCTTTTGCTGTCGGATGCGGAACTTCCGAGTGTCGCCGGATTGATCACAAACGAGAAGCTGCGCGGATCGTGGTGGTCACACAAACAATCGCAGACGATCTTCAACGTATCTGAAATGCTCGATGACCACGCAGACGTATCGATCGTGAAACTGATCTCCGGCAAGGTCACGTTTGTCCATCGCGATCTGTGGCACCGGATCTATTCAATCGGCGTTGCGCGTGAAGACTGGCAGTTGGATAAGCTTTCCGCAAATGCACGAGCATTGCTCGCAGCGCTGGACCACGCGGGGACGATCGAGACACATAAACCGGGCCAGGCGTTTGGATCGAAACCCGGTGAGATAGCGCGCGAGCTGGAATTGCGTCTCCTGATCCATGCCGAACAAATTCATACGGAATCCGGCAAGCACGCGAAAGTGATCGAGACGTGGCCGGCGTGGGCCAAACGAACCGGCTTTCGCGCCCGCCCGAGCAAGCCCGCGGCGGCGAGACGTTTTATCGAAGAACGGCTAGCCGCCATAAATCGTGCCACTGACGGCAATGGCAAACTGCCGTGGCCATCAATATTGCAACCATGAACAATCGATTACGCAGCCTGGTTTTATTGGTTCTGCTGGCGTACGCGCCGGCAGTTCTCGCCCAACAACAGAAATCTCTCAACTACGGTTTCGTCAGTCCGAATACGAAAGAAAACCTGAAGCTCGAAGACGCTGTTGCGGGCATGAATTCGGCGGAAGAAGCGAACCTGGTCAGGAAATCGGTCAACCTCGGCTGCGTGGTGCGGACGCAGATTCGCGCTTACAAGGCGTTGGGATCGTGGAGCGACGGTGCGGAACCTTCGGTGATGCTGCGCGTCGCGAGCGATGAGCCGACGGTGCGCTATCTGATGTCGCGACTCGGTCGTGATGCGCGGCAAAAATCTATACTCTATTTTCATCCGCGACCCGCAGGCAGCGCGGATCTTTATACCCTACAACCACGCAAACCGATCCGCAACCTTGCTTCTCTCGCGAACACACTCGAGCGCGCCGGCATCGCCTTTCGCACTATCGTCCCGCTCAAGTCAGGCACGTGGATCTACGTTGTCGATCTCAAGCGAGACTTGCGTGACGAAGTCATGGCCGCGGCGAGGACACTCCGGGCGCGAGTTCGTTCCCAGTCGGGTAATGCGGCTTTCGTCGAACTGTTTGACGAAGAGATCGGCAACTACGAAGCGAAGAATCCAAACTTGCCGCCGGCGTGCGACGTTCAACCACGAAGAGGCACAAGAAGCACAAAAGGCACAAAGGTTAACTGAAGATGAAGTCGAATAATCCTTGTATCAGCGCGACCGTGAGCGAGGCGCTAGAACGTTTGCCGGGTCCGGAGGGGCAGCGGTTTGCGACAGTTTTCGAGCATGGCAGCTTGCTTGTCGAGATCTACGCCCCGCGCGGAACAGATCCGCAACAGCCGCACACGCGCGACGAGATCTACTTTGTCGCCGCGGGAACAGGCGAATTCGTTTGCGGCGACAGCCGGCGTGCGTTTGGTCCAAGTGACATACTTTTCGCCGCCGCCGGCGCGGTGCATCGCTTTGAAAACTTTTCCGGCGACCTCACGCTCTGGGTCATGTTCTATGGGCCAGAGGGCGGCGAGTCGAATGCCAAACAGAATGGAGACTAGACGATGGCAGAACTTCGCACAGTCGCGGCGTGTTTTCCCGTCGCCGACATCAGCGCCACGATTCAGTGGTACGAAGAGCAACTCGGATTCATCGGCGATCCCTTTCCCGATCGCGAACCTTACGTGTTCGCGATTCTACGTCGTGACGACGTCGCGATCTTTCTTCAGCGCGTCGTCGATTACGTGAAACCGGACCTTTATAATTCGCGCCCCGGCGGCGTGTGGGATGCCTACATTCACGTCTATGGCATTAACGATCTTTACGACTCGGTGCGCGAAGAAGCGACCATCGTTCAACCTCTGCGACAGCAGCCGTATGGAAACTGGGAATTCGAAGTGAAGGATCCGAACGGATATATTTTGGTGTTTAGCGAAGAAGGAGCTTAGACCGGCCGTACCGCTTTCTGAAACGCGCCCACATTCAACGTATTCAGAACCTCGGCGCGTCGCACCCAACCGCGGCGCGCCATCGCCACCCCGTACTTCACGTTGTTCATCGCGCCCACCGAATGCGCGTCCACCGAGATCATAAACTTGATCTTTCGCTTGCGCGCCTCGCGCACCCAACGCGGCTCCATGTCCAGACGATAAGGATCGCCATTGATCTCGATCGCCGCGTTCGACTCCGCGATCACGTCGAGAATGTGCAGCACGTCACATTCAAACGGCGGCCGCCGCTCGATCAAACGACCGAGCGCGTGGCCCCAGATCTTGAACACGGGCTGTCGCATTGCGGTGACGATGCGTGCGGTCATCTTCTCGCGGTCCATCTTGTAACGCGCGTGAATGCTGGCGACGATCACGTCAAACTGTTCGAGAATGTCGTCCGGATAATCGAGCCGTCCATCGGCGAGAATGTCTGACTCAGTGCCGCGCAATATCTTGATCTTCACTTGCGACTGCAGCTCGTCGATGTCGTCCCACTGGCGTCGCAAGTCGTCGAGCTTCACGCCGCCTGCATAAAAGGCGGTGGGCGAATGATCGGTGATGGTGATGTACTTCATTCCCATCGCTTCGGCGCCGCGCACCATGGCTTCCAGCGTGTGTTTACCGTCGGAGTAGGTGGTGTGGCAATGGACCATGCCTTTCACGTCGTCGAGCTCGATAAGATCTTCGGGCAGCTTGCCGGCCAGCGCGGCTTCTATCTCGCCTTCATTTTCGCGGAGCTCCGGCGGGACGTATTGCATGTGGAGACGATCGTAAATCGCCGCTTCCGTCTTGGGGATTTTCGCGAATTCGACTTGCGGGAGGTTCTTTAGATGAGCCTCGGAGCCGGTTTTTAGAAACAAGGTAACGGCAAATTCGGAAGGCAAAACGGCGGTAAACGAAACACGCGCGCCGTCGACAAACAGCGCGGTCAAATTGTTGGGTTCGCTGCTTTCGCTTGAAACGATCTGCGGGAAACGTTGGAAGTGTTCGATCAGCGCGCCGGGCTTCTTACTGCTGGCAACGATCTCGATCGTGCCCACAGTCTCTTTCCACCGCCGCAACGATCCGGCAACGCTAATGTCAACCACGCCACCAAGAGTCCGCATGTATTCAATCACCTGTTCCGCCGTGCTCCACGCATGATGCAGATGCAGCCGGTGCTTCGGTTGTTCCTTCTGCGTCGCAATCGATTCAAGCAAACGTTGCTCGGTCTTTGCGCCGAAGCCTTTCAGCTCTCGGAACCGGCCTTCCTCTGCCGCCGCTTTGAGCTCGGCAACGGAAGTGATGCCCAATTCGTCATGCAGCAGTTGCACTTTGCTGAGACTCAAACCCGGCACGGACGACAACTCCACCACGCCCGGCGGAAACTCTTTCCGCAGCTCGTTCAAAACCGACGACTCGCCGGTGAGATAAAGTTGCGTGATCTGCGACGCGAGCGCGCCGCCGATGCGCGGCAACGGTGGTCAACAAGTTCTTCCTGACTAATCTGATGGAGATCGCCAACGGCCTGGATCGAGCGCGCCCCTGCGTTGTACGCCTTCGCCTTGAAGCGATACTGCCCGCCTTTCAAGTCCATCAAACGCGCGATCTCCTGCAACGCAGCCGCGACGCCAAACTTATCGAGTTGTGGTTTCTGTTCCGCCATCAGGAAAACGATCTACCACAAAAAGAGACTATAATCGACCCCATCATGGCAATAGCTTCAGTCAGCCCCGTTACCGGGAGAAACACTCCGCAATTTTTCTGCCTTATCCGCAGAACAGATCGAACAAAAACTACAGCTCGCAGCCGACACGTTCCGAACTTACCGCCGCACGTCGTTTGCCAACCGCGCGCGCTGATGATCCGCGCCGCCGAAATCCTTGAAAACGAAAAGCAGGAGCTCGGCAAACTGATGACGACCGAGATGGGCAAACCGATCAAGGCCGCGGTGGGCGAAGCCGAAAAGTGCGCCTGGGTTTGCCGTTACTACGCCGAGAACGCCGAGCGCCACTTGTCGGATCAAATCATCGAGACAAACGCCAAAAAGAGCTACGTGCATTTTCAGCCGCTTGGACCAGTGCTGGCGGTGATGCCGTGGAACTTTCCGTTCTGGCAAGTTTTTCGTTTCGCCGCGCCCGCGTTGATGGCCGGCAATGTCGGTTTGCTGAAACATGCGTCGAACGTGCCGCAATGCGCCCTCGCGATCGAAGACGTCTTCGCACGCGCCGGTTTTCCGCCAGGCGCTTTTCAAACTCTCTTGATTGGCTCTGCTGAGGTCGAGGGCATTCTGAAAGATCCGCGCGTCGTTGCAGCGACACTAACCGGCAGCGAACCTGCGGGACGAAGCGTCGCGAGCATAGCCGGACAGCAGATCAAGACAACGGTGCTGGAGCTTGGCGGCAGCGATCCGTTCATCGTCATGCCTTCAGCAAATCTCGACGACGCCGTGACCACTGCCGTCAAAGCACGCACGATCAACAACGGCCAGTCGTGCATTGCGGCGAAGCGTTTCATCGTCGCGGCTGAGATCTATGACGAGTTTGAGAGACGATTTGTCGATGGCATGCAGGCGCTGCGCATCGGCGATCCGATGGACGAGTCGACCGACATTGGACCACTCGCGACGCCGCAGATCCGCGACGACATCGCGGAGCAAGTAAACAAAGCCGTCGCCGCCGGCGCGCGTATCTTAACGGGCGGCAAAAAACCCGATCGTCCCGGCAACTTCTACGAGCCGACAGTTCTCGTCAACGTCGATCCGTCCTGGCCGGTTTCATGCGAGGAGATCTTCGGTCCCGTTGCTATGCTCTTCCGCGTCGCGGGCATCGACGAAGCGATTCGACTGGCGAACGTGACGACGTTTGGCCTCGGCTCGTCCGCCTGGACCAACGACGCAGCCGAACAGACAAAGTTCATCGACGAAATCGAAGCCGGATGCGTGTTCATCAACGGCATGGTCGCTTCCGACCCGCGTTTGCCGTTTGGCGGCGTCAAGCATTCCGGCTATGGCCGCGAGCTCGCGGAGTTTGGCATCCGCGAGTTCGTCAATATCAAGACCGTTTGGATTGCATGATCATGGAGACAACTTATCCCTTTGCCGACATCGATCTCGCCCGCCGTTTGGAACGGACCGAGGTGCGTGGAAACGTCGATTTTGTGGACGCGCGAGCCCACGCGTTTCCGGACGTCGGCGCGCAGTGGATCGAAGTGGCGGGCGCGTCGGCGATGTTTGATGGCGTTGGCTCGCCGGTGACACAGACGTTTGGTTTGGGTGTGTTTCAACCAATCGAAGCAAACGAATTAGACCGGATCGAAGAGTTCTTCCAGTCGAAAGGCGCCGATGTTTTTCACGAGGTTTGTCCGCTGGCGGATAACTCCGTGTTTGAATTATTCAACGAGCGTGGTTATCGGCCGGTCGAATTTTCAAACGTCTTGTATCGTCCAATAACGGCTGACATGCGTTTGCATGAACCAGGCGCAATCACGGTGCGCCCAATCGAGCAAACTGAAACGGATCTCTGGGCCGAGACGGCGTTTGAAGGCTGGAGTGAGTTCACCGAAGTCGCAGACTTCATGCGCGACATGGGCCGGGTAATGGCCGTTTCGAAAACGCTCTCGTTCCTCGCCGAGTTGAACGGAAAACCGATCGCCGCGGGCGCTTTGACGATCGCTGGCGACGTCGCACTACTCGCAGGCGCAAGCACGATTCCCGCCGCCAGACGGCAAGGCGCGCAGCTCGCCTTACTCGAAGGACGCTTGCGTTACGCAGCCGAGCAAGGCTGCACCGTCGGGATGATGGTCGCGCTTCCCGGCAGCGGCTCGCAGCGCAACGCCGAACGACACGGCTTCCGCATCGCGTACACTCGCACGAAATGGCAGTTGAATCAGCAAGCAAAGGGCTAGGTGACCATGGAGGACTTTGAGAAGCTCGGCGCGTTCTATCTTGGCCGTCCTTACGATCTGGCGCAGAAGAAACCCAACGATGGCCTGCTGCTCTACGACTCGAAGGATCTGGTAACGCACGCGGTCTGCGTCGGCATGACCGGCAGCGGCAAGACCGGCCTGTGCATCGGCCTGCTCGAAGAAGCCGCGATCGACGGCATACCGGCGATCATCATCGATCCGAAGGGGGATTTGAGTAACTTGCTGCTCACGTTCCCAAACCTCTCGCCGCAGGACTTCGCGCCGTGGGTAAACGAAGGCGACGCGCAAAAGAAAAACCTCTCCGTCGACGCCTACGCCGCGCAACAAGCTGAACTTTGGAAAGACGGCCTCGCCGGCTGGGGCCAGGACGGCGAACGCATCAAACGCCTGCGCGACGCCGCTGACTTTCGCATTTACACACCTGGCAGCAACGCCGGCATTCCCGTCTCGATTTTGAAGTCGTTCACCGCGCCGCTGGCGACGATCAGGGAAGACAACGAACTACTCGCCGAACGCATTAACACGACCGTCACGAGCCTGCTGGGCTTGGTCGGTATCAACGCCGATCCAATTCGCAGCCGCGAGCACATTCTCATCTCCAACATTCTCAGCCACGAATGGTCGGCGGGCCACGATCTCGATATCGCTGCGTTGATTCAGAAGATTCAAACGCCTGCGATCACGAAGATCGGCGTCATGGATCTCGATTCGTTCTTCCCGAACGAGGATCGTTTCGAGCTCGCGATGGCACTCAATCACTTGCTCGCGTCGCCGAGTTTCGCCACGTGGTTGGAAGGCGATCCGCTGGATGTTCCGTCGATCCTGCACACGCCGGAAGGCAAACCGCGACTTTCGATCTTCTCGATCGCCCATCTCGGCGATGCGGAGCGGATGTTCTTCGTGTCGTTGTTGCTGAACCAGGTGCTTGGTTGGATGCGAACTCAATCGGGCACCACAAGTTTGCGCGCGATTCTGTACATGGACGAGATCTTCGGTTACTTCCCGCCCGTAGCGAATCCGCCGTCGAAGTTGCCGCTGCTGACGTTGTTGAAACAAGGGCGTGCGTTCGGTCTCGGCGTGATGCTGACTACGCAAAATCCAGTCGATCTCGACTACAAGGGACTTTCAAACGCGGGCACGTGGTTTATCGGCCGCTTGCAAACCGAGCGCGACAAGGCGCGCGTGTTGGAAGGACTCGAAGGCATCGCGGTGAGCACCGGGCAGAAGTTTGACAGCCGGCAGATGGACCAACTGCTGGCGGGCCTGAACACGCGGATCTTTCTGCTGAATAACGTGCATGACGACGCGCCGGTAGTATTTGAGACGCGTTGGACCATGTCGTATCTGCGCGGGCCGTTGACGCGCGGGCAGATCAAGTCGTTGATGGACCCGTTGAAATTAGAAACTCAGGCGACCGTCGCGGCGGCGCCCGGACCAATCACGGCGCCAACGACAACTCCACCGCCGCAAAAAGACAAACCGCTACTCCCGCCGGAAATCGCCCAGTACTACGTCCCCATTCGCTCATCTGCCGACCTGAACGCACGGCTGACTTATCGTCCCCTGCTGCTCGGCGCTGCTGACGTTCACTACAGCAATTCGAAGACGATCGATCTGACGCAGCAGTTGACGTTGCTCGCCGAGATCTCCGATGGACCAATCGCGCTGGATTGGAACCAGGCCACGCCGATCGACTTGCCCGTAGAAGATCTCGCATCCGAGCCGGAAACGGCCGCCGCTGAGTTTGGCGAAGTGCCTGCGAAAGCAGCGAAAGAGCGAAGCTATGGCGCATGGAGTAAAGATCTCGCGACGTGGCTCTATCGCAATCATCGACTCGAATTGCTCGAAAGCCCGAGTCTCGAAATCGCGTCGAATCCCGGCGAAACAGAACGCGACTTCCGAGTTCGCTTACAGCAGCTTGCACGCGAAAAACGTGACGAGGCGGTTGAAAAACTGCGGCGCAAGTATGCGCCGCAGTTCGAACAACTCGAAGAACGAAAGCGTCGCGCGGAGCAAGCCGTTGCGCGCGAGCAAGAGGAAGCGAAAGGACAAAAGTATCAGACAGCAATTTCTTTCGGTGCTACGTTGCTGTCCTCTTTTCTCGGACGCAAACGCGCCAGCATGTCGACGCTCGGACGAGCCACGACCGCGGCACGCGGCGCATCTCGCGCGATGAAAGAAGCCGACGACGTGGGTCGCGCCGAAGAGAACGTCGCCGCGATCACGCAACGGCTCGCCGATCTCGACACGGAGTTCAAAGAAGAAACTGCCGCTCTCGAGCGTTCGCTCGATCCACAAACAGAAGAGCTCGGCAAAGTCAGCCTGAAACCCAAGAAAGTAAACATCGACGTCAAACTAATCGCACTCGCCTGGGCGCCTTACTGGCTCGACGCGCAAGGCGCGATGAAACCCGCCTGGAGCTAAACCTGATGATGGACATGAAAATCCCGATCAAATTCGGACTGCTGATCACCTGCGGCGTGATGGCGTGGGTGCTGATCGCTCACGCGCTCGTGCCCGATCCACGCTCGGCGGTCCACACGCTGGGCGCGCCAATCTTCTTCAACATCGTGCAGTTTGTGATGATCTATCTCGGGTTGCGGGCGAAGGAACGCGAATTTGGCGACCGGCAGGATTTCAAGAAAGGGCTGAAGACAGGCGTGACGATCTCGTTGGTCTACGGTCTCACGGCGTCGTTGTTTTTCGTGGTGGTGCTGATGGTTGTCGGCAC
Organism: uncultured Acidobacteriota bacterium; assembly: GCA_963770215.1. GTDB lineage: Bacteria > Acidobacteriota > Blastocatellia > Pyrinomonadales > Pyrinomonadaceae > PSRF01. The sequence goes on from CAVYOP010000005.1 coordinate 332,290, forward strand.
GCGCTGGCTGGCTGCCGAACCGGGAGCTCCGACAACTTCAACCCCGCTTCTCGTGGCGCAAGTGTTTGCGGGTCTGTTCCTGAGCGCGATGTTTCTGGGTTTGATCTACTCGGCGCTGGTCTCGTTCTTTCTGGCGAAGCGACAGTCAGAGGAAGTTTAGGTCTATCTTCTCTCTGCGAACTCTGCGTTCCTCTGTGTCCTCGGCGTTAAATGAGTTGTTCGGGGTAGGGTAACGCGGAGGACACAGAGGAATGCAGAGACTTTCGGGCAAGCCAGTCTAAGGAACGAGCACGACCTTGCCAATGTTTTTTCGCTCTTCCAGGTAGCGATGGGCCGCGCCGGCTTCTTCAAATGAAAACGAACGATCGACGTAAGGATTGATCCAACCTTCGTCGATGCCGCGCAGGATGTCGCGCATCCAGACGGCCACTTTCTCCGGTTCGTGCCACATGTGGCCCAGGTTCAGTCCAAACACACCGCGGTTTTTGTTCAGCATTGCAAAGGGATGAAACCGCGGAGTTTGAATTAGCGCCTTCAGCATGTTGAGCTTGCCCGCCAGACCATTTGCCGAAACAGACGAAACGCCAAACATGCCGAGCCGTCCGGTGGCTCTCAACGCGGCGTAACTCTTCTTCCAATGCGCACCGCCAATCGGATCGATCACGAGATCGACACCGCGCCCGTTCGTCAGTTCCTGCAACACCGGCAACCAGTCCTGGCTGCGATAATCGATCGCGTGGTCCAACCCACGCTCGGCGAGAAACTTATGCTTCCCCGGGCTTGCGGTGCCAAACGTCACCGCCCCGATCTTCTTCGCAATCTCGATCGCCGCCAGTCCGACGCCGCCGCCGGCGTTGTGAATCAACACCGACTCGCCCGCGTGCAACGATCCCATCACGACAAGCAGCGCGTATGCCGTCAAGTAATTCACCGGAATCGCCGCCGCCTGTTCGAACGTCAACTTCTCCGGCTTCTCGAATATCTGCGTCGCTTTCACCGCCACCAGTTCCGACTGTCCGCCGAAACGCGTCATCGCCACCACCGACTTTCCGGCAAACGAGCTATTCACATCCTTGCCGATGGCTTCGACAACGCCGCTGACCTCGTAACCCATCACGCAAGGCTTCGGCGGCGAGTCGGGATACAGCCCCTGGCGCGCGAGAATGTCGGCGAAGTTCAGCCCCGCCGCGCGCACGCGAATGACAACCTGATCCTCTCGCGGCGTTGGGTCCGGTTTTTGCTGGACCTTCAACACGGCGACGTTGCCGGTTCCTGTAGTTACGATTTGTCGCATGGATCGATATTATATGCGCGCTGACCACTTATGCGACTAACAACATTACTGACATTGCTATTACTCGCAGCTCTAATCAACGTGAGCTGCGTCAGGGAACAAAACCAGAACCAGCAGGCAACAACTAAACAACTGACGCTGGCTGTCGTTTCAGGCGTCGAAGGCGAGGCGCTGAAACAAGCTGCACGCGATTACGAAGCGCAAGCCGGCATACACATCGAGGTCGCCGAGTTTCCCTACGCGAACCTGCTCGATAAAGCAATGATCGATCTTAACGCGCGCACCGGCGCTTACGACCTGATCATGCTCGACGATCCGTGGTTTCCGAGTTTCGCAACTCAACAATATCTGACTGACCTGACGCCGTTGCTGCAAAAACGCGGACGCTCCGGTCCCGATCCCGACTTCGTCGAGACCTCGATCGCGCTTTGCCGTCATCCATATCAAACCGGTTCGCTTTACGCGCTGCCCTACGTCGGCAACTCGCAGTTGTTTTTCTATCGCAAAGATATTTTCCAGAAGCACAATCTGAAACCACCGGCGACGTGGAACGACGTGCTGACCGCTGCAAAAACGATCCAGGAGACAGAGCGTAATAGCGGCATGTATGGCTACGTGATGCGCGCGGCGCAGGGCAATGCCTCGGTGGCCGACTTCATGCCGATCTTCTGGGCCTTCGGCGCGCGAGATGTTCGACTCGTCGGGCAATCCCACTGTGAACAGCCCGGAAGGAATCGCGGCGCTCGATTTCATGCTCGATCTCGGCAAATACTCGCCGCCGGGTTACGTAAGTTTCAATGCCGACGAGGTTGGGGCGCACTTGTTGCAGGGAACAGCGGCGATGTCGATTAACTGGCCCGCATGGATCAGCAAGTTTGATGAGCCGGCGAAAATCGAAAGTGATCGGGAAAGATGGAGTTTGCGATGTTGCCTGGCGCGCAAGAACCCGGACAGGCCGAGATCGGCAACTGGCTGATCGCGATTCCGCGCGTCTCGCAGAACATCGAAGCGGCGATGGACTTTCTGCTGTGGGCCACCAGCGCCGAGCAGATGAAACGATCGGCGCTGCAGAGGAAACCCGCCGACGCGCAAGTCGCTCTTTCGCGATCCGCAACTGGTGGCGAAGTTTCCCGCGTATCCGGCGCAGCTGCGTTCACTCGAAACGTCGCGGCCGCGCCCGCGCACGCCGCAGTGGAACGAGATCGAAAACGCCTTTGGCATCTTTCTTTCAAGAGCCAACAGCGGCGACCTGTCTCCAGCCGAGGCGATGAATCAGGCGAATGCCGAAATCGAGCAGATTCTCCAGCGCGCGCGTTAGCCGAGCTGGCTGCTGCCGTACCTCTTGATCGCTCCGGCAGTCGCGGTGCTTCTCGCGCTTTCGATCTATCCGCTGCTTTATTCGATCACCGATCAGTCTGAGCAGTTCGGGAAGGCGTGGAGTCTTGGGAACTTCACGCGTCTTCTGTCAGACAACTTCTTCCTCACCGCGATGGCCCACACTTTCGTTTACGCCGGCGCGGCGTTGACGTGCGAGTTTCTGCTGGGACTCGGACTCGCGCTGCTGCTCGACAAACAGATGCGCGGCCGCGGCTTGTTTCGCGCGGGATTGCTCGTGCCGATGATGTTGCCGCCGGTCGTTGCCGGCAGTCGTTTGGCGACTGATGCTCAATCCAAACTTCGGCGCGATCAACGGCACGCTCAAACAGATCGGCATCAACACTGAATCGCTGACGTGGACCGCTTCGCCGAAGCTCGCGATGTTGTCGGTGATCGCGGTCGACGTTTGGCAATGGACGCCTTTTGTGTTTCTCGTGCTTTTGGCGGGATTGCAGGCGATTCCCCAGGAGCCTTACGAAGCCGCGTTGATCGACGGATCGAGCCGCTGGCAGACGTTTTGGCACGTGACGTTGCCGTTGTTGAAACCGGCGATATTGATCGTGTTGCTGCTGCGGACGATGGATCTGCTGCGCGTGTTCGATCAGATTTTTATTCTCACTGAAGGCGGGCCGGGTTTCGCGACTGAGACGATCAGTCTCTACATCTATCGCACGGCGTTTCGGTTTTTCGATTTTGGTTATGCGGCGGCGATGTCGTTTGTGCTGCTGGCGCTGACAAACGTGATCAGCGCTTTTTACATCCGGTTCTTAAGGCATGAAACGCGGACTCATTAAGTATTTGGTTTTAGGTGTGGCATTGCTGGCGGCGCTCGCGCCGGTCTACTGGATGTTCACGATCTCGTTGAAGTCAGACGTGGACCAGTTTGCAGTCCCGCCGCCGTGGTTCAACTTTACGCCGACGATCGAGCATTACTACGACGCGTTTGTCACCCGATCGTTTGGACAGTATTTGATCACGAGCGCGATCGTGGCGGTGGTGTCGACGCTTTGCGCGCTGGTGCTCGGCACGCTCGCCGCTTACGCATTAGCGCGCTTTCGCCTGCCGTACGATCTCGATCGCAGACTTTCGCTTTGGATCCTTTCGACGCGGATGTTTCCCGCGATCGTCACCGCTGTGCCGCTGTTTCTGATGATGCGCGATTTGCGGTTATTGAATACAAAAGCGGCGCTGATCATCGTCTACACTGGCGTTCAATCTTCCTTTCGTCGTGTGGATGATGCGCGGCTTTTTCGACGAAGTGCCGCGCGATCTCGAAGAAGCGGCGCTCGTTGACGGCGACTCGCGCATGGGCGCGCTCGTGCGCGTCGTGTTGCCGCTGGTCGCGCCCGGGCTCGCGGCAACCGCGGTGTTCTGTCTGATCGTTTCGTGGAACGAATTTCTGTTTGCTCTTGTGTTGACGCAGACGGACGCGTCGATGACGTTGCCGGTTGGAATTGCGGGACGCGTGACGCAGTTTGAGATCAAGTGGGGCGTGATGAGCGCGGCCGGCGCGGTCGCGATCGTTCCGATTCTGGTCTTCGCAATGGCGATGCAGAAGTATCTCGTGCGCGGACTGTCGATGGGAGCGGTGAAAGGCTAGTCATTTTCCATTTGTCATTTGGCATTTTTCGTTTGTCATTTGAAAGATGAAAAACCAAATGGAAAATGAACAATGCTAAATGGAAAACGATAAATGATCCGGTTTCAGAAGGTGAATAAGTTGTTTGGCGACACGCGTGTTGTTGACGATCTGTCGCTGGAGATCGACGACGGCGAGTTTGTCGTGCTGCTTGGGCCATCGGGCTGCGGTAAGACGACGACACTGCGCATGCTCGCCGGACTGGAAACCGTGACCAGCGGCGACATCTACATCGAAGGCGAACGAATCAACGACGTACAAACGCAACACCGCGACCTCGCGATGGTCTTTCAAAGCTACGCGCTCTACCCGCACATGACGATCGCTGACAACATCGCCTACCCGTTGCGCGTCAGAAAGCTCGACAAAGCAGAGCGAACGAAACGCGTGAACAACGTCGCCGCTATGCTGGAAATACAATCACTGCTCGATCGCAAACCGCGGCAACTTTCGGGCGGTGAACGACAGCGCGTGGCGCTGGCGCGAGCGATCGTCCGCGAGCCGCGCGCCTACCTGATGGACGAACCACTCTCGAACCTCGACGCGCGTTTACGCGTGCAGATGCGCGGCGAGCTGAAACGCCTGCAACACCAGCTCGGCACCACGACGATCTACGTCACGCACGATCAAGCCGAAGCGATGACGCTCGCCTCGCGCGTCGCCGTGATGCAGCGCGGGCGGCTGCAACAGTTCGACACGCCGCTAAACATTTACAACCGTCCCGCGAATCGCTTTGTGGCGGAGTTTGTCGGCAGCCCAAGCATGAATTTCATCGACGGGAAGATAGATAACGGAGTCTTCCAAAGCGATTCGATCGAGCTCCGCGTCGACAAACCAAACGCGGATCAAATAACGATTGGCGTCAGACCAGAACACATTCACGTTCTGACCGAACCGCACGATGGCGCGATCGCGGCAAGCGTTTACGTCACCGAGTTGATGGGCAATGAAACGTTTGTATTTTTATCGGTGGGAAATAACAGGCTGATCGCCCGTGCCCCCGCGGAGTTTCGTGCAGACGTAGAAAGCCCCGTCTGGTTGCGAATCATGGCCGAGAAAGCTCACTTCTTCGATCGCCAGACGGGACTCTCCAGATAAGAATTCTTTTTGTGCTCTTTTGTGCTCTTTTGTGCCTTTTCGTGGCTATTTGTTCGGTTGCGGCGTGATGCGCAGATACGGCTTCGGCGCTTTCCAACCACCAGGAAACTTCTCCTTGGCAGCTTCATCCGAAAGCGACGGAACGATGATCACGTCGTCGCCGTCTTTCCAGTTAACCGGCGTCGCAACGCTGTACTTCGCGGTCAACTGCAACGAATCGATCACGCGCAGGATCTCGTCGAAGTTACGTCCCGTGCTGGCCGGATAGGTAATCATCAACTTGATTTTCTTGTCTGGGCCAATAACGAAGACTGAGCGAACGGTAAACACGTCGCTGATCTCCGGATGAATCATGTCGTAGAGTTCGGCGATCTTATGATCCGGGTCTGCAATGACCGGGAAATTGAGCGCAGTGCCCTGCGTTTCCTCGATGTCCGCGGCCCATTTCTGATGTGAATCAGTTTTGTCAACGCTCAGGCCAATCACTTTCACGCCACGTTTGTCGAAATCGGGCTTGCAGCGCGCAACATAACCGAGCTCGGTGGTACAGACGGGAGTAAAGTCCTTGGGATGTGAAAACAGGACGGCCCAACTGTCGCCAATCCACTCGTGAAAATTAATGGGGCCGTCAGTTGTGTCTGCCGTGAAATCGGGTGCTATATCGCCAAGTCGTAGAGCCATTTTTCTCTCCTTCTTTCTTTGGAAGCCATCACGCTTGTACAACTAACGAAAGAGCAAGTCAAACGCCGCAAGACAGCTTCTCTGCGATCCGTGTTATTCTGCAAAAACCTATGAAACTTGCACTAAATGGCGCTACCACGATGCGCGCCGATCTGGCCACCGACCTGCAAGCCGCGAAAGCGGCAGGCTTCGATTACGTCGAAATTTGGAAAGCAAAAATTAGAGACAAATCCGTCGCTGAACTGAAAGCGCTCTTCGCCGAAACAGGCGTGCCGCCGTTGAGTATCAACTCGATCGAGCACATCACTTTTCGTGATGCCGCAGCCTATGAAGCGATCAAACAAGAGTGCCGCGACTTGAGCGCGATTGCGGCTGCGATCGAGTGTCCGTACATCGTCGTCGTGCCCGGACGGCTGCCGCCGAACGACGTCGACGTGGTTGCCGAGTCTGTTCCCGTCGTCGCCGAACTGTGCGACATCGCCGCCGAGCATGGCGTGGCGTTGGGTTTCGAATTCCTGGGCCAACCGGATTGCAGCGTGCCGACGTTGGACCTCGCGGCAGAGATTGTCCGCGAAGCCGGACGCGACAACCTGGGCCTCGTGATCGACAGTTTTCACTTCTACGCGGGTGGTTCGAACACTCACATGATCGAGAAACTCGATCCCCGTCTCATCTACATCTTTCATATCAACGACGCGGAAGATCTGCCGCGCGCTCAGCTTGAAGATCGACATCGTCTGCTTCCCGGTCTCGGCATCCTGCCGTTGCGCGAGATGATGGCGGCGTTTCGGAAGATCGGTTACGACGACGTCGCCAGCATCGAGATCTTCCGGCCGGAGTACTGGGAACGAGATCCGTTTGAGCTGGCGCGCGAAGCAAAAGCGGCAACGGAACTGATTACATGCGCATAAAAATCGGAATCATTGGCGCAGGCTATATCGCCGGCGTTCACGCGGGGATACTCGCGCGCGACGAACGTGTTGACATCGTGGCGGTCCACGACGTCGTGCCGGAGCGCGCGCAACAGTTCGCGCGCGCGCACGAGGCTGTCGTCGCCGAGTCGACGCTCGAAGTGCTGGAACGCGCTGATGCCGTGTTCATCACCACGCCCAACACGCGTCACGTGCCGCTCACGCTCGCCGCCATCGAAGCAGGCAAACACGTCTTCTGCGAAAAGCCACTCGCGACCAACATCGCCGATGCCGAAACAGTTTTTGCGAAAGCGCAAAACAGCAACGCCGTGTTTCAGGTCGGACACAATCGGCGTTTCGCTCCCGTCTACGCGAGGTTGAAGCAAATACTCGCTGAAACGCACAAGCCGCACTCCGCACACGTGAAAATGAACCGCGGCGAGCTGCTGCAACCCGAATGGACCGGCGAGCCGGAGGTCACCGGCGGGTTTCTCTACGAAACGCCGATCCACATGTTTGACATGATGCGGTTTCTCTTCGGCGAGATCGAAAGCCTGCACGCCGCCGGATCGACTCACGAGTACAAAGAGGTCGACGACTTCTCGGTGTTGCTCAAATTCGCGAACGGCATGCACGCGACGCTCGCAACAGCCGCAGATGCTAGTTGGCTGTTTCCCTTCGAACGGGTCGAAGTGTTTTGCCATCACGCGACCTTGCTGACGCGCGAGATGGAAAGCCTTGTTTGCAGCAGCAACCTCGAAGGTCACCTGACCGAACAAACGATGCAACAGTTGCCGCGTGAAGAGAAGTGGGGCTATTTGCAGGAAGACCGCGCGTTTATTGATTCCGTTGTGAACGGCACGCCGCCGGCGGTCACGGCCCACGATGGCCTGATGTCCGTCAGAATCGCCGACGCGGTTTACGAGTCGGTGCGCTCGGGCGCGCCCGTCCAAATCCGATCATAATCTCTTGAGATTTAACTGAATCCGTGTAAGCTGTGGCGCGATGACCAAGCGTTGCGCCTGGGCGAAGACCCCCCTTTCAATTGCCTATCACGACGAAGAATGGGGCGTGCCGCTTCACGACGACACGCGTCTGTTTGAGTTTTTGGTCCTTGAAGGCGCGCAGGCCGGGCTGAGTTGGGAAACGATCCTCAACAAGCGCGACAACTATCGCGCCGCCTTCGACGGGTTCAGTCCCACGAAGATCGCCAAATACGATGACCGCAAGATCGCGGCGCTCATGGACAACTCCGGCATCATTCGCAACCGGCTCAAGATCAACTCGGCCATCACGAACGCGCGAGCCTTTCTCGACGTGCGGCGCGAGTTTGGCAGCTTCGACGCTTACGTGTGGCGTTTCGTGGACGGAAAACCGCTGCGCCGCAAACGCGGCGCGCCCGTCGCCGCCCAGACGCCGCTCTCGGATGCGTTGAGCAAAGACTTGTCAAAGCGTGGCTTCAAATTCGTCGGCTCGACCATCTGCTATTCGTTCATGCAAGCGGTGGGCATGGTCAACGATCACGATCCCACGTGCTTCCGCTATCGAACCGTGGCGGCCACAGAGGGCCGCCCCTACAAAGTGTTGTAGCGGCGTCACTGTCATTGTAGGGGTGGCCCTCCGTGGCCACCCTTCGGCCCTGATTTCACGATGGAGGCTTCAATTTTGAAACGAACACCCTCAATTCTGCTGTTTCTCTTAGCGTTTATCTGCTTTGCTCCGGCGACCTTCGCGCAGTCGGCGGCAGCGGCACTCGCCAACCTGCCTGACGCGGACGTGCTGATCTATGTCAGTCCGCAACGCATTCTCAACGATGCGGTGCCGAAGGCCATGCCGGCGGACGAGGTGACGAAGATGCGCGCGTCGTTTGCCGAGATTAAGAAGGCTGTCGGCGTCGATCCGGCGACAGTCGAGTATCTCGTGATCGCGGTTCGCGTTCACAAACCTGCCGCTGACTTGAGCTTTGTCGTGCCTGACGTGATGGTCGTCGCCGGTGGCGACTTCAGTTCGGATTCACTCATCTCGCTGGCCCAACTGACGCTCCAGGACAAAGTGCGCATGGAAAAACACGGCGCGAAAACCATTGCGCTGATGACGATCGATCCGATTGCCGCCGAAGTCGCGAAGAACCCGATCTTCAAGCCGTACATCGACGTCGGGGCAGTGGCTCTCGGTCCCAACTCACTCGCAGTGGGCAATCTTCGTTATCTGAAGTCGGCGGTCGAAGCCGCGGAGGGTGGCCCGCGCATCAGTGCGGACACGATCCAGTCGTTGATGCGCGATCCGAACGTGCTGATGGCGGCGACTGGCGCTCCGTTGGCGTCTTTCGCGCGCAGCCTGGGACTGTTGGGCACCGAAACAACGCCGCGCGAAGGACGATGCGATACGAGCTTTGGTAACTTCTACGCTGCCGTTACAATGTCCGGCGCCAACTACAGCCTGCGCGGGGCGATGAACGCCGACAATCCCGATACGGCGAAGATCATCACCAACCTGTTATCGGGCTTGATGAAACAGGGCATCGACGCGGTTCCCGACAAGCAAGCACAAACCGTGCTTCAGAGTATTAAATTGTCGGCCAAAGAAAACGAGGTCGCGATCGAGGGTGACATTCCCGGACAGATGATCGCCGATCTGTTTCGTCCCAAGCCCAAAGTGGCGGGTGACGGACCCGCGAAAAAACCCGCGCCGCAGCCGGTAAAGAGAACAAAAAGGAGAGGCTGAAATTATATGCGCAAGAGTTTAATGGTCCTGCCAGTGTTGCTGATGGGAGTTATCGCAGCTCTTATCGTCGTGACTTTTAATCCGTCGTCGTCGGTAGCCCAAAACGCTAACAGCCCAACGACTACGAACAGAAACGACAGCCGCTCGATCACGCCGCAGCAACCGTCCGCCGCTGCTCCACAGGAAGACTTCTCGAAGAACACGTGGGAACTTCCGGAAGATGCCGATAAGACAAAGAACCCGGTGCCTTCCACGCCTGAGTCAGTCGCGAAAGGGAAAGAGTTGTACCTCGAGCGGATGAAAGGCAACTGCGTCTTCTGTCACGGTGAGACCGGCTCCGGCAACGAAGCGAACCTTGCGCGGCTGCGACGCAAGCCGGCGGATATTTCGAACAAGGAACGCATGGCGGCGATGACTGACGGCGAGTTGTTCTGGAAGGTCTCGAAAGGCATCACCGGCATCATGCCCGCCGGCGAGAAACGTATGCCCAACGCAGAAGATCGCTGGCACATCGTGAACTACATCCGCACGCTGCCGAAAGCGGAGTAGTGCACGCTGCCGAAGGCTGAGTAATATTGTGCTCCTGACTTAGTACGCCGAAGGCGTTATGTAATTCCAGCCCAGGGTTGCCTCAACCCTGGGTTGAATCGTGTCAAACACACAGAACTCTGAAGGAGTTCCAAGCGCACATGCCCAACGCTTTCAGCGTTCCTAATCTGTGGTCCATCATTCCCAGGGTTGAAGCAACCCTGGGCTCCAATTAACAAATGCCTTCGGCGTTTTAGAAGAAGCGATCGGCGTATTCGCGAACCTCTTTTAGCGAGCGTTCGGCGATGATTCGGAAGACTTTGATTTCGCAGCCCGCGGGAATGCGCGGGGCCATTAGCGAATCGGTGATTACAAAAGCCGCGGAGCGCAGTCCTTTCTCCCAACCGCGCTCCCGCGCATCACGAAAACTCAGCGCGTCGGCGTCGAGGCCCGCCGCGACCAGCAGCGTGCGCGACCAGCGCAAAAACTCAGGCCACCGCGACACGATCGCGATCAGCGCATCGGGTCGCGGTTTTGTTTCTCCGCGAAACGAATCGACGACGGAACCAGAGTGAACTACCAGCAAATCTGTTTCGGTTTTCAATCGCTCGCCAAACGCTTCGAGATGTCCGTACAAAACTAACGGCGCCGCGCCAAAAAGCGTCGAACCGCCGGCGAGGTCTTCTGGTCCAGCACCACTCACTTTCACCTTCGTCGCTCCGGCGATCTCCGCGACGAGGATCTCGCACAACTCCGGATCTGGCTCCAGCACGAGAAAGTGATCCGGCCGTTGCAGCGAGAACGATCGAGTTACACCAGCCTGGATTTCCGCCAGCGAATACCCATCCTCGCGCAAATGCCGAAAGAAACGCGCGATCACCTGGTCGAGCGCAAGTCCGTCTTCCTTCTCGTCCGCGCGCAGGCGCACGTAAACGCCGCTGCCTTTGCGAAACTCCACCCAGCCACGCCGCGCCAGCTCGCGATACGCGGCGCTCACCGTATTCGCGTGGATCGAATAGCGTCGGGCCAGGTCGCGCGTGCTGGGCAGACGTTCGCTCGGCTTCAAGTCGTTGCTGACGATGCCGAGCGTGATCTGCGTGATCAACTGCTCGCGAATCGGAACCTCACTGTTTTTTGCAAGCCATAGTCGCATGGCGCTTTGGTGCGCGGCAGAATATCATAGGCGCCGTGAGTAATTCGCCGTATTTATCCAATATCGAGCCGTCGTATCTTCGCCTGTTGCGCGACGAGACGCTCGAACGACGCGTTGCCGATCTCGAGCGGTTGCTCGAGCGTTGCACGGTCTGTCCCCGCGACTGCCTGAACAATCGCCTGAACGACGAGATCGCTGCATGTTACTCCGGCCGCCTGCCGATCGTCTCGTCTTACACAGCCCACTTCGGCGAGGAACCGCCCCTCGTCGGGACCAAGGGCGCGGGCAACATCTTCTTTGGCAACTGCAACCTGCGTTGCGTCTATTGCCAGAACTACCAGATCTCGCAAACGCACAAGCAACAGCTTCGCAACCAAGTGACGCACGAGCGCCTCGCCGAGATGATGCTGGAATTGCAGTCGCGCGGTTGTCACAACATCAACTTCGTTTCGCCGACTCACTTCGCGCCGCAGATGGCGCGTTCGATCCTGCTCGCCGCGCAACAAGGACTGCGCCTGCCCATCGTCTACAACACAAACACGTACGATGCAGTCGACGTGCTGCGCCTGCTCGATCAAGTAGTCGACGTTTACCTGCCGGATCTGAAATATGCCGACGACGAGTCAGGATACGCGTATTCGAAAGTCAGCGGTTACAAAGACTTTTCGCGCCTCGCGTTGAAAGAGATGTTTCGCCAAACCGGCGACGAGCTTGTTTTTGACGAGAACGGATTGCTGCGACGCGGGCTCGTAGTGCGGCTGCTGGTTCTGCCGAACGACATCGGCAGCGTTCGCGAGTCGATCGAGTGGTTGCGAGACGAGCTGAGCCCGCGCGTGGCGATCTCGTTGATGGCTCAGTACTACCCAACACACCAGGCGGAGACGAACAATCGTTACGTTCTGCTTTCGCGGCGAATTCGCGAATCGGAGTGGGTGAAAGCGATCGAGGCCCTGGAAGAGTTGGGAATGGAAGAAGGTTGGGTGCAGGAGTTTGACGGCGCCGCCTACTACTATCGCCCCGATTTCAGCGATGCCGATCGACCGTTCAGAGACATTCGGGATTTTGAGTAATTAGCCACAAAAGGCACAAGAAACACAAAAGGCACAAAGTAATTTTTAAAGAGATTTTGTGCCTTTTGTGGTTTAAGTCTCGTAACGAACCTCGGGACTGCCGGCCGGATAAAACACGCCCAGCAAGCGCAATTCACCATCACCAGTATTTTCAACACAATGCACTTGCCCGCGCGGCAGGTAGACACACGAGCCTGGTCCAATCGGCGTATTCACCTCGCCGGTCCACATGCGTCCCGTTCCGCGCAGGATAAACAACACCTCTTCATATTCGTGAAAATGATCCGGCGCGCGTCCCGGCGGAATCGATCCGATAAACTGCGTCACCTGTTCGCTTCCGATCTGATGGTCCACCAACACGCGATACCAACGATCGCCTGTCGGCATCTCGCGCTGATCCGACAACTTAACCAACGCCGGTCCCGGCAACTGAGTCTCACCGATCAGATCCACCGAAGTTAAACGGCACGATCCCATTCGACGCGCCTTCCGGACATTGTGAACTGACAAAACAAACAGCCTCCGGTCCCGGATTATCGACCATCAGCGTCTGTCCCGGACGAAGATAGATCCCGGTTTGCGGCTGCACGCGATGCGGCTGTCCGTCGATAAACACAGTGCAACGCTTCGGCTTCTCAGGCTGATCGAGATCTTCGAGCACGTACAGCACCTCGTCACAATCCTGGTTGCGCAACCCCGGCGAAAGCCCTACGGCAAACTCCAAAACACGCAACGAGATCGCTTGCGCGCCGGTCGCTTTTCCAATCGTGTTCCAAATCGACAACGTACCGGCAACGTGCGGAGTGCCCTCGCGCATTGCCGACACGCGGCATCCTCCCGCCAACTCTACGGCCATCAGTTAAGCTCCTAAGATTTACTGGTCGTCAGATGGTGAGTCGTATGTTCTGTGATGGAGGCTGGTGTTTGATTTCCTGAAGCAAGCTCGTTAGTGCGCACCGGGGGAGCTTCGTAACTGACGCGGTTCAGGTTGGAGTCTAATTCGTTCTGCGAGAGGGCATCGTAAACGTTACCGGGTAATTCCTTTTTCGGCAGGGTAAACAACAAGCCGTTAAGAATTACTCCCAGGCCCACAAAGAAGGTGATCATGCCCGGCACCATCAAGGGAAAGAAATCGCCTTTGATGAGGACCATCATAAAAGCAACCAGCGAGCAGCCAAATCCGATCGAGGCGGCGATCACTCCCGCGCGAATGCGTCGCATGCGCTTCTCTTCCGGCGACTCCAGAAACTTCTCAAATGCAGGCAGGGCGTTTTCCGTGAACTTGTTCAATTCTTTCGCAGACTTCATCTGCCGAATCTGATCGGCAACGGCCATTCCGATCTGTTCGCGGGCGAGCGTTGCTGAAGCCGTTACCGAGTCGGGGCGCTCGAGTGAGGTGCGCACAACTCTGAGGTCCGTGCCACAGGCGCGGCAGTATTGGCTCAGTTGTCGTTCTTCAGAACCACAGGATGGGCAATACATAGGAGCCACAAAAAGGAGCCACAAAAGGCACAAACAAAAAACCAGTTAGCAAACTATCAAGCTCTAAACTCTCGCACAAGTACAAAGTTCAAAATACGAACCCCACCACTCCCATGTTCGTCTTCTTTTTGTGCCTTTTGCGGGCTTCGCTTGTGCCTCTTGTGGCTAAGATTCCACTTTCACCCCGCGCCAAAACGCGACCCGATCTTTGATCTCGGCAGCCGCAGGTTTGGGCTCGGAGTAATACCAGGCGGCGTCTTTGTTCGTCTCGCCGTTGACGACGACGTTGAAATAACTCGCCTCGCCTTTCCACGGACACGTGGTGTGCGTGCTGCTGTCTTCGAAATACTCCTGGCGGATCGCATCGCGCGGAAAATAATGATTGCCTTCGATGATGACCGTGTCGTTACTCTCGGCGATCGTCTCGCCATTCCATGTTGCTTTCATGCTTATCCTTCCCTTGTTTTATTACGGCAAAATTCCTTCCGGGATCAGCCACGGATGAATCTGAAGCGCCAACCGTCCTGCCTGCACCGCGGGATCGGTCGCCGCCAGCGAGCGAGCTTCTTCAATCGAATCGACTTTGAAGACGAAAATGCCGCGCAGCCTGCCGTTGTCGCCGAATGGACCGGCAACTACGAGCTTCTTCATGTCGGCGAGCTTTTGAATGTTCGCAAGGTGCGCTTTCTGGATCTCTTCAGTGGCTGGCGTCTTTTCCGCGGTCCACTTGTCGCCGCGCGTGAGAAACGCGAGATAAGCAGTCATCAGGTTCGTCGGGTTGCTGATCTTAATTTTCTTAATTACGTCTTCGGACCACCACGGATGCATCTCGGGCACGAGATAGCCACCGGCGACAGCCGGATCGGCATTGATCCAATTCTGTGCTTCCTCGGCCGATGCAGTGCGGAAGACGTAGACCGCTTTCAGCTCGTCGTCGTCCTGAATGCGTCCGGCGATCATCAGCCTGCCTGACTCGTTCAACTCCTGGACGTAAGCGACGTGCTTCTTTTGCGTCTCGGGCGCATCCTTGCCGAAATTCGCGGTCCATTTCGGTCCGCGCTTCAAGATCGCCATTTGAAACTGGATCAGCTTGTGCTCCGGCTCAGCCTTTTTCTGTTCCTGCGCTATTACAACCGAACCGCCCAGCATTATCGCGAGCGTGAGTAGAAGAGTAATTTTCATATTGGCGAACCTACCGCGATCTAATGCCAACTAAGCATTTTGTGGAACTTGGGAATTATATAGCGTGCTAATTGCCAAGGCGAACCGGTGATTTGCGGTTCCGCGAGTCTCGGGTGCGCGTGTTAAGATTCCGTCCACTGTTTTCCGCAGAGGTAACGCCCATGAAGAAACTGATCTTTCTGACCCTTGCCTTGGCCCTGTTCTATGCCGTCGAGGCTCCCGCTCGCGCGCAGGAACAGCCCACGCAGCAACAACCAAGCGCCGAAGAGCAGGAAAAAGAGAAGGCCGAAAGGGAAAAGAATGCTTACCGTCTGCTGGATCAGGCGGTTGACGAGGCGCAGTCGCTGCGCCTGACCGAGAACCGCGTCCGCGTGCAGCTCACGGCAGGCGACCTGCTTTGGGATCGCAACCAGGGCCGCGCCCGTTCGTTGTTCCAAATGGCCGCCGAAGGGGTCGCCGAACTGAGCCGAACCCCTCCGCAAACCACCGGTAATCGACGCAACGAAGGCGCAAACCAGGAACGGCGTGCGTTTCAACTACGACAAGAATTAGTTTTGGCAGCCGCCCGTCACGACGCTCAGCTCGCGTATCAACTGCTCGCGACCACGAAGCCACCGGCGCAGATCGTGCAAGCCAACAACACCGATCCGCGCGGGCCTCGACCGCAAGCCGTCAACTCGGAAGAAAACCTCGAACAGATGCTGCTCGGCCGGATCGCCGCGCTCGATCCAAAACTCGCCGCGCAGAACGCCGAGCAGATGATGGAAAAGGGACAGTTTCCACGCTCGTTGACCGAGGTCATCAACCAGTTAGCCAAGCAGGATCCCGAAGCCGGCGCCAAGCTCGCCGATAAAACAATCAAGAAGATTCAGGCGGCCAACATTTTGTCTAACAACGAAGCCACCAGTCTCGCGCAGTCGTTGTTGGCAGGTGGCATACGTCCGCCAGCCAGTGCATCCGCCACTACAAACGGAACAACCACTGCTTCTCCGCCAGGAGCCCGTCCGGCAGTTCTCGAACAAGCAGCGTACGTTGATTTGCTGTCCGCTGTGATCGACGCCGCACTAAAAGTAACGCCGAACAGTCAACGCACTCCGGCGGCCCCACGCGTACGCACTCCCGGCGGCGGAACCGGACCGGCAAACGCCGCCCGTCAGGTACAGACTACTGCCCCAACCGAGAGTCAGAACGAACAGAACAACGCGCGGCGTATGTTAGCGAGTCTGCAGTCAATGTTGCCGGCGATCGATCAATATGTGCCGTCCAAAGCTGCGCAGGTCCGGCAAAAGTTGTCTGAAGCAGGAATCCAATCGCCGGGTTTGCCGCAGGCCGCATTGGCGTTTGGCGACAACACCTTGACGTCGGATGCGCTGGTCCAGGCCGCGTCGACCGCTCCGCCGCAAATGCAAACGCGCCTCTACCAGCAGGCTGCTTTCCGCGCCCTCGAAGAAGGAAACACCGATCGCGCACGCCAGATCGCCACGAACAATCTGTCAGCCGGCATCGCGCGACTCGATGATGCGTTACATCGAGCTCCGCGAAATCGCGAACAAGGGCGACGGAACTCGGATGGACGAGATCAGGCAAATGCTCGGTCGTTTACAAACAGACGCCGAAAAGATCAACCTGCTGCTCCAGTTGGCCGGTGAAACGCAAAAGAACAATCCGAAGCTGACGCTTCAATTGTTGGAAGAAGCGAAGCAGATGACCAGCCGGCGAGCCACCAATTACGACCAGCTCGAGCAGCAACTTCGTGTTGCTCGCGGGTTTGCCTCCGTCGATCCGGCGCGTAGTTTTGAAGTGTTGGATCCGGGCATCAGTCAGCTCAACGAATTGCTCGCGGCGGCAGCTATCTTGAACGGTTTCGAGATCAACATGTTTCGTGAAGGCGAGATGACGATGCAAGGCGGAGGTGGATTGACGTCAACAGTGCAGCGGTTCGGCCAGGAGCTTGCGACACTCGCGCGCACCGACTTCGAGCGTGCCGAAATACTCGCCGGACGCTTTCAAATGAACGAGCCGAGGATCATGACGAAGCTCGCAATCGTTCAGGGACTGTTGAGCACACGGCCGGTGGCGCAGCAGAGTGGCCCAGCTTTCACACTGCGCGGCTTGGGCCAAAACTTCGCTCGACCGGAATAATCACGTTTAGAAAAACGACAACAGGGCAAGGGGGCAACATTGATTCATTTTGAAAAACCGGAAATACCACCAGTAACACCGCACGATCCACTGGAACCGGAGAACCCAAATCCAGCTCCAATTCCCTTGCCCCCTGACACCAATCCGCAACCACAAGCGCCCGTGCGCGAACCCGACGCGACGCCGCCACCGATAACCGATCCAACCCCTCCGGAACCAACGCGACTGATCGGTGTGCGGTAAGCACGGAGTTTGATGGCAGAAACACTTCGTCCGCTCCTTCTCCTCGTCAGTACACGCGCGTGGTTTCGCTACCTGCTGCGCCTCGGCATGCCGGGACTGTTTCTGATGAGCGCGCTCGACTCGTCGTTCCTGGTCCTGCCGTTTGGCAACGACCTGTTGCTGATCGCGCTCGTTAGCTCGAACCGAAACAGTCTGATCTGGATCGCTTACGTGCTCGTTTCCGCAGTTGGATCGTTGTTGGGCGTGTTCGTGATCGATCTGCTGATGCGCAAGGCCGGCGAAAAGGGGTTGGAGCGCTTTGTAAGCGCGCGCAAGATTGAACGCTGGAAGGCGAAGCTCGAGAACAAACTCGGCATCACGGTGTTCGTGGCGACGCTTTTGCCGCCGCCGTTTCCGTTCACGCCTGTGATTATGACTGCGTCGGCGTTGCAGTGTTCGCGCAAGAAGTTGTTTGTCGCTGTCTTCGTGGGCCGGATCATTCGGTTCACTGTGGAGGCGATGCTGGCCCTCTATTTTGGTCGACAGGTAATTGCTTATATCGATTCCGATGCCGTGACTTATTTTATCTATGCGCTGATCGCGGCGGCGATCGTCTTGAGCACTTTATCGTTGTTGAAGTGGCTCAGAAGATCGTAGAAATTTCGTGATTTCGGAGTGGAAATCGTGCGGTTCCGGAATTCCGAAATGCCCCATTCCTCGTGTAGAATCCGCTAGCAAAAAACTCCGGGAGGAGCCGCAGCATGCCAGAAAGACGTGGCGTCCAAGCCACTGAAGAGATAAAAGCAGAGTGGTCCACTGCTTACAAGTTCTACCTTCGAGCGCCGGGTGACAGATATGACAAGAAGAAAGACCGGACCGCCCGTATCGACTACGTAGCCCAGGAAATGAAGCTGACTCGCAAGCAAGCAAAGCGCCGCATCAGAAACTACGAAGCGTGGCAGCGAAATATAAAAAAGGGAATCGTCGCTCCGTAGCTTAGCAATCCGTGTTACCAGAGACACGGATAGGCTGCTTCTTGGGATTCATTCGAAATCCGTGCTCTCTACGTGTGTCGCGCGCAGCGTGAGTCACGCGCTTAGAGAATTTACGGAATTAAACAGATCTGACGGGTGAGATGCTCGTGTCGCGCAGGACGTAATGGTTAGTTGGCCCTTCCGTGACTACTTCAGCCATCTGAAACTTCCGCACCACCTCCGGCGGCCAAACGCGACCGGACCTGCCTTCACGCACCGTCGCATTACTAACGCGCATGAAAGCCTCACTCGATGGCACTGTGATTCGCGGATTGACGAGGGTAAACCGCGGGAACTTGAGGATTTTGTGTTTCTTGGCTAGTGCTTTCAACTTGGCACCCCTTGTTTTGAGCTTGATAAAATACCTGATCTAAATCAGTCCCAATCGGCGCCAGTTTCCAGTTTCAAATCGAAAAGGGCGCCAAGAAGCGCCCTTCGTGTGTTTAGTTTGATCGGAGGTTACCGCGGCCAGCGGTTATCCCAACGTCCACGACGATTGGAAGCGTAACGCTGGAACCCTTCACGATAGCCCTGCAGGAACGCATCGCGGAACACCTGGCGATACTGTCCCCTGTTGCCATACGCCGAGCTGTAACCCTGACTGCCGTCTCGGTAATAACGCGAACGTTGCGGGTTGAAGTTCTGTCCACGCTGCGCATCCGCCGCGCCGACGTTCATGCCCAGCTATAGCCTTGTTGGCGGGCAATCTGAAAACCATTTTGCCGGTGCGATACTCCCAATCACGGTCGCGCCGGTAACGGTCATCTGCGGTATTGCGCCTGAGCGTCGAACTGGCGACTGTTATGAGATGCCAAACAGTAGGAAGAAGGCCAGTAAATATCCACCAGTTTTCTTACTCGAGTAATTCAGTTTCATCTGCAAACCCTCCATGCGAGGGTCTTTGGCAAATGCCATGCCTTAGCAGAAATGCAGGTAAATACGGGGTTAAAATGCGGGCGCACGAGTGGTCTGACACGATTTCGTGCATTAATTAACGATTATGCGGGTGGCCACAAATCTGTGGGTCGGGCGATTTGTTATGTAGGGGTGGCCCTCTGTGGCCACCCTGTGGGTGAGTTGATTTAAGCCGGACGACGTAAATAGGATCGCAATTCGGGGCGAGTGGCTTTACGGACCAACGCAGCTTTCGCTTGCCACTCAAGCGCGCGACTGAGTTCGACAAGAAAACGCGTCTCGCCTGATTCGAGTGCAGCGATCGGAGCGCCATCGTGATAAAGCACGCGATTGCCGGTGTGAGCGGTGATGCGACAACCCGGTGTGATGATGCCGGCAAGATTCAACGGGTCCGCGGCGCTTACGGAGATCATGCTCTCCTGGGCGCCTTCGCGACGAATCGAGCGCAACATGCCGACAGCTTCCGGCAGGGCAAACTGTTCGCCCGAGATGCCGGCGACAAAACGTCCGCCGCGAATCTCACCACGCGCTTCGAGCCGGTGATACACGCGCAACCGAACACGCCACGGAATTGCCATTCCTTCTCGCTCCAGCAATCGTTTGAACACAACGCCGTAGCGCTTGAGCAAAACCCACGCGACTTCTTCCGCCGACTGCGTGTCTGACTGTTTCAAAGAAGGGGTCTCCGCGGAAGAGGCTTCCGCGCGCTTGAGGATGGACCAGCGTCCGGCGGAGGCCATGTCGTAAACCGGTTGCCGGTGTTTGCGTCGCGCGGCTGCTTGCGTCTTGCGGCTGCCCGGCGTCAACAGCGCGCGCAAGCCAGAGAAGCTGTCGGAAACGACCACGCCGCTGGCTACCAGTTCCGCAAGTGCTTCTTCGACCTGGCTGCGCAGCAGCTCTGTGTTCTCGACGATGTCGGTGAAGAACGAAGCGCCGCGCTAGCTGCAGGTAGTCGTAGACGAGTTGGGTCGTAGTGGAAAACTCCGACGAGTGCGTTTGTGCGACGAGTGGGGAAAGACTGCGTTCCAGAGCGCAAAGTTTTTGCGACGCAAGAGAGCGATGGGAGTGTTTCGCACCGGGCCGCCAACGGCGCGCGATCGCTCGCCATCGTTTGGAGTACGCGGCGACGATGCTGGGGGATTTAGCCTGGCCCAAACAACCTCGCCTGACAAACACAACGCATCGAGCCACGCGGGATCGTATTCGACGAGGCGCGGCAGGCAGCAGTTCACCTTCCCATGCTGCTGCCGGAGCTTCAAAACCTTCCAACTGATCGATGATGGCGCGGACGCTTTCGGGTCCTTCCATTTGATGTTCGGGTGCGACTTTCTGCCAGGCAAGCAGGAAGCGAATGAAGTCAGTGCTGGCAACAGGCTCGATCTCTTGTCGCAATCGATTCAGCGTGTAGCTGTGAATGCGAGCGAGCAGCCTGCGGGCGCACCATTCAGTTTCAGTGATGCCCGGAGTGAAGCGGCCGCGAATCACGAAGCCTTCGCCTTCGAGGCCCAGCAGGCCCGTTTCGATCTCCAGCTTGCTGAGACCCGACGATTCAACCAGGGCCTCGACAGTGACCGGTCCGACTCCTTCCAAACGTCCGCGCAGACACCTCGACCAGCGCATCTTCAGCAGTCCAGGTTGTTCTGGCGACACTTTCCGGAGCTGTGATGTGGAGGCTGCAATTCGCCATTCGGAAAGATTGCCTTGAGCTGTGGCAGTCGTTCTGCGGCAACCCATAAACGACGCATTCAACACGGCTGCACGCCGATCGGCTTTTAATTCGTGCAAAATACTCCTGCCAATGCGCTCCCTCTGCTTCGATTAAAAACCCAAGCTCTACCAGCGCATCGTGCAGCTCATCAGCATTTCGCGGATCGGGCCAAACTTCCTCGCGCACGCGATCGATCGCGGCTTGATCCAACTTGCCCAGGTCGCTCGCCGTCTCCGGATCGAGCCAGCGTCGCTGAAACACAGCGCGCGTGCGACGCTCTTCGAGCGGAGCATCGTCGAGATACGCATACGGGCCGCGCGTTGAGTATCTCCTGCGACAACGGCGAAGCTTCGATCACATCTCGTGCGAACAGGTTCTTCTCGTTGCGCTCGATCGAGGTCAGCAATCGCTCCAGGCCGTCGATGTCCATCGCCTCTTCGAGACAATCTTTGACCGTCTGGTCCACCAGCGGATGCGACGGAATCTCGCGTTCGCCGGCGGGCAGGTTTTCCGCGCAGGCGACCTGATCCGGAAAGATCGCAGTCAACAGATCTTCCGCGTCCATGCGCTGCAACTGCGCCGGAATCTTCTTCCCGCCGCGCCGCCGCAGCACGGCCAGCGAGCGCGTGACGTTCCAGCGCCAGCGAATGTTCCACATCGGCGCGTCGAGCAACGCCTGGCACAAAACCTGGCGCACTGTCTTCGAATTCAAATAATGAAAGACGTCGTCGAGCGGAAAACTGTGTGTTGGACCAAGCGACAGGACAATCGCGTCTTCAGTCGCCGCGGCCTGCAATTCGAAATTGAACTTGCGGCAGAAGCGTTTGCGCAGCGCAAGCCCCCACGCGCGATTTAGGCGACTGCCAAACGGCGCGTGCAGAACAAGCTGCATGCTGCCGCTGTCGTCAAAAAATCTTTCCAGAACCAGGTTGTCCTGCGACGGCATCACGCCAAGGACGATCTTCGCGCCCGCCAGATATTCGACAATCTGTTCCGCCGCGGAGTGTCGATAAACCGACTTCATCCAGTGAGCCAGTCAATCGCCGCGCCAAGATTCAATTGATCTGGAGTTCCAACTCGCGCCGCTATTTCGTCTCTCAACCTGGACACCGACACCGACAGCTCGTGCGAGCGCGCCGGCGCTTCGCCCAGCCAAAACGGAATCGACGGCGGCTGGCCGTGCGCGTCTTCCACGCGAACCTTTCCCTGCTCCACGCGCAAGACACGCCACGAAGTGTTGCCCAACTGGAAGATGTCGCCCTGCAAACTCTCGATCGCGAAGTCTTCGTTGACTGAACCGATGACCAGATCGCTCGGTTCGAGAACCACTGCGTAATCTGCCGTATCGGGAATCGCACCGCCGGACGTGATCGCGGCAAGGCGCGCTCCGCGACGGCCACGCAATCGCTTGTTCACGGCATCGTGATGCAGGTACGTCGAACGCCGTCCCCGTTTCGTCGAAAAACCTTCCGCCAACATGCGAACGATCGAGTCGAACTGTTCGCGCTCAAGATTGCGATAAGGATAAGCCCGCCGGATCGTCGCGAACAGATCGTCTTCGGTCCACTCCTCCGCCGCTACAGCCGCTACAATTTGCTGCGCGAGGATGTCGAGCGGGCGCTCGGGAATTTCCAACCGGTCTAATTCGCCGCGCCGCACAGCATCAACGATCGCCGCGCACTCGACCAATTCATCGCGCGACAACGGAAATATCCGTCCCTTGGGAAAACCGGCGACGGTGTGATTCGAACGGCCTACGCGCTGGAGAAAACTCGCAATCGATCGCGTCGAGCCGAGTTGGCAAACGAGGTTCACGTCGCCGATGTCGATGCCCAATTCGAGCGACGCGGTAGCGACGAGCGCGCTCAGCTCGCCTGCTTTGAGTCGTTGCTCCGCGGTAAGTCGCTGTTCGCGCGCGAGACTGCCGTGATGTGCCGCGATGTTCTCGTCACCCAAGCGCTCGCCGAGATGGCGCGAGACACGCTCGGCCAGCCGGCGCGTGTTCACAAACACGAGCGTGGTGTGATGCTGGCGAATGAGCTGGGCCAGCCGGTCGTAAACCTCTTCCCAAACCTCGCCCGACATCACGGCTTGCAACGGCGAGTCTGTCAGTTCGATTCCCAGGTCAAGCTTGCGGGCGTGACCGGTATCGACGATCGTGCATCGCGGTGTGTTTGTGGCGTCGATGTTTGCGGTGCCGACAAGAAACCGCGCCACTTCCTCAATCGGGCGCTGCGTCGCGGAAAGGCCAATGCGGACCAGGGAAGAATTGCGAATTTCGAATTGCGAATTTCGAAATTTGGTCAGTTGTTCGAGCCGTTCAATCGAAAAAGCGAGATGCGAGCCGCGTTTGTCGCTGACGACGGCGTGAATCTCGTCGACAATCAACGTGCGCGCTGTTTCCAGCATCCGGCGGCCGCCTTCGCTGGTCAGCAAAATGTAGAGCGATTCGGGCGTCGTCACGACGATGTGCGGCGGACGCTTCGTCATCGCCGTGCGTTCGGCCGCGGGCGTGTCGCCGGTGCGCACGAGCGTGCGGATGTTGACTTCGGGCAAGTCCCAGCGCCTGTAGCTCTTTCTGAATTCCTTCGAGCGGCGTTTGCAGGTTGCGCTGCACGTCGTTGCTGAGCGCTTTCAGCGGCGAGACGTAGATGACGTGCGTCGTGTCGTCGAGTTTTCCTTCGACGCCGAGACGAACGAGATCGTCGATAGCTGACAGAAATGCGGCGAGCGTTTTACCCGATCCGGTTGGCGCGGCGATCAGCGTGTGACGCTGTTTCTTGATCTCCGGCCAGGCTTGTAACTGCGGATCGGTGGGAGCGGGGAAGGTGCGCCCGAACCAGCGCGCTACTGCTGGATGAAACATTTCCAGACTCATAAGGGACGAGAATTATACTTCGTCGGGTGAGGTTTGCATAGCTGAATCACGTGCCCAAACGTGAAACACGAACCAATCGTGATTACTCGAATTGCTTCTTGAATTGTTCGAACTGCTGGCGCAGGCTCTCGACTTCCGCCGCAAGCCGTTCGACCTTCTGTTCGAGCGCTTCGCGTGGTGAAACACGCGGCGCCGCTTCGCGACTGCTTCGACATGTACCTCGCCCGAAAGCAGATGGCGCGAAACGCACTTCTTTCTGTCCGACCTGCCGCGGCAGACGCATCACCAACGGATCGGGATCGCGTGAGATCAACGCGTTGAGCGTCTGCTCGATCTCATCCAGTCCGGCAAACTCGTGCAGCCTCGCCGCAGTCCCACGCAACTCACCCGGCGTCTGCGGTCCACGCAACATCAAGCACACACATCAACGCCGTCTCCGCCGCATTCAAGATGCAGCACTTCCGGCATCACGTGCTTGTACTTCGGCACGCGGCTGGTGCTGCCGTAAAACACGTACGCCAGGTTCTTCTCGCGCAAGCTTTCCACCGCCGCCGACACCTGGTTCTCCGAATACGACGTGACCGGATGGCGATTGTTTTTCTGGTTGCAGGCGAGCGTCAACGCGTTGAGCGTTAGTGGATAGTATTCAGGCGTAGTCACCTGCTTCTCCACTAACGCTCCAAGCACGCGCGCTTCGATGTCTGTCAGCATGGTTGTGATTGTAGGAAGATTACTCCCGCAAAGACGCAAAGGCGCAAAGGCAAGAGCCAGTCAACCTGCTCACTCCTTGTCTTTGCGCCTTTGCGTCTTTGCGGGAGATATTCTTCAAAACGAGTTACTGATCGTCGTCTTCTGCGCTTGTCGTCTGCCCTTGCCGACGCGGTTCCGCACGTCCGACACCGAGGTTGTCGTAGTTCAACGCCGCATTGAACAACAGGAAAAACTCGCCCTGCGTTTGATGCCGCCACATCGGATTGGTCGCAAACATCACGACGTGACCACGTCCGACCGGAACGTCGACAATGGCGGGCCGGTTCGCAAGCTCGTTGCCGCCTGCGAGCATGCCACTGATGAGCAAGGTTCTTTTCGTCTGATCCAAACCGCAACACCACGCGCGGTCGCATCGCGGACGGCGTGAAGAACGGGCTCTCGCGCTGCTCGGTCAGGCTTTGTTCGGGAGTACCGGCGCCGGGTCGTGGTTGCGGCATCGCCTGGATGATGTCCGGATCGGTGACGCCGCCGCGTCCTGACGCACGCGATCGTCCGCCCGCCGCCGCCCTGACCACCGCCGCCACCTCCACCACCCTGCCGCCACCACCGCCTCCGGCAGCGACCTTGAACAGCGGCGCCTGGCTGAAGTAGATCGGCAAACCAGCGTCGTAGCCGTAAGCGATCGGGCTCTTGCGATCCGAAAAGTCGCGTTGTAGATCGACCCGCGCGCCTGCAGCTTGTCGGCCGGTTGAATCGTCACGCCGGTCGTGATGCCGTAGTCGATCGGAATCGACGAAACGCTGCTGCCGATCGTGATGAACAACCCGCCCTCTTCGACGAACTTTTGCAGGTTCGCGACGCCAGTCACCGTCATGCCGCCGCGCATGTCGTCGGTCTGATCGGGCGACATGCCGAAGTTTGGCGTCAATGCCGACGCCTTCCACGGTATCGCATCACCGCGACGCGGCATGCCGTTCACGATCGTCTGCGCGCTGCCGCCGACCGGCGGGAAGATCAGCACGTCAAACTTCTCGCGCAGGTTCGGCGTGTTGCGAATCACGTGATCGCTGAAATGTACGTGTACGGGATCTTCAGACGATCGAACTCGATGCGAAACCAGCCTTCGTTTTGCGTGTTGGTCCACGTGTGGACGATCGCGATGCGCGGCACGGCGAGTTCGTGAGTCTTGACCGCCGGCAGTTTATCGACACCGACGGCTTTCAGACCAAGCTCTGCAACCGCCGGCTCGAGCAATTGCCGGAGGTTCGCCGGGTTTCCTTCCTGCTTGATGATGAACGAGCCGGTGTTGAACTGCTGCGTCGCCGATCTTGAAGCTGTCTTCCGCAGCGCTCATCTTCACGTCTTTCAAACGGAAGCGGAACGTCGCCAGCGTGTTGTCGGTGTTGTGGTTGATGATGTACGCGACGGAATTCCCTGGCCCGTTGAGATGCGCCGGTAACTTTTGCGTCCGCCGTCAGCAGCGTCGCAGGAACGTCCGAGCACGCTCTTGTCGACGACGCGCACGGTTTTTACGTTGCGCATCGCGCCCATCGTCCAGCCCGTGTCGTCGTACGGCGATGGATCGCTGACGTTGTAATACTGCGTGTCGAGCAGCATGTCAGCCATGCGCGAATACGGCTGGTCCATGCGGACGATGTAGGAACCGGCCGCGATATTTCTGATCCTTGACCGAGAACTCCTTGTTCGCACGGTGCACTTCAATGCCCTGGAACCGCATCAGGTTGACCATGTCCGCGGCTTCGACGGGACGCGGCGTGTCGCCGGGAATGACGTAAGCCGCCGGACCTTCGTTTGCGGCCTTGGCGATGGCGCGCTTGCTCTTCAGATAGAAGTTATTCAGGAACCGCTCGCGTTCCCGCGCCACGAAATTCATCGCGAACAAGATGCCCGACTGCTGCATGTTCACGTTGTTGCGCATGGACCAGTTGACGCGCGGGAACGGCGGATTCGGGCGATACCAAACGCGCTGACGTTTGGTTCGCGCCCAGCGTGCGTTCGCGTGTGTCGGCGCCGCCGTTGCCGAACGTTTCGTAAAAGCGGCCGATGGAATTGCGTCCGGTGGCGATGTAGAGCATGTAGTTTGGCGCCCAGCCGTCGTAGAAACCGTGCGTCCAAACACCCGGCACGCCGCGCTTCGTCAGCTCTTCGATCTCGTGATACGCCAGCACTTGAAACTCGTCGAGCGCGAGCGGATCGAGCCAGGCGTTGTATGGACCAGTGCCCGTCATCGTGTAGAGATACGGCACTGATTCGTGCAGATCGTGCAGCACGGTCGGGTGATAGTCGAGAAACGTTCGCATCTGGTTGCGCGTCAGCGCGAGCGCAAGGCCGAGCCCGTCGCGGTTGTTGTCGTGGGCCACGTACTTGCCCCAGTAGAGAAGCGGCGGCACGGCTTTGCCGGGGTTAGCTTTGCGGTAGTTGTAGAGATCGACCATGCGGTCGCGGCCGTCGACTTCCAGCGCCGGCGTGATCATCACGATCATGTTCTTGCGAATGTCTTCGATGAACGGCGAGTCTTCGACGGCGAGACGATAGGCCAGTTCCATCAACATCTCAGGCGATCCGGTTTCCGGCGAGTGGATCGAGCCCGAGGCCCAGTAGAACGGCTTGCCTTCGGCGATGAGCGTGTGCGCTTCGGTTTCGCTGAGCTTGCGCGGGTCGCCGAGCTTCGCGGTGATCTCTTTGTAGCGGTCGAGCTTCGCGAGATTGGCTTCATCGCTGACGAGCACCAGCAACTGCTCGCGTCCCTCTTCACTCTTCTCCGGCGCGACCAGGACGCGCACGCGCGGCGACGCGCCGGCGAGCGCGCGAAAGTAGCGATAGAGATCTTTCGTGTAGGTCAGCTTGTTTGGCGTGCCGACGACGTAGCCGAGGATCTTCTCGGGCGACGGCACTTTGTCAGACAGCGGCAGGTGATCGACCAGCTCGGTCATGAAGTACTTTTCAGTCGTGTACTCGGCGATCTTTGCGCCATAGGCGGTGTCGAGCGCCGACTTCGGCGTCGTGTATTTCGGATTTACGGCAGGGGCTTTCGCAGGCGCCTTCGCAGGCGCTGCGGGCGCGCCAGTTTCTGCCGTTTCCGCGGCCGATCTGTTCCGCGCGTCAGTTTGCGCAAGCGCCGGAAACCGCAAGGGTCAGCACAAACAACAGAACAACCAAAGCAGACAAGCATCTCTGGGCCATGATGATTCTCCTTAACACTTAGCTGGTAGTGGTAGCTGACGATTTAGATTAACGCCAAAGGCGTTCGCTAATTTCAGCCCGGGGTTGGAGCCTGGCGACAACCCCGGGAAAATTAATCCAAGAAACGAAGAACGCTGAAAGCGTTAGGCATGCGACGCGAACTCTTTCAGAGTTGAAAGCAGATGCTGTCGGTTTTCCCAGGGTTGAAGCAACCGTGGGCTGAGAATTAGCCAACGCCTTCGGCGTACTAACTCAGTTCTCGCGCGCAGCGAAAGCCGGAAGTCATCCAGCGCTCGTGCGCGTGAAAGAAGTTTCTGTAAGTCGACCTGATGTGCAACTGCGGTGTGGCAAACGAACCGCCGCGTAAAACCTTCTGGTTGACGAACCACTTGTCGTTGTATTCATCAAACTCTGACTTGAATCCCGGATAAGGCACGTAATCGGAGGTGGTCCACTCCCAAACATCGCCGATCATCTGCTGGCAACCGTTACCGTCTGCGCCATCCGGAAACGCGCCGACCGGGGCGACGGACCAGTAGCCGTTTTCGAAGAGATTTGCTTTGCCGCTATCGGGTTCAGTGTTGCCCCACGGGAATGCGTTGCTGGTTTTGCGCGGCGCATCATAACACGCCGCGCGTTCCCATTCAGCTTCGGTCGGCAGCCGTTTGCCGGCCCACTTCGCGAAAGCGGAGGCTTCATAGAAACTGACGTGCGTGACGGGCTCGTCTTTTCTGCTCGCGGCGGGGGCGAGACCGGAAAAGTCGCGGATCATCCATTCGCCGTCGTGCAGTTCCCAGTAAAGCGGGGCGCGCCAGTGTTCGCGGTTCACGACTTCCCAACCTTCGGAGAACCACCAGCGGAAGTCTTTGTAACCGCCGTCGCGCATGAATTCGAGATAGTCGCCGTTTGTAACGAGCGCGCGATCGATTGCGAAATCTTGAGTGAAGACCTGGTGCGCGGGTTTCTCATTGTCCCAGGCAAACTTGTTTAGTCTGGGCAACCCAGCCAAAACAACCCGCCTTCAATTTCCGCCATGCCCTCAACTTTCATTTGTGACGGACGGCGTGGGTTTCGTCGGGACCGCAAAATCATTACAAAGCAAGTGCTTGATGTCGTAAACAAGCAACTCCTGATGTTGCATCTCGTGTTCGAGTCCAAGACGTACGACGGATAACACGGATTCATCGGCCGAATCCAGAAATCCGAGCATTTGTTCGTCGATGTGGTTTCGATACGCAACTGTTTCTCTAACGGTCGGCCGCGATTTCGTGCCGCGCTTCGGGCGTTCGATCCGCGGTCCAAATCCTTCGTAGTACGAATTGAAGTAGAACAGAAAATCTTCGGAATAGACTTTGATAACCCGGCCGGTGCGCCTGAAGCACCGTTTCAAAAAACCACGACGTGTGGCCGATGTGCCAGCGCGGCGGGCTCATGAAATCCGCCGTCTGAATCACGTAGTCTTCAATTTCGAGCGGCGCGACAATCTGCATCGTGCGCGCGCGAACCTGCTTGTAGAGATCTATTATGTTGGACAAGATTATTACGCGGTAACAATGATCGAGCGCGGGCCTTGGGGGTGAACACGACCTATTATACGTGCATTCGGATAATTATCACGCAGGCCGCCAGCAGCGCTTCCGACTGGCTTTCTGCGATCGAGATCAGCATCCCGCCCGCAGTTTGCGGATCGAACAACAGCTTCGTCAGGTTGGCGTCAACTGAATCGCGGAAACCCGACGTCGTCGCCGACGTATTCGCGGTTCGTTTTGTCGCCGCTCGTGAGCATTCCGGCCGTGGCCAGATCGAGCGCGCCGTCAAGCAGCGGGATTTCGCGCGAGCATATCTCGATCGTCACTTTACTGGCGCGCGCCATCTCCCACGCGTGGCCAAGCAACGCGAAACCCGTCACGTCAGTCGCGCCTTTGACGCCAAACTCGACGCATCGCTTCCGCCGCGTAATTGCCCGGCGTCAGCATCGTCTCGACTGAACCCGGCAATCACCGCCTCGCTCGCGCTTGCGCTTTTTTGATTCCGGTGGAGATCACGCCGGTGCCGATCGGCTTCGTCAGGATTATCGTATCGCCAGCACGCGCGCCGGAGTTCGTCGCGACTTTATTCGGATCGATAACGCCAGTCACCGCATAGCCAAACATGATCTGCTCGTTGTCGACACTGTGGCCGCCGATCAACGTCACGCCATGCTGGTTCAACGTCTCCATCCCGCCGCGCATGATCTCGCCGAGAATCGCCGGATCGACGCCCTTTTTCGGGAAGCACGTGATCGCGAGCGCAGTGATCGGCGTGCCGGCCATGGCCCAAACGTCGTTGATGGAATTCAGCGCCGCGATGCGGCCGTAGTCGTAAGGATCGTCGACGATGGGCGTGAAAAAATCGACTGTTTGGACGAGCGCGAGGTCGTCGCGCAGACGGTATACTCCCGCGTCGTCGGCTGTTTCGAAACCGACAATCATGTTTGGATCGTCGGGTTGTTTCAGGTAGCCCGCTCAGAACCTGAGCGAGTAAGCTCGGGCTAAGCTTCGCCGCTCAACCAGAACACGAAACCATCTCTGTCAGACGCATCGCATCATCACCTCCTTTCCTGCCAGTATTGTATTTACTACTAACGAGCAGTATACAGAGAACACAGATTTTATTGATATGAGCAAGAAACCGATCATTCGCATCGGACCGGCCGGGTGGTCTTACAAAGACTGGGAAGGCATCGTCTATCCGCAAAAGCCCGGCAAGAGTTTCGATCCGCTCGAATATCTCGCCCGGTTCTTCAACACGATCGAGATCAACAGCAGCTTCTATCGCCCGCCGACGCCGTCGACAACCGAATCGTGGGCCAAACGCTCCGCGGGGAATAAAGAGTTCACGTTCACGGCGAAGCTGCACCGGTTGTTTACGCACGAGCGCGGCAAGGCCACGCGCAAAGATGAAAAAGAGTTTCGCGATGGAATGAAGCCGCTCGTTAAAGCCGGAAAACTCGGCGCGCTGCTGCTTCAGTTTCCGTGGTCGTTCAAAAACACAGACGAGGATCGGGTGTATCTTGGCAAGTTGTTAGAAAAGTTTGACGACTATCCGCTCGTGTTGGAAGTGCGTCATTCGTCGTGGAACAACGAGAGCGTTTACGAGTGGCTGGAAGAACGCGGCGTCGGAATCTGTAACATCGATCAGCCGGTGTTTGCGCGATCGATCCGGCCGGCGGCGCGAACGACATCGCCGGTTGGCTATGTGCGCCTGCATGGCAGGAACTATCAAAACTGGTTTCGCGAGAAGGCGCCGGCTCACGAGCGCTACAACTATCTCTACTCACTTGACGAGCTCGATCCGTGGCTGACACGCATCAAGCAAGTCGCCAAACAAACACGCGAAACCTACGTCATCACTAATAACCACTTCCGCGGGCAGGGCGTGGTCAACGCGCTCGAGATCAAAGCGGCAGTGGAAGAAGAGCGCGTCACCGGCCCTGAGCCACTCTTTCCGCACTATCCGCGACTGGAGGAGTCGGCAATACCGGAAGAGAACACGAATTTATTTAATCAGTTGCGCAAATGAGATCGGTAATCCATCGGGATCGATCGCGACGGCCAACTTGATTCCCTCGCCTTCACGCTGCGTCGGCGGCATTACAAATCTAATTCCTTTTTCTTGAAGCTCCGCGTAAGTCTTATCGACGTCCTCGACGTTGAATCCGATCGAACAAGCACCGGCTTGTTTCGACGGATCACCCTGCGGTGGTCCCTGCGCCGGAACGCCGCCACCATGCAACGCGAGCGTCGTCGTGCCTGTCGCAAACTCCGTCCAATCAGGCGATTGAAACTTCAACGGGATCCCCAACTTGTCACGATAAAACTCAACCGATCGGTCCATATCTGAAACAACGATCATCGTGTAGTCCATTTGTTTGAACATTTTGTCTCCAATGCGTGTTACCGCTTGCGCGCCTTGCTGTTTCCCATCCCCACGATCACCTCAAACTCTTCCTTCGTCAACGGCATCACCGACAACTGCGACTGCCGAATCAACGGAAGCTGGCTGAGCCGCTTGTCATACCGAATCGCCGCCAATTGGACCGGGCTGCCTAAAGCCTTGATCGGTTTGAGGTCCACCGCCACCCACTGCGGATCGTCCGCAGTCGGATCGGCATAGGCGCTCTTGATCACTTCGGCTATACCAACAACCTCTTTCCCTTTACCCGAATGATAAAAGAGCACGCGATCGCCGACCTTCATACCGCGCAAGTTATTTCTGGCTTGATAGTTTCGTACGCCGGTCCAGTCGGTGCTGCCGTCTTTTACGAAATCGTCCCACGAATAAGTTTCAGGCTCCTGCTTCACCATCCAGTAATGGTGCTTTGTCGTCGACTTTTTCATCACTGTCGTCCAATCATTTAGTTTTGATAATCTGTGTTACGCGGATTGAACTAAAAGCCAAAGGATAAAACATGCTGAAAGAAGGAACCACTGCACCCGCTTTCAAGACCACTGATGAGAATGGCGAAACAGTGAGTTTAAAAGATCTGCGCGGCCAAAAGGTCGTGCTCTATTTCTATCCCAAAGACGACACACCAGGATGCACCAAGGAAGCTTGCTCCTTCCGCGATGAATTCGCGCAGTTCAAGAAACAAGGCATCAAGGTGCTCGGAGTTTCACCTGACAGCGAAGCAAAGCACAAGAAGTTCGTGACCAAATACAGCCTCCCGTTCACACTTTTGGCCGACACGGATCGCTCGATCGCGGAGGCTTATGGGGTTTGGGGAGAGAAGAAGTTCATGGGACGAACGTACCTGGGCGTGCATCGGACCACCTTCCTGATCGATGAGAAGGGTAAGATTAAGAAGATTTTCGAAAAAGTAAAGCCCGAAGATCATGCCCGTGAGGTCCTTGAGGCTTTCGCTGGTTAAGAGTTCTGTTTCCTCTGGGCTCTTTCTGCGTTTCTCTGCGGCCCTCTGTGTTCTCTGCGTTAAAGATGAGTGAAACGCAGGCTTAACGCAGAGAACACAGAGGGCCGCAGAGAAACGCCGAGGTCAACAACGACGCGGAGGCTAGGCTGCCACCCAGCCTCCGATCTTCTGCGGTTCCCCTTCCGGGTTCTTTCCGGGCATCAATCCTTGCAAACAACTAAAGGAGCTGGGCACGTCGCGCTTTCTCGCGGGCAGCGGCAGAGGTTCTTCAATTCCTGCCTGTTCCGTTGCTTCGACGAGATAATACATGCGCGTGTTGTCAACAACTTGAGTTCGGATCTCGTGCGTCCACAGCAGTAGGTTAGCGAGCGCGTCGCCGATCTCGTCTTTGCCTAACTTCGTTTCCTGGGCGATCTCCCGTTGCGTGCGCGAACCTCTGCGGATCGCGTCGCGCACGCGTTCTACGGGAGACAACTTACTCAAGGATTTCGCTGTGTAGTGCCCACCACCAGACGAATCTCCGTTGAGCAAGTCAGTCATTTCCACCTGCTGCGAGATGTATCTCTTGCGCGCTGATTTGTATTCTTTCAACGCGCGCCTGCTTTGAGTGACTTTCTGACGAATGCAACTCTTGCAATAAAGGTTGCGACCGTCTTTACGTGCACGACAAATTCCAAACTCTGAGATAGGAAGTTCAAGTGAACAAATTGGACAATGTTTGGTTACGTTGGGGGGTAAGTCGATCTCCTGTTTCATTTCCCGCACTCCACTGGGCATTCAAATCACATTGCGAAGAGGTATTGCAAACACACTTCACCGTCTCCGGAACCTAAACCTTCCGGCCTGGACGTTCCTTTGATTTGGTTTTGTTTTTATTTGGCGAAGGTGCCCGAGGGGCGATCCGCCTACGATTGCCTACACGCAACAAAGCCGAGTTGCGCCCCACACTTCAGCCTGAGTTTGAGTAGAAAAGGTTTCCGTGCAATTGCGAGAAATTGATGAGAGCTAGTAAACCTTCACACAACCAAAAACAGGATTCGCTGATCAAAACTGTCTATGGCAATCACAACGTTCAGCGAGGGATTCGCATTATAGTGATCGACACTTTTTTTGCAACATCTTTTTCAGATTTGTTTCGGCCCACGGCAACATAGATTTTCCTTCGCGATGGATCGATCTACAAACCTCCTTTTCGTGATCGCAAACAACTCAGGAACGAAGGGATACATGATCGCATCACTCTGCTTGTTGCGTACATTTGTGTGTCTGAGTTGTCGTGAGCGCGCCGATGGGACTGTGGGAATCCTTAGCAAATTCGACTTGCCTGGGCAATTCAAAAAAGCGTTCGCCGTCTGTTTGGCGCAAGTGGTGCGTATCGCTTTTTGATGGTCCTACTATTAGTAGATCGGTCGTCGAAAGATAAAACATGCTGCGAGTGTTGACTCACTTCGTTGCTTGATTCCTTGCAACAGCGCGACAATGTTCCTCGTTGGACCATGCGCGTCGCTGTAAGAGTCAAGACGTTCATACGTAAAGCTTTTTCGTCACGCCGCTCACGTGTGCAAAGTGTTGTAAGTGTGCGCTTGTAACAGCGTTTGTAAAACTCACGCCGCTAATTTCCACAAAGATTTCCTCAGAATCTGTGGAAAACTTTAGCCGCGAAAAGCTGATCACAAAAAGCACAAGAGACACAAAAGGCACAAGAAAATTTTGAGTAAGCTTACATCCTGTTTTCCTGTCTTGTGCCTCTTGTGTCTTTTGTGCCTTTTGTGATCTACCTTTTCGTGGCTCGATCTTTCAAGCGATAGACAAACTTCAATCCTGACCACACGTCATCAACCGCGCAGATTTTTACGTCTACTAATCCTGCATCAAGACCGATGTGCTGCACGCGATCGAAATTGAGATCGGTTGTGACGCCGGAGCTCTTCTTCGGCCATGCGACCCAGATCATTCCGTTGCTTACGAGCTTTGTTGCGAGCTTTGTGAAGTCACGCAACAGCGCGCTTTCAGTTAGTACAAACAACAGCACGATGTCGAGTGGCTTTTTGCCGCGCGTAACGATCTCGGCACTGTGTGGCAGTTCGCCTAACTCATGTTGAAAGTCTTTGGGCGCGTTGACTAGAGCGATGCGAGATCCTTCTTTGATTCCGAGTTTCTTCGGCAGCGGCGTTGACGAGTATCCAGCCATAGTTTGTTTACCAGAGACCGAGTATTTTCCACCACGTGAAGCCGACGAGGCTCCAGATCACGATCGTTACGAAAGATGTAATTAGTCCGAGAGTCCACCACTGTCGTTGCGTGGTGTAGCCGGCGCCAAAGTAGATCGGCGCCGGCGTTGTGCCGTAGTGCGTCAGCGATGCGCCGAGGTTTGAGAAGTAAGCTAGCGACAAGACGGCGAGATACGCAGGCGCTCCCGCAGCCAGAATCACGATCAGGAACGGCACGAACATCGCCGTAGCGTGCGCTGTGATGCTCGCAAAGACGTAATGAGCATAGAAGTAGATCAGGAGCAACGAAGCCAACGCCAGCCACCACTTCCAACCGGTCGTCAATCCGGCGGCGGCTTCGGCGAAGCGCTTGGTTAATCCTGTTTGCCCCAGGGCTTCGGCCATGCGAATCAGGCCGCCGTACCAGATGAAAACTGCCCAGGCCGCTTTCTCGGTGATGAGATCTTCCCAGTCGAGCACGCCGGTGACCAAAAGAACGCTGATGCCGATCATCGCGACCACTGCGTAGTCGATGCCATGCAGCTTCGTCGTAATCCACAGGCTCGCGACGAGGCCAAAGACCAACAGCATTAGCCATTCCGACCACTTCATCGG
Source organism: uncultured Acidobacteriota bacterium (assembly GCA_963770215.1). Classification (GTDB taxonomy): domain Bacteria; phylum Acidobacteriota; class Blastocatellia; order Pyrinomonadales; family Pyrinomonadaceae; genus PSRF01. Next base: position 367,977 of record CAVYOP010000005.1, read on the forward strand.
TCCCATCGCCTTCAATTCCGTTGACGCAAACTCGCTGGCCGCCGGCGTGTGCTTGATCTCAGGCGGGAAGACTCGATACAGCAACCACGGCACGATTAACAAACTCAGCAACGCGGGAACAATCGCGGCGATGGCCCAACGCGCGTAGGTAATCTCGATGCCGGTCGTTTCCTGCGCGAAGCGCGCGATGATCGGATTAGAAGCCTGACCCGTCAGAAACATCGCGCAGACGATCACGTTACATTGGTAAACGCTGATCATCAGAAACGCGCCCAACCGGCGCGCGGTTGGACCAGGCCGCGATTCGTATGCTTCCGCGAGGCTCTTCGCGATCGGAAAGATGATTCCGCCGGAACGCGCGCCCGTCGACGGGATCACCGTCGCCAGCACTGTCTCGGTCGAGGCGAGTGCGTAACCGAGTCCGAGTGAATGACGTCCGATCGCTTTGATGAAAAGGAAAGCGATGCGGCGTCCGAGTCCGGTCTTGATCATGCCGCGCGAGATGAAGAACGCGGCGAGCACGAGCCACACGACCGGATCGGCGTAACCGGTGAGCGCTTCGTTGACCCTCATCACGTTGAAGAGCGGCAGCGCCGTAACGCCGAGCAGGACGATCGCGGCGCCGGGAATCGGTTGCACGATCGATCCGGTGATCGTCGCGGCGAAGATCGCCAGCAAACGCCACGATTGAGGTGTAACGCCCTCGGGAACCGGAATCAGCAAGATGCCTCCGGCGACGAGCAATACGACTGCCCATCTCAACAATCGACCTTTCCATGCGATCCGATCCGTGTTTTCAACATCCATCTGCGCTGTGGCCACCGTAAGTGTGTTTAGAAGTCGACGACAAATGGGCGTATTCTAAGGGCACGGGTGAGAAAAATGGCGGAAAAGATCAAGGCGGAGAAAATTACAGACCAACAGACCTACCTGAACCGGCGGCATTTCATGCGCATCGCGGCGCTCGCGGGCACTGCGACCGCGACGACGCTCCTGTATCGTCGCTTGAATCCACCACCTCCGGAACTCGTCCAAACTGAGAAGATCGATCAGATAGTGACGATGGTCCGGGCCGGAAGCGGTGCAGAAAGGCTTCACGGTGAACGAGACGTTGACGCCGTTGGAAGCGATCACCAATTACAACAACTTTTACGAGTTTGACACGTCAAAAGGCGGCGTCGCGTCTGCTGCACGAGGTTTCGTGACGCATCCGTGGGCCGTCAGCGTCGAGGGTTTGGTAAACAAGCCGAAGGTGTTTGATATCGACGAGTTGTTGAAGTTTCCGCTCGAAGAACGAATCTATCGCCTGCGTTGCGTGGAAGGATGGTCCATGGTGATTCCGTGGATCGGTTTCCCGTTGCAAAAGCTTCTGGAAAAGGTTGAACCCACTTCGCAGGCACGTTACGTCGCGTTTCAAACGCTGCTCGATCCGGAACGAATGCCGATGCAGCGCACCGGCGTGCTCGACTGGCCCTACGTCGAAGGACTGCGTCTCGACGAAGCGATGCATCCGTTGACGATTCTCGCGACCGGCATGTACGACGAAAAGCTGCCGCCGCAGGATGGCGCGCCGATTCGCCTCGTCGTGCCGTGGAAATATGGTTTCAAGAGCATCAAGTCGGTGGTCAAGATCACGCTCGTCGCCGACGAGCCACCGACGACGTGGAACATCCAGGCGCCGGATGAATACGGGTTTTATTCGAACGTGAATCCAAACGTGGCGCATCCGCGTTGGAGCCAGGCGACTGAACGGCGCATCGGCGAGTACACGCGCCGCAACACGTTGCTGTTCAATGGCTATGGCGAAGAAGTGGCCCATCTTTATCAGGGCCTGGATTTGGTCAAGAATTTTTGAGCTATGAAGATTACGTTTTCAAAATTCCTCGTGTTTATTAACGCTCTAATTCCGCTCGTGCTGCTGCTTGCGGATTTGTATCGCCATCGCGTTGGACCAAACCCGCTGGAGTTTGCCACGCGAACGACCGGGATGTTGACGCTCGTCTTTCTGAGCCTGACAGTTGCGATCACGCCGTTGAGACAGATCTTCCGCCTCAACTCGCTCGTAAAGTTTCGCCGCATGATCGGGTTGTTTGCGTTCTTCTACGGCACGCTGCACCTGCTCACTTACGTCTGGTTCGATCGGTTTTTCAACTTCGTGAGCGTGGTCCGGGATGTAGCGCAACGTCCTTTCATTCTCGTCGGCATGTTTGCCTTCCTGCTGATGGCGCCATTGGCGATCACCTCGACCAACAAGATGGTGAAACGGCTCGGCGGGAAGCGTTGGGCGCGGCTGCATCGATCTGGTGTATCTGGCGGCGATCGCCGGCGTCTTGCATTTCTGGATGCTGGTGAAGTCTGACATCCGTTTGCCGCTGACGTTCGGCGTTCATCATTCTGTTTCTGCTTGGCTATCGACTGCTGGTGAAGTATTTTCCTTCTGATGTCAAAATCAGTTGAGCGCTTCACGAGCCGGGTCGAAGACTATGCCAAATATCGCCCCGGCTATCCTGCCGAAATCATCGATCTACTCAAGACTGAGTGCGGTTTGACGCCTGCGTCGATTATTGCTGACGTGGGTTCGGGAACAGGAAAAGTCGTGCGAGATCTTTCTCGCCAATGGAAACGTCGTGATCGGCGTTGAGCCAAACGCGCGATGCGCGCGGTGGCTGAAAAGGTCTTCAAAGACGAACCGCTTTTCCGCAGTGTAGAGGGAAGCGCCGAGTCAACCACTTTGCCGGACGCGAGTGTCGATATAATCACCGCGGGTCAGGCGTTTCACTGGTTCGATCCTGCTCAAGACCAGAGACGGAATGGATTCGCATCCTGAAACCCGGCGGCTGGGCCGTGCTGATCTGGAATGACAGGGAACTTGAAACCACGCCGTTTCTCACCGACTACGAACAGCTCTTGATCGATTTCGGCACTGACTACACAGAAGTCAGGCACGAGAATGGCATGCCTGCAATCCAGCAGTTTTTCGCGGGTGATGAATTCGTGCTGAAAAGTTTCCCCAACACGCAGATCTTTGACTTCGACGGTCTCGAGCGGCCGCGTTCGCTCCGCCTCTTACACCCCCGAGCCTGACAATCCCAAGTTTGAACCCATGATGCGCCGGTTGAAGACAATCTTTGACAAGCATCAGAAAACCGGATATGTCAATTTTGACTATGAGACGAAGGTCTTTTACGGCCAACTCTCAAACAGTGTAAGTTGAAAGGGCCAACTATGTCGGACGAGCGACGACGTAATCAGCGCCATCGAGTCGTTCTGGAAGCAAAGTGGGAAGGTCTGTCGAAGCGTCACGAGGCGCGCGTCGACGACGTCAGCTTGAGCGGCTGTTTCGTGAACACGTATGCGATAGCGGAGATCGGTGAGCTGATTAAGCTGAGGATACGGCTGCACTCCGGCGAATGGCTGGCGTTGCGCGGTTATGTCGCTACTTTTCAGAACGGCGTCGGTTTCGGCATGGCTTTCACTGATTTGAGTGAGGAGAACGAGAACGCGTTGCGGGAGTTGATTGAGTCAGCGGGTGAGGAATCCGCAGACGCTTAATGGAAGCCGCTTAATGTTTGTCGTGCTTCGTCCGCTTCTCGTCGTAGAAAAGAATACTGAAAACCAGGACCAGGCCCGCCGCTGCGGCAAGTAAGAACAGGATCATCGCGAGTCCCGGATAGCCAAAGATTCGAAACGACGTTTCGACCCGCATCAACATCGCCGCGCCGACGATCAACGCCGCCACAACGAGGCCCAGCGTGATCCGGTTCGCGACCTTTTGCAGTCCTTCCACTACGAGCTTTTCGTCGATAGCGTCAACGCCGATGCGCACCTCGTTGTTTCCGATTGCGTCGAGGATCTTGTTGACGCGCCGCGGGAAGGTTTCGGCAAACTCTTTCAAGTCCACTACGCCGGCCAAGAGATTGTTTGGTGAAATGCTGCGGGCGATGTTGCGTTGCAGGATCTCGTTGGCTCGTTCGCGGATGATCGACGTTGGGATCGAATGTCGAATCGAGCGTGTAGACAACACGATCGAGATTCAGAAGTGCCTTGGCGAACATCGTGAACTCAGCCGGCAAGCGAAACCAGCAGTCGGCGGAGATGCGCGTGATCTCGAGCGTGACTTTGCCGGCGTTGAGTTTGCTCAGCACGGCGTCGCCATTCTCCGCGACGAGATCGGTAATTCGTCTTTCGAAACTGCGGCGATCGAAGTTTTCCTTCGGCTCGCCCATCTTGATCGCTGCTTCCGCGGCGACCTCGCCACGTCCTTCACTGATCGCCAGGAGCAGGCGCAGCAAGTTGTCCTGGAACGTCTGCGTGACGCGCCCGACCATGCCGAGATCGAGCAGGGCGATGCGATCGTCGTCAGTCAGGAAGACGTTTCCGGGATGCGGATCGGCGTGAAATAATCCGTCGACCAAAAACTGCTTCAGGTACGCGCTGAACAATTCGTAAGCGAGCAGACTGCCGTCGATCTCGAGCAATCGCAGCGGGTTGAGCGCCGTGATCTTCTTGCCCGGGACGAACTCCATCGTCAGAACGCGAGTGGTGGTGAAGTCGTCGATTGGCTCGGGAATGACGATGTTGTCAAACTCGGCGAGGTTTTGCGCGATGGTGTGAAGGTTGTTGGCCTCGATCGTGAAATCGAGCTCGCGCAACAGGCTCTTGCGCAGGTTGACGAGCATGTTGTCGAACTCGTAGCGCTTGCCGAGCTCTGTGTGCTCGTCGAGGAAGTGCGCAATCTCGCCTAAGGCTTCAAGGTCGCCGACGATCAGCTCACGTATGTTTGGGCGTTGAACTTTTACTACGACCGCGCGGCCGTCGCGCATGTAAGCTTTGTGGACCTGAGACAACGAAGCCGCCGCGAGCGGGGTCGGTTCGAAGTCGGCGAACGCCTTGGAGATGCGCACGCCAAGCTCGCCGGAAACGATCCGCTCGACTTCTTCATACGGGAACGGTTCGATGTGGTCCTGTAATCGCTCTAGTGCGTCCAGGTATGGACCGGGCAGGAGATCGGCGCGCGTGGAGAGTAGTTGGCCCAGCTTGATGAAAGTTGGACCAAGTTTTTCGAGATCCCTGGCAAGTTCTTCAGCGGGAGCAGCGGCGCCCGCCTCTTCCGCAATCTCGTCAGGAAGAACGCTGTCTTCGAGTCCTGCCGCGCTGATCAAGTCGGACCGGCCGTACTTGATGAGCAGCATGGCGACGTCTTTGTAACGCTTGAGTCGCTCAGGTTTTAGCGAAACAACCATCCGTCAAAGCCCTCGGTTTTGTCAGATGGGGGCGTCCTGGGGAACGGTTGGGGAACGGGCCAATTATTCCAGCAATCTGTGTCACTTCGGTGTCGCCGAGGCACGGGCCGCGGCGGCTTTATCGATGGCCGCCTTTAGACCTTCCGCACTCAACTCTCGCAGTTGCACTCCGTTGACGAAGATAGTTGGGGTTACGTTGACGCCGTACATCTCGCCGTCTGCGATGTCGCGTTTGACTTCGGCTGCGTAGACACCGCGATCGAGTGCAGCGTCAAACTTCGCGCGGTCCAATCCGATCTCGCTGGCATACTTCTTCAGCGAAGGGACGTCGAGCGCATTCTGACGCTTGAAGAGTAAGGTGATGTATTCGAAGAATTTGCCTTGTGCGTTTGCGGCGTTTGCGGCTTCGGCGGCCTTGCGCGCGTTCTCGTGCCGGTTCAGCGGGAAATCACGAACGACGAAGCGCACTTTGTCGCCGTGAGTCTTCAACACTTCTTCGATCACCGGATGCATCGACGCACACGCGGGACATTGAAAATCGGTGAACTCGACGATCGTTACGGGTGCATTCGGAGCGCCTTTCGCGGGATCGTCGTCGACGCTGATTTTCTGCACTGGTTGTGGCGGCTCGCTGATCAGCCAGCGAATCTCGGCGCTCTTGCGTAGACGGGTTGAGAGCTCGTCTTCGAGTCGATGCCGCTCTTCTTCCTGAAGATAGTTTGCGATCTGGTTACGCAGCGTGTTCAGGTCGCCATTGATGCGCGCCTTGTTTTCGTTATAGAACTTTTCGACTTCCGCCTGAGTTGGCGCACGAACTTTGTCGCTTACTTCCGTCCTGACGATCTGCTCTGGTCCAACTTGTCGCCGTCGCGCTTCTTCGAGCAACAGCAGGTTGTTCACCATCTGCTCAGCTTGTCCCCGGGTGACGTTGTAAGCTTCCAACCTCATGCTGTAGACAACGGGCTTTAGGCGCTCGTTGAGGACCACGGCTTTGAGTGGTTGACCGCCGATGGTGGCGACGACGGCTTCGTCGTTCAGGTTGGGCGTGTTGATGTCGGTTCCCATCGTTACGGGAATCGTTCTTTTAAGACGCGCGACTAGATCGTCCGCCAGTTTTGCTTCCGACTCGGCTTGCAAATAGGCAGCGGCTTGCTCGTTCACCATCTTTGGGTCCATGCCGCTAAATTGCCCCGCTTGCTCGTCGACGAATTTTTTGAGCTGCGCGGCGGTGGGGACCGGGATACGTTTGGTGACTTCCGTTTCGTAAAGCTGGCTCGTGTCGATGCGGCGCCGGGCTGCTTCCACTTGCAGCAGGATCGTGTTGATTTGGAGATCGAGTATCTCCTGGCGTGCGGCGGCGATCTTGTCTTCGACTAGATCGAGTTGTTGGCGCACGTTCGGTTCGAAATCCGCGGTGCTCAGCGTTTGTCCGTTTAGCACGACGATGTTGACTGGTCCGGTTGCGCGTCGCGGTGCAGCGGGTGTTGGCGCCGGCGCCGGTTGCGTTGCGGCCGGGGTGGGTTGCGACGTTGCCGCCGGCGGTTTGCGCGGTGTGGTTCCGCGCCGCCGTGTTTGTGCGGCGAGCGAAAGCGTTGTTACGAGAAGTAATGAGAGGGCGCCAAGGGCAATTTTCATACAGGAAAACTCGCTAGTTTTTGAGCGGATAATAGAAGAACTGTTGTTAGAGCACAAATACAGAAATGGCGCTGCCTTGGTTAAGGGCAGCGCCAATGAGTTTGGAACACACGTTAGCGATCAATGGTAACGAATGATGCTTCGGCGTCGTCGTTTGACCGGGGTGCGAATGGAGAGGAGATCGCTGTGACGGCCGTTCAGGATGAATGCGAGACCCTGGTGAGTCACGCCGAGCAGGCGCGCGGCCCTGGTGACGCTGCCACCTGAGTCTTCGAGCGCCTTGCGGATCAGGTTGCCTTCGTAACGCAGGACTTCGGCGTCGAGCGAGAAGCCTGACTGCATCGAGACTCTTGGGGTTTCAGAAGCATCCTCACTCGCCTCTTCGCTTGCACTCGCCGCCAGCACGCGGCGCGCGCAGTCGCCAAGGCGTCTTATGAGACTGCGATCCTGCGAATTTGAAAGGAGCGATTCAGCGGTGCGGTAGTATTCATCCATCGCGTTGGCTGATAGATAAGACTTCAACTCCTCGATGGCAGTGACGGCAGCGATTCCGCCGGCGTCAGGACTGCCGGCAGTTTGGGCAATCTCGATGGCATGGTCCAAGGTCGTCTTGGCCATGTGGCTTTGCTTTAAGCGCGCGAGCGCTTTGCCGTGGGTGGTGAGTGCTTCTGCGAGTAGCGCCTGTTCACCGCCTCGTTTCAGGGAACGGACCGCAGAGCGTGCCGCCCTTTCGGCTTGATCGTATTTTCCTTCGAGCAGGAATGCTTGCGCACAGCTGTCTTCAGCACCTGCGGCACCACCATGGTCGCCAACGCTCAGGTGTAGGGCACGGGCTCGGGCCAAGTGTGCCTGGGCTTCATAAAATCTGCCGATACTCGCAAAGAGAAATCCAACGTTGTTTTCGATCCGCGCCTGAAATCGACGATACCCCACTTGCTCGAAGTGGAAACTGGCGGCGGCGAATTCAACCAAAGCCCGGTCGATATAATCCTCTCGCTGCTCCGCAGTTCCCAAGGCTTTCAAGACAGTCGCATAGGTGTTGTGAAACTTACCTCTAAGTGAGTGATTCGAACTCTGCTCGAACAATGGTGCAGCTTCGGTGAAGATCCGCAAAGCATCGCGATCTCGCGTGGCGCCTTTCTCGACAATTCCGAGATTCAAGATTGCTCTCAGTCTCTGCTCGCTCTCTTTTTCTCCGAGACTTTCGAGGACAAGTCGTAAGGTTACACGGGCCTCATCGAGTGCGCCTTCGCGCCAGTAGCACGTTGACAAATACACTCTAGCTTCGGCGACTTTTTCAGTCTGGCCGAGCGACTCGAAGATAGTGGCACTTTCACTAATGAGATCTTTTGCGACCTCTTGGGAGCCCGGAACCTGTTTCGCGCTACCGAGCCATCCGGTCAACGTTCCGGCTCTCATTAGCAGTTCGGCTTTGGCTTCGTCGTTCAGGCCCTCTATCTCGGGCCGGTTAGGCAATCCTTTCCAAAAAGGCTGAAGGGTTTCGGCGGCACGTTCAAACTCGCCGGCTTCCTCCAGCCCCTTCGCCAATTCACAAAGGGGAAGGACATTATCGACAACCGAAATGTCGGCTTGATTTTCGTAAATGGAAGTCTGCAAATCCATAAAGGGTCTCCAGTTTCCTCGATAGGCAAGAAACCTTGCAACACTACCAAGGGACGGATATTATCAGCAACAACCAATTAATCTACTTGGTTAACACACACCACCTCACCGGCTTTGACTACAAACATCTTGAGGAGAAGATCAATGAAACTTGTCAAAAACCTGGTATTTGCGGGACTGCTCGTATTTACTATCACATTTAACACTTTTGCTGGCGACCAACAGATCCCCGCGGTCGCTCCGCCGCAGCCAACACCGCCAGCTGACAGAATGGTTGTTTATCATGATGGTCCGATTTCCCCATCAATCGATCCTTATACCGGAGAAATAACGGCTGAGACAACGGATTACCTATTTTTCGAAGCGTTGGCAGCCCTGCTGTCAGTGTATTGAGAAGCGCCCCACTCACACAAAAGCACTCCAGCTTGCGAGCGCGGCGTTGCCTCGCGGTCTTTAGGTTCTGTGTGTCCGGGCTCACCGAATAGTTCGAAAACACCTGGCTTGGGAGGCGGTGACGCGCTGCATCGTAACGCCATCCGGCCCCTATGTCCATAGTAAGTTTACATTAATACGGGGCCATCAACTTGCGCGATCCGACCGCCACCTAGGTTTTTCAGCTTTTTCCTATCAATTCGGCCCTTTTCAAACCACTGCGGCAGTCCAATTTGGCGCTACGCCAAGGGTCTATTTTCAGGCGATTTTCAATTCAATTCCGCCCGTCATGCCCCTTTTTGACCCGCATCCGAGCTCTCAACCAACCGCCTGACCGTCTCGAGCGTATCAATCTCCGCCACCGTCTTATCAGGTCTCAGCCGGAGAATCCTGGGAAAACGGAGCGCAAATCCGCTCTTATGGCGCTTCGATGGCTGTACTCTGTCAAACGTTACCTCGATCACCACCACCGGCTCGACAATTCTCACGCGCCCATGCGCGAACTCCTGGATCGTGTGCACCTTAAACAACTCCGTCAGTTCCATTAACTCCCGATCCGTCAAACCCGAATACGCCTTGCCGATATTCAAAAGCTCCTCATCCTCCGCCGACCTCCGCACCGCAAACGTGTAATCCGACAACAGATGCCGCCGCTTGCCATGACCCACCTCCACCGCCGTGACCGCAACGTCCAGCGTGGCGATTGCCCGTTTCAACTTCAACCACTCCCGCCCGCGCCGCCCTGGCTTGTACGTCGACGCCGGGCTCTTGATCATCAACCCTTCGTTCCCACGCGCCCGCGCCGCGTCAAACTCCTCGTCCAGCGCAGCCGCTTCGGTGAAATTCTTTCCCTGCGACAAGCGCAGTGGTCCACTCGCAGGGACCAACTGGGCCAACTGCCGTCGCCGCTCGGCCAGCGGCTCGTCAATCAGCACTTTGCCGCCGGCGTAAAGCAGATCGTAGGCGACCAGCACGACGGGCACCGCCTGGAGCAATTGCGTGCCGACATTCTTCCGCCCGAGTCGCTTTTGCAACTCGCTAAACGGCAGGATTACGTCGTCATGCGCCGGAACGAGCTCGCCGTCGATGATCGCGTCACTCGGCAGCGACCGCAGCGGTTCGACCAGCTCCGGAAACCGGTGCGTGATCTCGTCCATCGTCCGAGAGTAAAGCGCAACTCTCTCACCCTGTACGTGCGCTTGCGCACGGATGCCGTCAAATTTATCTTCCACTAAAAACTCTTCCGGCATCGTGCGCGCAACGTCGGTCAAATCCGCAGCAGGCGTTGCCAGCATGAACTTTATCGGATGAAATAGCCGCATCCCGACATCTTTGAGATCAGCAACTCGGGCGCGCGTCGCCGTCTCGCCGATATCGCCCAGCAGCATGTTTGCATAAGCGACATCCGCCAACGGTTGTCCAAAAACGCGCGCGAGCGCATCTTCCACCAGTCCTTCTCTGAGACCGATGCGCAGATCGCCGGCGAGCAACTTGACCAGGTACTTCGCCTCCAGCGGAGTCGCTTTGTGAAGAACCGCCGTGAGCAATGCCGTTTTATTTTTAATGCCGCGCGTTTCACTCAGGCGCGTAATGAGCGACTCAGTTTCCGCCAGCGAGATTGAAGGTGGGAAATTACGCCCGGCCTCTTTGACGATCTCCTCAGCAAGCTCTCCCGGATCGCCCAGCCGGACGTAGCGTGGATAAAGATCTTCAGGACTGAACCCGGTCGCCTCGCTCAACGCGGCACTGATGGTGCTCCCGCCGACGTTTGTCGTGCGAGCATCTGCGAGTGCAAACTGGTGCCCGGCGAAGTAGCGAGCAGCGCGAGCCAGATCGGGATCTGAAAGAGTTTCCAGATAAGCGCCGAGTATCGCGGCCTTTTCGAGTTTCTTCGTGGTTCCAGCCACGGCTTCGGCGCATTCCGCGAATGCTTGTAGAGTTCCACTAGCTTCTGGCATCAATATCGGGTAGTGTACTGCAACCTCGACCGATCGCGCGGTGCCACGCGTGGAATCTGTGTCATCCGTGGAACTTTAAGTTTAATAGCGCCTCGCGTTACAATCCCGAATTGCAATTGATAGGAAAGCGAGCAAAGCAGTGTTTGCATTCATCCTCGAATCCCTTGGCGCCACCGAATTAATTTTTATCCTGGCTATCGCTCTAATATTTTTCGGCCCTCGCAAGTTGCCGCAACTCGCACGCTCGATGGGAAAGGCGATGTCGGAGTTTCGCAGAGCGTCGGACGACTTCAAACGGACCTGGGAACGTGAAGTGGCTATGGAAGGTCCCGGCCCGGACCCATCGTCAGTCCTGGCGTCGCACGAGATGCCCCAGGACGAAACCACATACGACGAAAACGCGAACCTTGAAAACGGCGATGGAACCATCGCAGCCGCTCCGCAACTCGAACCGGCTAGCACTGAATGGGCCGTGCCACGCGAAGACTCGCCTTACGCAACTTCCGCTGCGACCGAAGCGGCGTCACCGGAACGCGAACCCGAACCGGTTCCCGTGCCGGCTGAAACTACGCCACCGGAACCCCTCCGAAAACACGATTGGCTGTAAACTGGTCCATAACACAATCCCGCAATGTCAGCATTTCTAAAAGCAATCTCTGATAGAGGTGAGGAGAGCGAACTCGGCGGCCAGATGTCGTTTCTGGAGCACCTAGACGAGTTGCGTCGTCGCCTGGTGCGTTGTTTCGTCGTCGTGATCCTGGCGACGACTGCTTGCTGGTTCCTGTCTGAGCGAATCTACGCTTTTCTGGCCGCACCCGTGGAACGCGCACTCGCCGAAGCACAACGGCGGGAAGTGCCGATCGCAGGCTTTAGCGGGAACGAAGCCATCTCGGCGATGTACTCGCTGAAAGAGAACGACGCTGGCCGCTACGTTTTTGGCGAGGAAACGAAACTCGGAACAAGCTTCATCCCTCCCGGCGCGTCGGTGATGTCACGCGTTCTCAAGGACGCGCAGGGAAAGCTCGCACTTTTCACTGACGAAGCGCTCTACACCGGCAACGCTGTGATTCCGAAAGGTGTTCGCTTGCCAGTCGAGCTCGCGACCGCGACGACCCAGGAGTATCACGGCGTCAACGACAAGCTGATCGTAACGACCGCGCTCGAACCGTTTTCGCTGTACATAAAGGTCTCGCTCTACGCGGCAATCGCGGTCTCCGTACCGTTTCTGCTGCTGCAAATCTGGGGGTTCGTATCTCCCGGTCTCTATCCTCACGAACGCGCGTACGTGACGCCGTTCATCACACTTTCGTCGATCTCGTTTGTGCTCGGCGCTGCTTTTGCCTACTACGTGCTCTTTCCACCGGCGGCAAAGTACCTGCTGGGACTGGGCTCCGATTTTCGTCTGCTGTTAAAGGCTTCCGACTATTTCGACTTCATCGTCCTCATCATGTTGGGCATGGGCGTGGTCTTTCAGATGCCGGCTGTCACGTATGTTTTAGCCCGTATCGGCCTCGTCACCGCCGGCTTCCTCGTGAAGATTTGGAAGACGGCGCTAATCGTCATCATGGTCGCGGCGGCGGTGTTGTCGCCCACCTCGGACATTCCCAACATGCTACTGTTTGCGGCGCCGATGCTCGTGCTTTACGTTGTGTCGATCTTTGTCGCCTGGATTTTCAACAAGCCCCGAACAACCTCGTAGCCTCTTTTTACGGGCGTTTTTGGGCAACTAAGTCCGTTCGTCTCCGCATCTTGACTGTGTTCTCAGCGCGATCTTAGAATCCTTGGTCTTCAACGGCGCCCGATTGCAGTCCGTATCGCTCGAATTCGTACAGCGTTCATAGGAGTTTCGTGATGTCTTACCGGAAAGTCGCTCTTCGTCTGGCGTCCCTCGTCGCCTTATTTGTCGTCGCCAGTCTCGGAGTCTTCGCACAAGACCAGCAGAACGATCCGACGAACAAACCGCGCAACGTCAAACCGGAACTTAAAAAAGCCTACAAAGACTGGCTCGACAAAGACGTCACCTACATCATCACCGACGAAGAACGCAAAGCATTCAAAAAACTGGCGAACGACGACGAGCGCGAACGGTTCATCGAAGAATTCTGGCGCCGTCGCGATCCGGACCCGGACACAGACGAGAACGAGTTCAAGGAAGAGTATTACGAGCGCATCGCCTACGCGAACGAGCACTTCTCCTCGGGCATCCCTGGTTGGAAAACCGACCGCGGCCGCATTTACATCATGTACGGCAAGCCTGACGGGCGCGAGACGCACCCGATGGGCGGCGCTTACGAGCGTCCTTCATACGAAGGCGGCGGCTCCACCACCACGTATCCGTTCGAAGTCTGGTTTTATCGTTATCTTGCGGGCGTAGGATCGGGAATCGAGATCGAGTTTGTCGATCCGACGGGCAGCGGCGAGTATCGCATCGCAAGAAACCCAAACGAAAAAGACGCGCTGCTGATGATTCCCGGCGCTGGTCTGACGCTGTCGGAACAGTTGGGTCTGACTGACAAAGGGGATCGCATCTCCGGTGTCGGCGGGATCGGCAACGGGCAGTATCAACGCGAACAGGACAGCCCGTTCTCGCGGCTGCAACTGCTCGCCGACTTGAGCCGTCCGCCGCAAGTGAAATTCAACGATCTCGCGACGGCGGTGAACACCGGTATCGTCGAAGAGAACCCGTTGAACTTCGATCTCCGCATCGACTACTTCCGCCAGTCGGATGAGCGCGTGATCACTGCGTTCACCATTCAGGCGGAAAACAAAGACCTCGTCTTTCAGGACAGTGGTGGCTTGCAACAGGCGCGCATGAACATCTTCGCCCGCATCACTTCCGTGGCTGGTCGTCGCGTCCGCATCTTTGAAGATCCGGTTATCACGACCGCAACCGCGGAAGAGCTCAGCGAAGCACGCGATCGGAAGTCGGCTTATCAGAAAGCCGTGCCGCTCGCCCCTGGCACCTACAAAGTTGACGTCATCGTTCGCGACACTGCATCCGGCGCCACTGGCTTGAAGCAGCTCGGCTTCACGGTGCCGAAGTACGACTCCGAAAAACTTTCCACCTCGACGATGATTCTGGCGGCGAAGTTGGAAAGCCTCAACGATCAGCCGGCGGTGGGCCAATTCGTAATCGGCACAACGAAGGTGATCCCGAACGTGTCGGGTGTTTACCATCGCGGCAACCCGGTTGGCGTTTATCTGCAAATCTACAACGCGGGCATCGATCAAACGACTCTGCGACCATCCGTTGACGTCGAGTATGCATTGCTGAAAGACGGCAAGGAGTTGGGCAAGATGACGGAAGACTGGAAAGGCTTGAGCGACTCCGGTCAGCGCCTGACGCTGGCCCGTTTGATCGACACGCGTAACCTGGCTAATGGTGATTACGAAGTTGCGATTCGTATCCGCGATCGTGTCAGTGGACAATCGCTGGCGCCGTCGCAGAAGTTTAGCGTAGTACAGTAAGTCGTCTCCCCGATCTCAGTTTAATTGACTGATTTTGAAGGAGCCGACGTGTATGCCTGCAACGCGCAAACTGGTCGCGATTCTTGTTCTCATTTCACTTTCATCACTGACTGTTCCGGCCCAAAAACAAACTCCGGAAGAAAAACAACGCAAGGTCACGCGAGAGATCAAGAAAGCGTACGTCGACTGGATCAAAGATCACGATCTAATCCTCACCCAATCCGAACGCGACGCCTGGAAGAAACTCGATACCGACGACGAGCGCGAAAAATTCATCGAGGACGTGTGGCGCAGCCGTGACACCGATCCCGACACCGAAGAAAACGAGTTCAAGGAACAGTTTTACGAACGAGTCGCTTACGCGAACGAACACTTCTCCTCCGGTAAGCCTGGCCGGTTGACTGATCGCGGCCGCATCTACATCAAGTTTGGCAAGCCTGACTCGATTGAGTCTCATCCTGCCGGTGGCTCCTACGAACGCGAACCGTGGGAAGGCGGCGGCTCGACGACGACATATCCTTTCGAAAAGTGGTTCTATCGCTACCTTCCGAACGTCCGCAACGGCGTCGAGCTCGAGTTTGTCGATCCAACCGGCACGGGCGAATACCGGCTCGCCAGAAATCCTGAAGAGAAGGACGCGTTGATTCACACCGGCGGTGGTCCAACTTTCGCCGAGCTCGCCGGTTTCGAGACGCGCTCCGATCGTCTTATGAATCTGAACGGTTTCGGGCGCATCAATTACAGCCGCGCTCAGGATTCGCCGTTTGAAGTTTTAGACTTGATAACGTCACTCGATCGCGATCAACCAAACGAACGAAATTACCTCAGCACAATCACCAACACTCCGACCGTCGACGACAGCTCCATCACCTTCGACACGCAAATCAACTTCTTCCGCCAGTCAGACAATCGCGTGCTCGCGGCGCTAACGATTCAAGCCGACAACAGCGAGCTTTCCTTCACTGACAGCGGCGGCCTGCAAACCGCGCGCATGAACATCTTTGGCTGGGTGACGACCGTCGCGAATCGCCGCGTTGGTAAGTTCGAAGATTCGGTGAGCACAACTGCGACCGCGGAGGAGTTGAGCAGCACGCGAACGCGCAAGTCTGCTTACGCGCGTGCTTTCATACTCGATCCGGGACGTTATCGCGTCGACGTTATTGTGCGCGACGTGCAGTCTGGCGCTACCGGCGTGCGGCGGGTTGGTTTTCAGGTGCCGGAGTTTCCCGCGGATCGTTTGTCGGCGTCAAGCATCGTGCTCGCCGCCAAACTGGAGAACATGGAACGCGGCGCGGCTGTTGGTCCATTCGTGATTGGAACGACTAAAGTCATTCCGAACCTCACACGCGTCTTTCGTCGCAACGATCCCGTCGGCGTCTATCTTCAGGTCTACAACGCCGCGATCGATCAAACCACCCTGCGTCCGGCAGCCGACGCCGAGTACGTGCTACTCAAAGACGGCAAGGAAGTGACCAAACAACTCGAAGACTGGCGCGAAATAAACGACGCGGGCCAACGCCTGACCCTGACGCGCCTGATCGACACCCGTTCCCTCTCCGCCGGCGACTACGAAATCCAGGTTCGCATCCGCGACCACGTCACCGGTCAAACAATATCGCCTTCCGCCACTTTTACCATCGCGCCGTAGTACACACTTCTTCGACGGATTGTTAAGATAAATCCGTGAAGAAGCAAGGCGTGGAATTGGTGGGATTGAGGCGCGAGGAGGTCGTTTCATTTGTCGAGACGCTCGGGGAGCCGGCGTATCGCGGCAGGCAGATTTTTGCCGCGTTGCAGCACCGGCGGCTGCGCAGTTTTGACGAGATGACCGACTTATCGAAAGATCTGCGGGCGCGTCTCGCGGAGGTCGCACGGGCGGCGACGCTGACCGTCGAGTCTCGCTACGTTTCCGCCGATGGAACGCGACGTTATTTGATGAAGACTCACGACGGCTTCCCTGTCGAAACGGTTTTCATTCCCGAAGAACGCCGCGACACGATCTGCTTCTCGTCACAATCAGGCTGCCCGCTGCAATGCACGTTTTGTCTGACGGCCCAACTCGGTCTGCTGCGTTCGCTAACCGCCGGCGAGATCGTCGAACAGATCGTGATCGCTCTCAACGACGCCTACGGCATAGGCGTGCAGCCACCGCGCGGAACGAACCTCGTCGGCATGGGCGCAGGCGAGCCGTTTCTCAATTTCGACTCGCTCCTGCAAGCGTTGCGCGTGATGGCCGATTCCGAAGGACTCTACATCGTTCCCAATCGCGTAACGATCTCGACCGCGGGCATCGTCCCGCGAATTCTCGAACTCGCAAACATTCCCGATCGTCCGCATCTTGCGATCTCGCTCGCCGCGCCAACTGATGAGTTGCGAAACGAGCTGATGCCAATCAACAAGCGTTGGCCCCTCGAACAGTTGCTCAATGCGTGCCGGGAATTTGAGAAGACTCTGAAGCCGAACGAGCGCGTCACCTTTGAATACGTAATGCTCGAAGGCGTCAACGACGCCGAAGAACACGCGCGCCAACTCGCGAACCTGCTCAACCGGCACGGCCTGAAAGCGAAAGTGAACCTGATCCCGCACAACCCGGCTGAGCCATTGCCGTATCAACCTTCAACAGACGAAAAGGTCGAGCGGTTCAAGGACATACTGGAGTCGAAAGGCATCCACGTTTACGTTCGCCGCCCGCGCGGGCGCGACATTTTTGCCGCCTGCGGGCAACTTGCGGCACGCCAGGGAACACCTATCAATATCAATTCGATCGGAGCCTAAGCACGCACAAATGATCAGAAACATATGCAAAACCGCCCTCTTGTCCGCAGTTCTCTTAGTCCCGGCGACGCTTTATTCGACACCACGTCCGCAGTCGTCCGATGACGTCAAACTCAGCGGTTCGCTGGCGCCCGATAAGATCAGAAAAGGTCAGACTGTCCGGGGCCAGGTCGTGATGGAAATACCCGGCGGGCTGCACGTGCAATCGAGCAAGCCGCTCGACAAGTTTCTGATCGCGACCAAACTCGACGTGGAAACACCGGCGGGAATGAAAGTTGGTCCAATCACCTATCCGCGCGCGCTGATGCGCAATCTGAAGTTTTCCAAAGGCCAGGTTGCGGTTTACGAAGGCCGTGCGCCGATTCGCTTCAACGTCACGGTGCCGGCGGGTTATTCCGGCGGTTCAGGCGAGATCAAAGGCAAGCTGCGATTCCAGGCGTGCAACGACGAGGCGTGCTTTCCGCCAGTCACGCGCGAAGTGAAGATGTGGCTCAACGTTGAGTGAAGACATTGCCAATTGGCGATTGCCAATTTCGTTAAGCGTATCGCACTCAAAATAGGCTTTACGCAGAATCGCTTCGAAAGAAATCGGCAATTGGCAATCGGCAATCTACTTGCGGCCGACGACGGCCATCAAGCGCCCGACTTTCCCATTGACGTTTTTCTCTTTGCGATAGGAAAAGAAGAGATCCGTGCGGCACATCGTGCAGATCGGCGCGACGTGTATTTTCTCCCGCAACACGCCGACTGATACCAACTGATCCGTGTTTGCTTTGAGTAGATCGATCTTCGCGTGTCCGTCACGTGTAGGCACGAACAATTCGTCGTGACGAAACTTTTCAGTGAACGCGTCGATCACTTCCGCGCCCACTTCATAACAACATGGACCAGCAGATGCGCCAATCGCGACGCGCAGATTCTCCGGCTTCGCGCCGTATTCGTCGCGCATCCGGTCGACGCCGACGATCACAGCCGTCGCCAACGTCCCACGCCAACCAGCATGGACCGCAGCAAACGCGCCCGTCACCGGATCGCCAAGCAGAATCGGCACACAGTCGGCCGTCTTGACGCCAGCCAAGACGTGCGGAGTATTGCTGACGATCACGTCGCAATAGATCGTGTCGCCAAGTTGGTCCTCCGCCGGCTTCGCCTCTTCAACCGACGAAACCACGCGAACATCAGCGCCATGCACCTGCCAGCAACCTGCAAGGGCCCACTCGCCAGGAAAAAGCTTGAGAAAGCGGCGACGATTCTCCAGAATGTTCTCCGCTCGATCGTCGTTGAACCCTGCGAGGCTCAACGCATTCGCGGGCATGTCGCTGACGCCGCCGAGACGCGTGGAAAAGCCGTTTACAAAACCATCGTCTTCGAGCGGCGCACAAACGAGCGCGCGAACGCCGTCAAGCTCGCGCCAGTAAAACCCGGATGCGGTCAGGCCGGATACGGTTAGTTGGTCATCGTTCGTGATCATTTCCATCGGTATAGACATTATCGAAGTTGCGCGAATTCGCGAAGTGCTCCTGCGCACGCCGCGTTTCGTCGAACGCGTCTACACGCCCGCGGAGCGCGAATACTGCGACAGTCGCGGCGCTGTGTCGGCGCAGCATTATGCCGCGCGCTTCGCGGCAAAAGAAGCGGCGTTGAAAGCACTACAGACAGGTTGGCGTGGCGGAATCAGTTGGCAGGACGTGGAAATTGCAGCGCGCGAAAGCGGCGCGCCTTATCTGATCTTCACCGGACAAGTGCTGGAAGTTTTCGAGAAGTTTGGCGCGACGGCGACGCACCTCTCAATTTCACACACCACCCAACACGCGATCGCACAGGTCATATTGGAACGGTAGTCATTTTCCGTTTGTCATTTGTCGTTCTTCATTCTTTCATTAAATGAGGAATGACCAATAGCAAATGACAAATGGAAAATGCTCACTCCTCAGCAAACGGGCTACTCCGCACCGGCAAGTTGCCATGCAAATAGCATTCGAAGTGCGGCGACGTTCGTTCCGTCACTGCGATCAACTCACGCAGCGGACACCAGACCGTCGAGATCAATCCGTTAGAAGAATCGATCTCGACGAACTTGATTCCTTCGGGACACTCAAAATTCGCGCCGCCAAGATCCGGCCGCACTCCCACCGCCTCCTTCATAAACTCGGCCCACGCAGGTAACGCCGCTTCAGCGCCAGTCAATCCAAGCTGCGCATTGTCGTCAAAACCGATCCACACGGCGCAAACGAGGTTCGGCGAGTAACCGACAAACCAACCATCGCGCGACGTGCCCGTCTTGCCGGCGATCGACGTTCCCGGCACTGCGCCGCGAGCTTTGCGCCCCGTGCCTCGATCGATAACAGCGGCGAGCATGTTTGTGATCATGTAACTCGTCGTCGGCCTGATCACCTGGTCCGTCGACGGCAAGTTGTGCGTGCCCGGCGGCTCTGACACGCTGGCAATAACTTTCGGATCGACGCGCCGGCCTTCGTTTACAAAAACCGCGTACGCCGTCGCCAGTTGCAGCGGTGTCACTTCTTCTGTACCCAACGCGAGCGCCGGATAGCGCTCCGGTTTTGGCAGACCAAACTGCGTCGCCAGGTTTGCGATCCGCGCCAGCCCCGTTTGCAAAGCGACGTCGACAGTCACGACATTCAGCGAGCGCACGAGACCGGTGCGCATCGTGACTTCGCGCATCGAGTAACCGCCGCCGTAGTTTGCCGGTCGATAGATCTTGTTTCGGTCGTAGATAAACTCGCGCGGCGCGTCCATGAACGTCTGCACCGGCGAGATGCCGTCTTCAAGCGCAGCCGCGTAAACGAACGGCTTGAACGTGGAACCGGGCTGGCGGCGCGCATCCGTGGCGCGATTGAGTTGCGACTCGGCGTAGTTGCGTCCGCCGACCATCGCGAGCACGTTTCCGGTGTGCGGATCGAGTGCGACCAACGCCGCCTGCGGCTTCGCTTCTCGATTGGCGTAGATTTTATCCAGCCGGTCCATCTGGCGCTTCAGCGCCTGCTCGGCGAGTTGCTGCAACTCCAGATCGATCGTCGTGTAGATTCGCTGCACCTCGCCTGAAGTTTCAAACTCGGCTTGCGCAACACGATTGACGTAATCGACAAAATACGGCGCGAGTGAGTTATCAAGACTTCGATCGGGCGCAAGCGCAACCGGCTCAGTTGAAGCGGCGGCGAGTTGCTCCGGCGTGATCGAGCCGTTCTCGCGCATCGCAGCCAGAACGATGTTTCGACGCGCCTGGGCCGCATCGGGATGATGCACCGGCGAATAGCGCGACGGGCTTTGAATCAAGCCGGCAAGCGTGGCGGCTTCCGAGAGCGAAAGCTGATTCAGTTCTTTATCATAAAAAACCTTCGCCGCTTCCTTAACGCCGCGCACCGAGACCGCGCCTCGTTGGCCGAGGTAGATCTCGTTGCAGTACAGCGCGAAGATGTCTTGTTTCGACAGCCGGCGTTCGAGCGAGAGCGACAGCATCGCCTCGGCGTATTTGCGGCGCAGAGTTTTTTCCGGGGTGAGATAGGTGTTCTTGACGAGCTGTTGCGTGATCGTCGATCCGCCCTGGCCCATCTTTTCGTCGCCGACATTGCGCACGAGTGCGCGCGCAAGACCGCTGAGATCGACGCCGGAATGTACGAAGAACCGGCGGTCTTCGATCGCGAGTATCGCCTGGACCAGCACCGGGGGAATCTCGTTGTAACTCAGAATCTCGCGCTTGCCGGCTTTCGAAGAAAGGTCGTTCGACAAGATCTCCGGTTCCAACGTAAACGATTCGAGCGCAACGCCATCGCCGGTAAGCTCCGCAAGCGTGCCGTTTGCAAACGTCACGCGCACGAGGCGTGGCCCAGCGGCGCGGTTCGGCCGAATCTCCACCACTTCACCGGTCGCTGTAAAACTCCCGCTCCAAACGCCGCTTCCCTTCGCTTCCACGTAACCGGCGCGTCGCAAAGTATTCAGCAACTTCTCGACCGAATACTTCTGCCCGACCTGCAACACGCGTGGAGCAGCATAAAGTCCCGGCCTGCTGGTCAGGTAACCAGTCGCCAGCCGAGCGTCGATGATTTGCGAATGGTAGTTGTACGAACGAACAACTGCGTCGGCCGCAAACATCGATACAGTCAGCGCCAGAACGACGACAACTGACACAATGCGATTGCGTATACCGCGCAGATCGGGTACAGACGTAACCTCGATTGACATTGACAAACCCGCCAACCAACCTTCAGTGCTTCCGAATATCGTGTGATCTTAGTAAATGTTTAAAGCGCGGCGGATTTCACAGATGAAGATTCGATGAGCTCGAGAATCTGCGAGATACTTTCATTTGCGGCTGCGTAACCGGCGTCCATCAGTTCATTCGCGCGACCCATCTCGTCCCAGCGAATGTGACCCACTTGCGGAGTGATCACGTGATCGGCGGCTGCAAGTTGGAAACGCGAAGCAGTCTTTTGCACCACCAGCATCGACTGCAACACCACTCCAATCACCGAACTCGTCGGGCCGAGGAACGTCGCACCGGCTGCGTTCACGTCAACGGCGATCACGATGTCAGCGCCGAACGAACGAGCAACAGAAACCGGAATGACGGCCACGAGGCCGCCGTCGACGAGCTGACGTCCCTGCTCGTCTGTCACCGGAACGTACCAACCGGGAATCGCACAGCTCGCCCGGATCGCAAACGGAATGTCGCCCTCGTCGCGCAGCACCACTGCCGTGCCGGTTTTGAGCTCCGTGGCGACAGCGGCGAACGGCAACGTCAAATCTTCAAAGCGCGTGACCGGCATACGCTCGCGCAGATACTGTTCGAGACGTTCGTTGCTTTGCACGCCCAGCCGCGACATCGTCATGCGACCGATGTCGCGCCAGCGCAACGCGCATCCGAATTCTGTAATTTCGTCGATCGTCATGCCGGCCGCATACGCGCCGCCGACAATCGATCCGGCTGACGTGCCGGCGATGTAATCGATCGGGATGTTGTGCTCGATCAGCGCGCGCAACACGCCGACGTGGGCCATGCCACGCGCGGCGCCGCCTGAGAGTGCGAGGCCGATGGTGGGACGAGAAGGAGACATGATTTAAATCGGGCTGAGCATCACAATTTCCGCTCGCTCGCGCGCAGTGTCGAGAAACGCGTCTGTGTCGGATTCGATCTTCGTTTCCATCAACGTCTGTTCGATCTCCGTCCGCGCCTGGTTCAGCTCCGGAACGATGCGACCCGGAAAACGTGCTTTAAAACGCGGCACGTAAACGTCGTTGTAGTAATCCGCAATTTCCTTCTGACTGATTACTACAAAATTTCTAAAGCGAAAATCCAGATATTTTTCCATCTTCAGACGTTGCTCGACGATCTCGTCCAATCTCTCGCTGGTCAAACCCACGCGCCGAAGCCGATCTTGAAACTCTTCCTGCGTGCGGAAGTTACGCGCCAGCTCGTTACGGGCCGTCGTGATCTCAGCCGGCGTCGGCACGATCGTCGGCAACTTTTCCGCTTCCTGGAGAATGAGCCGCTGATCTATCAACAAACGCAGCGCGCGATTGAGATCGGCCGAGTTTGGATTGTCGAGCGGCGTGTTTGGCTGCAACGCCAACTGCCACATCAGATCGGAATAAGTGATCAACTCTGTCTTCACACCGGCGTTCACCGTCGCCACCATCTTGTCGACGACCTGCTGCGCCGCACACGGCGAAACCAACGCCAAGACAATAACGACGCAACTGATTAATCCAAATCGCTTCATACTCAGAACGTCTGCGTTATCCGGAAATGCAAAGCCCCGCGATGCAAGCGGAAAATCGCCGGCGTGCCGTCGAAACTCACGCCGTTCTGCCCGCGTTGCGGTATCAAAAACTCCGGCGGGTTCAGCAGGAACCCATAGTCAACTGCCAATGCGCCGCCGAACGGCGTCGTCCAGCGCAGACCCAACCCGACGGTGTTGGACCAACGCGATTTTAAATTCGCCGCTTTGATCGCGGCGAGGATGTCACCCGGCGGGACCGGCGTTGGATCGCTGTTACCAAACAGATCGCCGACGCGGCGAAAGACGTTGCCTCCGTCATAAAATGGCACCACCTGAATCGATCTCGTCAGCGGCACGCGCGCTTCCAGGTTCACAACCGCCAACGCGTTGCCGCCGACCGGCACCGTAAACGGATTCAGAAACACGAGATTGTTTTCCTGGTCGCGAAACTGGCCCAACGGAATCACCGCTTCACGAGGTCCGGCTTCTTCGAAACTAAAACCGCGCAACGTGGTCGAGCCGCCGGAGAAGAACCGCTCGCTGATCGGCAACGTGAGATCGATCTCGTCGATCGTTCCGTTCTCGTCGCGATCGCGCGGATTGAAGACATTGGCGAGACCGAGTGTCATGTTCCCGGCAAACACCGTGTCGCGCAGCGCGTGAACTTTGTAGTAATGACGATACGTCGCCTGGAAACGATTGTACGAGATGTTTCCGCCGAGGTTACGCAGCGCAACCGCGTAGTCAACGCTGAGAAAACCGCCGCGCGTCGCATCGACCTGGTTGTAACGGCAAACTTCGCCCGGTTCGCCGCGCGTCTCGCCTTCGTCCACTGCCCGAGCGCCGTATAAGCCACGCTCGCAACGCTCTCGCGTATCGCGCACAAAGGAGACACCAAGCTTCGCGAGTCGCACTTTTCTATCCGGCTCGAGGATCGGACGGACGACGAGGCTTTCGAGATTGTAGAGCCGGACATCTTCGTAACTGATGCGGCCAAAAACGATCGTGCGTGTGTCGCGGTCGAGCACGCGCTGCGTTTCCAGTGCGGCTGTAAAGCGGTTGATAGTCGGTTCGTTGACTTGGTTGCCGAAAATATCGATCGGATTGCCGTCTTCGTCGAGCCTTTGCACGATGCCCATCGTGCCGCGATCGATCGCCGAACGGAAGAAACGAGTCACGGTGGAATCGCGCATGTACTCAACGGACGCAGCAAGCGGCGCAAACTGCGTTTTGTTGTAACGAGCGAAACGCGGATCGAGATATTCGAGCCTGACAAGCTGCTGCAAACGGCTCGCACGCAAACGCATCGCGCCGTGTCGCAGCCGATTCATTAAGTTGACGTTGCTGATCTCGAACAGGCCCAACGCGCCGGCGTCAGTCGAATAGCCGCCGCCGTAGTCCATCACGTTTGGCGGCTTCTCTTCGACGTCAATGATCACGTCGCGACGTTGATAACCGGAGAGGCTTTCGCCGGCAGGTTCGGTGCGGATGATCACCTGGCGATATGCATCGGTTAGATAAAGCTCGCGTTCAGCTTCCGATATGCGATCCGCTCGCAGCACGTCGCCTTCAGCGATCGGAATCGCGCGCATGATCGCGTTGCGCTTGTTTCGGCGCGCGTTTCGGTCGCCCGTGACGCCGTTGATCAGTGATCTGGTTGATGAAAACTTTCTCGCCTTCGCTGGCTATTGCATAAACCAGTCGAACCTGTTCGTCGTCGCCTTTGTTTGGCAACTCGACCACCGAATAATCCACGCGCGCTTCGACATAGCCTTCGCGCGAATACAAAGCCGCGACCCGATCGCCGTCAACACGCGCTTGCGAGCGCGAGTAGGGCGCGCCAATCACCGTGCCCAACTCCTGTCGGATCCTGTCTTCGGTGTAGATCTGGTTTCCCTTCACTTCGACGCCGGCCACCCGCGTCAGCGGACCTTCGGTGACCTGGAACGTGATGATCAGGTTATCGCCGTTGATCGAAACGCCCTGCAAGACTTCCGCGCGCGCCTTGCGATAACCCATGTCGCGCATAAACGCCTCGACTGTGCGACGATCCTGCTCCAGCAGTGTGAGGCTCGTGTAGCCCCGTCCGTATCCAAGAAACGGAATCAATCCGACGGCGTTTGCCTGCTGGCTCTTTAGCTCGGCTTCGATGTCTTCGAACGTCAACTTGTTCGTGCCGGTGATGCGAATGTCCGTCAGCTCGAAGCGCCGCCCGCGCTCGACCTGGTAGTTGATGTCGACGCTGTGGCCGGTCAAAGCTTCCGGGTTGAGGTTCTCGCACGTTTCTTCGGTGCCGTTGGCGCCGATGTCAGCCGGCGGATTGCTGACCGTGCAGGTTTGCGTGATCTCGGCGAAGAAGTAACCGTCTTCCTGGAGCTTGTTTCTGACTCGCCGCGCGCCTTCGACGATGGCGGAGTAATCGATATTCCCCTCGCGCTTCACCGGCAACAACTCGCGCTGAGTCTTGTCACTCATCTCGTAGTTGCTGACTACAACGCGCACCTTCGGTCCCTGAACGCCGCGCACGACGATGCGCATCGTGTTTTTGTCAGGATCTCTTTCGACCCGCGGATCTTCGAGCACCGGCGCAAGATATTCGGCGGAGATCAACGCGTCGCGGATCTTGCTCACGTCGGCGGCAAGCGCGTCGCGCGTAAACGCAGTGCCGGGTTGTAGAGTCAGGGAAGCGCGAACCGGCGCCGGATTGAACCCGGCAACCTGAATGTCGAACGTCTCGACGCGCGCCTGCTCGCCGGGGTTTATGCGATAGACAACCGCGGCCCGCACGCCGCTGCGATCCGGCTCCTCGACCCCTTCGACGGTGGCGTTGAAGTAACCACGATCGCGCAGGTAGACCTGAATCTCATCGGCATTGCGTGCGACCAGTGTTTTGGAAAGTCGAGTTCCGGGAGTGACGAAGTTCAAACGCGCGCGCAGCTCGTCCTCCGAAATCGGCGTGCCGGCGGTGGGTGTAACTTCGAGCCGGACGTCGCTGATTTGAACCTGCCGCTGGACCACGAAGCGCAGTCTGACTGGTCCAGTGCGGCTCGGACCGGCATCGACAACTTCAACGCGCGCATTCGCCACGCGCCCGGAGTCGAACAACGCCTGTAACGACTCGCGCACACGTACCGCGGAGTACGGCGTGTTTGGCGCGACGCGCAACAACGAGACAAACTCAGCCTGCACCGCCGGAATCTGTCGTGAGCCCTCAAACACCAACTCGACCGCGACGACCTGCCGGCCTTCGTAGTCTTCGATCCGAGCTTCGCCGACAGTCGCACCCTGCGCTATCGAGCTAAACAGAATCAATAGAACTATAAGCGCTAGGCGAATACTGGACATCAGTCGCGTCAATGACGAACTCCAACCCTTGCTCAAAATCTTTTTCTAAAACGAATCTCAAAATTGAAGTTGTTAGTGCGTGCACTCAAGCGTCGGGTGGAAGCCTGTTCGTACTGCGCTACAAACGACAGCCGATCGGAAACACGATACTCGAGCGCCAGGATCTGGTTCGGATCGGAAGTGACGTTGGTTGAATAAGTCACAGTCACTTCTTTGCTGATGCGCCTGCCAAGCACGAGACGCGCGGCGGGCGTCGAACCGGCCGTGCCGCCGATCACCGGGTTGATCTCAAAACGCGTCAGTCCGAAAAGCTTGCTCGTGGCGCGCTGCGCCGGCGCGTTGATCAATGCGTCCGTCAACAAGCTCGTCGCCGCGCCTACTTCCGATTGCGCAAGGACCGAAGAGCTGGTGTCGCCGGAAGAAAGCTGCCCGGTCGTGATCAACGAAACGACGTCGGCCTGCGGCAGAGCCGGTTCGGAGCGCACTGACGCCTGCGGTTGCGACAGTGGGCCAGTCAGACCAACGATCACGCGATAGCCGCGAATCTGCGATTCGGCCTGAACGTTCACGATCGGATCGGCATTTCGACTCGGCGGCAGATCCACCAACGCGCGCGTGATGTCGTAACGATCGTTGCGGAAGTTCAACGTGCCGCTGGTGGCGCTGATGCGGCCCGAGATCGTCGGATCGTTGACTGGTCCATCCAACTGCAACGATACAGACCCGACGAGATCGGCAAGATTGTTTCGCACGACCAGGGCGTTTCGTCCTTCAACACGCAACGACGCGAATAACGCCGTGCGCGTCAGTTCGATCTCAGCGCCTTCCTCGATCGACTCGCCGCGGCGCGTGTTTATTAAGTCAGCCAGCTCGATGTCTTGCGTGTACTCGGTGCGGCGAAGGGTCACGACGCCGCCGATCAACTGCTCGCGCGACGAACCGCGAATCTCGACGTCTGCGTCGAGCGTGGAGCGGAAGTCGGGCGGGAACGGAACGGTGACGTCGTCGCCATGAAGATTGACTCGGAACGCGGAAACTGTGAATCCATCGAGCAGCGCGCCGCCCGTGGCCGAGACGCGGCCGCCGCCGATCGTCCCGCTGGCGGAATCGATCTGTGCCTGGTTCACCGTAAACCGGATTGCTGCTCTTAAGTTCGCGACGGTCCAACGCTCGTTTCCGATCAATACCGATATCGATGAATTGTTGACCGATGCCTGTCCGGTCAGATTGCGGGTTCTCGAAAGTGCCGCGCAAATTGACAGCGACTTGCGCCGAGCCTGACGAGAAGAAGTCGGGCGACACGCCGTTCAGCACACGCAGGTTCAGGTCGCCGTTGATGGTCAGGTTCTGCGCGCCGCCTGCGCCGCTGGCAAGTGAGCCGTCGATCACGATGTTTGTGCCGGGACCGGTGAACCGCGTTTCCTTGAACGTGATCTCGTTTGGCTTGAAAGCGATTTCAAGCGGCGTTTGCGCGTTCAGTTGAATGTCGACGACACGGAAATTGAGTTCGGAAAACTTTGCGGAGCCTGACAGGCCCGCGAGCGAAAAGTTTTTGTCTTCGTCGAGCAAAGTGACCCTGGGCCGTGATCGATCCGTTGGTCGCGCCCGGAAATCCTCACGCCCGCGCCGGGTGCGGCGATCTGAAACAGGTTGGTCAGATCGGCGTTGCTGAGCGTTCATTTCGACCGTCGAGGCGAGAAACTCGTCGGCCAGATTGATCTGCGCGGCGACGATTTGCGGCGTGCCCAGCACGCCGGTTGTCAGCGTGATGTTGAGCTTTGATTTTCCGTTCTGCCTTTGAGCGCGATGGCGCCCGCGGAACGGCCGTTGATCGTCACGTCGCGGCCTTCGCCGTCAAACGTGATCTGGTAAGCACGAGAAGTCTTCTGCAGCCAGATTGCCGTTGATGTGCGCGTTGAAGTCAGCGACGCCGGTGATGGCCGGCATGCCCGGACGGCTTGTAAGCGCGGCGAGCCGCGCGAGTTGAACGCTTTCCGCGCCGGCCCTGGAAGTCGAAATTCTTTGCTCTTGGTGTTGAGATTGCCGCTGGCGGCGATGTGACCCGCGACGAGGCGAACGTCTACGCTTTCGATGTTTACTGTTGGTCCATTGAAAGTCGCGCGCGCCGTCATGCCTGAAGCGGCTCGCCCGCCGAGCCTGCCCTGTCCAAGACGCAGATCGGCGCTGCCGCTCATCGCGTCCGGGATGCCGGTGACTTTGATCTGACCTGACAGATCTCCTTCGGTGTCGGACGCAAGCTGCTGGTTGTTGTCAACGGCGAAAGAGCGAGCAGCGCGCGCGCGTTCATGCGGTCGAGAGTCGCCTCGACGGAAGTGTTGTTTTCACCATTGCGCGGTGAGACGAGGGAAAACTGAACGCCGCCGCCGTCGCTTTCCGCGAGACGGCCGTCAGGAATGCGAATCTCGGTCGCGTTCATCGCGATCGACGCCGACAGCGAGCCAAACTCGATTCCCTTCACAAACAACGAGCCCAGCGAGAAGCGGCCGGTCACGTCAGGCGAGTCCAACTTGCCGCGAATGTTGCCGTTGAACGCGAGCTGGCCGCCGAGGCCGATTTCCCAAACGCGCATCTCTTCTTCGAGATCGGGCAAGAGACCGGAAGAGATGAGCACGGTTTGCAGTTCGGTTGCGTCTGACGAAGCGAGATCGACCTGAAGGTTCGAGTCGTTTTGAAACGAGAACTGTCCGGTTGCGTTCAATCGCGTCGCGGGCGTTTGCAGGTTCACGGCCTGGATGTCGAACAGGCCGCGATTGGCGCGCACCGAGACTTCGCCGGTGATCGGAATTCGCTCGGCGCTGACTTCGCCGGCTTCGGCGGTGAGCCGCGTCGTGATCGTGCCGGAAGCGAGTTTGAACTCGGTGCCGGGAAAACTGAGATCGACTCGTCCAGTCGCGCGGCCGGTAAGCGGAACAGCGCTGCCCGCCAGTGCCGTGAGTGGACCAGCAACGTCGAGATTGTTGAAATCGGCGGTTACTTGCGACGTGCCGCCACTCGTCGTCGCTACGCGCGCGTTGCCGGTGGCGCGTCCCTTGAACACGTCGGCGGTGAAGTTGTTGAGCTGGATCTCGCGATTGGTGGCGACGACGGAAGCGCGCGCCTGGCCCATCTGCATCTGGCCCAACACACCACCGCCGATGCTCAGATCGGCGCTCGCGCGATAACTTCCCGAAGGCTCGACGACAAACACCGGTCGCGCCAGCTTCACGTTCTCCGCCTGGCCATCGGCAAACTTCACCGTGCCGGCGTCGATGTCAGCGGTGGAACCTTCGATTCGGCGATTGCGCACTGACAAACGAACACCCGCAATGTTCAGACTGCCAATCTCGGCGCCCGCTGCGCTCGTCGCGCCGACTTGCACGTTCTTCACGTTGACACTCGTCACGCCACCACGATCGACGACGTCGATCCCGTTAGCCGTCACACCGTTGACCTGTGCGCCAGAAGCAGTGATGGTTCCCGCTTTCGCACTCGCCACCGTCGCCGTCGTGACGTCGTTCTCCTTGCGGACCCGCAAATCAGACGCAGTGATGCCATTCACTTTCGCGCCGGAAGTAACGAGACTGTTGGCACTGAACTGATTCGAGCTTGCTGTCAAAACACCGTCGTTCATCTCGGCGCGCGCGTCGCGCAGGATCAATCCCGTGATCGTCGTGCCGTAACTTTTTTCGGCAGCCGCGCGCAACTCGCCGATCCAACGGAAATTCGTGCCGGTGCCCATCACGTTTCCGATCAACTGCACCGAATCGATCTGGAAATCGCCGGCGTTGAGCAGATCGGCGACGGCCTTGCCGTTGATCTCGTAACTGCGTCCGTTGACCGATCCGTTCGCGCTCACGTTCAGTCCCTGCAAGCGCACGCCATCAGCCGCGAGGGCGTCAGATTTGACCTCGCCCGTTAGTTTGAACTGATCGCCTTCGCCGGTAACGGTGCCGGAAAAATTCCCCGCGCCGCGCAATGTCGCGCCCGGTCTCAACACGTCGGAAAGCTGCGTCAGATCGACTGACGACGTGATCTGCATCTGGTAACGCAGCGCGCGCCAGTCGTCCATCGTTCCCTGCAAACGCGCTTCGACCACGGGGGATCGCAGCACCATCTCGTGAATCTCGGCGCGCGTCTGGTTGACGCGGCCGCGCGCGTGCATGTCGATCTCGTTGATGGGCCGGCCGTCGTAGGTGAAATTCGAATCGCTGAAATTAAACGTGACGGTGTTCATCCAGCTTTCAGCCGGCGCGTTCGGATCGTCGGGTTGAATCGTCGCCTGAAGGTTGCGCGCCTCGCCGGAGATCTCGTGACGCGCGTCGCCGTAGTGAATCACACCGTTCTTTATGTCGATGCTGGCGGTTGAATACGCGAAGAGAATGCGTTTGTTTGGTTCGGGCGGCGGGATGTGGATGTTGCGAAAGTTGGACCGTCCCTGCTTCGTCAAACGTGACCCACGCTTCGAAACCTTCGATCTTGAGATCTTTGAGGTTGATGTTGCGCTGTAGATTGAACGCGTAGAGATCTTCGATCCTGATCGTCGCGGTGAGCTGATCGATCTTGCCGAGTTTGTCTCCGGTTTGCGCGTCGTAAAGCTCGACGCCCGCCATCGTCACCGTTTGCGGCGGAAAGGTCCGCGTGAAACTCGCGAATCTCGGCGCGAATTCCGTAGTTGGCGAAAGTCTGTTTGATCTGAGACGCGATGTAGCGATCGACGAAGCCAAATCGGTAAAGAAAGAACGCCAGCAGGACGAACAACACCACGCCCGCAGCAATGATCAGGCCGGCGAGAATCGCGTGACGGCGCGTGAAGTAGCGCCAGCGCTTTCGCACCGAATGCTTCTTCTTCTCAGGCGTGGGCTGAGGAAGATCTTGCGGGTTATTGGGATCGTCTACACTCATAACACAGTACGCCGAAGGCGTTTTTTAATTCCAGCCCAGGGTTGCTTCAACCCTGGGTACAGCAGCAGCGAATTAGAAACACTGAAAGTGTTCGGTTTGCAATTGAAACTCCTTCAGAGTTCCAGATTAAAGGACTGGCTCAACCCAGGGTTGAAGCAACCCTGGGCTGGAATTAGTGAACGCCTTCGGCGTACTAACATACAGTCAAACTTGTACCCCTACCGAGGGAACTTCGAATGCTTGAGGGAGAGACCGAACAGGTGTCAGCTTTATACTGCACCGCTTAACACGGATTTGAAATGCTGGACCACCAGGCTCGGATGGCCGAAACTCTCAGGTTCGTTGCTCTCGATTGTCGACGTCGGGCGACTGCTGGTCCTTTAGAGACGCAGGCTCGCCCAGCGGAACGTTACCGACCACCGAAAGCTCAAAACCTTCCAGAGCTGCTACTTTGGGGGGATGATTCGAAAGCAATAATATCTGCCGCAACCCAAGGTCGTGGAGGATCTGCGCGCCCACACCGTAGTCGCGATCGATTCCGTAACCTGTCTCTAAACTTGCCTCTCGCTTGTTGAGACTCTTCTCCTGCATCACGTTGTACGTACGCAATTGATTGACCAAATCCAGACTGTGCTCGCGCTGGCGCAGATACAGGACCACGCCGCGGGCCGCGGCCGCGATCTTTTCGAGCGCCGTGTGCAGTTGAAACCCGGTGTCGTCGATTAAAGAGCCAAACATGTCGCAGGTGACGTTTTCAGTGTGGACGCGGACCAGGACCGGATCGTCGGTCTTTACTTCGCCCATCACCATCGCGAGGTGCACGTCGCCGTTGATCACGTTTTCGTAAGCGACCGCGCGGAAACGGCCGTAGACCGTCGGCAGATCGGTTTCGACGATGCGACGGACGAGGGCTTCTTTGCGGATGCGATAACGCACGAGCTCCGCGACCGTGATTATTTTCAGCTCGTGTTGCGCGGCAAAGGCTTCGAGCTCCGGGAGCCGCGCCATCGTGCCGTCTTCATTCATAATTTCGCAGATCACACCGGCGGGATACAGCCCGGCCATGCGCGCGATGTCGACGCTGGCTTCGGTTTGTCCGGGACGAACCAGCACGCCGCCATTCTTGGCGCGCAACGGAAAGACATGACCGGGACGCGCGAGATCCTGTGGGCGAGCGTTTGGATCGACGGCGACGAGGATCGTCGTCGCGCGATCGGCGGCCGAGATTCCGGTCGTGATGCCGCGGCGGGCGTCGATGGAGACAGTGAACGCGGTGCCGAGATACGAAGTGTTGTCGGCGACCTGCGTGGTCAGGTGCAAATCGTCGCAACGTTCTTCGGTCAACGGCAGGCAAATCAGGCCGCGAGCGTGCCGCGCCATGAAGTTGATGATCTCCGGCGTGACCTTCTCCGCCGCGCACACGAGATCGCCTTCGTTTTCACGATCTTCGTCGTCGATAATAATGATCATGCGGCCGTCACGAATGTCGGCAACGGCCTCTTCGATGGTCGCTATAGGCACAGCGGGTATGTTAACCGAAAGCCCCGCTAACGGGCTAGCAGTCGCTCCACGTACTTGGCGATCACGTCAACCTCCAGATTGACGCCGTCGCCGGGTTTCAATTGCGACAAATTAGTGACTTCCCAGGTTTTCGGGAATGATGGCGATCTCGAAATAGTCGTCGGCTAGCCCCGCAATCGTCAGACTGATGCCTTCGACGGCAACCGAGCCTTTGAAAACGAGATACCGGCCGATTTCCTTGCGGATAACCGATGCGAACGGTCCACGACTCGCCGTGATCCTCGACTCCTTCGAATGTTCCGCGGGCATCGACATGTCCCTGAACGATGTGGCCGCCAAGGCGTGTCGCGGGGGTGACGGCGCGTTCGAGGTTGACGGGCGTGCCGGGTTTAAGTGCTCCCGAGAGTCGACCGAGATAGCGTTTCGCGCGAGACGTCGGCGGCGAAGGAATCGGGTTGAATGTCCAGCGCCGTCAGGCAAACGCCGTTGACGGAGATCGAGTCGCCGTGGTTCGTGCCTTCGGTAACGATGCGCGCGCCGATCACGATGCGCGCATTCTCGCCCCGCATCTCGATGCTGCGCACTGCGCCGAGCTCTTCAATGATTCCGGTGAACATGATTCATCATTCGTTCAAACGTTGCTTCGATCGATAGACCTGACGAGTCGACGACGATCGCGTCGTCGGCGACTTTCAGCGGCGAATCAGCGCGCGTTGAATCGCGGCGGTCGCGTTCGACCATGTCGGCGAGTGTTTCCTCCAGCGTGACGCCGGCATTCACCACTAGATCTTCTTTGAAACGGCGTTCGGCGCGTTCCTCCGCCGCGGCTGTCAGAAAAAACTTGAGTCGGCATCGGGGAACACCACGGTGCCGATATCGCGGCCGTTCATCACCGCGCCGCGTTTTCCCAGCTCACGCTGGCGCGCCACCATCGCGCGTCTCACGCCGGGGATGGTCGACACGATCGACGACATCGCGGTGACGTCGTCGTGGCGAATCCGGTCGGTGACGTCGCGTCCTTCGAGCCAGACGCGCAACGAATCGGGATCGCCTGCGAGATCGATCTCGAGCCGTTGGGCCACGTCGGTCACTGTCTCGCGATCGTAAGGATCGAGCGATGCTTCGATCACGGCCAGCGCGACGGCGCGATACATCGATCCGGTGTCGATGTACAAGAGATTCAAAGCCCGCGCCAGCATTCGGCCTAACGTCGATTTGCCTGAGCCCGAAGGACCGTCGATGGCAATGATCATGGTTGCTCTAAACAAACGCCGCAAAGACTTCGTTCGACATCAACGCGCCGTTTCGCGTCAGTCTAATCAGGTCGCCATCAAACTCGACCAAACCTGCCTCGCGAAAGCGATCGAGATCGTCGCGATGTTCGGCGCGCAGATCGACTCCAAACAACTCGTTGTACTCGCGCACGTCCACGCCGCGCATCATTCGCATTCCGAGAAACAGCGCTTCAGCGCGAAGATCGGCGTCGCTAAGCTCGTGATCTTCGACAACAGGCGACACGGCCTGTTCGACGGCTTCGACATAACGCAGCACGTCGCGCTGGTTGGACCAACGACGCGAACGGCCATTAATCGCAGGAGCAAAAGAATGCGCCGAACAGCCGAAGCCGAAATAGGGCGCGCCGGTCCAGTATTTCGTGTTGTGTCGGGAACGAAACCCGGGACGGCACAGGTTCGAGATCTCGTAATGTTCGTAACCTGCATCAGATGCGCGCTGAATCATCCATTCGTACATCACCGCCGCCAGATCGTCATCAGGCTTTGGTTGAATTCCGCGGCGTATGTGATCGGCGAGCGGCGTTCCCGAATGAACTTCGAGCAGGTAGAAAGATAGATGTTCCGGTTGCAACGCGAGCGACTGTTCGATGTTTCGCTGCCAACCGGCGAGCGTTTGTCCCGGCAGTCCGGCGATCAGATCGAAACTGACGTTCGCAAAACCTGCGTCGCGCAAATCGTTGAAAGTCTTGAGCGTGTCGGCCGATGTATGCGACCGGCCCAGTTTCGCGAGCTCCGCGTCGTCAAACGTCTGCGCGCCGAAGCTGGCTCGATTGACGCCGAGATCGCGAAACGCGCGCAGTTGATCGCGCGTGACGGTTCCCGGATTCATCTCCAGCGTGATCTCCGGATCGCGATCGACTGCAAAGCGATCGTGCACCGCGACGAGTATGCGTTCGAGTTGCAGTGGCGTCAGCAGTGAAGGCGTACCGCCACCGAAATAGATCGTATCTACATGATTCCCCGTATGCTCCGTCGCGGCGACCTCCGCGGCCAGCGCGCTCACGTATCTTTCGGCGAGCTCGCCCTGATAAATCCCCGTTGCGAAGTCGCAATAAGAGCAACGCGAACGGCAAAATGGAATATGAATATAGAGCCCTGCGAGAGTCATTTCGATTTCATCCGATAATAACACGCACGTGTATTATTTCATTCGTGCGGTTGTATCGGTTTTAGAACTCCGATTGCTCACTTTACGCGGTATTTTCTTCATTTTCCCGCTTGGCACACAGGTTGTTACTCGTCCAGTGTCATCAATAACACTGGGAGGATCGAAAGCATGGCAAATGACAGAATGAACGACGATCTCGACAGGAACATGGGACGTGCGGGCCAGGGCGACGATTACAGCAGTGGCCAGGATTTTGGCAGACAAACGCCGGGACGCAACCCGCAGCACGAACAGGAGACCGGACAGAAAGGCGCGGGTCAGAAAAACAAACCCGGCCACACCGAAGACGAACAGGATTTCGGGGTCGGCGGTGAGGCTGGCAAGACCGGTCAGAATCGATAACTAAAACAACTCTCTTCTTTACTGCTTCAGATTGATGGTCCGTGTCATCCGTGGCTGGCAACACAGATGACACGGAATTTTTTTATTTAATTCGGCGCGTGCTGCCGTCGCCGCTGATCGACTTGCTCATCGAGCGCGCCACGCGTTCCGCTTCAGCCATCGCGCGCAACAAGTTGCCGCCAAGCACCTTTCTGATGTCGCGTTCGCTGTAACCGCGCTTCAACAGCTCGTAAGTGATGTTTGGCAACATCGAGACGTCTTCCGCGCCTTGCGGCATGTCGTTCGCGCCGTCGAAGTCAGCGCCAATGCCGACGTGATCGATGCCTGCGATCTTGACGACGTGCTCGAAGTGGTCGATCAGCTTAGAAATCGGCAGCGGCGGCAACGGATTGGCTTGTTCGAGTTTGTCGCTTTCTTCGGCGCGACGTTCCAGGTCGTCTTTGTACTTCGCGTCGATTGCGTCCTGTTGCGCTTTCAATCTTTTGTCACGCGCTTCGCTCTGCGGCGACACGGTGTTTGTATCGACGAAACCGCTGTAGAAGTTGACATGGACCACGCCGCCGTTTTTGGCGATGCGCCGCAGCAGATCGTCGGGAATGTTTCGCGGCACGTTGCTGATGCGCACGCGCGGAAGAGTGCGAAGCGATGATCGGCGCTTTCGATATGTCGAGCGCATCGCTCATCGTGTCGTCTGAAACGTGCGATACGTCGACCAGCATTCCCAGACCGGTTCATCTCGCGCACGACTTCGCGGCCGAATTCATTCAAACCGCCGTGCTTCTTTTCGCCGCGGCCGGCGTCAGCCCAGTTGTTCGTGTTGTTCCAGGTGAGCGTCATGTAACGAACGCCGAGCCGGTAAAACTCGCGCAACGTCGGCAACGAGTCTTCGATCGCGTGTCCGCCTTCGATGCCCATCAGGCACGCGATCTTG
The DNA here is from genome assembly GCA_963770215.1 of uncultured Acidobacteriota bacterium. Lineage (GTDB taxonomy): Bacteria > Acidobacteriota > Blastocatellia > Pyrinomonadales > Pyrinomonadaceae > PSRF01. The sequence continues at coordinate 404,353 of CAVYOP010000005.1, forward strand.
CCTTGATCGTTTGGCGCGGCGGATGTCGGCGACGGACGTGGCGAACATCAGGTCGCGCGGATGTCTTTCGACGGCGCGATAAACGGCGTCGATCATGTCCAGCGTGCGGCGCACGGAGCCGCCGTGTTCGACGTACCAGGGACGGATGTAAAGCGAGAAGAACTCGGCGGTCAGTCCGCCTTTCTTCATGCGTTCGATGTTGGTGCGATACGGCGCCGGCGGCGTGCCGCCGAGATCGAAATAGTTGTTGGCCATCGCCGTCGTGATGTCGTTGTGCGTGTCGATGACGATGGCGCGACGATGAATTTGCAGGGCGCGTTGCCAGAGCTTCTCGTCACGAGGTTCGGCGGTCTGGGCTTGAATAACGGATGCGAGCATAAAGGTCAGGCAAACAAGACAGGATAAGTTTTTGATCGTCATGCGTCACTCATAGTGCGAACGGGTGGCAGGCGTCAAGCACTATCTGTGGTCGGTGGTGACTTAAATTCAACTCTGCGTTCTCTGCGGGCCTCTGTGATCTCTGCGTTAACAGTTGAATTGCAAGCATATTAAACGCAGAGATCACAGAGGCCCGCAGAGAACGCAGAGAAGGCTGTTCAAATTAAGCCCCCATCCCTGTGGTCAGCCACGTTGCCGCTCGACTGAGTGGCGATTATCATCGACGCGACATGTCGATCCTGATCGCCGAAGACAACATGGCCCAGCGCCACTACCTGCGCGAGATTTTGGAGAAGGAGTTTCCCTCGCACCTGCCGATTTTCGAGGCCGGCGACGGCGAGGAAACAGTCAAACTCGCGCTCAACGAAAAGCCGGACGTCTGCATTCTCGACATCCAGATGCCGAAGCTCTCCGGCGTGAAAGCGGCGCGGGCGATCTGGCGCGACTTCCCGACCGCGCGCATCATCTTCTGGACGCAGTTTCCCCACGAGATTTACATCAACGAGATCCGAAAAATCGTCAAGTCGGTCGATCCGCCGCCGGCTTACGGCTTCATTCACAAGAACAATCCCGAGTCGCGTTTTCTGCGCTTCGTCGCCGCGGTGCTGGAAGACGGCGCGGACATGATCGATCCGGCGTTCAAGGATTCGTTCAAGCGGCCGTTGTTGACTGAGTTTGAAGCAGAGGCGCTTTACTATCTCGCGCTCGGACTTTCCAACTGGGCCATCGCGCGCAAGTGTTCGTTGAGTTTGCGTGGCGTCGAAAGCCGGCTGGCGACGCTTTACGAAAAACTCTTCGTCTCTGTGGCCGAAGGCACCGATCAGGAGGCGTACGAAAAGCTCGCTTATAACATTCGCACGCGCGCGTTCTTCGAAGCGCTGCGCCGCGGATTGCTCAATAGCGACGAGCTCGAAAAAGCCGCGCACGATCTCGAATCGTGGTTACAAAAGGACCAGAAACGCTTCAACGAAGAACAGAAACGAGAAGCGCCTAAGAAAAAATAAGACGGATGTATATGCGCCGTTCGTTTTGGCTGCTGCCTCTCCTTTTGTGCCTTCCGTTCCTCAGAGGTTCGCTGGCGCAAACGGGTGAGCCGCAACCGCAGGCGTCGCCTTCGCCCTCGCCGTCACCATCGCCCTCGCCTTCTCCCACACCGATCACCGGCCTGCATCAATGGGGCGCAGTCACGTTGTTTCACGGATTGCCTTCGGATCGCGTGCGCGCGATCGCGCAGACAAGCGACGGCACGATGTGGTTCGGCACTGAAGCAGGGCTCGCAAAATTCGACGGCCGCCGCACGCAAACGATCAACGATCCGGCGCTGCCCGCCGGGCGTGTGCTGGCGTTGCAAACAGACCAGGACGGCGGCTTGTGGGTCGGCACCGAAGCCGGCGCCGCGCGGCTCAGCGGCGGTGCGTTCTTGAAAGTGAACGAGACTGCGGGCCTCGCTGTCTCGTCGATCGTCACGCCGCAACAAGGGCTCGCGTTGATGACGACCGAACAAGGCCGCATCTTTGAATCGCGCTTGAAGACGGTCACGACGAGGGAAAACGAAGAGAACGTCACGCGCACGGTGATCGAAAGCCGCGAGCTTTTGCGCGAGCCGTTGAAAAGCGCCGATCGCGAAAATCCGGGACCGCTGCCGATCACGAGCATCAATTGGACGGTGGATCGCCTGCTGATCGGCACGCTCAGCCGCGGGTTGATGGAAGTCAAAAACGGCGACGCGAAGCCGGTGCAACTGCGGCCGATGGTTTATTTCGTCAACGCCCTCGAACGCAATAAAGACGGCAAACTGTGGCTCGGCGTTCGTGCTAAAAAAGAAGAACCCGGCGCGCTAACCGGCGACTCATGGGCAAGCCTTAAACGCACCGAAGCCGCCACCGGTCCGGTGTTGTCGCTGAAGTCGATCGACGACGCGATTTGGATCGGCACTGACGGACGCGGCGTGTTTCGTGTTTCGCAGTCGAAGACGCAGCGCTTCACATTTGACGGCACCGCGGGCGGTCTGCGTTCGGATCACGTCTACGCGATCTTTTCCGATCGCGAAGGCGTGATCTGGTTTGGCACCGATCGCGGCGTCTGCCGTTTCGATCCGCAGGCGCCGCGTGTCGAGTCGGTTGGCGACAACAGCGACAGCGATTTCGTGCGGACGCTGTTTCGATCGACAAACGGACGGATCATGGCCGGGACAAACCGCGGGCTATTTATCTACGACGAGCGAACTTCTGCGTGGCTGCCGATGCCCGGCATGGGCGCCAACATCATCTACGCCATCGCCGAAGACCAGAACCCGCGTTTGTTAGTCGCTTCTGTCAGTGGTTTCTACGTCGCGCCACGGCAGCAGGTGAGTTTCGAGGAACAGGTGTTCACACGTCTTGACGCGGGTTCCCTAAGTGCAGATGGTGTCGGCAGCGTGCGGGCGATCGCGGAGTTTCGCGGCGCGACGTATTACGCTGTCTATGGTCGCGGCGTCGAAAAGTTCGATGGCGGACGCACAAGTCTGACCTGGCCCAACGGCATCGCACGCGACGTGATCAGCCTGCTTGGCAGACGGCGAAGAACGATTGTTAATCGGCACGGCCAGAGACGGAGTGCTTGTCTCAGACGGAAAGACGGTGCGCGAGGAGCCTCTCTTTGCAGCTTTGAAGGGGCACGTAGTTCGTTCGATGACCCGGATGACGACGGGCGTGCTGTGGTTTGGCACCTCTAACGGAGTTTTTGCCTGTGCGCCACAGCAAGCCTGCAATGTGGCGGTACCCAATGTTGATGCTCGCGTTGTGTTTCCCGCCCTGGATGACAAAGTCAGCGAGATCTGGTGTGGCACGCGGGGAAACGGCCTGTTACGCATTCGGCTCGATCCGATTTTCGGACCGGTGGTCAACCAACTCGACTCCGAACAAGGACTGCCATCGCAAAACGTCTTCGCCGTGTTGCCGCTTCGCTCGCGCGACGGCGTAGAGTCGCTATTGATCGCAACGAATCGCGGGGTCGCTCGCTACGTCCCGGGGAACGTCGCACCGACACTGTCTGTGACGCGCATACTGAGCAAACGCGTACACGCGCCGTCGGAACTACAAGCCGGACTCAATCTCGAATATCCGCAGAACAGCTTGTTGCTCGACGTCACCGCGATCAGCAGCAGAACGTTTCCCGAGCAGTTTCAATATGCGTTTACCTTCGTCGACAGTGCGGGCAAGAACGTGAAGCAGAAAGCTGTCGCGCGAATCGCAGTTCACGATGGAGGGATTGAAGCCGGGCAAGTACACGGTTACGGCGCTGGCATTCACGAAGGATCTCGACCGCGTCAGAGCCGTTGAGTTTCACATTCAACGGTCGAGTATGCGCCGTTTCCGTGGACGTCGACGGCGTTCGCGATCTTGCTCGCGCTCGCGTTGCTCGCGTTGTTGTGGGCCATACTCGAACGACGACGCATTGTCGCCACCAGCGCGGCGCTCGTCGAGGCTAACCGCGATCTCGCAGACGCGCGTTTGAACCTGGCGAATGAAGCCGAACGGGAACGGCGTCGGATTGCGCGCGATCTGCACGATCAAACGCTCGCCGATCTGCGTCATCTCGCATTGCTGACCGATCAGATCAAGCCGAATGGCGATTCTGCCGGCAGGCAGACGTCGACGTTGCGCACTGAGATCGAGTCGATCTCGCAGGAGGTGCGACGCATTTGTGAAGATTTGAGCCCGTCGGTGTTGCAGAATGTCGGCTTCGCGGCGGCGCTGGAGTTTGCCCTCTCGCACGCGGTGCAGGATGCGCCGGTTGAGAAGCGATTCGAATATGAGTTTCACTGTGACGACGCGATCGAGGAACGAAGCCAACTGCCTGCGAGCGTCCAGATGCAGATCTATCGCATCGTGCAGGAAGCCGTGAATAACATCTGGCGTCATGCGGCGGCGACCGAAGTGAAGATGTTCGTCACCAGCTCGGCGGCCGGCGATTTTTCATTGCGTATTGAAGATAACGGGCGGCCCTTTGATTCGCAGAACAACAACTCCGAAGGTCGTGGATTGCCAAACATGAAAGCCCGCGCGGGATTGATCGACGCGCGCATCTCGTGGGAGCCGCGGGACGACGGCGGCACCATTTTCACGATTGCTAAAAAAGGATGATCGAAGTAGCTCCAGAAGTCGCGGCTGCGCATGCGGTGGTTGCGCTTGAATCGACAGTGATCGCGCACGGTCTGCCGCGTCCAACAAACCTCGATACCGCGCAGCGTTTGGAACAGATCGTTCGCGACGCGGGCGCGATGCCGGCGACGATCGGCATCATTGGCGGAAAACTGAAAGCCGGTCTCGATGCGGGCGAGGTCCGCAAACTGGCGGAAGAAACGAACATCCACAAAGTCAGCACGCGCGATCTTCCGATCGCCGTCGCCCAAGGCTGGGACGGCGCGACGACTGTTGCCAGCACTTGCTGGATCGCGCGCCGCGCTGGAATCAAAGTCTTCGCGACCGGCGGTATTGGCGGCGTTCATCGCGGTGCGTTGCCGGATGTTTCCGCTGATCTTCCCGAGCTCGCGCGTACGCCGATCATCGTCGTTTGTTCGGGTGCGAAGATCGTCCTCGACTTGCCTGCGACGCGCGAGTGGCTGGAGACGCACGGCGTCACCGTTGTCGGTTATCAATGCGACGAGTTTCCGGCGTTCTATTCGCAAAGCAGCGGACTACCCATCGATGTTCGCGCAAACTCAGCCGCGGAAGTCGTTGCAATCTTTCGCGCACAGCGTGAGTTGGGGATTGAATCGGCGTTGTTGTTGACGGTTCCTGTTCCGGCGGACTTTGAAGTTCCAAACGATCAACTGCAAAGCGCTCTCGACGACGCACTCGGCAACGCCGGGCGCAACGGAATCACGGGTCGTGAGTTGACGCCGTTTCTGTTGAGCCGCATGGCCGAACGCAGCGGTGGCGCGACGTTGCGCGCAAACATCGCGTTGCTCGAAAACAACGCGCGCGTCGCCGCCCGGGTAGCGCTTGAGATCTCAGATCTTTGTGCTACTCTCTAGCCGATCCCAAAAACTTGGAGGAACTACCAAAATGGCTGACGATAACGGAAAGACGTGTAAGAACCCTAGCTGCACTTGTCCTCCGGCAGAAGACGGCAAGTATTGCAGTGCTTCGTGCGAGGGCACCGGCGGCACTATCGAGCTGGATTGCGACTGCGGTCACGAGGCGTGCGGCGGCAACTTCTAACCACCGATTTACATAAGCTTTTTGGTTAGGTCGATGAACTCCGCTGCGAGTCGTGGTCCAGTGCCTTCGTCTTCATGCTTGAAAAAGACAAACGCAGTCTTCCAGTCCTGGTCCTTCATCCGACTGATCCACTCACGTAAATCAGCCGTCGAGTAATTCACCCGCCGCAAACGCACGTAGCCCCAATCGGCGGTCCTGTGGATATCGCGGGCCGCCGGAAGTTCATCCATGTCTGAAACGCAGAGCACGCGGTTCTCGCTGCGCAGCAATTGCACAACGTCGTCGTCAAACCATGATGGATGGCGAAAATCGAACACGGCCGGTGGATTTCGCGGCAAATGTTTGAGAAACGTTTCCAACCGCGCCAGATCTTTCTCGAAGTCTTCCGGCAATCGATAAATAACCGCGGCGAGGCGCTCCTCGAGCCCTGAGACAATCTCGAGCATGCGTTTCGTCGCGTCAGCCGCATCTTTGAGGCGTCGGAAATGCGTGATGCCCTGCGAAGCCTTGACGCAAAAGCGAAAGTTCTTCGGCACTTGCGCCTTCCAACTCTCGATCATCCCGGGTTGCGGCAAGCGATAGAACGTGTTGTTGAGCTCCACGGCGGGGAGTTTCGAAGCGTAGAAAGACAGCATGTCTTTCGCCACAGTCGTCTGCGGATAGAACCTCCCCTTCCACTCCTTGTAACTGTACCCACTCGTCCCAGCGTAGATCATTGCCGATTGCCAATTGCCGAATGCCGAATGCCGATTGGTCCGATCGCCAGAAAGATACCTTAATTGCCGAAAGAAGAGAAAATCGGCAATTGGCAATTGGCAATCGACAATCCCATGTGGTACACAGCATCCGAGATCTAACCATGGCTAACATCGAATCAGTGCTTCAGGAAGAACGAATCTTTCCCCCACCGCCGGAGTTCTCCGCTCAAGCACACGTCAAATCATTAGCAGAGCTCGAAAGCCTGCGTGCCGAAGCAAGCGCGGATCCCGAAGCATTCTGGGCGCGCATGGCTGATGCCGAGCTGCACTGGTTCAAAAAATGGGACACGGTGTTGAAATGGAACGCGCCGCACGCGGAATGGTTCGCAGGCGGCAAGATTAACATCTCTTACAACTGTCTCGATCGCCATCTTTCAACCTGGCGACGCAACAAGGCCGCCCTCATCTGGGAAGGCGAGCCCGGCGAAACACGCACGTTCACTTATCAACAACTGCACACCGAAGTCTGCAAGTTCGCGAACGTCCTGAAAAGCCGGAACGTTCAACGCGGCGATCGCGTCGCTTTGTACATGCCGCTGATTCCCGAGCTGGCGATCGCCATGCTCGCCTGCGCGCGCATCGGCGCGACGCACTCAGTCGTCTTCGGCGGTTTCTCCAGTTCCGCTTTGATCGATCGTATCAACGACGCGAGATGCAAACTCGTCGTCACCGCCGATGGCGGTTGGCGTCGCGGCAGTGAAGTAAAACTAAAACCCGCCGTCGACGAAGCACTCAAACAAACACCGTCGGTCGAGACCTGCATCGTCGTCCGTCGCACCGGCACCGAACAGCACATGCAACCCGGCCGCGATTTTTGGTGGCACGAGTTAATGGAAACGAGCAACTCAAACTGCCCCGCCGAAGAGCTGGACAGCGAGCATCCGCTCTACATCCTCTACACTTCCGGCACGACCGGTAAACCGAAAGGCATTCTGCACACGACCGCCGGTTACCTGCTGCAAGCTCACCTGACGACGAAGTGGGTCTTCGATCTCAAGGACGAAGACATTTACTGGTGCACCGCAGACATCGGTTGGGTAACGGGACACAGCTACGTCGTCTACGGACCACTCTCGAATGGCGCAACCGCGGTGATGTACGAAGGCGCGCCAAACTTCCCCGAGCCGGATCGCTTCTGGAGCATGATCGAGCGCCATCGCGTCAACATCTTTTACACCGCGCCGACCGCGATCCGTGCGTTCATCAAGTGGGGCGAACACTGGCCGCTGAAACACGACCTTTCGAGCCTGCGTCTGCTCGGCACGGTCGGCGAGCCGATCAATCCTGAAGCGTGGATGTGGTATCGCGAGCTGATCGGCAAGGGACGCTGCCCGATAGTCGACACGTGGTGGCAGACGGAAACCGGCGCGATGATGATCACGCCGCTTCCCGGAGCGACTCCGACCAAACCCGGATCGGGCACCAAACCGTTCCCCGGCATCGAAGCCGACATCCTCACGCGCGACGGCCAACCGGTCGAAGCGAACCAGGGCGGGTACCTCGTGATCAAGCGCCCGTGGCCGTCGATGTTGCGCACAATCTGGGGCGACGACGAGCGTTATCGCGAGCAATACTGGTCGCAAATCGAGGGAATTTATTTCGCCGGCGACGGCGCGCGGCGTGATCGGGACGGCTATTTCTGGATAATGGGCCGTATCGACGATGTAATTAACGTAAGCGGTCACAGATTGGGAACGGCAGAAATCGAGAGTGCACTCGTGTCGCATACTGCCGTTGCCGAAGCGGCAGTGGTCGCCCGGCCTGACGACATAAAAGGATCAGCAATCGTGGCTTTTGTGACTCTGGAAGGCTCTCACAACGCGTCCGACGCGCTGAACCAGGAATTGCGCACGCACGTCGTGAAGGAGATCGGAGCGTTGGCGCGGCCGGACGATATCCGGTTTACCGACGCACTGCCGAAAACCAGGTCCGGCAAGATCATGCGGCGGTTGCTGCGCGAAATCGCGACCAGTGGCTCGGTCGCGGGAGACGTCACCACACTCGAAGATTTTTCAGTCTTGGAAAAGTTGAGGGCGGAGGAAGAATAGACATTTTCCACTTGGCATTTGCCGTTTGTCATTTTCCATTGATGGCAAATGACAAATGGAAAATCACTACTGTCCCAACGTTTTTTGAGTCGCAGGCGATAGCCCGTTGAAATAGAAGAAGTTAAGTCCGATGAAGTTTGTAATCGATTTGAATTCAAGTTCAGACAATCCGAAGCTTTCGCGACTTTTGCGGAAGCGGAGGGCTGGATGAATTCTGGCAAATCGATCTTTTCACAACTAATGGACTTTCTTCCGGCCTACGAGTTTCGTCAGTGCGTCGAACGCTACCAGGGCAATTACAAACTCAAGAGCTTCTCCTGCTGGGACCAGTTTCTCTGTATGGCCTTCGCGCAGCTAACTTATCGCGAGAGTTTGCGCGATATCGAAGCTTGTCTGCGTGCGCAACAAACCAGGCTCTACCATCTCGGCATTCGCGGCCAAGTCTCGCGCAACACCTTGGCCCATGCGAACGCGGTGCGCGATTGGCGCATCTACGCCGACTTTGCTCAAGTGCTGATTACGCGCGCGCGCGAACTCTACGTCGACGACAATTTTGGTATCGAATTGGCGCAGACGGTTTACGCGCTCGATGCCACCACTATCGATTTGTGCCTGGCGCTTTTCCCTTGGGCCGAGTTTCGCAAACACAAAGGAGCGGTCAAACTGCACACGCTGCTCGACCTGCGCGGCAACATTCCAACTGTTGTGATCATTACACATGGCAAGGTTCACGAGGTGAACATTCTCGATCAGCTAACTGCTTCGAAGCGGGCGCCTTCTATGTAATGGATCGCGCTTATCTCGATTTCGCCCGTTTGTACAAACTGCATCTGGCTTCGGCCTTCTTTGTTACCCGGGCCAGAAAGCGCTTCGATTGCCGGCGCCTCTACTCACAGCCAGTCGACAGAACCACCGGGGTGATCTGCGATCAAATCGTGACTCTCGTCAATCCCGTTCCTCGCAAAGGCTATCCCGAGACGTTGCGCCGCATTCGTTACTTCGATGTGCAAACGCAGAAACGGCTGATCTTTCTAACCAACAACTTCACCCTGCCCCCACTGACTATCGCTCAACTGTATCGCAGTCGCTGGCAGGTCGAGTTGTTCTTCAAATGGATCAAACAACATCTCCGCATCAAGAAGTTCTATGGCACCTCGGTGAACGCTTTGAAGACTCAGATCTGGATTGCGATCTCGGTTTACGTGCTCGTAGCAATAGTCAAAAAAGAACTGCAACTGGAGGGCAGTCTCTACAGAATGCTACAGATCTGCAGCGTCTCCATTTTCGAGAAAACCCCCATTTTACAAGCTCTTTCTGTGAACCAAGATCAAAGTACCTTGGACCATCTTTGCAACCAGTTGATTCTATTCAACTAACGTTGGGACAGTAGTGATGGAAAATGACAAATAAGGAGAGCTGAATGAATATGACCCGGCAAACCGAGCCCGATAGTCGTTCCGGGCCGCGTTACCTCGCAACGCTCGAGGTAAAAGCTGAATGGGATGAACCGAGCGGCGCGCATATCGTCGCCGAAGGAACGACGGAGAACGTCGGGCCTGAAGGAACGCTCGTCCACTTGCCGCGCAATTTGCCGACCGTCGGCAGTCGCGTACGGCTGGAAGTTTCGGGTGAGTCGGGTGAGAAGTTGCAAGTGATTGCCGAAGTGCTGCGTATCGAACGCCATCCCGGGCACCCGCTCGCCGCGCTTCAGTTGTTGGGTGAAACTGACGAATGGCGTGGTTTGGTTTGGGAGCCGGCCGCGCCGCGCATCACGCCGCCTCCGCCGGCGGAAGGCGAGGGTGAAGGATCAGGAGACGACGATGATGACGTTGCCCATTGATGAGATAGACTCCCCGGCATCTCACGATCGGAGACGTTATCCGCGTTACTATGTGACTTCGCGCGTGACCCTGGCGATTGAAGACGAGAGCCTGAAAGAGTCGATCGGAATCGGGGAGCCGCGAGACATCAGTCTCGGCGGCGTGCGAGTCACAAACTTGCCCGCATGTCCCCACGTCAAGATCGGCGATCAACTCGGTCTCCTGCTGCTCGACGGCGACGACGCGTTGTCGTTGACCGGCGAGGTGGTCCATCATGCGACCGAAGACACTTTTGGAGTTGAGTTCAGAAAATTAAGCATTCAGGATCAAAAGGCGGTGGGAGAAATGATCGGACGATTGCACGCGCGCCTCTGATCTGATCCATCGCGGCGTCTGCGTATGCCCTCGAAGGACACAAAAGAAGCGGCCGCTACGGCGGCGAAGGCAGCAGTCGAGGCCTACGGACCTCCGACTCGTGTGATCCTGCGAGTCATCTTCATCCTGCTCGTCGTAATCGCACTGCTGTGGGTGATCTCGAAGATAACCGGGACCATTCTGCTGCTCGTGCTCTCGATCTTTTTCGCCTACCTCGTCTCGCCGCTCGTCGAGTTTTTACGACAACCAAGACATATCGGAAGCCGCGAGATTGCGATACCTAAAGTGGGCGCGATCGCGCTTGCTTACCTGATCATCCTCGCGGCGATCGGGTTGGCGGTCTTCGTGATCCTGCCGAGTTTGAGCAATCAGTTTCCGGAGTTCGTCAATCAGTCGAAGGTTTATTGGAAGTCAGTTGGCGAGAAGGCGCCTCAGCTCATAGAAGATTGGCGTTTCCGTCGTCTGCCGGAGCCGGTCGCGAACGCATTTAACAACGCCGTCCCGAAAGTGCTCGACAAAGTCAGTCAAACAGGCACTGAGTTTGCGGCGGCAGCGATTGGCTATTTGGTTTACCTGCCGTGGCTCGTGCTGATACCGATCCTCGCGTTTTTTCTGTTGAAGGACGCCGAGAGTTTTCGGCGTTCGGCGTTGCTGATGCTGCCACGCGGACGTTGGCGGTGGCGCGGCGATGAGTTTTTTCAGGACGTCAATGGCACGTTGGCCGCATACATTCGCGCGCAGTTGACCGCCTGTTTGTTCATCGGCGTCGTTTGCGCGATCGGGTTTACTGTGCTCGGTTTGCCTGGTGGACTGGTGATGGGTTTCATCGCCGGCGTTTTTGAGTTCATCCCGCTCGTTGGACCACTGGTCGTAGCGATCATGGCTGCCATCCTGGCAATCCTGCATGACGGTCCATTCAGTGCGTTTCTCGTGCTGCTCTTCCTGGGCGTGCTGCGAATCGTCCACGACTATTTCATCTATCCGCGTTTGATCGGACAGGGCATCCATCTTCACCCCCTGGCCGTGATCTTCGCGATCCTTGCCGGAGAAAAACTCGCCGGCGTGGCCGGAATATTCCTCGCGATCCCGTTGGTGGCGATTTTGACAGTCAGTTATCGTCACTGGTTGGAACATCGCGGCAGCGAAGGATTCGCCGATCTATTGGAACCAAACCCAACTCCCGAGAGTGAATTAACACCTGGGCCGGAACCTGCTGCTGCCGTCGAAGTTAAGTACGACGAATTACACGCTGAAACAACGCCCGAACAGATGGTCCGCGCACGCCCAGACCTTACCACCGGTGAATTGAAATTTCCGGTTGAAGAATAATGAGCCTCCATCGCCAAGGACACTCCCATGCGACGACATGTCCCCCTTGCACTCGCTTTGCTTCTCAGTTTATGTTTCGCGGCTAACGGCCAGGGCGGCCAGGGCGGCCAGACATCGCCGCCAGACGAACAGAAACCCGCGAAGATTGAAATAGGCATCCACTTTTCGGCGCTCGATTTCGGCGCACAGGACCCGCGATTTTCCAGAAACGCGGATCGCATGCAAGAAGCCGGCGTGGGCGTGAGAATGGGTTATAACCTCACGAAGCACGTTGCTCTCGAAGGCGAGGTCAATTACTTCGCCAACGAAAACGCTGTCGCTTTTGACCGTGGCGGCAACCTGACGCAAGGGCAGTTTGGCGCGAAGGTTGGTAAACGCTTTGATAAGTTTGGGTTCTTTGCCAAAGCTCGTCCCGGTTTCGTGAACTTCAGTCAAGTGCTCACGCAAACGGGCACAACAACCATCACTTTTGGCGGTCAAACGTTCACTTTCCCAGTCTTCGAGATCAAACGGAGAAACTTCTTTTCATTAGACGTAGGCGGCGTGGTTGAATTTTATCCCTCGCGGCGCGTGCTCGTGCGATTCGACGTGGGCGATACGATGGTCCACAAGGGAGAATTTCCGGAACCTGCGACTGGACTAATTCCGCAGTCACGAGGAATCGAACACAAGTTTCAGTTTAGCTCCGGCATTGCTTATCGTTTTCTCAATCCCGGATCGGATGATGATGCCGGCGCCTCTGGATCTTCCGGCGAGCGGAAGTTTGAGGTCGGCGCTCAATTCTCTTCCCTCGGTCTCAGAATATTCGAATACTCGCTAAACCCGGCGACGCCGAATACGCCGATCTTTTTCGGCACCAGGACGCAGTTCGGGCTTGGCGGAAGGTTTACTTACAACTTCCTTCGCAGTGTGGCCGCGGAGATCCAGGCAGACTTTTATCCAGGCCACATCGACGACTTTGCCGGTCGCAGCGCCGGCGGGCGAATTTCACAGGTTCAAGCCGGAGCAAAGATCGGGAAACGGTTCGAGAAGTGGGGTTTGTTCGGAAAGGTTCGTCCAGGCGTCGTCAGTTTTAGCGAGACATTCATATTCGACGGCTTTAGCTCGAACCCGCCTTTTCACATTGGCAGAAGGACCTATTTCTCACTGGACGCCGGTGGTGTGCTCGAGTTTTATCCTTCGCCGCGAGTGGTGGCGCGATTTGACGGCGGAGACACGATGATCCGTTACGGCGGCGCTGAGTTGGGAATCTTTTTCATCCCGTCTGTGGCCTCACCGCCTGCGCCGTATGAGTTTCACCACAACTTTCAGTTCAGCGCGGGAGTTGGTTTTCGATTTTAGCGCTCATCGCCTCGATGACATCAACTCGATGAAGCGGCGGAAATGATGCTCGGCGTCGTGGGGGCCAGGGGCTGCTTCCGGATGGTATTGGACCGAGATGATCGGCAATGTGCGGTGCCGCATTCCTTCGACGCATTGATCGTTGAGATTGATGTGCGTCACTTCAACTTCCGGCGGCAAACTGTCGGCGCTGACTGCGAAACCGTGATTGTGTGAAGTAATCTCCACGCCGCGGCCTGCCACTTCTTTCACCGGCTGATTCCCACCGCGATGTCCGAAAACGAGCTTGAACGTCTTCGCGCCGAACGCGCGTCCCAGCAACTGATGTCCAAAACAGATGCCGAACATCGGCACGTTCGTATTCATTAACTCGCGAATCTCGGCGACTTCTTTGTCCATCGACGCCGGGTCGCCTGGTCCATTCGACAAAAATATTCCGTCAGGTTTGAGCGCAAGTGCTTCGCTGGCGGAAGTCGAGGCGGGCACGACCGTCGTGCGCACTCCAAGCTCCGCGAATTCGCGCAGCGAGTTTCGTTTGACGCCGAAGTCGTAACAGACGACGTGAAAGCGTTCTTTGCCGACGGCGGGAATCTCGTAAATCTCGTCAGTGGTAACAACGCTCGCCAGCTCGCGGTTTTCCATCGGCGGCGATTGGCGCGCCTTTTCCACGAGGCTTTTCTCGTCGAGATCGATCGTGGAGAGACACGCGCGCATCGCGCCTTTGTCGCGGATGTGACGCACGAGTGCGCGCGTGTCGATACCTTCGATGGCAACGATCTTCCAGTGCGTCAAATATTCTTGCAGGCTGTCTTCCGCACGCCAGCTTGATGCGATGCGGCTCGCTTCGCGAACGACAAAGCCTTCGACCCACGGGCGCGATGATTCAGAGTCGAGCTCATTCACGCCGTAGTTGCCGATCAGCGGGTAAGTCATGCAGACGATCTGTCCGGCGTAAGACGGGTCGGTCAGAACTTCCTGGTAACCCGTCATCGACGTGTTGAAGACCATCTCGCCGCACACTTCGCCTTCGGCAGCCCACGAGCTGCCGCGAAATGTACGTCCGTCTTCGAGTGCAAGTAGAGCAGGTTTGCGACTGGGCATCCGTTTGATCTGTAGTTCCTACTGGCTGCTTTTTATAAACTGCTGCGCTTCGTTCAACCACCGCTTGCTCGTGCGGTACTTGTACGCCGGCGCCGTCTTCACCGCTTCGATACAAGCCTGCATCAGGCTGGTCGCTTCGCGTTTGTGACCCAGGCCGGCGTGCGCGCGTCCCATCAGGTACAGACCTTCCGGATCTGACGGGCGGTGTTCGAGAAAAGTGTCCAACGCATTGCGGGCGTCTTCAAATTGTCCGGCGGCGATATATGTCGCGGCGACTTCACGCCAGATCTCGTGTAGCGAGTGTGCCTGATCGTGAGCGACGACGTGTTCGAAGTTTTGAATCGCGTCTACATATCGTTTCTGCTGGCGCGCGATGCGTCCGAGTTGATAACTCGCGTCGACCTCGCCGTCGTCGATCTGTAAAGCACGCTCGAAACGTTTACGCGCCTCATCCAATTCGCCGCGGCTTTGATGAATCAGTCCGAGGTTGTAATGCGCCGAAGCATCGGCGGGATTGAGAGTCGCCGATTCGAGGTTCTGTTTGAACGCCGCCTTCGCGCGATGGCTGCCCATGATGTCGCTGAAGTAACCGCGCAGCAGCATGAACAGGAAGAACAGCAGGAACGGCGAACCAAACACGCCCGACAACAAGCGCGCCACGATCGGAAAGATAAAGATCGCAGCAAACGACGCGATCACCGTAACGCCAAACGCTCGCAACGCCGACATGCGAAACGACTCTTTCACAGCCAGCACCATTCCGATCGCGAACAGGAAAAGTCGCGGCGTGCGAAATAGTTGGTCGGCGAGTATTGAGGGGTTCTTGAGTTGTAACGCGGCTTCGTCGAATTCAGGGCCTTGCGGAAACATCGCACGCACCTGGTCGGCCTGCTGAATCGCACTCGCCACGTACTGCTCTTGCATTCCGCTGTAGTGAAAGAGCGCTGCGACGAGAATGGCGAAAAGGTTGGCGGCGGTCAGAACGTAGAACAACGTGGCTGCAACTGGCGCGTACTCCTGAGTGATCACCACTCGAAAACTGCCGCGCCGATCGACCATGTTCGCGACCAGCGTCAGGATCGGCACCAGCACGACGGCGAGCAAAACAACCGGCATCGCCGGTTCGATAATCGGCCCGAGCAATCCTCCTCGCGGAAACATCGGCGCGCCGCCAAACCTTCGCGAAATGAAGTCGAAAGCAACCTGGCTGAGCACCGCCATCAACGCGATCGGCGCGAGCGAGCCGCGATCGCGAACTTCGCGCGTTCCGCGCAGGGGGGCGTAAAAGATCATTAGCAGGAGTCGCAGCCAATCAGTCATTGTGAAAAACTACGCTCAGCGTTGTTGCGGGCTTGCATCGCTCAGCGGCGCCTCTTGTATCTCAGGTGTGTAGCGCTGAGACGGCGCCGCCAGCGGCACGAGATCTTCGTGATGGATGACGCTCGCCGCGGTCAGTGGCCAATAGCGAAACAAAGCTTTGCCGTAGATGTATTTCTTTGGCACCAGTCCCCAAAGCCGGGAATCGCTCGAATTATCGCGATTGTCGCCCATCACGAAGTAGTAGTTGTCTTTCACGTCGGTTGGCGCCAGGCTGCGATGTGACAAGTTGAGGCGCGGATCGAGGTACGACTCTTCGACCTCGCGGCCGTTCACACGCACCACGCCGTCGACGATCTCGATCCTGTCCTTGGGCAAACCGATCACGCGTTTGATGTAACTCTTGTTTGGATCGTCGGGAAACCAGAACACGACGATGTCGCCGCGATCGATCTTCGGCGCCCAGCGATACTCGTCGTAGTAGATCAACTTGTTGACGAAGATTCGTTCGCCGTCGTGCAAACGCGGGAGCATCGACGTGCCTTCCACTTTCACTGGTTGCACGATGAAGACGACGACGAGCGCCGCGATCATCAGCGCGAAGATCAGATCGCGGATCAACAAGCGCGCTTCTGACCAAAGATCGTTGCGAGAAGCGTCTTCTGGCTTGTGTTCCTGAATGTCCTTGTCGTCGTCGACGTGGACGCCGCCAAAAGGTGGCGGCCGGCGTTTTCGGATTCCAAACATGTCCGGTTTGAGGTTATCTTTCGCTATCGCGCTTGTCAAACAATCCCTTTGTCTCTGCGATGCTCTGCGGCTCTCTGCGTCCTCTGCGTTAAAAAGGCGCGAAATAAATACAATCGCAGAGAGCACGAAGGACCGCAGAGAGCACAGAGATGTCTAAAGATGCCGTGCGGGCGGGGCAATTCCTTGACAGGGTTCGCCAGCGCTATCTATCATCCTTCCCTGCATTTGCAGCCCAGACATCGTCCCGCGGCGGGACCAGAAAAGAGGCCCCAAGACGTGATCAAGTTAGACATCATTAATCGGGTGGCCGATAAGACCGGCGTACCAAAAATGAAAGCCGAACAGGCTGTCGAAGCGTTGTTTCATTCGATGAAGGAGGCTTTGACTCGCGGCGAACGAATCGAGTTGCGCGGTTTTGGCGTGTTTGTGGTGAAGCCGCGGAAGCGGGGTGTGGGGCGCAATCCGCGAACCGGCGAGGAAGTTGCGATTCCTTCGGGCAAGACGATCCGCTTCAAGCCGGGCAAGGAGTTGCAAGCCCACGAGGATGGCGACGCCGTCGTCGATGGATCGAACGGCGACGAAGACGACGACGAGTTTTAAAATATTCTGACTTTGGTTCTTCGAATAAATCCGTGTTAAGACGTGATTGGAAATTACACGGATTTCTTTTAATCCTCACGATTGGTACGACAACGCTCGCCGGCGTCCACCTGGTTGCTTCGGAGTTTCAACCGACCGAGCCGCCGTTGTCGTCACCGCTGGATTACCTGCTCTACATTCCGCTCTCGTATTTCTACTTCTGCGTCGACCTCATTCACTATTCGCTGACGCATCCGCCTGAGTTGGCGCAAGGTCTTGCTTTCTCGTTCTCGCTGCTCGCGATTCTCTTCTCGCATGAGATGGGACATTACCTCGCGTGCCGCTATTACAAAGTCGACGCGACGTTGCCGTTCTTTATTCCAGCGCCGCCGATCTTCCTCGCCGGGACCTTCGGCGCGTTCATCAAGATTCGCTCGCCGATTCCGTCGCGACGCGCGCTCTTCGACATCGGACTTGCTGGTCCATTGGCGGGATTCGTCGTAGCGCTGCCTTTAGCTGTGGTTGGGATTCTGACCGTTGGCCCGCCGCTGCCGCCAGAGGAAGGCGTGATCTTCTTCAACGATCCATTGCTGTTTCGTTTAATGGCGAGATTGTTTGGAGTGACGCTCGATCCGAACTCGCCAATCAACCCGTACTACATGGCCGCCTGGATCGGTTTGTTGGTAACGAGTTTGAATCTAATGCCGGTGGGTCAACTCGACGGTGGACACGGAACGTTTGCCGTCTTCGGCGCTCGCGCTCACGCGTTAATCGGAAAGATCGCTTTCATTGGGATGGCTGGCTTAGCTGTATTAGGCTTCTTGTGGCACGGCAGTCCGAGCGGTTTTCTCTACGCGGTCTTGTTAGGAATCATGCTGCGCGTCCACCACCCTCCACCGGCCGTGATGGCCTCCCTCGGCCCCAAACGCACAGCCATCGCCCTCCTAACTCTCGTCGTCTTCATCCTCTGCTTCTGGCCGTTTCCGATAACACTGCGTTGAGGTGAGTTTATCCCGGCATGTGCGACACCGGAATTTTCTCAATTCGATCGTATGCCTTTACTCCGGTTGCGATGTCGTGAACTTCGTGAAGTATGTCTGCGCTGTAGTAACGCATGCCGCAAGCATTGCACACGCCGATGGTGACTCCCTCAAGGATGACAAATCCTTTCTTGTGCTTAAAAGCCTCACGGTCGATCTTTTTTGGACGGACCCGACCCTGGCAATGTTCGCACTTTTGGCCGTACAACGCTTTCTTAGTGGTATTTGCTGACGTCATATACTGTGATAATCAATGAGTCGGTGAGGTACCACGACCCGGAGTTTAGCAGAAAGTCGCTGGTCCGTCTCAAGCGTGCCTCGGCAGTCTACGCTGAAGTCGCGGCCGGAAGCAGACCTTTGATTTCGCGGACGACGCGGTGGACTTCTTCCTGGTTGGCGAGGGCGATCATGAAGAATTTGTAACCCTGGTGGAAACAGATTACGCCGTTCGCGAATAACCAGACGCCATCCAGAAACGGATTGCCGCCAAGCAACCAACTGATCGGCGCGCCGACGATTGGACCAGGCTGGAAGATCTGCGCCCACATCGCCGCACCCGCCGCGCAACTAAACGCGCCCAACAAAGGCGCCCCAACATACTTCGCGACGTTTCGTTCAAACTCGACGCGCTGCTGTTCCGCTTCCGTCAGTTCGCCCTGCCCGATCAACTCCTCGCGCTTCTTCAGGTAGCTGTCAAACTTCTCACCCGCTTTGCGCAAACCGTAAACAGGCAGCGCCGAGTGCGTCAGCCAGTGTGGATGCGCACCGATGAGCACCGCATCCAATCCCGGAAACGCAGCGCCCGCCCTGATCCCCAAAACCAGTGAAACGGAAACAACCGCCGCCTTACCCGGGTTCTCTTTGATCCAGTCACGCGCTTTTAAGACTCCAGCCGTCGCCGCCGTCGAAGCTCGCGTCAGCCTCGCACTCGTATCAAAAACCTGCGACGCCCGATCGTAGTGTTTCCTCGCGTCCTCAAAAACTTCGCCAGCCTTCTTCCCTGCACCGCTGGCCACATCCTGAAACACTTCTCCCGCTTTCTTCACACCCTGCGCCGCGCGGCGAGTCGCTTCGCCAACCTCTTCATCCTCACTCAGCCGCTCAGCTTCCGCCCGCAAACGTTCCGCGCCATTCGCCATCGTCTCAGCGCCACGCTTCGCCGCTTCGCCCGCCACACGCGCGCTCTCGCCGACGATATCGGAGATCGCAAACTTCTCATCCAATTCGCGGGCTTTCCGTCGCGCCGCCTGCTGCCATTCGTCAATCTTTTCTTTGTAATCAGCCATCTTGAATCCTTAGAAACCGCGGATATCAGTCGCGTTGTACGTCGCCTGCCGCCACCGAGTTCGATCTCAGCGGCTCCATCGACACCACGCGATCGCGGCCGTTCCGCTTCGCCTCATACAAAGCGACGTCAGCCGCTTTCCAGATTCCAGACGCAGTTTGCGCGTCTATGGGGCATTCTGCAACCCCAAAACTCGCGGTAATCCGCGCTCCGAAGGGCGTTTCCAGCACTTTAATCGCGACTCGCAACCGTTCCGCAACCTCCATTCCCCCGCTCTGATTCGTCTCCACCAGCAGTACGGCAAACTCCTCGCCGCCGATGCGCGCCGCGAGATCGATCCCGCGCGTGCCCTCGCGCAGCACGCGACTGATCCGTCGTATCGCATCATCTCCGGCGTCGTGACCAAACGTGTCGTTGAGGTTCTTGAAGTTGTCGATGTCGAGCATCAACAAACTAAACGGATGTCCGAAGCGCAACACGCGCCCAACTTCGCGCTCGAGTTGACGCTCGAACCGGCGACGGTTTGCGAGCCCCGTTAAGTGATCCGTAAACGCCGCCTCTTCACAAACATCAAGATAAGCTTTGAACTCCAGAAGCGTCCGCGCTCGGGCCAACAGCAAATCGAGGTCAGTCGGATCGGTGATGTAACCGAGCGCGCCGACCTCCGATGCGCGGCGCAGATCTTCAGCGCGGCGACTCGCCGCAGTTTGCATGATCACGGGAATAAACTTCGTCAACGGATTGGCCCGAATTCGTTGGGCCAACTCGTACCCATTCATGCGCGGCATCATCACGTCAGTAATGACGAGATCGGGTTGATACGACTCGATCGCGGCGATCGCCTCGTCGCCGTCAGTCGCAGTGGTAACGTTATAGCCGGCCAACTGAAGAGCAGCCTCCAACAGACCAAGCTTGTCAGGATTATCGTCGACGATCAGGATGTTTGCTTTTGACTCCATAAAACCAGGTTCTTGGACCTATTAATCTTGCGCCGCTATGAGCTTCATGCTAAAGTTTCGGCCATTCGGTATTACGGTACGTGCCGGTACTCGCCCAAAGCATCGCGTCAAAGATTCAACCGAAAGAGAGCACATACCCGGGAAATATCACAGCGGGTTTCCTTACAATCGTAGAACTAACCCGCATAGGCCAACTGATTTCGAACCACGCTGGCAAAGGCGACTCAACATAGACCTGAACTCGACCCCAGAGAGACGTGCGCATGAAGGCCCTCCAGGAACAGAAGCGTGCCAGAGACTTAACTGCAGATGATCGCGCGGGATTGATCCGGCGACTGGAGTTCGGCTCGACATTGAATGACACCCTTGTTGCAGACCTGGCTCGCAGCTCAGTGGTCCTCGATTTTCGTCGCCGCCGCTTCGTCTACCGCGCCGGCGAACCTGCTGATTGCCTCTACGCCATAGTTCATGGCCGAATAAAGCTCTGCCGAATCGAAACCGATACCACTCGGGAAGCCGTGATCGACATCCTTCCAGAAGGATCGCTGTTCGGAGAATCAGCGCTCTATTCGCTAGCGGGGCAACGTGCGAATTCCGCGATTGCCTACGAAAATTCCAGGCTCCTGCGGATCCAGGTCGGGGATTTCAAACGGGGGATGGCTGAGGATGACCGCCTCCATGATTACACTTTCCGATTGATCGGTCAACGACTTGATCACGCAGAGCGCCGACTGGCCGATTTTGCCTTGAACGCGATTCCCGCGCGCCTGGACAGCCTGCTCGCCGATTTTTCCGTGCGTTACGGCGTTTCCGAACCAGAAGGCGTGCTCATCGATATTCCCCTGCCTCATCGCGAAATAGCCTCGATCGTCGGGTCAACTCGTGAAAGCGTCACGGTGCGCTTGAACGCAATGCGCCGCGAAGGTACGATCGCTTTCGTCAAACGACGAATATTGATCAAACGACCGGCTGCGTTTTAGTCGTCAGCCGGCGAGGGCTTTTACGGCGTAGATGAAGTGTCCAACCTGCGGTAAATCAGTCGACTGGAAAGATAATCCTTTTCGTCCCTTTTGTTCTGAACGGTGCCAACTCGTCGACCTTGGGAAATGGGTCGAAGGCGAGTATCGCGTCCCCGGCGAATCGGTGCCTCACGAACCAACCCACGAACCGTCTGAAGCCTCGAGGGGCGAATCCGAAGACCGTGACTAAACAACAACTTGAACACAGCTTTGCACCAAAGGCGCCTAACGCCTTGGAAGATCTCTCCCGCAAAGGCGCAAAGGCGCAAAGAAAATACTTAAAAACGCGGCAGCGCTTTGCGCCTTTGCGCCTTTGCGGGAGATCACTCTTAGTCGCAATAGCCCTCCTCTTGCTGACTTCGTGCAACGCGACTGACGTCAAAGTCTCCAATAACAACGCGCCCGTCATCTCAGCTCCGCCAGCCAACACGACTTTTCCCATGCCGCCGGTCGAGGCGAAAGCTTCGCTCAACAACATGGGATGGAAACTGTCGGGCGGCAAGCACGCCTTGTTTTCCGCATACAAAGGCAAAGTGCTCGTGCTCGACTTCTACGCCACGTGGTGCAACCCGTGCCGCAAGAGCGTGCCTCACTTGATCGGCTTGCAAAAGAAGTATGAAGCGCAGGGACTACAGGTGATCGGACTCAACGTCGGTGGTCCAGGTGACGAACAAAAGGTGCCCGGCTTCGCCAAAGAGCTCGGCATTCAATACCCACTCGCAATCCCGGACGAAGAATTGGTAAGCTTTCTGCTTTCCGACGCCGACGGAATTCCGCAAACGTTTATCTTCGATCGCGATGGTCTGCTCGTCGATCGTTTGATTGGCTTTGGACCGGATTCCGGCGAACAAATCGACCAGGCTGTCGAAACTGCTTTGAAATCTACAACTCCCTAAACATCAAGGCGGAAACTTTTGAGAAGAGCGAAGATTTTAATCACCCTTGGACCAGCTTCACGCGAACCGCACGTTATCGAAAAATTGCTCGAGGCCGGCGCCAACGGCGTCCGCATCAACATGTCGCACGGCACTCAGGAAGAGAAAGCCGAAGACATTCGTCTCGCGCGCGAAGCGGCAGCGAAAATGGGTTGTCCTATCGCCGTGCTCGTCGATCTCTCTGGTCCAAAGATCCGCACCGGCGAGCTGAAAGACGATCAGCCCGTTCGACTCGCGGCCGGGCAACAGTTCGTCATTACCACCAAGCCGATCGTCGGCGACGAAAACCAGGTATCGACTAACTATCCCGATCTCCCGCGCGTCGTGAAACCTACTACTCGGCTTCTGCTCGACGACGGGGCTCTCTCGTTGATTGTCGAAAGCACTACCGATACCGACGTCGTCTGCCGCGTCATCGACGGCGGTCTGCTCGGCGAACGCAAGGGCATCAACCTGCCGGGAGTTGCTCTGCCGATTGATTCGCTGACCGAGAAAGACCTCGTCGATCTTCGGTGGGCGGTGGAACAAAAAGTTGAGTACATCGCGCTCTCGTTTGTGCGAAGCGCGCAGGACTGCGAACGCGCGAAACAGTTGATCGCGGACGCCGGCGGTCACCAGCCGCTCGTCGCGAAGATCGAGAAAGCGGAAGCGATCGATCATCTCGACGCGATCATCGCCGCTGCCGACGGCGTGATGGTAGCGCGCGGCGATCTCGGCGTCGAAACGAGCGTCGAGCTTGTGCCGGTATATCAAAAACGAATCATCGAAAGATCGATCGCTGCGGGAAAGATGGTGATCACGGCGACGCAGATGCTGCAATCGATGGTTTCCAATCCGCGTCCCACGCGCGCTGAGGCGTCGGACGTGGCCAATGCGGTTTGGGATGGAACTGATTGCGTGATGTTGTCGAATGAAACGGCGATGGGTCAGTATCCGGTTGCGGCAGTAGCGACGATGGCGCGCATCATCTCGTCGGCGGAGTCGGGCCAGAAGAATGAGATTTTCAATCCGACAGGCAAACAATCGGGTCGCGTGAGTCGCGCTTTGTGTGAAGCGGCGGCGTTCGCGGCGGACGAGATGGGAACGCAGGTTACGGCAGTCTTTACGGCATCGGGGCTGATGGCGCGAAGGTTGTCTGCGATCCGTCACGATCAACGCATCGTGGCGTTGACGCACCGGCCGGACGTGCAGGCGGAACTGGCGTTGATCTGGGCCGTCGATCCGTTGTTGGTGCAAAAGGCTGAGTCGACGGAAGAGATGTTGAAGATTGGCGAGCAGGCGTTGCTTGAAGCGAAGATCGTGGAAAAAGGTGACACGATCGTGGTGATGGCCGGGCGGCTGTCTGGATTAGGTCTTTCGAGCTCGGTCAGCATCTCGACAGTTGGTGGCCCACTTGGTCCAACTCGTACCTGATGCGCTACGAGCGCCTCGAGACTTTAGCCACAAAGAGGCACAAACGAAGCCACACAAAAGGCACAATGAAGGAATCAGCTATTATTTCCTTCTTGTGCCTCTTGTGGTTAATACGTGAACCCGGTGTTAGTCGGCGCCAATCATCTCGCCGACGCCTTTTCCGTTTTTCTGCTCCTGGGCCATCTGCGCAGGCGTCTGCTGCGGATCGCGCCAGTTGTCGAGAATGCCGACCTGGTGGACGCACTGTAACGTGCAAGTGGGAGCGCACCATTTCTCGGTCTTGTACTCGCGGTCGAAATCTTCCATCGTGTACTGCTCGAGCGGAATGCCCGGATAACCACGCTGCTGCGAGCACCAGTGGACCAGGCCGTCTTCGCAAATGTAGAGATAACGCGCGCCGGCACGGCAACGCCACTGATACGGTTTGCCTTCGGCGATGCTGTCCTGGAACCAGTTGAGCCGCGCGTGGTCTTTGTTTCCGAGTTTCTTGACTTGCTGGAAGATGTCTTTCTCTTTTTCCGAAAGCGGCTTCAACGTGCCGTCGCCGTCGTGAATGACACCGACAGTGGTCGAGAAACCAAGCTCGACTGCGCGGCGCGCGACGGTCAACGCATCGTCGGGATTCTTGATGCCGCCGCCGATCACGGAATTGATGTTGACGTGAAAGTCGGCATACTCGGAAAGGTAACGCAGTTTCTTATCGAGCACGCGCAGGCTCTTGCGTGAAACCTCGTCAGGCTCGACGTTGTCGATGCTGATTTGCAGGTATTCAAGCCCGGCATTGTTGAGACGTCTGATCCGGTCGGGCGTGAAGTAATAACCGTTTGAGATAAGCCCGGCGATCATGCCGCTATGGCGAATGTGGTGAATTATTTTATCGAGCTCGGGATGCATCATCGGTTCGCCGCCTGAAATGGTGACGATCGACGTGCCGAGTTTTGCGAGCTTATCGAGCCGCGCCTTGACGATGTCGAGACTGATAGGTTTTGAGTTGTGATCGTATTCGTTGCAATAGCCGCAGGCCAGATTGCAACGGCGCATTGGGATCAGGTGCGCCAGAACGGGATGCCGGGTTGAAAGCAGTGCGCGTGTGATAAAGCTCGCCTCGCGCACCTTCAGTTTTAAAAATTTAGTTTTTCTCATCTACGCTACGACCACAGATTCGTCCCGAAGAATATGCGACCAGAGCGGTCTAACGCAACCGGGGCAACTCTGTGTTCTCTGCGGTCCTCTGCGTTCTCTGCGTTATAACAAGCGCGGCACTAATGAAACCGCAGAGAACGCAGAGAAGCGCAGAGATAAAAAACAAAGGGCTCTGTTTGACGACAGAGCCCTTCGGGCTTTGAATTTTATCTGGTCCTGTTAGCTCTTGACGATCTTGATGTTCGAATCGAGCTTGACGTCGAAGTCGCCGGAGGAAATCGGCGCGTTCTTCTCTAAACCGGTCAAGCGCATCGTTGTCGAATCGTCGTTCAACTCGACAATCTTGGTCTGCACGGGCATACCGGCGTTGTCGATCCACACTTCCGCGTATTTGTAGCTCGCTTTACCTTTCGGCACGAGCGTCAGGTGAATCGTTCCGACGCCACCCCACAAAGTCTCTTCGCGCACGTCTGTCACCGGCTGGAAGCGCGCTTCGAGCTGTGCGCGCGACATGCTCATCATCGCCAAAAGGCTGTTGGCGTTATTGTCGCCCCGGCCCATCTTGTTGGAGTTTCCCTGATAGGCGACTCCCAAAGCCGGCCGCAAAAGCGTGTAACGATTGTTGTTTACGGCCAGTGTTTCTTTGCGCGGGCTGGTCCAGTCGATCCTCACCGCGGCTTGACGTCCGCTGGTGGGCATATAAATAACGACACCGCGATATTTATCTTCAACACCAAGCTGCGAGTTGTATTTAACAACGTTGATGCCGGCTCGCAGCGATTTCAAACTCTGACGATTCTTTTCCATCCGGCTAAGGACGGAACTCACCAGGCCTGCTCCCTGTCCATTCGCAGTCGGCGAAACGACCGCGAACGCGGAAACGATCAAAGCGATCATCAGGCCTGAGGAAACCAATCTCTTCATAAGTGCTCCTTGCTTCAATACTCCTTCCCTGCGGTTCGCAAAAAACCTCGTAATTATAGGGAAAGACTATCGTATGTCAACCTCGAAACTGCGCGTCCGGCCATTGGGCTCAACCTGTTTCCGGATCGCAATCACCTCCACTTGCGCTGCGTCCGGTCAGGGCCTTGACGCGCTCCTCGATCTGCTTCTTATCTGCTTCATTACCAACAACTTCGGGAGTTAAAACCACTGTAGTGGTTGGCGGCGACGGGGCTTTGATGCCCCGTTTTTGAAGCCCGTTCGCTACTCGCAAACCAGCTTTTTGGTGTCAAAAATATAAAAATCAGGATCACTACACACAGAAGATCCCACTGCCAGGTATTTCGCGCGTAATTCCAGAAGAAGATCTTCTTCAGTGTGGTCGTCAGGCCTCGCACATCTTTAAGCTTGCAAGTAAGCAGCCACGCGAATCGTGGCTGGCGGGTCAAATGGATTCTAGCGTTCGGGGTTTCCTCTTGTAAACCGGATTTACATCGATTTCGAATTGCCAGTTGCCGACTGCCGATTTATTTGATGCCTGAGGCCCACTTAAAATCGGAAATTGGCAATCGGAAATTGGCAATAACCTACAGGCGAACGGAAGGCGAAGGTTCGACGATGTGACCATCGCGCATTTGTACTATGCGCTTACACATTGCCGCGGCTTCGGGGTTGTGAGTGATCATTATTATCGTCTGGTTGAAGCGGTAATTCAGTTCCTGAAACATGTTGAGGACGAGCGCGGAGTTCTCGGAATCCAGGTTTCCGGTCGGTTCGTCAGCCAGAACGATGGCCGGACGGGTAACTACCGCACGCGCCAGCGCCACTCGCTGTTGCTCGCCGCCCGACAATTCCAACGGTTTATGATGCAGCTTATTTTCCAAACCGAGCAGGCGCAGCACATCTTTGCGAAGCTGCGGATCGCCGCCGCCGTTGCCGTGAATTCGCTCCGCCAGTCGGAGATTTCCTTCAGCCGTCAAAGTGCGGAAACAGGTTGAATCTTTGAAAGACAAACCCGATCTTTTTGCGCCGGACGGCCGTGCGTTTCGCATCGGAGGCGGCCGTGATGTCTTCGCCGTCAATCACGATCCGGCCCTCGGTCGGAGTCAACAATCCTCCCAACAAATGAAGCATCGTCGACTTGCCGCAGCCTGACGGCCCCATGATCGCCAAAAACTCGCCTTCCTGAACTTCCAGCGACACGCCCCGCAAGGCGTGGACGTCGAGCTTTCCAATGCGATAGACCTTTACCAGGTTTTCAGCTTGAAGAATCGTTCTCATCGAAAGAACTAAGACTCTGTCTTATACCACTGCGAACCGAAATTCGTTTATTTATTAGCGGTAACTTTCTTATTCATCGCGTCGAGATCGACTTCCGGCAGTCGCCACTTGTTCTCCAACATAAACGCCTTCGGCGCGTAGTGCTGCGGTTCAACTCGACCGAACTCGCGTCCTGATAAGTGATGTTCAATTTATATTGATCCTGCGGCCGCGTGATCTCGATGCGGCTCGGCAGCGAAGCGGTCGCGCTGCTGCCAAGCTGGCGCTCGTTGGAATACGAAACATCGGTAACCAACCCGCCGTTGTCGTCAAACGACTGCACGCGCGCAAGCCGGATTCCAGAAACGCGATCGAACCAAAAGCGCCTCACAGTTTCGCCTGGCCGCCGCTGCCGGTTGCGAAAACTCTTCGAGCACATAATAAGGACGCATCACACGCGCGCTTTTGTTTGCCCCGCGGCGCGTGTCCGCTTCTTCCAGGAAAAACTCGCTCTGCGCGTAAATCAGCGAACCGTTCGTCTCGATCGGACGAATCATGAAAGCATCAGTCAAGTGTTGCGGACGCAGGTTCGAAAGCGCGCTCACAGTCTCTTTTTCAGCTTTCTGCTGGTTCTTATTCGCAGCAGCAGCCGCGGCGGCAGTCGTCGCGTCGTCGGTGTCGAGCTTCGGATAGTTCGCGCTGTTGGTCCCCTTTACGAAGCGCTTGTACTTGTCGTCGCCTTTCAAAACGGCGACTCGGAAGTGCTCGCCATCTGAAGCCATCTGCGCGATGTCGACGAAAGTGAACTGAATAATGAGATAAATCTTGCCCGGACGTTGAAGCGTTATCGTCCCGTCGACCAGCCGGTATTGGTCTGCCAGTCCGGAAGTCGCAAACGAAGTATCTTCAAACTGAATATCGACCTTGCCGTGGATCGATTGTCACGGTGGAAAGCCGGTTCACTTCCTGGATCAACCGCGTGGTATTGACGTCGGAAACGGGCGACAGGAGCTGGGGCACCTGGATCTTCTTCTTTGCTCCGAAAAGACCGCAAGCCGAGTTCAAAAGCAAAACAGAAACGGCGAAAACCGATAGGAGCAAGCGGGAGTGAGCGATTCTGTAGGCGTTCAGGTATTTGACCATTACTCTTAAGCCGCAAATCATACGTCAAACGCTTCAGAATCGCGAAACAGCGCGATGGGTATTGGAGGCTAAACCTCGCTAATCCAGTTGGAGCGGCGGCTTGTCGAACCGCGCGCGCAACTTGTTGATGGAGTTCTTTATCGCAGGCCGGTGCAACAACTTGCGTTCCAAATGATGTTTGCCGGGAAAATCAACCAGCATGATCCCCAACAAAACCGTCAGCAATCCCTGGCCCGGAACACCCGGCAGCGACATCACTATACCGAGTGCCACGAGGATCCAACCGAGTAAGTTCTTGCCGATGATGGCCGCGATCCGCAACACCGGCGAATGCCCCGCCCAAAACTTTTCTTTGTGATTCTTCTGAAAGTGGTCGGCAGGAAGCTTGACCAAAATAAAAGAGACGAGGCCGAGACTTAAAACAAAGGTGACCGCAAAGATCGCCACCCCAATCAATGCTTTTTGCCACGTAAGCCCGGCAATCATGTCCGATAGAAAATCAAACATGAGCTACGCGATTTCACTCCGGGCTTTCAAAAGCGCTTCAAAAACCTCGTTGATGGTCTGATCGGCGACGTCGCCAAGTTTGAAGGTCGGTTTTTCAGCAACCTCCCAGAATTCGTCGAGCCCACGCGCGCCGGCACGCTCGAGCGCGAGCAGTTGCACCAGCAGATCGAGCACGTCCGCGGCTTTCACCAGTCGTGCTTCGAGAGTGTTGCGTTGCTCGTAATCGTCGTAGAGAGTTGTGTACAAGTCGTGTTTTAATTCCGCTGACGACGTCTTTAAAGGCCCGGCTCTCGGCTTGTTTTCTCGTATCGGCGCCGAAGTAAACAGTAGCGATGCGCGGCATGTCGCCAACGCGGACCTCGGCCCAATCGTGCAGCAGCGCCATTCGCAAAACGGTTTCGACGTTCACCTCCACGCCTTTTGCTAGCAATTCATCTGCCAACAACATCGCCGCCGCTGCGACACCAAACGAATGAGCCGCTACTGATTCGGTTCCGTTTGGCAGCCCACGCAACGTCCAGCCGGTGCGATCGAGGCGTTTGAGTCTTTGTAATTCGATTAGCGTCGAGAGCATGAATGGACCAATCACACCGATATTAATTAGGGTCGATCAGATGCCGTCGATTATATCCCGCGGTTCCACTCGACGGGGTAACTATGGCCGCGGCGGATTTGGGGTTGTGCGCGGCAACAGGTGAGTGGCGACGATGCGCCAGGTCGCAGCCTGGCAGCGAATGCGGACTCCGGGAGTGTCAGTCTCGAACGATTCATCAGCCGCAAGCGCATCTGCTTTGAAAACGCCCTCGCCACAACGCACGCCGGCGTTATCGTAAAAAGTAACGACACCGGAAACGAACGCGTACGAAATGCCGCTCGTGTTTCTGATCACCATCCGCACATTCGTGACCGGCGAATCTTGCGAGCCGTTGAGCACGGTCGTGCGCAGAGTGCCTTCGAGCGCGGCAGCGCCGTTTGCATCGTGCGCAACCGCGGGTTCGTTCAACGACACGCGCTTTTCGTTTGCGCTGTTCGTGCTTTCCTGCGCGCTGACGGACCAGGCCGTGAACAGAAGAACAACGAGAACAGTGGCGAGTTTAATCGTGAGTTTCATCCATCTCCTTAGTTAGTCAGTCGCGGACCACAGCGTACATGAGCTGATCGATCGTCTGTCCATTCTTCGTGACACTCTTTTTCAATCGTCCTTCAAACGTCATAGCCCGCTTTTTCCAGCACGCGCGCCGAAGCCGGGTTCCAGTCAAAGACGTGCGCGTACAACCGGCACAGATCGTAATTCGAAAACGCATATTCGGTCACGGCAATCAACGCTTCCGTCGCAATGCCGCGGCCCCAGAATTCTTCGCCGAGCCAATAACCGATCTCCGCCGAACGATGACGCGACGTCGTGTTGGACCGTAAAGCC
Organism: uncultured Acidobacteriota bacterium; assembly: GCA_963770215.1. Lineage (GTDB taxonomy): Bacteria > Acidobacteriota > Blastocatellia > Pyrinomonadales > Pyrinomonadaceae > PSRF01. Next base: position 434,476 of record CAVYOP010000005.1, read on the forward strand.
GACACCGCCAACAGCTTCGTCGTCTACGGCGATCGCGAAATTGGTTTCCGGCTTGATGCCGACGACCATATCGAGCCAGTTTCGTGCATCGGCGAGCGTGTACGGATGCGGGAAACGATCGCGCAGATTGATCCAGACGTTTCGGTTGTTGGCATGACGCACGATTGCATCTCGATCGCGCCACTCCCAACTACGCACAGTGCACGTTGTTAACTTGAACTCCACTTCGTCTATAACTCTACTCGCGGCAATACGGCCGCGCCACGCGGCATGATGAACCATCACCATCACCCGCCTGATCAGGCCTCGCAATCGAACGCACCGGCATCATGCGCATTTTCTCGACCTGCTCGTCGCGGAATTCCGATAGCAAACAGATCCGGTAACGTTCCGCCTTCGTCAGCAGCGACCACGCCGTTTGACCGTTGACTTCGTAACCATTCCGCAAACTGTTTTCAAGCGCTGCGCGAATCGGCGGCGTCAAACCACTTCAAAAAATCCGAGCGACCCAGGCCGTCGCGGCACTCTGCCAGCAGCATGATCGTGCCGCCTTCGTTGCAGGCATGCGCCGCCATGTCGAGCGCCTTGTGCGCCTGAATCATATTGATGTCGTGCGGAAAGCCGCCGCAACTCGCGATCACGACGTCACGTTTTTACCGGAATCGCAAACGAGTGACGCTTCAAGATAATGCTCGCACGCGGCTCGATGGGCCAGTCGCCAGTCGCCGCAGAACACGCCGCACGGCGCGGTTTCTTTCGTCAACAATGGTATAGATGCCAAAAGCGGGCGCGATCAAGCTCCGCAACACGCTCGCACTCTTCATGCACCGCATTGCCATCAAGCAACCCTGGTCCGACACCGGCTTTGCGCCCGCCGCGTTCAAAATCAAACGCCAGCATGTGCGTCGCTTCGATCGTCTTTGCCGAAGCCAGCCCGGGACAAATCGACTTGCGTCCTCCGGTAAATCCCGCGAAGTAGTGAAAGTTGATCCCGCCGATCAGGATCGACGCGAGTAAACTCCCGCAACGCCGTAGCTGACTTCCACCGGCACTCCCGTTCGCCGTCGTTCCCAGCGAAGTAGAGCTTCGCTTCGTCGTACGCATCGTGGTCCAACGTGCGAATTCGTTGGACGATGAACGGCGTCAACAACTCTCGCTTCTCTTCTTCGGTGACGCGCCGGTGAATTCCCGTCGCAAAGATCACGGCGATATTAGCCGGGCGAGACGCCGGTCTGGACCAAGCGGCGCACGAGCAGATTCACGATCTGCGCGCTCGCAGTCGCGCGCGTTGCGTCAGACACGACGATCAGCACCGAATCGTCGCTGCCCACGATTTCGTCCAACGGCGGCGAGGCAATCGGTGAGTCAAATGCGGCGCCGATCTGCACATCAGTCAACGGCGGCGATCGGAAATCGATTCGTCCGAGATGACGAGGAACCGCTCTTCATCCGCTACAAACTTGATGAAGCAGAGCCGTAAGCAAGTTCAAATTCCCTGCTCATTTGATCACACACCGAAATCGACCAGCGCTTTCTCGATGACGTGCAACGACGCAAAATCCGAGTCACCCGCAGTGCGCGCTTCCGCGATCCATTTGCGCAGTTGCCGCGCTTCCTGAATCGAACCGATGCGACACGCGCCCGTCAACGCCAGCGTGACCAGCGCGTCGGGAGCGCCGTGCGTAACGAGCGCCGCTTGCAACGCCGCCTGTTCTCGCAGGTCAAGAGTGAGTAGAAGATTCAGTTCCATGACTGGTGGAATTCGGTAAACACGGATTTGCGGAGATCCTCCGATCCTCATTTGCGCTTGGATCGAAAACACGCCGTGCCGGCATGACAAAAATGAAATGTCTCGTCTTCGAAATCGGGCGTTTCCATCTGAATCGTGAGGTGATCGACGCCGAAACGATCGTGAAGCTTCGTGCGCAACTCGCGCAACAGATCCGGCTGCGAGATGCTGTGCGCGTGAATCACGTGCGCGCTCAAAGCATCGCGTCCGGAAGTGATCGTCCAAACGTGCAGATCGTGAACGTTGTCGACTCCGTCAGTCGCCAGAATCGCGTCTTCAACAGCCGCCAGATTGATGTGCGCCGGCGTGCCCTTCAAGCAACACGTTCGTCGACTCGCGAATCAATCTGTATCGATCCCCAGATGATCAGCAGACCGATCACCACGCTGAAAAGCGCAGTCCGCCGCGTACCAGCCAAACAGCGCCATGCACACACCTGCCAGCAATCGCCGCCACTGAACCGAGCGCGTCGCCCATCACGTGCATCCACGCGCCGCGAATGTTGAGATCGATCTCGTTGCGGCCGTGCAGTATCGCGCGCACAGATCAGATTCACTATCAGACCGCCGGCGGCGACCAGCATCATCGGCCCACTGCGAACCACTGGCGGGTCGAACCAACGCTCGTACGCGCCGTAAAAAATCATCAGCGACATCACCACCAGCGCAACGCCGTTGACGAGCGCCGCGATGATCTCGAGACGGTAGTATCCGAAAGTCTTTTTAGAAGTGGCGGGGCGAGAACCAAACCAGACTGCCGTCAACGCAAGCAGCAGCGCAGCGACGTCCGTGAACATGTGGCCGGCATCAGCCAGCAACGCGAGCGAGCCGGTCCACCACGCGCCGACCGCTTCCGCAACCATGTAAAGCGCGGTCAGACACAACACCAGACTCAAACGTCGCCAACTACTGTACCGAACCGTGGTGATGATTATGGTCGTGTAGCTCATATCCGTGACTTTGTCGGTGTAGCGGAGACAGATTACACAGATATAGCGCAAACCTACAAAGCAGTCAAATTAAATGCGCGCATTGAACTCGCGGTAGAGGTCGTTGTACTCGCGCAACGCAACGTCCATGATGCGGTGCAGCTCGTCGACGTCGGCGACATTCACCACGAGGTTGACGTTGCTCAGAAACGCGGCATGCGCGTCCATCGTGCGCATCGAAGGCGATAGCAGCACGAAAAAGATGCGGCGGCGTTGCGCCGGACGCAGCACGTTGATCTCGCGCTGATCACAAACGCCGATCCTTGTTCGGCCGAATCGAACTGCGGCTCGAGCAACACGACGTCCATCTTTTTCGACACGCATCGTTTCGACTGCCTGGCGCGTGTCTTCAGCGACGAAAACCTGATAGCCACTTTCCGTGAGACGTCGCGCGACCGTGTCGCGATAGTTTTCGCCGGTGCAAACCAACGCTTGCGCTGGTCCCACGACGGCCGCGCGCCGGGATTTTCCGGCGCACTGGTTCGTTCCCTTCGAGACAACAGATCCATCAACATGCGGATCGCAGTCGTCCGCGATCGCCGCACCGGTCCCAGTCGGAGTCGCTTTCGTCGCCGGCTCGTAAGCACGCGCCGTGTTCTGTTCGAAACGAGGATGCTCCGTCGACGGCGATCCGCCGACTGCCAGCGCGCCATGTTCCGATGCCGGACTCGCAACACCCGAACTGACCGTGCTGTTGCACTTCGGACAACGAACGTTGAACGGCCGCGCCGGCGACTTCTCTTCGTCAACCTGCAAGCGCGTCGCACATTTTGGACAAACAATGATCATGGCGTCTTCAGGGAGGCGGGTTATTCAATCAGGCCCAGCATCGAACCGGAATCGGAGAACGTGTTGAGCGGCATGTTCGCCGTCGCGGCGAATGAAGTCTTCAGCGGCCGTCATGCCTTTCAGCGAGAGCAGCAGGTTGTTTTGATTGCTTGCAAACGCGAGCCCGTCTTCGAGACTGAACGACCTTGCTTTCGATCAGCCCTTTGATGACGGTATCGAAGTCCTGCATGCCGTCGAGCTTGCCGTCGCGCATCGCGTCGAGCAGCGACTTGCCTTCGACCTCGCCGACTTCGATGTACTCGCGCGTGCGCGGGCTCGAGCGGAGTATCTCAACCGCGGCGACGCGGCCCGCTGCCGTCTGCTTTCGGAATCAATCGTTGCGAAACGATGTAGCGAAACGTTTGGGCCAGCCGGGTCCTGATCACCGGCTCTTCGTTCTTCGGATAGAGACCGATGATGCGATCGACCGTCTTCGACGCATCGATCGTGTGCAAGCGTTGAGAGCACGAGGTGGCCGGTCTCCGCGGCTTCGAGAGCGATTTCAGTCGTTTCGAAGTCGCGCATCTCGCCGATCAGGATCACTTTCGGCGCCTGGCGCAGCGTGGCGCGCAGCGCTGAAGGAAAGTCGCGCGTGTCGTGTCCGACTTCGCGCTGGTTGATCGTCGAAGCTTTTGTGAGTGTGCAGGTACTCGATCGGGTCTTCGATCGTGACGACGTGATAGTGCTTTTTCTCGTTGATGATGTCGATGATCGCGGCCTGCGTGGAGCTCTTGCCGGAGCCGGTTGGACCGGTCACAAGCACCAGGCCATTGCGCAACTCGGCGATCTCCGTCAGGTGCACTGGCAATCCGAGACGACTTGATCGTGGGAATGTCAGTCGGGATGACGCGCATCACGATCGAGTAAACGCCGCGTTGCTGAAAGATATTGACGCGAAAACGGGCGCGCGACGGCAGCGAATAACTGAGATCGGCGGTGCCGGTGCGCGCGAGACGTTCGGCGGCGTCGGGATTTCCGTGAATGAGCGTGAGCGCGATGATCTCGGTTTGATACGGGGAAAGCTTCTGCATCCCGAGGGGCTGGACGGGAGTCAGCTTGCCGTTGATTTCGACCTGCGGGGGTTGTCCGACGGAGAAATTCAGGTCGCTGATCTTGTCGGAGACCAGCAACATTCGCTCAATAATGGGCGGTAAGTCGAAGAAGCTCATTCAGCTCCGCACGAAGGTAAATGTGGATATTGCCGCTGAGAGGAGGGTGGTTTCGTGAGTCCTGGTTCACCTCGAAACCGGCGAAGATTCTCGCGCATAACAAAGATAAACGCAAGCAAATTATGTTTGACACTGGGACAAAGTGCTGGGTGAGGGTACGGTAGCGATCGGAAATGAGTCGAGTGGGTCGCCGGAGAGGAGGGCGCTGATGACGGCGACTGAGTTGGCGCCGGCCTCGATCACTGACGGCGCGTTTTCGACAGTGATTCCGCCGATGGCGACGAGCGCACGATCGCCGATGGCGTCGCGAACGGCGCGCAGTCCGTCCAGACCGACTACCGGATCGGGGTTCTTTTTGGTGCCGGTTTCGAAGATTGGACCGATGGCGATGTAATCGATCGGCAGATTCGCGGCCGCGATGGCCTGGGCGACGTTGTGAGTTGAATAGCCGATGATGGCTTCGTCGCCCAGCAGTTTTCGTGCGGCTTCGGGCGGAAGATCGTCCTGGCCGAGATGTACGCCGGGTGCGCCGAGCGCCAGCGCGATGTCCACTCGATCGTTGATTATCAACGTGACGCCTGCGTCGCGGGCACAGCGAGCGCGGCCTTCGCCTCGTTGTAAAAATCCAGAGCCTGCCGGTTCTTCTCGCGCAACTGCACGAACGTCGCGCCGGCGTCGCCGAGTATTGCCACCTGCTCCGCGTGTGAAAGGCCGACTGATCTTTGTGTCGGTGATCGGATAAACTCAGCAGGCAACATCTTCACGAATCAGCTTGATTCTTTCTTCTTCGGCCGCTGGTTAGCGGGCAGGATGCGCTTCCGCAATCGGATCGTCTCCGGCGTGACTTCGACCAGCTCGTCGTCGGCGATGAATTCGAGCGCCTGTTCGAGCGAAACTCCTTCGGCGGCACGAGCCGCATCGCTTCGTCGGCGGTCGAGGCGCGCATGTTCGTGAGTTTCTTTTCCTTGATGGCGTTGACGTCAAGATCGACCGGCCGCGCGTTCTCGCCGATGATCATGCCTTCGTAGACGCGAGTGCCTGGCCTGGACGAAGAGCGTGCCGCGTTCCTGGAGATTGAAGAGCGCGTAGGTCGTCGTCTCGCCCATGCGGTCGGCGACGAGCGAACCGGTAGCGCGCCCGCGCATCGCGCCCTGCCAGTCGCCCCAGCGCAGAAACATGGTGTTCAAAAGACCCGTGCCTTTCGTCTCCGTCAGAAACTCGTTGCGAAATCCGATCAATCCGCGCGAAGGCGTTTCGAACTCGAGCCGCACGCGGCCGGTGCCGTGATTGACCATCTTCGTCATCTGTCCCTTGCGCCGGCCGAGAGCTTCGGTGACGACGCCGATGAATTCGTCCGGACAATCGACGACGACCGCTTCGATCGGCTCGAGCAATCTGGCCGTCGACCTTGCGCGTGATGGCTTCCGGCTTTGAGACCTGAAGCTCATAACCTTCGCGGCGCATCATCTCGATCAGGATCGCCAACTGCAGTTCGCCGCGTCCTGAAACTTTGAACTGATCCGGCGAATCAGTTTCCTCAACCCGGATCGCGACGTTGCCGAGAATCTCCTTGTCGAGACGCTCCTTGAGCTGGCGCGACGTCACAAACTTTCCTTCGCGTCCGGCGAACGGCGAGTTGTTGACGCTGAAGATCATCGCGATCGTCGGTTCGTCGACGGCGATCGACCGGCAACGGCTGCGGGTTCTCAGATCGAGGTGATCGTGTCGCCGATGTTGATGTCTTCGATGCCGGCCAGTGCGACGATCTCGCCGCAGCCGGCTCTGATCGACCGGTTCGCGTTTCAGTCCTTCAAAGACATAGAGCTGTGACACCTTCGTTTTCTGAATCGATCGATCGGGTTTGCACCACGGCGATCTGATCGCCGACTTTGATCTCGCCGGAGAAGATGCGGCCGATCGCGAGGCGGCCGACGTAGTCGTTGTAGTCGAGATTGGCGACCAGCAGTTGCAGCGAGTCAGCGCGCAGCTCCTTTGGCGGTGGAATCGTTTCGACGATCTGATCGAACAGCGGCTGCAGATCGCGTGACTCGTCTTCCAGCTTTCGTTTCGCGGTGCCGTCGCGCGAGACGGCGTAGAGGATCGGAAACTCGATCTGTTCGTCGGTCGCGTCGAGATCGAGAAACAGCTCGTAGATCTCGTCGACGACTTCGGCGGGACGCGCGTCGCTGCGATCGATCTTGTTGACGACCGCGATTGCCGGCAAACGTGCTTCGAGCGCTTTGCGCAACACGAACCGCGTTTGCGGCAGACAACCTTCGGCGGCATCGACCAGCAGCATCACGCCGTCGACCATCTTCAGCACGCGCTCGACCTCGCCGCCGAAATCCGCGTGCCCCGGCGTGTCGACGATGTTGATCTTCACGTCGCGATAATGAACGGCGGTGTTCTTCGCCATGATGGTGATGCCGCGCTCGCGCTCGAGATCCATCGAATCCATCACGCGATCGCGCACCTGTTCGTTGTCGCGGAAAGTTCCCGACTGGCGCAGCATCGCATCGACGAGCGTGGTCTTGCCGTGATCGACGTGCGCGATGATTGCGATGTTGCGAATCTCTTGTTGCTGCATCTGTGCCTGTGAACACAGATTACATTATTGGAATTTGCCTGTCTGCCTGAGCGCTTCGAAAAGAACGATGCCGACGGCGGTGGCGAGGTTCAGGCTGCGGATGTTTGGGTTGAGCATGGGGATTTTCAGGCAGTTTTCCCAGTTCGCTTGCAGAGAGATCTTCGGGCAAACCGCGCGTTTCCCGGCCAAAAACGAGGCAATCGTCTGCTTTGAAACTCCCAATCGGTGTAGCGGCGTTCGGCTTTGGTAGTGAGATAAACGAAACGCGCCTCGGGCAACGATTCATAGAGCGCATCGAGATTGCGATGACGAGTGAGATCCACTTCCGGCCAGTAGTCGAGGCCCGCGCGACGCAGCGCGCGATCGTCCATGCGAAAGCCGGTGACGCCGACGATGTGCAGCGGTGTGTTGGTGGCGGCGCACAGCCGAGCGATGTTGCCGGTGTTGGGTGGAATCTCAGGTTCGACGAGCGCGACGGTGATCATACGCACACAGATCTAACGAATCAGAATCAGATCGGCAAACAACAAAAAGAAACGACGAGCTTCGCTTGAAGGTCTCGTCGTTTCTTTTGCAAGGCCCCGTGGGCCTCAGAAGTTTTTGTGCGCCGGTGGAAGGTTCGTGCTGTAACCTGCTGGTTCGAGTTATCTCTTCTTTGCGGCTTTCTTGGTTCCGCCCTTCTTCGCGGCCTTCTTGGTTCCGCCCTTCTTACCGCCTGCTTTCTTTCCACCTTTTTTAGTTGCCATAGCTTCTATGTGCTCCTTCTTTCGAGTTTGGTTTTTTGTTTCTTCACGACCACAAGATACTGTGCTTACTTCTCTCTTGTGGGCTAGAGTAAACGGCGCACAACATCTTGCTATATAAACGCAAATACAACAGTTGTCAATAACTTATTACTCGAAGGAAGAAATATTTTTCATCACTGCGCGCGACTGCTTCGCGAGCGATCGCAGCCACGACGCTGCGCGATCGTCACGCATCGATCGCGCTTCAAGAATATTCGCCGCGATCGAAATGCGCACCGCGCATGGTCCATCGAGAAGAAAGAGTTAGCGATGATGATTGATGAGCTCTGAGTTGCAGGTGATAGATCGAGTTGCGTGATGGTCCAACTCTGTCAGCGGAAGAGCGGAGTGAAGATCCACTGATCGTGTTGCTCGATGCCGTAGAAAGTTAACACTGAAGCGCGACGGCTGCGACTCGCAACGCCGACGAATGGACCACCACCCGAATCGTCGACGCTTGATGTCGGAGTCCGCCTCTCGCCGCTGCCGAGATTTACCAGGCTGGCGATAGGAGGCACTGCAAACTGTTGTAATTGCGCTATTTGCGCATCGCGTGGCGCGGGCAGCAGATTGCCCGCATAGAACATTACGGATTGTTGAAAGTCGATCAGCGATTCACTGCGTGGACGAATGAAACGCCACTCGCCTTCGATCGTTAGTGGATCGCGCGCCGCCGAAGGACGAAGGATCTGACGGTTCTTCGATCCGTTAGGAACAGGAATGCCTTCCAGCAGTTGGTCCATCGACGAAGGCAATGCGTTGTCGCCCTGCTGCCGGGTAACACCTGTGCGATATTTGTAGTAATCGCGAATTGCATCGGCCACCTGCTCGCCGCGAAAGATCGCTTCCTTCTCACGTTCGCGCACTGCTTGTTGCTGCGCGCTCGGCGCGATCGCCATCGCGAACAATGCCAGGACGCTCATCAGCGCAAGCAGCGCGACGAGCGTGTATCCGGCTTCCGAAGGACGCTCAGCAGCCAAACTCGTGCGTGAAGCCGGCGCTGAAACGTTTGCCGCCGACCCGCATATCTTGTGGTTGGACCATGTGCTATGGTTCGTCATCTTCCGCATCAACTCGCGGCGTGGGACGCGATAAAGGAGAGCCGAGACTCTTATCGCCTTCGGTCATCTTCAGCGTGTGTTTGATCTTCAACGTGGCATCCATCAACACCAACTCTTTATCCGAGATGCTGGTGACGCGGAACCTGCCGCTCAGCAGGTCGCCGCGCTGAACACTCAGGATACTTTTGTTGTTCTTGTCCTGCACGAGGGCAGTGTCACCCACGCGCGTGATCGGACTGATGATGCCGACGTAGCTGTAGTTCGGATTCGGCGGCTCGGCAACGCTCATCGTGAGCGTGGCTGAGTACGCTCGATTGTCGGGAGTGCGCACCATGATCTGCCGCGCGCCCTGGTTAGCGATAAACGAGGCAGACACAGTCGCTGAAAGCTGCTGCGGGCTGATGTAAGTGGTGGGAAGCTCTCGCCCGTCCATGTAGAGGCGCGAGTCGTTAGTGAATTTATCGCCGGCCGCTTCGAGTTTGAAGTCGCCGCTGCGCGCGTAAGCATTCGACGGAGAAATCGAGGCCAAAAGAATCGGCGGCGGCGGTATCGGCGACGGTTGCTCGATCTTCGGCGCGGGTGTCGGCGGCGGAGGCGGTTCGTAGTAAGCAAAGATATTGCGCTTTGCTCCGGGGGCCTCGTAAGAAGACGGCTGGTAAATGATCTCCTGGTAGCGCGCGAGATCTACGACGGCTTGCGAAGGCGTGTCGTTGACGGGCTGGTTCTGTTGCCTGGCATTACCACTGCCGGCGCGCTGTGGGTTCGGCGTGGATGCGGGCCGCGCTGCCGTGCGCGATGGACTGCTGCTGCCGAAGCCAACAAACGTCCACCACAAAAAGATGATGGCGACCAAACCCAGGACCGCCGCCCAGATGACCTTCTTCTTTTCGCCTGGGTTGTTTAAATCTACTAATGGCATCGGCTACTCCTGGCTCACTGGCGCAGTCACTACAGGTTCGCGCTGGAAGTAAGTGGCCATGCTTAGCTGCAAGCTGACGAGCGAGCCACGCGAGCCTGAGCCCGCGGCGGGCGCCGGAGCGCCTTCGGGTGTGACGCCCTCTACCGAAACAGGCGCATTGGTATCGCGCGCGCGCTGCAACTCCACTTCGTTAATGACGACAAACTGCTTGCTTCTTTCGACGTCGCTAATGAAACGCCGCACGTTCTCGTACTGACCTTCGACCGTGACCAGCACGATGATCCCCGGATAGAAGCTCTGCCACTTGGTAGTGGTATTCTTGCCGCCGGTTGTCTTCGTGCCTTCGGGCTCGAGCGGTGTGTAAATCGGGCCCGACGTGTTGCGCACATTGTTCTTGATGATCAACCGGTTGAGCTCTTCGTACAGCTCCATGCGACCCTGCTCCGAGCGCGGCAGAAAGTCGGTCTCGAACTTACCCAGGCTGGCGCCGATTCGATCGACGCTGTCTCTCGTGTTCCGTTCAGTGCCGACGACATTGTGGAGTGTTTGCAAGTTCGTTTGCGTTTGCTTGAGATCGGCGTTGGCCGACGCGACGCGTGAACGAGCAGGTACGAGAAAATAGAGATAACTCAACAACACGAGCGCCAGGATCAAACAGCTACCAGCAAGTCCCGCGACTTCCGCAACACCGAACATCTTGCCGCGCCGCGAGCTGATAAAACTGCCGACGCGCTCTTTGTAGCGCGACGCGCGCGCGTTCGCAGAGTTTGGATTCACTTTGGATTCTGCGTTCATCTCGGCGCCTCGCTCGATCTCTGCGGGCTCTGCGGGTTACTCACTTCGGCCACTCTTTCAGACTGGTATCCCGGACGCGAACGATAGATCACGTCGAACTCGTATTCGGTGCCTTGTTCGCCACGCCCCTTTGCCAGGTTCTGCGAACGGAGCACGAGCTGAAAGATGCCGGCTTCGTGCATTTCGGCGATCATCTCGCTGATGGTCGACGCGTTTTGGGTAAAGACTACAAGGTCGAGGGCGGCGACGGTTTGATCTCCCTGGCTGGTCACATCACGCACCGCGATTCGCGAGACCCTCACTTTGTTTGGCAACGACGATTCGAGATCCGCGAGCAACCGGGACCAGGAAAATTTCTTGCGATCGATCAGCTCGTGGGCTGAAGGCACTGCCTCCTGCTGTTGCGCAGTAAGCGCGCCTTTGACTGCCTGTGCCGTGTCCATCAGCCCTTTTTCCTCTTGCTTCAAGGCGTTGATTTGGACTTGCGCAGCGGCGGCCTCTTTGTTGGCGACTGTCGTCAGCCGCACGACGAGGATCAACCCGACCATCGATACGAAAAGCACGATGGCGGTCAACGCCCACGGAAGGACGCGATTACTAAATGGTTTTGACGCCAGGTTGAGACTGTTGTTCACTAAAGGACTTCCTCGCCGAGCTTTGTTGGGCGGTCAGGCTGTGAAGAAGAATACACGCCTAAATCAAGTTACCGCAAACGGCTACACGCCCCGCCTGCGGAATGGTTGCGAAATGACGGATGAACACCCATAATTGGCAAACCCTATTTAACCGACTTAACTCCTCCAGGTAAATCAGGATGGAAGTACAGGCCAGAGAAAAATCGTCTAGTGCGACGTGCTGCGATTCTGTCGAAACCGGCACGGTTGAACGGGTCGCGGTTGCGAACCTGCCCACCGAGTGGGGCGATTTCCAGATCGCCGCTTATCGCTCACTCACTACGCACGAGGAGTTCGTCGTCCTTTTTAAAGGCGAGATGAAGCGCGACGTGCCGACCCTGGTGCGAATTCACTCGCAATGCCTGACCGGCGACGTTTTCGGCTCGACCAAGTGCGACTGCGGCCGGCAGCTTCATCGCACGATGCAGATGATCGAGCAGGAAGGGCGCGGGGCGATTGTCTACCAGCAGCAGGAAGGCCGCGGCATCGGCATCGTCAACAAGATTCGCGCTTACGCGCTTGCAGGACCAGGGCGCGGACACGGTCGAGGCCAACGAGCAACTGGGATTGGCGGTTGACTTGCGAGACTATCGTCAGTGCGCCGAGATACTTTTCGATCTCGGACTGTGCCGCGTGAAAGTCATTTCCAACAATCCGCTGAAACTGCGCGCGCTCGAAGAGGCGGGGTTGACGATCGTCGAGCGAGTTTCGATCGAGGTCGATGCCACGCGAAGACGCCGCGGATTACCTGCGCACCAAGAAAGAAAAACTCGGTCACCTGCTCACGCTCAAGCGAAGCTAGTAACCACAAAAAGCACAAAGAACACAAAAGGCACAAACCCAATTCCTTATTTAGAGCTTGTGCCTTTTGTGTTTTTTGTGCCTTTTGTGTTTAAGACTTCGTACGCAGCTCCTTGATCGTCGTGCGCAGCTTATCTGCGTTTGCGGCTTTCGGTTCCAGCTTCAAAAATGTTTCGAGCTCGTCAGCAGCTTGCTGATGTTTGCCGGTCTGCCAATACAGACCGCCCAGGTAATAGTGCGCCTGGCTCGCCTTTGTTCCGCCGATCGTGATCGCCTTGCGCAGCTCGGTTTCTGCCTCGGTATAGTTCTTGACGTAGATCAGCGTGATACCGAAGTAGAGATGCGCGTGTACGCATTGCTCGTTCTTCTGTCACTGCGTCGCGAAGCTGCTTTTCAGCTTCCGCAAACTTCTTCTGCTGTAACAGCACGATGCCATAATTCAGCAGCGGCTCCGGCGCGTCGGGAGAGATCTGAAGCGCCTTTGACAAGCGCCGTCCGCAGCTTATCGAGTTCGCCTTTGCGCAGGTACTGCACGCCGAGCTCGTTGAGCGCGAGACCGAAGTTCGGATGCAGCTCGATCGCGCGCCTTAAGATCGTCGATAGCTTTATCTGTTTCGCCGCGGCCTGCCGCCTGCACGCCTTTTTCGTAAAGCTCGACAGCGGCTTTCGGCACAGTCGCGAGCGCGGCATTCAACACACCCGGCTTTTGTTGCCGTCCCTTCTCTTGGCCCGCAAATAGATCTGAACCGTGTACGGCCGCGAAAGCGGACCGATCGCCGTGTTGGTGCGCGCGATCGACAACAGGGGGATCGATGATAGAGCAGACTCGCGCGATGTCTCGAAGTAGTCACCACCCTCGACGACGACGGTGTAGCTGCCGGCCCTCAAGTGATCGAAACATAAAATTGCCATTCCCATCGGCAAGCACAGTCAGGTCGCCGTGCCCGTTGCTTTCCAACCTGATTTTGAGCCGCGTATCGGCTCGTTGTCCTGAAGGAAAGATCGAGACGCCCGCTGATCGAATGCCGGCCGCCGGTGCCGGTTGTGTCGACGCCGCCGCCGGTTTGAGCCTGTGCGGCGACGAGCCGGTGAAAGCAACAGTGATGCAGAGAACTGAATAGCGATAGAAGAGTTGCGAGATGTAGTGTGATTCTGAGCCATCTCGATAACTCCGTTACGAAGCAGTTGCCGAGTTAATTTGGAAGCGTTTGTTGTTGATTGGACGCATTGAAGGTTACCACAAAACAAGAAGGGAGGCGTAGTTTTTACGCCTCCCTTTCAAACTCCCACGCCTCAAAGAAGCGTGGTCGCAAAAACCAGTGTGTTAGAACTGGAACTTCACACCGAGACGAACCGCCGACGGGAACTGGAAGATTGTTCCAGTGCCGTGGAACGGATTCGGAACCGGCGTGATACCCGGCGCACCGCTGTTGATCAGGAACGTGTCGTCCTCTTTGATGGCGCGCTGGTTATTGAAAACATTGAACCAGTCGACCTGGAGGCGGAGCTGTTTACTTTCACCCAACGAGATCGGGTAGTAGGCACCGAGATCCAGGTTGTAGGTCGTCGGCGTGCGATTGCTGCCCGTGATCGGGTTGATTGCCGTACCGCGCGGATTGCAGACAAACTGAGCGGCCGTGGAAGATCCTGGCAGAAGCCTTCGTTGTCGCCGTAGATCGGGTGCGGAATCAAAGCGTTGAACGGAACACCAGACTGCGTACGGAACGAAGCGCTCGTCATCAGTTTGAACGGCCACTGATAGCTGCCGTCAAACTTGAACTGATGCGGACGATCGTTTGGCAGGCGTCCGTACATGACCGTTGAGCAAGCTGACGAGGTCGAACAACGAAGTGATGTTCGGGTCAGACTGGCCGTTGTCGTTGCGGAACAGTCCTTCGTAGTTACCGATCAAGCTGGAGAACACGTAGGAAGCGATGAACTGATAGTTGTTCGAGAAGCGCTTCGTAGCGGTGACCTCGATTGCGCGGTAGTAACGGCGGGCTGGACCAAAGCAACCGATGGCCGGGTCGTTACAGGCCAGGTCTTCGGTCGTGGTGAAATTGCCGGTGCCGCGACGGCCCGGGTTGAACAGGAAGTAGGTGGTACCATCGTCGAACGAACCGTCCTCGATGACCTCATCCTGCGCGCGGTAGATACCGCGGACGCCGAACGTAAGGTCACGCATTGAGCGCTGGGCCCCACTCGAAACCAGCGGTCCACTCGTTAACCGTTTGCGGCTTGAGGCCTGAATCAAACGGAGTGGCGGTGCCGCCGAGGTTACCAAGGAACGCGGATGAACTGTCGCGCCAGGCGCAGCCATTGAGGCGGCTGACGTTCGAGTTAAAGTCGTTCTGAACTTCGTTGCCACCCGCACGCACGTTGATGTCGAGCGGTATTGGCGTTTCGAGGTAACGAGCGAAGTTGGCAAACAACTTGCCGCGGCCTTCACCCGTGAAATCCCAGGTGAATCCAAGGCGCGGCTGCGTGTTGCTGACGAAGTCGTTCAGGGTCAGGTAGGTGCCGCCGCCAAGCGAGTAAGCCTGCTGGAAGTCCCAGCGGAGACCCAGGTTGACCTGAAGGTTACGAGTCGCTTTCCAGTCGTCCTGGAAGTAGAAGCTCTCGGTTCTCGTGTTGGTGAAATCACCTCTGGTGTTGAGGCTGAAGTCACGAGCACGAACAACGTCGAGCAGCAGGAACGGATTGGTCGGGTTGATCGACACCGTGCCGGTAACGGCCGTGGTAACACCCGCCGGCGCCTGGCCGGCAGCGATCAGCAACGCGACATTCGCCGTACGCGAAGCACTCGGGCAAGTGATTGTCGAAGTCGATGTGCGCGCGCAAACGGCAAAACGATTCTCAATTCGGTTTGGCCCAACGAGGATGGTCTGGATCGTTGAAATTGAGATCCGCACCAGTCGAGATGCGTGTCGATCCGGTACTTGTTCTGGTTGCACTCAGCGCCGTATTTGAACGTGTGACTGCGCCAAATGTTCTGGAGGCGAGCCGCGAACTCAATGCGATCGCGATCCTGGAATGATTTCAGACCAAAACCCTGACGCACAAAGTTACGCTGAACGGTACCGCCGGTACCTTCGACGAATGCCAGACGCAAACCGTTCGGCGAGCGATGACATGTCGTCTCGGTGACAGGCAGGATCGACCACCACCACGGAGCACTGCGAAACGATCGGTAACGAGCGTTTCATCGAGTTCCGGAATGGTGTTCGCGCGCTGGAAGTGCAATCCGGCGGAGAACTCACCGATGAAGTTCGGGGTGAAGGTTGAGTTCAAACGGAAGGCGTAGTTCGAACCGCCCGTTTGCGTCTCGCCACGGAAGCTCGCCGGGTTAGCGCCAAAGCCCGAGAAACCAAACAAGTGGCCTTCCTGCTTCGTGTAATCGCCGAAGGTGGAGAAGGTGAACTGTGTGGTTCTGGTTGAGTGCCCAGGTGATCTTGCCGGCGTAGAACGGGGTCGTGACTTTGTTCTCAACGTCCTGAAGGAACGTCTGAGTCAGGAAGAAGTTCTTGCGATACTGCGGATTGAACGCGCCAAAGAACCAGAGTTTGTCTTTGACGATTGGACCACCAATGTCGAAACCAGCGTCCACTTCGGAGTAACCGTTCGGGGCTGCGCCGGTGAACGGAATCGCCGACGACTTAACTGAGCGAACAAAGCTCTCGGCTACGAAGTAGGCAAACGCGTCACCGTGAAACTCGTTGGTGCCGCTCTTGGTGATGACGTTGAACACGCCGCCGGTCGCTTTGCCAATGTCCGCGCCGTAAGCGCCGGTTTTGATCTCGAGCTCTTGCACAAACTCGAACGGCAGGTTAGCGCCCGAACCGCCGAAGGCGGGGTCGGTAACGGTGACGCCGTCGAGAATGTAGTTGTTTTCAGGACCGGATGAACCGGCGACCGACGGGTCGCGCTCACGACCTGACGAGTCTCGCAAACCAGAGCGAGTAACAGTCGGAGCAATCGTGTAGAGCGATTGAATGGTGCGCTGGGTCGGGAAGTTCGAGAACTGTTCGGTCGAAACGTTGGTTCCGGTAGTGTTCTGGGTGACGTCAATGGCTGCTCCTGAACCGGCAGTAACAGTTACTGTTTCAGTCGCGCCCTGCGGACGGAGCTGAATCGTTAAGGTTTGACGTCTTGCGAAAGATTGACGGAGACGTTCGCCTGTTCGAATTTGGCAAAGCCTTTTTCGGCTTCGACGTCACCGTATAGATTCCCGGTTCAAGATTCGAGAATTCGGAAAAGACCTTCCTCATTCGTTGTGGCAGTTGTGGTCCGTCCACCCTGTCGTGTAGCGGTTACCGTAACACCTGGCACCGCCGCACCGGTGGAATCGGTGACCATGCCCTCAATTGAGCCTGTCGTCGTCGTCTGGGCGAAGGCGCTTCCCGCAAACAGCGCGAAGCACACCAGAACGCCGACAGGCTTAAAAACTTAAAAACATTCTTCATTTTTTGCTTTCCTTTCTTGAACTAGACAAAGATGCTGCCCCTCCTGTGTTGAATCACCCTTTTTTATTGGCAGCACCAAAGAATTCCGAAAACGAGGCTTAAGAGGCATCGTCCGGGGAGCGGTTTTGGCAATTGCCATGCCCACATGCCCGCTGGGACGATTTCCCTCAATATTCGCCGATTGAGCGGCCGCTTCTGGATTGGCCGGTTCCGGCCGTTAAATCCAAAAAAATGGGAAAATCCAGAAATCTCAACCGTGTGGCAGCCGAGCCACGTTCGATTTGTCGCGCCATTCTGAATTCCCAGCTGTAGCGGTACGCTCCGAC
The DNA here is from genome assembly GCA_963770215.1 of uncultured Acidobacteriota bacterium. GTDB lineage: Bacteria > Acidobacteriota > Blastocatellia > Pyrinomonadales > Pyrinomonadaceae > PSRF01. Next base: position 451,661 of record CAVYOP010000005.1, read on the forward strand.
TCCAATGATAATGAAACGCCAAACGCAATGGAAAATGGTTTTACTGTTCGATATGTTGCCTTCGCACTCGATTTGCGGTTATTAAGAACGTGCCATGCCTGAACGCATTTATCGCGATCCAGTTCACAACATCATTCGTCTCCAAACTGATTCTGATGAAGGCGAGTTGATGATGCGCTTGATTGATGCCGCGGAGTTTCAACGACTGCGCCGCATCAAGCAGCTCGGTCTTGGTCTATACACTTATCAAGGCGCGGAACATTCTCGCTTCACTCATTCACTCGGCGCGTTTCATCTCATGACTCGCGTTCTCGATCGACTTGGCGAACGTTACGCAATCAATCCCGCTGATCGAGTTGCCGCACGCGCTGCGGCTTTGCTTCACGACGTGGGCCATGGATCGTTCTCACACGTGATGGAGAAGGTGCTCAACTTTCATCACGAACACTGGACCGTGCAGGTGATCCTCGACGAAGATTCCGAGATCGGAGAGTTGCTGCGATCGCACTCCGAGGATCTGCCGCAGAAAGTCGCGTCGATCATCGAAGGAAAGTTTCAACCGTCAGCGTTGGCCCAACTGGTGTCGTCGCAACTCGACGTCGATCGCATGGATTACCTGTTGCGCGACTCACTGATGACCGGCGCGAAGTATGGAATCTACGATCTCGAGTGGATCATCAACGCGCTCGCGATCGATGAAGCTGCGGATCGAATTTACGTCGAAGCGCGCGGCGTGTACGCCGTCGAGGAATATTTGCAGGCGCGTTACTACATGTTTCGCCAGGTCTACTTTCATCGCACACTTCGTTCGGCAGAAGCAGTGTTGCGTTCGATCATTCGCCGCGCGTTGCAATTGTTCGACGAAGGTCAAGAAGTTTGGCATGCGACGGGCACTGCGTTTGAAAAGATCCTGCGGCGCGAACCGTTGACGATCTACCGAGCACCTGCAGATCGACGATTCCGATTTCGTCTTTCATGTCAAGCAGTGGCAAGACTCGAGCGATCACGATTCTGAGCGATCTGAGTCGACGCTTCATCGCGCGGCGTTTGTTCAAAGCGATCGATCTCGATATGCCGCACGAGCAGCAGGCTCGAGTTTCTTGACGGCGGCGCGAGAGGCTGTCGAACGCGCGCGGTTTCGATCCTGAGTACTATTTCATCGAAGATCGCGCGAGCGACGTTCCTTATTACAACTACTACGCGGCAGAAAAGGCGGAACCCAAGACGCACATTTACGTTGAGAGTGGATATGCGTCGCCGCGAATTCGAGAGATCAGCGAAGTGAGTGACGTCGCGCGCGGGCTGCAGTACCCGTACGAGCTGCATCGCGTTTGTTTCCCGCCGGAAGTGAAGCAGGAAGTTTACGAGCTGTATCATCAGGCGGCGATCTAAAGAAGTCGGCGTTATCCGTGTGAGTCTATGAAGCGTTTGTTATCGATCGCAGGTCTGCTGGTGGCGTTGATTTCGCAGGCGGGGATCTCGCACGCGAGTGCACAGCAGAATTCGACGGTCAGTGTGTTGGATTTCGGCACAACGCCGCTTGCGCAAAAGACTGCGGAGAAACTGCGAGAACGGTTGCGCTCGACGGTTGAGATTTTAGTTGCCGATGCCGATCTGTCGCGCGCTGCTGCCAAAGGCATCGGATACTCCGGTTCACTAAATCTGGCAGTGAGCGAAGCGCGAGATTTCGGCGCGGCGCTGGCGACTGACTTTTACATTCTCGGCGATGCGCAAACATTGCGTCGCTCGTCGTCGACGAAGCCGGTGTACTACGAATCGTATTGTTCGATGTTTCTCGTGAGCGCTCGCAGCGGCAAGCTGGTAATGTGGGATCGGCCAAGCGTCGAAAACGATCGGGAAGCCGAGGCTGAAGACAAGGACTGTCGGAAAAGGTCCTCGGCGGTGAGATGGTTTATCGCCTCCTGATCGCGATTCGACGCGCGCGCGAAGACGAACGCGTGCTGCGAAATCTCGTCGCCACTCGCGACGAGCCGTTGATTGAAGACGCGCCTGATGACGAGAAAGTCGCTGCCGTGCAAGGTCTCTCGCTGCCGCGTCCTTATCGACGCTTGCGTCCCGAATATCCCGACAGCGCCGCTCGCGCTGAAGCCGAAGCAACGGTCGACGTGCTGGTCGACGTGCGGGCCGATGGCGAAGTCGGCGAAGTGCAGATCGCTCGTTGGGCCGGCTTTGGCCTTGACGAGACAACTGTCGCGACCGTTCGTACAGATGCATTTCTTCCCGGCAATGAAGAACGGCGACGCGATACCGATGCGCGTTCTGCTCCGCTACAACTTTCGCAAACCACCGAGGTAGAAATGCGAAGAAAGAACAGATGGTTCCCCAGCCTCATCCTATTTTTGATCCTGGTCATCTGTGTTGCTCAACTTCCGACACAAAGCGCCGCGGATGACTCATCAGGCGTCTCAACTGCCACCCCGGAAGGACGGCTCGCAGTCTTCGACGACGTTTGGGAAACGATCCAGGAACGCTACTACGATCCGACACTCAACGGCATCGACTGGCAAGCGAAGCGCAACGTGTTTCGTCCCGCAGCCGCGAAGGCCGGCAGCGTTCACGAGCTCTACGACGTGTTGCGCCAGATGATCGCCTCGCTCAAAGACGCGCACACGCGAGTTTATTCTCCCGATGAGAAGTTTGACTGGTGGAACCCGCGTTACATCACGGTTGGTTTGACAGTTCGCGAGATCGAAGGCCTGCCGCTCGTGATCCAGGTCGATCCTGGATCCGCCGCTGCGCGCGCCGAGATCCGGCGCGGCGATGTGATCGTCAGTATCGACGATGTTCCGGTTAAGCACTTCATTTCCAACCGGCTCGAAAGCTTTGGTCACGCGTCGATGGCTCCACCCGCTATCGAACGATCGCCACGCTGTTTGACGGACAGGCCGGAACATCGGTGAAAGTCTCGTGGACCACGCGCGAAGGAAAATCGAAGTCGGCCGTGTTGCCGCGTTACTGGTCGCAGCGACAATTGGGTTTCAGCAATCAACGCAAAGGGAAAGTCGCGATCCTGCGCATCGACGCGTTCACGCAAACTGTCGCCGTGGATTTCTCGAAATCGCTGCCTGACGTGCTCGACGGCGCCGAAGTCATTGTGCTCGACCTGCGATCGAATGGCGGCGGCGACGCAGAAGCTATGGCCGACATCGCGTCGCTCTTTCTCGACGACGGGATCAACCTCGGCAAGTTTGCTGATCGCTCGGGAGCTTCGTTTGAGCTGCAAACTTATTCGAAGCGACTTTGGCGCGTGCCGCAACTCGGCGCGCATCAAGCTTCCGCTCGTAGTTCTCACCAGCGAGAGCACGTCGAGCGCGGCCGAGATCATGGTCGCCGCGTTGCAAACAAAAGGACGCGCGCGCGTGGTCGGCAACGATGACGTGTGGCTGTGTCCTCGCGATTCGCAACCGGCATGCGCTTCCGGACGGCGGGCTGTTGGACGTGAGCGAGTTTGACTATCGCACCGCCGAGCGGCATCGACTCGAAGGCGCCGGCATCAAGCCCGACGACACCGTCAAGCTCACCAGAAACGACATCTACTCGCGCCGCGACGCAGCGCTGGAATTCGCAAAGAACGTTTTGCACGGCAGGTGATCGAGTTAATGCTCTATTTGTCACAGGTGTTGGGACGACCGATTCGCGATCTTGAAGGTGTACGCGTGGCGACTGTGAAAGATGTGATCGTGCGTCTCGGCGACAACGATCACCCTCCGGTGACAGGCATCGTCGCGCGTTATCGCCGGCGTGATTTTTTTCTTTCGCGCTGGCGCATCACCGAACTAAACGAACAAGGCGTGCGATTGAACTCCGACATCCTCGACTTGCGTCCGTTCGTTCGTCGCGAAAGTGAAGTGCTGCTCGCGCGCGACGTGCTCGATAAACAACTGATCGACGTAGACGGCAAGCGCGTCGTGCGCGTGAATGACGTGCAGATCATTCCAGGCTGCGGGCGACTGGCGCGTTACCGGCGCTGACGTCAGTCTTCAGGGATTGTGGCGGCGGCTTGCGCCCGCGGGATTCGCGGGAACACGAAAAACCGTCGAAGTGCTCGATTGGGCCGACGTCGGTTATCTCGCCACCGATGCCGCGACGGTGCAGTTGAAATCGTCGAGCGACAAACTCGCGCGCCTGCATCCGGTCGAGATCGCGCGGCTTGCGGAAGCGCTTTCTTATCATCACGGATCGGAAGTCGTCGAATCGCTCGACGACGAAACGGCAGCGGAAACGCTCGAAGAGATGCCCGCCGAACGGCAAGCGCGAATTCTCGGCGACATGGACCAGGAACGCGCCGCCGATATTCTCGAATGGATGTCGCCGGACGAAGCGGCCGACGTGCTTGGCGATCTGCCGGAAGAGAAGGCGGAAGAGTTACTCGGCTTGATGGAGCACGAAGAGCAGGCCGACGTTGCGGAGCTGCTTCCTTACGAAGACGACACGGCGGGCGGATTGATGACGACGGAGTTCGTGACGCTGCCGCGCGCGTTGACGGTCGGCGAGGCGCTCGCGAGATTGCGCGAGATGGCGGAAACGCCAAACATGATCTATTACCTGTACGTCGTCGAAGAGGAGAACTCGTGGAAGTTGTTGGGCGTGATTGCGTTGCGAAGTTTGATCCTCGCCGATCCGTCGATGCCGCTTGAAGAAGTGATGCGGACGGAGTTTCAGCGCGCCGATCCGGATGAGCCGGCGAAAGAGGTCGCGCAAAGAATTGCTGAATATAACCTGCTGGCGCTTCCCGTGATCGACGAGTCTGGAGATATACTCGGCATCATAACCGTAGACGACGCGATGGAGATTCTTGTTGCCAAAGGACTGGCGGCAGCGTCTACCTCGACTTTTTGGTTGAAATATCTCCCGCCAAAGACGCAAAGGCGCAAAGTAAGACTGTTTGAGTCTGGCGTCTTCTCTTTGCGCCTTTGCGGGAAACTGCTTTCGTTACATGAAGGACGGAGAACCTCCAAGTGGCCGAACCACGAGCAGCAGTCCGCGCTGCCGGACGCCGCTTAATGCAGCGCGCCTATGGCGTGCGACGCACCGTCGCGCGCCGCAAGCGGCTGCTCGCGCTCATCGCGATTCTCGGTCCCGGAATGATCACCGCCAATGCGGGCAATGACGCCGGCGGCATCGCCACCTTCGCCTCGGTGGGCGCGGAGTTTGGTTACTCACTTCTCTGGATCCTCATCCCCATCACGATTTCACTCGGCATCGTTCAGGAAATGTGCGCGCGCATGGGCGCAGTCACCGGCAAAGGTCTCGCCGACCTGATCCGCGAGCGATTCGGCGTGCGCTGGACGGCGGTGATCATGCTCGCTCTGCTCGTGGCAAACGGAGGCGTGACTGTTTCGGAGTTCGTCGGTATCGCCGCGGCGACGGAGTTGTTCGGCATCTCGCGGTTTATCGCAGTGCCGCTCGCGGCGATCTCGATCTGGTGGCTGATCGTTAAGGGCTCGTACAAGAAAGTCGAGCGCGCTTTCCTGCTGATGTCGCTGGTCTTTCTGGGTTATATCGTCTCGGCATTCTTGTCGCGGCCCGATTGGAGCGCTGTCGCTGTCGGGCTCGTCAGACCGACGTTTCGCCTGGAGCACGCGTTTCTCTTCACTTTCGTCGCGATCGTAGGTACGACGATCTCGCCGTACATGCAGGTCTACGTTCAGTCGTCAGTCGTCGAAAAAGGCGTGACGAGCGAAAACTACCGCTCAACGAAAACCGACGTCTGGGTCGGAACGATCTTCGCGATACTGATCGTCTTCTTTATCGTTGTTTCGACTGCCGCGACTCTGCACAAGGCAGGCATACCAGTCACGACCGCCGCAGATGCGGCGCACGCACTGCGTCCACTCGCCGGACGATACGCACAAACACTCTTCGGTTTCGGACTCTTTGGCGCGTCGATGCTTGCGGCCGGCGTGCTGCCACTCGCGACCGCTTACTCAATCAGCGAGGCGTTGGGATTTGAAAAAGGCGTCTCGCGCAGCTTCCGGGAAGCGCCGATCTTCCTGGGGACGTTTACGTTTCTGGTGGCAGTCGGCGCGCTAATCGCAGTCATTCCCAACCTGCCGCTTATTCGCGTGCTGCTCGTGACGCAGGTGATAAACGGCCTGTTGCTGCCCGTCGTTCTCTTTGCCGTTCTTCGTCTAGTGAACGATCGCGAGTTGATGGGCGATCACGTCAACGGAACGCTGTATAACATCGCCGCCTGGCTGACTACTATCATCGTCACAATTCTTTCGCTGGCTTTTATCTTTATCTCGGTGGTAAAAGAGTAACGCTCTGCGGAGGAATACATTACCGATGTCTCGTCCGCGTTCTACGAACAAGATCATTCTCTTCCTCGCCGCATCCGCGGCGGCGCTGCTGGCGGCTTCGCTGTTTTGGTCTTTCGAGCCTGAAGTCAAAGCGTTGCTCGAAGGACGGATGGGCGCAAATCCCTCGCCTTCCGCCGGCACGATCATCAGCGCGATCAAGCTGCTGCTGCTGGGACTCCTTGGCTATCTTCTCGTCAAGGCGCTCAATTCCTTTTTCTTTGGACTGGCGTTTCGGCTAAAACGTATCGACGCGCCCACGCTGATCCGCAACATCTTCACGATCGTCGCCTTTTCGATCTTCTTTCTGATCTCGTTCACGTTCCTGTTTCCGGACGTAAATCTCGGCGCGCTCTTTACAACTTCCGCCATCTTCGGCGTGATCCTTGGTCTCGCCCTGCAAGATACGCTGGGAAACTTCTTCGCCGGCATCTCGTTGCAGGCCGACCGGCCGTTTCAAGTCGGCGACGTGATCACGGTCGGCTCGCAACGTCACACCGGCGTCGTGGAAGAGATTAGCTGGCGCGCGATTAAGGTCCGCACCTTCACCAACCACGTCGTTTTGATCGCCAACAGCAACGCTGCCAAGGAACCGATCGAGGTCTGTCCACGCGAGAACCACAACGCGCGGCTCGTGTTTTTCAACACGCTCTACACTGACTCGCCCGCAAAGACGATCCACGTCGTGCGCGAGGCCGTCCGCGGCGCTGACAACGTTTCCGAGAAGGTCACGCCAATCGTCCGCATCCGAAATCTGGGCGACGACGGCGTCGACTATGAAGTGAAGTACTGGCTCGAGGATTACGCCAAATACAACGACACCGACGCACTTATCCGGCAGCGCATCTGGTACGCCTTCCGCCGCGCCGGTTTGAACTTCGCGTATCCGACGCGCACGCTCTATGTCGAACGGACCAGCAAGGCTGCGCTGCGTGACGGTGACGGCAGCGCCATTGCCGAACGACTCGCAGCGGTCGATATCTTTGCGCCTTTGTCAGTCGACGAAACCGGAATGCTGGCCCAGGCGGCTGTCAGCCACGTGTTTGCGCCCGGCGAGATGGTGATTCGCGCGGGCGAACCGGGCTCGTCGATGTTTGTCGTTCATCAGGGCCGCGTCCGGGTGCAGGTCAGCGACAACGGCCGGGCGCGGACCGTCGCCACGCTGAACGAAGGCGATTTCTTCGGCGAGATGGCCTTATTTACCGGCGAGCCTCGAACCGCGAACATTCAAGCTCTCGAAGAGACCGAAGTGCTGGAAATCGGCTATGCGGCGATGAAGCGGGTCTTCGATAACAACCCCGATCTGGTCGAATCGCTGAGTTTCATCATGGCCGAACGCCGCCAGGGCCTCGAGTCTCAAGCCGATGCCTCAGCTATCTCTTCGAATACTTCCGCCGGAATCCTGTCCTCTATTAAGCGCTTCTTCGGCCTCTAAAACTAGCCACAAAAGGCACAAGGAAAACCAACCTGAATAACTGGTTTCTTCTTTGTGCCTTTTGTGGCTCTTGTGCCTTTTGTGTTAATTGCGGAGATACTTGACAGCTACACACTCAACCTTTATTATGCCCACACGCTCATAGCGAGCCGGACAAGAACAAGGCATATAAATAAGGAGGAGATAATCTCTATGAGTATTGTTCGTTATGACCCCTTCCGTGACCTGCGGACATTGCAGGAGGAAGTTAACCGACTATTCTCGACCAATCTGACCCGCGCTTTTGACGACGACGGCATCGGCCGCGGCGCCTGGGCGCCCAGCGTCGACATCTACGAGAACAAAGACCAGATCGTCCTCGAAGCCGAGTTGCCGGGCATGAAGCAGGACGACTTCGACCTCTCGATCGAAAACAACATCATCACCCTTCGCGGCGAGCGCCGGTTCGAGAAGACTGAGGAGACTGACAATTATCATCGAGTCGAGCGTTCCTATGGTGCGTTCACTCGCTCGTTCACGCTGCCTCAAACCGTTTCCGCCGAAGGCGCGACTGCCGAGTACAACAACGGCGTGCTGCGCGTGACGTTGCCGAAACGCGAGGAGACCAAGGCGCGACGCATTCAGGTAACTGGGGCCGGAAGTGGCTCGACGTCGAAGACAATCGACACGACGTCTACTGAAACCGGTAAAGCAAAGGAAGCGTCAGGCGGGCGCTAAACTTTGATTGACTGAAAATCGCGAGCGGGCTCGTCGCAGTTTGGGATGCGAACACCGAGCCCGTTCGCTTATTTGTAAACACGGACCTTAAACAATGCGTTTAGACAAGTTCACACTAAGAGCACAGGAAGCTATTCAAGCGGCGATCGAACTTGCAGAACGGAACCAGAACCAGCAGGTTGAGCCGGAGCATCTGGTCGTCGCGATGCTCGAACAACCTGAAGGTATCGTGCGTCCGTTGCTTGGCAAGCTCGGCGCGAACGTCGCCGTCGTGCTCAACGACACACAAGCGGCGGTGGCGCGCTTTCCGCGCGTGCAGGGAGGCCAACAGTATTTCAGCCCGCGTTTGAGCCAGATCTTTACGGAAGCGCAAAAGCAGGCAGACAAACTACAGGACGAATTCATTTCGACCGAGCCGTTGTTGCTCGCTTTAGTTGAAGAGCAAACGGGCGACTCGGGAAAGATCCTGCGGCAGCACGGCGTCAAGAAAGACGACCTGCTGAAGGTGATCGAACAGATGCGCGGCGGTTCGCGCATCACGGATCAGAACGCCGAACAGAACTACCAGGCGCTTTCGAAGTACGCGCGCGACCTTACTGAGCTCGCGCGTAAAGGCAAACTCGATCCCGTCATCGGCCGCGACGACGAGATCCGGCGGACGATTCAAGTTTTGTCGCGACAGGACCAAGAACAATCCGGTGCTGATCGGCGAACCGGGTGTCGGTAAGACTGCAATCGTCGAAGGATTGGCCCAACGAATCGTCTCGGGCGACGTTCCGGAAACGCTGCGTAACAAACGTCTCGTCGGACTCGATCTCGGCTCAATGCTCGCCGGCGCAAAGTATCGCGGCGAGTTTGAAGATCGTCTTAAGGCCGTCCTGAAAGAGATCGAGAACGCGCAGGGACAGATCATTCTCTTCATCGATGAGCTGCACACGCTGGTTGGCGCAGGCGCTGCGGAAGGCGCGATCGATGCGTCAAACATGTTGAAGCCGGCGCTTGCACGCGGCGAGCTTCGCTGCGTCGGCGCGACGACCCTCAACGAATACAAGAAATACATCGAGAAAGACGCGGCGCTCGAACGTCGTTTCCAACAGGTCTACGTCGGCGAGCCGACAGTCGAAGACACGATCGCGATCCTGCGTGGTTTGAAAGAGCGTTACGAAAACCATCATGGCGTGCAGATCAAAGACTCTGCAATCGTCGCCGCGGCAACACTTTCAAATCGCTACATCACGGATCGCTTTCTGCCCGACAAAGCGATCGATCTGATCGACGAGGCCGCCTCGCGGCTGCGCATCGAGATCGACTCCCTGCCGCAGGAGATCGATGAGTTGGAACGTGAAATCATCCAGCTCGAGATCGAACGACAGGCGCTTGAACGCGAAAAAGACGAGAAGTCGAAAGCGCGACAGAAAGAGATCGAACAGCGGATCGCCGACCTGACAGAAACCTCGTCAGGCAAAAAAGCGAAATGGCAATCAGAGAAAGAAGCCATTGAACACATAAGCAGTACCAAAAAGGAGTTGGAGCAATTGCGACTGCAACTCGACCAGGCGCGCAACGCTGGTGATCTCGCACGTGCTTCTGAGATTCAGTACGGCAAGGTTCCCAATCTGGAGCAAAAGCTCAAAGCCGAGCAGGACAAGCTCGCCAAGTTTCAGCAGGACGGCGTGATGTTGAAGGAAGAGGTCGACGAAGAGGACGTGGCTGTCATCGTCTCTAAGTGGACGGGCATTCCTGTTACGCGCATGCTCGAAGGCGAGATGCAGAAACTCGTGACGATGGAAGAGCGGCTGGGGCTGCGCGTGATCGGTCAGGAAGAAGCGCTGACTGCCGTCGCGAATGCGGTGCGCCGCGCGCGCGCCGGTTTGCAGGATCCGAATCGACCGATCGGCTCGTTTATCTTTCTTGGTCCAACCGGTGTCGGCAAGACCGAAACAGCGCGAGCGCTCGCGGAGTTTCTCTTCGACGACGAGCGGGCCATGATTCGGCTCGATATGTCGGAATACATGGAGAAACACGCGGTGGCGCGCATGATCGGAGCGCCTCCGGGATACGTCGGTTACGAGGAAGGCGGACAACTGACGGAAGCCGTTCGCCGGCGGCCGTATTCAGTCGTCCTTTTTGACGAGATCGAAAAAGCGCACACGGACGTCTTCAACGTCCTGCTGCAAATTCTCGACGACGGCCGCTTGACCGATTCAAAAGGCCGCACCGTCGACTTCAAAAACACGGTCTTGATTATGACTTCGAACCTGGGCTCGCGTGAGATCCAGGCTGCTGAAGGCGATGAAAAACAGGTGCGCGAAGCGGTGCTTCAGGAACTGCGGTTGCACTTCAAACCCGAGTTTCTGAATCGCGTCGACGACGTGGTGATCTTCCATCAACTCTCGCAAGCGCAGATCGGAAAGATCATCGACGTGCAACTCGATCGCCTGCGCTCGATGCTGGCCGAACGAAACCTGACGCTCGTGCTCGATCCTTCGGCGAGGGAGTTGCTGATGCGCGAAGGTTACGATCCGAGCTACGGCGCGCGTCCGCTCAAGCGAGCGATCCAGTCGTACATTCAAAATCCCCTCGCAGTGAAACTGCTGCAAGGAGAGATACTGCCGGGCCAGACAATCAAGGTCTCGGCGAATGGCGACGCGTTGGAGTTCAAGACAGACCAGGCATTTGCGACAGCGTGATGGCGCCTGGGAGAGATTCTCTGCGTCCTCTGCGGCCCTCAGCGTTCTCTGCGTTGTAAATCGTTGAGGGCTGGTTGACCGCAGAGAACGCTGAGGGCCGCAGAGGACGCAGAGATTAGATAAACGAGTTTTGGAGAAACGAAACTGATGTCACAACAGTGGAACCCTTTACAGGATCTGATGATGCTGCAAGATCGAATGAACAGGCTTTTCGAAGACGCGACGCAACGGCGCGCGCGAACAGATGCGGGAGATGAGTTTGAACGGGCTGACTGGACGCCGGCAGCCGATATTTACGAGACTGAGTCCGGTTTCACGATCGCGATCGACCTGCCGGGAATTGCTCGCGACGCCGTCGAGATCGACATCGACGAGAATCGCCTGATGGTGAAAGGCAATCGCGTCGTCGAGCAGACGAGCCATCGCACAGAAAGACCGCGCGGCAAGTTTCTGCGCAGTTTCAGTATTCCCGGTTCGGTGGACCAGGGCAGCATCGGCGCCGATTACAAGGACGGTGTTTTGCAAATCCGGCTGCCGAAGCGCAAGGAACAGAAGGCGCAAAAGATCGCCATCAAGGTTTCGTAACTGAGATCAAGGGGACGTTTGATTATGGCGAAAGAGGCAGAGGACGAATTGAAGGTTACTGACAGACGCCGGATTTATTTAGATCCGGACGACGCCGAACAGGTAAACGAAGAAGTCGAACAACCGAACTTGAAACCGCGGTACGTCGAGGAGCTCGAAGCGCGCACGCAAGCCGCCGAGAGACAGGTGCAGGACGTGCAAGCGCGTTTCGATCAGTTGCGCCAGCAGTTGCAGCGCGAGACTGACGAGACGCGCCAGCGTTTGAATCGTTCCGCTGACGAACGCGCTGCGATGGAGAAAGCCAGATTCATCACGACTTTTCTGCCGGTGTTCGACGATTTGAATCGCGCGATCGAAGCTGTTTCGCAAGACGCGCCGCGCGAGGCGATCCTCGAAGGCATGCGACGGATTTCGACGAGCGTGCAGAATGCGTTGACCAATGCGGGTGTTGAATCGGTCGCGGCGATCGGCGAAGAGTTCGATCCTGAGTTGCACGAAGCGGTCGACACTGGCGAAACGGATGCGGACATGGACGGCAGAGTGATTAGTGAATATAGTCGCGGGTTCCGTATGGGCGACCGCTTGCTTCGTCCCGCGCGCGTGAAAGTCGGACGTGCCCATGACCAGGCAGCGAGACGAGCAACCGAACAGTAAAGGTATTGCCGATTGGCAATTGCCGATTGCCGATTTTCGTTTTGCTTTTGGCACGTTTCGCAGCGAGTAATTGGCAATCGGCAATTCGAAGTTAATTAGATCTCACGAAGGAGAAAAAAAGAGTGCCGGCAAAAGAACTGAAGTTCAGAGAAGAAGCGCGCAACGCGATGCTTCAAGGGGTTGATGTGCTCGCGAATGCGGTGCGCGTTACGCTTGGGCCAAGAGGACGCAACGTGATCCTGGGCAAGAAATTCGGTTCGCCCCTGATCACAAAAGACGGCGTCACGGTCGCCAAAGAGATTGAACTTCGAGACAAGTATCAGAACATGGGCGCGCAGATGGTGCGCGAAGTTGCCGTCAAGACCAACGACAAGGCCGGCGACGGCACGACAACCGCGACCGTGCTCGCGCAGGCGATCTTTCGCGAAGGCGTGAAGAACGTTGCCGCGGGTGCGAACCCGATGTCGTTGCAACGCGGCATCCAGCTAGCGACCGAAAAGGTTGTCGCCGAGCTGGAACGAATGTCGAAGAAAGTAAAGAGCAAGGAAGAGTTGACGGCCGTCGCGACGGTTTCCGCCAATAACGATCGTGAGATCGGGCGGCTGATCTCGGAAGCGATGGAGCAAGTCGGTAAAGACGGCGTCGTCACGGTTGAAGAATCGAGGACGCTGCAAACCGAGCTCGATATCGTCGAGGGAATGCAGTTCGATCGCGGTTACTTGTCGCCCTACTTCGTGACCAATCCCGATCGCATGGAAGCAATTCTCGACGAGCCGTACATTTTGCTCTTCGACAAGAAGATCTCAGCGATGCGCGACCTGCTGCCGCTGCTCGAACAGACTGCGGGCCAGGGACGAGCTTTGCTGATCATTGCCGAAGACGTCGACGGCGACGCGCTGGCGACGCTGGTTGTGAATCGACTTCGCGGGACGATCAAAGTGTGCGCAGTAAAAGCCCCGGCATTTGGCGATCGTCGCAAAGCGATTCTGGAAGACCTCGCGTCCCTGACGGGCGGCAAGGTGATCACCGAGGATCTCGGCATCAAGCTCGAAAACGTAATGATCGCCGATCTCGGCACGGCCAAACGCGTGATAGTCGACAAGGAAAACACGACGATTGTCGAAGGCGCAGGCGATCGGAAAGCAATACAAGGCCGCGTTGAGTCTATTCGCAGACAGATAGAAGAGACGACGTCAGACTACGATCGCGAGAAGCTCCAGGAACGATTGGCGAAACTTGCTGGCGGTGTTGCAGTCGTGAAAGTCGGCGCGCCAACAGAAACCGCAATGAAAGAGATCAAGATGCGAGTCGAGGATGCGCTCAACGCGACAAAAGCGGCGGCGCAGGAAGGCATCGTGGTCGGCGGTGGTGTCGCTCTGTTACGTGCGGCAAAAGTCCTCGACAACTACGACGGCAACGATCCTGACATTCGCACGGGCGTGAACATCGTCCGCCGCGCATTGCAGGAACCGGTGCGTCGCATTGCCGAGAACGCCGGCGCCGAAGGTGCTGTCGTCGTCGGCGAACTTGAACAAATGAAAGGAAATAAAGGTTACAACGCCGTCTCCGGCGAGTATGAAGATCTCGCCGCTGCCGGAATCATCGATCCGACAAAAGTGGTACGGACTGCATTACAAAATGCCGCGTCAATCGCGGGGTTGTTATTGACCACTGATGCAGCCGTAACAGAAATGCCGGAACCGAAGAAGGCTGGTCCGCCAAGCCACGGAGGTGACGACTACGATTACTAAGATCTCAAATTTTAGATCTGATATCTCAAAGTCTCGGCAGGCGAATTGCAAGAATCGCCGCGCCGGTAATAGTTATTGCATTGAAACGCAACGGCGCTTATTCTGACGACATCCAAACGGTCACAGTTGGACGTGTCAGTCGCTGTTTGAAAGTCGAGTAGTTACTGTCGGATACGAGAATTTAATCGGATCGACGGTCGAAATGAATTATGGTTGATTTAGGATCATACAAGGATAAATTTGGCGACAGCGGTCAGCGCATTTTAGAACACGCGCTGAACGAGTCACGGCGCCGCGACCAGAACTTCGTATCGGTCGAACATATCTTGCAGGCCCTGACAGTTGAAGAGCCCGATATGTTCAACTCTGCGATGCGCGAGCTATCGCTCGATCCGGTCGTGGTTAAAATGGCCATCGAAAAGCGCCTGAGCGGCAGCCGGCAACAGCACGTCGGTAAAGGCTTTCGCATTGGCCCAGACACTACGGACCTGTTCAAACGCGCCATGGAACGCGCGCGCACACAGGGACGCAAAACAATTGAAGCGACTGACATCTTTGAAGCCCTGAGCAATGAGGATAGTCTGTTCGTGGACGTACTGAGAACGATGGGTGCAAACCCTGATGCGGTGGCCGAAAACGTGCGGGCACAAGTACAAAAACGCGAACAGGAAGAAGAACTTAACCGCAAGAAGTTTGAGCTTCCGCCGTATCTAAAACACTTCGGCGTCTCACTCAACCGGCTGGCGCGGGCCGACAAGATCGCGCCCACCATCGGCCGGGAAAAAGAGATACAACAAATCATCGAAATATTGTGCCATCGCGAGCGGGCAAATTCGCCCATGCTCGTGGGCGAACCTGGTGTCGGCAAAACTGCCGTCATCGAAGGACTTGCGCGTTTGATTGAGCTGGAACCGGAAAAAGTGCCCATGCGGCTGCGTGGCTCGCACATCGTGCAGTTGCAGATGGGTGGCATCGTCGCCGGCACCATGCTGCGCGGCATGTTCGAGGAACGAATCAAGGGAATCATCGACGAAGTCAAAGAACGTGACAACCTGATTCTCTTCATCGACGAAGCACACACGATCATAGGCGCAGGCGCTGCGCTCGGGACTTCATCCGACGCGGCCAACATGTTCAAATCGGCGCTCGCCCGCGGCGAGATGCGCATCATCGGCGCGACTACTATTTCTGAATACAAAGAGTACATCGCCGACGACGAAGCACTCGCGCGACGTTTCCGGACGGTGAAAGTTGACGAGCCGTCAATCACCGAGACCAGGGAGATCCTGCTTGGTGTGCGTCCGCGACTCGAAAAGAATTACTCGGTCAAGATTTCCGACGACGCCATCAACATGGCCCTGGAAATGGCGCCCAAGTACATTCGCAATTTGCACCTGCCTGACAAGGCGATCGGCTGGCTCGATACTGCCGCGGTGAAAGTCGAGATCAACAAACCGCAGCAGATGGTCGTGCAGCCCGAGCACATCATCGAAGTCATCTCGCAGGAATCGCGCATTCCACGCGACATGATCTTCCGCGACACGAGCGATCGTTTCGCCGTGACGGAAGCGATGCTGGGCCGCCGGGTTATCGGTCAGAAAGAAGCGATCAGGGCAGTCGCGCAACGGCTGCGCTTGAACAAAGGACCACTCAAAGAGTCGCACTACAAACCGGACGGCGTGCTGCTGTTCCTTGGTCCAACCGGTGTTGGTAAGACTGAGTTGGCGAAGGCAGTCGCGGAGTTCATGTTTGGCGACGAAGAGAAGATGGTGCGCATCGACATGTCGGAGTACAGCGACGGCACTGTCAGCATCGAAAAACTGATCGGCATGCCGCGCGGCATCGTCGGTTCAGAACGAGGCGGCATTCTTACCGAGCAACTGCGTGAGAACCCGTACACGGTGTTGCTCCTGGATGAAGTCGAAAAAGCTTCGCCTTACTTGATGAACCTGTTTCTGCAGGCGTTCGACGAAGGCTGGCTGACCGATGGACGCGGTAAGAAAGTCTACTTGTCAGATGCAATCATCATTATGACTTCGAACCTGGGTTCGGATAGTTTCAAACGGTTCGAGAGACCGCTTGGATTCGGTGTAAAGACCGCTTCCGACTTCCGCGCCGTCAAGAACGAAGTGATGAAAGCTTCGGAGCAAAGGTTCTCGCCTGAGTTTCGCAACCGCATCGATGAGATTGTCGTCTTCTCGCCATTAACGATGGACGAAGTGCGGCAGATCGCGAAGTTGTATCTCGAGAAGCTCCGCCGGCAGATGGAACGCCAGGGCAAGTCCGTGGAAGTGACCGAAGCCGCAGTCAACCTGCTGACTGAAAAAGGTTACAACACCGCATATGGCGCGCGCTTCCTGAAACGGCACATCGACGAGAAAGTGAAACTGCCGATCACCGGCATGTGGAAACAGTCGTCCAGCTTCCGTGTCGACGTCGAAGAGGGCGAGGTTCTAGTAAAACCAGAAGGTGGATCGAAGCCTGAGCTTAACTAGACTTGTAACCCTGCTGGTGTGTTTGGTCTTCGGGGCCTCGGTTACGATGGCCCAAGCCAACGTTTCCAGTGGGGCCTCGGTAGACGAAAAATCAAAACAGATCATGGATCGCGCCATCGAAGTTCTCGGTGGCGCGAATTATTTAAACGTCCAAACCGTGACCGGGAAGGGTTTCTACACGGGTTTCGCTGACGGCGTTTCGCAATTGCCGCAAAAATTCGTCGATTACATCGTCTATCCGGATCGCGAGCGCACTGAGTTTACCAGCCTGGGTATCAAAACAATTCAGACCAACACCGGCAACACCGGCTGGATGTTTGACGGCGCGGTCAAGAAGATCGGCGACCAGACACCGGCGCAGGTCGAAGAGTTCAAACGCGTCATGCGCACCAGTCTCGAAAACCTGTTACGCGGCTGGTGGCAAAAAGAAGGCGGAAAGATCGTTTACGTTGGGCGTCGCGAAGCGGGGTTGGCTAAACGGAACGAAACGATCCGGCTGACTTATCCAAGTGGGTTCTGGGTCGAGTACGAATTTGGCGCGCGCGATGGGTTCCCGGCGAAGGTCCTTTACAAACGGACCCGCAAAGATTCGGACAGCGGCGACGAGGTCGAGACGATGGAAGAAGATCAGTTGCTGAGGTTCATCGTGATCCAGGGCGTGAGCGCGCCGTGGGTGATCGACCACTTCATCAATGGCAAGCAGGTAACACGGATCAATTATGAATCCGTGCAATACAATCTACCGGTCCCGGATTCACTCTTTGCGAAACCCACCGACGTCAAAAAGATCAAATAACCTGGTAATCCTAATCTGAACTCTGCGACCTTTGCGGCTCTCCGCGTCCTCTGCGTTGAATCTGAGCGAAACGCAGATTACGCAGAGATACGCAGAGATACGCAGAGATACGCAGAGAAGATAACCTTACATAGCCAGTCCGCCGTCCACCTGAATCACCTGCCCGGTTATATAACGCGCATCGTCTGACAGCAGAAACGCTGCGATCCGCGCGACTTCACCCGCTTCCGCAAACCGGCCCAGGGGAATCTGCTCGATGATCTTCGCCTGGTACGTTTCATCAAGTTTTCCGGCCATGTCAGTCGCAACCATTCCCAACGCAAGGGCGTTGACTGTGACTTTCCGGCTCGCGACTTCCTTCGCGAGCGCTTTCGTCAGGCCAAACATTCCTGCTTTCGACGCCGAGTAGTTTGACTGTCCCGGCATTCCCACTTCGCCGCTGATCGACGAGATGTTGAGTATCGAACCGCCGGTGTCCTGCCGCAGCATTGTGCGCAACGCGGCTTTCGCGAAGTTCCACGCGCCTTTCAGGTTCGTGTCCATCACCTCGTCCCAGTCTTCTTCTTTCATGCGGAGGATCAGGTTGTCGCGCGTGATGCCGGCGTTGTTGACGAGAAA
The DNA here is from genome assembly GCA_963770215.1 of uncultured Acidobacteriota bacterium. Lineage (GTDB taxonomy): Bacteria > Acidobacteriota > Blastocatellia > Pyrinomonadales > Pyrinomonadaceae > PSRF01. The sequence goes on from CAVYOP010000005.1 coordinate 469,722, forward strand.
GTCGATGCGGCCGAAAGCTTCTTTCACCTGCTTGACCATCTCGGCAGCGGCTTCGGTGTTGCCGACGTCGCATTGAATCGACAACGCTCGCACGCCAAGCGACTCGAGCTCGGCCTTCAAAGCGTCGGCGGCTTCCGCGCTCTTCGCGTAGTTAAAAGCGACGTCGGCGCCGCGTTGGGCCAGTTCGACGGCGATGGCCCGGCCGATCCCGCGAGTGCCTCCGGTGACGATGGCGGCGCGGCCTGCAAATGGTTTTTGATCAGACAATTACTTTCCCTTTCCAGTTGACACTACAATCGAGTCTCGGCTAGCGTGGCCTTCTCTTTAACATAACTAAGCGGAACTGAACAAATGCTGGATCTCAATTACGTACGCGACAACATCGACAGGGTTTACGAAGCCTTGGAAAAACGACATGCCTCTGATGAGGTGTTTGCTCAATTAAAGAGCTTTGCAGACGCCGATTTAGATCGCCGGCGTGCGATTGGTAACTCGGACGCATACAACGCTGATCGAAACAAATTCAGTAAAGAGATCGGTGTTTTGATGAAGCAAGGAGCTGCGGACGAGGCAGCCAAATTGCGATCGCAGGTTAGTGAATTAAAAACCTTGATCGGTGAAGCCGATACGTTACGTGAGCGCTCGGAAGAAAGAATGAGAGAAATACTTATCAAATCTTCCGAACATTCCTCACGAGAGTGTTCCAACCGGCGAAAGTGAAGAAGACAATGTCGAGGTTCGTCGTTGGGGAACGAGGCCGGAGCTCGCGTTTGAGCCGAAAGATCACGTCGATCTTGCCACGGCGTTAGGGATTCTCGATCTCGAACGAGCGACGAAGATCGCGTCTGCGCGTTTTGCGATTCTCAACGGCGCGGGCGCGCGGCTTGAACGTGCGTTGATTAATTTCATGCTCGACGTGCAGACGCGCGAACATGGCTATCTCGAAACCCTCCCGCCGTTCATCGTTAATCGCGCCGCGTTGTTTGGCACCGCGCAACTGCCGAAGTTCGAAGCAGACCTTTTCAAGCTTCAGGACGAGCGCGAGCTGTACCTGATTCCGACCGCCGAAGTGCCGGTCACGAATTATCATCGCGAAGAGATCCTCGACGCTTCGCAACTGCCGATAAGATGGGCGGCGTACACGCCGTGCTTTCGTTCCGAAGCAGGCAGCTACGGGCGCGACACCCGCGGCGTGATCCGCCAACACCAGTTCGAGAAAGTCGAGCTCGTGAAATACGCGTTGCCGGAAAACTCCTACGAGGAGCTCGAATCACTAACGCGCGACGCCGAAACGATCCTGCAAAAACTCGGCCTTCACTATCGCGTCATGACGCTCTCAACCGCAGATCTCGGCTTCGGATCGGCGAAGACTTACGACATCGAAGTCTGGCTGCCTTCGCAGAACGCGTTTCGCGAGATCTCTTCCTGTTCGAACTACGAAGCGTTTCAAGCGCGCCGCGCGCAGATCCGTTTCCGCCGCGCGGGTGGCGCGAAGCCCGAGTTTGTCCACACTCTAAACGGATCGGGAATGGCGGTCGGACGGACTTGGATCGCCGTGTTGGAAAACTACCAGCAGGAAGACGGATCGGTGATCGTTCCCGAAGTTCTACGGCCTTACATGGGCGGTCTTGAACGAATCACTTAACCCGCAAGTCGAACGGCATCAGCAGCATCGTCTCGCCGTTCTTCATTCGATCCATCAACTGCATATAACGCAACGCGCGGCGCGCATCTTCCGGCAGCGCCGCCGCGACTGCGGCGCGTTGCTGCTCGATTTCGGTGTTTGAATTTTCGCTGCTGGTGCTCAGCAGTTGCTGCAGGAACGTCGTCGGATAAGGCAGGATCACGCGTTCGACTCCCTTGTCCGCCGGAATCTTCGCAAGCTGCTTCGCAACGTCGATCGCTTTATCAAGCCCGCCAAACTCGTCTACGAGGCTGCGGTCCTTCGCCTGCGCGCCGGTCCAAACGCGTCCCTGGCCCACGGAGTCGATAAACTGCTCGTCCTTGCCGCGGCCTTTCGCAACTTTCGGGATGAAGTCGCGGTAGTAAGTCGTCTTGATCCACTCTTCAAACTTTGCCCGCTCCTCATCGGAAAACTTCTCCGTCTCGCGGAACATTCCCGCCGTCTTGCCGCGCAACACGTACTCGTTCGAAATACCCAGCCAATCGTAAAACCCACGCATCACCGGCTTGCCGGCAACGACGCCGATCGATCCGGTGATCGTCGACGGCTGCGCGATGATCTTGCTCGCACTCGCCGAGATGTAGTAACCGCCGGAAGCAGCCACGTCGCTCATCGAAACTACGACCGGCTTCTTCTGGTTCGCCTGTTCCACCGCGCGCCAGATGATGTCTGACGCGAGCCCCGAACCGCCGGGACTGTCGACGCGCAACACGATCGCTTTGATCGACTTGTCTCGCCGCCGCATCGTTCAACGCCTTCGCGACCGTGTCAGATCCGATCGACTGATCGCCCGACGGGCTGTTCTGTCGAGCTTCCCGAACCGATCTCGCCGCTCGCGTAGATCACCGCGATGCGTTCGCCTTTGTTCAGGCCGAGCGACTCCGGCGACACGTCGCGATAATCAAACCGCGCACTGCCGCGAGCGGATCGGATTCTTTCTGGCCCAACAGTTTCTTGAGCTCGTTATCGACCTGATCGCGGTACATCGCTTCGTCGATCAGTCCGGCGTCCTTCGCCTGCTGCGCGTTGTACGGCGCGTTGTCGATCAGCGTGCGCACTTCGTCCAGGCGACTTGCGACGCGCCTGCGCGATCGTGTTGATGTAGCGTCCGTAAAGATCGTCGAGCAGCGAGTTGATGTACTCGCGATGGGCGTCAGTCATCTGCTTCTGCGTGAACATGTCGCCCGCGCTTTTGTACTTGCCGATCTGGTAGATGTCAGGATAGATGCCGAGCTTGTCGAGCGAGCCGCGGAAGAACATCACGTCGGCGGCGAGGCCGTTGATGAACAACTCGCCCGGAGGCGGGACGATAAATCTTGTCGCGCGGCCGTGGCGATGTAGTATTCCTTGTTCAAACCAAACTCGATGTACGCATAGACGGGTTTGCCGGACGTGCGAAAGTCGGCGATCGCGTCGCGAATCTCTTCGGCCTTGCCCCAACCCACGCCTGACATGTTGACGTCGAGCAGGATCGCTTTGATCCGTTTGTCGACTTTCGCTTTCTTGAACTGCGTCACCAGGCCGGTGAGCGATTGATCTGGACCGCCGAAGAACTTCTTGAACGGATCGTCCGGGGCTGTAGTCTGGCAATGGTCCGGAGACGCGCAGCACCAGCACGCTGTTGTCGCGAATGGATGGCTCGCCCTTGCACGAGAAGGCATCCAGAGCACAGCGACGCCAACGACCGCCACGAGAATCAGCGCGGCGAAGATGCCACCAAATGATCAGAATTGTCTTTACGTGTTCCTGACATTGCCATAGTAATTAAATCCTCGATTTTTATTCAGATTTTGTCCAATTAGTGAGTACGCGAGAGCGCAGGAAAAGGTTTAATTCAGCAAAGATCTCGAATCGCAATTCGCTTTTAGTCTCTTCACAATCCAGCCACCGCCGACGACTTCATCGCCGCGATAAAAAACAGTCGCCTGTCCGGGCGTGATCGCGCGTTGCGGTTCGTCGAAGACGACACGCGCGCGATTGTTTGCGAGCGGCGTGATCGTCGCCGGCGCGGCGGTGTGGCGATAGCGAACGCGAACTTCGGCGCGAACCGGTTCCTTCGGATCATCGAAGGCGATCCAGTTAACTCCGGCGGCCGTGAACTCGTTGCTCAAGAATTCTTCCGATGGTCCAACCGTCACTCGATTTCGATTCGCATCGATCGAGATGACGTACAGCGGGCGCTCGTCCGCGATGCCGATCCCGCGGCGCTGTCCGATCGTGTAACGATGAATGCCTGCGTGCTTGCCCGATCACGCGGCCGCCGCTGTCGACAATCTCGCCTGCGCCCGGCAGACGATCGCTCGCGTTTTCAGCTTCCAGATAACGATCGATGAAACCCGCATAGTCGCCGTCAGGAACGAAACAGATCTCCTGCGACTCTTTCTTCTCGGCGACTCCGGCTAAGTGATGATCGTCGCGCCGCTTCGCGGGCCTCCGGTTTCGACATCTCGCCGAGCGGAAACAGCGCGCGCGAAAGTTGCGCCTGCGTCAGTTCCCAAAGAAAGTAAGACTGATCCTTTTCGGATGTTTCCCGCGCAGCAAGCGATAACGATTCGCTTCGCGGATCAAACTCAACCCGCGCGTAATGTCCGGTCGCGACTTTCTCGCAACCCAGACTCGCCGCCAGTCGATCAAGCGAAGCAAACTTCAACCGGCTGTTGCAGCCGACGCACGGAATCGGCGTCTCGCCGTTCAGATAGCTCGTCACAAACGGGGCACGACGTCGCGCTCGAAATCGCGTTCGAGATTCAGAACGTAAAACGGAAAACCAAGCTCTTCCGCGACGCGACGCGCGTCGTAAACGTCGTCCAGCGAACAGCAACGCGAAGGCAGCGGATCGCCGTTTTCGTCGACATTGATCCCGCGCCGCTGGTTCCACAACTGCATCGTGAAGCCGACCAGCTCGTGGCCCTGCTCTTTCAAAATTGCCGCGGCCGCAGAAGAATCCACGCCGCCACTCATTGCTACTGCTATTTTCATTGCCAATTTCCGATTGCCAATTGCCGATTTATTCACTGTCGATGGCGTCACTGGCATTTTTGCTCACGGCCATTGTTGCTCAACGCCAATCACCAAGTCTACCCGGTAAGCGCCAATCGGCAATCGGCAATTGGCAATCGGCAATGTTAAGATTCCAAACAAATGGCTGAAAGCGCAATCCAGGACTATCGTGTCGCCACCGAGCCCTATTATCTGCCGGTCGCTCGCGAGATAGAACTCTTTGAAGCCGCCCATTCCGCACGGTTGCCTGTGATTCTCAAAGGCCCGACCGGCTGCGGAAAAACCCGTTTTGTCGAACACATGGCGTGGCGACTCGAACGCCCGCTCATCACTGTCGCCTGTCACGAAGATCTGTCGTCAACTGATCTCGTCGGCCGTTTCCTGCTCGAAGGCGAAGAGACGATCTGGCACGACGGACCACTGACTTCGGCCGTCCGCAACGGCGCGATCTGTTATCTCGACGAAGTTGTCGAAGCGCGCAAAGACACGGTCGTGATCATTCACCCGCTGACCGATCATCGCCGCCGTCTGCCGATCGAAAAGCGCGGCACGATGGTCGAAGCGCCGCCGGATTTCATGCTCGTCGTTTCTTACAATCCCGGTTACCAGTCGATCCTCAAAGACCTGAAGCAGTCGACGCGACAACGATTCGTGGCGATCGAGTTCGACTATCCGCCGCCGGAGATGGAAGCGGAGATCGTCGCGCGCGAAGGCGGCGTGGACGAAGGCACGGCGCGCGATCTCGTTCTGATCGGACAGAAGGTGCGCAACCTTCGCGGTCACGGTTTGGAAGAAGGCGTTTCGACTCGACTGCTGATCTACGCTGCTCAACTCATCGCCCTCGGCATTCCACCTGTCGACGCCGCTGAAGTCGCGATGTGCTCGCCGATAACTGACGACCGCGAGTTGCAACGCAGCATTCGCGAGATCATCACCACCGTCATTTAATCCGTGGACACGTCCGAAAACACAGATCATCGAGACCAGCGCCTCGATCGCGAGCATCTCGCTTCGCGCCGCTCTCGAATTTTTGCGCGCGGCGCCGGCGGCGGCGCAGGTGCTGCAACCGGCGGAGCTGCGCGCGTGGGGCGAGATGGGCCGTCGCCTCGCGATGAGCGACTACGAAACGGCGATCTCCTTTTTCGCGGAAGGTGTCGAATCGCTGCGCGACGTGCCGCACGAAGTGCGGCCGGCGATCTTTGAGTTGTGTACCCGCCAGATGGTTCTGTCGACTGCCGTCGCGAGGGAGACTCTTCACTCGCTGCCTGCGATCGTCGCCGCGATCGACGACATTGAGGTGGTGCGAAGCGTGTTGGAGATCGCGATCGAGATCGCGCGTCGATCTGCCAAGCATAGCACTGAGTTCGTGAACGCCTCGGTCGATGTCGCGCGTGTTTTGAAAGATTTTGGCAATGTAGAGGTTACGCAGGCGGCGCTCGGACTGGCATCCGCCTTCGCGACGCGCGCCGGTGGAATTGCTGCTGATGCGTGGTCTTCGATTCCGGCGGCGATCGCCGAGTTATCGCCCGCCGATGCCACGCGACTGCTGGCACGCACAAACGATTTTCTCGAACGCGGCGGTGGCGCTGCGCTTCACGTGCTGCGTTTCCGGCGGCGAGATCTGCGCCGCGCGCCGGAGATCTTCGACGAGTGGATCGAGTTGTTGTGGGTTGTCGCGGCGCATGGCAATGCGAGCCTGGTTGCGTTTGTGCGGAGCAGTCCGCGGTTTTTGCGACTGCTCGCGGAAGGCGCAAACCGCGACGAAGCGATCGATCTCTCGCGCCGTGTGCTCGCGCTCACGAAAGAGATTGGCGCGGTGGATGGCGAGGCAGCGCTGGCGTGTTTTCGTTCGAGTGCGCGCGCGTTGAGAAGCGTTTCGATCGAGCAGTTTGAAGAGTGGGCCCGGCGTGGTTTGTCGGCTGGACGCACTGACACGCGGGCGCGGCGCAGTTATTTTTCACTCGAGACGCGCGGCAGTTATGAGGCGTTGCACAGCGGCGGCGCCGGGTTGGCGCTCGATTCAGTGCAGCACCTGCTGAGGTTGTATATCGAAGCGTTGACGGGACGCGAGGTCGAGGTTGCGCCGCTGGCGGCGGTGCCTGACGAGGCGCGCATCGGCGACGGGCATACGATTCATTTGCCGTCGCTGGTGAATGAGTTTGGCGAAGACGAGCTGGATTTTCGGCTTTACAAAGTGCTGGCCGCGCATGCGCGCGGGGCAGATCGAGTTTGGCACTTACGACGCGCGGTGAGGTGATCGCGTGCGGCTCGCGAGGCAATCCGTGCGAATTACGATGTAGACGTGCGAGATGCTTTTGCGGCGCCTGACGACATGCTTATTAGCCACGAAAAGGCGCAAGAAAGCACAACAACGGACGAACTAGATTATAGAGAAGTCTTAAGCTGTTTCCGCTGCCGCAACTGGCGCGGCGGATTTTTGGCACACTGGAAAACGGACGGATCGATCGCCGGTTGCGTCATGCGTATCGCGGTCTGCGACGCGATCTCGATCTGATTCGCGAGCACCTCGGCCGCAGCCGGCCGCGAATCATGGAACTTGCCGATGTTGCTCGTGCCGTTTGAGTTGTTGTTTCAGGTCACGATGCTGGGCGGCGCGCGTGACGATGCGCGTCATTTCTACGGCCAGATCGTTTCCGAACTGGAAACGATCGTCGGCGACTATCTTTCAAATCCGAATGCGACCGTGGCCGACACGCTGATGGCGACGAGCCGCGTTTACGATCTGTTCCAGTCAGCCATACCGACGGACGATTCCATGCAGCAAGTCGAAACTCCGGAAGAGCAATCGGAAAACGACGACGATCCGGCGGCCAACCGAACGATTGAAACAACGGCAAACGCAGACGATGCCGCAGCGTCGCGACGCGCGCGAATTGTTCAATGCGTGGAACGATCCGTCGCCTGAGGGTGAGCCCGACGAGCTTGCGGGTGCGGAAGCGTGGTCGGAAGCGGAGACGCCTGAGCAGGCGCTCGTCGAAGGTGAAGTCGCCTATAACTACGACGAGTGGGATCGCGAGCTGACGGATCATCGTCTCGGTTGGTGTCGCGTGGTGGAGAAGCGCGTCAAGCAGGGCGATCGCGCGTTTGTCGAAGACACGAGCGAGCGGCACAAAGGCGTCATCTCCTCGATCCGGCATCAGTTTCAATTGATGAAGCCGGAGAACCTCACGCGCGTCACGAATGAAGTCGATGGCGAGGAGTTTGATCTGAATGCCGTGATCGATTACGTGATCGATCGACGTGCTGATGGACAACAGTCGGAACGGATCTATACGAAACGTTTGCGGCGCCGGCGCGACGTGGCGGTGTCGTTTTTGTTGGACCAGTCGTCGTCGACGGCGCGGACGATCGGGCGGCATCCGTTGCAGCCGTACACCCGGCCCGGGCGGCGCATCATCGAGATCGAGAAAGAGGGTCTCGTTTTGATGAGCGAGGCGCTTGAAGCCGTTGGTGACGTTTATTCGATCAATGGGTTCACTTCCGAAGGCCGTCGCAATGTGAAGTTTTATGTCGTGAAAGATTTTGACGAGAAGTATAACGACGAAGTGAAGCGGCGGATTGGCGGCATCAATTATCAGAACAACACGCGGCTGGGCGCGGCGATTCGTCATGCGACGGCGAAGTTGGCCAAGCAGGACGCGCGCACGCGATTGTTGATCGTGCTTTCAGACGGGCGGCCGTACGATCACGATTACGGCGATGCGCGTTATGCGCGCGAAGACACGCGCGAGGCGTTGCGGCAGGCGAAGAACGAAGGCATCACGCCGTTTTGTATCACGATCGATCGCGAGTCAGAGGCGGAGTTGAAAGATCTTTACGGCGAGATTGGTTACACGATTATTGACGATGTTTTGTCGTTACCGGAACGATTGCCGGGAATTTATCGCCGGCTTACGACTTAGAACTTCTCTGTGTGCTCCGCGCCTCTGCGGTGAGTCTTTCTGTTACCGCAGAGACGCAGAGTTAGCCCTTTCCCCAGCCGCCGCCACCAGGAGTTTCGATTCGAATACGATCTCCAGCTTTTAATTCGTGTGAGCCTTTGGCTGCGATTGGTTGATCGTTGATCGTGGTTAGGTCCGGGCTGCGCCGTCAGCACCACCACTAGACCATACGGTCCACGCTTGCGTCGATCGGCGAACAACGACATGCGCGCCGGAACGAGCGTTTCGATCTCGCGCATGACGCCGTCACCGCCGCGCTGCTTTCCTTCGCCACCGGAATTTTCACGCAAACGATACTCACGCACGCGCAAAGGATACGCATATTCGAGCGCTTCCGCAGGCGTGTTCAGACTGTTCGTCATATGCGTGTGTACACCGCTCATGCCGTCGAGCGACGGCCGCGCGCCCATGCCGCCGGCGACAGTCTCGTAGTAAGAAAACTCCTGACCTTGCCCCCTGCGCGCATCGATGCCGCCAATCGTCAGATTGTTCATCGTTCCCTGACTGGCCGCCGGAATGCGATCGGGCAACGCCTGCGACAACGCCTTGAACAAAACGTCGACGATGCGCTGCGACATTTCGACGTTTCCGCCTGCGACTGATGCCGGTGGATTCGCATTGACGACTGTTCCCGCAGGCGCGATCACTTCGATCGGTTCCATCAAACCCGCGCTCGCCGGAACTTCACCGCCAACCAGACAACGAAACACATACGACACTGCCGACACCGTGATCGCTTCGACCGCATTGATCGCGCCGACGACCTGCGGCGCGCTGCCGGTGAAGTCGACTAACGGCGCGCTCACCGCGAATCGTTATGCGCACCGCGATCGGCACCGGCCGATCTTCGATGCCATCGTCGTCAAGCGCATCTTCCGCTTCGTACGTCCCATTCGGGATCGATGCGATCGTGTGTCGCATCAGCCGCGCCGAGTAGTCGATCAACTGCTCGGCATACTCGCGTCGCTTCACGTTCACCGCGCCGCTCGACGATCTCCAGCAAACGCGTCGCGCCGGTTTTCAGCGATCCGATTTGCGCGTCGAAATCGCCGCGGCGCTCGACGTTGCCGCGCACATTCGCCAGCAGCAAACGCATCGTGTCGCTATCGAGGACGCCGCTTCTGACGAGACGAATCGGCGGGATGCGAATGCCTTCGCCGTAAATATCGGTGGCAAGTCCCATCGATCCGGGCGTCGCGCCGCCGATGTCAGCGTGATGCGCGCGGTTCGCGACATAGAACAGAGATCCGTTTTCTTCTTGATGACCACTGGGCGTTACTAACGTCACGTCCGGCAGGTGCGTGCCGCCTGCAAACGGATCGTTCACGGCCACAACATCACCGGGCGCGAATTCGATCTCATCGAGAGCGGCTGCGACGGCCATCGGCATCGATCCGAGATGCACCGGCATGTGATCGCCCTGCGCGATCACGCGTCCCTTCGCGTCGAACACCGCGCACGAATAATCGCGCCGCTCTTTGATGTTCGGCGAAAAGGCGGTGCGCCGCAGCGCAATCCCCATCTCTTCCGCAACAGAAGTGAAGAGCGCGCGATAAATTTCGAGCGTTGTCGGATCGAACTTCTGCTTCATTTCTTAAGGGTACTTTCTTTCCGGTCTTAAGAAGTACTTTCTTACCGTCTTAAGAAGTACTTTCTTACCGTCTTAAGAAGTACTTTCTTACCGGTCTTAAGAAGTACTTTCTTACCGTCTTAAGAGTACTTTCTTACCGGTCTTAAGAGTACTTTCTTACCGGCTCTGCCGACTGATGTGAGGCAAGGCTCTGCCTTGCCGTAGAGAGTGGTAAAAAATTTGGGCTATGCCCTTGGTTCGGCCTCTGGCCCTTGGGCAAAGCCCGGACGATGGGCGAAGCCCAAAGGTTCTAGTCAGCGCTGACGGCGAGGAAAGCCTCGCCGCACATCCGGCGGCGGAGCCGCTTCGAAAAAAGAGTCCTTGCGCGAGTTCGAAAGAATCCTTGCGCGAGTTCGAAAGAATCCTTGCGCGAGTTCGAAAGAATCCTTGCGCGAGTTCGAAAGAATCCTTGCGCGAGTTCGAAAGAATCCTTGCGCGAGTTCGAAAGAATCCTTGCGCGAGTTCGAAAGAATCCTTGCGCGAGTTCGAAAGAATCCTTGCGCGAGTTCGAAAGAATCCTTGCGCGAGTTCGAAAGAATCCTTGCGCGAGTTCGAAAGAATCCTTGCGCGAGTTCGAAAGAATCCTTGCGCGAGTTCGAAAGAATCCTTGCGGCGAGTTCGAAAGAATCCTTGCGCGAAGTTCGAAAGAATCCTTGCGCGAGTTCGAAAGAATCCTTGCGCGAGTTCGAAAAGAATCCTTGCGCGAGTTCGAAAGAATCCTTGCGCGAGTTCGAAAGAATCCTTGCGCGAGTTCGAAAGAATCCTTGCGCGAGTTCGAAAGAATCCTTGGTCAAGGCCATCGTTCATAAATCGATCAGGATGTTTCCGAACTGGTCCACCCGCGCACGGGCGTCCGCGGGGATCAAGGTCGTGCCGGAGTATTCGGTGACGATGCACGGCGTGCGCAGTTTTACGCCACCGCGAAGATCGTCGCGTTTGTAAACTGCGACGTCTGTCTTGCGGCCGATCGAGATATGCGAGTGCGCAGGACATGCGGTTTTGCTGTGCCTCGCCCGCCGCGATCTTGCGCACCTTCAGTTTCTCGACAGGCCAACAGATCGCAGCCGCACGCTGACGATCTCGATCTCGCTTTGCTCCTGCGCATATCCGTAGCGCTCGCGATGCGCGCGATGAAAGGCCGCCGCGATGTTCCCATCTGTTTTCGTAACTAACAATTCAAACGACTGCCCGCGATAACGCATCGCCAGCGCGCGTTCGTGTCTTTGCTTCGCAACCGGAAAGCCTTCGCGCCGTAACACCTGCGTCGCTTCACGTTCCAGCTCGCGAAACACCCTCGCCAGCTTCGCGATCTCTTTCGCGCCACAGCTCAGCATCACGGTGCGGCTCTGGTCCTTCACCACGTCTGCAACCAAAACACCAACGGCAGACAATGCGCCGGGCGCAGTCGGCACGATGACCGACGGGATGCGCAATGCACGCGCGAGCTCGACGGCGTGCAATCCACCAGCGCCGCCAAACGGCAACAACGCAAACTGTCGCGGATCGTGTCCGCGTTCAACCGAAATATGCCGCAGCGCCCGTTCCATGTTCGTGTTCGCGACCGACTAAAACACCTTCCGCCGCCGCAACGACACTCATTCGCTTCCCAGTCACGCGACTCAAATCTTCAGCCAGCGCAGCCAACGCCGCACGCGCGCGTTCTTCGTCCAGCTTGAACTCGCCGCCCAACAAACCACCACCGCCAAAATGACCAAGCACAACGTGCGCATCGGTCACGGTCGGCAACATCGATCGCCCGTAACACGCAGGCCCAGGGTCAGCGCCCGCCGACTCCGGCCCGACACGCAACGATCCGCCTTCATCAACGCGCGCAATCGATCCGCCACCCGCGCCGACCGTGTGAATGTCCATCACCGAAACTGCCACCGGCAACCCCGCAACCACAGCCTCATTCGTCGTGCGAATCGCGCCAGCGTCGCAGAGCGCAACGTCAGTCGACGTGCCGCCCATGTCAAACGTGATCACGTTCCTGATCCCCGCCGAACGCGCCGCCCGCAACGCGCCAACAACGCCGCCGGATGGCCCAGAAAGAATCGTCCGCACCGGCTCCGCCGCGGCAATCTCAGCGGAAATGCTCCCGCCCGACGACTGCATCACGCGCAAGTTCAGCTTCGACCCCTGCTTCAGCCGGCTGAGATACCGGCCCATCAACGGCTGCAAATACGCGTTGATAACCACCGTCGACGTGCGCTCGTACTCGCGATACTCCGGCAAGATCCGGCTCGAGATCGACAACGGCACGCCAAGCGACGCCAACGACTCCGCAATTCGCTCCTCGTGCTCCGGATGCAGAAACGAAAACAACAGCGAGATCGCAACCGATTCCACTTCCGCCCGCCGAAGCTGGTCAACCAACTCCGGCAGTTCGCTCTCGTTCAGCGGCTCGATCACCTCGCCGGAAGCAACAACTCGCTCCGTCACACCAAACCGCAGCTCATCAGCAACAAGGGGCGGCGGTTTCACCGCATTGAGGTTGTACAACTCGGGACGCGCCTGCCGCCCAATCGCCAACACGTCTTCAAACCCGCGTGTCGTGATCAGCGCGGTGCGCGCGCCGCGCCGTTGCAGCAACGCATTCGTGCCGACAGTCGTGCCGTGCACCACCTCGTAACGCTGTGCCGATGCGCAGCGAGTCCCTGTTTGATTGCGAGTGAAGGATCTTCCGGTGTGGAAGGAACTTTGAAGAGTTGAATCTGGCCGTCTTTTACAAAGACGAAATCGGTAAATGTGCCGCCTGTGTCAACGCCGATGCGAATGACGTTTCGATTGCGGCATCAAGCAATGGTCACCCAGCATCCACTTTCATTCGACGCGCGAATGGCATCCAGAACGAGTTGCACGCGATGACCGTCTTCAAACGTCGCAGCGTCTTAGACTGTCGTCCTGCCGGCCTGCAACGCATCGCAAATCGCAACTGCAAACGCCGTGAACCCGCGCGACCAACTGCTCTCGCGCATTCCCTGGGCCATGTGGTCCTGGTCCACCTGGACCGGACGCCACACGCCCGATCCCGTCGGCGAGCGCCACAGTTCGCCGGTCTCTTCGACCATCAACGCGCCTTTCGTCCCGTAGATCTCGAGCCGGTTTTCATACTTGCCTGATTCGACAACCGAAAGCGCGCGGCGCCGGTCGCGCCCTCGGTCAATGGACCATCCGCGAAACGAAACATCAGCTTCGCTTCGTCGTCCGTGGTGACCTCGCGCGCTTCGCCGATAGCTTTGTCGTGCCGTTGCTTGATGTGCGTCGAAAGCAGGCCGAGCGCCTGGCTGATCTTCCGTGCCGAGCATCCAGCGAAACGAATCGATAACGTGCGATCCGATTGCGCCGAGCGTGCCGCCGCCCATCGCTTCGTCAGACCACCAATCCCACGCGCGATCCGGGAATGCCGCGATAGTCGGATCGAAATACATAGTTGCAATGACGCACCGGTGCCGATCGCGCCTGTTTGCAACATGCCCCGCATCGTCCTGCGGCTGTTGAGAAAACGCAACTCGTGATCGATCAACGCAAGCACGCCCGCGTCGCGCGCTTTCTCCACCATGCGCGCGGTTTCGCCGGCGTTCATCGCCATCGGCTTCTCGCACAGCACGGCCTTGCGATGTTCGAGCGCGGCGAGCGTGATCTCCATGTGGGTTGCAGGAGGAGTGACGATGCTGACGAGATCGACGTCGTTGCGTTGGACCAGCTGCTCGCCAGTCGGAGCGACGTAGTCGATGTCGAACTCCTTCGCGACCGCTTCGGCGCGTTCGCGATGTGCGCTGGCGATTGCGACAATCTTCGCGCCCATGCAATCGCGGAAACCTGGAATTTGGGTCGTGCGCGCAAACCCCGTCCCGATGATACCGATACCAACCGGCGCCTTCTTCATGGTGTTTACTTTACAGAATTTCGTGGGCGTTTTGCCACAGCTCTCTGCGAACTCTGCGGTTCTTTGCGAACTCGGCGTTAAAGATGCGTGGGACGCAGGTTAAACGCAGAGAACACAGAGGGCCGCAGAGGAACGCAGAGAATCCTGACTCGAAGTACAACCGACTCAGTTTTCGCGGCCGGCGAGTTTTGCGACCATCGTCACGAGTTGGCTCGCGGCGATCGGTTTCGCAATGTGCATTTGATAGCCCGCCGCCAACGCTTGTGCGCGATCCTCGTCGCGCGCATACGCGCTCAGTGCTGCTGCCGGAGTTTCGCCGCCTTTCTCACGCGGCAAGCGATCGAACTTTACCGATGAAACTGTAACCGTCTTCTTCCGGCATCGCGATATCGCTCAGGATCACGTCGGGCCGCCACTCGGCTCAGCTTCAACAGTGCTTCGCTGGCGGAAATACAAGTCTTCACTTCCGCTCCGGTGCGGCCAATCACAGTGCTGATGATCTCGCGTGCTTCCGGTTCGTCGTCGACCAGAAGGACACGTAAACCATCGAGCGAATGAATTCTCCGACGCAGCGATGTCGCCGCTGTGCGTGATCGGGCTCGGCGCGATCCGTGAGCAGCGGAAACGTCGCGAAGAACGTTGCGCCTTTGCCAACGCCGGGGCTTTCCGCGGACACAGTGCCGCCGTGAAGCTCGACGAGATGACGCACGATCGCAAGTCCGAGTCCCAGCCCACCAAAACTCCGCGTCGTCGAGCTGTCCGCCTGCCGAAATCGATCGAACACGCGCGGCAGAAACTCCGGATCGATTCCCTGCCCCGTGTCCTGCACGGTGACTCTTCGCGTGCGATCCTTCCTGCTCGAGATGCGGATCGTGATCTTGCCGCCTTGCGGCGTGAACTTGACCGCGTTCGATAACAAATTCCAAATGATCTGCTGCAAACGCGCCGAGTCCGCGGAGATCGCACCCAGGCCTGGCTGGGCGGAGTAATCCAGCGCGATGCCTTTTGCGTCAGCCGCCGGACGCACAACATTGATCGCCGCACGCGTCACGGAACAGATATCCAACGGGCGCACGTCGAGATTGAGCTTACCGGAAACGATGCGCGACACGTCGAGCAGATCGTCGATGAGCTGCGCCTGCACGCGCGCGTTCCGATCGATCGCTTCGAATCCCTGCTTCAAGACTTTTTCATCGCGTCTCGCTTCGCGCAACACACTCGACCAACCGAGCAGCGACGTCAGCGGCGTCCGCAATTCGTGCGACAGCGTCGCCAGAAACTCGTCCTTTGATGCGATTAGCGGCCTCAGCTTCGGAGCGCGCACGTTCGGCGCGCACGAGCAAGTGCCCGCGTGCCTCTTCCGAACGTTGCAACTCGCCGATGTATCGCGAAAGCTCTTCGACGTGCAGCCGCGCAGCTTCAGTTTGTGCCATCGAAGCCTCGATATTCTTCAGATACGTTTGATAAGTGAAACAGATGATGAGGATGATCGGCGCGGTTGCGACGACGGCGTAAAACCCGTAGTTCTTGATCAGGATCGCGATAATGCCGGCAGCTGACGCGCCCGCGAAATAAGTCATCGAAGTCCAAAGATAATACATGCGCCACGTATTCCAGGTCGATTCCTTGATCTTGTAAGCCTTCTCGACCGCGATCAGACCCGTGTTGGCGACGTACTGCACCAGCGCCATCACGCACATGGCTTTAAAGAATTTCTCCGAGAAATCGTGATCGGTCACAGTCGTCGGCGGACCAACGATCCAGTTCAGAACAACAACCGTGAAGAACGTGGAGGTGGCGAGAATCGCGGAGTTGAAAAGAATCGTGCGTGGACGTTTGCTGATAATCAACGTCGCCGCAACGCCTTCGAGGGCAGAAACCATGATCGCCGCCGACCCTCCGTAAAGCAGCAACGTCAAAAAGACAAACGTGTCCGCAACCGTGATACGCCCGCTGACTCGCGGGATCGGAATGGCGATAAGCGAACTCGCCATCACCATCAGACAAAGAAAGATAAATCGCGGGTCGAGGTCCGCAAATGGCAGCTCGTAGAGCGAAATGAGGACGATTGCTGCACCCGCGGTGACCAGCGACCACATGTAAACTTGTCCGAAGTTGGGGCGATTAACATTTACTTCTGCCGCACTCATAGTTACCTCTCGTGATTTCGGATCGGCATGCGCACGACAAGCCGTCAAATCGCATTGCGAGATAATGCGGTTGGTGGTAAGACAAGCCGGGCCCTAAAGCCCACTAACTCATAACATTTGCCGCACGAATGTACGTTTGCCGCACGTATGAACGAACGCAGGTTAATACTCTACGCTGTCGCTCCCATCATCCGACACCGGCGACATCATAGTACCACTATCGCCGTTGAGCATCGCCGACTGCGCAGTCATCACCAGATCTCCCGTTATTACACCGTCGCCCGTGATCACGCCGTCACCGGTAATGACGCCGTCGCCCGTGATCACGCCATCCCCCAGGAGATTCTGAAACAGTAAGTTAATGGCGAGGAACGAAGCACCATCGCCGGTTATTACACCATAACTGGTAAGGATATAGTCACCAGTAATAACGCCGTCAGAAAAGAATGAAGGATCCGGAATCAGAACGCCGTCGCCGGTGATCACACCACTGCCGAGCAGGCTGCCGAGTGAATAGCCGAGCTGATACCGGGTGATCAGGTCAGTGCCGGTCGCGTAAGTTTGGTTGAGAACGATGCCGCGCGACCACGTAAACGAGTGGCCGGCGATTGTCGTCTCCGCTGCCGGCGGAGCATCGGTGAGCAGCGGCGCACCAAGGGCCGTTGTGCTCGTGAGATCCGTTCGC
Organism: uncultured Acidobacteriota bacterium; assembly: GCA_963770215.1. Classification (GTDB taxonomy): domain Bacteria; phylum Acidobacteriota; class Blastocatellia; order Pyrinomonadales; family Pyrinomonadaceae; genus PSRF01. The sequence continues at coordinate 486,722 of CAVYOP010000005.1, forward strand.
ACCAGTCGCGCCAACTGCACGGCGCCGGTGATGTTCAACTGTCCCGCGCCCTGCTCGAACATGTTGAATCCGGCGAGAGGTTGTGCGGAATACATCAATAACGCCTTAACGAGGTTTGGCGTCAGGTGCGGATTCGCGTGCAACATCAACGCTGCCGCACCTGCTGCCACAGGCGTCGCCATCGACGTTCCACTGAGAAACATCATGCGGCGATTGTCAGTATCGCTGACGCCCGCGTCCAACGAAGGCGTTTGAGTTACCAGATAGTTGGCATCGGATTCGGCGTCGATCAGTTTGTTTCCAGGCGCGACGAGGTCGGGTTTGATCAGATTGTCGTAGTGTTTATTGCCGTCGTCGTCGGTAGTAAACGAGCGCGTCGGTCCGCGCGAGCTATAGGACGTGATGCCGTCGTCGTTGCGTGTATCCGTGCCGAAAGTATTCGTGGCGCCGACAGTGATCGCCGACGGCTCGTTGCCGGGTGAATGAATGCGGCCGTAGATCTTGTCTCCGTCTTCGTCTTTGCCGTTGTTTCCGGCGGCAGCAAACACGACCACGCCTGCGTCAACCAGCCGTCGCACCGCGCGGCAGATCGGATCGTTGCGATACGAATCGATCGCCGGCATGCCCAGGCTCATGTTCACGATGCGAATGTTGTATGTAGCTCGATTTGTCTCGATCCAATCGAGCGCGCGCAGTACGGTGCCGGTTGTCCCCAGGCCCTGAGAATTCAGGACCCGCAGGTTGATCAGGTTGGCGTTGGGCGCGATGCCGAGATATTCGCCGTTTGAGATGCGGCCGTTGCCGGCAGCAAGCGACGCGACGTGAGTTCCGTGTCCGTACGGATCGTCGGTGCGGCCTTCGTTCGTGAAGTCTTCGCTGTATACCACGCGGAGGCTGTTTGTGCGGTTGAGAAACGCACGATGCCCGGTGTCGATGCCGGAGTCGAGGATGGCTATTCCGATGCCGGAACCGTCGAGCGAGCCGTTATTGTTGTTTCCATTGTTGTTATAGCTGCCGCGGACCTGATCGGCGCCGGTCGTCCGCGTGACGTGACCCATCGGTTGCACGTCGCGATTAAGTGACACGTAAGACACGTCGTTGCGGGCAGCCATTGCTACGGCCGCCACCACCGGCAAAGTCGCGATACGCGTTTTCTTCAACTTGCGAATGTCGCTGGCGCCCGTGAGCTCGAGCACGGAGTCGATAATGAGGTCTGACTGATTGGTTTTTGGTTGAATGATGACGCGAACGAGATCAGCGCCGTGGCCCTGGGCGACTTTTTCCAGCAGGTCTTCCGAGAGCTTCGGATCGACGGGCGTGTCGATGCTCGGCAAGCTAACTATAGATTGAAAAAGGGATTGGGCGTGCGTTCTGGGCATTAAAGGGAGTATCGAGCAAAGCATGAGCGCTAGAGAGACGCCAAGGACTGCCGGGTAAAGGAAACGCTTCATTTGTAACTCCAGGAATTCTCGCGGTGTAGTGTCGCTTCGGCTACTACGTCCACTTGGTTAAATGACGGAGGAGTCTAGGGCAATCCACGCACCTTTCGGGGAGCAAGGAAGTGTCGGGGGAAGAAAGTCTAGCAAAGAATAAAAGTCGTTTAACGTGCAAATATGTGGAAAAATCTTGTCAGAACGGCGTCGATATGGGGTCTTTTAGGGCAAATTCCGGGTAGGGTACAGTTTGACTATGTGTTAGTACGCCGAAGGCGTTCTCTAATTTCAGCCCAGGGTTGCTTCAACCCTGGGATACACCAGCAGATAATTAGACAACACTGAAAGTGTTCGGTTTTGCAATTGAAACTCCTTCAGAGTTCATAGGATTAATGCCTGACTCACCCAGGGTTTGAAGCAACCCTTCTATGAAGCCGGGTCGTGTCAAGAGGAATTTCGAGATCTGATTGGTTCACCCTTCTATTCGAGTTTCCACAGTTGGCTACAACGTAGCTTTTCACGTGTGGTCTCATTCAACGGTGCGACGAGTCTCATTCTGGGCTCCGAGTTTTGCTCTCAGGGTTCCTACGAGTTTCTCGTCATCTCAATCTGTCTCCGACCTTGCTCTTGTCCCACTCGAGTCTGACCCGACCTCAGCGTTTAGTTCGCTTAACGTTTCCCCTTGGTCCTCACTTCCGCGATTACTCTCTGCTCAGGTAATTTGCGGTTGCCAATCCCAGCTACGGTTATCGCGCAACATGGCCCAACATTTCACCAGCAGTTTCCGGCCCACTGCCACGATCGCAATCTTCTTACGTGCCTTCTTGCCCCCGCTCAGTCGTTGATAGGTCTGGCGCACCCAGGCATTGTGTCGTAGTCCCGCCCAAGCTACTTCCACTAATAAGGAACGCACCAGCCGACTGCCTTGTCGCGTGATGTGGCCACGCCGTTCCGTTTCTCCCGAATCCATTGCTTTGGGCACCATCCCAATATAGCCGCTCACTTGACTGGCTTTACGGAAACGCTGCGGCTGGTCCAACAGCGCTACGATCGCTTCCGCCAAGCTCGCTCCCACTCCCGGAACGGTGCGCAACAGTTGCACCCGGGCATCGCCCACGCCAATCTTATCCAACTGCGCCGTCACCGTGGTCACTTGTCGCTGCATCTCTTTCAGCTGCTCCAGCTCAAGCTGCAATTCACCGCGCCATAATTCCGCCGGCCCACATTCGCTGAAGGGCCGCGCCTGCTCCTCCAACTGTTTGATGCCCGCCTGGCTCCAACAACTGCTGCCACGCCTTAAAAGCTGCCCTTCGCGCAGCAACAGATCACGAATGTGATTCTTTATCTTCGTGCGCCGTCGGATTAGGTGTTGCCGATCAGTAATTAAGGCGCGCCATTGCCGCACTTCGTGCGCCGGCCTGTAAACTTCGCGCAGCTGATTGACCGCTGATAAACGGGCCGCTTTCAACGCATCGCGCCGATCATCTTTCTGCTTCACTTTGCGCCAGCGCCAGGCGTCGTCACTGGTGTTGGCCACCTGCACTTCGATACCCATGCCCCACAACAGGTCACACACCCAACCCGCAATCGAGCAAACCTCAATCACCACTCGATCGGGTTTTACTTCCTGCACCATCTTGGCTAAGCCCGCTGGCGTGGTCACCCCGCGCTTAAATTGATGCGCCCCACTCTCGCTCTCGTAATCACAGCCCACCGTCTTGTATTTCCCTAAATCCAATGCCAATATCTTCATCACCGGGTACTCCCTTCATCGTCAGGTTTTGAGTCAGCCCGCAAGGGTCAAACTCGTGTCGTTGGATATTCTCCAACTTTCAAACCGACTTTGGGAGACCCGGCTTCATAGTTTCTGGGCTCAAATTATTGAACGCCTTTGGCGTTCTCGTTGAAACTGCACCACTTTTAAATTCCGCGAGATCTGTTTAGTAAGCCTTGATCCAGCCGCTGGCCCGCGCGAATCCTGTTTCGGCCACGGTAACGGGGACGACGTGAGCGCCGGCAGCGCCGATTCTGCGGTTTGGACCGAAGGTGATTCGAGGTGTGGCGCCGGTGTCGTACTCGTAAAAGCCTTCGAGGGTGTTGACGAGCTTCTCCCGGCTGAGGTCTTTTCCGGCGCGCGTGAGTGCTTCGACGAAGATTTTAGCCGCGGCAAATGCCGAGAGCTGGGAGGCCGTGTGCCGCGGAGCAAACTTGTACTTCTCATGCAGCGCGCGGAATTCCGCCATTCCTTCGCTCGTGATATCGGCGGGCACGGTTGGAAACGCGATGAAGAGTTTGTCTTTGAAGGCGGTGAGCGATTCGGGTGGCAGCTCTTTTCCAGACAACACGCCCAGGAAAAAGACGCTCGGCGTCCAACCGGCTGATGCGGCTTCGCGCAACAGTGCCGATTGTTCTTTTCCGCTGCCGAAGAAAAACAGGACTTCCGCGTTTTTCAGATTGTCGACGAGGCGGCGGGCGTCGAAGCTCGTCGCGGTGTAGCTTTGTTTCGTGTTCGCCGTCCACGCGAGTTTGTGCAACTGATCTTCTGCGGCGTTCGCTGCGGCAAGACTGAGGCTGTTGTCGGCATAGACGATCGCCGCGCGCGTTTTGCGCAGCGCAGAGTTGGCGGCGGCGAAGTTAACCAGCGACGCTGATTGCTCGGCGATGCCGGGAAGCACGTAGAACAGATAACGATTGACCGGCGTTTCCGCGTGCGGCAGGAGCGTTGATGGACCGATGAATGGAATTTCTTCTTTGCGCGCGAATGCGGCGATTTGCGCGTCGGCGCCCGCGCTCAGGCCGCCGACAAAAGCGAAGATCTGTTCCTTGCGAATGAAGTCCTGAGCCACGGCGCCGGTGCTTTCGCCGCCAGTGCCGCTGTCGGCGACACGCAATTCGATCTTGCGATTGAAGATTCCGCCGCGGCTGTTGACGTCGTCGAAGTAAGCGCTGAACACGTCTTTCATTGCCGCGCCGACGTCCGCGAAAGATCCGTGGGAAGGCACGACGAGGCCAATCCTTATGTCGTTATCGGTGAGACCGGGATCGAGATCGGATTCGATGCGCTTCACATACGCGATCAGATCCGCCATGTCTTCAGGAGACAATTTGAAACGCGGCATGGCGACCAGCAGATCGTTGCCGCTTGAATCAACGCCGTTCACGACGGCGCGGATGAAAGATGATTCGTTGAATGGTTCATGAGTGCGGCCGGTTGGATGAGTGTGACCGTAGGGCTTCACGAGATGCGCCCAAGTGAGACCACCGGCGGTCATGCCGCCTTCGGTTTTTCCTTCGCCGCGCATACCGTGGCAACCGCCGCAAGTCGCAGCCGTAGCGGGTACCTCGAGCTCGCCAATCCGTCCCGTTATTTCACCGCCGGATGGACTGACGCCACGCAGAAAGATCGCTTTGCCACGGCGCTCACTTTCTGTGAGCTGCGCAAAGACAGAAACCGCGGATAAGAACAGAACGCAGACGGATAAGAACTTCTTCATTTCCGGCTCGTGGCGTGCAAAGTCAGATACGGCAATTCCCTATAAACGACTCGCTGCGACGGACTCTCGACGAAGACCAGGTAGACTCCCGTTTCCGGAACGTTGACTGAGATTTCGTAAACACCGTCGCCGAGCCGAGCGTGCGATCTGCCGTTGTTGCCACATGCCCGGCGAAAGAAAGACAAGCACGCCGACATCTTTCAACATGCTGTTCGGCTGGTTTGTTTCCGTGTCGCGTCAGTCGAAAGCGAATCTTCGACTCCTGCCCGGCATTGAATGCCGTATCCTTGATTCAAATACTCAATCCGGAGCGCCGTCTTCTGCATCGGAGGAATCGCGGATTCGTCGCGCGACTGCTTCGAAACAATGGACCACGCGCGGCGAGTCGAGCAGCAGCGAAACGTTGTAAACGCCCTCTTTCGGCAGCCTTGCCGTGGTCGAGTAAACACCGAGCGATTCTTCTCGCAGACTGCGATCGACAACTTTCACCGCTCGCGGCACGCGGCGATAGTTTTGGAAGTTACCCATCGGCGCCGCCATGCCTTCCGAGTAGTAATAGATCATCTGGTCGGCAGGATTCGCGAGCAGCATCGCGCCGGCTCCGGCGCGGCGACAAAAGCATCGGCGCTCGCAGCCAGACGCGCGCCGACGTCCCGGCGCTATTCTGTCCGCCGGGAAACTTCACCACGTCGACCTTGCTCGCCCAACTGTGCTGAGCCGGATCGCCGACACCTGCTCCGTGCCGAGCGAGCGCACGTAAGCAAAGTTGTCGGAAAACGCGACTTGATCCGGACGCTTCGCCGACCGGTTGTTCATGGACCAGTCGATTGGTCGAGGCGTCGAAGATATAAACGATCGACTGTTGTCGGATTGGCAGCGAATCCCCAGCGTCCGCCGCGGCGCGAAGCGAACAGTCTTGAGTCCGGGTTTCGCCGCAATGTTCGCCAGCAGCTTGTGACTCGCGGAATCGACAACTGCGATGCTGCCGTCAACTTCGTTCGTCACGTAAAGCGCCTTGCTCAACGGCGAGAACGCCAACGACGACGCCACTGCGCCAGTTTTTACGTCCTTCAGCTTTTTCAGATTCGCGACGTCGATGATCGAAAGCGTGCCGTCGTCGCGATTGGTAACAAACGCAAATTTGTTATCGGTGCCAAACGCGATCTCGTGCTGGCCCGCGCCCGTCGCGATCTGCTTCGCGACTTTCAACGTCGCCGTGTCGATCACCGTCACGCCAGTTTCGTTTGCCACCCACAAGTACTTCTCGTCGGGTTGCAACGCCAGACGCGTTCGGTCTCAACGCCGGTTTCAATGTCGGTGATGACTTTCCACGTCGTCGTGTCAACAACGGCAACCTGATTCGATCGCGGCATGCTGACGAACAACTTCGATCGATCAGACGTCAACGCCCAATCCTCGCCCGGACTTTTCAACAGCACCAGCGTCAGCAACTTGCTGCCGCCGAAACCGAGCAGCGGATCGATCACCGAAATGTTCGGCTTCGCTCGTTGAGCGCAAGCAGGTAGATAGGCGTTGAGATCGACGTCGGGTCGCGAACGCAGACTGCCTTGCAGAAACGACTCGACTTTCGCGCGACACTGATCCGGCCCGAGTGGTCCAGGCCGCTCGCGTTGGGCCACCCACGCCGCCGGCTTGACGCCGGACAGTGGTGTCTTGGTCGCAGTGTCACGGATCTTGAAACGGAAGACAGCGTCCTGTCCGGCCATCACTCCGGTTGTTCGACGTCGAAGCCGGCGCTTCAACCGTGAACTCGATCTCGACGCCGTCTTTGACGATCTTCTGTGGTTTTAGTTCCTGCGCCCTCGCAGCCGTTAGGCTGAAGACGAGGGCGCAGACAAGCAGGGTGGCTAAGCTTGATGATCATTAGTACGCAGCCATCTTCGTATCTTGACTCACTGAGTCTTGAGCAAACAGGACAGATACGTCCGGACATCCATTCCTGGCGGACATGGCGGACATCGAGGCGGCGGCGTGGAAGTCACGCGCGAAGATTCCCCAGATGCCACCGTCGAAATGGAACGACTGGAACGTGCGATAGAGATAATCACCCGGCACACGGAAGCGGCCGCCCGCTCCGCCTTTCGGAATGAAATCGAAGTGGGTTCCTGGTCCAACTCCAGCCTTGCGAACCAACCCAATTCGAAAGCGGGATTGCTGCCGAGCGCCTGCGACTCATCTGACGTAAGGCTGCTGCTTCCCAAATGTGACCGTGCAGCATGTAGTTGTCGTTGCGCGGATGACCGCCGGGATGGAGCATGCGAATGCGGATCTCCTGTCCCGGCGATTGCAGAGAACACCGGCGTGACCGGATCGCCGCCGACCTGTGAGTTCGTCAGGACGTTCGTGAAATCAAACTCGCGCGTCTTTTCGAGTGGCGTATCCGGTGGAAAGCCGATTCGTTTCCAAAGTGGTTCGGTGCGATAGTTGACCGCCTTCTGGCCCGAGTCTTCCGGATCTTCTGCTTCCGCCAGGTTTGGCACGGCAATGCCTAATTCCGACGGTGGCCTCGCCGATAGAATCCCTTGTAGCGAAGGTTGATGTCGTTCTGGAAGATCGTCACAAACTCACGGAAGATTGTGCCGTCTGGCTCTCTTGATGTAGATCTGGGCGCGTGACCCGAAGCGAGTCGTTCCAGGAAGATCCCTTCGGCTCGATGATGAGCGCGCCGATCGCGCCCTTGTTCGAGTGCTTGATCGGATCGGACGACGAAAGATTCGTCGCGCCAAACTCGATCGGCGTCGGCAACGCCGGTGTTGTTTGGTCCAGTCGTCACATCGCCCGCGTACCACTGGTAAGTGACAGTTCTGCCCGGCGCGGCGGTCTGAACCGGATTGAAACCGACGTTCATGCCGTCGCTTCTGCGTGACGTCGAAGAAAACCAACTGCGGATGGAGTCCGACGTCGCCGGACGGTTTCACCTGATTGGCATTGAACTTGTCGACGATCATCGGCAGCGTGTTGAAGCCGTCGAGATCGAACTGCGTGCCCGCCGGCAAGTTGTTTGTGAGTGCGACTTCGATGCACTCGCCCGCACTGGCGCGCAGGATGAGCGGCTCGATCGACACGTGCGGTTTGATCTACGCCGGTGATCGGATCGAGATCTTCCGAGCGGAAGAACATGATCGCCGTCGGATCGTGCAGCTTGCCGCCGTTAGTTCGTCGCGGGTTGTAGACCAGCGTCCCGCCTGGCAGAGCTTTCTGCGCTGTAGTCGCGGTCACTTTGTAGGTTCGCACCGGAGCCAGTCTTCGGGCAGACTCCGTTGAAGTCGCCCTGGTTGCTGAAATCGAGTGTGTTGTTCTTCGGGTTGTTGGGCAGCTCAAGCAAGTCAACTTTCTTCGTTGCGTAAACTCGCATCAGTCCCCAGAGACCATTCCACTGATCGTCAACACCTTTGCCGGGTTGATAGAGATAGTCTGCCGTCTTGCCGTCGGGCTTGCGCGGCAGTTGCGGCACGACGAACTCGAAGTGCTCGGAGATGCCCATCATCTGGTTGTTGCGGAAACCCGAATTCAGCTCCGAAGGTTCAAACAACCACTTGATGCCGTTGACGCCGAAGTTGTGACCTTCCTCGTGCGCTCCGACCAGAATGCGAATCTGCACCGGATCGTTTTCATAAGCCCTGAGCAACGGCGTGAACGGATCGCCGGGTTGCACATCGGCCGTCAGCGGCGGATAGAAGTTTGGTTGCACGTTGAAGCGCGTATCTGCGCGCAGCAACGTTCGAACGATAGACGTGCGAAAGATTACCTGCGAGACCGGCGGCCTGTTTGTTTGTTCCCGGATCGCGGACGCGAAGCGCGACAGGCTCGTTGCGATAGTTGACGCTCATCGTGCCCACGTCGGCGGCTGCGATTGCTTCCGGACACGGCGGCGCGAAGCTGCTGCCAGGACATTTTTCTGCCGGCTCGAGCAGGAACGGCAGACCTGGTTCGTTCTTCGCGGGCGGGTTGACTGGACGAAGCCCGTCGTACGCAAGTTGGAAATCGGCGAACTCCAGCAGGAACTCGCGATAGCTCTTCGTGACGTCGGAGGTGATGATGTCAGCGCGCCAGCTTGTTGGTCCACCATCGAAGCGCGGCGTGATACCCTGCGCCACCGAAGAAAATGCCCGTTTCCGGATGACGCCACTTGGAACCCTGCGGCTCAACAACAAGACCGGCATAAAGACCGGTCTGCTGGTGAGTGGAAGGGCCAAAGTGATCGTGCGTGAAGACTGTGCGCAGCGTGCGATCGTCGCCGGCGTTGTTGAGCACGTTGTCGGCGATACCAGCGTTGCACTGTTGTCTGCGCGCCGAGCGTGCCGAAGAACGGATGCGGCTTGGCTTTCGGGCAGGTGGTTGTGCCGTCACGCGCGTCACCTGAATCGACACCAAGGCAGCCGTTGAACTTGCGAATAGCACGAATGCGCTCGATGACTTCTTCCGGACTGAAAGTTCCGTCTTCGTAGTTGAAACCATTAGCCAGCGCCGTCGGAAGCGAGCACGTCAAACTTCACGAGGTGAATGTGCTGGCCCATCGTGTCGGTCGGCGTGCGCACCTGGAAGTCGTCCTGGACGTAAACGCGCGGAACCAGATTCGTGTGATGGAACGTGATGCAGTCGTTGGTGTTGGCGCGGAAGAAAAGTGGCTCCGGCGCGCGCGTGCCGTCGAGAGTCGGTTTCACGTCGCCCCACAGCGCGGAAATGCGCGATTGCTGGAAGTGCCAGGCGGCCTTGTTGAGCTTGATGTCGAGCTGAATGTTGGCGCCCTTGTAAAGACGCGGCACGCCGGCAGCGGTTCCCGTATCGTCGACGCAAGGATCGGCGAGCGGCGCGCCTTTGACTGCCGGGCGGCCGTTGGTAATGAAGTTCGCGGCCACGCCTTCAGGAGTGAAGCTCGGCGTGCGTGCGCACCGCGTGGAAATTCATCGCCGCGATTTCTGTTGCAGTTCCAGTCTCCGGAATGAACAGAGCCTGCGCCTTTTCCAGTGACTTATCAAAATCGAGACGCGCTTTCGCCAAGCTGAACGCCGGCAGACGTTCTTTGTGATGGACCGCAGTGCCGCCGACGATGATGTGACGCGGCAGACCACCGTCGTCGATGGTGTCGAGCGGGGGTGTTGGCGGCCGGTGTCCGGCTACGCCTGGAATGTAAAACGGATAGCCCTGAAAACTCGCCGTCGGCATCAGCGCCATCGCGATCGTCGGAATCGGCACGAGTGCCGGAATCGGAGTGCCCGCGGCGATCTCACCGTCAGGTAAGCTTGCGTGAAGTCGCTATCGGCCGGCCATTGCCGTCGAGCTTCGTGCCCGCTTCGAACACGTCGTGAACGCGAAACAGTTCCCACATGCCCATCGCGAAGTGCGGATAGAAGTGGCAGTGGAAGATCGAGTCGCCCGGCGTCTTGTTGCGGTTGCCGGCGCCGCCGTGCGCGATCTCAGTAGTGAATGAGTAGCTCGGTCCCAGCGCCTGGCTGTCGAGATAGGTGGAATTGTCGCTCTCGGGCGTGTGCAGCCACTGGTGCGCGTGCAAGTGATGGATGTGATGTTCTTTTGGACCGGCATGCACCACGCGCATCTTGACGTTGTCGTTCAGATACGCGTGGTGAACGTTTGACGGATCGTCGGGGAAGAAAGCCTTGGTCGCCTTGAAACCCGGAATCAGATTTCCGCTCGCGTCTCGTCGTGTTTGCCGGGACGTCGACGATCATCGCCGGGTCGCCAACGGTCCAGGCCGACAGGAAAAACTCTTCAAACAGACATTCGGTGCATTTGGCCATCGGGCCGACGCCGAAACGGTTGGCAAGAATCTCGGCGCCGATGCCGCCGGTGCCGTAGTTGATCGCGAAGGCGTCGCGCACACTGTGCAACGTGAACGCAGCGGATTCGAGGTTGCGCCAGTCTTCGCTTTCTTCAAACTGCGGAAACGCCTGCACCGCTTTGATCTCGTCGTGATAGACGACGGTGAATTCGCGGAACGGCTGATTGCGATCGGGTTCGACTGGATTCGCGACGATACGTGCCTGCCGGGAAATTGCCGCGGCCTGGTCCGGTGATGATCGCGTTCAGATCCGTGTGCACGATGTTGTTGTTGGCATCGAGCATCTTCAGGATCGGCGTGCCTGCCGGGCGCGGCTGGCCTGCGGGATAAACGGCGTCGTAGTTGAGCACCGGCTGGCCGCCGGTTGTCGTCATGCGGCGTGCCGTCGGCGTTCTTCTTCTGCGCGAGTCGCAGCTCTGCTTCCGTGATCTGGCTGCGATACCATTCGGCGCCTTTCGGCTCGACGTTCACGGAACCAAACAAGCCCATCGGCAGCGAGCCGCCATTGCCTTCACCGCCCGTTGTTGCGGCAGTGCTGTAGAGCAGATGGTTGCCTTCTTTTTCGGCGTAGAGGGTGTAGATGATGTTGTTTCTCCGGCGCGACCAGACTGCTCGGATTGGTGCCGACGTTTGAGCCGTCGTCGAGAATGCTGTTTTTGAGTTGCAGGCCTTCGACGTGGACCGACGCGGTGCGAGTGGCCGGTTGGTTGTCGTCGGCGCGATTCGGATCGAGCAGATTTTGAAACATTATTTGTATGCAGTCGCCGACGTTCATGCGCAGCACGATTGGACGTGCGCGTTTGTAATCTTTGAGTCGCACGTTTCCCGCCGCGAGCGTCGTGCCGGACTTTGGCTTCACGTCGCTCCGCAGGGCGTAGATCATGCCCGCGGGATTGACTGCGCCTAGCCGGTTGTAAAAGAACGGTTGATCGAAGGCGACGACGTCGGCCTTGATCGTTCGTGCGCAAACTGGCGCCGGAATAATTTCTCCTCCCTCTTGCTCTGCGCCTTCGTCGCCGAGGCACACAGCAACATCATTGTCACTGACCATCGCGCAGAGCGAGATGGACTTCGCCCACAGTTGCACAGTCTTTACTGATTTCATTGTTCCCCCCGATTGAAAAGTTCCGATCTGTGAGGTGTTGCGGCAGGGAAAGAGCAAAACGCTATTCCTGCAATCTAATTAGAAAATAACGACAAGGGTGTTGCAACACGTGTCACGCAAATGCGCTTGTGTGTCACACCACGTCATCACTCGTAGCACATTACTCTCCCGCAAAGGCGCAAAGAAAAGTCGATCGAAACGCGGCAGCGCTTGTGCGTCTGTTGCGGGAGACTTCACAAAGCCGATTCGATCACGGAAGGTTCTGTTTCAGAGATCGTCGTGCGGAGACCGAAGCGGCGCATTTTTCGGTAGAGCGTGGGGCGGTTGTAGTTGAGTATCTGCGCGGTCTTCTTGATGTTCCCGCCGGTGCGCTCGAGCGTCTGCGCGATCGCTTCGCGCTCGATATCATCTTTAGTTAAATAAGGCGGAATCACGCAGCGAAAATTCGACGGGCGAGCCGTGTGCAAATGATCCGGCAAGATCTTCCGGCATCAGATAATCATGCTGCGCAAACAGCACGGCATGTTCGATCACGCTCTCCAAGCTCGCGAACATTCCCCGGCCAGTTGTAACGCATCAGAATCGAAAACGTCGACGGCGAAATCCCGCGCATCGCGTTTCTTGTACTTCCGCGCAAGGCGCTGCAAGAATGTTTCGCTAAGTATCACCAGGTCGTCGAGACGTTCTCGCAACGGCGGCACTTTGATCCGCACCGTGCTGAGACGAAAATACAGATCCTGCCGCAACATCCCTTCGCGAATCATCTGTGCAGTCTCGCGATTAGTTGACGAGATCAAACGAAAGTCGACCGCGGATCTCGCGTTCATCGCCCAGCCGTCGCACTGTTCGCTCCTGCAACACACGCAGCAATTTCGTTTGAAGATAGACCGGCATTTCCGCGATCTCGTCCAGCAGCAGCGTGCCGCCGGCGTCGCTTCGATCAGTCCGCGTCGATCGTGATCGGCTCCGGTAAACGCGCCTTTCCGATAACCAAACAGCTCGGATTCGATCAGCGTGCGCGGGAATCGCGGCGCAGTTGATGCGAATGAACGGACGATCGGCGCGCTAGACTCTGTTCGTGTAAAGCGGTCGCAATCATCTCTTTGCCGGTTCCCGACTCACCTTCTATCAACACGGACGCATCGGATGGCGCGGCAGTGCGGATCACGGCGCGAACTTGTCGCAGCCTCGGATTGTTGCCGACGATCCCGAAGTCGTCGCTGATCCTGCGGTCGCACAGTTTTTTGCCGCCGGCTTTCTTCCTTGATCGCCTTAAACTGCAACGCCCGTTGCGCCAGGATCAGCACTTGATCGAACGTGAACGGCTTTTCGAGATAGTAGAAAGCGCCGCGTTTGATCGCTTCGATCGTGACCTCGAGCGAACCGTGTGCGGTCATTAACACTACTTCCGTTTCCGGCGTTGTTCGTTTGATAGTGTTCGAGCAGATCGAATGCCGTCTGCGTCGGGCAGGCGCAAGTCGAGAAAAACGAGATCGAACGAACGGCGTGCAAGCAGTTTCTCTGCTTCGACTGCGGTAGCTGTAGTGTTTACTTCATAGCCCGCATCGCGGAAGAGTAAGTCTAAGGAGCACGTAATCGTATTCTCATCATCAACCACAAGTATGCTGGCAGGCATTCGGGAACCCTTTCCTTGTGAATTGCGGTGAGTGTGTCATCCTGGGAGGTCATCTGGGTGTTGCGATGCCACGCTTCTCTGACGTAACAGGTCGGGGTCTGTTTCTTTTTGTAGGGCGTCCTTGCGGACGAACGTGCGAAGAATCCATGACAAGTGATGAGAATCAATGTAAAAGTTGCGGCGAAATAATGATTAGGAAGTTTTTCATCGATTTGTTATTGGCGATTCTTGCTGCCGGATTAGTTTCAAAAACATCCGCGTTTTTGTAGACTGGTGCACGCCATCGTCTGAGTCGTCAAGACAGCAGGAGAATTAACAGATGTTTTCCCCCCGCAATGCCCAGATCATTGCCGCACTCGTCGCTTCTTCATTCCTGTTCGCCGCGCCGGCACGCTCGGCTTTCGCGCAAACAACGACGAACAAAACGGCAGAAGCAGCGCAACAAAAACCCGACTATTCACAAGAAGCCGTCGTCATCGAACAGCTATCCACCACGTACCGCTTTGAAAAGGACGGCACGGGTCAACGCGAGGTGAGCCTGCGCGTGAAGGTGCAGAGCGATGCGGGAGTAGAACGATTCGGACAACTGATCTTCCCGTACACTTCGGCTAACGAAAAACTCGACATGGACTTCGTGCGCGTCCGCAAAGTCGACGGCAGCGTCGTCAATGCCACTGCTTCCGACGTGCAGGATCTCTCCGCTCCACTCGCACGCGAGGCGCCGATCTACACCGACCTGCGACAAAAGCACATCACCGTTCCCGGCCTTCGTCCCGGCGACACGCTCGAATACCACCTCGTCTGGAACATTCACAGCGCGCTCGCGCAAGGCCACTTCTGGGTCGAGCACGACTTCGTGACGCGCGGCCCGATCGTTCTCAACGACGAATTGATCGTGAACATCCCGGCCGCGAGTAAAGTCAAACTAAAAACCGAGCCGGGTTACGAGCCCGCGATCAAAGATCAGAACGACCGCCGCATCTATAGTTGGAAGCAGGCAAAACTAAAACGCGACTCCGACGAAGACGAAAAAGAAAAAGAGAAGGAAGAAACCGCGGAGGAAGAGGCCGAAGAAAGAGATCCGGACGAGATCCGTCCGCACGTGCAACTGACGACATTTCAAAACTGGGACGAAGTAGGCCAATGGTACGCGGGGTTGCAACGCGATCGGATCGTTCCCGACGACAAGATCAAAGTCAAAGCCGAAGAGATCATTAAAGGACGCGCAACCGAAAAAGAGAAAGTCACCGCGCTTTACGAGTACGTGGCCAAGAATTTTCGTTACGTCAGTCTCTCTTTGGGCCAGGGCCGCTACCAACCGCACGCCGCGGCTGACGTGATGAGTAACCAGTACGGCGACTGCAAAGACAAACACACATTGCTCGCGTCGATGCTGGCCGCCACCGGCCTGCGCGCCTATCCCGTGCTGATCAACTCCGCGCGCAAACTCGACGTCGACATGCCCTCGCCCGGACAGTTCGATCACGTGATCAGCGCGATTCCGCTCGGCAACGAAACGCTTTGGGCTGACACGACGTCGGAAATCGCGCCCGCCGGTTTGTTGTCGCCGCGTTTGCGCAACAAGCAAGCGTTAATGGTTCCGACTTCCGGTCCAGCCCGCCTCGAAACGACGCCAGCCGAACCGCCGTTCCTCTCTTCGGAGCTCGTGACGATGGAAGGCACGGTTGACGATCTCGGGAAAGTCACGGCGCGCGGCAAGCTGGTCCTGCACGGCGATGCCGAAACGTACATGCGTTTCATCTTTCGCCGCACGCCGAAGAGCGATTGGAAGAACCTCGGTTTCTATCTCGGCATGGCCGGCGGTATCACCGGCGAAGTCACCGACATCAAAACAACCGATCCAAGCGATCTCGAGAAACCGTTTGAAGTCGAATTCAACGTCACGCGAAAAGACTTTCTCGACTGGTCCAGCAAGAAACTGAAAATCGCGGTGCCGTTTCCACCGTTCAGCCTGTCGAACTTTTACGGCCGCACGGCGAAGAGCAAGAAGCCGTTGGAGATTGGACCACCAATCGACGTCTCTTACAGTTTGAAACTCACGCTGCCGGCGAAGTATCAAACGCGGCTGCCGTTGCCGTTGAAAGTCTCGCGCGATTACGGCGAGTACGCCGCCAGTTACAAGCTCGAAGGAACAACGCTCGTCAGCCAACGGACGCTCCGCCTGCGGCAACGCGAATTGCCCGCCGAACGTTTGCAGGACTACCAGGCGTTCGTGGCCGCGGTGCGTTCTGACGGCGCGCAAACGCTTTCACTCGAAACGGAGATTGCCGGCGCGCCTGCGCTTCCCGACACGGTTAAGACGCAGGATCTGCTCGACGCGTCGCAAGCCGCGGTGAGAAACAGAAACTACCCGGTCGCCGAACAACTGCTCAAGCGCGTCGTCGAAAAGGATCCGAAACACAAAACGGTTCGCCGCAATCTCGGCTTCGTGCTCGTGCAGCAACGTAAGTTTGACGAGGCGATCGCAGTGCTGCGCGAGCAAACGAAGATCAATCCATTCGAAGACTACGCGTACAACCTGCTCGGCCGCATTTACTGGCAACAGCAGGACTACGCAAACGCCGAAGAATCATTCCGCAAGCAGATCGAAGTGGTGCCGCTGGATCAAACGGCGCATTCGAACCTGGGCCAAATGCTCGTCGAATGGCGCAAGTTCAAAGAAGCGGTGCCGGAGATCGAACGCGCGCTGTCGCTGACGCCGGACAGCGAGATACTTCACGTCACGATGGGACGCGCTCAGCTCGGCCTGGGTGAGACGCAGAAAGCGATCGAGTCGTTCGAACAGGCGATCAAGATCTCGCGCACGCCTGTCGTCTTGAATAACGTCGCTTACTATCTCGCTTTCTACGGAGCGCAACTCGACAAGGCTCAGCAGTACTCGGAATCGGCAGTCGCGACTATCGCCACCGGTCTGCGCAATCTCGAAGCTGCAAACCTGACGCTTGAAGACTTGCGAAACGTCGCCTCGCTCGCCGCTTATTGGGACACGCTCGGCTGGGTTTACTTTCAGAACGGTGATCTCGACACGGCTGAGAAATACATCAAGGCGGCGTGGCTGGTGCAACAGCACAGTGAAGTCGGACACCACCTTGGCTCTGTCGCGGAGAAGCGCGGCAAGAAAGACGAAGCGATTCGTCTGTATGCACAAGGCGCTGTCGCCGATCGCGTGCGGCCGGAAGCGCGCGAGAGTTTGTTGAAGCTCGTGAAGGCTGACGCAGTTGAATCGTTGTTGCAAACGGCGAAGGGACAGTTGCCGGCGTATAACGTGTTTCCGTTGGCAGAGCTCGCGCCCGATCTCAAAGCGCCTGCGGAAGCGGAGTTTTATCTGCTGATTGCGCCGGATGCGACGCGCAAAGCGCAAGTTGTCGACGTGAGGTTCATCAAAGGCGAGGAGAGTTTCAAGCCATTCGCGTCGCAACTGAAGTCGATCAAGTATCAGCTCGTTTTTCCCGATGCTTCGCCGACGAAGATCGTGCGGCGCGGAACGTTGCGTTGTGCGCCGAAGCCCGGTGCGTGCGCGTTCACGATGTCGAGCCCGGATACAATCGTGTCGGTTGACTAGTCTTACAGGGCTTCCGCTGCGCAGGATATGCCTCCCGCAAAGGCGCAAAGCGCTGCCGCGTTTCGCTGGACTTTCTTTGCGCCTTTGCGGGAAACATCTTCACGGCATCTTAAATCAGAATCTTAGGGAGCAACTTATGAAACTCGGGGCTTTCTCGGTTAGCTTAGCGGTAAAAGACATCGAAGCGTCGAAGCAGTTTTACGAGAAGTTGGGCTTCAGCGTCTTTCATGGCGATCAATCACAGAATTGGTTGATCCTGAAGAATGGCGACGGGGTTATCGGGTTGTTTCAGGGGATGTTTGAGAAGAACATTCTCACGTTCAATCCGGGCTGGAGCCAGGATGCGCAACCGCTCGGCGAATTCACTGACGTTCGCGAATTGCAGCGCCAGTTTAAGGCTGGCGGTCTGACGCTGCTCAGCGAAGCAGATGAAAACTCGACCGGCCCCGCCAGTCTCATGCTTCTCGATCCCGACGGCAACACCATTCTCATCGATCAGCACGTCTGACGTTGAAACCCGCCCCGCCCGAAACGGCGGGGCCGGCGTCAGACCGAAATGCCTTAAGCAAGACCCGCATAACAGTTACCCCCCGATGTGTGTCCGCGGTGCGGTCGATTTGCGATCGCGAAGCGGAAGTCTAACTAAAAGAATGGAGGGAAAATGGCTGAAGAGAGATGTCTGGACAAAAAGTACTCAGAATGGCTGGTTATGGTGTATCTGGCCGGCGATAACAACCTCAGTGCGTATTCGATCGCTTTCCTGCAAGAGCTTGAAGCGGCACTTTGCAATGTTCCGCTTAACGAGTGCAACAGGCGCGCGCGCGTCGTGGCGGCGTTTGATTCGCCAACGCCATTGCCAAAGGGAGCACGCTATTTGGAGATAAACCGCGATAAGGATCCGGCAAACCCGCCAAGAACCGCGTGCAATTCGATAAGGAATTTCAAACCCCTGCCATCGACTTGCAGAAATCAAGCTCCAGCACCGGCGAAGACGATGATTGCCCGACGATCAAGAACTACCCACGGCGCTTTTATCTGTCAAAGTCAGACTGCGATCGCCGGATGAGAATTTATGGACTTGGCGACGGCGTTGAGTTGCAAGCGGACGACGTGGCGCACAATCCGAACGAGGTCTCTTACCTGGGCTGGAATATCAGGGGCCTGGTGGCGGACATAGTCGGCCTGCCAAAAGGCATGAAGAAGTGATCGTAGATCGCGCTGCTGGTCCAACGTCGTTCAACACGAAATAGTTTGCGCGTTCTCACCATCACTGTTGTCAAATCTTTTAGTGATTAGGAGAACTCTCATGCCCGAAAACCCGACCACAGATGCTCCCGGTCCTAACGGACACATTCACATCAACGGAAACGGTAAAGTGAAGAAATCCAAACCTCCCGTCTGGACCGTTCTGGTCTACCTCGGAGGCGACAACAACCTCACCGCGAACTGCATCAGCGTCCTGCAACAGTTACAAGCGGTTAAATATAACGAGGACGTGTGCGTCCTTGCTTGCTTTGACTCCAACACTCCCTGGCCGAAAGGTTCGCGCTACCTCGCGATCAATTGCCGGCAACCAACTGACACGGCCCTCGATTGGGCAATGCACAACTCTCTCATTCCCCCAAACGATCGCGGTCATAAGATCACGCCGCCAAGCTTTTGTGAGGAGGTAAACGCGGCCGAAGCTCGTCCCATCACGAGGCCACCCGTCGCCGAAGGTCTCCGGCGCTTCCTCAGGTGGGCCATGAAGAACCACGGTGACTCCGAGAATTACATGCTCGTTCTCTATGGTCATGGCCCGCTCGTCGCCGGTCAAACTTTTCTCGCCAGAGAAAATCCGCGGAGCTCGTTGGAGTTCAAGGATCTGAAAAAGGTGCTGAGCCCATACTTCAACGCCAGCAGAAAACTCAACATTCTGGCCTGTCAAAACTGCGTGATGAATGGCGTCGAAACCGCCTTCGAAGTCAAAGATATGGTCGACGTCATGATCGGATCTCAAGGGCTGGTGCTCGCCGCCGGTTGGCCCTACGAAAAGATCATCAGCGCGATCGTGGAGAACTCAACTAAACCTCCGGAGATCATCTCGCGGGAACTGCTCAGAGCCTGTGCCCGCCACTTGATTGATTTTTCCCTCATGGATCGCTCTTCAGAGCAATCTATTTGCGATATTCGCAAGCTGGCCGAAAGAGAAAACATCACCAAAGACATCACCAAGCTAGTGGGTGAATTAACGAAAGCTTTGGTGTTCGACAAGGTTGACGGAGAGAAGGTGCTGCGTCATCCGGTGATCTGTGATGCAATCAGGCTGGCGCGGCTGGAAGCACAGAGTTACTGGGGTGAGACCTTCGTCGATCTCTACGACTTCTGCGAACGTCTCCTCAAGAGGTGCGACGAAGCGGTGAAAACACACGGCCTCGTACTCAACCAACTGGGGCTCAACGGCGAGGTCGAGGACAAATTACGGCAAACTGAGTTGCTGAAATACCTCAAGCGGATCATCACCTGCTGCATCGACTTGATGAAGAAGATCAATCAAATGGTGACCCAGTCGTACTACATCGGTTCCGATCTTCAGTACTCGCACGGTCTCTCGGTCTTTTTCCCGTGGTCGATGCCGAGCGAGCCTTACTTCTTCGTGAGACAAGGGACTGATTTTATTCTGAAAACGGCCTTCGAGACCTACAAGGAATATCAGTTCGTGAAGGATACCGGCTGGGCAATCTTTCTGGAGTCGTATTTTAAAGCCACACTGCGGAAAGTGCGCCGGGCCGATCGCGAGTGGGAACTGCGCAGCGATACGGACAGCCTTTCGTTGGGATTCGCCCAGCAAAGGATTTCGGCGATCAGCGAGGTGCTCACGGGCGACTTGCAGAAGTCGAGCTCGAGCACGGGGTATGTCGATCACGAAGTCTGGTCGTACGTGAAGAACTACCCGCGCCGTAACTATCTGTCTCCTTCAGATTGTGGGCGCAAGATCGACGCGGCAAAACGCGTGATTGCTGGAGAGGAAGAGCAGTTTCCCAACAAAACGCAGCCGCCTGTCTCGTATCTTGGCTGGAACATCTCGGGGCTTGTCGCCGAGGTTATTACCAGGCAGCAACCTGATGTCGACGAGAACGGTGGACCGGAGACCGTCGTCATCGAGACGTCGGTAGCCGCTCCAGTACGTCCGGATCAATAAACAGAAAGATGATTAAACCTCAAAGTCTAATCTATTGCTGTCTACTGATTCTGGTTCCTGTTTTCTCTCGCTCTGCGGTTTCAGCGCAAGCCCTGGACGGGCCGATTGAAGGCCTTCTCACCGTCCAAACTCGCAGGGAGGCGCTAGCCCAGGTTATCGCAGAGCGAGAGCAATGGGGCAACACCGGCGATCCGGTGTTGCGGGTAAAAGCAAATAATCGAATCGCCGAGTTGTATCTCAAGTTGTTTGACCTGGACCTCGCGTACCAGGCGGCAAATGATTCGCTCGCGATTGCCAGACAGTTCGCCGGCACGAACAACGCGGCCTTGCTGGCTGATACGTTGATTCTTGCCGGCCGCTCTCATATCCGCCGCGGCGAAAATGAAACTGCGTTGCCGCTGCTCGAAGATGCGCTCGATTTAAGTGACAGGTTTGGATACTACGACGGCAAGGCCCAAAGTCTTGCGCAAATCGCAGTCGCCAACTATGAGCTCAGTAAACACGGCGAAGCCGAAGCAAAGAACAATGAAGCACTCGACGTCTTACGGCAACAGCCGAACACTCGTGTCGAAGCGCAAATACTTACCACCCAGGGTGAAATCTTTATCGTCGTCGATCGTCTGCAAGCTGCCGGTGAGGCTCTCACGCGAGCAGAGGCACTCTGGCGTTCCCTCGGCGACGCGGACGAACTTGCAAACAATCTGCTCAATCAGGGTTTCATGTACATCAAGCAGGGACAGTGGCATACAGCTTTAGCATTGCTCAACCAGGCCCAGGCCCTGCTGCCGGAAAAAGAAGCGGAACCTTATCTCGCCGGAAAAGTCGCGATGACGTTAGGCGAGGTTTACGAAGCTTACGGCGAGCTTGATACGTCGCTGACATATATTCAGGAAGCCCTTCACTATTATCGAGACCTGGCCCACGACAAACGAGCAACAGTCGACGCGGGCAACCAGGCAGGTCGACTGCTGGCGCTTCTCGATCGTTACGACGAAGCCAGGCAACAAATTCAACAAGCACTCAATGTCGCCCTGGAAGCGAAGAACAATCTAAACATCGGACTGTGTCACACCGGGCTCGGTATCGTTTGGCTGAAAACAAACTCCTATGAATCAGCGCGGGCTGAGTTTCTGGCAGCCGCCAACTTTTTCACCCTAAGCAACACGCCGCGAGAAGTGGCACGCGTTCAGATGTACCTGGGTCAAACTGAATATCTGCTCGGAAACCCCGCCCAATCCGGCGCCGCTTACGAAAACGCTTTGCGCTTTTTTCAAACGAAGCCGGACTACACACTCGAAGCCGCGCTTCGCCTTGGCTTAGGCAAGCTGGCCCTAAAACAAGGACAACTCAATAAAGCCGAAGAGCACTTGCGGCGGTCGATCGAGCTGACTCAACGACTGCGACTCTACGCTTCGAGCAGAGAGCTTCGCAGTTCGTTTCTGGCGTCAGTTCACGATCGCTACGAAACTTACGGGGAAATTTTGATGACGCGTTCTCTGCACGAGAACAATAAGGAGATCGCCAAACAGGCATTCGAGGTGAACGAATCAGGCCGGGCCCTCGCGTTGCTCGACTCTATTAACAACTCGCCCCGAGAACTTCGCAGATCCAGCGATCCGGTTTTGTTTCGCGAGGAAGTAGAACTGCAAACAAGAGAGCAGCAACTCGTCGACGAACAGGCAAAACTGGTGGGCTTGCCCGGCGTTGAGAAAGAGCGAGCCAGGATCGCCCAGGAACTGACCGACCTCAAAGCAAACTACGAAACACTGCAAGCGCGAATCAACAGCAGTCGCAACTTCAACAACCTGCTGGCGCCGCTCAGCTACGAAGAGATCAAGAGTCAGTTAATAGACAACAACACGTCGATACTCTCTTACTCTCTTGGCGACACTAAGAGTTTCGCCTGGCTGCTCACCAAGGATGGGTTCGACACTTACGAACTGCCCGACAAGCCGACCATTCAACACGCTGCCAATCAATTGATCGCTCTTTTGAAATCTCCGGCAGCGAATAGCGCGGAACAAGCTCAGTTGCAAACGGCGATTAATGAAGTCAGCAGGCTCGTGGTGGGGAACGTCGCGACCAATTTGCGAACGCCGCGGCTGATTGTCATTGCCGATGGCATACTGCAATACATTCCGTTTCAAATCCTGAAGCCGAATCCCGACGCGGAGCCGCTGATCTCGCGCTTTGAAATCGTGAGTGAGCCGTCTGCTTCGGCACTTGCGATAGCCAAGCGTGAACGAAATAACCGCCAGCCGGCGCCGCAGCTCGTGATTGGCTTCGGCGATGCGGTGTTCTCGTCCGACTACACACCACACGGATCTCAAAATGCGGATTCAGCTACGCGCGAGGCTGTTTCGCGGCTTGGTCAACTGCCACGTCTCTTCAATGCCAAACGCGAGCTGAGCTCGATCGAAGAGCTGGTCCGCAACGAGTCGGCGTTCTATGTCGAATACGATGCGACACGCGAGAATCTTTTGAAGGCTAATTTGAGTGACTATCGAATACTGCACGTCGCGACGCATGGCGTGCTCGATACAGATCAGCCGGAGTTGTCGGGTCTTGTGTTTTCGATGGTCGATGCTAAACAACAACCGCTGCATGGATTTCTGAGTCTTGCCGAGATTTACAATCTGCGGGCGCCGGTTGATTTGGTTGTATTAAGTGCTTGTCATACTGCGGTTGGGAAAGAAGTGCGTGGCGAAGGATTGGTTGGGTTGACGCGCGGGTTTATGTATGCCGGAGCGTCGGGTGTGGTTGCGAGTTTGTGGCAGGTGAACGATCGCGCGACGGCTGAGTTGATGAAAAATTTCTACACGAACATGTTGGAGAAGGGGATGAGCCCGCCCGCTGCTTTGCGTGCAGCGCAGAATACGATCCGGTCGCAGAAAGAATGGAGCTCGCCTTACTACTGGGCCGGTTTTACGTTCCAGGGTGACTACGATCTCACCATCCGAGCCCCTCGTCAGTCGTTCCCACGAATTTATCTGATTGTTGGCGGTGCGATTTTATTAATTCTGTTTGGAATTATCTTCTGGCGTGTGCGAAACCGCTGGAAAACAGTTAATTGATATTGAACTGATACTGCCCGGGGAGCTTTTCTTCCGTCCCATCCGAATTAATCACACTCAAAGTTACAGCATATTCCCCAATCGGCAGCAACGATGCCGGAATTACGACCGACGCAGATTGCGGATCAGACTCAACCACTTCCACCGGCGTCTCTTTGATCCTGTTATCTAACGCCGCATGATAACTAGCGCCGGGAGCCGCCGGCTGCGGCAGCAAGAGGCGAAGTCTTAAACCACCAGCGCCGGCAGGTAACGTAATCCTCTCCGGAGGCTTCCCACCGTCACGCGTCGTCATCGTGCTGGCCAGCGTTGGACCAACAATGATTGGTCCATCCGGACGAAAGAGCCATATCGCGGCAATGATCACAACCGCCACCGCAGACGCTGTCGAAGCGAGCGCCCACGGTTGTTTGAAAAATGCTGCAATACGTTCAAAGAACGTCGGTCGAACCGGGACGGGCGCAGGCGCGGCGCGCGGACGTTTGACAGAATCGAGCGTCAGCGCAAGCGTGTATTGCTGTCTTCCTTCCTTCGAAGCCAGGTAATGATGCTCAAACCATTCTCGTTGGGACTTATCCAGCTCTCCGGCGCAGTATTGTTCGACCAGTTCCCCCTTGGTTCCCTCAAACTCCTCAAAAAAGTCGTCGTCAAGCAGCAGCCGCTCTTCGACCTGCTGCTGCTCGTCGTCATTGAGCTGTCCGAGGAGATAGTCTCTTATTATCTCCTGGTCGTTGGTGCTAACTGCCATTTGGAACTACTTTCCGGCCGCGGGGAGCCCTCTAACAGGTATGACTCCATCGGCCAAACCGTTTCACCTGTCCAAAAACTCGTCCCGATGTTGCTCCATACTGCCCCGCAGCCGAGAATGAAGGTGGCACACCTTTATTCTAAGCGCGTTCGAAGTGATTCCCAATTCCTGTGCCAGCCGTTTCCGGTTGCTGATTCGTGCCTGTTTCTCTCCCTCATGGTATTCGAGCACCAACTTACGATCTGCGGGAGATAACTCCTGCAAACACAGTTCTAAACAGCCGCAGAGTCGCTCGATTTCATGGTTTTCAGGGGGAGGAGGAGGCGGGTTTGGCCCAGGGTTCTTCTTCCGCCATTCAAGAAAGAGGTAATTGGCTACACGATAGAAATACAAAGCCGGATCGCCCTCGTAATTTTCCAGCAGCCAATCAATTTTTGAAGCTACCACGTTGACCATTTGGTCGGCCACGTCTTCCGCTTCCCAACAACCCTTCGCCGCGAGGATCCTGATCGAACGAAAGCGAATACGCTCGTACTTCTCCGCAGCCCGGTCCCGATCGGGATCGAGCCAGCGCAACAGCTTGTTGAAATTTTCCTCAGTTAAACCGCGATCACTCATTCTGGGCTGATAGGTTCGGCAGTGTAAGCGCGAAACGAATGCACTGTTCGCCCGCGTAAAAGAAGTTCTTTATTGTGGCCGTGAAGCAAAAACCGGTCAGCGAGAGCAGGCCGCAGAGTAAATACTTTTCTCAACCTATGTCAATTACCCAATGGAGTCAGATTGAAGGGTGGTGGTACAGTTTGACAATGTGCTAGTACGCCGAAGGCGTTCGCTAATTCCAGCCCAGGGTTGCTTCAACCCTGGGTTGAGTCCTGCCTAACCGTGGAACTCTGAAGGAGTTTCAATTGCAAGCCGAACACTTTCAGTGTTTTCTAATTCTCTTCTACTGTACCCAGGGTTGAAGCAACCCTGGGCTGGAATTAGCGAACGCCTTCGGCGTACTAGCACATTGTCAAACTGTACCACTACCGATTGAAGCAGTTATTAGGCAAAGCCCTCGCCAACCCGGTAAACTACCGCTCCATAACACAGCTTGTAATGCCAAATTTCTCTACCTAAGTATGAAAAGAAACTTACTCAATACACTGCTCCTCGTATTCGTTTTGTCGTTGGCCGCCGCTGCGCAAACGCCGAATGGCGCCCAGTCGCTTTCGAAGCCGCTGCCGAAACTCCTGTCACTGCGCGAACAGCAGGCGGTGCGAGAGAGTTGGCTTAAGAAACGGCTCGACACGATGCTGTTGCCGATGATGCGGCGACAGAAGATCGAGATGTGGATCGTGACGAACGAAGAGTTTCACGCCGATCCGGTCACGGCTTACATTGCGCCGCCGCTTCCTTACGTTGGGCGGCGTGACTTTTTCATCTTTGCGGATCGTGGTGGAGATAAACTCGATCGGATCGCCCTCGTTCGTTATCCCGAAGAACACTTGAAGAACTTCTTCGAGGTCTTGAATCCTCCGGGCCGCGACATCGCAGCAACACTGCGTCGCATCGTCGAAGAACGAAAGCCGAAAACAATCGCGCTCAACATGGGTGGGATGCGCGGCGCTACCGACGGTATTACATACGACGCGCATAAGTTTCTGACGGAGATTGTTGGACCAAACTATGCCTCGCGTTTCGTCTCCGCCGCGCCGCTGATCGTCGAGTACATGGACACGCGTCTTCCGGAAGAGCTCGAGCACTACCGAACCGCCGTCGAGCTCACCGACATCCTGACGCAGCGCGCGTTTTCAAACGAGGTGATCACGCCCGGCCAAACGACTGCGGGCGATGTTCGCTGGTGGTTTCTGCAACAGGTGAACAACCTTGGATTGGACGTTTGGTTTCAACCTGATCTGCGCATTCAACGACACGCCCAGGAAACAGGTAAGACGCAACAGTTCTTGAGCGTGACCGAAGAGTCGAGCGTCATCGAGCGCGGCGATGTTATTCACATCGATTGCGGTTTGAATTACATGGGGCTCAGCACTGACTGGCAGAAGATGGCTTACGTGCTGCGGCCCGGCGAGAAAGATGTGCCTGAAGGACTGAAGAAGGCGTTGACGAATACGAATCGGCTTCAGGATGCGCTGTTCACGCACATCAAACCGGGCGCGAAAGGCTTTGAAGTCTACGATGCGACGATGGCTGACATGAAGAAGCTTGGGATCGAAGCGATGATCTATTCGCACTCGGTCGGCAATCAGGGACACGCACTCGGCGCGGCTATCGATTTTCGTCGTGCGCCGACTGGTCCATCGCTGGAGCCGCCGTTTCGCGAAGGTTCGTACACGTCGATCGAGTTGAACACGTCGACTCCAGTCGCGGAATGGAGCGGGCAGAAAGTGACGATCATGATGGAAGATGATGCGTACTTAACAAAGGATGGAATGAAGTGGTTTCGTCCGCGTCAGACGGCTTTTTACGTGATCCGTTAAACGAGCCTATCGGGCGACGACGAGGCTGCGTTCCGCCGCCCACTGAGCAATGTTTCGCCGTTCAATCGCCGCCGCCATCAAGTCGGGAAACACGTCCGGAGAACACGCAAAGCACGGCACACCCAAAGCTGCGAGCTTCCCTGCAAGCTGCTGATCGAACCCGGGCGCGCCTTTGTCGTCGAGCGCCAGCAACGTGATCATTTGTACCCCGGAGCGTCACAAGCGACGCGGCGCGCTTCAACATCTCTTCCTCTTTTCCACCTTCAAACAGATCGGTGATCAAAACAAAGATCGTGTCCTGCGGATCGCGCACAAGACTCTGCGAGTACGCAAGCGCACGATTGATGTCCGTCCCCCCACCCAACTGTGTTCCGAACAACACCTCGACCGGATCTTCGAGCAGCTCCGTGAGATCGACGACCGACGTATCGAACACCACCAGCGAAGTTCTAACCGAACGGATCGACGCCAACACTGCCGCCATAATGCTTGAATAAACCACCGAACCAGCCATCGAACCGCTCTGGTCCACACACAAAATGATGTCGCGCAAAGCCGACGTGCGACGCCCAAATCCGAGCCGCGTCTCGGGAATGATCGTTTTGTAATCCGGCTGATAGTGCTTGAGGTTGGCCCGAATCGTGCGCTCCCAATTGATCTCGTTGTGACGCGGACGTCGATTTTTCACGGAGCGATTCAAACTTCCCGTCACTGCTTGCCGCAACGGGTTTGCTAATTTGCGCTCGAGCTCGTCGACAACTTTTCGCACCACCATGCGCGCCGTCTCTTTCGTCTTGTTTGGCATCACGCGGCTCAGCGACAACAGCGTCGCCACCAGATGCACGTCGGGCTCGACAGCTTCCAGCATTTCCGGTTCGAGCAGCATCTGTTTCAGACCCGAGCCGTTCGAGCGCGTCCTGCTGCATGACGCGCACGACTGAGTTTGGAAAGTAAGTCCGGATGTCGCCGAGCCAGCGCGCAATCTTCGGTGACGATCCACTGAGACTGCCGCTGCGCTCCGAGTCGTATAGAGCTTCGAGTGCGCGGTCCATCTGTAGATCGGCGCCGGACGGTTGATAGCCTGTGCCTTCGGCGTCGTTAGCACCCAATATCAAGCGCCAGCGGCGCAGTTGTTCTTCGTTAGCGCTCATGTTCAGAACGTATTCGGGTCAGACATCCCGAGAATTTGGGCCACCAGCGGCAAGACCTTGCGCGCGCGATCTTCGTCGAGGTCGCCGGAAGCAATCGAAGAAACGTTTGATCTTCCGCTCGCGCCACGTTTGGCCAACGCGCCGATCTGACTCCTCTCCGGCGCGGTGAAAGTGGAGAAGGTGCGGCGCAACAGCGGCAACAGTTGCGGAAACGTTTCGTTCTTCACCGAACGCACCCATTCATCCAGGATCTGCCAGAGATCTTCGTTGTGCAGGAGAATCAATCCACTGCCCACGCAGAAAGCCGTCGATCCAGGCCATCGACTGCACGGGTTCGACCGCGGGCGCAATCGCCAAACCCATTCGCCGCTCGACCTCCTCGGCCGCCAACGATCTTTTGATCAAACAGCAGGCGACAACACCGGCCCGCGATCAGTCCATGAAGCTCCTGCTGATCCACCAGTTGGCCCAGCACGCCGTTCCAGTCTGACAACAACTCCGTCGTCCTGAAGCGTCAGCAACGCGCTGTGCACCTGCACCAAACGGCCATACATCTCTTCCGCCGCTTCGTCGTTGAGCGCCGAACAGGCGTTTGGCAAACCAATCACGATGCGAGTCACCAAGACCGTCGACTACTTGTTGGACCATCGCGGTATCGGTCTGCCGCACGTTGCCGTATCGCAGCACGCCGGCCAGCGAAGGCAACGCCTCCATCGCATGCGGAATATCGTTCGACAACGCTGCGACTTGCTCCAGCCGCGTCATGATGTGATCGATAGCTTCAGGCAAATCAGCAAGCAATGCGTCCTCTACGAGCGCCGTCAATGCGGGCAGTTCCTGTAAACGATCTGCGTCCGCCCGAGCACAGGCAGTCGCCGCGGCCGGCAACGGTGTTGCCCCAGATGTTTGCCTCGATGACCGCTACCGAAAACTCCGGTTGCCACTGAAGCCGCCACAACTCATGAAACGTTCCTTTGCCGGTGGCTCGTTCCATCGCTCCCCACGGAATGTTGAGCAAGCGCAAACGATGCAACAGCCGACTGCGATCGAGATCGTTTGGCTTTCGCAGATCGAGATCGCGCACTTCCTGTGTTGCTTCGCGGCGGCAGACGCAATCGTTTCTGTTCGCGTTGCAGATCTTGCTGTAACGGCAAACTCGGCGTTGCTTCGGGAACCTGGCCCAGCAGCTCGCCGACGATCAGCTTCTCGGCGATCAACTGCATCGGCGTGTCGTCGCCAAAACAAAACACCGCCCGCACAGCATCGTTGAATTCAGACAGACCCGGAACTGGTCGATCGCGCAGGGCGGCCAGCGAGTGACCGAGACGAACAGCTTCGATGACACTCGCCGACGACGCATCCAGATCCTGCCCGCGCAGCAACTGCGCCACGCGAATCATCCAGCGCACCGTGACGTCGTCAGGCACAGACCACAGATGCTGGTAATAACCCGGCGATTCGATTCCCGCGCCGTAGCCGCTCCAATAAGTCAGACCGGCCCATGGTCCATGGCACCCACGTGGCGCTGACTTTTACTTTCGCCAGGCCTTTGAGCAACGCGGCATCCACTTTCGCCGGCGGCATCGTTTGCAGAACCGGAGCATGCCACGCGCCACAAACGACCGCGATTCTTTCAAACCCTTCGCGCTCTGCCGCCCGGATGCTCTGGCGCATGTAGGCTTCGCGCAGATCTTCACGCGGGTCCGCTGGTGATTCGTCGAGCTTCGTCACCTCTTCTCGCAAAGCCGACATCAGCTCCATGATCGCTTTGAACGACTCGGTGCTGTCGCGTCGCTGTTCGATCATCTGGTCCCACCAGCGCTCGCTGTCGCTGTATCCGGAGGCTTCGGCAATCCAGCGCAACGGATCCTGCCGAATCTTCGTCTGACGACTCAGACGCTTCGCTCGTTGTGGCTGTCGAGAGCAAACTGGTGAGACTGCGGCAGGTCGATGAAACGCACCGGAACACGTTGGGCCAGTCCATACTGAATCGCCTGCCACTCCGGTGAGAACTCGGCAAACGGATAGTAGACTGCTCGTTTCGGTTCGTTCGGCAGATAGATCAGCAACGCAACCGGTGGGCTCATCTGCGCGTCAGCGGCAAGCGCGATCAAATCGTTCGCATCCGGCGGTCCTTCGATCAGAATCACGTCCGGGTTCTGCGCGCGCAATGCTTCGCACAAGCTGCGTGCTGAACCTGGACCATGATGTCTGAATGCCGAAGACGGTGACGCTCATGACTCTCGACAGGCGCGATACAAATCCTTCCAACCGTCGCGTTCCTTCACGACAGTCTCCAAATACTCCTGCCACACAACGCGATCCTGCACCGGATCTTTAACGACCGCGCCGATCACGCTGGAAGCAAGATCGGGCGCACGCAGACGCCCGTCGCCAAAGTGCGCAGCGAGCGACAAACCATTGTTGATTACTGAAATCGCCTCGGCAGTGCTAAGCGTTCCGCTCGGCGATTTGAGCTTCGTCTTGCCGTCGAGTGTCACTCCGCTGCGCAACTCGCGGAAGACCGTCACTACGCGCCGGATCTCTTCGAGCGCCGGCGCTTCGGCAGGCAACTCAAGCGCGCGGCCAATCTGTTCTGACGCGACGCTCCACGATCTCGACTTCTTCTTCGAGCGTTTCTGGCAACGGCAGCACGACCGTGTTGAACCGGCGCTTCAGAGCACTCGATAGTTCATTGACGCCTCGATCGCGATTGTTCGCAGTTGCGATCAGGTTGAATCCTTTCACTGCCTGCACTTCACTGTTCAGCTCGGGAATCGGCAACGATTTTTCAGACAGGATCGAGATCAACGTGTCCTGCACGTCGGAAGGAATTCGCGTTAGTTCTTCAACGCGCGCAATCTTGCCGGCCTGCATTGCAAGCTTGACTGGACCAGGCACCAGCGCGTTCATTGACGGTCCTTCAGCCAACAGGCGCGCATAGTTCCAACCATAGCGAATCGCCTCTTCAGTCGTCCCTGCCGTGCCCTGGACCACGAGCGTCGAATCTCCGGAGATCGGCCGCTGCGAGATGTTCTGAAACCCACGTCTTCGCCGTCCCCGGCACGCCCAACAAGAAGCAGGGCGCGATCGGTCGCGAGCGTGGCGATCGCGATTTCGATCGTCCGCGGATTGCCGATGTACTTCGGCGTGACTTCGAAGCCGTTATCGAGCTTGCCGCCAAGAATGTATTTCGCGACCGCCCAGGGCGACAGTTGCCAGTTTGGCGGACGCGGCCGCGAGTCGGCACGCGCGAGTTCATGCAGTTCTTCGGCAAATTGTTGTTCAGCGTGTTCACGCAAGACTGCGCTCATGAGTTTTGTTCCTTTTCAGAGATTGCCCGATGCATGTCGCGACGAAATGCGAGCAGCGATTGAAAAGCGTCGACGTTTTTGGACCAACTCGGCCACGATTCAGACTCCATGGGCCAACCCGCGGCCAGCTCATCATACAAAGCAGGTGAAACATACCGGGCAAACTGTTTCAGAGCAGCTTTGATTTGCCAGTCGCCGACTGTTGTCTTTGCCTTCGATTGATTCTTTCTTAAGACCTGTTCACGACGGCTCGGCTCAACTGATCGCTCCAGGCGCTGCGATGGACCATCAGGAACCGGAACGCTGAATGACCGTCGCTAAGTCCCGCCGATTCAGATTTGAGCGATTTCAGGATCAAGGCTTCGAGACGAGCGGCGGGCAAGTAAGCCGCAAGCTCGGTTAGCGGAGTGTGTTTCGGATCGGTCGGCCGTGTACAAAATACGAGCGCCTCAATCCAATCGGGATCGCGATTTCGTTGAGCAGCGGCAACGAATCCCTCGACAAACGATTCTCGCCACTCACTCTCGTCGGCTGCACGGATGATTTCGATCGGAGATTTCTGCCAGAGCTCGATCCAGTGAGCGGTTGGGATCAGTGCAATCATCTCTTTCAAAGACCAACCCTTCGGACCAACCGATTGAGCCGCAGTGCGAGGTGGACTATCGATCTCGATGTCGTTTGTTTTAAGCCACGTCGATCGGATCGTCCGGCAGAGCGACTTCGATTCGTGCTTTTCCGATCAGTGGTTTCTTAAAACTCAGCAACTGATTCGCGAGCTCTTTCAATCGTCGCGAGAATTCTGACTGCGGTAACGCCGCGAGTAACACGCGCGCCGACGCGACGCACTTCGACACTGCGATCGTGAAGCGCTTCGTTCGAGAAACGGTTCATCGCTGGCGTTCAAACCAATAGCAAGCTTTTCGAGAAATGCGACGCGGTCCTTTGCTGATTCCTGCGGCCATGTTGTTGCGAGTAACTCGCGAGCTGTGTTTGGATCGGCCGCGCGAAGATGCTCAAGCAACAGCATCGCTCCTCGCGGACTGCCGGTTTCCCACACATCTTTTTCATCTTTGTCGAGTTGCGTAGGACCAGTCGGGATTCTGTGCCGCCAGCCACTCGCCGCGCCGGCCCAACACAGCCACAATCATGGCGCGTAACGAAGGCTCAGCGCGTCCATGATCCAACAACGCCGGCAGATGTTCTTCAGGAACACGCTTGCCCGCTCTCCGCATCGCTGCGAGCCATTCCGGCAGCACCTCTCTAAATTCTCCCTCGAGCATCAATGCCAGATGTTGACCTGACGCGACGTTGCCGCGGCTCGCTTCGTCTTGATCGCAAGCTTCAGGCAAAGGCTGCGTATCAGCCGGCGGTGCGACGCCGGCGCTGCGATACAGCCCTACAACTGAGGCCGCGCTCAATAACGAACCTTCACGATCTGTGTTGCTTATTTGCGCAAGCAAACGCCCGAGCTCATCCTCGCGCGCCGCGAGTGTGGAGTTCACGCTGTTCAGTTCCAACAACTGCCGTTGCCAGAATGTCGTCCCAGGTTTGCATTAGGATTGAAGCTCCACGTATCTGTCCGTCGGCCCAGGCGCTGATGGGCAGAAGCGATCGTCCGTTCCACTCGCCAAAAATCGTGATCGGATGACCGCCGCTCAGTGCCATCAGTTTCCAACCGGCGATTGATTCGCTCCTTAGCGACAACAACCGGCCGTTGCTGTCTCTCGCAAACCATTGTTCGCCGCGACGCACTGGAACAACTGTTTGGAGCGGCGCCGGAATCGCTTCGATCCACGGATTGAGCGCGAGCACGTCGGCGTAAGTCGTCAACAACTCGTCGCTGGTTGAATAGCCACGGATCTCTTTAGCGATCGCGTGGTGTTGATGCGGTTCTTGAGAGCGGCTCGCAGCGGATAATTGCTCGGATAAAAAATCAACTCTGCTTCGATTCTTGTTCCCGGAAGAAGATCGAGATGCGAGGTGTTGGCCCGCGGCAGCAAACTCCAAAACGAGCGCGCCCTTCGCGAGGCGTTCGCCGTGTTGGCTCCCCCCAAAGCCAGGTGCGGCGCACGCGCAGTCCTTCTTCGCCGGTCGTGCGTTGGCCCAACACAAGCCATTCATCGGCGACGAGGTTTTCCTGTGGCAGTTCGTCTTCTTTGTAACTCCAGCCGATTGCGGTGCGAACGTCTGCTTGCGTTGCGGCGGACAGCGTTTCGATGCGCTCGAAAGCTTTTAAGAGCAGGAAGAGTGAACTCACTTGCGCCAACAACTGTTCGATCCAACCATCGCCGGATTGCGGCACCGCGACAAGTCGCGAACTCGTCGCGCGACTCCCGGCGCTTGCGCATCGATCATGCGCGCGGCCATCTGCTCCCAGTAATCGAAGGATCGTGTTTGCGTCGCGAAGCCAGACCGTGCCGCAACAGATCGCGCAGCCAAAGTTCCAATTCCTTCAAGCCGGCTACTACTTTGGCTTCGCGATCGAGCGAGCGTTTGGCTTTTTGCGAGGCTCTGCGAGCGAGCGTTGCCTCGTCCGGTGGTTCGTCAGCTTTCTTCGCTGCTTCGCTTTTGCGTTGTGCTTGCTGGTCGCGTTTCGCCAGCCACTCAGCGGCCCAGGCAGGAACGGTTGTTGCCGTGCTATCGCCAGGCTGGTTTGCGACGAGAAGGAACAAACCGAGTCGCGTGCTTGCACGGAAACTTCCGGCTCGGACAACTGCACTTGAACGCCGGCTCGTTTAAGTCGATCACCGTTTGGTAAGGCTTCGCGCCACTGCCCTGGCACTCGCCCCACACCGCACGGCTCGTCGTGCCCGACATTCTGCCATTTGCTCGCCGTCGCCAAACTTCTCCCGGCCTTTGCCGAAGCGCATCCGGCGCTAGCGCGATGATTTGTTCCGCTGAGTAGTTCATCACCCGATTCCCATATTAGCGGAAATCGGCGACACAACTACCGGCAAAAATTTACCGGGCGTTATCGGTGGGAGTGACCAGTAAGGTTCGTAAAGTGATGTATCCGAGCGTCAAAATAATGCCGAAAATGACAGTCACCGCCAGCGGTTTCGCATGTGCCCAGGGGTTCAGCATCGCCCCGAGTATTCCAAAAACTCGCGTTGGCTCGACGAGGACGTCCCAACTGTTCCAGCGCAGGAATCGGCCGAGATAGATCGCAAATCCACTCAGCACCAACGACACCAACGCAAAGATCCAACTGCGGGTAGATCCAAACCTGCGAGCGACTATTCCCTGCACGTCGATGAGTGAGAGGTATCCCAGCAACAATCCCGTTCCGGCACACGAAAGCAATAGCGCGAGATCGTACCAGACGGGAGCTTCAGACGCGCGGGTCAAGTGCAGTATGTCTGTCAGGATGTAAGGCCGCATTTGGCAGAAACAGTAACCACAAGCTAAAGAGCGCGAACTGGATGGTCCAATGGGTGCGCAGGTAATTCGCAAGCCGCAGCGCCGTGCTCAGAAATAAAGGCACGCCGGCGAGAAATAGATTGAAGAGAAGAAAGCGATAATAGCCGGAGCCTGTCCGATCGATGCGCACGGCTATCAGAGCGGCGCACCAGAACAGCAGCATCGGCACCACGAGAAGTCTCTTAACGTCGGTGTGTTTCAGAATCTCATTCATCGTTTTCACCTTCATTTCGACAATAGAATCGCAGCCAGCACGGTGGGGACGATCTGCATCGGCACGTTGTCCCAACCGCGCGGCGAAAACGCCTCAACCAGAGTGCAGACGATGGCGATTAGGGGAAGCGCGACGATCGATCGAAGATCGAAGTGGAGCTCCGGGGTGATTGCCACGGCGATGGCAAGAGCTACTCCGGATGCCGCCAGTACTGCGAGAGAGCCTTCGTATGTTTTGTTTAAGCTTGCGCCGGAAGACTTGTAAGGATGTCTGCCCCAACGCACGCCGGCCGGTTCGCCCGCGGCATCACCTAAGCCGCCGACGAGGTAGCCCACCATCGCCAGTTGGCCGAAGAATAGGTTGCTGGTCATGCCGCCGATTAGCGTGGCGAAGTAAGGAATGATGATGTAGTAGGTGCGATTGGGACGATCCTGGCCGCGCGCGAGGGCTTCATACAAGCCGTCGCCACGGCCGCGGATGACAGCCCAACCGACCACCAGCGTGACCATCAGGCCAAACACGCAGACGGCCCAAAACCCGCCGATTGCCTGAACAAATACGGCGGAAGTGAAGATCAGTGCGTGAAACAGCTTGCGGGTGTAGCCGGTGCGCACGTGCAGCTTCATTTTCAAGTGAGCGGCGAAGCTGAGACACGAATACGACCAAACGAGAGCTACTACGGCACCCAGCGCAATCGAAGTCGGGTTCGGCAACGTCACGCGCACATAAATATCACAAGTACTTTGTTATGCCAAGT
The DNA here is from genome assembly GCA_963770215.1 of uncultured Acidobacteriota bacterium. Classification (GTDB taxonomy): domain Bacteria; phylum Acidobacteriota; class Blastocatellia; order Pyrinomonadales; family Pyrinomonadaceae; genus PSRF01. The sequence continues at coordinate 522,133 of CAVYOP010000005.1, forward strand.
ACTTTTAGACGCGGCCGGCGTCCTGGTCTGGAAGTACTCTCGGCGTATCTCGGCGTCCTCTGCGTTGAATATGAGCGAGACGCAGAGAGCGCGGAGAGTCGCAAAGGTCGCAGAGTTCAGATTAGGACATCACCACCTACAATTGCGGCGCGGAGTAGCACGACGCAGATGTAAAAGGAATTGCCGCGATATGGAGTCTATGGCGCGGCGATCCTGAAGGTCGCGGTATTGCTAACCTTGTCGTGAACCGTCAGTTTGATAGTGCAGGTTCCCGGAGCCAGGCCGGTCGGCAGCCGGAAGCTTACCTGCTGTAGCGTAAGACCGGAGATCGTAACAGTCCCGACGTGGTCGGCGAATGAAACAAAATTCTGATTGTTACTATCCGTGAAATTCACCTGAACTGTTGAAGGCAGTTCGAAGAACGCCAACGTCAGATTTTCGGCAAACACAGTAACGCTTGTATTCGGATTGCCCGACGTATTCAGCACGTTCCCCAAATTGACGACCCGCAACGGATCTCTCACAAACAACGACGCGTCCAAAATCGCCACCTGATTCGCACCCGGTCCAGACTCATCAAGGATCAACCTGAGCGGCGGCGCGACATCGTCGTTAAGAATCGTCCCCTGCCCCTGCGCGTCTACAATCCCGGCGTTGGTTGCCGATGTTAGCCTTACGAAAAAGGTCTCATCAGGCTCCTCGGTGGTGTCGCCATTAACCTGGATCACGATCTGCGCGCTCGTCTGACCAACAGGAATATTGACCGTGCCGGACGCAGCCACGTAATCACCTGCCGGCGCCAGCGCGGAAGCATCCTGTGTAGCGAAACTGATGACAACCTCCTGTGTCGCCGCAGCCTGAAGCGTCACCGGAAAACTAAAGTTCTTCGTGCCGGAGTTTCCCTCCAAAGCAGACACGTCACCGATCGACAAACCAAACGAGCTAACAGGCGCGCAAGGCGAAAACTCTGACGTGTTACCTGCTTGATCGGTAGCTGTTGTCGTGATCACTTCGGTTGTGACTGTTGTGCCTGTAAGCGTGACGTCGAAGCTTGCGTTACCAGCCGCGTCGGTCGTGACAACAGTCGTTCCGATCAGGTGTTCACCTTCGCCATTGCCTAGCGGATCGCAAGCGCTGTTGCGAAAGAACTCGAGGTTGAACGTACTGCCGGCAACGCTGTTCAAACTGCCTTTCACGTTTGTCGAGTTTGCGCCAACCATCACCGACGTGATGATCGGAAAGTTTTGGAGATTGTTTGAACCGGTGTCTGCGTCACCAGGATCGTTGGCAGTTGGACCGAAGGCGCCAAGATCGCTGCCGAGACCGAGCAGAGTGAATGGCGAGGCGAGAGCGCCGTTGGAATGAATGGAATTGCCGCGAATCGAATTGCCGGTGCCCAAAGCGCCGTTGTTGGTAATTCCGCTCAATCCATTGAAAGCGATTACATTACCGTCGCCGGCCCCGGTTCCGCCGATGGTCGTGTTGCGCCCGCCCATAATACCGTTGTCGAGATTGCCCAGTGGGCCCATCCCGGTCACGTCAGTCCCGATCAGGTTGCCCTTGATGACATTGTTCGAGCTGCCAACGCTGATTCCGCTTCCGCGTCCCGTGCCGCTGCCGCCTCTTCCGTTTCCGGAAATAAGGTTGCCGGCGCCGGGCGCGCTTCCGCCGATGACATTGTTGCTGCCTAAATCGATGCGAATTCCATCGCCGTCGTTAGGAACTCTTGCCATGCCACTGGCATTAGTGCCGATACGATTTCCCTGCACTGTTGTGGCTGTGGTCGTGAAGCTGCCGATGAAAACGCCGTCTTCACGATTACCGGAAATGACATTTCCAGCCCCGGGCGTTGTGCCGCCGACGAGGGTATTTGTTACGGAGGCGTCGCTCGCAGAAGTGCTGATGTCGATGCCGTGTCGCCCATTGCTGAGCCTGGTCTTTCCGTCTGCCGTGATACCGATATAGTTACCCTGAATCACATTTCCGGACATCGCGTTGTTAGAGCTGCAACAAAACAATCTCACCTGAACGCCGGACTCGTCGTTCCCTGAAATGACGTTTCGCGCACTCGTGGTCGTGCCACCGATGACGTTGTTTGAGCTGAATACGGCGATACCGGAGCCGGTGTTGGGAATAGCGATCGAGCCGGTTACATCTGTGCCGATGTAACAACCTTCGACATGCGAACCGCCGCCGGATGGCCCGATTATGATGCCACCGGTCGAGAACCCATTGATAACGAGGCCGCGGATGGTGCTGCCGGGCGCGTTGACAAACAGCGCTCGCACTGCCGACTTGCTGCCGTTGAGCTCGATTATGGGAGTTCCCGCAAAGCCGGGCTGCGTTGAACCATCGATGACGACGGGATCCGTGATGTCTGGCAGACCGAGCAGAGGTTGGATCAGGCGCGACGATCCGGTGATAACGAAAGTGATCGTATCGGAACCGGGGTTCGCATTAGCATCGAGAATGGCTTGACGCAAAGAGCCTGCGCCGCTGTCGTTGACGTTGGTCACGACGAACGTCATGGCGGGCGCGGCGTGGGTCTTTTCATTCCCTGGGCCATAGCCCAGGTAAAGCACAACACAAACACCAAGCAGGAGTAAAAACAAGACCGTTCTGGGCACAATTCGACGCCTGGGGGATTTGTGGGAGAAAGTATTCATCTTTGGTGATCTCATTTGCTACGAGGTTGAGAGGCGCGTGGTTCTGGGGAGCCAACGGCGCCGGCATTATAGCAAAGATGTCGATCTTGTCGCGCTTCCGAAGTGTTGTTTAGCGGATCGATTTAGAGTTATCGATTTTTCTGGAATTCACATGCGCCGCAGCGCACGCTGCCACGCGTCTTCCGTGTCTGACAGCCATTGACGCGTCTGCTGCTTCAAACGCCTTTGCTGTTCCACCTGGCGCCGTCGCTCGCGTTCCTGCCGCGCCAGCCTCTCTCGCCACTGGTCGTGGTACATACCAGTATGGCCCGAGGTTACTTGCTGTTGCATGTGTCTTTGAAACGCTGTTTCGTCCGGCCTGTTTGGCGCAAAACGTTCTGAGACACTGAAGTCACGCTGATGAGAATTAATGTCTCTGACTACTTCGTTATGCCACATTGTGCCCAGGTACTCGGTGTATTCGATATTGAACGCGTATTCCTCCATGGTCCTGGGCTCGGATACTACTCGTCGCTGTCTCATGTCGGCCGCGTTTGTTAGTTCAAATACGTATGTGTTGAATGGATCGTCGCGGTGAGGATTCAGGATTATCCTCCGCCCGTCACAATTGGGCCATGCGCCCTCCACCCACTCCACCGGAGGATCACCGGCGCGGGCTCTCAGATTTCTGAATTCAGCAGAGCCGGCGGCAGCGATCGCGATCTTTCTTTCTAATACACAATTGACGCAGACTCGCTCCGTTGATTGTCCGCCTTTGCTCCTGTTTCCATCCGAAGTCTGCGGATTCGTTACTGCATACTTGCTTGGGCTGCATTGTTCGCACACCAGTTCGCCGCATACGCGACAGTGGTGACGCGAGCGCCATCCGATAGCCCTCATGCACCATCTGCATGTGCCGCGGCTGTCGTCTCTCCAGGCTGAGCGTGCAGTCGTAAAAGTGAGCGCTCGTTGAATGGTCGAAGCGGCTGAGGAGTTGTTCGCGGCTTTGTTCGCGACTAACATTTTCGGCTGCACTGTGGCCTGGTGCGCCGCAGCCAACTGGCCTAACCGATCGGCTTCGGCTTCCATCGTTCGATCCTGCACCACCGCGACGCCTGCCGCGAACGGATTGCGCACGCGACCGGATCGCTGCTGCACGACGTGGGCCAATTCGTGGCCCAGTATCTGCTGACCGCGCGATGTGTGCGGGCTGTATTGACCCTGTGCGAAATACAGGTTCGAGCCTTGCGTAAACGCCAGCGCGCCGATCGCAGTCGCTTGTGGTCCAACGTGTACGCGGACATCCGTGAAACTCGTGTCGAAGAACGATTCCATCTTCTGAAGCACGTCAGTGGGCAACCGCTGGCCCGCTGCGCCTCCGAAGTTCGAGAGGTGCGCGGGCAACTGAAACGCTTCGCCATTTCCATGTCGCTGCACAACTGCGTGTCGCTGCACCACCGGTGCAGTACCGCGTGCCGGCGCTGCGTTCTGATGTCCAGCCCGCGGTTGGACCATTTTTGCTTGCGCAGTCGACGGTTGACGTGCGGGATTCTGGTTGAGGTGTGTATGCGGTTGATGTCGCTGAGTACTCGCCATCCGCGGCTGGACAGCCGCAGCCGTCGACGCAACGCCGGGTAGCCTGAACCGTCCTCCAATGAACGAGCCCTGAATAACCACCCCACGTTTTGCCATGTGCTTGTTCCTTTGCGTTAGTGAGTGTTGACGTTCCGGAGGAGCTGGACCTGCGGGCATCAAACCGAAGGTTTAAGTCAACCAGACCGTACCATGCGTACCTCGCGAAAATCAATAAAAAGATCTGGACTGCAAACGAAAAGGGCCTTGTGCTGGACAAGGCCCTGAACGCGTAAACCGAGCTTCAAATTCACACTACGGTTTCGGGAAGTTGGCGTCACAATATTCCCAACAAGCGCCGTAATATTCCAGGCGATCCTCAATATCCGGGATTTGAGCCGCTCCCTGCGAACAACCTGACAGGCAGATGCTTCTTGAGTGACTGATCACCGGCCACGGTACCGGAGTGTCCGGGTTCTCAAAAAGACATCCCGTCGGCGGACTCTGGGTGTAGTCATGATGAAGCCGCGCCGCTTCATCGAGACAAGCATTGTAATCAGTGAGACAGGTTGTACCGTTGTTTTGGAGGCAGGTGTTGTATTGAACCTGACAATAATCATTTCTGGCGGATCGCTGCGCATCACACTCGCCCCAGATATCGGCGCGAGATGGGATAACGAAAAAACAACCTACCAGTAGAACAAGTACCAGCGTTTTAAAGATCAGCTTTCGCATTAATTCCTCCGTCTGATGAAGAGAGATGCTTCTCGACAGTCGAAGACATCAGCAGACTTCGAGCAACGATCTCATCCTCGTTTAGTTTATAAATTGAACCTAGAGGGTTGTTTGAAGTTTAGCTAGCAATAACCCAATTGTTCAGCGAGTGAAGTACGTGTCGGGAAGGTCGGGGAATCGAAACTCTATTGCTCGCGCAGTGAGTTGTCAAGCCAAAACTTTTGCGCCACGCCACGATCAGTTTGACCGAAACTTACTGAGTGCCCCCGCAGGGATTCGAACCCCGAACCAGTGAACCGAGATTGGACTGTTGGCGTGTGACACCGCTTAACGCTTCAACTGAGTCACTCGCGCGTGACGGAGCATTTCAAGTTCCTTCTTCAGCGGCGTCCAGTATTGCCGGTCGGCCGCGCGTTCTCTTTTTTCCTCATCCAGAAGCGCGTCTGCCAGTAGTGATTCGTTCTTGGCTTGGGCCAGTCTTAGAAGCGGACGTTTGCGGAACAACTGTCGTAGCAATCCGCCTCGCTCCAGCACCAGCTCAATTAGTAACTCCGGCGTTCGCAGTTCCAGAAACCAGAAACGGAGTTGCTCTCGTGTCGGATTTTCGCGATTCGCAAAATAGTTTACCTCGACGAGCCGGCGCACCATCGGCCAATCCTTATCTCGCTGTGTTTTTTTCGCCTGTACCAGGTCGGGCAGCGACATGAGTTCTATAGTGGAGTCATGCACCGACACTGTTGTGCGACGGGTCCATAGCTTCGGGAAAGAGTCAACGCCGCGCATCTTGGTCATGACATCAACCCTCATACCTCGCGCCTCAGCATGCTGGCACCTAAAATGGACTGCGTGACCTTTGCGGAGATATCTTGCCTCAAATGGCGGCACGGCAATAACGTGTGCATCCAGGTCTGATAAGGTTTTGTTTAATCTGGAGAAATTCTCTGAACTGGAAAGAAGAGCGAGATCAGTATCGCGACTAAACTCGGCTGCGCCGTAGAACACGCATGCCTGGCCGCCCATCAGCAGTGCGCGCACTCGGTTCTCGCGGATCGAAGAAAGGACTTTGAGTATCGGGTTCGGGTTCAAGAGAGCCACCAAGACGGAAGTAAATTTGCCAGAGCTGCTCGGATTGAGTCCAGCGCTCGGGCGGGGAAAGTCGATACCACGCCGCCCATTCCTCACCAACAAGTTCTTCGGGTTGGATCATTGCACACCGTTTTTAGTGCCCCCGCAGGGATTCGAACCCCGAACCAACAGATTATGAGACGGTTCAAGGGGCATGAAGAAGTTGAGACGAAGCGAGATGAACGCAGTATTTACCGAATCCGCAGCCGTCAAAGTTAGTTACATCTTGCTACTTCAAATCTCGCCATCGCGCCATAATCGCGCCATTATGAAGACAATCTCAAGGAATGAAATAACGCCGCCGACCTAAGCAGTTTTAAAGACCACGAATGGCCTTACATCGACATAACAGCCCGATTTCAATCGGTGTCATTCTAATCGCGACTTGGTCAATCAGCTGATGTCTTCACCATCAATAATGAGAGGCCCGATTAACTCTGACTCATCTATCACGACCGGTTCCGGAGAGACAGGCCGTCGACTGTGGGAGCAAACCAATTACTTGCCCTGATGCCGCCTCTAAGGTGAAATATTCGCCCTGCTAACCATTGCTCTTCCGATTCGCTTTGAATTTCACTCAAGGGGTTTTCTTAGCAGCGCTGAGGACTCACTCAAGTTTCCGCAGATAATTTAGCACGGATTCAGTCATTTGACCCTTTCCGAGATCTGGCCATTGCATTACTGACACTTCGGATCCGAAGGAAAAAACGTTGGATGCTTCTTGCTGATTTCCAGGATATGTCAATTTCGATGTCAATCTCACATGGTACTTCATCATCAATGGGGGACCTCCTTAGGAGCTGGCCCATCGACTCGTAATTCCACATCCGCCAATCAAGCCATCTGAGCCTCCAAACTGCTTTGTCATGACTCTACCTCAAATCACTAAGACTGAGGTATCCTAGCGAACCTCGCGGGTATGCTCCGTTTGAGGTCGAAGGCGCAGCACTCGCGCTCATATTTCTGCAACAGAGCCGTTGGCAGTATTCTAAGTGGATGAGGATATAGGCGATGAACGCGGACATGCTTAAGCGAGTGGTTCGTGCCATCTCGGATGGATCTCAACACGATCTTCAACGACTCGCTAAGAAGATCGTCGACTTAGAGCGCCGCACTGGTCACCTCAAGCTCGCAGATCAACTAGAGGCTATTCTCAACCAACCACGACCCAAAAGAATTCCTCAGCGACCTTCGGGCGATAGCGACCGGCACTTACGAGAATTACCGCTCAGTCGCAGACACGGAGAGTCACTTGCGACGATCCTTCCAACTGAATCACTTGAACACAATATGGTGTTACCTCCGGCGACTGAGGAGCGGTTTGAGCGAATTGAGCGCGAGTTCGCAGCGAGATCCAGATTGGGGTTTTTGGACTTCAGCCGCGTAAGACAATACTCCTGTATGGTCCGCCTGGCTGTGGTAAGTCGCTTGGGGCGAAACGTCTGGCGTGGAAAACAGGCCTTCCTCTAATGAAAGTACGATTTGATACCCTCATATCGTCTTACTTTGGAGAATCAGCTGCCAATCTTCGAGCTATCTTTGTTGCAGCCAAGGAACACTCGTGCGTATTGCTGCTTGACGAATGTGATTTCATCGCTCGCTCACGCATCAACTCCAAGGACATAGGAGAGGCTTCACGAATAGTAAATTCTCTTCTACAGCTTATGGAAGATTATGACGCGCCTGGCCTATTGGTAGCGACGACCAATGTAGAGTCTTCGCTGGACTCAGCGCTGTTCCGGCGCTTTGATGATGTCTTCCTAGTCCCGTTACCCGGCCCCGGGGAAATCAGAAAACTCTTGCAGATAACCTTGTCTTCGGTGCGACCAACCGTATTTATCAATTGGGATCAAATGGTTGATAAATTGTCTGGTTCTTCTGCGGCTATGGTTGTTAAGGCTGCCCAAGACGCAGCCAAGGCAGCGGTTCTCAATGGTAATAAGGGCATTACCCAAGCACAACTTGAGCAAGCGATTTCTGAACTTCGGCGAAATCACGATTTCAAACCTGGAGACTAGTGGATGCCCCCACGAGATAATTTTCAACATCTTCCTCTCCTCCTCACATCTCGTGGCCCCGCTCGGCTACACGGTGGGGCGAAGAAGTCACCACAGACAATCGCAAATACCAAGGCGCGCCAGGCGCACAGTGATAGTCTGCGAGCCTCCGTACAAGCACTGAGAGAAGACTGGGAAACGCGAGCACTTCAACGAGAAGACGACGATCTTCCGATCATATCAAAAGGTATACCAATTCTCGTGCAGGTGGATCCAAGTCTCGAATTGGATGTGCTTCGCGAAAAGTTCGACTTCGAAATTGTAGCCGAGCAAAAAGATGGGTACGTCATAGTAGCGACTGAAGATATTAGACCTCACTTTGTTTTTAGAAATGGTTAACGCTTTCGCCGTTAAGATACATGGCTCGGAACGAATCGCGAAGATCCATCAACTCTTTCCGGATAATGCAGACCGCCTTAGTCGCATTCTTTCTGAACAACTCCTCGCGAAGTGGCCGCAGATCGCCGATAACAACTTATATATGGTCGACGTCGGCATTGCGTGCTCCGGTGCCCGCGAAATTCCACCAGAACTTGTAAGGGGCAAGCGGGATGATGATCCTAAGTGGGCGAGAAAGCAATTAATCTGGTCGCAAGCTCGGATGGACACCTATGAGGCTTGGGACGAAATAAAGCGTGCACGCGAGGTAGAGATAGAGGATTTTACTCGACTCTATGATGCCGAAATCTTACATCTCATCGATCAAGGACGCTTCGATGCGGCTGTTTTGCCTGATAGCTTTACGATCCGTCTAAAGATTCTAGGCAAAGGTCTGCGAGATTTCGTTCTGAATTATGCCTACATTTTTGAGGTCGTCGAGCCTGACGACATAGCACTACCGCAGCATGAGCGTGAAGCGGGTGAGCTAGTTGGGGGGCAAGCACCAACAGGTCCTGAAGTTACGGCGCCTGCCGTTTGTGTGATAGACAGCGGTATTCAAGAAGTCTCACGTTCTCATTGAGCCAGCGATAGATCATGCGACATCGTGTTGTTTCTTACCGGCGAAAGCTTCTGACGAAGTTGGTGACTTTGTGTCACCGAGTGGACATGGTACGCGCGTAGCGGGTGCAGTCCTTTATGGTGAGACTGTTGCGCGAGATGGAGCGTCTCAACTGCCGTTCTGGATTCAAAATGCCCGCGTATTGGATGAGTATAACAGTATGCCCGAGGAACTGTTTCCGCCAGCAGCCGTGCGCGCCGCAGTTGAGAGGTTCCATCATGGAACTCGTAATACCAAAATATTTAATCACTCGATCAATGCGCTTGCTCCTTGCCGAACACGATACATGTCAGCTTGGGCGGCAGAGATCGACTTGCTTATGTGCTACTTATGACATCTTATTCGTTCAAAGCGCAGGTAACGTGCTGATGTCATCCGATATCATTGTGCAGCCCGGTGTAAAAGAACACCTCGCCGCCGGGCGCGACTATCCTAAATATTTGTATGAAGCATCGACTCGCGTCGCTAATCCTGCGCAGAGCCTTCAAGCCTTGACGGTTGGATCTGTGGCGTATGGGTATTTTCAGAAAGATGATTGGAAAACGTTCGCAGGCGAACGGGATTATCCCTCAGCTTTTTCCCGATCTGGCCATGGATATGGAGCACTATTAAGCCGGAGGTTGTTGAATATGGCGGTGACAATGTGCGCACATCCAAACGTTCCGCCTGATGTTCAATCGGGCGACCAAATCGCTGCCGCATGCCCGGAGTTGGTTCGTTCAACGATGTCCCTGCCCGGACCGTTGTTTGATGCGTGGTGAATGACCGGAACGTCGTTCGCCGCTCCCAAGGTAGCTCGTATCGCGCGGCACAGATACAGCAAATCTCTTACCGGACGAGATCAGCGCTTCTTTATCGAGGCACTTATAGTACAGTCCGCTCGATGGCCAACCTGGGCTGAAATGTTCTTGATCGAAGCTTCGTCAAACCAGTCCGCCGTTTGACAGGCTGAAAGAAGCGGCAACAATTAATCGGTCAAGTCTCGCGGGATCATTCGTTTGATCGGGTATGGAATACCAGATCAAGCCGTGCAACTGGCTAGCACGGACACCGCACCACTATTGATAACCAGCGGTGAAACGAGATTCATGCTAGGCGAGTGCCATATTTATCAAGTACCAATCCCTATAATTGCCGGGTCAAGCGGACGAGTACGACGTACGCGATTGAATAACTCTTTCTTATGTCTGCACAACCACGTCGCACACGTCGCAATCTTGCGCCGCTATCTATCGACATGGGTGGACTGGAAAACCAGCGGAGTTGGTGAAGGGCTCGGGGGCTTTCCGTTTGTGCGTGCGTTCAAAGATGAACAAAAGGCTGTTCCGGTGCCTGGACTTCCTTGGACGTTGAATGAGAATACAAAGGCTGGCTTCATACAAGGGATTCGACGTAACACAGGCACGGTGCAGAAAGACTGGGCCGTGGTTAAATCCAACTCGCTGCCCAATCAATTATTCTGCATTGCCGTCGTTGGACATGAGGGTTGGAGCCACAATCCGGATTCAACAGCACGCTATGTCGCTTGCGGTAACATTTAAGATGCGGCACTCGGTCAGGAGATTGCCATCTATCAGCCTCCAAACGGCAGTGATTGAGTTGCAAGCACAAGTCGAAGTCGAAGCGGAGATTGAGGCTGAGGCTGAAATAGAGCTTGATGAGGAGTGAAGAGTGGCGTGGATACGGGCATGCGATTGGTCTTGTGCTTATGAGAATCAATTAGATGTTCGATGAAAAAAGTTAGGCCAGTAGTCGCTCGCAATGCCAAAGAACTCGCAAAAGTGTCGGGCGGCACCCGCCGACGGAATGGAGATCGAGTTCCGCAGCGACTTAAACGATAAGATCATCGAGATAGTCGGCAAGAAGGAATTGACACACGCAGACGTGGCTCGACTTGCCCACACGTCACGCACTCGCGTGACCGCCATCCTGAACCGTAACACTCACGACATTTCAACGGATCTCATGCTGCGTGTATTGGCCTCGCTAGGGGTGCAAGCGAAACTCCAATTCAAGAGCGCGGCAAAATTTCAGAACTCGTCCGCGCGAGCGATAAGCAAATGCCCTAAGTCGTCCTTGTCCGCAAAATGTTTCCCGGAGCCTCTTTGACATTATCCGCGACAGCCCGACCGCACAAGGCGTCTCTACGCTGCACTCCAAGTGCCTCCACTTCGTTTCGGCACTTTCGTGATGTGCGCGTCCGAGCGCCCAGTCGCAGTGAGCGTCATTAGGCGGGTCGAAACATTCTCTTTAAGACGTAACTAAAGACCACGACGCACTCCTATTCCCACAACTCGCAACCCAATAGCCTCTTCTAGCGTAGCATCCGCCAGTTACCCAGACTTGAATCAAGCCAAAGTAGGTGCTTCGCACCTGAGAGTATTTTGACACGTCACCCCTGAATTCCGGGCTGAGATGTCTACGCTGTAGACATCAGTGTCTACAATGTCTACTTGATAAATAAAGCAGTTAGCAGATTCTTGTAGGCATTGTAGACCACCATGTAGACAGGGTAGGACTGTATACAACAACCCTTTCGACTTACTTGGAGGATTGAAATGGACGAAAGGAAGGAAACTAACAGATCAAGAAACATTACGTTTCGCCTGACGAATGAACAGTATGAGCAAATGGAGAACGCGGCGCTGGCAGCAGGCGAAGACCCTAACAGTTGGTGTCGGAAGGTCGCCCTCATTCAATTGACCGAAGGCTTTGGGCTTACAAGGAATGATCGACTGATCTACGAAGAGATCGCACGTGTCCGCTATCTTGTCGGGCATGGATTCAGGATGCTAATTGGAGGGCAAGATGCAACGGCTGAAATGTGGAAGAAGATGACTGCGGACGCCGATTACCACAGAGAGGTCATCGCTGACGATTTACTTTCGCGGAGGAGAAGATCCGGTTAGGAATGTCGTTTCCAGTGAACGATCATAACGCGCGTTGCAGTCTCGATCAGTTACCGTCTGGCTTGGCCGCGCCGCGCAGCGGCTTCGGCCTCTTGGCCTTACCCTTAGACTGGCTTTGCCCCAATTGCCTCTCAAACGGGTAGCTTTCGGGCAAGCGTCATTCTGACAGGATAGCAGCCTTACTCAAATCGCAGTTCAACTTCGTCGTCTACGAGATCGTCGATATGAATTCCGGCGACACGCGCATACGCCAGAAGCACATATATCGGTGGGAATCGTATGCCGCGCTCGTACTCTGAAATACGACCGTAGTCGATCTTTAATCCGAGTCGCTTGACCATCTGGGATTGACTCGCGTTCAGATGCTTGCGAACTGCAAGCAATTTGGTGCGTAGATGTTTTGGTTTATCAGAGCGGCTCATACTATTTCCCCTGTTAATTAGTAGGGCGCTACCCGACACCCACCTATCGAATAGCGCCCTGTAAGCGTCACCGACCGTTTGCCCCCTCTCAGTCAGTGCCGCTCATTCGGAGCGTCTTGCGCGTGGTGAGGTCACTTTGTGGTGAGGTCACAAGCACAGACGCTCCAAAGCCTCATGCGGTCTGAGCATCCGCGTGAGGCTGTCTCAAATCTCAGGGATCTTCTCTGCGTAGAGTTGGCCCATGACTGCCGCGATCAGAATGCGCTTTAACAATTCTTCCAGCGAGACGCCAAGGTTGTTGGCCCAGTCGCGCAGGAAGTCCCAGTGGTCCGGCAGGATGTCGCTACGGGTTAGGTTTATGGTGATATATGGAGTTTCAGCGTGAGTGTCCGTGATAACATTATTCGGCATGGTCGATTCCTCTTTCTTAACCGGATAAGGATTCGGCTGTGTAGGGTTGGCGAGTGTTGATAGCACTCGCCAGCCCGCTGTTTTGTACGGGCGAATATGAAGTGTGGATTTTCGCTTGTCAACAGAAATTATTGCGATACTGCTATAATTCGGACCGAATGCTATACTTTTGGGCCATGAAGCTCATCAGCGCGGTAGAGGCAGCGAAGCGATTAGGCGTCACGCCGACTAGGATCCGGGCGATGATCGCCAGCGGGCGGCTAAAAGCAACTAAGATCGGAAATATGTGGGTAATCAACCCGAAAGACTTGGACACCCTGAAGGATCGAAAGGTCGGGCGTCCGCACAAATCTCGTAAAGCAACGAAGCGGTGAGGGCGTAGGCGTAGACGGGCGGTTAGCTAACCCACAGACTTGCCGCCTCTTCTTTCTCTCACGGGCCGGTTAGTCAACTATTAACCAAAATAAAGTACCAGCGGCGCACTCATTAGTTCGCCGCCTCACATGGAAACGGAGAACAATATGATCATGCGCTTCGAAGTTTTTAGATCACGGATATCAACTTGGGACAAGCTATTTGAGGACGCGAGTAGATTTGCCACTTCGATTGGAATAGAACGCCTTGTTACCATCACGACCAGTGCTGATCAGGGTGAAGGCATCGTTGTTGTCTGGTATTGGGGGTGAACCGGGCTAAACTCCAATTTCAAGGGCGTTGCTTAACCACTCACGGACCTTTGCCTTCTGTGTTGCGAAATACATACTCTGAAGTATTTTACAACACGTACCGTTCCTCACCTCCGGCTTTATCACGTCCACGACGCTGAAAATAATTTCCTAATTTCACGTCGTTCCCCGTGGCATACACCTTGTAATGGTCGAGCGATACCATGCTCGACCAACCCTTAGACTTAAAAGAAAAACTAACCCGCGTACTTGATCGCGCCACGCATGAAGCAATCGCGTTGGTCCTAGCCCAACCCGAAACTGAGCGACTCCAAGCAGAGCCGGTGCTTGAATGGATGAATGCGACTCAACTTGCCGGTATTGGCAGCTCTTTAACGACGAATGAGCCGACGACTGCCGGAATAATGAAGTGGGCGAAGCGGCTCCGAGAAGATCTCCGTTGCCGCATGCGTACATGGGTGACCTCTTGCGATTCAATCGAGACGAGGTTGATCAGTGGGCACATGAAGAAGCTGAAAGACGGCGAGTGCAGAACGAAAAGCGGCGTCTGAAAATCGCATGAGTCGTCAAAACAAGTTCATCGGTGACACCAAGATCCTTCGGGATTTAGAATCGAGCCACTTTGACGGCTGCGATTCCTAACCAGAAGGAGGAGCAGTCGAATGGCTATTTACAAACGATACAAAGGAAGAAGACTCAAGCGCTCGGATGCTGATTGGGACAAAGGAACCTGGTGGATTGAATTCAGTTTGCGAGGTGAATATGTCCATCAATCAGTTCCCGGCGCTCGGACTCAGGCTCAGGCTCAACGAGCGGAGAGCCAACTCAGAGAAGCAATCTATGAACGGAAATACGATCCGGGAAAGAAGCTCTTCTCTGAGTTTGTCGATGAAACATTCTTACCATGGTCGAAGGCGAACAAACGCAGTCACCGCGAGGATGAACAGCGCTCAGTTACGCTCAAGGCTTTCTTTGGTGAGAAGCATCTGCGGGACATCAAGCCAATGATGATCGAGACATTCAAGCGAGAGCGATTGGCAACGCCGACCAAGCACGACAAGGAGGACCGGCCCAGGCCGCGTACTCCAGCAAGCGTCAATCGCGATCTCGCTTGTCTCTCAAAAATCCTCTCGATGGCTTTTGACAATGAACTGATCGACTCGAATCCGATGAGGCGTGTGCGCATGCTGAAAGAGAGTCCGAGTCGAGAGAGGTTCATTACCGCAGAGGAAGAGAAGAGACTGTTTGCGCAACTCACTGGAAGACGAGATCACATCCGCTCCGTCGTCACCATCGCTCTTAACACGGGCATGCGGCGCGGTGAGATTCTCGGGCTTGCAGTGGGAACACGTGAACTTTCTTGCTCGGACAATTTTCATCGCCAGGAGTAAGACCGGTAGGACTCGGACGATCCCGATGAATGACATCGTCTTGAAGGAATTGATGACGCTCAAGCAGGATGCTGGACCAAAGGAATTTGTGTTCAGCAATGCTCGAACGGGTGTGAACATCGATTCCATTAAGACAGGCTGGCGGAATGCTTGCGAGAAGGCGGGACTCGTGAATCTCAGGTTTCACGATACTCGTCACACCTTCGCCACGCGTCTACGAGCCAATGGCGTTCACGAGTGGGATATCAGAGATTTGCTCGGTCACACGTCAGTAAGGATGACGAGTGTTTACACTCATCAGACGCCGGCGAATCTGTGTCAGGCAGTGAATACGCTTGGACAGACGAAGCTGGGCAAGGTGGTGAGATTCAAAGGGAGAGAGAAGTCGCGATCCGTAGCCACGCACGCCAAAATCGCGCCATCTTCGCGCCATCGTCAGGTTGAGCACTCATCGGCCCAACAGCACGAAGACGTAAATGTAAGAGAACTCGCCAGTTAATTGGTGCCCCCGCAGGGATTCGAACCCCGAACCAACAGATTATGAGTCTGCTGCTCTAACCGTTGAGCTACAGGGGCACAAGAATGAGTTACCGAAAGGTCCATCGACAAGATTGAGCAGTGTATCCGCTGTTATTTAGAAGCTGCAACCTCACATTGACCACAGCTTTCCACCGCTGTACCGCCCGCGCTCACGCCGCCTGAAAATTCTTCCACCAATACCTGAAACAGAATCGCAGACCGCCCCATACTTTATAGAGCAGCGAGCCTGAGACTTACGAATGCCGTTCCCCAGGCGCTCAAATCATCTGTTAGACAAAGGAGATCTTCGATGTCAATCCCTTATCTCGGACAAGAAATAACGCTCACTCAGCCCGACGGAACCCAGTTTCAAGTAAAAGCCTGGGGAAATCAGAAAAGCGTCGTATTGCAAACTGCCGACGGCCTCAACGTGGTGCAGGATCCAGCTACTGGCTACTACCAATCTGTCGAGGTCGCTGCTGACGAACTTGGCACCGACCCGTCCGGCGTTCAAGGAGAGGCTATAACCTCAGGATTGGTCGACCAAAAGACGCGCTGGGAAACGAGACGCGAATCGCAGCGGGAGGCCGCGCTAATGGCCGACGAGGTGATGCCTGCTCCTCCAATGCGTCAAACGGTCGGTGAGTTTGTCGGCTTGTGTCTGCTAATCGATTTTCCGGATGTGCCGGGCACAATATCGCCCGAGGAAGTAACGGAGTTTTGCAACCGCTCGGGCTATAACGGCTTCGGCAACCGAGGCTCGGTCTTTGACTATTTCTCAGACAACTCCGGCGGCAGGTTGCACTACACGAACATCGTGACTCCTTACTACACTGCCCGGAATAACCGCTCCTATTATACCGACGAGACTCAGCCTTACCCCCGTCGAGCTCAGGAACTGGTTAGAGAAGCACTGGACTGGCTGCGCACTGAAGTACACTTCGACTTCAGCCCGCTCACTGTCGACCTGCAAGGATTCGTCTTCGCCACAAACATCTTTTACGCAGGCGGACTGGTTAACAACTGGTCCAAAGGACTGTGGCCCCACTCTTCGAGAATCTCGGGAGACTATCAATTGATGCCCGGCATGATCGCCGCCGACTATCAAATTACAAACATGGGAAACGAGCTCACGCTCGGCACCTTCTGCCATGAGAACGGACACATGATTTGCGATTTTCCCGATCTGTATGACTACCGGCGCGACGGAGTCTATTCACATGGCGTGGGCAGTTTTTGCCTGATGTGCGCGGGGGCAAACGTCAATGAAAAGAACCCGACGCAGGTAAACGCCTATTTGAAATTCCGCGCCGGCTGGACCAACAGCATCACCGACATTACCACCGGTCTAAACGCAACTCTTCGCGCCGGTGTCAACGATTTCTTCATCATTAGAAGGAACCAGCACGAGTATTTCATTATCGAAAATCGGCAGCGGAATGGCCGTGACGTATCGTTGCCAGGATCCGGTTTGGCGGTTTGGCATATCGACGAACTTGGCAGTAATGAAAACCAGAACATGACCACCACGTCACACTATGAATGTTCCCTCGTTCAAGCAGACGGCAGGTTCGACCTGGAGAGAGGCGCGCAGAACGGTGTGTTTGGCGATGCGACGGATCTCTTTCACGGTGGCGGTAACGCGCGCTTCGGCGACACAACCACGCCACACAGCCGTTGGTGGAACGGCTCGTCGTCGGGCCTGAGCATCAGCAATATCAGCAACAACGGATCGGAGATGACGTTCGTCGCCGACTAATTTCATCTACCTGACGTCAGCCCTGCTCGGAGTCGCTGCCAAGCGTCACCGGGCAGGGGCCGGTCGTGTTGACGGCAGTGCTCGACAGATGGTCGTAGACGCTCGGAGCCGCAGAGTCGCGAAAGGTTAACGAGTCAGCAATGTTGAAGCAGTCCCAGACGGTCTTGGGGATTGACGAATGATCGAATGGTGGAGAGATGGGCGACTGCGGAATCGTCGTCCCCGCAGCGACAAAAGGTGAGACGATGATTGCCGGAACGCGTCCGCCATAGACGTTGAAGTTAAATCCGTCGGCCGTCTTGTCGTCGAGGTTTTTGGCCGCCGGAATGTTTGGACCAGGAGGAACTGCGTCTGACGGAACGTTGGGCGGTACGACGTGATCGTACACGCCACCGTGTTCGTCATAAGTAATGATCAATAGCGACGTCGACCAGTAGCTGCTGTTGCGCAGAGCGTTATAGAGTTGCAGAAGAAAAGCCTCGCCGTCAGCCGCGTCGATCGGTGGATTCTCGTCCGAGACGACAATCTTCAGATACCCCGCTCCTCCGGGATGGTTGGAGTTAGGCGAGTTTTGATTGGGAGCATAGTTGCTCGCGTAGCGAGGCTCGATGAACGCATACTTCGGCAGCGTGTTGTTCTGCAGGTCTGCAAAAAAGTTCGTCGGCAGCGCGCCCAGTCTCGTCCCGAGCGGATGCACTAAAGTCTTCGGATGAAACTCCGGGAGTGACTTAGGGTCCGTTCCCCAATCACAATCGTCATACGTGGCAACATTCACATTGTCCTTACTCTTACCCTTCGAATAAACGTAAGGCGCGATCATCGCCGAGATTGAATAGTCGTGGAAATAGACTTTCCAGTTCAGTGGTGAGCTGCTCTCTCCTTCCGGAAACACCTCGTCGAGTTTGCTAAAGACGGACGGCAACGTGACGATGAGATCCGTCACGTATTGCGCATCGTCTACAAGGCTAAAGCTATTACCGTCGAGTTCCTGGTGGACCGCCGGCGCCGCGCAATGAGCAAAAGCGCGATTGGTGAAAGTCTGTGTGGGAACAGAGCCAAACCACTGATCGCAGACGGCGAAGTTGTTCGCCAGCCACGCTGTTACCGGCAACTGTGCCGGCGTCAGGTAGTTCATCACGTCCGGGTAATTTGACTCGGGCACCTTCTGGTGACTTAACGGCTCGGTATTCTGCGCATAGTTCAGCGTGAAGCCCTGCATCAGCGTTTCAGAGACGGGCGGCCACGGATCTACGTTGTAAGGATTTTCAGATGGGACTGAGCTCGTGCCCAGGATCTGCTGGGCCATCTCTTTAAACGGCTCGCCGGGATCGTAAAGCGGAACTGTCGTTCCAGGATAAGACTTCTTAGTCTTTCCGTCGGTGGTCGTCGTTTGATTCATCACCGTGATCGGTTCGCCACCCTGCGGATTGGGATTTGTCTCGTCGCCCTTCAGGCCGTTCAGGTAGAGCTGCCCGGCCGGAGCCTGGTTGTATGGCGGCTGGTTGCTCGGGTTATAGAGCCACCCCAATACGTTGTCGTAAGAGCGGTTCTCGAGCATGACGACGATGATGTTTGTGATGTTAGGCCCGCTGGTGGAGGACATGGACATCTCTCCTTTCGGGGGAGAAATTGAGATGTTAACGGCTAGAGCGCGCCAACTCTATATGCACGGAAATTGCGGTGTCAAGACCACCACCCCGACGATCCAGGTGAGAGCAAATTAGATCACAAGAAGCACAAACAAGCACAAAAGGCACAAAGAAAGCAGGAGACAAGGAAGAGGGACTTTAAAGAGGTGATCTCTTTGTGCCTTTTGTGCTTGTTTGTGCCTTTTGTGGCTTTATTTGAGGATCGCAGCTTGCGCGCTCAGGTTCAGCAGATGCCAACGCGGAAAAGTCCGGATGATTTCGTTGGGCATGAGGCGTATGTAGGCGGTTTGAAAATAGAGTTGCTCGGGCGATGGCCAGTCGAGACGGACGATCGGATTGAATGACGGCGGCGTAGATGCAGACGAAGCTTGCGTCGGTGATGCCGCGGGCGTAGGAGATGCCGAGCCATTGGGAGACGGAGACGTCTTCGCCGCGATCGCCTGCTCGTAGGCGACGGAGGCTGTCAGCAGTTGATCCCGCAATTGCACGCGCGCTTGTGTCGGTCTGTCTGTCGCAGCATCGTAGATCGCGACGTCCGTATCGAACGCCGTCGCGACTTTCGACGCATCCGGCGACCACACGGGCAGCGCATCGGTTAAGTTGTCGTCAAGCAATCGCTCGCTGCCATCGGGCGTGATCAAACGCGGCCGTCCGGCCGGCGACCTAAACTGCCGCTCGCGTTCGTTCCACTCTTCTTCCTTGCAAGCGAGCGCGACCATCGCGTGCGCATCCGGCGCCCATGCAAAGTAGAAATAGATCAAACCCTCGCGCGCGGTGAGCGGCTTGAGATCGTAACCGTCGCGATTGCAGATGTAGATCTGTTCCGTGCTGTAACTCGTGACCGGCGCAAACGACGGCGCAACCGATGGCGAAGGCAGCGGCGAGCCGGAAGGCGCGGGCGTGGGATTCAGCGGGATGTCGACGAACGGCGTCGGGGTCGGACTCGCCGCCGCGCGCCTGCGCGCGATGAAGTTGATGAAGTTTCCGTCAGGCGACCACGAAACAGTTTCCGGAAAGAGACACGAGATGTCCGGCGGGATCAGGTTCCGCAGAAACTCTCCTTCCGAGTTGTAAAGATCGATGCGAAATGACGCGCTTGACTCTTCCGCGGTCGCGTAAACCGCCAGCACTCGCTTTCCGTCCGGCGACTGAACGGTGCGCAACAGCGCGTCGTCTTTTCGATTTGCTTCAAACGCGGCGCTGATCACTTCCAATTTGTCGGTTAGATCGTCGGCGTTGACATCAACCGGCGCGGCATTGTCGGGCATCAATCGGTACGCAAGGTTCTGCGACGGCACGTCGCGCAACACACGCGGCCGCACGTCCTGTCGATCGATGACAGATTTGCATCCCGCGACGAAGAGCAGCGTGACGATTATCGTGAAGGCGTGCGAGGTTGAAGTTCGTCCTACCATCCGTGTCGTTATAGTTAGCGTGGTTCCACGCGCTCCTCGCGATCGTTGATCAATTCACGAACTAAAACCGGATGCAGCGACAGCAACGCGCGAATCGTGTTACGCGGCGACAGATGATCTTCGTCGCCTTCGTCGATCTCGACGCAGTTGTGTTGGACCGAACGGGCCAACCGCCGCGCAATCGACTCGTAACCGGGGCTGGTTGCGACATAAGCCCGCACCGCCATCGCGCCGACCAGATCGCAGGTGATCTCCTCGCCGCGTTGTCCGCCAACGTCGAGGCCGGTCAGATCGGAAGCTTTTTTTCCGACAGCGGCGACGAGCACTCGCAAACTGTCGTTCTCGCCGTCGGCAATGTGCATCAGCTCATGCGCCAGCACGCTGATCATTGCCTCGTCTGAACGCAGACCGGCGAGAAAGATCGTGCCGAAAGTGATCACTTGCGGCCGGCTCAAGTAAACCGACGCGTTGTCGCGCGACTCCATGTCAGGCTTGACTCGCTTCACTGCGTTGACGCGCGCAATCGCCTGCGGCACGCGTTTCGAGAATCGCGGTGACTTCTGAAGCTGGTAATCGACGACCAATTGCCGCAACGATGAAACTACTAACTCCTTCGCAACCGGCAACAGTCGCTGCGCGCGCGCCGCGCCATCCTGCGCGTCGGGATGGGCCACCGGCAACGACGGACGCGCCTGCATCTCGTCGATCGCGACGCTGCTCTTCGGGTCCAGCTTGGCTTGCGTGCAAACTACGGCAATCGCTTCTTCGAGCAGCGCGCGCGCTTCCGGCGACATCGTTGCGCCCGTGTGGCTCGATTGCGATCCCGGTTTGCGTTGAGCAAAGGTAGTTCCCGGAAAGGACAACGTGAGGCAAGCAACGAGCAAAACTACGTAATAAAACGGTTTCCCGCAAAGGCGCAAAGGCGCAAAGAATGTCTCGCAAAGGTGCAAGAATACAAAGCTACGGATTTGTTCTCGCCTTTGCGCCTTTGCGCCTTTGCGGGAAACTGTTATCGCTCTCGTTTCCATAATCTAGCGATGCCGCCAAACGGGTTTGCGTTTTTCCATGAACGCCTTGATGCCTTCGTTCGCGTCCACGGTCTTCATCAGCTCGTGCAAATAGATGTTTTCCTGTTCCGTCAACGCTTCGTCAAGCGTTCGGCCACGGCCCAGGTCCATCGCGCGCCTCGTAAATTCAAGCGACGTGCCGGAAAGCTCTTTCAGTTTCGCCGTCACTTCGAGCAGCTTGGGTTCAAGATGAGCGCCGGGCACGACGTGGTTGCATAGACCAAGCCGCCCAGCTTCAACGGCGTCGATTATTTCACCCGTCAGGATCAGCTCGCGCGCCCGCTTTTCACCAACCAGGAGCGGCATCAGGATCGTCGCCACCGGCGGAAAGACGCCGAGCTTGATCTCAGGCAGACCAAAACGCGATCGCTCTGACGCAATCACGATGTCACACGCCGCTACAATTTCACAACCGCCGCCAAGCGCTGCGCCGTCCACCAACGCGATCGCCGGTTTGCCGATCTGTTCGAGCTGGCGAAAGATGGTGTGAAACGAGTCGAGCATCTGGTAGATCGTGTCCTGAACGTGTTCCTCGACCGCCACTCCGGCACTGAACGCTCGGCAATCTTTGTCGGCAGCAAACACAATCGCCACGATCTCGCGCCGCGCAGACTCGTTTAGCGCGGCGGCAATCTCGCCCATCATCGCGATGTTGAAAACATTCAACGGCGGACGCGCAAACGTGATCCGCGCTACGCGATCGTCGACCTGGTAACGAATGTGCTGGTACGCAGCAGCTTCCACGAACTTACTTTTACTGGCCTCCCAACCAACCGCGCAACAGTTTTCGCTGCGCTTCAGTCTGCGCCGGCAGCGGCACGATGCGAAACGTGCCATCGGCGCGCCCGCCCAGCTTGATCAATAACGTGCTCAACTCGTCAAAGCGAAAGATCGTCAGGTTGATCAGATCGCCGGGCTTCTTCTCGGCGATGCGCGCGTTGAAGAAGTCGCGCGTCACACGCGCGTTGTCGAGCGCAACGATCTGATCGCCGGTGTTCAGTCCCTGATCGTAAGCCGGCGACCCAGCGTAAACGCGAGTCACCATCAAGCGATCGTCTTCCTGCCGCACGTCAGCGCCGAAATAAACACGATCCGCCGGCGCGCCGGTTGGACCAACAGCAGCCGTTTCCAACCGCAGTCCGACGGCTTCGAGCGCCGCGTTGTAATTCAGCTCGTCCTTGCCGCGCACGGATTTCGCGAAGAACTCTTCCAAACTACTTCCCGCGGCCAGCTCCGCAGCCTTCTGAAAATCCTCGGGCGTGTAGTTGCGGTTCTGCTTGAAAAACTCGGTGTAAAGATAACGCAAAACGTCGTCGAGCGACTTGGCGCCTTTGCTTCGTTTGCGAATCTCGAGATCGAGCAGCAGACCGAGAATCGCGCCTTTGTCGTAGTAAGAGACTTGCGAATTGATCGAGTTTTCGTCCTGCCGGTAATACTTGATCCACGAATCGTAGCTCGACTCTTCGACAGTTTGGACCAAACGACCCGGCGTGTTCTGCAACGACTGAAACGAGCGCGCCGTGGCGGAGATAAAATCGCTGTCGCTGATCAAGCCCGCGCGACGCAACGTGAGATCGGCGTAGTAATCGGTGATGCCTTCTGCGACCCACAGGAGTTTCGTGTAGTTTTCTTTCGTGTAATCAAACGGACCGAGCGCGTCCGGACGGATGCGCTTCACGTTCCAGAGATGAAAGAACTCGTGGGCCACGAGGGAAAGAAAGCCGCGATAGTCGCGCTGTGGTTCTACGCTCTGGTTGGGCGCAGAGGAAGTCGCGCGATCGCCGCTGCGAATGGTGAAACCGAAACGCGGGTAACCGAGTGACGTCGAGTTGGCGTGTTCGAGTCCGCCGCCGGCGTTCGAACGCAAGTGCAGGATGAAAGTGTAATCGCGATACGGGACCTCGCCGCCCATTAGCTCGACTTGCGTCTCAACGATCTTCTGCACGTCGCGGCGCATGCGTTCCGGATCGTAGTTTCCTTCGCCGTCGATCACGATGCGGTGCGGCACGCCTTTCACGTTGAACAGGATGCTTTTGAAGTTGCTGACTTCGAAAGGCGAGTCGTAAAGCACGTCGAAGTTCTCGGCGCGAAAAGTATTTCGCTGACCGGGAACGCCGGGAAGTCCGGTCGCGACTTTCCAAACGTCCGGCGCGATCACGCGCACCGTCGAAGGGCTGGTCAGGAAACCTTCGAGATACATCAGCAGGTTCGCGCTGTTCCAATAAGCGTGGCCCGAATTCAGCTCGCTGGTGCGGACCGAAAGCTCGTTGGCGTAAACACGATAGGTTGCATGCCAGTCACGCGAGCCGTTGGTGACGACGCGCCAGGTGGTCTTGTTGATCTTCTCCCACTTGAGCGACTGGCCCGCGGCGTCTTTCGCTTCGAAGTCCTGAACGTTGCGTTCAAACTCGCGAATCAGGTACGAACCGGGCGTCCAAACCGGCATCACGAGCAACTCTTCGGCCGGCGCCGTTACAGTTGCCCCGCGTTTGACTGAGACGTCGATGTCGAACAGGTGCGTGTGCGGGCGCGGCATCGCCACCGTGAACGCGATGTCCGGCGCTTGGGTTTGTCCGAAAGCCCCAACCCCGAAAACAAACAGCAGAACGATCGACAGTATCGGGGCGGCCAGTACGCGGCTTTTGGGCATAGGCAAACGTTTCTCTCGGTTGCTGGTTGATAAACGAAATGCAAGGGAATGTTACTACGAATATGACCACGGATCTAAGAGAATGAGTTACTATCTTGCCGCTCGCTAAACAAGTAATCGGAGAATCACATGTTTCGCAAACTGATCGCCACATCCTCAACATGGTTCACTCTGCCGATTCGCCTCGCGCTTGGCGCCGTGATGATCGCGCACGGTGCGCAAAAGGTGCTCGGGAGTTTCGGCGGGCCCGGTTTCAACGGCTTCATTTCGGGCCCGACGCCGTATGGGTTCATGCGCCCCACGTGGCTATGGCTGGCCGCGGCGGCGGTGTCGGAACTGGTCGGCGGAATCCTCCTGGTGCTCGGTTTTCTGACGCGAGTCGGCGCGTTCTTCATCGCCTGCACGATGCTGACAGCGGTTGCCGGCGTTCACTGGTCCGGCGGATTTTTTGCGAGCAATCGCGGCTACGAGTATCCGTTATCGTTGCTGGCGATGGCGATCGCGTTGCTAATCGCCGGTGGCGGCCAGGCGTCGGTGGATAAAGGATTGAGCGGCGGCGGACGCGGAGGACGCAGGTAAACACAAGAACGCATGTCGCGATCGCCCCTCATCGTCATACTTACCACTGTCTTTATCGATCTCGTTGGCTTCGGGATCGTGATTCCCGTCTTGCCGTTCTACGCGGAAGGAACACAATTCAACGCCACGCCTCGCACGATCGGATTGCTCTTCGCGTCGTACTCGATCATGCAGTTGATCTTCTCGCCGATTCTCGGCGGTTTGTCTGACAAATATGGACGCCGGCCCGTGCTGTTGCTCTCGATCATCGGTACGGGGATCGGGTTTCTCATGCTCGGTCTTGCACAAACGCTGCCGATGCTCTTCGCGGGGCGCATTCTCGATGGCATCACAGGCGGAAATATCTCGACCGCGCAGGCGTATGTCGCCGACGTTACCACGAAAGAAGATCGCGCCAGCGGCATGGGACTGATCGGCGCTGCGTTCGGCATGGGTTTTATTTTTGGACCAGCGATCGGCGGCATTCTGAGCCGTTGGGGAATTCAGGTGCCGTTCATCTTCGCCGCGTCGCTGTGTTTCGCGAATGCGATCCTGCTTTACTTCAGGCTGCCTGAGACTGTTCGCCCGGGCCGTAAGGTGACGCAGGCCGCGCGTGGACGTGGTTTCGGTCAACTGATCGATTCGTTGAAACAGCCGCGACTCGCCTTCGTCTTGACGATCTACTTCCTCTTCATCGTGGCGTTTTCGATCATGACGACGTCGTTCTCGCTCTACACGATGTTTCGTTTCGGTTACGACGCGCAGCACACCGGTTACTTGTTCGCTTACGTCGGCATCATCGCCGTGATCATTCAGGGTGGATTGATTGGAAAACTGGTGAAGCGATTCGGCGAGCTGCCGCTGGTGATCGTAGGCGCGCTCTGTTTTGCGATCAGTTTGTTTGCGGTGCCGTTTGTTGGACCGGCAGCGGGTGGATTGGCGGGATTGCTTATCGGCGGTGGCGTCTTTTCTTTGGGCAACTCACTCGCGACGCCGGCGTTGACGAGTCTGGCTTCGAAAAGCGTTGGGCCGGAGCAACAGGGAACCGTGTTAGGCGTGACTCAATCGGCAGCAAGCCTGGCGCGTGCAGTCGGACCGATCCTGGCGGCGGTCTTGATTGCCAGCCCCATCGCTCATGCCGGCGCCGACGGTCAACCTCACTACATGAGCGACCACTCGCTCTTCGTCACCTTCTGGACCGGCGCCGCGATCATGCTATTGGCTTTCTTGCTGGCCTTCTATTTTTCGCGGATCAAAACTGACCAACTGGCCCATCAACCTTAATAAGATCCTTCAACGCCGAATACGGCACGAGCACGAACTGCGGACCGGCGGCGTATGGTCCAACCTGGTAGGCGTCGAAGACGATGCCGAGGCCGCGCTTCGTGATGGTCCAGCTCTTGTAGTTTTTCGCGACCGGCGCTGCGCCTTCCTGGATTTGATCGTCCAGCAGTCCCTTGTCTTTCGCCTGCTTTTTCAGATCGGCGATGCAGTGCGTCGAGATCGTCTGCAAATACTTCGCACCCGAATTGAATAGATCCGCCAGCTTTAATTGCTTGCCATTTCTGAGATCGTAGTTGAGCACCGTCGAATATGAATTCGGATGAGCCGCGCCCTGGTAATAGCTGCTCACGTCGAACTTAACACTCACCAAATCGTCCTGGGCTAGCGCGATAGTGTAGCCGATACCGAGATCGCTGCCCATCGAATCTTCCGGCGGCGGTTCCTCGCCTTCTTCCGGCGCCATCGCTTTCTTGAATTCAGCCACGTCTTTCATAACCACCATGCGCGACACCTGGTTGAACTTCGGGAGGTTGGGATTGTTGCCGCCGTTCAACTGCGGATACTGCGCGTCGATCTGGTAGTTCAACTGCTTGTTGTTTTCTTTGATCTGCTTGCCAACCAACTCGACGTCGCCGCTGAGATTGATCGGCTCTTCGTGAACTGAAAACGCAGTCTTCTTCTCTTCTCCCTTGTCGCCGGGCGGCTTGGACCAGTTTCCCGCGAGAATAATCAGACCGTCGGTCGCGTCGACAGTCCAAAGACCTTTGAACAAGCCGGTTTGCTTTCCATTCGGATCGAACTCCTGAAGCGTGAGGTTGCCGTCTTTGTCGACTGTGCCACGCAGGTTAATGCGCGTGCCGACCTTCTGGTAGAAATAACTTCCCGTCAGTTGATCGCCATTACGAACCAGCTTCATCTGCAAGTCGAGCGTCGTTCCGATCGAGCCTTTGAAGTATTTCGTTTGCGGCGGTGGCGTTGCGCCCCCGACCACGTGGTTCAACTGTTCGCCCGGCGTGGCGGACGGCGGGGGAGCTGAGGTGGCCGGCGGTGATGACGCTTTGCGGCAACCAACCCCCACAAGCGAAACAATCAAAAGCAGAACGGCGATCTTGTTCATTGCGTGATGGTGGCGATCAATCCGGATTTGAGTATCTCTTCTCTTACTTCGGAAATCTTCAGCTCGCTTAACCTGGCGCCGCTGAATAACGGATTGTTTGTGACCTCCGCGAGTGCAAACGGCGGCTTCGCAAAGCTGTCGAGCTCTTCGTCGGTTTCGAATCCGACTTCGGCGAGCACAAGTCCGAACAGATCGCCGAGAAACATGTCGATCGAAAACCGGCGGCCTTCGAAATCGAAATAGTAGCGATTCTTCCTGATCTCGTTTGCATTGAAGATCGACAAGACTTCGGCTTCGTAAGCATTGAGATAGGTGTTGGTGATGATCGTGCGTGAGAGGTCTTCCGGATTGGGCGCGAACTTCTGCGTGAACTTGACGGTCCACTTGTTCGAGCGTGGCTCACGCACTTTGCGCAGGCGCAGGCGCGTGCCGGTGATGTAATTGTCGGTTATTTGCAGATGCGGGTCCGCGCGCGTGAGCCCTTCCGGCAGATCTCTCAAGAGATAACGCCGTTCACGCTCGACGCGCGCATACTTGCTTTCCGGAACAATCGTGTTCTGATCGGTTAACTTCGCAACGCCCATGTAAACCTTAGCCACAAAAAGGCACAGAAAACACAAAAAATATTTTGTGCCTCTTGTGGCTTTGTCTTGTGCCTTTTGTGGCTAAATCTTCCCGGCCTTCATGTCGGCGAGGCGCTTCTCGAAATTCGTGGTGTCGACCTTGTCGGTCTTGCCGCGTTGAACAGCCTGTTCTCCCAACGCCACCGCCTCTTCTTTCTTACCAGCCTTGTACAAGGCGTTCGCTTTCGCCGAAAGGTTCTGGAACGTCTCTTTTACTTTGATCGACTGATCGAGCCACGCCATTCCCTGCGCGTCATCAGCCGGCGTCGTGTTGTTGACGAGATAGTTGCCGGCTTGCAACGGCGTGCGCCAATCGTCGGCTTTCGCGCCGGAGACAGACGTCTTCAATCGGGCCATCGTTGCCGCTGCCACATCCGGAACCTTCACAGTGAACGGAACGCTGATCTTCTCCCAGCGCAGGCTCACACGCGCCGAATCTTCACCCTCCGGCTCGATCGCAAACTCAAGCCATTCCTGGTTTTCGTTAACCCACTGCGGTTTGGCTTTCACGCGCAGCGTGTCTTTCGCGGGGTCGTAGTTGAAACTGCCCCACTGGTTCGAGGTGCCATTGAAAACGATGGTCCACTCATCCTTGCCCGGAATCGTATGCAGGCTGTAGCTGCCGCCGGGGAGTTTCTGGCCATTGATCAGGACCTCATCGGTGATCACGAACATTGTGGCGTCGTTAGCGCCGGTGCGCCAAATGTGCCCGTACGGAACGATCACCGCCTCTTTCGGACGGACGTTTTGATTGTCAAGCGTGGCCTCGCCCTTCACGGAAGCCGTTTGCTCCGGCAATGGATCGCCCCAGATTTTCCGGCCTTTTACACCCGGACGGCTGTAAGTGATCGTGATGTCTGTTGCTCCGATTCTCTGCATTACGCTCGCCTGTTGGCTAGGGCGAGGCAGCACAACTTGTGCGGCTGCAGAAACGGCGACGCAGAGAACAAACAGAACGGCGAAGACGGTTAGGCTGCTACGTTTCAGGGAACTCATTGTCTTTCTCCTCTTGTCTTTCTCCTCAGGATGGGTTTGCCGCATGATACTAGAGGAAATGCGAATTGCGAACTGCGAATTGCGGAATTTTGAAAGTGCTACTAACCTTAAGTTGATAATTTCGCAATCCGCATTCCGCAATTCGCAATTCCCATGTTTGGAGGACCGTCAAAGATGTCCAAGCGCATCTCTCCCGTCGCCGTACTTCGCTGCATTCTTCCAGCACTCCTGCTTGCCGTCTCGTTTTACTGCGCCACGAATTTCGTCGAAGCACAGAACGGACACGGCGGAGGCACTCGACTGCTGCGCACTCCCACCGTCAGCTCAACACAAATCGGTTTCGCTTACGCGAACAATATCTGGGTCGCCCCGCGCAGCGGCGGCGGCGCGCGTCGTCTCACCAGTTTCCAGGGCGAGACTGTGAACCCGCATTTTTCTCCTGACGGCAGATGGATCGCGTTCAGCGGCGAATATGCCGGCAACTTCGACGTCTACGTCGTCCCATCAGAAGGCGGGGAGCCGAAGCGTTTGACCTGGCATCCCGGCGCGGACATGGTCGAAGGCTGGACTCCCGACGGGCGATCAATTCTCTTCTCGTCAACACGCGCGACGTGGGCGCCCAGCGGCGCGCCGCGCTTTTGGACCGTGTCCGTCGACGGTGGCGTCGAAGAACCGATGCCGCTGCCACGCGCCTACCAGGGCAAGATTTCTCCCGACGGCAGTCGCATCGCCTATCGCATGAACAATTCGTGGGACGAAGAGCGCCGCAACTATCGCGGCGGACAAAATCGTCCGATCTGGATCGTCGATCTGAAAACTTACGATCTCGTTTCGCCGCCGTGGACTGACTCGAAAGATCTGCAACCGGTGTGGGTCGGCGACTCGGTCTTCTTCATTTCCGATCGCGACGGCGTGCAGAACGTTTGGGAGTATCAAACGAAGAGCAAACAACTCGCGCAAATCACGAAGTTTACTGACTTCGACGTGAAGGCGATGGACTCGGGCGCGGGCGCGATCGTTTTCGAACAAGCCGGGTACGTCCACGAGCTCGATCCGAAGAGCGGCAAGTCGAAGATCGTGAACATCGTCGCCGCCGGAGACTTTCCGTGGATGATGCCGAACTGGGAAGACGTCAGCGGGCGTGTCACGAACATGGCCGTGTCGCCGACGGGCAAACGCGTGGTCGTCGAAGCGCGTGGCGAGATCTTCACGATTCCGGCTGACAAAGGCGACGTGCGCAATCTGACGAACTCGAGTGCTTCGGCGGAACGCGATCCGGCGTGGTCGCCTGACGGCAAGTTTGTTTCCTACTTCAGCGACAAGTCGGGCGAGTACAAACTCGTGATCGAAGCGCAGGATGGACTGACGCCGCCGCGCGAGATCGCGCTCGCGAAACCGAGTCGCTATTACACGCCGTCGTGGTCGCCCGATTCGAAGAAGATTCTCTTCACGGATACGAACCTGAAGGTTTGGGTGCTCGACGTCGCGTCAGGCGAGGCGAAGATCGTCGGCAACGATCCGTGGATGGTGCCGCAGCGCACGTTGAATCCGACGTGGAGTCCCGATTCGAAGTGGGTCGCTTATGCGAGCCGCTTGCGATCGATGTATCACGCGATTTTCATTAGCAACGTCGAGACTGGAGAGGCGAAGCAGGTCACGGATGGGCTGGCGGATGCTGTTTGGCCCACGTGGGACGCGAGCGGAAAATATCTGTGGTTCCTCGCGTCGACCGATTTTGGTTTGCGATCGCAGTGGTTGGACATGACTTCCTACGATCGCGAAACGACGTTTGGTTTGTATCTTGCCGTTTTGAAGAAGACTGATTCGAGTCCGTTGCTGCCGGAGAGTGACGAGGATCGTGGCGTCGGAACGGGAAGGGCTCGACCTGCGCCGGGCGCGTGCGAACCGCCTCCGGGGACAGGCGGCGGCGGCGGTGAAGGCCAAGGTGGAGAAGCCCCTGCCGGTGGTCCGCCAGCGCAGCGTGGACCACGTGGTCCTGTGTCAGTCCAGGTCGATTTTGATGGACTGTCGCAACGAATCATCGCGATTCCTGGTGTGCCTGAACGTCAATACCTGGATCTTCAAGCAGGAATTGACGGCAGTGTTTTCTACATGGAGCAGGGTCGAGGACCAGGCATCACGGGCAACGAACTGTGGCGTTATCGTCTTTGCGATCGACGCACCGGCTCGTTTGCCACAAACATCGCCGCTTACGAGATGAGCGCCGATCGTCGCAAGCTCGTCTATCGCGCGGCGGTTGGCGGCGCTGGACAGTTTGGTGGTCCCGGCGGCGGCGCCGGCACTCCGCCCGCGCCGCAGTTGTTTCTCGTCGATGCCGATCGCAATCCGCCGCAAGCCGGTACGGGTCGTTTGAACGTCGCGCTCCGCATGTACCTCGAGCCGAAGGAAGAGTTCAAACAGATCTTTAACGAAGGCTGGCGGCTCCAACGCGACTATCTCTACGTTCCGAACATGCACGGCGCTGATTGGCCGAAGATGAAACAGATGTACGGGCAATTGCTGCCGTACGTCATGCATCGCGCCGATCTGAATTACCTGATGGACATGATGGGCGCTGAGATCGCCGTCGGTCACTCGTACGTTCGCGGCGGCGACATGCCAAGCGTGCCGCAGCAAGTCGCCGGCTTGCTCGGCGCTGATTTCGCGATCGAGAACGGCCGTTACAAAGTCACGCGCATCTACGACAACGAAAGCTGGAACCCCGATCTGCGTTCGCCACTTGCCACGCCGGGCGCGAACGTCAACGTCGGCGATTACATTCTCGCGATCAACGGCATCGAGCTGCGCGCGCCTGACAACATTCATCGCCTGCTGGACGGCACCGCGAATCGTCAAACGACGCTCACGGTCAACACCCAACCCGCGATGGAAGGCGCACGCACGGTGATCGTCATTCCGGTCGCGAGCGAACAGGCGTTGCGCACGCGCGCGTGGGTCGAATCCAATCGCCGCCTGGTCGAGAAAATGTCAGACGGACAACTCGCTTACGTCTATCTGCCAAATACCGGTCAGCCGGGATACACCAGCTTCAATCGCTACTACTTCTCGCAACAGGACAAGAAAGGCGTCGTCGTCGACGAACGCTTCAACGGCGGCGGTTCGGCGGCCGACTACATCATCGACGTCCTGCAACGCGACTTCGACGGCTACTTCAACAATGTCGCCGGCGAGCGTTATCCGTTCACCAGTCCTTCCGCCGGCATTTGGGGACCGAAGGTGATGATCATCAACGAGATGGCGGGCTCCGGCGGCGACTTGATGCCATACATGTTCAAGCGCCGCAAGATCGGGCCGTTGATCGGCAAACGAACGTGGGGCGGCTTGGTTCACACCGCCGATACGCCGCCGTTTGTCGACGGCGGATCGATGATCGCGCCACGCGGCGGCTTCTTCACGCGCGACGGCAAGTGGGCGGTGGAGAACGAAGGCGTCGGGCCCGATATCGACATCGAGAATTGGCCGAAAGACGTCATCGCGGGACGCGATCCGCAGCTCGAGCGCGCGGTTCAGGAAGCGATGCGGATGCTGAAAGAGCGTCCGGTCAATCGAACGGCAACGGAGCCTGCGCCGCCAACCTGGGGCAGGCGGCCGTAAGATTGGTCGTTTGTCATTTGACATTTTCCGATTGTCATTTGACATTAATGAAAATGAAAAACGTCAAACGATAAATGGAAAATGACTGGTTTTATCCACAGCCTTTTGTTTCTACTCCTGCTTCTCCCAGGTCTGGCGTTCGCCCAGACTCGGGAGAAGCCTAAGCTCAAAGACTTCGGTTCGAGTCTCAAGAAGCTCAAGTGGGACGCGCAAAAGAACGCAACTACCGAAGTTAATTCCGGCCCGCGGGTGGACAACGATGACGTTATCAAGATCGAAACGTTGCTCGTCGTCTCCGAACTTTTGGTGCTCGACAAACACGGGCGTCCGGTCGATGGACTGAAACAGTCTGACTTCCTCATCACGGAAGAAGGCGTGCCGCAACAGGTCGGACACTTCCTGCTCGGCGACAATCGCAGCCTGCCGCGATCGATCGTGCTGATCATCGATTACAGCGGCAGCCAGTTTCCGTACATTCAAAACAGCGTCAACGCCGCAAACGTCCTGGTCGACAAGCTTGGACCACTCGACCGCATGGCGATCGTCACCGACGACGTCGAATTGCTCGCCGACTTCACGAACGACAAACGCGAGCTGAAGAAAAGGCTGAACACGCTGCTCGAAAAGAGCCGTGGGAACGAAGGCTTTCTCGGCGTCGGTGGGACGAGGAGACAGTTTGGTAAGAGTGCGCAGTACAGCGCGCTGATGGCAACGCTGAAGGAAGCTTTCGACGAAGAAGACCAACGTCCGATCGTAATCTTTCAAACCGACGGCGACGAAGCGGAGTACTTGCGCAACTCGATCATCGTTCCGGCTGTTCCGCCGGATCTTCCTCCTTCGTTGGTCGCGCGAGTTCAGTACGAAACAGAGATGCGCCGGCAACTCCAGCGCACGAGCATGACTGAGTTTAGTCTCGAAGACGTTTACCGGACGGTCGAGAGATCACGGGCGACGATCTACACGGTCGTGTCCGGCGCAAAGCTGATCGGACTGACTCCCGAGCAGCAGTTGGACACGTTGATCGCCGAAGACGATCGCGCAATCAACGAGATGCTGCCGACGTTGAGCAAGAAAGCGCGCGAGGCGTTCATCGCGCGGCAGGAGGAACGAAAGCGAGTCGTGCCGGTGCAGGTGTTGAAGATGCGCGCGGAAGATAATGCGAAGTTGCAGGAAGCGCTGGCAGGCGTGGCGCCGTTGAGCGGTGGTTGGACGGAGTTTTTGGAGCGCCCGACGCAGGCGCAGGGGATCTACTCGCGCATCATGTCAGACATCAGCCAGCGCTACATCGTCGGCTACTATCCGACGAACAAAGAACGCGACGGCAAGCGACGAAAGATCAGCTTCGAAGTGAAGGGCCATCCCGAGTACACGATTCTCGGTCGACGTTCTTATTACGCGCCGGGCAGCAGCGATCAGTAACCGATTTTCCGTTTATCGTTGTCCATTTGTCATGTTCCATTTCGCACTAGATGGAAAATGACAAATGGAAAACGACAAACGGAAAACAAGAATCTTCACTCGTATCTCAGCGCTTCGATCGGATTCAATCGCGCGGCTTTCCACGCGGGCCACAAGCCAAACACCACGCCCAATCCCACGGAAACGACAAACCCGACGATCGGCGCCCACAGCGGAATGTACGTCGGCATCAGCATCTGAATCAGCAACGCAAGCCCGCTGCCCGACGACGATCCCGAGTAATCCCGCCAAGCCCGGTCAGCGTTCCCGCTTCGATCAGAAACTGCGCAACGATGTCTCTGCGGCGCGCGCCGATCGCTTTCCGCACCCCGATCTCGCGCGTTCTTTCAGTCACGGACACGAGCATGATATTCATCACGCCGATCCCGCCAATCAGCAGTCCAACACTCGAGATCGCCACCATCAACGCGAAGATCCCACCCGTGATCGCGCCAAACTGCGTCAGGATCTGATCCGAAGTCGAAATGCCGAAGTTGTCAGGCGCGCCGTACGCAACTTTGCGGCGGCGGCGGAGCAGTTCGCGTATCTCTTCGACCGCCGCGTCCATCTTGCCGGCATGCGCCTGGGCCATCACGAAGTTGTCGTCGACGTCGGGATAGAGCTTGCGCAAGCGTGAGATACGGCATGTAGACCGCTTTGTTTTCGTTGTTCGGATCTTCCGCGCCGACGAGAAAGATGTCGCGCTCCGCAAGCACACCGACGACGCGATACAGCCGCCCGTTGATCGACACGTTCTGATCGAGCAGCGTTGCTGTACGGAAAGAGCGTGTTCGCGACGTCGTTGCCGATCACGACTACATTCGCGTGCAACGCGTTCTCTTCATCCGTGAAGTAACGGCCTTCGGCGATGTTCGTAACGCCCATCTTGAAGTACGCCGGCGACGCGCCCTGCACGGCCGCGTTCTTCATCTCGATGTCGCGATGACGCACGTAAACGCGTTCGGTGAATGGTCCACCAAAGAAATCGACCGGCGACATGAACGCTGCCGCATACATTACTGATGGGCACTCAGAACCGATCGCGAGCGACGTCTTCATAACTCAGCGGCTTGCGCATTCGTTCTTCGGCGGAAGGATTGAAATTGAAACCGGGATCGAAGCGATAGACGTAGATCGAGTTTGTGCCGAACGACTCGATCTCCTTCGCGACTCGTTGATCGATTCCGGAAACAAACGCGGCGATCACGATCACGGTCATCGTGCCGATCACCACGCCGAGCACAGTCAGAAACGAGCGCAGCTTGTGCTGCCACAGGGTATCGAGCCCCATGCGAACGTTTTCGAAAATGCTGCCGCCGAAGAGTTTCATGTTCTATTCCCGTTTGGCGTTCACAGCTGTAGCTTGCTCTTTCGATACTGAGGCGCTGACAACCTTTGCAAGGGTGCACTCCGTGAACTATCGTCTGTTACTCCGCTCGCAAAGCCTCGATCGGATCGAGTCGCGCGGCGCGCCACGCGGGATAAACACCCGAAACCAAACCCACAGCTCGCCGACACCGCGAGCGCAAAACGTCACCGCCACCAACGGCAACGCACGTCGGCACAGGCGTCAGCACCGCCACCAGCTTCGCCAGCAGGTACGCGATCGTGATCCCGATCGCTCCACCGCAAAGCGACAGCATCGTCGACTCCGCCAGAAACTGTTTCACGATGTCGCTGCGCCGCGCGCCGATGCTCTTGCGAATGCCGATCTCCTTCGTCCGTTCACTCACGCTGACGAGCATGATGTTCATGATCACGATCCCGCCGACGACGAGCGAAATCGACGTCACTCCAATCGCCGCGATCTGGATCGTGCCGAAGATCTTGTCGCGCAGCTCGTTGATCGCTTTCGGCGTGATGATGCCGAAGTTATCTTTCTCGCCGGCGAGAGTTTGCGGCGCGTGCGCATCACCACGCTCGGCTTCGTCGATCGCATCCTGATAACTCTGCGGACCTGCGGACGTAACACTGACACTCAAACTCCGCCGCGAACCATAAGCCGCAAGAAACGTCGACAACGGAACCGCGACGTACATGTCGCGCGGTTGACCAAACACCGATCCCAGCGCCTTGCCCACTCCGATCACTTGATAAGGACGGCCGTCGACGCGAATCGTTTGGCCCAACGGCTCGGACGTCGGAAACAGTTTGTCAGCGACATCAGCGCCGATGAAACAGACTTCGCGGCGCGAATCGTCTTCGCTCTTGTTGAAGTAGCGTCCCGCCTGCGCCTCGATGCGTTCGATGTCGGCGATGTTCGGCGTCGTGGCGCTGATGTGAACTCGAAACAGAGTGGTGGATCCAAACTTCACGTCGCCCAATGCCATCAGCCTTCGCGCCGACTTCCTGAATCGCTCCGCCACGCGCGCGCAAAGCTTCGAGCATCGTCGAGCGTGATGTCTTTGTTGCGGCGTCGCGCAGCATTCAGCGCTTCGATACTGGCGAAAGTCTTCGAGCGAATACTTGCTGCACCGCGAATGCGTTGGTGCCGATGTCGGCGATCTTCTCGTCGACGTAGGCGTTGAAGCCTTCGATCAGCGAAACGACGACGATCACAGTCGCGACGCCGAAGATCACGCCGAGCAGACGTCAGAAACGATCGCAGCTTATGACTGAGTATCGCGGAGATCGCGAGTTTGAGAGCTTCGAGAAAAGGCATGACAATCAAATTGACGAAGATAACTACCTTGACGATACGTTTCTTCGCGCATAAAGTTTAACCACTCCCGCTTGCGAAAGTAATCCCCCGTTTCGCATCGCATCCAAAGCCCGAAAACAGGAGTAGTACCATGAAGTGTTTTCTCTCTACCAGTGCATTCGTGGCGGCGGTGGTGTTGTTGCTGGTCCTGGCACCGGACCGTTCACTCACTGCGGAAACCAATGCGATCGCAACGTCTGTAAATGAACCAATCAAAGTGCTGGGAGTCAAGCTCACTACAGCCAAACCTAAAACGATCGACAGTCTGGAAATACAGGTCCAGAACACCTCGACCCGGCCCATCCAATACCTCGTGATTCACGCGGAGATTCCCGCTGCGGCAAATGCTCCGATCCGCGTCCCGGTGACTTTTGGCAACGCGCCCGTGCCGAATTCCCTGGCGAAAATTGAATTACTTCAACCCGGAGCAAGAACCACACTGATCGCGTCGAAGAACCTCTGCGAACGCTTGACGAAGGATCTTGCATCAATCGAACGCATTCCCTCAGCAGACAAAATTCAGACAATGACCAACGTCACGATCTATGCGGATCGCAGTGCGTGGGCCGACGGGCAGATGAACTATCCCGATCCAAATAATGGCTGGCGCTGGATCGCGGCCTCCGAACTGGCGCGGACAAAGAATTTGCAACAGGAAATCTTAGGCGTGAAATTTTCGAAAGCCAATCACAAAACGGCGTCCACCAACGGAGGCTGTTTCCGCCGCACTGGCTTCCAACTACAAGCTTGCTGCAACGACCTGTTTGTGATGACCGCCACGTTCACCGGCGATCCAAATGGGAC
Source organism: uncultured Acidobacteriota bacterium (assembly GCA_963770215.1). Lineage (GTDB taxonomy): Bacteria > Acidobacteriota > Blastocatellia > Pyrinomonadales > Pyrinomonadaceae > PSRF01. The sequence goes on from CAVYOP010000005.1 coordinate 559,301, forward strand.
TGTTCAACCGGTTGTGGACGAAGCCTGCTGCTCGCCAGGAAATTGCTGCGAAGTCCTAACGAGCGGACCCTGCTCGTAAGTAACGAGACGCGGGCTGCTCTGCGTTCCTCCGCGTCTCTCTGCGTTCCTCTGTGTTTAAACGCAGAGAACGCGGAGGAGCGCAGAGAACGCAAAGAGACTCAGACGCGCTTAGAACAACATCAACAGGGATGATTTAACCAACATGAAACGCTTGCTGACACTCGCCGCGTGCGTATTTTGGTCCATCGCGGTCCAGGCTGCGACGCTTCCGTCAGGATTCACGGAAACGCAGATCTCCGGGCTCTCCAGCCCGACCGCAATGGCCATCGCGCCTGACGGGCGTATTTTTGTTTGCCAACAAGGCGGCGCCCTGCGCGTTATCAAGAACGGCGTGCTTCTCCCCACGCCGTTCATGTCTTTGACAGTCGATCCGGCCGGCGAACGCGGGCTGCTCGGCATCGCTTTCGATCCAAACTTCTCTACTAACAATTTTCTCTACGTTTATTACACCGTCCCGATCGAGCCGCGTCACAATCGCGTCAGCCGTTTCACTGCGAATGGCGACATCGTCGCGCCGGGAAGTGAAGTGATACTCCTCGAGCTCAACAATCTGACGCTCGCGTCGAACCACAACGGCGGCGCGCTTCACTTTGGACCGGACGGCAAGCTCTACATCGCCGTCGGCGAGAACGCCACGCGTTCGAATTCGCAGACGCTCAACAACATGCTCGGCAAGATTCTGCGCATCAATGCCGACGGTTCGATTCCCGGCGACAATCCGTTTTTCAACCAGGCCAGCGGAAATAATCGTTCCATCTGGGCGCGCGGTTTGCGCAATCCTTTTACTTTCGCTTTTCAACCGGGCACGGGGCGGATGTTCATCAACGACGTCGGCGAGAGCGCGTGGGAAGAGATCAACGACGGCATTGCCGGTTCGAATTACGGTTGGCCCACGGTGGAAGGACCAACTAACAATCCGAGCTTTCGTTCGCCGCTCTTTGCTTACAACCACAGTGTCAGTCCGACAACCGGATGCGCTATCACTGGCGGGACTTTTTACAATCCGCCCGCGACGCAGTTTCCGTCGAGCTTTGTCGGGAAATACTTTTTTGCTGACCTTTGCAGCGGTTGGATACGCGTTTTCGATCCGGCGACGGCGACAGCGTCGTCGTTTGCGACTGGAATTTCGCAGCCTGTCGATCTGAAAGTGGGATCGGATGGCAGTCTTTACTATCTCGCGATCGGATCGGGTTCGGTGTTCAGGGTGCGGTTCACGCCGCCGCAGGTTCCGGCGCCGGTGATCATCACCGAAGAGAACTCCGACCTCGCTATCGCGCTCGATATGCCGACGATGTTGCGCGATCCGTTTTCTATTACGAGTCCTTTCAACCTTGGCGATCAGCGAACGCGGTTGAGTTTGTTTGCGATGAACCTGGAGCTGTTGCCGGGTGAAGACAAGTCGGCAGTGACGGTTCAGGCTGAAGACAGCAATTTGAATGTGTTTCCGTTGCCGGTGGAGTTTGTCGGGAAGGTGCCGGGGTTCGACGGGTTTACGCAGGTAGTGGTGCAACTGCATCCCGGTCTACCTGCGAACCAGTCGATTTTCCTGAGACTCACACACGGCGGCCAAACCAGTGCTAAGGCACGCGTGCGAATGAAATAAAATCCGTGTTTTACGCGGATTGACTCAGGCAACTATGCTCAAGTCGGGTTCGTTGCTGATTGAGATACCGAAGCGCTTGATCTTGCAATTGAGCGTCGTGACTTTCACACCGAGCAGTTGCGCTGCTCGACGTTGATTGCCGCGCGTGCGGTGCAACGCATTCTTGATCAGATCAATCTCGTATCGTTGCACTTCCTCTTGCAAACCGAGCTTCTGCTCTCGATTAGGCTGGCGGCTGGCCAACGACTCCACTTCACGAAGAACCGTCAACGCAGCTTCTCGCAGGCTGTTCAGGTTGGGCAGTGCCGTTTCTGAAGCTCTGGGCGGCGCCTCGTGCGACACTGAATCGTCTTTCATCTCCCAACTTAACGAGCTATTCATCGCTTAACCTCCCTGGTTTCTTTCGGCATGCGGGGAGCAACGCAAACCAACCACTTGTTCGGATCTCTTCTCTGTGTTTCTCTGCGGCTCTCTGCGGCTCTCTGCGGCTCTCTGCGGTAAGAGATGCTTATTAACCACAGAGAACGCAGAGGAACGCAGAGCATTCAAGTCACACAGGTATTCGTTATTCCTTGCTCAAAAGTTCCCGAAAGAACGCAACCGCGCGTTCATCGCCTGTTTGCCCCAGCACCTGAATCGCCGTTTTCCGCACCGCCATCTTCGGATGATTGCGCGCGGTGCGAATCAGGATCGGGATCGCTTCATCTTTCGGCCGCCGTCCAATCGCGACGACCGCCTGCTTCTGAAGCTCGACTTCACTGTCGCCGTCGACAGTGCTCGTCAACGCACCCAAACTCTTCTGACCCGCGATTCGTCCGAGACTCGCGATCGCGCTCTTGCGCAGCTCGATGTCTTTCTCGGTTTCGGCAACACGGATCAGGTAAGTCGCGGCGGCGTCGCTGTTGTCGTTGCGGGCGATGCCTGACAACGCGCGCCGCTTGAGCTCGCGCGTGGTCATCGTTTCGTAGAGGTTCTGCAGCAACGGCAACGTCGTCGCCGAGCGGCTCATTCCCAACGCCGACATCGCGTTTTGTCGCACGTCGCTGCTTTCCTGCGTGTTGCGGACGATCTCGGCAAACAGCGTGTTCTTCGCCGCGCTCTCGCCGGTATTTCCCAGCCAGTAGATCGCACGCGCACGCATCGAATCAGACACCGGCTTGCGAATCATCTCAGTCAGCATCGTGTCAACACGCGCGTCGTCGTGCAGCGCGATGGCGAACGTCGCGCGTTCGGCGAGCCGCTTCGTTTCCGGATCGGACGAATCGACGATCGATTTCAGATAATTCAGGCTCTCTTCGTTCGTCACGCGTCCGGCCCAGTAAACCGGATACCCGCTGAACTCGTGTTGCCGCCGCAGGTTGTAGACTTCCGCGCGAGTGAACGCGTCGCGTTGCGTGTCAAACAACAGGAACAGGCCCAGCTCGCGTGTTTCGTGTCGCGGGTCAAACATGATCGACGTGTTGTCCATCGACATGTAAACCCCGCCGGCGCTGTCCACCAGCTCGAAATCGATCGCTACTCCGGGACGCACTTCAAACTGGTACGCAACCCAGAAACGTCCCTGCGGCGCGCCCGCTCGTCCGGCGACGATCGCGCCGTCCATCTTGGCCTTCAGGTTCGCACCTTCTACGGGCGTGAAGTTTTTCGTCTGGGCCAGCGCCACACCACACAAAGCCACACCAGCACAGCGATGTGCTGGCCAACGCAGCCGTGTTTGTAAATTTGTGGCGCTCATTGTTTCAACAACTCCTCAAGAAACTTCAACACTTCCGGATCTTTGCTGCGGCTCAACCAACCGATCGCTCGTCTGCGACGATCCATCGGCTCCTGCGGGTTCCTCGCGATTTCGATGAACTTCCGGACCACTCGCTGATCGTTCACGCGGCTGCTGCCCGTACTGACGCAGTTTTGGCCGCTATCGATCGCATAAACGCCGGCGCCCAGGTTGAAGCTGCTCCCGCCGAGCGCGCTGATGATCTGATTTTTTACCTCTTCGTTCTTTTCCGTGTCGTAGAGACTGAGCAGAAACTCGATCGCCTTCTCACCGCCACGCCGCGAAATGCCACTAATCGCCGCTTTGCGCAATTCGATATTGTCTGAGCTGCGCGCGATCTCGAACATCTTGTTACCCGCACGCTCGCTCTTGCGATTTGCGAAACCCGGCGATCACTGCCTTGCGAATCTCGATCGGTCTGGTCGGCGTCGTAAATGCGCAGCAACGCATCAACCGCCGGATCTCCGGCGCGGCTCGCGATGCTGGCAATCGCGAGTTTGCGTTGTGACGGCGTTTTGCCGCTGATGGCGATGTCGCTGAGCACGATGATGACGCGATCGTTTGTATGCCTGCTCAACGCATACAGCGAAGCTTCGACGATCTGGTTCTCGGTCGAATTCAACGCAAACTCGCGCAGCGGATCGATCACGCTGTCGTCGTTTGATCGCGCCCAGCGTGGAGATGGCGCGCGCGCGCAGTTTCAGATCGGTTTCGTTTCGGGCGACGCCAAGAATCACCGGCGTCACGGCTTTCCCGCCGTTGCGGCCCAACAACGTCAACGCCGCGCTTTTGCAACGCACTGTTTGATTCGATCCCGGCTTCAGCCAATCGGTCGCGGCCACGATTCCGCGTTGCAGGTCTGTTTGAAACAAAGCCTGCAGCACGACGATCTTGAACTCGCACGGATCGTCGTCGCTCTCCGGACCGTCGAAACCGTCGATGCCGTTCCAAACCGTTGTGGTTCCGATTCCTTGCGCAGGCAACGGCGCTATGGCGGTGGCGCCTATGCCGGTGGCAACACCGGGAAGAGCCGGCGCATAAACAACGGCGCCATCAGCCGGCCGCGCGATCGCAACCGGACTCATTGACCGCGCCTGCGCCATCATCTCGTCCGCCTGCGCCGCGACTATCACAGCGCCGGGCACCTGGGCCATCAGCGTGCGCGCATCGTCTCGCCAGCTTGAACTCGGATACTTTTCCAGCAGCCGGGCGATCGTGGTGCGGCACTGGTCGAATCTCGCCAGCTTGTGTTGCGCGTAGGCCATCCAATAGAGCGCGGCGTCAAGGTTCTTCTCGTTCGGATAAGAGTTGACGTAATCGCTGAACTTGTCCTGCGCCTTGGCCCATTCGCCGTCGGTGATGAGATCGCGCGCGGCACGAAAGACGACGGTCGCGGCTTCGTTTGTCGACTGCGCCGCGAGAGCGTTGCTCGTCGCTCGCCGCTGTTGCTGTTGCGCCCAGACGGGGCTGGCCGCGAGGGCGAGGAGGATCGCGAGTGAGACTCTGAGCGTGTTACGTGAAAGCTGATTCGACATTTGGGCCTCTATTTCTGTTAGCGTGCTATCTGGGTTCGCTAACGATTGTTTATGCCACGGTCACGATACTCGGTAAGCGCCGCGACGATTTCGGTTTTCTGCACCCGCTCCTTGATCACGCGCACGTCTTCCGGCCGGGCGTGATCCGGAAGGTTTGCTATGTCGATCAGGAAGGGTTCGAGATCGGCAAGCAGCGTCTTGGTCGGAAACTTCGCCTTCATCTCGGCTTCCCGGCGCAGCACGACGTTTTCGTTTAGCAGTCGCTGGGAGAGGGCCTTGTCGTAAGTGACGTCGATTTCTTCGTCGTTGTCGGAGAAGGAAACGTTTCGGATAGAGCGCAGCAGGTTTTGGGTTTGTTCGATGTGATTGGCGGTGTCTTGATCGTCGATATCGAGGTAAGCGAGATCTGATGAAATGACGCCGGGGTTATCGCGTTTGATTGTTTTGGTTATTTTCTTAATTCGTGTTTTCTGTACTGGTTTCGGTAGCGTGAAACGCGCGAACTCTTGCTGAGCTGGTTTTGTTTGAGGACTGAGTGGTGGTTCTTTTTCTTTACTAAAGAAATACACAGATCCAAGACCAATTGACAGAATTAATACCGCCGCGATCTTCAACCAACCGTAAGACCTCTCGGTAACTGGAACAATCTGTTCTTCAATTCCATTCCAGAGCGACGGCGAAACTTCGAGCTCGCGATCGTAGCGCGCGAACAGCTCCTGTTCCGCCGTCAACCCCGCGAATTCTTCAGCGCAACTCAGGCACGTGATCAGGTGCTCGCTGACGCGTTCCTGATCTTCAACGCCGAGCTCGCCGTCGAGATATTCTTCGAGCAGATTCGTACAAACTTCACACTTCATAACCAACTCCTGCATACGGACTGATCCGCCGTCGCATCTCCGCACGCGCGCGGTGCAAGTCCGTCTTCAACTTCGCGATCGAGAAACCCGTAATCGCCGAGATCTCTTCGTAGCTGCACTGGTGCAGCACTTTCAGCGTGAACACCAGTCGCTTGTCTTCGTCGAGCGCCGCCAGAGATCGCCGGATCAGATCGTTCAGCTCCTTGCTGAGTAAGCCATCGACCGGCACCGGTTTGTTGTCGCTTAAATCCATGACTGACTTGTCGGCGAGATCCACATGACTGTTCGCGCGGACGCGGGCGCGCAACGATTCGCGCGCCACGTTTCTGGCGATGCCAAACAACCAGGTCGAGAGCTTCGTCTCGGCGCGCATCGTGCGCATGGCGCGATAGGCGCGGACGAAAGTCTCCTGCGTCAGCTCCTCCGCGAGCGGGCGATCGTTGACCATGTCGAAGATGAAGCTGATGACGGGACGCGAGTACCTTTCAAAAATCAGACGAAAGGCTTCGGAGTCGCCCTGGCACACGCGAGTAACCAGGTCTGCTGAACTATTCATCAGGGTTCCCGCGAACGCGCCAGGCTGACCTTCAAGATTTAATTCGTCGACCGTCAGCCTTTTCATCATTTCTCGCTAGTGTCGTGTTTCTAAAGTTCGCTGACAAAATCGGGCGACGCTGTCGAGGATCTCATCAGCAGTTTTGGTCCAAATGAAGGGCTTTGGCTGTTCATTGTGAACATCAATGTAATTACGAATAGTTGTTTCCAAACTGCGGGTGCTGCGAAACACACCACGGCGCAGTTGCTGCGCAGTCAAGAGCCCAAACCAACGCTCCACGAGATTGATCCAGGAAGCACTGGTCGGCGTGAAGTGGAGGTGAAAGCGCGGGCGCTTCAACAACCAACGCTGAATAGTCGCCGTCTTATGCGTGCCATAGTTGTCGAGAATGAGATGAACATCCAGCGCGCTGGGCACTTCGGCATCAATCTTGTCGAGGAACTTACGGAACTCCAGGGAACGGTGCCGGCGATGAAGCTGACCGATGATCTTGCCAGTCTTAGTGTCCAAGGCGGCAAACAACGAGGTCGTGCCATTGCGCCGGTAATCATGAGCGCGGCGTTCTGCCTGACCGGGACGCATGGGCAGAATCGGTTGCGAGCGATCCAGCGCTTGAATTTGAGATTTCTCGTCCACGCACAAAACCAAAGCTTTATCCGGTGGATTAAGGTAAAGCCCCACAATATCGCGTACCTTCTCGATAAACAGCGGGTCCTGAGAAAGTTTAAAAGTCTCGCTGCGATGCGGGGCCAAAGCGAAAGCGCGCCACACGCGATGGACGCTGGCGTTACTCAGACCGGCAGCCTTGGCCAGCGAGCGTGTGCTCCAGTGCGTAGCATTCTTAGGCGTGGACTCCAGCGTCATCGTCAACACTCGTTCAACTTCAGTATCACTGAGCCGTCGCGGCGTACCCGGTCGGGGCTCATCCAACAGCCCGTCGATCCGGCGACTGCTAAAGCGCCGCCGCCATTTGCCAACCATCTGTTTCGATATACGCAAGAGCGTCGCCACTTCCGTGTTGGTCTTGCCGCTCGCACAGTTGAGAATGATCTGCGCTCGTTGGGCCAGTGCCTGGGCCGTCTTCGGTCTTCGGGCCCAGCGCTCCAGCGTCTCGCGCTCTTCGCTGCTCACTGTCAAAACTGGTATTGGTCGTCCTCTTCGCATCGTTACCTCCATGGTACTTAATACGAAAATGGCCGACTATTTGTTAACAGAACTTTAGAAACAGGACACTAGGTTAGTGAGCCGTGCCGCGGAAAGGTTTCAGGTTTTAGGGAAACTCGGCGGCCCTTTGCGGTACTCGGCGTTCTCTGCGTTAACTTGTTTTTCAACGCAAAGGACGCAGAGAGCCGCAGAGAGCCGCAGAGAGCCGCAGAGAGTAATCGTCAGCTTACAACGCCACAGGCTCTTTGTTGGCCTTAAGGAACTCAGCCGGCTCGACGATCTTGCCCGCAATTGCCGAGGCGGCAACGACATAGGGTGAGGCGAGGTAGAGTTTGCCCGGTCCGCTCCGGCCGGGAAAATTTCGGTTCTGGGCACTGACTGTGACCGTCTCAGCAGACGGCGACGCGCCGGGACCGGCGTTGATACATGCGCCGCACGACGGATCGATCAACTCCGCACCGGCGCGCTCGAAGATCTCGATATAACCTTTGCGCCGCGCATACTGCTTGATCTTCTGCGAACCAAACTGAATGTAAAGATGAACGCCATCGGCAACACGCTTCCCAGCTGCAAGCGCGTTTTCGAGCACTGCGGCATACATGTCCATATCAGCCATCTTGCCGCCGGTACACGAACCACCGTAAGCAGCGTCAATCCGCACCTCTTCCGTTAAAGAGTCGATCGGAATGCCATTACGCGGATCGCCCGGCGTCGCTACCATCGGCCGGATCTCGTCCAGGTCGATCTCAAAAACAGCAGCATACGAAGCATCGGGATCGCTGTAAGTAAACCCTTTGCGCACTTCCTCCGCATCGAGATCGCGCGTCCGAACGATGTACTCGAGCGTCTGTTCGTCAGGCTCGATGATCCCGGTCGTCCCACCAGCTTCAACCGCCATGTTCGTCAACGTTGCGCGTTCGTCCATCGACCAGTTCCGCAGATCTTCGCCGGCAAATTCAAGGACTTTGCCGATGCCCTTGCTGGTCTTCATGTACTCGGTCGCCAGAATCACGAGCATCACGTCTTTCGCAGCGACATCAGCGCGTTTGCGACCTTTCAACACGTACCGCACCGTCTCCGGAACCCGAATGCGAATGTCTTTCGTGTACCAGGCGTTCGCCATGTCAGTCGAGCCAACGCCAAACGCGAAACACCCGAGCACACCCGCCATGCACGTATGCGAGTCAGTGCCAATCACGATCTGACCCGGCAACGCGAGATCCTCGACGACGGCATTATGACAGATCGCCTCCGAACCACCTTCCGGGTTCTCACCGTAAAGCTTGATCTTCTGTTGACTGGTAAAACTCTCCTGCGTCGTTGCGAGCCCTTCAGCCCGTTCAAGCAATCCCATCTCGCGATGCTTCGGCGACATCACGCGGCCCAGAAACGTCAGGTGATCGCGAAACGCAAACACCGACTCCGGCTCAGACACACGCGCATCCGCGCCCAGCGCCTGCTTGAACAACGACTCCGCCATCGGCGTCACGTACTCATGCGAGAAACGCACGTCGGCTACGGCGAACAACGCGTCACCCGGTTTCACAGCTTCGACGCCAATCTTTCCAGCGGTAACAAACGCGTGGCGTGCAATGAGCTTTTCGACAATCGTCATCGGACGCGCGGGCGTGTCAACCGGTGGCGGCGATACCCGGCCTGCGAGCCGCGCTTTGTTGTAGTTAAAAAGCCCGCCATGTTTGACGATGTCCTGCGAGATCGGATCGAGCCCCTTCGTAAATTCTGTTAATGCGATCTCTTCACCATTGCGAATCCGATCAATGAGGCTGAAGTCGGTCGACGTCAGCAAACCGATGTTTTGGGAGTTCTGGCCGTAGATCTTCTCGATGCTTTTGGCGATGACCAGTTGAATGCCCGCGGCTTTCTCGGCGTACGGCGCGGTCTCGCGCGACGAGCCGCAGCCTTTCGACAACCCCGAAACCACGACCGCGAAACCGCCATTCTTCACTTCGTCTTTCTGCACGGCGCCTTCGCGCATGCCGACGTAGACGTACTGACCCAGCGTTTCGTCGTAGTAGAAGCAAACCCACCCCGGCGTGATCTCGTCAGTCGAGATGTTGCTCAGCAATGGCAGGTCGTCGTTTTTTAAGCGCGACGCCAGTTCGGCTTCGAGCGCTGCGGCAGTCTCGCCGGTGGCGGCAAGCTGCTGCCGGATTAGCGAGGTGTCTTCAGTTAGAACTCATGCAGTGGTCGGCGCAGGCGGTGTTGTACGCGGCACTGTCCGGGCTGCCACCACCGGAAGGGGATCGGCCCGGCCAGGGCCAGGCGAAGTCCGGCGCCGATAGCGTCGAATCCTGATCGGTCCACCGGAGCGCTCAGCGACTCGTTCGGCCCGCAACCTCTGTTCGCGAGCCCGGTACGGGGTACGCGGCGGCGAACAGCTCGATGAGCCGCGGGAACCGGGGGGTGAACCGCCCCTCGCCCCAGGGGAGTTCGGGTTCGTTGGCCATCGCCTGGCCGACCACGCCGGCAATCAGGGTGGACACGAGGTCGACTGCCTCGTCGGAGTCGGCCTCCGGGCCGAGCTGGCCGGCCGCGACGGCGTCGGCGAGCGCCGCCCGCTGGAGAGCGACCATGTCCACGCTGACGGCGAACGCGGCCGCGGAGGGTTCGAAGCGGGGGACCGGGCGCCAGAAGAGCAGTTGAGCGAGCGCGCGGTTGGCCAGTGCCCAGCGGCCGCCGGCCTCGAGACCCCGCGCCAACGCCGGCAGGCCAGGGTCGGCTCCGGCCATTGCCGTGCGCATGACGGCCAGCTGCTCCGCCTGGCCGCGCAGGAACAGCGCGTCGTAGACGGCCATGAGTGACGGGAAGTACTTGTAGATCGAGGGCGGCTGGACCCCGAGTCGCCGGGCGATCTCGGCCAGGCTCAGCCCGTTGACACCCTCCTCGGTCATCACATCCCGGGCGATCTCGAGGATCTCCTCGACCGTCTCCTGGCGGCGCCGGGCGCGCCGGTCGGGGCGGTGGTCCCTCGCGGGCCGAGCCGAGGTGTCGTCGGGCCTCATCGGCTGCACACGATAGCGTGAGAGCGGATAGACAGCTATAGCTAATGGCAATTAGCTTCCGCTGAGTCTCGTCGAGCAGCGAAGGAGCGTCGGATGGCGGCGCGGAACGGCAGATGGTGGCTGACGCAGGACAGTGCGCAGATCGTGGTTTCCGCTCCCGCTGAGCAGGTCTACGACCTGGTTGCCGACTTGCCGCGGATGGGCGAGTGGAGCCCGGAGTGCGCCGCGGTGGAGTGGGAGGACGCCCACGCCGGCCCGGTCGTCGGCGCCCGCTTCGTCGGTCACAATCGGATCGGACCGCGCAAGCTCATCCGCTGGTCGCGCCGCGGGCGGGTGCTGGTCGCCGATCCCGGCCACGAGTTCGCCTTCGCCACCGAGGAAGGGGGTCGCGAGGGTGTCGTCTGGCGCTACCGCTTCGAGCCGGTCGAGGGCGGTACCCGCGTCACCGAGTCCTACGAGGTGACGTGGATTCCGGCCTGGGCCCGGATCATCGATGTCCCCACGAACAGGTATGGCGACCTGCAGCGGAACATGCGTCACACGCTGGAACGGCTCAACGCTGCCATCGGGACGGCACACGACCCGGGCCACCAGCGATGAACATCGCGCTGGGGTCGGCGTGAAACGGCGCGTCGGAGCAGCCTGAACCCGGGCCCGCTGAGGTCCCAGCAAGTTCAGTGGAGTCGTTTGCCATCGTCCAGAGCGGGCATGTCAGTGCCGTCGGTAGCGCGATCCGAGGAGGCGGACATGGGCGGATTCATGGACAAGGCGAAGGATTTCGCCGACCAGCACGACGAGCAGGTCGACCAGGGCGTGGAGAAGGCGGGAGACGTCGCTGATCAGCGCACCGGGGGCCAGCACGGCGAGCAGATCGACCGCGGAGTCGACATCGCACAGGAGCGAACCGGCGAGGGTGACACCCAACCCTGACCGATTCCGAGCAGTCCATGTCGACGCACGGACGTGGACGTAGCAGCGCTCGTGCACATGCCCAGGTCTCCGACCTGGGCATGTTCATTGTCGGGTGAGCGGCCACCGGCGATCGCGCCCGCCCAGCAGCTCTCCACGGTAATGTCGACTACCGTTTGATGACTGTCGACAGCCGGCACCGCTAGCATGGGCTGTCGATCGAGGAGGTCGTGTCGTGAGCGTCGAGCCCCTGGCCAGCCTGGACCGCAGCACGCTGCGGGAACGGGCGTTGGAGTCGCTGCGCTCGGCGATCACCTCCGGCCAGTACCGTCCGGGTGATCATCTCGGCGAGGTGGAGCTGGGCAAGCACCTCGGGGTGAGCAGGGGGACGGTGCGCGAGGCGCTGCGCCACCTGCAGCAGGAAGGCCTGGTCACCGCGGGGAACCGGGGCATGCTGCGGGTCAACTCGGTGTCGCCGAAGGAGATCCGCGAGCTGTTCCGGGTGCGCGCCGCGCTCGAGGGGTTGGCTGTCGCCGAGATCATCGCCTCGCCGCAGCGGGCGGATGCGGCGGCCAGGTTGCGCGACGCGCTGGAGCAGCTGGCCGGCACCGACGGTGATTTCGCGACGAACCTCGAGGCGGATCTCGGCTTCCACCTGCTGCTGTGTCAGCTGACCGACAACTCCATGCTGGTGGACTCCTGGCGCTACCTGGAGGGCCGGATCCGGGTGACCATCATGAACTGCGAGCGGCCCGGAGTGCCGACGATGATGTCGCGGGACCGGCATGCGCCGATCGTCGAAGCGATCGAGCGCGGGGACGTCCGGGAGGCGACGGCGGTGGTGGAACAGCACATGGCCGCCGCCGCCGAGCAGTACGCGCCGACTGCCGAGGAGTAACCCCAGACCCGTCCGGTGAGCACGCGCTCAGGGTGGGCTGCCGTGCTCCGACCTCGACCCGGGGCCGGCTGCTGCCCGCCTGCTGGTGCGCGCGCTTCCGGGCGACGCATGAGGATCTCGCTCTTCTCGGCTGCGCTCCGGGCCTGATCGGGCCGCCGCTCCGACGGGACCGACCAGCGCCGGGCCTCGGCATACGGCCGTCAGGGTGATGTGCCGACGTCGCCATTGACAGTCCTGCAAGGAAAACCCCACCATCTCTTCCAACAGATGACTGTTAACAGTCAACTGTTGGAGGTAGGACCGACGTGGCGGCCGCCTCCCTCCTGCATCCTCTCGATCATCGGAGATCACCATGACCGAACGGCAACCCCCGCTGCGGGACCCGCACCTCAAGGAAGTCGCCCACTGGCACCCCATCGAGGGCACGCCGATGAAGAAGAGAGTCGCGATCGGCTGCTCGGTCGGCGCCACGATCGAGACCTACGACTTCATCGGGTTCGGGATCGCGGCGGCGCTGTACTTCAACACCGCCTTCTTCCCGAACACCGACCCGCTGTCGGGGACCCTGCTGTCCTTCGCGACGCTGGGCATCGGGTTCGCCGTCCGCCCGTTGGGCGGCATCATCGGCGGCTACCTCGGCGACCGGATCGGCCGCAAGCCGGTGCTGGTCGGCTCGCTGCTGCTCATGGGCATCGCCACCGTGCGATCGGTGCGCTGCCCACCTACCAGCAGGTCGGCGTCTGGGCCGGGATCCTGCTGGTGATCGTCCGCGTCATGCAGGGCCTCGCGTTCGGGGCCGAGTGGGGCGGGGCGATCCTGATGTGCTTCGAGCACGCCCCCTGGCGCAAGAAGGGGTTGTACACCGGCATCACCCAGGCCGGCTTCCCGGTCGGGCTGCTGCTGGCGAACCTGGCGTTCCTGGTCAGCGTGCCGCTGGGTGAGCAGTGGGCGTGGCGGGTGCCGTTCCTGCTGTCCGCCGTCCTGATCGCGGTCGGCATCGTCATCCGGCTCAAGGTCGAGGAGTCCCCGGAGTTCGAGGAGCTCAAGGCCGAGGGCGAGGTCTCGAAGAACCCGCTCAAGGAGGTCATCCGCGACGACTGGCGCAACATCCTGCGCGCGTTCTGCCTGCGGATCGCCGAGACCGCCGGCTACGCGGTGTCGGTGACGTTCATGCTGTCCTACATCTCCGAGGAGAAGCTGGCCGGCCGGCCGGTCACCCTCACCGCCACGATGATCGCGGCCGCGATCGGGATCTTCGCCACCACCTACTTCGGGGCCTGGACCGACCGGATCGGTCGCCGCCCGGTGTACATCCTGGGCACCGCGATCATGATCGCCTGGGGCATCCCGCTGTTCCTGGTGATCAACACCGGCTCCGCGGTACTGATCGTCATCGCGTTCGTCATCAGCTACTCGGTCTGCCAGAACTCGCTGGCCGGCGTGCAGGGGGCGTGGTTCTCCGAGCTGTTCAACGCCAAGACCCGCACCACCGGCGCCTCGCTGGCCTACCAGTTCTCCGCGGTCGTCTCGGGGTTCACCCCGCTGGTCGCGACCGCGCTCTACATCAGCACCGGCTGGATCGGCCCGGCCATCCTGTTCAGCTTCTACGGCCTGCTCGGCCTGGTCGCCGCGCTGATGACCCGGGAGACCTGGGGCCGTGCCGAGCGCGAGGAGGTCGAGGCGCTCGAGCGCGCCGTGCAGGGCCGAGGGCACCGAGCCGGCCCCGCGCCGCAGCTCCGAGTCGGCCAGCGGGAGCTGATCCCGATGTCGACGACGAACCGCACGACCCGCACGACGTCCCGCACCACGACCGACACGACGGGAGAACCCGATGACCTCACTGAGCACGACACCGACAGAGACGGCGGCCGGCCACGCGACCGGGCCGACCGGATCGAGCGGCTCCGCGCACGCCGCGTACCGGATCCGACTGAACGCGCTGAACATGGGCGAGGTGCAGGGCCAGGGCTACATCGGGCAGGCGCTCGGCGTCGCCGACGTCCTCGCCGTGGCCTACACCGACCAGCTCCGGTACCGGCCGGACGACCCGCACTGGGCCGACCGCGACCGGTTCCTGCTCTCCATCGGCCACTACGCCATCGCGCTCTACGCGGCGCTGGCCGAGGCCGGGATCATCCCGGTCGAGGAGCTGGAGACCTACGGCTCCGACGAGTCCCGGCTGCCGATGTCGGGCATGGCGTCCTACACCCCGGGCATGGAGATCTCCGGCGGGTCGCTCGGCCACGGCCTGGCCGTCGCCACCGGCATGGCGCTGGGGCTGCGCCACCAGGGCAACCCCGCCCGGGTCTACAACCTGCTGTCCGACGGCGAGCTCGACGAGGGCTCGACGTGGGAGGCGGCGATGCAGATCGCCCACCACGAGCCTGGACAACGTCACCGCGATCGTCGACGTCAACGCCCTGCAGGCCGACGGGCCCACCGTCGGCGTGCTGCGCACCGAGCCGGTCACCGACAAGTGGCAGGCGTTCGGCTGGCACGCCCTGCGGGTCGACGGCAACGACCTCGAGCGCGCTCGTCGACGCGTTCGACGAGCTGCGCGCGCACCGCGGCTCACCCGGTGTGCTGATCTGCGACACCCGCATCGGACGCGGTGTGCCGCTGCTGGAGACCCGGGAGAAGGCGCATTTCATGCGCGTCTCCGCAGACGAATGGCAGACCGCCCGCGACCAGCTCGCCGAGGGCCACAAGACGGAGGGCCAGAACCGATGACCACCACCACCCCCGACCGTCAGAAGAAGCGGCTCACCACTTCGGCGATGATCGCCTCGTTCGCCGACCCCGGCCAGAAGACCGCCAGCGCCCCGTTCGGGCACGCCCTCGCGCAGCTGGCCCAGGAGCGTCCGGAGATCGTCGGGCTGTCGGCCGACCTGGCCAAGTACACCGACATGCACATCTTCCGCGACGCCCACCCGGATCGGTTCTTCCAGATGGGCATGGCCGAGCAGGCGATGCTCGGCGCCGCGGCCGGGATGGCCGAGGTCGGGCTCGTCCCGTTCGCGTCCACCTACTCGGTGTTCGCCACCCGCCGGGCCTACGACTTCCTCTGCCTGGACATCGCCGAGCCCAACCTCAACGTCAACATCGTCGGCGCGCTGCCCGGGCTGACCACCGGCTACGGGCCCAGCCACCAGGCCACCGAGGACCTGGCCATCCTGCGCGGCTGCCCGAACCTGACCATCGTCGACCCGTGCGACTCGGTCGACATCGAGCAGGCCGTGCCGCAGCTCGCCGACCACGACGGGCCGACCTACCTGCGGCTGCTGCGCGGGGCCGTGCCCACCGTGCTCGACGAGTACGACTACCGGTTCGAGCTCGGCAAGGCCGCCGAGCTGCGCACCGGCCGGGACGTCGTGATCATCTCCACCGGGCTGATGACCATGCGCGCGCTGCAGGCCGCCGCCCGGCTGGAGGCCGACCACGTCGACGTCGCCGTGCTGCACGTGCCCACGATCAAGCCGCTGGACCGCGAGGCGATCCTGCGCGCGGCCCGCACGGACCGGCTCGTGGTCACCTGCGAGAACCACACGTGATCGGCGGGCTCTCCGAGGCGGTCGGCTCCACCCTCGCCTACGCCGGGGTCGGCGCCCGCGTCGTCCCGATCGCGCTGCCCGACGAGTTCCTCGCCGCCGGCGCCCTGCCCACCCTGCACGACCGCTACGGGCTGTCGACCGACGCGATCGTGGCCGGGTCAAGGCCGAGCTCGGCGGCAGCGCCGACCCCGGTCCCGCCGACCGTCTGACCGCCCGGGCTCCGACCGGCGGCGGCCGACCGCCGCCGGCTGCAGGCCCCGCACCTGCACGCGTTCCGAACGACCCCACGCACACCCATTGGAGAAACCCATGTCCGTCTCGGACAGGACCGCCGTCGTCACCGGCGCCGGCTCCCAGCGCGGCATCGGCCGCGCCACCGCCCACGCCCTCGCCGCCGCCGGCTGGAACATCGCCATCCTCGATCTCGACGAGGCCAGCGCCAAGGACGCCGCCCACGAGGTCGCCGAACGCCACGGCGTCCAGGCCGTCGGCATCGGCTGCGACGTCACCGACGAAGCCTCGGTCGAGAACGCGCTCAGCGCGCTCGACGGCTCGGTGCCGCCGGTCGGCGCCGTGGTCAACAACGCCGGCATCACCTCGCCCACGCCCTTCCTCGACGTCACCGGGCAGGAGTGGGACCGGCTCTTCGCGGTCAACGTGCGCGGCGCCTACAACGTCACCCGCCGGGTCGCCCCGGGCATGGCCGAGCGCGGCTTCGGCCGGATCGTGTTCCTCTCCTCGGTCTCCGCCGAGCGCGGCGGCGGCGTCTTCGGCGGCGTCGCCTACTCCGCGGCCAAGGCCGCCCAGCTCGGGTTCGCCCGCGCGCTGGCCCGCGAGCTGGGACCACGCGGCATCACCGCCAACTCGGTGGCCCCCGGGCTGATCGGCACCGACATCACCGGCGGGGCGCTGGAGGGCGAACGCAAGGAGCAGCTGCTCGCCGGGACGCCGGTCGGCCGCATCGGCAACGTGCACGACGTCGCCGACCTCATCACCTACCTCTGCCGCGAGGAGTCCGGCTACATCACCGGCGTCACCTACGACGTCAACGGTGGATCACACATCCACTGAGCAGCCCCATCGGCCACACGCTGCCGCGCCGCCGGTTCAACCGGCGGCGCGGCTCGGCGCGGGCCGTCGGACGAGCCAACCGCCACCTGTCGGCACTCCAGCGAGATGATGAAGTCCACCGTGAGGCTCGACATCGGTCTTCCTTCCCGCCGCAGGTGTGCTGTCCAGTGGTGACCGGGCGCGGGACGGAACGACTCACGTCCAGCCGCGGTGCGCTCGCAACACCTGATCTACCCTGCCGGGGTGAGTGACCGGTATCGGCTTCAGCGCTTCGTCGACGCCCAGGACGCCGGTGGTACCTACGCCCGGGCTGTGCAGGAACTGCGGGCCGGGCGGAAGGTGGGCCACTGGATGTGGTTCGTGTTCCCGCAGATCGCCGGCCTGGGGCACAGCAGCATCTCCCGGGAGTACGCGATCTCGGGGCAGGCGGAGGCGAGGGCGTACCTGGCGCACCCGGTCCTGGGCCCCCGGCTCGTCGAGTGTGCGCAGATCCTGACGACGAAGGCCGGTTCCAGCGCCGCGGAGATCTTCGGCCCCGTCGACGCGATGAAGCTGCGGTCGTCGATGACGCTGTTCGCCTCCGTCGCCGGACCCGAGGAGGGAGTCTTCCAGGGCGTGCTGGACAGTTCTTCGGCGGCGTGCAGGACGAAGCGACGACATCCCGCTCGTGACCGCAGGTGAGGCTGAGAGTCGCTGAGAGCTCTGTCAACTCGGTGTGGATAACTTGTGCATAACGGTGTGCGGACTGCTACGTGGAGTCGCTGCGCACTGCGGCCAGCTCGGCCTCGAGCTCGGCGATTCTCGCCCTGGTTGCGTCCAACTCGTCCTGCAGGGACACGATGCGAGCCGCGGCGTCCAGGTTGATGCCCTGATCGGACAGCTGCCGGATCCGGGTGGCGATCTCCAACTGCACCCGGGAGTACCGGCGATGGCCGCCCCCGGAGCGCTGCGGATCGAGCACGCCGGCCGCATCGAGGCTGCGCAGGAACGCCGGCGGCACCTGGAGCAGCTCGGCGGCCTGTCCCATCGTGACCGCTGGATAGTTCTCGTCGTCGAGCCGGCCCACGCCGTTCGTCACGGTCTCGCCTCCTCAACAGGTCGCGGGCGGGTCGCCACAGCAGCGGCGGCCCGCCCGCGAACCCGAGGACGGTCTACGCGTCGATCTGGGTGCGTCCGCTGTCGGTGCTGGTGATGGAAATCTTGCGGGGCTTGGCGCGCTCCGCGACCGGGATGCGCAGGGTGAGCACACCGGCCTCGTAGCCGGCCTCGATGTGCTCCGCGTCCAGGGTGTCGCCGAGGAACAGCTGGCGTGAGAACACACCCGTCGGGCGCTCGGCCACCTGCATCTCGACGTGATCGTCGAGCGCTGCGGGACGCCGTTCGGCCTTCACCGTCAGCACGTTGCGCTCCACGTCGAGCTCGATGGCTCCCGGGTCCACCCCCGGCAGGTCGAAGGTGACCACGAACTGGTCACCGGCGCGGTACGCATCCATCGGCATGGGGGTCGGCCGAGACCACGATCCGTTGGCCGCAGACCCGAACACCTGCTGCGTCAACCGGTCCAACTCGCGGAATGGGTCGGTCCGCATGAGCATCGCTGGCCACTCCTTCCGTTCTCGATGATACGGCGGCGATGCATCCCGGGCGGCGGACGTTGGTCCCGCGCCCCGGAGGTATCTCCAAGTGTAGGAGTAGATATTGTGCTGCGCAAGAGGTCATTTGACTAGTTTTCGGCTCGTCGGCTTCCTCCGGCCCTCGGCAAGAAATCTTGCAGGCGAGGGACGCGGATCTCGGGAGCCGGAGCCGAGAAGGACACCCAGGAGCGCAGGGGCCGCCAGGCCTCGGCCACCGCACGGTAGGCGTCGTCGGCGGCCGACGCCGACAGGCCGTAGGCACCGCGCATCGTGCTCAGCAGCCGGGCCTCGCCCGTGGTGAAGACATCGGGTGCGCCCGCACCGCGGATGAGGATCAGTGCCGCGGAGAAGGGGCCGACGCCGGGCAGTCGGCGCAGCTCCTCGAGGGCATCCGCTGTGGACGCGGATCGCAGCGCCCCGGCGGTCAACCGGCCGTCCGACGCGGCGGCGGCCAGTCCGCGGATGCGCTCCAGCTTCAGCGCGTTCACCCCGGGCAGCTCGGTCGCGTCGAGCACGACCTCGGGAGCGGGGAAGACGGTCAGCTCGCGGCCGTCGACCGCCACGGTCGGGCCGAGATCGCGGGCGATGCGCTGCTTGAGCACCGAGGCGGTGCGCATCGACGTCCGCTGCGAGAGCACCGCCCAGCAGGCCGCCTCCCACGGCGTCCAGAAGCAGACCGGACGCAACCCCGGTGCGGCAGCGACGAGCCGTGCCACCACCGGGTCACGCTCGGCGATCTCGTCGACCACGGTGGCGTCGACGTCCAGGGACAGGGTCCGCGCCACCTGGGCGACCACGTCCTCGGCGGCCGCTCCGGGACCGGACGCCTCGACGTCGACCCGGTCCCCGTGCTGGGTGACCCGGACGCCGACCGGTCGCCAGTCGTTCTCGAGGCAGAAGGCGAAGCGGAGTGCCGAGCCGCCTTCCGCCTGCCCGCTGGTGACCGGCCACTCCTCGAGGAAGGCGATCGAGCGCGCGAGGTCGAAAGGCCCGACCGGATGGATGGCGGATCGCTGCTCGCTGGCCACAGCCGATCATGGCATGGCTGCGCGGCTCAGTCGGCGAGCTTCTGGTTCAGCGGAACGCTGTCGCTCAGCGTCACCGGGGTGGAACGGCCGGTGGTGGTGAAGAGGGTGCCGTGGTGTTGGACCGCGGCGGCTCCCCAGGCCAGCGCGGTCCGGAGGGCCGCTCGGTGTCGGCGGCCGCGGAGAGGTAGCCGGCGAGCATGGCGTCGCCCGCCCCGACGGTGCTGACCACCTCGTCGACGGGCGCCGCGCCGTGCCGCGCTCCGGACGCGTCGACCAGGAGGGCGCCGTCGGCGCCGAGGCTGGCCAGCACGGCCTTCGCCCCGCGGGCCCGCAGTTCCTGGGCGGCGTCGACGACGTCGCCGATGGTGGTGATGGTGCCGCCGGCGGCGTCGGCCAGCTCCTCGGCGTTCGGTTTGATCAGGTCGGGTCCGGCGGCCAGGGCTTCGACCAGGGGCGGACCGGAGGTGTCGATCACCACCTGGGCGCCGGCGCGGTGGCCGGTCTCGACGAGCTGGGCGTAGTAGTCGTCGGTGAGCCCGCCGGGGAGGCTGCCGCAGCCGGCGAGCCAGCCGCCCGCCTGCGCTCGGGTTCGGGCCGCGTCGAGCAGCGCGTCGCCCTCCGCGTCGGTCAGGGTGGGGCCCGCTCGTTGATCTTGGTGACGATGCCGTCGGGCTGGATCAGGCTGATGTTGATGCGGACCTCGCCGGCGATGGGCACCGGCTGGTAGCTCAGGCCGGCCCCGTTCAGCATCTCCACGAGGTGGGCGCCGGCCGGGCCGCCGACGGGAGCACGGCGAGCGTGGGCCGGTCGTGGGCGCGCAGGGCGAGGGCGACGTTGACGCCCTTGCCGCTGGGCTCGCTCCAGCTCCGGGTGCTGCGCATGATCTTGCCGGGGTGCAGGGCGTCGACGAACACGGTGCGGTCGACGCTGGGGTTGGGGGTGACGGTGACGATCACGTTTTCTCCAGGGTGAGCCCGGCGGCGTGCAGGGCCTTCTCGTCGGTGCCGGTGATGCCGGTGTCGGTGATGAGCAGGTCGACGTCGGTCAGCTCGCCGTACTTGTGCGTCGAGACCTGGCCGATCTTGCTGTGGTCGGACAGCAGGATGCGTCGGCGTGCGCAGCCGAGCATGAGGCGTTTGACGGCGGCCTCGGCGGCGTCCGGTGTGGTGAGGCCGCGGTCGAGGGAGATGCCGTTGGCGCCGAGGAAGGCGACGTCGACGTTGATCTCGCTGAGGGTGCGGGCGGCCCAGCTGTCCACCTCGGCCAGGGTGAGGTTCCGGACCCGGCCGCCGAGCGTGTAGACGGTGAGGTTCGGCTTGCCGGCCAGGGCGAGCGCGGTCGGCAGGGTGTTGGTGAACGCGGTGAGGTGGCGGTCGGGCGGGATGAGCTCGGCGAGCCGGGCCGTGGTGGAGCCGGCGTCGATCAGGATGGTGCCGGTCCGGGGGAGATGGGCCAGCGCGGCCTTGGCGATGCGCCGCTTCTCCTCGGCGTACTCGACGCGGGCGGTGACCTCGGGTTCGAAGGAGAGGTCCTGCAGGGGTATCGCGCCGCCGTGGACGCGGCGCAGCTGGCCCTGGCGTTCGAGCGCGATGAGGTCCTTGCGCACGGTCTCGCCGGTCACCGACAGCTCGTCGGCCATGGCCGCGACCTCGACCCGGCCGGTGGTCGGCCAGCGTGCGCAGGATGGCCTGTTGGCGTTGCGCGGAGTAGAGCGGCTTGTCGGGGCCGGGGTCGACGGGCGTGTCATCGTGCCCCCGTGCTCGCGGGTGCCGGCTCGAGCGCGGCCGGGCGCGGGTAGTCCGCCGGCGTGGCGTACACCCCGGCGGCCGATCCGGCGAGCAGCGCGGCGCCGCGGGCGCCGGCCTCGCCGACCTGCGGGATGCGCAGCTCCCCGAGGGCGCGGCGCTTGAGGGTGAGCACGCCGGTGCTGTGCGCCCACCCGCCGGTCACGACGAGGTCCTGGTGCGCGCCGCTGGCCCGGGTCATGGCGTCGTGGATGTCCCGGCCGGCCTCGACCGCGGCGGTCAGCGCGGCCCGCCAGACCCGGGCCGGGTCGACGTCGTCGCCGACGTGGCGCAGGGCGACCTCGGACCCGTCGGCGCCGGTGACGGTCAGCTCGCCGGGTGTCGGCATCCAGGGCGGCGGCGTCGAGCGCCGGGAGCTCGGCCCGGCCGCGTCCCAGCAGGGCCAGCACCCGTTGCAGGACGAGGCCGCCGCGGGTCGCCCCGAGCAGGCACCAGTGCTCGGGCAGGGCGTGCCAGCCGACGGTGATCCCGGAGTCGGTGAGCGCGCGGATGTCGGCCGCGGGCAGCCCCGGCGGCACCGTGCGCACGAAGGCCTCGGCGGTGCCGCAGGAGTCCAGCTCGGCGTGCAGCCGGGCGGCGTCGGCGCCGATGGCGGCGGCCTGGTGGTCGTGACCGGCCACGGTGAGGGTGGCGCCGGCCAGTCCGGGCACGTCCCAGCGGTCGTGCGCGGTACCGACCGGTTCGCCGCAGGCCACCAGCTCGGGGAGCAGGGAACGGGTGGCGCCGCTCCAGGCCAGCGCCTCGTCCCACCAGTCGCGGCGGGACAGGTCGAGCCAGCCGGTGCGGGAGGCCAGCGACTGCTCGCTCACCGGGTCGCCGCCGAGGGCGTGCACGATCCACTCCGCCACCCCGAGCCGACGGACGGCGTGGGTGGCCGCCTCGTCGTGGTCGAGCTGCCAGCGGTGCTTGGTCAGCGACCACTGCTGGCGCAGCGGCAGTCCGGTGCGGACGCTGAACTCGCCCCCCAGCTCGGCGCGAAGATCGTCGGTCTCGGCCCGGTCGCGGGTGTCGTGCCAGGCGATCACCGGTGCGACGGGTCGCCGTCGGGCGTCCAGCAGTACTCCCGACTCGGCCATGCTGGCGACCCCGACTCCCGCGATGCGGCCGGGCTGCCCGGTCACGTCCTGGGCGGCGGCGACCGCGTCGGCCAACGCGGACCGGGCGGCCGCGACCAGCTCGTCGGCTCCGGTCTGGGTGCCGTGCGCGTCGGTCGTCCACGGCGTGGGGGCGCGGCCCGATGCCACCTCTCGCCCGTCCGGCGTCATGACGACCGCCTTGCCGGACGTCGTGCCGACGTCCAACCCGACCAGCCACGTCTGCATCGATGCGCTCCGTTGGAGTTCGTTGCTTGTGCGTCTTCGTATTCGCTGTGTATCGTCTCGTTTCGTTGGATTCTGTCAAGCGTCCAGCCGGTCTCCCCACGAAGGGAAGATCGATATGCCGCTGGTCACCACGCGCGAGCTGGTCGACCGCGCCGCCGCGGACCACGTCGCGGTCGGCTCCTTCAACATCATCACTCTGGAGCACGCCGAAGCCGTCATCGAGGGCGCCGAGCAGGTCGACGCACCGGTGATACTGCAGATCAGCGAGAACGCGGTCCGCTTCCACCACGGCGACTGGCCCCGATCGCGGCCGCCGCGACGGCGATCGCCGAGGCGGCCGCGGTGCCGGTGTCGCTGCACCTGGACCACGTGGAGGACGACGAGCTGCTCCGCCAGGTGCTCGGCACCGGCATCAGCTCGGTCATGTACGACGCCTCCAAGCTGGACTACGACAAGAACGTCGAGGCGACCCGGGTGGCCCGCGAGTGGGCGCACGCCAACGGCCTCTACCTCGAGGCCGAGCTCGGCGAGGTCGGGGGCAAGGACGGGGCCCACGCACCCGGCGTGCGTACCGACCCGGTCGAGGCGGCCGAGTTCGTGGCGGCCACCGGCGTCGACGCGCTCGCCGTGGCCGTGGGCAGCTCGCACGCCATGACCGACCGGTCCGCCGCCCTCGATCACACCCTCATCGCCGAGCTCGCCCGCGCGGTGCCGGTGCCGCTGGTGCTGCACGGCTCGTCCGGGGTCCCGGACGACGAGCTCGCCCGGGCGGTGCGGGCCGGCATGACGAAAATCAACATCGGGACGATCCTGAACGTCGAGTTCACCGCCGCGGTCCGGGAGACGTTGGCCGGCGACGCGCACCTGGTCGACCCGCGCACGTACCTGCGACCCGCGCGGACCCGCATCGCCCACATCGTGGCGCACCTGCTGGGCGTGGTGAGCCTGCGGTCCAGCTGACCGAGGAGACGCTGCGAGCACACCCGTCGAAGTCCGAGTCGAACCGGAGGAAACAACGCGATGCGTGGCCGTCCAGGCCACGGTGACGCAGGCGGTCGCGCTGGCCAGCAAGGGCGGCACCGTCGTGGTGGTCGGTGTGCCCGCCCGCGAGGTCACCGTGGCGCTGCCGCTGATCCAGGACCACCAGATCCGGATCCAGGGCAGCGCCACCTACCTGGACGAGGACTACCGCGAGTCGATCAGGCTGCTGCAGAGCGGAGCGGTCCGGAGTCGGGAGCTCGTCACGGCGGTGCACGGGCTCGACGAGGCGGCGGACGCGTTCGCCGACTCGGCCGGCGGCGAGCACCTCAAGGTGCTCATCGTGGCCGGCGACGCCCCCCGCACCGCTGACGTCATCAGGAACGGGGCCATGGGCCCCGTTCCTGATGACGTCGGTGACGCGGGGCGCGGGAGCGGGGAGGATCCGGCCCGCGATCACGTCCGTCCGAAGGAGAACCATGACCGTCGTCGTCACCGCCGTCTTCCATCCGGTCGCGGGCCGCACCGCCGATCTCGTCGCCGCGCTGCGCGCGAGCATCCCCGCCGTCCACGAGGAGCAGGGCTGCCAGCTGTACGCCATCCACGACGCCGAGGACGGCACGATCACGATGATCGAGAAGTGGGACTCGGCCGAGGACTCTCGCCGCGCACGCCTCCGGGGCGGCGGTCGAGGGCGTGCGGGCGGCGGTCGCGGGCTCCTCGCCCAGGCCCCGACGGTGACGTCGATGACCCCGCTCCCGGCGGGCACCCCGGAGCAGGGCGAGCTCTGACGTTCGGACCGCGGGCGCGAGGATGCCGGGATGCAGAGCGACCTGGTCCAGTACCGGCGCGACGGCCATGTCGTCACGATCACCTACAACCGTCCGGACAAGCTGAACGCGATCGACGGTGCGATGCGCACTCAGATCAACGACGCGTTCGCTCGGTTCCGGGACGACGAGGAGGCGTGGGTCGGGGTGGTGACCGGTGCCGGTCGGGCGTTCTGCGTAGGCGCGGATCTGGGGTCGCAGACCGGCAGCCCGGCCGGCGAGTTCGCGGGCAGCTTCTGGGAACGTCCGACGGTCAACTCGTTCGAGAGCGGCTGGGAGATCTTCAAGCCGGTCATCGCCGCGGTCAACGGGTACTGCCTCGGGTACGGGCTGACGCTGCTCACCTGGTGCGACTTCGTGTTGGCCAGCGAGCGGGCCGAGTTCGGGTTCCCGGAGGTCCGGGTCGGGGTCCCGACCATCGTCGGGGCGCTGCGGCTGCCGCAGCGGATCAACTGGCAGTACGCGATGGAGTTGCTGCTCACCGGCGAGCGGATCGACGCCCGGCGGGCGCTGGAGATCGGCCTTGCCGGTTGGGTCGTGCCGCCCGAGGAGCTGATGGATCGGGCCTACGCGCTGGCCGAGCGCCTGCTCGCCGGGGCGCCGTTGGCTCAGCGGGCGATCAAGGAGATGGCGGTGCGCGGCCCGGGTCTGGGGATGACGGACGCGATCCGCTTCGGCGAGACCATGCGCAAGGTGGCCGTGGCCACCGAGGACGCCGCCGAGGGGCGGACCGCCGCCCGGGAACGGCGACCACCGATGTGGCGGGGTCGCTGACGCCGCTGAGGTCGGCCCGTGTCGACGATCGAGGCCCAGCGCGGCTGCGTCAACGGCGGGCGAGCTGCCGGACGGAGGCGACCAGCTCGACCGTGCTCCGGCGCCGGGCGTAGGCGATGATCGCGACGGCGACCAGCACGGCGGCCGGCATGGCGACCAGCGACGGGCCGAAGTAGACCAGGGTGGTGGTCACGGCGCCGATCATCAGGGCGACCTGGCAGAGGGCGGCGAGCCCGGTGAGCCGGGGGATGAACATGGCGATGGCGCCGGCCAGTTCGAGCAGCCCGATGGTGAGCATGCCGGCCGGGCCGATGCCCATCATGGCGAACCCGGCGACGGCCATCGGGTCGGCAGTGATCTTCGGGACGGCGGCGAACACGAACACCGCCGCGGTGAGCACCTGCAGCGTCCACAGGGCGGTGTTCGCGACGCGGCCGGGGCGGGCCGGGCCGGTGGTGGCGGGAGGGAGCGGCGGCGACGGTCGTCTGGGTCATGGTGGTAGGACCCGGGGGTGGGAGGAAACTCATCGCGGCACCTCCTCGTTCGGTCCGTAACCTCGAAGCGCATGACGACGGCGCGCGACGCTGTTCGAGTTCGACCACTCCTACGCCCGCGAGGTGCCCGGCCTGTCCGTGCCCTGGACGGCCGCCCCGGTGCCGGCGCCGGAGCTGCTGGTGCTCAACGAGGAGCTGGCCGCGGAGCTGGGCGTCGAGGCCGCCGCGCTGCGCGAGCCGGCCGGGGTGGCGCTGCTGGTCGGCCACGGGCTGCCCGAGGGGGTGACGCCGGTCGCGCAGGCCTACGCCGGCCACCAGTTCGGCCAGTACGTGCCGCGCCTCGGCGACGGCCGCGCGCTGCTGCTCGGCGAGGTGATCGACACCGCCGGCCGCCGCCGCGACCTGCACCTGAAGGGGTCCGGGCGGACGCCGTTCGCCCGCGGCGGCGACGGCAAGGCCGCGGTCGGGCCGATGCTGCGGGAGTACCTGATCGGCGAGGCGATGCACGGCCTCGGCATCCCGACCACGCGGGCGCTCGCCGTCGTGGCCACCGGTGAGCGGGTGCTGCGCGGGAGGGGGCGCTGCCGGGCGCGGTGCTGTGCCGGGTCGCCGCCAGCCACCTGCGGGTGGGCACGTTCCAGTTCGCCGCCGCGTCCGGCGACCGGGATCTGCTGCGCGCGCTGGCCGACCACGCCATCGCCCGCCACCACCCGGAGGCCGCCGACGCCGCGCGGCCGTACCTGGAGCTGTACCGGCGGGTGGTCGAGGCCCAGGCCGAGCTGGTGGCCCGGTGGATGCTGGTCGGCTTCATCCACGGCGTGATGAACACCGACAACACGACGATCTCCGGGGAGACCATCGACTACGGGCCCTGCGCGTTCCTCGACGCCTTCGACCCGGCCACCGTGTTCAGCTCCATCGACCACCGCGGCCGCTACGCCTACGGCAACCAGCCCGCGATCGCCCAGTGGAACCTCGCGCGGCTGGCCGAGACGCTGCTGCCGCTGATCGACGAGGACGCCGACGCCGCGGTCGCCGCGGCCACCGCGGTGCTGGCGGGTTCGCCGCGGCCTACGAGCGGCACGCGGCCGCGGGCATGGCGGCGAAGCTCGGGATCGCCGGCGCCGGACCGGGAGCTCGGCACCGACCTGCTGGAGCTGCTGCGCGCGCAGCGCGTCGACTTCACGCTGTTCTTCCGGGCGCTCGCGGCCGGCACCGCGCGGTCGCTGTTCGCCGAGCCGGAGCCGTTCGACGCGTGGGCGGCGCGCCGCGAGGCGCTGCTGCCGGCCGACCGGGCCGGCGTGGCGGCGGCGATGAACCGGGTCAACCCGGCCTACATCCCGCGCAACCACCGGGTGGAGGAGGCGCTCACCGCGGCCACCGCCGGCGAGCTGGACCGTTCCGCCGGCTGCTGGACGCCGTGTCCCGGCCGTACGAGGAGCGTCCCGGCCTGGAGGACTTCGCCGGGCCGGCGCCCGCGGGCGGCGCCCCGCACGTCACCTACTGCGGAACCTGAGGCTCTCCGGCGGTCTCGGGCGGTACGGGCTGCAGGCAGGCCAGGTCATCGGGTCGGTCCAGCGCGTGTCCGAGATGCCGCAGACCGCGTCGCAGGCGGCCGAGACGGCGGCGGCGAACTGGCCCGGCGAGCTCAGGAACGCGCCGTGGTCGGCGTCGATCTCGATCGTCGTGTTGTCGGCCAGCGCCCCGGCCAGCTTGTACTGCCGGCGCGGGGCCACCACCCGGTCGCGCATCGTCACCACCGACGCCGTGGGCACGTCGATCTCCGAGACCCAGTCGTGCGAGCTGAACGCGGCGCCGACCTCGACCGCGACCAGCGCGTCGAGCAGCGGCATCCGGCGCATCCGGGCCAGCGCCCAGGCGCGGGCCTCCGGGTCGAGGTCGTGGTCGAGCAGGGAGGCGCCGAGGGTGTCGGCGCCGAACGGGTAGAACGCGGGGGACCAGGCAGCGGTGGCGATGGCCCCGGGCAGCATCAGCGCGACCGTGCGCTCCCACGGTGAACCGCAGATGTTGCGCGAGGTCGAGCACAGCGCGAGGCCGCGGACCAGCTCGGGGTGCCGCTTCCAGAGCAGCTGGGCGATGAACCCGCCCATCGAGTAGCCGGCCGGGACGAGGCTGCTCGATGCCCAGCGCGCCGGCGATCGCGGCCACGTCGTCGGCGCAGTCCTCCAGCCGGAACCGGCCGCGGCGCGGGCCTTCGCCGTGGTTGCGCAGGTCGAGGGTGAGCACCCGGTAGCGCTCGGCCAGCGGGCCCACCACGCCCGACCAGTTCAGCTCCGCGGTCAGGGTGGCGCCGTGCAGGAGGAAGACCGCCGGTGCGGTCGGGGGGCCGGCGTCCCAGACCACGAACCGGCCTCGATCGGGAATGTCCAGGACCCGGCGCCGTGCGACGTTCGGGAGGGCCGTCCGACCGGTGCTGTTCATCGACACTCCCCGGGCTCGAACGGCTCCAGGGCGCCGTCTGTTACGCGAGTATTACTCAGGAGTTGTCTTCGCGGAACTGTTGGGTCCAGATTGCCACGGCGGGCGTTCGCTGCCAGACGACGACATTGCGCCGGACCGGCACCGACCGGGAGTCGGAAAACAGCTCGGGCGAGCGCGCCCGGATCTGCTCGATGTCTCGAAGACCGCCCGCAGGTGTCGGCGCATCGTGTTCCGGGCCCGCGGGACGTCCTGGTCGAGGACCGCCTGGAAGATCTCCACGTGCTGCGCCGCGAACGGCGCGGGCGGGGTCTGGGTGAGCCCGAGCCGGCGGGCCCGGTCGAGGTGGCCCTTGGCCGCGACCACGGTGGACCACGACCGCGCGTGACCGCTCAGCTGCAACACAGGCAGCACTTGGGAAAGTAGCCGCCGCACATCGCGCATCGGTAGAGCCGTGATGGTTTCAGGCGCCCGGCGCCATGGGAGGGCCGGCAGCCCAACGGTCGGGCATCCGTCCGAGGCCTCTTGCTGGCGGAAGTTCCGTTCCGCATTTTGTTGCCGCGCCGGCAAGACTCCCGATCGGCCTCCTGCGGCGCAGCAACGCCCGCTTCCTGATTGCGCACGCCCTTTAGGATTTAGTCAATAAGATCAGTCTAATTGTGCCAGTCGTCGCCGATTGCCGCTCCGCGTCAAACAGGGGTTAAGAAAGCCGGTTAGCTGCCGTTAACCAGTTTCTTGATGACGCCGCCGCACTTGTCCGCAAAAGCGGTTCGCATGCCGGTTTTGCGTCGATTTTCATAGTCGATCCCATAGTCGATCCCTTGAAATGCATTGCGTGCAGTTCCGTGCGCGATGCGTCGAATGAATTGGAGCGGAGTTAAAACATGCTGGCGAAAACGCTAAGACACGCTTGCCTGGCCTTGGCGATGTGCGCAATCCCGTTGACGGCGCTCGCCAACGACCAGATATTTTCCTTCAACGTTCTGAACCATCGCAATGTAGCGCTGACCGCCCAGTACTGGAACCCGATACTCGAGTACTGAGTCAAAAAAGCGGCGTTCGGCTCGAGCTCAAGCTCAATAAGACGTCGAAGGAGAACACCGAAAAAGCGGAAAGCGGCGCTTACGACTTTCTCTATACGAACCATTTCTTCACTCCGGAACGGGACGCCCTGGGTTACCGCGTGCTGGCGAGACCGGCCGGCCCCGGCATTCGCGCGCAGGTCGTCGTTACGGCGGACTCCCGAGTGCGGGAGCTGCGTGATCTCGAAGGGAAAGAAGTCGCGTTTCCGACACCCGACGGTTTTACCGGTTACTGGGTCCCGATGGATGCGCTGTTGAATGCCGGGGTGCATGTAAAGCCGGTGTTCTCGGGCAATCAGGAAGCGTCGATTGGCCTGCTCAGGCGTGAAGAGGTGGCCGGGGCTGGCGTCAACAACACGGTGCTCGAAGATTTCGCCCGCCGCACGGGGTCCGCATCCTCATATCGCGTGCTCTGGAGCTCGCCGCTCTACAACGACCTCTGCATCATGGCAAATCCGCGGGTGCCGAAAGCCAAGATGGCAGCGGTGAAAGCGGCGTTCATCAACATGGGCAAAGACCCCAAGGGCAGGAAAATACTCGAAGCCGGCGCTGAATTGCTCAAGCTCGACGAGCCCCGACCTTCGTTGCCGCGGACAACCGCGACTACGACAGCTACCGCACGTTCTACAAGCAGACGCGCGTGAAGTCGCCGTCCTAACTTCCGAAATCGATAGCGAGGCGGACATCAAGTGTCCGCTTGTCGCCGCCCCACACCCAATCACTCACTAAGGAGCAAAAATTGAAAGCCTTGATCACTGCACTTGCCTTCGCTGCAACCGCGGGCGCTCTTTCGCCTGCGTCGGCAGACGTTTATCCGGCGCGCCCGATCACGATCGTCGTGCCATTTGCCGCGGGCGGCCCGACCGACGTGATCGCGCGCGTCATGGCCCAGCACATGCGCGCGTCGCTCGGCCAAACCGTCATCGTCGAGAACGTGGCGGCGCCAACGGCAACATCGGTGTCGGACGGGTTGCGCGCGCGGCACCTGACGGCTATACGCATCAGCATCGGCCACTGGAGCACCCACGTCGTCAACGGAGCGGTCTATCCGCTTCCGTACGACCTGCTGAAGGATTTCGAGCCCATCTCCCTGATCGCGACGAATTCTTACTGATCGTGGCAAAGAATGCCGTGCCGGCGAATGACCTGAAGAGCTTCATCGCCTGGCTCAAGGCCAATCCGGGCAAGGCGTCGGAAGGGACCGCAGGTCCAGGCAGCCCGCAGCACGTCAGCGGCGTGTTTTTCCAGAACGCCACCGGCACGAATTTCCAGTTCATTCCCTATCGCGGGGCCGCCCCGGCGATGCAGGCTCTGATGTCCGGCGAGATCGACATGATCATCGATGATCCGACGCAGTTCCCTGCCGCAAGTGCGCACCGGCAAGATCAAGGCGTTTGCCGTAACCGCCAAAAGCCGCTTGGCAGCGGCATCGGAAATTCCGACAGTGGACGAAGCGGGATTGCCCGAGTTCTACTTTTCGCGGTGGCATGCGCTGTGGGCGCCCAAGGGCACGCCGAAGGACGTCATCGCAAGCTCGATGCCGCACTCGTGGCTGCATTGGCCGATCCGCTCGTGCGTTCGCGGCTCGCTGATCTGGGACAGGAGATTTTCCCGCGCCAGCAGCAGACCCCGGAGACGCTCGACGCCTACCACAAGGCCGAGATCGACAAGTGGTGGCCGATCATCAAGGCAGCCAACATCAAGGCCGAGTAACGCACACGCGATCGCTGCGCCTGAATCGAGCGGATTTCTATCCGCCGTTCAGGCGCCTGCGCGCATAGTGTCCGTCGCCGCCAGCCCGAGCACTGACAGCCCGATCGATATCGTTCGATCGCACCGTAGTCCTAGCGCTCTTTCCAGCGCCGCATGTCGAATTCAAACGCGTCGCCGTCGCGCTGCCAGGTCGCATAGTCGCGAGTGACCGTGAGCAGCCACGTCTGTGGACCCGCCGTAGGGTCGTTCTTGCGGAAAGCGTCCGGTCGCAGCACCGCGCCGCAGATGCCAGGCTCGGGATCGCGTACCGAGCGATACAGGATCGCTCCGATGCCGGCTGCTCTTGCCGTGCTGCCGAAGCGCTGGGTCGCGCCATAGTCGGCAGGGTCCTGCCATAGCTTCCTGTTACGCACGAAGGGCGGGCGTTCCAGATCGACGGTAAGAGTCCTCACGGCAGCTTCGAATACCGATTGGGGCGATGGTCCGAGCGTCGTGAGCCCGGCGCTGTCGGTCAGGAATCTCCAGCGCCAATAGCCAAGCTCCGCGCACGCGGTGCGCGGCGTGTCGGCGCCATAGAACAGGCCAGGTTCGTGAGGCGCCCGAAAGCGCGAGCCATGCGGAGCCGGGTAACGAAACGGAGTGGCCAGCAAGTAGTGCAGGCGCAATGCTTCGGCTGGCACCGCCGGTTTCGTCGCCTCGAGGATTTCCTCCAGTTCGCGCTGCTCGGCCAAGTCGTCCACCAGCCGCCGGGTCGACGCGACGTGCTGGGCTTCCACGGCGCGCCACAAGCGGGTGGAGACGTTAGCCGCGTTAGACGCGACCGCGTGCGGAGTCCAGGTAGTGGACGACACGGACGAGTCCTTCGGCGTGTGGTATCAGATCCTTGGGAGCGGCTCCCAATGCTTGGTTGGGGCTGCCTAGCCACGCGCGCGCGTGCGTCTCGTTGGAGCCGACCACCGCGTCGAGGGACCGAAACAGGCGCACGAACAGCGCGGCGAGCTCCCAGGTTTTGTTTCCCGGCTCGAGCACAAAAGCGCCATTGGCCATGCGCGACACCGTCGCGGGACTGACGCCGAGAATGGCGGCGACTCCGCTTGTGTAACATCCAGCAGCAGGGCCGCCCTGGTGACCGCCTTGGTCAGCGTTTTTCCCGGTGCAGGCGCGGCAGCGCGCTCAGGTTTGAGCAATGGAGTCCCCCGTCTATTTACATTTCTAGAGAAATTATATCAAAGTATTCATTTCCATAGCAATATCGGCTAAAGCTCCCGATCGTGGGCCACGCACTGGCGCATTCGGCTATGATCGGTGCGACAACGCCACGCAGGAGAGCGAGCGTGAAACGGAGCACATCCGACCTCAGCAAAGCGACCCCATGACACGAGCCACGCGCGGATATGCCGACCTTCACGAGCATCTGGCGGCGCTCGAGCAGCACGGGCTGCTGCTGACCATCGACCGTCCGATCGACAAGGACGCGGAGTTGCATCCCCTCGTGCGCTGGCAGTTCGTCGGCGGTATCGAGGAGCACGAACGCAAGGCGTTTCTCTTTACCAACGTCGTCGACGGGCGCGGGCGCAAGTACGCGTTTCCGGTCGTGGTGGGCGCGCTCGCCGCCAATCGAGCGATCTATTCGATAGGGATGCGTGCGCCGGCCGAGGAGATCCAGGCCAGATGGGATCGCGCGATCGCGAATCCGATCGGCCGCGTATCGTCGACAACGCCGCATGCCAGGAGATCGTGATCGAAGGCGCGGCGCTGCAGGGCGAGGGCAACGGGCTCGACGCCTGCCGATCCCGATTTCGACGCCAGGCTTCGACAGCGCGCCGACGCTGACCGCGACCAACGTGATCACGCGCGATCCTGAGACCGGCGTGCAGAACCACGGCACTTATCGCGCCGCGCTCAAGGCGCCTGACCGGCTGGTAATCCGCATGGCGACGCGCGTCGGCGGCGCCGGCGGCTACCGCCACTATCTCAAGCACCAGAGCGCGGCGACAAGACCATGCCGTGCGCGATCGTGCTCGGCTGCCCGCCGTACGTCGCGTTCGTGGCGCCGCAGAAGCTGCCGATCGACGTGGACGAGATCGCGGTGGCGGGCGGTCTTGCCGGGCGAGCCGATCAACGTGGTGCGCGGGCGCACGGTCGATCTGATGGTTCCCGCCGAAGCCGAAATCGTGATCGAGGGCTACATCGATACCGAGTACCTCGAGCCCGAGGGACCGTTCGGTGAATCGCACGGTCACGTCGCGCTCGAGGAATTCAACATGCCGATGCGGTGACCGCGATCACGCACCGCCGCAACGCGGTAGTCGCCTCCTACCTGAGCCAGGTGACGCCGAGCGAATCGAGCGCGATGAAGCGGGTCGCCTACGAGCCGCTGTTTCTCGCGCACTTGCGCAACACGCTGGGCATACGCGGGGTCAACCGCGTCACCCTGCACGAGCGCATGACCGCTCTGCGGCGCGTCACGATCATCACGGTGGACAAAGGCACGCCGCGCACCGAAGTGTGGCGCGCGCTCTACGGCGCGACATCGTTCAAGGCCGACTGCGGCAAGATCTGCGTCGCCGTCGACGACGATATCGATCCCGACAACTCGGACGCGATCCTGTGGGCGCTCGCGTTTCGCATGAATCCCGCGACGACCTGCAGGTGCTCCCGCATCGCAGCCCGGGCCACGGGCCGGAGCGCGAGCACGAAAACGAGCAGGAAGACTCGACACTGCTGATGGACGCCACGATGAAGGAAGAGCTGCCGCCGCTCGCGCTGCCGAAGCGGGAATACATGGAGCGCGCGCGGAAAATGTGGGAAGAGCTGGGCCTGCCCAGGCTGCGGCCGCAATCGCCGTGGTTCGGCACGCGGGCGGCGACTGGCTGCCGCAATGGGACAAGGCGGCGCAGCGCGCGGTCGAGGGCCGCTATCTCGAGAATGGCCGCATCAGCGAGGCGTTGCAGCGCAAAGGTCTCAAGCCCGAGACCCGCTTCCGGCCGGATGAGGCTGAGAGAGGAGAGAGGAGAGTGCGAGAGGTGAAAGGAGTAGTGGCGTCGAAACAATGACGCGTCATCTCCCTTGCGTTCTCTCCTTTCTCCTCTCGCCTTTCTACGTCTCTTATTCCCCCTTGATTCCTGCGGCCTTGACGACCTGCATCCAGCGCGCGACTTCCGTCTTCATGATCGCAGCGAATCCTCGGGCGAATTGCCGACGGGCTCGGATCCTTCGACGGCGAAGATCGCTTTCATCTCGAGCGTGCGCACCGCTTTGATCGCCTCGGCATTGAGACGGTCGATGATGGGCTGCGGGGTTCTGCCCGGCGCCAGCAGGCCGATCCACGACGCGTAGTCGTAACCTTTGACGCCCGCTTCCGCGACGGAGGGCACCTCGGGCGCAACGGCCGCGCGTTTCGCGGTCGATACCGCGAGCGCGCGCAGCCGGCCCGACTTCACGTGCGGCAGCGCGGTCGAGATGGTCGCGAAATTGACGTGTACTTCGCCGCCGATCAGCGCATTGACTGCCGGCGCTCCGCCCTTGTAGGGCACGTGCACCATCCTGATCCCGGTCATGCCAATCAGCAGCTCCATCGACATATGCGTGCCGGTGGCCACGCCGCTCGAACCGAAATTGATCTGCCCCGGCCGTAGCTTTCGCGAGCGCGATCATTTCCTTGAGCGATCTGACCGGCAGCGACGGATGCACGACCAGGATGTTGGGCAGCGCGGAGCAGGACTGAAATCGGCGCGAGGTCGCGCACCGGGTCGAACGGCAGCTTGTAAAGGCTGGGGCTCATCGTTACCGAGGCGGCGACCGCCAGCAGCGTGTAGCCATCCGGCGCCGCCTTGGCGACGAAGTCGGTGCCGATGACGCTGCCGGCGCCGGGGCGGTTCTCGACGACGACAGCCTGGCCGAGCACTTCAGCCAGCTTCTGCGCGAGCGGGCGCGCGACCAGGTCGGTCGATCCGCCGGCGCTTTGCGGGACCACCATGCGTATCGGTTTGCTCGGGTAGGCCTGGGCTGGGCTCGCCGCAGTCGTCTGGGCCGCAGCCGCGTCCGAGTAGGCGAGCGCCGCAGCGGCCGCCAATCCGCTGACTGCAGGCCACGCGCAGGTGGAAGCGAGCGCGCTGAGATTCAGGTATCGATACACGATGTTTTCGATTGCCCCGGGGCGGGGCGCACGACAGCCGCACACCGACTCAATGGATCCGGTTTACGCGCACTGTCGGGCTGCTTTACGCACCCTTTTGCAGCTCCGTTTCCCATGATTCGAATCAATCGATGCGGGCGCCCGATTGCTTGACCACATTCGCCCACTTCACGAGCTCGGTTTTGATGTGAGCGGCGAACTGCGCGCGCGTGTTGCCGACCGGGACGAGCCCGTCCTCGATCAGGCGCTGCCTGATTTCCGCGGCCTGCATGATCCTGACCACCTGCGCGTTGAGCGCGTTACGAGGATGTCTTCCGGCGTGCCGGCCGGCGCGAGCACGCCGGTCCCATTGGCTCGATTCATAGCCGCGCAGGCCTGATTCGGCCACCGTCGGCAGACCCGGCATCGCCTCCAGGCGGCTCGTGCTGGTCACTGCGAGCGCGCGCAGCCGTGACGTCTTGACGTGGGCCGGCGTTGATCGCTGGCAGGAACATGACCGGCGTCTCTCCCGAGAGTAGTCCGATCATCGCCGGGCCGGAGCCGCGATAGGGGATATGCACCATGCGGACCTCGGCCAAGGTGTTGAAGAGCTCGCCAGCAAGATGCGGGGTGCTGCCGCTGCCGGAGCCTGCGAATCCGATCTGCCCGGGTCTGGCTTTCGCCAGAGCGATCAGCTCTTTCACCGACCTCGCCGGCAGCGACGGGTGCACCACGAGCACGTTCGGCCCGAGCGCCATCAGGCTGATCGGGTCGAAGTCGTTCACCGCATCGTAAGGGACTCTGGCATACAGACTGGGGTTCGTCACGAAGCCTGCACCGGTAAAGAGTAGCGTGTAACCGTCTTTGGCGGATTTGGCTACGACCTCGGTGCCGATGTTGCCGTTCGCGCCGCCGCGATTTTCGATGACGAAGGACTTGCCGTAGCTCTCGACCAGCTTCTGCGCGAGGATGCGTCCCGCGCTGTCCACTCCGCCGCCAGCCGGAAAGGGAACGACCATGCGGACCGGACCGCTCGGATAGCCCTGCGCCGGCCCGGTGGCAGCAGTTTGCGCAAGCGCCGCGCTCGAAGTCCACGCAAAGATCGCGAATGCGCCGCGCATCGATTCCTACGCAGGAGCTCTCATCGTCGTTACAGCGGCGACACGGGCAGGCCCAGCAGGCGGGCTCCCGTATTCCAGCAGATCTCGCGTTTTTCTTCGCTGGTCAGGCTCGAAACTTTGTTGACCGAGGAGGCTGGATGGTCATCGCTCAGCGGAAACGGGTAATCGCTGCCGAGCGCGACATGCTCCGCACCGGCGCGCCGAATCAGGAATTCGAGCGCGGCGGTGTCGTGCAGCAAGGTGTCGTAATAGAGGTTGGCGGCGTAATGGTCGAGACCGTGCATGACCGGACCGCGCGCAAAGCGGCGCCGCGACCCTGCCGCGGTCGATGCGGCCAAACTGGTAGGGCACGCATCCGCCGCCGTGCACCAGCATCACGCGCAGAGTCGGGAAGCGATCGAAGACGCCTCCCAGCAGCAGCGCTGCCGCGGCAAACGTCGTTTCGCTCGGGTTTCCCACGAGGATGTGCGCAGGACAGCCGGCGCATCCGCGGCGGGACGCTAAGGTCGGCCGATGCACGATCACGGGAACGTCGAGCGTCTCCGCAGCGCGCCAAAACGGATCCAGGGCCGGCGTATCGAGACCCTCGTCCTCGATCCGCGCGCCGATCTGCACCGCGCGATGCCCGAGTCGCCACGGCATAACGCAGCTCGCCGCGGCAAATTCCCCGGATTGCAGCGGCACCATCGCCGCGGCCACGAACCGATGGGACGGCGGGCGACGATCTCCGCCAGCGCCTCGTTCTGCACGCGTGCAAACCATCGCCCCGGCTTCCGGCTCGAGGTGATACGCCGCAAGATCCATCCAGCCGGACACGAGCTGGACGCCGATGCCCGCATCGTCCATCCATTTCAGACGCGCCGCGTCGTCGACCAGCGTCGGCAGCAGCGGCATCCCTGTCAGCCGGCCGCCGACCTCCATCCGCACGAAGCCGTCGTCTGCTTTGACGGCGCGAGCCGTGAGTGGCGCCCTCGGTATTCACCCTGTCGATCACGGACTGGCCGACGTGATGCGCGTGCATGTCGAGGCAGCGCGCCTTGCCGGTGCCGGTCTTGAGGAGCTCAGCGTTCATGATCGCGCCTGCGCATTGCGCGCCAGGTCGAGAATCAGCGTCGAGATCTCGCGCGGGCGCTCGACCGGGGTCAAATGCCGTGCGCCAGGGATCACGGTCAAAGTCGAGTGAGCGATTGCCTGGTGCAGCGACTGCGCCATGCTCACCGGTGTGGCCTGGTCGTCTGCGCCGACGGCGATGGCCGCCCGCATCTTGACTAGCGGCGACAGCGGCCGCAGATCGTCGTCGCCGAGCATTTCACAAGTCGCCTGGTAACAACCGAGGTCGTTGGCGAGAAACACGCCGGTCAGAGCTGCGACGATCTCCGGATGGCGCGCCCGGAAGTTGTCCGCAAACCAGCGCGTCGCCTGGAATTCAACCAGCGCTCCCATGCCTTTGGCGCGGGCAATGGCAGCGCGCTCGCGCCATTGCCTGGGCGGTCGGGGCCACCACGCCGTGGTGTCGATCAGGCAGACGGCTCGGCGGGCGCGCTGCGGGTAAGGCGCGCAGCGAACGCCTGCGCGACGCAGCCGCCCATCGAACAGCCGGCGATGATTGCGCCCGGCCATTGTCAGCGTGATCGAGGCAGCTCGGCGAGGTCGCGCGCGAACAGCTCGGCGGTATAGGTGGTGGTCTTTCGCGAGCGGATAGGCCATGGCCGCGGCAATCGTACGTGAGCAGTCCGAGCATGCTCGTTCAATTCCGCGGGGACGACGGAGCAGAAGCTGCGGTCGAGCGCCAGCGAATGAACCAGCGCGATGCGCGGCGAGTCCGCGGCAGCGGAGGCGCGCGCAGCGTGTAGCCGATCACGCATTCGTCGGACTGGTCGTGAATTTGCCGTCGATGGGGTCGGGCATAGCTATCTCCGTGGCGGGAAGCTTGCTGGCCGGCGCGCTGCCATGCGGAGATCAGGGCGCGCGCGGCGAACTCGACCGCCATTTCGCGCTTGTAGGCAGCGAGCCGCGCACGTCCGGCATCGGCTGCGGCGAGGGATCGCACCGGCTGCACGGCCGTGCGCAGCATGTCCGCGGTCGGACGCTGGCCCGCGAGCTGCTCGAGATCGAGCACGATCGGTTTCCAGCTCACCGCGCCCACGACCGACGCGCGCGCCGGAGCACGTGCCGTCGGCATCGAGCCTGACGGCTGCCGCGGTGTTGACGGTCGGGATCTCCAGCACGTGGCGCGCCATGTACTTGAAGAAGCTCGAGCCGGAGCGCGCCGGGCGGCGGCATCGACCTCGAAGCTCGACCACCATCTCGTCCTTGCGCGAGGCGCTTCTCGAACAGCTCCTGCAGCGCGACGCTCGCGCCGTCCGTCGGGACCGGCCACCGTGACGCGCGCGCCGCAGCGCGAGGAGCGCGAGCGGCAGGTCGAAGCCGCCGATCAGCGGCCCCACGCTGCCGCCGACGGTGATCATGCGGCGGATGCGCGTGTGGCCGACGGCCTCGAACGCGTCCTCGATCGCGTGCCAGCTCCTGCGCAGGCGCGCGTTCGTCGTAGAGCGCCTGCTGGCGCACGGCCGCGCCCATGCGCAGCACGCCGCGGCGTCGATGCGAGATCGCGCTTCAGCTCCGCGATGCGCGTGATCGCGACGAGCCGCTTCGCGAACGGAAAGCCGGTGCGCTCGCGGCGCAGCGCGTGCGACATGCCGCCGCACACGAGCGTCGCGTCGCCCGCCGCGAGCAGCGCCGACCGCTTCCTCGACGCTCGCTGCGGGAACGAGGACTCCGCCGCGAGCGGGCGCGCGCCCGGAGGGCTGCCCGCGGCGAGCCGCGTCCACGTCGCTGCCTTTCGGCGCGGCGGGCGGGGCGGTCTTCTTCGTCCGCGTACAGCTCCGGGTGCAGCGCGCGATGAATCTTCTCCGCGGTGATCGGCAGATTCGTGAATGCGCACGCCCACCGCGTCGGCGATCGCGTTGGCGATGGCGGCGGGCATGGCGTCGAGCCCGATTTCGCCCAGGCCCTTCGCGCCGAACGGCCCGCTCGGCTCGTACGAATCGGCGAATGCCACGTGCAGCTTCGGCATCATCGCAGCGCCGGGGATCGGATAGTCCTTGAGCTGCGGATCGGTCGGCGTGCCGTTGTACCAGTCGAAGTACTCGATCATCGCGAGGCCGATGCCCTGCGTCACGGCGCCCTGCACCTGTCCCTCGGCGGCGGCGGGATGGATGACGGTGCCGCAATCGACGGCGCGACGCCACTTCGAGCAGCTTCACTTCGCCGGTGCGCGGGTCGACCTCGACCTCCGCCGCCTGCGCGGCGAAGTTGTACGCGCCCGACTCGTTGCCGTAGCGGCTGTGGTCGGGAAACTCGGACGGATTGTCGAAGGTGCCGACGCCGATGATGGGCTGGCCGCCGGGCTGGTAGATGTTCGCGCGCACGACCGCGGCGACCGGCTTGAATCGGTCTCGGAGCCGTGCGCGCGGCCCGATCTGCCCGTTGATGATCGTCAGCTCCTCGGCGCGGCAGCTTGAGCTGCTGCGCCGCCGCCTCGAGCAGCTGCCTGGCGGCGGCCGCCGCCGCACGCTTGACGGCGTTGCCCGCGACGTAGGTGAGGCGGCTCGCGAGCGCGCCAGCGCGTCCGTCACATGCTCGCTCGGGGCATCGGCGTCACGGGCAGCGGTTCCAAGGACGTCCCGGTGCTCAAGGCCCTCGAGAGCGAGGGGGCGGGCGTCTGGGTCGGTTTCCACGAGGGCCACCAGGAGCGCGCCGACACCGTCGTCATCTCCTCGGCCATCCGTGACAACAACCCCGAGCTGCGGGCCGCACGGAGCGGCTGCCGTACTGCACCGCGCCCAGGCGCTCGCGGCCACGATGGGCGGGTCGCGCCGGGTGGCCGTCGCGGGAGCGAACGGCAAGACGACGACGACCTCGCTGCTCACCGTCGCGCTGCAGGCCTGCGGGGTCGACCCGTCCTTCGCCGTCGGGGGCGAGCTGGCGAAGCACGGGACCAACGCGCACCTCGGGACCGGCGACGTGTTCGTCGTCGAGGCGGACGAGAGCGACGGGTCGTTCCTCGTCTACCGGCCCGAGGTGGCGATCGTCACCAGCGTGCAGGCCGACCACCTCGACTTCTACGGCGACCTCGCGACGGTCGAGGAGGCATACCGGGCCTTCGTCGGCACGATCGTCCCGGGTGGCCTCCTCGTCGCGTGTGCCGACGACCAGGGGGCGAACGAGCTCGCGGACGGCGCGCGTCGCACGGGATCCGGGTGCTGACCTACGGCGAGTCGCCCGACGCCGACGCGCGCCTGTCCGGTGAGGTGCACCGCGGGCTGGCCTGGTCCGCGGTCGTGACCATGGACGGGGTGGAGCACCGGCTGCGGCTGCTCGTCCCCGGCCACCACAACGTCCTCAACGCGACCGCCGCGTTCGTCGCGGCCACCGCTGGGCTCGGCCAGGACCCGGAACCGGTGCTGGCCGGGCTGGCGTCCTTCAGCGGCACGCGGCGACGGTTCGAGCCGAAGGGTCGCGCGGCCGGGGTCCAGGTCGTCGACGACTACGCCCACAACCCCGGCAAGGTGGCGGCGGTCGTCGAGACGGCCACCCAGCTGGTCGCGGACGCCGGGTCCGGCCGGCTCGTCGTCGTCTTCCAGCCGCACCTCTACTCGCGGACGCGCGACTTCGCCGGCGAGCTCGGCGCCGGGCTCGCCGCCGGCCGACGTCGTCGTCGTCATGGACGTGTATGCGGCGCGTGAGGACCCGCAGCCGGGCGTCTCCGGGCGGCTGGTGGCGGAGGCCGTGCGGGCGGCGCGGCCGGACGCCGACGTGCACTACGTGCCGTCCTGGGCCGCGGTGCCGGGAGTGGTCGCGGACTGCTCCGGCCCGGCGACCTGCTCCTCACCGTGGGGGCCGGCGACGTGACGATGATCGGGCCGGAGGTGCTCTACCGGCTCGAGCAGGGCGAGGTGGACGAGGTGGACGAGGGCCCCGCGCGGTCGGGGCACGACGGGAAGGACAGCAGCGATGAGCGAGCGACCCAGATGGCTCACCGAGGCGGCCCGTTCGGGCTCGGCCGTCGACGAGGTCCCGGAGCCACGGCCCGGCGCCGGGCCCGGAGGGCCGGGGCCCGGCCGGCCCGACGGCTGGGACGGCTGCGTCGGGCGCCGCCCGGCGGTCCGGTGGGGACGTCTCCCGGGTGCGCTTCGAACGGCGCGCCGCCTCCGTCCGCCG
Organism: uncultured Acidobacteriota bacterium; assembly: GCA_963770215.1. Classification (GTDB taxonomy): domain Bacteria; phylum Acidobacteriota; class Blastocatellia; order Pyrinomonadales; family Pyrinomonadaceae; genus PSRF01. The sequence continues at coordinate 600,883 of CAVYOP010000005.1, forward strand.
TCGGCCCAAGACGTTGTTGGCGGTCGTCGCCGGCCTGGTCGTCCTCCTCGGCGTGCTCGTCTGGCTGGTGGGGTTCAGCTCGGTGCTCGCCACCCGGTCGGTGACCGTGACCGGCCTCGGCGACCCGGGGGAGCAGGAGGTGGTCGTGGCCGCCGCGGCGGTGCCCATCGGTACCCCGCTGGCACGGGTGGACACCGGCGGTGCCGTCGACCGGGTCGCGAAGATCCCGACCGTGGCCTCGGTGTCGGTGAGCCGGTCGTGGCCGTCGACGTGGTCGTCTCGGTCCAGCGCAAGGTCCCGGTCCTGGCCATCAAGAACCCTCAAGGTCAACTACAGGTTGTGGATGCGTCCGGTGTCCCGTTCGAGGTCGTGAGCGCGTTGCCGGCCGGGGTCGCCCAGGTCAACGCCGCGTCCGACGTGCCCGACCCGGAGGGGATCAGGGCCGCCATCTCGATCCTGCAGCTGTTGTCGCCGGAGCGCCGCGCCCAGGTCTCCGGGGATCACGGTGACCAGCGCCGACCTGGTCACGCTCCAGCTCGGCCAGGTGAGCGTGGTCTGGGGCGGGATCGCCGACGGGCCCAAGAAGCTGGCCGTCCTCGAGGCGCTCCTCCGGACAAACCCGGCGGTCGTCGACGTCAGCGCGCCGGACACGCCCATCACCCGTTGACCTGCTGAGGCTCCGAGTCCCACCAGCCCCATTCGCCCCGTTCGTCACGATCGGGGCCCGGGCAGCATGAATCCATGGGCGGCCAAGGAAGGTCGAGGACACGCCGCCGCGTTGTTTGATCGGGGTGGGGCTTCCGCATACCGTCGGGCACCAGCGAGACCGGTACGTGATCTAACCATCAGGTAGACATTTAGGCTTCGCGACACACCGCACCCGACAACATCAGACACATTTCTCGCTGAGGAAGGCCCACGCTCGTGGCTGCAGACCCGCACAACTACCTGGCCGTCATCAAGGTCGTCGGCATCGGCGGCGGCGGTGTCAACGCCATCAACCGGATGATCGAGGTCGGGCTCAAGGGCGTCGAGTTCATCGCCATCAACACCGACGCCCAGGCGCTGCTGATGAGCGACGCCGACGTCAAGCTCGACGTCGGCCGCGAGCTGACCCGCGGGCTCGGCGCCGGCGCCGACCCCGAGGTCGGCAAGAAGGCCGCCGAGGACCACGCCGAGGAGATCGAGGAGGTCCTCAAGGGGGCCGACATGGTCTTCGTCACCGCCGGCGAGGGCGGCGGCACCGGTACCGGTGGCGCGCCGGTCGTGGCGCGGATCGCCCGCGGCCTCGGTGCCCTCACCATCGGCGTCGTGACCCGGCCGTTCACCTTCGAGGGCCGTCGCCGCGCCAACCAGGCCGAGTCCGGCATCGCCGGGCTGCGCGAGGAGGTCGACACCCTCATCGTCATCCCGAACGACCGGCTGCTGTCGATCAGCGACCGCAGCGTCTCGATGATGGACGCGTTCCGCAGCGCCGACCAGGTGCTGCTCTCCGGCGTCCAGGGCATCACCGACCTCATCACGACGCCCGGCCTGATCAACCTCGACTTCGCCGACGTCAAGTCGGTCATGCAGGGCGCGGGCTCGGCCCTGATGGGCATCGGCTCCGCGCGCGGCGAGGACCGCGCCGTCCAGGCGGCCGAGCTGGCGATCTCCTCGCCCGCTGCTCGAGGCCAGCATCGACGGCGCCCACGGCGTGCTGCTCTCCATCCCGGGCGGCTCCGACCTCGGCCTGTTCGAGATCAACGAGGCCGCCCGGCTGGTCCAGGAGGCGGCCCACCCGGAGGCCAACATCATCTTCGGCGCGGTCATCGACGACGCGCTCGGCGACGAGGTGCGGGTCACCGTCATCGCGGCCGGGTTCGACGGCGGCGCGCCGGTCAAGCGCGGCGACGACCGGGCGCTCGGCACCGTCCAGGCCGGTCGCCCCGCGTGCGCCGCCCACGGCGCGACGCACGCGGTCGTCGACCAACGGCTCGCACTCGGCTCCGGCCCAGCCGCGGCCCGCGGTCGGAGCCCGTCCGCGAGGAGCCGGCGCCGGCCGGGGTACGCCAGCGGGTCCTCGGCCGACGGGCCGCGCGCCGGCCGTCGCAGCCGGTCCAGAAGCCGCCGCACACGGTGACCTTCGACGACGCCGACGACCTCGACGTGCCGGACTTCCTCAAGTAGCAGCGCGGACACGACGCGCCGGGCCCGACGGGCCCGGCGAGCTTCCTGGTGTCGCCCGCGTCCGGACTCGCGTTGCCGTCGGCGTGGCGACGGGACGTCGACGACGCCGACTTCTGGAGGCGAGAGCGGGGTCTGCGGATGCCGCCGTGTCGGACCCACGACGTCGCCGCCGCCCGGGCTCGCGGTCCGGTTCGCGATCACCGCACGCTCCGGCGGCCGGAGTGAGCCGCCGTACGACGGCGCTGAACCTCGGCGGCACGTCGCGACGATCCGGCCGACGTCGAGGCCAACCGCACCGCCGTCGCCGCCGCCTTCGACTGGCCGCGCGAGCGCCTGCTGTTCATGGACCAGTGCCACAGCGTCGACGTCGCCCGGGCCGACGGGCCGTGGGACGGGGCCGGCGCCGCGGGTCGACGCGCTCGTGTCCACCCGGGACGACGTCGCCCTCGCCGTGCTCGTCCGCCGACTGCGTACCCGTCCTGCTCGCCGACCCGGTCGCCGGCGTCGTCGGGGCGTCCACGCCGGCCGGCCCGGGCTGGTCGCGCGGGTCGTCGACCGCGCGCGTCGAGGCGCTGCGCGACGCCGGCGCCGACGCCCGCCGAGACGCTCGCCGTCGTCGGCCCGTCGGTGTGCGGCCGGCTGCTACGAGGTGCCGGAGGAGATGCGCGCCGAGGCCGCCGCCGTGAGCCCGCCGAGCGCGACGGTGTCGTGGACCGGCACGCCGGCGATCGACGTGGCCGCCGGCGTGGTGGACCAGCTCTCGGCGCGCGGGATCCGGGTCGCGCTGGGTGCCCGGCTGCACCCGCGAGAGCACGGACCTCTACTCGTACCGGCGCGACGGCTCCACCGGCCGGTTCGCCGGGGATCGTCGCCCGGCTGCTCCCGGAGGGCGGCGCGCGACGCGACGGAGGCGCGCCGGGACGAGATCGCCGCCGGGCTCGACGGCGTCCACGCCCGGATCGCGACCGCGTGCGCCGAGGCCGGACGCGACCCCGGCGACAGCCGAGCCCTCATCGTGGTGACGAAGTTCTTCCCGGCCACCGACCTCCGGCTGCTCGCCGACCTCGGGGTCCGGCGACGTCGGGGAGAACCGCGACCAGGAGGCCCGGGAGAAGCTGACCGACCCGCTCGCTCGACGGCACGGGTCTGACCGTGCACTTCATCGGGCAGCTGCAGTCCAACAAGGCCGCGTCCGTCGTCCCGTACGCCGACGTCGTCCACATCGCTCGACCGCGCGAAGGTCGTCGCGGCGCTCGGCCGGGCGGCGGACCACCAGGGCCGGACGCCCCTCGACGTCCTCGTGCAGGTCAGCCTCGACGACGCACCGGACCGCGGCGGCGCCGACGTCGACGAGCGTCCCGGCCCTGGCCGACGCCGTCGCCGGAGTACGCCGGCCTCGAGCTCGCGCGGCGTCATGGCGGTGGCCCCGCTCGGGGCGGACCCGGACGCGGCGTTCGCCCGGCTGCGGGAGGTGGCGGACGCGCATGCGGCCGGACCATCCGCAGGCCACCTGGGTGTCGGCGGGGATGAGCGGGGACCTCGAGGCCGCCGTCCGGCACGGGGCGACACACCTGCGTGTCGGCAGCGCAATCCTCGGTTCGCGTCCGCCGCTTCGCGTAACGTCGCTCGGGACGACGGTGTCGACCGCTGATCCATGCACGACCAGGGAGCCACCATGGCTGGGGCGCTGCGCAAGACGATGGTCTATCTCGGCCTTGCCGAGGACGACGACCGCTACGACGACGACGAGTACGCGACGACGTCGCGGACTACGACGAGCGAGCGTGGCGACGCCGAGCCCGAGCGACCGCTCGCCGAGCGTCCGAGACGGCGCGGCGGTCACCCAGCTGCCCGGCGCCCGGCGCCCGTGGCGCGGCTGGTCCGCGAGCCGGAGGTGGGCCGCTCAACCGGATCACGACGATCCACCCGCGCACCTACAACGAGGCGAAGACGATCGGCGAGAACTTCCGCGACGGGCACGCCCGGTGATCATGAACCTCACCGACATGGGCGACGCCGACGCCAAGCGTCTCGTCGACTTCGCCGCCGGCCTGGTCTTCGGGCTGCGCGGCTCGATCGAGCGGGTCACGAGCAAGGTCTTCCTGCTCTCGCCCGGCCCGTCGAGGTCAACGCCGGAGGACGGCCCGCGCGTGGCCGGGCGCAGCGTCTTCAACCAGAGCTGAGCGCCGACGCATTCGGGGCATCCGGCCGCGTGGGCCAGACTGCCTGCCATGACTGCCGTGCTCGAGGTCCTGCGCTTCGTCGTCTTCCTCTTCTTCCTCGTGCTCATCGGCCGCGTCGTCTTCGACTGGATCCGGATCTTCGCGCGGGAGTGGCGCCCCCGGGCGCGGCGCTGCTCGTGGCCGAGCCGATCTACACCCTCACCGAGCCGCCGCTGCGCGCGCTGCGCAAGGTCATCCCCTCACCGAACCTGGTGGTGTCCGGCTCGACCTCAGCTTCCTCGTCCTGATGTTGCTGACCTCCCTGGCTCTCAACGTGCCGAGCTTCTTCTGACCGACCCGCAGCAACCCGCCCACAGCACCGCGCAGATGCGGGACCGTGGTGTGTGTTCGCACGGATCGATGAGCATGGCTTTGGTTCGTGACCGGAACGTTAGATACCGTTGACCCGAACCATTACGTCTGTATCGAGGTGACACATGGCGCTTACGCCAGGAACAGGTGCTCAACAAGCACTTCCAGACCACGCAATTCCGTCGTGGCTACGAGGAGCGGGACGTTGACGACTTCCTGGACGAGATCGTGGCGGAGATGCGATCGCTCATCGAGCAGCGTGACGACTAC
>CAVYOP010000006.1:0-284821 GCA_963770215.1 uncultured Acidobacteriota bacterium
GATCGTCTCGGTGATGGCCTCGAGGGCGTCGGTGACCGCCTGCGGATTCTCCTTGAGATCGTAGTTGAGGTGATCGCCCGAGAGCTTGCGCGCGAGCGAGAGCGGGCTGAACACGGTCGGAACGGTGGGGCAGTCCACGCGCCGGTCCACCACGCAGCGGATGATGGTCTCGAGATGCGAGGCCCACGCGGTGGACTCCATCTTCACCGGGCGGATCTTCTTCCAGTCCTCGGGAGCATTGACCGCGTGGCGCGCGCACGGCCGATGCCCGTCCGGCAGGACCTCCGCGCTCTCCACGCATCCCCCAGTCCGCCACCGCATAGCCGCCGGTCGGCGTCACCTTGAGGAAGTCCGACTGGTAGCGCTCGTGGAAGCGCAGGGTGGACTGCGCGAGCGCGGCCGGGTTGCGATCCACGTCCGGGAAGTGACGCCAGAAGGCGTAGGGCGGCCGATCGGTGGGCTCGGCGGAGCGCGGCAAGGACCCGCTCGAGCTTGGTCATGACGCCAGCACGAGCTCCGCGTCGCGCACCGCGGGGCGGCCGTCTTCCGCGAGCGCCTCGAAGCCCACCACGGCGCCCGCGGACGAGGACCGCGGTGCCTGGCCCCGGACGACGATCCGCGAGGGCATCCGCACCATGGCGCCGAAGCGGGCGGTCACCGCGCGCACCGGCGTGGCCGCGCCGCGCGGCTGTCGTCCCAGCGCCTGGGAGATGGCGAGGGCCAACGTGGCCGTGCCGTGGAGGATGATGTCGGGCAGCCCCGCGTCCAGCGCCACCGCGCGCTCGGTGTGGATCGGGTTCCAGATCCGCGCGCACTCCGTGTAGACGTGCGCGAGGGTGGGGGCGATCGGGACCTCGGTGGTCCAGGACCACCCCTCACCCTGCCCTCTCCCCAGAGGGGCGAGGGTCCCCTCTCCCTCTCCCCTCTGGGGAGAGGGTCGGGGTGAGGGGCGACGTCGCACTCCACGCCCAGATACAGCGAGCCGTACTCGGTGGTGCTGACCGGCCGACCCGCCGCATCCACCGTCTCCATGCGGAGCACCAAATAGGCGCCGGGAGTCCGGCGCTCGAGCGCGGCCACGGTGGCCGTGGTGCTGAGCCGGTCGCCCGCGCGTGGCGGCCGATGCAAGGTGAGGCGATGCGTCGCGTGCACCCCGCGCACCGCGACCTCGTCGGGCAGCGCCTTGGCCCGGACGTCCAGCGCCAGGGGCCACTCGTAGCAGACCGGGAAGAGCGGGTGCGCGAGGATGCCGTCCGGCCGCGTGGTGTCGAAGTACTCGGGCGCGTGCTCGCCGAGCGCGGCGGCGTAGGCCATGAGCCAGCGGGCGTCCACTTCGTGCTCGCGCGGGCCGACCGTGATGCCGACGGCGGAGGCGGGAATGCGCATGAGGTCCAGGCCCGTCACCCGGCCCTCTCTCCAGAGGAGAGAGGGGGAGTGCGGGGGAAGTTCATGCAGTCCACGAAGATGGACTCGAAGTCGGGATGCGCGGCGAGGGAGACGTGCTCGATGCGGGAGGCGATGGTGAGGGCTCGCGCGCGCTCGGCTTCGGACACCAGGGCGAGCTGCGCCCCCAGCGCGGCCGCGTTGCCGACGTAGCGGATCTTCGCTTCGGGGAGATCGGGCGGGATGAGCCCGATGCGCAGCGCGCTGCGCACCGAGAGGTAGTTGCCGAAGCCGCCCGCGAGCATCAGCTCCTCGACCTGCTCGGGCCCGACGCCCGCGATGTGCCGCAGCATGGCCACTCCGGAGGCGATGGCGCCCTTGCAGAGCTGCACCTGCCGGATGTCGTCCTGGGTGAGCACGATCTCCCGCTCCGCCCCGTGCTCGGCGGGGCGCGCGAGCACGACCACGCGCTCCTCCCCGCGCATCTCGACCCGCGCGCGCATGGGGGCGGGAAGCCGGTCGCGGCCATCCACGTCGATGAGCCCGGTCCAGTCCACCACACCCAGATCGAGCAGCGAGGCCACCGCGTCGACGAGCCCGGAGCCGCAGAGCCCCTGGGCGGGAGCGTCGCCGATCGTGTGCAGGCGGAGGTCGCCGTCCTCCACGCCCACCCGGTCGATGGCCCCGACGGCGGCCCGCATGCCGTGGCGGATCTGGGCCCCCTCGAGCGCGGGACCGGCGGGAGCCGAGCACGCCCACAGCCGCTCGCGCGAGCCCAGCAGGACCTCGTCATTTGTCCCGATGTCCACCGCGATGCGGAGCGAGGGCGATTCGTCCATGCGGGTCGCGAGGGCCACCGCCACCGCGTCCGCGCCCACGAAGCCGGCCACGATCGGGAGCAGGCACACGCGCGCCTCGGGCGGCAGCTTGAGGAAGAGGTCGCGCGCGGGAAGGATAAGCGGGTGCCGCATCACCGGCGCGTAGGGGGCGAGGCCCACGTAGGAGGGATCGATGCCCAGCAGGAGGTGGTGCATGCAGGTGTTGCCCACGATCACGACCTTGTAGATCCACTTGGCCAGGACGCCCGATTCGCGCGCGATCTGCTCGATGTGCTGGTTGAGCAGGCCGATGATGCGCGTCTGCAGCTTGCGCAGATTCGCCGGATCGAACTGGGCGAAGGCGATGCGCGACATCAGATCGCCGCCGAAGACGGCCTGCGGATTCAGGCTCGACGCGGACGCGAGCTGCTCGCCGGACTCGAGCTCCATGAGGGTGGTCACCACGCTGGTGGTCCCGATGTCGATGGCGAGACCGTACTTGTGCAGCGCCGTATCACCCGCTTCCACGGCCAAAACGTGCCGGCCGAACGTGGTCACGGTGACCTCGCCGCCGCGCTCGCGCAGCGCGGCGGGCAGGGTCTTCAGCACCGCGGGCGGCACGTCCTCGAGGTCGCCCCCCGTCGCGGCGAGCAGTGCCTCCAGGTCGGAGGTCTGGAGATGCTCGTCCTTGGGCAGGGTCACCTGGACCGCGCGCTTGCGGACGCCTGCGTCGATCGAGATCGGCGCGGGCGCGCCGGCCGGACGCTCACCACCCAGGATCTGGAAGGTGGTGTCGTCGAGCGGCGGCGCGATCTGCACGGTGACCGCCTCGGTGACGGGCCACTGGCAGGAGAGCCGGTAACCCTCGCGGACGAGGGCGTCGCCCAGCTGCAGCTCGTCCATGATGGTGGGCGGCGGCGCGGTGCCCGCGACCAGCTTGACCCGGCAGGACGTGCAGCGGCCCCGCCCGCCGCAGATGGCGTTGATGTCCACGCCGCCGCCGTGCGCGGCCTTCAGGATGGTCGTGCCGGGCTTGGTGTCGAGGACGCGCGGGCCGGGCAGGATGGTCAGGGAAATGGCCATGCGGGCGCAGGATACCATTCTTTTTCTTGACTTTACGCGCGTGTTTGCGGATAGTTACCTACTAACCCGTCACTGGCTCTGGGCGGGCAGTGTCCCGGGGGGTGCGTTGCTCAGCTACGTCTCATCGCCTCCTCTGGCTGGTTCCGACGCTCCTCGCCATGGCGCTCGTCACCTTCCTGGTGATGCACGCCACGCCGGGCAGCCCTCTCGATCCGATCGCGGAGGGGGCGAACCCGCTGTCGCCCGAGGCGCAGAAGAACCTGGCCGAGGTCTACGGGCTGGACAAGCCGCTGTACGTCCAGTCGGCATCTTCCTGAGAAGGCCGTCCACGGTGATTTCGGAAGTCGTTCGTCCACAAGACCCGCACGGTGGCCGAGATCATGGCCGAGACGTTCCCGATCTCCCTCCTCCTTGGCAGCATGGCCCTGGCGCTGGCGGTTGTAGGGGGTCTCACGCTCGGTGTGCTGGCCGCGGTCTACCAGAACCGGTCCTGGGACTACGTCTCGGTGAGCGTGGCCACCCTCGGGGTCAGCGTGCCCTAACTTCGTGCTGGCCGTGTTCCTGATCGTGCTCTTCTCGTTCGTCCTGCCCATCTTCCCCACCGTGGGCTGGACTCGCCGAAGGACTGGGTCCTACCGACGATCACGCTCGCGCTGGCCCCGATGGGCATCATCGCGCGCTTCACGCGTTCTAGCATGCTGGAAGTCATCCGCTCCGATTACATCGTGACCGCGCGGGCCAAGGAAGGTTAGCCACGACGCTTCAGTGAGCCTTTGTATTACTGCCATCGCGAGGGCGCGTTCGCTGCCGCCGACGTTGTTCTGTAGCGAGAAGACAAACAGCGAGGCGCATCCAAGGGCGCCAACTAACATGACGAGCGAGGCGATGGTCGTTTCGATCAACGTAAAACCGCGTTCGCCGTTGGTTGATTTATGTTTGGGAGTCTGGGTCTTCATAACGTTTGTGTTTGGGATCGTCTTCGTTTGCTTAAAAGAGCAGCACAGTAATCGGTACAGTCTTCGAACCACAGCTTGTGCTGAAGGTCGCGGAGTAGATGCCACTGTTTTTCTTTGACTTGACCGTGAAAGTCGCCGAGCCGCCGGCCGCCACAGTTTGGCTGGTCGGACTCACTTGAATTTCCGAAGGTTTGCTCGATGTTCCAGTGACCGTAAGACTAGTCGAAGAGCTGTGACTAATCTTGACTGTGGCCGATCCTTCCTTGGACAAGATCAGCAGAATTGGATCCGCGGTGACAGTGCAGGGCACCGGCGTCGGAGTTGGCGGAGTTGGTGTCGGCGTCGGCGTTGGAGTCGGCGTCGGGGTTGGCGTCGGCGTCGGAGTCGGAGTCGGCGTCGGGAGTGACGTCGACCAGATCCAATATCGGCGTCGGCGTCGGAGTTGGAGCAATGCTGATGTCGGGTGTTGCGTCAGCTTCAGGAGTCGGGGTAGCAGTTGCTACTACAACAGGAGTCGGAGTAGGAGTCGCACCCGAAACAAGATCAGCAACGTTGAGACTGACGTTGGGTACTGAGTCATCAAACACTTTGCTATCGACCGTGATGTCGCCGGAACCCGTAACATCAATTGAAACTGAGCCGGTGCTGTTCTTCAATCTGATCGAGACTTGAGCGTTGGACGTTGTAATCGCACCGACGGTGTTCCACGTGCGACCACGCCAATCGAATGCAATCGTTTCCACGGTGTCGAAAGTGATGCCACTCGGAAGGGGGACGGTCCTGGTGTCCATGTCGCCGTCGCCATCGAGATCCATCGTCACGTTGTAGCTGGTCATATCGTCGTTGATGGTGATGGTTGCTCTTTCACTGGCATCGTCAGCGTGATTGCGAATAGAAAAGACGCGTGCCTTCTCAATGTAGGAAGCATATTCGCGCGCAGCGCCTGAAAGACGAATGCTTGCTTTGGCGCGGATGATTCCCATCACACCGAATGCAGTGATGATCGTCAGGATCGTTACCGTGATCAGCAGTTCAACGGTTGAGAATCCGTTGCTCGTGCGTCGTGTGTGTTTGTTAGCTTTTCTCTTTTGCATGCCCATCGTTATGGTCCAGGTTTAAGTTTTGGTCCAAGTCGAAGGACCACGAGTGGGCCATTGAGCAATCGTGGTGCCACAAAAGTTCTTTCAGACATGAATTTCCAGCATTGTGAGAAAGAAGAGATCAGATTGAGTTGACAGAACTTCAATCAGGTTGGTCCAAATTCGGTTACGCGAAGGTCAGATTGAATTAGAGGTTTTTCGCGCCAGGACGCAAAGAAGCAAAGATAGAGCAGATGACGCCTATTTTGTCTTTGCGATCTCTGCGTCTTTGCGTGAGAAAGACTGAGACAACAATCAATTTGCTTAGTGAATAGCAGATTGACGGGTTTGCAGATGGCTGATTACTAACGACTGCATTCTGAAGCTAAATGATTCAGTGACAAGAGGTTTGTGGAATTATCTCTGGTGTTCTTAAATGGCGGCATATCGCTTGCTGAAATACAGCCGCCCCCTCACAGCTCTCCCCGAGCGAGCGCTTGGAGAACTCATGAAGAAGAATGAATTCTCAGAACTCGCTTCCAACCTGCTGATCATCGGATCAGTGTCGCTCGCGTTCATGCCTTTTGTGCTTGGCGATCGATTGATCTGATCGTGACGGGATTGATGAAGGAAGGCGGCGTGATGATCGATCAGTTTGGAAATTACTTGATCTGGCTAGTGTCGTAGGCAGCGTCCACAGATTACGCAGATTTTCTACGTAATCTGCGTAATCTGTGGATAGTTGTTTACTTACTTATGACATTGCCTTCCGCGTCGTACATCGTCACATCACCAAACGGCGTGACCTGGTCCTTCACCTTTTCCCAGTCACCAACAATCACAATCGCGGCGCGATAGGTGTCGAAGTATTTCGCGGCCGCTTTCTGAATGTCTGCCGTAGTCAAGGACTTCGATCTTCGGACGAAAGTCGTTGATGAAGTTCTTGTCGAGATCGAATGTGTAGACCGTGTTGATGCGACCTGCGAGTCCAAACTGGCTGGCGAGTTCGACCGAGAAGTTGCCGGTGCTGTATTCCTTCGCCGCGTTCAGTTCTTCATCCGTAACCGGCAGTACGCGCATGCGATCGAGCTCGTAAAAAATCTCGAGCAGCGTTGGACCAGTAACTTCATTGCGCACAAACGCGCCGGCCAGAAACGATCCGGTCTTAGCGCGCGTGTTTGAGGAGCTGAAAGGCGAGTAGGTATAGCCCTTCGACTCGCGGATGTTGCGCGTCAGACGCGAGTAGAACGAACCGCCGTAGATCGTGTCGGCCGTGCGGATCGCGAAGTAGTCTTTGTCCTTGCGCGGAATGCTCACGTTGCCGATGTAGATCGCCGACTGAATCGAGCCCGGCCGATTCACGAAATAGATCTGGCGCTTGTCGCGTTTCGGGACCGGCGGATTCTCTTCGGGCGGAACCGTGCCGCTCTTCCAACCTCCAAACGCCTTCTCGATCTCGGCGAACGTTTTGTCGACGTCGATGTCGCCGACGACGATCAGGTGCGCAGCGTTCGGAATGTAGTACTTGGTCACAAACGCTCGCAGATCGTTTCGCGTCAACGCGCTGATCGATTTCTCATCAGGCACAACAAAACTGTACGGATGATCGCCGAAGACTGCTTTCTGAAAACGCTCGTTGACGAGAAAACCCGGATCGGCGCGACCGGCGCGAATTTGCTGGATCGTGTTTTCCTGCGCCAGCTTCACTTCAGTTTCCGGAAACGACGGATGTTGGGCCACGTCGCTCATCAAGTCAAACAGTCTTGACGAGAACTCCGAAAGTGAAGAAGCGGTCATCGTGGTCGAATCGGCATCGCTGCCGAGCCCGAGTGTGCCGCCTATCGAGCGCAGCTCTTCTTTGATCTGTTTGCTGGTGCGTGTGTCTGTGCCTTCGTTTGCAACTGCCGGCCGCGATCTGCGCGATGCCCGGATGCGCTGTGCGATCGCTGGCGGTGGTTGCCGAACGAAAGGTAAGTATTGAGGAGACCTTCGGCACGTTTGGCAACGGCGCCAGGACACGGTCAGACCGTTGGCGAGTTTCTTTTCCGTGATCTTCGGGAGATTTAGAGGACGCGCGGCGCCGGGCGCGGGCGGCGTTTTTTGTTGCGCGAGCGCGGTCGTTGCTAAGAGTAGTATTGCAAGTATGAGTTTTCATATCAATCCCTTTCAATCTGTGTCGTCGCGACTATTGTCCCGACTTCGGTTGCGGCTTGGCTTCCGGAACGCGATCGATCACCGTGCGATTCGTGGCCACCAGATACTTCGCCGCTGCCGCTCTTAACTTGCGCGGCGGTGACGTTCTCAAACGGAGTCAGCAACGAATTGATCTGCTGCGGATCGTCGCGGAAAAGAGCGAGCGCCGAGAGCAGGTGCGACTTGCCAAAACTCGATTCGAGTTGGCTGTAGAAGTTGGAACGATAACGCACTTTCGCATCGGCGAGTTCTTTGTCGGTCACGCCTTTCGCAGTGACTTCGGCAATCACCGCATCCATCTCGCTTGATAACTTCGTCGGCCGTGTGACCGGGTTTGTAAGTCGTGCGAGTGGTCATGATCATCGGTCCGGTGTAGTCAAACTCGTTTCCGAAGTAGTTGAGTCCGCCGGTGAGATCGAGCGTTAACTCTTTCTCTTTCACGAGCCGTTGATACCAGCGTGAACTATCGTCGCCCTGCAGGATCTGGACCAGCAGCGCCATCGCCGGAAAGTCGGGAGAGTTCTGCGGCGGCAGGTGATAGCCGGTTGCGAGCGCCGGCAAGATTCGCGAGCTTGTCGGTTTGCGAAACTCGCTTCTCTTTAGTTTGCGGCGGCTCAGTTAAGATCGACGCGCGCCGGCATCGGTTGCGAAGGAATGGCGGCGAAGTGTTTGTCAACCATCTTCTTGACTTCGTTGACGTCAACGTCGCCGACGATCGTCAGCACAGCGTTGTTTGGTGCGTAGTAAGTCTTGAAGAAACTGCGAACGTCTTCGATCGTCGCGGCGTTGATTTCCGCTAACTCGCCGTAACCGTTGTGCGAGTTGTTCCAGTTGGTGAACGCGTTCTCCCAGAGACTGATCCACTCGAAGAGTTGATAGGGTTGGTTCAGCACGTTTACGCGAACTTCTTCGCTCACCACTGCCTGCTGGTTCTTCAGATTTTCTTCGCTGATGTCGAGCGAGCGCATGCGATCTGATTCGAGCCAGATGCCGAGTTCGACGCGATTGCTGGGCAGCGTTTGGTAGTAGTTCGTGTAATCAAAATCCGTGTGGCCGTTCAAACTGCCGCCGTTCGCTTCGACAAACTTCGCGTGCTCAAACTTCTTCACGTTTGCCGATCCCTGAAACATCATGTGTTCGAACAGATGCGCGAAGCCGGTGCGGCCTTTGGGTTCGAGGCGGAAGCCGACGTTGTAATAGACGGCGACCGTGACGACCGGCGCGATGTGATCTTCCGAGATCACGACCTTCAGGCCGTTCGGAAGTTTGTAATAGACGACAGGAATGTTGAGTGGTTTCGCCTGGGCGAAGGAGACGTTGGCTATCAGCAGTAGCAGCGATAGGCAGGTCACTAATAGACGTCGCATAGTTTGGGAGTCCTCACTTTGAAAGATAACAAATAGAGATCAGGGTTTGATCCGCGAATCAAACCCTGTCTCGTTGAGAGAAGGAGACTGAATCAACTTAACCCGAAAAATCAGATTGAGCTACGCAGAATAGGATGAAAGGTCGTTCTCACCCGTAGTGCGGCTTATTACGTGATGAGTCGGCATAAAGTTTCTGTGCGTCTTTGCGCCTTTGCGTCAAACTTTCTTTACCCTACAATGCGACGAACTGAAGGAGTTTCGACTATGTTTTGTCAAGAGGCAGCGTCTTGTTCTCTTGTTTGTTATTGCTGTTCGGTGTCATGACGGTGAGGACCCGAACATGCAACGTATTCCGACCGGCGTATGGGGCGGCCAGCACATCAACCTCGAGGTTGGCGAGAAGTCGGCGAAGATTGAGTACGACTGCGCGAGTGGTGTGATCGACGGACCATTGGTTGTGGATGGCGATGGTCATTTCAATCTGCGCGGCACTCACAAGCATGGAACGCGGCGGACCGATTCGAGCTGACGATGAACCGAATGGCCACCCGCGACTTACACCGGTTCGATCAAAGGCAACACGATGACGCTGACGTTGAAACTCGCCGACTCAGACGAAGAGACGTTCACGCTGGAGAAGGGAAAAGCCCGGCGATCTTTTCAAGTGCAAGTAGATTCAGATGTAGGCGCGAAAGTTTTTGATACGAGGGTGAGGTTCAGGGAGTCGGTTATCGTTTCTTTGCGCAGCGAGCAGCGGCGAGACATCAGGTTGTGGGTTACGTGCGCAATTGTCCCGATGGCACGGTCGAAGCGTTAGCGGAGGGACCGGCGAACAGTGTGGAAGCGTTCAAGCACGATCTTGCGACTGGACCACAGTGGGCTGTAGTTGATCAGGTTGAAGAGATTTGTCTCGAGCCGACGGGATCGTATTCGGCGTTTAGGATTGAGAGATAAACAAAGACTATGGACCATCTAAAATCCTTAATTCGTGAAGTGCCGGACTTTCCCAAGCCCGGCATCAATTTTTATGACATCACCACTCTTCTCAAGCATCCGGAAGGGCTTGCGCAACACGGTCGATGCGCTGGCGTCGCAGTTTGAGGGCGAGAAGGTTGATTCGGTGATCGGAGTCGAGGCGCGCGGATTTATTTTCGCGCCCGCGCTTGCGTATCACCTCGGCGCAGGATTTGTGCCGGTGCGCAAGCCGACGAAGTTGCCGGCTGAGTGTGCGTCGATCTCTTACGATCTTGAGTATGGTCAGGACACTTTGCAGATCCACCGCGACGCAGTCGGCGACGGTCATCGCGTGATCATCGCCGACGATCTATTCGCCACCGGCGGCACCGCGCGCGCGGTTGTTGATCTGGTGGAGCAACTCGGCGGGAAGGTGGTTGGGCTGGTGTTTGTGGTCGAGCTTGAATTTCTACCCGGCCGCGAGAAGTTGACGGGATACGACGTGAGATCGCTGATCAAGTATCAATCGTAACCTACGATGCAGGATTTGATTCGATCTGCTCTACACTTTACAACTTCATCATCACCATTTACGATTCACTCACCTGTGCTCCCGTAGCTCAGCTGCATAGAGCGTCCGCCTCCTAAGCGGAAGGTCGCGCGTTGGAATCGCGCCGGGGGCACCATTTTCCTAAGGAAAATAGAACCTCGCCTCCTTCAGTATGCCCGCAATTTGTCCCGCAATTTTTTCTGGAGTCTGTGGCACGAGCCGTGAATACGTGCCGGAGGCAACATGAAAAATTTCTCGAGCAGCTTCCGTGGCAGCATTTAGAAAACTAAGAACCGGCGAGACAGCAGATAGCACCTTAGTCTTTGGCGTCGTAGATAGCGTAAAGAAATCATTTGAAACGTATCGAAGCTGGTCTCCCCCACATACCGCTTCCATCTTAGCCCCATCTTCCGTTTGCGGAAAAGAGATTGACTGTTATTACCGACTCGCTCTCACTTCATTTGGCCTTTCCTCTGTCTTTTTATTGTTTATTAAACCTTGATCTGCTAGAGTCCCGGTCACTGCGAAGAGTACCGTTCCTCCGAGTCGTTCCTTTGGATAATTACCAGCCGGAAAGGGAGGCCTTTGATCGGCCAGACCATCTCCCACTATCAAATCGACGAGAAAATCGGCGAAGGAGCAATGGGCGAGGTCTACCGCGCACGCGACCTCAAACTCAATCGCGCGGTGGCGCTCAAGTTCATACCGGCGGCGCTGGTTAACGAAGCTCAGCGGCTGGCGCGTTTCGAACGAGAAGCGCAGTTGTTGGCGGCGCTAAACCATCCAAATATTGCGGCCATCCATGGTGTCGAAGAACATCAGGGCAAGCCGTTTCTGGTGATGGAACTTGTCGAAGGCGAAACGCTTGCGGATCATTTGCTGGCCGGAGAACTACCGATTGCAGATGCGTTGCGCCTGGCGTTACAGATTGCCGAGGCCCTCAAAGCCGCTCACAAACAGGGAATCATTCATAGAGATCTCAAACCGGCAAATATCAAAATCACGCCGGACGGCCTAATCAAAGTACTGGACTTCGGATTGGCCAAACAGTTTCAGGATACAAGTGAAGAAATTGATACTGAGGCTGCGACCCTTCATGCTTTAACGATGGCCGGGGGAGTCATCGGCACTCCCGCTTACATGTCACCGGAACAAGCACTGGGCCAAGTCGCAGACAAACGGGCTGACCTCTTTTCTTTCGGCGCCATTCTCTATGAAATGTTGACGGCGCAAAGAGCCTTCTCCGGTCCGACACTGGCGGCCATCCTACACGCTGTTCTCTCAACCAATCCTACTTCACCGCGACGATTGCGACCGGCTATTCCTGTCGAACTGGACGCGGCAGTGATGAAGTCGTTGAATAAGAAAAAGGAACTTCGCCAGCAAGATGCCGATGAGCTCTGCCGGGATCTGGGCCAGATGTATGCGACTCTGACTTCGCAATCAGTAGCTCTCACGACTTCGCCAGGTCGAGCGTTTCGCAATCTTGCCTGGCGTTTCAAAACCTGGAAGACGGAGAACCAGCGAGCAGCTTTAATCGCCGCGGCGTTAGTGGTCGTGGTCATAGTCGGCGCCGTTGCCACAGTCGCTCTCAAACGGCGCGCGGTGGCGGTCGCTGGGCCAAGTGGGCCGTCAGCTTAAAGCCGCTTGATGCCAACGCCAGCACCTACGAACTGTTCCAGCAAGGATCGGCTTTTTTGGAACGCTACGACAAAGAGGAAAACCTGAACGGTGCGATGCAGGACTTTCAAAACGCGCTCGCCAAAGATCCGAACTATTCGCCGGCGTACGCCGGACTCGGCCTGGCCTACCTGCTGAAGTACCAAGGAAACCGCGATAAGCAGTTGGTTGGATACTGCTTTCTCAAATGCTAAGCAGGCCGTCGACCTTAATGGGCAGCTCGCCGATAACCGAGTGAGCCTCGGACGGGTGTTGGTCGAAAAGGGCGAGTATGACAAGGCCGAAGTTGAGTTGAAGCAGGCGTTGAATCTCGACCCGTCTCAATGCCGGTGCGCATCGCGGACTCGGGGATATTGAGCGAGGTAAAAAGAAGTGGGCCTGAGGCGGAGGCTCTTTACAAGAAAGCAATAGAACTTCGCCCGAACGATTGGGACCTGCGTCTTGCGCTGGGCAACTTCTATTTCCGCCAATCGCGCTACGCTGAAGCAGAACAGGCGTTTGCAGAGGTGATCCGGTTGGTGCCGGACTGCTACTTGGGTTATCGCAATCTCGGCGGCGCTTATCACATGCAAGCCCGCTTTGCCGAGGCCTCGGCTGAATATCAAAAAGCGTTGACAGATCAAACCCTCAGCCATCACTTATTCGAATCTTGGGACGAGTCTCTTTTTTCAAGGTCTTTACACACAGTCGGTTGTTGCAATGGAGAAGGCCGTCGAGTTGGGAGCGAATAACACACAGAACTGGATTAACCTGGGCGACGCCTACCGGTGGACACCTGGCAATGATGACAAAGCTAAAGATGCCTATCGAACAGCCATGGATATGATTCGAGACGAGCTGGCAGCCAAACCAAACGATGCCGATCTACGAAGCCGGCTCGCTCTCTGCATGGCGAAGATTGGCGAGAAGAAGGAGGCTTTGGCGGAGGCCGCGGCTGCAGAAGCGCTGGACAGGACCGCCTCGGTTTTGTCGCGGCTGGTGACAGTTTACGAAATCTGCGGGCAAAGAGAGCAAGCGCTCGATACTATGGCTGCAGCTTTGAAAGCAGGATATTCAATCGATGAATTTCGCCGTGATCCGGAGTTGTTGGAACTCAGAAAAGATCCCGGCTTTCTCAAGCTCGTTGCGACGCTTCCGGACCAACCTCATAAATAGAGAGGTGTCGTCCGCAACGGTTTACCACCAAGGTGGTTTTCGGCTCTCACCGAGAAACCGCCACAACAGAAAGGATGCTCCCATGCCTACAAATTATTCCCTGGACGTCGCTTTTTCCTCTACCACACGCTCGATACCAAATAACTCCGCGCAGCCGATCCTGGCCATGGGCTATGGGTTTTCAGAACAGGCGCCGGGAGGTAGCTGGCAAGAGGAGGGCCAGGGCGTTCTGGCTGTGAGAGCCGGCTCCCCGTTTTTTTTCACTGCGTTTGATACAGCACCCGGCAATGCCCAGAAGGTTACGACTTTCGAGGTCGATTTTCCCAATAACAATAATCCCTTCGTGGATGGAAATGGCAATCCAGATAGGGACTTCGGCTTCGATAATGGTCACTGGCAACAATATAAATAGCCAGCACGGTCAAAGCGCGGGTTGCAACGTGGTCGGCTTGTATTCGATGATCGGTCCTTACTACATCGAGCCTTTGGCTATCGGCTCAACGATCACATGCACGGTCAAAATCACCCTGCGCAATGGACAAGTATTTCAAGTTGATCCCGAGATACAGGTAGAAGGCGGCGACGTTGGGGTTGGTAAATCGACTTCCGCCACTTAAGTTACGACACCAGGTTCATCATGCGAAACCACTGGATGCGTTCGGAAGGTCGCGAGAATTGGCGTCCTGATTAGACGCGGCGGTCCGCGTTTCCAGCAGGAGCGCGAGAGAAGAGCGCTTTCAGGCCAGCTTGGCGACGCATCCGAGAGCATCATCTCGATGGCCCGTCAAACATCTCTGAGAAGTCACTGCTTCTCAGTATTCACGAAGGCCGACTTGTTGTTTATTCCTGGGTCGCGTGATGACTACAAGGGGTTGGTTGCCGCCTACACATTTCCTCAACGGTGGCGGCTTACGGCCGATGAGTTAACAGGCGAGTTTGAAAAGGTCAGAGAGCGGTTTTCGGACCTATTGATTACTTTGAACGGGAGTCCGAAGGTTTTCAGTTCCTTTTTACCAGCGCATTTGTTGAGGTTCAGAATGAGTGACTAGGCATTCCTGAACTCGCAAAAACCATCGTGCCGCGTATGCGCTTTGGCTTACGATCATTAATGCTGGGTGTCCTGACTGCTGTTAAGAGACATTAATCTGCTGACCTCCACTTGCAGCGATATGGAACTGCAAAGATGGCGTGTTACGTGAGAGTTTGCGAACTCGAGCGAGAGTCTTCAAGCTCGTGTGAAACGTCGTCGCCACTCCCGTCTGCCACCAGATAGATCGGCTTCGCAGTTCCCATAGGCCAGCGTTGCGACACGTTCCACTGATTCACACCGGTCGCATAAGTGCAGCACCGGCGGTGTCTGGGATCACGGGCCGCCCTTCAGCCAATGATCGAAGAACGGTTTCGCGTACTTCACGCGCCATTCGAGCGCCGTGTCGCCCGTGAAAGTGATCGCGCCGAGGTCGTAGCCATAGTGATTAAGCCCGAGTGTCGCCACGGGCCATCACGAGCGACACCCGGTCGTTGTTCTTGTCCTTTGGTTCGAGCGCACGATAGACGGCGGGTACACCGTAGCTGTCTTCCTGGTCCCATGCCCGACCACGAGCATCGTCGGCACTGTATGCGGCCGCGCGGCGAGCCATTTGTCGACGGCCTGCAGTGACCAGAAATCGGTGTAGGCAGGATCTTCGAGATAAGGCTGCGGCCTCCATTCCACTTCATTCCATTCCGACCGAGACATTCAATAGTTTTCCCTCTGCGGGATCATTGTGCCACGAGAGCCCACCCGCACAACTCTCCGCTTTGCTTCGAGTGCTGCACTTCGTTCCGCCCCCTTCGGGTGTGCGTTCGTTATGGGGAGAGAAGAAGGACATAGTTTGAAAGGTAAGCAAGGTGAATGCTTTTTAGGACACTCTGAACTTCGCGGGCTTCTTAATGGAAAGATCACATTCGCTTTCCGCAAAGTTTAACAACGTATCTGTATGGTGGGCCTCTCAGCGAAGGATCGATGTAGCTGTTCCTGAACGCGTTGTCTCGTTACCGCCCCAGCCATAGCACACCGGCGGCGAGGACGAGCGAAGCGAGTCCGAGCTGCCGGTGTGCTACGGCTGGAGGCGGTAACGAAAGCAGGCATCGATGTTGCGAACGGTTTGGGCCAGGTTCGCGGAGCGCAGGCGACTTTATCTGATCGACGAGCGATGTGAGTTCGTTGAACCAGTCAAGTTGTACCTCGACCATCTGGCAGCCTTGGAGAAGTCTCCGCATACCCTGGAAAACTATTGCCGGCATCTGGCGCTCTATTTCCGCTTTCTCGATCGTGAGCAAGTCGACTGGCGCAGCGTCCGACCTGACGACCTGGTCCACTTCATCCAGTGGCTACGAGATCGCACCAGGAGGAATGAAAGCTACTTGAGTGAACGCACGGTCAACACGATCGTGGCCGCTGTCAGCAGCTTCTATCGATATCACATCCAGCGCGGCACGCAACTCGAGAACCCGGTTCTCTACGAACAGATCTGCGATCGCTTCAGCAAGTTCAAGCGTTTCCTGGTTCACTTGGGACACGGTAAGACCATCAAACGCAGTCTCAAACTCAAAGAACCAAAGCGACGATTCAAGACAGTGAAGGACGACGATTTCACGCAGTTTTCTCATCAACGGAGAACTTGCAGTTCAGATGCATCTTGTTGCTGATGCGTGAGGGCGGACTGCGCATCGGGGAAGTGCTGGGACTCTGGTTACAAGACATCGAGTTTCATCGCAATGGAGTTTGGGTACGGCGCCGTCACGATCTGGACAATGAAGCCTTGGCTAAGGGTATGCGTGAAGGCGAGCAGCGCTTCGTGGATTTATCGCCTGGGCTGATGGCTCTCTTGGATCATCTCGTCTTGAAGCACAACTTTGATACGGACCACCTTTTCGTCGTCCTCAAGGAAACGGCGCGAGACAAGCGCGGCAGGATTACTTACGGTCGCCCGCTGAACCGCCATGCCGTTAAAGCGATGTTCCAGCATTACAGCCGCAAGAACCAACTTCCACTCCATGCCCACATGCTACGCCACACTCATGCGACGGAGTTGATTCGCGCCGACTGGGACGTCAGTTATGTGCAAAAGCGCCTGGGCCACGCGCAGGTCCAGAGCACTATGATCTACGTCCATCTCGACGACGAAGACATGGGAAAGAAGTGGCACGACTTTCAGGAGCAGCGCCGTGATTACTCGATTCACTCGGGAAGAGCTGCAGTTTCTACAGAAACGCACAAAGGCACAGTGGCGATTTTGGATCTTTCTGCAAGATGAGCAGAACCGATCTCTTTCAATCGTTGAGTTGTGTCGTCGTGCTGGGTACACCGGAACCAAACAATGGTTCACGGCTCTGAGAGATGAAGGCTTTCGCGCAGAGATAGAGAGGCTCGGAGTGCGAGCACCGCGGCGTCAAGTCGAGATCTTCATACCTGGTCCAGTTGCATTAGAGGACCCCGATAAAGTCTGGAGCAGAGATCGTGTGGATCTCCGTCGCTTATATACGGACTATCCCAAGCACATGAACCAGAGCACCTTCAAGCTGGTTTTTACTTTCATTGTGAACCCAGGCTTGCGTGCTCTGATCAAACGGTACTTCCGCGCGCGCGTTCCTTTTTGGCAGCCGTCAACCTTCAGGCCCTATCTGAAGCATGCCAAACCCTTCTTGGTCCGACTCGGCGAGTCGTACCCTGACTTAGATTCTTTCAGCCGACTAACCAGAGAGATGATCGAGCCCGCTTTGAACCATCCTTACTGGATTGATCAAACCGGAGCGCAGCGACCGATTACCGGCTATCGTCGAGCAAAGATGGCCAGCTTTCTTGATGGTATGTTTACCTACATGCGGTTGCATGACTGGCCGGAAGCGCCCGTGCGACCGTTGATCTTTCCCGAGGATAAGTTCGGACGTGGGCTCCGACGTCCACGCCCGATACCAGAGAGCGTGCTGACGCAATTGGATGCGCACCTTCATCTGCTTCATCCCTACGCGCGTAACCTCGTTGAGATCCTTCGCGTGGTCGGCCTGCGCGGGCAGGACGCTCTCCATCTACGGGAAGACTGTCTCGAATGGGATGCTGCGGGTGACCCCCGGTTGCATTGGTATAACCACAAGATGAAACGCGACGGACGACCGCTGCCGGTTACTCATGAGGTTGCTCAAGCCGTCGAGAGGCAACGTGAGTTAGTTAAAGCTGTACCCGATCACTTCAGCGCTCGTTATCTCTTTCGCACTGAATACGGATTGTATAAGTTCGAGAGCCTTTGTTATCAGTTCACCGCCCTTGCGAAGAAGGTGCCGATACTCGGCCCCGATGGTGAGGTCTATCGTCTCACGCCACACTCCTTTCGACACACGGTTGGTACTCAGATGCTCAACAACGGCATGAGCATTATCGACGTAATGACCTACTTGGATCACAGGAGTCCAATGATGACACTCAACTACACCCAGATCTTCGACGAGACACTGAAAAGCAAGTTCAAGGAACTGGTCCAATCGGGCCATGCGACTGGCAGCGTCGCGCTTGCGACCCTTAAAGAACAATTGGATCGCGGCGATGAGAGTGAGTTGGATTGGGTGGTCTCTAACCTGCGCCGGCTCTCGCTGCCTTGGGGTTATTGCCTTCATCACGCCAAAGCGCCGAAGTGTCCTTACGGACAGAATGCCTGCTTCACCAAAGACAATGGACCGTGCCACAAGCTCGTCACGACACCAGAGCACGGACCGGTGATTGTGGCTACACTCGACGACCTAAAGAAGAGCCGTGGCATCGCACGGGAAAAAGGTTGGAGATGTATGCCAACGATCTCGGTGATCAGATTGATGGCATGGAGAAGGTTCTCTCTGAGTTGGAGCTACCGGCTAGTGAGCGACAAAAGAATCGTGGCGGTCAGCCATCACAGTGAAAAGAAACACTCAGGCCATTGTTCGGTTGGCTGCAGAGAAGAGTCGTCAGGCCCGTCTCCGTGTGGTGGCAGCCATCACAGCCATGCAAAGAGAAGGCGCGGCCGTTAACTTCAACACGATCTGCCGGGCCGCTCGTGTTTCAAAGACGTTCCTTTACGATCCCAAACATTCAGATCTCGCGGTGCAGATTCGCTCACTCCGACAATCCTATCCACAGCCAGCACCTTCTGTCCGGACGAACTTGAACAAAAGCGACTCAGGTAAAGATGCTCAGATCGCCCGCTTCAAAGAACGCATCAGAGCGCTTGAACTGCAAGTTCGATTACTTAAAGAAGAGAATGAACTGCTTTATGGAAAGGTAAGTACTCACAACCCCTAGTTGAGGGAAACGTTCAGAGCGGCGCGCCGCTTTTGACTGTCAGCTCCATCCCTTCGTTAGGCGGCATCGCGTTCCACTCCCGTTGCGATCGTGAATAGCGTGCGGGCTAGTCTCGTGCCATGAACATCCATCGATGTCCTTCCAGATCCTCAACTCGATATCGTCGCGCGGGTGGCCCATCCTCGGGTTCAGACAAGATAACGGCTCCTGCAGCCTTAGCCCGAGCATAGTGCTCATCGACGTCCTCAACATAGACGAGAACACCATCAATGATCCATGGCAGAGCGGACCATGAGGCGGCAATCTCGCAGTTGCCACGATGTCGCTGGGGGCCTTCATAGTCCGCCGACGGACTGGCCAACATGATTAGTCCATCCCCGATCGACATTTCTCCGTGAGAAAGCCTCCCATCGGAAGACGTGAAGCGAGCTGTCTCCGTGAATCCAAACACTTCCGCCAGCCATTCTAGGGCTGCAATGCCGTCCTCATAGGTCAAAAACGGAACCACGTCTGGCATCTTGTTCTCCTTTCGCCATGCCACGAAGGTTTCGAACACCAAACACGCACGATGGCACTACCGACCCGGCCGTGCCGCCTAACATTGTATATCTGGTTCCGTATAAACCCGGCGCCCTATAGGCCTCGGCTTCCATTCGATCATTCCAGCCGAGACTCTCTTCCTGATTTCCCCCCTTCCTTCGTTCCCATCTTCGCACGGGAGCCCAGCGACGCAACCTCCATTACGCAGGCTCCATTCCGGTTCTCCACTTCGTTCCGATCTTCCAGGTGCATCGCTGTGCGCCACCCGTGCTTCGACTTCACTACGGAAGGGGGAAAACGCATTTTTCAACACCAATGAAAGCAAACACCCAACACGACTAGGAACCGGGAGCACGTCGCTTACTTTGCGAACCGCAAACAACCGCGATTCATCGAGCCACGACGTTGCGAACTGCCCATAACGTTCGGGCACCCACTCGTGGCCCAATGTCCCTACGAGGGGAAACACTGTTTTCAAACCGAAGGCCCGACGCCTAAGAAGCACCGCCCGGTCCTGATACTGTATCCCCGGAACCGAACACTAACACGCTGAATGGGAGCACCCAGATCGCAGTGAAAGGAGGGGTTCACGATGAAGGATTTTGTTAGCGTTGAGTAACGTTGCGCTTGGTCCAAGTTTGTCCCGCAGTTGTCCCGCAGTTCTTTACAAACTGAGCACTTCAAGCACAATATGCAACGCATGCACAGGCGTTTTTGTTAAGCTTTTTCGTAACTGTTGAAAACAAAAGGCTCGTGAATCCGACTCCTAAGCGGAAGGTCGCGCGTTGGAATCGCGCCGGGGGCACCAGTTTCCTAAGAAATTCGAACCTCTTTTCTGGAGTGCGCGCTCGATTCACGCGCGGCAGGATCGAACGTATCGCGAGGATGTTTTGTTAGTTGCGGATGGTTACGGCGCTTGCGTCTATGCCACCCAAAGGCGACTTGACGCAAACTTGAGTAGGAGTCACGTTAACCGGCCTCTGCCGGAACTCCCATGAGCCGTCAACGGCGCTCACGGCAGCCGTCCCTAGCTGCGTGCCGGTGCACTGAGTGCCGCTCGCATCGAGGGTGCCACGGAAGACAGTGACGCTTCCGGCGAAATTGCCTCGCGGGCCGCGGGCATTCAGACCTCTGACGCGAAGCTCACGGTCAGGTCGAGGTTCCGCGTCTCGACGAGCACCGTTGACGGTATGAAGATCGTCATGCCGTTGGCAGAGATCGTGCGAGTGGTGCGGTTGTACGACTGGATCTTACCTTCGACTTCGAAGACCAGCAGCGCCGGATCGGCCGAGGGAGCGATGTCAACCGGCAGGCACGGCGCCTGGGCCATAGCGGTCACTGAGGTTAATACAAACAAACAAGCCGTAAACAAGGCAGTCTGGAGGATGGTGGTTATGGAACTGGGCCTCTTGGGGGCAATCATCTCTTTTCTCCTATTGTTGTTTTTTTGAACTGAGACACTGATCGATTGAGTAATGAAAATAACGTCGCGCATCTTTGTTCAGTTCTTGAGGTTCAAGAGTAGCGGCGTAAAACGCGGGCGGCTATACCATTAGCAAGATATCAGTCTCGCCAGCCCGTCTATTGAATTCGGCGGCGCCGATATGGAAGTCACTCGAATTCAGCGTTTGTGCTGGCGCAAGCATTCGTCGCTTACTCACGATATCTGCCGAATTGAAATTAGTTCCTCTCGCTCATGAATCCTGCCGCTCTCGTTGAACCCGAGAATACGAGCCGTGACCTCGCCGATAGTAGTTAATGGTTCTATCTTGGCACCCTCCAAACGAAAGTGCTCAGCCCAAGAGTCGTTGCGTGGATTAAAGAACCGAGTGAACTCACCAGTTGTCGAAATTGAGCCGATGTCGCTGCCTTTAGCACGGTTGCAGAACGCACACGCATAAGCGAGGTTATCAGATTCCGAAGATCCGCCGTGTTTTTAGGCTGATGATGTGATCGACTTCGCATTCGTAGAATGTGTCTGCCTCGGCGACGAGGCAGTATTCGCACAATTGCTTTGCTCGGTCAGCAACGGTCTGGCGTAGTTCGGCGCTGATCCATCTAGCCATTTGCCAGATAGTGATGAGCGCGTGCCTTTGCGAGGCGCATGAGGTGTTCGATTTGCAGGTAGTGATCGAGTTCGGATTTCTCGTCTTCCGATAAGCCTTCGTTCTTTTCCCGGAAGATCAGATCGGCTACGCGAGCTTTGGCTTCCTCAGATGGGCGGAAAGCGATCACATTCTGCGGGCTGGAGGACGCGATGAATTCGATCACTTCGTCGTAGACTTTGTTAGGCTGCATGGTCTTACTCCGAGTCGAAGTTTAGCACCGGTTCGGTCTCAGTGCAGCAGTTCCGGGATAGTAACGGTCTCGCGGGTTTCGGCATTTAAAGCGTCCAGAGCCGCCGCCGCACGTTTCGCCGTTTGCTGCTGTGTGTCGCATCGTGAACCCTTAGTTCGTCCGCTCACTGTCGTGACTCGCAACAACATTGGATACTCGTTAGTATGATAGGGAACCCGAAATCAACTCCCAGTATGCAAGCGAGAATTCGAAGATGCTGAAGGTCAACGTCGTCACTACTGGTGGCACAATTGAAAAAGTCTATTCTGAGCAAACCAGCACAGTAGAAAACCTGGATAATCAAATCGATCGGTATCTCGTTCGCTTGCGGCATCCGGACTGCGAGGTCCGCGTGGTGCCGCTCATGAATAAAGACAGTTTGGAGATGACTGACGCCGATCGCAGCGCGATTCTTGAGCTCATCGAGCCGATGTTAAGCGAGCACTCGGCAGTCGTAATCACTCACGGCACGGATACAATGGTTCAGACGGGCCGCTATTTGAAGGAAGCACTTCCTGAACTAAAAGTTCCTATTGTGCTAACGGGAGCGATGACGCCATTGGGTTTTGAAGGAAGCGATGGTTTGCAGAACCTTACGGAGAGTCTCTTTGCTGTTCGGATACTTAGCCCGGGTATTTATGTCGTAATGCACAATCAAGCCTTCCCCATAGATCGAGTGCGAAAGGATCGCGAAAAATCCCGCTTTGTTTGGATCGACCCCGACCAGCATCTTTTGTAAACTGAAACCGATCTCTTAAGCAGAGCTTTAGTACGGAGAAATCAGAAACGTGCCTTTTGAAACTGAATCGACTGAGACTTCATCAGAATCGCGACTAAAAGATGATGGACCCTCGAATTTTATTCGAAACATCATTATCGAGGATCTCAAGAGCGGCAAACATGATGGCTCTGTACAAACCCGATTTCCTCCGGAACCAAACGGCTACTTACATATCGGCCACGCCAAAGCCATCTGCCTTGATTTCGGATTGGCGGCGGAGTTTGGCGGCAAGTGCAATTTGCGTTTCGACGATACTAATCCGTCAAAAGAAGAAACCGAGTACGTTAACGCCATCATGGAAGACGTGCAGTGGCTGGGCTTTCAATGGGACGGTCTTTACTATGCCTCGGATTACTTCCAGCAACTGTACGACTGGGCCATTCAGTTGATTCAGGCAGGCAAAGCCTACGTATGCGATCTCAGCGCTGATGAAATTCGCGAGTATCGCGGCACGTTAACCGAACCGGGCCGGGACAGCCCTTACCGTAATCGGTCTGTTGAAGAAAATCTCGATCTGTTTGACCGCATGAGAAACGGAGAGTTTCCGGATGGTTCGCGAACCCTGCGCGCCAGGATCGACATGAACTCTCCGAACCTAAATCTGCGTGACCCGGTCATGTATCGAATTCTGCACATGGACCACCATCGCACGGGAAATCAATGGTGTATTTATCCAATGTACGATTACGCGCACGGGCAGTCGGATTCTATCGAGCGCGTAACGCACTCCATGTGTACTTTAGAGTTCGATAATAACCGTCCTTTATACAATTGGTTCATCGAACAGCTTGGTATATTTCCTTCGCGGCAATACGAGTTTGACCGGTTGGCCCTCACCCATACTCTGCTTAGCAAACGCAAGCTGTTGAAGCTCGTGGAAGAACGACATGTCGAAGGTTGGGATGATCCGCGAATGCCAACGCTGTCAGGCATGCGCCGGCGCGGTTATACGCCCACCGCCATCCGCAACTTTTGCGGGAGTGTTGGCGTCTCGAAGACGAATGGCATTACTCAGTTACAGCAACTCGAGTACTTTCTGCGCCAGGACTTGAATCAACTTGTTCCCCGGGTGATGTGTGTGCAGAAACCATTACGCGTCGTTATCGAAAACTATCCCGATGACCTCGTGGAAGAAATGGATGCTATCAACAACCCGGAAGATAGTTCGGCGGGAACGAGAAAGATTCCTTTTTCAAAGACTCTTTATATTGAGGAAGATGATTTTCGTGAAGATCCGCCAAAGCAGTTTTACCGCCTCGCTCCTGGTCGCGAGGTGCGCCTCCGTTATGCTTACTTAGTCACGTGCAAAGAAGTCGTTAAAGATGGGGACGGCAGGATTGTAGAACTCCGTTGCACTTACGATCCGGCTACACGTGGCGGTAACACGCCCGATGGTCGGAAGGTGAAGTCGACTATTCACTGGGTCTCGGCGGCTCACGCTTTACCGGCAGAGGTTCGTCTCTACGAAAACCTTTTTCTTAAAGAGAACCCTAATGAGGTTGAAGAAGGACAAGATTTCACAAAGAATCTGAATCCTGATTCATTGCAGGTACTGGACGATTGCAAAATAGAACCGAGTGTGCGAGACGCAGAGCCTGGGACAAAATATCAGTTCGAGCGCCTTGGGTATTACTGTGTGGACCGGAACTCGGAGGACAAATTGGTGTTCAATCGTACGATTGGCCTGCGCGATACGTGGGCCAAGATCGAAAAACGCGGAACGGGCAGTGCTTGAGCAAGTGTGAGGGGCGCCAACTTAGAGCTCCTCCACGATTTCACGAACAATCTCTGGTCGCTTAGCTTTGCACAAAAGTGCGTTATTACGTGAAGATGTCTCCCGCAAAGGCGCAAAGACGCAAGCGCTGCCGCGTTTAGCTGGACTTTCTTTGCGCCTTTGCGCCTTTGCGGGAGAATATCCTGCGTAGCGGACGTTTTTGTGCAAAGCCCTGGTCGCTTAATCCGACAAGTTTTCTAAGTCATTTTCGGGCTCGCTCACAAAACTCACTATCCTGAAAGGCTCACAACATGAGAACAAACTCAATCCTCCTATCGGTTGCCGTGGTGCTCGGCGCTTCGAGCGCGGCAATTGCGCAACAACAGCCGAAACAAGAAGCCTATGTTGTGCCCAATGCTCCGAAAGAACAGCCACTCAATACTGAGACCCCCGAGTTGCAGCAAATCGAAGCAGCGATCAAACCCTATATCGAAAAGGCCAGGGACAGTTACCCGCAGGCAAAAGCCCGTTTTCTGGATGGACTACCTCCAAAGCACATTTTGTTTATCACCACTCGACTCCGCGATACGGCCAAGCGTTTCGAGCAAGTATTTATCGCTGTGCGGGAAATCCGAGAGGGACAGATTAGCGGTGTCGTCGCTAACGAGATCCGGTTCATCTCCGGTTACAGGAAAGGCGACCCATATAGTTTCCCCGAGAGCGAACTAATCGATTGGACTATTACTAAACCCGAGGGTGCAGAGGAAGGGAATTTTGTCGGTAACTTTCTCGAGACTTTTCAGCTTACACATGCCGGTGAAGTTAAGTTTCGGATAAATCAGCCGGCTACACCGGCGAGGATGCGCCAGCGAATTGAAAAGGCCGCCATTGATTATGCGGCAGATGCTCCAATCTCGCGGATAGTTTTTTACGATATCAGTTTTCCAGGCGACGAGCAGGAATTTGCCGCCCTGGACGGCAACGCCGTTATGCTCTTTACCTCACTCTCTCAAAACCGTAAAGAGCTACCATTGGAAAGAGTCTATGTTTTGTATGAGGGGAAGAAAATCGAACTGAAACTACTGGAGACAGTACTTGCAGAAATGGACTCAACCAACACACCTTCAACTAAGGTTTTCGGTAAATTTCGCGCCGACTCGCTCTACCTGTTGCCTATGTCGCTGTACGTCAAGAATGCCGACCTGCACGTCGATTTTCGAGAAACCAAAGGGATATTCAAAGTAGGGACTCTTGGTACGCCGCTTCCTGACGAACTGAACCGCCTCTTTTCGCTAAAACCATCGGGTGCTGGTCCTTCCCAAAGCGCGCTTGAGGCGTTTATCAAAAGCGTATATCCCGGCTTTTTTCAGAACTGAGTTGATTTCCCCAAACGAGGTCCGAATTCTAGACTTGCCGTCCAAACCTTAGACAGTCAGAGCGCGCGCCAGATCCGCGAACTTCAAATTATCAAGGAGATTGGCAGATTTGTAAGATCTCAACTCTGCTAAAAAGCGCGGTATAAGTCTTGCGACAAAACTCACGCTTTTCCTTAGACTCATCGAAAGAAGTGAAGTTAAGACGCGCTCATCGGTTTTGGATGGTTTGCTGCGCGCTCTCGATTGCCTGTTTGCCAGCAGTCTTCTTAATGGACTCTGTAAACGCTCAGACGACATCGAATCAGGAAAAGGATCAGCGTACCCCCGAGCAACAAAAAATCGACTCGCAACTCCTCTATGCCATTTATCAAATGCGCGGCGAGGCTGAAGCCAAAGGAGTCCCGACAGACCCAATTCCACTGGAGAAGGATGCCAAAGGACGAGTGCTCGTTGACATCCGGGCTCCAGTCACGAGGAAACTCTTGGCGCGAATCGAAAAGCTTGGCGGTAGCGTTGTCAGCAGTTCAGATCGTTATCATTCGATCATTGCTTATCTTTCACTTGGAAAGTTAGAACCCCTCGCCCGTTCCAAGGAAGTTAAGTTCATCGCACCGAAGGCTCAGTCGATGACGAACTGAGCCATTTAGCATTTCTTACGCTCGACAAGAACCGGCCCCTGTTCTTGTCACGGTTACAACCATTCTAGGCTTTCATTGCAGTTTCCGGACTGTCATTGATCCTGATGACGGTTCGACTAACCAAGTAGATGTTAAAGGAGCCTCTCAATATGAACAGGAACCGCACCCGCCGTGTTTCAAGATCTAAAAACGGACCAAAGCGACGAAGTCATACTCGCCTTCTGGTCATTTCACTTCTGGTACTGGCGTGCACGCTTGCAGCGGTAGCGAGCGGAGCGCTCTTCCAAAAAGCTACAGCGACTCAGGCCTTTGAAGACATAAGCCCCGAAGCGCTGGCTCAAATCGATGCCTTGATTCGGGAGAAAGAATCCCGCACCGACGTACAGAAAAAGATCGATTCGCAATTGATTTATCAATCGAAGATCGATCGCGGTCTAATGGTCGCCGACAGCGTGTCGACCCTGCAGACCGATGTAGTCGTAGACGATCAAGGAAAGACGACTGTGGACATTACAGCCACAGTCACCAATGAGCT
Organism: uncultured Acidobacteriota bacterium; assembly: GCA_963770215.1. Classification (GTDB taxonomy): domain Bacteria; phylum Acidobacteriota; class Blastocatellia; order Pyrinomonadales; family Pyrinomonadaceae; genus PSRF01. The sequence continues at coordinate 26,451 of CAVYOP010000006.1, forward strand.
GGTGGGAACGCTTCAGGCCAATGGAGCAGAAATTCTTTCAGCCAGGAACAATAACATCCGGGCGCTGGTGCCATTGAACAGTCTGGAAACGATTGCAGCCCTCGAAGCGGTGCGGTTCGTGCAGCCAAAGCAGGATGCGATGACTGCGTCCGAGGGCACGCCGATGTCGAATGACAAAACCGGCATTCCTTCGAGCTACAATTCAAACTACGCTGTCACACCAGGTTTCGAACAGAGAGCAGCACGAGTACAGTCATTTCTCTCGAATGCCCTCCAGGGCGGCGCTCAAACTAACGTCTCTGGAACTCTCGCACCGACTGGCGTCGGCAGCCGGAGCTCGGAAGGCGACGTTACGCATCGTGCAAACGTTGCGAGAGGCACGTTCCACGTAGACGGAACGGGCATCAAGATCGGTGTACTCTCGAACGGTGTTACCAGTTTGGCTCAAAGCCAGGCGTTGGGTGATCTTGGTCCAGTGACCATCCTCCCCGGCCAGGCAGGAACTGGAGACGAAGGCACCGCGATGCTCGAGATCGTTCACGATCTCGCTCCTGGCGCACAACTCTTCTACGCGACTGCACTCGGCAGTATCACGCAATTCGCGCAGAACATTCGCGACCTTCGCACAGCTGGTTGCGACATCATTGTTGACGACGTTTTCTATTTCGTTGAGACGCCTTTCCACGATGGACAACTCGCTCCGACAAACACCAACGGCGGCGCAGTTATCCAGGCGGTTAACGACGTCACAGCACTCGGCGCGATGTACTTTTCATCTGCCGGCAATTCCGGAAACCTGACTCAGGGAACTTCGGGAGTTTGGGAAGGTGATTTCGTCGACGGCGGCCCGGGCGTGGCGCCGCTGCCTTCGCCGACGCCGGCTTTGAGACTGCACAATTTCGGCGGCCAGAACTTCAACGTGCTGAACGTTGCCAATACGGCCGCTCCGGTCAGTCTTTACTGGTCTGATCCACTTGGTGCGTCTTCCAACGACTATGACCTGTTCCGTTTGAACTCCACCGGAACAACCGTTCAGGCAAGTTCGACGAACATTCAAAGCGGAACTCAGGATCCGTACGAACAAGTAACTCAAGCTGCCGGTTCGCGACTCGTGATCGTTAAGAAGCCAACCGCGGCCGACAGGTTCTTGCATCTCAACACCAATCGCGGTCAACTTTCGATTCGTACCGCGGGACAGACTCACGGTCACTCGCATGCGGCCGACGCTTTCAGTCTGCTGCCACACCGGCAGTCGGTCCATTCCCGAGTCCACATCAGCTCGGCGAATATTACGGAAAACTTCACTTCCGATGGACCACGCCGCATCTTCTTCCAGGCGAATGGAACGCCATACACTCCCGGCAACTTCTCGTCGACGGGCGGAATAGTTCGGCAAAAACCGGACATTACTGCTGCTGACGGCGTGCAAGTAACAGGTGTCGGTGGTTTCCCGAGTCCGTTCTTTGGAACCTCCGCGGCAGCGCCGCACGCGGCAGCCATCGCCGCATTAATGAAGTCGGCAAATCCGACCTTTACTCCGGCGCAGATTCGAACGGCTTTAATCAGCTCGGCCATCGACATCATGGCGCCAGGCACCGATGTAGTTTCGGGCGCCGGCATCATCGATGCCTTCTCCGCTACTCAAGCGCTTGGCGTTGCGGGAACTGCTTTCCTGCAAGCGACCAACATTACCGCGCTCGAGAACCCGGGAAATGGCAATGGCGTGCTTGATGCAGGCGAAAATGCAACGATGACATGTTCAGTTGCGCAATGACGGCGTAAATGCCGCCACTGGAATTTCAGCAACTTTGACCTCTTCGACGCCGGGAGTAACAATCACACAAGGCACTTCAGCCTATCCCGACTTGGCTGTAGGCGCTACCGGCACGAACACGACTCCGTTCCAGTTCTCGATTGCCGGCTTCGTTCAGCTGTCCAACGACATTGGAGTTCTCGCTGACGCTGAATTACACCGGTGGTCCATCTCAGGTCGTGAACTTCACGGTGCTCGCAGGACCAGCGCCAACGACTATCTCATCAACGCTTGATCTAACAGCGCCGGCCTCAGGACCAGGCTTTACCGGAACCACGGGCGCGCTGACGATCAGACACTTCCGCGACGGTGTTCCCAGCACTTGTGGTGTGGCGAAACCATTCCCCGGCACAAGCACTCCTGGAAATCACCAGTACGACGCTTACGCCTTCCAGACGTGCGCCAACAGTGGACCAACCTGCGTTACGGTCACACTCAGCGCGGCGAATGGAGTTAACCTGTTTAGCGCTGCTTACCTCGGCGCCTTCAATCCCGCGAATCTCGCTCAGAATTACATTGCAGACGCGGGCGGAAGCAACACGACGGTAAGCTACTCGTTCAATTTACCCGCTGGCCCACAGACGTTCACCGTCGTTGTCGAGGACGTTCCGGTGGGACCGGCAAGCAACAGCCCCTACACGTTGCAGGTTTCCGGAGCGTGTGTTGGCACCTGTCCGATTATTCCCGTGCTCCAATCGAACGGCGCGACGCTTTCCCAAGAGAGTTGCCCGGCGTTCAACAGCGCAGTCGATCCGGGCGAACGCGTTTCCATGAACCTCAAGGTCATCAACAATGGAACCGCAGCAACTTCAAATCTCGTCGGTACTCTGCAAGCAAGCGCGAACGTGATTGCGCCGAGTGGACCAACGAGCTTTGGATCGATTCCCGCCGGCGGAGGCACGGCTGGCAGAGACTTCTCGTTCACTGCGCTGGGTAATTGCGGTGATCTGGTGACTCTTGCCTTGAAACTGCAAGACGGGGCGGTCGACTTCGGAACTGTCTTCTATACTTTCCGACTCGGCCAGGGTACTCCGGGTACGCCGTTGTCAGAGAACTTCGATGGCGTAACTGCTCCAGCGTTACCAGCCGGCTGGACATCAACCGGCGCCGGTGCTGAACCTGCGTGGGTTACTTCAACCACAAATCCGTTCAGTGCGCCCAATGCGGCCTTTGCGCCTAATACTTCAACCGCAGGTGTCACCGAACTGGTTAGCCCCAGCATTCACATCAACGGTGCGCCGGCACAGGTGAGCTTCAGGAACGCTTTCAACGTCGAAAGTGGATTTGACGGCGGTGTCCTGGAGATCAGCATCAATGGAGGACCGTTCCAGGACATCCTTGCCGCAGGCGGAAGCTTCGTTTCCGGCGGCTACAACGGGACGATGTCAGCGGGTACAGACAATCCGTTGGCAGGAAGGAGTGGTTGGACTGGTTTGTCAGGCGGAACAACTGCCGCGCCGGCTTACATCACATCAGTGGTTAATCTGCCGGCTTCGGTGGTAGGCCAGAATATTCAACTGAAGTGGCGTATGGGTTCGGATGAGCTCATCGCTGCTGCAGGCACTCAACCTGGCCAGCGCGTTGACAACATCGCAGTCAGCGACACCACTTACTCTTGTACAGTTCCGTGCGGAAGCGCGAACGTTGTGGTTACTTCGACGTTGACTCGAATGAACGCGACGACAGTTGTGGCGAACATCACCCTCCAGAACGCCGGAGCCGTGACCGCCAACAACGTCATGCTCACTAACGCCAAACTTGGCGCGACAAATGGAACGCCACTGCCACAGTCAGCGGGCAACCTGGCGCCGGGAGCAACGTTCAGCACGACAGTCAACTTTACTAATTCCACACCGGGAGCAAACTCCAACCTTGTAATAGGTGGAACGTACACCGGCGGAAGCTTCAGCACTACAAAACGCGTCACCATCCCGTGACAGGTAAGGACGGAAAGGAGCAACCCTTATGAAAACAAAACAGTTGATATTGAGTACGTTGGCTGTGGCACTGCTGGCAATCCTGCCGGCAGTGGCCCAGGCCGATCCGGTAACTTTGACTTTGCCGAGTTTAGTGACGGTCCAGGCTGGCAGCAGCTCGACCGTGATCGGCACAATCGCGAATGGCGGAGCCCCGGGCTTTAACATCAGTTCGTGGTCCATCAACCTTAGCGATCCGTTGTTGACGTTTGACGACACGGCTTTCCTTGGTTCGCCGTTGGTGTTAGGCGCAGGAGAAACTTATGGGCCGACGGCGTTTTTCGACATCTTTGCGGCCCCGTCATTGGCGCCAGGTTTGTATCTTGGAACCTTTACGGTGTTTGACGAGATCCTGGGAGGGAGTGTGACAACAACATTCCAGGTTCAGGTCAACGCAGCGGAGGTCCCCGAACCAGTCTCGCTATTTTTGCTGAGCACTGGACTCGGAGGTCTGTACGTAGCGCGGCGTCGCAAACGGAAACAAGAAGGAAATACGTAAGGAATTACTCTCCATCAGTTCTCTCTCGTCACGGGAGGAGGCACTGAGGAACCGGACGGTGGGCACACCGTCCGGTTTTTTTTATGGTTTACAGGGCAGGTTCTTTAGCAAGATTGAATAAGCAAAAGTGACGTGTTTACGTTACAGGTGCTCTGTGTTCCTGATAACTCACCTGTTGAGGTTTTCTGTCAGACACCCGCGCCTCGTCTTGACGATCGCCGGCGTCATCACCGTTTGCGCACTTGTCTTCATCCCACGCATTCAATTGCGGCTTGACGGCCGATCCTTAATCCCTTCCGGTCTGCCGCAGTTTGCCGAAGGCGACCTGGCCGCGTCGCGTTTCGAACTGCGCGACCTGGTGTTGATAGGGGTCGGCAATGAGGAATCGGGCGTGTACACGCCCGAGACACTGCGACGTATTGCCCGCTTGAGTGATGGACTGTCGCGGGTCGAGGGAGTCGTCCCAGGCTCAGTCGTCAGTCTCTCGACTGTGCCGCGCATCACGCTCGTCGATGGCGAGGTCGACACCCGCCCGCTCTTCCGACCAGAGGACGAACTAAACACAGAGGCCATTCAACAGCTGCGCCGGGAGGTGGGCAGGCGAGGTTATAACACCGGCATGCTGGTTTCGGCCGACGGCGAAGGGGGCGGCCATCATCGCGAAGGTGGAACCGGGAGCCGACCGATACCGCCTGCTTGAACAGACGCGCTCTTTGATCGCGAGCGAGTCGTCCGGCAAAGACTCGATCTATCTGAGCGGATCGGCTCTGGCGCAAGCCGTTCTTGGCCTGGCGACAGCACGCGATCTCGCTCGCTTGATTCCTGCCGTAATTGCCGTGCTGGGCGTAATGCTGTTTCTGTCGTTTCGCCATTCAGCGCCGGCGCTTTTGTCACTTACGGAAATTGGAGTGAGCCTCATCTGGATGGCGGGCCTGATGGGTCTGACCGGCCAGCCAGTGTTCGTCACGACGCTGGTGCTGCCCGTGGTCCTCATCTGCGTCGGTGTGTCCGATGACGTTTATGCACTTGGGCATTACTTCAACGAGGCGTGGCGCGCCGAAGATGCGACGGTAGAGGAGACGATTGTGGCCGCGTTCAGCAGTGCCGCTCGTCCCGTCGGGATGACGGCGGTCTCAACCGTTGTCGGACTGCTGTCGATGGCGGCCGTGAGCCTCAACCCGCTGCGCGTCTTCGGCTTGTTCGGTTCTGCGGCGATCGTTTTCTCGACGTTGTTCACGTTCTCACTGCTTCCGGCGCTGCTCGCGATCATAAAACCGCGCGTTCGCTGGAAAGGAGATCCAACGTTAGCTGTCGGCGGACGCCCCGCGACATCAGTGCTGCGTTTTCTGACAGGCCGGGCAAGTCCGCGGCGCGTGGCTATCTGCGCTCTTTTGGTTGCGGTGTGCGCTATTGTCGCTACCACGCGTCTCCGCGTCGACGATAGTTGGATCCGGAACCTGCCGACTAATAGCGACATCGTCCAGGGCGACAGGTTCTTCAACGAAAAGATGGCGGGAACAACTGCGCTCGAACTGATGGTGGACGCAACACACGGAGGGTGGTTCAACAGCAGGGAAGGCCTCGCGGCGCTCGGCTCGCTGGAGTGGGTGCTTGCGAGGGTTCCCCATGTCGGCGCTGTCAACTGTCTCTTCAACGACATGGTGAGAACCAACTCGTCCATCGTCGCCGGCTTAAACTACTGCGCCTACCGGGCAGCCTCTGCGGAGCTGGACGCGTTCCTCTCAGAAACGAAGACGTCGAGCCGGCACTTAAAGTGCTCTCGCAGTCGACGGCAGGCGCCGATTCAGGAAAGAGTTGACAGTGAGCACCGACGGGCACGCATTACGATCTTCATCCGTGACGCTGATTACAGCCGCATCGACAACGTATTGCGAGCCGCCGAGCGCGAAACGTCAGACCAGGGGTTGGGCCATAAGATCGTGCCTTTCGGCGACGGGTGGATCAGCTACCTGACGGTGCGCTTGCTGGTCGAAGGGCAGGCGTCGTCGATTGGGTTGGCACTTGTGACGGATCTGATTCTCATCACGATACTGCTCGGGTCGGTGCGAATGGGACTCATTGCCGTTTTGCCCGTCGCCTTCAGCCTGCTCCTGGTGCTCGCCGCGCTGGCACTCGCAGGCACGCCGCTTGGGAATCGCCAATTCGATGTTCGCAGGTATTGCGCTCGGCATCGGATTGGATTTTGCGATCCATCTGACGACAGCCTATCGGCAGAAGCTTAAGTCAAGGCATGCCTGCGAGCGAAGCTCTGCGAAGCACACTCGAACTCACCGGGCCGGCAGTCTGCGTCAGCGCCGCTTCGATCACAGCGGGTTTCTCCGTGTTGTTGCTGTCTGAGATTTCTCCCAACGTGCAACTCGGCGTGATGATCTGTCTGTGCCTTCTGACCTGCGCGGTCACCACGTTGCTGCTTATTCCCAGCCTGCTCAAGCTATGGGCCACAAAGAGCCTAAGAGCTCAAAAGGCACAAAGAGTTGTTTCTATTCAGATGGGTTCACTTCAGCGTGTCCGCAAGTAAGAAAGGAAGTGAGATGAGGAGTGGCGGATCGGTCAAGGCCATCGGCCGCAGCGAGATGTTGAATAGACCACTGGCTCTTCCTTGTCGCACGATCACCGGCCCATTCCCGGCTCCAACTAAAAGATTCGCGCTATCAGGTAATAAGTAGCCGAGCGTGTCGGAGAGGCGCGGCAGGCCGGCGGCGAGCAGGTGATAAGATCCCGTCAGGAACAGGTCCGATACGGAACACTCCGGGCGACGTCAGAAGAGCGCCACCCACAGGGCGACTCTGCGGAATGTGCGTGTGGAAGAGACCGACGAAGATCGCTCCTCCGCCAGGTTTGGGAAAGTCGACGAAACCCTCGACAGACGGGTGAAGTATCGCGCGTCCCGTCAGCTCCGCGTAATGCGTGCAGAGTGACTCGACGGAGGCTGGAGTGGTCCGTTCGGCGAGATACCGAAACTCACGCGGCCCGAGTCCGACGCGTTGAGTGAAAACTCTGGTGAAAGTGCTGAGACTGTTGTAGCCAACCTCGAAGCAGATGTCTGTAATGCTCAGCTCAGTATTCAGCAACAGCCGCTTCGCTTCGTTCAGCCGCATCGCCGAGATGAACTTGTTTGGCGGCAGGCCCGTGATCTGGTGAAACACACGATTAAAGTGAAACGCGCTGAGATACGCGACGCGCGACATGTCGTGCAACGAGATCGGTTCACACAGCCGGTCACGCGCCGACGTGATCACGCGCTCAACCGCTCGGCGGTGTGACGCAACGGTGTCTTCGCGGCACGCCGAAGTCGGACCGTCAGGTGCATCGATTCTTATTGCTTCAGTGTGTTGCATATTCTTTCAACGCCTCGCGCAACTGAGAGGGCACGGGGACAGGAACTACCTGCTCGCCCTCGCGCTGCATGCACGCGACCTGTTGCTCGCCGCGGGCCACTATCTCTTCGCCGGCGGAGGTATGCCGCCAGTACTCGAAGTTCATCGTGATGCGGTTCTGGCTCAATTCGCCGAGACGCATTCGTAAGACGACCTCGTCGAAGGCGACGAGCTCCGCCATAAACTCACACGATACGCGGGTGGTCACGAGCACGAGGCCATGCTTGAGTGCTTCGATAACCTCGGGAGCTCGATCGCGCAGGAACATCTCGCGACAGCGCCCCTGCCAGCGAACGTGGTTGGCGTAGTAGACGTTTCCGATCAGGTTCGTCTCTTCGAACCCAACAACGTGTCGATATTCATACGCGCGCATCTTCGCTCCTCATTAGTAAGGCTATCGCCAGATCCTCTTTGTCACCGTCTCGCTGGACCACGCCCGAAGCGATTTTCAACTCGCCGGACGCGAGCAGAATCCAGCCGTCCGACGCTGCGCCAGTGAAGACGAGTGGGGCAGCAATGCCGGCGCCCGCTTTCTTCAGGCACTCAGCGGACGTCCAGACACGCGTCGCTGCGACGTCGAGTGTCTCTTGTGTTTCGCGGCTGATGATCTCTGCCAGGTTGAATCGTTCGACGCCGAGCATGTCGGACCACGTTCCGTGCGGTCGCGTCACAACGATCTCGAGATCGCAACCGACGGGAGAGTGCCCGGCGACAGCCATCGTGAGATCGCCGGCGTGGGATGCAGACACATCGCGTCCGTTGCAAGCTTCCGGTTTTCCGTCTGCGCGCCTGACGATGCCGCACGCGCCGAGCGCTGTTTCCATGGCACGTGTGCTGCGATCGCGACGATCTGAAGTCCCGTTTCGCTCGAATGCGACCGAAATGCCCGCGCCGGGAATCAGTTTCATCAGGCTTCGTTCGACGTATGGCGTCAGCAAGCCTTCGGGCCACGGGCCTTTGAACTCAGTGCCGCTGACGGCGTGCAGGTGCAGCCGCTCCCAACGCTCTCGCACGCGCCCCTCAGCATCGGTCAACTCCAGGTCGTAAACGAAGCCGTTCGCGAACTGCTCTCGTTCCTCTGCGCGTACGAATAGTCCGCCAACCTGTCCGTTCAAGCTGCCCGTTATTTTCTCGACGCCGACCGGCAGCAGCGTGACTTGGGGAACGCACGCCTGGACCGCGTGGATGGCCGCATCGCGAGCGCCGGGATCTCCGAGCACAAGGCCGGTGGGTAAGTATCGGCCGAACCAAGTGGTTGTTCCGTCGGGCATGATCTCGGCCGAGCATTCCGTGGCCTTGAGCGTGCGGTACTCGCGAAGGCGTTGAAAGCGTCCAGTGTGAAACAACACGCGGCCGTAGAGGTCGTGCGACGGGTCGATGATGACGCGCGTGTCGATAGCGGCGGTCCACTTCGCTGGTTCAACTGGACCATTGCCCACGCGACACACCGCACGGAAATGGTCGACCTGAAACCCCGTCTCCGAGCTGCGTAGAACAACTTCCACGCAGCCCGGAGCACGCACGAGAGCGGCGACGCGAATAGTATTGGCTCCATCGCCGACGACGACGGGCCGCTCGAACTTGACCTGCTCGAAGACTGGCGGCTCATTCGTCTCCGTCAGCGCCATGAAGACCTGGGCCATCGCTTCCATGCCCATCACGGCGGGCAGCAATCGCTCGCCGCGGAAGACGTGGTCGTCGAGATAAGGATCGGTCGCCGTGGACAACTCCGCGTCGACGACCAGCTCGATCTTCGGGTAATAAACGCGCGGCTTCTCCAGGAAGCGCAGGAACGGAAGCTCGGGCTTCTCGACTTTCAACGTCGGAATGTCGCGCAAGCGGCCCATTACTACTGTCGTGACGTTTGCAGACTTCCGGCAGAGAAGTCTGCGCAACACGTCCAACCCTTTTTCAACCGGGATCGGGGTGATGCCCCGGCGTGCCAGCTCGTCTACCGTGCCGAGACGCGCGCCCATGCCGACGCCCGACCAGACGGACCATTCGATAGCGAGGCAACGGCAGTGCGGATGTGCGGTCTGCCAATGCTCCGTCAAACGAGTGAGCCATTCGTTAGCGAGACCGTAGTGGGCTTCGCCCGGCAGTCCCGTGCGCGCGATGATGGAAGAGAAGGTGATGAAGAGACACAGCCGATCGGGATCGATCGCCGCGAGCAGGTTTTGCGCGCCACGGACTTTGGGCGCTAACGTTTTGGAGAACTCTTCCGCGTTGAGATTTTCAATCAGGCCCGGGACGTTGCGCGCCGCGCCATGCAGGATGGCCGTTACCGAACCTAAATCCCTTTCCACTTCGCGGATCGCTTCGCGTGTTGCGGCGACATCTGTAACGTCAACACCGTAGTACCGGAAGTCAATGCCGGCGGCTTTCATTCTTTCGAGGTTCGAGACGATCTCGTCGTCCGCTGTTGGTTGAGAAAGGCCGAAGATCGCCAGGCGCGCACCGGATTCGCGTGCGAGTCGAAGAGCGCATTCCGCTGTAATCCCGCGTGCGCCTCCGGTGACTACTAATACGTCGTTTGTCGCGAGTGGCAGCTCGCATTCATCTGGCTCCGCGTCGAGTGGCCGCAGAACTGGCTCCCATCGTTTGCCGTCCGGACTATAACGCGCTTCAGTATAGCCGCGTGCCGCAAGCGCTTCTGCGAGCACCCACTCGGCTGCTTCCGGGTGGTCCATAGGGACGACAACTACACTCGTGTTGAGGTTCTTCGCTTCAAGGTGCAGCGTGCGCGCGAAGCTCGCAGCGCCACCTTCGTGCTCGACAAGCACGAAACGGAAATCGTCGCCGCCCTTCAACGCCTCGCGCGCGCTGGCCAACAGAAGTCCGATGTTACTTTCGTCCGGCTCGGGTGGAAGAAGCACGACGATGCCGCGGCCTGCGCCTGAGTGCGCGAAAGATCTTTCCATCGCGACTTTGAGCGGATGATCCGGCGGGGCGAGTATGCGCCAGTCTCCCGCTTCGGATGGACCATCACGCCGCGGTAAAGCGCATTCGACAAATTCAACGGAAAACTCTCTGACCCACTCGTCAATGCCGGACGGATATGCTTCTGCGTCGGAGTTGCCGTCCGCGCCGGTGCGTGCGGCAGCCTCAAGGGCCGCAGCGATTTCAGAGATTGTTGCGTTGGCGTAATGAGTCGGGGCTGGTGGAGGTGGAAGTGCGAGGTGGCGTGCTGCTTCGGCCACGAGTTGAGCGACGCTGATCGAATTCAAGTGAAGATCGTCAAGGAGCCTGCTGTTGTCCTCAATGGTAGCGACAGGGAGCTCAAGCCGCTCTGCCACAAGTCGTCTCACAACTTCCAGCGCGGTATCCATTTGCGACCCGATTACAATGTCGTCCGTCGAGATCTCTTCGGCGGGTGGTTCTGAAACCGAAGTGCTCAGCGCCGAAGTATCATCGTCTGCCGGCGCCAGTTCGCACGGGTTTACAAAGAAGCGCGGACGCCAGTCGAGCTCGAACGGGCGCGCAAAGCGATCGGCAAACAACTCATCGTGAGCGACGCGTGCGCCCAAACAGAAACAGGCGCCAACGGCATTCAAGAGTCCGCGGATTGAATTCCCGCCGGCATCCAGCGCAATCGCGGGTTCGTTACGGAACTCGCCGATCAAACCGGAGAGAGTCTGGCCGGGACCGACCTCGATCCAGAGATCGACACCGGCAGCGACTGCCGCATCGACTGCCTCCATAAAGCGTACGGGTGAAGTCACCTGCTCGCGCAGCAGGACGCGCAAGTCGGTATTCCCGTTGAGATGTATGCCCGTTACAGTCGAAAAGACCTTGCGCCGGAGTGGACCAAACTCCTCGCGCTCCAGGTGTGCTGACAAACGAGTCCCGGCTGATGCCAGAAGTGGCGAGTGGAAGGCGTGGGACACGCGTAACAGCGTAGTGCGCAGCCCGTGCGCCTCGGCGCGACGCGCGACTATGTTGATTTCGGCGGCTGTGCCGGAAAGGACTGTCTGCGTGGGCGAATTGAGACCGGCAATCACAACCCCTTCGCCGTTCAAAATCTGTTCGACTGCTTGTCTTCCTGCGGCGACACTCAGCATCGCGCCTGCAACGCCGTCGACATCGGCCATTGCGCGTCCACGCGCGCGAGCGATGCGCAGCAGTGAAGGCTCGTCCAGTGATCCAGCCCAATGGAGCGCGGTGAACTCGCCGAGGCTGTGGCCCACACCGGCTGCCGCGGTGATCCCTAACCTTGAGAGCACGCGAAGCGCTGCGACCGAAGATGCGACGATCGCAGGTTGGGCCACATCAGTCGAGACACCATCGCCGCGCCACTCCTGCTTCGTGTAGGCATACAAGTCTTCGACGAAATTGAAACGACGCCGCCAGGCGCCACCGTCTTTGTATGAAGGCGATCCTTGCCCCGGGAAGAGAAAACCGACACGCGTTGATTGGTCGTGATCCACGCCGCCGAGAAAGATGCCGCCGCGCGGATCGATCACACGCGTCGCGCCACTGCGCGCGTGGGTCTTCAGCGCTTCAAGCCGTCGCGACAGTTCGGCCGGACTCGACGCCACCACTGCTGCGCGGACGGGAAGGGGACGGAGTTGTTCCGACAGGCGTACGGCAAGATCTACCAACTCGCTCCGCGAGAGACGATTGGCGTATTCGAGCAGGCGCTCGATTTGATTCTCAAGTTGATCGATGTCACGGGCGCTGAAGAGAAACAACTCGGCATCCTGCGCAGACGTAAGTAATGCTCGTTCTTTAGAGGTGAGTGAGTGGCGGCGATCGTCGTCTGGCGCTTCCAGCGTCACGTGCGTGTTGATGCCCCCGAAGCCCATTGCGCTGACACCCGCGCGCAGGTTCACGTCGTTCGCGAAGAGTTCGCCTTGTTTGAGAGCGCGAAGAACAGATCCTTTCAACTCTTCGCGCGGCTCATCACAGCCAACTGTCGGCGGCAGGATCTGCGCGCCAAGCGCCATCGTCGCTTTGATCAGGCCCGCAACGCCGGCGGCGGCTTTTGTGTGACCGATGATCGCTTTGATTGAACTGACCACGGCCGGCGAGACTGTCGTTTCGCGTGGGCCAACCTCTACCACCGCTTCGTGCCGCGCGCGCACTAGCGCTTGAAGCTCTGTCGCGTCACCGACTGCCGTGCCGGTTCCATGACCCTCGAAGTATGCAACTGTATTCGCGCCATAGCCCGCGCGTGCGTAAGCACGTCGCAACGCAATGAGCTGGCCCTCGACTTCCGGACGAGTGATGCCGCCACTGCCGTCCGATGAAACACCCCAACCACGTATCACGGCGTAGATTCGCAGCCGACTCCGAAGAGCATCTTCGTGTCGCATGAGAACGACCAGGCCGCAGCCTTCACCGGGCCAAAAGCCCGCCGCACGCGCGTCGTAGACGCGCATCGCATCGCCGGCAAGCGCACCAGTCTTGGCGAACCCCACGAGCTCGAATGGATCGGTGCTCAGATCAACTCCACCGGCGACGGCCATCTCAAGATCGCCGGCAGCGAGCGACGAGCACGCATTAATAACTGCTAGTAGCGACGAAGCGCACGCTCCGTCGAGTGTGTACCCGCCTCCCTTGAGATCGAAGTGATTACAGACGCGCCCCGCGATCGTGTTTGATAGACCACCGGCGAGCGTTTCCGCGCCAACCGGCGGAAAGGGATTCTTGTAAATCGTCTCCATCTGGGCGAGCAGCTCACGCTGTCGCTCCGGCGAGCAGCCATCCTCTTCGAGTACTTTCCGCACGACGCGCCGCACATACGGCCAACGCAGCCGCATCGTGTTCGCGCGAGAGAACTCGCCCGTCAGCGTGTTGCCGATAAAGACGCCGGTCGCTTCACGCGGCAGTCCTTCAGCTTCCGGAAAGCCCGCGTCTTCGAGCGCAGCAGCGGCGACATCCAGCGTGAGCCAGTGTGCCGGGTCAGCCGCGCGATAAGTCGCGCCCGGCACACGAAAGCGCGCGCGGTCAAACTCGTAGCCTTCTATAAAAGCCCCTTCTGTCGAATATGTTTGATCGGGGCTTTGGCGATCAGACGACAGGTAGTCGTTGAGATTGAGTCGCTCAGCCGGAATGCGTCTGAAAGCGCGGCGTTGGGCCAGCGCATTTTCCCATAGCTCGTCGGGCGAACGCGCGTCCGGATAGCGACACGCCATGCCGACGATGGCTATTGCTTGTCCCATCTCACGCCTCCCTCACAAGAGCAGAAGCCGGTGACGGTGAACCCAAGGGTACTTGGGACGCCGGCGCGGCGACGGCCTCCAGCTCTTGACGCTCGCGGCCTCTGACCCACCGCATAGCCAACATCCACACACCACGAACGCCGCAGACGATTGTCAGCGCAAAGAAGAGTCCGAAGACTACGTGGTTCACCATCAGGAGTCCGTAAACAGCAGCGACACTGAAACCGAATGCGATCTGCTCTCGCCGTCCGCTCGGCGTTGTCGCCGGGTCGGTGACCATGTAGAACGTGTAGAGGATGAAAGCGACACCCGTCATCGGCACCAACGACGCTTCGAAAGGAGTGTCAAAAAACAGACTCCTCACGGCAGCTTGCGCGACAAAGCCGCCGAGCCACGCGGCAATTAGCGGTAGCCGGCGAGTGAACTTCGCGTTCAGAAACGTCCCCGTGCAGACGATGACGCCCGGCAAGATCCAGTCGCCGACACCCGTCATGTTCTCGGTGAATTGATAAGGTGGCGCGATGCTGACCCACGAGAAGACGAGTAGCGTGACCGTGATCCCGAAGTTCGAAGGATTTAAGAAATGGCGCGTGCCGCGTTCGACGGGAGCGCGCAGGATACATTTCGAGCAGATCGCCACGACGGACGCGAAGACGACTGGTCCGAACGTCTCATTCGCGTAAAGCAGCATGGCGCACGCGAGCCCGGTGATGTGCGCCGAGAGCAGAAACTCGATGAACTTGCGCGGACCACCGCCCATGAACCTGAGCGGGCGGCCGAGGCAACGCGCGTCGATGAACTCAAGGAACAGCTCGGCGCTGTAGGCGGCAGCCAACGCCACGAGGGGATGGGCCAACGACTGTTCGAAGCCAAAGAAAGTGTGGCCCAGGATATTGAGGATAGTGATGGCGATCGCGAAGCGACGCAGTCCTCCCAAACGGTCCGCCCGATTGCCAGCCTCATTTGCACTCATTGATGACTCCCTTCTCACGACCGAGCACGATGGTGTACCAGGCGCCCGGCGACAGTTGAATCGTTTCCCGTTGCAGTCCGCCGCGCGCGTCACGCCAGCGCAGCTCGACTGTTACAAGTTCACTTCCCGCGAGTTGGCCCAGCCCGAACTGCAAATCGGGGCTGCGCTTGCCTGAATGTCCGTTACCGCCATCAACCTGCTGCACGAGCGGTGCGCGTCCAGCCAAAAGCACACGTGCCTCAGCGCCGATTGCCGGACGCGAAGGAATCGCAGTTGACCCCTTACACACATGCGTTTGCGGCGCTGCATCGCCGACAGGCAGTCGGAGCCTGAGGCCGACGAACGCGCCCGGATTGTTGGCTTCGTTGCGGTAGAAGTACGAAGTTCCCCACTGGTTCGCGACTGCGTAGTCAAGACGACCATCGCCGTCGACGTCTGCTGTCGCAATGCCGCGCGTGAGCAACGGTTGATCGAGTGAAAGCTGTGCGGCGATGTCGTGAAAACGCCCATCCGGCGCGCGCACGAAGAAGAAATTGTGCCCGTTGCCACTTACGTCATCGCCGCCTTGAAGCACAGGCCAACTACGCGGATTGCGGAGCACTTGATCGTTGCCCATCACAACCTCGTGCAGCTCGGGCCAGCGATTGACGTTGCCCTTAAGAAAGCCGGTCGCCTGCAACGCCTCGAGCGTTCCGTCGTTGTTGAAATCGCCGAGTCGTGTCTCCCATCCCCAGCCACTGCGCGATAAGCCGAGCGACTCACTGCGATCGACATAGGGCGCGATGCTCTTCTTCATCAGCTCCGGGTGACCGGTGCTGAGAAAGACGAAATTGCTTTCTTCAAGCCCGTAAGTTTGGGTGATGTTGCTGACGTAGATGTCGGGCCAGCCGTCTCCGTTCAAATCGCCGAAGTCGACGCCCATGCCTTTGTATGAGTCGCGGCCAAGCACCTTCGACTTCGGCGTCGTCAACAATCGCCGTCCTTCCAACAACTGGAAGCGCGGATGACCAGGCGTCGAGCGGTTATGCAACAGGCGATCGGGACCGAAGTCGTTGGCGAAATAAATTTCGGGGAGCAAGTCGCCGTCGAGATCGGCCGCACCGATCGCCAGCGCCCAACCTTGAGCACTCTGCTCGTCAAGTGCGCCGTTGACTTCCTCGAATTGCACTGCTGTTGGTGAGGCCGCCGCTTTCCATAGAAAGAGATGCTTGCGCCCGCCGTTTTGCGCGAGCGACATCGAGTCTTGCAGCTCGTCGGGGACGGTGGCCCGTGCATCAAGGATGCGTGCTCCATCGGAGAAGAAGTTGCCGATGATCAAATCCGTGTGGCCGTCGCCGTCGATGTCGGCGAGCGTCGCCGCGTTCGTGTACCAGCGAGCGCTGCTGGAAACTAATTCGCTTCGCGTGTAGCTATTGGTGTCGAGTGCAGACGAAGCGCCGGCGCGTTTGATGAAGACGACTGGAGTTCGTCCCCAGTAATAAGCGAGCAAGTCCTGTAGACCATCTTCGTTAAAGTCTCCTGGTAGACAACCCATCGGGGCCATCGTCGCGGAGTCGTAAGGAAGAGTGATCGGATCGAGCGAGAAAGGTTGAAAGCGCGCGGGAGTGCCCGGCACTGGCGCGACGATGACCTTATCGATTCTGGTGTCGACGTAACACGTGTCGTTCGGCAATCCGTCACCGTCGAGATCGTTCAGCGCCACCGCTGCGCCTACGGCGGAGATCCAGGCCGAAACGCGTCGCAACGATGGATTGACATCGCGGATTGTCTTCGGTGTTTCTCCGTTCAGCGTCGGCAGTGGCGCAGCACGAAAACGAAAACCTTCGGCGAGCTTCGCTAACTCGGACTCTGAGGCTTCGGGTATGCGTGCGAAACCGTAGACTACGAGTATCAGAATGATTGCAGTCAACTTTGCAGCCTGGCGCCGGAATGCGCCGTCTTTGATCGTCATGTTGTTGTGACCTCGAGTGCGAGTTTGTTTTGAATGCGGCGGCGCCACACTTCGTAAGCCGGCAACGCGCCTTCTTCATGCAAGTCTTGCAGGGCGGCGTCGGTGATTGCCGCGGTTTCTTCGGCAGACTTTCCGCAGAGCAAACGGCAGACGGTTTCTGTGTGAGGGTTGAGGTTCGCTGCGCGCTGGCGCGTCTTGGCGGCAAAAGCAACACCTTGGGAAAGCGCAGGCAAGTGTCCAGCGGCCGCGATTCGCAACGACTCGATTGCCGCGCGTCCACAGCCGCCGGCGTAGGTGCAGGCCAGACCCGTTCCACTCCACAGGTCGTCGCGCCGCGCGACAGGAAAGGTGTTGATGGCATTCGCGACCGCCGCGACGTCCGCGCCTTTCACGAACCAAATGCTGCGGCCAAGACCCTGGTCGAAGGCGCGTCGCTCGTAACCGTTCAGACGGACGGGAATTTCCTGCCGCTCGATGTAGCGAGGCCAACTGAAGTAGCCTTCGTGAAAACCGTAACCGTCGACGACGAGCCAACCTAATAAAGGATCGAGCCGGGTCAGGTGTGTCGTGACAGATCGCCGCAAGCGAGCGAGCGCCCATCCGAATCCGACGTGCATCATGTAGATGTGATGTTGGGCCAGACGTTCGGTGAAAGTCTGCCAGCGGTCCTTGCGCCAGGGCGTCACGCAATCAAGCAGCGACAGCCCCATCGCGGCGCCTTCGAAAGCGAACCCGCGGAATTCAGCCTCGACATTCGTCAGCCGCCGCGCGAGTTGAGCGAACCCTGTCTCTTCGAGCGCCGCGTGATAGCCACTCAGAAAAGTGATGCCGATTTGTTCAAGGCGTTGGCGTGACGTCTCTTCGCTCGCGACGAAGCCGCGTTTGGCGAAGGTCGCCTCAATCGTTGACAGACCGAGGAAGCGCCGGCGCGCTTGCCCGAGTAACGACACTTGATCGCCTGCTTTCTCACGCATTTGCATGTCTATTAACCTGCGTATGGACCAACACACTTACCGGCACGGGTAACCGTGCGGAGTCAAACGCTCCTTGTAAGGAGTGTTTAGGTTGTCAGGATCTGGGCTGGACGATTGTCGGAGAGATTGCCACTCGGGCGGCTAAGGTCGGGGCAACGCCGCCTGTCCGATCGTCTGTATTGGGAGTGCGGAAAATAGTATGTACTTCAGTTGCAGAAACCGGCGTGGCAATTTTGGAAATGCGATGTGTGATCTGGTTTGTTCTCTGCGTGACTCTGCGGCTCTTCGCGTTCTCTGCGTTTACTATTGATTCAACGCAGAGGACGCGAAGAGCCGCAGAGTCACGCAGAGAAAGCCTGCCAAGAAGATGACCACTGAAATCTTTAGCAAGATCGAACAAGCATCTTCCGCAAGATTGAACAAGTAAAAGAGTCGAAGCCGTGCTGAAATTCTGCGCGCCGAAGTACACGGAGGTGATCGCAAGCACGGCCGCAACGGATTTCTGACCCGAAGCCAAGCCGCTCCGTTGAGTTCGGACAAAGTATTTCGTGAGGAGGAAAAGATCGATGAAAGAGATCACACGGAGGCTTTACACAAAACCAGTCATGCTCGGCATGGCGCTCCTTTTGGGAGTGGCTCTGGTTGTTGGCTTGTCCTTCACAAGGACGAGCAAGGCGGCGCCGAACTCGTTTCCAGTCCTTGCCGGGAACGACGAATTCGAGACCCTTGGCGACGGCGAGACTTTTCATGACTTCGAAAACTCTCCCATCCCCGCGGGCTTCTTCGGGCAAGGTTCCCAGTCGTACACCGAGCTCGTGCCTCTCGAAGGCGTGCCTCTTGGGCCAGGGAGCATGGTTGACACAGTCATCCAGCGGCACAACGATGTCAACCAGGCGGGCGGCAACACGCCGATCACGATGACTGGGCTTTCTCTAAAAAGTATCAACCCGATCCAGGTCACCTATGCCGGCGGCGGCGCTCCGGAGTATTGGGACGTCCAGGTAGGTCTGTCGACTTTCAAGACTTCGACCGGGAAGATGACCATCAGCGCCATGACGTTTGACTCAACGTTGAAGGTCTGGCCGAAATTCACTTTCACGCGCGTCGGCGGTGGGACCCCACCCTTAGTGCTCGACACGGGCGATCCCAACGCGCCAGGTTTTACAGCGGCTGCGACAACAGCTCCGATTGACGGTATTGGTTTCGAGCCGGCGCCGGCGCCTGCTCCCGCACCGTTACCGTGCCGCACCACGATCGCCCCGATCGAGGGGACTACCAAAATCGCAAAAGGCGATTCGGCATTCGCGGCGGCAGCCAGTTCCTGCGCGCCAGTCACGCTGAGTTCTGTCAACTCACCGTGGGTGTCCTGCGGCAATCATGGCTTGTGCATTTGGGTGCCGATCACCGAAGAGGAGCGATGGGCGCGCCATAGACCTCATCCAAAAGGAACCAAAAAGGTGGTAATCGGCGCCGCCGAGTAATCACCGCTCGATCTATTTGCACTCCTCCCACACGCCCTGAATAACTGCCCTCACCCGCGGCTCCGATTCGAAGCCGCGGGTGAGGATTTACACTATCTAGCCCCGGTAATAGAATCTCGGATCCCTTATGATGGAAATAATCCAAATTCATAAATCGTCCGGTTCGAGATGGGCTTTGCAGTGTGCAGCCGCGGCTTGTGTCCTGCTGTTGAGCGCCTCTCCTCTTCAGCCTCAGGAGCAGGCGAACGCTTACACCGTTGTCGTCGGACAGCCGGTCACGCGCGAAATGCGTGGCGGCGAAGAGCACAAATTCCAGGTAAACCTCAGCGCCGGACAGCACGCGCGCGTGGTCGTCGAACAGAAGGGCATCGATGTGGTGTTGGCGTTGTTAGGCGCTGATGGAAAACCACTCCTCGAAGCTGATAACAACCTGAGCGGCACACGAGGCTTGGAAGTGGTTTCACTGGTGGCGGGCGTCAGTGGCGCGTACGTGTTGCATGTGCGCTCGCTGGAGAAAGACGCCTCGCCCGGACAATACGAGTTGCGGATCGAGGATCTGAGAACTGCGACCGATGCAGACCGCACCCGCGTGGCCGCCGAGCGTTCCTACATCGCCGCCGCCCAACTACAACGCGAAAGAACACCCGAGTCGCGACGCAAGGCCATCGAGCGCTATGGCGAAACGTTGCGCTTGATGCGGGAAGCGGGTGACCGGCGTGGCGAGGCCATGACGCTCACCAGCGTGGGTTCCATCTACCACCTTCTTTCCGAGCCACAAAATGCGGTCGAGCCGCTGGGCCAGGCACTCACGATCTGGCGGGCTATTGGCGACCGCCATTTAGAAGCTATCACGCAAGCACTCAACGGCAGGATTTACTACTCGCTCGGCGAGCCACAGAAAGCGCTCGAGTCTTACCTCCTTGCGCTCCCCGTTATGCACGCAGTTGGGGATCAGAGCGGCGAGGCAGTTACATTCATACAGATCGGCGGCGTTTACAAATTGTTCGGCGAGCCGCAAAAGGCCCTCGATCACTTCGCGCAAGCGCTTCCTTTGTTACGCGCTGTGGGTGACCGGTGGAATGAAGCCACGCTCCTGAACAACATGGGTGCGGTGTACCACCTTGTGGATGATTTGCCGAAGGCGCTTTACTACTTCCAGCAGGTGCTTCCACTTGCGCGTGCGATAAATAATCGCGGGGTCGAAGCGGCGGCACTAACTAACATGGGAACCGTTTACAATCTGAAGGAAGAGCCGGAGCAGGCGCTCGTATACCTCGACCAGGCACTCACGGTCGTGCGGGCCAATAAGGACCGCAGGACAGAGGCCGCCGTGCTCACTCATACGGGAACCGCCTACAGCTTAATGAAACAGAAACCGAAGGCGGTTGACTATTTTGAGCGCGCACTGGAACTGAGAGTAAGTGTGAGTGATCGGCTCGGTGAGGCGACAACGCTCAACCATTTTGGACGTGCCTTCGACTTATGGCACGAATCGCAAAAAGCGTTCGACTATTACGAAAAGGCCCTCCCCATCTGGCGTGCTGTGGGCGATCGCAACGGGGAAGTTGCTGCGCTTTACGGAATGGCTCGCGCCGAATCGGCCCTTGGGAACCTCCGTGAAGCCAGTCAACGGACCGACGCCGCGCTCGCCATCATCAACACACTGCGAACCAAGGTCGCCAGCCGATCTCTTCGCGCTTCCTACTTCGCCTCGGTCCAAGATCTGTACAAGTTGCACATCGATCTGCTGATGCGGCTTCATCGACGTGAGCCGGCCGCCGGTTTTGACGTCGCCGCGTTGAAGACTTACGAGCAGGCACGGGCGCGAAGTTTGATCGACATGTTGGCCGAAGCCAGCGCCGACATACGTCAGGGCGTCGATCCCGCTTTACTTGCGCGCGAGCGTTCTTTGCAACAGATGCTCAACCTCGAAGCGGACAGGCAGATGCGCTTGTTCAGCAGCCCGTACAAGGAGGAATCAGCGGCTGCGGTGCGACGCAAGATCGAGGAACTGTTGACGCAGCTCCTCGCGATCGAAGGCGAGATGAAAGCGCACAGCCCGCGCTACGCAGCGTTGACACAGCCCGCGCCGCTTGGTCTGGCGGAGATCCAAAACGCAGTCACTGATGATGCGACGGTATTGCTGGAGTATTCGCTCGGCGAAGAGCGTAGTTATCTCTGGGCTGTGACTGCGACTTCGTTTTCCAGTTACGAACTGCCGCCGCGCGCCACGATCGAGGCTGCGGCCCGGCGCTGCTACGAACTGTTAACCGCTCGCAACCTGTACGTGAAGTTTGAAACTGCCGACGAGAAGCGCGAGCGCGTCCGCAAGGCTGACGCCGAGTATCCGGCTGCGGCCGCGGCGTTGAGCCAGATGCTGCTTGGGCCAGTCGCCGCACAGTTAGGAAGAAAGCGTCTGCTCGTCGTTCCCGATGGCGCATTGGAGTATCTGCCGTTCGCTGCGCTGACGCTTCCTGGTCAGACGTCGCCGTACGTGCCGTTGATTGTCGAACACGAAGTGACGAGCATTCCGTCGGCTTCAACGCTTGCAGTACTCAGGCGGGAACTGCAGGGACGTGCGCCGGCTGAGAAAGTCGTGGCTGTCTTCGCAGATCCCGTGTTCGACAAAACTGATGAAAGAGTTACCGGAAACGTGAGCCGCAACGCGGGTGGGCATCACGGAGCGCCGTCTTCGGATGAGGGCCCTGCTTTGCCACGACTTCCTTACACGCGACAGGAAGCAGAAGCGATCCTTGCTCTCGCTCCTTCAACACGTCGAAAGGCTGCGCTTGGTTTTGAAGCTAATCGTGCGACGGCGATGAGTGACGATTTGAGCCGTTATCGCATCATCCATTTTGCCACTCATAGTTTTCTGGACAGTATGCACCCGGAGCTTTCCGGCATTGCGCTTTCGATGTTAGACCGTCAGGGAAAGCCGCAGGAGGGATACTTGCGCGCGCATGAGGTCTTCAATCTGAGGTTAGGGGCCGAGTTGGTGGTGCTGAGTGGTTGCCGCACGGGCCTTGGCAAAGAAGTGAAGGGCGAAGGTCTCTACGGGATGACGCGCGGCTTCATGTACGCCGGCTCTAAACGCGTGGTGGTGAGCCTCTGGGATGTTCAGGACCAGGCCACCGCGCGGTTAATGACCGATTTTTATCGAGGACTGTTGGGACCGAAACGGCCGCATACGGCAGCGGCGCTCAGGGCAGCGCAAATCGCGATCTGGCGTGAAGGACGTTGGCAGGCGCCGTACTACTGGGCGGGATTCGTGCTCCAGGGCGAGCCAAGATAAACCACAAAAGGCACAAGATAGGAAGAAAGAGAAAGAGGTGAGACCGACCTGCCCCTCTTTCTCTTCTTTTTTGTGCCTTTTGTGCTCTTTGTGCCTTTTGTGGTTAATGTGCGCCGCGCGCCAGCCTGATCTCGGACACCAAGTCTTTGACTATCTCGCTGGTCTCACCAGAATAACGGCGACCCCAAAGCACTGTTCCGCGTGCGTTGACCAGTTGTGCCGACGTGCTGGTTGGCGAGATCACGATTTTAAGTGCCGCATCTGCTTCGTCTGCGTTGGTCGTTGTAGCAACGAGGCCGCTCGATCCCAGGCTCTCAAGGAGATTGCTGCGCAGTTGACTGTCACCTACATAGATCTTCTTTACATCCTTGAGCGTTAGATTCGGGACTACATTTCCGCTGCGCGTCACATCGGTGTCTTCGTCTGCGTCAGGTGAAGTGTAATCAGCGGCAGGCGCTTTCGGAGCAGCAGTTGACCTGGCGCTTTTAACCTCACTCCTGGCCCCTCGCTCTGGTTGAGGCGCAGTCTGACGTGGCGCTTCCGTAACTGGCGGATTGATCGCTTCGGTAACAGGAACAGGAGTCGTTTGCGCCACGAGCGTTTGCGCCGGTTCACTTGTCTGGCGCGAACTCAGTGTCACATATCCGAGATAGCTCGCAAGGCAAACAACCACCACGCCGGCAACCACGATGTGTGCTGCTGATATTCCTACTTCCTCCGGAACAAGCCGCAGGTTTAGCCGTTGCCACCACAAACTCACCGCTCTAAAGGCATTCGTTTCCCGATACCCGAACTTGACCAGGAGATCCGTACCGCCATCCGACTCGACCTTCGAAATCCTGAGTGACAGCTTCTGGCCGCCTTCCAACTGAATTGAAGATACAGTTGCCGCCTCGTCTGCATCCTCAAACGACGTGAGCAAGTGCGTCGCGAGCAGCAGATCGCCGTGCGGGTCCGTCGTCTTTACTTCGATAAGCTCTGCATCCCCGTCAGCCGTAAAGCTAATGCTCGACTCTTCGGCGGGATTCAATCTGCCACGCTCTACACCATCGACAATGATGCGGATAACGCCGGTGGACGACGAACGGCGCCGCCGCCCTGACTGCTCGGCAAGCATCTGATTAATCTCATCAACTTCTTCGGCGCTCAGCTCCGCCGGCGCGCGACGTTGTTGAGGCGGAGATTGATCGTTGGTGTCCGAGAAGAAACGCGGCAACTCCATCCGCTCGCCTGGCGCGCCGTAACCGAAAGCCGCAACTAATCTCGCGAAGCAATCCGGGTGCAGAATGGCGTGGATGCGATTCACTTCGATTTTGTTTTCGTCGGCGCTGCTATTCGAAGTAAGCGAGGCAATGACTGACTTAAACGGATCGAAGTCAGACGGCACGGGGCAGCGTGTGTCCCAGGGCGTGAACAGACGGAGACACTCTCCCACGAGCGACCGTTGTTCGTTTGAGCCTTGCTGAGTCTCGAATCTTTCTTCACCGCGCCGTTGCCGGCAGGCTCGAATCAACTGTCCAAAGCGCTGATACATTTCATGCATCAAGACAGCTTTACGCGAGCGGTAGTAGTAGTCGTCTTTGACGCGCTCAGGCTCGCCGATCACTGCATTATAAATTTCCATAGTTTCAAGCGTGCTGTAGCTGTGGAGGAGGCGGCTGACACCCAGTGTGACGTAGAAGGCGTTCCGCTTTGTCGTAATTCTCACGAGGTGCTTGATGAAGTGAACGAGGAGGTCTTCTTCACTTGCTGGGTCGCCGTCAGCAGAAACGCCTGATGGTCCAGCTGTGGCGGCAAGCTCCTTTTGGCGTTCGTAAGGTTCTGATTCACCGTAAATCAGGCGTTGGAGTAAATGAATATCGCTGAACAGGGCTTTGTTGCGGATGCCGTCAGTGCGGCGCGAGTCTCCGCGTGAAAACCTCCCTACCGGGACGTAATAGAGTCGCTTGCTCTGAACTGCCATCGCAACGTTCAACTTGAGCGTGGCAGCGCCGACGATCCGAATCGCCATACCTTTATCCTGATGGAGAAAGTAGGCGAGGCGGTATGCCTTATTCAGCATTTCTTCTTTGGAAATTCTGTTCACCGCTGCGTCCTGCATCGAAGCAGAGCGCCCATTTCAACGCACCTGCTGCCTGAGCACCGTGGCATTTTTGGAATTTTAGACGCCCGAGCGGACGGATCGCACGGTCCAGAAAAGTGAATCTCATTTACGATTCTGTGTGGTAAGATGGGTCACTAACCCAAGAACCCGCCTCACGGCTCAGCCTGATTTTAGGAGAAACTCGATGAGGAAGACGCTAGCTCTGCTGCTCGCTGCCGCTGTTTTATACTTAGCGGCCTCACCTTCTCTATCTATCAAAAGCCAAACCCTGGTTGCGTCCACTAAGTTCTATACGGTCGCCAATCCTGTACCTAATCGCTTTATCGTCGTGCTGGCGACCACGAACCTTAGTCCCATTGCCGATCCGGCTCCAACGCCTGTAGTGGCACCGGCTTCTAAAGGTGCGCCGGGTTCAACTTCAAGCGCATTTTCGATCGCTCCTGGCGCAAGTCCGATATTCGATGTTGCAGGACCGGTTCCTGCCGATCCGCCGGTGGTTGTGACCGCCACGGCCCTGACGCTGGATTACGGCGGCAGTTTCGACCGCACCTGGAGTAAAGCTGTCGACGGCTTTCGTCTGAACGCTACTAATGCGCAGGCGCAGGCGATGAGCCAGGATTCGCGGGTCGCGTTCATAGTACAGGACGAAGCCATCGCGGTCGGCACGCCGGACGCGGACCCCATTGTCCTGGCGCCCGATCCGAATGTCGAATTGAAGCCGCAGCCCAATGCTTCTTGGGGACTCGACCGCATCGATCAGCGCGAGCTGCCGCTCGACAAGTATTATGCGTATACCAACACTGGTACGGGCGTGAATGCCTACATCATCGACACCGGAATTCTCCCGACACACTATGAATTCAGCGGGCGCGCTTTCGCCATCTACGACGCCGTTGACGTTGAGGGCACCGGTATTGACTGCAACGGACACGGCTCGCATGTGGCCGGCACTATCGGCGGTAAGACGTTCGGCGTGGCTAAGAAAGTGCGTCTGTTCGGTGTGCGCGTGCTCAACTGTCAAGGCACCGGCACGTGGTCTGACGTTATCGACGGAGTCAACTTCGTGACGTGGCATCGTTCGCAGTCGGCTCAACTGGGCACTCCGGCGGTGGCTAACATGAGTCTCGGTGGAGAGAGCAACAGGGCCGTCGACGCGGCAGTCAGAAATTCGATCAGAGCGGGTGTGACTTACGTAGTAGCGGCCGGAAATGGGAGTAAGGACGCGTCAGCTTATTCTCCCGCGGGCGTGCCCGAGGCCATTACGGTCGGCGCTACGGACAAGTCCGATTCTCGTGCAGAGTTTTCTAACTATGGGCCGGTGTTGGATCTTTTCGCGCCCGGCGTCAGCATTCCGTCGGCCTGGATAGGCAGCAACAATCTTATGATCGCTACTGCGTCAGGCACTTCAATGGCGTCACCGCACGTGGCCGGCGTCGTAGCGCTCTATCTGCAAAACCATCGAACTGCATCGCCCGCGGCGGTCCGCTCGGCGCTCGTCGGCACTTCAACTGTCGGTGTAATTACGAACCCCCAGGAGTCTCCGAACCGCTTGTTGTATACGAACTATTGACGCATCCCGGCTCAATAAAACTACTCCCAATCTTTCTCATCAGCCTGATCGCTCTCGCTTGTTCCACGCTGGTGCAGGTTCAACCGGTCAAGGTCGAGGGGACGGCGATGATGCCGGCGCTTAACGATGGCGACAGGATCATCATCGACAGAGGGTTCGAGAAGCTCGAGCGCGGCGATATCGTTGTGTTTCTTTTTCCGATGGACCAAAGCAGGAGCTATATCAAGCGCATCGTCGGATTACCTGGCGACACAATTGACATCCGCGATGGCGAGGTGTTCGTCAACGGAAAGCTCCTCGAGGAGCCTTATGTCGATTCCAGGTACAATGAATCCAAGCGTAGTCTCGCCCCGCTCAAATTAGACGAAAATCGTTACTTCGTCATAGGAGACAACCGCGATAACTCCAGCGATTCCCGCTTCTGGGGACCAGTCGAGCGAAAACTGATTTACGGGAAGTACGTGAAGAAGTACTTCGCCGCCGGCCCGTAAGCTTACTCTGCGAAGTGAACGATCGTGGCGCCCAAACCGCCGCCATCGGGTGGTGCGTCGGTCCAGTCTCGGACAAACGGTGTGCGGGCGAGGATCGAGCGCACCGTTTCGCGTTGGACGCCGATGCCTTTCCCATGAATGATGCGCACGCTCCGAAAACCCTTCTCGTGCGCAAGCAGTAAATACTCTTCGACCACACGCTTCACATCACGCGGCGGAATGGTGTGCAGATCGAACACGTCCGTGATTTCGATTTCGATCGGCTCAGGGAAGGGATTATCCAGATCTATATCGTCCATGTGGTCGATTTGACACCCCTGCAACCCACTTGTAAACTCGCGGTCTTTTAAATCCAAGGCAAATCCTACATCTTATTTCAAAGGAATAAAGCGAAATGGGTGCGCGAAAGAAGATTACTGTAGTCGGCGCGGGAAACGTCGGCGCGACAGCGGCACACTGGCTGGCCGCAAAGGAACTCGGCGACGTGGTGCTCGTCGATATTGTCGAAGGAGTGCCGCAAGGCAAAGCCCTGGACCTGGCCCAGGCGGCGCCAATCGAAGGTTTTGACGTGCGGATGATCGGCGCAAACACTTACGACGAGACAGAAGACTCGGACATCGTCATCATCACGGCCGGACTCGCGCGCAAACCCGGAATGAGCCGCGACGATCTGTTGAAAACAAACGCCGGCATCGTTTCCCAGGTCGTCGACGAATGCGTCCGGCGCTCGCCAAACTCGATCCTGATCATCGTCTCGAATCCA
This sequence comes from uncultured Acidobacteriota bacterium, assembly GCA_963770215.1. Classification (GTDB taxonomy): domain Bacteria; phylum Acidobacteriota; class Blastocatellia; order Pyrinomonadales; family Pyrinomonadaceae; genus PSRF01. The sequence continues at coordinate 53,900 of CAVYOP010000006.1, forward strand.
CTCGATGCGATGTGCCAGGTGGCGCTGAAACGATCGGGTTTCCCGAAGCATCGCGTGATCGGAATGGCCGGCGTGCTCGACTCGGCGCGCATGCGTTGCTTCCTCGCCGAAGCACTCGATGTCTCCGTCGAAAACGTAACCGCGTTTGTGCTTGGCGGACACGGCGACACGATGGTGCCGTTGCCGCGTTATTCAACCTGCGCGGGAATTCCCATCACCGAACTGTTATCGAAGGAACAGGTCGACGCGATCGTGAAGCGAACGGCAGGCGGCGGCGCTGAGATCGTGAGTTTGTTAAAGACTGGTTCGGCGTATTATGCGCCGTCAGCGGCGGCGGTCGAGATGGCGGAGTCGATTCTTAAGGATAAGAAAAAGATCCTGCCGTGCGCTGCTTATCTCGAAGGTGAGTATGGGATCAACGGCCTCTACGTCGGCGTCCCATGCAAGCTCGGAGCACGCGGGTTGGAACAGATCATCGAGATCAACCTAACCGCGGAAGAGCGGATCGCGTTGCAGAAGAGTGCGTCAGCTGTGCAGGAGCTGGTGGACGTTCTAGGGGTTTAGACACTTTAACCACAAAAGGCACAAAAAGCACAAAACAGAAAGAGAGAAAGGGAGTTGAGTTTCCCTCTCTCTCTCTCTTTTTTCTTCTCTTGTGCCTTTTGTGCTTTTTGTGCCTCTTGTGGTTAACCTTTAAGCCAACCAAACAGCCCGTGGATCACGGTTTCGCGGTTCTCTTCGTAGATGGCGCGCGTTAGCGGGATACCCATCGGGCATGCCTTCACGCAGTTCTGAGCGTTGCCGCAGTTGGTGATGCCGTCTTCACCCATGATGCCTTCGAGCCGTTCATCGCGGTCATCTTGCCGCTTGGGTGCATGTTGAACAGACGCACCTGCGCGATCGCCTGTGGTCCGATGTAGTTGTCGCCTTCATACTGCGGACACGCTTCCAGACAACAGCCACACGTCATACAACGCGAGTACGCATAACGTTCCTGCACGTCGTCCTGGTCCATGCGTGGTCCAGGGCCAAGATCGTACGTGCCGTCCAACTCGATCCACGCATGCACGCGACGCAAGTGATCGAACATCTGCGCACGATCGACGATCAGGTCGCGAATGTTCGGAAACTTCGCCATCGGTTCCAGCTTGATCGGCTGTTCCAGCTTATCGACCAGCGCCGAGCACGACTGGCGCGCGCGTCCATTGATGACCATCGTGCAGATGCCGCACACCTGTTCGAGGCAGTTCATCTGCCAGACGGGCGGCGTGGTCCGTTCGCCGGCTTTGTTAACCGGGTTCTTCTGAATCTCCATCAGGCACGAGATGATGTTGAGATTCGGCCGGTAAGGAATTTCAAACTGTTCCCAGTAAGGCGTCGCGTCGGGATTGGCGCGGCGGCGAATGTGTATCTCGACTGTTTTGCTTGGATTTGCCACAGGTGATTACGCCTTTGCCGTTTCTTTTTTGCCTTTGCTGTAATCGCGCTTGCGCGGCTGAATCAACGAGACGTCCACGGGATCGAAAGAGAATACCGGCCCCTCGCCTGAATACTCTGCGATCGTCGTCTTCAGAAAGTTTTCATCGTCGCGATCGGGAAAATCCGGTTTGTAGTGCGCGCCGCGCGATTCGTTGCGATTCAACGCGCCGAGCGTGATCACGCGCGCGAGCTCGAGCATGTTGGCGAGATGGCGCGCGTGCGGCAGCGCCATCGTGGCCCACAGGTTCGAATCGTTGATCGAGATCCGTTTGTAACGGTCCATCAGCTCGAGCAGCTTGTTGTCGGTCGCTTTGAGCTTGTCGTTGTAACGGACGACGGTGACGTTGTCCGTCATCCACTTGCCCATTTCCTGGTGCAGCACGTACTGGTTCTCGTTGCCGCTTTGCTTAACGAGCCGATCGTTGATCTCGGTCTGAAGCTTCAGCTCCTGATCGTAGATACGCGAACCATCGGCGCCGTTTCGTTCGACGTTCTTCGCGTACTCAATCGCCGCAGGCGCCGCGACGAACCCACCGAACACGCAGCTAACGAGCGAATTCGCGCCCAAACGATTCGCGCCGTGAATCGAGTAGTCGCATTCGCCGGCGGCGAGCAATCCGGGAACGTTTGTGCGTTGTTGATAGTCAACCCACAGTCCGCCCATCGAGTAATGGACGCCGGGGAAGATGCGCATCGGCACATGACGCGGATCGTCGCCGACGAACATCTCGTAGATTTCGAGGATCGCGCCGAGTTTTCGATCGAGCACGTCGGCCGGAATGTGCGTCAGATCGAGATAGACCTGGTTCTCTCCGCCGACGCCCATGCCGCTCGATGCAGACCTGGAAGATCTCGCGCGTCGCGATGTCGCGCGGAACGAGATTGCCGTAAGCCGGATACTTCTCTTCGAGGAAATACCAACGTTCTTTTTCCGGAATCGACGACGGCGGCCTCGTGTCGCCTTTCGTGCGCGGCACCCAAACACGTCCGCCTTCTCCGCGCGCTGATTCAGACATCAGGCGCAGCTTGTCTTCACCGGGAATCGAAGTCGGATGAACTTGAATAAACTCGCCGTTCGCGTACTTCGCGCCCTGCTGATAGCAGGCCGAGACGGCGCTGCCGGTGCAGACCATCGAGTTGGTCGACTTGCCGAAGATCAAGCCCGGTCCACCAGTCGCCATGATCACCGCGTCGGCAGGAAATGCTTTGAGCTCGAGCGTCTGCAAGTTCATCGCGATCGAGGCCGCGACAGACCTGATGGTCGTCGAGCACGAGCGAGAGCATTTCCCAGTGCTCAAACTTTCTCACTTTGCCCGCGACTTCATAACGACGCACTTGCTCGTCGAGCGCGTAGAGCAACTGTTGCCCGGTCGAAGCACCGGCGAAAGCGGTGCGATGGTGCTTGGTTCCACCGAAGCGACGAAAGTCGAGCAAGCCTTCGTTCGTGCGCGAGAAGGGAACGCCCATGCGATCGAACAGGTAAATGATCGACGGCGCCATTTCACACATCGCTTTCGCGGGAGGTTGGTTCGCGAGAAAGTCGCCGCCGTAGACGGTGTCGTCGAAGTGTTCCCAGGTCGAATCGCCTTCGCCCTTGGTGTTGACCGCGCCGTTGATGCCGCCCTGCGCGCAAACCGAATGAGAGCGTTTGACGGGAACGACCGAAAAAAGATCGACCGCGTGGCCGCCTTCCGCGATCTTCATGGCCGCCGCCAGACCAGCAAGCCCGCCGCCGACAATCGCGATCTTCATGCCGTTACTCGCCATCAGTAAATAATTCCTCCTAACAGTCCGCCCGGACGTAATAAAAGCAACGGCGGCGTTGATGCCAACCAGCAGCAGCAAGACGCCAAAGGCGATGCACGCGTATCCGGTCAAGCGTTGCGCGCGTTCTCCGATCGTGATGCCCCAGTCAACGAGGAAGAGCCAGATGCCGTTGGCCAGGTGCCACACGGTGGCTGTGATTCCGATCATGTAGATCGCGAAAATCCACCAGATGCGAAACTCGCCGGCTACGATGTCGAATGCTTTATCCGGGGCATGGGCCACGGAGATCGTGTTCAAACCGGGAATCATGCCGAAGCGGAAGTTCAGCACGTGGAAAAAGATGAAGAAGAACAGGATCACGCCGGTGATTCGCTGCACCAGGTAGAACCAGTTGCGCGGATACGGATAGGCGAGATTGTTGGGCCGCGCTTCCACGGTGATCACCAAACCATAGACGGCGTGATAGATGAGCGGTATAAAGATGCCGCCGATCTCGACGAACAGGATGTAGGGGATCGACTGTAGATCGTCAACCGCGTAGTTGAAATCACCCGCGCCGGTCAACGCCTTCGAGTTCGTGTAGAAGTGCTCTAAAAGGAAAATGCCGAGTGGAAAAATGCCGGAAAGTTGGTGAAGCTTGCGCAGGATGAAGGTCCTGCTCAAACGGATAGCCAAGAATGCTCTCCTTTGTTAGTGGACATGGACACCGGTGTAAGTATAGATCATCGAAGTATGAACTCCAATTTGATCAAATTAGAAACAGCGATCAAGAGGCGAAATATCTCACCAGTCGAAGTGGCTGAAATCTGTTTGCAGCAAATCTCACAACTAAATCCAGCATTGAATGCGGTCGTGACTATCGCGCCGGATCTGCTGGACCGCGCGCGGCTCGCGGAAGCGGCTGTGATGCGCGGAGATCCGTTGGGCGCGCTGCACGGCGTGCCCTTGACGATCAAAGACACGATCGAAACGGCCGGTTTGCGTACGACAAGCGGATCAACAATTCGCGCCGATCACGTGCCAACTGTTGACGCGCCGGCAGTTGCGCGTTTGAAAGCGGCAGGCGCGATCCTGCTCGGAAAGACGAACGCGGCCGAGATGGCGATGGATTACAACGCTGACAACCCGGTCTTCGGCCGAACACATCATCCGCAAGATCCGAAGCTGACGCCGGGTGGATCGAGTGGCGGTGAAGCGGTGGCGATTGCGACCGGGATGTCGCCCGGCGGTTTGGGCAGCGATCTGGCCGGATCGATTCGCATTCCGGCGCACTTTTGCGGCATTGCGGGTTTGAAGCCGACCTCCGGACGCGTGCCTGGCGAGGGACAGTTTCCGCCGAGCACTGGTCCATACGCGCTTGGCGCGGTGATTGGGCCAATGGCGCGTAACGTCGCCGATCTGCGGTTGTTGTTTCGGAGTGCTTGCCGGCGGCGAGGCGTTCTCGAATACGGATTTAAACGGGGTTCGGTTTGCCTGGTATTCCGATGATGGCGTAGCGCCAGTTACCGATGAAACAGCGAAGACGGTTGAGGTTGCTGCGTCGGTGTTGATTCAGGCAGGGTTGATTGGCGAGGAACGGCGTCCGCCGCACGTCGAGCGCGGCAACGAATTGTGGCTGAAGTTGTTTTCACGCGCGTCCGTGGTCCAACTGCGACAGGTGGTACGCCGGGCGCGAAAGTGAAGGCGGATCGTTTGTAAGCTGGCGGCTTGCCACCGCCGACGATCAGCCGCCGCCGACGTTGGACCAGTACATCGCCGCCTGGATGGAGCGCGATCGCTTGCGTGAGGAGTTGCTGCGCTGGATGGAGACGACGCCGATCATCTTATCGCGCCAGTCGGCTCGACGCCTGCTTACGAGCACGACACGCTGAAAGTCACGGTTCGTGGCTCGAGATTCGGGCACGTTTCGCGCCTTTAGTTACGCGCAAACGTTCAACGTGTTCGATTTGCCGGTCGTGACTGTACCCGCCGGACGCACGGTCGAAGGTTTGCCGATCGGAGTGCAAATCGTGGGCCGGCCGAATGCGGAAGGGATTGTTTTATCGGCCGCGGAGATTGTCGAACAGGCCCTTTCCGCGTAATCTTTTGTTTGTAAGTGTTCTAGTCTGAACATTCTCTGCGATCTCTGCGGTCCTCGGCGTCCTCTGCGTAAACGATGTATATAATGCAGAGGACGCCGAGGACCGCAGAGGACGCGGAGGGACCAGGAGTCGATTATGGAACCAATTACCTCCGCCCTTGCTTTTTTCTTCTTCGGTTTCATCGCGATTGTGCTGTTAGTGATCGCAGTGAAGACGATCCGCATCGTGCCCCAGGCGACCGTGATGCTGGTGGAGCGTTTGGGCAAGTTCGACAAGGTCGCGACCAGCGGTTTGAACATCCTCGTGCCGTTTTTGGACAAGCCGCGCGCCGTTTACTGGACCAACGCGCGTCCCGGTCTCCACGTCGATCGATCTGCGCGAACAGTACATCGATCTGCCGCCGCAGCCCGTGATCACGCGCGACAACGTGACGATTCATGTCGACTCGGTCGTCTACTGGCAGATAACCGATCCGATCAAAGCAGTCTACGAGATCAACGATCTGGTGGGCGGCATCGTGCAGTTGACGATCACCGGCATGCGCGCGGTGATGGGCGAGATGGACCTGGACCACACGCTCTCACAACGCGATCAGATCAACGCGAAACTGCGCCTGATCCTCGACGAGGCGACTGACAAGTGGGGCGTGAAGGTCACGCGCGTCGACGTGAAGAACATCAATCCGCCGGAAGACGTGCGCATCACGATGGAGAAACAGATGACGGCCGAGCGCAACCGGCGCGCGCTCGTGTTGCAGGCCGAAGGCGATCGGCAGGCGGCGATCACGCGTGCCGAAGGCGAGAAGCAGGCGGCGGTGACGCGTGCTGAAGGTGAAAAGCAGTCGGCGATTCTCGCGGCTGAAGGTGCGGCGCAGGCACGGCTTGCAGCAATGCGGAAGCGGAGATGGAAGCGCTCAATCGAATCGCGCGAGCGATGCCGGGCGGCGATCCCGGGTCAATATCTGATCACGATGCGCTACATCGAGAGTCTGCGCGACATGACGCGGACGAACAATTCGAAAGTGATCTTTATGCCGGTGGAGACGTCGGCGATGCTTGTCGAGCATCGGCGCGATCAAGGAAGTGCTGTCGCAGACGGGCGAGAGTGATGATAAGGATAAGTTGCCGCCACCGCCGGCGCGTCCGCGCGAGCTGCCGCGCTAGAAGTCAATTCGTGTGTAGATATCGGACGTGTAACGCGAGCCTTTCGGGCTCAATTCGCTGCGAAATAGCACAAACTCGCGCACGGATGATTCGCTAATACTCGAACTTCGTTTGCAGATGTGTCTCGGCGAGCTCGTCGAGCACCTTCCGGCCGGCGGAGGCGAGCGATGGTGAGGTGCGGCCGGTAAGCGCGATTTTCTTTCTCGAAACCTTCCTCCGCGCATTCGTCTTCCAATCGTCGTTGCAACTCGGACAGCTGCCGGATGGATCTTCGACGCCGATCCAGAGCACTTGGGTCGATCGCTGGAAACACTCCTGTCCCGCCAATAGCAGATCTGAAAATGAAGAAATTTGTGAGTGACTCTTGAAACTGCGGCGGAAATCAGAGGCAATTTTTCTCGTGCGAACGTTGCCAAAAAACTTCAACGTGAGATGTACGTTCTCCGGCCTGCTCCAACTCGCACTCGCATTCGGAACGGCTTCACGCAATCGCCTCACGTGATCCTGCAATCGCGCGCGCACCTGCTCCGGCAGCTCGATAGCGCAGAACGTGCGCCACTCTTCACTCATTTCATCGGTTCCAACACAAGCGTGGCGTTCTCGACTGCGTCGCTTTCGCCACCGCCGCCGCCGTAAACGGAAATTCACGCGGCGTCACGGCGCGCCAGTCAGCCAATTGATCCGACCAGTGCGGGCTTTTGGGCGAACCCGATTCGCCGAGCGCGATTCCTTGCTGCGTCTTGTCCCAGTCACTCGGATCTGCGATCAGCCTCATCGAAACAGATGCGCCGACATTGACCGTGGCGCCCACCAACCCGCCCGTTCCATTCTGCGGCACCGGCGGAATTGTAAACAGAGCGCCGATCAACGGCGCCGTCGCTAAGCGGATGCGGAAAGCGCGCTTTCTCAAAGTCACCCCACGTCCATTTCGAACGGTCTTCGCCAAAGGTGCGCGTCAACTGTCTGATCGCTTCGTCGTGAGAATGCCGCAGCAGATCTGCGTAAGTCGGAAACTCCTTCGGCAGCCAGCCGGCTGGTTGGTCTTTGATATGCGATCGAGCGTCGTTTCGAAATTATTCCACTGAAAGTTCCTGACCAGGTCCGGACCAAGCGCACCGTCCAGAACTTTCCCCCGAAACGCGATCCGCATTAACGAGACAATCGGCGCGACGGTTGACTCGGCATTTACACGTCCATCCCATTTTTCGAAAGCATCCAACGTCGCGCGCAGCTTTTCGTCTTCAGGCGTCAACTTCGGCCGCAAGAGTCTTGACGGCCTGCTGTGCGAACAGCACGCCGGCGATCGTGTAAACGTCGCCGATAATCCGACGAAAGTCTTCCGTCGTGTGTTTTGGTTTCTCGTTTAGCAACTCGAAGATCCGGCGCGCGCGATACGGCTGCGCCCACGAATGCGTGAGATGGTACGGATAGTCAGTGCCGACGATGCGTTGATTGGCAGTGACGATCATGCCTGAAGGCGGATCGTAAAGGTTCGGCAGTTTGGCGAATCGGAATGTAATCGACCCAATCGCCGGCATCTGTCGATCCGTCATACGGCAGGCTGCCGTCGCCGGCACGGCGAATCGGCACGATGCCCGCCGCGTGATAGCCGATATGGCCGTTGACGTCGGCGTACACGATGTTTTGCGTGGGCGCGGTGAACGATCAGCACCGCTGATCTTGAACTCGTTCCAGTTTCGCGCGCGGTTCAACGCGTAATTGATGTCGGCGTTGTTCCTGGTGGGGTCGAACGCCGTCCAGCGCAGCGCGTAACGTTTGCCGTCGCCTGCGAAGATGATTGGACCATGACGCGTGACGGTCACTTCGTGATGTCACGACGTCAAATTCGGCGCTGACGTAAACGTCTTTCTGACTTTTATCTCTTCGTGGCGGACAGTCGCCTCCTGCCAGCCCGACGGCGTTTGATAATTTGTTGGGATTGGCCGGATCGAATTTTTCGAGATAGAGATCCTGCACGTCTGGTCCAACATTGGTGAAGCCCCACGCGATGTGCTCGTTATGACCAATCACAACGCCGGGAAGCCCGCCTGCATGTGACTCCGGCAACTCGATAACCCGGCGTGTTGAGATGGACCATGTACCAGATCGACGGCGCTGACGGCCGCAAGTGCGGATCGTTTGCGAGTAACGGTTTGCCGGAGACAGTTCGTTTGCCGCTGATCACCCAGTTGTTACTGGCGGCCAGCTCTCTGGCATAAAGCCGACGCGGGCGAGCGCCTCGGCGGCGATCGACGCGTTATGCGCCAGAGCTTTGAGCGAGTCAGGTGAAAGAGGATCTTTGATAACGGCGCCCGGTCGAGCGTGCCGGCGCCGCTTTCGCCGGACCGTCTTTGCCGACGACGAGCACGTCGATCGGCGAGGTGACCGGCATCAGCGCCGCGCGTTTTTCTGCCGGCAAAGAAGCGAGACTCTGGCGCATGAGATCGAGCCGCCAGGTATCGGAAAGCGCTTCGAAAAACAGCTTGATGACGGTCGAATGAATCCTGCCGGCGTCCAGGGACGAAATTCGTAATTCAGTATCTGAAACTCCGGTGGACGCGATTTGGCGTCGAGCGAAGAAGCGTAAGCATTGACGCCGCGAGCGTAAGCTTCGAGCAGCGCGCTCGATTTGGGAGAGGCATTGGCGTACTCGGCTTCCGCGACCTGTGATGAAACCATAAGTGCGATGCAGTTTGTCCTGCTCCAGTGCGACGTTTTGCCGGCGCCAAGACCTCCGACAGTTCGCCGCGCGCGGTGCGCCGCACCAGATCCATCTGCCAGAGCCGATCGGCGGCGGTGGCATAGCCTTGTCCAAAGTAAAGATCCTCGTCGTTTTGGGCCTCAATATAAGGAATGCCACGCTCGTCGCGGCGGATCGTGATCTTGTCTTTGATTCCGTTTAGCTGAACTGTTCGTGGCTCTGAAGTCGACTGCGCAGACTGGCCCGCGGGCAGGAAAGTTATCAGACAAACACTGATCAGGAGGACAATTGAAAGGCGTCGCATAGTGGCGCGAATACTAACACATTGACGCTTTGCGACACTGGGACTTAGAATCCCGTACCGATGATCCGTTTGGCCGTCATTTTCGTCCTGCTTGCGCTGTGCACAGTCGTGCAGGCGCAGCAGCGGCCGCTGCATCACTGAAGACGTCGACATCATTCCGCCCGGGACGGTCCGCATCGAAGCGGGCATCGATTTCATGCAGCGCGCGCAGTATCCCGTTTCGGGCATTACCGGCGATCTGACGCGAGTCGGCGTTATCGGCGTCAGTTTCGGCATGGGCCCGAACGTCGAGTTTCAAATCGAAGGCGTGGCCCAAAACTACGTCAGCATCAACTCGCGCGGCCTGTCGGCGATTCCACTCGATCTCGCGCCGGGAGCTAATTCCACCAACGACACAGGCGATTTCACGCTCGCCGCCAAGTTCAAACTGCGTAACGAAACGCGTCGTGGTCCATCGCTCGGTTTTCGCTTCGGCGTGCAACTGCCGAACTCGAGCCAGGGCACCGGCATCGGTCTCAACCAAACCAACGCTTTCGGATCGATCCTCGTCGGCAAGAAGTTTGGCCAGGACGGACGCTTCAACACTTTCGGCAACATCGGGCTCGCGATTCTGACCGCGCCCACCGAACTGTTCTCGCAGAACGACGTGATCACTTACGGACTCGCGGGAATCTTTCGCATCAACAAAATGTTCAGCGTCGCAGGCGAGGTCAACGGACGCGCCAACACGCGTCCCGGCAATGGACCACTCGGCACCGAGTCGATGGGCGAAGCGCGGCTCGGCATGCAGATTCGCGCGTCGGGTTTACGTTTCGACTTCGCGGGCATCAAGGGTCTCACCAGCTTTAGTCCAAACTCAGGATTTACAGTTGGAGTCACTTACGACACACCAGCAGTCTTCGCGCCGGTCAAATAGTAACGGATATACGGATGGTTGACTGGTTATGGCGGATTGCGCAGTGGTTGGAAGTGAACGTCATCAGTATGCCTTTGTACATCGCCGCCCCGGCGATGATCATAATCGGCGCGCTCGACTCCTCGCTGCTCTCGCTGCCTGAAATCAACGACTATCTCGTCGTCGGACGCTGTTACAAGTATCCGACCGCGGCTTTTTACTTTCCGCTGTTTGCTGCCGCCGGATCTGTGATCGGCTGCAATATGCTTTACTCGATCGTGCGTCGCGGCGGGCAGGCGGTGTTGCGGAAGCGCTTCAAGATGCACCAGATCAGGCGCGTCGAGAGAGCATACGAGCGTTTCGGGTTTCTCGCGATCGGCATTCCGGCGATACTGCCGCCGCCGCTTCCGTTCAAGATATTTGTCGCGACTGCGGGCGCGCTCGAGTATCCGCGCTGGAAGTTTTTGCTGACGGTAATGATCGCGCGCTCGTTCCGTTATTACGTCGAAGGCATACTCGCGGTGTTCTACGGCAGGCGAGTGTTGCTGTTTTTGAAAGACAACGGGCTGATCATCGTGAGCGTTGTCGGGGCAATCGTGCTTGTTGGCGCTATCGTTTATCTGATAATTAATCGCCGCAACCGTGGTCTTGCTAGTGCCGAGGACGAGGAAGGCGCGGATGAAGAACCCGATAACTCTGAAAGGGCCGCTGATTGATAGCGTTTTTATTTAAAAATCCCATAACAAAATGGCTTACGCGCGTCTCCGAATACCTGGTCACGTTCGGCGCGTTTGGTTTGTTTGCCGTTGCCTTACTTGACTCTGACGTTCGTGCCGCTGCCGAGCAGCGCCGATGCGTTGATGCTACTGCTCTCGACCACGCACCCACGCTGGATGCCGCTCTACGCGTTCATGGCGACCGCCGGATCGGCGATTGGTTGCTGGATTCTCTACTTGATCTCGCGGCGCGCCGGCGCGCGTGCGTTGCGGAAGTTTTCCGAAGCGAAACAGAAGCGCGTGAAGGATCTGATCGAGCGTTACGACATGGCCGCGGTGCTGGTGGCGACGCTGTTGCCGCCGCCGTTTCCGTTCAAACTGTTCGTCGTCACGGCGGGCGTGTTTCGCTTCAGCCTCGTGCGTTTCATGATCGCGATCGTCGTTGGGCGCGCGTTTCGTTTCCTGTTGGAAGGATATTTCGCGGTGCGTTACGGCTCTGAAGCCAAGGCGATACTGGCGATGTACTACCCGTGGATTGGAGTCGGACTGGCGGCGGCTATTCTGGTTTTCGTGGTAGCACGACGGTTGATGAACCGAACTCCGGCAGAGGCTTTGGAGAGTTAGGCTCGTAGGTGTCGTGCAGGAGACAAAGATCGGCAAGATCTTTGACGCCGTGGTTCTCTTCGAGTTTTACCAGCAGGTGCAGAAAGATTTCGGCGGTGGCGAGCGCATCGCAACCGGCGCGATGGCGGCTGGCGATCGGGATCGAGAAGTGATTGGCGATTGTGTCGAGCCGGTGATTGAGCAGGTCGGGCAACACGCGCCGGGAAATTTTGACGGTGCACAAGTGCGAGTTGACCATGCGATGCCCGGGATAGACGCGCGAGATTTCGTGATTGATAAAATTAGCGTCGAAGTTTGAGTTGTGCGCGATCAGGACTGAATCGCTTACGAAGTCGAGCCATTGCGGCGCGACGTCGGCAAAGACCGGGGCTTCTCTCACCATCTCGTTCGAGATGCCGGTGAGCGTCGCTACAAAGCGCGGAATCGGGATCTCCGGATTGACGAGCGAGAGAAACTTATCGACGATGCGCCCGTTGTGAATGCGATAAGCGCCGAGCTCGATCAATCGATTCGGCGGCGTCTTCGCGCCGGTTGCTTCGACGTCGACGACGACGAAATCAAGATCCTTCAAGAGGCGTGATTGGCGATCGTCGCGCAGCAGTTCGACAGTATGGTTCTCGATCTTGAAACGGCGATCGTTGCGGATGAGATCGGCGACGAGCATACCGGCGAGTTCGTCGTCGACGTGAGAGAGTTTGAATACCGCGTCTACAATTTCCGTTGCGGCCGCTCGTCCGCCGGCGCCGTTTAGAAGATCGATTGTGTCTTGAACGAGCGTTGAATCAGAAACTAGATTGGGATAAGGCGGCATTCGGGCTCGGATTGTATCACGGCGCCCTGTTAATCGAGGTGTGAAATTGAACGCAGACGAAGTAATAAGTGAATTCAAAGAGACCGGGGCGCTGCTCGAGGGCCATTTCCAACTGTCGAGCGGATTGCACAGCACGGTCTACCTGCAATGCGCGCGAGTGCTTCAGTTTCCGGAAAAGGCAGCGGCGTTTGGGGAAGCTATTGCGCAGCATTTTGCGGGTCAGGGGATACAGTTGGTAGCGTCGCCGGCGATTGGTGGGATTGTGATTGGGCATGAAGTGGCGCGGGCTTTGGGGGCGCGGTTTATTTGGACCGAACGGGAAGCGGGGCAGATGACGTTGCGTCGCGGGTTTACTGTTTCGCCCGGCGAGAAGACATTGGTGGTTGAAGACGTGATCACGACCGGCGGCTCGACGCGTGAAACGATCGACGCTTTGGTTGAAGCCGGCGCGGACGTTGTGGCGGCTGCGTCGATTATCGATCGATCGGCAGGCGCGGCGGATGTGGGTGTGCCGCGGACGGCGTTGGCGTCGTTGAAGGTGTTGTCGGTTGAGCCTGCGGATTGCGATGCGTGTCGTTTGGGTGACCCGGCGGTGAAGCCGGGAAGCCGGAAGCATTGATCATTTTTCGTTTTCCATTTGTCATTTGTCATTTGTGAACGCGTCCTGCAGGCAATGAAAAATGACAAATGTAAAATGGAAAATGGAAAATAATTACAAGCTGCTACTCCAGTACGACGGCACTGACTTTCACGGGTGGCAGATTCAAGACGGTCTGCGCACCGTGCAAGGTGAATTGGCGAGCGCGCTGGCGTTGATCGAAGGACGCAGTGTCAACGTGCATGGTTCTGGCCGGACGGATGCCGGGGTTCACGCCGAAGGGCAGGTTGCGAGTGTTGAGATTCAACGCGAGATTACACCCGAGAAATTGCGCTCGGCGATCAACGGGAACGTTGGGAAAGACGTGCGCGTGCTCGAAGTTGAACCGGCTTCTCCCGATTTTCACGCTCGCTATTCAGCGCTTGGCAAGACTTACGTGTACCGCATCGTGAACGGCCATGTCATCTCGCCGTTTTGGTCGCGCTACGCACACCAGGAAGCTCGCAAACTCGATCTGGATCTCATGCGCTCGGCGGCCATGTTGTTTCTTGGCCGTCACGACTGGACCGCCTTTTCCGCCACACAGTCAGACGTTGAGGATCGCGTCCGAACCATAACTCAGCTCGACATAACCGAGCGATTCGACGAACGCGCCCGCGATTCTCTTCTGGAAATCCGTGTTACCGCTGACGGATTCCTTCGTTACATGGTTAGAACTATCGCCGGTACATTAGTGGCAGCCGGTCGCAACGAGCTCGATAATGACGCAATCGTCGACGCCATCTCTACCGGCCGTCGCCCGTTATCAGCAACCACCGCTCCCGCGTGTGGTTTGACGCTCGTTTCGGTTCGTTATCCGTGAGGAGTACTTCCCGCAAAGGCGCAAAGCAAGTTCGCCAAGATCTTCTTTGCGTCTTTGCGCCTTTGCGGGAAACCTCACTTGTCGATTGACAGCCTTAAACTTAAAGACAAGAATGAGCGGGTTTGCTAATTATGCTTGCTGATTTCACAGGAGTAATACAAAAAGGGACGCGCGAGGAGGCGTTGCTCAACGCCGTCGCGTGGGATCGTCTCCCGCGACACATCGCCATCATCATGGACGGCAATGGCCGTTGGGCGGCGCAACGCGGACAACCACGAATTGCTGGCCATAAAGCGGGTGTTGAAGCGGTTCGCGCTGCGGTCGATACCGGCGCGCGGCTCGGTCTTGGCGCACTCACGCTCTACGCCTTCTCCACTGAGAACTGGAAACGTCCGCGTTACGAAGTCGACGCCTTGATGCGGATGTTGCGCCGTTATCTGCGCATCGAGCTCGACGAGATCGATCGCCAGAACATCAAGTTTCAAACGATCGGACGCATCGGCGCGCTTGCCGACAACGTGCGCAAAGAGATCCAGCGAGCGACCGAACAAACCGCGCGCAACAAAGGCATGATCCTGACCGTCGCGCTGAACTACGGCGGACGCGCCGAGATCGTCGACGCTACAAAAGCCGCAGTCAGGCGACTGCTCGACGAAGGCATTCGCCCTGACGAGATCACCGAAGAACGCATCGCCAACGAGCTTTACACGCGCAACCTGCCGGAGTTGGACCTGCTGGTCCGTACCAGCGGCGAGTTGCGGATCTCAAACTTCCTGCTGTGGCAGAGCGCTTACGCCGAGATCTACGTCACCGAAACGCTCTGGCCCGATTTTCGTCGCCTGCACTTGCTCGAAGCGGTGGTTGATTACCAGAGTCGAGACAGACGGTTTGGCGGACTAAAATTAGTGGTAAACAGGGACCACGGATGAAACGACTCCTAACGGCGGTCATCGTCCTTCCTTTTCTGATCGCATCAATTCTGGTTTCGTGGTTGTGGTGGTTGTTTGTCGTGCTCGCCGCAGCGTCGATGGTCCTGGCGCTCTGGGAGTTTTACCTGCTCGCGAAGAAACTCCAGCTAAAACCCGATCCCGTTCCGGGCTTCGTCGCCGGCGCCGCATTGATCACGATCTCGCTGCAAGCAAAAGAGCCGGCGATCGTCTTTCTGTTATTTCTTCTAGTCATCATCGTGTTGGTCATCGCGACATTGATTGGCGCGATGCTGCGCGGCGCTCCGTTTGACAAGATGATCGGATCGAGCGGCGCGACGATCCTGGGCGTCCTTTACGTGGCGCTCCTTGGCACGCACCTCGTTTTGATTCGCACCGGATTCGAGCCGACACGTTCTGCACACTTGCTGTCGTTCTTTTTTCTCGTGCTGATGGGCTCTGACTCCGGCGCGTATTACATCGGCCGCGCGTTCGGCAAACATAAAATGGCGCCGACGATCAGTCCCGGAAAAACGTGGGAAGGCGCGGTTGGCGGCGTTGTCGCCGCCCTCGCAATGGCGGCGCTCGCGCATTTCTGGTTCTTTCGCGAACTGCCGCTGAAATGGATATTGCCGCTGGCGTTCGTGATGAGCATCGTCGGCATTCTTGGTGATCTCGTCGAGAGCGCCCTGAAACGCAGCGCGTCAGCCAAAGATGCTGCAAACATTTTGCCCGGACACGGCGGGTTATTGGATCGATTGGATAGCTTGCTCTTCAATGCACCGCTCATCTACTATTTCGCTGTCTTTTATTTCAATGTCTAACTTCTTTTCCATTTACCATTTTTGATTTTCTATTTGTCGTTTCTGAAACATGGAAAATGAAAAATGGAAAACGGTAAGTGGAAAACGAAAAAGATCGTTTTGATAGTTGGCAGCGTGGTCGTAGTGCTGGGTTTGGTCGTCGTTTTGTTCGTCGCCGGCATCGTCGGTGTTGCGCTTTACCAGGTCGGCAACAGCGAAGCCGCGAACAAAGCAAAAGACTTCCTGCGCAAGAGCGAGAAGCTGAAGCGGGACATCGGGGAAGTTAGAGACTTTGGCAGCATCGTCACCGGCAGCGTCAACGTGAACGACGGCAATGGCCAGACGACGCTCAATCTCAAAGTCATCGGTGCAAACGAAACGGTTGACGCGTCGGTGCAACTTGTTTACGCGAATCGCGGTGAGTGGCGCGTCAGCCGGGCCTCGTATGTCGATGCCGGCGGCCAAACTATCGATCTTCTCGACCCCTACGATACCAAGGTGCTCGTCCCCCTCCTGATAGCTTAGACAACTGATGCACACCACAGGCGTTGCCATACTCGGCTCAACCGGTTCCATCGGGTGCAACACTCTCCGCGTCGTCGAATCGTTGACCGCGAAACAAATGCGCGTCGTTGCTCTCGGCGCGGGCAGCAATGTCGAGCGACTCGCCGATCAGATTGCGACTCACTTGCCCGAGGTCGTTTCCGTCGACAGCGAAACAGCCGCGCACGATCTACGCGCGCGTCTCTTCGAACGCGACGTCGATCTGCCGCGCATCGTCACCGGCGAAGCGGGACTGATCGAAGTTGCCACTCATCCACACGCGGATTGTGTTGTCTCGGCGACAGTAGGCGCGGTTGGTTTTGTGCCGACGCTGCGGGCGCTTGAAGCAGGAAAGCGCGTCGCGTTGGCGAACAAAGAGACGCTCGTGATGGCGGGCGAGTTGATGACCCGCGCCGCGAAGAAGTCAGGCGCGGAATTGTTGCCGGTCGATTCCGAGCACAACGCGCTGCATCAGTGTTTGCGCGGTGAACGGACGGACGAAGTGCGACGCATCGTATTGACTGCTTCCGGTGGTCCATTTCGCACCAAAAACCAGGCCGAGATGAAGCAGGCGAGTGTTGCCGAAGCGATGCGTCACCCAACGTGGCAGATGGGCGCGAAGATCACGATCGACTCGGCGACGTTGATGAACAAGGGATTGGAAGTTATCGAAGCGCACTGGCTGTTTGGCTTCGGTCCGGACCAGATCGATATTGTCGTCCATCCGGAGTCGGTCGTACACTCGATGATCGAGATGATCGACGGATCGGTGATCGCGCAAATGGGTGTGACTGACATGCGCCACGCGATTCAGTACGCGTTGACGTATCCGGAGCGCCATTCATGCCAGTTGCCGCCCCTCGATCTGACGTCGATTTCCGGGTTGCACTTCGAAGCGCCCGATTTGGAGCGCTTCCCGTGTATCGCGCTCGCTTACCGCGCACTGCGCGAAGGCGGCACCTTGCCGGCGGCGATGAACGCGGCAAACGAAGAAGCCGTCAGCGCGTTTCTCGACGAGCGGATCTGTTTGACCGAGATTCCGCACATCATCGAATCGGTCATGGACGCCCACACAAACCAGCCCGCCCGCGACATCGAAACCATCCTCGAAGCCGATCGCGGCGCCCGCCTGCTGGCCCACACGGAGATCGAAAAACGGGTAAAAGCCACAGTTTAATCGCTATTTACAACGCCGAAGGCGTTCGCTAATTTCAGCCCAGGGTTGGAGCTTGCGACAACCCTGGGATCACAATTTACGAAAGCGATTTAACGCTGAAAGCGTTGGATTGTGATCTTCCGAAACATAACTCTTTCAGAGTTGAAATAGGTTTTTGCGAGCTACCCAGGGTTGAAGCAACCCTTCTATGAAGCCGGGTCGTGTCAAGAGGAATTTCGAGATCTGATTGGTTCACCCTTCTATTCGAGTTTCCACAGTTGGCTACAACGTAGCTTTTCACGTGTGGTCTCATTCAACGGTGCGACGAGTCTCATTCTGGGCTCCGAGTTTTGCTCTCAGGGTTCCTACGAGTTTCTCGTCATCTCAATCTGTCTCCGACCTTGCTCTTGTCCCACTCGAGTCTGACCCGACCTCAGCGTTTAGTTCGCTTAACGTTTCCCCTTGGTCCTCACTTCCGCGATTACTCTCTGCTCAGGTAATTTGCGGTTGCCAATCCCAGCTACGGTTATCGCGCAACATGGCCCAACATTTCACCAGCAGTTTCCGGCCCACTGCCACGATCGCAATCTTCTTACGTGCCTTCTTGCCCCCGCTCAGTCGTTGATAGGTCTGGCGCACCCAGGCATTGTGTCGTAGTCCCGCCCAAGCTACTTCCACTAATAAGGAACGCACCAGCCGACTGCCTTGTCGCGTGATGTGGCCACGCCGTTCCGTTTCTCCCGAATCCATTGCTTTGGGCACCATCCCAATATAGCCGCTCACTTGACTGGCTTTACGGAAACGCTGCGGCTGGTCCAACAGCGCTACGATCGCTTCCGCCAAGCTCGCTCCCACTCCCGGAACGGTGCGCAACAGTTGCACCCGGGCATCGCCCACGCCAATCTTATCCAACTGCGCCGTCACCGTGGTCACTTGTCGCTGCATCTCTTTCAGCTGCTCCAGCTCAAGCTGCAATTCACCGCGCCATAATTCCGCCGGCCCACATTCGCTGAAGGGCCGCGCCTGCTCCTCCAACTGTTTGATGCCCGCCTGGCTCCAACAACTGCTGCCACGCCTTAAAAGCTGCCCTTCGCGCAGCAACAGATCACGAATGTGATTCTTTATCTTCGTGCGCCGTCGGATTAGGTGTTGCCGATAAGTAATTAAGGCGCGCCATTGCCGCACTTCGTGCGCCGGCCTGTAAACTTCGCGCAGCTGATTGACCGCTGATAAACGGGCCGCTTTCAACGCATCGCGCCGATCATCTTTCTGCTTCACTTTGCGCCAGCGCCAGGCGTCGTCACTGGTGTTGGCCACCTGCACTTCGATACCCATGCCCCACAACAGGTCACACACCCAACCCGCAATCGAGCAAACCTCAATCACCACTCGATCGGGTTTTACTTCCTGCACCATCTTGGCTAAGCCCGCTGGCGTGGTCACCCCGCGCTTAAATTGATGCGCCCCACTCTCGCTCTCGTAATCACAGCCCACCGTCTTGTATTTCCCTAAATCCAATGCCAATATCTTCATCACCGGGTACTCCCTTCATCGTCAGGTTTTGAGTCAGCCCGCAAGGGTCAAACTCGTGTCGTTGGATATTCTCCAACTTTCAAACCGACTTTGGGAGACCCGGCTTCATAGTTTCTGGGCTATAATTATGAAACGCCTTCAGCGTTAAGAACGCTGCTGTATCGTTAAACGATTTGTTTGACGGACGACTTCCGCGACGCGTAAACTCGCTTGTGCAACCTGACTCGACATGGTCGAGTCTAATTCTGGTTGTTTGGGTATTTTCCTAAAGAAAAGGTCTTGAATGGATTTTCTAATCGTTCCGCTAGCTTTTATTTTCATCCTCGGATCAGCCGTGGTGCTGCACGAATTTGGCCACTTTATCGTCGCCAAACTCTTCAAGATCCGAGTCGAGACCTTTTCGGTAGGATTTGGTCCCCGGCTGTTTGGAAAAAAGTGGGGCCACACTGACTATCGCGTTTCGGCGATTCCGCTGGGCGGCTACGTGAAACTCGGCGGCGACGAGTCGAATGCACCGCTGGAAGGCGCAAGCTCATCGGACATTCCACCCGAGGAAATGTTCAATCTCCGTCCGCGCTGGCAGCGGGTGCTTGTTGCCCTGGCCGGACCGGTGATGAACATTTTGACCGCTCTCGCGATTCCGTTTGCCGGCGCGATGATGTACGGCGTTCCGGCCACACCGTCGCCGGTTGTTTACTACATCCAGTCGGGCGGCGCGGCGGAAAAAGCCGGTCTCCAGCCCGGCGATCGAATCGTCTCTTTCAACGGCACCGAACATCCGTCGTGGGACGTCATCAACGGGGACGCGCTGCTTTCGCCCGGAAGAGCGATGCCAGTCGTCGTCAATCGCAACGGAAATGTGATTCCACTGACGATCACGCCGACTACTCGCACGGAACAGGGCGAACAAGCCGGATTCCTCGATTTCATTCCTGATTATGGTGGTTTGCCGGTTGTGGTTGGCGACGTGTTCGCGAACTCGCCCGCCGCAGAAACAGGTTTGAAGAGCGGCGATCGATTGGTTGCGATCGGCCGCGAAAACGTGAAGAGCGCAGCGCAGGTGACCGAGTACATTCGCAGTCACGATGGGCAGCAGATCCCGATCACGGTTGAGCGCGACGGACAGCAGACGCAGCTAACGACCCCTGAGCGCCGTCAGGACGGCAAGCTGGGGTTCCTGCTCGGCGAACAGTTTCCACTGCACGACGCGACCATCATCTCGGCAGCGAAATACGCTTACGACACAAACCTCCAGATTATTCGCCTGACCGGCAAAGCGCTGGGACAAGTCTTCACCGGACAGCGTTCCGTGCGCAACACGCTTTCCGGCCCGATCGGAATCTACCAGGCGGCGCAGAAGTCGGTCGAACGGCTCGGTTGGGACGGTGTGTTCGGCATGCTCGGCTTCCTGAGCCTGAACCTGGGCATCTTTAACTTGCTGCCGATTCCGGTGCTTGACGGTGGCGCGATCTTCCTGCTGTTGATCGAAGGACTGCTGGGGCTGATAGGTTTATCGATCTCGGCGGTCGTTCGGGATCGTATTCAGCAAGTAGGCTTCGTGATGGTGTTGCTGTTGATGGTTTTCGTAATCAGCAACGACTTGATCAAGACTTTTGGAGGAAGTTCAGAGCAGCCCCGGGCGCCGGCGACACAGTCCGCGCCTTCCAAGTAATGCGCCAGTCTCGTCCAGTTCAGGTTAAACACGTTCAGATCGGCGGTGGCGCTCCCGTCTCGATTCAGTCGATGACAAAGACGGACACCGCCGACGTCGGCGCCACGGTCGCGCAGATCGAAGAGATGGTGCGCGCCGGTTGCGAGATCGTGCGCGTGGCAGTGCCGGACAACGATGCCGCCATCGCGTTGAAAGAGATCCGCAAGCGCGTTCCGAACGTTCCCCTCGTCGCCGATATTCACTTCCATTACAAGCTCGCGTTGATGGCGCTTGAAGCCGGCATCGACAAGCTGCGGCTGAATCCGGGAAACATCGGCGCGCACGATCGCATTCGGCAGGTTGTGCTCGCGGCGCAGTCGCAAAAGGTTCCGATTCGGATTGGTGTGAACGGCGGGTCGCTCGAAAAGGATCTGTTGAAGAAATACGGCACGGCGACGCCGGAGGCGATGGTTGAGTCCGCGTTGCGGCACATTCAAATTCTCGAAGAGCTGGATTTCACCGACATCATCATTTCTTTGAAAGCTTCGGACGTGCACCGGACGGTGGCGGCGTATCGCTTGTTGGCCCGGAAGGTCGATTATCCGTTTCATCTCGGCGTCACCGAAGCCGGCACTTCGTTTAGCGGCACCGTTAAGTCGTCGATTGGTTTGGGAATACTGCTGCACGAAGGAATCGGCGACACGATTCGGGTTTCGCTGGCCGCGGAGCCGCAGGAAGAAGTGCGAGTCGCGTGGGAGATCGTGAAGTCACTCGGATTGCGGACACGCGGCGTGACTGTTGTTGCTTGTCCGACTTGCGGCCGGTTAGACGTCGATAACTTCGTCGGGATCGTCACCGAAATTGAAAGACGATTGGCGCATATTGAAGAGCCGCTGCATCTTTCGATCATGGGTTGTGCGGTGAATGGTCCAGGCGAGGCGCACGATTCTCAGCTCGGAATCACGTTCGGACGCGGTGTGGGAATGATCTTTAAAGACGGTGTGCCGATGCGTAAAGTCGCAGGCGAGAACATCGTCGACGCGTTCGTTGCAGAGACCGAAAAATTACTTGCCGAGGGCGCCGCCGCCAAACCCGTCAACGCCGAGCCCGAGCTCGTCTCAATCACCAAGTAAGAGGGTGGCCACAGAGGGCCACCCCTACAAAGGACACTTGCGCGCTTATTTGTAGGGGTGGCCCTCTGTGGCCGCCACCCTTTGAATGTTAACGGACCTTCGGCCGCTTTTGCGCGGCTACGTCTCCGGCCATCGTGAGAAACAGCGAATCGGTCGTCACTTTGCGATTGACGTTGACGATTAATTGTTCGCGCACGTCTTCGATCTGAAGGATCCAGTTCGCAGCCCGCCCGGAGTCGAGCTCTTCAGCGATCGGTTGCAATTCAGACAACAAATCCTCATTCACCAACTGCGACGACTTCACGCCCAGCGACAACATCCACGCATCGCGAATCAACGTCTCGAGCACGTCGAGCCGCTCTTCAAACTCGTCTTTGTACTGCGCTTCGTTGAGTTGTTCGGCTGAACGAAGCAGCTCCGCGCGATTGTTGCTGACCACGAGCGCATTGAGCACCTTCAACATCGCTTTTCGTTGTGACGTGAACGTCACGAGATCGCCGGAGAGCGCGCGGCCCATGCTGCCGCCCGCAGCGCGTGCGCGCAGCCGTGCAGTCTTAACGTCGATCTGTTTATTCTTCGTGAGATGGCTTTCGATCTCGTCAGGCGCCAGCGGCGCGAAGCGGATCATCTGGCAGCGCGAAAGTATCGTCGGCAACAACATCGCCGGCCGCGCAGTGATCAAAATGAGGTGCGAAGTGCGCGGCGGCTCTTCGAGCACTTTCAACAACGCGTTCGCTGACGCATCGTTAAGCTTGTCAGCCTCGTCGACCAGGAAGACGCGCGCTTTGCCTTCAAACGGACGGAAGTTCGCTTCCTTTTCGATCTGCCGCATCTGCTCGACGCGCAACACGCGCCTCGGCGCAACGACAAGCCCGACATCAGGATGATTGGTCCAGATGATCTGGCTCCACTCGTCTGCATCATCACGTTCCGGATAGTTGATCTTCGCGATGCGCACGCAGGCGCTGCACTCGCCGCACGCTTCGTTATTTCGCGGCGTGCGGCAATTCAAAGCGCGCGCGATTTCCAGCGCGAACAGTTTCTTGCCCACGCCTTCCTCGCCGATGAAGAGCAGTGCGCCGGGAAGCCGCCCGGCATCCAGCATCCGTTTCAGTACTTCTTTGACTCGTTTATTTCCGGCGATTCGATCGAACATAGATCATTTCCAACTGTCGATTGCCAATTGCCAATTTCCGTTTTCAATCGGCAATCGGCAATCGGCAATCGGCAATCCTCGTGTGTTCCCGGTTTTGTAAAAAAGAAACGACGATGTCTTTGACGCGTTCTTGGGTGAGCTCTACCGGACCACCGCTGTCGACGACCTTCACTCGCTCCGGTTCGGCGCCGGCGATCTGCAGATAAGCATCGCGCACGCGTGTGTAAAATTCGGCGTCTTCGATATCGAGACGATCGCGCCCGGGTTTATTCGCATTCGATTTGCTGGAGCGGCGCGTGGTGCGATTGGTTGATTCTTCGATTCCCAGGTCAAACAGCACTGTCAGATCCGGTTTTAAACCCTCGGTTGCGAGCTGAACGATCTCGGCAATCAACTCAGGCGGGAAACCGCGTCCCGCGCCCTGGTAGGCGACAGTCGCATCAGCGTAGCGATCGGAGATCACGATTTCGCCGGCGGCGAGCGCCGGTCGGATCACGCGCCGGACGTGCTGGGCGCGATCGGCGGCGAAGACGAGTAGTTCCGTTAGGGGATCGATTTCTTCCGAGGCGTCGAGCAACGCGGCTCGCAGTCGCTGGCCGACGGGCGTGCCGCCGGGCTCGCGCGTCACGAGTGGTTGCCAGCCGTTTGCTCGCAGGAAGTTGTTAAGCAAACGCAGTTGCGTCGATTTCCCGCTGCCGTCAATACCTTCGAAGGTAATGAAAGTTCCAGGCACAAAAGTCCTCTGAGTTTAGGTGAAAATTGCAGGCGAGAGTTTAAACGAATATCACGCCTCAGGCGAGTTGGCATCACGAACTTCTCGCGGATGCGCTTCGGCGCCGGTCTGCGAATGGAGTTCGCCGGTGCCGCGTCGCGATTGAGAGATCGTGGAGATGGCGTGTTTGAAGATGAGTTGCTCCTGCGAGCCTGACTCGAGCAGCACCGAAAACTTGTCGAAACTCCTGATTCGGCCGGTTAATTTTGCGCCATTCAACAAGTAGACGACGACAGTAGTCTTCTCCCGCCGGACCGTGTTGAGAAACGCGTCCTGAATGTTCTGCGGTGCCTGTTTACCGTCCGACATGTTCAGAAACCCGGGATGAAATTGCGCGGTTGCAATCAGATTACAACACCGATCATTGACTGACAAGGGATAGGGGAAGATGTGACGGAAAGATGATTATTTGGACTGTGGTCCGGCCGCTGTGCGCAGCCAAAACCGACTCTAAGATGTCTTTTTCTTCACCAAAACCGTCGAACCATTCAACATCAGCTTCATGGCGAAACCATGTCAATTGGCGTTTTGCATAGTGACGCACGTCCAGTTTGGTCTGTTCGACGGCGCTCGGAAGGTCGCGTTGGCCCTGTAGATACTCGACGACGCGCCGGTATCCGTGAGCGCCCAAAGCATTCGAATGGGGCGGAAAACCACGATTCAGCAGCTCCCGGACCTCCTCGACCAGCCCGGCCCGGAAGTGTGCTTCGGTGCGTTCGTTGATCCGGCGGTAGAGCTCGGAACGCGGCGGGTTGAGCGCCAGGATGCGCAGCCGGCGGGCGCTTTCGTGAGGCTCGGGACGCTCGTCCTTTTGGTCCATGATCGAGCGGCCGGTTTGCAGGTAGACCTCGATTGCTCGCTGCACGCGGGGCCAGTCACGCGGAAAGAAATGGTCCGCGGCTCGTGGATCGAGCCGGCGCAGGACGCGATGCAGATGTTCCGGGCCGTGTTTCTCGCGGATCTGGTTAAGCCGGCTGCGGAGCGATTCGTCAGTTTGCGGACTGACGAAAAACGGCTGTCGCAAGGCGCGCAGGTAGAAGCCTGTGCCGCCAACGAGCAGCGGGATGCGTCCACGGCTTTCGATCTCTTCGATCTTCTGCGCTGCTTCGCGAGCCCACTCGACGGCGGTGTAGTTGACTGCGGGCGAGACGAAATCGATCAGGTGATGCGGAATGCCTTTCCGTTCCTCGAGCGGAACTTTGGCAGTGGCGATCTGTATCTCCTGATAAACCTGGACGGAGTCGCAGTTGATGATCTCGCCGTTGAGTGCGAGAGCGACTTCGATTCCGAGCGTGCTCTTGCCGGACGCGGTTGGTCCAACAATAGCAACTACAGGTTTATCAGATTCTTCAGCGCTCACGCGCGAGAGGATAGCATGCGCAAAACCGCCACCACCCAGATGAGGAAGAGCAGCAACAATCCGCCGATGATCTGATTACGTGAGAACCGCAAACTTACTGTCTCGTCAACGCATGAAGACTCTCAAGATCAGTCCAATGGCCCAAACGACGATGTCGATGATACCCAGAATCTTTGCTGCGGTGGCGATGCCTCGCTTGTCCGCAGCGACGCCGTAAACATTCATGGTTTCGATCGCGCTGTTGGCCTTGCGAAACGCCAGAAACCCAAGAATAAAGCCAAAGCAGAAGACGCCGATAATTGCCATTATCAGCGCGTTGCGGGCGTCGTCAGATGCCTCTTTGGCTTTCGCCTCGAGGACGTGGGGTGGATACATCGGATTGCCGCTCGGCGGCGGTGGTGGAGGTACAAAGGGGTTCTGTTCCTGCGACACAGTTTTTGTGTGTTCCTTTCTCGCTGGGGTTCAAAAAAGAAGACTTCGATCAATACATGCGTGTGAGCTCGATCCCTGAATAGTAAGCCTTGAGAATCTGTTCGGCGGACCAGCCTTGTTTGGCAAGGCCGTAAGCGCCGACCTGGCACATGCCGACACCGTGGCCCCAACCGCGGCCGGTGAAGATAAACCCGGTGACGCGTCCGGCTTCGTCGTACTCGCGATCGATCACGAATAGTTGTTCGCGCAGGCCAAGGGCTGAACGAATGCGCCCGCCGCGCACGTGCGCCGTGCCGTTCGCGCCGACGATCTCGAGATCGGTGACGCGATGTGAAGAACCGCGGGCCACCGCGCGCAGATCGACGATTGGTCCAATGCCGCGGGCTGCCCGAGCGAGGTGCGACTGCACCTGGCCCACCGACATGCTCCTGGTCCAATTCGAAAACGGCGAGAAGCGATCGGCGGCGGCGCCGTTCGGCGCGGGTTTAACTTCGAGATAATCGATCTGTCCGTTGAGCGCCAGGTGATAAGTAACCGGTTCGCCGCCGACGAGAGTTACGGATGAAACTGCGTAAGCTCGCTCGCCGAGTTGTCGAAACAGAAACGCGTCTGCGCTGACTCGCAGCGGCTGATCCTTGCCTTTCGTGGAACGCAGGATCACCTGGCCGTCTGACTGACGGGCGCGCGTTCGCTTTTTGGAGTTGCAACAGGTTGCGGGCTTCGAGCAGCCGGGCGATTGCGTGAATGACGCGTGCGCGCGACAGCGGCTCGCGCGGCCGCAACGACGCATCGGGATACAGTGAAAGATGACCTTCGCGCACGAGCATAGCGAGATCTGCTCGATTGTCCTGCGGCACAGACTGCGCATCGCGGACGCCCAGGAGATAATCGGCGTCGGCATTATTCATCAGCGTGCTGGTCCGGCTTTCGCCTAACACCGCAATCGCGAGCGCTGTCGCAAACGCGGGTGGACGATTCACGTCTTCCCCTGTTTGTGGCACCGGTTGACGGGCGATACGAGCGGCGTGCGTCAGCCAGTTGCGCACGTCTGCGGTCGAAGCTTCGCCTGACAGCCACGTGTCGGTGACACGCGGCGGCAGCGAACCGAAGTTTTGTGTCAACAAAAGCGCGACGTCGCGCACGATCGTGACATTGCTGTCGTCGCGCAGCTCAGCCGGATCGCGCGTTGTCTTCACGACGTAACGTTCGAACGCGGCGATCCCTTCGGCGGCGCATTCGCGGCCCCGCAAGTACGGCACGGCCTGGTTGAAAATGTTTTCCGAATCTTCGGTGCGGCCGCCGCACGTCGACGTGTAAAGCGCATTGATTGGTTCGCCGTCGTAAGTCGCGATGATGCCGCGCGTCTCGTCAACCGCGCGAGTCGACAACGGGTTCTCCGAAGTCAGTCCGCGATAAACCTGCGAACGTGTTGTCGGGCAGGATGTCGAAACCCTGCGACATAAACTGGCCGCGATTCTTCAGCGCGTACGTGCGCGCGGCAATGGCCTGCGCTTTCTGTGCTTCGATCGCCGGATAACCACCGGGCGAGAGCTCGTTGGCGACAACGCCGCGGACGTAGTCTTCCAGTCCCAGCTCGTTGACGACGGTCAGCGAGCCGCGCAGGTTGGTGAAGACTTCGATGCGCCCGCGATACGGTCGATCGTTGAAACGCACCGGCGACTTTGCTTCGTCGTCAGAAGCAAATGCGACTGGCGCACTGGAACTGAACGTTTGACCGTTGGACGACGAGGCGACAACTTCGCGCGAGGGCAGTCGCGGCGATGAAGTGAGCCGCACGTTGCTACTGCCCGAAGACGGCGCGGCGGCGGTTCGCGCGTTCTTCTCGAAAGCCTGCGGGCCTTCGATCGACGCATCAAATCCGGCTGTTTCGAGCCGCGCCACCATCTCTTCCGCTTCTTCCCGCGGACGTTTGTCTTCGAGAACGAGCGACCACGTCTTTGTTTCAGTGTTGTAAACGGTATCCGTGTCTTCGCCCGTAAGCTTGCGGATCTCTTTGTCGTTCTCCTCCGCTTCCTCACGCGATGGCGCGCTTCCGATCACGACGCGATAATCCGCTTCGTCGTTGCTGTTTGCGGGGAGCGGCGACAACAGTCGCGGATCGACGCGCACGCGCGAAGTGTCGAGCGCCGTCAGCTTCGAACCGCCGCCGCTGGCGTTCATCAGTTGACCGGTGGTCGAGATCATCGCCGAACGCGCGCTTGTCGTCAGCGCGACGCGGATCGTCGGTTCAGGTCCGGTTAAGGTGGCGATTTTTGGTGCTGGGATGACGGGCGTAGAGGCGGCGGGCGCGGGCCAAGCAGGTTGCGTCCTTCGTGGCCGCGTTTCGTCTCGCGATTGTTGCTGGCCGACAGTGATGGAGGAGAACAACGACTGCACGAGCAATAAGTTAATAGCTACTCGAGCGAGGGAATTCCTCATTGCGGCATATTACTACGAAAACCGGTCCCCCGGATTACACTGATTTCAACAGATGATCTTTCCACAAACCGGCGATCTATGGTATAGACGGAGCTACCCCCGGTAACGACAACGGTTAACGGCAGCAGATTTTGGGCTGTCCACGAATGAGGAGGTCCCGAAGTGTCCTCATGAGGAAGACTACATCCCAAAACGCAGCGTTCGTTACGACGGCTTGTTTGTGCGTGGCGCTGGTCGCGGTTAGCTGTCTGCCGAAACCACCCGCGGAAAGCGGCGACATCACGATCACGCTTTACGGCTTCTCGATCATGAAGGAGTCGCTTGAGAAAGCGATCTTTCCGGGTTTCGCGGCGCGATGGAAACAGCTTCACGGGCAGGAGGTGCCGATTTCAGTCGTCATTTGCCGGTTCGGAAACAGTTACGAATCAGATTCTGCAAGGCGCGCCGGCCGACGTCGCGATCTTTCGATCGAGCGCGACGCGCAGCGACTGAAGAGCGGCGGCTTTGTCACTTCGGACTGGCATTCGTATCCCAGCAAGGGCATCGTCAACAAGACGCCGTTCGTGATCATCGTTCGGCAAAGGAAATCCGAAAGGGATTCGCGACTTTCCGGACCTCGGCAAAGCCGGGAGTCAAGTTGATTCATCCCGATCCGGTGAGCTCGGGCGGCGCGCAGTGGTCGATACTGGCGATTTACGGTTCTGAGTTGAAGAAGTCGGAAGCGCAATCGACTGACAAAACACCGGACCGGCCGCGTGCGCTGCAAACACTGCAAGCGATCTGGAAAAACGTGATCTCGACGCCGGGCTCCGCGCGCGAAGCGCGAACGACTTTCGAGCTCGGCAACGGCGACGCGTTGATAACTTACGAGCTCGAAGGGCTGTTGATGAAAGAGGCGAACGCGCCGATCGAGATCGTCGTGCCGCGTTCGACGATCTTCAGCGAGCATCCGGCGGTGGTGATCGATAAAAACGTGTCGAGCGACAAACGTCAGATCGTCGATGCGTTCATGCAGTATCTCTGGAGCGACGAAGCGCAACAGGCGTTTGTGAAGTTTCACTTTTATTCGACGACTAACGATGCGTTCAATCAGGCGAACACGGGATTCGGGCACATCGAGCTGCCGTTCACGATCGAATATTTTGGCGGTTGGGACAAGGCGTATCCGGACGTGATCGAGAAGATATTCCGAGACCAGGTTCAGGGCACAAGATGCAAGGGATTGCCGATTTCGGACACGTGGAGAGTATTGAGTAACTTCGATAAGGTTCAATCGACAATCGGCAATTGGCAACTGGCAATGAAAATGAGCACGTTAGTACCAGCAATGCGTCACGTTCGAGGCTTCGACGTCGTGCGGCCTCTGAGCATCGGCATGCTCGTGTTTCATGATGCTGCCGCTCGTGTTTCTGCCGCTGGCGTCGATCTTCATCTTCGGCACCAGCAACGGTCTCGACAAGTTTTGGGCGGCATTGACGGCGCCCGAAGCGATCTTCGCGCTCAAGCTTTCGATGGCCACGAGTTTCTGGGCCACCGTTTTCAACGTCATCTTCGGACTGTTCGCCGCTTACGTCTTGTCGCGTTACAACTTCTGGGGACGCAACGCGCTGATCGTCACGATCTCGCTGCCGACTGCGATTCCGACCGCCGTCGCCGGTTTTGCGCTGCTGTTGCTTTGGGGACCATACGGCACACTCGGTCGTTTCATGACGCCGACGACTTCCAGATCATGTTCACGGCGGGCGCGATCATCCTGGCGAACATCTTCGTCACTTTTCCGCTCGCGTTCGGCGTCATCAAACCTGTCTTCGACACGATGAGCCGCTCGCTCGAAGAAGCATCAGCGACGATCGGCGCGACGCGCTGGCAAACGTTCTGGCACGTGACGCTGCCGTCGTTGCGCGGCGCGATCGTTTCCGGCGCGCTGCTGACTTTCGCGCGCGCGGTCGGCGAGTTTGGTTCGACGATTCTCGTTTCCGGCAATCTCGCCGGACGCACGCAAACAGCCCCGCTCTACATCTTCGCGAAGTTCAACGAAGGTCAGATCGAGGCGGCGAACGCGATCGCGATCGTGCTCGCGCTGTTCTCGTTTCTGATCTTCAGCGTGCTGTTCTTCGCGCGCGATTGGCTCGACGTCGACTGAGAATCGTAGATTGTGAAAGCTAAGGAAACATTGATTCCGAAACCTGTCGAACACGGCACGCCGCACCGGAGCTCGCCGATCCGCCGCCGGCGGCTGCCAGTGTGGTCGGTATCAGCAAGAGTTTCGGCAAGACGAGCGTGCTGGAGAACATCAGTTTCGACGTCGCCGAAGGCGAGGTGCTCGTGTTGCTCGGCGCGTCCGGCAGCGGCAAGACGACGATTCTGCGAATCATCGCCGGTCTCGAAATGCCGTACACCGGAAAAGTGATACTGCACGGCAAGGACGTGACGGAGCTTCCGGCGCGCGAGCGTGGCGTCGGCGTGATCTTCCAGTCGTACGCGCTGTTTCCGAAGATGACGGTCGAGAAAAACATCGGTTACGGCCTGCGTATTCGCAAACGGAAGCGCAAGGAGATTCGCGAGACGGTCGACGAGCTGCTCGCGCTGGTCCAACTCGAAGAGCATCGCAAGAAGTATCCTTCGCAACTTTCCGGCGGCCAGCAGCAGCGCGTCGCGATTGCGCGCACACTCGCTTACAAACCGGAAGTGCTGTTGTTTGACGAGCCATTCGGCGCGCTCGACACGCAAACGCGCGTTCACCTGCGGCGCGAGATTCGCGCGTTGTTGAGAAAGGTGAACGTGCCGTCGATCTTCATCACGCACGATCAGGAAGAAGCGCTCGAGCTTGGCGATCGCGTCGCGGTGCTCAACAAGGGCCACATCGAACAAATCGGAACGCCGTACGAGATTTACAATCATCCCGGCGACTGAGTACGTCGCCACTTTCCTCGGCGCGGCGAACATACTCGAAGCGACGGTGAGGAACGATCATCTGGAAGTCGGTGCGGCGCGACTGTCCGGCGGCATTGGATCGGGAGAAGTTTCGCGACGGGCGATTGCGTGAAGATCGTTTTTCGTCCCGAGGACGTGGTTTTGAGCAAGAGTGAATTCATCCGCTCAGGGTTTCGAAGATCGGGATCGCGCGCATCGAAGAGATCAGTTTTATCGGCGCGTACGAACGGGTGCGGGTGCGCCTGGACCGCGGCGCTGAGGAGTGTCGGGCGGATGAGAGTCCTTACTATCTGACGACTGAAACACCGGAAAGCCAGTCGACCAAAGCCGATCATCGCCACGCGGCCTAAGCCGGAAGCGGCGGCTACAAAATTACAGATTGGCGACTCGGTTGTGGTCGCGATGACTTCATTCACTGTGCTGGCGAGCCACAGTACAAAACCAAAATGATAAAGCCGTGTAATCCGTGTGACTTCTGTGTTTCTTGCCTGTTGTGTTCTGGTCGCCGGTTTCCGCGCAGTTCTGGACCGGACCGACAACCAGCAATGGACCGACGTGCAGCTTGCTATCCCGGTTACCACACAATTCGATTTCAATCTGCTTGGCACGCTGCGATTGGGCCGCGACATCTCGCATCCGGTTGACGAGCGCGTCGGCGCGGGGTTCACGTATAGAGCGGGAAAGTACGTCACGATTTCGCCGAATTATCTGCACATCGGCATGCAGCCGTTCGCGGGCCAGAAGAGTTTGGGAAAACCGGCTGACGTTTCCCGTGCAGCTTCGATTCAAGGTGGGCAAGTTTACGTTTCAGCGATCGAAACCAGTTTGAGCGGCGCTATCGAAATTCCGGTTTGAAATCGTAGGCGCTATCGCAACCGGTTTCAGGTGGAACATCCGGTTGGACCAGCAAGCTCGGGTTGTCGCTGTTCATCGCCGACGAAGTGTTTTACGACTGGACCGTGGACCGTTGGGTGCGCAATCGTTTTGCAGTAGGCGGCAGCTAAAGTCTTCAACAAACACTTCACCCAGGATTTCTACTATCTGCGCCAGAACGACGGCGTCAGTATCCCCGGCGACCTCAACGTCATCGGCACGACACTCCGCTTCCGGCTTTAATCGGTGCGTTCAACGCGGCGGTGGCGAGAGTGTGGAAGCGACGGCGCACGCCGTTGATGTTCGCGAAGGGAAGCTGCGCGCGCGTGGGTGCGGTTGGTGAGCAGGATGAAGACGCGGCGGTGGTCGGGATCGATCCACAGCGACGTTCCGGTAAATCCGTTGTGACCAAAACTATCGCGCGGCAGATCGAGCCCGGCGGTTGATTCTTTCGTTTCCGCGAGTTGCCACGCGAGCGAGCGCGACTCTTCCAGATCCGGCGTCATGTTGGTGCGAAACAGTTGGCAGGTTTGTCGGCGTGAGCAGCTTGCTCGACTCGGCAAGGAACTGTTGGGCCAACGCGAACGTGTCGGGCGCAGTCGAAAACAGTCCGGCATGACCCGCGGCGCCGCCAAGGAAATAAGCGTTGCCGTCGTGCACCTCGCCCCAGATCAATCGCTGACGGGAATTCTGATACACACCTGCGCCGGCTCTGCTCGCACATGTCGCGCTCGTAAGCGTTGCCGGTTTCACAAGCGGCGATGCCGGTCTGTAACGCCTCCTCGGGATTGAAAAACGTCTGCTGCAGATTCAGCGGCTCGAAGATCTCGGTGCGCGCCATGTCCGCGAGCGGATGTCCGGTAATTCGCGAAAGCAGAATGCCGAGCGCGATGAATCCGAGATCGCTGTAGACCACGCGCGTGCCGGGTTTGTATTCGAGATCGAGATTCGCGATCGCGCCCGCCGCACGCTCGGGCTCGTCTTCCGCGAGCAAATAGAGCGGACGCCACGCAGGCAATCCCGCGCGTGTGCGTCAACAGCTCGCGGATCGTGATCATCTGTTTGTCGGTGCGATCGAACTCGGGCAGGTAGTGAGAAACGGAGCTGTCGAGCGTCAACTCGCCGAGCTCGATGCGTCGCGCGCAAAGCAAGCCGGTGACGAGCGGCTTCGTCAGCGAAGCGAGATCGTAAATCGTGTCGAGCTTGTTGGTGACGCGATAAGGTTCGACGGCGGAATGACCGAGAGCGTCGGTGAAAGACTATTCGCCATTCTTCGCCGATGAGATAGACGGCAGAAGGGAAGTCGCCCGCCCGGATGTGCTCTTCAAGCAGGTTTGTGATTTCGGGGTTTCGATTCGTTTCATTCGCGGTTGACATTGAGCTGCTCAGAATGTTCCTTGATTCTTTCCAATGTTCGCAACGCCAAGCTTAACGCATTTCGCCCGTCAGATCCCGAGACTGCGACGGGCGATCCGTTTCTCGCCGCGTCAAGAAACGACACGATCTCCGCGCGCAAGGGTTCGACGTCGACAATCTCCAGGCGATTCGCATGAACGACCGGCCACGATCCGGGCGCGCGCGGCGGCGCCAGACTGCTGATCGACGCGTGTTTCGTCGTGTAATCGATCGCGACGTAGTCGTGTGGTTGAAAGAAACGCATCTTGCGAATCTTTTCCGTGCCGACGCGCGATGCAGTGATGTTCGCGACAGCGCCTGACGAAAACTCCAGCCGCGCATTAGCGGCGTCGACTTTGTCCGTCAGAATCGGAATGCCGACGGCGTGAATACTCGGTGACTTCGACGTCTTCACCGACGAGCCACTGCACGATGTCGAGATCGTGAATCATCAGATCGAGCACGACGTCGATATCGAGCGAGCGCGCGGTGAACTCGCCGATGCGATGAATCTCAAAGTAAACGGGATTGCGCACGTGCGGACGCAGCGCGACCATCGCCGGATTGAATCGTTCGAGATGTCCGACCTGAAGCACGGCCTTGCCTTGCTCGGCGGCCGCGTATCATGCGATCGGCTTCTTCGAGCGTGCGCGAGATCGGTTTCTCGACGAGGACGTGAATGCCGGCTTCGAGCAGTCCGCAGGCGATCTCGCAGTGGACTTCGGTCGGCGCGGCAAGACTGACGGCGTCGACGCTCCCGATCAGCTCGCGCCAGTCGGTGGTCCAATCGCGTTTCGCTCGGCGCTGACAGAGCGGGCCGTTTCTTCGTTGAGATCGCAAACCGCGACAAACTGCGACAAATCCTTCCGCCGCGAGTGTGCTATGAATGCGTGCGTGTTGGCGTGCCCAGACTGCCTGCGCCGATGACTGCTGTACGTAACGACATGGTTTTTGTAATTTAGACCACGGATCAATTGAATCGGAGCCGAATATACTTGCAACCTTCCGCGCTTGCCAAGCGAGTCTACCTCGTCACTTTTTTTCATCATCATCGCGTTTTATCTTTACGGTCTGGGACAACTGCCGCTGCTCGGTCCGGACGAGCCACGCTACGCGCAAGTGGCGCGCGAGATGTTTTTGCGCGGCGATTTGGTGACGCCGACGCTGGGCGATCACACGTGGTTTGAAAAGCCGGCGCTGCTTTACTGGATGATGATCGCGGCGGCGAAAGTGTTTGGCGTGAACGAATGGTCGGCGCGATTGGGTCCGGCGATCTGCGGGTTGTTGACGATTGCGGCTGTTTGGTGGGTGGGGCGTGCGGTGGAACGTGCGTGGCGGCGTTGATTCGGGTTTTGGGTTTTGGAGCGGCGTTGGTGGCGGCGAGTTGTTTGGGATTGATCGTGTTTTCGCGCGCGGCGAGTTTCGACATTGTGGTGACGATGACGACGACATGGGCGCTCGCGTTTTTTCTGTTGCACGAGCTGTCGCGAAAGACGCTGGTTTCTCGCTGGGTTTTACGCGTTTGTCGGGTTGTCGTTGCTGGCGAAGGGACTGGTTGGAATCGTGATCCCGTTCGGCGTCGTCGGTTTTTATTACTTGTTGAGACGCAGGTGGCCCGAGCGGCGCGTTTTCGTAAGCCTCGTTTGGGGCGTGCCGCTGGCGCTCGCAGTGGCCGCGACGTGGTATGGACCAGTGATCGCGAAACACGGTTGGAGTTTTATCGACGAGTTTTTCATCCAGCATCACTTCGCGCGTTACGTGTCGAACAAGTACAAGCATCCGCAGCCGATCTATTTTTTCCCGGCGATCATTCTGATGCTGGCGTTGCCGTGGACGCCGTTTTTGATTGATGCGCTGGCGAAAGTGCGGACGATGGAGTTGGCGTGGGATGACAGCTTGAGCATCGTGCGTGTGTTTTCCCTCGCGTGGTTGCTGTTGCCGATCGTGTTCTTTTCGTTTTCGGGATCGAAACTGCCGGGTTACATCCTGCCCGCGTTACCTGCGGCGTCGCTGTTGATTACAGATCGTTTGGTGTCGTCTTCGAAGTGGCCGTTGCAAGTGACGGGCGTGATCTGTTTTGTGTTGGGCGTAGGCGGCATTGTTTACGCGGCGCAATCGGGTCAAGTCTCGATGAAGTGTGCCATCGCAGCGCGGTTCCGATGTTTGCGGCCGCGGTTTGTGCGTTTGTGTTACCCAGAAGCGGAAGCACTGGCGAAGCGTGATCGGCGGCCTCTTCATTCTGGTCGTGATCATTCTCACCTGCGCCGCGCCGTCCGTCGCGCATCGTGAATCGGTTCGCGATCTGCTCAAACTCGCCGACGCGCGCGGCTATGCAAATGTTCCGGTGCTCGCGCAACGGAGCGACGATCGTTCCGCGCAGTTCTACGCGCACGATCGCGTGGTCTACAACGATCAAGGCGAGGTCGTAACGTTCGACGAAGTTACAATTGATCAAGCGCGGGCGCTGTGGCGAGAAGTTTTTGGTTTTGATTCCAGTGGAACACGTTGAGCGGTTTCGAAAGACGCACCGAGCATCGAAGTCCTCGGCGACAACGGCCGCAACGCGTTGCTCGGTTGGACCACGCGACGATGACGTTCAGCGCAAATTGCGATCGAAGAATTCGATCACGACACGATCGTAAGCCTCGCCTTGTTCGCCTGTCGCCGACGGCAAACTAAATCCACTCAACGGCAGATCGTTCGCACTTCGACATTCGCCGGCGTCGGGAAACAACTTTGCAGCGCCGCGGTTGCGATTCTCTCAGCGGTCCCGCTTCCGCGCCTGAAAGCAACAGCACGCGCTGATCGCGAACCGATCGCGCAAGATCGCATGCCGCAGTGCTATCGTATTTGCCGAGCAGGTAGAACTTCATCGCGGTGCGCGAGAGAAACTGCACCAGTCCGTTATCAATCCCGACACAGTTTGAAACCGCGGTGTTCAGAGAGTTCATCGGGCGAACGGCGTGATCGAATCGAGCACGAGCACTTTGATCCGTGCGTCCTCTGAAGCCGCTTTCAACGCGCTGTACGCGCCGAGCTCGACGCCGTAAACGCCGAAATAATCCGCGATCAGTTTCTTCTGGCTGTCTGACTTGAGCGTTTGCAAAAACTCGACTGCCGCCAGCAGGTCGTCGCCTTCGCGTGCGCCGAGTGAAGTGCAATTTACGAGTGGCGACTCGCCGTGACCGCGCAAGTCGGGCCACAGAATCGTGAAGTTGGTCGTCTCGTTGATCTTGACGCCCAGGTTGAAGAGCCACGAGCGATCGCCGCCGTATCGATGCAGCAGCACGACCGCCGGCGCGCCTTCGGCACCTTTGAGCAACCAGCCGCGCGCGGGACGCCCGTCGCGGTTGGTCCATGTTTCGTCGGTGACCTTGAGCGCGCGCCCGCTGATGTGAGCAAACGATTCGGGCGTGACGACGTAGGGCCGTCGCGCAGGGCGCGAAACGCAGTAGACGATGAACGAAAGCGAAGCAACGAGTGCCAGCCCGATTACCAGCGCTATTGGCAGGAAAGACTTGACCAGCCTTTTACCAAATCTTCGTCGAGGTGGCATGAGTAAGTAGTGTAATCCGCAATTCAGCTCTCCCGGAGAACACGGATAGCGCCATAATAGTCATCCGGCGTGTTGATGTTAACAAAAAACCTTTCCGCTTGAGCGAGATTAGCAATTTCCTCGAATGCAACCCAACGCGTTTTGACTCGGTCGAGGAGATCCAGCGGGCGCCGACGGCCCGTTTCGATCAACTCGGTGGCCCAACGAGCGCACGGCGCCGCGCGATAAAGAGCACAAAGCGGTTGCGGACGTCCGTCCGGTTGAATTGGGACCACCGCATCATAACCTTCTCGCAACGATGCGAGCCGCGCCAGAAGCTCCGGCGTGACCAGCGGCAGATCGCAGGCGACGACGATGGCCCAATCACGACGGCACGCCGTGACGGCCGCGTGCAGCCCGCCGAGTGCTCCCCATTGCGGGTAGACATCCGCGACCAGGGGAAGTTGTGAATTCTCGCGGGCGCCAACCAACCTAACCGAGTTTGTGACCGTCAGAAGAGTGGTCTGCGATTCGCTCGACAAACGTTTGGTTTTCGATCAGCAGTTGAGACTTGTCAGTCCCCATTCTGCTGGATGCTCCGCCGGCGAGGATAAAGCCTTCAAGCTGTGCAATCTGTGTCAGCAAACCGCGACCTATCTTATCTTGACCGGCTTCTCAGGCGAAGTTTATAGTCCTACACGATGAACAGATTTACCTTTACTCTCAGCGCATTATCGATCCTCGCACTGGCGAGTCTCGTGGCAGCTCAACCTCCAAACCAACAATCCGGGGCTAAGCAGAACGGGGCGGCGACTGTGAAGATGAACGGTCCCGCAATATTTCCCCTGGAAGACCTGCGTCCCGGTATGAAAGGGACGGCGCGAACAGTTTTCAGCGGTTCGGACACCCAGGAGTTCGGGGTCGAAGTGCTCGGCGTCCTGCCTGGTTTTCCCGGACCGCGCCAGTCCGCGATCATCGCGCGAGCTGAGTGGATCGAACGTCGAAAAGACAGGCGTTTTCGCCGGGATGTCCGGATCGCCCGTCTACATCGACGGGAAGATCGTCGGCGCGATTGCGTTCAGCTTTCCGTTTTCGAAAGAGCCGATCGCCGGCATCACGCCGATCAAACAGATGATTGACCTCTTCGACAAAGGCGCCGAAAACGAGAAATCCAAACCGAAAGAACCGCGTCCGGTTTCGTTTGCACAACTTGCAGGCACTGACTGGAAGCCGAACCTGCCGAAGCCTGCGGTTTCGCCGGTTTCACTTTTAGCGCCGGTATCCGCGGGTTCGCCGTTGTTGCCGTTGCTCGGACAACAGATGGCGCCGATTGCGACGCCGCTCGTTTTCAGCGGCATCAGCCAGGAATCGTTGTCGATGTTTGCGCCACAACTGGTGGCGAGCGGACTGTTGCCTGTTTCGGGCGCCGGTGGATCGGCGGCGATCACGCCGATGGCGGAAGTTAATGGAAACACATTTCCGCCGGGCAGTTCGATCAGCGTGCAACTCGTGCGCGGCGATTATTCGCTCGCAGCCGCCGGAACTGTCACGATGCGCGACGGCGATCGA
Organism: uncultured Acidobacteriota bacterium; assembly: GCA_963770215.1. GTDB lineage: Bacteria > Acidobacteriota > Blastocatellia > Pyrinomonadales > Pyrinomonadaceae > PSRF01. The sequence continues at coordinate 92,111 of CAVYOP010000006.1, forward strand.
ATTTACGCGTTTGGTCACCCGTTTCTGAGCCTTGGCGCGTCAGACATGCCGATGACGTGAGGCGTCAGTCGTCACCGTTATTCCGAACGTAAACAACTCGTTCAAGCTCGCCGTGCCGGGCCGGATGGTTGGATCGATCTCGCAGGATCGCGCGTCGGGAATCTATGGTTTGCTGGGTCGCGAGCCGAAGATGATTCCGGTGAAAGTGAACCTCCACACCAGCCGCGATCGCACTGAAAGTTATTCGTATGAAGTCGTCAGCGACACCTTTTTGACGCCGTTGCTGCTGAATATCACGACTCTTCAACACGATCACTCGAGCGAGCGCGTGCTTGGCGACTCGACGATCACGATCAAGGGCGAGATCAAAGTGAAGGGCCAGGAGACGATTCAGATCGATCGCCGGTTCTCAACCAACAACTCGTTTGTTCGCTGCGGCCAGCTCGATTTCCGGGCCGGTTGGCACTTTGTTGACCAGCGGTTTTGAGGACATTCAACTCGACGGCATCACGCTCGATATCTCGTCTGCGGAAACAAAGTACGCCGGAACGCTGGAACGGATCACGCTCGATCGGACCGAAGTTCGTCGCGGCGAGAAGGTCGAAGTTCAGGCTTATGTGCGGACTGAATCGGGTAAGCAGTTTGTGCAACGGATTCCGGTGCAGATTCCGGAAGATGCGGCGATTGGCCAGTTGCTCGTGTTTGTCGGTGATGGTGGCGCGTTGCAGGAAGGATCGGCGGCGAAGTCGTTTGTGCCGCAGGATCTGAGCCAGTTAGTGCGAGCCATCAACACGGTGAAGAAGAGCGACCGGTTGTACGTGAAGCTGTTTCGCATCACAAACGGTGCGGTGATTGGGACCAGCGAACTGCCGAGCCTGCCGCCGTCGATGGTCGCGACGCTTGAACAGCGATCGCACCTCCGGTGGTTATACGCCGACTGTTTTGTCTCCGGTTTACGAGATGGAATTGCCGCCCGCCGAATTCGTCATCTCCGGGCAACAACTCATCGCCATCGATGTGGTGAGATAGGTTTGGCACTTCTCTGCGAACTCTGCGGCTCTCTGTGTTCTCTGCGTTAATAATCGTCGTAGAGATCCTTGAACGCTGAGAACACAGAGAGCCGCAGAGTAACCAAAATGAATGTCCGGCGAACTCCAGTTGTCGTTTAGCTTGCTATCCACAAGTCGACAAACTCGAGTCCGCCGGACAAACTTTTCAAACCTGCCTTACTTATTCGCTATCGCACCCGCCGGGTTTTCCAGCGCCGCGACGCGCGCCTTGACCGCCGCCGTCAAAGTATCAACTTCCTCCGCCGAATAATTCGCCGCCCGGAACGCATCCTTGATCTGCTCGTCACTCAAAGCCTTGAACCGCTCGCTTAACCAACGAGCATCCGCAACGGTGATGCCCTGGAACAACTTCTGGTTCTTACCGCCGTAGTTGAAATCGATTACATCGCCGTTGACGGCCTTGATGAAGTCGGCCTTGACGTAATCCTTCGGCTCGTTGCGGCTGCGCGAGAAGAAGCCGCCGGTCTTACCAAATGAGCCGCCCAAATCGCTGATGATGTACTGCAACTCCGCCTCCCCGGTGGTCGCGTTTCGCGTGGCGAGGATTTCGTTGTTGTCGTCTTTCATGTCCCAGTTATTGATCATCACCATGAAGATCTTTAGACCACGAAACTCGGGCGTGTCCTGGAAAGGATTGCTCTCCCACATCCAGTTTCCGGTGCGGTCCACGTCCTTGGGCCGCGCTTCCAGGCGCACGTTTTCGAACTCGCCTTTGCCTTCAATCTTGAGCTTCGGATAGAGGTAAGCGATCTCGGTTGGATAACCGAGGCCGTAAAGCAGGCGATTCGCTGCTGTGTCAGGTTGCGATTCTTTGCTGATCTTCGCAATCCACTTGTTGCCCTTGGCGTCGCGCACCTCGTACTTGGTCGAGTAGCCGCCCGTTTTCACGGCGACGAAAGTCACCTTGCTGACGTCGGGCTTCATAGCTTCGCCACCCGCGCCGAGCAACAGGTTTCGCGATGAAACGTCGGTAGGCTCGCGCCAAAAAACCGGCGTTCCAGTTGGGGTTGTCTTCTCTTTTTTCTCTTTAGTCTCTTGAGCTGATGCTGTGAACGGCAGGGTCAGGAGCAGGGCCAACAGGCAGACTCGCCAATAATCGAATCGACGCAACATGATTTTCTCCACGCTGTAAGTTTCTGGTACAAGACCGGTCTCGGTCCCGTCTGGTTAACGCGCACAAAACGGGTCAAAGGTGCCAGTCTACTGTGTAGAAAGCAATAGAGATACCAACTTGGCATTTTCCATTTGTCAGTTGTCGTTTGTCATTGCCGCGACAGGAATGGAAAATGGAAACTGAGCAATGGAAAATGAAAAATGAGTTGACTTAAGGATTGGGTGGCGTCGCGCCCTGCGGCGTGATCCACAGTTCGACAAACAACTCGTTTCTCGCACCGCCTACCAGCGTCACTACGCGATGACCGTCGATCCCGCGTGAATTCACGAGATACTCGACAATGCGACTCGAATGATGCTGCACCTCGCCGCGTTTGCCGCCACGTCCCGGATAGACCACGACGTAAGCAGTCGCCGTCGGATCGTTTTGTAATTCGATGGCGAGATTGTCGAGCCGCGCTTTTTCGTCGTTGCGCTGGATGTCGGGAAACTCGTCAAACTTGCGCGAGATGATCTTCGGAACGGGAATGGAGACGCCGCAGTCTGCCGAGCAGAGCAACGAGCCGTAACCACCCATCGAAAGCGACGCGCGGACAGTTTGGCCCGCGAGTCCGGTGGTGTCGACTTTGATCGTGTTCGTTCCCTGTCCTTCGACGATGGCGCCTGCCGAGACGGTCCAATTGTAGACCGGCGTGATCGACGGCGTGCCGCCGTTGGCGCGAGAAGTGAATGTCAGTGGCTGATCTAGCCGCACGTTAGTCGGGCAAACGATCTCGATGTTAGGACAAACAGGTGGAATCACCGGACACGGATTGACCAGCACCGTCACCGAAGAGAATGCGTGACATGCGCCTGCGATGTCGCCGCTGTCAATGTCGAGCGATGCTTTGTGATAGCCGGGCTTGAGACCGCTGAGGTCCCAGGTGACGACCGGACCATCGCCGTTGATCGTGCCCGCCGTTGTGGACCAGCGATACTTGATCGGGTTTCCGTTGGGAGAAAGGGCGCGTGCGTTGAGCTGCACTTTGGGCGCGCCGGCGTCTGTGCAAGCGGTCACGGCGGTGGCGTTTGAAGTCAGGCTCAGGGTCAGGGGAGCGTTGACCGAGCTGACGACAGTTGGTTTCTGAGCCAGCGCTTGCTGGGAAAGAAACATGGCGGCCAGGGCAAATGGCGCCATGTAGAGTATTGCGCGGGGGCGTTGATATCTGGACATCTGCACTCCTTTAGAAACTGATAACGGATCGCAAGTTCCACTTCTTACTTGCTTCATACCGGGGCACTCGGCGTTGGTTGTTTGACTACAGATGGAAATTTGCGTTAGATCTGTGCGCTTCTTTCCCCAACCTAAGGGCTATTCAACGGCGCGTGCTCGCGCCCGCGGCTGTGATTTCCTGCGAGATGAGACTGATTCTCTTATTCTGCTCCGTGTGTTTACTGGTGTTTATCCCCAGTTGCAAAAGGAGCGGTCAGCAGTCGACGAATAATAGTGCCGGAACGGCGCAGGTGTCCAACGGTTTAGCCGGGGATCGTGCGCAGGCGCAAACGCTTCTCGATAAAGGCAAGCAACTGTACCGGGACGATCAGGACACGGAGGCAGTTGCGGCATTCGAGCAGGCAGTGAAACTCGATCCGGACCTCGCGGAAGCGCATTTTCGTCTCGCGCTCGGCTACGAAGCGCTCGACAAGCGCGAAGAAGCCGAGTCGGAGTATAAGAAAGCCGTTGATACTTACAAGAAGCACCTGGATTCGAACCCGGATGATGCCGAGGGACACTACAATCTCGGACAAACATACGCGAACCTTGCTCAGTATATTGAGGCGATTCGCGAGTATCGTCAGGCGACCAGGTTGAAGACCGACGATCCCGATATTTACTACGACATGGGCGTCGCTCATACGAAGCTAGCGCAATATGACGCCGCGGCGGCGGCGTTTTCGAAATCGTTGGAGATCGATCCCGAATATTACCGGGCTCAGGACGCACTGGACGAAGCGCGGGAAGGCGTCAAACGGATTCGCGCCGGCAAGAAGCACCAGGAAGACTTGTTAAAGAAACAGAAGCAAGAGGAGTTGAAGAAGGCTGGCCTGACGCAGCCAACGCCGACACCGAAGAATTAGCCATGGCTACCTACACTCCGCCACCATATTTCCCGCAGAGCTCTCTGGCGCCACCCGACAAGAACCGCTATCGCAGGTTCAAGCTCGTTATGATCCTGCTGAGTTTGGTGTTAATTGCCCTCGTCGGCGCCGCGGGCTACGGCATCTGGCATCTGCTCAAGTGGCTCTTTTAAGATACTCCCGTCACGAATCGAACTTCATGCGGTGAGTTTGCTGAATCTGTCTTGACCAGTTGTCGGGGACTTCTCCTTCTTTCGCGAACTCCGGCCAACGAGCCACCACCGATATCACCTCTTCGACGATAGTCTTGGCACGACCTTGTTTCATCGTCGCTCCGTTCGCAGCCTGACGAAAGTCTTCCATTACAAAACCGTCGCGCTTACCGTTCAACGTCATCTGATGTGTGGCTGTCCACGCGCCCGCCGGGTTATAGCTGTATGTCATGTCAAATGCAGGAGAAAGCGTCCACTTTCCTTCTTTATCCATCAGGAATGCGATGTTCTTAACGTGATCATCCTGATTGCGAGCCACGATGTTAAAAACCATTCGACGAAACTGCTCTTCAACTGAGTCGGTCGACAGATTGAGCCGGCGGATTGTAAGTAGAGCTTCTTCGTAGGAGTGAACGCCGGCTTGATTAAAGTCCAGATGTGCGAGAGCGCCGAGCGATTGCATGTGCAGTTTCTCTCCGCCGGCGAGTCGATCGAAACGACGCGTCATGAAGTGCCGGCGTCCATGTTCCGCCATGATTCGGCATTCGCTCATGGTGATGCCACAAGCGGTTGCCATTAAGTAATAAGCATACTCGATCGAGCCGAACCCCTTCGGGTCCTCTAGATCTTTGTCCTTGTTGCCACGGACTCCATCGAATTTCAGAAGCCAGTATTCAAAACCTGATCCAGCTTTGACTTGACCTGAGCGAATCTCTTTAGTCTTTGGGTTCCAGGCTATTACTGCTTTTGCCCGCGCGCCGCCTGCCGAAGTTCCCACGCGAAGAATGTCTCTTAATGTTTTCTCCGGCCCTTCTCCCAGATTACCGGCGAGCTGATCTTGATGAGTTAAGACCTCTGATGCCAGTTGGACCAACGCGTCGATCTCGATCTTGTGTCCAGTTCGCTGCTTTGGGCCCAGAGTCGGGGAAAACTCCAATGCTCCCATTCCTCGTGAACCTGTGTAACAAAGGCGTTCGACGGCATTGAAACTGGTTCGACCTTGTCTGGCGAGCCAGGCATTGATCAGGGCATTACCAAACTTGTCTGGCAGCGAGTCTGCGAGCAGACCCGGCAACCCTAGAAAAGTGTTGCGCGGCAATTCGGGAAACGTATAGATACGACTACTGAGCGGCATCATTAGAGGTGAGATTTCTATCCCGCTTTGCGCGAACGCCGGGTCATACTCGAAGGCTGCATAATCTTGCCCGGGTTGCATCGAGACGACGCCAATGGTTTTGCCCCAAAGCTTAACTTCTGCGTAATCGCTCATGACTCGTCACCCCAGGTCCACTTTTTCTTGGCCCCTTCGACAACCCCGCTGCCTGATGCCCGTTTGCGTTTCCGGCCTTCTAGTTTCAGTTGCTGAATGGGACTAGGTACGGGAGGCGGCACGAGCGCGTCGAGTCGGTCTATTAAGCCGAGAGCGCGGGAAACACGCACAAGGGCTGATAGCTGTGTCGACGCTGCACCCGACTCAAGTCGCTCCAAGGTTCGTTTGGAGATACCAGCCTGTTCGGCAAGTGCTGCCTGGGTCAGGTTTCGTTCCAACCTGGTTCGCGCCAAACGTTCCCCCAATTCCTGGGCGACTGTCTCGTCAGTCAACTCTTCGGTAATCCGCATGTTGCCTCCTCATAAGCCGCCAGATATGGCGAATTGTAGCACAAACCGGCCTATATTCGCCATATAAGACGAGTTGTCAACCACTTCTTAATTCGCCTTATTTGGCGACTAACGACCTTTTCCTAGTCAATTCGCCATATATGGCGAATTATCGGCAATGTTCTTTTGGGCGAGGAGGGCAATGGCAACGGGGGAACGATTGAAACAACGTAACGCGGCTGCGCTTGACACGAACGTCGTGCGCCCTTATAGTCTGCCGTTTCGGACATGGGGGTCTGAAGATAAAAGCAACGTCCAGTTGGTTCTGTCGGTGTGGAGGCGTTGCTCGGCCAAGCGGTAATGGCCGTTGACAATTATTGTGGCGTAAATGGCATGCGTCGCGACCTGCCAAAGTTTCGGCTAAGGTCGGTCGCCCCCTCGCGTGCTCGCGCGAAGTCATAAGCTTCTCGCCTAATTTAAAAGCGACGCCACAGAAAAGTTTCGGCTTAAGGGAAGCCACAATCCGCGCCCGCCCTAAAAGCGAAAGTCAGAACGTCCCTAAAACTAAATATTGTAACAGGGCAGCTGCCTGCGCTGACTGCCGGACATGGTTCCGGAAAGAGGCAGGCGCGGCCCTTTTTCGCGCTTTACGCGCGCGCAATCGTGAGTTCGAAGAAGGAAACGATGCCGACGATAAATCAACTCGTTCGCAAGGGCCGCCAAGCAGGTCAAATACAAGACGGCCAGCCCCGCGCTGCAGAGCTCGCCGCAGAAACGCGGCGTTTGCACTCGCGTTTACACCCAGACGCCGAAGAAACCGAACTCGGCGCTGCGCAAAGTCGCGCGCGTGCGTCTGACCAACGGAATCGAGGTCACGACCTACATTCCCGGCGTCGGCCACAACTTGCAGGAGCACTCGATCGTCTTGATTCGCGGCGGCCGCGTGAAGGATCTGCCCGGCGTTCGTTATCACGTGATTCGCGGCACGCTGGATTCAGTCGGCGTCGGCTGATCGCAAGCAGAGCCGTTCGAAGTACGGCGCCAAACGACCGAAGGCGAGGCGAAGTAAGAGTAACCGATGCCGAGACGAAGAGTTGCAGAACGACGAGACGTGCTTCCTGATCCGGTTTACAACAGTCCGCTGGTGACGAAGTTCATCAACGGCATGATGTGGGAGGGCAAGAAGATCGTTGGCCGAGAGCATTTTTTACGATGCGATGCGCCAGGTCGGCGACAAGACCGGCGAAGAGCCCTTGAAGGTTTTCAAGCGCGCGATCGAAAACGTGAAGCCAACAGTCGAAGTGAAATCGCGTCGCGTCGGCGGCTCCACTTACCAGGTGCCGGTTGAAGTTCATCAGGAGCGGCGCGGCGCCCTGGCAATTCGCTGGATAGTTTCGTACGCGCGCGGCCGCGGCGAAAAGACGATGACGGATCGTCTGGCGGCCGAGATTACTGGACGCGGCCAACAATCGCGGCAACGCGGTGAAGAAGAAAGAAGACACGCATCGCATGGCCGATGCCAACAAGGCGTTCGCGCATTACAAGTGGTAATGTAGGTAATCCGCGCTAACACAGGACTTGAATGCAATGGCTAAGCACGATTTAAATCTATTCAGGAATATCGGCATCATGGCGCACATCGATGCCGGTAAGACCACCACGACGGAACGTGTCCTTTATTACACGGGCATCACGCACAAGATCGGCGAGGTGCACGAGGGCACGGCGACCATGGACTGGATGGAGCAGGAACAGGAGCGCGGCATCACCATCACCAGCGCCGCGACTACTTGTTTCTGGGAACGAAACGGCGTCGATCATCGCATCAACATCATCGACACGCCGGGCCACGTCGATTTCACGATGGAAGTCGAGCGCAGTCCTGCGCGTTCTCGACGGCGCGGTCGCCGTTTTTGACGGCGTCGCCGGAGTTGAGCCGCAGTCCGAAACTGTTTGGCGTCAGGCCGACAAGTATGGCGTCCCGCGCATTTGCTTTATCAACAAGCTCGATCGCGCCGGCGCGTCGTTCGAGCGCTCGTTCGAATCGATCATTACCCGCCTGGGCGCAAATCCCGTCGCGATCCAAATTCCGATCGGTCTTGAAGATCAGTTCAAAGGCGTCGTCGATCTGATCACGATGAAGGGGTTGATCTGGAACGACGAGAGCAAAGGGCGCTGAGTACGAGATCGTCGAAATTCCCGAAGATCTGAAAGAGGAAGCCGCCGCCGCGCGCGAGAAACTGATCGAAGCCGTCGCGAGCGTCGACGACGACTTGATGCACAAGTACGTCGAAGGCGAAAAGATCAGCGAAGACGAGATTCGCAAAGCGCTGCGCAAGGGAACGCTCGCACTGAAGCTCGTTCCGGTCGTCACCGGTTCGGCATTCAAGAACAAAGGCGTGCAGACGTTGCTCGACGCGGTGGTCGATTATCTGCCGTCGCCGCTCGATATTCCGCCGGTTGAAGGCATCAATCCGAAAAACGGTCAGGAGGAAGCGCGTCCTCCTGATGCCAGTGCGCCGTTCTGCGGCCTGGTGTTCAAGATCATGGCCGACAAGCACCTGGGCCAGCTTTCGTTCGTGCGCATCTACAGCGGCACGATCAAGGCCGGTTCCTACGCCTACAACCCGATCAAGGACACGCAGGGAACGCGTCGGCCGGCTGATGCGCATGCACGCGAACAAGCGTGAAGATATTGAAGACGCGAGCGCCGGCGAGATCATCGCCATCGGCGGCATGAAGCAGGTCACCACCGGCGACACGGTCTGCGACGAGAACAAGCCGATCATTCTCGAAGCGATGGAGTTTCCGGCGCCGGTTATTCGCGTGGCGGTCGAACCGAAGACGCGCGCAGGACCAGGACAAGCTGGGCGTCGCGCTTGAATCGTCTGGCGCAGGAAGATCCTTCGTTCAATGTTTCGACCGATCAGGAAACCGGACAGACGATCATTGCCGGCATGGGCGAGCTTCACCTCGAGATCATCGTCGATCGCATGAAGCGCGAGTTTGGCGTGGAAGCGAACGTCGGCAAGCCGCAGGTCGCTTATCGCGAAACGATTACGCAGCCGGCGCCCGGTAAAGAGATATACAAGAAACAGACCGGTGGCCGCGGCCAGTTCGGGCACGTCGAGCTCGAGATCGAACCGGCGCCCGGCGAGGGTTTCGTGTTCGAAAACGAGATCACCGGCGGCGCGATTCCGAAGCGAGTACATCAAGCCGGTCGAGCAGGGCATTCGCGATGCGATGGAGCGTGGCTTCCTCGCCGGCTATGAAATGGTCGACATCAGGGTGCGTCTGGTGTTCGGTAGTTATCACGAAGTCGACTCGGATGAGCGCTCGTTCCATATTGCCGGTTCGCTGGCGTTTCAGGATGCCGTTCGAAAGGCAAGCCGGTGTTGCTCGAACCGATCATGCGGGTTGAGGTGGTGACGCCCGAACGATTACATGGGCGCGGTCAACGGCGATCTTGAATTCGCGTCGCGGACAGATCGAGAAGCATGGAGCCGCGCGCCGGTGGTGCGCAGGTGATTACGGCCTTCGTGCCGCTTTCAGAGATGTTTGGTTACACGACCGACTTGCGCTCGGCCACACAGGGTCGCGCGACTTCGACCATGCACTTCGAGCGCTACGACCAGGCGCCGAAGAACATTGCGGAGGAAGTCATCGCGAAGGTTCAGGGAGTAGCCGAAGTAAGGATGGCACAGGCTCTCAGAGTCTGTGCAATTTTTGTTGTTAACATGAACGCAGTCTGACAGTTCGGTGCGCACACGGGGACTAAAGAGATGTCGAAGGAAAAATTTGACCGTTCAAAGCCGCACGTGAACATCGGGACGATCGGGCACGTGGATCACGGGAAGACGACGCTGACGGCGGCGATCACGAAGGTGTTGGCGAAGAACAATCCGAAAGTGCAGTTTGTGGCCTTCGATCAGATCGACAAGGCGCCGGAAGAGAAAGCACGCGGGATCACGATCGCGACGGCGCACGTGGAGTACGAGACGGCGAACCGTCACTACGCGCACGTGGACTGTCCGGGCCACGCCGATTATGTGAAGAACATGATCACGGGCGCGGCGCAGATGGACGGAGCGATTCTGGTGGTGGCGGCGACGGACGGCCCGATGCCGCAGACGCGAGAGCACATCCTGCTGGCGCGGCAGGTGGGCGTGCCGGCGATGGTGGTGTTCATGAACAAGGTCGACGCGGTGGACGATCCGGAGCTGCTGGAGCTGGTGGAACTGGAAGTGCGCGAGCTGTTGAGCGCTTATGAGTTTCCCGGGCGACGAGATTCCGGTAGTCAAAGGCTCGGCCTTGAAGGCGCTGGAAGGCGACCCGAGAGTGGGAGAAGACGGTGGACGAGCTGATGGACGGCGGTGGACAGCTACATCCCGACGCCGGCGCGCGACATCGAGAAGCCGTTTTTGATGCCGGTGGAAGACATCTTCACGATCCAGGGCCGCGGTACGGTGGCCACCGGACGAGTTGAGCGCGGCAAGGTGAAGGTGAACGAGACGGTGGAGATCGTCGGCATCCGGCCGACCACGAAGACGGTGGTGACGGGCGTGGAGATGTTCAAGAAGCTCTTGGACGAAGGCGCGGCGGGCGACAACGTTGGGCTGCTGCTGCGAGGCGTGGAGCGCAAGGACATCGAGCGCGGGCAGGTGATTGCGAAGCCCGGGTCGATCACGCCGCACACGAAGTTCAAGGCAGAAGCCTATGTGCTTGACGAAGGAAGAAGGCGGACGACACACGCCGTTCTTCACGGGCTACCGGCCGCAGTTTTACTTCCGGACGACGGACGTGACGGGTGTGGCGCACTTGCCGGAGGGAGTGGAGATGGTGATGCCGGGCGACAACGTGGCGATGGACGATCGAGTTGATCGCGCCGATCGCGATGGAGAAGGGATTGCGCTTCGCTATTCGTGAAGGCGGCCGCACGGTAGGCGCCGGCACGGTTTCGGAAGTGTTGATAGACGGATAGGCATATCGACTATAGGACCGATAAGCACACAATGAATGAAAAGATTCGAATCCGCCTGAAGGCTTACGATCATCGCGTGCTGGACCAGTCGACAACTGAAATCGTCGAAACTGCAAAGCGCACGGGTGCTCGAGTCGCCGGTCCGATTCCTTTACCGACGGTAAAGAACAAATGGACCGTGCTGCGTTCGCCGCACGTCGACAAGAAGTCGCGCGAGCAGTTTGAGATCCGGACGCACAAGCGGCTGATGGACATTCTCGATCCGACGCCGCAGACGGTTGATGCGTTGATGAAGCTCGATCTGCCCGCAGGCGTCGACGTGGAGATTAAGGCGTTCGGCAGGCAATGAGGAGATTGCCGATTGCCGATTGCCGATTCGGCTTGCGGACGGCAGCGCTCAACTTTTTTGCAAATCGGCAATCGGCAATCGGAAATCGAACATATGATTAACGGAATCATCGGAAGAAAAATCGGCATGACGCAGATCTTTGCGGCTGATGGCACGGTCACTCCCGTGACCGTCATCAAGGCCGGTCCATGCGTCGTCGTGCAGAAGAAGTCTGCGGCGGGCCCTGACGGCTACGACGCAGTGCAACTCGGTCTGGTTGACGAGAAACCGCTGAAGCTGAAGAACGTCACAAAGCCCATGCGCGGCCATTTCGAAAAGACCGGCGGCGGCATTCCGCCGACGCGGATTCTGAGAGAGTTTCGTCTGTATCGAAGGCGGCGACGGCACGAACGTCGGCGACAAAATGCTCGTCGATCAGTTTGCTGACGGCGAAATGGTTGACGTGATTGGGCAATCGAAGGGGCGCGGTTTCGCGGGCACGATCAAGCGGCATCACTTCAATCGCGGTCCGGAATCGCACGGTTCGATGAACGTGCGCGCGCCGGGATCGATTGGCGCTTCGGCCTATCCCTCGCGAGTTATCAAGGGAAATCGTTCGTCGGGCCACATGGGCGATGCGCGGATCACGACCAAAGGATCTGACCGTGGCGCGCGTCGATGCGGAAAACAATCTGCTGATGATTCGTGGCGCGGTGCCGGGAGCGAATGGCAGCGTGGTGATTATTCGGAAGGCGGCGAAGTAATTGCCGATTGCCGACTGCCGATTGCTAATTGGCGCTTCGGCAAGGTGCTCTGTAGCTCGTGGAGGGTAGATCAGGTAGTTAGAACAAATCGGCAATTGGCAATCGCCAATTGGCAATGGAGTGAGTATGCCGACAGTTAAGGTGCGCAATATAAAGAATGAAGAGGTTGGCGAGGTTGAGCTGTCTGAGGCTGTGTTTGGCGCGCCGTTGAACGAAGCCTTGATCCACGCAGCCGTGCAGAAATTTCATGGCAAACGCGCGGCAGGGAACGTCGGCCACAAAGACGCGTGGCGATGTCTCGGGCGCGGGCCGCAAGTTCTGGAAGCAAAAAGGCACGGGCCGCGCGCGTATCGCGTCGCTGCGTTCGCCACTGTGGAAAGGCGGCGGCAACGTCCATGGTCCACAGCCCCGCGACTGGTCCTACAACATGCCGAAGAAGATGCGCCAGGGCGCATTGCGTTCAGCGCTTGTCCGAGCGGGTGCGCGAAGGAAACGTTTTCGTGGTTGACGAGTGGTCGCTGGACAAGCCGAAGACGAAGGAGTTTGCTGCGTCGCTTGGGCCGCTCGGCCTGGAAGGCAAGACGCTGATCGTCGATTCGCTCGACAACGAAAACCTGCTGCTCTCCGCGCGCAACGTGTCGCCGCGCGAAAGTGGTGAACAGTTTCGGTCTGAACATCTACGACCTGCTTTATCACGATCATCTCGTGCTTTCGCGCGCGGCGGCCGCAGGAGCTCGAGACAGTTGCTCGGTCGCGAAAGGCGAATGGCGAAGCCGTGAAACAACCGCGAGCCGACCGAAGGTGAAGCAGGAAGCTGCGCCGAAACCGAAGCGGACTCGTAAACCGAAGCAGGAGGCGAGCTAACAGATGAGAACAGTTTGGGACATCATCAAGTCGCCGGTGATTACCGAAAAGGCTCTGGTTGCGAAAGAAGAGTCGCAGGACAAACAGCAGTTGTTGACCTTCCGAGTCGATCGCAGGGCCACGAAGCCGGAGATCAAGTCGGCGGTTGAGACGATCTTCCAGGTGAAAGTCGATCACATTCGCACGATCAACTACATGGGCAAGACGGCGCGACGCGGTCGCTATGAAGGCCGCAAGCCTTCCTGGAAGAAAGCGTACGTGACTTGAAGCAGGGCGAGAAGCCGGTTGATTACGGCGAAGCGATCTAGAGCATTGCCGATTGCCAATTGCCGATTTCGATTGGCGCTTAAGCGCACGGCTTATCTGGGAGCTGATTGAATTAGAGATTGCGATGAGCTGAAAAAATCGGCAATCGGCAATCGACAATTGGAAATGAAACGATGGGAATAAAGAAATTAACACCGACATCAGCAGCGCGACGTTATCAAACATATCTGACGCGCGATGAGTTGACGGTGGGCGCGGTTCCGGAGAAGTCGTTGCTCGAACCGAAGAAGCGAATCTCCGGACGCAACAACGACGGCCGGATCACTGTGCGACGTCGCGGCGGCGGTCATAAGCGTTTCTATCGCATCGTCGATTTCAAGCGCGACAAGGACGGCGTGCCCGGACGCGTGACGCAGATCGAGTACGATCCGAATCGTTCCGCGCACATCGCCTTGATCACCTATCTCGACGGCGAGAAGCGTTACATCATCGCGCCGACCGGTCTCGAAGTCGGCAAGACAATCATGAGCGGCGCCGAGGCTGACATTCTTCCCGGTAACACGCTGCCGCTGATCAACATCCCGCTCGGAACGCAGATTCACAATATCGAGCTGCGTCCCGGCAAAGGCGGGCAGATGGCGCGGTCGGCCGGCACGTTTGCGCAGTTGGTTGCGAAAGAAGGCGATTACGCGCAGCTTGCGCATGCCGTCCGGTGAAGTGCGGCGCGTGCCGCTCGTTTGCAAGGCGACAGTGGGCCAGGTCGGCAACATCGAGCATGAGAACGTTTCGTTCGGTAAAGCCGGACGCTCGCGTTGGAAAGGAATGCGACCGCAAGTTCGCGGCGTCGCGATGAACCCGGTGGACCACCCGCACGGCGGCGGTGAAGGTAAGACTTCCGGCGGCCGTAATCCGGTGACGCCCTGGGGCCAGCCGACACGCGGCTACAAGACGCGCAGCAACAAGCGCACGCAGAAGATGATCTTGAAGGATCGGAGAACCAAGTAGATTGCCGATTTCCAATTGCCGATTGCCAATTAGGCTGACGCGAGATCGCAAGTAAGCTGACGTTATCGACTAAATCGGAAATCGGAAATCGCAAATCGGAAATGGAGAATATGGCTCGTTCAGTTAAAAAAGGACCGTTTATCGACAAGGGCATCGTGAAGGCTGTGGAGAAGGCGCGGGCGGGTGGCCAGCGACCGCCGGTGATCAAGACCTGGTCGCGTCGATCGACGATCACGCCGGACATGGTCGGTCTGACTTTCGGCGTCCACAACGGCAAGCGACATATGCCGATCTACGTGACTGAAAACATGGTGGGCCACAAGCTCGGTGAGTTTGCGCCGACGCGCACGTTCAAGGGCCACTCGGGAACGAAGGTCGAAAAGGCGAGCGAAGGTTGCAGCAGCGCACCGCCGCCAAGTAAGATCACGTGATCTGAGATCGGTCAAATTCGAGATTAACGATTAACGAGTAGTCAGGATGGAAGCAACAGCGAGTGCAAAGTATTTGCGAGGGTCGGCGCAAAAGGCGCGGCTGGTCGTGGACATGATTCGCGGCAAGGACGTGAACCAGGCGCTGGCGATCCTGCGCTTTACGCGCAAGCGCGCAGCGGCGCATATCGAGAAGTGCGTGCGTTCGGCGATCGCGAACGCGAACGAGGCGGCCGAGAAGGCAAACATCTCGATCGATCCGGACGATCTGTGGGTGCGCACCGCGTTTGTCGATCGTGGCCCAACTAAGAACCGTCGCCGCGTCAGGCCGGCTCCGCAGGGACGTGCCTATCGCGAGCAGCGACATTTTTGCCACGTCACGATCTCGTTGAGCAACGACGCGAAGCCGGAACCGAAAGCGGCAAGCAGGCGACTGGTGAAGCTGCGGAAGCGAAGCCGGCGAAGCTGGCCGAAAGCAAGGGCCGCAAACGTGGTGGCGCGGCCGCCGCTCCGCGCGCGAAGCGAACCGCGGCGAAGGAAGACGAGCGCGGAAGCAAGCAGCTGAAAAGCCGGCAGCAAAGAAGGCTTCGAAGAAGAAGGCGACAAGACGGAAGAAGAGTCAGTAATTTCGAGATTTCGAAATTCGAATTTCGAGATTCGAAATTCGAAAATCAACTGGAGAAGATTGTGGGTCAAAAAGTTCATCCATACGGATTTCGCCTCGGCTACAACAAAGACTGGCATTCGCATTGGTTCGCCAAGAAACAGTTTGGAGAGTTTCTGCTCGAAGATCTGAAGCTGAAGCGCGATCTGAAACAGCGATTTGCCGGCGCCGGCGTTTCGCACGTCGACATCGAACGCGCCGCGAATCGACTGAAGATCATCATCTACACCTCGCGTCCGGGCATCATCATCGGCCGCAAAGGCGCCGAGATCGACAAGCTGAAGAGCGATCTCTCGATCGAAGACCGGACGCGAAGTGCTGGTCTCGATCCAGGAGATCCACAAGCCGGAACTGAACGCTCAGCTGCAGGCCGAAAAGATCGCCGCGCAGCTCGAAAAGCGAATCGCTTTCCGCCGCGCGATGAGAAAGGCCGTGGAAGAGTCGCTGCGATTTGGCGCGCAGGGGATCAAGGTGAAAGTCAGCGGCCGTTTGAACGGGGCTGAGATCGCCCGCAGCGAGTGGCACCTGCAGGGCCAACTGCCGCTGCACACGCTGCGTGCCGACATCGATTACGGTCTTGCGGAAGCGCGGACGACGTTCGGTCAGATCGGTGTCAAGGTTTGGATCTATCGCGGCGAGATTCTCGATCCGAAAGCGGCGATGGCTCGCGGCACCGGTTCCGATCCGATCAACGAAACGCGGTCGGCGAACGCGAGCGACGCCCGCGCACGCGCCGCGAACGTGAAGGCGGTGGATCGGATGGACGAGTCGAGGACCGTAGAGTGCGACTGATTGCGAATCAGTAGTAGAACGAAGTTTCGAATTATCGAAATTCGAAATTCGAATTCAGATGGTAAAACGTTATGTTGATGCCGAAAAAAGTTAAGCACCGGAAGCAGATGCGCGGACGCATGACCGGCGTCGCGACTCGCGGCAGCGAGATCAGTTTCGGTGAGTACGGGCTGAAGTGTCTGGAGCCGGCGTGGATCACGGACCGGCAGATCGAAGCCGCTCGTATCGCGATGACCCGTCACATCAAACGCGGCGGCAAGATCTGGATTCGGATGTTTCCCGACAAGCCGGTCACCAAGAAGCCGGCGGAAACCCGTATGGGCAAAGGCAAGGGCGCGCCGGAGTACTGGGTCGCCGTGGTCAAGCCCGGCACGGATTCTTTACGAGATCGAAGGCGTGGACGAGACGACTGCGCGCGAAGCGATGCGGCTCGCCGCCCAGAAGCTTCCGATCAAGACGAAGTTTGTGACCCGCGCCGATCAGGAAGGAGGCGCGATCTAGTAATGAAAAGACGAGAAGAACTCGACAAGTTTCGCGACATGGGCGACGACGAATTGCGAGCGAAGCAGCGCGTTTGCGAGAGTCGCTTTTTCGCCTGAATTTCAAGTTGGCGCTCGGCGAAGTCGACGCGGTCAAGCGCATTCGCCAGGAAAAGAAATCGCTGGCGCGCATCGAGACGCTCACGCGAAGCAGCGTACGCAAGGCTACGTGGCTTAAGACGCTAAAGAGAAGAAGAATGGCAGAGAATCAAGAAAACATCACCGAAAGCGCGAGCGAAGCAGCACCGCGGCGAAGCCGACGGCAGACGCAATCGAGTCGGGCCAATCGTTCGCAAAGGTCGGCACGGTTTCGTCTGACAAGATGCCGAAGACGGTGGTCGTCCGCGTGGACCGATTCGTGCGCCATCGCAAGTATCGCCGTTATGTACGGCGCACGTCGAAGTTCATGGCCCACGACGAGATGGGCGCGACCGTCGGCGACAAGGTGCGGATCGTCGAAACGCGGCCATTGTCGGCCCGTAAGCGCTGGCGCGTGGTTGAGATAGTTCAGAAAGCCGCGAAGTAAGATTGCGATTGCGACATTTGGACTTCGGATTGCGGAATTGAAAGAACGTTGGCTTCCAAGACCGAAGTTCGCAAGTCCGAAAGTCCGAAATGGAGGTAAACGCATGATTCAGATGCAGACCTCTTTGGAGGTTGCTGACAATTCGGGAGCGCGTCGCGTGGAGATGATCATGCCGATCGGCGGATCGACGGGAAAGATTGCGAGTCTGGGCGACCGGATAAGGTGACAGTAAAGAGGCTTCTCCCGACGGCACCATAAAAAAGGCACGGTGCAGGACGCCGTGATCGTGCGCACGCGCAAGGAAGTGCGCCGCGCGGACGGAACTTATATCAGCTTCGATCAGAACGCGGCCGTCTTGATCAAGGAAGACGGAACGCCGATCGGCACGCGCGTATTTGGTCCGGTCGCGCGCGAGCTGCGCGAAAAGAACTTCATGAAGATTGTTTCGCTCGCGCCGGAGGTAATTTAACAATATGGCAGGAACAAAGCGCTCGAAGATCCGGAAGAACGATCAGGTGGTGGTCATCGCCGGGCGCGACAAAGGCAGACGTGGACGCGTGCTGGAAGTGGTGCCCGCCAAAGGCAAGGATCAAGGTCGAAGGCATCGGCATGATCAAACGTCACCAGAAGGCGAACCCGCAGGCCAACCGCGGCGGCGGCATCGTCGACAAAGAGTCGTTCATCGACATCTCGAACGTGCAGTTGATCGATCCGCAATCGGGTAAACCGACGCGCGTGAAGTACAGCGTCGAGGGCGATGGGACGAAGACGCGGATGGCCGCGAAGAGTGGCACTCGATTGAAAAGTAGTGACAGCGTTAATCGAAATAGGAATGCCAAATGTCGATTGCCAATTGCCGATTTTAAGACAATCGGAAATTGACAATCGGAATCGCAATACGAGGACAAGAAATGGCTGCAAGGTTAAAAGAGCGATATCAAAAAGAAGTGGCGCCGCAGATTGCCAAAGAGTTTGGTATCAGCAACCCGATGGCGGTCCCGAAGGTCGAGAAGATCGTGCTCAACATGGGATGGGCGAGGCGATCGCCAATGCCAAGATTCTCGACACGGCTGCCGAAGAGCTGCGCGCGATCACGGGCCAGAAGCCGGTGATCACCAAGGCGAAGAAATCGATCGCCTCGTTCAAGCTGCGCCAGGGAATGCCGATCGGCGTGATGGTCACGTTGCGCGGCGATCGGATGTATGAGTTTCTCGATCGCTGGTGTCCGTGGCGCTGCCGCGCGTCAGAGACTTTCGCGGTGTTTCGCCGAAGGCATTCGACGGCCGCGGCAACTACACGATCGGCATTCGCGAGCAGCTGATCTTCCCGGAGATCGATTTCAACAAGGTCGACAAGTTGCGCGGGATGAATATCTCGATAGTGACCACGGCGCGCGACTGATGAGCAGGCGCGCGCATTGTTGAAGGCGCTGGGAATGCCGTTCAGCTAGAATCCATAAGAACTACAGGACAAACTCGGAATTAGAACTAGTACGATATGGCAAAGAAATCATTGATTGCGAAAGCTGCACGCAGACCGAAGTTTGCGGTGCGCGCTTACACGCGTTGCAAGCGCTGCGGTCGGCCGCGCGGTTACTTGCGGAAGTTCAATCTGTGTCGCATCTGTTTTCGCGAGTTGGCGCTCCAGGGACAGATACCTGGAGTGGTTAAGTCGAGCTGGTAAAGGCATTGCCGATTTCCAATTGCCAATTGCCGATTTTCAAGAAATCGGAAATCGGCAATCGACAACTGGCAATCAAAATAATGGAGTTAATTACATGACTGATCCTATTGCCGATATGTTGACGCGAATCCGCAACGCCATCGCGGCGAAGCATTCGCGCGTCGATGTTCCGGCTTCAAAGCTGAAACTCGAGATTGCCCGCATCCTGAAGGAAGAGGGCTACATCAACAACTTCGTCATCAAGGGCGAAGGCCTCAAGCGCACGATCCGCATCTTTCTGCGCTACGATGCGCGCGGCACGTCTTCGATCACGCACCTGCAGAGAGTGTCGACGCCCGGCCGCCGCGTGTATGTTGGCTCGCAGCGAGATCCCGCAAGGTGCTTGGCGGATACGGCATCAACATCGTTTCGACCTCGAAAGGGCTGATGAGCGGCAAGACTGCCCGCCGTGAAAACATCGGCGGCGAGTTGTTGGCGCAGATCTATTAAATTGCCGATTGCCAATTGGCGCTGGCAGACAGAAGTGACTGATAGTGAACGATAAAAATCGGCAATTGGAAATCGGAAATCGGAAATAACATTATGTCGCGAATTGGAAAAAAACCGATCGCGGTGCCCAAGGGCGTTACCGTCACGGTCCATGAACGTGAGCTCGAAGTCAAAGGCCCGAAGGGCACCCTGAAGACGCCGATTCCCGCAGGGAATCAGTTCAAGCTGGAGGCGAGGAGCTGCGTGCGGAACGCGCTTCCGATGAGCAGGCTGCGCTGCATGGTCTGGCGCGCGCGCTGGCAAACAACGCCATCGTCGGCGTGACCGAAGGTTTCAGCAGGCAGATGGATGTGGTCGGCGTCGGTTACAAGGCCGACGTGCAGGGCAAGAAGATCGTCTTCTCGCTCGGCTACTCGCATCCGATCGAGTTTCCGCTGCCGGCAGAAGTTGAAGCCAAAGCCGAACGTATGACGACGAAAGGCAGCATCCAGCAGTATCAGACGACGTTGACGCTGACGAGTATCGACAAGCAGAAGCTCGGTCAGGTGGCGGCTGAGATGCACAAGCTGCGCAAGCCCGACGCTTACAAAGGCAAAGGCGTGCGCTACGCTGGACGTGCCGATCAAGTTGAAGCCCGGTAAGACAGGCAAGTAATTGCCAATTGTCGATTGCCGATTGCCAATTGAACTACTCAATCGGCAATCGGCAATTGGCAATCGGAAATGAGAAGATGGCAAACACGAATAGAGCAGAAATACGAACCGCGATTCACTCGCGCATTCGCCGCAAAGTGCGAGGCGAGCACGAGCGACCGCGGCTGGCGATCTATCGCAGCCTGAACCACATCTACGCGCAGGTGATCGACGATCGACATCGGCCAAACACTCGTTTCGGCTTCCACGACCGAAAAGGATCTGCGCGGCAACAGCGGCGGCAATATCGACGCGGCCCGGCGCATCGGCACAGGCGATCGCCGAGCGCGCGCTCGCCAAAGGCATCGAACAGGTGGTGTTCGATCGCGGTGGTTATCTTTATCACGGCCGAGTCAAGGCCCTGACCGATGCCGCCCGAGCGGCGGGACTCAACAAGAACGAAGTGGTTGCGGAAGCCGGAGAGCCGAAGCAGCCCGCAGCGGAACCGGAGCAACCAGCGGAAAAGAAGTCGAAGAAGAAAAGCAAAGAATAGATTATGAGACAACCCAAGCAACGTATTCCCGCGCAGGGACTGGATCTGAAAGATCAGGTGATCTCGATCAATCGCGTCACCAAGGTGGTTAAGGGCGGTAAGAACCTTTCGTTCGCGGCGCTGGTAGTGGTAGGCGATGAAGGTGGTCACGTCGGTTTCGGCACCGGCAAGGCGCGCGAAGTGCCGCTCGCGATCAAGAAAGGGATCGAGTCGGCGAAGAAGAACCTGATTCGCGTTCCGCTGATCAACAACACGCTGCCGCACCAGCTGATCGGCGAGTACGGCGCGGGCCGTGTTTTGGTGAAGCCGGCTTCGGAAGGAACGGGCGTGATCGCCGGTGGCGCGGTGCGTGCCGTGATGCAGGCAGTTGGCGTGCAGAGACGTGCGAACGAAAGTGCTGGGTTCGACGAACCCGCACAACGTCGTGCGCGCGACGTTCGATGCGCTTGTTGCGAATGAAAGATCCGATGGAGCTGGCGCGCTTGCGTGGTAAGCAAGTCGAGGAGATGTAAATCAGGTGCCGCGTTATGGCAGCGTAAGAACAAAGAAACAGAACGCAAGTGCGAAGATTCGAATTCAGTACTATCGAAGCTTTATCGCTGCGCCGAAAACACACAAAGACGATCGTGCGCAGCCTGGGTCTGACGCAAGCTGAACCAGATCGTCGAGCGCCCGGACACGACGTCGATGCGCGGCGCGGTCGCGAAAGTGCCGCACTTGCTTGCGAATAGTGGAGTAACTCGACCAAAGGCACAAATCTAAAGGCAGAAGAATATGGCAATCAGTCTAAACAACTTAAGCCGGCGAAGGGTCGACGCACAAGAAGAAGCGAGTCGGCCGAGGACCGGGCTCCGGTCTTGGGCAAGACCGCCGGGCGCGGAGAAAAGGGACAGAAGTCGCGTTCGGGTTATTCGCGCAAGATCGGATTCGAAGGCGGACAGATGCCGCTTCATCGCCGTCTGCCAAAGCGCGGCTTCACCAACATATTCAAGAAGCACTGGCTCGAGGTCAGTCTCGCGTCGCTCGAACAGCATTTCGAAGCTGACGACGAGATCACTCCCGGAAGTGCTGCACGATCGCGGTTTGATCAAGAAAGCCAAGTACGACGTCGTGGTGCTCGGCAACGGCGAGGTTTCGAAGCCGTTGAGCGTCTCGGCGCACCGGTTCACCAAAAGCGCCCGCGAAAAGATCGAGAAAGCCGGTGGCGCGGTAAATCAGCTTGGCGGATAATTGGCGGATTACTGAGAAGGGATCATGATGGAGAAGTTTTTAGCCGCCGTTCGCAACATGTTCAATGTGCCGGATTTGCGCCGGCGCATTTTCTTTACGCTCGGCTTGCTCGCGGTCTATCGCTTCGGCGCGCACGTTACGGCGCCCGGGCATCAACAGGGCGCGGCTCGACGAAGTTTGGCGTGACGTCGCCGGAACACTGCTCGGCGTGCTCGATCTTTTCTCCGGCGGAAACTTCCGCACCATCTCCGTATTCGCACTCGGCGTCACGCCCTACATCACCGCCTCGATCATCCTGCAACTAATGACCGTCGTCTCGCCGCAGTTGAAGAAGCTGCAGGAAGAAGGCGAGATGGGCCGGCAGAAGATCAACCAGTGGACGCGTTACCTGACCGTCGTGCTGGCAGCGATTCAGACTTCGTTTGTGGCCCACTGGCTCCAGGTCAACGGCGTTGGCGCGCCTACCTGGGGCCTTCCTGTTCAGCACCGTGCTCACGCTGACTACCGGAACCATCTTCGTCATGTGGCTGGGCGAGCAGATCACCGAACGCGGCGTCGGCAACGGCATTTCGTTGCTGATCTTTGCCGGTATCGTCATCGGTCTGCCGAATGGCGTGACCCAGGTGTTTGGACCGCGTCCGCGGTGGCGACACGATGGAGATCCTCGGCGTCTTCGCGATGGTGGTGGCGATGGTGCTGATCATCGCATTCATCGTCTTCGTCGAATCGGCGCGCCGCAAGATACCCGTCAGTTATGCGAAGCGGCACGTGGGCCGGCAACTCGTCGGCGGACAGCAGACGACCATGCCGTTGAAGATAAACATGGGCGGCGTGATCCCCGTGATCTTCGCTTCGTCGGTGTTGTCGATGCCGCAAAGTTTGTTTGCCGCGTTCCCGCCCGATCCGGCTAACGCGAATGGCTGGTGGGCGAGGATCTGGACGTTCTTCCAGACGTTCCATGCGAGCGATCCTTATTACGAGCTGATCTTCCTGTCGCTGATCATCTTCTTCACGTTCTTCTACGTGTCAATCGTCTTCAACGTCGAAGAAGTGGCTGACAACCTGCGCAAGCACGGCGGCTTCATGCCGGGCATTCGGCCCGGAAGAGCGACCGCTGAGTATCTCAATACGATCCTGACGCGTTTAACCACGGTCGGCGCGATCTACCTCGCGCTGGTCGCGTTCGTGCCGCAGTTTATGTTGAGCGGTTTCAAAGTGGCGCGGCTGCCGTTCATTGGTAACCGCTCGAGTCTTTTGTCACTACGACTCCCGGTCTTTCCTGGATTCCGACCGGAATGGGTTACCAGTTTTACTTTGGCGGCACATCGCTGCTGATCCTCGTCGGCGTAGCGATGGACACCGTCGCCCAGATCGAGGCCCAACTCGTGATGCGCAACTACGAAGGGTTCCTGGGTGGTGGCGGAAGACTGCGTGGCCGGCGCGCCTGATCTCGGCAAGGTTTAGGCAGTTTCCCGCAAAGGCGCAAAGACGCAAAGAAAGACTGAGGGTCAATTTCCTTTGCGGCTTTGCGCCTTTGCGGGAAACTTTCTGCAAACACAAACACTTGTATGTCGAAGATCATAGTCCTGATGGGTGCGCCTGGTGCCGGTAAAGGCACTCAGGCGCGCTTGCTTCAAGAGCGTTTGCATTTGCCGCAGATCTCTACAGGCGACATTTTTCGCGCGCTCAAGACCGCCCAAACTCCTCTCGCGCAGGAAGTCAGGGCGCTCATGGAGCGAGGACAACTGGTGCCCGACGATTTGACGATTCAACTCGTCAAGGAACGCACGGCGAAAGACGATTGCAGCCAGGGTTACATTCTCGACGGCTTTCCTCGCACGCCTGCGCAGGCGGAAAGTTTGGAAAAGCTCGCGGCCGAACAGGGCAAGGAGATCGTCGCGATTCAGATCGACGTCCCCACCGAGCTACTTGAAAAGCGGATGACCGGCAGGCGAAACTGTCCCGTGTGCGGTGAGATTTACAAC
The DNA here is from genome assembly GCA_963770215.1 of uncultured Acidobacteriota bacterium. Lineage (GTDB taxonomy): Bacteria > Acidobacteriota > Blastocatellia > Pyrinomonadales > Pyrinomonadaceae > PSRF01. Next base: position 115,953 of record CAVYOP010000006.1, read on the forward strand.
ATCTATTTCAAGCCGCCGAAGCACGACAACGTTTGCGATCTCCATCCGGAAGCGCAGTTGACGCATCGCGCCGACGACAATCCGGAAACGGTGCGCGCCAGGCTGGCGACTTACGCGGAACAAACGCGTCCTTTGATCGACTACTATCGATCGAAGAATTTGCTTCGCACGGTCGACGGCAGCAGCCGCGAAACGGAGAGCATTTACAAGGACATTGAACGGATCGTCAGGGAAGAAGACGATTAGAAGTTGGCGGGTTTATATGATTATCGGTAAGTCAAAACGAGAACTGGAGAAGATGCGGGCGGCGGGACAGCTTGTCGGACAGGTGCGAAATCACATCCGCGATCATGGTCGAGCCGGGCATCACCACCATGGAGCTCGACCGCGTTGCGGAGAAGATGATTCGCGACGCCGGGGCGCTCCCGACTTTCAAGGGTTATAACGGATTCCCGTATTCGATTTGCGCGTCAGTCAACGAACAGATCGTTCATGGCTTTCCTTCGAACTACAAGTTGAAGGAGGGCGACATCTTTTCGATCGACTGCGGGGTGACGTTGGAAGGGTTTGTTGGCGACACGGCGACGACGGTTCCGGTGGGGCGGGTTAGCGAGGAGCTTCTTAAGTTGATCCGGGTGACTGAGGAGTGTCTCGAACGGGCGATCAAGCAGTGTCTGCCGGGGAACCATCTGGGTGACATTGGCTGGGCAGTGCAAGAGCACGCCGAGGCGAATGGGTATTCGATCGTGCGGGATTATGTGGGCCATGGGATTGGGCGGCGGATGCATGAAGACCCGCAGATCCCGAATTATGGCCGGCCGGGGTTGGGCCCGAAGATCAAGAGCGGATATGTCTTTGCGATCGAGCCGATGGTGAATCTTGGCTCGCACCACACGAAGGTGCTGGCTGACGGATGGACGGTCGTTACGGTTGACGGGCAGCCGAGTGCTCATGTCGAGCACACCATCGCCATCACTGACGACGGCCCGGAAGTCTTGACCATGGTGTCTTCAGGCACCCGTCAGACAGTATCCGTCTAATCCGCGTTTCGCCAACCCCCGTCCGCGGATTTGTAAAAACCAAGGAGGCGATGGTATTATTCGCAGTTTGTCGGCAGCGTCGAAAACCCAATCTGAGAGGATATGGCGAAGGAAGAGGCGATAGAAGTCATGGCAAAAGTCCTGGAGACTTTGCCTAACGCTATGTTCAGGGTTGAGTTGGAAGACAGCCAGCATCAGGTGCTCGCACACATATCAGGCAAAATGCGCAAGCACTTTATTCGCATTCTCCCGGGTGATCGGGTCCTGGTCGAGCTATCACCTTACGATCTGAATCGGGGCAGAATTACATACCGGTATAAATAGATAGAGGTTCAAGTCAATGAAAGTCCGTGCGTCAGTGAAAAAGATGTGCGACAAGTGCAAAGTCATCCATCGCAAAGGCGTGGTCCGGGTGATTTGCGTGAATCCGAAACACAAACAGAGACAAGGATAATCGGGAAATAAGATGGCACGTGTTGCTGGAGTAGACCTACCGCCTAACAAGAGGGCCGAGATCGGCCTCACTTACATTTACGGCATCGGCCGCTCGCGTTCGAATTCCGTGTTGAAGGAAGCCGGTGTCAACCTCGACACTCGCGTTCGCGACCTGAGTGAAGACGAGCTAAGCCGCATTCGCGCAATCCTCGAAGCCCAGGGCGAGATCGAAGGCGACTTGCGCAAGCGCGTGCAGATGGACATCAAGCGCTTGATGGACATCGGTTGCTATCGCGGCTTGCGGCATCGCCGCGCGCTGCCTGTTCGCGGACAGCGCACGCACACCAATGCGCGCACTCGTAAAGGTCCACGCCGCGCCACCATCGCCAAGAAGAAGGCGCCCGGCAAGAAGTAAAACTATTGGCGATTGGCGATTGGCGATTGCCAATTGGCGGCTGGCAGTGGAGCAAATCGGCAATCGGCAATTGGAAATTGGCAATCTGATAAGTTATGGCAAAAGCAGGCGGAAAAAAGAAGGTCTTTCGTAAGAAAGAGAAGAAGAACGTTCCCAACGGTATCGTGCACATCGCGGCGTCGTTCAACAACACGATGATCTCGATCACCGACCTGGAAGGCAACCTGATCGCGCAGTCGTCGGCCGGCGCGCGCGGCTTTCGCGGTTCGCGCAAGGGCACTCCGTTCGCAGCCCAACAAGCTGCGTTCGAGGCGGCGAAGAAAGCGCACGAAGCCGGGATGCATCAGTGTGAAGTGAGAGTTAAAGGACCAGGCGGCGGCCGCGAGTCGGCCATTCGCGCGATCGCGAATGCCGGCATTCGCGTCACGACGATTCGTGACGCGACGCCGATTCCGCACAACGGTTGTAGACCGCCAAAGCGGCGTAGAGTTTAACGTATTGCCGATTGCCAATTGGCGATTGCCGATTTGAAAGAGCGGCAAAGCTTGCGACCAATCGGCAATTGGCAATCGACAGTTGGCAATGAAACAACCCAAAGGATGAAGGATCGGCGTCGTTAGGCGCGATCTGTAAACTTTTCCGTCTAACTCATAGACGTTTAGACTGGAGGCAAATTAGTTGGCTAGGTATAGAGATGCAGTGTGTCGCCTTTGCCGTCGCGAAGGCGCAAAGCTCTTTTTGAAGGGCGATCGTTGTTACAAACCGGCTTGCCCGATCGAGAAACGCGGCACTCAGCCGCCCGGACAGCACGGTAACTCGCTGCGGCGCGGCAAAGCGCTCGTTGGCTACGGCCAGCAGTTGCGCGAGAAGCAGAAGGTAAAGCGCATCTATTTCATCCTCGAAGGACAGTTTCGCAACTACTTCGAGCGTGCTGCCCGCATGAAGGGCATCACCGGTGAGAACCTGTTGTTCCTCCTGGAGCGGCGACTGGATAACACGATCTATCGCGCCGGTTTTTCCACCTCACGCCGGCAGGCACGGCAACTGGTGAATCACGGTCATATTCTGGTCAACGACCGGAAAGTAGATATTCCCTCTTATCAAGTAAAGCCCGGCGACGTCGTCAGTGTGAAAGACGCGAGCAGGAAGAACCCGCACATCGAGGGCGCCTGGCAAACTGCTTCGGGACGCGGCCGTCCGTCGTGGGTTTCGGCTGACGGCGGCGACATGTCGGCGCGCATTACCGGCTTGCCGGTGCGTGACGACGTCGATCGCATGATCAACGAGCAGCTCATCGTCGAACTTTATAGTAAGTAATTAACGGGTGATGGACCACGGCCTGTAGTCGTTGGTCCATCCGAGTAGTTTTTCATAGGAACCTGAGACGCTATGGCTATGGATCAAAATAATCTTTGGACGGGATTTCAAATGCCGCGCCGGTTGGCGGCAGACGCGGAGACCCTGACGGAACGGTACGGCCGCTTTTCGGCCCAACCATTCGAGCGCGGCTTCGGCACGACCGTCGGCAATTCGCTCCGTCGCGCGCTGCTCTCCTCGATCGAGGGTGCGGCTATTACAGCAGTTAAGATCGAAGGCGTAGAACACGAGTTCTCGTCAATCAAAGGCGTGGTGGAAGACGCCACCGACGTTATTCTAAATCTCAAGCAGGTGCCGTTTAAGCTGCACAGCAACGAACCGAAGACGCTGAGAATCAACAAGGAAGGGGCGGGCGAAGTCACGGCGGCCGATATCGAAGCCGACGGCGACGTCGAGATTCTCGATCCTTCCGTGCACATCGCGACCGTCAGCGATGCCGGATCGCTGCGCGTCGAGATGCGCCTCAAGCGCGGACGTGGTTACGTCTCCGCCGATCGCAATTTCGACGAAGACCTGTCGCTCGGTTACATCCCGATCGACTCCGTGCACACGCCGGTCAAGAAGGTCAACTACAACGTCGAAGCCGCGCGTCTCGGCCAGAACACGGAATTCGACAAGCTGACTATAGAAGTGTGGACTGACGGCTCGGTTAAACCGGAAGACTCGATCGGTCTGGCGGCGAAGTTGATCAAAGACCACATGACGATCTTCATCAACTTCGAAGAAGACACGGACGACTTTGCCTACGCGAAGATGGAGCGTCCGCCGTTGCCGCGCAACGACCAGTTGGATCGTTCAGTTGACGAGCTCGAACTGTCGGTTCGTTCTTACAACTGTCTCAAGAACGCCGACATTCGCACCATTCGCGACCTGGTCCAACGCACCGAGCGCGAGATGCTGGCGACGAAGAACTTCGGCAAGAAGTCGCTCAACGAGATCAAGGAAATCCTCAACGGCATGGGGCTCGACTTCGGCATGGAGTTTGACGAACAAGGTAATCCAATTCCGGGCACGGGCGGCCGCGATGGCGCTGACCTGTCCGATTTCGCCGATGGCGACGACGAACAGTAAGGCGGCAGTATGCGACACCTAAAGGCACACCGAAAACTCGGTCGCACCAGCGAGCATCGCCACTCGATGCTGCGCAACCTGGCGACTTCCCTGATCAACGCGCGTGACGAGCGTATCGTCACCACCTTGCCGAAAGCCAAGGAACTGCGTCCGTTCGTCGAACGCGCGATCACGCTCTCGCGCCGCGCGCGCAGCTTTTCCGAAGACGGCGCCAGCGCTCAAGCGTTGCACCTGCGCCGCCAGGCAGCCGGCTTTTTCCACTCCGGCAACACGGCCATGAGCCCGGCCACCGGCAAGCGCGGCCAGTTGAAGCCCGCGCGCACCGCCGGCGTGGCTGCGTTGCGGCGTCTCTTCAGTGAGCTCGGAGAGCGTTACAAGGATCGGCCCGGTGGTTACACGCGTATCCTGAAACTGGGCCATCGCGACGGCGACAACGCGGAGCTCGCGATCATCGAGCTGGTCGACAATCCGCGCGAAGTCGAAGCCGTCGAAGCAGCGAAGAAGCGAGCGGCTAAAGCTTCGAGCGCGAAGAAGAAGGGTTCCAAGAAAGCAGCCAAGAGCGAAACCGCGGATACCACTGACGAAACGGATCAATCCGCTTAGTCTGTGGTCTTGAAACAAATGGCTGCACGCAAAGAACAGAGCGAACCCGCATCGAAAGCTTCCGTCAACCTGGACGAGCTGCGCGAGCTGATCGCGTTGCTGCGGGAGAACGGGCTGGCTGAGCTGGAGCTCGAGCGCGAAGACTTTCGCGTTCGTTTGCGCCGTGAAGGCATGGTCGTTGCGCCGCAGGTTCAGTACGTCGATCCTGTTCCCGCAGCGTTGAATCCGGCGCCGGCGCAGGCAGCGCATCCGGGAGCGGATGCGGCCACCGAGGCTGCGCAGGACCAGGACCTGCACATCATTCCTTCGCCAATCGTCGGCACGTTTTATCGTTCACCGTCACCCACTGCCGAGCCGTTCGTCAGGATCGGCAGTCGCGTCGAGCCTGACTCGGTGGTCTGCATCATCGAGGCGATGAAACTGATGAACGAGATTCAGGCAGAGGCGGCGGGTGAAGTAGTAAAGATTTACGTCGAGAATGGGCAGCCCGTGGAATATGGGCAGCCGCTCTTTGGCATTCGCAGTTAAGCCACAAAGAGGCACAAGAAAGCACAAACAATTACTTTGTGCCTTTTGTGCCTCTTGTGCTTTTTCGTGGCAAAGGTTTCTGATGGCCTTCAACGCGCGCAAATTCAAGAAGATCCTGATCGCCAATCGCGGCGAGATCGCTTGCCGCATCATCTGGACGTGCAAGGAGATGGGGATCAAGACGGTCGCCGTCCACAGCGACGTCGATCGCGATTCGTTGCACGTGCGTTTTGCCGACGAAGCCGCCTGTATTGGACCAGCTCCGTCCGCGCAGAGTTATCTCAACATCCCCTCCATCATCAGCACAGCCGAGATCTTCAACGTCGACGCGATTCATCCCGGCTACGGATTTCTCGCCGAGTCGGCTTATTTCGCCGAGATCTGCGAGGCGTGCAACATCAAGTTCATTGGACCACGCGCCAGCGTTATTCGCCTGATGGGCGACAAGATCGAAGCGCGCAACGCGATGATCAAGGCCGGCTTGCCGGTCGTGCCGGGAAGTGAAGGCGCGATCTCTTCCGAAGAAGAAGGCCGCAGGCTCGCGCGAGAGATCGGCTATCCGTTGATGGTTAAAGCTTCCGCCGGCGGCGGCGGGCGCGGCATGCGCATCGTTCGCTCAGAAGCGGAGCTTGGCAAAGCGCTGGAAACAGCGTCAACCGAAGCCGCCGCGGCATTCAACGACGGCAGTGTTTACATCGAGCGCTACATCGATCATCCGCGGCACATCGAGATCCAGGTGCTGGCGGATGAGTATGGCGAGTGCATCCATTTGGGCGAGCGCGAGTGTTCGATTCAACGGCGGCACCAGAAGTTGATGGAAGAAGCGCCGTCGACTGTGTTAACTCCGGAGTTGCGCCAGCAGATGGGTGAGGCGGCGGTTGCTGCTTGTAAGAAGATCGGTTACTCGAGCGCCGGCACGTTTGAGTTTCTGCTCGACTCGCAGGGCAACTACTACTTCATGGAGATGAACACCCGCATCCAGGTCGAGCATCCCGTAACGGAGATGGTTACGCTGGCCGACATCGTCCGCAACCAGATCAGGATCGCCGAAGGCGAGCCGCTCGGCTACACGCAGGACGATCTGTTGATCGTGGGCCATGCGATCGAGTGCCGCATCAACGCCGAGAACCCGGAGACGTTTGCGCCGTCGCCCGGAACGATCACCGCGTTCAACCTGCCGGGCGGGCCGGGCGTGCGCGTCGACACGTTTGTTTATTCAGGTTACCGCGTCTCGCCGTTTTACGATTCGCTGATTGCGAAGGTGATCGTCCATGCACGGACGCGCGACCTCGCCATCGCCCGCATGAAACGGGCGCTGGACGTGATGGTCGTCGAAGGCATTAAGACGACGATCCCGCTGCACCGGAAGATCATGGACGACCCGCGTTTTCGCAAAGGCGACATCGGGACTGACTTCATGGAGTATTTTCTGGCGCAAAATGGCCGCGCCGGCGCCCAGCGGGCGTAAACGATGAACATTGTAGGGGTGGCCCTCCGTGGCCACCCTTCATGCGAAATGCCGGGCGGCCACGGAGGGCCGCCCCTACAATCCGGCCGTGGGCGGTTGCCGATTGAGGAAGCGTTCCCTATAATATCCGACTTTTCTATGGCGACTTGGGTCGTCTGAGAGGTAAACGACAATGTCACATGCAGTCATCAGAGCCGGCGGCAAACAGTTCCTGGTCAAGGAAGGCCAGACAATCCGCGTCCCCTCGCTTGAAGCCGAAACCGGCAGCTCGATTGAGGTCGAAGCGTTGCTGATAGCGGGCGCCGACGGTGAGAAGATCTCGGCCACCGTCGTCTCGCACGGCAAAGACCAGAAGGTCGTCGTCTTCAAGAAGAAGCGCCGCAAACAGTACAAACGCACGCGCGGTCACCGTCAGGGTTACACGACGCTGAAAATTGATTCGATAGGTTAGCGTTTTCCAAACGGAAAATAATACCGGGAGTTTAGTTATGGCACACAAAAAAGGCGTTGGCTCATCTCGAAACGGCCGCGACTCGCAGTCGCAACGGTTGGGACTGAAGAAGTTCGGCGGCGAGCGAGTGCTCGGCGGCAATATCATCGCGCGGCAACGCGGCACCAGGTGGAAACCCGGCAACAATGTCGGAAGAGGGAAAGACGATACGCTTTTCGCGTTAATTGACGGCGTCGTGAAGTTTGAAGACAAAGGCCGCGCCGGCAAGTTCATCAGCGTTTACCCCCCGGAGCAAACTGCTGCTGCTTAGAAAAGATCCTGAAGAAGTTCGCGACGCCTGAGCAGCACACGATGCGCGGCCAGGCGTCGTTTTCAATTTAGATGTTTATAGATCGCGCCAAGATCCATGTGCAGGGCGGAGACGGAGGTAACGGCGTTACCGCTTTCCGGCGCGAAAAGTTTGTGCCCCGTGGTGGTCCGTCCGGTGGCGACGGTGGGCGCGGCGGCGACGTGGTCCTGGTGGCTGATAGTTCACTGAACACGCTGCTGCACCTGCGCTACAACCCGCGTCACGTTGCCAATCGCGGGCTGCACGGCGAAGGCTCGAATCGTTCGGGCCGCGAAGGCGAGGACCTGGTTGTTCGTGTTCCGGTAGGAACGCAGATCTTTGACGCTGAAACAGACGACTTGTTGCACGACCTGAGCTACGACGGCGCGCGCTGGCTCGCGGCGCGTGGCGGCCGCGGCGGTTTTGGCAACGCGCACTTCACGAGCTCGACGAATCGCGCGCCGCGCTATCACCAGAGCGGCAGCAAAGGCGAAGAGCGTGAGCTGCAACTCGAGCTGAAGTTGCTGGCGGACGTCGGTCTGGTTGGTTTTCCGAACGCCGGCAAGTCGACGTTTATTTCGGCCGTGTCCGCAGCGCGTCCGAAGATCGCCGACTATCCGTTCACGACTTTGGAGCCGCATTTCGGCGTCGTTGACGCCGGCGACTTTCGCACGTTCGTGATCGCCGACGTGCCGGGTTTGATCGAAGGCGCGCACGAAGGCGCGGGACTCGGCGATCGCTTCCTGCGGCACATCGAGCGCACGAAGCTGCTGTTGCATCTCGTCGATGTTTCGTCGTTGCCGCAACAGGAACCGGTTGTCGCTTACGAGGCGGTGAACCGTGAGCTCGCTTCATACAACGAAGAGCTCGCGACGAGGCCGCAGTTCGTAGTCGCGACAAAGATCGACGCGCTTGACGATCCGGAAAGGTTAGCGTCGTTGCGCGAGCGCGCTGAGCAGGACGGCAAACCGTTCTTTGCGATCTCGTCCGCAACCGGCGCAGGCGTGCGTGAGCTGGTCCACGCCATGACGGCGAAACTCAACGAATTAAATGAGGATCGCAACGACACGGTGGAGCTGGCCCTTTAGATAAAAGGTAGAAATGATGGACGCTCGAAAGCGGATCGCCTTGTATGGCGGGACATTCGATCCGATCCACCTGGGCCACCTCGAGATCGCGCGCAAAGTTTCCGAGCTGTTTGAGATTGAGAAAGTGTTGTTTATCCCGGCCCAGGTCGCGCCGCACAAAGTCGGGCGGCCTGTAACCGAGCCGATACATCGCTATGCGATGCTGGCATTGGCGACGCAACACGATCCGCGGTTGTCGATTTCGACTTTCGAGCTCGACGCGCCGGATCGGCGTTACACGGTCGACACTGTCGCGCATTTTCAAAAGACGTTAGGCGACTCGACCGAGCTCTTTTTCATCATGGGCGCCGACTCGTGGTCGGAAATTCAAACCTGGCGCGAGTGGAAACGGCTGCTGACGATGATCAATCACGTGGTCGTCACCCGGCCGGGATACGAAGTCGACAAAGTTGCTAAGGCGCCGCCGGACCTCGGAGCGCGAGTGCTCTTCACGGACGCGGTGATGAACGACGTTTCGGCGACCGGCATTCGCCGGCTCGCGAGCGAAGGCCGCTTTGACGAACTGGCGCGACTGGTGCCGGAAGCAGTCGCCGAATACATCAGGAAGTACGAGATTTATCGAGACACGAATGAAACAAGACTCAACAGTTAAAGAGCAATCCCTGAACCCGCAACCCTCCTCCGTGCGTTCCACTCCTCCAGCCGCGACTGAAGCTGTTCTCGACGAGCGAGTCTCGGCAGCGCTGCATGCTGCGGGCGAGAAGAAAGCGATCGATCCGGTGGTGCTCGATCTGCGCGAGATCGCCAGTTTCACCGACTACTTCGTGATTGTCAGCGGGCAGAACGAGCGGCAGGTGCAGGCGATTTCGGACGAGATCTACGAGCAACTGAAGAAGACGGGCTCCGCGGCGGCGCGGGTCGAGGGTTACAAGACTGCCGAATGGATCCTGCTCGATTATGGCGACTTCGTCGTGCACGTGTTCGAGCAGAAGGCGCGAACGTTCTACGACCTGGAGCGATTGTGGCGCGAGTCGAAGCGCGTCGAGCTGCCGGCGGAATTTCGCGACGATAGTGCGAGGTCTTTGAGAACCGAATCGTGATCGAACTCTTTGCGCGCTCACCCGGAATGCGCGAGGCGGTTGGTCTCGCGGAGCGCGTGAGTCGCACCGATTCGAACGTTTTGATTACGGGCGAGTCGGGCAGCGGAAAGGACGTGATCGCGTCGTTCATTCACGAGAAGTCACGGCGCGCAGCGCAGCCTTTCGTGAAGATTGATTGCGCGACGTTGCCGGGCGCATTGCTCGAAGCCGAGCTTTTCGGATACGAGCGCGGCGCGTTCACGGGAGCAAACGAGGCCAAGCCCGGGCGCTTCGAGGCCGCGCACAAGGGAACGATCGTGCTGGACGAGATCGCGCATCTCTCGACCGACGCGCAGGCAAAACTGCTTCGCGTCATCGAAGCGCGTGAGTTTGAACGGCTGGGCGGACGCAAGACGATAAAGCTCGACTCGCGCTTGATCGCATTGACAAATGTCGATCTCGAAGGCGCGGTGAGGTTGCGCCGGTTTCGCGAGGATCTCTTTTATCGTTTGAACGTGATCCATATCGCCGTGCCACCTTTGCGCAAACGGGCGGAAGATCTTTCTAAATTGATTCAGTATTTTGCGAAGCATTACGCGACGAAGCACGGCCGCAAGGTCGAACGTGTTTCGCCGCCGGCGTTGAAGCTGCTTCAGGCTTACGAGTATCCCGGAAACGCGCGCGAGCTCGCCAACATCGTCGAGCGCGCGGTAATCGTCGCGACAGGCAAGGCGATTGAAGAGCACGACCTGCCGGCGAACGTGAGCACCGCGGTCGATGCGCAACAACGTAAAGAGAAGCCGTTGAGCCTGGCGCAAATGGAAGCTGCCTACATCGCGCAGATGCTGGCTGCGACCAAAGGCAACAAAACCGAGTGCGCGCGCATTCTCGGCATCAGCCGCAAGAACCTCTACGAGAAGATTGCGCGCTACGAGTTGGGAACCAGGAGTTGATGCGCTTCCGGATCATTTGGCCAGGAAAGACCCGTGATGCCCGGTTGCGCGCGCTCATAGATGATTACACCGAACGTCTGTCTCACTTCGTACGGTGTGAAGTGACTGAGCTACGGGAACTTGGACGAGTAGACAAGGCGGGCATCGCAAAGGAGACGAAGCGCATCTCAGACGGACTTCGTCCCGGTGCGGTTACGGTGCTACTGGATCCCGAAGGTTCGGAATGGTCTTCTCAACAACTGGCCGATCAGGTCAGAAGCTGGGAAAGCAGCGGTATCAAGGAAGTAGCATTTATTGTTGGCGGACCGCACGGCGTGGCGCCGGAGTTGACAGCAAAAGTAGACAAGCGTTGGTCGCTTTCACGATTGACGCTGACGCACGAGATGGCGCGCGTGCTTTTGTTGGAGCAGTTGTACCGGGCGTACACGATCGTTCACGGTTTGCCGTATCAAAAGTGAAGCCGGGACCGGCAGTATCAAGTAGGGTGGAGGGCTAAAAGAACGAATGGATAAAAGGCGCACTAAAGTATTCCGAGACAAATTATTGGGCCGTCGCGAAGGACTGGTTGGCCAGGTGCAGGCGGCCGAGCTTTATAGCCGGGAACGCGATGCCGAGGCCACACAGGATCCGGCCGACATGGCGGCGAACGCTTATACGAAAGAGTTGCTGGTGTCGATGTCTGACAACGATCGCCAGTTGCTCAACCTGATTGACGAAGCCCTCGAGCGGATCGAAACTTCTGGTTATGGAAAGTGTGTTCACTGCGGTGAGGCGTTGCCGGAGAAACGGCTCGACGCGGTGCCGTGGGCGCGACACTGCGTTCGTTGCCAGGATCTGCTGGAGCGTGGCTTGCTTGGCGAAGACGACGAATAAATTCGCGCTTTAGTTGAGATGAAATAGCGGCCTCCTCGAATCAATCGAGGAGGCCGTTCTGGTAATTAAGGCATGTTCCTCACCGACGCCTTGTTGACAGTGATTTATCCGCAGTCGTGCCGTGTTTGTGGCGCGAGTGTGGAGGGCAGACGTTTTGGAATTGCGTGCGAAGCGTGTTGGCAGAAAACGCGGATTACTAACAGACAAGGGCGCGATCGGGTGGTATGAAGGCGCGCTGCGCGAATCAGTTCTATTGTTAAAGCGGCAGCCGTATCTCGCGCGACACGTTATCGACCTGCTGGTCGGAACAGCCAAGCCATTGCAGTTAACGAAAGTGGTTCCGGTGCCGTTGCACGAGGAGCGCTTACGAACGCGGGGATTCAACCAGGCGGCAATCATTGCCCGCGAATTATCGCGGGCGCTCGGTATGGCAACGGACGAGACGAGCCTCATCCGTGTCTCGTCAGCGGAAAAATACCGCGCCGGATTAGACGCGAAGGGACGTCGCGAGACGGTCGAAAACGCTTTCGCCGTACGTCATCCGCGGCTGGTCGCGGGTGAAGAAATCCTGCTGGTCGACGACGTCTTCACCACCGGAGCCACGATTTCGGCCTGTTCTGAGGTCCTTCTCGCCTCGGGCGCTAAATCTGTCTTAATTCTGACCCTGGCGCGGGCGCGCCACTGACTAATACCGCCTAATATTTTGACACCCTCTCCGACGCTCGCGTAATATCAGCCGTAATATGAACGGACGAGTTTTAGTCCTGAATACCTCCTTCGAGCCGATCAACGTGTGCACGGAGAGGCGCGCGGTGGTTATGATCTTCAAGGGGGTGGCGCGCGTGGAAGAGCACAATGGACACATGCTTCACTCACAAAGACTGTCCATTCATGCCCCGTCTGTGATTCGGCTGACGGAATACATTCATATCCCGTTCGAGCGGCGTTCGCTGTCGCGTAAAAACATCCTGCTGCGCGACCACTCGACCTGCCAGTACTGCGGCAAACAGTATCCGCCTTCGGAGTTGACCCTGGATCACGTCCAGCCGCGCTCGCGTGGAGGCGAGTCGGCGTGGGATAATCTGGTAGCCTGCTGCAAGCGCTGCAATCATAAGAAGGGGAACCGCACCCCGGAGGAATCGGGGATGCGCTTGGCTGCGCCGGCCTCGCGGCTTCTCATTGCATGTCAATCGGCAGATAATGCGGTATCTTGGCAGGGCAGATGAGACTTGGCGGAAATACCTGTTTTACGAATCGGACACCCGAGAATAACCCTGAACTGGACCCACTTAGAAAGAGGACATTATGAGTCAAACAATGCTGGCGATCGCGGGGCTGGGACCCACGGAGCTCGTCGTAATCGTGATCGTGATCTTCCTGCTCTTCGGCGCCACGCGTCTGCCGCAGTTGGCAAAGGCGTTGGGCCAAAGCAAACGAGCATTCAAGGACGGACTGGACGAAGCCGATCGCGAGCCGACGCCGAAAGAGATCAAGGAGTAGCCCACGGATTACTTAGTGACTGTGAGCCTTTTGTCCAACGACTAACGTTGCTTTCACCGAAAGCACGAACTCCGCCTCATGTCTTTCTTCGTTGATCAATCGAGAGATTTCGCGGAATAGATCCGCTCTCATATCCTCAGGCACGAGCGCGAGCCAGGCAGGCATCAGGAACTCAGCCACCAGCGGCGAATTCAAAAACTGCTCACCCGAGTCGTAATCAAACTCCTCGATACGTGTCCACGTGGTCACGTCTCGCAATCCTTCATCTTCCGCCATCTGCTTCACGTCTGAAACCGTGGGCAGCTCGGTGATCAATTGCTCGACGCCTGTCTCCTGATCGGTGAGCCCGGTGTTGTGCAGCGCTTCCCAGTAGACCGAGAAGAACTCGCCGAAGCTGGACGCCGTCGGCAGGGCCAGTGCGATCGTCGCGCCTGGTCCAGCGACGCGCACCAGTCTCCGCAAACATCTTCGGCACTCGTTGAGTCGGAACCAGCGATGCGTTGCCGACGACGAGAGTCGAATTCGTTATCGGGCAGGGTGAGCGATTCGAGATGGACGTGGCTGAACTGAGTCTGCTCGCTAGTGGCGGTCGCCTTTGCCCGGGCCAGCTCAAGACACTCGGCGTTTTCGTCTACGCAAAGAAATTCGAGCTTCTCGTTGGCGCGATCCTGGAGCGCGATGGCGTGTGCGCCGGTTCCTGCGGCCGCGTAGAGCACCTTTCCTTCCTCCGGCAGCGTGACGTGCTCGTCGATCAGTTCGGCAAAACGTTCGCCCCAATCGGGCGCGATAAAGAGGTCCTGTAAAAAGGCTAATTCCTTGTCTGATTTTTTATTCGTCGTGCTCATCTGGTTGATAGTATTTCCTGCCTTGTAATTGAGATGGCAAACATTCCATCTCTTCTTTTGCATGCGGGTCGTTGTGTACGTAACGATAGTCTTTGCCGTAGCCGATGTGCTTCATCAGCGGCGTGACGGCGTTCCGCAAGTGCAGCGGGACTGGTTCGCGTGATGTTTCGGCGGCGTCAGTCGCGGCGGCGAAGTAAGCGCTTTTGATCGCATTGGACTTTGGCGCCTGGGCCAGGTAGATCACTGCTTGCGATAGGGGAAACAGTCCTTCCGGAAGTCCGATCAGTTGCACGATATCGGCTGCGGCTGCGGCCTGGACCATCGCTTGCGGATCGGCGAGTCCGATGTCTTCGGAAGCGAGAATGCACAAACGGCGCGCGATGTAGATCGGATCGGCGCCGCCTTCGATCATTCGCGCGAGCCAGTAGAGCGACGCGTCAACGTCGGAGTTGCGCAACGATTTAATGAGCGCGGAGATCAGGTTGTAGTGTTCTTCGCCGCCTTTGTCGTAAGCGTAGTGTGCGCGGCCGAGTGCTTCGATGACAGTTTGTTCGGTGACTGTTCGCGTGCCGCTTTCGTCGGGAGCCGTTGACTCGACTGCGGCGTCCAATGCCGTGAGCGCTACGCGCGCATCGCCGCCCGCTGAATGCGCGATGCGGTCCAAGTAACTCTTCCGAGATCGATGGGTTGCGATTCGCAAGGCCGCGCTCTGCGTCTTCGAGCGCGCGGCGCAGCACAATCTTGATCTCGTCTTCGGAGAGTTGATTCAGAACCAGCACACGAGAACGCGAGAGCAGCGCGCCGGTGACTTCGAACGACGGGTTTTCGGTTGTGGCGCCGATCAACGTGACGGTGCCGTTCTCGACGGCGTGCAAGCAGCGCGTCTTGTTGCGCCTTGTTGAAGCGATGGATCTCGTCGATGAAGAGTACGGTGCGTTTTCCGTAACTCAGTTCTGCTTTGGCTTGCTGGATTGCTTCACGCAGGTCTTTCACGCCGGAGAAGACTGCCGACAGCGCGATGAAGCGAAGACCGCTGTTTTCGGCGAGGAGCCGGGCGAGTGTTGTTTTGCCTGTTCCCGGCGCGCCCCAGAGGATCAACGAAGGCAACGCGCCGCCGCGGTCGACGAGCTTTCGCAGGATGCGGCCTTCGCCGACGAGGTGCTCCTGGCCGACAAACTCCGCCAACGATCGCGGCCGCATGCGTTCGGCGAGCGGAGCGCCGTCGAGTGGGACTGACTCCGGCGCGTCGTCGCTAAACAGGCTTCTGTTTGAATTCCAGCGGTCCATGGTTCAAAAGTATGTATAATTATCGCCGAAAAGAATCAAAGACGCGACCAGCCGGATCACGTGAACGTGAACGATTTAGATAGCCATTTTTATGGGCAAAATATGCGGAATCTTCAAGGGAACGCGAGTGGCGGAATCTGCGTATAGTTGGCGTGCTTGAGAGCCGGTAATTATAAGGAAGGATTGGAGAAAGACGATGAAGGACGCAAAAGACGTTTTAAGAGTAGTGGGGATGATCTTACTGGGTTGTTCGTGTTCGCAGTAGCGGCGCCGCTGGTGTTGAAGCTGGCGGGATTCACATTCGGCCTCATTCTCGGTATTAATCGGCCTGGCGATACTGCTGATCAAAGTGGCAGTTGTCCTGGCCATCGGTTACTTGATCCTCGTTGGTATTCGTGCCCTGCTGCGGTAGTGTTTAGGAATCCTCCTCTACTCCTCACACATTGAACCGAAAATGGACTACATCACCTTCCTGCATGATGTAGTCTTTTCCTTCCAGTCGTAACAATCCTTTATCTCGCGCCGTCGCGTAGGAGCCGGCGGCAATCAGGTCGTCATAGCTGATCACTTCAGCGCGGATGAAGCCGCGTTCGATGTCTGAATGGATCGTGCCGGCGGCGGTTTGCGCGCGTGTGCCCTGCGGGATTGTCCAGGCGCGCACTTCTTTTTCGCCCGCGGTTAGGAACGACATCAAGCCGAGCAGGTGATAGGCGCTCTTGATCAGTTGGTCCACGCCGCTGGTCGAGACGTGCAGACTGTTGAGATAGTCGAGCCGTTCTTCCGGTGGCAGCGCGACGAGCTCCGATTCGAGTTGCGCGCAGATCACGACGCATTCGGCAGATTCGCGTTCGGCGATTTCACGGACGGTGTTCACGAACTGGTTGCCTTCGAAGTTTGCGAGTGTGGTTTCGTCGACGTTAGCGGCGTAGATCGTTGGCTTCGTCGTCAGCAGGAAGAAGTTGCGAGCGACTGCGCGTTCGTCCGTATGTCAGCGCAGACGGTTCTCGCGGATCGTCCTTCTTCAAGCGCAGGTTGGATCTTGTCGAGCACTTCTAACTCGGCGCGCGCGATTTTGTCGCCGCTCTTCAAGTTCTTTTGCGCTTTCTCGCGGCGGCGTTCGACCGTCGCCAGATCCGCCAACGCGAGCTCGATCTGGATCGTCTCGATGTCGCGCACGGGATCGACCGATCCCTCGACGTGAATCACACTGTCGTCTTCAAAACACCGGACGACCTGGACGACGGTGTCAGTCTCACGAATGTTCGCGAGAAACTGGTTGCCCAATCCTTCGCCTTTCGACGCGCCGCGGACGAGCCCCGCGATGTCGAGAAACTCGACCGTCGCCGGCACGATGACCGTCGTCTTAACCAGCCGCGCCAATGGCTCGAGCCGCTCGTCCGGAACCGAAACCACGCCGACGTTCGGCTCGATCGTCGCGAACGGATAGTTCGCCGCGAGCGCGGAAGTTTGCGCCGTCAAGCGCGTTGAATAGTGTTGATTTGCCCACGTTGGGCAGACCCACGATACCTGCTCTTAACATTTTTGCCTCGGACGAAAACTAACCTATCTTGCTGCGGATGTCGATCCCGGTATAATCCCCACTTCCGACAAATGATTGCTTCTCTAGCACTGGCCTTACTGGTCACCCTAAGCGGTACCATTGCCACGTACCTCTACGATGAAAAAGCATCGTTGGGCGCGCGATTGTGCTCGGGCGTTTGCCTCGGACTGGCGGCGTTCAGTTTGATCGGTTTTGTCGTCGCTTCGCTTGTCGGACTGACTGCGCCGCGGATCCTCATCAGCGCCGCGATCTGTTGCAGTCCCGCTCGCGCTCGTCGTCGAGCCGTCTGTCAACGCGCGTTTAAACACGATCTGCAATCAGTCTCGAACAGCACACGACCGCTTCTTCCTTCATCCGAACCTGCGCAATCAATTGGTTACTTCCTTTTCTACGCCGGGACGACCGTTATTCTGTGGAAGGTGTTCGACCGCGCCGTGATCGAAGACGCCGACGGGCATCAGCACCGGGCTTGTTGAATAACTTCGGCGATCTTCCGTTTCATCTCAGCGTGATCACGAGTTTCGCTTACGGCAATAACTTTCCCGCCGGAAGATCCGACTTACGCGGGCGTCAGGTTCACGTATCCGTTTCTTTCCGACTTCGCCTCCGCGATCTTTGTGCGTTGCGGCGCGAGCTTGCGCGATTCGACGTTCATCGTGAGCTTCATGCTGGCGCTGGCTTTCGTCGGACTGGTTCATCGCTGGGCGCTGGTGATGTTGCGCGACAAGCTGGCGGCGATCATGACGCCGTTGATCGTGCTGCTGAATGGCGGCATGGGTTGGTGCTGCTGTTTGAAAAGTCGGCGAAGAACACGGCGGATTTGTGGGGCGTGCTGGTGAATCTACCGCCGTCGTTCACGGTGATTCCGGAAACAGCGCTGGCGTTGGGGCAATGCGGTCTCGGCGTTGCTGGTGCCGCAACGTGGTTTTCTGATGGGACTGCCGCTCGCAGTGATTGCTTTCACGCAGTGGTGGCTGGCGCTCGAAAAGGAGAGCGACGCGCAGAAGCGCGAAGGGAAACGCGCAGAAGACAAAGCAACGCCAGAGCAAACGCGAAAACTTATGGCCCGAACCCGAGTCGACTAGCCGTTTTCCACTGCCACGCGACGTATGATCGCCGCCGGCGTCGCCGCAGGACTCTTGCCGCTGGTCCACGCGCACAGCTTTGTGGTCGTGATGGGCATGGCGGCATGTCTTGCCCTGATTCATATTCAGAGTCGCTGGCGCGAGTGGTTTACGTTCTTTGCCGTGGCTTCGGCGATCGCGATTCCGCAGTTGTTATGGTCCACCATTGAACAGCGCTGTCGACGCGAGCACGTTTTTCGCGTTTGAGCTGGGTTGGGATCACGGACAGGAAAACCCAGTCGTTTTCTGGTTCAAGAACACCGGCTTGTTTATTCCGCTGATCTTCGCGGCGATACTGTTCAAGTTTGACGGCTACCTGGTCAGTAAGCGGCTGCTGTTGTTTTACCTGCCGTTTACGCTCTGCTTCATCATTCCCAATTTCGTCAAGATGGCGCCGTGGATCTGGGACAACATCAAGGTCCTTTATTACTGGTGGCTGGCGTCGGCGCCCGTCGTGGCGTTGCTGCTGGCAAAGCTGTGGCGAGCAAGGCCGGATTCGCGAAATCGATCGCGGCGTTGCTGTTTGTCTGCGTCACGCTTGCGGGCGCGCTCGACGTGTTGGGCATCGCTTTTCGAGACGTGAAGTACGAAGTCTTTGATGCCGAGGGCGTGCGTTTTGCCGAGCGCGTCAAGGCATCAGACCCAGCCACGCTCGCTTGATAATTCACGCGCCGGTTCACAACACGCCCGTTTTTCTCACGGGCCGCAGGTCGCTGATGGGTTATCCGGGACACATCTGGACCCACGGGCTCGAGTTTGCGCAGCGCGAAAGCAGAGATCAAGCGGATCTATCTCGGCGCGCCCGATGCGATGCAGCTATTAAAAGACTACGAGGTCGATTATGCTGTGATTGGACCACTGGAACGGATCGTCACACCACCCAACGAACAGTTTTTTTCACGATTTGAGAAAGTAGAACAGGTTGGCGAGTACAGTCTCTACAAGATCAGGTAAGAAGGCCAAGGCGAAGGCGCGCCAGGCGGGCCTCGACAACAAGGCCGCCGCTCCTGCGTATGCGGGAGTGCCGCGACATCCCCGAGCGCGCATGGCAGATCAGCGTGATCGTGATTCTGCTGATCGCAGCGGTGCTCCGGCTCTACGATCTCAATCTCGTGCCGCTGCATCACGACGAAGGCGTCAACGGCAACTTCCTCGTGAGGCTCGTTCGCGACGGCGCTTATCAATACGATCCGGAGAACTATCATGGCCCGACGCTCTACTACTTCGCGGCCCTGATTCCGTGGATCACGCGTCTCCTGTTTGGCGAGGCGGCGCGTGACAATTATGGAATGACGACGTTCACGATTCGTCTCATTCCCGCGATCTTTGGCCTGGCGACGATCGGTCTCGTCTTTCTGTTTACGCCGCCGGCTGGGAACGATCGCGACGTTGACTGCGGCGCTGATGTTGGCGGTTTCGCCCGGCGCGGTTTATCTCTCGCGTTACTTCATTCACGAGACGCCGTTTGTCTTCTTCACGCTCGGGCATCGTCGTCGCGGGCCTCCGTTTTTACGAGACGCGGAATCCGACTTACTTGATCCTGGCGAGCGCCTCGGCGGCGATGCTCTTTGCGACGAAAGAGACGGCGTTCATTTCGGCGGGCGTATTGCTCATCGCTTTGGCGTCGACGCACGTTTACAAGTGGCTCTATCGCACCACGATCGGCCAGCCGTCAAGCAAGGCCCGCAAGCCTGGAAGGGAGCAAAACGCATTCTGGCGTTTCGTCGTACGAGTTAGGGCCGGCCAATCTCGTGATCTCCATCGTGTTCGCGGTGGCAGTTTTCATCTTCCTCAACGTTCTGTTTTATTCGTCGTTCTTCAAGAACTCGCAAGGCGTTTACGATGCGATAAGACGTTTAAAATATGGAAGAGGACGGCCTCGACGGCGCACGTTCATCCCTGGTTATCAATATTTGATGTGGCTGGCGTCGCAGGAAGGATCGATTCTCTTTTCGGCGATTATCGGCGCCGCGCTGGTGGTCATCAAACCGAAGAATTCGTTCGCTCTGTTTTGTGCCTTGTGGGCGTTTGGCCTGACAGCGGCGTACTCGCTGATTCAGTACAAGACGCCGTGGCTCGCGTTGAACTTCGTCGTTCCGCTCGCACTGATTGCCGGCTACGTGGCCCAGGTTCTCTATGACCTCGGACGTGGGCAGTTGCGGTTGGTCGCCGTGTTGTTGGTGATCTCGATCGGCGTGAGCGTGTATCAAACGATCGATCTGAACTTCGTCAACTACGACAACGACAATTCATACTACGTTTACGTTTACGCGCACACGAGGCGCGGGATGCTCGATCTCGTGAAAACGTCGAACAGATAGCGCCGGAATGGAAAGGGAACGAAACGGGCATCACGATTGTCAGTCCCGATTACTGGCCTTTGCCGTGGTACTTCCGGAACTTCAAAAACGCCGGTTACTTCGGCCGGATGGCGCCGTCGACCGAGCCGCTCATCATCGCCAACGAGAGCCAGAAGACAGAGATGGACGCAAACTTCGGCGAGCTCTACCGCCAAGTGTCTTCAAACGATCGGATGGCGCATTTGAACTTCGCCCCGGCGTGCGGTTGCTTCTCTACGTCCGGCTGAACCGACCTCTGTAAGACCGTGACCGGTCAGCCTGTAAGCACTCGCTACTAACCTTGCTTCTCACTTCAATAACGAAGCTCACTTGATGTTGTGGTTGACATTCTAAGCGACTCGCACTTATAGTGGCTCACCCGTCGTACGCTCTTCGGAACCCGGTCCTGAGCTTCCGGAGTTGGCCGCAAACAGAGCTGTTTAGAGCTAATGTTCAAACTGCAACGCCTGGAAATCACTGGCTTCAAATCCTTCGCCGACTACACCGAAATAATCTTCACAGGGGACGGAATCACCGCCATCGTTGGCCCGAACGGCTGCGGCAAGAGCAACGTTGCTGACGCGATTGCCTGGGTGCTGGGCGAGCAGCGCGTTAAACACCTGCGCGGCGGCGAGATGAAAGACGTCATCTTTCAGGGATCGCGCAATCGTCCTGCCGAGCGGCATGGCGGAAGTCGTCATGCACATGGTCCGTGACGAGGTCGACACGCCCGAGCCCGATATCGAAGACATCGATTCGACGCTCGAGAAGATCGACGATCAATTGGTGACGTTGAGTCTCGTACCAGAGAGCACCGAGAAAACTGAAACTACAGAACCCACCGAGAACGCGGAGAACGCTGAAACTCCCGAGACGGCTGTTGTAGTAGCCGGTCCAAAGACGCCACAGAAGCGACACTGGCGCCGTCGGAATCTCGCGCTCGAGTTCGCACCCGGCGAAGCTGTCGCGGTAACGCGCCGTCTATATCGCTCAGGCGAGAGCGAGTATCTGCTGAACGACAAGATCTGCCGCCTGCGCGACATTCAGGATCTCTTCTCCGGCACCGGTCTCGCCGGCGGTCACTACGCGATCATCGAACAGGGACGCATCGGACAGATCCTTTCGGCAAAGCCGATGGACCGCCGCACCATCATCGAAGAGGCCGCCGGCATTACCAAGTTTCGCGTGCGGCAACGCGCGACCGAAGCCCGCCTCGAATCGGCGCGCTCCAATCTCTCGCGCATCTCCGACATCGTCTCCGAGATCGATCGCCAGGTGAACAGCCTGCGCCGCCAGGCCGCGAAGGCCCGCCGCTATGGCGTGCTGCGCGAAGAGTTGCGCGAACTCTTGCGGCACGTTTACGTCGCCGAAGATCAGCAAGCTCGCTGCAGTTCTCGTAGAGACGAACGCGAAGCTTTCGGAAGTTACCGAACTGGAGCTCGCGATCGCGTCGGACCTAAACCAACGCGAAGAAGCCGCTCGCTCGGCGACTCACGAAGCACGCAGTATCGAAGACGAGCTTTCAAATGTGCGCGCCGCCGCAGCCGAAGCCGTGTTGCAACGCGATCGCCAGGCGCGTGAGTGCGTCTACCAGCAGGAACAGTTAAGCGAGATCGAAAAACGGAAAGGCGAAGTCACCTCCGAGATCGAAGCGCTGACTGCTCGCCTCGTCTTGATCGAAGCCGAGTGTCTGCGGTTGCAACAGGAAGATGCGCGGTTGCGTGAAGAAGCAGACCGCAGCGCGTCTGAGCTGCGCACCGCTGAAGAGTCATACGCTGAAAAACTCGCGCGGTCCACAGCCGCCGAGAGTGAGATCGAAAACGCCCGCGCCGAACTGCTTTCCCAAACCGCCATCGCCGAGCGCGTGCGCGAGATCGCGCGGCAACTCGAAGGCACGCTCGAACGCTTGTCGCAACAAGCGGAAGGTTTGGCCCGCGAAGGCGATCGCGCGGCCACCCAACACGCGCGAACGAAAACTCGAAGCGGATCGCTTCACGCGCGAGCTGATCGACGCCCGCGAACGCGTGGCGTCGCTTGCAAGCCGAACGCGAAACGGCGGTCGACGCGGTTGTTCGTGGCCACGAAGCCGTCAGCGACACCGAAGCCGAGCTGACGCGCGTGCGTGACGAACATTCGCGCGCGAGTCACCGGCTCGAAAGCCTGAAAGAGTTGGACCACCGGCGCGCGTATTATTCGCCTGCCGTGCAGCTCCTCTTTTCCAACGACGACGCGTCACGGAATTTCCACTTCATCGGCACACTCGCCGACGCATTAAATGTCGACGCGAAATGGGAACGCGCCGTCGAAGGTGTGCTCGGTTCGTCGTTGCAATCGATCGTGGTGCCGACGCCGGACGATGCCGTTCGCGCGGCGCAGTGGCTGCGCGAGAACAACGGCGGCCGCGCCAGTTTTCTCGTCGCCGGTTTGCACGGAGGCAGTGACGAAGTGCGTTTGCTGACCACGACGCTCGCTTGCAGTCTCGAAGAACGTCCAGCCTTGCAAAGCGGCCAGACTGAAAACTTCCGCGAAGACTTGCGCATCTCGGATCTGCTCGGCGCGCCTCAACAACTCGTCACCGTGCTCATACGCACGCTGCCGCAAAAGATGAACGCGCGGCTCGCCGCGAATCTCGACGATGCGATGATGCAGTCGATCGCGACCGGTGAGACTTACGTCACGTTGAACGGTGATTGGATTTCGAGCGGACAGTTTGTCAACGCCGGCGATGCCCGCGATCTCGAAGAAGGCGCCGGACTGCTTGCCTTCAAACGCGAGCTGCGTGAGTTGGAAACGCGCGCCGCGGTATTGGCCGGTGAGGTCGAAACTGCGACGCAATCAGCCAAAGAAACTCGCGCGCGTGTCGAAGGACTCGAAGACGCGGTCGTGCTCTTAAATGAAGCCATCGGTCGCGAAGAGCGCGAAGTGTTGCAACACGAGCTGACGGCCAGCGGTCACGAACAGGAAGTTGAACGCGCCGAGCGTCATATGCGCGTCGTCGGACAGGATTCGTTGCGCGTCGAAGAAGAACGAATCGAGATCGAACAACGTCGAATCCGTGCGCTCGCCGAAGCAGAAGCGGCCGAAACTGCTCGCGAGGCAGCGGCCGACAACGTCATTCGCGCGTCTGCATCGTTGACCAACCTGCGCCGTGAAACGGAGCTCGAAAGCGAATCGCTCGCCGGGCAGCGGGCCGCCGCGGCTGCGGCTGCCGAACGTCGCCGGAGCACAACCGCCGAACTGCGTCGCATCGAAGGCGAGCTCGCCGACTTTGCCTCGCGCGTGCAACGTCACCGCATGGAGCTTGCGGAGATGGACGGGCGAGCCGAAGAGTTGAAAGTTTCGATCGCCGATCTCGAGCTCAAAGCCAGCTCGGTCGAGATCGATCGCGCTCGCGAAGAACAGCAGATCGCAGATCTTTCCGAACGTCTGCAACAAGCACGCCGTCAAGCTGACGAGTGCTCGACCGAATTATCCGAGCTCAATCGTCAGGCTGCGGAAGTGCGTGATTCACGCGCCGCGTTGGACGTGCAACGTGCCGAAGCACAAGCGCGCCAGACGTTCGTTCACGAAAACTGCCACACCGAGTTGGGCCAGTCGCTCGAAGATCTGGCCCGCGAGTTGGCGCTGCCGGAAGAGTTCGACCTCGACACGAGTCATACGCGAGTCGAAGAGCTGCGCACGCGGCTCGAAGGTTTTGGCGGCGTGAACATGATGGCGCTCGAGGAGTTGGCCGAAGCGGAAGAGCGTCTGTTGTTCCTGACGGTCCAACGACAGGACATCATCGACGGCATCGCGGCTACTGAAGAAGCTTTAAGAGAGATCAAGCGACGTTCGCGCGAGCGTTTCCGCCACGCGTTCGAGCAGATCAACAAGAACTTCAGCGCGTTGTTCCAGGAGTTGTTTGGCGGCGGACGCGGCGAGATGAGCCTGATCGACGCCGACGACGTGCTCGAATCAGGCATCGACGTGATCGCCCAACCGCCGGGCAAACGTTTGCAGAACGTGCTGCTTTTGTCGGGCGGCGAGAAAGCGATGGCAGCGCTCGCGCTCGTTTTGGGCATCTTCCATTATCGTCCGGCGCCGTTCTGTTTGCTGGACGAGGTCGACGCGCCACTTGACGAAGCGAACGTGGGACGCTTTACTGATAAGGTCCTCCAGATGTCCGCCGACACGCAGTTTATTGTGATCACGCACAATAAGCGGACGATGGAGATGGCGCGCGCGCTTTACGGCGTAACGATGGAGGAAGTCGGCGTCTCGAAGTTAGTTTCGGTAAAGTTTGAGTGAATAAACAGAAATCATTCTTGCAAGTGCTCTCCCCGCCGCGCTCGTGATTTTGAGCGCGGCGATTTTCACTTATGCGCAAAACGGCACGAAGATCAACACGCGGCCTAACCAGGCGGGCGCGTCAGCCGCGGCCATAAGCGAGGACAAGAGCGAACCCGTCAAATACACCTACGAGTTCACGCAGCCCAAGTTTGTCATCAAGCACATCGTGCTCGAACACGATGCGAACGGGCGCGGCACCGTCACCTTCGAACGGTTGAATGAAGACACGCCGATCGTCGAAAAGCTCGAGCTGTCACCCGCGGCGCTCGCGCGCATCAACGCCGCCTGGCAGGCGCTCCGATTTCTCGACATCCGATACTAACTACCAATCCGACAAGCAGTTTGCGCACCTGGGCACGATGCGCATCGGCATGGAGCAGGGAACTCGCAAGCGTGTCGCGGAGTTTAACTGGACCTCGAACGACGATGCTCAGACGCTGGCAAATGAGTATCGACGCGCAGCCGATCAGGTGATCTTTGTCTTCGAGATCTCGGTCGCGCGGGAGAACCAACCTCTGAACGCGCCGAAGCTGATGGAAGCGTTGGAGGCGATGTTGAAGCGCGATGGCATGTCAGATCCGCAACAGTTGCTGCCACTCCTCGAAGACCTCAGCAGCGACGAGCACATTCCTTTGATCGCGCGCAACCACGCCTTGCGGATCATCAAGAAGATCCGTGGTAAATGAAAAGAACACACCAAGCCCGGCGTCACAAGCCAGAGCACTTGCAGATGGTGGAGGCGAACTCGTGCATCCCGAGGTTATTAACGCGGATGTGCGCTGGCGTTCGGCAAGACTGTTCATAGCCGAAGAACTGAAGTTCGACAATATTTCCGCTGCCATCGTCTGGGTGCAGGAACTGGCCGCCCGGCCCGATCCTGAACGCCTGCGTCAACCCGTCCTGAGTCTAAAACGCGAGCTTGAGTTAATCGTCGCCAGCCAACGAACAACCGAGCACGACCGCCAACTTGCCCGGGAAATCGGTCAGTGGCTAACGATTTGGCTCCAAAATCCCCAGATTTTCCTGGATTGGTTCGCCTTGAGACAGAACGCTGTGGAATTCCGCGAGCAGTTCGGTTTTTAATAGGGCCAGATTTTGGAACTTTTCCCGGTTTCCACGCGAATACCCATGTCTGCCGTTCAAATAGGTGCATGAATCTGATAAGCGAACCTGCTGATAGCGAACTGCTGCGGTCGATGCTGGCCGGAGATGAGGAGGCGCTTGCGCTGTTGTACCGGCGCCGTCAGGGCAGTGTGTACCGGTTCGCCTTGCAGATGAGCGGCTCGAAGTCGATTGCCGAAGACGTGACGCAGGAAGTGTTTCTCTTTCTGATGCGTGAAGGCCACGTGTTCGATCCTGCGCGCGGGTCGCTCAGTGCGTTCCTGCTCGGCGTCGCGCGCAATCACGTGTTGCGGCGGATGCGAGTTGATCAACTGCTGACGCCGCTCGGAGATGACGGCGACGACGAGCAGGCGTTTGTGTCCGATTCCGAGCTGCGGCCGCTGGACGAGCTCGCGCGGGCTGAGACGGTCGAGTTAGTGCGAAAAGCGGTTTTGAGTTTGCCCGCGAAGTACCGGGAAGTGGTTGTCTTGTGTGAGCTTCAGGATGTGAGTTACGGAGAGGCGGCGGGAGTTCTTGGTTGTGCGATTGGCACGGTGCGGTCGCGTTTGCATCGCGCGCGTGCGTTGCTGCTCGCAAAGCTTCGCCCGGCAGAGCAGCTTGAGGATTCGACTTCAGCGACGTTGAAGTCGGCGAGGTGTTTCGCATGAACGATCAGAGATTTGATGAAGAAGCACTGACGAATAGCTTGCAGTTGCTTGCTGACGAGATGGCGGGTCTGGACGCGCCTCCCGAAATCGAACAGAAGTTACGCGAGGCGTTTCGTGCCCGCGCCGCAGCAACAGCGGCTTCGAGGAGCTATACGCCTTACTGGCTTTTAGCAGCGGCGGCGGTTTTATTGATCGTTGTCGGTCTTGTTGCGTTTCGCTTGAACACCGATCCGCGACATGAAAAAACAGTTGCTGAAGGTGCTGCAGGTGCAGATCGTCAGGAGCAAACACAACCGCAACGGCTGCCGGTCCCAGTCGAAGAACCCCAGGTTAAGGAACCGGAACACAAGCAGCAAGTCGCACAAAGACCACGCCGCCGTTTCGTTCGCCGGCCGGCAAACACAGAAGTCGCGAATCACGTGACCCGCGAGATCGCCACCGACTTCATGCCGCTCGGCTATCTCAACGCCGCAACCTTGCAGGACGGCGGACAGATCGTGCGCGTCGAGTTGCCGCGCTCGGCCCTCGTGAACTTCGGTCTCCCTGTAAACATGGACCGCTATAACGAAAAAGTAAAAGCAGACGTCTTGCTGGGCGTCGACGGGATGGCCCATGCCATACGCTTTGTTCAATAGTTGAAAGGAACAGTCGAAATGAAAAGAAGATTATTGGCAATCTTAACAATGTTTGTTTTTGTGAGCGTGACGTTTGCGCAAACGCCGCAAGGTAACGCGGAAGGAGTCGTGATCAGGCAAACACGCATGATCCAGGGACCAGAGGGCGGACCGCCACCGCCGCCACCCGGCGATTTTGTCTTTATCGCGTCGGAGAGCTTTGGCGGGAAGATTGTCAAAGGAGCTCCTTATTCGGCTGAGTCGGTGACGGAGAGCATCCAGGTGCTGGGCGACGGCAATCGCATCGTCAACAAGTTCACCAGCATGGTTTATCGCGACAGCGAAGGCCGCACTCGGCGCGAGCACACGTTGAAGGGCCTTGGACCACTCGGCACGGGCAACGAGCCGTTGCAAACGATCTTTATCAACGATCCTGTCGCCGGCGTCACTTACTCGCTGGATTCGCGATCGCACACTGCGCGCAAGAGCACGCCGTTCACCTTTGAATGGAACAAGAAGCTTGAAGGCATGGGCGTGAATGGTGAAGGACAACGCTTTGAGTTCAAAGTCGGGCCCAACGGCAACACGGCCAACGTGATCATGGCTGCGCCACTTGGCGCGCCGCCGGCACGCCTGGAGCGCGAATCGCCGTGGCCGAAACCGAACAGTTCAGTATCGGCACTGGCGGCGCCGCGGTCCACCTTCGTGTATCGCGGGAAGCCTGGTCAGAATCCGAACGAAGTAAAACAGAACCTCGGCAAGCAGACGATCGAAGGTGTCGAAGCGGAAGGCACGCGTACCACCATCACTATCCCGGCGGGCGAGATTGGCAACGAGCGTCCGATTGAGATCGTGAGTGAGCGATGGTACTCGCCGGAGTTGCAGTTAGTGGTGATGACTCGTCACAGCGATCCGCGCCAGGGCGAGACCACCTACAAGCTGACGAACATCAATCGCAGCGAGCCGGCGAAGTCGCTCTTCGAAGTGCCGTCTGACTACACGATCAAAGAAGGGCTGCACCCGGCAGCCCCTCTCCCGTTGATTCGCAATCGAAAGAACCCGGAAGAATAATAGTATCGTCCTCCGCGGCCCTCTGCGCCCTCTGCGTTTCATTCAGATCTACGCAGAGAACACAGAGAGCCGCAGAGGACCGCAGAGAGCGCGTATTACTCCTCGTCCTCTCCGCCCCTAATCCTTCCTTCAGCGCGCGATTGCTCGACGATCTTCTGAGCCAGTTGACCCGGGACCGGATCGTAATGCGAAAACTGCATGTGGAACGATCCGCGCGCGGCCGTGATCGAGTTCAGCGTCGATTGATAGTTCAACATCTCCGCCATCGGCACCTGCGCCTTGATCACCTGCTGCTTGCCGCTCGTCTCCATTCCCTGAACGCGCCCGCGCCGTGAATTCAGATCGCCCATGATGTCGCCCGCGTACTCCTGCGGCGCAGCGATCTCGACGTCCATCACCGGTTCCAGCAACGACGGCTTCACTTTTTCCATCGCCGCGCGAAACGCCTTGCGTCCCGCCGCGCGGAACGAGTGCTCGTCGGAATCTACCGGGTGGAACGAACCATCGACCAACTGCACTTTAAAATCGACGAGGGGATAACCCGCGATCGCC
Organism: uncultured Acidobacteriota bacterium; assembly: GCA_963770215.1. GTDB lineage: Bacteria > Acidobacteriota > Blastocatellia > Pyrinomonadales > Pyrinomonadaceae > PSRF01. Next base: position 144,653 of record CAVYOP010000006.1, read on the forward strand.
CCTGTCTTCGCTGCCTCAACGATTCCTTTCTCAATCGCCGGGCGAAACTGTTGCGGCACCGAGCCGCCGAAGATCTTGTCTTCGAAAATGAAACCTTCGCCACGCGGCAACGGCTCAAACACGCACTTGCAATCGCCAAACTGTCCGCGTCCGCCGGTCTGTTTCTTGTGTCGTCCCTGTACTTCCGCGCGCTGCGTGATCGTTTCCTTGTACGGAACCTTCGGCGGATGCAACGTCACTTCGACGCTGTAACGCTTCTTCAATTTTTCGACCACTGTTTCGACGTGCAACTGGCCCGAGCCTGATAGCAGAAACTCTTTCGTCTGCGCGTCGCGGCTAAAGTGCAGTGCCTGATCTTCTTCCAGAATCTTGTGCAGCGCCACGCTGATTTTTTCTTCGTCCTGGCGCGACTTTGGCTCGATCGCGAAAGCAATCGCGGCTTCAGGATACTCGACCGGGTCGTAGACGATGAGCGCCTGCTTGTCGCAGAGCGTGTCGCCGGTTTGTGTTTCTTTCAACTTCACGCACGCGACGATGTCGCCGGCATGAGCTTCCGAAACTTTGTCGAGTTGTTTGCCTTGCATGATGTGCAACGCGCCGAGTCGTTCAGCTACTCCGCGCGTGGCATTGAACGCGTTCGCGTCGGTTCCCAAATGGCCGCTGATGATTTTGAACACGTTGATACGGCCGGCGAACGGATCGGCGATGGTGCGGAAGCAGTAGAGGGAAAGCGGTTCGCTGTCGTTGTACTTGCGCGAGATCCTTTCTGCATCCGGAGCGGCGTCAACGGGACGACCCCATTCGGCTTCGTGATGCGCTGGATCGGGAGCGTAGTCGACGAGGCCATTCAACAGCGCGCGCAGCCCGACCTGCGTCAGACTCGAAACAGCAAACACGGGACAGAGTTTGCTCTGCGCGATCGCGTTATTGATGTTCGGCAGGATGTCTTCTTCGTCGAGTGTGCCTTGCTCGAAATACTTCTCCATCAACGCATCGTTCGACTCGGCCACGAGCTCGACCAATCGCTCGCGCGTCTTGTCGACGATGTCGCGTCCTTCGGAGGGAATATCGATCTCTTTCGCTTGTCCGTCGGCGCCCAGCTCGTAGGCTTTCATGTGGACCACGTCCACCACGCCACGGAAGTCTTTCTCTTTTCCGATCGGTAACGTAAACGGAATGATTGCTCTGCTGAAAGTTTTCTGCGCGCTTTCGAGCGCGGCGCCGAAATCGGCGTGCTCTTTATCGAGCTTAGTGATCACCATGACGCGCGGCGTCAGAAACTCGTTGGCGTAGGCCCACGTCTTTTCCGTCTGCACTTCCACACCCTTGACGCCGTCGACGACGACGATCGCGCAATCGGCGACGCGCAAGGCAGGCCGCGCGTGGGCGATGAATGCTGCGTATCCGGGAGAATCGATAAAATTCAGTTTGGTATCGCGATGATCGAGATGTGCGAGTGCGGTGTTGAGTGTGATCTTGCGGGCGATGGAATCGTCTTCATAATCCGTGACTGTGGTGCCTTCATCTACCTTGCCCCAACGCGGTGTGGCTCCGGCGACGTAGAGAAGCGAACTGATTAGCTGCGTCTTCCCTGCGTCGCCGTGTCCAATGACAGCGAGGTTGCGAATGGCTTCAGTCGGATAGACTTTCATAACGGTTGATTCCTTTCAGACATGGGAATTTTGGCGATGTGTTCCGTGATTTAGGGCAGTAATTTAACTAAACCGTAACGGCCAAAGCAAGTTGACTATCATTGAGTTGCAATTCCGTGTTCCCCGCTTACCGGCCATCGTTTGGCCCGCCAATCGCATCAAAAACCGCAGGAATAGGAGATACAAGGAAAGAAATGTTTAACCGAAAGTTTCTGTCATTGGCGGTGGCACTCGTGATTGCGATTTCAACACTCGGAGTTGCCTCTGCCGGAACAAATATCAACAGTGATAAGGAGCAGCGTAGTCTGCAAACAATCGAGCCGCTGAACCTCGCGGTGTTGATTCAGGATGACCTCGTGCCGCAAGTCGGCAGTGAGTTGGGCGTGACTCGTGAGTTTATTCGTTCGTTGCCGCAAGGCTCGCGCGTAATGGTTGGTTACATAACTTCCGGTTCGCTTCAGGTCAGGCAACCTTTTACTACAGACCTCGATAAGGCTGCGCGATCGCTGCGCATACCGATTGGCAGCACGACTGCTTCGCCTTTCAATCCGTACGTCGAAGTCGTAGAAGCGCTGAAGAAATTCGACAGCGGGTGGTCCAACGCCAACGCGGTGTTGCTGATCTCTGACGGGCTCGACACGTCGCGTGGATTTGACTCGACGGCCGCCGGTAACACGCTGGATATTCATCGCGCGATCTCGGAAGCCAACAAGCGAAACATCGCGGTGTTCAGTTTCTACGCGCCGTCGGTTGGTCTAACGAGCCGCAGCCGTTTGGCTGCGAGTTACGGACAGAGTTCGCTGAACCGGCTCGCGAATGAGACTGGCGGGCGAGCGTTCTTCCAGGGCATTACCGGGTTTGTCACTTTCGATTCATACTTCGACCGTTTTCGTGAGACGTTGAATCGGCAGTACGCTCGTGCTCGGTAACAAACAATCTGTTAAAAGCACTGAATCCGTGTTCCGATTAAAACCCGGAACACGGATTTAACTTTTGCTTGGCGACGATGACGTACGGTGGTAGAGTTTATGGCGGTCGGCCCACTCAACAAACGTCCAAACCAAAGTGCGCGAATATTGTCTCATCGTCGAAGGCGCGTATCTTTCCGAATCTGAGGCCGAGCACGCTCTGCGTGACCCGTTCCTCGAAGACTGGGTCGAACAAACCGGCCGCTTCCGCATTCACAACATGGACGAGATCCTGATCACGCCAGGCGTAACGCTGGGCTCGCTTGGAATCGTGATGTTGGACGATGGTGTGTTCGAAATCGCCAGCACCGATCCGGATCACCCGCTGACCGAGCACAAGGCCAAGGGCGTCGCCGAAGCCTTGCGACGCCAGGACATGTTCGACGAGATCAGGACTGAGCCACGCGCAGAAGAAGAAGAGTAGAGCATGAGTGACTCTTTTCTCGCCGGACGCGTGCGCGTTCTCATCGGCGACATCACCGCACAAGACGTGACCGCAATCGTCAACGCAGCCAACTCGACGTTGCTCGGAGGCGGCGGTGTGGACGGTGCAATACATCGAGCCGGCGGACCGCAGATCCTGGAGGAGTGCCGCCAGATTCGAGAGACGACTCATCCGAACGGTTTGCCGGCCGGTGAGGCGGTGATCACGACCGGCGGAAAACTGCCGGCGCAATACGTGATTCACACCGTTGGGCCGATTTACGGTCGAAATCCTCAGCGCGAGGCGGAGTTGCTCGCCGCCTGTTACCAGAATTCGTTGCGGCTGGCGCGCCAGTACGCCGTTTCGTCAATCGCTTTTCCTTCCATTTCGACGGGCGCTTTTGATTATCCGAAGCCGGAAGCCGCCGCAATTTCGTCCCGTGCTATCTGGGATTTCCTCGCCAAAGATGACCAGATCCGCGAGGTGCGCCTGGTGTTTTTCCTCCCTGGCGACGCGCGGGTGTTTTTGCAGTACCAGGAATTCGAGTAGACTCTCCGTTTTTGGAAAACACGGATGATCGAAACAACTGAATTGGAAACACGTGCGCGGCAAAACGATTTGCCTGCGCCACTCGTATCGCTGGAACGTTTAGCCTGGAACTATTGGTGGAGCTGGGCGCCGGACGGCATCAGCCTCTATCGCGATCTGGACCCCGAGCTGTGGGAAGAATGCGAACACAATCCACGACAACTGCTCGCGCGAACGTCTGGCTTTCGTCTCGCCGAAGCCGCGACCGATCCCGCTTATCTCGAACGAGTGCGGCGCCTCGAGCAAGGGTTCCACGCCTACATGGCTTCAGCGGCGATCGACGTCTCGCCGGCGATCGCGTCTGACAGTCCAGTCGCCTATTTCTGCGCCGAGTTTGGCATCCATAACTCGTTGCCCCTGTACTCCGGCGGTCTTGGCATTCTCGCCGGCGATCATCTCAAGTCTGCGAGTGATCTTGGTCTGCCCTTAGTCGCGGTTGGTCTGCTTTATCGTTATGGCTACTTTCGCCAGCGTCTGCGCAACGATGGTTGGCAGGAAGAGCACTACGGCGAAACGCATCCGAACGAACTTCCGCTCTCGCTAGTGAAGGACGCGGAAGGCAAGCCGTTGCGAATTGAAGTTCTGATTCGCGATCGCAACGTGTTGGCCCAGGTGTGGCGCGTCGCTGTGGGCCGCGTGACGCTTTACCTGCTGGACACGAACGTCCCGGAGAACCTCGAAACGGATCGCTGGGTGACGGGCCATCTTTACGGTGGCGATCGTGAGACTCGCATCGTGCAGGAGATGTTGCTCGGCATCGGCGGCATTCGGTTGTTGCGGAAGCTCGGCGTGAAGCCGCACGTCTTTCATTTGAACGAAGGACATTCCGCCTTCTTAACGCTCGAATTGGCGCGCGAGCTTATTCGGGGTGACGGTCGTAGTTGGAACGAGGCCGTCGAGCTTGTGCGACGGCAATGTGTTTTCACGACGCACACGCCGGTCGCTGCTGGAAACGATGAGTTTGAAGCCGCGCTCGTGACGCGCGTCTTTGGCGGTTCTTATGCACGCGAGTTGGGATTGACGGAAGATCAGTTTCTTGGTTTGGGACGAGTCGATCCAAACAACAAAACGGAACGTTACGGATTGACGCCGCTGGCGATCCGCATGTGCCGTTCGACAAACGGTGTGAGCCGTAAGCATGGAGAGGTTTCGCGAGCGCTATGGCAGAAGTTGTTTCCTGAAAAGAGCATTGGCGAAGTGCCGATCACGTATGTGACGAACGGTGTTCATGCGGCGACGTGGGTCTCGCCGCTGTTGCGTTGGGTGATCGAGAAGTATGTGGGCCAGGACTGGGAAGTGAAGCTCCGCGATCGGCGCGCCTGGGAGGAAGCCGTGGCGCGCATTTCGGATGAAGAGTTGTGGCTTGTTCATGGTCTCTTGAAAGAACGGTTGATTGCGTTCATTCAACATCGCTCGTCGCAATCAATGGCGGCGTTCGATCCGGCGGCGTTGACCATCGGATTTGCGCGTCGGGTTGCGGGTTACAAGCGCTGGTCGTTGTTGTTGACGGATCGCGAGCGTTTGTCGCGTTTGATGAACGACCCGGCGCGGCCGGTGCAGTTTATCTTTGCCGGGAAGGCGCACCCGCAAGATGAGGGGTCGAAGCGCGTTCTGCAACAGTTGGCCCAGTGGGAGTACGATGCCACCGTGGGCCGGCGTGCCGTGTTTCTGGAAGATTACGATCAGGAGATTGCGCGGCAGTTGGTCCAGTCGGTTGACGTTTGGTTGAACGTGCCGCGGCGTCCGCAGGAGGCGTCGGGGACAAGTGGACAGAAAGTTGCCATCAATGGCGGCTTGAACCTTTCGATTCTCGATGGCTGGTGGCTGGAGGGGTACGACGGCGCGAATGGGTTTGCCATCGGCAACGAGATGGGCGAGACGGGCGAAATGGGCAAGGGCGACACGGCCCAGATCGATGCGGCTGATGCGGAGTCGCTCTATCGGACGCTGGAGCAGGAGGTCGTGCCGCTCTATTACAATCGCGAACGAGGACTGCCGCGGCAGTGGATTGCCATGATGAAACGGGCAATTCAAACGCTCGCGCCCCAGTTCAACAGCACACGCATGGTGGAGGAATACGCCCGAAAGATTTATCCGTAAGATCTTATTGAGATACGCATAGTATTTGAGAGACGCGCTCGATGCGTCTAAAATCCTTTTCATAGGCCTCGCGCGAACGCTTCGTACGGTGCTTCAGGCTGAAACGCCCTATGGTAGACTACACCACCCCCGTTGATTGAGCTTGCAAACTCCCGAATGAAATACTGCACCTCCTGCAACGCAAAATACGACGACAGCGTGAGCTTTTGTGCCACCGACGGTGAGGTCCTCGAAGCCGATCCCGCGTCGATCGTCAATACTGTGCTCGACGGCCAATACCAGATGGAAGCGCTGCTGGGCAAAGGCGGGATGGGCGCGGTGTACCGGGCGCGGCACATCCTGCTCGGCGATCGGGTGGCGATCAAGGTGCTGCCGCCGGAGGTCAGAAACAACGCCGAATGGCTGCGCAGATTCAGGCGCGAAGGGCAGGCGGCGCGGCGTTTTCGTCACAACAACGCGGTTACGGTTTACGACCTGCGCACCGCCGCCGACGGCACGATCTACATGGTGATGGAGTACGTCGAAGGACATACGCTCGACGTCGCCATCAAAACGCGCGGCCGGTTTCCGGCGGCGGAAGCGTTTGAGATTCTCACGCCGATTATGAGCGTGCTCGACACCGCTCACTCGATGGGCGTCGTGCACCGCGATCTCAAACCCGAAAACATAATGATCGGCAAGGCCGAGAACGGCCCGCCCGTCGTCAAGCTGCTCGATTTGGGCATCGCCAAGCTGCGCGAGATTGCCGGCGCGGAGAATAGCGGAAACACCGCGCTCACGATGGCCGGCCAGGTGCTCGGCACGCCTTATTACATGTCGCCGGAGCAGTGGGGCGAGATCCCGCGTGACGGAAACGTCGAGATTGACGGCCGCGCGGACATTTACAGTCTCGGTCTGGTGTTTTACGAGATGATTCTCGGGAAGCGCTGTTTCTCCGGAAACACGTTGCACGAGTTGCGGCGCGAACACGTACAGACGCGGCCGAAGCCGTTGCACGAAGTCGTGCCTGATGTTCCGCGTGCGTTCAGCGATGCGATCGAACGGGCGACCGCGAAGGATCGCGGTGACCGCCAGGCGTCGGCGGCAATGCTTGAAAGTGAGCTGCGCGCGGCGGTCGCGAGCGCGCCGAAACCGCAAAAGCAGCGCGCCGGGGGCGTCGTTGATGGAAACGGTCGCTGTCGGCGGCCAAATGACGACCAGTTCCGACGTCAATGCGCCGACGATGATCACGATGGAAGGCGCGGCGTCGACGTCAGTCCAGGCCGACCGGCCGGGCGCGACGAATGCGGCGACGGTGTTTGAGCCGGCCGCTCCTGTTTCGTCTGTTCCGCCACCTGCTCCGGTTTCGAATGTGCCGGCAGCTACGATCGCCGAGTCTGCCAGCACTCCGTCCATCGTGACGGTGCCGCACATTCCGACCACCACCGGAGTGCTTCCGGCCGTTGAACCGGCGGGAGCAAAGAAGAGCAAAATCGGATTGTTGATCGCTGCGGTCGTCGTAGTGTTCCTGGTGTTGGGCGGGGGAGTAGCCGGGTTTCTTGTCTGGAATAGTTCGAAATCCAAAACAGCCGCGACGGCTGGTCACGTTAATTCGAAGGAAGTCGTACCCGCTGCGCCGCGCGAGGTCTCTCGCTACTGGCTCGAGCTGGCGCCGTCAGGGGGCGAACCGCCGGCGAAAGTGGCCGGACTTGTGCCGATCGCTTCGGGGCAGAAGTTCAGGTTTCATTTCGTTTTCAGCGAGAACGGCTACGTTTATATCTTCGGCCCCGGCGACAAGAACCAGCCGACAGCGTTTCTGACCAATAAGCCGATGCCTGAGTCTGGCGTCACGAGCAATCAGGTCGTCCAGGGTAGCGACTTCAGTTTCCCAGGGGGACGAAGACGCGTATGTGCAACTGGACAAGAACCCCGGTGTCGACAACTTCACCGTGATCTATTCGAAGAGCGCCTTGCCGGTGCCCGCATTTCTGAATGAACCAGTCACCGGCGAGCCGCTATCGGCCGCACAGCAGGCGGAATTAAGCGCGTTTGTGTCCAAATACAAGGAAAAAGCGCCGGTTACCGAGCTTGATGAATCAACTCGCGGGCGCGCCCTCCGTGCGCGTCAAACTGCCGCCTGACCAGACCGGCAATCCAATCGTCTTCGACATCCGTATTCAGCACAATTAGCCCTTTGTCTGGGCTTCGACAAGGAGATTTCCAAATGCGATTGAGTGCGATTCTTTTCGGGTTTGTTTTTATCTGTGCGGCCATCGCTCTGGCAGTGCCGCCGCCGCAGGATGAGGGCGACGTGCGCGGCGCTTTTCTCACCTCGCGGCCGAAAGAGAAGCCCGCAACCTCCGGAACGACCACCAAACCCAAGCGCAAGCGACCGGTTGTCGCGCCGACGCCCGCCAAATCTCCTGACAAAACGCCCGATAAGACGCCGGGACCGGGCCCGTCATCCGGTAACAAGCCAAACACGCCGGATTCTCGTCCGGTCAACACGCGGCGCATGGGTCTGGGCATGACGTTGTTTGCCCGTGACTCAAATGGCCTGGCCGTGCGCGTCGAGCCCGATCGCGTGTTTCGCAAAGGCGATCGCGTGCGCATCCTGTTGGAAACCAATGCCGACGGTTATCTCTACATCTTCAACCGCACAAACGACGGAGCGCCGGTGATGATCTATCCCGACGCCGAGCTCGACGAAGGCGGCAACTACTTGCAGGCGCATGTGCCATTCGAGATACCCGCCGCCGATAACGATAACGAGCGGCTGCGCTGGTTTGCGTTTGACGAAAACGCCGGCACTGAAAAAGTGTTCTTTGTCTTCACGCGCGAGCCTTTGAAGGACGTTCCCATCGAGGACGATCTCCTTGCATTTTGCCGCAACGCCAAGTGTCCGTGGCCCGTGGCGACCGAAGTGTGGGACCTGGTCCAGAAAGCAGATGCAGGAGCCGCTGAAGTCTGATCGGACAGACAGTACGGCAGCGCCGCAAACCGACGTCGAGCACAGCGCCAGCACCCGCGGTCTGGGATTGTCGAAAGACGACCCGCAACCGTCGTTGATCATGATGGCTTCATCTACCAGGCCGACCCTGGTTGCCACTCTCGATCTCATTCATAAGTAAACGGCCGCCAGCATTAAAGGGAAATCGATATGATTCATACGAAGTTCATTGCTATGGTTTTGGGAGGCGCTTTGCTCGCCGCGCCGCTGACCTTGCCCGTGCACGCGAACATGGTCGTGGTGCAACAGGCGGATCAAGCGGGTGCGGCGTTGCGCGAAGGCCGTCGCTTGCTGAAACGCGGGCGAGCGGACCAGGCCCTCATTCAACTGCGAACCGCTCTCAACCTCTACACCGCCGCCAAGAACAACAGCGGTATGGCCGCAACCCACAACGAGCTTGGCGATCTCTACCTCCGACAAGGCCAGTACCCGGTCGCGCTGGATAATTATCAAAAAGCACTCGACGGCTTTCTCGCGCCCGACCCCAAGAAAGACGCGGTCAACGCGGTGGCTGGTCTGGGCGACGACAAGTACAACGCTAACCTGATGCTCGCAAAGATCGGCGACGTGAACTTCCGTCTCGGCAAGCTTTCCGACTCGCAAGCCGCATACAACCGCATGGTCGTGAAGAAACCGGAAGGCGCCGCGTCGAAGGTCGGCCGCCGTTTCGGCGGGCTCAGCGCGATTGCCGGCGGGATTTCAACCGGGCGCGTCAGCGTTGAGGCGCCGACAAGCGCGTTGACGGTTGCGCTGGAAGCGAAAAAGGAGCTCGACGAGTATCGCAATTCGATCGTCTATTCGAGCTACCAGCTCGGATTAGGCCGTCTCGCGTACGCAAACAACGATCTGGAAGGCGCGAAGAAAAACTTCGAGCTCGCGCTCGAAGCCGCGGGCAGCAGTCTCGCCGGAATCGCAAAGTTGGGCCAGGTGCGGCGTTTCCGCGCTGCGGCACGCACGAGTCTCGGCGACATTGCGTTACGGCAGGGCAAGTTGAAGGATGCGAGCAAGTACTACACAGACGCGAAGAAGGGCGCGCAGGACGACAAGCGTTTGGATCTGATGTGGCCGGCGCAGCGCGGACTGGGCCGCAGGCTGTGGCTGCAGGCTGGGCAGGAGAAGGATCCGAAGAAAGTCGATGACTTTGCGCGAGTCGGCGATGTCCAACTATCGCGAATCACTCGCGCACGATCGAAACGTTGCGGCAGGGAAGTCTGCGCGCGGACGAGTCGCGCACGACGTTCCTTTCCACGATCAAAGACGTATTTGATGAAGCCGCGAGCGCGTATGCGGCGATGGCGCTGCTGGCGAACCCAACCGCAGGCGCTCCGCTCAGTGGCAAGTCACTGGAGTACGCCGGCGAGGCTTTCAGGATCAACGAACAGTCGCGCGCGCGCTCGTTGCTCGACATGTTGAGCGAGACGAATGCGGCGATCACCGAAGGCGTTCCGGCCGAGTTGCTGAAACGCAAACAGGAAAACTTCGATCGCCAGCAGGACATCGCCGACATCCTGACCGGCATAAACATCTCCAGCGAGGAGATGAAGCAGAAGCCTGCGGAGCTCGACGCGGAGCTTGAAAAACTGCAAACCGAGTACGAGGAGATCGAAAACCAGATCCGTACTGCGAGCCCGCGTTATGCGGCGCTGACGGCCAACAAGCCGCTGACCCTGGCGGAAGTGCAGCAGAACGTGCTCGACGATCAAACGGTGCTGCGTCGAGTACGCCTTGCAGGCGGACGAGTCGTACCTGTTTGCCGTGAGCAAAAGCGCCGTCAGTCTGTTCAAGCTGCCCGCGCGTCGCGCACAGTCGACAAGCTCGCCACCGATCTGCGCGCACAGTTGATTCCCGCAAAACTCCAGCGGCGCATCGTCGGCATCGACGTCGCCGAAGCGAATCGCGGTTTGGGTATCGCTTCTTCCGCTCCGGAAGATGCGGCGGCTTTTGTCACGGCTTCCAACGCGCTTTACAAAGCCGTGTTGGAGCCGGCGGCCGGCATGGTCGGCGAGAAACGTCTGATGATCGTGGCCGACGGCGCGCTCAACTACGTTCCGTTTGAAGTGTTGTTGAAAACCGCCGACGCCGGAGACTTCTCTTCGCTTGGTTATCTCGTCAAGACGAACGAAGTCATCTACGCGCCATCAGCATCCGTCATCGGCGCAATCAAACAACAGCGCACGAAGGCCACCGGTCGCTCGATGCTGATCATCGCCGACCCTGTGTTCAACTCAAACGACACGCGCGCGCAAAAAGGGCACTGCGCCCGCCAAAGATGCGGAAGTCCGCGGCCTGGGTATCCAGAGCGCGCTGGTCGACGTTGGCGGCACAAATACGCCGCCAGCGTCGAACGCCACGATGGAAGGCCTGCCGCTCGCTCGCTTGAACGGCACGCGCCTGGAAGCCGATCAAATCTCGAAGCTCGCCGAAAGCTCAGGCGGCCAGCCGACGTCTGGCTCGATCTCGACGCGAACGAAGACAACGTCATCACGCGCGACGTCAGCAAGTACCGCATCATTCACGTCGCCACGCACGGCTTGCTGAACGCCGAGCGGCCACAATTCACCGGCGTGGTCCTCTCGCTCGTCGGTAATAAGACACACGACGGCTTTGTCCGCACAGACGAAGTTTTCAACCTTCGCCTGGGCTCGCCGCTCGTGATGCTCTCTGCTTGCGAGACAGGTCTCGGCAAAGAGAAGCGCGGCGAAGGCGTCATGGGCCTGACACGCGCGTTCATGTATGCCGGCGCGCCCACAGTCGGCGTCAGCCTCTGGTCCGTTGCCGATAAATCTACGGCAGACTTGATGACCGATTTTTACAAACGGTTACTTACTGCCGGCGATGACACCACCTCCTCCAGCGCGCTACGCGGCGCACAGTTAGCCATGATCTCCGGCAAGAAATACAGCGCGCCATTCTTCTGGGCGCCGTTCGTACTTGTCGGCGACTGGAATTAATCTGCACTCCACAAAAGGCGGGCGGCTGCGTTACTTCGCAGCCGTCCGCCAGGCCGTCCGCCTTCGTTTTCTGATTCCGTACAGCCCGCTCAATCCACTCAACAACAGCACGACACTCGCTGGTTCAGGTATTCCCGATGGCGTGCCTTCGACGACAAAGTTGTCGATGCGGTTAGTTCCGGTTGCCGACGACGCGCCGTTGAAGACGATTCGAAATGCCGCATTCGGATTGTCGTTAAGCCCGACAATACTCGCCAAAGTAAAGATGATCGGCACTGATCCAAACGCCGCCGCCGGCGTGTACAGCGAACCGAAATCCACGAACGTGATCCCGTCGAGACTGTATTGAAACTGGTTGCTGTTAAACCCAGTGCTCGTGCCTTGAGTTGCAAAACTCACCGAGATATTCGAAAAACCCAGCGTGCTGACGTTGAAAGTCAGATGGCGGCCATTGTTCGCGGTGCCTGTGCCGCCTTGCAGCGAAAGTGCTTGTCCCGCAATGTCGCCCTGACGCGCATTGTTCGTAGTTCCTGCCGCAAACAGGACATTCGCGGGATTGATGTTGGTTGTTAGCGTGCCTGTGCCGCGGTCGACGTTGAGATTTGAATCGTTGAAGTTCCAAACGGCGATCTCGTCGGCCAACGCTGCTTGCGAAGCGAAAAACAGGACCAGGATTCCGCTGATGAAGTTGAAAGACAATCGTCGGGTAAGACGACGATATTGGTACATTGACATACACGTTCTCCTTGATGAGGTTCTAAACACAAAACTGCCGCATTTGAGAAAGCAGGAGAATCTTTGTAAGAGACTCGTGAGGCTCGTCAGTGGGTGCTCGGCTTTGAGGACAGCCAAAGCTCTCTCGGTAACGCACGCACAATATGCTGATTATTTTCAGTCGTCAATAGAAAAGTGATCGCTGTAAAAGTGATCGCAGAGGACCGTGTTGTCGGCTTTACTTTGCCTGCGCTAATATCAGTTCACTCTCAGGGGGACATAAACATGGGTAAACAGTTTTTCCGAATCGACGACCGAACGGCATTCGACAATCTGATCTCCGATTCAAAGCAGAAAGCGGTGATCGTTTTCAAGCACAGCAACGCTTGCCCGATCAGTGCGCGGGCATATCGCGAGATGGAGAAGCTCGACGATCAGGTCAATATGCTAGTCGTGCAGTCCGTGCCCGAGCTATCGCGCGAGCTGGCAAACTTGACTGGTATTCGACACGAGTCGCCGCAGGTCATTCTCCTGCGCGACGGAAAAGCGGTCTGGAACGCTTCGCACTTCGACGTCAACGCTGCGTCGGTGTCGCAGGCGTTGGAATCGAACGGTTGAAATGATGGCTGAACGAAGAGGGCCGGCGATCGAGCCGCGTGAGATCAAGCAGGAAGACGATTTCACCTTGCGCATCACGTGGGCAGACGATCGGGAGTGCCAGTTCCGTGCGGCTGATCTGCGGCGCGCGTGTCCGTGTGCCCAGTGTGTTAATGAATGGACTGGCGAACGAGTCTTGAACGCCGCCAGTATTTCAGAGGAACTCGAGATTAAAGATCTAAGTTTAGTGGGCCGCTACGCGTTGACCTTTCGCTGGAGCGACGGTCACGAAACGGGAATTTACAGCTTTCGTTACCTGCGCGAACTGTGTGAGCAGACGCAAAGCGGCAGTTAGTTGAGAAGTAAAACTATGAATGAACGTGATTTCTTCAACGAAAAAGAAGAGGTTAAGAAGGCGACCTACAGTTGTCCGCACTGTCGCGAGCGCGCGGAGTATGACGTGCGGTGGTTGAAGCGGACAAAGAAGCCGCAGCCGCCGAGAGGCGCGAACGAGCAGGATCGCGCGAGATTTCAGAAATCGCGCGATTACCTGGTCAGGATCGACGACATGCTCGCCTGTCGCAATGCCCGTTGCCGGCGGCGGTTTGAGATTCCGAGCTCCCAATCAGTCGTTTTTATTTAAACGGAGACAAAGTTTCGTCGATTCAAGCAAAAACCCGACAGCAGTCGGATAGACCTTCACGACCTCCCTACCTCACTTGCCACACCTCGCGAAAACGCCCCATTTTCCGTCTTCAGCCATTGGCTCGCCCATTGCACTCACCGCAGCGGCCCTCTCGGCCCACGAATAAGCCATGATTGAAACCCAACAGTTCGCAGGTGCGACAAAAACCAACACCTCCTTTTTGACTCCGCTGGAACGACGCCTCGCCGTGCGAGTGCTGCCGCGAATCCCGTCGTGGCTGGAGACTTATCACCTGACGATGCTGACGCTCGTCTGGTCGGGGTGCATCCTGTATTTCTCGTACCTCGCCGCCCGCGACTTGCGCTGGCTTTGGGGCGTCTCGGCCATTATCGCGCTCCAATACGTGACCGACCATTACGACGGTAAGATCGGAAAATACCGTGGCACCGGGCTGGTCAGGTGGGGTTACTACATGGATCACCTGCTCGACTATTTCTTCCTCGGCTCGGTTATCGTCGGTTACGCCTTTTTTCTGCCCGAGCGCTCGCGTCTTCAGATTCTTATCCTGCTCGCGATAGTTACCGGCTATCAGGTGAGCACGTTTTTGGCATTTGCCGCGACGGACCGGCTGAAGATCAGTTATCTGAAGCTTGGCCCGACTGAGTTTCGGCTCGCGCTGATCGTCATCAACGGTTTGCTGGTTCAGTTTGGCACTCGCCAGATGGTCAACGGGCTTAAGTACGTCAACATCGGCGCCGCGATAGGTTTGGCGTTGATGATTTATCGCACGCACAAAGTCATTTGGACGCTGGACATGAAGCAGAAGCACGGGACTGTGAACGAGTGAGGACACTCTTGGCAGGTATGTGTCTTAGTTACGAACCAGTATGTTCACCGGGTGGTGTACGGTTTGCGGGCGAAAATGCCCGGTTACGTGTGGTGCGCAGAAAAAATTCTTTTAGAAGTGACCCTTTTTCGCGTTCTGGCGCGCGTTAGCTGATGTGGCCTCTTCTTTGCAAGGCTTACGGCGTCCAGCGTTCTAGCCAGTGAATTTGGGAACTGTGTGGCGAGAATTTCGTTGGATACAAAGTAGATTCCAACGGGAAGCTCGAAAAAAAGCGATGTCTGAGAAGAAAACAATTCGAATCGTCAAAAAAGGTGAAAAGCCCCGGCCAGTGGTCAAGGCTAAAACAAATACTGCGCGTGAAACGGCGCGTGACATGGTTCAGACCGTAACCACTTGGGTTAACGAGTTTCAGCAACGACGCCGTACCGAAACCACGAATGCGCTGAGAATCCTCTCGAAAACGCCTCGTGGCAGTGAAGCCTAGAACCTCGCACAGCACAATTTAACCAATTTTAAGTTTCACCTCATCAGTATGGATCCGTGTCTCTGGTTGCAGGCACGGATCACACTGAAGAACCACTGATTGACACGTCTTCGACGGTGGCGATAGCATCAGCTTCGTTCCGAACAACGTGCGGGGGTGGAGGCTGAAGCATGGTTAGAAAAAGTTCTCCACAAAAGAAGAAGCAGATCGCCAGGCCTGTCTTTGACAGTATCCGCAAGCCGAATGCGCCTCCGGGCCATCCGCTGTCTCGCGCCAAGCCTGACGAAGTCGCGCGGCCGGCAATGCGCAAAGCGAAACACAAGCGACGCCCTGAACCTTCGAGCGACGAAGAATCATGACCGCCCCATCCGTCTCGCGCGCGTTTCTGGACTGCGCCATCGAATTTCTGACAGGTGAGTACCTGCCAAAGATCGAGCGCTGCCTCGAACAACTGAGCGACGAGCAGATCTGGTGGCGAGCGAACGAGCAGTCAAACAGCATCGGAAATCTCATCCTGCACCTGTGCGGTAACGCCCGCCAGTGGATCGTGTGCGGACTAGGTTCACACCCCGACACACGCATTCGCGACGCCGAATTCTCCCGCCGCGACCCTGTCGCACGCGCCGAGCTCCTGGCGTTGCTCCGCTCAACACTCAGCGACGTCGAAACGGTTCTACGCGATCTCGATCCCGAGACGTTGTTGGAGAAGCGAACAATTCAGGGCAGCGAAGTCGACGTCCTCGGCGCCGTCTTTCACGTAACGGAACACTTCTCGATGCACACCGGTCAGATAATTTTGCTAACTAAGCTACTGACCGCGACTGATCTTCATTTTTATGATTTTGAAGGGGATGTGCCGACGCAGCGCTTTGTCCCCCGGTCGTCTTAAGCGCCCTCTCCGGCCCTAAAGCCGTCAAGAAGCCGTCAACGCTTTCGAGGATTAAGCACGCGCGCTTTTCTCCGAGGTCGGTCTTGTGAAGGTAAACCGAAAAGGACTGGTAGCTCTTATGTCCGGAGTATTCCATGACGGTAGGCGCATCGACTCCGCTAGCGAGTAGATGCGTGATGTAGGTGTGTCGGAGCGAGTGAAGGGTGAATCCGTCGCCGTCGAATCTGCCATATTTGATTTTGGCTTGCTTAGCGGCATGGCGACATGCACGTGAGACTTGCCGATCAAACTCATTCGTCACAGCCCTTGCGAACACGTGCAGCTCAGACGCCAAACCATCAGCTTTGCGAGCTTCCAGAAGTTCAACCATCGCAGTGCTGATCGGTACGGTCCGCTCTCGTTCGGTCTTGCTCGCGTAGAGTGAGATCGTTTTGTTGGCGAGGTTTACCTGAGTCCATTTGAGCCGTAAGACTTCGTTGAGCCGCCCACCCGTGTTGCGTAGTAGTCGAACAGCATCCGCAGCCTCACGCCAAAGCTCTGTACGCAGGCGAAAAGCCCTAAAATTGACCTTCGTTAATCGCTGCGGGTTGAGTAATGCCAAAACAAGCCGCTCGTACTCGTCACCGTCCACGATGCGCCCTGAGTGTTTGATCTTCTTCTCATACTTTACTTCGGGCGGTAGCCAGTTGTGCAAATCGGCTTTAGTGCGATGCGCGTATTTGAGCATTCCCATGAGCCGGCCCACATAGGTACAAGCTGTTGACTGACTCGACCGCTGAGTATGCTCGTGCATCCACTCTTTGATGTCCTCCGCGGTTATCTCCCGCACAAGACGGTTTGGTCCAAATTGATCTACAAACTCTTGCAGCCTATTGATCGTTGAGTGAGCATGCACGCCATAGGAATATGACTTCTCGGTGCTCCGAACGTCTTGCTTACGCTTGAACAGGTCGAGCGCGTCCTGCATGGTCGTGGGTCTAATGCGGACCTCGCCACGCTCAAGAGCATCAATGTCATCCATGGCTCGACGCAACTCAGTCTCGGCTTCGGCTTTTGTTGAAAACCCTTTGCGGCGAAGGGACTTTCCTTTGTACTCTCGCCGATAACCCCAGAGTTTGCCGCTTGGGCCGCTATATTGGTAGAAGCGTTTAGAATTTGACATCCATCGTCATTCTCCTTTCGTGAATTTGTGGTCCAATCTTCGCCGGCTTGCCTTGATTCTCTGATCGATGTGATCCTCGACTTCTTGGCGAATCAATCTTACTGAGCGTCCAAATCGGACACGAGTAAGTCGATGTGTACCAGCCTTGAGGTGATGTAATGTATCCTCTGATAACCCTAGCATGCTAGCCGCATCTTTAATCGTAATGAATATCGGTTTCTTTGAGCCTTCCATATTCGATCCTTCTGTTCTTCTAACTTCAGCACTTTTGTCACACTGATTGCGCGTTGTCCAAGTCATTCTTTCCGGTTAAAGGTTAACGGCAACCTTCTCGCGAAGCTGTTGCTCGCGTTGACGCTGCATCGTTCTTCTCATGAGATCTCTGTGCAGCCTTTATCAGACTCGCCAAATGCTGTTGCACTTCCTGACGTATCATTCGCACCGACCGTCCACGTCGGATGCGGGTAAGTTTGCAAGTACCTCCGCGGTGGTTATGCACTGTTTTTTCAGCGAGTCCGAGCATCTTCGCTGCTTCCTTCACAGTGATTAGCGTGTGTGTGTAGCTCATTTTGTTTGGTCCATATATCGCCAAACTAGGGGGATGAAGCGTGCCACCCTCGAGAACTGTTTTCTAGGGTACGGGAGTGAAGTGGCGGAAAATCCGACAGTACGCGCAGATGGGAGTGACGGAAAATCCGTCAATGACACAGAGGAAGTCAGGGGACAGGAGCAACCAATTTCGGCTACCGGCGTGGCATCGATGCAGGTCTTTTTCATCATTAAGCTCATCAGTGGCTTGAGTGACTTGTAATGGATCTCTGTAGCCGAATAAGAATTCGACACGCTTAACTTCGGCGCCTTTGGGAGCCGCAATGGTCCAAGTTTTCATCTGAGAGGATTGGGCAAGGGAGGGGCCGCTGGAACTTCCAGCATTGACTACGCCGCACCTTCTGTGCCATGCGGGCCTTGGACCAGCCGCCTATTTAAGTCGAGTGGGACAAACCCCGCTGGGTGCATCTGGCACAAGGGCCTGTCAGCATTGCCACAACTGGCTTCGCCAATCGATGTCAAGTGTCGCGAGATAAGTAGACGATCAAAGCCAGGCTTCGCGCACATAATCCTGGGCACATAGTGTGCCGTGGCTACGTGGCCCAAGTCATTGGTCGGAATCTTTGTATTTCTTCTAAGTTTTTTGAGGAAGCCGACTGTCTGTAGGTCCTCTCAATTTTCATGAGGTGTGCGCAGGTTGAGCACAGTACGGCCTATTTATGGTATTCAAACGCGCACACTGCAAGGTCAAAACAAGGGGTTTTAGCTGTCGGTAGGACCTCTACAGATTTTTTCCTACTCCATCCTGCCGCAATTGAAAGATAAACCGGTTAGCCCCTGCACTAAACCTTGTAGTCGCAAGGAAGCGCACTTCGGTCAGTGAGATTCAGATCTGCAGTCTTGGAAAAACGCCCACGAGGTTTTGAGATCGCGATGGCTAATCGGAACGCGGTAGGTGAAATCTTGAAGTCCACCGATTTCGCGCGGCATATCTGTTGCCAAGCAGGAACGAGCCAGGGAAGCAACACCAAACTTCTATTGGATCAATTGGTGTTGGTGGTGACGGACAGGACCAGCACAATTACTCGTAGCACAATCCATCCCGCGATTTCACAGTTCTTGGCGAAAAGAATTCTTTCCCGCGAAAGAACTTCTTTCCCATGTGAGGCGGCTCTATAGAAGGTAAGGACGAGCCACAGTTTGATCAATTCGATTAACTACGGAAGGTATAGCAATGTCTCATCTACAAGTCACAGTTGATACTCCACAAAGATCGCATCAGGAGATGCTGAATGATCACAAGCGAATCCTACAAAACTCCATTGACACTCTAATCGCGAGGGGACTAAGCCCGAAGACAATAGAGGGATACCGTTGGTTTATTGAGCGCTGGTTTGAACAGATCAAGGTTTCGGACGCAGTTGGTGAACGTCAGATTTTCATTTGGGAAGTCATGAATCGCGGTGAGGGGCGCAAGCGTATTAAGGACTTCTTGATGACCCTGAGCGCCGCAGATGACGATGGTCAGGTATGTTTGCGAGCTGGGACGGTGAAAGCCTACGCCCGTCGGCTCGAACGTCTGTTCACTCATACCATCGAGTGGCCTTTTATTGAGGGCCAACAAACAATCTCATCCAAATACGGCGAAATCGAAAATCCGTTCACCGGGGTCGAGTACCCGCTCCATAGCCGCGACATTTTGCGCGCAGAAAGTTTTTTCCTGACGCCCGACCAGATTCTGGAACTACTGGTCTTCTTACGTGAAGTTTATTCCGGTCTGACGAAAAGGAATTGTACTGCTGGACGGCTTTACACGATCGTGATGCTAATTACTGAGACAGGCATGCGTTCCGTTGAAGTCATCAACTTGGACGCCCTCGGTGACAACCGGGACATCTTCTATGACAAGAAAATAATTCAGACACGTTATGGCAAGGGATACAACGCATCGGGTCCTCAGACCCGATTGATCGATTTGACAGATCGTGCGGCAATTACGCTGAAGCAGTACGAACGAGGGGTGCGACCGCAATTCCGCAATCACGGGATTGATCCGGCGCTATTCTTGTCTTTGACAGGCAAAAGACTCTCGTACTCTACTCTACGAAACAGCTTTACTCTTCTTGTTGAGGCCGCCCGCAAGCATGGCGTTAACCTCCCGCCGAAATTGACGATTCACGACCTGCGCGCAAGTTTTGCCACCAATTATCTTGAAGCAAACCCCGAGCAGTTTTGGGAATTGATGGAGTTACTCGGACACGTCAGTCCCTCCTCGACGCGCCTCTATATTAGATCCAGAGGCAAGAACAGGTGGTTATCAATGAAGGAAGCGCGTGGAGCGCGGCCAGGCAGGACCGGTTTCACGTCGATGGTCTACAACATATAGGGAGTGGTAACCGACGTGTGGGATGTTAGAGGACTTGCCAAAAAGTATCAGATCACAACCGCTGTTCAGCTCCAGGCATTTATCGCGGAGAAGTTGGGGGTAATCGTGTCGGTGCAAACTCTAAGAGCAGTAATGCGAGTCTCACCAGCTGGACCACGCGTAGAAATGATTCAACTGCTGTGCGACGCCTTCAACTGCCGGTCTGATGCTTTTTATGTTGTGAATCCGAATCCGGCCAGGGCGCAGCAGTGGGCGAAGGATAGGTCCGATGGTAAGAAGCCAACAACGCTATACCAACCGAAAGCTGCCGAGCCCCTCAACGAGATTGTCGAAACACAAGATGAAAATGTTCAAGGTGAGAGCACGGCTAAACCTACGTCCTTACGGGCGACGTTCACTGACCCCAGAGCGCTCTTCCAGAAATCCAAGTAGCAACGGACGTGAGTAAGGTGACGGTCAAAATACGTCCCATTAAGTGCAAGCGTTGTCGCAAGCGCAAGAGAACAATACTGCTCGGGGAGATGATTTGCCGAACCTGCTACAAGGCTGAGCCGAAAGCTAACTGCAGTACATGCGGCATGGAAAAGCGATTTGTGACGGATGGAGGTGGAGTGTGCCCAAAGTGCATTAGGAGAACCTCACCTAGCGAGATTGAATGTGCCGGGTGCGGGAAGAAGAAACGGCCAATAAAGCGAGGCGGAAAATACTGTAAGCCATGTCAGCGGAGGGTAAGGTGTGGCAGGGGTAAATGCTCAAGCTGCAAAAAGGACCGACCATATATACACATGGCGAAAAAACTCTGTTACAGGTGTGCTTTGAATCACTGGGCGCCAAACCGCCTACGAAGGTATGTTGAAACCGTAAGTATCTCGCACGAATATAATCTGACTCTGTTTCGTCATCTCACTGGGCTCATCAATTGGAAGTTGGTGAACGAGGAGAATCGCATCCAATTCTGTGATCTCATCAAATTCCTCCAATGTCACAAGTTCGAAGAGCCGCTCACATGGGGAACTATCCTCAAACTAAAAGCTGACCTGCCGGTTGCGCAGTTCAACAGAGTGCGCGGCTGCCTTGAGCAACTTGCGGAACTCTTATTAGGTCCAATGAAAGATGAGGACTGGGAAGAATGCATGAATGGCATCAATCCCCTCGCTCCCCTTGACTCCTTGGATATGGATGTCATCGCAGTTTTCAAGAAATACAATCTCTGGTTGCGTACCGAGCGAAGAAATAATCGTAAGGCCAGACGTAGTCATTTTAAAACGTTGGGTGGCTTCTGGCGATGGTGCACCATGGGAGGATTGATGTCGCTTCAAGGGGTCAAAGCGGCGCATGTGGAAGAATATCTACATATCCTCGGGTTGAAGTGGAAGTGTCGCCATTGCTCTTTCACAAAGAACCTAACTAGGCGAGGCGAAGTTCCGCCGACCGTGTGCGACTGGGACTGCCGCGCACTCGACTCCTTTGAAAAGGTGATCCGTTGCGTACAGCGTACGGTGGACGGGCACCGCGCCGCGCTCCGCATCTTCTTTGGTTGGCTCAAGAACGTTGAAGATGGAATCGAAGTAAACCCAGCGCCGGTTGCTCAGCCGAGCACGACGCAGAAGAAGAGGGGTTGGAGACGAACGAGAAAAGCCACGGGTACCATTGAGTATTACCCCTGGGAGGTGATCTCTGCCCTTTTGAACAGTATCTCAGACCCGAAGATGCCGGCCGAGGAAGCGATGGTGCTGTATCTACTCCTCCACCACGGTTTCTTCTTGTGGGAACTTCAAACTGTGCGAATCCCCTCGCAGTGTCGTCCGCTAACGCTCGCCGCCGAACCGCCTGAGTCATTGGAAGATACTCTCCTCCTCGAATTGTGTCAGCGGGAACTTTCGAGAAACAAGCAGTTTGTAGGTCGCAGCGGAGAGATGCTTCGGATGGAACCCGCAGACGAGCCATGGTTGCGAGATTTGGTTGGGCGATTTATACGAGAGCGTAATCAGAAACTACGAGATCCAAATTACCCATACCTCTTCGTCGGGGTTAAAAAGAGTTCTCGAGACGGACCGGTAAGCCCCAATATATCCGTACAGTGGTCGAGACTGCGACAGCCCGCATTACGGGAAGAGTATGCACGGTCAACATATTAGGTAAGTGTTCCAGGGTTCTCTACGCAGAGTTCGGCGGACATGAAAGTTTCCAGCATTTGCGGGAACTGGGTTTGTGCGACGAACAGGCACGCGCTTACTCGTGGCTTAAACGAGTGAGGGTGATTCCAAAGCAAGCAAGTCTCGCTCGGAAGGGAGAACGTAAGCAGCACCTACGGCGCCTAACGCTCCCGCCGATCGATGTTTTCGGTATCTCGACCAACTCTTGACATGAGTAATGTAAGGATTAGGACCAGGGATACTCCTATATACCGCCAGCCGCAGCAGGGAGGTAGTCAACGCCGAAGGGAACCGTCCGCTGCAGCGAAGGCTTATTGCTCGGCAATCGCACTTTTAGATTTGCCCACGTTCGACACACCAACCTGTTCGTATTTTCCCTTGATGAAACGCGCACGGGCACACTAGGTTGTATCTTTCAACTCCAGAGTGATAACAAGCGCCAGCCCCCAGCGGGGGCGTAGTGTAGTGAGCGGTGCGAGGTGCGCCGAGCGCGCGAGCGAAGCGGGCGCAAGGGGGAGAACTAATAAAGTAGCGGGCGTTTGATAACAGCGATTCTGTTCGGGAGCGCCGCCAGGCGCTGTAGTTGGGAGAACAGAATCTTCTGTTATCAGATGACCGTCCTTATTGAAGCGCTTTGTGCCGAAACCCTCTTGTTCGAGGAGAGTCGCAGATGTTTTTCCTGTGGCGTCCGAGAACTGAAACCGATTAAGAGATGTCCATGAGCTGGTGAGATGCTAAGTGTTGTGTCTTCTTTAATCAGGTGAGTGGCACCTTCTCATTGCTTCGTCAGTTGGATGCGGAGCCAACACGAATACTTTGACTTCCATCGCCAAAGAGGATTGCGACGGATCATACTTTGGATTCGCATGGATCATCAAGGGATGTCGGAATGATTTCTTAAGTTAGTGCGACAGCCGCTTGCTTTATAAGAATGTCTTGCTGACACAGAATTGCAGGACTCTGGAGGCGATAGGAAAGAGGTTGGTCGAACTGGGCCAGCTCAGAAAGTGTCTCAGCACAATGAGGCATAATCTGGTTGATGAAAACCTTGACCTGTATTATGTTTTGTGCTTAGCCACGCTCGTAGGTTAGGCGGAAGTAGCTTTGCTTGGAACTCACTTGACAGGAGAGCTGGCTTACCCATACACGTTTACGATTTTTTCTGCGGATGCGGGGGTACAGTGCTGGTTTGCGAGCGGCCGGCCTAGAAATTCGATTAGGCATCGACTTCAATCCTGATGCCCCCAAAGAACCTTTGAAGCAAATTTTCCTGAAGCGACCTTCTTAAGGCGAAACATATTTAATCTTGCGGTAGAAACGATCAATCCTTACATTCTTCAGTGGTCCGGACATCATCACCCTGTTTCTGTTGCTGCGCTCCTTGCCAACCATTTTCTCGACAGAACAAGAATCGAGAAAACAGAAAAACTGAGGCCGGCCTCCTTTACGAGTTTGCCGCGTTTGTCGACTATTATCTTCCAGAACTGATTTTTCTTGAGAACGTTCCGGAAATCAAGTTGTACGATAATATCAGCGGTCCTTTTGGCGACTTTCATTACTTTCTTAACGCATCTTGGCTATTCGTTGGCCCACGACATTGTTGAGTCGAAAGACTAGAAGATATATCAGCAACGCCGGCGTCTTATCCTTGTTGCTAGTCGTCTAGGTCCAATCTCTCTTCCGGCAGCAACCCCACGGGCCAGGGCACTTCGCATCCATCGTATTCGACGGTGCGGGATCGATGTCAAATTTCCACCAATAGCCGCTGGAGAAACACATGCTCAGATCTCCCAATCCATCGTGCAGCGCAATTGTCGGAACAGAACCTATTCGAACGCGTCAGAGCAACTCCTCCTGGTGGCGGACGTTTAGACTTCGCCGAGGAACTGAAGCTTACGTGCCACCTCGGAGAATATAAAGAATGGTCATACTGATGTATATGGGCGAATGCATTGGAATCGACCTGCAAGTGGATTAACGACTCGATGCGTTTTCGTCTTTCGAATGGCCGCTTCGGCCATCCCGAACAGGATCGAGCCATCAGTGTAGGTGAAGCCGCGAGTATTCAAAACATTCGCGGATGACTTTGTATTTTTTCGGAAGCTTAAATTCAATGGCGCGGCAAGTGGGGAACGCTGTTCCTGTATTGGTTGCTGAAGTTTTTTTTGGTCGGAGATATTTCCTCACTCACATCGAGCGAGCGGAACAAATCAATGGCTAAGTTCAAAGCGCGAGCGCGAACTGTTGATATGTTAGGGCGTCGACAAATGGCAGATTGTGCAACCGCAATCAGTGAACTGTTCAAGAATGCTCACGACGCTTATGCAGAAAACGTCGAGGTTTGATTACTTTCGTTCAGACGATCTTTTTGTATTGCGGGATGACGGCGTTGGCCGGAATGACAGAAGTTCAGTTTGTTGATCGCTGGCTCGCAATAGGCACGGAAAGCAAGTACGGCGTGCTGATAAAAGGTCTGCCTCCTCCTCCAAAACCGAGTGACATGGACGAGCGCCCCAATGTTAGGTGAGAAAGGAATAGGCCGGTGTTTGCCATAGCTGCTGTTGGTATCAAGTGTTAATTCTCACGCCGAGCAAAAACGAGACGATCAGATCCACGACACTGTGATGTCGTTCATAAACTGGGGACTATTTGAGATCCCAGGAGTAGTTTGGACGATATTGATATACTGTCATTACCTACCCTCAAGGTGATTTACCAAGCAAAGATGACGTTCTAGCCGGTGTCGCATTGTTGCAGGGGAAAATGTGGAGAAGCTCCAGAAAGCTTAATTCCTCCACCAAAGAACCCTCAGAGGGACATTCACCAACGAACTTGAAGTCCAACGTGGAACCCAGTGCAATAGAGCTTTATACTGACGAGAATCACGAATGAGCTTGCAAAATTTACCGTAGATCCCCGGGAACTGGATACATATCTAAAGAAAATCAGCAGTCGGACGCTTCCCGGAACGGGACACGGAACGCACTTCTTAATATTACCGACGCGACGATCGCTGGCACTAGATATGGAAGGCGACATCACTTCAACACTGATAGGCTTCTCCAATACGATGGCCCGTGACCGTCCGCCGCGCATAAAAACGAGCTTTCGCGACCACAACACTCCCGAAACGTTTGTTGATCTTATAAACCCCGCCAATTTTTTTACACCCGAAGAACTTAAAACCGCCGATCACCATTTTGAAGGCGAGTTCGATGAATTTGGCCAGTTCGAAGGACGAGTCACTATCTATGAAAAGAAACCTGTCAAACACAAGGTTGCGTGGGGAAACAAACGTTCTCGAACGGAGTGCGGACCATTTCGGCTGAAACTCGCTTATGTCCAAGGTGCAGCGAGGGAAAGTCTGTTGCCTCGCGACGAGTACGTGAGAATAACTCAGAAACTGGAAAAGCTAGGCGGATTATATATCTACAAGGACGGTATTCGTGTTCTGCCTTATGGCCGCAGTGATTATGACTTTTTGGAGTTGGAACAAAAACGCACTCGCGGTGCTGCCTATTACTACTTCTCATACCGGCGAATGTTTGGCTACGTAGAGATAACAGGGAAAACGAACTCAAACCTAACCGAAAAGGCAGGACGCGAAGGTTTTATACAGAATACAGCATACCGACAATTTCGTTCGATCTTGACGAATTTCTTTGAACAGACCGCGCGGGATTTCTTCCGAGCGGGTGGTGAGTACACAGGCATATATGAAGGAAAACGAACTGAACTAAGGCGTGAGGAGGCCGTCCGTAAAGAGCGCGAAAAGATTGCAAAAAACGAGAGGAATAAATTAGCCGCTGCGCTCGATGAGCTCTTCGAAAAGGTTCAATCTAGAGTCCCAGAGAAAGAAGTCGAACAAATCGTTGATGAAGCCAGACGAGAGATCCAGGCGACGTCGGAAGTTGAAGACAAGCTTAAAGCATCAGGAGTATTGCTTGAAATCGAAAGTACGGCTCATGTCCAAATTGACGAATTACGCAAGCGTTACAAGTTGACAAAACCGCGAGGTTTAGGTCTGACGACTAAACTGCGCAAAGAATGGGAAGCTTGGACCAAGGAGGCCAATCGGCTAGAAGCGGAGATATTCGGGCCAGCTGATCAAGAATTGCAACAAATGCTGACCGGGGCTGCAGAGCAGCAGCGTTTGTCTAAGACAGATCTTCTCAGGAAAGTTTCGACGTCTCTTAACAGTAGAATCGAGGAAGCTCGAGCTGCAGTGGAAACTGAGAAGAGCGAAACTGCACGTGCTGCAGAATACGTGCGGCAACGAGCAATTGAACTCACGTCCCAAAGTGATCGTCGACTTTCGGATCTGATCGCAGAAGTGAAAGCAGGTTTGGCTAATATTAAGCAGACCATGACCAAAGAAGCAGCAATACTTAGCGAATACTACAAGCTAGAAGGAAGTGTTCGTGACGGAGCGGAAAAGGAGAAGCTTGCTCTAGAGAATGTGAGGCTACGTTTATCGCACGCGCTTAATGGCCAAATTAATAGTGAGGACGTAATTCAAGCGTTAGAAGAAGAGAATCTAGCGCTTCATGAAGAATCTGAATCCGAAATCGAACTGGCTCAACTCGGTATGGCCGTCGCAGTTATCAATCACGAGTTTGAAAGCACAGTTGTTTCAATTAGAAACAATCTTCGGCGTCTTCAAGCTTGGGCTGAACTAGATAAGGATTTGCGGAATGTGTATAGACATGTGCGCCAAGACTTCGATCATTTAGAAGCTTATCTACAACTGTTCACACCGCTGGAAAGGCGATTGGATAGAAGAAAGATCCTGATTCGTGGTTCCGAAATCGCGAAGTACTTACGCGACTTGTTCGCGGAGCGACTTCGCCGGGACAGAGTAGAAATTCAGAGTACTAACATGTTTTCGCGAATGGCAATCAATGGATACCCTTCAACGTTTTATCCTGTCTTCATTAATTTAGTGGATAACGCATTGTTCTGGCTGCGAGAATCCAACGAGCCAAGAATTATCAAGCTCGACATTATGGGAGGCAGCACTTGGGTAATTTCAGATAACGGACCAGGCGTAGCTGCGCGAGATCGTGAGTTGATCTTTGAACGTGGATTTACACGAAAACCGGGAGGAAGAGGACTTGGTCTTAGGATTTCAAGAGATTTGTTGTCACGTGAAGGGTTCGATTTAATCTTAGCCGAGTCCAAACCCGGCGAAGGCGCAACGTTTTTGATAAAACCTAAGCCAATAAATCGAAGGGACAATGAGTAACTCATGACCTCACCTGCCGTTGCGGAGTTCATTACCATTTCCGAGAGTATTGCTCAATCCTTTGTTCAAACCGTCGTCATGGTTGATGATCGCGCATTTGAATCTGTTGGGCAGATGCCAAAACCAAGTGAGCCGCCGCCATCACCAGTACGTCCTCGTTTTACAACCCAGCGGGAAGAACAAGCAAAAGAACAAGAGATAGCTGCGCCGCAGAATATTACGGCCGATCCTGAGATCGAGGAAGGAGTAATGGTCGAGCAGGCGGCGACGCCCGCTGAAACTTCTGAAGATGCTGCTCATGAACTGGACGCCAAAAGACTTATTGAGCAGTTTGCGAATAAAGGACTAGTCTGTGCTGTCTTGAGACCGAGTAAGGTTGAGATGGACCAGTTTGAATCCAGATTATACGTGTTAGCTAAAGTAGCTGACGTCCTGATTTTCGATTGGGTTTGGTTCGAGGACGTCGAAGGGAAAAAAGTGAGCGAGGTGATCACTAACATCACGAAGGAAACTTCGCAGCAGCATCGCCTTCGCTTAATTCTGATTTATACCGGCGAGAAAGATTTGAAAGAGCTTATCGATCGGCTTTCAAAGGTGCTCACCGAAAACAGTGCAACAAATACGAGAATTGATGATTTCACTATTAATAGCGGTGGAACAAGAATCACCGTGTTTGGCAAGGGTAATGTCGAACCAAGAGATGAGGCGCTGCGAAGCAGAATGTCACCGCCGGACCAGTTGCCAAACACCGTCGTATCAGAATTCGCCAAGGCGACTTCCGGACTTGTATCAAATGTCGCTTTGGCCTCTCTGGCAGCCGTTCGTTCTAGCACGCACAGAATACTTTCAACCTTTGGACCAGAGTTAGATGCTCCGTTCCTATCACATCGCGCCATGTTGCCGCAGCCGGATGATGCCAATGCTCTTCTAGTACAACTGATTGGCGGCGAGCTAACGGCGGTATTAGAGGGTCACGCAGTCGGAGGCGCGGCAGATTCGTTTTCAGAACTAGACGTATTAAAAGCGTGGGTGGATAAGCAGGAAAATGATGGTTATGAGTTTGCTAAGAGATTCAAGGCAGGAAAGCAGACGGACGTCCTTGATCAATTAAATGTGTTATTACGAAACGGCATCCGTGACGACACCTTGCACGCCCCCTTTGATCAATTCAAAAAGGATCCTCAGAAGAAGGCTTTAACCGAAAAGCTCGTGGTCAAAGATGCAAACGCCGAAGAACTTGAACACAAGTTCGCGGTTCTAACAACCCTCAAGTCGAATTACCGTTCGTCAACTCATCCTCCGTTGTTGTTCCCAGGCACACTGGTTAAAGAAATCGAAGCAGCAGGCAAACCAAATTACTTGTTGTGTATACAGCCAATCTGCGATTGTGTGCGCCTCGACGAAACGAGATCTTTCCCGTTCCTACAGTTGGGCCCACCTACTGACAAAGATCCCGCATTTGATCTAG
Organism: uncultured Acidobacteriota bacterium; assembly: GCA_963770215.1. Taxonomy (GTDB): domain Bacteria; phylum Acidobacteriota; class Blastocatellia; order Pyrinomonadales; family Pyrinomonadaceae; genus PSRF01. The sequence continues at coordinate 173,468 of CAVYOP010000006.1, forward strand.
TGCTGCCAGATAACAAAACCTACGTACGTCTTCGCGTTGATTACTTACCGTACACGTCGAGGATGATAGATTTTAAGCCGTCGGAAAGTCTGAGAGCGATTGTCGGTGCCGTCAACGAAGGACGCATTGAGTTCACGGCCACCGACGGAACGGTGTTTCATTGGATTGGTGAGCTCAAGGCCGATCAAACGCAGAGAATTGTCAATAATTACGCTGCCCAAATTGCGCGAGTCGGGCTCGATGAATCGGAATGGCTGAGAAGGTGGGCAAAAAGGTGAGAGCAGGCAATGGACTTTATGTCGCCCATACAGCGCAGTGCGGCCATGTCAGCCGTGCGCGGTACGGAAACACAAATCGAGAGAATATTGCGGTCACAGCTACATCGGAAAGGTCTTCGCTTTAGGAAAAATGTGCGGTGGCTTCCCGGTTGTCCCGACATCGTACTACCGAAGTACCGTTGCGTTGTGTTTGTTCATGGATGTTTTTGGCACCACCACAAAAACTGTAAGCGCTCGAAACTTCCCGCGACACGTCGAGCGTTTTGGGAAAAGAAAATCGCAGATAATGTGAACCGGGATCGGCGTCAAGTTAGCCACTTGCGCAGTGAGGGTTGGCGAGTACTAATCGTTTGGGAATGTCAGTTGCGACAATCAGCAACTCAAGACAAGGTTGTTGAGAGGCTTGTATCGAAGATTCAGAAGGTGCAGATTTAGTTCGTTGGTCCAATTTCCCTACTTTAGGTTGGACGTGAAATTAGGAGGAGCTCAAACACATTTTCGCGCGAAGTCTGGCAAAGCAGAGAGCATGGGGGTACCTTATTTAATCGCGCGGTCTTACCAGCACTTTACTGTTATTCATATCACAGAGATCGCTAATAGAATTACTGAAACGCACCAGAATCCGATCATCACACAATAAAGCGCTTTTGTTGTATTAAAGGTTAATCTTGAGATAGGCCGTTTGTTCATCTCACTATACCTAAGTTCTTTCGCAAGTGTTTTAACCCAGTCCCGGTAGTGATCAATTACTTGCTCTAATCTTATCTCGTACATTAAAAATGCTATGGTCACTAGCAATCCGCCGACTCTAATCATTCCGCTAATTAGCGTGGCGCCATAGGATTTTATTTCCACTACTCCAAACGCAACCGACGCGATTCCTGCTGTTACAGCGAAATAGACTGAAAACATGACGAAGCGGAGAGCACTATAATGTCTATAGTAACTGTTGACTTCATTGTACTCTTGTCTTAAGCCTTGTTTATCGTCGCTCATGGTGGGCACTTAAATCACCGATGGAGTAAGAACTCCTCTCAAGGTGTGAGTAAAACGGCAGATTTATATACACTTACCTGCCTCCAGAGCAAGGTCCGATTGATCGTTTGCGCCGTTGCGCAGAAGATCGCGATACTAAAACCAAGCTGTGAAAACTGATTGGCAAATCGGCGATCGAATCAAAAGCCCGCTGGGAGGTTCATGATGTTCTTGCTGGTGGTATGGGCCGAGTTTATCTTGTCTACGATCATGAATGTAAGTGCTCTCGATTCCAGCGTTTGTTGTCCTCGTCTGTCAGCGGTGCAAACCATTCGGCGAACGTTAAAGCTTCACGCCAACTGACGGAGTTTTTCTTCTTGCTTAGGCTTAAAAGTTCCCTCAAGTCTTCTCAGATAAAACTTGTGGCTCATAGTGTCCGGCGATAGCGTGAATTCTTTTCGTCCGCGTTGGAGAGACTGTTTGATTGAACTCTTGGCGCTGCATTTGGACGTACAACGGGAGCGCCTGTCGAGGCCTGAAACCAGAGTTCCGGCGATTAAAGGATTAAAGGATTGAGTTATGCAGACGCCGAAACCAAACGTCGCGCCCACAAACTTGAACATTCGGTTGTTGCTGACACGTTACGACTGCCACTTCAATCTGGACTGATTATCGACCAAGTTCCACAAGCTGGAGAGCAAGTTGTTCACGGTTACCCTGTTGGCTTCACAATTACCAAGCCGATTCCTAGGCTGTCGGTCCGTAAGATCAAGACTCTCATCCCCAGCACAGGAGCCAGCCATTTCGATCACGCCGTGACATCCACTACAACAATAGTTCCCTCCAACATCGCATGATGTTCATCAGTTGGCCCGACTGATGAATCGGGGTGATATATCACGAGCGTCATCGGTTCACTTGGTCCTGACTGAAATTTGTGGCATTCGTTTGGGCGAGTATAAAACATCTGACCGGGAACCATTGCATGAGAGCTCACCGAGTTTTGGTACCTCCCGCTACCACCTACTAACATTCCAATTCGGGCACTTGGATGATAGTGCAACACTTGATTGGTATTAGGGGCAAAATACAATGCGTTAAGGCAAGGCTCTCCTTTCCGAACAGGAGAGATCAGGAGGGTGTCCGTGGCACCATTCAAGTACTTCAATCGCCCAGACGACTCGATTGGTCCCCCTATATGATTTAGGCCTTTGTACCCAATACTCTCTACTACGAAACCACCTCCCCCTGAAATTGTGATTGCATCGCAAATACTAAAGTATTGTCCGGCCTTTAACGCATAACTATTGTCGGCTGTCTCTATCAGAGTGGATCCTTCATAAATGAAGCCCCAAAATGTGCGAGCGGTGGAGCGATCATTTAAATTCTCCGGCAACTTAAGAGGTTGAGAAGGCACCCATGCATAAAGCCTGAACGGTAATCTCGAGTCACTAGAGTCAACCAGTTGTTTCGTTTCGACAATTGAAAATGTTGACGGCTGATGATCGCCTTCTGTCTTTCGATACTCTGTGGGGATCATGGCGTTACCTGTCAAAGGTTCGTTCATTAACAGCGACATTCCAGAAGAATAAACCGTGTCTTTCCACGAGCTTGAAACAATTTCAAGGCTACAGCTCGTGTCTGGCTCCGGAATGAACTTCTAATAATAGATCGTTCCATCGCTATGTCCGCAAGCGGAGGCGAGCAACGTCGAGATGCAGTTTGCGACCGATGCTCTTCTAAAGCTAGGTCAGTGGCAATAACTTTCTGCAGAATTGGCCGATCTTGGATACCAAATCAGGGGCTCCATTAAGCGCCTCGATCTGGGCGACAATAGCAGAACCAACGACCGTAGCGTCGGCGTAACGCCACGTATCCGCCACGTGATCGCTAGTGGAAATTCCGAAGCCTACTGCAATAGGTAATCTGGTAAATCGACGCGTGCGGTTTACAAGCGTCTCAGCCGTCGCAGAGAAGTCGGCGTGCGGACCAGTGACGCCGGCTCTCGAAACCGCGTATACAAAGCCAGTAGAGCTTTTTGAGATCAGGGCGAGCCGTTCGTCTGAGGAAGTCAGAGCGACGAGGAAGATTGTGTCCACGCCGACACTCCCTAAGGTCTGCCCAAACTCGCCCGCCTCCTCTGGGGCGAGATCAGTCACTAGGACACCGTCGACACCGCTACTCAGTGCACTTCTCGATAGGCGGTCAACCCCAAATTGAAGTAGCGGGTTGAAGTAACTGAATAGAACGACCGGCACTCCACCCATGTCCGGCTGAGCCTTGGCCACGGTTTCAAGGACGGCCTCGACTCCGAAGTTGTGCCGGAGCGCTCTCTGTGAGGCGCGTTGAATCACGGGGCCGTCGGCCACTGGATCAGTGAACGGAACACCGAGCTCAATAAGAGTTGCCCCGGCTGCGGACAATTCTACGAGCAATGCGCGCGTGGTTTCGAGATCGGGATCGCCAGCTGTGATGAACGGAATGAAGCCCTTTCGACCGTCGGACTTGAGCTGGGCGAACGCACGGCTAATCCGACTCATGCGCTCCTCCCGAAACGTGCGATTTCTTCCGCGCGGGAATTCTCGATTACTGTGTGAACATCTTTGTCACCTCTGCCAGACAAGTTGAGCACTATGATCTCGCTTTTGGGCAGGGTCGCCGCCAGTTCGATCAAATGAGCGACGGCGTGCGAGGATTCCAGCGCCGGAATGATCCCCTCGAGGCCCGAGAGCAGACGAAACGCGGCGAGCGATTGATCGTCAATAACCGATACGTACTCGACCCGACCAGTGTCGTGCAGGAAAGCGTGTTCAGGTCCGATGGTTGGATAATCAAGTCCGGCGGAAATAGAGTGCGTGGCGGCGATTTGACCGTGCTCGTCCTGAAGCGTGTAACTCATCGTGCCATGCAGAACCCCACGACGCCCGCCTCCTTCGGAGTTGAAACGAGCGGCGTGTTCACCGAGAGCGCTCCCGCGACCCCCGGCTTCGACTCCGATCATGCGGATGTTGTCGCCCAGAAACGGGTGGAACAATCCGATAGAATTGGAACCTCCTCCCACGCAAGCGATCAGCAAATCCGGAAGCCGGCCTTCCAGGGCGAGTATTTGCGCGCGTGCCTCGCGTCCGATCACGCTCTGAAAATCGCGTACCATAAGCGGATAAGGATGCGGTCCAAGCGCACTGCCCAGAAGGTAGTGAGTGTCCGCTACATTGGTGACCCAATCGCGCAAAGCCTCGTTGATAGCATCTTTCAACGTACAGGATCCGGTATTCACCTCGATCACTTCAGCGCCGAGCATTCGCATGCGAAAGACGTTCAGCCTCTGACGTCGCATGTCTTCCGAGCCCATGTAGATCGCGCACTTGAGTCCAAAGAGCGCGCAAACGGTCGCCGTTGCCACGCCGTGCTGTCCGGCACCTGTCTCCGCAATAATGCGTTGCTTGCCCATGCGCCGCGCCAGCAAGACCTGGCCCAGGGTGTTGTTGATCTTGTGCGCGCCGGTATGAAGAAGGTCTTCGCGTTTGAGATAGATGCGCGCGCCCCCGATGTGATCAGTCAGACGTCGGGCAAAGAACAGCGGAGTCGGACGACCTGCATAGTCGTGCAACAAATTGGCGAGTTCGGTTTGGAAGGCCTCATCGGTGCGTGTTATTCCGTAAACCGCGCTGAGCTCTTCCAACGGCGCCATTAATGTTTCCGGCACGTAGCGTCCACCATAACGTCCCCAATGACCGCCAGCATCCGGTTCGGCAGTTACATTCGTTGGTATCACCCCAAACCTCAAATTGAGAAACGTTCTCCGGCTGAGACCAGAAGATCATTCCGGTTCTCTCCATGCCGTGAAGCACTGTTCATGGTTGTTTCGAGATTCGTCATGTGGATCAATTGGTTCAACTTTTGCATTGCTGCACCTGACTCGATGCTTTGCTCCGCCAAGTGTTTTGCTTGTCTAAGGTCGTTGGCGACACCGCCCACAAACAGCCCCGCCGCAGCATTCAACAAAACCAAATCCCGCGCTTTGTCACGACGCGTGCAGTTTAGGATCGAGACTATGATTTCGGCACTCTGCCGGGCACCGATACGGGCAAGCTCTGCGATCGAAGAACTCAAAATTCCGAAATCCTGAGGCCTGATCTTAAAGGTTCTAACCTTTCCACGATCAGTTTCCGCGACAAAAGTCTCAGCCGCTAGTGTTACTTCATCAAGGCCGTCGGCCCCATTCACAACCCAGGCATGCTCGCTTCCCAAAGCGGCAAGCGTTCGTGCCATCGGCTCAACCAGGGCCTGATGCCACACGCCAATTAATTGGCGAGGAGCGGCGGCAGGATTTGAAAGAGGGCCCAGGAGATTGAATGTTGTGCGCACGCCCAATTCGCGCCTGATCTCAGCCACTCGCGCCGTTGCGCCGTGATAGATTGGACCGAACATGAAACAGATGCCAATTTCATTGAGACACCGAGCAGCGCACTCAGGCGTAGCGAAAACGTTTACTCCCAGGGCGGTCAAGACATCAGCACTACCCGACATGCTGGTAGCCGCGCGGTTGCCATGCTTTGCTACCGGAAGCCCGGCACCGGCAGTCACAAGCGCTGCCGCCGTTGAAACATTGAAGGTCTTCACGGCACTAGAGCCGGTTCCCGCTGTGTCGATGAAACGGACATGGCGAGACTCAATTCTTACCGAACGCCAACGCATCGCCGCCGCTAAGCCTGTAAGCTCGTCAATGGTTTCGCCCTTTGTCGCAAGAGCAGTAAGCACGGCCGCGATCTGCGCATCGGTAGCTTCGTCATCGAGCAAGTAATCGAGTAGTCTTGTCGCCTCTTGTAAGGAAAGACTTTCCCGGCGCATTAGCCTGAGAATGAAATCCTTCAACTGCTGTGGCGACTCGCCTCGACGATTTGAGTTTGGAAGGCCCGACGCCGAGCTGTCCTTATTAAGTTTGTTGAAGGGTTCCATCTCAGTGCTTCTATCGCTTTGTTACGGTTGGTTGTTCCCTGACCGATACCGTCTGGCTTAGTAAGTCTGCCAGCTTGGCGCCGGGATCGGGAGCGGTGAGCAGCGTTTCTCCTACAAGTATGGCGTCGAACCCTGACTGTTCGACATACATAACATCAGCCCGCGACAGGATCCCGCTCTCGCTGATCTTGGCGACGTCACTCGGAATCAGCGACGACAGGCGCGCGGATCGGCCGAGGTCAACTTCAAACGTCCGCAGGTCACGATTGTTCACCCCGACGATGTCGGCACCGGCCTTCAGTGCACCGGCGATGTCGTCTTCGTCGAAAGTTTCTACCAGGGCCGCCAGCCCGAGGTTGGCCGCCAAGCTGACGAAATCGCTAATTTGTTGACGAGTGATCGCTCGTGTTATCAGTAGCACGGCGTCGGCACCACAAGCGCGGGCCTCATATATCTGTTGCGGGTCAACCACGAAATCCTTGTAGAGAACCGGTATGGTGATTCGTGGTTCGTTTGCGATGCGTTCTACCAATGCTGGCCCGCCCCCGAAGAACTTGGAGTCGGCCAGTACGCTTAATGCTGATGCGCCGTTGTTCTGATATTGAAACGCGAGCGCGACTGGATCAGAAGCCCTGCTAAAATTTCCTCGCGAGGGTGATTTCGGTTTGATTTCGGCAATGATCGACATCATCTCTTGTCGAATGGCGGCGCGAAAGTCGCGAGGACGGCGAGCTCGACGTACTCGTTCGAGCCGTGAACTCGCCGTCTCAGCCAGTTTCGTAACCTCCTTCCGCTTGAACTCAAGGATTCGGTCCATGAACATTGTCTTTTCTCCTGCAAACTATGCAGTATCTGCATCGCTTGAATCTGACCTTCCAGTCCGATCATCACCAAGCGCGCACTTGGAAGTCTCTGCTCAGGAGTTCGATGGCTCTTGAGAGTGCGTTGGCAACTTCATCAGACTTGACGCCTGGCACCTGACAACCGAGTAACCACACTGACTGTGTCTCCTGAGTTACCTTTTGCGCGTCTGAATCACGGGAGCAGAATTGAGAAAGTACCTTCTCATCGTCCCGTAACACTACCAATCCGGGATCCAGAACGGTCTCCTCTGCTGCACCGATGGGGTGAAAGGGCTCTCCGCCGTGCGAGAGGTCGATCGTAATTTGCCCTGACACGCGAGATGCATCAAAGACTCCGAGGGGCACCATCGTTTCGACGGCAGCCAAATTCACCGCGTCGACAATTGGATGGATCGTTGGAATCTTCGAAAGCACATCTCCGCGAAAAAATCGTTGGACCAGAATCTGAACTGACGGCGGGGTTCGGTTTGGGTCGAGACCCAGTTGTGTGTAGAACGATCGGTACGCCTGCACAAGTGGATGTTGTTCAACTTCCTTGCGACTCTTGCCGCGCCAGATCGCGTGCAGTCTCGTCCAATCACTCCAAAGGTCGATGGCGGGCCCCGCAGCTTGCAGTGAAAGGTGCGCGCCCAAAACGCTGACACCACTCAAAAGTGCGCGAACTGACGGAGCGATTGTTATTTCCTCATACGTGCTTGCTTGATACATGTGAAACCTCCTCTTGCAATCTAAGTCTGAACGTTATTTGTTCTTCCACCCTTAAATTGGCATCATCCGCGACAAGAATGGTCCGCGAACTAACCAATATGTTGTAGTGATTTGGAAAGTGACTCTCGTCGAATCCGAGAACGTGCCCCAAAACTCTGCCCTGATGAACCACCTCGTCTCCGACCTCGATCACACCGGCCCGTGTGATCTCAATGAAGCCCAAAAAGCCGGCTCGGTCGATGCGGTCACCTTGCGCTGCTTCGAAGTGATCGGTCGTCACTAGCTCGTGAATATCGCCCGATCGGACGCAACGCGTTTCGTACGGAGCCAGCGTCATCCCCCGGTCGGTTCGTTTGTGGTGCAACAATTTGACCACGACGGATTCCACCGCACGCTTGTCCGGATTGTTCACGCCGCCACCTCTTTCGCGTATGATTCTTCAACTAGGCGTACGGCTTCGCACCCGGCCCGGGAGTCTGATTGCCCACGCCTCACGTGGCCTAGAAAGTCGTCAATCACCCCCTCGTACTCGTGCCAAAGAGATCCTTTAAATTCGGAAAAGCCTTCGAGGAAATCCACGCAGATAGTTTGCCCATCCTTGAGCATAACTTTCAGCTGCTTCTTTTCACCCTGGTCATATTCCCAATCAAGGAACACTTGCACGGGAATCTCTTCGTGGCTAAGGCACTGCACGCTTGCCTTGACGTCTATCGACTGGTTGCGAACAACCTGTACGCCGGTGACCTTCAGTGGTCCTAAGAACGAGCACAACGAGTCGAAAACATTTGGGCCGTTATCGGCAATGCAACCTCCCCCACACCGCTTTGGATCGAGGTACCACCCATCGCTTCCTGCATGGTCTTGGATCAGTTCCAGGTACTCCGCTGATACTGAAGCGATCTTTGAGTGGTCCGATAATTCCGGCAGCCGCAGACGAAAGTTACGGTTGTACCGGCGGTGGAAAGCTGTGAAAAGCGTCTTGCTCGATCGTCGCGCGATCTCCAAAAGTTCGAGCGCGTCTGTGAGGCGAGTTGTTAACGGTTTTTCGCAGCACACGTGTTTCCCCGCGGCCAGCGCTGCGCCTGCGAGGGTGAAATGTTGGTCGTTCGGCGCATTGATGAGCACCGCGTCCACATCAGACCATTCCAGGAGCGACCGGTAGTCTGTGAACTCACGCAATCCGGACCTCCGGTAGCGCACGATGCGCGCCGGATTGATGTCGCAGACGGCGGAGAGTTCTGCGCTACTGATTTGATCAAGCGCAGCGGCATAAAAGGGAGCTATTACCCCAAGGCCAATCATTCCTATGCGCATTGCTTGGACTCCCTGCTCAAGCTTTCCAGAGCGATTGATTCGTCTTCGTCCAGAGCCTTCGGAAACTGCAACCCCAATTCCACGGCGAGCCGCGCCAAGCCATCGAAATCGCGAGTGTCGATTGCGACACTCGTCGCCTGCCGCTTAACGGCTTCTGCCTCCGGGTATCCTGGATACACAACCGGTTCGCAACCAGCGCCACATGGACAGCCGAGTAGCGCGCCCAACATCCGGTCCATAGCATTGCGGAATTCGTCGACTGGACGGAATCTGCTGATGTCAATGGCTATGAACAGGTGGCCGACGTTGTCCTCTTCTGAGGCGTGCAAACGCCCACCGGGCTGAAGCAGATTTGGATCCGGGCCCACGGCTGCGCCAGCAAGTAAACCGGCAAGCACGTCAACCGCCAGTGCTAACCCAAACCCCTTATAGCCTCCCGCACTTCCCGGCCCGCCGAGCAGTTGGAGATGAGCCTGTCCCTTGAGAAACCGCGCGGGATCAGTAACGTGATTTCCACTGTCGTCCACCAGCCATCCGATCGGCACGCGATCGCCACGCTGCTCTGCAAGTCTGATCCGTCCGGTGGAGGCAACCGTGGTGCTCATATCGAGGGCGAAGGAAGGCAAGTCCGCGGCTGGTGCGGCAATGCTAAGGGGGTTGGTTCCCACCATTCCCATCGTTCCGTCAGGCGGACGGGCAATGACTTGTGATCCGAGGTTGGACATCGCAAGGCCGATCATGCCTGCCTTCATCGCCTTCACGCTGTAATAACCGGCGGATCCAAAATGTGAACTGTTCCGAACGGCCACCACTGCGGCGCCACATTGGCACGCCTTCGCGATTGCTAGGTCCATGGCCTGGTTAGCAACGACAAGCCCCACGCCGGAGTTTCCATCCAGTAGCGCGGTTGCCTGGCCTTCAGAAACCAACTGGAAGCAAGCTGCGGGATCGATCTTGCCGAGCCGAATTCTCTTGACGTAGATCCGTTCGAGATGACCGACATCTGATGCGATCGAATGCCTCTTTGATCTGCAAAGATCAGAACGTCTGCTGCGACGCGGCTATCTGCTTCGCTCATCCCAGAGATCATAAAGACCCCTATAACGAATGACCGCAGACTATCGATCTCGACCCTTTTCTCCATCATGAGGCTCCCATCAGAAGCAGATCGTTCTTTTCACTGCTGGGCTGATGCAATGCCGCGAAGCCGCGCACCAGTGATGCGATGCTGGCAGCGTACCATTCAAGGTCTGAGATCATCACAAACTCTCCGTCGGCATGGGCGTGGTTAGCGACGAGATCACCCGGTCCAAAAACAATTGCATAGCTATTCGAATGCTGAGCCCATATTGCGTCGCAGGTAAAAGCATCGTTGGCCCATTCCTGCGGGCACCGCCTGATGCCAACTTCAGCAAGCAGTCGTTCCATTTCCGCATCACGATTTGCAAGCGCCGGCAAACCCTTCTTCGTCCACCTTAGTCGTGTGATTCGCTCGGCATTAGCAGCAGATCGGGCAAAAAGCGGAAGCGCCGAGAATTGGTCCGCGAATTCTCGGAAGCGCTCGATGGAAAGACTGCTCGACCATCGTTTCAATTTCCAGCGCCGTCTGCGAATCGGGATAAGCGAAATTTAGCTGAAGCGTGCCCGAGCCATAGACACGATTGTGTCCGGTACCCGGGCGCCCGTACCCGCCGACACACATGCGGCGATTGCCCTGGAAGAACTCGGCCAGGCTTGCAGCCATGCTATGGCAAACGAACGCGAGAATAACGGTGGCATTGTCGCCCTGTGCCGGGGCGTCGTCCGTTGAACCTTCCCCTGCAACTTCAATCCGCGCCGTCATCGTGCTCGTAGCCGAATCGAAATAAACGTTGCGGCTTGGTTCGGCGAAGAGGTTCAGTCGGCCAACTAAGCCCTGGTCGATCAGCGGCCTGGTTCTGAACATGCCCATGGCCCCACCTTCTTCGCCGGCAACGGATTGAACTAGGATTTGCGTATGGTTAAGTATTGCTGGTGTTTCACTAACGGCTCGAACAATGCCAGCCAGCGCTGCTACTCCGGGCCCCTTCGCGTCGACTGCCCCACGTCCTGCAAAGCGGCCATCGTTATGAGACGGCTGCCTGATAGGGCCGCAACCGTATCGACATGAAAGTTGAGAACGATGGTCCGATTGATCGGCTGCTCAGCACCGGCGCGCAGTACTAACCTCGGCTGAGACTCAATGAATGCTTCTCCCAGTGCAGCGGCCGCTTCCTTAACATTGAGGGGGACCAGATCAGCGTTTAGCTCCGCTGCCTGGGCTGACTGGAAGCTCGCGACTTCGAAACCGCGTTCGCAGGCACGACGGGCGATGAGCTTCTGCGCTTCACGGAACCCAAGATGCGACCAGTCTCGAGCGGACTTTGTGTATCGATCCGCAAGTGTGTAGGAGCAAATCCTGCCAGAACTGATCGAATATTATTTGGTTCACAACGTATTCCTTTGGGGATTGATAAGTTCTTCGAGTAGCGCCTCCAAGCGCTTCCCGCAAGACAAATAAGTATTGCGCTTTGTCACCTCATCACTGACGATGTTCAGGTGGGGGACAAGCGCGCGATGGGGCTCAATCGAAAAGACGCCTTGATACCCCCATCGAAAAAGAGTGTCGACACAGAGCGCGACCTGCGCCTGTCCATCACCAGGCAGCTTGTACTGAATCTCGTCGGCTGTCAGGCGCGCGGCATCTTTGACGTGCACGTGCTCCACCCATTTGGCGACCGCATGAAGAAACGAGAGACCGTTCTGGCCGTAGGCGACGGGATTGCCGATGTCGAATAGCAGACGCAAGTGAGGACTATTAATCTGGCGGAGCATTTCGAGCGTTTGGTTCGGCCCTTGAGAGGCCCACCCTATGCAGTTTTCGTGTAGCAGAACGACATTGGCTACTTGCGCCGCGTCAACCAAGTCAGCGATTCGTTCAAGCGATTCAGCCCTCCAATCTTCAGCCGCAAGTCCATCATTCTGGAAAGGACATGATTCTTAGGAATCGGGTCCCCCAAAATGTTCGCGCATTCGGCGGATCTTTTAAACTCCTCGAGGTTGAGCCAAATGGCGTTCGTACCGTTCGATTTCAACCGCCAATCCCTGTGCCAATGGCCGCAACCCGCAGGCCGTTGGATTTCAAAGCGGTGGCAATCGGCAAAAGCTCCCGCGGTGACAAATCGACGATTCTGTGTCCGTTCACTGAACGGAGTTCGATGAGTTCCCACCCAATTCGCGATGAACGTCGATCTGGGAATCAAGACCGAAGGCGGCTTCATCAGAGATCCCACACAAACACATGGTCAAATTACTTTGCATAAAACTCATCCACTTTCTGCGCCACGTACTCGACTTCCTCATTAGTCATTTCTGGATAACAAGGCAACGCCAACGTGCTCACGGCCAGCCGCTCGGCAACCGGGAAATCACCGACGCCATAACCAAGGGTTGCAAACCCCGGGTGTAGGTGAAGCGCAGGCGCATAAAATAGCTGAGTCTCGATCCCAGAATGCTGAAGATGCGTTCGCAGTGGCTCAGGGTCCTTAACGCACACGGCGTATTTGTGGTGGCCAAAATCAGCGCCCGAATTCACTAGCGGCGTAAGCCGCCCCTTGAGCACCGCGAAAGCCTCGTCATAGTAAGTAGCAATTTCGGTGCGCCGGTTCAGCGAGACTCGAAACGTCTCGAGTTTCATTAGCAGGAAGGCTGCCGAGATCTCGTCCATCCGGTTGTTCCACCCAACTTCCTCATACAGGAATCGCCGGCCTTCTTCCTGGCCATGATTGCGGAGGCGTCGACAGCGGGCGGCCAGAGACGGGTCATCTGTGATCAACATTCCCGAATCCCCGATACCGCCCAGTGGCTTGCTCGGAAAGAACGAGAACACACCGGCATTGCCCCACCTGCCGGCGGCAACGCCATCTATGTTGGCGCCAAGGGCAACGGCACTGTCCTCTAACACCGCAATGTTATATGCACGAGCCAAGTTCGTTATTGCTACCATGTCAGCGAGCGACCTTCCCAAATGCATCGGAATAATGACCCGCGTCCTACTGGTGATTTTCCCTTCAAGTAGTTCTGCGTTTAGCACACCGCTCTCAGCCTGAACATCTATCAGGACTGGACGGCCACCAAGACTTAGGACGCAGCTTACCGGCGAAGGAAACCCAAAGGCTGGTATCAATACCTCAACGCCTGGACCAACCCCCATGGCTTTCAACGCCAGCAACATGGCTCCAGTGGCACTCGCGGTTGACGCTGCATGCCTGGCACCCGTCACCTGGCAGATCGCGTGTTCTAGTTCTCGCACGTTGCTTTTCAGAATGAATTCCCCGGAAATCGCGATTGTCGCAATGGCGCGGGCAACAAAAGCGCGGTGGCCACCGAAGGAACGTCTGTAATCAATAAAACGAATATTCATTTTCGTTCCTGATAGAACTGGGCGATCGCATCGCACACAAGGTTCACTTCCGCCTCTTTCAAGTCTGGATAAAGCGGCAAGGCTAATGTTCGGGAGCATACAAATTCGGATATTGGAAAATCGCCAGCGCGGTATCCCCATGTTGCGAATGCCGGCTGCAGGTGAAGAGGCATTGGATAGTAGGTTTCAGTTACGATGCCGCGTTCAGCAAGAAATGCCGCCAACTGATCACGCCGCTCACATTCGATCACGAAAACATACCAGACGCCGCTGCAGGAGTACGGGCGTGGGACAATGGTCGGCACTCGCACCGCTGCCGAAAGATTCGCCAGCCGCCGCCTGTATAATTCCGCAAGCCAGGCTCGTCGTTCAATTTCCTGATCAAGCGCTTCCAGACGAGTAAGAAGAATGGCAGCCTGGACACTGTCTAGCCGGCTACTATGACCTGGTCGCATCACCATGCCATCGGAGGATCGACGTCCATGATCGCGCAATTCTCTGCAAACCGCCGCCACGCCATCGTCATTGGTAATCACCATGCCACCGTCGCCAAGGCAACCCAGAGTCTTGGTGGGAAAAAATGAAATTACACCGGCCTTGCCAGCCAGGCCGGTATGGCTTCCGTTGCACCACATGCCGATTGATTCGGCACTGTCTTCCACAACGGCTAATCCGTATTCGTGCGCGATATCAAGCAACGCGGGCACCTGTGCCGGTTGATGAAAAAGGTGAACAACCATCAGTGCGCGCGTGTTGCGGGTGATCGACATACGCACACTTTCGGGATCAAGGCCATAAGTCTCGCGATCAATATCGGCGAAAACCGGCTGGCCGCCGGCGTGTACCACACTGAAGCGGAACTAACAAAAGTTACCGCCGGCACGATTACTTCGTCACCCGCGCCAACTCCAGCAGCGAGCAGGGCCATAGTCAGACCATCACTGGCGTTGCCAACTGCGATGGCATGTTTCGCACCCGTGTATTCGGCAATGAGCTGCTCCAGCTTTCTTACCAAACCACCGTTCACAAATTCGCAGTCTTCGAAAAGATCATGAAGATGACGGTTCAAAAGAGAGTCCTGTCTCTCGAGAACGCCTTCGATTGAAAAGAAGCGCACGCTCATTTGGCACCTGGTGTAAATGACTCAGCCGATTCAAGCGCAAGACCGCAATAACTTTTCGCTTCAAAGATAAGGTTCGCGGTAGCCAAGGCGATTTCTAGAGTTGAAACTGGTTGTGGTCCGACTCCGGCGAAGTAGCGGTAAGATTGAAGGAAGAGGGAAGTGAGCGGGTCGTCAGAAAAGGTTTGCTTATCAACAAGACGGTTGTCGGCATCGTATCGCCAAAGGTATTGCCCGTCAGTTTCTCCGCTAACGGGATACCAACCAAAATATTGCCAACCATCTGCAAATCTTAACTCAATGAGCCGTTCCTTTACGCCACAATCGAGATCGGATACCAGATAGCTGATCGCGTCGCGATGACTAAGTAACATGGAAGCGCCGCCCATCAGACTTATCGCGCCGGTCTCCGACACCAACGGCCTGCAGGTGGCTTCGCGAAGAGTCGCTGGCTGCCCCGCCAAGTAAAGATCCAGCGATACCTGGTGAGGAGTCTCGATGTCCAGGGCGGACTGATGTCCCGCGGCTTCGTTCAACCGGCCGCGGCGGGATTTAGTCTGCCGCGAGTACAACTCCAGGAGTCTTCCATGCTCATGCGAGTCGATGGCTTCCTTCAGAGTCCGCGTCAACGGCGTTGCCAGCCAGGGGAGATTGACCACAACTTTGAGATTGAAGTCGTGGACAAGCTGGATCAGTTCGTCCTGATCGGACCGCGACGAGGTGAGCGGTTTTTCTAAAACGAAAAGCCAGAAACCGAGTTTTGCCGCCTCTCTGACCACTGCGACACGATCAGCCGGGCCGGTGGCTACATGCACCACAGTCTTCGCCGGATCAAACTGGGCTTCAGCGATTGTTCGAAAACAGTGAACACCGGAACGCGCGGCGACATCGACATTGCATTCAACCATAGCGACCCGTCCGGAGATTACCTCTGGTTCGCGCTGGGCGGCTTTTTGAATGCAGGAGAGTTGCATTTGACCTGCGTGTCCAGCACCGACAACCACGCTGTCGAACGGACCGCCGGCCGCGCGTCCAAGCAAATACATCACAGACGAAGGTGGTCTAATATCAGAATCACTTAAGCGTTCTACAACTTCCGCAAAAATTTCTTTGGAGTCTGACGCGATCAACAGAGTCCCATCTCCGCCGGCGAGGTTGGGAAAACCGCTGGTGTCGGTTGATGATGGTTGCTCATAAAGTGGTCCGGGGTACAGGTCGGGGACAAGGCCGGTGACGCGATCGAAATTCTCAGGTCGCCCAATCGATTTCAAATACTTCGCTATGACATCCGAAAACGAGGCCCTCAATTCAAGGTGGTCTGGGGACGGCCAGACGAAGGGGTAGACTTTTCGTAGAGCATCCAGAATTTTTGGATTCTGTGTGTGCCCGACCACGATGTCGGCTTTACTCCCTGCAGCGCGCAGGAATTCCTTGCACAGGCCGCGCCGCGCAAAGCGTGGATTTACGATCAGCCCATTCAGATATACGAGGGTTGCGAGTAGAACTTTTCCGAAGGAAATGCGAATGGGCGTAAGCAAACTACCGAAGGCTGCCGGGCTGCCATCGCGCGAACGAAAGTCGTAAATGATGTCGCTATCTGCCATCTTCGCCAAGATCTCCGGCATGCCCGGCTTGAAGCCTTGTTTGGCTGCAGAGTCTCCGAACTCCCGAGCCAGGAGCTTCGCCGCTTCAAGCGTGGTGTTGGCGGGACCCCACTCGCGCGCCTCGAACTCGCGGTTGGAACCCACGCCGGCTGCCGCGGGCAAGCTCGGCGGGTTCCCGTCCCGTCCCTCATTGGCGCCGTATGTATCGGTAGTATTTGGCGAATGCCCGAGTCGAACACGATTTGGAACTCGGAGGCCGCGATTGCGGATGCCGTCATGGGATGAATAATCGCTTAACATCGGCTTCCTCCTTCTCCTCGCTACCCAACTGGCAAGTTCCTGTAAGGTTCTGTCTTGGTATTTGGGCTCTACTGCGCGGATGCTACTCTTGTCCCATTACTCTGTCAATCAAAATGTAATTTGAAAAGATAGTAGTACTATCGTTTTGATATATACTATAGATGGCTGCTTTTTGAAGGGCGAGAACATGGTGGTGGTATCTTCTTGACTTACCAATCGTTGAGGGCTATCTTCCGAATCAGGCTCTCTCCCTAAAAAATCGAACATAAACAGGGACTCAGCTATACCAGATGACCACCAAGAAGCTGGACATCGTTTACATTCGAGAGAGATTAGGCTGGTCACAGAAAGATCTCGCTGATGCGCTCGAGGTTGCGATTCTGACGGTGCAACGCTGGGAGAAGTCCGAAAGGAATCGCGACGCGAAGTCTAAATCGGGGAAAGAGAAGAGCGTTCCGGGAAAGCCAGCCAAGATCCCAACATTTTTGAAATACGCCCTGGACTACTTACTCCTGAAAGAGGGCAAGAAACGGACACCCACTCACCTCACAATTGCCTTACCCGACACCGTTGGAGCCGCGCTTCCAACGCTTGCCAATGATCATGGGTTCTTTAAGCAGCAAGACCTTGTCGTGACGATACGCGATTGCGAGACCGGAACCGAGGCTCTTGAAGATGTCTACAAGGGACGAGCTCAGGTGGCCGGCGCCGCTGCAGGCCTTCTCAAGCTCTATAAGGACACCGTCATAGATTTGGGAATCGTGATGTCGTCTCCTCGTGCTTTCAATGTTATTACCTACGCAGAGAAGCGCGGCCTCGATTTATTCGAAGACAGTGTCGTTCTCCACCCAAAGGGGTCAGATCTCGAGCGATTGTTGGTTGATCTCGGCAGCTACTACCAGTCAGAACAGAAACCAATTCTTCGCCCTGTCGACAGAGACGAAGCTGTTGAGTTACTGCTCGCCGCTACCCAAAATCCAAAATCAGACCAAAGGAATACTGTGTATGTAGCATGGGAACCGTTGTCCTCACGAATTCATATGGAACTGGAAGACAGGAAGAGTCCAGACATCCTATTTAGGAACGATGAGTTGAGCGTGAAAGCGCTTGAAAAGGCTTTGACTTACGAGTTTCACGTGGCGTGTTCCAGGAAGTGGTATGAAAGCAGCCCCTCCGCGGCATTTGACTTCGTATCCGCTTTGGCCCGGGCGGATCTCGAATTTCAGAAGTACTACCCTACTCATATGAAGGAACTCTGGAACCGGTACGGTGTGCCAGAACGAACCGAAAGCGATTGGATCGACGATCTGGCGGAGAATCCAGGCGCTATGCTGTAGCGTTTAGACCGAGCACACAACTTTTTCGGTTACTCGGCAGAGAGAAGATAGTTGTTGTTGATCGAGTCGATTTCAATGAGTGACCTTGAGCAAGAGCATGACGCCAAAAGTTGCGCAACAAACTTGCGAAGAGACAATTAGCAGCCCAGGCAGCGGAGTATGAATCAGAAGCGACGAAGCTGAGCAGTTTCGACAATTTTCTTAAGGACTTAATCTCTAACCCATGCTAATAACGCAGACCATTGAAGTCATGAGCGGGGCTCGCAGAGCTCTTGAAGTCTTCAAACGACAGTTCCCTGGCCTTTACCGGCGACTGTTTCGCAAAAGCCTTTCAATCACTTACGGAGGCGAGCTGCTTCATCCGCTCGAGGACGCCGGGCTTGTCGTACGCGACGGGCGGCAATGGACAAGTCCTTTCCTTGTTTTCGCCTCTCGCGGCTTGTTCATCGTTACCGATTCGTTTTCCCTTCAAGACCGCGACCGGGTTTTTCCTTTGTCGAACGATGAGTCCCTTTTTCTAGCAAGGAAACTGGTCGTAGGTGAGACGGATGTTGTCATAGACATCGGTACCGGCTCCGGAGTTCTGGCGTTACATGCAGCAAGGCGTTCGCGGCATGTAGTCGCCACGGATATCAATCCCAAAGCTCTAGCGTACGCGCACTTTAATGCTTCCCTCAATGGGTTG
This sequence comes from uncultured Acidobacteriota bacterium, assembly GCA_963770215.1. GTDB lineage: Bacteria > Acidobacteriota > Blastocatellia > Pyrinomonadales > Pyrinomonadaceae > PSRF01. Next base: position 192,052 of record CAVYOP010000006.1, read on the forward strand.
GAGCAAAAGATCGAGTTCTGTTATTCCGACGTTTTCCGCAATCTCAACGGCGCTGCCTTCGACGTGATAATGAGCAATCCGCCTGTCATTCCCACACCCGAGGGTTCTGGGTTCTTTATGCATTCAGACGGCGGCGCCATGGGAATGTCGGTTTCAGCGCGCATTCTAGCGGAGAGTGCCAGCCATCTGAGACTTGGGGGCCAGCTTCAAATGTTGGGGACATCCTTTTCCAATGAGCAGGGGATATTGCTGGAGTCCGAGATCAAGAAACAGTTTCCCGAGACATCAGCCTGGCAGTTTGACATCATGGAGTTGTACAACCCTCCATTGGAACCGGTGACGGCGCTGACGGATCGCTTCCACCATCTGGCTTTTTATCCTCATTGGCTCTCCGAGTTGCAAGCCAATCGATGCAAGCGACTACACTACCTTCATATTTGCGGCAGTAGCCGAGGTGAGAGATTAAACCTGACGCACCCGGTTATGAAGGAGCCGATGCACCTAACCGCCCATAGCGGTTCATGGAAGGCGCGACTTTCACGCTTATTTCTTGCCTACCAGGGAAATACCACGTCCGAGCTAGCTTCGTTAAAACAAGTTGCCGCAGCTGCCGGTGGCATGCCCTATATGAGGTAAGGGTGACAACAGAAGTTCACGCGAGCGAAAGACTGCGTTCCCGTCTTCGAGGCGGACTGGCCATTATTTCAATAGCCATTCTTTGGGAAATCCTTTCGAGAGCATCGCTCATCAACCCGAACATCATACCGCCGCTCTCTTCGGTGATTGTCACGATCTTCGAAGGAATCAAGGATGGCAGGTTAATCGGCGACACTTTTCATAGTCTGCGCCGTGTAGTCATAGGCTTTAGTCTTTCGGCTGTACTTGCTGTATCACTCGGAATTCTCGCGGCACTAATAAAACCCCTGGGCGATCTCATACGACCAATTGTGGACCTAATTAGACCAATCCCACCTATTGCTTGGATACCGATAGCATTCTTGTGGTTTGGTTTTGGTGATCAGCCAGCGTACTTCTTAGTCGGACTCGGGGCTTTCTTTCCGGTATTTACGAATGCCTTCATGGGAGTCTCGCTTGTAGATCAGGAAACAGTCGAGGTCGCCCACTGTCACGGTGCCTCGCGAAGCCTATTGTTCCGTGAAGTCATTTTGCCGCAGGCATTACCGCTAATATTCGCGGGACTCCGCACAGGTCTCGGTGTCGCTTGGATGGTCGTCATCACCGCGGAGTTGGTGGGAGCACAATCAGGGTTGGGTTATATGATTCAGGTAAGCCGGGCGCAACTGCAAGCTGAGCAGGTTGTCGCCGGAATGGTTGTAATCGGCGTAACAGGTTATGGCCTGAACTGGATCGTGATCATTCTCGCCAGGTGGGCCATGCCATGGAGAGAGCGCGGAACCTCGCTGTTGTCAGAAGAATGAAAATATGTCAAAGGCGCCAAAAGATCTCAGTTGAAGACCTGCATCATTCTTTTCTCGTGCCAGGATCCGGGACGCGACTGTCAGTCTTCGAAGCCGTATCTTTTGAGGTTGAAGAGACTGAGCTACTCTGCCTAATAGGGCCAAGTGGTTGTGGCAAGACTACCTTGCTTCGAATAATCGCGGGACTGACCAAACCAGTTGGAGGCACGTGCAAATTGATGGACTACCGGTAGTGGGCGCGGGACCCAATCGTATTTTACTTTTTCAGGACCTCTGTTTGTTTAATTGGATGACCACGCAAGGCAACATTGAGTTTGGGCTTAAAGCCAGAGGGGTCACAGCACAGAGTAGGACTTTGAGGGCTGCTGAGCTCCTTGATATTGTCGGTCTCAATGGATTTGAGTCGTACTATCCGCATGAGATTTCGGGGGGATGAGGCAGCGCCTAGCTTTGGCAAGGGCTCTCGCAGCTGAACCTGCCGTCTTGCTGATGGATGAGCCGTTCAACGCACTTGATGTCGAAACTCGTGCTGAAATGGAAAGCGAGTTTCTCGCCCTGAGAGAGACTAAGGGGTTCACTACGATCTTAGTAACCCACGATGTTCGCCAAGCCGCCTTTTTGGGAGATCGCGTTCTTGTCATGTCAAATAGGCCAGCAACAATCAAGGCAGCGGTGCGGGTGCCATTCTCGCGTCCGCGACCTATCAGCATTCGGCGTACTGCGGAGTTTCACGCCCTCGAGGATGAGTTAGCAACCAAGGTTGCGCAGGGAGGATTAATACGATGAAGTCTTCTACGTTGAAGCCCTTTTCTCTGGTCCTTTTGCTCCTGCTTTCGGTAGCAGCTTTCTCAGTGTGCAATCGAACACCTCCTGGCAGGAAACCCCTTCGTCTCGGTTGGCAGCCCCCGTGGGCGAACCAGGGACAGATTGTCGAAGTATTTAAGAACAGCGACGTTTTGTCGCGCAATGATGTTCCGGTCGAATTTAAGGCCTTTACCTACGGCGGTCCGATGACGGAGGCTGCCTTGGCGGGTGAACTCGACATTCTATTCGCAGGTGATCAGCCGGGCATTACGCTAATCAGTCGAGATTCCGATTGGCGGATTGTCGCGCGAAATGGTCAATTATCGTTCGGCGTTACTTGTACCCCCCGATTCTCCACTGAAGGACTTAAGCGATCTTCGCGGACGAAGGATTGCCACTGCCTTCGGTTCAACCACCCACCGCGATACCGTTCAACGACTTATACAGAGTGGTCTCGATGTAGGGAAGGATGTCACTATGGTGAATCTGGACCAAGCCGAACACGCCGCCCTAATTGCGCGCGGCGGGGCGCAAAGATGGGGAGATGTAGACGCTATCGCAACCTACGATCCAACGATTGCCGTTTCGCTTCAGGCGAATCGGGCGAGAGTCCTTAAGGAATGGGCTTCCACGGCGGTTGTTCTGGCCCACACGAGCGTCATCAACAACCGTGCTGATGACCTCAAGCGGTTCATTCGAGCCTACACTGAAGCTTACACGCTGTATGCCCGCGATCCAGACCGTTTCGACACCCTCTATAATGCAGATTCTAGATTGCCGTTACCTCCTCTGGTGTATCGCAACATGGCAAGTTATGAACCCAATCTAAGTGCTCGCGACATCTCTTCCGTAAACATCTTGCTGGACGCTGCTCAGTTGGACGCACTTCAGCAGAATGCAGATGCTGCGCTTAGTATTGGCATCATAAAGCAGCGTGTGGATTTACAGAGGGCGGCGGATCTTCGGCTCACACGGGAAGCGATGGATGAGATGAGAAAAGGTGACGCACGTTAACTACTCAGCAAGTTCTTGAGTTAAGCCAGGTGCAGATGAATCGAGCAAGGTCGCTCTCTACATTGCTCACGGTATTTAGGTCTTGCCTTGTTGATTTCATCAAAGCTCAGCCTCACAAACGAAAACTGACGCGCAAGTGCAGGGAGAAACGCTGATTGGGCAGCATTCTCCGGCATTATCGAGCGCCCGAGCGGTTGCGGTCAGATTTGCATCAATGACAAAAATGCTATGTATCGATCCCCATCGGCGTCCGACTATTGACGAAGTCGGAAGAGATCTTGCACAGGCAATTGAGGTTATGAGATCTGAGAAACAGATTTTCGTTGCCGTAGGAGTTACAGCAGTCATCGGATTAATAGTGGCAGCTATTCTAAAGAAATCCTAAATAGTCGGCACGGGCCATGTGTAGTGCGGCAGAGGACACTGACCGAAAGCAAAGCCTCTCTGCTCCGGCAAATTTCGCTGCCGAACCAGCTACGCGTTATAAACCATCAGCTTATGAACTTTCTTGCAGAGTGTTGAGTAGAACGGTTCTCTCAGAAAGTTACTCGAAGTCATAAGCAAAGCCGACAGGAACGCCCACTCGCGGGCGCAGCGCGTGCTGCGACTATGAGTCAGTACGAACGGTCTACGGCGCTTTGGTAATTAATCATAGACCTGAAAGCGCTGATTTCTGAGCTGCGTTAGCAGCTCTTGTTGACTCTTCAGCCGTAGCGAGGAAGGCAGTCAAGGGCGGAGTGAACTGTTTTGTGTTCGCGGAGTTCATCGGAGCGAGGCTTTGCGAGCGAAGACCCTTGACGGCTGACGCAGCGAAGGCTCGGTATTCGCTCTTTATGTGGGTGGGTAAAAGTTCCGTAGCAGAGGTTATTGAATTAACTGAAGCAGCGATTCATGGAGAATTCAATATCGACTGTGTGAGGTCCAAGTCGACTGGCGTTGGGGAAGGGAGTTGCGGGTAGGAAACGATCGCGGCGCTTGCGGAATTCAAATTGTCAGTTCAAGTTCGTCGTCAATTATTTGTTCGACTGGAATTCCTGGGGCGAGGCGAGCAGGATGGCGAGCGGCGGTTCATTCCTGTCGAGTTCGTAGTTGGAAATTCGTATAGTGGATCAGATCCTGAACACCAAGTTGTTGGACCAACTCTCCTTGCGACAGCCCTAAGCTACGCCGGATTTGTAGGAGCTTGTTTGCGAGATGTTTCGGACGAGGTCGCGAGTGTCCCACATTGATTGGATTTCGGTGAAAGAGGTTGAGGTGTGCGAATAACTGGTGCGTACTCGCGGCTTACCTAAAAAAGAATTCAAGGCAACCTATTGATGTGGCCTTACGGGCAATCGAGAATCTGCGGATTGTGTAGCTCGTCTGCAAACTCGGCGATGAAGGTTTCCGCTTGGTCTTTGTTCTTAAATATAAACGCGTTATTGAAGTCTGAAGAGAACAAACTTGGAATGCCTGAGATGTAACCCAGAAATGTCACTATGATTACTCCAGTCTCGGTTTCTCCGCCCGCTGCATCAATCCGCCGGAGTCGTTCCATCATTGCCTGATTGATTGCTTCGGCAAAGAGTTCGTCCGCATTTGGAATGTGACCGACTTCTAACAGGTGAACGTTGGTGCCAAGAATTGCGAGTAAAGCTAGTCCTTCTCCGTCTGTTCCTATTTCGGCATCTTCTGGCACCTCCATTAACCAGTCGAGCAGTTCATGTTTAGTCGTTGGCATTAGTTGCCTCTTTCTTTCGCACGGTTCTGACTCGAGTGAGTCTTGACGTCGCGGGCCAACTCACTGCCAGCCGTCATTTGAATATGAACGGTTTAACCGCAAGTTGGCCGCGATTGTTTCCAGGCTCCTATTTGGCTTTTGCCTTCTCGATTAACGCGATCTCTTTGGCGAGCACGTCACGAAAGCGCGTAAGGATGCTGATAAGCAAATTGATTTTGGCCAGGGATCGGCGACGCTCTCGCTTAGTGCCCAAAAAGAATTCAATCTGGACTCTGCGCCGGCAATCGGCAATCGTAAGCATGTTGTGTCCCCACCTGTATTCGCCCTCGTTGGAGGATTCAACCTCAGCGAAGATATGCGACGTATAGCCGGTTGAGACAGGCGAGAGGAATGAACGCTTGCGAAGAGAGAAAACATTTTTCATGTTAGCAACCTCGGAGGAAATGATTACGTAAAACTCCCACGCTCCGGGTAAAACGATTTGTAGTGTCGCGCCTAATTGAGAGACAGGGAGGCTGGATACGCCAGGAACGCAGCGTGTGACTTATCTGGTCCAGTGCAGCAGCTTTGGTTATGGACCAGGGCCGGCGAAATCCTTTCTGCTAGTGGTAATTCCAACCGAGTAGCCGACAGCTACTTCCTCCCCAGGTGGGGGAGTTTGGTCGATAACCAATCCGGGTTGAACGGCCGAATCGTAACGTGTCGCCAACAGACGAATATTCAAGTTAGCGGCGTGAAGCTTTCTCTCGGCGTCTTCGTAGGCCAGTCCTTTGAGGACCGGCACCTTGGTTTGAGGTGGTCTAGACCAGCGCTCACGTTGGACGTCAAGACGCAGCGCCAAAAGCGCAATTGCTGGCAAACCGACGTACACAACCAGCGCCAGCGTCACAAGAACTTTGATAAGCAGTTTCTGTTTGCCTCGTACGGTGTAACCAACGAGGACGCCAAGTAAAAATCTCATTACAGCGGTTCCTTTTGGGGATCCTTAGTGAATCACCCACTCGGTAACCGCCTCTTTTTTCTCATTGGTTGTGTTGAGGAATGTCGGTTGAAGGAAAGCGTGACGGATAGGTATCAGTTTTCGCGGAACGGAGGTAAACTCAGCGCAACCAATGAACCTTGCACCTGTGCGTCGCTCTATGGAGGGAGAATAGATTATCAGGTTGTCAGCCGCACGGAAGGCGGAAAATCCGGATGCCGTTTTCGCCTATTTGCAACCCGTCAAGAAACCGTCAACTTGAATCCAGCAAGTCTGCAAACACAAGAAAGGGAAGCGGTTGAGGTTTCGCTTCCCATTTCGATGCACGCTGGACAGATTTTTCTGCTGACGAAGCTACTCACCGCATCCGACCTGCGCTTCTATGATTTTGAAGCCGGTGCGCCAGTCGAGCGCTGGCGCTCAGGCCCGTCGAGTTCAGCTTAAGAGCAGTCGAAGTCGTCAATAAGTGGCCAACACTTCGAGTTTTGTCACGCTACACCTTTCCGCTACAAGAATCTAATTCTGGCAAGGTCGAAAAAGTCGATTTTTAACTTTCGTCGGTAAGAGCAATCCGGGAGAGGCTATATAGATTGGGAAAGCGAAGTGTCTGCAATCTAAGGATTGTTACGTCACTGATGCTGAGCCAAAATAGGTTTCATGGAAACACCAAATCCCGAACGGCATGTCTACGCCTCATCATCTGTCGATAAACACCATCCGGACCGTAAGGTCTTTGGCAAGACGACGAAACTGTGCGCACAATGTTGTACCGTATTGTGGCAGTACGCGATGAGTTCGATCCAGAAGCACAAGGGTTACGACCCAGAAAACCGAGACGATGAGCCGAGACGATGAGCTATTGACAGATTAGGACCGTGGTGCTAACAATTCTGCGCTTCATTCGCGAGGCTGTTTCCTCCAGCTCCCATGATCCTCTTACGCAATGATTCGCTGAATTACCCTTCGCTCGCTTCAACCGTTCCATTTTCCCGGTTGATTTCACTTTACGCTAATCAAGAACGAAAAAGGCGACAAACACTGGTGAGCGACTGCCTTTGCGACTTTGTCGTGCGGCCTGGCTGGGACTATTGAGTTTCGGAGTTGGGCTACAACGAAACCGTCCGGTCAAGAAGTTTCGCCTGGAACTTTGCGTGAGGAAGTGACATGTATAACGACCTTTTAATTGTCCGACTGAAGCAAGACAAAAGTCTGTGCGATGAACTCCTTCTTGAAATAGGAATTCGGGGAGTACACGCGGACTGTGCAGATGTAGACACTCCAGCAGGCCTGGAAAAACAACTCGCGGGTTACTTGAAGGAGCATGCCCTCGTAATGCCCCTGATAACGGATTCACTCGTCGAGTTGTTGGATGCTGCAGATGTCGTCGTTCCTACACCTGGATCCGAAATTCTATTTCTCGCTTTTGGACTGAAAGCTGATACCAAGGAGAAGGCGCAACGGCGGCTACAGGGAGTTGAGGTCTCTGCCGCCCGATCAGTCGCAAGTTTTGCCGATCAGACGGTGAGGGCGATGGCGACCGGTCCGCGTAATAGTCGCCTTCAAACCACCGCTTCTGTGAAGGATATCTGGAGTACCCCTCTGTATATTTTCAAAAAGAAGGCGGGGTTAAAAGATCGGGAGATATTGGTTGACGTAACCTGGTCATCCAAACCGACGCGCCCAGAGATGGCACCAGCGCTGCAAACTGCCCTGCGCAAGACCTTCGACCATCTTGGCAAGCCGTACTTGAAGATTCTGGACTTCGGGGCTGGGAAACTGCGACACACTGTTCCGCTACTAACGCTCGGTCATCACGTAACTGCTGTTGATTACAGAGACCTCTACTACAGACCGTCAGACCAAGTCCAGGCAAACCTCGTGGCAGCACAAGCATATGGTAAGCAGTTTGGGCAACTCCTGTACCCAACTGATTTTGTCGCTTTTGCTGGGCAACAATTCGAACTCGTGCTTCTCATCAATGTTCTGAATATCATGCCCGACCCACTCGAACGGCTATTCGTAATTGAGCACTGCAATAAGAAGCTTAAAGAGAAGAATGGATACCTTCTTTTCTTCTGCCAACATGGGGACACTTTCCAAATAGCGGCGGCTTCCGACAAGGTAACTGATGGAGGCTGTACTGAGGGAAAAGGCCGCAGGACTTTTTACCGAGATTACAATGACAAAGATGAAATCATCCGATTGCTGAAGGTAATGGGTTTTCAACTCGACGACTCGGTGAAAATCGATGCCGGAAAGAACCACGCCCTACTGTTCAAAAAAATCGGACCTGGGATTCTTTTACCAGAACCCATCATAGCGAAAACTCGGAAAATTCTAGAACGAAAGGTCTATCTTGGCGAAACAGACAGCGAGGTAGCTATAGCGAATGTCCTGGATGCTGAATCCTATGTCGGCTTCGGTGCGGCACTGGGCGCAACTCTGAAAGACGTGGGACGTGGAAAGGCCGATGCGTACGCTTTCGAGAACATCATCACCGTTATCGTTGAATACGTATTTCGAAATCACTTCACAAGCTCATCGATCCGGCAGCAGTTTGAGATACACGAGAGGCATAAGCGAATCGACATCAAAGCAGAGTGGAAAACAAATAGCTCTCTAAAGACCATCCTAACCGACAGTAGTCTTAAGAGCAGCTTCGTGCCCATTGAGTGCAAGAATTACTCTACGCGAATTGGAAATGTGGAATTCGCCCAGATGGTTGATCGATGTGACCAACGGCATCGGCGCTTCGGCATGATTCTATGTCGTGATCTTGGTGACAAGAAAGCACGGAAGCAAATTAGAAAAGAATGCAATACTCGGTATAATTCCCACAATTACCTGATCATCGTGCTTGATGATTCGGACCTCCAACAACTTCTTTTGTATGCAGACCAGTCGAGCGACGACGATATAGTGACGTACATAGCGCATAAGATAACCGAAGTCCGTGACCTTGCCTAAGAGTGCCCCGGATAACGATATAGTGACAGAGAATCTGTGACTCACGCTACGCCAAGACGGTAGCGTCATAGGAAAAGAGACGTTTCTTCTGAAATCTAGCGTGAAGCCGACATCTCCAACCCCTTCGTCAATACTATTACTGACAGGAACGATACACGCCAGACGAGATGACCGAGAAGTGCGGTTGATACGATATGGTTGGGAGGTACTGCACGTCGGTGAACTAGACCGGCCTTGATATTCAAGTCAGCTAGAAAAAGTGGCAACTCTGTGGTTTTTTGCAAATTCAAAGCCGTCAAGAAGCCGTCAATTGAAATTCAGCGAGTCGGTAAACAACAGATAGGGAAGCGGTTGAGGTTCCGCTTCCCATCACGATGCATGCTGGACAGATTTTCTTATTGACAAAACTACTGACCGCCACCGATCTGCGTTTCTATGATTTTGCAGCCGGCGTGCCAACTGAACGCTGGCGCTCTGGTCCGTCCGGTTCGTTTTAGGCCAAAAGAGTTGTTTCACTTCTGAGGGCATAATGTCTACTCAACCGGGGTCTAGGTTGTAGTGCCAAAAACGGCCAGCCAAGTACAAGTTCACGTTGAAGAACCTTCGTCGCACTCATTTACCTAACTGGCTGCCGCCGCGCGAGGATATGATTTTGCGAGAAGCCGAAGCGGATCTCAGACAGTTTTGGAGTTTCCTATCCGCGAGACAGCTTATAGTCGCCATATCCCATTCGGGCATAGTCTGTTGCTGCTGCTTCATACCGAGACGATAAACTGTTAGCGCGCTATTTTCTTTCCCCGTTGAAACCTCGCGTCCAAAGCCATAGTTTAAGGTGCGTTGTAGAGTGTACTAAAACGTCAGGTCAACGAGGTCGGCCGGAATGCTGCGCAGAGTCATTCGTTGAGCTCGCGTAGCATCTCTAAGGTAAAGTGCATGCAAGCTAGTCAGGTTCCGGATCGGCTCCAAATTGCTCACTCGGCTACGGGCCAGGTTGAGCGACAGTTGCGTCAGCCCCTTAAATTGCTCCAAGGACTGCAAATCATTCGGTTCATTAATGCCGAGCGAGAGCTTCGATTGTAATTGCTTGAGTTGCTCCAGCAGCTGCAGATCGTTCACTTGGTCACGGTCGAAGTAGAGAGTGAGTTGAGTTAGTTCTGTAAGTTGTCTGAAGGGCCGCAAATCGCTCACTTGGGTACTGCTGAGATTAAGCGTCAGTTGCTTAAGCCCCTTGAGTTGCTCGAGAGACTTTAAATTGCTCACGTGACTACGGCTGAGGTCAAGTGTCAGTTCTGTGAGTCCTTTGAGTTGCTCGATCGGCTTTAAGTTCGCATCGGTAAATCCGAGGGAGAGTGACAATTGCGTCAGTCCTGTGAGCTGTTCGAGGGGCTGCAAATCGCTCACTTTGGTACTGCTGAGATCAAGCGTTAGTTGTGTCAGTCCCTGCAGTTGCGCCAGCGACTGCAAATTGCTCATTTTGGCAGACGTAAGGTCGAGTGTCAGTTGCGTCAGTTCTTGCAGTTGCTCCAAGGGCTGCAAATCAGTTGCTTCTCTAATCTCGACCGAGAGCTTCAATTGTAGTCGCTTGAGTTGCTCTAGCGGCCGCAAATCGTTCACTTGGTTACGGCGGAGGTAGAGGGTTAGTTGCGCTAGTACTGGGAGTTGTTCGAGCGGCACTTCTGTGAGTTGTTTGAGGGGCTGCCGATTGCCGTATTCGGCACGGCTGAGATCAAGCGTCAATTGCGTGAGTGCCTTGAGTTGCCCGAGAGACTTTAAATTGCTTATGTGGCCATAGCTGAGGTCGAGCGTCAGTTGTGTGAGGCCTTTGAGTTGCTCGAGCGGCTTTATGTTCGCATCGACAAATGTGAGGTTAAGCGACAGTTGCGTGAGTCCCTGCAGTTGTGCCAGCGGCTGCAAATCGCTCACTTTGGTATTACTAAGGTCGAGTGTCAGTTGCGTGAGTCCCTGCAGTTGCGCCAGCGGCTGCAAATCGCTCACTTGGGTACGACTAAGGTCGAGGGTCAGTTTTTTCAGCGACCGACATTTTGACAAGGAAGTGATCCCTGCGATTGAATTCGATGACTCTGTAGCTTTGAGCGAAAGTTCTTGAATGGAATCAGAGGAGAGCCAGATGAAGTGCTCAAGATTTAGTGGCTCGGTCATTCCCAATTTCTTTAGCTGATGTTGGAAGTCAAACAGTTCAGCCGGGTAGCCACTTTGGGTCAGGTATTTTCTATTCTCACGCCGCTCATATAGCAGTATCGAGAACCAGCCGATGCCAATCGATGCCAACACTGTCGCCACTATTGCTGCCCGAGCGAATTGCCGGCGGCGTTTACTTCGGAAGAGAAAGCCCTTCTTTTCCTGTTCGTCCTGGCCCCACGGGATTTGAGTTTCGTAGTGTTGGACCAGACGAAGTTCCTTCCCTTTCAGCAAGTAGCGCGAACGTTTGTCGTTGGTCTGCCAGGCTTGGAAGGCGTTTTGGAATTTGAGTTTGGCTTGGTCCACTTCGGCCAACAGCTTACCCGTCAGCCGGTAAAGCGCCGGTATCAAACGTTCGTGCGGCAGCCGATAGCGCGTTGCCGAACCATCCATTGGCGTTTCGGCTTCGAGCAAGCGAATGTCGCGATCCGCCAAACGATTCAGTTGCAATTTCAACACGCGCGCATCCGCGCCTGCTTCCACAGCCAACTCATCAATTGTCAACCCAGTCGCCAACCGCTGCCGGTTTTCTTCAGGATCGCGGAGCGCAAGCATCGCTTTCAGGATCGCTTCCTGACTTTCTTTGGGAAAAGGTTCCAGACATCGGTTGATGTATTGCGTCAGCAAGCCTTCGGCGCCACCGGCAAATTGGTAATCACCTTTGGTGATGGTTTGGCCGCTATGCCGTTCCTGCAATTCGCTCAGCACCAGCAAACCGATGCCGATGTCCACCGGCGACACTTCGCTGGCGACCGTTGCGGCATGGACCAGGTTGTCGATGACGGATTGTTCGATGGAATCTTTCAGATCGGATTCGTTGATCAGTTGGCTGATGACTTCGCGCGCCTGTTCGGCGGTGAACAGCTTCAGCGAAACGTCCTTGGGTGGGCGGAGGCCATTCTCCTGTTCGGGGCTGATAAAATCGAGCCAGTCGTTGCTGAATTCTGGGCGGAAAGCAATCACCCACGTGGTGCGGTGGGGCGGTTTGGATTCATGGATGATGCAGCGCAGCAGTTGGAAAATCTTCTCGTTGCCACGCAGCTGCTCAAACTGGTCGAGCACAATCACATGTGATTGCCTTCCGAGCGCATCCAACGGATTGATCAGATCAGCCAGCGTGGCGGGTTTGGCCGTGCCTTCCGGCCATGTTTCCTGAATAGCGCGCAGCAATCCTTTGTCCGGTTCGGATGGCAGGGCTTCCCAGTAATGAAAGATCGCGCGAGCACCGAGAATGTGCTTTAGGCCGGCACGCAGTAACGAAGTCTTACCTGCACCAGAAGCTCCACGGACAACGACCATTAGGACTTGATTGTCGAGCACCAATCCGAGCAGCTTTTGCAATTCACTTTCGCGTCCCAGCTTGCGAAACAGATCGCCGTCCGCTTCAGTGAAAGCCATCGGTCCCTTGATCGCGGAGGGACGATCTTTGGTAGGCGGCAGCTCGGGCGGATTAACTAGCCGCCAAACGCGGACGGCTCCGTAAATAAAAGCGATTCCCCCAATCGCCAACAAGCCAATCCGCAAACCCGTGAGCCATTTGCCGGCTATGAAATCAGGAGCAAATTTGTCGAGCGCTAAGCCTCCTGAAAAGCAGAGCGCCGCGACAAAGAATGCTGCTTGTTCACGCCTGGGACCTTTCGACAGCCGTAACGCAGTTTTGACGAATAGGTAGAGTTGCTGCCAACCGATCATCTTCTAAAACGGAATTGGTTCTGAGTCTTTCGCGAAGTAGCGTTATGAACTGGCCTTCATTCGAGGACGACAGAGGATTGCTACTTCGGAGCCTATACAGCAGGAAAAGCGGGCTAATTGTACGTGATACGCTCCCAGGAACAAAGGAATAACGGTAATGATGAGTGGATTCGAACCCGTCAACAAGCCGTCAACTGACATTCAGGGAGTCTGCAAACACAAGAAAGGGAAGCGGTTGTTACCTCGCTTCCCATTTCCATGCACACCGGCCAGATCATCATGCTGACCAAGCTGCTCACCGCCACCGATCTGCGCTTCTATGATTTCGAAGCCGGTGCGCCAGTTGAGCGCTGGCAGTCTAGTCCGTCCAGTTCGCTTTAAGCACCCGAAAGTGTCCTTAACTGATCTTTGATTTCCGCCAATGATCAGGACTCACGCATGAACGTGGGGTATCGTCTCTCGTGAATGATGCGCAGTTGTCAACACCCGAGTGATTGGAGTTCTTCACTTTCCTCCAATCCCAATCGCGACATAATATTTCACCGTATGCCTCTCCGTTATTTAAGCCGGCGATATGGTTATCCCAGTAAGCGAGCGCAGCTATCGGCGCTGGTTGGTGGGTTCGATTTTGATGTGCTCGAGAGCTTCTATGCCTGACGCCCGGCCACCTGGAGCGCCTGCTCGCCATCTATTCGGATATCTACGGAACCGGCGCGGCCGAGTATGCGCGCAAGACTTTCCCTGACTGGCGCTCGGGAGTTACGCGGCCCAGCGTGCAAACTACTGGTCGCCTGCTCGACAATCTGCCTCAGGTACTAAACTTCGACGGCAAATGTGACCTGTTAAGAAAGCTGCGAGAGCGCCACCGCAAACCAGAATCGCTCTCTCTAAACGTCAAAGCCGATAATTGGAGAGACCAGGTTGTGCCTTTGGTTAAGATGGTTATCGCAAAGGCTTATAATGCGAACCTGCCGGAAGTGGTTGAGCGACGGCTGACGTGGTTGTCGAGCGGAGACATGCAGGCAGCTCGGGCGATCCTTTCGCATTCACAAGCCATCGAGGGCGCTGTAGCGGTTAGTTTGTTCCAGGATGAAATGCTGAACATTGAAATGGCGCTGGCCAATCTGCCGGGAAGAAAGAAAGTCACTCACACCATCTCTTTGCCTTACGGTAACATTCACCTGGCAATTTCAGGGAGACCCACAATGTCGAAGAACAATAACGGTGCCGACTTAATCAAACAGAACCACAATGGGCTGTTTAAGCCCAGTGCGGAAGATATTTTTGACGACGTATTGAGCGATCTCGACGAGGATCAAGCTCGACAGGTGAAGGCCAAAGCAGCCCAGGAAGCGATGCGCATTATCGCCGAAAAGAAACGCGGAGAAGTGAAGTTCGAAAACGCGTCCAGGGATTTGGCTAACTTCGTCCATAACGCAGATTTAATGGAAGAGCGGAGGAAGGATTACCAGATGACCGGGCAGTTTGAGAGCGCCTCCGGCGTAACCAGAATACAGGTCGGCGCAATTGGTCCACCACCGTGGTTGCCGGCGCTGCGGTGGCAATCCTGTTAATCATTGTCCTGCTTTATTGCTTCAAGAACGTGCTCTGAACCTCGCATCTTCCAAAACTCAGCACTTCTTGTTTAATATAGCCGCATCCGGCCGCGGAGTTCCGGCCGGGGCTTTCATAAGTTACTCTTACGCCCAAGGAGCAAAAGTTCAATGACCTATGTCGTTGCCGAACCGTGTGTCAATTGTCGTTATACTGATTGTGCCCTCGTTTGCCCCGTCGAAGCGTTTCACCTTGACGACGACATGCTCGTGATTAATCCTGAGACTTGCATCGATTGTGATGCGTGTGTGCCGGAGTGTCCGGTTGAAGCGGTTTTCGCCGAGAGTGCGGTCCCGGCCGAGTGGACCAGCTTTACGCCGCTCAATGCGGAACGCGCGCTCAGTGGCTTGCCGACAATCAGCGCGCGGCTCGACCCGCTTTGCGAATAGCGAAAGCCAAATGAAGAAACGCACCAGGTGGCTATTAGGCGGACTGGCCGTTGCCGCCGGAGCAGTGGGCGCTGCGGGCGCTTACCTGAAGCGACGAAATATGCAGGAACCAAAGCGAGGTGGCGATGTTTGGGCGCGGCCTGGAATGCTGGTGACGTTCCGAGCCGAGCTCATGCCCGGTCGCGACGGCAATGAACGCACGTTTCGTGTCAAGGAATTGCTGGTGAGCGGGCGTGTTTCACTGCATGGTGTGGACGGCGAACACGCTGAGAAAGAGTTTGAACCGGTCCAGTTCGACAGACCTGCCAGTTAAATCACAATCACCACTGATAGACTTTTCCCGGCTCCATCACACCCAATTTCGGAATATTCAACGCCTTGAGCTGCTCGATGATCTCCTCGCGGTAAGCGGGTTTGATATGGACCGCCATGATGTCGAGCCCGTTGTGTTGGAGCTTCTTCAACTCTTCGCCGAGCGACGCCGGCGTGAAGTGGCGCGAGACCTGGGCCAGTTGGGCCAACCGATTCGGAAACGAAGCTTCAATCAACAACGCGTCGACGTGCTGCGTCTCATTCAGCAACTTCCAGAACTCCTGCGTCTCTGCCGTATCGGAACTAAAAGCCACGCTCTTCTCACCATCTGAAACGATCAACCCAATCGTCGGCACGATGTGATTCACCGGCACGGCCCGCACCGTCAGGTGAGCCACTGGGAATGGACCACTCTCCGGAATCGGCACGTACTGCATCACTGGACCATAGTTGTTAGTCAATTCCGAGAAGCGCGGATAGACGTTCCAGTTAAAAACGTCGCGTTCCAGCAGCCTGATAACTTCCGGCGTCGCATGGATTCGCATCGGCTCTTTCAATGTTGGATAAAGATCGTCGATAAAGATTGGAAGAGAGGCGATGTGGTCCATGTGAGGATGCGTGACGATAATGTCGCGAACTTTAGCTCGCTGATCGTTTGTGAGGGCAATCGCGATGCTGCCCGCGTCGACGGCCACACAGTCGTCGATCAGAAAGCAGGTCAAGCGTTGTTCGAGCGTTGCCTGGCCTTTATCGTCAAAGGTACTTGGTAAGAGTTGGATTCTCACGAGCTTCAGGCTCTGGTGAAAATAGCTGCGCAGCCGCCCGGCAAGTATAAGCCAGAAAGGAGAACGCAGCGAGGATTAAATCAGCGCGCTCGCAGCTCCTTAATTAAATCCTGAAGCGCATGCAGGTAAGCGGTCTCCTGCTCCTGTGGATCGTGGTGGCGCGAGCGAATGCCTCGGGAAACACGACTGCGATGAAACGCGAGCTCGCTTGCCAATTGATTGAAACGACGCCGCGCGCGCCAACCTTTCATGCCGGTTTTGGAAAAGGCATTGTAAGACGAGCCCATCCTGCCGAAGATCGAACAGAGCTGGTCGTACTCTTCGCGAGTTAAAAACCCACGCTCGATGTCGGTCGCGAGAAACTGACGGACCACCTGTCCCTCCCGACGCAACGAGACCATGATCACGATCAGCATGATCAAAAACGCCGGCACCATCACGACGATGTACGTCAAGACGAAGACGCCACCGCCGCCAAAGACCGCGGAACCGTTCCAGATGCTATGCATGCAGATTGCCATCAGCAGGCCGATAATCGGCGTCAGTATTTTTATCGCGAGGTTCGTCGATTGTCGTGCGAGTCCCAAACCGATGCCAGTCAAACTCGTAAACAGCGGATGTGAAAACGGCGCGAAGAATCCGCGAATGATCACAGTCGCCGTCAACACGCCGCCACTCGCCGCCGCGGCGTTGCCGTAGTAAAGAATGTTCTCCGTCATCGCGAACCCGAGGCCCGCCATCGACGCGTAGACAATTCCGTCGACAACGCCGTCAAACTCATCACGCTTCCAAAAGAAGAAGATCAGAAGTATGCACGCCTTGCCGATCTCTTCGACGATGGGCGCGGAGATCACAGCCGCGAACGCCTCCCCGGCCTCCGCATCCGCGGCGAGCGTGCCGACGATCAAGCCGCTGCTGGTGTTGAAGAGAAACGCAAAGAAAGGCGCGACCAGCACCCCCCAGAAAAAGGCCGTGCACAACATCCACAACGGCTCGCCTTCGTAGCGATCGATCCATAACACGAGGACGACATACAACGGGACTGGAATCGTCGCCGCCAGGAAACCGAGAATGAGTCCGATTGGACCTGTCTCGATGCCGATCACGAGCAGCACGAGTAAGCCGAGCATCAACGCGATCAAGATCGCGAGGATCGCCAGCGTGACTTTGATCGCGCTGATTTGCGGCGAGCGCTTGATCACTACCACGGGCGCTGCGAGGTTAGGGCTGGAATAGTTCGGATTTGGATACGTCATCAATACCTCAGCGAGCGCAGGTCAATGCGCGGCCACCGTCAATCGAATAAGTTGCGCCTGTAACCCACGACGCCTCCTCCGACGCGAGAAACAGCACGAGCGCCGCGATCTCCTCGGGCCGTCCGGTGCGGCCGAGCGGGTGCGTTGTCTTCGAGTGTTCGAGAAACGCGGCATAGGCGTCGTTGTTCATGCCGCCGCGTTTGTGAATTTCGGTGACCACCACGCCGGGATTCACAGCGTTCACTCGCACGCCCTTCGCCGCCAACTCCAGCGCCGAACAGCGCGTCAGTTGGTCCACCGCAGCTTTTGACACGCAGTAAGCGAGCACACCGGGAAACGAGCGCAGTCCCGTGACACTCGAAACGTTCACGATATTTCCGCGCCGTTCGATCATACTCGGCAACGCGCGTTGCATCAGGCGAAACACGGCGCGCACGTTGACGTTCATCATCTCGTCCCACGCGTCGATAGCAGTGTTTTCGATCGTGCCGGTGGTAAGAAAGCCCGCGGCGTTTACGAGCACGTCAACTCCACCGAAAACCTTCACTGCTTCGTCGACGACGCGATCCGCTTCGTCGTCGACTGACAGATCCGCGCGCAGAGGCAACGCTTCGACTCCCGCGTTTCGCAGCTCTTGTGCAACTTCCTGGAGGGCCTCTTCCTTTCGCCCAACACAAACGACGTTAGCGCCTTCTTTGGCAAAACCAACAGCGCATGCGTGGCCGATTCCTGATGTCGCTCCGGTGACGACGGCTACCTTGCCGGTGAATTTTTTGTCGCTCATCTTGTCTGTTCCTTGTGAGTGCCAGCTATTTTAATGCGTGACGGAATCATATATTGACAGGGCAATCCCAAAAAGCCGACTATTATCACCTTGAGAGCCTTGTGAGGCTAATTCCCCCCGGCACAACGCGCTAAAAGTCGTGATTTTGGGGTCCTGGTGGTTGGCAAGTCCAACCTGGAGGCGCTTGTTGGGACACAACTCGGCAGATCAGTTCTTCAGTTCGCGCTCTCGTTCGGCGGACGACTTTCACGGTCGCCATCCGCGCGCTCGCATGCCGTCGAGTGTGGGATACCTGACTGTCGCGATCATTGTTGCTGCGGGATTGTTCTTTGGACTGTGGTGGATGCTCGTGCGCGGCGGCGATGAAGCGCCGTGGTTGCCGGCGGGTTTGGCTGCAAGCGTTGTGTTGTTGGTCGCGTTGTCGGCGCGGGAAGTGGTGATGCGCCGCGCCTGGACGCGCTACTTGTTGGACCAGGGCATCAGCCAGAAACGCCCGAGTCGAACTCACACGAGCAGCAGTAGCCGCAGTCACAAAAAAGGTTTCTCGGCATCACTGCACTCGGCAGCTTTACGCACCATTCAAAAACAATCGACTGCCGCGGATCGTCCGGGCTCGTCTCCCGAAGCGCACCTCGACGTGGCCCATCTTTGTCACGACTATCTTTCGAGCACAGACGAGGCGATGAGATCCGGGAGTCTCGGCAGCGAGAAGGGGATTGCGATTCGCGCCGGTCAGGAGCGCGTGCGCGCACTGCACAAACATCATCTGCTGGCCTGGGCGAGAGGACAGTCACGGGCCCTGACGCACGAGGCGCAACAACGAGCGCGCACCTTCGACAAGATCGAAACAGCAAACAAAGCGCTCGAGTGCATCGATTCGGCGTTGCGCGTCTATCCGAACGAACCGGAGCTTCACGAGTCGAAAGTCGCGATCGAAGAATTGATTGCCTCGGTAAAAGTCGCCCACTGGGTCGAACTGGCGGAGCGATCGGCGTTCAAAGGCCACTATCGACGCGCGATCGATCGTTATCGCGATGCACTCTTCTATCTAAATCAGGACGTGGTAAAACCAGACGTGCGGGCCGCCGGAACCGAAAAGATCGAATACCAGATCGCCGAGTTAAAAGCGCGACTGCAACCAGCAGACGACGCGCGCCGGGCTAGGAAAGACATGGCGCAAGAGGCGGCGTTTCCCGACGAGTAAAAGATGGCTCCAAAGTGCCCCAAGTGTGGTAGCTCGCGAGTTCGGAGAGGCTACAAGCGCACGCCGTTGCTGATGCGCTTGGTTGGCATCTACCACCTTTTGTGCGATCATTGCAACTTGCTTTTCACTGGCTTTGTCGTGCCTGGGACCTTGCATCGTCGCAGAAAGCATCATCGGCAAAAGAAACTAAAAGCCACTGATTAGAGGCCTGAACATGAACTTTCGACGACCGTTCACGATCCTTGCCGTCTCGATCTGTGTTGTATCCGCTGTCGCTTACGGACAGCAGCAAAAACCGTATCTGCTGGGACCGGGAGACGTGCTCGAAGTCAGAGTTTTCGGCCAGCACGATCTCAACTCCAACGCCCAGGTTGATAGTGATGGAAACCTGAGCTCCTTGCCGTTCCTCGAACCGATTTCCGCGAAGTGCCGCACCGAAAGACAAGTGCAAAAAGACATCGCGCTTGCTTACAGCCGGTTGATTAGAGATCCGCAGGTGAGCGTCCGCGTCGTGGAGCGCAACAGCCGTCCGCCGGCTTCGGTTTCCGGCGCTGTGCGACAGGGCGGAAAAGTCGGGATGGATCGCAGACTGCGTTTGAATGAACTGATTGCGGCATCCGGCGGAATAACGGAGAAAGCGGCCGGCACGATTCAGATTCTGCATACTGAGCCACTCCTCTGTCCTGGACCAGGCGAAGAAGCCGAGGCGCTGCCGCTGGCCGGAACTGCTGTCCCGCTCAAGGTGATCAAAATCGCGGATTTGCAAAAGGGAGTCGCGAACCCATTCATCCGGCCGGGCGATCTGGTTTTGGTGACTGAAGCCGAGCCGGTTTACATTACCGGCAGCGTGGTTTCGCCGGGCGCGATCATGTTGCGCGATCAGCTCACATTGAGCCGCGCGCTGGGCATGGTCGGCGGCACGAGAAAGGAAGCCAGGCTGTCGCAGATCACGATCTTCCGGCAGAAACCCGGGGGATCGGATCAGGAAGTTCTCAATGTTGATTTTGAAGCGATCAAGAAGAATCGCAACCCCGACGTTTTTCTACAGGCTTACGACGTAATTGAAGTCCGCGACCGCAGCATTTTATCCGGTCCCGGCGTATTGGATCTTTTGATTGGTGCGTTTACCGGTGGGTTAAGAAGTACGGTGATGCCAATACCGCTTCCGCACTGAACTTTTGAATTGAGGGGTGAAACATGAAGGTGAAGTTATCGTTGATTGTCGCAGCCGCATTTCTCTGTAGCCTCGCGCTGTTCGCGCACGCGCAGGAACCGCAGCAACAGAGTTCCGCTCCCGCGACGCCGGCGCAGTCTCCGGGACTCGACATACAGGGCTCCAAGTCATACTTGCTTGGACCAGGCGACGTACTCGACATTCGAGTTTTCGGGCAGCCGGAATTGTCGAGCAGCGTGCAGGTCGACAGCGACGGCAATCTGAGCGCGCTTCCGTTTTTGGAGAAACCGATTGTGGCGAAATGCCGCTCAGACAAGGAAGTGCAGAAGGAAATCACGCTTGCCTATGCGAAATTCATCAACAACCCTCAAGTCAGCGTTCGTATCTCCGAGCGAAACAGCCGGCAACCGGCAACCGTGTTTGGCGCAGTGCGCCAGCCGACGCGCGTCGAGATGAAACGAAAAGTTCGCTTGAACGAGCTGATGGCCGTGTCTGGCGGCTTCACCGAAAGAGCTTCGGGAACTATTCAGATTCTTCATACCGAACCGTTGATGTGCCCTGAGCCCGGCGAAGAATCTCAGGCGGCGCCGATTGACGGCACGAAGATTCCGCTCCAGATCATCAAGATCTCCGAGTTGCGCTCCGGCAAAACTGAATCGAACCCGGTTATCCGTCCCGGTGATTACGTGCTGGTGACCGAAGCCGAGCCCGTTTACATCACCGGCAGTGTAATGTCTCCCGGTGGGATCTTTCTCCGCGATCAACTGACGTTGAGCCGCGCTCTGGCAATGGTGGGCGGCGCAAGAAAAGAGGCAAAACTCTCAGACGTGCGCATTTACCGGCAGATACCGGGTTCCACGAACCAGGAAGTAATTAACGTCGACGTTGCGGCGATCAAGAAGAACCAGAAGCCCGACGTGGTGCTTATGCCTTATGACGTAATCGAGGTGTCTGAGGCGGGTATGTTCTCGTCCAGCCGTATCGCTTCGACGTTGATGGGCGCCGTTACGGGCGGTTTGTCGTCGGCGATCACCAACACGGGAATGTATTTGCCGAACCGCGTCATCTACTAAGCGCGGCGAGAAATATCGGCGAAGTTTTAGTTCGAATAATTAATACTGAAAGCAATAGATAAATGAATCGAAAAACCCTGGCCGGCGATCGCCGGCGGAGAAAACTCATGACGGCCGCCTGGGCCCTTGGCCTCGCGGTGCTGGTGATTGTCCTGATCGTTTTGGAGAGGACTGCCATCCTCTACATTCTTTGCACGCTGGGCGTGACTGCGCTGTTGTTGATCGTTGCGTTTTCCGATTTGGCGCATGACGAGATACACAATCCGCAACTCGTCCAGGCCGACGATGCAGCAGGTGTTGCGCGTAAAGCAAAGTGAAGCAAACGTTGCAAGCGACGTAAGTAGTGAATTAATGGCGGAGTTTGTTCGATCTTCTCCACTTCATTGAAGCTGCTTATGTGGTCTATAAGTTTGTTCGACAACGCACTGACAATTCTTGTCTGTGAAAATCAATAACCGGGTTGAAACTTTAAGCGGACTATTGCATAATTCGCCTGCGTTCACCTCCCCGGTGGACGAAGTGGTCGCGTGGGGTGAGGACACGTGGCCTTAGGGTGGGGGCTGTGGGAGGCCCCCGCCCGCTTTTTTTGTCGGCAAGATCGAACTTAAACGTCCTGAGCGGCTGACAATAACGATGGGGCTTTTCCAGAGATCACGACGCAAGCTTCAGCTCTGGTTTTTTGAGGGCCGAAAACGCAGCAGTTCAACTGAGGAACACTCCTCAACTCCACACAAACAACATTCCTGGTGGCAAGTAATGTGTCTTACCGGCGTCGACTATTTTTCGACGCTCGGTTATCAACCCGGCATCGCGTTTATTGCCGCCGGTCCGCTCTCGCCAATCGCCACGCTTGTTCTGATCTTCCTGACTTTGTTTGGCGCGCTGCCGATGTATCGGCGCGTGGCCGCTGAGAGTCCGTTCGGCGACGGTTCGATCTCCATGCTGGAGAATTTGTTGTCACGCTGGAAAGGAAAATTATTTGTCCTTGCGTTGCTAGGATTCGCAACTACCAGTTTCATCATCACGATCACGCTGTCGGCCGCCGACGCAACCGCTCACATCGTCGAGAACCCGTTTGTGCTCGAGCACCTCGACTTCCTGCATCATCGCATCGTCGTAACGCTGGTCCTGATTGCCGCACTCGGCGCGGTCTTCCTGCGTGGTTTCAAGGAAGCGATTGGCATCGCCGTGTTTTTGGTGGTGATTTATATCAGCCTGAATCTTACAGTGGTGGCCGTAGGCTTCTACGAGATCGCCACACATCCGACGGTGCTCTTTGATTGGAAACGCGGGCTGTTCAGCTTGTATCCGAATCCGATGGCGATGGTTGGGATGGCGCTGTTTGTCTTTCCCAAACTGGCGCTTGGTCTATCGGGATTTGAAACTGGCGTAGTGGTGATGCCACTCGTCAAAGGCGATGGCGATCCGTTGAAGCACAAGATCGAGGCAACGCATCTGACGCGTCCCGGCGAATCGGCTACTGACCTCGCGGGCCGCATTCACAACACACGCAAACTGCTCACGGCGGCGGCGGTCATCATGAGCATCCTGCTTTTTTCCAGCAGCATCATCACGACGATGTTGATTCCGGCAGACGAGTTTCGTCCGGAAACTCTGACGCAGGAAGCAGGCTCGGCGAATGGACGCGCCCTCGCATATCTGGCTCACATGTACCTGGGCGATGTGTTCGGCACGATTTACGACTTGAGCACGATCTCGATCCTTTGGTTTGCCGGATCTTCGGCGCTTGCAGGTCTGCTGAATATCGTTCCGCGTTATTTACCGCGATACGGAATGGCGCCTGAATGGGCGCGTGCGGTGCGGCCGTTGGTCGTTGTGTTCACGCTGATCTGTTTCGTCGTCACGATTCTTTTCCGGGCGGACGTGGACGCGCAAGGCGGCGCGTATGCGACGGGCGTTCTCGCGTTGATGACGTCGGCGGCGATTGCGGTGACGCTTTCGGCGCGGCGTCATGGTGAACGCGTTCAGTGGGCGTTCATGCTGATCTCGCTGGTGTTCATTTACACGACGATCGTAAACATCATCGAACAGCCGGAAGGAATCAAGATCGCGTCGATCTTTATTGTGGCGATCGTTGCCAGCTCGCTTTTCTCGCGTGTTTGGCGTTCGACGGAGCTGCGTGTCGAACGGATCGAGCTCGACGACATGGCGCGCGAGTTTGTTCGCAAAGCGGCGAAGGGAACAGTGCGCATTATTACGAACCGCGTCGATCGGGGTGATGCGCTCGAGTATGAACTGAAAGAGAAAGAGAAACGGCTCGACAATCACATTCCCGCCGGCGAGCCGATTCTGTTTTTTGAAGTCACGCCGGGTGATGCGTCAGAGTTTTCGGGAGTATTGAAAGTGCGCGGCGAGACGGTCGATCGTTTTCAGATCCTGCGCACTGAATCCCCGGCGGTTCCGAATGCGATCGCAGCGTTTCTGCTTTTCATCCGCAACGAAACCGGAAAGCTGCCGCACGTCTATTTTGGTTGGAGCGAAGGCAATCCCGTCTCTTACCTGCTCAAGTACATCGCATTCGGCGAAGGCGATACGGCGCCAGTCACGCACGAGGTGCTGCGCCAGGCAGAAAAGGATCCCGATCAACGACCGATCGTGCACGTCGGTGGATAAGGGCACGGGCCGGTTCCTGGATTACTCTGAACGCCAACGGCGTTATTTAATTCTAGCCCAGGGTTGTTTCAACCCTGGGAAACTGCGACAGAGAATCTAGAACGCTGAAAGCGTTTGCCATGGCAGGAACTCCTTCAGAGTTCTAAAACAGAGATAAACTTGACCCAGGGTTGAAGCAACCCTGGGCTGAAATTACTTAACGCCTTCGGCGTAACTGAGCGCGAATAGCTGTGGTTGAAATCGCGAATATTTGTGTGTTGCTTCTCAATGCGCTGAGGAGTAACATCACAGCCGTTTTGATAATTTGATGTCTGCCGAAGTTGCGAGGCCACGCACGGCTTTGCAGCACGGGGGAACCAGCGTTTCACTAGCAAGTGAAACATGGGGCTAATCGTTACGAGCGTTGCCGCTCAAACGACGAACACTTCCAGTTCGAGCCCGACAGCTAACCTCGTAGGCCAAAGGGAAGGGCAACGCCGCGATCGATCTGGCGCGGGGCGTATTGCCCCGCGCCTTTGTATTTTGTGCGGCGTCCGGTAGGTAACCGGGCCGTCAAAATATGTTCACTAGCTTAGTTAATCGATCCGCCGGACGACGTTTCAAACTTTGGTTATTCAAGGGCGCCGCTCAAAGAGAGGCCGCTCACGCCACACCACATAAGCAACATCCCTGGTGGCAGGTGATGTGCCTCACCGGCGTCGACTACTTCTCGACACTCGGTTACCAACCCGGCATCGCATTCCTTGCGGCGCAGGCGCTCTCGCCAATCGCGACTCTCATTCTCGTGCTGTTGACGCTATTCGGCGCGTTGCCCATTTACAATCGTGTCGCCGAGGAAAGCCCGCATGGCGAAGGCTCGATCTCGATGTTGGAGCACCTGCTTTCGCGTTGGAAAGGCAAACTCTTCGTCTTAGTGTTACTCGGCTTCGTCGCCACTGACTTCATCATCACGATCACACTCTCCGCCGCCGACGCCACCGCGCACATCATCGAAAATCCATTCACGCCCCCACTGCTCAAACACCAGATCGGCGTGACTATAGGATTGATCGCGATTCTCGGCCTGATCTTTCTGAAAGGATTCAAAGAAGCGATCGGAATTGCCGTGGCGCTGGTCTTTGTTTACTTGTTTCTGAACGTCATCGTGATCGCCTTCGGTTTATACGAACTGTTCACGCATCCATTTCACTTTCCGGAATGGAAACAAGCACTATTCACCCATCCCAGGGTGAACGGCAACGCGTGGTTGATTGTGGCCGTGTCGTTGTTTCTGTTTCCCAAACTCGCGCTAGGTCTTTCCGGTTTCGAAACCGGTGTGGCCGTGATGCCGCTGGTAAAAGGCGACGCAGAGCTGAGCGACAAAGACTGGGACGAGATTCATTCCACCAAAGCCGGCGGCCATGAAGCGGCAAAGGTCCAGCGACTGCTTCAGGGCCGCATTCAAAACACGAAAAAGCTGTTGCGGACTGCTGCGTTGATCATGAGCGTGATGCTGATCTGCACCAGCATCGTGACGACGACGTTGATCCCGGCGGAACAGTTCGCGGAAGGCGGCGAAGCGAATGGACGCGCCATCGCTTACCTGGCCCATCACTTCTTCGGCGACATCTTTGGCACGGTCTACGATCTCAGCACAATTTTCATTTTGTGGTTTGCGGGTGCGTCGGCGATGGCTGGATTGTTGAGTATCGTGCCGCGTTATCTGCCGCGATACGGCATGGCGCCGGAATGGGCCAGAGCGGCACGTCCGTTAGTGATCGTCATCACAGTGATCGCCTTCGCAGTCACGATCATCTTCCGCGCAGACGTCGACGCGCAAGGCGGCGCTTATGCGACCGGCGTGTTGGTGTTGATGACGTCAGCCGCGATCGCCGTGACTCTGGCGGCGCGTAGAAACGGCAGAAAATGGTACGTATATTTGCTAATCGCGTTGGTCTTCACTTACACAACCATTCAGAACATTCACGAACGGCCGGAAGGAATCAAGATCGCTTCGTTCTTCATTCTCACGATCATCCTCGCGTCACTGTTTTCGCGAGTCTACCGTTCGACGGAGTTGCGCATTGAAAAGATCGAGCTCGACGATTCAGCGCGCCAGTTCATCAAGGATGCCGCGAAAGGAACGATTCGCATCATCACGAATCGTCGCGACAAGGGCGACGCGGATGAATACGCGATGAAGGAGCACGAAAAGCGCACGAGCAATCACATTCCATCAGGCGAGCCGATTTTGTTCTTCGAAGTCACACCCGGGGATGCGTCAGAATTCTCCGGCACGCTCTCGATTCGCGGCGAAAGCGTCGACGGCTATCGAATACTCCGAACCGAATCGGCCGCGGTGCCAAATGCGATTGCTGCGTTTCTCTTGTACCTGCGGGATGAGATGGGCAAGTTGCCGCACGTGTACTTCGGTTGGAGTGAAGGCAATCCGATCTCTTACCTGCTGAAGTACATCGCGTTCGGCGAAGGCGATACGGCGCCGGTGACGCACGAAGTCTTACGCAAGGCAGAGAAAGACTCCAACAGACGTCCTATTGTGCACGTTGGTGGCTAAGCGAGGGATATTCAGGGTCGCACGCGTTTCGAGGGCCACGAAACGGTGACTCAGTTTGGGTGCGTTATGATGCTGGCGATTCAGCCGTTCCGGTCTTGCCGGCAAGAAAGCACGAACGACAATAGACCGGACGTCCCTGCGACGGATAAAAGGGGACGGTGGTTTGTTGCCCGCATTGCGCGCATTGCACCGAGACTTCTATTCGTTGTCGCACGCCCGATGATTGTGCTGCCGCAATGGCCGCGAGTCGTTCATTTTTGGCCTGCTTGCAAGGCTTGCATCGCTTTGGTTCGTTCTTGAGGCCTTTGTCGTGGAAGAAAACCTGCTCGCCTGCTGTCCAGATAAAGTTCTCATTACAATCGACGCACCGAATAGCCCGATCCTGGTATTCGCTGTGTGGGGACATTTCCAATACGTGAGCCGCTTCCGTCTGTGCCATGTTCTACTCCCTGGGTCGATAACCTTTAAAATGCCTGTTCCGGCGGGCGAATAAAGAACAACGCTCAGAGAGGGGAACTTCTTCGGTTGTCCACCTGTTGAGGTAAAGAAGTCAAAGCCGCACGGGCCGCGCCATTGGAGGATCTGTATATAACTATGGCGAAATTGTGTCAAGGTAAATCCTGCGTAAATCAAACTCGTCTTGACTTTCTTTCCGGCCGGGTGGCAGCATCCGCCGTCAAATCATGAGAAGAATACTTGTCATTGGCTCAGGTGGGCGTGAGCACGCCATCCTGTGGTCCATGCGTAATACAGCGGCCGACTCCGGTCGAACTTTTCTGTGCGCCGGGTAACGCCGGAATAGGCCAGGTGGCCCAACTCGTAAGCATCTCCGTCGATAATCATTCGGAGTTGGTCCAGTTTGCGCAGACGAATAGTATCGAGCTTACTTTCGTTGGTCCAGAAGCGCCGTTGACGGCGGGAATCGTCGACGTCTTCGAGGCGAACGGGCTGCCGGTTAGTCGGTCCAACGTCTGCGGCTGCCAGACTCGAAGGCAGCAAGATCTTTGCGAAAGACTTCATGGCGCGACACGGAATACCGACGGCGAAGTATCGTGTGGCTGATTCACCTGCGGAGGCCCTTGACGCTCTTCGAAGCGGCGAATTTGGCAGCTTCAGATTCGGCAGTCGTAATCAAAGCCGATGGACTCGCGGCGGGAAAGGGCGTGGTCGTCGCCGCGACACGCGCGGAAGCGGAAACAGCCGTTGACGACTTGATGGTGCAGCACGTCGCCGGCGATAAAGCCGCCGTGACGAATCGTCATCGAAGAAGCTTTGAGCGGCAGAGAGGCGTCGTTGCTGCTGTTCTCAGACGGACGCGATTATGCCTTAATGCCTGCCGCTCGCGACCATAAACGAATCGGCGATAACGACACCGGTCCGAATACCGGCGGCATGGGCACCGTTACCGACGCTTCAGTATCTGGACCAATCAGACGCTGGATCGCGCCGTGCGTGAGATTGTCGAACCTACTTTGGCGGGTGCGCGTGCGGAAGGATTCGCTTTCAAAGGAGTTTTGTTTCTCGGCTTGATGCTCACGGCTGACGGCCCGAAGCTGCTCGAATACAACGTCCGCTTCGGCGACCCCGAGACGCAGGCAATATTGATCCGACTCAAGACGGATTTGTCGTCTGTATTTGAAGCCATTCGCGATGAGACGCTCGGTCAAATCGAGATGGACTGGGCGGCAGGTTCGTCGGCCTGCGTGGTGGCCGCAAACCGCGGTTATCCCGGAAAGTACGAAACAGGGGCGGAAATCGAGGGGGTCGACCAAATCGATCAGAACTCGAGTTCAGGTTTTCCATGCCGGCACATCGTCGACGCTGAATGGCAAGTTTATTGCAACCGGCGGACGTGTTCTGGGACTAACCGCAGCAGCGGAAAACCTGCCCGCGGCGCTGGATCTTTGTTACGACTCGTTGAGGAAGATTCATTGGCCGGGAATGCAGTTCCGCACCGATATCGGTCGCGCAGCGTCCCTAACCTGAGCATTAAGCTCAGCGGTCTCTGCGTCTCTCAGTGTTCTCTGCGTTAAATATGGGAAGATGCAGAGGTCGCTGAGAGCCGCGGAGATCGCTAAGTTCAAACGAGGATATGGCTGCGATCCCCCAACCTTTTTGGAAGCCTTTCCATAGTACTGTTATACTCCCGAGACAGTTTTCGCTGGAATTGAAACTGCTTGAGCGTATACGACGTACATCAGAACGTTGCGCCCGGCCGAAAAACCGGCGTATCAGGCACGCCTGAACCAGCCATGATTTCACATTTCGCGCCTCGCTGAGCGCACTGTCGGAGGATGAGCGGAAATGGGACTTTGGACAAGAATGAAGCGCTCCATGCGCGCCCTCTTTGGAGGGATAATCGAGAAGACTGAAGATCCCGAACTCATTCTTCAGCAAACCATCCGCGACATGCGCGACCGCGTGCCCGAACTGAACAACTCGGTGGCGCAGGTGATGGCCACTGAAAAACTGCTCGCCAAGAATAAAGAACGGCTCGAAACTCAGAGTAGTCGATCTCGATTCGAAGATTCGCGCCTCGGTGAAGATGGGCCGCGACGATATCGCCACTGCTTACATCGGCCAGTTGCAACAGGCTGCAGATCGATCTCCAGAAGACATCGCAGCAACTGGAGCACGCGAACCTCGCATCGAAACAGGCACTTAAAGCGCGCGACAATTACGTGCTGCAAATGCAACGTCGCACTGCCGAAGCGATGCAGTTGATAAATCAGTCGAAGCAGGCGAAGTTGCAGGAACAGCTTGCGCAGACGATGGAGTCGTTCCAGCTCGGCGACGATGCATCGACGTTCAACGAGATGCGCGACAAGATCGATCGCCGCGCCGCCGCTGCCGAAGCAAAGATGCAATTGGGCGCTGCTTCAGTCGATACGCAAATGCAGGAGATCGAGCGCGAGGCGATGGACATGCAGTTGCAGGACAAGTTGCTCGCGATACAAGCGCGACATGGGCTTGCTCGGCGCCGGCACCGGCGCAGCCAACGCCCAGGCGCTTCCGGCTGAAGGCGAAAGCACCAGCAGCGGTCAGAATGGAACTGGTAGCGGCCGCTCGATGTGAACTGATGCTGTGAACTGTAACGCCGCCTGTTGCGGAATGATTTGTAATGCCAGTTTTCAAAAGTTTATGGCCGAGTTTCCCAAGTTTGACCTCAGGTATCTGAAAGAAGCCTTCAAAGAACCCATAAACTTTTGGGGGATGGCCGGGTTTGCAGTTGCCGCTGCTTACGTTCAGGACGTCACACCGCTCGTCGCCGCTTTAGCAACCGAGACGCTTTATCTGGCGACCGTGCCCGCAAGCACTATCTATCGCCGCCTGGTCGATCGACGAGAGAAACAGCGCCTGCTGAAACTTCGCGAGACAGCAACGCGAAGCGCAGATCAAATTGTTCGATCCGCGCGAGCGTGAAGCCGTCGAATATCTGCGCTGGATGAAGAACCAGATCTATTCGAACTACAAGAAGTTCACCAACACGAAGCAGATCCCGCACAACATTCAGAGCCTGGACCAGCGTTGGGAAGACTTCGTCGATCTGCTCGACGTTTATCGCCGGCGCAAACATCACCTCCGCTCGATCAATCGTCAGGCCGTGCAGAACCAGTTGGTCCAAGCGGAGCGCTCGGTGCAAGCGGCGAAGGACGAACGTGAGCGACGCATTCAGCAGGCGAACGTCGAGATCCTCAAGCGGCGTGTCGCTGCGTTCAACGACATCGAACGATCGGTGAAGTTGGTGGAAGGGCAGTTGCAGTCGATCGAAAACTTCTTCGGACTGGTGAACGACCAGGTCGTCACCTTGCCGACGCCTGAGCGCGTCTCGTCGCTGGATTTCGAGCAACTGAGCGATTCGATTGCGATGACCAAGCAGATGCTCGAGGAAACTTCGGACACGTTTGCCGCCCTCGACAGTCACAATCGCGACATCGGCAACTACGAGCTGCTCGTCTCGAACACCGGAACCGGCAAATAACGGCCAAATTCCCGCCTGATTCCGCCAAACTACACTCTGTAGCTGTCCGGCAAAAAATTACCACAAGATATCGTTGACAGCTCGGCCTTAAAGGAGTATATTCCCGCCCGCTCGTGATGGTATTGGAAGTAGCCAACCGGAGTATCCGCTAACACACTCTAAGTTAAAGCCTGCGTAGTAATTACGCCTGGCGGACGTGTTTTTGAAACACTAATTTTTTACTTTCGGGCCTCCCCGTAAGAAAGGCAGAGATTGATGAGCGCAGCTATCGGCAAAAAAGTCGGACGCACCCCCGTCGGTTCTCCCAGTATTCTCCGCGCCAGACGGTCACAGGAGCTAGGACTTAATGCCAGGAAAGTAGTTAGCAAGCGCTATTCGCTGAAGGACTCGAAAGGACAGCCCATCGAAGAGTGGGGCGATATCGTCCGCCGCGTCGTCGGCCATGTTTCGGCGGCCGAAACGGGCGAAAAGAGAGACCAGTTTTTTGCCGCGATGAGCGACAGTCATGCTCGCGCGCGAATTCATTCCCAACACGCCGTGTCTCGTCAATGCTGGCAAAGCCAAACGGCCAACTGGCCGCGTGTTTTGTGCTCGACGTGCCTGATTCGCTCTCCGGCATCATGGACCACGCCAAGGCGGCCGCGACGATTCACCAGACCGGTGGCGGCACGGGCATGACTTACGAGTTTCTGCGGCCGCACGGTGCGATGGTCAGCTCCGCCACGGGTGTGGCGTCCGGTCCCGTCTCGTTCATGAACATCGTCAATCAGGTCACCGACGTGGTGAAACAGGGCGGTGTGCGGCGTGGCGCGAACATGGGCATGATGCGCGTGACGCATCCGGACGTGCTGCGTTTCATTCACGCGAAAAACGATCAGCACTCGCTTACCAATTTCAATATCTCCGTCAACGTTACCGATGGTTTTTTGAAAGCGGTCGATAACAACGAGTGGTTCCAGTTGGAGTTCAACGGTGAACCGTGGACAGAGCCGATTCACGATCCGGTGCGCGATGGCGACTACGTTCTGTATCGCACGGCCGAATGGATCGACTGTGACTTTCTGCGATCGACAGGCGTTTCTGAGCGCAGATCTGTCGACTTGCACGATCGAAGAACCGCCGAGTCCGGGAATGGTCTTCGCGCCCGACATTTGGAACCGGATCGTTGCCAGCGCGCACAAGTATGCCGAGCCTGGCATCGCGTTCATCGACGAAGTGAATCGTCACAATCACATGATGAACTCGATGGGGCCGATCTACTCGTGCAATCCGTGCGGCGAACAGTTTCTGCACTTCTCGAATTCGTGCAACCTGGGTTCGATCGATCTGGCGAAGTTCTACGATCCGGAAAAACGAGTCGACTGGGACCGGCTGCGTGAAGTGACGCATCTGTGCACTCGTTTTCTCGACAACGTGATCGATACCTGTGCCTGGCCGTTGCCGGAGATCAACGACGTGGTCCATCGCACGCGTCCGGTTGGTTTGGGCATCATGGGTTTTGCCGATCTCTGTTTGAACCTGAACGTCACTTACGGTTCGCCGGCCTCGATCGATCTGATGGACGAAGTGATGGGTTTTGTGCGGCGCGAGTCGTGGCTGGAGAGCAACCGGCTTGGCGCAGAGAAAGGCGCGTTTCCGGAGTTTGAGCCAAATCGCGAGGCGTATACAGATTTTCTCTACAACCAGATCGGAATTCCGCGAGACATCCCGCTCACGCCGCGTAACTATGAAGTGACGACGATCGCGCCGACCGGAACGATCTCGCTGGTGGCGGAGACTTCATCGGGTATCGAGCCCAATTTCTCGTGGGCCTATGTCCGTAAAGACACGATCGGCACGCGCACTTACGTCCACACGTCTGGCCGCGCAAGCGCTCGGAATGGACGTGGACCAGTGCGATCAGGAATCGATAGATGCGGCTGCTGCTTACGTCGTCGAACACGAACGTGAATTGCCGTCGCATTTTATCTCGGCGATGAACATAAGCGCTGAGCAGCACGTTCATGTGCTCGCGGCTGCTCAGCGCAACGTCGATAACAGTGTGTCGAAGACGTGCAATGGCGCGGTCAATGACACGGTGGAGTCAGTCGACGCGTTGTATCGCCTTGGTCGCCAGCTTGGTTGCAAAGCTGTCAGCTATTATCGTGACGGATCGCGTGAGGGGCAGGTGCTCACTTCGATGAAGGCGGAAGAACCGAAAGGTGAAGATTGCGTGCAATCCGGAAGCGGTCGTCGAGCCGGTTTCGGAGTTGGGTGTTCCTTCAGGACCTGGCGCCGTGAGCGCCGCCGAAGCTGTCGCTGCCGACGATGCGTCAGCTCGACAGGAAGCGATCGCGCGCGAGCATTCGGATACCGTTCCGGTGCCGGCTGTTACAGCGATTCGTATCGAGCGTCCGCGTGAGTTGCGCGGCGCGACGTGGCAGATTCCGTTCGACGGGCAGAATCTGTACGTCACGGTGAATCACGACGGCAAGATGATCCAGGAAGTCTTCGCGACTGGTCCAATCAGCGGCGGTGTGGGTCTGTTGGCGTCGAAGATGTTGCGTGGTGGTTTTGACGCGGCGGAAGTCGCGTACAGTTTGAACAAAGTCACCGGCACGCACGCCGTGTGGTTCAACGAACGTCTGCTGACCTCTCCGGAGCAGGCAGTAGCAGAGTGCATCATGATCACGGTGCGCCGCGTCCAGGACCTTCCCGACTCAGCGCGCGCGGTGAACAAGCACCAATCCCAAATCAACCCCCAACAGCGCCCCGTCACCGGCGCCATCATGTCCAACATGATCGGCATCTGCCCCGAATGCCACGGGCAACTCGAGCACGCCAGCGGCTGCGATTTCTGCCGCGATTGCGGATACAGCAAGTGTAAATAAAGTCCAACTCTACAATTCATTCTCACATCACCGATCTGAATAACCCCTCAAAATATGGATCTCGTGTCCGAAATCTCCTGTGTTGACGGCTGATATGCGGCTCAATAATATATCGCTATGCCACATATCGGTTCGCGGATGCTCGATAGGGAGTTGAAGAAGGGGAGTGCGGAGTTGCTCATACTCTCGCTCGTCGAAGATCAGCCACGGCATGGGTATGACATCGCCACGCTGATCGAACGGCGATCGGAGGGGACGCTCAAGTTTAATGTCGCGTCGCTTTATCCGTTGCTCTACCGGCTTGAGAAGCGCGGGTGGATTCAGGGGCGCTGGGTGGAGAAGGCCGGGCAGCGACGGCGGCGCTATTACCGTTTGACTGCTGAAGGGAAAAAAGTGCTCGCGGCGCAGCGCAATAGCTGGCGCGAGTTTGTCGAAGCGATCAGCCGGATCACCGGAATTGAGCATGCCTGATTGGCGAGAAGAGATTAGAAATACGACTCGCGGGATTGCGCCTCGAACCGGCGCAGGAAAATGAGATCGTCGACGAGTTGGCCCAGCACCTCGAGGATGTCTATCAGCATTTCATCGCGACAGGGACTTTCAGAACACGAATCAAAACGGATGGCCCTTCGTGAGCTTGCCGATGCCAATTCACTGCCAAACGAACTAAAGCGAATTCAGAAACCATTCCGCGAAGCGCCAGTGCCCGGTGGAACGGGGAGGTCCAACTTGCTAACAGATTTCGTCCAGGACTTACGTTACGCCGGCCGCATGCAACGCAAGAATCCCGGCTTCACTATCGTCGCCGTCATCGCTCTCGCGCTCGGCATCGGCGCCAACACCGCGATCTTCAGCGTCGTCAACACCGTGCTTGCTGCGGCCGTTGCCTTACAAGGATCCCGAACGACTGGTGATGGTCTGGGAAGATGCGAGCAAGCACGGCTATCCGCGCGACACGCCCGCTGCCGCAAACTACGTCGACTGGCGCAATCAAAACACACGTCTTTGAAGGCATGGCTGCAATTGCCGACGAGAGTTTCAACTTAACTGGCGCCGGCGATCCGGAACGACTCGAAGGACGACGCGTTTCGGCGAACCTCTTTCCGCTGCTCGGCGTGGACCCACAACTCGGACGCACATTCACGCCGGAGGAAGACCAGCCTGGCTCCAATCGCGTTGCCGTGTTGAGTTATGGCTTGTGGCAACGTCGCTTCGGCGGCGACAACACGATCGTCGGCAAGACGCTCAACCTGAACGGCGAGACTTACACAGTTGTCGGCGTGATGCCGGCACGCTTTCAGTTTCCTTCGAGTGACGACGAACTGTGGGTGCCGATTGCTTTCACTGCGGAGGACGCCGCGAATCGAGGCCGGCATTATCTGCAGGTCGTTGCGCGGCTCAGGCCGGGCACAAGCCTCCAGCAAGCGCAGACGGAGATGAGCACGATCGCCGCGCGCTTGCAGCAACAGTATCCGGAATCGAATGCGGATCTCGGCGCGGCAGTCACTTCATTGCACGAACATCTCGTCGGCGACATAAAACCCGCGCTGCTTGATTCTTCTCGGCGCGGTCGGCTTGGTCCTGTTGATCGCGTGCGCCAACGTCGCCAACCTGTTGCTCGCGCGCGCCGCGGTGCGACAAAAAGAGATCGCGGTGCGTGTTGCGCTGGGCGCGAGACGCTGGCGCTTGATGCGACAATTTCTGACTGAAAGTGTCTTGTTGGCGACCATTGGCGGCATCGTCGGCCTAGGCATCGCATACGGCGGATTGATGCTCCTCAAGGCGTTCATCCCCGAGAACATCTCGCAGGCGCGCGAGATTTCGATGGATCTGAAGGTGCTCGGTTTCACGTTCCTGGTTTCGGTGATCACCGGTCTGATCTTCGGCCTCGCGCCGGCGCTGCAAGCCGCTCGTTTCAATCAAACCGAAACGTTGAAAGAAGGCGGACGCGATTCAGCGACCGGCAGCAGCGGCAAACGCATTCGCGGCCTGCTGGTCATGGCGGAAGTCGCGGTTTCGCTCGTGCTGCTGATCGGCGCGGGTTTGCTGATCAATAGTTTCCTGCGTTTGCGTAACGTCGATCCGGGATTTCGCGCGGACAATCTGTTGACGATGAAGTTCGTGTTGCCCGAGCCGAAGTATGAAGAGTTCGAGCGGCGGACGGCGTTTTATTCCGATCTGGTCCAACGCGTCGAAGGGCTCGCCGGCGTTAAGTCAGCAGCCGTCACTACCAACCTTCCGTTGTATCGCCAGGGCAACTCGATCGGGATCAGCATCGAAGGACAGCCTGCGCCTGCCGCCGGGACAGGAACTGATCGTCGTGACGCGGATCATCAGCCCCGGATACTTCGACACGATGAGCATTCCGTTTTTGAGCGGCAGGCCGTTTACCGATCAAGACACACGCACCACTCCGCGCGCCGTGGTGATCAGCGAAACGATGGCGCGCCGTTACTGGCCCGGCGAAGATCCGATCGGCAAGCGCATCGGCGCTGGGAGAATTCAAGCGGCCGGAAGACTGGATTCAGGTGGTTGGCGTCGTGAAAGACGTGCGCCAGTTTGAATTGACTGCCGAACCACGGCCGCAAATGTATCTCAGTTACCGGCAAGCGGGCTTCTTCGAGCCGCGAGATCTGGTGGTGAAGACAGAAGTGGATCCGGCGAGCCTCGCGGCGACGGTGCGGAAGACTGTCTGGGAGATCGACAAGGACCAGCCAGTTTCGAACATCAGAACGATGGAAGAGATACTCCTCGACTCGATCGCTCGACAACGCTTCAGCATGTTGCTGCTCGCGATCTTCGCCGGTGTGGCGCTGGTACTCGCCGCGGTGGGAATCTACGGCGTGATGAGTTACTCGGTGGCCCAACGAACGCACGAGATCGGCATTCGCATGGCGCTCGGCGCACAAACAGGCGCCGTGTTGAAACTCGCTGTCGGTTATGGCTTGAAACTCGTCGATCGCCGGCGTCGTCATCGGTCTCATCGCCGCGTTCATTTTGACCCGCGTGATGTCGACGTTGCTGTTCGGCGTCACCGCCACCGATCCGGCGACGTTTGCCCTGATCTCGTTGTTGCTGATCTGCGTCGCGGCTATTGGCGAGCTACATTCCCGCGCGCAGCGCGCGACGAAGGTCGATCCGATCATCGCGTTGCGTTACGAGTAGAATTCAGGCGCGATCGAGCTTCAGCAACGTGTGCAGCAGGACGTTCGCGCCGTTTGCGATGTCTTCCGGATGAGAGAACTCGCGCGGTGAGTGGCTGATGCCGCCAACGCTCGGAACGAAGATCATGCCGACTGGCCCAAGCCGCGCCATGTCCTGCGCGTCATGACCCGCGCCGGAAGGCATCAGCTTTCGTCGATAGACCAAGCTCGCGCGCCGCATCGGTGATCAAGGATCGGATGCGAGTATCGGTCGGCGCGGGAATGTTGACGTTGATTTCTTTGAAGTCGAACTTCGTCGCGGTTCGCGGCGGCGATCTGTTGCGCTTCGGCGTGGATCCGCTCGTAGAGCATGTTGATCTTCGCCGCGTCGAGATCGCGCAGCTCGAGACTCAGCACCACCTTGCCGGGAATCACATTCGGCGCGCCCGGCAGCGCGTTGATCCTTCCCAACAGTTCCGACCTGCCGTCCCGGCACACTGGTCACGATCCGATTCACCGCCTCGATAAACTTCGCCGCCGCGAGCAGCGCATCCTGACGATTGTTCATCGCGGTTGTGCCGGCGTGATTGGCAAAGCCTTCGATCGTGACGTCCCACCAGTTGATGCCGACGATGCCTTCCACCACGCCGATCTTGATCTTCTCCGAGTAGAGGATGCCGCCCTGTTCGATGTGCAACTCGAGATAAGCCGCGATGTCGCCCTTCTGCCGCCGCACAGTCGCAAGTTTTGCCGGATCGCCGCCGATGAACTTGATTCCGTCGCGAATTGTCTTGCCGCTGCGGCTCACGAGATCGAGCTCTTGTTCGGTGAGTTCGCCATCCATCGCGCGGCTTCCGATCAGTCCACCTTCTTCGTTCTGAAAGATGACGACTTCGAGTGGATGCCGCAACACGACGTTCTTCTCTGCCAATGTGTGCGCGACTTCAATCGCGCCCATCGAACCGACGACGCCATCGTAGTTGCCACCTTCCGGCACAGTATCGATATGCGATCCGATCAATAACGGTTTGAGATCCGCTCGCGCTGCCCGGCGCGGCGGCCGATCAGGTTTCCTGCCGCATCGACAAACACGTCGAGTTTTGCGTTGCGCATCTGAAGCGAGAACATATTCGCGTCCCTGTTTGTCGGCATCGCTGTACGCAACGCGACTCACGCCGCCTTGCGGGTTTTTGCCAAAGCTCGCCAGTGCGATAGAATGTGCCCATGATCCGATTCATATTCACGCGCAATTGCGTCTGCGCATCGACGAGCGGAACGATAACGAGAACAGACTCAGAAACAGAGCGCAAGTTGAATTCGCGGCGGGTTGTTTTCATGCGGCTTTGGAGACGAAGAAGACGCGTAAGCGCAGCGCGCTTTGCGATGAAGCAACTAAGATGTAGAATCCCGCGATACCGCCACAAATAGAACAGGAAACTACAAACTGACTTCTACACTGCTGACGCTGATAGTTTCAGTATTCATACCGGCTAATTCACAAACCCCGCAGATCACGCCCGAGCCGCCCATCGGAAAGGGCGTCGATCGTGTTGAAAGCTGCGCGGCTGATTGACGGAACCGGCGCGGCCGCCGATCACCAACGCCGTCATCGTCATCGAAGACAACAGGATCACCGCGGTCGGCAATGCCGGTCCAGTTACGTTCCGGCAAATGCAAAGGTGATCGATCTCGGCAACGTTACGCTGTTGCCTGGCTTTATTGATGCGCACACGCATTTGATCGGACGAACGCTCGGCGATCCCGCCGGCGACAACGCGCTCGTGCGAGATTACGAATCATTTGGCGCGATTCTCGGCGTGGAAATGCGCGCGCGACGTTGATGGCGGGTTTCACGACCGTGCGCAACGTAGGCGCGAACGGGCCGTTTCGACGATATCGCGTTGCGTAAAGCGATCGACGAAGGTTGGACGCAAGGTCCGCGCATCATGACCGCGGGGCATTCGCTCGGCATACGCGGTGGACACTGCGACGAAAACGGATTTCGGCCCGGCCTGTTCGATCCGGGAATCGAAGAAGGAGTCGCCGATGGTCCAGACCAGATTCGCGCTGCCGTTCGTTACCAGATCAAGTACGGCGCCGACGTGATCAAGACGTGCGCGACTGGCGGCGTGCTTGTCGGAAGGCGATCGCGGTTGGGGTGACGCAATACACGTTTGAAGAGTTGAAGGCGATGGTTGACGAGGCGCAGCAAGCTCGAACGAAAAGTCGCCGCGCATGCGCACGGCACTGAAGGAATCAAGATCGCTGCGCGCGCCGGTGTTTCGTCAATCGAACACGGATCGTTTCTCGACGAAGAAGGCGCGCGGTTGATGAAGACGAACGGGACGTTTCTCGTGCCGACTTTGTCGGCGGCTGAAGGCGTCGAGCGCGCGGCGAAGAACTGGCGTGTTGAAAGGATTGCGTGCGGAGAAGGCGATGGTGGCGGCGGCCGCGGTGCGCAAGGCGATCAAGCTCGCCGTGGCCAACTAAAGTGCCAATCGCGTTCGGCACGGACGCGGGGGTCATTCCGCACGGCAGCAACGCGCACGAGTTTCAGTTGCTGGTCGAGTGGGGCGGCATGAGAAACATGGATGCGATCGTCGCGGCGACTTCAAGCGCGGCGAAGCTGTTGGGTTGGGAGAAGAACATCGGCTCGTTGACGTCCGGCAAGTGGGCGGACATCATCGCTGTCTCCGGCGATCCACTCACCGACATTCGCGCGACGGAGAAAGGTCGTTTTCGTGATGAAGAACGGCGTGATCTTCAAACAGCAGTGAGCCAGTACAGAAAGGGTTTCCGCAAAGGCGCAAAGACGCAGAAAGGCAAAGTAAACTTCGAGGTCCGAATACTCGCCTTGATCTTAGTTCCTTTGCGTCTTTGCGCCTTTGCGGGAAATGCTTCTTTATTTAACTTCATCCCAGATCAGCGTGTGCTTCGTCTCTACGCAGCAACAGCGATCCGACGATGAACGTAATGCTGGCGACGATGATCGGATAGTAAAGTCCGGCGTAGATGTTGCCGGTCTTTGCGACCACCGACAGCCCGATCACCGGTAACAACCCGCCAAAAACCCCGTTGCCGATGTGATATGGCAACGACAGCGCCGTGTAGCGAATCTTTGCCGGAAAAGCCTCGACGAGATACGCCGCGATTGGTCCATAGACCATCGTCACGAAGAACACCTGGATAAACACGAGCAGGATCAGTTTCCACGCGACCGGCTCGCGAATGAAAGACTCGAAAATTCGTATAAGGCAAGACTTCCTTCGCCGGCTGCAACTCTCCATTGACCGTCGTCAGCGGCGTCAAACTGGTTGCGTCCGATCTTCTGGGTTAGTGAAGATACTGTCACAACCTCGGAACCGGCGGCGCGCTGCATCGCGTGATAGATCGGGAAGTACGAAACGGCCGCGAGCAAACATCCCGCCATCATGATCCATTTGCGCCCAATCCGATCCGAAAGCGCACCCATCACCACAAACAAAGGCATCGCCAGAAGCAACGCAATGGCGATGATGTACTGCGCCGAGCGCCCGTTCACCTTCAACACAGTCTGGAGATAGAAGAGCGCGTAAAACTGTCCCGTGTACCAGACGACGCCCTGTCCTGCCGTCGCGCCGAAACAGCGAGATCAGCACGCGTTTCAAATTTTCCCACTTCGTAAACGCGTCGACCAGCGGCTTGCTCGAAGTCATCCCTGCCGTCTTGATCTGTTGAAAGATCGGCGACTCCTTCATCCGCACGCGAATGTAAAGCGAGATGCCCACCAGGAAGATGGAGATGATGAACGGCACGCGCCAGCCCCACGCGTTGAACGACTCGCGGGTCATCGCGTTTTGGACCAACAGGATCACGATTAGCGACACGAACAGTCCGAGCGTCGCCGTGATCTGAATGAAGCTTGTGTAGAATCCGCGACGTTCGTCGGGCACGTGCTCGGCGACGTAAACCGCTGCGCCGCCGTATTCACCGCCGAGTGCAAGTCCCTGAAGCACGCGCAGCACGAGCAGGATGATGGGCGCGGCGAGCCCGATGGTCGCGTAGGTCGGAAGGAAGCCGATCGCTGCGGTGGCGCCGCCCATGATCAGCAAGGTCACGAGGAAAGCGTACTTGCGTCCGACGATGTCGCCGATGCGTCCGAAGAACAGCGCGCCGAACGGACGGACGACAAAGCCGACCGCAAACGTCGATAAGTAAGCGATCAACGCCAGCGTGTCGTTACCTTCTGGGTAGAACAGAGGCGAGATCGTTACGGCAAGACTGCCGAAGATATAGAAGTCGTACCATTCGATCATGGTACCGACTGCCGATGCTGCGATTACCTGCCAGATCCGATAACTATGAATCTGATCCGTGTTGACGGAGCGAGTAGCTTGGGCCATAGTTACGTCGGATCGATGCTAATCGCGATTTGCCGGCATACCGCGCATGTCGCGCATCGGCATTTGCAGTTTGCCGTCCGCGCCGCTGGTCAGCGCCAGGAACGACGAGTCGTAACGAATCGAATCAAACACCGCATCGACTCGCGCTTCCATCATCTCCTTCGCACGCACGGCCTGATAGCGTTCGTACTGGTAGAAATGACGCCGCAGTAAATCGAGCGCTTTTTTCTTGTTGCCGGTTTGCGCGTAGATCGCCGCGAGGTTGTACGACGCCGGCAGCAGGTCGTGGTTCGCGCGCGCGATCTTCAACGCTTCGTCACTATTTCCGGAAGCAGCCATGAACACTGCCGCAAACACGAGGTTGTACGAATCTTTCGGATCGAGCGCGAGCGCTTTTTGCGTGTATGCGTTGCCCTGGGACAGATCACCTTCGGAATGCCAGTAGACGGCGAGATTGCGATACGTGAGCGCCAGCGGAAACACCTCCGCCGATTGCTCCATCAACGACAAGCCTTTCTTGAACTCGCCGTCGTGAATCGTCATCTTGCCAAGACCGTGCAGCGCCACCGCGCGGGCAACGTCGTCCGCGGGCATGTTCAGGATCTTGTTGAACACTTCGCGCGCCTTGTCCCATTCGCCGGTGTGATGACGATAAAGCTCGCCGATGTAACGCAGCGGCGTCGGATCTGCCGGGTCCATCTGTTGCGCCTGTTGGTAGAACTTCAGCGCCGTCACGTATTGTTCGGCGATTTCGGCGCGCAGGCCGCGACGCATGGTCGCTTCGATCCGGGCGCCCTGAACACGATCGAAGATCGGCGAATCAGGAATACTGACGACTTCGTCGACGCCGAGTTTCTTCAACTCTTTCGCCGCGTCTTTCGCTTTCTTCGGGAACAGGCATTTCTCGGCGGCGACTGGTTTCAGTGCAGCGATCGCGCCTTCGTTGTCTCCGGCTTTCGCTTTGTCTTTGCCGGACTTCAACTGCTCGTCGAGCGTCTTCTCGCGCTGTTTCATCTCGGTCTCGACGGCTTTTTCGACGTCCGGCACTTTTAATTTGCCGCCGACGCCATCGACCTTTTTAATCGTGGTTCCGTCGGAGGTCGCAAGGATCGCAACGGGCAAAGCTGTGTCGCTGATGATGTTTTTCAGCTCAGGCTGACCGGCGTCCGCAACCCGCATCGTGACGCACTGTGCGGAATACAACGTCAGGATTCGCGAGGTATGCATCGGCGATTTTTTCACCTCGTCGTTATTGGCCGGGAACCAATAGAGCACCAAACCTTTCTGTGGCGCAGACCTCGCTTCCCACAACAGCCACGGCACTTTGTAGACCGTCGGCGCCGGGCCCGCGTTGCTACTGCCGCCGGCGACACCGCCCGTACCACCTCCGCCGCCGCCGCCGCAGGTGGCCCAGGCCGGCGAGAGCGCAAATAGAGTGATCAAAAGGGTGGCAAGGAGTCGTGAAAGTTGTGTCTTCATAATGCGATAACCTTTCATGTTTTGCCGTCAGGCGGAGTGAGCGAGGTGTCATTTTATAGCACAGCAGTGACATTGTTTGCACACTGGCGTCATGGTTTTGCTACTAAACTGGGGTTTACCTTGGTGGCGTTTAGCCATCTAATACCAAGCGGTCTTACAGAATTATTACTCGCCCCGAATCTAATTCGAGTCTATGATGATGAATACGATGAAAGTTCTGCTTGTCAACCCTGAGTTTCCCGACACATATTGGAGTTTTCGACACGCGCTGCCTTTTGAAGGAAAGCGTCGTGTGTTTCCGCCGCTGGGACTGATGACGGTGTCCGGTCTTTTGCCACAGTCCTGCGAGCGACGGCTGGTCGATCTCAACATCGAGCGCCTGAAGACGTCGCAGATCGATTGGGCGGACATGGTCTTCATTACCGGCATGCTCGCGCAAAAGGAATCGCTGCACGAGGTGGTCAAACGATGCCGGGAGCGCGGCAAAAAGATCGTGCTCGGCGGCCCATACGTCACCAGCACGATCGAAGAACTGCCTTACGCCGATCACATCTTCCAGGGCGAAGCGGAGACGACGTTGCCGCAGTTTTTCGAGGACCTCGAACGCGGTGTCGCGAAGCGGACTTACAAAGCGCCTGAACGGCCGCCGATGTCCATCGCTCCCATCGCGGACTTCGGTCTCGTCAACATGAAGAGATACAGCAATATGTCGATACAGTATTCGCGCGGCTGTCCTTTTTCATGTGAGTTTTGCGACATCATCGAGATCTACGGTCGTGTGCCGCGCACCAAGAGCAATCAACAAGTGATCGCCGAGTTTGACGCATTGTACCGGCTCGGCTGGCGTGGCCCATTGTTCATCGTCGACGACAATTTCATCGGCAACAAGAAGAACGTGCGCCTGTTGATGCCCGCGTTGATCGAGTGGCAGAAGA
Organism: uncultured Acidobacteriota bacterium; assembly: GCA_963770215.1. Taxonomy (GTDB): domain Bacteria; phylum Acidobacteriota; class Blastocatellia; order Pyrinomonadales; family Pyrinomonadaceae; genus PSRF01. The sequence goes on from CAVYOP010000006.1 coordinate 235,436, forward strand.
AGCACGGCTATCCGTTTTCACTATTGACCGAAGCGAGCGTGAACCTCGCTGACGACGACGACCTGCTCGTCGCGATGAAAGATGCGGGCTTCCGTCGCGTTTTTCTCGGCATCGAGACGCCGGTTGAAGAGAGTCTCAAAGAAGCGCAGAAGCCGCAGAACCGCGGCAACCTGCTCAACGCGGTGCGCAAGATTCAGAATCACGGCATGGAAGTGATGGCCGGTTTCATCGTCGGCTTCGACAACGATCCGGACGACATCTTCGAACGCCAGATCGAGTTCATTCGCGAGAGTGCGATTCCGTTGGCGATGGTCGGCATGTTGAACGCGCTGCCTGACACGCAACTCTGGAAACGGCTCGAACGCGAAGGCCGCCTGCTTGGCGACGATGCGACAGGCAACAACACAATCGCCACCGTCAACTTCATTCCCAAGATGGACGTCGACACGCTCGTCGCGGGTTATCAAAGAATCATGCGCACGATCTACAAGCCGAGCGAATATTATCGCCGCGCGCTGGATTCGTTGCAGCGAACGCCGCAGGACGTTCCCGAGGCGCACCAGTATCACGGAATCAAAGCAATCAAGGCGTTTCTGCGCATCGCTTTCAAACTCGGCGTGCTCGACGCCGAGCGACGCGAGTTCTGGCGCTTCTTCCTCAAAGCGCTGCGCACGCATCGTGACCGAATGACAGAGTTGCTGCGCCACGCCGCTATGGCCTATCACTTCCGCAAGCTGAACGAATCGTACGGCGACACGTGAGTCCTTCCGGCAATTCCTCTTTTGCTGCTCTTCGTTACCGCGACTTTCGCCTTCTTTGGTTAGGGCAAATTGTATCTGTGACCGGATCGCAGATGCAGTTTGTTGCGATCAATTGGCACGTTTACCTGCTTACGAAATCTGCGTTCGCGCTCGGCTTGGTCGGGTTGTTTCGCGCCGTGCCGATCATCGTGTGTTCGCTGGCGGGAGGCGTGGTTGCCGACGCGATCAATCGAAAAAAGCTGATGATCGTGACGCAGGTGGTGATGTTGATCAGCGCGGCGGTGTTGACGGCAGTCACTGTTGCCGGGAATGAAAGTGTTTGGCCCATTTACGTGTTGAGCGGACTGGCGTCGGCCGCGACTGCGTTTGACACTCCGGCGCGGCAGTCGATGATGCCTACGTTGGTTCCGGTGGAGATTTTTCCCAATGCCGTGAGCCTGGGGTTGCTTGTTTTCAACGTGGCGACGATTGGCGGACCGGCAATCGCGGGGTTCTTGTTGGCGGAGAGTGGGCCGGCGATCATTTACGGACTAAATGCGTTTTCGTTCGTCGCCGTGATCGTAGCGTTGGTCGCAATGCGAACGAGTGGCGCTCCCGAATCAAGCGGCGAACAACGGAGCGCGTTGAGCTTAGCAGCGCTCAGAGAAGGATTTCGGTTCGTTTGGAAGACGCCGATCATTGTCCAGACGATGACGCTCGACTTCGCGGCGACGTTCTTTGCGTCAGCTACGCTGCTGTTGCCGATCTTTGTGAATGAACGATTGCACGTCAGCGCGCGTGGCTACGGGTTCCTGGCGGCGGCGCCGGCGATCGGGTCGGTGATCACGGCGCTGGTGATGGCGCGGATGGGAACATTACGCAAGCAGGGCAGGTTGGTTGTCGTCTCGGTGGCGATCTTCGGCCTGGCGACTGCGGCGTTTGGTCTTTCAACTGTGTTCTGGTTTTCGTTGTTGATGCTTGCGGTCACCGGCGCAGCTGACACGGTAAGCACGGTGTTGCGACAGACGATTCGCCAGCTTGTCACGCCCAATCATCTGCGTGGACGCATGACGTCGATTAACATGATGTTCTTCATGGGCGGTCCGCAGCTTGGCGAGCTTGAAGCCGGTTCCCTCGCGGCGGTGATTGGCGCGCCGCTGTCTGTCGTGACTGGCGGACTCGGCTCCGTCGCCTGCGCGGCCATCGCGGCGTGGCGGTCGAAGAGCCTGATGGATTTCGAAGTCTAGATGTGGACACCTGCGGAAACAAACACACACCAGGATCACGTGATAGCGCACGTCATCGGCGCGAGCGTCCTGTCTTACTTCACCTGGGACGAAACCGCTTATCTTCTGCTTGATATCGGCTTCATTTGGAACATCTATCTCGACGCCGAAATGGGCCTGTTGCCGGAAAGAGCGGCGCTCGCCGAGATGAATATCGATGAAAGTCTCCGGCAATGGCAACCGGTATTGAATCCTTCACCAATTCAATCTGTGGATGTTTTCGAAAGTGACGAAGGACGCCGGTTAGTGCTCAATTGCGAAAGCACAAACATCTCACTCGAAACTTCACTCAGCACTCGTGAGATCAGCGTAAAAGAATAACGCCGCGTCCCGGCATAAAACGACCGAATCGCGGCGTTATCCTGTTGCTGGCTCTGTCAATCAGCCACTCACAATAATCTGGTTGTCGATTGCCTTCACACCTTTGATCTGCCTGACTGCTCGTTCAACATCAGCCTTCAAAGCCGCTGTCTTGACGGTGCCGATGAGCATCACTTTCCCGTCGAGCACGCTGGCCGTGATGCCGAGTGTCGAGAAGACCGGATCGTCCATCAATCGCTTGTCGATCGCCGACTGGATCGTCGAGTCCATGTTCTCGGCCGGAGCGGTTGTGCCGCCGGCTGGTGGCGTGACAATTACCGGCGCCGGTTGAGTTGCGGGCGCAGGTTGTTGAATGATCACCGGAGGCTGTTGCGCCGGCGCAGGTTGTTGGATGATTGTCGGCGGCTGCTGTTGCTGTTGTGCCGGCAAAGTTGTGGCAGTCTCATCAGTCGTTGGCTGACTGCTCATCCAAAAGAGCACCAGCATCGTGATCAACGCAATAGCCACCACTACGAGCACGCCGACCATACCCGCCGAAACACCACTGCGGTCAGGTGTACGAACCGTTTGTGAATGGACCACCTCGCGTCTTTCGGCTGGCGTATCCACTACCACGCGGCTTCGTCTTTGTTCTTCTTCATCGTATGCCATGAGTTGCCTCCGTTGTTGTGCTAACAGATTTTTCAATTGCGGAATTAATCCTGCGCGTTGGTCCGTCGGCTGACACCAGCGTTCCGGTCACTACCAACAGACTCAATACCAATATGAAGACGAGGAGTCTCTTCATTGCCCCACCTCCGTAAATCCCTTCGCTCGAATCAAAATCTCTTCAATCCACCTCGGCTTTGGCAAACCTTATTCCTAAGCTAAAAGTGCCGAAAACTCGACCTTATTCACTCTAAACACGACCTGCTTGTTTCGATACAGTACGGTGTTTGGAGTCCGATAGATAAAAGGATGTACGGATTAGTACATTGCGGTTGACTTTGGTAAAGTCCGATTCAGGCCAATGACGACCGCCATCATTCATCATCCGATCTTCCGCGAGCACGACACGGGGCCGGGTCATCCGGAAACTCCTTCGCGTTACAGCGTTGTGATGGAAGCGTTGCGTGGCGATGAACAACTGTGGTCGAGCTTGCACGAGGTTCAGGCAACTGCCGCAGCACGCGGAGACATTCAGGCCGCGCATTCGCCGCAGCTTTACAAACACGTCGAGCGCGTGGTGAGCGAAGGCAGCGGTTATCTCGACGCCGACACTGTCGTCTCGATGCGTTCGCTTGATGCGGCGACACATGCGGCGGGCGCGCCATGCCAGGCAATTGATTTGATTATGAACGGCGAGGTCAGAAACGCGTTCGTGCCCGTGCGTCCGCCGGGACATCACGCGACCGAAGAAAGAGCGATGGGCTTTTGTCTCTTCAACAACGTCGCCGTGGCGGCGCGTTATGCGCAACGCAAGTATCCGGAGATCGAAAAAGTCGCGATTGTCGATTGGGACGTGCATCACGGCAACGGCACGCAGGGAATTTTCTACGACGATCCTACGGTCTACTTTTTCTCGTCACACCAGTATCCGTGGTACCCCGGAACGGGGACGCGAGGCGAGAAGGGAACCGGCCGTGGTTTGGGTTACACGTTGAACCTGCCGCTGCGCGCCGGAACCGCGGCGGTAGACCAGAAGCGTGGCTTCGAAGCGGCCGTGGAAGAGATGTCGACCAGTTTCGTTCCCGATCTAATCATCATCTCCGCGGGTTTTGATTCGCACCTCCACGATCCGCTCGGCCAGTTGCTGCTCCAGGACGCCGATTTCGTCGCGCTGACAAGAACCGTGAAAGAGTGGGCGGAAAGCAGTTGTAAAGGACGCCTCGTCTCCTGTCTCGAAGGCGGTTACAACCTCAAAACTCTAGGCGGAACCGTGCTCGCGCACGTGCGTGAACTGAACGCAGAAGAATAGCCATTAGGCGAGACCATCCTGATTGACACTGTCTAATCCGCTTCCTATGATCTCCTCACATGCCTGCCGCACAGTCTTCAGTGAGTAAAGAACGGCCTGAACGTGTTTTCCTGATCGACTCGATGTCGCACATCTTTCGGGCCTTTTTCGCGCCGATACAAAACCGCGCGGCGCCGCTTGCCACGTCGACAGGGGCAAGTTACGCAAGCCGCCTACATCTTCACCAACATGCTGCTCAAGTTGTTGCGTGAAGAAAAGCCGGACTACATCGCCGCCATCTTCGAGTCTCGCGAAAAGACGTTCCGGCACGAGACGTTTGCCGACTATAAGGCCAACCGCTCGAGATGCCTCCGGATCTGGCGTCGCAGATGCCGTACATCTTTCAGCTCTGCGAGGTCTTGAACATTCCGGTAATCAACGCGCCGGGTTACGAAGCAGACGACGTGATCGGCGCGCTCGCCAATCAAGCCGCCGCGAAAGGTTTGCAAGCAGTCATCGTTTCCAATGACAAAGACATGTGCCAGCTCGTGCGCGATCCGCTGATCGTCTGCATGCGACAGAATTCGCAGGTGGTGAAACGCAAAGAGCCTGTGCCGCCGGTCGAATGGTGCGACGAAGCGTGGGTCGAGAAGAAGTTTGGCGTGACGGCTGACAAGCTCGTCGATCTGCTCGGGCTGATGGGCGACTCGATCGACAACATACCCGGCGCGCCGGGCATCGGCTCGAAAGGCGCGGTGCAGATTATTCAGCAGTTCGGATCGATCGAAGCGGCGCTGGCAGGTTGGGAACAAGTCAAACATAAGACATATCGTGAGTCGTTGCGCGATAACGCCGACTTGATCCGGCAGTCGCGCGAGCTCGCGCGGATTCGCGTCGATCTCGAAGTCGAGTTGAAGCTTGACGAGATCAAGACGCGTCCACCGGATCGCACCGCGGCGTACGAGCTGTTTAAGGAGTTGGAGTTTACGCTGCTCACGAAAGAGTACGCCGATGCGGCAGTCGCGCGGCCCGCGGCAGTGGAATCGGAGCGCAATTATCGAGTCGTGCAAACGAAAGCTGAGCTCGACAACCTCGTGCGCACGCTTTTCGACGCGGAGAGTGTCGGGATTGCCGTCGCAGATTCAACACCGGCGGGAACAGGCGAGCAGGAGTGTTTCACCGAACTGCAAGCGACGCGCGGCATTGCGTTCTCAACAGCGGCCGGCGTTTCAGCTTACGTCGATCTCGAAAAGTTCAACGGTGGAGCGGCCTCTGCCATTGGATCGCTGCGCGAGGTGCTTTCGAATGGTCTTATAGACAAGACAGTTCACGACGTGAAACGTGCGGTCGGCCTGCTGGATCGTTTCGACATCAAGTTGGAAGGCATCAGGCACGACACTTACCTCGCCGCGTATCTGCTCGATCCGACGCGCAGCAAGTACGATCTCGCCGACCTTGCAAAAGACGCGTTGAACGTCGAAGACAGTCACCGGCCGCCGGAAAACTGGTCTGAAACTGCCTGGGAAACCGCAGCCGCCGCCGATCTGACGGGACAAACCGCGCACGTCTTGTACGCTCGCATTCTCGATAAAAAACTCGAAACGATCTATTCCGAAGTCGAATTGCCGCTGGCGCCGTTGCTTTATCAGATGGAACGGGCGGGGCTTAAAGTCGATAAGAAAGTCCTCGCCGAGTTGTCGAGTTATCTCGGACAGGAGCTGCACAAACGGACCATCAAGATTTATGAATTGGCCGGGCGTGAGTTCAACATCGGCTCGCCGAAGCAGGTTGGCGAAGTGCTTTCCGATCTGAATATCGACATGGGCAGGAAAACGTCAACCGGACGCATCTCGACCAGCAAGGCGGTGCTCGAAGAGTTGGCCCAACAGTTCGAGCTGCCGCGTTTGATCATCGAGTATCGTGAGCTCGATAAACTGAAGAGTGTTTACACGGATGCGCTGCCGCAGCAGATCGCGACCGACGGGCGCATTCATTGTCAACTTAATCAAACAGTCGCCGCGACCGGCCGGCTGTCGTCGAGCGATCCGAACCTGCAGAACATTCCGATTCGCAGCGAAATGGGTCGCCGCATTCGGCGCGCTTTCGTCGCCGAAAAAGGAAACAAGATCGTCTCGGCGGACTATTCGCAACTCGAGTTGCGCCTCCTGGCCCACATCACGCAGGATCCGGTTATGCTGGAGGCTTTTCAGAAAGGCGAAGATATTCACGCGCGGACGGCGCGGCTCGTCTTTGGCGCCAGAACGGATGCGGAACTGAAAGAAGCGCGCCGCTTCGCGAAGATCGTCAACTTCGCGATCGCCTACGCGATCGAGCCGTGGGGATTGTCGCAGCGCGTCGGTATTTCGCGTCAGGAAGCGAAGAAAGTCATCGAGGATTACTACAACACGTACAAAGGCGTGCGCCGTTACATGGAAGAGGTGCCGGTGCGCGCGCGCGAGCACGGTTACGTGCGATCGATCTATGGCCGCATCCGGCCGCTGCCGGGCATCGCCGATCGCAATGCCAACATTCGCAAGGCCGCCGAGCGTGAAGCCATTAACATGCCGATTCAAGGCACGGCCAGCGACATCGTGAAGATCGCGATGCTGCACGTCGAAGAGGAGTTCAAACGCAACAGTCTTAAAGCACGAATGCTGATGCAGGTGCACGACGAGCTGCTCGTCGAAGTGCCGGAAAACGAAGTCGAAAAGGTGACGGAGATACTGAAGCGTGAAATGGAGCGGGCGGTTACGCTTGACGTGCCGCTGGTGGCCGACGTCGGAGTGGGAGACAATTGGATGGACGCGAAGCCTTAAGGGAATGCGAAATTTTTAATGCAACCCGCTGAGAAACATCCTGAAGTAGTTTACCGGAAGACGCGCGATCCACGATTGACGCGACCGCTTTCCCGGTGGCGTGGTGTTGCGCCCGCGCTCGTGCCGCTGATCGTCGGGTTTCTGCTGTTGCTTGCGCTGATCACTGTTCTGGGATTGCGCAACGTCAGCAAGATGGAGGAGGTTGCCCAGGATGCGCGCGATCTCGGTCGACAACATTCCGCGCGACTTAGTTTGTTGCTCGAGCTTCGATTGAAAGTCAGCAAGCTCGACAACGAAGCACGCGGGCGTCATCTCGAAGAGTCGAGAGGCGGGCTGTCTTCTTTACCGCTGGAAACGCGGTTCAATAACGCGCGTGACGAGCTACGCGAGGCTTTGGAACAGTTAGACCGCCCTTCAGTTGCAGACCAGGCATCCTGGCTACAGATGAAGCTGGACCTGCAGCAGTACATGGAAATTGCTTCGGATCGCAGGCGCTACAGTCTGGAAGGGTTTGGCGCATTCCGCAAAGTCGATAACGAGCTAAACGGCTTGATTACTCAAGTGCAGAATGAACGGCAGGAAGTCAGCCAGGCGGTGTTTGCGATGCAGGCGGCGGCAAAAAGATCGAACCGGATTTGGACCGTAACCGCTTTACTGGCGGGCGCGTTGGTTGCTTCAGGGACGATCTGGCAGGTGCAAAGACAGTTTCGCGAGATGCGTCGCAGCATGTTCGAGACACGTCGTGAGCGAACTTTTACGACGCAAGTGCTCGAAGGCATGGTCAGTGCCGTCGCAGCAATTGATGAAGAGGATCGCATTCGCAGCGCGAACGCTGCGTTCTTCCGCATCTTCCCGAAAGCAAGTATCGGCGCTTCTGTGCTGGAACGATTCGCGCCGGACGACGTGATGAAGATCCTCGACACCGTCACGTCCATTCGGGTTGCCAAAGCTACGTATCACGGCCGGCTGGTGGTGCAGGTGGAGGAGAGTGACAAAGCTTTCGATGTCTATTCGGCGCCCCTGGCGATCAACGGTGACCGCGGGCAGATCGTGACGCTCGTCGATGCAACAGAAGCAGCCGAAGCTGAGCGCACGCTGCGACGGAGCGAATCGCTGGCGGCGGTCGGACGGGCTACGACACAGGTGGCCCACGAGATTCGCAACCCGCTCGGCAGTATTCGACTGGGCGTCTCGATGTTGCGCGACAGCGTGACCGACGACGATGCGCTGAACACGATCGAGCTGGTCGAACGCGGCATCAAGCACCTGAACAAACTGGTTGTGGACGTGACGCAGTTTTCGCGGCAGAAAGAGCTGGAGCGTTCGTCGGTCGATCTGCACGAGTCGTTGGAGAGCAGTCTCGACCTGGTCAGCGAAAGAATTCAGGAGAAGAGCGCGACGGTCGAGAAGCAGTTTATCGATCAAGAGATTGTCGGGCATTGGGACCCGGTTCAATTGCGCCAGGTATTTGTTAACGTGATTGCGAATGCAGTTGACGCGAGCCAGGAAGCCGCGTCGGTTCATATCTCGACCGATTTGGTGACGACTGCGGAAGGGAACGGCCAGGCGGCGCGGCTTTACGCGCGCATTGTTATCGCCGACAAAGGAAAAGGAATGGACAAGGCGACGCGCGAGCGAATCTTTGAGCCGTTCTTTTCAACAAAGAAACGAGGCACCGGGCTGGGGTTGGCGATCGTGAAGCAGATCGTCGAGCAACACGGTGGCCGGATCGTTGTTGTCAGCGAGCCGGGCCAGGGGTCGCAGTTCAGTATCGACCTGCCTGTTTAGATTAGCTTTGCACAAAAAGTGCGTTATGACATGAAGAGGTCTCCCGCAAAGGCGCAAAGACGCAAAGCGCTGCCGCGTTTCGCTGGACTTTCTTTGCGCCTTTGCGCCTTTGCGCCTTTGCGGGAGAATATCCTGCGTTGCGGACGTTTTTGTGCAAAGCCGTTTAGATTTGTGCAAATGCCTTCCGTGCGGAGGCGATCGTCTGCTCAATAATCTCATCCGTGTGAGCCAGGCTCACGAACGCTGCTTCGAATTGCGACGGCGCAAGATAAACGCCAGCCGCCAGCATCGCGTGGTAAAACTTTCCGTACATTTCGCGACTCGATTTGTTCGCTGTGGTCCAGTCGATGACCGGCTCGCCGGTGAAGAAGCTGGTCCACATCGAACCGACGCGATTTGTGACGGTTGTTACACCGGCCACTTGAGCGGCGTGGGAAAGTCCGTCGCAGAGTTGGCGTGATGAGGTTTCGAGACGATCGTACACGCCGGCGTCGCGCAAACGTCGCAGCGTGACGAGGCCGGCGGTCATCGAAAGCGGATTTCCCGACAACGTGCCCGCCTGGTAAACCGGCCCGGCCGGCGCGATGTGGTTCATTACCGCGCGGCTCCCACCGTAAGCACCGACAGGCAAACCACCGCCGATGATCTTCCCGAGCGTCGTGATGTCAGGCTTGATGCCGTAACGCTCCTGCGCGCCGCCGCGCGCGACACGAAATCCCGTCATCACTTCGTCAAAGATCAAGAGTGCTCCGTGTTTCGAAGTAAGCTCGCGCACCGCTTCGAGATAGCCGGGTTGCGGCGGCACGCAACCCATGTTGCCGACGACAGGCTCGATAATCACCGCCGCAATGTCCGCGTGTTCGTCAAACGCTTGTGCGAGCGCGGTTGCGTCGTTGAAGGCAAGCGTGATCGTATTCTGGGCGAGCACGGCAGGAACGCCGGGACTGTCAGGCAAGCCGAGTGTCGCCACGCCCGATCCGGCCTTCACGAGCAGGCTATCGCCGTGACCGTGATAGCAGCCTTCAAACTTGACGATCTTTGTGCGACCGGTCACGCCGCGTGCGAGTCGAATGGCGGACATCGTCGCTTCAGTGCCGCTGCTAACCATGCGCACCATCTCGACCGAAGGCACAGCATCGACGACTTCCTGCGCGAGCTCGATCTCAAGCTCTGTCGGCGCGCCGAAACTCGTGCCATTTGCGGCGACCTCCCGAAGCGCGGCGACGACCTCTTCATCCGCATGGCCCAGGATCATCGGTCCCCACGAACCAACGTAATCGATGTAAGTGTTGCCGTCGACGTCGGTGATCGTCGCGCCGCGAGCTGACTTGATGAAGCGAGGCGTCCCGCCGACGCCGCGAAACGCGCGCACCGGCGAGTTGACGCCGCCGGGTATGAGATCGATTGCAGTTGCGAACAATTGCTCTGATTTGATGATTTACCATTCTTTATAGCCTGGTGACAGCTTCCTTCGGTTCGACGGTGATCGATCGAAAGCGCGACAAGCGCACGAGCCCCGGCGCGGCGCCTTTCGGTTTCGACAAGAAACTTTCTTTCAGTGTAGTGGATCACGACCTTCGCGTCTTCACTTGCCTGACTGAACTTTCCGGCAAGCTGTGCGGCCTCGATGATGGTTCGGTGCGGGATCTCTTTGCGCGTCGGATTGCGGATGACCACGTGAGATCCGGGATAATCGCCGGCGTGCATCCATAGATCGTTCGGGTGCGCGATACGGAAAGTCAGTGTGTCGTTGTCGCGCGCGGCGCGTCCGACGAGAATCTCGTAACCATCCGTGGAAAGATAGCGCCGTACGCCGGGAATGCTTTTACTTGCTGCGGCCGGTTTGCCTTTCGCTGCTTTCGGAGGTGTGGGGACCTTATCGAAGTTTTCCAACGCAGTCGCGTCATGCTCGCGAATTATGTGTTCGAGCTCCTGGGCACGCGCCTCAATACGTGTGATTTCGCGATCGACGTTCTCGAGTCTGCCGGCAACTTCTTCTCGGGCGTGTTTGGCTTTCGTGTAGAGCCGAAACCGGCGCGCTGCTTCGTCTTGAAGCGAACTGTTTTCGTCGAGCTCGAGTTCGATCTGAGGCGCACCGTCCGCGTAGTAATCGATTAACAGAATCTTGTTTCGCTCGCGCACGGCAGTCGCAACGTTCGCAAGCAATAAATCGCCGATTTTCTTATGTTCTTCCGGGTCGCCGTGATCGGCGAGATCTTTCCGCAAATGACCTTTTAACTTGCGTTGTTTCTGAATCGACGCGCGCAAGCGCGAGCGGACTGTCGCGGCGCGCGAGTCAAACGCTCTGGCGATGTCGAGCTCCGAAAAGTAAGCATCGGCGTACGCGGACGGCGAGCCATTGATAACTACGGTTTGTTCACTGCCGTGCTCGGGTGCTGGTGGCGCCGAATAGATTTGGCCGGGTAACTGGTCCCCCTTTGCTCCACGCAACACGGCGACGATGCGATTCAGCTCGTCAACCAGAAAGAGGTTCGACGTGCGGCCCGTTAGTTGAACCACAAGCCTGCGAAACTGGATCAGCCCAGCTTCGTCTTCGCACCGAAACGTCAGCCGCACGATGCGGTCCAGCGGCTTCTTTATCTACGCTGACGAGCGCACACCCATTCGTTCTCGCTCGCAGCAGTTGACCAAAATATGTCAGTTGAACAGAAGCTTTTTGCAGGTCACGGCCGCGCCGTTCGATCAGGTAAAGACGAGGACTGGAAGGTTCGACACTGACGTACAGGAAGCTCCCGCGCAGGCCGAAATCGAAAGCAAACGAGAGCGGCGTGAGTTGATAGATTTTCCCCAGGTATCTTCCGGTGAGAGTCGCGCGCAACTCTTCGACAACATGCCTGATGAGATCCTGCTGCATGACTGCCGAAGCGTATCAGATCTGAGTTTTAAGTTGTCATCACGACGGCCGTGCGGGTGAAACGATCGTGCATGCCGTAACCCTCGCGGCTAAACAACGGAGTTAATATTGCCAACACCGTCGCCAGCGACAGCAGGTAGACGAACGAGCGGCCGATTGACTGTCCACCAGTCGGGATCAAGCCCGTCTTTCTGTCGATCACTTTCAGCGACAGCATTCGCATGCCCCACGTCCGGCCGGTCAGCGCCGTCGTCAACGTGAGATAGATGAACGTCACGATGACAAAACTCGCCGCCGAGCACCGTCAACGCGCGCGGATCCTGAAGACTGTTGCCGGTCCAATAAATCGCGCCGCGCAATCGCCGACGTGATGATCCCGCAAAAGATCAGGTCGAACACCGCGCAGGTCAATCGGCGAAACGCCGACGCTGATTTCGCCGGGCTATCGTCAACGCGGAGGGTTCGCGAGATCGAATCGAGATAGTTGAGCGCGGGATCGTTTGGATCGTCGCGAATCAAGCGTTTGGGAGCTATCAGCGCCGGAGCTGGTTCACTTGGCGCCGGAACGACGACCAGGTGAGTCTTTTCTATCGCAGGTGGTGGCGGCGGCTCTTCGACGAGGATCTCAGGCTCGAACGTGAGTTGCGTCGTCGGGGGACCAACTGTTTCGTTCATATCGTTATCTTCTCGTGCAGGGGCGTAGGCAATGGCCGTCGCGAGGGTGGATCGCGCCTGGCGAGTTTCGGTGGGAGCCGTTTGATGCGCACGCTCGATGCGTTTGAGAGCGGCGGCGACCAGAGGGTTAACTGCCGGCAATTCGGCCGGCGGCAGTAATTCCAATTGCGGTGGGTTGACGGAGGATTCGAGCCGGATTCGCTCCGCGTCAGCGGCCTCGTGGGCGGCTTCGCGGGCACGTCGTTCCTGAACTTCACGGACGCGCTCGCTCAGTTCTTTTCGCCACTCGGGAACAGAGCTTCGGGTAACGCCTGGAAACTCGATCAATGTGGATTTCTTTTCCCGGGGCTGAGTTGGAGTGTTGCCGGTTGCTTCCATTTCCTCGTCGTCAGACGAAAATTCGGCCTCTCGCAATCGCGACGCATCCTATCAGGAATAACTTTAACTGGTCAATGAGAAAATAAAGCAGGGATTGAGGTTGTGGTCTTGGGGTGAGACGGGATCAGAGCGGTGTTCGTCCGGCGAAGCCGGCGTCGACGTCGTGCCACCACTCCAATTCGTCGCCCTCGCCCATCTGCCAGCACAGCAGGACGACCCGACCGTCTCGCAGCGAAGGGAAATCGATCAGCCCTCGTTCGAAGTCTTTGAGCTGGACGCCGAGACCTTCCAAATCCGTCATTTCTGTCGTCATTTCGGTGAGAATCCTGGCGTAGGCGACGCCATCCACGATTCCTCCGCCGCCCTGTTCCGCGGCGTCGGCGGCCTTCCTGGCTTCATCGCGGAACCTGCTGAGTGCGCGGTGGGCCTTTTGAATCTTCGTGAGAATAATTCTCACGCTCGGAAGCAGGGCATTTGCTTCCTGAATGGTGAATAACTTCATCTTTTGGGGGCCGTCAATGTTCGTCGGTAACTCTGATGAACTCAGTTGCCGCCTCAAACTCGGCCGCTTCCTCGTCGATATCAGTTTCGAGCACCACCCGCATTGCCGCTTGATAACTCTCGGCCTGCGGTTTGGGCATCTGACACTGCTCTTGCAAGTACGGGGCGGGCAGTGGCTCGTGCAAGTCGCGCTCATCATACCGCGTTCCGTGCGAGATTTCCTTACGGACTTTGTCGGCGATCTCGCCCAGGTCGATGAAATAGTCGGCGACGTCAATCAGTTTCGGCGCAGTGTTGGAACGAAAGCCGGCTATCTCAACGCGACATCCTTTGTAAGCGACGGCGTTCACTGCGTAGACAAAATCTTCGTCACCTGAGACGAGCACCGCGGTGTCGTAACGGCCCGCGAGCGAGAGCATGTCGACGGCGATCTCGACGTCGAGGTTTGCTTTGCGCGTGCCGTCGTAGAACGTTTTGAGCTCCTTTTGAATGACGCGAAAACCGTTGCGTCGCATCCACAACAGAAAGCCCTGTTGCCGCTCCGCTCCGATGTCGACACCGGTGTAGAAGAAAGCTCTCAACAGCCTTCCGTCGCCCAACAACACACGCAGTAACTTGTTGTAGTCGATGTCGATGTTATGGAATCGCGCCGCATGGAAAAGGTTATTTCCGTCAATAAAAACCGCTACTCTTCCGCGATGACCGAGCTGCCAGGAAACGTTGTTAGTGGGATCAAAACTGTTCATAAACTGACTCCGAATAATTTACCCAGTGTTGAACTAGGATGCTGCTTTAGTGTTCGTTGGTCAAGTTGACGGTCCATGAGCCCGAGCTCATGCAACCGCAATCACTTGACTTGAAATGACGTCAAAATAGACGGTTTTAATGGGGCCATTGGTGACATTGATTTCCCAGGCCAGGTGTAGCTCCAGGCCGCCTGATTGGCCTGGGGGTGGAAGGGCATAAACAACTAACTGCCGGGGTTCCAACACCGCGTTAGCGGGCAACGCGATCGTCTGCTGTCCGGTTGCAATCGGTTGCGCTTTGAGTTTGTTTACCGCATCTTCGCCGCTCACTTGCGGGTTCACCGCGCCGATCGCCGACTGAAGGCGTTCGGCGTTTGGCAAACAATTACTCGAGAGCGAGACCACTTCTCGGTTCGCGCGAAAGCGAATGTTCAGGTTGCCGTAGCCGCCGCGCAACGGATAACGAAAGGGTCGTTGTTCGTAGCGCGCCAGCTTGATTCCGGACGGCTCGTCAACTCTCTCGACGAGCGCCAGCTCTTGCGGTTCAGCGCCGATCAACCGCCGCCATTCGGCGATGAAGCGGCGTAGTGATTCGCGCGTCTGTTCTTCAGTTGGCACGACCTCGTCTCCCACCTTCGGGAGATGGATCTGCCCCGTGTTGGGAGGCAGACTCTGAAGTGTCGCCGTGTAGGGATCGAGGTTGACTTGCGTGCGATCGGGCAAGCCGTACTGTTGGGAAAGTTGATACCAGGCTAAGGATGCTTCTTCGAGACGCGCAGCGGGATCTGCGAGCCCCACGGGATAGAGTCGAACATCGGCGCGCGGTCCGGTCGGATCGGTTGGCCGAAAGGCAGCGCAAGCGCCGCTGGCGATTACCAGCGCCAGGATTGGTGCAGTCTTCAAACCTCGCTTTTTGATAGTAGAAAACATCTTCACGACAGACTTTCCCGGCGTCGTATAATCAAAATACTTGGAGGAGCTGTTGCCTAAAGATAACGAAAACATTCGTCTGCCTATTACTGGGCCAATAGAACCTACTGAACCGCAGGGGTTTACGCCGGATCAAATGATTCGCTGCGACGAGTGTTTACGGGCTAATCCGCCGACGCGGGTGCAGTGTTTGTATTGCGGTGTGGCGCTGCCGCTGACAGAGGAGGCTGCGCGATTGCGCAAGCCGGTGCTGCGTCCGCCGGAGAAACATCAGCCGGCTTTCAGCAACATTCTCTTGCCGGATCAAGGGGAGCTTGCGGGCGGCGAAACGCTGGCCGAGGCTGCCGGACTGTTGAAACTCAGCGCAGACAACTTGCAGAAAGTTATGGCGGAGAAGCTGCCGCTGCCGGTGGCCGTCACGGCCAGCCGCGATGAGGCGGAGCTGGTTGTCCACCGGCTCGGCGATCTCGGATTGCACACGATTGCGTTGAGCGATGAGGAACTGGGCGTCACGTCAGTGCAGCGTGTTAAGGGAATGACTCTTGGCGATCAGTCGTTGACGATTCAGCACTTCAGCGGGTGGCCACAGAGGGCCACCCCTACAAATGACACCGTTCCCACCAATGACACTGTAGGGGTGGCCCTCCTTGGCCACCCATCCGCAACCGGCACGAGAGAGACAACTGAAGTGGGCTGGCGCGACGTGGCCCTGATCGTAACCGGCAGGTTGTTCGTGAAACGAATGGAGATCCAGGAACGCAAGACGCGCCGCGCTGAGAACGAGATCGTGCAGTCGAGCGAGTTTTCCAGCGACGAAGCGGTGCTGGATCTTTACACGTCGACCGATGCGCAAACATGGCGCGTCAGTGCAAATGGTTTTGACTTCTCCTGCCTGGGCGCGAAAAAGGCGCTGATCGCGAATGAAAACATCGCGCGTTTGGAAAACGCGATCATGCACCATGCGGCTCACGCTAGACTCGACGATTCGTATCGACGCCTGCGACGCACGCTCGATCTCGTTTGGACCGGGCAACAGGAGACTGAGTCGAGTGGTTGGCGCCGCGAACGTCCCGGCAAGTTGAGCATCGGCGTAGCGACGATCAATAGCAACGAAAGTCAGTTCACGCGCTACTCGCGATTGGTTCGTCACTTCTACTTAAGAGCGAGCACTGATGCCTGAATCGTCGAACCTGATTTACGGCGTGAATGCAGTCGCGGAAGCGTTGCGCGCAGGCACGCGTCAGATCGAAACAATCACGATCCTAGAAAGCGCACGTCCGGATCGCGTGAAACCTTTGATCGAATTGGCTCGTCAGAAGGGCGTGCCTGTTCATCGTGTGCCGCGACTGGATCTCGATCGATCGCTCGGAGATGTTCGGCATCAGGGCGTTGTGGCTCGCGTCGCCGCCGCGCGTTATGCCGATGCTGACGCATTGCTCGACACGCTCGAAGCGAAGATAGGAACTGAAGATCCGCCGCTGGCATTAGGGTTGGACGGGATCGAGGATCCGCGTAATATGGGCTCGATCTTGCGCACTGCCGAATGCGCGGGCGTGCACGGTGTGTTCATTGCCGAGCGACGTGCCGTCGGTCTGACCGGCGTCGTTGCGAAGGTTGCCGCAGGCGCTTTGGAGTATGTTCCGGTGTCGCGTGTGACGAACCTCGTTCGATTGATAGAGCAGTTGAAAGCACGTAACATCTGGGTCGTCGGCGCGGCTGGTGAGGCGAAACAGTCGTACACGGAGTGGGACTGGAAACTCCCGACCGCGCTGTTTCTCGGCAACGAAGGACACGGCCTTCATCGCCTGGTGCGGGAGCATTGTGACACGTTGGTCCATATTCCCGTGATGGGCCGGTTGGATTCATTGAACGTTTCGGTCGCAGCGGGCGTTCTGCTCTACGAAGTACGGCGCCAGCGAAGACAAAGTTGAGGCGAGACGGATGTTCTGTCCTAAATGTGCAACACAGAATGCTGACGGCGCGAGTTTTTGTCGCGGGTGCGGCGCGAATATCAGTCTGGTGCCGCAGGCGTTGACCGGCCAGATCGCACGCCAGGACGACGAGACGAGTGTCGCGAAAGAAGAGCATGGCCGAAGACGCGGCCGGGAAGTGACGCTCGATTCGGCTTTTAAGAACATCTTCATGGGGTTCGCGTTTCTCATTATCGCCATCGTGCTTTCGCGAACAATCGGGCAATACTGGTGGTTCTGGATGTTGCTGCCGGCGTTCTCGCTGATGGGAACCGGCATTGCGCAGTTCATTCGCATCAGGGAACGAGAGAAACGCGCGGCTTTGGCGCCGCCGAGTTTGCCGCAAAGTTTGCCGCCGAGAGCAACAGAGCAGTTCATGCCGCCGGCGCCGAGTGTGACTGAAGGAACGACCCGCCACCTCACGCATAACAACCCGGACAACAGATGACGCGGATCTGTGTTTCGATCTGTGAAGAAAATTTAGATTCATTAGCGAGAGCGTGTGAGCGAGCCGGCGAGTGGGCTGATGTGATCGAGTTGCGTCTCGATTGCCTGGAAACCCTCGCAGACTTGCAGCCGGTGCTCGATCGCGTATCGCGTCCGGTGATCCTGACACTTCGTCCTGCCGAACAGGGCGGGCATCGCGAACTGGATCTTTCAACGCGTGAGTCGTTTTGGAAAACCGCACCGCAAACTGCCTGGTGGGACCTCGAAACGGATCTCACGCCGGAAACTGATTGGTCGCGCATCATCATCTCGCATCACGACTTCACGCGTGTTCCGCCCGATCTAACGCAGATTTACGAGCGCCTTGCAGTAATGCCCGCCGGTGTGATCAAAATCGCCGTGCAGGCGAACGACATTGTCGATTGCATTCCTGTGTTTCAGTTGCTGGATCGTGCTCGTTCGGAAGGACGAGAGATGATCGCGATCGCGATGGGAACCGCAGGCCTCGCGACGCGCATACTCGGTCCATCACGCGGCGCGTTCCTGACCTACGCAGCGTTGGGAGACAACAACGCCACAGCGCCGGGACAGATCACCGCGCAAAAGCTTCGCTCGCTTTATCACGTCGACAAGATCGATCGCGAGACGATGATCTGCGGCCTCGTCGGTCTGCCCGTGATGCACTCAGTCTCGCCGCACATGCACAACGCCGCGTTCGAGTCTGCCGGCGTCAACGGTGTCTACCTGCCGCTTGAAGTGGGCGACGTAAAGAGCTTCATCACGCGCATGGTCCATCCGTCGACGCGCGAGCTCGATTGGAACTTGCGCGGCTTGAGCGTCACCGCGCCTCATAAATCGACTGTAGTCGAGTGTCTCGACTGGATCGATCCGCTGGCAAAAGAGATCGGCGCAGTCAACACGATCGTGATCGAAGACGGCAAGCTGAACGGCTTCAACACCGACGCAGCCGGATTCCTCGAACCGTTGTCGAAACTTACGTTGAAAGATTCTCGTGTCGCATTGATCGGCACAGGCGGCGCGGCGCGTGCTGCGGTGTGGGCGCTTCGCCGGCAAGACGCAAACGTCACGCTGTTTGCTCGCGACATAGCAAAGGCTCGTGCGCTTGGAGAAGTGTTCGGTGTTTCGTATACATCGCTGAACGACGCTTCATTCGCCGATTACGATCTCGTCGTCAATGCCACACCACTCGGCTCGGGCGCTCTGATAGATCGAACCGCAGCGACTGCCGAACAACTCGCCGGCGCTCGTTACGTCTACGATCTCGTCTACAATCCAATCGAGACGCGCCTGTTGCAAGAAGCCGGCAAGGCCGGTTGCCAGACCGTGCGCGGACTCGAAATGTTGGTCGCTCAAGCAAAAATTCAGTTTGAATTATGGACCGGTCAAACGCCTGTTTCATCCATTATGTATGAAGCAGCATCCGCCGCGTTGGACCAGTAATTTTTAGTGTCTCTTTCGAGCCGCCCCGTCACTAATTCTCACCTCTCCATCACAAAACTTCGCCGCGCACTCTGACGGCGACGTACATTCACGCACACGTTGCTCCAACTCTGATTGGCAAGGCCCAGTCGAGGCTTCGCACGAAGAAATGAGGTGCAACCGTGAAGAAAACTATCCCCGCCCTTACTCTCGCCGTCTTCGCAGCCGTACGAATCGCTTTCGCCGCCCCGTCCGATGACCCTACGTTGATCTCGCGACTTACTCTGACGGCCGCGAAAGATGAGCGCCGCTTGAGCGAGCTCGACAAGGCCTATCTCGACGTGTTCACGATCCTGCGCGATGACAACGAATGCAGCCGGCTCTACGGTGGACCAGCCGCGATCGAGGCGCTCAACGAGCTGATGCCTAAGCTGCGTCCGGCGTATCTCGAAAAGCATATCGCCGTGCGCATGAGCGGGGAGACGACGATGTTCCGGAACGGCGCGACCGGGTTCTCGTTTCGCATTTTCGAGAAGGCGGAGATCAATATGTTGGGATCGTTCTATCGCAGCAACTCGCTGTCCGATCACAGTGTGCCGCGGATTGCCGATTTTCAGCCGAATACGCGGAAGACGCGCGCCGCGTTGTTGTTGCATGAGCTTGGGCATCTTGTGCGTGGTGAAGATAAGAAATGGGTGCTTTCAGATGATGGGGACGATTTAGACTTGAGTGTTAAGAATACGCAGCGTGTGGTCGAAGTTTGTCGTGAAGAGATTGAAAACGTGACGCGCATGACCGTCGCCCAGCAACTCGAAAAACCGCTTTCGACCGTGGCCCAAATGGCCACCGAGCCGTAGATTGCTTTGTGTTTTGACTCTGTGGGCCGAGTTTGGTTCTGTGGGCTGAGTTGGCTCTGTGGGCTGAGTTGGTTCTGTGGGCTGAGTTTGGTTCTGTGGGCTGAGTTTGGCTCTGTGGGCTGAGTTTGGCTCTGTGGGCTGAGTTTGGTTCTGTGGGCCGAGTTTGGTTCTGTGGGCCGAGTTTGGTTCTGTGGGCTGAGTTGGCTCTGTGGGCTGAGTTGGCTCTGTGGGCTGAGTTTGGCTCTGTTGACTGATAAGCCACGGCTCTGCCGCCGGATGTGAGGCGAGGCTTGCCTCGCCGTTGGCTGAATAGAAGATACCGGGCTATGCCCTTGGTTCGGCCTTTGGCCCCATGGGCAAAGCCCGAACGAGCGGCGAAGCCGCGCTGATAGTTTAGCTGCTACGGCGAGGCAAGCCTCGCCTCACATCCGGCGGCAGAGCCGAAGCGATCTGCCGCACTGCTCGCCGAAGCGGTGCCGCACCGCTCGCCGAAGCGATCTGCTGCACAGCTGTCGCCGAAGCGGTTTGCCGCCTCGCTATCGCCGCAGCGGTTTGCCGCGCCGCTATCGCCGAAGCGATTACAACATCGCGTGAGCGCAGGCCGGTTGGAATGTCCGCGAGTCCCGTTGGTCACAAAAGTTTCCTCGCCGGTGTTAATAAGGCGTAATACGCTTGGGATTGCTATTACCTCCCGAGCCCACGTTTTTCAGCAAGACAGCAGAACTCTATGAACTCCGCGCCCGCATTCTCTGAATACGATCCTGACTTTCCCGAT
Organism: uncultured Acidobacteriota bacterium; assembly: GCA_963770215.1. Taxonomy (GTDB): domain Bacteria; phylum Acidobacteriota; class Blastocatellia; order Pyrinomonadales; family Pyrinomonadaceae; genus PSRF01. The sequence continues at coordinate 255,917 of CAVYOP010000006.1, forward strand.
GACAATTCGCGCCAAAAACCTGTCCTGAAGCGGTTCGTGCATCTCGGCGTGATCCTGGGAATGTGGACAATCGCCGCGCTCTTCTTCAGCACCCAGGTCTTCACGATGTACTACGCGGAAGGCCAGCCGATTCCTTATAAGCGCGCCTTCATCGTTCAGGCGTCAGCCTGTTATCTCTGGGCGCTCGTAACCCCGCTCGTCCTCTGGCTCGCCCGCCGCTTTCGCATCGATCGCAAAAACTGGCTGCGCAAAGTCTTCCTTCACTTCCTCTTCAGCGTTGCGCTCGTCACGGTGCTAATCGCGCTTCACTTCGTCGTTTACATGTTCCTCTCCGGCCGCGTGAGCTCGATCACGCCCCTGCGCTTGTTCGGCTATCTCTACCCGAACCTCGATCGCTGGCTGCTTCTCTATTGGTTCATCTTTCTGATGAGTCACGCCTTCAACTACTACAACAGCTACCGCAAAGGCGAACTAAAAGCCTCGCAACTCCGCACGCAGCTCGTGCAGTCGCAGTTGGAAGCCTTGAAGATGCAAGTGCAACCGCACTTCCTCTTCAACACACTGCACTCGATCTCAGCGTTGCTAAGCAAAGACACGGAAGGCGCCCGCAAGATGATCACGCGCCTTGGCGATTTCCTGCGACTGACACTCGAAAACTCCGGCTCAATGGAAGTCACCCTGCAACAGGAAATTGAATTCCTGAACAGTTATTTGGAGATCGAACGCATCCGCTTCCAGGATCGCCTGACCACCGACATCAAGATCGACCCTGACGTGCTCGACGTTCGCGTTCCAAACCTGATCCTTCAACCGATCGTCGAGAACGCGATGCGACACGCCGTCGGAAACAGTCATGCCGGACACGTCGAGATCGCAGCCTTTCCGCGCAACGGCTCGTTGCACATAGAAGTGAACGACAACGGTCCCGGTCTCAACGCTGATCCCAGTGGGGAAATGCGCCGGGGCAAAGGTGTCGGTCTTGCTAACACTCAAGCACGACTCGTGGGGCTTTATGGAACATCCGCAACCTTCGAAATGACCAATCGTGCTTCCGGCGGTCTGACTGTAGCGATCGAGATCCCGCGACGGCATTCACGAAGTTGAATCACCTTTCCGATTTCTCGTTTAGACATCACTAACAGAACCTTACATCCGTTTGGATCGTAACAAACGACTGCATGTTGATTTGCGCCATAAGTGATTCAACTGCGGTGTTTATCTGGTACGTGTGAATCTCACCTTCACGCGTTGACGTGTTTAAGCGACAAGTTAAGTTGGGAGCCCAGGATGACGGACGCAACTCGTATTCGAGCGTTGGTCGTCGACGACGAACCACTAGCACGCGAAATGATTCGCGAGATGCTGGAGAATGATTCGGAAGTCGAGATCGTAGGCGAGTGCGCCAACGGGCGTGAAGCGGTTGAAGCCATCCAATCGTCAACGCCGGACCTCGTCTTTCTCGACATTCAAATGCCGGAGCTCGGCGGCTTCGAAGTACTCGAGTCACTCGATCCGAAGATCACGCCTTACGTAATCTTTGTGACTGCTTACGATCAATATGCGGTGCGCGCCTTCGAGGTGCATGCGCTCGACTACCTGCTCAAGCCGTTCGATCGCGAACGATTCGAAGCGGCGTTTCAACGAGCGAAGGAACAGATCAAACTCGATCGCACCAGCCGCCGCGATCAGGACATCATCGCGCTGCTCGAAGAGCTGAAGGCCGGGCCGCGTTATCTCGAACGGCTCGTGATTAAAAACGGCGGCCGCGTTTTCTTTCTGCACGTGCAGGACGTCTACTGCATCGAGGCCGAGGGCAACTACGTCCGCGTTTACGACAACCAGAAAGGTTACTTGCTACGCGAGACGATCAGCAGTCTCGAAGAGCAGCTTGACCCGAAACAGTTTCTGCGGATTCACCGATCCGCCATCGTGAAGATCGATCGGATCAAGGAGATGCAGCCGTGGTTTCACGGCGAGTATCGCATCATCATGGAGAACGGCAAACAGCTCGCGCTAAGCCGAAACTACCGCGCGAATTTGCAGGAAGCGGTGGGGAACACCCTTTAGAATCATGGTCTTATCCATCTTCTTAGCCGCTCCATCACAAAATTTAGCCGTTCCGTCACAGAGTTAACCCATTGTCTGATTTCGTTTGAGAATATTCAATCACCCCAGGGTTCCTGTTCATTAGAGGTGAGTCATGGATACCGACACAACTTTAGAAATCGAATCTAACGGATTAACAGAAAAAGCAAATGGCCAGCCGAATGTCGACGTTCGGCTAAACACGTTGCGCGAAACCGTGCTGCAACTGCTCGACGAGGTTGAGTCGCTGGCTATCTCCCGGCCGGTCGACATCAAGGGCGGCGCGCGCTTCTCGGAGGAAGTGCGCCAGTTTGAAGTCAATCTCATCCGGACGGCATTGGGCCGCACTTCCGGCAGTCAAATCCGCGCCGCCAAACTTCTGGGCCTCAAGCCGACCACCCTCAACGCCAAGATCAAGCGCTACAACATCTCGCCGGCTTACCAGCCGCAGGTCTAATCCGTCTAATCTGTCGTTCACTGCTATACTGACGAGCAGTGAACGACGGAGTGCAGGACCGCTACAGCCGACAGATTCTTTTCAACGGAATTGGCGAAGAAGGACAGCGCCGCATACAAGCGGCGCGCGTCCTGATCGTCGGCTGCGGCGCGTTGGGAACCGCGCAGGCTGAAGCGTTAGGCCGCGCTGGTGTGGGACGTCTGCGCATCGTCGACCGCGACTTCGTCGAGCCTTCGAACCTGCAACGCCAGACGATGTTCACTGAAAGCGATGCCGATGATCGCCTGCCGAAGGCGGTTGCCGCCGCGAATCACCTGCGCGAGATCAATTCCGCGATCGAAGTCGAGCCGGTCATTGCCGACGTCAATCATTCAAACATCGAACAGTTGATCGAAGAGTGCGACGTCGTGCTCGACGGCACTGACAACTTCGCCACGCGCTATCTGATTAACGACGCCTGCGTGAAGCACAACCTGAACTGGATCTATGGCGCCGCAGTCGGTTCGTACGGCGTGACGATGACGATTCGCCCGCATCAAACCGCGTGCTTGCGTTGTGTGTTTGAAGAAGCGCCGCCCGCTGCGAGCGCGCCGACCTGCGACACTGCCGGCGTGATCATGCCGATCATCAACGTCGTCGCCGCCGTGCAGGTGAGTGAGGCATTGAAACTGCTGACCCACAGCATCGAAGATCTGCACGGTTCGTTGATGCAGTTTGACGTCTGGCGCAACGAATGGCGGGGGATCAATCCCGGCGCGCCACGTGCGGATTGTCCTGCGTGCGGACTTGCGCGCTACGAAGCGCTCTCGCCGGAGTCGCGTGAAGCTGCCGCCGTGTTGTGCGGCCGCGACGCGATACAGATCTCGCCGTCGCAACCGACACGCGTAAACTTCGCCTCGCTCGCCGAAAGACTTCGCGCGCCGGGGAAGTAAAGTTCAATGAGTATCTCCTGCGCTTCCGCACCGGCAATTTTGAACTGACGGTTTTTAAAGACGCGCGCTCAATCATTCGCGGCACAAATGAAATCGCAACTGCTCGCTCACTCTACGCCAAGTACATAGGAAACTGACGAAACGATGATCACGCAAACAAACACGTAGCCTTGCCGCTCATTACCACCTTACTTCTATATTCACTTTCATTATCGGAGTGCAGGCCGGACAACCGGCGGTTTGGGAAACCAGCGGCCGCGCGGAATTGCTCAAAGGCGATGCTCGCGGCGTTTCGATCAGCGACACAGGCGTGTTGATGCTCGCGCCAAAACTCACCGAAGTTTTCAACACGCAGCAGACCTACATTTGGTCCAGCGCGGTCGACAACCAGGGCAACGTTTATCTCGGCACCGGGCACGACGGTAAGACGTTTCGTATCACCGCAGCGGGGGCTGGTTCGCTGCTCTACGACGCGGCAGAGCTCGACGTCACGGCGCTCGCGATGGGACGCGATGGCGTTTTGTTTGCGGGAACCTCGCCGGATGGGAAGGTCTATCGCATCACCGGCGGATGGCAAAGCCGAGGTCTATTTCGATCCGGCTGACAAGTACATCTGGTCGTCTGGCGTTGATGAATGATGGTTCGCTCGCGGTCGGGACGGGAGATAACGGCAAGTTGTATCGCGTGCGCTCGGCGGGTGCAAGCTCCGGAAGCTTCGTTGCTCGTCAGCACGAATCAAACGCACGTGATTTCGCTGGCAGTTACGCCGCAGGGAGATTTAATTGCAGGCACCGACTCCGGCGGGCTCGTGTTGCGCGTCTCGCCGGAAGGAAAAACTTTCGCGCTCTTTGATACGCAACTTCGCGAGATCCACGCGCTTGCGCCTGCTGCCGACGGCTCGATCTACGCGCTGGCGTTGAGTGACGCTGCCGCGACTGCGCGCACGCCGTCAACTCCGGCAGCGCCGACGCCGCAGCCTTCCGATCGGGCGGCGTCAGCACGTCAGTCACGATCACCGCGATCGACGAAGCAGGCGTGCCCGTGCAGGGCCAAACTGGACCAACACGCAGCCGCAGCGACGTTTCGAATGCTCGCAGCGCTGTGTTTCGCATTCTGCCCGATGGTGCGACGGACGTTGTTTGGAGTTCGACGACAGTGACAGCGTTTTCGATTGCGCCTGGTTTACAGCCGGGAAGCGTGCTGATCGGAACCGCTGACAAGGGGCGGATCTATTCAGTTACAAACGACGGTCGCGACACGTTGCTCTTGCAGTCTCCGGAAGGACAGATCTCGTCGTTGCTCGTGAGGAACAATCAGGTGCTATGCGGCCTCGAGTAACCAGGGAAAATTGTTTCGCTTCGGCAATGACTTGATCGGTGAAGGCACGTATGAGTCGCCGGTGCGAGATGCGAAACTAACGGCTTCGTGGGGACGGATCTGGTGGCGCGGCGCCGGTGTAGTTGAAGTGCAGACACGCACCGGCAACGGCGAACGGCCCGATGCGACGTGGAGTGACTGGAGCGCTGCGTACAAGAACCCGGACGGCAATCAGATCTCGAGTCCGCGAGCGCGTTTCATTCAGTGGCGCGCGACGGTCCGCGCAGCGGCCGGCGCCAGGTGGTCCATCGTCGATCGAAGACGTGAGCGTGGCTTATTTGCCGCGCAATGTCGCTCCGGAAGTGTTGTCGATCACTGCGTTGCCGATCGGCGTTGGGTTGCAACAGATCGTGCAGGTCAACGGTCGATCCGAATGTCGAGTCGTCAGGGTTGGACCCGTCGTTGTTTGGACCAGTGGCGCAGGTGCCGCCACGCCGTTTTTATCAACGTGGCGCGCGTTCGTTTCAGTGGCAGGCTGAGGATCGCAACTCCGACACGTTGGAATATGCGATCTATTATCGCGCTCTGAATGAACAGACGTTCCGGTTGTTGAAAGACAAGTTGCGCGACAACTTTTACACGATCGATGGTGCGACTCTCGCCGACGGGCGCTACGTGATCAAGGTCATCGCCACCGATGCGCCGGACAATCCGCCGGGACAGAAGACTGTCCGGCGAACGGTTGAGCGAGCCGGTCGACATCGACAACACGCCGCCGGTCGTGAAAGTGGTGGGCCAACCGCAGATCACGCGCGATTCCGTGCGGGTAGTTTTTTCAGTTGACGATAGCGACCGGGAAGATCAGAAAAGGCGACGCCAGCATCGACGGTGCGGCCTGGGCGCCAGTCTTTCCCGATGACGGAATCGCCGACAGCGGCCACGAGACTTACACCGTCGATTTCGGCCCGCTCGCCCCCGGCGAGCACACCATCTCGCTTCGCGCCTTCGACAGCAGCGGCAACGTCGGCACCCTCAGCGTCACCGTCCGGCGTTAACTGCGACTCTGCCGCCGATGTCTTGCGGCTCTGCCAGAGCAGCAGAGCCGCAGAACATCTGGCGGCCAGCCGGAAATCCACGGTTTTCGACCTGCACCATACGGTGCGAGAAAACTCGAAACCGTGCGGATTTTCGTTTCCACTGCTAAACTTTTCGCGCAAAAAGCGCTCGCCCAGCGCTATTATGGTCTGGCACCTGTCTTGCAGCCTCCGGGTCAGCGCATCTCTTTCTCCCTCCTTGCGCAGGACTTGGCATGAGGAGGCTAGGCTGAAATGATGAAGTTAATCCAACAAATCCTGGCGGCAATGGTGATGACGGCGGTAATGTCCACCGGCGCTTTTGCCCAGGGTAAAGGCGGAGACAAACGGCCGAAAAAGGACCCGGTGCGCGTGATCGACGGAAAGGGCGGCAACAAACCCCCGCCACAGCAACCGAAACAGCCAAAACAAAACGACGACCGCAAGAAAAAACCCTAGCGCCGTCTAAGGCAAACCCGGATCTCGTTAGACCAGCACCAAACGATCTCGCCCCTTCTTTCCTCGCTTATCCCGGTACATAGCTCGATCAGCCTGAGCAATTTGCTCCTCGATACTCAACTGGCTGTCGTGGTCCACCTCGACCATCCCGATACTCAGCGATAAGCGAAACTCGTCGTGCTCCTCGTTGAACTCTTCCAGGTTGCGCTCCAATCGCCGAATGATCTTGTCGGACTCGTCAAGACAAACATTCGGCGCCAGCACGGCAAACTCATCCCCGCCGATGCGAGCGATGATATCGCCGTCGCGAAATGTTTGGCGCAGTATGTCCGCGATAGCGGCAATTGCTTCCGATCCTTTGTTATGGCCCAGCGTGTCGTTGATCTCTTTCAACCCATCCATGTCGCCATAGATCAGGAGCGATTGTTCCCTGGTCCGCCGGGCCAACCTGGCCTGATGTTCGGCGAGGTTGAAGAACCCGCGTTGATTGTATAGCCCGGTCAGGTGATCGGTGAGACTCAGATTCCGGAGCGCTTCTTCCGCCTGTTGCCGTTCGATGATTGCCGCTTCCAACTCACTGACACGTTGGCGAAGCGACGCCTGCAATTCGACGATTCGCGCTGCGGCCTGCAAACGCACGCGCAGCTCGTGCCGGTCAAACGGCTTCGTCAGGTAATCGTCAGCACCCGCCTCGAGTCCTTCGATCAAACCTTCGTTGCGCGAGATCGCCGTCAACAGAATGATGTAGGTTGACGTGTCTGCCATCTCCTTGCGCACTCGGCGACAGATGTCGATGCCGTTCATTCCCGGCATCATCCAGTCGAGAATCGCCAACGGCGGCGCACCTGCTGCCTGCAGGACGCGCCACGCCTCTTCGCCATTCTCGGTAACGACAACCTGATGTCCCCATTTCGTCAAACTGGCGACGAGAATGCGTCTCGATATCAGGTCATCTTCTGCAACCAAAATCTTCATGTTGCCCTTCGCCGTCGCTCCTCAAGGAGTAGTTCGGTAACCCGCACGAACTCCTGATCGAGACTGTCACAGAGCGCGCGCGCAGAATCCATTTCCGTTTCGTCGAGACGTTCGATTTGCCCGGCCAGCTTGCTCATCTGAAGCACGCCGAGATTGCCGCTGCTGCCACGAAGCGTGTGCGCCGCGCGCCGAACGGATTTCCAGTTGTTAAGTTGCAGGCCCTGGCGGAGTGAGCCGATCAGCAGTGGAACTTCGCCGAGATAAAGATCGATCAGTTCGATGATCAGATCGGTCTCGCCTTCGCTCGGTTCGTCGTCGAGTCCGGCAAGCACGCTGAAGTCGACTGCGGCCAGTGGTGGTTGGGGGGCTGCATGGTCCAGGTCGTTAATTGTATTCATAGTTAGTTCTTGTTTCGGCGTGGCTGGTTTTGCAGCAGCAGCCGGAAGGTGGTTTCGAATTGTTCGCTGGTGAAGGGTTTCGGCAGAAACAGCGTCACACCCGCCGCGAAACTGTCGGCCATCAGGCTCAAGTCGCGGTTTGCGCTGCACATCATTACCGGGATACGCATGAGACGGTTCTCGGTTCGCATGAACCGAATCACTTCGAGCCCGTCGAGGTTGGGCATGTTCATGTCGAAGACTGCGCCACAAAAATCTGCGTCCCGCTGCAACAGGCGATAGGCAGCGCCTCCGTCAGTCATCAGCACAGGCTGGTACTGTTGTTTCTGGACCAGGTGTGTGACAAGGCGGCTGATGACAGGATCGTCTTCCGCAACGAGGACGCGTCGTGAGTCTGCATTGATCATTGTTCGGACGGTTCCTTTAATTGAGGACTTCTGGACGGACTGAGGGAATATCCTCTAGTTAATTCGGCGGCGAGACCTGTGGTGAATCAACCAGGTATTGGGTCAAGAGAGAACGGCGTTACACCCCAAAACCGCGCGGCGCGGGGCGCTCGCCGCCGACGAGGCGACATAAAGCATTCGATGTGCCAGATGCTTGAATTACTCCGCGGAGCAGATGAGCAGGGCGGCCAGCAAAGGGATCGTGAGCTCGTGATGGCCCGTGATTGAGTAGCCGTGGCCGGCGCCTTTTTCAGTCGGGCGGCGAACGACGTTCGTCAAAGGCCGGTAGGATTGAATGAAGTCGAAGTTGGCGGTGGTGATGTCGGAGAGCGGATGGCCCAGGTTGCGGACGAGCGTAACGCATTTCAGGAAGACTTCGGGAAGCACGACGGCCGATCCGACGTTGAGATAGACGCCGCCGCCATCCATCTCTTTTACGAGCGCGGCGAGCAGCCGGAAATCCGTGTGGGTGGTTGCGCCTAACGACGCGCCGTCGGCTTTCGGATGGAAGTGGGCGATGTCGCCGCCGATCGTAACGTGTACGGTAAACGGGATCTTCGCTTCGTACGCTGCGCAGAGAAGGGAATAATCGCGATGCAGAGGATTGCGTGACAGCAACGCGCGGCCAACTGCCTCGCCGAGCCCGATGTGATCGCGCGCGCCGTCGAGTGCGGCGGTGTTTAGGAGTTGTCCGGTTTCTTCCGCACCGCCGAAGATGCCTTCCGAAAGCGTGGCGTCGACGTCTTCCGAAGTCGAGCCGATCAACGCGATCTCCGAGTCATGGACCAGCACAGATCCGTTCGCCGCAAATGCTGAAACAAACCCGCGCTTCATCAGATCGATCAGCAAAGGCGCGAGACCTGTTTTGACGACGTGTCCGCCGATGCCCCAGATGATCGGCTTCTTCAGTTCGCGCGCGCGATGGATGCGGTCGTTAGTTGGCGCAACGATTGAACAGCCAGTACGTCAGGCAAACTCGACAGAAACGCACGCAGTGAAGCGTCGTCGCTTACGGGCGTCGCGAAGTTGTCGAGGTTGACTTTGCTGGTGCGTGAGGCGAGCGGATAGGTTTTTACTGCGCCAAGATCCAGCGGTCGCAAATGGTCGTCGTAAATGGATGGCAACTCTGTGTACCTCTGCGGCCCTCAGCGTCTCTGCGTTTATTGTTTACCGCAGAGACGCTGAGAACCGCAGAGTATACCATGCGCTACGCAGTGTCTTTGGCGGTTTTCATCGTGGCGGTCGCGCGCTTCGAGAACCACGCGTAGAAACGACGAAGCGCGAGGGCGAGTCCGGTGAACACAAGCACAGCGCCGCCGAGCGACACAAGCCCTGCGATCGTTTGACCGGCCAAACCGGCGACCTCGCCCGTGTGCGCGAAACGCAGGATCGATCGAAGCTGACGGCCGCGAGTGTAGGACGAGAAAGGCTCCCAACGTGTCACCGCGCCGGTCGTGCGGTCCAATACGAGTTGGCCGCGTTTTTGCGGCTGTCCGCCAGTGCCACTGTCGATGTTGAAAGTAAGCGGCGCGGTGGCGGAGTTGGGTAGTTGCAGCGTGATGCTGCGCCAGTCGCCTACTTGTTTTTCGGCGATGGACCAGGCGGAATCGATGTTGGTTACGGCTGCGGTTGCAGGTTCGCTGTTGTTCGGGCGTGCGGGTGCTTGATTGGCGGCGCGCGGCGCCGGCGGTGTTTCGCCGACGATGCGATAGACAAGATTGCCGGCCCACGTATACGAGATCACCACGGCAGAGAGCACGACGACGAACAATGGTGCGGCAGTACCAGAAGCCGATCACGTTGTGCCAGTTGAAGTCGCGTGCTTTCGCTGGCAGTCCGCGGCGGAACCAGGTCTGCGTTTCTCAACGCCTTCAAGTTCCAGTTCCTGGGCAACCACAAATAGAAACCACTCCCCACCAGAAACAGAAAGCCGAGATTGCACGCGCCCGTGATAGCGCGAGCGACGTTGCGATTGTCGCCCTTTGCGCCGAGCCAGCGATGCCAGTCAGTAACACCGCGAAAGAAATTCCTGACCTTGATCGATCCTTCGCCTAACACTTGTCCCGAATAAGGATTTACGAACAGCGTCGTCTCGCGTCCAAAGGCGATCTCCGCCGGCGCGGCAGCGTCTGATTTCAAAGTAACCGCAGTCGGGTCAGCGCCGCGCGTATCGCGTGCCTTCGTGACGAGCATTTCGACAGGAAGATGTCGCGCTTCAGCGCTCGGCGGCGCCGAACGATAGCCGCGCGTGTCGGCCCACGAAGTGATCTGCTTCTCATAAGACAGCAACACGCCCGTTACGCACATCACGAGTATGACAAGCCCGCCGATAACACCCACCGGCAAATGACACCAGAAAATAATTTTGCGCAGTCGTTTCATTTCGAGTTTTTACAAACTAAACGTCAGCCCAGCGGCGCAGTAGATTGTGATAAAGCGAAGTCAGTTCGACGACGGAACGATGCTCAGGCACGTCGCTCATCAATCGTTGGATCGCGACGTCGAGATCAAACAGCAGCGTGCGTTCGCCGTCGTCGCGCACCATGCTCTGAATCCAGAAGAACGAAGCGAGCCGCACACCGCCCGTCACCGGCCGCACGTGATGCACGCTGCTCGCGGGATACAAAATCAAATGACCTGCAGGCAGCTTCACCGAGTGAACGCCGTAAGTATCTTCGACAACGAGCTCGCCGCCTTCGTACTCATCCGGATTGCTGAAGAACAGCGTCGCTGACAGATCCGTCCGGACGCGATGTGGCGTGCCCGTCACCTGGCGAATCGCGTTGTCGACGTGATTGCCGAACGACTGCCCGTCCTGATAGCGATTGAAAAGCGGCGGGAAAACTTTCAACGGCAACGCCGCCGACATGAACAACGGATTGCTCTCGAGCGCGGCGAGAATGACGTCGCCGAGTTGCTTCGCTTCTTCGAGACCCTCACGCAGTTGCAGGTTGTCTTTGGCGCGCGCCGACTGATGCCCCGCGGTGATCCGGCCGTCGACCCACTCGGCGACTTCGAGAACCTTGCGGCAATGCGATACCTGCTCGGCTGACAGTACCTCTGGAACCTGAAGTAACATCGGTTAGAACCTGAAGCTGGTGCTCACCATCGCGGACCGTCCTGGTCCAGGCACGATGTGGCCGCCGCCGATCCGATCGAAATAGAACTTATCGGCGAGGTTGTAAATATTCAGCTTGAGGTCGATGTGTTCCGATATCGGATACGACGCCATCACGTCGAAGGTCCAATAGGCGTCGACGAAGCGCGTGTTGATAGTGTTTCCGAAACGGCGATCGACAAAACGCGCGCCGCCGCCGACATCCAGTCTCCAGGGGAAACTGTAAGTGGTCCAAAGGTTGAACGAATTACGCGGCGTGTTGACCAGCTCTTTGCCGATCTCCGCGGGAGTGTTTGAATCGACCGTCACGCTGTCGAGGAACGTGTAACCCGCGAGCACGCGCCACGCTTTCGTGAGATTGCCTTCGACACTCAACTCGGCGCCGTCCACGCGCTGTTTTCCTTCGAGCACCTGCGGCGGATCGCCGGGCAGGACGCCGGGCGTGCGCGCGTTAAGTTTTTCAACGCGGAAGATCGCGCCGCTCAACAGCACGCGGCCGCTGAAGAAGTCCCACTTGCTGCCCGCTTCGAGTGTGTAAGTCTTTTCCGGATCGATCACCGTGTTCGCCGTGTTGTACGACAAGCCTTCCAGCGAAGGATTGAGTGACGTTCCGTACGAACCATAGACCGCGCCCTGCGGCAACGGTTTGAATACCACGCCGGCGCGCACGCTCGTCATCTGATCGACACGCGACACCGGCGCGCCTGTGGTCGTGATGCCGTCAGCATCAAATCGATCCCAACGCAGTCCGCCGTTCAGCTCCCACTTGCTGCCGAGTTTCGCCGTGTCGAACATGTAAAGCGCCTGCGAGTTCGCCGTCACATCGCCGACGATCGGGCTGACCGTGATTGCGCCGGTGAAGACGTCGTCGGGGTTCGGATTGAAGAGCGTCGTCAGCATGTTGCCGGCGGTGCGCGTGTGACGAACGTTGCTTTCGCGCGCGATGTCCATGCCGGTAACGAGGGCGTGCTCGATGCCCGCCGTAGAGAAGCGCGCGATGAAATCCGTTTGGTTGTCCCAGACGTCGTCTTCCGTCATCCAGGAACGCAGCTCGCGATTGATGGCCGTCGAGTTGTTGTTGGCGAAACGCGGCGGCGTGGCGATCGAGTCACGCGTCGAGTTGCTGTAGCGAAACTGGTTGCGCAGCGAGAGCGCGTCGTTGAAGTCGCGTTCGAATTTGAGCGTTACCAGATCGGCGTCCAGCTTTTCGAAGTCGCGGTCGCGGAGACCGTAAAACGTATTGCGCGGCACGGGCGCGGGACGATCGCGAAACTCCACCAATGCGTTGTTTGTCGCGGGAACCCACGGGATGCCGTAATCGGAGATATTGTCCTGCTTCAGTTTGTAATAGCTGATCGTGAAGCGAGTTGGTTTGCCGAGACCAAACGTGAGCGACGGCGCGACACCCCAGCGATCGAACTCGACTACATCGCGGCCCGCGACGCCGGAGTGATGAGCCAGCATGTTCAAACGAAAGCCGACGGTGTCGCCGATCGGAAGATTGATGTCGGCAGTCGCGCGACGAGTGGCGTCAGTGCCGAAGTCGAGCGTGCCCGAAAAAGTGCGGCGCAGACCCGGAGTTTTATTGATCAGGTTGATCGATCCGCCGGTCGAGCCGCGGCCGGTGTAAGCCGAGCCTGGTCCTTTAACCACGTCAACTTGTTCGAGGTTGAAAGGATCGCGCGCCTGCGGACTGATGTCACGCACGCCGTCGACAAAGATGTCGTTGCGCGCGCTGAAGCCGCGCAGCGTGAGATTGTCGCCGGCCGGGTTCCCGCCTTCACCGGCGGTGATCGTCAAGCCGGGCACGTTGCGCAAAACGTCGCGCAAGGTCGTCGCGCCTTGTTCCTCGATCACTTCTTTCGAGATGACCGTGATCGTTTGCGGAGTATCAAGTAACGGCTCCGTGTACTTCGGCGACGAAAGAACCGGTTGTGTATCGTCGCGAACTTCGACAGATTCAGCCGCGGCGTGGATTTCAAGAATCGCCGTGCGTTTGTCAGTGAAGCGATAGCTGATGCCCGTGCCGCGCAGGATCTCTCTCAATGCTTGCTCGGACGAATAATGTCCCCTGACGCCCGGAGAAGCGATGGTGCGCATCGCGTCGCTCGGAATTACGACCTGGAAGTCGGCAATCTTCTGAAACTTGGTGATGACTGTTTCGAGCGTGTCGGCTGGGATGTCGAAGAGAATTTGTCGCTGCTGTTCGCTGACAACGGGTTTGTTGTCGAGTCGTGCTTTACCAAGCACGACGTTGTGACTCTTGGCCGGACAATAGGCGACGAGCATGCCCATCGCTCCGATGGCAACGATCCAGTACCTTGGCCCACGACGCTTGTGTGCCTGCTTCTTTTTTTTATTTGGTTCCTTCATGGTGATCCAACCTGGCAGCGAAATTGAAATCCGTTTTCAATTTCAGAGGTGGCAGAATAATTCAGAAAGGAATTTAGGTCAAGAGGAGGAAGGAATTTTTTTGTCGTTTCCGTTCGCGTGACCGTTGAGCAGTGGCCGCAGCACCTGGCCTGTGTGTGAACGCTTCGAACGCGCGACCTCTTCCGGTGTTCCTGTGGCAACGACGCGCCCGCCATGTTCGCCGCCTTCTGGACCAAGATCGATGATGTAATCGGCTGACTTGATCACGTCGAGGTTGTGTTCGATCACGAGCACCGTGTTGCCAAGCGAGACGAGTCGTTGCAGCACGTCGAGCAAGTTTGTGAACGTCAGCGAAATGCAGACCGGTAGTTGGTTCGTCGAGGATGTAGATGGTTCTGCCGGTCGCGCGCTTCGAAAGTTCTTTCGCGAGTTTGATGCGCTGCGCTTCGCCGCCGGAAAGGGTCGTCGCCGATTGGCCCAACTTGATGTAGCCGAGACCAACGTCGAGCAACGTCTGGAGCTTCTGGTTGATCTGCGGAATGTTTTCCAGCAACGGCAGCGCTTCTTCGACGGTCGTGTCGAGCAGATCCGCGATCGACTTGCCTTTGTATTTCACCGCCATCGTTTCGCGGTTGTAACGCGCGCCGCGGCACACGTCGCACAGCACGTACACATCGGGCAGGAAGTTCATCTCGATGCGTTTCATGCCGTCGCCTTCGCAAGCCTCGCAACGTCCGCCTTTGACGTTGAAAGAGAAGCGGCCGGGTTTGTAACCGCGTTCGCGCGATTCAGGCAGCATCGCATAGAGCTCGCGCAGCGGCGTGAACAGGCCGGTGTAGGTCGCCGGATTCGAGCGCGGCGTGCGGCCGATCGGCGATTGATCGATCTCGATCACTTTGTCGATATGTTCGAGACCTTCGATCGCTTTGTATGGACCAGGCTCGGCCGCCGAGCCGTAAAGATGTTGGGCCAGCGCGTGGTAAAGAATGTCTTCGACGAGCGTTGATTTGCCCGATCCGGAAACGCCGGTCACGACAGTCAACAAGCCCAACGGAAAACAGACGTCGATCTCTTTCAAGTTGTTTGCGTAAGCGCCGCGAATCGTCAGGCATTTGCCGTTTGGCGTTCGCCGTTGCGCCGGCACTTCGATCTTCCGTGCGCCGCGGATGTAGAGACCCGTAATCGATGCGGGATTCTCGGCGACGTCGGCAGCAGTGCCGACGGCCACGACTTCGCCGCCGTGAGCGCCGGCGCCCGGCCCGAGATCGACCACGTAATCCGCGCGCCGGATCGTTTCTTCGTCGTGTTCGACGACGAGAACGGTGTTGCCGAGATCGCGCAGCGCCGAGAGTGTTTCCAACAGCTTTTGATTGTCGCGCGGGTGAAGACCGATCGACGGTTCGTCGAGCACGTAAAGAACGCCGCGCAGCTGCGATCCGATCTGCGTGGCGAGGCGAATGCGTTGGCCTTCGCCGCCGGAAAGTGTCGAGGAAGTCCGATCGAGAGTCAGGTAGCCAAGACCGACAGTCTTGAGGAAGCGCAGACGGTTCTTGATCTCGCGCAGTATTGGACCGGCGATCTGTTCCTCGCGCTGATTGAGCTCCACTTGCTCGAACGCTTCGACCGCATCCTCGATTGGCAGCGACGTATACTCCGCAATCCCGCGCCCACCGACCTGGACCGCCAGCGAATCGGAACGCAAGCGGCGTCCGCTGCATTCGCTACATACGGATGGCGAAACCAACTCTTCGAGCGCGACGCGAACCTTCTCCGAAGGCGCTTCGTTCAGGCGTTCGTGCAGCCAGCGCAACGCGCCTTTCCACTCGTTTTGATAGTTATACAGTCCCTGGGTGAACGTTAGTTTCCCGCTGACTCCGTTCAGAAAACCTTCGCGCACTTCCTTCGGCAAATCTTCAAACGGCGACTTCGGATCGGCCTGAAAGTGTTTGCAGACGGCGAGCAGCGCGCTGCGCAGATAAGCGGAGCCTTGCTTGTCCTGCGTGCCCATGTAGCCGATTCGTTCAGGAGTTTGTCGCGCGTCAGGGATCAGCTTGAGCGAATCGATCTCCATCACTGTTCCCAGGCCGTGGCAACGTTTGCACGCGCCGTAAGCGGAGTTGAACGAGAACGAGCGCGGCTCGAGCGGTGGGACGTTGATGCCGCAGTTCACGCACGCCATTCGTTCCGAATAGAGCTTCTCTTCGCCGTCGACGATGGAGATCAGCACTGCGCCGCCGGTCAGCTTGAGCGCGGTGCGAATCGAATCGGTCAGCCGTTCGCGAATGCCTGATTTGATCAGCAGCCGATCGACGACCGCTTCGATCGTGTGATTACGACGCTTGTCGAGACGGATCTCTTCGTCGAGCGAAAGCAGTTCGCCGTCGATACGCGCGCGCAGAAAACCGTCTTTCGCCAGTTTCTCCAGTTCCTTTTTGAACTCGCCTTTGCGGCCGCGCACGATCGGCGCCAGCATCATCACGCGCTCGCCTTCCGGCAGTCCGAGCACGTTCTGCACGATCTGTTCGACGTCTGCCGCGTGATCGCCGCGCCGCAGATGTGGCAATGCGGAATGCCGATGGAGGAGAACAGCAGGCGCAGGTAGTCGTAGATCTCGGTGACCGTGCCGACGGTCGAGCGCGGGCTGCGCGAAACGGTCTTCTGTTCGATCGAGATCGCGGGCGAGAGTCCTTCGACTCGAATCGACATCCGGTTTTTCGAGCTGATCGAGAAACTGGCGGGCGTAGGCTGAAAGAGATTCGACGTAGCGGCGCTGGCCTTCGGCGTAAATCGTGTCAAACGCGAGCGAGGACTTGCCCGAGCCGGACAGTCCGGTAATTACGGTAAACTGGTCGCGAGGAATATCGACGTTGATGTTTTTTAGGTTGTGCTGGCGGGCGCCCCTGACACTGATGCGATCAATGGCCATAGTGAAAATCAGCCATTCTAGCTGACTGATTTTCGCGCGGCAAGCAGCGTTGTAGGGGTGGCCCTCCATGGCCACCCGTTTGGCGGGCAGAGGGCGGCCACGGAGGCCGCCCTACAATTAGAAATTAAATCGCGTGCCGACTTCGAACCGGCGCGGCGGCTGAGCGGAGGTCGCCTGGCCGAAGAATGGCGACGTTTGCACACCGTTAAATGTCCCCAGATTCGCGTGATTCAGGAGATTGAACGCCTGTGCGTAGAACTCGACGCGGTATTTCTTAGTGGGCATTCCCGGCATTGACGGCGCTGCGGCTCCGTCGCCGCCGCCAATACGAATCATGCGCATTTGCGGCCCGCCGGCGGGTTGTTGATCGGGACCGAAGTCGGTGCCCCAACTCAAGCGCGATCCGATTTCCCAGCGCGTCGCGCCACGCCCGCTGTTGCGGCCAACGCCGGTGGGCCGGTCGTTGATGACGGTGTCGCTGTTGTTGTCGAAGCCGGTCGTGATGTTGTACGGCAGCGCGGAAGTCGCTTGAAAGATCGCCGACGCGGAGAACCCCAGCGGCAAGCGCTTGTTGACGAATCCGGAAATGAGGTGACGAAAGTCAGCCGCCGACGGCCCGCGATCAGCACGCAAATTGAAGTTGTCGGAAGGCAAGCTGAACGGACTGTCTGCTTCGTTCGTGTTTTTCATCAGGAGGTAGTTCACGCTCCAGAACAGCCCCTGGACAAACTTCGCCGGTCCGACGTTGACCATCAAACGATGGCCTGAGCTATACGCCGACGACTCGACGTTCGTGATGTTACCCACGAGCGGATCGGGACGGCCGATGCCCGGCACGGGCGCGTTCAAATTGCGTCCGTGCAGCAGGTGAACACCGCGTTGATACTGGTAATTCGTCGTCAGTCGAAAGAGCTTGAACGGCTGCGTCTCCATACCCAATGAAGCCTGAATGATGTACGGGATCTGGAGATTCGGATCGGTCTGAATCCGGCTCGGCGGCAGCGTTGTCTGCGTGCCGGAGCTAAAAGGATTGGGATAACCGGGATTAATGATGACGCGATCGCGTTGCCGTTCACCGTCGACGCGCAAGGTCTGTTCGTAGACCGTCGCGGCGAACCAGTCGTAGAAAATGCCCGCGCCGCCGCGCAGCGTGATCGTTCCGTCTTTCTTCGGCGACCAGACAAAGCCGAGACGCGGCGCGATGTTGAACTTGCCCGGCACGTGGCTCTGCATCTCGTGACGCACGCCGTAGCTGATCGTCAGGTTCTTGCGGAGGCGAAAGTCGTCCTGCACGTACCAACCGAATTGATACTGCGGATACTCAACCAGCGGATCGCCGATGCGTTGCGTGAACTGTGTCGGCAGTCCTGCTTCGAACGCTTCCAAATCAGCAAACTGAAACGTGCCGAAACGGTTGTTGAATTCATCGCTGCGGTAACGCGCGGCTTCGAAGCGGCCGCCAAAACGCAGGCCGTGTTTTTCGAGCGCGTAGTCGACGTTGTTTTCGATCTCGAGATCGAATTGTTTCCGGCCGCCGAATCGCTGCGCGCTGCCGTCGTTGAAAGCGCCGGGAACGAGGATCGTCTGTCCGAGACTCACCGAGCGCATTTCGGTTTGCAGCCAACGTCCTTGCACGCGCAGCTCGTTGAAATACTTCTTGCCGAACACGCCTGAATCTGCAAAGCGGGCGATGTACTCAGTTTGATCCTGCGCGTAGCCACGCGCGGGCAGATCGAAATCGCCGACGCCGAGATTGTTCTGCACGCCGGCGTTGCGTTGGAATTGAAACCGCGCGGTGTGGGTCTTGGTCAGCACGTGCTCGACGCGCGCGTCGATATTCAACCGGCGCGAAGGACGATAAGCGAGATCCGAGAACGTTCCGGTCGGCGTCGTCGCAAAGATCGGACGCGCGTCGAAGAAGAGCGAGCCGTCGACGTTGAGAAACAGCGAAGTGTGATCTTTCCAGAGTGGACCATCGAGCGATAGACCGAAGCGTCGTTGTTGTTCCGGGCCGCGAAACGGCGCGAACACCTGGCGCGCGTTCATCGCTTCGTCGCGAAAGCCGAAGTTGAACGAACCATGCCACGAATTCACGCCGGGTTTAGTAATGACGTCGACGAGGCCGAAACCCGCGTCGTGATTCTCGGCGGCGTAGGGATTCAGACGAAAGCGGATCTCACGAATCTGTGATTTGGGCGGGAGTTTGCCGCCGCGAAAGCCGTTGACGCGAATCTGCGCGCCGGGTCCGGCGAGTTGATTGATCGCGTTTTCGAATTCATCAGGATCGTCGGGAAGTTGCGCGATCTGGTCGGCTGTCATCACGTTGCTGAACGACACGCCGTTCGGATTTGTGTTCCGCACCTGCGCTTCTTCGGCGACGTCGACGTCGACTTTGATCTCGTCGATTTCGAGCGAGACTTCGGTGCGCTGTAGCGGAGCTGAAAGAGTTATTGCTTGAGGTTTGAAGCCGACTGCTTCGACGCGGATTTCATAGTCACCGGGCGTGAGTTTATTGAACTTGATTTCGCCGCGCTGATTGGTTTGGGCAGTTGAATGAACTTTTCCATTCTTTATCAACTGCACAATAGCCTTGTTTATTAGTGCGCCGGAGGGATCTTTGACGATCACTTCGAGCGTGCTGTTTGTTTGCGCGAAACACGGAATGCTCGACAACAGAACGAGAAGCACACTGATGGCGCGATAGGGGAGGCTCAGAACTCGCATCGATCAACGCTCCTTCAGTGTTTCTCGAACTTGTCTGCTTTGAACTGCGGATTGACCTGGTATTTCGAGATCTCAAACTCCTCCGAGACCTCGCTTTCGGTCAGAAACGTGAACTTGTGCGGCAGCATTACGCCGTCGACTTTCTTGTGATCCGTCAGCCGAATAAAGAAGTCGACCTCTTCGGGCATTGCCGGGGCCTCTGCCTGCATTTTCTTTTCGGCTTCGTCGCGCGCTTTCTTGAGATCCTCGGGACTGGGCCTTGTGTTTCCGCCGCCCGGGTTGCTCATCGTAAAGACTCGGGGCTTTGGACCGCGATAGCTCAACAGCAACGGCAGGTGAGTCTTCTTGTCGAAGAACAGTCGCACCGAGAAACGGTCGGGGCCGGTGACGTCGACCACATCCGCGGCCACATCTTCGACGTCTGATTCACCGGCGTACTTGAACTCCACCGCCAGCGACGGCGGCGCGGTCAGGATCATCGCCAGCAAATAGCGCGAGAATTCCGCCTGATACATTCGCCGCTGCGCGGCTTCCATCTGTTCGGGAGTGAGCTGCGCGCCGCCTGGTCCACCACCCATGCGGATGACCATGCCGCCGCCACCGCTCGACCCGCTCCACGCACGTTCGCCGTTCAGTCCGCGCGAGTTCATAATTGACGTGCTCATGCCGCCCATGTTCATCGCGTCTTCAACGAGATATTTGTTCGGCAGCGAAATGCTGATCTCGCGATCGCCGCCCATCTGACGGTCGCCAAAGACGCGGCGATACTGCCCGTTGATGTGCAGGCCCTCGATCTTTTGCAGGCGCTCGCCGCCGATGGCTTCGCGGGCTTGTTTGAGAACTTCTTCGGCGCGCGCGTCGTTCGCGAGAGCGACCTGGACGCACATCAGAGACACGATAAGCAGGGGAAATAATTTCTTCATGTTTCCTATTCACATGAGCCGTCCGAAAAGTTCCACAAATACAAATCGTGGTACACTTCGACCCATCGTGAACCTGCCCAACACGTTGACTTTAATCCGGATCTTTATCGTTCCGTTGCTCGTCGTTGTGCTGCTGACGCCGTTTTCAGAGCAGTGGTTTGGCGTGCCGCGACATGTGTTGGGCGTCGTGATGTTTCTTGGCGCAGCGTTGACTGATTACCTGGACGGACGTTTGGCGCGCAGCCGCGGACAAGTGACGCGGTTGGGCCAGTTGCTCGATCCGATTGCGGACAAGCTGCTGATCTCCGCGGCTTTGATCTCGCTGGTCGAGAACCAACTGGCGCCGGCGTGGGCGGTTGTGATCATCATCGGGCGTGAGTTTGCAGTGACCGGTTTAAGATCGATCGCCGCGGTCGACGGCGTCGTGATCTCGGCGTCGAAGATGGGCAAGTTCAAAATGCTGGCCCAGGTGGTGACGGTGGCGTTGTTGATCGCCTCGAGTGTGGGCGGAAAGCCGCCGGTGGCCAACTTCGGCAAGCCGTTTCCGGCGATCGAGTTCTGGTCGGTTCCGGAACTGCGGATGGCATGGGAGCATGTGGTCGCCGGTGGACCGACGACGGGGAACGATTTGCAGGTGCTGCTTTATACGGCTGGGCGCGCGATGCTGTGGCTGGTGGTGATTTCCGCGGTCACGTCGATGTACAGTTATTTCAGCTCTTTCTACCGCACGATCGTAAGCCACAAAAAGAAACCACGAAAGGCACAGACAGAGCCACAAAAGGCACAAGCTCGAACCACCCAAGCCTGAATGAAAGCCTGAATAACTCTTTTTGTGCCTTTTGTGTCGGCTTTCTTGTCCCGCTTGTGCCTTTTATTGGATCTCAACCCAATCGCCAGTATGAACTTCAGCGGAAACGCGAGTAATAATCGCGGTCGCCGTGCGGCTCTGAACGTCCAGAATCACCATCTCACCGATTATCTTCCTCGGCATCGCCGGACGATCGTCTTTAACTTCCTTTGAAGTGATTGGCCGGTAGCGATAGCGTCCGGGAACGTCCACGAACTGCCGTCTCGTCCTTGGCGCGCGAGGCCTGGTTTGACAAGCCGCCGCCGCGGAAGCGATTGCTCTGAAAACCGGTCGCGCGATTACGCGCCAACTCTTCGTTGTCGACGCGCGTGATGTTGCCGGTGCCCAAAGGGCGATAGATCGTCAGGTAGTCGCCGCGTTTGACGTTGTCTTCACCGCCGAGATCGATGTAGACGATGTCGTGTTTCGTAAGCAACTCGCGGTTGTCTCGCGCCATCATCAATCTACCGACCTGTTTACCACTCGGATCTGCAAAGCGATCGAGGTTTGCTTCAGGACGTTGCCGGGGCGACTCGCGCACCGGAAGATCGACCACGAGGTCGCCGAGCAACGCCGTGTCGCAGGTGAACGTGATCTTTGCAGCGGAAGTCTCTGCGTTGACCTTGAAGACTTCGAGCTGGCCGATATCCTGGACGTAAGTGCCCAGAAAGCCGATTTTCGTGCGGTGGACGCCTTTTACGTCGCCGCGCGGGCGGACGATCTGGAAGGTTTGGCCTTCTTTAATGCCGTGGCGCGAGCCGGCGTTCAGGTAGACGATGTCGCCGATGCGAATAGGTGCGTTGTTCCTGTTCCTCTTCGGCGCCGACGATTTCGGGTGTTTGGCCAAAACGCTGGTAGCGGATATAACCGGCGCAAAACAGGCTGCTTTCACCGGCGATGCGGCCCGGCTGTTTAGCCGTTGGCAAAACCATTTGCGGGGTTGGGGCGGGTGATTGGGCGCTTGCCGTGAAAGCGAATGCAAGCAAACAAACGAGCGAGAACGGGAGTGCCTTCATGTGTAGTCTCCTAAGTGATCTAAGGAATGGGGCAAACTGATGCAAGGTGACGCGAGTGAGGCGGGATGAGTGTAACACGGATGGCGGGGATTTTGGTCACTTATCCGCAACTGTCACCGCTACTTGCGTTTTTGAAACTCGCTTGGTAGTATCCGCATTTTGTCGGAATGTCGCTATTAACACTCTATAGCGGGCCGGCGTAGCTCAGTTGGTAGAGCATCTGATTTGTAATCAGAGGGTCGGGGGTTCAAGTCCCTTCGCCGGCTCCACGGCAGACTAAAAAAGAGGGCAGGGGTGGTCGAGTGGTTAATGGCACCGGGCTGTAAACCCGGCGGGCTCACGCCCTACGTAGGTTCGAATCCTACCCCCTGCACCAAGGTGCATTGACGATTTCCAATTGTCGATTGCCAATTGGTTGACGGTGCTGAGGTTGGTGTTTGAATCGGCAATTGCAAATCGGCAATTGGCAATGTTTCAAGGGCGGGTGTAGCTCAGTTGGTAGAGCATCAGCCTTCCAAGCTGAGGGTCGCGAGTTCGAATCTCGTCGCCCGCTCCATTCCTTGACGTTTGAATTCGCGCCCGCGTAGCTCAGGGGTAGAGCGCCTCCTTGGTAAGGAGGAGGTCATGAGTTCAAATCTCATCGCGGGCTCCAGCGATTAACTGGATTAAGTGGGCTGACGAGGATTTATTTAAACGAGAAGAGGCTAAGGCTAAAGAGATGTCGAAGGAAAAATTTGACCGTTCCAAGCCGCACGTGAACATCGGAACGATAGGTCACGTGGACCACGGGAAGACGACGCTGACAGCGGCGATCACGAAGGTGTTGGCGAAGCACAATCCGAAGGTGCAGTTTGTGGCCTTTGATCAGATCGACAAGGCGCCGGAAGAGAAAGCACGCGGGATCACGATCGCGACGGCGCACGTGGAGTATGAGACGAAGAATCGTCACTACGCGCACGTGGATTGTCCGGGTCATGCCGACTACGTGAAGAACATGATCACGGGCGCGGCGCAGATGGACGGCGCGATCCTGGTGGTGGCGGCGACGGATGGCCCGATGCCGCAAACGCGCGAGCACATCCTGCTGGCGCGGCAGGTGGGCGTGCCGGCGATGGTGGTGTTCATGAACAAGGCCGACGCGGTGGACGATCCGGAACTGCTGGAGCTGGTGGAACTGGAAGTGCGCGAGCTGTTGAGCGCGTATGAGTTCCCGGGCGACGAGATTCCGGTGGTCAAAGGCTCGGCGTTGAAGGCGCTGGAAGGCGACCCGGAGTGGGAGAAGACGGTGGACGAGCTGATGGAGGCGGTGGACAGCTACATCCCGACGCCGGAGCGCGACATCGAGAAGCCGTTTTTGATGCCGGTGGAAGACATCTTCACGATTCAGGGCCGCGGTACGGTGGCCACGGGTCGTGTCGAGCGCGGCAAGGTGAAGGTCAACGAGACGGTGGAGATCGTCGGTATTCGGCCCGACCACGAAGACGGTGGTGACGGGCGTCGAGATGTTCAAGAAGCTGTTGGACGAAGGCGTGGCGGGCGACAACGTTGGTCTGCTGCTGCGTGGCGTTGAGCGCAAGGACATCGAGCGCGGGCAGGTCATCGCGAAGCCGGGCTCGATCACGCCGCACACGAAGTTCAAGGCGGAAGCCTACGTGTTGACGAAGGAAGAAGGAGGGCGACACACGCCGTTCTTCACGGGTTACCGGCCGCAGTTTTACTTCCGCACAACGGACGTGACGGGCGTGGCGCACTTGCCGGAAGGAGTGGAGATGGTGATGCCGGGCGACAACGTGGCGATGGCGATCGAGTTGATCGCGCCAATCGCGATGGAGAAGGGATTGCGCTTCGCTATTCGTGAAGGCGGCCGCACGGTAGGCGCCGGAACAGTTTCGGAAGTGATTGAGTAAAGGCATTGCCGAGTGCCAATTGCCGATTGCCGATTTGAAGAAGGCGAGCGGCGAACAAAGAAAATTGGCAATTGGACAATAGGAAATTGGAAATAAGATTATGCCACGCGACAATATAGTGCTTCAGTGTCAGGAATGTAAGAGTCGAAACTACGTTACGACGAAGAATAAGAAGACGACGCCGGACCGGCTGGAATTCAGCAAATTCTGCCGCCGTTGCCGCAAGCATACCGGTCACAAAGAAACAAAGTGACCTCATAGGATTATGATTGCCAATTGGATTAGGACGGCGGGCTCCGAAATCGGAAATCGGCATTGCAATCCTAGGGGTATAGTGTCAACGGTTAGCACGTCGGTCTCCAAAACCGAAAGTCCGGGTTCGAATCCTGGTACCCCTGCCATTAAAGGATTCAGTGGCGAAGAGGAATTATGGCTGAAACAGACAATCCAGATGCACCAATCGTGGCGCCGCGCACCGCGCGTTTTGGTGAAGGACCGGAAGGTAAAGTCGCGCGCCGCGAACGCCAGACTGCGCACCAACCAGGGTGGGTAGGACGCATCGGACAGTTTTTGCACGATGTGCGAGCCGAATTGAAGCGCGTTTCGTGGCCGACGCTCCAGCATGTGCAAAACTCGACGATCATCACGCTCGTGGCGGTGATCTTCTTTGCCGTTTACTTGTTCGCAGTTGATCACGCGTTGGCGCAATTGATTTGGGGCATTGAATGGCTGATGGACAAAATCGCAAGGTGGTTAGGCCTCGCCTGACGAAAAGGGTTTTCTGATGCAGCAGTGGTTTATCCTTCACACGTACTCGGGACACGAGAAAAAGGTACGCGATAGTCTTAAGGCGCGGATCCGCGATACGGATCTGCAAAACGAGATCATCGAGGTGCTGGTGCCGACCGAGACCGTCGTCGAAATGCGCGGCAACAAGCGGATCGAATCGTCGCGGATGTTTTATCCCGGATATGTGCTGGTGCAGATCGAGTGCGACGACCGGGGGCACATTCCCGACAACGTGTTTCACATGATCAAGTCGACGCCCAAGGTCACCGGCTTTGTCGGCGGTCACAATCCGACGCCGCTGACGCCGCAGGAAGTCGATCAGATTGTTCACAACGTGACTGAAGCTGCTGAAAAGCCGAAACCGAAGTTTTCGTATGCGGCCGGCGAGACGGTGCGCATCAAGTCGGGTCCGTTCCAGAGTTTTACGGGCAAAGTTGAAGAAGTTAATGAAGACAAGTCGACATTGAAGGTGACGGTTACGATCTTCGGACGCTCGACGCCGGTTGAATTGAATTTCCTGGACGTCGAGAAGGTCACTTTTGCGGAAGAAGAGTAATTATTTATGGCGAAGAAAATTACCGGTTATATAAAACTCCAGGTCCCGGCAGGCAAAGCCAATCCGGCGCCGCCGATCGGACCGGCGCTCGGTCAGCACGGCGTGAATATCATGGAGTTCTGCAAGGCGTTCAACGCCAAGACGGCGCAGATGGACCCCGACCTCAAGATCCCGGTCGTGATCACGGTCTTTGCGGATCGCTCGTTTACTTTTGAAACGAAGACGCCGCCAGCGGCAGACCTGCTGAAGAAGGCCGCCGGCATTCCCAAGGGATCGGGAAAACCGAACCGCGAAAAGGTCGGCACGATCGCCCGCGCCAAGATCGAAGAGATCGCCAAGACGAAGTTGCAGGATTTGAACACGACGAGTCTAGAGTCGGCCATCAAGACCATTGAAGGCACGGCCAGGCAGATGGGCCTCACCATCGTTTAGATTGCCGATTGTCAATTGCCAATTGCCGATTTGCGGCGCAATCGAACGGCAACACATGAGAGGGAGGGACTAAGTCTCCAATTTCAATTGGCAATAGGCAATTGGAAATCGGCAATCGACGACGGTCCCGCTAGCACCTCAGGAGCAAATAATGAAGAAACATGGAAAGAAGTATCGCGCTGCGCTCGAAAAAATCGAGCCGGGGCGGAAGTATGATCTCGCCGGTGGCGTCGCGAAAGTAAAAGAGCTTTCGTTCGCGAAGTTTGACGAAACAGTTGAATTGACGATGTGGCTGGGCGTCGATCCGCGCAAAGCGGATCAGTTCGTGCGCGGCACGCTCGTGCTGCCGCACGGGCTCGGCAAATCGAAAACTGTGCTCGTGATCGCCCAGGGCGACAAGCTCCGCGAAGCTGAAGAAGCCGGCGCGGACATCGTCGGCGGCGAAGACATCGTCACCCGAATCAAGGGCGGCTGGACTGACTTCGACGCGGTTATCGCAACGCCCGACATGATGCGTCTCGTCGGCGGTCTCGGTAAGGTGCTCGGCCCGCGCGGCCTAATGCCGAACCCGAAGACCGGAACGGTAACTTTCGACGTGACCACCGCCATCAAGGAAACGAAGGCCGGTAAAGTCGAGTATCGCGTCGACAAGACGGGCGTCATTCACGTCGGCGTCGGCAAAGTTTCATTCGAGGACGACAAGCTGCGCGAAAACGCGAAGGCGTTGCTCGATGCGGTCGTAAAAGCAAAACCGGCAACGGCCAAGGGCAAGTACGTGAAGAAAGTGAACCTGGCTTCGACGATGAGCCCGGGAGTTTTGCTCGACGAGGCGGCGTACTGCCAAGTAAAGCAAGTGAGTTGAGGAGCGAAGATAAATGAAGACTAAAGCACAAAAACAGCAAGACCTCGAGGAACTCACCGAGCGATTCAAAGCTGCCCGCGCGGCGATGCTGGTTGGTTTTCAGAAGATGACCGTCGCCAAGGACCAGGAGCTTCGCAATCAATTGCGCGAAGCGGGTGTTTCGTACGAAGTCGTAAAGAACACGCTGGCCCGCAGGGCTGCCGAGGGCACGGCGCTCGAGTCGGCGAACGAGCATTTCAAGGGCGTCACGGCAGTGGCGTTGAGCAACGGCGATCCGGTGGGACTCTCGAAAGCGATTTCGAAGTTTGCCAAGGCAAACCCGGACATCTTTACCTTCAAGGCGGGTATTGTTGAGGGCAAAGTGGTGGCTTTGAATGAAGTGGAAGCCATCGCGAGTCTCCCGTCGAAGGAAGAGTTGATTTCGAAAGTGATGTTTCTCATCAACTGCCAGGCGCAGCGATTGGTCACGGTTATTTCGGCGGTGCCACGCAATCTGGCGATAGTTATCAAACAGATCGGTGAACAGAAGACGGCGTAGGATTTTTTGAGGAGGATAGAAAGGTAATCATGGCAGCAACACGCGAAGACGTAATCGAATTTTTGAAGAACATGACGCTTCTGGAAGCTTCCCAGCTCGTTAAGGAGCTGGAAGAGACCTTCGGCGTTTCGGCAGCAGCCGCGGCAGTGGCGGCGGCGCCGGCGGCTGGAGGCGGTGGCGGTGAAGCAGCAGCCGCAGCGGAAGAGAAGACTGAGTTTGACGTGATCCTGCAGGCTATTGGCGGCAATAAGATCAACGTGATCAAGGTCGTCCGCGAGGTTACTGCGCTTGGTTTGAAAGAAGCCAAGGATCTGGTTGAAGCAGCCCCCAAAGCAGTTAAGGAAGGCGTTTCGAAGGAAGAAGCCGAAACGATCAAACAGAAGTTGTCGGATGCGGGTGCAACCGTTGAGGTCAAGTAAGCACCAATTGCTTGACACAAGACTTGTCAACTGGCTAAGTTAAGGGAGTATTGGAGGCGCTGGCGTTACTCCCACAAAATTTGACGGATAAATCCGCCGCTTTTGCGAAGAAGCGGTCAGGGCATTGTACGCTCTGACCGCCTTTCGGCGTCCCTGGGACATTGCCGATTGCCAATTGCCGATTTCCGATTTGAACTAAACCGGAGAAGGGCGGCTGGAAATTGGCAATCGACAATTGGCAATCGGAATTAATAAGGGAATCTCACATGTCAGCAAATTTGCTTCATACAATCAACACCGGTTTGGGACGACGAACCAGTCAGGCTCCGGAGCGAGTCGACTTCTCTAAAATCGCGACCGCCGTTCGTATCCCGAACCTAATCGAGATTCAACGCGAGTCGTATAACCGCTTCCTACAAATGGATCTGCTTCCCGAGGAACGTGAAGGCACGGGCCTGCAAGCGGTCTTTCAATCAGTCTTTCCCATTTCAGACTTTCGCGGCACTGCCACACTCGACTTCGTCGAGTATCAGATCGGCAACTGGCAGTGCAAATGCGGACGCCTCGAAGGCCTGAACTACCTGCGCTCGAACTGTAAAAACTGTGGTTCGACGATCAAGGTAAATCCGCTCGCCGCCGGCGAAACGCTTTGTCATCGCTGCGGCACCTTCAACTTCGTGCGCCCGCAATTGTGCGAGAACTGCGGCGAGCCCGTCGGTCTGAAACACAAACACGATCAGCAGGAATGCCAGGAGCGTGGCATGAGCTACAGCGTTCCGCTGAAGGTGAAGATTCGGCTGACCGTGTTTGACAAGGATCCCGACACAGAGGTCCTTTCAATTCGCGACATCAAGGAAGAGGAAGTCTTCTTCGGCGAAATCCCGTTGATGACCGACAACGGAACTTTCATCATCAACGGCACGGAGCGCGTCATCGTTTCGCAGCTCCATCGCTCGCCGGGCGTGTTCTTCAAACGCGGCGCGATCTACGTCGCCAAGATCATTCCGTATCGCGGTTCGTGGGTCGAGTTTGAATACGATCAGAAGAACCTGCTTTACGTGCGTGTCGGCAAGCGCAAGTTTCTGGCGTCGATCTTCCTGCGCGCGCTTGGCCTCTGGTTCAACCAGAAGACCGATCTGAAGGGACTGCGCACCGATTCGCAGTTGGAAGAAGCCGTCAAGAACGCTGCTTTCACCGACGAACACATGATCCGCGCGGTCTACATCACCGACGAGATCCGCCTTGAAGAAGGTCGCCTGATGGTGCAGGCGCCGGAACAGGGACCGACCAACCTCGTCGGCATGAAGGTCGATCACGATATCAAGGGCAAGGG
>CAVYOP010000007.1:0-138804 GCA_963770215.1 uncultured Acidobacteriota bacterium
CAGCTTGCCACTCGAAACCCTTGATGTTTGTTTTCGCAAGCGCTTCTCGGAAGCCGTTGAAGCTCTCTCCAATGCCTCCCGGCTCATTACCCAGCGACGTGTACAGTGTCACGTTCAATTCCTTCTGGTTCTTCAGGAAGTCTTCCGCGCGTTTCAACGCTTCCGCATTTTCCCATTGCAGCGAAGGACTCACGGCGATGTAAGCGTTGAACAGTCCGGGCTTGGTAATCATCGCGTGGACTGCGAATAGACCACCAAACGAATGTCCGGCGAGAATGCGATACGGCTGCACGCGGTATTGCTTCTCAATCTCGGGAATCAGCTCAGTTTGAAAAAACTTCAGAAAGTTATCTGCACCGCCGGCAGTGGGAAATTGCAGCTCGCCGGCAGCGTTCTTGTTGGTCGATTTCGCCGGGGTTAGGTCGCGAGTACGATCGGTGTTTGTGACTCCGACGACGATCAAATCCGAGATCCGCCCGTTGCGTGTAAGAAATTCGATGGTGCTCGCGGTGTGGCCCATGTGACCATCGCCGTCCGTCATGTAGAGCACCGGATACTTTTCCTTGTTGGTTTCGTACCCGGCGGGAGTGCGCACTAAGACAATTCTGTCTTCACCCAGAACTGTTGACTTGATCGTCAGTCGTTTCACTGTGCCGGTGGCCTGTTGGGCCATCGCCGCAGATACGATGAGTAGGAGTACGGCAAAACCGGGCAACAAACGCGTCAATCGAAAATGAGTAGTCATAGCGTGGGCTCCAAAAATAGATCGACTTCTGCCGATGCTGCGGCAGTCAGTTGGGGAAATTATTTTACTCGGATCTCAGGGCCACCAGCGGATCGACTTTCGTCGCCCGGCGCGCCGGGATGTAACAAGCCAGCAGCGCCACTGCGACAAGGACCAGACCCGTCAAGACAAGAATCAACGGATCGCGCGTCGGCAATGATGGAATAACCCAAATCAATAACCACGACACGAGATACGCACCTGCGACGCCTAACAACGTTCCCGCCAGAACCACGACGGCGCCTTTGCCTAACACCAGCAACAGAACATCGCGAGACTGTGCGCCCAGCGCCATGCGGATTCCCAGCTCGCCAGTGCGTTGGACGACTGTATACGAAACGACACCGTAAATCCCAATCGCTGCCAACATCAAGCCAACCGCAGCAAACGCACCGAGCAGACTTCCCAACAACGAGATGCTGCCCAGACCTTGATTGAGCGCAGCGCGCGCGGTGCGAATCCGGTAAACCGGCAGATTGGGATCTATTCCGGCAATGGTGCCGCGCAGCGTGTTGCCGAAGGAATCGGGACTCGCGGAGGTGCGCAGGATGATCGTCAGATACGCGGGAGCAGCCTGCGCCATTGGCACAAACGCTTCATAGCGTGTGTACGGCTCGCCGAGCTCGCCGGGAAAAGCGAGGTCATTAACCACGCCGACAACCTCGAAATACTCTTTCTCCCGACCGGTACTGGTGATCCGCTTTCCAATCGGACTTTCATTGGGCCAGAAGTTGCGCGCGGTTGATTCATTGATGATGACTACTCGCGGACGATCGGCGACGTCCGTTTCGTTGAAAGTCCGGCCTTGCTGTAAGCGTGCGCCAAGAGTGTCGAAGTAGCCGCTGCTCGCCGGTTCAAAAAACATCTCCGGCAGCTTGTCCGCGCGGAGGCTCGGGCCGCCCCTCGATCCAGAATGAGCTGCTGCTGTTGAATCCAAAGACCGGATGCGAGCTGCCAATTGCAGCGTGCTGCACGCCGGGCAACGTGCGCAGACGATTTTCCAACTCGGTCAGGAAAACAACGCGTTGCTTGTCGTCGGTGTATTTCTCTCCGCGAAGACTCATGTGCGCTGTCAGCAGTCCATCAACGTTCCAGCCAGGATCTGTGTTGATGAAGCGATGTAAACCACGCAGGAACAAACCCGCCGCCGCCAGCAGGATCATCGCAAAGGCCACCTCGCCGATGATCAATATGTGTCGCAAACGGTGCTGCGATCGTCCCGCTGTGGACCCGCGCGAGTTCTCGCGCAGCGCCTGGTTCACATCCGCGCGCGAGGCGATGAATGCGGGCACGGTCCCGAAGAGCACTCCCGTCACCACTGAGATCAGCAGTGCGAAGCCAAAGACTTTGTAATCGAGCTGGACACTCGCGCCGGGCAGATCCGTAAAGAGTCGATTGCTGATAAAGCGAACGCCCCAAAGCGCAATACCCAGACTGATGATTCCGCCGATTAGTGCGACGACGATGCTTTCGGTAAGTGACTGTCGCAGCAGCCGCAATCGTCCGGCGCCGAGTGCGGCACGAACAGCAAGCTCCCGCGAGCGTGCCGCGGTGCGAACGAGTTGAAGGTTAGCAAGGTTGGCGCACGCGATCAGCAAAACCAAACCGGCAAGGCCGAAGGTGAGCCACATCACGGTCCTGCCGATACTGTCAGACATCGAGCGCTGCAGCGGCTCGAGCCGGACGCTTTCGCCTTCGTTCGAGGAGTTCTCTTTCCCGAGGTTCGCGGCGAGAGCAACCATACTCTGGTCCGCTTGCCGAATGGAGACGCCGGGTTTGAGGCGTCCAATCGCAGAGAGAAAGTTGTTGCCGCGATTCGCCTTCCGCTCCTTCGTAAACGAGAGCGGCTGCCAGATGTCCATCGGGCCCCAAAGGATCGGGTGTTCAAATCCCGGGGGCATCACGCCGACGATCTCTACTGTCTGTCCGTCGAGCTGAATCTTGCGGCCGACGATGTTTGGGTCGCTGCCGAAGCGCCGCGTCCAAAACCGATCGGTCAGGACGATGACGTTATCTGCGCCAGGCTCGAACTCTTCCGCTTTGAACACGCGGCCGAGCGCCGGCGACACACCCATCATCGGAAAGAAGTCGGCGGTTGCGGCGAGCCCGAGCAAACGTTCTGCCGTGTGACCATCTTCGGTCAGGTTGCGGCTGGAAAAGTTGTACGCCGCCATCTTCTCGAAGACAGTGTTCTTATCGTGCTGGTCGAAAAAGTTTGCGGCAGAATGGGGCCAGGTTTGGGAATGTGGCGACGTGCGCCAGACTCGTACCAGGTTGTCAGACTGCGGGTAAGGGAGCGAGCGAAAGAGAAACGTATTCAGCACGCTGAACATCGCCGTATTGACGCCGATTCCGAGCGCCAACGTGAGCACCGCCACAACAGTAAAACCCTTGTGTTTCAACAGCATGCGCAAGCTATAGCGCACATCCTGAGATACGCTGGTCATACGTTTTCTCCTTAGGTGTTCACGAGATGCGACCGTGACGGGGGACGCCGAATATGTAGTCCTTCAATATTCAGAACACCTTAGGAGCGGGTCTTGTGGCAGGTAAGTGAGGAATCGAGGAGGGGCTTCCTATCTCCCCATTCTGCTCTGCGTACCTCTGCGTATCTCGGTGGCCTCGGCGGTAAACATGCGCGACCCGAATGAAACCGCAGAGGCCGCAGAGGCCGCAGAGATACGCTGAGATTATTTGTTCTTCTGCTGCTCGTAAAACTCGAACACAAACTTCTTCTGCGCCGAGGGGCCGCCGAAGAGGCCGTCGTCGAAGTCGTAGTTTTTCATCTCGTCAAAGGCTTGTTGGGCAGTCCAGCCGTCGTGGGTGATGCGGTAGATGGCGGTGAGTGCGCCGGTGCGATGGCGTCCACCTTTGCAGTGAACGTAGACCGGGCCATTTGCGGGATCGTTTACGAGAGTGAGGAAGTGGTCCGTCTGTTCCTTCGTGGCCGGTTTGCTGGGTTTAAGTGGCAGGTTGAAATAGTTTAGTCCTAATTCAGCCGCCCACTGACGTGCTTCAGGAACGTAATCTTTTCGCAGGTCGACGATCGTTTTCACTCCCATCGCTTTCAAAGCAACTAGCTGAGCCCGATCGGGTTGCGAGCCGCGAAAGTAGTTGTCGTTGACTTTGCCGAAGTTTTTGATCCCCGGCGGCGTGACAAACTTTTTCGCCGGTTTTTGCGCCGGCGTGATAACGCCCGTGAGGGCCAGCAACAGCAGAAGTCCTGCCACTGCCAGCCCCTTCGAGCTATGGAAACGCCGTTGAGTGCGCCTCATGTTCTTCCCCGCGTTAGTTCGACGCTGTCGCCGACGCATTCAACTTGTTCAACTGATTAATTCGGTCGCGAATGACTGCAATGAAGCCGTCCATCGTCTGCTTGTCGTAGTTCGCCGCGCGAAACGCGTCGCGAAGTTGTTCGTCAGAAATCTCCGTGAGCAGCGAGCCGATCCATCTGGCATTCTCGACCGAGATGTTCTGCATCACGCGTTCTTTCCGCTCCTGACTGCTGCGATAGCTCGGCTTGAATATCGACGCGAACACGCCCATTTTCTTTGGTGTCGTGTCGTAGTCGAATTTCACCATGCCGTTCTCCACACCGAGAACGAACTTGCTCGCGCGGAAGTCTTCCAACGTGTTCTTCGATCGCTTGCCGCCGAGTCCACCAACTTTGCCGAGCGTGGCGCCGACGTCGGTTGCAACGTAACGCGCTTCCATTTGACCGTCTGCGCTTGTGGTCGAAAGCACGCGGTTGTTGCGAATGCTGGTGTCGTAGTTTGCCAGCAGGACCATGAGCACTTTCAGACCGTCGAGCTCGCGAGTTTTAAAGAATGGATTCGTTTCCCAGTCCCAGTTTTCGCCACGCGAAATGTCTTGCCGTTTCGGTTCGAAGCGAGCGCCGCGAACAACGTTGCGGTTCTCGACATGTTCCTGTCCGCGCGACAGCTTGGGAAGGTTTTTGATCTCAACTCGGTCGAGGTAGTAAGCCTCGTCCGCGAAATATCCAACAGCCCAAACAAGGCGACTCGAAACGGTTTCCGCCTGTGCTTCCGGGCCGACTTTGACGACCCACGTCACACCGCGAGCGTCAGTCACGTCAAACTTTGCTGATTCGCCGGTTGTTTCTTCCTTAACGAAGGTGTACGGCGCGGCCGGGGCCAGTTCAGCCGAGCCCGGGCCGAAGGTAAGATTGCGTCGAGAAATATCGCCGGGGTCACGCCAGATAACCGGTGTGCCGGCGGGTTTGGATACGTCTGTTTTCTGAGCCAACACTGGTAAGGCCGCGAGTGTGCTCAGCATGATTGCGGCGACAAGCGATCTTCCGAAGTGTCTTGCGGACATGATGTTTTTTGTGTCTCCTGTGTATAAATGAAGTGGAACTCTACTGCTTCTCACTACTTAACGCGCAGGAGATGGATAAAAAGGATCAACTATGAACATTCTTATTCTCAACTGCGGCAGCTCGTCGGTGAAGTTTCAACTCATCGCCACCGATCTGGAGTTGATCGAACAGAACGCCGACCGGCGCCTTGGGCGAGGGACCATCGAGCGTATCGGCGGTGAAGCCGTCATTACGCTGCAGGTCGAAGGACAGAAAGAACAACGATCGGCTGCTCCTTTGCGCGACATACGCGCGGCAGTCGATTTCATTGTTCGCTGGGCTTCGTCCTCCGAAGCTGGAATCACGGAGATCAGAAGCGTCGCGGATATTCAGGCGGTGGGACATCGCGTGGTCCACGGCGGCGAGCGTTTCACGCAGTCTGTCTTGATAACGGATGAAGTGATTCGCGGCCTGGAAGATTGCATCGACCTGGCGCCGCTGCACAATCCAGCAAACATCAAAGGCATCACTGCGGCGCGGGCGCTGTTTGGCGAAGGCTTGCCACAGGTCGCCGTGTTTGACACCGCGTTTCATCAAACGCTTCCGGACCATGCTTTTCTATATGCGCTGCCTTATCAACTGTACCGTCGTTATCGAGTGCGGCGGTATGGCTTTCACGGCACGTCGCACCGTTACGTCGCTTATCGTTATCGACAACTTCGCCGCCGGCCGCGGGAGGAGACCAACATCATCACGCTTCATCTCGGCAACGGCTGTTCTGCCGCGGCCATTCGTAACGGCAACTCGCTGGATACGTCGATGGGGTTCACGCCGCTCGAAGGTTTGGTGATGGGGACGCGCTGCGGCGACATCGATCCCGCGATCATCGATTTCATCGCTACGAAAGAAGGTTTGTCGTCAGGAGAAGTCGAGACGCTGCTTAACAAACAATCAGGACTGTTGGGAATCTCCGGGTTGACGAGCGACATGCGCGAGCTGCTCGCTGAAGCGCAGGAGGAGAACGATCGGCGCGCGCTGCTGGCGATCGAGATCTTCTGTTATCGCGTCCGCAAATACATCGGCGCATATCTCGCCGCGATGAACGGCGCCGATGCGATCGTGTTTACGGGCGGCATCGGCGAGAACTCGTGGGAAGTTCGGTCGCGCATCTGCAATGGACTTCAGTGGCTGGGACTCGAGCTTGACGAAGAGCTGAATCGCACTCATGCAGGCGAGGGATTGATCAGCAAGCAGGATTCTCGTCTCGCGGCGTACGTCATCCCTACCGATGAAGAGTTGCTGATCGCGCGCGACACAGCGCGGTGTGTGCTTTCGCCGCGGGGATAAAGGGTAGAACGGGTAAGTGGTTGACTAAATGTCAGTACGCCGAAGGCGTTTCCTAATTCCAGCCCAGGGTTGCTTCAACCCTGGGTAGAGCAGCAAAGAATCAGAAAACACTGAAAGTGTTCGGATTGCACTGAAACTCCTTCAGAGTTCAAGCATTAGATTCATAACTCGACCCAGGGTTGAAGCAACCCTGGGCTGGAATTACTGAACGCCTTCGGCGTACTAGGCGCGATCCAGCCACAGCAGAGTTGAAATTGCATCACTCATTGCGAGTCTCCTAACGATGTGTATATTTATGTCTATGAGTAGCACCCTGGAAGAAACAAACAACTTGCTCGCTCCCGAAGACGACTCAGTCTTTCAGAGCTTTTGGATCGGCGGTTTCGAGTGCTCGACGCACCGGCTGCCTCGCCGTAAAGCGATGGGAAACTTCGCGGGCGTCCGCCTCGACCTCATCGCGTCGACGCGGCATGACGAGTTCGTCCTGCAGGACTACCAGCGCCTCCAAGATGTGGGCATCCGCACGGCGCGCGACGGCGTGCGCTGGCACGTGGTCGAGAAGTCGCCTTCGCGTTACGATTTTTCCAGTCTGCTGCCAATGCTGCGCGCGGCGCACGAAACGCAAACTCAGGTCATCTGGGATCTATTTCACTACGGCTGGCCGGACGGGCTGAACATCTGGAGCGCTGCGTTCGTCGATCGCTTTGCGCGCTTCGCCCGTGCTACCGCGCAAGTCATTCTCGAAGAGACAGGCGGACCGATCTTCATCACGCCCGCAAACGAGATCTCGTTTGTGTCGTGGGGTGGCGGCGACGCCGGCTTCTTGAACCCGTTCGCCAAAGGACGCGGGCCTGAGCTGAAGGCGCAACTCGTGCGCGCTGCGATCGAGGCGACTGAGGCCGTGCGTGAAGTCGATCCGGGCGCTCGAATAATCCATGCCGAGCCCATCATCCACATCGCTGCCGATCCCGACTACCCGGAGGACGCAGACGCCGCTGAAGGCTATCGAATGTCGCAGTTTCAGGCGTGGGACATGATCGCCGGCAGACTTTGTCCGGAACTGGGCGGGCGTCCTGAGTACCTCGATATCGTTGGCGCCAACTATTACTCGAACAATCAATGGATCCATCAGGATCCAAACCTGCCGCCTTCGCGCCGGCGTAAAGACGTTCTGCTGCCGCCGTCGCATCCGTTGCACCGGCCGGTTCGCGAAATGTTGCGCGAGGTGTACGAACGTTATCTCAGGCCGATCTTTATCGCCGAGACCGGGATTGAAGGTGATGCTCGTCCGTCGTGGTTGCGCTACATCGGTCAGGAGGCGCGTGCCGTTGCGGCTGCGGGTGTTCCGCTCGAAGGATTGTGTCTCTACCCGATCATCGACTATCCCGGCTGGGGCGACGACCGTCATTGCCGCACCGGCCTTTGGGATTACGCCGACGACGAAGGTCACCGCGAAATCTACCAGCCGCTCGCGGAAGAGCTCGCTCATCAACAGACATTGTGGGAAGTCCAGCGTCGCGAACACCGTGCGGTCGAGGAAGCGGTCAACATCGACAAGATCGACGAAGCCGCCCGCCAGGTCGACGACGCCACGCAACGGAGCCGCACTAAGCGAAGGGAGTAGAATGCTGATCGTTGATGTCGAAAAAACGCGGATCGAGATCTATTCACCGTTCGCATCAATCCCATAGCGCTCGATCATCCGGTACAGCGTGCGCCGATCGATGCGCAGGATCTCGGCGGCGCGGGTGCGATTGCCGCCGGCGACTTCGAGGATATAAAGCAGGTAGCGGCGTTCGAGCTCGTCAAGCGACGGGAGATCTTCGAAGAGCGCAGACAACGGCGAACGCGCGGCAGCACGAACCTGCGCCGACTGAAGTTTCTCAGGCAGATCTTCCGGAGCAATCTCGTGCCCGCGCGCGTGCAGCACCGAGTATTCGATGGCCGACTCGAGCTCACGCACGTTTCCCGGCCAGCCATAAGCCACCAAAGTTCGAATCGTCTCTTCTGACAACTCTAACGGCACACGCCCTTCTCGATCGATCACCGTCGCGAGGAAGTGCTCGGCCAGCAACGGAATGTCGGTGCGCCGCTCTCTCAACGCAGGCACGCGCAAAGTCACAACACTGAGCCGGTAATAGAGATCCTCGCGAAACTTTCCTGCCTTGACGTCCTGGTCCAGGTTTCTGTTCGTAGCCGCGAGAATGCGCGCGTCAACCTGTATCGCACGCGATGCGCCGACTCGCCGGATCTCTCCTTCCTGCAAAGCACGCAACAGTTTCACCTGAAACGCCGGACTGGTCTCGCCAACCTCGTCGAGGAAAAGCGTGCCTCCCCCAGCTTCTTCCCAAAGACCTTTGCGATCGCCGACCGCCCCCGTAAACGCTCCCCTCACGTGGCCAAACAACTCCGCCTCAAGTAACGTCTCCGTAAGCGCGCCGCAGTTTATCGCCACAAACGAACCGCCGGATCGCGTACTGTGCTGATGAATCGATCGCGCCACGAGCTCTTTGCCCGCGCCAGACTCGCCAACGATCAAAATCGTCGATCGCGTCGGTGCAACACGCGCGATCTCTTTGTACAGCCCGATCATCACGGGCGAACGCCCAATCAACCCACCCTGTTCGTAACGCGCAGAAATTTGCTCCGCACTGCGATTCGCGCCCGCGGTGTTTCGCTCCTGGTCCAACGCACGACGCGCAATCGCCACAACTTCCTGTACCTTGAAAGGCTTCGAAATGAAATCCCACGCGCCTTCTTTCGCCGCTTCGACCGCCGAGTCGAGTGTTCCAAAACCCGTGACCAGGATCACCGGACACTGCGTGCGCAAATCCTTCAACAGATCGAGCCCTGACTGATTCGCTTCGAGGTTGACGTCGCTGACGACGAGATCGATCTTCTCCTTCTCCGCCAGCGTAAATGCCTGCGACGGAGTGAGCGCCGTATCCACCTGCCAGCCTTCCGCGGAAAAGATCTCGCGCAGCAGCTCACATGACTCGCGATCGTCGTCGACAACTAAAATGTGTTTCATTGCGAGATACCCACCTCAAGCTCTCCACTCTCAACGACGATCGGCGCGTCGTTCGGTATCGCCGGGAAAGTCAGGCGAAAGCGCGTTCCCTTTCCTGACTCACTCTGTACTCCAACCGTGCCCCCCAGCTCAGACACGACTTGCTTGACGATCACCAACCCGAGGCCCGTTCCATGTCCGCGATCTTTTGTCGTATAAAGCGGATCGAAGATATGACTCATCACCTCCGGAGTCATTCCCGATCCTGTATCAGTAAAGTCGACGACGATTCGTTGCGCTTTGGCCGGCTTGCCGTCAACACAAGTGCCGATCTGAATCTCTCCGCCTTCCGACATCGCGTCCAGACTGTTGTTGAGAAGGTTCAAAAACAACTGCTGCAAACGATCTGACGAACCGGCCATGAGCGGAAGCTTGTCGGCAAACACCTCGACCAACCGAACGTTGCGCTTGTCGAGCGTCGGCAATATCGCGTCGCACAACTTGCGCAGCACCGCATTCAGATCGAGCGGCGAAAGCTCAGTTTCAAACCGCGTCTTATCGAGCATCCGGCGAACGATTCGTTCAATGCGTTCGATCTGCGCACTGATGGTTTTGATGCGCGCCTGTGCATCGCGCGGATCGCGTTCGAGATCCGACTTCAACAACTGCACGTGCCCGCTGATCAAATTGAGCGGCGTTCCGACTTCATGCGCGAAGTGCGCCGCTGTTTGACCGGCCGCGGCGAGACGTCCCAACTCATTCATGCGGCGGTTGCTGTGCCAGAGCTCGAGGTTCGTTTCCTGAAGCTCCTGGTTGCGTTTGCGCAATTCGATAGTGGCGTCGCGAACACGCTCGCGAAGTATGCCCTGCTCCGTCTCCAGCTTCGTCGTCAACTGTAGTTGTCGAAAGAGGTAATAAGTTCCGAGCAGAACGAGGGCAATCGCGATCAACGACATCCAGATCACGTTCTTCAGGTAACGAAAAGCCACCGCCCAGATGCTGTCGAAATGCTGAACGATTTCGACTGCGCCGCTGGGGCGACCGTTTTCAGACGTGATTGCGAAGACGCGAAACGGCGTGTCGCTCGAAGTCGAAGGAATGGTTGCGCCGCGACCAAGACGCAGTCGTTGCTGAGTGTCTGCGGGGATCGGCGCGGCCGGTGCGCTCCCCGACGCAGCAGCTCGTTCGACAAACTCGCGCCTGCAAGTTCCCAAACACGAACGCTGACAATGTTCGGCCGCGATCCTTTGATCA
Source organism: uncultured Acidobacteriota bacterium (assembly GCA_963770215.1). Classification (GTDB taxonomy): domain Bacteria; phylum Acidobacteriota; class Blastocatellia; order Pyrinomonadales; family Pyrinomonadaceae; genus PSRF01. The sequence goes on from CAVYOP010000007.1 coordinate 10,714, forward strand.
ACGTCGCAGCTCGCCCGAGCGCGACTGGATCCTGCGAGCCGATGTCGCTGATGTGTTGCGCGAGATCTCGCGCCTGGATCTGGGCGAGCGTCTGATCGTCGTTGCGCTCGATGTTCGCAATCGCGGCGCTGGTGATCGCCAACGCCGCCACCAGCATCGCCACGATGATCACGGAGCTCAGCAACGTCGTTCTGCTGTGAAGCTTAAACGTTCGCATCGCGCGTTGTCGGGGCAAGGACCATGCCACCTTTGCCATACAACAACACACAATGCCTGAACGCGGCAGCGCAATCTTTCAGCTTTTTGTGCTCGATTGCAGCGATCTGTGACGTGGCGTTTTTGTCGTTCCGGCAAATGTGTCACGGTTGCAGTGGTCCAAACGAGCCTCACCGCACGTGTAAGCGAGTGATTTGTGGCTGGCATGGCCGTTGCCAAACGGGGTGCTGAGTTCGATATCAAGGAAAGGAAACTTCGAATCAATGAAAACCCTAGCATCAATCGCGCTCGGAGCCGCAATGTTATTCGGCGCAGCCACGCTCGGATTGCAGTCAGGCACCGCCAGCGCACATGCCCGGCATGACAAGAACTGGCGCTACGCACGAGCGCATCATCATCGACATCATCGGCATTATCGACATTACCGGCATAAGTGAAACTCTCTCCTGCAACCGCAAATGGCTGATAAAGATGACAACAAACTGAAAGAACCGACCGTCGCGGCGAGGTAGTATCCGACGCTGTTAGTGATGGTCTTCAAGTAAGACACAGGGTGGTCGAGCGAGGGGGAAAAATCCCTGTGTTTTGGATGTGAGTGGAGCAAACGGGCTCACAGGGCGGTTCCACTCACATTCTCCTTTTAGCCACAAAAGGCACAAAGAGCACAAGAGGCACAAAAAGGTTTTAGGAAAGTTCCTTATGCCTTTTGTGCCTTTTGTGCTTTTTGTGCCTTTTGTGATCCCCTGCTCGCAACAAGCTGACAAGCAGCGCAAACAGTTAGAAGAAGCAAATCGTCGTCGTCTCTAACATCGTGGCAATGGACGACGAGCCGCTTGGCCAAGAAGACATCGAGGAGGAGATCGAAACACCGGATGAATCACCCGCTCCGGTGAAACATCCACGCAGACCGAAACGCACAACGTGGATCATGCTTGCGTTGCTCTTGCTCGCCGGTCTGATTGGTTTCCTGATCCTGCAACGCCGGCAAAACGCAACCGTCGCCGCTGCCAAAGCACCGCCGCCACCGCCGGCTGTCGCAATCTCCACCGCCATCGCCGAACAAGGAAGCATCGGCGTCTACATCAACGCGCTCGGATCTGTGGCGCCGCTCTCCACCGTCACCGTCAAGAGCCGCGTCGATGGGCAGTTGATGAGCGTCAACTACCGCGAAGGCCAGATGGTCAAACAAGGCGACGTGCTCGCCGAGATCGATTCGCGTCCTTTCCAGGCACAACTGGCCCAGGCAGAAGGTCAATACGAGCGTGACAAAGCGCTGCTCGAAAACGCAAACATCGATCTGAGCCGTTATCAAATCGCCTACAGCAAGAACGCGATTCCCAAACAACAACTCGATACGCAACTCGCCACGGTCCACCAATACGAAGGCATCGTGAAGATCGACCAGGGACAGATCGACAACGCAACAGTCCAACTCGCCTACTGCCAGATCACGTCGCCGATCTCCGGACGCGTCGGCCTGCGTCTCGTCGATCCCGGCAACATCGTCCATGCGGCTGACACGAACGGCATGTTGGTCATCACTCAACTGCAACCGATCAACGTGATCTTCAGCGTCGCCGAAGATTATCTGCCGCAAATCAGGCAGCAGTTGCGACGCGGTAACCGGCTCAGCGTCGACGCCTTCGATCGCACGCAACAGACAAAACTCTCTTCCGGTGCGTTGCTTACCTTTGACAACGAAATCGACACCAGCACCGGCACGATCAAACTCAAAGCCGTCTTTCCCAACGGGGACAACGCACTGTTTCCGAATCAGTTTGTGAACGCGCGCCTGTTGCTGACGACGCAACGCGGAGTAATCCTCGTTCCCTCGGCCGCCATTCAGCGCAACGCGCAGGAGGCGTTTGTGTACATCGTGCAGCCGGATCAAACGGTCGCGATGAAAACGGTGACAGTGGGAACAACCGATGGAAACGTCACGGCGGTTGAAGGTTTGAAAGCCGGCGACGTGGTTGCGGTTGACGGCTTCGACAAGTTGCAAAACAGCGTGAAAGTCCTCGTTAGGAACGAAAACAGGAACGAGAATAGGAGGAACGTGCGTTGAGTCCGTCGCGGCCGTTCATTCTAAGGCCGGTAGCCACTTCCCTGCTGATGGCGGCGATCCTGCTCGCCGGGATCTTCGCATACCGGCAACTGCCAGTTTCGGCGCTGCCCGAGGTCGACTATCCCACGATCCAGGTGATCACGTTCTATCCCGGCGCCAGTCCGGACGTCGTGGCGTCGGCCGTAACCGCCCCACTCGAAAGACAGTTCGGACAAGTGCCGGGCCTGAACCAGATGACCTCGACCAGCTCCGGCGGCAGTTCGATCATCACGTTGCAGTTCGCGCTCGATCTCAATATCGACGTCGCCGAACAGGAAGTGCAAGCAGCGATCAACGCAGCCTCAAACTTTCTTCCCAACGATCTGCCTACGCCGCCGATCTACAGCAAGTCGAACCCGGCCGATGCGCCGGTGCTTACGCTCGCGCTTACGTCCAACTCGATTCCGTTAACGCAGGTCGAGGATCTGGCCGACACGCGCCTGGCCCAAAAGATCTCACAACTGCCCGGAGTTGGTCTCGTGAGCATCAGCGGCGGACAAAAGCCGGCTGTGCGCATTCAGACTAACCCGACCGCGCTCTCTTCCTACGGGATCAGTCTCGAAGATGTGCGCACTGCGCTCCAGCAGACGAGCGTCAATCAAGCCAAGGGAAACTTCGATGGACCACAACAGTCGTACCAGATCGACGCCAACGATCAGATCGTTTCCGACAAAGACTATCGCTCGATCGTCGTGGCCTATCGCAACGGCGCGCCCGTGCTGCTGTCAGACGTTGCTTCCGTCGTAAACGGCGCTGAAAACGTGAGACAGGCAGCATGGATGAACAACGTGCCCGCCGTCATCGTCAACATTCAGCGCCAACCCGGCGCCAACATCATCCAGGTTGTCGATCGCGTCAAGGCGCTGCTGCCGCAACTCCAAACCACGTTGCCGCCGGCTGTTCAGGTTTCAGTGCTCACGGATCGCACGTTGACGATTCGCGCGTCAGTGAAAGACGTGCAGTTCTCGCTGATGCTGACTGTCGCGCTCGTGGTGATGGTGATCTTTCTCTTTCTCAGAAATTTCTCCGCGACAATCATTCCGAGCGTTGCCGTGCCGCTTTCGCTCGTCGGGACGCTGGCGGTGATGTATCTCGTCGGCTACAGCCTGAACAACCTGACACTGATGGCGCTCACGATCTCGACCGGGTTCGTCGTGGACGACGCGATCGTGATGATCGAGAACATCGTTCGCTATCTCGAAGAAGGTGAGACGCCGATGCAAGCGGCGTTGAAAGGCGCGGAGCAGATCGGATTCACGATCGTGTCGCTGACGATCTCGTTGATCGCGGTCCTGATCCCGCTGTTGTTCATGGGCGACATTGTCGGCCGGCTGTTTCGCGAGTTTGCGATCACGTTGAGCGTGACGATTCTCGTCTCGGCAGTCGTCTCGCTAACGCTTACGCCGATGATGTGCTCGCGATTGCTGCGCCATCGATCCGAGAGCCAGCAAGGACGGTTCTACCAGGCTTCTGAACGTTTGTTTCAGAAGGTGATCGACTTTTACGGCGAGACGTTGCGTTGGGTGCTCAGGTTTCGCTGGCTGACACTGTTGATTGCCGCTGCGACGCTCGTCCTCACAGTCTGGCTGTACATCGTCGTGCCAAAAGGCTTCTTCCCGGTGCAGGACACGGGCGTCATTCAAGGTATTTCGGAAGCGTCGCAGCGGATCTCGTTTCCCGCGATGGCCCAGAAACAGCAGGAGTTGGCCCAGGTCATTCTCAAAGATCCCGCGGTCGAGAGTCTTTCGTCATTCATCGGCGTGGACGGGACGAACACAACGCTCAACAGCGGCCGCATCCTGATCAGCCTGAAACCGCTTGACGCACGCAAGATTAATGCGAGCACCGTGATGACCCGCTTGCAGAACGCCCTCGCGCAGGTCGATGGAATCACCTTGTACATGCAACCGGTTCAGGATCTGACAGTGGAAGATCGCGTGAGCCGAACGCAGTATCAATACACTTTGGAGTCGCCGAATGCAGACGAGTTGAATACGTGGACCACGCGCTTTGTGACGCAGTTGAAAACGCTGCCGCAACTTCGCGACGTCGCGACCGATCAACAGACGAATGCAGCGCAAACAACACTGGTCATCGATCGCGTGACAGCTTCCCGGCTCGGCATCACGCCGCTCGCGATCGATCAGACGTTGTACGACGCTTTCGGACAACGGCAGATCTCGACGCTGTTCACGCAGTCGAACCAGTATCACGTGATTCTCGAAACAATGCCGGAGTTTCAAAACAATCCGGCGAAGTTGCAGGACATTTACGTTCGCTCGGCGAGCGGCACATCGGTTCCGTTGAGCACGTTCAGCCACTTTGAATCGGGCGCGGCGACGCTTGCTGTGAACCGCCAGGGACAGTTTCCCGTCGTCACGATATCGTTCAACCTCGCGAACAACGCATCGCTTGGCGAAGCCACAACCGCGATCGAACGCGCCGAAAAAGAGTTGAACATGCCGGCGAGTATTCAGGCATCGTTTCAAGGCACGGCGCAGGCGTTTAAGTCTTCGTTGACGAACGAGCCGCTGCTGATCCTCGCGGCGATCGTGACCGTCTACATCGTGCTTGGCGTTTTGTACGAAAGCTACATTCATCCCCTGACGATTCTCTCGACGCTGCCGTCCGCAGGCGTCGGAGCGATTCTCGCACTGTTGCTGTTTCGATCGGAACTGACGGTGGTGGCGATCATCGGCATCATCCTGCTGATCGGCATCGTGAAGAAGAACGCGATCATGATGATCGACTTCGCGCTCGATGCCGAGCGACATCACGGCAAACAACCGGAAGAAGCGATCTATGAGGCGTGTTTGCTGCGCTTCCGTCCGATCATGATGACGACGATGGCCGCGCTGCTGGGCGCGTTGCCGTTGGCGTTCGGGTCGGGAACCGGATCTGAATTGCGGCGTCCGTTGGGCATCACACTTGTCGGCGGATTGATGTTGAGCCAACTGCTGACGCTGTACACGACGCCGGTCATTTATCTCTTCTTCGACTCGGTTGCGAGAAGACTTAGCCACAAAAAGGCACAAAAGCCACAAGAGGCACAAATTGCATAAGAAATTTATCCAAATCATTTATCCCTCTTATGCCTCTTTTCTTTCTGGTGCCTCTTGTGTCTTTTGTGCCTTTTTGTGGTTATGAGTCTCTCGTCTCCATTCATTCATCGGCCTGTCGCCACGGTGTTATTGACGCTGGCGATCGCGCTCGCCGGCGCGGTCGCGTTCAAGTTGCTGCCTGTCTCACCTTTGCCGCAGATCGATTTTCCGACGATTTCGGTGCAGGCAAACTTACCCGGCGCGAGTCCTGAGATCATGGCGTCGTCGGTCGCCACACCACTCGAGCGCCAGTTGGGCCATATCGCGGGCGTGACGGAAATGACCTCCGCGAGTTATCTCGGTTCGACAAGCGTGACGTTGCAGTTTGAGTTGAACCGAGACATCGACGCCGCCGCGAGAGACGTGCAGGCGGCGATCAACGCCGCGCGCGGTTATCTGCCCGCGAATCTGCCGAACAATCCCACGTATCGAAAGGTGAACCCGGCGGATGCGCCGATCATGATCGTGGCGCTCACTTCCGATGTCTACGATCAAGGCCGGCTCTACGATGCCGCTTCGACGATTCTGCAACAAAAGCTGTCACAGATTCAGGGTGTGGGCCAGGTCGTGGTTGGCGGCAGTTCGCTGCCTGCGGTGCGCGTCGACGTAAACCCGACGCAGTTGAATGCAACCGGTCTCGGTCTCGAAGACGTACGCAACATGCTGAGCCAGCAGAACGCAAACATCGCCAAGGGACAGCTTGCCAACAACACCACCACTTCGGATCTGGCGACCAACGATCAACTGCTGAAGGCCGTCGACTATCGCCCGCTGATCGTCGGTTACAGCAACGGCGCGGCGATCCGGCTTTCTGACATCGCCAACGTGCAGGACTCAGTCGAGAACCTTCGCTCCGCCGGACTCGCAAATGGAAAGCCCTGCGCTCTGGTAATCGTATTTCGCCAACCCGGCGCGAACATCATCGACACAGTCGACGGCGTGCGCGCCGCGTTGCCGCAACTGAAAGCCTCGATTCCCGCCGCGATCGATCTCACGATCGTCACGGACCAGACGACGACGATCAGGGCGTCTGTCAGAGAAGTGGAACGCACGCTGATCGTCTCGATCGGTCTTGTGATCCTCGTCGTGGTTGTCTTCCTGAGAAATCCGCGCGCGACGATCATTCCCGCCGTCGTCGTTCCCGTTTCGCTGATCGGAACGTTCGGCGTGATGTATCTCTGTCACTACAGTCTCGACAACCTCTCGCTGATGGCCTTAACGATCTCGACCGGCTTCGTCGTGGACGACGCGATCGTCGTCATCGAAAACGTGACGCGCCATCTCGAACAAGGCATGCGGCCGTTGCAAGCAGCACTGCTGGGCGCGAAAGAGATCGGTTTTACGGTGCTCTCGATCAGTATCTCGCTTGTCGCAGTGTTCACGCCGTTGCTGTTGATGGGCGGCATCGTTGGACGTCTGTTCCGCGAGTTCGCGGTAACACTTTCGGTGGCAATTCTCGTTTCACTCGTCGTGTCGTTGACGACCACGCCGATGATCTGTTCGCGACTGCTGAAAGCAAAAGAAAAGGAAGATCACGGCCGGATCTATCTTGCCGGCGAACGGTTCTTTGCGTGGATCCTTAGCTTGTACGAACGAAGCCTGACTTGGGTGTTGCGCCATCCGGCGCCGATGTTGCTCGTGCTGCTGATCACGATCGGCGTGAACGTCTACCTTCTGGAAGTGGTGCCGAAAGGTTTCTTCCCGCAGCAGGACACCGGCCGTTTGGCGGGTGGCATTCAAGGCTCGCAGGACTCTTCGTTTACGGCGATGAGGCAACGGATGGCGCGCTTCGTCGAGATCGTCAAGGCAGATCCGGCAGTGGCGAATGTCGTCGCTTTCACCGGCAGCGGCGGCGGCACGACGACAAACACCGGACGGATGTTCATTGCTTTGAAGCCGCTCGAAGAACGAAAAGTCAGCGCCGACGAGATCATCCGCCGTTTGCGCCGGCAACTCGCAAAGGCGCGTCGCTCTTCTTGCAGTCGACACAGGACCTGCGCGTCGGCGGGCGAGGTGGTAACGCGCAATACCAGTACACGATTCAAAGTGAAAACCTGGACGACCTCGTCAAATGGGGACCGCTCCTGCTGCAGCAGTTACGCAGAGTGCCGGTCGTCACCGACGTCAACAGCGACCAGCAAAACAGCGGCCTGCAAGCGTCACTCGATTACGATCGCGCCACCGCACAGCGACTCGGCATCACGCCCCAGGCGATCGACGACACGCTCTACGACGCATTCGGACAACGGCAGGTTTCGACGATGTACACGTCGTTAAATCAGTATCACGTCGTGATGGAAGTCGAGCCGCAATTCTGGCAAAGCCCTGAGGGACTCAAAGAGATCTACCTGCGTTCGACGAGCGGCGGCATGGCGCCGTTGAGCGCAGTTGCGCACTATGGACCAGCAACCGCGCCGTTGGCGGTAAATCATCAAGGCCAGTTTCCGTCAGTTACTTTTTCGTTCAACCTCGCGCCCGGTGTCGCGTTGAGTGATGCGGTCAAGGCCATCAATCAGACCGAAGAAACGATTGGCATGCCGGCAACGATTCGCGGCAGTTTCCAGGGCACAGCGCAGGCGTTTCAATCGTCGTTGGCCAGCGAACCGTTTCTGATCGTAGCGGCGTTGCTCGCGGTCTACATCGTCCTGGGCATTCTTTATGAAAGCTACATCCATCCGATCACGATTCTGTCGACGTTGCCGTCTGCGGGAGTGGGCGCGGTATTGGCGCTGTTGGTGATGCGCATGGACCTCAGCCTGATCGCGTTGATTGGCATCATCCTGCTGATCGGCATCGTAAAGAAGAACGCGATCATGATGGTCGACTTTGCGCTCGCCGCCGAGCGCGACGAAGGCAAGAGCTCACGCGACGCGATCTTTCAGGCGTGCATGTTGCGGTTTCGTCCGATCCTAATGACAACTGTCGCCGCACTCTTCGGCGCGTTGCCGCTGGCGCTGGGAACGGGAACAGGTTCGGAGCTGCGCCGGCCGCTCGGGATCTCGATCATCGGCGGCTTGCTGGTGAGTCAAATGCTGACGCTGTTCACAACGCCGGTAGTTTATCTCTACCTGGATCGACTTCGTAATCACGTCGTTTCATTCAAACTAAAACCGAACAATGCCTAATCAATTTCAAATCCTGAGTGTTTCGCTGATCGGACTGATCCTGTTCAAGGGTTGCGACAAGGCGCCGAAGTATGCAAAACCTTCGACGCCCACGCCGGCGGCTTACAAGGAGCTCGCGCCCGACTATTTCAAAGAAACAAGCGACTGGAAATTCGCAAGGCCGAACGACGGCGTGATCCGCGGCAAGTGGTGGGAGATGTTTGACGACGTGCAATTGAGCAAGCTCGAAGAACAAGTAAACCTCGCCAACCAGAACATCGCGCTGGCTGATGCAAACTTCCGCGCGGCGCGCGCTATCGTCAAGGAATCGCGTTCCGAGTATTTTCCAACGGTGACGACGAGCCCGTCGATTATCGTCTCGCGTCAATCAGGCGCGGCCACGCATTCAAACGTTTCGCCTGGACGCCAAAGCGTCAATTACACGCTCCCGTTCGATGCTTCGTGGGAACCTGACTTTTGGGGACGCATTCGCAACACGGTTATCGCGAGCGCGTCCGAAGCGCAGGCGACTGCGGCAGATCTGCAAAACGTGCGTTTGAGCGTCGAGGCTGAGCTTGCTTTTGACTACTATCAACTTCGCTCCCTCGACTCGGAGAAGCGATTGCTCGATTCGACGATCGTCGCATTCCAACAGCAACTCGAATTGACGCGCGTTCGATTCCAAACCGGCATCGCTTCAGACGAAGACGTCGCACAGGCAGAAACGCAGTTGGAAACGACGCAGGCGCAAGCGACCGATCTCGGCATTCAGCGAGCTCAGCTCGAACACGCCATCGCGATCCTGACCGGCCAACCGCCGGCTTCGTTCTCGATTCCCTTTGAATCAACAGAACCAACAGCGAAAACACAGCCGCCGGCGATCCCCGTCGGACTTCCTTCGCAACTGCTCGAACGGCGTCCGGACATTGCCGCCGCTGAACGTCGCGTTGCCGAAGCGAACGCAGATATCGGCGTGACGAAAGCCGCCTTCTACCCTTCGCTTACACTCGGCGCGAGTGCCGGATTGGAGAGCACTTCGCTGGCGACGTGGTTCACCTGGCCGGCACGCTTCTTTTCACTTGGACCAACGTTGACGCAGACGCTGTTCGATAAAGGCAGGCGCAAGGCAGCGACTGAGGCGGCGCGCGCGCAGTATGCCGCAACAGTCGCGAACTATCGTCAAACTGTATTGACCGCTTTTCAGGAAGTTGAAGATAACCTTGCGGCGCTGCGGATCCTGTCGCGCGAGTTGGATCAACAGAACGCGGCAGTCCTTTCCGCTCAACGAGCGTTGTCTCTTTCAACGGAACGCTATAAATCAGGAATCGACAGCTACCTTAACGTGATCACCGCCCAGGCCACGCTCCTGAACAATCAACGCACGGCGGTCAACCTGCAAATGCAGCAGATGACCGCGAGCGTGCAATTGATTAAAGCGCTGGGCGGGGGTTGGAATGTGTCGGACTTGCCGACGCCGAAACAACTTACGAAATGAACTGTAGGGGCGGCCCTCTGCGGCCGCCCTGATGTTTCTAAACACTTATGATTCGACGACGCACGGGCGGCCACAGAGGGCCGCCCCCCTACAGCGAGGCGCGAAATGCTTTTGGCGTAGCGCCGGCCAGCCGGCGGAACGCCGTCGTGAAATGGCTCTGACTGGAGAAGCCCGAACGCAGGGCAATCTCTGAGATCGGCAATTCAGTATCCTCCAGCATTCTCTTCGCCCGTTCGATCCGGCGTTCCGCGATGTAATTGGTTGCAGTCATTCCCATCGACTGCTTGAAAGCGCGCGAAAAGTGAAAGTAGCTCATGCGCACGTCTTTCGCGACCACGCGCAACGCCACCCGTCCTTCCTCTTCGTCAGAAAGATGATGATCGATCATCGCGATCGCCTTGCGTAACTTGTGCGGCGCCATCCCGCCGTGTCCGACGTGAATATCTTTCAACGAGCTGTAATGCCTGATGAGTTGAATGGCCAACCCGGTCGCAAGCGAATTTGCGTAAATTCGTCCGTCAAGGTTCGCTTCGTTCAACTCGTGCAACAACGACATCGCCATGTGACAGATGTTCTTATCGCGAAAACCAATCTGCGGCGTCAGGCCAATCTCATTTGGAGACAAGTTCAACTCGTGCACTGCTGAACGCACAAACAGCGGACGCAAATAGAGCAACAGCATCGTCGGAAACCCTTCACCTTCCGAACAGCAACTCCACGACGACCCTGCCGGAACGATCGCCACTTCATGCGCTTGGATCTGTCCTTCAAATCTTCGTTTGCCGGGCTGCACATTGATAAAAAACGGATCGCCGAGGTTTAGCACCATGCAGTAGTCGTCCGACGCGGGCATCACGACCTCTTTCGAACTGTGGCGAAAATGTATCGCACGCACGTTTTGCCATCCGATAGCGTCGCTCGACTTCAGCACCGACTCCGGATAGAGCACTGAAAGATCGTTGTTTAATCGCTTCTCAGATTCTTCTCGATTGCGATTTACGGGCTTTAAACATCTGACAGGTAAGTGTTGACTGTTCGAAGCGATGGCAGTTTGTAACATCGTACGTCCCCTTTTTCCTTTAACTCTTATCGAGACAGGCGGTGATTGCGCCCAGCAGCGAATCTTCGCTGAATGGCTTTTGCAAAAAGTCGACCGCTCCTGCTCGGAGGCCACGCGCGCGCGCGTCGGCGTCGTCGTGGGCCGAGATAAAAACAATTGGAATCGAAGTGTTGGCGGCATTGAGCCGCTCTTGAAGTTCGAGACCGCTCATTCCGGGCATGCGGACGTCGGCGATTAGACAGTCCGTCTGCAAAACGACTGGCGACTTCAGGAACTCCTCGCCGGAGCAAAACGCCACTGACCGAAATCCGACCGAATCGATCAGGCTCTTCAGTGCATCACGCACGGAATCGTCATCGTCAACAATTGAGATCAGCGGCGCGGTGGTGGTGTTCATTGCGAGAGAAGATTACGAGGAAGCGAGGATCGAAATCTATTATACGGAGGTATTCGCACCCTATACCTTGGTATAGGTGCGTTGATACTCATATGCCCTTTAATTTGGACTCAGTTTTTCCGCCATGCTGACGAGATCGGCCAGCGAGTCGGCGTGCATTTTTTCCATCACCTGACGGCGGTGAAGCTTGATGGTGACTTCGCTGGTTCCGAGTTGAAGAGCGATCTGCTTGTTGAGCAAGCCTTTGACGACGAGGCCGAAGACTTCCGTTTCTCGAGGCGTCAACGAGTGATATCGATTTAGCAGCTCCGCATTGTCTGCTTCCTGCGAACGCCGGAGCCGATCTTGTTCGAGCGCCTGGTGAATCGCATCAAGCAGATCCTGATCGCGAAATGGTTTGGTCAGAAACTCGACCGCGCCTGCTTTCATCGCCCGCACCGACATCGGAATGTCGCCATGCCCGGTGATGAAGATGATCGGAAGATGAATATTTGCTGCCGCCAGATCGCGTTGCAGATCGAGACCGCTGAGACCTGGCATGCGCACGTCGAGTATCAAACATGCCGGAACATCCGGGCGCGAGCTTTGGAGAAACTCATCCGCCGACGCAAACGTTTGCACTCGCAGCCCTACCGACCTGATCAGGCTCTGCAACGCTTCGCGTAACGATTCGTCATCGTCGATGACGAATACCATGGCCTCGACATTGCTCATGCTGATCTCTCTGAATCGGAAGCGGCAGGAAGGCTAAACTGAAACACAGCTCCGCGCGGCGAGTTTGAACTGGCCCAAAGCCGGCCACCATGCGACTCGATGATCGTGCGGCTGATCGCCAACCCCATGCCCATGCCGTCTGGCTTCGTCGTATAAAAAGCGTCAAACACTCGCTCGAAGTTTGCCGGATCGAGTCCCTCACCGGAATCGCGGACGGCGAGGATCACATTATTCGATTCATCCTTGCCGGAACTAACGAGCAGCATTCGTTCCCCTTCCCTGCTCTTCGCGATTGCTTCCAAACCGTTCATGATGAGATTCAAGATCACCTGTTGCAACTGAACGCGATCTCCGAGCACTGCCGGCAAATCGTCCGCCAGCTCCCGCCTCAAGACAACATGGTTCCGCCGAGTTTCACTTTGGGCCAATGCCAACACTTCGTGAATAACTTCGTTGATATCGACCAGATCGTTTCGCGGCGGCGCCTTTTTCACGAGTGTGCGAATCCGCGCGATGACGTCGCTGGCTCGATAACTGTCTTTAATAATTCGCTCGACAGCCTGCCGCGCTTCGGCGAAATTCGGTTGAGCGCCGCCAAGCCAACGCAGACACGCGTTTCCGTTGGTGACGATCGCGGCGAGTGGTTGATTCACTTCATGAGCAATCGACGCAGTCAATTCTCCCAACGTCATCACGCGAGTAACATGCGCCAGTTCAGTCTGCACCTGTTGCAACGCTTCCTCGGCGCGCTTGCGTTCAGTGATGTCGTTGTTCGTTTCCAAAATCGCCACCGGCTCACCTTGTTCGTCACGCTGTAGCGCCCACCGGCTGGCGACAGTGACAACACTGCCATCCCGGCGCGTGTGGAGCAGTTCTCCATCCCAACGTCCGGTGCGACACAGCTCCGCCTGGATTTCCGGCAAAGGCGCGGGAAAACCAGTTCGAATGATCACGTGAGACACACGCCCGATCGCTTCATCGCGACTCCAGCCATAGCGCTCTTCCGCGCCTCGATTCCAAAACGTGATCACGTCGTTCATGTCGCGAACGAAAACCGTGTCGTGAGTCAGATCGAGCAGGTTGGCGCGTTCACGAAGGGCTTCGTTTGCTTGTCGTCAGTTCCTTCGTTCGCTCCTGCACTCTGGTGTCGAGCTCGTCGCGCGCCTGCCGCAGATCTTCCTCAGCCTGTTTCCGTTTTGTGCTCATCAAACTGGTCAGGACTGCCAAAACTCCGAAGACGATGAGAAAGCTCATCGGCTTCAGTCCCAGGCGCAACGTGTAAAGCGGCGGAACAAAATAATAGTCGATCGAAACCGTGGCGAGCACAACGGCCAGCAGGCCGGGCCCCAGGCCGCCGAACCAGGCGGTGACAACGATCGCGGCGTAGAAAAGCGGCGTGATGTCAGTGTAGTCATCGAGCGATTTCGTGAGGAGCAACGCCATTGCGACCGTCAACACAGCGAGACCGTATCGCCAGAGTTGTTCTCGGCATGTAATCGCCCTCCGAACCCACAGATTACACAGATCACAACAGAGCAACAAACGTCAACTTTCAGCAAATCGGCGTAAGACCGATCAGCGCAACCCGCGCGCACGATCCGGCAAAAGGAGGGAATTTTTATGCCATTGAGACTACTCGAGCTGCATCGCTTGATTAGAGCAGTCATGGTCCTGATGGTGCTCGCCTACGCAAATGCCATCCAGGCGCAAGTCACAACCGGCACCGTGCGTGGCGTCGTCAAAGATCAGACGGGCGCTGTGATCCCAGGCGCAAATGTAACGATCACCGATCCCAAAACTACAACTTCGCAAACCGCGCAAAGCGGCAGCGGAGGCGAATACCAATTCAATAATCTACTGGTCGGCACTTATGTCATTACCGTTCAACCGCCCCCGCAGACTCCAACTTCAGCACGCTGACGATCAGCGACGTGCGCGTGAAGTTGAATGAAGTCACCGACGTTCCGACCGTACTTCAACCGGGAGAGACGACAGCATCAGTCACGGTTTCTGCCGGCGGCGCTGAGCTGGTCGACACAACGTCACTCAATCTTGCAAAAGACTTCAGCTCACGACAGGTCGTCGAGCTGGCGCAAACAGGGCAGGGCGCGGGTATCTACAATCTCGCGCTGATCTCGCCGAACGTCGTCAGCGGCGGCGGCGTGGGTGTCGGCACCGGCGGTTCAGTCGGCGGTCAACGCCCTCGCGACAACGACTTCATCGTCGACGGCATCGACAACAACGACAAAGCTGTTTCCGGTCCGCAGATCTACATCTCGCCGGAATCAGTTTCCGAGTTCAACCTGCTCACGAACCAGGCTTCAGCAGAATTTGCGCGCTCGATCGGCGGGCAGTTCATCACGGTGACGAAGTCCGGCAATAATGATTTTCATGGCTCAGTGTTCGAATTCTTCCGTAACAAGAGACTGAACGCGCTGGACAATCTGCAAACACTTGCGGGTGCTACACGCGAAGAAAATCCTCGCTACGATCAGAATCGTTACGGCTTCAACATCGGCGGTCCACTTTATTTGCCGCGTTTTGGTGAAGGTGGTCCATTGACTTATCCGTGGAGCGGCAAGAACAGGTTGTTCTTCTTTTTCCAGTTTGAGCAGACCGGGTTGGGCCAGGCGGCCTCGCCGGGAAATGTTTCGGCGCCGACCGCGGAGGGCCTCGCGATACTTCAGGGGCTCTCCGGCGTCTCCCCAACAAATCTCGCCGCAGTTCCGGCAATTCGTTCCGGTCGCGCCGATCAACAACGCCGGAACGATTCCGATCTGCGCCGTTCCTCGCGATGCGTCAGGCGATGTCCGAGCAGCAGCGGGCTCGACGTTCCGGTCGGAAATATTGCGTTTGCCGCGCCAAATTTCCAGAACAATCGAAACATCGTCTTCAACCTGGATTACACGCAAAGCAGCAAGACCGTGCATCACTCGCGTTTCATCTTCAATCGCCAGCGAACGATCGATAATCTCGCTACTTTTCCCGAGTTCTTTGCGCTGATCCCAACTGACGGACGGCTGTTTTCTTACACGCTGATCCACAATTTCACTCCGAAACTTACCAACGAAACGCGTCTCGCATACCGGCGGTACGTTCAGGACATTCCGGTCCCGACGATCAGCTATCCGGGGTTGGACCAGTTTCCAAATCTCGATCTCGACGATCTCGGTTTCTCGATTGGACCAGACAGCAACGCGCCACAGTTTACGATCGAAAACAGTTACCAGGTCGTAGACCAGGCGACTTACAACATCGGCTCGCATTCGCTCAAGTTCGGCGTCGACTGGCGCGACATCATCTCGCCGCAGTCATTCGTGCAGCGCCAGCGAGGCGAGTATGAGTATCCAAATCTCGATCTTTTTCTGCGCGACGTTCAGCCAAGCTTTGGCGAACGAACCGTCGGAGCGTCTCCCTACTACGGCAATCAACATCTCTTCTACGGATTTGTTCAGGACGACTGGAAAGTCAAACCGAGATTCACGCTCAATCTTGGACTGAACTACGTCTACCAGCAGGTGCCGCACTCGGCGCGGTTACAAACCGTGAACGCGATCGCGTCTGTGCCCGGTGTGCTTACGTTTGACGAACCGAAAGTGCAGAAGTGGAACTTCGCGCCACGATTCGGACTTGCTTACGCGCCTGATTTTCAAACCGGGTTGTTGCATCGGATCTTCGGCTCGCCGGAGCAGAGCTCGATTCGCGCGAGCTTCGCGATGGCGTATGACACGATTGTCGATAATCTCTACATCCTGTCGTTGCCGCCGCAGTTCAACCAGACGATCGACGTCGGCACAAACTTTCCCGGCACGCCTTTGGTGACGCCGAACTTTCTCGCGAATGGCGGTATTCCGCCGACAGTCTTGCCTGGCGCGACCACAGATCCCGAAGCTGCTCGCGCGGCGACTTCCGCGTGGATTCCGGATCAGGAAGTGCCCTACTCGTTGTCGTGGGGACTGACCTGGCAACGCGAGTTTCGCAAAAACTATGTCCTCGAACTGCGCTACCTCGGCAGTCGCGGCATTCATCTTCCGACTCAGAATCGCATCAACATTCAGGACCGAGTGTTCGATGGACCAGGCGGCTTCCTGCCGACTTTCTTTTCAACGCCGTCACAAGAAGCTATCGACAACTTGACGACCAGTCTCGCCGACATTCAGGCGCGGTCCAACATTCTGCCGCAGTATCTCGCGGCAGGATTCACGTCGCCGATTGCTGCGTTTCTGGCAAATGGCAATTCAACTTATCATGCCGGATCGGCTTCGCTGACGAGACGTTTAAGCGATGGACTTCTCTTCACTGCCGCTTACACGTGGAGTCACTTGATCGACGACAGCACGGCCGAAGTTTTCAGCACCGTGCTTTCTCCGCGGCGCGTGCAGGATTTTCAAAACCAGACCCCGGAAAAAGCTGACTCCGCTCTCGATCACCGGCAGCGATTCGTCGTTTCGACTCTTTACGATCTGCCGTTCTTCAGAAACAGCCGGAATCACTTCGCGCATTCGCTTTTCGGCGGCGTGAGTATGGCGGCGACGTTGTCGTTCGAATCAGGTGAGAAAGCGACGGTGTTGAGCGGCATCGATTCGAATCTCAACGGAGATCCGGCGCCGGATCGCGCGATTATCAATCCGGATGGATTGGCAAACGTGTCGAGCCTGGTGACGCCGTTGTTGCGAAGTTGTGCTGCTTTCAACGAAGACGGGAGCTGCGCGATTTCCGATGCGGACAGGATCGTGGGATACCTGGCGACGAACCCAGGCGCGCAATACATTCAAGCGGGTTTGGGCGCCTTGCCGAATGGCGGCCGCAACACGCTACTGTTACCTGCGATCAAGAACCTGGATTTCTCAATCTTCAAAAACTTTGCGATCGGCGAAGGAAGCAAGAAGATCCAGTTGCGCGCCGATCTTTACAACGCCTTCAATCACCCGCAATACGTGCCGGGTTCGAGTAAATGGCGTCGAACCGATAGACAATACGGGCGTCAGCCAGATCAACACGGTAGGCCAGGCTGATTTTGACGTTCCGTCACATGTGTTCAGCAGCCACCCGCGCGTGATCCAGTTGGCGGTGCGGTTCGATTTCTAGTTACTTCTTCTCATCGGGTGTGGCTTTCTTACTTAGCCAGCAAGAAAGCCACACTTCTCTTCAACGTAAGTACCGATACGTAGTAAAGCAACTTCAATGACTAACGCCGAAGGCGTTCACTAATTCCAGCCCAGGGTTGCTTCAACCCTGGGTTAGTGATGCTTAACACCTTGAACTCTGAAGGAGTTTCAATGCAAACCTAACACTTTCAGTGTTTTTCTAATTCTCTTCGCTGTACCCAGGGTTGAAGCAACCCTGGGCTGGAATTAGTGAGCGCCTTCGGCGCAGTAACATACAGTCAAACTGCGTCACTACCGTACCGATAATCGGGGCCCAACAAGTGGCATGCCGATTTCTAGTCATTACACGTGTGTCGAAAAACTTTAATTGTATAGAGGAGAAATCATGAAAAAGCTTTTCAGCGTGGTGGTGATTGGAAGTCTTCTCACCCTGTTGATTGCGGCGACAGCCCAGGCACAACTGCCGGGCACCACAATCCGCGCTTCAATTCCGTTTGACTTCATCGTGCGTGGCCGAAACCTGCCCGCGGGTAACTACGAGATCAGGCGCATCAGCGACGAACCGAGTGGTCTCGTGATTCGCAACGTCGATTACGAGGCGACAATGCGGTATTTGAGACGGAGCCCGTTTACCTCGGCATCAACACGTCGCACAAAAGCGAGCTCGTGTTCCATCGTTACGGCGACAGCTACTATCTTTCAGAGCTCGTCACCTCCAGCGAGGACACCGCCCGCGAGGTAATACCTTCTCGTTCAGAGCGCAAGCTGGAACGAACTATGGCGAAGAACAGAATCGAGCCGCAGACGGTGACTGTGGCAATGTACTGAGTGTCGTGGTTTGCAAGAGCGCCGGGCACGGATCCGTTTTATCCGTGTTTCCTATGGCCCCACCCATAGGAAACACGGATTTATTGCACCACTTCGAAGTTGATCTTGTTCGATTGGACCAGCGGACCATCGCAACACGCCAGCCGCCGTTGAATCGTCAGTTCATACTTACCCGCGGGCAATGTGTCGTACCAAACATCCGCTTCGCCCGATGGACTGTTGTCGGCCAGCACCAGCCAGTCGGCGACGGTTGGTTCGTTCGGCCTAAGCAGCACCGGTTCGGGCAATTCTCTTCCTGGCAGATGTGATTGCGTTTGGCGTAATCGTTTCGAACGACTGAGCGCTCGAGAATGGGACGACTTTGCCGTCGCGTGTGAGCTGCGGAAGATCCTGGTAAAGGTCCGATGAGATGCAGGTGTATACCGGCTTCGTCGAGGTGTTGGTCATCGTGATGCTGACGGGAATCTGGTCGCCAACTTTGTAACGGTTCGCCGGTTGGCCCAGGAAACCCGAGGTCGTGGCGATAGTCACTTTGATAGCTTTCTCTTCGGGAGTCAAAGGCCGGTCGGTTTGTGGCAGGTGATTGGGGGCCATCGCCGCAAACGCGAACGCGGTCAGGATCAGCACACACAACGTCGTCAAAGCCGTGAAAGAATGCCGCTGAGTGCGCTTCCGTTCCTGTGATTCTGCGATCCAACCCTTGATCGTGTGCACCAGTTGATTCGTGCTTGGCTCAACCGGATGCTTGCTTTCCGCGTGCTCGACCGTCTCTTTGGTGGCCATGGTTCCGTTGGTTCCGTTCCGCTTGACGATTCTTATTGACCTCATAATGGGCAGACGATAGCTGCCCCGGCGGTTTGCGTCTTGCTGTCAGTTGCTTCGATTTGCCCGCTTTTGCGAGCCAATTCCGAAGATTTGGGCAGCAAATTCAAGCAATTACGAACAACCTCAGACAATACACAGCCGCGGAATCTATGGAATCATTACCGCACTGTGAGCAAGAGGATAGGGTCTTTACTGATCGTAATAGTCATCGTTGTTTTTAAAAGCGCTTCCGTTTCAGGGCAGGAGATTCCGGGCGCCGCGCGGGTCGCAAACAATCAACCGGCGGCGTTGAGTCTCGAGCAGGCAGTCAAACTCGCAATCGAGAACAATCTGGCAACTCTCCTCGCACGCGAACGACAAAACGAGGCACGCGGACAGAAGCAACAATCTCTCGCGCCGCTGCTGCCGAACGTTTCCGGCGTTGCTTATCAGGCCAGCCTGACGGAAAACCTGGTTGCGCTCGGTTTCCAGCCCGGAATTATTCCCGGTTTCAATTCGACCTTCGTTGGTCCATTCAGAAATTTTGACGCGCGCGTTTTGTTGGCGCAGTCGATCTTCGATCTCAGCGCGATTCGGAACTACCAGGCGGGGCGCGCCGGAGTTCGCGTTGCGGAATTGCAGGAAGGTCTGGCGCGCGAACAGGTCGCCAGCGGAACGGGTCTGATCTATCTCGAAGCGCTTCGGGCCGAGCGCGCGGTCGTTGCGGCGCAGGCCAATGTTGAGTTGGCCGCAGGCGCTGCTCAAGCTCGCTCAAGATCAGCGCAATGCGGGAGTAGCGACCGGAGTTGATGTCACTCGTGCTCAAACACGTCTGGCGGAACAGACAAGTCGGGTTGGCCCAGGCGCAAACCACGTCTGAACAAGCGCGGCTGAATTTACAACGAGTGGTCGGTTTGCCGCTCGGAGGTTCGCTGACGTTGACGGATCAGTTGCGATTCACCGAAGAGCCGCTGCCGGCGGTTGAAACAGCGGTGGCGCAAGCTGGTCAGAACCGGCGCGAAGTCCAGGTTGCCGAAGAGCAGAACAGAGTCAGCCAGCTCGAACGCAAGGCTGTGCGCGCAGAGTACCTGCCTTCAGCTTGAAGTCGTCGGCGACTATGGAGTCAGCGGGATCACGCCTAACAACTCCGATCTCCCCACGCGTCGCGTTGCGGTGCAGGTCAACGTGCCGATCTTCAATGGTGGGTTGACGCGGGGAAGGTTGACTGCGGCCGCCAGCCGTCAGCGGCAGACTGAGCTCGAACTTTCGAACATCCGCGGACAGGTTGAAGAAGACGTGCGGTTAGCGCTGAGCGACTTTGAGAACAGCAGCGGTGCAAGTGCGCGCGGCTGATGAAAGCGTGACGCTGGCCCAGCGCGAGCTCGAGATGGCTCGCGACCGTTTCCAGGCGGGCGTGGGAGACAATCTCGAAGTCGATCACAGCGCAGACTTCGCTCGCAAACGCGCGTGATGCTCAAGTGACGGCGTTGGCGCAGCACAATGCCGCGCGTTTGAACCTGGCCGCGGCTCTTGGACGCGCGGAGACATTTCGCTGGTGAAGATTTGAGGGCGCAATACGGAAGTCGGTCACGGGACGTTCAGCAGTGCCACAGGTTCAAGAGGACCACGTTGGAAGAAACACACAGTCGAAACGGAATTAGGACTAAAGAACCGGAAGTCGCCGGACCGAACAGCAAGGACGATGCAACCCGAGGCACCGTCGAAAAGTTGACAGCTCGGCGCTAGTGTTCAGCTGAACGCCGACTGGATCCGCCGGTGGAAACCGAGATGATCCGGAACCCAAATAGCAAAGAGACCTCTACAAACGTCCTGCGTCTCGTTGTGGCGCCATTGTTCTTATCGGCGCATCATCGGCGTGCGCTACTGGCTTTACTCGCGTTCGCATGAATCCACTGACGATGCATTCATTGACGGTCATATCATCCAGATCAGCCCGAAAGCTTCCGGCTACGTTGCGAAGGTTTACGTTACTGACAACCAGCAGGTAAAAGCTGGTGACCTGATCGTCGAACTCGACGCGCGCGATTACCAGGCCCGACTGCAGCAGGCTAAAGCGGCACTGGACGCTGGACTGGCAAAACAGAACGAAGCCCGGACGAACGTATCGCTTACGCGTGCGACGAGTGCGGCAAACGTTCAGCAGGCGCATGGCGACGGTGCGGCATGCGCGCTCGGGTGTTGAGTCGTCGCGTGCCGGCGCGGCCAGCTCGCAGAGCAGCGCGAGTCAGGCGCTTCGGCAGTAATTCAACAGCAGCAAGCAAACTCGAGCAGGCTCGCTGCGCAAGTGTGCGCGGCAGAAGCCGAGGCGACGCGAGCGAACGCTGACGTCGAGCGTTACCGGCGCTGTTTGCCAAGGATGAAGTTTCGAAACAGCAATTGGACCAGGCTGTTGCACGGCCCACACCGCCAGCGCCGAACTCGATTCCGCGCGCCAAAGAGTGGCTGCAGCCGAAGCCCAGGTAAACGAGGCTCGCTCCGCGCAGGCTGCGGCAGTCGAGACTGCGCGCAACAGGCGCAGACACAAATAGGCGGCGCACAGGCCGGCGTCAGCGAAGCGCTCGGCCGTCTCGCCCAAGCCAATACTGCGCCGCAGCAAGTGGCCGTCAGCCAGGCTCAGTCGGAGACGGCAGGCGCAACGACTGAACAGTTGCGCGCGCAAGTCGAACAAGCAGAACTCGAACTCTCTTACACGAAAATCTATGCGACGGAAGACTGGACGCGTGACACGCAAGGCTGTGGAAGAAGGGGCGCTGGTTCAGATTGGCCAACCGCTTCTGGCGATCGTTCCGGGAGAAGTCTGGGTCACCGCCAATTTCAAAGAGAGCCAAATCGGAAGAATGACGCCGGGCAGCCGGTTGAGATCAGTGTTGACGCGTATCCGGATAAGGTTTTCAAAGGACACGTAGACAGCATCCAGGCAGGTACCGGCGCGCGGTTCAGTCTGATCCCACCGGAGAACGCCACCGGGCAACTACATCAAAGTCGTTCAACGCGTGCCTGTCAAAATCGTTTTCGACGAGCCGCCAGATCCGAAGCACATGCTCGCGCCGGGAATGTCGGTCGTTCCGAGGTGGCTGTGAGATGAGTCACGTGGTCTCGGAGCAGAATCTGGGGAGTGCCACACCGAAGCGAGCCAAAGCATGTCTCTGCGCGCGGAAGTGTGGAAGCCCAGCTTCAATCCCTGGCTCATCGCGGCATCGGTGATGCTCGCAACGTTCATGGAAGTGCTCGACACTTCGGTTGCCAACGTGGCGCTTCCGCATATTGCCGGAAATCTCTCGGCGACGACGGAAGAGTCAACCTGGGTGTTGACCAGTTATCTGGTCTCCAATGCGATCATCCTTCCCGCCGACTAACTGGCTCGGCCATTACTTCGGTCGCAAGCGTTTCCTGATCGTTTGTATTGCGATTTTCACTTTGTCATCGGCGCTTTGCGGCGCGGCGGCGAGCCTGGGCATGCTGCTTTTCGCGCGCGTCCTGCAAGGCGCGGGCGGCGGTGCGTTACAGCCGATCGCGCAGGCTGTGCTTGTTGGAGAGTTTTCCCGCGGAAAAGCGTGGCTCGGCAATGGCGGTTTACGGGATGGGCGTCGTCGTCGCCCCGATCATCGGGCCAACGTCTCGGCGGGTGGATTACTGACAACTATTCGTGGCGCTGGATCTTTTACATCAACGTTCCCATCGGGATTTTGGCGGTGTTGATGACCAACACTGTTCATCGAAGATCCGCCATACATCAAAAATCAAAGACCGGGTCGTATTGACTACGTCGGGCTTCGGTCTGATGGCCCTGGGCCTCGCGCGCTGCAATCGTTCTCGATAAGGGTCAGGAAGACGATTGGTTCTCATCATCCTTCATAATCTGGGCCGCTATTATCGCGGTCGTAGCACTCGTCGCATTCATCATCTGGGAACTCCGCGCGAAAGAGCCAATCGTCAATCTTCGCGTTCTGGCTAATCGCAATTTCGCAGTCGGAACAGCGCTTGATTGCGGCGATGGGAGTGGTGCTCTACGGCACGATCGCACTGTTGCCACTCTTCCTGCAGACACTGCTTGGTTATCCGGCGTTGCAAAGCGGCCTGGCGGTTAGTCCACGCGGAATCGGCGCGGTCTTTTCAATGATCATAGTGGGCCGTTTGGTCGGAAAGATTGATGGCCGTCTATCTCATCATGTTCGGGTTTCCCGTGTTGGGTTTCTCGACTTATCTATTAGCTGACATCGATCTGCAGATTTCGATGGGCAGCATCGTCTGGCCTCAGATCATTAGCGGTCTGGCGATGGGCTTTGTGTTTGTGCCGTTGACGGTGATGGCGACAGGCACGCTCACGAACGAGCAGATGGGCAATGCGACTGGCATCTTCAATTTGATGCGAAACGTTGGCGGCAGTTTTGGTATTGCTGCGGTCACGACCATGCTGGCGCGCGGAGCACAAACACACCAGGCCGTGATGGTCTCGCATCTGACGCCTTACGATCCCGCGTTTCAGCAACGCGTGAGCGAATTGATGGGTACGCTCGGCGCTCATGCCGATCTGATGACGGCGCAAATGGAAGCGTACGGCACGATTTACCAAACTCTCGTCAGGCAGGCAAGTCTACTCGCCTACATCGACAACTTCCGCTTCCTGGCGTTCCTGTGCTTGATCTGCACACCGGCGGCGTTGCTTTTCAGACGAGTCCGGAATGGGCGTCGAGCTGTGGCAATGCACTAATTGAAGATCAGATGAAAACCCGAATTTTGATCGGAAATAAATGTCGGCTTGACGGCAAAGATTTCTTCAATGCGGTCTGCGGTGAGCACATCGGAGGGTGATCCGCTGGCGACTACTCTTCCCTTGCTTAGCAACACGATCTGATCGGCAAAGCGAGCAGCGAGATTGAGATCGTGAACCACGCCAACCGTTACCACGTCAGGTGACTTGGTAAAAGCGCGGATCTTTTTCAGGAAGTCGATCTGGTGACGAATGTCAAGAAACGTCAGCGGCTCGTCGAGAAAGAGATAACGGCATGATGAGCCGCCGTCAAACAACTGGGCCAGGACGCGGGCGAAGTTGACGCGCTGGCGTTCGCCACCGCTGAGAGTCTGATAGTTTCTGGCACTGAATTCCGTCACGTCAAAGTGCGCCATAACTTCGTCGACAATCTGTTCGTCTCTTGCTCCGGGACGGCCGCCAAAGTGCGGATAACGGCCCATCATCACGACTTCACGCACTGTTAATGGAAACGCGACTTCGACTGCCTGTGAAAGCACGGCGCGGCGTTTCGCAAGCTCAGCTTCGTTTGCGTCACGGACGTCAACTCCCTCGTATTCGACCTTGCCTTGTTGCGGGCGCAGCAGTCGCGCGAGAACTTTAATGAGGGTCGATTTGCCCGCTCCGTTTGGTCCAACGATCAAATGAAGTCTGCCGGGCGCGAACGAGACTGAAACATCTGAAATGAGCGGCTTGTTGCCGACGCGATAAGTGATGCTGTCTGCCGTGAGCATGGCGATCAGAAAACGGCTTGCACAAAAACGTCAGCTACGCAGGATATTCTCCCGCAAAGGCGCAAAGGCGCAAAGAAAGTCCAGCGAAACGCGGCAGCGCTTTGTGACTTTGCGCCTTTGCGGGAGACCTCGTCACGTCATAACGCACGCTCTGTGCGAAGCTTCAGAAAACGTACTGCCGGCGCCGCAGCAGGAAAATAAACACCGGAACGCCGACCGCGGACGTCACGATGCCGATCGGCAGTTCCGCGGGCCGCACCGAAAGACGCGCGATCAGATCCGCCAGCGTCAGCAGAGTCGCGCCTGTCAACGCGCTGCCGGCGAGCAGAAATCGATTGTCAGCGCCGCCAAGCATCCGCAGAATGTGCGGCACGACCAGTCCGACAAAACTGATCACGCCAGTAAACGCCGTCGCCACGGCGACGATGACCACGTTGACCGAAAGAATGATCCATTTCAGACGGTTCACGTTGACGCCCAGATAAGTCGCCTCTTCTTCGCCAATCATCAGCGCATTGAGTTGTTTCGCGTAACGCAGCGCGACGATCGATCCCAGCAATAGTTGAAATCGCGACGATCTCGACTGCCTTCCAACTTGCGCCGGACAGAGTTCCCAGACTCCAGAACGTGATCGAACGCGCCTGCGGATCGCGCGCGATGTACGACAGAAACCCGATCGCACTCATGCAAAGCGCGTTCACGGCGAGCCCGGTCAGCAACAGCATCACGATCGACGCTCGGCCGTCTTCGCGCGAGCGCGCGAGCAGAAAAACCAGGTACGTGGAAATAATGCCGCCGGCACACGCGGCGATCGGCAGACTCCAAAGACTCGCGCCGATGTGAAACACGCCGCCGAGAACAAAGAAGAGCGCCGAACCAAACGCGGCGCCGCTGGACGTCCCGACGAGTCCCGGCTCGACGATGGGATTGCGAAACAGCGCCTGCATCAGCGTGCCGCCGACGCCGAGACTCGCGCCGACCAGCAGGCAGAGAATCGCGCGCGGCAAGACGCAGCTCGAGAAAGATGCGTTGGTCCAGAGTCGGTTCAGGATGTCCGGGAAGAAGAGAGACGAGCGCGCGGCCGATCTCGGCAATCGAAAAATCGATTGCGCCGTAACGGATCGAAGCGGCCAGCACGAGAAGCGTGACGACAGCTAACGCAGACGAAGAGCGCTCGCCGGCTGGCGTGTTGTTTTGTCACTTTTGATGAATGAATGCGGCCACTTTCGCGATGTTCTCGCCGGAGCGTGGACCAAAATAATTGAGCACGTTCTCTTCGATGCGATAGATGCGATTGTTCTTGGCGGCGTTTGAGGTCGCGACGCCCGGCAACGCTTTGATCTGATCGAGCGAGCCGCCGAGACGATCGTAGCCATAATCGGTCACAGAATAACGTCCGGATTGGCTTGCGCGAATGATCTCGGGCGACTCCATCCGCTGCATGCCTCTGCGCCTGTATTCTCGACCGCCATCTGTCCGCCGGCCAATTCGATCATCTGGCTGACGCCGCCGCCGTCACCGCCGCCGCCCTTGCCGACGACGAGATAAACATTCGACGCGCGCCCAAAGTGGATCACCGCGACGCGTGGATGATCGGTGTACTGCTTCACTTTTTCCAGCGAAGCAGCGCGTTGCGCGTCGAGCGTGTTGCAGAGTTCTTCGGCACGCGCTTCTTTGTGAAAGTAAGCGCCCATCTCGCGAATCAGTGCTTTTGTTCCGTCGAAGGAATCATTCTTCGCCGTGAAGGTTTTCATGCGGGATGTTCAGTTGTTGAAGCTGTTGCACGACCTGCGGCGGGCCGATGTTGTTGTCGTGGATGACCGCCGTCGGATGCAGCGACAGGATGCCTTCAGCACTCAAGCGCGCGATGATAGCCGACTGTCTGCACCTTCTTTACTTCAGGAGGATACGTGGTCGAAAGATCGACGCCGACAACTGCGTCCTGCGCGCCCAACGCCCAGATAATTTCGTTATAAACCGGCGAAATCACAACATAGCGACTGTCTTTCGCTTCGGCCGGCGCGTTATGAAAACGCGAACAACTCACGCCCGCGAGCACAGCACAACAGAACAAGAAAACTAATGGATTTGGATTTTTGAGTCGCATAAAGGAGTGCAATGCACTGCAATTTATTCCAAACCAGCGGATTACTACCAGCCGCCGTTCAGAGCAAACACCCAATTATCACGGCGCCTTGATCGAGATCTGCACCTTGTTGCTGCTCGAGCCGTGAAGGCTGATCGATATCTGCGCGGAGCCGGCGTTCGTCAGGCTGTCGGGAAGTTTCACGACTACCTGCTTGAGCCAATCAAGCCCGGGCACAGTACCGACGAACTCGACTGTTAACAGATGGAGTCCGCCTTGCGGATCTTCAGCCACGGCCGTAACCGCCGTCGCATCTTCGCCCGCTACAAACTTGATCCCCGTCGCGAAAAGCATGATTCGCGTGTGGCCGTCGACGCTGAAGTTGAAGCTATTGAGGACCGGGAACGGATCCTTGAGCAGGAGCGGCGAATCCAAAGCGATCGCGTGCTGATTGCCAGGTTCGGTTATCAGGACGAGCGAGTCGTCGTCGACGATCGTTCCCATAGCGGTGTTATCCAACAGCGTAACGTTAGTCGGAAGACTGAGACTCGCCTGAAACCACTCGACTGGCTCGACGGCAGTATCGCCAATAACTCGCACCGTCGACGTCTTCGTCGTTTCGCCTGGATTGAACGTGATGGTCCGCGAAACCGCTTCATAATCCGAACCGGCAAACGCGGTCCCGCTTCCAAACGCACTGAACCGAACACTCACCGTGCGCCCACTCACCCGACTCAAGCTCAACTGGAACTGAGCGTCAGTAAAACCACTGTCGCCTTCAGCCACCGTGACGTCGCTAAACAAGAGCGCCGGCGAAGGATCGTTATCGTTGATATTCAAGACTATGTTGGTTCGACCGCCTAAACTAAAACCAGTCACATTGCTGAGCGTGAGATTGATCGTTTCTGCATTCTCGTCGAGATTGTCTTCGAGGATCGGAACCGTAAATGTCTTGACAGTTTCACCTGGTCCAAAGTTCAACGTGCCTGAAGTGGCGGTGAAGTCACTTCCGGCTGTGGCCGTGTCGCCGGTCGCAGTAAAGTTCACGCTGCCACCATCAACGCTGCCAAAAGTTCGCGAAACGGAGATCGTCGCAACACCATCCTGCTCAAATACTGATTGCACCCCGAAAAGAAACTGAACGCTTCCCAGCGCATTCACAGAATGGCACAACGAAAACTCTGAAGTGTTGCCGTCCGGATCGGTGGCAGTTGCTGTGACTATCGAGCCTCCCTGAAGTGAAACCGGAAGCTGCACGTTGAAACTCGAGTTGCCACTCGCGTCGGTCGTGACAATCGACGACCCGATAAATGACGCTCCCTGTCCAAAACCGGAAGGATCGCAGGTACTGTTGACGTAAAAGTCGACATTGAAAACGCGATTGGCCGTGCTGTTGAAAGTGCCTTGGATCGTGGCGGACGCGCCCGCCGTCACCGAAACTAACTGGGGATAATTCTGCAGACCGTTTGCTCCCGTATCGCCGTCGCCGGAATCATTCAACGTTACCTGATCTGCGTTCAAATCGATCCCAAGCACTCCATTGGAGTGAATCCTGTTTCCGCGAATAACGTTCTTGCTGGGATTAGACAACGATCCTGACCGTGAGACGGCGATGCCATTGCCGCTGTTGAAGGCGATGGTATTAGCGGCGCCGGACTCGATTCCGCCGATCACGTTTTCGTTCGAACTATCTCGTATCTCGATTCCGCGCCCGTTGGGCAGCGCTGTTGTACCGTCGAGGCGCGTGCCGATGAAGTTTCCTTTGACGATTCCATTATTGGTGTTCAGCCGGATGCCGATGGAATTTCCGGAGATGACGTTTCCTTCACCCGCGTTCGTCCCGCCGATCTTCGAGCCTCTGGGATTGGCGCCGAGGGAAATGCCCGTGATGTTAGGAATCGCGACTGTTCCCGTAATGTCAGTGCCAATGAAGTTACCGAGAACAGAACCGCCACCTGAGTTCGCAAACGAGATGCCCTCGCTAAAACCAGAAATGACATTACGTGTGCCCGGCGTCGAACCTCCAACGATCGTGTCGCCCCAAACACTCACGCCCCAAAAGGCGCTCGCAATATCTGCCGTGCCCGCGGCATTCGTGCCAACGAGGTTTCCCTGAATCAACGTTTGCGAGCCACCAGCGAAAATAGACAATACGACATTGCCTGGCGCTGTTCCGGGAGTTGAGGTCGCTCCGCCGATCAGCGTATTGCTGCCGCCGGAGACACGGATGCCCTCGAACGTGTTGGCTATGGCCGCATCGCCTGCCGCATTTGTGCCGATATAGTTTCCCTGGATCACGGTCGAATCGGAAGAGTTGATCGAAATGCCCATGTTTCGATTTCCGGAGATGACGTTTCGATGGGCCGCGGTAGATCCGCCAATCGTGTTGTTGGGAGCATTATTAAAGAGGACTATGCCGGTCTCATTCGGCAGTGCAGCAGTCCCGGCGGCATTCACGCCGATATAGTTTCCCTGGACGAGGTTATTGGAAGCGCCGAGTGCCATGTGCACTCCGTTACCAAAGTTGCCCGAAATGACGTTGCGCGCCGCAGCCGTTGTTCCTCCAACTCGGTTATTGTTGGAAGACAGGATAAACACTCCGCTCTGAAGATTTCCTACCACAGCAGCGCCGACGGCGTCGGTGCCGATGTAGTTGCCTTCGATCACATTGCTGCCGCCGGTTTCGATGACGATAGCGTGACCGCGACAGTTGTTGAGCACGAGACCGCGCAGAACGCTGTTGCCGGCAGTGATCCTGATTCCGTCGCCGATCACCTCGCCATCGGGTTGAATCTCGATCAGCGGCACGCCGGCAAAGCCGGGCTGCGTCGTGCCGTCGATAGTCAATGGATCGGTGATCACCGGTAACTGTGACGTCAGGACGATGCGCTGCGGTCCGGAAGCGATGCTGAAACTGATGGCGTCAGCGCCGGCGTTCGCGTTTGCATCGAGGATGGCCTGGCGCAAAGATCCCGGACCGGCGTCGTTGGTATTTGTCACGGTGAGGGTGAATGCGGCGTTTACGGGCGAGCGAAGGTCCATGCTTAACGAGGCACAGAGCCCCGCCAGGAGCATCGCTAACAGCACACAGTTTCTCAGTTGTGGGAGTTGTCGAAAAAATTGTTGAGGCATAAAGAATGGTGACGTTCAGGGCATTTCAGGGGAGCTGGGCATTTTCGGTGAGTAAGTTTACAGAAACTGGAATAAATTTCAAACGTGGCGCTGCTGGAGGGTGTCCTATTCTGGAAGTATTTTCAGCGTGTCTCGGCGTCCTCTGCGTTTAAAATGAGCGAAACGCAGAGAGCGCGGAGAGTCGCAAAGGTCGCAGAGTTTAGTTTAGGAGGGTAAGACTATGCTGGTCATCAGCCACGATGATCGCTACTATTCACCCGGCCTAACCAGCAACATTCATGTCCAGCACCAGAATCACAAATCCATGGGTGTTGACGCGTACTGTGAATCCGCAGGCGCAGATGAACCTGATCTGCTTTCCCTACGCCGGCGGTGGCGCTCAAATATTCAATAACTGGCAGGCAGCTTTCGCCCAGATACAAATTTGCGCGGTGCAGTACCCGGGACGCGGCCGCCGTGTCAGCGAAGAGCCGTTTACCGATTGCCGGGAGCTAGTCCAGGCGCTGTTGCCGAACCTGCTTCCTTTTCTGAACAAGCCGTTCGCGTTTTTCGGTCACAGCATGGGCGCGATCATCGCTTATGAAGTCGCGCGCAACGTGCAGGAACAGCATGGATTGAAACTCGAACGGCTCATCGCTTCGGGCCGGCGTGGACCACAGTTACCGCCGACGGAACGGGTGACCTACAACTTGCCCGATCCGGAGTTTATAGAAGAGTTGCGCCGCCTCAACGGCACGCCGCATGAGGTATTGGACCATCCTGAGCTGATGCAGTTGATGATGGGAATCATTCGCGCGGACTTTCAGCTTACGCAGACTTATCAGTTCTCGCCTGGTCCGCAGTTGAGTTGTCCGTTTTCAATCTTTGGCGGGCTCGAGGACGCGCACGTCACGCCCGAGCACCTGGAGGCGTGGTGTGAGCTGACGAGCAGCGAGTGCTCGATAAAGATGTTTGAAGGCGATCACTTCTTCCTGCAGACGAACGATAAACCGCTGCTGCGTGCAATCAACGAGCAACTCGTCAAAGATCTTCTATCGTGAGACATCTCCTTTCACTCATCGACATTGATCCGGCCGACCTGTCGCGGCTCGTGGACCAGGCACTCGTGCTCGACCAAAACGCCAGCAGCGTGCAGCCGCTCAAGGGAAAGATCATCGGCATCTACTTCCGGCGCTCGTCAACCCGCACGCGCACCGCCTTCACCGCCGCGACCATCAGACTCGGCGGAACGCCGATCGCCTACGGACCAAACGATCTTCAGATCGTCACCGGCGAAACACTCTGGGACACCAGCCGCGTGTTGTCTCAATATCTCGACGCGCTTGTGATTCGCACCAACGAGTCGATCGAAGCGATGCGCACGCTGGCCTCACAAAACGACATGGCGATCGTCAACGCGATGAGCGACACCGAACATCCCACGCAGGCGCTTGCCGATCTGGTGACCATCAAGGAAGTCTTTGGACGCTTGAACGACATCAAGATCCTGTACATGGGCGAAGGCAACAACACAGCCTCAGCCCTCGCCTTCGCCGCCGGCATGACCGAAGGCATGCAACTAATGCTGATCACGCCGGAAGGTTACGGTCTTCCCTCCTCCGTGCTCGACACCGCCAATCGACTCGGCCGCCAGCGCGGCTCGCTGATCGAGCAGCATCACGATCCCGACAACCTGCCGCGCGGTTTCGACGTGGTCTACACCACGCGTTGGCAGACGATGGGCGACTCGAAACCCGATCCCAATTGGAAAGAGAAATTCATTCCTTACACCGTCACCGAAGAACTGATGCGACGCGTTTCGCACGAACGCACCGTCTTCATGCACGACTTACCTGCCGTGCGCGGCGACGACGTCGTGGACGAAGTGCTGGACGGACCGCAAAGCGTTGCGTTTCAACAAGCGAGAAACAAGATGACGAGCGCGATGTCTGTGCTGGCGTGGTGTACCGCAGACGATTAACTATTCTTCGCGCAGTGCAACGAGTGGATCGATGCTCGTGGCCCGTCGCGCCGGCATGTAACAGGCGGCCAGGGCTACCAGACCAACGACTAAGACCACTGCGATCGTCGTGAACCAATCGGTGGGAGTAACACCGAATAGCAGAGTGCTCATCAGACGCGTCAGCGCCCAGGCGCCAACAAGCCCAATCAACACTCCGAGAGCGGCCAGTTGCAATCCTTGCCTGATAACGAGGCGCAGCACGCTTCCGCGCTGAGCGCCTAACGCCATGCGGATTCCGATTTCGCGCGTTCGTTCGGTGACCGAGAAAGTGAGCATGCCATACAACCCGATAACCGTGATTATGAGCGCCACTGCTCCGAACACGCCGAACAACGTAAGGCTGAATCGGCGCGCGTCCAAAGCCGATGAGAAAACGTCTGCCAACGTTTCGAAGTTTGTCGGCACGTCAGTTCTGAGGCCATTCACCGTTTCGCGCAGTGACGGAATGAGCGATTGCGGATCAGATTCCGAGCGAACGACGATCGCGAGGTTTACCACCTGCCACCACTGCGGCCGCTGGAGCGAGTAGCCATAGACTGTCGGCTGTGGCTCGCGTTCGAGTGTGCGCCGCACGTCGCCGACGATTCCGACGATCTGCATCAAGCGTTTGTCAGTGTCCATGTTGCCGAATTGGATTCGTTTTCCGATTGGATCTTCGTTGGGCCAGTAACGCTGGGCCAGTGAATGGCTGATCACTGCTACGTGCTGGTCGCCAACCTTGTCGGAACTGTCAAACACGCGCCCGCGCAACAACGGAATTCTCATCGCCGAGAAGTAACCGGCACTGGCGACGCGATAATCGGCCTGGCCCGGTTTCGTTTCATCGTTATCGATCAGGAATTGCCCGTTTGGCCCACCGTTTAGCGGCAGCACGTTGATGCCGCCGACTGCGGTCACGCCGGGAAGTTGACCGGCGCGATCGAGCAGTTGCGCGTAAGACTGTCGTAATTGTTCGTCTTCTTCGACCGAGATCGTCGTCGGCAGCGACAAGGTCATTACGACCGCGCCGCCGCTCTCGAAGCCTGGCTTGACGTCCATTGCATTGAGGAAGCTGCGTACTAAAAGCCCGGCGCCGGTTAGCAACACCAGCGTCAACGCAAGCTGGCCCACCACGAGTGCGCCGCATAAACGTGCGCGCCTGCGGCCACTGGTCTGTCGAGCACCGGATTGCAAGCCGAGAGTCAGATCTCGCCGCGAGCGCACACCCGGCAGAAAGCTCAGCACGATCGCGATCAGGATCGCCAGCGCACAAGCAAAGGCGAGCACGCGCATGTCGACGCCGATCGTGTTGACGCGCGGAAAAGTTCCATTGTCGAGCAATAACACGAGACGGACGGCATAATTAGCCAGGACGATTCCGAGAACAGCGCCTGGCAAAGTCAGCATCAGATTTTCCACCAGGACCTGTTGCGTCAGGCGAGCGCGCGAAGCTCCGAGAGCGACGCGTAAAGTGAACTCATGCTGGCGTGAAACGAGTTGGCCCAACAACAAGTTTGAGAAGTTTGCACAAGCGACGAGAAGCAACAGGCCCACCGCGCCGAGCAATAGCCATAGTCCTTGGCGGACATTTCTCGCCAGGTATGTTTGCAGGGGAATTACTGCGAAGTCGACGGCGTCTGTCTTCTCGCCGTGTGTCTGCCGCAACTGCTTCGCGATGCGGCTCACGTCGGCGCCGGCTTGTTCGATCGCAATGTCCGAACGCAGCAATCCGATTACGCCGGCGTTGTGCGCGGTGCGTGATGTATTTGTTGGCTCGGTGTTTTGAGTGATCCAGATGTCCGTCTGAGCGGGGTAATTGAATGATGGAGGCATGATGCCGACAAGATTGCAGTTCACTCCGTCGACGTTGAGTCTGACTGACGAAAAATCCGCGCGTGAGCCGAGCATCTGTTCCCAATAACGATGACTCACGATTACGGCGACTGGACCAGGATACTTCTCCTCCTCAGGAAGAAACGAACGGCCCGCGATCGGCGCGACGCCCATCACCCTGAAGAAACTCGCCGACGCATACGACACGCGTGCCTGACCTGCCTCGCGAGCACCCGTGACTACAAGCGGAAAGCTGCCGCCGGCGACCGACAGCTCCTCGAAACTGCCGCTTTGATCGCGCAAGTCCTGGAAGTTGAGCTGCGACAGCGCCATGAGATTGCCCTTGACGCCGACCTCGCGCACCGACACGAGACGATCCGCATTCCGGTAAGGCAACGGGCGAAGCAGGACCGCGTCCACGATCGAGAAGATCGCCGTCGTGGCGCCGATGCCGAGCCCCAGCACCAGCATCGCTATCAAAGCAAAAGTCGGCCGCTTCAGGAGAGTTCGAAATGAAAAGCGAATGTCCTGTAATAAGGTGTGCATGGGCTGGTCCAAATAGCTTTGCACAAAAAGTGCGTTATTACGTGAAGATGTCTCCCGCAAAGGCGCAAAGACGCAAAGCGCTGCCGCGTTTCGCTGGACTTTTCTTTGCGCCTTTGCGCCTTTGCGGGAGAATATCCTTCATAGCGAACGTTTTTGTGCAAAGCCGGTCCAAATATACTAAGAGGCTTTTACGATTCGCTCCATCACTGCCAGCGCGCCGAGATGATAGGCATTGTGATCGGCGATCAGGAGCGCTTCACGCAGGATCGTCTGACCGTCGCCGTGCGGTATCGGCGCGTACAGATCCGTTGACGGATCTTCGACCAGCACTTCCATCTGTCGCAGGTCCTTACGAAACTCGTCGATCGTCTTCTGCCACAACATAGGCGTACCCGCTTCGTCCGGCTCGGGCCAATAACCTTTCGGAAACTCGGGCGAGATGTGGTCCGGATCGCGGCTGAACTCGAGTATGTCCCACTGCGCGCGGCGCATATGTTCCAACACCTGCCACGGCGTATAGGGCAACCCCTCAATCCGTCGATTGCAGAGATCGGCAGGAAAGCTCCCGACAAAATCATCAAACGATTGATGCGCCCCTCCGCCCCTCAGCATGTAGAGCACGTGTTTTCGAATTGATTGGTCCTTCTGATCCATTCACCACCCTCCGGGTTCTCACGAAAATTAGGTCACCATGATTGCAATTTCGCGCGGCTTCCAAGGATACTCTATTGATAGCGCACGCTGGAGCAGATTAATATTACAACCATGAGCAAGACTGAAATCCTCGAAGAACTACCAAGACTCACAAAAACAGAGCGCCAGGAGATTCGCTTACGACTCAGCGAGCTTGATGCTGAAGATTGGCTTGACGAAAACGATCCACTAACAGCTAAAGAAAAAGCACTGCTCGATGCCCGGCTTGCTGCTTATGCCAGCGATCCTGAGGCGGGCGCCTCCTGGGAAGATGTTGAAAGGAGAATCCGCACTCGTCTTAGTCGCTAAGCCTACCTCATGAGGCGTTTAATTGTTAGACCCGAAGCGGAGGCTGATATCACCGAAGCCGCCGTATGGTACGAAAGTCGTGAGTCTGGTCTCGGTCTTGAGCTTCTTCTTGACGTTCAAAGCTCAATTCACCGAGCACTCAGCGATCCCGAAGCCTTCCTGCGCATTCGTAAAAATCCCGAGATCCGTCGCATTCTGACAAGAAGATTTCCTTATCGTGTCTTCTTCATTCTGCGGCCAGACGCCTTAATCGTGTTTGCTGTGCTTCACGCTGCGAGACACGACAGGATCTGGAGACAGCGTGTGTTACCAGAGTAGCGTATCAGCCGGTTCGGCGTTTGAGCTTGCGGATCATGGCGATGGCCCAGAGGAGGCCGAGGGCGAGGAAGGGTAGGAGGTAGACCAGCAGGTCCCAGCGGCCGTAGCCGGGTGGGGTGACGGCGACATTGGCAAGGGTTTCGGTAATTCCCTGAGAACTCTCAAGGCGCACGCGCACTTGCCACTGCTCTTCGGCGTCGAAGTGCACTTCGGCCCGATATTGAATTTGCGCTTGCAGGTTTTCACGCGTTGCCGTGTAGAAGGCTTCCGGCAAGCGGCCGTTCGCGGGTTGGACTCCGACCTGAACACGCAGGTCCGAAGGAAGATTGGCGGATTCGTTTTCGCTGAAGACTACAAAGAACAGACCCGTGCCCACGTCCGGATCGGTCCAGACTGAAATGACGTGACTACCGACTTGTCGATCGACAAACAGCGGATACGGCGGGCCTTCGTGAGCGCTGGCGAGCGGTGCGAGAAAAAGAACAGTGATAATGATGGAAAGCGTGTAACCGGAGCGATGTGAACCCATAATCTCAACCGCTCCCCAGCGCGACACCACGCATCTCCATCGGCTGCATCATCAACCAAAACGCCGCAGCGGCCACGATCAACGCCAGCATCGCCCACGGAATAAACGCTCGGTTCGGGTGGTCCACCTCTTCCGTCGCCGCAATCGAGTAACTCACTATCAGCGATCCAATCAATCCCAGCACGATAAATCCGATCTCGAACAGTTGGACCAGGTTCGGCGACAATCCCGGCGCGCCCCATCGCGGCGTCCCGAGAACAGCCCATCCCAGCTCTGCGAAAGCAGACTGCGCCACGGGAAGAAACGTGTAAAGACCCGTCAAAAAATGAAAACCGTAATGCGCCAACCAAATCCCGAACCCAATCGGCGCGAGTGAATACGAATAACGCACGGCCAACGCAAGCAACGATTTCTGACTACCCGTCAACCATCGCGTAACCAACGCAGCTACACCGATCAAAACCAACGGCTCACAAATCAGCACGAGCGTGAAGATGGAAGCCAGCACCGGCAGCTCCGAGCTGAATCCAAAAGCCCGCGCCAACCAGCTCTCCAGCGCATAGATCGGACTGACCATCGCAAACGCATTCAGCAAAGCGCCAAAACTAAATACGACAACCAAAGCCGACAGATCTTTCCGCCGCGACAGGTAACCGATCCCGGAACGCATCGTATCGTCCGCCAGCTCCGCGGCTGGAATCCGGCTCGTGATCCCGACGTTGTCGTGCGGACACGCCTGCACGCAGTCAAGACAAAACGTGCAATCGACGTTACCAACCTTGCGCGGTTGAAACAGCGCCAGCTCGCAGCCACGCTGAATCACCACCAACGGCGCGACAGTCTCGCGCACGCCGCGAATGCAATCCTTCGTCGTGCAACTGTTACAAACATCGTGATCGCGAACCGCGACTTCCAACGGCGAAACTGTCGAAGCGACGAAGTTGAACTGCCCGATCGGGCAAACGAATTTACAGAACGACGCGTGTTTGAAAAGTGCATCGACGATCAGCGCGGCCGCGAAGTAAGCGACGATCAACCACGCAGTCCACCACGGTGACGACCACAGATCGAGCCACTCGTAAACAAACAGCATCCCGACAAACAGCCCCACGGAAAGCCATTTGTTGCGCAAACGCCGCGGCCAGTTTCGTACTGGACGAAAAAACTTGCGCGCGAGATTTCGCACCAGCATGAACGGACAGGCAAGACAAAAGAAGTTTCCGGCAAGCAGCAGGACAAAGACGAGCGCGCCGCGAAAGTGTACCCAGGTTAGCGTGGTAGCGAGGTTTTTCGGCGCGAGCGATGGACCAAGCAGCCCGTGAAGAATCATCGCGACGCTAAGGACAAACAGAGGAATTTGGAGCAACGTTCGCGCATGCCGACGGCGAAGCAAGTTGCCAACTAACGGAAGGCGTAACAGATCGAAAGGCTGACTTTTGAGAGCAGACTGCGACACGCGAACTGCTTAACCTTACGAGGTGGTGTCCTATTTCATGTCTGTGCTGTCTCGGCGTCCTCTGCGTCTCTGCGGTGAACTTACGTGCAAACAAATAAACCGCAGAGACGCAGAGGACGCCGAGAGTACTTCCAGATTAGGACACTACTCCTGACGCGACTCCCTTGATCTCAAACTGGCGTTCCCCGCGCCGTCCATCGCTCAACGTCACATGGACCAGGACATGCCAGTCTCCTGCCATCGAAAGCTCCAACGTCGATCGATAACGCCCCGGTTCGATCTCGGTTGCTTCACCAAACACTGGCGTCATCCCGGCGTGCGACATGTTCCCTTCCAACGCGAGACGCGCTCCGGTTACCGCCTTTCCCGAACCGTCGGTCAACCGAAGCACGATGGTCATCGTCCCAACCCGAGGCGGCTGCGGAGAAACTTCATGCGCGAGTGTGAGGTCCAATGACGGCTCGTGACGCTTACACCCCTGAAGACAAAAGCACCCGAACCAAACGCAAAGAGCAACAAGCGAAATGTATCGCAGGCGCACCGATCAAGAAGCCATAATCGGCGACGCTTCATGCCGCACCGCACAGCTACACGCGGCACTCTCTTCTCCCTTTGGCGGAAACATGTGGTAGTACACGCCAATAATCATGGGAATAAACACGATCGCGTTATAGAAGAGATGGATCTCAACGCGCGACTGCGGCCAGAGCATTTGCAGGAAACTTAGCGGCACCGGCGAGCCCAACCAGTTGTGATGCGTGAGCGCCTGCCATTGCAACACTGCGTGCTCGATGTGATGCCAAAACTGGATCACCAAAGCGATGGTCCACCACTTTCGCGACGTGCCAGTGAAGCCCTTCCTGAGCATCCAAAGGCCGACCAGCATCACGATCGCATAGCCGTAATGCAGGACCTCCGAGCTCACGAGCCACGGAAAGAACAGCCCCAGAAACCCGCCGGCTTTCGGCCGTGGCCAGCCGAGCACGTAAATCTGAAACGCCTGCGTCAGGTGCTCCGCCCAATGCGCCAGCACGATGAACATGAACACGTTAAGTGCGCGCCGGTGCCAAACACTATTCAGCTTCTCATAGAAACTCAACTCGGTTCCGGATCCGATCCGCGAAGCGATTGCTGACATGGAGACCTTCCTTTTTTCGACTCTCTGAGGTATGCGTGATCTGGCGGCGATTCTACGCCAGCGACCACCATTAGTACAACATAGTTGGCGGGCAATGACGTGTCATTTTTTGCGCTATTTTAAGAGCTTTCCCCCCAGGAACGCTCTTCCATTCGAACGGCCTAGTGCTCTCTCAATCTAATGGTTTAGTGTTTTCCCATTCTAAGGGTTTAGCGCTAAGTGGAGGGGCAGAAAGTGCGGCCGGCGAGGACTTCTTTCACCGCCAGGAGCAAATCGCCGCCCATTCTTGCTTTAGTGACATAACCTTCGGCGCCGGTTGCGAGGGCCGCGGCGCGGAAATCGGAGTCGTCGTGCAGGGTAAGGAAGACGACTTTCATGCGCGCGTTACTTTGTTTGATCCGTTGCGCGACCTCGATGCCGCTCATTTTCGGCATCGAGATGTCGAGGATGCAGAGATCCGGTCTGAGTCGATCGACTGCTTCAAGAAATGCCGGTCCATCGCCAACAGCCTCCAACACTTCAAACTGCTGCTTCAGAAGATGCACAATTATATTGCGCATTTCTTCATGATCGTCCGCGACTAAGATCCGTGCGCGCGCCACTCGAGCTCCTCTGCCGGCCAATTGATAGGCACACTATGGTCAGGGTGCTCACGGTAAATAACTGGCAAAACTGACAGGTGTTAACGATTGCGCCCAAATCATTACGGACATTCGCCAAAAAACTAAACGGCGACGATCGCACTGCGCATCGCATACTCGATCAGCTCCGCGTTACTTCTGATGTGGAGGTGCTCCATCATCGTGTACTTGTGAAAAGCAACGGTGCGTGGTGAAACGTTAAGCGCAAAAGCGACCTCTTTCATCGATCGCCCTTCCGCTAACAGTTGCAACACCTCTTTTTGACGCAGCGTCAACGGACTCGTGCACTTTCGCCGCTTGAAGTTCTGCACGAATGAACCAACCATTCCCTTCGTCATCAACGGCGTTACATAGTAGCCGCCGCGGACCACTTCGCGTATCGCATTCTGCAACTCAGTCGCCGCAGAATTCTTGAGCAAGTACGCCGAAGCGCCGAGACGGAAAGCTTCTCCCGCCATATCGGGATCGTGGTTCATGGTCAGATAAACGAGTTTCACAAGCGGCATCACCTGTTTCAAACGTTGTCCGGCGTTCAAACCGTTCATCGTCGGCATTCCAATGTCCAGCACTATCACATTGGGATTGAGGGCGGGAGCGCCTTCCATAAGCTCTCGCCCGTCGCCGAATATGCCGACCACGTCAAATTCCGGTTCAAGCAGGTTCTTCAACGCGTCGAGAATCATTGTGTGGTCGTCTGCGAGTATCACACGGGGGCGTTTCATATTTCCTCCATAACGTTTCGGAAATCGGTAATCCGGATCTTTGGGGGATTTAGTTAAACTTCAACGGCACCGACACCTCGATGCGAGTGCCGTGCAATGGTTTCGAGTAAACATTCAATTTGCCGCCCAGCAGATGAAGCCGCTCTTTCATGCTGATGAAACCCAACCCCGTCTGCATCGAGGTGGTTTTGATATTGAACCCACAGCCATTGTCAGAAACCACCAGGCGAACCGCGGTTCGAGTTCTTGTCAACAATACGCGCGCTGACTCCGCCCGACTGTGCTTAACGCAATTGCGCAAAGCTTCCTGCGTTATTCGATAAACACACAGCGTTATGTCTCGATCGAGCTCCGAGGGAAATCCGCTTTGCACAAACTCCGTCTTCAACTTTCCGCTGTCGGTGAGCTCAGCGCACAGGCTCTTGACCGCAGCCGCCAGGCCGAGATGATCCAACTTCGAAGGATGAAGCTTGTACGAAAGCCGGTGAATCTCCGCCGCGATCTCCTGCACCTGCGCCTGAAGCCGTTGCAAAGTTCGGCGCAATTCGAGCGGCTCTTTGATCTTTTGTCTGACCTGCTCCAGCTCGAATGACAACACGGCGAGTCGCTGATTGAAATCGTCGTGCAATTCACGAGCGACTCGGCGACGCTCCTCTTCCTGCGCGGCAATGAGACGTCCGCCGACGTCTTTCAACGCTTCTTCTGCCCGCTTTCGGTCAGAGATGTCGATGATGAAACCGTGCAACCTGAGGTTGCGACCATCCCGAGTGTCAACACTAATCAGGTTCTGCACCCAGACCAGCCCGCCATCGCTGGCCCACATGCGAAAAGTGAGATTGAAGTGTTCGGTGAGGTGAGATTGTTTTTTATATGCCGCCAGGACCCATGACACGTCGTCGGCATGAATGTGCGACGCGAGAAAGTTTGGTTCATACCAGGCCGATGTCGGAAAACCCAACATCTTTACCGCCTCGTCACTTACGTAAGTGAATCGCTGCCCTTCAACTTCCGCTTCCCAGGCCATGATGTCTGTGCCGAGGAGCTCGATCAAACGTTCCTTGCTGTCGCGCAGGTCCTCCTGCGCAGAAGGCAGATCTTCACGAGTTATCAACACCCTGAAAGTAGGTCCCGGTAAATTCAAGCGGGCAGCGTGCATCACGAAGGGCCGCTGCGAGGCCGACGATTGAAGACAGTAATTGCGATGAAACTCTTTCTCTTTTGCGAGCAGGATCGACCGAATGTCATCGGCAAGCGTGACGTTTGCTTCTTGATCGGAACCTGATTGTGTAAATCGTCGACATTCCTCAAAGTAAGACAGCGTCGTGGCATTGCCTGCTGCTTGTGGATAGTTGTCTTGTTCGGGCAGCTTCCACGCTTTACTGGCGTAGACAATCGATCCGGATTCGTCGAGCACGGCGACATTTGAGACACAAGCATCGACGATTGCATGCAACAGATCCTCAGGAGCGCTATTGCTCTCGTGATCGCGGATCCTTTGTTTAGCGGCTAGCGAATACATGATTTAAATACCAGCTTCAGAGCTTTGACGGATGTGAAATCACATTCGCCTTCGAATCAATACTCTGCACGCCCAATACCGTTATCGCCCCTCTCAGAACAGCAAAGTCATTCGAACCGAGATAATTCCTCAGGTCTGCCTCTGTTTCCCATTCGCTCACCAGCAGGGTCGAATTCTCGTCGTCTGCATCAAGATAGAAAGTGAAATCCCGACAGCCTTTGACGTTCTTGATCGGCTCGACCAAGCGGCGAACTGTTTGGACAAACTCCGTTCGCTTCTCAGATTGCACAGTAATCCTGGTAGTGTTGACAATCATTTCGTCTACACCAAGAAACACGAAATGAGAACGAGCCGCACGCTACGTACTCCACTCACAGATTTTTTTGGTCTATGCAACGAGACGGGCGTTATTGAGTTCTCGTTTGCTCTGCTGCTGCAAGAACTGTGCGCGAGCGCACCAACTCCGATATAAATCCGTTTATTCTTGTAACTCAACAGTTTACGTCGATCACACGGCCCGTGAAGAAAAGTGAAAGCGGCCACGACTACCGTCATATTTCGTGGAACTGTGATACTGCGTGGAGTTTGAGCTACGTCGCGGCACGCAACGCAATAGCGCGGTTTCAGCGTTTGTGCTCAAGCAACGCTTGCGCGGTGCCGCTGTATTCCGAGCTTTACCATCCTCGTTCGCAAAGTGCTCGGATTCAGACCAAGCACCTTTGCCGCACCGTGCTTACCTTCAATGCGCCAACCCGTGTGTTCCAGAGTGTGAAGGATGTACTCCCGTTCGACTTCCTCCAGGGTCTTCACCGGCGCCTCTTCATCGGAAACGGCTTCGAACTGATCGACAACGTTAAGCGCGCTCCCTTGCGTATGTATCACCGCCCGCTCGATCACGTTTGCTAATTCCCTGACGTTGCCCGGCCAGGAATGCCCCTGCAAAATCTGCATCGCTCGTGGTGAAACCGACGAGATCGTCTTGTTGGACTTCTTCGCATAGGTGGCGACAAAATGTTCGACCAGCAGCGGGATGTCTTCCTTGCGTTGCCGCAATGGCGGCATGGTTATGGGATAGACGTTCAAGCGATACCAAAGATCCTCGCGAAACGTTCCCTGCTCCACTTCGAGTTTCAAATTGCGATTGGTCGCCGCGATGATCCGCACGTCGACTTTTATCGTCTTGGTTCCGCCGAGTCGTTCAAACTCATTTTCCTGAATCACTCGCAACAACTTCACCTGTAGCGCCAGCGGCAGCTCACCGATTTCGTCGAGAAAGATCGTGCCGCCATGCGCCAGCTCAAAACGTCCTTGCTTGCGTCCGGCGGCGCCTGTAAAAGCCCCTTTTTCATGGCCGAACAATTCGCTCTCGATGAGGGTAGGAGCCAAAGCGGCGCAGTTCACCTTTATTAAAGGCTGGTCTTTTCGGAAACTTGCCCCGTGGATCGCGCGAGCCACAAGCTCCTTTCCCGTTCCCGTCTCGCCGCTGATCAGCACGGTCGAGTCGGCCGGCGCGACCTGAGTAATTTTGAACAGCACATACTTGATCGCGTCGCTCTGGCCGATGATCTCGCCAAACTTCTCGTCGCGTTGCAGCTCCTGTTGCAGGTAGACGTTTTCCGCTTCCAACTGGTTTTTCAAAAGGTGAAGCTCTTCGTGCGCCGTCTTTAAAGCGACTTCCGATTCTTTTCGCTCGGTGATGTCGATACAGGAACCGATATAACCGAGGAACGAGCCATCGGCAGAATACCGTGGAATGCCGGAGTCGTAGACCCAGCGGTACTCGCCATCATTGCGAAGCAGCCGGTACTCCATTCCGAATGGTTGTCTTGCGTCGAAGCTGGTGAAGTAGGTTTCGAGAGCGGCGTCGTGATCCTCGGGATGCATCCCCCTGGCCCAGCCGGAATCCAGTTCTTGTTCGGCAGTTCGTCCGGTGAAATCGAACCACCTTTTGTTGAGGTAGGTGCATTCCTTGTCAGGACCGGAAATCCGAGATCATCACCGGCGCGCTGTCGGCCATGTTCTCGAAATGCTCTTTGCTCTCTTCCATTTCCCGGCGCGCGTCGGCGGCCGATTGCTGTTCTGCTGTCAGGAGATCTGCAAGGCGCTTACATTCGGTTTCGGCGTCTCGCTTCTTTGCGCGGGTGATCAGTAAGGTGACAAGCAGGAGGGCCAGAATGAGAATTGCGAAGGCGACGATTACCCAGGGTGAGATGTAGGGAGACATCACGGCACTCTGAAGAAATGAACATTGGTCCCGATTCAAACTAAGAAAGCGCGGGCCGCGTCTCTGAGTGTCAAGCGCGTGCGTGACATCTCCCGATTTTGAGTACGCGGCGTCCGCGCGTCAGGACAGGTCGCAGTTGCTAACGAATCGCCCCACAATTACGCTAGCGTCGGCGACCGCCTCCTCTAAACCCGCCACCACCACCCCCTCGAAAACCACCTCCGCCACCGCCGCGATAACCGCCTACACTGCCGCTGCTTCGGCTGCGACTGTAGGAACCAAAGTCGCGAGTGCGCTGCGAGCCACTGCTGCGGGCGGCGCGATCGCGTTCGAGTGTGTTCAGCGTGCCGCGATCCATTTGGCTTGCTCGCGGAGACGATTGACCGGTTCGTTCACCTCTCGCTCGCTCGGTTCGCTCTGTGCGCTCGTTCTGCCGGCCTCGATCGCTCAACATACCGTCTCGCACTGAATCCCGTTGTTCCGGCCTTGCAGCTGAGTTCCAACTGCCGTTGTCCCACTTGGACCAGTTGCCGTTCCCATCCCGGCGATAGACATTTCCATCACGGCCCGCGTAGACGCTGTCTCCTTTGGCGCCGACAAATCCACTTCCGTCCTGTCCACGACGAGAGATCATTCCTCCCTGATCGCCGCGGGTAACACGCGTGGTATTGCCGGAGCTGTTGGTGAATCGCTTCGTGTTGACCCAATCGTCACCGCGTTGCACGTGTGTTGAGCCCCAACTGCCGTAAATATTCGAGCCCTGGCGCGTCGACGCGTAAGCGCCGGTGCGCGGGTTATAAGCTTGCGCTGCGCCACGCGCTCCGTATGGTCCATAGGCAAAAGCGCCGCGTGCATAAGTGCCTGTCGAGGGGTTGTAGCGCGCGCCGAAACCAGCGCCGCCGTATGGTCCATAAATTCTTCCCGCGGTCCCATACACGCCGGTGTACGCGTTATACCAGGCGCCGTAACCATAGGTGCGCCAATAGGGGTAATAGATCGGGTAATAACCGCCGTACCAGTAATACGGTGGGTAATACCAGCCAGTGCCCCAGACGGCGCAACCCCAACCGATCATCAGGCCCGTGTATCCGGCGTAGGCTGCATAGGTAA
Source organism: uncultured Acidobacteriota bacterium (assembly GCA_963770215.1). Lineage (GTDB taxonomy): Bacteria > Acidobacteriota > Blastocatellia > Pyrinomonadales > Pyrinomonadaceae > PSRF01. Next base: position 55,387 of record CAVYOP010000007.1, read on the forward strand.
CCCAATCGTCGTCGTCGTTATCGTCATCCTCGACTGTTACATAAGTGACGTTATATGCGGGCGAGTTGGTTGGTATCTGGTAGATCTCTTTCGGCACAGACTCGGCCAAAGTCCACGGCCCTTTCGGACTGTTGGACATGAACCAAACGCCTTGAAAGCACATGTAGTACATGTCGCCGTATTTAATGATGTCCTTGTCAGTATTGACCGCGCGTTGCAGGGGCGTTCCCTGGATGTTGTCGTATTGCGGTTCGCCCTGGTAAGCGACGTCAGGCGCAGCGATCTCTTTCTTGTTGACGCGAGCAACCTGTGGGATCTCGGCCAGCAGAACCGCTTCGGCGGCCTGCTGAGTTCCGGGAACCGAAGCCAGCACACGCGATCGCGGGTGTTCGAGAGAGATGAGCTTGAAGTCTTCCGGCAGGTTTGGAGTGGCGAAAGTCCAATGACCACCTAGTCCCGGCGCTGTAAACCAACGGCCCGCGACGAGATAGTAAACAGCCCCATCCTTACCTACCCGGAAGAGATCGCTTTCCGTGTTGCTGATCCAGAGCAGACCGGTATTCGGAACGGGAACGTATTTAGGTTCGCCCGAGATATAGATCAACTCCGTCGGATCGCTCGTGACGTAGACCTTGGGTGGATCTTTAACCGCTGCACCGGGCAGGTTGGCGCGCACGTCTTTCCAGTTCTCATCTTCGGGAAGCTTGTTGAAACTGTCGGGCAGTTTGCCGGCGCTGGACCAATATCCTTGCAGGTCGGTAGCTCTCAGCCAGGTCGTGTCATTGCGCAGGTAATACATGCCGGTCGGTCCGTGCTGAAAGACGTCCCAATTGGTGTTGACGGCAAACTTCAGCTCGTTGTCTTTGATCGGGCTCCAGATTGGCTTACCGTCAAAGCTGACGAGGATGGACGGCGCCTGCGTCAGGACTATTCTCGGCGGATCGCTTTTGAGCCCGTCGACGTTCTTCGGATTGATCGTGCTCTTGTCGATAAAAGCAAGCACCCGATCGAGCGCGATGACCCGATCTTCCTGCGGCAGGTTCTTCTCGATCTCGGTTACGATCTCTTGAATCTGCTCCTTTGAGAGCGTTTGAAAGTTGGTTTCTGTAATTTTGAGCGTCGAGAATTTTACGAGTCGCTGCTCCAGCGAGACTTCGGTGGCACTTTCGAGCTTGATTGTTCCCAGCGCGGGCTTTTGCTCACCTTTCGCGATATAGGAAAGCGCGGTGTAGGCTACGAGATGCTTCTGGTCCTGCCAGCTCGAGATTTGTGGTTGATAGATCACGATCTGCGCTTCGCTGGGCAGGCTGTAACCGCGTGGCCAGCCGCGATCGGCTGCTACCTGACCGGAGGTTGACCCGGATCGTCTGTTAGTTTGTGGACTGCCAACGACGAAGCTCGGCAAGGCTCCCTGCAGAGACAAAGTCAAACTCACAATTGAAATGGCGATTAACCGCATGAGCCACTGTCACCTCTCGGCAAAATGATCCATTGCAATGATTCTAATGATCGCGACAGGCGCGTATAACTGTCACTTTTGACAGGCGAGGCTTTACTTAGAAAGGGGCTTACTTCGAGCGGTCGATCAAGTGGTTGAGAATCAGCTCGTAAGGCTCCGGAGAGATACTTCCTTTGCCGTAGAAAGGTCTATCGTTAATTGTGATCATCAAGAGCACGAGGGCAAGAAAGCCGGACATCAAGATGACGAGAGCGGCATGAAGCTTAACGTCTGAAATTTGATAGAAGTAGGCGACGCCAATACTGATTGCGGCCCCCAGCCAGATCACCGCCCACATCGTGCTTGAAAGCCCGCTTTTGACGGCGTCGAGTCTTAGTCGGCGGTACTCAATCAGATGGTTGTAAGCGCGAAGTGTTTCGCTGTGAAGCGCCATTTGACTTTGGTTGGCTGGTTGGAACGAATACAAGTGGGCTTGAAAATTATCCATGATCTCAGTGCCACGGCCCAGGATCTGGCCCTTCCTTTGGGCCGGCCACGACTCCTCGATAATGAAGACGGTGTATTCGCGCAGACCGGCTCGCAGTTCGTCGCGCGCCGGTGAAGGATAGCCACTTGCGTCGCGATAGAGCGCGCCGATCGAACTGGCCTCCCGCGAAACCAGATCTGAAGCGTTCATATTCGTATTCCAGACAGCAACTGCAATCAGACCGACCGTGATTCCGTAAAACACTCCGATCGCCTGCACGGTTCCGCTGACCGCGTCGTTGATTCCTTCACCAAAATGAAAGTGAGGAATGGCGAATCGCCTGGTCCAAAGAAGCCCGCCCAATGAAACCAATTCGATGACCGCAACCAGCAGGAGACCTGCGTGCAGCGGTGACATGTCGTATAGCCAGTTTGGCACGCCGATCCTCTCTTGATTGACTAACAGCCTCGCTAATCAGTCGCGCGAAAATTCAACGAGACGTCTCTTTTGGTCGTCTTACTCATACCCTGCAACGAGATGCTCTCGATCGACTTGCTTTGATCGCCCCGCAGCAACATCTCACCATCAGCCTCTACTCCGCCGCCGGTTGCGCCACCCGTGATCTTTATATGGATCACTTTCGGAGCATTCTCCTTGCGCGACCAGTTTCCGCTTACAAAGATCGTGAATTCGGAGATCAGACTGATCTCCGCCTTGCCGTCGGCAAACAGCTTCACGACGACGGAACTGATCTTGTATTCCTGGTCGCCGAACTTGAGAAGGCCATCGCCCTTCGCATGCGCCACGATCGAGTCCGGTCCTTGCATGGACCAGGCGGACAAAGTGGACGGCGCCGCCAGCAGTAACAGGACACAAAGGGCAAGAAACTTTTGTACAACTCGCATTTGGCAGACCTCCCGAAAGTCTTTAAGAACCCGCCGGCATTCTAGGCCTACTCTCGCTCTTGGATAACTGGAAGTTTTGACAGGCGTGTGAGGGAGAACGTCGTCTACGGCTTTGCCCTAGAGTTTCTCTGAGGCTTCGCCGCCCGATGTAGGCTGGGGCTATGCCTCAACAGTCTCGCGCTGCGGCTTCGCCGCCGGATGTGAGGCGAGGCTATGCCTCGCCGTTCGCTAAGAAAAACCTTGGGGCTTAGCCCCTGGTTCGGCCTCTGGCCACAATGAAGGGCAAGCCCGAACCAAGGGCTAAGCCCAAAATGAAGTCAGCAGCTGGCGGCGAGGCATAGCCTCGCCTCACATCCGGCGGCGAAGCCGCAGCGTAAGACTTTGAGCAAAGCCGTGGCGTGTGTAATTCGAGCAAGCCGTGGCGTGTATTTCGGCAAGCCTGGCGTGTCTTTCGCGCAAGCCGTGGCGTGTTTTCGCGCAAGCCGTGGGTGTATTCGCGCAAGCCGTGGCGTGCTTTCGCGCAAGGTTGAAGCTTTGCCGCCCGATGAAGTCAAGGCTATGCCTCAACAGTCTCGCGCTGCGGCTTCGCCGCCGGATGTGAGGCGAGGCTATGCCTCGCCGTTCGCTAAGAAAAACCTTGGGGCTTAGCCCCTGGTTCGGCCTCTGGCCCAAAATGAAGTCAGCAGCTGGCGGCGAGGCATAGCCTCGCCTCACATCCAGCGGCGAAGCCGCAGCGTAAGACTTTGAGCAGAGTCGTGGCGTGTATTTCGAGCAAGCCGTGGCGTGAGACTCGAGCAGAGCGGGCGCCTATATCGTTTGCGCGCGCTGCTTTTCGTGTCGGACGCGTTGCACACGTCGTTGAAACAACCTATTAACTACGGTAAATAGAAAAGCCCCCGACAAGCTGCAGAGCAACACTCCCGAAAGTCCTTCAATGCCGCCCAGCAAACGCCAACGCTGCGGTAGCACGACGTCGCCATAGCCGATAGTCGAATAAGTGCCCAATGAAAAGTAGAGCGCAGTCTCAAAGTTCGGAAAGAGACTGCGCCCGTAATAGAACATGGCCCAGATGGCGGTTTCCAGAATGTGCAGGCCGATCACGAGGGCGACGACAAAAAGCAGCAAGAGATATTGCCGCGTCGTCGACAGACCGTCAAACTCAGGGAAGCGGCGCAGTACAAACTGAGCCAGGAACATGATGCTTCCGACGTGAATGACAACGCAGAGCGCCACAATGCCGAAAGCTATCAGCAGTTCTCTCACCATAAACACTTCTATTAAGAAAGTTTCGGATCGCTAAAAGTACTGTCAATTTTGCCAGTGTAGGAGCTTCCCCGCCGAACCTAGAATGCCCACGTTCAGAAAAATGAGTTGATCGTCGATTCGAGGTTCGTGGCAAGACAGAACTGCGGTTAGGAATCGCCTATGAACATCCTGCACTCACATAATCTTTTATTCGTAGTTCGCTCGATCTCCGCCATCATCGCCTTGGCGATTAGTGCGGGATGTTCGGGCAAGGGTGGCGAGAAGCATGAAGCTCCGCCGCCTCCCGCGTCAGTCATCGTCGCCGAAGTGACACAAAAGACGGTGCCGATTTATAGCGAGTTTGTCGGCCAGACGAGGGCTGACGAAACGGTTGAGCTGCGCGCTCGCGTCGAAGGAGTTCTGCAAAAGGTCTACTTCAAGGAAGGCTGGCGGTCCGGAAGGGTCAACTGCTCTTCACCATCGACAAGCGCCCGTTCCAGGCCGCCTTGCAGTCTGCCAAAGCACTCGCCACCAAAGCCGTTTCGGATCTGGCGCAAGCGCAACAACGAACCGACGTTCTCCAGGCTCAGGCCGAATTGGCCGAAGCCCAGGCCGTATTGACCAGAGCTGATCAAGACGTAGCCCGGCTCGCTCCCTCGCAAAGGAAAAGGCCGTTACCGAACAGGATCTGGACGCCGCAATCGCAGCACAAAAATCTGCGCGGGCCACGGTCGACGCGCGCAAAGCTAATCTGACCAACCTGGAAGCGGCAGTGAAATACACGATCGAACGCGCGAAGGCGGAGGTGTCGGCGAGTAAGGCCAGGGTTATCCAGGCCGAATTGGATCTCAGTTACTGCGACATTTACTCGCCGCTCAGCGGCGTCATCGGGTTTCTTCAGGTTGACGAGGGCAATCTCGTTGGCCGTGGCGACGCCACACTGCTGGCAACTGTTTCAGCCTCTGATCCTCTGCTGGTTGATTTCAGCGTCAGCGAGATTGAATATCCTAAAACTGACCGATCCCTGAGACGGTGGGAAAGCGCGCCGGAAGTTTGAGCTTCGATCTGCTGCTCTCGGACGAGAGTCTCCATCCCTATCACGGGAGGTTCAGCGTGTTGGATCGAACCGTTGATCCGCAAACCGGAACACTGAAGGCGCAGGCGTCCTTCCCCAATCCCGGCAGTTATCTGCAGCCCGGGACAGTTTGCGCGTTTGCGCGTGGCAGTGGCGGAAATGAGAAAACGCGATTCTTGTTCCTCAACGGGCGATCCAGGAACTTCAAGGCGCGAAGACGGTCATGGTGGTGGACGCAGAAAACAAAGTATCAGCTGCGCACGATCAAGGTCGGAGACAAAGCCGATAAAGACATCATCGTGCTCGACGGTCTGAAGCGCCGGCGAGCGCGTGATCGTCGAAGGCATGCAAAAAGTGAGACCGGGAGGACAGGTCAATCCTTCAACAGTCAGTCAATCGACGCCAGAAGATTCAGGGAGAGATGACGGTCCATGTCTAACTTTTTCATCCGGCGCCCGATCGTTGCCATCGTTATCTCGATCCTGACGCTCTTGATCGGGGTCGTCGTCATTCGCGGGCTCTCGGTCGAGCAGTATCCGTTCCTCGCCCCACCGAACATTCGCGTGACTGCTAATTATCCCGGCGCTTCCGCCGAAGCGGTCGAACAATCGGTGGCCACTCCGATCGAGCAGGAGGTCAACGGCGTCGATCACATGATCTACATGAAGTCGTCGAACACCAGCGACGGCCGCATGTTGCTTGACGTCAATTTCGAGGTCGGCACGGACCAGGACACCGCCAACGTGCTCACCCAGAACCGGGTTTCGACCGGCGCAAGCTCGCTTGCCGGCGGCGGTCAACCAGCAGGGCGTCACGGTCAAAAAGCAGAGCCCCAGCATCCTGATGCTGATCTCGCTCTACTCGCCGAAGGACTCCTACGACGCAAACTTTCTCATCAACTATTGCGGCATCAACCTGCGCGACCAGCTGCTTCGCATTCCCGGCATTGCCCAGGTCGATCTCTTCGGCGGCACGGACTACGGAATGCGCGTCTGGATGGAACCCGACAGACTGGCCAAGCTCGGACTCACTCCGTCGGACGTCATTGCGGCCATCAAAGAGCAGAACCTCCAGGCGCCGGCCGGAAAGATCGGCGGCGCGCCCGCGCCTGCGGATCAGCAGTTCACCTACACGGTCAGCGCTCCGGGTCGACTGATCACGCCCGAAGAGTTCGAAAACATCATCGTCCGTCAAACCGCCACCGGCGCAGTCGTCCGGATCAAGGACATCGGGCGCGCCGAACTCGGCTCGCAGGATTACAACTCGTTCGGCCGGCTGAACGGCAAGCCAGGCGGCGCGATGGCCGTCTATCTTCTGCCCGGCGCCAACCAGCTCAAGGCCTCCGAAACGATCTACGAGACGATGGAGCATGCGAAGGCGCTGTTTCCGCCCGACCTGGATTACAAGATCGTCTACGACACGACGCCCGCAGTCGAGGCCTCGATCCACGAGATCGTGAAGACATTCGTCGAGGCGTTGATCCTCGTGACGATCGTGGTCTTCATCTTCCTGCAGAACATTCGGGCCACAATCATCCCGCTGATCACCATTCCGGTTTCGCTCATCGGAACTTTCATCTTCTTTCCGCTGCTCGGCTTTTCGCTCAACACGCTTTCGATGTTCGGCCTCGTGCTGGCGATCGGCATCGTGGTGGATGACGCGATCGTGGTGGTCGAGGCAGTCATTCATCACATGGAGCATGGATTGGCGCCGAGAGAAGCCACCATCAAAGCCATGAGGAAGTAACCCAACCGGTCATCGGAATCGCGCTGATTCTCTGTGCGGTGTTCGTGCCCGTGGCTTTGCTTGGCGGTCTGGCCGGAAGCATGTACAAGCAGTTCGCTCTGACGATCGCGATCTCGGTGTTGATCTCGGCATTCAACGCGCTGTCATTGACGCCCGCGCTCTGCGCCATGCTGTTTAAAGCGCCGAAACCGATGAGGGGACCACTGGGCGCTTTCTTCCGCGGCTTCAACAAGGTGTTCGACGTTATCACCAAGGGCTACGTGAAGATTTCGCGACTGCTCGTTCGGCGAGGCATCGTGTCGATCGTCATCGTGGGGGTGGTGGTGCTGGGCGCGGGCTTTTTCGCGAAAGCTGATCCCTGCCGGATTTGTACCCGAGGAAGACCAGGGAATTCTAGGCGTCGACGTGCAACTTCCGCCCGGCGCGTCGCTCGCGCGCACCAACGAGGTAATGAAGAAGGTGGAGGAGATCCTGGCAAAGACCGAAGGGATGGAGTCCTATCAGACGATCGTTGGCTAAGGCGTGGTCACCAACACCTACCAGCCGAACTACGGCACGCTCTTCATGCGGTTAAAACCGTGGGAAGAGCGTCAAGGCGACGCAGGTGAACGTAAAGGGAATCATGGCGTCGCTGCAGAGACAGTTTGCGCAATTCCGGAGGCGTGGTCTTTCCCGTTCAACATCCCGACGCTTATCGGTTTTGGCGCCTCCTCGGGATTCAATTTCCTGCTCCAGGATCGCAGCGGCACGATGACGGTCGAGCGAACTGGGCGAACAGACTCAGAAAGTTCATTGCCGCCGGGACGGCAGCGACCGGAGCTGGGCAATCTCTTCACCTCTTTTGATCCAAACTATCCGCAGGTAAAGGTGACCTGGATCGCGAGAAGGCGCGCACGCTGGGCGTTCCGGTCAACGAAGTCTTCCAGACGATGTCGACGGTGATGGGCGGCGCGTTCGTCAACGACTTCAATCGTTTCGGCCGTCTGTACCGCGTCTATGTCCAGGCAGAATCGAGCGACCGACTGAAGCCGAGAGACATCGGCAAGAATTTACGTGCGTTCGAAGACCACCAATGAGATGGTTCCTCTCTCCACTCTGGTTACCGTCAAAGATATTCCAGGGACAGAGATCACGACGCGTTTCAACCTGCTTGCGCTCGGTGGAGATACAGGGTTCGCCGGCGCGCGGATATACGTCCGGGCAGGCGCTGAAGCACTCGAGGAAGTCTTCGCGCAGACGATGCCGAAGGAAATGAGTTTTGCCTACTCCCAGTTGTCGTATCAGGAGAAGATCGCGCCGCCACCTGCGCCGACTTTCATCCTGGCGATCATCTGCGTGTTCCTGCTGCTGGCTGCGTTGTACGAGAGTTGGCGTCTGCCATGGGCGGTGCTGCTGGGATCGCCTCTCGTCGCGTTGGGCGCTTTGTTTGGGGTTTGGCTGATGGGCTACGACAACAACGTCTACGTGCAGGTCGGCTTGATGATGTTGATTGGCCTGGCGGCCAAGAACGCGATTCTGATCGTGGAGTTTGCCAAGGCGAAACACGAAGAGGGCTCGTCATTGGAGGACGCCGCCCTCGAATCTGCGCGCCTGCGTTTCCGTCCGATTTTGATGACGGCGTTTGCCTTCATTCTCGGCGTCGTGCCGCTGATGAAAGCGAGCGGCGCAGGCGCGGGAGCGCAGAACGTGATGGGCATGGGTGTGTTTTTCGGCATGCTCGTCGCCACTGCGTTAGGCGTGTTCATCATTCCCGGCAACTTCACCTTTATCGAAGGATTGGGTCGCCGCAAACGCGACAAGCAAGCCGCTCCTGCCGCGCCGGTGCCGGCAGCGGCCGACGCGGGAGGTGACCATTCATGAAGCCACTTGCACAAAAAGTGATAGCCATGGGGTGGCCACGGAGGGCCACCCCTACAGTAACGCGATCGGCACTATTAGAATGCGGATGTTTTTGTAGGGGTGGCCCTCTGTGGCCACCCATGCCCGACTTTTTGTGCACAGCATTGATAAAGCGATTAGTGGTCGCGCTCTTGCTGGCGTTTCTTGCTCAGCCTTACGCGTTGGCGCAAACATCTCAAAGACCACAAGTGCCAACGCCAGGCGCTTTTCGCGCAGACCCGGCCCCACAGCCCAATCCACAGATCTTTGGCCGATCTCAAATGGTTCGAACTCTTCAAAGATGAAAAGCTGATACAACTAATTCGCGACGCGCTAGCCAACAACTACGATTTGCGGGAGGCCGTCGCTCGTATTGACGCAGCACGGGCCAATCTTGGCATCACGCGCTCGGAACAGTTTCCGACTATCATCGCCAGCGCCGACGTCATCAATCAACGGCAATCGCGAAGCTCCGCTTTCGATCTGCCGGAGCCAATCAAACGCGATCGATCCTTCGGCAGTGTGCTGCTGAACCTGCTCACTTTTGAGATCGACATCTGGGGACGACTGAGAAAACAAACAGCCGCAGCGCGGGCGGATTTGTTAGCCACAGAAGAAACGCAGCGAGCAGTCCTGATCACGCTCATCAGCGATGTGGCGACGGCGTATTTCAGCTTGCGCGAGCTGGACTTCGAGCTCGGCATCTCCCGGCGCACACTCACGTCCCGCGAAGAATCGTTGCGTCTAATCCAGCTCCGTCAGCAACGCGGCGTGGCCACCATGCTCGAAGTTCGCCAGGCGGAAGAGTTGGTTTACGACGCGCGCGAAGTAATACCGTCACTCGAACAAGGTATCGAACAAACGGAGAACTTTCTCAGCTACCTGACCGGCAGGAACCCGGGCGCGATCGAACGAGGACTTAGTTTGACCGAGCATCAATTGCCGCCATCAGTCCCCGCCGGTTTACCTTCGGACTTAATCGAACGCCGCCCTGAGATACGCTCGGCCGAGGCTAGTTTGATCGCCGCTAACGCCCGCATCGACGTGGCGAAGAAGGCGTTCTTTCCCCGGATCTCACTCACTTCATTTCTCGGTTACGAGAGTGGACAACTAACCACTCTCTTCAGCCCCAGCAGAAGCGTTTGGGGTCTTGCTGGTGAAATTGCTCAACCAATCTTCACCGGCGGGCGTTTGAAGTCGAACGTGCGTTTAACCCAGGCGCAACGCGATTTTCTGCTGATCGATTATCAAAAGACCGTGCAAACTGCGTTTCGTGAAGTATCCGACTCTTTGATTGCTTACCATAAGGTCAGAGAGGTCCGCACTCAACGGGCCTTCCTGGTAGACACACTGCGCGATCGCTCACGCCTTTCCTACTTGCGTTACAACGGTGGCGTCGCAACGTTGCTGGACGCGCTCGACGCCGACCGCGAGCTCTTCGAAGCTGAACGAAGTTTGGCCCTTGCCCGTCGTGACGAGTTATTAAGATTCGTACAGCTATATCGGGCGCTCGGCGGTGGCTGGCAGTGATGAGATGATCATGTTCGAACAGTCGCTGCAATCCCGGGCCTTCGATCGCGCTTCCCTGAAAAGTGAATCGTACCGCGTTGTCGCGCTGCTTTGCGTGTTAGCGGTGTTGATCGTGCTGGCGATCGTGCGCGGCATAGCAACGCAAGACTACCTGCTCCTGATCGGCCAGACAATCGTGCTGGCGTTCATCATCGCTCACGAAAGCGTGATGTTGTACGCAATCAGAGGGGCGTTGCGTGATGATTCCGGCGTGGTTCCTGAGTTGTGGGTATTCAATGTCTTGATCGAGAGTCAGTTGCCTACGGTGGCGCTCTTTGTACTGCTGTTGGCCCAGTGGATGACTCCATACCAGGTTCTGGTCGCGCCGGCGATCGTCCTCTACTTCTTGTTCATAATTCTTTCCACCCTGCGACTGCGTCCCGCGCTAACGTTCGCCACCGGTTTGCTCTCAGCCTTTGGTTATCTCTTCGTTACGTTCTTTGTGGAGCTTAGATTTCGCGATTCGACAGAGCCTGCCGCTCGATTTCCCCTCCCCGTTTACTTCGTTTACGCGACGTCGATTTTCATGGCCGGCATCGTCGCGGCTGCGGTTGCCCGACAGGTTCGCGGCTACGTAAAGGCAGCACTCCGAGAAGCCAGACTGCAAAGCGAGCTGGAACGCGTCAATCACGATCTCGATATTGCCCGTTCGATTCAGCAGGGACTGCTGCCCGCGAGCCCGCCACGGTTGGACCACTTCGAGATCGCCGGCTGGAACCAACCGGCCAATCAAACCGGTGGCGACTACTTCGACTGGCAACTCCTGCCGGACGGCCGCATCGCCATCAGCGTGGGAGACGCGACCGGTCACGGCATCGGGCCGGCACTGGTGAGTGCGCTGTGCCGGGCATATGCACGCGCGAGTTTTCTGGCCAATCACGAACCGGATCACGTGCTTGAACGTCTGAACGGTCTGCTGGCGACCGATCTGGCCGACGATCGTTTCGTAACTTTCGCCGTCGTCTTTCTTAATCCCGCGAATTCGGAAATCAAGGTGCTGTCAGCCGGACATGGTCCAATTCTCTGGTACCAGCGCGCCCTAGATAGATTGGAGAATTTCGAGGCCCAGGGAATTCCATTGGGGATGATTGACGGCATGACTTACGAAGATGCGGGGGCGAAATGTCTGAATGAAGGCGACATGATCGTCTTGGTCACCGACGGTTTTTACGAGTGGCAGAATCCGCAGATGGAAGAATTTGGCTTGGACAGATTGAAAACGGTGATTACCGAGGCCCGGGATTGTTCGGCAGCCGAGGTGATCACGCGGCTCTATGCCGCCGTTAAGCAGTTCTCTAAAGGCACCGAACAGAATGACGATCTGACAGCCGTTGTCCTGAAACGAAAAACGACTGTCACCGCGACGAACGATGAAGCAGTACAGCGCGAGCTTGTGGCCGCGCACTAAGCAGAGTCGTGCACTTTTGACCAAGGAGAAGTTATGAGCAAAGCGCGTATGGATTCGAAAGAGACTGCCTTGGCCACCGTAGGCCGATTGGTTGAAATGAGCAAACTCGACACTCTTTTCAAAGACGTCTACCTGCAAAGAGCACGCGAGCTGCTGGCGCCGGTTCTGACTCGCGCCAGTTATGCGCGCTTGAAAGAAAACAAAGCGCAGATTCCCTGGGTTGAGCAGCAATTGCGCGCCGGCGTCGAGCGCGGCGAGTGGCAACGATGTACCGAGCTGACCGAGCGTTTGCGTCAGTTGAAAGCGAGCACCGAAGGCGGCGCGCAAGCGGCGAAGCTCGCGGAAATAGTCTATGAACAAGCCGCTGACGTTGTGATTGATATGTTCGCCTCCGGATTGGGCGTTTTTGCCGGCGCTGAAAGTGAAACACTGTTGCAACGCCGCGCGGAGGCCCTCAACATGCTGCTGGCTCTCGAACGCGACGATCCGGCAAAGAAAGATTTTTACGCGCGAAGGATCTCAGACTTTAAACGACTCGCCATCAGCGCCAGCGCCACCGGCAAGCAAGAGAAAGACGCACGAGTCGATCCGGCTCAGGTCCAGCAAGCAGCGCTCAGCGCTTTGGATTCTGGCGACCTCTCCAAGTTGGAGGAAATGATTGCGAACGTCACGAAAAATGCTCAGAACGAGAAAGACAAACAGGGTGGAGTCACAGTTGAACTGACCGAGGCGGCCGAGCTTGGCGACGATCTGTTCTTTAACTTTTCAGTCGAAACTCTGGCCGCTGCTTCCGAGCTCGGCCTAAAGCCTGTTCGCACTCAATCCCGGCGTCACTTCGCTCATCTCATTCCGCACGGCTGGCAACCGGCTTTCCGCAAAGACGAAGTCAAACAGTGGTCGAAGGAGAAAATATCAAGACTGACTTTTCCTTCGGGAACAACCGATGCGGTACGAGAGGCAATTGATTTCTATCTCCTGAATCCGTTTATCAACTCCGGCGGCACGCGTTACAACGTTTGCCTCGTAGCTGAAGACCTGCTGCTCGAGGATTTTCCCGAGCCCGAAGCGAAAGAGGAGGTTTACTCGAAGCTGTTGAGTTTGCTCAGGCTAAGCAGCCGCTGGGGACTCTCGCGCGTGGAGATTGAAGATGCGCTGCTCGAACACAGTCTGGAGGTGCTTCAGAAGCTCCAACTCAATCCGGAAGTGTTCCGCGTAGTTCCAATTCCGCCCGATATTTACACTCATCTGGGACCGCAACTCGGCTGGGGCCTGAAAGAAATGTGGACGCACTTCGACGGTTATCGAGTGCTCGAAGGAGGAAAACTGCAAGCTCTCGCCGGCGGTGACAAACGATTCGGAGGCACACACGACGTAGTAAGCTTCGGAACAGGCTATTCCAGCCCCAGATCTTCGCACGCTTCGCCGTCGTGCAAAGAAAGCGAATGATGGACTGGCAGAAATAGCCATTAAAGACACCACAGCCGCCAATTCACCTCTGCGCTCTAGGCGTCTCTCGGTGTTCTCTGCGTTAATCCGGGACAACGCAGAGATCGCAGCGAGCCGCAGATCCCTCTGTATTTCTTGGTAGTCTCATTACGTAGAAATACGGATGTTTGGGGCGTAACCGCTGTCTATAATGCCGCCGTTCAAGAGAACAAGTTTCACGACACCCCCCGAATCGTTGCGATCCTCGCTCGATCGTTGCGATCTTAGTTATGGAACTAAATAGTAGAAAAGCGCAACCGCACCCGGTTTTTAGAACGGTCCTCCTGAGGTCTTTCCCCGATGCGCTGGTGTTTGCTCCGGATTCCCCTGTTCCGGTTTGCTGTACCTTTTGGTCTGCTTCTCGCAGTCTGCTTAACAACCTCAGCCCAATCAACAGCTTCCATTGAAGGACAAGTCGTCGATCAGTTTGGCGCTGTTATTCCCCGCGTAAAAGTCAGCGCGCGCGACCCGGCAATCGGCGTCGAACGTGAAGCAAACACCGACAGCAGCGGCAGGTATCAACTACCGGCGCTGCCCCTGGGAGACTACATCGTCGACGCGAGTGCAACCGGCTTCAAGAAACAGGTTGTGGAGAGATTGAGGATCGAGGTTGGACGAAGAATCACGCAGAACTTTCAGCTCGAGACCGGCGACATTTCAGAACAGGTAACAGTCATCGCCTCAGGCGAAACGATCGATCGGGCGACCGTCTCGGTGGGCCATGTAATCGATCGCCGCATGGTTCATGAAGTTCCCCTCAACGGCCGATACTTTCTGGATCTCGGGTTGCTCGTGCCGGGATCGGTGACTCCTCCGCAAGGCGCTTTCTCGGCGTCGCCAATGCGCGGTCTCGGTTCACTGGCCATCAACACCGGCGGCAATCGTGAAGAGACGGTCAACTACCTGATCAACGGCATCACTCTCAACAACCTGACCTTTAGCTCGATAAGTTTTCAGCCGTCGATCAACACGATCCAGGAATTCAAGGTCGACAACTCGACTTTCAGCGCCGAATACGGTGCAAAGTTCCGGCGCGATCGTCAACATTGCCACGCGCTCCGGCGCCAACGAATTTCATGGCGAAGTGTTTGAGTTCTTTCGCAACGACGCGCTCGATGCACGCAACTTCTTCGAATTCACTTCCAATCGATCCGGCGCCGTTCAAGCGCAATCAGTTTGGCGGAAACGTGGGCGGCCCAATCGTTCAAGAACAAACTGTTCTTTTTCTTTTCCTACGAGGGTCTGCGCCAGCGCCAGGGACTCAATCTCAACAGTGTTGTCCTTAGCGACGCCCAACGCGCGTCAGTGACGGATCCCGTGATCGCAAGACTGATCGGCTTGATCCCGCGAGCGAACTTCGTCGACTCATCCGGCACGCCGCGCTTTATCAGTTCGGCGAGCGCTCCGGTCAACGTCGACCAGTGGACGACGGACATCAACTACAATCTTGAGTGAACGAGATCAGGTTGCATGGCTACTACGCCATTCGAACGCGCAGAAATCGAGCGAGCCAACCCGAACTGGTAACACCATACCTGGCTTTGGCAATACTCGTTCGCGCACTGCGACAGATCTTCACTTTGAATGAGACACACACGTTCGGTACCAACCTCGTCAACGAGGCGCGTGCGGGCTTCAATCGCTTCTCGTCTTCGAGCATGACCCGAATGCGCAACTCAACCCGGCAGATTTCGGCATTCGTAACGGGATCAACCAACCGATCGGCTTGCCGCAGATCAACGTCGCCGGCGGCGGTCTCAATTTCGGCGGTCCGGCGGCCCAGCCGTCGGGCCGCGGCGATACAACCTTTGTCGTCGCCGATACCTTGAGTTGGCTCTACGGTCGACATTCGCTGAAGTTCGGCGGGGAGTACCGTCAGTTTCTAAACAACAATTTCCGTCAAGGCACCGGCTCATTCAACTTTCCGCAACAGTCGCTGCCTTTCTGGCGGGCACGGCAAACTCTTTCAGCGTGACGCTGGGCAACCAGTCCAGCAGCATTGCCCAGGGAGCGCTGGGATTTTTTGTCCAGGACAGTTACAAACTGCGACCGAATCTTACGCTGGAGCTGGCCTGCGTTACGAATGGAACATGACGCCGAGCGAGCGTTACGATCGGTTCATCGTCTTCGATCCGCAGAGCGGCTTCGCTTGTTGCGCGTGGGACGAGACATCGACAGCGTCTATCACGAGAACAACAAGAACTTTCAACCGCGAGTCGGCTTTGCATGGATGCCCTTCAGAGATGGCAAAACAGTCGTGCGCGGCGCGTACGGAGTCTATGTAGACCAACCGATGACCAGCATGGTGACCGCGACTGGCGGAAATCCGCCGCTGGCAATCCCGCTAACTTTCACTGGCACGGTCCGGCTCGACAATGCCATCAACGTGGCCGGTCCGGCGGGGCTCGCTCCGCAGACGATGGACCATCGGCTTCGACAACGCTTACATGCAGTCGTGGAATTTGAACGTGCAGCACCAGTTTCTCAAAACCTTTGTGTTGATGGTTGGCTACGTTGGATCGAAGGGCACACACCTGATCACTCGCCGCAACCTCAACCAGCCGGTGAACGGCGTGCGTCCGTATCCCGGCGTTGTCTAACTCCAGCCCGATACTGCCGGGAACGGCGCTGGGCAACATCACGCAAGTCGGAAGGCACCGGCAATTCCAGCTACAACGCTCTTTGGGTGACGGCCACGCGGCGGCTAGCGAATAACTTGCAATTCAACGCCTCATACACCTGGTCCAAGTCGCTGGACTTACACTTCGTTCAGCACGGGAGGCGTCGTGGTGCAGGACAGCTATGACCTGCGCTGGGAACCGCGGACCTGTCTGACTTCGATGCCCGTCATCGATTCGTGCTCAGCGCGATATACGAGTTGCCATTTCGACCGGAACCGGTTGGTCGACGGTTGGCAGTTCGCCGCGATCGTTCAGTCGCAAAGCGGCAATCCATTCAACGTCGTCACTACCAACAGCACGGTCAACGGAGTGGCAGACACGCTAAGGCCCGACGTGAATGGTCCAGTCGCAATCCTCGGCAGCGTGGACCGATGGTTTGACACTTCGGTATTCGCGCCGGTCGCGCGCTTGGGCAACCTGGGCCGAAACGTAGTCATCGGACCCGGTTTCAATAACACAGATTTTTCGATCATCAAGAACACCGAATTCGGCGAGAGATTGCGCATCCAGTTTCGCGCCGAGTTTTTCGACGTTTTTAATCACGCGAACTTTGGGCCGCCCGGCAATTCAGTCGGCACTCCTCTCTTCGGACGAATCACCAACACGCGGTTTCCGACTGGTGAATCCGGTTCGTCGCGACAGATTCAGTTTGCTCTCAAACTGATTTACTAGGGATAGCAGAGAGAAGCATGCACTTAAGAACTATCCTTGCCGCTATCTCCTTTAGAGCCTTCGGGTGGCCGCAGAGGGCCACCCCTACAAAGTCGCGCGCCTGGCACATTTTCTTCGTAGGGGTGGCCCTCTGTGGCCACCCGTTTCTGTTCAATGCTGATACGCGCGCGCAAGAGTCAGCGACGACAAAACGAGTCGTCGTGCTGTACTGGTACGACAAGAATTACGCCGGTCACGTCAGGTGGGACAACGGCTTCAAGTCAGCCTTGTGGCCGCTGAACGACCACTCGATCGAATACTATCCGGAGTATCTGGAAGCCAACCGCTTTCCCGGCGAGATTCAGTCGCAGGTCCTGCGTGATTACCTCAAACAAAAATATGCCGATCGCAAGGTCGACGTCGTGGTTGCGCAATCAGACGTCTCGCTGGATTTTCTTACCAAATACAAGGATGACCTGTTTCCCAATACACCTGTAGTCTTTTATTTGGCCACTCGGCCGGCAGCAGCGACGCTCATCAGCCGCGGAAATATGACGGGCGTGGTGGTCTTTGGCGGATTCAAGAAGACCGTCGACGCTGCGCTCACCATACACCCGCAAACTGAGCAGTTATTCGTTATCAGTGGCTCTCTCGAACGCGATAAACGATTCGAGCGGGTAGCGCACACCGAGCTTGAAGGTCTTGAAGCCCAAATCAAGATCAACTATCTCACCGACCTCAGCCCGAGCGAATTGCGCAACACAGTAGCGCGCTTGCCCGAGCGATCGTTGGTCCTCTACGTCTGGCAGCAAGTCTATGATGAAGAAGGAAAGTTAGTGGAAACAGCCGACGTCCTCTCGTCGATTGCGCCGGTAACACCGGTTCCGATTTATGCGATGTCTTCCCCATTGATAGGACGCGGAGTTGTCGGCGGCTACGTCTACACACCAGAAGCCGGCGCCGCTCGCGTAGCGGAAATGGTGCGTCGCATCGCAGGCGGCGAGCCGGTCGAGAACATTACGATCGAAAACGTTCACACTATCCCGATGTTCGATTGGCGGGAGCTGCAAAGATGGCAAATCAGTGAGAACAAACTGCCGCCTGGCAGCATCGTGCAGTTTCGGGAGCTGACGCTTTGGCAAGCGCACAAATGGCGAATCGTGGCAGTTGTTTCCCTACTGCTGCTGCAAACCTCGTTCATTGCAGTGTTGCTGATCGAACGAAAAAGGCGGCGGCGGGTTAAGGAAGCACTGGCCCGCTTAAATGCCGAACTCGAAACGCGTATCGACGCGCGCACCGCCGCCTTGAACGCGAAAAGTCGAGAGCTCGAAAGCTTTGCTTACTCGGTGGCCCACGATCTCAAGGCCCCGCTTCGCGGCATCGACGGCTACAGCCGCATGTTGCTCGAACAGTACTCCAGCGACCTGGACCACGATGGGCGCACGTTCCTCCAGACCATTCAGAGCTCAACTGAGGAAATGAACCGGTTGATCGACGACCTGCTCGCCTATTCTCGCCTCGAACGCCGCGAGTTAAAGACAGACCGCCTCGAGCTCGGCCCGATTGTGAGGGCCCTGGTCGCGGAGAAACAGCGGGAAGACACCGGGCGCCTGATTGATTTCGTCGTTAATGTGAATGGAGAAACCGTGCAGGGCGATGCCAGTGGACTGGCTCAAGCGCTCAGAAACTATCTCGACAACGCCATAAAGTTCACCGGAAAGACTCCAGCGCCGCGTATCGAAGTTGGCTCGGAAGAGGGAGAACAAAGCTGTTTGTTGTGGGTGCGCGACAACGGTATCGGCTTCGATATGAAGGATCGCGATCGGATCTTCGACATCTTTCAACGACTCGATGTACCGGACGACTATCCCGGCACGGGAATCGGCCTGGCGATCGTGCGCAAAGCGATGGAACGGATGGGAGGCCGCGCGTGGGCTGAAAGCAAGCCGGGCGAAGGCGCCACTTTCTTTCTGGAGATTCCGAAATGAATCTCCAACGCAATTCGATCAGAGTCCTGTATGTAGAGGACGATCAAAGAGACGCCGATCTCACTCAGCGCGTCCTGGCGAGAACTGCGCCGCATCTTGTTTTCGAGATCGTCACCAACGTTGCCGCAGCGCTCGATCGTTTGCAGCGCCTGGATTCCGAGCCAATCGATCTCATGCTTACGGACATGCACTTGCGCGACGGCGGTGGTCTGTCGTTGCTCAGCTGCGTGCGCGAAAGATCTTTGCCGCTGGCAGTGGTCATCGTTACCGGCATGGGAGACGAAGAGACCGCAGTTGCAGCCCTCAAAGCCCGCGCCGACGATTATGTGGTCAAGCGTAAGGATTATCTGGATAAGCTGCCCGGCATACTCGAAAGCGCGTTCAATCATTATCGAGCCGACGCTGCGCGCCGGGCACAACCGCTGAAGATTCTTTACGCTGAGACCAATCTTGCCGACATCGAAACCACTCGACGCCATCTTGCGTTACACGCCGGCCATATCAACGTCGACGTCGTATCGACTGCCGATGAAACGCTTTCGATCATGCTTGACAGGAGCGGAGAGTACGATGTGCTGCTCCTGGACTTTCAACTGCCCGAACCAAACGCGCTCGACGTGTTGAGAGAATTAACCTTGCTGCAAGAGCATGGCACTCCCACGGTGCTGATCTGTAATGAAGCAGATGAAGAACTGGCGCGACAGTGTCTCAAGCTCGGCGCCTCGAGTTGTCTTGTGAAGAGACCGGGTTATCTTTATCAATTACCGTGGGAACTCGAGCAGGCACACGCGCGCGCCGATTTGGAGCGCCGCGAAGCCGCACTGTACGAGAGCGAAGAACGCAATCGGGCAATTCTGAGTGCCATACCCGACATGATGTTCCTGTTGGATCGCTCAGGAACGTTTCTCGATTATCACACCCGTAGTGGCGAACCGTTGTTTAGACCTCCGAGTGAGTTTCTCGGCAAGAACCAGGCGGATGTGTTCCCGCCGGACATCGCCGCTCTTTTTACCAGCAGCTTTGTGGAGGTGTTGCAATCCGATGAACCGGTCCTGGTGGAATACAGCCTGCTGTCTGCGCGAGGTCTGCGAACTTTTGAGTCCTCGATGGTGAAATGCAACGGCAACAAGATCCTCGCCATCGTGCGCGACATCACCGAGCGCAAACAAGCCGAAGAATCTTTGAAGCAAGCCCTCACAGAGGTGCAGCAGCTAAAGGATCAACTGCACCAGCAGAACATCTACTTGCGCGAGGAGATTCTGGTCGCCAGCAACTTCGGCCAGATTGTCGGACGGAGTGAACCGCTGAGACGCGTGTTGCGGCAGGCCGAACAAGTCGCGCCGCTCGACACGACGGTAATGATTTTGGGGGAGACTGGCACGGGGAAAGAGTTATTGGCCCATGCGATTCACAACCTCAGCAGGCGTGTGAGTCAAACGCTCGTTAAAGTCAATTGTGCGACCTTGCCTGGTCCGCTGATCGAGAGCGAGTTGTTTGGACATGAAAAGGGCGCTTTTACCGGTGCGGATGCGCGTCGGGCCGGACGTTTTGAAATTGCCAACGGCGGAACCATGTTTCTCGACGAGGTTGGAGAGCTGCCGCTCGATCTGCAAGCCAAGCTGTTGCGAGTGCTTGAAGATGGCGAGTTTGAGAGAGTTGGAGGAAGTCACAGCATAAAGGTGAACGTGCGCGTGATTGCGGCCACTAATCGCAATCTCGAAGAAGCTGTCAGCCAGGGAACGTTCCGTTCAGACTTGTATTACCGGCTGACGATCTTTCCGATCACGCTGCCGCCGCTGCGCGAGCGCAAGGAGGATATACCATTGCTCGTGACTCATTTGGTGAACCAGTTGGGCCAGAAGCTGGGCAAGACGATCGATGCTGTGCCGCAGGAGACGATGGCGCAACTGCGCAACTATTCCTGGCCGGGCAACGTGCGCGAATTGCGCAATGTGATCGAGCGAGCAGTGATCATTACTCAAGGAACGCAACTTCATCTGGTAGACGATCTCGCTTTGCATACTTTTGCGCTCAACGCTCGCGAACCCGCCGCAGCGCCCACATTTGCCGATTCGGTCATTCGCAGCGAGTCTTTGGAGCAAACCGAATACAACGTAATCCTGCGCACCTTGAAGAACGTTCATTGGAAAGTGGAAGGTCCGGGCGGCGCCGCCGAATTGCTAAGCATCAACCCCAGCACGCTACGCTCACGAATGCGAAAGCTCGGCATCGAACGTCCACGTTACACGCACCAACAGTGATGCGGTTGAACCAGGCTTATGCAGTTGGATCAGTGGCTTATTACGCCGAAGGCGTTACCTAATTCCAGCCCAGGGTTGTTTCAACCCTGGGTTACCAAACCACAAATACCAAAACACTGAAAGTGTTAGGTTTGCAATTGAAACTCCTTCAGAGTTTAAGGATGAATGCATAACTCAACCCAGGGTTGAAGCAACCCTGGGTACAGCAGAAGAGAATTAGAAAACACTGAAAGTGTTCGGTTGCAAAATTGAAACTCTTTCAGAGTTTTACGGTTAATCCAGGACTCAACCCAGGGTTGAAGCAACCCTGGGCTGGAATTAGGTAACGCCTTCGGCGTAAAGCAGGCTGCCAATCATGCACCGGCCGCTTTCTGTGCGTCTTCATAACTTCTCCCGAAGGTCACAATGGCCAACGCCACGCGAGGATCTCAGGCCGGTCGACGCCGTGCTCGTGAGCGTATTGGCGACACGAGATCTGCATGTTCCTGAATTTCTCTTTGGCATGCGCACCCCTAGACTGAAGATTGGGAACGCGATCGATGACGTCGATGGCCAACGTGATAACGATCGATTTCGTTCTCAATCGCCAGCTCCATCGGCGTATTGATGTTGCCGCGTTCTTTGTAACCGCGCACGTGCAGGTTCTTGTGATTGGTCCGGTTATAGGTAAGCCGATGAATCAGCCAGGGATAGCCGTGGAAGTTGAAAATGATCGGCTTATCGACGGTAAACAGGCTGTCGAAGTCGCGATCGCTCAAACCGTGCGGATGATCGCGCTCTGTTTGCAACTTGAACAGATCGACACATTGATGAAGCGAATCTTCACTTCCGGAAATTCTGCGCGCAGCAGCGCCGTGGCGGCCAGTGCTTCCTGGGTTGGAATATCGCCGGCACACGCCATCACCACGTCCGGTTCTGTTCCTTGATCGTTGCTGGCCTGCGTCCAAATGCTGATGCCTTTGGTGCAATGCATGATTGCCGCATCCATATCCAGATACTGCAAGTGCATTTGCTTATCGCATACGATTACGTTGATGTAGTTTTCGCTCCGCAGGCAGTGATTGGCGACCGACAGTAAGCTGTTCACGTCAGGCGGCAGGTAGATGCGCGTGACTTCGGCGCTTTTGTTCACCACTACATCGAGAAACCCCGGATCCTGGTGAGTGAAGCCGTTATGGTCCTGCCGCCAGACCGTTGAAGTGATCAGCAGGTTCAACGAAGCAATGCTGCGGCGCCAGGAGAGATGATTGCAGATCGACAGCCACTTGGCGTGCTGGTTGAACATTGAATCGATAACGTGGACGAACGCTTCATAGGTGGAAAAAAAGCCATGACGTCCGGTGAGCAGATATCCTTCCAGCATGCCTTCGAGCGTGTGCTCGCTGAGCATTTCGATCACGCGGCCGTCGGTTGACAATTCCCCGCCGTCGGCGTCTTCCGGAAAGTACTTCCGCGATCCAGAACTTCTTACTGATTTCATAGATCGCGTCGAGTTTGTTCGACGTGTTTTCATCCGGGCTAAAGACCCGGAAAGAGTGCATGATTAAATTTCATCACGTCGCGCAGGAAAAGGCCCAGCGGTCGAGTGTTTTCAGCCTCGATCTGACCGGGTTTCTCAAATTGCGCGCCATAGTTCCTGAAATCGGGCAAACGGAGGTCCTTTTTTAACTGCCCGCCGTTGGCGTGCGGATTAGCGCCCATGCGTCGATCGCCAGTTGGCGTCAACTCCCGCAACTCCGCGATCAAACAACCATTGCCATCAAACAGTTCTTCAGGTTTGTAACCTCGCATCCATTTTTCGAGCAGTTCCAAATGCGCCGGGCTTTTTTTCACCTTCGCAAGCGGCACCTGGTGAGCGCGCCACGAGCCTTCCAACTTCTGTCCGTCAATTTCTGCGGGCGCGGTCCAACCCTTTGGCGAACGAAGCACGATCATCGGCCAGAGCGGACGAACGGGCACGCCGGAAGTGCGAGCTTCCTGTTGTGCGGCGCGAATTGTATTGACGCAATGGTCCAATGTTGCAGCCATCGCCTGATGCATGCTTTCGGGGTCAGATCCTTCGACAAACAATGGCGTCCAACCGTAGCCCTTGAAGAGGGCTTCGAGCTCCTCGTGGGTGATGCGTGCGAGCAGCGTAGGGTTATTGATCTTGTAGCCGTTGAGATGCAGGATGGGCAGAACGGCGCCGTCCCGAATCGGATTGAGAAACTTGTTGATGTGCCATGAAGTAGCTAGGGGGCCAGTTTCAGCTTCGCCATCGCCGACAACAGCGGCAACGATCAAATCCGGATTGTCAAAAGCAGCGCCACAGGCATGTGACAGAACGTAACCAAGTTCTCCGCCTTCGTGAATCGATCCCGGAGTTTCCGGAGTGCAGTGACTTCCGATTCCGCCCGGAAACGAGAATTGTTTGAAGAAACGGAGCACCCCTCTTCGTCCATACTCTTCTCCGGATAGATTTCGGAATACGTTCCTTCCAGGTAAACGGGCCCCAAAACTCCCGGTGCTCCATGCCCCGGGCCGGCCAGGTAAATCATGTCGAGATCGAATGACTTAATTACTCGATTCAGGTGGATGTAGATGAAGGACAGCCCCGGACTCGAGCCCCAATGGCCCAGCAACCGATTCTTGATGTGCTCCGGCTTTAATGGTTCCCGGAGCAATGGATTGGCCGTGAGATAGATCATTCCCAGGGCCAAATAATTACAAGCACGCCAAAAGGCGTGCGTCTTTCGTGCCTCTTCTTCGTTAAGCGGCGTGCCCGCTATAGTCGAACGCGCAACGCCATAACTGCTCAACTTGTTGACCGCCGAACCGCTCGCAACCACAAGGTTCCCCTTCCGGCATTCACGCCATAACAAGTTCAAGTGGATAGAGGGGGGTGAGGCCCCACTTTAGAAGATCGTTTAGTGGATTACAATCCCGATGCCCAGGCGCAAGTTGTCCTGCCTCGTGCCGGGGATGACGAATGGCGTGCCGACAACTTGATTCGGAGTCGGCACGAGGACGATCCCGGTTTGCTGATCGCCGCGATTGATGATGTTCCAGTCGACCTGCACGACGCGCAGATCGAACCGTTTGTTCAGCTTGATATCGAGGCCGCCGCCAAAAGCCATTGCAAAACTCGTCTCGTTTGTGTGGAAGTCGCTGATGCCGAAGAGCGCCGGGAGCTGCGCGCTGTCGACGTCCACCTTTTGCACCGCAACGCCGAATAACGCATGGCCGAATGGCTTGAGCCTTGGTCCATCTTCAGAGTTGTTTTTTATCTGGATGCCGGCGAGGATGTTTTGCAGTGTCGTGTCGATCGTGCCGTTGCCGAGCGGACGAGTGAAGTTGTCTTCACGCAGATGGAGCGAATAGTCAAACTTCGCGCCCACGTATTTGTGGAAGTTCCAACCAGCCGCGACGTTGAAGCCGCGCAGGTTCTGTTTCTCTCCCAACACATCGTTGACCGCCGGGCTGGAAGTGTCGCCAGCGAGGTTATCAAGATAAAGTGACGAGTAACCGGCAAAGAACTCATATTTCTTGTACTCGTCGGATTGAGCTACAACGGCAGTCGAGAATGCCAGAATGATCGTCGCCAAACTCACCAATCGCTTCATAGGTATCTTCCTTTCGTGCTCCTATTTTGGGGGTGATTGGTATGTAGTTTATTGGCGAGGCAAGAAGCGCATACTGTCAGTATTAACAGGGCGAGTTGGGCCATGAAGACTTGAGTCTTCGGCTTCGCCCCACTGACAGCGAAAGCATTGCGGCGAGGCATAGCCTCGCCTCACATCAGGCGGCGAAGCCGCAGCGTACAATCAACTACCAAGCCGCGGCAAACGACGAACAGCGGCGGCACATAACCAGCACCGAAGCGGTGGCACACAACTCTCAAGCTCGATCTCAACCCGTCAGGTTAGGCATCAGGTAGAACATCAAGGCGATGATCGCGTAGACAGTGATCAGTTGTACTCCCTTGTACCAATTCCCTTGTCCGTCTCCGCCCACCATTGCGCCAATCAGCACGGCGATGAATAACGAGCCGATCTCCGCGCGGCCAAAGGCTAGCTCCAGTGGTTGCGGCGCGATGAAATAACTCGCCAGCACCAGTAGTGGCGCAACGAACAGAGCAATCTGAATGCAACTGCCCGAAGCGATGCCGACGGACAGGTCCATCTTGTTCTTACGGGCCATCGCGATCGCCGATCCGCTTTCTGCCGCTCCGCCGACGATGGCTACAAAAACGATTCCGATGAACAACTGCGACATGCCCAGGGCCTTGCCAGTCTCTTCGGCAGCGCCGACAAGGATCTCACTCATCCAGGCTGCAAAGACCGACGCCGCCAGCAATGTGATCACGGCGCGCGGCACGGACCACAGTTCTCCGTGATGATGGGCCGATTCATCCGCCTCAACACTCGCGAAAGCAGATGTATGAGTTCGCAAGGAAAACAGGATGTAGAGAGCGTAGGCGATAAGTAAGACCACCGCGATTCCGATATTCAGCAGTCGTTCCTGCCGTATCACCTCGTTCGGCCCAAAGACGCGGCTAAAAGCGCTTGGCACCGTCAGACTTACGGCAGCCAAAAACATCATGCTGCTATAGGCGCGCGCGGCGGTGGGATTGAACCGCTGTTCGTGAAAGCGAATGCCGCCGAGCAGGAATGCAATGCCGAGGGCCAGTAACAAATTCGCAAGTATGGCGCCCACCAGTGAGGCGCGAACCATGTCGAAATAGCCGGCTTTCAAAGCAACGAAAGCGATGATCAGTTCGGGAGCGTTGCCAAACGTTGCGTTCAAGAGACCGCCGACAGCGTCGCCGGTGCGAACGGCGAGCTGCTCGGTCGCGTTCACAATTTGGCCGGCGATCGGAACGATTGCCAGCGCTGCGAGAAAGAACAACACCGGCCCCGAAACGTGCGCCAGGTGATCTAGGGCGACGGTGATTGGAATAAACAACAACAGCCAGTTCATCGGGCGGCGCAGGAAGTTGCTGAGCGGTGTTCGGGGAACCGGCGATCCCACATCAGTCAAATCCGAAACTGCCTGGCCTGCTGTCGACATCTCACGAATCGTAGCTGCTGATGCGAGGTCTGTTTACTGGCAATTCTGACAGTATCAGCGGATTGAGGGGTCGCAGTATTTTGGGCTCATGGCACAACCAATCGGACCGGGCTTTTCTTTACTCGGCAGCGTGCTGCATCCGACTGACCTTTCGGAAAGCAGTCTGGTCGCTTTCCACCATGCACTCAAAGCAGCTATGTCGGCGAAATCCAAGCTGACTCTGTTGCATGTTTCAACTGATGACAACCTGGAATGGTCTGACTTTCCCGGCATCCGCGAGACGCTTGAACGTTGGGGAGTGTTACCTGAGGGAAGTCTGAAATCAGCGGTGGCTGAGCTTGGTATTGACGCTCGCAAGGTTGTTTCGAAGCAAGTTGAACCAGTTGCGGCGGTAGTCAATTACCTCGACGAACATCCAGTCGATCTGATAGTGCTGGCTACGAGTCAACGCGGCAACCACATTCCCTGGCTCGGGAAATCTGTATCGGAACCGGTGGCACGCAAGGCCGGTGAGATGACTCTGTTGATTCCCGGCGGCGTTCCAGGTTTTGTATCCGGAAAAGACGGATCGGTTAAGTTGAAGAGGATACTCATTCCCATCGCCCGCACGCCACGGCCCGAACCGGCGTTGGCAGCCGCCGCGCGATTCGTTCAAAAACTCAACTCTTCGGAAGGAACTTTCATCGTCCTGCACGTCGGCACGCCAAACACGATGCCGGCGTTGCGCTATCCGGAAGTAGACGGCTGGACGTGGCAGAAAGATCTGCGCGGTGGCGAAGTTATCGACGGCATAGTTAAATCAGCCAAAGAACATGAAGCCGATCTGATCGTTATGTCTACGGACGGACGCAACGGTTTCCTCGACGGCATCCGCGGCAGTCACAGCGAAAGGGTCCTCCGCTACGGCGTCGCTCCCCTGCTCACCGTCCCGGTCGGCTCCCGCGTCTCACGTCAACTGAGTTGAAGTGCTCTAGCTTTCGCCATTGACATCTTCATCTGCTTCATCGTCTTCGACGTCAACCGACAATCGCTCGATATAATCGCGGCGAATACTGCGAAGATCCCGGCGTAACGATCGGTCAACCAGGAAGAACTCCCAACCGTTTGTCTGGCTACCAACCATTGCACTCGCGGCATCAGACGGGCTTGCAAAAGCTTTTCCTTCGAATTCGATGCCTCCATCCGCAAGCAAAGTGGCAAATCGATCGCCAAACCTCCTGCCGCGAGGATAGAGCATAATGCCAGGTTGAATCACTCCGGCAGCGATGAGATCAGGCACACGGATCTTCTGGCGCGGGCGACGCGGGCGCTCGAGAGAGGGAGACTTGTGGCCTTCGGGAACCGGCCAAATAGAGATCACTACCTCGATTAGTTCGCGCGTCCGTGTCCGAATCGATTCGTCAGTCCATCGATCGGCCGTTTTCTTCAGGAGCTCACGATTCAGCAACAAAACGTCGTGCTCTTCGAGCCCGCCGCGTTTTCCATCGAGACCAAGCCATGGTCCATTCGACACCTTTGTGTTCAGTCTTCCCGTGAGTAACGTTAAATTGCCAAGTGTATGGATCGCGTGGTTCCGGTCGTCTTCATCAATACCGTCTGCGAGCGGCCAATTAGCTTCCCACTTTTGCGGCATCACATGTTCAATGGCATGTTGGCCCCTTGGTACGCGCTCACCACCAAGACCAACTTTCTCACCTCGAAAACCACGTAAAAAATCTTCGATGGCTTCCAATACCATCCGCAAACGACCCCGCCCAAGCCGGCGATAGACAACTGACGTTTTCAGTCCCTCACGAACCTCTGCGTCGTCCGGCCAATATCGACTGCCACTTGTTTGGCCAGCCAGACTCTTCTCGATCGTATCGCCCGCCAACTCTCGAGAAGAGTCACGCAATAGATTTATCAGTTCAGCGATAACGAGGTTGTAATTCTTTGTGGTTGCGCGAACTAACATGCGCCGAACCATCCAGCTTTCGATAACCTCGAGCGCTTTGTTGAACTGAGCTTCTGGAATAGGAGGTTGCTCGGGATCGCGCAACCAGAGCAATAAGGGTTTAATCACCTCACTCTCGAGGACTCCGGTGCGATATCCGAAGAGACCGAGGCGATTGACCGGGCCTGCATTCTTCGCGGCATCAGTGACAAACTGACGATAGACTTGCGAGGAGTCGTAGATCTGGACCAGAAGCCGGTCCATGGGAAGCTCGGAATCGTGATCCGCAAATCTCTTGAACCGATCGAACACTTCACGAGCGACCACTTCTTGTCCCGTACGCGCGATCAGCAAATGATTAAGGAAGATAGCAGATCGCGGATAACGAAGACGTCCGACATTGATTTCGGTTTCCCAAAAGGCGGTTTCAAACTCCTTCCAGTATCGCTCGTAAGTCTTTTCGACGTCAGTTCCAGCTTCCAGCAATCTTTGAAAGATAAAATTCTTTATGAGATCCGCGGCCGTGAGTTGTGCGCCTCGCGCATTGAGGGTCTCGAAGATCTCTTGCGCGTTTTCATCGGCAGCCAGATCGATCACCACCATTTGCAACAATTCTCGGGCGACCGTCTCGATGGCAATTGCTCGCGTTTGAGCATCCTGACCATTAAGTCTGAGCCACTCACGCGCCTGCTCACTAAAGTACCGATGCGCCTCCACCATGCGCTCGCCTCGGTAGCCCGGCTCGTCGTGGTTCACCGGAGGCGGGGCGCCCATCACTGCGTTGAACGCTTCACGATCGCGATTCGTTGGCCAAACCTTAAAGCGGTCTTCGGGATTCGTGCAGAAAGGCTGTGCGTTTGTGACTAGCGGCTCAAGACGAGCTGCCGGAGCGAATGCCTCGACTGACAAAAGCTCTGCGTGCAGAGCATCAAGTAGCAATTGCAGTGTCGTCAGCCGCTGCTGGCCGTCGATGATGGTGCGGGTTTGCATCAGGCCAACCGGATTTTGAATTTGCTGAAGTACTACAGCGCCGAGAAAATGCGGTTGAGGTCTGACTTGCGGCTGATTCAATACCCGATTAGCCACTCGGACCACATCATCCCAAAGCGGCTCCCATTGACTTTCCTGGTTCCAGACGTAGCGTCGTTGAAAGAGAGGAACTACGAGCCGCTGTGGCTGCATGAATACTAACTGAGGTGTGCGAACTTGAGTCTCCATATTTTTCCCCGGTGGATTTAGAGAATGCTGACTCGCTGATTATTGGCGGATTTGCAAGGCTGTCAAGCGTGAAACATGAGGACGCTTGTGCCTTTTGTGGCTCACTTCATCGACCGCCGCAGATCGATCATCGACTGTTGACTAACTCTCAGCATTCCGCGAGCCGGACGATCGAGATCCGTTATCAAATAGAGCACTGACGAGAATCCGAGCACCACGACAATCACAGCTATCGAACGGCGATTGTTGGCTAGGCTGGCTTGATAACCCATCATCGCCATGCCAAGCACCAGCAGTAGAAAGAGAACAATCCAGATCACACCAGGCACACGGCTCCGCACCGCTGCCATGATTCGCGTCGCGTGTAAGTCAATCACTTCGTTAAGCGATTGAATGAAGAGACCTGTGATTACGGTACGGTCCTTCTCCGCTGCTGCAACCGCTACCGACCAGAGACGATTATGCAACTCTTCCGACTCCGCGATCGCCTGCGCCAGCTTGTCAGGCTCTGCGACGGCCTTTAGCCGGATGTCGACATATTCTCGCAGTAGCTTCTGAGCGTCCGTGCGCATTGGTTCGGGAAGCATGGCGGCCCGCAGGTACGTCGTGCCAATCGCATTTGCTTCCGATAAGACAACCTGTCGTCGATCTTCAAAGCGCGATCCGGCCAGTCCGAAAGTGAAAGCGAGCATGAACGCAAGCAGACCGAGCGTCGCGCCGACCATACCACCCAGCGGCGACTCTTTTTCCTCCTGCGAGTGTCGTTGGCGAGAACGTGCAACTCGATGGCCCAACTCAACCGAAAATAAAGCGACAGCTACCGTGAGCGGAAAGATGGTCCAAAGAGGAAAGATGTCGAGTAGTCCGGTTTTGTCCATCTCTCAACCCACCAACCTGCTCAACAACAAAGCAATTACTGTCGTGGAGATAATCGTAACCAGGCCGGGCAGCATGAAACTGTGATTGAGCAGGTACTTGCCAATCCGAGTGGTCCTGGTCTGATCGAACGACACCGCAGCGAGCAAAGTGCCGTATGTCGGCAGGAAAAAGATCCCGTTAGCCGCCGGATACAAAGCAGCCAGCGTCACGGCCGGCAACTTCAGCGCCACGCCAACTGGTAACAAGATCGCAACTGTCGCGGCCTGGCTGAACAGCATGCTGGACAACAAGAACATCCCGATCGCGAACGTCCAGGGATACACCTGCAACAGACTCGAGATGCCGCCCACGATGTAACTTCGATTTCCTTCGAAGAACGACGAACCGAGCCACGAAATGCCCAGGATGCAAATGATCGCGGTGATGCCGCTGCGCATGATCGTTCCCTTCAACGCCACTTCAGGAGAAGCTTTGAACACGATCATGATCAGACCAGCGATCGCGATCATCACGATCATGATCGCCATGCCCATCGCGACTTGATCTGTTTCGCCGACCTCACCGCCAAACACTTCGTATTGCGGCCGTAAGTTGGGAAAGATCCCAATCAATACGACCAACACGATGCCCAGTAAGAACAACCACATCGAACCACGCGCGCGAAAGAGATTCTGTTGCTCGATTGGCGCGGTTGGTTGCGGTGTTTTGACTGCGCCAGTCGCAAGCCGTTCTTGATAGACGGGATCGGAGTCGAGGTCCTTTCCGCGCCACGCCACCGACAGCGATCCGATCACCACACCGAGAAACGTCGATGGAACTGTTATCGCCAGCAAACGCGGTAAAGAGATCCCCTGTCCCAATAAGAAGCCGAGCATGGCCACGGTGGCCGCGGAGATCGGCGACGCAATCACGCCTTGAAAACCGGCAATCACGCTGATTGAGAGTGGACGCTCAGGTCTGACGTTTCCGTTGCGTGAAACCTCCGCGATCACCGGCAGCACTGCATAAATGACGTGCGAAGTGCCTGACGCGAAGACCAACAGATACGTCACGACCGGTGCTACGAACGTGATGTACTGCGGCCGCCGCCGCATGACCTTTTCTGCGACACAAACCAGATAGTCGAGTCCGCCGGCGGCCTGCATTGTTGCCAACGCGGTGATCACGGCGATGATCATTCCCAGGACAGAGCCCGGTGGACCACCCGGAGGAAGTCCGAAAAGAAAGACGAACACGAGCAAGCCGATGCCCGCGACTGTACCGAGTGCGATCCCGCCAATGCGTGCGCCGATAACAATGCACGCCAACAGAATGACTAACTCGATCCAGATCATGTATCTCCAATCAATACGCTTTTAATCCTGCCAAGCGAAATAGCTCGCACACGCGCTGCACAACCTCAGGCGCAGGCGGGCGCACGTCGTTCAAGGTGTAATTGATCCCAAGCTTCTCCCATTTGTGACGGCCCAATTGATGAAAAGGCAGCACATCCACTCGCTCGACGTTTCCCAGTTCGGCGGCAAACGCAGCTAGTTGCTGGATATCGTTCTCGTTGTCAGTCAATCCCGGCACGAGCACGTATCGCAGCCAAATGGTTCTCCCGCGCCGGGCCAGGCGGCGTGCGAAATCCAATGTTGGACGAAGCTCTTTGCCTGTTAGCTGAAAATGGAATGACGCATCCCAGGTCTTGATATCCAGCAACACCAGATCGATCTGCTCGAGCTCGTGATTTGCCAGGCGTTCGCCGAGAAAGCCATTGGTGTCCAACGCCGTGTGAACACCCATCGCTTTCGCTGCGCCCAGCAGCTTTACCGCAAACCTGTCTTGCATGAGTGGCTCACCGCCACTCAGGGTAAAACCGCCGTTCATAACTTTGAGCCCGTAACTGTATTTGCTCAGTTCCGCAATGGCGCGCTCGAGTGGGATCGCCATTCCGTTCATCATGTTCCACGTATCCGGGTTGTGACAGTAGAGGCAGCGGAATTGACAGCCCGCCGTCCAGGCCACAAGGCGAACGCCTGGACCATCGACGGCCGAGCCGGTGGTGAAGGAATGCAGAAAACCGATGTCGCCCGATTCGAGAGCCTGCTTGACGATGGATTCAGAAACATTCTTGCTCAGATCCACCCGCAGCTCGAACGGGCTTCGTCCTTCCAGCGGCGCTTCTTCCGCAACTCTCCGATCGCTCATCGCTAGCTTTGCCTCAAGTCTCGCTGCGGCTTTGTTTCAAGTCTCACGCAGCTTTGCTTCAAGTCTCATGCAGCTTGCTTCAAGTCTCACTGCAGCTTTGCTTCAAGTCTCACTGCAGCTTTGCTTCAAGTCTCACTGCAGCTTTGCTTCAAGTCTCATGCAGTTTTGCTTCAAGTCTCATGCAGTTTTGCTTCAAGTCTCACTGCAGCTTTGTCACAAAAGTTCATTACGGCTCTGCCTCAAAGTCTCCTGCGGCACCTGCTTCAAGTCTCGCAGCGGCTTTGCCGCCGGATGTGAGGCGAGGCTACGCCTCGCCGTTGCAAGCGCCTGCGCCTCGGGCTGCGCCCTGGTTCGGGCTTGCCCTTGTTGTAGGCCAGAGGCCGTACGAGGGGCCGAGCCCCCAGTTCTTTCTTCAGCGACCGGCGAGGCGTAGCCTCGCCTCACATCCGGCGGCAAAGCCGCTATGAGAAAACCTTTAGCCACGCAAGAGATTCGTCTTCCGCAACTCTCCGATTCGCTCATCGCTAGCTTTGCTTCAAGTCTCACGCAGCTTTGCTTCAAGTCTCACGCAGCTTTGCTTCAAGTCTCACGCAGCTTTGCTTCAAGTCTCATGCAGTTTTGCTTCAAGTCTCATGCAGTTTTGCTTCAAGTCTCATGCAGTTTTGCTTCAAGTCTCACTGCAGCTTTGCCACAAAAGTTCATTACGGCTCTGCTTCAAAGTCTCCTGCGGCACCTGCGTCAAGTCTCGCAGCGGCTTTGCCGCCGGATGTGAGGCGAGGCTACGCCTCGCCGTTGCAAGCGCCTGCGCCTCGGGCTGCGCCCCTGGTTCGGGCTTGCCCTTGTTGTAGGCCAGAGGCCGTACGAGGGGCCGAGCCCCCAGTTCTTTCTTCAGCGACCGGCGAGGCGTAGCCTCGCCTCACATCCGGCGGCAAAGCCGCTATGAGAACCCCCTTAGCCACGGCAAGAGCTCCTCTTCGCAACTCTCCGATCGCTCATCGCTACGCCCCGTGAAACGTGCGGTTGATGACATCCATCTGCTGTTCGCGCGACAGACGCACGAAATTCACTGCGTAGCCTGAAACACGTATCGTAAGCTGCGGATACTTCTCCGGATGGTCCATCGCATCGAGCAGCAGTTTCGCGGTTCAGCACATTCACGTTCATGTGAAAACCGGTCGAGCCGAAAAACGCGTCGAGCATGCCGCGCAGATTCATGATCCGATCTTCACTCCACTCGTCCCAAGCCCTTCCGGCACCAACGAGGTCGTCAGCGAAATCCCATCCGCGGCATCGCGATAAGGAATCTTGGCGACGGAAGCGGCCGACGCATGAATGCCATGCACATCGCGTCCATGCATCGGGTTTGCGCCGGGAGCAAACGGCTCTCCCTGTCGCCGGCCATCGGGAGTGTTTCCGGTGTTCTTGCCATAGACGACGTTTGAAGTGATCGTCAGGACCGATTGCGTGTGCAGCGCATGTCGATAAGTCGGATACTTTCTCAGCTTGTTCATGAACGTGTCACGAGCCAGGAAGCGAGCTGGTCGACGCGATTGTCGTTGTTCCCAAACTGCGGAAACTCGCCTTCGGTTTGATAGTCAGTGATCAGACCAGTCTCATCGCGAATCACGCGAACCTTCGCGTAACGAATCGCCGAAAGACTGTCGGCCACGACAGACAGACCCGCCATGCCAAACGCCATCGTTCGCACCGGCGCATAATCGTGAAGCGCCATTTCAATCCGCTCGTAGGCATACTTGTCGTGCATGTAGTGGATGACGTTCATGGCGTTGACATAGACGCCGGCCAGCCAGTCCATCATCTTTTCGAACTTCGTCTAGGACGTCGTCGAAGTCAAGATACTCTCCCTTGACGGCGCCGTCGGCCGGACCCACCTGTTTGCCGGTGAGTTCATCTCGCCCGCCATTGATCGCATACAACAAGACACTTTGCCAGGTTCGCGCGCGCGCCAAAAAACTGCATTTGCTTGCCGACCAGCATCGGCGAAACACAACACGCGATCGCCCCATCATCCCCCAGGCGCTGCGCATGATCTCGTCGCTTTCGAATTGAATCGAGCTGGTATCGATCGCCACCTTTGCGGCAAAACTGCGAAATCCGTCAGGCAGACGCGGTGAATACCAGATCGTGAGATTCGGTTCCGGCGCTGGACCAAGGTTGTAGAGCGTTTGCAGAAACCGAAAGCTCGTCTTGGTTACCAGCGGGCGGCCATCGTCTCCCATACCGGCAATCGATTCGGTGACCCACGTCGGATCGCCCGCGAAGAGTTCGTCATATTCGGGAGTGCGCAGAAAACGGACGATGCGAAGCTTGATGACGAAGTCGTCGATGATTTCCTGCGCCTGTTCTTCGGTGATAGCGCCCGACTTCAAGTCGCGCTGGAAATAGATGTCCAGGAAGGTCGAGGTCCGGCCCAAGCGACATCGCCGCGCCGTTTTGTTCTTTCACCGCCGCCAGGTAGCCGAAGTAGAGCCACTGCACCGCCTCGCGCGCACGTGCGAGCCGGAATGGAAATATCGAATCCATAGCTGGCCGCCATCTCTTGCAGTTCTTTGAGCGCGCGAATCTGTTCGCTCGAGTTCTTCGCGATCGCGAATGATCTCATCGGTCGACATGCCGAGTCGAGACTGCGTTTTTCTTCCTTCTTTCTGCTCGATCAGCCGCGCAACTCCATAAAGCGCGACGCGCCGGTAATCGCCGATGATGCGACCCCGCCCGTAAGCGTCGGGCAAGTCCGGTCAGAATATGTGAACTGCGACAGCGCCTGATGTCTGCCGTATAGGCATCGAAGACTCCTTCGTTATGAGTCTTTCGATATTTGGTGAAAGTTTCGACCACATGTGGATCGGGTTCGTAGCCGTAGGTCTTCAGCGCAGTTGAGGACCATGCGGAAGCCGCCATTTGGCATGATGGCCCGCTTGAGTGGCGCTTCGGTTTGCAAACCGACGATCACTTCATTCTCACGATCGATATAGCCTGGAGCGTGCGCAGTGATGGAGCTGGGAATCTGTGAGATGTCGAGTACGCCCTTTTTTCGCTCTTCGACAAAGAGTTCGTTCAGCTGATCCCAGATCTTCTTCGTGCGTTCGGTTGCCGGAGCGAGAAACGATTCGTCGCCTTCATACGGTTCGTAGTTCTGCTGAATGAAGTCGCGCACATTGATTTCGCTTTGCCAGAGACCTAGGTTGAATCCTTCCCATTGTGGAGATGGCTTTCTGGCGCGATGAATTCCTGAGGTGCGGTGCTGGCCATGTCAATGCTCCTTATCCATCGTTCAAGCTGCTTTTGCGAGTCCCAGTAGCCGCCGGTGTGTCGCGCGATCATCAATTCTTCGTTGGTCGGAATCACCCAGACGGAAACCTTGCTTTGCGGTGTGGAGATCCTGCGGAGACGATTCGGTATTCGCTGCTTCATCGAGCTCGATGCCCAGCCAGACTGACGACTCACAAATTCGTTGGCGGATCTCCGGCAGAGTTCTCGCCAATACCGGCAGTGAAGACCAGAGCATCGATGCCGCCGCAGAGCCGCAGTCGAGCGCGCCGATTTCCTTGGCGGCGCGATAAACGAAGTAGTCCACTGCCAGGCGTGCTTCAGGCTCGCTGCGTCCAAGCAGGTCGCGCATGTCGTTGCTGATCCCTGAGATTCCGAGCAGACCGGATTTCTTGTAGAGCAGTGTTTCGACTTCTTTCGCTGAGAGTTTCAGACCCTGAAAGAGATGCAGCACAACGCCGGGATCGAGCGCGCCGGGGCGCGTGCCCATGCATAGACCATCGAGTGCGGTGAATCCGAGCGTGCTGTCGACACTCTTTCCTTCTTGCAACGCACACAAACTCGCGCCGCTTCCGAGATGTGCGACGATGACGCGGCCATTGGCAATCTCCGGAGCAACCTCCGGCAGGACTGAAGCGATGTATTCGTAAGACAAGTCCGTGAAAGCCATATCTCTGCAAGCCCTGCCTGGCGAAGCTCACGCGGCAGCGGGATGAGTTCCGCGACTGCGGGTTGTCCACGATGAAAACTGGTGTCGAAGCAAGCAACCTGCGGCACACCGGGTAATCGTTCGAAGACTGCTTCGATGGCCGCGAGGTTGTAAGGTTGATGAAGCGGCGCCAGTGGAATCAATTCGCTGTAACTCTGCGAGCACTTCTGCAGTTCAGTATTGTCGGTCCTTTGAAACGAGCGCCGCCATGGACCACGCGATGACCAACACCCAGCACGCGCGAGCCGCCATATTTCGATCGCAGCCAAGCGGCGAGGGCATCGAGTGCCTCACGTCCGTCACGAGCGGCGACCTCCTCGTTTGCGAGGGTTTCACCGTTGGCGTCTTTAACGGATAAACGAGGTGACGTGCCGATGCCTTCGATTTGGCCCCGCGCTTCCAGACGCCAGCTCTCGACCCGCCGGCCGTTGAAAACACAAAACTTCAGACTCGATGAGCCGGCATTGAGCACGAGTGCATAGTCGTCCATTGCCATCACTCCTACGGCTTCTGTTCGCCGTGCATGAGCGACCAGCATCGCCACCGCACAACTGGCGATCCGCGAACGCACACTGTCGGCGCGGCTGGTCAGGATGACGGGCACCTTTGCACCCAGGACCATGCCGGCGCTGTCGGCATTTGCGAGAAAGCTCAGTTGCTTGGCGAGCATGTTGCCGGCTTCCAGATCGGGCGCAGCAGGATGTCGGGATCGCCTGCGACCACAGAATTGATACCTTTTGTCTCGGCCGCTTCCTTGCTGATGGCATTGTCAAAGGCGAGCGGCCCATCGAGAATGCCGCCCTTGATCTGTCCGCGTTCAGCCATCTTGCAGAGCGCGGCAGCGTCGATCGTGGCCGGCATTTTCGAGGTGACAGTTTCGACAGCGGCGAGAATCGCGACCTTGGGTTTCTCGAGTCCGAGTGAGATCGCGAGATCGATCGCGTTCTGGCAGATATCAACTTTGTCTTCGAGAGTAGGAGCGATGTTGATTGCGCCGTCAGTAACAATCAGCACCTTGTGATAAGTCGGAACGTCCATGATGAACACGTGGCTGATGCGGCGTGCCGGTGCGCAGTCCACCTTCACGCGAGACGATCGCCGCCATCAACTCATCAGTGTGCAGGCTGCCCTTCATCAGGATTTCGGCCTTGCCTTCCCTGAATAAGCTCGACAGCTTTGTCTGCTGCCGCGTGGCTGTGCGGCACATCGATGATCTCGCAGGTTGCTGAGATCGATTCCTGCCGACTCTGCCGTTTCGTCGATGCTGCGCGGCTGGTCCAACCAGCAACGGCGCGATCAATCCCGTTCTCGGCGGCTTCGACCGCCCCTGACAATGCCGTTGCTTCACACGGATGCGCCACTGCGGTTGGAACTGGCTCAAGACTTTCGCACCGCGCCAGGAGTCGTTCGTATTTTCCTGTTCCAGTTGCTGGTTCATGCTTATCTCTCCTTTGGCTCCGGCGAACGGTGCGCGATGCCGGGCCAGTTTCTTTCAACAACAGCGGTCAGCACGATCGCGATCGCCACACCGATACAGCAAGCGGCGATAAAGGTGGACTGGTAATGCTGCAATTCCATTTGCGTCGAGCTCCGCCTGAAACGCTTTGCAGGATCCGACCGAATACCGGGCCCAGTAACGCGCTGAAAGTGAAATTTAGGAAGTTGACAACGCCGGTCGCCGTGCCACCAAACTGCGGCGGGTTGGCTTCTTTGATTACGGTGTAAGGCAACATCGCTGCGCCGGACGCGATGCCGGTCGACAGACCCAACGCGTAAGGAGGAAAAACTCCGGGCGGGCCATAGAGAATCCACGCAAGACAGGCGAACAGCACGATCGCCGCTCCCGCTGATCACCGGTTTGCGTCGGCCGATGCGATCGGAAAGAAGTCCAAGCAACGGGCAACCGATGATCCAACCGAACGGCACTGTGGCCGATCGCATCACTGCCGAGCCGTAATCCATGCCATGAGCTTCCTGCGAGATAACGAACGCCCCAGATCATGTCGAAGATCGTTGTGGGGATGAACATCAAACCCGCAGATCAAGCCGCACAAGATCGACTGCGGGTTCTTGAAGACTGTCGCAAAGGCGGCGATAGCGGTGTCTTGAGTCCACCTCCCGCCGGCTCTGACTTTTCGCCTCGGTATCAGGAAAAAGAGCGCGATGCGCGATCAGCAAACCAGCCGACTCCCATCGCGATCCAAAAATAGTTCCAGGTGACGCCACTGCCGATAATTGGACCAACAACAAATTGCCCCGCCGATCCGCCGGCCATGCCAAACATCTGTGTCGCGCCGATCAACGTCGCGGCTTTCGACGGTGCAGAAGTTCTTGGTGGCGATATAGATCGCGCCGACAAGAGCAAACACACCGCCGGCGCCCTGCAGAAATCTTCCGACACTTGCAACGCCTGTGTTCCCGGTAGCGAACAGCAAAGCCCCGATGCCGACGCTGCCGCCGCTCCAGGCAGCAGTCGCCGTGGTCCAAGGCGATCCATCGCCGCCCCAGCAACCAAACTAAACGGCGAGTATCCGTAATAGAAGAGTCCGACGATGGAAGCGACAGCGAGCGGAGCTGATCCCGAAAGCATTGCTCAGCTCCGGCATCATCACCGCAGGAGCGGAGCGAAGCGCATATTGGTAGAAATAGTAGACAGCCGTCAGGACCCAGGCAGCCACAGCAATTCGAACGCTCTTCGCAGTCTCGACTTTGGCTTCGAAATGTGTAGTTGCCTGGGCCATTGGCTGTTGTTCAACTTATTGCTCCAAGACCGGAGTCCACGTCTTGTCGGGATTGAATCGCTCCATGGTCCCGGCGAGCTCGGGGGTCTTTGGACCAAGATCCTTCTGGTAGACGACTCCGTCGTGACTGACCATGAAAGTTTGCACTCCCGTGATCCGGTACTGGGCGGGAAAAGCGACGAGGGCAAAGCCGCCGATCATCACGCCCTTAACCACGAAGTCCAACTCGCCGAGCGGCGCTGCCGGTCCCTGCCCTTTGAGAACTCTGAAGTAGTAGCCGTGAAAAGGCTCCGTTCGTGAGGTATAGCCGCGCGCGATCGCCTTCGCGACGTTTTCTCCAATTGGTCCATCCCAGGCGCCGTCTGCGTTTTGCCAGGCGAGACCATCCTGGGTTCCCGGCGTGCTGATGATGCGTTGTGCATACTGGTTGACGCCTACTCGCCGCGCTTTATCAGCGCATATTCGTGCTGCGCTTCGACGTAACCACGGCAGATCTCAATCGCGTTCAGCTCGTTGCTGCCGACGCGGCGATAAAGAATCTCCTGACACGCCCGGCGTCGAGCGTCGAAGGACCAACCCGAGCCGGTCCTTTGACAAGCGGCACAGGAAAGGGCCAATCGTCTTCGCCGATATCAGAGAACGCACGACGGCGAATTTCCGGGTTGAAGCGCGACGTTATTCTTGGCGCGTGCTTGCGTCGCAAATTGCTGCACGACTTCGCGATCGCGCGCCGGTTCGCCGGTGTGAATGATGTCGTAGCTGTCTGGTCCAAGAATCTCAATCAGTGCTCGTCTCATCAAATTTCTCGGCTGCGTCGATGAGCGCGTTCGGCGGCTTCCTGCGCTGTCTTGAATGATTTGGCTTTGGCTGCGATCGTCGTTCTGCGCGGTACTAGCAGAATCAGACAAGCAAACGCTGCCAGCCATAAGAGTTGAAACAAAAATATTTCTCATCGTGTTGCTCTGTTTCATGAGTCCGTTACCTCCTTCGGCCACCGCCGCCACCCCCGCCGCCGCCACCGCCACCGCCACTTCCGCCGCCACCACCACCGCCGCCGCCGAAGCCGCCGCCGCCGCCACCGCCGCCGCGACTACCCATGCTCGAAGAACCGCGATTGCTGCTGGCGCGCGTAGCTCGCGCCACTGAAACCGCCATAATCACTACCGAACCCGCCGCCCGTGCTGCCTGAGCCTCCGCTTCCTACGCTCCGATTGCCGACACGATCGCCGCTCGCTCCACCACGCGAGCCGGTGCTGGATCGATCGCTGACTCCGGCGCGATTTGAAGCTCCACCGCGATCGCCAATGCCGCTGCTGCGATCGCTCACACCGCCACGATTGCTGCGATCGGCAACGCTCCCTCGATCACCAACTCCGCCTCGGTTACCGCGGTCGCCAACGCCACCACGATCGCCAACGCCGCCGCGATCTCCGACACCGCCGCGATTACCGCGATCCCCAACTCCGCCTCGGTCTCCAACACCACCTCGATCGCCAACACGATCGTTACTCCTCAGGTTGCCGCCTTGCCTCCCGATGTCTCTTTGCGCGGCGCGCTGACGGTTCTGCAGAGAATCACCGCGCGCGGTGCCGCCAAACCGATTCGCGGTTCCGCGATCGCCGTACGGCGCTCCACCACGATGCGAAGGATTGTGTTGCCACTTGTTCCCACCGCGAGCATTGGTATTACCGACTACGATTCCCGCTGATGTCGTTTATGTTCGTGTTGCGATTGAAGTTGTTGTTGACGTTGACGTCGATGTCACCGCCTCCCCAACCACAACCCCAACCCCAGCCTCCGCCCCAGGCCGCTCCCATCGCCAAGCCAACGCCAAACGAGATCGCGCCCGCCGCGATCACCGCGCCCGTCGACGGCGGATAGTAGATCGGCGGATAGGGATAGGCCGGCGCGCCATAAACAACCGTCGGGTTGTAAGAAGGCACATACACAACTTCCGGATTGGCCTGTTCGATCACAATCACCTCTTTGCTTTCGATGACTTGTGTCTCGACCTTCTGTTGTTGGTTTGACGCCAGGGCTCCAGTGTCCTTCGCTTTATCACGCATGCGCTGAATAGCGTCCATCACGTCTTTCTGCTGCGCGAGAAAGGCATTGCCGAGATCCGTGGTCCACTGAATATCGTCAGACAAACGCTTCACCACATCAGGCATCGGCGCCATCGCCTGAACGCTTGGATCCCACGGCTGTTTCTTGACTGCGTCGGTTAGCTTCTTCTGGTCTTTGGCCAGAGCCGGATTTCTTTCCAGCCACTGCTGTAGTTGAACGATCTCGAGCGGATAAGTTGAGGCCACGAGTGTTTGGCTGAGCAGGTTGTCGGGGTAAAGGGCGATCGGCGCGACGAGCGAATCGAGTTGCTCCGGTGGAATCTTGACTGCCTGCGCGTCGTCCTGAGGAATTGGCTGAGGCAGCGACCGAACAAGCGAGAGCGCATTTCCCGGTATCAATATCAACGCGCAGCCGATCGCGATCAGACAAATTAGTTGTTGCGAATGCCTCGTTCGCTGTGTTTTAAGGCCCATGGCAAAACCTCCATTCGCTCGTAAGCGTGGTCCAATGTGCTAGTTGGTGGCACGTGAAGTCTGCGGCTTAACGTGCGTCGCCTCCCAACTGCGCACTTTTCGTCGGGCTTCGTCAAAAACTCTCTCGTAATTCCCCTTGCGAACCTTTTCGCGCGCTTCCGGCGTCAGGAGCTTCCAAAATGGTTCGTACTGGTTGAAGACTTTCAAATACTTTTCCTGGTTGGGAGGCGCCACCTCGTCGGTCCCAAACAGAAAACGATCCGGATAACGATTCACGATCGTCGCCGCAGCCCGCGTCGACTCCGGCGTCGCCACGACATACTTCGCCACCTCATCCCAGGAAATATCGAAGTGCACGTTTTTCAATTCGGGATCGTTGACGATGTCTTCGACGATTGCCGCCTGATCTTTGATGGGACGAACGATCCGTCCGACGCCGATATGGGCCCAGATGAACGTCGTCTTCGGATGGCGCTTGAGGAGCGCTTTCATCTGCGACGCGTAAGCCGGTTCACTGCCGGGCTTCGCCAGCGGCGTGTCGACGTCGTTATGAATGAGGACGACCAAACCGGCTTCCGTCGCGAAGTCGAGCAAACGATCGAGTGCGCGATCCTGAAGACTCGCAACGTCGCCGGAGATCTTTGCCGACACAAATTCCTTGTGAATGCTGAATTCGCCGATGCCCGTGAACACACCGGGAAAGGCCGTCAACACACGTCGAATGTGATCCGCGGCATACATGTCCGTCGGATTGAATCCGGTGATCATCGGATCGAAACGGTCCTGCTCGTCCTTTGACAACGACTTGTAAGCCATCGCGATCCAGGCGTCGGTAAACGAGTAGTAATAGAGCGGCGCGTCGGAGTTCAGGTAGTAAGTTGGACCACGGTTTTCGTCGACGCGATAGGACCACTGCTGTTGCAGTGGGATGCCGAACAACGCAACGCGCCCGGCTTTTGTTCCCATGATCTTCAGGAAGTCGTGAATATCGATGCCTTC
Organism: uncultured Acidobacteriota bacterium; assembly: GCA_963770215.1. Taxonomy (GTDB): domain Bacteria; phylum Acidobacteriota; class Blastocatellia; order Pyrinomonadales; family Pyrinomonadaceae; genus PSRF01. The sequence goes on from CAVYOP010000007.1 coordinate 97,750, forward strand.
CTGGACGTAGTTGGTCAGGTGGAAATGCGAATCGTTGAAGAGATAGTCATTCGGCTTTTGGGCTATTGCGGCAGGCGCAGAAATTATCAGTGCCAGCATGAAGACAAAAAGAGTTCTCCCACAAAGGCGCAAAGGCGCAAAGATAGAAGGAGTCAAGCAAGGAATTTGACTGCTAAACCTACTTTGCGCCTTTGCGCCTTTGCGGGAGAATCTGTTCATAACACCCTCAAAACGCGAGCTCCATGTTTGAATGAAAAACCCAACCTCTTCCGCCAAGCGGAAAAGGCACCGAGGTGTACCCGACCGGTGACTTGTAGAGATAAAGCGCCTCCGTGTTCCAGCGCACGACCTTGTTTTTGAACGGGAAGAAGTTGATCCCTGCGCGGAAGTCACGCGGCTGACCAAACTGGCCGAAGATCCTGGAAAACCCGGCATAAGCCTGGAGTTTTTGGGGAACGACCATTGCCGATCCCTGTATCTGGAAAGCATGATCGAACAATCGCGCCGGTATGATCCGAAGAGTCTCAGGCGTGACAGTGTTCAGGAATTTGAAGTTGTCCAACCAACGCCAGAAGTACTCGCCTTCAAGCGCGAAGCCGCGATACTTGAAGCCGCCGTCGACACTTACCATCCGGTATCTCGCATCCGTGATGGTGACTCCGGGCGCGAACAGATCGGGAGTGAAAATCACGGTCCCGTCTGACAGTCGAAGCTGCGTGTTCTCAAATTGCTCGGAGTCAGGCTGGCTTTCCTTATTCTCGTTGCTGCGACTGAAGTGAAGTCCGAGACGAGTGGAGAACTTCTCGTGGTGCTCGAAATCGCCCCATCCCTGACCGCTGAAACCTTTTTCAAAGTCGCCGGTAGGAAACCAAACAAGCGAACTGGACAACGTGTTCAAGCCGTTGTCCAGCCGCGACGCGGGAACGCCGAGCGTACTCATGTTGTTGCCGAGCATGACCTGGTACTTCAACCGATCGGTGAGATTTCCGGTGGCCCATACTCCCGACGTGTACGACGGACGCATGAACTCGTCGGCGATGTGCCGGCTGTCAACACTCAGCCAAAACGGAAAATTACCTTCGACGCTGCGCGTGCCGGGCAGCGACCGGATTCCCCCTCCCAGTGTGAAATACTTGTTGAAGGTGTATTGAAGATTGCCGGCGAGGACGACCTGCGCACCCTGCCCCTGGTTAGCGTTCGAGGTCCAGGCGTAAAGGAAGTAGCGCAACTTCGGATTCAAAATCCAACCCAGAAACTTGATCTGAAGTTTGAGAAGCTGAATGTCATGGCGCTCCTGAACATTCTTCAGATTGCCGAATGCGTCGGTGTAGTTTGAATCGAGACCAAGCTGATTTAGATACCTGACGTAGGTGTAGAGGCTGACGTTCATGTCGCCATACTCGGTGTTCACTACTTTGAAACCGAGATTTGGCGTGTAACGGCCGTCGAACTTGTCCTCGTCATCATCATCTTGGTCATCATCGTCTTGTTTCGGCGTTGCAGCCGGTGGCGCAGGTGTGGGTGTGTTCGGGGCTGATCCGATACGACCGGCGCCGGTGTTGTGGACGATACGGGTATTGGAACTGGTGTCGAGCTCCCGTTGGCGGATGCTTGCGCAGCCTCGAGTTTGTCCAGCCGTTCCTGAAGACTGCGAATCAGTTTTAATAATTCGGACCGCTCGTCCGCAGTCGTCGCTTTGCCTTCGCCAGGCTTTGGAGCTGCCGGAGTTTCAGCTTGCGCATGACAAACTGAAACCACCGCCAGGAGAACACCGGCCAACGAGGCGACGTGCAGCAGAATCAGGCTGCGACGCCGCACTACAATGGCAATGTGACAGAGAATTGAAGTCATTCCCGTTGCTCTTATTCGGACGCCAAACCGACTGACCGCGGTGAAAACAGATTGAAGTCGAGTTTGTTGGCGACGTACTCGATCACCTTCTGCGCCTTCACACTGTTCCCTGCTTCGTCGAGCGGCGGAGCAAACACGGCAATCGCCCCCTTGCCCGGAACAACAGCAACAATGCCGCCGCCGACGCCACTCTTTGCCGGCAGTCCGACGTGCCAGGCCCAACCACCGGAGCCGTCGTATAACCCGGCCATCACCATCGTCGACAGGATGTGCGGCACGTTCTCAGGTTTGATCACCTGCTGGCCCGTCGCGGGGTTCTTGCCGTTATTGGCGAGCGTCGCGCCCATGCGCGCGAGTTGGACCACGTTCACGCCGACCGAACACTGCTTGGTGTAAACGTCCACTGATTCAAATGGATCGGCATAGATGCGATCGTATTTCGCCAGCAACATCGAGAGAGCTTTGTTGCCGGTATTGGTCGCCGCTTCCGACTTGTAGACCTCGTCGATGAGGCTGAGCTTTTCGCCGGCGACGCGACTGTAGAAGTCGAGAATCTTGTTCCACTTCTCGTCGGCGGTCTTGGCTGAGATCAGGCTCACCGTGGAGATCGCGCCGGCGTTGACGTATGGATTGCCGGTGTGAGTCGGCATGTCGGCCACGGCAAACACCGAATTGAAGGCGCGGCCAGTTGGTTCATTTCCGACCTTTTCGAGGACTTTGGCCGATCCGAGCTCTTCCATCGCCAGTGCCTGAGAGAACACTTTCGAGATCGACTGGATCGAGAACGAATACTTGATGTCGCCCATCGAAAGCATCTGGTTGTCGGTCGTGACGATCGCGATCCCGAACAGCTTCGAATCAACCTGGGCCAGGTAAGGAATGTAATCAGCATTCTTTCCACCGGTGTCGTGCTTGAACTTGTCGTACGCCTCGCGGACGACTGCTTCGACCTGGGCCCTGGCCGGCGCGACGGGACTGACCTTCTGGGCCGAGGCAGACCAGGCAGACCAAGGGGCAGACAAGGGCGCCGCGATGAAGGTCATAACGACAAACAGCGCGATGACCATTCTTGTTTGGATCGTCTTTCTCAACATGACTCTTTCGTCTCCTTCATTGGACTAATTGGTCCAACTGCTGTTCGAATCAATAGCTGAACAACTTTGAGAAGTTGTATTTAAAGGAAAACTGGATGCGGAAATCATCGGCCTTGAACCCATCTTGAAAGTTCTCTCGACGACCCCAGATGAGCTCGCCGCCCATCATCACGTTCTCCCATGGGTAGTAGAGCAGGTTGCCGGACGCGTAGTGGCCGCGACGGTAAGCATCGGGCGCCTGACCGTTGGAGTTGTCGACATCCATCATCGAGTATCCGACGGACGAGCTAAACCGCTTGTTCCAGTTGTGGTCCAGGTAAGCAATGAAGCTCCACATCGGTAAGGCCTTGCCAACGATCGGGCGGCGAGGATCTCCGGCAGCGAGATTTCCCTCGATGCCGACGTCAACATCCGCATCGTTCATGTAGTTTTGGATTCCCTGGCCGAAAACAAACGCAAACTTTCCGGTGTCGTTCTCGCCAAACTTGAGAACGGAAGTCAGGTTGAGTCCGGCTCCAACTGCGCTTCCACCCAAGTCGAACTGGTCGTCATTGGTATCGATCCAGGCAATTCGCCTTAGCAGGCCCGCTACCTGGAAGTGGCCCCAGTCGCGAGTCCAGCGAAAGTTCGCGGTGAGGTCCGGCAGATTGAAGTGGCCCCGCACCCCCTGTAGCTCAATTCGATCTACAAACCGGCCCTGGTCAGCGCTGGCGCCGGGTCGTTCGAGAGCAATCGTTAAGGCATTGCGTCCCTTCAATGGCATCCAACGAAACTGCACGTTGCGGAACAGAACCATACCGTTTGGTCCCCAATACTCAATCGTGTTTGGAAACACATCGCCGTCCATGAATACTGTGTTCTGCTGGCCGGCGCCGAATTGGCCCAACTCTCCATAAGCATGGCGCAATCGGAAAATTGTTTGGCCGGCCTGCGCACCGGTGCCAAACAGTTCGAACTCAAACTGTGTTTTTAGTTCCCCGTATTTTGTCGGCGTTGACGACTTAACACCGAGACCGGCTCTGCCTGACACTAAAATAGGTGTTGCCGTTGGGCGCAAACTCATTCGGAAACGACGGCAACTTTGTGGGCCGCACAACGTCGAACCAATCAGGATCGTTTTGCTTGACCTGGTAACCCGCGTCGAGCATCGCGAAGCCGTAAATCTGAAATGTGCTCTCTCCCTTGTTGTCCTGTTTGGCGGGCGCTGTCGAAGCAGCTTCCGGCTCAGGTTCGGCGGATTTGAGAGGTTCGGCGCCAGGTTTGGTGTATGTCGCTTCAATTATCGCCGGAGCGGGATTCTTCTTCTTTGCTTCCAGCGACTCGATCTGGCCTTTTAGCTCTCCGACCGTCTGCTCCAGTTGTTGTAGGCGCTTCTTTAATTGCTCAACCTCCGGTGTTTGCGCGGGTGTCTGGGAAGCGGGTTCCTGCGTTTGCGCCGTTGAGCTGCCAGGGAACAAGAACAGAGCTGTGAGGAATAACGTCACAACGGAGTACGTTCTCCAACTCTGTCGATCATGTGTTTTCATGCGCCCTCCTCCAATGTGTGGGGCAGAGTTTTAGTCGCTTCGAGCGAAATGTAGTGGAGGGCAGGAGGGTCGATAACTGGCAAAACTTACAGGTGATCGAAACGGCGCCAATTCATAGACTCACATCGCACTTTATGAAGCACCTTAAGTCTGACTATGAATTGACGCAGGCGATCGCGAGAGGCGTCGTCGCGAGTATCGGCGACCTGTATGAGCGACATCGGCCCAAGGTCTACTCGGTCTGTTTGCGAATGACGGGAGATACCAGTGTCGCCGAAGACCTCACGCAGGAGATCTTCATTCAGTTGCTGGGAAAGGCCGGATCGTTTCGCGGTGAGAGTCAGTTTTCGACGTGGCTATATCGATTCACCACCAATCACGTGCTGATGCACTTTCGAAAACTGACGCGGCGTAATCAACGATTCCCTTCACTCGTCGTGGAGGAGCTTGAAGCAACCGGTGGAATAAAGATCTCGCTGCCGGCAGGACAGATTCTCGATCGAGTCGCACTCAACACAGCGCTCGCGAAACTGCCTGCCGGTTGCCGTTCAGTCTTTCTGAAGTTTGACGTGGAAGGCTACAACCACGAAGAGATTGCGGGAATCATTGGTTGCTCGGTGGGAAACTCCAAATCGCAACTTCACAAAGCCCGCCGCAAGCTGAGAAAACTCCTTAATCTCAACTCTGCGTGAATCTACCAACTCTGCGGCTCTCTGCGGCTCTTTGCGGCTCTTTGCGGCTCTTTGCGTACTCTGCGTTGAGTAGTTTTTACGCAGAGGACGCAGAGGGCCGCAGAGGGCCGCAGAGTGCCGCAGAGTGCGCAGAACCTCTACTTTGCCGGCGGCGGATACTTCTTGAAGAGCTTGGCCACTGCCTTATTCAAGTTCTTGTTGACCTTCTGCGGATCCTTGCCCGATCCAAGAGTCTTGCTGGCTTGGCCGCGCCAGATCTGCTTTTTGCTCACGACTTCGTACAGGTCGACGTTGAGTGTTCCGATATTGATCGTGGACGTGGTGGTTGTCGTCGTGCCCATGCCGCCCCAGCCACGCCAACCTCCCCAGCCCCAGTAGTCGCCGCCGGTGCTGTAGGAGTTCCACTGTTTCTCCTGGTTGACGGCAACCTGGTAGATAACGTAAAGGTCCGGATTATCTTCAGTCTTTGACAATCCTTTCAACGCCAGTTGCGACTCGATCGCCTGTTTGATTTGGGAATCGAGAATTGAATTGGGATATTCGGATTTTGGCGCCTGGACCCACTTGTAAGTTTTGTACGTCGAGAAGTCTGTGCCCTGGAGAAAGTTGTACTTTATGTCCTGGGCCAAACCAGTCGCGTGCCACGCGAACAACAACCCAACAATCGTCAGCACTTGAGAGAGCCTGTTGGTCCTCATCTTCACACTCCATCCTTCCTGCAACGTTTCGAGTACCCGAATTCTAGATACCTCGAAAAAGGTAGATAACTGTCACTTTTGACAGGCATGTGCGAAAGGCAGTGCGTGCAAATACTAGCGACGAATGTCAGGAGGCCGTCGCATGATTATTATCGAAGTTGTCGGCGAAATCGCGCGCAGACTCTGCCGTCCGAGCCTACTCGTCTTGCTCAGTTTGCTCTTCGCAGTTACCACGATCGCCAGGAACGACGACGATGTAGTCGTCTTAAGAAACGGGGATCGCCTGACGGGAGAGATCAAAGGTCTCCAGCGCGGCGAGCTTCGGATCAAGTCTGATTACATGGCCGAAGCAGTTCGTCTCGATTGGGCCAAGGTCGAAAGACTCGAAAGCAAATCGATGTTTATGATCTGGCTGGTTGACGGCAAACTGGTCACCGACGTAATGCGTCTCTTGCCGAGCTCAACCGGAGCAGCGAGTTTCGAGATCGGCAATTCGCAAACGATGCGCGTTCACAAGCTGGACGTGATTCGCATCACGCCGGTCGACAAAGGCTTCTGGCGGCGACTCGAAGGATCGATCGATTTCGGTTTCAGCTTTACCAGCGGCAACGATCAGTATCAAACACAGCTCGCCGCAACGACGACTTACCGCACCGGAAGTCACTCCTTTACAGCCGCAGTTGATTCGACTTTCAGCGGACAGCCGCAAGGCGAAAGCACGCGCAGAAATCAATTCAGCTTCGACTATCGAAAACAGTTAAGTAAACAGTGGTTTGTCGGCGGGCTGTTCGATCTGTTGCACAGCGACCAGCAGAGTCTCGATCTGCGCACGTCAGTCGGCGGCTTAGTGGGCCGCAACCTGAAGCAAACGGAATATACGCGGCTTTCAGTCTTCGGCGGCGTTGTCGGCACGCGTGAAAAGTATTCGGCAGTGGTGGGCCAGCCCGAGTCCACCAACGCCGATGGATTGGCGGGCGTCGACTTCGCAACGTTTCGTTTCTCCAGGACAGACATCCGATCCCGCTTCAGCTTGTTCCCCAGTCTTACTACGCCCGGTCGAATGAGAATGCAGGCAACTTCTGATCTGCGGATCAAGCTGGTTCGAGACTTGTGGTGGGGTTTTCACGTTTACGAGAGCTTTGACAGCAAGCCACCTGTCCGCGCTGACAAGAACGATCTTGGCGTGAGCACTTCTTTGGGTTGGAAGTTCTAAAGAGATCTAACCTGTAAGTTTTGCCAGTAGTAGCTGCCGAAGCGGCTCATAGAATTGCAAGTCGCGTTTATCCAGGGGCAAACAATGAACATGCACAATCAATTTGGTTCAGACCCAAGCGGGGATGGAGTCTGGACGAGTTTGGAGGTCGACATCGGAGCAGTTTCACACCAGGGCTACGTGAGGGAGAGCAATGAAGACAGTTACCTCGTGATTCGATTCGGACGTTCGCTCGAGAACCTGCTGACAAATCTCCAAGACGATCTGCTCGAACAGGACTACTTCATGGACGGCTACGGCATGCTCGTCGCCGACGGAATGGGAGGCATGGCCGCCGGCGACGTCGCCAGTCGTCTCGCGCTCACTAAATTGATCCAACTGATCATTGAGACCTCAGACTGGACTCTGGCGCTCCAAAACGAGCAGGACGTCACCACCGTTTTGCGTCGAATGAGCGAACGCTTTATTCAGGTAGACGACATCCTCCGCAAAGAAGCCGATCTCGATCACACACTGCAAGGCATGGGCACGACTCTGACCGTGGCGGGCGCGATGGGGAACGATCTGATCGTCGGGCACGTGGGTGATTCGCGCGCCTATCTTTTGCGAGGCGAGGATCTACGGCAACTGACTACCGATCACACCCTGGCGCAGGCGCTGATCGATGCCGGGGTTGCGAATCGCGACGATCCGGCGTCGCGATCGATGCGTCACGTTTTGACTGCGGCGGTTGGTTCCCTTGGCGAACAAGCGGAACCTCAAGTGCAGCGTTTTAAGTTGCAGGCCGGCGATCGCCTGTTGCTCTGCACGGATGGACTTACCGGGTCTGTCGAGGACACAACGATCGCCAATGTCCTGAACCAGGCGACCTCTGCGCAAAGTGCGTGTCAGAACCTGGTGGACCTCGCCCTGGCAGGCGGCGGCGTGGACAACATAACCGTAATTGTCGGCCATTTTATGTCGTCGTCATGAGTTCATACTGTCAGAATTGACAGTATCCATCTCAAAAAAGGGCACTACTCTTCTCGCGAAGGCAGACTCAGCTTTCACGAAATCGAAAGGAGCAAACAATGAAACTCACGGGGGTTAATCTGACCAGACTAATCGTAGTCGCCTTTATTCTAGTCTTGTCGTGTAATGGGTATGCCTTCGCAACTCAAGATCAGCAGATCAGGAGCGTACCCGACGGCGAGCAGGTAAAGAAACAAAAGGGCATCGTCGTCAGGCGCGATCCTGACGCTTTCACGATGACGGATCCGAACGGCGGACCGCAAACGGTCGTCGTCCTGACGGAGTCGACTGAAGTGAAGAGTCACAAACGTGGCGTGTTCCGCGGATCGAAGGAATATGGCGCAAGTTACATCCTGCGTGGATTGAGACTCGAAGTTGATGGCGTCGGTAACTCGCAGGGCCAGATCGTCGCCGACAAGATTCGCTTCGACGAACAGGATCTCAGATCGGCACAAGCTCTCAAGTCTACAGTCGATCCGATCGAAGCGGAGATGAACGAGAAATTGCGCCAGCAACAAGAGGAACAGGAACGACTCGCAGGCCAGCTTGCAGAGAACGAAGCGCTCACGGCACGAGCACAAGCTTCAGCGGATACCGCCGCGGAAGCTGCTCGAAAAGCCCAACACACAGCCGACTACGCTAACAACCGGATCAACGGTCTCGATGATTTCGATCCGATCAAGACGGTCACCGTCACTTTTGTGACCGGCAGCTCAAAGCTGGGTCCAAAAGCCAAATCTACGATCGACGAAGCGGCAGCCTGGGTGAAAACGCAGAACACTAAGGGCTGGGTCATGGCCGTAATCGGTTATGCCGATTCAACCGGCAGCTCGCAACGCAACATCGATCTCAGCGAACGGCGCGCAAACGCGGTCATCTATTACATCGTGAGCAAGTACAAGATGTCGTTGAACCGTCTGGTCCAACCTTTTGGTTATGGGCAGTTGGAACCGGTAGCGGAAAACAAGACCAAGGCAGGCCGCGCGAAGAACCGCCGAGTTGAAATCCGGCTCATGGTCAACAAAGGCATCTCCGGCCAGGTGGGAAAAGGACAGTAGCTCGAAACGAGGATTACTTTGCTGCTTGAGGTGCAGGGTGTGGGCGACGCAGGAGGCGCACCTGAACACCTCTTAAGGGGACCGGGTCAACAGGGTGGGCTCGGTCCCCTCTTTCTTTCCTCACTACTAAATTGCTTCGACAGAGACCAATGTGCCGTTGAAGGCGGCGGTGCCGCAGAGAGCGTCGATTGATTGATCGTCCGTGAGATCGTTGATGCTTGCGCCGGCGTGCTGTTGGGCTACTTCCAGTTGAATGCCGAGTCGATCGTGGCCCCAGCCGTGCGGAATGCTGACGACGCCGGGCATCATCTCGTCGGTAATTTCGAGCGGCGCTTCGACGGCGCCGACTCTCGATCGCACTACGACAGTTTGACCTTGCGCTAGTTGGCGCTGAGCGGCGTCCGAGGGATGCATCAGGATGGTGCATTGCGGCTTGCCTCGGAGCAGCCGTTCGGTGTTGTGCAGCCAGGAGTTGTTGCTGCGAAGCTGGCGGCGGCCGATCAAGCGCAGGTGCCCGTTAATGAGATGGCTGCTTCCAACAGCCTGGTTTTCACTCGCGCAACGTCTTTGACCAATACTTCCGGCGCTAACTCGATCTGTTTGTCGGCCGTGCACAAGCGATCGGGCAGGCACGGAATCAATGGACCAAGATCGATGCCGTGTTTCGCTTGTTTCACCTTCTTGAGTGTCAGGCCATTTGCGAACGGATTGAGCTTGCCGCCGTATGGTCCAAACCTTAAACCGAGATCGATCAGCCGATCCGGGCCGAGGAAATGCTGCATTAACTTTCGCTTCACGGCGCCACGCAAGCCGGGGTTCTTGATGCGCGTTTCCAGTTCGAGCAGGATCTCCCAGTCGTGGCGCGCATCCGGATCGCGCTGGAATAAAGCCGGTGAAAACTTCGTTATGTTGCGAACGGCGAGCAAGTTAAGGGCGATGTCGTAGTGTCTCGATCAAGCGGCGATGTCGGCGGCAGGATGATGTTCGCGTGCCGCGTTGTTTCGTTGATGTAGCAATCGATCGAAACCATGAACTCCAGGCCCGACAAGGCGCGGTCCAACTCACGACCATTCGGCGTCGACAACACCGGGTTCCCGGCCAGTGTAACCAGTGCCTTAATCTGTCCGTTGCCTTCGGCAATGATGTCTTCCGCAAGCGCGGCGACCGGAAGCTCGCCGGCAAATTCAGGCAGCTTGCGCACGCGGCTGCGCCAGCGCCCAAAACTCCCGCGCGGCGCCAGAGACTTCGGCGCCATGACCGGATCAAATGCCGGCAACGTGAACATCGCGCCGCCGGGTCGATCGAGATTTCCCGTCACGATGTTCAGAACGTAGATGAGCCACTGGCACACGCCGCCAAACTCCTGCGTGCTGACGCCGATCCTTCCGTAACACACTGCCGACTCCGCCGCCGCAAACTCTCGCGCCAAAAGACGTATCTGCTCGGCTTCGATTCCAGTCGTCTCCGCAACTCTCTCCGGCGAAAACTCGCTTACAAGATCGCGGATCGTTTCAATGCCTCGGGTAAATGCAGCCAATGGACCAGGACTTGTGAGTCCTTCTGCATAGACAACGTGCAACAGCGCCAACAGCAGCAGCACGTCTGTGCCGGGACGAATGAAGAGATGAAGATCGGCGAGTCGCGCGGTTTCGTTTCGGCGCGGATCGACCAGTATTACTTTGCCTCCTCTTTCGCGGATCTCTTGTAACCGTCGATTCATTCCCGGGGCCGTCATCAGGCTGCCGTTTGAAACGAGCGGATTCGCGCCCAATATCAGGAAGAACTTTGTGCGCTCGAGATCCGGAACGGGCAGCAGGAACTGATGACCAAACATCAGGTACGAAGCGAGGTGATGGGCCAGTTGGTCCACCGAGGTAGCGGAAAACCTGTTGTGTGTTCGCAGGCTGCGGATGAATGGCGGCGCAAACAACATAATGCCGTAGTTGTGAGCGCCTGGATTGCCGAGGTATGTCGCAACCGAGTGTCTGCCGTGAGTTGACCTGATGCGTTTGAGGTTCCGGGCGACTTCGTCAAACGCCTCGTCCCAGCCGATGCGCTCCCAACCATTGGCCGTGCGTCGCACCGGATGCCTGAGCCTGTCCTTATCGTAATGAAAATCCTGCAGCGCGACAGCCTTCGGACAAATATATCCGCGGCTAAACGGATCAGCCCCATCCCCACGAATCTCCAATCGATCCTCGTGGACCTTAATCTCAATCCCACAGATCGCCTCGCAGAGATTGCAATTGCGATAGTGCGGAGAGTTGTGTCCGTTGCTGTTCATAGGACTTGCTTCAGAGTATCCGTGTGTCCACAAAATAAATCAATATTTTACATCCGTATTGAACTGTGAGGGGTGGTACAGTTTCAACTAGTACGCCGAAGGCGTTGGCTAATTCCAGCCCAGGGTTGCTGCAACCCTGGGTACAGCAGAAGCGAATTAGAAAAACACTGAAAGTGTTCGGTTTGAAATTGAAACTCCTTCAGAGTTCCACGATTAAGAGCAGACTCAACCCAGGGTTGAAGCAACCCTGGGCTGGAATTAGTCAACGCCTTCGGCGTATTGATAAATACCACCTCTGCCGCAGGAGACGGTATTGAGAAGTACTAATGGACATTGTCAATCGCCATGGGCTTCAAGAAAAGTGGGCCGAGTTTGAGAGTCAAAACTAATGAGCGAAGAGCAAAACCTCAAAAACCATTTTGACCTCACCGAGTTTTATCGCCAGAAGGAGTTGCGTCGGAAGATTGCAGCCAAGCGTCCCATCGCCGAAAAGATGGCTATCGTGGAAAGGCTGCGAGAATTTGAGCGGTCACTCGCAGACGTTCGTCAAGAGAATAAAGCCATCCGAGCAGCTAAAAAGATTCAATTAAAATTCAAACTCGCTGAGCTCAATCGTTCGCGACAGGCGCATTCGCCTCCGCTTTCTCTGAATGCGAGGGCATGCGGGAGTGTTTGATGTGACGCCAGACCCACCAGGCGACGAAGAGGAGGCCGATGATGCCGATCAGGAAGTCGAAGCGGTGGAACCAGGTTTTTAATGTGTCGTTCTTGTCCCACTGCTCGCCTAGCTTTTGGCCCACGTAGGCGAGGCCCAGGCACCACGGCAAAGAGCCGGCGAAGGTGTAGATCGTAAAGCGAGTCATGTTCATGCGTGCGACGCCCGCAGGAAACGCGATGAACGTTCGGATAGCCGGTAACAACCGCGCCGTAAACACGATCAATTCACCGTACTTCGCAAACCAACGATCGGCGAGATCGAGATCGTGCCGCGACAAGAGAATGTAACGTCCATACTTCTCGATAAACGGACGGCCGCCGTACATCCCGGCGTAGTAAGCGACCCAAGACCCAAGCACACAACCAACGGCACCCGCGACACCCACGCCCCACAAGTTCATCTCGCCTTTCGAAACCAGGTAACCGGAGAAAGGCATGATGATCTCCGACGGCAACGGTATGCACGCCGACTCGATAGCCATCAACAAAACGACGCCCGCATATCCCATCGTCGAGATCGTGGCGATAATGAAACTGGACAGGATGCCGATGATTTTTGCAACCATTTCTTAAATTTCAGAGCTCAGATTTTTAGATCTCAGAGGACCAGCCGTGTTGTCCAATTAAGGGAACAAACGCGCAGCCGCCGTGGTCCTCTTCGCGGCGTCCGGTTTCACGTCTTGATCACTCGCATCAGCCGTTGACTATCACGCGACTCGCCAACAGGAACAACCAAACGGCCGCCAACCTTCAAGTTGCGCAATCAACGGCTCCGGAATCGTTGGACCACCCGCCGCCACGAGAATACCGTCGTACGGAGCGTTCGCGGCCCAACCGAGCGTGCCGTCGAAACATTTGACAGTCGCGTTGTAGATCTCCAACTGTCGAATACGGACCATGCGCCTCACGCGCAAGATCGCCGATGCGTTCGATCGCGTAAACCTGCGCCGCGACCTGCGACAACACCGCGGTCTGGTATCCCGATCCGGCGCCGATCTCCAACACGCGGCTATTCACGTCGAGCTCGAGCAACTCGGTCATGCGCGCGACGATGAAAGGTTGCGAGATGGTTTGATTGGCGCTGATCGGCAATGCATGATCGCCATAAGCGCGGCTTTGCAAAGCTTCCGGCACGAAACGATGACGCGGCACGTTTCTCATCGCTTCGAGCACGCGCACGTCTCTGATGCCGTAGTGATCGAGTAAACGCGCGACCATACGTTCCCGGGGAATGGAGTACTCCTGGAGTGAAGCCCGAGCGATGTTTGTTGGCTGCTTGCACCGGGAGAATTCTAACTTGCTTTAGCTCTTGTGGAGTAGTTCGGAGTCTTTTAGATAGTTCCAGGTTTCGATCGCCGTGAGCGCCCGGTGATCGGTCATATCACTGCGCAACGGCGTCACCGAAACGTAACCTGATTTCACCGCGTGATAATCAGTGCCTTCAACTGAATTCGTGTTGAAGTATTCTTCGCCGATCCAGAAATAAGCTTTGCCGCGTGGATCGATGTGCTCGCTGATCACAGGCCGCGCGTTCTTGATTCCCTGCCGCGTAACCTTCACGCCTTTGATCTCGCCCGGAGGAAGATTGATGTTGAGCAAAGTCCCTTCCGGTAGTCCTTCTTCGAGCACCTTTCGCGCAGCAACCACGGCAAACGCCGCCGCTTCCGTGAAGTCGAAGTTATCACGCGCTACGAGACTCAACGCGACACCAGGCACGCCGAGAATCGTCGCTTCAAGAGCGCCGGCTACGGTTCCCGAATAAGTCGCGTCGTCGCCGAGATTGCCGCCGTGATTGATACCCGAGACGCAGATGTGCGGGCGCTCGTGTTCGGAAAGGATCTTGTTCAAAGCGAGCGTGACGCAATCGGTGGGAGTTCCATCAACAGACCAGTGACGGTTGTCGAGCTGGCGGATGCGCAACGGGCGCGCGAGCGTCAAACTGTGCGACGCGCCGCTCATCTCGGAAGCCGGCGCAACGACATAGACGTCGCCGACGGCCTTCAGCGCCTCCTCGAGTTTGATCAACCCGTCGGAATGGATGCCGTCGTCGTTTGTAATCAAGATCCGGGTGCCCATAGCGTTTTCCATTTGTCATTTGTCGTTGCTCATTTTTCATTTAGACAACAAGCTGCCAAATGAAAAATGACAAATGGAAAACGACAAATGATCAATGATGGTGAGATAAGAAGTACGACGTGGTGCGGGGAAGGAACCTAGTCGCGCGGGATGCGCATCCGGCCTTTCTTCTTATTTCGTTTACGCGCCAAGGCCGATTTCAATTTGGCCTTCTGGCCCGGAGGGATAAAGAATGCGTGCTTCTTCGCATCCTTGATGATCTCCTCGGTCATCACTTTGCGCTTAAAACGTCGCAGCGCGCTCTCAATTGATTCACCCTGATTAACAGTAACTATTGCCATTCGCTCTCAGTCTTCCCTTTCCTCAAAGCCTAAATTCGGACCGCTATTTAACCATTAAAACCTCAGAAACACAAAAAGGCAGAACCAATTTTGGCGATTGATCCATGCCTTCCTGCGTCCTCCTGTAAACCTGTCGACTAAACCAGCACCGCCTCGGCTTCGGCGGGTTCCTCCTTCTTGCGGCCCAGACCCTTGATCTGGACTGGTTTGTCAGTTTCCTTGGCGATTGACTGTTTCTTCAACACCATTTCCTGATACATCTTGCGCATCATCACGGCTTCCTCGTGCGCCGTCTTCGGACCTTCCATCTCCGGCTTGTTCGGCCGGGCCAGGTCGACTTCATTCAGGATCAGGCTGTGCGAATTGTCCGCCATCTGAACGTCCTTGCCGCCGGCGAAGATCTCGTGACGGCCGTGTTCCTTGTACCACTTCGCCACGGTCGCGTTCTGGTGCATGTTCTCGATGATGTTGCGCCAGCCGATGCCGGTGTTGTAAGCGCAGAACGAAATCTCGCCTTCCTGCGTGCCGTAGGGGATGATGCACATCTCGGTGCGGCGGAAGTCGTAGTTGAACAGATCCTGGAACCACATGCCCGCGATGAACAGGAAGTTCCAACGATCCGAACGCCGCTTCTCGATGTCCTGCTCAGTGCGATCGCCGGTGACCTTGCCGTAGTCTTTGCCGGTCAGGCCAAACGACTTGTCGAACTTCTTGAAGAGCTCGTAAAGCGTGAACTGCGATGGCGACTTGTACGGGTTGTAGTTCTTCAGGAGCGCCAGGCCCATCATAATGTTCGACAACCACTTGCCGCGCGCCGCGTCGGTGATCTTCTGCATGTCTTTGACGAGCCCCGGAATGTTCAGGAACTGCGGCACCGGACGCATCTCTTTGGTTTCCTTGTTGATCATCACTGCCGTGCCGACGCCGCAATTCGGGTGGCAACCGCAGGAGACCTGGCCCCATTCGGCATTCGGCCCGTGAACGAGATCGGCGAAATCGGCGAACGCTCCCATCAACGAAAGCGGGAACCAGTCGCGCGTCGGTTCGGTGATGCCGACCTGATCCTTCACGTCATGCGCCAGGTGCGACAGCGTGTAGCGCTGTTGCAGACGACGCTGTTCGGTGATCTCTTCGTCGCGGCCGGTAAACGAAACCGGCTGGAACGAAAGGAACGCGATCTTCTTCGGATTGTCGAGCGCGAAGCGGATGATCGAGCCGACCTGATCGTTGTTGATGCCGTTGACGAGCGTGGTTACGAGCACGATTTCAATGCCTGCTTCGTGCAGGTTGTTGATCGCGCGCAGCTTCACGTCGAACAGGTTGCCGATCTGACGGTGGCTGTTCGCGTCGTTGCCGATGCCGTCAAACTGCAGATAGACGTAACGCAAACCGGCTTCGGCAGCTTCGCGGCAGAATTCTTTGCTCTTGGCGAACTCGATTCCGTTCGTCGCCGCCTGCACGCTGTTGTAACCAACCTTGCGCGAGTACCTGATAGCTTCGAGGAAGTGCGGCGAGATCGTCGGCTCACCGCCGGAGAACTGCACCGACATCTGGCGTCGCGGTTTGATCGTGATCGCGTTGTCGAGGATCTCCTTGATCTCTTCCATGCTCAATTCATGCACGAAACCGACCTGGTTGGCGTCCATGAAGCACGGGTCGCACATCATGTTGCAGCGATTGGTCAGGTCGACAGTCAACACCGCGCCGCGGCCATACTTCACCGTGCTCGAGCCGTGATTGTGGAGTTTCTCGTCGTTGTGCGCGTCGATGTCGCGGCCGGGGAACATCGCTTCGATATGAGTCAGGAACTTCGCGTCGATGGCCATCATGTCTTCGAAGTGGCCGTGGTCCGGGCAATCCTTGATCATCCAGATCTCGCCGTCGCGTTCGATGATCTGCGCTTTGATCTCGCCGACTTTCTCATTAATAAGGTCGCTGACTTCTTTCTTTCCGCTAACGATTGCTTCGCGCGCTTCGATAACGCAGTTCGGACAAAGCGAATCGGTAGTTCTCGGCCAGCCGAGAGTTGGTTTGCTCTTTTGCCATGATTTGAGCAGTGGTTTGTCCGACCATTTGGGAGTGAATGAAGGATTTGGCTTGTATTTATTTACTGACTGAATCGCGTTAAAAATGCCTCCGGCAATCAAGGTCAATCCGCGCTCTGCATGTTTAATCGGTCGCATCGGCTCTCCGTTCGGTTTATCTCTGTTGTGTCGCCCTGGCAGACTAAGACACGCCAAGGCCGCGAACCTATTGGCAATGGCCGTGCCGTTGCCTGCTAAGGCTCATCTAAATCCAATTGTTACCTGAACTTAGCTGTTGAAAGACGATAATCGAAGAATTCACCGAGACGTGTCGCGACGATACAAGCGGGCGAGATTGAGGGGGCGTGTAACATTTTGGCCTCGATGAAGAGTCTCCCGCAAAGGCGCAAAGACGCAAAGGAAGACTTCGGATTTCCTTTGCGTCTTTGCGCCTTTGCGGGAGAACTTCTTACCGATCTTTCCCCATTGCGGCCGTCATTGCGGCAATGATCGGGTCGGTAACGCGCTTTTTGTAGAGCTCGTCGAGCTTGCCGGGAGACAGGTCAAAATCTACGGGCGACTCCTGGATGCGCTTGATAATTGTGCCTTCGGAAAAACCTGCTTCAACCAGGCGGATCACGCCGGCATTGTCGAGCACGGGGGTCTTTTCTAGTTTCAATGAACCCGCGCTGCCAGCCTCGGAGGCCGGTTTGATGATGCGAACTGTCGCCGAACCGCTGACACTTCCCTCGTTGACGTTGCCGCCGTCTCCCGCGCGCGACTCGCTTCTTCGATTGGGAGCTGCCACCTGCGCCAAAGATGTTCGTGCCGGAACTCTGCGAATCGTTCTCAGTCTTTTTATTCAAACCCTTGAAAAACTTTTCGTCTGACACCCACTCGTCTTCGCCGATGATGAACGTGGCGTCCTGCGATGCGAGCATCGCAAGGATGATGTTCTCGCTGACGCGGTTTCGTTTGAGCTCGATCAGTTGTTCCGGATCGAGGTTGAAGATGCCGGGCCGGTTGTTGATGATCGTGATGATCGTCTTTTCTTTGAAGCCGGCTTTGACGAGCTTGATCACTGACTCGTTCGTAAGCGGACCTTTAACCGGTTGCTGAGCATTGAGAGCAATCACGAAGAGTGAAACACACAAGCACGCGGCGCTGAATATTCGTTTCATGTTGTGGGCTTCCTCGTTCGGACTGTTGTTCGCTTGTAGCGATAGCTGATCTTCTTCACGTAGTTGCGCGTCTCTTTATACGGCGGCACGCGATTGCCAAACTTCGCCACCGCGCCTTCGCCGGCGTTGTAACTCGCGAGCACGAGATCGACGCGGTTGTTGAAACGATTCAACAGCTCGCGCAAGTAGCGAGTGCCGCCGGAAATGTTTTGCGCCGGATCGTTTGGACGCCGGACACCGAAACGAGCGGCCGTTCCAGGCATGAGCTGCATCAAGCCCCGCGCGCCTTTCGGCGATAACGCGTGTGCGTTGAAATGCGACTCCTGCTCCATCACTAAAAAGATCAGGTATGGATCGACGTTGTACTTGCTGCCGTTTACGCGGATCAGTTTGTCGAGTCCGGGCCTGCCCGTGCTCCAGCCGCGTTCTTTCTTTCCTGTTTGTGCGCCCGTTTGAGCAATGGCCTCCGGCGCTTCGAGCTCGATGCGATCGATTCGCGTGCGATCGATGAACATCGACATGCCGCCGCGTTTGTACCACGCGCCGGCGGGCGATTCGCTGGCGCTGTCGGCTTCAACGCGTGCGCCGCCTTTTAAGTAGATCCAAACCGGCTGGTCGTAGTTGCCGCTTTTGGGAGCGGCCTCGGCGACTACATCGGTGACTGCTTCGAAGTGATCGTCGTCGTTCGTGCTCTGGCGCCGGCTTCGGGTCCGCCGCAGGCTCAAGCGTAGTGCGCTCGATCTTTTTGACTTTGCTTTTGGGAAGCAGGTTGCTGAGATTGCCTTGCCGATACCAGATACCCTGCGCTGTCTCAGACGCTTCGTCGACGACGAGGTACGAACCATCGGCTAGTTTTAGTCTTACCTCTTCACGAACTTGCGCAGATCCGTGACTAGAGCAGACTGTTACCAGGATTCCAATCAGAAGTAATCGAAGAATCATAGTTCCAACGGATCGGCCAACGATTTATCCATGATCGCCTCTGTCGTCTGATTTGCCGCGAACGAGTGCGACGTGCCGAAATAGTTGCTCCAGGCGATGTCGACGATGTGCGGCGTCAGCTCGAGCTTGTGTTTTTCAAACTGGCAAATGTCGGTGGCGCGATCGAGCAGGTCGCGCGGTTCGCAACCCTTCATCTGTCGTTGTTCGACTCGATACTTCGCCAAAATGTGGTCCAGCACCGGTTGCTCGACGCGTGATCCCGCGCCGGCCGGCCTGGTACCTGAAGATCGCGCAATAAGCAGCGGACGTCGGCGGCTCGACGCGCGCGCGATAACCCATGCGTCGCAGAAACGCCTGATCGGCGAGATCGTTTTCGTCGAGGTTCGTCGAAAACACGACTAGCTGTTCGAACGGAACCTCGATCTTCTTGCCGGTGTGCAACGCGAGATAGTCGACGCGTCTTTCCAACGGAACGATCCAGCGATTCAACAGATCCTGCGGCGCGACGCGCTGGCGGCCGAAGTCGTCGATCACCAACGTGCCGCCGTTTGACTTCATCTGAAACGGCGCTTCGTAAAACTTCGCCGCGTCGCTCCACGTCAGGTCAGCGTTCTCCAACGTCAACTCGCCGCCGACAACCACGAGCGGCCGCTTGATCATCACCCAGCGGCGATCGAAATCGATCGGCGTCTCGTCTTCCGGAAACGGTTCGTGACAATGCGAGTCGAAGACGCGAATGATCTGGCCGTCGATCTCGACCGCATACGGAATCCAGATCGCGCCCGCAAGCGCGTTGTTGATTCGTTCGGCGACGGCTGTCTTACCCGTTCCGGGCAAGCCCGTGAGAAACAGCGATCGGCGCGAGTTGATCACGCATCCGAGTGTTTGCAACAGCGACTCCGGCAACACCAGATCGTGAAACGCCTTGCGCACGGTTTCGATCGACGCCGGGTTTGACGGGATCGACTGCAACTTCATCATGTGCGTGTAATCACGCAACGAAACGGGCGCTGGTCCAACATAACCGCAAACTGACAACAGGCGCGTGAGACGATCCCAGCCGTGGTCCAACATCGCGTAACGCGTCGAACCGACCGTCAACTGCATCTTCACTTCGATCAGCTTCTCTCGATACAGCTTTTGCAGCAGATCTTCCGTCAACGTGCGCGGCAGATTGATGCGTTCGGCGACGGCCAATGTCGTCGGCTCGGGTAACATGGCCACGTGCTTCAGCGCGAGATCGCACAGGAACTGCTCGGAGATGCCGGTGTCGGCCAGTTCGTCCGGAAGCGGAGGGCCCATGCTTTCGATTTCCACGCGCGTCAGAATCGTCGTATGCGACATCGTGAGACTCTCTTTCTGTGTTAACTAACTCTGCGATCCTCTGAGGATATATCGCTATCTACTTCCCGGTAGTGACCATCATGGTTCCGTTCGAGGCAACTATCAGCGCGGCGCGCGCGGCTTCGGATTCAGCCGCACGGCCGACGCGGTGATAAAGATCGGCCAGGCGGCGCAGAGCCAGCGCGTTGTTCGGATCGATCTGGCGAGCAGCTTCATAGTAATGAATCGCGTCGTCTTCACGGCCAAACCGTTCGAGCATCTTCGCGGTGTTGAGATTGCCGTTTAATTGACCAGTGGCTCGCGTGAAAGCTTTGTAAGCTTCGTCGATCTTGCCAAGACGGCAATAGGCGAGACCCAGGTTGTTGAGAATCCGCTCGTCGGTTGGCGCGAGCTTCGCCGCGCGCTTCAGACGATCGACAGCCGCGCGATAATTCCCGTTCTGATACAAAGCAAAGCCAAGGTTGTTCAGCGTCTCGGCGTCCTCTTCAAGCTTCACTGCGCGTTCAAACGATTCCTTCGCGCGATCGCCGAATCCTTTTTTATCGAACGCGACGCCCAGCAGGTTGTGAGCTTCGGTCAACTTCGGATCGAGCGAGACAGCGGTGGAAAGCTCTGAAACCGCTTCGTTGTACGCGCCGTTCATCAGCAGCTCACGACCGGCTTCGAGATGTTCGCGTGCAGAGCTCGCCGTCGAGACTCGTTTCGTCGTCCGTGAATCTTCGACGCGCGTGACCCCGACGCTCGCAAATCGCTCGGCATCTTTCTCGGTCATGCGTTCGATCTTGTTCTCGTCTTTGCCGCCGCCGAACAACCGTCCGAAAGCCTTGAACGGCGCTGCCAGAACTTTGACGACCTTGTTGCCTTTTTTCTTCGGTTGCTCGACTGACGTGCCGGCATCCGTCCCTGAATCTTCCAGAACGATCGCATCCGGATCACCCTCACGTTCGATCGTCGATGCGCTCCACATGGCGGTCACGGCTATGGTCAGTACAAAAGCGATTAGAATTGCCAGGATTCTGCGTTTCTTCATGGTCCAACTCCTCTACATCAACTCAAACATGTCCATGAGGTTGAGGGCGGCGGGTCCAAGGATGGCGATGAAAAGCGTGGGAAACAGGAAACACGCCAGCGGTAACAGCAGTTTGACCGCGGCTTTTTGCGCTTCCTGTTCGGCTCGCTGGCGGCGCTTGGTGCGCAGCGAATCCGAGAAAATTCGCAATCCTTTGGCGATCGAAGTACCAAACTTGTCGGTCTGAATCAGCATCGCCACCAGGCTGCGCAGATCGTCGACACCGGTTCGTTCTGCGAGATTGCGCAACGCTTCGTCGCGCTCGCGTCCGACGCGAATCTCGAGGTTCGCCAGTTCAAACTCGACGGCGATCGCGTTGTGCACGTCTTTCAACTCAGAACGACGACTTTCATCATCGCCGCGTTAAGTCCCAATCCGGCTTCGACTGACACGACCATCAGGTCGAGCGCGTCCGCGAGCCCCCAACGAAGATCGCGCTGGCGGTTCTTGGTGATGCGCGCCAGGAAGAAACGCGGCAGGAAGAACCCGACGACAAAGGCGATGATGATGTAGATCAGCGCATTGCTGAGCGGCTTCGCCAGCAAAGCACAGCCGCCGGCGACGAGCAGCGGGAAACCAGCCATCGACGTCAACTGAATTCCGCGATAGATGATCGGCGCTTCAGGCGCACGAAAGCCTGCGTGCATCAATTGCTTTTGCAGCTTTCGTGCTTCGCTGGCCGATGGCGGCAACAACTTGTTCAGCGGCGAAGCGATCTTCTGCGCGATGTCCGTGGCCGGCCGCTCGTCCGGAATCACTGCCGACGGCGCGTTCGGCATCACGCCCTCTTTACCCGAGAGCCGGCGCAGTCGTTCTGTCGCAGCGCTCTGTGGCTTGTACAGCAGCCAGTAGACACCCAACATTCCTAACGAGATACAGACGAAAGTGGAGATGGCGATAATGAGAATCATTGGCTTTTGCCCTATCGATGAAATGGTCGATTAGATTTTGATTTGCAGGATCTTTCTGACGATCAACATACCCGAGATCTGCATGAACAGCGCGGCTGCGATCAGGTAGTGGCCGCGCGGGATCTCTCCAGAGCACACTCATGTATTCCGGATTCATCACCGTGACTGCCAGCACCACGAAGATCGGCAGACCGCAGAGCAACCAAGCCGACATGCGCGAGCTGGTTGTCAACGTCTTCAAGTCGCCCATGATGCGGAAGCGCTCGCGAATCGTGTATGCAACTTTTTCGAGAATCTCGGCGAGGTTACCGCCCGTCTCGCGCTGAATCAGAATTGCAGTGACGCAGAGCTTGAGATCGAGTATCGGCATTCGCTGAGTCAGGTTTTCGAGCGCCAGTTTCACTGACAGACCAAGATTCTGTTCTTCATAAGTCTTGCGAAACTCGGTCGCGATGGGATCAGGCATTTCCTGCGAAACCATGTGCAGCGCCTCGGAGAATGCGTGTCCGGCGCTGAGTGCGCGGCTGATCAAGTCGAGCGTATCGGGAAGCTGTTCGAGAAACGCGTCAAACCGTTTCTTGCGCCGCCACCAAACGTGCAGCAGCGGCAAGGATGCGCAGACGAGTCCGGCGAGCAACATCAGCGGGATAAACACAGTCAGCATTGACGCGGCGAGTCCGCCAGCAGTCCCGCCATGCCCGAGAACATGAGCAGGCGCGAAGGCGTGATGTGCAGGTCCGCCTGGTCCAACATCCGTTTCAAGTGCAAGGTAGCCTGGATGTCGATCATC
This sequence comes from uncultured Acidobacteriota bacterium, assembly GCA_963770215.1. Classification (GTDB taxonomy): domain Bacteria; phylum Acidobacteriota; class Blastocatellia; order Pyrinomonadales; family Pyrinomonadaceae; genus PSRF01. The sequence goes on from CAVYOP010000007.1 coordinate 120,572, forward strand.
GTGCGGTTGATCCACGGGATCTCGCTCATCAACTCGTTGCGAGCGAGCACCACGTCGACGTCTTCTGCATGAGCGGAATGCAACAGCGCTTCGTGAAGCCGCTTTTGCAGGCGCGCGCGTTTCTTGTCCGATCCGTGCGTCGCTAACAAGTAGGCGCCCAGGACCAGGAACAAAGCAAAGACGAATACGAGAAACGAGATAATCATTGGTTTACATCTCCTCGAAGAAGACGCGGGGCAACTGCAAGCCGCACGCTTTCAACCGTTCGGCAAACCGCGGGCGAATTCCCGTCGGACGGAAACGGCCAATCACCTGACCTTCCTTATCAACGCCCGTGCGCTCGTACATGAAGATCTCCTGCATGGTGATCGTCTCGCCTTCCATGCCGGTGATTTCGGAAATAGACGTGACGCGCCGGCTGCCATCGGACAACCGCGCAGCTTGCACGACGAGATTGATCGCCGAAGCCACCTGTTGCCGCATCGCGCGATCCGACAGACGCATACCGGTCATTTGGACCATCGTCTCGAGGCGAGCCAGCGCGTCGCGTGGGGTGTTTGCGTGAATCGTCGTCAAGCTGCCGTCGTGGCCGGTGTTCATGGCCTGAAGCATGTCGATCGCTTCGCCGCCGCGCACCTCGCCGATCACAATGCGATCGGGACGCATACGAAGGCGTTGCGAACCAGGTCTCGCTGCGTAACTTCGCCGCGGCCTTCGATGTTTGGCGGACGAGTTTCCAGACGAACTACGTGCGGCTGTTGCAAGTTGCAATTCAGCCGAGTCTTCGATCGTGACGATGCGTTCGTTCTCGGGAATGAAAGCCGAGAGCGCGTTGAGCAGCGTCGTCTTACCGGCGCCGGTTCCGCCTGAGATCAGGACGTTGAGACGAGCGTTAACGACCATCTGCAACATGTCGGCGATGTCCCTGGTGAGCGCTTTGTTCTCGATCAGCGAGTTCATGCGCAGCGGATCGGCGCCGAAACGACGAATCGAGAGCACTGGCCCATCGATCGAGAGCGGCGGGATGATCGCGTTGACGCGCGAACCATCCTGCAAACGCGCGTCGACCATCGGCGACGACTCGTCGATGCGGCGTCCGACTGACGAAACGATGCGCTCGATCACGCGCATCAAATGTTCGTCGTCTTTGAAGCGGACGGTGGTCGGTTCGATCTTGCCGCGCCGTTCGACGTAGATCGTGTTGTGCGAATTGACGAGGATGTCGGAGATCGTCGGGTCTTTCAGCAACGGTTCGAGTGGTCCAAGTCCGAAGAGCTCGTGCTGAACGTCGTTGACGAGCCGCTCTCGTTCGGAAATCGACAACGGCATCGCTTCCTGGGCCAGCACGGTTTCCGCCAGGCGCGAGACTTCGGCGTGAACCTGTTCCGGGGTAAGACTTGAGAGCTTGGTCAGATCCATCCGGTTGATCAGCGTGCGGTGCAGACGTGACTTCATCTCCTGGAAGGAGTGTTGGCCCGTACCGTCCGATCCGTTGCCGGGAATGTTTTGGTTGCCGATTAATCTTTCACGTAGTGCCATGATGTTTTACGCCTAAACCTTTTCCATTGAGGTTTGAAGTTTGAACGGCCTCGCCCGGCGCCGGCTGTTTCTTGAGCAGCGAGCTCAGAAAACCACGACGCGGCGCCACTTCCTGATTGGCGCGACGCTTAACGAGATCTGCTGCGCGACGCGCCGAATTTCCAACGAGATCTTGGAAGTCGGTTCGGCCTGGACCAGCGGCGTTCCGAGGTTGATCGAACTAACCGCTTGCTGGTAATCGCTGGGGACATAACCAATCACCGGCTCTCCGAGGAACTTCTCCACCTGGCGCAAATCGAGATCGATCTGCTTGCTCCAGCGATTGACCACGATGCGCACTTTCTTGCGCGGGTAACCCAGGCGATCGAAGATCTCGAGCGCTCGCTGCGTGCTCCGAATGGCGGGAATGTCGAGCGTCAGGACCAGGACGATCTCGTCAGACTGATCGAGCGCCGCCAACGTGATCGAATCGAAGGTGTGTTGTGGATCGAGTACGACATAGTCGAAGTGCTCGCGCAGTTTTTGCAGCACTTCAAAGACGTGCTGCGGCTCGATCTCGTCGGCGTGATCGGCTTCGCGTGGCGCTGCGAGCAGCGAAAGGTTCGTCGAGTGCGGTATGACGAGGCTGTTGATGAGCGTCTCGTCGAGCCGGGATCGTTTTTCGACCATGTCGGCGATCGAGTACTTCGCTTCGATCCCCAAAAACAACGGCAGGTCACCGGCTTGAAGATTGAGATCCACAAGCACGGTCTTCGATGACGTGGCGGCGGCAAGATTCGTGGCCAGGAATGAAGTGCCGCATCCACCCTTGCTGGAAAAGACAGCCACCATGCGGCCTTTGTGCTTCGGCGTTTCCACCTGCTGAATGCAAAACTCCGAAATGCGATCCAACACAGTGCGCAGCTCCTCGGTGCTGATCGGGATACGCAAAAACTCGCGCGCGCCGGCACGCAAACTTCGCAGGATCAGATCGGGCGAGGCGTCTTGTGCGGCGGAGATCAGCGCAGTGTTCGGACACTCAGCATTCAGACGCTCGATGAAGCGAACCGCGGTGTCGGCGTTTGGCCCAAGCGCGATGATCGCGGCGGCGGGCTTCAACCGAACTATCTCTTCATAGAGCTGATCGGCGTCGTTGCCGCCGGCGAGCAGTTGCACTCGTCCTTCAGCAGACAAAGCGCGGCGAATGTCTTTGAAGTTTTCCAGTCCGGTGCTCAGCACTACTACGGAGATTGGTTCGCTCATTTGTTCCTCATCGTTGGTTCATTCGATCCCACTGCCGGCTGCTCTTCTGAATTGAAAAATAACTGACAGAGTGCCGGGGGATTGGCGGCGGGACATCGCAAAACTCACAAGGCCGATGTCACTCGGGCGCGATGCTCGACAGGCAGGCTAACTATGGAGCTGCCCGGCAGTGGATTCGAAGCTTTAAACATTCGCCGGAATAAGCCCGGCACTTTCACCCGTAAGGGTCGTGGAATAACTCGGCATCGTGATGCTGGTGCCGACGATGGGAATCACAAACTGGAATTGAAAGTTGGTGATGCTCACCGTCACTGTTCCATCATTCAGACCGAAGTTGTTGTAAGCAACGCTGACGTTCGCGGTGCTCAGGTTATTGAGCATCGGATTGCCCGTGCCCGCGGGATTGCCGTACACGACCACGTTCCTGACCGAGTTGATATCGCCGGACGTGTGCAGGACAGCGTAACGAGCACCGCGCCTGGCAGCATCCGTCAACGCGTTGTGTGTCCAAAGCGCTCTGCCAAACTCGAGCACTCCAAACATGGCCGTGGCAAACACTGTAATTCCGATCGCGAACTCAACCAGAGTTGCGCCTCGTTCGTTGTCTTTTTTCTTGATGCGCATCATAGTTGGACCTCTCAGATGGACGGCTGTGTAAGCAAGTACTTCATCGTCACACTCGGCTTGACTGCGACGTTGAGCGATAGACCATCTTTTTTGAGCAGTTTGCCCAGATCGAAGATGGGCTGGTGCTGGTAACCGGTAATACTCACTTTCACCTTGTCCGGAACGCCGGGCGTGCCGCCTTCATAAACGATCGTGACGTTGTTAGTCGTCAGACCAGTCAGGACCGGCGTGCCGGTGCCGGCGATGTTTCCGTAGACCACGATGTTCTTCGCGTTCGCCTGCCAGTTGTTTGGACCATTCGCCGCTTTGGCCGCCAGGTATCGAGCACCGACTCGCGCTGCTTTTGCCGCTGTCGTGTATTCGTAGAAGAACCGGCCAAACTCCGCCACGCCGGCAAACAAGAGCAGCAGGATCGGTATGACGATCGCGGTTTCGACAAGCTGTATTCCCAGCTCATCACGACGAAAGCGATTCAGCCATGAAAAGCGGCGCGACCGTCGAGTGTTTCGTATTTTTCGTAAGCGATGGTGTTTCATCATCACGACCACCTCACTTGTACAAAACAGGGACTGCCAACAGGCCGTTCACCGGTGCGCCATTGGGATCGAAACCACCCTGGCCCAACACGATGTCGTCGATGTATTCGGCAACCAGATCGCCGCCGTTGCCGCTTCCGACTCTGGTCTGAAGGAAGAAAGCTCCGAAGCGGTTGAACTTCACGGTGTTGCGTCCCTGGTCGTATTCCTCCTGCTTGATGATCGGAATGACGACGACGCGACGTCCGGCTACACCCGTATGCTTCGGCGCCTGCGAAGGACTGCCCGCCTTGTACTGGTCGTAGGTGATGTCCTCTTTGATATTGGTGTCCGGCGGCATGTCGTCGGGATTCACCTGCGACGACTGGTAATCGTCGAACCGGGTATTGATTCCCTGCCGGACAGGGCCCGCAGTTTGACCGGGCTTGGTATCTACTTCATAAACCTCACCCGGAGCTGCACACTTGTCGACACCCGCTGCCAAACCGACGCGAACATCCGTGCCGCCGCGGCCGGCCACTGCCAGGATCTGATAGTTGCCGGGCGAAACGGAGTTGCTGGGAGCAGAGCGGAATGTGTACGTGTTGCCAGGAGAGATCGGCGTGCCGTAGTCGACCACTGAAACCGGCAGCCAGTTGCAGAACACGTTCAGCGGCACCGAAAGACCGGCAGTCGCGCTGGCCGTCAGGTTCCTGGTTTTGCCAAGCACGGATGCGGCAAATGAAACTCCGACCGCGGAGCCGGGTGTGGTGACTCTGACGAAGCGAATGTTGGCCGGACTGGCTTTCGCAGCCGCTTCACTGATGTATGAGCCTTCGAGGTTTGTCGCAAACACGACGTTCGCTCGGGGGAAAGCGACGCCAGTGCTATTGAAGTCGTAGTTGTTCATGGTCGCCACCGCACGGTCGGCAGCTTTGGTAATACCGTTGCCCGAAGCGTCGAGTGCGGATGCGGCGGCAAGCGCCGCGGCATCCGCTGCGTTTTGTAATTCGGTTTTAGCCAGATAGAACCTGCTGATATCGACTCCTAAACCTACTGCCAGAAGGACCGACAACATTCCGATTGCTGCTGTAGCCAGAACTGAACCTCGTTCTCGTTTTCTTGTTCGTGTGTGTTCCGATTGCTTACTCATGTTCTCCCCTTCTTACGGAACAGGCTCAACGCTGGCTATTGCACTTCATCGACGCACTTCAATTAGGAACGATGTTGCAGGATGCCAGCGGATTAGCCGCCGGCAGATCGCATGGAACATAGCCAACGCTTTCGCCCGGTAGTGATGTTCGGTAAGCCGGCATATTGAACGTCGTACCGAACATTGGAATTGAAAACTTGAATTTGTAGTTGGTGATCTTCACGGTCGCGCGTGAGCTCAGTTGGACGCCGTTGTAGTTGACATACTCAACGGCGACATTGCTCGTGGTTAGCCCGTTAATCAGTGGAGTGCTGCCCCCACTTGGGTTTCCATATACGACCATGTTCTTTACCGCCTGTTCTCCAGCCGTATCGTTTCTGCGAATTGCTGCGTATCTGACGCCTCGTCTTGCAGCATCACGCAGGGCGTTATGAGTCCAATACAACCTTGAGAACTCGATTACGCCGAATAGGACCATGAGAAACACCGAGCCCATCACCGCAAATTCAATTAACGTCTTGCCTTCTTCGTTCTTTCTATTCGCATTCCTTCTCATATATCCCCCGTAGCGCACACACGAAGGTTTTTCGGTGGTTAAGTTGACCGTCTCTTACGAGCCGGCTGTTGGTCCGTTGTAAAGCTGGTGCATCGTCGCACTTGCCTTAAGCGGCACGTTCAGCGACAGGCTTTTAATGCCGGTTAGCTTGCCGATATCGAAGAGAGGTTGATAGTTGTAGCCGTTGATCTTGACGGTTACGGAATCAATGTTGTTGGCCGACGGTCCATTCGAAACCACGACCACGTGGTTCGTCGTCAGGCCGGGAAGGATTGGACCGTTTGACGTGTTGGAGAAGTCACCGTAAACAACCATTCGCTGTGTTTCCGGCACCGTCCACGATGAATTCTTTTCCCATTTGCAGGCGTGACGCGCACCGCCACGAACAGCATTGGTCAAAGTGGTATAGGTGTAATAGAAACGGGCGAATTCGGTGAGCGCTGCAAACAGCGTCAACATAATAGGTAACGCGATCGCCAGCTCGATGATTTGGGTTCCGCGTTCCTCTTTACCGAAGCGACGAATTCCTCTGAGAGTTAAGGTTTTCATTCGCAGTTACCTCTACTTGTACAAGATTGGTATCGAGAGCTCTGTCATTTGCGGAGAACCTGGCGTGAACGTACCGTCAGGCACCGCAATTGGAGCGCCGATGTATTCGACTACGAGGTTGCAGTCCGTCCCGACCTTCTTCTTGATAAAGAAGCCGGCCAGGCGATTCGTAACAAACGTTCGGGCAGTCGTGTTGTAAGTGCTGTTGTTCGTAATCGGCACCGTAATGATGCGCCGGTTAAGCATGCCGTCGGCGCGTTGCTTGACCTGATTACCCTGCATATCTCGATACTGCTGATAAGTGATGTTCTCTTGAGTAATCGTGTCCGGCGGCTGATCGATGGCGTTCGATTGCCCGTGCGCGCTGTAGTCGCCAAAGCGCGTGTTCATTCCTATCTTGGCGTAGCGACACATCTCGGACTGCGAAAGATTCGCAACCGTGTAAGTGTCGCCGATATAGCCATAGTCGTGGATTGGACCAGTCAGGATTAGATCGCCATCCGGACCAGCCAACACGCGGTAACTCGTTGGTGTCTTGTCGGTACCCGCTTTCGCGCCGAGCGTAAGCACGGTGCCTTTGACTATCGGCGCGGTATTCGACTCGACGAACGTGTACGCCGTGTAAAACTTGTTCATCGTCAGTCCGACGGACAAGCCAGCCACAGCACTCGCCGAAATGTTCTTGTTTGGGCCCAGTGTCAGGGCGGCAAACGATACACCGACCGGCTTGGGCGGAATTGCGACCTTGACGAACCTGATTTCCGCCGGAACTGCCAGGGCGCTGGCCTGGCTTATGTAAGGCCCATTCAGGTTCTTTGAAAAAGTGACGTCAGCCGCGCCGATCGCGACGTTGCTCTTGAAATCGTACTTGTTCATCGGTTTCGTCGCTTCGACGACCGCCAGCTTGATACCGCCCGAAGTCGAGTTAAGCTGCGACGCAGCAGCCAAAGCTGCTGCGTCCGCCGCGTTCTGTAACTCAGCTTTCGCGGTGTAGAAATGACTTACGTCAATGGCTAAGCCGGTCGCTAACAACATAGAGAGCATGCCGATGGTGGTCATTGCCAGCACCGACCCTCGTTCAGATTTACGTTCGCGCACGCTGGTAAATCTCATCAGACTAACCTCCCTGGTCCATACATGGACTTAGTAATGTCTAAGGCTTAATCGGCTCAGGGGCAGGATTCATAGTTATTGGTTTGGCAAGTGGAAATAACGGATGAGAGTTGCGCACGCTGGATACGGCGCCTGTTCCACTTGTCTGTGAATTCGACTCTGTAGTCTTCTTAGTCTTGGGCTCCTCAACCTTCACCGGTTCGGCGGACTTGGGAGCAGTTTCATTCTGGCCGGAGACTTTGTAACCACTCTGGCCCGAGATGCCTTCGCCACCCTTCGGCTCGACGCCCAACGGCGAGTTGCCCTTCAGACCGTCGATGCCACGCATGTTCGGCAGGTCGTCCGGACTGACCGGCTTAACCATGTACGCCGTCACGAAGAACATCAATTCGGTTTCTTTCTTCTCAAACGTCTTCGACTTGAAGAGCGCGCCGATAATCGGAATGTCGCTGACGACTGGGATGCGCGACAACGTCTTGGTCTCGGTGTTGTCGAGCAAGCCGGCAAGCGCGAACGACTGACCATCGCGCAGCTCAACGCCGGTCTTCGCACGGCGAGTGCGCAGCGCGGGAACTACGAAACCGTTGAAGCGAACGCCATTAGTGAAATCGATCGTGGAAACTTCCGGTTCGAGCTCGAGTCGGATGTGGTCTTCGTCGATGATCGTCGGTTTGAAGTTGAGACGGATGCCATATTCTTTCCACATGATGGTGATGCCGTTGCCGCCCTGGCTCATCTGGAGCACGGGCACGGGAAACTCACCGCCGGCGAGGAAGCTCGCCTGTTGACCGTTCATCGCGATCAGGTTTGGCTCGGCTAACTCACGGAACGCGCCTTCCTGACGCAACACGCGCAGCATGGCGCCGGTGTTGATCTGGCGATTGAAGATGAAAAGATTGAGCGCCGGCTGAATGATCGTGTCGATGACCGCGCCGGCCGCGCTGGTTGTCGCGTCGCCGAGAACGCTTGGACCATTACCGCTGTTCCAGTAACCACCGGTTCCTCCCGGAGGTCCGCTCAGGAACGACGTGCCGTAGTCGCGCAGACGATTGCGATTCACTTCCGCGACCCGCACCTGAAGCTGGATCTGAGTGGCAGCGGTGACCGGCGAGGTGAGCATGTTCACGACCTTGAAGTTGGCCGCTTCGATCACGCTTTGTACCTGTGCCGCAGTTGCCGCATTCGCCACGCTGCCGGAAATGACGACCGAACCATTGGCCTGGCTCAAACGAATGTCGTCTTTCGGGAACAGCGCGCGAATCTGAGAATCGATCAGCGACAGGTTGGCGCGAACATAAACGTCGAACACCAAAAACTGGCCGCCAGTTTGTTCCCAGGCGATGAAGTTGACCTGACCAAAAGCTTTTCCATTCACCAGCACCTGGTCCGGCGTGACCAGCACGGCTTCCGCGATGTCGGGATTCGACACCGAAAAGCGTCCCACCGGGCGATCGAAATTGATCACGCGCGACTGTCCCACGAGAACGTTTACGGCGATGGCCTCTTTGTTCTGGCCGAACGACGCCTTGTAAGAAGTTTCCTGGGCGTGGGTGATGGAGTAACTAAAAAGAGTTATCAACGACGCCAGCAATAAACTCACTCGCGGCATTGGGGAACGGCTCTGCATGATCTTATGCTCCTTTGCTTCTAGCGATCGTCGATGCGATCAAACTTCAAGTGGTTCTGGACAGAGTCAGTACCGCAACGCGGTAGCGCCGGGGTGAACGATCCCCTTGAGACCCGTAACACGTAAGCCTTGAACCGGCGCTACCGCGTTACGGTACTGACTTGAATGACTGAGTTACGGAAACTCGACGTTGCGCTTCTTCGCACCTTCGATCATCTCGACTTGCGTGCGCGGTGTCGGTTGAGGAGCCGGGGCCGTTGTTGCTGCTGGTTTCGAAACTGCGCGGCGGACTGGTCTCGATTCCGTCTTGGGTTGTTCGCTCTTCATCGCACCCGGCTCTGGAACCGGCTTCGCGATGTCACCACCCAACAAGTTGCGCTTGTTGACGCCAGGAGTCTCTTCGTTGCCCTGGTCGATCTGGCTGCGCATTACGAGTTGGAGTTTGCCTTCGGTCGCGGCGAGCGCGAGTTTCTCGGCCTGCTCGGGAGTGACCTGAAGGGTGACGGCCTTGACGCTGTTCGCTTCGCGTTCGTTTTCCGGTTTGTCGATGTTCTGGCCGTTGGCCAGGACCTTGATGTTCTGCAACACGATCTTCGAGATCGGGTCCTGCATGCCGGAACCTTCGCGCGGATCGATCGTCACGACCACGTCGACAAGCGCGCCCGGCGTGATGAAGCCGGAAATACCCGCGGCGTCGTCGACCTTAACGGTCATCGCGCGATAGCCTTCAGGAATGATCGCCGACAGGCCGGCGGCTGTTCCTTCGGCTGCCAGGCGTGATTCCGTGATCGGTTCGCGAGCAGCGATGTTCACGACAGCTACACGGCCGGCCAGTTTCTCAGCCGAGTCGAAGGCGCCATCGGGAGTGGACTCCTTCGGAAACTGGACCACCATGATCTGCTCGGCGATGATCTTGCTTCCGATCGGAATCGCGACTTTCGCCACGGCTACTTTGTTCATGTTCTTCGTGTAGGCCTGGGCGCTCGACAAGTATTTGCTGACTGATACGGCAGCGAGCACCCCAAACATCAGCGCCCCTACCAAGACTATGAAGAAACGTTTGTTTCGCATGGAATCAACTCTCCGTTCTCGCTAGGTCCAGGCCTAGTTGAATTGCCGCTTGTTAAGCGTGAAAGATCGCAGTTGCGATAATGGCGCCGATAGTGATCGCCGCACCGTAAGGAACGGTGAGGCGACGATCAGCAGGAACACTGAACTTGGGCATTTGCCATCCGGGTAATAAGCCGACCAGGATTTGCAGCACCCGATGCATGGTCGTGGCGAAAACACCGGAACGCAGGATGGAGACCAATGCGAGTACACCGCCGGTCAGCACCACCACTACGAATGTTGGAAGAACCAATTGCACACCGATGATGGAGCCGATCGCGGCGAAGAGTTTGACGTCGCCCGCGCCCATCGCTCCGAAGACGTGCAAGATGAACATCAGGATAAAAGCCAACAAGCAGCCACCGATGCTGTACAGAGCACCGCGCCAACCTCCCATGATGAGGTTGATCGTCAGCCCGCTGATCAGAGTGGCAAGTACGAATGGATTAGGAATGCGGCGATACCGCACGTCGTAGTAAATGATGAGCACGGCGAGCGGAACTAAAAATAGTTCAAAAATTATTGCGGTTGGGCTAAGCATTTTCGGGCTATCTGCTTTGCGGATAAGAGCGAAAAGGTGGCGGCGCACCTGTGTAGTCGAGCTGCACCAGGCGCGCCACCGATGGCATTCACTGCACGACGGTCACTTGACCCTATCTGCCAACGTGTCGATTCTTGCCCCAATGTTGACGCCGAGTAAGGTGAAGGCTACGATCGCCGCCATCGCGACAAGAGCCGCAGCCACTGCATACTCGGAGAGCTCAAGCCCGGTCTCATCGCGGAAGAATTGTCGAGTCATAATCCTATCCTCCTCATGGAAGGCTTGAGCCTTCGCCTCAAGCCGGCAGCCAATGGTGCTGGTCGCTGCCGGCGTCGTCAGTTCCAGGCGCTGTTACTGGATCTTCGTGGCGAGATCGTTGATACGGGCGGCGATGTTTCCACCCAACAGCGTGAAAGCGGCGATCACTGCCAACGCGACGAGCGCTGCTGCAACTGCGTATTCTGAAAGTTCAAGACCGGTTTCATCGTTGAAGAATCTCTTAATCATTTGGTTGCTCCTTTTGGTGTTCGATTAGGCGTTATTGCTGCGAATGAGCTGACAAGGGAATGTGGCCTCGCGAAGTGTTGCTACCGGCTGATGTGATAGGCGCGGTAACCGGAGTCGACTTGGCCGTGCGGCGGCCAAAGCCGTTGATTCCACTCAACACAGCACTCGATAACGTCAACATCACCAGTAATACTTCGTTATCGCGAATCCCCGCGGTCTTGATGCTGACAAGCATTGCCAGCAACAGGAAGGGAGAAATGATTACGAGCATTGCGACTGATGTCAGGTTTCTGGTTGTGTTGGTCTTCATAAAGGTTTGTCTGCTCGCCAGATGGTGCGACGCGTTGTTGCCTCGCTACGAGCAGGACAATTACAACCAGTGTGCCACTGGCCCAGTCATCGAATTTGTTGGCCTTTTGCCGTTGGGTTGTAGCCTGTGGTTGACAACTTCGAGTGGTCCATCAGGCTGCGAACGCAGGAATTCCGCGTTTTACTTGCGATTCGTGTTGTCGCCTGGAGTTGACAGAAAGGAAGGACGAACGTTACGAAACGCAAGATAACACGAGGCTAAAGGCAGCGGTACTGCATGCCGGGTTCGGTGTCTTCCTGGAGGAAGTCGCCGATGTCGATTGCGAGGCGTTTGAGTTTTTTGTAGAGAGTTTGACGGGAGCCGAGACCAAGTGCTTCGCTGGCTTTCGCAACGTTGCAGTCGTGACGTTTGAGTGTTTCGGTGATGAGGCGGCGCTCGTAGTTGTCGAGCAAGTCTTCGAGCCTCTCGGCAGGCGGTAGATTTCCGGCACTTGCTTGCGGAAAGATGCGCGCGCTGATGTTCTGCGGTCGAATATAGCCGTCGTCTTCGGCGTAAAGAACGAGCCGCTCCATCTCCGCGGCTAGTTCACGCACATTACCAGGCCAGGAGTAAGTCTCGAGAATCTGGATCGCATCAGCAGTGATTCCAGAAATCGGGCGTTCGTTCTTGCGCGCGTAGTAACTGACGAAATGCGAGATCAGCGACGAGATGTCTTCCGGCCGTTCGCGTAAGCGGCGGCACCTGAACTGTCAACGTCGCAATTCGATAGTAGAGATCTTCTCTGAAAAGCTTTTCGCTGACGAGTTGTTCGAGATCCTTGTGCGTCGCGGCAATCACGCGCACGTTTACTTTTCGCGGCGCTCGCTCACCCAACGTATGAATCTCGCCTTCCTGTAAGAAACCTTAATAGCTTCGGCTGAAGCGAAAGTGGCAGGTCGCCAATTTCGTCGAGAAACAACGTTCCATTCTCGGCGGAACGAATCAAACCCGCCTGGTCATGTCATCGCGCCCGTAAACGTACCGCGCCGATGACCAAACAACATGCTCTCGATCAGCTCCGCCGGAACCGCGGAACAGTTGAACGGAATGAACTCGCTTTCCGATCGACGGCTGAGCCGATGAATGGCGCGCGCCACCAATTCTTTCCCGTGCCTGATTCACCGGTGACGAGAATCGTCGAGTTGGAATCTTTAATGCGCTCGATATTGCGCGCCACTTCACACATCGCGCGGCTGCTGAACACCATGCCCGGCAGCGAGCTCGCGGAAGTGATCGTCGCCGGCATGATCGTCGTCGGCTTGCTCGTGTTTTCGACGACGGTTCCGGACGCCTGGTGCGCCAGGTGGGCCACGTCGCTTAGCGCATTCAACTCTTTGGCTTGTTGAACTGTAAGTGGTCTGACGCAACGGCCATAAAGTGCGGCGCCTTCGCGCATGGCTGACGGGCAGCGCCAGCAATAAACAGATCGCCTGATCGCCTTCCTTCGCCGGCTGCGGCCGTCCATGACTCGCAAAGATCTCGGTAACGACAGTCTCGGCGGTAGCGATCTCTTCGTCCTGCAGACCTTCGGCCCAACGCAAACTCGGTTTGCCGGCAACCGAAGTGGCCCAGATCGATAACCCGTACGTCGGTGCGGTCGCCTCGACCATCAGGCTCATTTTGATCATGACCTCGTAAAGCAGATCAGGACCACCGTTGGCTGCCTCGCACACGGCGCGAACTATAGAACTAATGGGTAACTGGTATGAATTCGAGTCGGATGTTGACGTCCGGCGCTAAGACCGAAGAGTCAGACATCGACACCCCTTCCCTTGTTTTACGTGAACTCTGGGACTGTCTTTCGTCGCGTGAGGGAAAACCCTGCTCGACCCAGTGGCCGCGGGTCAAGCACTTGCCATTTTCGTCGGGGCAAACGGCGTGTGGCTTCAGTTCCACACATTCAGGAGTCTAGTTGGGCAGCCGGAAGCTGTCAACAATTTTAAACACCGGGTTGGCCTGAGACAGGTGGCCGAGAACGATGCAGATTTCCGTTCGCCACCCGTTCGCCAATTCCAAGGTTTAAGCACTCTTAGTTCATGTAAATATTGAACTTACGGGCTTAAAGTGTTGAGGAGAAATGTCTTTACACCCTTAAGCACGGGTGCTACAGTCCGGCGTATGGCTGCTAAGTCGTTGAGCAGCAAGGAGATTGACAAGCCACAAACTACATTTAGTTGGGGCAGTCTCGCCCAACTTACCAGCTATATTGTGGATAAACTCGCAGAACTGAGTTAAGCAGCCTCTTAACTCCTGAGCAGCAATTCGAATCGACTGATGAGATGCGAGCCCAGATCATGAGAGACATTGCAGACGGAGTCGTCACTCAAGAGTCAGCAGTCCGGAGAAAGATGGCGTCCCGGCGAGTGGGCTTACAGACGATACGGCGCTCGACGAGCGTAGTAAAGGACGATTCATGAACTTGGTGCGTAATTTGGGGACCCGAACCCTGGTACGTATTTAGGCGAATGGAATGGGCAAACACGGAGGTGTTATGAGCAAGGTCGCAAATACTTACTGGGTTGACGAGCGTATTCAAGTCGCAGCGTGTCGCTGCCGCGCTCCGGCGGTTCTCTGGCTTCGATGCAGCAGATCTCGATGGAGATCATCGGCACGTCGCACCGAAGTGCGGCGCCGCGGAGGATTGATTCCCTCGTGGGTGGTTTTCGGCATGATTTTGCTGGCTACTCTCGCCGTTTGTGTGACGGTGAACATGCGCACGCAATGCGAAAGTTTCAAGTGGCCGCGCAGCAGTTTTCCGCAATGCAAACCGACGTGGAAGCGCTGCGCAACGTGAATCAGTCATTGAAGACTGAAGTCGAACGGCTTCGTAACGATCCTCGGGCGATTGAGTCGGCCGCACGCGCGCGCCTGAACATGGTTCGCAGCAATGAATACGTTGTTCCTGTTGATTAAGGCGAGTTGATGAGTGCCACAAGATTGGATTGTGAAAACCAAAGGAGATTGAGTTCCATGCCTGCCGAAACCTGCCTGTAGATTTTCCCTGCTCGACATCCACGCAACCGGGTACCCTTCCCGTGTGACGCGGCTGTGACTGCCATCGCAGCCGCGTCCTCCCCTCTTAAGAAAACAAACAGTTTCCCGCAAAGGCGCAAAGACGCCAAGTTAGACTCTATCTTTCATTTATCTGCTTTGCGTCTTTGCGCCTTTGCGGGAAAACGATCTAAGATTCGATTTCGCAGTAATTTCAATAGTTTTGAGAGGTAGAATGCCTGAAACAAAGGAAAGCTCTTCTCCGGCAGAGGTCGAGAAGGAACGATGGGAACGTGAAACTCTCGAACCCGGTCTCGCCAAACATCCCGAACGAAAAAAGAGCTTCCAGACAGTTTCACTTGAAAGAGGTCGAACCGACTCTATACCCCGGCTGACGCTCGAGGACGTCGACTTCGAACAGCGACATCTCGTTTCCCGGTGAGTTTCCCTACACGCGCGGCATTCACCCGACCGGTTATCGCGGCAAACTCTGGACGATGCGCCAGTTCGCCGGCTTCAGCACGCCGGAAGAGACCAACGCCGTTTCAAATATCTGATGGAACAGGGCCAGACCGGACTCTCGGTCGCCTATGATTTGCCGACCTTGATGGGCTACGACGCCGACTCGCCGCTGTCAGAAGGCGAAGTCGGAAAATGCGGCGTGGCGGTTTCGTCGCTCGCGGACATGGAAGTACTGTTCGACGGCATTCCGCTCGAAAAGGTCACGGTTTCGCAGACGATCAACGCGCCCGCGTCTGTGTTGCTCGCGATGTACCTGGTCGTGGCGGAAAAACAGGGCGCGGACTGGGACAAGATCTCCGGCACGCTGCAGAACGACATTCTTAAGGAGTACATCGCTCAGAAAGAATGGATCTATCCGATCAAGCCGGCGATGAAGCTGGTGATCGACACGTTTGAGTTCTGCACGAACCATGTGCCTCGTTACAACCCGATTTCGGTCAGCGGCTATCACATTCGCGAAGCCGGCGCGACGGCCGGCACAGGAGCTCGCGTTCACCTTGCGCGACGGTATCGAATACGTGGCGTGGGGCGTCGAGGCGGTCTGGAAGTGGACCGGTTCGTCCCGCGCATCTCTTTCTTCTTCAACGCGCACAACGATTTCTTTGAAGAGATCGCCAAGTATCGCGCGGCGCGACGCATCTGGGCGCGCGAGATGAAGAACCGCGTTCGGCAGATCTCACGAGCGCACGTTGCAGCTGCGCTTCCACACTCAAACGGCCGGTGTTTCGTTGACAGTCCAACAACCGCTGAACAACATCGTTCGCGTGGCGATCCAGGCGCTGGCGGGAGTGCTCGGCGGAACGCAGAGTCTGCACACCGATGCTTACGACGAAGCACTGGCGCTGCCGACCGATCGCGCGGCACTGATCGCGCTTCGCACGCAGCAGATCATCGCCGAGGAAACCGGCGTTGTGAACACGGTCGATCCGCTCGGCGGCTCTTATTATCTCGAGGCGCTGACGCAGAAGATGGAAGACGAGGCGCTCGATTATTTCCGGAAGATCGATGCGATGGGCGGCATGGTCGGGCGATCGAAAAAGGTTTCCCGCAGCGCGAGATTCAGGACTCGGCGTACCAATATCAAAAGGCAGTCGAGCGCGGCGAGCAGGTGATCGTCGGCGTCAACAAGTACGAAATGACTGACGAGCCGTCGGAAATGCCGATCCTGGTGATCGACGAGTCAGTGCGAACACACCAGATCGAACGGCTCGAACAAACGCGGCTCGCAGCGTGATGCCGGCGCCGTTGCCAACGCGCTCGACGAACTGAAGCTGGCGGCCGAAGAACGACGAAAACACGATGCCCGCCACGATCGAAGCCGTTCGCGCTTACGCGACGCTCGGCGAGATCTGTTCGGCGCTGCGCGACGTTTACGGAATCTACGAAGAACCGGCCT
Organism: uncultured Acidobacteriota bacterium; assembly: GCA_963770215.1. GTDB lineage: Bacteria > Acidobacteriota > Blastocatellia > Pyrinomonadales > Pyrinomonadaceae > PSRF01. The sequence continues at coordinate 136,909 of CAVYOP010000007.1, forward strand.
TCTAAGCGCCGCTCACACTATGGTCATCTACAAACCTCACATTAGTCTGACCCTCCTGATCTTGGTGCTCCCCGGCGCCATTGCGTCCGCCCAAACACGCTCGGCGCGTTACGACGATCGCGTGGTAATTACGCGACGTAAGCTCACGCTCATTCGCACTGGCGAGATGGTGAGACAGTATCCGTGGCGTCGAAAAGCGGTCGTGGTCTATCCCGTCATCTCCGGTTTACGAAACCAGGAAATCCTGCGACGCGTGCGGGCGATGCTGCAGTTCAAGAACATCTTCGACTCGACGCTCCAGGAGTATCGCGACGACGGCTGGCTGGAGGTGTTCGAATACAAGGTCAATTACAATCAAAACTACATTCTCGATCTGACCTTCATGGAAGAAGGAAGCGCCGCGTATCCCGACTCGCATCAGAAACACTTCACGATCGACTTGCGTAGCGGCAGCATCGTCAAAGCTTCGGACGTCTTTCTCGCCGGCAAGTTGGACCAACTCGCCGCTCTTGTTAATGAAAAGCTGCAACAGGAGTTGAAAGACTCGACCGCCGAGATCACGAAAACTGACAAGGATGTCAGCGCCGAAGATCTGCACGACCTTTACGAGCGATTAAAGTTTGAAGTAAAGAACCTCGACGACTTCGAGGTTAATAAAGACGGGCTCGTGTTTCTTTATGACGCCGGGTTCCCGCATGTGATCCAGGCATGGGCGCCGGTCGGCCGCTATCGTTTCAGTTATGCGGAGCTCAAACCGTATCTCAAAGCGGATGGTCTGCTCTGGCAATTTGTCCCGTAATCATTAGAATGCACCTATATGTCAAACCGAAAGATCCGTGTTCTGGTAGCAAAGCCTGGGCTTGATGGTCACGATCGAGGGGCGAAGGTCATCGCGCGCGCGTTGCGCGATGCGGGGATGGAAGTCATCTACACCGGACTGCGGCAGACGCCCGAAATGATCGCCGCGGCCGCGTTGCAGGAAGACGTCGATGCGGTCGGCGTTTCGATCCTCAGCGGCGCCCACAATACGCTTTGCCCGCGGATCGTTCAGTTGCTGCGTGAAAAAGGGATGAACGACTGCCTCGTGCTGGTCGGCGGGATCGTGCCGCAGGAAGACCTGCCGAAGTTGAAGCAACTGGGCGTTGCCGAAGTCTTCCTGCCGGGAACTTCCACGGAAAACATCGTCAAGTTTTTGCAAGCGAACGTGAAACCGCGCGACTAGGAATATTGGCTACTTTTTGAGGAAGCGCGCGATGCCCGCCTGGCAATCCTCAGTCATGCGGGCGATGACGTTTACGTCGGCGCCGGTTTCGAGTGCTTCGAGAAAGGCAAGCCCGTCCACCTGGTAAAGCAGTTTCTTGGTTAAAGCGACTGCCGTACTGCTAACTTCGGTAAATCGTCGCAGATAACGATCCACTTCAAGCTCGAAGTGATGATCGCCAAAGACCTGGTTGACGAGCCCGATCTCTTTCGCGCGGGCCGCATCGATCTCTTCGCCGCGTGTGAGCAACTCAAACGCACGCTTTTCGGAGACGTTGCGGCGCAGTATCGCCAACACCATCGCCGGCACGAACCCGATCTTCACTTCCGGATAACCAAAACGCGCCGACTCAGCCGCGAGCACCAGGTCGCACGCGCTCGCGAGGCCACATCCGCCTGCCAATGCTCGTCCTTTAACTGCCGCAACCACCGGAACGCGTAGTTGGCGGATCAAAACAAAAAGCTCCAGCAACGAGCGCGCGTCTTCGGCGTTGTCAGCCACCGACGCTTGCGCGATCCTCTGAATAGCAGACAGATCCGCGCCGGAGCAAAAATCGTTTCCAGCGCCGGAGATCAGCACAACCTTGACGCTCTCGTCCGCCGCGGCTCTTTCGAGGCCTTGCTTGATCGCTGCGA
>CAVYOP010000008.1:0-240947 GCA_963770215.1 uncultured Acidobacteriota bacterium
CGGAGACAATCAGACGTTCGCACTGGACCATATTCTACGGTCTTCGTTCGACTTCCTCCCGTCAGACGAAAAACTCTAACCTGATCCTCGAGTCTTCCTTGACGACCGCGCGGGATCGCGTACGACCACAACTGAGCAATGCGCGTTCATAGCGACTGCCTCGGAGACGCTCCCTAACAGAAATCGCTTCTAAACCGCGCCGACCATGCGAGCCCACGACGATCAGGCTCTACATTTCATTTTTTCGCCTCTTCTAAAATGACTTCTTTCGGGTTACCGGCGAGCACAGCCTCGGTTGCTTGCAATCCTGCGGAAGCCAGAACTTCTTCGGCGCTGTTAATATCTCTGGAGCATCGGTGGTGGGGGGTCTGATCCACCACGGCTCTTCGACGGTCACGATTCTGAATTCGCTACCTTCAGGCCAGGGCCGTCCGGCGAGCGCCTCGGCCGCCGTCATCGAAGTCTCCGAACCGTCAGTTGCGAATAAGACCCTTCTCGCGCTATCCAAAGTGTGGGCGTGATCTTTCGTTTGGTCGCGCACGATTTGGACGGTGCAAGGAGCAGAAGTTACGACGGCTCTGGCGACGCTGCCGACCATCCAGTGCTCAAAGTCCCTGCGGACGTGAGCCCGCACGAAAATCAACTCCGAGGACCACTTCCGCGCGAAGAACGGAATGAGAAATCGCGGGTCTCCCCTCGTCACCACCACTTCCGCCGGGATGCCGACCTCTTTTAGGCGCTCAACGGCGAGGCTCGTTATTCGTTTCCCCCGGTTCTCCATCTCCCGCCGCACGGCTTCCTTTCCATACCCAAACTCCCGCCACACCTCCAGCGGAACATCTGCGTCCACCACAACCGAAAGCACGTGTGCTGTCGTGCCCTCCGGCCACGGGCGCACGCCCACAGCGCCGACGAGCACTTCGGTTGAAATCGCTGAATCAACCGCAATCAACAGCTTCATAGTTCAATATCTTCATCAGCAGTCCTTAAAGATTTTACCAGCACGCAGGAGGGGGTAGGATTTATTAAGCCTGGACGCGTCCCACGGTAGCGCAATGATTAGCTCGTCGCGCTACGTACGACCTCGACCGAACAATGCGCCTTTGTGACCAGCGCCGTTGAGACACTCCCGAGCCGGAACCTCTCGATTGCGCCGCTGAACTTGCGTCCTCCAACGAAAATAGTATCGGCATCCCACTTTCGAGCTTCCTCGATGAGGATTCGTTGCGGATCGCCCTTCTGGATTGCGACCGAGACCCGCAACCCGATAGCGCGCAGCTCATTCTCAGCCCACTCGACCATCATGCGCGCCGCCACACATACCCTTTCATTGCTGTTTGCGATCATGGCCGCCGCTGTCGGAAGAACGCCGGAAATTCTTGCAGGGGAAGTGCCGTCGTCAACGGCGATGACTCGGACCTCAGTCCCCTCAGGCCATACGCGCATACCTACTGCTCGGACCGCGTGCTCAGCTTCAGGTGATCCGTCAACGCCGATCATTATTTTCGGCGGCAAGCCGCCGTTTTTACCAACCCCTCCTCGCGTAACCCGAACCGAGTGATGTGAATCGGTGACCACCTTCTTCGAAACGCTGCCGAGCATGAACCGCCCGAGCGCTGAGCGCCCGTGCGAACCGACCACAACTAGATCCGCTTTCCACTCGTCCGCCTTGTTAATCAATTCTGTAGATGGGCTTCCCGCCAGACCTACGGCTTGAACCTCCCAATCAGGGAAGGAGGACTGCAGGCGCTCACCCGCTTTCGCCGCGAACTCTTTCACCTCTTCGAGTTTTTGTGCTGCCTGAGCCTCCACCTGCGCTAGAACCACAGTTAGTCTCCGCGAAGTCAAGGGGCGGCCCGCCCACCTCGTCGACCGAGGAAGGGGGCATCGATTAACCTCTCCCACCGAGACGATGAGGGCTTCAAGGTCACGGGGCAGTCCCGCCCTCCGTAGATCATTAAGCGCCGCGTCAGCGCTCTCCGAGCTGTCATAGCCGATCACTCGTCGTTCAGCGCGTTTCTCTTCTCCGGCCGGTCGAGCATGATGTTCGCGACAGCATCGTAGACCTGATAAAGGATCATTTATTTAGCTCGTCAGAGCGAGTCGTCCGCTTCGTCGTCGTAAGCTCGATCTCCATGCGCAAGAGCGCGGTCGAAAAAGTCTTTCCCTGTGCGTCAGTCATCAACGACAACGTTCCGCCGCCGCCGAGACTCTCATGCAGCAGGAAATTGAGCGCTCCGAGATTCGGCAACTCGAACCTCTCGACTTCGCCATGACAGATACCTCTGAAATGTTGCTTCACGCGCTCGAGCGGTAACCTCGCGCACCAGGACGGGATAAAAGTCATCGCGCAACGCGATAATCCGATGTTTGCCGTGTCGCCCTTGTCGCCCGAACGCGCGTGGGCCAGTTTTAAAGTTGTATTTTCACGCCTCGAGCACCTCAACTGATGGTGTGATCTCTTCTTTCGGAATCAGCGCGGGCCAGTAAGCGACAATCTCTTCAACTTTCGGGCCGCCCGCCCGCAAAGCCCGTCACGGCCGGTGGACCAGTCAGGATCAACGGCGCAATCTCTTTCGTAAACCGTTCGATTGCGCTGCGATCCTGTCCACGCACGCCAACACGCAGTTGCACTTCCGGAAATCGCGCGCGGTTGCCCCGCCAGTGGTCCATGCGTCGCGTTGACGCCGACAAACTCCGTCAGGATCTCGTCGAACTTCAGTCCCAGCCGATCAAGACGCGCGCGCAATATGCGATCGGCAGCCTGCGCCTTGTCGTATGCGTCGGGCCAGGATAAACCAGCGTGCCTACCGCTTTGAAACCCGGCTGAATAACTGATCGAGACTTTCAAAAACTCAGTCGCCGGCCGCCCTTCGATGCCAAAGACCCGCACACGATCGCGACCTTGGCGTATTCGAGCTGGACCGTCGTGAAGTCGGCGACGCAATCCGGCGTGATGTACTCGCGCGGATCGCCCATCTCGTAGACCAGTTGTTCCTTGATCGCCGGAACCATTACCCAGCCGCCGGTACGTTCATGTTTCGTGACGACAAACGTTCCATCCGGCGCGGCCTCGACGATCGGAAAACCAACATCGGCAAGATTCGGAACGGTGCGCCAGCCAAACTGACAGTTGCCACCCGAGGCTTGCGCGCCGCACTCGATGATGTGTCCCGCAATCGTGCCCGCGGCGAGCCGGTTCCAATCGTCGGCGGCCCAGCCAAACTCGTGAATCATCGGCGCCAATGTCAGTCCAGTGTCAGTGGCCCTGCCGGTGATCACGATCTGTGCGCCGGTCTTCAATGCTTCGACCAAAGGCCCCGCGCCGAGATAAGCGTTCGCGCTCTGAATGCGATCGCGGACCGTGGCGAGCGGCTCACCGTTGTCCATGTTGCGCAACTCGATACCGCGGGCGAGCAGATCGTCGAGACGCGGCAGGATGTCGTCGCCGGTGACGATCCCGATGCGCACTTTGCCGGCGAGCCCGAGCTCGCGCGCAACGTCAATCACAGCGTCGGCGCAACCGCGCACGTTCACTCCGCCTGCGTTCGCCGTAACTTTGATACCGCGTTCGACGCACGTTGGCAGAATGCGCCGCATCAACGGAACAAAATCGCGCGCATAACCCGCATTCGGATCGCGAGCCTTCTGCTTCTGCATGATCGACATCGTGACTTCCGCCAGATAGTCGAGCATGAGGTAATCGATCGGACCACCTTCGACCTGGCGCACGGGTGCGTCAGGAAGGTCTCCCCAAAAGCCTTGTCCTGCGGCTATTCGTATTTTTTCCTTCATCGGTTGCGTGCAGATTGTGCAATCTATGGGCACACACGATAACACAGATATGCACGGATCGGTCTCATTACGAGGCCCGGGCTTGGACTGGGAGTGGGACTGGGCGACGGGCTTGGAGACGGGCTCGGGCTTGGATTGGGAACCGGAGTCGGCATCGGCGTCGGCTGTGGTGACGGACGCGGACTGGGATCGGTTCCGGGCTCGGCTGTGGTTCCGGGCTCGGCTCCGGCAGTCGGGGCTCGGCGACGGCGATGGCGCCGGTGTTTGCTCCGGTATCGGATTTTCTGTCGGGATGGTAGCAGGTACAGGACAGTCGCCGGGTTAGCTACTTCAGTTCCCGTTGCCGCCGGGGTGCGTGGGCTTCTTCGTCCCCGGGCTGTCGCTCCGGAAGGTGCGAATGAACATTTGATGTTGGTAGCCGGGCGCGGCCATTAATGTCAGACGATCTCCCTTTTTCGTGCTCGCAATGAAATAATCTGCGGCTGCGTGGTCGAAGCCGCAGTCGCGCCTGTAGGTGATTCGCCAAGCTGAAAAGCGACTGCCGTGTAACCACCGCTCGTCGAAGCGACGATACGGCCGCTCTTTCCATCCGCAGTCGTGAACTGGTTGCCGGTGATCGTGAGCGTCGTGTCGCCCATCAGTCCGGCCGACTCGCAATTGAAAGTGCCGGCGTAAGTGCCGGAAAGATCTGTTTGCGTAGATTGCGGAGCGGTCGAGGTTTGCGGCGGATCCTGTGCCGCGAAGTCACCCACATTCAAAGCAAGAATCAAAGCTACTAAAAGCAGCAGTGAACCTGAGACTCTGGTGCTCATGCACTTTCCTCCCGTGTCGTCGCCGGCGCGATCACGCAGATGGCACCGGAAAATCCATTTAAAGGGGGTTAATCACAAGCAGGTAGGGACAATGATCTTGTACCACTCAGGTGGACAAATCTCAACCGCGAGAACAATTCGTGTTACTTAAACCACATTCGGTGGCAATGATGAACTGCCCCAAATGAGGACCACTGTAATTCTGGCTTGTCCGCAACGCCAGCTCGAGCGCGTCGCGAGTGTCCTCCGGCGCAATCACCGCATCAACAAACCCGCGCGCCGCCGCATATTTCGCATCCAGCTCCATATCGTAAGTCTCGCGAACCTTATCCATCTCGGCATTCAATGCTGCGTCCGGCGACTCGCCAGTTCTTCTTCAACTTCTCCAACTGGCTGCCGAAAACTGCCTGCACCGCCGAGTCGCCTTCCATCACGCCCATTCGCCCGGTGGGCCAACTAAAGATGAAATCAGGATCGAAACCCTGTCCGGCCATCGCGTAGTAACCGGCGCCCGACGCATGGTTCACAGTCAAAACGATCTTCGGCACCACAGCAGTCGCCATCGCTTCGACAAACCGCGCGCCCGCGCGAATGATGCCGGAGTGTTCCGCGTCTGAGCCAACCATGAAGCCGGAAACATCCTGCACGAACAACAACGGCGTCTGGTGTCGATTGCACGTGTCGATAAAGTAAGCGACTTTCTCCGCCGACTCCGTGTAGATAATGCCGCCAAAGTGCGGCGGCTTGCCGCCGGGCACGCGGACCATGCCGCGATGATTAGCGATCACGCCGACCTGAATCCCGCGAATGCGCGCGTGGCCCGTGATCATCTCTTTCGCGTAATCGGCCTGAAACTCGTCGAGATGTCCATCGTCGAGCAAACACTCGAGCAGCTTTCTTACGTCGTACGGTTGTCGATGATCTTCGGGGATGATGTCGTACAACTCTTCGAGCGGCCGCGCTGGTTCACCGGTACTATCGATCGCGTCGACGTCAGTCTGCGGCAGCTCGGAAACAAACTCACGAATCTTCTCGATACACGTCTGATCGTCGGCGACGCGATAATGGGCCACTCCGGAAAGCTCGTTGTGCGTGCGTGCGCCGCCGAGTGTTTCGTTGTCGATCGTCTGGCCGGTCGCGCCTTTCACGAGGTTCGCGCCGCCGAGTCCCATGAACGACGTGCCTTCGACCATGATGATGATGTCAGACAGTGCGGGAAGATAAGCGCCGCCGGCAATGCACGGTCCCATCACCGCCGAAATCTGCGGCACCTTTAGATAACGCCGCATGATCGAGTTGTAATAAAAGATCCGCGCCGCGCCGTATTGGCCGGGAAACACGCCGCCCTGGTACGGAAGGTTCACGCCCGCCGAGTCGACGAGATAGATAATCGGCACGCGCGTGCGCATCGCGATCTCCTGCGCGCGCAGTATTTTCTTGATCGTTTCGGGCCACCACGATCCGGCTTTGACAGTCGCGTCGTTCGCCACGACGACGATTTCCCTGCCCTCAACTTTGCCGACGACAGTCACGACTCCCGCGCCAGGAGCACCGCCCTGTATTGATCGTAGGCGACGAGCAAACCGATCTCCTGGTGAAACGAGTTTTTGTCGAGCAGGAGCGCGATTCGTTCGCGCGCGGTCAGTTTCCCTTGTTGGTGCTGGCGTTCGATCTTGTCAGGACCACCGCCCAGACGAAGACGTGCCTCAAGCTGCTGCAGCTCGCCCGTGAGCTGGCGTAACCGTTTTTCAGTTTCGACCTTTGCGATCTTCATAATTTACGGAGTGTTCGGTGCTTGTTGCCACATCATTTCCATCATCGCCTTGACATCGGCCTTCGCTGGTATGCCTTCGAGAATGATTACTCGCGAACCGCGTATTTCGAGAACGACACGGCCGGTTCGCGCCGTCCACTCGGCTCGCTCATCGCCGTTGATCAACATCGTACCCGCCGGCTTATTAGCTTCCGGAAAACGCTTGAGCGTGCGGTCGAAGTACGCATCAAAAAACTCTTTCGCATCGGCAGGACTGTCCCATACGGAGACCTGGGCCAGAAACACACCCGATCGCCGTGGTCCTTCGTAAATCGCAAAACGATCGCCGCCCCAACCGGCTGCTGCTCGTTTCGACTTCGGCGCGTCGTTCAAATACTCGTCGAGGATCAGGTAATAGCCCCACTCGCCGTTGACGTCAGTATCGATGCGTTTCCAGCCTGGTCCAAGAGCAGCTCTGAAATTCGGCAACGTGACTTTCACCGGTGCTTCATACGAGAAGTACTTTTCCGCATGCAGGATCTGTTCGGTCGATTGCGGCAACTTCGTGAACGCCTGCGAGATCATCTCCCAACCACCACGCCGGTGAACCTGCTGCGCCCAGTTCATTCCTTCCTGGTAGGGAAAGATCAGCGAGTCGCGCAACGCGCGAGGCGCTTGTTTGAATTGTTCGGCGGAAGTCTCCTGCGAAGTGCGCAGAAAACTGAGCGCGATCATCGGATGCTTCGTGAGGTATTGCATCATCGCGAGGGTGGCGTCGCCTTCGATCAACGCGTGCGCCGCGAGCTCGGCATCGGAGTCGCCCTTCGGCCACTTCTCAAAGCGCTTGAGGTTGAAGTGTTGGTCCTGGAGAGCGTGGGTCAGTTCGTGAGCCATGACCGGCTTTTGGCCGTCGAGCTCGATCCAGTCGGCCAGGTAAAACTGCTGCGCCTTCGGATCGTAGTAACCGGCGACCTGCTCGGTCAGTAATTTGATCAAAAAGGACCGGTAGGCGAAATCGGGCGGCGCGAGTCCAAACGCCTTCAGCAGCACTTCGGTCGCGTGCATTTCCGCCGGCGTGGTGTCGGCGTCGAGGTTCCTGACGATCATGCGCTCGATCTGAGTTCGCGACTGAGCGCCGCTCTTCACTTGCCTGAGTATCGAAAGCTCTCTAATTTCGCTGGTTTCTTTAAGGACCGCATCGGACGTCGAGACAATCGCGGCATTTTGGGCCGCTGCCGCACGCTGGGCGGCCACCTGTGGCAGAAAGCTACCTGCAAAAAGACAGAACAATGCCAACAGGGCCAGCGCGCTGCTAAATTTCTTTGACATAATGGGCGTTCACTCTTTATAGTCCGCTAAACGTTACAGTCGAATTGATTGGAGTTTCATTCCTTCGCGACCGTGAATGGTTCCGAAGGCTTTGTTCAGATGACCAGCCCTGCTCCTGAAGATGTATTCGGCGTTTGGCATGAAACCATGCTGCGTGTGCGCTATGCCGAAACAGACAAGATGGGCATAGTTTATTATGCCAACTATTTGGTCTGGTTCGAAATCGGCAGGACAGATTACTGTCGCGCGCGCGGGTTTTCGTATCGCGACATGGAGGAGAGCGAGAACGCGTTCCTCGTGGTTGCCGAAGCTTACTGCCGCTACAAGGCGCCTGCTTACTATGACGACGAACTGATCGTGCGCACGCACATCACCGAGTTGCGCAAGCGCTCGCTTCGCTTCGGATACGAGATCGTCCGAGCGGCGACCGGACAGGTCGTTGCCGAAGGTGAGACTGGTCACGTCGTCACCGATCCAAATGGACGTGTGCGATCACTGCCTGACGGATATGCACAACGTTTGTTGGCGCCACCGATTGTTAAAGCCGCACATCCCGGTGCTGTCGTTCCGACTGAAACCGCACCTGAGTAACCAAGAACAGTTTCCCGCAAGGCGCAAAGAAGGAAGGCGTTGACTCGCTTTGGATTTCTTTGCGTCTTTGCGTCTTTGCGGGAAATTGTATTTCCAACCAAAAAATCAAACACCCGTCTTCCTGCCACAACTCAATCGCCGACGGTGTTTAAAAAATTGAAGGCAACTTCACTCTGAAGCTTTTGTAACTTTTCTCAATTGAGATCGTTTTAAGTTCAGAGTCGTGACTCGCGCTGTAATCAAGTCGATAAATTGAAAGCCTCGTTGTTAGTTGCGATAACAACGAGGCCTTGAATGACAACACAAGTTCGATCGCCTCGCGGCGCTCAAGTTGCATCGTCGACGCCCGCATCTTAGCGCACCTGGTGGATGAGCTTCAATACAAGGAGTCGGTCCATGCGCCAGTATGCGTTATTTTTTGCCGTTATTGTCCTCATCCTGTCCGCCACCATTTCAGCTAAACCACAAACACCACAAGCCGCGATCGATCTCTTCAAGAACGCGTTGAAGAAAACCGGAAACGGCGATCTCGATGGAGCGATCGAAGATTACACACGCGCCATCGCACTGAGCTCTCGTCTCGACGCAAACTCGTCCAAAAGCGGCAATCGCTCAGGAAACTCATTCGCAGGCGCTGAAAGCGACAACATCACCGTCGTCAATCCATTCACGGCGAATGCTTACAGCAATCGCGGCCTGATGCGTTACCGGAAAGGCGATCTCGAAGGCGCGCTTGCCGATCTGGATAAAGCCATCCGCATCCGTCCGTCGCTGGCAATCGCGTATCTCAATCGCGCTGCTGTCTACGCTGCCACCGGAAACACGGCGGCGGCGCTGAAAGATCTGGACAAGTCCATTGCTCTAAAGAAAGACTTCTTCGAAGCGCTCAATAATCGCGGCAGTTTGCGACACGAGCTTGGCGACGAGCAGGGTGCGCTTGCGGATCTGAATCGCGCCATCGAGCTGAACGATCGATTGGCGGAGACGTTTTACCAGCGTGCGGATGTTTATCTTGCCTTGAAACAGTTTGACTCGGCGGTCGCCGATTTTGAACGCGCGATTCGGTTAGATCCGACGATGGCGTGGGCGTATCACGGTCTCGGCATCGCGTGGATGTACAAAGGCTACATGCAGAACGCGGTCGATAACTTCGATAAGGCGATCGCGCACAATCCGGAGATCGGATGGGCGTACTTCAATCGCGCTGTGTCGAAAGTGTACCTGGGTCAGGAAGCGGCGGCGGAAGCGGATGTGATCGAGTGTCTGAAGCTAAGACCCGATCTCAAGTCGCAACTGGAACGGCATATCGACCTGGCGAAACATTTGCGCAGGATTGGATTGCAGAAATAACAAATGACAAATGAGAAACAAATGGAAAATGAAACCTGTTACTGATCGTGGCTGAGGCTTAAACGATCGATGGATCTGGCGCTTCCGGTGGTTTCGTCGACGTCGATCACAGCCGCGCAGATTCGCACCTGGCCACTAGCGTGTTCCGCGCGCTTCGCGATCACTGAAGTGAAGCGCGCGATCACGTCCGACTTGTTCATTCCGATCACCCCGGCGTAACTTCCCGTCATTCCGAGATCTGAAAGATACGCGGTGCCCGACGGCAGAATTCTCTCGTCGGCTGTTTGTACGTGAGTGTGCGTGCCGACAACTGCCGATACACGCCCGTCGAGAAACCAACCCATCGCCACTTTCTCGGAAGTTGCTTCGGCGTGAACGTCCACGAGTCGGACCTTCACATCGTCGGGCAGTGTTTTTATTACCTGGTCGATAACGCGAAACGGATCGTCGGAGGGCGGCATGAACACGCGGCCCATCACGTTCATCACGGCAACTTTCACGCCTTGCACTTCTCCAACCCAGGAGCCGCTGCCGGGAGTGTTTGGCGGGTAGTTAGCTGGACGCAGCAGTCGCGGTTGTTTGCGGATGTAATCGACGGCTTCTTTCTTGTCGAAGATGTGATTGCCGGAGGTCATCACGTCGATGCCGGTGCCGAACAGTTGTTCGCACAGCGACGGGGTCACGGAGAAACCGCCCGCGAGATTCTCGGCATTCATAATCGCGAGGTCGATCTGGTGTTGTTCGCGGAGATCCTGGATGCGTTCGAGCACGGCGATGCGTCCGGGCTTTGCCACCACGTCTCCGAGCATGAGGATTTTCATAGTGGTGAAATTTGTTTAGATATAAAAAACCGCCAATCACGGATCGAAGTGGCGTGAAACGAATCACGATCTACGATTCACGATTCGCGGTTCTGGCGAGAGGGAGATCCGCAGTTGCCGTTCCGAAGCCGTAATTGAACCTGCATAGACAGGTGGGTGACCTCTTAATGACGCAGCCTCTGGCATTTCTTAACGATGAAGAAATGCACTGGCCATGCGACCTCGGTCTCCCTAATCAACGGCGTTGGCTCAATCATCGTACACTCGGTGACGAACACCGCAGAACGTTTCCCTCCGCCGCGCGAGATAGTAACACAAGAGTATTCGACCGAGAAGCGGGTCGTTTTTTGAACATAGGAGACTCGCTATTTCTTATTCACAAGTTAGTTCCCCAAACGGCTTCCTCGCTGATGTTCCGCCGCGGCTTCCTCGCTGATGTTCCGCCGCGGCTTCGCCGCCTGATGTTCCGCCGCGGCTTCGCCGCCTGATGTTCCGCCACGGCTTCGCCGCCTGATGTGAGGCGAGGCTATGCCTCGCCGTAGAAGTAGTAGTGAAATCGGGCTATGCCCTTGGTTCGGCCTCCGGCCTAAATCTTGGGGGCATAGCCCATTTTTATTCTCACGTCGACGGCGAGGCATAGCCTCGCCTCACATCAGGCGGCGAAGCCGCGGCGTTGAAGCGAATAGCCCTTGAGAAGGAATGATTAAACCGAAGGAAAAGCTAACCAAGCGACAACTTGCCGGCGCCGCCTTGTTCGTTTTCAAGGCTGGTGCGGACTTTGAGGAGGCGATCGAGCATCTCCGCGCACTCGGCGCTGCGGGCGGCGAGTTGGGAATCGGCTTGCTCGTGCATGTTCTTGAGACGATGAAGTTCGTCGGCGATGTGCAGGGCGGCGAGGATGGCGACTTTCAACGAATCAACAGTCAGAGTACCCGAAGAGATCTCGCGCATGCGGCTGTCGACGAACTCCGCAAGCTGAATGATGTATTCGGTGTCGCCGTCAGACCTGATGTTATAGGTCTGATTGTATATCTCAACCCGAATGGTGGGACTACTGCTCGTGGCATCCATACTGGGCATACTCGGCATACTGCCTTTATTGATCATGCGGCCGATCCCGGAGCTCATCTGAGCTCCTCAGCCATCTCCGGATCGAGAGCAGCCACGGCGTCGAGCATCGCTTCGACTTTCATGCGAATGGTCTCACGCTCGGCAAGCAGCTTCTCGACCTGCGATTCGAGCCGCTCTTTCTCATTCAAGACATTCCCCATGTCTCGATGAATCAGCGCGAGCTCCTTTTCGAGGTTCTCTTTTTCCTGACGCAGGGTTTTGGTAAGTTCGATGGTCCGATAGATTTTATCTTCGAGGTGCGAAAACTTTTCCAAGCCTGAAAGGCCAACCATCTTTTGTCTCCGTCAGCGTTACTAGAGTGATAATCGACAGCGATTATCCGCTTAAGCGGTTGCAAGCGCAAGACTCATTTCACAATCCCGCCAGATTTATTTTCTAACGCTGCTCTGCGCCGAAGGTCTGCAACAACGACGACGTGAGTTGCGAGTGTCGCTCCTCAACTTCCTCATCGCGCAACGTGCGCTCGTCAGAGCGATATTCGAGTCTCAACGTGACCGATCTCTTCGTTGGCGGAATGTTCGCGCCCGCGAAAGTTCCGACCAACATGACGTTGCGACAGTCCGTCACTTGCTGGTTCCTGACCGCGCTGAGGATCTCGTCAACCGAGACAGTGCGATTCAACAACAACGATAGATCGCGCATCACCGAAGGATAACGCGGCAACGGCGAGTATTGAGTTACTCGTTGCGGTCCGCCAATCAACGATTCAAGATCGAGCTCGACGAGGTACACCGCTTGACGAAACTTATAAGCAGAAGCAAGAGACTCTGCTAACCGTCCCATCGTGCCGATAACAACACCATCGGCGCGCTTGATCTGCGCCGCCTGTCCAGCGCGCAGATGCTTCACCGACGCGTTGGTGAAAACAAGCGGACTCAAGTTCATCCACTCAACCGCGCCTTCGAGCGCGCCCTTGAGATCGAAGAAGTCGAGCTCGCGATCGGCCTGCGCTTTGTTCTCCTCAATCGCCGCGCCGGTCGCCACCAGCGCAAGCGCAAGCGGCTCCTGCGGCAGCTCTCCTTCCTTAAAAACCCCGAAAACCCGCCCAATTTCGAACAAACGCACGTCGCGAATGCCGTGATTGAAGTTGTGCCGCACGCGAATTCAGCAAGCCACTCAACAGCGTCGATCGCATCCACGACGCACCTTCGATGATCGGGTTCTTTAGCTCCGGCTGATCGCGCTCAGCCAGCGCAGGGATCAGTTCAAACTGCTCCTCGCGGCCGATGAAGCTGAACGTGATCGCTTCATCAAACCCAAACGCATTCAAAGCACGTCGCAAGGAACGTTGCTTCATCTCGAGCGGCTGATACTCACCGGGAAGATTTGTCGGCGGCAGCTCGGAACCGATCTTCTCGAAACCCGTATGCCGCGCGATCTCTTCGACGAGATCTTCTTCCTGTTCGACGTCGACGCGCCACGACGGCACGCGGAAAGTCAGCTTCTCCAGCGGAAAGGTTTCAGACTTGAAACCGAGTCCTTCGAGGATGCGAACCATCTCGCTCTGCTCGACCGAAAGCGAAGTCAACGACTTCACGCGCTCGGGACGAAGACTGACGATGCGTGGTTCGAGCGGCTGCGGATAGATGTCGATCGGCGCTTCGGTTGCAACACCTCCTGCAAGCTCGCAGATCAGTTCGACGCAACGTCGCTGCGCGTGCAGCACGTTCTCGCGATCGCCGCCGCGTTCGAAACGGCGAGAGGCTTCAGTGTCCATGCCGAGCCGGCGAGCAGTGCGACGGACGGAGTTTGGATCGAAGTAAGCGCTTTCGATCAGCACGTCGGTCGTGCCGGCAGAGATCTCCGAATCTTCCCCGCCCATGATTCCGGCAAGCGCGACTGCATTCTCGGCATCGGCGATGACGAGCATGTCACCGGTCAACTCGCGATCGACGCCGTCGAGCGTACGCAGCTTCTCACCGCGAGCCGCGCGGCGCACGACAATGCGGTGACCGCCGAGTTTGTTGAAATCGAAGGCGTGCAGCGGTTGGCCCAGCTCGTGCAGCACGTAGTTGGTGATGTCGGCGACGTTGTTGATGGGCCGCTGGCCGATGGTTTCGAGCCGCCTGGCGAGCCAGTCAGGCGATGGACCAATCTTGACGCCACGGACGAGCCAGGCTGCGTAACGCGGACACAGATCGGGATCTTTAATTTCCACGGATGTGAGATCTTCCGAGCGGCCGTCCGTTTTCACGGTTCTGACCTCCGGGAGGCGCAACTGTTTGCGCTCGATCACGGTTAACTCACGCGCGATCCCGACGTGCGACAGACAGTCGGGCCGATTCGACGGCACCTCGACGTCGATCACGGAATCGCCATCGTGCGACTCGACAGCATCGATCGCCAGGCCAACCATCGTCAGCCGTTCTCGTATTTCCTGCGGGCTGAGACTCGTGTCAGTAAACTCCCGCAGCCATTGGTAACTGATCAGCATCTACTCGAATTGCTCCAAAAACCGCACATCGTTTTCGAACAACAGACGAATATCGTCGAGCTCGTACATCAGCGCGCACATCCGATCGATCCCCAGACCAAACGCGAAACCGGAGTATTCCCGCGGATCGACGCCCACGGTGCGCAACACATTCGGATGGACCATCCCCGATCCGCCCAACTCGATCCAGCCCGAGTTCTTGCAGATCCGGCAACCGGAGCCTTTGCACTTGAAACAACTGAAATCGAACTCAGCGCTCGGTTCGGTGAACGGGAAATACGACGGCCGAAAACGCGTGACCGTGTCAGGTCCAAACATCCGCCGCAGAAACTCAGCCACCGTGCCCTTCAGGTGGGCCATCGTGATCCCGCGATCCACACACAGACCTTCAACCTGGAAGAACATCGGATTGTGCGTCGGATCGGGCGTGTCGCGGCGGAACACGCGGCCCGGCGCAATCATCCGCACCGGCACGCCACGCCGTTGCATCGCATGAATCTGCACGGTCGAAGTTTGCGAACGAAGCGCGAAACCTTCAGTCGTGTAGAACGTGTCCTGCTCACCGCGCGCCGGATGGTTGTCCGGGATGTTAAGCGCGGCGAAGTTGTAGAAGTCGGTCTCGATCTCGCGGCCATCCTCGATGGCGTAACCAAGCGCGACGAAGATGTCTTCGATGCGTTCGCGCAGCAACGTGATCGGGTGACGGTGTCCGGAGCGCGGACGGCGGCCCGGCATCGTCACGTCGATGCTCTCGCGCGCAGTTCGTTGCGACTCGATATGGCCCTTAAGGCTCGACTCGATCTTTTCGGCCATTTGGACGATGGCGTCCTCGTGAGATTGGACCAACTGACCAAAAGCAGGACGCGCTTCGGGCGCCACGCGGCCGATTAATTTCTTCGAAGCAGCCAGCGCGCTTTTCTTGCCCAGGTGACGCGCGCGCACTTCCGCGAAGGCGCGTTCCTCCGCGAGCGCCGTTTCGAGATCGATATCCAACTGCGAAGGATCACTAAAGCGAACAAAGCGTTCGATGTCTTGGTCGAACGCTTTGCGAGCTGTTTCCACCTGTTGCTCAGGTGACAATTCTGGTTGGCTTTCTGTCATCAAATCGATACCGGCTAGTTCTTTCTAACTGCAACCCACTTACCCTGCAACTGTCCACCGAAATCAAACTGTCCCGAGAGTTTTCCCTCGATGACTGTCGCGCTCATCGAGATGGTGCCGTTTTGGCCTTCGAGATCAAACGCCAGTTTTCCATCTTTCCACGAGCCGTTTTTGATCACCGACTCGCCGAGTTGGGAACTGCTGTTGCCGGTAACGGTCTCGCCTTCGACCTTCAGGTTCAGAAGAAACGGAACCGGCTGACCGTTCGCGTCGGCGACGGCATCCCATTGTCCGCTCAGGTTCACCGGGGCGCCCGCGGCCGGAGTGGCGGCGGCTGCTGCATCCGCAGCCGGAACTTTCTTGAGCTCGAACGAGCGCTTCGTTGCGCCCGCGAGCCAGTCGCCGGTGATGGTGTCGCCATTGACGACGCCGCTGATCGTTCCGTCTTTCGCTGCTGCGCCGAGTTTAAGCGAGAGCTTCGATTCAGCCAGCGTGCCGTCGGTGATGTCGATCGCATTCTGGCCCTTCATCAAACGGCCCGAGATCTTGCCGCCGTCGTTCTTCAGTTCGAGGGAGACTTTTTCATCGGCAGCGCCGGCAGTCTTCACTGTTCCTTCATACTTGCCTGACAGCGTGTCCTGTGCGAAAGCAGCGGAGCTTCCAAGTAAAAGTGCGAGCACCACCAGGCTGGCTAGTCTATGGATTCTGTTCACTGATTTAGCTTCCTTTCGCAGAACTATTACGCTGCTTTGTTGTTGCGCTGCTCGTTTTCGAGCGCGCTTTTAGCCTGGGCCGCAACGGCGGCAAACGACTCCGGCTCATGGACGGCGAGATCCGCGAGCACTTTGCGATCGAGCTCGTTGCCGGCCAGTTTCAAACCGTGCATGAGTTGTGAATAATTCAATCCATTCAAACGGGCCGCAGCGCCGATGCGCACGATCCACAAGCTGCGGAAGTCGCGCTTCTTCAACTTCCTTCCCGTGTAAGCAAAATTCAACCCGCGCTCGACTGATTCCTTCGCGGAGCGATACAGCTTCGATTTAGTGCCGCGATAACCTTTCGCCAGTTTCAATATCTTCTTGCGTCTTTCGAGACGCTTATTGCCACGTTTTGCTCTGGGCATAAAATTCCCCTTTCTGCTAAAAGCCGGTAAATGAAGACTCGTTACTCATCAATAAAATTAGAATGCGACTGCCAATTCGATTCGCTGCGAATTCGATTGGCTTAGTCTCTGCCGTACGGCAACATCGCGATCACACGATCATGATCCGCAGGGGAGACGAGGACGTCGATATCGAGCTGACGTTTACGCTTGTTCGTCTTCTTGGTCAGGATGTGTCGCGCGTGCGAGTGACCTCGCTTGATCTTTCCGGTGGCGGTCAGGCGGAACCGCTTCGCCGCACCTTTATGTGTTTTTAGTTTAGGCATTATTTTGACTCCTTATGACGTGCTATCACTTCATTGATTCGTTGTCGGCGGCGCGCTCGTGTGCGCGTCCTTCGAGGCGCTGGTCTTGTGCCGTTTCGGCCCGAGAATTATGAACATCTGATTCCCTTCCATCCTCGGCCGCGCCTCGACTTCGCCAACATCGATAAGATCCTGCTCGAGTTTTTCGAGGATGCGCGCGCCGAGCTCACGGTGCGTCATTTCCCGGCCACGAAACCAGATCGTAGCTTTAACTTTGTCGCCGTCCTGCAACCACTGGCGCGCATGTTTCATGCGATAGTCGTAATCGTGATCGTCGGTGCCGGGACGAAACTTCACTTCTTTGACCGTGATCGTGACCTGCTTCTTCTTGGCCTCGTTCGCTTTCTTCTTTGCTTCGTACTGGTACTTGCCGAAATCGATGATTCGGCAAACGGGGGGATCGGCATTAGGAGCAACCTCCACGAGGTCCAATCCTTTATCGCGCGCGGCGCGGATGGCGTCGCGCACATCCATCACGCCGAGTTGCTCTCCTTCCTCGCCGATTACCCGCACTTCGGGCACTCGAATTCTTTCGTTAATACGGACCGGCGGAACACGCCGGTTATCAGGACGCTGACCGCGACCGCGAAAGCCTGTAGCTATTGCTGCACCTCCTAAGTTGCGTCTTTGAGCGCAACGTCCGGCGGAGTGAACGCCGGATCGTTGGACTCTCGACAGTTGTTGGTTAAAGCGCGCGTCTTTATGAGGCGTTGCGCCATTTCCCTGAATTCGTCGACCGACATCACGCCGATGTCGCCCTTTGCGCGTTCGCGAACGGCCACCGTTCGCTGTTCCTTTTCTCGATCGCCGATGACGAGCATGAACGGAACTTTCTGCAACTGCGCGTCGCGAATCTTCGCGCCGATTTTTTCGCTTCGCAAGTTTGCTTCGACACGGAAGCCGTACCCGCGCAGTTCGTTCTCGATCTCTTCGGCGTAGTCGTTGACTCGATCCGTGATCGGCAGGACCGCGACTTGCACCGGCGCCAGCCACATTGGGAACGCACCGGCGTAGTGTTCGATTAACACGCCGAAGAAACGTTCCACGGAGCCGAATAACGCCCGATGGACCATCAACGGCTGATGCGGTTTGTTGTCTTCGCCGATGTATTCCATCTGGAATCGCCGCGGCAAATTGAAATCGAATTGGACCGTCGTCAACTGCCAATTGCGCCCGATCGCATCTTCGACCCGGATGTCGATCTTTGGTCCATAGAAGACCGCTTCACCTTCGACGCGCGTGTACTGAATGTTTCGCGAGTTCAAGGCGTCGACAAGCGCGGCTTCCGCGTTGTCCCAGTCTTCGTCTGAGCCAAGATAGTTAACGTTTGGATCGTTGCCTCGCACTGACAGCTCGACTTTGATGTCTTTGAAGCCGAAGACTTCGTAGACGTGGAAAGCGAAGTCGATACAAGCCAGGATCTCGCCGCGAATCGTCTCGGGCGTGCAGAAGATGTGCGCGTCGTCCTGCGTGAAGCCGCGGACGCGCGTCAGTCCGTGCAGCGCGCCGGATAGTTCGGCTCTGTAGCACGTGCCAAGCTCGGCGTAACGCAACGGCAGATCGCGATACGATCGCTGTGACGTTTTGTAAATGCCGATGTGAAACGGGCAGTTCATCGGCTTGATGCGGAATTCCTGTCCTTCGAATTCCATCGGCGAGAACATCGAGTCGGCGTAGTTTTCTTCGTGACCGCTGGTGAACCAGAGGTCGCGCTTGGCGATGTGTGGCGTGAAGACGAGGCCGTAGCCGCGTTTCAACAACTCGCCGCGCAGGAAGTCTTCCATCTCTCTGCGAATGGCGCCGCCTTTCGGGTGCCACATCACGAGGCCCTGGCCGTACTCTTCCAGGATCGAAAAGAGATCGAGCTCGCGGCCGAGTTTTCGATGGTCGCGCTTCTCGGCTTCTTCGCGCTGCTTCACCCACGCGTCGAGCTCGTCGGGCGTGAAGAAAGCCGTGCCGTAGATTCGTTGCATCTGCGGTTGCGAAGCATCGCCTTTCCAGTAAGCGCCTGCGAGAGAGAGCAGTTTGAAAGCGCGGAGCTTGTTCGTGTTCGGCACGTGCGGGCCGAGACAGAAGTCGATGAAGGGCGAGCCGTCGATGTAGTAGACGCTGACTTGTGCGCCGGCTTTCTCGTCGATCAGTTCGCGCTTGAGCGGCTCGTCGCGTTCGCTGAAGACGCGAAGCGCTTCTTCTTTGGTGATTTCCTCGCGGCGATAGACCAGGTTTTGGCTGGCGATCTGTTTCATCCGCTTCTCGATCACGGGCAGATCTGATTCCGTGAGCGGACGCGGCGTGATCACGTCGTAAAAGAAACCGTAACGCGGATCGTCGAGCAGCGCTGGTCCGATGCCGAGTTTCGTGCCGGGAAAGAGATCGAGTACGGCGGCGGCGAGCAAGTGGGCGGTCGAGTGACGCAGCACTTCGAGGCCGTCGCGCGTCTGCGGGACGATGGGATCGATCTGGACGTTTTGCGCTTTGGTCGCGCCATTTCCTTCTGACAGCGCTTCAAGCGAAGCAGTCAGATCGACCTCGCGGCCGCCGACCTTCGCGGCCAGCGCTTGTTTCGCCAGATCGCGGTCCAGTTTCTTCAACGCTTCCGCCACCGTTGCCGACGCCGGCATCGGGACGGACGCGCCATCCTTCAGTTGTACATTGATCTCACTCATGACTCTCGTCTCCGCGGACTCCGAGACAGACCTGAGGCCAGGGCCGAAGACGATTCCTTACGATTTGCGACTCACTAATTGTTTACTTCAGTTGATCGGATTCGATAGGAGCGCCTTCGCGTGCGCCCGCATAGTGCGGGTCGGCTAAAAAGTAGTGAATCGAGTGTATGTTCGATTCATGACGAAGGTCTTCCGGAGCTCCTACCAAAAGTTAGAAAAACAAGGGTGGAGTTTAGCAAAGGGTGCTGCGGCGGCGCAAGTTTAAGTTCGAGACGACCTTATCGCCGCGCGTCTACTTTAGTTCTCAACTGTTGGACGTGTTTTTCGAGGAGATCCTGAAGGGCGGCTCTCTCCTGAGGAGTGCGAACGCCAGGTTGGTTTGAGACTGGTTCGTCGATACTTTCAATTTTATTTAGCCAATAACGCAAAGTGATCCGGTCAGCGGTGTCGATTTCGTAGGTCCAATCACCGGCCTTGCGGCGCACCGGAGGCTTACCCCGATGAAGAATAAAGGTCAACCCCTCATCCTCACCTATGCAGGCGATTAAAAGACGGGCAAATTCGGCTAGCGCTAAATCAACTACGGCGTGCTTTCCTGTAACCATTTCTCCAAAATCAGATCGCTTGTACTCAGGACGCAAATCGTCGAAGTATTCCCTAATATTCTTCATAAATCTTTCGCTCATGCCTGTTCGCTAAGCGAGCACTGATCAGTCGAAAAGCTTCGTCGCGTTCAGTATACGATACAACTAGCAATCTTCGCCGCATCGACACCCCAACGACAACGAAACGGTACTCCTTGCTCGAATGATCGTAATCGAAGTCTGTTTTCGAAAATGGATCCAAGAGAGCAGTACTGGCTTCTTCAAAAGAAACTCGGTGCTTCCAAAGATTTAACTTTGCCTTAATCGGATCCCAATCAAAAGTCATTGCCGTCGTGAGGTAACAGCGTTGAAAGTTTGAGAATGGCGTCAGTATAGCATGCAGAAGTGGAACCTACCCGATCGTGGTACGGATCGGGTATCCCTCCGAGTTAAGCAAAAAACCTCAGATTGCGTGATGCGGAAAAGTCCCGCCGGGTGAAAAATGCTCACATTCAAAACAAGTGAGAGCGTCAGTTATGAATAATACTTCGGGTAGAAATGATGATTTGTCCATTGCGCGCCGCGAGTTTTTGAAGACTTCAATGCTCGCGGGCAGCGGGATATTTGTCGCTTCGAGGCTGCTGACGGATGGAAGTGAGAAGGCGTTGGCAGCCACGCCGCAACAGTCTGCGCCAGCCTCAACAGCCGGCACAGTGCCGGTGCGGCTGCGCGTCAATGGGACTAATTACGGCCTGCGTTTCGATCCACGCACTTCCCTGCTCGACCTGCTGCGCGAAAAACTCGATCTGCCCGGCACAAAGAAAGGTTGCAATCACGGCCAGTGCGGCGCCTGCACGATCCTCGTCGATGGCCGGCGCATCAACTCGTGTCTCGCCCTCGCCGTGATCTACGACGGCAGCGAGATCACGACGATCGAAGGCCTCGCAAAAGGCGACGAGTTGCACCCGTTGCAAAGCGCGTTCGTGCGTCACGAAGGTTTTCAGTGCGGCTACTGCACGCCGGGACAGATCTGCTCGGCCGTCGCAATGCTGCAGCGAGGTGGACCAGGGCGCCGTGAGTCACGTAACCGAGGACGTGCGACAAGCCAGGACGCGTCGCGCTCAGCGACGACGAGATCCGCGAGCGCATGTCGGGCAACATCTGCCGCTGCGGCGCTTACCCGGGAATCGTCGCCGCAATACGCGAAGTGAGCGGGCAAGCGACATCGGAGAGGAGTTTGCCTAATGAAACCTTTTGCTTATACACGCGCCGCGAGTCCACAGGCTGCCATTCAAGCAGTTGCGCAACACAATGCGAAGTTTCTTGCCGGTGGCACAAACCTCATCGACTTGATGAAGGAAAACGTCGAACAGCCCGGCCGCCTCGTCGACATCAACCGGCTCGAACTGTCACGCATCGTCGAACGTGAAGGCGGCTTGCGGCTGGGCGCGCTGGCGAAGAACAGCGACACCGCGAATCATCGTCTGGTGCGCGAACGTTATCCGCTCGTCTCGCAGGCGATTCTCGCCGGCGCGAGTCCGCAGTTGAGAAACGCCGCAACGAACGGCGGCAATCTGATGCAGCGAACGCGTTGTTACTACTTTTACGACGTCGCGATGCCTTGTAACAAACGCCAGCCAGGTTCCGGCTGCGGCGCGCTCGAAGGCTTCAGTCGCATACACGCGATCTTCGGCACGAGCCGCGCAGTGCATCGCCACGCATCCTTCGGATATGTGCGTCGCACTCGCGGCGCTCGACGCCGTGGTGCAAGTCGAAGGACCGCAAGGCGCGCGCACGATTCCGTTCGCCGACTTTCATCGTTTGCCCGGCGACACGCCGCAAATCGACACAAACCTCCGACGCGACGAATTGATCACGGCGATCGACTTGCCGGCGGCGTCGTCCGTGTTTGCGCCGCATTCTTACTACTTGAAAGTGAGAGACCGCGCTTCGTACGCATTCGCTCTCGTTTCAGTCGCAGCCGCGCTCGATATCCGCAATGGAATTATTCAACAGGCGCGAATGGCGATGGGCGGCGTGGCGCACAAACCGTGGCGCGCGACCAGCGCCGAGCGAGTGCTTAAACGGGCAACGCGCGGACGAAGCTGTCTTTCAGACGAGCCGCGGAAGCCGCGATGCAGGGCGCGGCGGCACCGAACACAATCGCTTCAAGATCGAGTTAGGCAGGCGCGCGATCGTTCGCGCGCTAACGATCGCAGCGAACGGGAGGACAGCATGAGTCAGGTAGTGAAGATCGCTGATCGGCAAGCCAGTCGAACGCGTCGACGGACGCCTGAAGGTGACGGGCGGCGCGCGTTATGCAGCGGAGTTCAAGGTCGCGAATGTCGCCCACGGCGTGCTGGTGATGAGCACGATCGCGAGCGGACAGCATTCGTTCGATCGACGCCAAAGCGGCGCTGAGTGCGCCGGGTGTGATCGAAGTGATCACGCATCTGAACGCGCCGCGCCTGCGTTTTCCCGAGCGTCCGCAAACAAATGACGATTACGTCGCGCCGGTTTTTGGGCGTTCGTTGCCGGTGTTGCAAGACAAGACGATCTATTTCAACGGCCAACCGATCGCGGTCGTCGTCGCCGAGACGCTCGAGCAGGCTGAATACGCAGCAACGCTGGTCAAAGTTGACTTATGACGAACGCAAACACGTAACCAGCGTCGAAGCGGAAATGGCGCGCGCCTTTCCACCGCAGGAAGGATTGATGAAGGAATCGCCGACCGGAAGACCGGCGGACGTTGTGCGCGGCGATCCGGACGCGTTGAGTAAGGCCGAAGTTGTCGATCGACGAGACTTACACGATTCCCGATCGAACATCACAATCCGATGGAGCTGCTCTCGACGATCGCGGAATGGTCCAACGGCAAACTGACGCTGCACGACAAGACGCAATGGGTGCCAAACACGCAGATGCACGTGGCGATGGTGTTTCGGACTTCCGCGAAGAAGACGTGCGCGTGATCTCGCCGTTTGTCGGCGGCGCTTTCGGCTCGTCGTTGCGTCCGTGGTCGCATCCGGTCGTCGCCGCGATGGCGGCGCGCGCCGTGCGTCGTCCGGTGAAGCTCGTCGTCGAAACGCCAGCAGATGTTTACGTTCGCACGGACATCGGCCTTACACGATGCAGCGCGTGGCGCTCGGCGCGAGCCGCGATGGGCGGCTGACGGCGATCGTTCACGAAGGCTACGCGCAAACGTCGCTTTACGAAGAGAACACCGAAAGTCTCTTGGGCGCGACGCGGATGCTCTACGCGAGTCCGAATTGCATCACGAAGTATCGCCTCGTGCGCGGCAACATTCAGACGCCGCTCTACATGCGCGCTCCAGGCGAATGTTCCGGCGTGTTTGCGCTCGACAGCGCGCTCGACGAGTTGGCTTACAAGCTGAAGATCGATCCGCTGGAGATGCGCATTCGCAACCACGCCGACACGCGATCCGTCGAACGGTCTGCCGTGGTCCAGCAAGTCGCTGCTCGAATGCTACCGGCGTGGCGCCGAAGTCTTTGGCTGGTCGCGCCGCACGTTCGAGCCGCGCTCGATGCGCGACGGTCGTTACCTCGTCGGCATGGGAATGGCGACGGGAACGTATCCGATGTATCGCATGCCGGCGAGTGCGCGGGCGCGCATTTTCAGCGACGGAACGGCGGTGGTCCAATCGTCGGCCAGCGACATGGGACCGGGAACGTGGACCACGATGAAGATCGTCGGCGCTGAAGCGTTGGCGATGGATTTGAATCGCGTGCGTTCGGAGTTGGGTGATTCGACCTTGCCGAAAGGCGTCGGTTCACGGCGGTTCGGGCACGACCGCGAGCGTTGGTTCGGCGGTTCACGAAGCGGCTTTGGCAGTGCGCGCAAAGCTGTTGGCGCTCGCGAGTAACGACAGGCGTTCGCCGCTGCACGGCGCGACCGAAGAGCAAGTGACATTTGCGGATGGACGCATCTCGTTCAAGAGCGACCCGTCACGCGGTGAAACTTACGCCGAGATTCTGCGCCGCAATCGCATGGAATCGATCGAAGCGACTGTCGATTCGAAGCCAGGCGACGAGAACAAGAAATTCTCGATGCACGCTTTCTGCGCGCATTTTATTGAGGTGCGCGTGGATGCTGATCTGGGTTCGATGCGCGTGAGTCGCGTCGTTTCTGGGTGTGGCGCCGGGCGGATCGTGAACGAGAAGACGGCGCGCAGTCAGTTAAGCGGCGGTGTAGTTGGTGGGATTGGGAATGGCGTTGATGGAAGAGACGGTGATGGACCATCGCATGGGCCGGATCGTCAACGCGAGTCTGGGCGAGTATCACGTTCCGGTGAATGCCGACATTCCTGTCGATCGAGGCGTTCTTTGTTGAAGAGCGGGACGAGCACGTCAATCCGATCGGCGCGAAGGGAATCGGCGAAGTGTCTTACGTCGGCGTCGCCGCCGCGCGTCGCGAACGCGGTGTTTCATGCGACCGGCAAGCGCATTCGCCAACTTCCGATCACGCTCGACAAATTGATGTAGGAGGCGGCACTCCGTGGCTGCCCTTCAGACGCTTCATTCGGCAACAGGCGGCCACGGAGGGCCGCCCCTACAACGAGACAGAAATGACTGAAGCCCAAAACATAGTAGATGCGTTCCGGCGTCTGTCGCGAGCAACGTGCCGCGCTGGCGACAGTCGTGTCGTTCGAAGGTTCGTCCTACAGGCGTCCCGGCGCGCGCATGCTGATTACCGAGAGCGGCGAAACGACGGGCGTACTCAGCGCCGGTTGTTTCGAGCGAGACGTCTGCGAGCGCGCGAAGAAAGTGATGTTGACGGGCGAGCCAGCGCTGGTGAAGTACGACACGACGACTGACGACGACATCGTCTGGGGGCTTGGTCTGGGTTGCAACGGCGTGGTCCACGTCCTGATCGAGCCGGCGACAAATGAACGTGTTGGCTGGTCTGATGCAGTTGCTCGCGGAGTGCGCTGAAAGCGATATCTGCGGCGCAGTTGCCACGGTGTTTCATGTTGAAGGCGACCGAGAAGCACGATCGGCACTACTGCTTTGTTATCCGGACGGACATCGACGGCGAGTTCGTCACGCCATCGATCTTCGACGACTTGCGCGAGGTAGTGCGCAATCAACTGTTCGAAACGAAGTCCACGATCAGGCGTTACGAAACTCTTGACGGTTACTTCGACGTCTTTTTGGAAGTGGTCCAGCCACGCCCGCGCTTGGTGATTTTCGGCGCGGGTCACGATGTTGTTGCCGGTCGTTGGTCTTGCAAAAG
This sequence comes from uncultured Acidobacteriota bacterium, assembly GCA_963770215.1. Lineage (GTDB taxonomy): Bacteria > Acidobacteriota > Blastocatellia > Pyrinomonadales > Pyrinomonadaceae > PSRF01. Next base: position 25,088 of record CAVYOP010000008.1, read on the forward strand.
TCTTGGCTGGCACACAACCGTTGTCGACACACGAGCGCGCGCGTCGAGTCTTGAACGATTTCAAAGAAGCTGATGCAGTGTTGCTGTGCGCGGCCGGAAGATGTGAGCGAACAAGTCGCGACTGTCTGAGCGCACGGTGGTAGTGTTGATGACGCACAACTATCTGCACGATCTCGAGTTGCTGCGACAACTTTTGCCGTTGCGCTTGCGCTATCTCGGATGTTTGGGACCAAAGCGTCGCACCGAACGGTTACTGCTCGAACTTGCGGCAGAAGATACGTGGTCGGATCCGCCTCTGATCTTCAGCGTTTACATGCGCCTATCGGGTTGGACATCGGCGCCGAAACGTCGGAAGAGATTGCGCTTTCGATTGTCAGCGAGATCAAGGCAGTGTTATCGCGAACGCGCCGGCGGTGAGCTGCGCGTGCGAGAAGGAACGATTCACGATTGGTCCGCATCGCTGATGTTCGCCGTTCCCACGATGGTAGAAATGGGCCAACCAATGGATTTTGCGGCGGTGGAAGTTGGTGTGGTCTGTGAGGTTTAGTTTGCGCTTATGATAATCGGCGTCATTGTGCTGGCGGCGGGCGGATCGTCGCGTATGGGCAGTCCGAAGCAGTTGCTGCGTTATCAGGGAGAGAGTCTGATACGCCGGGCGGCGGAGGCTGCAGTCGGTTCGTTGTGCCAGCGAGTTGTCGTCGTGGTTGGGAACGAAGCGCAACAGATGAGGGACGAGCTCGCCGGTATGCCGGTTTCGGTAATCGAGAACCAAAACTGGAGCGCCGGAATGAGCTCATCCATCCGCGCCGGCATGGAAGAACTTCTCAACGAGGATCTGGACGCGGTTATGTTGACGCTGTGCGATCAACCTTTCGTCACCGCCGAGATTCTCAACGATCTCATCTTCACTCATTTCAAAACCGGCGAACCGATCGTGGCTTCAAGTTATGAAGGCATACAAGGCGCGCCCGCCTTCTTCACTAGCGAACTCTTCGACGAGCTCACCTCACTCACCGCCGACGAAGGCGCCAGACGCATAATCCTCAACCATCCACACTCAGTTGCAACGATCACCTTTCCACAAGGCGCATTCGACGTGGACACACCTCGCGAGTACGAGTTAGTTATTGCTGCCCGGTCATAGTTGCGATAGCATGGGCGGCCACTTGCCGTTTTTATCAATCACAATCTGGTTTTTTTAGGAGACAAAGTATGCGATCAGCCACCGGTGTTGTCGTAGTGCTTCTGATGCTTGGTCTTTTGGTTAACTTACCGGCGCAGACGCGTAATGGCGGCGCGAGGCCTAACGGCGCGCGAACCAGGCCGGCCGCGACAGCGGAACCGGTGAATGGAAAGACGCCGGTGAGCGAGATGCGCGCGGCTATTGAGCGATACGCGGTCGACCGGGGGAGTTTGACGAGGTCGTATCCGGTCAATATCTCACCGGCGCGACGAGAACGGTTTAGGAAGTTCTATGGTGAATGGCTTGCATCGCTGACAAAGCTCGATTTCGACTCGATGAGCCAGGACGGAAAAGTCGATTACATACTCTTCAAAAATCACCTCGAATACGAACTGCGGCAACTCGATATTCAAGGCAAGCAACTCGTCGAGATCGAACCGCTTCTGCCGTTTGCGAAGACGATCATCGATCTCGAAGAAGCACGACGTCGCATGGAACCGATCAACTCCGCAAAGATCGCGGCGACGCTTAACGATCTACGCAAGCAGATTGACGATCGACGGCGAACTGTCGAGGCATCTCAAGTTAAGAAAACCGTCGGGAATCGTGCTGTTGCTGCAATCAACGGCTTAAGAGGCAATCTCAGAAACTGGTATACGTTCTACAACGGTTACGATCCAATATTCACGTGGTGGAATGAGGAGCCGTATAAGTCAGTCGATCAAGCACTGACAAATTATTCAAGTTTTATTAGTGAACGAATCGTCGGTGTTCGCACCGATAATACTCAAGCGGCGGCGCCGCGTGGACCAGGAGGCGGACGCCCCACTACCGCACGCGCAGGTGACTCGAGCGACATCGTCGGCGATCCAATCGGACGCGAAGCGCTAATCAGCGAGCTCCGCTCCGAAATGATCCCCTACACACCGGAAGAGATCATCGCCATCGGCGAAAAAGAGATGGCCTGGTGCGAAAACGAAATGAAAAAAGCGTCGCGCGATCTCGGCTACGGCGACGACTGGCACAAGGCACTCGAACACGTCAAAAACCTCTACGTCGAACCCGGCAAACAACCGGAAATGATCCGCGACCTCGCTCTCGAAGCGATCAAGTTTATCGAAGACAACGACCTCGTCACCGTCCCCGAGCTCGCGCGCGAAAGCTGGCGCATGGAGATGATGACGCCCGAACGTCAGCTAGTCAGTCCTTTCTTCCTGGGCGGCGAAACCATCCTCGTCTCGTTTCCGACGAACACGATGGCCCACGAACAAAAGATGATGAGCATGCGCGGCAACAACAGATACTTCTCGCGCGCCACGGTCCATCACGAACTGATCCCCGGCCATCACCTGCAAGGCTTCATGGCCGCCCGGCACAAACCGTATCGCGGCGTGTTTAGCACGCCGTTCTGGAGCGAAGGAAACGCGCTTTACTGGGAACTGTTACTGTGGGACCTGAACTTCGCGAAGAAACCTGAGGAACGCATCGGGATGCTTTTCTGGCGCATGCACCGCTGCGCGCGCATCATCTTCTCGCTCAGTTTTCATTTGGAAAAAATGACGCCGCAGGAGTGTATCGAGCTGCTGGTCAACAAAGTGGGCCACGAACGCGACAACGCCACCGCGGAAGTGAGGCGTTCATTCGACGGCAGTTATGGACCGCTTTATCAAATCGCGTATCTCATCGGCGGCTTGCAGCAATTCGCGATGCACAAAGAACTGGTCGATTCCGGCAAGCTGACCAATCGTCAATACAACGACGCTCTACTAAAAGAGAACCGCATCCCGATCGAGATGCTGCGCGCCGCGATCACAAACCAGAAACTGACGCGCGACTTCGTTACCAACTGGAGATTCTACGACCATAGATAACGAAGACTATTAATCTAAACTCTGCGACCTTTGCGACTCTCCGCGCTTCGCTCATATTAAACACAGAGAACGCTAAGGGACGCCGAGACACGCTGAGAATACTTCCAGACTAGGACAGCACCGAGAGCATGGGCTTCTAATTTACCTTTGCGTCTTTGCGCCTTTGCGGGAAACTTCACTTACGGTACGAGAGCCTTAATTTCACGAAGATAGCTTCATTTGATTTAGGCCGATAGAAGATCATCTGCGGCGCAGGCGCACTCGCGGTCAACGCTCGCGTATTCGTGCCTGCGTCTTTCTCTTCCCTGGTCCACGTCTGGCCCACGCTGTCCATATCCAACCGTCCGACACTCGTGCTCCACATCTTCTCCCAGTTCGCCACCTGCGCTTCGGTGAGCTTCTGCGCCTTGTCAGTTATCTCCAATCCTTCGAGCGGCGTCGGCGTCACCAAAACACTCAAGACCTCGGCAACCTGATTCGGACGGCTCTTGCGAATCGTGAAATACGGCGGACTGTCTTCCTGCGCCGGAATCTCCGCGAGCTTGCCGATACTGACTTTGTTGTCGCCGCTCAACGTGCGCGTCGTCGGAAAGATCAGGTACGGCTCGCCCAAAGTGCCGTCGGCATACTGTTCGCGATCGATAACGTAGAGGTATCCGGCGCGCGCCGCTTCGACGCTGATGCGCAATCGATCGCCGGCGCCAAGCTTCGTGTTTGCAGAGATCCGCTCCGGCACCCATTCTTTCGTGTCGTCGTCGTGAACGATCAGCCGCTCGCCGGAATCGGTTCGCGTCGCAGGACGAAGCCGCCAGATCGTGACGCCGACGACTGAATCAGGCGCAACGTCGTCGACCGGCACGTTCGGAGTTGCGATGTGATACCGCGCGTGTGCACGACGGCGACTACTGGTGGTCTTCTTGCTTTTCGCAGTGGCGATGAAAGCTGTGTCCCAAAGCTTGCGCGTAGCCTGATCGTCCTGGGCCACCACCAGCGATCCGGTAACCAAACACAGCAAAACCAGTCCAAGTATAACTTTCATACTTTCACCTCCACTCTCCCTGCATCACAAAGCCCGCCCAGTAATAGGGCGATTGCCATTGCTTCACTCCCAACATTTCGATCTGCGCATCGCGCAGCGACGCCGCGGGCGTCTTCCGGTTCCGCAGTATGCCGACGTAAAGTTGTTGCATCAGTCCGGCGGTCGCCTTGTCGTTCACGTTCCACAAACTGACGACTACGCGACGCGCGCCGGCATACATAAACCCACGCGTCAGTCCTTCGAGACCTTCGCCTTTCACGTCTTTTCCGAGACCGGTTTCGCAAGCGCTCAGCACTACCAGCTCGGCGGGCAGTTTGAGGTTGTAAATATCGTGCGTGCGTAGAAATCCGTCCTGCGGTTTCCCTGTTTCGTCAACGAGCGAGAGAACGATCGCAGAAAGTCCTGCACGTGTGGTGTCGAGATAGCCGTGCGTTGCGAAATGCACGTAACGGTAGTTGCTCAACTCGCCGCTGGTCGCGATCGAACGGTTTGCGCGAAAGTCCACAGCGCGAAGGTTCGCACGGCCTGGAGCAACGGCAAGGATGCGATCGGCTTCCTGTCGCGTGTACGGCAGACGCCGAATAACGAGTTGCGCGCCTGATCCGGCTGGTCCATGTTCGATGATGCGCGTGTCGTCAGCACTATCAGCAACCGCCGAAGATTCAGACTTGAGTCGCGCATCGGCTACAGAAAACACCGGATCGGCAATCACGGCTACGGACTTCGGCGCGGGCTTTCGGTTCGCCAGACTCTGACGCTGAATCGCCAGCGACGAAGCTGACGGCAGACTCACCATCTCGTGATCGAGAATGAGCGGACGATAATTCGTGCTCAGCGACAACGCCGAGAACGGCACGTACTGCAACGCGCCATCGGCAATCACTACCAGTCGCTTCGTTCCGAATTGGGCGGTGGTAGGCGGCAGTATCATCCGGCCCAATTTGGCAGCCGACTGTTGAAACTCTTCATCTGCGTCCGCGATTCGCGACTGTCGCTGTGCGGGAGTCTCGAGCGACTTCACCACACTGCGCGCCGTCAACGATTGATAAACCTGCTGTGCGACTTTCTGTATCTCGTCCTGAACAGGCAACTTGAAGGTCTTGAGTGAATCCTGCGTTACCACCCATACATAACTGCGTTCGGAACCCAGCGAATACTCCAGCAATATCGTGTTCGGGTCCAGCAATTGTTGGATCTCTTTCAAGCCGAGCGGTTGCGGCTGCGTCAGTGCCGCATAAGCGGGGCTCGCTTTGCGAATCGCGACCTGCACCTGCTGATACTCGTCTTCGAGCGCGCGAATCTCTTTGTTGAAAGTATCGATCTCCTGCTTGTTGCCGTTCTGCGCGGTGAGTTGAATCTGGCGTTGCGCCTTGGCGTTGATCGAATGCCGGATCTCTCTTTCGCGTCTGACCAGATCCGCGCTCACGCCTTGCTCGATATCCGCAGGCGCTTCGTTCAACAACTCCAGCAAGCTGCGCGCTCGTCCGCGTTCACTTGCCTGTAGCGCCTCCGCGTCGTGGCGCACAGCGGGATCTTTCGCGTGGAATTGCATCAACAGGTCGACGTAAAACTCATACACTCTTTCTCGCGACGCGAGATAAGAAGCGCGAAATTGTTGACTGCCGGAGCGCGCGCGAACGGTCTCGATTAACGAGAGCGACTCCTCGATGTCCTTGCGTGAGGCGGCCAGATCACCGCGCTGCTGTTCGGCGCGCGCCTTACCTTCCAGGGCGAGTGCGGTGCTGTTCAGATCGTTGATGTTGCGAAGGATGGCGAGCGACTGGTTGTAATATTCGATCGCCTTGTCGGTCTGGCCCAATAAGCGATAAACGTGGCCCAGGTTATTGAGACAAAGCGCTTCGCGGCGAATGTTCTTTGTCGCACGCTGAATCTCGAGTGCCTGTTGATGATATTCGAGGGCTTTCGCGGGTTGGCCCATGTCGGAGTAACTGATGCCGATGAAGTCGAGCGTTTCCGCTTCCTGGGCGCGATTGCCCGTCTTCTGCTGGATCGCTCGCGCCTGCGCGAAGTAATCCAGCGCTTCCTGGTATTTCAACAAACGGTTATAGGCATACCCGATGTTGCTCAGCGTGTACGACTCGCCGTTGCGATCGGGACCGGTCTTGAAGATCGCCAGTGACTGCTGGAGATAATCGAGCGCGCGCTCTGGTTCGCCCATGCTGAGATACGTGACGCCGATGTTGTTGAGCGCGATGGCGCGCCGGGGTGGCAACTCGGCAAAGAGCGGCAATGCTTTTAGGTAGTAGTCGAGGGCGCGTTGAAAATCACCGGCATCGTTGTAAAGCTTGCCGATATTGTTGAGTGCCGAGCCTTCGGTTGGGCCGTCGCCTAAACGATTCGCCAGCACGCGGGCGCGTTCGTAGTGTTGGCGAGACTGAGTAATGTCGCCCAGGACATCGTTCGCGCCTCCGAGCAGGGTTTCGATCGGCGCTTCCGCTCGCTCGTTTCCGATCTTTTGCGCCAACGTGAGCGCTTCTTCGAATAAGCGCAACGCCGGGCGAAACTCGTTTAGTTGAGCGTGAGCGATTCCGGTCGCCTGCACGGCGAGAGTTTGGCGATAAGTGTCTCCGGCTGTTTGAAAGAGTGGCAGGGCTTCCTGATATTTGGCGATAGCGGCGCGCTTGGCAGTCGCCGCGGGCTGTGCGCGAAGTTTTTGTGCTTCTTCAAAGAGACGTTGAGCGGTTACGTGTTGCTTGTCTGCATCGGTCGCTTCGCGGAGAGCGACGATCTTTATCTGGTAATGTGCGGCGCCAGCCCTCGCGTTTGGCGCTCGCACTTCAACGCGATAATCGCCCGCTTTATCGGCAACCAACAACGCCGGTTCGGTTCCATACCGATCGTTGGGACTGTCGCTGGAGGCGATCTCAGCGCCGTCCGGCCTGAATGAGAAGACGACTATGTCGATTCCCTGTTGCTCGACGAGGGCATACAGGAATTGACCGGCAGCAAGATTGATTCGGTAGGAATGTGATTCTCCGCCCTTGATCTCGTAGCGGCCATCAGCTAATTGCGCGAGTTGCTTCGGTGGTTCCTGGGCAGAGGCTGACCAGGCGAGAACGCCGATCAGAAAGATCGCTGATAACCCGAGTTTTAGGGGCCGAGGTCTTGGCATTGATTAAAAATCGCACTGCTAAAAATAAAAGAAGATTGCGGGAGCGCACAACTGCCGCTCCCGCCTCTTCCGGCAGGGGGGTCCACTTTCACCGCCACGAGTTTTGATCAGGCGCAAGCGGCTGCCGCATCCTCCGAACCTTCTTCGTCCTCCAAGCCGGCGCCAGCCTGTGCAGTCCAGGTGCCGGAGTCTTCGGCAGGAAGGCTAACCTTATTGTTCCACCAGTCGCCTTCGGCTTTATCCCCTTTCCTGCCGGCCGTGAACGTATTCACCTGGACGGTCCATTTGTAGGTCGTCTGGCCTGCGGGATAGAAAAATTCCGGAAATTTAAACGGAACGGGCTCCATTGCGGGGGTCCTTGAGAGTTCGTCGTTCTTAGGTGAGAGGAACAGATACGCGGTGTCATCTAGCACGATCTGGCAATCGATGAGCTCGGGCGAACTGGGTGAATCGCCGGCGTGTTTTATAGTCCATTTGTTTGACATGTCTACTCCTCCTTCGAAGATCTGGATAGTTCACAATCCTATTGCTGGGCGGATTGTGCACTGGGCTAATTCCGCGCAAAGCCAGATGTAAAATCGGACTTTCCCAGGAAGGTCGTCCTACCTGATAACGCGAGAACTGTTTTGGCAAACCACCACGTCTAAGGTGAATTAGCAGGAAAGTTGAACCGGACAAGGCATGAGAGGGACAGAAATGTCGCCTCCCGGAAAAACTTCGACGTTTGGGTGGCGGCAATCATATGCCGAGTCGCGCGCGGCGTCCAGAGGCCAACTGTATTAGTGATGTTCGAGTCTGACGGCGTAAACCAGCGGGTTTTGCGAGGTTTTCAGCACAGTTTGCTTTTCGTCCTTTTCGCTGGTGACTCGATCGCCGGAATGCGAGAGCAGGAAGTTTTTCACCGTCTGATTTAATGACGGATCGGTGATGAGGCCTCGCGTCCGGCCGGTCGCGAAGGCTTTTATGCCGTGCAGCTCCGGCACCGGCTGGTCTGAAAAAACGAGCCACAGCTTCTCGACGCCCTGCTCCTCGTCAAACCTCAACCAGGATTCGTCGGGTATTCTGATCGACTGACCGGCAGCTAAAACTTCCGAGCCGTTGTTCGCAGTCGAGGACGGAAACACCGCGATATATTGCAGCGCTTTTGCCTCATCCGGCGGTCCTTCATTCAACACGTACAGGTAGCCTGCTTGATCGCTGCGGACGTTGAGACGAATGCGATAGTTGGCTTCGAAGTTGATCTCACCGGCGAGTTGGAAAGGATCCTGAAACGGTTTGTTGTCCTTGAACTTCTGCACCGTGATCCAATAGGCGAGCGTGCGTGCGACGGCTGCTGGCGTCGGCGTGGTCACAGGCGCGGGCGCGATGTTCGATCTAGTTCGTGTGCTGCGCCAGGCGTTGACGGCAAACACTCCAGTCACTGCGGCAACGATCGCAACCAACGCTACGATCAGTCGCTGGTTACCGCGCGCAGGTTGCGTAGTTTCAGGTTGGGTATGTGCCGGGTGTCTTAGCTCGGGCGTCTCGATCGTCAACATCGAGTGCGGGCCAAACTGAGACGAGCGCTGAATTTCCGCGTCCAGTTCGAGCCGCTTTTTCAGGTTACGCAGATCGATCATCATGTCTTTCGCCGTTTGATAACGCTCGTCGGGGCTCTTGGCGATTGACTTCGAAACGATCCGTTGTAACTCCGCGGGCACTTCCTCACCGCCCGCATACGCGAGCGGCGCCGGATCTTTCTCAAGAATCTCGACGATGGTGTGCGCGGTGGTGTTTCCGCCGAACGGGTTCGTTCCCGCAACCATCTCGTAGAGCATGACGCCGGTGCTCCAAATATCACTACGCGCGTCCACGGCTTTCGCTTGCGCCTGCTCCGGCGACATGTAGTTGACGGTGCCCATGATCAAACCCGGCGCGGTCTTGAACTCCGATACGGTGGCGGAGGGAGAACCTGGCGTGCCCTTTCCTTTTTCCGTGACTTTCGCCAAACCAAAATCGAGCACTTTCACGACTTGATCGCGGCGGCGAATCATCACGTTGTCCGGCTTCATGTCGCGATGAACGATGTTCGCCTCGTGCGCGGCGTCGAGCGCGGCAAGTATCTGAATACTGATCTCCAGGATTTCACTTAGCTTGATTCGCTTTTCGCGCATGTAGTCGCGCAGTGTTTCGCCGTCGACGAACTCGGCAGCGAGGAACGTCAGTGGGCCTGCTTCGCCAAACTCGAAGATGGTGAGAATGTTTGGCTGGTTCAGCGACGACGTGACTTTCGCTTCCTGACGAAAGCGCTGCATGCGCCGCGTGTCGGCGGCGACTTCCGGCGCGAGGATCTTCAGCGCAACCGTGCGATCGAGCCGCGAGTCCTGCGCGAGATAAACCTCGCCCATGCCTCCCGTTCCCAGGTGATCGAGAATCTCGTAATCCCCCAGTTGCTCGCCTTTTTGCAGGGCGTGTGTTTCTTCGCCGCCGATGAAATGCTCCGCGACGTCTTCCACGGCAAGGCCGCCGATAAACTGTTGGTCCTGGGCCTTGTCGTGCGATTCAATCAACTGCTCGACTTCCGATATCAAATCGCTGTCCGTGCCACACTTCTCCTTCACGTACGCTGCACGGGCAGCGCCGTTGAGGGAAATTGCTGAATTGAAGATGCGACTAATTTGTTGCCAGCGTTCCGGCTTCAATTCGCGGCGCTCCCGGTGAGTTGACTGTGAAGCCACGCGCGCGCCATGTTCCAATCGCGAATCACGGTGTTCTCGGAAATCTTCAAGACCCCGGCGATCTCTTCGTTGTTCAGTCCACCAAAATATCTAAGCTCCACCACTTGACTGCGCCGTGGGTCCAACTCCGCGAGACTCTTCAGCGCCTCGTCTAACCGGAGCAACTCTGAAAGATCGTCCAGGAACACCGTGGCCGTTTCGTCGAGCGTGACTTGCTGCGCGCCGCCGCCGCGTTTCGCATAAGCGTGGCGTCGCGCGTGGTCGATCAGAATGCGCCGCATGATCTGGGCTGAGATGGCGAAGAAGTGCGAGCGATTGGCCCACTGCACGTTACGTTGATCGACGAGCCGAACGTAGGCTTCGTTGATCAAAGCTGTCGTTTGCAGGGTATGACCCCTCCGCTCGCGGCTCATGTAGCGGCGCGCGAGCCGGTGCAGCTCGCCATAGACCAGCGGGTACAACTCGTCGAGCGCAGCCTGATTTCCACCACTCCACTTGGCGAGTAGTTCCGTGATCTGATGTTCCTGTCGGGGAGGGTCTTTCTTCATAGGAACAAAGCGGGATTACGCCTCAAACTGCGTGATCTCGCCAGGTTTGCGAAGCATCTTGTTCACTTCGCCGATGTGCAATTCCTCCTCCGCAATCATGCGTCGAGCATACTCTTCGAGCAAGACCGATCGATCGATGACCATCTCGAGCAACTGTTTGTAAAGCGCGTGCCCGGTCTTCTCGGCTTCGAGTGATTCGACGAGGATGTCGTTGATGCCGTGTTTGTGCGTTTCGAGCAGGCTGCCGATCTTCAGCGACGGATGTTCGCCGAAGTGCGTGACGAGCTCGCCCGCTTCGTTTGCATGCGAAAGACAGGTGGTCGCTTCGTTGCGCAACCAGCTAACGATCGGAATACGGTTGTGACCATAGACCATTAACGAATAATGAGTGTACCGAACAACGCCGGCTAACTCGGCCTCCATGATCTGATTCAAGAGCTTCACAGCCGATGCTTTATCAAAGTTCTCTTCAGCCATAGTGTCCTCCATCAAGCTGGCGCAGCGTTCAAAACCTCAACGACAAACAGCTTAGCCCGCCATCCATTTTTTGAAACTCCGACATCTCCAGGGCGATTGTTGGGTAATTCAGGTCTTCCAATTGCTTTTTCAGTTGGGGAAAGCCGGCCGGTATCAGCACCGTGCCGTTTACGTTCAAACAATTTGCCGCATATTCCTCGGCAGAGTTTACGTGAACCAGCTCGTAGCCGGAAAACTCTTTGCCCTGACTCAGAGCCTCGATCACGACGAGGCGCTTGCCGCCGAGCCAGGCCATGCCGCTCTTTAGGTGAAGGATATTACTCAGACCAAGGATGTCTATCAAACTGGAACTGTAGCCAAGCGCCGCAAGTATCCGGGAAAGCTGGTCTGCGCCGGCTTCGTTGGTCCGGCGGGAGACGCCGATAAAGAAGTGATTTCCAGCCTCACAAATGTCGCCACCGTCGACCGTGCCCGGTTCGAAGATCGCGTGACATTCCGTGTACCAATCCCGCAACACGCGCTCGATCTGTTCTGTTTCACCGCGGCGGCTGTCTGTCCCCGGACGCGTAATCACCGCCCCGCGTTCGGTGACGATCGCCGGATCTTCGACGAAAGTCGAATCGGGATGTTGTTCGTCCGGCGGCAGGGTAATAACCTCGAGCCCGCACGACGCGAGCACGCGCACATACGCGGCGTGTTGTTGCAGCGCCAGATCGTGATCCGGCTCACCTAAATCGACACTGGTTTTGCCAGCAGAGAAACTCTTCCCCGGCGGCCGCACGATGGCTTTTGTAAACACGGTAAACGGAGTATACCTCAACCGCGCGTCTGATTTGGTCGCAACATTCGGATAGCCCGCGCGTACATACGAACATTAAACTAAAGCCATGAAAGAACTTGATCCCGTTTTTCGTAGCGCCCTCGATAGTGCCTACGCTCATTCAATCTCTCATCTCGAAAAACTTGACGAAAGCTCCGTCGCTGCGACTGTTGACGCCGAAGTGTTGCGGGCTCGCATTGCGAAGCCGTTACCAACCGACGGCGTGCCCGCGGACACAGTGATCGAAGAGCTCGTTCGCAACGTCGATGGCGGTCTGCTTGGTTCGGCAGGCGGACGATTTTTTGGATGGGTTATCGGCGGCGTAGTGCCTGCCGCGCTTGCCGCCGACTGGCTCACCTCCGCCTGGCAACAGAACGCCGCGCTTTACGCCACCAGTCCCGCCGCGGCGATCGTCGAAGAAACGGTCGGCGATTGGTTGAAAGATATTTTCGACGCTGCCGAAGCATGCGAGTTTCGCACTCGTGACCGGATGCCAGATGGCCCACGTCACGGGTCTGGCCGCCGCTCGCCATGCGCTGTTGTCAAAACGCGACTGGGACGTCGAAGCCAAAGGACTCTTCGGCGCGCCGCCGATTCGCATCCTGTCCAGCAACGTACGTCACGCTTCGTTTGAACGCGCCGTTCGCATCCTTGGCCTGGGCCATGCGAATGTGATCGATCTGCCTGTCGACGCTGAAAACCGACTCGTTCCTCGCGCGCTCGCGGCGGAACTTGCGAAAGCGCCTGACGCGCCGACGATCCTGCTGCTGCAAGCGGGCGACATCAACACCGGCGCTTACGACGAGTTCGAAACCGTGGTCCCGATCGCGAAAGAGTACGGCGCGTGGGTGCACGTCGACGGCGCGTTCGGCTTGTGGGCGACTGCAAGCGAGAGCCGCAAGCACTTCTTGAAAGGCATCGAACTTTGCGACTCGTGGGCCACTGACGGACACAAGTGGCTCAACGTTCCTTTCGACTGTGGTTTTGCTTTTGTCGCCGATCCAGATGCGCATCGCGCTTCGCTTTCAGTGCGCGCCTCGTATCTGACACACGCCAGCGCTGCGCGCGACCAGATGGACTGGAACCCGGAATGGTCGCGAAGGTCGCGCATGTTTGCCGCCTACGCCGCGCTCAAACAACTTGGCCGTAGAGGCGTGGCGGAGTTGGTCGATCGTTGCTGCGATCACGCGCACGCGATCGTGATGCGAATCGGTGAATTGAAGGTGCGGAAGTGTTGTGGGAACCGACAATAAACCAGGGACTGGTGCGCTTTCCCGATCCCCGGCCGTCGGCGAGCGACGCAGATCACGATCGTCACACTGACGCCGTGATTGCGGCGATTCTGAAAACCGGTGAGGCATTCTTCGGCGGCACGACGTGGAGAGACAAACGCGCGATGCGCGTGAGCGTGTGCAACTGGCAAACTTCCGAAGCTGACGTCGACCGCGTCGTCGCCGCTGCGCGAACAGCCATTCAATCCGTGTAGGGTGGCCACAGAGGGCCACCCCTACAAATATTCTCGGCTCAAAGTTCGTAGGGGTGGCCCTCTGTGGCCACCCTCAGTCTATCGCGATTCTAACTAACCCGTCCCATCAATCGCTTAACCGTCGGCGTCAACAACGCGAGGACCAGCGTCGCGACTAACAGACCTACAGCGATGCCGCCGTACAGTTTCACCAGCTGCCACGAATTATTCGAAACAAAGAACCCTGACAAATATCCCGCGAGTTTGCTGCCGAACGACGACGCAAGGAACCAAACGCCCATCATTATGCCGACGAGTTTCGGCGGCGACAGCTTGGTGACTGTGCTCAGTCCGACCGGACTCAAACACATCTCGCCGCATACTTCGAGGAAATAAAGACCGACGAGCCACCAGAAACTCATTCTTCCCTGCGCCGTCAGCGTCGCCGCCGGAATCATCAACAGATAAGCGATGCCGATGAACAACAGCCCCAACGTAAACTTCACCGGGCTCGAAGGTTGTCGTTCTCTCAAACGCATCCAGATGATTGAGAACACCGGCGTCAGCATGATGACGAACAGCGGCGTCAACGATTGCAAATATGGCGCGGGGAATTTCAAGCCGAAAATCTCCGTGTTCGTACGAGTCTGTCGGCAAAGAGATTCAGGCTTGCGCCTTTCTGCTCGTAGGCCCCCCAGAAAAGAATCGTGAAGATGAAGAAGATGAAGATCGCGGCGATGCGTTTCCAGTCGCTTTTCGTGAGCGCGGGTCGTGCGACCTCGTCCGCTGCTTTGGCGGTTTTCGATCGCGTCTTGACCTTGTTGCCGACGTTGGCGAGTTTCTCGCGATTCCACAGATAAACGATCAGGCCGACAATCATGCCGACGCCCGCCGCGCCGAAGCCCCAGTGCCAACTCATCACCGGGTCCATTCCCATCCACGAAAGGAAACGCTTGAAGCTCTCGCCTTTCGCGAGATAACCGATGACGAGCGGCGCCGCCAACGCGCCGACATTGATGCCCATGTAGAAGATCGAGAAGCCGCTGTCGCGACGCGGATCGTCTTCTTTATAAAGACCGCCGACCATCGCGCTGATGTTTGGCTTCAGCAGTCCGGTGCCGATCGCGATCAGGGCCATGCCCATGTAGAAGGAGGTCATCGAGTGAAACACCATCGAGAAGTGACCGCAGGCGATGATGATTCCGCCGAGGAAGACAGCCAGTCGCGCGCCCGTCAGATAATCGGCAATCAATCCGCCGGGGAGCGCCGTCAGATAAACGGACATCGTGTAGGTGCCGTAGATCGAAGCAGCCTGTTTGACGTCGAAGCCCGAGACCGCCTTGGGCGGCGGTCGAAGTCATGTAGAGGATAAGGATGGCGCGCATGCCGTAGTAGCTGAAGCGCTCCCAAAGTTCGGTGAAGAACAGCGGTCCAAGTCCCTTGGGATGTCCGGCAAAAATGGCTTCCCTGGCTCCGCGTTTTTTCGCGCGGCGGTGCGCTGGTGATGGCGGCTTCGTCAGTCATGGCCCCGCACTATAGTTGAGTACAGGCGGGACTTGTCAACAGTTTTCCATTTTCCATTTTCCATTTATCGTTTGTCATTTCCCAATGAAAAATGACGAACGGCAAATGAAAAATGGAAAATGGAAATTCGCTCCAGCCTGCGGTTATACAGTGGGGATCTGGTGGCGTTGCGGACGGCCGTAGTAAAAGCTGCCTTGCATTTCCCAGTTGCCCAGGTTGAACTGGCGCTGCGCGCCGCAGTTCAAACACGAGCGATAGGCACGCCCGTCGCGGGAAAAGGGACGGCTCATGTCCGCATGGCGGCAACCAAAGACACGCGCCATCAAGCTGCCGAACTTTCCGTTGACTTGGCCGGTGACCGGAGAAGATTCCCGTTGGATGACTTTCGAGTTGGGGATGGTCAGTTGGGCTGCTGCTTGCATGGTTTCACCTCTTCAAAATCGGCGTAAAATCGCCTTCACTACCTTAACGCGCAAATACAGCCCTATCAGGGTCATGGGCAACAAAAGTTTCCTGCTTTATACTGGCATCGACGTGTGACAAGACGGACGTAAGAGACGGAGACAACGCTTGAGTTCACAACCCACTGACAACGTAACCAAGTTGCTAATCGAGTTGTCCAACGGCGACCACGCCGCGGTTGATCTTTTGTTACCCGTAATCTACGATGAACTGCGAAAGCTTGCGGCGAATTATCTCAGGCGTGAACGGCCCGATCACACCTTGCAACCAACCGCTCTGGTGCACGAGGCCTATTTACGTCTCGTAGATCAAACGCGAGTTAATTGGCAGAACCGGGCCCATTTTTTCGGAGTTGCCGCCCAGATAATGCGTCGCTTGCTCGTCGACCACGCGCGTAAGCACAACGCGGAAAAGCGCGGCCAGGATTTTCAAAAACTCTCCCTGGACGAAAATATCGATCGCGCGGTCGAACGCAGCGCCGAACTCATCGCACTCGACGACGCGCTCAAAGCCCTGGCAGATTTCGACGAGCAAAAAGCGCGCATGGTTGAGTTGCGCTACTTCGGGGGCCTCTCCATTGAAGAGACAGCTGACGTTTTGGGCGTCACTCCCACAACTATCAAGCGTCACTGGCGCTTTGCCAAGGCATGGCTCCATGGAGAAATGCAAAAAAGTAGTTAATGCACGCAGCTAGTCAACTCCAACAACTCGTTAGCATCAAAGCGGATTGAGATTTTATTTTCAAACATCCGTGTTACCCGTGTGTTCTGTAAACACGAATTTTTAGCGCAGTTCTCGAAATGACCCCCGAACGCTGGCGACAAGTTGAAGAGATCTTCCAGGCCGCCCTCGATCTTCACCCCGAAGAACGAGCGCGATATGTGTCACAAGTCTGCGCCGCCGACACCGACCTCCGAAAAAACGTAGAAGTACTCCTGTTACAACACGACAGCGCCGGCGACCTGCTCGACCAGTCACTCTACGGAAACCGAGCGGCACGGTCTTCGAATCGTTCATCGAAGAAAAAGATCCCCTGCTCGGACGCCGGCTCGGGTCTTATCGAATCGAACGAGAGATCGGACGCGGCGGCATGGGCGCAGTCTACGAAGCCTTGCGCGCCGATAACGAGTTCAATAAACGCGCCGCCATCAAACTCGTCAAACGCGGGATGGACACTGACTTCATCCTGCGCCGCTTCCGCAAAGAACGACAGATTCTCGCCGCCCTCGATCACCCGCATATCGCGGGCCTGCTCGACGGCGGCACAACCGACGATGGACTCCCTACTTCGTGATGGAGTTCATCGAGGGACAGCCGCTCTACACTTACTGCGACAATAACCAGCTAACCGTCATCGAGCGGCTCAAACTGTTTCGCTCCATCTGCGACGCCGTTCACTACGCGCACCAAAAACAGGTCGTCCATCGCGACATCAAACCTTCAAACGTGCTCGTCACGTCCGACGGCGTTCCCAAGCTGCTCGACTTCGGCATCGCCAAATTGCTCAATCCCCAACTCGCGGGCGACATCACCCACGATCCGACCGCGACGGCGATGCGTTTGATGACGCCGGAATACGCGTCACCGGAGCAGGTGCAGGGCGCGCCGACGACGCCGGGGACAGACGTCTATTCACTCGGCGTCCTGCTTTACGAGCTGTTGACCGGGCATCGTCCGTATCGGTTGGTGAATCGCGCGCCGCACGAGATCGCGCGCGTGATCTGCGAAGAAGCGCCGGCGCCGCCGAGCATCATCATCACGCGCACCGAGGATCTGCTGCCGAGTTTGTACGCCGGTGACGAAGCCTCGACATTGAAACAGCTCTTATACGACGCGCAGCGCTACGCTCGAATCGCTGCGCCGCGCACTTACCGGCGATCTCGACAACATCGTCATGCAGGCGCTGCGCAAAGAACCCGAATGGCGCTACCAATCAGCCGCCGACCTGCGCGACGACATCACGCGCTATCTCGAAGGGCGTCCGGTCAGCGATCTTCCCGATGCACCGCACGCGACGGCTGTCTTGAGGCCGGACGCTGTCGAAGAAAATTCCCTCGCCGTGTTGCCCATGAAGCTGCTGGACATCAACCAGCCGGAGACGTCGCCCGATTATCTCGGCACCGGTCTCGCCGATGCGCTGATCACGCGGCTCAGCGCGATTCGCAGTTTCGCAGTGCGTCCCACGAGCAGCGTGCTTCGTTACGGCGGCGACGCGGACCCGCTGCGCGCGGGACGCGAACTGGCGGTGGCTTTCGTGCTCGACGGAAGGATCAGACGCGCCGGCGATCGCATTCGCGTCACGATTCAGTTGCTCGACGTGCGCGACGAGACAACAGCGTGGGCCGGACAATTCGACGAACAGTTCACTGATGTTCTCAGTCTCGAAGACGCAATCTCTTCGCACGTTGCCGAAGCGATCGTTCCGCACCTGACCGTCGATCAACGACTGCGGCTGGCGAAACGCGGCACCGACAACCCGCAAGCGCACGAGGCCTACCTGCGCGGCCGTTTTTACTGGAACACGTTTACCGAAGACGGCTTCGCCCGCGCGATCGTTTGCTACCAGCAGGCCATCGCGCTCGATCCGGACTACGCGCTCGCGCACGCAGGCGTCGCCAACTATCACAACTGGCTTGGCGTGTTCAGCGTGATGCCGTTTGCTGAGTGCGCGGCAGCGGCTTACGAAGCCGCGTCGCGAGCCGTCGAGATCGATCCGAACCTGGCCGAAGGACACACCGCGCTGGGTCAGGCCATACTCATGTCGCGACTATGCCTGGGCCAGCGCCGAGCATCATCTGCGTGCGCGCCATCGAACTCGATCCGAATTATCCGCCGGCCCGAACCTGGTATGCGCTGCAACTCGCGATGGAAGGCCGCTTCAGCGAAGCACTGCGCGAGGCCAACACCGGACGCGATCTCGATCCGCTCGCCGTTATCTCTCGCTTCGCCGTTGTCTGGTGTTCGTATCACGCGCGGCGTTATGACGAGGCTTATCGATTCGCAAGCGCCACGATCGAGAACGAGCCGCGCAACGCGATGATGCTCTACGCGTCGAGCTTCGTGCTCAGTCGTCTGGGTCGTCATCAGGAAGCAATCGTCGCGGCGGAGAAGTGCGTCGAGATGTTGGGCACTGTGTCGCACACGATGGGACGCCTGTCCGCCGCACACGCGGCTGCCGGAAATCTCGACGCAGCGCAAAAAGCACTCGACGAGATGGAACGTCTCGCCAGCCATCGTTACATCTCGCCGTATCACCTTGCGCTCGTCAACGCCGCGCTCGGACGCGTCGAGGCATCGCTGGACCTGTTGGACCAGGCGTACGAAACGGGCGACGCGAAGGTGCTCTGGATTGGCGTCGATCCTGAGCTCGAACCACTGCACGGACATCCGCGTTTCAACGACTTGTTGCGCAAGTTGGACCACCGGCTCCTGGCGTTACCGGCAATCTCGGGCCACTTGAGCAGCGGCCAGGAATCGATTGCCGTGCTTCCCTTCCGCGTCCTGAGCCCGCCCGGCGAAAACACGGGCGATGAATATCTCGGCGTCGGACTCACTGACGCCTTGATCACTCGTCTCAGCAACGTGCAGCGTCTCGTAGTCAGGCCGACCAGCAGCGTCTTGCGTTACCAGGGCTCTGCTATCGATCCGCTCGTCGCCGGGCGCGATCTCGGTATCGACTACATCGTCGACGGCAGCATTCGCCGCGTCGGCAATCGTATTCGCGTCACGGCGCAATTGCTCAACATCAACGAAGGCGTGACTCGTTGGGCCGAACACTTCGACGAAGATTCGACCGACGTTCTGCAAATCGAAGATTCGATCTCGGAAAAAGTCGCGTCAGCGCTGTTGCCGCAACTCACGCGCGACGAACAGCGCCAGTTGTCCAAGCGCGGCACCGACAGCTCCGAAGCCTTTGAGGCTTACTTGCGCGGTCGTTATCACTGGAACTTCTACACCGAAGTCGGCCTTGCAAAAGCGCTCCAGTCTTATCAGAAAGCGATCAGTCTCGATCCTGATTACGCGCTCGCCTACACCGGCATCGCCGACTATTACAACTGGCTCGGCGTCTTTGGCCTGAAATCTTTCGCCGAATGTTCGGCCGCCGCGAAACAAGCAGCCTCCAAAGCGGTCGAGCTTGACGCAGCGTCAGCCGAAGCTTACAGCGCGCTCGGCTTCGCGACTGTCTGTCACGACTTTGATTGGGCCGTCGCCGAAGGACAACACCGTCGCTCGATCGAGATCAATCCGAACTACGCCACCGGTCACAACTGGTACGCCTTCCACCTCGCGATGGAAGGACGCTCCGACGAAGCGGTCGAGCAAATGATGCGCACGCGCGAGCTCGATCCCCTCTCGCCCGCGGTGCTGCAAGCTCTCGGCTGGTGTTATTACCAGGGCCGGCGTTTTGAAGAAGCGCTGGCGACGTTCCGCGCGATGTTGGAAGCAGTTCCTGATTTTGCTTACGGGCTGGTCACGTATTCGTGGGTACTTAGACATACGGGCGCAGTTGACGAAGCCGTTCGCACTGCCGAGAAAGCACTGCAACTTTCAAGCGGCAGTCAACTTTACGTGGCGGCGGTCGGCGCAGCCTATGCCGCCGCCGGCAGAGAGACGGAAGCGCGTGCTGTCCTTGAGCAGATGGACCAGATGTCGGCCCATAGCTACGTCTCGCCCTATCACCGCGCCATGATCCAATTGAACCTCGGCGAGCGCGAGCGGGCACTCGAACTGTTGCTCGAAGCCTACACGCTCAGAGACGCGTGGATTGTGTGGTTGGGCGTCGAACCACAGTGGGACCCGGTTCGTGGAGAGCCCGTCCTGGATCAGATACTTCGCGACCTGCGTCACCCGGCGCTCGATCGCAAACCGTCGCGGCCTGTTCCCAGGGAACCAAGAAGAAGACGCGGCGGCTCAAACATCGCGCCGATAACCGCGCAAATCTCGATCCCGACGCCCGAAACCCGGGCCGGCGAAAACGAAGAAGCACGCCAGCTTTACACCGCCGGACGTTACTACTCGACCAGGCGAACAGCGGAAGGCTTGCGCCAGGCGATCGAACGTCTCGAACGCGCCGTCGAGCTCGATCCGGACTTCGCGATCGCGCACGCAGAGCTCGCCGATTGTTACGCGTTGATGAACTGGTACGTCGAACCAGCGCCGGCCGAAGCGTGGGAGCGCGCGAAAGAATCAGCGCTGGCTGCGGTTGAAGCCGATCCCGAATTAGCGGAAGCGCACGCGTCGCTTGGTTTCGTCAGGCTTCATTACGATCGCGATTGGATCGCGGCAGAACGCGAGTTACGAAAAGCGATTCAACTCAAGCCGGGCAACCAGGTGGCCCATCGTTGGTACGCCTACAGTCTTTCGGCCATGGGCCGTCACGACGAAGCCTACGCCGAGATCGAACGCGCACGTCAGATCACGCCGCAGTCGGCTGTGATTGCGACGGCAGTTGGCAATGTGTTGTTCCTGGCCGGGAAGTTTGACGAGTGCATCCAGCAGTGTCGCAAGGCGCTCGAGCTCGATGCCGGCGCCGTCGCCGCCCACACCGTGCTGCGTTGGGCCTATGAGAAGAAAGGCATGCACGCCGAAACGCTGGCGGCATTTGAACAGGAACGCAGTTTCGCCGGCGACACGCCGACGACTCATGCTAAGCGCGCTCACGTGCTCGCGGCGATCGGAAAGCACGACGAAGCCAAGGTCATTCTCGAAGAGCTCATTAGCAAACGCAGCCAAAACTGGGTCACGGCTTACGAGATCGCCATCATCTACACGCTGCTCGGCGACTTCGACAAGGCGTTTCGCTGGCTCAAGCAGGCGGAGCGCGAACATGCCGTCGGTTTCACTTTCGTGCGCGTCGATCCGCATTTGTCACGGCTGCGCACCGATCCACGTTTTGCCGATTTAATGCGCGAGACTGAAAAAACGATACCGTAATTGCGAAATTCGAATTTCGCATTGCGAATTTTGGTAGTGGTAGAGTTTCAACTAGTACGCCGAAGGCGTTCGCTAATTCCAGCCCAGGGTTGCTTCAACCCTGGGTTTAGTCCTGCATTAAGCTTCCAAACTCTGAAAGAGTTTCAATTGCAAGCCGAACACTTTCAGTGTTTTCTAATTCGCTACTGCTGTACCCAGGGTTGCAGCAACCCTGGGCTGGAATTAGCGAACGCCTTCGGCGTACTAGCACATAGTCAAACTGTACCACCACCGAATTTTTACAGTACTCCGCAACCGGCGATTCCTTTGTTATCCTAGACCCTTCTATGACAACGCAAATTCGAAATTCGCAATCCGAAATTCGCAATTCTCTGGACGCCTGGGTTCGCGAAGTGGTCCAGTGGCATTTCAATCCCGAAACCGGCTGTCCGTTCTGGCTGGAGTTCGCTCGCAGTCTTTCGTGGGACCCGCGAAAAGAGATTCAAACTTACGCCGATCTTTCGCGTTTCGGTTTTTTCCAGGACGAGTGGCTGCGCGGTGGTCCAGTGCGCCGCTGGGTGCCGAAGGGCTATGCGAGCCGGCCTGTTTATACCTTTGAGACTGGCGGCAGCACGGGGGTGCCAAAGTCGCGCATCAACATCGACGACTTTCGCGTCGACTACGAAGCGTTCAGCGACACGCTGCCGGAAGAGTTTTTCCCGCGCGATTCCGACTGGCTTTCGTTAGGACCAACTGGTCCACGACGTCTGCGGCTCGCCGTCGAGCACCTGGCCCAGCATCGCGGCGGGATCTGTTTCATGGTCGATCTCGATCCACGCTGGGTCATCAAGTTGCTCAAGATGGGCCAGCCGAAGATGGCCGAGCAATACAAGCAGCACGTGGTCGAACAAGGCCTGACCTTGCTGCGCGCGCACGACAACATCCGGTGCCTGTTTACGACGCCGAAGTTGCTCGAAGCGCTGTGCGAAAAGGTGTCGCTCAAGAAGATGGGCATCACCGGCGTGTTTTGCGGCGGCACTGAGATGACGCCGCAGTTTCATCGTTTCGCCGTCGAAGAACTGCTCGAAGGCGCGTACTTCGCGCCGACTTACGGCAACACGCTGATGGGACTGGCAGTGCACAAGCCGCGCGATCCGAAAGACAACTACGCTATCATCTACTATCCGCCGCTGCCGCGCGCGATGGTTGAAGTCGTCGATCCTGACGATCCGGATCGATTGGTCGAATACGGTGAGACGGGGCGCGTGCGTTTGACGACGTTGACGAAAGAGTTTTTCATGCCGCGTTTTCTGGAGCGCGACGAGGCGGAACGCGAGCCGCCGTGCGAGTTGTATCCGTGGGATGGCGTGCGAAACGTGCGGCCGTTCTCGAAATTGCAAGCGAACGTGGTTGAGGGAGTCTACTGATTGCCAATTGGCGATTGCCGATTTACTAGCGCTGTTGGCTTAGGTTTCAATTGGCAATCGGCCATTGGCAATCGGAAATAAACACATATGCTTCACATTCCGGTACTTCGCCACGGCGAACCATACAGAAGTCTCGACGTGGCGCGCGTGCCGCATCATCGAACGCGCGAGACGTTTGTCGAAGTGAGCCAGGCGAATGCGGGCTTGATTCGGCGCGATCTTTCGCGACAGGAGATCGCGCGCGCAAGTCTCGCTCGGTTTACTACTCGCGACCTGGTCGAGATTTGCACTCGCGCGGCCGTTTTCTTCACCGATGATTCGCTGCCGCTCGGTGACACTACACAAACCGCGGAAGATTACGTGGCCCAGGTGTCGGCGACGACGGGAATGCCGTACGTTCTCGCTCGACGCAACATGTCGAAGATCAAAAGCATGCTCGCGAACATGGAGACTGTGCTCAACGGTCTCACGCGCGGTGTCGATTGGGAAATACTCGACCGTGGCTTTGGCGTGCGGAACGGAAATTCGTTGAGTTTCTTTCCGCGCACGCAATCGCTTGGCGCCGTGTTGCCGAACAACTCGCCGGGCGTGCATTCGTTGTGGATTCCGTCGTTCGCGCTGCGCATTCCGCTTGTCTTGAAGCCGGGCAGCGCTGAGCCGTGGACGCCGTACCGCATCATTCAGTCGTTGATCAAGGCGGGCGCGCCGCGTGAGGCGTTCAGTTTTTATCCTGCGGATCACGGCGGCGCTGGTGAGATTCTCAGAAACTGCGGGCGTTCCCTGCTCTTTGGCGATTCGTCCACGACTGGTCCGTGGGCCAACGATCCGCGAGTCGAGATTCATGGACCGGGTTACAGCAAAGTGATCGTCGGCGAAGATTGTGTCGAGGAGTGGGAGAAGTATCTCGACGTAATGGTCGCGTCGATCGCGGACAATGGCGGCCGATCGTGTGTTAATGCTTCGGCGGTGTGGACGCCTCGCTACGCTGACGAAATTGGAGAAGCGTTGGCGAAGCGCCTGGCGCAGATCGCTCCGCGCGCCGCTGACGACGAAGACGCCCGCATCGCGCCGTTTGTCGATTCACAAGTCGCGAATCGAATAAACGCCATCATCGATCAGGGATTGAATGAACCCGGCGCGCGCGACGTAACGGCCGCTTATCGCGATGGCGAACGGCTCGCGAAGTGGAATGGTTGCTCGTACCTGTTGCCGACGATCATCCGTTGTGAACCGGATCATCCGCTCGCCGCAAAGGAGTTTCTGTTTCCGTTTGCCGGCGTTGTCGAGGTAAAACAGGCGGAGGTCCCGAAACTTCTTGATTCGAGTCTCGTAGTAACTGCCATAACCCACGATCCGGATTTTATCGAGACTTTGGTTTCGTCACCGCGAATCGATCGTTTGAATATCGGAGCAGTTCCGACGAACCAGGTTAGCTGGGATCAGCCACATGAAGGCAATCTTTTCGAACATCTTTATGGACGCCGGGCGTTTCAACATGCCGTAGCTGTAGGTTAATAGCAGTTGAATACGCCGAAGGCGTTGGCTAATTCGAGCCCAGGGTTGCTTCAACCCTGGGTGCAATGAATCAAGATCGATAACACTGAAAGTGTTAAGCATGTGCGCTTGGAACTCTTTCAGAGTTAAGTGACGAAGGGCCTAACCAAACCCAGGGTTGAAGCAACCCTGGGCTCGAATTAACCAACGCCTTCGGCGTATTAGGAGTTGAAGTGAGAATCCTGTATCTCACAGGCGGCGCGGGCCGGATGTATTGCGGTAGCTGTTTGCGCGACAACGCAATGGCCACCGAGCTCATCGCGCGCAAGCACGACGTGCTGCTCCTCCCTGTTTACACGCCAACGTTCACCGACGAGCCAAACGTCAGCCGCGATCACGTTGTGCTCGGCGGCATCAGCGCTTATCTCGAACAGTACGTTCCGTTCTTTCGCCGCACACCGAAATGGCTCGACCGCTTGTGGGACTCCAAAGCCGTCCTGAGTCTCGCATCGCGCCGCTCGATCTCGACCAATCCGAAAATGCTCGGCGAGATGACCGTGTCAGTCCTCAAAGGCGAAGACGGTTTTCAACGCAAAGAGATCGACAAGCTGATCGACTGGCTCAAGACTGAGCCGCCGCTCGACATCATCAACCTGCCGTACACCCTCCTGATCGGTCTCGCCAAACCACTCAAAGAAGCACTGAACGTCCCGATCGTGTGCACGCTCCAGGGTGAAGACCTGTTTCTCGACGGCTTGCAGGAGCCGTATCGCGAAGAAGCGCTCGAGTTGATCCGCACTCAGGTTAAAAATGTCGACGGCTTTCTTTCGGTGAGCGAGTATTACGCGGAGTTCATGCCTTGGTATCTCAGCATTCCCGCGGAAAAGATCCGCGTCGTGCCGCTGGGGATCAACCCGCACGGCTTCGAATTGAGAGAACCTCGCCGCAACGATGCACCCTTCACTGTCGGCTTTCTCGCGCGCGTCGCGCCGGAAAAAGGATTGCACGTGCTCGCCGAAGCGTACCGTTTGTTGCGCAAAGAGCTGCCATCGGCGCGATTCGAAGTCGCGGGTTACATGGCCGCCGATTGCAAATCGTATCTCGCCGACGTTCAACGACGCCTCGCCGACGCCGGCCATGCTGATGAGTTTCGCTATCACGGCGTTTTGGATCGCGCAGACAAGATCGCGTTTCTGCGCAAGCTCGACGTGATGTCCGTGCCCGCGACTTACGACGAGCCGAAAGGCGTGTCGCTACTCGAAGCGATGGCCTGCGGCGTGCCGCTGGTCCAACCGAGCCGCGGCGCTTTCACCGAGATCGTGAACAGCACCGGCGGCGGCATTCTCGTGCGGCCTGACGATCCGGCCGAGCTCGCGGAAGGATTACTGACGATCGCGCGCGACCAGAAACTCGCAGAAGAGTTGGGCGCAAACGGTTTTCGCGGCGTGCGCGAGAATTATAGCGCCGCACACATGGCGGATCTTTTGTTACAAGCCTACGAGAGCGTGATCGCACCGCAAAAGCAAAGCGCACGACAGGAGGTGGGCCAGCTTGCTGAAAGTTGAGAACGTCTCCAAGGACTATCCAACTCCGGCTGGACCACTGAGCATCGTGTCTGACATTTCGGTTTCCCTGCCGGAAGGCTCAGCCGTATCGATCATGGGACCGTCCGGCAGCGGCAAGAGCACGCTGCTTTATCTCTTCGGCGCACTCGAACCGCCTTCGAGCGGGACCATCACGCTGAACGGACAAAACCCGTTCCTGCTAAATCCCAAGCAACTCGCCGCGTTTCGCAACCAGCAGATCGGGTTCGTGTTTCAGGATCATTGCCTGTTGCCGCAGTGTTCGGTCATGGAGAACGTGTTGACGCCGACGCTCGTGTCGTCTTCAAACGGCGATGCACCGGGACGTGCTGCCGAGTTGCTGAAGCACGTCGGGCTTGCCGAACGGTTGGACCATCGTCCGGCGCAACTCTCAGGCGGCGAGAAACAACGCGTCGCTCTCGCTCGGGCGCTGATCATGAAACCAAAGCTGCTCTTGTGCGACGAGCCAACGGGAAACCTGGACCAGAAATCCGCGGCAGTCGTCGCCGATCTGCTGCTCGATACTCATCGTGCGTCGGAAACGATCCTCGTCGTCGTCACTCACAGCGCCGAGCTCGCTGCTCGCTTCCCCCAACGTTTTGAACTAAGAAACCGTCAACTCGAAACGGTGTAATGCGAACCACAGGTCTTCTCAAACGCGGCCTCGCGTACTACTGGCAGACCAATCTGGTTGTCGTGCTTGGTGTGGCGACGGCGGTGGCAGTGCTGGCAGGCGCGCTGTTGATTGGCGCTTCAGTGCGCGGCAGTCTCAGCGATCTCGTTTCGCAGCGGTTGGGAAACACCGCGCAGATCGTTACGGCACCGGCTTTCTTCCGCGAACAACTCGCAACGGATTTGGGTGGTGCGCCGATCATCGTGCTTGAAGGAGTGGTGACACACGAGCCAAGCCGCCGGCGCGGAGGTGGCGTGCGGGTTTATGGCGTCGACGAACGATTCTGGCAATTCAACGGAATATCGGCGATCGCTTTAGAAAATCGTCAGGCATTGATCAGCGAAGGATTGGCGAGCGAGCTTGGAACTCAGCCCGGCGATTCGTTGTTGTTGAGGATCGAAAAGCATTCCGACATTCCAATCGAGTCGCTGCACGGACGCAAAGACGATCCGGGAAAAACCATCCGCCTCAACCTCGCGCGTTCATTGCCTCGCACGTCGTTAGGCGAGTTCTCGCTGCAACCGACGCAAGGCGTGGTGCGCACGGTTTTTGTTCCGCTCAGATTTCTGCAAAAAGAACTGGAGCAGGACGCGAAGATCAATACAATTTTGCTCAATTCGCCTTCTCCAATTGACCTCCGAGATAAAGCCTCACTCGAAGATCTAGGACTCAAGCTGCGCACTGCTCGGCGACAGTTTGTCTCTGGAAAGCAACAGCAACCTGATCGGCGATAGCGTCGCCGACGGCCGCGAATCAATCTGCTCAAGCGTTATCTCTGAAAACGCTTCCGATCTTCTCTTATCTCGCAAATAGCATCAGCGCCGGCGATCGCTCGATTCCCTATTCGCTCGTCACTGCCGTCGACGACGATGAAATGTCTGAAATCGTCCGATTCGACGCATCGTGCTGAACGAATGGGCCGCACGCGAGTTGAGCGCGCAACCCGGCCAAACGATCTCGACTCGAATACTACGTCTGGCAGGAAGGCGGCCGCCTCGAAACACAAAAAGCCGATTTTCAATTCGCAGGCACAGTTAAAATTGGCGGGCTGGCTGCCGATCGCGATCTCGTTCCTGAGTATCCCGGCATTACAGAGTCGGAACATCTTTCCGATTGGGATCCGCCATTTCCCGTCGATCTCAGCCGCGTGCGCAAGCAGGATGAAGATTACTGGGACCAATATCGCACCACGCCCAAGGCATTCATCTCCCTCGCCGACGGACAGAAACTGTGGCAGTCGCGCTTCGGCAATCTCACTTCGATCCGGATTCAATCGCCCGATGGTCCAATCTCTCACGAGATCGCTAACAACTTTCGCGGGCAATTGCGCAACGCTCTGCAACCCACTTCGACTGCGACTTCAAGTCATCCCCGTTCGCACACAAGGACTCGCCGCGTCACGCGGCGCAACCGACTTCGGCGAATACTTTCTTTACTTCAGTTTCTTTCTCGTAGTTTCCGCGCTGTTGCTGACTGCCCTCTTCTTCAAACTTGGAATCGAACAACGCCTGCGCGAGATCGGAACGTTGCAGGCAATCGGCTTCGCCGCATCACGCATTCGCACGCTCTTTCTCACCGAAGGACTGTTGCTCGCGATTATCGGCAGCGTGATCGGCCTGCTCGGCGCGATCGGCTATGCATCATTGTTAATGTACGGCTTGCGCACGTGGTGGGTTGACGCGGTCGGGACCACTTCGCTGACGCTGCACATCACGTGGCAGTCGCTGGTGCTCGGCGCGGCCGGCGGCATCCTCGCCGCAGTCGCCTGCATATTTCTGACATTAAGAAGAATCGGACGTTCGTCTACGCGCAGCCTGTTGACTGGTTCGATCAACGAAGAAGAAGTCTCCCGCAAAGGCGCAAAGACGCAAAGAAAAGGATCTTCTTTCCTTGGCGCCTTTGCGCCTTTGCGGGAGACCTTTTTTGCAATCACACTAACCTTAACAGGCATCGCGCTCCTCCTGGCCGGTGGGTTGCACGTCATTCCGCAGGTCGCAGGGTTCTTTGGCGGTGGCGTGGCGTTGCTGGTTGCAGGTATTTGTTTCCTGTCGGCGGGATTGAAAAGAAGAAAGCGCACCACAATCCAGCACTCCGGCTGGTGGGCCATGTCGCAGCTCGGCTTTCGCAACACAACTTATCGCCCGGCGCGCACTGTGCTCTGTGTCACATTGATCGCTTCGGCGGCATTCATCATCGTCGCCGTCGACGCTTTCCGCCGCTCAGGCAACGTCGCGCACGACAGGAAATCAGGCAGCGGCGGCTTCCCTTTCGTCGCGGAATCATTGCTGCCGATCGTTCACGATCCAAACACCGTCGAGGGCCGTGAAGCTCTGAATCTGAACAACACAAACGAAGACGCATTGTTGAAAGACGTGCGTCTCGTGAGTCTGCGCATGCGGCCCGGCGACGACGCCAGTTGTCTCAATCTCTATCAACCGCGCAACCCGAAGATCATCGCGCCGCCGGATGAGTTCATCAACGAGAACCGGTTCGCATTCAACAACTCGCTCGACTCAAGCGAGAATCCGTGGTTGTTATTGAATCGCGAATTTCCGGATGGCGCTATTCCCGTGATCGGAGACGCCAATTCACTTAGTTATGTACTTCACCTCAAAGTCGGCGACGACTTCATTCTCGATCATGGACCAACGCCGGTGAAGTTGCGCGTGGTCGCGTCGCTCGCGGACAGCATCTTCCAGAGCGAGTTGATCATGTCTGACCGGAATTTCGTCCGCCTGTTTCCTTCCGAGCAAGGCTATCGCTATTTTCTGATCGAGGCGCCAAACGCGACCGAAGCCGCAACCGTCCTCGAAGATCGTCTCTCCGACTTCGGCTTCGACGCTCAATCGACTGAAGAACGGCTCGCGAGTTTTCATCGCGTCGAGAACACCTACCTATCGACGTTCCAATTGCTCGGCGGTCTTGGTCTCGCGCTGGGCACACTCGGAATGGCCGCCGTCCTGTTACGAAATGTTCTCGAACGGCGCCGGGAACTGGCCCTCATGCGCGCGGTGGGGTATAACTCTTCTCACTTCGCGGTAATGGTGATCACAGAAAACGTCCTGATGCTGTGCCTTGGCCTGGCGGTGGGATTTGTTTGCGCTCTGCTTTCAATCGCGCCGGTGCTTTTCGAACGCGGCGGCAGAGGGCCAAACATCTCGTTGGGCCTGTTGCTCCTGGCGATTCTCGTTTCCGGCGCCACCGCATCTCTCGTCGCAACGATCGCCGCTCTGCGTTCGCCATTGCTGCCGGCGCTCCGCGCTGAATGATAATGTTTGTAGCGCACCGGCTGTGGGTATAGCAGCCATGACTGTGTACCACAACGGCTCCGCCGCCTGATGTGAGGCGAGGCTTGCCTCGCCGTTGACGTGAACATTAAGAATGGGCATAGCCCAATGCCACAACTACTTCTACGGCGAGGCCGAGCCTCGCCTCACATCCGGCGGCGAAGCCGCAACAGCAGAGAAGGAACCAAACGCAACAAGACAAACAAAGGAACCGATCATGAAACGCCAAATCTCTCTCGCTTTTCTCGTCGGACTCTCGTTGGCATTCACAGTTCTCTTTGCGCAAGAGACCGCGGCGGAAAATTGGCCGCAGTGGCGCGGGCCCGCGCTCAACGGCGTGAGCAGCGAAAAGAACCTGCCCGTCAAATGGACCACCGAGGAGAACGTCGCCTGGAAACTCGAAATGCCCGGCTTCAGCGGCTCGACGCCGATCATCTGGCGCGATCGCATCTTCCTCAACGTCTCCGACAACGGCAATCTGTTCCTTTGGGCCATCGACAAGAACAAAGGCGCGGTGCTCTGGAAGAAACCGCTCGGCGGCGGCGACGTCAAGATGCGCAAACAAAACATGTCGTCACCTTCGCCGGTCACCGACGGCCGCGCGGTCTACGTGATGACGGGAACCGGCGTTCTGAAGGGTTTCGACTTCGCCGGCAAAGAGCTATGGACGCGCGACATTCAGAAAGAGTACGGCGAGTTTGGTTTGAACTGGGGCTACGCGTCGTCGCCGTTGCTGCACGAAGACTCGCTTTACGTCCAGGTGTTGCACGGAATGAAGACCGACGCGCCCTCGTACGTGATGCGTATCGACAAGAAAAACGGCAAGACGCTCTGGAAAGTCGATCGTCCAACCAACGCGATTCGCGAATCGCCTGATTCATACACAACACCGGGCTTGCTGCGCCTGGGCAAGACAACCGAGATCGTGATCACCGGCGGCGACTGCGTTACCGGCCACGACATCGGCAACGGCAAAGAACTGTGGCGCGCGAACGGTCTCAACCCGGAGAACAATCCGTTCTATCGCATCGTCGCTTCGCCGATCATTTTCAACGACATCATCTACGCACCGACGCGAGTAAAGCCGTTACTGGCGCTGAAGGCAGGCGGCCGCGGCGACATCACCACGTCGCACGTGCTCTGGTCCACCGCTAACGGGCCCGACGTTCCGACGCCGGTGACTGACGGCAAGTATTTCTACGTCGTCAACGATCGCGGCATCATGTGGTGTCTCGACGCGCGAACTGGGGAAGAAATCTACGGACAGCAACGAATCAAATCAGGCTCGTACAGCGGCTCGCCGGTGCTGGCAGACGGAAAGATCTACGTCACGAATGAAGACGGTGTGACGACGGTGATCCAGGCTGGGCCGAAGTTTGAAGTGCTGGCGGAGAACCCGTTGAACGACTCGGTGCTCAGCTCACCGGCGATCTCCGACGGACGGATCTACCTCCGCACCGCACATCATCTTTACGCGATCGGCAAGAAGTAGTAACCACGGATTAAAGCATTATGTTGAGAACACTTATTCTCGTCAGTTTCCTGGTAATCAACGTAAACGCGCAGGAGTCGAAACTCGGGCGCGTCGAGTTTCCAACCTCCGGCTCACCACAAGCGCAGGCGCATTTTCTGCGCGGGCTCGCGTCGTTGCACTCGTTCTGGTACGAAGAGGCACTCGAAGCGTTTCGTGAGTCAACTAAAGTCGATCCTGACTTTATGATGGGCTACTGGGGCGAGGCGATGACCTACAATCATCCGCTCTGGTCGGAACAGGATCCCGCCGCGGCTCGTCTCGTGCTCGCGAAGATCAAAGACACGCCGAAACTCACCGCCCGCGAACGTGAATACCTGAACGCCGTCAAACTGCTCTACGGCGACGGCGACAAACGCGCTCGGGACGCGGCGTATTCAGCCGCGATGGAGAAGATCTATCGCGCGTATCCTGACGATCTGGATGGGGCGTCGTTCTATTCGTTGTCGCTGCTCGGAATCGTGCGCCCGCAGGACCACAGTTATCGCTTGCAGGCACGCGCCGGCGCGATCGCGCTCGATGTCTACAACAAAAACCCGAACCATCCGGGCGCCGCGCATTACATCATTCACGCGTTCGACGATCCGGAGCACGCGATCATCGCGCTGCCCGCGGCGCGGCGTTACGCGAGCATCGCTCCGGAAGCACATCACGCGCGGCACATGCCGTCGCACATCTTTCTGCAACTCGGAATGTGGCCTGAAGCTGCGGCATCGAATGAATCGGCGTGGGAGTCGTCTGATGCGTGGATGAAGCGGAAGAACCTCTCCGTGAACGTGCGCGATTATCACAGTCTCCACTGGCTAATGTACGCCTACCTTCAACAAGGCCGTTACAAAAAAGCGGAAGAGTTGCTGGCGTTGATGAAGAAAGTGATGTCGGAATCGACCTACGACAACAAACTGCGGCCGGGTTATTACGAGAACAACTGGGCCAACATGGCGGCGGCGTTCGTGGTTGAGACTGAACGCTGGAACCTCGCGAGCGATCTGTTTCCCGAGAACAAACCCAGTGCTGACACGGCTGGAACGAATGGAAGTCACGGAAGCCACGACGCGACAGTGCGAACCTCAGCGGCCAGTAAGAACCTCCCGAATTTTATCCGCGGATTGGTTTTGGCCGTCAATGGTTCAGCCAGTGAGATCAATTCGATCGGATCAGTGAACAAGTTGGAAGTCGAGGCTCTCAATGCTTCGATGAAGAAAGACTACGCGACCGCGATCGACTTGATGAAAAAAGCAACGGCGCAGGAAGAACAGGGCGGCGCGCCGTATGGGCCCCCGGGCCTTATCAAGCCGTCGCACGAACTGTTTGGCGAGATTCTCCTGCGTGCCGGTCAGCCGAAAGAAGCTGTGGAGGCTTTTCAAACGGCGCTGCTGCGCCAACCAAACCGCGCCCGTTCACTGCTGGGCCTCGCACGCGCCCAGGCGCAAAGCGGCGATCGTGAAGCTGCCGTTGCGACGTACACAAAACTGCTCGACCAGTGGAAACAAGCAGACGCGGACCTCGCTGAACTACGCGAAGCCCGCGCCTATGTGACACCGCGGTAAATCTACTTCTGCCGCACGTCGTACGCGTAGATCGTATCCTGGTCGCGCAGGTACAAACGCCCGCCGGCGACAACCGGATGCGTCCACGTCGGCAACGAGCCCTGCTCGATGCGGAAGCGACCCTTCTCGACGTAACCCGCCGGCGTTGCTTCCACCAATCCCATCACGCCGTTCTCGCTGAAGCAATACAAACGCCCGTCGGCATAGACCAGCGATCCTTTTCCGACACTGCGATCTTTCCACGCGATCTCGCCCGTATCGAATTTCATCGCAGTCAGGATCGCGCTCGAGAACCCGTACAAGTGATCGCCAACGAGGACTGAGCTGCTGTGATGGTTGCGCATGTCTTTCGTAAACCAGATCTCCTGCGCTTTCCCTTCAGCCGTGATCTCGACGACACCGCCGCCCGTCCCATAATCAGATGAGATGAACACGCGGTTCGCGCGCGCGATCGGCGTCGCCGCATTCGCTACGTCGTTCGCCGGCCTCGCATACTCCCACAACAAGTGTCCGTCGTTCAGATCCAGACCCACGGCCCGCTGGTGCGTGAAGAAGACGACCTGCGTGCCGCCGTTTACCTGGATCGGAATTGCCGACGAATAACCGGCGCGGTCGCTCTGGCTCTTCCAGATCAACGAACCGTCGCTCTTGTTCAGCGCGACGACCGACGCGCCCGGTCCACCGGGATTCACCAGCAGCTTATCACCGACAATCAGCGGCGACTCGCTGATGCCCCAGGTGATATTGCGTCCGCCAAACTCGCGCAGGATGTTCTTGGTCCAGATCACGCGGCCTGTCCGCGCGTCGAATACTGAAAGATCCCCACTGCCGCCGAGCGCGTAAACTCGATCGCCGTCGACAGTCGGCGTGCCTCGTGGTCCATCACCGCGATCGTTGCGAAACGCGCTGCCGTTTGGTGTCGCCCATGCTTCTTTTCCCGTCGCGACGTCAAACGCCACGACAAACTCGCGCTCGCCGCGCAAGCCCATCGTATACAAACGCCCGTTCGCGATTGAGAACGACGAGTAACCGGCGCCGGCGCCGGCGGCTTTCCAAACGAGTGGCGGACCTTCCGCCGGCCACTGTTTCAGTAATCCTGTTTCCTTCGAGATGCCGTCGCGATTTGGACCACGCCACTGAGGCCAGTTGGCGCTGTTCGCTTGGCCTAGTGCGACAGCGCACACTGCCAGTAAAAAGACCCCTGCCAGTATCACCCGCATGCTTCTCATGTTGAAACTCCTTCGTGTGATAACTCATTAGCACCGAAGATCTCCCGCAAAGGCGCAAAGACCCAAAGGAAGTCCAGAAATCTTCGCGCCTTAGCTTTGCGCCTTTGCGGGAAACTCTTCTCGGGGAGACACGAAAGACGCGGCTACGACTGCGGTTTGAAATACAGCACCAAACCACCGCCCACGGCCGCCAAAACAAACCCTAAATAGAGCAACGGATTCGGCGCGGTCTTTGGCGGATGCAACCACATCGAATAGAGCACGTTGACGAGCGGAGCGCCGGCAAACACCAGCGGCATCACGTACGTCGGCAACCCTCCCGACCTGAACGCGAAGATGATGCAAACCGCGCCGGCCGCGCCCAACGCGCCGGCCACCGTCGCCCCAATCGAACCTTTCATCGTAAAGCCGTTAAGCTGACCCTGCGACGAAAGTGTGATGACCGGCACCAAAACTCCGATCAGAAAATATGCGAAGCCCACACACAACAAGGCTCGCATCGGATTGCCGCCAAGCTCGACCTGTCCGCGATGCAGTGCAGGACCATAAAGTCCCCACGATAACGCCGCGCCGAGTGCAAAGATGACCCAGAGCATTAAGACCTCCGAATATGAAACTCAAAAAAGAGCTTTTCCGTACTGTCTACAACTCGTGATTGCGGCATTCTAGCAGTCAGTTTCCGAATTGAATAGACAATTAGCAAATTACAAATGGATTTGCTAAGGTCTGCAAATTCACTTCAAAAGGGCCTCCAAAATTTCGAACAGGAGCACTGAATCTTGAAGCCAACTCTTCGCCCTCTCTTCGTACTCGTCGTGACCCTGCTCTTCGCCTTGCCGGCGGCGGCGCAAACACATCGCGCCACGGTCCGCGGCACTGCCTCTGACATCAATGGCGCGGCTGTTCCCGGCGTGACCGTCACCCTAACAAGTGTCGGCACCGGCGAATCACGCACGACCACCAGTGGCGACGGAGGTGAGTATGGGCTCTCGTCACTGCTGCCCGGCTTGTACGAGCTCAAGGCCGAAAAATCAGGCTTCAAGATTTACAGCGAGCGATTCGAATTGCTTGTGAATGAAATCGCGCGGCACGACGTGAAATTGGAGGTTGGTGGTCCAGAAACTCCGACGATCAATTCACTGTACGAAATCAACTTGCAGAAAGACATCCCAGCGCTCGGCACCGTGATCGAGAATCGCCAGGTCACCGGCCTGCCGCTCGACGGCCGCAACTTCTACGAGTTGAGCCTGCTCGTTCCCGGCGCTGTGCCGCCCGCACAAGGTTCGGCCGGTTCAGTCCGCGGCGATTTCTCGTTCAGCGTCAACGGCGCGCGCGAGGATGCGAACAACTTCCTGCTCGACGGCGTCTACAACATCGATCCGAAACTGAACACGTTCGGCGTGCGACCCTCGGTCGATGCGATTCGCGAGTTTGAAATCCTGACCAGCACTTACGACGCATCGTTCGGCCGCAATCCCGGCGCGCAAGTGAACGTCATCCTCAATTCGGGAACGAACAGTTTTCACGGTTCGCTGTTTGAGTTTCACCGCAACGCCGCCCTCGACGCGCGCAACGTTTTCGCGCCCGCGGGCGAACCGAAACCGAAGTATTTGCGCAACCAGTTTGGCGGTGCGATCGGTGGTCCAATCGTCCGCAATCGCACGTTCTTCTTCGCCGACTACGAAGGAACGCGCTCGCGCGAAGGCATCACGCGCATTGCGAACGTTCCCACGGCGGAGGAACGCGTCGGAAATTTCTCGAACAGCGTTTTCGGCATACCCACGAACCCGTTCACCGGCCAGCCATTCGACGGGGGCATCATTCCGCCGTTCTTCATCAATCCCGTGGGACGCGCTATCGCCTCGGTCTATCCGTTGCCGAACCGCAACGTGCCGTTCCAGAACTTCGTCTCGTCGCCGGTTCAACGTGACGACAACGACAGTTTCGACGTGCGCGTCGATCACCACCTGACGGACAAAGCAGAGCTCGTGTTCCGCTACAGTTTTGGCGACCGCGACTTGTTCGAACCGTTTACAGGTCCGACGTTCTCGGCTGTTCCGGGTTTTGGCGACTTCGTTAAGCGTCGCAGTCAGAACGCAATGGCCGCCTTGACGCTCGCGCTGTCGCCACGTCTCGTCAACGAAACGCGGCTCGCGTTCAGCAGAGTTGGCGCATCGGTAACGCAAGAGGCGAGCGTTCTGAATTCTGAAGTTGGCCTGCCGACAGTCTCGCCGCGGGTGCGCGATCTCGGCCTCAGCTTCATCACGATCACCGGCTTTTCGCCGATCGGTGACGAAGGCAACAACCCGCAGAAGAGCGTCACAAACGTCTACCAGATCCTGAACAACGCGAGCTACGTTCGTGGCAATCACTTTTTCAAATTCGGCGCGGACATCCGCATCTCGCAACAGAACGCTTTCCGCGACGTTGAGTCACGCGGCCGCCTTCAGTTCTCGCCGTTTTTCCAACTGACCGGCAACGCGCTCGCAGACATGCTGCTCGGATTTCCGCTCTTGACCAGCGTCGCTCGCGTCGACAACCCGCAACAGATTCGCACGCAGAGTTACAACTTCTTCATCAACGACAGCTTCCGCGTGACGCCGCGACTGACGCTCACTGCCGGCCTGCGCTACGAGTACAACACGCCGCCGGTTGACGCCGAAGATCGCGCCACGGTTTTCGATCTCACGACGCGGAACATCGTTCCCGTCGGCACCAACGGCGTTCCGCGCAGTGGCTTCGATCCTGACAGGAACAACTTCGCGCCGCGCGTCGGTTTTGCCTGGTCCATCGGCGAAGCAACAGTGCTGCGTGGCGGCTACGGCATTTACTACGATCAGTCGCCGCTCGCTCCGGCTGAGTCGCTCTATTTCAACTCGCCGTTCTTCGACAACAACATCTTCTTCTCGCTGCCGGGACTTCCGCTGACGCTGGACAACCCGTTCCCGTCGTTCTTCCCATTCCCGTTGCCTGATTCGGCGCTCTCGATCCAGCGCGATCTCCGCACCGGTTACATGCAGCACTGGAACTTCAACATTGAACGCCAGATCGGCAGCAAGACTGTGCTCGAAGTCGCTTACGTCGGCTCGAAAGGAACGAAACTGCTGACCGCGCGCGACATCAACCAGCCGCAGCCACAGGTGCTGCCGCCGGGACTGCCGTTCGTGCCGCGGCCCGATCCGCGTTTCGACGACATCGACCTGCTCGAATCGCGCGGCAACTCGAATTACAACGCGCTTCAAGTGCGCCTCCAACAACGACTCTTCCACGGGTTAACGTCGCTGG
This sequence comes from uncultured Acidobacteriota bacterium, assembly GCA_963770215.1. Lineage (GTDB taxonomy): Bacteria > Acidobacteriota > Blastocatellia > Pyrinomonadales > Pyrinomonadaceae > PSRF01. The sequence goes on from CAVYOP010000008.1 coordinate 62,299, forward strand.
TGTCGTACACGTGGTCCAAGTCGATCGACGACGCGTCGAACTTCTTCAGCAGCGCCGGCGATCCGAACTTCCCGCAGAACAGCTATAACGTCGCCGCCGAGCGTGGCCGTTCGAATTTCGACGTTCGTCAACGGCTGTCGGCGAGTTATTCGTACGCACTTCCATTCGGCAAAGGCCGCCAACACCTGGCGGACAACGGTTGGGTTTCGACTGTACTAACGGGTTGGGAAACTCACGGCATCATCACGCTGCAAACGGGCCGTCCGTTCACCGTGGCGCTGCTATCGGAGATCGACAACAGCGGCACGGGCCGTTCGATTCTCGGCTTTGGCGCTAACGATCGTCCGAACGTCGTCGGCAATCCCCAGATCTCGAACCCGACACCGGATCGCTGGTTCAACACCGCCGCATTTGCGTTCCCACCGCCGGGAACGTTCGGCAACGCCGGAAGAAACATCCTCGATGGACCTGGATTTCAGAACGTGAATGCGTCGCTGCTGAAGAACACGTCGCTGACCGAGCGTGTGAACCTGCAGTTCCGGGCGGAAGTGTTCAATCTCTTCAACCATCCAAACTTCAACCTGCCCGACAATTTCCTGGGGTCGCCGACTTTCGGACGGATCTCGTCGGCACGAGATCCGCGGCATATTCAGTTTGGGTTGAAGTTATTGTTTTAAGAAGCGCGGATCATTTTCCGTTTGTCGTTTTCCGTTTTTCATTTTTCATTTGTACTCGACAGGTCTCTTCGTGGCGAGAATAAAACAAATGACAAATGAGAAATGGAAAACGACAAACGGAAATCCTTTAGTCCCCTGCTTCCGGCGCGATCTTTCGATCGTCGAAAGACAGGTACTTCGCGGACAACAGCAGATCGGCTTCATCGGGCGTTGGCACCTGCGGTATCAACGTCCCGTCGACTTGCTCGTAGAGCGGCGGCGGGATGTCGGCGAATTCCGCCATCGGACCATACACCTGGTCCACGCCTTCCCTGAACACGTCGCCAATCAGCAGGTTGATGATGTGCACTCGCTCGTCAGGATACTTCCGCAGAAAACCTGAAAAGCTGAACCCCTCGTTGTAGAACGCATAGACCAGCTTGCGCATCGACTCGATCCCGCGATCGAGCTTCGCCTGGTACTGTCCGAGCCGTTCGGCTGAAAAGTCGTCGTGATTAAACGCATCGTGAATCGCGTCCGTGGCGAGCTCGGCCATTTTCAAAGCCAGCAACACGCCTGACGAGTAGATGGGATCGAGAAAACCGTAGGCGTCGCCGATGATGATGAAACCGTTGCCGGCGTTCTTCTTCGAGCGATAGGAGTAGTCGAGAATCGAGTAGATCTTGTCGACGCGTTCGCCGCCCTCGACACGACGGCGGCATGGTTCACATTTATCGATCTCTTCGTGAAAGATCTTCGCCAGATCCTGTCCGCGGTTCTTCACCAGGTAGTCAGGATCGGCGACGATGCCGACGCTCGTGATGCCGCCATCGAGCGGGATATACCAGAACCAGCCGTTACTTCCTTTTTCTGTTCGCAAGACCAGTGTCGCGCCGCCGTTGAGATCCGGCTCGCGATGCACGCCTTTGAAATAGGAATACAACACGGCCTTCTTCAACTTCGGATCGCGCACGCGCCAGCGAAACTTGTTCGACAACATCGCCGTCTGGCCGGTCGCGTCTACGATGACCTTCGCAAAGAACTTCTCGCGCGAGCCGTCCTGCATCTGCACTTCGACGCCGACGGCCTGGTCGCTTTCAAACAACACCTGCTTGACCAATACGCCCTGGTGGACCACTGCGCCCAAATCGGCGGCGTGATTGAGCAGCAGGTGATCGAAGTTTGCGCGCGTCACTTGCCACGTAACGGCGCTCTCGTGGTGCACTGATTCGAAGAAATAGAACGGGCGCGATTCCTTGCCCGCAGCGTTGGCAAACTGCACGCTGAACTTGCGCACAAAGGGACTCGCTTTCAACTTCTCCAGCACGCCCATGCGCTGGAATGTCCAATACGTGTCAGTCATCAGCGACTCGCCGATGTGATGACGCGGAAACACTTCCTTCTCAAACAGAATTACACTGCGTCCTTCGCGAGCCAGCATGCTGGCCGCCGAGCTCCCTGCGGGTCCTCCACCCATTACTATGACGTCGTAGTTATTATTATTCATGCGTAGCGTACAGTTCTCAGTTCAGGTTCAAAAAACTCCGGAAGAAAACGATCCACTTGCAACAGACCGCGGCGAGTAAGCTGGATCGTGCCGTTTTCTCGTCGCAGTAAATCATCGGCGGCGAGATTCTCGTAAACGGGAAGGTATTCTTCCCAAACATCTACTCCGTATTTCCGTTGAAAGTAACCGGTATCAAGCTCGCCGGTCTTGAGTTGCAGGACCATCTCGCGGATGAGTCGCTGCTTCGGGGTCAATGAAACAGCCCGCAACAGCGGCAGGCGGTCCTCGTTAAGGATGCGCACGTACTCTTCGAAGTTGTGCGCGTTTTGAAAGTTCACGCCGCCGAAGTGCGAAAACGAGGAGACGCCGATGCCGATCATGTCGCCGCCGTGCCACAGCGCGTCGCGATAGATGAAGCGGCAGGTTTTCTTCTTCGTGACTACGATGTCCGCGCCGGCAATCTCGTAACCGTGCGCGAGAAACTCTTCGAACGCGTAGTTGAGCCAACGACGTTTCGTTTCCCAGTCGGCGATCGGCGAATCGATGCCCTTCTTCAGAATGTCCTGCGAGATGACAGTATTGTAGGGCAGCTCCATCTGGTAGATCGTCACTGAATCGGGCGCGAGCTCGATCGTACGTTGGACGGCGTCGCGCCATTTTTCTTCCGTTTCGCCCATCATGCCGGAGATCAGATCGACGTTGACCTGCGGGAAGTCGACGGCGCGAGCCCACTCGTAGGCGCGATAGACTTCAGGCGACAAGTGCGCGCGGCCGTTGGCTGCGAGAATCTCGTCGTCGAAGTGTTCGATACCGAGACTGAGACGCGTGACGCCGATGTCTTTCAGTGTTTCCAGTTTTGATTTTTGGATCGTGCCGGGCTCGCACTCGAAAGTGACTTCTTCCGCGTTGCGCCACGTGACGTGACGGTTCAGACCATCGACGAGATAACGCAATTGCCGCTCGCTGACGTACGATGGGGTGCCGCCGCCGAAGTACGCAAATCTCAACTGCCGGCCCTGAAACGCAGGCGTGCGGCTGTAGAGCTCGTTCTCTTTGATAAGGGCGTCGAGATAGATCTCGATCTCGGACGCATTCTTGTCGGTGTAGACCTTGAAGTAACAGAAGAGACAGCGTTTTCGGCAGAATGGGATGTGGATGTAGAGGCCCAACGGGTCGTCGACGCGCGGAGGTTGATTCAGCGCGGCGAGTGCATCGGAAACGAACTCCGGCTTCCACTGGGAGAAGGGCGGGTAGTTCGAGACAAAATAATTCCCTACTTCAGTTCTAACTGGGGCTTCTACTGTCATCTGATAGGCGCTTCAGCGCAACTCCGCAAACTTAGCATCAATGCTGGCGACTGGGCAATCAGGGGGAACGCTGAGAGAGTTACTACGCGCAACGCAAATGATAGGTTGCGCGATTGCGAGTGGACGTTGTATAGAAAGCCATGACCTCGCAACCTCAATTCAGTTTTTCGGGTGTTAGACACTATTTACCATACGTACTGCTGATAATTATTTTTATCGGGGGTGTGTGGGCGATTCTCGCTACCGGATCGCGGATGCATTCGTCAACGAAGACGCCCGTTGCGCAAGTTTCTGCGCTGTCGTCGGTTGCTGATGGTTTGAAAGGCAATTTTCGCAATCCGCTGAGCGTGCTGTTGCTCCAGATCGTCGTGATCATCATCGTGGCGGGATTGTTCGCGGCGCTGTTTCGCCGGCTGGGCCAGCCGCCAGTGATGGGCGAGATGGTCGCCGGGATCGTTCTGGGTCCATCGGTGTTGGGCTTCTTCTTTCCGGGCGTGATGTCGTTCATTTTTCCGTCGTCATCACTGGAAACACTGCGGCTCTTGAGCCAGATCGGCGTCGTGCTGTTCATGTTTGTCGTCGGCATGGAGCTGAATGTCAGGCATGTGCGCGAGAAGGGATCGACGGCGGTGATGATCAGTCACGCGAGCATCATCGTGCCGTTCTTGCTCGGTACGGCGCTTTCGCTGTTTCTTTATCGCGAGCTCGCGCCGCCTGAAACCTCGTTCAGTGCCTTTGCGTTATTCATCGGGGTGGCGATGAGCATCACCGCCTTTCCGGTGCTCGCGCGTATCCTCGACGATCGCGGAATGACGCATACGTTTCTGGGTTCAATCGCCCTCACGTGTGCGGCCGTCGACGATGTCACTGCCTGGTGCATACTGGCGCTCGTGATTGCGCTCGTGAATGCCACGGGCGTCGCAGTCTCAGTCGCGACTCTCTTGTTAACTTTGTTGTTTGCGTTGGGGATGCTGTTCATCGTGCGGCCCTGGTTGACCCGCGTGGTGAAAGAAACGCCGAGATCGGCGTTGCACAGTCGACGGCTGATCTCACTAATGTTGGCCTTCGTTCTCACGTGTGCGCTGAGCACGGAGACGATTGGGATTCACGCTTTGTTTGGCGCGTTTGTGGCGGGCGTTGCGATGCCTTCGTCGATGGATTTTCGCAACTTCGTCAAAGACAAGCTCGAGACTTTTAGTTCTGCTGCGTTGCTTCCGCTGTTTTTTGTGTTCACGGGTTTGCGCACACAGATCGGCTTGCTGAACGATTGGCAAAGCTGGGCGTTGTGCGCTGTGATCGTCCTCGTCGCTATTGCCGGCAAACTTGGCGGCAGCATGTTGATGAGCCGCTGGACCGGCCTGAGCTGGTCGAATTCATTTGCGATTGGCGCGTTGATGAATACGCGAGGGTTGGTCGAGCTCGTGGTGCTGAATATCGGATACGACCTGGGGATTTTGTCGGGGCGTATCTTTGCGATGATGGTGTTGATGGCGCTCATCACGACGTTTATGACCGGACCCTTGTTGTCGCTGGTTATGAAGGAGTCGAGGGTGCCGGAGGTTGCGGAAGCGGTTTGAGTCGTTCAGGAAAGAAGGAGATCTGAAAATGGCGAAGAAGATGTTGTTGACGCTATTGGTGATATTGGCTGCGACATTCGTGTTGTCGCTAGTTGTGTTTGCGGCAGAGAAACCAAACTTTGCGGGAGCATGGACCATGGATCGCGCGCGCAGTTTTGGCCTTCCTGGCAATATGACGCAGACCATGACCGTCGTGCAAAAGGACGATCAGATTGAAGTTGAGACGAAGCTGATCCAGCCGGGTAACGAAAGAGTGCAGAAAGACACTTACATCCTCGACGGCAAAGAGCATGAATTCCAGCCGCCCACTCCTCCCAACGCTCAGGCCCCGCCGGCGAAGGGCAAGCGAACGGCGAGCTGGCTGCCCGGCGGAAACGGCATCACCGTCACGGACGTAACTACCGCCCAAACTCCGAATGGAGCAGTAACAACTCAGGTGGTGCGCAAGTGGACCATCTCAGCACAGGGTGAGCTAATCATCGACATGTACGTCGACAACCCAAACGTCTCCTACGAAGCGAAGCGCATTTTCAAGCGATCGTGAGTTTTAGCCACAAAAGGCACAAAAGACACAAGAGGCACAAAGAAAAATAGAGGGTGTTACGGCAGTCCTCTATAAAATTTGTGCCTTTTGTGTTCTTTGTGCCTTTTGTGGTTACTACCGTCCCGAAATATCGAACGCCGCCATCTCGTTGGAGTTGCGTACCAGGAGGCGGCCGGCGGCGAGGGCGGGATAGTTCCAGGTTTGGCCCTTCACCGCTGAGAAGCGCGAGATTTCCGTGAATTGATCCGGGGACGCCTTTACCAGGGCAACATCGCCGGTGCTGCCGTCAGTGACGATTAAGTGGCCGCTCGCGAGCACGACCTGGCCGTAGCCATAACGCCCGCCCTTCCACTTGCGCTCGCCCGTATTCACGTCGAGACAAGCCAAAATCCCTTCATCGAGCCCGTAGATGTATCCGTTATGAAGAACTGAGCTGTTGAACTTGTTCTTCATGTTCGTGTTTTCCCACACTGTCGCCGCGGTGAAATTATTGCCGCTCGGTTTCAACTCGACGAGCGCCGCGCCCTTGCCGTAACCCGATGAAATAAAGAAACGATTCCGATCGACGACGACTGGCTGGGAGACGTTGATGCCCATGTCCGTGTCCCACGGATAACTCCACAACAGCGATCCATTCTCAGGAGTGAGACCAACCACGCGCAACGAGCTCACGACGAGGATCTGCCGTCGCCCACCCAACTCAACCAACATCGGCGAAACATAAGCCTGACGATCGTCGAGTGCTTTCCAAACAGGCGCGCCGGTCATCTTGTTATAGGCGACAACTGATTTACCGCCGCCACCACCGGGAAGCACGATCACTTTATCGTCGACGACGAGCGGTGACGCAGCCTGGGCCCACTGAAGATTCGACGCCTGGTTCTCGGAAAGAATGTTCTTGCTCCAGATAACCGTGCCGGTGTTTGCGTCGAGACAGCGCAGCTCGCCAGTCGCGCCGAGCGCGTAGAGCCGGCCCTGGTCCCACGCCGGCGTGGAGCGTGGCCCGTCGCCAGTGCTGTCGGTGAACTCGGCGCTCCACCCTTGCGTCCACAGTTCGCGGCCGGTGGTGAGATCGTAAGCGGCGACAATTTCCTGTTGCCGTCGCTGCTCGATCGTGTAAGCCTTCCCGTCGGCAATCGCAAAAGACGCATAGCCAAGACCGACCGGTTGCTTCCAAAGGGCCTTCGGACCACTGGCAGGCCAGGAGGTCGAGATTGACGTTTCGTCATAACGGCCGTCGCGCTTCGGACCGCGGAAGTTGGTCCAATAGTTTCTCGCAGCGCCGGCGGGTTGGGCAGCGGCCTCCGCGGTTGGCGAGGCGGCCACACTCGCTTGCGGCACTGGACTCGCAGCAGCAACAGGCGCGGCTTCGGCCGGGGCGCCTGGGCGGCTTGTTGCTGGCGATGTTGTTCGAGCTCAGTGTAATGGTCTGCTTTTAAAAGAGCTTCCTGCCACATGGCGAATGCCCACAGGTAGCCAATCACGAGCAGCACAACCGCAAGGCTGGCAACGACCTTCCGCAACACCGGTCCGCGCTTCAGCCAAATCAATACCAACCCGACGGGCGGAAGCAGGACCGACGCGATAATGAGAACCATCGTCGAGCGATACCAGGGCGCAGACTGCTTTTGCTCAAACATAAGCCAATCCCTTTCGAATCCTTAATTGCTGAACGTACGGCCGGGCAAATTATTAACCCCGAAGTTGATTATTCATCTTAGACGCCACCGTGACAAGAATGTTTCCGTTCAAAAATACTGGCCGCGGGGACCAAACCACCGCGGCCAGTTTCTATCACAGATTAAACTGATTTAGCTGCCAATGCAGTAAATGTTCTTTTCTCCACGAATGTAGATCCGGCCGTCGGCAATCGCCGGCGACGCGTAAACCGGCTCGCCGACCGAATTGGTGCCCACGACCTCGTGCTTCGGACCAGCCTTCACGATAAACGTGTCGCCGTCTTCGCTCGTCATCAGTATTTTTCCTTCGAAGGCAACGGGCGAAGCCGTAAACGTAGCCGGGATCGGAATGCGACCGCCTTCATACTTGACCTCGCCAGTCTTCGCATCGATACACGTGAGAATTCCGCGATCGGTCGTCAAATAAAGATAATCGCCGTAGAGAATCGGCGAAGGCACGTACGCAGTGCCTTTCGCGTAGGTCCACGGAACGTTAGGCGTCCCGGTCAGGTCGCCGTTCCCGCCAAGACGAATCGCCATCGCGATCTTCGCCGGAAAACCTGCCACGAGATATACCATCTCGCTATTCGCAACAGGCGACGGGATCGCGTTGCTCTCGACACCTTTGTGCGTCCAGAGCTCTTTGCCCGTCGCAGGATCGTAAGAGATGATCGTCTCCGTGCCGCTGGTGATCAGTTCCGTGCGTTTTGCCGTCTTCACGAGCAAAGGCGTGGACCAACTGATCTGCACCTTGCGCGGCGTCTTCCAAACCTGCTTGCCCGTCTTTTTGTCCAACGCGACGATGAACGACGCCGTCCCGTTGTCTTCGTCACACTGCAAGATGACGAGGTTCTCAAACAGTATCGGCGAAGTGGCCGTGCCCATGCCGAGATTTGCCAGTTTACCTACGTCCGCCTTCCACGCGAGCTTGCCGTTGAAATCGTAGGCGTAAATACCTTCCGAACCGAAGTAGGCATAGACGAGTTTGCCGTCAGTCGCGGGCGTTGAAGCGGCGTAAGAGCTCTTGCGATGGCGGTCGTCATACGGCGTTCCTTCCCACGCCACAGACTGCCAAAGGACCTTGCCGCTGTCGCGGTTCAAAGCGATCACTTTGAACGTGTGCTTCTTAGTCGCGCCGATGCTATCAGGATGGACAAAATCTTTATTGTCGATAGTGTGCTTCGCAGCCTTCGCTCCGGCAACCTCTTCACCTTCAATCGCTGTCGTCAGGAAAATCGTGTTGCCCCAGACGATCGGCGACGAGTGACCGCGACCATCGATCGCAGTCCGCCACTTAATGTTCTTTCCCGGTCCCCACTCGGCCGGCAAGTTCTTCTCTGTCGAGATGCCCGATCCGTCCGGACCACGCCACTGCGGCCAGTTCCCCGCCTCAGCGGTGCGGACAAACAAGCCGATCGCAACAACACCCAACGCAACGACTGCGACAAGAGCAAGACTAATTCGACGTGATAATTTCACAGCATTCATCCTTACGTAGTTTATTCTTTCTTCGAACTTCTTCTACTGTTTCTTCGAAACAGGCGCTTCACCAAAAGCAAACAGGTGCGACACGGTGCGAACGATCAGCAGCCCGTCTGAGATCGCGGGCGTCGCCATCATCACTTCACCGACCGGGTTCTTCGACAACAGTTCATACTTCGGCCCGGCTTTCACGACAAACACGTCGCCATCTTCACTCGACAGATAAATCTTTCCATCGGAAGCGACTGGCGAAGACGTGAACGCGCCGCCAGTGCCACCGAGTCGTTCCTGGTAAACACGCTCGCCGGTCTTGGCGTTGTAAGCAACCAACACGCCATTGGTCGAACAGGTGTAAAGCAGGTCGCCATAGACGATGGGCGTCGGCATGTATGGACCACCGCGTTCTTTGCTCCAGGCAATAAACTCACTCGACGTCTGTTTCTCTTTCAACGTGAGATCGCCACTTCCGCCTGGTTTGATGGCGTAGATCGGCTGGACCGGACGGTAACCACTCGTGACGTAGATCAGATCGTGCGCGGCGAGCGGCGTCGGGGTCGCAATCTCCGACATCGGGCCGAGTTTCCACAGTTCCTTTCCGGTCAACGGATCGTAACCACGGATTGCTTTGGCTCCTGCCGTAACCAGCTCAGCGCGCGTCTTACCTTCGTAAACAGTGGGCGAGCTCCAACCGGGAAGCTCTCCTTCGCGCGCAGTCTTCCAAACGAGCTTGCCGTTCTTGATGTCGTAAGCGGCGACGAAAGAATTCTTCTGCAGGTCGGCCTGGACGATTACGAGGTTCTTGTAAATGATCGGCGAGCTGGCGTATTCCCACTGGTAATCGACGTCGTAGAACCAGCCGGCGTCGAGCACGCCGAGATCCTGTTTCCAAAGCAGCTTGCCGTTCAGGTCGTAAGCGTAAAGACCTTCCGAGCCGAACATCGCGATCAGGTATTTACCGTCCGTGACCGGTGTCGAAGCCGCGTGCGACGACTTCGGATGGCGTTTAACTTTCGGAATACCCGTGTAAGCGACGCGTTCCCAGACAATCGTGCCCTTCTGTTTGTCGACGGCGTAAACCTTCCAGGTGTGTGAAGGATCGTCTTTGACCGGAGCGACGTCGCCGTAGAGTCCGAACTTTGTTTCGTCCTTTTCCGCGCTGCTGACTGCGGTGGTCACGAAGATCTTGTTGCCCCAAACAACGGGGCTCGAGTGCGATAAACCGGGGATCTTCAATTTCCAGCGTACGTTTTGTTGCGTCGACGCGTCCCATTTGACGGGTTGCGGCGAGCCTTCGACGACGCCTGTTGCGCTTGGCCCACGAAATTGGGGCCAGTTTTGTGCCGGGGCTGTGCTGAATATAAAGACTAAGAGGATTAATGATGCGGTGAATCGTTTCATAGGATTTGCCACCTCGGGCGAAGGTCTTACGGCTTTGTCTCGGCCACGCGTTTCATCTGCGTCGTGTTTGGTCCCTGCTTGAAAGCCATGCCGGTTACATTTCCGCCTTCGACATTGAATGTGAACACGAGTCCTTCGAACTCAACCGGACGGAAGCTGGTTTTATCGACGGGCATTAAATTGATCGGATCGGGTTGTCCCGTCACTAAGACAAACAACTTGCCATCCTTGGTTGTGATCGTAAACTCCGGACCGGGATCTCCCTTGTACTTACCGGCATAAGACTGCAACGTAGCAGCATCAATTTCCGGCGGAGGCACGGCGCCGGCTTTCTTTAGCAGTTCCACGATGGCGGCATTCTTCTCGTTTCCCTGGGCAGAGACCAATGCCGCGGTCAACGCTTGCGGTTTGATGTTCCCTTTTTCGAGCGCAACCTTCGCCATCGCCTCGTTACTACTACGAATTCCGGTCATCAACACTTCGTCGGCGCCGCTCGGATCCTTTTCGAACAGGAGCAGCACCACTTCGGTATGGCCGCCATCCATGGCCCACGTCCTCGCCGTTGCGCCATAGAACGTGTCTTTAACAGTCACGTCCGCGCCGCGAGCGAGCAACACTTTCACGACTTCCACATGTCCTCTCTCGGCAGCCTTGAACAGCGCGGTCTGCCCATAGCGAAACTTCGCGTTGACGTCAGCGCCTTTGTCGAGCAGCGAAGTCACGACGGCTGCATCGCCTTTGCGCACGGCTTCGAAAAGTTGGTCGTTGAGCTGCTGTTTCGGATCTTGCGTGGCTTGCAGGAACGGAAGTAAGAGCAGCGAAAAGAGGAAGAACCTGTGTAGCACCAGCATCGTCTTTTCCTCGAGCCTGGGGAAGTGCCTATTATCAGTATTACCGTGTTAGAATTTTCCGGAAAAAATGTAACGTAGCAACGTGAGCTTACGTATCATACATCCTTAGGGTTGCAAACGCGCACAAACCTAGCACCACTCCAACACGTTGCGGCAGTTTTTTTCGTCAAGTGAGAGCGAGCCTCCAAAATGACTAACTTTTTCTCCATTTATTTGAACTTTTGTCTTGCATTCACGCTCGTTGCGGCGGGTGATTGGGCCGAATGGCGTGGTCCGTCACGCGACGGCGTGTCGAACGAAAAGAACCTCCCGGTTAAGTGGTCTCCAGGCGGTGACAATCTCGCGTGGAAAGCTCCGTACGGCGGACGCTCCGCACCGATCGTCATGGGCGATCGCCTCTACATGGTGAACGCAGCCGGCCAGGGCGAGACCTTGCAGGAACGGCTCCTGTGTTTTGATACCAACAACGGAAAGGTCCTGTGGGAACATCGCTTCAATATTTACTTGAGCGACGTCCCGCCGCATCGGATCGGCTGGGCCTCGCCCGTTGGCGATCCGACAACTGGAAACGTCTATGCGTTTGGCGTGGGCGGCAATCTGATCGGGCTTAATCGCGACGGCAAGGTGTTGTGGGAACGATCGCTCGGCGAAGATTTCGGTCTGCTCACGACGCACGGCGGACGCACGGTGTCGCCGCTCATCGACGGCGATCTCGTGATCGTCAGCGGCGTGACGTTTATGTGGGGCACACACGGACGCGGCGGTCATCGTTTCATGGCCTTCGATAAGAAGACGGGCGAAACGATGTGGATAAGCTCGCCCGGCGCGCGCCCGTACGACACGACTTACGCGCCGCCAATCATCGCGAACGTCAACGGCACGCGCCTGCTGATCCAGGGTGCGAGCGATGGGTTCGTTCATGCAATCAAACCGCAGACAGGCGAGCCGGTCTGGAGATACGAGATCAGCAAACGCGGGCTCAACACCGGCGTCGTCGTCAAAGACACCACCGCGATCCTGACGCACAGCGAAGAGAACCTCGCCTCCAACGAGATGGGCATGATGGTCGCTGTCGACGCGACAGCCAAAGGCGATCTCAAGAAAGAACAAGTGAAGTGGTCCATCGTTGGCTGGCAGGGCGGCTTCTCGTCGCCGGTGATCGACGGCGATCGGCTTTACCAGGTCGACAACGGCGCCAACCTCGCCGCCTTCGACGTCAACACCGGCAAACAACTCTGGTTACAAAACCTGGGCACGATTCAGAAAGCGTCGCCGGTGCTTGCCGATGGCAAGCTGTACGTCGGCACTGAAAACGGAAAGTTTTTCATTCTGAAACCGTCGGCGACGGGTTGCGAGATCCTCGACGAAGACGTGCTCGGTAACGCGACGCATCCGGAAGCCATCATCGCGTCGGCGGCAGTTTCGAATGGACGCGTTTATGTCGTCAGCGATTCGGGACTTTACGCGATCGGAAAGAAATCGACCGGCCCTAGTTCTGCGGCGCCGGCATCGACGACGCCCGTCGGCAGCAACGTCAGTTCAAATCCGGTGACGCACGTTCAAGTCGTGCCGACTGAGTTGATCTTGAAACCGGGCGATAAAGTGAAGTTCCGCGCGCGGCTTTTCGACGCGCAGGGTAACTTCATTCGCGAAGAATCAGCCGCGACGTGGTCGTTGGACCAACTCAAGGGCACGGTGACAAACGGCCAGCTAACAGTCGCAGGCGATGCAGTCAACCAGGCAGGTTGGGTGAAAGCGACTGTCGAAGGTGTCAGCGGCGCCGCAAACGTGCGTGTCTTCCCGCCGTTGCCGTGGAACGAAACGTTCGATGCATATGCCGTCAATGCTGCGCCGCCGTCGTGGGTCAGCATGACGATGAAATTCGGCGTGCGCGAGCAGGAAGGCAACAAGGTGCTCGCGAAGCTGACTGAAGGCTCGTCTCTGCTGAGTCGTTCGCGCGCTTACATTGGACCATCCGACTGGTCCAACTACACCGTCGAAGCCGACGTTTTCGCGACTACGAAACGACGCCAGCAAGGCGACGCCGGTGTGATTGCACAACGTTACGTCTTAACCCTGTACGGCAACAGCCAGATGCTGCATCTCGAGCCGTGGCAACCGGAGACAGTGCGCACGAAGACCATGCCTTACGCCTGGAAACCCGATACGTGGTATCGAATGAAACTCCAGGTCGAAAACCTGCCCGACGGCAAAACGCGCGCGCGTGGAAAAGTGTGGCGCGCGTGGCGAGCCTGAGCCTGCGGCGTGGATGATTGAACGCATCGATCCGATTCCTAATCGTCAGGGCGCTCCCGGAATCTTCGGCAACGGCCTGGCCGAACTTTATTTCGACAATGTAAAGGTGTACGCGAACAAATGAGAGCCAAGAATCTGTTTCGCAATAATCGTCCCGATTCTCTGCGTCAGCATTTATTTTCTCGCGCCTGCCAGCTTCGGCTTCTGATCCCGGATCGGGTGATTGGCCCATGTGGGGCGGCACGCCCGATCGGAACATGATCTCGAACATGAAGGGACTGCCCACCACCTGGGACGTCAAGACCAAGAAGAACGTAAGTGGGTGGCCCAACTCGGCTCGCAAACTTACGGCAACGTGGTCGTCGCCGGCGGCATGGTCTTTGTCGGCACGAACAACGAAGGACTTGCGCGATCCGAAGATCACCGGCGACAAAGGCGTGCTGATGGCCTTCCGCGAATCTGACGGCGCAGTTCCTGTGGCAGATGGTCCACGACAAACTCGCCGCCGGCCGCGTGAACGACTGGCCGTACCAGGGCGTCGCTTCGTCGCCGATAGGTCGAAGGCGATCGCGTTTACTACGTGTCGAATCGCGCCGAGCTGGTGTGTCTCGACACGCAGGGTTTTCGCGATAAAGAGAACGACGGTCCGGTGACGGACGAGAAGCTGACGGGCGAAATAAATGGCGACGTCGTTTGGCGGTACGACATGATCGAGGAAGTCGGCGCGTTGCCGCACAACCTCGCGAACTCGTCGCCCGTTGTCGTATGGCGATCTGATTTTCGTCAGCACTTCAAACGGTCAGGACGAAAGTCACGTCAACGTTCCCTCGCCCAAGGCGCCGGCGATCATCGCCGTCAACAAGAAGACCGGCAAACTCGTTTGGGAAGACAACTCGGTCCAGCGAACGGATCCTGCACGGGCAATGGGCCTCGCCGACAGTGGGAACGATCGGCGGCGTGGTCCAGGTCATTCACGGCCAGGGCGATGGCTGGGTTCGCGGCTACGAAGCAGCTGACCGGCAAGAAGCTTTGGGAGTTCGACACCAATCCGAAAGATTCAGTTTGGCCCAAGACGCGCAATGAAGTGATCAGCACGCCGGTGGTCTACGAAGATCGGGTTTACATCTCCAACGGCCAGGATCCGGAACACGGCGAAGGCGTCGGTCACATGTACTGCATCGACGCCACCAAGCGCGGCGACATCACCAAGACCGGAATGGTCTGGCACTACGACAAGATTCGCCGCTCGATTTCGACGCCGGCAATCAAAGACGGAATCGTCTATCAAGCCGACTTCAGCGGCTTCCTGCACGCGCTCGACGCGAAGACCGGCCAGGCTTACTGGGTGCACGATCTGTTCGCGGCCGTTTGGGGATCGCCGATGCTGATCGACGGCAAGATCTATCTCGGCGACGAGGATGGCGACGTCGTGATCATGCAGGAAGGAAAAACCAAGAAGGTGCTGGCCGAGATCAACATGGGCAGCTCGGTCTATTCGACGCCCGTGCCGGCCAATGGCGCGCTCTACATCACGCAATCGCAACCAGCTTTATGCGTTGGCGGAAGGCGCCGGCGGCCGCCAAACCGGTAAGCTCAGCGCAGTAAACGTTAACCACAAAAGGCACGAGAAGCACAAAAGGCACAAAGATAAAAAAGCTGGTATGGTCTACGTCGTCTATTTCAATCTTTCTTGTGCCTTTTGTGATCTGTTGTGCCTTTTGTGGTTTATGAAGCCGTTCGACTTTCAACCTCGGACTCGAATGATTTTTGGCGCCGGAACCATCGGCCGCCTGGGCGAGGTGGCTCGGGAGCTGGGGTTTCGGCGTCGCTTGCTGGTTGCCGATCATGGCATGGTCGCGTCGGGTCATGTCGATGAAGCGGTGGCGCCGTTAGCGCAGCGGGAATCGAAGTCGTTCGCTTTCACGACTTCGAAGTCAATCCGGACACGCGCATGGTCCAGGCAGGCACTGAGTTCGCGGCGACGCGAGAAGATCGACTCGATCATCGGTCTTGGCGGCGGCAGTTCGATGGACTGCGCCAAGGGAATCAATTTCATTCTCACTAACGGCGGCGAGATGTCCGACTATCGCGGCTACGGCAAAGCACTGAAGCCGATGCTGCCGATGATGGCGATTCCAACAACCGCCGGAACGGGCAGCGAAGCACAAAGCTACGCGCTGATCTCCGACGACAGACAGTCACATCAAGATGGCGTGCGGCGATCCGAAGGCGGCGTTTCGTGTTGCGATACTCGATCCGGCGCTCACCGTTTCACAGCCACGCGGCATCACCGCCATATCCGGATTCGACGCGATCGCGCACGCAGTTGAAACTTACGTCACTACCAAACGCAATCCCGTCTCCGAGATCTTCTCGCGCGAAGCCTGGCGGCTGCTTGAACCAAACTACGAACGCGTCCTGACCACACCGGACGATCTGGAAGCGCGTGGCGCAATGCAGTTGGGTGCGTTCTACGCCGGCGTCGCGATCGAAAACTCGATGCTCGGCGCAACACATGCTTGCGCGAATCCGTTGACGGCGCACTACGGCACGGCGCACGGCGCTGCGATCGCGATGTTGTTGCCGTCGGTTGTGCGTTGGAATGAGCCTGCGGCTGGTCCACGTTATGAATCGTTTCTGAAAGTAACGAGTGCCGGCAACAACGGCGTTCCGGCTATGGAAGCGCCCACTGAATTGTTGGCGCGTCGGCTCGAGCAACTGGCAGAAGCCGGTGGCTTGCGCAACAATCTGCGCGCGACCGGTATCTCAAAAGACGATCTGTCGTTGCTCGCCGCGGAAGCCGCCGAACAATGGACCGGCACGTTCAATCCACGACCGTTCGATCGCAAGGGAGCGATGGAGGTTTACGAGTGGGCCTACTGAAAAGCATTTCCCGCAAAGGCGCAAAGGCGCAAAGGTTTTTACAAAGTCATAACTCTTTCTCTGCGTCTTTGCGCCTTTGCGGGACACTTCTACTTCTTATCTTAGCGCTATCCGCACTGAATACGGCACGCGCGCAGGACACACCGGCCGAGAACTGGTCGCAGTTCCGCGGCAATCACCAGTTGACCGGTGTCTCGCAATCACAAATCCCGGCGACACTCAAACAACTCTGGACCTACGAGGCGGGTGATTCGATCGAGTCGTCAGCGGCGATCGTCGGCACCACCGTGTTTGTCGGTTCGCAGAAAGGCGAGGTCGTCGCGCTCAACCTCGATAACGGATCTGTTTACTGGAAATACTCAACCGGCAACCCGATCGGTGAATCGTCGCCGGCTTACAGTGAGGGCGCAGTTTTCATCGGCGATCTCGGCGGCATGCTTCACGCGATCAACGCACGCGACGGCAAGCGATTTTGGACCGCGCAACTCGGCAGCGAGATCAAATCGTCGCCGGTCGTGTATGGCGATCGCATTTTGATCGGATCGTACGACGAGCACCTTTACTGCATCTCGACGCGCAACGGATCGGTGTTGTGGAAGTTCAAGACTAACGGACCGGTTCATTCAACTCCCGGCATCGCCAACGGCATGGCCTTCATCGCCGGCTGCGACGAAGTCTTTCGCGCGATCCGCATCTCGGACGGCAAGGAAGTGTTAAATGTTGCGTCGGGAGCATACACCGGCGCGTCGCCGGCGCTGCGTTCCGGGATGGCGTATTACGGAACGTTTGATAACGAAGTGCTCGGCGTCAGCCTGGCCCAGAAGCAGGTGACGTGGCGTTACGAACATCCGCAACGAAAGTTTCCCTACTACTCATCGGCGGCAGTCACGTCTACGCGCGTGGTTCTGGGCGGACGCGACAAACTCGTCCATGGTCTAACCCTGAGCGGCAAAGCCGCGTGGACATTTGCGACACGCGCGCGAGTTGAGTCGTCACCGGCGATTGCCGGTGGACGCGTTTTCGTGGGATCGAATGACGGCCGTTTCTATGTTTTGTCGCTGACGAATGGCGCGAAGGTGTGGGAGTTCAACGCCGGCGCACCGCTGTCAGCTTCGCCGGCGATTGCAAACGGACGGATTGTGATTGGATCTCAAGACGGGCGGCTGTACTGCTTCGGCTAATTACTTCAACACTGCGACGGCCTCGATCTCGATGCGCGCATCACGTGGGAGACGCGCGACCTGCACCGTAGTGCGGGCCGGCGGATCGCCTTTGAATTTGGCGCGATAGAGCTCGTTCAACTTGTTGTAGTCGTTCATGTCGGCGAGAAACACGGTCGCTTTCACCATGTGTTCAACGCTGCTTCCCGCAGCATCGAGCACGCCGGCCAGGTTGCGAAAGACCTGCTCGAATTGAGCCTCGAACCCTTCTGCCATTTGGCCCGTTTTCGAATCGATTCCGATCTGTCCCGAGGTGAAAACGAGATCGCCCGTAACGATCGCCGGCGAGAAAAGGCCGTTTGGAGGGCCGGTCTTCACCGCACGACGCTTCCCTGCCTGAGCCGTTTGCGCGTCAACGCCGATACACATACACGCAATAATTGCGATCGCGACCACAAATTTCATGATGTTTGACCACCTCCAAAATATCTCGCAACCGTCGCCGGCGAAGGCTTCCGCGTAGCCAGCGAAACGACATACATCAACAACGCCGACCCCAGCACCATCGGCACCACCGGCATGAATCCGAAAACTGCGGTCCCGCCCGGCGTGCGGGCCAAAATCTCCGTCCCGCCCAACGACCAGATCACCTGCGCCGGTCCAGGCGCAGGTGCGGGAATGATCGATTGAAACACAGCAACAGAAACCACGGCGGCCGCAGTCCAAAGCGTGACTGCCAGCGCGCCCCACTTCGTGCTGCCTCTCCAGAACAACGCGCCCACCAACAACGGTGACAACGATGCAAAACCTGAAAACGCGTACTGAATCGCGAGCTCGAAGATCGTCTCGGGCGCTTGCAACGCCACAACGTAAGCGAAGAGCGTGATCAGGATGATGAAGATGCGTCCGGTCTGAACCTGCACAGATTCGCCGAAACGCGTCTTGCCCCCGTAGAAGGCAAAGACATCCTCCGTAAACATCGTCGAGAGAGCGAGAATCTGCGAGTCGCTGGCCATCACCGCGGCCATGATGCCGGCGCCGAGCAATCCTGCCAGCCAGAGCGGCGCGTAGCGTTGCAACAGCAGCATGATGACGTCGTCACCCGCCGACTGGTCGCGTAATTCGTCGCGCTGCTCCGGTTCCATCGTCCGCCCCTGCGTCGCGAGCACGCGGCGCGCTTCCTGCTTGGCGCGAATCTGCGGAATGTCCGTGACGCGGTTCGCCATCACGCCGAGAAACACGCATGGCAGCCAGATTGCCAGGATGCAGATCGGATAGAAGATCACCGTCTTCTTGAACTGCGTAATCTTTCGCGCCGTGAGACAGAAGATCAGAATGTGTGGAAACGCGATTGCCGACAGCGGGATGAACGTGTAACTGAAAAAGTAGTACGGCGAGATGCGTTCGCGCGTCAGCAACGGCGCTAACGGCGACGCCTGCATCGCCTGCGCGGCGCTGCCAAAACCGCCCATGCCGACGCCGATGACCGTTAACGCGATCGCCCCAAAACAGAGGAACAGTATCGTCTGAAACGTGTTCACCCACGCCGTGCCGCGCATGCCGCCGAAAAAGACGTAGCTCATCACGACCATCGCCACGATCGCGCCGCCAAACCAGAACGGCACGAGGCCGCCGCTGATCGTGTAGAGCGTCGTGCCGCCGCCCATGATGCCGATGATGATGTAAGGCACGAGCATCGCGGCCTGGACCACGAAGATCACCGTGCCGATGTGACTGCACTCCCAACGATCTCTGAACATCTGCACCGGCGTCATGAAGCCGTACTTCTTTCCCAATGTCCAAACGCGCGTGCCGATGAAAAAGATCGACAACGGAATCACGAGCCCTGACGACGAAGCCATCAAGCCAAACGTGACGATGCCGTTGCTGAACGCGTGGCCCGACGATCCGAGGATCGCGAAGGCCGTCATGTTTGTGCCGAAGAGTGAAAAGAGAAATACGAATGGACCAAGCGAACGGCTGGCGAGAAAGTAGTCTTCAGCTTTTTCCTTGCCGGCTGCTTTACGAAAAGCAAAGATGCCGATGTAAACGACCGCGGCCAGGTAAAGAAAAACGACGATGGCTGGAATCAACGGGTGGTGTCCTCCTCGCGCTGTGCTTGTTCGACCTCACGTTCCAGATGCGAGGGCCAGGCAAAAGTCACGAGTAACCACATCAGCAACGCCGCTGCCGCCGAAAAACACGCGTGATAGAAGAGACCTACGGGGATGAAACCAAAAACGAGATAAGACGAGCGCCAGAACCAAATGTCCTGGTGCAAGACGTAGAGTGCAACGACAGCAACGACGAGCAGGATTCGTTTCATTCTGCGGTGGTCGCTGACCCTAACACAGATTACACGGATCAATCAAGAATCCGTGTAATCTGCGTTGACTGCTTCGATAACGCTATAGGCTGACTTGGTGGGAACGATGCGCGTCATACGTAATCCGGCACGCGCGAACAATTCTTCGTACTCCGCGGCTGTTCGCTCTTTTCCGCCGGGCGAGACGAGCATCTCGATGTCCATCAACTTGCCGAAATCCTGATTGTTGCCATCCACAATCACCGACTCGACGAGCAACACGCGTCCATTCGGATTCATTGCGCGCTTGATGTTCTGCAGAATCACCAGTGCGCGTTCGTCGTCCCAGTCGTGAATGATGTGCTTCATCAGGTAAGCGTCGCCCCCCGCGGGAACACTCACAAAGAAATCACCACTGACAAATTCGACGCGATCCGCTGAGCTCGACTTCGCGACGCTTTCGCGCGCGCCTTCGATCACATGCGGTAAGTCAAACAACATGCCGCGCAGCGACGAATTTGCTTCGACGATCTCAGTCAACAGACGACCGTGCCCGCCGGCGATATCGATCAGGGTATTGATGCCCGTGAAATCGAATCCTTCGACGACGGCTTTGGTGGCAAGAGCAGTCAAGCTGGTCATCGCGCGATTGAAGATCGTCGCGGCTTCCGGGTTCCGGCCGAAATAATCAAACACGTCGTCGCCGTGCATCTGCGCCCAGGCCGACTGGCCCGTCTGCACGCTGTAGAGAGTCTTGCCCCACACCTGCCAGTGCCAATCTTCACCCATGAAGATCGCGATGTCGCGCAATGAATTGGGCGCGTCGGAGAGCAGTGGCTGGGCAATCGGATTTAATGCAAAAACTCGGTTCTCTTGTTCGGAAAAAACGTTCAAAGAAGCAGCGGCGCGCAGCACGCGATAGAGTGAGGGAGCGTGCGTGTTAGTGGCCGTTGCCAAATCTTCGACTGACTTGGGACCGCCGGCGAGCAGATCGGCAATGCCGAGTTTAGCTGCGACGTAAACGGTTTGGGCAGCAAGGCTGCCAAGCAAGAGCTGCGTCAAAACTACTTCGGGAGGGGCGCTTGCTGGGCTGGCGGAAGACTGCTGCGCCGCGGCAGTCTCCGCGTTACGTTCCTCAATTTCTGAAACCGATGTCGACATCTTTTTCCCCTTACGTTAGGTGTGTCATTCCATTAACTAACGCGTAGCATAGGGGAAAAAGAGGTCAACAAAGCTTTGCACAAAAAGTGCGTTATTACGTGAAGATGTCTCCCGCAAAGGCGCAAAGACGCAAAGCGCTGCCGCGTTTCGCTAGACTTTTCTTTGCGCCTTTGCGCCTTTGCGCCTTTGCGGGAGAATATCCTTCGTAGCGGACGTTTTGTGCAAAGCCGGTCAAACAACTAATAAGCACGCCGATTACGCAAGTTATACGCGGCTGGAAGCTCGCGCACGTTCGCGTGCCGAGTGCGTCTCGATGTGATGCCGCTTGATCATTCGATCGAGTGTCTTGCGATCGACGCCCAAAACGCGGGCGGCCGCTTGCTTGTTGCCGCGCGTATGACCGAGCACTTTCTCCACGTAGCGTCCTTCGATCTCCGACAACGGCACCCAGTCTTCCTTCACTGTTTGCTCGGCGGCGCCATTCGTCTTCACCTCTTCCGGAGTCTCCGCGAGGTACTGGCGCACGCGTTGGGGAAGATCCTTGGCGCGAATCGTGCCGTCGCACATTGCGACCGCGCGCACGACCGCATTCTCGAGCTCGCGAATGTTGCCCGGCCAGTTGTAGCGCTCCAACAGCGTCAGCGCTTCAGCACTGAACTTCACCGACGGGCTCAACGAATAAACGCGATCGGCAAAACTCTGCGCCAACGGTGGAATGTCCTCCGGCCGTTCGCGCAACGGCGGCAACAGGATCGACACGGCGTTCAATCGATAGAACAGATCGTTTCTAAACCTGCCCGCCGCAACTTCCTGCTCCACGTTGCGATTGCTCGCCGCAATCACGCGCACGTTGACGTGCTGTGTTTGATTGGCGCCGACGCGTCGAATCTCACCCATTTGCAGCGCGCGCAGCAGCTTCACCTGAAACGACGAATTCGTCTCCGTGATCTCGTCGAGAAAGACGGTGCCGCCATCCGCCTCTTCCCACAACCCGCGCCGGTCGCGATCGGCGCCCGTAAACGATCCTCTCACGTGTCCAAACAGTTCCGCCTCGATCAACTCAGCCGGGATCGCGCCGCAATTGACGGCGACGAATGGCTGACCGGCTCGCCCACTGCGATGATGAATCGCCGAAGCCACCAGTTCCTTGCCCGTGCCGGATTCCCCTGTCAACAACACTGGCAGATTGGTATTCGACACCCGGCCCACTTGTTTCATCACCTCGATAAACGCCTGGCTGCGTCCCACCAGCTCGATATCTGAATGGTACGCAGCCGTGCGCCGCGCGGGTGAGGTTCTCTGTGGACGATCGAGTAACTGTTCTCGCAAAGCCTGCGAAAGTGATTGCAACTCTTCAGCCCCGAAGGGCTTTAACAAGTAGTCATAAGCGCCGAATGCAGTCGCATCGAGCGCGCCGGCAGCGCTGCCGTGGCCCGTCATCAGAACGACTTTCGCTTCCGGTACTTTTTCTTTGAAGGTACGAAGTACGCTGTAACCGTTAGCGCCTCCCAGCATCACGTCACAGAACACGACGGACCAGGGCGCTTCGTTAAGCCGCTCAAACGCATCCTCAGCCGACGGGGATTGAGCTACGTTCCAACCCTCGCCGCGCAAAACGTCCGACACAAACTCGCGAACGTAATGCTCGTCGTCGATAACGAGCGCTTGAAAGTTTCCTTCGGTTGTTGTTGCTGCTGTTTCCATGAGTTTGAACTCCTCCCACTGAGGTCCTATGAGGTTTGGTATCCCTTGAGATCCGGCGTCACTCGCGCTTTCCGCGAGAGCGTCGCCGGGGTGAATGGCTCTTGAATGAATTCCAAATTCGATTTGGTTTTTGCTCATGATGCTTGCCACCTTAAGTCTGTTCGACCGGCAGGCAGGGCGATCGTAACGGTCGTTCCTTTGCCGGCTTCGCTTTCTATTTTGATAGTGCCACCGTGCTCTTCAACCACTCGACGGCAGATTGCTAAGCCCAGGCCCGTGCTTTTTCCTTCAGGCTTGGTAGTGAAGAACGTGTGCCAGATGTGGTCCATGTGCTCCGGCGGGATTCCCATTCCCGTGTCGACGAAATGAAGAATGACGGCGTCGCTTCCGTCTTTCAGTTGTCCGCGGCGAATGCGGGCGGTGAGTTTGCCTCCTCTCGGCATGGCGTCCGTGGCGTTCGTCAACAGGTTGAGGAATAGTTGTCGCAGTCTCTGGCGATCGGCTTCGATGATGGGGACATCTTCGGGAAAGTCTGTAATGACCTCGATGTTCCTCCCTCGCACCAGGTTATGAAACAACTTGAGCGCTTCGTCGACCTCTTTTACTACGTCGACGTCTGACCTTTGCGGCTGATTGCGACGACTAAACTGCAGTGAATTACTTACTAAGTCGGACATGTGAGTTGATATGGACAATGCTTGTAGGCGACGAAAGACGTCGGGGGCTTTCGTCGCTGCTTTCCTCATTTTCTTTTCTTCCCCTTGATCGCTTTCATTCCTGACGTTCCTCTACATGACTGATGGGGTGAGGACATTTTTTTGGGGGCTTCACAAAACCAGACTTAGGCGGGGGACGCGACCTCGCCCTGGCCATCGTCCCCCTGCCACGCGCTCGGACTCATCTTCCTTAGACCACTGCGCGCGGTTCTTAAGATTTCAATTAGCAGTCGCTCGCCATCATCGGCTCGCCTGTCCAGTCATACCTTTACTACTGTGGGGAATCGCAGTTGCTCAGGCTTCGTTATTAATCGTGCGCGAAGGAAAGACTTTGTCTGAGTTTGGGTCCCTTACTACAGACACCGCACTGATCGTTCCCACGTATGTCATAGCCCCGCTCGTTTGATATGAGGAGTGGGAAGACTTGGCGTTTTTGGACACGCTCAAGCGAGCACGCAGACTATGAAACCAAATCGCGAACAAAGGCTAAGCGCTCCGTAAAGTGTTCGCAATGAGGAGATTCCTGAACGCAACTCAGATAATCCCTGAGCACTATGTGTGGGCAAGACAGGATTTATCTGAACAAGAGCTTTCTTTATGCCGGTAAATAATGATGAAGAACCCGGCGAAGCTCTTCTGCATCGACCGGTTTCGAGACATAGTCGTCCATCCCGGCGGCAATGCATTTTGCGCGATCGCCCTCGAGCGCGTGCGCGGTCATGGCAATTACCGGAATGCGCTTCGTCGACTGTCGCTTACGCATCTCGGCCGTCGCCTCATAGCCATCCATCTCGGGCATCTGGCAGTCCATCAGCACGAGGTCGTATCGGATCCGCGCTAACGCTTCTAACACCTCCTTTCCATTCGCCACGGCATCAGCCCGGTAACCCAGCTTTCGCAGTTGCCGTATTGCGACTTTTTGATTAACCACATTGTCCTCGGCGATCAGAATGAGCTTGTGCGAGAGCGTCGCCGCCGGGACAGTCGGTACTACAACACTGGGGACAATTCTTTCGGGAGCCGCCGGCAAAGACCCGCTGGCGAGCTTTGCGAGCGACTCGAACAGTGAAGCCTGACGAACCGGTTTCGTGAGATACGCGCCGATACCATTCGCGTGGGCCATTGCAGTGCTGCCACGCTCACCATACGAGGTTAGCATCAACAACGGAGTCTTCGCGATCGCCGGATCGGCTTTGATCGCCGATGCGAGCTCGAAACCGTCCATCCCCGGCATCATCAGATCGAGAATCGCAAGGTCGTAGGGTTTACCTGCTTGCGCCGACCAGCGCAACATTCCCAACGCCGCCTGGCCTGACTCAGCTTCATCGTGAATCATGCCAACCGTTTCCAACTGGTGGCCCAAAATTCTTCGATTCGTGACATTGTCGTCAACGATCAGCACCCGCACGCCTTTCAACGTGCTGAGATCGCTGCGAGTAGTATCCTCAACCGGATTCGTCTGCTTCTCAAACCGGGCGGTAAACCAGAAAGTCGATCCCTTCCCTTCCTTGCTCTCGACGCCGATCGTGCCGCCCATCAGCTCCACGAGCTGTTTCGAGATCGCGAGGCCTAATCCGGTGCCACCATATTTTCGCGTCGTCGAACCGTCTGCCTGCATGAACGGCTGGAACAACTTCTCCATCGCCGCCTCACTAATCCCAATGCCGGTGTCGCTGACGCTGAAACGAATCACCACGTGCATTTCGTCTTCGCCGGCCTTTTCTGCGCGCACGACGATCTCGCCGTGGTCGGTAAACTTGATCGCGTTTCCGATCATGTTTGTCAGCACTTGTCGGAGACGCCCGGGATCGCCACGAAGGTGCTTCGGAACGTCGCGATAGACCAGCGACACCAATTCCAGACCTTTATCGTGAGCGCGTGAGGCGAGCAGGTCGGTTGTATCTTCGATCGCGCTGTGGAGCGACAAGTCGAGCGTCTCAAACTGGAGCTTGCCTGCTTCGATCTTCGAGAAGTCGAGGATGTCGTTGATGATGGTCAACAACATGTCGCCGCTCGAGCGGATCGTTTCGGCAAACTCGCGCTGTTCGTCACTCAGCTCAGTGTCCAACAACAGACCTGTCATACCGATGACGCCGTTCATCGGCGTGCGAATCTCGTGGCTCATGTTCGCGAGAAACTCTGACTTGAGACGCGCGGATTCCACGGCAGCGGTGTGCGCTTGTTCGAGATCTCTGGCCGCTGTTTCCATCTGCCGCTTGATCTTGTGGCCGTAGACAATTGCGGCAATCACCATTATCAGCACCAGTGCGGCAATGAGAAGCTCAAACCGGCGGATGAATTCGGCGGCAGCGAAGTCCTTTTGAAAGAGCTTTTCCTGAATCCGCGTGATGTCTTCGCGCACTCGACGAACAGAGTTGAGGAGGTTGGCGTACTTCTGGTCCATCGTCGCCATTCGCTTGCCGGCCAGCTCCGGTTTCTTCTGTTGGAAGTAGGAGAAGATCCTTCCGGCCTCGCCAGTCATCTCGGTCATCGACGCTCTAATCTCTACGAGATGTTGTGGGAGCAAGACGACGTCACTTGGATCAATCTCAGGATTCGACTCATTTTGGTTGACCTTATCGAGCAGATCTTTTTCGACGCGATTCATCTGCCAATTAAAGACCTCAAGCGCTTTGATCATGCGCAACTGCTCGGCTTCCACGTCTTGTGAATCGAACACGTCGTTGCCGGGTGCATTGACAGCACTGGCCAGCTTGCCGAGCTCGTCCATGCGATTGCGACGTTCAGTCCACTGGTGGTTTAGCTGGGCAGACTGACTATAGATCTGAAGTATTTGATAGTTGAGGAAGAGGCTAAAAAGGACGATGAATACGTCGAACGCGGCCAGGAGATAGTAGACGCGATGCCACTTGGGAGAGGAAGACTTCGGGCGTTTCCGCCTCATTTTGGTGTGATTTTTTTCTGCAGGCATAGGGATTCGGCTGGATTGGAGTAGGTTGCCGGCCGGCCGTAGTGCGGCATTTCGCTCCGTCTGGGGAGGATCGGCGCGGCAAGAAGCACCAGTTTCACGCAAAGCAGGTGCTTCGCATGTCTCTGGAGCGGTATTTGGCACTTCCTGTGCCATTTTTATGAGGCTAAGCGGGAAGATTTATCGCGTTAAGAGATAGCGCGATGCAGTGGGGCGCGGCTATTCTCTCAACGGTGAGTCTGAGTGACTGAAAATCGATATTGGTCATATGGTCAGTTGGGAAGCAACTAAGGTTATTCCTGATTGTTGGATCAGGAGCTTCCTGCAATTATGCCACCTGTAAAGTGAACGTATCGATTCTGTGTTGCTCAACACTCAAGCTTCAAACGTTTGCTTTCACCCTTCTTGTTTGAAAGGGATGGTCCCTCAAAAATTGCCAGCAGGCACAACAGTGACGACGAAATCGATACGTGTGCTAATAGCTGACGATCACGCCCTGGTACGCGCGGGAATTAGGGCTCTCGTAGAGCGAATCAAGGGGGTTGTCGTAGTAGCCGAGGCGGGTAAAGGTAGTGAGGCACTCCAGCTTATCGACGAGATGCAGCCCCACCTCATCCTCCTCGACATCACCATGCCTGATGGGAACGGGTTCAACGTGCTCGAACACGTGGCGAAGAAGTTACCCAGCGTTCGCGTGATCGTGTTGACGGTCCATGAGGCGGGTGAGTACGCGATTCGGGCGCTGCGCGAAGGAGCAGCGGGATTCCTGCCGAAGAGCGCAGCCAGCACCGAGTTGGAACAAGCGATTCAAACGGTGATGAAGGGTGAAGTTTATATCTCGCCTGAGACTTCCCGCAGGACCGTGATCGAGTACGGAAAGGGAGTAACGAAACGGGACCTGTTGGAAACGCTGAGCCCGCGGCAACGCGAAGTGCTCCAGTTCATCGCCGAAGGACGAACGACGAAACAAATCGCGCAACTCCTGGACATCAGCGTCAAGACGGTGGAAACGCACCGGGCGCAATTGATGGAACGGCTCAATATTCACGACGTTGCCGGGCTGGTGCGCTACGCGATTATTGTGGGACTCATCGAAGTTGAGTAGATATTTGAAACAAGAGGTTGGTGGATGGATTCATGTCCGGCCTGCGAGAGAGAGAAATCACCCCACGCGCTCTAGGACGATCGCCAGATAATGGACGATCGTATCAAGTCCCTACCTCAGGACTTGTTAGGCCGGACATGAAACGATCCACCAGTTCTTTTTAACTAGACCTTAGCGAAGACGGCGACGCGTGAGGATTCTGTTTCCTTTCGTTTCTCACCTATGATTGGCAGGCGCGCGCAAATTTCGGTGCCAAGCGCCGGCGCGGAGTCGATCGTGATCGTCCCGCCGACGGCTTGCGCTCTTTCTTCCATACCACGCAATCCGAGTGTCGCCGCTCCCGCTGTTCCCGAACGCAGCAAGCGCGCATCAAACCCGGCGCCGTCGTCAGTAATCAACAAGATCAAATCGGAAACGACCCGTTCCAACCGAACCGAGATCCGACTCGCTCGCGCATGACGGACAATGTTCGTCACACCTTCCTGCACGATGCGAAAACACGCCGTCTCCAACTCCGACGAAAAGCGATCGTCCTCGTCCAGCGAACCGGTGACAAACTTTGCCGGCACACCGATGTTTCTCGTCTGCCGCTCGAGATACCAACGCAACGCCACCACCAATCCAAAGTCGTCCAAAAGCAACGGCCGCAGATCGACGGATAGATCCCTTACCTGATCGACTGCTTCGTCAATCACTTTCAGGTTGTCGGTAATTGAAGACAGCGTCTCCGGTTCGCTGCAGGTTTGTTTCAACGCGTGCAGGTTCATTTTGACGGCGGTGAGGATCTGGCCCACCTGGTCGTGCAACTCGAGCGAGATCCGGCGCCGCTCCGCTTCCTGCGCTTCGATCAAACGCCGCGAATAGTTGCGCTCGGCCTCCTGCGCTTTCCTTCTTTCGGATATGTTTCGCGCGCATCCCTGGACGCCGACAGGCACGCCGTGCTCGACGATCAAGCGGCTGCTGATTTCCACCGGGATGTGCTTTCCCCGTCGGGTGATCATCTCGATCTCGTAAGTGGTTTCACCGGCCGTTTCGAGTTTCTTTTGCAGTTGCCGCTGCACGTGGCGGGCATGTTCCGGCGTCATAAACTCCGAGAAGTGTTTGCCGATAATCTCTTCACGACGATAGCCGGAAAGTTTTTCTGCCGCGCGATTGACGGAGACGTACACGCCCTTCATATCGTGAACGTAGAAGGCATCCTTGGAATTCTCAAACAGCTCGCGATAGCGCTCCTCGCTTTCGCGCAGTGCTTGTTCGGCCCGTTTGCGTTTGCTGATGTCCTGCGCGGTGCCTTCGTAGTAGAGAATGTTTCCGGCGTCGTCTTTGACGGAGTGGGCGTTTACGGAGATCCAGATCTTGCTGCCGTCTTTGCGGAAAAATTGATGCTCGAAGCCGCGAACTTCGCCATGTTCTTCCAATAAGCGCTTGAATTCGTCACGTTGCGCCGGCTCGACATAGACCTCACGCGAAATGTCGCGGCGCGATCGGATCAACTCCGCAGGCGAGTCGAACCCATGCATGCGCGCGAGCGCCGGGTTGGCGGTGAGGTAATAGCCCTCGGGCGTCGATTGGAAGATGCCTTCGCCAGCGTTTTCGAAGATCTCTCGATACTGGCGCTCCGCCGCGTACTGCGCTGTCTTGGTAGCTTCAAGCGCACCTTCGCTCTTTTCCAGCAGCGCCTCAATCTCGCGCAGAGAAGCTTCCGCGCGTTTGCTATCACGGCTCGACTTACGCTGGCGCCGGTTGCCGTTGACGGTTAGGTTGGTCTTCTTTGGACGGGCGGTAATGCGTTCGTTTTGCCTGTCTCTCATGCGTGGAACCTCCAGGAGGTTTAAGGCACCGGTTAAGAGAGGGCGATATCCGCGACGTACGCCAACGAACTGGGCATGTTGAACGAACGGCGCGATCACTCAAAGGGCTGAAACGCGACTTGCAAAGAAACGGTAGGCGAAGCGCGGCAAGGGCTCACGGGGCGATCGTGGGGAACCCAGGCCTAGCGGTCGTGCCGACCTCCGTTTGGCGTGGATTCTAATGCCGAAACTCACGCCGCGCAATATGTAGAGGCAAATCAGTCGTGTCCTGTCTGAACTCTGCGACCTTTGCGACTCTCCGCGCTCTCTGCGTTTCGCTCATATTAAACGCAGAGGACGCCGAGTTACGCCGAGAATACTTCCCGATTAGGACCTCACAAGGCAAATCTTTAATTAATCGCGTAGGTAATCAGTTCCGGACGAATCGGGACATCGCTCGCGATGGTCAGGTCGCCGGCCATATCGGAAAGCGTAAGCACCACTTGCGGGTCAAACAGCCTGCCGGTGCCAAACCTCAACTGCTCCATTGCATCGTTAGTCGTCAACGCAGTGTCCGGGTTTCGCGGCTTCGTCAACAAATCAAACTCCTTCGCGACGCGCACGACCCGCGCGGTCATCGGAATCTGGTCGCCGATCAATCCGAGCGGTCTGCCGCTGCCGTCGAAGTTCTCATGGTGATAACGAATGATGTCGGCGGCATCTTTCAACTCGGCGATACAGGAAATGACTTGCGCCGAGCGCTCGGATTGTTTGTCGAGGCCGTGCAGATAAGCAGCGACCATCAGGTCCAAAAGCAAGTCTTCGTTCAAACCCAAACGTTCGCCCAGCAATCCGGCGTATCTGCTGACCCGAGAGCCGTGCGCATAGAGATACTCATCGCGCAACTTCACCAGTCCGGCCATCGCTCGCACAAAACCCAGCTTCATCTCTCGCAAACGCGCGGTGAGACGTTCGTTCGTCGCGGCAAGCGAATGCTGGCGTTTGTTGTTCTCGTAATGTTCGACCGCACGACCGACTCGCAACTTCAAGTCGTCGTTGTTCCACGGCTTGCTCACGTACATGTAGACCAAACCGCAGTTCACGGCTTCAACCAGTGCTTCGAGGTCCGTGTAGCCGGTCAGCAGAATGCGAACCATGTGCGGCCGGCGAGCGGCGCTCTTCTTGAGTAATTCGATGCCCGTCATCTGCGGCATCCGTTGATCGGTGAGGATGACGGCGACTTCATGCTGGTCCAGGAGATTGATCGCCTCTTCACCTGAGGAGGCGGTGAGGCAGAAGTAGTCTTTGCGAAAGAGACGTTCCAGCAATCTGACGTTTGCCAGTTCGTCGTCGACGATGAGTAGTTTGTACGTCATTGAGTTCCTTGATCCTCCGTGTTCTGTCTGAGGGTTGAGGTGGGAGTTTTTTCGTCAACTGGTTGGGTTGAGCGAAATTCGATGGGAATGGCGACGCTGAACGTGGTACCCACGCCGGCAGCGCTTTCGACGGTGATGGAACCGCCGTGTTTTTCGATGATGCCGTAGCTGATCGACAGGCCGAGGCCGGTGCCTTCGCCGACCGGCTTGGTCGTGAAGAATGGTTCGAAGATGCGATTGAGATTGTCGGGATCGATGCCGCTGCCCGTGTCGCCGATCGAGATCACTACCATTTCGCCTTCTACTCGCGACGAGATCCGCACTTCTCCCTCGCCGGTGATCGCCTGCGCGGCGTTGACGAGCAGGTTGGTCCATACCTGGTTCAACTGGCCGGCATAACAATCTACCAGCGGCAACTTTCCATATTCGCGAACCAGTCGAACCCGTCCCGAACTGTAGTAACGCGACAACAAACGCAACGTTGTGTCGAGGCTCTCGTGCAGATCCACGCGCTTGCTCTCAGGGTCGTCGATGCGTGAGAAGAGCCGCAGGTTTTGCACGACGTCGCGAATTCGTTCGGCGCCTTCGAGGCAGTCGGCGACCATCGATCGCAGCTCCGGCAGCAACTCGTCGTAACCGATCTCGGCCTTGGTCTGTTCCAGTTCGGCTGCTTCCGCGGGCGGCAACGAGACGCGTTGGTAAATCGCTAACACGCGTTCCAGGCGGCTCAGGCACTCTTCGATCAGGTCCATGTTGCCGTAGACGAACCCGGCGGGGTTGTTCAGCTCGTGCGCGATGCCGGCGGCGAGTTGGCCCAAACCGGCCATCTTCTCGCTGTGGACGATCTGCGCCTGGAGTCGTTCGAGCTCGGCTTTTTGTTCGCTGAGCTCGATGTTCTGACGTTCGAGATCGGCACGGTAACGGCGCGCGGTGAGCATCAGCTCGCGGCGTTCGAGCGCTCGTTCGACACAAAAACTGAGCACTTCGAGCTCGCACGGTTTGATGAGGTAATCGACGGCGCCGAGTCGCAACGCGTCGCGAATTCGCTGTGGCCGATCGATGCCCGAACACATGATCACCGCGGTGTCGGGATAGCGCATGCGAATGTCTCGCAACAGCTCGACCCCGTTTCGTCCCGGCATCTGGATGTCGGATAGAACGAGCGCGTAATCGTCAGTAGCGAGATGGGCCAAGGCTTCATCGCTGGAGGCTGCGGTCGTACAGTTGTAGTTCTCTTCCAGGAACGCGGCGAACGTCTCCCTGATGAGGTCTTCATCGTCGACGATCAGAATGCGCCGCGTCCCTGCGCTGTCTGCGGGAGCGCTGGGAACTGAACTGTTGTTGACCGATTGTTGCAGGACTGAAGACATTGGTTAAGGTTTAGGCACTACGATTGGCGTGTCGTCGTCTACCGGTTCTTCACCTTCGTCGACGACGAGTTTCTTCTTTTGTGCAGCGTGATTGGCGTGCGCGCGATAAGCGGACTTCACTTGCGCGACGTCACATGCCGTCGGACCGTTCATGTGGTTTGACGTGTTGACGGTCTTGAACTGGTTCATCACGGTGCTCTTCTCTTTGCAGGAGTAACAGTCGAGCAAACCGAAGCTGTGGCCCAACTCGTGGGCCACAGCGTTTGTTAGTATTTCGGGATTTGTGAGCCGGGGATCGATCACGATGGTGGCCCACAGCATGGTCCGTTGCCGGGGATCGTTGAAAGACCGAAGTTCTGTGAGATGGCGATGTTTCTTGTCGAAGACAGTTCCGCGGGCGATTGTTAGACAGTTTGCGCAGTGGCGTGGAGTGTTAATGAGTCCTTTGTACTCGAATTTGACTTGTGAACCAGTCTCGGAGGCGGCGGCGTTCCAGTTTTTCAACGGCGTCAGGAGAAAAGCGATCTCGTCTTCAGAAAAATCATTCGCGACAACGTAAACATTTACGGTACTTCCCGGTGTCCAATGCCAGAACCCGACAGGAGCGCAACTTGAATTCACGGAGCTCTCTTCTTTGCGCCTTTGCGCCTTTGCGGGAGGATTTATTTCCCACAAAGGCGCAAAGGCGCAAAGGGAGGCGCTGGAAACAGTTTGAGCCTCAGCCGCGCCGAACACAGCGAGGTAAATAACAAGAGAGGTTATAGTTACGAGTCTCTTCACGTGGGCTCGCTACTGCTCTCCTTTCTTCGCCACCGTGTTGTTTTCGACCTGCCGGTGCAGTTGATACACCTGCCGAACGACATGCAGATCGCAATCAGACGGCGCGACGAGCCCGTTGTCTTTATTGATTCCGGGGAAACTGTTCATGATCGTTTTCTTCTTCTTGCAGTTGGTGCAGTCCAACAGGCCCAGGCCATGGCCGAGCTCGTGGGCCATGAATCCCTGCAATGCCTGCGGGCTGGTGGTGGCAAAATCGAAATCGATCCACGCGGAGACGAGTAAACCGTCGCGATCCTGCTTCAACGGATTGAAGAAGGCGTAGTGCTTACCATCCCTTTTGTTGACACTCTTGCGCGTGACGGTGAGACACGACTGGCAACGCGACAAGCCATCGCTTTCACCGGCGTAATTAAAGTTGATCCCGGCGCCGGCATTCGCCGAACCTTCGGACCACGTCTTCATAGCGGCGAGCAGCGTGGTCCGTTGTTCTGAAGTGAACATGCCGCGCGCGAAATAGACGTACACCGTTGTGTCTGGCGGCCAGTAATAGGCGTTGACGGGCGGCGCGTTGTGATTCGTGATGCACGTCTCTTTCTGTGCGAGTGCGTGAGTGGTTCCGACGAGGATGAGAATTGTTAGCGTGATTACCTTCATGGGGTGCCCCGTTGTTCGAAAGGTTATCGGCCTGGTTCGTCGATTTCCTTGACGTTGACTGTGCTCGCGAAAAGACGGTAGTCGTAATACCTAACCCTGATTCGATAGTTGACGGCGCGATTCGGGAAACGAAGCACGTCGTCGGCTTCGGTGCGCGTTGGAAATGAGAGCGACGCGTTGACAGGCAACGAGGCCTTCATTGGCTCGCGCCACGTTTGAAACTCAGGAAAACGCTGCTTGCCTTGCGGTTCGACTTTGCCTTTGACTTTCACCATCTGAAACGTCAACGCATCGATCCACACCGATCCGCGGAAGTATCTCTCGCTCATGCGAAACGGATTCGGTTTGACGGCCGGCTCGACCAACAGCACGTGCGTGTGCTTGCCTGCGAGCAATTCGTCGCCCGTGTAAGTGAACCTGTATTTCGTGGAATCGACGATGTCGACGCCGAGTAACTGCGCGCCGGCAAGATCCTGGATGTCTTCTTTCGTGATGCGCATTTCTCGAATCGTCGAAGGCGGGTGATACGTGATGCGCTCGATGCGATTGCCCTGATCGTCAAAGAGGAATTCGGAGTTGCGAATGTATTCGCCGGTAACCTCGCCTCCTGGACCAATCGTTTGCAGCACAACGTCTCGCTTGAACGTGTGCTGCTTGAGTGCTTCTCTCAGTTCGGCTTCGGTCTTGACGAACGAGGCGACGATGCTCTCGGGCGTCTGTTGGGCGTTTGCCAACGGGCAAACGAGCAGCGCGAGTGCTGCGAGCAGGGACACGGAGAGATAGTTGGGGCGTCGGGCCATTGCGTTATTGAAGTGAGAAGGTTGGGGCGATTTTCTTGGGGTGAAGGCGGAATGCCGCACTGTCTCACCCCATGCGCAGCACTAACAACCGCGTTCGTGCCGCACGGGGTGACAGTGGCATCTACTGTGCCAGTCTTATGGATTGCCAATTGCCGAGTGCCGATTGCCAATTTCGAACACCGAACGCAAGCGCACAAATCGGCACTTGGCAATCGGCAATCTCTTTACCGGGGCAGGGCGTTCCAGTTCAAGAGTGCGTTCCAAAGGAAGCGATAATCCGAATGGTTCAGATCGCGGTGCAGCGGGTTGAAGTTGTAAGCCAGCACGCGCCCACGGCCGGCGGGAATGTCGAGAATTGCAGGACGTCCTTCAAGCGTATCCTCGCCCTTCATGCCGCCGGAGATCAACATAGGACCAGCAGGCTTCGTTTCCTCTGTTTCTTCGCGCTCCTCGGCAGGCAACTTCGTGCCCCATTGCATCACGATGAACCTGCGATCCGCGACGCCGACGTTGTAAACCGGAAAGTTGGACCGAAACGCGGAAATCGTGTCGCGATATCCATACGCCAGCGGATGATCGGGACGCGTAAACGTCGCGCGCACTTCGACGCCGGGCGTAAACACTCCGCCTGGACCACGGCGCACGCCGCGCACGAGCCCGCCGTCGAGCGCAAGTTGAGAACCACCGCCGAGTGTGATCAGTATTCCACCTTCGTTAAGGAACTTTTCCAGGTTACTCATTCCGGTCCAACCGATCCCACCAGTGATATCGTCGGCTGCGTCCGGCACGCCATGACTCGGATACTGCGCCGTCTGGGTGTAAGGCATTGGACCAAACTTCTTATCGATGCCGTGAATTTGTGTTTGCAAGCCCGAAGACGTGTGACCATAGAGAATGACGTCGTACTGTTTGCGCAGCTCGCCGGTCCGGATTCGATCTTCGCTGATGTAGTCGTACGGGATCTTTTGCTGGTCCAACGTGTAACGGACCCAGCCGACAGCTTCCGTGTCTTCCCAGTTGTGGTAAATGGCAAAGCGCGGCAGTCGCGATTCGTGACGCGCAACGTCAGGCATTGCAGGCGCGGAGAAGAAATCGAGGCTGAGCTCTTTGGAGACGCTCTCGAGCGCGTGACGCAGATCTTTCTGCGGCGCGACGATCCACGAACCGGCGTTGTACTCGCGCTCGCCAACTTTGAACGGCTTCTCGGCTATCTCGATCTTGAACTTCGCGAGACGATGCCGCCCGGCCAACACTGCTTCCTGTCCCCAGTCCTGCATTATGTAGACTGGTCCTTCGCCGGTGATGCGTCCGGGCGGATTCAGTTCGCCTGTGACTGGTTCGAGGGCGACGTCCTTGATCTTCGCATCGGTGATACGCTTGGTTTCGATGCCGTAGTGAATCGGCAGCGCCCACGAGACGTCATCGTAAGGTTGATAAGGCGTATCCGACGGAAACTTTTGCGGCTCGAGCAAGTCGACCGCGTAATTGCGATAGGGTTGGTCCAACCGCACGATGTACGCGCCCGCGGGGTATTCACCTTCAGCTACTTTGAAGTCCGCCTTAGCACGGCCCACTTCGATCCGGTGACCTGTCAGCACATTGATCATTTCGGCGACGCGACGACGGTCGCCCTGGTGTGAGCGAATGACGTAGGCGTGTGGATCGCCTTTGACGCCTTTCTGCCAGGAGTTGTAATGCTTGCGGTAAAAGTTGCGCAGCATGTCTTTCGCATGCTTGGCGGTGTAGTCGAGGATCGAGAGACACCCGGTTTGCATGTAGTTCGTGTTGTTGCGCAGCGACCACTTGAAACGTCGATCGGGTGGAAACGGACGGTACCATTCGCGTGACGTCACGGGACGATCGACATAATTCTCTTCATTCGGCCTCAGCACGCGCTCGACTGTCTCGGCAGTCGTATTGCCAAACGTCTCGTAACCGCGGCCCATGCTGTTGTGATTGACGGCAACCGATTCGAGATAGTGATGTCCCCAACCTTCGCCGAAGCCCCACGTCCAAACACCCGGCATGCCCATCGCCGACATCGCACTGATTTCGTGAAACGACATCTCGAAGAACTCGCCTAACAGGATCGAGTCGAGATTTCCGTTCCATGGCCCAGTGCCGTTCCATGATTGCAACAGCGGGATCGACTCGTGCAGGTCGTGCATTACTGTCGGGTGATACTCGTAAAACATGCGATGGACCGCGCGGGTCAATTGCAACGCTTTCTGGTGCGTGTCGCGGTTGTTGTCGTGAAAGACGTAGTGGCCCCAGTATGGCGGCGAGAGTGGCGGCAGGGTTTCCCAATCGGTCTTGCCTTTGAGATAGCGATAGAACCAGTCGACAGTTTTGTCGCGGCCGTCGGGTTCTGAGACGGGATTGATCAGGACGATCAGGTTCTTGCGAATGTTCTGAATCATTGGCTGCTCGGAGACGGCGAGGCGGTAAGCCATCTCCATCACCATTTCCGGGCTTCCGGTTTCGGTCGAATGCAGACCGGCGTTGAAGTAGTAAATGGGACGTGCAGTTTCGATGATGCGTTCGGCTTGCTCTGGAGAGACTTTGCGCGGATCGGCGAGCGCGGCGGTGGCTGCTTTGAGACGATCCAGGTCACGCAGTCCTTCTTCATCCGCGACAGCGACGAGGATGATGTCGCGGCCCTCTTCGCTGCGTCCGATAGTTTGCACTTGCACGCGAGCTGACGCGCGATCGAGCTCGCGCATGTAACCGTAGACTTTCGTAGTGTTCGACAGCTCACCGGGCGCACCGGCAACGTGGCCGAGATACTTCGTCGGCGAAGGAACAATCGCCGATGCCGGCACATAAGCAACCCACGAATTAGAGAACCGCGCCTCAGTCGTGAATCTCGCAATCGCCTCAACCGACCCCTCCTCCGCCCGATCGGGCGCATAAGGATTCGTCTGCTGTTGAGTCAACGAATGAACCGGGAAGACAAAAAGGAAAGTCACGAGAAGCAATGCGCGCGTCGCAAAATCTCTCATCGGTTTGGGCAAACCTGTCCTTTAGTTTTATTGGACCAGCCTCGTGCCTTGGCCAGATCGGCCTCCGCATCGGGCTCAAATATTACTTGCATGAGGACTTACTTGGAATTGAGGAATTCCGCCTTGATCTCGTCCCATGTCCTGCCTTGTGAGGGGTTCACTCGAAGCGCTTCCAGGCGACGATCAAGTTCCTGCCGCTGTTCGTCAGTCAGCGCAAAGTACTCAGTATCTTCGGCAATGCTATCCCAAATCTCTTCGACCAGAGCGAGCCGTTCCGGAACACTGAGCTTCTTTGCTTCTTCTGAAAGATTCGATGACATTCCTTCGAAACCCGATCTGACATTCACCGCGATTGTAACCCAATCCGCCGAACGAAGATATGCGAAGCAATATAGGGTAGTAGTACAGTTTCAATTAGTACGCCGAAGGCGTTCACTAATTCCAGCCCAGGGTTGCTTCAACCCTGGGTTACTTAAGGTATTAGTTCCTTGAACTCTGAAAGAGTTTCAATTGTAAACCGAACACTTTCAGTGTTTTTCTAATTCGCTTCTACTGAACCCAGGGTTGAAGCAACCCTGGGCTGGAACTAGCCAACGCCTTCGGCGTACTAACAGCAGTCAACCTGTACCTACCCAATATAGCCGTCAAACTGTACCTACTCATATAGCCGGGCTGATAAACTCTCCCGATCAGATTCCTGCCACAACTTCCCGCCGTTCGGTGTTTTCAATTTGAAAGCAAGAATCAGTTCGTCGGAGGTGGAGTATGTCGAGGATCGCGCGGATCGGGATTGGGTTGGCGCTCGTCGTTGGTTTCGTGGCTGCGTTCTGGCCGGTTACCCCAAACATGCCGCATGTGCTCGCACAGAGCCAGAGCACGACCACGGGTGACTGGAAGGCGTCGCTAAACAAGGACAATTCCAAAATCCAGCTAAACCTGGAACGGCGCACCAAACGCGGCGGGCACAATCAAATGGGCCAGTCGTACGAATTCTCAGAGCTCCAGGGATTGAGTCGCGAACAGGCGTTGAGCGGCGGTCCCGTCAAGTTCAGCCTCGTGCGTGAAGCGGGACGAATCGACCTCGAAGGCAGTTTTCAAAACGGAAAAGGTTCCGGCACGTTCACCTTCACCGGAAACACAGCCTTCGTCTCGGCGATGAAAAGCCGCGGCTTCGACTTCGAAGCCCACGACAAACGCCGCCACAACAACTACGACGACGACAACGCCGAAGAGAGTCTCTTCGCCGCGACGACGCTGAACGTCACCACCGCCCTCGCCGACGATCTGACCGCCGCCTTCGGCAAACTCGACGTCGACGATCTGTTCAAAGCCGCCATCTTCAAGATCGATTCGCAGTTCGCGCGCGAAATGAAAGCCAGCGGCTTCGAGAACCTCGGCATGGAAGAGCTCGTCAAAGCCCGCATCTTCAAGGTCGACGCAGCTTTCGTGAAGCAAGTCAGCGACATGGGTTTCCAGAAGGAACCGTTCGAGAGCCTCGTCAAGATGCAGATTTTTAAAGTTACGCCGGAGTTTATCGCCGAAGTCCGCGGCGAAGGACTGACGAACGTTCAGGTCGAAGACATCGTCAAACTCCGCATTTTCAAGATCGACGGCCAGTTCATTCGCGAAGCGAAGGCCGACGGAGTTCCGCTAGAAGTCGAGCGGCTGGTCCAGCGACGCATTGGCGTCAGCCGCCGTTAGTTCCCTCCCAGACCTAATCCGTAAAATCCGTGCGCTCCCAAGTTCACGGATTTTACGGATCTCACCAGTGTTACAAAGAGCCTCACGAAGAAATATTGCACAAAATATCGAGAAGTGAGACGCTTACGGCGAAACGAAACATTTCGCTACGGCGAAACAAAAAGCCTCGCCTCGCCATAGTTACCAGAGGTAAGCAATCACATGACCGATACAACTCCTGACCCAACATCTCCCACAAGCATGGAGCCTGTCAGCGCTGCGGCTCCTGAACCCGCCACCGGCCCCAAACCTGGAATTGCCCTGTGTCTTTCAGGCGGCGGCTACCGTGCAATGCTCTTTCATCTCGGCGCGCTCTGGCGTCTGAATCAGCTCGGATTTCTGAAGAAACTGGCGCGCGTGTCGAGTGTGTCGGGCGGTTCGATCACGGCAGGCGTGCTGGCGCTCGCGTGGAAAGACCTGAACTTTGACGGAGCCGGTGTCGCCGGCAATCTGGAAGAGCTCGTGATCAAACCCATCCGCCGGATGGCAAACAACACGATCGATCAAGGCTCGATCATCAAAGGCATATTACTGCCGCGTCATAGCATTTCAGACGAAGTTACCGAAGCCTATCGCGAGCATCTCTTCGGAAACGCAACGCTCCAGGACCTGCCTGACGATCACGGTCCGCGATTCGTGATCAACGCCACGAATGTGCAATCGAAAGTGTTGTGGCGCTTCAGCCGTCCGTTCATGGGCGACTACCGCGTCGGTCTCGTGAAGAACCCGACGACCGAGATCGCGCTCGCGGTCGCTGCTTCGTCAGCGTTTCCGCCGTTCCTTTCTCCTGCACAACTCGACCTGCACCCATCAGACTTCGATCCCAACACACCCGCCGATCTCAAAGACGACGCTTATCGCACCCACGTGGTCCTTACCGACGGCGGCGTCTACGACAATCTCGGCCTGGAAACGGCGTGGAAGAATTTCGATACGATCCTCGTGAGCGACGGCGGTGGCGCCGTGAACGACGAACCCGATCCCGAACGCGATTGGGCCAGGCATTCGTATCGCATCCTGAGCATCATCGATAACCAGGTGCGCAGTCTCCGCAAACGACAGGTTATCGATTCATACAAACAAGGCGTGCGCAAAGGAACCTACTGGGGCATTCGCACCAACATCGCCGATTATCAACTACCCACAGCAATGAACTGCCCGTTCGCGAAGACAATCGCGCTGGCGAACGTCGCGACTCGCCTGAAAGCGCTCGACGCAACCGTGCAGGAGAAGATCATCAACTGGGGTTACGCTGTCAGTGATGCCGGTTTGCGCAAACACGTCGACGGAACGCTACCCGCGCCGATTGCCTTTCCATATCCCGCCGCGGGAGTGTGAGCGAGATGACGTGAAGAGGTTTCCCGCAAAGGCGCAAAGACGCAAAGCGCTGCCGCGTTTCGCTGAACTTTCTTTGCGCCTTTGCGGGAAAATATCTGCTGCGGACGCAGATAGCGATTTGTTCTTGTGCAAAGCCATTGGGAGTCGGCATAACAAAGGAGAACCTGAATAGATGGCGACAAAGAAGCGCCGCACTACCACCACCACACCCCAGTCCATTGAACGACAAGAACTGGAAGAGTTGATCTATCAATACGGTGGACTGACTCGCTTTACTCAAGACTCACCCGTGCTCCCCGATGTATGGTTTGAGTTTGGAAAAAACCCGACCGCGAGGCTCGACTTGCTGCTCAACCCGCACTTCGAGGCTTCGCCGGGACGAGTGGCCCAGGTGATTGAAGAGCGTTTGGTGGCAGAGCGCAAAGCGAAGGTCGCAAATAAATTTCGCTGTGACGACGATCGAGGCCCGGACATCGCCTACAACCAGTCAACCGTCGTGGTGCGGCTCTGCTTCCACGAGCTTGTTCGCGTCGTCCTCCCACTCACTCCGTGGTGGAACAATTACGTCTGGACC
The DNA here is from genome assembly GCA_963770215.1 of uncultured Acidobacteriota bacterium. GTDB lineage: Bacteria > Acidobacteriota > Blastocatellia > Pyrinomonadales > Pyrinomonadaceae > PSRF01. Next base: position 102,943 of record CAVYOP010000008.1, read on the forward strand.
GGCGACGGCAAAGAACTACAGCAATTTCTTTCGGACAAAAAGACCCGGCAGGTGTTGGCCCGCGCGATCGACGGCGACATGTCGAACGAGCTGTTGAAAGCGATCGATCCACAAGTGATCTGGATGATGCGCGTTATCGGCACGATCGGCGCGGCAGCTACTGGACGGAAACGAACGCTCCACGGCGATTGTCGAAGCGTGCGCCGATTTGGTCAGGAACCTGCTGCCGGCGGACAAAGACGACTCCGGCATTGTTTGGTCCGTAACGCGAAACCGAAAAGCGGAAGTCGCGATCTGGCGTTCTACGATGGCCGTCAAAGCCGATGCCGCACGCCGGCTATTCGAGGTGAGTTGTAAGCATCTGACATGGGCTGTGATCGACAGCGGCGTCGACGCTAAAGCATCCCGCCTTTCGTTTGCGACAACGCCACCGGTCAGCGGGAAGACGATCCGTTTAAGACACGAGTCATTGCCACTTATGACTTCACGTTGATTCGCTATCTACTGAGATCGGCGGAAGAGACGCCGGAAACGAAAGCGGTGCTCGCCAAACGCCCGCGCCTTGCCAAAGCAGTAAGGCGGATACAGAAGCATCCCGAAGAAGCAAAACAGTTACGCGAAAGCCTCAAGAGCGGCCGCGAAGTCAATTGGGAAATGCTGAAACCGCTGATCGAGATTCCGCACAACGAGGAATATGTCGTGCCGCAACATCCGCACGGCACGCACGTCGCAGGAATCATCGGCGCTGATTGGCGGCCACCGACCCGGAGCCTTCCGGCGATTATGCGATCAGTGGTGTGTGTCCTGACATCAAGATGTATGACTTGCGCGTGCTCGACGATCAGGGACAAGGCGACGAGTTTTCGACGATTGCGGCGATGCAGTTCGTGCGTTACTTAAACGCGCACAAAGAACTGATGGTGATTCACGGCGTCAATCTGAGTCTTTCGATCAAGCACGATGTGGCAAACTATGCCTGCGGCAGCACCCCTGTTTGTGAAGAAGCGAACCGTCTGGTCGGCGCCGGGCATCATCGTCGTCGCCGCCGCCGGCAACAATGGTTACCTGCAATTCGTCACCACGACAGGACCACAAGAAGGCTATCACAGCATCAGTATCACCGATCCGGGCAACACCGAGAGCGTCATCACCGTCGGCGCGACGCATCGCGACAGCGCGCATCTTTACGGCGTGAGTTACTTCTCGAGTCGTGGTCCAACCGGTGATGGCCGGGTTAAACCTGACCTGGTCGCGCCGGGAGAAAAGATTGTCAGCACTATTCCGGAAGGTGCGACGAAACGAATGGACGGCACCAGCATGGCCGCTCCGCACGTGAGCGGCGCGGCGGCATTACTGCTCGCGCGATACGGCGAACTGGTCGGTAGGCCCGTGCGCATCAAAGAAATTCTCTGCAAAACAGCAACCGATCTTGGCCGCGAGCGTTACTTTCAAGGCGCGGGAATGGTGGATGCCCTGCGCGCGCTTCAATCTGTTTGACCTTCACACGAGGAGAAAACCCTCGAATGCTTTTCACACTCGAAGCCCTGCAAGCGAAACACGGCGATTCCCTGCTCCTGCATTACGGAAAACCAAACGCTCCAAAGCTGATCGTGATCGATGGTGGTCCAGGCCGGAGTTTACAAAGCCAGCCTGCTCCACGATTGACTGCGATTGAAAGAGTGCGAGAAGCCCGGACGCTCCACTCGTCGATCCGGATGTTGATGGTCAGCCATCTCGACGACGATCACATCAACGGCGTGCTCGCGTTTCTCGAATGACACTGGTGGACAAACAAGATGACAACGAGGAACTGCCTTTCAACATCCTCACGCTCTGGCATAACAGCTTTGACGACATTGTCGGGCAACGAAAGCGAGGAAATGCTCAAAGCTCTTGAGTGCCGTCGTTCAAGCCGGAGCGTCGAACGGCGGCGCGATGTCCGCAAGCAGTTCCTTTGAGCAGGCCGGGTGGAGCGATCGCGGCGAGTGTGCCGCAGGGACGCGACGTCAGAAACAACGCGAAAAAGTTGGCGCTTTCGATCAACGATCCGTTCGACACGATCGATCGCCGCACCGGTTAAAGGTAAAAAGACTGTCACGATTGGCGACGGAGTTGAAGTTCACGGTGCTTGGCCCAGTCAAGAATCGCATCGAGGAACTGCAAATCGAATGGAATGCCGTGCTCGAAAAGAAAGGACTGGCCACAGGACAAAGACGGCAAGGCGCTCGCCGCGGCTTATCTCGATGAATCGGTCTACAATCTGTCGAGCATCGTCGTGCTGGCAGAAGCAGGAAAAAAGAAGATGCTGTTGACCGGTGATGCGCGTGGCGACGACGTGTTGAAGGGTCTGAAGTCGTCGGGCTTACTCAAGTCAAAACCGCTCCACGTCGATCTTTTGAAACTGCCGCATCACGGCAGCGACCGCAATGTAGAGACCGATTTCTTCCGCCAGATCACGGCGGATCACTACGTCGTTTCCGCCGATGGCAAACATGGCAATCCGGAAATCTCGACGTTGCAGATGATTTCGGAGGCGCGCGGCAAAGACAAATTCACAATCCACCTGACGAATAAAGAGAAACGTCTGGACACGTTTTTCGCGTCTGAAAAGAAGAAGGGCAAGAAATACGACGTGGTCTTCCGCGACCCGAAAGAGTTGTCACTCTGGGTCGATCTCGGAGACGACGGGTTAGAGGATTAAATGTCTTCTCTGCGAGCTCTGCGATCTCTCTGTGTCCTCTGCGTCAAATGACTTGGTCGAACAGGGATAACGCAGAGGACACAGAGAGATCGCAGAGTTCGCAGAGAAGACAAACACTTGTGTAGCGGACTCTTCGGGCAAGGTTGGATTAAATCATCACGGCACGATCGTGAAGGCAGCTTCCTGTTTGAGGAGCTTCTTCGAGACCATGTCTTTTGCTTCGATCGTGACGGTGTAATTGCCGACCGCGAGATTGGTGAGGCGGATGTACTCGGCGAACGTGAGGTGCGGCGCCAGGCTATTGTCCGTCTCAGTCAACACGTAGTCGAAGGGCTTCGTTGCGGGCTGGCCGTCCTTCATCAGTCGCGCGGTGACTCGGACCATCGGTTTTCCTGTGTCGGCGCTGTTCGCTGCATTGTAAACGGCGAGATACATCACGAGATTATCGGTGGTCCGAAACTGCCGCCCCGCCGACGGCCGAATCGCCGTCTTTTTATAGACAAACACATCGGGCGAATCGCTTGGCTGAGGATTGTAAGCTTCGACGTAGCGACTCAACACCAGGGGCGTCGCCGCAAATTCCTCATCGAGATCCGGCAGCACAAGGTGCTCTCTTCGTCCTGCAACTTTGCCCGACAGCCGATCTTTGACCAGCAGATCGATCGTGTAATCGCCAGGCGTAAGCTGCATGTCCTGCCGGTAGTAAATATTGTCATTGACGATCGACTGATACTGGTCGGACGACAGATTCACATCAAAGTTTCCGCCGAGTCGCGATAGCACCTTGTCAGGCGTCGCTTTCAAAACACCCAGCACTTCCAACTGCATCGATCGCTTGTCTCCTTTGCGATCGAACTGCACCGCATTGGGCGGCACCTCGATAGCCAGCGGCACCGTATACATGCCGTCGCGCGATCGGAAAGGGCTCAAAGAAAGAGAAAAAGGAAAACCGGGCGTCGACTGGACCGCGGCGAAGTTGTCGAACATTTTCTTGTCGGCCGGCGAGAGCAGGACGATCTCTTCGGGCGGTATCGCGTAGTAACCGGAGCGCGAGAGGATCTGCGAGTCGGGGCGTCGGACTTCGATCTTGACTTTGCGGAACGAGCTGTCGAAGTTCTGGTTCGTGCTGCGATACGCGATCGTGTAACGCGCCTGGATTTCCTGGTTGATCCGCTCGAGCCCCTGGCCGATGTCGTTGTTACCTTTCAGAAATCGGCCGCCCGTGTCGCCCGAGATGCGATACAGAATGTCGTACTCGCGGCCCAGCCCTTCCTGTCTCGCGGTGTCGAAAACCGTTTCACCGCCGACGGCGCGGATGCGTTGCTCCTGTGATGTCATGGCAGAGATTCCCCCGAGCGGTGTGTTGCCGCCCAACGAGGTGGTGTTCGGCGCACTCGCGCGCAGGCCGGCGGAGTCGATGATGTAGATCGCGACGTTCGCGCGATTCGCGATGTCGATCGTGCTTTGCACTTGCCAGTCGAGCACGGCAGGCGTGACGAAGCCCTGCGAAAACAGGACGAGCGTCTTCTTGCCGGGGATCGGGCCGCAGTCCTTCGCAGATCGCGGCGAGGGCGGCGAGAATCGGTCGCGACTGTTGCAGACTCAACGCCGTGCGCAACATGATGAACTGCGCGAGCATCGTTCGCATGATCAGCACTCGCGCCGCTTGCGAACCGGCAGCGGTGCTTGTAATGGAATTAGTCGTCGTATTCGCCGCGTTTATCTCGCCGCGCAATGCCGCGATATTCTCCGCGAAATCGCGTTGTTCGAAGTTCTTGGAAGTCGAGTTCACGCCAAGATTTTCGAGGGCCGCGATCAGCTTTGCTTTGTCTTGCGTGAACGGTTGAAGCATTTGCAAACCGTTCGTCACTGACAACAGGGCGACGACGTCGCTGTCGGTAATCTGTTCGCGAGCATACTTGATCATGCCTTCGCGCACTTGTTTCAGGTTCGTGATGTCAGTGGTTTGCGAATCGAGGACGAGCGTGACGTAGTTTCTCGGCGCGGCGTCCGGTCCCGGAGGCCCTGTCGGGTTCACCCGGTGTGGGAGCAGGAGCGCCTGTGTTCGCGGGCCGGTCCGTGCCGGCAAGTGGCGCATCGAAGAACTCGATCTTCTGCTGCACACCATTTTCGAAGATCGTAAAATCCTCGGCCTTCAGATCCGCGAACGTATTTGCCTTTCTTGTCTTTCACCAACACGTCGATGTTGACGAGGTTTGATTTAACCTTCACCACATCGTCATCCTGGGCCGAACAAGACACGGCGCCAACAGCACGACGAGAGATACAAACGGCCCACGAACTTCATGGTTCCCTGCCCACTCCCAACGCATCGGCGACGCGATTGATGTAGTTGAACCACGACGCGATCAGCGTGATCTGCAAGAATTCCCTGATCGTCAAAACCGACGGACCGCAAGCGCTCGTGATCCGCGGGCGAAATGCGCGTGGCGTCGCGCGTGATCTGCACGACGTAATCGAGCATGACTCGCTCCTGCTCGGTGATCGGCGCGGTGCGATAGTCGGCTTCGAGCGCCGCGACCAACGATCTGATCCAGTGTGACGCGACGCAGAAACTCTGCGTGAGATTCGATTCAATAATGACACCGATTGGTGACCGACACCACCGTCGTGATCATCTCGTGCTGCCGGCGATCGAGCGGCAGGTCGGGCGACATCAGCGCACCGAAAGTCGCAAACGCGTGAAAGAGCGCCTGGGGAATCAAACTGTGCGACGCGACGATGCCCGCAGTTTCGCCGTCCGCGGTCGGATGGACCGGCGTCGCGTACTCAATCGGATAAAAGTCGCGCTGCGCTTCGACTGCCTTGCGCACCTCCTCGCTTTCAGCCGGAGCAACGGTCTTGATCCACGTCATTGAAAGTTGTCCTTCCTTTTCACTAAACGCTTATTACGAAACAGAAACACGTAAACCGGCAAGCCCAGGGACACGACCGCGAACGCCGAGCAACGCCTGTTTCGGATTGTCTGCCGCCCAGCAGGAACAGCATGCACAGCAATCATGCACGAGAAAGATCGACCGGCGTCACCGGATAACCGGGCGTGAGAAAACCGACGCTGTTCGGATCGCGGCGACGCAACTTGAACAGCGCCATCACCGTCAGCCCAATAAACACGATCACGACGAAGACGAAGTACGAAATGATGTCGTTGAAACGTGCCGACCAGCGACCAGTATCGAAGCGAGCACCGCCTGCAGCGCGATCGCGTGCGCCGGCGTTTCGTAGCGCGGGTGCAGCGACGCGACTGAGCGGACAAACAATCCGTCGCGCGCCATCGCGAAATAGACGCGCGGCGCCGACATCACCACCGCCGCGAGACTGCCCAGCACCGCCACGACGACGATCGAGCGAAAACACCACGCCGCCCGCGCGTCCGAACAAAACTTCACCCGCTTGCGCCGCGAAAGTCTCGCCTGAAGTCACCTGATCCATCGGCACGAGATAAATAAACGTCAAAGCTCGTCGAGAATGTAAACAATCGTCACCATCACGACGCCGAACGCTAAGTGCTCGCGGCAACGTGCGCGCCGGATCTTTCACTTCGCCTGCAAGTTTGCCCAGGTCCCACCAACCGGCGAACGAAAAGAACGCGCCGACGAGTCCACCGGCCAGCGCGCCGAATCAGCGGCGGCGAGTCTGCGCTGGCGAGCGACAAACGGCGTGAAGTTGGACCAGTCGCCGAGTTGAAAGCCGACGCCCCAGAGAAAGACAAACGCCAGCAGGCCGAGTTTCAGAAACATCAGGCTGCGCACAAACCACGCGCCGAGCCTGACGCCGCGAATGTTGATCGAGCGCGACGACGGCGATCGTCGCGATAGCGAGCGCCTTGTTCCCCACGGCGAGAGATTGACGACGTAGTCCCGCGTAAGTCGCGAGGCCCGACGGCGAGCGCGGCCGTCAGACCCGGATCCATCACGAGAAACGCCATCCAGCCGTACATGAAAGCGACGGCTGGTCCATAAGCTTCGCGCAGGTAGACGTAACCGCCGCCCGCTTCCGGATAACGCGCCGCCAACTCGCCGTAACAGAGCGCGCCGCACAGTGCCATCGCGCCCATCGCCAGCCACACGACCAGCAGCCACATCGGCGAACCGAGCTGCTTTCGCCATTCCCGCCGGCGTCAGAAAGATCCCGACCGCGATCACCTCGCCGACGACGAGCGCCGCCGCCGTGCGAATCCGATCTGTCGTTTTAATTCAGCCGTATTCATTGCCGCCTTCTGTGAGCAGGTCTCCAAGTTAGTCTTCTCAGCTCACTCACAGAGACTCGAATCCGGTAGAACCGCAGTTAGAACGTGACTCGCGCCGCAAACTGAAATGCCCGTGGACCACCGGATCCAAACACACCGCCCGCCGTCGTAACCGGCTGTCCAAAACTCGACGATCGAAAAAAGCCCGGACTGCTCGGATCGTTACTGTCGCGCACCAGCACGTTACTGAAACCCGAATAGTTCACATTCGAAACACCGAGCACATTCGTCACGTTGAAGAGATTGAACACCTCGGCAATCGGCTCGATCGTCCAAGCGCTCCCCAATTCTGAACACCTTCGACACTCGCAAATCGAGCGACGAGAAGTTGTCGCCAAACTTCAAGATCGTCGCGCACGAGCGGCAACGGGCACACGCGGCTTGAAGCCCGTGCTCGGATCCGGCATTCGGACACAACGATCCACCAGCCGCATTGATCTGCGTCAACGCCGCATTCAGTTCCGCGCCCGTGTGAAACTGCCGCGCGCCCGCGTTCCGCTGCAACTCACAAACACGCGAACTGCCGTCCGGCAGCAGGATGTCGATCGGCACTGACGAAGCGAGCGTGAGGATCGGCGACAACGCGCACGTCCCACGGCAGTTGAAACACTCCCGAGAAAGTAAACCGATGACGCTGATCGTTTGGCGTTGGACCATACTCCAGCTGGAGATCGTTCGAATCTATCGGTCCATTGGAAAACGGGATCTGATCGTCGTTGGCAAAGTTGAACGATCGCGACAACGTGTACGACGCGCGGAACTGATAACGATTCGCAAAACGCTTCTCCAAACTCACCAGCAACCCGTCGTATTTCGTTCTGCACACTCGACTCGAGGTTCTTCACGATCTCCGGTCCACCGACAACCGGATTGAACGGCACCGTGCCGATGATGCGTCCGATGATGAAGTGCGTGCCGACGTTGCGCACGTAATCAGCGCGCAGTACAAAGTCTGCCGCCAAACTCTCGCTGCACGCCGACATTCATCTGATGGACCATCGGGTTCTGCAGATCGTTGTCGATGATGTTGATGCCGCCCGCGCCCGCGCCCGGCAACACAAATCCCGTGAACGGGTTCGCGAGCGTCGGCGCGCCCGGCGGAAACACGCCGTTCACCGGATCGAAAAGAAACTGCGGCGGAATAAAGAAGACATTGCCGGCGCGAACTTCAACCGGCAGCGCGCGACCATCGAGTCCGCGTTCGAGCGTTTGAATCTCGAGAGTCACGCGGTCGTAGTAAATGCCGTAACCGCCGTGAATACTCGTGCGCCCGTCGTTCGTCGAAAAGTTGAAGCCAACGCGCGGCGCGAAGTTGTTTGTGTCTCGCTTTCGCTCGCCGTGCAGGAACGGCAGAATCAGCGGATTCAACTCGTCGATGCGGCTGACGTTCTTGACGTCTGTGTCGAGCTCATAACGCAAACCGAGATTCAGCGTGAGCTGCGGATGCACGCGCCAGTCGTCCTGAAGAAACGCGGCGAAGTAAGTGTTGTTTGTATCCGGCAAGAACAGCGAGCGATCCGGAAATCCGCTGCGCAGCGTTACCGCAAACAGCAGATCGTTGTCGTCAACACGGCCGTCGAGGTTGCGATCGAAATCCGGAAAGTCTTCGATCAACTCGATGCGGCCTTGTTGAAACACTTTCAGATCGAGATCCGATTCGACGCGTTGAATCTCACCGCCAACTTAGAACGTGTGATTGCCGCGAATCATCGTGAACGTATCGCTGAATTGAAAGCGTCGTTGTTTCGTTTGCTGCGGCACGCGGAACGACGCGCCGTCCTGAATGCTCGGGAAAGTAAGTTGTGGTCCGGGCGTGACCGGCAGCGTGTCGTTGATGAAGTGCTGAAGCTGAACGTTGAAACTGTTGACGTCGCGTCGGCGAAATCACGCGCGTGTAGTTGGCGAGAAACGAATGTGACTTGTTCTCGCTCGACTGCCGTTGCGAAGCGGAGCCGATGGAGCGAACGAGCGTGCTGGCGTTGATGCCCTTCTCGCGCTGAAACGAATAACGGAAATTGCAGCGATCCATGCATCGTTGGGCTCCAATCGACGCGATCGGTGGTCAGAAATCGTCGAGCGGCGACGTCGGCAAAACCGCGCCTGATCGAGCGCGTCGCGAGGTCTCTGTCGCCGACCAGCACGACGCCATCCTGATTGCGATATTCAAACGAGCCAAAGAACCAGGCGCGATCCTTCTTGATTGGACCACCGAGCGTGAACGCATACTGCTGCCGATCGAACGGCGGCGACTCGTCTCAGGCTGCGATCGAACGTCGCCGGCAACGCCTGCAAGCTGCTGATCGCGAAAGTAGACCGAACCCGATCCGTGCAACTCGTTGGTGCCCGACTTTGGTGATGACATTGATGACTGACGAACCCGAGCGGCCCAATTGCGCAGAGAAACGATTCGTCGCGATCTGAAACTCCCGGATCGCTTCCTGCGAGATGTTCTGTACCGGGCCGCCGACCACATCGTCGTTGTTATCGGCGCCGTCGATCGTCACGTTGCCGCCGCGTCCGAGTTGGCCGGCCGAAGAGATAACGACGGTATTGGTTTTCGTCGGATCGAAGTTCGGCGCGGGAGCGTTGCCGGGAACCAACAGCGCGAGCTCGAGGAAGTTGCGTCCGTTGAGCGGCAGGCTCTCGACTTCGCGCGACTCGATGACGCCCTGGACCAGCGAGTCGTTGTTGTCGATCATGGGCTGCTCTTCCGCTGAGCTCACGTACGTTCCGGTGACACGCCAATCTCGAGCGGGACGTTCAAGGTCACAGTTTGGCCCACCTTGAGTGAGACCGGTACTGTGGTCACTTTCGTAGCGAAGCCCTGCGCCTTCGACGCGCACTTCGTAATCGCCGGGCGCCAGATCCGTGAGCACGTAAAGACCCTCGTCGTTGGTGATCGTCTCACGATCGAATGCCAGTCGCGATTTGCGTGGCGGTGATGTTGACGCCGGCGACAACCGCGCCGTTCGGATCGGTGACAGTGCCGGTAAGAGTGGCCTTTGCCGCCTGTTGGGCGAACACCGGGCACTGCAAAGACAACAGATCATGATACAAGACTGCAAGCGCAGCTCTCATTGGGAGTTTTCCTTTTGTGTAGGCTGATGAAAGCTTAGTCAGGACCGCGACTCAGCTCATCACCTGCTCAGACACAACAGAAACCGATCTTCTCTGGCCTTCGCTTCACTCTTCGCTTCGGCGACGATGCGAATGATCGGTTCAGTGTTTGAACCGCGCACCAGAAACCAACCATCCGGCATGATTACTTTGACGCCGTCGCGCGTATCGATCGGAAACTCGCGTACTCCTGCCGCAGCATTCGCAGCACACCCGGAATGCGTTGCGACGAACATGCCATCTTTTCTTTGACGATGCTGTAACGCGGGAAAGTGTTCAGTAACTCGCTGATGCTCTTGCCTGACTCGGCGAGCAGATGCAGCACCAACGCCATGCCGACCAGACTGTCGCGCGCGAAGTTGATGCGCGGGTAAATGACGCCGCCGTTACCTTCGCCGCCGATGACGGCGTTGTGCTGGCGCATCCCGTCGGTGACGTTCACTTCGCCGATCTTTGTGCGAAAGACGGGACAGTCAAATTGTCTTCGCGATGTCGTCGAGCGCTGAAGTCGTCGAGAGATTTGCGACGAGCTGGACCTCGTTCGCGTTGAAGCACGTAAAGCGCAGCGAGCACGAGCGTGTAGTCTTCGCCAATCGCTTCGCCTTTTTCCGACACGATCGCGAGACGATCCGCATCCATGTCCTGCGCGAAACCGACGTCGGCACCATGTTCCTTCACGGCGGCGCAAAGAGCGCCAAGATTTTCGGGCACCGGCTCAGCCGGACGCGGAAACGATCCGTCAGGCGTGACGTTGATCGGGATCACTTCGCGCCGAGTGCTTCGAGCAACTTCGGACCGACGAATCGAAGCCGCGCCGTTACACGAATCGAGAACAACGCGAATCGGTCTTGCAGTCTTTGGCAATGGACCAAGCGCGTCGAGGATCGCTTTGATGTGCTGGTCCGTCGCGCCTTCGACTTCTTCGACCACCCTGATCTCGCCGCCACTGACTTTCGAGTATTCACCCTGGTGATAGATGTCGAGCAGCTCGCGCGCCTGGCCGGCGTCGAGAAAGAGGCCGGATGGTCCAATGAACTTCAGCGCGTTCCATTCAGGTGGATTGTGACTGGCGGTAATTGCGATGCCTCCGTGCGCGTGTCGTTGGCGCACCTGCAATTGCACCGTCGGCACGGGGCACATCCCGACGTCCACCACACGGCTGCCGCTCGACAAAATGCCGGCAATCACCGCGTGCTTCACCATCTCGCCGGACGTTCTGGGATCGCGCCCGATAACGATCGTGCCCGCGCCGGTATGCGTCCCGAACGCTTGCGCAAAACGAGTCAACAACGCAGGCGTCAACGAGTCGCCAATCACGCCGCGAACTCCGGAGATGCTGATCTTGAGAGTCGGTATCGCCCTCATAAAACGCTTATGGAACCAGGTCTCGAAACGAGTTGCTCAGTACGCCGAAGGCGTTGGTTAATTGCAGCCCAGGGTTGCTTCAACCCTGGGTCAATAGGCTAAATGCTTTCAACTCTGAAGGAGTTCAAGCGCACGTGCCAACACTTTCAGTGTTTAATAGATGGGCTATTGCTATCCCAGGGTTGAAGCAACCCTGGGCTCCAATTAAATAACGCCTTCGGCGTACTGATACTTTCAACTGCTTCACCGATCTTTCATCTGCTTCATCGATCTCTTCAAACTGCTTCACTGATTTAAGGCTTCCACTTGAAGGGGAAAAGTTTTCCGGCCTCGACCGGATCGAGTTTGCCGCCTGCCCCAGCCACTGCGCGCGAGAGCACGGTGTCTTTTTGCGCACGAAGATCTTCGGCAGTGGGCAACAACACTTCGTTTGGCGCTACGCCGGGACCTTCAAGGCTCTTGCCGTCAGGCATGATCAGATCCGCGTCCGTCACGTTTACGGCGTAGAAAACCACGGTTTCGAGGCCAATTTGGTGCGAATACGACCGGCTCCTCATCACTTTGCCGGACGTGCGATCGCCAAGAACCGTGCCTCTCTTCTCGGACTGTATGACACTCGCAAAAACTTCCGCCGCCGAACCCGATTCACTGTCGACCAGCACCAGCAGGTTATTTTTAAAGCCGCTGTCGCCACGCGTCTTGGCAATCAGCGGCTTCTCTTCTTTGCGTCGCTTGATCGTGCCGACGGTAATATCGCGATCGAAGAAGTTGCCGATGAGTCGCAATAACGTCTCTTCCGCGCCGCCGCCGTTGCGACGGAGATCGAGAATCAGTGTCTTGTACTTCTTGACCTTGTCGACAAATTGATCGACGCGATCTTCGGAGAGATTGAACGAGGGCATTCTCCAGATCCCAACGGCCTCGCCGCCATCGACGAATTCGTGGTCGTTCATCCGCGCCTCGTCTTCCAAATCTCGCCAGTAGGCATTGAGATCGAACGTGTCGGTGAGATCGAAGATCTTCTTGCCGGTGGTGACTTTCGCCTGTAACTCCAACTGTCGCGGTTCTTCGCCGGGACCCTGCACTTCCATCCTCACGACCGGACGCGGCGAAAGCGCGTTGTAAAGGTAGTAATAGATCCAAAGGTTGGAACGATTCGGCGCAATACCGTCGATCTTCAAGACCTTGTCGCCGGGCTTCAACCCTTTTTTGTCCGCGTCGCTCTTTGGTTTGACTGCAATGACGTAACAGTTGTCGCCAAACGTCTGCATTTGCCAGCCATATTCGACGCGCGAGCTTCGTGGCGGCGGCACAAAGAGCGTGTGAGAGTCGTTGAAGTCGAGCAACAACTGCGCGATCACGCCAAACACTTCGCCGTTCGACTTTGCTTGTTTGATTCGTTCCTCGGCGAGTTTGCTGCGAGCTTCAAGATCTATCCCGCGGAAATTCGGATCGTAATAGTTTTTCTTGATGTCGTCGCGCGCGGCCTTGAGCATGATCAGACCGCGATCGCGATCCTGGCCGGAAAGTTGAGCGAAACTAGACGAGACGCATCCAAGAAGGACCAAGCTAAGAACAAGCAGCCGCTGCATGGGAGGTTCTCCTTCTGAGATATTCTTTTTGCTTAACTGGTTAACCGATCGCGCACCCAGTCTAGCAGATGTGGCGCTTCCGCCGGTTCTGCACTCTCGACGATGAGGCGAATTATCGATTCCGTATTCGAAGCGCGCACGTGCACCCAACCGTTAGACATGGTTACTTTGAGACCATCCGTCGTGTCGTACTGAAGGTTCTCGCGTTCCACTGTCGCACGAAAGTCTTGCAGGATCGAGTAAAGTCGATTGGGTTCTACGGCGATGTTGTGTTTCAAAACCGCCAGCCTGGGCAACTGCGCAATCAGTTCCGAAACACGTTCTCCCGTATGCGATAAGTGATTGATTATCAGTCCGATTGCGGCTGCGCTGTCGTGACTGAGGTGCACTTCGGGAACCGTCACGCCGCCGCTGCCCTCACCGCCGAGCATTGCGGCGTGTTCGATCATCGCTTCCGAGATGTAAGCCTGGCCCACCGGGGTGCGCACAACAGTGCCGCCCAAGCGTTCGGCAATAATGTCGATCGCACCGGTAGTGGAGATATTAGTGACGATAGTGCCTGTTGTTTCCTTGAGGCGAATCAGTGACGCAAGGGCGAGCGTCGTCTCTTCCGAGAGACGTTCGCCCCGTTCCGTCACAATGCCTAGCCGTTCGCCGTCCGCGTCCTGGGCGAAGCCTATATCGGCCCGGCCAGCCTTAACAACCGCACTAAGTTGGGCCATTGTCTCCGCCTTTGGTTCAGGTTCGTGCGGAAAGACGCCGGTTGGATCGTCATTTACGGCGAGCACTTCGCAACCCAGCGATTCGAGCCATTGCGGGGTCATCAACGAACAGGCGCCGTTGCAACAATCGATGGCCACTACGAGTTTCTTTAACTTTGCGGAGTCGAAAGCAAACGCGCTGTTCAGCACTTCGACGTGATGCGGGATCGGATTCGCGTATTGGACCGTTTGCTTGATGGTTTTCCAGTTTGCCTTGGCAAACTCGCCCTGGTGATAGATGTCGAGCAGTTCTTCGGCCTGTGTGGGATTCAGGTAAACACCGTCGCCGCGCACAAACTTCAGCGCGTTCCACTGTGCGGGATTGTGCCCGGCGGTGATCGCGATCCCGCCGTCAACCTTTAGCGACTTGACGGCAATCTGCATGCTCGGCGTTGGACTGACGCCAAGATCGATGACCTCACAACCGGCCGCCAGCAGTCCTGCCAACACAGCGGAGCGGATCATTGGTCCCGAAGGACGCGTGTCGCGACAAATCAGGATGCGGCCGCCGTCGAGATACGAGCCAAAGGCCTGGGCAAACTGGACGACGAGCTCCGGCGTGAAGGTTTGACCCACAATGCCGCGAACGCCGGTGATGCCGATCTTTAGGGGTTTCATTCGACTTGGAAACGGAGCTATCCGGGCTGAACGAGGCTTAATTGTACCTCACGACATAAGTAGCAGGTAGGGTTTTCTTAGTGGTGACCTAATTTGGGTAATAACATACTTGACTCATACGAGTCGAGTATGTCAGAGTCTAGCACCGGGGCGGCTCGGTACGTTAGCGACCTCATCCGATCTCTACATCCTGATTCAAGCGAGTCGAGATACCTAGCTGTGTTCAAGTTCTTTGTCGATGAGAGCGGCATACATGGCGATTCCAAGATATTCGTTCTGGCCGGATTTTTTGCCCCGGAAGAAGTATGGCTTGACTTCACCAAGGCGTGGCAGGAAGTGCTCGATGCGAATGGATTTAAAGTGTTCCATGCAACAGACTGCAACGCCTGTGAGGGTGAGTTTAAGAAATTCAAACAACGCCGCGAAGAACGGGATGCTTTTGTAAGCACACTATTGAAGGTTATATCTGATAGACCTCGAATTGAGCCATTCTATGCAGGTGTGGTCTTGGATGACTATGAGGCCGTAATGCGGCAATACCCAGGCTATGAACACCCATACTACGCTTGCATAAAATGGGTCTTTGCTGAAATTGGATTGCTAATGGAGATGGCAGAAGTGCCAACCACCGAACTTGTGGCTTCTGTATTCGATCGTCAAAAAAAGTTCAGTGAAGAAGCGTTGACGCTATTTGATGATATGGTGGAGGACAAGTCATGGAGTTACGGAGAACGGTTCGATTCGATAGCATTTGCATCTAAGAGAAGATTTAAACCGCTACAAGCAGCCGATGCGCTGGCCTACGATGCCTACCGGGAGTTTAATCGCAGATGCTATGCCCCTAACGAACCGCAGCGCAAATCGTTTGCCGTTCTAACCGCAAACAGATCTACAGAGATTCAGTATAGTGGCGTACTGTGGGATCGGAAGTTCTTGGAGTGGCTCGCTAGTCGTCCGGGGATGATGGTTGACCGACGCAAGAAGCAACAGAAGACCTAGTGTAGTGTCTCAGAAATTCCTTTACAACGATTGACCTTATCAATGATCTGTTGAGCAGTGGCGGTCCAGACAAAAGGTTTGGGTTGTTTGTTGTTCTGCACAAGATAATCTTTGATGGCGGCAACAAGCTCTTTAACGGCAGTGAAGTTACCCCGTCGCAAGCGCTTCTGGGTGAGTTCGGCAAACCAACGCTCGACCAGGTTAAGCCAAGAAGAACTGGTTGGGGTGTAATGAATATGAAAGCGCTGATGTTTCGCCAGCCACTCCGTAACGTCGTCATGTTTATGGGCGCTGTAATTGTCAACGATCAAATGCAAGTCCAAGCTGTGAGGAATCTCTCGATCAAGCTTGCGCAGAAACTTCACATATTCCTGATGGCGATGACGAGGCATACACTCGCCAATGACTGTGCCATCGAGAACATTCAGGGCTGCAAACAGAGTCGTCGTGCCGTGCCGTTTGTAGTCGTGCGTCATGGTGCCGCAACGACCTTTCTTAAGGGGCAAGCCCGGCTGAGATCTTTCCAAAGCCTGAATCTGGCTCTTCTCATCGACACACAGCACCAGGGCTTTATTTGGTGGATTCAAGTACAAGCCCACGACATCGTTGAGTTTTTCGACGAACCGTTTATCTTTGGAGAGCTTGAAGGTGCGATGTCGATGTGGCTGCAACCCATTGGCATCCCAAATCCGCTGCACCGTCGCCGGACTGACACCCTGCAGTTGGGCCATTGTTCGCACACTCCAATGAGTCGCAGCTTTGGGAGTCGTATGCAACGTAGCTTCCACGATTCTCTTAACCTTAGCCGCCGCGATTTGCTTCGGGCGACCGCGGCCCGGCGCATCCTCAATCAGCGCTGCCGTTCCTCCTTGGAGAAAACGGTTGCGCCACAAAATCACCGTTGGCCGACTGGTCTCAAGTTCTCTCGCGATTTGTCGATTGGAAACACCGCGAGCCGCCGCCAACACAATGCGCGAACGAAAAACAACTTTCTGCGGACTATTGCGAGCAGCGATCCAGGCTTCCAACACCTCACATTGCTCTTTCGTAATGGTCAGCGCTTCACAGGTGTCCCACATAGTGACTCGCAGCTTATACAGCGCGAACCATATTGTAAAGATATTTATGAGACACTACACTAGCTAAATTCTTTTTCCGTCGCGTTTCCTTTTTACGCTCGTCTTTTGCCAATTCCCTATCAAGTTCCTTTTTCGGCACAGCCATTAAAGCCTTCCCGAATTTCTCAAACCGCTCGCGGTATTCGTCACTCGTCGCTGGCTCTTTGCGCTTTGCTGATTTCATGGCCGCACAGTCTATCATGTTTTCCGTGGTCTCCGGCGCACTGGACTCCGCTCTTTCAGCAAGTCAGGATGCCGTTTTTCGATGATGCGGGCTAGTCGCTGGTAGCCGATTCCTAAGAGTCCGGCTGCATGGGTTACGCTGCCATTCACTTCGGCTAATGCGGCTCTGATTAGTCCGCGCTCAAACTTCAACACTTCATCGGGAAAATACAGACCCTTGAAAATTACGTCTGCGCCTTCCGGTCTTATCTCACTCTGCAATCTCGCAATCACTTTTCGCGCTGCCTGATTCAGTCTCGCTAGCAATCCCGCGCTTTGAACCCCTTCTAACCACTCGCTTGCTTTGTCATAAGCGGATAGCAAAAGCTCCAAAGACAACTGCTCGATTTCTTCGATCAGAGTGAGTGCGGCGATCCCGGCCTGATTGAGTGCGCCGACACGATGCGCGACTTCTACGGCTTCTTGCAATGCAGCTTGCGCCCGTACTGTTTTTGTGAGTCGGGCTAATGCGATGCCGTGAGTGACAAGCGCCTCTGCTAAGAAACACTGGCGTCCGGCTTTCCTGAAACTGGAGACTGCGTTTCGGGCCGTGGCTTCGGCTTGCTGGTATCTCCCTTCGGCTATAAAGACCTGTGCGCGAGTGTCATCAACTTGCGCCACTCTCACCTTATCTCTGACACTGACTAACAATCGCCGCGCATGGTCCAGGTATTCGTGAGCTTTACGAAAGCGTGAGAGCTTAAAGAGCAAGTAACCCACGTTGTTTTTGACGTGAGCACGATAGACCGTGTTGCGGGCTAGAGTGAAATGATAATCAGCTTCTTCGTAGTGTTTGATCGCTCGCTGGAAATAATCATTTCTCTTTCGCTCGGTGGCGAGTGCTCGCAGCGTCATTGCTGATTGATTGTGATAGAAGCCTTTCAACGACTGGTTTGTGATCTTCCTGAATAGTGGGGCGTTGGTAGTGAGGATTCTCCACGATTCATCATGGCGCGAAGCCGTCCACTCCACGACTGACAAACCTAACAAGGCATTAGCCCGCGTGTTACCTTCGGTCTTTAATCTTTCCAGTGCCGTAGTGAACCAAATACGCGCTTCATCGTTAGCGCCAGCTCGCCAATAGCAAACCGCGAGTTCTGTGCGTGCTTCTGCAACCTTCTTCGAGTCTCCGAGTGCTTCATAGAGCGTGATGCTCTCAGTGATCAAATCTCTCGCGTAGTCGTCCGCGTCTTCGATCTCGTTTCGAGAGCCAAGCCAGCCCGTGAGAATCCCTGCACACAGCAACACTTCGGGAACAACAGTGTCATGCAGTCCTTCGGTCTTTGGACGGTGGCCTATCCCACTCCAAAGTGGGGCCATTACTTCTCGCGCTGCGTCGTACTCACTGCGATCTCGTAACCCTAAAGCAGTCTGGCATCTGAGCAAGGCTTCTGCACTGGTGGTAAGGTGCGCGGTGTCCAGCTTCGGCGAGGTAGTCCGCATGAATATAGAGGCTTTCGGCAAGTGAAGTAAGACTATTGCAAAAGCGATATTAGTGCGCTGCGGTCTGCCTTGCAAGAAATGTTGCTGGGTTGCTCTAATCTTTGGCGATATGCAAAGGTTTACATGCTTTGACCTCAGAATAGGAGCAACTCCCATGAAACGCTTCATGTTAGCCATCGCCCTGACATGCGTTCTCTCTGTCTCAGCAATCGCCGGAGAAATGCCAACGATGGGCGTAGTCGCGCCGACACCCAATCCAGTAGTCGCTCCCGCGCCCGGCGAAGTGCCGATTAATGGCGCTGCGTCAACTGCACCCGGAGAGATCCAGGGGCCGGGATTACTGGCAGCGGTGATCCTGGCGATCATCACTTGGCCTCGTTAGCCTGATCTGAGTCTCTGACAGCATGACTCGCTGATGCGAGATACGGGCGAAGTGTGCCCATTGGTCTATGTGCAAAGGTTTGCATAAATTTCGGATCACCCAATCTTTCTCGATCATTGCGACGCCCTTTTGGTGGCAGGTATAAAGCCAACGCATTGCCGAAAGCTCCCGAAGCTCTGTGATGTGAAAGAGCTTGCGATAGGCAATGGCCCAAACATCGCCCAGAGTGTTGGGCGACACAAGGGGTCGCCGCTTCGGTGAAGCGGGGGGCAAAGGCGACTCCTTGAAGAAGGGCGCTACGTGATTGGTGGTATCCGTAGCGTCCTTCCCTCGCCAACATCATGCTTGATCCTGAAAACTGGAACATCGTTTTTGGAGTTTACAAAGGGCATTCTATTTCCGCTCTTGCTCTCGCCTATCAACTCATTGCGATAAAGCAATCTCTCCAACGTGGGCGCAAAGGTATTCCAGATGCTATCGCCGGATTGGATTTAGCGATTGATGGACTTTTCCCGCACACGGATTTTCATAAGGTGGGCCATAGTTTTTCCTGCGTACCATCGAAGGCAACCTGACGCCAAAACAGGAAGAACGACTGCGCGAGCTTGGCATTAAGTTTTGATGTAGTGGTAGGATCTAAAAGCGCAACAGCCGCAAAGCGTTTCCACCTTGCGGCTGATAATTGAGCCTCACGAACTCCTAAAGTTGATCGAAATCTATCAGCTTCGGAGTGGTTATGTCCCGCCTTTTAATTGCGTGTTTACTTCTCAGTACGAATCCCGCGCTCCCGCAAAAGGTCAGCAACAAAGTCGGTCGGCATTGCAAAAGTGAGTCCCGCGCTGTTGTCCGTGCCGCCCTTAACTATTACGCCGATTACCTTGCCGTCAACAGTGTAAAGAGGGCTTCCGCTCGCTCCTTTCCACGCGACTCTGTCAATCAGGATCATACGTTGTTGAGGGTCGTACGATGCGATGAAACCCTTTCCTGTAATCGGATATACAGATTGAAGAGGGAAGCCTGTAAACGCAATCGGACTTCCGTCGGACTGGCTACCGAAAGTGGCAATTGGGGATACTCGAATGAACTTACTAATAGCAGAATCGTCGAACGGATTCTTCTCCAACTGGCAAACCGCGATGTCAACACTAGGCTTCGCGTGACAGCCCTTTATCCCGATCAGTTTCAATGGGATGTCCGTTCCTCTATATCTATCCTTCCAGTCACTCCCTGGTATGTAGATAGAACCAACGCACGGATCGGAGGTGAGGTTAACAAGCTTTTGCAAGTCCGCGGTAACGTGCGCCGCAGTCATAAAATCCCCGCTCCGATTGATAAAGAATCCCGTTCCAACGGTGATCCGCTTGCTAACCACTTCCTTGTTTTTCGGATCAAACCGCAAGCACAAGACCGGGACTACAGACTGCGTCATCCGACTTATCGTCGCGGTATCAACATCGCTCGACGCCGCAACCCCCGCGGGAGTCGCAATAAGAAACAAAACAACAATAAAAGTCCTTTTGTTGAAACAACTAGTAGTGCCGCGCATCTTTGGTCGCTGAACCCCCCGGTCTATAACCTTAACCGTCAAACGCTACGTCGCCGTTGCAGTCGCATTCAGAAGTAGATCCTTTAGTGTCCAGACGCCTTCGTAATCGCTGCCGACTATCTCTTGTGGTCCGTCTTTTTACCGCCTTGAGGGGCTTTGCGTCGTGTTTCAGTGGCTCGTTTCATACCCCGCAGGCTCTTTGCCAGTCAGTTCTTTGTAGGTCACGCGCTTGCCGGTGATGTTCTGCGCGGCTTTGAGGAAGCGATCTGAATCGTTGCCTTTGCGGTTGTTAAAGCGGAATGATTGCTCGTCGAGATAGCGAAACAGGTGGAAAGGCTCAACCGAAACATAGGTGCCTTTGAGAGTGCGTTTCAGCAGGCTCCAGAAGTTCTCGATTCCGTTGGTGTGAATCTGCCCGTCAACGTAACGCTCTGCGTGATTAATGACGTTGTGAACGTATTGAGTCTCCAGACCGCTATAAGCGACGTAGCTATCGGTATGAACACGCGATCCCTGCTCAACGTGTCTTTCAACATGAGGCTGTAACGACTCGCGCTTGACGTTCGGGACTACGTGTACTCTCACTTCGCCGTGGCGCTCCAGTAAACCCATTACCGCGACTTTTCCCGCACCGCCCGGTGCCTAAGTGCTTCCGCTTGCTTTCGTGCATGTTGCGAGTAAGCCCGCCGATAAAAGTCTCGTCAACTTCTACGTCTCCCATCAGCTTGTTAAAGGTTCCAGTCTGCATGGCCTTGCGGATGCGGTGCAGGAGAAACCATGCCGACTTCTGGGTGATGCCCAACGAGCGGGAAATCTCATAAGAACTGATTCCATTCTTCGCGTTCACGATCAACCAAATCGCAGACAGCCACTTGTCGAGGCCGATGGGCGAGTCTTCCATGATCGTGCCAATCTTCACACTGAAATGCTTCTTGCATCCTTTGCAGATCCAAATGCGGCGAGTCTTAACAAATGAATGCTCTGTGGATTCGCAACGCGGACAGGTGATACCATCCGGCCATCTGATCGCTACCATGCATCCAAGTGCAGTATCAGGATCGGAAAAGTATTCGACAGCCTGAAGTAAGGTTTTAGGGAATGCTTGCTCGCTCATAGTGGAAGCATTCTAGACAAATACCTCGTATGAGTCAAGTATATTATCGCCCTAATTTGAACGTATTCTCTGCGTTACTCTGCGGTTCTCTGCGGTTCTCTGCGTTCTCTGCGTTTAAATAGGCGAAGGTAGTTGTTACGCAGAGGACGCAGCGAGCCGCAGAGATCGCAGAGTGAAGAGTTAGAAATTCAACTTCAATCCAAATTGAATCACTCGTGGATCGCCCGCGGAGTTGATGGAACCAAAGCCGGCCGACCCCAGCACCACATTTGGTGCGCCCAGCGGCGGCGTGTTAGTGAGATTGAAAACTTCAGCGCGAAACTCGATGTTCCGGACTTCGTCGAAATACGTGCGCTTGATCAGAGCGACGTCGGCGTTTCGATACTGCGGGCCACGCACCGGGTTGCGAGAACTGGTTCCAATCGTAAACTGCGGCGCTACCGTAAACGCCGTTGTGTTGAAGAAACGACTGGTGGTCCGTTCTGACGATGGCAGGTTTGCATCGGCCACGAGGTTCGGCCGCTGTGTTCCAAAGCCGGCAAACGCATTGAAGTTTGTCGCTTGAGTAACGGCGAGAGGTATACCGGACTGAAGCTGGATCACACCCGCCAATTCCCAGTCTCCCAGGATCGCTCCCACAATTCCTGACGGGTTGAAATGCCGGCCTTTCCCGATCGGCAGATCGTATGTGAAGCTCGCGACAAAAACATTCGGTATATCACCAGTCGAAAGATCACGCTCGAGCTTACGATTGAAACTGTCGGCGACCGGGAAATTTGCGATCGGACCGGTCAGGATCGACGCGTCGAACACCGACGAAGCCTCATCGATCAACTTCGATCTCGTATATGACACCAGAAACGACAAGCCATGCGCGAAGCGCTGCTCCAGCTTCGCCTGTAACGCGTTGTAGTTAGTGTTGCCGACGTTGTTCCGATAGAACGTCACGTTGGTAAATCGGGGAAACGGTTTGAGAAGTTGCGCCAACGGAATCGTTGGATCGCCGAGACTCGACGATCTTGGTATCTGGCCAAAGAAAGGATTGGGAACGCGAGTGAGTAACGCAGGACCGAGCGCAAGCTGCTCCGCCGTTAGTTGGTTTATGTTGGTGTCAGGAATACCGACGTGCGTGATCTTGGAACCTGCGTACGCGAACTCGACCACGAGGTTCTTCATCAATTCGCGCTGCACGGCGAAGTTCCACTGTTGCGCGTAACCGCTGCCGAGATCCTGGTCGACAGTAAACACGCCCTGTCCGATTCCTGCGTCAGGACTTAGTGGAAGCGGCGCCACGCTCGGTCCATTGGAAAGTACGAATGCAGGATTGATGTTATCCAGCGTGCGCTGAGAGACTGCCTGAATAAACGGAAACTGCGGGATCGTAAACGGCGTGGTGATGCCGGCTTGCTCGATCCAGCTCACACCGTAGCCGGCGCGAACCACCGTTCTGTCGTCGAAACGATAAGCAATACCCAGCCGTGGTCCAAAATCTAATTTGTGCAGTCTTCTTGCAGATTCGCCAAAACCGTTTTGGCCCAGGAATTCCAGTTCTTCAGTTTCCAAATTGAACACCGCACCCTGGTTGTCGGCATCGGTCGAGGGAAAGTTCAGCGTGTAACGCAGTCCCGCGTTGATCGTCAGGCGAGAAGATGCTTTGAAGTCGTCCTGTACGAAGAGCTCCATCGTATGAGCCCGCGGCCGCAAAACCTTTTCCTGAATATCGATCGAGAACGTTTGCACCTGGCCCAACAAGAAGCTGGCGAGGGAGTTGCCGGTGAAACTCGACAAGGCCGAGCCAATTGTCGGTATTGCCTGGGAGTTGGTGAACAACGTGTTGAAGCTGAAGGTGCCGGTGGGAGAAGGCGGTTGAATCACGTCGAGCCGCTCCCAGCGAGCGTCGAGGCCGAACTTGAGCGAGTGACGGCCGCGCTGAAGTGAAACGGCGTCGAAGATCTGGGTTACGTCAGTACGAAAGATCGACGCCGTATTGGCGGATGGACCAAGCTGTTGCAGCCCTGCGATTGTGAATGTCGGCAGCGTGTCTTCAAAGGCGCCGTTTGTGGGAATGCCGGGCAATCCCAGACTCGAGGACGGCGGCGCGTCGAGTGCCGTAGCTTGTCGATCTATCGATCGTCTCGTGTATCCGATCCGCAACTCGTTCAAAGCGCGAGAATTGAAAACGTGCACGTAGTTGCCGGCGAATGATTGCGCGCGAGTGTCTGTTAATCCGGTAACACCGGCCGTGATGCTGCCACTGCCATCCGGCAGGGGCGTTACAGGCGACGTGATGTCTTTCGCAAATGAAAACCGTCCGTAGATCTGGTCCTTCGCGGAGAAGCGATGATCCAGGCGCACGTCGAATTGATCCTGATCGGTGTCTTCGGTCCCGATGCGCGTGAAATTGTTTGCGGCGCCGCTGCTCGTTGGGTTCGGGTAACGCTGTAGTAACGACGCGGCGACCGAATCGAAGGTGTTCGTGGGGATGATGTTGTCGGCGTACGCGCGATGATCGGAGGGACGAAAGATCTGGCCGGCGCGCGCCTGGATGATGTTGCCGTTTGTGTCGGTGATGTTTACGGGATTGGCAGTGACGGTCGTGCCGATCGAACCGTTTGGTTGAATAAAAAGTAAAGCGCCCAGGCTGGATGAGAAATTCCCCTGACGTTGGGCCAGTGTAGGAACGGTGGAAATGCGAACTCTCGCGATTTGTTGCCGCGTCCCTTGATAGTCGCCAAAGAAGAATGTCTTGTCTTTTATTACCGGTCCGCCAATGACGAAACCAAACTGATTTCGGCGAAAGACCGGCTTGTTTGGATTAGCAGCGGTGGCTGGAGCAAAGAGATTGCGCGCATTCAATGCTTCGTTGCGCAAGAATTCGAAAGCCGATCCGTGAAAGTCGTTTGTGCCGGACTTGGTTGTCAGGTTAACCACGCCGCCGTTGAAGCGGCCGAATTCAGCCGGAGGACTATTAACTTCTACTTTGAACTCCTGAATGGCTTCCACGATCGGAAAGAAAGCAACCTGACCGGGTTCAGGTTGCAGCACGGAAATGCCATCGAATAGATACTCGTTCGTTCTTGGACGCCCGCCATTGATGCGTGGGAATGAAGGACCGGCCGTGGTCGGAGGCGGTTGGGCCACTCCCGCGGATAACGTCACGAGCGAAAGAAAATTCCTGCCGTTGAGTGGAATCTCGACGATCTTTCGATTGTTAATGACTTGCCCAAGACCGCCGCTCTCAGTTCTCAACAGCGAAGCGTCCTGAACGATCGTCACTAACTCACTTACGGCGCCAGGATCAAGCACTACGTCCAGGCGGACACGCTCGCCCGTGGCAAGTCGCACGCCCTCACGAACCGACTGTTTGAAGCCGTTGGCCTCGACTGCGACGTTATAGATCCCCGGTTTGAGGTTCGTCATGATGAACGTACCGTCATCGGAGATCTTTGCAGACGTTTGGCCCGTGGCGACTTCTGTCAAACTAACCTTTGCGTTTTGAACTAGCGCTCCATTTTGATCGCGCACTTCTCCGACCAGTTCGGATTTAGCTGCTTGAGAGACGACCATTAAAAAGCAGAAAGTGAGAATTGACGTCAGCCACATTGTAATTAACCTCGAATCACCATGACCTCAGTCGCCTTAATCAAGGCGTAAACCGGCATTCCTACTTTCAAAGCCAAAGCCCGGGCTGCGTCGCTGGTAATGATCGAGGTAATCTCCTGGCCACCGACATCGATAGTCAGTTGGACCAACAAGCCTTCGTAACGGAGGTCGATGATCGAGCCGTGTAGTTTGTTTCGACCGCTAATCGCATCCAGGCCAATGGGCTTGGCGCGCTTTGGCTTGGAACCACCCCGACCGGTAACACGTTCGATTTCACCTCGCGCAATGCGGTAATGACCGCCGGCAGTCCTGGTCGCCTGGATCTTACCTTTGTAGATCCATTGCTTTATCGTCGGGTAACTAACTCCAGCCACCCGCGCAGCCTGCATTGGTGTAAGCAGTTCGCTCATCCTAATAATCCTTTCAGACGGTT
The DNA here is from genome assembly GCA_963770215.1 of uncultured Acidobacteriota bacterium. Lineage (GTDB taxonomy): Bacteria > Acidobacteriota > Blastocatellia > Pyrinomonadales > Pyrinomonadaceae > PSRF01. The sequence continues at coordinate 128,227 of CAVYOP010000008.1, forward strand.
TCGTCAACGATAATGAGCAGAGATTATACGATTTAATACGACTATTAGGTGAGACGAGCGCAATTCAGTGAGGAATGGCGCAAAAAGGAATGGATGAATTAAAGACCTATTCTAGGTCCAAATGCCGCGATTCTGGCGTAATCGTGGCAGGCCTTCATCAAACTCGTCTCTCGCATCTTGGAGACGTGTGAGCGAACCTCCGAATAGGCCGGCACGGAGCCCGGCCCAATCATCACTCTCAGCGTTCATTTCTCGATAAAGCTTTTCAAGCTCAGTTTGCTGAGAGTCGTAATGTTTGACATCTCGCCACAAGTATCTGCCGAGCATCCAGGGTGAGCCTGATCGGAGCTGCGCGCGCAGATCCAGCCGGACTAATGTCAGTATATATTCGAACCGATCGAAGCAGGTATCGAACGTACGATCGCGCGGTATGATGTCGCGAAAGGGTTCCCGAAGAAACGACGCCAGGTAGTCACTGACGGGTGTGGCATCTCGGCCAGAATTATTTGCCTCATGCGCTATTTTGGGATCTACAACTTCCTCAATGGAGAGCAGATCGGCCAGCGACTCATCTCTTCTCAAGCTGCGATTCTCACGAGTTGCTCGAATAAGGACAGCAGCAAGGTTTCCATATTTGTTGGCGGCAACTGCCGAAATCCCGGCGCCATACATCAGGAGCAGCGCAGGGTAGTCTTGTAAATTCGTACCCCGCCGAGGGTCTCTACCTTCAAAGTCAGCTACCAGGCCCAGAGCGTCTAACCACGTACTCTCATGATCAGTTTCTCCCCAATATGCGCCGGTGATAAAAAGTCCCAGGAGCGTCTGCATTAATGCTTCATATCGCTTCATTCGAAGCACACGATCGTCCAGCAAGGAGCTAATTGGAAACCTTTCCGACGCCAGCTCGCTCTGGACTCGCCTCGCTTCCTCGATGACGAGATCTCGCGCCTTTATTCGGTGACGACTCTCGGCCAGGTACCGCTTGAGCGTAGCAACTGCCAACTCTGTCGACAGCGGATGGGCCACAAGTTTCATCTGTTCCAGCGAGACGACCTTTTCATGGAGGGAAGTAAAAAACGGATCGGCGCCCTCGATGGAAATCAGAACAGCGCGGCGTTGTTGTATTAGCTTGCGCGCGGCGTCCACTGGTTCAACCTTGGTGGTCCAGAATGTTGTAAATCGATGAGACGAGCACCGCTCCAGGGCATGCCGCAACGCCTCATCCCATTGCCCCGACCATCCACTTACAACCAGTCCATACTCGTCGAAAACACGATCGAGCAGCCTGGTGAAAGGCTTGTCGTATTTTGCCAATTCGGCAGGTGTGTTTTTGACACGAGTATCCAGGTAGTCCCCATGCAGTTTCACCACCGTACATCCGGAGTGCGCCAGCGGTCGTGTGCCCAGGATTTGATCGGTCGAGCTAATCACTGTCGGTGAGACACCGGCCGCCTCTAAAGCCTTTTCGATCAATCGATCGAAGTTGGTCGTCAGGATCACCTTAACGTAGCCTCGCTTCACGAGATCGGCAATTGCGTGATGCGCGGCAGTCGGCACTTTTAGTCCTTCTTCGCGTTCTTCGTCGGGTTCGAAGTAGCCGCGCAGCAATTGCTGACGCTCGGTGGGCGTGTTTGCAACCTGGTCCAGGAGCCGAGCATAGTCTGGTTCTTCTGCAAACTTCGTTCTGTACCATTCATCCGGCGCAGCCCCACAGTCTTCCTTCATCAAGAGCGCCAGTTTACGAATGAGGTCGAGAACGATCTCCCAGCCAGTCGGGATTCCAGCAGATCTAGACAGTCCTGACCCAACGAGAAGAGCGTAGACACCGGAATCGGACTGCATCGCAATCGCCAAAGAGATTATGGGATCCAGCATCGAATGATTCTAAACGAATAACAGCCGTGTTGGAGTGAAACGTGATATATCTGTGCCGCTATGAGACGAACTACTCTTGCCGCAATCTGCTGCGTCGTCGCGTTATGGTTTGCGCCCGACGCATTCGCTCAACAAAGTCTTGCCGAACGGCTTGGCTATCCCAAGGATGCCAAGCTGCTGATCGTCCATGCTGACGATCTCGGGATGGCCCATTCTGTCAACGCCGCAACGATCAAAGCCTTCGCAAGTGGACTCGTGAACTCGGGCAGCATCATGGTGCCGTGTCCGTGGTTTTCCGAGATTGCGACGTATGCGCGAGCTAACCCGCAAGCGGATCTGGGTTTACATTTGACGCTGACCAGCGAATGGACTCCGTTTCGCTGGGGACCGGTCACGTCGAAAGACAAGGTCAGTTCCCTGCTGGACAAGCACGGTTACTTCCATCCGCTCGAAACCGAAGCTGCCGCCAAGGCCGATCCGAAAGAAGTCGAGACCGAGATTCGCGCGCAGATCGAACGAGCGCGCGCGTTCGGCATTCAACCCACGCATCTCGACTCGCACATGGGCACGCTCTATCAAAACAAGGCGCTCTTCGAAACCTTTTTGCGTGTCGCGCGTGAATACAAACTGCCGGTGCGAGTTGCGAAGACGTGGTTCTCGCGAGCGGACTTTCTTCCTTCGACACTCAGCCCCGACGACGTCTATATCGACCGCGTTCTCGACATAAACCCAAGCGTTGCCCCAACCGACTGGGCGAAGTTCTACACCGACGCAATCAAAAAGCTGGAGCCCGGCGTAACAGAGATCGTTATCCATCTCGCTTACGACGACGGCGAGATGCGCGGCGCGACTTTCGATCATCCTGATTGGGGCGCCGCCTGGCGGCAACGCGATCTCGATTTCTTCACCAGCGACGCGTTTCGTCAATTGTTGAAAGAGCAAGGAATTAAGCTGATCACGTGGCGCGATCTCGGCAAGCTGCTGCAAAAATAAACCTGGCGGGTGGTCCCCTTCGAGGCACTTTCTGCGCGTTATCAGAGTGAACCGGCAGCACAGTGCTGACCGAACATTTTGTTGAAAGTGCCTTAAAGGAGAGCACCATGAATATCCGTAGTCGGGCTTTTGCCCTTCCCATACTTTTCTTACTTTTGACGGTCTCATCTGTAGCTGTATTTGGTCAGTCTGACCGCCAAACAGTGGTCAACATTCCCTTCAACTTCATCGTCGGCGACAAGGCGTTGCCCGCCGGCCAGTACGTTATCCAGCGAAACAAGCGAGACTCGGACACTGTCTGGACCATCACCACGAAAGATTCTGGTATCACGCGGAAATTGTTCCTGACGGTCCCGGTTCGCTCGAATGAAACTCAACAGGACACCAAACTCGTGTTCCATCGCTACGAGAATTATTACTTCCTCCAGGCGTTTTGGAGTGCGGGTGAAAACACCGGACGTGAGTTACAGAGATCAGATCGTGAAAAGAACCTCGATCAAAACCTGCTTGCCCAGCGCGAAGAAATCATCGTCACCAGCCGCGGTAGGTAAGCCTTCCACACACTGAATCAAGGATCAAAGGCCCCGGCGAAAAACGTCGGGGCCTTGATTTTTGGGTTGAAGTGGACTAGAAGAAGTTTCCCGCAAAGGCGCAAAGACGCAAAGAATGGTTTTCAGTAAAGCTCTTCGTTAGAACTTTGCGTCTTCCTTTGCGCCTTTGCGGGAAACTGTTTTTCAAGTCACACGAATCCAGGAGCTTCTTCAGTTTGATCAACGACAAATTTTCCCGCCGCGGTTTTTTGAAAACCGGTGGATTGGCCGCGATGAGTGCGGCGATCCTGCGCAACACCGCCTGGGCCAAACAGACTCGCGAACTGACTCTCTACGTCGGCACTTACACGTCAGGCGCCAGCGAAGGCATCTATGTCTATCGCATGAACAGCGACACTGGCGAGTTGAAGAAGTCGAGCTCGATCATGTCGGAAAATCCTTCGTTTCTGACACTCGATCGCAACCACCGGTTTTTGTATGCAGTAAACGAGTTGCCGGAATTCGAAGGGAAACCCGGCGGCGCTGTCAGCGCTTACGCGATCGGAGCGGGCGGGAAACTGAAGTTTTTGAATCAACAAGCTTCACAAGGCGCCGATCCGTGTCATCTTTCAGTCGACCGCGCCCGAAAGAACCTGCTGGTCGCAAACTACACAGGGGGAAACCTCGCGCTCTTACCGATTCGACGCGACGGAACTCTCGGTCCAGTTGCAGATCTCAAGCAGCACGAAGGCTCTGGTCCGAAAGAACAACAGAAAGGACCACACGCGCATTGCATCATTCTCGATCCTTCGGAACGCTACGCTCTTGCCGCTGATCTCGGCATCGACAAAGTAATAATCTATCGCTTCGATCCCGCGACTCGTAAACTTCGTCCTGGCAAACAAGTATCGGCGTCGATGGCCGCCGGCGCTGGTCCTCGTCATCTCGCGCTTCATCCAAACGGCCGCTATCTCTACGTGATCAACGAGCTCGACTCGACGATGACGACGTTGAAGTACAACGCCGGAACGCTCACGGCAATCGACACAACCTCGACGCTCCCGGCCGGTTACACCGATGCCAGCTATTGCGCCGACGTCCACGTCTCTGCTTCCGGGCGCTTTCTTTACGGCTCAAACCGCGGACACAACAGCATCGTCGTCTTCGCTATCGATCAACGCACCGGCAAACCGAAACTCGTCGAACACGTCTCGACTGAAGGTAACTGGCCGCGCAATTTCGTCATCCATCCGACCGGAAAATTTCTGCTTGTCGCCAATCAACGCAGCGACAACGTCGTCGTTTTCCGTATCGACGCCAAAACCGGGCGACTCAAACCATCAGGCCAGGGCGCGGCAATCCCGTCGCCAGTCTGTCTAAAATTCCTCTGACAGGCTTTCAACTCTGCGAACCTCTGCGAACCTCTGCGAACCTCTGCGGTCCTCAGCGTCCTCTGCGTTAAAACTGTACTTAACGCAGAGCGCGCTGAGGACCGCAGAGAGCGCGGAGAGTTGCAAAGGTAGGCAGAGTGCACCCTTTGTTTGATCACCATTGAAAAGTCCGGGGAAATTTAAGAGAATAGCCCGCGTTTCCATATTCCTGCCTGAGGACAGCAAATAGATGAGGAATTCCGTACGTGCCCTATGGGCAGTCAGTCTTTCACTGTGCTTCGTTCTCCAAACCCAAACGCCCATTCACGCCCAAACCGTTCTCGTCGACAGCGATGAGTTTTACCAGCGCACGATGCGGCGCGGCCCCGAACCCGACCACTCGCGAAAAATCGAAGACCTGCTCAAGCGCATGACGCTCGAAGAGAAGGTCGGACAGATGACGCAGCTCGCGATCGGGATGGTCGTCAATGGCAGCGACCAGAACGTCAAAATCGATCCGGCTAAACTGGAGAAAGCGATCGGTAAATACGGCGTCGGCTCGATTCTCAACGTTTCGGATCAGGCGCTGACGATCGAACGCTGGCACGAGATCATCGGCCAGATCCAGGACGCTGCGAAAAAAACGCGACTCGGCATCCCGGTGATCTACGGCATCGACTCGATTCACGGCGCGAACTACGTGCAGGGCGCGACGCTGTTTCCCCAGGAGATCGGCATGGCGGCGACGTTCAATCCGGAACTGATGAAGCGCGCCGCGGAGATTACCGCACTCGAAACACGCGCCGCCGCAATTCCGTGGAGCTTTTCGCCTGTGCTCGATCTCGGCCGCGATCCGCGCTGGCCGCGTTTCTGGGAAACGTTTGGCGAGGACCCTTATCTCGCGAAAGTGATGGGCGTCGCTTTTGTGCGCGGTCTTGAAGGTTCAGACGTCTCGTCGCAACAGCAAGTCGCGTCGAGTTTGAAGCACTACATGGGCTACAGTTTTCCGCTGACCGGCAGAGATCGCACGCCCGCGTGGATTCCGGAAAACTACCTGCGCGAATACTTTCTACCGCCGTTTGACTCGGCGTTGAAAGCGGGCGCACGCACGGTGATGATCAACTCCGCCGAGATCAACGGCGTTCCCGGACACGTCAATCATCACATCCTCACAACCATTCTGCGCAAAGAGATGGGCTTCAACGGTTTCGTCGTCTCCGACTGGGAAGACATCAAGAAACTCGTCACGATGTGGCGCATCGCACCTGATGAAAAAGAAGCAACTCGGTTGGCCGTGATGGCGGGCATCGATATGAGCATGGTGCCGCTTGATTACAGTTTCGCCGACCACCTGATCGCGCTTGCGAAAGAAGGCGCGGTGCCGCAGTCGAGAATCGACGAAGCGGTGCGTCGCATTTTGCGGGTGAAGTTTGAGCTCGGGTTGTTTGAAAAACCCGGACCTGATCCGTCACTGAAAGCAAAGTTTGCGTTGCCGGAATACAGGCAGGTGAGTTTGGAAGCCGCGCGCGAGTCGCTGACGCTGTTGAAGAACGACGGCAATATTCTGCCGTTGTCGAAGACCAGCAAAGTGCTCGTCACTGGACCAACAGCCGATTCGCTCATCTCGCTGAACAACGGTTGGACCTACGTCTGGCAGGGTTCGGAAGAGTCGCTCTATCCGAAGGATCGACACACCGTTCGGCAGGCGATCGAAGCGAAGATCGGCGCTGGGAATGTCACTTACGTTCCGGGCACGAAGATCTTTCGTCAGCCCAATACCACTTCCAACAACAATCCCACGGACCAGGAAGAAGAAGTCGATATTCCTGCCGCCGTTCGCGCGGCGCAGAACGTCGACGTTGTGATTCTGGCGCTTGGCGAAGGCTCGTACTGCGAGACGCCGGGCAACATCACCGATCTGACGATCGGCGCGCCGCAGTTGAAACTCGCTGAAGCGATTCTTGCCACCGGTAAGCCCGTGGTGCTTGTGCTCGTCGAAGGACGTCCGCGCATCATCAACCGCATCGCCGACGGCGTGAAGGCCGTGTTGATGGCTTACAACCCGAGCAACGAAGGCGGCACCGCAATCGCCGACGTGTTGTTTGGCGACGCCAATCCGAGCGGCAAACTTCCCTTCACTTATCCGCGCACGCCCAACGGTCTGATCAACTACGATCACAAGCCTTTCGAAACCGAGAACACGGCGTTTGGTAATATGGCTTTCAAACCGCAGTTCGCATTCGGCGAGGGGCTGAGCTACACGACGTTTGCCTACGGCGATCTGCGCTTGAGCAAACAAACGATCAGCGGGAACGAAGAATTGACTGTCAACGTGACCGTTACGAACAGTGGACGCCGCGCCGGCAAAGAAGCGGTGCTGGTCTACGTGAGCGATCTGGTGGCGTCGCTTTCGCCTCCCAACAAGCGGCTGCGCCGGTTCGCGAAAGTCAATCTCGAGCCGGGCCAGAAGCAAACGCTCACGTTCAAGATCAGGCGTGACGATCTGTCGTTTATCGGCGCTGATAACAAACCAGTTGTAGAGCCCGGTGAGTTTGCTGTCACGATCGGCGGCTTGACCCAGAAATTCACGCTCAAATGAGAAACCTGATGACTACGAAAACATACCTCCTGCTGATTGTTGTCTTGACGTGTGCGTCGTTCGTTAACGCGCAACAACCGGAAGCGCCGAAGCTCAACTTGATGCCGGTTCCTGCGTCGGTGAAGTTTCATTCCGAGCGTTTGATGGTCAATGAAACGTTCAAAGTCGCGACGCGCGGCCATTCGGACGATCGACTCAAGGCGGCGATCGCGCGTTTCGTGAAGCGACTCGAAGGCCGCACCGTGTTCACGTTCGCGCCGGGGCTCGCCGTTGACGATCAATTAACCCAGCTCATCGTTCATTGCGACAGTGCCGGCAAATCCGTTCCCGGACTGGGCGAAAACGAGAGCTACAACATCGACATCACGAACCGCCAGGCAATGTTGAAAGCGCCGACTGTCATTGGCGCGATTCGTGGTCTGGAAACGTTGCTGCAACTGCTGAGCGCCGATCGCAGCGGTTTCTATTTTCCGGGCGTTCAGATTCAGGACCAGCCGCGTTTTCCGTGGCGCGGTTTGATGATCGACGTCGCGCGTCATTTCCAAACAATCGAAGTGCTGAAGCGAAATCTCGACGCGATGGCGGCGGTGAAGTTAAACGTCTTTCACTGGCACCTGACAGAAGACCAGGGTTTCCGCGTCGAGAGCAAGAAGTATCCGAAGCTGCATCAACTCGGCTCCGACGGGAATTACTACACGCAGGATCAGGTGCGAGACGTCATCGCGTATGCGCGCGAGCGTGGCATTCGCGTCGTGCCGGAGTTTGATATTCCTGGTCACAGCACGAGTTGGCTCGTCGGGTATCCCGAGCTTGGCAGTGCTCCTGGTCCATACACGATCGAACGTCGTCCGGGCATCTTCGAACCGGCGCTCGATCCCACGCGCGAGGAAGTCTACAAGTTTCTCGACGGCTTCCTGAGCGAGATGGCCGCGCTGTTTCCCGACGACTATCTGCACATCGGCGGCGACGAGAATGAAGGCAAACAGTGGGACCGCAATCCTGCCATTCAAGCCTACATGAAAGAGAAAGGCATCAAGGACAATCACGCGTTGCAGGCGTACTTCAACACGCGGCTGCTCAAGATTCTCCAGAAGAATGGTAAGAAGATGATCGGCTGGGACGAGATCCTGCAACCGGGTCTGCCCAAAGACATCGTGATCCATTCGTGGCGCGGAACGGCGGCACTCGCCGAAGCTGCGCGCAAAGGTTACGACGGCATACTCTCGAATGGTTTCTACATCGATTTGATCCATCCTGCGTCGGCGCATTACGTTCCCGATCCGCTTCCGGCTGACAGCACTTTGACGGCTGAAGAAGCGAGGCATATTCTCGGCGGCGAAGCGACGATGTGGGCCGAGTGGGTCACGCCGGAAACGATCGATTCGCGCATCTGGCCGCGCACCGCCGCAATCGCCGAAAGACTTTGGTCGCCGCGCACTGTCACCGACATCGACGACATGTACCGGCGGCTGGCGATCGTCAGTTTGCAGCTGGAAGAGTTGGGGCTGATGCACAAGCGGAACCAGGACATGATGCTGCGCCGGCTTGTGCGTCACGACGATATCGGACCATTGAAGACGCTCGTGTCGGTGGTCGAGCCGGTGAAGGAATATCGTCGTTACCAGATGCGGCCGCAGACGATGCTGAGTCCGCTTACGGGAGTCATCGATGCCGCGACACCAGATGCGGAAGGCGGACGCAAGTTTTCGTGGATGGTGAAGGAGTTTCTCAACGACGCGCCGCGTTATCAGTTGTATCGTGCTGAGTTGACGCAGATGCTTTCCGATTGGCAGTCGTCGGGCGCGGCGCTTAATCCAATCATCGATCGATCGCCGGCGTTGAAAGAGATCAAGCCTTTGACTAAGGGGCTTTCTGAGCTGGGTGAAATTGGGTTGGAGGCGATCTCTTATTTGAAACTCGGCACGGCGCCGGTGAGAGAATGGCGCGAGGCGACGGTGTTGAGATTAGATGAGACTGCAAAGCCTTATGCGGCATTGGAGTTTACGGTTGTTCCCAGTGTGAAGCAGTTGGTGCTTGCCGCGGCTGAGGTGGCACAACCGAGAAGGACGTCGGCAGTGCAATAATCTATTTCTTTAAATCTGTGTTTCCAAGGGTGTTAATCTGTCTTACCGCAGCGCTGGTGTTTGTGGTTTATCCAGCGCAGAGCGATCCTCGTCCAGGTTACACCGGCGACGCGAAGTGTCTCTCGTGTCATCCGAAACAAAAAGAGTTTCCTCGCACTGCTCACCATTTGACGTCACAACCGGCGACGCGCGCGTCGATTACCGGCAGCTTTGCTCCCGGAAAGAACGTTCTGAAAACTCCGGAGCCTGAGCTTCAGTATCGAATGGAAGCGCGGGCTGATGGCTTGTTTCAGATTGGAGTGTTGGGAACGCCGCCGGATACGGTTTCGCTGTCTCAGCGTTTCGATCTGGTGGTTGGTTCAGGACGTAAGGGGCAAACGTATCTTTATTGGGGCAATAACAATCAACTGTTCCAACTTCCAGTATCGTATTGGACAGAGATCAATAGTTGGGTAAACAGTCCCGGCTACGGCGATCGAGTGATCGATTTCAGTCGGCCCGTGTTGCCGCGGTGTCTCGAGTGTCACGGGACATACTTCGAGTCCGTTTCAGATCCGAGCGCACCGAACCGGTATCGCAAAACAAATTACGTCTTGGGTGTCACGTGTGAGCGTTGCCATGGACCAGGCGCGCAACACTCCGCACTCAACGAACAACCGAACATGAAACCCGCGGACCAGGCAATCGTGAACCCGGCCAAACTACCTCGCGATCGCCAAATCGCATTGTGTTCGCTGTGTCATGGCGGCGTCGGAGTTTCGAAAACGCCCGTCTTCTCTTTCAACGTCGGCAACGCCCTTGAAGATCACCTCCGGCTCGAATCGCCCAAACCAGACGAACCACTCGACGTTCACGGCAACCAGATCGAATTGCTGCAACGCAGCAAATGCTTTCAATCCTCGAACATGACCTGTTCGACGTGTCACGACGTCCACATTCCGCAACGCAACGTCAGCGACTTCTCAGCTCGCTGCCTCACCTGCCACCAGGTCCAAAGCTGCGGCCTCTTCCCGCGCCGCGGCCGCGCGATTGCGGGCAAGTGCGTCGACTGCCACCTCCCCAACCAAACCTCCAACGTCATCTTCTCCACCCACGCCGGCACGCGCATCACGCCGAAGGTGCGCAATCACTGGATCAAGGTGTACCCAACCAACAGTCGCTGATTGCGCCAAACTCCTTTGAATTGCTATTTGAGTCCGCTGCGCAGGAAATTCTCCCGCCAAGGCGCAAAGACGCAAAGCGCTGCCGCGATTCACTGGAACTTTCTTTGCGCCTTTGTCTTGGCGCCTTGGCGCCTTTGCGGGAAACCTCTTCTCCATCATTACCTGGGCGCCGGATCTCCGGGGCGGGCGATGCGAATCCAGTGGTCGGTGAAGGAGGCATGCATGCCGGGGAGCTCGACTTTAGGCATGTGACAGGTGACGCATTGCTTGGTGCTCACCGGACAAGCATCGGCGTTGCGACGAGCGGTTTTTTCATCGCCAGGTTTAGTCACGTGACAGGAGAGACATTTGGGATCGTAATAGGCCGCATCTTTCACGAGCTTTTCGTGAGGATTGTGACAGGAGACACAGCCGAGCCGCGGATCGTTCGTGTTGTGCCCCTTGCTATTGAACATGCGATACGGCTGAAAACGAATGTTGTTGATGCCTGACTGCCCGGGCAACAACATCGCCTGCTCGAAACCCACGTGACACGTCCCGCAAAACGATTGCGACAAGTCGTGTGCGCTCAGATCTCCCGGGTTGAAGATTTCCAGTCGATCGAGCTTCTTTGCCTTCGCCGCGACGAGATGCTTCTCGCCTGGTCCATGACACGCCTCACAACTGACGCCGGCACTCAGTTGGTCCAGTTTTAACTCCAAACCATTCACCGCGCCGGTCGTGTGACAACCAAAACACTGTTGCGGCTCCTCACCGCCGATCGCGCGTCCGAGTGCATCTTCAAGCGACGTCGGCACAGACGGCTGGTGCCCGATCGTGAAGTCGAGCTTGCGGAGCTTTTCAAAATAACTGACGCGCGTCTCGTAAAGCAGATCGTTGTGCCGGAAGAGATAGGTCTGTCCGATATGGCCCTGTCCAAAACAATAAAGGATTGGCTTCGCTGATGCTCTTTACACCGTCGCTAACCGTGTAGACGACAGACTTCCCGCGGCGCGCAAGCTCATACGTGTATGGCCCATTCTTGAAAGTCAGTCTGCCGCGTGCCGTGAGGATGCGGCAGTCAGGCGCGACTTCCAGCGCCTGGCCCATCGGCGCATTCAACTGCGGCGCTTGCGCCTTATGACACTCGACGCACGCCTTGCTGCCGACGTAACGAACACCGCGCGTGTTCGAGTTCGGCCGCCAGTCGGAGAAGATGTTGTCACGCTGTGCGTGGCCGAAGACACCCACTAACACGCCGATCACGCAAATGCCGGCGATTCTATTTAGCGCGGATACCTTCACCTTCCACAACCTTCACATACTTGTTCAACGGCGGGTTCGTCAGCTTATCGACCTTGCTGCTGGGCCAGCGTATCTCGATCGAATCGATCTTCGCGGCAGCGCCAACGCCCAGAATCTCGCGCGGATCGTGCGACGACAGATAACTGCCGCCGCCAATCTTCAAACGACTGCGCTTCACGCCGCCGGCCTGCCACGTGATCATCGCGCCAACCGCTTCGGGATTACTCTTCGTCGCGACAAGTTGCAAGTCCGATCCAGTTGTTTCGATTCCCGCCCTGGTTACGCAACAAGCAGCGGCGGCTCGCCGTTGTTCGACGCCAGCACGTCCGAATCGCCATCGTTATCGAAATCGCCGAGCGCCATGCCGCGTCCGGAAAACACTTTGCTGAAAACGGCCCCCGACGTCGCGCTCACGTCTTTGAACGTGCGGCCCGTGTTCTCAAACATCAACAACGGCTCTCGATACCTGACTCGCGGAATGCGCGATTCGATCATATCGTCCGGATGGCCGTTGACGAGAAACAGATCGGGATCGCCATCGTTGTCGTAGTCGAAAAACTTAAGCCCCCACCCACTCAGCAACTGAGTCGACGGCGCGATCTCGCCCGGCTGGTCGGTGAAGATCAACTCGCGCTCGTTGTGATACAGACTGAAGAACTCGTGATCGATGTTGGCGACGAAGAGATCCTGCCAACCGTCTCCATCGTAATCGGCCGCATCGACGCCCATCCCCGATCGCGGTCTGCCCGCCTCACCGTAAGCTACACCCGCCGCGAGCCCGATCTCTTCAAACTTCCCTTTGCCTTTGTTGAGAAACAGGAAGTTGGGCATCGTGTCGTTGGCGACAAAGAGATCCATGAGGCCGTCGTTGTTGATGTCGGTAGCGACCGCGCCAAACGATTTGCCCGGGTGGTCGGCGATACCCGATTCGCGACTCACGTCCTGAAACGTGCCGTCGCCGGCGTTGCGAAAGAGACGCGACGGCGTCGGCTTGAAAAGACGCGGCACGCAGTAATAACGCCGCTGCAACGTCGGATCGGTGCAGAGCGGGTTCTGCGACTTGTCGTAAAAGACAAAGCTGGAAACGAACAGATCGAGCTTGTCGTCGTTGTCGTAGTCAAACCACGTGGCGCAGGTGGACCAACCCGGCGCGGTCACGCCCGCTTTTTCGGTCACGTCAGTAAACGTGCCGTTGCCGTTGTTGCGATAGAGGATGTTCGGTCCGTAGTTCGTGACGTAGAGATCGATGTTGCCGTCGCCATCGTAGTCAGCCGCGGCGACGCCCATGCCAAACTTGCCGCCGGCAACACCCGCTTTGTCCGTTACGTCGGTAAACGTGCCGTCGCGATTGTTGCGATAGAGCGCATTTTTCAGCGGCGCGGCGGGCGTGAAGAAATCGGATGGACCACTGTTGACAAAATAGACGTCCATCCAACCATCGTTGTCGTAATCGAGAAACGCACACCCGGCGCCGACTGTTTCCGGCAGTTGGCGATCGGGCGACTGGGCGTTGTTGTGGACCCAGTTGATCTTGCTGGCTTGCGCCGAGACTTCTTCGAAAGTAACGGCGACACGGCTGGCGTTGCGCGAAGGCTTTTGCGCCACGGAGGCGAAGCGCCAGCAACCCGAGGCAATAAGGAAACGCAACATTTTCGTCATTAGAACTATCGGACGGAGTACGGAGAGATTCGGCGGCAACACGACGACGCCGTCCTGTCGTCGCGCCTTTCGCTTTGAGTTTCTCGATGATCTTCATTTCTTCCTGCGCGCGCGCCGGATCCTTGAATCGCGCATAGAGCAGCGCCAGATTGTAGTGCGCCTTCGGCTCGTCGGGGTCGAGCTTCACCGCCATTTCCAACTCTTCTCGCGCGCGCGTGTAGTTTCTCAACTTCATGTAACTCGAACCGAGCGCGATGCGCGCGTGCGCATAGTTCGGCAGTTTCTGCACGGCTTTCTCGAACAGCGGAATCGCGCTCGCGTCGTCATTCTGCTCCTGGGCCACGAGGCCAAGGTAATAAAAAACTTCCGGTATCGCGTTGGGCGAGCGCGCGCTCTTTTCCAGCCACAACCGCGCCTCGCGATACTTCTTCTGATTGAGCAAAACGTAACCGAGATGGAGTTGGCCCAGCGCGTTGTCGGGTTGAATTTCGATCAGCCGGCGAAAAAGTTTTTCTGCTTCAAAAAGATCGCCGCCTGCTCAACCACGCGATGCCGAGCGCGAGCAAGTACGACGGTTCATCGGGCCTGCAGCTTGAGCGAACGTTCAAGCGCTGACTTCGCCCGTCGATCATGTCGACGCGCAAGCGCATCAGCGCAAACTTGTAAAGAAACTCAGGCGAGTTTGAATCAGCGCTGAGCGTCGCCACGCGCGTCGAGAAAGATCGAGGTTTCTCGCAGCTCACCCTTTGCGCGCGAGATCTGCGCCAGGCCAAGCAGCGCGCCGGCATTGTCGAGCCGTCCTTCGAGTGCGACGAGGTAAGCTGCCTCCGCCTCGTCCAGTGACGCCTTTGGCGAAATACGCATCGCCGAGCAGAACCAGCAGATCGGGCGAGACCGGACCAGCCGCGCGCCGCTGCTTTCGATCAGGTTGATGCACTCGTCAAACTTGCCGCTGCGCAAATAGCAACTCCGGCAATCATCTGCAAAGCGTCTGCATTTTCAGGCTCAAAACGCAAGTACCTCTTTTAGCTGAACGATTGCTTTGTCGGGATCGCGTTTGAGAACGTAGAGATACACCAGGTTCATGCGCGCGCCGGTGAATTTTTCGTCGTCCTCGAATCGCCTGTAGAAAGAGCGACTCCGCTTCGTTGAGCCGGTTTTGTTTGGCGCGAATCGTGCCGAGAAGATTCAGCATCACCGGCGAGTTGGGCGCGGCGCGCGAGATCGAGGCGAGTTGTTTTTCCGCCTCGACGATTGTTGTCGCGAATGAGAGTGGCTACTTGTTCGAGGCGCTGGATCAGATCGGCTGTCCTGCGCGCACCGCCTTGAACGCAGATCAGGCTGCAAAGCAGTAGTGCTGTGAGAGTCTTTAAAGTAACCACGTATGATTAACTTCTTTGAATTCCTTCTCGGCGATCTTACCCTGACCTTCCTTGATGGTCACGATGCGGTTCGCGCCGACGTTCGTCACTTTGTCGACGGTGCCGCTCGGCCAACGCACTTGAATCACGTCCACTTTGGTCCGTTGCTCGAGACCGAAATGCAGCCGCAAATCGCTCTGTGAAATATAACTGTCGCCACTGCGCACTTCGTCGATCTGCGTCAGAGATCGCCCGAGACGACTTTCACCTGCGCGCCGATGCCGCTGCGATTGCTCTTCACTCCGATCGGTCTTTACGAGAATCGAGTTGTTCGCATTGCCACCGTCGTTGCGCAACACCTGCGGTGGTCCATCGAGATCGCAGATCGACGAGATCGACGTCGCCGTCGTTGTCGATGTCGCCAAAGGCCACGCCGCGACTGGCGCGCTGTTCGGTCAGCACCGCGCCAAACTGCGCCGACACTTCAGTGAACGTACCGTCGCGATTGTTCCGGTGCAGCAGGCGCGGCTGGCGATAGTTCGGAAGCTGCGGGTAGACGTGCCCGTTGGCGACAAAGAGATCGACCCAACCATCGTTGTCGTAGTCGAAAAACTTCGTGCCCCAGCCGACGTGCGGCAGACTCACCGCCGCCACCTTCGCGGCGTAGGAAAGATCGGTGAACTAGTTTGCGCCGTCGTTGTGATAGAGCGTGTTGTACTCGTCGGCGAAATTCGTGACGAAGAGATCGAACTTGCCGTCGTGATCGTAGTCGCCGACGGTCACGCCCATGCATCCCTGTTCGCTGCCGTTCTCGTTGACCGCCGTGCCGGCGTTGAATCCAATCTCCTCGAACGTGCCGTTGCCTTTGTTGCGGTAGTGAAAATTCGGCGTCGAGTCGTTGGCGACAAAGATGTCGATCAAGCCGTCCTCGTCAAAGTCGCTGCGTGATTACGCCCATGCCATAGAAGCCGTTCGGATCGAGCGACGCCCGCTTGCTTGGTAACGTCGGTGAACGTGCCGTTGCCGTTGTTGCGAAAGAGCGAGTCGCCGGCGCCCTTCAAGCCTCGTGGACCACACTGCACGGGGACCGATTTGTACTGGCAGGTCTGGCCTTTGCCAAACTCCGGCAGGTTGTTGATGTCGAAATCGACGTAATTGAGACGAAGAGATCCAGATCGCCATCGTGATCGTAATCGACAAACGAAGCGCCGGTGGTCCAGCGCGGATCGTTTACGCCGGCTTTGTCAGTCACGTCGGTGAACGTGCCGTTGCCGTTATTCTTCAGCAGGTGGTCCGGTCCGAGACAGGTGACGTAAAGATCTTCAAAGCCATCGTTGTTGTAATCGCCGACAGCGGCTCCCATGCCCCAGCCGATGTCACTCACGCCGGCTTTTACGGAGACTTCGGTGAACTTCCCGTCGCCGTCATTGCGATAGAGCTCGCTCTTAGTCTTTCCTTTCGACTTGACGAGATCGACGGTGAGCGAATTGACGAAGTAGATGTCGAGATCGCCGTCGTTGTCGTAATCGAAGAGGGCGACTCCGCCGCTCATCGATTCGACTATGTACCGTTTGTCGGGAGACGCGACGTGTTTGAAGGTGATCCCCGCAGCCGCAGTGATGTCGGTGAATTGGATCTTTGGCGACGACTGAGCGAACGCCGCGGAGATGGGCAACAGCAAGAGTAAGAAACCTAAAGCCGCCCGTAAAGCGTATTTAGAGGCCCAAGAATTTTTCCCGCAAAGGCGCAAAGGCGCAAAGAAGGATGTCATGGATTCATGTTCTCTGGTTGTCTTTGCGCCTTTGCGCCTTTGCGGGAAACTTCATTGATTCGTCTTCGACCGCGCCTTCTCTTTCAGCTCGCGCGAGATCTCTAGCTGGCTTTCACCCTCGGTCTTGCGACCGGCGGCAATGTATGCGCGCCCGAGTTGATAATGAACGTGCGCCTGATCGGGTTTGAGCTTCGCGGCGATCTCCAGGCTTTCGACACTGCCTTTGACGTCACCCTTTTGCAGCAAAGCCTTGCCGAGCTCGTAACGAGCGTCGGCGAAATCGGGACGTTCCTGCACGACTTCGCGCATCAGCTTCAACCCGCGATCCGTCTGTTGTTGGGCCAACACTACGAACGCGAGATGATATTTCGCCTCGAGATCTTTTGGATTGATGGCCAGCTCGCTCTCGAACTCGCGAACGGCGTCGACAAACTTGCCGGCTTTCAAATAAATCAAGCCGCTGTAAAAGTGAGCGAGGCGAACTTTGTCGTCCAGCGCAAGCGCGGCACGCAGTTCCGCGAGTGCTTTATCGACGTCGCCGCGTTCGTAATGCGCCTGGCTGAAAAGTATGTGCAGTTGCGGAGTGTTGGCGCCGACCGCCACCATCTGCTCGATGACGCGGTTGGCAGCTTCGGTTTTCCCGTCCTTAAGCAGCGAGAGCGCGAGCGGATAGTGCAGCCCCACGTCCTGCGGTTTAGCAGCGACCACGTCAGTCAACATCACCGCGGCCTTCGCGAAATCGTTGACCATGAAATAACTCAGGCCCAACAACTGCTTGATCGCAATGCTGTTCGGATCTACTTTCAGCTCGTTTTCCAGCGCGGGCACCGCTTCTTTGTAAGCTTCGGATTTGTAGTACGAGAGCCCGAGGTTGTAGTTGAGCCCTTGCTGGCTCGGGTTCCATTTCGCCGCGAGAGCAAACTGCGCCGATGCTTCGCGAAAGTCCTGCTGCTCTGCGCGTAACAGACCGATGCTGTTGTGGGCCGCTGCGACGACTTTCGTGTAGTAACTCTCCTCGGTTTTAAGCTTCTCCGCAGTCTTCGGATCGAGCGCGACGCTTCGTCGACAACGCCTTCAGCTTTCACCAACTCCGGCGCCATATCTGCGCTGCGGGACGTTGTTCCCACTGAGAAACGCACCAACCTTCTTTTCGTCGAGCTTGAAGCCTTTCGATTTCAAGTCAGCCGACGTCTGCAACTCCTTCTGTCCTTCGGCCGTGCGCCCGATCTTGATCAACGACTGGCCGAGACGATAATGCGCAGTAGTCACCTGGTAGTCGTTATGGGCCAACGACGGCGTCAGACCGATGCTCTTCTGCAACACGTCGGCGGCCTGTTGGTGTTTGTTGGCGCCCTGGTAAGCCTGGCCCAGGTGAAAATACGGATCGGGATTATTCGGTTGGCTCTTGACGGCTTTTTCGAGGAGCACGATCGCCGGGTCCCAATTCCGGTCGATGATGTAGAGAATGCCGAGATAGAAGTTGGCAAAGTATTCGTCGGGATTGGCGGAAAGCTCGATCTTGAACTCTTCCATCGCGTCGGAAATCTTCGACGCGCCGTCTTTGTATAGATAAGTCAGGCCGAGATAGTAGTGAACGCGCGGGAAACGAGGATCGATCGCAATGGCCGCCTTGAACTCTTCGATCGACTCCGGAAGAAAACCTGTTTCGCGATACGCGCGGCCGATGAGCACACGAAGCTGTGGACGGTTGCCGAGCTTAGTGACCATCCGCTGAAACAATTCTTTAGCCTGCGGCGCCTGTCGTTGCTTCAGGAAAGCGAGCCCCAACGTGTACTCGGCATCGTAATCGTTGGGCGCAAGTTTCAGCGTCGTTTGCAGCTCAGCCGTCGCCTTATCAAACTGGCTCAACATGAAGTACGACTTGCCAAGCATGTGATGGGCGGGCGCGTAGCGTGCACGGTTCGACGATGGCCCGCTGCAAAACGTCAACTGATTTCTGATATTGACGAATGCGGAAATGCGCGATGGAGAGTTCGACGAGCCCGTCGAGAGAATTGGGCCGAAGCACGGCGGCCGACTCGAACGGCTCGACCGACGCCTGATAATTACCTTGTGCTGAATAGATTTTGCCGAGCCGGTGATACGCTTCGCCCAGAATATCTTGTATTCTGCTTCGGCGCCTGCGAAATTGCCGCCGGTGAGCCCTGCATTGCCGCCTCATAGTGTCGCCGAAACAGATCGCTCTTGAGCCTGAAAGAAGACAGAGACTAACAGCAGAGGCAGGCAGGCCGCGCGAAGGTACATCGTTTATTGATCCGGAAATTAACCAGGAGTCTAACAAAAACCTGGACGAAGGGCTGAGAAGATCTTCAGCTCTTCGTCCGTGGTTTAAGCCTGCGGGGAGTATATCAGAAGGTAAACTTGATACCGAGTTGAATCTCGCGCGGCGGCTGGGCGAATTCAACGTTCCAAAGCTTCCATTCCTCAGGTCGGTGTCAAACCGGTGAAGTTGGCGTGATTGAAGATGTTAAAGAATTCAGTTCGGAACTGAATGCCGTAGCGCTCCTTAACTCTCCAGTTCTTAGCGAGCGAGAAGTCGATGTTAGTGATCGGCTTCCCGCGCACTGAGCCTTTGCCGAGCTACCCATCTGTCCCGGCAAAGGCGTTGCGAATGCCGCTGGATTAAGGTGACGCGTTGAATCGCCGGTGTCGAGATAGAGCGGCGCGCCGGTGTAGTTCGGACGTTGTCCTACTGCCGAGGCGGTACCAATCGTATTCACGCCGGTGATGATTTCAATCGGAGTCGCGCCAAAGTAAGACGCAATGCCATTCAACTGCCAATCGCCAAGTATGAGATTGGCGGCCTTGCCCCATCGCTGGAAAGACGGGAGCACGTAGACCAGGTTGCTGACGAACGTGTGACGGCGATCGAGGTCGGCGTCACCTCTGTCAGCAGCGAAGTTGAACGGGTCACTCGTCGAGTTAGTGAACGACGTGAGCGAGACGTCCGAGATCGCGTGGCCCCAGGTATAGGCGACCTGGAAAGCGAGACGTTCGCTGAAGCGGCGATTGAGCCACAACTGCATGGCGTGGTAGCTGGAATTGCCGTTCGACTCGTCAGTCGTGATGTTGCCAATACCACGGAACAAGCGGTTGTCCGCGATCAACGACTCCCTGATCCTGGACCAGGCCGGTAATCGGGCTAGCGCACCTGCATTCCCGCGCGAGCAATTTGGAGTCGCGCCGGAGCACTACTGCCGTCGCAAGCAGCGCCGCGGCAAGCCTGATTCGGCGCAATGTCGTTCGCGTTCACGTTGCGGCGCCAGATGTGCAGGCCGTGGTTGCCGATGTACGAAGCTTCGAAGACGGTGTCTTTGAAGAGTTGATGCGAGATCGTCAGGTTCCACTGATAGCTCTCAGGCGGCCTGAAGTTCGGATCGACTGCTGCGAAGCCCGCGTTCGGATTGACGCCGGCAACGTTATTCACGAGTCCCGGATTGATCGTGTCGAGACTGCGGCAGGTCGGACAATTCGCCAACGTCGTGCCGGCGCCGTTCCAACCAGAGCCAGCGCTCACGGTCGTGGTCCAGGGCGGATTGCCGGTCAAGCGGAGCAAATCTTCAATAACGTTCGAACGGCTCGAGTAGCGGCCAAAACCCATGCTGAATGCGGTCGATCCCAGTTCCGAAAACATCCCACGCAAGACCGACGCGCGGCTGCCAACCCTTCTTGAAAGGTCTTCACGGTCGAGCGGCCGATGCCGAGCGCGATCGCTTCTTCCGCCGTCACCAAACCGGTATTGAAATCAACACCGTTGTAGAGGCTCGGGAGGAAGTTCGAAATGCGATTGTCTTTTTCCCAGGCCGGCGTGAAGACCGAGTAACGCAGACCCATGGTCAACGTCACGCGCGGATGGACCTTCCACGTGTCGTTCACGTAGAACTCGAAATCACGCCAGCGGCCTTCCGCGATTTCCGTGTTGGCGATTTCGGTATAGTTGAGCAGGACGGTGTCGCGAAGCAGCAGGTCGCCGATACAGTGACCGGTCTGCTCGCCGCAGCCCTGGATGGAGGCTTGCTGGTTGCCGCCACCGGCGCCGGTTCCCGGCTCATCCTTGAAGTTATGGCTGAACAAGGCGCCGACTTTCAGGTCGTGCGATCCGAAGACCAGCGAGAAGTCGTCTTTCCAAATGTAGAGATCTTCGCGATTGGCCCAAGGCGCCTGGTGCCAGATGTTGGAGTAACCGCCCGCGCCCCAGAAGAGTGACGGGACCGTGCCGCCGATAAGCCCCTCACCGCCGTGCGGGAAGACTGTCGGAATCTTCGACGCGATCTCATCTTCCAGCGCCTGGCTGTCAGGACTGGTCGCGATGATGATTTCGTTGCCGGCGATGGAGAACTGGAATTCGTTCACCATTTTCGGCGACAACGTGTTCGTCAACTTAACTGCAAAACTGTGGCTCGGCTGGCTCCAGTCCGACGCGAGTGTCGGATATGCGGAGTCGCCCCAGAAGTTTCCGGTCGCGCCCAGGTGGGTCCACTTTTCGTTGATGTAGCGGACCATCAGGTTTGCGTTGTCGGAGATGGTCAGGTCACCACGAATCGAATCCTGGCGGGTGTCGATTGGTTGAAGCACCGAAGTGGTCCAGTTCGGCGTTCCCGAAGTATTCGGATCCGGGAACAGCTTCACGTACGAGAGTCCAGCCGGGCTCAACAAGTTTGTTGGAATGCGATTGCCGGGGAAGCATCCCGGGTCGGACGGATTCGGGCCGGGAGTCGTAGCAAGTCATTCCCGGAAAGTGCGGCAGCGGTCCGGTCAACGTACCGCTGAAGTCACCCGTTTTCTCTGCGGCTGTCGGCACGTTTGCCGAAAGCACCTGGCCGCGACGCTCACGACGCCACTCTTCCGACCAGAAGAAGAACAATCTGTTCTTGATGATTGGACCACTGAAGTTGCCGCCGAAGTTGTTGTATTTGAGTTTTGCTTTCGGTTGGCCCGCGCGGTTCAGGAAGAAATTGGTGGCGTTGAGCGAGTCGTGGCGGTAGAACTCAAACAAGCTGCCGTGAAACTCGTTGCTGCCGCCCTTGGTGATCAGGTTGACCACCGCGCCCTGCGCCTGGCCGAACTCCGCGCTGAAGCTGTTGCGCTCAACCCGAAACTCCTGAATCGAATCGACTGACGGGAAGACCAACAGCGTGCGGTTCGAACCGACGTCCATGTTATTGACGCCGTCAACCGTCCACAGGTTGGAGTTTGACTGGTTGCCGTTGACCGACATATCGACGCCGGAGTTAAGACCGGTTCCGCGCGTGGCGAATGCACCACCGGCGCCGTTCTGCGTTACTGGGGAGACGCCGGGAACCATCAAAGCCAACTGCGCGTAGTTGCGACCGTTCAGCGGCAACTCCGTGACCTGCTTCTCGGTGATCAAGCTGCTGACCTCGCCGCTTCGCAGTTCAACCGCCGCCGCTTCGCTGGTGACGGTCACGATCTCTGTGACCTGGCCCACCTGCAAATCAAGATTGACGGTCTTGTTCTCGCTAACGTGCAGCTCGACGCCGTTAGCAACAGTCTTCTTGAATCCTGACGGGGACGTGCTGATCGTGTAGAGGCCGGCAGGTAAGCCGGGTACGGAATAGAAGCCGTCGTCGTTCGTCTTCGCGGTGCGAGTAGCACCGGTCTTTTCATCGAGAATCATTATCTCGGCATTGGCGACCGCGGCGCCTGCCTGGTCTCTAACGGTACCGGTGATGTTACCGGCCGTGCTCGATTGAGCATGTACACCGACAAACATGCCAATGCTCAACAGGAGCAGCAGCGCCTGCAGTCCAAACCTCTTCGACATACCAAACCTCCTCACGTTACGGGCGTCAGGACTAACGTTGAGTTCCGAAAGAACGAACGAACTCCTTGACCTACCAAACAGTGAACCTACCAAACTTGACCTACCAAACCTACCAAGCGGGAAACCTACCAAACAGAACTGCAGAAATCAGAATGATGCGAATGATGCCGACCCACGCAAAGACTGACGTTCCATATGCAGAAAATGGAAACCAGAATTCATCGACTTCCCCGCGAACCTTCGAGACTGAACTTACGCTAACTTGTACTGAGTGTTACTTTGTTGCAGAGGCTAGCAAAAGTATTTAATACTAAAACCGTTTTATGTCAAGAACTTTTTAGGCCAAGCGTCAGGTTTGGTGAGTTATTTCGCGGTTTAGACCACCGAGACCGAGGCAAACTTGCTGGCGAGCACCAGGCTCAGCGCTCCCATGAGCGTGGGTTCAGACCCAAGAGTCGAAGCGATAATCCTCGTCGAAGGCAGGCCGCGGCAGATCGTCGCTTCGACCGAAGTCTTGATGTCTTCGGCGATCACCGGCCACGAGCGAACGATAGGACCACCGACGATCACCGCCTCCGGCGCCAGTCCGCGGATCAGGTTGGCGATGCCGATGCCGAGATACCGCGCCGTTTCTTTCAATGCGGCGCGCGCGTGATTGTCGCCGCCCAATGCCAGATCGATGAGCTCGTCCGAAACCGATCTCTGCTGCTCCGTTCGAACGGTTGACGAGGTTCCGGTAGCGAGCCAGTGCAGAACGTTCCGAAGAGAACGCTTCCCAGCATTCACGACTCCCCGACGCACACGCGACAGGCGCACCCTGCCCGATCGTCATGTGTCCGAATTCACCCGCCGCTCCGTTCTCGCCGCGATAGACCTGACCGTCAAACACGATTCCCGTGCCAACACCGCCTTCAACAAGCACGAGAATGAAGTCGCGAATCGCGCGAATCTCAGGACGGCCAAACCACAACTCCGCGTGCGCCGCGGCGTTCGCGTCGTTGTCGATGGTGACAGGCAGTCCGGTTGCGTCGTTCAATTCATCCGCGAGCGGCAGATCGCGCCAGTCGAAGGTGGGAACGAAGAGTTCCTTGCCTTCATTGCTGACGAGACCAGGCAAACTGATACCGATTCCCTCGATCGTTCCGTTGTTGCGCGCGATCAGTTTGCGCGAGAGATCGATGATACTGCGGGTCGTTTGATTGGGATCGGCGTGAGTTTGAAAGTGTTCCTGTTGCAGCACGCGGCCGGCGAGATCGCTGGTGGCAACGATGGTTCGCGTCGTGCCCACGTCAACACCGATGGCAACGGCGTCGGCTGTTCGCAACGACAACAAAATCGGCGGACGACCGCCGGTAGACTCACCGCTCAGCTCCTCGATCAGTCCTTCAATGCGCAGTTCTTCGACGATCAGCGAGATTGTCGAACGCTGCAGCGCTGTCTCGTGGGCGATCTCGGCGCGGGAGATTGGGCCTCGTTCGCGAACGTAGTTCAACACGATCTGGCGATTGATGTTGCGAATCGTGTTGGAGCGGGCTACGTTTGCTTTGTTTAGATCAATCCGTCGCATCTTCCAGAGTTGTTGAAATAAGTATTACAGACATCACTGCGAGTCAAGGCCGCGGATCAAAGAAACCTTGCCAAAGCGGTTCCCAACGGCGGTATACTGAGGGCAAAATTTCGGGAGGTCAGCCATGAACACCCAGCATTCCGCGGGTAAGTGCTCCTTAATCGGGATCGCCCTCCTCTTAACCGTGGCCGCACCTACTTTAGCTCAACGAACGGTAGCGGGCCCCCCTCCCGTCGATAAACACACAAATCAGGCACGCGAACGACAGCGGGACCAGGCAAGCCGCGAGTGGCAACTGCGCAACTTCGGCAATCCGTCGCTGACGAAAGATCGCCGGCGGCTCGATGCGCTGATGGCGCAAACTGAAGAAGACTTCAATCGCCTGCTCCTGCTGCACAACGAGCTCGTGCGCGCGATCTCTTCAACCAAACCGCTGGATTATCACTTCGTATCACAGGCAACCGGTGAGATCCGCAAACGCGCCAGCAGCATCCAGTCAAACCTCGTGCTGAGCCCGCCGGCGGAGGAATTGAAACCGACCGAGATGGCGGCCCACACCAGCGAGACGGAAATGAAAGACACGCTCGTAAAACTCTGCAAACAGATCCGAAGCTTCGTCACCAATCCCGTCATCGAGCAACCAAACACGATTGACGCGGAAAAGTTGGCGACGGCAAAGCGCGATCTCGAAAGCGTGATTCAACTCAGCGGTCATCTAAAAAGAGACGCCGATAATCTAGGCGGCAAGGCGCAGAAGTAGTTGGTTAAAGAAGTTTCCCGCAAAGGCGCAAAGACGCAAAGGAAGAAATGATTGAAGATTTTCTTTGCGTCTTTGCGCCTTTGCGGGAAACTTCATTGTTGAGTTGCGGATGGTGATGGTTGCGCCGGTGGAGTTCGCACGAAGACGATCGGCTCCGTGGCAACCGCTCCCTTCCCTTCCTGAACGGTAACAATCTGATTAGGCTTCACGTCGGCAATGCGATCTTTCTGATTGCCGGGCCAGGTGATCTCGATCGTCAGCGTAGTTCCGTCTTCAGGTTTCCCTAGACCAAACACGAGCGGCAGTTCAGACTGCGAACAGTAACTCGATCCAGTTCGCACCATGCCGTACAGCGTGCGCCCCTTCGAAGTCTTCACGACAACCTTCGCGCCAATGCCGTCTCGATTCGCTTTCGCGCCGATCGTTCTCACGCGCAATACGTCGTTCTGGTTCGCATTGTCGTTGCGCAACAAACGCGCCGCGCCGTTGTTCGTCGTCAACAGCAGATCGAGATCGCCGTCGTTATCGTAGTCGCCATACGCAGCGCCGCGGCCGACGATCGCGCGATTCAATGCGCGCCCGAGTTTCGCCGTCACTTCTTCAAACTTCTTCTTCCCTTTGTTCTGAAACAGGTGCGGCGGCTGCGCGTACTTCACGGTCGGTTGCACGACGCTGATGTCGTCCGACACGTGACCATTCGCAGCGAAGATGTCGAGCAGCCCGTCGAGATTGTAGTCAAAGAAGAAACAGCCAAAGGTCAACGACTGCGCCGAGACCTTGCCGATGCCCGACGAGGATGCTTCGTCAGTGAAGAGACCCGATCCGTCGTTGTGATAAAGCGCGATGCTTTCGTTGGTGAAGTTGCCGATCACGACACCGGGTTTGCCGGAACCGTCGTAGTCGGCAGCGTCAACGCCCATGCCGGCGCGCGGAGTGCCGGCTTCGCTGAAAGCAACGCCGGCGATCACGGCATTGTCGGTGAACGTGCCGTTGTGGTTGTTGCGATAGAGCTTGTTTGGCTCGGTGTCGTTGGCGACGAAGAGATCCATCCAGCCGTCGTCGTCATAATCGAGCAGCGCGATGCCGAGTGTCTTTCCTGCCGGATCGTTCACGCCCGCGCGAGCGGTAACGTTTTCAAACGTGCCGTTGCCGCGATTGCGATACAACTGGGAGCTCTGTCCTTTAAAAGACTGTGGCGTGCAATACGACTTATTCTTACCGTCGAGCGAGCAATATTGATCCGTCTGCACGGACCACTCGACGTAGTTGCCGACGAAGAGATCGAGCTTGCCGTCGTTGTCGTAGTCAAACCAGGCCGCGCTGGTCGAGAAGCCCGGTTCCGTTACACCGGCGCGCGCTGTCACGTCTCCAAACTTGCCGTTGCCGAGATTCCGAAACAGATGATTGTTACCGACGCAGGTGACGTAGACGTCGTCGAAGCCGTCGTTATCGTAGTCGGCAACGGCGACGCCGATGCCGTACATCTCGACGCCGAGTCCGGCTTGCTGCGTGACGTCGGTAAACGTGCCGTCCTTGTTGTTGTGATAGAGCGCGGGAAACGAGCGTCGCTTTTTCGACTCCGGCCAGTCCATTGAATTGATCAGCAGAATGTCCTGCCAGCCGTCGTTGTCGTAATCGAGGAACGCAGCGCCCGCGCCGATCGTCTCCGGCAGATACTTCTTTCCGAAAGCGCCGCTGTTGTGTTTGAAACGAATCCCGGCTTCGGCAGAGACGTCTGTAAATTCGATAGCGCCGGAAGGACGCGGTGGTGTCGGGCTCGGCGACGGAGAAGCTGCAGCCACTTGTTCCGGTGCGGTGTTAGTCGTCGGTGCTACCGAGGCCGTCTGCTTGCAACCGGAAAGCAGCAGGCCCAGGCACAATAACAAAATGTAACCGAGATGCCGTTTCCTCATGCCGCTGTGGAACTTTGCAGGGCGACCGGCCGCCGCGATTCGAACCAGATCTCGATCAGCATCGCCACTGGTCCAACGATGAACAGCGCGTACAACGGCGCGTGAACCACGTGATTCAGCCGCAGCAACATCTCCACGAACGCCACCAAAACCACGACAATGCATTGCCATTTTTCGACTTAACGCTCGTCTTGGGATCGGTGATCATGAAGAAGACGAAGAGTTGATACATCGGTCCGGTGATCGGCGCGACCTCCGCCTACCACGAGTCGCCGGTGATCCAACTGCGCACGAAAGCAAACACAAAAAACGAAGCGACGTAAGTAGCGCTGATGTTGAATACGTTTAGCACGCCAGATGATGACTGCGCCCAGGATCCAAATGACGATCAGCGGCCATATGAAATTGCCCCACTGCACGCTCAACGCCGCCACTGTCTCAGGCGCGAGAAACAGCAACGCGCAGATGCCGAAGTTTGACGGGTTCCACAAGTGCCGCCCTTTAACACGCAACACGTACTTCGACATGATCGAAATCACGCTCGCAACGGCGAACGGCCAAACGCCGGCGAACGAAGCAGAATGCCGCAACTGATCCCGGTGATGTACGCGCTCGCCAGGTTCAACCACTTCCCGAAAAAGATCCGTCCCAGGATCAACTCCGCCACAACCGCGCTGACGATCGCGATCGCCGGTCTTTTCGTAACTCTCGAGAATGCCGTAACTGAGATGGCCCACCAGCAGGATGAAGGTGATGAAGACCGGCGCAATGTATCGATTGTTGAAACCGAGCTTTTGTCGCTTGGTAGTCTCGACAGCAGCAGCACCCATCGGCTGCGCGGCTGACTGGCTCATGCAGGCTCCTTGATCTTATACGTTGTTCCCGGCGCCGGCTTGTCGATAGTCTCGACCTTTCCCGACGGCCAGCGAATCTCGGCTTTCTCGATTTGCGGGTTCTTGCCAAGTCCGAAATGCAGCCGTCGCTGGTTCTGCGCACAGAAACCACTGCCACCGGAAACCTGTTGCACCTGTTGCTGTCCATTCCAGAACAGCCGCACCTCCGCGCCGATCGCGCTGCGATTGCTGGCCGAGCCTTCGAGATCAAAGGCGATCCACTGGTTGTCCGGCGTGACGGTGTTCTTGTAAATCAGCAACGGTCCTTTTTGATTTGCGACCACGACGTCGAGCACGCCGCGATTCCACAGATCGACGAGCGCGACGGACGCGGCCGTCGTACACATCGGAAGCGCCGACCGCCTGCGCCACGTCGACAAACTTGCCCGCGCCGTCGTTAAGCCAAACTCTCTTCTGTTGATAACCGGACAAACTGCGTCCATCCATCGCCGGCCAATGCGCCGCGTCGGAAATGATGGTCGAGTTGCCGCCGGCGATCTTCGAGAAGTCGTACCAGTAATTCAGATTGCGATCGGCGGAGATGTAGCCATTGACCAGATAGAGATCCAGCGTGCCGTCGTTGTTCAGATCGCCAAACTGCGCGCCAAAGCTCCAGCCGCCAATCTCGACGTCCATCGCGCGCGCAAGATTGTCGTACTTGAAGCGCGTCGCCGCGACGTTCCTTCGCGCGGCACCCAAAGATTGTTGCCCTGGATCAGCACGCCTTCTTCCGAGATGTTCGAAACGTAGATCGAATAGCGGCCCTGGTTGAGAACGTCGCCGAGCGTGGCGTTCATGCCGCTCTTCGGCGAGAAGCCGACGCCGGTCTCGTTTGCCGACTTCGCGAAACTGCTTCGCCGTCGTTGAAGTAGAGTTCCGAGATGCCGTAGTCGTTGGCGATGAACAGATCCGGATGACCCGTGCCGCGCAAGATCGGCGGCGGCGGCGGCCAAGCGCCCAGCGTCGCGTGTCGATACCGAGCTTTTCGACTGACCTCTTCGAACGAGCCGTCGCCGAGATTGTGAAACAGATATTTGCGCCCGCCGTTTTTCGCGTACTCAAAACTCTCGGGCATCATCTTCGTCGTTTTCAAGATGCCAGAGGTCGACGTCTTCTGCGTAGTAGCCGCCGAGGAAAAGATCCAGGCGCCCGTCGCGATCGTAGTCAAACCAGAGCGCCGTGTTTGCGTTGACCCACTGCGGGCAGCCCGGCTTTGTCGGTGACGCGCGTGAAGTTCTGTCCCGCGTCGTTGTGAAAGAGCTCGGGCTTGCCCCACTTGTAGAGAAACAGATCTTCGTAACCGTCGTTGTCGTAGTCGCCCCAAACCGCGCCCATCGAAACGCCGGTGCCAGGTTGATTCACATCGGCAATCCCAAGATCCGCAGCCACATCTTTGAACGATCCGTCGCCGGTGTTTCTGAACAGCGCGTTCTTACTTCCCTCGCCGCTGTTCGTCACGTAGATGTCGGACCAGCCGTCGCGATCGAAATCGACGATCGAAACGGCCGCGCCCATCGAAGCGACTTGCGGCATGATGTGGTCCAGCTGTTGATCGAGTGTCGGCGCTTGGTGAGTGAAGTTTACTTTGGCTGTTTTGCGCGACTTCCTCGAGATAGAAGCCATAACGCGCTAAGCGCGCTCGGCAGAATCGCGCACCGCATGCGCCGCCTGCCGACGTGCGGCGAGCCGTCTTGACCACGAGCGGCGTCGCCAGCAACGCCACAAACCACACGAACAACACAATCCTCGCTATCTTACCGCGAATCATCTTCTCGCTTTGATTCCTCAAAACGTTTCTGAAAACATCCGGCGCGACGTAGCGCGTGTGATATTTCTGCCAATCTTCCGGAAACGCTTATAGACACACTCGTCTTCCAGTTTTCCGGGCGGCGTCTCGTATTCCTGTTTTGCGTGATACGGCAACGGCAGAACCGTCCGCGAAAAAGTGGAATTATAGTCGCCG
This sequence comes from uncultured Acidobacteriota bacterium, assembly GCA_963770215.1. Lineage (GTDB taxonomy): Bacteria > Acidobacteriota > Blastocatellia > Pyrinomonadales > Pyrinomonadaceae > PSRF01. The sequence goes on from CAVYOP010000008.1 coordinate 157,818, forward strand.
TCTTTGATCCAGCCATCACCCATGATTACGAAATCGCGCACCCAACCGGGCGGCGGCGGTGGCTGTTCCGGGAAACGCAGCGACATCTCATCTCCCGAAGCGACGATGACGTAGCGATCGTCTATTGTCTGCAAAAGCTCGCCGACCTCGCCGAACCGCGTGTAATAACCCTCCAGATCGCGCCAGCTCTGCTTGGTCGAGAAGAGCTTGTTGTAGTCCGGAATTTCCGGTGCGCCGGCGTCGGGTCGATTGATCACGGAGTAGCCGCGATAATGAAGGTCGGCCGCCGAAGGCGTTAAGCGTACCATCTTCAGCTCGGCGTCGGGTAGACCCTCTGCGCCATTCGATGTGATCCCAGTAGATTTCCAGGTTGGTGCGGATGCGCACGCGGCGCGGAGTATTCGCGCGGAAGATGTCCTTTAGATCGAACAGGACGGTCTTTCTTTCGTCCGGCTGGGAAGCCGAGGTTAGATCGCGCGACTGCCCAACCGCCGTTTCCATCCGGCACTTCCAGCGCTCATGCTCTGCGCGCGCCAGCGACTGCCTTGCGTGATCGCAACGTTGAGCGACGACTCGGTGTCGTGAATCGAGCCGTGAGCGATCAGATACAGTGGACCGCTCGTGGGCGCGTCATCCGGCAAGATCGACTTCGACGTAATGATCGCGAGTGAGACCCTGATACTGTCCGCGTCCGAAAGTGTCGAGCGCTTTGCCATCGCGCGTCGAGACGATCGCGGTTACGTCGTCGCCGTTGTCGTCGATCGCCTGCTTGATCGGCTGTGGCGTTTTCACAGTCGTGAAGCCAAGCTTTAACGGCGGAACGACGAAACGCTCGTCGACGAAGATCTCAGTGCCTTCCGGATGATCCACGGGCATGAGACCGATGTAGTCGTAGTAATAAACTTCCCACAGCTCGGCCGTGACGCGAATGTCGTAGTAGCCATCGCGCGGGACGAGTTGATCGCGACGGATCTTGTACCACTCACCGGTGGCTGCGATCTTGGCCGAGCCGATCGTGTTGATGCGCAGGCCAATGGCCGAGCCCCACGGCACGGCGTCTTTCACAAACTCCATCTCCTTGCCGTTGAAAGCGAACAGGAACGGACACGAGGCTTTCAAGTCGTTGCTCGGCGGTTACATCCTGATCGGCTTTTACTTCAAACTCGGCGCGCACGGTGCCGTTGGGCCAAACGACGCGAATGACGTCGGCGCTTGTTTGTTCGCCGAGGCCGAAGTGAATCAATGGACCAGTGATCGGTTGCTTCTGCACCAGCAAACCGGAACGGATTTCCATCTCGCCGCCGACGCCGAACGGATTGATGCGTTGATCGCCGACTGCCTGACTGGCGCGCGGGCGAACCATTGCCAGTGATAATTTTTCGAACCGCTGTTGAGCGACTGAACAGGTTGTCCTTCGCTCGAGAAACCGAGCAGATCGAGGCGGCCGTCGTTATTGACGTCGGCGACGTCGAACAGTCTGTCTGTCGAATTTGATATCTGTTAGTGCTTTGAATTGGCTGTGTTCGTCGCTTAACCAAACGCGCGTGTCTGGTGTTGTGGTCGACGCGAGCAGGAGATCGAGACCGCCGTTGTTGTCGAGATCCGCCACGTGGAAGCGAAGCGGTCCTGCCGGCGGCGCGTTTCCGATTCGCGCGATCTCAGCCCTGTTCCCAGCCTGCGCCGTGATCCTTGTCGGACAAACGCATAATGATTCCATCCGTTTGCAGGATCAGCAGATCGAAACCGCCGTCCCAATTGACGTCGGCGACATTGATCGCCCTTGCAGTGGGAATGGTTGCGGGTAACGAGCGCTTACTGAACTGTCCTTGCCGTTCGTTACTGAAAACGTGCAGCGTGCCGGTTGCGTCGAGCACGGCGGCGTCCGGATCGCCATCCTGATCGAGATCGGCCCAGGCGAAACCCGCAAGTCCCGATACTCCCTCGAAAGGATGAATCTCCAGGAACGTGCCGTCGCCGTTGTTTCGCAAGACAGTACGGCATTACCTTGCGGCGATCCGAGGATGACGTCGAGATCGCCGTCGGCTTCGATGTCCGCACTCCACGCGCCGGTGTATGTCGCATTCACGACGTTCGGCGGAAGCTTTGTTTCGGCGGTTACATCAGTGAAAGCTGAAGGACTGTCTTGTCGCAGCAACCGCACACCACCGTCGCCGGCAAGCACGAGATCGGTTTTGAAGTCGTAACTGAAATCGACCGGCAAGATGCCGTCAGGCGTTGGCGGCGTGTTCGATGTTCCACCGGGAAATGGAAAACTCGCGCCGCTCGCCAGACGCACTTCGCGCGCGGACGCAGTTGCGACTACTGGTCCACCTTCACCACTCAGCGCTATCCCGCCGATCCAATCTTATGCGTTGCGTCCTTTGCGTTGCGCCGGCATTCGGCACGGGTTGCGGAGTGAATTTGATCGCTGCGTCTGCGGCCGCCGTTTGAAAGACCGGCGACTCCAAACGCAGGAAATGTGTGAACGGAACGGCTTCTTCGCCGGGCGGCGGCTTGATCGCGGCCAGACTGCGACGGTACTCAGGTACACGCACCAGTACATTGCGCAGAAAACTCGTGCGTGTCGCAGCCGCCCGCAAGTCGCCGCTTCGCGCTGTTTCGTCGACGGGCTGTAACTTGCTCCTGCACTTCGGCGGCCAGGCCGACGAACGCGCCTTGATCTTCGCGACCGTGCTATTGAGCGTGTCGGCGTCGCCACGCTTCGCGGCGATGCGGCTGAGCTCGACTTGCGCCGCAAGATTGTCAGGCTGTGCAGTCAGAATCTTCTGCAACAGCGACTGAACTTCAGCGGTGCTCTGTTCGTCACCCTGCCGCTCGACTTCTTCGGCGAGCTTGTAAACGGCGAACAGGTTTTCTGGATCTAACTCGACTGATTTGCGCAGCGCGGCTAATTGCTTCCGCAGTCTTGCCGCGACTGCTTTCGAGCAGTCCGAACAAGATACTGAATGTCGCTGTTGTCGGGCGCGAGACTGCGCGCGCGTTCGAGTCGTTCGGTGGCGGTGTCGAAGTTTCGCTGTCGCAACGCGAGCAAGCCCCAGTTGGCCCAACCGGCAGGTTCGCTCGGCGCGAGTTGCGTGAACTGCGCCAGCTTGCGTCGGCCTGAACGTCGTGCCCAACCTGCAACGCAGCGAGCCCGATGTAGAACGTGCGGACGAGCTCGTTGTATTCGCTGGTGCCTCTGCTGGGCAGCGTGTTGCCTGGACGACAAGCCGTGATGACCAGTACGCCGATCAGCAACAGTATGTGTACTCTGTGTTTGTGTTTGGTATATTCGGCGGGAATCATCTATGAAGCACTTAAAAACTCGTTTGTTCTGCGTGCGTGAATCAGGATGTCGCGGTCGCTTTCTTTGTTGCGGCCTCATTAATAGACCAGAGCGCCACCACTCGTCAAAACACGCCGCCGAAAACGCAGACCCGCGAAGAGGCTTATCGCGCCAATAACATCGGCGTCGCGCTGCTCGAACAGTACAAGCACAAGGAAGCCGCCGACGCTTTCAAACGCGCGTTGCAGCTCGAACCGGGGCTGTCGCTTGCGCGCATCAATCTCGGCATCGCGCTCTTCAACATGCCCGACCTGCCGGCCGCGCAGCGTGAGCTGCAAAGCGCCGCTACCGCCGCGCCAAACGCTCCGCAGCCGCACTACGTCCTGGGCTTGTTGGCAAAACTGCAAAACAGACCCGCCGAGGCGATCGCTTCGTTTCAAAAAGTACTGGCGATCGATCCGCAGGACGTCGGCGCGAACGTTAATCTCGGTCAGCTTTACGCGCAACAACGCAAGTATCCGGAAGCGATTGCGGTGTTGCGCCCAGCCGTAGCCGCCGAACCTTACAACACGACCGCACTTTACAACCTGGGCACAGCGTTGCTTCGCGGCGGCCAGCGTGAAGAAGGACAAAAGATTATTCAACAGTTCCAGGCGTTGCGCGAGCGCGGCAGCGGCACGACGCTCGGAACAAACTATCTCGAACAGGGCCGCTATGCGGAAGCTCTAGCATCGACGGGATTTGAACCCGGGCTCGTCGATATGAACCCGCCCGAAGTGAAGTTTATCGACGTGACTGCGAGCGTGCTGCCGGCAGGTGATTGGCCCGCCGCCGATGCGTCTGCGGACGGCGCAGTCGTGTTGTTTGATTATGATCTCGACGGCGATCTCGATCTGCTGGAAGCCGCGGGCGCGCGGCAGCGTCTGGCGCGCAATGATGGTGGCAAGTTCGTCGACGTGACCGCACAGTCAGGCGCGCTCGCGAAAGCGCTTGAGAAAGCGACGCCCGCCGCCGGCACGTCAGCCGTCGCCGGCGATTACGACAATGACGGGAAGCCCGATCTTTTCATTCTTCGCGCAGGCGCGAGTGCGCTTTACCATAACGACGGCAACGGAAGTTTTTCTGACACAACCGTCGCGGCAAAGATCCCACGCTCTGGCAGTGCGGCTGGAGCGATCGCTTTCGTCGACTACGATCACGACGGCGATCTCGATCTCTTCATCGGCGGCCAGCCTCAATTGCTGCTTCGCAACAACGGCGATCGCACGTTTACCGATCAAACGGCAGAAGCAAAGCTGACAGACAAAGTAACCGCACGCGCCGTTGTCCCAACCGATTTCGACAACCGCCGCGACGTCGATCTGCTCGTGGCTTCAGCCGAAAAAGTCTCATTGTGGCGCAACCTGCGTGACGGATCGTTTCGCGACGTTGCCGCTGAAGTCGGTCTTAGTCCGTTCAAAGGAGCGACCAGCGTAGCGGCAGGTGACGTCAACAAAGACGGGTTTACCGATTTCTATTTCAGCAACATCGGTATTGCGCTGACCACTGGTAAAGATCGTTTTGAGTTGCTGCAGCCCAGAGTTAGCTTGCCGCAAGCGAACGCCTCGCAGTTTATCGATTTCGACAATGATGGGCTGCTCGACCTCGTGGTGGCGACGAATGCCGGAATCCAGTTTCTCCGCATCGTCAGCGGCACAATCGCCGATGTCGCAAAGGCGCTGCCGGCTGCGCGATCCACGGTTCTGGCGTCCGGCGATCTCGATAACGATGGCGACACGGATCTTGTCTTCGGCGTTCCGGGCGGCGGCTTAAAAGTCGCGCGCAACGATGGCGGAAATACTAATCACTCGTTGCGTGTTGGTTTAGCGGGACGAGTCAGCAATCGCACCGGTATTGGCGCAAAGATTGAAATACGATCGGGAAGTTTGGCGCAAAAATTGGAGACGTACTCAGCGTTTCCCGCGCCTGCTCCTGCGGACGTTGTTTTTGGTCTCGGCAAACGGACCGGTGTCGATGCGGTGCGCGTGTTGTGGCCGGCGGGAATCGTTCAGGCGGAAACAGAGATCGCCACCGGCGGCGGCACGAAGACGGCGCTCGCCGTGTCGCTCACCGAGTTGGATCGCAAACCATCGTCGTGTCCTTACCTGTACGTATGGAACGGCGAACGCTTCGAGTTCCTGACTGACTTTCTCGGCGGCGGCGAGATGGGCCATCTCGATGCGCCCGGAACTTACAATGCGCCCGATCCGGATGAGTACGTTCGCATCGACGGCGATTTGCTAAAGCCGCGCGATGGACGTTACGAGCTGCGCGTCACGAATGAGCTTGAAGAAGCGCTGTTTGTAGATCGTGTTCAACTGATCGCGGTAGCGCATCCTCGTGGTGTTGAAGTCTATCCAAACGAAGGTCTGACCGTTCCGGCGCCGCCGTTCAAGCTTTACACCACGCGCGATGCACAACCGCCGCTCGCGGCGACAGACGAACACGGCCACGACGTGCTTGCGCGCATCGCTCACGTCGATCGCCAGTACCCTGACGATTTTCAGCTTCACCAAATTCGCGGCTATGCCGACGAACACGCGTTGACGTTGACGCTCGGGAACGCACCCAGGAATTCACGTTTGCTGTTGACCGGTTGGACCGACTACGCCTGGTCGAGTGACAACCTCGCCGCCTCGCAAAGCGGCAAGAGCCTGAGTCTCCCCGCGCTGCAAGTAAAAGACAAACACGGGCGCTGGAAAACGGTGATCGACAACATCGGCATTCCGGTTGGACGTCCGCAAACGATCGTCGTCGATCTGGCTGGCAAGTTTTTGAGCGACAGCCGCGACGTGCGACCCGAAATCCGGATAGTTACCAACATGCGCATCTTCTGGGACCAGATCCTTGTCGACGCCTCCGGCGGAAACTTCCCGACCCAGTTGACTCGCCTCTCGCCCACGATCGCAGATCTTCGTTGGCGCGGCTTCTCGCGTGAATACTCGCCCGACGGCCGCCAGCCGATGACCTACGACTACAAGAAGATCTCGTTCACGTCTCCGTGGAAAGTGATGACCGGACGCTACACGCGCGAGGGCGACGTGCGCGAGCTGTTGCGCTCCACCGACGATATGTTTGTGATCTCGCGACCCGGCGACGAGCTGATCCTTTCGTTCGCCGCCGACAAACTGCCCGCATTACCTGAAGGCTGGACGCGCACGTTCCTGCTCTACGCCGACGGTTTCAGCAAGGAGATGGACATCAACTCCGCGAGCCCCGATCAGGTTGGACCACTGCCCTTCCACGGCATGAGCAAGTATCCGTACAGTTGGCCCGAGCGCTACCCGCTGACGCCGGAACGCAAGCGATACCTGGAAACCTACAACACGCGCGTCGTCACTTCCCCCGTGCCGTCAATCGCGGCAGAGCTCATCGGTCTCGATTTACTGAAAGATTAATGGCCCGGAAAAGCTTTGCACAAAAAGCCGGAAAGACTAATGGAACACATCAGATACTCGGCGGCTGCGTGCCAAACTGACTTTGCCAATCCGCTCGATCGCCGCTCGATGCGCGCGAACACGGATCGCATGCTCTCGATGATCGATTCGGCAGTGGCGGGCGCGGCGCCGTTTCTGCCCGTGCGACTGGTCGTGTTTCCGGAGTTCGCGCATGCCGCGCCAGTGTTTCCCACGGTCGTCGAGTTGCTCGACAAACTCGCGATCCCAATCCCCAACGAACACACCGAACGCCTGCAACAGAAAGCAAAAGAGCACGACATCTACATTCAAAGCGGCTCCATGCTGGAGGTCGATCCGAAGTGGCCGGGTCACGTCTTCAACACCACGTGTCTCGTTGGACCACAAGGACTGATCCAGAAGTTTCGCAAAGTGAATACGTGGATTCCTTACGAGGTCCACACCAGCCCGCACGATCTCGAAGGCTACGACGAACCGCTCTTTCCCGTCGCTGACACTCCGATCGGCAAACTCGGTTGCGCGATCTGTTACGACTGGTTGTTTCCGGAGGCGCTCAGGCAGTTGGCGGCGAATGGCGCGGAGGTGTTGATACGCGTTTCGGCTTACATGGACCCGTGGGGTGCGACGGAGCCGATGTCCTGGTGGACCATCGTCAATCGTTGCCGCGCCCTCGAGAACACGGCTTACGTCGTCGCCGCAAATCAGGGCGCGAGTTTGAAACACTATCCGCCGTATTCGTGGCCGGGAGGCAGCCAGATCGTCGACTTCGAAGGTCGATTGCTGGCGGAAGCGTCACCTGGACCAGGCGAGCGGATCGTCGTGGCGCCGATCGATATCTCTGCTTTGCGTCACGAACGCGCCAGTCGTCGCGGACATCACATGCTGGCCCATCTGCGAACGGAGGCTTATCCCGTCTATCAACGGCATCAGTATCCGCCAAAGTCCGAGCCCGGCACGTTAAGCTACGAGAGAAACAATCTCCTTATCGACGAGGCAAAATCACACCTTGAGGAAGATCCGGCGGCGGTAGAGGATCCACATCAGTCCTAGCCAAACCAGCACGAACGCGATCGCAAACGCCAGCGACGCATTAACCGGCGAGGCCCACGACGCGAACAGGTTGCGATAGATCCACGCGCCGAGTGGTGTGCCTTGAACTCTGATCAAGCCAAACAATTCGGCCATCAAACCCGCGCCGACATAAAGCGCGATCGCGTTCATGCCAAACACTTCGAATGGCTTGGCCCACTTGCGATAACCTTTGATGTCGATCAGCCAGTAGCAGAGAGCGAGAAATTGCAGCGCCAGCCCGCCTGCGAACAACACATACGAGCTGGTCCATAGCGCTTTATTGATCGGGAAGAACGAGTTCCACCCCCAACCGATCGCGAGGATGACAGCGCCGGCGACAAACATGCCCGCCACTTTTTCGTAGCGCGTCTTCTCGTTCCGCAACCATTGGCCCGTCAAAACGCCGATCATTGCCGTTGCAATCGCCGGGATAGTGCTCAACAGTCCTTCCGGATCGTAAACCTTCGCTTGCGACCAAACGTGGTTCGGTCCAAACACAACGCGATCCACAAACGACGGCAGGCTTCCTTCTTTCGTCAGGTCACCCGCGGCGTAACCTGGGGCCGGCACCAGCGACACCAATATCCAATAGAAGAGCAGCAGACCGATCGTGATCGCGATCTGAGCGGCGAGGCGCGTATTCAGAAAAATAATTGAGGCAAAGAAGTAACAGACCGCGATGCGTTGCAAGACGCCGGGAATGCGCAGGTCCGAAAGTCCAAAATACGGAAACGCATTCAGAAACAATCCGATGCCGAAGATGATCAGAGTGCGCTTGACGATCTTGATGTAAAGATCGCGCGTGCTGCGTCCGCTATCAACCCGTTTGCCAAACGCCAGCGGGATCGCCACCCCGACAATGAAGAGAAAGAACGGGAACACGAGATCGGTTGGCGTCCATCCGTTCCACTCTGCGTGTCGAAGCGGCCAGTAGATGCTCTGCCACGTTCCCGGATTGTTTACCAGGACCATTCCGGCAATCGTGATGCCGCGAAAGACGTCGAGTGAAACCAACCGCTGGGCGTCGTTTGGGGGAGTAGTTACCATGTTTTCGAAGGATCGATCCTTGTTGAATTAGCTTACAAAAGCTCGGGGTTTGACCCGGATTCTACTGCTAACGCAACAGTTCGTCTAATTGAGTTCGTCTAACCGATCACCGGGAAGGGTTTCCCTAGGCTCGACGCCGCGGCGGAAGATTCGCGCGCCCGTCGAGCCTTTCAAGATCGTGGCGCCGTTCTCGCAACGAACCATCGCTCCTTCTCGCAAAGCGACGACGGGTGTGTCGTTCTCTTCGAGAAACTCCTGGATTCGTTTCTCTCGCGTCTCGCCCATGTGCGTCGAGTTTGGATCGGGATCGAGGTAGTGGGGATTGATTTGAAACGACACGAGATTGAGCGCTTCAAACGAAGGTGGTTGCACGATCGGCATGTCGTTGGTCGTCTTGATTGTTGGACCAGCGATGTTCGAACCGGCGCTCGATCCGATGTACGGCATTCCCTCCGCGACGCGCTGCCGGATTGGACCTACCAGCCCCTGATCGTACAGAGTCTTCAACAAGCGAAACGTGTTCCCGCCACCGACGAAGACTGCCTCAGTTTCCCGGAGCGCTTCAAACCGATCGCCCGCATCGTGTATCGACCTGAGCTCGTAACCCATCTTTTCAAAACGAGTACGCGCACTTGCCGCATAAGCATCGCGATCGTAAAGCGCAAAAGGCACGAAGAGCACGCGCCTGACACTACCAAGAAAATCGCGGATCTCTCCCTCCGCGTGATCCAGGTAGCCGCTGCCGAAAAGGGTTGAGTTGCTAATCAGTAAGATCCGTGACATTTGCTAGTTTTTGATGATTCTGAAAGTGTACTGCGCAAGTCGCATGAAGGAACCATTAGGTTCTTTTCCCATCAACGTGAGCTGATAATCACCCAAAGGTAAATCAGCCGTCTTTATCACAGGCGTTTCGATACTATTTTGATTCTCTGTGACCGGTTCGATCCAGTCATTTGCTGTAACTTGGCGACCATCAACAGTTTCTAAGACAATGCGATACTCGGTATGGCGCGCAGGTCTATCGAGAATCAACCGCAATCTGAACCAGCCAGGAGTAGGTGCCACATCAAGATCAACTTTGGCGCCTGGAATCAATGTAAGCAGACTCTCATTGATATCTACACCATCTAAAGTGATATTTGCTTGATCACTGCGTGCACCTGCTACATAACCCTCCCTCGTTAGCGCCGGTTGCAGAGATAGCAGGCCGACTACATTGCTGGCGTTAAGCGGAAGCTGAGTTATTTGTCTAGGCTCGAAAGTGTTGCCGAGTGTGCCAGCTTGTACGGGTTTGAGCGGAGCATCTGCAATTGTCTCAGGAACATTCTTAACTTTCGAAATCAGCGAACGACTCACGCGTCGATTATCGGCGGTGTTGTTGCGCTCCTTTGGTTCATTTGACTGCACACGCAGATCATTGAGTTGAGTCGAGATCTCCGCAGCACGCGTTCGTTCGGCATCAGCAGCACGCCTTAATGCATCGGCTTCTTTGCTAGACTCCATCTGTATAGCACGCAGATCTCCTAGCTCTCTACTCATCCTTCGATTCTCAATGACGAGCCACGAAAGAACTACAGCAACGACAATTACAGCCGCTATCAAAGCGATCTTTTGCGCTGCACGCCATCCGATCAACGTAGCCGGTGCTGTCGTTTCACGAGCGGATACTCCACCAGCAAAAGCACGGGCAAACTGAACGCGCTTGCGCCCTTGCGATGAACTCAGGAAATGCTCTTCAAATCGTCGCCGCTCCTCGCCAGTAAGTTTTCCACGAGCGTACGCATCGATAAGATCATCCTCGGCCGCCAGCATTTTCTGAAACGCGTCTTCGTCTTCAAAATACTCCGACTCAATACGCTCTCGATCGGCCTGCGAGCATAGACCTAACAAGTATTCGATTCGTTTGGTGTCTACTCCTGATCTAACAGCCAAAACAAACCTTCCCTCATAAACAGTCGACCGTTATTCGGATCGACTGAGACATTCCTCCACGCAGGCCTCGAGGTTGAGGCGCTGTCGATGCATCTTCACTCTCAACGTGTTCAAAGATACGCCGAGCCTTGCAGCAAGTCGCTTTCGGCAAGTGATCTTCTCGATTTTTTCGTACTTATAATACTCGGTAATGATCTCGCGGTCCTCGTCACTGAGATAGCTTAGACAACGCTCCAAGCACTCCTGATACTGCGCCGTTTCATCACCAACGACGATCGACGGCAACTCAACGAGAAGGTCTTCATCAAGCACCTGCTTCAGGTTGCGCCTCTTCAGCGACTCTTTATGGACCAATTTGGCTACTCCATAGATGTAGCCGTTAAGGTTATGAATGTCTTCGCCTTCAGTGATTCGCCGAGTAACGCGATTTATCGTTTCATCGGCGTCGATATCCGGGACATCAGATCCGCACCATTCAAAGTATTTTAAGAGTTTGGAACGGATATCCTCATATTTCTCTCCAGCCTTTTCCCAATCGGCGTCAAGCATAGCCAGAAAGCGATCGAACGCTTCCTGTGTGAGAACCCATTCCGTCTTGGATGAGGTCTTAGGAGAACTCACGTTCTCAAACTCCGCTCAAAAAGGTTAAGCATGTATGAATCGAGACGATAGAGGGCGCGAAGACTGAGTGCGCGGCCAATTCTCGCTGTTTTTAGAGCGAAAGAAAAGTCCGGATTCAACTCAGACGGCGTTACCGCCGTGCTAGCTTCGCGATCGCGGTGGCGAGCTCGCTGAGGTTGATGGGTTTGGAGAAGTGCAGGGCGTAGCCGGCGTTGAGGGCTTTGGATTCGTCGACCGCGCCGGCGTAGCCGGTCAGGGCGATTGCCGGGATGCGCTTGCCGTCACCTTCGAGTCGACGCAGCTCGCGTATGAAATCGTAACCGTCCATCTCCGGCAAACCGATGTCTGACACGATCACGTGCGGCTGCCAGTCGGCCACTGTCTTGAGCGCCGCCGTCGCCGAATCAACCGCCTTCACGTTCGCGCCGTATCGCGTCAGCGCTAAAGTGATCAGGTCGCGCGTGTCCTGCTGATCGTCAAGCGTCAGCACTCGCAACCCGCTCAGCAGAGTTGGCCGCAAGTCTTCCTCGGCGACATGATCTTTTTGTTTCCAACGCGAATCGAACAACGGCTCGTCAACCTCACGCTGCCGAGCATCCGCATCCGAGAGCCCCATAATCGGAAGCCGGATCGTGAACGTCGCTCCCTGGCCCACGCCGTCACTCGCCGCACTCACGTCGCCGCCGTGCAGCTCAACCAAACTACGCACGATCGACAACCCGACTCCCAAACCGCCGTGCTTGCGTCGCGACGAAGTGTCTGCCTGGCTGAAACGATCGAAAATGTACGGCAGGAAGTCGGATGGGATGCCCTCGCCCGTGTCGCCGATCGAGATCTCAAAATGCCGTCCGGTCACCGTCAGCAGAACTTCGACACGGCCGCCTTTAGGAGTGAACTTGACCGCGTTTGAAAGCAGGTTCCAGATCACCTGCTGAAGCCGCACCGCCTCGCCAACCACCAGCCCGCGATTGCGTTCGATCGCGGTTATGATCTCGATGTTCTTCGCTAGCGCAGCGGGACGAATCGCGTCGACCGCAGCGTCGACGACGACTGCCGGATCGATCGGTTGCGTTTCCAGTTTTAGTTTGCCGGTGATGATGCGCGAAACGTCGAGCAGCTCGTCGATGATCGCGCGTTGCGCTGTCGCGTTGCGATCGATCACGTCGATGCCGCGGGCGCGATCGCTTTCACCCAACGCTCCGCTCTTGAGCAAGTGAGTCCAACCGACAATCGCGTTGAGCGGCGTGCGCAACTCGTGCGACAGCATCGCCAGAAATTCGTCCTTCACACGGTTCGCAAGCTCGGCGCCGGCACGCGCTTTTTTTTCGAGCACCATGAGCTGTTCGAGTTTCTCCTGCGATCGTTTGCGCTCGCGTTGCAGATGCAAATGCGCTTCGACCCGGGCCATCAGCTCGCGCGCTGAAAAGGGCTTGATCAGGTAATCGTCCGCGCCCGCTTCCATGCCTTCGACGCGCGACTCCTCGCCCGCGCGCGCAGACAGCAGGATGACGGGCGTCGTCCGCGTTCGTTCGTCCGCGCGCAACGCGCGCAGCAAGCCAAACCCGTCGACCTTCGGCATCATCACGTCCGACAAGACGAGATCGAAGCCCCTCGCCTGCGCTGCTGCGAACGCGGCTTCACCATCCGCAACAGCTTCAACTTCGTATTTGGTCGACAGCAAACGGCGCACGTAATCGCGCATATCGGAGTTGTCGTCGGCGAGGAGAATCCGTTGTCGAAACTCGGGCGTCGCCGCCGACGCATTTTCCAACGTCGAAAAGTGCTCCGCCTGATGGCCGTTCACGGGCAGCCATTTCAAAACTTCCTGAACGTAAGCTTCACTGCCAATGCTTGTCGAAACGAGTGTTCGCGCAGTGGCTATTCGATCAGACGGAATGTGCGCCAAACCAATGGGAATGGTGACGGTAAACGTGCTGCCACGATCAAGCTCACTAACAACGCTGACGGTTCCGCCGTGCAATTTCACCAATTCCTGGACCAACGCCAAACCGATTCCCGATCCTTCGTAACTGCGTCCGCGCGCGCCTTTCACGCGATGAAAACGTTCGAAGAGATGCTGCAACTCCGCTTGCGGAATGCCCGTGCCCGTGTCGTTCACAGAGAGCTCCGCTCGCTCATCTTTCTCGCGCAACGTGACCTTGATCTCACCTTCGAACGTGAACTTGAACGCATTCGAAATCAGGTTGAAGACAATCTTCTCCCACATCTCGCGGTCCACATAAACCGGCGACTCGACAGGCAAACAATCGATTACAAAACTCAATCCCTCTTTCTCGATTGCCGAACGAAAGACACTTGCCAACTCTTTTGTCAGCGCACACAGATCGAGCGGCTCGTAGACAGCTTCGATACGTCCCGCTTCGATGCGCGAGAAGTCGAGCAACGTGTTGACCAGCTTCAACAAACGCATGCTGTTGCGATGGGCCACGTCCAGCCGTTCGCGCACCACGGGCAACAAGCCTTCTTCCGTCAACGCGTCTTCGAGTGGTCCAAGCATCAACGTCAGCGGCGTGCGAAATTCATGGCTCACATTCGAGAAAAACGCCGTCTTCGCGCGATCGATTTCCGTGAGCGCTTCGGCGCGTTTGCGTTCTTCCTGGTACGCGCGCGCGTCTGCGATCGCGGTGCCGATGTGACCGGCGATCAGATCGAAGAAGCTTCTGTAATCCGAATCGATAAGCCGGCGGGGACTGAGTCCACCTACTAAAAAACCAGTCGGCCTGAGCAATCCGGGCGCGGCGATCGGCAGCACGTATGCAGCTTCGGCCGATTCGGGCCATGGACCACCGGGGAGCGATCCAAAACGGGCGCGGAGATCGGAAACCAGCTCACCCTGGCCACTTTGAAAGACTCTAAGAAACGGCCACTTCGCCGCCGCGTCAGATTCATTCAACGCCACTCGTTTGGGAATCGTAGTCGATTGGTCGTTAAAACCCGTGGCCGTGATGAGGTCTGCGTTTTTTGACTCCTCGTCGAGCAAATAGATTGCGGCAAACGGAACGTCGTATGGATTTGCCTGTAGCGTTCTGGCCGCAGCGTCGCACGCTTCCTCAGTTGTCTTGACGTCGATCACTGTTCCGCCAAGATCGCGCAGCGTTCGCAAACGTCTTTCGCCAATCACCTGTCGCGTGCTTTCGTAACACGCGCAAAAGATCCCTCCGATCTTTCCGGCGTCGTCGCGTATCGGGCTGTAAGAGAAGGTGAAATAGTTTTCCTCGTGGCGGACGTTGCGGTCCATCACGAGCAACAGGTCTTCGGACCAGGTCGCCTCTCCGGTGGCGAACACGCTTTCCCACATTGGTCCAACAGTGGACCAGATTTCCTTCCAGCATTCCCTTCCCGATCTTCCCAACCAACCCGGATGTTTCGTAACTCCGAGAATGGGGATGTACCCGTCGTTGTAAAACATCGTGTACTCGGGATTGCCCCACCAGATCACGATCGGATAACGCGAACCGATGCAGATCGAGACCGCGGTCTTCAGGCTTTGCGGCCAATCGGCTGCCGGGCCAACCGGGCTGCTGGACCAATCGAACTCACGCATGCGCGCGCCCATCTCGCCGCCGCCGCTGAGAAAACTCAGTTCGGGTGATTCAGGATCGGAATTGGTTTGCTTCCCAGGCGTAGAGCTCATCTGCAGCGCAAAAATAGAGACATGAAGATCTGGCGAACCTACTGCGGGGGTTGGTTCAGGGGAGGTTCATTAAAAACTTTTAAGACGTTTGTTGTCAAGATGTTGCCGGTTGGGTAGTGGTACAGTTTCAACCATAACGCCGAAGGCGTTGGCTAATTCGAGCCCAGGGTTGCTTCAACCCTGGGTGCATTGTGTTATTCCTTTGAACTCTGAAGGAGTTTCACTTGCAAGAGCGAACACCTTCAGTGTTTTCTAATTCTTCTTTACTGTACCCAGGGTTGCAGCAACCCTGGGCTCGAATTAGTGAACGCCTTCGGCGTACTCAAACTGTACTACTACCGCGGTTTGCCGTCCGACTTCGAGCTGGGACCGGCCAAACACGTCTCGATTGCCCGATCGATCTTGTCCGGACTGCCCAGCAGAACCAGCACGTCGTCAGCGTTGATCACCGTTTCGGGACCAGGATTTACTTCGGCGTTGCCGTCGTGAATGATCGAGATCACCGACACGCCGGTCTTTGTTCTCAGCATCAACTTACCGATCGTTTTTCCGGCGCACGGCGAATCCACCGGGACGATGAAAGTGTCGGTCGACGCTGAACCGAGTGCGTTGGCAATGTCCGCAAGATCGAGGATCGGCAGCGACGGCATACGCAACATCTCGTAGCCCTCTGCCCGGATCGCTCCAACCTGGCGCTGTGTTATGTGACGCGGCACGCCAAGCTCTTTCAGCACCCGCGAAAAGATCTCGATGCTGGTTTCAAACTCTTCGGGAATGACTTCGTCCGCGCCGAGATCTCGCAGGTCTGAGATCTCCGACATGTAGCGCGTGCGCACGATGATGTGAACATCGGGATTCAGTTGGCGTCCGAGCCAAACTGTGTGACGTGTCGCGACCGGATCGGATATCGCCAGCACCAGGATACGAGCGTGTTCGATGCCGACTTGATGCTGCACTTCTCTTCTCGTCGCATCACCGTAGATTACGCGTTCGCCTTCAGCCCGCGCGTTGCGCACGGCGTCGGCATTCAGCTCGAGTATCAGGTACGGCACTTTTGTCCGGCGCAACACCTTCGCCAGGTTGCGGCCGTTGAGACCATAGCCGACGATCACGACGTGGCCTTGCAAGTCCTCTTCTTCCGGCACAAAACTCTGCACGTGCGGTTCGAGCGCAGAAGCTGGTCCAAACCGCGCTTGGATCGCATAACCGATGCGCGGCGCGGCTTTGATAAGAAACGGCGTGGCAATCATCGTAATGATCGACGCGGCGAGAAAGCGTTGATAATCGTCTCCCGACAGCAGGCCTTCCGGCAGCGCTGTCTTCGCGAGAACGAAGGAGAACTCGCCGATCTGAGCGATACCAATCGCCGTCATCGTCGAAACGCGCAACGAATAACCGAGCACACGCACGACCAACAGGACGAGCAAGACTTTACCGATGATGATACCGATCACCCACGCAACCACGACGCCGGCGTTCGCCGCCAGCGCACTCACCGATAACAGCATTCCGATCGAGATAAAGAAGACACTGTTGAAGACGTCGCGAAACGGAAGAATGTCGGCGATGATCTGATGGTTGTACTCTGATTCGGAAAGAACCATTCCCGCGAGAAACGCGCCAAGCGCCAACGAGAGCCCGAACTGCGCCGTCAGCCAAGACGTGCCCAGGCAAATGAACACGATCGAGATGATGAAGACTTCGGGACTGCGCAACCGCACGATGTGTTGCAGGAGAAAAGGAACGACCCTGCGGGTGGCGAGGATGATTACGGCGATCGCGATGACGGCAATCGCAAACCTGAGCACGATTTGCGCCGACGAGCTGTCCTTGCTTCCGCCGAGTACTGGAATCATCAGCATCATGGGAACGATGCTCAGATCCTGAAACAGCAGTATGCCGACTCCGGCGCGTCCGTGCGGCGCGTCGATCTCCGCGCGATCGATGTAAGACTTGAGCACGATGGCCGTGCTCGACAGTGCGATCAGACAGCCGAAGAAGATTGCTTGCTTGACTGAACGTCCCAGCCCATAGCCAATCACGGTTACGAAAAAAACTGTAAGCACGACTTGCAAGCTGCCGCCGAGAAACACGAGCCGCTTCATTTCGAGGATGCGGTGGAGTGAGAATTCGAGACCGATTGTAAACAGCAGCAGCGCGACGCCCAGGTCCGCCAGTAACTCGATCGCATGCACATCGCTAATCAGCCCCAATCCATACGGACCAATCAGCACGCCCGTGATCATAAAACCGACGATCGTGGGCAATCTCAGCCGGTGAAATAGAAACGCGATCGGCACTGACGCAAGGAGCAACGTCAACAGATCCTGAAGCACGGGAAACGATTGGGCCATTTACAGTCCTTCTTTAATCGGTATCGTGAGGATTATACGGACTTGTGAGGATGTGGCTACTCGCCCTGCTTCTTGGTCCATTCAGCCATCCACGCACTGTTCTCGGTGGCGATGGCGTCTTCGACGGCGAGGATGAAGGCGTTTTTTGCGGCGGCGCCGGGTTGGTTGCGGCCCTCGATTTCCCACTTGGTCTTTAACCACTTCAAGCGATCGGCGGTGGCTTGATAGCCCACAATCAAAAACTGGTAACGACCAGCATACTGGCGCGCCGCAATCGCCGCGGTGATCGTTCCGATCACGGCGACCCAGCCCGCCACCGAACCTGACCTCGCGCTCCATATACCCAGCACGACCGCTATCGCACCTAGCACGAAACTAATTCGCCGCCCCAATGCCAGCTTACTTGTATTGTTACGCGCTTGCGGCAGGTAATAATCGTCGACCTGTTGGTCCACTCGCATTTTGATGTAGTCGTCAATCGACATTCCCGCCGGCGGCATGCCCTCCTGTTCCTGCTCTCTGGTAGTCACGACCAGAGTGACGCTATCGAGAGCCGCACGAATCTGCCGGGCTTTTTCCAACAATGCATCCGTTGAGGTGATCGTGTCGTAAGGCGGAACACCGGTGGCGAGTAGATAAGCTTCACGCTTGAATGCTTCAGCAGCGGCGCGCGATCGCACTGCCCGCGCTTCAGGTTCAGGACTCAACACTTCTTTCGAGAAATACCCGGCGAGCCCTAACGCTACGCCACTCAGTACTCCTAATGTCGCCGCCACCCACGTTGGCATCCCGGCGATCCAACTGTTTACCTGCTGACTCAGCGTGCCGAGAACCGCACCACCAATGCTGAGCACGAAAATGATGTCGCGCCAGCCCCTCAATTTGTTTTTGAGCGACACCGACGTTAAGTCCCACGTTCGATATTGTCCCCAGAGATATTTCAGAGCCGAATTCTTCGACTCTTCGTTGAGTATGCTCGGAGCAGCCATGACCATGGCCTCCTTTTGAGGCTTGAAGAAACCGGGCCATTCTAACGCGTGCGATTTGGCTCATCAATGCAGCCGGATCTTTGGTGGTGGTACAGTTCAATTAGTACGCCGAAGGCGTTCACTAATTCCAGCCTAGGGTTGCTTCAACCCTGGGTTTAGTCCTGCATTAACCGTGGAACTCTGAAGGAGTTTCAATCCAAACCGAACACTCTCAGTGTTTTCTAATTCTCTTCTACTGTACCCAGGGTTGAAGCAACCCTGGGCTGGAATTAGCCAACACCTTCGGCGTACTAACACATAGTCAACTGTACCACCGCCGGATCTTTGAAAAAAAAGATGACGTGGCCGCTTCGGGGCGGGTTTGTCGCTAACAGAGGCAGAAGCAGTTCTAATCTCACAACGGAAGGATCAATTCCATGAGTTCGATAGAGTCGATAGAATCGATAGATTCGATAGAAAAGCCCACCCACAGCGAGGATATCGGAATAATCAACGATATCTCTTACGTCCGATATAGCGGTCAATTTCGCGGCGCAACCAATCAGGGTGAATTTGCGGTGCCCTACGAGATTACCGTCCCCAGAAGGCCAATCGGACGAAAGCAGTTCTTTCTCTTCGAGCCGCCCCATATCACCAGCGGCCTCATCGCGCGCGAAACTGTGCTCGGCAGGACGTTTGTCTTCGGTAGTGGTTATGTCCACGCTTCGGTTGGATTTGGCAACCGCGCCGGACACATTCTCGATCAGACGCCTGGGTTTCAACTCAAAATAAAAGGCAGGCCGGTCCGGGTACTGCCACTGAATTCAAATCCGGCTGACGAAGTGGTAGACCTTCGTATTATTCGCAAGTTCGCGCTTCGGCTTCGGGAGAGAGCCTCTGATCTATTTGGCGAGGCCGAGCACATTCTTGCCACCGGATTTTCTGAATCGGGAAAGACAATTCACGACGTCTACCAGGAGTTTGGTCATCAAGTGTTTGATCTGACACTGGTCGGTAATGCCCCATTCCTCGCACCCGTGAAGTTTCGCGAGCAGAATCCGATCATGGTCGTTAATGCGGAAAGAGACTTCGATAAGCGGGCGCGGCCGAATCCCAATTTCCCGGCTTATCACTACTATGACATCGCGGGCGGCCCCCACATTCCGGATGCGGTGACGACGCGGAAAGTATTCCCAGGCAACGGAAACTTCCCGCCGCCAATCGCGGGCACCAGCCCGCTGAACTGGTTGCCAATTGTGCGGGCGCTGGTCAAAGCTGGAGAGCTGCGGGTCAAGCAGGGTAAGCAATTACCGGCAAGTGCGACGTTCCTGTTGGATTTTAACGGCAACATAGCACGTGATGAGAAACACAACGCGTTGGGCGGAATTCGTCACCCTGCCCTGGCGTTAAAAGAAGCGCACTTTATCGCTTCCGTCGACAGAAACGGCTGGGACTTGTTTGGAGGCTACGAAGATCCGATCAAATTAACGGAGCGACAGTTTCCACAATATCTCAACCATTTCAAGAGTGTAGCTGCCCAACTCCGTGACGCCGGTTATCTAATGCCGGTCGGATACGAGCGTCTGATCAGGGAAGCACAACTGAATCCGCCCAACACCTACACGCTCAACTATCGCGACGGTCTTCTGCTGAAAGACTAGAGCGACGAACGAATCCTTTTCACACCACAGATCACGCGCTTGATCCGCGTGATCTGTGGTTCCAACATCATCACTTTGCAATAACACAGACACGTTTAGCACACGCTCTTGGACTAGGCTTTCTCCAATCAATATGCAGCACAAGGGGGACTCTCTATGTCTACAAGACCGTTTTCAAACGAAACAGATTACATGGCCGAACGTGCGCAACCCGCCCTCCCTAAAGGCAACCCAAAACGTTTGGCAAAAGGGCTGGGCTGGTTCAGCATCGGACTCGGTCTGACCGAGCTTCTGGCGCCAGCCTTCATCGCGAAGATCTCCGGTGTTTCAGAACAGCGAACCGGTTTGATCCGGCTTTATGGATTGCGCGAGATCGCTTCGGGTGTCGCAATCTTCAGTCAGAAAGATCCAGCCGGCGCTGTCTGGTCGCGCGTTGCAGGCGATGTGCTGGATCTCGCCAGCCTCGGCGCTGCTGCCGCTTCGCCGCGCGCAAACAAAGGCAGAGTCGCGTTTGCTACTGCCAACGTGCTCGCCGTCACCGCGCTCGACGTGATGTGCGCGAAACAATTGAGCAACGGGAACCATGGCATTCATGCAAAAGCATCGTGCATCGTCAATCGCGATCCCGTCGAGGTTTATGAATTCTGGCGCAACTTTGAAAATCTGCCGCGATTTATGAAACACCTCGAGTCGGTGCAGGAAACTGCTGAAGGACGGTCGCGTTGGGTTGCTAAAGGACCGGCAGGCACGACAGTCGAATGGGAAGCCATGATGGTGGCCGACGATCCCGGTCGCGTGATCACCTGGCGCTCGCTGGAAGACTCCGACGTCGACAATGCCGGCGCTGTTCGTTTTGAACGTGCGCCAGGCGGACGAGGCACGATCGTCAAAGTAAACATTCAGTACAACCCGCCGGGCGGTGTTGTCGGGAAAGCCGTGGTCGCCAGACTATTCGGCGAAGAACCAGACCAACAGCTGGACGACGATCTTCGCCGGTTCAAACAGATGATGGAAATTGGGGAAGTGGTGGTGTCTGACGCCACGCTCTTCGGCACTGGATACTTCGGATCAGCGGCCCGCGCAGCCGGCCGGTGTGCGAGAGCTTGAGAGTGCTGAATCGTTGCCGAGTGAAATGCCGCACGAACTACGAGATCGATCGAGGAAGGAGGGACTCCAGCGATGAAAGCGAATTGTTGGTAGGGCAAAACGATGGTTCGGTCGAAGAGGTTCCGGATCCCCAGATCCTCAATCAGCAGCGACGCAATCGTAAAAATATCGTCTACGGCGATCTGCGGCTCTGACCTGCACCTTTATAACGGCTTCATTCCCACGATGGTCGCGGGCGACATCCTCGGCCATGAGTTTATGGGTGAAGTCGTCGAGGTCGGCCGCGAGGTGAAGAATCTTGTCGGTTGGCGATCGCGTCGTCGTTCCCTTCCCGATTGCCTGCGGCAAGTGCTTCTTCTGCAAGGCAACAGATGTTCTCGCTTTGTGAGAACTCGAATCCGAATGCGTGGATGGCGGAGAAGATGTTTGGCCATGCTCCGGCCGGAATTTTTGGTTACTCACATCTGACGGGCGGATACGCCGGCGGGCAGGCGGAGTATGCGCGCGTGCCGTTTGCAGATGTTGGACCGATCAAGGTTCCGAGTCATCTTACTGACGAACAGGTGCTGTTTCTGTCTGACATCTTTCCGACCGGATACATGGGCGCGGAGATGTGCGACATCAAACCGGGCGACACGATCGCCATCTGGGGCTGTGGACCGGTCGGGCAGTTTTCGATTCGCAGCGCGTTTCATGCTTGGGCGCGGAGCGAGTGATCGCGATCGACATGGTGCCGGAACGTTTGCAGATGGCTCGAGGCCGGCGGCGCCGAAACCATCAACTATCAACGAACAGAACGTGTACGAGGCGTTGATGGATATGACCGGCGGTCGCGGACCGGATGCGTGTATCGACGACGTCGGCATGGAAGCTCACGCTCCGGGAGCTGATCTTCGCCTACGACCGGATCAAGCAAGCGATGATGCTGGAAACGGATCGGCCACATGCGTTACGCGAAGCGATCATGTGCTGTCGCAACGGCGGTACGGTTTCGGTGATCGGCGTGTATGGCGGGTTTATCGACAAGTTTCCGATAGGGTCGGTTATGAATCGCTCGTTGACGATCAAGACCGGGCAGGCACATGTGCAACGTTACATGCGTCCGCTGCTGGAAATGATTGAAAACGGCGACATCGATCCGAGCTTCGTGGTGACGCACCGCATGAGTCTTGACGATGCGCCCGCGGCTTACGAAATGTTCAAGCACAAGAAGGACAACTGCATCAAGGTCGTGCTGAAACCCGGCATGAACGGGTCGAATGGCGGAAATGGTTCAAACGATATGACTGTGCATTGAGCTTATTGGCGCGGTTTGTTTTGCTTGGGAGGAGGAGGAGAACGTTTATCTCCTCCTCCATTTTTCTGTTTCGGGAAGAATCTCTTCCTCTACTGCGGGTGGTGTCCTAGTCTAAACTCTGCGACCTTTGCGACTCTCTGCGCTCTCCGCGTTTCACTCATCTCAACACAGAGGACGCCGAGATACGCTGAGAATGCCGCCAGATTGGGACACCACCTCGCGGCGACATCCACTTGACGAAGGCGGCCCAAGAGGCGTATTCGAGATGGATCGCAACGTTCACTTTTACGTGGGCTCGATCCGCATCGAGTTCGTCAAAGGAGGCCCCTATGAACTGGAACAAATGGATTCGGCAACTTCACCGCTGGATGTCCATTGCCTTTACAGTAACTGTCATCGCCAACTTCATCGCTCTCGCACAAGGTGGTGGTGGGATGCCTCCGCCCTGGGTGACGTACTCGCCGCTGCTTCCGCTCGCCTTGCTTCTATTCACCGGTCTGTATTTGTTCGTGCTGCCCCATGTCACAAAGTGGCGCAGCAGGCGGCACGCCGACTGAGCAAGTTTATTATCACTAAAAATCTCTCTTGTTATCTGGACCATTTGGCCCGGCTAAATCCGCGTTAGTAGACGAACAGCGGCTTTAATTGACAATAACAGGAGGGAAAAATGTTATTAAGACGGGCCGTCATACTTGCAGCTCTTATATTCGCCATGTTGAGCTCTACTGCAACCGCGCAGGAAGAAGCCACAACTCCCAAACAATCTAACGCACCTGCAATCACCGCCTCGGTCACACCAAAAGGCGACATTCGCATAACTTCCCCCGGACCGATCTCTCAGATCAGGCTGGAGATCTACGGCCCGGGCGGAGAAGTTGTGTATGACTCCGACGTTCGCACCGGAAATGTCCTCGATTGGAAGCAGACTGATGCGCCGCAGCTAGCTGCTGACGGTGCTTACCTGGCTGTTGTCACAGTCAAAGATCTACAGGGCAAAGTTTCACAGCGATTAGGATCGTTCAAGCTTCAGTCAGGCCAGCTTACAGTAGTCCAACTCCGAGATACGGACGTATCAAGCGCTCAGCGCATCTCTCTTAACGGAAATCGCAAGACTCGCAGAGTCGAGGTCGCGTCAGATGAATCGCTGACCGTTCTCAGTAACGCAAAAGAACGTGCGGTTGTTGTGGGAACGCATGACGGCACCACCGGTCAGATCACAAGCACCAGCGGTGATTTGACACTAAACACCGGCAACGTTTTGGCGGACACCGATCGCGAACAAGTTCGCATCACCGAAGACGGACGAGTTGGCATCGGCACGAATAAACCAGAAGCAACACTCGACGTTGCGGGAACGATTCGCGCTGAACGCGTGCTCATCGCAAAACCGAAAACAGACAGCGAAAAGAAAGCGGCTGACGGTTCAGCCGCTGACAGTTCAGCCAACGCAACAACCGAAGACTCTCCCCAACCACTCGCGTCAGGTTCCGGCACTCAGAATCGCATCGCCAAATGGTCCGACAATGGCGGCACACTCGGCGACTCAGCGCTGACTGAATCGAATGGCAACGTTGGTGTGGGCAACACTAATCCTGGGTCGCTACTGCATATCGGTCAGTTCGCCGGATACGGCGCGACGAATGGACTGCTGCTTGGCAATTCTCTAAACGGCAGCCAGTTCGATCGCAGTGTTCAGATAGCGCCGGTCCAGACAGCGAATCCCGGTGTCAATTCGATTCTGTTGTATACGCTTCCGACTATTAACCCGGGAGTTACGGTTCCGCGTCAATACGGGCTGGTTATCGACGCGAAGCAAGGACCGGGCGCAGTTACTAATTACTCGGCATTCACCACAACCAACCCATCGTTGGGAGCTGCTAACAACACACATCTGTTGCTCGGAACGGCAAATATTCCGAGCGGCAACTTCGCGCTGTTCGACAACACCGGTTTCAACAGCACGTTTAGTGGCAACGTAGGCATCGGCACGACTACTCCCGCACAAAAACTTGAAGTCGCCGGAAATGTTCGCGTCACCGGCGCCGGGAACGGCTTCATGTTTCCTGACGGCACGATTCAAACAACTGCGGCGCTCGGAGGTTCGGGAGGCCCGGGCAGTGTCCAATTCGCGCCCGCGGCGGCACAGGTATCTGTCGGCGATGCCCAGGGAACAGCGCCGATGATTAACCTGCGTGGTGGCAGCACTTGTTGCTCTGCTCCGGGCCAGTTTACGCCGGCGGACTTCAAAGTTTTTCAAAACGGAAGCTTTGTGGCGACGGGCAACCTTGGCATCGGCACCATCCCGATGTCGGGCAAGGGTTATCGGACCAGTTGGCACACCTACAAAGGCGCCTTTAGATCCGGCTATGCGGACAATGAATGGGACGACGACAACGTCGGATTCTTCTCATGGGCCGGCGGCAGCAACTCGACCGCGAGTGGTCTTTACGCTCTCGCGTTTGGCGACACCAACCAGGCACTTAGTACCAGTTCGATCGTGTTTGGCAGCGGCAACGAGGTCAAAGGTGCCGCCGGGTTCTCGGCGGGAGCTGGAAACCGGGTTTGCGATACGTACGGTGTTGCACTCGGCAACAATGCGAAGTCGGGTGGTCCATACATCAACGGAAAATGCGATCCGGACTCGTTCAATCTTCGTGGACTGGCTGCCGTTGCGATCGGTTACAACGTAACGGCCGATCAGGACCATACGATGGCGTTCGGAAAGTTTGCCTCAAACAACGGTTTCATAGGCACGTTCATATGGAGTGATGGCTCGGCCCAGGTGTCAGCGGATACCTTCAGGAATACGGCGAACAACGAATTTGCCGCGCGTGCTACCGGCGGCTTCCGCTTCCGCACCAATCTGGCCGGGACAACCGGTTGTAATCTTCCGGCAAACTCTGGCGTGTTCAACTGCACTTCCAGCCGCACGACGAAGGAGAACTTCTCGCTTGTTAATGGCAGCGACGTGCTCTCGAAGTTGCGCAAGATACCGGTAAGCACCTGGAACTACATCTCGGAAGGAAACCAGGTGCGGCACATGGGGCCGATGGCGGAGGATTTCTTCGACGCATTTCGGCTGGGAGTCGGAAACTCGTCAATCGGCATTCAGGATTTGACGGGTGTAAGTTTGGCGGCGATCAAAGAGTTGGACCAACGGACGATTCAGTTGCAGCAGAAGAGCGCTGAAGTTAAAAGTCTGCGCAGTCAGGTCGACGCTTTGCGATTGGCGAATAACGAAATGGAAAAACGTCTGGCGTCACTGGAACAGTTGATCGAGAAGCAGACTCATCAACATCACCGGTCACGCGCAAAACGAAAGTAAGTCGCTGGTTTGAACCAAAACTAAAGCCTGGTCGAGTTTGTTTCGGCCCGGCTTTTAGTTATTGTCAGGCGTCATCCCTTCGGTGCGACATAACTCTTCCGAGCTTTAACAACCAACTTGCCCTGCGACTTCTCTACACCCTCCGCTACATCAATCTTCAGCTTTCGCACACTCCCATCGCGCTTCTTGTTAGTCGAGACGAAAGAGAAACTATAGCGGGTGCGGAGATGCGTGATCAGCGTATTGAACGTTTGTTCGAGCTCTTCCGGTTTATCGCGCAGGACTTCGCCCCCCGTTTCCTCCGCGAGTTTTTGAATGTCGAGATAATTGATGCCGCCAATCTTGCCCATGCGAGTGGCCCAACGCATCATTCCGTTTTCCGCCACTTGCGCGGGAGTCTTCGGGATAATGCCGCAGACAACACTGCCTGATTCGAAGATGGAATGTGTGGCTGCTTTGTGTGATGGGCCATTGTTGCAATCCCAATTGCGCGTCACGCCAGTGATCACCACGATCACGCGGCGACCGTTTGGATTGCCGGCTTTCATATAGACCTGTTTTTATGTTTTGAGTAGGGTTTTCGAGACGTTAATCGCCGTTGCGTTCTTGAGTCAGACTGAAGAGAATAAGAGTCCAGATGGAGAAGCAACTCAAAATCCTGCTCCTCGCGGCCAATTCAGGAACACGCGTCGAGCGTGAGTTTCGCGCAATCAAGCGGCGCCTGCATAGCAGTTCCCACCGTGAACACTTCTCAGTTGAAACTGCATTGGGTCTCCGCCCCGGTGACTTTTCAGAAATGCTTCTTCGACACACTCCCAACATTCTGCACTTCAGCGGACGTTCGGATAAAACCGGTCTCTTACTGGCTGACGATTCAGCGGGCCACCGACTGGTCCTCTACCAGGCACTCACGGGAGTGCTGAACATTCTTAAGGACAACATTGAGGTACTCGTATTCAATGCCGCTTTCACGAAGGGTCAGGCGGAAGGCTTGTCGAAAACGTTTGATTACACAATCGGGATGAAGGAGGAGCTCGACGACGAATCGGCGATCGATTTTTCAGCGAACTTCTACCAGGCACTGGGCTTCGGACGCACAGTCAAGGAAGCATTCGAACTAGCCTGCCACAGTTTGCAGATCGAGAATCGCGACACTGCAAAAGCTCCATTTCTGCTTTTTCGTTCCGGCGTTGACACCTCTTTACCGCTAATACTTAAAGCCACAAGTCAATCGGGAACCCTGGGCCAATTGGCCGGCGCGTTGTTGCAACCTGAAAAGGATCCTTTGTCGATCCCGAAGCGCACCTGGGACGCTAATTTCAGCCCCCCAGCCGCACTGTTGCGAGCAGAGTTTGGTATTGTTCCCTTCTTCGGAAGAGTCGAAGAACTTGAGACGCTGAACACCTGGCTCAACGATTCTATGCCGGTGAGTGTGATGCTTGTAACCGGACGAGGCGGCTCTGGAAAAACGCGGCTGGCTATCGAGACCTGTTTGTCTGCCAAAGAGCAAGACTATCGCGCCGGCTTCTTTTCCTTCTCAGCCTCTTCATACGCACACTTGTTCCAATCGCAGAGAGAACCGATGCTTATCGTGATCGACTATGCGGAAACACAGCGTGCAGATCTTCCGGGATTGTTGGGGGCAATGATCAATGCGGGCCGAAACGGCCATCCGCCTCTCCGCCTGCTACTCCTGGCGCGTAGCGCAGGAGATTGGTGGACCGAACTAAAAACTACACACAACGAAGTAAATGAACTGTTGCAGAGCAGTAGAGCAACAAAACGCCTCCGCCTGGGTTCGGTCACCAAAGATGAAACAGAGACACAAACAACATACAAACAGGCTTTAGAGGCCTTCGCTAACGAGCTTAAGTCTTCCTACGATATTACAAACGACACGCCAACGATCGCGTCGAGTCGAGAAATTCTCGTAACTCACGCGCAAGCGCTGCTCAAAGTGTTGGGTGACGGAGAGACTCCCAACGATGAGTTCCATGTTTTCGAGTTCTTGTTAAATCGCGAACGCACTTTTTGGACCCGACAGCTGGCAGCCAGACGCATCGATGCGGCCTTCTTAACTGTTTTTGAAAAGATAGTCGCGGCAGTAACCTTGCGGCTGGGACTTGCGGACGCTGAACATCTCGATCGGCTCATCGTTCACGTTCAAAATACACATCGTCTTGATGCTCTAACAGCCATCGGTCTTCGCAGCGTGATGAATGATACTTATGGCAACGGCGCGGGCGTTGACCCATTACAGCCAGATCCGCTCGGCGAGCATTTGCTCACCCACCATCTGACGACCAGAGAGGTTGAAGACCTTGCCAGCCTCTGAAGACACCTTTAGACGAAACGTAGCGACCCAGATTGCGCGCGTGGCTAACCGCTACCCTGAGCAAATGCCGTATCTAATCGACTATTGCCGGCGGCATGTGAACGCCCATGCCGAGCAATTGATTCAATTAGCGCAGGAAGGTGAAGGAGCGTTGGGCCAGGCACTCACGCTGCTCTGGAGTGAACGCTCGTTTGACGACATTAATGCGCGGATACTTCCGTTGCTGCCTGAGAGAACAGTGCAGTTGCGAGACTTCACGGTAGAACTCTTAAAGCAGATGGTCACCGCGAATGAGAACCAGATTTCCAGCATTAATCAAACCGAACTGCGCTCCGTCTTAGTGGGCCGGCTCAGGGAAGCCGGCAGGTTCACCGAAGCGCTTAGCGAAGCTCTTAAATTGATTGAGGATGGAACCATCCTCAAAGAGCGGCCGGTGCTGCAAGCAATGGTCTGGGGAAATCTCGCTGTCATTTATGGCGATATTGGTGACTGGGATTCTGCTCATAAGGCCCACCTGCAAGCAACGCGGTTTTATCAGGCTATAGAGGCAGAGGGGACGCTCTCAGAAGTAAAGTGGCTGGGTAGGCAATGCTTAAACCTGACGACCATGTTTATGAAACGCGAATCATGGTCGGAGGCGGAAATCTGGATTTCCCAGGGGTTGAGACTGGCTAAAAAGCTCGGGGATGAAGGACTGCTACTAAGCGCACAACTTATTAACGTTGTCTTGCTAGCCGAAACCGGCCGCCTGGAGGAGGCGCTTGCACTAGGCGCCCCAACACTTGAGAGACTTCGCGATCTGGAAGAGATCGATCAGCAGTCGTACGCGGCGCTTCTGCTTAACGTCTATCTCACGTTGGGCAGTATTCTGCTCGACTTACACAGGGTCGACGAGGCAAGTTCCTATCTGACATCAGCCCAGAAAATTGCTGACGACATTAACGAGCGCGTTGGTTCGATAGGGTCTGGCACTGAAAGTGTGAGAGCAAGGCTCGCACTACATCAGGTACAAATACTTCAACACGATCAACGAGGATTGGAACAAGCAAGGTTGACGCTCGCGAAAGCTCGTCGCTTGTTTGAAGCAGCTCCGAACGATTACCAGCGAGAGATCGTTGTAAGGGCGATTGAGGCCGTTATCGGCGCCGAAGTGGAGCTTGAGGGCCAACCCCAACTCGAACTTGTAGAAGAACTGCTTGGTCCCTCAGACCAGCCGTCCGCTGTTCCACTTTCTCAAGAAGAGACCGATGCCATCAGCCGTAGACTACACCTTGCAGGAATGGCATTTGCGAAGCTTGAACTTAAGGATCGGGCTCTGACTTGTGCACGGAACGCAGTTGAATTGTTCGATGCTGCGAGTGAGAACCGCACAGCGCCGCAAATCGCTCATCGTGCGGGTTTGTACGATGGACTGTCTCGGCGACTGGAAGAAGCAGAGCAACTGGCCGAAGCCACGGAAAAGGCGGAAATGGGATGTCGGATTCTACTGCCGGTGTTTGCAGCAAGCCCGGAGACCTATGAAGATTGGATGTGGAAGCTTGCCGAGCACTTTCGCGAGCTAGCCATCAACACTAATCAATACGATCATTTCACCTCCTTCTTTAAAGAACACCTCGAGCCCATAGTCACACAGCAGAACCATGCAAAAACCATTGACTTTTGAAATCTGACGAGCATATTGTGTGCGTCTATCCTGGTCTCTGGGTTGGTTCTCACTCTCGGTCTCCAGAGCTTTTCGCTCTTGACCCGTTCACTTGAATTCGCCATTACCTTTAGATAACAAGGAGTTATTTGATGGTTTCTGACATGATTCTCCCACCGCTCCGTGTCCTCTTCCTCGCAAACTATGCCCCGCTCCTTGGCCCACAAACCTCAACTGATAACGGAGAAGGTCTCAAGTACTCGCGTTATCACGAGCAGATGTTCAAGATGCTTCAGGGATTTGGATTCAGAGTTACACCTTCCCGTGATGTCAAGACACTGATCCATGATGCGTCTTCATACGATTATGTGTTCTCCTTGTTGAACCGTGCGCCGTTTCGAGGATCGGAAATTCTCGTCTCATCGCTTTGTGAATACTTCCGACTTCCTTACTTAGGTGCTCGACCTCACGTCCGCGCAGTGGCAGAGGATAAATACCTGGCAAAACTCATTGCCCAAAAGCTGGGATTCAATGTCCCGGCAGGACAGGTCTATCGCTCCACCGATCCCGCTATAGATAGTCCGCGGTTTAACGGACCGTATATAGCAAAGCCGCGTTGTGGCGCTTCTTCCAGACACATTACGGAAAACTGCATTCAGGATCTTTGGAGTGATCTACTGCCTGAAGTGCATCGCATACTGACAACGGGAGATGATGTCCTGGTTGAGGAATGGATACCAGGCATTAACGTATCGTTACCTGTTCTCGGCGGCGACCCGCCATTGACGCTGCCTGCTTATCAGCTCAGTTCTGTGAAGAAAGGTCAATTGATCACCTACGAACAGAAACGCGGCAAGGAGAAAGGTGTAAAACGATTTCCCTATGAAAACAGCCTCGTATCCAAAGTGATTAACAGCTACGCGATGACTCTTTATCGCGAGCTACAACCGTTGGATTACCTGAGACTCGACTTTCGCGTCACCGATTCGAATCAGATCTACTTTCTGGAATTCAATGTTTGCTGCAATATCGGCCCGGAATCCGGATTTTATAATTGCGCGAAACAACTGGGGATGTCACATAGCGAAATGCTGACTCGGATTCTCCGCTACAGCTTCAAGCGACAGGAAATCAATGGGTAATCCTTCCAGCGGATTCTGGTACCAGTAAAAAAGACTGCAAGGAGAATATAGTTTCAGGAACACGTCAGCGTTCGGAGTTGAGCCACTTGAGAGTAGCTCCTTAATGGTGTCGACTCGATCGACTGTTAATTGCGGATTTCTGCGGTCGGGATGTTTAAGAGCCTTCTCGCAAAGCGACAATACAGTTAGTGCCGGCTCGTCGGCGAAGAGGCTGATTAAAGCGCTATTGAGATAGACCTTTTGACGTATTCGATCAACTTTCGCGTTTTCAGCATCAGCAACCAAAGTATTTATTGCAGACATTGCAACAGCCGGTTGCCCCTGCAGCAAGTGGACCGCCGCGAGATTTGTGGTTGTGTAAGCGCG
Source organism: uncultured Acidobacteriota bacterium (assembly GCA_963770215.1). GTDB lineage: Bacteria > Acidobacteriota > Blastocatellia > Pyrinomonadales > Pyrinomonadaceae > PSRF01. The sequence continues at coordinate 189,082 of CAVYOP010000008.1, forward strand.
AGGAAGATCTTTACCCATATAGCGAAGTGCCTTACGACAGTTTGCTTCCGCTTCCTTGTACTTACCCATGTAAAGGTAACAGTGCCCGAGATCTCCGATCACTATTCCCAGATGATGAATACCAAACACTTCTAACAACTCATTGGCTTGTTCGACGTCGATTAGGCCCTTCTGCGGTTGTCCTGTCTGCGCCAGTTTCGCGCCGCGGTTGCAAAGAGTGGTCGCCATTCCAAACGTGTCGCCGTTGCGTTCATGCAAAGGCAACGCCTTGGTGAGAATCTCCACGCCTTCGCTCGCTTCAAACACTTCTGCGCCATTGCGCAGAAAATAACCATAGTTGGATGCCCTGGCGAGATCCTGCTCATATTGGTTATAGAGCGCTTTAGCGCCGCCCACATCATTCGCATGTATCCGTCCCACGATTCGAAACGAGACCATCATGGAGAGTTCTTCCAGCGAGGAACAGGTTTCGCATAAACCTGCCAACAGCTCCTCCGACTCAGTGTGAAACCTGCGGCGGTTCAAGGCAATGCCTCTAAAGATCTTTACAAATCGATTTTCCGCCCAGCATTCACTCGGCGGCTCGGCAGTCAGATCCAGAACCTGACTGAAACTTTTTACCGATATCAGAAATGCCAGCTTAGCCAGGTAATCCTGAAGGCTGAGGTGAGGCTTGGTTGGGCGAATCGCGCGATCAACGAATTCTTCCGCCAGCGACCGACTGCCCATTTGCAGCGAGAGACGAATGATATCCCGCAGTCGAATATCAGTCTGTTCAATAGCGACGTTCTTAGCAAGCCTATAGAGGAGAGGTGCGACTTCTGCTGCGGAATGCCTTTTCGAAGCCTTTTGAACGCGTGAGAAATACTCGTACAACTGCATCTCCAAACGCATGCTTTCAACTGTCGACAACTGCAATACACTTCCTATCGTTTCAGATGACGCCTGCAAAGAAAGTAAACGATCCCCGTCCGGAAGAGACGCCGAATGGAGCAGTTCACGGCTCAACATAAGATCGATCGTGTCTTCGATCTCTTGCTCGTTCTCGACGAACACGGCGCTGTCGTTTAAAGAAAGAGCTAAGAGATCGGAGTGTCGCAGATCCTGCTTTGCAAGAGTCAGCAAAGCCAATATCGATCTACCGACGGGAGGCAAGCTTGTGACGACAAGGAGAAGGTCTGACGTTGTGCCACCTGCGGCCGCAACCGCAGCCCGAATTGTATAGATATCACCCTTTGTGGCTTCAGCAATTGTCTTGCAGTTACGACGCGTCCAATTCACGCCTCGTGCAGAAGCGTACAATCGGATGAACTCCTCGTCAGGCTTGGGAAACGGCCGGACGCCGACCTCGTAGCCAACGTCTTTCGATAGAAGCGCAAAGTCGTCTGCATTTCCTCCGTTAGCATTACTGCGAGCGACATAACCGGCAACATAACGGATGTTTCGGTAAGCTCGGCCTACGGTCACATCTAAGAGGTGCCTGGACCAGTTTTCTAATTCCTGAACATTGTCCAGAAACATGCAGACCTGCTGTTTTGCAGAAAGTTCAACTAGAAATTCGCAAAAGAGTTGGGCCGCTATCGATGGATAAGCAGACTGAGGGAAGGCCAGGTATTCCAACTCAGCTTCAGGTGCGAACGTTCGGCCGAGGTAGGGAACACTCGCGGCAAGTGCGGAGGCTACTTCACGAGTTTGTCCTCGACCCATGCGCTCTTTCTGAAAGCTAACGTAGTCATTCCAAATTGCCGGATATCGACTATAAAACTCGAGGCTAAGTTGACCAAAAAGACTATTGCCATCGCGCTTGGCGCCATCGGCATACAGCGAAACTGTAGAGTTTCCATGTTTAGAGCAGTATCGAAGAAAGTGAGTAAGACCAGAATGAGGCTGCGCGGACCAGACCTCAATTCGGGGTGAGATCTGTGGTTGAGTCACAAAGTGACGTGTGGCCCCAACTTCATTGGTACGGTTTACAAAATCAGAAATCAATTCAGATTGCTGGATAACTCCTTGTTATCTCTACTGAAGCTATTGATGGCGCTGTTTGTAAGTGTCAGCCCTCGGCTTGAAACCTCGCACCTCAAAAATTACACTGCGCTAACCGTTTTCGGACCCACCGCTTAAACGACAGAGCTCTTCAATCTTCTGGTCCAACTGGACGTCGCGTAGGTGTGTGCTTATGCATCTGAAACAAGCGATCGCTGAATTCCTGAATGGTTATTTCTCGACCCATGAACGTAGTAACAAAACAAGGACAGCCTACTTCTCCGACCTCGATCAATTCGCTAAGCACGCCGGCAAAAACTATAAGCTTCAAAACTTAAATAGCGTGCTGATTGAAGAGTGGGCAGCGCGGCTGCGTCGTGAGAAATATGCGCCGGCTTCGATGCGACGCAAGATGGTTGTGCTCAAGGTATTTTGCTCTTACTGGTTACGACGAGGTGAGTTAACAGAATCACCGTTTTGGCGGGTGCACATTAGCTATGGTCGCATCGTACAACTGCCACGCGCGCTTACTGAAGTGGAGATCAAGGAGCTCCTGGCTGAGGCGAGCCGCGAGGTCCAGGTGGCAGATATACCGCGAAAAGGATCCAGACTCGCTCGAATCTCCGGATCGAGCTTGCGCTCGAGAGAATATCGAGCGCTTCGTAATCTGGCGCTCCTGGATCTGCTCTTTGCCACCGGCATGCGAGTGGGAGAAGCGTCAACCTTGAACGTGCAGGACTTCACGCCGGGAGAGTTAGTTTTCAGAATACAAGGAAAAGGTGGGCGTGACCGATTGGCCTACCTCGTTGATGAACAGACCGTGCGTATTCAGATGAAGCACTTCGAGCTGCGATCGCAGATTGTTACCTCCAGCCCCGCGCTCTTCCTAAATTCGTCCGGCGAGCGTCTTTCAACCCAAAGCATGGCCAACATTATTGGAAAGTGCCGTCGAGCCGCCGGCATCAATCGTCACATAACCCCGCACATGCTTCGACATACTGTCGCGACGCTGCTGTTGCGGAATGGTATGGACATTCGAGTCGTACAAGAATTTCTCGGACACGCCTCGATTGCGACGACGCAGAGATATACGCATATAGAGAAAGGACACCTGATTCGAGAACTCAGAAAACGGCATCCTTCGCTGTCCCTGCGGGCATCAGCCTGACAACTTTTGTTAGAAACATTTCAGATGGTTCGAGATTCTTCCTTAAGGGTGTGCGAATCGTGTAATTCCACTGTCGTTTTCCGGATCAAGGCTTTGCCGCGATGAGGTACAACCGGTTCGCGGTGGCCAGATAAAGTGCATCGCCGACCACAGCCGGACGCGAATAGAGCGGGGCATCCATTTCGATCTGCGCCAGCAATTCCTTTCGCCGTCCGGCACGAAGAACGGTCATGAGGCCTTCAGCGTTCCCAACGTAAAGGCGGTCGCCGGCCAGCAGGAGGCATCCCCAGATGGCATCGTTCGTCTCGTGCTTCCATAGGTGGGCACCGGTTGCCGCGTCCAGACAATGAACGGTTCCGCCCAAGTCCCCAACGTACAGCAGACCGTCCTTCACGATGGGCGTTCCCACCACGCGGCCGACCTCGCGCGAAGTCCACAGGAGCCCGCTCTTAGTAACGTCTCCCTGGCCGTTGGGACTGATCGCATAAATAAACGAAGGTGCGTTGCCGTGCCCGGGAGACTGCCCCATGGCAATGAAGACGCGGCCGTCGGCGAAGACCGGTGAAGCAATGATAGAGCTGCGCGAAAGGACACCGGCGCGCGGAAGCCAGCGGGCATCTTTCGGGTTGCCGTCAAATCGCCAGATTTCCTGACCCGACGCTGCGTCGTAGGCGCGCAGCCAGCCATCTCCTCCGCCGTAGAGCACCTGAATGCGCCCGTTGACGTTGGCCGCCACAGGGCTGGACCAGTCGCCGTGCAGCACCTCGATCTCCTGGTCCGATGGCGCGCCAGACCACTTCGCCCGAGTGCTTGTTCACCGCGATCAAACTTGGAGCGCGCGGCGATGGGACGCGCGTATGGCCTTCATTCTGGCCGTTGGAGGTACCGACCATGAGCAGATCACCCAGGGGCAACACTTCGCTATTGCAGGCTTCATGTGGAAAGACACCCAGGGCGGGCATGTCCAGTTGCCAGATGATGTCTGCTGCAGCGTTGTCTTTGAAGACCTCTTCCCGATATGGACCATCGTTCTCGCCATCGCCGAAACCCTTCGTGTCGAGGCAACGGAGTTGACACTCGGCGGTGACATAGTACAACCGGTCGCCTTCAACATAAGGAGCACTTGTCGTCGAAGGCAACAGGAACTCCCTTAGGCCGCGCTCCACTCGCGGGGCCACGTCCTGCCAAAGGAACGCGCCATCCGTCACCCGAAAGGCCATGAGCACGCCTGAATCTTCCTGAAAGGCGGGGTTGATTTGCCGGGTATTGTCGGCACCCACATAGACCACATCGCCGGCAACCACGGGACTGCCATACACTTCGTTTCCCAACTCGACGCTCCAGACGATGTTCCGCCCCGTGGTCGTATCCCAGTCAACGGGAGGATTGCCCGTTTGAGCCACAGTCGTCTGGGGTTGGAGCGCGACGGAAGGCGCTGGCACATTGGGTGAGACAACAGGCTTTCCAGACTCGATGCCTGCGATGCGATTCAACGCCCACTCAGCTTCGTGACGCAGTGCGGGATCGTTTGCGGCCGCTCTCAACGCCTCCCGGGCTGTCTGTGCCTTCGGCCCGATGCTTCCAAGCGCCCCGGCCGCGCAGATGCGAACATAGAGGAACTCATCCTTCAGAGCTTCGATCAACTGAGGCACAGCTGACTGCGCGGCCGGGCCGATGCCTGCGAGGGCCTCACCCGCCGCCCATCGGACGCCGGGAATCGGATCGCCCAAGGCTCTGGCGAGATCCTTAGTCGCCGCGCCCGCCTTCGGACCGATGGACGCCAAGGCCTCCGCCGCGTAAATGCGGACGTGTGGTTCCTCGTGCGATAGAGCCTTGACTAGAGCGCGTACCGAAGGACTGGCCTTCTGGCCCAAAGCGCCCAGGGCACGTGCGGCATCGGCCGCGACCATCGAATCCTCGTCTCTCAGTGCCCGTCTCAACGCCGGCTGAATCGATTCTGTATCGGGCGTCAGGTCAATCAAGGCATCAGCGGCAAAGCGCCGGAAGGAGACCTGCTCATGCCGAAGCAGTTCGACCAGCAGCGGAATGGCCGGCGGACCGATCCGCCGGATGATTTCAAAAGTCTCCAGATGCAGGTCTTCATTGTCACTGTTGAGGAATCGTCTCAGCAAAGGCAGCGAACGCCCGGCCCATGGACCAGTGCGGCTTCGGCGCTTGCGCGGACCTTCGCGTCGTTGGACATCACGCGATTTGCCCACTCACGGACAGAATTCCTCGAAAGATTTGACTTGGCTTGACGTGGCTGAGAGACGGAACGCGTGGTTTGAGCGAGTACTGCTATCGGCAGAATACAAAGCAGCGTGCAGAGGAACAAATGTCGCATGGTCGCATTAAGACTGACGAAAGAGTTAGGCCGCTTTACGGTCACCTGTTAGCGGGTACGCGACGACCGGCGCAGCGATATTTAAGATGATTTTTATGGCGGAAGGGTTAACCCGTGATGAGCAACCGAAGCATGACTATGAAGTGGGCACAAAAAAATCGCGCCCCGCGAAGGAGCGCGCTCTTTATCCTACATAAAAACCAAAGATGCCTTCGGTCTTCTCTCTTATTCCTTCTCCCGTCTGTAGCAGGTCTCGACGCCTGCGTCGTTCAGGCAGATGAAATCTTTGCCGTATTGATCGGTCTTAAAACCGAATTCCAGCGATTTTTTCGTCGGGGTCTTCATCTCTGACCTGTTCGAATTCGGAAAGCACTCATACATGTTTCTCCAGAGGTCGCGCGAGGGGTTCAGAAAGATGGTGGTACCGTCAACCAGGTAGCGGCCGTTGATCTCGTTAAAAAGGCTCGTTGTGCAGCCAAACATCGTGGATTCCATGTAGCCAACGAATGTATAGGTGCCGTCTGCAGCAAACTTGTAGGAGAACGTTTTGCCGCGATTGTTCTTTGTCTGGCCGGTGGTGGTGTTGACCTCGTTGATCATTCCCAAACCGCCCGTTTTCCAGTAACCAACAACCGAACGCTGCGCGCTTGCCGTTACCCCCTGCGATACGATGATCCCGAGAACCAATACAAAACCAAGCATCAACTTCGCCATACGTTTCTCCTCCGTCAAGTTATTCGATCAGCGGACCGAAGTTCGCCATTACCAAATAACGCGCAGGGACCTATGAAAAAGTATCACGCGTAAATAGTGGGATTATTGCCCGCGGAGCTAGGCCGTTCTGGGGTGACGAGACGAATGAGCTTGAGGCGTAAGTTATTGAAAGGATTGGTAGGCGCGTGCGGATTTGAACCGCAGACCCCTACCGTGTCAAGGCGACGCTTTACCCTCACGAACCCCAATAATAAAGGGCCTTTTCTGTCATTCTCTTTTCTGACCAATTACCCGACCAATTACTTTGCCGATGATTAAGAACTTCTAGTCCTTCAAAAGGATTTCCCTAAGAAAGACCAGCACCGCTTCCTGAGCTAGAGGGGTAGGTGCTTAACGATGTTCTCCCATTCACTCATATCGCTGCACGAAACAATTATTTCAAGCTCATTGATCACTTGGCTGATGGCCAATTGCCTCGAAACAACGATGACACCAGCTACTTTCTCTGATCTGGTGATCCGACTGGTTGCGTGATAAGGCATTGTGCGTCGATCGTGAGTAACGATAACCCGTTCGTGCTCAGCCGCCCACGCTAAGAGCTCGGGATCGGATGCATTACTGAGACTGACTTGATGAGCCGTTATGACATCAACGTTCGGAACACGTAGTAAGAGACCGCGAAGGATGACATGATCGAGATCTTGATCGATGAGCAACCGAAGCATGAAATTGCGGTCTATGCGGTCGGGGTTGCCTCGCCATTCTCTTGAGCCACAGTCCACCGGCGCAAAATTCGAGAGCGTAGCTCACCAATTTCGGCTTGGTAGTCAGGACTAGATTCCAGTTGGTCCTGAAGATTATCGGCTGCTACTTTTTGCTGCTCCAGATACGTTTCAATTTCCGGGCGATGTGTAAGGTAGTAGGCAATACTTGAATAAACGTCGCCGAGGCTGAGAGAGGGAAAGCTCTGGACAATTTGCTCGGCTGTTGCCCCAAGCTTGAAATGGTGAACGATAGAATCCAGACTTACTCGAGAGCCTTTGATTCTAATAGTTCCTTGCTCGGTGACAACGAGCGGTATGCTGATAGTTTCTTCCAAGGCAACCATAATGGTCTTGATTATACCTGATGTATTCTTCTAATCCGAAGATAAACGCAGCGAGGACGATTATCGAGGGTTATAGCGGTCTTTTTGTAGTCTCCCTTTTCACTCTGAATTAGATTCATGAGCAGTGACGAGACTCTGAAAGCTGAGCTCGCGAAGGCCATCGCGGAATGTCAGCGTTTGCGCGAAGAAAACGCGCGGCTGAGGCTTCGCATTGGCGAAACTTCGGAGGGCGCTCATCAAGACGTTGAGCGGCCGAGGTCGAATGGCGAAGTAAAGGCACCCATCAGCCACTGTGACCGCTGACTCTCGGCCAGACGTTAAAGTGTCCTTGTTCAAGGACCTCTTTCGCGGCAGGGACGACGTTTACGCGGTCAGGTGGGAAGGAAGGAACGGTAAGACGGGCTATTCGCCGGCGGGTGATAAGGAATGGGACAAGGCACCTTCTTCTGGTCGAGGACCAAAGAAATCATTTCGCATCACCAAGCTATTTTCACTAAGTGAGGAAGTGATCAGAGATCATCTGCTCGGAAGGCAAACCATCGGAGTCTATCCTCTCCTACAGGACGATATCTGTTGGTTTGTAGTAGTAGACTTCGACAAGAAGAGCTGGGAAGCGGATGCGGGCGCCTACATGAAGATGTGTCGTGAGACCGGAGTGCCTGCCTCACTTGAACGCTCACGCTCGGGAAACGGAGCTCATGTCTGGATATTCTTCGCCAATCCCGTACAAGCAGCATTGGCCAGAAAGCTCGCGAGCGCTATCTTGACGCGAACGATGGAGCGGCGTTACGCAGTGGGCCTCCATTCCTATGATCGCTTGTTTCCAAGCCAGGACACTATGCCGAGGGGCGGATTCGGAAATCTCATAGCCCTGCCCTTGCAGCATGGTCCACGCGAAAAGGGCAACAGCGTCTTTGTAGACGATCAACTTCGGCCCTTCGATGACCAGTGGGCATTCCTTTCTTCGATAAGACGATTGGCTCTGGACGAAGCGCAAGCACTTCTTCGCAAGGTCTATCCGGCTGGCGACGTCATCAACGTTCGACACGGGGCAACTGACTACGATGGCGCCAACTATCCCTGGATTCTTCCTCCCTCTGAACGAGTCTCTGATAAGACGATTACGGAACCGCTGCCTCCAAACATATCAATCAAACTTGGCAACATGATTTTTGTCGAAAAGAAAGACTTGCCTGATGTGTTCCTGGATCGCTTGATGCGCCTGGCTGCATTTCAGAATCCGGAGTTTTATCAGGCACAAGCGATGCGACTCTCGACCTTTGGCAAACTCCGCGTCATCGCTTGCGCTGAAGACCTGATTCATCATATCGCGCTGCCTCGGGGCTTGCTGCAAGAAGTACTCGATCTGTGCGAGAGCCATCGCATCGCGGTCGAGGTTACAGATCATCGATTCAGCGGAGTTCCTTTTGAGGTTGAGTTCCACGGCGACCGCCGACCGACCCAGATAGAGGCAGCCAAGGCTATGGCGGCTTACGATGAAGGTGTCCTTTGTGCTCCGACAGCCTTTGGCAAGACTGCCATTGCTGCGAGCCTGATTGCGCTCCGCAAAGTGAACACTCTGGTGCTGGTCCATCGTCGTCAACTAATGGACCAGTGGCGGGAGAGACTGGCGCTGTTCCTCGCACTCGCAAGCAAGGACATTGGTCAGATAGGGGGTGGGAAGAACACTCAAACCGGGCGACTTGATGTAGCAGTCATCCAGAGTCTGATTCGAAAGGGCGAGGTGAAGGACATCGTGGCCGAATATGGCCAGGTGATCGTGGACGAATGCCATCATGTCTCTGCCTTTTCGTTCGAGCGAGTGCTGAAGAAGGCCAAAGCGAAGTACGTAGTCGGCCTAACGGCGACCCCAGTTCGCAAAGACGGCCATCATCCAATCATCCTTATGCAATGCGGTCCAATCCGCTTCAATGTGAGCAGTAAGAAGCAGGCTGCTGCTTCAGCTTTTCAATACGAGGTCATTCCTCGGTTGACTGAATTCACGGTGCCTCCTGAATGGAATGATATCGGCATTCAAGATATTTACACCGCTCTCGTTCACGACCACCAGCGTTCAGATTTGATCGTCGCCGATGTTGTTGCCGCAATCGAAGACGGACGGTTTCCGCTCCTGCTCACCGAGCGTACCGATCACTTGGAGTTCTTGTTTGAGAAGCTCGTGCGACGAGTGCCGAATATTTTTGTGATGAAAGGCGGAATGGGAAAGAAGCAACGTGATGCGCTTGCCTCCGAGATCAGTGCCGTCGCGGATGGCCTGCCACGAGTGATCCTTGCCACAGGCCGGTACATTGGAGAAGGCTTTGACGACGCGCGACTGGATACGCTGTTCCTCGCCATGCCCATCTCGTGGCGCGGAACCTTGCAGCAATACGTCGGGCGACTGCATCGGCTTCATGCAGACAAACGAATAGTTCGAGTTTATGACTATGTCGATGCTTCGGTGCCAGTACTGAATCGCATGTACAAGAAGCGGACAAAGGCGTACGAGGCTGTTGGCTACACCGTGGCTCGCCCGTCCGGCGAGCCAGAGGCTCAGGCTGATTTGAGATTCGCGACAATTGAACGCATCGCGGTTCAGGCAGTTGTCGCTTTTGAAGAAGCGCGAGGTTGCAAGGTAGAAAACGTCGAGGACGATACTCGTGGCTTTGATCTGATCTCCCGTCGTGCTCTCTCCAAAACTGAAGGAGAACAAGTCGCGACGCGATTCATCGAGGTAAAAGGACGCGCAGCGGTTGGTGAGATCGCCCTCACCGCTAACGAATACAAAACAGCCCTACGCCTGGGCGATGCCTACTGGCTATACGTCGTTTTCAATTGCGCATCGCAACCTCAGGTGACTACCATTCAGAACCCCGCACGTTTTGATTGGGAGCCGCTCTCGAAGATTGATTGCTACCGCTTAGATTCTGAAACTATTTTGAAGAGCCAACCACGAGAGCCACTAAACAAGTCCGCGTAGACAAGCTCATAGAGTGGACTAAGTAGGAATATGAGTCACAATTAGAATTTATCTGGAGCGTTTTGGAGCAACGGAAAACGTGGTTGTACGGCGTAACTTGTTGAGAGGATTGGTAGGCGCGTGCGGATTTGAACCGCAGACCCCTACCGTGTCAAGGTAGTGCTCTACCCCTGAGCTACGCGCCTAAGTGGAAGGATTGTCAAACTCGCGAAACGGCTCTCGTCGGTCCGCTCGTCCCCGATCCGCATCGAATTGCCGAAAAAATCGGAGCGACATAGTAGCACAAGACTTCAAAGTTACGCAGCTTGAGCAGCCACGTTTAACTTGATTCGATCTGAACGTCTGTTGCGATTCAAAAACAGCGGCAGATCCAAATTCCTAAACCCTGATCCGAATGTAGCAATACCTTTGTGCGGTAGCGGACCGATCAGCGATCGAAATTCCGCGTTAATGCACGCGGCTAATTTGCACTAAGCTGGCATCCTGTTTGCCCACCTACTTTCTCCCCTTCGCAGACAGTTGACTGAATACCTTCCACCATTCAGCCGGCAGAGTTTTTCCCCCACTGACACTGGCTCCCGACACAACTTCGAGAAGAACTATCAATTGTGCTGACGAACGTCAGATTACCGCGTCTACCTGCATTGCGCCCGAGTTGCAGCATGATGCTTCAGGGACGAAAAAGGGAGGGATATGAATGAAGAAGACTCTTAATCTTGCCGGTCTTCTGGTTATGCTCTTGATGTTTTCTGCGATAGCAAGGGCAGACCAGCTCGCGTTTACGGGAAATTTGACCGGCGCACAGGAGGTACCACCAACCGGTTCGCCAGGCGTTGGCAGCGCGCTGGTGACACTGGACACTGCTACCAATCTACTGACCGTCAACGTCTCATTCGCCGGGCTGTTAAGTCCAACAATCGCTTCTCACATCCATTGCTGTGCCGGACCCGGAGCCAATGCGCTCGTCGCGACTGCCGTGCCGACGTTTCCGGGGTTCCCGCTCGGCGTCACTACGGGCACTTACCTCATGACGTTTGACCTGACTGCCGCCTCAACTTACAACCCCGCCTTCATAACCGCACATGGCGGGACCGTGGCCGGAGCACAAGCCGCATTCATTGCCGGACTGCTCAACGGCCAGACCTATTTGAACGTCCATACCTCGCAGTTCCCGACCGGCGAGATTCGCGGACAGCTTCTAAATCAAAACGTACCTGAACCTGCGACCTTGCTGCTGTTAGGCACGGGAGTCGCCGGCATTGCAGGAATACTGAGGAAACGGCGCCAACGCCGCTGAGACAAGCCACCTCGCAAAATGAACGAGCGGGAAGAGACATGCGTGCTCTTCCCGCTCACTCTTTGCTCACGTACTTCTATTCAAGAACGGCGATAGGTCGTTGTTTATCGGCGGACTTGGGCAGCGGTAAGAATCGGCCGATGGCGTAACGTCCTGGTCCAGCGATAAGAATCACGAGCAGAACGGCAATAGCCAAAAGATGATACTCAAAACCCTCGCCTTGCTGGTTGCCCATCCAGTTCATAAAGAAACCAAACTGCGCATGCACCATCCCGATCGCCCCCAGCATAATCACGATGAGTACCGCGGCGGAAAACCGCGATAAGAACCCGACAACCAATCCCAAACCGCCAAAGAACTCACCAATCGCAACCAGGTAACCTAAAGGCCCCATCATTTGGACCACCGCCGATAACCCTGGTCCACCGAAAGCCCCGAACAGCTTCTGCGCGCCATGCATCATAAAAACTACACCGACGATCACACGCGCAATCAGCAGGGCCACGTCAACTGCCGACGAATCACGAACCCTAACTTCAGATACCATTGCTATCTCTCCTTCAATTAACACGGCGCGCGAATCAAGACTGAATCGCGCCCATCTTGCCCAGTCGATAATCCTCAATCGCCTGATGAATTTCGTCCGTCGTGTTCATCACGAATGGACCATAACGCGCAACCGGTTCGTGCAACGGCAATCCCGCAATGAGCAAGACGTCGAGCTCAGCCTTTGCATCCGCCGGATTCTCGATTCGAACCTCGTTACCCTCATTTGCGAATAGGACCATCTGGCCATCCACAGCGCGCTCGCGCTCGTCACCAAACACACCTTCGCCGTCGACGATGTAAGCAAAGGCGTTGTAAGCGCCGGGTACTGGTTGCACAACAAAGCCGCCGGGCTTGATCCGGTAATGGAGGTAGACAATCGGCGTGCGGGTCTCGATGACGGCCTTCTGGCCCAGCGCTTCGCCCGCGATCACACTCACGCTTACCAAGCCATCGCTCGAAGTCGCCTTGGGAATTTGCGTGTTCGGTATCTCCTGGTAACGCGGCTTCATCATCTTGTCACCTTTGGGGAGGTTCACCCAAAGTTGAAACGCATGCATGCGCCCTCCGTGTCGCTCAAACTCCGCGCTCGGCATCTCCGAGTGAATCACACCCGCTCCGGCAGTCATCCACTGCACGTCACCCGGTCTCAAGCGCCCGGCGTGCCCGCGCGAGTCTTTGTGCTCCAGATCCCCAGCCAGGACGTAAGTCACTGTTTCAAATCCGCGATGCGGATGATCCGGCGCTCCTTTAGCTTCACCTGGAGCAAGGTCCATCGGCCCCATCTCGTCGAGTAATAAGAATGGGTCAAACTCAGAAAACGCCGGCCTCGGAAACGGGCGGCGCACAAGAAAACCAGCACCCTCCAAAGTCTCGATACTGTTTACAACTCCGGCAATGGTGCGACCGTTGCTCATAGTAGTCTCTGATTTCAATGCTTCACTCACTGTTGACATAACTTTCCCTTTACTTTCCTTTATTGGCTTTACTTGCGCCGCGAATGCGGCCGGCGGCCTCATACCCGATCTGCTTCAACAACCGGATCAGCGTCTCACGGTCTTTCCTGCTCAGTGAAGCTGCTGCGAGTTGCTCCATGTCAGCCGCATGATCAGCGTAAACGTGGGTAATCAGTTTCTTACCTTTACTGGTCAAATGAACTACTTTCGCGCGCCGGTCAGTGCCATGAGCGCGACGCTCAACTAATTCCTTATCTTCCAAACGATCGACCGCGGCTGTAATCGAGCCGCTCGTCAGCAAAACCTTTTTGCCGATTTCGTTGACCGGAAGCGGTCCCTTGTGCAGCAGCGCTTCGAGGACGGCGAAGTCGCTGCCACACATCTGCGACTGCGAGACGCTGTTTTCGGCATACGTCTCCACCGCTCGCGCCGCTTTCCACAACACAAGAAAAACGTGAACGCCAGTGCCGCCGGTTAACGAATTCAGTTTATCTGTACTCACATTCCAACCTCTCTCAATATATCTTGATGTCAAGATACTTTGAGTCGAGGGGATGTGTCAAGAAGGATGGTGACTTAATTTGAACTGCCTTCTCTGAGTACCTCTGTGATCTCTGCGTTTAATATGCTTGCAATTCAATTGTTAACGCAGAGATCGCAGAGAGCGCAGAGGTACGCAGAGAGCGCAGAGTTCAATTTTAAGACACCACCGGAAGGGGCTATCCGATCGGCAGTCGAACCTGGAAACACGTGTCGCCGGGTTTTGATTCGAAACGAACATTGCCGCGGTGTTTGCGCACGATGCGGGCCACGGTGTCCAAACCCAGGCCGGTCCCATCGCCAACTGGCTTGGTCGTGAAAAATGGCTCGAAGATGCGCGACTTCAACGACGCCGGTATACCCGCGCCGTTATCACGAATCTCTACCAGAATATCGGTTGGTTCGCGCTTGGTGCGGACCTTCAACGTTCCGCCTTCGCTCATCGCATCGACTGCATTGACAATCAGGTTGGTCCATACCTGGTTGAGCTCACTGCCGTAAGCTTTGATTAGCGGCAACGATTCGGCGTAATCGCGCGTAAGCGTGATGTTCTTTTTTCTTAACTTGTATTTCAGGATGACGAGCGTGTTCTCCAGGCCCTTATGGACGTCGAGGTTCTGGACTGTCGCCTGGTCCATGTAGCTGTATTCCTTAATCGCTCTGACCAACTCTGATATGCGGGTGGTGCTCGTCTTAATCTCGCCGGCCAGCTTCGCCGCCGCGAGCTGGCAGTTGACTCGGGCCAGCACGTCGCCGATCGTGCTCGGCGGCAACTCTTCGAGCAGTTGGTCCAAAGCGGCAGAATCCACGCCAGCCTCAACCAGATTGGCGGAAAGTTGCCACGGTTCAGCGATTCCCTGTGACTCGAGCCACGCAGAGACTTCATCTTCCCTGTCACTCTGATCGAGCGAATTCAACTGCTCAGCCGTGGCGGTCCGATCGATCGCTTTACTTTCGAAAGCGTCGATTGATGCCTGTTGCGTCTCGGTGAGATCGTGCGAGCAAAGTCTCATGTCGGCTGTGCGTAACTGCTTCAGAGTCTCGATTAGATCGTTGGCCGCACGCATCGCTCCGGCCGCCGGATTGTTAAGCTCGTGCGCGAGTCCGGCCGACAGTTTGCCGAGCGCCATCAACTTATCCTGCTGTTGATCGAGAGTGGTGGATTCACGCACCCGATCGCTCATGATCCCGACCAGGCGTTGGACCAGCACCGGTATGCGCTGCATCAACTCGGCAAAGAGACTTACCGGAAACCACAACAGGCGAACGTCCGTCACTGCCCGTCCGGTTACCTGAAACTCGGTCATGCGCGAAAACGGAAGCATTCCCGTTACTTCAGTCAATTGCTCGCCTGCCCGCTGAATGTAAACAATGTCGTGATCGTTCTCGTCCCAGTAAGCGTGTACTTCGCCCTCCAGGTAGACCACCATCGCGTCCGGCTTGTCACCTTTGCTAAACAAAACATCGCCCGCTGCATAGCGCCGGTCTTCGGAGTTATCGGCGAACCACCGCAACTGGTCCTCATACAGATCGGCAAACACATGCACGCGTCTAAGCGCTTCGATTTTGTCTGGCGGTGAAGACAGCGCCGGAACGATTGCTTCAATGCCGCCCGACACAGTCTCCGGCGCACCAACGTCTTCGGTTTCTTCCATCTGTTACACGACCTTGCTCAGATATTGATGCACGAAAGAGATGGCCACTGAACCTTCGCCCACGCCCGACGCCACCCGCTTAACAGAACCGTGCCGCACGTCGCCCACGACAAAGATCCCGGGCACGTTTGTTTCCAAAAGGCTTGGATCGCGATCGAGCTTCCAGCCGTTCGGACGTTTACCGTCGCGCGTGAGTTGTGGGCCGGAATAGATAAAACCGAGCTCATCGCGTTCCACGATTCCGGCCAGCCAATCAGTGTTTGGCGCGGCGCCGATCATGATGAACAAAGAGTTGGCCGGCACTTTGTTTATCTCATCCGATTCTGTGCAATGAATTGAAATGGCTTCGAGATGATCTTCACCGTAAGCTTCCACCACGCATGTGTTGAATTCGATGTGAATGTTTGGCGTCGCCTTGAGTTGGTTGACCAGGTATTGCGACATCGAAGCCGCCAGCGACGAGCCACGCACGAGCATGACGACCCGGCGCGCGTACCTGGAAAAGTGCATCGCAGCCTGTCCAGCACTGTTTGCGCCGCCGACAATGTAAACATCCTCGTCCTTTGTCGATATTGCTTCAGTCATTGCTGCGCCGTAATAAACGCCCGCGCCAGTCAGACGTTCAATTCCGGGTGCGTCCAGCTTACGCCACTGCACGCCTGTCGCAACCAACAGAGCATGGCAACTAAGCTCACCGCCATTTGCCAGTTTCAAAGAACGGTATGGACCATCAACACGCACGGCAGTCGCTTCCGCCGAAATGATCTCGACGCCAAAGCGCTTCGCCTGGACCACAGCGCGTCGCGCAAGATCAGCGCCGGTCAGTCCACTTGGAAAACCAAGATAATTTTCGATGCGACTCGACATGCCCGCCTGACCACCCGGCGCCTCGCGCTCCAGCATCACGGTTCGCAACCCCTCGCTTGCGCCGTAAACGGCGGCGGCCAGTCCTGCCGGACCACCGCCGACGATGGCGAGATCGTAGAAGGCTTCGGTTGCGCGAGTTTTGAGCCCTGCATGTTCGGCAAGTTCTATCAGCGAAGGCTGGCTCAGACGTAAACCGTTGGGAAGGATCACAACCGGCAGGCTGCGTGTCTCTTCGTCATCCAACAACTCGACCAGATGGCGCACGTCTGTGTCGGAAGCGGCTGTTTCTATATCGAGCCATTGATACGGTACGTGATTGCGCGCGAGGAAATCTTTGATGTTATGTGAAGCAGGCGACCAGCGATTCCCTAACACACGAATGCCTTCAAATTGCGGCGGAAACGCCGCTACCCAATCCTCGAGCAGTTCGTCCAGCACTGGATAGAGATTTTCTTCCGGTGGGTCCCAGGGTTTGAGCAAGTAGTGATTGATACCGGCTTCGTTGATGGCAGCGATCGCCGCATCAGTGTCCGCGTAAGCGGTCAGGAGCACCCGCTTCGCATCCGGAAAGAGTGTGATGGCCTGGGCCAGAAACTCGATTCCGGACATTCCCGGCATCTCTGATCGATCAGAAAGAGCGCGATGGAGTTGTTTCTGATTTTCAGCTCACGAACAGTTTCGAGGGCTTCCTGTCCTGATCCTGCGCGCAACACGCGATAGTCGCTGCCATACTTCCGCCGCAGATCGCGTTCGATGGCGCGCAACACCTCGCGATCGTCGTCGACCGTTAGCAATACGGGTTTAGCCATAACGTACTTAGTGCTCCAACCTTTGCTTCTTTTTGCAGAGAAAGCTTTGCACAAAAAGTGCGTTATTACGTGAAGCTGTCTCCCGCAAAGGCGCAAAGGCGCAAAGACGCAAAGCGCTGCCGCGTTTCGCTGGACTTTCTTTGCGTCTTTGCGCCTTTGCGGGAGAATATCCTTCGTAGCGGACGTTTTTGTGCAAAGCCAGCAGAGAAGGATCATTCTGCCACGCAATGACAAGGAGCGCATCACGGCATGGGGGATCTGAGTTCTACCACTATCGGGGGAGTTGTTAGATCGCAGGATTTTACGGTGGGCGGGCCGTCAAGAGGGGGATTGCAGGATTCTCACGATTGTTAAATCGCGCAAATCCTGCATTACGGGTTTCAGTTTCGCAGACTCACTTAAGCATTCGCGGCGGACTTCTTCTGCGCGCGCTCCTGCTCCATCCACTTACGCATCGCAGCGATGTGCCCTGGGGCGCGTTTCTCGGACCACTCTTCATAACGCTGCGCCGCCCGCTCCAGGTTCGAGAGCATGTTCGGATCGTTAAACTGCTCGCGAAACTGCGGTACCACCCGGCTTGAGCAGTTCCCAAACTCCGAAAAATTCGCCACTCGTCTCGAAGAAGAGACCGTCGTGAAGCAATCCGTAATTGAGCAGCGCGCAGGCTTGTTCCCAATAACCGATCACCTTGCCGATATATTGTCCTTCTTTCGTGCCGGGCCCCATGAGACGCGCGGCTTCCTCGAATGTGTCTGCGTGGTAGTTTTGTTGGAACCAATCGCGTGCCTCCCGGAGACGGGCCTCACGCCGCAGATCGTAAACCTGTAGGTGTAACTGTGCCTGTTCATGTGTTGGTTTGTTGTCCATAAATAATCCTTTCACTTATGCAAAATTGCATCCTTCAAGAGTAAGTCGAACGGACAGGTGCGGGATCGACACACTCGCGAAGAAATTTTTCGTGCGTGAAAAGGGGGACGCGAACTGGGTAAATAGAGTCATTCTATTTTTGTGGTCATTATTTTAATCTGATTGACAGCTTCGTATACCTGACGGATACTCCGCGCAACACCATTTGTCAATTCGCGAGGAGGTTCTGATGCCGGTCATTCGTGCAGTTCTTTTGGTGTCGGCGATTGTTGCCGCAGCGTTGGTGGTCAGCGCGTTTCGCTTTGCGGGTGCGGAAGTCTCCAAACCAGACGCCGCGCAGGGACTCGCAGCCTGGGAACAGGTCTATTCAGTGTTGACCAGTCCGCGCTGCATCAACTGTCACACCGCCACCAATTATCCACAGCAAGGCGACGACCGACACCGTCACGTCGCGAACGTCGTGCGTGGTCCGGAAGGCAAAGGCGTGCCGGGTTTGAATTGCGCAAGCTGTCACCAGGAGACCAACGCGGACAGCACCGGCGTGCCCGGCGGCCACAACTGGCACCTCGCTCCTCTCGAGATGCGCTGGCAGGACATAAACGATCGGCCGCTTTCGAGCGCCGCCGTCTGCCGCCAACTCACCGACCGTTCGCGGAACCATAATCTCGATGGTCCAGGTTTGCTGAAACATCACGAAGAAGAAGCGCTCGTGAAGTGGGCGTGGGACCCGGGCCGCAGGCCCGACGGCACAGCGCGCACCTTGCCGCCACTCACACACGAACAATTCGTCGCCGCCACGCGTCGCTGGGTCGAAGCCGGCACGCCGTGCCCGCAAGGAAGATACAAACGATGGCCACTTACCAACTAAACGTAAACGGACGAGCGGAGAGAAGTGACGGTCGATCCTTCAACGCCGCTGCTCTGGGTGCTGCGCGAAGATCTAAAGATGACGGGCACGAAGTTCGGCTGCGGCATCAGCGCGTGCGGCGCGTGCACGGTCCATGTCGGCGGCGTGGCGACGCGCTCGTGCATCGTTCCGATCTCGCACGTCGGCGATCGTCCGATCGTGACGATCGAAGGCATCGACCAGGACGCCGTCGGACGAGCAGTTCAAGATGCGTGGGTTGAAAGAGACGTCGTGCAGTGTGGCTACTGCCAGAGCGGACAGATCATGGCCGCGGTCGCTCTACTCAAGCACACGGCGAAACCAACGGACAAAAACATCGAGGAGTCGATGGGTGGAAATCTTTGCCGCTGTGGCACCTATCCGCGCATTCGCGAAGCAATCAAGAACGCGGCGGCGCAGATAACGAAAGGAGGCGACGTGATGGTTGCCGCAATTGAGCGACATGAGTTGGGTCGGCGTGGATTCCTGCGCGTGTCGTTTGCAGCGGCGGGAGGTCTGTTCGTCTCGCTGTACCTCGATCCGGGATCGAAAACGAGTACTGGCCCAGGAAGCGCGCAGGCCGCACGGCGCCGGCCAAAGTTTATCCGCCCGATGCGTTCGTCAACATCAGGCCGGACGGGAAGATCGTGATCCAGGTCAATCGGCTCGAGTTTGGTCAGGGAGTGCAAACTGCCTTGCCGATGGTGCTCGCCGACGAGCTGGATGCAGACTGGTCCAACGTGATCGCGCAAGCTCGCGCCCGCAGCCGACGTCTACAAGGATCCGGTGTTCGGAATCCAGATGGTTGGCGGATCGGGTTCGATCGCGCATTCGTTTCAGCAGTACCGCGAACTCGGCGCGAAGACTCGCGCGATGCTCGTTGCCGCCGCGGCCGATCGC
The DNA here is from genome assembly GCA_963770215.1 of uncultured Acidobacteriota bacterium. Taxonomy (GTDB): domain Bacteria; phylum Acidobacteriota; class Blastocatellia; order Pyrinomonadales; family Pyrinomonadaceae; genus PSRF01. The sequence goes on from CAVYOP010000008.1 coordinate 208,705, forward strand.
TGGAACACGACTCCCGATCAATGCCGCACCGAAGCCAGCGTGGTCCATGGACCAGGCGGACGCTCTGCCACTTATGCTGAGCTCGCGAGCGATGCGGCGCGCAAACCAGTGCCGGCGACTGTGCGCTTGAAGAATCCGACGGAGTTCCGGCTCGTCGGCAAGAAAGTCAAACGATTGGATAGCAGCGCCAAGTGTAACGGCTCGTTGAAATTCGGCCTGGATCTGGATCTGCCGGGAATGAAAGTGGCCGTTGTCGCGCATCCGCCGGTGTTTGGCGCGCGCGTGAAGAGATCGTCGACAATGAAGCACGACGAATCGAAGGCGTGCGCGAAGTGTTCGAGATCCCGCTCGCAAAAGGGACGGGCGTCGCCGTCGTCGCGGACAAGTTTTGGCCGGCAAAGCAAGCGCGAAACCGGCTCAAGATCGAATGGGACGTCGACTGGCGTTGAAGCAGCGGACAGCTGCCGAGTTATGGACCAGGTACAAGCAGCTCGGCCGCACAGCCGGGCAACGTTGCCGTGAGCAACGGCGATGCGAAGGGCGATAGACCAAGATCGCCGCGAGCAACCGGATCGTCGCCGAGTATCGAGTTTCCGTTTCTGGCCCACACGCCGATGGAGCCGTTGAACACAACCGTGCGGTTCGACGGCGATCGCGCGGAGGTTTGGGCCGGCTCGCAGTTTCAGACTATCGATCAGATGGCGGTCGCCGAAGTGCTGGGACTGAAACCCGAGCAGGTCACTTTCCACACCGAGATGGCCGGCGGTGGTTTCGGCACGGCGCGCGGTGACTGACTCGCACGTGCAACGCGAAGCGGCGTCGATCGCGAAACGCCTGCGTGGAACTCCAGTCAAGCTCGTCTGGACACGCGAAGACGACGTGCAGGGCGGCTACTATCGCCCGATGCACTTTCATCGCGTCGAAGTCGGCGTTGGTCCAGACGGATTGCCGGCCGCGTGGCGACACGTGATTGTGGGCCAGTCGCTATTGATGGGCACTCCTTTCGAATCTGTTCTTGGTCAAGAACGGCGTGGACCAAACAGCGACCGAAGGAGCGTCAGACACGCACTACAACATTCAAAATCTTCACGTCTCGGTTCATCATCCGAAAGTGAACGTGCCCGTGCTTTGGTGGCGTTCGGTCGGACACACGCACACCGCGTTTGTTATGGAGACGTTGATCGACGAGCTGGCGATGCGAGCGCGAATGGATCCGATTGCCTACCGGCGCAAACTACTCAAGCCGGAAGCGAAGAAGTTGTTGCGACCGCTCGATCTGCTGGAGAAGACGATCGCTGGTTGGCGCAATCGTTTGCCGAAGGGACACGCGCTCGGAATCTCCTGTCACGAGTCGTTCGGGACTGGCGTCGCCTGCGCGGTCGACGTATCGATCGAGAACAAGCGTCCGAAGATCCATCGCGCGACAGTCGCTGTCGATTGCGGGTTGGCAGTAAATCCGCTGACGGTGGAGAGCCAGTTTCAGGCGGGAGTGACGTTTGGCCTGTCGCAGTTGATGGCGAAAGGCGCGATCACGTTGAAGAACGGAGTCGTCGAGCAGCGAAACTTCGATGGCTACGTGCCGCCGTACATCGTCGACGCGCCCGTCGCGGTTGACGTTCATATCGTGCCGAGCACGGAAGCGCCGACAGGCTGCGGCGAGCCGCCGGTTCCGGTGATCTCTCCGGCAGTTGTGAATGCGTTAGCGAGACTAACTGGGAAGCGTTACCGATCGCTGCCGTTGGTAAGTATTTAGACACAAAAAGCACAAGAGGCACAAAAGGCACAAAATCTTTTAAAAATCTTCCTTGTACCTTTTGTGCCTTTTGTGCCTTTTGTGGTTAAACGCCGACGCGATCCCATTCTTCGTAAAGACTCTTGAGCCGTGCTTCAGTCTGTTGATATTCGTCGTTGAGGGCGATCAGGCGGTCGGCGTCACGAGCGACTTCAGGCGTGCCCATCTGTTGTGAGATCTCGTTGAGTCGAGCTTCGGCTTGAGTAATATCGTTTTCGATCTGATCCGGCGTGCGAGCGTCGGATTTCTTTTTTCTGGTTGGGGTCTTCTTGGAAGGTTCGGGTAGAGAAGCAGGAGCAGGAGCGACAACGACAACAGAACCACGAATTGAAAGTTTCCAATCGTGATACTCCGTGTAATCGCCGTCGTAATGGTCAGCGCCACCCACGCCATCCAAAGCCAAAATCTGCGTCGCCACGCGGTCGAGAAAATAGCGGTCGTGACTGATCGTGATGATCGTTCCTTCATAAGCTGACAAAGCTTCTTCGAGCGCCTCGCGCGAGGGAATGTCGAGATGGTTGGTCGGCTCGTCCAGGACCAGCACGTTTACGCGCGAGTAGATCAACTTCGCCAGCGCCAGTCTTCCCTTCTCTCCGCCCGAAAGATCCCTGATGTGTTTGTAAACGTCGTCGCCCGTAAACAGAAACTTCGCCAGAAACGAACGCAGCTCACCAGCCGTCGCCGTCGAAGGCGCAACGCGACGCAGCTCCATGATGATCTCGTTGCGATCGTCGAGATCGTCGAGCTGCTGCGCGTAGTAACCAACCTGCACCTTCGTTCCCCAGCGCACCTCGCCGGCCAACGGATCGAGCTTGTTAAGAATCGTCTTCAGAAACGTCGTCTTGCCGGAACCGTTGGGACCAATAACACCGAGACACTCACCGCGCCGCAAAATGAACGCGATCTTTTCTGCCAACAACTTCTCCGGATAACCAATCGCCAGATCGGTGACCGTCAACACGTGATTTCCCGTGCGCTCGATCGTCTGAAGACGAAAGTCGCCTGACGACTGCTCCGGACGAACCGCGTCGAGGCGCTCCAGCTTCTCCAGCATCTTGCGCCGCGACTTCGCCTGCTTCGTCTTCTGTCCCGCGATGTTGCGACGAATGAACTCTTCCGTCTTCGCGATCAACTGTTTCTGGTTGTCGTAAGCACGTTGCTGCGCTTCGCGGCGCTCTTCGCGTTCGACGAGATAATCGGAATAGTTGCCGGTGTAACTGGAAGCGCGTCCGTTTTCGAGCTCGACAATCCGGCGGCACGAGCGGTCGAGAAAATAACGATCGTGGCTAACAATTACAAAAGCCGCTGCATACTCCTGCAGAAACTCTTCCAGCCACTCGACAGCGTTTACGTCCAGGTGGTTCGTAGGCTCGTCGAGCAGCAGAATATCGGGCGACGCCAGCAACAGACATGCGAGGCCAAGCCGGTTCTGTTGACCGCCGGAAAGTTTTTCAGTCTCCAGCGACCACATCTCGCGATCGAAACCGAGTCCCTGAAGAATCGTCTCGGCACGCGCCGCGTATTCAAAACCGCCTTCGTGCTCGAACTCATGTTGCAGATCGCTGTAGCGCTCGAGAATCTTTTCGAGATCGTCGCCGGCGTCCGCCATGCGATGTTCGAGCTCGTGCATCTCGTGCTCGATCTGCTGTAAACGGCCAAAGGCGGCGAGCGCAGATTCATGGACCGTCGATCCGGGCTTGAAATGAACGTGCTGGTCCAACAGGCCGAGCTTCACGCCGCGCGCACGGATCACCTCGCCGCGATCCGCCGTTTCGTCGCCGCGAACGAGACGAAAGATCGTGCTCTTGCCGGCGCCGTTGCGGCCCACGAGCCCGACGTGCTCGCCGGGGTTCACCTGCAAAGACGTGCCTCGCAACACGTCCTGAGTGCCGTAAGATTTATGTACTTCTGAAAGACGGAACAACATGGAGGTGCTTTGTGTCTCCGCTGAGGAGGCGGAGACACGCAGGAAATACTAACAACTACTTAGTCGGCGACGCGTTTGGTTTCACCGAAACGGGCGAACTGGTCGCCGCCGGAGCGGAAGCTGCCGGAGACGCAGATGGAGACGCAAACGGAGATGACTGCTGCGCCGGGCTTGCTGCCGGCATTCCGGTCGTGCCGGCCGGACGCAAACCGAGATTGCTCGGATTATTCAACATGTTGTTGGCGAGATTGTTGATGATCTTCGCGTCGTTCATTGCCGTTTCCAACAACGCGGCATTGAGAATCTGGCGGCGTTGATTCGTCAGGCCCTGAGTGATCTGCTGTCTGACGCGGGGGCTCTCCAAGGTCAGGTTCTCTGTTTGCAGCCGCTTCTCGGCGAGCTTGAAGATGTACCACTTGCCGTTGCTGAACCGCGTGGGCTGCGTGTAATCACCAACCTGCATTGGTCCAAAGAAACTGGCGATCAACTCCCCGGGGAAATTGTTGCTGCGCAGATCCTCTTCGGAAGCAAAACCAATATCGCCGCCATTGCGCACGCTGACGGGATCCTCGCTCTTGGCGCGAGCGACAGTGGCAAAGTCAGCCTTGCCTTGGAGTTGCTGATAGACGTTGTCGATCTTCAACTTGGCGTCGGTTTCGTTCTTCGCATCGTCCCTGATGCCCTGCGCACTGTTATCCACGGGGTCAACCATGATCATTGCGAGCGCAACGCCGCGCGCGTTTACAAACTGCTGCCGGTTCGCGTTGTAATAATCTTCAACCTCGCGGTCGCTGATATTGATCTGTCCGCTGTACTTGTCCTGAAGCGAGGCAATCGCCAGATCTTTCCGCGCTTCTTCGCGCAGCCGTTCCATGTTCAGGTTTTGCGCTGCCAGGCTCTTCTCGAAGTCTTCGGACGTCATGCCACTCTGCTGTTTTTGCGTCGCGATAGCGCCGTCGATTTGAGCGTCGGTCGGAAGAACCTTCTCGCGTTCAGCGCGCTGGTAGAGCACTTCTCGCTGAATAAGGCTGTCAAGAATCTGAAGCCGGGCACTGGCCAGTTCGAGTTGATTCAAAGCCGACGGATTGCCACCGGTCTGTTGGTTGAGGTTTCGCTCGACTTCCTGGAGCATGATGTTACGGCCGTTGACGGTGGCGGCGACGGTATTCTCGGTAACAGCCGACCCGCCGGATGCACACGCGCCCACCAGAAGACTCGACAACGCCAAACAACTCACAGCAAGAACTTTTCCGATTTTGCCCACTTTTAAATGTGCTCCTTTATTACACGCTAGATCCATCAAATGGCAGTTTCATCCCAGCCGCGCCTTGACGACTTTGAAATGCGTTTGTTATAAACCTTGGTTTTCTAATTACGGAGGTTGCAAAAATAATGGCCAAACGTTGTGAAGTCTGCGGCAAGGGCCCCCAGTTCGGCAACAATGTCTCGCACGCGAACAATCGCACCCGGCGTCGCTTCAATCCAAATCTTCAATCGATTCGCGTAAAGTCGCCAACGGGTAGCGCGCACCGGATGAAAGTCTGCACGACCTGCATCAAGGCAGGTAAAGTGGCAAAAGCCGCTTAGCCGCTTACTCCGCTAAATTGTCAAACGCCACAACCGGCCATTGCGCCGGTTGTTTTATTCTGCAACCAAAGCTACCGCTTCAATCTCAACCCGCGCATCCTTGGGCAAACGTGCCGCCTGAACGGTGGACCGTGCCGGAGGAGCATCCGGGAAAAACCTGCCATACACCTCGTTCATTGCCGCAAAATCGTCCATGTCGGCAAGAAACACGAGGGTCTTCACCACTCGATCCAAACTGCTTCCCGCGGCCTCGAGAACCGCGGCCACGTTCTTTAAGACTCGTTCTGTTTGCTCCGCGATGCCTCCGCCGATGAACTCGCCGGTCGCGGGATCGATTGCGACTTGTCCGGACGTGTACACCATCCCGCCGACCTTAATAGCCTGCGAGTAGGGACCGAGCGCCGCCGGTGCATTACTGGTTTTTACAGGTTCTTTAAACAAAGGGGGGATTCTAACAGATAGGCCGTAACAAGGGCAAAATCAGACGACCCCCTGCATTCGTTCGACGTCCAAAACTCCCGGGACGCCTTTGATCGATCCAATCACCTTATCGAGATGCTTTACGTCAAATACTTCGACGGTCACCTCGATATGCCCGCGTTCGTCGGAGGCCACTGAGGCACGCGCGTCGCGAATTCCGGTCTTCATGTCGGAGATAGCGCCGGTGATCCCGGCGATCATTCCGGTGCGGTTCTCCGTGATCGCCAGCAACTTGACCGCGTAGGCAGTCTTCTCCGGACGTCCGGCCCATTCAACTTCCACGATGCGCTCGCGATTCACCATCAACTGCTTCACGTTCTTGCAGCGCGTCGTGTGTACGGCGACGCCTTTGCCACGCGTGACGTAACCGATGATGTCTTCGCCATGCAGCGGATTACAGCAACGCGCGCGCGTGACCATCAAGTCGTCGATACCGCGCACGGCGATCGAGTCGTCTCCGAGACGAATGAGTTTCTTAACGGCGCGGACGCTGCTACGTAGACGCGATTCCTTCTGCTTATCGAGCTGCTCGAACTGTTCCGGTCCGAGATACTTCGCGATGACGTTGCGCGGCACCAGCCTGCCGTAACCGATCGCCGCCAGAATGTCGTCGACACGTCCATAGCCGTACTCGCCGGCGATACGCTTCATGTCGGCATCGGTGTCGGTGAGAATCTTCTTCGGCGATAACTGAAAACGGCCCGCTTCTTTCTCGAACAGCTTTCGTCCAATCTCGATCGATTCGGCGCGCTGTTGTTCCGACACCCAGTGGCGCACACGATTGCGCGCGCGCGAGGTAACGATGAAGTTCAACCAATCGCGCGACGGATGCGAATTGGACGTCGTGAGGATCTCGACCACGTCGCCGTTCTGAATCTGCGTGCGCAATGGGACTATGCGGGCGTTGATGCGGGCGCCGGTGCAGGTATTGCCGACTTCGGAGTGAATCATGTAAGCGAAGTCGACCGGCGTGGCGCCGCGCGGCAACTGAATCACCTTGCCCATCGGCGTGAATGCGTAAACGTCTTTTGGATAGAGATCGAGCTTGAGCGAGTCGAGGAAGTCTTTCGAATCTTTAACTTCCTGCGTCCACTCGACCAGCGATCGCAAAGCCTGCAACGCCTGATCGTCGTCACGCGCGCCGCGTTTGCCTTCCTTGTACTTCCAGTGCGCCGCGACGCCTTCTTCGGCGACGTGGTGCATCTCCTCGGTGCGGATCTGAACCTCAAACGATTGCAGGTTCGATCCGATCACCGAAGTGTGCAGCGACTGGTACAGATTGTCGCGCGGCGTCGCGATCCAATCCTTGATGCGGCCGGGCACGGGTTTCCAGTTGTTATGGACCACGCCCAGCGCCGCATAACAATGACGGATCTCGTTTGGAGTGATGATGCGGACAGCGATCAGATCGTAGACCTGGTCGAGACTGATCTTCTGGCGGCGCAGTTTTTTCCAGATCGAGTACAAGCGTTTGACGCGGCCTTCGACGAGGGCGAACGGCACTTCCGATTCGTTCATCTTCTCTTCGATGCGCTTCGTGACGCCTGTCAGGAACGCTTCGTTCTCGGGACGCCGCTTCTCGAGTTGTTCCGCGAGCTCGCGATAGTCTTCGGGATGCAGGTGACGGAAACGCGAGATCCTCGAGCTCGCCCCTCAACTTACCCATACCCAACCGGTGCGCGATCGGCGCGAAGATGTCCATCGTCTCTTCCGCGATTCGCTTGCGCTTTTCCGGGTTGAGATAATGAAGCGTGCGCATGTTGTGCAGGCGATCGGCGAGCTTCACGAGCACGACGCGCACGTCGTCGATCATCGCCAGCAACATCTTGCGAACGTTCTCGGCCTGCTGCTCTTCGCGCGAGATGTTGCTGATCTGCGCGATCTTGGTCAGCCCGTCGACGAGGTGCGTGATCTCTTCGCCGAAGTAGCGGCGAATCGTCTCGAGATCGACGAGCGTGTCTTCGACAACGTCGTGCAACAGGCCGGTCGCGACTGACACCTCGTCGAGCTTCATGTCGGCGAGAATGTTTGCGACTTCAAGCGGATGAACAAGATACGACTCGCCGGAGGCCCGTTTTTGTCCCTTGTGCTCCTTGGCGGAAAAGAGGTAGGCCCGGCGCAACAGATCGAGATCGGCCTGCGCGTGATTGGCAGCAACTTTCTCCACGATGTCTTCGATCCTGATCATCACTGTATCGAAGTATAACAAAAGGGATAAGAAGAAGTTTCCCGCAAAGACGCAAAGTTAAGACACTTATTCTGACCTCTAACTGTCTCTGTTTCTTTGCGTCTTTGCGCCTTTGCGGGAAACCTCTTTGATAACAAAAAGGTGATGTCGCAGGCCGAAGCCGGACATCACCATTTGAGGTTCTTAAAAGTGTAGAAACTGTGACTGCTTAGGTCTTCGGCGGCGACGCTGACTGCCGCGCTTCTTCTTCCTTCCGCTTCTGGTTCGCGACGCTGAGCTCAGTCGTGCGCTTCAAAGCGGCCTCATATTCTTTTTGATATTGCGCTTTTTGTTCGGCCTGACCATCCATCTCCGCGAGCTTGGAGGCTTCGAGGAGCAGGTTGGTCTTGTAGGACCAGGCGGATTCGTTATTCGGATCAAACTTGATCGCGTTTTCGGCTTCCGCGAGACCTTGCTTCACACACATCTGCGCCTGATTGAAATCCTTCGCGTCCGAAGGCTTCTTGTAAGAGACTGTGGCTTTGTTGTTCGTCGGATCGACCGTGGTCACCTTATTGCCCGGCAACTCAGTGATCTTGAACGAACAATCCCAGTCCTTGCTGGCGAGCACAACGTAAGCTTCGGCTCGTTTCGTCGGCTCGGTCGCGTCGCTTGAGGCGCGCTGGGTAATCCAGTCTTTCAGTTTTCCTTCTTCCTTAATCGCCCCGTAGAGGTAAGCAATAGCCTTGTAGGCTTCTTCGTCCTGCGGGTTCTTCTGAAGAATCTGCTGGTAAGCTTCGATTGCCTGTTTGGCTTTCTCGACGTTCTCAGGAGATTGGACGCCGGGCCGATATTGCGCGTGAATAGTGCGCGCGATGAACATCGGGGCCGTCTTGTTATCCGGATCCAGTTGGGCCGCTTCCCGTGAATGCTGCTCGGCCTGTACGAATTTGCCTTCGCGATAAGCTCGGGCCGCCTCGTTCAACTGGTTCTTCGACCTGATTCGGTTAATAACACCACACCCTGAGGTGCTGAAGACAAGGGCGGTGATCGCAACAAGGACTGCTAAAACTATCGCAATCCTGGTCAGAGAGAGTTTCATGTATCCGTGACTCCAATTTGTCGAGACTGGACAGCGGGCCAACTGGTCCAAGCGATTTAGCCGGCCCGGGAACCGCGCCAATCCCCTTTTTGTTTACTGCGGCAGATCGTCTACTTGCAAACCAACCGGGCTTGCGCCTGCGCCTTTGATGGCATCGATCACCTTGACCACATCTCCGTACTTGGTCGATCTGGGGGCCTTAACGAAGACAGTCTTCTCGATGCGATCGTCTTCTTTAACGTCCGCGCGCGCTTCCATTCCTACTTTGTAGGCGCGCTGTTCTTTGCGCTGTTGGAAGACCTGGGCCAAACGCTGCGCCAGCGGCGCGGTGTCGTTGACCGAGCCCATGTTGTCCTGGTTCAGCTTGATCTGAAGATCCGGGCTGATCGAAACAACCAGGGTCAAGGGATTCGGCTTGAGCTGGCTCAAGTCTTCGTTGGGATCTCTCTGGGTCGGGATGTCAGCCTTGAACCGGCTCGGCTTTAACGGCGTGACGACCATGAAGATAATCAGCAGCACCAGCAAAACGTCAATCAACGGCGTTACGTTGATATATGGTTCGGCTGTCGTACTGCCTTTTTTCGCACCACCACCCATCGACATGTTGAATTTCTCCTGATTTAAATCCGTGTCTCAGTAACCTGCTGTGTTACGACGTGGTCTTCGCCACTGCTGCGCCGCCCTTCTTCTTATCGGCTACGAGGCCGATCTTGTCGACGCCGAGCTTGCGCACCTCGTTGATGACGTTGACGACGTCGCCATAGCTCACACCGACGCCACTCTTAATGTAAACGATACGATCCTGCTCATTCTTAATACCCTTCAACATCGTATCGACTTTTTCCGTCAACTGTTCCCTGGCCACCGGTATTTTGCCCAGGTAGTACTGTCCATCGTTCGGGATGGAAATTACGATTGACGATTCTTTGATAATGTTCGGATCGACATCCGGGTTGTTCATGTTCTTGGGCAGCGCCACTGTAATGCCCTGCTGCAAGAAAGGCGTGACCACCATGAAGATGATCAGCAACACGAGCATGATGTCGACCATTGGGGTGACGTTAATTTCCGACTGTAGGCCGCCCCCACCGCCTCCACCTGACATTCCCATAACTAAATCTCCTTCCCGTCAACCTGTAACCGTGTGGTGCGGCGAGCGGCGCCGCACCTCGGGTTCACCATGACGGATACTGTTTCGGTTGCAGCCTCTTACGCCTTCAACTGCTTGGTGCGGTTCTTAATGAAGTAGTCGACCAATTCCGAGGCCGAGTTGTCCATCTCGACGACGAAGCCGTCGACTTTACCCGTGAAGTAGTTGAACAACCACACCGCGGGCACCGCCACCAACAAACCGAGAGCGGTAGTAAACAACGCTTCCGAAATTCCGCCTGCGACGGCCGCGATACCGGCTGACTCTGCGTTCTTCATGCCGCGGAACGCGTTGATGATGCCGAACACCGTTCCGAAGAGACCCACGAACGGGGCGGTCGAACCGATGGTCGCCAAACCGGAAAGGCCGCGCTTGAATTCGGCGGTCTTAATCGCGATGGCACGTTGCAAAGCGCGTTTCGACGCTTCGATCTCGTCGCCCGAAATATCGGCTGACGCTTCGTGCGCGCGGAATTCCTGCAAGCCGCTGCTCACGACCATCGCCAGGTGCGACTTGCGATGCTTGTCGCTGATATTGATCGCTTCTTCGATGCGATCGTTCTTGAGCGCCTGCGCCACGCGCGGCGCAAACTCGCGCGACTGCTTCTTGGCAGCGGAGTAAGTCAGGTAACGCTCGACCATGATGGCGATCGAGTAGACCGACATGATCAGGAGCACTACGACCACGGCGATAGCCACGCCGCCCATGTTCTTCACCATTTCAGTAAGGGTGAAGTGGTCGGCGCCGGAAGCTTCCGGACTGGCGGCGGCCTCCTGCAACAACATTAAGAGACCGAAGGCCTTCGTTCCTAAAAGACTGGTTAGAATTGTCACGGTGAACCCCTCCAAAAGAGTTTTTATTAGTTTGATAGCAAGCAGAGAAGCCGGGACTGCCTACGGCAACCGTGGCGACACGACAAATTTCTCCACAGTTACTGGGCCACGAAGTTGTACTGGATCACTCCGGTTACCTTAACTGGCTGCCCCGAAAGCTTCGTTGGGGAGAATTTGGCTGAACGCGCTGCGCTCACGGCCGCATTGATCAGCAAAGGATGTCCCGAGACGGCTGTGGCGGAAACAACGCTTCCGTTTTCGTCAATGAGCACCTGCACCACCACAGTGCCGGCAGCGTGTGCCGCTCTGGCAATCGGTGGATACGCGGGCTTGGGTAAGCTGATGGCTTTGCCGTTGAGCACGCCCCCGGAAATCGGGGCAGCGCGCGGGGTGGGTTTGGGCTCGGGCGGTGGCGGCTCGTCGCCGATTTCAACCTTCGACGGACCCGTCACTACTGTTCCTGCGCCAGGGCCTGATGGCATGGCCGCTTGAGCGTTTGAGTCCGCGGTGCCGAGGACCGTGGTCACACCACGTCGCACGGGCGGTACGTCACTGGCCTTGGCCGAAACTTCTTTGGGCACCAGTTCAGTGCGGGTAACGTCGGCGATTAGTTCCTTACGAACGTCGACGTTCTGCTCTGTCTTAACTGGCTTCGCTTCCTGTTTCGGTTGTTCTTCCTGTTTCTGTTGCTGGGGCACTGGCACGGGAGCGACGAGAGTCGTCAACTCGAGTTCCATGTTCCCAAGGTGCGCGTCATACAGGTAAATACCCGCAATAAAAAACGCCCCCATTAGCACAAGATAGATCAGCGCAGTCACGCCGATGAATGAGCCTTTTCGCGTAATGTCGTTCTTGTGCGAACTGGACTCAACAAGATTATCGAACATTGATCTTTGTCCTCCGCTTCCGGCGCCAAATGGATCAGGGGTTACTTACTAGCAAGCAGTAATTGCTTCCAAACGTCGATTTAAGCCGCTTGAGCTCCGTCATGTAGAAGGGGAAACAGCAGCTCTGCGATATTGAGCACACCAAATAGATATTGGAAAGCCGCTGTGCGAGAAACTCGCCGGCCCGCTCAACACACCGCCGCCGCACCCAACCTTCTGATTTCACAAAACGCGGGGTCGACACTTGAGACTATTTAATTGGCCAGCAACGGTCGCAGTCTATTCCTCATACCGTTTCAAAGTCAAGCGCAAACGTATGACCCCCGCGATCGGTGTCTTATTTCCACGCGGAGCCCGCGCCAGTTGAGCGGTTCCCGGCACTCGGGGCCATCGCATCGCGACCCGAAGTTTTTGCCGAATTCTTCGCAGGGGTGCGAATTCCGCCACGCATTGGCTGACTGAAACTCAATGCTGCTGCTCGATTTGCCGCCTCGATTCGCTGCTCCCACCAGACCATGATCGGGCTCGCAATCGCGATCGACGAATAGGTGCCGAAGACCACGCCAATGAACAACGCGAGTGAAAACGCAAACAGCACGTCGCCGCCGAAAAGCACCAGCGCCAGCACTGACAGAAACACCAGTCCGTTGGTGATGATCGTGCGCGAGAGTGTTTGATTGATCGCGTCGTTGGTGATCTTGTACAGCGAGTCGCGCCGGTGCAGTTTGCGATTCTCACGAACGCGATCGAAAACCACGATCGTGTCGTTCACCGAGAAACCGACGAGCGTCAGCAGCGCCGCGATCACGTTGAGACTGATTTCGACCTGGAATATCGAGAAGAAACCAAGCGTTACGAGCACGTCGTGAAACACCGCGATAACAGCGGCAGCGCCATAGGTCCACTCAAACCGGAACGCGATGTAAATGAGGATGCCGACGAGCGCGGCGAGCGTGACCGCAATGGCCTTGTTGCGCAGTTGCGCGCCGGCGATGGCGCCCACCGCGTCAGTGCCGACGATCTTGAAAGCCGCGGCTTGATCCGCTTCCAGTTCGAGATTTGGCGCTGCTTCCGTGCCAAACGTGATCAAAGCGTCGCGCACTTGAGTGCGGCCGTCTTTGCCCTCTTCGAGCGGGACTTTGATCAAAACGGTATCGTTTCGGTCTGTCACCGGTTGCACGACCGCATCGCGAATGCCCTTGTTGCTAAGCGCTTCGCGAATCGCTTCGTCGCTGGGTTTTTGCTTGAACCTGGCGGTGACAACGGTGCCGCCTTTGAAGTCAACGCCAAGGTTGAAAGCCTGACCACCGGTAGCCTGCCGAAAAATTGCGGAACCCAGTCCGACCAGCATCAGCAGGACGGAAATCCCGATAAACCAAAGCCGGTTACCCAGCCAATCGATATTAATACCCTGAAGTATTTGAAACATGATGACTCTCTAGATACTCAGCGACTCCACTCGCTCCTTGCGGCTCAACAGCCAGATGAAGATCGTCTTCGAAACATAAACCGCCGAGAACAGATTGACGAGCAATCCGATCACCAGCGTGACCGCGAAACCGCGAATCGGTCCAGTGCCGAACACAAACAGAAACATTGACGAGACGATGGTGGTGACGTGAGTGTCGATAATTGTGATGAAAGCGCGTGAAAATCCCTGCTCGACGGCAGACGGAATCGTCTTCCCGGACAGTATCTCCTCGCGAATACGCTCGAAGATCAGCACGTTCGAGTCGACCGCCATACCGATCGTCAGAATCATGCCGGCGATACCGGGCAGCGTCAGCGTCGCGCCAAAAACGATCAAGCCGGCGAGCATCAGGATCATGTTCAGTATCAAAGCGACGACGGCGTTGACGCCGGAACCGCGATAGTAGATGAGCATGAACACGACGACGAGCGCGAGGCCCACTAACGAAGCTCGCACACCCGCGCGAATCGAATCAGCGCCGAGGCTTGGTCCGACTGTGCGCTCTTCGAGATACTCGATCGGCGCCGGCAATGCGCCGGAACGAAGCGTCAGCGCCAGATCTTCCGCCGACTGTTGCGTGAAACGGCCCGTGATCTGTCCGCTGTCGAAAATCTGCGACTTGATGAACGCGATCGACCTCACTTCGTCGTTCAGAACGACGCCCATGTATTCGTTGATATTGGCGCCGGTCCAGGCGCCAAACTTATCAGCGCCCGCTTTTTTCAACGAAAAGTTGATCTCGAAGTCCTTGAGCCCGCCGCCTTGCGATTGGACCGCGCTCGCGTTTCTCAACTCGTCGCCGTTGATGATTGCCGGAACCTCGACGACGACCCATTGCTTCGGCTTGGCTTCATTCTGGTTTTGAGTGTCAGTGGCGTCGATTCGCTCCTGATAAGCGATGACCTTGCGGTTCGGCGGAATCGCGCCGCCAAGCGATTCGATGGCCGCTTCTCGCGTTGGATAAGTAGTCGGAGGCGCCGGGCTCGGCGGACCAACGACGTGGACCAGTTCGAGTCGCGACTCACCCTGCAGAATCGCCTTTACGCGTTCCGGATCCTGCACGCCGGGCATCTGCAAAAGAATCTGATGCGCGCTTTGCGCGCCGTGCGTTTGCAGCGTCGGCTCGGTGATACCGAGCGCGTTGATGCGGCTGTCGATGATATTCAGCGCCTGCGTCGTGGCGTTTTCAGCGAGGACGCGCTCGGCAGTCGAAGTCATCGTCCAGCTCATCTGCCCGCCAGACGCGGAGTACGCCCAAACAGACGTGTCGCCAAGCTCAACCTTTTGCTGAACGGCGTCTTTTATCTCGTTGACTTTGGAGGCATCGGCAGCTTCAAGCAATACCCGATAATTGCCGGGGTTAGCCGCAGAACTGCCGCTTTTGATCTCAAATCCGCCCTCTTTCGCAGCTTGCTGCGCGGCGACGTAATTCTCTTCGGTCAATCGTTTGAGATACTCCTCAGTTTTCACTCGCATCACGAGATGCGAGCCGCCCTGAAGGTCGAGACCGAGATGAATATTGTGCGCGAGGGTGGCTTTGATGCCCGACCAGGTGAAATCCCTGAGTGTCGGACGGCGTCGCGGACCAATCACGAGATAAAGGCCCACCAAAGTAACCAAAAGGATAATGATTGCGCGGGAGCGGAGGTGCTTTTTCTTCATTTTAAAGCTCGACTATGAACTAGCTTGTTTCCCTTCTTCGTCGATGCCGGCGATGGCCGAACGGGCGACTTCGAGAATCGACTTGTCGGCGCTGCGAATCAGAAAACTGGTGTCGCGCACGGTCGTGATCACGCCGATTACGCCGCCGTTAGTTATCACGCGGTCGCCGGTTTTTAAATTGGCGATGGTTTCCTGCAGTTGTCGTTGACGCTTCTGCTGCGGCCTTATTAAAAGGACATAGAAGATCACGATGATCAGGACGAACGGCAGGAGTTGTGCTAAACCGCCTAAACCGCTCTGGAAGAAGATCAGGAAAGTGTGCATTTATTTTTCAGTTTTTAGGCAAAACAAACAGAAGCGGCGAGGTCGCGAACCATTATTCACCATTCGCACTCTGCCGCTCGGTGAAGTCTCGCCGAAATTTAGGGAAATCGCCAGACCGGATAGATTGCCTCACGCCTCGCATGGTGTCAAGGAAGAAGGCCAGATTGTGGTGGGTCAAGAGGATACTCGCCAGGATTTCGCCACTCATATAAAGATGCCGCAGGTAGGCGCGTGTGTGGCGGCGGCAAACCGCGCACGAGCACGACTCGTCGAGCGGGCGCGTGTCTTTCGTCCATTGCGCGTTCTTGATGTTTAGCTTGCCGCGCGAGGTGAATGCCTGACCAGTGCGGCCGTTGCGAGTCGGCAAGACGCAGTCGAACATGTCGACGCCGCGGGCCACTGACTCGACCAGGTCTTCCGGCGTGCCGACGCCCATCAGGTAACGCGGACAGTTTTCCGGCATTCGCGGCGCGATCTCGTGGAGGACTTCGAACATCACCGATTTCTCTTCGCCGACACTCAAGCCGCCGATCGCGTAGCCGTCAAATCCAATCTCGACCGTCTGTTCGAGACTTTGACGCCGCAAATCCAAGTATCCCGCGCCTTGAACAATGCCAAAAAGCGCTTGTGTCCCACTAAGTACTCCGGCGTCTTCAACGCGCCCGGTATCAGCGCCCGACGCTTGCAGTTGCTCGAACGCTGCGCGCGAACGGCGCGCCCAACGCGCAGTCAGTTGCATGCTCCGCTCTGTCTCTTCGTGACTCGCGTCGCTGCGGGTGCACTCGTCAAACACCATCACGATGTCGGAACCAAGTGCCGCCTGCACTTCCATCGAGACTTCCGGCGACAGAAATCGCAGCGAACCGTCGACGTGAGACCGGAATTCCGTTCCTTCTTCGCTGATCTTGCGGAGCGCGCCCAGACTCCAGACCTGGAACCCGCCGGAGTCGGTGAGTAAAGCTCGATCCCAACCGATGAACCGATGCAGTCCACCGGCGGCCTTGATGATTTCGACTCCGGGCCTTAACCAGAGGTGATACGTGTTGCCAAGAATTATCCGCGCGTCGAGATCGGCTGACTCGAGCTCTTCGAAGCGAATGCCTTTGACAGTTCCGGCGGTGCCGACCGGCATGAACACGGGCGTCTCGATCTGACCGTGACGCGTCGTCAGCACACCCGCGCGCGCCTCGCCGTCACGTGCATCGATTTGGAAACGTAAGTTCATAAACCACAAAAGGCACAAGCAGGAACACAAAAGGCACAAAGAAGAAGATATTAAGTTAGGCGTCCTGTTTGTGCCTTATTGTGTCTTCTTTTTTGTGCCTCTTGTGGCCTTGTTCTTATGTTTCTCGACGATTCTCAAAGGCGTGGCGAAGAAATCAAACTCCTCGCGCAAGCGATTCAGCAGGTAACGTTCGTAAGAAAAATGCAGTCCCGGCTTGCCGCCGGATGTGAAGACGACGAAAGTCGGCGGCCTGAGCCCGACCTGAGTCAGATACTGAACTTTCAAACGCGAATATCCGCTCTTCCCGGGCGATGGCGCAGTTCCACCACGCGGCTGCGCCACTGCTTTTTCAAAGAAATCGTTTAGCTGTGACGTCGGAATACGTCGATTGCGCGCCTCGTCGGCTTTCAAGACCAACGATAGGATGCGATCGACCCGTTGACCGCTCAGCGCAGAGATCGTAATCACCGGCGCCCAATCAAGAAACTTCATCTTGTCGCGCAAGCTGCGCTCAAACTCGATCGCAGTGTTCGTCTCCTTGTCCTTCACTGCGTCCCACTTATTAACGGCGATGATGATCGAGCATCCCGCGTCGACCGCGTAACCGGCGATATTCGCGTCGAGTGCGGTGACTCCTTCTTCCGCGTCGATAATCACGATCGCGACGTCGGCGCGTTCGAGGCTCTTCCGCGCCATGATCACCGACAACTTTTCCGCCATCTCGTCCGTCTTGCCCTTGCGACGGATGCCGGCGGTGTCGATGACACGGAAGTTTCGTTCAGGTGTTTCGAGCAGGGTGTCGATCGCGTCGCGAGTGGTTCCGGCAACGGGGGAAACGATCACGCGATCTTCGCCGAGTATCCGATTCAACAGCGACGACTTTCCCACGTTCGGCCGGCCGACGATAGCGAGCCGCAGCTCGCGCACGCCACTGTCCTCAGTTTCTTCAACAGTCTCGTGCTCCAGCGACTCGACCACGCGGTCCAGCAACTCGCCCACGCCGATTCCCTGCTCCGCCGAGATCGGAAACACGTCGTCAAACCCGAACCGGAAAAACTCCGTGCTCTCGCTTTCGAGCTTTGCCGAGTCAGACTTGTTTCCGGCGATCAGCACCGGCTTGCCGGTCGATCGCAAAAGCGCCGCCAGTTCCTCGTCGAGCTGAGTAATGCCCGCGCGCGCGTCGACTACCCAGATCAGCAGCGCCGACTCGTCGATCGCGCGTCCGGCCTGTTTCAAAATATTCGCCGGGATTACGGCATCGTCGTCGGGCACAATGCCGCCGGTATCGATCAGGGAAAACTTCTTCCCGGTCCATTCAACCTGCCCGTAAATGCGATCGCGCGTGATCCCCGGCTCGTCGCCGACAATCGCGCGCCGCTCGCCGACGAGACGATTAAAAAGCGTGGATTTGCCCACGTTGGGACGGCCAACGATGGCCACTTGTCTGTTTCTGGATTCCATTGGTTGGCCGATAGCTTACAGGGCGTTCAAATCCGTGTCATCTACGCTAGATCCATGGTATAAGCCTTTAGACTTTGAGCACGCTTTAAAGGGGACTCCTCTATGAAACGGTTTTTCGCAATCCTGTCCATCATTTTGGCGATGGTTGTCGGGATTATGGCTCAGGAACATACCCGCCGCCCGCCGGTTTCAACTCCCACTGCAACACCGCGCACCACCACCCCCGCCAACACGAATGACGGCGGCTGGGTGAAGTTCAGTTCTGACATCGGCCTGTTTTCCGTTTTGATGCCGGTAATACCGGAGGAAAAAACAGAGACCACTCAGAGCGAGCATGGTCCATACACCACTCACCTCTTTATCGCCAGAGACACCAGCAACGTTTACCTGATCGGCTGGGTTGATTACGACTCGAACTTCAACTTCAACAAGCGCAGCGAGCTGATGGCGAACCGCGACAACTTCGTCAAAGGCATCAAGGCGACTCTCGTCAGCAGCCAAACGCTGACGCTTGACGGCTACCAGGCGCTCGAGTTTCAAGCCGAGACAGCCGATCGCGTTTTCAAGTCACGTGTTTACATGGTTGGCCGGCGGCCGTATCAGATCGTGATCGGCTATCCGAAGGACGTTAATGACGCGGTTACGATCAACCGTTTCTTCAACTCTTTCAAAGTTCGTCCCACGTAAAAATCGGTAAAATCCAGCGCACCTTCGCCCATGAGACGTAGAAACTTTCTACAATCAACTGTGACGGCTATGGCCTTCGCAGTTGCAAAGCCGAAATCTACAGTGGCAGCTCCCGCCTTCGAACTCGACGAAGTCACCATTTCAGAGCTGCAACAGGGATTGCAATCCGGAAAGTACACTTCGCGCTCCCTCGTCGAGAAATACTCCGATCGCATCGCCGAGATCGATAAACGTGGCCCGGCGCTAAACTCCGTCATTCAACTCAACCCCGATTGCGAGTCGATCGCCGCTGCGCTCGATCGCGAACGCAAGGAACGAGGACCACGCAGTCCGCTCCACGGCATTCCCATCCTGCTGAAAGACAACATCGATACGTACGATCGCATGATGACGACTGCCGGATCGCTTGCGTTAGTTGGCGCTAAGCCCGCGCAGGACGCGTTCATCGCTCGCAAACTTCGTGAAGCCGGCGCCGTGATTCTCGGCAAAACAAATCTCAGCGAGTGGGCCAACTTTCGTTCGACTAAATCGTCAAGCGGTTGGAGTGCCCGCGGCGGACAGACAAAAAATCCTTACGCCCTCGATCGAAACCCGTGCGGATCGAGCTCCGGATCAGGTGTGGCGGCGTCAGCCAATCTTTGCGCCGGAACCATCGGCACCGAGACTGACGGATCGATCGTCTGTCCTTCATCAGCAAACTCGCTGGTTGGTATCAAGCCGACGCTGGGTCTCGTCAGCCGCAGTGGCATCATCCCGATCGCACACAGCCAGGACACGGCTGGTCCAATGACGCGAACAGTCGCAGACGCCGCGCTCATTCTCGGCGCGTTGACGGGCGAAGATCCGCGTGACGCGCTCACCGAGACGAGTCGCGGCAAGTCGTACACCGACTACACGCGCTACCTCGATCGAAACGGATTGAAAGGGATGCGCCTCGGCATTGTGCGCAAGAATTTCGGCTTCAACGATCGGGTCGATAAGTTGATGAACGATCATCTCGCGACGATGAAGGCGCTCGGCGCGATCATTATCGATCCGGCCGATATTCCGACCGCGGGCAAGTTTGACGATTCCGAGTTTGAGGTGTTGTTGTTTGAGTTCAAGGCCGATTTGAATGCTTATCTTGCCGGACTTGGACCACAGTCGCCCGTGCGCTCGCTGAAAGACGTGATCGACTTCAACGAGAAGAACCGCGACCGCGAGATGCCCTACTTCGGACAGGACATTATGATCCGGTCGCAGGAAAAAGGACCGTTGACCGATCGGAAATATCTTCAGGCGTTGCGAAAGAACCACTTGCTCTCGCGCACGCAAGGCATCGACTTCGTCATCAAAAAGCACCGGCTCGACGCGCTGATCGCGCCCACCGGCGGACCACCATGGCCCACCGACTGGTTGAACGGCGATCACTTCAGCGGCGGCTACTCGACGGCGTCCGCAGTCGCGGGCTACCCGCACATCACCGTCCCCGCAGGTTACATTCACGGTTTGCCGGTCGGCATCTCTTTCTTCGGCGGCGCATTTACCGAACCCACCTTGATCAAGATTGCCTACGCCTTCGAGCAAGCGACGAAGGCGCGCCGGACGCCGAGGTTTCTGCCGACGGTTAACTACAGTTAGCAATTTTGGTAATGGTACAGTTTCAACTACGCCGAAGGCGTTCACTAATTCCAGCCCAGGGTTGCTTCAACCCTGGGTTCAGTAGAAGCAAATTAGAAACACTGAAAGTGTTCGGTTTGCAATTGAAACTCTTTCAGAGTTCAAGAAACTATTACCTGACTTAACCCCAGGGTTGAAGCAACCCTGGGCTGGAATTAATGAACGCCTTCGGCGTAGTTGAAACTGTACCACTACCGCAATTTTCAAGAAGCCAAACCTCGCTGTCTTCGGCTATCTTTGTCCCGAATGAAAAAATCGATCTATAGCGTCCATCCGGGCGTGCTTATGACCCAGAAGTGGATCGGCGACCTCAAACAGAAGACCGGCCGCTCGCTCGAAGAATGGCTCAAGTACATTAAAAAAGAAGGACCGAAGGACGAAAAAGAACGCCGCGAGTGGCTCAAGGAGAAAAACGGTCTCGGCACTAACACCGCGTGGTGGCTAGCAGAACGTTCGTTTGGAAAAGGCGCAGAATCCGGCGATCCGGACCTCTACTTACAACAGGCCGAACGCGACGTCGACAACATGTTCTCCGGCAAGAAAGCTGATCTGCGGCCCATCTACGACGCCCTTCTGAAGCTTGGACTGAAGACGGGTAAAAGTGCGAAGGCGTGTCCGTGCCAGACGATCGTGCCGCTCTATCGCAACCATGTCTTCGCGCAGATCAAACCAACCACGCAGACGCGCATCGATATGGGTTTTGCGCTCGGTGATATGAAACCGAAAGGACGTTTGCTCGACACCGGCGGCTTTGCGAAGAAGGATCGGATCACGCATCGCATCCCGATCACCTCACTCGACGATATCGACGACGAGGTCAAACACTGGTTGAAAGTCGCTTACGATCGCGACGAATAGCTTTTCGAAAATGTCATCCTCACCTGGCATCCAACTCGGCAACCTGGGCGAAGCTTACGCTGCCGCTTATCTCGAACAACGCGGTTACCGTCTCGTCGCGGCAAATTTCACGCTGCCGGTCGGCCGCAACTTGCGCGGCGCTGTCGTCAACGCCGAAATCGACATCGTCGCTTACGAAGGCGAGACGCTCTGCTTCGTTGAAGTCAAAACGCGCGCGTCGGATTGGTTTGCGCCACCGCAGGTGAATGTCGATTACGCAAACGGCGGCAGGTTGCGCGTGCTGCGCGAGCCTACCGCCGCATGTTTGAGCTCGACGATCAGCCGTATCGCTACGACGTCGTCACCGTGGTCTTGCCCGCCTGGCGTCCACGCCTCAGATCAACCTAATCCGGAACTATTGGACTTCTGATCCGTGGTCGTGTCTTTAGTTTTAGGCATCGTGGCGTTGCGTTCTTCACGTATTTATCAAACCAACCGATCATCTCATACAGCACGTGTTCGATGCTTTCGCGTCCCGCGTAACCGTGCGCTTCGTGCGGCAGCATCACCAGCCGAACCGTCGCGCCGTGGCCTTTCAACGCCTGGTACATGCGCTCCGATTGAATCGGGAACGTGCCCGTGTTGTCGTCGGCTTCGCCGTGGATCATCAGCATCGGCTCGTTGATCTTCGTCGCGTACATGAAAGGCGAAACTTTCAAGTACAACTCCGATGCTTCCCAAAGCGTGCGTCGCTCGTTTTGAAAACCAAACGGCGTCAACGTGCGATTGTAAGCGCCGCTCCGCGCGATGCCGGCGCGGAAGAGATCGGTATGGGCCAACAGGTTCGCGGTCATAAACGCGCCGTAGCTGTGACCGCCGACGCCGACGCGATCCGGATCGGTGACGCCAAGTTCAGTAGCTTTGTCGATCGCGGCTTTCGCGCTCATCGTGATCTGTTCGACGTAAGTGTTGTTGACGGTTTCCGGAGTGCCGACGATCGGCATCGTCGCATCGTCGAGCACCGCGTAACCTTCCAGCAGGAAGAAGAGATGCGATGCGCCGCCGATCACGGTCGACTCTTTGCGTCGAGCCGGTGACTTGCGAAGCGGTGCTCGGCGTCGTTGAACTCGATCGGGTATGCCCAAACGACAGTCGGCAGTCTCGTTCCTTCTTTGTAATCCGGCGGCAGGTAAAGCGTGAACGAGCATTGCACGCCGTCGGCGCGTTTGTAAGTGACCAACTGCTTCTTGATGCCGCGCAACTGTGGCGTCGGATCGGCGAACTGCGTTAACGCGCGCGGAGCGTGCTGTGTTAGCGGCAGTGCGGACGAAGTAGTTCGGCGCTTCCATCGGCGATTCGCGTCGCGTCAGAAATTGTTTACGCGTCGTCGCTTAGCAGTCCGGCGAATGATTCGTAACTGGTTGCGTCGCTGCGGAAGAGGCGTTCGATTTTGAGCGTTTGCAAGTTGAGGCGATCGAGGAATGGGCGATCGCCTTCCGGTGATCGAGCCTGCGCCGGTGAGATAAATGAAATCGCCGTTTTGCACGATCACGCGTTGGCCTGCCGAGAGCGGTGTACAGACGTGCCGGGATCGTTGTAGCGATCCTGTTGGTTGCGGCTCGAGAGAAGTTTCGGCGGAAGTCGCGGGCTTGTCTAGTGTCGAAAGTGAAAGTTCGCTGCCAGCGTTTATCGCGATCGAAGTCTGAGAAAATGAGCAGCGCCCGCGCTTTTCGGCGAAGCCGCCGTTTGTGAAAGCGATGTTCGGTCTTGAACAACTCGACCGGCTGGCCTGTGAACGGCGCTTTCAACATGAACACGCTGTCGCGATGGGCCACTTTCTTTCGCGGATCGCCGTCGTCCAAGGGCCTTGACCCAGAACAGTGGCGCCGGTGCTTGGGCACCCAGCGAACCGAACGTGGTCCAGTGATGACGCCGTTGATTGGAACTTGATCGGCGAGTGGCAGGCTGGCGACTTTGTAGACGAGTTTGCCTTTCGTGTCCCAGACTTCTAGCTCTTTCGGAAACGCGCCGTCAGGGAACAGGTACGAGAACGGACGATGAGCGCGTGTTACGAGCAGGTGATGTCCGTCGGGCGAGGGATCGGCTGACTGAAAGATCGCCGGCTTGTCCGAAAGGCGTTGCGCGGCCGCTGATGGTATCGACTAAAGCTAATTGCGACGTCGCGTAGTATTCGTAAAGGTTTTCGTCGTGCGGGCTCTTGAGTAAGTCTTCGTACGTTCGCACTGGTCCAGGCCGGCCGGAGCTTTCCTGCGTGTTTGGTTCGGGTGGAACGGAAGGTGTCGCGGGTGCTGCGCCGCGGTTCGCCGGGACGAGTTGGACCAGCAGCGTGCGATTGTCAGGCATCCAGCCGAGTGGGTTGCCGACGTCGGAGTTGATCGTTACTCCTTTGACGTTGCGGATCTTGCCGGTGGCTGTGTCGCCGACCCAGAGCTTCGACACGATTGGCGGTGGTGTTCAGGAAAGCGAAGTGTTTACCGTCGTCGCTCCAGTCGAGGCCGCTGATCTTCGCGCCTGGTGGCACGTCGATCTTGATCTCGGAACCGTCGGCGATGCGCTTGAGCGTCAAGGCGACGGAGTATTGAAAGCGGAGCGGCGAGTTTGCCGCCGGATTGATGCGACGGCCGGCGAGCCGCAGCATCGGCTGTGCGAGGTCCGCGAGCGGCGGATTGCGCAGGCCGGTCGACAACATCACGTTGTCGCGCGTCGGGCTGAGCGAAACGGTCTGGCGTGACGGGCGCGTGCAGGATGTCGAGCACTTCTTTGGGCGGTTTTTTGTAGCCGTCCTGGGCCACAGCCGCTGTTGCCAGGCACACCACGGCAAAGATCGAGACAGCAACACAGAATTTATGAGTTTTCATTGGGTTCCTCCCGGGGTTGGCGAGGCAAATTATTGCAGTTGATTGGGTTTGTCAACGAATTCGGTGGTAGATAGCTCGCTTGACAACTTAAGGCGAATCGCTAGAATCACCGTGCTCAAAGCGGGAGTAGCTCAGTGGTAGAGCATCGCCTTGCCAAGGCGAGGGTCGCGAGTTCAAATCTCGTCTCCCGCTCCAGGATTGCGGATGAAGGCGGACGGATGAAGGTCGAAAGCCGAGAGCTTTCAAAGCAAAAGCTGCTTCATCTTTCCGCCTTCGTCGTTTATTCTTCACTCGTCAAACAGGGCGGCGTAGCCAAGTGGTAAGGCAGAGGTCTGCAAAACCTTTATTCATCGGTTCGATTCCGATCGCCGCCTCCAATCATATCAATAATTTACAGCCAGCAGATTAACCTGCATTTTTGACTTGGGTCACTGTTGGGTCACTCTCGTTTACGTCTTCCTGACTACTGATCAACTTTTCTAGGCGTGCTGTAGCTCCTTGCTGCATAGTTGGTATGACGTGCGAGTAAGTATCAAGCGTTAAGACGACCGTAGAATGACCGAGGCGTTCGCTCACGACCTTGGGATTTTCTTCTGCCACTAAAAGCAGTGTCGCGCAACTGTGACGTAGGTCGTATAGACGAATCTGTGGTAAGCCAGCCGCCGTAAGGATTGGTCGGAAATAGCGATAGGTTAAGTTAGGAATCGAAAGCGGTGTCCCCTCGACGCTACAAAAAACAAGATCGTGCGGCCCCCAAGTGCCTTTGAATTTCAGTTTCTCAGCCGCTTGTTTTCGCTTATGCGCTTTGAGTTTTTGGACCATCGGCTTTGGCAGATAGACCGTGCGCCGACTTCGCGCTGTCTTCGGTTCCTCAAACTGGACCGTCTTCTTGTGACGCACGAGCGCGCGGCGAATTCGTGCGGCGCCTTTTGTAAGATCAATATCCGACCACTGCAAGGCGAGGTATTCCTCCGGTCGCATTCCCGTCCATAACGCTAGCTCAAAGATTAGTCCGTGCGGTTTGCTCGCGGCGATTTTAAGGAAGCGAGCCGCCTCGTCCGGCGATAGGACCCGGTGTTCCTTATGAGGCACTTTGGGAAGCTCAACAAAGTCTGAAGGATTTCGAGAAAGCAATCCCCACTTTACAGCTTGCTTGAGCGCATTGTGCAAGGCGGCATGTGTATGTCGAACAACCCGAGCGCTCAACCCGCTGGCTTGCATCTGTCCGTAGACTTCTTGAATGTCTAACGGCTGAATCCTGTCCAATCGCTGATGTCCAAGTTGCGGGACAATATAGCGATCTAAAAGCGCCTTATATCCGTCAGCGGTTCGTGGCGAGACGCGTGGTCTCGCAGCATCGCGTAACCAACGCTTAACGTAGTCCTCAAGCGAAGTAGTTGTCGGCTCGACAAAGATGCCAAGGTCAATCTGGCGTAACACGCCGTTTAGATATCGCTGGGCGTCTTTCTTTGTACCGTGAATGGTCTTTCGATGAAATTTCTGTTTGCGGTTCGCATCGCGGCCCATGAAGATCTTCACCTGCCACGAACGTTTGCCGCGTTTGATTATTTGTCCCGCCATCTGTCCAACCTCCATCAGTTGCGCGACTGCCAAAACTCTAACGCATACGTTATAGCCAGTCAAGTAAATCGTTGCGCGTGCGTTAGAGTTTGTGATAATAGAGATTCGATGCCGAATTTACTAACCACCCAACAGGTCGCTGAGAAACTCGGCGTCAGTGCGAGCAGGGTGCGCCAATTCATCCTCGATGGTCGTCTGCCGGCAACAAAGCTGGGGCGAGATAATCTGATTCTGGAAGCTGACTTGATTCTAATTCAGGATCGTAAGGCCGGACGTCCTTCAACTAAGAAACCAACTTCCAAGGCAAAAACTAGTAAGCGACGAAACAAGAGATAACGATCTCACTTGTCCATATCCAATAGGACACTTAGGTTCTAATACTACCCACTCGACCGCGCGTCAGTTCGCTGACTTGGACCGACCCGTTACCTTCAGCCGCCAAGCCGCCCCGCTGCACCCATTCAGTTAGCGCGTCCTCGTCAAATCTAATTTGGCGAGGGCCGAGACGAACGACTGGAATTATTCCCAATCTTGCCAACTCGTAGAGCCTCGCTAACGAAACGCTTAATACCTCAGAAGCTCGCTTTGCTTGAATCAATCGCATTCCTTCTGACCTCACTAATAGAAGTTCCTCACCAACGAGGCTCTCAAAAGGTATGCCAAGGAGCACCTACTCTTGAATGGAGGCTAAATCTTCGCATCGATGACTTCCGAATAGAGAGCAGAGAGCCACGAACACGCGACTCGGGTCAACAAGAGGAATCGAGCCAAAAGAGGATGACCTGTTGTGAAATGCGTCACAGTATGTATTTCACAACATGCTCTCAAGCATTTCGTGCGTCGTGCCCCTGGTGCGCGGTGATGAACGAGTCTCTTCGACCCACTAAAGTATGAACAAGACGGTTGGCTCTGGTATGATCGAATTGAACTCCCTCAAACTCCCGGCTGTTGAGTACGACGTCAGAAGCAACCACGTCTGAACCGACGAAAAGATTAGTTAGCTTTTTAGCTCCGTGGCGAGTCTATGGAGGTCCAGGCGCGGTTCGTCAGGCTTAAACAGTCACTCACTCCCCAACCGTAAGGCGTTCTCTGACTACCCAGTAAGTCCGGGGCTTAGCCGGCCAGAATTCAACAGCTCTGGCAACTGTCGACCGGGTAGTCCTCAATGGATAACCTTCTGCTGCCATACCTGACGGCAACTGATGAGTCGGAGAGGCAAAGATACCTCGACGAATTGCTAGTAGTGTATGCGACGCCAGTGGTCCGGAGTAACTTGCGCCAGAAGCTTGGCTTCCACGTCAATCAAGTCGGTGTCAATCCATACAATCCAGACGCAGAGGATCTATTCCACGAGATCATTACCAAGGTAATCGAGTTGTTAACGAACCTGCCTGTCAGCACGTCCGCTCAGATTGAAAATTTTGAACAATACGTCGGACGGATCGCGACGAATACCTGCCTGGACTACATACGTGCGAAGTCTCCCGCTCGGACTCGCTTGAAATACAGCCTCCGCGAACTCTTGAGTCGGCGATCTGAGTTTGTCTTATGGAAGTCGGGCGATAGATTGTTTTGCGGCCTCGCGGCCTGGGATGAAAAGCGAGAGCCGCTTACATCACACCGTCTCGTTGAGATTGAGGCTGAATTGCCAATCTTTCGGACAACTGGATTTGGCGGCGAGGACATTAGACAGATGCCGCTCGCGAAAGTAGTAGCGGAGCTGCTCAGATGGGCTAACAAACCATTTGAGATTGACCAGTTGGTCAACCTCACTGCCATTCTTCTCGATATAAAAGATCGCCCAGCCGAATCCCTGGACGACGAAGCGAGGAGATATCTCGAGGCGCGCATTACTGACACGACCTTAATGAGCGATCCACGTCTCGACTTCGAAAAATTGTTGCGGAGTTTGTGGCAAGCAGCGCAAGCATTGCCGGAGAAGCAGCGAGATACGTTTTGCTTGGGATTCGCGGATGAGCACGGAGAGGATCTCTTCACACTCTTGTTTGAGACTGGCATTGCTACTCTGTCGCAACTCTCGGAACAGCTTGGGCGCTCGCTGGAGGAACTGATGCGTCTATGGACGGCGATGCCTATGGATGTTGCTGCCATTGCTGTTGAACTGAACGGGACGCGAGCCCAGGTGTGGAAATGGCGATTTGATGCACTTCGGCGTTTGGAGAAGCAGTTACGACCTTTTCTGACGCAGAAATAGATCGCCTGACGAGGGAATTTTGTGCGGAAACTCCCGTCTCTTATAGATAGAGAAGGAAAATAGCCAGCCGCAATCAATGAGAGAGCATGTATCTACATCCCGGATGAAGCGTTTTTGCGTTCGAGCTTTGGCAGCAGGCGAGATGAACGCCACGGCCCAACATCTGGCTGACTGTGAGACATGTCACCAGCAGTTTACCCTGATGCTCCGGAGCCAGCGATCCTCAGCCCCATTCAAATTCACACTGGCACCGGAGTATTGGTTTAGACACGAGCATCTCGATTATGAACAACTGGTCGGATTGGCAGATAACGCACTCGACACTACAGTTCGGCAAATAATCGATATCCACCTCAAAGTCTGCGCATCTTGTAAGGAAAACGTTAGCAGCTTTCTCGCGTTTCGAGAGCAGATGGAGCAGGAGATGGAAGTATCTATTGCTCGATCGGAACAACAGCAGCGCGGCGCGTTATCTCCATTGCGTTGGTGGCGCGCTCTAGCCTGGAGACCAATCTACGCCGCAGCCGTCGTAGTCCTTGGAATCGCTTTAGTTATCGGAGCGGTATTCTTTGTGAAACGGAGGGCCAATAATCTCCAGGCGAAACAGAATGAACCCACCCACGTAAACATCGGTACGCCAACCGAAACGCCGCCACCAAGTAGCAGCACAGTCAAGAACGGTGCATCAATCCCTCCGTCAGAACCACCAAAATCAAACTCGTCGAATCCGAGGTTAACGGTCGAAAATCGAAGGGTACCTAATGAACCTGAAAACAGTGTCCACAGTCTCACCCTTAATGATGGACAAGGAACAGTCACTATTAATAGAGCCGGTCGTGTTTTTGGTCTTGACGAAATTCCTGAAGATAGACGGCGCGAGATTGTGGCAGCGTTAGTAGAACAAAGAATCGAATCTCCACCAATTACAAATCAACTATCACCTCCGGAAGCCACGCTTAGAGGATCGGGACGTGGTCAACCCTTCAGACTTCTCTACCCCGCAAGGACAGTAATCGTTTCCGATCAACCATTATTTCAGTGGGAAACGCTTGCCGGTGCCACGGCCTATCATGTTCTGGTTGGCGATTCGAGTGGTCGCGAAGTAGCAAGAAGCGAAGCATTACCGCCGACTCGCACTACATGGATGCCACATGGTCAACTCCAGCGCGGCGAAATCTATTCGTGGATCGTAACCGCGATCAAGCAATACGATGGTTGAAGAACAGGGCAACACCACCATATTGCTCACTTCATGGTCCGCATCAGCTTCGGGCCGAACGATGCCCGAATGCGGTTGTGCCGCAGCGCTTCGAGCACGCTCGGCTCGATCGTTTCCAGCCCGGGATGCATCTCGCGAATGTTTTCCACGCGTGTCGCGAGCCCAAACACTTTCCGGTTTTCTTGACCCGACTTGTCGAGCAAGCCACCGTAGAAACACCACGAAGTCCAGTCGGCGACGCCCGGCATGCCGATGATTTGCGGCATGAACCGGCGCGGAAACCCTTCTACTGCCGCCCATTTCGATCGCACGAGCAGCCCGGTTTCGCTTGAATGTGCTTCCACTGCCGTCGAAATCGTCGACGTCACCGTGCTCACCATCGTGTAGATCATCACGAGCACGATCACCGCGCAAGCCGTCAGCCCGGTGCGAACTGTTGTTCCGCCCCAAGTTCTTGGCAATCAGGAACGACAGCTTGTACTGTCGCGTTTCGACAGACGTTGACGTCAAATGCCGGTAAACGCCGCCGCGGCCAATTGTTGAGCTTCCCTGGTACTCCTTCCAACAACACCCCTTTCTCCAAGTGCACCACGTGCTCCGCCCGAGCCGCCGCACGTGGATCGTGCGTCACGATGATGATCGTCTTACGAAGGTCTTCATTCACCCGCCTGGATCAAATCGAGAATCTCTTGCAGAGGTATGGCTGTCGAGGTCGCCAGTCGGTTCGTCGGCCACGATCAAGGTCGGATCAGTGACCAACGCCCGCGCTCGGATGCCGACCCCAACGTTGCTGCTCACCGCCCGACATCTGTCCCGGCCGATGATGCATCCGGTGCTTCAATCCCACCAGTTCCAAAGTCAATTGCACCTGCTGACGCCGCTTGGGAGGCGGGCATGTCAAAAAGCAGCAGCGGCAGCTCCACATTCTCGAACGCAGTGAGCACCGGGATCAAATGGTAGAACTGGAATACGAAGCCGATGTGCGAACTTCGCCACTTGGCGATCATCGCCTCATCCATTGCCGAAAGCCGATCACCCGCCACGATCACTTCACCGGTCGTCGGCCGATCAAGCCCAGCAATTAGATTGAGAAGCGTGCTTTTGCCCGAGCCGCTAGGGCCCATCAATCCCAGCAATTCGCCGTTCGCAACATCAAGGTTGACGCCCGCGTAGCACTTCATTCCGCTCGCTTCCGCGCACGAACTGCTTGTGGATATCGATGAGTTGAGCGCGTAGGCCGTCATGCGAAAAATACTCCGGCCGGCGGCCCGTCTCAGAATCAACCCTTGCCGTCGTTGGAAAGAGGTTTCACAAGCTGGCCGTCTCCCAGCGACAAATCGCTGGAATCGCCACACGTTCTCCAGGAAACAATCCTTCCTTTATCACCACCATCCCGTTGGTGCGTCTCCCAGCTTCACCGGTCGCCGCCTGGCGATCGGTCCGTCCAGCACGTAAAGCACCGGCGCGTCGGGCTCGCCCAGGATCGCCGTGGCCGGCACGCTAGCTTGTCGTCCGGCGTAAATGTCGATTCGGCCTTAGAATTACGACCCGGCAGTTCATGTCGGGCAGCAACTTGCCATCGTTATTAATCACTTTTACTCGAATCTGAACGACACCACGCTGCCGGTTGGCAACCGGCATGATGCGAGCCACCCGGCCTTGATAGAGTTGGCCCGGAAAGCTTCCGGCTCGATCCGGCACGGCTGCCCGACTGAAACGTTTGTTAATTCACGTTCCTGAACGTCGACCTCTACATCCATCTCGCTCAGGTCGGCAACCGTACAAAGTCCTGCCGCAATAATTTCAGGATTAACGCGTTCCCCCAATTCCGCGTGCTTTTCCAGCACTGTACCGTTAATCGGCGCCACAATCCGAGTCGAATCAAACCACACCTGCGCCCGGTCGACGTTCGCCTGCGAGCGTGCAACATCAGCCCTGGCGCCCCGATCTGCTCCATCCGCGGCCCTTCTTTCAATAAGATCGACCGCATGCGTCTGATGTTCAACATTCGCCTTCGCTTCGTCGTAGTTGGACTTCGAGCGGTCGAATTCCTGTTTGGAAATAGTGCCGTATAGTTGCTTGCGCGCTAAAATTTTGCAGCGCGAATTCTCCCGAGCTTCGGCCTGAGTTAGCAACGATTCCGCCTGATTTATTTCGTCAGGGAGTGCCCCGGCGACCAACTCATCCAGCCGAGCTTTCGCCTGGGCAAGCCAAGCCTTTGACGGCCGCCAAGTCGGCCGCAAGTTCCTTCGCGTCGAGCTGAATCAGCAGGTCGCCCTTTTTGACCTTCGTCCCTTCGTCGATGTGCAGCTCCAGAATGTGCCCGGAATCTTGGGCAGTATCTGCACCTTGGTTTTGCGCGATCAAATAACCGGAAGTATCGAGAACGATCGCCGACGACAGGTCCGATTGAACCGTAACTACCTTTAATTCACATGGCTCGCGGGGGAAAGTTTCTGCGAAAACCCCGCCGCCACAGAATTGCTCCGACAGCAACTAGTGGCGACGACGCAAGAAGAGAACCGTCGGAACCAGCTACCTGCCACTACCCCCTCCTATCCTGCCGCGGGCTTTTCGAACGCAAGCGAGCGGACCCGGTCCGAAATTCCATCTCGAGACAGAACCGTTTGATTCAGCCCCGATTTTCTCCGGCTTTTCGATAAGGCTTGCCACGACTTACGTCTCCCAAGAGGTGCGATCAGCGCATCATGGCCATATTCTGCAAACATTGTAATTAACGCGAATTGGCCATTTTATCAACTGGCGAGGGTCATGCAACCCCTCGCATAACCAGGGAACCGAAAACCAGCAAGAGGCGAAGTCGCGTGAAATAATTCTCGTGGTTTTTTACTTGCAATTACGTTAAACCCGGCGTGGCATGAGCCGGTGAGATGCTAAAAGCATTTCTTTGCGGGGCAGCGTAGGCCCGCGGCACACAATGGCTGCTTAATCAGATCTCAATGACTTCGATTTTCAGTTGCGTCCGACCAGCCGGCCTCTCTGGCGACCACGCAATTCTAAAATCGAAGTGATCCGCAACTGACTTCTCGCGTAGCCTTAGCTGTCGCTTTGTCGCCTCTCGCATCCACGTAACGCCG
>CAVYOP010000009.1:0-238566 GCA_963770215.1 uncultured Acidobacteriota bacterium
GAAGACGATGGTTATGTCCTGTTGCTTGAGCTGCGTTACGTATTGCTAAGCCATAACCGAGATCGACTATCCGCGCGACAAGTTCGAGATCCAGGTGCTCGACGACTCGACCGACGAAACCACAAGCGTCGCTGAAGCGGTCGTCGCGAAGTATCGGCGCAGGGTTTTGACATTCACTACATCCATCGCGACGATCGACAGGATTCAAAGCTGGCGCGCTGGAGAACGGACAACAAGTCCGCCAAAGGCGAACTGCTCGCGATCTTCGATGCCGACTTCGTTCCCAAGCCCGACTGCCTGCGCAAGCTCGTCGACTTCTTCACCGATCCGCTGGTCGGTTGCGCGCAGATGCGCTGGGCGCACATCAACGGCGGCTACAACCTGCTGACGCGTTTGCAAACGATCATGCTCGATGGCCATTTCGTCGTCGAACAGACCACTCGCAATCGCACCGGCGGATTCTTCAACTTCAACGGCACCGCCGGAATCTGGCGGCGCCAGGCCATTGAGATGAGCGGCGGCTGGCAGCACGACACGCTAACCGAAGACACCGATCTCAGTTTCCGCGCGCAGTTGATGGGCTGGAAGTTTGTTTATCTGCTCGATGAAGAAGCGCCGGCGGAGATTCCGGTCGAGATCAATGCTTTCAAGGCGCAGCAACGACGTTGGGCCAAGGGCGTGATGCAGGTGGGTCTAAAGCTCTATCCGCGAATCTGGCTGGCGCCGCTTCCGTTTCGAGTGAAGCTGGAGATGTTTTTCCGTTTGACCGGAAACATCAGTTATCCGCTGATGATCGTCGCGAGTTTTCTTCCAGTTTCCGCTGTTGCTGGTTCGATACAACCAGCCGTTTTATCACCTGATGGTTCTGGATCTGCCGTTATTGTTCTTCTCCTCAATCTCGGTCGTGCTCTTTTACGGCACCGCGGTGTGGTATCTCGACGAAAAACGAGCGCCGCGTCTGCTGCACTTGCCGCTGGTTATGGCTCTGGGAATTGGTCTCGCGTTTTCAAATGCGCGCGCCGTGCTCGAAGCGTTGCTGGGTGTGAAGACGGAATTTGTGCGAACTCCAAAGTATCGCGTTGAAGAAACAACCGACGCGACCTGGAAACGAAAGAAGTACAGACGCAAGCGCGGTCTGTTGCCGTTGCTGGAACTTGCGTTTCGCGGTCTACTTCCTGCTCGGCGATCCTTTACTCCGTGCGGCTTGCACATGTGGGGCACAATTCCATTCCTGCTTCTGTTCTTCTTTGGCTTCGGTTACATGGGCGTGATGAGCCTGCTGCAAACCGCCAGTGGTAAACGATCTGGCGGCGCTCTGGCGGCCGTTGAAACCGACTCAAATACCTTTGGACTGCGATTTACGAATTTCTGTACTAGCCGATCAGGAACGCGGACGAATCCAATTCAATTCGAATACGAAATTCTTGATCACTTGATCTCGCAACTCAAAGGAAGACAAATCAGCTGTTTAGTCGAACCCCCTGTGCAACTACTTCTCTGCTTGTCATGTGTTCTCTTCATCAATTTCGCTCAGCGCTCTTCGCGTCAATCGCAGGCCAACACCGGAAACATCGAAGGCCGCGTCGCCGATCCAAAACGCAGCCGCGGTTCCCGACGTCACCGTCACAGCGACCAATCGGCGACCGGCTTAACCAAGAGTGCGCAAACCAACGACGAAGGAATTTATCGAATCTCTTTCTGCCGCCGGGCAAATACGAGTCGACACCACCGGCGCCAGGGCTTTGTCCCTGCGACGTTTCAGAAATGTGGTCGTCACGGTCGGCGGCAAAACGCCGCTCGACATTCACTTAGCAGTCGGCACGACCACGCATGGTCGATGTCTCCGCTGAGGGCCAGATTGTCGAAACCACGCGCACCTCGGTCTCGTCGGTCGTCAACGAGCGCGCAATTGAAAACCTGCCGGTCAACGGTCGCAACTTTCTCGACTTCGCGACGCTGACGCCGGGCGTAGTGCGCGAACCAACGCGCGCGGGCGACCTGGCGGTCGGCGGACAGAAGGGAACTCTGAACAGCCTGCAAGTTGACGGCGCTGACAACAACAACACTTTCTTCGGCCAGTCGTTCGGCCGCACCGGCACACGTCCGCCATACCAGTTTTCGGAAGAGTCGGTGCAGGAATTTCAGGTGAATCAGAACGGCTTTTCGGCTGAGTTCGGCCGCGCCGGCGGCGCCGATCATCAATGTCGTCACGAAGTCAGGAACGAACGAATGGCATGGCAGTGCTTTCGAATTCTTCCGCGATGAGTCGCTGAATTCGAACACGCCGATTCTGACTGCGCGCGGAGCCAAGCGGCCCAAGTCGCAGATCAACCAGTTCGGTGGCACGCTCGGCGGACCGATCAAACGCGACCGCGCCTTCTTCTTCTTCGCTTACGACGGCCAACGTTCGAACATCCCGAACGTGGTCGACGCGCCGAACTTCTTCGCGCAACCGGCCGCGATTCAGGCGCTGCTCGCGCCGAAGATGGGAACTTACAACATCGGTCGCGACCAGGATGTGTTCATGGTGAAGACGGACATTCGTTTGAACGACGCGAACCAGTTGGTGCTGCGTTTCAATCAGCAGAACTTCACCGGCAACAACAACGAAAATGGTGGCCCGCTCAGCGTTGAGGAACACTCCGGCAACAGCGTGGCAAAGACGACGACATTCTCCGGTTCGTTGACTTCGACGTTGACGCCGAGGTTGTCAACGAGTTTCGTTTTCAGTTTGGCCGCGACCGCGAGCCGGGCGAAGCAAACAGCGACGTCACTGAGGCGCGCATTCAAACCGGCGGCGGCTTTCTGCAGTTGGGACGAAACAACTTCAGCCCGCGCGAAACCACGATCAAGCGCTTGCAGTTCATCGACATCGATGAGTCTACACGCGCGGCGCGCACAGCTTGAAATTTGGCGCCGATTTGAACTTCGATCGGATATTCAATTTCTTCCCCGGTTTGTTTTCAGCGGCCAGTACACGTTCAACTCGTACGCGCTGTTTGCTTCGAACACGCCGGCGTCCTTACACGCAGAATTTTGCCGGCGCCGGATACTTCGGGCGGCACGACGAATCCGGACATGAGCGAGTACGGATTCTTTGTGCAGGACGACTGGCGCGTGACGCCGAAGCTGACGTTGAACTTCGGTTTGCGTTACGACTATCAGGAGCTGGCCGACCCGACGGTGAGACAATCCGAGCGCGGCGCTGGCCGCGCCGGGTCTGGACACGACGACGCCGGTGCGCGACGGCAATAACTTTGCGCCGCGCTTTGGTTTCAGTTATGCGTTTGACGAGAAGACGGTGGTGCGCGGCGGTTACGGAATTTTCTTTGGCCGCACGCCGGCGATCATGCTGGGCACGGCGCATTCGCAGAACGGAATTCAGGTCACCGGCGTAACCCTCAACTGCACGTTCGGTCCCGAATCCGTGTCTTGACCTATCCGAATATCTTCACGGCGCCGCCCGCGGCGGGCGGCGAGAAGCCGAGTCTTTATCTGTTTGCGAGAGACTACGCGCAGCCATACGTCCAACAGGGCCGGCTCGGCATCGAGCGCGAGCTGTTTGCGAACACGAGCTTGTCGGTTACTTACCTGTATTTCCGCGGCGTGCATCTATCGGCGCACGCGCGACATCAATCTCGGCGCGCCGGTGCCGACGACTCGTGACCGATCCGTGCGGGGCAAACGTTTACGGTCTTGCGTCATCCGGCGGCGCGCCCGATCGCCGGCTTTACGCGCATCAGCTTGTTCGAGAGTACTGGCGACTCGCGCTACAACGCGCTGGCAATGGAGCTCAAGCGCCGCTTCACGCGCGGTTTTCAGTTCATCGCGGCTTACACGTTCTCGAACGCGAAGGACAACCGGCCCGATCAGACGATGGTGGTAGTCGGCACCGACGATGCCAAAGGTTTGCAGAACAACCTCGACATCCGTGGCGACTGGGGGCGCAGCGATCTCGACATTCGTCATCGGTTTGTCTTCAGTCCGGTTTATGAAATCGGCACGGTCGCAGAAGACAATGCGTTTGCGCGGCCTTGCTGAGCAACTGGACGTTCTCCGGCATCATTACGCTTGCAATCGGGCTTTGCGTATTCGGCGTTGATTGCCGGCGACGCGAATCGCGATGGCAATCCGAGCACCGATCGCGTGCCGGGCACCGCGACGCAACGGTTTCACCACGCCGAGTATTTACATTTTCGACACGCGCGTCACGAAGACGTTCAAGTTTGGCGAGAAATACAGCTTGAGTCTTCTTGCCGAGGCGTTCAATCTGTTCAATCGATCGAATCTCGCAACGGTGAACACGGGCCGTTATGGAATCGCGAGTTCGGCGGCGATGGTGTTGACGAACCCGGCGGCGTCAACGCCGTTTGGTGGCCCGCGAACGTTTCTCGGCGAGCGGCAGATTCAGTTGGGGTGCGGTTCAAGTTCTAAGGATTCACAGGATTCAACGAATTGACAATTTTGGCCTGTTGATCCTGGTAATCTTTGTCCACTGCGTGATCTTTCGAGGCGGCGCGGTCCCAATTCGCGAGGTTCGCGCCCCGCTTCGTAAGTGCTTTGAAGAAACTCCATCAATGCTTCATCGGGATTCGCTGCAGTTCTCACGTCGTCGTAGAACATCAGAAACTCCGATCAGTCGTTGCTCCAGAACGCCTTTTCCGGTCGGACTTTCGCTTCGCTCAAACCTTGGGCGCCGGTGCGGTGTAAGAATAGAACGCGGCTTTCCGAGTGGTCCTTGTCCGGGCCACCAGCCGTGACTGATCACTTCGTGTGAATACGCTTCGCGTGTGATCGGATCGGCATCAGGTCGCGGCGGCGCGGGTCTTCCTGAAAATCGCGTCACTGCCAGATCGAAACTGCCCCAGAAGAAGTGCACCGGACTGCACTTGCCGATAAAGCGCGAGCGAAACTCCTGCATCACCGTCTCTGACGCGCGCAGCACCTGCCAGAACCGGTTCACGTATTCCGGATCGTACGAAGCGTGTTGCTGATCCTCGTCGAACGGAATCGGATCGGGAATCTCCACCGGCATCTTCCAGATCTGGACTTCCAGGCCGAGGTCCGTTCAGCGCGTCCATCGTCTCCTGGTAGAACGTCGCGACTGATTTCGGCTCAAGCGAACAGTCGCCGTCGCTCCGTCGCTGCACTTGATCTCGAGATCGTGATCGATGAAGTCAAACTCCATCTCGAAAAACGTCTCGCCGTAGCGGCATCGCCGTCGTCGTCAGTCCGCGCGCTGAGACATAAAGCGGCACATTCCACCAGTGGTTAACGAGCGGCGTTTGCGCCAAACGAACCTTGCCGACAATCTGCGTCCACATGTGCAGCGTGGCACACGTGTCTTTCCATTCTTCGAGCGGTAATGATGGCCATGTCATAGTGCAAAGAGATTAACGCGAACGCCCGCGATCAACAACTCGCCATCACTTTGCCTCAACAGTCTCGCGGCATGCGAGAAGTCGCAAACGTGAATTCAACCGTCACCTTGACACGCAATGAACGCGGGCCTATAGTCGTGCCACTTATGTTGCAGGCTTGCGCATGTTGTCTCTGTTGTTATTGCTGCTGCTATTGCAGCCGCGACCGAGACGCCGTGTGCAGGCGGGATAAGCGAATAAGCTAACCACCACTAGCAGATTCACGGAGTAAACCGGTCGCACTTAAAAGGTTGCGGCCGGTTTTCTTTTGTGTCCGGTTTTCTGAGGAGATGAAATGGGACTCGCCGTTGTTTTGGAAGGTCACACCACCGAAAGTCACCCCGCCGCCGCACCTGAAGCGGTCGAAGCTCGGATTGGCAACACGCCGTTGTTGCGTTTGAGTTTGTTCGAAGCGGAACTGCCGCAAGGCGTCGAGATTTTTGCGAAAGCTGAACATTTGAATCCCGGCGGCTCGGTCAAAGATCGCGCGGCGCTCGCGATGATTCTGCGAAGGCGAACGCAGCGGCAGACTCCGTCCCGGCAAGACGATTCTCGATGCCACCAGCGGCAACACCGGAATCGCTTACGCAATGATCGGCGCAGCGCGCGGTTATCCGGTGACAGTTTGCTCCCGAAGAACGCCAGCAACCAGCGCAAAAGAGATCCTCGCGATTATGGCGTCGAGATAATCGAAACCGATCCGATGCTTTCGACTGACGGCGCGCAATCAATCGCGCGCGAGATCTTCGCACGCGAAGCCGGAAAAATATTTCTATCCCGACCAATACAACAACGACGCCAACTGGCGCGCGCACTACGAAACGCACCGCCCACGAAATCTGGGAGCAGACCGAAGGCCGCGTCACGCACTTCGTCACCGGCCTGGGAACGTCCGGAACGTTCGTCGGCGTCGACGCGGCGGTTGAAAGAGCTGAACCCAAGATTTGCGCGCGTCGCAGTGCAGCCCGAATCGCCGATGCACGGCTGGAAGGTTTGAAACACATTGCCGACCGCGATCATGCCGGGCATCTTCGATCCGACTCTGGTCGACGGAAACGTGGAAGTGCCCACCGAAGATGCGTTATTAATGACGAGCAGACTGGCGCGTGAAGAGGGGTTATTTGTTGGTCTTAGCTCAGGCGCCAACGTGCTCGCCGCGATCCGTTTGGCGCGCTGAGCTGCCGTCGAGACGCAGTGGTGGTGACAATTCTGTGCGACGGCGGAGAGCGTTACATGAGCGAAGAATTGGACGGTTTGATCGCGTCACTTGATCATGACTGACGAGAAGACCAAAATCTACGACATCGCAACCATGCTGGTCCACGCCGGCGACGCGAGCCGCTAGCCCGGCGGCGAGCCGGTTTCGACGCCGATCTACGCTCAACCACTTTCACCTATGACTCGATGGAGGAAATCGATCGGGTCTTTGCGGGTGAGAAACCGGGCTACGTCTACACGCGTCACGGCAATCCGACGGTCGCCGCTCTCGAAGAGGCGATGCGCGACGTTGAAGACGGCGCGACCGCCTGCGCCTATTCTTCGGGCATGGCGCGGTTCACGCCGCGCTGTTTGCCTGCGAACTAACAGCCGGCTCGACCGTGCTGGCTTCGCAGGATCTCTACGGCGCGACGACGAACCTGCTGCTAGACGATCTTCGGATCGTTTGGCGTCAAGACGGTCACCGCCGATTTCAGCGATCTCGACGCAAGTGCGCCGGAAAGCACGGGAGCTAAGCCTCAGGTGCTGATTGCGGAAACGATCTCGAATCCGCTGCTCAAGGTTTGTGACATCGAAGCGTGCGCGGAGATCGCGCACGAAAAGGGCGCGCGCCTGATCATCGACAACACTTTTGCGTCGCCTTATCTCTGCCAGCCTTTGAAACTCGGCGCGGACATGGTCGTCCATAGCGCGACAAAATATCTCGGTGGGCATGCCGACGCGATGGGCGGGATTGCCGTCTCGCGCGACGAAGCGGACAGCATGGCGTTGATCGGCGTGATGAAACTTGTCGGCGGCGTGCTGAGTGCCTGGGAGGCGCACGAAATTTTGCGTGGGGTGAAGACGCTGGCGTGTGCGCATGGATCGTCAGTGCGACAATGCGCGCGTGCTGGCCGAGCATCTGAAGCAATCACGCGCGATTGGCGAGTTTATTATCCGGGTCTGCCGAGCCGTACTGGCGTTGCGAAACGAATGCTGCGCGAGCCTTACGGGCGCGCTGGTTTCCATCGAGCTGGAAGACAAACGCGCGAAGCGGCGTTTCGTTTTATGGATGCGTTGAAGCTGTGCGTGCGGTCGACGAGTCTGGGCGATGTCTTCACCAGCGTGCTGCATCCGGCGACGGCTTCGCATCGCGATCTCTGCCGGCGCGACGAGCAAGAGTTGGGAATTACCGATGGATTGGTGCGTATTTCGGTCGGCATCGAGAACGTCAACGACATCATTGCCGACATCGAACAGGCGTTAGCACGCGATGATCACGATCGCCGAAGCAACAGTTGAACGAGATTCGCGAGCACGGCGAGCGCGACTATCCGTATGAATGCTGTGGACTGATGCTCGGCAGATTCGGTGCAGACGGCAAGGTGGTGACAGAGACTTATCCGATCTCGAATGCTCGCGAGGAGAGAGCGAAGCGCAATCGCTTTTTGATCGACCGGAAGAGTTGATGCGCGGCGAACGATATGCGCGCGAAAAGGGATCTCGACGTAGTCGGCTTTTATCATTCGCATCCGGATTCGCCGGCGGTGCCTTCGCAATACGATCTCGAGCACGCGTGGCCGACTTATTCATACATCATCGTCTCACGAGAAAGGCCGCCGCCGACTTGCGTCATGGGAGCAGGAACCGGATCGTTCGCGATTTAATGCGAGAATGGAGATCGCTAAGTGAGGGAGTCCCGGCGTCGAGTGCTAGCGCGGGCTTCTAACATCAAGCCGAGGACAATAGCCCGACTCTAAACGACTGTCATTTGCTGAAAGAGGTACGAAGTCATGCCAGTAACAATTACCATACCAGCGCCGTTGCGACAGTTTGCCGGCGGCCAGTCGCAGATCGTCGTCGAAGCGAAGACCGCCGGTGAGGCTCTGGATTCGCTGACGTCGACACACAGCGCGTTGCGCCGACATCTTTTCAACGATCAGAACGTGTTGCGCAACTTCGTCAACGTCTATCTGAACGACGAAGACATTCGTCACGCGTCCGGCCGGACACGCCGGTCAAAGACGGCGACACGATCATGATCGTGCCTTCGATTGCGGGCGGCGCAGTGATCGAGTCGGAAGTGGGCCATGAACTGCCCGAGCTCTCGAACGAAGAGATCATGCGCTACAGCCGTCACCTGATCATGCCGGAAGTCGGCATGACGGGTCAGCGAAAGATTGAAAGCCGCCAGCGTGTTGATGATCGGCACGGGCGGTTTGGGCGCGCCGGTCGGGAATGTATCTCGCCGCGGCGGGCGTTGGCCGCATCGGCATCGTCGATTTCGACGTGGTCGAAGAGTCGAATCTGCAACGCCAGATCATTCACGGCACGAAAGATCTGGGCCGGCGCAAGATCGAGTCGGCGCGCGATCGTCTGCGCGACATCAATCCGCACATCGAGATCGAAACGCACGAAACGCGATTGACGAGTCAGAACGCGATGCAGCTCTTTCGCAACTACGACATGATCGTCGACGGCACGGACAATTTTCCCACGCGCTATCTGGTCAACGATGCGTGCGTGCTGAGTGGCAAGCCGAACGTTTACGGCTCGATTTTCGGTTTGAAGGGCAGGCGAGCGTCTTTTGGGCCGAGAAGGGCGCGTGCTATCGTTGCCTGTATCCGGAACCGCCGCCGCCGGGACTGGTGCCTTCGTGTGCGGAAGGTGGCGTGCTCGGAGTGTTGCCGGGAATCATCGGCGCGATTCAGGCGAACGAAACGATCAAGATCATTCTCGGCGCGGCAGGATCTGATGGTCAATCGCCTGCTGCTGTTTGACGCGTGGCGGATGAAGTTTCGCGAATTCAAACTGCGCAAGGATCCGAAGTGTCCGGTGTGCGGCGAGAACCCGACGGTGAAGAAGTTGATCGACTACGAAGAGTTTTGCGGCATGGCTGCCACCAGGCGCCGCAGACCGAAACGAAGCTCGAAGAGATCACTGCGACGGAGTTGAACGCGCGTCGATTCGTGGCGACGACATTCAGATCATCGACGTGCGCGAGCCGCACGAATTCGAGATCGCGCGGATTCCGGAACAAAACTGATTCCGCTCGGTCACGTCGTCGGTCGCATGAACGAGATCGATCCCGAACGTCGAGACGGTCGTTCACTGCAAGGGCGGCGTCCGCAGCGCGAAGGCGATCGAGGCGTTGAAGCGCGCGGGTTTCACGGGACGTTGATCAATTTGAAGGGCGGCATCACCGCGTGGTCGAAGACGTCGATCCGCGCGTGCCGAAATACTGAGCATTTTCCATTTTCCATTCGACATTTGTCATTTTTCATTTTGGTGCAGGTCACAAATGACAAACGGAAAATGATAAACGACAAACGGAAAATACTAACGGCTCGTCACTCAACAGCGGCCATTTACATCGTCATTTAATCAATCCGCGGCAAAGTTGAACCTCATCCGACTGAACGCCAGTACTCTATCCTCAGTGGAGGTAAACAAATGAAAAGACGAGAATTTATGACTCAAACTGCGGGTTTCGGTGTTGTACTCGCATCGATGCCTAATTCGGTGCTGTGCCAATTCGCCGTTAATCGACGTCAAGCAAGCTCACGCCGCCTGCGAAAGGAAAGATCCCGGTGGCGTTTGCGATCTCGGACGGCGTGACGGTGATCGACTTCGCCGGTCCGTGGGAAGTTTTTCAGGACGTTCATGTCAGCGCTCGCGGCACCAACCACGACGAGCAGATGCCGTTTCAGTTGTACACGGTTTCTGACAAGACCGAGCCGATCACCGGATCGGGCGGGTTCAAGCTCGTGCCGGATTACACGTATGAATCCGCGCCGCAACCGAAGGTCGTCGTCGTTCCGGCGCAACGAGGATCGCAGGCGCTGCACGCGTGGTTGAAGAAGATGTCGACTTCGACGGACATCATCATGTCGGTCTGCACCGGGGCATTTCAACTCGGCAAGGCTGGGCTGTTAAATGGAAAATCAGCCACGACGCATCACGAGTTTCTCGATCGTTTCGCGGAGACGTTCCCCGACGTTACCGTCAAACGCGGCTTGCGCTTTGTCGAAGAGGAGAAGATCTCGACGGCGGGAGGTTTGTCTTCGGGAATCGATCTCGCGTTGCGGGTTGTCGATAGATACTTCGGACGAGATGTGGCCCAGACTACAGCTACCTACATGGAATACCAAAGCAAAGGCTGGATCGTGTGAGGATTTGCCACAAAGAGGCACAAAAAGCACAAAAGGCACAAAAGGCACAAAAAGCAAAAGAGAGTGGTGGAGGTCTTTGTGTCTTCCGTGGAAAGATCTATTGTTCCTGACTATGATTCTTGTGCCTTTTGTGCCTCTTTGTGGCTATGACTGACGCAACTTTTCGCCTGAAGTGGCTCGCCGTGATTGCCGTGTGGGCAATGCTCGGCGTGATCTACGCCGGCCCGATCTATTACGAGGTGCGCTCGGAAGGGATGGGCCATGAGGCATGGCGTGTCTTTGGGTGGGGCATACTGATGTGGCTCGCCTGGGCGCCGCTCACGCCCGCGATGGTCTGGCTCGCGCGCCGTTACTCGCTCATCGACGGCGCGTGGAAGAAGAACCTGCTGGTCCATCTGCCGGCGTTTCTCGTGCTGTCTGTCCTGCACAGCGCCGCCGCCACGGCGGTCACGCTCGTCGTCGATCCGTTCGAAGGCATGGGCGAAAGCCCGAAAACATTCTGGCCGCGCTTCATCTCGCGCCTGCAAGGCGCTTTCGGTTCCGACTTGCTGGTCTACGGCGCGGTAATCGGCATCTGTTACGCGCTCGACTACTATCGCAAATATCGCGAGCGCGAGATCCTTGCCACGCGGCTCGAAGCCCAACTGGCCCAGGCGCAGCTCGATGCGCTGCGGATGCAGTTGCATCCGCATTTTCTCTTTAACACGCTGAACAGCATCGCCGGCCTGGTGCGCGATAACAAGAACCAGGCGGCGGTGAGTATGCTGGTCGGGCTCAGCGATCTCCTGCGTCACACGCTGGAGCATTCCTCCCGGCACGAAGTTGAATTGAGAGAAGAGATCAACTTCATTAAGCTCTACCTAAGTATTCAGGAGATGAGGTTTTCCGATCGGTTGCGACTGGAATTCGACATCGATCCGGCGACGGCGAAAGCGATGGTCCC
Source organism: uncultured Acidobacteriota bacterium (assembly GCA_963770215.1). GTDB lineage: Bacteria > Acidobacteriota > Blastocatellia > Pyrinomonadales > Pyrinomonadaceae > PSRF01. The sequence goes on from CAVYOP010000009.1 coordinate 11,733, forward strand.
GAACCTCATTCTCCAGCCGCTCACGGAGAACGCGCTGAGCCACGGCATCGGCCGCAGTGCTGCGTCAGGCCTGGTCGGGATCAATTCCGCGGTTGAAGATGGTCACTTGCGGTTGATGGTTTACGACAACGGCGCTGGTTTGCCGGACGATTGGCAACTGAAAGGCAGCGCCGGAATCGGACTGGCAAATACCGCGGCGCGTTTGCAGCAACTTTATGACGACAATCACCAGTTTGACATTCGCAATCGCGCCGGCGGCGGCGTCGAAGTGGTGATCGTGATGCCTTTGAGAATCTCGTCTTAAATGGCCGAGAAGATCAGAACGTTAATCGTGGACGACGAGCCGCTGGCGCGACGCAATCTTCGTCTGCTGCTCGAAAAAGATCCGCAGATCGAGATCCTCGACGAGTGTCGCAACGGACGCGAGGCAGTGAAAGCCATCAACACGCTCTCGCCGGATCTGATCTTTCTCGACATCCAGATGCCGGAGATGGATGGGTTCGACGTGCTCGAACGCGTTGGACCGGAACAGATTCAGGCGATCATCTTCGTCACCGCGTTCGATCAGTATGCGTTGAAGGCGTTTGACGTTCACGCGCTCGATTATTTATTGAAACCCTTCGACGACGAACGATTCACGCACGCATTGCAGCGGGCAAAGTCGCAGATCGAAGCGCGAGAGATCCATCGCGTGAGCAAAAGGTTGCTGGCGTTGCTTGACGAGCGCGATCGTCTCAGCTCGACGCGGCAAAAGAATTACCTGACGAGAGTGATGATCAAGTCTTCCGGGCGCGTGCTGTTATTGAAAGTCGAGGACATTGACTTCATCGAGGCCGACGGCAACTACGCGAAATTGCACGCCGGCCGCAAAGCGCACCTGTTGCGGGAGAAGATGAACGATCTGGAAGGACGGCTCGATCCGGCGAAGTTTGTCCGCATTCACCGCTCGGCGATCGTGAACCTCGATCGGATCAAAGAGATGCATCCGCATTTCAACGGAGACTACATTGTTGTCCTGGAAGACGGACGCCAGCTGCGTCTCAGCCGCACCCGCCGCGAAAACCTCGAAGCACGTTTAGTTTCAAAACACGGATAACACGGATATTACGTTAAGGCTGATCGCCTTCCTCACTCACGCGATACTTCTCTTTCTCCTTCTCGCGTTGCAGGTACGGAATGCCTTTCTCCATCCACTCCGGCGCGGGTGCGCCTTTCAGGTAATGATCGAAAAATTCCTGCAGGCGACGCGTGTAGTCTTTCTGATTGATCCGTTTGCGCAGCCCGTGCTTCTCGCCGTTGTAGTTGAACATGAACACCGGCTTGTTAAGACGTCGCAGCGCGAGGAAGTATTCGATGCCCTGGTACCACGGCACCGCATCGTCTTCGTCGTTGTGCAGCATCAGCAGCGGCGTCTCAACTCGATCCGCACGGAAGAGCGGCGAGTTGTCGAGAAAGCGCAACGGATATTCCCAAAGACTGCCGCCAATGCGCGACTGCGAACGTTCGTATTGAAACTGGCGCGGCAATCCCGTACCCCAACGAATGCCGCTGTACGCACTCGTCATGTTGGCCACGAGCGCGCCGGGCGCGGCGGCTTTGAAACGATTCGTTTGCGTCACCATGTACGCGATCTGATAACCGCCCCAACTGTGGCCCTGAATCCCGATCGCGTCTTCGTTCACATAGCCCTTGTCAACCACGGCCTGAATCCCCGGCAGCACGCACTTCAACGCGCTCGGGCCCGGATAGCCGACCGTGTAAACGATGTCAGGCATGTAGACCAGGTAACCGTTGCTCGCGTAGAACGTCGGATTGATCGACGTGCCTGGACCAGGATTACGGAACTGGTGCAACCCCTGCGTGAGGCGCTCGTAGATGTAGACGATCATCGGATACTTCTTTTTCGGATCGAAGTTATCCGGTTTGAGCAGCAGTCCTTTCAGCGGCACGCCATCGGTATTTTTAAAACTCACGAGCTCAGCAGCGCCCCAGTTGTACGCCGCGCGTTGCGCATCGCCGTTGCTGACGCGTTTCAACTCGCGGAAATTACTGTTGGTGATCCAAATGTCGGGGAACTGGTCGAAACGCGACGCCGTCAGGATGAGCGCGTCCGAGTCTTTCGCTTTGATCGGGTTGTTGAAATCTTTCGCCGCCATCAGGAGCTTTTGCGGCGCGAGATCGCTATTGACTTTGTCGCGATAGTAACCGGAGTCGCGCGTTTCCTGGTTCTCGGCCTGGAGCAGCATCGGCTTGTCAGGATCGATCCAACGCTCGCGCGGATCGAGACGCACGTAACGCAGCGTTGTTTTATCTTTTCGGCCCACGCCGTCGGTCAGATTTTTAGTGCGACTGCCGTCGGGCGCAACTTGCCAGATGTCGTAACGATCGTAGATCAGGACGTCGGCGTCGTCCTTGGTCCAACCGGCGATGCCGTACGAGCCGGGTGTTGCCGGCAGGTCGTTCAGCTCGTTGTAGAAAATGGCGTCGATGTTTTTGGTGAGATTGGCGACAGCGCCGGTGGAGACTGAATACGAGTACCAGTCTTTACCGTCGAAGTAGATGCCATACTTCGCGTTCGGCGATAACGAAACATTGCCGCGTTGTTTCGTAAGTATCGGCTTGCGCGATCCGTCGGCGGTGTTGACGAGATAGTAATCGGTGAAACCGGGATCGTAGTCGCCCATCGCGCGATACTTGCGGTTGTCGGAACCGATCGCGTAATTGCCATCGTTGGACGGCGAGATCGTGTCCATCGTCTCGTCGGCGAGTTGGACGAATTTTTTCTCTTTCAGATCGTAGACGGCGCGATACGAACGGTTGCGTTCCTGTTCGGCGCGGATGCGCTGGATCGGTTGGACGTAGTCGTCTTTCCAATGCCACAGATCGACCAGCACTTTCTCATCCGCCGGGATCTCTTCGTCAGGATTGCGTTCGGGCTCGGGTGGCGGCGCGGAACCGAGAAACAGGTGACTGCCGTCAAGTGAAAAACTGAGATTGGCGCGCTCGCTGATCACGAGGTCTTTGCGAAAACCCGGAGCGGTGACGGAGACGATCTCGGCAGCTTGCGGATCTTTGCGGTTCCAGTGATAGACGCGGAATTTTGGTTGTTTGGCTTCGGCGTCTTCTTTATCGCTGGTGAAGGCGAGCTGGGTGTTGTCTTCGTCCCAGGTCAGGCGTTGATATTTGCCTTTGCCGGTTAAAAGCGTAACTGGCGCGGCATCGCCTTCCGAAGTCGTTACAGCAAAGACGCCGTTAGTTTCTTCTTTACGTGCGGAGGTAGTGAAGACGAGGGTCTTCGCGTCTTTGCTGATCGTGAAATCGAGGACGTCGGGGAACTTTCGCTCGGTACCGGTCGAGGTGTTACGCAGGACGAGTTCAGTGCCATACTCTTTCTTCTTTGCAGATGGGCGGCGCGGTTGTGGTGACGGCGACGGTTCAGCATTTGGAACCGCGGATTGAGCCTCTAATAAATATCCGATAAAGCCGGCGCCATCTTCAGGAACGCGAAAAGTTTTTACTTTTTCAATTCGTGTTACCTCGCCATTCGACAGGTCCATGATCGATAGCCCGTTGCGCGGCATGTCTTCGGGCTTCTTCTTCTCTTTCTTCGCCTTGTTCAACTCGGCCTTAGTTGGTTCGGTGCTGAAGACAAGGAACCGATTGTCTGCCGTAAAAACCGGCCGCAGCAGCCGCGCCTGCTCAGCTTGAAACTCCGCGACATTCGCGCCGGGATCGTCCGGCGGCGGCACTGGCGGACGATAACCACGCGGCGCGCGCCACTCCACTCCCGAAGCAACATTACGCACGACGATCTCGCCGTCACCGTCCTGCGGCACATAAGCGTAGGCGACAAACTTGCCGTCACGCGAGATCTGCGGCGCTTGAATCGATCGCCACGAATCGTAGTCGTTGTGCGTGAGCGGGCGTTTTGCTGTTGCGGGTTGCTGTGCCTGAGCGCCAAGCGTTCCGACTGACAGAACAAGAGCGCAGAAGATGGAGAGGGGGAGACGGGCCGTCGAGCTTCATAAGTCACCTCACAATTGTCAGAGTTTTGGCTGAAGACGAGAGCGGTAGTAGTTTAACACGAATGGCGCGGAATAAACCAGTTCCGCGCCATCCGTGGAGTGGTAGGTGGACCTACGTTTAGAAGAACAACGAATACAGCAGCCGGTTCGGTGAGCCGGTGCCGGCGTTGCTGATGACGTTGGTCGTCGCGTTGTTGACGATCGCGTTGCGAATGGTCGTCGACGAAGCTGACGGATTGGCCTGCTTGTACAGTGCCGCAACGCCTGCAACGTGCGGTGACGCCATCGACGTTCCGCTCAACGTGGCAGTCGCAGTATTCGAGCTGAACCACGCTGACAGGATTCCGGAACCCGGCGCGAAGAGATCCAGACACGTGCCGATGTTCGAGAACGAAGAGCGCGCGTCGGTTGTGCGTGGTCGAGCCGACCGTGATCGCATTTGCTGCACGGGCCGGCGACGAGTTGCACGCATTGCGCCGTTGCTGTTGCCGGCGGCAACAGCAATCGAGACGTTCGCATTGTGGAGGTTGTTCACCGCCGTATCGAGCGCGGTCGAGATGCCGCCGCCCAGGCTCATGTTCGCCACAGCCGGCGCGATGTGGTTCAAACGAACCCAATCAACACCCGCGATCACGCCCGAGTTGGAACCCGAGCCGTTGCAATTGAGCACGCGGACACCGCGCAGCATGACGTTCTTTGCCACGCCGTAAGTGGAGCCGCCGATCGTGCCGGCGACGTGAGTTCCGTGACCGTTACAATCCGCGCCGCTGCCGCCGAACGCGTCAAAGACGTTAGCGGCACGTCCGCCAAACTGCGTGTGCGTGGTGCGAATGCCGGTGTCGATCACATAAGCGCGAACGCCAGCGCCGGTCCAGTTGAACGTGTAGATCGCGTTCAACGGCCGGTTACGCTGATCGATGCGATCGAGTCCCCAGGGCGGATTGCTTTGGGTTGCATCCAGAGTGACTACGCTAATCTTCTTCCACATACTTGACCCTGAAGTCCTGGCTCAGTGCTTCGGCATCCTCTTCAGTCATTTCAACTGCGAAGCCGTTGATTGCATTCTGATAGACGTGCTTGAGTTTTCCCTTGTAGGTCGTTGCCAACTCGGATGCGATGTAAGGCGCGATAGAGAACATGCCTCTTTCGCCGACGACTTTATCGTCGAGCACGACGATGTAGTTGTTATCAATCTTGTTGGCGCTCTTGCGAAGCTTATCTTTCTTCGCCTGCGGGTGCACGGGGGCGGACATGAAAATCGCCGCGGCACAGGCCTGCCAAAACAAGTAACGCGAAAATCTTTCTCATACTCTTCTCCTCCAGATTGAAAGTAAGGGTGGGTGGGGGTACATGACCCGCGCACCTACAGATCGAGCCGGGCGACGACAAATGCCAGTCCGAATTGCTCCGAATAAGAAAAGCATACATATGGCAACGACTCGTCAGGGCGGTTAAGCATGATCTGGTAGGCGATACCGTCAGTGCCGCACGGCAGCGCGCGCCAGAAGTGAATTTCGTCTGTTTCGTTTTGGGAGGTTCTCTGGGACGGGAGGCGCGCAGTATAGCATCATTTTTTTCCGCGCAAGCTGATTTACTGACCTTTGCTTGTCGCGAAGTCGTCGCTCAAGAACGGAATTTAAGCCGGATTATGGCCGCAGTTCGAACAAAGTGTCTCAAGCACCTGTAAATCCTTGCAACTAACCCGGTCGCTGGTGCATCATACGTGACTGTTAATCCCTTCTCTCGCGCATCAACGGTGATGCGCCCCCGTGCCTCGGTGAGTTGGCGGCGGCGTTTTGGATGATTCGAGAGCAGGCTGGATCAAAACTACAGAAGCCGCTCATCTTGAGCATCCGAACTCGAGCTTTCGCTGCTGCCGTTACAACGGAGCCCACTTCGATTCAAAGCTTCTTTTACACTCCTGAACATCGGGAGAGGAGCATTTTAAATGAAACTTTACGTAGGCAACCTCGCCTTCCAAACCTCCAGCGAGGATTTGCAACAGTTGTTTGCCCAGGCCGGCACAGTCCAGTCGGCCTCAGTTATCGAAGATCGCGACACCGGCCGTTCACGCGGTTTCGGCTTCGTCGAAATGGCTTCAAAGGAAGAAGGCGAAGCTGCAATCACACAGTTTAACGGCAAGGAATTCAACGGCCGTAACCTGACGGTCAACGAAGCTCGTCCTCGCGAAGATCGCGGCGGTGGCGGCAATCGTGGTGGCGGCGGCGGCCGCGGTTTTGGCGGCGGCGGCGGCGGTCGCGGCGGATACGGTGGCGGTGGTGGTCGCGGTGGCGGTGGCGGCAACCGTGGCGGTGGCGGCGGCTACGGCAATCGCGAACCCGTTGGTAATTTTAAAATTCGTGAGATCCGTGTTTCCGGGACTCTCTCGGAAACACGGATTTATAAAATGACTCGATGAGCAAAAATGCTGTTGTCATACTGACATTAGCGGCGTTACTTCTCTTTACTCCTCAATCACCAGCACAAAACGGCGCAAGCCTTCATACACGACTGCGCAGTTGGGTCGCGCTCGACGCACCTCCCGGATGGGAGCACCGAGCCACTGACCAGATCATGCAGCAAATGCCCGGCTGGAAACGCGATCCACTCGGCAACCTGATCCTGCGCAAAGGCAGCGGCAGTCCGCGACGCGTGGTGGCGTGCGCACTCGATCGCCCCGGCTTCGCTGTTACCGAGATCACAGACGAAGGTTACTTGCGGCTACGTGAAGTCGGCGCTGTGCGACTGCATTCGCTTTGGAACCAGTTTCACGAAGGACAACGATTGCGAGTGCTGACGCGCAATGGCGTCGTGCCGGCTGTCGCAATCGTGAAGAGCACGCACTTGCAACGCGGGCGCAATCCAAACGCGCCGCCGGCCACACTCGACGATATGTGGGTCGACGCCGGCGCGACGTCTCGGGCGGAAGTGAAGCGGCTTGGGATCGAGATGCTCGATCCGGTTGTGCGCGAGTCGGAAGGATGGGCGTACGGTGACTTTGTCGCCGGACATCTGGCGGGTGTTCGGGTTGGGTGTGCGGCTGTTGCATCAGTGTCAAATAGTCAGGTCGCGTCAGGCGAGACGATCTTTTTGTTAACCACATTGCGCAGCTTCGGCCACGATGGTTTGGAAGCAGCGCTGCGATCGTTGGGCCGTGTGGACCAGGTCACGCTTATCGATGCCTCAACTGAAGCTGCGACTGCGGGCGTATCGCAACGCAAAGTTGAAAAGCCGTTGTACTTGCCGGAATCCACCGGTCTGACTTCGCTCACGATTCTTTCGCCGCGAGTGCGTTTCGCAGGGTCGTTGGTCGAGAGTGTCGATCTGGCGGATGCGACAGCGTTGCGCGCGGAAGTTGAAAAAGCCGCTGGTGTGACGCAATCGAGCTCCGAGTGGACGATGCTTCATGGTCCATCTGCTCAACCCCCACGTGTCGATCAGTTTTCTGCCACCGCAAACGTGCTGAAGAAATTGGCAGACGTCTATTCCGTTTCCGGTCACGAGCACGGTGCGCGCGAAGCCGTGCTTGCGTCGCTGCCGGCGTGGGCGCGAACGCTGGCCCGCACGGATGCGGAAGGCAACTTGATCGTCGAAGCTGGACCGAATCGCGATCCGGTGATGTTCATCGCGCACCTTGACGAGGTCGGGTTCGAAGTCACAAACATCGCCGCGGATGGCACGGTTTCGTTGCGCACGCGCGGCGGATTGTTCCCGTCACTTTGGGAAGGACAACCGGCGTTGCTGCATTTCGATCCGCCGGTAAATAAGGCCGCTCTGCAAGGCGTCTTCCTCCCACGCGACACGGCCACCGCCAAACAACCGGAAGCGTTGACGGCATGGTTTGGCATTGACGGCGCGACGCTGAAACAACTCGGCGTCGTTAATGGTCTCGCCGTCACCGCTGCGAAAGAAGCCACGAGATTGGGTGCGACACGCTTCACCGCGCGCGGCCTCGACGATCGCGCCGGTTCGACCGCACTCGTACTCGCTGCCAGACGGATCGATCCTGCAACACTGCGACGCAAAGTTATTCTCTCGTGGTCTGTTCGGGAAGAGACGGGTCTCGAAGGCGCGATCGCGATGGCGAAACGCTACGGCGCGTCAGTCAAACGTGTGTTCAGCGTGGACACTTTTGTTTCTTCTGATTCACCAGCGGAGACGTCGCGATTCGCACACGCGCCGTTGGGCCAGGGCGCAGTCATTCGCGGGCTCGACAACTCTTCGGTCGCACCGCCGGCGGAGATCGATCGCATCCTCGGAATCGCGCGTGCACAAAACATTCCGTTGCAAGTGGGCGCGACAAACGGCGGCACTGACGGTTCCGACTTTATTCGCTATGGCGCGCTGCACGTCGGTCTCTCATGGCCCGGACGCTACAGTCATTCACCCGTGGAAGTGCTCGATTTGAGAGACTTGCAAGCGCTGGAACGATTGGTCCATGCAATCGCCATCGCACCGTAAGCAAGCTCCCGCAAAGGCGCAAAGGCGCGAAGGCAGAGTGCTTGGATGATCTTGCGAGCTTCCTTTGCGTCTTTGCGGGAAACTTGACGTGAGCATGAAAACGCCACTCCTCTTTTGTCTGTTACTTCTCATCCCCGCGCACGTCTGCGCGCAACGTGACCTCACGCGTTATGTCGATCCGTTCGTCGGCACGGGCGGACACGGCCACACGTTTCCCGGCGCGATCGTTCCTTTCGGCATGGTCCAACTCAGTCCGGACACGCGACTGACCGGCTGGGACGGCTGCTCGGGTTATCACTACTCCGATTCGATAATTCACGGCTTCACTCACACGCACCTGAGCGGCACCGGCATCTCCGATTACGGCGACGTGCTGCTGATGCCGACGGTCGGCGAGATCAAAACGAATTACACGTCGCGCTTCAGTCATCAAAATGAAAAGGCGACCGCGGGCTTCTACTCGGTCCGCCTGGACGACCCCAACGTCTTCGTCGAGCTGACCGCGACCGCGCGCGCCGGCATGCATCGTTACACTTTCCCCTCGACGAACGAAGCGAACGTCGTTCTCGACCTGGCGCACCGCGATAAAGTAATTGATTCAGGTTTGAAGATGGACGGGAACACGATCCTTGGTTGGCGACGTTCGCAGGCGTGGGCGAAAGACCAGATTGTTTATTTTGCGATCGAGTTTTCCCAACCATTTACGCAACACGGATTTGACAAATTGAGAGGCTATTTCCGCTTTGACGCGCGCAGTGGAAAACCGATTCTCGTCAGAGTGGGAATTTCGGCAGTCAGCACCGATGGCGCGCTGCGCAATCTTCGCGCAGAGATCAATCACTGGGATTTCGATAAAGTGAAAGCCGAAGCGACAGCCGCCTGGAATCGCGAGCTCGGCAAGATCACCGTCGCCGGCGGCACTGACGCACAGCTGACCAACTTCTACACCGCGCTCTATCACGCGATGATCGCGCCCAACGTCTTCATGGACGTCGACGGACAGTATCGCGGCCGCGATTTCAAGATCCACAAGGCGACGGCTTCACGAACTACACGGTCTTCTCGCTGTGGGACACGTTCCGCGCCGCGCATCCGCTCTACACGATCATCGACACGAAGCGCACGCGCGATTTCATCAACACTTTCCTGGTCCAGTACGAACAGGGCGGACGCCTGCCCGTCTGGGAGCTGGCCGCCAACGAGACCGACACGATGATCGGCTATCACGCCGTCTCCGGTGATCGCCGACGCCGCCGCGAAAGGCATCGACGGCTTCGATCTCGAAGAAAGCGTTCGAGGCGATGAAGCACAGCGCCGAGCTGCGGCATTTCGGTCTCGGCGCGTACACGACGCACGGCTTCATCAGCACCGAGGACGAGCGCGAGTCAGTTTCGAAAACGCTCGAATACGCCTACGACGACTGGTGCATCGCCGAAGTCGCGCGCGTGCTCGGCGAGACGGACGATTACGGGCGGTACTCGGCGCGCGCGCAGGCCTACAAGAACCTCTTCGATCCCGCGACCGGCTTCATGCGGCCGCGCACGAATGGCAACTGGTTCGAGCCGTTCGATCCGCGCGAAGTGACTTTCATTTCACCGAGGCGAACGCGTGGCAGTACAGCTTCTTCGTCCCGCAGGACGTCGACGGGCTGATCGACTTGATGGGCGGGCGAGAGGAGTTTGCGCGAAAGCTCGACGCGCTGTTCGCCGCGGACAGCCGGACCACCGGCCGCGAACAGGCCGACATCACCGGTCTGATCGGCCAGTACGCGCACGGCAACGAGCCGAGCCATCACATGGCGTATCTCTACAACTACGCCGGCCAGCCGTGGAAGACGCAGGCTCGCGTGCGGCAGATCATGGACGAGTTTTACACGCCGACGCCCGACGGCCTGATCGGCAACGAAGACTGCGGACAGATGTCGGCGTGGTACGTGTTGAGCGCCGCAGGTTTCTATCCGGTGACGCCGGGATCGAGCGCTCTACGCGATCGGCACGCCGTTGTTTCCCGAAGTTCGCTTCAATCTCGAAAACGGTCATTCATTCACGGTGCGAGCGCGTGATGTCTCGCGCGCGCAATATCTACATTCAATCGGCGACGCTCAATGGCAAGCCGTATCGCAAGTCGTATTTGGACCACGCCGATCTGTTATCGGGCGGCGAGTTGGTTTTTCAAATGGGACCACGGCCGAGCAGGTGGGGCGTTGGACCAGGCAACGAACCTGCGTCGCGCATCGGTGGCGAGTCGATCGTGCCCGTGCCCGTGATCAAGAGCGCCGGCCAGACTTTTAAAACCAATCACCGCATCGAGCTGCAACCGCTCGGCGGCGCGACGTCGGTTCACTACACAACCGATGGTTCCGAGCCCACTTCACGCTCTCCTCGATTTACAAAATCTTTTGTTATCGACAAGAGCGCGACGATCAAAGCGATCGCCGTTGATGAAAACGGCCGCCGCAGCCGCATCGCGACGGCGAAGTTTCAGCAGATTCCGCACGACTGGAAACTGACGTTGCTCTCGAAGTACAGCTCGCAATATCCCGGCGGCGGCGACTTCGCGTTGATCGACGGCATTCGCGGAACGACAAACTGGAGCGGCGGCGCGTGGCAAGGTTACTGGGGCCGCGACCTCGTCGCCGTGGTCGATCTTGGCAAACCGCAAACGATCTCGAAGCTCGGCGCCGGCTTTTTGCAGGAAGCGGGCTCGTGGATCTGGATGCCGCGCACGGTCGAATTCGAGCTGTCGCAGGACGGCCGGAATTTCGTTTCCGTTTTGTCGATTCCGAATGACGTGCCGGACGGCAGTAATCCGGAGTTCAATGTCGGAACGCTGGCGAAAGACTTCGTTAAAAACATAACGCGCCAGGAGGCGCGTTACGTTCGCATCAAAGCCGTGAACTTCGGGAAGATCCCCGCGTGGCATCCCGGCAGTGGTGGAGACGCGTGGATCTTCGTCGACGAGATCATTATCGAGTGATCTCTGTTACCACGTTAATTCAAATTCATAATCGGAAGCCCCACCTCGCGAATCCTTGATCCTGATCACTGCCGCGAAGTTGTTGTCGCGTGAAGGCTGTTGTTCGATGTAGACCTCACCGCGGCCTCTCGTTTTATTCACCCGCACGGTTACTCGCCGCGGAGGCAACGACGCGCCGAAGTTTGGTTGCGAATCGTAGTACGGCGTGCCGCCGAGTGTTTGCACGTCAGCCGTTCCGCCGCGAATCGTGATGCGCACGTCGTCGTCGACGCGGCCTTTCCACGTCATGCGTCCACCGCGACCGCCGGTATCGGGCGGCGGGTTTCCGGTATTCGAATCGTTGTAGTCCAGTTCTCGGGCAAGATCGGTCATGCCTCGCTGAACGTTGGACCACGAGCTGCGCTGCGTGTTGTTTCGTTCGACCGAACGCGCCAGATCCTGCAGCAGGCTGTACGCGTCGCGCAGGTCCTGGTTGCGACGACGGTCCACCACCATGCGATAGAACACGCGCGCCGACGCAGCGAACTGCTGCGACAACATTACCGCTTCGACTTCAGTGCGGTTATTGCGAAAAGAATTTGTGTAGCCGTTGTAAGTGGCGTCGGCAAACGACTCGGCATCACGCGAGAGACGTTCGGCTGCGGTGTTCAGCCGGTTTGACTGGCCGAATTGGGCGAAGGCACTACTTGCAAGTAACAGAACGACCGCGGGCGCGATTTTTAAGCTTTTGGAAATCATCAGTCCTCCTGAACTCTTTTTTGGACCAATAGTTTAACCACAAAAGGCACAAAAAGGCACAAAAGGCACAAGAAAAATTAAGGTTTGTGCCTCTTGTGGCTTTTGTGCTTTTTGTGGCTAAGAGGCCAGCGCAAGCGTTCTCGGCCGGATAACGGTCTCCGCGAAGCGTTCCATCTCCTCCATCTGCGGACTGCACTGCAACAGCAACAGATCGACACCCGCAGCTTCGAACTCCGAGACTCGCGTCGCACACCTGCTCCGGCGTGCCGATCAAACCCGATCGCAGGCCGCGATTCGACACCGAGTAGTCTTCCAGTGAGACGCGCTGTTCCAGCTGCGTGTCCGGCCAGCCACTGCTGATAGTTCTGATAACCGGCCGCGGACTGCTTCACGTTCGTGATCCGCTCCAGTTCCTTGCGCGCCTCCGTCTCCGTAGTCGCGAACGATCGTATACGCAGCGACGCCGAACATCATCGGCGGCAGTCCGCCATCGCTCACGCCGCTTGCGACATGTCCGCGATCTTCTCGCGCCGCTGCGGCGGGTTCGTCGCCGTGCATCACGTAAGCATCGCACCAGCTGCGCGATCAGGTTTTTCGCCGCCTCCGACTCGCCGCCCGCATAGATCACCGGCCGCGGCTGCGTGACGGCTTCGGCTGCAGCACCGCGTCGTCGATCGCAGTAAGTGTCTCCGCGATACGAGAAATGATCCTCACGCCACAGTCGATCGACGATCTGGAGCCATTCGGCCGTGCGCGCATAGCGCTCGTCGTGCTGCTCGAAGTGGACGCCGTACTTCTTCGCCTCGTCAGCCCACCACGAAGAGACGACGTTGAGCGACAGCCGTCCGCCGCCGCCGATGTGATCGATGTTTGCCGCCTGCTTCGCGAGCAGCGCCGGCTGATGAAACGTCGGCCGCACCGCGACCATCAGTTCCAGTCGTTGCGTCACCGCCGCCAGCGCCGCCGCCGTGGACCACGCGTCGAGCGAAGGCGCTTCGTCGCCCTTGATGTCGTTGAGGTTCAACTCGGCGATCAGCGTCAGGTCGAACCGATCTGCTCGCTGCGGCTGCGCGAGCCGACTGTTGTAGTCCCACGTCGCCGCCATCTGTTCGTCGTCGACGTTTCGCAGCCAACCGCCGAAGACCGGCAGCCAGTAGCCGTATCGCATCGGAGTGCCTCCTGTTCAAGAAAATCCACGAGCTTCGCGTGGGGATCGAAACCGACAACGCGCGCCGCGTCGGCGACGAAGTTCGAGAGCGCGTTGACGTCGTAATAAAGCAACGAGCCATCGCGGTCGTCGATCATGTATTCAACGCCGCCGACGTCGATCTCGGCGGCGCGCACGATCCGTTCGACGGCGTCGATCACCTCCGTGCGGCGGCGTGTAGCTCTCGACTTGCAAGCCGGTGCTTCGGCGCATCGAGCGGGCAAGCTGCGCGCGGCGAGTTCGACGCCATCGGTCGTTTGGCAAATGTCGGCCGGGCAGAGATTGAAACTCTCGCCCTGTGGTAAAGACTTTGATCGCGTAGAGATACTTGCCGCCGAGCGTTTCGACGCGCGTGATGTGGCCGCCGCGCGCCGGGATGTACTCCTGCACCAGCGCCGTACGATCGATGCCGAGATCGATCGTCCCGGTCGGCAGCGGCGTGGGCCAACGAGCGTCGGGCGAGTCGTAACGCACGATGCCCGCGCCGCTGCCGCCGATGTTCGCTTTCACCACCACCGGAAAGCGCAGATCACGCGCCGCTGTTGCCGCTTGCGACGCATGATTGATTACGCGCGCGCGCGGGTAGGGAAGTCGCAACGACTTCGAGCAACGAGAGTTGCTGAGCCTTCGAGATCTCGATCGCGAAAGCTTTGCGGCCGTTGACACGCGACGTTCCGAGTCGTTCCAGATGTTCCAGGTAATTCAAGGTGTAGAAGATCCCCTGGCCGTGATCGCGCAGGTAAGCGGAAGGGCTCATCCGGTTGAAGAGCAGCGCAAAGCCGGTGTTTGTTTCAGCCGGATCGTACTGATGCTGGTCTGCGTGGATGCGCAGGTAAGGCGTTTCTCGACGGTCCAATTCGGCAAAGAGCAGACGAAACCAGTCGGGATGTTCGTAGTAGATGGCTATTGGTTTTGTGTCGGTGGTCATGTGTGTCCTCGCTGTCTTGTTTAGGCGCAAAAACAAAAAGGCCGCTCGATCGAGCGGCCCTGGTGCCATGTGTAGAATTGCGGTTAGTCTAGGTTACACAATGCGGTCCGCTCGATGATCGACCTTTAAGACAACAACAACACATGCACGCTGAACCACTGACGTCGCGGCGCGATTCGTGTTGTCTGTTGGAGCTTCGCTTCATTGTTTGCCTGGAAAACTACGCCTGCGCGGTCGCTTTGTCAATACAGATTTCGACGACTATGACGTTATACTCTGCCGACCTTTTAAAGCATCCCTCAAAAGGAGAGAACGATGTCAGCCCAGAATAAAACAACAGTCGAGGAATTGTACGCGGCGTTTGGACGAGGAGATGTTCCCGCCATCCTAGGCATATTCCATCCGGAGATCGAATGGTGGGAAGCGGAGAATTTTGTCTACGCCGACAAGAATCCCTATCGTGGACCAATGGCGGTGCTTACGGGCGTGTTTGCCCGGCTCGGAAGCCAATGGGACAAATTCAGTGCTACTCCTCAAGAGGTGTTTGACGCGGGCGACACCGTAATTGGCTGCGGACATTACACGGGCAAGTATCTCGCAACGGGTCGTGAGGTACGCGCGCAGTTTGCGCATGTTTTCAAGTTCAAAGACGGGAAAGTGGTGAGCTTTCAGCAGTACACTGACACGGCGCAGTTTCAAAAAGCAGTATCCGATTAGAAACGCGGATCGTGAACTCACGATCCGCGTTCCCGAAAAGACTAGCTCTTCTTTGCGGTGAATCCGCGTTTCTTCATCAGTGCGTCGATCTTTGGATCGCGGCCGCGAAATGCGCGGTACGCGTCAGCCGGATCGATCGTGTTGCCCACCGAGAAGACGTTCTTTCGCAGCCGTTCCGCCACCGCTTTGTCGTACGGTCCTTTGCCTTCGACAAAAGCGCCAAACGAGTCGGCAGTGATCACGTCGGACCACAGGTAGCTGTAGTAACCGGCCGAGTAACCGTCGCTCGAAAAGACGTGCATGAACTGCGGCGTGCGATGTCGCATCACGATCTCTTTCGGCATGCCGAGTTGGGCCAACGTCTCGCGCTCGAAGGCGTCCGGATCGATCTTCTTGTCACCCGCGAGATGCAGTTTCATGTCGATCAGGGCCGCTGACAAATACTCAACCGTAGCGAAGCCCTGGTTGAACGTCGCCGAACGATTTATCTTGTCGACGAGCTCTTGCGGGATCGGTTTGCCGGTCTGGTAGTGAAGGGCAAAACGCTGCAACACTTGCGGCGTCGCGAGCCAGTGTTCCAAAAGCTGCGATGGAAACTCGACATAGTCACGCGGAACAGCAGTGCCCGACACCGATGGATACGTGACGTTCGAGCTCAAGCCGTGCAACGCGTGGCCAAACTCGTGGAACATCGTCGTGGCGTCGTCCCACGAGATCAGCACCGGCTCGCCGGGCTTACCCTTTACGAAGTTTGAGTTGTTGGAAACGATCGTCGTGATCTCGCCGTCGACTCGTTCCTGGGTGCGATAAGCGTTCATCCACGCGCCCGATCGTTTTCCGGCGCGGGCGTACGGATCGAAATACCAGAGACCGATGTGTTTCTTCGTGGTCTTGTCTGTGACTTCCCAGACGCGAACGTCGGGATGGGCCACCGGCACGTTCGTCACGGGCGTGAAGTTGAAATTGAAGAGCTCGCCGGCCACCCAGAAGATGCCTTCGCGCAACTTCTCGAGCTGGAGATACGGTTTGATCTCGTTCTGGTCCAAATCATATTTCGCTTTGCGGACCTTCTCCATGTAGTAACGATAGTCCCACGGCTCGATCTTGATCTTCGCGCCTGCCTTGTCCGCGAGCGCCTGCATGTCGGCGACTTCTTCGTGCACGCGTTGGACCGATGGCTTCCAAACAGCTTCCATCAACTCCATCGCGCGCTCAGGCGTTTTGGCCATCGAGTTTTCGAGACGCCAGTGTGCGTGCGTTTGATAGCCGAGCAGCTTGGCGCGTTCGGCGCGAAGTTGCAGGATCTCGGTGATGGTGGTGTTGTTGTCGTGCTCGTCGCCGTTGTCGCCGCGATTCACGAACATGCGCCACGCCTTCTCGCGCAGGTCGCGGCGATCCGAGTAAGTCAGAAACGGATCGATCGACGAGCGCGTGTTCACGATCACCCACGAGCCGGGCTGCTTCTTGGTCTCGGCAGCGGCTGCGGCAGCATCGCGCAACGACTGCGGCAGGCCGGTCAGATCCGTTTCGCTCTTCAACACCATGAACTGATCGTTTTCTTCCGCCAGCACGTTCTGACTGAACTTCGTAAACAAGCCCGCCAGCTTCTGGTTGATGTCGGATAGACGCTTCTTCGCTTCAGGCGACAGACGCGCGCCGGAGCGAACGAAGTTGGTGTAATAAAGCCAGGTGACGCGTTGTTGTTCGGGAGTCAGTTTGGCTTTAGCGGGCGAGTTGTAGACTGTGTCTATGCGTTTGAAGAGTGGTTCGTTTTGCGTGATCTGATCGAAGAACGCAGCCAGCCTCGGGGCCATCTCGCGTTGTACGGCCTGATATTCAGGACCGGCCATGGTCGCGCCCCAAACACCGTACACGGTCGTCACGCGATCGAGCGCCTGACCGGCGCGCTCGAGGGCGATGATGGTGTTGTCGAAAGTGGGCGCTGCGGGATCTTTGGCGATTTTGTCGATCTCGCCGAGCTGTTCGGCCATGGCCGCTTCGAGCGCCGGCTTGAAGAGCGGGATCTGCACGCGGTCAAACGGCGGCACCCCGCCGTACGGGCCTTCCCACTTCATCAGCAGCGGGTTTTCGTTTGTTGAAAGTTCGGTTTCAGGGTTCATTGCAGTGGTAATTTGGCTGGTCTTAACGACGATGCCCAGGACAATCGCCGTGATGACAGCAAGCAGCACTAGACTGCGATTAAGAGAAACGCTCATAAGTTGGTTCCTATCTGTTGAGTTCGCGACGGGGGACCGCCGGGAGAGTGACGCAGTAAAGGGGTTAGTATATTGGCGCGCGGGCGCGGTTGTACAGCGAGGGTAACGCTGGGTAGTGGTACCAGTTTGACTGCTGTTAGTACGCCAAAGGCGTTCACTAATTCCAGCCCAGGGTTGCTTCAACCCTGGGTTCAGTAAAAGCGAATTAGAAAACACTGAAAGTGTGCGGTTTGCAATTGAAACTCTTTCAGAGTTCAAGGAACTAATACCTGACTTAACCCCAGGGTTGAAGCAACCCTGGGCTGGAATTAACCAACGCCTTCGGCGTATTAGTTGAAACTATACCACTACCGGTTTCTGCGGACCGTTGGTGCAAATGGCCGCTGTGAGAAGAATGACGCTGACAGTGAAGGCTGAGATTATACGTTGCAAAACTGTATCTCCTTCGAAGAGTGAAAGTCCGTGGAGTTGTTTGCAGATATTACCGTGCTTCGCTCGAACAAGAAACAAAAAACCGCTGCTTTAGTACGGGCAGTTGCGGCAGCCGCTGTCGCAGCAGTAGCCGCGGCGCTGGAGGTAACTGGAGGTGAAGACCATCGCGCCGTTTTCGAGGGTGTAATCGCGGCCTTCGACAAGGACGCCTTTGAGTAGATCGATGTCGACGCGTTGGAAGGCGTTCGCGAAGACGTCGGGGACTTGATCGAATAATTCGGGGTGGATCAGGTGCGCCAGGAGCTCGGCGCCTTCGACGACGCGCGGGCCGGGACGGGCGAAGTAGGAGTTGGCGTCGACGGCGTAGACGCGACCGTTGCGGACGGCGGGAAGATCGAAGAAGTGTGGATTGTTGGCGCGTGAGCCGTACGCTCCGAAGACGCTCCAGATCTGTTTCATCGTCTGTTGCAGATTGAAACCGCACGGCATGATCACGAGCACTTCCGGCGCGAAGGCGGCGATGTCGTCCCACGAAACACGCACTGATTCGGCGCCTGCGCTGGCAACTTCGTCGAGCCCGCCGGCAGCTTGCACCAACTCCGGCACCCAGTGACCACTAGCAAAAACCGGATCGAGCCATTCCATGCAGAACACTCGTGGACGTGACACGGCTGTTGACGTCCGCGCCGACAGTGCGTCGAGCCGCGCACGGCAATCGTCTACGAGACGGTTGGCTTCGTCGATCCGGCCGGTCGCAGCGCCAAGGTCGCGAACGTTCTGGAATATTTCGCTTACGGATCGCGGCGTCATCCAAAGGATCTGCGGCGTCTTTGGCAGCGACTTCAGCACTTGCGAGACTTCGTTCCCCGACGGCGCGCAGACCTGGCAAAGGTCCTGCGTAAGGATCAGGTCCGGCGCAAGCTCGTGCAGCAGTTTTTCGTCTATCTGGTAGAGACTCAACCCGGCGCGCATTCGTTCTGCGACCGCTCGATCGATCTCGCTTTGAGTCATCTGCTCGATCGGCAACACATTGCGCACGACGACAGGTTTGCTTCGCACGTGGGGCGGGTAATCGCACTCGTGCGTGATGCCGAGCAGCGAGTCCTCCAACCCCAGGGCACACGCGATCTCAGTTGCCGACGGAAGAAACGAAACGATACGCAGGCTGTTCATCGTCATTGTGGAGCGCCGTTGGTTGTGGTCGTTGGCGCTGGGCCGAGAAGTTGATCGACTATCACTTTGATGGCGGCCAGCTCTTTCTTTAGCACTTCGTAGCGTTCGATTGCATCGCGGCCGATCTTCTGATCGGTGTTCGCGGTCATGCTTGCGAGATAGGTGATGTGCGCCTGGAGGCCCGGTTTGCCGTAGCGCACCGGTTCAGTTACAAGCTTGCGGAGAATCGTGTCCAGGTCCGGATCGGCGGTACTTCTTAGTTTGCCATGCGCTTCACGCACGCGCGTTATGAGTTGATTGACCGTCGTCACCATTTCACGCATGCGCATGTTGTGCTCGTACTGTTCCTGAAGATCAGCCTGCGTCACACCGTCTGCGGCAATGCGCGGATCGATCAGGACGTTGAATGGTTCCGTTAGCGTGGCGGTCCCAGTCTTGAGGCGTGCTTGATAGTGTCCTGGCGGCAACGTCACGCCCGCGCGATGTCGAACGTCCCACACGAAACGATTCAGCCCCGCGACTTTCGTAACGCGCGGCGGCGGCGTGAAGCGTCGCACTGGTCCGGCATCAGGATCGGCCGGTTGCGATTCAGGTCCGGCGCCGCCGACTCCCGGCATCGCCGGCCCGATGGCGATGCCGCTCAGTATTCGTCCGCTACGCAGCGCCGTCTCGCTGTTGTACGAGTTGAGCACGTTGCCTTTCGCGTCAAGGATCTCGATCATCACCGCATCGGTTGGGGTCGCGGGCAGGTAGTATTCGATCGCCGGTCCCAAGCTCGTTGGACCAACACGCGTGCGATAGCCGTCACGAGGTTTGAACAGGCGCGTGTCTGACGTCTTGAGTGAAGATGTGAGTTGATGCAGTGACGTGACGTTGTCGAGAATCCAGAACGCGCGGCCCTGGGTGGAGACAATCAGGTCTTTGTGGTGCACCTTGATGTCTGACACGGGAACGTTTGGCAGGTTCAACTGAAACGACTGCCAATGCGCGCCGTTGTCGAACGAGACGAACATGCCGAATTCCGTGCCGGCGTAGAGCAATCCTTCGCGATCGGGATCCTCACGCACGACGCGCGTGGGCCAGTCGGCGGGTATGCCGTTCTTGCCATCGGTGAGCCGTTTCCAGGTCTGACCGTAATCGTCGGTGCGATAGATGTACGGTTCGTAATCTCCGAGCAGCCAGCGGTAAACAGCGAAATACGCCGAACCCTTCCGATGCGGAGACGCTTCGATAAACTGCACGCGCCCGCCGGGCGGCAGATCTTTCGGCGTCACGTTGGACCACGACTTCCCGTTGTTGCGCGTGACGTAGAATGGACCATCATTCGAGCCGGTCCAAATCACACCTTTTTCGAGCGGCGACTCTGTGATCGCGTAAAGCGTGCTGTAAAACTCTTCACCCGTCACGTCGCGCGTGATCGGTTCGCCGCTGACACCCTGACAACACTCGGGCCGCGCCGTCAGATCCGGCGAGATCCTTTCCCACGTCACGCCCTTGTCGCGCGTGCGATGAACGTACTGCGAGCCGTAATAAAGCACTTCCGGATCGTGCGGCGACGTCGCCATCGGCGACACACGCTGCATGCGATAGATCAGATCGCTCGCGGGATTGCCGTACAACGACTGCCCGCCGATCCAGTAGCTCTTCTCTTGTCCGGTGACGAGGTTCATCACGCCGTACTGGCCTTTGCACGAGCCGTAGACGATTTCGCGGATTGAGCGGGTGCGGCATGATGGCCCGGTTTCACAACCTGGACCAGGACGCCAATCGTTTGTCGAGAACGGTTCCGCGGCGCTCGAGATGATGAGCGTCGTGTTGTCCTGCTGAGCGCCGTAGAGTTTGTAAGGGAATTGATTGTCGACCCAAACGCCGTAGATCTCGGCAGTCGGTTGATTCATCTGCGGTGGACCACGTGCGGCCGCCATCGGTTGAGACGTTCGCGCCGCCGTCGTTGGCCTGGATCATAATCTGGCTGTCTTTGGGATTGATCCAGATGTCGTGATTGTCGCCGTGTGGCGTGCGAAACACACTGAACGTCTTGCCGCCGTCGACTGATTTGAAGAAACCTTCGGCGCCGGCATAAACGACGTCGGCGTTCGACGGATCGGCGCCGAGTGTCGTGTAGTAGAACGGACGTTGGACGAGGGCGCCTTGCGAGTTGACCAGCGACCACGTTTGGCCCGCGTCTTCGGAACGATACAAGCCGCCGCCGGGTTTGGCTTCGACAAGGGCGTAAATTCGATTCGGATTCGCGGCGGTGACGGCGAGATTGCCTTTGCCGATCAACTCGTCGGGCAAGCCGGTCGCGATCTTCGTGAATGTTTCGCCGCCATCGGTGCTTTTGTAGAAGCCGCCTTCGCGCGAGCCGCTGATGATGGTCCATGGCTTACGTTCCAGGCGCGACATCCAGGCGTAGACGACGTTCGGATTACCGGGTTGCAGCTCGACATCCATCGCGCCGATGCTGTTCGAAACGAAGAGCACCTTGCGCCACGTCTTGCCGCCGTCGGTCGTCTTGAACACCCCGCGCTCGTCGTTCGGTTTGAAGATGTCGCCGCCGGCGGACACCCAAACGATATCGGGATTTGTCGGATGAATGCGCACTGCGCCGATCTGTCCGGCGTTGTAGAGGCCGGCGAATTTCCAGGTTGCGCCGCGTCAGTCGATTTGTAGATGCCGCGTCCGGTTGAAACATTGCTGCGCACGCCGTCGGAGCCGGTGCCGAGATAGATGACGTTCGGATCGGAATCGGCAACGGCGACTGCGCCGGTCGAACCGAGTGGCACTTTCCCGTCGGTGATCGGAGCCCAGGTCGCGCCGTTGTCGGTCGTGCGAAACAGTCCGCCGCTGGCGACGCCCATGTAGAAGGTGCGTGGTTGTGAAGGAACGCCGGTGACAGTCGTGACCCGCCCGCCGCGTGATGGTCCAACCAAACGATAGCGCAAATTGTTGTAGAAACTAAGATCGGGTGTTTGGGCGCAGACTGGAATCGCGATTAAAGCGATCAGTAAGAGAGCACTGGACCGAAGCATGGATCGTCCTCCGCGTATCTCCGATTATGTTTTGAACTCTTCGTTGCCCGGCTTCGCAACGTGATGTTTGCCACGGCTTCGCCGCATGAAATTGTCACGGCTTCCACATGATGTTGCTACGGCTTCGCCGCCTGATGTGAGGCGAGGCTTTGCCTCGCCGGTTAGCTGAATTCAACGTTGCGGCTGCGCCGCCGGTTCGGGCTTGCCCTTTGATCTAGGCCAAAGGCCGAACCAGGGGCATAGCCCAATTTCTAAGCAGCCTACGGCGAGGCGAAGCCTCGCCTCACATCAGGCGGCAAAGCCGCTGCAAAGTTTCCAGTTGCAGCTAAGAGTTTCCAGTTGCAGCTAAGAGCTTCCAGTTGCAGCTAAGAGTTTCCAGTTGCAGCTAAGAGTTTCCAGTTGCAGCTAAGAGTTTCCAGTTGCAGCTAAGAGTTTCCAGTTGCAGCTAAGAGTTTCCAGTTGCAGCTAAGAGTTTCCAGTTGCAGCTAAGAGTTTCCAGTTGCAGCTAAGAGTTTCCAGTTGCAGCTAAGAGTTTCCAGTTGCAGCTAAGAGCTTCCAGTTGCAGCTAAGAATGACTCTAGCCGTTAAACTACGGCGTGGCGGGGGCGAACCACCCGCGGACGGTCCTCCGGACTTGCTGGAAGAACCGGCGAATGCGTTTGAAAACGAGAAAGGATATCACCAAGCCGATGCCGACGACGAGGAACACCAGTACCGGCGCGAACACAGCAAACACGACTGTCAGAACGGCGACAATGTCTTCGAGAACGCTGGCCACGCTATTTGAAACAGGCTCGGGGCTCGCGTTCAGCGCGACGCGCGTGGCGGCTTTTGTGCCGTGGGAAGTGAGGGCCAGCCCGCCGCCGAGCAACAACGCGATCATCTGGATGCCGCGATCGAAGTCGCCAAATGCGCCAGCGGCGAGAATTGCGCCCGCGGGTACACGGATGAATGTGTGAATGACGTCCCACGTGCTGTCGACGATTGGGACTTTATCGGCAACGAATTCGATGACGTATAACGCTGCTGCAACGCCGATGACCCACCAACTCGTCAACACTTCCAGTTCGCCGGGCAGTTGCAGGTGGGCAAAGCGACTGAGCAGACCGAGCGTGGCTACGCAGGCGTAGAGATTGATCCCGGAGACCCACGAAGCGCCCATGGCTATGGCGATTGTCGAGATTAGTTGAGTCAAGTTGAAATAATGACTACTGGCCTAATTTAGAATATCCGTGTTTTCCTATAGGTGAAAAATAGTAGCATGCAATTACTGATTCACACGCCTGCTTTCGATCTCGCGTCGGCGCGAGAGATTGCCGAAGCTGTGTTTGGTCTTCGGGCGACGGCGCGCGCGTTGCCGAGCGAGCGCGATCAGAACTTTTTGCTTACGAATGAAGCGGGCGAAAAGTTTGTGTTGAAGATTGCGAATGCGTTGGAGTCGCGGGCGTTACTGGAGGCGCAGAATGCGGTGCTCGAGCGTTTGGCGCAGGAGGTTGCGTTTTGTCCGCGTGTGTTACAGGCATTGAGTGGCGAGTCAATCGTTACGAGAGGGAATCATCTCGTGAGATTAGTGACGTATCTGCCGGGTGTGCCGCTGGCGCAGATCGAACCGCATTCGGCTGCGTTATTGCGCGACCTGGGAAGCAAGCTGGGACAAATGGATCGTGTGCTGGCGGGTTTCGATCATCCGGCGGTGCATCGTGATTTTCATTGGGACCTGGCGAATGGGAATCGAGTGATTGACGAGTACAGCGAGTTGGTTGAGGAACGTGAGCTGGTTCTCAAATGTAGATTTGAATTGAAAACGGATCTTCGGCGCAGCGTGATTCATGGCGATGCGAATGATTACAACGTTCTGGTTGAAGCGGATCGCGTTTCAGGCCTGATCGATTTCGGCGATATTGTTTATAGCTGGACCATTGGCAATCTTGCGGTGGCGATTGCGTATGTCGTGCTTGGAAAAGGCGACGCCGGAAACGTTATAGAGGGTTACACGCAGGAGTTCAGGTTACTCGACGAGGAACGCGACGTACTATGGAAACTTGTGCGCCTGCGATTGGCGATGAGTATGTGTCTTGCCGCGCACCAGTTACGACAGCGGCCGGAGGATGAATATTTACAAATCAGTCAACGAGCGATAAGGGAAACGTTACCAAAATTGTGGAGTCACTAATTCAGAAAAGAAAACGTTTGCTCGGCGGCAATCTGAGCATTGCCTATGACAATCCACTCAAGATCGTGCGTGGCTCGATGCAGTATCTCTACGACGAAGACGGCCGGCAATATCTGGATGCTTATAACAACGTCGCGCACGTCGGTCATTGTCATCCCAAAGTCGTAGCAGCCGGTCTGCGACAGATGCAGACGCTGAATACAAACACGCGTTACCTGCACGACACGATCATCACTTACGCCGAACGCCTGACCGCGAGGCTTCCCGATCCGTTGAACGTCTGTTACTTCGTCAACTCCGGCAGCGAAGCAAACGAGCTCGCCATTCGCCTCGCACGCGCGCACACGAAAGCACGCGACATGATCGTGCTCGACCACGCCTATCACGGCAACACGACGACGGCAATCGATCTCAGCCCGTACAAACACGACGGCCTCGGTGGCGACGGCCCGCCGCCGTGGGTACACAAAGTTCCACTTCCCAAGGCCACGGAGAACGAGGTTGAGCACGTAGACGAGATCATCAATAACACGACAACGATCTGCGGCTTCATCGCCGAATCAATGCCCAGCGTCGCTGGTCAGATCGTTCTTCCGCAAAACTATCTCAGTCAGGTTTATCAAGCGGTGCGCAACGCAGGCGGCGTATGTATCGCCGACGAAGTGCAAACCGGATACGGCCGCATCGGCACACACTTCTGGGCATTCGAAAGTTACGGCGTCATCCCCGACATCGTCGTGCTCGGCAAGCCGATCGGCAACGGTCATCCGATCGGCGCTGTGATCACGACGCGCGCGATCGCCGATTCATTCGATAACGGAATGGAGTTCTTCAGCACGTTTGGCGGGAACACCGTCTCGTGCGCAATCGGTTTGGCTGTGTTGGAAGTTGTCGAAGAAGAAAAACTACAAGCGCACGCGCTCAAGGTCGGCGAGCAAATGCTCGAAGGGCTCAGACGCCTGCAAAAAGATCACGAGCTGATCGGCGACGTACGCGGTTCGGGAATGTTTCTCGGCGTCGAATTACCGGATGGGAAAACGGCCCGCCGGATCGTGAACGCGCTGCGCGATCGCGGCATCCTGATCGGCACCGACGGTCCATTACACAACGTGCTCAAAATCAGACCGCCGATGCCATTCTCAGAAAGCGATGCCGATCATCTCCTTACGGAACTTAAAAGCATCCTCAACTATTGATCACAAAAGGCACAGAAGCCACAAAAGGCACAAGAAAACGATTAAAAGTGACTACTTCTTCTCAGGAAACAGCGACACCTTAACGTACGAGTCCGTGTTCAGATACTTCTGCGCCGCAGCCTTGATCGTCGCCGCATCGACCTTCTTGTAAAAATCGGGAACCAGCCAGACGCCTGCCGGGTCCTCGTCGTTAGTAAAGCGCCCCACGATCTGGCTCAGCAGGTATCCGTTCTGTTTGCTGTTCGTCTCAAACTCACGCACCAGCGCTTCCTTTTCGTCGTTCAGTTGCTTCTCGGTCGGCCCTTCCTTCTTGAACTTCTCGATCTCCTCAAACACTCGTTTGATTAAATCGTTAGTTCGATCCGGCGAACTGCCAAACTGAATCGAGATCGAGTATTGCGGCTTCGGATACTTGGAATATCCCGGACTGGCGGTGATGCTGTACGTGCCGCCGAGCTCTTCGCGGATTAGTTCGAGCAGTCGATTTTGCAGTATCTCCGACATCGCACGAACCGCAACGCGCTGCTCCTGGTCGTAGATGAATGGACCACCGAACACGATCGATGTCATGCTCTTCGGCTCGATCCCTTTCTCGACACGCTTATCGACAATCCCGGCCGGCGACTTAATACCCACGTCTTTCCACGTCTCTTTTCGTTTCAACGACGGCAACGCGCCGAGATAGCGCTCGACGAACGGCTTCATCGTCGCCTCGTCGAAGCTGCCGACGAAGTAGAACGTGAAATCACTCGCATCGGCGAAACGTTCTTTGTAGAAGGCCAGCGACTTATTGAGGTTCCATTGATCGACAGTCGCCGCCGTCGACATTTGACGTCGCGGATGGTTCTGGAACCGCGCCTCGTTGAGCGTTTCGTAGAAGGAATACTCCGGTATCACGCTTTGGTTTGCGAGCATCGTCCTGGTCCGCGTTGCCTGTGCGGCAAACACGTCCGCGTCAGCTCTTGGTTGCGTGAACCGAAGATAGATCAGTTGAAACAACGTCTCGAGATCTTTGCGCGAGCTGCTGCCGTTCAATCCCTCTTCAAGCTCGCCGATAAACGGGGTCGCCGACGCAACTTTTCCGGTCAACATCTTTCCGAGATCGATGGCGCTGAACTTCGACACGCCACCCGCTGCGATCACTTGCGACGCAGTGCTGGCGGGAATGTAATCCGCGTCGCTGGCGAGTGAAGTTCCACCCGGGCTCGTGGCCCGAAACAGGATCTCATCGTTGCGGAAATCCGTGGGCTTCAGCACGACCTTCACGCCGTTGTTCAGTTCCCAGATAGTTAGACCAGCCTTTTCGTTGGCCGAAGTCTTGACGATCTTGCCCGGCTCCGGCGGCGACTCGAGCAAGGCCGCAGTACCGACAGCATCGACGTATGCTTTCAGATCCGAAGGCGGCGGTTCCTTGAGCACGGCGGCGAGCTTTGGCTCATCCGGGATCGCAAGGCCCGTTTTCTGCGGCGCTGTCAGGACCACCAAACGATTCTGAGGGCTGTTGGGATACCACTCGCGCGCCATTTTGTTTATCTCAGCCAACGTGATGCTCGGAAGCAAACTCTGGTGCAAGGCATACTCGTCGTCGAGACTGGGTAGCGTTTCATTCTGGAGGAAGTTGCGGATGTATTCGTCGGCGCGCATCGACGACTGAACGTTGTCCTTTTCCAGCGCAGATCGCTCGTAGTTGCGCAGCGTGTTTACTTTTTGCCGCGCCAACTCGGTCTCGGTAAAACCGAAACGCGCGACTCGTTCCGCCTCCGTCAACAACGCGCGCATACCGCGCTCGACGCCGTCTTCTTTCACCAGCGCGGCGAGAAAAGCGATGTCCTTCGAGCGCGCGAGGAAGTTACCGCGGCCGCTAAACGCGAGGACGAACGGCGAATCCGGCTTCTGCGACATCTCGCCGAACCGCGCGTTCAGCATTCCGGCAAACAGACGGTCGACGGCCTTTTGCCGGTAATCGCCGACGGTCCCTTCGGGACGCGAGGGCAACAGCGTGTCGATCTCGATGCTGGTGTTGCTCGTCTCTTTGTCAGTGCTGATCGCGAAACCGGTTTCCCCACGATCCGGCACGTCATAAGTTTGCCGTGGCCGTGGCTTTTCCGACTTCGGCAGCGATCCGAAATGCGTGTTGATGAGTTTCTCGACGGCAGCTTTATCGAAGTCGCCGACGGCGACGACGGCCATCAAGTCGGGCCGGTACCAGTCTTTATAAAACTGCGTCAGCCGTTCCGGTTTGGCGTTCTGAATGATCTCCGGCATGCCAATCGGAAGACGGTCCGCATAACGCGAGCCTTTGAACATGATCGGAAACAGCTTTTCAGTGGTGCGGGCGCCGGCGCCGCGCCGCAACCGCCACTCTTCCATGACGACGCCGCGTTCCTTGTCAATCTCAGCCGGATCGAATGTGACGTTGTGGGCCCAGTCTTCAAGCACTTGAAACGCGCGCGCCATTGCTTCGGGTTTGTCGGTCGGCACCTGGAGCATGTAGACGGTTTCGTCAAAGCTCGTGTAGGCGTTCAGGTCTGCGCCGAAGCGCATGCCGAGCGATTCGATAAAAGCGACCAGATCGTGCTTCGGGAAATTCTTCGTGCCGTTGAAAGCCATGTGCTCGACGAAGTGAGCCAGGCCGCGCTGATCGTCGTCTTCGAGGATCGATCCGGCTTTGATGACGAGACGAAGCTCGGCGCGCTTTTCGGGTTTCTTATTGGCGCGAATGTAGTAACGCAATCCGTTGGGAAACGTGCCGATCGTGATTTGTGGATCGACCGGCATCTGTTGCGTGAGCGGCGGAGTTTGGCTCGTTGCTGCGGCGCACACCGCGCACACGAACACGAGGAGTAAGAGCAATCGGGTAAATATTTGGTTTTTCATTTCTTTTCTAGGCAAAGTCGCGGTTGAGGATGAACGAGAGCGAGTGCCCTCGCGCGGTCCAGCCGTCGTTCGAGTACGCGATGGGGAGATCGACCGAACCGCTGTTTTCTTGAGTCCAGGCGTTACCGGAGACCTGTTCGCACCTCAGCAGATAATGTTCGATGCCGGTGAAGACGCTGCGCCAGTAGCCGCCGTACAGGGTCTTGTAAACAACTCCGTCAACCTCAACATAAACTCTCTTGCCGCTCAGAATCTTGTAATTTATGCGGCCGAGCATATCGAGCAGGCGACACTGGTCGCCGACAGTAGGGAAGGCAGACGGAGAGCCCGACAGTTTGTCATCCGCTGATGAGTTGTCGTCGCGCCACGCCTCGGGCTTATACCGAGGCGTTTGCGGGGAGCGATCTTTCTTGTCCATTTAGTACCCCTGGAACGCGGGTCCATTATATTCCTGTCTTCAGTTTTTCCGCACTCTTTTCGCAGCGTAAAGCTCGGTAAATAGATACTCGACTTTCCCGCTCTTGCCGGGGACAAAAACGAGCTCGTTCTCGTTGTTTGCGCCGAAGGTGAACTTTCGTTCGCCGCTCTTGGACAACTGGTGCTCGTTGCCGTCAACTTTGACGAAAAGCTTCCCGTCTTTGATTGAGATGGCCCAGGTCTGTGGCGCGTGTGAATAGGAGCCGGCGTACTCTTCCATTTCCGCTGTCGTCAACGGCGCGGGCGCCGCAGGTTTCGCGGCCGTTTCGTCATCTTTCAATCCAAGCCCCAGTTCCATTGCCTTGTTCAGGCTCTTGCGCAGCGTTTCGCCGCTCTTGTTCGTCAACACGATGACGGCGAACTTCCGCGCAGGCGCCATCTGGATCATCGAGCCATAACCACGGCTGAAACCACCGTGTCCGACAAACTCGACGTCCTTGAACTTGAACGTCGTCAAGCCATAAGCGTAGTAAGAATCTTTCTCACCCGGCACCGGAATGTAATGACCAACCATCTTGCCGGCGAGCGCCGGTGAGAGCACTTGCTTGCCGTCAAGCTTTCCGTCGTTGAGAAACGCGATGACCCAGTGCGAGAGATCGGTTGCGTTTGAGAAGATCGATCCGGCGGGCCACATCGCCACGTTGTTGAAAAACGGACGGACGATGGTTGGCTGGCCTTGCACCGGTTGATGCGGACTCGCCAGCGGATAAGTCATCGCCATCAATGGCCGCAGTGTCGTGCGCTCCATGCCGAGCGGTTTGAACAAAAGCTCGGTCATGGCGTCGGCGTAAGGTTTCCCCTGCAGCTCTTCGACGACGAAACCCGACAGCCAGAACCCGGCGCTCGAATACGAGTAGACCTCGCCTTGTCCGCCGAAGAAGATCTCGTCTTTCCACGCGCGGATCATGTTGCCGAGCGCGGCATCGTCGTTGGAGATCACAGACGCCGCGAAATCACGCACACCGCCGGAGTTGCTCAACAACTGGTGCGGCGTGAGCTGGGCCACCTTCGGATCGAGGCCCTTGACGCGATTGCCTACGGGCTCGTCGAGCTTGATCTTGTTTTGTTCGGCGAGCGTGACGAGTGCGGCGGCGGTGAACATCTTCGTCGTCGAGCCCAGTCGAAACAGCATTTCCGGCTGCATCTCGGCGCGCGTCTCGACGTTCGCGAGGCCAAAAGCTTTCTGATAGATCACACGATCGCCACTCACGATCGCGATCACCGCGCCCGGCGTGTTTCGTTCTTTCAGTTCTTCCGGGACGAGTTTTTCAAGCTCGCTGAAATCCGGTTTTGCGGCGACTGGTATGGCCAGCAAGAACAACAGCAGGCAAATGCTTTGGACGAAGATTGCGTTATGACGTGAAGAGGTCTCCCGCAAAGGCGCAAAGGCGCAAAGAAAATCAAGCGAAACGCGGCAGCGCTTTGCGCCTTTGCGCCTTTGCGGGAGAAAACATGCTGCGCAGCGGATGCAGTTGAACAGTTTCATGGTTCAATCTCCGAAGAAATGAATCGGCAAAAGAAAAACAGCGGCCATTGCTGACCGCTGTTTTTCGTGTTCGAACGTTTGGACCATCAATTCCTATGGAAGCTCTGACATGATCAGAGAGAACCGGAAGTTCTGGGTAGTTCTTACCTGGAACGTCGCTCCGGCGTCAAGCGAAAGGAACGAAAGACCGAAGATCGTTCCGGTGGTGTTCAAACCAACCAGCGGCGGCTGACCACTCACGCCTGGGAACGGCGTTGAGCCCTGAATCTGGAGGACCAGGAACAGGTTCTCGATCGATCCGTCCGCCAGGCCGTTCTGGATCTTTCGGCTGAGCTCGTGCGGGTTCTTGAAGTAGAACGGCGCGAAGTCAGTATCCTGAGCCAGGAAAGCAGCCGAAGTGTCCAGCGGATTCGCCATATCGATCGTGGCGGTTCCGTTCGGATTGATCACGCCTTTGGTCAGTATTGCTTTGGCAAACAACACAGGTACTGACGCATCGACGACGTGCGTGTCGAAGAGTCCGGCCTGGAAGAGCATCGGCTGGCCAGGGTTGATCCCGAGTAACTGGTTCCTTGTAAACCCGACGGCGTAAGTAGTCGACGCGGGCACGTTGATAAATCCGATCGAATTGCGCGCGCCGAAGTTGCTGACATTGAACACCTGGTTGGTGACGATATTTGTGCCACCGTTCACCTTGCCTTCGTTGACGTGAACATTCTTGGCGTCAGCCGGATCGCGTTCGATCGCGCCTTCGCTGTTGTTGTTCCAAAACTCTTCGATGAAGTTCTGTTGACCGAAGAAGTTTCCGATCTGCGTGGTGAAGCTAACCTGCGCCGCCGCAACCGGACTGCCATCGATTGCTTCTACGCCCACGCTGTAATTACCTTTCGGGACGGGGATCGTGTAGTTGCCATTGGGAATTGCATCGGCAACCGTGGGAACAAAGAACAGCCCGCCGTTCAGGGGATTGAACGAAAGATTGGTCGTGCCGCTGAAGGAACTGACCGTCCTCTCATTGGTGTCGCGATCGACCGCGAAGAGCGTGCCGCCGGCGATTGGTTGATTCAATACGCCGTGACGTAACTCGCCCTGGATCAATCCATACGCTTTGTTGAATGCGATGTCTCCGGGTTGCAGTGCTGCCGGACCGGAGTTCGCTGTTCCTTCCTGATAAGTGTACGAAGCCCAGGCGATGTCGTCGGGAGCCAATGTTGCCTGCCCTAATTCAGCCGCCGGATCGCCGGTGTCGATCAAGGGAAACATCGTCGAGCCGCCGCCGTCGGTGGCGCTCGTTTGATTGTGTTGCGCGTGCGAGAGACCGAGCGAGTGTCCAAACTCGTGGACCGCAACGCACTTCAGATCGACCGAACGCGTAACAGCGTCAGCCTGCGCCGGATCGATGGTGAAACGGAATCCGTTGCTCACCTTGGTGTTGAACTGAACGTCGTTGTCGATGATGGTTCCCGCTTTGTAAAAGCCGGCGGGAAACTCGATGTCGCCGTCGTTATCCACGTCGGTGGCGACGGTGATTGCCGAAGAAACATCCGCATCGGCGTCGCCGTCAATCTGATCTCCGTCGACGAGGGTCACGTCCTGGATGAAGTTGACTGAAGGAGACGAAGCGATGGCCGTAAAGCCGGCGGCAGTGCGGAACGAGAGCTCGTTGACCATGTCAAAGCCAACCAAACCGAGGTTCGCCCTGGTGCCGATGATCTGCGAATTGATGAACGAGGTGGGGATGTTGTTCCACGAGTTGAGCGAATCCTGAAGCGCTACTTGCGCTTGCGCCACGCTCAAAAAAGCAGGGCCAAGGGGATTCGGAACCGGGTCGAGTGTGTTGTTGATGCGATATTGAACCGGGATGGACCGCGCGTCCCACTTGATGGGAATCACACGCGCCAATAAATGGCCCGGAATTGGGGATGGTGGAGCATTGGTAATGTCAAAGCTTTCGAACGCACCGCCCGCACGCGTGGTTACGACGCTCATCAAAATCATGCACGTAGTCAACAAGATCGAAGTGACTTTTCTCATTGTATGTCCTCCTCTCCGAATGGTTGGTCGGAGCTGCCAGTTGATCGTTAAGAGCGTGAACGGGTAGCGCTATTGGTTTTGCAGTTTGCGCTTGACCTCAGCTTTCAAACTCGACAATGGAGTCATGTTGTTTTGACCACGACGGACTCCGTTGTTGCTTTGAAGCGATGTTTGTCTCAAATCGCGTGAGACCATCGGTTCACCGTCTTCGTCTTTCACGATGGAGAACTTCCCTTGAGAAAAACCGGCCACGGTATAACTTCCGGAAACTTCGCTGGCACTGTTGAGAAACAGGAACACGTCTTCGCCGGGTGTCATCTTTGGCGCGCCAGGATAGCTCATCGCAATGGGGAATTTGCGGTTGGCATCGACGCCGCCTGGGAGGGCTACCGTAAGATTAGTGGTGGATTCGTCACCTTTGAGTGTTTCGTTGACCGCCACAGTGGCGAGGGTCACGAGCCTGTTTTCAACCCACACGCTTTGCGTATTGACACAATTTCCGATCGCAATCACGTCTGACTGGGAGACCATGTCGTCCAGTGAGAGAGCGACTGCCAGAGAGGTGTCTGCTGCTTGCAGCGTGGGGTCGGCTGGAGCACCGTCGGCGCGGCTGGCCGAATTGGCCCAGAGTGAAGCGCTTACGAGAGTAACAAGCACCAGTAAGCAAATACCCAAAGTCTTAGTCTTCATATCTCTTCCTTTCTCCGTCCTTTTTCTTTTTCTGGGTGCAGATCGATACAACAGGTGAAACTCAGGAGAGAGGTAGGCCGGCGAAAATCAGGGCCGGTCTAAAGTTTCGAATTAGTTCGAGCGACACAGGATGTGAATAGGGCGCACGGCTATTCACAGGTACTTCGTCTAGGCTTCCACGAAAGTGCGAGGGACATTATGCTGGCGTTAACATATTGTCAAGGGGAACAAGCCAGTGGGCAAATCGAACATCCGTAGAAATACGGGGACCAAATACGCGTTTCGGGCGGGGGTTTTGCTTGCGCTCGTTG
This sequence comes from uncultured Acidobacteriota bacterium, assembly GCA_963770215.1. GTDB lineage: Bacteria > Acidobacteriota > Blastocatellia > Pyrinomonadales > Pyrinomonadaceae > PSRF01. The sequence goes on from CAVYOP010000009.1 coordinate 44,882, forward strand.
CAATCCTTTTTTCTGGATGTAACCGGGGGCGGGTGGCTCCTGGAGTATCAGGTGGCGTGTCGGGTGGTGTGAGTACCATGAAATCAGGTCCGATTGTTTATGTTGCGCTGGGAGATTCGACAGGGGCGGGAGTTGGGGCGCGAAACGGCGGCTACGTAGCGCGTCTCTTCAATCGTCTTTTGGAGCCCCGGCCGGGGTCGAAACTGCTGAATCTTTGTGTCAGCGGAGCAACGACCGAGGATGTGTTGCGCGGACAGTTGCAGCGTGGCGTTGATGGCTCTCCCGATCTGGTGACGTTGGGCATCGGCATTAACGACATTGGACATGGCTTTACGATCGAGCAGTTTGCGCGGAACTATGAGGAGATACTGCGAACGCTGAAAGAGAAGACGCAGGCGACGATCGTCGTGACGAACATTCCCGACATTTCGAGCGCGCCGCGCATTCCGTTGCCGATGCGCAGCGAGTATCAGCAGCAGATCGCGCGCTTCAACGAACGGCTGGAAGAGATTGCGCGGCGATACGAGGTGACGATCTTCGATATCTATTCGACCACGCGCCGCGAGCTTGCTGCGCATCCGGAGTATTTTTCGAGCGATGGGTTCCACCCATCAGACGCGGGATACGAGTTATGGGCCACGGAGATGTGGCCCACGCTGGCCCGCGTGATTGGGGCGGGTTCGGACTAAGATGTGCTAAAATCCGCGGAAAACGTGGGTTCAATTTGGCTTGCCCGAAAAATGTCTGATACAACTCTTGGAATTTTCTCTGCGTATCTCTGTGACCTCTGCGTTAACCGTCGTCGTGAGAAATATTTAACGCAGAGGTCACAGAGATACGCAGAGATCGCAGAGAAGACTCAAACATGCTCGAGAACAACTTTTAACTATTTTTCGAGCAAAGTGGGTTCAATTTAAAAATTGGAGAAGACGATGAGAAAGACTGCGCTGCTCGTTTGTCTGGTCGTTTCACTCGTGGCTGGTTGGGGGTTGATGGTTCAGGCGCAGACGGCGCACTGGCCGCAGTGGCGTGGGCCGTTCTTCAATGGAATGGCGCGTGGCGATGCGCCAACCACGTGGAGCGACACGAGTAACATTAAGTGGAAGGTTGAAATACCAGGGCGCGGGCATTCGACACCCGCGATCTGGGGCGACCGGATTTTTCTTACAACAGCGGTTCCGACGGGTAAAGCCGCCCCCGCCCCAACTCCGACAGAAGCGCAAGCCGGACAGCGAAATCAGCGTGGCGCGGGTGGCGGTGCTGGTCCGTTAGTCGAACATCGCTTCGATGTCCTCTGTCTCGATCGCAAGTCAGGCAAGATCCTCTGGCAACGAACCGCCAAAGTCGCCACGCCGCACGAAGGCTACCACCGCGCCTACGGCAGCTTCGCTTCCAACTCACCAGTCACCGACGGCAAGCACGTCTACGTTTCCTTCGGCTCGCGCGGCATCTATGCATACGACTTCAACGGCAAACTGATCTGGCAGAAAGATCCCGGCGTGCAGATGAAGATGCGGCTTGCGTTCGGCGAAGGCTCCGCGCCGTTGCTCGTCGGCGATCGTCTCTTCCTTGTGTTCGATCACGAAGCCGAATCGTTCATCCTCGCGCTTGACAAACGCAACGGCAAAGAACTCTGGCGCGCGTCGCGTGATGAACGAAGCTCGTGGAGCACACCGCTCGCAATCGATCACAACGGCCGCACCGAGATCGTCGTCAGCGCGACAAACAGAGTCCGCAGTTACGATCCGGAAACCGGCAAAGTGCTCTGGGAATCCGGAGGCCTCGGCGCGAACGCGATCCCGGTCCCCGTTTCGCAAAACGGAATCGTCTACGTGATGAGCGGATATCGCGATCCGAAACTGATGGCCATCAAGCTCGGCCGCCAGGGCGATCTAACCGGTTCAGATGCCATAGTCTGGAGCCATACGCGAGGCGTGCCCTACACCGCGTCGCCCATTCTTTACGACAACAAACTCTACGTCGTCACCGACAGCGGCCTCGTCAGCGCTTTCAATGCCACAACCGGCGAGCCGTACTACGCGCAAACTCGCCTGCCGAAAGCTTACAACTTGAAAGCGTCGCCAATCGGCGCGAACGGCAAGCTGTATCTCGCAACTGAGGACGGCGACGTCGTCGTGATGAAGATGGGCGAGAAGATGGAAGTGATCGCGACGAACCATCTAACGGATCAGATCTTCATCGCCACACCCGTCATCGCCGCTGGCGAGTTGTTCCTGCGTGGTCAGAACACACTGTTCTGTATCAGCGAGAAGAAATAGCCTGGTCTGGCGGCGGCGCCGTCTTCGTCCACTTGAATACGCTGAGGATGTTGGAGAAGTCGTCGGTCCAAACGTCGCCGGCGCCATCACTTACCAAACGTTTCGCAATAGGATCGTTTGCCAGCGCGGCGTAGTCGCTGCTGCTGCACGTGAGCACGACCCAATGCGACGGATCCTTTCCACTTGGCTGCGCGGGCGTCAGGTCGAGCAACGACAACGCGCTCAAATTCCGGCTCTGCGCGAGATCGGCAACCACGTGCGACAGCTCGAGATTTCGATTCGAGATGTGAAACACGAGCATGCCGCCCGGCGCGAGCTTCGAGAGATAAAGATCGAGTGCTTGCAGCGTCATCAAATGCACGGGAATCGCATCGCTGCTGAACGCGTCGAGCACGATCAGGTTGTACGACCGATCGGGTGCGTCGTGCATTTTGAGACGCGCGTCGCCCAGCACCATTTCAACCGGCGCCTTGGCGCATTCGCTGAGATACGAGAAGTACTGCGGCGACTTAGCCACTGCCACGACCGCCGGATCGATCTCGTAGAAGGTCCATTTTTCAGTAGGCCGTGAATAGACGACAGTGGCGCCGGCGCCTAAACCGATGATGCCGATATTGGCAGCGCTGTTTGAGCTTTGAAATTGCGTGAGGATGCGCGCGAATGGACCTTCGCGATGGTAGTAAGAGGTCGGTTCGCAGCGGCGTCCCGGCGCAGTGATCTGTCTGCCGTGAACTGTGCTTCCGTGCAGCAGCGAGTGCACGTCGCGTTGATCGTCGCTCGCTACTCGCAACACGCCGAAGAAGTTTCGCTCCGCGTGTATAGTGGTGCGGCCTACGCCCGTCACCATCGCCGCCGCGACGATCACCGCTCCCAACGACAACGCAAATCGCAACGGACGGCGGCGCAAGGGATACGCAACGAACAACGGCAGCGCCACGACAAATACCGATCCACCCAGCTTCGACGGCGCAACGTTGGCGGCAAACCACCCGAGTCCGGCGGTCAACGCGCCGATCAGTGCGGGGAGCGCGAAGTCCAATCGCCGTTCCTTCAACCCTGAAGTTCCCGCTTTCAATCCCGGCAACAGGAAACACGACAACAGGATCGCCAACGGATACTCGATCACGGCCTTAAACACGAGCGGCGCGACAATCGCGTTGAAGATGCCGCCGAGTACGCCGCCGAGTGAAAGCCAAACGTAGAACTGGGCCAGGTGCTGTGGACCAGGACGATCGTCGGCGAGTTGCGAATGACACATGAGCGCTGCGAAAAAGAAGTAAGCAAGATGCAGCAACACCATCACTCGCGACCCGCTCCCCGAGCTATCCGCGAGATAAAGCATCAGGAGAAAGATCGTCGCAGCGGGAACGATCAAGTCTCCAAAGTGCGCCGAGAAAAACTTCTTTCTCGAAAACGCGAAAATCATAGTCAGCAAGTAAAGCGCGAGCGGAATGATCCATAACAACGGAACGGAAGCGATGTCAGTCGTAATGTAATTCGTTACGCCCAGCATCAGGCTCGACGGAGCAAACGCGAGCAACAGCCAGCGAAGGCGCCGGCCTACCGTAAGCTTCTCAGCCGGCAACACGGATTGAGTTTCAATTTTCTTCTGCTCCGCACTTCTAAAGAGAAGGAAAGAATGGATTCCTATTAGCAGCACTAACGCCACGTAAGCGACAGTCCAAATCCGGCTTTGCATTCGTAATGTGAAATACGGTTCGAACAAAACCGGGTACGCCAGCAGTGCAAGCAAACTGCCGGCGTTTGAAGCAGCGTAAAGAAAGTATGGGTCTTTCGCGGAATCGGTTGCGGTGCGCGAAAACCACTTCTGCAGTAACGGACTATTGCTCGAAATAATAAAGAACGGGAGACCAACGGACACGCCGAGACACAACAACAACCACAGTGACGGATTTTCCGTTGGTGGAACTGAGTTCGACCACGCAGCCGAGAGACCGATTGGCAAACTGATAAAAGCGACGCCGAGCACTGCGAGTTGCACGATCAGTTGGCGCTTCAGCGGCCAGCGCGAGACGAGCAGCGCGTACGCGTAGCCGCCCAGCAACACCGCCTGGAAAAAGAGCATGCAAGTGTTCCAAACCGCTGGTGTGCCGCCCAGCAGCGGAAGCAGCATCTTCGCGATCATGGGTTGCACGGAGAAGAGCAGCGCTGAACTGATGAATATCGTCACGCCGAATAAGAGCGTGTGGGCACTATGAGTGCTTTTGAAGGTTCTCATACGTTTTTCGCAGGTTTTGTGAGATTAGTCGGGGCAGGAACCGCTGGTAAATTCAGGCTAAACCAAGCAAAACGAAATATAACACAGATCTCGCGAGCCGTGCGCTTCTTAATCTGCTCGGCTAGAATGCGCCGCAATGCCCCTGGCCCCCAAAACACAACTTGGCCGTTATGAGATCCGCTCGTTGCTGGGCGCGGGCGGAATGGGTGAGGTGTACCTCGCGCAAGACACCAGTCTGAATCGTCCAGTTGCGTTGAAAGTTCTGCCTGTCGAAGTCGCTTCAAATCAGGATCGAATGCGGCGTTTCAAGCAGGAGGCGACGTCGGCGGCGTCGTTGAATCATCCCAGCATCGCGCACATTTACGAGATTGGAGAATCAGACTCACTCAATTTCATCTCGATGGAGTACGTCGACGGCGCGACACTGCGCCGCAAGATCCACGACGAGCACGAAGAGCTCCCGAAACTTCTGCGCGCGCTGCAACACGTTGCCGAAGGTTTGGCAAAGGCGCACGACGCCGGGATCGTCCATCGCGATCTCAAACCCGACAACGTGATGATCACGCCTGACGGTTACGGAAAGATTCTTGATTTCGGTCTGGCAAAACTCCTCGAGCCGATGCCCGCATCGGGCAGCATCACCAGCGAAGAGCCGACGATCCTTCAGCATTCAACTCCGGGCGTGATTCTTGGCACGGTGGGCTACATGTCGCCCGAACAAGCGCAGGGAAAAACGAAAGAGATCGATCATCGCGCTGACATCTTCTCGTTCGGATGCATCTTGTTTGAAGCCGTCACCGGCAAGCGCGCCTTTGCCGGCAGTGACACGATCGACACGCTCAACAAGATCATTCGCGAACCGGCGCCGTCCGTTTCGAGCTTCAATCCTTTAGCGCCCGCGGATCTGCAACGGATCGTGCGTCGTTGTTTGGCGAAGGATCCGGATCAGCGTTATCAGAACATCAAAGACGTTGCGATCGAGTTGAAAGAAGTGCGGCGTGAGTTGCAGGAGAATCCGACGGTGCATTCGTCTGTGTCGCCTCGCGATGCCAAGACGCTGTGGGATTCCCAGGCGACTATCGTGCAAAACCCTTCCGCGACGACGAACGCTGCGCCGAGTTCTGCTGCGACGCGTGCTTCGAGTGCGGAGTTCATCGTCAACGAGATCAAACGTCACAAACTCGCGACGGTGATCGTCGCCGTTGCGGTGTTGCTTGTCGGGACGGCAGTTGCGTTTGGTATTCGATCGTACTTGCACGCCGGCTCGATGGAAGTAGCGGTTGAGTCGATCGCCGTGATTCCGTTTATGAATCAGAGCAAAGATCCCGGCGCGGACTGGATCTCGGATGGTCTAACCGAAAGCATTATCAACAACCTGACGCAGCTTCCAAACCTCAAGGTCATCGCGCGCAGTTCGGTATTTCGTTACAAGGGACGTGAAGACGATCCGGTCTCGATCGGTAAAGATCTCGGCGTGCGCGCCGTGTTGACCGGTCGTTTGATGCAACGCGGCGACACAATGCTGATCAGCGCCGAGTTGATTGATATTCGCGATAACAAGCAACTGTGGGGCGAGCAGTACGAGCGCAAACTCGCCGACATGCTTTCCGTGCAGCGCGAGATCGCGCGCGAGATCACAAACAACCTGCGGCCGACGTTGTCCGGCATGGAGCAGAAGCGCATGGAGAAGCAACACACCGCTAATGGTGAGGCGTATCAGCTTTACCTGAAGGGTCGCTTCTATTGGAACAAGCGCACGCCGGGCGATTTTCGTAAGTCGATCACGTTCTTCGAACAGGCAATCGAGAAGGATTCCAACTACGCGATGGCTTATTCCGGTCTTGCCGACGCGTACACGTTGTTGACTGTTTACAGCAGTGAACCGGCGCGCGAGTTGATGCCGAAAGCGAAGGATGCCGCGCTCAAAGCGATCGCGCTCGACGACAAGCTCGCCGAAGGTCATGCCTCGCTCGGACAGATCCTGTCTTATTACGATTATGATTTCGTTGCCGCCGATAAAGAGTATCGCCGCGCGATCGAGCTGAATCCCAATTATGCGCCGGCGCATCAATGGCTCGCGGAGCAACTCTCGCCGCTGAAGCAATATGACGAAGCCCTTGTCGAGATCAAACGTGCGTTGGATCTCGATCCGGTTTCAGTAATTATGAATCGCATTTACGCCGACATACTGGTGGACCAGCGGCGCTATGACGAAGCGATCGAGCAGTTTCAAAAAACGCTGGAGTTGGATCCAAACTTCCCGACGACGCGTTACTTCATCGGGCGCGCGCACGAAGCAAAGGGCAACTACGATCAAGCCGTGGCTGAGTATGCAATTGCGGCGAGGCTCAACGGCATAACGCCGGAGGCCGTTGCCAGATCGAGCGCGGTGTATGAGAAGTCAGGCTGGAAGGCGTATCTGCAAGAAAGCCTGAAGCAGATTCTCGCGCAGCCGCCGACGCGACGCTTTCCTTCGTATGTCATCGCGACCTACTACGCGCGGCTCGGGCAAAATGACAAAGCGTTGGACTGGTTGGAGAAGGGATATGAGGAACGCGATTTCCGCATGACGTTGCTCAGCGTCTCGTTCGAGTTCGACGGTTTGCGATCCGATCCGAGGTTCGTCGAGCTGGTCCGGCGAATAGGATTGCCGGAGTGAAAGGTTTAGAATTCAGTGGTTCAAATGCTTCGAGTAGTTGCGCTGATCCTCGTGATTTTCGTGTGCGCTTCGGTGCTGTACTCGCAGACTGCCGATCAGGACGACGTCATCCGCGTCGAAACTGACGTCACAAACCTTCCGTTCACCGCCATCGACAAACAACGACGCTTCATCACGACGCTTCGTGCCGAAGACGTGCGCGTGCTTGAAGACGGCGTGCCGCAACAGCTCTTCACCTTTCAGCGTGAAACAGATCGTCCGCTCGCGATCGCGTTTCTGATCGATGTGAGCCGCTCGCAGGAGTTCACGATGGCTGATGAAAAGGCGGCGGCGCGCGGGTTTATCGAGAACGTGTTTCAGTCGAAGCGCGATCTGGCGGCAATCGTTCCGTTTACCGGGCTTGCTTATCTGGAACAGGAAATGACGCGCGACGTGTTGAGTATTTACCAGGTGCTTCAGCGTGTCGACGTGGCGGTTGAATCGTATATCGGTTCTGGTCCGCCGTTGACCGGCATCCCGACTGGTCCGGGTTTGCTGGCGCCGCCTAAAGAGGGAACGACGGCTATTTGGGATGCGGTGGTGCTTACGTCGAGTAACGTTTTAGCGAAAACACCGGGGTTGCGACGGCGTGCAATTATTCTATTGACTGATGGCCACGATACGACGAGTCGTTTAGCGAAGGCCCAGGCTGTTGACAGCACGCTCGCGGCTGAGGCAGTGATTTACGCGATTGGAATCGGCGACAAAAAGAATGAGGGCGTCGATCGGAACGCCTTGCGCGACCTCGCCGAACGCACCGGCGGCCGCGCCTTCTTCCCCGACAAGAAAACCGATCTCCCCGCAGCATTCGCTGAAATTGAAAAAGAGCTGCGCACGCAATACCTGCTCGCCTATTCGTCAACCAACAAACGCCGCGACGGCTCCTATCGCAAGATCACCATCGAAATCACGAACCCCGATCTTCTCAAACAAAAACTCGAGCTCCGCCACCGCCCCGGCTACTTCGCCAAACCCGGCGCGTAGAATAAAAATCGCTTGTCATCGAACGGAGGAACAATGAGAAAACTATTTTCAGCCCTAACCCTTACGCTTCTTCTGACTGTCACCGCTTTCGCCGATAGCGACGCCTCATCTGGCGACGTATCGGGTGACCTTTCCGCGTTGATGGTCGTGATAGTGGTAGTAGCCATCGCCATTCCGAATCTGCTCAAGTCCAGGGCGTAGCGGTCGACGTTGGTCCAATAGAATAAAGTTTTTCAAAAAACTTCTTGACACGATCGGTGGTCCTGCTTTATACAAAGCAGCTTGCGCTTGAAGCCTGTACGGAGGTGCGTCAGGAGAATTTGCCGATGATGATTACCAAAACAAGAGACCACAAAATGAATTGGCGGCCGGCTAGTGCTGCGTGTGGTCTTGTTCTGGGTATGTCATCTACGGGTTTGTTTACTGACGAACGTGAACGGAATCTCGGACCCAAATCGGCCATAACCGTCGGCCAGTACAGCGAAACGCAATAATCAGCGGGAGCGGACTCCCGCTCCCAAATCTCAAAGAAAAATCGCGAGACTTGTATGGAGCGGGCAGCTTCCCTCGGAGGCTTAAAGCCCGCTCTTTTCGTTTTTTGACATGTGAAATACCTTTTTGCGAGATGAAGGCAGGGAGCCTTCCGGATGATGAGCTCGGTGCTTTGCGAGAGTCCATGAGTTCGCCATCCTCAGGAGTAGTGTGCCTCGAAGTGTGTTTTTCCCTGCCTTGAACATGGCACACACAACACACAGAGTTAAACTAAGAAAGGAGGTCAAAGAAGTGACTTACGAAAAGCTAAACATTGGTGGGGCGCAAAAGGAGATCCTGTCATGGGCCAACCACGACTTCAGCATCGAGGAACAGTCGATGCTGCGCAATGTCTCGCGCTTGCCTTGCTTGTTCAAGCACGTCGCGCTGATGCCCGACGCGCACCTCGGCAAGGGGAGCATGGTTGGATCGGTGGTCGCTACCAAAGACGCTGTCATTCCCGCAACAGTCGGCGTCGATATCGGTTGCGGAATGATGGCAGTCAAGACGCCCTTCAAGAGCGGCATTCTCGACGGAAAGTTGAAAGAGCTGCGCTTGAAGATCGAGGAAGCGATTCCGACCGGGTTTTCTCAGTACGGCGAATCGGTTGACGAGTCGTCATATTGGGAAGGTTGGAACGACTTCAACGATCTGCACGAAGGCGTTCGCGACCGCAAAGCGAAGGCGATGCGCCAGTTAGGAACGTTGGGTGGCGGCAACCACTTCATCGAAGTTTGTCTCGATACGGAAAACTTCGTTTGGTTAATGCTTCACTCAGGTTCGCGCAACATCGGTAAGGAGCTCGCCGAGCGTCACATCTCGACGAGCGAAGAGCTTGTGGCGTTTGAGCGAGCTGCCCGATCCCGATCTCGCTTACTTCATTTCCGGCACGCCGGAGTTTTTGGCGTACTGGAAAGATCTCGAGTGGGCGCAGCGTTACGCGATGAAGAACCGTGAAATTATGATGACGCGTCTGTTGAAGGTCTTCAACAAGCTGTTCAATCATCGCCAGCCATTCAAGCCTGAGCTGGCAGTCAACTGCCATCACAACTACGTCGCTCTCGAACAGCACTACGGCGAACACGTGTTCGTCACGCGCAAGGGAGCGATCAACGCGGCGGCAGGAACCTACGGCATCATTCCCGGATCGATGGGCGCGAAGTCGTTCATCGTCAAGGGACTCGGTTTGCCGGAAAGCTTCAACTCCTGTTCTCACGGTGCGGGACGCAAGCTTTCACGTGGTGCTGCCAAGCGCAACTTCACAAAGGAAGACCTGGAGCGCCAAACGGCCGGCGTCGAATGCCGCAAGGACATCGGCGTGCTCGACGAAATTCCAGGCGCTTACAAGTCAATCGAAACGGTGATGAAAAACCAGCGAGACCTGGTTGAAGTAGTCGCCGAAATCAAGCAGGTGGTTTGCGTGAAGGGTTAGAAACTTTTTCCGATTCGTAAAAACTTTCCAATCCTCACCATCCCCACCTCATTCAACACAAACAAGGAAAGTTTATGGATACCCTGCTTCAAACGATGTTTGGACGTATGGGACCGACAAGCACGGTGAGTACTTCGACATTGGCGTCGCTCGCGAGAATCCGGCTGAGTATCAGGTGATCGATATTCAACCCGAAGCGAGACACTTGGGCGTCAACGCCCAGGTTTACCGGCAGTTGCTGCTCTCGAATCCGGACGCAAGAAACTGGAACTGGAATTCACGCGTTCGCGACGCAAGCGTTTACGTTCGCGGCCGAATTTCGCATCCAGATCACAAGACAATCGTGCTGAACGACTGGCACCAGGTCTTGATGAACACCGAGCGTCTTGCTCCGGGAGCACAGTCGGTCGTCTTTCTCGATTAGCACAAGCTTCAAGAGCGGTGACTCCATACCTTGTGGAGTCGTTTGCCGCCTCACCAACCGCTCTTGAATCCATTTTTATTTTCACCCCACGCAACGCGCGGCTATCAACACGAAAGGAGGTGATCCGACAACGAAGGAATTCAATCACCTACAGCAGACAGCAAAGGGGCGGTTGCGAGAGTTACCGCCCTAACGCTGCTTAACAAATTCAACGAAGGAGGTGCCGAGTGATGACACTCGACGGACGAGTACTTTTACTGAATCAGACTTACGAACCGCTCGGCACAGTCAGTGTGGCCCGAGCGGTAATTATGACAATCAACGACACGGTTACCGTCGAAGAGCTCGACGGCGATCGCGTGCTGCGTTCGGCGCGAACGACATTTGCAGTTCCATCCGTCATTCGCCGCCGCATCTACCTCAACATCCGCCAACGCCGCGAAGCGTCAGGCATGAGACGGACGCGTATTTACATGCGCGACAAGTATCGTTGCCAGTATTGCGGTGATAAGAAGACGGCGAGCGAGCTAACGTTGGACCACATCCTGCCGCGTTCGCGCGGTGGCGATAACTCGCCGGTCAACGTCGTCACTGCCTGTGTGACGTGCAATCAGCGCAAGGGCAATCGCACGCCTTCGGAAGCGCGCATGCCGTTGCTCACTTCGCAATCGGCGCTGCGTGTGAAGCTGGAGCGCGTGGTCCTTTGCCACTACGCAGAAGCGCGCGCCGAGTGGCGCAAGTATCTCTTCCTGGACGTCTACGACGATCGCGACGTGCGTGACAGAGTCGCGCGCGAAAGACAGCGCCGGTGATTAGTGAATGCGCAAAAAGGTATTTCGGATGTCATTCGCGAAGCGGAACAAACGAATTGACGGTCGTGAAGCGGCTTTGCCCAAAAACGTCCGCTACGAAGGATATTCTCCCGCAAAGGCGCAAAGGCGCAAAGGCGCAAAGAAAGTCCAGCGAAACGCGGCAGCGCTTTGCGTCTTTGCGCCTTTGCGGGAGACATTTTCACGTAATAACGCACTTTTTGTGCAAAGCTTCGTGAAGCCGAAGAAAATGAGTCTCAGTGGCTCATCGCGTAGATCACCACGTTGATTCCCACCTTGTAAGCAGGCAAACCATACTTCACCGGATAAGCCGGATCGTTGATCCATTCCCACGCGTCGCCCAGATCGCAGTTGCGCGCGATGAAACGCGACCAGCCGTCCATTCTTGTTCTCGATGCCCATGTAGTGCGGAACGACGCCGCCTTTTTCTGAAGTGATCCCGCGCTGCGCGTTGTAGACGTTGGGGACCTGGACCACCTCTTCCACATCGAGATAGGAATGGAAGATCGGATGCGTTAGCGGCAGGTCTTTGATCTCGTACTCAGGCACGATCTTGTGAAACTGCTCCTGGACGTTTTGCCACTCGTATTCGCCCCAGAAATCGTCGAGAAAAATGAAGCCGCCGCGCAGGATGTACTCGCGCAGGCGTGCGGCTTGTTCGTTGGTCAGTTCCATGAAGCCCGGCTCGACGATGTAGATGATCGGATAGTCGAAAATACGATCGTCGAGGATCTCGAGTGCTTCCGGACGCGGCGCGATTTTCAGGTTTGTGCCGGCCCATTCCCGCAGGCCGACGATGAAGTTGTTGTCAGCTTCGGGATAGTCGGTGGTCCAGGTGCCGCCGCCGTAGCCGCGACGGCCGTAGCCGCGGAAAGGCGATTCGTAGATCGTGCGGACGAAGGTGAACTCGCCGAACGATGCGCCGGCGTCGGCAGGCGTTGACGATGGACGGCGACGTTGGCGGAAGTTACCGAACTGATTGAGCGGGTCCTGGGCCACGGTTGGGACCAGCAGCGCGGCGAGAAGGAGAATTGGCAATAGCAGACGTTTGAAAAGCTTAGTCATTTTCCGTTTTCCATTGGTCATTTCTCATTTGTCGTTTGCGCTTCGCGTTGTCATTGCGCCAAGACTGGAAACAAATGACAAACGGAAAACGACAAATGGAAAATGCCTACTGCTTTGGTCTGGCGCCGGACAGGCGCCGGTAATACTCCTCGACGGCGCGGCGATATTTCTCAGGCGCGGCGCCTTCGTCTCTGAGTCTCAGGTTGGTGCGTCCGCTTTGTTGTTGCAAGTGACGGCTCAGCTCCAACTCGAGTTGCCGCAACGGCTCAATGACGTCTGCTTTCAGGTATGAGGCTGTTGCGGCGTCGCCTTCCATACGTCCGTCGGCTAAACGTTTCAGTTCTTCGATCACTTCGTCGAGCCGGCCCGCGCCCATGCCGGTCGCGCCCCACTCACGTCGCAGGTCCTGTGCTTCGCGGAGGCGTTCGCGGACTTCGGCGGAGAACTGACGGTTGTCGCCCCAGTCGCCGCCCATCGGTCCCCACTGCGGTCCAGGACTCTGGCGGCCGCTGCGGCCGTCGCCGCCGTTTTGCGATCCGCCAGCTTGTTGGCTGCCTTGCTGTTGGCCCGATTGGCCCTGTTGACCTTGCCCCTGCTGGCCTTGTTGTCCCGATTGCCCTTGTTGACCCTGTTGTCCTTGCTGACCTTGTTGACCTGACTGGTCCTGCTGGCCTTCCTGTCCTTGCTGGCCCTGTTGACCTCTTTGTCCTTGTTGACCTTGCTGCGCGCTTTGTTGTCCTTGTTGATTGCCTTGCTGCTGGCCGTTGCGACGCGATGAGTTCTCGTCCAATCGCCGGCGCAATGAATCAAGGTTGTCTGCCAGTTGGCGCGTGCGATCCAGGTTCTCTTCAGCGCTCGAACCGTTCGCTCCGCGCGCGCTCTGTTCAGCCGCTTGCAGGCGTTCGGAAACATTGTTGAGACTGCGTTCGATCGCGCGCTCGTCGTTGCGCCCGCCACCCTGTTGGCCCTGTTGGCCGCCCTGCTGACTTTGCTGTCCACCCTGTTGGCCAGCCTGCTGGCCGCCTTGCTGCCCGCCGTTGAGCGACTGTTTGCTTTCGCGAATGCGTTCCGCAACGCGATCCCGCGCCAGCGAATCTGCTGCATCTTTCAACTGTCGTGCAGTGCGTTGTTGGCCCTGATTACCTTGGCTACCTTGCCCTCCCTGGCCCATCGCCCTCGCCGACTGTTCGATGTCCTGTTGCAGGTTGGCGACGGTGTCTGCCAGCGTGTCTTTTCGTTCGGCGAGCTGTTCGCGCGCTTTGCGTGAATTTTCGTCCTGCGCATTCTGTCCGCCGCGTCGCGAAAGGTTTTCCATGTCTTTCGCGATCTCGCGCTGGCGCGACGCAGCTTGCGCCGCTCGTTGACGCAGATCGGAGATCTGTTGCTGGCGTCCAGTAGACCCCGCCTGTTTGCCCACCGCGCTGGCTGTTCGAGCCGCTCATCTGCTGGAGACGTTGTTGCGCCTGTTGCAGACGTTCGAGAGCACGCTCGTTCTGCGCGATCGACTCGCCCGAGTTTCCACGCGCCGAGGCTTGCGCCTTTTGCATCTCGTCGGCAGTTTGATTGAGCTGTTGGGCCAACTGCTGCATCTGCTGATCGCGGCGTTCGCGCGAGAGACGTTCCAACTCGCGCGCGGCTTTGCGCGTCTCCTCGATCATCTCCTGCTGTTGTCGTTGGTTCCCGCCGCCCGAACCGCCGCCCTGCATCTGCTGCCGGCGACGCTGTTCTTCGAGTGCTGCTTGCTGGCGGCGTGCGAGTTCTTCCAAACGGCGTTCAGCTTCACTCTTCTGTTGTTCAGCTTGTTGTTGTTGCGCTCGTTGCACGGTCTCATACTGGTTCTTCATCTTGTCGAGTTCGAGCTCGAACAGACCGGCTAGCTCCTGCTGTTCGCGTTGACCGCCGCTACCGCCACCGCTGCTGCTCTGATTGCCGAACGCGACCTGCACTTCGCGGAAGATCGCGTCCGCAGCGAGTAGCCGTTGCAGCGCGCGTTGTTCGGGCGGCAAAGCGTCTTTGCCCGACTCTTTTCTCAACGGAGGCGGCGCGCCTTCCATCTCCTTCGCCGCCTGCTTCAGGTGTTCGGCCATCTCGGCGACTTGCTTTTGGCCGTCAGTGCCGCCGAGTCGACGGCCCATGCGATCGAGAAACTCGAGCGTGTCAGTGCGGAGTTTTTCCTGGCCTGATGCGACGGCTTCGTAACCATCCTGCGTTCCTGTTCCGTGTACTTTTCGCCTTCGCGAATCAGCCGGTGCGTGGCTGCGATCAGATCTTTTTGCCGGCGCGAGAGTGCGTTCTGCTCCTGTCTTCACCGCCGCCGCCGCCGCCGCCGCCTTGCTGCTGCGCCTGCTTGTACTCCATCTCGAACGGTTTCACTTCGATGAAGTAGATGTCGCTGGTCGATTCGTTGCTCGCGTCGCGCGCCTTGGCGTAGTAGGAGATGAAGTCGCCGGGTTTGAGATTGTATTCCTCAAGGAAGAACGTGTACGCGCCGCTCAGCGAGCGCGCAGATTCGCGCGTCAGTTGTTGCAGGTTGACATGTCTTTTCGTCGCCGCCGTTGACGGAGAAGTGCAGGTCCATCGAGACCACGCCGTAGTCATCTTCGGCGCGCGCCTGCGTGAAGACTTCTTCGAGGTTCGTGGCTTTCTTGTCGCGTCCGGGTTTGTCGAACGAGATCGTCGGCGGTTGATCGTCGAGGACGTGAAACGTCGTACTCGTTCGATCCGCGATAAGCTTCGCCGTCAGTGCTGACGAGTTCGATGTAGTAACTCGTATCGGCGGTAACGGTGATCTCGCCGACAAAATCCCCGCCCTGTTGCTTCATCTCGACTTTCTTGCCGTCGGCGATAGACGATGCGCGCCGCGCGCACTTTCCCGGTGAGTTTCGCGGTGATGGTTGCGGTCGTTCCTTTCGAGTGCCGCGATATCGCCGCCGTCTTCGATCGTCTTCGCCGGCAGGTTGGTGAACGCGGGGAAGTTGAGCGACGAGGTCGAGTTGTTTGACGTACGGCAGATCGACGACGTTGAGTTTGAACACTTCGGAACGAACGCTGTTCGACTCGACGAAGTATTCCATCGAATCCTGAATGTTGAAGATCGAGAAGCGAAAGTCGCTGCGCGCTTTCGCGGGTTCCATCGTCTGGCCCTGGAAGTCGCCGTTGGAGCCGATCGGCCGCGCGAAGACGGTGACGGTTTGCGAGTCGAAGTTGACGAGCGTCGCGAGGATGTCCTGATCGGAGCCTTTCGGAACGCGAGCGGTGCCGGGTTTGACTTTGATGCTCATCGCGTTCGTGGACGCGGCGAGCGTGGTCGGCGTGACGAGTTGGGCCACGCCTTCGGAGATCTCGCGCGGTCCCCACTTCAACACGCCGGCAAACAGCAACAGACTCGCGAGCGCGGCGCCGCCGTACATCAGCAGGCGCGAACGGCGAATTACGTTGCCAACGTCGAGCGTTGCCGGAGACGTCGTTGGCGTCGCGATAGAGCCGGTTGACGATTGCGGGCGAGATGCCTTTGGCGTTGCCGTTGGCGTATTCGACCGCAGTCACGAGACGATCTTCAGTGCCGATCGATTGTTCTTCGATGAGCCGCGCGAGACGCGCATCGCTGATGCGTTTGAGCAGGGGACGAACGAGCGCAAAGTAAATCGTCGCGAGACAAGTGAGAAGCGCGCCGACGCGCAACACAATCAGCGCCGCGCCGTTGTAACGATAACGATGGGCGGCCCAGCCCGTGAGCAGCAACACGACTGCGCACCACGCCGAGGCTGATCGCCACTCCGCGCAGTGCAAGCAAAAGTTGCCGTCGCGATCTCGCTTGACGAAGGAGATCCTGCAACAGGTTCGTTTCAGGGCTCATCACTTATCCCCTATTTCGACTGCAATAAATTTACCGCTAGCCACCCATCTTAACTAACTATACGGCGAGGCAAGCCTCGCCGCACATCCGGCGGCAGAGCCGAAACGAGACTTACCCAACCATTTTCACCATTTTTGTTCGGCGCGCCAATACGGATTCTGCCAACAACAGCAACAGCGCGACTAACAACAGCGCCCACCAGACTCTCTGCCGTCCTTCGACTTCCTCGCCGCTCGACGTTTCGATTCGCGTCGCTGCCTTCAGCCGCGCCTGCGCCGCCGGTCACGCCAGCCACGAATTCCCCGAAGTTCAACTTCGTGAAATCGCCTTCCGCGCCGTCTGCGTCCACCGCGGCGAAACTCGGTTGCGCGCTGTAACGCAGACGATAAAAACCGGGCTCGCGCGCGGTGACGAGCAGATCGCCTTCGGGCGTGTTGCGTGTTTCGGACAACCGAGCGCCCGCGGGAGTGTCGACCGGCGGGCGGTTGTCCGTTTGCGTCTTTGCGCACCGTGAAAGTCTGGCCCAGGCCGTACCACGAATTCTCTTCGCGCGCGCCCGCGTATCGCACCATCTGATGAATGAACGGCAAGTACAGCGGCGTCAGCGGCAGATCGTTCCAACTTGGACCAAGCGACGAAGTGAACAGCAGCACGCGGCCTTTGCCGGTGCGTGATTCGATGAGCGCGGGACTGCCGTCTTCGAAACGCGCGAGCACGGCTCGCGTTGGCCGCCGGTTCCGAGCGGAAGTAACCAATGACGTGCGCCGCGGCGAGCCGTCCGCTCTCCTGAAACACTTCAAAGATCGGATGATCAAACTTCACATTCGTCATCGCCACGCTTTCGCCGGCTTTCGTTTGCACAGCTTCGCGCAAGCGTTGCCGGCACGATGCGTTGCAGCGATCCGTTGAAACTGTCGACGGTCGTGCGTGGTCCAGTGGAGACGATCAGCTGTCCGCCGCCTTCGACAAACTTCATCAACGCATCGGCAAGCGCGCCGCTGATCGGACCGGCATCGTTGAGAATCACCAGCGCGTACTCCGGAATGCTCGACGGATCGACGGATCCGGTGCTCTTGAGCGTGAACGTGAACGGCAGATCGTCGTTCGTCGTCAACGCGCTTTGCAGATGAAGACTGTCGCTGCGCCCGCGCGACGCGCTCTCGACGATCAGGGCTTTCGCCGGCGTCTCGCGTCGCAGTGTGAAATAGAAACGGTTGTCAGGAGCAAAGTCGCTGGCGACGATGTCGATCGTGCAGCGATTCGCGCCTTCGTTCAGGTTGAAACCGGTGAACTCGATCACTTTCGTGTCGCGGCTGTTGAGACTGATGTCGCGCTTCTCGACCGTCTGATCGTTGATCTGAAAATCGACCTGAACGCGATCGCGCGGCGTGTCGCTGAAGTTGCTGACGTGGACCGCGAGATTGTCGAGATACTTCTGCCCGAAACACCACGCCGCGCGCCTCGACATTCGTGACGGCGATGTTCGGAACGGGATCGTTGCCGCCGACGTCGATGGTTGTGAGCTTGCGTGCTGTTCGCGAGTTTGAAAGTCGCGTTGTTCTGGTTCCAGCCGGGCGCCTGGAAGTCGGAGATCATCACGATCTTTTTCGGCGCCGCTGGTTTGGATCTCGCCGAGCAACGATTCAGCGCCACGCAACGCCTGTTCGTAATCCGTTCCGTCCCAACCCGCGCTCGATGCTTCGAATCGCCAAGCGCAGACGAGTTCTTGTCGGTCGTGAAGCGATTGACGACCGCGTAGCGCTTGTCGAAAGCTCAGCAGCGCGAGTCTGTTCGTCGTTTCGCGCTTCGTCGACCGCGGCTTCGGCCCGTTTTTGCGCTTCGGCGAACAGCGGTTCGCGTCGCATGCTCAACGAATTGTCGACGAGGATCACGGTTGCGCCGGCGGCTGTCGTTTCTTTCGCGGCGCTGCCGCCGCTGAAGAACGGACGTGTGAACGCGATCACGATCAGCAGAATCGCGAGACAGCGAAGCAGAAGCAGCAGCAGGTTCTGAAGCGTGCGGCGGCGGATGGTTCGTTGCGGCACCTGGCGCACGAAGACGAGAGCAGGGAACTGAACTTTGCGCGCGCGCGTGCGCCGCACGAGATGCACGAGTATCGGCGCCGCCAAAGCCGCGACACCGAGAAAAAATAGTGGCGTTAAGAAAGACATCGATTCTAATCTTGCCTGCCCGCTCGTCGCGACAGGAACGAAAACAACGCAAAATCCAACGGCTGTTTCGTCGTCATCATTTCGTAGTCGACGTGGTTTGCCGCCGCGCATGCGCGCATGTCGTCGACGTGCTGTCGCATGCGCTCGCGATAACCGCCCATCACGACGTCCGGCAGCACCGGCATCTGCTCCTGCGTCTCCGCGTCTTCGAGCAACAACACCGGATCGGTGAAATCGAAGTCGAGCTCGTTTTGATCGAGCACGTGAAACGCGACCAGGTCGTGACCTTTGAAGCGCAGATGCTGAAACGCCTATTTCAGCCGGTCTGGCT
Organism: uncultured Acidobacteriota bacterium; assembly: GCA_963770215.1. Classification (GTDB taxonomy): domain Bacteria; phylum Acidobacteriota; class Blastocatellia; order Pyrinomonadales; family Pyrinomonadaceae; genus PSRF01. Next base: position 63,722 of record CAVYOP010000009.1, read on the forward strand.
GATCGTAGAAATCCGAAATCAGCACGACGATGCCGCGGCGCGTCAGGATCTCGGCCAGTTGATGCAGCGACTCGGCCAGACGCGTTTCGCCGCCCGGCTTCGAGCATCGAGAACGTGCCGAAGATCGTCCGCATGTGTCCGGTGCGATTGCGCGCGGGCACGTGCGTGTGCACCTTGTCTGCAGAAGCCGACGAGACCCGACCGCGTCCTGTTGCCGGTTCAGCAAGATAAGCAAGCGACGCCGCCAGAAACTGCGCATATTGCAATTTCGTCACCGAACTCGCGTGCGCGTAACTCATCGACGCGCTGGTGTCGATCAGAATGTGACACTGCGTGTTCGTGTCGGCGCGATACTTCTTGATGAAGTAGCGATCGGTGCGACCGAGCAGTCGCCAGTCGAGATAACGCAGATCATCGCCGGGATTGTATTGACGATACTCGGTGAACTCAGTCGAGAAACCGGTGAACGGCGAACGATGCAGACCCGACATGAAGCCTTCAACGACCGCGCGCGCGAGCAGTTCGAGCGATCCGATGCGCGCGAGCAATTCCGGATCGAGAAACCGCGCTGGTGTTGTCGGTGAGGTCACTCATATCGTTGATTCTTAGCCACAAAGAGGCACAAAAGGCACAAAACATAGTCAGATTCGATGTTAGAACCGTGTAACGTTATCACGTAACTACTCAATTCTTCGATCGCTCCTTTTTGCTGTGTCTTTTGTGCCTTTTCGTGGCTACAATCCGCTCTTCGGTTCGGGCACTGCGTCGATCAACTGTTTGATGACCTGATCGGAATCGACCTTCTCCGCCTCAGCCTGAAAGTTCAACAGCACGCGATGACGCAACACGGCCGGCGCGACTGCGCGGACGTCTTCGCACGAAACGTTGTAGCGGCCACGCAGGATCGCGCGCGCCTTGCCGCCGAAGATCAAAAACTGCGACGCGCGCAGCGATGCACCCCACGTCACCCACTTATTGACAAACTCCGGCGCGGGCGGCGTTCCCGGCCGGCTGGCGTTGACCAACCGCACCGCGTAACGCGCGACGGTGTCGGAAGCAGGAACCTGTCTCACGAGTCGCTGAAACGCGATGATCTCGTCCGCCGACATCAATCGTTCAAATTCGTAGTCCTGCGGCGAAGTCGTTTGTTTCACTACTTCGACTTCTTCTTCTTCCGGCAGGTAACCGATCTTCACATTGAACATGAATCGATCGAGCTGCGCTTCGGGCAGCGGATAAGTGCCTTCCATCTCGATCGGGTTCTGCGTGGCCAGCACGTGAAACGGGCGCGGCAGATCGTAACTCACGCCCTGGACCGTGACGCGTCCTTCCTGCATCGCTTCGAGCAGCGCGGCCTGCGTCTTCGGCGGCGTGCGGTTGATCTCGTCGGCGAGCACGATGTTGGCGAAGATTGGACCACGAATGAACTGCAGCGCGCGGCGTCCGGTGGCGCGATCCTCTTCGATGATCTCCGTGCCGGTGATGTCGGCCGGCATCAGGTCGGGCGTGAACTGGATGCGTTTGAACGAGAGATCGAGAACGCTGGCGATGGTGCGAACCAGAAGGGTCTTGGCCAGGCCGGGAACGCCGGTGATAATCGAGTGGCCGCCGACAAACAGCGCCAGCAGCACCTGTTCGACGACCTCGTCCTGTCCGATGATCGCTTTTCTGATTTCCCGCAGCAGGCGCTCGCGCGCTGAACCGAGTTTGTCGAGCAATTGCTCGTCGCTGATCGTTAATTGGTCAACCGCCATTTGTTGTTCCTTGTACTTAATCCACGAATCTTAAATCGACAATACTGCCCTGTGATTCTCAACAACAATTCCTGTGCTTTCTCGTAACGCGGCGCGGCTTCGAGCGCGCGCAACACCGAACGTTTCGCTTCGGGCTGGACGGCCCAGCGAGTGATACGCGGTGGCGACATTGTAGTTTGCTTCCGCGATGTTCGGCGGATGCAACGCCAGCGCCACCTGAAACTCCGTCAACGCCTGCGCATTATCTTTTAGATCGACACTCAGCTCGCCCGCTTGCGTGTGCAACTTGTAATCGAACGGACTGATAAAGAAACTCCCGCGCAACGCGTCAAGCGCCTTTTGTTTGTCGCCAAGCGCGGCGCGAATGCGCGCGATGGTCTTCAACGCTTCGAGATTGTTCTCGTCTGTCTTTACCAGCCGTTCGAGAATGGCTGCGGCCTGCGCGCTGATCGCCTTTTTGTTCGAGCAGTTTGCCAAAGCGATTCGAAGGGATTGCCTTTCCCGTCACATACGGAAAGAGCTCCATCGCGCGAATGTAATGCGCTGTTGCTCCGGCCGTATCGCCGTCGGCAGCCAGCAGTTCGGCCGCGCGAATTCGCAGGGCAAACGTGTCCTGTCGTGGTGAGTTGCTTCAACACTTCTTCTTTCGTCATCGAAGCGACGACGTTGCTTTGCGTGGTCAGTGCCTGGTGCAGTGGGCGCGCTTTCGTTTCCACGTAGGCGAAGAACTCGCGATCGAATTCTGCTTCGCTGAGTTTCAAAGCCTGTCGCAGCACGTCGGGTGTGTGGGCCTTGTCGCGATATAGCGCCAGCATGCGCAGGATCGCGTCAAAGCCGAAACGTTCGACGATGAACTCGCAGATCTGCGACGCCTGGAAGTAAGCGATCGGCACGTCCTGCGGGCTGCGCGGGCGTTGGAAGCCGCCGTCGAGATCCGCGATCTTGAACCAACGGCCGTCGATAAAGGAACGAACAAACAGCGGGTTCCAATCGTCGCCCCAACCGGGTCGCGCACGCCGTTCTTCGTAAACGGATAATCCTTCGGAGAACCAGCGCGGAACACGATAGTCAGTCATCTGCAACGTGATGACGTGCGTGTACTCGTGCCACAGCGTGCTGCCCCAGTTGAACTCACCTGCTTCGTCGCGCGGACGGCGAGTCCTGCACGATCACGACGCCGAAGCAAACTCCCAGCGCGCCGAGCCCGGGAATTCCCAGCGTGCGCACCGCGAAGTCTTCATGGTTCGGAAAGATCTCGACGATGATCGGACCTTTCGGTGTGAACTTGTATTTCGAGGTGAGCTTCGCCGCGGCTTCTTCCAGCAGGCTCGTCGCGTATGGCGCGAGCACGTCGCTTTCCTGGGCGGAGGTTTTGATTATGAAGCCCGCGCTTTTGGTCTCGCGGAAGTCGGCCATCGTGTCGAGCAGATCGAGCGTGTTCTTGGCCCAGACGTTAAACGGATCGCCTTTGAAGGCTTTCTCGACTGGCTGCGCGTCCGGGTTCCATCTGGCCCAGGCGCAACAGCGCCATGCCGAGATTCAGATGCGCGTCCCACAATCGCGGCGCGGTTTCGATCGCGCGACGCGCGAACGCCGCGGCTTGTTCGGTGCGGCGGGTGATGGTGGCGTAACGCGAGAGAGTGTTGAAGATGCCGCCGTAGCGGGGACTGATCTCGAGCGTTGCTGCGACTTCCGGTTCGAAGTCTTTGTCTTGCAGGTAAAACATCGCCGCTTTTAGCGAGTGCGCTTCGAGCGAACGTGGATTGATCTTCAACGCCTTTTCGATCTCGGTTGCAGCGGCGTCGTATTGGCTCATCTCCAATGCGAGTGCGGCTTTGAGTGCGAGCGCTTCGACGAAGTTTGGGTTGATCGTGAGCGCGCGACTGAGCGCAGCGTTCATGTCTTCACCGCCCTCGATGCGTTTGTTGAGCGCTACGTCGAGATGTGCGCGCGCGCTGTTCGGATTGATCTTGAGCGCGTCGGCGAGAAACTGGGCCGCGTCGCCATACTGGTATTTTTCGGTGAACAACTCGCCCGCGCTGAGCTGCGCGTCGAGATAATCGGAATCAGCTTCGATGGCGGAGCGATAGATGTCGTTCGCGTCCTGGAAGCGTTCGAGATGGACGAGGGCGCGCGCGATCAGTGTCAGTTCAAATGCTGATTCGGGCTCGTTGTCGGTGTAGTACTTTACTAACGATTCGTAGATCGGATTCGCGCGATCTTCCTGACCGATCAGATCGAGCACTTCGGCGCGTCGCAGATCGCTTGGTAGACGGTCGTGCGGCGCACTTGATTTTTCTGCGTCGGCGCCGGCGCGTTCAAACTCCGCAATCGCTTCCGTGTACTTGCCGGTGATCGCGAGCACTTCGCCCAATTCGTGACGGACGATTCCGGTTTCCGGCGTCTTCGTCAGAAAACGTTTGGCTGTGGCCTCGGCTTCGGGATAGCGGCCGGTTTCGATGTAGACACGTAGTAGCGCTTTTTGAGCCACAGTGTCGTTTGGGTTTGAAGTGAGTCGCGCGCTGAGGAGTTTGAACGCGTTGTCGTAGTCGCCTTTGCGCAGCTCGGCCAGGCCGCGCGGCTCGTCCTGCGATTGAGCAAACGATGCGTTTCCCGACAAGATGAAAGAGGCGCACACCACACCAAGGAAAATTCCCGCAAAGGCGCAAAGACGCAAAGAAAGACTCTGGTCCAACGAAAGTCTGCCTTTGCGCCTTTGCGCCTTTGCGGAGAACTCTGCAAAAGTACTTGTATCCTCATTTCCAGTTGAACTCTCAGCTACGAACCAGCTTGTTTGATTGAACGATTAATTTTCGCCAGCTCGATGAAGAGTCGTTCGAGCCTCGCTTCGTATTCGGTTTCCGCCATGTTCGCTCTTGCGCGCGATCAGTTGTTCGATCTCGCCTTCGAGCCGCGTGCGTTCTTTCAACAGCCTGCCGGTTGCGGCGTTCGCTGCTGCTTCGTCGACGCTCAGCGAATCGAGATAAGTCGCGCGCGCGAGCAATCCTTCGCCGGCTTCCGCTTTTTCACGTCCGACGCCGTCGCCGTTATCGTCGAGCAGCGCGTGTTCGGTGGCGAGCCGTCCGGCGCGTTTGTAGAACTCTTCGGTTAGACGGTTGGCGTAGACAAAAGCTTCGAGCACGGAAGTGTGCCCGTCCTGGTCCGTGTCGCCGTCCGTCGCGTTGAGCGCGCGATGAAGAAGCCGGCGAAACGCGTCGCGTTGGTTTCCTGTCCGTTGCGCGTCGCGGTGACGACGATGCGACCTTTCGCTGAAAGGCTTTGACGAACTCGCCGCTCGCGCTCGCCATGTTGAAGACGACGATGCGACGCGTCGGCAGCGCGGAGAGCAACTGGTTGTAGTCAGACGCGGAGAGATCCGGTCCGACGAGATTGAACTTCGATTCTTTTCCGTCGAACGAACCGTGGCCGATCAAGAAAAACAAAGAGGACGTTGTTGGTGTCTAATTCCGTTTTCAGTGAAGCGAACGTGCGTTTGACTTCTTCGGCGGTCGCCAGTTTCTCGGACAGCACTTTGATCCGGCTTGCGAATCGAAACCATATCGCTGTGACAGGACGGAGCTGAGCTCGGTGGTCCATTCTGCAAACTGTTTCGCGTACTCGGCCTCGCCGCCCGCGCCGTTGATGATCACGGCAAACTTATTCGGATCGTGCTTTCTTGGGCCGCGGATGAGGCCGCAATAAACAAAATCAGAGCCAGGACAACGAATTTCATCAAGCTATCTTCATTAAGCCAGGCCTTCGCGTTTGCGTAGAAACCACTCGGCGCTCAACAAGCCGATGATCAGCATGAAGTTTATCGGCATGTCCCACAAATCTTTCGTTACGCGCTCCGAATAAGGTGTTTGCCGGTAAACCAGATCGTCCAGCAACGATTGCGCTTCAGCGGGCGTGTAATACTTGCCGCCCGTTTCCGCCGCGATTCGTTTCAATAGATCGCTGTTCTGTGCCGCACTGTAATACTCGCGATTCAGATCGCTCACCAGGACGTTCGACTTCGCATTCAATGTGTCCGAGTCTGGCGCTGGTCCCGATCAGCTCGATGCGATGCTGCGCCCAATTCGTCGGCCTTGAACTCGCCGGCGTACGTATTCGCGTCATTGAGTGTGGTGAATTTCAAAGGCACGTCGACGACGCGTCCCGAAGGTTTTGTCACTCGCGCGGTCGCATGCGCATCGCTGACGGGATTGAAACGTTTATCGCGAATGTCGGCGACGATGTTGACCGTGTCGTCCATCGCGTAGACGTCTCGTTCTGCTCCGATTTCGATCTGTTGTGGCGTGCTGCTGACAACATAGCGCAGCATCTGTCGCCAAAAAGTCTCGTGCGCATTGTTTTTTGAATCCATGCGCATGCGCCAGCGCCAAGTGTCGCATGCGGTCAGGGCCAGCGTTTGTCCGCGACCGTACCGTTGTTGGACCAGCAGCGGCACGGCTCTGCGAACCGGCGCCGTCGACGCGTCGCGCTTCGAGCAAGACCGACGCGCCGGGTTTCACGTTCGCAAGCACTTGTGACACGGAGATCGGCGGCAGTTCGTTCCACGCTTTTTGGTTCGCGCCGCGATCTTCGTTGAGACGCGTGATCGGATGCGTTTGGCCGGCGCCGGTCAGCAGCGGTTTGTAGACCGGCGCAAACGACTTGCGTCGTCCATTGGACCACCGGTGAGCGAACCGGAAGCAGATCGTCGATCGTCGTTCCTTTGTACTTGCCGCCGTCGAAGGCGAGACGGCCGCCGATGGCGAGCAGTCCACCGCCGCGTCGCGCGACGAAAGCTTCGATGCTGCGCAATTGATCGGCCGTAAAGAAGCCGGCCTCGACACTGCCGATCACGAGGCCGTGATACGAGAACAGTTCTTCTTCGGTGATTCGGAAAACCGGTGGCGAGTTCTGTTTGGCTGCGCAATGCCCTGGCGGTAGAACTTGTTTTCGCCCGTGCGTTGCAGCGAAACGAGAATGATGTTCTTTTCGTTGAGCGCGAGTGATTCGCGAATCTTGCCCAGCTCCCAGCGCGGCTCGCCTTCGACGTGCAACAGCCGCAGCGGTCCTTAGATCACTTCGACGAGCGAGTCCTGCTTGTTGTTTTCGATCGTCAACTCGCCGTCGAGCGGCGTGATTTCGACGGTGTAACGATGAATGCCGGGAGTTGTCGGCGTGATCTCGAGATTGATGGCCTGCGTGTCGTTGCCGCGCAGGTTGAACTCTTCGGTTTTGATCGCGCGTCCGTCTTCGCGCACGCCGATCAGAACTTTCGTCGCCTGGTAACCGCTCAAGCCGACGAACGTTTCGATGTTCACGCGCGATCCGACGAGCACGCGTCGCGGCATGTTGATGCGCGTCAGTTCGGCGTCGATCGGTCGCGCGGTGTTGCCGACGCCGACCGTGAAAACCGGAATATCGCGCGCGCGCAACTCTCGCAAGCGTGGCTGCGAGATCGCGCGGGACGTTCGAAGCGCCGTCAGTCGCAAGAACGACTGCGGAGAGTGGCATGCCGGAAGATCGTTTGATCGTTTCGTCGAGTGCGCCGGCGAGATCGCTGGTGCGTCCTTCGCCGAAGAGATCTTCGGCGTCTTTGACACGGGAGAGGCCGCCGGAGAAACCGTAGAGGTTTGTTTTGAACTTCGCATCGAGACGATTGAGAAATGAGTTTGGCCCGCTCGCCGAGCAGTGTTTGTTTCACTGCGTCGATGCGCGTTGCGCCGTCGGGCATGTCGCCGAGTTTCATGCTGACTGAATCGTCGACGACAACCGCCACGTAACTGCTGCGCGGAATCACCGACGAGACGACGACAACCGGCCGCAACAGCAGCGTGATGATCACCGCCAGCAGTGCGGCACGAAGGGCGATCAAGCGTGGCGGTCGTTCGCTTTGAGAGCCGGACGCGCGGCCGCAGATAAACGAAATATATGAAGGCGGCGACGAGAAGGACGATGAGAACCAACAGGAGGGGACCGGGACGCACGTCAAAGCCAAACCGGCCGTTAGTAAAAACGGCCTGCTCATGTCCGAACAGAAACCGTACAAGTTGGTTCATTTTTTGGTGCTCGTCATTATACACGCGGCCCCGCGTGGGGGCTTCTAGTTCGCGGCGAGCTTCAGTAACCCAGCGACGAGCTTCAGTAACCTTGGCCTTTTAGTAGCCGCGACAGGGCGATTGGGTTGTTTGTCTAAATAAATGGCGGGATGTGCAAATTTTTGAGTGCGGAAGCTTAACGAGTAATTCATTAGTCGGTAACGCTCGATTAGCATCGTGCGCCTAAAGTCTTCGCCAGATGCTCGCCGCAAGGCGAACATTCCCGCCAGCAACAACCCGATGCGCCATTCTTGAGCAGGCGTACGGAACTGCGAAACTGCGAAAGCTCCGGTGGAAAGCCTGGTCTGCCGGAGCTTCACCCCTTTACAATCGCGTTCTTGCTGTAATCAGAAAAGGTCAATCGTCGATGAACCTGAAACTTACGCTCCCCATTCTGTTGCTGACAGCTTGTTTAATCGCGGGTCTGTTGGGCGGGATTTCGTCTTCTGCTCGCCGTGTGGCTGCGGACGAGCCGGCCAGCCAGGGCAGACCGATAACTCCGGCGGGCACGCTCGTTCAAGACATTACGACGAGACAAGCAGCGGTCGGCGCCTTGCCGGTCGATCTGGTTCGCAGTCCGGATAAGCACGGCCCCGGCGGCGAAGGACGCTACTTGATCTCGGTGAACAGCGGCTATGGCGTTCAGTTCAACTCGAGCGGGAATCGCGGTCAACAGTCGCTGTCTGTGATCGATCTGAACGTCAAACCAGCGGCTGTGATTCAGAACGTGTATTTCCCATCGCCGCAAAGCGTGAATGTGGGAGTTGTGTTTGCGCCGAGACCGGAGCCAGACGGTTCACATCTGCTGTACGTTTCCGGCGGCTTTGAAAACAAGATCTGGATCTTCCGTTTTCAGGCGGAAAATAGAATGCCAATCGCGCCGGTGTCGCCTGGACCAAATACCAGCGTCGATGCGCCATTCATCGACGTGAGCGGTTTTGCGTTCGCGGCAAACTCACCACGATACAACAACGATCGCGCACCGGTTTATCCAACGGGGATCGCGCTTAGTCGCGACGGCAACACTCTGTGCGTGGCTAATAATCTTGGCGACAGTTTGGGAGTCGTCGAGGATCTCCGCGGCGCGCGCAAACTCACGCGGATCGATCTGCGTCACGAGCGAAATCAGTTTGTTTATCCGTATGGTGTTGCCGTTGTGCCGGGTGCGAGGACAAAGGTCTACGTGTCTTTGTGGAATGACAGCAGTGTCGCCGTAGTAGATCCTGGCAAGCCCGCGCAACCGGTTACGCGCATCGGCGTCGGCCGTCATCCGACGGCGATGTTGCTCAATCCCGAACGAACCAGGCTCTTTGTTGCTAATTCGAATGACGACAGTGTTTCGGTTATCGATACTGCGACTGACAAAGAGCTCGAACGGATCAGCACTCGTTTGTCTGAAAGGGTGCCGCCGGGCAATAGCCCCGAAGGATTGGCTTTAATTGGCGATGATCTCTATGTCGCCAATGCGCACAGCAATTCGGTGGCGGTGGTTGAGCTTTCAGAGCGATCACGCGGTGACTCGTCCCGAGAAGGGCGCAGCACTGTGCGAGGGTTTATTCCCACTGGTCAATATCCATCCGCTGTTGCGGTTGTAGGAAAGACTCTCTTCGTTGGCAATGGCAAAGGCACTGGGGTCGAGAATTCGTCGTTGATTGTGAACAACTCCGGGCGCGTTCCGAATGCGCCGAACGAACGCTTTCCGGCGGGGACTGGGCGAGGACAAGGCGGACAGTACAGCGGATCGATCGTGATAGGGAACATAAGCGCGATCAACGTCCCTGACGAGCCGGGCCTGGCGCGACATACGCAACAAGTGATGAGAAACAATGGCTTACTGGGTCCCGCACGGACCAGGCTTTTCGCTGGTCGTTCGCCGATCAAGCACGTCATCTACATCATCAAGGAGAACCGCACTTACGATCAGGTTTTTGGCGATGTTGCAGTGTCGGGTGACGGCACGAAGGCCGATGGCGATCCTTCGCTGGCGATCTTCGGCGCGGGCGAGGCTGCTGCGAGACCTGATGGAACAAGACAGGACATCTCGCCCAATCATCGTGCGCTCGCGCTTCGCTTTGGTCTGATGGATCGGTTCTTTGTGAATTCGGAAGCGAGCCCTGACGGACATAATTGGTCCACTGCCGCGTTTTCCACTGATTACGTAGACAAGGCGTTTCGTTGGAACTATAGCGGGCGCGGGCGCACTTACGATTACGAAGGTTTCAATCGTTTGCCGAATTATGAGCCTGTTCGCGGTGCGCCTTCGCTGTTCGGTCCGGAAGTGCAGGCCGAAGATGTGGCTAATTTCATGCGGAAGTACATTCCGTACCTGCAAGGTTCTCGTGATGTTGCCGAACCGGAGACGCTCTATCTTTGGGACGCTGCGGCACGCGCCGGCCTGACTTATCGCAACTATGGTGAGTTTATAGCCACGCTTTCGGAAGCCGATGTCAAGGCGATTAAAGAGAATCGCGAGAAGGTCTATCCGGATTTATCGAAGACGGTTTCTAGTATTCCGACGAAGAAGTCTCTCGAAGGGCGGTTCAACGCGGAGTATCGCAACTTCGACATGAGCACGCCTGATGCGATGACCGTCGATTCGTATCGTGCGACGCGGGAGAGCAATGCGAATCCGTTGATTAGTAACTCACCTGCTGATCCGCGGTTTCGGGGTAATTCCCGGTTGGGTGTGTGGTTGGATGAGTTTCGCGCCTATGCCGCTGAACGTGCTGCGGGAACGGCGGATCGGTTGCCGAATCTGTCGATAGTCCGTTTGTCGAATGACCACACGGATGGGCTGGGTGCGCGAAAGCCAACGCCGCAGTTTTATGTGGCCGATAACGATTATGCGCTTGGGTTGTTGGTTGAGGCGGTTTCGAATAGTGAGTATTGGAAAGACACTTGTATTGTCGTGGTTGAGGACGATGCACAGGATGGACCGGATCATGTTGATGCACATCGTTCGGTGGCGCTGTTGATTAGTGCTTACAATCGTCCGGGTTTGTTGGTTCACGAGTTTCACAATACCGTCAGTTTGATTAGGACGATGGAACTGCTGCTTGGGATCGAACCGATGAACCAGCTTGATGCCACCGCGACGCCGATCAATATTTTCCGCAGCGAGCCGGATCTGCGTCCGTACAAGGCGGTGCTGCCGAACGTGGCTCTCGACAATCTTGTTACTCCGCCGCCACGCGACGCCGCCATGGCTTACTGGATGCGGCGCACTGAAGAGCAGGACTTGGCCCACGCCGACATGGCCGATCCGGAGATCCTCAACCGCATCATCTGGTTTTCCGTCCGGGGCTCCGTCCCCATGCCTCCAATCGCACGCCTGCCGGTGTTTGACGCAATGCGTATCGGCTTGCAGGAGGAAGAGGAAGAAATCGCCGACTCTCGGCGCAAAGATCCTGACGATGACGACCAGTAGGCATACACAACAGTGCGTGCTATACTCCGCCGCAAGGAGTTAATCAGCATGTCTCAACCAATGCCATATTATCCGCCCTCAGATTTCGAGTTGCTCTCGATGGAAGAGCAGATCGACTATGTCGAAGCTAATCTGCCTCGCCTCACCGCAGAACTGATGGCAGAAGAGAGCATTCCACTTTGGCATCGGGAGATTCTGGTGGAAGTATTGATTAACCTTCGGTCGCAGTTCGAAGGTGGAATTACCTTGGAGGACTATCAACGAAAACGGGCAAAGAGCTAGAATCCTCACTTAATAATTTAGATGAACCGTCGCATTATCCTCACAGCGGCTGCCGAAGCGCATTTTGATTCCATCGCTCATTGGTACGACCATAGAGAACCGAACCTATCTGTCCGATTCGAAGCGGAAGTGTACAAAACACTGTTTCGTATTGCCAGATTTCCTTTAGCTTATGAGTGCGTTTGGGTTTCTGTTCGGCGCGCTGTGATGAATCGCTTTCGCTACTACATATATTTTACTTTCGATGCGCGTCGTGTGTTTGTTTGGGCGATTGTCCATCAACGCCGAGACGATCCTGTCTGGCTCGAGCGCCAAGATCGCATCAACAGAGGTGACCCATGACCGAAAAAGAATTCCTCAAACAAGCCAAGAAGTTCTCCGACCCGTTCTGCATTACTAACGGCAAGTCGTTCCGCCTGAAGCAGATCGATCCCGGCGAGAGGTTGGGGCAACAGGATAAGGCGAAGGCGAAGGAGGGGCTGGTGTGCGGCGTCGAGATGCTCGCCGAGCTGCAGGATAAACTCTACGCACACGATCGCTGGGCCGTCTTGCTGATCTTTCAAGCCATGGACGCCGCCGGCAAAGACGGCGCGATTAAACACGTCCTCTCCGGCGTCAACCCGCAAGGCTGCGAAGTCACTTCATTCAAAGCCCCATCCACCGAAGAACTGGACCACGACTTTCTCTGGCGTTGCGCCAAACGCATCCCCGAACGCGGCCGCATCGGCGTCTTCAATCGCAGCTACTACGAAGAAACACTCGTCGTGCGTGTCCACCCCGAATACCTGCAAGCACAACGACTCCCCGCCGAAGTTGCCACCAAAGATCTTTGGCAACAACGTTTTCAGGACATCAAAAACTTCGAACGCTACCTGACAAACAACGGCGTCATCGTGCTGAAGTTCTTCCTGCACGTTTCCGGGAAGAGCAGCAGAAACGTTTTCTCGCCCGCATCGACGATCCCGCCAAGAATTGGAAGTTCTCAATGAAAGACGTCGAGGAGCGCGAGCATTGGGACGAGTATATGCATGCCTACGAGGAAACAGTGCGGCACACCGCCACCGACTACGCGCCGTGGTACGTCGTGCCGGCCGACACGAAATGGTTCACGCGCCTGGTCGTCGCCTCGGCAATCGTGCAGCGCTTGTCGGCACTCGATCTGTCTTACCCGCAACTTGGCAAAGACGAGCTGAAAGAACTCCAATTCGCTAAGCAGGCGCTGTTGAAAACTGGCGATCAATCCACCGAATAGACCAACACGCGTTCGCGTTTGCTGCGGCCGAACAGCAATCCACTGACAGCGCCCGCGCCGACGCCAATCATCAGCCCCATCGCGATGTAGACCTCGCTGTCGTCTGAATCCGGCGAATACTTGACCGCGCCGATGCCAGTGCCGGCCGCGCCGCCAATTCCCGCCCCAATCAGCGCCCACTTTCCTTTCTCCGCTTTGCCGGTGATCAACTGCACCTGCCGCACGTCACTCCGCGGAATGCCTAACGGTTTGCCGTCGCGATCGATCGTAAGCGTCGTCTCTGACGCCTCGATCATGCGTCCTTTGAGTTCCTTTCCATCCTTACGTTTGACGACGATCCGCTCGTCGACGCCGAGTTGCTGGACTCGGGTCCAATTATTAAAAGATCCAGTCTGGGCCATGACCCAGGAAGTTTGACTTGAGAGCAGAAAGACGACGAGTAGTAACGGCAGAGTTTTACGATTCACGATTGTTCTCCTTTGGAAGTAGGGACGAGAGATTTCAAAGGAGACAGTGCAAGCGTTATTCCGGCACTGTTTATTGGAGTAATGCTGCAAGTAAAGCCGCAGGGCGCAGAGAATTTCGGTAATTATCCCTTTGACGCAGGGAGAGACCAGGGAATAAAATCCGACACGTGTCGGATTCCTATCCTCCCTTGTCCTCGAAGTTCCGAGGTTTGCTGGCCCTGCAATCAGACGCCTTCGGCGTAATCGGAGGCGTCGTGTTGTTATTCAGTCTCATTCCGACTATTGCTAACTTGATTTCCGTGGCCTTGGTATCTCATCCCTCTCAGTATCGGAGCCACCCTCTTTTGTCTCTGGGTTTTAGCTCGCGTCTTCAGCGTTAATAACGAACCACTGCAAACGATAGATTATTCAGGGGCAGATGTCTTTTATCGAGCAAGAGAAAGGCCAGAACCACTACAACCAGAAGAGCACATCGAAAACACTCAATACTTGACCGCGAAGACAGTGGACTCAGGCGCGGTAAAAGAGGTCGAGATTGGTTATTTAGAGTGCCATATCTGGGATGAACATTCCCCGCAAGGCGTATTGCGAGCCACGGTAATCTCGCAAAATGAGCACACTGGCCGTGAGTATCGGGGCACTACGGTCAATTAACGCTGACTCGCCGATTGAAGTCTACGAAATCCCCGCAGCGACGGCAGTACATAGACAAATCCTCAACCGTCTTAATACGCGCATCATTCGCTTGAGCAGATTAATCGATCGCGTCAATGCGGATATTAATAAGTCGATGCCGTGGTCCTAGAGCCTACTGTTTCCGTGGACGCCGCCGCACCGGACTCCGCTCTTTGAGCAAGTCGGGATGCCTAGTCTCGATAATGTATGCGAGCCGTTGTCTACCTATGCCTAGCCACTTCGCGGCGTGAGTGACGCGGCCATTCGCTGTCGCCAGTGCTTGACTAATCAGACGTCGCTCAAATTGTAATACCGCTTTGGGCATGTGACACGGCTTATTGAAAAGAATCTCGTTCGCCTTCTGACTTTCGCTCCGCAATCCCCGCACAACCTTTTTGCCCGCTACCTTAAATCGAAACCAAAGTTCCTGACTTTGACAGGTTGAGAGCCATTCGCCTGCTTGCTCATACGCCTGAGATAAAGTCTCGACTGATAGCTGATCGATTTCTTCAATCATCGTGAGTGCGGCCATGCCTGCCGTACTGAGAGCGCCCGCGTTGTGCGCCAACTCAATCGCTCGTTGGAAGATAAACTGCGCTTGATCAGTTTGCTGAAGTCGGGCCAACACGATCCCGTAAGTGAGCAAACTATCAGCGAGGGTGTTCGCGTGGCCGCTTTTGTCCAACACGCTCACCGACCTGCGAGCCGCCGCCTCTGCCTCTTTTAGTTTATGCGTGGCGAGGAATAGCTTTGCTAGGGAGTCGTCAAATTGCGCTACAAGGATTTTGTCTTTCGCGTTGACGGCGAGCCGCCGCGCTTCCGTGAGGTACACATTTGCTACTTTGAAACGACCTAACTTAAACAGTAGAAATCCGACGTTGTTTTTGACGTTGCCGCGAAAGAGTGTGTTGTGGGCCAACTTGAATTGGTGATCGGCTTTTTCATATTCCCTGATGGCCCGCTCAAAGTAGTCGTGCCGTTTCTCGGCTGTGGCGAGACTTCGGAGCACCATCGCTCGTTGATTGTGATAGTGGCCTTTAGTTGTGTGATTTGTGATCTTCTGGAATAGGCGAGCATTGTCTGTGAGGATCGCCATCGCATCATTATATCGTGACGAAGCCCGCTCAACCTCGGCTAGACCTAACAGCGCATTCGCTCGTGTGTTTCCCTCGACGGTCAATTTCTTCAACGCCTCAGTGAACATGATCCGAGCTTCATCTAAAGCACCCTCGCGCCAGTAACACATACCCAGTTCAGCCCGCGCCGCTGCGACCTTCCATACATCCGTTTGAGATTCAAAATAATTGATGCTTTCACTAATCAGATCGCTTGCTATCTGCGAGGATTTCTTGACTTGGTTTTTGCTGCCGATCCATCGCGTGAGGATGCCGACGACGAACAGAAGTTCGGCGGCTATCGAGCCGTGAAGTCCCTCAGTATTTGGGCGCTCACCAAAGTTCGGCCAGAAGGGGCGCATTACCTCACGCGCTCTGTCGTACTCGCCCTTGTCTTTTAGTTCTAATGCAGCCTCACATCTAAGCCGTGCGCTTTCGTTGAGTGTCAGGCGCGAGGAATCCAGCTTCGCCAGAGTGACCATTTACTTACAACCTTTCGAGTGGATGGGAGGAAATGCGCGAGCGGATAGTAGTCCGCGTCAGCGTCACCTTGCAAGGAATGTCGCCTTTTTGGTTTAGTTGCCGATGTAAAAAGTTTGGCAATCTCTCACCGGAGGACTGATCATGAAACGACTTGCAATGGCTGCGACGCTTATGGTGGCTCTTTCCGTTCCAGCGTGGGCGGGCGAGGTTCCTACGATGGGTGTAGTGGCCCAGCCGCAACCGCCAGCGCCAAACATTGCCACAACGGTTCTCTTGACGATCATTCGTTTGGTCGGTCGCTAACTCAATCAGTATTTGTCTGTGAAGTGATGTGCTGCCCCACTTGGCGCAAAGAATGAGGTGTGCCCGCTGTAAAAATCTTGGCAATGACTCAAAGCGTCCCATGTCGGGCAAGCGTTGCGATGGCTATTTACGCACAGATATAAAGCTGTGCATTGCCGAAGCTCTGTGACGTGAAAGAGCTTTGATATGCAATGGCCCAACCATCGCCCGGAGTGTTGGGCGACACAAGGCGTCGCCGCTTCGGTGAAGGGGGGGCAAGGCGACTCCTTGAAGGGCGCTACGGTATAGGGTGGATATCCTGTAGCGCCCTACCTCGCAACATCATGCTTGATCCTGAAAACTGGAAGATCGTTTTTGGAGTTTACAAAGGGCATTCGATTTCGGCTCTTGCTCTCGCTTACCAACTCATCGCGATTAAGCAATCTCTCCAGCGCGGGCGCAAAGGCATTCCCGATGCTATTGCCGGACTGGATCAGGCGATTGACAGTCTTTATTCGCACACAGATTTTCATAAGGTGGGCCATAAGTTTTTTCTGCGTACCATCGAAGGCAGCAATGCCGATCTTACAAACTGAACAGGCAGAGATTTGTCGCGATCCATCCGACCCGCAGTCTGGAGGGTACGTGATCAACGCGTGCAGCGCTTTAGCGACACAAACAAGGCGTCGTGCCGGTTTTGTGTGATGGCAATAACGGCTACAATCGCGGCTGCTGCAAGCGACCTGATGCCGGACCCCTTTACAAGACGTGTCAAAGTGATCGATTCACACACCGGTGGTGAGCCGACGCGTGTGGTTATCAGCGGCGGCCCCGATCTGGGTGACGACACGCTCGCCATACGACTCGAACGCTTCCGCAACGAGCACGACGACTTTCGTTCCGCTGTCGTGAACGAGCCGCGTGGATCGGACGCGGTTGTCGGCGCGTTGTTATGCGATCCTCTCGATAACACCTGCGCCACGGGCGTGATTTTTTTCAACAACGTGGGTTACCTCGGCATGTGCGGGCACGGAACGATCGGCGTGGTCGCCACGCTCGCGTACCTGAATCGCCTTGGACCAGGAACGCATCGCATTGAAACCCTGGTCGGCGTTGTGCTTGCAAAACTGGATGAGGATGGTTCAGTCGAGATTGCGAATGTGCCGAGTTACCGGTTTGCTGCAAACGTGACAGTCGACGTGCCGGAATTTGGCCGCGTGACCGGCGACGTCGCCTGGGGCGGCAACTGGTTCTTCCTCGTCAAAGATCACTCGTTTGTCCTGTCACTCGATCAGCTCGAAGCATTGACGGATTTCACGTGGGCGCATTCGCGAATCGCTTGTGCGTGAGGGAATTACCGGCGAAGGCGGACAGGAGATCGATCACGTCGAGCTTTTTGGACCTTCCGAAGTAAACGGAGTCGACAGCAAGAACTTCGTGCTTTGTCCGGGCAAGGCTTACGACCGTTCGCCTTGCGGCACGGGCACGAGTGCGAAGCTCGCGTGTCTTTACGCCGATGGAAAGCTTGGAGAAGGCCAGGTGTGGCGGCAGGAGAGCATCGTGGGCAGCGTCTTCGAGGGGTCGGTGTCCGTGATCGATAACGTGATCTATCCGCACATCAAAGGCTCGGCGTTTATCACTGCCGAAGCCGAGTTGCTCCTCGATGTGCGCGACCCGTTCTGCATGGGCATTCGCGCATGACCCTGGCTTTGGAACAAAGCGATGAATTCGCCAACTTATGATGTGGTGATCGTCGGCGGCGGCATTGTCGGCGCTGCCTGCGCGGCAGAGTGTGCCCGCGAAGGGTTGCGCGTGGCGATTGTCGAAGCTCGGTTGATCGGCGGCGGTGCGACGGCGGCGGGCATGGGCCATCTCGTCGTGATGGATGATTCTGCCGCGCAGTTTGCGTTGACTCGTTATTCGCAAACGTTATGGGAAGAGATGCGTGACGAGCTGCCGCGCGACCGTGGAGTACGACGCCTGCGGGACGATCTGGGTCGCGGCCGATGACGAAGAGATGCGCGAGGTTTCGCGGAAGCAGGAGTTTTATTCGGAGCGGGGAGTGGCCGTCGAGGTGTTGGACGCAGCAGTCGCTATCTGAAGCTGAGCCGAATCTGCGGGCAGGGTTGGTTGGCGGGTTGCGAGTGCCGGGCGACAGCGTGATCTATCCGCCGTGTGCGGCTCAGTTTCTTGTGGATCGTGCGGTGGCGCGTGGCGCGCATGTGTTTCTTGGTAAAGCTGTGGAGGAGATCACGGCGGACGGTGTTCGTTTGCGTGATGGTTCGACGATTTCGGCGGGTCTGATGGTGAATGCGGCAGGCAGTTGGTCTCCGGGTCTGAGCGCGCGCGTGAACGTCAAGAAGCGCAAGGGGCATCTCGTAATCACCGATCGGTATCCGCAGTTTCTACGACATCAACTGGTCGAGCTTGGTTATCTGAAGAGTGCGCATTCGCTTACGTCAGATCGGTCGCTTTCAACATTCAGCCGCGAAAGACGGGACAGTTGTTGATCGGTTCGTCGCGGCAATACGACGTCGACGATTCAGCGGTGGACGCTTCGCTGTTGTCGCGCATGATCGCGCGCGCGATTGAGTATCTGCCGGGACTGGGAAAACTATCTTCGCTGCGCGCCTGGACCGGGTTTCGCGCTGCGACGCCTGACAAGCTGCCGCTGATCGGTCCGGACGTCGAACAGGAGCGTTTGTATTTGGCGACCGGACACGAAGGACTCGGCATCACCACATCGTTGGGTACAGCGAAACTGCTGGTCGATCAGATTTTGAACCGCACGCCGGCGATTCCGATTGCACCGTATCTTCCATCACGAGTTAAACCGGAGTTGGCCCATGCCTGAGACGGTGAGCTTGTTCGTCAACGGCGTTGCAGTGACGATGCCTGCCGGCAGCATGGTCGCGGCTGCGATTCTCAAGTCAGGCACGTCAGTCTTTCGCAGTTCAGTGATAGGCGAGCCGCGTGGTCCATTGTGTGGCATGGGGATCTGTTTCGAGTGTCGCGTAACGATCGACGGCGAAGCGCACTGTCGCAGTTGTCAGACGATCTGTCGAAACGGGATGGACGTGCGCACCGATGGATAGATCGCACCACGCCTGCGAGGTGCTGATCGTCGGCGCCGGCCCGGCCGGACTCGCCGCCGCGTATCGCGCCGCACAAGGCGGACGCCGTCGCGTCACGGTAGTGGACGACAACCCTGACGCAGGCGGACAGATCTGGCGCGGGGAAAAACGCGAGCCGCGATCGCGAGAAGCGCAAGTTTGGTTTGAACGTGTTCGCAGTGTAGAGATTCAACTGCTGGCGGGCACCCGTGTGTTTCAACAGATCGGGCCGAATAAGCTGTTGGCGGAAACATCGCGCGGCGTGAGTGAGCTGGTGTTTGAGAGCCTGGTATTGGCGACGGGCGCGCGCGAGCGGTTCCTGCCGTTTCCTGGTTGGACCTTGCCGAACGTGATGGGCGCGGGTGGGCTACAGGCGCTCGTTAAAGGTGGCCTGCCAGTTGATGGGAAGAGAATCGTCATTGCCGGCAGTGGTCCATTGCTGCTGGCTGTCGCTGCATATTTACGCGAGCACGGCGCGGATGTGTTGGTCGTCGCTGAGCAGGCGCCGCAGCGCCGGCTCGCGCGATTCGGTTTAGGTTTGGTCAACAACCTTGGCAAGTTGTCACAGGCGCTCGCGTTTTTGAAGGGTGGAAAATATCTGACGGATTGTTGGGTCACGGCTGCTTACGGCGACGAGACCCTCAAATCCGTGGTGCTGCGTCGCGGCGGAAAGCGTTGGAGTGTATCCTGCGATTATCTCGCTTGCGGTTTTCACCTGACGCCAAACCTCGAGCTCGCGGAACTGTTGGGTTGCGAGATCGAACGGGGCGCGGTGAAGGTTGACGAGTTTCAACACACTTCGGCGCCGCAGGTTTACGGCGCTGGTGAATCGACGGGCATTGGCGGACTGGAATTGTCGCTGGTCGAAGGTGAGATTGCCGGACTGGCGATCGCCGGCAGGCGTGACGAAGCGCGTCGGTTGTTTTCGTTGCGAGCGAAGCAACATCGGTTTGCTGATTTGTTGAATCGCACTTTTGCGTTGCGAGATGAGTTGAGAACGCTGGCGGAACCGGAGACGATTGTGTGCCGCTGCGAAGACGTTGTGTTCGATCGTTTTCGCGCGCACGAGTCGTGGCGTGCGGCGAAGTTGCAGACTCGTTGCGGAATGGGGCCGTGTCAGGGAAGAATTTGCGGCGGCGCGGTTGAGTTTTTATTTGACTGGAAAGCGGAATCGGTGCGGCCGCCGATTTTGCCGGTCAGAGTTGAGAGTTTGGGCCACGAAGAGGCGCAAAGATAGGACGCGAAAAGGCACAAAGAGAAGGAGAGCTGGTTTGAAAATGATTTGGCGCGGCGTGATGCCCGCGACTACTACACCGTTCGACGCGGATTTGAAGATCGATCATGCATTTGTGGCGAAGCATTGCAATTGGCTGGTCGATAACGGCTGCACGGGAATCGTGACGCCGGGCTCGTTGGGCGAGAGCGCGACCCTAACGGTTGATGAGAAGCTCGCGTTGTGGTCCACGGTGGTTGAGGCTGTGGGTGATCGTGTGCCGGTGGTTGCGGCGATTGCTTCGTTGAGCACTGTTGAGGCGGTTGAGCTTTCAAAACAAGCGGCCGAGATTGGTTGCAGTGGTTTGATGGTGTTGCCGCCGTACGTCTACCAGGGCGATTGGCGCGAGATGAAAGCGCACGTTGAAGCGATCTTTCGAGCGACGAGCCTGTCGTGCATGCTTTACAACAACCCGGTTGCTTACGGCACTGATTTTCTGGCGGAACAGATCAAGGAGCTTGCGGCAGAGCACGCGAATTTCGAAGCCGTGAAAGAGTCGAGCACTGACGTGCGGCGCGTGACGTGGATTCGCGAATTGCTGGGCGACAGGTTGGCGATCTTTGTTGGCGTTGACGATGCGATTGTCGAGGCGATCGCCGTCGGCGCGGAGGGGTGGGTTGCCGGTTTGGTGAATGCGTTGCCGAAAGAGTCGGTTGATTTGTTCGACTATGCTATGAACGGTGAACGTGAGAAGGCGTTGACGTTGTATCACTGGTTTTTGCCGCTTTTGCGGATGGACACGGTGCCGAAGTTCGTGCAACTGATCAAGCTGGTTCAGGAAGAGGTAGGAATGGGCAACGCGCGCGTGCGTCCGCCGCGTTTGGAATTGGTTGGCGCGGAGCTTGAAGAAGCGAGACGCGTAATTCGCGAAGCACTGAACAACAAGCCGAAGGTTTAAATGCCAACACTTTCCGGTACATCGATTATTGGTTTTCAACGCGGCCTTGTGGGCGGTGCGACGTTGGAGGGGTTCAATCCGGCGACGGGCGAGAACCTGGAGCCGGTTTATCACTCGGCGAGTCTTTCGGACGTGGACGAGGCGGCGCGGCTTGCGCACGAAGCGTTCGTGGTTTACTCGCGCACGACAGGTGTCGAGAAGGGACGCTTTCTCCATCGCATTGCCGAGAACATCGAAGCGCTTGGCGATGAGTTGATCGAACGCGCAAATGCAGAGACCGCGCTGCCTGTGCCGCGTCTGCGCAACGAGACTGCCCGCACGTGTAGTCAGTTGAGATTATTTGCGGAGTTGGTTGAAGAAGGTTCGTGGATTGACGCGCGGATCGATCGCGGCGATCCCGATCGCAAGCCTTTGCCGAAGCCTGACGTGAGATCGATGTGGCGTCCGCTGGGGCCGGTCGTGGTCTTTGGCGCTAGCAATTTCCCGCTCGCCTTTTCAGTAGCCGGTGGCGACACCGCTTCGGCGCTAGCGGCCGGCTGTCCGGTGATTGTAAAAGCGCATCCCGCACATCCCGGAACATCTGAACTCGTTGGTCTGGCGATAGCTGACGCCGTTCGTACCTGCGACCTTCCCGAAGGTGTTTTTTCGTTGCTCTTTGACGCCGGCAACGAGGTCGCAACTGCACTGGTAAAACATCCGCTGATCAAAGCCGGTGGATTCACCGGCTCGCGTGCGGGCGGACGCGCTCTATTCGATATCGCCTCGTCACGACCCGATCCGATTCCGTTCTACGCGGAAATGAGCAGCATCAATCCCGTTTTTATTCTGCCTGGCGCCCTACAAGAAAGATCAGATCAGATAGCCGCCGGTCTTCACGGTTCGGTCACTCTCGGCGCGGGCCAGTTTTGTACCAATCCCGGTTTGATATTGCTGACCGACAACAACGACTCGAGCGATTTTATGGTGAAGCTCGGCAAGTTAATGACCGACACCGCCGAGCAAACAATGCTTACGCCTGCCATCAGCTCCAACTATCGCTGCGGCGTTGCCGCACGAACAAATCATGCCGCTGTCGAGACTATCGGTGCAGGTGCTCTCTTCAAAACGAGGGCCGCGGATTTTCTCGCTCACCCCGAGCTCACTGAAGAACTCTTCGGTCCGTCCACCCTGGTCGTCATTTACACAGATCAATTGCTCGAGTTGGTGAACAGGCTCGAAGGACAACTAACCGCCACGATTCACGGCACCGAAGAAGATCTGCGCACGCATCAGGATTTAATTCATCTGCTCGAAACCAAAGCGGGTCGATTACTCTTCAATGGATTTCCCACAGGCGTCGAAGTGGGCCACGCGATGGTCCATGGCGGTCCATATCCAGCGACTTCCGACGGCCGCTACACATCTGTCGGCTCTCGCGCGATCTACCGCTTCGCGCGCCAGGTGTGTTTTCAGGACTTCCCGAACGACGCGCTTCCGGCGGAGCTTCAGGACGAGAACCCACTCGGCATCAGACGCATGATCGACGGCAAGATCATCGGCGCGTAAGCAGCCGTCGCACTTCATCCGCCACTCGCAGTCCGACATCAAACGCTTCTTCAAACAGCGCCACGCCGCTCAATTCCGAGTGCGCGAAATGAATTCCTCGAAACGGTTTCGAGGCTTCGCGACGTGCCAATCCCCACATAAATCCAGTGCGCGGGCGGATCATCGCATGCCCCCAACGCATGACGTCGAGCCTTTCTACAAGCAGGCGAATGTCCGGATGCGCTCGTTCGAGATCCGTAAGCGCGACGTCGGCCCACTCACGCCAACCCGCTTCCAACAGCCGTGTGCGTGCCGCTCGCGGATTTGCGTCACAGAGCGGATAGTAATAGGTGAGCACGGTTGGACCATGATCGCGGCCGCGCTGATGCGTCGCCGCCACGTAGCCAAGCGACGGGCTTTCGTAAAGCACGTTGTCCCACGCGAGGGGAAAATCGCGCGGCGACAGCTTCGGCCGATCTCGCAACGTGAGGTTCGCCACCATCCACGAGCCAAACTGAAACTCCGCAACGTGCGGCGGCGGGCCCTCGCGATATGGCCGGACAACGTAACGCGCCATAAACTGCGGCGCGGCAAAGATCACTCGCTCCGCGTGAAACCCATGCGGATTGTGGCCTTCACGATCGAGCGTAATCACGTCAACGCCGCGCTCTCCCGTCGGAATCACCTCGACCGCGGCGCGATCGAGCTGCACTTGCGCTCTCGATTTTTCAAACAGGTGACTCACCAAACGCCCGTTGCCTTCAGGCCACGTAATCAGCGACTGCGACTCCACCCCCGGCTTTGTCACACGCGAACAGAAGTAAAAAAGTCCAGCCCACGCGCTAGTCTGGTCCAGCGTCATCCCGTAGTCGTCACGACATGCATAATCCACCCACCACACCAACCTCGGACTATTCAGGCCACGCTGGTCCATCCATTCCTTGATCGACAGTCGATCGAGTGCAGTTACGTCAGCGTCATCCGAACACGCCGAAACTGGCAGCGTGAACGCCCGCCGGCCGCGAGCATCGCGCCACGAAATCCAGCGCGCCAGTTCGGCGTTGAACTTATCGAGCTGTTGCTGGTCTTCCTCTGTTGCGCCCGCGTGGAGATACAGACCTTCATACCAGCGGCCTTTGTAGAAAACGCGCTCTTCCGGATCGCGGCAGAGAAACTGTTCGCGAACAACAGGCTCGCCTTCCGCATCCTTGCCTTCGAGCACGCCCATCTCGTCGAGCAGCGAAACGAGCGCTTCGTTCTCTTTCATCGGCGCGGGGATGTAGTGTGCGCCCCACGGAAACGAGGTGACGCGATTTGATCCGGAGCGTGAAGTGCCGCCCGGCGCGTTTTCGATCTCAATTAAAGCAAAATCTTGGAAACCGGATTTTTGTAATTGCCATGCGGCCGTCAGGCCGGCGATGCCGCCGCCGACGATCACCAACGGCACGTTGGTCCAGGCATCGTTCGGCACTTCAACCTGAAGCCCGTCGCGCAGCCGATGTCCAAACACGTCAGACGTCCCGACGATCTCGCCTTCGGGAAACGCAGGCGCGTTGCGACTACACGCCGCCAACGCTATCGGCGCGCCCAGAAACGCCGCCAGGATTTCACGTCGCGTAAAGGTGGTCATCAGTTATAGCCACAAAGAGGCACAAAAGGCACAAGAGGCACAAAATTGTCTTGTCTTGAACTTGTGCCTTTTGTGCTTCTTTGTGCCTTTTGTGGTTTACTCAAACCGTCTCCACTCGCCTTCGTAATACCGAACTAGCGCCTGGTTATCGAGTCGATTGATCTCGACCGGCACTGGTCCAATATCGCCCGACAACGTAAACATCGCCCCCAACGCCTGGTCGTCAAGAAACTTCAACCCGGCGGGTGGATTACGTGGAATCTCGAAAGGCGACGTGCGCGCGAGGGCAAATCCCCAAAGACCAAAACTCGGCACTGCGGTGTAGTACGGCCGCACGACAAATCCCGCCGCCTCGAGCGTGCGGATGATGCACCAGTAGGAATTCCGGGCAAACATCGGCGACGTCGCCTGCACACTTACCGCCGCATTCTCAGTGAGCCGCGAACGCAACAGGCGATAGAAACGCGTCGTGTATAACTTCCCCAGCGAGTAGGAATTCGGATCGGGAAAATCCACAATCGCCGCGTCGTACGGCGGCTCCGAGTTTTCCTCGATCCAGATAAACGCATCCTCGTTGATCACCTGCACACGCGAATCATCAAACGCTCGCTGGTTCAAGTTAGCCAACAACGGAAACCGCGAAGACAACCGCGTCATATCCGGATCGAGATCGACCAACGTAACCCGCTCCACCGACGGATACTTCAACACCTCACGCAACGCGAGACCGTCCCCACCACCCAAAACCAGTATGCGCTTCGGATTGCCAGCCAACAGCATCGGCGGATGCACCAGCGCCTCGTGATAGCGATACTCATCAGTCGAACTAAACTGCAAATTCCCATTCAGGAACAACTGAAATCCGGCGCGGCCGCGCGTGATCACTATGCGCTGATACGGCGTGTCTTTCGTGTAGACGATCTCGTCGGCAAACATCTCGTCTTCCGCGAGCGACGTCAGCGAGTTCGCCTTGATCAATGCGATCAGCAACAACGCCATCACGATCACTGCCTTCACGCGCAACGCGGTGATGCCGCTCTTGATCAACGGCCGCAGCAGCCACGTGCCCCACAACGCAACGGCCGCATTCAACATCCCGAAGATCAGCGACGTGCGAATCAACCCCAGTCGCGGCACGAACAGAATCGGAAACAGGATCGACGCGAGCAACGCACCGATGTAGTCAAACGCAAGCACGCGCGACACCAGTTGCTTAAACTCAACCTTGTCTTTCAGGATGCGCAACAGCAGCGGGATCTCGAGGCCGACAAAGACGCCGATCGCGAAGACCACGAAGTAGAGCACGGCGTAGAAATAACTGACGCGTGAGAACGAGATGAACAACAGCGGCGCGGAAAACCCGCCCAGGACGGCAACCGCCAGCTCGATGTCGACAAATCGTTTCGCGAGACCTTTGTCGATGAAACCGGAGAGCCACGAGCCGACGCCCATGGCGAAGAGGTAGATGCCGATGATCAGGGAAAACTGGGTGACGGAGTCGCCGAGGACGTAGCTGGCGAGCGTTCCCGCCAGCAGCTCGTAAATCAATCCGCAGGTTGCGACGATGAGAACGTTAAGGAAAAGTAGCGGCGCTCTAGTCATTTTCCATTTCTCATTTTCTGTTTGTCATTTTTCACGTGGAAATGACAAATGAGAAATGTCAGATAAAAAATGGAAAATGACTTCATCCGTGAATGGCGGCGGCGATGATCAGGGCGCTGCCGAGTATGACGGATGCGATCACGATCGCGAGCGCGGTGTTTTGGTCTTCTTCGATCTCTTTGCGGACTGAAAACGGCGTCGCCTTTGCGATGACCACAAACGCGAGCGCAAAGACGATCAAGCCGATGATGACAAACACCAGGGTCGTGATGACGATCGGCAGGAGCGACTCCAGCGGCACCACGAAACCACTAAAAGGCACAAAAGAGCCAGAAAAAGGCACAAAAGAAGAGACTGATTCGAGCAGCATCTATTTTCCTCCGTGTAAGCCGTAGTGCCAGAAATGAAACGATCGATAACCATTCTGCCGCGCGTCAGGCGGCAACTGCCGGCGCGTCCCGCCGCCAATCTCCCAACCGAATAACGCGGCGGCCGTGTACAACGTCACGATGCCGCCGCCGAAGATCAGGTAAAGTGTCTTGAGCATTAGTTATTCCTTCGTTAAGTTCTCCCGCAAAGGCGCAAAGGAAAGCTGTTGGAAGCTCGGCTTGGCGTCTTCCTTTGCGTCTTTGCGCCTTTGCGGGAACCTATTCATCGTCGTCATCATCATCACCACTGCCGCTGCTGCTAAACATACTTTCCGACCAGCGTTTATGTTCGAAGCTGATGTGATAGATGATCATCAGGATTGGACCAATCGACAACGCGATCAACGCGATCAGCCAGTTGAATCCATGCGTGACGTTCTGAACTATGCTGACCGAAACGACGGCGGGCTCTTGCCACTTCTCCCACTGTCCTTCCAAACGCAGCACGTACCTGCCGCCCGGCATCGCCGACGTGTACGCCGAATCAGACCGATCGCCTTCGCTCCACGACTCACCATCCTCGACGCCCGAGTAATAAGAAATGTCGATCGGAAACGATTGGACCACGCCGGTCTCGTCGTTGATCAAGTCGCCTTCGAGATACACCCACGTGTTCTGCACCGGCGACTCGCCGATGATCTTGATGTTTCGCCGTCCGGCTAATTCAAACGGCTCGCTGAAGAAAGCTTGCGTTCCGTCGGCGTTGGGCAACGGCGCCAGCGTGACCGTCTGCTTGAACACCTCTTTCTCCGATCCGGAAACAGCAAACATGATGATGCCGGCCAAAAGCAGAATGCCGACAAACAGCAGCCAGTATTTGTAAACCCACTTGTGTTTGTAAGGTTGATTTGGCGCAACACCAGACGGACGCGGCAAGCCGGAGACGCCGAACGCCTTTTCGATCTGTTGTGGCGTGATGTACGTTCCGAGCGACCAGTTGATTTCTCCCGTCACGCGTTTCCGTCTCCGCGTGGAGACCGTCGAAACTTCTTTCGAGAGCATGTACGGCGCGGCAACGTAATCAACGCCGCGCACCTCCTCGCCGGTCTCGACCTTCCAGTAAAACTCGCCGAGCACAACTTCGACTTTCGCCTGCGCGTCCTGAAAGATCTTGTAATTCTTCCCACGAAAACTGACCGACTTCTCGGATTCAGTCACCTCGCCGGGCGGAATTGCCTGGACGTAGTTCCAGTGATCGTCGCTGTTGACGAGCCAGCGGAAACCGATCTGCGGGTTGTAAAGCAGATACTCGCTCCAGAAATACTGCACGCCTTCGATCGTGACGCTGCGCGCCATCGCGCCGATGACCTGCATCTTTCCTTCGGGAACTTCGCCGGTAGAACCGATCGGAATCACCGGTTGAAACCACGGCTTCTCCAATGCCTTCAGAAACTGAAGCTGGCCCTGGTTGACGTCGAGTAATGAATTGCAATTCGGACAAGTGACGCGTTCGGTCTTGTCAGGCGCGCGGAGCTCGAGTGGCCCGGCACAGTTGGGACAACTCACTTGCGCCGCGCCGACGCGACGCTCTTCACGTTCAGGCGTGCGCGTGGTCGTGATGCCAAGCTCGGCGAGCGTGACTTGTTGGCCCAGGAAGACGAGCGGTGGTGATTCGTTGTAGTCGAGCGTGCCGAAGGCGCCGTTAGTGCCGGAGAGATCGGCGTAGTAGTAAGTCTCGCCCGGCGTCAACAGGTACGGAATCTCGCCCTTCGCGCCACGTGCGGTGGCCTGTCCGGTTTCGGCGACGATCAACGGCGTGGGCCAGGGCAGTCCTGGCACCGACTGGCCCAGTTGAAGCTGTTCGAACTGCGGAACCGCGACGCCTTCCGGCATCGGATACTGAAACGTGAGATAAAAACGTCCCTGCGCTTCCGCGAGCCAGCCGAGCCAACCGTTGGAGAACGTGGCGTACCATTCGTCCCACTGCCCGCCCATCTCGTGCCCGAGTTGCGCGCGGCCGGTTAGCTCAAACGGAACATCTTTCCACGTGCCACGCAGGCCGACGTCGAGCGGCGATCCTGTTTCCACCAGTTCCGCGACTTTGCCGAGATCTTTCAGATCGCGATCGGTGCGGGCGACAGCGGAATGGCAGTACTCACAAATGACGACGATCGATTGGCCGCTCTTGAACTGCACCGGCCCGCCGCACGACGGGCAGTTTGCGACGAGGGCGCTCATCGAGCAGCTCCTCCGGCTTGCAGAGCGATCCGGTCGAACTTGCGTATGTTGACGTCACTCGCGCCCAGCATCTCTGTCAACATCTGTTCCCACGGCCACGTCGTGCGATCGCGACAGCAGTAGAGATTGAAAGTCGCGGCGCGAAATTCGGGATACGTATGACAGGCGAGATGCGATTCGGAGAGCAGCGCCAGTCCGCTCACGCCGGCCGGCGAGCCAAACTCATGCCAGGCGATTTCTCCCAAAACGTGGAGATCGAGATCGTGAATGACGCGGGTGAAGATTGCGTGTAAGCGGTTGACGTCGGCGAGCGCCGCTGGGTCGCATCCGCTCGCGTCGATGAGCCATTCTGTGCCTAGAGTCATCTTGATCTGTTTAGTGATGTTTCCCGCAAAGGCGCAAAGACGCAAAGCGTTGCCGCGTATCGATGCACTTCTTTGCGCCTTTGCGCCTTTGCGGGAGACCTCTTCACGTGTGCAAAGACGCCGCCGACAGTTTACGTGCAGACCTAGTTTCCATCCAATAGCGCGTGCGGCAGGATCGACGGCGGAATCGGTTCCAGGAAGCGCGACAACGTCGGCGTGCCGTCAGTTTCCGGCCCCAGGTAGACGTTTACCGCCGGATAGACGAAATGCAGATCCTTCTTCGCGCGCGTTGTGGCGACGTACAACAGCCGCCGTTCTTCTTCAAAATCGTCAAACTCATCCTGGAAACGATTCGCCGGAAACCAGCCGTCAGTCATCCAAATCACAAACAGGTGATCCCATTCGAGTCCCTTCGCCGAGTGCACGGTTGAAAGCGTGACAAAGCCGCCGCTGTTTCGCGTCACGTTGCCCTGAACAGCTTCCGTCGGATCGAGCGCCACGTCGTCGAGCAGCTTCGCCGTGGTTTTGTAGCGTTTCGCGATCGATTGCAAATTTTCGAGATCGCGTCCGCGGCGCTGCCCGTCGTCGTATTTATTCTTCAGCAACGGTTTATAGAAACGTAAAACCGCGGAGAGTTGTTCGCTCGGCGTCTTGCTTTCGCAAACGGTGGTGAAGACACGGGCGAGTCGCGTGAGTTGCGCCTGGTAAGCAGCACGTCCGGGAAACTGATGCAGTTTCTTGAAAAGCGCGCCCCGCGTTCGCGCGGAGCGAAACTCGCGCTGTTCGACGCCGAGATACTCGAGTATCTGGTAGACGGTGGCGTCGCCGATGTGATCGATCAGCTTCAGCGAACGAAACCACGAGAGCGTGTCCGAAGGTTTGTTGACGACGCGGAGAAACGCGAGGGCGTCTTTGATGTGCGCCGACTCGGCAAACCTCATCCCGCCAAATTTGCGAAACGGAACGCTGTGTTTGCCGAGCTCGATTTCGAGATCGAATGAATGCGAGCTCGAACGAAACAGCACCGCGATCTCCCGCAACGGCACGCCTTCGTCGCGCAACTCGGCGATTCGCTGCGCGACGAAGCGCGATTGCTCGTTTTCGTCCGGGCGCTGACGACCACCGGCGGGTGTCCGCCTTCGATGCGCGAATAGAGCCGTTTTTTATAGCTTTCTTTGACGTCCGCGATGATGGCGTTCGCGACGTCAAGAATCGGCTGCGTGCTGCGAAAGTTTTCTTCCAGCTTGATGATCTGCGACTTTGGAAACAGCTTCGGAAACTCGAGCATGTTTCGATGACTCGCGCCGCGAAACGAGTAGATCGATTGAAACTCGTCGCCGACCACCGCGACGTTGTCGTGCCGCGCGGTCATCAGTTTCACGATTTGCGCCTGGAGCTTGTTCGTGTCCTGGTACTCGTCGACCATGATATAGCGATACTGGTCCGACAGTCGTTCGCGCAGTTCCTCGCTTGACTCCAGCGCTTCGCGCAGGCGCACGAGCAGGTCGTCGTACGTCAGCATGTGCCGCGTGCGTTTGAACTCTTCGAACGACTTGAAGAGCGTTTCCAGGTTGCGTCGCTCGTCGAGAAACTGCGGGTATTCGTGATTGAGCACCTGTTTCAGCGACTGCACCTTGTTAACCATCATGCTGAAGATCGCAGCAATCGTGCGTTTGCGCGGAAAATGCCGGGTGCTCGTGAGCTTGATCTGGCGGCGCAAAAGATCGAGCAGGTCTTCGGTATCGCTTTGGTCCAACACGGAGAAGTTTCGCGCGACGCCCGCTTGCTCGGCGTACTTGCGCAGCACTGAATGGCCCAACGAGTGAAACGTGCCGCCGGAAACACGCTGGCAACGCGCGTCGGCGAGGGCAGCGGCGCGCGTCAACATGCTGGCAGCGGCGCGGCGCGTGAAAGTCAACAACAGGATCGATTCAGGCTTTGCTCCGATCTCGACCAGGCGAGCGACGCGATAGACGAGTGTGCGCGTCTTGCCCGTGCCCGCGCCCGCGACGATCAGCAGCGGACCTTCCGTCGTCGTGACAGCTTTGTATTGCGCTTCGTTGAGCTCCTTCTCGTAGTCGATCGCCTGCGATCCGGCGGCGGCGATGCGCTTCAACACGAGCTTCGTCTTCGCCGGCGCCGGAAGAATTTTGCCGAGCTCGAGATCGCGTTTGATCTGCTTCAGCTCCGCGGCGAGTTCGTCGACGGATTGATAGCGATCCTTCGGCGTCTTCGCGAGCGCTTTCGACAGGATTCGTTGCAGATCGATGGGTAACTCGGAGCCGTTTGCACCAGATAGACGCGCCTCACGATGAAGAATGGCGTGCATCGTGTCGATGTGATTTTCGTGGACGAAAGGCGCGGTGCCGGTCAGCATCTCGCACAACACGACGGCGAAAGAAAAAACGTCGCAACGGCGATCGACGCGTTGGCCCAGCAACTGCTCGGGCGCCATGTAGTTGACGGTGCCCATCAACGTGCCCGATTCAGTTTGGACACCGCGGATCAGTGTCTTTTGTTCGCTGTCGCCGACGATGGCGCGTTCGCGTTCGGCAACCAGTTTCGCGAGACCAAAGTCGAGAATCTTGGCGTAACCGTCGCGGTTGAGCATCAGGTTCTCGGGTTTGAGATCGCGGTGAATGATACCGAGCTTGTGCGCTCTTGAGAGTCCGGCGGCGATCTGGATCGCGATGTCGAGTGTCTCGCGGAGTTGCAGTGTCCGGGCCCTGATCTTTTGCCGCAGCGTTTCGCCTTCAACAAACTCCATCGCTATGAAGGGCGTGCCGTCGTCTTCACCGACTTCGTAAATCGTCAGGATGTGCGGATGATTCAACGCCGACGCGGCGCGTGCTTCCTGGAAGAAACGGCGGCGGCGATCCTGTTGCGAGACATACTCCGCGGGCAGCAGTTTCAAGGCGACGATGCGCTGGAGCTTGTTGTCGAAAGCCTTGTAGACCGCGCCCATACCGCCGGCGCCGATGGGTTCGACGATTCGGTAATGAGCTATGGTTTCCGCGGGAATGGGCTTCATGGATCGAGACGCATTATACAAACGATACGTGTCCGGTGGATTAATTGAAGCGATTTGTCTTCGAGGATCGTACAATTGTTCGGTCTCCAGGCAACCTTCGAATAGGAGTCGGCTATGTTGTGTCCGCGTTGTGCCTCGAATCAAAGCGATGATGTGAAGTTCTGCACGTTTTGCGGGGCAAATTTGCAGGCCGTGCGGGAAGTCCTCGCCGGCAGGGAACCGGAAAAGGGTGCTGAATGGAACGAGAACTGGCTGGCGGCGATGTTCCACTCAGGTGAGATTGCCGAGACGCGGAAGCTGGAAATGGAGCGACGGATGGGGATCACGCCCGAGGTGAAGCGCTACAACGAGATCAAGGGCGGCGTGATTACGAGCTGCGTGGGCATAGGCGTGGCGATCTTCCTGTTTGTGTTCATGCAGGGAATCGCGGCCAAGGTCGACCCGCAGGAAGCCGAGATCCTGACGCGGATCTGGGTGGCCGGATTTATTCCGTTCTTTATTGGCCTGGCTTTGATAATCAACGGCATGATCGTGAGTAAGAAACAAGCGGAGATCATAGAGCGTGAAATCAACCGCGTTAGAAATCCGGAGGGCCGCTCGACGGAAGCTCAACTAAGTGGAGCTGGTCCAAATCCGCGCAGTTTGCGACCAGCAGAGACGAACGAATTCATCCCCACTCCTTTCAGTGTCACCGATCAAACCACCCGCCATCTGGTGAACGCAGAAAAAGAACCGAAGCGGTAACCGCAAACCGGCATTACCAATGCTTCTGCGTTCTCTGCGGTCCTCTGTGTTCTCGGCGTTAAATCGACGAACGGCGCATATTTAAAACGCCGAGAACACAGAGGACCGCAGAGAACGCAGAGACAGCTTACGACTTTACGAGGCTCTCCAACTCCTCCGGCGTGCGGGGCCAGTCGTCTTTCAGGAGACGTGAGAGGGCGCGGTCGGCGAGGAGCTTGCCGCCGGTCTGGCAGGTTGGACAGTAGTTGGTTTCGTTCGAGCCGTAACGAATGCGCTGGATCTTGTTGCCACAACGAGGACACGGTTCTTTGTAACGTCCGTGAGTCGCCATGTCAGGACGAAACGCCGTGACTTTCTCCGGAAATTTATCGCCTGCACCGGCGCGCAGCCGTTCGACCCAGTCAGTTAACGTAGTCTTCACCGCGGCGAAGAGACGCGCGATCTCATCAACAGTGAGTTTTTGTGTGAGTGTGAACGGAGAAAGCTGAGCGGTGAAAAGGATCTCGTCGGAGTAAGCGTTGCCGATGCCACTCAGGATGCGCGGATCGGTGAGTGCGCGTTTCAGCGTATGGTTCTTCGCCTGAAGTGCGGCCGCAAACTGTTGCTCGGTCGCTGCAAAAACTTCCAGCCCGCCGGGATTGAGTGTTTCGAGTCCTGCCTCACCTTGGACGAGGTGCAGCGAAGCACGTTTCTGCGTGCCTGCTTCAGTCAGCGTCAGCGTTCCGGTGCTGAACTCCAACGCGGCCACCCCGCGCGCCTTTACAGCCTTCGCCGGATCGTCGTACCAGTGCAATCGCCCGGCGATCATCAGGTGCAGAACCAGCCACAGATCGTCTTCGAGACCGAAGCAGATCCGTTTGCCCAGCCGGCGCAGTTCGACGACTTTCTTACCTTCAACGGCGGACAACGGCGGCACCGCCGTGCGCAGCAAGAAAGGACTTGCCACGCGGACGCGTTTCAAAACGGCGCCTTGAATTCGTTTTTCGAGAGCCTCGATATAGACGACGATGTCCGGCAGTTCAGGCACTATGCGCTAAAGTTTTTAAGTGACTGTGCGGCTCACAATGTTTCGTTCACGGTCGTGGGTCTGCCTGCTGTTCGGTAAACGTCGACCAACGCCGAGCGTGATGGCGAGCACCACCGGACCGAGCACGACTCCGAGCACGCCAAACACACTCAAGCCACCCAGGACGGAGAAAAATATGAGCAGTTCGTGAAGCCGCGTGCGGCTGCCGACAAGCTTCGGACGCAGGAAATTGTCGATCATTCCGATCACGAGTGTTCCCCAGAGCACGAGGAATATAGCTTTCACGTAATGCCCGGTCACCGCGAGAAAGATCGCCGCAGGCACCCACACGAGAAACGCGCCGAGCATCGGCACCATCGAGAGAAACGTCATCGCCACGCCCCAGATCAGCGCCGACCGAAGTCCGAGGGCCCAGAAAGCCAAACCACCAAGCGTTCCCTGGATGACGGCGATCGTCAGCACGCCGTAAACGCTGGCGTCGATCACTTCGCGCGTGCGCGTCATTATGCCGTCCGCTTGTTGTCGATCGAGCGGCAGTGAATCGCGAACGTTGCGCGAGATGTTTTCGCCGTCTTTGAAGAAGTAGTACATCGTGAAGATCACGAAGAACATCTGCACGATCACGCCGACGAGTCCGCCGAGAAAGCCGAGTGTGCGTCCGGCCAGTTGGCCGCTGACGCCCCTGAGCCGTTCGGCCAGAAACTCTTCCGAGTAGAGTTGTGCGACGTCGACGTACTGGCTGAGGAAATTCAGGATCGGTCCGGTCCGGGGAGAGTTTGGATCGAGTACGTAGTTGAGTCCCGCCTGTATGGTCTGCAAAGCGTTCGCTAGCTCTTTAAAAACTGCCAGCGTGACGAGCGCAATCGGGACGAGAATGATCAGAATCACGAGCACGCAGGAGACGAGCGCCGCCAGCGATGGTTGCCTGATCCGCTGGGAGAGGCGCTTGTGGACTGGATAGAAGAGGATGACTAAAACCGTGGCCCAGGCGATCACGCCCATGAACGGCTGAACCATCCGCCAACACAGGTACAGGCAGATTGCTGTAACCAACAACAGCAACCACCAACGGACATTGCTGCTTTGAATCGGCATCGCTTGTTTATAGACCAGACGCGCTTATAAACAAAGGAATATTCTGCGCAGCTTTCGCTCTGCGCTCTGTTCTCTGCGTTTCTCTGTGTCCTCTGTGTCAAATACTTATTCAACGCAGAGGGCGCAGAGGGCCAGGGCGCAGAGAAACGCCGAGAGACGCAGAGAGAACCATGGCAGCGTCATTCGCGCTTTTAATTCCCGCGACTTACAATCTCCAGTCGCCGAATTCACAACTCTTAACAAATTTTTACTTGTCACTTGACACACCCCGGGCGGTGCGCCGTATGCTCTGCCCCGCTTTGATCACAACTCACGGAGGCTGGAATGAAGTCCAAACGACGAGCGTTCTCGGTGGAAACACCCGGTTCCGGCTGGTCCTGACGCTGGGGCTGGCCGTAGTCCTCCCGGCGTTGCTCTCATTTACGTAATTTTCGAACACGTCAAATCAATCCAGCGCGACAAAAAAGTCGAGGCGCTCATCCATCGTGACTTTCAGTACCTGCTTTACGCCGGAATCAAGAAGATCAACGGCAAGACTAACGATGACGGAAGAGGCGCGCGAGCATTTCCCTGCCGAAGCTGATTCAGAAGAAGAGAAACGAAGAAAACTGCGAACTCATCCTGCAGAACAGGCCCTGGTTCGATCACGTGTTTCTTTTCGACTACGGAAGACAAAAAGGCGTGCGATCGTCGAAGCGCAACCGGACCAGAAACCGGCAAACGTCAAAGAGCTGGAGCGAGATGTACGCGAGCTGGTTGGGTCTGGAAGGCCCGTACCTCGTCGAGCAGATGCAAAGGAAGCCAAAGCCGATAGTTTGGTTTAGCGGAGAAGGTCACGAACCCGCCGGCCCGCGTTATCGCACGACGGCGATCTTCATCGGTTCCAAAGCTGCCTCGTCGAAAGAGAGGACTGTTTTCGGCGGCGCCAGCTTCGATCCGAAATATTTAAAGGAAAAGTTTTTCCGGAGTTTCTCGAGGAGTTTACTTCGCAGAAGTTTGACAGGATCAGGCGGAACGCACGCGGTCCGATGTTTCACGAGCTGACTGCCGGCGGAAGTTACCGAGCAAACGAACAAGCGTCTGGCGATGATGGTCTATCCGGCGGACGCACAAAAGTCGGAACCGGATCGGCCGCTAGCGATCTCGTCGGGTTGGGGCAACGGGAAACCGGAAGTCGTCACAAAACTCGACGATCCGTTTCGTGGTCTCGCGATGGGAATCAAGTTTCAGGGCACGACGGCGGAAGCAATAGGCATCGTTGGGTGCGGCAGAGTTTGATGATTCTCGGCGTGTTGTCGGTGCTGATGATCGGCGGGCTGGTGTTGACGTATCGCAGCGT
Organism: uncultured Acidobacteriota bacterium; assembly: GCA_963770215.1. Lineage (GTDB taxonomy): Bacteria > Acidobacteriota > Blastocatellia > Pyrinomonadales > Pyrinomonadaceae > PSRF01. The sequence goes on from CAVYOP010000009.1 coordinate 99,795, forward strand.
CAACAAACAAGTGGCGCTCGCGCGTTTGAAGTCTGACTTCGTTTCCAACGTGTCGCACGAGTTGCGCACGCCGCTCGCGCTGATTCGCTTGTACGCCGAGACATTGGAACTCGGTCGCATCACCACGCAGGAAAAGAAGCACGAGTACTACAGCATCATTCGCAAAGAGAGCGAACGGCTCACGGCGTTAATCAACAACATTCTCGACTTCTCGCGCATTGAAGCAGGCCGCAAGGAGTACGACTTCCGCGAGACTGACATCGCCGAGCTCGTGCGAAACACGCTCGATTCGTATCGCTATCAGATCGAGCAACAGGGATTCGCGCTCGAAGAGCAGATCGATCGCGAGCATTCCGCCGGTGCGCGTCGATCGCGAAGCGATCGCGCGCGCGCTTGTCAATCTGGTCAACAATGCGTTGAAATATTCAGACCGTGAAAAATTTCTGGGCGTGAAGCTTTATCGCGACAAAGTGTGTTGAAACTCGAAGTGAGCGATCGTGGGATCGGGATCGAGCGCAACGAGCAGGCGAGAATCTTTGAGAAGTTTTATCGCACGTGCGATCCGCTGGTGCATAACACGAAGGGCAGCGGGCTCGGTTTGTCGCTCGTGCGTCACATCACGCACGCGCATGGTGGCGACGTTGAAGTTGAGAGCACGCCCGGACGCGGCAGCAAGTTCACTTTGTCCTTGCCGCTGTGCACGGTTGCCACGGCGATGACACAGCCGGATGCCAGCGTTGCTTAACTGAAAAGTGATTCGAAAATTCGCATTTCGCAGCCGAATTGCAACTAAAAGGGGCAGATCATGAAAAGCAAGATTTTGATCGTAGAAGATGAACCGGCAATGGTTGCGGGCCTGCGCGACAACTTCGAGTACGAAGGTTACGAAGTGATCAGCGCTGAAGACGGCGTCAGCGGACTCGAACGAGCACTGTCTGACAATCCGGATCTGGTAGTGCTCGACGTGATGATGCCGCGCATGAGCGGTCTCGACGTTTGCAAACAGTTGAAAGCGAAACGTCCGTCAGATGCCGATCATCATGCTGACCGCGCGTGGACAGGAGATCGATAAAGTTGTCGGTCTCGAATTAGGCGCGGACGATTACGTCACGAAACCGTTTTCAGTGCGTGAGCTGATGGCGCGTGTGAAAGCTGTGTTGCGGCGTGTTTCAGCGCCGGCGCCGGCGCCCGAGGTTTACAAGTTCAGTGACGTCGAGGTGAACATTCGCAGCAACGAAGTGCGGCGCAATGGAAACGCTGATCGATCTCTCCGCGAAAGAGTTTGCCTTGCTCGCATACTTCATCGCGCATCCGGTTGAAACGCTGAGTCGCGATCGACTGCTCGATGCAGTTTGGGGATATGAAAATTATCCGACAACTCGCACGGTCGATACGCACATCGTTCATCTGCAGACAAAAGCTCGAACCAAATCCCGAAGAACCACGTTTCATACTTACCGTTCATGGCAGTGGTTATAAGTTTGTTGGATGAGGTCTTGTCATGACTCTCCCAGCATCGAGGTCAGTCACGTTGTTCCCCAACTACAGTTGCGTCTCCGCTGAGCGACCTGCAAGAGAAACTCGAAACATTACAGCGAGATTACGCGGAGCTGAACACCGCGATCTTCGAAGCAGCGCAAGTGCACCGTCGCTTGTGTGCGCCGAGTCTCCTGCGCCACGGTGCGTTCGATATTGCGAGCTGAGATTTTTGCAGTGCGTCATTTGCCAGGGGATTTTTTCAGTGTTGAAGAAACTGCGCGATGGTCTGGTGCTCGCGCTTGGCGACATCGGTGGCAAAGGACTCGCGGCGGGAATGTGGGTCACGCATTTGATCGGTCTGATTCGCACGCACACGGCCGCGAGCAGCGATCCGGAAGCGATCGTTGCCGGAGTAAATCGCGACATCGCGCGGTTGTCGTCAGTTGAGCCGCTGAGCACATTGTTTGTCGCGCGGCTGATCGAGGTCAGGACGGCTCGATTACATGTAGTGCCGGACATCCGCCGGCATTGTTGTTGCGCGCAGATGGACGACTCGAATTGCTTTCCGATGGTGGACCAGTGCTAGGTGTCGTGCCGGGGGCGTCGTTTGAGCGCGGCAGTGTGAAACTCACGCGGCGGCGATCTGCTGCTGGCGTGTTCTGATGGAATCCTTGAGTCGTTCAACGAAGCGGAACAGGAGTTTGGCGATATGCGGCTCGAGACTGAATTGCGCCGCGCGCAGGGCGGCTCGGCGGAGGCAGTATTGTTTTCAGTGCTGGGCGCGGTGCAGGACTTCGCGGCGCCCCGCCCGCTCACAGACGACATGACGCTGATCATTGTCAAAGAACCATCGTACAGATTACAAGATGACGGATTTACATGTTGACCTGAAAATCTGTAAATCCTGTCAAAACTACCTTACCCAATATGGACTTCATGTGAACTATATTCTTAATAATCACGCTCTTATTCGCATCGACGCGCTTCGACGCCACGATGGTGATTCGCAAGTACGCCAAGCTCGACGGCGCGAAGATCCATTATCAAGAGTTACGGCAAAGGCAAAGAGGCCTTGGTCCTCGTCCACGGCTGGACCTGCAACCTCGACCACTGGCGCGATCAAATACCGGATCTCGCCAAACGCGAACAGAGTGATCGCGCTCGACCTTCCCGGTCACGGCCAAAGCGACAAGCCGGAAATCGCCTACACGATGGATCTCTTCGCGGATGCGATCGACGCGGTGATGCGGGACGCAAAAGTCGAACACGGCAGTGCTTGTCGGCCACAGCATGGGCACGCCGGTCGCACGACAGTTCTATCGCAAGTACCCGCAGAAGACGCTCGCGATCGTGATCGTCGACGGCGGCTTACGACCGTTCGGCACGAAGGAAATGAGCGACCAGTTTTTGGCGATGTTTCGATCGCCGAATTACAAAGAAGTCGGCTCGCAGATGTTTGCCCAGATGATGCCGACGCTTCCTGCCGCGGACAAGGAGCGCGTCAAGACGTCATTTCGACAACACGCCGCAGCACGTGCTCGTCAGCGCGATGGAGAGCATGAACAATGAAGCTCTGTACAGTCCTGACAAGATCAACGTGCCGGTGCTTTGCGATCATCGCGAAGTCGCCGTTCTGGCCGCCTGACACCGAAGAGTTTCTTCACAGCTCTCGCGCCCGATCTGGAGTTGCAATGGTGGGAAGGCGTGGGCCACTTCCTGATGATGGAAAAACCAAAGCAGTTCAACGATGCTGTAATCGCTTTTCTCAACAAGAAGAATCTTTTGAAGTAACACACTCAAACCAAACGAAAGGGGAAGAGTTATGGCAGACGTAAAACCGATTCCGGAGGGATATCATTCGTTAACACCTTACCTGGTCATTGATGGTGCGGCTGACGCGATCGAGTATTACAAGAAAGCGTTTGGCGCAATCGAACTGTTTCGCATGGAGCACGAGGGCAAGATCGGTCACGCTGAGATGAAGATTGGCGACTCGCCTTTCATGCTGGCCGATGAACATCCGGAAATAGGTCATCGCGGAGTGAAGTCGACTTGGCGGCTCGCCGGTGGGCCTCATGATCTACGTTGACGACGTGCGACACGATCTTCAAGCAGGCGATCGCTGCCGGTGGCACTGAAATGAAGGCGCTCCAGGATCAGTTCTACGGCGATCGCTCCGGGACGCTGACGGATCCGTTTGGTCACGTCTGGACCGTCGCGACGCACAAGGAAGACGTTTCGCCGGAAGAGATCGAAAAGCGTCTGGCCGCAATGCAGCAGGCACGGCGCGCCAAAGAAGAGTTAGCTGCAGGGCACATAAAGCACAAAAGACGGAATACAGGAAGACTACCCGATTTCACGTTTAGGCATCTGTGCCTTAGTGTGGTGCGAAGCTTCGCGGAGGCGGCGTTCGAGGAAGCGACGCTCGCTGTCGTTATGTAGCGAGGTTAAGGCGAGCTTCGTAGCTCTCGGCCGCTTCGCGTTGTGCCAAGCCGGCGCAGCATGTCGGCGCGAGCGGCGTGTAACAAATGATAATCGTCGAGCTCGCCCGAGCGCGGCGAGCTCGTCGATTAATTCGAGCGCGGGTTGCGGGCCATGGGCCATCGCCGACCGCGACCGCGCGATTCAACGACGACGACCGGAGAAGGCATTAGTTCTGGAAGCAGATCGTAGAGGCTTAACGATCTGGACCAGTTGGTGTCCTCCGGACGCAGCCGCTTTGCAGTGCTCGGCGGCGATCGCGGCTTCGAGTGCGAATGGACCAGGCGCGCCGCTCAGCGCTTCTTCGACGAGCGCCAGCGCCTCGTCGATCTGTGGTCTGTTCCAACGTGCGATCCTGTTCTTCGAGCACGACGAGATCGCCATCTTCATCCAGTCGAGCCTCGCGTCGTGAATCGTGCAACAACATCAGCGCCAGCAGCGCAGTCGCTTCAGCCGGCGGTTTTGGCTCGAGCAGAGTTCGTGACTAGGCGCCCGAGACGAATTGCTTCGGCGCACAGGTCGGCGCGGACGAGTGGCTTGCCGCGCGTCGGCGCGTAACCTTCGGTGAAGATGAGATAGATGGCGGTCAGCACGGCGTCGAGACGCGCCGGCATGTCGCTCGTGTCGGGGACGATGAAGGGAATTCCGGCATCGCGGATCTTTCGTTTCGCGCGGACGAGGCGTTGGGCCATCGTCGCCGTGGGCACAAGAAACGAGCGCGCGATTTCGTCGGTCTGAAGTCCGCCTAAAGTGCGCAGCGTGAGCGCGACTTGGGCTTCGAGCGAGAGCGCCGGGTGGCAACAGGTGAAGATCAGGCGCAGACGATCGTCAGGGATTTCGCCGAAGTTGAGATCTGGTCCTTCGACGATCGGCTCGGCAGTGAAATCGGGAAACGTTTCGAGTTTTTCCTGCAGACGAGTTTGCCGCCGCAGGCGATCGATGGCTTTGTGTTTGGCTGTTTGGATGATCCAGGCGCGCGGGGAGTCGGGAACGCCTTCAGTGCGCCACTGATCGACGGCTGCGGTAAACGCTTCCTGTGCGGCGTCTTCGGCGAGTTCGAAATCGCCAAATTGACGTATGAGAGTTGCAACAATCCGTCCCCAATCAGAACGATAGACTGCATCGACAGCAACGTTCGCGTTTGGAAGCATGTTTGATAATAAAAAAACTACGGTTGAAGTGTCGATTCTGCGACCACGCTCGTTCGATTTAAAGGTGGAGGAACACATTCAATGAAATACATGTTGCTGGTTTATCTCGACGAAGCACGCGCTGAGCGATAGCGAACGAGAACATTGCTACGTTGAGTCGGCGCAACTCGCGCGCGATCTCAGCGCGAAGGGAAATACGTTTCGGCCGGTCCGCTGCATCCGACAGCGACCGCCACCAGCGTTCGCGTCCGCAACGGCAAACGCTTAGTGACCGATGGTCCATTTGCGGAGACGCGCGAGCAGCTTGGCGGTTATTACATCATCGAAGCCCCCAATCTCGACGAGGCGATGAGCATCGCCGAACGAGTTCCGGTGGCGAAAGTCGGCACGATCGAGATCCGCCCGGTGCTCGAGATCACCGGACTGCCTGAGTAAAGGGGAGGAAATATGAAAGCAGCAGAACAAAAAACGGGAGACGAAGGCCAGATTCGCGAAATCATCGAACACTATGGCGAGGGCCTGAGAAACCGCGACGCCGATCGATGTGTTGCGCATTATGCAGACGACATCGTGCAGTTTGATCTGGCGCCGCCGCTTGAATATCGCGGCAAAGAGACTGCGAAAAAGAACCTGAGCGAATGGTTCAAGACTTTCAGTGGTCCAATCGAGCTTGAGATGAAAGGATTGGATATTTCGGCCGGCGCCGACACGGCTTTCGCTCACGTTTTCAATCACATCAGCGGCACAAACACCAACGGGCAAAAGAACGATCATTGGGTGCGCGTCACGATCTGTTTTCGCAAGACCGGCGGACAGTGGCTCGTCACTCACGAACACGTTTCAGTGCCTTTTTACATGGACGGAAGTTTCAAAGCAGCACTCGATTTGAAGCCGTGACGTCGATCGTTTCGGCTTCTGCTTGAGGATTGGAGGAGAAAATATGGTAGCGAATGTTCAGGCGGCTGCGGTGCCAGCGAAAGGAGCGTTGTGGGCCGGAAGAATCGTCAGTTGGCTGGTAGCGGCGTTTCTTTTGCTCGACGGAGTTGCAAAACTCTTCAAACCGGCGCCGGTGGTTGAAGGGACAGTCAAGCTCGGCTATCCGGAGAGCGTGATAATCCCGCTCGGGATCGTGCTGATCGTCTGCACGATTCTCTACCTGATTCCCCGGACGGCGGTGTTGGGCGCGATCTTGCTGACGGGCTATCTCGGCGGCGCAGTCGCGACGCACGTGCGCGTTGGCGATGGTGCTTTTGGGATCGTTTTTGCAGTGGTCTTCGGAGTGCTGGTTTGGCTCGGGCTTTACCTCCGCGACGAGCAACTCCGAGCGTTGCTGCCGTTGCGCAGCTAATTTTGGTTAAAGGACCAGTAACATGAACATCTTACTTTGGATTCTCCAGGTGTTGTTGGCGGTTATGTTCATCTTCGCCGGCGGCACCAAACTAATTCTGCCCGTGAGTATGTTGCAATCGATGGCTTCGCCGAACGCCATCGTGTTCCCCGCATGGTTCATACGTTTCATCGGCGTGTGCGAGGTGTTGGGCGCGCTCGGGCTGGTGCTTCCGGGCGTGTTCAAGATCCGGCAGTATCTGATTCCACTCGCGGCGGTGGGACTGTCGATAATAATGATCGGCGCGGTCGTCACAACGGCTATGGGTGATGGTGTTGCAGTAGCCTTGATACCGTTGGTTTATTTAGCGCTGTTAGTGTTTGTCGCTTACGGCAGATCGCGTTTACGGCCGCTAAGTTAACAGCTTAGCCTATTGGCCCAGGCAATAATCTAATGTTCGAAAATACAAAGGAGAGAAACAATGCAAGTAAACCCGTACCTTCTTTTCAACGGCAACTGTGCCGAAGCGTTCAAGTTCTACGAGCAAACATTGGGCGGTACGATCTTGTTCAGCGCGCCCTTCGCAGGCAGTCCTGGCTGTGAGAACCTTCCTGAGGAGTTTGGCGACAAGATCATGCACACCACCATGAAGATCGGCGACACGCTGCTCATGGCTTCTGACGCGCCCCGGGACAATATTCACAACCGCAGGGAATTTCCGTTTCGCTTTCACTCAAGGATCCCGCCAAGGGTGAGGAGATCTTCAACGCGCTTTCAGAAAATGGGACTGTCCAGTTGCCGTATCAAGCGACTTTCTGGGCCGCCGGTTTCGGCATGTGCGTCGATCGTTTCGGCATTCCGTGGATGGTTAATGTCGAACAAGCTGGCGCGACTTCCGGATCGTAATCTCTGCGGTTCTGCGATCTCTGCGGTTTACGAGCATATTCACCGCAGAGAAACGCAGAGAAACGCAGAGGGACGCAGAGTTGAATTCATAACAACACACGAGGAGAGCACATGAGATACGTTGATGGATTTGTATTAGCTGTTCCTGAAGAGAACCTGAAGGTGTATCGCGCCATCGCACAAAAAGCGGGAAAAATCTGGAAAGAACATGGCGCGCTGGAGTACATCGAGGCCGTCGGCGACGACCTCGACGTGAAGTTTGGCAAGTCGTTCGTGAAGCTGGCGAAAACGAAACCTAACGAGACGGTGCTCTTCTCTTTTATCGTCTACAAATCACGCGCGGATCGCGACAAGGTCAATGCGAAGGTTATGAGCGACCCGCGTATGAAAAAGATAATGGAGAAGGGGCCGATGCCGTTTGACATCAAGCGCATGGCTTATGGTGGTTTCAAAACGATTGTGGACCTTTAAATTATGACTCTGCGACGAATCAATTGGCTGCTGTGGGCCGGGTTCCTGTTGAGCCTGGTCACGTTCTTCAGTTACTTCGCGGTGTTTGTCTGGTTTCCGTCAACACGCGATTTCCCGTGGGCCAACCTGTTGCTGTTTGGGTTGGCCGCGGTGTTGCTGTTCTTCGGCTTACGGAAGGGATTTGCGGCTGATCGCCCGCATCCGACGCGATCGAAGGTCGGGGCTGTGGTTCTGACCGGTTTGGGCGCGCTGGTTATGGTGCTGTTTGTTTTCGGGTTCTTTGTCTTCGCGCGTTGGTTGCCGGCGTCAAAAGGCGCGCCGCAAGTTGGACAAAAAGCGCCGGAGTTTACGCTGCCGGACACGAGCGGCAAATCTGTTTCGCTCGCGGAGTTGTTGTCGACGCCGATCGATGGCAAGGCGCCAAAGGGCGTGTTGCTGATGTTCTATCGTGGTTACTGGTGACCGTCGTGCAACTCCGAGTTGCGGGGAATCGAACAGAATTTGAGCAGTCTCAGCGCAGCGGGAATTCGGCCGGTGGCGATCAGCGTCGATCCGCCGGAAGCTTCGCGCAATCTTGCGCAACAGCAGGGTTATACGTTTCCGATTCTTTCAGATCCGAATGTGGAAGCAATCCGGCGTTACGATCTGGTTCATGCGGGGCAGGGTGAGAGTGGACAGGACATCGCGCGGCCCGCGGAGTTTTTGATCGATTCGTCGGGAACGGTGCGTTGGGTCAACTTAACAGAGAATTACTGGGTTCGTGCGCGGCCCGAACAGGTTTTGGAAGTTGCGAAAGAACTTAAATAGGAACACCGATGAAATACATCTTGTTGATTCATCACGTTGACGAGCGAGAGATCGACGAAGCAGAACGCGTGCAGTTGCTGGCCGAGTCGGTGCAGCTTTGTAACGATCTGCACGAGGATCGGAAGTACATCGACGCCGCGCCGCTGCATCCGAGCTCGGAAACGATCAGTGTGAAAGTGCGCGACGGTAAAAGGCTCGTCACTGACGGTCCATTCGCCGAAACACGTGAACAGATCGGCGGCTACTTCATGGTCGACGCCGAAAACCTCGAAGAAGCAATCGACATCGCCGGCAGAATACCCAGCGCCCGCATCGGGACCGTCGAAGTTCGGCCGGTGAGAGTCGTCGAAGGCTTGCCGAAGATGTAGTGCGTGTATACGCCGAAGGCGTTACATAATTCGAGCCCAGGGTTGCTTCAACCCTGGGTTACAGGAGTAGAGCGTTAGGAAACACTGAAAGTGTTCGGTTTGCAATTGAAACTCTTTCAGAGTTAAGGAAGAGCTGATGGTAAACCCAGGGTTGAAGCAACCCTTCTATGAAGCCGGGTCGTGTCAAGAGGAATTTCGAGATACTGATTGGTTCACCCTTCTATTCGAGTTTCCACAGTTGGCTACAACGTAGCTTTTCACGTGTGGTCTCATTCAACGGTGCGACGAGTCTCATTCTGGGCTCCGAGTTTTGCTCTCAGGGTTCCTACGAGTTTCTCGTCATCTCAATCTGTCTCCGACCTTGCTCTTGTCCCACTCGAGTCTGACCCGACCTCAGCGTTTAGTTCGCTTAACGTTTCCCCTTGGTCCTCACTTCCGCGATTACTCTCTGCTCAGGTAATTTGCGGTTGCCAATCCCAGCTACGGTTATCGCGCAACATGGCCCAACATTTCACCAGCAGTTTCCGGCCCACTGCCACGATCGCAATCTTCTTACGTGCCTTCTTGCCCCCGCTCAGTCGTTGATAGGTCTGGCGCACCCAGGCATTGTGTCGTAGTCCCGCCCAAGCTACTTCCACTAATAAGGAACGCACCAGCCGACTGCCTTGTCGCGTGATGTGGCCACGCCGTTCCGTTTCTCCCGAATCCATTGCTTTGGGCACCATCCCAATATAGCCGCTCACTTGACTGGCTTTACGGAAACGCTGCGGCTGGTCCAACAGCGCTACGATCGCTTCCGCCAAGCTCGCTCCCACTCCCGGAACGGTGCGCAACAGTTGCACCCGGGCATCGCCCACGCCAATCTTATCCAACTGCGCCGTCACCGTGGTCACTTGTCGCTGCATCTCTTTCAGCTGCTCCAGCTCAAGCTGCAATTCACCGCGCCATAATTCCGCCGGCCCACATTCGCTGAAGGGCCGCGCCTGCTCCTCCAACTGTTTGATGCCCGCCTGGCTCCAACAACTGCTGCCACGCCTTAAAAGCTGCCCTTCGCGCAGCAACAGATCACGAATGTGATTCTTTATCTTCGTGCGCCGTCGGATTAGGTGTTGCCGATCAGTAATTAAGGCGCGCCATTGCCGCACTTCGTGCGCCGGCCTGTAAACTTCGCGCAGCTGATTGACCGCTGATAAACGGGCCGCTTTCAACGCATCGCGCCGATCATCTTTCTGCTTCACTTTGCGCCAGCGCCAGGCGTCGTCACTGGTGTTGGCCACCTGCACTTCGATACCCATGCCCCACAACAGGTCACACACCCAACCCGCAATCGAGCAAACCTCAATCACCACTCGATCGGGTTTTACTTCCTGCACCATCTTGGCTAAGCCCGCTGGCGTGGTCACCCCGCGCTTAAATTGATGCGCCCCACTCTCGCTCTCGTAATCACAGCCCACCGTCTTGTATTTCCCTAAATCCAATGCCAATATCTTCATCACCGGGTACTCCCTTCATCGTCAGGTTTTGAGTCAGCCCGCAAGGGTCAAACTCGTGTCGTTGGATATTCTCCAACTTTCAAACCGACTTTGGGAGACCCGGCTTCATAGTTTCTGGGCTCAAATTACGTAACGCCTTCGGCGTAAAAACGCGTGGAACAAAAATACGCTGAAAACAAAAATGCCGCGACGTTTCCGCCGCGGCATTTTGTTGGCTAAACAACTTAGCCTCTCTCAGATTATCCGGCATTCTTGCGGGCTCGTTCGTCGGCCCCAGCCCTGAACCCATCCTGGTAACCTCTCGAGAAACCGGATCGATAAACTTCAGCAAAGTTTCCGAACCCTGCTTCCTTGTAGTAGTGAGAGCGTTGCGGATTGTAGCTCTTCGCTTTCTTACCGTCGTCCTTTCCGGTTTTGAAACCGTTCTCGTAGCCTTCATTCACAGCTTCGTCGCCGTTATCGAAGACATACTGACGATACCGGAACCCGTAAGGCGACCACGGATCGTAGCCCCACGGGGAGTAACCCCAACCGAACGGACGATAGATGCGATGGGGGAAAGGACGAACAATGATCACTCTACGCCGATGGCCCTGCGCCTGGACGTCGTTCGCCGAAACGAACCCGACTCCAAACAGCATCAGCACGGCGAGAGCAATGCCGCCAATCCTTCGCAAGTGCTTTCCTTTCATTTAACCCTCCTTGAACTGCAATTAACTGATTCGATAGCGGCTAATCAGACGCGTGCTGGTGCGGCCGCTGGGGAGATATGTGATTGCAAAGGTTTCACGATAGACGCGTCGGCCATAGCGTACGACTCGCGAGCGCGTTACCGTGCGCGAACGCCGGTCATAACGACGGTCATACCGCCTGCCGTAACGATCGCGCTGCCACTGCGGCGCTGCACTGGCAGTTACATTGCTATTTTCATGCGAAACGTCCGCAGTTTTCGCCTCTGCCGATACGACAAAACCCATTGAAACCAGCGCCAGTGCGATTCCCAATAATCTCTTCATCTCTTTCATCCCCCTTTTTCCACAAAAAAACGGTCGGGCTCCCCCGCATTTACTGGAGAGAGCCCGACCTATCTTTAAGACACCGGAGGATGACCGCCGGTTACAAGTCTATTTGTGTACTATTTCCGCGCCGCCGCCATCACCATTGCCACCGTCCTTGAGCTTCTTTGTTCTCGGCTGCGCTCGTTTCTCCGCCCGCTCGTACTCGGTGATCAATTGCGCCTCCGCCAGCAGCACCTTGCGAAACGAGGCGAGCACCTTCAGCAGCAGATCGAGTTTGCGCAAACTCTCACGCCGGGCACGCACAGTGCCGAGAAAGAACTCAAGCTGAATCCGCCGTCGACAATCCGCGATCGTCAACATGCAATGGCCCCACTTGTACTCACCGCCACGGCTCGATTCGACTTCCGTGAGTATGTACGAAGTGTGACCAGTTGACAGCGATGCAAGAAAGGTTCGTTTGCGATAGAAAAGATTTTTCATTGTGAGGTACCGTTGAATTAATTTACCGCTTGCGTATAATACGCAGACCCTCTCTCCTTGTCAACGATGTTAGTGAAATGTCGTCCTCATTCAGGATGAGAAAAGAGGAAAAGAAAATGGATTTGCTCGACCACGTCGCAGCAAGAATTAGAGATCTGCGCGTTAGCTACAACAGCGGCGAAGGACTCTCTCAGGACGCCCTCGCCGCGCATTTGAAAGTCGCGCCGAATACGATCTCCAGATGGGAAACTGGAACGTACCGGCCCAGTCTCAAAGACCTCGAACGAATCTCACGCTTTTTCGGGGTGTCCGTGTTGTCTTTCTTTCCACAGGAGATGGCCGGCGAGGATGAAGACGAAAACCTCAAAGCACTCCTGCGCACTGCCAGACAATTACATCCTTCGGATCTTGAAGAGTTGAGGAAGTATGCGGAGTTTCGCCGCGCACGAGGGATCTATCAAGGCAAGACCCGGCCAAAACCGGGACGGAAAGGGGGAAAACAGAAGTGAACCAACAAGCCTATTATGAAGATATGAAACAACTCGCTCGCCAGGTGCGCGCCGAGTTTGGTTTGAAATCACCGCGCGTAGTCGAAAGCGATCTTAGAAGAATTTACGAGCAGAACGGCATCGTGATCGACGACTGGCCCTATCGTTTGCGCAACTTGCGCGGCGCTTTTATCTGCGATCATCTGGGAACGACCGTGATGCTCGCGAGTGGTCTGCCGCAGGATCCGAAAGTGTTTACGATGGCCCACGAGCTGAAGCATTTCTATCGCGATCGACATCTCGGCATCTCGTACTGCGATCAGTCAAACCTGGGCAAGACACTCGAGATCGGCGCCGAAATCTTCGCGGCCGAGCTTCTGTTTCCCGACAAAGACTTCATGGCCCAAATGCGGGTCATGGGGATCGGCGTAAACGAGTGTTTGCCGAAAACGCTGGTGTGGCTGAAACAGCAGACGCGCACGACGTTGAGCTACGCCGGTCTCGCGATCAAAGCCGAACGACTCGGCTACGCTCCATCGTGTTCGTTGACGACGCTCAAAGGTTGGCGCAAGTTTGAAGGAATCTATGGCGAGCCGAGGAGAAGAGCGCCGGCATATTCCCGGCGGTAGGGTTTGGCATCTCACTTGCCATTTTGTTCCACGACGAAATAAGTGATCGGGAACAGAACAGGAGAGTGATCATGCTCGACCAGAAAGTCGACGACAAAGGCACGGATCAGGCACAGGCCAGGGATATAATTGGGAACCTACGGGAGCGCGCGTTTGATGATAGTGACGAAAAACTCGCGGTAGCATTGGGACGTTCGGTTGAGCACGTGCAGGGAGTGATTGACGGTTCGGAACCCGCCGATGACGACTTAGTTATGAAAGCTCGGGGGATTGCGTTAAATCGTGGCGTCGAAATCGAATAAACCGGCGAGCCAGTCACGCGCAAAACAAAACGATTCTGCGCCGTGGTGGTTTGAAGGCGGCAGCGAATCTTGTTCGGTGTGTGGCTATTCGTACGCATATCAAACGGGCGGATACTGTCTCGATTGCGACGGTACTGTCTGTTCAGTATGCGTACAGGAAACCGTGACGATGGAAGTGCTTTGTCCCGGTTGTGTCACCGCACGTTCGTCGGAATCGCCCGAAGAGGAGGCAACCTGAGATGGCCGCGCGAGCCATTTGGAAAGGCCAACTAAAAATCGGAACCGCGAAGATCCCGGTGAAGCTCTACTCCGCGGTCCAGGATCGCACAGTGCGCTTTCACATTCTCGACGAACGCAGCAAGATGCGCGTCAAGCAACACATGATCGATCCCGATTCGGGTGAGGAAGTGCCTGCTGAAGAAATCCAAAAAGGCTACGAGATCGAGCCGGGAAGATTCGTGATTCTCGAGGAGTCCGATCTGGAAGCGTTGCAGCCGCCGCCTTCTCGCGACATCGAGATCGTCGAGTTTGTCGACCAGGATAAGATCAGCCAGCAGTGGTTCGAAAGACCTTACTATCTTGGTCCGGACAACGGAGCAGACGAATACTTCGCGTTGGTTGAGGCGCTGCAGAACAAAGAAAAAGAAGGCGTCGCGCATTGGGTGATGCGCAACAAGTATTACGCGGGAGCGCTGCGCCCGATCGACGATTACTTGTACCTGTTCACGTTGCGAGATGCGAACGAAGTGATCTCCGCTGACGATTTGGCGAAACCTGCAGGCGCTGCGCCGACGCAAAAAGAGCTCGCGATGGCGACGCAACTCGTCGACATGTTGCGCGGCGAGTTCAATCCGTCCGACTACAAAGATGAATATCGCAAGCGAGTGATGGAGTTCATTGAACGCAAAGCGAAGGGACGCGCGCCGCGATTGAAAGCGGTGAAGACAAAACGCCGGACCGCCGGTCTTGACACCGTACTCGCGAAGAGCATTGCGGCATTGAAGAAGGAGAAACGCGCTGCCTAACACGAGACGCAAAACACGGGAACCTGCCCAAGAGAACAATGGCGAAAATGCTGGCGGCCGGCCATTCTGGTCCGGCACTTTGACGTTCGGCCTCGTGAGTGTGCCGGTAAATCTGTTTCCGGCAGCAAGAGCTAATCGTGCGTCGCTGCGGATGCTTGGACCAGACGGACAACCGCTCGCGCGCAAGTATTACGCCGAGAAGACCGGAAAAGATCTGGACGTGGATGAAGTCGTGCGCGGTTACGAGGTCGGCAAGAAATACGTCGTCATTACCGATGAAGAGCTCGACCGACTGCAACCGGAGAAGACGCGCGACATCGATCTCAAACAGTTCGTGCCTGCTGACTCGATCCCGCCGTTATATTTCGAGCGCGGCTATTTCCTGACGCCCGCCGCGGGTTCGCAAAAGGCTTACAAGCTGCTGGCCGAAACGATGGAGAAGAACGAGCTGTCAGGCGTGGCCACGTTCGTCATGCGCGGAAAGGAATATCTCGTCGCGATCTTTTCCGATCACGGCATTCTGCGCGCCGAGACGATGCGCTTTCCCGATGAAATACGCACGCCGTCTGATATTGGTCTCCCCAAGAAAAAGGCGCCGGCCAAAGCGAAGGTCACGAAGTTTGAGAAACTAATCGGCACGAAGTCGAAGAAACAATTCTCACCGGCGAAGTTGGCTGACAAGCAAACGGACGAACTGTTGAAACTGGTCAAGAAGAAACAGAAGAAACGCGGCAGCGTTGTCAAAGTAGAGACAGAAGCCGACACGGATCACAAGGTGATCGATCTGGTCCAGGTGCTAAAGAAGAGCTTGGCAGGGAAGTCAAAATAGGAAGTTTCCCGCAAAGGCGCAAAGGCGCAAAGGTAAGCGCAAAGACATAAGAGGAAGCAACTTGCGTCTTCTTCTTTGCGTCTTTGCGCCTTTGCGGGAAACTGCTTCTACGTCTTCGCCCCGATATCGACAGAAATATTGCGCCACTTTCCCTGTTTGAATCTCACCACACTGAGAATACAACGCGTCGCGTGACCGGCGAGTATCGCGGCCCAGATATCGATCGGATCGAGCGTGCTCGTCTGTTTAATGACGACGCAGAGGCCGAGCGGCACGAGGATCTGTGAGATAACGGAAATATAAAGCGGGCTTTTCGTGTCGCCGGTGCCTTGCAGCCCACCCGTAAACGTCAGCGCCACCGAGATCATCAATCCTGAAACACTCAGCACGCGCAGCAGCTCGACTCCGATCTGGACCACCACCGGATCGTGCATGCCGAAGATCGCCAGCAGTTGCCGCGGCAGCAACAAGAAGAAGAGACCAACAAACGCTGCGACAGCGAAACCAAAACGCGCCGCAACATGGACCGCGGCATCGGCGCGATCGGGATTACCCGCCCCAAGGTTCTGGCCCGCGACCGTTGCCGCAGCACCCATCAATCCAACTGACGTCCACGTGATCAACGAGAAAAGCTCAGTGTACGACACGGCAAACGCTGCTTGTGCGGCTGCACTCTGCGCCAGCGATCCGATAAACGACAACATGAAAACGCCGCCCACATTCATCGCGATCCCCTGAATGCCGGTCGGCAGTCCAAACTTGAAGATCGACTTGATGATGGTCCAGTCTGGTCCAAAACCTTCGCCGCGTGGAATCGACACCACCCACGCGCCGCTCCAAAGTCTCGCGAGGGCATAAACAGCCACGAGCCCTGAGGCGATACACGTCCCCATGGCCGCGCCCTTGGTCCCAAAGGCCGGAATTGGACCAAGCCCGCGAATGAACACAACGTTGAGCACCAGGTTGAGCACGGTCATGCCGATGCCGAGCATCATCGGCGTGCGCGCATCGCCTGCGGAACGCAAAGCACCGCTCAGCATGAAGAAGATCATCATGCCGATGCTGAACACAAACATGATCCGCAGAAACGGCAACGCCTCGGCTTTGACGTCGGGCGCAGCATTGACGAGATTGAGCAACGCGGGTGAAACGAAGTAGCCGATCGGCGCCATCACGCCAAGCGAGATGAAGATCGCGGTCAAAAACGCCTGGTAAACGGTGCGGTTAACTTTCTCCTCGTCGCCTGCACCCGCAAAGCGAGCCACCAGCACGCTCATGCCGGTGAACAGCGAAGAGATGAACACGATCACGACGAGGAAGATCTGCCAGCTCACGCCGATCGCCGCGTTGGCCTTGAACCCGACGATATTGCCGACCAGCGCATGGTCCACCATTCCCTGCAAGCCGCCGATAACGTTGGTCAGCATGGTGGGCCACGCGATCTTCCAAACCGCCGGGCGCAATGGTCCTTCGATGATCGATCGATCGTAACGTGATTTAGGCGTCGTTGTGGTCGCCGCAGGAGTCGATGCCGGCGCGGCCGTGGTTTGTGCCATGCCTTTACTCTGTAGCTGCGACTCGTTTCGCTAGTTTACGGACTCGTTGCAAAAGCCGCTGACTCGCCATCTTCTCAGCGACCGCGGCAAACGAATCAGTTGGGCCACGCCAACGCAATTCTTCGACGTCGTCAAAGAGAGGCGCGTTAGTGCGCAGAGTGGCGAGATCCTTGAAGAGCAGCGCGTGCGCGCGGTTTTCCTCGCTGAAAGTGTCGGGCGGAAAGTCTTCTATCGCGCCGAAACGATTGATCAACTGCGCCGCCGTTTTTGGTCCACAGCCGGTGATGCCGGGAAAGCCGTCAGCGGAATCGCCGACGAGCGCGAGATAGTCGGGAATAAACTTCGGATCGACGCCAAACTTCGCACGCACGCCTTCGGCATTGCGAATCACGTTGGACCGTCGATCTATTTGCACCACGCGATCGTCCGCGACGCATTGCGAAAGATCCTTGTCCGGCGTCCAGATGCAAACCTTGTCTACTCGTTGGTCCTGCGCGGCGAGATACGCAGCGGAGGCGAGCGCGTCGTCGGCTTCCAGCTCGATCATCGGCCAGACGACGACGCCCATCGCCGCGAGCGCTTCTTCGAGCGGAATGAACTGGGCCTTCAGCACGCGTTCGACACCCGCGCCGGTCTTGTAACCAGGCCATAAAGTGTTACGAAACGACTCGATCACGTGATCGGTGGCGACACCGACGTGCGTCGCGCCCTCGTCAATCAACTGCGCGACTGTCGAGAGCACGCCGGAGACCGCCCCGAAAGGAGGATCAGTTTTCTTGAAGCGCCGGATACCGAAGAAATGGCGGAACAGCTCGTACGTTCCGTCAACCAGATGGACGATCATGCGAGGATGTTAGCATTAGATAAAAAATTTTTCCGTCTGGATGCCGTCTGGCTGTCGATCCGTGTTCCTGCCGTTCGATTAAGTGTTAGGAGGGAGAAAATACAAAATGCGAGTAATGGTTATTATCAAAGCTAACAAGGATTCGGAAGCGGGTGTAATGCCGAGTGAAAAGCTTCTGACGGAAATGGGCAAGTTCAACGAAGAATTGGTGAACGCAGGCGTCATGCTTGCCGGTGACGGGCTTCATCCGAGCTCGAAGGCGAAACGCGTGAAGTTTTCGGGCGGCCAGAGAATCGTCACGGATGGACCATTCGCCGAAACGAAGGAACTGATCGCCGGCTTCTGGTTGTGGAAAGTGAATTCGATCGACGAGGCGGTTGAGTGGGTCAAACGCATTCCGTTCGATCCGGAAAGCTCACCCGACAACTCGGAGATCGAGATTCGTCCGATCTTCGAAGCGGAAGATTTTGGCGCGGAGTACACGCCGGAGCTCCGCGCGCAGGAAGATCGTCTGCGCGCCGAGATCGAGAAACAGAACAAGTGATTAGAAGCCCAGTCGAACCTGGATCTGGATGCGGCGGTTACCGGCCGCCGCGCTTCCACTTGGTCCAAAACCAAAACTTCCCGACGTGGAAAACGATTCGCCGAAACGATCCGAGCTCAAGTTGCCGATCGGGTTTGACAAGTTGACGTTGTTGAGCAGGTTTTGAATGTTGACTGAAAGAGTCAATGTGTAACGCTTCTCAGCCGCTGGACCATTAGCCGGCGCGGCGTTATTTGCCGGCTTCGCTGCTGCTCCTGCGGGCGCGGGCGCTGCCGGAATGTTGCCAAACTGAAACGCCCGGCTGATGCCGATATTCACCGCAAAGAAACTTGGTCCAAGACCGTAGTTTCGCGGAATTAGTTCCTGGCCCGCCGCCGGCGCCATATCAAAATCTCCAAACCTGGTCTGTCTAAGATTTGCCGGATCTGTTTGCGCGGTCGCGAATGCCGGTCGTTCGGTGAACAACCCGTCGCCGTTGGTATCGCGGCCGGTAATGATGTTGAATGGCCGGCCCGTCGAATACACGACGAAGGGATTCAAGTTCACCTTCAGTCTCGGCACGACGAAAGTGCCGCCGAAGAAGAAGTTGCCGCTGGGAATAAACGCCACGCGCGAGTACTCATCGCTCAAATCGTAAGTGTCAGCCGGGAAGCAATTCGCAATCGATCCGAAGATGCAATCGGTGTCGGTCTTGCCTTTGCCGCCACCGAAGTTTGCGAAGAGCGAAAAGCCTTTGCTCATCTGCCGGCGCAAGCCACCAAAGACGCGGTAGTCGTTAAACGTCGCGCTCGACTCGTAGTAATAAATGTCGCCGACGTTGCCCAACGGCCGAATCGCGTTGTCCGGGTGCTCGGGATCGTAAGTGCCCGGCAGCGGCGCGTTGATGTTGCGCACACGCAGCAGGTGTTTACCGCGATAGTTGAAAGCGACGGCGAAGAAGGTGAACTTCGCCGGCAATTGTCGCTCGAAGTTGACGGCGGTCATTACGAACGTCGGCGCCTGAAAATCGGGAGCGATACGACGCACGATCTGCGGCGCCGCAAACGTTTGCAGCGACTCAGCCGTCGGCACGTTTGTCACGCCGCCGAGCGAGAACGTTGACGCGTCGAGCACTGCCGGATCGGCGACGCGGAAGTCGAGTTGATTCTCACCGTCAAAGCGGTTCGCGAGCAGTGTCGCGCGTTCGCCGAAACGATCGTAGAAGACGCCGATGCCACCGCGAATCACCATCTTCGGCGAAGAGCTCGGCGGTGCGCCTGGACCAGTGCCGACGCTCGTTCCGCCCGGCGCCCACGCGAAGAACAGCCGCGGCGCGAAGTTGTAATTGCTGCTGATGTTCGTCTGGCGTTCGTAACGCAGGCCCATCGTTAACGTCAGGTTCGGACGAAGACGCCATTCATCCTGAATGAACGCTCCCAGATCGGTTTGACTCACTGACGCTTCGGGACTGCCACCGGCGATCGAAAACTGCGTCACGCCGCCGCCAAGCGCGCGCATGTCGGGATTGCCCTGAAACAGGAGCGTGCGGCGATAGCGCTCGAGGCTGGTGATCGGAATCAAGACCGGATCGCCTTCATCATCAAGAACAATCTGATTATTGGCGTTGAGCTGGGGCGCTTCACCGCCGGAGAACGTGAACGTGCCGCCGAAGTTCTGTGGTGAAAAATCGCTGATGTGAACGCCGCGAACGCGCAGTCCGAAGCGCAGGATGTGCGGTCCCTTGGTCCACGTCGAATAGTTTTGCAGTTCCCACCGACGCTCGGTGCTGTTTGCCAGCCCCACCTGCGAGCCGCCGGCGATAAAAGCATCCTGGACCACGATGGTGGGAATAACGTTGTTACCGTTCTGTTCGGAGCGGTTTCTGATGAACTGGAAACGCGTCTCGTTCATCAGCGTCGGGCCGAGGATCGCCGTCTCGGTGAGCTGCACAGTTTGAAATGTATTTTCACGATTGAAGGCGCGCTCAGGTAACGAGAAGTCAGACGCGCCGACGTTGTCGGCTTGAGACTTCGAATACGAGTAGCGAACGACGAGCGTGTTGCCCGGGTTTAGTTGGTAATCGAAGCGCGGGCTAATCGAAAAGAAACGATTCGGCACGAGCAACGCCACATTGAAAGGCGTGGGTATCAGGTTCGAATTCAGGATCTGCGCGTTGATGATGGCGTTGTCGTCAGTGACGCGACGCTGGACGTCGAGAAAGAACGACGACTTGCCCTTCGTGATTGGACCACTGACGCTGCCGCCGTAGTAACGCACCTGAAACGGCGCGCGCATTGGCGCGAATGGATTGCGGGAATTAAACGCCTCGTCGCTGAAGTTGAAAAAACTGCTGGCGCGCAGTTTGTCCGCGCCCGGCTTGGTAAAGATCTCGATGTTGCCGAAACCAATGCCGTTGTTCTCGGCATTGAATGGATTCTGGTTGACACGCACTTCGCGGATCGATTCCTTCGGCGGCATGCGTCCACCGGTGAAACCGTCGATAAAGATCTGTCCGCCGCTTGGTCCGGTGGAGGGACCAGCCATCGCCTGCACTGCGGACGCGAGTGCGTCGGGATCGTCGGGCAGCACGTCGAGATCCTGGCCCTTTAATACGACTGCGTCAGCATTGCTTGCCGGATCGGTAGTCAGGTTCTGCTCTTCAGTAACCGTGATCACCTGCTTTTCGATCCCGACGACAAGGCGAACGTCGTGTGTCGTGCGTGGACCGGCGGCGATGCTGAGCTCCGTCTTTTCGTAGGGGCTGAAGCCGGACGCAGCGATCCGCAACGTGTATGGACCAGGCGCGACGGCGTTGATCGTGTAAACACCGTCAGCGTTTGTCGTGGCGGACTTTTGCGATCCGTCGGCGGCGACAAGTGTGACAGTTGCGCCGACGACGAGCGCGCCAAGCTCATCCGTGACTTGTCCACGCAACGAACCCGTTCGCTGTTGGGCGCTTACGCTGAGACACAAACATAGTGCGAGCAGGAGACTCTTAGTTAACCGAAGCATGATGATTTACCTTTGCTTGAAAATCTGCGGTTTACGGACCACCGAGACTCATCGCGCCTAACGACACAGCGGCGCGATTTCCTTGTGCGTTTTGCAGCAGCGGACCGACGCCACTCACGATCGCGATCGCGGTCACGCGCGTGGGATCGGCGCCCTTGGTGCTGGAGATTAGAATCGAATCGCCCGGCTTGAGCTCTTGCAGTGTGAACGCCGGCAGTTGGTCGAACATTTCCTGCAGGTCGCCACTGCCTTTTGCCGGTGGCGTGTTTGCCGGTGTGCTGCCGGGTTTCGCAGGTGTCATTGCAGCCAACAATTCCGGCGTGAGCTTGCGCATCGACGAATCTTTCGTCACGACGATGGTGACTGCCTGCTGGCTCTGCTGATCGTTGATCTTGAGTTCTTGCTTCTCGACGTTGACTTCCGTGATCGCGCCGCCGATCGTTTGAAACGAACCGGCTACGATCTCTTCCGGCGTGAAACGCGTTCCGTCGGCGCTCTTTGCGCCGAGCGCGCGTAACTGATCGCCGACCTTTAGCTCCGAAAAAGAACTTGGTTTCGCATCGCTAAAGCGAACTGAGTCGGCCGCGTAACGGCGAATCTTCGTCTGCGCGTTGGTCGCGATCACAATCGGTTTTGGTCCTTCAGCCGTGCGAGCGTCGATCGAGATCTCGTTCGTCGTCGCGTTCACATTGCTGATCATTCCGGCGACACCACGCGTGCGCCATTCGTCGCGTTCGCGATTCCGCTTCTCTGCAATCTCCGTCTTGCTCATCACGTAAAACTCGAGCGCCGGCATGCTCTTTAGATCCGCCGTCATGCGGCCGCGCGCAAACACGCTGTCGCCAACCGCGAAATCAGCGGACGTGATCGGGATGAACTTGTCTTTAGTCTTTTCGCCGGGTGGAATGCGCATGAACTTCGTGCGGTCGCTGAGCGTGACCGTCACTTCATTTCCGGCGGCGGTTTTGACAATTACCTGGCGTGTATCTGGTTTTAGATCAGTGACGATTCCCTGGACGCTCAGGGCGGTGATCGCGGGATCGGAGATGGTTGTTTGTGCTGTCAGAGCGGACCCGCAGGCGAGCAGGACAAGCAGGCACAGCACACCTATGCTGCCAAACTTTCTCATTATTACCCTTTGTTTTTATGCGATTTATGCGCAACTGATTCCGCTCAAATCAGTACGTTTCGGCGCTCAAAGGAGTAAACACCGCAAGGTTCGATCTTTGTGGCAGGAAAAATTTTCAGTCGTTATCAGGTGCCGAAGGCGTAAAGCGCACTGCGAGTTCGAATGTAAATCCGGCCGTCGGCAATCGCGGGGGTCGCGTAACACTCGTCGTCCAACTCGTTCACTGTCAGCACTTCCCACTCGCCTGCCGCTTTTACGACCGACACCTGTCCGCCTTGTCCGATGAGAAACACTTTGTTATCGGCGGCGACTGGTGAAGAGAAGTACTTGTCGATCGCGCCGTGCAGCCGTCCTTGTTTGAGCACGTTGCCGGTCGCAGGATCGAACGAGATCAGGATCCCGCTGTCGTTGATCATGTAGAGCACGCCTTTGTAGAGCAGCGTGGACGGAACTTGCGGCACCGGTTTCTGATAGCGCCAACGGATCGCGTTCGCGGTTTGATCGCCCTGGCCGCCCATCTTGATCGCGAGCAGGCCATTCTCCGACGCCATCATCGCGCGAAAGACTTCCCAATCCTTGTCGTTCAACTTCTCGTCACGATTCATATCGAAAGCTTCGAACGCAGCTTTCAACATTCGGTCCATCGGTTCCGCGCCGCCAACCGCTTCGGATTTCGCGATCTGCTTGTCGTTATCTTTGTCGTAGCGCGTCAGTGCTTCGGCGAAGGGAATCGTCTTGACCTGAGCGCCGGGTTGGTTTTGCGGAAAGCCCCAGCCGTTTATGTAGAGATACTCGTCGTCGTGACTGGCGATCGACTTCATCTCGCACGCGAGACCACGGACCCACCACACGCGCTTTCCATCGGCAACAGAATACGCCGAGAGTTGAAACGACTCAGGCACGATGATCTGCTTTGGACCACTCTTCGGTTGATAGACGATCGGCGTCGAGTAACCCGAGATCACCACGGGCCGTTCAACTTTCCAACGCACCTTGCCGCTGTTTTTATCGACCGCGATGAGAAACGAAGCCGGATTGTCCTGGTCGACAGGCAGAATTACTTTGTCGTCGACGAGTATCGGCGACGCGCCAAAGCCGTAGAACATGTTGAATGGACCAAGCGGAAGCTTCCAGCGTTCTTTGCCATTGGCGTCGTAAGAGAGCATCCCGAAGTCCTGGAAGAACACGTAAACGTTCGTGCCGTCAGTCACAGGGCTCGGCGATGCTGGTCCATTTACGTTCTGCAAACGTCCGGCGTGCCCACGCGGCACTTCACGTTGCCACAGAATCTTTCCTGTTTGCCGGTCGAGACCGATGACAAACAGTTTCTCCTTGTCGTGCGCGGTGACGAAGATGCGATCGTGCGTCAGCACCGGTGACGAGTGACCCGCCGGCAGTGCCGTCTTCCAAACGACGTTTTTGTTCGGTCCGAACATTTCCGGCACGCCCGTAGACGTGGAGACGCCGGTGCCGTTTGGCCCGCGAAACTGCAGCCAATCTTCAGCAAAAACCTTTGTAATCGACGACGACGCGAATATCAGAACAAGGAGAATTCCGGGTAGATTTCTGTGTTTCATGCCGCACAGCTTACTCGCGAAGGGACAAATTACTCAAATGATTTGATGGCGCTTTGGTGGCGCTGCGTCTCCGGGTGTAATCTTTCCGGCATGAAAACAATTCCCCTCCTGCTCTCGATAATCGTTCTCAGTAGTGTGAGTGTGCCGGCCCAAAAACAGCCGGCGATGCAAAAGGGACGTCAAGTGCTGTTCGATTTCCGCCAGGAGCGCACGGCGCGGGCCGCAAAGATATCAAATGCCATTCAACGCATGGTGTTGTCGAAAATCTTCCGCCGCTATCTCACCGACGACAGCAGATGCAATCGTGAGTTTGGTCTTAACGAGAACGATCATCTTGGGGCGGCTCGCCGTGCGGGACAGATGGTCCCGTCGGTTTCCGAGATGGTGACGGGCAGCTTCACCGCGCCAGGACAGACGCAAACTGCGTACGTGATCTACGTCAACGAATGTAACGCTTCGCACGCCGATAACTTCGGCAGCAAGCGCGTCGCGATCTTCTCCGGACAACAACTCATCGCCGACGTCGACTCCGCCTTCAACAGCAGCATCGTCCGCAAGACCGATCTCGACAGCGACGGTGTTGACGAGTTGTTGATGACAGGTGGCGATATGAACCAGGGCACTGTGGTGGAGATGGCGTCGCTGGTGGAGTTTCGCAACAGCCGCATGCGCGTGATTGAAGAGTTTGGCACTGTGGTGGAGGATTCATGCGCGTCGGCAATGCCCGGCAGCTCGAGCCGAGCGTCTGTTATTTCCTTCGCGGATATCGATCCGGGCAGAATGCCAAAGCTGCGGATCGACAACTATGCGTCGAGCTGCCGGAACACCAAGCGCTGGCGATTTATGTCGACGGGGAAACAGTAATCGCCGTTAGCCCTGTGCTGCCTGTTGTAACTGCTCGATGTCGAGCTTCTTCATCTTCATCATCGCTCGCATAACTCGTTCTGCCTTCTGTCGATCGGGATCCTGGTACATTTCGAAGATCATGTCGGGCGTGATCTGCCAGAATAAGCCAAACTTGTCCTGGAGCCAGCCGCATTCAATCGTCTTGCCGCCGCCTTCTGAAAGTTTCTCCCAGAAGTAATCTATTTCGTCCTGCGTCTGGCAATGGATCATTAGTGACGCCGCCTCGTTGAACTTGAACTGTGGTCCACCATTCAATGCCGTGAACACTACGCCGTCCAGTTCAAACTCCATCATCATCACCGAGCCTTCAGGGCCAGGACCGGCAGCGGTAAAAGGCATCGAGCTTAGGATCTTCGCGTTCTTGGACTTCGAGTTCTTGAACGTGGAGACGTAAAAATTGACGGCCTCCTCGGCGTTATTGTCGAACCATAAAAAGGTCGTGATTTTTTGAGTGCGGGGTTGGAGCTTTGCGCTTTTGGACGCGCCAGCTTGGGCAGTGCTTGCCATTATTACTTTCTCCTTCTCAATTAATTGAACAGGTCGATAGCGTGACGGATGCCTTTGCGGAAAGTTTGTCGTGCTTGCGCGAATTAAGTGGTGGAAATATTACGCGACAATTGCGATCGTGGTTGCCGAGCATAGCAATGGCCTGCCGGTTGTTTTCGTGACAGAATGATCGCGCAGATTTGAAACACGGGGGCAAGGTGAAATGGGGAAGCTTTTGCAGGAGTATTCGACAGATGTAGTTGGTCCTGACGGCACTGAATACATGGTTCGCAGCTACGGCGATGAACGGCCGGATGGAACGTGGATCGGATGGTTGGAGTTTCATCCCGTTGACGGAACAAGGCCGGTGCTGCGAACGGACCAGGAGACGTCGCAACCGAATCAGGTGACGGTGGAGTATTGGGCCACAGGGTTGGAACCGGTCTACTTCGAGGGCGCGTTTTTGCGCGCGTATCCGAAACAGTGAATGCTGGACCAGTCGATTTTGATCGCGACGGTGAACCGCAAGTAGTCAGGCGACCTGCCAGCCGGCAAACGGCTTCACCGTGGCGCAGGTTGGACCACCGTCACGTCCCGTTCCGGGAACATGCGTCTCCAGCGCTTTTCCGCTAGCGGATGCTTGTTCGATCATCTGCCAGGTAATCCCTCGCAGCGGAACCTTGAGCCGCCTGCTCCAGGGCGTGCCATGCTGGCCGGCATAGGTGCCTATGTCGAGATAGACAAAGCGTTCGTGCGCCGGGCCTTGTGTGAATGGACCAAGAAATACCGGCTCGCCTGTTTTACCTTCCTTCACACGCGCGGTGAACGTAAAGCGCAAGTCGCCGGTCTTGGATCGCTGCGTCTGCACGGTTTCGTAATCGTTTCCATGTCCCTGTTGCAAGCCAAAATCCACGCCTGGCGGCGGTGACTCCAGCACAATGCGAAATGTCAGCTCGTGTTCCATCGTAAAGGAATTCTAACACTCTGTGACAGAACCACGATCTGTCGAACTTGCATTGACAAACGACTATTGCGAATAATGCTGGACCGTAAGTTTAATCGACCGACAAAGGAACAAGTCTGTGACATCTCGTGCAGTGTTCACGAGAAGCCTGCTCTTCTTTCTGCTTCTCCAAATCCTTCCTCTTAACAACGCAAACATACAAGCACAAACGGCCAGCCCGCCGCTGCTGACTTATAACGAGCTGGTCCAACTCTACGAAGAGCCAGAGGTCGCTCCGGAGCTCGCAAATAAACTGAATCGACTGCTCACGACGCCTTTCGTCAGCAACACCGTCGGGTTGCGGCTTGCCGGCGCACGAACCGAAGCTTCGATCAGAGTCGCGACCTGGAACATCGAACGCGGTTTGGAGTTCGATGCAGTTAAAGCAGCGCTGACGAACGATCACCGTTTCTTTCGCCGCCTGCCCGCCGTGGATCGTTCGTCGAAATTCAACCTGGCCCAAATTCTCGAGCAGGCGAAAGAGCTGAGCGACGCCGACATTATCGTGCTGAACGAAGTCGATTGGGGTTTGAAACGCACGAACTATCGCAACGTCGCCAAAGATCTTGCGGGCGCGATGCAGATGAACTACGCGTTTGGCGTGGAGTTTGTCGAAGTCGATCCGATCAACCTGGGCCTTGAAACACTCGAAGGCGAGACGAGTACGAGTAAAGAAGAGATGTTGCGCAACATGGCGGTCGACAAGTCGCGCACGCTCGGTTTGCACGGCACCGCGATTCTGAGTCGGTTTCCGTTGCGCAACGTCCGCATCGTTCGTTTCGTCAACCAGGGGCACGACTGGTATGCCGGCGAGAAGAACGGTATCTCGAAACTCGAAAAGGGAAAGCGCAAAGGCGCGGGAATCGTGTTTGGTGAAAAGATCGTGCGCGAAGTGCGTCGCGGCGACCGCATGATGTTGCTGGCGGATGTTGCCGACGCGAGTATTCCCGGCGGTGAGTTGACCGTCGTTGCTACGCATCTCGAAGCAAAGTCGAAACCGAGCGAGCGTTTGAAGCAGCTCGAAGAGGTGCTGAGCCAGATTCAACCGATCGATCATCCGGTGGTGCTGGCCGGCGACATGAACACGTCGGGCAGCGATTCGACGCCCACGTCGTTTGAACGTGAGGTGAAGAAGCGCCTGGGCAGCACGAAATTTTGGGCCACGCAGGGTATCAAGTACGCGACCGGGTTCGGTCTGTTTTACGACATCTCCGTCGGCCTCGTGAACATGCAGCGGATGTGAAGCGATCCGACAGTGAAGAGCGTGAAGTTTGTTTCCGAAAACCCGGAGGAGAAGTTTTTCGACAGGCTGAAAGACTTTCGTTTCGCCGATGGCGGCGCGTTCGACTTCCGCGGCTCGAAAGCGCATTCAGTTGGCGCCAGTGGCGAGACGCTTTCCGATTCGAACGAGCGCGCGAAGAAAGGATTCGTCAGCACGCTGGAGTTGCGCGGAAAGATCACGATTGACTTAAAACTCGATTGGATCTTCGTCAAACCGCTTGGTCTGACAGATCCGAACGATCGAGATCAGCCGTTTCGCTTTGCGCCGCAGTTTGGGCGGACGTTGAAGTCGCTCAATTACAGTCTGAAGGATCGAATCTCGGATCACAGTCCGATGATTGTAGATCTGCCGCTTAGCGGCGGTTCAACCACGCAGCCGAAAACGAATACCGGCGCGAACCAGTAGCGGTGGGCCAACAGTGGTGACTGGCGTGCGGCCGGTCAGGTAACGCTGATTGAAAAGGTTCTCGGCGGCGACGAAGACGTCGAAGTTTCGCGTGAGACGCCGTGACGCAAGCGCGTCGAACGTGAAGTATCGGCCGAGCGGGAAACGGTTCTGATCGTCGTCGAACTGTTGTCCGCCTGCGCGTGCCTGGAAGCCGAGCGTTACTACGGAAAGATTGCTGTAACGCGCCTGGAGCGTGGCTTGATGTTTCGGGACTTGCGGGATGCGCAATCCTTCGAGCGACGTGTTGGCAGGAAACTCGAGCACTGTCGCATCGGCGAGCAGGTAGCCGCCGCTGATGGTCCAACGCCGCGTCACGCGTGCTTCAGTTTCGACTTCGACACCGCGGGAACGAGTGCGGCCCAGGTTCTGGCGCTGGCGTGTGATCAGCGTTGGCGTGACGTTCAGCGTCACGTTTGCGATTGGGCGGGCGATCTCGGTCCAGAAGACAGTGACACGCGAGTCGAGGCGCTGGTTGAAAAGATAGAACCGCGCGCCTGCTTCACCACCCGTTTGCCGTTCCGCGCGCAGGTTCTCATTCGCCAGCGTGACCACATCACCCACACGAAACGATCGGTACAGCTCGTTTAGCGTCGCCGGACGAAACGCGCGCGTGAACAGCGCCGTCAACGAAATGCGATCGGACGGTGTGTAGACGATCGATACTTGCGGGCTGAAAGCAGTTTCGGTGCGGTCAGGGAATGTTTGCGTCGTTGTCGTTGGTTGGGTGACGTTGATGGGACGTGGTTGTCGATAGCGCGGCAAACTCGCGCCAGCGGTCGAATCGTGCGCCTGCTGTAAGAGACAATCGCGAGTTGAGACGGAAGAAGTCTTCCGCGAACACACCAAAGGTTCGCTCGCGTCCGCCGGCGCCGATGAAGAACGAAGGACGGTTTTGCACGAAGGCGAGCTCGTCGCTCGCGCCGCGCACTTCGCGGGCGTCTACGCCTGTTACCAGCGTGTGTTTCGATCCGAGAGTGCGCGACCATTGCGCCGTCAAGCCTGTGTTTTGCGAGGGCACGCGTTGCACGCGCGTTAGCGATTCGCTGTTTCGATCCGCCGTGACTGCTGTAAAGGTTTGATCGAACAACTGTGTGCCGCCGTAAAAACGAAAGTTGAAAGCACCGAGTTGTTTGTTCTCGAAGTTCGCGCCGGCGCTCAACTGGCGCAGGTGTGTGCGATTGGTTTGTAGCGGCGTTCCGTTTGCGCGCGATTCGCCGAAGAGTTTCGCCACGGATGAAAACACTTCCCGTTTCGCCAATCGCGCGTTCAACCTTCAGATTGACCGCGGAATAACGCGAGCCAGCCGGCGTATCGATTGGTCCACGCTCGTCTTCGTCGACAATGATGTAACCTTCCGTGCTCGAGATCTCAGCGCCGAGACTTGCGGTCCACTTTCCATTCGTCAGACTGCCAAAGAGCGATCCGCCTGGCGTCCGTTCATTGCCGTATGACACTTCCGCAGCAAGAGCCGACCTTTCAGGCGTTTGACTGAGGACGTTTACGACTCCACCGAGCGCCGTGCCGCCGTAAAGATATGACGCGCCGCCACGCAGCACCTCAACCTGGTCCACAGATTCGCGCGGCACGCGTCCCCAATAGATCCAGCCGCCAAACGGATCGTTCAACGGAATGCCATCGAAGAGCATTAAGGCCCGGCTTGCGCCGCTCGCGCCAGTGCCGCGCAAGGAAATTCCCTGCGTCGTCGGGTTCGCGGTGCGGCTTCCGGATCGACGGAATACTTGAAAGCCAACTACTTGCCGCAGCGCATCGTCGAGACGCAACGCTGCAGTTTGTTCGAGTGTTTCAGATGAGACTACGGCGACGCTTGCAGACGTTTCGCCGAGTTGTATGCCGGTGCGCGTGGGCGTGACGACGACCACTTCTCGAAGCGGAAGCGGCGCAAGCGTGACGCGCAAAGGCGCATCCGCAGTGGTCCAGGATTGCTCAGCTTCGGCGAACCCCGTGGCGCGCACTCTCAAAACACCGTGATCGATCTTTATTTCTGTGAACGTGAACTCGCCGGTCGGTCCAGTGCTCGTTTGCGCGAGTAATGTGGGGCTTGCATAGAGAAACACCTGGGCGGCCGGGATCGGAGCGCCATTCTGATCGACGACGATGCCTTTGAGCGTGATCGTGTCTGCTTGTGCGAAGCTAACAATGGCGCAAGCTACAAGAATTAGACATATATAAAAAAGATTGCTGAATAGTCTTGGCACGGTTCGGAGTCCAATTTCGTGATACGTTTGTTAATCTTACACTACCGTTCTTTGCGAGAGATGTGGGAACAAAGCAGGGGAGGTTTGTTATGAGTTTTGTGAAACGGTTTCAGATAACGGCGGTTGCGATTTTGATTGCATTTGTGTTGATGAATTCGGGTCGCGGTGTGGCAG
This sequence comes from uncultured Acidobacteriota bacterium, assembly GCA_963770215.1. Classification (GTDB taxonomy): domain Bacteria; phylum Acidobacteriota; class Blastocatellia; order Pyrinomonadales; family Pyrinomonadaceae; genus PSRF01. Next base: position 130,205 of record CAVYOP010000009.1, read on the forward strand.
GAAATGAGACACTCGCGCCGCAAGATCCGGCGAGTTTGGACCGGCGGATCAGCCTGCTCGAACAACGGTTCTACCAGCTCGAGTCGAGCATTAGCCGTTTGCAGCAGGTCGTCGCCTCGCAGCGATCGACCGGATCGCAACCTTCGGACAACAACGATCGGGAGATGGTGCTTTTGGGCCAGGAGTTGCAGCGATTGCAGTTGCGTATGGTAGAGCTCGAGTGTGGACTGGTAAAGCTCGACGAGCGCACCACGCCGGCGACCACTCGCCGTAGCGGCGATCAGAAATCAACCGACCCCTGCAGGTTGACTCCCAACACCCCACTGCGACTGTCATCTCGACCGTGAGTGGTTAAGTTTCTCTCTTAACCACCTCCTGCTTGAGTCAGTTGGGGATCGGATGGGCCATTCACCATCTCAAGCAAAAATATTGACAAGCGTGGGAATTCGGTTTACGTTGCCCTCCATTCTTCAAAGTGTCGTGTGTCTCGCAACATCCGCACGGTGATGTGATCCTTAACAGCCTTCCCCCAGGCAATGCTCGCGACCAGCACGCGAGTTTAACTGTCCTTGCGCCGGCGAATCGTCATTGCTTCGCCATTGGTTCCTATGAGAGCTCCCCAACAGCCAGGCTGCGTCATCGATTGGCGAAGAGTGTTCTCATTGCCGGTTACTGTTCCTCCCGAAGTTCTTCCTGCCGGCAAGGTGCTGGAATATCTCGCGGTGCTCGACACGACGGCCAACAATCTGATCAGCACGTTCGATCGATTCCAGGTGAGCGCACCTGGACCACGGCAGGCGCGAGTGGCCCCTGTCGGCGCCGCAGCCGCCGCGCCAAAGATCATCCTGCCGCGCGTGACGGCGAACAGCGCCGTCTCCTCTACGTTTGACGTTCCGAACTCGGCAGTCGACGGCGGCGCAAACTCGGTAGTCACCAAAGCAAACACGCCGTTCAATGCCAAACCACCCGAACCAGGCGATGCAGTCGCGGTCGAGACACAACTGCAAACAAAACTGACGCGCGACAAACATGCGCACCAGTTCGGGCCGTTGCCGATCCCTTTCGCGGGCTTCGACACGATCCGCTTTTTCTTCGCGGATCGCGCGAACGTGGGGTTCGCCGGCGCACTCGGCCTCGACGATCAGGGAATAATCAAAGCGGACGGAACTCTCGCAGACCCACTTCCATTCATGTTGCTTTCGACGCGCGACGACGGCGGCAATGGACAACCGCAACTCGGCGAAGTCGATCGACTGATCCTGCGCGCGCCGATCTCCGGCCGCTTCCGTTTCGAGCCGTATTACCTCTATCGCAGCGCAGGCGCAACGTTTCAGCCGGTCGGTCCTTCAACCTCAGGCCGGCTGATCTTCGAGCAGGCGCCCTTATCGACTCGCGAGAAGACCACGGATCGCACCAAGACGCTGGTCTACAAGCATCGTTACTTCGCCCTGGACCACGTGGATCGTGCCTCAGTGGCGCCGATCATTCATCGACATCTCGTTTTGCACTTGCGGTTTTTCGAAGAGCTGAACGATCACTTCGGCGGCGGCGCGACAGACGAGCCTCGGCTGACGATCGAGAAGAGCAGCTCCGAAGTGATGGCGGCCATCGTCTCTGACGTGAACCATCTCTTGCGAAGCTGGACGGCGTTTTTGTCAGTGCTGCGCTGGCGTGCAGCGGACATCACGGTCGACGGTCAAATCGACGCGACATGGAAGACGTTGTTTCCAGCGAAAGAGTTGGATGCGACAGACGCCAAGACGCTTCTTCCGATTGTCGAGCACATTCTCAGCACGCCGGCGTTGTTGGAGTCGCTGCTGTTCTTCAGCGAAAAGGTCTACTCGCCGTTACTCGCGGGCCATACGTGGCTGGAAGTGCTCGCGACTAATCGCGCGATCGATGCCACAGTGCCGCGTTTTCCGGTTACGAAGGATCAGCCTCCTTTCACGCCGAAGAACGCCGCCAACGATCTAATCGCTTTGCAACACGATCGATTGCGGCGGCTCGAAGATCCGTTGTGCCGTTGGATCGGTTGTTATGCAGGCGCTCCGGTCGGTAAACCGGCGCGCGTATATGCAGCGGCAGCGCCGGTGGCGGGTGCATTTCCGGCGAATGGATTAACAGCTTACGAAGTTGAGGCGCTGCATCTCGCGGGCACGGCAGCGGCAACGCTTGGTCTGCCCGCAGCCGTCGCGGCGGAGCCTGGTCCAAGTCCCGGCCGGGCAATGAATCTCAATTCGTATGCTCCGCAAGCGCGCGGCTTTACGTCTTACTTCTCCGCCTCGACGCTCGCCGAAGACAGTCTGCACACAACCATCGATTTTCTGGTTGAGCTGACGCAGGGCATTCACTTCCGCGAAAAGGAAGCTGCGTTTCTCGACATCCACACACTTCAGAATCAAACAAACGACCGCGGTCATCCGTTGCTGACGGTGCTTCACTCCGACGAACACAACAAGGCGGTCCATCTGCGCCGGCAAATGGACACTTTGCGGACGACGAATATTGCGGGAGTGCCGCTCGGCGAACACTCCGTCGAATGGTGGCGCACCAAGCTCAACATGGACGCCGCAGTCCCGCTTGCGCCAACCAATCCCTACAAGGAAGACCACTCGGTGCGGACACTATTTCCCGGAGTGTTGGAATTCGACGATCTCTTCGCTGAGCCGCCTCATGGCCGGGGCGTTCCTTCGGGGTTCGACGAGTTTGACCTGACGTCCGCGTATCTCGCAGTGGGACGGATGAGCAATCCGCCTGCTGGTAGTCCGCCACTGCCGCTACCCGTGCTGCTCGCGTTGATGGAGACTGAAGGAATCAAGCTATTTGCGCCCGTCAACCGCATTGTCAGGAACACGACCACGCCGGGAAGCACGCTTATCTGGGAGGCGCTGGCTCGTGCTACCGACCGCGATAATCGTAGTGCGATGATTGGCCCACCTCCCCCGCCAAGATTCATGGGCCGTGGTTTTTGGTTCAGCTTTCCCTACGGTCTGGATCGCTTCATCGATGTGAACGAACCTGACTTTCGCGCGAAGGTCAATCAGTTTGCGACCAGCGGGGTGTTGACCTTCGAAACGGGCGAGGATCTTGGACCATATGTCACCGCGCGCGTTTTTTCTAACTTCCTCGCGTTGCCGGCGCTTGGCGCGGGCCGCGGCGTGCCGCAAATCTGGAAACTCTCGCGGCGAATGCATTGGGCCGGGCTATCGCTAATGGCCGGTTTCTATCGCCAACTCGAACGCGACATGAACGCGGGAATCAACGGCTTCAACGCGCCTACGGCTGACTGGCTTCCCGTCGGCTCGAGCCCGCCATCGCTGATCAAAGGAGACGGCAGCCTGGTTGGACCAACAGAGACTGCGTGGAAAGACTTCCTTAGCTACTACGGAATGATCTACATCAGTTACAACAGCACCCCAAACACGTTGGGTGTTTTTCAGAATGGCGCCGCGGGGGCGATCCCGGCTGGTTGGGCTCCAAAAACATTCCGCGACTTCCTGCTCTTCAGGCATTTGCGCGGTAACGCGATCGTTCGTCGCATGTGCCGCTTCGTGATCGCGCTCGACGCTTACATGCGGCTCAATCTCATGCTGAATCGCAATCCGGTGGACTACGCGGGAATCAACGGCGACGCCACTGCGCTGCCGGCAAATCGGTGGGGGATTTGATGGCTGAGAGTCGAGGCACACTCGATGCTTTGATCGTTCCCATCTCGCGGGCTTTTGCCGTCGTGGGCGATCTGATCGCGCCCGACGACGGCGGCGATCTGTTGGTCCAACTCGGTTATAAAGTTCCCGGCGGCAGCGATCTGCCCGCGCTGTTCTCAGACTTAACCAACAAGACTGCCGCGCTTACAAATGCACTCGACGCCGTTCTCACAGCTTACGAAGACGGCTCGTACCAGGAAGCTTCGTTTCTGGAAAAAGTGTTGGACCTTGCGAAGGCCGTAGCCGACATCGCGAAGGCCGCCGAAGGACTCTCCGATCGTGCAAATGCAGCATTCGCGGGCGCGGCCGACTTTCTCGCCGATGGTCAGTTGGACCAGTTGCCAAGACGGCTCGTCGATTACCTCATCGTCGGATACTTTGCGAAAGAACATCCTGCGCTGCTCGCGAGTTTCGATCTGCTCGGGTTGACGGCGTCAACGTTTGTTGAAGAAGGTGCCCACAATCCTGATTTCTACCTGGTAGAAGTCCGTTGGGACCGTTTCCCGTCGGTGCTTTCAGATCCACGCGATCTCTTCGTGCAGGAATACGGTTGGGGAACCGCGGACTTTGACACAACGAAACTGATCGAACGAGCGCAAGCTCTGCTCTGGCTCATCGGCCTACCGTCGCGCACGCGCCAGATCGTCGATCCCGCACTTCCGGATGTTCCCGGCGTCCTCGAGCTCGAGATACCGCTCTTTGAAGGGGCAATCGAACGACCCGGCGAAGGACTCGCCGGCGTCGAAGTCGGTTTGCGCGTGCAGCGATCTACGCCGGGCGCGGATGCCGACGACGTTGGTCTCGCCCTGACGCCCTATGCGGCAGGATCGTTCGCGGTTGCGATCGACATAGCGGAAGGTTGGGAGTTTGGCATCGACGGGCAGATCGACGCCGAAGCATTGCGCGTCAACGTTCGTCCGCAGAGCGTGCAAGTCGAAGCTGCAGTGGCCATCGCCGCGGCGCTCGGACTGACGTTGCTGCGCGACGGATCGGTGCTTGGTCCATTGGTGATCTTTGGCAACTCCGGCGGCACGCGATTGGAGATTGGAGAAATTTCGCAGCGCGTGTTCGCCGCCGCGTCGAGCGACGGAGTTTTCGACGTTGGCGCGGAGTTCGCATTGAAGGAAGCTGCGCTGGTGATTGTCGCTTCCGAAGGCGACGGTTTCCTGAGCATGGTCCTGCCGAAAGATCCACTGATCTTCGGATTCGATCTGACGATCGGTTTCAGCACCGCGCGCGGTCTTTATTTCAGCGGCGGCGCAGAGCTTGAATACACGTTTCATCTCGACGCGGAGATCGGTCCGATCTTCATCAACACGATCGATCTCGGTCTGCGACTCGATCCGGCCGGTTTGCGACTGATTGTGAGCGCGACCGGCGGTCTCGCGCTTGGTCCAATCGTCGCCGTCGTGCAGGAGATCGGGATTCAGGGACAGCTCCAGTTAGGCGCAGCCGGCAATCTAGGCAATGCGAACCTCGGACTCTCGTTCAAGCCGCCGACGGGCATCGGGCTCTCGATCGACACGCCGGTCGTAAAGGCTGCGGGCTTTCTGTCGATCGACACCGAACGAGGTCGCTACGTCGGCGCGCTGGAACTCTCAGTGCTGCAAAAGTTTGCGCTGACGGCGATCGCGATCATTACGACGAAGAAGCCTGACGGATCGGAAGGCTTCTCGCTCCTGATGATCATCACGGTGACGCTGCCGGTCCCGATACCGCTCAGTTACAACTTCTACTTCGCCGGCGCCGGTGGATTGCTCGGACTAAACCGCGGCGTCGACATCGATCGGCTGCGCGATGGTCTGCGCGCCGGTTCCGCCGACAACATTCTCTTTCCCACCGACATCATCAGGCGCATCGACGCGATCATCCGCGATCTCGAAGAGGTGTTTCCCCAGGCCGAAGGCCAGTTCCTCGTTGGACCAATGGCCATGATCACGTGGAGCAGTCCGCCGCTGATCACGATCAAGTTGGGATTGATCATCGAGATCGGATCGCCGATTCGCGTCGCTATTCTCGGTGTGCTGCGCGCCGCTTTGCCCGATGCAAGCGATCCGATTGTCGATCTAAAAGTCGCATTCCTGGGCACGATCGACATCGGCGCCGGTTTGTTGACCTTTGACGCGGCGATCTACGACTCGTACATCGGACGCGGCGGTTTCAAACTCTCTCTCGAAGGCGACATCGCGCTGCGTTTGAGCTGGAGCAAACAGAAAGATTTTGTCACCAGCGTCGGCGGGTTCCATCCGTCGTTCAAACCGGGCGCGTACCTGCGCTTGCCGCAGATGCGCCGCCTCACGCTGAGTTTGTTGAAGGACAATCCGCGGCTTCAGTTACAAACTTACTTCGCGATCACCACCAACACGATCCAGTTTGGCGCGCGACTCACGTTCTACTTTGGCATCTCGAGTTTCTCGATCGAAGGCGACTTCGGTTTCGACGTTCTGTTCCAGTTCTCGCCGTTTCACATCGACGCGCATTGTTGGGCCCGGCTCGCGGTGCGTGCTGGTGACAGCGATCTGTTGTCGTTGTCGCTCGACTTCAGGTTGCAGGGACCAACGCCGTGGATCGCGACCGGCACGGCGAGCTTCAAGATCCTGTTCTTTAAAGTGTCCGTCGAGTTTGAGAAGCGTTTCGGCGAAGAGGTGCACACGACGCTGCCGGAAGTCGACGTGCTGCCGCTCGTGATCGACGAGTTTAGAAGAAACGACAACTGGAGAGGCGAGCTCAGCGCGGGCGCGGCTTCGCTCGTCAACATCTTTCCGATCGCGCCACAGGCCGACAGCGTCGTCATCGATGCCGGTGGCAGGTTGACCGTCAGCCAGCGGATTCTGCCTTTCAATACTGACTTTACGTTGTTTGGAACGAGCCGTCCGGCGGACGCGCAACGAGTGGTCGTCAACGAAATGCAGATCGCGGGGAACGCCGCGGACACGACGCCGATCTTCGAGCCGTTTGCGCCCGCTGCGTTCCAGGAGCTTTCGGATCGCGACAAGCTCAACGCGCCCGCTTACGAGCAGCGCGTGAGCGGCCTGCGGGTTCATGGCGGTCACGAGTTGCGCACGGATCATGTTTTGTCGCTGCCGGTCTCCTATGAAGTGTTGCTGAGTGATGCGTCGGTCGATCCGCAAACGAGGCGTTCGGCTGCGCAACCGGAGCCACGCGGAGTGTTCGAATCGCTGGTGCCCGGTGGACGCATCGGACGTTCGCCGCTTTCGCGCCAACATGCTCGCGCGCGTGAAGAGAAATCGGTTCGCAACATTGGCGAGATCAAAGATCTCTACGCCGTCGCGCAGGTCCGCGATTTGCGCGCGATTGGACCAGACGGGTTGCCGGTCGATCCGGTCATCGACGAAGCGGGTCGTCCTGTCTTTCCTGATGGCGTGCTGTTGAAGCGCGCGGATGCCGAAGCTCGGCTGAACGAACTGTTGGCCCGCGGCCAGACCGCCGGCACGTTTGAAATCATTCCGGAGGCGCAACTCGCAGCGTAATCGTTATGGCTTTTCCTGTCGCCGAATACAGTTTCGTTTCGTGGCTGCGGCAAGGCATCGCGGCGTCGATCGATCAAGCCGACGATCTCGGTCAGAACCCGAATGCCGGACCTGGACCACTGGGCCGCGCTTCGGTCGCCGTCGACGTGACGCTTGGTTACACGCCGAAGGGCGGCGGCGCTCCGGCTGCGCTCCCGCAAGTTTCAAAAGACGTTCAGATTCTTGGTCCAATCGACATCGCGGGCATCAAACCCGAAGCGATTCTGCGCACCGAGCCTTACGCGAACGCCGTAAATGTCACGCCCGGCGAATTGGCTTACGTCGAGTTTTACGAGGAAGACTTTCCCTGGCGCTACACGCCCGCGCGTCCTGCGGCGGCAGATGAGCCTGCCGGAAGACAGCACAAGTTGCGCCCGTGGATCGCGCTCTTAGTGTTGCGGAATTCTGAGTTCACCTTGACTGAGCGACCGGGGCAGTCGCCGATCATCACGTTGACGGCGGAAGCCGAGCTGCCTTCGGTAGAAGAAACGTGGGCCTGGGCGCACGCGCAGATCAGTCGCTCAGTGGCTGGTCCAAACGATGTGCCGCAGGCGATTACGGAGAACCCCGATCACGCGCTCTCGCGTTTGCTCAACCCGCGCCGCCTCGTTGCCGAGACTGTCTATCACGCTTTCATCGTGCCCGCGTTCGAGACCGGCCGGCTTTCGGGGCTTGGTATCGACGCGACCGCGATAGCCGCGCAGAAACCATCGTGGGGAACTGCCGAAGCGCAAGCCGATCCGCGTTATCCCGTCTATTACCATTGGAACTTCAAGACCGGATCGTCCGGCGATTTTGAAACCCTCGTGCGCAAGCTCGTGCCTGGACCAGTGGGACAACAGTTCGGCAAACGTCGCATGGACATTTCGGCAATGGGCTACGGCGTGACCACGCCCGCGGGCGCTGCTGTCGATCTCGAGGGCGCTTTAAGACCGCCTGACTTCGGGCGTCAAAGTTTTCCAGCTCAACCGGGCGCGGGAGTTGCGGCGCAGATCGAGAACATCGTTGACCTCTCGGAAAACATGCAGCAGGCAGGCGTCAATAATTTGCCGCATCCTCTTGCTCCGACCGCAAACAGGCAGAGCCAGTACGCGCCGATCTTGTTACCCAGCGGCGTGGCCGAAGATCTACCAGACGATCCGATCGTGACTCCACCTGCTTATGGTCGTTGGCATGCTGACGTCGCGCGGGTCGCAGATGCGACAGGTCACGCGTCGCTCGCGTGGTTGCGGGAGTTGAATCTCGATCCGCGCAGTCGTGCCGTTGCAGGTTTAGGATCGGAAGTCGTCAGGCAACAGCAGGACGATTTGATGGAGCGGGCCTGGAACCAGGTTGGCGAGCTTGAAGACGCAAATCAAAGATTGCGTGAGGCTGAGCTTGCGGTCGCCGCTGCCGAAGCGCTGTTTCAAAAGCATGTGGTCGCGGCCGGCGACGATCGCGTGATGACGTTGACTGCCGCGGCCCAGAAGGGACTGGCTGGTCCAGCGGCGCAACGTTCGATTCGCGGCCTCGTGTCTGAAAGCCGTGTGCCAACGGCGGCGCAAAGCTCGGCATTCAAACGCGTGACGCGACCGCAGCGCAAACTGATGCGGCGTCTGACGGGCAGCGCGAACGTCGAAGGTTTTCAAACGAATCTTCTTACGCACATGAACCTGCCGCCGGATCAGGCACTGTCGGCCGCGCCGCCAAAAGCTGAACCCGGCGCGTCCGTCGCGGTGGACCAAGTTACGACGGCCGTCGATTCGTCGATTCAGGAGTTTGTTAATCAGCCGGTCGTGCCGCGACAGGTCTTCGTCGAGGTTCTCTACCAGGATCTACATGCGCGCCGGACCGCCAACCCGCCGCAGAATCTGGCGAACTTGACTCTTGCAGCACTGAAAACTGCCGCCACCGCAGCACTCGGCGTGCGCATTCCCGCTAACGCGCCCGCCGATCAACTGGCGCTGAAACAACGCGTTCAGCAAATGATCAATGCCATTTCAGCATTTGCCACCGATGGACCAGACGCGGTGCGCGTCACGCTGCCACACAACATCTTCGACGCCGAGTTTGGCGCTGCGATCGCCGGCAAGGTTTATCGTGGCGTTACTGTCGTTACCGACGCGCCACCCGCCGACGGTGAAATCGCTCGCATGACTGACGTCAACGAGACGCAGCAGTATCAAATGGATCTGCAACTGTTTCGCACCAACATCGTCGCCGGCAGGCCGCAACCCGAGCCTGCGCCGGAATTGGTCGGGGTGCCGGCGCTCGCCGGCAGCGTGTTGCAACAGATGCGTCCCGTGCGCGCCACGGTTAAGCGGATCACTTCCGTTCTTCCCGGCGTCGACGAGATCGTGAACCAGCGCGATGCAGAGTTGCCCCGCCGCGCGCGGCCGGTGATGGCCCATCCCGTCTTTCCCGATGCGATGTTCGAGCCGCTGCGCAAACTCTCGCAGGATTTCATTCTGCCGAACGCGACGGACTTGCCTAAAGACACGCTCACATTGATGGAGCCGAATCAACGTTTTGTCGAAGCCTACATGGCCGGATTGAATCATGCGATGGCGGGCGAGTTGTTATGGCGTGAGTATCCCACCGATTTGCGCGGCACTTACTTTCGCGTCTTCTGGGACACGCAGGACGCACTCGATCAACAGGATCGCGCCCACATCAAGCCGATGGACCAATGGGCTAACCAACTCGGCCGACAATTCGAAGTGCCGCCGGAAACGTTGGTGCTGGTAGTGCGCGGTGAGTTGTTGCTCAAGTATCCCGACACGGTCGTCTACGCGCAGGAAGCCGACTGGACCGACAACGATCCGCTCAAGGCGCGAGTGTTGAAACAGAATGGTGCAGTGAAGTTTCCGTCATTCCATGCGCGGCTGGAACCGGACGTGACGATCGTCGGCTTCGATCTTCCCAAAGCAACCGCGCGCGGTCATCGACGTTTGGATCCGTCCGATCCCGTGGCTGCGAGCCCGGGTTGGTTCTTTGTGTTCAAGGAACGGCCGGGCCAGGTGCGTTTTGGGTTGGACACGTCTGCGCCGCCGCAAGGTCTCGCGACCTGGAACGATCTCTCGTGGGAGGCGATTCAGTTTCCGAATAACACGACCCATCTTCGTCTTTCGGCGAATGCCGGGCTACAGCCGCAGGCGCCGTCGGCCGCGCAGTGGGGCCGAACCTCCGCGGACATGGCCTACGTTCTTTTTCAAGTTCCGATCCTTTACGCGCGGCACGCGGAGGAGATGCTGCCATGACGCTCAGCAACATCGTCGCCGATGCGGTAGGCGCCAACGCTGCGGCGATCGACGAGATTCGCCGCACGGTTGCCGCGCTGAATGATGACACGCCATTCGTGTTGTGGCCGGTGAGGATCGAAACTCGTTTCGTGCAACGTGAAGTGCCGCGGCCCGGTGGTTTGTCGGGAGCGCGAGAGTTGATCGGCGGTTTGAATGTGTTGGTTGAGTCGATCGAGTCGATCGCGAAAAGACAGACAGCCACGGTTCTCAAAGGCAAGGTCAAGGAGAAGAAGCTCTTCAAACAGGAAGTCGAGAAACCGATGTACGAGTTTCTCGAAAAGCAGATCGGCGCCGCGTCGGACGCTGTGAATCAGGTGAGACGAATATGGCGCGATGCTGCCGACGCCAACGAGGCCGAAGCCGAGGCGCTCACGAAGCTGATCGGCAGAGGCAACGAAGCGATGAAGCCGGCGTCGGCGACGATCGGCAATCTTCGTTCGCCTTTTCAACGGGCGCGGTTTCAGAAGGCATTTGCCCCCGTGCAGAAGTTGACCACGACGACGTTCGCGCAGATCGAGAGGCAACTGATCCCGACGCTCGACCTGGTGAATCGTTTGCGCGCGCGAAAACTGATTCCGATCCGCGAAGGTGATAAAGAAAAACCTTTGCCGGTGGCTCGTTTGGCTGAATCTGCCGAAGCGTTTGAGCGAGTGCGCACGCGGTTGAAGGAAACGATGGCCGCACTCGCTGCGCCGAACGTCACACGCCGCCTGGATCGCACGTCACAACTCGCCAAAGACGTTATCGACGCAACCACCGCTTCCATTGCGGACGTCAATGCGATCACGCTGCTTCCCGGCGACTGGAAAACCGAGCTGATGTCGCTGGTCGTCGAAGGACGTCCTCTCGTCGATCGCTTCGCGGACGCGCTCGAGCGTGGCGGCGCCGGCGGCGGCATTGTGGCGAAAGCAACGTTGGGCCAGGCCAGCCGGCTTCGCGCGAACATGACGACGTTGCAGAAAGCGATCGCGGCCGTGCGCAGCGACGATCGCAAGCTCGACGATGAAGTCGCGCCGGGTTTGCGCGACACGGCGGTCCGACTTTCCGCGGGAACGATAACGGTCCATGAGCTGTGGGTGCGGATCTTTCCTGACGACATCGCGGTCGAGACACACGATCCGCGTTTGACCAGTTCCGAGCGCGATAGCGGTCACATCTTTTGGAACGAGACACTCGCCGCCGGTGGTAACGATGCGTTGCTGCGTGGCGCGTGGCGTGCGCTGTGTTTGAAGCATGGTTCCAATCGCGCCGCGTGGATCGCGTTGCAAACTCAACCTGCCGCGAACGCCGAAGTGCCTGACGCGAAAGCGGGCGCAAGCGTGCTCGACGCGTTGACGGCTTTCGATCGACGTCTCGAAGAGGTCTCGGCTTCCGAGCCGGGCAAGCGCTTGACGGCGTTGATGAGAGCGGCGGAGACGACGGTCGAGACGGTTAACAAAGTGAAGTCAGTGCCACCGGCGATGCTGCCGCGGATCGGGCGCAAGCTGGAAGTGATCAAGTCGAAGGCAAAAGGTTTCGACACCCGCGCCGAGGCGAAGGCGCCCGCGCTTGTCCCGGGCCGAGAGCAGCCGCGCAGTCAATTGGATCCGGTGTTGGAACAACTCGATCGCTGGTTCGCGGGCGTCAGCAAAGAAGTGGCCGCGAGAGGCAATCCGCGGATCGAGTTTCCCGATGTGGTGTTGAAGCAGGCAAGTTGGTCCAGCGCGCCGCATTCCGGCGTTATGCCGAATCGCTTCGTAGTGATCACGGCAAATGGAGATCGCGCGACGCACGTTGTCGCCTGCACGCCCGTCAATCCCGATCTGAAGCTGGGCCTCGATCCCGATCCGGCAAACGCCGCGAACGAACAGTACACACTCGACGCTAACGGCAACCTTGTCGTCGGCGATTCGATCCGCTGGATGATCGACTTCGACGAAGCAATCAGAAGCGGCATGGGCGTCAAGATCGCGATCACTCACGACGAAGCTGTTGCCGGTTTCGATCGCGTTTACGTGCTCGGCGTGCGAACCGACACGCGGGACCAGGGCCGCACGCGGCTCGAAGCGCTGCTCGACAATCATCACTACGGCCAAAACGGTCTCGCGCTAGTGCCGATCGGCACGCCGACCAACAACGCCGAAACGGAAACAGCCGGTTACCAGAGCACTGACGATCCCGACGAGAGTTTTGCGAACGAACGCGGCCCCGCGCTGTTCGATGTCGCGTCAGCGCCGGCGTCAGCCCCGGACGGTTTGCGACTCGCACGCGCGCTCGGCGTCGATCCCGCGAAGCTGACTCATGTGGCCCATTCCGGCGGACAGAACGTAAACGAAGCGTTGCTGATGAATCGCGTGCTTTGGCCCGCGACGTTTGGCAGTTTTCTCGGAGAGTTTTTTGGATCGCTGATGCCGGTCGAGACGCGCGACTGGATCGCCGAGTTTGCGTTGACGAACGTCACCGCGCGCGGATCGATTCCGAGTTTCCGTGTTGGTCCACAACCCTACGGCGTGTTGCCAACGACCGCTTTCAGCGCTTACGTGCCGGCAACCGGGCGCGCGCCATTTCCCGATCCGCCAGGTAATCCGGCCGAACGCCGCGCATTATTCAATCGACTCTTGCGTGACGTGCTGTTGCGCATGCAACAGGATTGGACCGCTCTCCGCCAGGCGCACGTCAAACACGCGCACAGCACCGGAGTGGCCGACTTCCAGCAACACTTCCTCGACATACTCGGTCTTGAAGCGACTTCCGCATCAAGCGCTTATCGACTCTCGTTGAACTGCGCGCGCCGGCATCCGCCAGTCGATCCTGACGACTTGCTCGACTTCGGCGTGCCCGCAGAAGGAACGTCAACCGCCGCGGCGTTCGGTCCGGTTGCTTTGCTCGAACGGTTCGCGAACGTGTTTCGCGATGCGCTGCGGCTTGGTCCAGGTAACTTGATCGACGATGGCAGAGTCAGCGATGTTTTCGACAAGGCTTACAGACGGCTGTTGCATTCACGCGCTTACGAAGTGAGGCACCTGCGCGAACCGAAACCTCTGCTTGGCGAAAACGTCGGCGCGGACGTAGCGGTCTGGATTCCGCAGTTGCTTGCCGCCGCGCCCAACACTTTGATCGCAGAAGCACGCACCAGCGCTGATGTTCGATCGCTGCTTTACCTGTTGATCCGTCATGCGCTTCTGAACCAGGTGCGCGAAGCGACGCTGCGCATACTCGATGTCGAACACATGCTCACCGACGTAGCGCGCCGGCTCGCTTCATCCTCCGATGAGTTTCTGGTCAGCACGCTCTCGCAGGACTTTGCGGTCACGCAGTGGAACTATCTGTTTGCACCGCTGAGCGAGCTCGACGGCCGTTTCGACGTTGTGTTTCCGGCAGGGCCGGGCACTTTCTTCAACTATCTGCGCGCCGGCGGCGAAAAGACGATGGCCATGTATCTCGAAAATCGCGGAGACAACGCCGTGTTTCGCGGTTTTGGGGGACGCGCTCGTCACACACCGTTTGTAAACACCCTCGTGGCCCATGCGAACGACACGTTGCAGTTGGTCCAGATTCCGCCCGAGCGGTTGGACCAGCTCCTGTTCGAGCACCTCGACGTCGTCAGTCATCGTCTCGATACGTGGTTGACCGGACTCGCAACCGAGCGGCTCGCGGAAATGCGACAGGCAATGCCGCGCGGCGCTTACATCGGCGCTTATGGTTGGGTTGAAGATCTGCGTCCCGATGCGTCGCATCCTTTGGCGAGCAACGTCCCGCCGGCGTTGATCACTGACGCGCAACCGATTTTCACGGACGTGGAAAATCAGGGCTTCATTCATGGGCCATCGCTGAACCACGCCGTGACGGCGGCCATCCTGCGCAGCGGTTACTTGTCGGAAGCAGCGCAACCTGACGTCGAGAATCGCATGGCGGTCAACTTGTCATCGCGACGCGTGCGGTTGGCGCTTGGTTTGATCGAAGGTGTTCGCGCCGGAAACGATCTGGGTTCGTTGCTTGGTTACCAGTTCGAACGTTTTCTGCACGAGGCTTACGTCAACGAGGGCGTCACGCTCGACGATCTGATCGCGCCTTTGCGGCGGACTTTTCCGTCGACAGTTCCCGTTGATGAGAACCTTTCCTCGCCGGATGCGTCGCGTCAGATTGTTGTGGATGGTTTGGCGCTGCATCAGACGGTGCAGGCGTGGATTCAGGACAACGCCGTCAATGTTGCGCCCGGCGCGACGGTGTTCGACGTACTCTTCGATAACGGCAACTACTCGCTCTATCCGTTTGGACTGCAAGCCGCCGACGGGCAGGTGCTGATTCCGGCGACGACCGACGGCGTATCGCGACGCCGGTTGGACGGTTTGCTGCGCGCGCTGGACAACCTCGCCGATGCTGTCGATGCGGTGGCGGATCTCGTGGTCGCCGAAGGCGTCTACCAGATCGCGCAAGGAAATCACGTGCGTGCGGCAGCGGCAGTCTCGGCGTTGGCGCAGGGCCAGGCGCCGCCCCGTCCTGAGATTGTCGACACACCGCGAAGCGGGACACTTGTTTCGCAAAGACTGTTCTTGCAAATCGCTCCGGTCGTGGCTTTCAGGGGCACGTTGCCGGCAGGCTGGCAAGCGGTGGCTGAAACGCCTCGTGCGATTGCGGAGCCGTCTTTGAATAACTGGCTCGGCGGGTTGCTTGGACTGGGGCAAAACCTGCGCGCACGCATCTTCAATCCGGATGACGTGCAGGTCGCCGAAGTTTCCGCGGCAGATCTGGATCTGCAACCGATCGATCTGCTCGCATTGCTTGGTCCAGGTTTCGAGAAAGGCGTTGGTGAATTCGCTGCTTATCTGATTGACACGCACAGGCCCAACGATCTCGACGATGATGTGCCGCCGCCGGTGCTGCGGGTGGAGTTTCAACGAGATCCCGCGTGGGCTTTGGAGGTAAAAAGCTTCGTCGAGATCGCGCCGCTGCTCGAGAGTGTTTATGAGCTGCTTGCGCGCGGACGTGCGGCGACAGCACACGATTGGGTTTTGGAGGAGACCGCGGCAGACGGCGGCGCGCTGTTGTCCGGTTCGCTCGACGACGAGCTCGCCGCGCGTGTCACGGCTTCGCTCGATTTGCTCACAGCTCTCGGCGTCGAGTTGATCAGGATCTTGAGCGCTGACGCGGATAACGATCCCGGGATCTTGGCGAACGATCCGCGTGGGTACCTCTTGAGCAAGATCGACGTTTACACGGAGACGATCGATGGGCGTCGCGTTTTCAGAGATCTGGCTGCGCTCTGGGCGCGCCGCGATGAGTTGTTCGACGCGTTGGCTGCGGCCGCGGCTTTTGGTATCGCGCAGATCGATCCGCCAGTTGCATTTACCACGCGCGAGGCGGTGCTGCGTGAGTTGTTGGAGAAGATCGAAACTGCCTTCATCGAAGTCGCAACGCGTGTTCAGAACGCAACGAAGAAATTGTCGGAAGTACCCGCCACCGGCCCACGCACCGATGCTTTGCGTGCAGCCGCGAAAGCGGTCTTCGGCGAGCCGTTTGTGATCCTGCCTCAGTTTCAACTGCGCGACCCGAACACAGTCGCTGCTTCGCTCGCTGCGAACCTCGCGCCCGTCGACGATCCGTCGCTCGACGGCTGGCTGCACGGCGTTGCCGCCGTTCGCGCAAATGCCGCCCGGCTTGCGCGCGTCGTCACGCTCGGCGATGCGTTCGGCACGAGCGTGCTGACAGGCACTCCGGCGCAACTCCCGCACGTCGCCGGCGATCCCTGGTTTGGCGCGGAGTTTCCCGCCGGTTTCCGACCCACGTCGGATCGTCTTTCGCTCGTCGTCTTCGGCCGCGACGCGCTCAACACGCAAGGTGGTCCAAGCGCCGGCATCCTCGTGGACCAGTGGAGCGAGATCATTCCAGCGAGCGAGGAGACAACCGGCGTCGCCATTCATTACGACCAACCCGACTCGATGCCGCCGCAATGTTTGCTGGTTGCAGTTCCGCCTGAGCGTCGCGGCGCGTGGCGTTGGGATGAGCTCGTTGTGACTCTCCACGAGACGTTGGAGCTCGCAAAGAATCGCGCCGTCGAGCTGGAACATCTGCATCAGGATCTTTACGGGCAGATCTTGCCCGGCATCACAGGCGAGCTGGTGCCTGTCGATTTGCCGGAGCGATTGGGCGAGATCCCTGACAGCCGCGTGATTCTTGATTTCGGAAAAAACAACCCGGCCGCGCCGGCATAACGAGGAGGGTCGATGCCAAATCCCGGAATCGGATGTGAGTCGTTGCGAGTGTGGAGCCGGCTGGAGCCGCGTTCGCGGCGCGTCGACTTCGACAGCGCGTTGCAGGCGCGCGTGCACGATCCGCTGTGGATGCTCGCGCGGCAGTGGCAGTTTGGCGAGTTCAAAGGCGAGGACAGTGGCTCGCCGATCACGGCAAAGATGGCGCGCCGCACGACGCCGTTGTCAGGATTGCGCATCGGCGCGTCTGGTCCGTTCAACGGTTACTCGGAGCAGGTTCCGCTTGAAGCCGCCGTCGAGAAACTGCCGCTGCGATTCGACGTGACGGCGCGCGCACACATGGCGCGGCGCTTTCTCACGCTGCTGGCGGAACAGATGAAGGCGTTGCCGGCTGGCGCGCCGGTGTTTAATCCGGCGCATTATCGATCGTTGTTTCGCGATGCGTTTCCGATCGCTGTCCCGGCGTTAGATCCGCAAGATCCGGACGATGCTGTCGGCGTGGCGGAGCGCAGAACAAACAGCGCGGCTCATCGCATGCAACAGGCGCTGGCTGGTCGGGCGTTTGACGGCGTCGCGCTCGCGGCGGCATTGCGACAAGGCGTCGCCTGGTCCAACCTACCGGTCTCACTCGTGCTCGGAGTAATTCGCGAGCACGCGGATCTCGTGCTCGCGGCTTTAGGCACATACCACCAGTGGTTCACGAAGCTTTACCTGACAGCAGACGCGCCCGATCAAACAGCGTGGAATAATGCTCAGCTCGAATACCAGTTTGGCGCTTCGTTTCATCACGACGCCAACAACGCGATGGTCCTCAACGCGGAGGAGTATGCGACCGGGCGGCTTGACTGGTACTCCTTCGATCAAGGTCCACTTACGCCAAACGGACATGCGACTCATCCTGAAGCCACAGGGGCGATCGACGTTCGCAGCGTGATTCCGTCGCCGGCGGAATTTGCCGGGATGCCGACGTCGCGCTGGTGGCAGTTTGAAGACGGCGCAGTTGACCTGGGCCATATTCAAGCCGAATCGACTGACGTGGCGAAGATCGCGGTGGCGGAGTTTGCCCTCCTGTTTGGCAACAACTGGTTCATTGTTCCTTGCCGCCAGCGAGTGGGCGTGATGGCGGACATCGAAGGCATCGTCATCACCGATGTGTTTGGTTGGCGCACGAGTGTTGCGCCGGCGACGGGAAGCTCCGGCGGCATCTGGACGCGTTGGGATTTCTTCAGCGTCGCGCCGCGCGGCACTGGACCAGCCGCCGATCCGTTGGGCCAACATCTGCTGCTGGCGCCGGTGCTCGGCGACGTGCTCGAAAGCGAGCCGTTCGAGGCGGCGGCGTTTGTGCGCGACGAGATGACGAACACTGTTTGGGCAGTGGAGACGCGAGTGCCTGACGGGTTGGGAGGCGGCACTGACGGCGCTTCGAGAGCACGTCGATTCCGCACTGCGCTCGAAACAATCGAGAAAGAGCTGAGCAATGGCAACGGTGCGCCGGCGCCGCTCGATCCGGAAGTTGTTTTGCGTTACCGGCTCGGCACGACGGTCGCCGAGAATTGGATCCCGTTTGTTCCCGTACACAAGCCGCGCGACACGCGCGCGATCCGTTTGCAGCGTGCGTCGATGCCGCGTTTCTTTCTCGACGCGATCGCTCCTGTGCGTCCGTTGACGTCGATACTGCGTCCCGGATTGCAAGCGGACAACACGCAGGCGCGTCCTTATTTTGTAAACGAAGAAGAAGTGACGCGAGCGGGCGTGTTGGTTGAAGCGACTGCGCAGCGCGCGCGTTGGTTGAATGGTTCGACTTTCGTGTGGCATGGCCGACGAAAGACAAGCGGTCGCGGCGAGGTCGAAAGCGGCCTGCGGTTCGACGTGATCGAGCCGGTGAAGCGACGCTGAATTACAGTTTACGGGCAGTTACGCCAAAGGCGTTGGTTAATTCGAGCCCCGGGTTGCTTCAACCCTGGGTAAACAGCAGAAGAGAATTAGAAACACTGAAAGTGTTCGGTTTGCAATTTGGAACTCCTTCAGAGTTCAAGGGATTAATGCATGGTTAACCCAGGGTTGAAGCAACCCTGGGCTCGAATTATTTAACGCCTTCGGCGTACTGAACAGTGTCAAACTGTATCACTACTCAGTTAACAAATAGATCTTGTTGAACGAAAGTCAGCGTGCTAATTTGGGTGAACCTTTGGATGTGCTACACACCTGCTTTTTAATCAGGGACCGGATGAAATTCTGAACCAAAGGCAGTCCTCTCGGGTGAGCACGCTTCCTGTGAACGGGTGGATACTCTATCGCAGCCGGTGTGTTCTTCCCGAGGGGCACCTTCGCCTCGGGCGATCGTGTTGATGGGCCTCGCCGGTGCGGGCAAGACGCGGCTGCTCGATCGTTTATCAACTCTCGGCGAACAGGTTATCGACCTCGAACGGCTCGCAAATCATTCCGGATCAGTCTTTGGCGGATTTGGTAAACCGCCGCAACCGTCACACAATCTTTTTCAGCAACTTGTCGGCGACGCGTGGTCGTCGGCCAGTCCTGAGGCGCCGCTCTGGATCGAAGACGAAGGTCCATTCATCGGCAGTGTCGGTTTGCCGTTGTGGCTGCTGGGAATGTTTCAGCAACTTCCCGTAGTTGAAGTCATCGCGAATCGCGAGGAGCGTCTCGCTCGAATCGTCGAAGAATACGGCTCGATTCCGCCGGTCGATTTTGAAGCGGCGCTAAACCGGTTGGACCGGCGCTTCGATCGCTCGCGATTGGAAGCCGCTGCGAATGCCACCCGCGCGGGTCACATGCGCTATGCAATCGAGATCGTTCTTGATTACTATGACGCGGCATATCGTCATCGCATGTCGCAGCACGGGCGCAAGATTGTGGCTACTCATCATTTCCCCGCGGACGATCCGCGCGACCTTGTTCGTGTGGTTCACTCGGCGCTATTAAACCAATGAGAAAAAGAATGAACCTTAGAAAAGCGAGTGTGCAGGTTATCGCGTTGCTGTTGGTGCTGGTTATGTCCAGCGCTGATTCGTTGGCCCAGAAACGGATCAGCTTTCGGCGTGGCGCCAGCTCGGCGACGGTGCGCGGCAGGATCGGCGCGAATGGCTATACGGAATACGTGATTAACGGTCGCGCCGGACAACTGATGTCGATCGTGATCACTTCAGGCAACGGCGCGGTGGTAGTTAATGCCGGAACCGCCAGCGGAAAGAACTTCAGCGTAGAAATGTCGGGCGGCGATCACTTGCTCTCGATCGTCAACACCGCTCGGAGTGCCACAAACTATACGTTGACGGTGTCGATCCAGTAAGTGCTGCGAGCTTAATCGTTGCCATCGCCAAGCAACTGCTCGTGACTCACCACCCGCTCAACGCCTTCGTTGTCAGGCAATCCCGTGATGTGAAGATGACGTTTCGGAATCGGCACCATGATGCCGGCTTCGTCCAGGGCCGCTGCGATGCTGAGCGCGACATCGCTCTTCAGCTCGGGAACAGCTTCCGGCCGCGGCGCCCAAAAGCGAACCTCAAAATTCAGCGCGCTGTCGCCGAATCCGAGAAACAAGGCCGTTGGCTTCGGAAAAGGCAACACTTCCGGATGCTTTGAAACTGTGTCGCGCAACAGATCGCGCACCTTAGTGGGATCGTTTCCGTAAGCAACATGGATGTGCAGAAAAACCTGGCGGCGCGTGCCGGTCAACGTCCAGTTTGTCACCTGTTCCGAGATCAGGATCGCATTCGGAATGATGAGATCTGATCCGTCGAAGGCATGGACCGTGCTGGAACGAAAGCCAATCTTCGTGACTTCGCCGCTGACTCCTTTGATCTCCAAAAGATCGCCAACCCTGATTGGCCGCTCAAACAGCAGAATCAAACCCGAGACGAAATTGTTGACCACGTTCTGCAAACCAAAGCCGAGACCCACGCCCAACGCACCCGTCAGGATCGTAAACTTCGATAACTCGACGCCCGCAGCCGCAAGCGCCAACAGGAAGATCAGCACCAGCAGCACGTAGTGCGTGATCGTCGCGATCGCGTTGGGCAGACCGCGCGCCAGTTTCAATCGTGGCAGGATGCCTTCGCCGAGAATCGCCCGCGTGATTGAAGCGACGAGATAACCAAAGAACAAGGTCAATACAAACGCGACGATGTTGCTGATCGCAAAACTCGCCGACCCAATCGTGATCTGATAATTGAGCGCTTCACTAAGCGCGCTGTACACGACGTCTCTGATCGCAAACAGACTCAGCGCCGTGTGAATCCAAATCAGGATCACCGTCACCGCCAGCGCAAACACGATCCGCCGAGCGAGACGGTCCCGATCGGTGAGCAGCACGGCAAAACGTTGCGTCGTCTTCGCCTGAAGCGCGAAAGCGATGACAAGTGATCCGACGACGACGATCGTGTAGAGCGCCACGCCGCGATATGCGCTCACGAGCGTTCCCTGCGTCAACAGATCCGAAAGCCGCACGAAGCCAAACACGTTTGCGAATAAAGCAACCGTCAACAGAACGATCCCGACATGAGTTGCTGTCGCAACTAACGTCGATCCTCGTTCCTCTTTTCGGCGTGCCTCACGAATGAACCAGACAAACGAAGCGATCAGAAACAACATCAACAACGCAAGCAGATCGCGTTTGATCCACGTCGCCGCCTGCAGGAGCTTGGTCACGTGCCACAACAGCACGCTCGCCACCAGGACGATCAGCATCCGTTGCGACAGTTTGCTCAAACGCGGCCGCAGCAACGTCATCATCGGCACGACGGCGATCAGGTTTGCCAAACCGATGACGCTCAACGGCGCCGCAAAAAGCAGCGGCATCAGGGCCACGAGAAAGATCAACAGCGCCAACGAGAATGGCCGATGAAGAATCGAAGCCGGATCTTGCAGGTCGACAGCCTTTGCCTGCTTCAGCGGCGCGGAGCGAAGCCGCACCAGCAGGCTCATTATGATGATCGTGAGAACTGCAACGAAGATCAGCGCGTTGCGTTTCGCACGGCTGAAGGTCTGGATGCGCGCGAGATCTTCTCGATACGACCCGCGCAACAGCCGCCGCGCTGCACTGTCTTCCGGCTGCGAACGGAATTGGCCCTTCCATAGCTGAGGACTATCGCGCTCCAGCAAGCCTCGCTGCGCTTCGGCCATCGCCGTCTTCAGATGTTCGATCTCGGTGGCGATGATCGCGCTTTGCGTTGCGGCTGTTTGTTGAAGCGTGACGATCTGAGCGCGTCTTTCTTCAGCAACTTTTATTGCCGCCTGAACATCGGTTACGGCTTTGTTTGTCAGCTCGACCAACTCCGGCGGCGGCGACTCCTGGGTCTTGATCTGATGATTCGTTGCGAGCCAGCGCAGCTCGTCGTTCTTGAGCGAGCGGAGCTCGTTTTCAACCGCCGCTGTTTGTTTCGCCAACGTTTCCGAAACGCCTTCGACTTGTTTACTAACGTCCTGCCAGTCGATCGACAACTGCTGCAAGTCAGTGAACAGCGCACCGGATTGAATCGCCAACTCTGTTTCGCGCGCACGTTCCCCTGTTGTTCCTTTCAGCTCGTCGAGCCGTTGTTCGATTTGGACCAACGCATCGCGCGACAGCAAACGTTCCGGCAATGTTCGGAGCCGCTGGTTGAGTTGAATCGCTTCTGTCGCGACTTCAGGTGTGCCGATGGCGGGACCGGAGGGAACAGGCGAAGGTTGGGGACTTGGTTCGGCCCGGCGCGTAGGGCGCTGGCCGCTCGCGAACTGGACGCCGACAAGACAGGCCAGGATTACTAAAAACAGAACCCTCGCCCTCCAATGTCTGCTTGAATGTCCCATGAATGGGAATTCTAACAGCATCCCAGTAGAATTGAGGTTCGGTGAGAAGGTTCATGGGGTCATCATTTCGGGTTGCTACCTACAACATTCATAAATGCCGCGGGCTCGACCGGCGTGTGCGTCCGAAGCGTATCGCGGAGGTCCTGAAGGAGATCGATGCGGACATCGTCGCGCTTCAGGAAGTGGTCGGCATGGATGAAGCCGAACGCGAACACAACCATGTTCACTCCATTGCGCAAGAGTTGGGAATGGATTTTCGCATCGGCGAGAATCGCAGAATACGTGGCGGGGCTTATGGCAATGCAGTGCTCAGCAGGTTGCCGATTGCCCACGATCACAATCACGATCTGACGTGCCGTCGATATGAACCGCGCGGCTGTTTGGAAGTTACGATCCAGGCCGCGCCTGCTGCGAACTTGCACCTCTTCAACGTGCATCTCGGCACTGGTTTCTTTGAACGACGCTACCAGGCACACAGACTGTTCGAGGTAATTGCGGACAACGGAGCAAATCTCACGTCTCCTAGAATCGTTCTCGGCGACTTCAACGAATGGACTCGTGGTCTAACTACGCGCCTGATGAGTTTTCATCTCAACAGCGCCGAACCGGAACAACGTCTCGGCCGCGCGCGCACGTATCCGGGCGTGTTTCCGGTCCTCCATCTCGATCACATCTACTACAATTCGTTTCTTAAGTTGGACCGGATCGCCGTGCATCGCAGCCGGCTTGCACTCGCCGCGTCAGATCACCTGCCGATCGTTGCGGACTTCACGCTCGACCGGTGATTCGGATTGTTGGACCCTCAGTTTGTAAGCTCGGTAAAACAGAGCCAGCGAGATCCAGAACGACAGGAAGATCACTGGATAGGCAATCGCGCGCGGGAAGAACCAGCCGAGTGCAGCTACGCCGAATGCCAATAATCCCGACATCAGCATCAGCCGCGCTTCGACAGGCTCGAGCACACGGCGATTTGTGAACGCTGCTCCGACGGCATTTCCGAGCCGAACCGCGCCGGCTGCTGCTCGTCCGCCACTTCCGCCGCCGCTGGTCATCGCCGGACGCGGATGAACCGGCGCGTTTGGCGCGCGCAGTTTGTGCCGTGCGTCAAGGACGATCTCCGTCGCGTTTTCGAGATCGCGAAGATACGCGTCTTCCATTTCAACGGCGAACGGCACGTCTTCTACAACGACGTCGAGCTCGAGATTGCCGAACCAACTCGCGACGTTGAGGTTCGTAGACCCGACCCTGGCCCAGTTGCAGTCAGCCACAGCGGTCTTCGCGTGCAGCATCGTTCCATTCCACTCGAACACGCGCACACCTGCTTCGAGCAGCGGACGATAACCCGCGCGCGACAGCGGTTTCAGAAGCGGAATGTCAGACGCATTCGGCACGAGCAGGCGAACGTCGACACCGTCTTTCGCTGCTGCTCGCAGCGCTTGCACGTACGACGTCGTGCCCGCGTAGTAAGCATCCGTCAACCACAATCGCTCTCGCGCCAGCGTGGCGACGAGCTGATCGACGCGCAGCATGCCAGCGCTGGCAGGCTCGGTTGCAACGACGCGAAGCGTCACGTCACCTGCGCGTGGAATCGCGCCGGCTTCGGCGATTTCATCGGGAGGCAGATCGTCGCCCGTTATGTTCCACACTTGCGCGAACGCCTGTTCGATGTTCGCGACCGATGGACCACGCACTTCGATTCCCGTGTCGCGCCAGGGATCGATGTTCTTCTCAGGCACGCCGACCCACATTCGGCCCACGCACAAACCGGTGACAAACCCGACCTGACCATCGACGGTGATCGTCTTGCGATGATCGCGGCTTACCCAACCGAACGGTGAATCCAAACTTGGCGGGTTGTAACAACGCACTTCGACGCCGCCGGCGCGCAAGTGGTTCCAGAAGGAACGCGAAGACTTGCCGAGCCCGCCCAGCCAGTCGTAGAGCACACGCACGCGGACACCTTCGCGCGCCTTCGCGACCAGCGCGTCGGCAAACAACCAGCCGGCGTTGTCTTCGTGAATGATGTAGCTTTCGAAATGAACATAGCGCTGCGCGGCTTTAATCGCATCGAGCCAGGCGGGATAATTCTCCTTCGCGTCGCGCAGCAGGCGAACGCTGTTGCCGCCGATGAGTGGCGCGCCCGCTGCGCGCGAGAAAGCCTGGTTGGCGAGGTCGCGCACCGCCAGCAGGGAAGTCTTTTCGCGTTGCAGAGAATGTTTGGCTGCGCTCATGGTTTGGGCTCATCGATTTGCCGCGCTTGTAGTTTGCAAAACGTTGGTGACAGATTACAAGTTCTATAAGGGACGATGCGGTTTTACGTATGTAGCACGCCGAAGGCGTTCGGTAATTCCAGCCCAGGGTTGTCTCAACCCTGGGATAGTGAGAAGAGGAATAGAAACACTGAAAGTGTTAGGTTTGCAATCGAAACTCTTTCAGAGTTCAGGGACTAATACATGATACAACTCAGGGTTGAGACAACCCTGGGATATAGTGGGAAGAGGAATAGCAACACTGAAAGTGTTCGGTATGCAATTGGAACTCCTTCAGAGTTCAAGGGATTAATGCATGGTTGTCAACCCAGGGTTGAAGCAACCCTGGGCTCGAATTATTTAACGCCTGCGGCGTACAACCCTGGGCTGGAATTAATGAACGCCTTCGGCGTACGAACAAAGCCACAATTGCGGGCGACACGCTAGGTCTGGTTCGATGCCGGCGATGGAACCTCTCGCCGTCGCCGGCTAAAGATCCACGAGAACAACGCGTAGATGCGTTCCGACTCTTTCGCGAGCAACGGCGCGAACGTCGCCAGTATCAGCACGTACAACGCAGCGAACGGCTGAATCAATGCAGCCATGCCACCAGCCTGCGCGAGTTTCGCGACGATGATCGAAAACTCACCGCGTCCGAGCAGCGTCAGACCAACGTTGAGCGACGTAGCGCCGGAATGTCCCGCAACTTTTCCTGCCAACTGACCCGCCACAATCACTCCGATCAACGACAAAGCCGCTGCGCCAAGCGACAACCACACGGCGCCGCCAAGTCCAAACGGATCGACAGTCAACCCAAAACCAAAGAAGAAGATCGCGCCGAAGAAATCGCGAAACGGCACGACCAGTTTTTCCAATCGCGCACTGTGCTCCGTCTCGCCGAGTATCAGCCCGAGCAGCAGCGCGCCGATCGCCTCCGCGACGTGGATCGTTTCACCCAGCCCCGCGAAGATAAACAAACATGCAAAGATGATGATCACGAATACTTCGTTCGACGATATGCGCAGCAGCCAGTTCAACAGCGGCGTGGCCCACCGACCGAGCACGATCAACCCGACGATGAAACCGAGCGCCAGTCCGGCCGACGACAACACACCGCCGACGGAAGTCGCTCCACTCAACACGATGCCGGAAATCAACGACAGGTAGACCGCCAGAAACACGTCTTCATACATCGTGATTCCGAGTATCAACTCCGTTTCCGGATTAGCCGTGCGCCTGTAATCAAACAGGATCTTCGCGACGATGGCGCTGGACGAGATCGTGGTAACGCCCGCGACAACCAACATCTCAGTCGGAGAAAACCCGGTGAAATACGCGTAGACGATTCCGAGTGTGAAATTGAGCGCGATGTAGATCGATCCGCCGAGAAAGATCGAACGGCCCGCCTGGATCAAACGACTGACGCTCGATTCGAGTCCGAGATAGAACAACAGGAACAGGATTCCCACGCGACCCATGAAGTCGATCATCGGCGCGCTGCCGATGAAGCGAAAATCGAAGACGCCGATCTGCGGCGCGTGTGGTCCAACCGCCATTCCGATCAGGATCAAAAACGGCACGTTCGATAGACGAAGCTTGGCAGCAAGCGAAACCGCGATGCCGATCAGCGCCAACGCCAGGCCGAATTCAAGAATGACATGGTCCATCGCTTACTCCGCCCTTCCTGTCACCAGGAGTTTCTTGAGCTGTGCGATGGTCCGCCGATCGCCGGCGAGAATCAGCGTGGCCCCTTCGTGGAGGACGGTGTCAGCTTCCGGACTGATGCGTTTGACGCGATCGGGCTCGATGATCGAGACGATTGACGCGCCGGTTGCGCTCCGCACTTTCAGTTCGCGAATCGACTTGCCGATGCACGCCGAGCGTGGCTCGATCGTGTACCACTCGAGCAGCAGATCGTCTAAGACGATCTCCGCCGAAGGCAGGGCTTTGGGGACGTAAGTCAGTCCGCCGATGATGCCCGCGATCTGTCGCGCTTCGCTGTCGGCGAGTGTGACTACTGAAGCGACCCGATCGGGGTCCTTGCGCGTGAAGTGATACAGCTCGCGAGTGCCGTCGTCGTGAATCACGATCACGAGTCGATCGCCACTCGCAGTTTCCACCTGGAACTTACGTCCGACGCCTGGCAGCGCCGTTTCTCTGATAGTCGACATGTTTGAAATAGCCCCTTCCGTTAATAGACCACACCGCCGGAAGTCTTTGCTTCCAGAGTGATTATGACGCTTTTTTATCCGGGGGAACGATTACGACAGGAAGGGTGGAGCGCGCCCGGACGGAGGCGCAACGAACATGACAGAAGCGACGTCTATCGCCTTATCCGCCTGGAAAAAAGACGATTCAGTAACGGCGTCGCGATGAGCGGGCGAACCCGTGGCAGCGAAGTCGATCGTGTGGCGCTTGCTGCGTTTTTGAGTCTGCGCCGGAACATCTAACGGGCCGTACTGCGACAGGGAGATTTCGTTTAGGGCGCTACTTACAGCAGCGCCCGCGTCCTGCGTTTGTGCAGAAACCGGAAACGGCGTAAGTCGCAGTCCTTCGCCCACAGAAAAGCACAGCGCGCTGACGATCACGGCCAAAAGGACCGTGGACACAGTTCGAGGGCTGGTTGCGTGCGAGAACTTTTTCATTATGGAAAGGCGATTGTATCTTAATATGGCAAAAGCACCTATGGAGGCCCGATGACTAACTTCCGAATACTCATCCTCCTGCTCCCCATTTTGTTACTCGCCCTGTTAGTCGCTGGCTCCGCACAGGCTCAGCAACCGGCAGAAAACGCGGCGTTGCGCGAAAAGGCGCACACCCTGCTCGAATCCGTCGCCAGTCAGATCGGAACGTTGCAGTCAGCCGAGAACCGAGCGCGCCTCGGCGCTAACGTTGCCGACTCGCTCTGGCCCCACGATGAAAAACTTGCCCGCTCGTTGTTCCTACAAGTCGAGGCTGACATCAGAGCGGAGCTACAGAAGTGGCAACCCCAAACTCCCTACGATCCTAGCCTCATGGTTTTTCTCAAGTTGCGCGCCGAAACCATTGAACGGATTGCGAAACACGATGGCGCGGCAGCGCTCGCATTTTTGAAGGCGACCGAGATCAAGGCGGATCGACTGCCGATACTGCCCTACTACATCGATAAAACCCCTGTCGATAAAAAGTTTGAAATACGCTTCGCGCAAAAACTCGCTGCCGACAACCCGGACGCGGCAGTGGAACTCGGTCGTAGAGCAATGGAGCGAGGCTTCTCCTTCGAGCTGTTTACACTGCTCATGCGTTTGAACCATAAACACAAGGATTCCGCGCAGGCTTTCTACAAGGAGATGGTCAGGAAACTTCAGCAAGTCGATCTCGTAAGCGACTGGAACGCGAGGCAGTTTGCCGGAAACCTGGTCCAGGGATTTCGACCGCCGGTAGCAAACGAGACGATCTATCGAGAACTGATTTCCGCGTTTGTTACCACTGCTCTTGCGATTGGGTGCGCAGAGAAGACCACCGACAACCTCAGACAAAACTATTGCCAATGGGTGGTATTCGAGCTGCCTGAGATAGAAAAGTTTGACGCGCGTGCGGCTCGGTTCAGACATTGGGGAACGCCTGATGAGTCCAAACAGATACCAATACCAACAGCGCTTTACGAGTTGGCTGAGGTAATGGAAGCAGGAACGACGGACGAGATTCTGGCTGCGGCGGCAAAGTATCCGGAGTACGCGGAGCGGGTTTACATTGAGCTAATCGATCGCGCTCGCCACTCTGGTAACTTCGACGAAGTGCGCAGGCTTATTAATAATTACATCACTGATCCCGAAAAGAAGCGCCACATGCTCGCTCAACTCGACAAGGCGCCAAAAAAGATCGCAATCGATGAAGCGATGTTGGCCCAACTGGAGGAAGGCTTTAATTCGATGCCCATGCTTTCGCAGCGTGTGTCGTTCCTATTGATGCAGGCCGAGCAATTTGCTCCGAGCGATCGAAGCCTCGCGTTGAAACTGCTCGATCGGGCCAGTGATCTCATCGACACGATGAAAGCCGATAAGGCGCAAACCAGCGCGCAGATCGCCCTGGCGGAGATGTACTGTCACGAGAAGCACGAGCGCGGTATGGGAATCATGGAATCACTCGTGCCGAGACTGAACGAGCTTGTCGAGCACGCTGCGAAGCTTGATGGTTACGACACGAATTACCTGCGCGATGGCGAGTGGAATATGTCGGCGAATGGAAATGTTGGCGCACTTCTGACGCAGCTTTCTCAAAATGCGACCTTATTCGCATGGTGCGACTTCGATCGCGCCGTGAGCATCGCGAGTCGCTTCGAGCGCCACGAGATACGCATGATGGCTCAAATCCGGCTTGCTCAGGGGATCCTCTCCGGCCCGCCAAAACGCACTTCCACTGGTTACAACGAGTACTGATCGCGTGTGTTATATTCCACGGAAATGAAAGGCATGTTTCTGACAATGCGATCGCGATCTGTTTCATCGATCGCCGTCGGCCTCGCGCTGATCGCGTTGTGCTTTTCGGTTGGGGAAGGACTGCGGCTGACGCCGTTTCCTGTTTCTCAACCAGTTCAGGTTGAGCCGGCGGCGGGTTCCTCGCTGGCCGGCGCCTCGCAATCAGCAGTTTACAAATACGGCCCCCTTGACGTTCCAACTCAGTCGCAGAAACGCAATAAGCGCCTCGCGATCGATCTGGCGTGTCCGTTGTCTCCTCACGGTAAAGAGCTATTCACACGTCGTTATCCTTCGGCTGACAATCATTCGATTGCAGTCGCGTCTGTTCTTCTGGTCGCTTTTCCTTCAGACCGCGCGCCACCTCTGACTTCCTAACGCAGTCGGAAAAAATTCACACGCATAAACAGCTCGCAGAAGACTCGTGAGCAGTTCGCCTGGAACTGTTCGCAAGGATTCTTTTGTGATGCCCGATTCTATTTCCAGTAGAGGTGGCGACCATGAAAAAGCGAATGAAAGTGTTGGTTGGTTATGACGGATCGATTTATGCCGACGCAGCGATCGACGATTTGCGTGCAGCAGGCTTGCCGCGCGAGGTTGAGGCGATGGTAGTTTCTGTCGGAGAAGCGCCGATAGTTCCGCCATTCGTTACCATAAGAGACATCGTGGGTGAACGCGCAATCTCGATCGCCAACCACGCACGCGCTCACATCTCCGACGCACTCGCAGACGCGACCGACCTCGCCGGCTCGGCGGCGCGAAGACTCGAATCTTACTTTCCAAGCTGGGACGTGCGCGCAAATGCAGTTGGAGGCAGACCGGCGACTGAGCTGATCCAGGAAGCTCGCGGATGGGCCGCGGATCTGATCGTCGTTGGATCTCAAGGCCGGTCGGCGGTCGGCCGTTTCATCTTCGGCAGTGTTTCGTTAGAAGTTGCGAGCGATGGTCCATGCTCGGTGCGAATCGGTCGCCTGTTCGAAAGTAGAGATCACGCGGCGCGGCGAATCATCGTGGGATTGGACGGTTTGGCCGGTTCCGAACGGGCAATAAAACAGATCCTGAAGCGCGCCTGGCCGCAGGGAACCGAGCTGCGGATCATTGCGGTTGAAGATGGCAGGTCGCTTACCAAAACGGCGAAGTTCATTTCGGCTGGCAACGAGCCCGTCGAGCTGACTGACGCGCCGGGATTGAAAGTGTTTGCTGAAATCAAGAAAGGCGAGCCGGCGTCTGTATTGATGACCGAGGCGCGCGACTGGAAAGCCGATTGTATTTTCATCGGCGCGCAAGGCTTCGCTAACGACGCCAACGATCCAGGACACACGGTGTCGACGCAGCTTGCTACAAACGCACACTGTTCAGTCGAAATCGTGAGGTGAATTGTGCTGCGGAATCAATTTTGACGCGTCAATTTTGACGCGTCAATTTTGACGCATAGTCTTGCGACGTTTGCGGTGCCGCACCGGAGTACGCGCTTCCACTAATTCAGGATGCCTGGTCCTGATTCGATGCGCGAGTCGTTGGTAGCTGACTCCCAACAACTTCGCCGCGTACACTACCCGTCCGTCCACATTGCCGAGCGCCTGCCTGATCAGGTCACGCTCAAAATGTAAGCATTCGTTGGTCAGATCGCGCGGCACATTGAAAAGAGGCTTGGCGACATCTTCGGTTTCTTTTTCGCGCAGCAGTTCCACGGCTAGTTTCTTTCCAGCCGCTTTGAACTTCAACAACAGCGATTCGCTCTGGCAGTCGGATAACCACTCGCCTGCCTGCTCGTAAGCGTGGGCCAATGCGTCGGGCGCAAGATCGTCGACTTCTTCAATCAACGTCAGCAAAGCAATTCCCGCTTTACTCAACACGCCGATGTGATGCGCGATTTCGACAGCTTCCCGGAAATTGAATTCTGCTTTATCGCTTCTGCCGAGTCTTGCTAACGCGATGCCATGAGTGATCAGAGTGTCGATCAACAAACCCTGGTGGCAGCTCTTTCGCACACTCGCAACCGCGGCGCGGGCCACAGCTTCGGCTTCGGAGTATTTATTTTCGGCAATGAAAACCTGAGCGCGTGTGTCATCAATCTGCGCGACGACGACTTTATTACGCAGGAGCAACGCCAATCGGCGTGCTTCCTGTAGATATTGATGCGCCTGGCGAAATCGGGAGAGCTTAAAAAGCAGGAACCCAAGATTGTTCTTTACGTCGGCACGAAACAGAGTATTGCGGGCCAGTTTAAATTCAACCTCGGCCGCTTCGTATTCTCGGATCGCCCGTTTGTAGTAGGCATCTCTATTGTGCGCGGGAGCGACATTGCGAAGCACCAGCGCAAGCTGGTTGTGATAGAAACCCTTGAGACTGTGGCTGGTGATCTTGTGAAAGAGGTTTGTGTTGTCGGTAAGGAGCTTTAAAGATTCGTCATAGCGGGACAGTGACCACTCCACAACCGACAAGCCCAGCAAGGCATAGGCCCGTGCATTTCCTTCCATCACCAATTTTTTGAGCGCTTCGAGGAACCAGATCCGCGCTTCGTCGAACGAGCCCGCCCGCCAGTAACAGTAGGCAATCTCGGTTCGCACTTGCGCGACTTTCTTGGCGTCTGTCTCGACTTCATACAGTCGCATGCTCTCGCTGAGCAGGTCTCGAGCCCAGACGTCAGCTTCTTTGATCTGGTTCTGACCGCCGATCCAGCTAGTCAGGATGCCCGCGCAGAGCAGCAATTCGGCGCTCGTAAGTGGATTCAGGCCTTCAGTTACAGGCCGTTCGCCGAATTGCTTCCAGAGTGGACGCATCACTTCGCGCGCCGCGTCAAACTCGCCTCGATCCTTTAGTTCCAAGGCGCGCTCACACAGCAATAATGCCCTTGCATTGGCGGGAAGGTGCGAGGTGTCCAGCTTCGCCAGAGTCCTCATTGGCCTCAAACCTTTCGAGTGATTTGGGAGGAAAATGAACTACAATTCGGATATTAATGCCTCATTCAGGGATTTGGCAATAGTTTCGGCTTGTCGTTTAAATCATTTCGATGTAAAAAAGTTTGTATCGCCTTTACCTCAACAGGGAGCAAAATCAATGAAACGAATATTTGGAACGATCGTGTTGACGTGCGTTTTGTCCGTCTCGGCACTCGCAGGAGAGATACCAACGTGCAACTGCAAAGCTGTAAGGCGTATGGATCCGCCTGCCGGATCGAAAATAACCGATACCAAAACAAACTTACTTTCATCACTCGTGCTCACACTTGTTAGCTTAGCGGTACGCTAACAATCCGACCTTTCCGGTGTGAAACGGCTGCTCGGCGGCAAGGGTGAGATCTGCCTTGTCGGGCCATGAAAAAATTTTTGTATGGATTGGGATCGCGCCTGTATTGCAAAAACATTGTGAAGTCGCGCGAGTCGACATATATAAGAGTCCTCCCGATCGTTTGCCCCACGCGACCCAGAAAGTGAAGTGAGGGCTGAAGGGGCGTCGCCGCTGCCGACCGGCGACGCCCCGCGAAAAGATAAGTGCAACGCCGCCGCTCCTGATTCTTAAACCTGAGCCGGTTCCACCCACCGGCTTCAGTTCCACATTATGCGCGGGTACTGGTGCGGTTGAATTAGTACGCCGAAGGCGTTCGTTAATTCCAGCCCGGGGTTGCTGCAACCCTGGGTACCGGAGAAGAGAATTAGAAAACACTGAAAGTGTTCGGTTTGCAATTGAAAACTCCTTCAGAGTTCCACGGTTAATGCAGAACTCAACCCAGGGTTGCAGCAACCCTGGGCTGGAATTAATGAACGCCTTCGGCCTACTAAGACACAGTCAAACTGTACCACCAGCGCGCTGTATTTTGACGACTCAAGCATCGTTGTGCTAGAAACATCCGAGCAGTCTCTCGGATATGAAACTTTCCCTCAACATTCGCGATTTTCGGAAATCACAACTCCTGCGAGTAATTGCAATGTTGTTTCTGCTGCACTCAGGAGTCGATCTGCTGTTTCCGGAATTGTGTAATGACGAACCTTACAGCAGTGGCTTTGTGAGCTCGTCGTTGTTGGACCATGACACTCGTGAGACAGCTACAGCCTTCCTCGAAAATCGCTCCAGTGAATCGCAGGACGATGAGCGTTCAGGTCCGCAGCACAAAGAGGAAGACTGCTTTTGTTGCTGTACTCACGTAATGCCAAGTCCTGCATTCGCAAGTCTTGAAAATGCAGAACTCGTGAGATCGAGCAGCATGGTCCACAGTATCTTCATTCCTTCAGCACCGTCCGATAATCCATACCACCCTCCTCGGCTAGCTTAATCAGCAATCGAATCTCTTCGTGATCCGGGTCGAGACCTTCATTGAAGGTTGTCTTGGCGCGTCGATCTACAGCCTGTTTGGCATCGATTGCACGGTTTGACGACCGAGCACTAACGGGAGAAGACAATGAAGTGGTTTTGGATGAGGCGGCTGCCGCTAGCCGGCGTCCTTGTATTCGCATTCACAGCATCACTGGCGACGGCGCAGGATCGACCGCCGGTGAACGATTTAGTTCGTCGCGCATTGAGCTCAAATGGGGAGTTGGTTGCGGCACGAATGGAGATCGAACGGGCCCGAGCTCGTGCGCGACAGGCTGGCTTGAGAGCGAACCCGACGTTCGATGTCGAGCACACAACCGGCCGCTTTACGGGTTCCGCGGATGAACGAGAGACGAGCGTAGGCATAGCAATGCCCATCGAGCTCGGCGGCAAGCGCAAGCGGCGCGTCGAGCTTGCACAAGCGGAACTGGAAGCCGTTGAGGCGGAAGTAGCTGAACGAGAACGCCGGCTTACGTTGGAAGTGATGACTGTGTACGCCGAAGCCTTG
Organism: uncultured Acidobacteriota bacterium; assembly: GCA_963770215.1. Classification (GTDB taxonomy): domain Bacteria; phylum Acidobacteriota; class Blastocatellia; order Pyrinomonadales; family Pyrinomonadaceae; genus PSRF01. The sequence goes on from CAVYOP010000009.1 coordinate 164,238, forward strand.
TCGGCGCTGCGTGAGCTGGAGACAACGGACAGTCTCAATCAACTGGATTTGCAAACGACTCGGTTCGTGCAAGCGCGCGTCAACGAAGGCGAATCTGCGCCGCTCGAATTGAACCTGCTGCGCACTGAGGTCGATCGACTAAGGTCGCGAAGAATACTGGTTGAAGGGCGGCTTACCACCGCGTTGTTGAGACTCAAGGCGCTGGCGGGAATTCCCGAGACTGAGCCGCTCCGTCTCAAAGAAGACTTGACCACGATGCGGCACGCCGCGTTTCCGCAATCGGTAGAAGCCGCGACGGATATTGCACTCCGCAGCCGTCCGGATTTACGGCTGGCCCGCCTTAATGAAGAAGTAGCGGAAGCTGGACTCGCACTCGCGCGCGCCTCCGCGTCACCGGATCTCACCGCGTTTACTCGTTACACGATCAGCCAATCTATTTTTGAGGATACGCCGGTCGGAGTGCTTCGCGATCGAGACCAGACGATAACGTTCGGCGTCTCGATCGGCATTCCAGTCTTCAATCGCAATCAAGGTGGGAAAGCTGAAGCCGCAGCCGTGATTGCGCAAGCTCGCGCGCGCCGGGAGTTTCTCGAACAGATCGTGCGTGCGGAAGTGCAAAGCGCATACGCGCGCTATCAAGCAGCGCGATCGGCAGCGATTACGTTTGAACGCGGCGTGATTGCCAGATCGACCGAGAACATTCGGGTCATTCGAGCCGCCTACGAGTTGGGCCAATTTCAGATCACCGATCTACTTGCAGAACAACGACGCCTGATGGATTCGCAGCGCGAGTACACAGAGACGCTGACCGAACAATATCGAGCATTAGCCGATCTGCAGGCTGCACTCGGCGTTCCTGTTAACCAGCAGTGAGGAGCAAGAACATGTCCAAACACAGAACACTAATACTCGTAGCGTGTGTAGTGGTGGCGGTGAGCATCCTCGCTCTGATCGCGGTGCTTTCGTGGCCACGAAAGCAAGATCCAGCGACACAGGTAAATATCAATGCCGAAACCCATCGCGAAAACGAAGAAGTAAAGCTCTCAGCCGAAGCACTGCAAGCAGCAGGCATCGAAATCGAGGGCGTCACTCAACGGCCCGCGGTGGCTTTGTTACAAGCTACCGGAACTGTCGAGGCAAACGACCAACAAACGCAGCAAGCCACACCGCTTGTCGGCGGCCGAGTAGAGCAGGTCAATGTCAGGCTGGGCGATCGTGTCCGCGCCGGCGCAGTGCTCGCGGTGATCTCCAGCCCGCAAATTGCGCAGATGCACGGAAAACTCCACGAGGCTGAAACGCAACGCGCTCTCGCAGAGCGGAACCTGGAACGAGTGCTCAAGGCAGAGAATCGCGCGGCCGTTTTATCTGCCAAGGCGAAGCTCGATGAAGCTGAAGCGACTCTCAATCGTGTGCGCCGTCTTATCGATCTCGGCGCCGGCGCCGGCAAGGATTTGATTGCCGCTGAGACAGCTTTCAAGACGGCCAAAGCCGAATACGACTTTCAAAGCAACATTTCATTGAATCGTGAAGTGCAGGAAGCACGAGCTGCGGTCGAGACCACTCGCGTGGACGTTTCTCACATTCGCGACGAGATGAGATCACTCGGGGCGCCGGTCCCGGAAGACGAGAAACACAATCACAACAAGGACACTTCACTCATCGATCTGCGAGCCCCTGTCGCCGGCACAGTCACGGCACGCCTGGTGAACGCCGGCGCAGGTATCGAAGCAGGAACCCCGTTGTTCACGATCGGAAATCTCTCCACCGTTTGGATCGTAGCGAACGTGCCGGAGGCACAAATCGGACGTGTTCACGTCGGCACTTCCGTCGAAGTGACGAGCACGGCGGTTGGAGACGAAGTGTTATCCGGCCGCGTGGCCTACATCGATCCAAACCTTAACGAGGACACACGAACCGCACGCGTTCGGATCGAGATGAGCAATCCCGGCGAGCGACTGAAAGCAGGAATGTTCGTGCAGGTCGGTTTCCAGGCGAGCACCGCAGCGACATCGGATCAGGAAATGGTCGTCAAATCCGAAGCACTGCAACGCCTCGAACAACGGACCATTGTGTTTCTTCCGAAAGACGATGAACCCGGAGCATTCGAAATACGTGACGTTCAGGCCGGTGCTCAGACCAATGGATACACGCGCATTCTCAGCGGCCTACAGGTTGGCGACAAGGTCGTCACAAAAGGGAGCTTCACACTGAAAACACAACTGATGAAGGGTGAGCTGGGAGATCACGATCACTGATGATAAACGCAATCATTCGCTTTTCAGTCTCGCATCGGCTGGTCGTGATGCTGCTTGTCGTTATTCTGATCGGGACAGGCTGGTACAGTCTGAAACGTTTGCCGATCGATGCGGTGCCGGACGTCACAAACGTGCAGGTACAGGTGTTCACGGCCGCGCCGAGTTTGGCGCCGCTCGAGATCGAACGCCAGATCACATTTCCCGTCGAAGTCGCAATGTCTGGTCTGCCCAACATTCAGGAGATTCGTTCGATCTCAAAGTTCGGTCTCTCGGCTGTGACTATTGTTTTTAACGATTCAGTCGATACCTACTTCGCACGCCAGTTAGTTCTCGAACGACTTTCACAAGCTCGCGAGCAGATTCCGGAAAACATCGGCTCGCCGGAAATGGGACCGATCTCAACCGGCCTCGGCGAGATCTACCAGTACGAACTGAAAGCAGCGCCGGGCAGCGGCCACGACTCGACGGCTTTGCGCACGATTCAGGATTGGAGTGTCCGCCGGCAACTGTTGGGTGTGCCCGGGATCACCGAGGTGAATAGTTTCGGCGGGCTCGAAAAGCAGTACCAGGTGCAGTTGGATCCGGCAAAGCTGCAGTCCTATGGACTTTCATTGCGAGACGTTCTGGAAGCCGTTGCCAGAAACAACGCGAATGTCGGCGGCGCGTATATCGAGCATGGTTCTGAGCAATACCTGTTGCGAGGCATCGGCCTGGTCGAGTCTGTGCAGGACATTGCAAATATAGTTGTGAAGACAGGTCGAGAAGGTGTGCCTGTTTACGTTCGCGACATCGGTGAAGTCGTCACGGGCGCTACTGTCCGGCAAGGAGCGGTTACTGCGGACGGTGAGGGAGAGATAGTTGCCGGCATTGCGATGATGCTCAAGGGTGCAGAACTCACGCACCGTTGTCGAGCGCGTAAAAGAACGAATCGCACAAATCCAGCAGACCTTACCCAAGGGCGTCGAGCTGATCCCTTTTTATGACCGCGCGGAACTGGTTGATCGGACCATCTGGACCGTAGTCAAGAACCTTCTCGAAGGAGCGCTGCTCGTTATCCTCGTGCTCATATTGTTGTTGGGAAACTGGCGCGGGAGTCTTTTAGTGGCGACGATCATTCCGCTGTCCATGCTCTTCGCAGCGATCCTGATGCGGCTGTTCAACGTGTCGGGAAATCTGATGAGTCTCGGCGCGCTTGATTTTGGTCTCATCGTGGATGGCGCTGTCGTGATGGTGGAAAACGGAGTGCGCCGCCGTGCCGAGATGCAGCATCAGGACGAACTGCCGGAACAAACGATTCTGGAAGCTTGCACTGAAGTTGGACGGCCCGTGGTGTTTGCCGTGGCAATCATCATGATCGTGTATCTCCCCATACTCACGCTCACCGGGATCGAAGGAAAGATGTTCAAACCGATGGCCCTGACTGTTGTCTTCGCGCTTCTGGGTCACTCATTCTGAGTCTTACGTTTATTCCCGCTGCAATGACTTATCTGCTCCGCGGGCGCGTTTCCGAACGCGAAAGCCTTCTTGATTCGAGTGACGAAGAAGCACTATCGAACCGTCCTCGCGTACGTTATGCGCAAAGCGGCGATCGGCGTTGATAGCGGCGTCGGCTTTAGTGTTGTTGGGCCTTGCGATCTTTCCGTGGCTTGGTTCGGAGTTCATTCCGCGATTGGATGAGGGGGCGCTTGCCGTCCAGATACAACAGCTCCCAAGTGTTTCGCTCACTCAGAGCGTGCGAACTGTGAGTGAAGCGGAAAGAGTGCTCAAGACGTTTCCGGAAGTGACCAGAGTTGTTTCGAAGACTGGCCGGGCTGAAGTTGCCACCGATCCGATGGGCGTTGAAACCACCGACGTATATGTCGCACTGAAACCGCACTCGGAATGGACCACGGCAGGCACGCGAGAAGAGTTGATTGAAAAAATGTCGGAGTCGCTGGAAGACGAGCGTGCCGAATGGAGCATTCAGCTTCTCGCAACCGATCGAGCTTCGCGTCTCCGAATTGATCGCGGGCGTTCGATCGGACGTCGCTATCAAGATCTTTGGCGACGATCTCGATATCCTCAAAGACACCGCGGAACAGATTGGACGTGCAGTCGCGAAAGTGCAGGGTGCGCAGGACGTGAAAGTCGAACAGGTTTCGGGGTTGCCGCAATTGCAGATCAAAGTCGATCGTGAAGCAGTTTCGCGTTATGGAATAAACGTTGAAGACGTAAATGACGTGGTTGAGTCTGTTGTTGCCGGCAAGATTGCGGGCCAGGTTTATGAGGGTGAACAGCGGTTCAATCTCGTCGTGCGGTTTACTGAAGAGCTGGGCAAAGATGTCGAGTCGATTAAGAATGTGCTTGTGTCAGCGCCCAGCGGGAGCCGTGTGCCGCTGTTTCAGCTGGCGAGTATGAAGCATCGTTGAAGGTCCGGCGCAGATTTCGCGAGAAGACACGCGGCGTCGAATAGGTGTTGAACTAAACGTTCGTGGCCGCGATATTGGCAGTTTTGTGCAGGAGGCTCAAACGGTGTTGGACCGGGAGGTGAAACTTCCGCCCGGTTACTACATCACGTGGGGAGGAACATTTGAGAATCTCGAACGCGCAACTTCCCGGTTGTTGATTGTGGTTCCTTTGGCCCTGTTCCTGATTTTCGTCCTGTTGTTTACAACCTTCGGAGTCGGCGCGGCCGGCGCTTCTGATTTATACGGGAATTCCGTTCGCAGTGGTCGGCGGCGTTTTCGCGCTGTTGTTGCGTGGTATGCCGTTTTCGATTTCCGCCGGCGTTGGATTTATCGCTCTGTTTGGAGTTGCCGTTCTTAATGGCGTGGTGATGGTGAGTTACATTGACAAGCTCCGCGAACGAGGGGAAGTCGATTGCCGATGCCGTAAGAGAAGGAGCTGAAACGAGTTTGCGTCCGGTGCTTATGACGGCGTTGGTGGCGAGTCTCGGTTTCATTCCGATGGCGGTTGCGACGTCTGCCGGTGCAGAAGTGCAGCGGCCATTGGCAACCGTTGTGATTGGCGGATTGATTACTTCGACACGTTACTACGCTGCTGGTCCTGCCGGCGCTTTACGCCTGGTTCGGGAAAGAGCAGTTTGAGCATCATAACTAATTCCTGGTTTGATCGATTCACTTGTACACTACGTGAAAGGTTGTAATGAGATGAGTCAAGACCGGTTAAAAGAGTGGGGCGAGACGGCAGAGTATTGGACCAGGCATCGCCAAACAATTCGCACGATGTTCGCGCCTTTGACGCGCGCCCTCGTCGAACAAGCCGAAATCGCGGCAGGACAAAACGTGCTTGACGTTGCCGGTGGCGCGGGTGAGCCTTCTCTCACAATCGCGGAAACAGTCGGGCCGCAGGGATCCGTCACGTGTACCGACCCGATCGCGGAAATGATCGCCGCCGCCGAGGCAGACGCCCGCGATCGCAAGATCGAGAACGTCGAGTTTCGACAGTGTGGCGCTGATGCGTTGCCGTTCGCAGATGACTCGTTTGACGTAGTGGTAAGCAGGCTTGGCGCGATGTTCTTCCCCGATCCGCTGGCGGCGTTGAAGGAGATGCTGCGCGTGACGAAGCCTGGAGGTCGTATGGCGCTGGCCGTCTGGCACAAGAGCGAGGTCAACCCGTTCTGTCACATCATCACCGATGTTTTGTCACGACACGTTGAGTCACCGCCGGCTGATCCCGATGCGCCGAATGCGTTTCGTTTCGCGGAGCCGGGGAAGCTTGCGGGCATCCTCAAAGATGCGGGTGCGATTGACGTTATCGAGCGCGTCGTCAAGTTTGATCTGGCGGCGCCGATCTCGGCGGAAGCATTCTGGACCCTGCGTTCTGAGACGTCAGAAACTCTGCGCACGAAGCTGAAAAGCTTCTCAGACGAGCAACGGCGTCAAGTCGGAGACGAGGTGCAGAACGCGGTGCTGCCGTTCTTTCCTGAAGGTCACATGAACTTTCCGACGCAGATGATTATCGTCAGCGGGCGGAAGTAGTCCCCTGTCAACCAGGAGAAAAATGAAAAAGAGAGTCGTTCTAATTGTGTTCGGTTTGGTGCTTGTATTCGGAGGTGCGAGTCGTTCTGCGGCGCAGGTGAAGCGAGTGCAGATGCGCATCGGGGGTTATCTGTGCGGCAATTGAATGTACAACATTCAGAAGGCCGTGAGCCGTCTGGATTACGCACCAAAACTGAAAGAGATCGAACTCACCGATATAAGAAAGGTCTTCGGAGTCTTCACGCCAAAGCCTGAAAAGCCGGTTTCGTTCGCCGCTTTGAAAGCGACATTGAAGAGCGCGGGTTACGTGCTGGATGCGCCGACATAACCGTTGCGGGCGCGTTCAGCAAAGAGGGTGACGTTTGGATTCTCATAGTAAAACCTTCGGGGCAGAAGTTTGTCCTGGAAGGTCCGAACGCCGCGAACATAACAGCCGCCGAGAGGGGATGGAAGTCGAAATCACCGGTGATTGGACCACAACAGGAAAGGGCGCCGGCGCCCGCGAAGTGATCGCTCCGGTGGAGCTTTCCACCAAAAGTACGTTATTACGTGAAGAGGTCTCCCGCAAAGGCGCAAAGACGCAAAGCGCTGCCGCGTTTCACTGGACTTTCTTTGCGCCTTTGCGCCTTTGCGGGAGAATATCCTGCGTAGCGGACGTTTTTATTGCAGCGAAGTTTGCCCCCGCTGGAAACACAGGCGATATTGAAAATCCAGAGGCGGCACAACCCGCGGCGCCGATTCGCGTCACCTCACCCGGTCTGACAGTTTACAAAGGCGGCGCAATTACTCCACGCCTCTATTTGATTCGTCAACATCTGGGACCACTAAAGGTCGATCGCCAAATGATCGATGTGAGTCTGTCTTACACTCCCTCGCAACGCCTTCAGTTGGAAGCGGAGGTTCCGGTCTCTCGCACATCATTTCACGATGAATTGAGCTCAGGCTCGAATGTTGGTCTCGGTAACATTACTGTCTGGTCCAAGTATCGCTTCTTTCGTGAAGTGAAGACTTACGGAGACCGGCAAGCGGCAGTGAGGTTTGGTCTGGAGTTGCCGACCGGCAAGAAAGACGCGCCGACCCAGACTCAAATAAACGTGCCTGCATTTGTGAGACAACAACTCACGCCGATCAATGGCGGACTCGCGCCGCATTTTGATCTCGCATTTTCCCAGGCCGGAGGCCGATTTATCTTTGGCGGCAATGCCGAAGTTATTTTTCGTGCCGAAAGGGATGGTTTTCGGATGGGACACGAACAGCGAGTGAATACGGATCTTGAATATATGCTGCTGCCGCGCGATTATCAGAAGCCCGGCGGCGAATTATTTCTGATTCTGGAAACTACGTTTGTTCATCGAGGGACGGGCCGGATCAACGGCGCGCGTGTGGACGGCAGCAAGACCACGGAATACTATCTTGCGCCCGGACTGCAATATGCGGCGCGGCCCCGGTTTGTTGTCGAGGGCAGTGTGCAGTTTCCGGTGCTGCGCAACACTGGACCACTGGCGCTGCGAACAGACGTCAATGTCCTGCTCGGAGTGAAATATCTGTTTTGAGGAATCGCATGAAGTTTTTACTTACATCTTTAATTCTCGTTGTTGTTTTCGCAGGTTTCTTGAACGCGCAGCAGCGCTCAGCGGCGAAGCTCGAAGGGCAAGTCGTGTGTTGCGCTGAGTGTTGGGCCGAAGCCGATCGCAACAAAGTCGAGTTCGGGACAGCCGAGAATTTGTTGAAGGCGAAATCGTGTGTTGAGGGCGGCGATCCGACGTTGCTGGCGGTTCGCGAGGGCGACGGTTTCAAGTTGTATCAGCTAGCTCTCGGCAAGTTTCGTTTGCCGGGAAAGAACTGGCTCGAGTTTGTCGGCAAACGAATCGCGGTCGAAGGTGCGGTGCAGACGAAGAAAGACGTCACGACGATTCGCGTTGATAGTTTGCAAGTGCTGGCGCCGAGCCTGGCGGAACTAGATGCAGCGAAAGTGGCCGGCCAAACAGTGGATCTGCAATTGAAGGATCTCTCAGGAGTCGAGCAGAGCCTACAGAGTCTGAAAGGCCGCATCGTCATTCTGAATTTCTGGGCCACGTACTGCATCCCGTGTCGCAAGGAAATGCCGGACCTCGCGGCGTTGCAAAACGAGTTCGCGCCGCTGGGCCTACAGGTCATCGGTGTTTCGACTGACGACGTCGACGATCGAGCGAAGGTGCTCACGTTTGTGAGAGAGACGAAAGTGAATTTCCCGATCTGGATCGGCGGCTCTTCAGAGCACATGATGAAGTTTGGTTTAGGTGCGGCGTTACCGGGAACCGTGGTCATCGATCGCGAGGGGAGAGTGGTGAAGAGCATCTCCGGCGTGATCGATCTGGGCGTGTCTGCGAAAGCAGATCGAGTCGTTGCTTGCCGTGGCAAGCAACAGCGCCACAAAAACCAAGGCGACCGAAAGCGGCGAGTCTCATCCGTTCCCAGTTGACCGCTTTGACCGGGAGAAGGCCGCGCCGTGAGCGGGGCAGGAGAGAACGGTTACAAGTGGACCTACGGCGTCAGGTTGATCGCGAAGCAGATCGACCGCGCGACGTGGCGGAACACTCTGACTTACCGTTTTCATCCACGATTTACGGCGGGGATCGAATACAACCCACTGGCCGGTAAAGGCGAGTCCGCTCGCGAACCTCGTTGTCGTGACGGAAACACATCAGCGGCCCGCGGTAATCGTTGGCACCAGCTCCGATCGCATCGGCACGCCGTTCGGACAATCCTTCTACGCAACGGTGAGCAAGAGCCTCGAGCATTGGACCAACTTGCCGATCAGTCCCTACGCGGGCGTCGCCTACGGAACGTTTGACGATCGCGCCCGCGCAATCGGCGGATTGAATATCGCGATTAGCGAACGTTGGAGCTCGACGATTTTGTTTGACGGCGTACGCGTCCATCCGATCGTGAATTACACGTTTGGCCGGCATCAGCTCGGCGCGATCTTCGAACGCGGCCGTCATCCGGGAGTGAGTTACAGCATCTCGTTTTAACTAAATGTGGCAATCTGGCTTGCACAAAAACGTCCGCTACGAAGGATATTCTCCCGCAAAGACGCAAAGGCGCAAAGAAAGTCCAGCGAAACGCGGCAGCGCTTTGCGTCTTGGCGCCTTTGCGGGAGACATCTTCACGTAATAACGCCCTTTTTGTGCAAAGCTGTGGCAATAACGTCGTCTCCGGCATAACCGCCTCACCAAAAATCTCAAACTCAATCCAATCTGCGCTTATTTCTAAGCGATAACAATCGGCACATTAGTTGCCGATCCTTTTGCATCGATTCGATTTACTAACGACCGAGACACCTCCTATGACAAGCAATTATCAACCACCCCAAGAGCCAAGACTCCATTACCCTATCTTTCCCGCGTCCGAGAATCAGCCGACTCCCGTGGTGCTGATTGTCGACGATCACGAAGACACCCGTGAGATGCTCGAAGTGCTTTTGAGCCTCTACGGGTGTCGCGTGATCACGGCGAAAGACGGACAACAGGCGCTCGATCTTGCCGAAGCGACGCATCCCGATCTGTTCCTGATGGACATGAAGATGCCGGGCCTTGACGGGTTCGAGGTGACTCGCCGCCTGCGTGCTCATCCGGAGTTGAAGCAGGTCCCGATCGTAGCGGTTACCGGATTGGTGACGCCTCAACTTCAGGACCAGGCGCTCAAAGCAGGCTGCAATTACTGCCTCGCCAAGCCGATCGATTTTGCTTTGTTGGAAGATCTGATCTGCGTCTTGACACAGCGCTCGAAAACAAAAGCCGCGCTCTTTTCCTATCAGCTTCACTAAACCGGATAGGACGATTTCGTCTGTTTTTGGGAAGGAGTTACTATAGGAGCCTGGTGGCTCCAAAGACCAAAGACTACTACGAAGTGCTCGGCGTAAAGCGTGACGTCTCCGACAATGACCTCAAGAAAGCGTATCGCAAGCTGGCGCGCAAGTTTCATCCCGATCTGAATCCGGGCGACAAGTCAGCCGAGGATCAGTTCAAGCAGATGCAAGAGGCTTACGACGTACTTTCTGATACTGAGAATCGAAAACTCTACGATCAGTATGGCGAGAACTGGCGCGCGGTTAAGTCAGGCGCAGGCGCGCCGCCGCCGGGATGGGAACAAGCGCAACGCGCGGGCGGTGGTGGGCCAAGTCCCGGCGGAAGCGGCGGATTTGATTTTGGTGATTTTGATTTCAGCTCGTTTCGTTCGTCTGGTCGTTCGTCTGGTTCAGGCGGCGGAGGCTTCGACATTTTTGAAGAGCTGTTCGGCGGCGCGGGCGCTGGGCGAAGATCGCAGCGCAGCGGCCGCGGCAGAGATGTGGAAGCGCAGCTCGAGTTGTCGCTCGAAGAAGCGCATCGGGGCGGGCGGCGCACGTTACAGATGCAGGCGGCCGAAGTCTGTCCCACCTGCAACGGCACGGGAGAGAAGGATGGACATGTCTGCGAAACGTGCGGCGGCGCAGGCGAGGTTCTGAGACCGAAGACGATCGAAGCGAACATTCCCGCAGGCGTGCGCGATGGTTCGACGATCCGGTTGGCGGAACAGGGCGGAGTCGGCAGCAACGGCAGCGAGCCAGGCGATCTTTATCTGCACATTCGTCTTCGGCCGCATCCGCTGTTCTCGGTCAGGGGCGACGACGATCTGGAACTGGAGTTGTCGATCGCGCCCTGGGAAGCAGCGTTGGGAGCGAAAGTTGAAGCGCCGACGATCGACGGCAAAGTTGAGTTGACAATTCCTCCGGGCGCGAACACCGGACAACGTTTGCGTCTACGGGGACAGGGATTGAACAAACGCAAAGGCGGCAGAGGCGACGAGTACGTGCGCTTGAAGATCGTCGTGCCGAAAGAGATGAGCGCTGAAGAACGTCGTTTGTACGAAGAGTTGCAGCGCGTTTCCCGATTCAATCCACGGAGTTAAATGACATGTGGACAGGCGATTTCGATCTTGATGAACCATTGACTTGCGATGTAGTGGCCGAATCAGTCGGCGCCCGGCGCTCGCTTGTCTTGCGCTTGGCCCAACGAGGCCTGATCGACACGGTCGACAGTGACACCGACGAGCCGATGGTGCCGCGGCGAGTCGTAGTCCAACTTCGTCGCATGCAACGTCTGCGGCGCGATCTGGGCGTCAACTTCGCCGGCGCCGCGGTCATCCTCGACCTGGTCGGACGAATCGAGCAATTGAATCGCGAGTTGGGCGAGATGCACCGGCGACCACAGGAGAGCCTGGATCAATAACGCAAATCAACCTTCTGCTGGCTGCGCGTGCGCCGAGAATAGGTGCTTGAATCTTTTCGGATAGGCGCTCCACGCAGGCGGTCGCAGCCGGATGCGCAGGTGCTCGGTAATCTCGGCGGTGAGCTCCTGTTGGATCTCCAGAACGTCTGAGATCTTTCTGTGATACTGCTCTCCCCAAAGTTGCCATCCGTTTCTCACCTCGACCAGCTCTGCCCTGACGATCAGCCAATCGTCGAGCTGCAAGATCCGGCCCAGGAGTATCGAATTCACACCCAGCTCTTGTCCCACGGTCCGTGGATCGATGTTGCCGCTGTGATGTGAGCAAACGATGTGGCGCGCCATCACACGCAGATCGCGCGATTGCGAGAGATTGTTCGTGATGCTTTCCATCAAGCCGACGGCAAGATACTCACCGGCCGGGCCACAGTCTTCATTCTCAAACGGCAGCACCGCTAAAGAGTTGGACATCTCTTTGCGCTGGCCGTCATTTCGAGACTCGGCGGCCGGAGTTTCTTTGGCTGCTTCTTCCTCAGCCGAAACTTTGCCCACAAAGCGATATCCGCGTTTGGGCACGGTTTGGATGTACTGCCGTTCATCACCTTCGTCGAGCACCTTCCTCAGGCTCGCGACGTTAACACTCAGGTTTGCTTCTTCGACAACCACCTGGGGCCACACTTCTGCCAGTAGTTGTTCTTTCGTAACCAGGCAGCCCTGGTTCTGAATCAACACCAACAAGAGATCGAATGTTTTTGGCGGCAGGCGAATCGGTTCGCCGTGGCGGAGCAACTGTTTCTCGGCCGGGTTCAAACAGAAGGCGCCGAAGTAGTAGACGCGGTTCGCAGAAAATTGGGGTGTAGAGAGCAACGCAGAAGTCATTGGATTTTCTTTGGATTTCTTTTGGGGGTTCTTAAGGACAAACACGGCGAACTCCGGCTACTTTCACGAAAACCTTGACGGGGATTGCCGAATGTGGAAGGCGGCGATTAAAGAAAGTGCGGATTATAAGTCGAGTCCTCATTTGAGTAAAGACAGCTCCTCCTGAGGGGAGTAATGCAGTTTTGACTATGTCGGTACGCCGAAGGCGTTCAGTAATTTGAGCCCAGGGTTGCTTCAACCCTGGGGTATCGAAAGAAAGAACTAGAAAACACTGAAAGTGTTCGGTTTGCAATTGAAAACTCCTTCAGAGTTCAAGGATTAATCCATGACTCAACCCAGGGTTGAAGCAACCCTGGGCTGGAATTAGCGAACGCCTTCGGCGTTCTAGTAAAACCGAATCACTAGCGAACGCCTTCGGCGGTACTAATTGAAACTGCATCACTACGCCTCTCGAGCTTTTCCACCAGAACGAAAACGTCCACAACATCGCCTCCATTAACCGGGGCCGAGAAAGAGGTAGAGATGAGAACGCAACCACAGCGCAGTCAGTTCAACCTTTCAGTCAAGAGCATGCTGATCCTGTCGATCATTATTCTGTTCAGTTGCTCCCATAGACTCCTGGCTCAGCAAAAAGATGGCGACGGAACCAACGTTCCTGCAACCGAGAGCAACACCGAGCCGAGCCGGCCAACTGTCAATTTGAACTACCTGTTCAGTAACCTGACGCTGCTGAATGGCGAATATCTCGAGATGTTCGGCGCTGGAAGCAGTCGTGGCATCGTTCGCGGGCACCCGACAGTCGGCGGTGCTGAGTTTGGAACGACTACGGCGCATCCCCTCATCTTTTCGACTAACGGAGTCGAACGAATGCGAATCACGCCGGACGGGGCGCTTCTCTATGGGACCACCGTTCAGGGAGCGCCGTTTGAATTCTATACTCCTTCGGCCGTCCTTTATTCGCCAACATCAACGCAAGCCGCCCGCATGCGTCTCATCAACAGCAGCCCGACTCTCAATAGCGCCGTTGAGATCAACCTGGGCGGGCACGATAGCACCGGCGTGCCGTCGAGTCGCGTAAGACTGGTCAGCATCTCGACCAACAACACGCCGGCCCAAACGTCAGGCGACTTCGCTATCGGCTTGCGCAGCCTGGGCACACTCTTCGAGAGCGCGCGCTTTCTGTCCAATGGTCGCGTGGGCATCGGCACCTCGGCTCCCACTCAGAAACTCGACGTGCAGGGCGGTGCGATCAATGCTTCCGGCGGGCTGTGCATGAACGGCGATTGCAAAACGTCGTGGGCGCAGGTCGGTGGTGGCGGCGGTTCTCAATGGACCACTTCCGGCGCCAACATCTTTTACAACACGGGTAACGTCGGCATCGGCACTGCGAGTCCGACTTCCAAGCTTCACGTCGCGGGCGATGCCCGAGTCACCGGCAATCTCACTGTTGATGGAAACATCGCTGCCAAGTACCAGGACGTCGCCGAGTGGGTCCCCGCGGCGGAACAGCTTGACGCGGGAACGGTAGTCGTTCTCGACACAACCAAATCAAACCAGGTTACCTATTCCAACAAGAGCTACGACACGCGCGTTGCCGGTGTGGTCTCGGCGCAACCGGGAATCACGCTCGGCGAGAAGAGCGACGACAAAGTGCTGGTGGCAACGACCGGCCGCGTTTACGTGAACGTCGATGCGACGAGTGGTCCAATCGAGATCGGCGACTTGCTTGTCACCAGCGATCGTGAAGGCTTTGCGATGAAGTCTGCGGCGGTGGAGATTGGCGGCGTGCGCATTCATCGGCCCGGCACGTTGATCGGCAAAGCGCTAGAGCCCCTGCGCAGCGGCGCCGGAAAGATCCTCGTGCTGCTGAGTCTCCAGTAACAAGGTCAAACATGTGGATGGGATGTTCTCCCGCAAAGGCGCAAAGCCGCAAAGAAAATCTATAGAAACGCGGCAGCGCTTTGCGTCTTTGCGCCTTTGCGGGAGACATCATTCACGTCACAACGCACATTTTGTGCAAAGTCCTGAGGCGGTCGCTTTTCCGGAGGCAATCATGATGACACGCGTTGTTAGTCGCTTGGTTCAAACTGGTCCAAGTCGGGGTAGTGCAGTTGCACTGATGTTTCGCAATCACCTGCGATTGGTCGTCGGCGTCTTCGTGATGGCGCTGATCGGCGTCGCCATCTACGCGCCGTCACGCGTACAGAGTGTCGCGGCGCCGGTGTTCCTCGACGCGCCGACGCTTCAGGTCACGGCCACTACAGCCACGACGATCAGTCTCAGTTGGACTGCGCCGATGGGAGCGAATGAGTATCAGGTCGAGCGCAGTGAAAGTATGTCTGGTCCGTTTACGAGACGGAACGTCCAAGCCGGCACCACGTTCACGGACTCGGCGACGAACTTGAAGGCGTACGTTTATCGGGTGCGGGCAATCAGCAATTCCCAGATTCCGACCGTGGTCTCACAGCCGAGCAACATGGCCCTGGGCACTGCAATCGCCTTTGAGTTCAGCGCGTTGCAGGGACAAACGATAAAGGCGCGGCATATTCACGATCTGCGCGTCGCCGTCAATGCGGTGCGCAAGGTCGCAAACCTGCCGGCGATCGTTTTTCAGCCACAGAACCTGTCGGGCTTGACGGTGCGAGCAGTCGACGTGTCCGACTTGCGCACCGCGTTAGGCGAGGCCTTGACGGCAATCAACATCTCCAGTCTTGCTTACACCGATCCGGTTTTGAGCACGGGCGCGAACGGCACGCCGGTCAAGGGCGTCCACATCGACCAGCTACAGGCGCGATCTACTCGCGGCGTCAGCAACAGCGCTGGTCCATTGTATTTGAATACGAGCCGCGGGGTTGGCGGTGAGTTTGGCGGAATCATCAATCTGCCGGAAACGCCGGTACACCTGAGCGTCCTGCCGGATCGTCGCGTTTTCTTCTGGACTCGCGACATGCTCACGAACTCTCGTAACGAGGTAAAGCAGCGCACCCAGGGCAGCGATGCTTACGTGTGGAACATGGCTAACGGCCAGATAATGCACGTTCCCAACTTCACTACAAACCTGTTCTGCTCCGGCCACTCGTTCTTACCGAACGGAGACCTGTTCGTGTCCGGCGGACACAGGAGCGCACATTACGACGGCGCCGGTGAAGCACATACCAATATCTTTGATTACGACGACAACTCGTGGTCGGCAGGCCCCGTGATGAATAACGGCCGCTGGTATCCCTACAACGTGACGCTCAATACCGGTGAACCGCTGATCATGGCCGGCACTTATCAGACCAACGAGGCTGCGTTGGGTTTGGATCCTTACGATCCTGAAGATTTTATCGCCCCGTCGCCCACTCCCACTCCACGTCCTTTCTTTGCCGAGAATATCGTTCCTGAAGTTTACACCCCTGCGCCGGGCGGAAATTTGCGACCAATGCCCACGCCGTCTCCCGCGCGCCTCTCGTCGTATCCGTTCCTGCACCTGCTCTCGGATGGCCGCGTGTTTCAGGCGCAAACGGGATTCCTCGGTGGTGGCACACCGGATAGAGTGAGCCGGCTGTTTGATCCGAAGGCCAAGGTCTGGTCATCCTTGCCGAGCACTTCACAGCCGCACGCAACCGGAACTTCGATCATGTTTGGCGACGACACGGTGATGTTGATTGGCGGATTTACCAACGCCCTTACTCCCACTGCCGGCGTCGAAACGATGAACCCGCTCGCGCCTACGCCCGCCTGGACCGCGAAAGAACCGCTGAAGTTTCCGCGGACTTATCACACTGCTACGCTTCTGCCTGATGGGAAGGTGCTGGTAACGGGCGGCGTAGCTTGTCCCGGTCGAATCAACATCGAGGTTTATGACGACGAGCTTACCACCTGTTCCGGAGGCGCTGTCTTGTCCCCTGAATTGTATGACCCGGCGACAGGCAAGTGGACCACGATGAACAAGCACTCGCAGGTGCGCGCGTATCACTCGGTCGCGGCGCTCTTGCCCGATGGCCGTGTTCTCGTCGGCGGCGGCGGACTTCCCGGCGCTGTCGGTGAGATCGGTGCATTCAATCAACTGATCACTGACGTGGACCAGGATCACGCGCGACTCTTCGGACACCCCAACGTCGAGATCTTTTCACCGCCTTACCTGTTTGACGCGAATGGCAATCCCGCAGCACGGCCGGTCATTACCGGCACGCCGCCGGAGAGTGTTACTTACAACGAGACGTTCTTTCTGGGCACTTCCGGCGCCGGCTCGCAACCGAAAGTAAGCTTCGTGCGGTTGCCTTCGGTAACGCACGGCACTAACCAGGACCAAAGGGTGATCTCTGTCGATCCGGTGCTTGCCGCCGGAGGAATTCATGTGACTGTGCCGGCGTCGTCCGCCAAGCTGCCGCCGGGGCATTACATGGTGTTTGTCCTGAACGGAAATGTGCCGTCGGTGGCGGCGATCATCAGAGTGCAGAACAGCTCGTTGTTCCCGACCGACACGCCTGTAACGACGGGTTCTGGCGCCGGTCAAACCTGGGAGCAAGGCGTTGAGTTCTCGTCGACCGTGAACGGCCAGATCACGCACATCCGCTTTTGGAAAGCGGCGGGCGAGCCATCCGGTAATCACGTAGGACGCATCTGGACTGCCAACGGTGTGCCGCTCATCTCGGTGGCCTTTACCAATGAGACTGCTTCCGGTTGGCAGGAAGCGCAGTTACCAACGCCGCTTTCGATCACTGCGAACACGCGATACAAAGTCACTTACAACATACACAACATCGTCGCGAAGACGTTCGATGTGTTCAATAATCCGGTGACGAGTGGGCCTTTGGTATCGTGGGGATCGTCGTTCTCGACTCCGGCCGGTTCGTTCCCGACAACCGGCAGCACGAGCAATCTGTTTGCCGACATTAAATTCAAATGATGAGTTGCAACGGGTGGCCACGGAGGGCCACCCCTACAAACTTGCTTATTGTAGGGGTGGCCCTCCGTGGCCACCCGCAACGTAGGATTCGAGCAGATGAGTTTTAGCACAAAGCTCAGAGGCATCATTGCGGCGGTTGTGGTCCTTCTTCTCGCCTGTAGTCTGGTCGGTGGACAGGATCGAAGCCAGGATCGAAAGCCGCCCGCGCCTATCGTCGAGGTTGAGATTGGAGGGGTCGGGAAAGTGCAGTTTCCCGACCTCGTCCTGCGCGATCACGAAGGCCGGAAGGTTCGCTTCTATTCCGATCTGATCAAAGACAAAGTCGTCGTCCTGAGTTTCTTCTACACGAGCTGCGCTTACACTTGCTCGATACAAGGCAAAAATCTTTCATCGCTGCAATCGCTGCTCGGCGACCGGCTCGGAAAGTCAGTGTTTCTAATCTCAGTCACGACCGATCCCGCCAAAGACACTCCCACCCAACTCAAAGCCTGGGGCAAGCGCTTCGACGTCCATCCCGGTTGGTCACTCGTAACAGGCGACGTTTCCGACATGAACAAACTCCTGCTGCCATTCACCGGCAACTCTGCGGGACAAGGAACACACCTGCCGACAACCTTCATCATCAACGGCAAAACCGGCGTGTGGACGAGCGCGGCAGGCTTTTTCGCCCCCGAAGAAGTGCTGAGCGCGTTGAATTCTCTCTCGCAACAATAAATAATCAGCGTCAGGCAAACGAAACCAGTCGTGATTTCGGATCGTATTGTTTCGCAATCGTCTGAAACACCACGAAAAGGACTAATTGCATGAGCGCTGACCACAGTTCCGGGACAACTATAAGTGACCACGATCTAACGCTCGCGATTCCGGGCGAGGTTGGCAGTGTGCGGCAACGGCTCGTCGACGCCGTTCAGAAGCTTGGCTACAAAGTTCTCGGGGAGCAGCCACTCTACGCGAAGCGCCGCAGCCAGGGCGCGGCCTGTTGGGATTGTTCGCTCAACGTGCTCGATTATCCGACGACAGTCACAATCTCGTTGAAGCAGACTAACGACCTTGCCGTGCTGGCTACGTTCAACTTCGAGATCAAGAGCTACATGCGAATGACGAAAGGCGACCGGCAAACTCTCGCGCGCGAAGCGGAAGCGATTGTGGCGCTGGCGACGGAGCGTTCGGCGATCTCGACTTGCCGAGCGTGCGGCACGCCGGTGACGGATGAGTCGCACTTCTGCCGCCGCTGTGGAGCGCCGATGGTGTTGGAAGTGCCGGAGCTGGAAGTGTTGCGGCTAACGAAGGCGACGCGTGGCAGTTATCACAACCTCTTCATTGGCATGCTCGCATTGTTCGCGGCATTCCTTACTGTGTTGCCGATGTTCATCGTCAACGGCGCTAGGATCTCGTGGCCGATGCTGTGGGTGGGTTTACCGCTCGCGAGTTATGCGCTGTTTCAGTTGATCCAGGCGACGTGGCAGCTTCATCACACGCTCAATCCGAAATCGACGAAGAGTGTTACCCTCAACGCCGCCGCGCAGCCGGCGTTGAATCCTTCTGTTGCCGCAGCTACGACCGCGCTGCCGCCGGGGCGGCCGCAAGCTTCCATTACCGAAGCGACGACGGGTCTGTTGACGCCCAATGATCGCCGTGTGCCGGAGCCGGTGCGCCGCAAAGATCACAACACCGCCGAGATCGATACCGATCGCCTGATGTAAACATTCAGAAAATAAACTTCAGCGCAAACTGAATATTTCGTGGTCCACCACCACCCATGAACGGGTTGCCGATGCCCACGTCCGGCGTAACCGTGATCGGAAGAAAGCCCGTGCCTCGACCAGTCACCGGATCGATCGACGAAGTTATGTCAGCGGCGAAGCTCGGCAGCAACGGGTTCGAGAAGTTTGGATGATTGAAGATGTTGAAGACTTCCGCTCGAAACTGAATCCGCAGGTTCTCGGTGATGTTCGTGTCTTTGAAGATTGAGAAGTCGACGTTCTGATAACCTGGACCACGCAGCGCGTTGCGGCCGAGCGAACCAAAGTGGCACGTGCCGGGAATGCACGAACCAGCACTGCCGTCACCCGCGGGGTCGAGCGTGCAGGGCACTTTGAAAGCTTCCAGGTTGATGAATCGATCCGGCGCGCTCGTGCCGGCATACGGATCGCCGATGACGTCGGGCCGCGGGAAGAACTCGCCGGTGTTGTTGTAATCGTCAAACAGCGTCAGGTGAAACGGATTGCCGGTACGCAACGTCACGATCGTGTTTAGTTGCCAGCCGTTGCCGAACCGCGGATGCGACTTCCACAAGTTTGGCACTGCGTAACTCGCAGAGACGACGAAGCGATGCCGGCTGTCAAAATTTGAGTTTGCTTTTTCGAGATCCGGGCGGTGGCTGTTGTCTGGTTGTGTGGCATTTGCGACGTAGTCCTGTCCGTCAGAAGCATTGTCGATCGAATGTGACCAGGTGTAGTTGATCTGCGTCGAGAAACCTCTGCGATCGCGCACCGAGAAGCTTGTTTGCAGCGCGTTGTAATTCGAGAAGGCCGTTGTCTCCAGGTGATTCACGTAGAAGAACGTTCCGCCGGAAGGCGCGAATGGTCCATTGTCAAACGGCCGCGCCGATGAAACGCTCGGATTCACGGGCTGATTGATGTCGCGATAGCGAAACAGCTTCTTGCCTGTCGAGCCGACATACCCGACTTCGAGTACACCGTCTCTGAACAGTTCTCGCTGAATGTTCAGGTTGTAGTTTTGCACGTAAGGCGTGCGCAGATGCGGATCGACGGCAAACACGTCGGAGTCGAGAAAGTCTGTGAAGATCGGGACGCCGTCCACGATTACGGGTATTGTCGAAAAAGAAAAGAGAATCGGCGCCGGTCCAACGGGATTGAAGACTGGACCGGGATTGAACGTGTTGAATGGCAACTGGCCCGCGAAGAAGTCTTGCGAGAACGCGTCGTAGAACAACCCCCAACCGGCGCGTACCACGGTCTTGCCTTCGCCTTTGACGTTCCACGCAAGGCCGAGACGCGGCGAGAAATTGTTCCAGTCGCGATCGTAGAGCCGCGGCAGTCCCGGCGAGCCTACCTGGACCAGCCCGATCCCCGGATCGAAGTTGCTCAACAGATGGTCCCTCTCATCGATGACGCCGAAGTAGTCCCACCGCACGCCCAGGTTGAACGTAAGCTCGCGGTTCCAGCGCAGCGTGTCCTGTAAATAACCGGCGTGTGAGTTTTGGAATGTGAAGCGCCGCGAGTCGCCGCGCGCGGCGCGTCCACCGCTCAGCGTGCCGGAGAGAAAGTCTTCCAGCGAATCGAAATCGAGACGGCCGCGATAGCCGGCATCGAAAAACTGGTCCACGGTTGTGCGGCGAAACTCGTAACCGAACTTCAGATCGTGGCGGTTGAGCTTCCACGAGAAGTTATCGATGATGTGCCAGTTGCTGTCCAGGCGTGCGCGCGGGACGGAGAGCGTCGCGCCGACGTTTGCGATTCCCAGGTTGTCCTGGATGCGGATCTGCGGCAGGCCGAAGTCCTGCTCGCTCGTGATTCCGGTGTTGAGACCAATTGAACGCGGATCGAAATCGTTGTCTTCGGGAAAGAAGCCTTCGTCGAACCGGTTGTAACCGAAGCGCAGCTCGTTGACCTTCGTCGTCGACAGGATCTTTAGATAAGAGATCGAGACGAGGTGGACCGTGGTTGGGGTCACGGTGTTGTAGCCGGGAAGAATGTTTCCCGCGAGAATCGCGAGCGGGAACGACTGGTCGCTCGTGCCGTAGAAATAGCGTCCCGTAAGTTGGTTGTTCGCATTGAACGAGTGATCGATCTTGCCGATCAGGCTGTCGACGTCGTTGGAAGCCGGGGTGGTGACGAAGAGGTTCGGCGCCCCGCTGTCGTCGAAAAGCGGCAAAGGTCGATTCGGAGTAGGCCACGGGTTGCGGGCGAGCAAGCGAGCGATGACGGGGTTAGTTGGACCACCAAGCTCGGCGATCTCGCGTGGATCGGGAACGCGTGCGGTTGAGTTCAGTCCGACTCGTTCGCGTTGTCCTTCATAAGCGAAATAGAAAAACGTCTGGTTGCGTTTGATTGGACCACCAAGCGCGCCGCCGAATTGATTGTTTCTGAAGGCGGTTTGCGGATTGGGTTTGACGTTGAAGAAATTGCGCGCGTCGAGTTTGTTGTTGCGAAAGAATTCAAACAGCGAACCGTGAAAATCGTTAGTGCCGGATTTAGTGACGATATTGACGACGGCGCCGGAGTTGCGGCCGAATTCTGCTTCGAAGTTTGAGAGTATCGCTGCTTCGGAAATGGCTTCGATGGGAAGGATGGTTGCGGGAGTTCCGAAGACTCCGGCTTCGTTGATCGCCGGGAGGTTTCGGTAACCGTCGTTCATATCGGTGCCGTCGAGCAGGTAATTGTTGGCGCGCCCGCGATTGCCGTTCGCGCTAAACAGACCGAAGGAACCGGGAGAATCAGTTGCGCCGGAAGGATCGCCGGTAGCGCCCGGGACCATTACGAGAAACTTGGTGAAGTCGCGGCCGTTGATTGGCAAATCTGCTGCGGCCCTGGTTGTGATGGTGCCGCCGAGCGTGTTGCTGGTTGTCTCGAGCTGTTCGGTTTCTCCTATCAGTATGGTCGTTTCAATACCGGCCAGGTTCAACTTCACATCGATGCGTCGTTCACCAGCTACTTCGACGGCGACGTTTGAAACAACCGCGGTGACGAAGCCGACCGCCTCGACGCGCACTTCATATGTGCCAATCGGCAACTCGGCGACGGTGTAGTTGCCCTCCGCATCGGTGGTGGTCGAACGTTCGAGTCCGGTGCTGATATTCTTTACCGTAATCTTAGCGCCAGGGACGACCGCGCCGTTGGGATCGATAATGGTGCCGAGAATCGTGCCGCGAAATGTCTGCGCCGACACTGTCGCTAACAAGGAAAGCACTAGTAGGATAGTGGCAATTCCTGAAAGGCGTGTCTTTTGGTTTCTCATACCGGGCTCCTTGTAGACGAGAGTGAGTGTGGACCACGCGTGAGCGTGCGCTGGGATTATAACGCAAGGTGAGTTATTAGATAGGAGAAGATGGCAAAGAAACTAAATGTGTTTGTCGCTCTTCTGCGTGGCGTCAACGTTGGCGGCAACAACATGATCAGCATGCGCGCGTTGAAGGAGAGCTTCGAGCGGATGGGGTTTGCCGAGGTTTCGACTTACATCAATAGCGGCAATGTCATCTTCAAGTCGAAAGACGATGATGCGCGGAAGTTGGAGACAAAGATCGAGCGAATGCTCGTGAAGGAGTACGAGCTCAATTCGAAAGTAGTGGTGCGCACGTTTGCCGAGATGGAACAGTTAGTGAAGAGTCTGCCGCGAAGCTGGGACGGCGACAGCAGTTGGCGCTATAACGTGATCTTCCTGCGTCACACGATTGACTCGGAAGAAATCATGGCCGACCTGCCGGCGAAGAGCGACATCGAAGAGGTCGTCTATCGCCCCGGCACCCTCCTCTGGTCCGCACTCGTCAGCGCGCTCACCCGCACCAAGATGGGGAAACTCTCGACCCGAAAAATGTACCAGGACACTACCATCCGCAACCTCAACACGACCCGCAAGCTCTACGAGCTGATGAAGAAAGCCGCCGATACTGCCGCCTAACTTCTCCGAGCACCACGAACTAGAGGCAGTCATCGTCAGTTCAAACATCCGGGGAAACCCGGAGCCGTTACAGTGGCAGGAAAGGAGAGCCTTGACGTCCCGCGCGGTACTTTGAATAGTATTCTGAAGCAGGCTGGGTTGAAGGAGCGAGAGGAATAACGATGAGATATGCAGTCATTGTCGAGGAAGGTGAGAGCAGTTTCGGAGCGCATGTGCCAGACTTGCCGGGTTGTGTGGCAGTCGCGGATACGAAGGAAGAAGTGCTGGAGTTGATTCAGGAAGCAATTGAGTTCCATTTGGAAGGCTTACGTGAAGATGGCGAACCAATTCCACGAGCAGCTTCGAGCGTCGAATATGTAGATGTACGCGCCGCATAACGACTTCTACACCGTCTTCTGTCCCGCACGAGTCTACCTTTGATGCCCTCACTGCCCCATTTCAGAGCGGTTGTTGTTTAACGATGAACCCCATCGAAGAGATAAAAACAAGACTCCGAAAGTTTCCTCGCGTAGAATACGAGAGCGATTCCTCCTCGATCAGCGTGTTGCCCACTTCGGATGCCGGATTCACCGTGATGCTTGAGGTCGGGGATGGTGTTTATACTGTCTATTACAACGGCTGGCATGAAGACTTCGAGGATGCTGCCGAAGCATTCAACTGTTTCTCCTTCGGCTTATCGGCCGAATGTCGCATGAAGGAATATCGGCGTGGGAAGTTCGCTTATCGCTGGACCATCGAATCCAAAGAGGGCGATGGCTGGGTTGTCGACAGCACCACGGCGCTGGTCATTTTCCCATTCTGGAAGCGGAAGGAAGTCGTTTACCTGCAAAACGACTTAATCAAACTGGAGCATAACAATGAGCGACCGTAAATATCGTCACCGCGGCTACATGGATAACGATCGCGAGCCGCAGCGATCGACACCTAAGCCACAGTCACAATCGGCGCCTCGCGATCGTGAAGGCCCGCGCTCGCCGAAGATGATGGCGTTTGGCGAGGTAGTGAAGTGTGCCTCGTGTGGCGCAAAAGCGCCGACGAGTATCCTTGCCGAGACCCCGTGCCCGAAGTGCAACGCCGATCTGCACACCTGCCGCCAATGCAACTACTTCGATCCGGGAGCGCGTTTCGAATGCAGTCGAACGATCACGGCGCGCATCGTGAACAAGAACGCGCGCAACACTTGCGACCTATTCGCACCGAGAACCGTCGTCGAGCGCGAAACTTCATCAGGCGCTCCGAAAGACGCCCGCCAGGCATTTGCAAACCTGTTCAAGAAGTGACGTTTGAAGGGAGACCCCCGGAGTTTTTTTGTTGACGTCACTCCGGCTTGCGTGGTATTAGTTCGCGCCACGAATTAAATCGCAGTACTAACTGATCGACAACGCAATCATTTGACGCCGAACTCGCCGTGTGAAAGGGTTCACTGGTGCGAAGAATCGACCTGTCCAACTTTCAGGTTGCTACGAGCGAAACTGCGCGCGACATAAATCGCCGCATCGTTCTCAATCTCATCCGCACCCACCAGCCTATCTCCCGCGCCGAACTCGCGCGTCACTCAGGTCTGCAACGAAGCACAGTTTCCGTAATTGCCGAACAACTGATTAAGCAAAGATGGATAACGGAAGGCGCCAATGGGCACACGCCCCGTGGTCGCCGCCCAACATTCCTTCACCTTAACAAAGAGCGAGTGGGAATCATTGGCATCAACGTTCGTCCGATCACGACGACGCTGGCCCTGGCCGATCTCGACGCGAACTTTCTGGCCCAGGACTCTTTGCCAACTTCCTCCGATCCAAAACAGTTCATCGCCGAGCTCGTCCCACGCGTTCGCAAACTGATGGGAACGCGGCCCGAACTGACTTACGAAGGCGTCGGCGTCAGCCTGCCCGGTCGCGTCGATCTGGCGAGCAAGCGGCTGGTCTTTGCCCCCAACCTTGGGTGGCGGGACTTCGACCTGAAAACGCCGCTGGAAAAGGCGACTCGACTGCCCGTTGAGCTGGAAAACGCCGCAAATTCCTGCGCTTTATCCGAAATCTGCTTTGGCCGGCGAGCCGAAGGACTCCGCAATCTGGTGGTCGTCACGGTGTCGGAAGGCATTGGTTGCGGCCTGATACTGAACCATCAATTGGTCCAGGGATCGACCGGAACCGCAGGTGAGTTTGGACACGCAGCACTTGTTCCCGGCGGGCTGGAGTGCAGTTGCGGCAACCGCGGCTGTTGGGAGATGTATGCGTCCAACTCGGCCGCGATTCGTTACTACTCGCAAGCCACTTCGTCGAGTCGCGGCGCTAAACGGCGCTCATCCGGCGATGAACGAACGATCAGCTTCGATCACCTGTTGCGGCTCGCCGAGCAGGGAGACAACAAAGCGGTAGATGCTTTGCAGCAGATGGCGAAATACCTGGGATTGGGAATCGCGCCACTCGTGTCCGGTCTCGCGCCCGACATGATTGTGGTCGTGGGAGAAGTGACTCGCGCGTGGCGTCAGGTAGGCCCAACGATCAGCGACACGGTGCGGCAGCATTCATTCACGCGCGCCGAAACGCAGATCGTGCCGAGCGACCCAATCACCCAGCCGCGTTTGCGGGGAACGATTGCTCTTGTCTTACTGAAACACTTTGGTGCTCCTGCAATTATCTGAGGGTCTTTTTCTTTGGCAGCATTTTGTTGTTGTCCCGAACTAATGATGTTTCGGGTTCGACACGCAGGTGGTTCACACACTTTCGCCGTAACGCGGCGCACTGCCGTAAACGGCGCACTCACTTTTGAAGGAGATACTCCAATGTTAACCGTTACCAGGCACAACCCAATGTTCTCGCGCTGGCTTCTGCTTCCGATCCTGATCGGCATCCTGCTAACTGCCGCCGCCGCGCCCATCGCGGCGCAGGTCTTATACGGCTCTCTCACTGGTACTGTGACTGACCCAAAAGAAGCGGCCGTGGCAGGTGCGCGCGTGGAGATCGTCAACCGGGCCACTAACGAAACCCGTAACACCACTACTGACGATCGCGGCGGTTACAGTTTGAGCAACCTTCAAGCGGGTATTTACAAAGTCACCATCACGCTCAACTCTTTCAAGACCCTCGTCAAGGACGACGTGCAGATCGAGGCCAACAAAGTCTATCGACTCGACACGCAACTCGAAGTCGGCGAAGTGCGCGAAACGGTCCTCGTCTCGTCCGAGACGATACCGCTGCAAACCGATCGCACCGACTTCAACATCACGCAGACGGAGCGACAGATCAACGACCTCCCGCTAACGGGAAGCCTGGGCCGCAACTACCAAAGCATGATGCAGCTCATTCCCGGCACCGTCGGCGCGGGCGAACAAAACTCCGTCGCCGGCAATCCCCAACGCTCGATTTCATTCAACGTGAATGGCGTCTCGCGTATGCAGAACAACACGCGCATCGACGGCGCCTCGATCGTTTACCCGTGGTTGCCGACCAACACGGTCTACGTGCCACCGGCGGAATCGATCCAAACCGTCAATATCGTGACCAACTCGTTCGACGCGGAGCAGGGACTCGCCGGCGGCGCCGCGATCAACCTGACGATCAAGTCGGGCACCAACGACTTTCACGGCGCGGGTTGGCTTTACGACACGAACAGCCGATTTGCCTCGCGCAGCTTCTTCCAGCCCACAAATCAGCCGCAGGTGCCGAAATCGATCCTCGTCCAATACGGGTACGCTGTCAGTGGTCCAATCGTCAAAGACAAGCTTTTCTTCTTCAACGATTTTGAGCGCACCACGTCGAGAAGCACGGCACGCACGACGCTATTCAGCATCGCGCCCGCGAGCCTCCGGCCCGACGCCCAAGGCAACGTGAGCTTTGCCGGCACAGGCGCGACGATCTTCGATCCGCTGTCGAATCCAGACCCGCGATTGCGCACGCCGTTTCCCGGCAACATCATCCCCGCGAACCGGATCGATGTCGCCGCCCGCGAGCTGATCAACCGCATGCCGCTGCCGAATGTTTGTTCCACCTGTTTCACCAACAACTTTGCGCCGACGGGTGTGGCCCAGTTCAATCGCAACAACTACGACACGAAGATCAACTACATCATCAACCAGAAGCTCTCGATGTTTGGCCGCTACAGTTACTCAGGCAGCGAAGTGTTTGAGCCTTCGATCTTCGGCGAAGCGGGCGGTGACGCGCTCAACGGCGGACAGCAGGGCCTCGCGCCGTCGAAGATTCAGGTCGCGGGTGTGGGTTGGACTTACATCTTCAATTCCAACATCGTCGCCGATCTGAACCTGGGTTACACGCGACAGAAGCTGGGCGCTCACGACGACAACTTCGGCACCAACATTGGTCTCGACGTCTTGCAGATTCCCGGCACCAATGGACCGGACGTCCTGCAGAGCGGTATTCCTTCGTTTCAGTTCAACGGCAATTGGGCCAACCTCGGAAACGCCAACACCGGCAGCCCGTTTCTCTTCCGCGATAACCAGTATCTGTTGGCGGCAAATCTCTCATGGCTCAAGGGCTCGCACGACTGGCGCTTCGGCCTCGATTACCAGAACCAGCAACTCAATCACTTTCAGCCGCAAGGCGGCGCTTTCCAAACGGCTCGTGGCACGTTTGTCTTGAATGGCAATGCGACCGTGCGGCAAGGATGCGCGGCTAATGCGCCTGCGTCGCAGTGCGAAGATCTTGGCTTCACTCGCAGTCCTGTTGCTGCTGACCGATTCAACAGTTGGGCGTCTTTCCTGCTCGGCTTGCCGACCGGCGGTTCGAGTGCCGGCAAGGTGACACAGCTACGCAATCCAAACGCTTTGCGAATTTTGTCTTATGCGCTTTACGTGCGTGACCATTGGCAGATTCGCCGCAACTTAACGCTGACGTATGGCTTGCGTTGGGAGCGGTATCCATTTCCGGATAAAGACAACACGGGCATCAATCGCTTCGATCCGGCCGACGGCTTGGTCCATACGGGTGGGCTGAGCGGTGTGCCGCGCAACAGCGGTGCCGAGTCGGGACCAGGCCAATTCCTGCCCCGCCTCGGCATCGCCTGGCGCTTCGACGACAAGTCGGTGCTGCGCGCCGGCTATGGACAGTCGGCCGACCCGCGACCGTTCATCGATTTTCGAAACGCGTATCCGATCGTGAACAACGTCACGAATGCCGTGCCGATTTTCAATAGCGCCAGTAACAACTTCATTCCGGTGACGACTTTCCGCATCGGCATCATCCAACCGGCGCCGCCGGATCTCAGCAACGGTCTGCTCAGGCTGCCGGCAAACACTGACACGACCACGTATCCGCGAACACCAAAGCGCAAGGAGATCCACACCTGGAACCTCTTGGTCGAGCGCGAGCTGCCGCGTGGTTTTGTCGGGCAGATCGGTTATGTGGGAACGCGCGCCGTTGGGCAGATGGGATTCATCAACATCAATACGTCGGCGCCGGGCACCGGCGACGCAGGCCGTCCGTTGTTCATCGCTTTTGGCATTAATGGAAACGTCAACTCGATCGAGCCGTTCGGCACTGCGACCTACGACGCAATGCAGGCGACACTGCAACGCCGTTGGCGGAGCTCGATTCTCGGCGCGTCATACACCTGGTCCAAGGCGATCAACTACGCCGACAACGACGCCAACCCGCGTATTCCTTTCCTGCCTGAAAAGGAACGCAATCGTGGTCCAGCCGGTTACGATCGCCGGCACAACTTTCAGGGGTACGCCGTTTACGATCTGCCGTTTGGCAAAGGACAAAAGTGGATCAAAGACGGAATCCTGAGTAAGTTGGCGGGCGGTTGGCAGATCAACGGCGTGATGAGTTTGACCAGCGGCGCGCCGTTTTACGTGGTCCAGAACACAGCGCCGAACCTCAACGCCGCGGGCAGCGGGCAGGTTCCTAACCAGGTGAAACCGGAGGTAGAAATAATTGGTGGAATCGGCACGCCGGGGCAACGCGGCAGCGATGGCGGCCGCTGGTTTGATATAACTGCATACGCCGTGGAGACTGGAGCGAGGTTTGGATCGGGAGGCCGAAACAACGTGTATGGACCAGAGTTCTTCAATATCGACGCCGGGATTTATCGCACGTTGACGTTCACCGAGAACGTCAAGTTGCAATTCCGCGCGGAGGCATTGAACGCGCTGAATCATCCGAACTTCGCGAACCCACAGGCAAACATCAACGACAGCAACTTTGGCTTCATCACGGCGACGGTCGGTCAGGCGTCGCGACAGTGGCGCTTCGGTATGCGGCTTAGTTTTTAGTCGCTTCTGAGTCTGATGAGACTCATTTTCTTAATAGCGTGTTTGCTTTTGCTCAGTATTCCCGCGAGCGGTCAGACTGGTTCTGACCGCTGGACGGATTATGCTGCGGGTGACTACGACATTTTTCCGAACGTCACTTACGCAAAAGCAAACAACATCGAGCTAAAACTCGATCTTTATCTGCCGAAGAACAGGACCAACCCAACCGCGACGCTGATTCTTTTTCACGGTGGCGGTTGGGTTGATGGACAAAAGGAGCGGAACGTACTTTTTCTGCTGCCATACCTGGCGATGGGTTGGTCGGCGGTGAACGTCGAGTATCGAACCGGGCATCAGTCGCCGGCGCCGGCTGCGGTTGAAGACTGCCGTTGCGCGCTTCGGTGGATCACTTATCACGCTCGCGAGTATTCACTCGACGCGTCGAAGTTTGTGTTGACTGGAACGTCTGCCGGTGGACATCTTGCTTTGCTGACAGGCATGTTGCCGGCGAAGAGCAGTTTCGATCGGCAATGTGTGGTGGAAGGTGGCGCGCGTTGGAATACGGCGGATGCGCCTGAGCCGAAGGTGGCGGCGATTGTGAACTGGTTCGGGATCGGCGACGTTGCGGATCTGGTCGATGGTCCAAACGCCAGAAACTATGCGCGCGAGTGGTTTGGCAGTATGAGCAACGCTGCTGAGCTTGCCAAACAACTCTCGCCGGTCAGTTACGTGCGCGCGGGGTCGCCGCCGATCATCACGGTTCACGGCGAGAACGACGACGTTGCCCCTTACAGTCATGCGGTGCGGTTGCATTCGTTGTTGGACAAAGCAGGTGTGCCGAACCGGTTGGTCACGATACGCGGTCGCAAGCATGGTGGCTTCAGCCGCGAAGAGCTGATTGACAGTTACGCTAAGATTCGCGAGTTTCTGAGAAAGCAGGGTTTGTGAGCCACAAAAAGGCACAAAAGACACAGAATACATGGTCCAAAGTTTTTGCGTCTTTTGTGCCTCTTTGTGGCTGCATACTTCTTTTCGCATCGGGCGTGAAGGCGGATGATGGATACCGGCTTTGGCTGCGCTACGAGCGATCGGTAAAGATCAAATCGATTGCGGTGCATGGTGAATCGCGAACCTTCGATGCCATTCGTCAGGAACTCGGAAGGTTGGTAACAACCAGCCATGGCAACAACCCTTCGATCGTGGTTCGGTTGGACCGCGCTTTAACAAATCTAGGACCAGAAGGTTTTCGTATTCGCACCGTCAACAACGCGATCGTGATTGCCTCATCAACCGACGTCGGAGCGCTTTACGGCACGTTTCACTTTCTGCGTCTGCTGCAAACTGAACAACCAATCGATCGCTTGAACGTCGACGAAAAGCCGCGGCTAAAACTGCGCCTCCTCAATCATTGGGACAATCTCGACGCAACTATCGAACGAGGTTACGCCGGAACGTCGCTTTGGAAATGGAACGAACTGCCACAGCGAATCGATCCGCGTCTCGTCGATTATGCACGCGCCAATGCGTCAATCGGCATCAACGGCTCGGTCCTTAACAACGTCAACGCCGATTCGCGCGTCCTGTCCGCGGAATATCTCGACAAAGTTGCCGCCATCGCGAGCGTCTTCCGCCCGTTCGGCGTTCGCGTGTATCTCTCCGCGCGTTTCTCCGCGCCGATCGAGCTGGGAAAACTTACGACTGCCGATCCGCTCGATCCGTCTGTCGCGGCATGGTGGAAGCAGAAAGCCGATGAGATCTACAAACTGATCCCCGACTTCGGCGGCTTTGTCGTCAAAGCAAACAGCGAAGGACAACCTGGACCACGAACGTACAACCGCACGCACGCCGACGGCGCGAACATGCTGGCCGCGGCCGTTGCGCCACATGACGGCATCGTGATGTGGCGTGCTTTTGTCTACGACATGAAGGAGGGTTACGACCGCGCCGGCGCTGCATATGAAAACCTTCAGCCATTCGACGGGAAGTTTGCGGCAAACGTCCTGCTGCAAGTGAAGAATGGTCCAATAGACTTCCAGCCGCGCGAGCCGTTTCATCCGTTGTTCGGCGCGATGCCGCACACGCAAATGATACCGGAGTTGCAGATCACGCAGGAGTATCTCGGCTTCTCGAATCACTTTGTGTTTCTTGCGTCGATGTGGCGTGCGTTTCTCGATGCGGACACTTTCGCGGCGGGTGCCGGCTCCACTGTCACGAAAGTCGTAGACGGATCGTTATATCGCCAGCGTTTGACCGGCATCGCGGGCGTCGCAAATACCGGCTCCGATCGAAACTGGACCGGACATCATCTGGCGCAAGCAAACTGGTACGCCTTCGGCCGGTTCGCCTGGAACCCAAACATCTCGTCAAAACAGATCGCTACAGAATGGACCAAGTCAACACTCACGCGCGATCCGCGCGCCGTCACGACCATCGTCCGCATGATGCTCGAATCGCATGAGGCAGCCGTGAACTACATGACGCCGCTCGGACTGCATCACTTGTTTTGGGGCGGACATCACTATGGTCCAGCGCCGTGGTGGAACACCGAGAAGCGCGATGACTGGAACCCGGTTTACTATCACAAGGCCGATGCGTACGGTCTGGGCTTCGATCGAACAAAGACCGGCAGCGACACGGTCAGCCAGTATCATCCGCCAGTACGCCGTGAGTTTTCAGACGTGAATCTGTGCCCTGAGGAGTTTCTGCTTTGGTTTCATCACCTCCCTTGGGACCATAAGATGAAATCAGGACGCACCTTGTGGGACGAGCTGGCGTGGCATTATCAAAGCGGCGTCGATTGGGTGAAGGCCACACGCGCCGAATGGACGGGGCTGGCGGGCGCGATCGATGCCGAGCGACACGCCGCGATCGGCGCCAAGTTAGCCATCCAGGAGCGCGATGCGATCTGGTGGCGCGACGCCTGTTTGCTCTACTTTCAGACTTTTGCGAAACGCCCGTTGCCGCAGGGCGTCGAGCCGCCGGCTAAGCCATTAACTGACTATAAGACGCACTCGTTGAAATGGTGAACGACGGGCGGCCACGGAGGGCCGCCCCTACAAATAATGAGAATCGTCGACGTTCGCGCCACGACTGTTACTGTTCCACTGGAAGCGCCATTGCGCCACGCAAACGGCTGCCATTGGGGACGGTTCGTGCGCACGATCGTCGAGGTTGAGACGGACGAAGGGTTGATTGGGTTGGGCGAGATGGGCGGCGGCGGTGAGTCGGCGGAAGCAACCGTTAATACCCTCAAGAGTTATCTAATTGGACACGACCCGGCACGGCTTGAAGAGTTGCGGTTCCTGATCGCGAACCCGACA
Source organism: uncultured Acidobacteriota bacterium (assembly GCA_963770215.1). GTDB lineage: Bacteria > Acidobacteriota > Blastocatellia > Pyrinomonadales > Pyrinomonadaceae > PSRF01. The sequence goes on from CAVYOP010000009.1 coordinate 196,660, forward strand.
GCGTCGCTCTACAACAATCGCACGCAGATGCTCGCAGCGCTCGAGTTTGCGTGTCTCGACATCCTGGGCCAGAAGTGGGGCGTGCCGGTTTCCGAGATTCTTGGCGGACGTTTGCGCGACAAGGTTCCGTTTGCATCGTATCTGTTCTTTTGTTATCCGAACCCGCGCAATAAAAAAGGCGAGATCCGCGAAGTCGATCAACTTGTCGATGCCGCGCGAATGCTGAAGGAGCTTTACGGTTTCAGTTCGCACAAGCTCAAAGGCGGAGTATTTCATCCGGAATATGAGCTCGAATGCTATCGAGCACTCGCAAACGCGCTTGCCGGCGATCGCTTTCGTTTCGATCCGAACGGCGTTTGGTCCACCGAGACGGCAATCTGGTTTGGCCAGCAGATCGAAGACATTCGCAACGACTATCTCGAAGATCCGGTCTTTGGCATGAACGGAATGCGCCGCGTGCGCGAGAAGGTTCGTATGCCGCTCGCGACAAACACCGTCGTCGTCAACTTCGAACAGCTCGCTTCCAACGTCTTGAATACGGCCGTCGACGTAGTCCTATTAGACACGACATTCTGGGGCGGCATTCGCGCTTGTGTGAAGGCAGCCGGAATCTGCGAAGCGTTTCAACTCGGCATCGCGGTTCATTCTTCGGGCGAACTGGGAATTCAACTGGCTACCATGCTGCACCTTGGCGCTGTAATTCCGAACCTGTCATTTGCAGCCGATGCGCACTATCATCACCTGACCGACGACATCATCGAAGGCGGCAAGCTGAAATACGAGAATGGCGCGATCGCCGTGCCGACAGGTCCGGGTCTTGGTGTTAAGCTGGATCGCGACAAGGTCGCAGAATATCGGGAGTTGTATATTCGTCTGGGCGCGTATCCTTACGATCAGGACCCGTTGAGACCGGGTTGGACCCCGACAATACCGAGCGATCGCTGGGCCGATCCGCTCGATGCAAGAATTCCCGAAATACCGTTTTAGCAGCAGACAGGGTTTAGAAACTATGGTTACGTCCACCGAAACTCATCGGAAACCGGCTGAATTGCTAATCGATCCGGAAGAACTTCGCGCGCGGGTCGAGATCATTGTGAACTCAACGCCGGTCGTTGATGTGCACACACATCTGTTTCCTTCTGAGTTCGGCAACCTCTGCCTGTTCGGGATCGACGAGCTGCTGACCTATCACTACCTGACTGCCGAAGTATTTCGTTCGATCACGATCTCTTACGATCAGTTCTGGCGAATGTCGAAGACGGAGCGCGCGGATCTTGTCTGGCAGACATTGTTTGTAAACAACCTGCCTACGTCCGAAGCAGCGCGCGGGATCATCTCGGTGCTCGACGCATTTGGTCTCGACACGCGTGCCCCGGATCTCAAAGAAGCGCGTGCGTTCTTCGCGTCGCGCAGCCTGGCAGAACACATCGATCACGTCTTCGACATCGCGCGCATAAGCAGCGTCGTGATGACGAACGATCCTTTCGACGAAGCAGAGAATCGGATCTGGCGCGACCAGATCAGTATCGATCCGCGGTTCAAGGCGTCGTTGCGATTGGACCGGTTATTGAACAACAGAGATTCGGATGGCGCCTCGACGCCCGAGTTGCGCCGTATGTTAGACGGATGGATTAAGCCGCTGAATCCCGTTTACATGGCCGTGTCGCTGCCGCCGGATTTCCGATTTCCAAGTGACGACATGCGCGATCGTCTGCTGCGCGAAGTCGTGTTGCCGACCGCGAAAGAGCACGGCCTGGCGTTGACGCTGATGGTTGGCGTCCGCCGTCGCGTGAATCCGCACCTGCGCGATGCCGGCGACGCAATGGGCCGCGCCGATGTCTCCGCGATCGAATGTCTTTGTGCGGAATACCCGGACGTGAAGTTCCTGACGACATTTCTTTCGCGCGAGAACCAGCATGAGTTGTGTGTCGCCGCGCGGAAGTTTCGCAACCTGATGCCGTTTGGCTGTTGGTGGTTTCTAAACAATCCCTCGATCGTTTCGGAGATCACGCGCGAGCGGCTGGAGCTGTTGGGCCAAAGCTTCATTCCGCAACATTCCGATGCTCGTGTGCTCGAGCAGCTTATTTACAAGTGGAAGCACTCGCGGAAACAGATCGCGGATGCGTTGTGCGATTCATACGAGCAACTGTTGCACAGCGGATTGGCGATAACGTCGGAAGAGATCTCCCGCGACGTTAATCGCCTGTTCTCCGGGAACTTTAACGAGTGGCTAGGAACTGCGGCAACTGGCAAGTTCTGAACTCTGCGGTTCTCTGCGGCTCTCTGCGGTTCTCTGCGTTTCTCGCGCTTTCAACGCAGAGGTCGCAGAGAGCCGCAGAGAGCGCCGATTAATTCTCAGCTTAGACACTACCGAAGAAGGGACCTAATTGCTCGATGAAGAGAGCTTTTAGCTTTAGCCTCTGTGTTGTCGTTATCTCAGCATTCTGTTTGCCCATCGCGCACATGAGCTCGCAAGACAATCGGCCGGACTACAAGAACCCGCGTTTGCCGGTCGAGCGGCGCGTGGCCGATCTGTTGTCGCGCATGACGCTCGAAGAAAAGGTGGCCCAACTGACGTGTCTTTGGGGCAATCGTCCGCAAGTCAATCCGCAAACAGATTTCGCTACCGATCGCGGAGACTTCTCGCCCGAGAAAGCCGCCGTCGTGATGAAACACGGCATCGGGCAGATTGCGCGGCAGCGTGAACGGAAAGATCCGCGCGCCGGCGCGACGTTCGCCAACGCAGTGCAGAAGTGGTTGATCGAAAACACGCGGCTCGGCATTCCGGCTATTCTTCACGACGAGATACTGCACGGGCACATGGCGAAGGGCAGCACGAGTTTTCCGCAACCCATCGCACTCGCCACTACCTGGGACCCGGAGTTCATCACGAAAATATTCACGGCCGGCGCACTCGAGACACGCGCACGCGGCAGTCACCAGGTGCTTGGTCCAAACCTCGACCTGGCCCGTGACGCGCGTTGGGGACGCACTGAAGAGACTTACGGCGAAGATCCGTATCTCACTTCGCGCATGGGCGTCGCGATCGTAAAAGCTCTGCAGGGACCTGGACCAGGCGTCGATGAAAACCACGTCATCGCCACCGCGAAACACTTCGCCGCGCACGGACAGCCGGAAAGCGGCACCAACATCGCGCCGGCAAACTTTTCAGAACGAGTGTTGCGCGAATACTTTTTGCCGAGCTTCAAAGCTGCGGTGATGGAAGCGGGCATTATGAGCGTGATGCCTTCGTATAACGAGATCGACGGCGTGCCTTCGCACGCGAACAAATGGTTGCTGCAACAGGTACTGCGTGAGGAATGGGGCTTCGACGGTCACGTCGTCTCCGATTACTACGCGGTGCCGCAGTTGATGGATCTGCAACGCGTCGCCGCTGACAAATCGGCCACCGCTAAGATTGCGATCGAATCCGGTGTCGATACTGAACTTCCCGATCCTGATTCGTTTCCGACGCTCTTACAATTAGTTAAAGAAGGACAGGTGTCGGAAGCGACTCTCAACCAGGCAGTTGCGCGAAACTTGCGCGCGAAGTTTCTGCTGGGATTGTTTGAGAATCCGTACGTTGACGTCGAACGCGCGGTGCGCGTGACGAATTCCGCCGAGCACCGAGCGTTAGCGGCGGAAGCGGCGCGTCGATCGATCACGCTGCTGAAGAACCAGAACAACCTGTTGCCGCTGAATCGCAGCGCGTTGAAGTCGATCGCCGTGATTGGTCCAAACGCCGCTCAGGTTCATCTCGGCGGTTACAGTGACGATCCGGGACGCGGCGTCAGCGTGCTTCAGGGAATCAAAGACAAAGTCGGTGCCGGCGTTAAAGTGGTCTATGCCGAAGGCTGCAAGATAACTAAAGAGGGCGGCAACTGGTTTGCCGATAGCGCGCAGTTGAGCGATCCGGCGGAGGATCGAAAGCTCATTGCGGAAGCCGCGCAGGTGGCAAAGACTGCCGACGTGGCGCTGCTCGTCCTCGGCGGCAACGAAGACACAAACAAGGAAGGTTGGGCCGACAATCATCTCGGCGATCGCGACAGTCTCGAGCTGATCGGACGCCAGAACGATCTCGTCAAAGCCGTTCTCGAAACTGGAAAACCAACGATAGTGTTGCTCATCAACAGTGGACCACTGTCAATCAACTACATCGCCGAAAATGTGCCGGCGATTCTCGAAGGGTTTTATTTAGGACAGGAAACGGGCGTTGGCGTCGCGGATGTTTTGTTTGGGGATTACAATCCGGCAGGTAAGCTGACGATCAGCTTTCCGCGTTCGGTGGGCCAGTTGCCGCTTTATTACAATCGCAAACCGACGGCGCGCCGCGGTTACCTTTTCGCGAACAAGGAGCCGCTGTTTCCGTTCGGCTTTGGTCTAAGCTATACCACGTTTGCTTATTCAAATTTGAAAGTGAATCCGGCGCGGATCGGAGTGGCGGGCGAGGCGAAAGTAAACGTTACCGTCACAAACAGCGGAACACGCGCCGGCGACGAAGTCGTTCAGCTCTACATTCGCGATCTAGTGAGCTCGGTTACGCGGCCGATAATGGAGTTGAAAGACTTCAAGCGCATCTCGCTGGCGCCCGGCGAAAGCAAGACGGTTGAGTTTGTGATCACGCCCGACAAACTCTCGTTTCTCGATCTGAATATGAAAAATGTCGTCGAACCCGGTTGGTTCGACATCATGGTGGGAACGAGCTCGGTGAAATATGAGACGGTCAAACTTCGAAGTTACAAAACACGGATTCATCTGATGACGAATAATTATCAACCAAAACCGGAACACAAATTTACTTTTGGTCTATGGACCGTCGGCAATCGCGGGCGCGATCCGTTTGGCGACGCCACGCGTCCTACGATTAGTCCGGTGACGATCGTCAAGCGTTTGAGCGAGCTCGGGGCTTACGGCGTGAATCTCCACGACAACGATCTGGTGCCGATCGACGCGACCGCCGGCGATCGCGATCGCATCGTGCGCGAGTTCAAGCAGGCGCTCGACGAACACGGCATGAAAGTGCCGATGGCGACCACGAATCTTTTTTACGATCCGGTATTCAAAGACGGTGCTTTTACTTCAAGCGATCCGCGCGTGCGTTTGTATGCGTTGCAGAAGACGATGCGCGCGATGGATCTCGGCGCGGAGCTGGGCGCGAAGATTTACGTTTTCTGGGGCGGGCGCGAAGGCGCGGAAGTCGACGCTGCGAAAGATCCGCGCGAGGCGCTGAAGTGGAATCGCGAAGCGCTCAATTTCCTTTGCGAATACTCGATCGATCAGGGTTACGATTATCGCTTCGCCCTCGAAGCAAAACCGAATGAGCCGCGCGGCGACATCTATCTGCCGACCACCGGCGCGATGCTCGGCTTTATCGCCACGCTCGATCATCCGGAAATGGTTGGCGTCAATCCCGAAGTCGGCCACGAACAGATGTCCGGGCCTCAACTTCTATCACGTAGTGGCCCAGGCGATTGAGGCGGGCAAGCTGTTTCACATCGATCTCAACGATCAGAAAGGTGCCGCGGTTCGATCAGGATCTGCGTTTTGGTTCCGAGTCGATCAAGAACCTCTTCTTTTTAGTCAGACTGCTGGAGAGTTCTTACGATGGCCCACGTCACTTCGATGCGCATGCTTATCGCAGTGAGAACGAAGAAGGCGTGTGGGAGTTTGCGGCCGGCTGCATGAGAAATTATCTGATCCTCAAAGAGAAGGCGCGGCAGTTTGATCGAGGACGAGGAGATCCAGGCGCTGCTCGCGGAGATTAGCGACGGAGAATGATGTTGAGCCGCTTGGCCTTACAGCCGTGAGAAGGCCAAGCGAAGTTGAAGGAACTCTCGCTCGATCGCGCCGAATTAGCTCGCAAGGTCTTTGCCTTATGAGCGTTTGGACCAGTTGACCGTCGACATTCTATTCGGATCCGTTAGATCCGAATGAGAAAGGCATCAAAGACAAGACTTGCAAGGATTTTCATGATTAACACATATATGCCTGCAAATCGTGTAAATCTTATAAATCCTGTCTACTTTGTACTTCTCGCATTATGCGCATTCACATTTATATCGACCGACGAGACTCAGTCTCTATCCACCTTACAAAAACCCAAATCTGCCAGTGAAGACACGCGTCGACGATCTCGTGTCGCGCCTGACGCTGGAAGAAAAAGTCGCGCAGATGATGAATGCGACTCCGGCGATCGAACGTCTCGGCGTTCCTGCTCACGACTATTGGAACGAGGCTTTGCACGGCGTTGCCCGATCCGGCATTGCGACTGTGTTTCCACAGGCCATTGGGCTCGCTGCCACCTGGGACACGAAACTGATGTACCAGGTCGCCGACGTCATCTCGACCGAGGCACGCGCAAAGCATCATGAATATGCGCGCAATAAACAGTTCGGCCGTTATCAGGGACTGACTTTCTGGAGTCCAAACATCAACATCTTTCGCGATCCACGTTGGGGCCGCGGACAGGAAACGTACGGCGAAGATCCTTACCTGACCGGGCAACTCGGGGTTCAATTCGTTCGCGGACTGCAAGGCAACGATCCGCGTTATTTCAAAGTCATTGCGACTCCGAAACACTACGCCGTCCACAGTGGTCCGGAACCTGAACGTCACGCCTTTGACGCTATCGCTTCCGAACGAGATCTGCGCGAGACATATCTGCCTGCGTTCCGCGCGACGATTCTCGAAGGCAAAGCGTATTCGGTCATGTGTGCATACAACCGAACGAACGGCGAACCGTGTTGCGCCAATAAGAAGTTGATGAAGGACATTCTGCGCGACGAGTGGGGCTTTGATGGTTTTGTGGTCTCTGACTGCGGTGCGATTTACGACATCTGGAAGTTTCACAAGATTGTTCGAGACTGAAATGGAAGCTTCAGTGCTCGGTGTTAAGGCGGGCACGGATTTGACGTGTGGCACTGAGTATCCAACCCTCGTCGAAGCTGTGAAAGAGGGATCGATTAGTGAGGCTGAGATCGATACGTCAGTGAAGCGTCTCCTGACCGCTCGGTTTCGGCTCGGGCAGTTTGATCCGCCGGAGATGGTTCCGTACGCGCGCATTCCGTTTTCGCAGAACGACACTGACGAACATCGGCGACTTGCGTTGCAGACTGCGCGTGAGTCGATCGTGCTTTTGAAAAACGCGAATCGCGCGTTGCCGCTGAAGAAGGACGTGAAGAGCATCGCCGTCATTGGACCAAACGCAGATTTGCCGGAGACGTTGTGGGGTAACTACAACGGCACTGCGTCACGCCTGTTTACGCCGCTGGCGGGAATCAAGAACGCAGTTTCTCCGAATACGAAAGTGACTTATGCGCTCGGTTCCACGCTCGCGGGTGAACCGGTCGTCCCGGTGCCTGCTTCGGCGCTTACTGTCGATGGGACGCAGCCGGGAGTGAAGGCGGAGTATTTCAACAACCAGGAACTGCGTGGTCCGGCGGTAACTGTCCGCACGGATGCGCGCATTGATTTCGATTGGGGACGTTACCATCCGACGCCTGAGTTGACGGGAAACAATTTTTCGGTTCGTTGGAGCGGCAAGACTTACACCGCCGGAGTCAGGAAACTACACGCTCGGATTCACGGCCGACGATGGCGCGCGACTTTATATCGACGGAAAACTTTTGGTTGAGGCATGGGCCAGTAATCCGACGAAGACTGTCACAAAGGAAATCGCGCTCGAAGCCGGCCGCAGTTACGACCTGCGCATGGAGTATTTTCAGTATCAACGCGAGAACATTGCGAAGCTCGTTTGGTCGTATCCGAAGATGACCGAGCGCCTTACTGAAGAAGCTGTGAAGGCGGCGCGGGAATCAGAGGTGAGCATTTTCGTCCTGGGTATTTCTGCGAGGCTCGAAGGCGAAGAGATGCCCGTTGCTATCGAAGGATTTCGTGGCGGCGACCGAACAGAGATCTCGTTGCCGAAATCACAGGAGACGTTGTTGAAAGCTGTCGTTGCGACTGGCAAGCCGGTGGTGGTGGTGGTGCTGAGCGGCAGCGCGTTGGCGGTGAACTGGGCCAACGAGAATGTGCCGGCGATCTTGCACGCGTGGTATCCCGGGGGTGAAGGTGGGACGGCGATCGCGGATGTGTTGTTCGGCGACTACAACCCGGCTGGACGATTGCCGGTGACGTTCTACAAGTCAGTGGACCAGTTGCCGCCGTTTACGGATTACTCGCATGCAGGGGCGCACGTATCGTTACTTCAAAGGCGAGCCGCTTTATCCGTTTGGTTATGGGTTGAGCTATACGACTTTTGCTTACAGCGGTTTGAAGTTTAGTGGCAAGTCGGTGAAGGCTGGGGAGCCGATCAAGGTGACGGCGGACGTGAAGAACACGGGCGATCGAGTTGGAGACGAGGTGGTCCAGTTGTATTTGACTGACGTCGCGGCTTCGGCGCCGGTGCCGATTCGCACGTTGGTTGGGTTCGATCGTATTTCGCTGCGGCCGGGAGAGACGAAGAGCGTGACGTTCACGATCACGCCGCGACAGATGTCGTTGATTGATGAGCAGAGCAAGCGAGTGATCGAGTCGGGAGAGTTTGAGGTGTCGATTGGCGGCGGGCAGAAGGGGTTGACGGGAAGGTTCGCGGTTTCGGGGAGGCGCGAACTTGAGGAAAGGTAACCACAAAAAGGCACAAAAGGCACAAAAGGCACAAAAAGGGTTTTTTCAGGTTGGATTTCGCTTTTCCTTCTTTTTCTTTTTGTGCCTTTTGTGTCCTTTGTGCCTTTTCGTGGTTACATGTCTCGCGAATCCGCGACCCGGGAAACGAGTTTCCTTCAATCAGCACTGGCAGTTTCGACTGGGCACGGGCCAGTGGCGCCAACTAGACCGGCGCTGAGGGCGGAAAGATCAGCCGAGAGTTGGTCGCCATCGTCCGCAATCTCGACACGACTCGCCCCATCACGTCGGCGTGCAATACCTTCACTCTTGAAAACACGGTGCTCACCCACGGCGACCTCGATCTCGTCGGTCCAAACTACAATCAAGCGAAGTTCGCCGAGTTTCAGCAGATGTTTCCCCGACGCCCATTTGTGTGGGCCGAGACCAACTCAGCCGTGGCGACGCGCGGCAGTTACACGATGCCATCGGACGAGGTTCGTCATTGGCCCAGGAAGCAGGAAGACATTCTCAAGCTCGGCCCTGATTACATGTGTTCTGCTTACGACAATTCCACCGCGCCGTGGGGCGCGACGCATGAAGAAGTCTGGAAGCTCGTGAAGAAGCACGACTTCATGTCGGGCATGTTTATCTGGACCGGTTGGGACTATATCGGCGAACCGACGCCGTTCCCGTGGCCGGCGGTCAGTTCTTATTTCGGCATCATCGATCTCGCGGGCTTTCCAAAAGATCCTTACTACATGTATCAAAGCGAGTGGACCAGCAAGCCGGTCCTGTACTTGTTTCCGCACTGGAACTGGAAACAAGGCGAAAAGATCGACGTCGTGGCCTACTTCAATGCCGACGAAGTCGAGTTGTTTCTAAATGGCCGCTCGCAGGGCACGAAACGCAAACAGGGCGACGACATGCAGGTCTTCTGGCGGCTCGATTACGAACCCGGCGTGCTGAAAGCAGTGTCGCGAAAGAACGGCCAGGTAGTGTTGACGCGTGAATTGCGAACCGCAGCCGAGCCCGCGAGAATCGAACTGATTCCGGATCGAAAGACGATCAAAGCCGCCGGCGTCGATCTCTCGTTTGTGACCGTAAAGGTCGTCGACAGCAACGGAACAGTTGTGCCGAAAGCCGATAACTCGATCAAGTTTGAAGTAAGCGGCGAAGGTTTCCTTGCCGGTGTTGATAACGGCAATCAGATCAGTCACGAGTCGTTCAAAGGCAAACAGCGCAAGGCATTTCACGGCCTCGCGCTGGCGATCGTCCAGGCGAAACGAAAGCCCGGCCGGATTGTTATGAAAGCAAGTTCTGCTAACCTGCCGCCCGCATCAGTGGTAATCTACGCGCGCTAAGCTACTCGAAAAACTACAAAGAGGCGTAAATGCGATCAGCAAATGTGCGACGAAAGTATCGGTGTGAGTGGTTTCTCTTGTTGCTCACGCTGGGTTTGATTCCCGCGGTTTCCCACGCCCAGGTGCTCGGCGATCCTCCGGATGTCAGCCACGATTTCCAGCGCACGGACAACGTGTACTTCATCGGCAGTAAAGTCGCGTCATTCGACACGGCGACCGGCCAGGGCACGTTGCAATGGGATCGTTACTGGCGCAACACAAATCTCTCATTCAACAAGATCGACGTTGCGTTCACGCGCGGGCGCGGCACAGAGTTTCCGACCACTGAATACGATCAGGATCCCGTGCTGCCGTTTGCCGTTACTTTCGTCAGTCCGCGTACGGTGCGCGTGCGTCTCTCAACGCGATCGGTTCCTCTGACTGATGGCCAGTCGCTGATGCTCGCCGGGCCTGTGCCCAAAGACTCGTCGTGGAAGGTGGAACAAAACGATCGCGAAATTATTTACACCGGCGCGTATGGACGCGTCCGAATAATCAAACAACCGTGGCACATCGAAATTTACGATCAACGCGGCCGCTTGCTGACGCGCACGCAAAACCTTGGCGATCCGGCGACATTCTTCACGCCTGTTCCATTCTCGTTTGTGCGCCGTTCGAGCGATCTCGCGCGCCGCGTGGCTGCGACTTTCGAGCTGCAACACGACGAGAAAATATTCGGCTGTGGCGAGTCGTTTACGCGTTTCGACAAACGTGGACAACGCGTTCTTGTGTCGACGCGCGACGGCATGGGCACGCAGAGCGAGTTGATGTACAAGCCGATTCCGTTCTTCTTGAGCAACAACGGTTACGGGATGTTTGTGCACACCAGCGCGCCTTTGACTTTCGACTTCGGCAAATACTACGACGCGCACAACGTGATCTATTCAGGCGACGAGAACCTCGATCTCTTTATCTTTCTCGGCGAGCCGAAGGATGTGCTTTCGGAGTACACGGCGCTGACCGGCCGCAGTCCCGTGCCGCCGTTGTGGTCGTTCGGCTTCTGGATGAGCCGCGTCACTTACAACTCTGACGCGCAGGTGCGCGAAGTGGCCCGACAGTTGAGATCGCACAAAGTGCCGGCGGACGTGATTCATATCGATACCGGATGGTTCGACACAGAGTGGCGCAGCGATTACCGGTTTTCAGCAACGCGTTTTCCCGATCCCGCGAAACTGATGGCGGATCTGAAGGAGCAGGGTTTTCGCATCACGCTTTGGCAGTACACATATCTCACCGGCAAGAACGATCTGTGGAAAGAGATGGTGGCGCGCGGGTATCACGTGAAGAATGATGGCGGTCGACTGCCGGACGAAGACGCAACGCTCGATTTCAGTAATCCTGAAGCCGTTAAGTGGTACCAGGACAAGATTCGGGATCTGCTGAAGCTCGGCGTCGGGGCGATCAAAGTCGATTTTGGTGAAGGAGCGCCGTACACGGGCCAATATATGTCGGGAATGAGTGGTTGGTACGAACACAATCTGTATCCGCTTCGCTATAACAAAGCGGTTGCGGACGTGACGAAAGAAGTTACCGGCGAAGATGTGATCTGGGCGCGCAGCACGTGGGCTGGCAGTCAACGTTATCCGTTGCACTGGGGCGGCGATGCTGAAAACACTGACTCGGCGATGGCGGCTGAGTTGCGCGGCGGGTTGTCGTTTGGTTTATCGGGCTTCACTTATTGGAGTCACGACGTCGGCGGTTTCGTGCAGAAGGCGCCGCGCGATCTTTATCGGCGCTGGATGGCGTGGGGAGTCTTAACTTCTCATACGCGAGCGCACGGTGCGCCGCCGCGGGAGCCGTGGGAATACGATGCGGCGTTGACGGAAGACTTCCGCAATGCGTTGGGATTGCGATACTCGTTGATGCCATACATTTACGCCCACGCGAAGGATTCGTCGGCGCGCGGATTTCCGATGGTGCGTCCGCTGTTCTTCGAGTTTCCCAACGATCCCGGATCGTGGACCATCGACGATCAGTACATGTTTGGAACTGACTTGCTGGTGGCGCCGATGTTTGCGAGCGGCGATCGCCGCCGGGTTTACCTGCCGCCGGGTGCGTGGATTGATTATCAAACCGGTCGCGTCTACGAAGGCGCGAAGTGGCATGAGATTGCGTTAGGCAAGGTTCCGGTTGTGTTGTTGGTGAAGAATCATTCCATCTTGCCGCACATCAAGGTGGCGCAAAGCACGAAGGACATGGATTGGAACAACGTCGAGCTTCGTGTCTTCAGCACCGACAACGCACCAGTGACGGGCCTCTTCACCCGCCCCGACAGTGGTGTGCAAACGCTCTCCTTGCTTGCGCGCGGCCGCACCTTCGCGTTGCGTGACGATCCGCAGGCAGGGAAAGTTAAGTGGGAGATCACGACGCCGGCTCTCGTGCGGTAGAAGACTTTCGAGCTAGGTAGACTTTCGAGCTAGGTAGACTTTCGAGCTAGGTAGACTTTCGAGCTAGGTAGACTTTCGAGCTAAGCAGACTTTCGAGCTAAGCAGACTTTCGAGCTAAGCAGACTTTCGAGCTGAAGTAGCCTTCGAGCTAAGACTCGTAAATGCTAACTGCGGGATACGGCTATGCCGCCTGATGTGAGGCGGGGCTCCGCCCCGCCGTTCGCGTGAATTCAATAATCGGGCTGTGCCCTTGGTTCGGGCTTCGCTCCCTGAGGCCATAGGCCGAACCGGGGGCACCAGTTAGCTACGGCGAGGCACAGCCTCGCCTCACATCAGGCGGCGAAGCCGATGTTAGGGTTGACTTTGTTAGCATGACCCGCCAGTGGCAGACCTTTGTTAGGTTCCGGCGCCTTAGGCCATCAAATGAAGCGAAGAATAACGCGACGGAAGTTTTTGGCAGATGCCGGGGCCGCGGCGACAACGCTTCCGCTCGCGGCTTCGATCTTCAATTCTTTCGCGAGCGCCACGACAGCGGACGCCGATGAGTTGCTGTTGTGGTACGAACGGCCTGCGCAAGAGTGGACGGAAGCGTTGCCGATCGGAAACGGCCGATTGGGTGCGATGATCTTCGGCGGTCCGTCTGTCGAGCAACTCCAGCTCAACGAAGACACGCTCTACGCCGGCGGGCCTTACGATCCAAACAATCCACAGGCACTGGCGGCACTGCCGGAAGCGCGGCGACTGATCTTCGAAGGCAAGTACAAAGAAGCGCACGATCTGGTGGGCGCCAAAATGATGGCCCAACCGATCAAGCAGATGCCGTATGAACCGGTGGGCGATCTCAAGTTGCACTTTCCGGGTCACGAGGATGCAACCAACTATCGCCGCCAGCTCGATCTCAACACGGCCATCGCCGCAGTGTCTTACACAGTTGGTCCAGTCAATTTCAGGCGCGAGATGTTTGCCAGCCCGTTGGACCAGGTCATCGCAGTCCATTTGACTGCCGACAAACCGGGCCAGTTGAGCTTTTCCGCGATCTTCGAAACACCACAGAAGGCGACAATTTCCACCGAAGCGGCAGACACGCTCGTGTTGCGCGGTGAAAACGGCGACGCATTTGGCATTAAAGGCCGGCTGAAGTTCGAGGCGAGAGTCGTCGTGCTTGCGCGCGGCGGTCAAACAAAAGCCGAAAAAGACCGGATAGTCGTCGCCAATGCAGATTCAGCTTTATTACTAATCGCAGCCGCAACCAGCTATCGAAACTACAAGGACATAAGCGGCGATCCGCGAGCAATCACGACGGCGCAATTACGACGCGCGCGGCCAAAATCCGTAGAGACGTTGCGGGCGACGCACATTCGCGAACACCAACGCTTATTCCATCGCGTCAAACTAAACCTCGGCACAAGCACCGCCGCCACGCTGCCGACAGATCAACGGCCCGCTCATTTCCTCAAGGGACTAGATCCGCACCTGGCCGCACTCTACTTTCAGTACGGCCGTTATCTCCTGATCTCATCCTCGCGCGCCGGCTCGCAGCCTGCCAACTTGCAAGGCATCTGGAACCACCTGATGACGCCGCCGTGGGAAAGCAAATACACCATCAACATCAACACGGAGATGAACTACTGGCCCGCCGAGTCGACTAATCTCTCCGAATGCCACGAGCCGCTGCTCCACATGGTTTCGGAGTTAGTGGAAAACGGTGCGCGCACAGCCCGCATTCACTACGGCGCTCGTGGCTGGGTCTGCCATCACAACACCGATCTCTGGCGACAAACGGCGCCCATCGATGGACCACTCTGGGGCTTCTGGCCCACCGGCGGCGCGTGGCTCTGCACACACCTTTGGGAGCACTACGAGTTCACCGGCGACAGACAGTTTCTGGCGCGCGCGTATCCGGTGATGAAAGGCGCGGCGGAGTTTTTCCTCGATACCCTCGTCCAGGAACCAAAACACAACCGGCTCGTGACGTGCCCTTCGATCTCACCCGAGAACAAGCATCCGAGCGGAGTCGCCATCTGCGCTGGACCGACGATGGACACTCAGATCATTCGCGATCTGTTCAGCCAATGCGCACGCGCCGCTGAAATCCTCCGCGTCGATCCAAGTTTCCGTGCGCAACTCGCCGCCGCCCAGCAACGTCTGCCGCCGATGCAGATCGGCAAAGCAGGTCAACTCCAGGAGTGGCTCGACGACTGGGACCTCGAAGCACCCGAACGCCAGCACCGTCACGTCTCGCATCTTTACGGGCTCTTTCCCAGCAACCAGATCACTCAACGCGGCACTCCGGATCTCTTCGCGGCTGCCAGGAAGAGCCTGGAATTGCGCGGCGACGTGGGCACCGGTTGGAGCTTGGCCTGGAAGATCAACTTGTGGGCGCGATTGCGTGACGGCGCGCGCGCGTATTCGTTATTGCAAAAAGCGTTGAGCCCGGTTTACGCAAAAGAGTTTCAGGGTGGAGGTGGTGTCTATCGCAACCTGTTCGATGCGCATCCGCCGTTTCAGATCGACGGTAACTTCGGCGCAACGTCAGGCATTACCGAGATGTTATTGCAGAGTCACACAGGTGAGATCGAGCTGTTGCCTGCACTGCCAGGCGCGTGGCCCAACGGATCGGTCACCGGACTGCGCGCACGCGGCGGATTTGAGATTGATTTATTTTGGAAAAACGGCCTGGTCGATTACGTGACGATACGAAGCATTAACGGAAATTCGTGTCAGGTCCGCTATCGCGAGCACGTTATTCGACTCCAACTTAAACGTGGCCGGACAGCAACACTACAAGGTCAGTTTTTTAGAAACTCGGCAACGGCAGCATTCAATCGCGCTCCTTCACACACCGTTGCGAGATGACCGCAGTCGCCGTCGAGGTCGAGTAGCTTCGCTCCCAACAGAGAAGCAAACTGTCTTGCCGGTTCTGGCGTTACGACGTGATCCTGCTTAGCCACCACCACAAACACGCGCGCCTTGACCGCCTGCGCCGCGCGTTCTAAAGATCCGCCAAATTGTTGAGCCACATCGAGTTGCATCATCGATTGCACCGTCCGGATCTTATCGTTTGCATCGAACCTTCGCGTATCACGCCGCGCTTTGGCGAGATCTTCAAACACCTGCTCGCGCGTTTTGCGGCGGTTGTAGTCGGCGGGAGTGGTAAGAATCATTTCTCCGAAAGCGAAGTCGAGACCGCGAGCCGTATTAACCGCGTAGTTACCACCTCGCCAATCTCGATCGCGCATCAGCGCTTCGATCTCCGCCTGCCAGTGCAGCAGGTCATAAGGCGATGGACGCGGCGAGCCAACGATCGGAATTCCTTTCTCCATGAACTCCGGGTACTGCACGAGCCACTGAAAAACCTGCATGCCGCCCATCGAGATACCCACCACAGCCTTCACGCGATCGAGCTTAAGCACTTTCGTCAAAAGCTCGTGTTGAGACGCAACAGTGTCAGACATCGTGAACTTCGGAAAACGCATGCGCGGTTGCAGTCGACTATTCGACGGCGACGACGAGACACCGTTGCCAAGCGCGTCGATCGCGACGACGAAATACGGCGTGCTGTCGATCAGCCTGCCTGGTCCAATGCTCCCTTTGAGTTGGTCGGTAGTGCCGGAAGCCCAGGTGGGAAACACGATCACGTTCGACTTATCGTCGTTGAGCTTGCCGAAGGTTCGGTAGCCGATGCGGCACTGGCGAATCACTTCGCCGTTCTGAAGTTTAAGGTCGCCGATATTTGCGAACTGTTGCTCCTGCGCGAAAGCGATGAGCGCGAATAGCGGCAGCGACAGGCAGAGTCGAATCGCGGTTTTCATTCGGTTCATTTTTGAAACACGACGTTGTCGACCAGGACCATGCCGTGTTGCGGCGTGCATTGATTGCAGTAGGCGCTGATGCTGATCGCGGTTAGTTTCTTTAACACTTCTTTCGTATCGACGCGGTCGCCCGCCTGCACCCACGATGGTTGCGACAATCCTTTCAGCGGAATCAGGTAAGTGTTGAGGCCGGTCTTAAGGCGGATCGGGAGCTGGGGAAACCCGGCGGTGATGTTGATGCCTTGTCCGTGACTGACAAACTCCACGCGCAAAGAATCGACGCCGGTGGCGTAGAGCTGAAGCGACAGTTGTTTGTAGCCGCTCACGTCATCGGAGACCGGCTTTCCGTTGTTCAATGGACGTCCCTGGATCTCAGCGTCACGTTGGCCCACTGGTTTGGTCCAACGAGGTTGTATTCAAAGGAAGCCAGATGATTCTGTGGCGCGTCTTTGAGGACGATCAGTTCGGGCGCGCCGGGATTCGCGTTTGCGAGTCCTTTGAATTTAACGGGCGTTGATTCGTTCGCGGTATAGATTTGGACCATCCCGCCGCCGTTAGCGACGGCGCGCCCGTTCTCCACTTTCTCAAAATCGGCGTAGACAAACTTGTCAGCATCTTGTGCGACCGAAGCGCTTGCGCCGAGCGCTGAAAGTGAAAGCAACGCAAACATGAAGAGTTTCATTGGATCTCCTCCCAGTTTCCGGTTGTGGCTGACCGGAAGACCGCGTCTATCACGGTCATGTTGTTGATCGCGTCTTCGAGCGGAATCGGTTGTTCGCCGTTCTCGCGAATCGCTTGCGAGAACAGCGATCCCTGGATCTCGTACTGGTCGCAAACTGGAAATTCGATTGTCTCGTCATCCACGAGGATCTGTGTCGGGCGATCGTTAGGGGCGTTGAAGGGGATGAGCACCTCGATTCGCCCTTCTGTTCCCAGAAAGATCATTCGTTGATAGGGGGCGAGACGAGTGCTGCAAGTGAAAGTCGAGTGCCCCTGCGGGAAATCGAGCACTGCCGTAGTCAACGAATCGGTGCCAAACACCGGATCGCGATCGATCAATCCCAACACGCGCCGCGGCCCTGCGTCGAACATAAAGCGAGAGATCGTGATCGGATAACAGCCGATGTCCATCAAAGCACCGCCGCCAAACTCCGGCTTGTTTCGAATGTTCTCCGGATCGTCGTTGAAATAACTAAAGAAACCGCCGACGGACCGCAGCGTGCCGATTCTGCCTGACCTGATCAGCCGGCGTGTTTCGAGCCATTGCGGATGTGTTCGCACCATGAACGCTTCCTGAATGCGGACGCCGGTGCGATCGCGAACGTCGATCAGCGCTCGCGCTTCTGTTGCATTCAACGCGATCGGCTTTTCACACAAGACGTGCTTACCAGCCTCGGCAGCTTTGATGGTCCAGGGAATATGCAGTTGGTTCGGCAGTGGGTTGTAAATCGCCTCGATCGTCTCGTCCGCCAGCAGTTCCTCGTAACTTCCGTACGCGTGAGGAATGTGCAACTCACGCGCAGCAGCTTCTGCTCGCGAAAGATCGCGTGAAGCGATCGCCGCAATCTCACACCGCGAGCTGCGCTGCATCCCCGGTATGACCTTCTTCAGCGCGATGTTTGCAGTGCTTAAAACTCCCCAGCGTACTTTGTCTGCCATGCCTCTTGTGTCTTTTGTGCCTTTTCGTGGCTCAGAAAGCGTCGAAAACCGAGCGCACCTCGATCCGTTTACGGAAATCTTCGAGAGAAATCGGCGCCTGCGAACGAAACTCGCACCGTCATTTCCCGTCCCGGCGCAAGGTTGAAAAAGTTGTCGGAAAAGAAACCGTCATGGTCCGGGACAGCAAGATAAACCGCTTTCGCGAACTTATCCGACGTGACTTTCACGATAAACTTGCCGCGCTCTTTAGCGCCGACCACGTCAACCGAGATCTTAGGTTTGGGGATCACGAGATCCTTGAACGGCGCAAAGAAATAATCCTGGCTGGAAACGGTCTTCCCGTTCACCACCAGCTCGCAAACGAGGACCGCGTTCTCTTTGTCTGTTCCCGAAAGCAGATCTGACAATTTCAGATCGATATATGATCGGCTGGTCAAAGGATCAATACTCACGTCTCGCTCGAAGTTTTTCAGCGTTTTCCAGGTTTCGAGATGGACCAGCCTCGCCCTGATCTTTGCCGGAACCGCCGCGACCCGATCCGACACGACATACAGTTTCACATTCCCATCCTGCGTCGTCGGGCTAATCAGCAGGTCCGCGTAAAACCGGCGCGCGTAATATTGCAACGCTTTCCAGCGGCCGAAATAGTCGATGCTGGACCACGAAGCAACGGGCCAACAATCGTTGATCTGCCAATACAGCGAACCCATGTTGTGCGGCATGATCCGTCGCAGGTGCTCGGCGCCGATCGCGATGCCTTCAGCTTGCAGCACCTGGCTGATGTACAGGAACGATTCGAAGTCTTTGGGGTTGGGATAGTCGCGCAACATGTATTCGCGAATCAACTGATTCCCGCGCGGGTGCCGTTGATGGGCCAGCATGACCGGCGATTCGATGTCGCGCTCGTTTGGCAGCGTGTAGTACTTGACCGTTTCGATATTCGGAAACGACTGAAACCCGTACTCACTCATAAACCGCGGCCGTTGCTTTTCATAATCGCTGAACGGTTCGGACGCATGCCAGACGGCCCAGAAATGCACGTCGCCACTGCGCTTCGAATCGGGATCGTCGGGGAGTCCGCCGTGCGGCGAGCTGGGCCAATAAGGCCGCGACGGATCGTAAGCGTCACAAACTTCCTGCAACACGCCGTGAAAGATCTTGACGTAGTCATCCCAAAGAGACGCCGGGAGACTTTGCCGCCAGCCCCAGTTTCGCCACGCAGTTTCGACCTCGTTGTTGCCGGCCCAGATGACGATACTCGGATGATTTCGCAGGCGCTTCACATTGTCGATCGCCTCCGCGCGCACACTGTCGAGAAACTCCTGATTGCCCGGATACATGCTGCAAGCAAACATGAAGTCCTGCCAGATGAGAATTCCCATCTCATCGGCCAGCTCGTAAAACTGGTCGGGTTCGTAAATACCGCCGCCCCAAATGCGCAGCATGTTCATGTTGCTGTCGCGCACAGACTCGAGCAGGTAGCGATATTTTTCGCGGGTGATCCGGGTCGTAAAGTTATCGGCGGGAATCCAATTGGCGCCTTTCGCAAAGACCGGAACTCCGTTGACTACAAACATGAAGCTCTCGCCGGAGCTGTCGCGCTGGCGTCGTAACTCCAGTGTTCGCAATCCTGTGCGCGTTGTTCTTTCATCTGTCGACTTGCCGTTTACGAGGCTGCGCGCGCGGAAGACGTAGAGCGGTTGAGCGCCGAGACCGTTGGGCCACCACAACGATGGTTTAGCGACGGTGAAGTTGAAAGAGACGCGATTGGCGCCCGGGTTTAGTTTGACGTCTTTCGTGTCCACGATGGCTTTGTCGGTGAGGTTCATTAGCATTATCGACGCGGTCTCGGAGCCGGTCGCTTCGATCTCGACGTTGGCAGTCAATTGCGCGACATCGTTCGTGATCTTATTGACGACAATCTGGAGATCGCTGATCCGCGCGTCATCCCAGGCCTGCAAGGAAACGGGACGCCAGATGCCGCTGGTGACGAAACGCGGTCCCCAGTCCCAGCCGTAGTGATACGGAGCTTTGCGCGTGAAGGGCGAAGTCTTTTCGCCCTGATCGTTTGAGGCGGGGAGTTGATATTTCAGCTTCGCCATCACCGGCAGGATCTCGTTGATCGGCGAGCGAAAGAGAATTCGCAACACGTTGTCGCCGGCCTTCAGCGTCTGCTTCGCGTCGACTCGCCAGGTGCGAAACATGTTGTCGGCATTGAGGATCAGTTGATCGTTCAGGTAAATCTGCGCGTAGGTGTCGAGACCTTCGAAGACCAGTTCCACTTTCTCGCGCCCGATGATTTGCGGGGTGACGTTGAACGTCGTCGTGTATTCCCAGTTTGTCTTGCCGATCCACTGTTGCTTCTTTTCGTTGTCGCGATAAAACGGATCTTCGATCAGCTTGTTTGCGAGCAGATCCGTGTGTACGCAGCCCGGTACGGCCGCCTTGTGCCACTCCGTTTTCCCGGCTTCACGGAACTGCCAACCGGCGTCAATTGCGATGACTGTTTTGCCCGGACGCAAGGCCGAGCGGGTCGGTTGTCCATTGACGATCATAAGCGGAAGGAGAAGCAGGATCGGGCCGAGCAACAGGTGGAATTTTTTGTTCAAGAGTAGATTCTCCCGAAAATAATATTTTGCTTTCTGAATTGACGCCTGATAAAAGATGGCGCGTGCTGAAGCCAATCGGACGATTGATCACGCTGCTATTGGTCGTCGCTATTTTGCATCATCTGTCAAATTTTGTGACAGTTGCAAAAAATCACAGCGGTTTTGGACCAACTATTCAACAACAAAAACCGGTGGATCTCGCGGCGCGATTCAGGCGCTTGCGTCGCGGAATAAACCTGAGTCACTGGTTCTCGCAGTCCGCCAGTTATTCAAAAACTCATCTCGAAACTCATACTACCGCGCAGGACATCGCGCTGATCAAATCGATGGGGTTCGATCACGTGCGCTTGCCGCTGGAACCGGCGCCGTTGCTTGCCGAAACGCCCGATCCTTCAATTCTCAACACGACTTACCTGCAATATGTCGATCGCGCGCTCGACATGATCCTGAACGAAGGATTGGCGGTGATCGTCGATATTCATCCCGGCGATGAATTCAAACTGCGAATGAATCGAGACGAGCGCGGCGTCGAGGCTTTTGCGAAATTCTGGCGCACTTTCTCGTCGCATCTGTCGAAGCGCGATCCGGAGTCGTTGTTTCTGGAAGTGATTAATGAGCCGATGGTTGAGGATGGTTATCGTTGGTACGGCATTCAGGGAAAACTGATCGCTGCGATTAGGGCTGCCGCGCCGAATCACACGATAATCGCGAGCGGTCACCGGTGGTCCGGTCTTGCCGAGATGCTGTTTCTCGAGCCTTATGCCGATGCCAACGTGATCTACAACTTCCATTTCTACGAACCGTTTGCGTTCACGCACCAGGGTGCGACGTGGGCAGGACCGAATCTGCCGTTCTACAAAAACATCCCGTATCCGTCCTCGCCGGAAGCGGTGAGGCTGTTGCTCGACACGATTCAGGACGAGCCGGCGAGGTACAACCTGCTTCGTTATGGCGAAGACAACTGGAACGCTGCGCGAATTGACCGGGAGTTAGGGATGGCTGCCGCGTGGGCTGCGAGGCATCGCGTTTATGTGACGTGTAACGAGTTTGGCGCGTTTCGCAAGGTTTCGCAGGCGGCAGATCGAGCTGTGTGGCTGCAAGACATGCGGACCGCGCTGGAGAAGCACGGCATTGGATGGACCATGTGGGACTATGCCGGGGGTTTCGCGGTGGTTGAAAAGACGAACGGACAGGCGCAGCGAAACGCTGAACTACTGAAAGCGCTGGGGTTACTTTAATGAGCCACAAAGAGGCACAAAAAGCACAAGAGGCACAAAAAGGAGTTTTTCAGGTTGGATTTCGCTTTTCCTTCTTTTTCTTTTTGTGCCTTTTGTGTCCTTTGTGCCTTTTCGTGGTTACATGTCTCGCGAATCCGCGACCCGGGAAACGAGTTTCCTTCAATCAGCACTGGCAGTTTCGACTGGGCACGGGGCAGTGGCGGCAACTGGATCTGCCGCACGACTGGAGCATCGAAGGCGAGTTTAGCGAGAAACATCCGGCGGGCACTGGCGGCGGCGCGTTGCCCGGCGGCGTCGGTTGGTATCGCAAGACTTTCAGCGTGCCTCTGGCCGCAAAGGGAAAACAGACTTACATCGAATTCGATGGCGTGTATCGCAACAGCGAGGTTTGGACTAACGGGCATTACCTTGGGAAGCGGCCCTACGGCTACAGCTCGTTCCAGTATGAGTTGACGTCGCACTTGATCTACGGCTCAAAGTCGAACGTGATCGAGGTAAAGGTAGACAACTCGCAACAGCCAAACTCCCGCTGGTACTCAGGCTCAGGAATTTATCGCAACGTCTGGCTGACGACGCTCGATCGCACTCACATCGAACACTGGGGCACGTTCGTCACAACGCCGGAGGTCAGTGAGCAGTCGGCAACGGTCTCGATCAAAACCAAAGTGAGTGCGGCGGCGGTCACCTTAAAAACAATCATCGAAGATGCGAATGGCAAACGAGTAAGTCAAATAGAAAGCCAATCGAAGAACGAATTAGAAATCAGTCAAACACTGAAAGTTCCGTCGCCACAGCTCTGGTCGGACGAGCGACCGTATCTCTACAAAGTCATATCGCAGCTAGAGCAAAACGGCAGAATAGTGGATCGCTACGAGACGCCGCTCGGCATTCGCACGTTTCGCTTCGACGTCGACAAGGGCTTCTTCCTCAACGGCAAACCGGTAAAGATCCGCGGCGTGTGCAATCATCACGACCTGGGCTCATTGGGCGCAGCCGTGAACACGCGAGCCATCGAGCGGCAGTTGGAAATGTTGAAAGCAATGGGCGTGAACGGCATCCGCACGTCGCACAACCCACCGGCCCCGGAACTGTTGGAGCTAACGGATCGCATGGGCTTCATCGTGATGGACGAAGCATTCGACGTCTGGAAGAAAGAGAAAACGAAGTTTGACTATCACCTGGACTGGGACGAGTGGCACAAGCGCGATCTGGAAGACATGGTGCTGCGCGACCGCAACCATCCCAGCATCTTCATCTGGAGCATCGGCAATGAAGTCGCCGAACAATGGACCAACAGTCCGGACGCCGGCCGGATCAGCAAACAGCTAACCCAGATCGTCCGCAATCTCGACACCACGCGCCCGATCACTGCGGCCTGCAACAACGTCAGCGAAAACAACACGCTCCTCACCCACGGCGATCTCGATCTCGTCGGCACAAACTACGATCACAACAAGATCCCGAAACTGCAAACGATGTTTCCCGGTCGCCCGATTATCGGCACCGAAACAACGTCATCGCTCGCAACGCGCGGCATTTACGACAATCCCTCGGATCAGATTCGTCGTTGGCCCAGAAAGTGGGACGAAGTCTTCAAAGACGGGAAGCCTGACTTCACGTGTTCCGCTTACGACAACGTTAGCGCTCCGTGGGGCTCGACACAGGAAGAAACCTGGAAGATCGTCAAGAAACACGACTTCTTCTCCGGGATGTTCATCTGGACCGGGTGGGACTACATCGGCGAACCAACACCCTATCCGTGGCCGTCCGTGACGTCATATTTCGGCATCATCGATCTCGCCGGTTTTCCAAAAGATACCTTCTACATGTACCAGAGCGAGTGGACCAGCAAGCCGGTCCTGCACCTGTTTCCACACTGGAACTGGAAACAAGGCGAAAAGGTAGACGTCGTGGCTTACTTCAACGCCGACGAAGTTGAATTGTTTCTGAACGGCCGGTCGCAGGGCACAAAACGCAAGCAGGGCGACGACATGCAGGTCTTCTGGCGGATTCCTTACGAACCGGGTGTGCTTAAAGCAGTGTCGCGAAAAAATGGCGCCGTCGTGCTAACACGAGAAGTGCGAACCGCGTCAGAACCTGCGAGAATCGAATTGATTCCGGATCGAAAGACGATCAAGGCCGACGGCGTGGATCTCTCGTTTGTGACTGTGAAGATTGTCGACGGCAATGGAACCCTCGTGCCATTCGCCGATAACCTCGTGAAGTTCGAAGTGGCCGGCGAGGCGTCGATTGCCGGCGTTGATAACGGTTACCAGGCCAGTCACGAGTCGTTCAAAGGTAAACAGCGCAAAGCCTACAACGGCATGGCGCTGGCGATCATTCAGGCGAAACAAAAACCCGGACGAATCGTTCTGAAAGCAAGCTCGAACAATCTGCCGCCTGGTTCGGTTGTGCTCCAGTCCCGTTAATTCGGTAGTATTGTCCGCGGAAACCACGGTGAGACGCATAAATCTCAAAAAAGTGAATGTCGCCCGCGCGGACACCATCCGTTATATCAACCGTCAAATCGTGCTCAACTACGTGCGTGAGAAAGAACCGATCTCACGTGCCGAGATCTCGCATGAAACCGCTCTGCAACGCTCGACCGTCTCGCTCATCGTCGACGAGCTGAAGACGCGCGGACTGATCTACGAGATCGAAGGCGAATCCACCGGCGGCCGGCCGCCGACGCTGCTTCGTTTGCGCGCCGGTGCGTCGATGGCGATCGGAGTTGACATCGGCACGGCGCACACGACGATGGCCGTTGCCGATCTCGTCGGGCGAGTTGTCGATCGGGAAACGTTTGAAACCGATCCCGACATGACCGCGACGTATCGCAAGGTAACTTCAGTTATCCAGAGATTTGTCAGAACGCACGCAAACATCGAAGGCATCGGCGTCTGTGTGCCGGGGCTGGTCGATCCGGAAACGGAAATGGCGCTTTTCATTCCGCACTTCAAATGGCGGAATTGGTCGTTAAAGTCTGAGTTGAGCAAGGCTACGGGATTGCCCGTCACCGTCGACAACGACGCGAACGCCGCAGCGCTGGCTGAGCTGTGGTTGGGCCGGCCGGAGATTCGCGATGTGCGCGACTTTATCCTCGTGCTCGTCGAAGAAGGATTGGGAACTGGGATCATCTTCGACGGACAGGTTTATCAGGGCGTAGCCGGTGGGGCAGGCGAGTTTGGTCACATGACGATCGGCAGAGGCGCGCCTGTCGCATGCGCCGCTGGAAGTGAAGAATGTTGGGAGGCCTTTGCATCTGAACGGGCGACGCTCGCTCGTTACAAGCAGCGGCGTGGTGGATCGGCGGACTCGCCAGATTCTGACGTCACGTTCCTTCAGTTGATCGATCATGCATTCGCCGAAGACAACGACGCGAAGGAAGCTTTGGTTGAGACTGCTTATTATCTGGGCCTCGGAATCTCGAACCTGACGAAAGGATTGAGTCCGGAAGCCGTCATCCTTGCCGGCGACATCGCGCGCGCCTGGCCGATCGTTTCCGGCGAGCTCCGCCGCACGTTGGCGGCGAGCAGTATCTGTAGTGGTCTACCATCGACTCCCGTTTTTGCATCGACCTTGGGCGATCACACTCGCTTGATGGGCGCTCTGAGTTTGGTCCTGGCCCGGAAATTTGCCTCAGCTGCACCCGCCTAAGAATTCAAATTTTTGTAGTGCTTCCCGAAAATTCCAATTTGCGCGGCTCAGGATCAATGGGGTCGGGTGGACGGGTTCGTCAGTTTCCTCAGCAAAGTGAAAAACCGAAAACTCGGAAGTTTGCGGCATTGTCGTTGCTTAAGTTGGGAATTGGTCTCAAACTTTGGTTGGAGACCGGTCTGCAACTGTTTGGATCTGTCCGATCGGTATCAAGCGAACTTAAGAAGGCAATAAAAAACCTTGACAGGGAATTCGTAAAGTAGTACTAAGCCTTCTGCCCGGTCGTGCAACAAACCTCTTTATTCGCAGTTTTGAAAGAAAAGCTTTAATTGGGTTGATTAATAAACTCTTGAATGTTGTGGGATGAGGCTTCTGCCCGGTCGTACAACAAAGCTCAGTCGGAAAACCTAACACTGACTGAGTTAGCTCCAAGCCTTTCGAAGTACCCGGAATTCGCTCCAAACGGAGGAGAACATGACTCTACGAAGCATGCGCGGGTTCAATGCGACGCTTATCGTTTCTGTCTTTGTGTGTGCGCTCACGATGCTCACGAGCGCGCCCCCGGCTGTTGCTCAAACCACCGGTAGCGCGACTTTGCGCGGCACCGTCAAGGACGTGCAGGGCGCAGTCGTCAACGGCGCGACCATCACGCTTGTGAGCGAGGCGACCAACGCCGAGCGCCAAACAAAGAGCAGCGAAGACGGAACGTATACATTCACCACCATCGCGCCCGGCAAGTACACCTTGAAAGCAGAGCTTCAGGGTTTCAAAACCTCCGTGCAATCAAATCTCTCGATTGAGACCAGCGGCACCCAGGGTGTCGACCTGACGTTAGAGGTCGGCGCACCCACTGAAACAGTCACCGTCACGGCGGTCGCGCAGGCGCTGCAAACAGAAACCGGCGCTCGCGAAAACACGATCAGCTCAAAACAGATCGACAACCTTTCGATCGTCAGCCGCAGCTCACTCGAGCTGCTGCGCATTCTTCCGGGCGTTGTTGCTCCGGATAACACGGCGCTGGAAAGCATCGCTTTCGGCGGCGGCGCGAACGCGAACAGTCAGTATCACGTCAACGGTCTGCGCGGCGAGCAAAACAACATCACCATCGACGGCTCGCGCATGATCGATATCGGCTCGAACAACGGAACCGTTATCACTGCCAACCCGGACATGGTCCAGGAAGTCTCGGTCCAAACCAGCAACTACGCGGCCGAACACGGCTCCAGCGCGGTGCAGATCAGCGCGACGACCAAAGGCGGCAGCAACGACTTCCACGGCTCCATCTACGACTACATGCGGCACTTCCGCTTCCAGGCGAACGACCGCTCCAACAGCATCAATAACGTCGAGCGGCCGAAGAGCAAGTACAACTATCCCGGTGGCAACATCGGTGGTCCAATTCTTCTCCCCGGGACCAACTTCAACAAAAACCGCGACAAGTTGTTCTTCTTCGTCGGCTACGAGCGCTATTACCAGCAGGTTGACGAAGGCTCGAATCGTTTCATCGTGCCGACGCTTAAACAGCGACAGGGTGATTTCAGTGAGTTTGGTAATGTGACCGTTCCGGCCGGCTGCACCGCTGGCGGCGTCGTTGGCAACAACAATAACAACGACGACATCGCGCCAGGCGGCAATCTTGCTCCCTGTGCCCATCCCTTTGGCCAGGCGCTCCTGAATCTTTTCCCGGCGCCGAACCTGACGGCTGCGCCCGGCCAACCCAACTACGTTTACAGCGTGTTGCGGCCGAATGACAGAAACCAGCTCACTACTCGTTTCGACTACGCGATTAGCGACAAGACGAAACTCTATGTGCGTTTCGCTCGCGAGTACGAAGAGCAGGGGTTCCCGCGCGGATTGTGGTGGGATTCGTCGAACTATGAACTTCCCGGCAAGTTGACCAGCAAGAACCTGGGCCGTTCGGTGGTCGTGAACCTGACTAACATCATCAGCCCGACGATGACGAACGAGATTCTTTTCAGCGCCAGTAAGCTGAAACTGAATTACGACTTTGCCGAGCCTGAGAAAGTCTCTTTCGAGGGCCTTGGTCTACAGAAAGTCGGCTTCTTCCCGAACAGCAATCCATACGTCCCGCTCAGCGTGTTGACCTGGGGCGGCGGCGATTTCCACAGCGCCTATGGTTTTCCGATTTCGGCCTGGAACGACAGCTTTGCCATTACCGATAACCTCGTGAA
The DNA here is from genome assembly GCA_963770215.1 of uncultured Acidobacteriota bacterium. Lineage (GTDB taxonomy): Bacteria > Acidobacteriota > Blastocatellia > Pyrinomonadales > Pyrinomonadaceae > PSRF01. The sequence continues at coordinate 224,218 of CAVYOP010000009.1, forward strand.
AGTGCAAAACACGCACACGTGGAAATTTGGCGCGTTCATCGAACAGGCAAACAAACGACAGCAGTCCAATAGCGACACCAACATCGTCGTCGGCCAATGGGGACAAACAAACGCCACGATGAACAACTTCGGCGACCTGTTTGTCGGCAAGCCGATTGAGTTTGCCCAGGGAACCGACCGGCCCCTCGACAACTTCCGCTATTACAACTACGAGTTCTACGTGCAGGACAGTTGGAAGATGCGTCCCAACTTCACGATCGAAGCTGGTCTTCGTTTCGCATACCTGCCGCAGAACTTTGAGCGCAAGGGATTGGGAGTGCTGTTCGATCCTTCTGCTTACGTGCCCGGCCAGGGAGTCTTTATCGGGGGCGATCGCACGAAGCCTAACGGCTTTAAGCTCGCGGCCAGAGATGAGATTCCGAAAGGCATCTTGCCGAATGTGCCCGTGCAATGGATGCCTCGCTTGAACTTTGCGTGGGACGTAGGCGGCAAGGGCGATCTCGTCATCCGCGCCGGCGCCGGACTTTTCTACAATCGAGTCCAGGGCAATTACGATTATTACTCGAGCGGCCAAATGCCGAATACCTACCGAGCGATTGTTGATACTCCGTGGGGTGCGGCAAACGGAAATGGTCTAACGTTCAGCGATCTCGCTAACGTCGATCCTTTCTCCACTATCGCCAACGTCGATATCAACTCGCGAGATATCGAGTCGAATGAGATTCCGAGAGTAGCCAACATGAGCTTCACGATTGAGAAGCGGCTGCCTTTCGACAACATTCTTTCCGTGGCCTATGTCGGCACGCAGGGCCGGCACCTGCCGCAACAACGCAATCTCAACATCATTCCGATGGGCCGGTTGTTAAGTGGATCGATTCCGCTGGGCACTCCTGTGAACGGCGTTAGTTCGATCGATCTTTCAGTGCCGGTAAATCGCGCGGGACTGGACACTTCGGTGTTGAGAGGGTTCCGCCCGTTCTCGGCGTACAACTCAGTCGGTGTTTTCCAATTCACCGGCACGTCGACGTATCACTCGTTACAAGCAACGCTGAGCCACAACGGCAGAGACTTCCAGTACTTTGCAACGTACACGTTCGCCAAAGCACTGGGAACAGTGGCGACGAACGAGAGCGACGGTTCAGCCTGGGCCGATCCGATCGACACCAGGAACCGAAGCTGGGGCGTGCTGCCATTCGATCGCACCCACGTGTTCAATCTCTCTTACAACTGGAGCGTGCCGAAACTCGCACGCGGCAGGATTGAAAATCCAGTTACGAACGGCATATTGAATGGCTGGCAAGTGTCGGGAATCACGACGATCCAGAGCGGCATTCCGGTTCGCTTGAGGTTCACCGGCGACATTGCGACCGCGGGTAACGCGTTGGGTTGGTATGGTTCAGACGCCTTCAACGGCACGAATGCCGGCGCGAGTTTGGGTGCGGTAACTCCGGTATATCTTGGCAATCCGCAAGTCGGCGGCACCGAGTTGGGCTCGAAGGCTTATGACTTAAGCAAGCTGGCGATTCCGACGTTCCCGAATACTGGACCATCGCAACCGCCGTTCTACATCCGCACTCCGGGACGCAGCAACTTCGACATCTCGTTCTTCAAGAATTTCAACATCACTGAGTCGACGAAGCTCCAGTTCCGCACCGGACTCTTCAACGTGTTCAATCAAGCATATCCGACTCAGATCAATCCCGGCGCGTTTAACCTGACGGGAAGCGACATCTTCCTGGCGTTGGATACGGTGTGCTTGCGGCGTGTCACTGTTCCGAACGGGAATGGGACCAACACTTCGAATCCATGCGATCCGACGGGTGGGTTCCGGTTCACCGACGGTCGTGCCGGCGACAGAAGTGACACGCTCAACAACTTCGGCAAGATCGTGAACAAGCACGGCCGGCGAATCGTCGAGTTTGCTCTGAAGTTCACGTTCTAGGTTCGCCACCTACATCAGTCCCACAGACTACACAGATTCTGCGTTACAATCTGGGTAATCTGTGGGGCTATTTATTTAAGGTTATTTAGGCTGATTTATGACGCAAGGTGTTCGCGCTTCATTCGCATTCGCTCTTTGGTTGCTGTTGAGTGCAACTGCGCAAGCACAGGACGTCGAGCCCAAGTACAAAACCGCCGACACGAATAACGCAATCATACGTGGCCGCGTCACCTTGCCCTCCGGCTTCAACGCCGAAGGGTATGCGCGCATCACGTTGCGAAACCAGCAGAGTATTCTCTCCACCATCTACACCAACAACAGCGGCGAGTTCCAGCTCCGAAACCTCAGCGAAGGCACTTACTTTGTGCAGGCAGAAGTCGCGCACGGAAACTTCGAACCGGTTATGGAGAAGGTCGAGCTTGGTCGCGGATTGATGGTGGACCTGACGCTCGAGCTGCGAGAGAAGAAAACTCTCGACGCCAGTCGCACCGGCAAAATTGTTTCCGCTGCTGAACTGCGACAAGTGGTGCCGTCCGCAGCGAAAAAGCAATACGAGCTCGGTTTGAAGTTTGTCAGTAAGGGAAACTTTCAACAGGCTGCTACGCACTTTCAGGAAGCCCTCGCGATTTATCCTGAGTATCTTGCGGCGCGTAACGATCTGGGAGCGCAGTATCTCAAGTTGAAGCGTCTCGACGAGGCCGATCAACAATTTGCCGTCGTCCTTCGTGACGATCCAAAAAACTTCAACGCTACATTCAATACGGGTTTGGTCCAGTTTGAGCGGCGAAACTATCAGGAAGCGCTCCCGCTGTTGCAACAAGCGACAGCGCTCGATAGCACGCGGCCGGTAGCGCGGCTGTGGATCGGCATTACCAAATTGGAGCTCGGCGATCTCGAAAGCGCCGAAGCTGAGCTGACTCGGTCGTTAATAATGGGCGGAAATGAATGTGTGGCGGCGCACTACCATCTGGCTCGGATCTTCAAGCTGCGTGGCGAGCCGGCGGAAGCAGCCCGTTCGGTCCAAACTTACCTGCAAGTAGCGCCACGCGGTGAATTCGTGAAAGAAGCGAAAGAGCTTGCCCGCCAGCTTGAAAACAAGAGACCGTAACTTCTGAGTTCTGCCTCAAAGCTTAGACTCCTCAGCGCTCTCCGCGTCTCGGTGTTCTCTGCGGTGAATGCGGAGAAACCGCAGAGCTCAGATTAGGATCCAACTGTGAAGCTGGTCGAGTTACTGGCGCTGTTCTTACCGTCACTCACCGTGATCCTCAGTTCGAACACACCAGCCGGAAAGTTTTCGATCCCGAATGAGCTTGCATACTTAATCTGGCCTCGCTCGTCGGCGGGAGGAAGCTGACCGGAAGTCTTACCAACCTGACGGTTATTCTGAAGGATCTCCAAAGTTACTTCCATTGGTCCAGTTGCACCCTTCGGCGCCCACGCGGTGAAGAAGTAAGCGAGTTGTTTGACTGCCTTGCGATCGATCTGTTCTCCGAGATTCGGATAAACGAGGAGCTCGCCAAACTGAAGCGGCCGCTGTTGTTTTTGCTCTTCAGGCGTGAGGCGCTCTGCTCGTTTCAGCACCGCGATACTGCTGAGCCGCGGCTTTGTTTCGTCGAGAACGGGTACCTCGATCGCGGAAGTGTTTACGCTAACGCTGCCGGTCATCTGATCGTAGGCGATAGTTTGAACGTGATACTTACCGGGCGGCAGTTGTGCTTCACGATAGAACAGCACGTTGCCTTTCTTCGCCGTCTCGACCTCCTGCGCCGATCCCGTCAAAGCGTAATGTTTACTGAGCTTATGAATAACCTGTTCCGATTCATCCCGGACCAGCGCCACGACGGAAAAATCGGTGTTGTACGTCTTGTTGTCATTAGAGACGGCGAACTTGAACGCGGACAAACGTGCTTCGGCGAGAATCAACGTCAATCCATCTTTACCCGGCAAAGGATAACTAAGCGCAGCGCTGTGCAGAGTGTTTTGGGCCGCGCCCGTTTTCCAATTTCTTGCGGCGGCGATCGCCGGCACTTCGTAGTCGAGCATCGGCTGTTGGCCCACAGACTCCACCGCGTAGTAACCCTGCCGCGACTGAACGTCGACATTCGATCGCGACACTTTCACGCTGATGCGGCGAAAACGGCCATCGTAGTCTTTGTTTTGCGGTATGTAACTGAGCAGGTAATAACCGCTCATGTCGTCGTCGATGCGACGAAGCCCGGCAACAAGATCGTTGGTATCGTGAATCAGGAACCCGCCCGTTTGATCCGACAACGAGCCCAGGCCGCTGCGTGGATCGAAACGGAGCAGATCCTCGTTTCGCTCGAGCGATCTCATGTATGGACCATCGCCGCCGGCATCATTGCCGCGGCCCTGGCGGGCGAGGCCGGCGCCCGCGAGCGACTTCAATTCGCGCGCCGCTTCGGCAGTTCCGCTTTGAATCCGTAAACCTGCTGCATCGATTGAATAAATACTCACATTGGCGCGATTGGCGGCATTGATCACCGAGGGAAACTTTTGCATCGCTGCGGGCGGCAGCTTCAAGCCTTCCGAAAAGAAGATGATTGTTTTTCGTCCCGGCAGGTTTTGCAGCGGAAGGATAACTGCTAGCAGGCTGTTGATCGTTGCGAATCCTTCCTGGTCTCGTTCCAGGCGCTCGTAGTGGTCCAACATCTGGGTCTGCATTTGGAGCAGCTTTTGTTCGGCAGCCGCTTGCCCGATGTCGGCGGCCGCCGCGGAGGCGCCGGAACTATTCTGCGCAGCGCCCGCGGCTCCAGCCGATGCTGCCGACGCAGCTACCTGCTGGTCCAAAACGATGCTTCGATCGACGTTCTCACGAATCTTCGTGGCGCCGGATGCATAGGTGGACACTACGGTTCCCGTAATCCGTTCGACGGCGTCCTTTATCAACTGCGAGTTGTCAGTGAACGGTTGAACGGTGCGCAATGTTTGATCGATGCCGAAGACGCCGGTGAAACCACCGCCGGCCATTCCTTCCTGCGCGTAGGCCAAACCTGCTTTTCGCGCCAGCGCGCGGGCTTCGGTTGATAACCGATCGAATACCAGTGCCGTGATCGCCGGTGTGGACCGCCGGGTGGGGGGAGGAGTCGTCGCGCCGGGCTCGGTTGGCTTGGAGTTGTCAGACTTCGTCTCCGATTTAACGGGCGCAGCCTCCCTCGCGACAAAACGAAACGATTGAACCTTCTGCACGACGCCGTCTTCAACGACCTCAAAATCGGTCGCCGCCAGATCCCTGATCGGGCGTCCTTTTTTGTCTTTGACGACGATGTCCAGTTGGACTTCGTTGCTACGAACCCGAACCACGTCGTCCTGGTCCTGCGAGGCCGGAGTCTGACCCCAAACCGGGACGGAAGAACAACCGACCGCGATCGCCACAAGAAGGCTCAGAAGTGTTTTCATTTCAACGCATTATATTTAATTGTGGGAGCCAACAAAAGGGGCAAAAGCGCAATGAATACTGTATAATCACGGCGATCTTAGGCTCGCCCGGATTTACTAAATGGCAATTAAAAAAGGACGCTCAAAAGCGGCCTTAATTATCTTGATTTTCGTGTTGGTGGGAGTGTTTTCCGCCCCTGCGGCAGCTCAGCGCGCAGACTCGGTCGAACAGCAATTTGAGCGCGCCGTGCAGTTGCACCAGGCGGGAGATCTGCAGGGTGCGGTGCGTGCTTACCACGCGATTCTTTCAACGCATCCTGCGCGCGTCGATGTGCGATCGAATCTCGGCGCTGCGTACTCTGCTTTAGGCCAATACGAACAAGCGATCGAGCAATACAAAAGAGCGCTCGTCGTCGACGGCGGAAACTACGCCATCCGCTTCAATCTCGCGATGGCTTATTACAAAGCCGCGTGGTTCGCCGAAGCGGCGACTGAGCTGGAGCGATTTCTAACGGCGATTCCGAATAGTCCGCAGACGACGAATGCACGATTGGTGCTGGCGGATTGCCACGTCAGGTTGGGAGAGTACAAGAAAGTCATTCAAGGTCTCTCGCCGATGGCCGACGCCGATCTTTCCAACCGCACGCTCGCGTACCTGCTCGGCAGCGCGCTCATCGGCGACGGCCAGCTCGAAAAGGGACAAGCGATTATCGATCGCTTGTTTCGTCACGAGGATTCCGCCGAAGCGCACTTGCTGATGGGGTCCATTTTATTACTGGCCGACGACGCGCAAGGCGCACTCAAAGAAGCGCAGCGCGCGCTCGAGTTGAATCCAAAACTTCCGGCACTCCACGCCTGGTACGGCCGCGTGTTGATGCGTTTGGGAGATACTGAAAAAGCCAAAATGGCTTTCAAGACAGAGCTCGCCACGAACCCCAACGACTTCGAAGCACATCTTTATCTCGGAATACTGCTGCGACAGGACAAAGAGACGGATGAAGCGCTCGCTCATTTGAAGCGTGCGATTCAACTGCGGCCCAGAGAACAGTACGCTCGTTATCATCTCGCCGCCGTCTACGCGTCGGCTGGAAAACCGGCTGACGCACTGCCATTGCTTGAAGGAGTTTTGAAAGAGTACGCGGATTTTGTCGAAGCTCGCGTGTTGCTGGCGTCGGTCTATTACCGGCTTAATCGAAAAGAAGATGGCGATCGGGAAAAAGCAATCATCCAGAAATCGAATGCTGACCAACAGGCCAAACAGCCGGGCGCGCAGAGCCCTGAATAGCGTCTTCACAGTCGTGGCTGCGCTGATCTTCGCACTGATCTTTTTAGGGCCGGCGTTTGCCCAGTCGACTCGGAAAGCAAGACCGAAACAACAGCGAGCCCCGCAAACTCAAGCCAGATCCGAAGCAGACTTCGATCGGGTCGTGAAACTTGCCGACGAGGCGCGTTTAGCCGAGCGCTTTGACGACGCCATTTCACTTTACGGCGAGGCCTTGAAGATCAAACCAAAGTGGCCCGATGGCTGGTGGTATGTCGGCGCGATCTTTTATCAAAAGGATTTGTATCCGCAGGCCCGCGACGCTTTTCAAAACCTCGTCGCCCTTGAACCGGAAAGAGGTCCGGCGTGGGCCATGCTCGGCTTGTGTCTGTTTCAAACCGGCGACCATGAGCGTGCGGCGATCACGTTGCAACGCGGACGATCGCTCGGTGTAAACGACAAGTCCGAGCTTGCCGGCGTCGTTCGTTATCACACGGCGCTGCTTTACATTCGTTTCGAGTATTTCGAGAACTCTTACGACATCCTCGCGGAGTTTGTCGGCGTCGGCAACGAGAGCTCAAAGGTCGTGGAGGCGTTCGGGTTGACGATGTTGCGACTGCCCTACTTGCCGAAGGAGATCCCAGCCGCTCAACGGGAGAAGATCTTACTGGCCGGTCGTGCAGGCTACAGCATGGCAGCGCGGCGTTTGGAAGATGCGCGCGCGGCGTTTGACATGTTGTTGGCTCAATATCCGAATGAGCCAAATGTGCATTACGGGTTCGGCGTGTTCATGCTTTCGCAGGACGCCGATCTTGCGTTGAAGGAGTTCAAACGCGAGCTGGAGATCTCGCCGTCGCATTTTCCGGCGATGGTGCAAATGGCGTTCGAGTACCTGAAGCGCGATCAATTTGAAGACGCATTGCCGCTGGCGGAGAAAGCGGTGCAGCTCGCGCCGAAACTGTACGCAGCACGAAACGTGTTTGGACGAGTGTTGTTGGAACTGGGCCAGGTTGAGCGGGCGGTAAAAGAGTTGGAAGAAGGAGTGAAGCTTGCGCCTTCAAGTCCGGAAATGCACTTCGCGCTTGCGCGTGCTTACACGCGAGCCGGACGCAAGCAGGAAGCTGCGCGCGAGCGCGAGATCTTCAAGAAACTCCAGGACGAATATAACCAGAAAAAACAGGTCGATAAGTCTGAAGCTGCTCCCGATCAGAAGCAGGACAAACCGAATCCCGAAAACTAATTAATGAGTCAAGCTGTCAGACATTACTGGCTGATCACGGTGGCGCTTGTGTTGTCTCTTTTGGCGCTGGCAGTCGTCGTGCTCGAGCCGCACGCGGTGAGCGGCCAAGTGCGCAGCAGGCGTTGGAACCCGCGGCGAGTTCCCCCGGAAACTGTTTTTCTCGGCGATCAAGCGTGTGCCGAGTGTCATAAAAAGTTCGCTTCTTTCGGGCACAGCGGCATGGCCCAGGCGATGGAGCCGATCGCGGGCTCGAAAATATTGGTCGACAACCCGCAACTCGCGATGCGCGTCGGTCCTTATTCATATCAGATCAAGCGCGACGGCAAACAAAGCACTTATTCAGTCAGCGACGGGAAAGACACGATCTCTTTGCCGATCGTCTATGCCTTCGGACAAGGCAAGATGGGCCAGACTTACGTGCTGCAACACGAGGGAAAGTTTTACGAGAGCCTCGTGAGTTTCTACAACGAACCGAAGGCCCTTGACTTCACGATTGGCGCGCCGCGTCTCGAGCCGAAATCGCTGCTCGATGCCGTCGGCCGGGTGCTGTCGCCAAATGAAGTGTCGAATTGTTTTAGTTGCCACGCGACGGGCGCCGTCATCGGTTCACAGCTTCGACTCGAGAAGTTTACGCACGGAGTTCGTTGTGAGAGTTGTCATGGTCCAGGCGGGCAGCATGTTGCGGCGGTCAAAGCAGGCGAGCCCGGGGCAACGGGGATATACAATCCCGGTCTGTTGAGTGGCGATGAATTGACGCAACAGTTTTGCGCCTCGTGCCATCGCGGCAGTGATGAGTTTTCGTTGTTGAAGAGCATGGAGATCAACAACGTTCGCTTTCAGCCATATCGCATTTTTCACAGCAAGTGTTATTCAGACGATCGCAACATAAGCTGCACGGCGTGTCACAACCCGCACGAGCCGCTGCGCGAAGATCCTGCTTACTACGACAAGAGATGTTTGGAGTGTCATACGCTGAAGAGTAAGGCGAAAGCAGGTGAGACGAGTTGCCCGGTGGCTGAGAAAGACTGTACTTCGTGCCACATGCCGAAGATCGAAGTTAAGGCTGCGCATTTCAAATTCACCGATCATTACATTCGCATTGTCAGGCCGGGGGAGAAGTTTCCGAACTGACAGTGCTTTTCTCTGCGTTCTCTGCGGCTCTCTGCGTTTCTCTGTGTTAAATACGCAGAGGGACGCCGAGAGCCGCAGAGAGACGCCGAGAAACACAGAGAAAACGGATGAAGTATTGTTGCTTAACTATCATTCTCGGATTGCTCTTGCTTAGCGCTTCGCTGCAACCTGGTCCAAGCCACGCGAGTCCTGCGCCTGCACCGGTGACGTTTGCGGAAGTGCCGCCTGCGCAAAGCAAGATCACGTGGGTCCACGACAACGGGCGCTCCGAACAGCGCCATCTTCCGGAGACGTGCGGCGGCGGCGGTCTCTTCTTCGATTACGACAACGACGGCTTGATGGACATCTACCTGGTCAACAGTGGCCCATCCGATTTTTATAATCCCAAGACACCAATAAAGAACGCGTTGTACAAAAACAACGGCGATGGCACGTTCGTCGACGTAACCGACAAAGCCGGCGTCGCCTGCGGCCGCATGGGCCACTTCGGCATGGGCGCGGCGGCGGCTGATTACGACGGCGATGGCTGGCAGGATTTGTATGTAACCAACTACGGCAGCAACGTTCTCTTTCACAATAACGGCAACGGCACTTTTACAAACGTCACCGACGCAGCCGGAGTGGCCGCTCCCAACTGGTCCACTTGTGCGACGTGGTTCGACTACGACAACGACAGCAAGCTGGATCTCTTTGTCTCGAGTTTTGTGCAGTACAGTGCTAACGGCGCAATATTTTGTGGTGACAATCGCATCGGGCGCCGTTACTACTGCGTCCCGCGCGTGTTCAAGCCGCGACCGAGTTTTCTTTTTCACAACGAAGGCGGCGGGAAGTTTCTCGACGTCAGCAAAGACTCCGGTATCGCGGCCCCGCTCGGTAAATCGTTTGGCGCAGTCGCGACTGACGTAAACAACGACGGCTTGATGGATCTCTTCGTCGCGAACGACACACTCGCGAATTTTCTTTTCGTCAACAAAGGGAAAGGAAAGTTTGAAGAGGCGGGGTTGCTCTCCGGTGTGGCGTACAGCGATTCGGGTGCGCCGCGATCGGGAATGGGAGTCGACGCGACCGACTACGACGGCGATGGTTGGCAGGACTTGTTCGTCGCGAATATCGATCAGGAGCTTTTCAGTCTGTATCAGAACCAAAAGGACCTGACGTTTATCGATCGACCGGGAGAGATTGGACCAGCCACGCGGTTGCTCAGCGGTTGGGGCTTGCGCTTCTTCGATTACGACAACGACGGAGATCCCGATCTGATCCTCGCGAACGGCCATCCCGACGACATGGTCGAGATTCAATCGCTCAAGGTGAAGTATAAAGAGCCGCTCTTGATGTTCGAGAACGTCAAAGGGACGTACAAGAACGTCAGCGCAGTTTCTGGTCCAGCCTTCAGCAAGGATTTTCCCGCGCGCGGTTTATCAGTCGGCGATTACGACAACGACGGAGATCTCGACGTCCTGATCATAAACAACGGCGAAGCTCCTGTGCTGCTGAGAAATGAAGGCGGGAACCGAAACAACTGGGTTGGACTTAACCTGGTGGCGACGAAAAGCAACCCTGAAGCGGTCGGCGCGATCATCACGTGGGAAGCGGGAGGCGTGAAATACAGACGCTTGAAAACGGCCGGCGGCAGTTATCTTTCGTCACACGATCCGCGCGAGATTCTCGGCGTCGGTGCGGCTGCAAAGATTGACAACATTGAGGTTAAGTGGCCGAGTGGGCGCGTCGATAAGCTGACCAATCCACCGCTGCGCAAATACATGAAAGTGGTCGAAGGCGGCCAATGATCCTTCGTCTGCTGTTTTTATCGATCGGTGTTATCGCGGTGGTGGCGATGCAGTCACCGCAACCGCAGCAGAGCGTTTCATATCCCTTCCAAAATCCCGATCTTCCGATCGAACAGCGCATCGACAGCATCCTTTCCTTGATGACACTCGACGAGAAGATCGAGTGTCTCGACACCAATCCCAGCGCGCCGCGATTAGGGATCAAAGCAAGTGGTCACGTCGAAGGCATTCACGGTTTGACGCAGGGTGGACCAGGCAAGTGGGGACGGCCGCTCACGATTCCGAGCACCACGTTTCAGCAGGGAATCGGGCTCGGCGAAACGTGGGATCAGGAGCTGTTGCGCCAGGCTGGACAAGTCGAAGGCTACGAAGCTCGTTACGTCTTTCAAAGTCCTAAATATCATCAGGGCGGGATAGTCATCAGATCTCCCAACGCAGATATCGGACGCGATCCGCGTTGGGGCAGGACCGAAGAGTGCTACGGCGAAGATGCCTACTTCAACGGCGCGATGGTCGTGGCTTTCACCAAAGGTTTGCAGGGCGACCATCCTACGTACTGGCTATCCGCTGCGTTGATGAAGCACTTCCTCGCGAACAGCAACGAAAACGATCGCGACAAATCGAGCTCTGATTTCGACGAACGTCTGTTTCACGAATACTACGCGCTGCCGTTTCAGATGGGTGTAGTCGAAGGCGGTTCGCGGGCCTACATGGCTGCTTACAACGCGGTCAACAAAGTGCCGATGACGATCAATCCGGTAATGCAAAAGATCACCCGCGAGCAGTGGGGCCAGGATGGAATCATTTGTACGGATGCGGGCGCGATGAAGAACCTCGTCACCGCGCACAAGTACTATCCGGATTTGGAGACTGCCGCCGCCGAGTCTGTCAAAGCCGGCATCGGACAGTTTCTTGACGACTATAGAGAACCGATCACGCGGCGCACTGAAGCAAGGTTTGCTGACTGAAGCTGACATCGATCGCGCGTTGCGAGGCAATTTCAGGGTGATGATCCGGTTGGGACTGCTCGATCCGCCTGCACGCGTGCCGTACTCGTCTATCGGACAGGAATCGATCGATCCGTGGCTGACCGATAAACACAAAGCTTTGGCGTTGCTGGCGGCGCAGAAGTCGATCGTGCTGTTGAAGAATTCTGACAACCTCCTGCCGCTCGACAAGAGATCGTTGAAGTCGATCGCGGTAATCGGGCCACGCGCTAATGAAGTGCTGCTCGATTGGTACAGCGGCACGCCGCCATACACAATCTCGCCGCTCGAAGGAATCAAGCATGCTGTTGGTCCATCGGTGAAGGTGAACTATGCCGCGAACAATGACAGTGGCGCGGCCGCGAAGATCGCCCGCGCGTCTGACGTCGCGATTGTCGTGTGTGGGAAATCATCCGAACGGCGGGTTTGACAACGTGTGGGCCAGGGTCTCGACGCCGAGCGAAGGACGCGAGGCAGTGGATCGCGAGTCGATCAAGTTGGAGCAGGAAGAATTGATCGAGACGGTATTTCGCGCGAACCGGAAGACGATCGTTGTGCTCAAGTCGAGTTTTCCGTACGCGATCAACTGGACGCAGGAGAACGTGCCGGCGATTCTTCACCTGGCGCTCAACAGCCAGGAAGAAGGCCGCGCGCTGGCGTCCGTGCTCTTTGGCGATTACAACCCGGGGGGCCGGTTGGTCCAGACTTGGCCCAGGGCACTCAATCAGTTGCCGTCGATGATGGACTACGACATCCGTCACGGCAGGACTTACATGTATTTCGACGACTCCGCCGCTTTATCCATTCGGCTACGGATTGAGTTACACGAGCTTTTCATATCGAGACTTAAAGTCCAGCGCGCCGTTGCTTTCAGCCGGCGGCAGACATCGATATCAGCGTCGTGGTGAAGAACACCGGCACGCGCGCGGGTGACGAAGTGGTCCAGTTGTACGTCAGGCACATCGATTCCGCTATCTCTCGACCGCTCAAGGAGTTGAAGGCATTCAGCCGCATTCATCTGCGCCCGAAAGAAGAGAAAGTCGTAAAGCTGTCGTTGCCTTTTTCGCGCCTGGCTTATTGGGACGCGGAAGCGGATCGGTGGACCGTCGAGAAGGATCAAATCGAGCTCATCGTGGGTGGATCTTCCGTTGACGCAAGAGTAAGAAAAACATTGGCGGACATATGTCGCTGAGTCCGGACAATATCGAAAAGACTACTGAACGTCATTGCCGCTGTACTGCTCGCTGCGTTCTCATGGTCTAACTGACGTACACGCTCGACAACGGTCTTGCGAAAACTCCGCCGATGGGCTGGAACAGTTGGAACAAGTTTGCCTGTAACGTCAGCGAGAAACTGATCAAAGAGATGGCCGACGCGATGGTGACGAGCGGCATGAGAGACGCCGGTTACGTCTACCTCGTGATTGACGATTGCTGGCAAGTCGATCGCGATGCGCAGGGAAACATCCTGCCCGACCCGCAGCGGTTTCCCTCCGGCATGAAAGCCCTCGCCGATTACGTTCATGCCAAAGGACTCAAGTTCGGGCTCTATTCCGATGCGGGAACGCTCACGTGTCAAAAGCGGCCGGGCAGTCGTGGCTATGAATTCCAGGACGCGCGGCAATATGCGGCGTGGGGAGTCGACTATCTGAAGTACGACTGGTGCTCGACCGGAACACAGAACGCGCCCGCTGCTTACCAGATCATGCGCGACGCGTTGCTAAAGGCAGGACGGCCGATCGTTTTCAGCATTTGTGAATGGGGCACGTCAAAGCCGTGGCTGTGGGCCGAAGACGTTGGCAATCTCTGGCGGACCACCGGCGACATTCAGGATTGTTGGGACTGTAAGCGCGATTGGGGCGGCATGGGCGTGGTCCACATTCTCGATCTTCAGGACGGGCTTGAAACTTATGCCGGTCCGGGACACTGGAACGATCCCGACATGCTGGAGGTCGGCAATGGCGGGATGACGATCACCGAGTATCGATCGCATTTCAGTCTGTGGGCCTTATGGCCGCGCCTTTGATGGCTGGAAACGATCTGCGCAGCATGACGGCTGAGGTCAAAGAGATTCTCACCAACCGCGAAGTGATCGCCGTGGATCAGGACCAGCTTGGGGTGCAGGGCCGGCGTGTGAAGCGGAATGGAGACCTTGAAGTATGGGCGAAGCAGTTGGCTGACGGCGGGCGAGCGGTCGTGCTGTTCAATCGTGGTCCAAAGGCGGCGGAGATCTCCGTGTCGTGGACCGACATCGGTTATCCGCCACACTTGCAGGCAGCAGTGCGCGATCTGTGGGCGCGCAAGGATCTCGGCAAGCTGAACGGCAAGTTTTCCGCCGACGTCGCGAGCCACGGCGTGGTCATGGTCACGATTAAGCCTTAGCAACAAGGGTGGCCACAGAGGGCCACCCCTACAATGGGCTGCTCGACAAATTTGTAGGGGTGGCCCTCCGTGGCCACCCGCTGAAGAAGTTAGTTATGAAAACAGTTTATTTAGAGGTGACTCCGGTTCCGAGTTATATAAGTCTTAATCAAGCCTCTTTTGGTCTGCAACATGTTTGGTAGGAAAGAAGCAGTTGATTGTCACCCGGAACCGGAGGTTTGGTGT
>CAVYOP010000010.1:0-244881 GCA_963770215.1 uncultured Acidobacteriota bacterium
TGCGTTCTAAATAGGACTCTTCGCCGTAACGAGCCGAGTTGTAGAACGTCAACACTTCGTTGAGGACCAGAGGCAACGACCAACCGTCCAGCGCCAGGTGATGAACGCTCAAGATGAACCGGCTCTCACCATTGGAACAACGAACAAGAATCAAGCGCATCAGCGGCGCTTTCAACAAATCGAAGCCGCGTTGACGATCTTCGACGAGAAGCTCTTCGAGGCGTCGTTCCTGTTCGGAGGACGGCAAGTTACTCCAATCGTGTTCTTCCCAATTCAGCGTCACTCGCTGATGCACGACCTGAAGCGCTTCGCTGAGATCCTCCCAATAGACGGAAGTGCGTAACACCGGATGGCGATCGATCGCCGTCTGCCAGGCCTGCTTGAATGCTTCAGGGTCAAAGTCAGATCCGAGGGACCAGCAATTCTGTACGAAGCCCAACTCTGACTCGGGCGCCGAAAGCGTGTGAAGCAGCATTTCCTGCTGCATCGGCGACAGAGGATAGATGTCCTCAATATGTGGGTTGTCTTTTGCGAGCTCGTCCAGAATTCGTTGATCGAGCTTTGCGAGTGGAAAGTCTGAAGGCGTGTAGCCGCCGGCTTCGGGTAAAGCACAGTGAGCAACGATTGCGCGCAGGCCGCTGATGTAGTACTGCGCCAACGTCTCGATCGTTGCATCGGAATGAATGTTTTCGCTGTAAGTCCATCTTATGCGCAGACAACCTTCGGAGATGACGGCTATCACTTCCAGCAAATGTGGACGCTGTTCTTCCGGTGCATGTTCCGGTCCAATATTCTCGTCGCTCGTTGTAAGAATCGAGGTGTCGGAAAATATCTGATCGAACTGACCGAGATAGTTGAAGCTGATTTGAGACTCAGGAAGCTGACGGAGCTTCGTGTTTACTTCTTCTCGTCCCAGATATCGCAACAATCCGTAACTCAATCCGCCGCCCGGCGCGCCACGCATCTGCTCCTTCACTCGCTTCAGCGTCTGTCCTGGTCCACCACCAACTTCCAGCAACACCGGATAGATGCTCGTGAACCAACCCACCGTCCGCGTCAGGTCTACTCCGCCTACCAGACTCTCTTCGCGCCCGTGTCCTTCTACTTCCACCAACACTCCGCTTTGCCCGCTCCACCGGCTCACCGCCTCCGCCAACGCCGCCAGCAACACCTCGCTCAACTGCGTTCGATACGCGCGCGGCACTTCCTGCATCAACTGCCGCGTCTCTTCCTCACCAAACTCCACTGTGAACGTCTGCGCACTCGCTTCAGTGTTCTCTCCTTCGTGGTCCACCGGCAGTCGCTTCACGCGCCGTCGCTGCTCACTCAGCCAGTACCCAACTTCCCGCTCTGCTTCCGCGCTGCGTCCGTACTCCGCCAGTCGTTCCGCCCATTCCTTGAACGACGTCGTCTTCGCCGCCAGACTGATTCCTTCACCGCGACTAAGTTGCTCGCACGCGCGGCTCAAGTCCTCCAGAATGATCCCCCACGACACGATGTCCACCGCCAGGTGATGAATCACCACCAGCAGCCGCGCCCCCCGCTCACGTCCTAACGTGATCAACGCCACTCTGATGATCGGCCCGTCACTCAAATCCAAACTCGCCTGCAACCGCGTGCACTCTGCCGTGATTGCTTCACCCACTTCACTGTCTGACAACTCTGATAAATCCAGCTCCGCAAACGGCACACTCTCTTCCGGCGCGGCGTTGTACTGCCGCCACTGGCCGCTTTCGCGGACAAACCGCAAACGCAGCGCATCGTGATGACGAAGCAACTGGTCCACCGCCTGTTTCACTGTCGCGGCTGCCACAGGCTGCTCCAGCCGCAACAGATTAGCCTGGTTGTAGTGATGCGGCTGCGCCAGTTCCTGTTCGAAGAACCAATGCTGGATCGGCGTCAACGGCACGGCGCCTGCCACTGGGCCCTGGTCCACCGGCGCTTCACTCACCACCTCGATGGTCTCCGCCAACTCCGCGATC
Organism: uncultured Acidobacteriota bacterium; assembly: GCA_963770215.1. Classification (GTDB taxonomy): domain Bacteria; phylum Acidobacteriota; class Blastocatellia; order Pyrinomonadales; family Pyrinomonadaceae; genus PSRF01. The sequence continues at coordinate 1,983 of CAVYOP010000010.1, forward strand.
GTGCGCCGCTCGAAGATGTCTTTCGGCGTCAAGTGCAACCCCGCCTGGCTCGCGCGCGACACGATCTGGATCGCAAGTATTGAATCGCCGCCTAACTCGAAGAAGTTGTCGTGAAGGCCGATCTGCTCTACTCCCAACACCTCTTCCCAGATCTCTGCCACCTTCTGCTCGACTTGCGTCCGAGGCGCGTCATAATCACTGCGCTCTTCTACTTTCGTCTGATCCCAATCCGCCAACAGCCGCCGGTCCACTTTCCCATTGATCGTCACCGGCAACTCTTCCTTCGCCACTATCAACCCAGGCACCATGTAATCCGGCAACCGCTCGGCCAGGTATTCTCTTAACCGCTCCACCTCCACTCGCTCGCCGGCTTCACCGACCACATACGCCACCAGTCGCTTGTCGCCGCCTTCCGATCGCGTCGCTGCTACCACCACCGCCTGCCGCACTTCCGGGTGAGCTTGCAACACCGCTTCGATCTCGCCCGGCTCGATCCGGTAGCCGCGGATCTTCAACTGCTGATCTACTCGCCCCACATACTCCAGATTCCCATCCGCGCAATGCCGTCCCACGTCACCAGTTCGGTACAGTCTTCCTTCGCCGAACGGGTCGGGCAAAAACCTTTCCGCCGTCAACTCCGGACGATTTAGATAACCGCGCGCAAGTCCCTCGCCGGCGATGTAGATCTCGCCAGTCACACCAACCGGCACCGGCTGCATCTGCGCATCGAGCACGTAGAGCCGCGTGTTCGCGATCGGGCGTCCGATCGGCACGTCCCTGGAGCTAAGCTCGCCATTCACTTCATACACACACGAGCCAACAACAGTCTCCGTTGGTCCATACTCATTGATCAGTCTCGTGTCCGGCGCATGTTCCCGCCAAAAGCTCAGGTGCTCGCTTCGCAAAGCCTCGCCACCAATCACCATCGCACCGGTGCGTCCGATCGCTTTCCCGGACAAGCTCTGGCTAAGAACGTCGAGGTGGACCGGCGTAAGCTTGACGAGACTCAGATCTGATTCTTGTTGAAGAGCGGAGGCGAGTGCTTCAAGATCTCTTTCCTCCGGTATGAGCTGCACCGGGCGGCCACTGACGAGCGGAGTCAGTAAGCTGGTGACCGTCAGATCAAAGCAAAGCGGTGAATGAACTACCGAGCCTTGCCCGCGTTCGACTTCATATTCTTTGCTGGACCACGTGACATAGTTCGCGAGACCGCGATGAGTGACCATCACGCCTTTCGGCTGACCGGTCGAGCCAGAGGTGTAGATCACGTACGCGAGATCATCTGGCGTCGGGCGGCTGGCGGGTTTATTCACACTTTGCCGAGCGATAATCTCCCACTCAAGGTCCAGGCAAATGCTCGTCACATCGAACTGCGCAAACGAACTTAGCTGAGGTTGATGAGTCAGCAGCACTGCCGCCGGAGCATCTTCCAGCACAAAACTCAGACGTTGCGACGGAGCTGCCAGGTCCAAAGGCAAATAAGCTGCTCCGGCTTTGAGAACACCGAGCAGCCCGATCACCATTTCAGGTGAGCGTTCAATCCCTAATGCCACAACGCTTCCCGCACCTACTCCAACGCTGTGCAGATAGTGAGCAAGCTGATTGGCCCGCCTGTTCAACTCGCCGTAGCTCAACGACTGATCTTTCCAGACCACGGCGATAGACTCGGGCGCGTGTTCGGCCTGCTCTTCGAATAGCTCGTGAGCGCGATGATCTGCGTATGACGTTTGTGTATTGTTCCACTCGATCAGTAACTCGCGCTCTTCGGCTGCGGTCAACAACGTCAGCTCGGCGACACGGCATTCCGGATTCTCGGCGATCTTCTCGAGCAGAGTTCGAAAGTGGCCCAACAGCCGGGTGACCGTTGCATCGTCAACGCGGTGGCGATCGTAGCTAAGCGCCATCGGCAACTCCGGACCCGGATCGATAGCGAGACAAAGCGGGTAGTTCGTCGGACCGAAAATAGATCCGCCCTGGATCTTGATCTCGCCACTGCTTTCTTCCTGCGTGCTCTGAATCGGGAAGTTCTCAAATGCGAGGATCGTCTCAAACAGCGGCAGGCCGCGTTCGACGTCGCTCCATCCCTGAACCTCAGTCAAAGAACAATAGTCGTATTGCCGGGCCTCGATTTGATTCAGTTGCAAGCGCTCCAGGCACGAAACGAGCGGAGCATCCGGTGGCAATTGCACTCGCGCCGGGATTGTATTGACGAACAGCCCGACGATGTTCTCAACGCCTTGCAGATCTGTCGGGCGACCTGACACGACGGAGCCGAAGAGAACCTCCTCCGCACCGCTGTACTTACTCAGTAACAAAGCCCAGGCGCCCTGCATGACGGTGTTCATCGTCAGTTGATGTCGACGAGCAGTCTCTCGCAACGCCGTCACGACGGACGCGGACACTGAAGTCTCCTGCTCGGCATATCGCTCGCCGGAATCGACCGGCTGTTCCGATTTTCTTTCGACTCCAAGCGGTGTCGGCCGGGTAAATCCTTGAAGAGACTTGCGCCAGAAGTTCTCTGCCGATAACAGGTCCTGCTGTTCTAACCACGCGATGTAGTCCTGAAAAGGACGGCCCGCTTCGTGGTCTAATTGCGCGCCGCGACTAAACGCGTCGTAAGAAATGAAGAGGTCTTTGAATACCAAAGGCAAGGACCAGCCATCGAGCAGCACATGATGAAAGCTCCAGATAAACTTGTACGACTGATCGGCTAATTGGATGAGGCACAGCCGCATCAACGGCGCCGTGGCCAGATCAAATCCGCGAGACCTGTCTGACTGAAACAACGCTTCGAGTCGCTGCTGCTGTTCTTCTGCCGGCACGCCGCGCCAGTCTTGATATTCAAAAGGCAGATTTACTTTCTTGCCGACGACCTGGAGCGGCTCATCAAGCCCTTCCCATACAAAAGCCGTACGCAAGATCGCGTGGCGTTCGATCACCTTCTGCCAGGCGCGCCTGAACACCGGCACATCCAGCTCTCCGTGCAGCGTGTAACAGTGCTGCTGGAAATACATCGCCGGATCGGCTTCGTAAACGCTGTGGAAAAGAATGCCCTTCTGCATGGGCGAAAGGGAGTAGACAGATTCTACGGCCTTCTTAGCTTTCATCGCTTTTGTTCCCGAAACGCTTAACTTAAGTGTGTTGTGTTTTGAGTGATGCCGTTGGATCAGTACGCCGAAGGCGTTCAGTAATTCTAGCCCAGGGTTTGGTACGCCGAAGGCGTTCAGTAATTCCAGCCCAGGGTTGCTTCAACCCTGGGTTTAGTCCTGCATTAATCGCTTGAACTCTGAAGGAGTTTCAATGCAAGCCGAACACTTTCAGTGTTGTCTGATTCTCTTCTGCTGTACCCAGGGTTGCTTCAACCCTGGGTTTAGTCTGCATTAATCGCTTGAACTCTGAAGGAGTTTCAATTGCAAGCCGAACACTTTCAGTGTTGTCTGATTCTCTTCTGCTGTACCCAGGGTTGAAGCAACCCTGGGCTCGAATTAGTGAACGCCTTCGGCGTACTAACATGAAGTCAAACTGCATTGCCACATTGTATTTTGAGCTCTCTTGAGTGACGGTCCGATGAGTAGCAGTTCTCAAAACTTCGCCAGTTCGAGCGCCTTATCGAGGTTGCGCTCATTGAGCTTCGCCACAGAAGATTTCGCTGCCTTGTTCACGCAGTGATCTATTAGAGAGCGCAATCCGCTCATAAAATGATCGACCAATGCTTCGATCGTCGCGCGGCTGTGAAGGTTCTCGCTATACGTCCAAGAGATCTGTATTCGACCACCGACGGCAATTCCGTTGACCTCGAGCAAATAAGACCGACGCCCATTCGGATCGCGGGATGGTCCGAGTGAAGCATGACTATCGTCGGTGAGAGCGAATTGGTCCGTCGCTCCACCAAACCAGCTCATAAAGTTAAAGCAGATTTCCGATCGGGGATGTTGGCGCAGTTTTTCAACCACTTCTTCTCGTCCCAAATACCGCAGCAATCCATAACTCAATCCGCCGCCCGGCGCGCCACGCATCTGCTCCTTCACTCGCTTCAGCGTCTGTCCTGGTCCACCGCCTACTTCCAGCAACACCGGATAGATGCTCGTGAACCAACCCACCGTCCGCGTCAGGTCTACTCCGCCTACCAGACTCTCTTCACGCCCGTGCCCTTCTACTTCCACCAACACTCCGCTTTGCCCGCTCCACCGGCTCACCGCCTCCGCCAACGCCGCCAGCAACACCTCGCTCAACTGCGTTCGATACGCGCGCGGCACTTCCTGCATCAACTGCCGCGTCTCTTCCTCACCAAACTCCACCGTGAACGTCTGCGCACTCGCTTCAGTGTTCTCTCCTTCATGGTCCACCGGCAATCGCTTCACGCGGCGCCGCTGCTCACTCAGCCAGTACCCAACTTCGCGCTCTACTTCTGCGCTGCGTCCGTACTCCGCCAGTCGTTCCGCCCATTCCTTGAACGACGTTGTCTTCGCCGCCAGACTGATTCCTTCACCGCGACTAAGTTGCTCGCACGCGCGGCTCAAGTCCTCCAGAATGATCCCCCACGACACGATGTCCACCGCCAGGTGATGAATCACCACCAACAGTCGCGCCCCCCGCTCACCTCCTAACGTGATCAACGCCACTCTGATGATCGGCCCGTCACTCAAATCCAAACTCGCCTGCAATCGCGTGCACTCTGCCGTGATCGCGGCTCCCACTTCACTGTCTGACAACTCTGATAAATCCAGCTCCGCAAACGGCACACTCTCTTCCGGCGCGGCGTTGTACTGCCGCCATTGCCCTTCTTCACGAACAACCCGCAAACGCAGCGCATCGTGGTGGCGGATCAATTGGTCCACCGCCCGCTTCACTGCCGCGGCTGCCACAGGCTGCTCCAGCCGCAACAGATTCGCCTGGTTGTAGTGATGCGGCTGTGCCAGTTCCTGTTCGAAGAACCAGTGCTGGATCGGCGTCAACGGCACGGCGCCTGCCACTGGTCCCTGGTCCACCGCCGCTTCACTCACCGCCTCGATGGTCTCTGCCAGTTCCGCGATCGTGCGCCGCTCGAAGATGTCTTTCGGCGTCAAGTGCAGCCCCGCCTGGCTCGCCCGCGAGGCGATCTGAATCGCGAGGATCGAATCACCTCCCAGGTCGAAGAAATTATCCTCGGCTCCTACTTTCTCTACCGGCAACACCGCTTCCCAGATTTCGGCAAGTTGTCTCTCCACCTTACTTAACGGCGCGACAAACTCTTCTTCAACGTCCTCGCGCCTGATCTTCGCCTCCGGCAACCGGTTGCGATCGATCTTTCCGCTCTCATTCAGCGGCATCGCATCCAGGACCATCACCACACTCGGAACCATGTAGCCCGGCAACGTCCCCCGGAGATGCTTCTTCACTTCACTGGCCCGCAACTGCTTTCCATCTCTAGCGACCACATACGCTACCAAACGCTGATCGCCATTCTCTCCCTGGCGCACCACGACCACTGCTTGCTTCACTGCGTCGTGATCCGTCAACGCCAATTCGATCTCGCCAGGTTCTATCCGAATGCCTCTGATCTTCACCTGCGCATCAACGCGCCCGAGGTACTCGATATTTCCGTCTCCGATCCAGCGCGCAAGATCTCCTGTTCGATACAATCGTGCGCCCGCTTCGTCGCTGAACCGATCGGGTATGAACCTCTCGGCCGTCAAGTTCGGCCTGTTCAAATATCCTCTCGCCAATCCCGCGCCGCCGACAAAAACCTCGCCGCCGACTCCAATCGGCGCCGGCTCCATGTTCTTGTTCAGCACGTAGATCTTTGTATTCGAGATCGGCCTGCCGATCGTGACGCCCTTTCCTTCGGCCACGTTCTCGCTAAGATCAGCCCAGGTCACATCAGCCGTCGCTTCTGACATTCCATACAGGTTAAGCAGTTTTGCGTGCGGCGCCTGCTGCTTGAAACGCGCGAGCAAATCCGTGCTCAACGCTTCCCCGCTCGTCACCCATAGTTTCAGTTTCGGCAAGTGTTTTCCGAGCTCTCGATCCCAATCGAGCATCGCTCTCAACAGCGAAGGCACGACCACCAATCGACTCACTTCACTCTCACCAAGTATTTCAATCAGGCGGCCGACGTCTTTGACATCCTGCTCACGAATCAATACCAGCGGCAGTCCTTGAGACAGTGGTCCAAAGATTTCGCACAACGAATCGAGGAACCCCAACGAGGTCTTCTGACAACAAACTTCTCCCGCCGCATACGAATACGTTCTCCACATCCATTCGAGCCTGTTGATGGCGCCGCTGTGCAGCCCGACAACTCCTTTCGACTGGCCCGTCGAACCGGACGTGAATATCACGTAGGCAGGACTTTCCGGCCGCACCTCCACTTCCAGGTTCTCTCTGCTCTGCCTGGAGATCTCCTCGTCCCTTTCGTCTATTAACAGGACACCTTCCGTTCTGCCCTTCAGCTTCTCTTCGATCACGCGCTTTCCGACAACCACCCGCGCTCCGCTTTCCCTGAGCATGTATGCCAGTCTCTCCGCGGGATATTCTTTGTCCAGCGGCACATACGCCGCTCCCGCCTTCACAATCCCAAGCAGACTGACGATCATTTCCGGGCTGCGCTCGACGCTCACTCCAACGATCGCTTCGTTTTTAACTCCCACCGTTCTTAAATAGCGCGCCACCTGGTTTGCGCGTTCGTTCAGCTCCCGATAACTCAGCCGCTCGTTCCCAAACACAACCGCCACTGCCTCGGGACTTCTTTCAACTTGTCGCTCGAAGAGCCGGTGCAGACTGATCTCTTTCGAATAATCTGCGGTCGTTTCGTTCCACTTCACGAGCAGCCGTCGTTCTTCGAGCTCGGACAAGAGCGGCAGATCGGCCACACGACAAACAGGATCGACGGCTGCGCCTTGAAGCAGGACCGTCAAATGGTCCAACCACCGCCCCACGGTTTCGGCGTCGAACAGATCGGCGTTGTACTCGAGACAAAACAGAAGCTCGTCATCCGTTTCGGTGATGTTCAGATAGAGATCGAACTTCGTCGAGCTGACAGGACTGTCAACCACTTCCGCCTCGAAGTCGATCACGTTCAACTTTTCGCGCCGGTCGAGATTGAACACCGCCGAAATCGGAAACGCGCGGCTGGGGTCGCGAGGAAGATCCAGTTGCTTCGCCAGTCTGCTGAACGGGTAAATGTAGTGGTGGTGAGCATCAAGCAACGTCTTCTTGATTGACTTGAGGAAATCAACGAAGACAATGTCTTCGTCAATCGAGCTGCGCAAAGGCACAAGGTTCACGCAATAGCCCACCAGCGGCTTGCCGCCCATCATCGTTTGTCCGGCGACGGGAATACCGACGACTAACTCTTGCTGATCGCTCAAGCGATGGAGCAGCGCGGCGTATCCAGCCAGCAGCGTCATAAACAAGGTGCAGTTCTGCTGCGCGCCGAAGTTTTTCAGCTTGGTCAGGACGGCTTTATCGATGTTCTTCTGTAGTCGAGTTCCGGCGTAGGTTTGCACAGACGGGCGCGGCCGATCCGTCGGCATGTCCAGCAGGGGAAAATGGCCGGAGAATTGGGCCAGCCAATAAGTTTCAGCCTGGGCCATCTGCTCGCTGTTTTGCACTCCGGCTAGTGCTTGCGCGTACTCGCTGTATTGCATCGGCTCCGGCAACGAACCAGTCTCGCCGCGGGAATAGTCCGAATAAAGCGATCCGATTTCCTGCAGCAATATGCCGTTCGACACGCCATCGGTGACGATGTGATGGGCCGTCAGAACAACGAGGTGAACGTCTTCATCCGTCTTGATGATTCGAGCGCGCAGTACCGGCCCGTGCACAAGATCGAAGACCTGATTTGCTTCGCTCAAAAATACTTCTCTTATTCGTTGTTCGCGCTCCTTGCCCTGGAGTTGCGAAACATCCGTGAGAGGAACGTCAATCGAGATGCTGGGATAAATTTCCTGATAGTCTCCCTCAGCGCTAAACGTGGTTCGCAGCGCTTCGTGACGATTGACGACATTACGAATAGCGTTTCGCATCGCCTCGAGATCGAAGCGTCCGCCTAACTTAAGGACGACCGAATCGTTGTAGGCGCGTGACGCTTCTTCGCCCAACTGAGTCAGGACCCACAACTCTTTTTGAGCTTCAGTCAGCGGAATTCGTCGAGTCTCGGACGAAGAAGAATCGGGCGATGGGAAGAGGCCTCCCGCACGCATTTCGGCAACCGTTTCTTTCACTGCTTGCAGAATGAAGTCTAAGTCGCGATCGGTGTGGGCAGTTGAGAGGAAACAGTTTCGAGTCTCGCAGACGTATACGCCTTTTTCGAGCAGATGGTAATAAAACAGTTCCGCATATTTCAGTTCAGGAGAAAAGTTAAAGCGGAATATCGAGGCAAAGTTCGCCACGATCGCGGGCAGTGACACTTCGTCGAAGTAGGAATTCAATGCCTCGGTCAGCCGCAATGTGCGGGAGTTCAAATCGTCCTGAAGCTCCGTGCCGGATTGTTTTAAATGATCGAGCGCAGCGCATACACCAGCCATTGTCATTGGGTTCTTGAAGTATGTGCCCGCGAAGAATGTCGTCTCCGATCGGGGATAAGAATCGTCCCCGTAGTTCCACGTGCCGCCGTCGATCGTGTCCATGTAGAGGCGCTTGCCGGCGAGGATGCCGATGGGTATGCCCGCACCCGCAGCTTTGCCATAAATGACGAGGTCAGCCTGAATGCCAAACAGCGCCTGCGCTCCACCGCGATGAAAGCGAAAGCCAGTGACCACCTCGTCGAAGATCAAAGCAGCGCCGGCATCGGCGGTTATTGTTCTTAGTTCGCGCAAGAAGGCTTCCGGACGCAGATCGGGAAAACGACTCGGCATCGGCTCGACCAGAACTGCGGCTAGCGTGTGGGCTTGTGATCTTAGGATATCGAGCGATGACGGATCGTTCAGCTTCAGCAACAACACGTTGTCGCTCATGTATTCAGGCACACCGGGCGCCAGCGGAATCGCAGTCACCCTCCCTTGAGCATCTTTGCCTCCGGCTCGCACCATTACGCCGTCGAAGGTGCCGTGATAACAGCCTTCAAACAACGCTATCCTTGACCGTCCAGTGACGGTGCGCGCGAGTCGCAGAGCTGACATGACTGCTTCTGTGCCGGAGTTACAGAAGGTCGCGCGTTCAACCCCGGTCAGTTCGCAAACCAAAGCCGCCGCCTTGCCTGAAAACTGAGACTGCGTGCCAAGCTGCAATCCGCGCTCAAGCTGTGTTTGGACCGCGTCGACGATGAAGGAAGGAGTATGACCGAAGAGCAGAGCGCCGAAACCCATCGTTATGTCGACGTACTCGTTTCCGTCGACGTCCCACAGTCTCGATCCCGACGCGCGATCGGCCACCAACGGATACTGCATCTCTTTCCACAACATGCGGAATCCGGCAGTCGCGCGGTTGTCAGCCAAAGTGGCGCGAGATTCGGCAGCAAGTGTTTTCGATTGGCTGGTTTTTGCCGTCAGGCGCGCGCTCAGCTTTTGAATGTGTTCTCGCTGTTGCGAAGTCAGGCCGTCAGATCTTTCTTTCTTGATGGCCCGGTAAGGGACGAAGGGTGGCGACTCGATCTTTCTCGGACCCGTTTCGACGGACTTTTGCGGCGCGGGTTCGGGCAACACAGTTTTCGGTGTCTCAACAGTTTTCACTGCGGTGCGCTGCGACGAGCCGTTGGTTTTCTGGTGCAGGAGCTCGAGCTGGCGCGCCATCAGTTGAAGTTGCTGTGTCAGCACTCGCTCCAGCGGACTGTTCCCCGCAATGGCCGTCTGCTCTTCAACATGTGCGATCGGTTCCGGCTGAAGCTGAAGGGGCTGCGGCAATTCTTCGGGTACTGTTGGTTGCGCAGCCGGGGCTTCGATTTTCGTTTTCGTCGTTGGCGATTCATCCACCGGCAGTTGCTCGTCGATGTGTGCAGCCAGTGAATCGAGGGTGGAGAACTCTTCGAGCATCACTCGAAATGGAATCTTGACGTCGAGTTTATTTTGAATGGCCTGACTTACCTGCAAGAGAGAAAGAGAGTCTGCGCCCATCTCGACGAAGTGTTTGTGATCGTCCAGTTCCTCAGCACCGATCCCCATCTGTTCCGCAAAGATAGTTCTCAGCATCGAGAGGATTCTCTCTACTCGATGAGAACGGACTTCCATCATCGGATTCGGCTGTGACATGACTTTTACTCCCTGAGGGGCTGACGAGGTAGAACGGCTTACACAAAAACTATTTTTAATCGCTATTGCGTGGGCGGCGCAGGATCATCTCCCGCAAAGCGCAAAGGCGCAAAGAAAGTCCCTCGAAACGCGGCAGCGCTTTGCGTCTTTGCGCCTTTGCGGGAGACTTCTACACGTCATAACGCTCTTTTTGTGCAAAGCAGAGTGGAACCGGTTCTATGAATTGCTCAATAAATCCAACTGCTGGGACATGAGTTGAAGCTGTTGTTCCAGTATGTGTTCAATTTCGCTGTGTTCAATTTCGGACTCATCCGAAACGACTTCGACCACAACGGCGGCGGCGGAACCGTTAGCGGCACGAGGTGCTTCCGGAGTGATCGCGTCAGGCTCGATCCAGTATCGCTTCCGCTCAAACGGGTAAGTCGACAATGGCACCCGACGGCGCGTTTGTCCGTCGTACATTCGACGCCAATCGATCGGCGCGCCTGCGATCCACAATCTGCCGGCCGCCTCAAGCAATCGCTCCAGATCGGATCGTCCATCGCGCTGGCGGCCGAGTGACGAGATTGCCGATCCGACCAACGCCGTGAGCGTCCGCGACGGGCCTACCTCCAGATAGAACCGTTCAGCCTCTTTGCTTAACTCCGCAATCCCGTCGGCGAAACGCACGGTATTTCGCAAATGGTTGGCCCAGTAATGCGGATCGGTTGCGTCTGTTGCCTGTATCCAAGTGCCGGTGACGTTCGAGATGAACGGAACTTGCGGAGGATTGAGCTTGATCGTCGCCGCCGCTTTCGTGAACTCTTCCAGAATCGATTCCATCATCTCCGAGTGAAATGCGTGCGAGGTGCGAAGACGCTGACAGTCTATTTGTTCTTCAGCAAGACGGCTCTCCAGTTTGTGAATTGCCGGAGATGGACCAGCGACCACACACTGCGTTGGACTGTTGACCACGGCGAGCGACAACTCGTTGTCCAATAACGCAAGCACGTCTTTCTCAGGCAGTGCGATGGCGAGCATCGCGCCGGCAGGCAGGCTTTGCATCAGCCGCCCACGCGTGGCCACAAGTGCCAGAGCATCTGACAACGAGAAAACTCCTGACAGGCAGGCCGCGACGTATTCTCCGATGCTATGGCCGATCATCGCATCGGGCTGAACGCCCCAGCTCATCCACAGCTTCGCAAGCGCATATTCGACGAGGAACAGCGCCGGTTGCGTGGCGCCCGTCTGATTCAAAGCCTGGTTCAAACTCTGCGCATCTGCTTCAGAATTTTCCGCGGGATACAGCACGTCACGCAGGTCGAAGTCGAGATGCGGTCTGAGCAGTTGCAGACATTCGTCCGCCGCGGCGCGGAACACCGCTTCCGACTCATAAAGGTCACGCACCATGTTCACGTACTGTGCCCCTTGTCCAGGGAACATGAAGACCACGGGGCGGTACCGCGGATCGTGACGACCGACAACAACGCCGCCATTCATACGTTCGAGCGCACGCGCAACGTCGTCGTGACTGCGACCGACAAGCGCCAGTCTGTGACCGAGCGCCTTTCGCCCGACCTGGAGCGTGTAGGCTATGTCTGCGAGATCGACCTCGGCCCGGTCCTTCAAATCGGCGATGAGATTATTGGCAACAGCTTTCATAGCACTCTCCGTCTTCGCCGATAGCACAATCAACTGACAAGGCCGTGATGGACCAGACACCGGCAACGGCGGCGGCTCTTCGACGATGATGTGCACGTTGGTGCCGCCCATGCCGAAGGAGCTGACTCCGGCGCGGCGCGGAGTGCCGTTTGATTTCCACTCCGCGAGTTTCGTATTCACATAAAAAGGACTGTTCTCAAAATCGATCCCGGGATTTGGTTTTTCAAAATGCAGACTCGGCGGCAGAAATCCATGCTTGAGCGAAAGCACGGTTTTAATAAGACCGGCCACACCCGCCGCTGTATCAAGATGGCCGATGTTAGTTTTCACCGAGCCGATGGCGCAGAAATTCTTTTTCTCAGTTTCTTTCCGAAACACTTGGGTGAGCGCGGCGATCTCGACAGGATCGCCAAGTTGGGTTGCCGTCCCGTGCGCTTCGATGTAAGTGATCGTCTCCGCGGGAACGCCTGCTATGAATTGAGCCTCTGCTATCACCTTCGCCTGCCCGTCGATGCTCGGCGCCGTGTAACCGACTTTCAAAGAGCCGTCGTTATTTATGGCCGATCCCTTGATGACCGCCTGGATCAGATCGCCGTCGGCGAGAGCGTCAGCCATGCGCTTCATTACAACTAAGCCGACTCCGCTCCCACCGACGGTGCCGCTGGCCTTTTCATCGAAAGTGCGGCAGTGGCCATCGACCGAGAGAATGCCGCCCTCTTGATGGAAGTATCCCGACTTTTGCGGAATATCGATTGAGACGCCGCCCGCGAGAGCGATGTCGCACTCTCCACCGAGCAAGCTTTGACACGCAAGATGTACGGCCACGAGTGAAGTCGAGCACGCTGTCTGGATACTGAGACTCGGACCTCTGAGGTTCAGCTTGTAAGAAGCGAACGTCGCCAGATGGTTCTTATCGTTGCCGATATGGACGCGTAGATCGCCGACCGATTGAGTGATGCTGATTGCGGAATACAGGTTCTGCGCATAACCGTCGCGGCCCATGCCTGCGTAAACGCCGATCAAGCCTTCATAAGCTTCGGAGTCGTAGCCCGCGTTTTCGAGCGCTTCAAGCACGCACTCAAGGAAGATGCGATGCTGAGGATCAGTGATCTCCGTTTCTCTCGGAGTCATGCCGAAAAATGGCGCGTCAAACATCTCGATGCCGTCGAGTATGGCCTTCGCTCTCACATAAGACGGATTGCGGAGCGCATCGGGATTGACGCCCGAATGCATCAGCTCTTCGTCCGTGAAGAACGATACTGACTCGACGCCTTGCCGGATGTTTTGCCAGAACTGGCCGGCATTGGCCGCGCCTGGAAAGCGGCAGGCCAGGCCGATGATAGCTATGTCGCCGGAACTGTTCGTATCCATCTCAGCCATGACAACTCTCAGGCTCTCGCTTGCCGCCGCCGGTTTCCAAGCTGTGTCTTTTGCTTCATTGATTCTTTGCGCGTGTCGGCGCGCTCGCGACCCTGTTCGACTAACGGCTGTTCACCTTGAGTCAACCTTACGGCGAGAGCGCTGACGGTCGGATATTGAAACAATTCGACCAGAGGGATCTTGTTATCGAAGACGTTTTGCAGCCGGCTGTGGGCCTGAATCATCAGGATCGAGTGTCCGCCAAGATCGAAGAAGTTATCGTTTACACCTACCTCGTCGACTTGAAGAACGTCACGCCAAATGCCTGCTATTGTTCGCTCTGCCTCAGTACGCGGCGCTTCATAAACGGTTTCCAGCTCCGCACGGCCTCGCTCCGGGTCGGGCAGCGCGCGGCGATCGATCTTCCCGTGAGCATTCAGAGGCAAGCGATCGAGAGTGACAAAAGCAGACGGCAACAGGTGATCGGGCAGTCTTTCGCGCAGATGGTTTCGCAGCGCTACTGGTCCAACTGATTCACCGGTTACGACATAAGCGACGAGGATTCTTTCGCCCGGTGCGCTTTCACGTGGAACGACAACAGCTTCCTTAACGGAAGGGTGTTGCAGCAACGCGACTTCAACCTCGCCCGGCTCGATTCGGAATCCGCGGATCTTCACTTGGTCGTCGAGCCGTCCGAGAAACTCTATCTCTCCGCTTGCAGCCCACCTGACAAGATCTCCCGTCCGGTACAAACGTGCGCCGGGCTCGCGGCTGAACGGATCGGCGACGAATCTTTCTGCCGTCTTTTCGGGATCGTGGATATACCCGCGGGCCAGCGCCACACCGCCGATGTACAACTCCCCTTTCACACCTACCGGCACCGCATTCAGGTTCTCGTCCAGCACATACGTCTGCACGTTACTGATCGGCTTGCCAATCGTCGGCTCTGTTCCAACTTCGCCCGCCGGCACTTCGCTGCCAGTCGCTACTACCGTGTTTTCCGTTGGTCCATAGTGGTTATAGAGACGATAGCCCGCTCCCGCGCGCGGTCGCCGCCGTAACTTGTCTCCACCCGTCAACACTCCACGCAATTCGACACAATCGTCTTCCCACTCTTCCAGGATCACTTCCGCCAGCGGCGTCGGCAGAAAACTCATCGTGATCCCATTATTTACAAAATACTCTTTCAACTTCCGCACCGACGCGCGCGTCTCATCGTCCACGATATAGAGGCTCGCGCCCGCGCACAGGTACGGCCACACCTCCCAGACCGCTGCGTCGAATCCGGGACTGGCCACCTGCGTCGCGCGATCTGCCGCGGTGAGCTGATATTCCTTAATGTGCCACTGGACGAGATTCGCCAAACCTACATGCTCGATTGCCACGCCCTTCGGCGTTCCGGTCGAGCCCGAGGTATAGATCACATAAGCCAGATTGCGCGGATCGATCTCCAGCCCAAGGTTCTCCTCACTCAGACCTCGACACTGCTCCCACACCTCGTCCATCCAGATCACTGCGGTTGGTCCATCCGGCAGACGCTCTGCAAGTGTCGAGTGCGAGAGCAACAGGGCCATCTGTGCGTCCTCCGTAATGACGCGGAGACGGTGTGCTGGATAAAGCGGGTCAAGAGGCAGGAATGCTGCTCCTGCTTTCAGACACGCCAGCGCCGCGACCACAGAATCTACGGAACGGTTAACACAGATTCCGACCACTGACTCTCTGACGATCCCGCGCTGTTGTAAATGCCGGGCCAGCCGGTTCGCCTTGCCATTCAATTCCTGATAGCTCAACCGATCCGAACCACATACCACTGCTACTGCTTCAGGATTGGCCTCAACCTGCGCTTCGACTAATCGACTTACATCGTTTTCCAACACGTAGTCCTGGAACGTGTTGTTCCAACCAACAACGACGCGCTGCTCATCGGCGGCTGTCAGGAGACCACGCCCGCCGTGGTGACTGAGCGGATCGGACGCCATTCGATCCAACACGTTCACGTAGTACTCGCTGAGTGACTCGACAAACTCTCTGCTCAACTTCGCCGGGTCGTACTGGAGCGCGATGATCATCGAAGCGTCTTCGAAATGTGTTCCCCAGTACCATTTATTCAAACTGAAAGTCGTCGTGAGCGCGAAGTGAGTCACGTTGATGCTGTGGGAAAGACCCAACATCTCGACGCCTTCCGGAGACAGCTCGTCGAGGATGTGAAAGTTGATGAAGTTGAAAACAGTCTCGAACAGGGCTTCCCTGCCATGCTTGCTTTGCAATTCGCTCAACGGATAACGCCGGTGGGGCAATGCGTCCAGCTCGAGTTTGAATGCGTCGCGTGCCAGATCGCTCCACGTGCCATCTTGCAGCTTCATGCGAAAAGGCATGATGTTCAAAAAGAACCCTCGCGCCAGTTCGCCGCCCGCTTCTGCCGCACGGCCGTGCGAGGCCAATCCTGTCAACACATCCCGCTCACCGGAAACAAAGCTCAGAGTTTTAACGTGCGCGGCAAGTAAGAGGCTCTTGAGAGGGATGGCGAGGTTTCGCGCTAGCTGTTCCAACTTCTTGAACTTGTCGGACGAGAGTGGCACGACGTGGAGATACTCCTGCGAATCGTCGGCCGTGGCCTCC
Organism: uncultured Acidobacteriota bacterium; assembly: GCA_963770215.1. Lineage (GTDB taxonomy): Bacteria > Acidobacteriota > Blastocatellia > Pyrinomonadales > Pyrinomonadaceae > PSRF01. Next base: position 17,768 of record CAVYOP010000010.1, read on the forward strand.
GGGGCAGGCAGTTTCAACGACGTCAGGTCACTTAACTTTTCATTCCAGAATCTGCGGCTTTCTTCTGACGCTAAGGCCTGCTTTTCCAAGTACACAAAATCACGGAACGAAGCGGTTGGCGCCTCTTCAGGCAACACGTGTCCATCGAGCAGCGCCGTGTAGTGCTTGAACATCTCGACCAGCATCGAGTTCATGCTCCAACCGTCGTGAACGGGATGCGATTCGGTTTGTGTCAAATGGAAAACTTCATCGGTCATTCGATGAACGTGAAAACGCAGCAGCGGCGCTTGCGACAAATCGAAGCGGTACTCCCTCTCTTTTGCGACGAGGTCCGCCAACGCCTCTTCCTGTTCCGCGGGCGAAAGGTGGCGCACGTCTTCGACCACAACCGGCAGGCGCGCTGTTTTGTGGACCAGTTGCAACGGCTCACTGTAGTTCGCGAGATCGAATGAAGTGCGCATGATCGGATGCCGCGCCACAACGCGCTCAACCGACTTCTCTAACGCATCAGCGTCAAAGCGCGAAACTCGAAACGAGAGCGTGTCGACGTTGTGATACACCGGCGACGACGGCGTCAGCTCCATCTGATAGAAGAGTCCCGTCTGTCCTCGCGTTAGTGGATAAGCGTCCTCAAGATCGGCCGGAAGCTTCGCCCGGTCCTCTTCAGAGACGAGACTGAATGGTTCGGTCTTAATCTCTCCAGTCGCAGCCTCGATCTTCTCAAACTGTTGGGCCAACTCACAGATCGTCTGATGCCGGAAGAGCTGCTCGAGCGAGAAGTTCAGCCCTCGCTCTTTCATTCGCGAGACTGCTCGGACGCTCAAAATAGAGTCACCGCCGAGAGCGAAGAAGTTGTCGTGAATGCCTACGCGATCGAGATCGAGCACTTGCGCCCAAACATGGGCGAGGGCTTCTTCCACCCACGTGCGAGGCGCGGCAAACGTTTCTTCAGGTTCCGGCCGTTCTAAGTTGGACGATAGCAACAAACGAGTGTCCAGCTTCCCGTTCGGAGTGAGCGGCAGTGAATCGAGCATCACGAAAGCCGCCGGCACCATGTAGTCAGGCAGTTTCTCGATCAGAGAACTGCGCAACTCGCTGCCTGTGACTGTCTGATCTCGATCTGTCACGACGTATGCAACGAGTCGCTTATCGCCCGACTCGTCTTCGCGCGCGAGTACGGCGACGTCGCGCACGCCCGTGCATTGCGAAAGAGCAGCTTCGATCTCTCCGAGCTCGATGCGAAATCCCCTGATTTTTACTTGATGGTCGATTCGTCCGAGATACTCGATGTCACCCTGACCTGAGTACCTCGCGAGATCGCCTGTCTTGTAAAGCCGTTCGCCGGCTCGTTGGCTAAATGAGTTCGGAATGAAACGCGCGGCGGTCAAGTCTGCTCGATTCAAGTATCCCTGGGCCAGCCCGCCTCCGCCGACGAATAGCTCACCGGCCACTCCGATCGGCGCCAATTGCAAATTCTCGTCAAGCACGTAGACCTGCAGGTCGGCGATGCCTTTGCCGACACAGCTTGCAGCGCCTTTTCGAACATCCGCCTTTGTGATCGGACGGTAAGTGACATGCACGGTGGTTTCAGTGATTCCGTACATGTTGATCAGCTCCGGCTTCCGATCACCATGACGATCGAACCAGGGACCGAGGCTCGGGATGTCGAGGGCTTCGCCGCCAAAGATCACCAGCCTGAGGTCTAATTCCCTCGTCGCCTTTTCATCAACGTTCATCAATTGACGAAATGCCGAGGGCGTCTGGTTGAGGACCGTCACGCGCTCATTGGACAACAGCTCGTAGAAAGCTTCCGGGGTCCGGCTCACTCGATGCGGCACGACCACCAACCGCCCGCCATGCAGCAGCGCTCCCCAGATTTCCCAGACTGAAAAATCGAATGCGAAGGAATGAAATAGTGTCCAAACATCCTGCCGGCCGAAGTGGAACCATTGATCCGTGGCTTCGAACAGACGCTCGACGTTGCGATGCGTGACTACCGCGCCTTTCGGATTGCCGGTCGAACCTGACGTGTAGATGACATAGGCCGGACTATCCGGCGCGGACGGAACGTGCAGATCTTCCTGACTGTGCGACGCGATCTCGGTCCAGTCTCGATCCAGACAAACAACCTTGCCGGCGTAAGTGGGCAGCTTTTCCAGTTGCTCTGTTTTGGTTAGTAGAACAGGAGCACCGGTGTCGTCGAGCATGTAAGCGAGACGTTCTTTCGGATAACCGGGATCGAGCGGGACGTATGTGCCACCGGCTTTCAACACGCCGAGCAGTCCGACCAACATTTCGATCGAGTGATCGATACAAATACAGACGAGCATGTCCGGTCTAACGTCTGACTCTTTCAGGTAATGGGCCAGTTGGTTCGCGCGCTCGTTCAGTTCTCGATAGGTAGTCGATTGGTCGCCACAAATTACGGCGACTGCTTCAGGAATTGCTGCGGCCTGTTTTTCGAAGGTGTGATGGATGCAGTCGCGAGCGGGGAAAGTTATGTCGGGACTGTTCCACTCTGTGAGCAGTGTGCGTTGCTCGGTTTCGGTGAGCAGCGGAAGCGCTGACAGTCGCCGGCGCGGGTTCGCCGCGATGCCTTCAAGCAGCGTTTGAAAGTTAGCGAGCAGTCGCGCGATCGTTTCGCTGTGGAAGAGATCGGTGTTGTACTCCAGATAGCCGCTTAGTTCGCCGCCTTCGTCCATCATCGTCAGGTTCAGGTCGAATTTGGCAGTGTCGCTCTCGACTTCGATCTGACGGAGATTCAAACCTGCCAGGTCAAAATCCGGCATCGGGATGTTCTGAAACACAAACATCACTTGAATCAGCGCCGCGTGACTCAGCGTTCGCTCGAGATGCAACTCGTCAACCAGCTTTTCAAACGGAAGATCCTGATGAGCATAGGCTTCGAGCGTGACACCTCGCACGCGATCTAACAACTCGCAAAACGTCGGATCGCCGCTCGTGTCTGCACGAATGACAAGAGTATTGAGAAACAGGCCAATCAGCTTTTCTGTCTCGATCCGGTTGCGGCCGGCTGCCGGCGTGCCGATGAGCACGTCCGTCTTGCCGGTATAGCGCGAGAGAAATGTTTCGAAGGCGGCCAGCAACGTCATAAACAACGTCGCGCCTTCTTCGTTGCTCAATCGCTTGAGAGCTTCACTCGTCTTCTTTGACACGACAAACGGAACAGCCGCGCCCTGGTAGCTTTGGACCGGCGGCCGCGGGCGATCTGTCGGTAACTCAATTACAGCCGGGGCCGAGTCAAGCTGCTTCTTCCAGTAAGAGAGCAGCGCCTCGAGCTTCTCTCCTTGAAGCTGTTCTCGTTGCCAGATCGCGAAGTCAGCGTACTGGATGGGGAGAGTGGGGAGAGACGAAGGGTTGTCGTTACAAAATGACGCGTAAAGCGAAGTCAATTCGTCGATGAGTATTCCAAACGACCAGCCGTCGGAGACCATGTGATGCATGGTCAGGTTCAATATGTGACGCTGCTCGCTCAACCGAATCAACGCGGGCCGGAACAGCCGGTCTTTTGATAGATCGAAGGACCACCTGGCTTCGGCAGCAGCCAAACTCAAAGCTTTCGTCTCACGATCTTCTTCGGGAAGACTCCCGAGATCCGTCACCTGCAACTCAAACTCTGAAGGAGCAGCAATCACCTGAACCGGATTGCCGTCGATAGTTGAAATCGTCGTGCGCAAGATCTCGTGTCGCCGAATGATCTCGCCGAGAGCGCGTTCGAGCGCGGGCGTATTGAGGACGCCGTCGATTCGCAGCGCGCCGTGAATGTTGTATACGTTGGTTCCCCGCATCAGCCGATCGAGAAACCACAATCGCTCTTGCGCAAAAGAGAGCGGCGTGGATGAACCGGCGTCACTTCTTGGAGCGATCGTTTCTTCCTGGACCGTGACCTCGTTCTGCTCATTCAACCGATCGAATAACAGATCGAGATGTTCCGGACTCAGATCCGCAATGCGTTTTGATAACTCACTCATAGGTTTTTCCGAGAGGACTTTGAGGCGCCCAGTCCAGGTGTTAGTCCAGGCCGGCAAGCGCTTGCATTACCTTTTCACGATCCTGCGACTCTGTGTGTTTGAGAACGATGGTCATGCCGAGGTCTGCGATCGTGGGAGCTTTGAAGAAGTCGTGCAGCGATAACTCCACCTTGAAAGCTTTATAGATACGAGAGGCAACACGCATGACCAGGAGCGAGTGACCGCCTAACTCGAAGAAGCTGTCGTGCAGGCCGATCCGCTGGACGCCCAACACCTCTTCCCAGATCTCCGCCACCTTCTTCTCCACTTTCGTCCGCGGCGCTTCATAGCCATTTCGCTCTGCTACGTTCGTTTGATCCGACTCCGACAGCGCTTGCCGATCCACTTTCCCATCGCTCATCACCGGCAACGCTTCCTTCGCCACTATCGACGCAGGCACCATGTAGTCCGGCAATCGATCCGCCAGGTATTCTCTTAACTGCTCCACCGCAACTTGCGCACCGGCTTCCGCGACCACATACGCCATCAGCCGCTTGTCGCCGCCTTCTGCCACCACTGCTTGCCGCACCTCGGGATGAGCTTGTAACACTGCTTCGATCTCTCCCGGCTCGATGCGATAGCCGCGGATCTTCAACTGCTGATCTGCTCGCCCCAGATATTCCAGGTTCCCGTCTTCCCCATACCGGCCCACGTCTCCCGTCCGGTCATCGCCGATGTAGATCTCTCCAACCATGCCCATAGGCGCCGGCTGCATTTGCGCATCGAGCACGAAAGTCCGCGTCTCGCGGTTTTCGCTCATGCGGGCGATTGCTTCACGTTCGGCGTCGGATAGATAAGGCAACTCGCGGAGCCGGCTCTCCGGATTTGCCGTCATGCCTTCGAGCATTGCCTGGAGACCGCCAAGCAGCCGTCTCGCGATGTCCTTATTAAATCGGCCGGAGTGATAGATGAGCTTGAGCGTCAAGCCTCGGCCTGGCACTGCAACGATCGTAATCGAATAGTTAGTCTTCTCGACCGCTCGAGTGAACTGAACCTTGAAGCCTGCCACTTCACCCAACGAGCTGGCCTCCATCGGGTAGTTCTCAAATGCAAACAGCGTATCGAATAACTGCTCGCCCCGCGGCACTTCAGTCCAGCCTTGAATATCGACGAGCGGGCTATATTCGTACTGGCTCATCTCAGCCATCTGCTCCTGAAGGCCGCTGAGCCACGACACCACCGAATCGTCCCACGACAACTTCGCCCGCATCGGCAGACTGTTGATGAACAGCCCCACAATCGACTCCGCGCCCGTCAGACTCGCCGGACGTCCTGAAACAACGACGCCGTAAACGACATCCGGTTCGCCACTCCAACGGCTGAGCATCAACGCCCACGCGCCCTGGACCAACGTACTGAGCGTCAACTTGTTCTTGCGCGCAAACGATAGCAACGCCGACATCGACTCTTCCGGCAGGCGCAGTTCTTCTTCGAGATAATCGAACCCGGCGCTTTCTTGAAATCCGCGCTCCACTCGGAGCCGTGTCGGCGTCGTAAATCCCGCCAGAGCCTGTCGCCAATATTCTTCCGCGGCGGACAAATCCTGCTTTTGCAACCAGTCAATATAGTCGCCGTAAGATAGGTGCTTTTCGACTTTGAATGGCTCGTTTTTGCAAGCTGCTTCGTAAGCGGCAAAGACCTCGCCAAGCAGCAGCCACATGCTCCATCCATCAAGCAACAAATGATGAAAGCTCACGACGAGCTGATAGCGTTGGTCCTCAACTCGAATCAGGGACAAGCGCATCAGCGGCGGTTTCGTCAGATCAAACTTGCGACGCCTGTCCTCTTTCAGAAATGTTTCCAAACGCGCGTGCTGCTCTGGTCCATTCAACTCGCGCCAGTCATGTTGCTCAAACGGGAGTTTCACCTGTTCGACGACGACCTGAAGCGGTTTCTCCTGCCCTTCCCAGACGAAGAGAGTGCGCACCACGTCTTGCTGCGTCGCAGTCTCCTGCCATGCCCGCTCGAAGATCGACGTATTCAGGTCGCCTTCGATAACGAGCAACACCTGCTCGAAATACATTCCCGATTCGGGAGCGTAAGCGGTGTGAAACAATATCCCGCGTTGGAGCGGAGCGAGCTGATAGATAGCCTCTATCTTCTTGTTCTTGCTCATGCCTGCTTCAGTTTGAACGGAGTTATTTCGCGACGCGCGCGACACGTAAGTAAGGCGCGAGTTGAGAGATCAGTTCCCTTTGCTGGTTCACAGGGAGGTTTTTGAATCCGGAGATGTAGCCAAGGCAGTATTTTGCATTGCAGTGGCAGGTGAACGGGTTGGCCATCTCAAACTCGGTCGTGTTGTAGTTGAACGTGACCTCTTCGCCAGGTTCTAAGTCTCGCAATGCTCTGACCGCCAGGTCTTCGAAGTCAATGCGCGTGCTCGGATCGCAACTGTGATTGAAGAAGTGGATCAACGAGTTGATGTCAGTCGGATCCTGAGAATGAGGCTCCAGATGTTGGCGCTCTCCGATCTGAACGGAATACTTCGACGGATGCTCGGTAATCTCTCCTTCGAGGATAAAGACAACCTCGTCTTTGGGGATCGGCCGATCCGTCATCAGCGCATAAGCTCCGTTAACTCTCCTGACCCGCGCCTTGGCGCTTGCTATTTGAACACCTGCACTCATTACTTACTCCAGCGAACTGTTGATACTTGCCATGAGATCGTCGAACTCGCTCTGACTCAAATCAACGCCTTTGAAATCTGCCGGCGTGTAGCCGCCCGCTTCCGGCGAGAGACAATGAGTAATGAGCGAACGAAGCGATTCCACGTATTCCTGCGCCAGAGCTTCCATCGTCGAATGGCGATGGCGGTTCTGGCTGTAAGTCCACGTCATTTGCAGCCGGCCTGACGTCACCCAACCGTTTACTTCCAACAAGTACGGTCTTCTTTCCGACGCCCCGATCTTGGACCGGCCCGGTTCGCCGATCAGTTTGAACATGGCGGACGACGACAGAAGCTGATCGAGCTGTCCAAAATAGTTGAAGCTGACTTCAGCTTGCCGCAGCGCCGACATCTTCTCCATCACGTCCGGCTTGCCGCTCAGGTACCGAAGCAGGCCATAGCCTTCGCCGCCCGCGCCCGGTATCTTTCGCAGTTCTTCTTTGACGCCTTTGAGAGCCTCGCCATCCTCGCCTTTCACTTTGAGGGCAACGGGGTAAAGCGCAGTGAACCAACCGACCGTTCGCGATAGATCCACTTCTTCTGTGGCCCCTTCGCGGCCGTGTACTTCGAGGTCCAACAGTAGCCTGTTGTCGCCGGTCCAGTTTGCAAAAGCAGTAGTAAGCGCGGTCAACAGGATGTCGCTCACTGCGTGCGATAAGCTTTCGGGGCATCACGCAACAGCCATCCAGTCTCCTCTTCGTCGAGCTCAACCGTAATCATTTGCGCTGACTGCTGATCGTTCTCTCCGGCAACATGATCGACCGGCAAAGATCTTTCGCCACCTCGTTGGTCCAACCAATAACTCATTTCTTGATGGAGCTCCGTCGATTGCGCACGTTCGACAAGCAGCTCAGCCCATTTCTTGAAAGACGTTGTCTTGGCCGGCAGTCTTACTCGCTCGCCGCGACTCAGTTGTTGATAAGCTTCGCTCAGGTCTTCAAGAATGACGGGCCACGAAACGATGTCCACCACCAGGTGATGAATGACTATCAGCAGCCTGTTAGGCTTCTGCGGGCCCAGGTCAAACAACCCAACGCGAACTATGGGGCCTTCTGAGAGATTTAAGCTGGCTTGCAATTCTTCGGACCGGATCTCGACAGCAGCTTCCTGCTCAACATCCGGAAGGGCAGACAAATCGATCAACGTGAGCGGCACGCTCTCATTTGGCGGAACGTTGAATTGCTGCCATTGCGTGCCCGTGTGAGCAAAGCGCAGTCGCAGCGCATCGTGATGCGCCATCACTTCACGCACGGCCGTTCCCAGCAGCGTGGGATCAAGACGCTGATCGCTTTCAAACAGGAACACCTGATTGAAGTGATGTGGATGAATGAGGTGCCGTTCGAAGAACTTGCACTGGATCGGTGTTAGTGGAACTTGACCGGATACATGGCCCTGCTCGGCGCCTGCTTCCTGGGTCGTTCCCGTCACTTCTGCAAGCTCGGCGATTGTCTGGTACCGGAATATCTGCCGCTGAGTTATTCGGACGCCTGATTGATTGGCTTTGGCGACGATTTGAATGGCGAGTATCGAGTCTCCGCCTAGTTCGAAAAAGTTGTCGTGTATTCCAATCTTCTCGACGCCGAGCGACTGCGCCCAGACATCGGCGAGGAGATCTTCGATCGGAGTGCGAGGTCCGATATAACCGTTCTCATGTGGCGTCGAGGCGAAATCCGGCAGCGCCTGCCGGTCCACCTTACCGCTCGGCGTCAATGGAAACGCATCGAGCATCACGAAAGCCGAAGGGACCATGTAATCGGGCAGTTTCTTTCTCAGGAACGACCGAGCTCATTGTTCGTCGGCGCTTGTTGTTTGTTTGTGACAGCGTAGGCGATGAGGCGTTTGTTGCCGGGCGCATCTTCACGGGCGACGACGAGAACATCGCTCAGCGAAGGATGATCTGCCAGCGCAGCCTCAATTTCACCCAACTCGATCCGGTAACCTCTGATCTTAACCTGGTGATCGAACCGGCCGAGGAATTCGATATTGCCGTCAGGCAGGTAGCGGGCACGATCGCCCGTGCTGTACATCCTTGCTCCCGGCTCGCGGCTGAACGGATCGGGGCTGAATTTCTCCGCCGTTAGATCGGGACGATCGAGATAACCGCGCGCCAAACCGTCACCGCCAATGTATATCTCACCCGGCACACCAACAGGCATCGGATTGAGTCGTGTGTCGAGGATGTAAACCTTTCTTCTGTCGACGGGACGGCCAATCGGAACTTTTCTCTCGAAAATGGTTCCCTCAATCTGCATGGGAACCTCGAGATTGGTCGCATAGATCGTTGCTTCGGTCGGCCCGTAGCAATGCATCAGGCGGCGAGTAGAGACCGGCGACTGTCGCAGGAGATGAATATCTTCCGGCAACATCCCGTCGCCACCGATCATGATCAGTTTGAGTTGATTGCTCGGGGTTGTTGCTTGTTCTTCGATCAATCCACGCATGATCTGGCGCAGGTACGCCGGCAGCGGGTTAACAACAGTTATTCCAAACTCGGCGACCTTTTGCTGAAACTCAGTCGGGGTCCACAATTCCGCATCGCGTAAGACCAGTCCCGCACCAGAGATCAGCGTCGAGCAGATCTGTTCCAACGAACCATCAAGATTGATCTGGAAAAACTGCAGCGCACGATCGGTGGGTTCGAGCTGGTAACACTCACGGACGTAAACCGAGTGCATGGCAATCGCGCCGTGCGAGATGAGGACGCCTTTTATTCGGCCCGTAGATCCGGAAGTGTAAATGACATAGGCCAGGTTGTCCGGTGCGACGCCGGCGGCGATATTTTCTTCGCTCTCGCGCGCAACGATCTCCCATTCCGAATCGAGGCAAAGGATTTCCGACTCGGTTTCGACCGCGAGCAAGTTTGCTTTGTAAACCGATCTGGTCAGCACGACGGGAACGCGCAGGTCGTCGAGCATGAACGCCAATCTCTCCGCGGGCAAAGCAGGATCGAGTGGCGCGTACGCACCGCCCGCTTTGAGTATTCCGAGGACCGCCACGATCAGTTCCGGCGACCGTTCCATGTGAACGCCTACGAGATCGTCGGGCCCGATCCCCAGCCGCCGCAGATAATGAGCGACCTGATTGGCTCGCGCGTTCAGCTCCGAGTAGGTCATCCGCCGGTTCTCAAACAACACGGCGATGTTGTCAGGAGTCGCTTCGACCTGTTCTTCGAAAAGTTGCGGAATGCATTTGTCCGTCAACGCATCGGTGTCAGTGTCGTTGAACTCAACCAGCACCCGGTTGCGCTCAACTTCGGTCATCAGCGGAATATCCAAGATGCGTTGTTCGGGATGCTGGACGACTGCCTTTAGCAGGGCAAGATAGTGGTCCAACATCCGAACTATCGTTGGTCCCTCGAACAGGTCGGTGCTGTATTCCATTACACAGTTGAGCGCCGTATCTTCCAGACGCGTCGCCGCACTGGCCGGCTCGATCGAGAAAGTCAGATCGAACAGCGCAGTTCCCGGATCGAGGAACAAACTTCCGCGAGGCAACGGCTCTGACTCATTGTCCTGATACCGAAAACTCAGCGGCGTGGAGTTGAAATGGAACATCACCTGAAAGATCGGTTGATGGCTCAGATCGCGGCCGGGATTGAGCGCCTTCACCAACTCTTCGAACGGCATGTCCTGGTGGGCGAAGCTATCGCTCCACATCTTGTGGACTCGGCCCAGAAACTCTGCAAACGTCGGATCACCCGAAAGATCAGTTCGCAAAACGAGTGTGTTGACGAACAGGCCCATCACTTCTTCAAGTTCGACTTGATTGCGACTCGCGATCGGAGTTCCCAGAACGATGTCGCCCTGGCCGGTATAGCGGCCGAGCAAAGCTTTGAAGGCCGCGAGCAAAGTGATAAACAACGTCACGCCCATCCGGCGGCTCATTGCATTTAGCTCACGAGCCAGATCCTCCGGAATCGTTATCGACTCCCGTTTTCCTTTGTAAGAGTAGACGGTCGGTCTCGGATGGTCCGTCGAAAGATTCAAGACGGTGGCGCCGGCGAGTTTGTCTTTCCAGAATGACAGCAGCCTGTCGAGCGTTTCTCCACGCATCGTCTCTCGCTGCCACGTCGCATAGTCAACATATTGAATCGCCGGTTCGGCGAGCGGCGACGGTTTCCCTTGCACGATCGCTTCGTAAAGTTCCACCTGCTCTTTTTCAAAAATGTGGCCGCTGCTGCCGTCGAAGACGATGTGATGAATCGACCAGAGCAAAACGTGATCCTGTTCGCCGAGTTTCAAAACGCTGGCGCGAATCAGCGGTCCCTGGGACAGGTCGAACGGCTTACGCGATTCCTCGGCAGCGAGTCGCGACGCAATCGATTCTCTTTCTGCCGGCGGAAGATTCGTGAGGTCGGTGACAGGTATCTTTATCTCCAACGAAGGCGCTATCACTTGAACAGGGACTCCGTTTCTACTCTCGAACGTGGCCCGCAAGACTTCGTGACGCTGGACCATCAGGTTGAAACTCTTTTCCAGCGCCGCCAGGTCAACCGGCGTGTCGAAACGGTAAGACAGCGAGATATTCATCGCCGTGTTACCGGGACTCATCTGGTCCACGACCCACATTCTCTGCTGCGCGAACGACAGAGGAAAAGAACTGGCTTCGCGGCTCTGACGCGTAATCTGCGAACGCGAACCCTGTTTCTTCTTGAGTTGTTGAGCGAGCAGCCTGAGCTTTTCCGGAGATAGATCCATTACCCGCGCGGTAATGTCACCCATGCTTCTTCTCCTGTTTAAGAATTAGGTCTTACTCTAAGAATTAACCTCAGCGCTCTCTGCGTCTCTCGGTGTTCTCTGCGTTGAATGCGGAAGAAAACGCAGAGGTCGCAGTGAACCGCAGAGGTCGCAGAGTTCAGCCAGGAGCGACCATTATCTCTTGATCCTTAAAACGGATCGTCAGCTTGCCGATGTGGTTTCCCTGCGCCATGTGCTGAAAAGCGCTGGTGATATCCGAGGCCGCATACAAATTCATTTTGAGAGGCTTGAATATGCGGCGGTCGAACTTATCGATTATGTCCACGAAGATGGAGTTGTAGAGCTGAGGACGGAGGATCGACAGCTTGTACAGCGACACCGAAAAGAAGGTAAGGCTGTTGTCGAAAGGCGCCAAACCTATGTGACTGTTTTGTGCGAAGTCACGCCTTCCCAGTTCGACGAAGCGTCCGAGCGGTCGCAGTATTGAAAGACCTTTCGGTATCGCTTCCCCGCCAAGTGAATTCAACACTACATCGACGCCTTCTCCGCCAGTCGCCTGCAAGATCTCGTCGGCGAAGTCCGTGGACCTCGAGTTGAAGATTCGCTCGATGCCGAGGGAGCGGAGAAAAGCACGTTTTTCATCGGAGCCGACTGTGGCATATATCTCTGCGCCAACTGTCTGCGCATATTGAATTGCAGCCAGACCGACTCCTCCCGCCGCCGAATGAATCAAAATACGCTCGCCCTGAGAAAGAGCGGCCAGGTTATGCAGGCTATGGTAAAGAGTGACGAATGCTGTCGGTAACGAAGCCGCTTCTTCCCAACTCAGACTTGCCGGTTTCTTGACGACGTCAGTGACCATCGTGGTGGTGAACCGGCTGAAAGCAGAAGCCTCAGAAATGGCAATGACTTCGTCACCCACTTTGAACTGCTCGACACCTTCGCCAACTCTCACGACCTTGCCGGAACAATCGCTGCCCATCTGCGCGTTGGTTGACGGGTATTCTCCGAGCGCGATGAGAACGTCGCGGAAGTTGAGAGAAGAAGCATAGACTTCAATCTCGACCTGGTTCGGGCCCGGCGCGACTCGCTGGGAAACACGATAAACAAAATCGTCGAGGATACCGATTCTGGGTATCCTCAGAGTGAAGTTCTGATCTCTCTCAAGGTCAAACGGACGGCTCTGGCTCTGCGCATTTGGGCCAACCGTTTCCTTCTGTTGTTGCCCGCCCTGGCGCAACCTCAGTTGGCGAAGGAGAAGGTCACGTTTCTCTGGCGAGAGATCGGCAATTTGTGCGGAAATGTCTGACATTGGTTTGCACAAAGAGTGCGTTATGACGTGAAGATGTCTCCCGCAAAGGCGCAAAGACGCAAAGCGCTGCCGCGTTTCGCTGGACTCTCTTTGCGCCTTTGCGCCTTTGCGGGAGAATATCCTGCCTCTGACACTGTTGTCTTCCTGCTGGTCTATTGGTTTCCGAACGATTGTGCTTTCGACATTTCTTCCACTTCAGCCAGTAGCTGAGCGAGTGTGTCCTGATCCGTTTGCTCCGTGAGCGTGCGGACAACAGTATCGGCGAGCTCGGCCACGGTCGGGGCTTTGAAAATTACGTCCATCGGCAAATCCATCTGGAAAGCCTCACGCATTCGCGAGATGACTTGTATTGCCAGAAGTGAATGGCCGCCCAGCGCGATGAAGTTGTCATTCACGCCAACCTTGTCAATGCCGAGCACGATTTGCCAGATATCGGCGATCGTTTGTTCTAGCTCATTGCTGGGAGCGACGAAAGGCGTCTTGATGTTTGGCCGCGGGTGAGACGGCTTCGCAGCTTCGGCTTTCTTTTGCGTAGCTGCCGCATCTTCCGCTTCGGCAGAATCGGCGCGGTCGATTTGGTATTGCAAATCGCGCGTCGAGACGATCACCTGCGGCGGCAGATTCATCGAGAGAATGCGGCGGAAGACTTCCACGCCTTCGGCCGGCAGGATGGCGTCCTTTAGATCAGAATCCACGGCACTGTCGCTCGTTTCGGGTTGGACCACAGCGGATGGAACGTCGCGATCATCCCGATCAGCCAACGCCTGAAGCACTTGTTTGCCGAGTTTCCTGAAAGTGCACTCTTCGACCTCGACGAGTTTCACTCCCTCTTCGTTCAAGATCGTGACGTCAAACTTCAACACCTCGTCAGACGCATCGTCCTTCTTGTGACGCGCATAGCTGTAAAGTCGCCGGCTGAGAGGCGCAAACACCTTGACTCGTTTGTACGAGAACGGCAGGACGTCCGGTGAGCCGCTCAAGTAAGTAACGATGTAACTCACTGCCATGTCCATCAGCGACGGATGCAGATGAAGTTTTTCGAGATCGTCAGCGTATTTTTCAGGAAGCTCCATCAGGGCCAGAGCCTCGCCGTCGCCCACGTGAATCTGCCGTTTCACACCCGTCCACCGCTCGCCAAAAATTATCTCGAGATGCGGGCTCGATGGGTTGCTGGGATTCAAATGATCGTCATGCTCGGTTTCAGCCACCACCTTGAGATTGCACCTATCTTTGAGGCTCTGGATGTCGAGTGACTCGGGGGCTCTTACCTCGCCGGCAGCGACTTTTCCGATCGCGTGATCGCGCCAGTCGCCGTTGTTATAGGATCTGCTGCTGATGGTGAAGTCGAAATTATCGCCGACTCTTTTCAGCACCGTCCGAACCTCTTTCCTCTCGCCGTTGGACACGGCCAGCGGTTGGATGAAAACTACGTTGCTGATTTCGATCGAATTCTTTTGAGCTTGTCTTTCAAAGGCGGCCCGGGCCATCTCCAGCCAGCCGGTGCCGACCATGGTGGGATTGCCCATGATGATGTGGTCACCCATAACCCACTGTTTTGCAGCGCTGAATTCGGATCGATAGGTGGCTTCATCGTCACCCAGAGACTGCTCGTCAAACAATGGGTGGTCGCTCTGTTGATAGTGGCCGTTGCCGTTCAGCCCGGCGGCCAGTCCCGCGTTTGGTCCAACGGGCCAGATCTTCTTCGCGTTCACCGCCATTCCGACCTCTGCCCATGCGTCCCAATTGACGGAAACGGTGAAGGTGCCGTTCCGGCGCGCGCGGTGATGGGCGTAGCCATCCATAAAAGCATTTGCCGCGGAGTAATCAACCTGTCCTGGCACACCGAGCACGGAAGCAGCCGACGAACAAAGCATGAAGAAATCCAACTCACTCGCGTCAATCAGCGAGTCAAGGACCATCGTGCCTTTCACTTTGGGTGAAAAGACCGGCTCCACCATTTCAGGCGTCTTCAACTGAATGAGGCCGCCTGCCGGAACACCCGCTGAATGAATCACGCCATTGATAGCGCCGAACCGCTCACGCACGCGGCTAATCACGTTGTTCATCTGATCGCGATCGGCTACATCCGCGGCTAGCACGAGAGTCTCCGCGCCAGCCTCTTCCATTGCCTGAAGCTTTCGAATCTTGCGGCTCACGTCGTCTTTCTCGCCGTGCGTGCTGATCCACTGCTCCCAATTCTGGCGTTCGGGGAATGACGAGCGGCCAACGAGAGCGAGTTTCGCCTGGGGCACGTGCGCCAATGTTTCTGCCAGCGCGAGCCCGATGCCTCCCATGCCGCCGGTGATCAGATAAACACCGCCATCGCGAACGCGTCCTAACTGCTTCAACTCCTGATCCAGTCGAACTGCTTCGAAGCACTGTACCCAGCGGTGTTGACCGCGATAGGCGACAACAGCATCCGGCGATTTGCCGTCAAACTCCGCTATCAAACCATCGATCACATATCCTTTTTGTTTCGCCGAGACGACGGCGTCAATGTCCACGCTCCAGCAACTCACATTGCTGTATTCCACCGGAATCACGCGGCATGGTCCAAGCAGAATCGCTTTTTCGAATTGCAGCTCCTCGTCTCCGGTGACGTCTTGAATGCCGGACGACACAATCCCAATTTGGAAAGAGTCCTTGGTGCTCAGCAAACCGATGGCTTTCGCGACAAACAGCGGGCCAAAGAAACTCAACGATTGAGTCTCTTCAAATGTCTCGCTTTTCGGAATACTCCAGAGGTAAGCGATCTTTGTGGGAATTTGGCCGGCGGTCTGAAGCTCTTTGAACAGCGCCTGGTAATCATCCTGGCTTCGCGGATTGATAGCCAACGTTCGCTCGTCAATGCGGGCATAGGCGTCTCCGGAAATCACTCCGGTGACATCATGGCCGCGTGTTCTCAGTTTTTCGGCCATTCCCGAACCGAGACCGTTGTCATCCATAAAGATGAGCCAGCGCTGTTTTTGATCATTGCCGTTCAGCGAAACTGGGCTCGGCCGCATCAGGCGCTTCCACGAAGGAACATAGAACCAGTCGGCGATGTCACTCTTCTTCCCTTGAAACACTGAAGCAGCGAAAGATTCAGATTGCATCTTGTTGCCGGCGATCCAGTAGCGAGTCCGTTCGAACGGATAAGTCGGAAGAGGAACTCGCAGACGACGCTCACCTTTTTCAAACCCGTCCCAATCGGCGCGCACGCCGCTATAAAATCCGTCCCAGTCCGCCCGCACGCCGCCGGCCCACAACTGTCCCAGCGCCGTAAGCAGGAATTGCTGATCCGAGTATTGCTCCTGCGGGTGACGCATTGAGGCCGCTACGACTCTGTGCGTGGCTTCGTCTCGCTGCTGCTTGAGCAAAGTGATCAGAGTGTGACCTGGTCCAACCTCTAACAACACGCGCGCGGTGTCTTTTAATAGTTCTTCAACGCCGTCAGAGAATCGCACCGACTGACGCAGGTGAGCCGTCCAGTATTCCGGATCGATGGCTTCAGCATCAGTGATCCAAGTTCCCGTCAGGTTGGAAATGTAAGGAAGTGTCGGTGGACTCAGTCTGGCTTGTCTCAACACGTCACGGAACCGCTCGACAGCCGGTTCCATCATGTGCGAATGAAACGCATGAGAAGTGTGCAACCGGCGCGTGAGCTCGCCTTTCGCTTTCAGCTTCTGCTCCAGAGCGTCGATGTCTTCGTGGGTCCCTGAGATCACGCAGAGCGACGGCCCGTTTATGGCGGCCAGCGAGAGGTTCGTCCCGAGCAACGACCGCGCCTGCTCTTCAGACATCGTAACGGCCAGCATCGACCCCGGTTCCATCTCCTGGACCAATCGACCGCGCGCGGCAACGAGTCGCAAAGCGTCTTCAACTGAAAGCACGCCCGCCAAACACGCGGCGACATACTCGCCGATGCTGTGGCCGATCATCACTCCGGATTTATCCCCCACTCCATCAACAGCTTCGACATTGCATATTCAATAACGAACAGCGCGGGTTGAGTGATGTAAGTCTGGGCCAGGAGCTCCGCCGCTTCCTCTGTACGCCCTTCGGCCGGAAAAAGTATTTCACGAAGGTCCAATCCAAGCTCGGGTTGGAGAATCTCCGAACAATAGTCAACGCGCTCGCGGAATGTCGCTTCGAGCTCATAAAGCTCGCGGCCCATGTTTGGGTATTGAGTTCCCTGTCCCGGAAACATGAAAACGATCGGATGATTTTCAGACTCGGGATTGCCGTTCATAACCCGAGTGAGATCGCGCTCTTCGAGTGCAGTGACAGCATCCTGTATGTCACTGCAGACCAACGCGCGCCGATGCTCAAACTCTTTTCTTCCCACTTGCAGGCTGAATGCAACGTCGGCGAGTTTGCCGTCATACGATTTCAGATGTTCCGCGAGGTTCGTTGTCGCCGTTTCCAGTGCGGTGTCGGATCTCGCGGAAAGCACGAGTAGTTGCCACGGTCGCGATGAAGACGACTCCTCGCGTGGCGCGGCTTCTTCGAGAATAATGTGCGCATTCGTGCCTCCGATACCGAAGGAGCTCACTCCGGCGCGGCGTGGAGTCGCTTCTGCTTCCCAATCGACGAGCTTCGTGTTGACTACAAACGGGCTGTTCTCAAAATCGATTTGCGGGTTGGGCTTTTGTAGTGGAGACTCGGTGGAATCTGTTTGTTGTAAACACAAAGAGCGGTCTTGATCAGACCGGCCACGCCGGCGGCGGTGTCTGTGTGACCGATGTTGGTCTTCACCGAGCCGATGCGGCAAAACTGCTTGAGGTCGGTGTAATTACGATACGCCTTCGAGAGCGCCGCCACCTCGATCGGATCTCCGAGCGGCGTCGCCGTGCCATGCGCCTCGACGTACCGGATCGTTTCCGGACTCACTTCCGCCAGTTCGATAGCCTCTGTTACGACTGCTGCCTGGCCGTCCACGCTCGGCGCCGTGTAACCGATTTTCACTGAGCCGTCATTATTGATAGCGGCTCCTTTGATAATGGCATAGATGCGATTGCCGTCAGCGATGGCATCGGCCAGGCGCTTGAGCACGACAACACCGGCGCCGCTGCCCCAGATCGTTCCCTTGGCTTTTGCATCAAAAGTGCGGCAGTGACCGTCAGGTGAAAGTAATCCGCCCTCGGTGTAATAGCGGCCTCTCTTAAACAAGTCGACCGACACTCCGCCGGCCAAACCGACGTCAGACTGGTAATTCAAGAGACTCTGATACGCCATGCAAGCAGCGACCAGCGAAGTCGAACATGCGCTTTGAACGGTAATGCTTGGCGCTTTCAGGTTGGCCTTGTACGAAACGCGAGTCGCGACGTAATCCTTTTCGTTTCCGACACCCTGCGTCACGTCGTCTGTGAGCCGGAGCATGTCGGGCGGAACGTGTCTCAAATACTGGTTCTCGCCGATTCCCGCGTAAACACATATTCGTCCCTTGAAAGACTCGGGATTACATTGAGCGTCTTCGAGAGCTTCCCACGCGCATTCGAGGAAGATGCGCTGCTGCGGATCTGTGACTTCCGCTTCTCGGGGATTGAAACCGAAGAAATTGGCATCGAACAGATCGATATCGTTCATCATGCCCGACGCCTTGACGTAGTTGGGATTATGGAGCAACGCAGGGTCTCCGCCTGCCTCCAGCACCTCTTCATCCGTGAAGAAGGTGATGCACTCCTTGCCGTCGCACAAGTTCTTCCAGAATTCTTTGAGGTTCCTGGCGGTTGCGAAACGGCCAGCCATCCCAACGATGGCAACACCTGCCATCGAGTCGTAACCTTCCGAGTTACTCATTGCTTTCTCCTTTAAATCGCCCGGTGGAGCGCTAACGGCTCATTGCAAACTGTCTTTGCCGCGCCAGCGCCTCTTTTTGTTTGATCACACGATCCTGAATTTGTTCGAAGAAGGGTTGCCGGCCGGAGTTCTGACTTAAATGCCGGGCCAGCTCACTAATGGTGGGATACTCAAACAGCTCAATCAGCGGAATCTCTTTGTTCAGCGTTTCTCTTACTTTGCTGCGAACCTGAATCAAGGTGAGCGACGTGCCGCCGAGGTCGAAGAAATTGTCATTCATTCCGAGTTTGTCGATTTGCAGCACCGCGCCCCAGATGTTGGTGATCGCTTTTTCGAGCGAGGTCCGCGGCGGAACGTAAGCAACTTCCGACGCTGGTTGCGGAAGATCGAGCGCGAGTAAAGCTTTTCGATCGACTTTTCCGTGAGACGTTAAAGGCATGGCGCTTAACAACATGAACGTCGCGGGGATCATGTAAACAGGAAGCTGACGTTTCAAATACGCTCTCAAGTCCGCAACCTTCAGACCTGCGTTCTGACCTGTGTTCTGACCTGTGTTCTGACCTGTTTCGCCACCCACGACATAGCCGACCAACTGCTTCTCTGTTCCGTCTTCGCGCACGACCACTGCCGCTTCTTTCACGCCTGCGTGTCCGAGCAGCGCCGCTTCAACTTCTCTTAACTCCACCCGGTAGCCTCTGATCTTCACCTGACCATCGGCCCGCCCGAGATACTCGATTTTCCCGTCGCTGCGATGACGGACCAGGTCTCCCGTGCGATAGAGCCGGCCTCCGCTATGACTGCCGAACGCATCAGGCACGAACCGCTCGGCGGCGAGGTCTGGTTGCTTCAGATATCCCCTCGCGAGTCCTTCTCCGCCGATGTAGAGCTCTCCAGTCACGCCTACCGGCACCGGCTTCATCTTTTCATCGAGGATGTATGCGCTTGAATTCGCAACTGGCCGGCCGATCGTCACATTTCCGCTTATTTCTTCACTCAACTCATCCATCAAAGCGACGATCGTCGTCTCGGTTGGCCCATATCCGTTGAATAGTTTGACTTCCTTTACCAACGCCAGCCATTGCTTGACGCGCTCTTCGAGTGCGCCTTCTCCGCCCACATACATCAGCCGCAATCTCTCCGGCAGCGACAGGTTCTTCGCTGCCATCTGTGCGACGATTTCATGCCAGTAGGCCGTCGGTGGATCGAGGATCGTTACGCCCCATTGCTCACACGTCTCTAAGAACTTCTCCACCGAGCTCAACATCGCGTCGGTTCGCAATATCAACCGTGCGCCACTCGTCAGGGTCACGAAGATCTCTTCCACCGCCGTGTCAAAACTCAGCGACGCAAACTGCAGGAACCTGTCTGCCGCGTTTACTTCCATTTCGCGGACTGCGTAGGTGATGTAATTGAGCAGCGCCTGATGCCTGACCTCGACGCCTTTCGGCCTGCCTGTCGAACCGGACGTGTAGATCGTGTAGACCAGGTTCTCTCCGTCGAGCTTCACTTCGGGGTTCTGCTCGCTCTCTTCCGCGATCTGCTTCCAGTCGCGGTCTATCAGGATCAACTGCGCGCCATGACTGGCTAATCCCGAACGCCAACGTTCCTGCGTGAGAATGATGCCTAGCTGCGCCTCTTTAACCATCAGCTCCACACGCTGTTGCGGGTAGCCGGGATCGATCGGCACGTAACTGCCTCCAGCTTTGAGGATTCCCAACAGCGCCACGAGCATTTCCGGACTGCGCTCGATGCAAATCCCCACCCGCACTTCCGGTCTTATTCCTGCGCGGCGCAGGAAGTGGGCCAACTGGTTTGCGCGGCCGTTCAGTTCTCCATAAGTGAG
Organism: uncultured Acidobacteriota bacterium; assembly: GCA_963770215.1. GTDB lineage: Bacteria > Acidobacteriota > Blastocatellia > Pyrinomonadales > Pyrinomonadaceae > PSRF01. The sequence continues at coordinate 38,097 of CAVYOP010000010.1, forward strand.
CCGCGTCTCTTCGTGCTCGATCGCGATCGCGTCCGGCGATTCACTCACCCGCTCTTCGAACAGGTGATGAATGCACACGGCTTGCGGATATGAGTGCTGCGTGTTGTTCCACTCGTTGAGGATCTGGTGTTCTTCAGCCGGGCTCAGCAGCGAGAATTCCGAAATCCTTTGCTCGGGATGAGCGATGAGCGACTTCAGCGCCGCGATGTAGTGTCGTGTCATCTGCTCGATGGTGCCGGCGTCAAACAGGTCAGTGTTGTATTCCCACTCCATCGAGAGAATTTCGTTTCCAGCTTCTGTCTTGCGGCCGGCGCTCTGTGCGAAGCGCGGCATGATGAGCACGTCCAAATCGAATTTGGCCGAACGGTTACTCTTGTATTCCAGGGTGCCTTTCAAGCCTGGGAATTCCAGGGCGGGGATCTCCGCGTCGTGGAAGTTGAACATCACCTGGTAGAGCGGGTTGTAGTTCATTACTCGTTGCGGCTGTAACTTCTCAACCAGTTTCTCAAACGGCAAATCCTGGTATCTGTAGGTCTCATACATGAGATCCCGCACACGCTTTAGCAATTCGCGACACGTTGGATCGCCGGACATGTCTGTGCGCAGCACGAGCGTGTTAACAATCATGCCAATCAGATTTTCCATTTCGCGAAGCGGACGATTGGCGACGCTTGTGCCCACCACCATGTCTTCGCGCCCGGTGTACCGGTAGAGCAGTGCCTCGAAAGCCGCAAACATCGTCATAAACAATGTCACACCTTCACGCTGGCTGAACTCGATCAACGCGCGGGAAAACGGCGTATCGAGCTCAACGTTATGAACTGCTCCCTTGAAGCTTTGCACGGAAGGTCGCGGGCGATCCGCAGGCAGATCCAGTAGCGGGGGCATGTCAGCCAGCTTCCTGGTCCAGTAACCGAGCCGGTCGTCCAAAAACTCACTCTGCATCAACTCCTGTTGCCAGACTGCGAAATCTCCGTACTGAACAGGAAGCTCAGGCAACGGTGAAGGTCTTCCCGTCGAGTAGGCTTTATAAATAGCTCCGATCTCGGACAGCAGCATCGCCAACGACCATCCGTCATGCACGAAGTGATGCTCGACCTGCACGAACAGATATTCCCGCTCGCTCAGTTGCAGCACGGTCCAACGAAGCAATGGCAGTTGAGTGACGTCAAAAACGTGAGCGCACTCTTCAGCGATGATGCGATCGACTTCGGCCTGGCGCTCTATCTCCGGAACGTCTTCAAGATTTCTGACCGGCAGATTTACTTTCCAGGGTGCGTGCACGACCTGTATCGGCCGGCCTTCTTTTTCCTGGAAAGTCGTGCGGAAGATCTCGTGACGGCGAACGATCTCGTCGAGCGTCTGTTCGAGAACCTGGACGTCAAGCTGGCCCCTGAAACGAAGAGCGAACTGCGTGTTGTAGGCGACAGTGCCACCGGTCAATTGCGTCAGGACCCAGACTGCTTCCTGAGGACACGACAAGGGCAATTGACGATCTCTCGAAACCGGCTGGATGCGCGGCAAGCCTGACTGATGATCGCGATCTATTTCCTGCTCGACGGCTCGTGCCAATCCTTCCGCAGTCTGAGCTTCAAAGAGACTGAAGAGCGGCAAATCGACTTGGTAGCATTCGCGGATACGAGACACCACCTGCATTGCGCGTAACGAGTCGCCGCCTAGTTCAAGGAAATCGTCTCGTATGCCCACGCGCTCGAGTTTGAGAACGTCGGCCAGGATCGCGGCGACAGTGCCTTCGATCTGAGTGCGCGGAGCGACATAGTGTTCTTCCAGTTCCGGCCGCGCGCCATCCGGCGCCGGCAACGCGTTCCGATCGATCTTCATGCCGCTGGTCCGCGGAAATGCGTCGAGTTTAACGATCGTGGAAGGGATCATGTGGAGTGGGAGACTCTGCTTCAAATACGTCCTCAACTCCGCAACCTTCAGACCTCCATTCAGACTTTCGTCGCCTACGACATAACCGACCAACTGTTTCTCTAACCCTGCATCTTCGCGCAGGATCACTGCCGCCTCTTTCACGCCGTCGTGTCCGAGCAGCGCCGCTTCAACCTCGCCCAACTCAACCCTGAATCCTCGGATCTTTACTTGACCATCCGCGCGGCCCAGGTACTCGATTCTGCCGTCGCTGCGGTGACGCACCAGGTCTCCCGTGCGATAGAGCCGGGCGCCGCTCTGGGTGCCAAACGCATCAGGCACGAACCTATCGGCCGACAGTTCCGGCTGCTTCAGATATCCTCTCGCCAGTCCTTCTCCGCCGATGTAGAGTTCGCCCGCAACTCCATCAGACACCGGCTTCATCTTTTCATCCAGGATGTATGCGTTTGTATTCGCTACTGGCCGGCCGATCGTCACTTCTCCGTTTAACTCATCAATCAGGACGACGATCGTGGTCTCGGTTGGTCCGTAGGAGTTGTACAGTTTTACTTCCCTTACTAACTCGTGCCATTGCTTCAGTCGCTCTTCCAGTACTCGCTCGCCTCCGACAAACACCAATCTCATTTTCTTCGGCAGCAACAGGTCCTTAGCCGCCATCTGCGCGACCATTTCATGCCAGTAAGCCGTCGGCGGATCGAAAACAGTGACTCCCCACTGCTCGCACGTCTCCAAAAACTTCTCCACCGAGCTCAGCATCGCGTCGTTTCTCAACACCAACTGCGCCCCACTCGTCAGGGTCACGAAGATCTCTTCCACTGCCGTGTCAAAACTCAACGATGCAAACTGCAAAAACCTGTCTGCCGGAGTCATTTCCATCACTTGAGCTGCATGGGGAATGTAATTGATCAGCCCGCGATGCCTGACTTCGACGCCTTTCGGCCTGCCCGTCGATCCGGACGTGTAGATCGTGTAGACGAGGTTCTCTCCGTCCAGCTTCACTTCCGGGTTCTCGTCGCTCTCTTCCGCGATCTGCTTCCAGTCGCGGTCTATCAGGAACAACTGCACACCCTGATTGGCCAACCCAGCACGCCAACGTTCCTGCGTGAGAATGATGCCTAACTGTGCATCCTTGACCATCAACTCCACACGCTGTTGCGGGTAAGCCGGATCGATCGGCACGTAGCTGCCTCCTGCCTTAATGATTCCCAGCAGCGCCACGAGCATCTCCGGACTGCGCTCGATGCAAATTCCCACCCGCACTTCTGGTCCTACTCCTGCGCGGCGCAGGAACTGGGCCAACTGGTTCGCACGCCGGTTCAGTTCTCCATAACTGAGCCGCGTTGCTTCATGCTCGATTGCGATTGCGTCCGGTGATTCACTCACTCGCTCTTCGAACAGGTGATGAATGCACACGTCTTGCGGATATGAGTGCCGCGTGTTTTCGCGCGTCTTCATTTTCAGAATCACTCCGGAGAGAAGTTGACTACTTACTAAGGCTTTGCACAAAACGTTCGCTACGCAGGAAATTCTCCCGCAAAGGCGCAAAGGCGCAAAGAAAGTCGAGCGCAACGCGGCAGCGCTTTGCGTCTTTGCGCCTTTGCGGGAGACCTCTTCTCGTCATAACGCACTTTTTGTACTTACTATCTTTTGTTTGAGGCTTCCTGCACGGCGGCTTGCCAGAAGTGGCACTTGATTTCGGGATGCTTGAACGTGAGGCTCCCGACGCGTAACTGCATCACGCCTTCTCGCACCAGATTTTGAATCAAGACCACCACGCTTTGGATGGGAAGCGCCGCGGAGTCGCCGTAAGCAATGTCATACGCGTTCTGAAGCGAGCGCACTCCGTCGAGCGCCTCACACAGATTGATAAACTCCGGCGTTGCCTCCATCTTTATCTGCTTGCCACCGTCGTTGTGGTTGCAGATGAGCTTCTGTTTTCCAGAGTCGATGCTTGTCTCGATGGCAAACTCCCACCCCGCTGCCTTTGAAGGGAACAAGAACGCGGGCTCTGCGCGGCTTACCTTGAACCGCCCCAGGTAAAGGCTGTCCATGTCCGTATACAGGAAGCACTGCAAGGCATCGTACGGCGATTCGACGATGGGCATTCCCCGCAGGTTGAATGAAGTGTTAAGCACGAGCGGAATGCCTGTCTTGCGCCCAAACGCCGAGATGAGTTTGTAGTAGAGCGGCTCAACTTCGGGATCGACTGTCTGGACTCTGGCAGTGCCGTCCACGTGTGTAATCGCAGGCACGCGATCTTTCCAGGACTCGCGAACAGGAACAACCAGTAACATGTAGGGACTGGCGCCCGTCATTTCGAAGATTTCGCTGGCCCGCTCCTTGAGAACGCTGGGCGCGAACGGCCTGAACGGCTCGCGAAACTTGACTCGACGATTGAGCAAGTCTTTCGTCTCTTCCTTATCAGGATTAGCCAGAATGCTGCGATGACCAAGAGCGCGTGGCCCATATTCGCAGCCTCCCTGTAACCAACCGATAATGCGATGATCCACCAATTCCTGTGACGCTTCTTCGGCCACTGCTTCGTCGCTCGGCAGTTCTTTGAAATCAAGCCCGGACTTCAGCAGAACCTCTTCAATCTCCTCGCGTTTGTACACCCGTCCACCGTAGTTGTGCTTGATGGGATGAATCCCATTCCCATTGCCATTGCCATTGACCTGCGGCTTGAAGGATGAGTGTCCGTTACTGTGCCCATTGCCGGTGAGCAGCAGGTGACCGTGATAAGCAAGACCGATCGCCTGGCCGCCGTCGTTTGCGGCAGGTTGAATGAATACATTTTCGAATGGTCCGCGCGAGGCGATGATGCTGTTGGCGATTGAATTCAGTGCTACACCGCCGGCAAGACACAGGTTCTTCGATCCCGTGGCTCGGTGCATCTCGTTAGCGAGGTGCAACATGGCGACTTCCAGCTCAGCCTGAACTTTGTAGGCCAGGTCCATCGCATACTGCGAGATTCCGTTCGGATGGGTAGCCAATCCGTCTTTATACGAAAGCACGCGCGACTCATTCCCGGATTCCCTCAACCAATGTTTGAAACCTGTAAAGTCGAGCTTGAACCCATCGTAACCAAACCAGGGCTCCTCAAATTCCGGACGCTTTTGTCCGTATGACGCGAGTCCCATAGTTTTTCCTGCGTCGGAGATGAAAACCTTGGTGCTCGAAAAGCCCAGGAGGAGCGTGACTTGTTCGTAAGTCCAGCCAATGCCGCTGCGGGGCACCGTCATGTCCTTGTAACGGTTCTTGAAAACCTGGCGGTGCTTCCCTTTTCGATCTTCGAAATGAAAGCCGGTTTCCGCTTCATAGCCATCTTCAGTCGAATTGCCGTCGGCGTCGACGACGAGAACAGCCGCTTCCTCAAATGGGCTGGCCATGAAACCGGAGAGGCCGTGATGAAAGTGATGCACGCCTCCCTTCGGTTCGCTGACGAAGATGACTTTGCTTTTATCTTTGATGGGAATCATCGACCTGACGGTGTTCTCGGCAGCCGATGCCCACATAGCATCGCCAAGAACTATGGCGTCAAGGTCGTCGATCGCCATGTTCGCAGCCTCCAGGCAATAGCAGACTGAGGCCCACGGGAAGTACCCGAACTTGCCTGCAAAAACTCCCCAGAGACCTGCGACATCATTCGAACGTCCGTGCTTGAACCGATTCAGGCGTTCCTCTTCGATCATCGCGACGATCTCGCCGCCGCGAAGCAGACACACTCCTAAATCGTGGCCCAAATAGACGCCCATGACGGTCGGTAATCCGTTACTTATTGCCATGATCTTTTTCCTCTGATGTTTAGGCTGTTAGTAGTTTGAAGTCGTGATTGATGATCTCTTCGCCCCGCATCCCGCGGCTTAGTCGCGCAGACACCTCCGGCATTAAACGATGGTGTTTTTTATGGAGGAGAGTTACTTGGAGATCAGATAGCCCTTAAATACGGGCAGGCTGCGGTGGTCAGCTTGAGGCGGGCGTCATTAACTGCCTGAAAATTTAGATCCATGTTCAGGAGTTGTAACGTGTAGCGAATGGGCCTCGTTTCATCAAGCATGTTGTATATCTTCTTGACTGGTCCATCAAAAAGAAATCTTGGGTAAGCAGTAATGTGCGGAGACGTGCGATAGGTTCCCTCATCGTCTCGAATGAAGAGTGTTCGTTTGGTGGCGGATTTCTTGAACGTGGTATCCAGGAACTCGCGGCAGATCTGTTGCTCCGATTTTCTCGGATGACGGCTGTCTTTCCGCTGGAGATAAAACCAAAGCAGCGGCGATCTCTCAAATAGCAAGAGGTTTGCCAACTGCCACCGGCTAAGATCAGGCAACTGGTCAGATTGCTTCTGTAATTCCTTATCCTTAAATGTCATGTTCCAGGCGTACCGCTGATCCATCTTGTCATACTCGTTAAGAGTGTAAGCCAGCAGCTCCAACCCGCAATCGGATGCCAGATCGGCTAACGTTTCGACCGTGTAACTATGCTCGATCGGGTTAATTAAAGTGTCGGCAAGTGAGCTGTCTTCCTGATCCCATTGCGGGACTAAGTAGGCCCCAAACAAGTTGTCCTCAGAGAGGTTGCTCATTAACCTTTTGGCGGTTACTAGATCGTTTTCAAAATCCATTTCTTTGCGGCCCGCATTGAGGATCCTGATGGCCTTCTGAAACGCACTGGAAACGATCCGATGATAGCGATTGTAGACCATCAATTCCATGATGCCGTCGGGCTTGAGCGCATTACGAAGCTTGTTCAGAGCGTACTTGGGATCGGCATTGTGATGGATCACGCCGGTGCTGATTACGTAATCGAATTCCTCGTTGTAGTTCGTATCGTTGATACTCTCGTTTTTAACCGTGAGGTTTGGGACACCGATCGACTTCGCGCTTTCGTTACACAGCCGGGCCGACGTCTTCGATATATCTGATCCTAAAACTGTCGCTTTCGGAAACTTCAGCGCCGTGATGACGGCCTGGTTAACTCCACAGCCGCCGATCCATATTTTCGCGTCGTTTGGAATTCGACGATGCGACCAGTCACCGATGTCCTGGTTGAGCATCGCCATTTCAAAATCGGGGTCCGCTAGAGATTGGAACTGTCTGGCTTTCCAGGGATAAGGATACTTTCCATAGAATTCCGCCAGGATCGTATCCGATGACTCTCTCGAGTCCACGAGCGCCAGATTTTGCTCGTCACGCTCAATCACACTGTCAGTGCTAATTTGGTCCATAATCACCGCTCCATCGCTAGCCGGCTAACGATCTACAGCACCGGTCAGATCATATTGTTGGCGCGCACGTAACATTCCGCGTTAAGAATCGCCCCGCCTGCAGCCCCTCTCACGAGGTTGTTCACCACCAGTTGCAGTCTCAGATCGTAAACCTCATCGTCGGTTGCGATTCCGCCGACGACGACCGACATCCCTCTATCAACGTTCGCATCCTGCACCGGCCTGGGCCTGCCGATCTCATTCCGAACTACCAGAGGAGTTTTCGGGCTGGTGGGAAGATGCATTTCTTCAAGCGGGTTGAATGTCTCAAGCACGCGGGCGACTTCTTCTTTCCCCTTAACCTTATCGACGGTTTTGATCTTCACGTCGACGAAGTGCCCTTCCTGCACGAAGACTCGGTTGCAGCTAACAGACATCTTGAATCCGCCGCCGAGTATTTTCTTCACTTCTTTCTGAATGTAGATCTCCGTATTTTCGTCGGAATCATGGAGAGGATAGACGTTATTTAGCACCAGATCTTTGTCATACTTCGCATCTCCTCTGCCGGAGAGCGACTGAAAGGTCACTGCGGACACTTCTTCAACACCGTAATGTTTGACCAGCGGACACAGGACCATAGCCAATCCTGAAGTGACGCAATTCGGGTTCTTTATCAATCTCTGTTTGTTCAACTCACCCAAATTGATCTCAGGTATGATCAGCGGGTTCTCGGGTTCGAATCGGCCGTAGGGGCTGTTTGAAAAGAGAGTATTACCGGCGTCTGCCAGGTCTTGTTCGATCTTCCCTTGTTCCCCGGGAATAGCAGACAACACGAGATCAACTTCAGTCTTAATCAAGTCGTCAAGAGATTGGACCGTGTGCGGTTCAAGACCAGCTGGAAAAGTGCGCCGCTTCCAGGAGCATTCACCGTAGTAATCCTGATTGGACAACTCTTTCCTGTCCCATGATTCACGATAAGTGCCCTGGACCGACCGAAAACCTACTAACACTTTGATATCGAACCACGGGTGATCGACTAGAAGCTCGCTCATGCGGCGTCCAACCATTCCAGTCGCCCCCAGGATCGCAACAGACAATGGCTTCCTCATGCTGATCACGCTCTTATCCTCTTTAATTGCAAAAGTCGAAGTGTTGGTGGACGACCAAAGAGATCTTTGATCTCTTAAGAACGCAGGACTGGTTGGAGCAATCGCTTACCTAGTGGATGGACTTGAAAACTTGTTGACGGGTTGGACCGGTTGGGCTCCCAGTCACTTGAGAAAGGGTAGGCTACCGCCCTTTGGGCCAACTACTTAGCCCTGAATTTTCGTCTGGATGGTCTTACGGTACTTTGAGAGGCTTCATTGATCTGGCTCACATGAAAGCCTCGGTAACCTTGGTGGTTGATTGGATTATTTTCCGTGTTAGATAGTTGCACTATCTATCGTTTAAGACGAGAACCATATGGGAGTTACATGGACCTCAGAATGGGCTCACTCACATGGCGGAAATAAATCCTGCTCCTCAAACAGGCCGCGCAGTATTACATGGCCTCAATTTGCTGTCAATGAAAAGATCAAAGAATGATCGCAGATTATTTTTTGTTAATGAGGAGGCGCTGGACCATTCAATGAAAAAGATCTTCGGAGCAAAATAGTGAAGGCGAATCTGCTCGCGCTCTGATGGGAACTGCATTTAAATGGTCTAAATCCAAAAATTCATTTTCGCTGAAACTACTCGGCATGACGCTGCTCATTTTGGTTGACAGATGATCTGAAATGAGTATCATTACCGCCATCGTCGCCTCGCTGGCAACCCTTTAACGGTCTCCCTGCCGGTTTAATTACGTAATGGCCCTCAGCGGCCTGAAGTATTGGCTCGGTAGTAATTAATTACGACAACCTTATGTCGAGAAATACCCGGGTTGAGTCAGTGCACTAATTATTTTTACATAGATTAAATCGCAGCCTCCTCCTCCCATTCCTCGTATCAACCGCACCTGGAATGAAATAACGGAAGGCAAGTTAGGCTCTCTCCCAAGAGTCGCATCGGTGCTTGAGGCCGAGGTTTTTTTGATCTTAAGGGTGAAGGAGTTTTAATCGAAAAGCTCCGTCATTACCTGCAAGTAACGACGGAGCCATCTCCACAACACAGTCCTACTGCGCTAAGCTTAAGGGTGTGCCGCGTGACAGCCGCATCATAACGCAACGTGCAGTGGTGACTCAAAATACGTCCAGGAGTCACATTGCATATGCTTCCCCCAGCTTCCACATCGTCTTAGCTCCACTCGAGTCGATCACCACTAAAAAGCGTTGGCCCAACCAGATTGCGATCATGGTCGTGCTTCAAGGGTGAGTCGTCTCTAAAGGAAGATCGGAGGAACAATTAGCGGTGCGACTCCATTTCCAAATGGAGCCGAATCATGGGCATCGAAACAGGTACGGACAGCAGTCAATGGTACGTTGTACACACTAACCCCAAACAGGAAGAACGCGCCAACAGTAATCTCGTAGCCTGGGGCATCGACACGTTGCACGCCAAGTTAAGAACCTGTCGTCGCAACGAGTTCACCGGTGCGCCTATTCACATTACTCAGCCGCTGTTTCCGCGTTACATATTCGCCAAGTTCGATGCTCATAAACAGTTGTCCAAGGTCTTGTTCACGCGCGGAGTCCACACTGTGGTCTGTTTCGGCAACAGCCCGGCGTCCGTCAGCGAAGAGATCATCGAGATTATTCGCTCGCGAATCGACCAGCATGGTTTTGTAAAGGTCAATAACGATCTGAAGCCGGGAGACAAGGTGATTATCACTTCCGGTTCGTTGAGAAATCTGATCGGCATCTTTGAACGTGAGGTCAAAGGAAGCGACCGGATTATGATCATGCTCTCGGCGATCGAGTATCAGGGACGTCTCGTGGTCAACCGGGATCTGGTTAAACGAGCCGTGTGATATATAACGTGAAGATTGTCTCCCGCAAAGGCGCAAAGCGCTGCCGCGATTCGAGGGACTTTCTTTGCGCCTTTGCGGGAGAATCTACTACGCAGTGATAAGGCATTTAAGCAGGTTCGGCGAAGAGCGCCAACTCGGAGATTGCCGGAGAGACCGGGGCTTGTGTTACACGCAAACGAACTTTCGTTGTAGTCGCTGGTTTGCCACGCACGAGTTTGCAATTACCTATACTCGTTCCGCGGGCGAACTGCTGCCAATCGTTGTTCTTCCAGATATCGAGCGCAAAAGCCTCAACTCGTTGACCCAGCGGAAGATATTCACGCAGGCGAACGACGTTGAATGATCGTTCGCGTTTGAGTTGGATTATTAATTCCGGCGTCTTTATCTGATCGTCGCTCGTCCAATACGTATCACGCCTGCCGTCGATCACGTTACGCGCTGAAAAGCGCCGATCGGCGCCGCCGCGCGTATTGTTTGCAGTAACGCTGCTGCGTTGCGCCAGGTCTTCAGCAAACGTCGCGTCGAGGATGCGACGGAATCCTCGCAGTGAACTTCCATCCGCGTCGGGAATCTGTCCGCGTCGATCCGGCGCGAGGTTGAGTAACAACGACGCGCCACGACCCACAGACGAATAGTAAAGATCGACGAGCGTGGCAGCACTTTTCACTTTGACGTCTTCGTTCGCGTGATAGAACCAACCCGGTCTGATCGAAACGTCGCACTCGGCCGGCACCCAATGCGAACCGGGACGGTCGCCGCGATTCAACCGGGCTTCGTCCGCCCTGCCCGGCGCGAAATCGTCCTTGTTCAACGTACTCCATAAAGGATCGCCCGCGATTCCGCGTTCGTTTCCGACCCAGCGCACGTCCGGACCAGCATCACTAAAGAGACAGGCGTTCGGTTGGAGTGTCCGCACGAGGTTCCACGTCGTGGGCCAATCGTAATAGGTGTCGCGATCGATCTTGCGGGTCTCGCGAGCGCCGCCGTAGTAGCCGTCGCCGCCGTTTGCGCCGTCGAGAAAGATCTCGAACACCGGACCGTACGAGGTCAACAGCTCGCGCAGTTGGTTGCGGAAGTAGTTCAAATATTCCGGCCGCCGTAGTCCTTGTGGTTGCGATCCCAGGGCGAGAGATAGAGGCCAAACTTGAGTCGATGCCTGCGACAGGCGGCGGCGATCTCCTTTACGACGTCGCCGCGGCCATTGCGCCAGGGGCTGTTCTTTACGGAGTGCTCGGTGTATTTCGAAGGCCACAGACAGAATCCGTCATGGTGCTTGCAGGTCAGTATCAAACCTTTCATGCCCGCGGCCGCTGCTGTAGCCACAATCTGGTTGGCGTCAAAGTCAGTCGGGTTGAAGAGCGACGGCGACTCGTCACCATAACCCCATTCTTTATCGGTGAAGGTATTGATCGTGAAATGGATGAACCCATAGAACTCCATCTCGTGCCAGCGAAGTTGCCGGGCGGATGGAGTTGGGCCATACGGCGCAGGTGACCCAACCTTAGCGGCGGCAAAGCCGGCGCGGCTGCTGATTACGTTGGCGGCAACAGCGAACGAAGAATGTTTCAGCAGGCGAAGAAATTGGCGGCGGCCTTCATTGGTTTTCACAGCCAATTCTTACATCAGAACGGCATGCGGACGCCACGGTGCTGCAGAGGGTAGTGGTACAGTTTCAACGAGTACGCCGAAGGCGTTCGTTAATTCCAGCCCAGGGTTGCTTCAACCCTGGGTACAGCAGAAGAGAATTAGAAACACTGAAAGTGTTCGGCTTGCAATTGAACTCCTTCAGAGTTCGAAGCTTAATGCATGACTGAACCCCAGGGTTGAAGCAACCCTGGGCTGGAATTAGTGAACGCCTTCGGCGTACTAGCACATGGTCAACCTGTACTCCTACCGGCACAGAGCTAACGCATGTCTCGCACACCATGATCGCAATCCAAGTCTTCGCCTCCAACTACCGGCGGAAGCGCTGCCCCTCAAGGCAGCGCTTCGATGTTGAAGAAGAGTTTGAACGAACCCGTCTGCTGAACGCCTAACAGAAACTGCACGTTGATCGAGGCGCCGGGGGCGAGCGGCGTACCCAGGGTCACTACGCCCACAGACCACGTCGAGTTGAAGGCGCCTCCCAGCGCCTGTGTGGGTGGCGTCTCCAGAGTCGTCCCTTGCACGGTGACCGTACACGGCGTTGCCGCCGAGCCCGTTGAAGCCAGGCACGTGGCCGAATCGTTTACATTCGTCACTACTACCGAGCCCGAGGTTCGTGCACGAACATCGCCTACGCCACCCGGCACCGGAAGTGACGAGATGTCGACGACCCGGATGCGCAGACGTGTCACCGGAGCGCCCGTGGTGTTGACGAATCGACGCCGGACCGACAACGTCCCCAACGTCGAATTGTTCGCTGGATCGGGAGTTGTGTCTCTGACTCGGTTTGGCACTGCCGACGCGCCCTTTGTCGCATCAAGCAGCAACGTCAGGATCGAGGTGTTGAATGCCGCGCTTCCCAGACCTTGCGGACCAGGCGCTCCCAAACGTTGACCGGCAGGAGTCGTCGCGCCAGTCGTGTCCGCGAAGATGAAATCGTTCGCGTTCACGTTCGTATCCTGCGTGGCGCCGTTTGTCGGACAATTTCCAAACGTTGTCGTACTACCCTGCTTGCCGCATTCATCGCGGAAGTAAGAGTATTCAAGGACGCTGCCGACCAGCGGCGTTAAGGTTGTGCCTTCACGCAGCAGGTCGCAGTTGCCACCCGTGTTTGATCCGAAACCGACTGCGTCGAAACGGCTCGCCGTCGAAATAGCCGTTAGCGCCGACGTGCTGAAGATGCCGACGTTCCGGTCGTTCTCGATATCGGAGCTGAGCGTTTGGTCCCCTGCACCGTACGCATTCAGGCTGTACGCCGATCCGACGAACAGGTAGTGGCCGCGCGCCGGAATGACCGTGCTGTTTGGAATGAACCCGATGAGCACTGGCGTGTCGCCGCAAGCGGCGCCCATCTTGAACAATCCGTAACCCGGCGAGCCATCCGAAGACGTGACCGTGTGCGGCGAATCCGAATTGTTGTAAATCTCAACAAAGTCGTCACCCGCACCTCCCGGACCACTCGTGCGCAGCTCGCTGATCAGGAGCGCGCCCGGTTGGTTCACAACCAGAATCGTGCCGGTTGCGGTGCCATTGGCGATCGTGCCGTTCACTGCGCCCGATAGCTGGACCAGGAACGTCTCGTTGACCTCACCGTTATTTCCATCCGCCAACACGGGCACTAGAATCGTCTTGACCTGTTCGCCCATTGCAAAAGTGACAGTGTCCGACGTCGTGGTGTAGTCCAAACCCGCTGTCGCGTGATTGACTGCAGGCGACTGCTGCACCGTGGTGTAATTCACCGACGTACCACCGGCAGGCGCCGGCGCGCTCAGCGTCACGGTGAAGATCATGTTGACTGAGCCCGAGTTAGGCTCAACTACCTGTGCATCCTGAATGTTGATGTTTGACGAGACCTGAATATTCACAACATCCGTATCCGTGAGCGCTCCTCCCGAACCGGTGTTGCCCAGGTCATTCGAAGTAATGGTCAGGGTGGCCGCACCACTGAAGCCGTTCGTCGGCGTGAAGCTCATGCCGTTAAGGGCTGCGTTGATGTTGGCCAGTGAACCGCGGAACGTCATCGTCGGGTCGGCCGTGCCGTCGCCCGTGCCGGTGCCGTTAGCGTCGCTGAAGCTGAAGCTCAGGCCCGTCGTGCCGCTCAGCGTAATCGTACCGTTGGTGGCGGTAAGCGTTACCTGGACGGTGTTCGCGCCTGCGTCGGAATCCGCAACCGAAATCTGGTTGCCGTTACCGCTCGAGAAGATCAGCGGCGTGTTTTGGTTAGTGCCCTGCGGACCGGGCACGGTGTTCACCGGCGGGTCGTTCACGGCATTTACCGAGATAGTGAACGAAACCGGCGCACTCTGGTTTACGTTCGGCGGCGTTCCCGGACCACTGTCGGTCGCCACAACGTCGAACGTCGCGGTTCCCGAACTACCGCCTGTGGCCGTGAACGTCAGCGTGCCGGCCGTATTGATCGCCGGTGTCGCGCTGAACGTCAAACCGCCGGTCGTGCCGGTTGCCGTCAAGGTGTAACCCACCAACGTCTGTCCGGATTCATCCGTCGCAGTTGCCGGACCGGGCTGGAAGTTGAAGGCAAAGCCATTGATTGTCTGCGGTCCCGCATCCTCACCCACCGAGGGATTCGCTCCCAACTGGAAGGTAGGCGCGTCGTTGACTTCCGTCACCGTCAAGTCGAACGTGTCTACTGCTGTTCGACCGTTAGTGGCGGTCACGGTCACCGTTATCGTTGCCGTACCACTTGCCAGACTGTTGGCATTGGGTGCTGGTGTGATCTGAATATTTCGCGTCGAGCCGCTGCCCGTAACGCTGATGTTTGCGTTCGGCACGAGGGTCGTGTTGCTTGACGTAGCTGTCACCGAGCTCGCGCCGTCGCCAAGGTTGAAGTTGATGCTGAGTAAGTTGTCCTCGGCGACGCTCTGGTTGAGAATGTCCTCGACGGACGGATGCAATTCAAACGCGCCGATGTCGACAGTTTGGGTTGTGTTCACGTCCTGAGAATCAGCAATGCGCGGGAAGCCCGTGCCACGCTGATCCACCGGGAGCGTTTCACCGGTGTCTGCATCGCCGTCGAGATCAAACGTATCTGCCGGCAGGTTTGCATTCCCGCCCGCCTCAACTGCCGGACTCGCCGGTAACAATGCATGTGTTTGCGTAGTGCCGCCGTTGTCGGCGAGTGGTCCGAGGCTCGCGTTGGTGACGCCTACCTGGTTGTTGTTGACGCCGTTCGTCAAACCTCCAGCGCCGCCGGAGCCGATCAGGTTGAACGAGCTGGCTGCATCCACGGCGCCGCTGATGTCATCGACAGCATCCGACACGCCATCTTCGTTGAAGTTGCCCCAGACGATGGTGTTCTTGAGTGAGACCGTGCCGGCGTGGGCGCGAATGCCGCCGCCATCGCCCAGGCTGTTGTTATCGGAATCGGCGACGTTGTTTGTGATGGTGGTGTTGATGATGTTCACCGTGCCGCCGAGAGTGATGAGTCCACCGCCACTGCCACCCGCGCTATTCCCGCTGATGGTGGTGTTGATGAGCGTCAAGCTGGCGCCGGTAGCTGTCGTACTGATCGCGCCGCCATCATTTGCGGCGGCGTTATTGAAGAGAGTTGAATTTACGATGGTTAGGGCGCCGTCATTGAGGATGCCTGCGCCGTCGCCGGTGGTGCTGCCACCAGTGATGCTCAGGCCAATGATATTCGCCATCATGCCATTGTTGATATTGAACACACGACTGGCGTTGTTGCCACTGATCGTGATGCTCTCGCCGCTGCTGTTGTTGATGGTTACATCATTGACCACCTGCAGCTCGCCGGTTGTGAGCGTAATCGTGTGCGGGCCGGCGCCGGCCAGGTCAAAGGTGATCGTGTCACCGCTACAGACACTCGCCAGTGCTTCGCGCAATGAGCCCGCGCCACCGTCAGCCGTGCTGGTGACGATCGGATTGGGCGTGCAGGCATTAACCACTTGCGCCACGATGTTGCTCTGCGATGGATCGAAGTTCCCATCACCTGAGTAATCCGCGCGGATGTTGTGCGTGCCTGCTGTCAGCGTTGAAGTCTGACATTGTGCAGTGCCTCCGGTGAGCGCAACGTCGTCACAGACCACGGTGTTGCCGTTGGACGTGTCGATGAAGTCGACCGTACCGGTTGGATCCGCGGAAGCTTGTGTTGGAGTTTCTGCAACGGTGGCCGTAAAGGTCACCATGTCGCCGACGTTCGACGGGTTCAGGTCGGACACGAGCGTGGTCGAGGTGTCGAACAGATCTACTGGTGTTTCAGTTGGATTACTTGCACCAACAACGTCCGGGTCGTCAGTCAGCACAACTGCAAAGTTCGAACCCGAGACGATGCCCTGGTTGCTCACCCGTGCTGGATTTAGCAGAGTCAGGTTTGGTGGATTGTTTACTGTCACATCGAATGTGATGGTGACTGACTTGCCCGCCGGCAGCGTGCCGATGTTCACGGTTACAGTCTCGCCGCTCACAGGTTCGACGGACTTCGACGTGTTTCGAACCGCCGGGTCCACCGAGAGGAAGTGCGTTCCTACATTTCCTTTCGGAATAGCGTTGCGGGCCTGAGCTTTGAAAGGAATGCGACGCTCACCCTTGGTCAGGTAGCCATACATCAGACTGTCGCGCGCCATTGATGAATATGAATCGCAAAGACCAACGCGGTGACCCATTTCATGCATGAGGGCCGTTAATAAGTCCATGCGACCGGCAGGGGCGTCCTTCGGATCTGTGTAACGGCGCAAATGGGAGACAGTGTTGCCAAACTCCGCATCGTCCATAGGCGTCGAATCAACAAACCATCCATAACCGCCTGCGTCTCTATCGATCCTGATGTGACTGCCGGAAACCTCAGCCAGATACACGTCGGGCAAATCGGCCAGCTCGAACGTCATGTTCCGCATGGCGGCAATTTGTTTGGCTGTCAGTCCGGTGCTCTTCCAGCGTTCGATGGCCGCTGCGAAAAGAATGTCGAGTTCGGTCTGTGTCAGGAGGACAGGCACGTTGCCAGGATGCTCCGGCTCAACGCCGCCGAGTCCGGCCAACAACGGTGGGGCAAGAGTCGTGTCTCGTTTGAAAGCGTTGCCGGTGATGATTTCAGGGAGCCCGGCGCCGTGCGGGTTCAGCAGGTCAATGAAGTTCCGCACCTGATTGTTCGTTGGTGGGTCGGCCAGGGCGGGACCACCGACTGCGTCGAAGATGGCAAAGTCGTTGGTGTTCAGGACGTTTCCCTGTTTCCTGATGCCGATGAATTGGGCACCGTTACTGCCGTCACAAACGTTCGTGCCACCGCCAGGGCAGGTGTTGCCGAAGATGTTCAGATAAACCTCGTCGTCCGTGCTCGAGGTGTTGCCCGCTTCGACCCGGATACTTTGTCGCGCCACCCCTCCGGTGTTGTTCGGCGTGGCCACGTTGTTGTTGGCAATCTTCAGGTAAGCCTCACCGGACGTCGAACGTCCGACAAGCAGGATACCGCTGCCATTCACATCGGTGATGATGTTACTGGTAACGACCAGGTTAAGGCGTGGCGTCCAGGCGCTGCCGGCGCCCGCCGTGCCGTTGCCCCCACCGATTCCATTGCCGCCGGCGCCACCTGGACCAGGTGTATGGTTGGCATCGATGAAGTTGTTGTCCACGAGGCCCGCCATGTCGGAGTGACCATTATTGCCAATGGCGATGACGGTGCCGTTGTCGCTCCCCAACAGCGGACTGCCCGCCGTACCATTGTTCTGAACAATGAAATTCGTCCTGGTCCGCGAGGCAGGGTTGCCGCCCGAGTTGGCAACAATGATCGCCTGTGTGCCTGTGTCGTCGACTGAAATGGCGTTACCGGTGATCGAGATAACGTTACCCGGATCGCTAATCGGACGCCCGAGTCCGTCAATCGTGACGAGGCCCGCACGCGCACCGGGCCCGGTAGTATTTGAGTTGCCGATGTTCACCTGGATCCCGGCCCCACCGGTGCTGGTAATTGTGTTGTTGGCAATAGTTGCGTTGTCGAGATTGAAAGCCGTCGAGGCATTTCCGGTGCCGACAAAATTGACGCCGCAGAAGCCCGGATTGGTGAAGGTATTGTTCGAAACGTTGGCATTGGTGACAACGCCGTTGTTGGATTGGATATCGATATCGCTGGAAAACGAGTTGGTGAAGCTGCTCCCGGTGACGGTCAGCGTGCCGTTGATGTTATCACCCAATCCGGGAGTCGCGCCTACGCCATTGAAACCGATAGCCGATTCAGGAGAGGCATCACCGGCGTCGGTGATCGTGCCGTTCGTGAAAGTGAAGTTGGTTACTTGCGTCCCGTTGATCCCACTGCTGTCAGTATTAGAGATGCGTATCTGATCCAGAACGACATTGCGTGTGTTTGTCAGCGAGATGCCAACTCCAGTCTTATTCTGAATCGTGCCTCCGGAAGAATTATTCGTTGAGCCCACATCGCCTGTGACTGTCAATCCACCGAGCGCGCCAGTGTTATTGAGGACGATGCCCGCGTTACTGCCGCCGTCTGACGAGATGCTGACAAAATTTAAGCCGCTGGCGGCGATGGTCGTATTGGCAACGGACAGCGCGGCGCCGGTGGTTGAAGTAATGCTGTTGTCAGCGCCTTGAACGGCGATTGTTCCGCCACCGGTTGCGAGGAACCCTGTGCCGGATGTAGTGGTGATGTCGAGGCCATTGCCGGCGGCGTTGAAGTTAATGGCGCCGGCGCTGTTGTTCGTGCCGAGATCGACAGCGGTGTTGGCCTGGGTGCTCAGCGTGATCTGGCTGTTGAAGTTGACGGCGCCGCCGTTGCAGTTTGCGACTCTTATACCTGTGGCTGAAGGGCCGCTGACGCCGATCACGCCGGTCTGGAAAACAACCGTGCCGGCGTCGTGATTGTCTATGTCCACCACGCGACCATCGTTGTCGGTAATCGAACCGCTGTAGCTGACGTTCGCGTTACTGCCGTTGAGATTGAATGCCGTGCCCGCCGCATTGTGAGTGATCGAAGTACCAGCGCCGAAGTTGAACGTGCCGCTCGATCCGCTGGTGATGTCGATACCCGCATCGCCACCGTTCAGCGTCGTCGTGCCGGTGAAGTTGTACGTGCCGTCGGCGTCGTTGAATTGCAGCCCTGTGCCGTTGCTGGCCGAAAGAGTGCCGGTCTGAAAAGCGATCGCACCGGAACTGTGACCACCGCCGATGGACACCATCGGCGCGTTGTTAGTTTGCGTGATGCTACCGTTGTAAGTGAGCGAAATGGAGCCTCCCGACACGTTGACGACTGCGCCGGCAGCAGCGAGCGTTCCGCCGGTGGCAGTAATCGCGCCCACAGCGTTCGATAGATTGATAGCGTTCGCCGCGCCACTTGAACTGACGTTGCCGAAGTCCATGTCGATCACGGTTGCTGGAGCAGTTGACTTGGTGACATTGATCGCCGGGCCATTGGTGGTCAGAAGATCGGTCGCGCCGGCGTTCGTAACGGTGATTGTGCCAGTGTTCTCGGCAGCAATCAGGCCGCCTCCATTAGTGCTGTTTCCACCTAAAGAGAAGAATGTCACTGGTCCGGCATTGCCTGTGCCAACGCCGCCGAGGTTTACCAGCGCGCCGGGCGAAGTTTTACTTACAGTCGTGGCCCCAAAAGCCACCGAGGTGCCTGCGGCCAGGCTTTGAATATCAATCCCATGACCTGTGGCTCCTGAGATACTTGTGGTTCCGGCAACCGTGTTGCCACCGCCAGCCGCATGCCGGAAAGCGGAATTCGCCGGACCGCTGTTGTTCTGGATGCTCAGGGTGACAAACGTGCGCGTGCCGGAGGAGTTGTTCTGAAGCGAGATGGAGTTAGTGCCGCCGCTGCCAGCGCCGCCGGTGCCAATCGTGGTATTGCCAAAGTTAACGTTGACCGTTGACTGGTTGACGAAAATGCCCTCGGCGACGATCCGGAGACAGTCGTCGAACCGAATGAGATGCTGCCGGCAACTTGATTGAGCAGAATGCCTTGGGCGGCGCTGCTTGTCGTAGTGACGCTCACGAATCCAGACGTGGGACCAAAGACACCATTCAGAAGGTTAAGTGCCTGACCTGTGCCGTTTAGGATCACGTCAGGCGCAGCGTTGTTGCCGGCGGTAAGTGTGCCAAAGCCGTTGCCGGAAATCTTCGCGCCGGTGGTGTTGCCTACTGTGAAGCCACGCAAAGTGTTTCCTGAGGCGAGCGAAATCGCGTTTATGGTTCCGGTGGTGGTCGTGATGTTGGGCTGGGTTCCTCCAGTGGCAGGCAATGAGTCGCTGTGCGTGGGAACGGTGACGCCGCCGATATTTGCGAGCGTATCCGTTGCCCCCTGTCCGACGAGACGTTGGTTGTTGAGTAGCGGAAAACCGCCGTTGTAGTTACCGCTAAACAGAAAGATCGTGTGGCCGGCGTTGTCGTTGGCTGTATCCGAGAAACAAGTCTGCGCAACGTTGCTGGCGCCGGTATAGCAATTGAAAGGGTGTGTCAGGCGGCCATCGCCACCGACCGCTGCCGAATCGTCAACAAACCAGATCATGCCGCTGACATTTAGCGTAACAGTCGCGGTCGATGTGCCGACTCCATCGGACACGGTATAGGCGAAGGTATCAGTACCCGTGAATCCAGCCGGCGGATTGTATTCGAAGCTGCCGTTTCCAGACGTGGCCGTTACCTGGCCGCCGTTGACACTGACGCCTGCGAAGGGCGCGCTGCTATCGCCGGCGAGAGTTGTGATGCTCAGACCAGTGCTGCCACCCGTATCCGGATCGTGGTCATTCGCGAGTAGATCCTGTGCGCCATCGGGCACCTGAATGCGAACGTTGCCGAGCACACTAAACGTATCGTTGAAGGCAATCGCAGTCGAATTTATCGAGCCCGGAACGAGCGTGGTGTTCGAGTCAATGGTGTCAGTGAATGTGACGCCGGTGGCGTCAGTGCCCGTGTTGCTGATGGTGATACTGTAGCTGATGGTTTCACCAGGCTGCGGAGCGCCCGTAGGACTCGTATTTGAGTCGATTTTTGTGGCGATGATGTTAGGCGCCAGCATCGCTGATGTAACTCTTAGCGGCGCCGGCACAGGAGCAAACGACTCTTCATGATCGTTGCTTGTCTTAACAAGGTTGTGATTGGTTCCTGCTGGTTGGACAGCGGTTTTATGATGCCAGAATCTATTAGACGCAAGCGCGAGCGGCGCCAACTGGCTGGTCACCAGTGCGTATGAGAGCGCTAAAGAGACACTTAACCTTATGATCTTTGCAGTGGAGAGGTTCTGAGGCATTGATAAACTCCTGGTTCACAACTGTTATCGCAAGCTGATCGTTATTGAGGGGTTGAAGCTCAACGGCATACACGTACATTCGCGAAACAAAGCGTGTCACACTTAAGCCAAGTCCGACGAATTTAATCGTTTTGGGAACTTCACCTAAAGCTGGCGGGAGTAGAACTTCTCTTACGAGCGAGTGAGACTCTCGTCAACGTGAGGTGGATCTTACGGGCGCGAGGCTCGTGAGAAACAGACCGTAGACAGACGCCTTTTATACCTCTTGATGGTGAATGTCAATAGTGAATGAAAATGAGGGTTACGGTTTCATAAATTTTGCGACGCCGTTTATGAACATTTGCACGGCGAGCATCACGAGCAGCATGCCCATCAATCGCTCAACCGCAATCAGTCCTCTTTCTCTCAACAACCGGTAAAGGACTGTCGAAGACAGCAGCACGATCGCGGTTACGGTCCAGGCGAGGGTCAAAGCGGCCCATAGTTCGAAGGTGTTGTTTGAAGTTGACTGCAAGAGCAGCAGTGACGCGAGCGTAGAGGGACCCGCAACCAAAGGAATTGCGAGCGGCACCAGGAAAGGTTCGCCCGCGAGCGAGTCGCTGCCGGCGTGATCGCTGGGGAAGACCATCCGCAGCGCAATGAGAAAAAGAACAATCCCGCCGGCGATGCTGATCGTCTCTTCCTGAAGACTCAGCAATCGCAACAAATACTTACCAAGAAACAAGAACACCAACAGCACCACATACGCGAAGAGGATCTCGCGGACCAGCACCTTGCGCCGGCGTTCAGCCTGTACGTGCTTCAAAGCAGACAGAAATGGCGGTATGTTACCCAGCGGGTCCATGATGAGTAACAACGTGAGCGCGTTGAAGAAAATCTTCATTGCCTGAGAAAATGCCACAAAGCAGACGAGAAACTCAAAGTTAAGGAACACCAACCGTGGACGCACCCGAAATTCTTAGCCATAACGCCAGCGCCTGGGATCACGAATGTGACGCTCACGGCCAGTGGAGTCAACCGGTCAGCGCTGACGTGATAGCCAAAGCACGTGCGGGCGATTGGGAAGTAAGACTAACGCCGAATAAGCCTGTGCCGAAGGAATGGTTTGGCGAACTGAAAAACCGAGACGTTCTCTGCCTCGCTTCAGGCGGTGGACAACAAGGTCCGATTCTCTCCGCTGCCGGCGCCAACGTAACCGTGTTGGACCAATCGCCCAAGCAACTCGAATGTGATGACTTCGTCACCGAACGAGATTCACTCGAAATATTCCTCGTCTGCGGCGACATGGCTGATCTCTATTTCTTCGAAGACGAGAGCTTCGACATCATCTTTCACCCGGTTTCCAACTGCTTTGTTCCCGACGTGAGACCGGTTTGGCGTGAAGCGTTCAGAGTGTTGCGCCCGCAAGGCGTGCTGATGTCAGGGTTTCTGAATCCGTTGTTCTACATATTCGATAGCGATCTCGACGATCAGGGGACGCTCGTGGTCAAGCATTCGCTTCCCTATTCGGATTGGAGTCGCTGGCAATTGGAAGGCAAAGAGCGCGTCGCGGAAAAGGGCGAATGCTTCGAGTTTGGCCACCTGTTGACGGATCAAATCGGTGGCCAACTCGACGCGGGTTTCCTGATCTCAGGCTTCTACGAAGATTATTGGAGCGACCAGGCTACGACCCTCAACAAGTACACGCCAACTTACATTGCCACACTCGCGTTGAAGCCGGCGTCCAGATTCCGTTAGTTATTAAATGCAATTCCCGCGAGGATTTTATTAAACGCCTCACGATACTGAGCGGCGTCGGATTCCGGCGTCACAGCCGTCATGTAGAGAAACTGTCCGTTCGGCAGCAGCAGTGTGTAGACCGTGACAATCTCCGTCTTTCCATCACTCCACACACCCGAAAGAACGTTTACGACCGCGGGACGACCGCCAATCGACGCATTCGTCGAATTGCCTTGTCTTTGCAGATGCGGATTGCCTTTGAGCACCGTCGCGATGAGCTGCTCCGAGATCTGCGGCAGGTTCTTGCTTTGTACCGCCGCGGCGCCCAGCATCATTCCATGAGTTAACTCCGAGCGTCCATTGTTCAAACGGAATGCTCCGTCTGGTCCAACCATGCTTGGACTGGTCGAAAACTCGCGCCAGTTATCTGGAATGTTCGTCCGGAACCATGGCGTGACGTATAAACGCGATCGGAGTGACGGAACAGGAACTACGATCGTCGCGCTGCCAGTTTCGTGACCTCCTGTCGTCAGCGGCTTAATGTTTGGTGGAGCAGAAGCTCCGCCACTGGAAGCCGTCGGCGTTGGCGTCGATGGCCCGCGTGTCACACGCGATGGACTGTCCAGCTCGACCGTGAACTCTGTTCCCGTCTTGAATTCCAGGTCAGCTCCCCTTTGCGCAAGTGTGGTGGTGACGCCAACACTCGCGCCAATCGCCGCCCCTACAATCGCACCTTGTCCTCCCGCGACAGCGCCGCCCACCAGGGCGCCAATCAAGGCTCCAACAGCAGCTCGCTTCATGCTCGTCTTAACCGTCGAGGACTTGTTTCTGATTGTTCCTTCGTTGTCTGCGAGTCCCTGGTCTTTCGCACTCACCACATCGAAGACCTCGGTAACTGTGGCACTGAAGTTCGCCATTCGGCCGTCGGCTAACGTGACGCGGTCGAACGCCAGGTCGATCTTCGATTCTTTATCGGCCTTACCCGAACGCTTCACGCTGCGCACGTGTCCTTCGACGATTGCGCCTGCAAACTCCGCCGGCGTGAGAACCTTGCAAGTAAACTTGTCGCCTTTCTTGCTCGTGGCCGTACTGATCGGCGAGAGGAGCTGGAGCGAGACTTTAGTCTTCGCGTCGATCAAGACAGGACCATCAGCCCGAGCGACGCTGAATGATGCTAGCACGAGCAAGAGGATGCTGGCGGTACAAGTGAGTCTCTTCATTTCTCTTCCTTTCATTTTCACTACGGCTCAAACTGAAACTGGATCGTGAGCTCGCTTTCAACAGCTTGTCCGTTGCGCATGGCCGGCCGGAATTTCCATTTGCGCGCGGCGTCTTCGGATGACCGGCGAAAGACAAACGGGCCGTCGGTCGCCTTGGCTGAGACGACCGATCCGTTACTGTCGATCGCGACCAGCACCAATACCGTCGCGCTTACGGGTGAACTTCGTGCCGCCAGCGGATACTCAGGTTGAATCCTTCGGGTGGCTTCTGCCGGCACGAAAATCGGCGACGCGCCACTCACTTCAGCCGGTCTCGAGTTCTCCAGCGAGTTCCAGTTGATAGCGAAGCTTGTGGGCCAGCGCTTTTCGTCTTTGAGCCGGACACGCACCACCATCGAGCTCCAGTTATTCGATGGACCAGGAGCTTCGACAATGGAACCTTCAGCGATGTTTGCGAGTTTTATGAATTCGATCCGGCAAGGCAGACCGTTCAGGTTGCCGGTCACATAGTTCCGGCCTGGTCCACCGAGAGTGATGTTGATTGTTCCCACAGTCTTGGTCGCGTCGCCCGAAGAGCCGCGTATCCGGAAGATGAGGTACGGCGCCTGACGTTGGACGTCAAAGCTCATCGGCGCGGTGAACGCCGCCGCGCGGGGAGTGGGAGTGGGAGAAGGGCGCGGGAGTAATTCGAGCAACGGCTCCAGGTAAACTGACTCGCCGGGATTGACGACGATCTCGCGGACGGCGTTTCGGTAGCCTGCTCTCGAAGTAAGAACGCGATAGCGACCCGGTGCGAGCTCAAACCTTTCTAATCTTTCAGAATATCGTCCAATGCTGGTGTTGCTTTCGAGATTTACGATCTCCACATCAGCACCGCCGACCGAGGGCGCCACCGTCAACCGGCCGGGAATTGGCGTTAGCGCTATTGAAAACACGTTCTCCTGGTCCAGGAACACGTCGACCGGCTTGGCATACTCCTGAAAGTCAGGCTTGTAAGCGCGGAGGTTATAGGTGCGTGGCTCAAGTCCGTCCAAAGTAATCACGCCTTGCGTGTACGACGTTTTTACTTTGCGTCGGTCGAGCAACAACACTCCGCCAACTGTTTTCGCAAGGTCAACTTCTGTGGCATCGATCCAGATCCGGGACCCGGGAGGAGCAATGATCGTGAGCTTCGCCAATCGCACGGGTAACTTGATTGGCTTGTCGCGACCATTGCTCCCTGGACGTGTTGGGCCGCCCGGGCGCACAGGCGCCGGCGTCGGGGCCGGTGCTGGCGTTGGAGTCGGCTTCACGGGCTCTCGTCCGCCGGGTTTCTGAAAAGCGAGTGCCGAGCTCAAAGTGCAGCCGGCGAGCAGTAGCAGGATGCTTTGCACAAAAAGTGCGTTATTACGTGAAGATGTCTTCCGCAAAGGCGCAAAGACGGAAAGCGTTGCCGCGTTTCGCTGGACTTTCTTTGCGCCTTTGCGCCTTTGCGGGAGAATATCCTGCGTAGCGGACGTTTTTGTGCAAAGCCGTACCAGGAATAAGGTTATGAAGAACTGCGCTAATGGCCTCATCGTGATGAAACCTGCTGTGTGTTAGAAGCGTTGGGTGCCGGGATGTCTTTTACGCAACGAAAGCCGGTCGCCGAATAGTCTTCGGCGCCGGTCGCGCGCAGAAAACCTCGATAGGTCGTGGTGGCTTGCTTTTCAGACTCCTGCCACGATCCGCCGCGAATGATCTTGACGTCCCGCGGAAGTGGCGAAGAAAAACGGCCGCCCGGATAAACCACGACGTCACTGGCGGTCCACTCCCAGGCGTTGCCGATGATATCCATTACGCCCGCGCGCGTTTTTCCCCTCGGAAAAGATCCGACATCTAACAGGCCGGGCGCGGCTGAATTACCTGCGTTCGCATAATTAAGCTGCCATTCGTTTCCCCACGGGTAAGCCGCGCCGAGGCCGCCACGCGCGACGAATTCCCATTCTTCTTCCGTCGGTAAACGCTTGTTGGCCCAGTCAGCGTAGGCCTTTGCATCCCGCCAATCGACTCCCGTTACGGGACGTCTGGTCGAGCCGGATGGGTACATCCCGTTGGTCCAGTTGCGCGGCGGCTGATGACCGGTAGCGGCGATGAAACTCCGGTAAGCTTCGCAGGTAACCTCGTTGACATCGACGTAGAATGGCGCGAGCTGCACCTTGTGTGCTGGTCGTTCATACTCGTCGCCGCTGTCGTTGCCCATGACGAACTCACCTCCAGCTATGTAGACCATTCCGGGAGGAGTGCTTGTTTGTGCTTCGGGAACCACCGGCGCGGGTGTGTTTGATGTCCGCACAGGCCGGTTGCTCCGGTTGCTATTGAGCAGGACAACCACGAGGAGAATCGAGACCGAGAGCACAACGGCTGCACCTCCGATAATCCACGGAGTGCGACGCTTTGGCGGCGTTTCGTAAATTGAATAATCCCACGGTGAGGATTCACTCGATCCTGACTCAGTGTTGTCTGGGTCTTCACCAGACTCAACATCGAATGAAAGCGTGGGATCCTCGATCAACAAGCCGTCAGTGTTGCTCGAGGGAATTGCCGGATCCGATTCAGGCTGGGCTTTTCCGCAGCGCTTGCAGAACCTGTAGGGCGCAACGAGCTCCGCGGCGCAACTGGCGCACACCTTCGACGTCTGACTGGCAGCAGTCGACGTAACGAGCTCGAGCTCACAAAACAGACACTCGGCCCTTGCTGTTAAAAAACTGATCCCGAGCTCTGCGCAGTTGTGCTCCAACGATTTTCCGGCCGCTGCCGATCCGCAACCCGGACAACCGGGTCTCACTCCGACGCCGTCGATGGAATAAGCTCTTTTCCTGATCAATGCGCTCGACTCGACACTAATAACCCGGCACGAGTGACAGAGATACCTCTTCGCGATCGTTCGCTCACAGACGAGGCACTCGGTGTGTGGTCCATGGTTGACGGATTCGGAAGGCCAGAACGTTGCGCAGTCGCAGCAATACGTCCAGGTCGAGTCTTGAGGAAAGCCGTAGCCAATCGAGTGAGAACTATGCTCGCACTGAATCGCAGCGTCACCGTTCGCATAAAAGCGAACCTGGTGCACCGGACAATAAAACGCTCGCTGGCTGGCGTCAGTGGTCATCGTTCACCTTTGGCTGAGTTGGAGAAGGAGACGGCAAGGGCGAGGCGTTTACTTCTGGAGTATTGAGAATACTGAGAAAAATCTTTTGTGAGGTTTGCCCGCCATGCCCGTCGCTGATCGTGAGTACAACTATCACTTCAGAAATGGTGATTCCTGTCGTCTTGAGGATTGCCGTTTCATTCAAATCCTGAATCTCCCCGGCGTTAGTTTTCCAGTTGTAGTAGAGAGGCGAATCGTCGTCTGCGTCTGAGACGAGAGCCCAAAGACGGACCGACTCTCCGGCCCGAATATTTGTCTTATCGGCTCCAAATGCTTCGAGTTTCGGAGAACGGTTCGGACGAGGCGGAGTAACTTGTGCGCCATCGCGTGTGGGAGCAAAGTTACGTGGCAGGACCATGATCGTGATGTCGCCCATCACGTCACCACCGTCCCGGTCGCTGACTCTCAACGTAATCTTCACCGGCACGGCCGTCAATCTCGGGCTCACTCCGGAGGTGCTCAGGATCACCGTGGAACCGGGTGCCGACTCGGTGGCCACGATCAGGGCGGAAGGCGACGAACTATCCCACTGGTAGCTGAGCCCGTCTTTTTGATCTTCATCTTCAGCCAGCGCGTAAAGTGAAACACTCTCGCCTGCGGTTACCTCTTGAAGAGTGCAGTTGCATCTTGGTGGAATCTTGAGCACCGGCGGGTTATTGGTCATGCGGCGAGGCATAACCGTGATTCGTTCCTGCTTGGTGATCTTGTCTCCGTATCGATCGCCGACTATTAATTGGACCGTCACCTCAGTTGGAACAATGACACCCGCGATCGATCCGGTATCCAATTCCACTTCCGATTGTCCCTCGTGAACTTTCTGGTTGTTGAGAGCGCCAGCTGACGACCACCAATGAAACTTCAGATCGTTGGCCGGATCTTCAGCTCGCGCTTTTAATGTCAGTCGCTCCCCGCCAAGGACAATGTGCGCGGAACACTCGATCGAGGAGACAGTGAGCGGAGTTCTAAGAATCCTTTCAACCTGGTAGTTGAGTGCGGCGGGCACGGCAGGGACCCAAGCAAGAACAAAACCGAAGGCCGTGAGGATGAACCCCATCACCCCAATCAGTTCCAGCCAGCCTCTTTTGGACTTCGGTAAATGCGATCTCCAATTAAACGAAGTGGCGTCGCGCTGTAAGAATGACTGAAAAAGGCGGAAGTCTGCGTTTGTTCTTTCGCTTTGTTTCGCGACCTCGGCGACTTTTTCGTCTACGTGTAACGCTGTGTTCGGTTCGTGGCAGAAAGGGCATTGTTCGCGTGCGGTTGAATACGTGAAAAAGAGCCGGTAGCAATCGTGACTCTGAATGCTTTCAGACGACGCCGGCTTAAGACAACCGGGACAGGCCGGAAACACCCGACCGTCTTGAGAAAATTCGAACGGCCGTTTTGCGTCCACGATCACCGGATCGAGAGACATCATGTCGCAGTTGTCGCAAAGATAGCGTCGAGCGATTGTGCGGTCGCAGCTCAAACACTCCGATTCCGCTTGGTTCTTCTGCGCAGCGGTGGAACGATAAAACGATTCGCAGCCGCAGCAATAAGTCCACAGACTTTCGTGCGGAAAGTTCTCAGCTAATTGGTGTCCGCAGTTCGAGCAGTCGATCCTTGGGTCGCGCGAATAAAAGTCGCGACGCTTACACTGAGTGCAGTAGAGCCAAAACTGTTCTGTTGTTATCTCTTCCTGCATGTCTCAGCTACTTCTCTGCCTCACGTCTGATTGCCACGCCTGGCAGAGACTTCGAAAGCTGTTCGTGGTCCAGGACGAGCGAGCCGTTGACGATCACGTATTCCACTCCCTGAGGCGTGGAATAGGGCTTTTCGAAGGTCGCCGTATCGACAATCCTGTTGCGGTCGAAGATCACCAGGTCGGCCCAGTTGCTTTCACGAATCAACCCGCGGCCTTTGAGATGGAAGGTCTTCGCAGGCAGTGAAGTCATGCGGCGAACGGCCTCCTCTAAAGTGAAGAGGTTCTTTTCGCGCGCGTAGACGCCGAGCACTCGTGGGAACGTGCCAAGGCCGCGAGGATGAGGAAGGACGCTCGGGTTCTCCTCTCGCACACTGCTGTCAGAGCCGAACATCACTTGCGGATCGCGCATGATGGTCTCCACATCGTCTTCACTCATGTCGAAGAACACCATCTGCGCGCCGCCATGACTAAACAGATCCATTACCGTCTCAGCTTGCCGGCCCAATTCATCTTCAGCCTTGGCCGGAACTGGCGCGGGATTGAATTTCGACCGCACGAGCCGAGGCGGCGCGCTGAAAGAGCGGACCAGACGCTTCTGCGCGATCTCCGCAATATTCAAGCCCACCAACGACCGGTCGAATTCGTAGTAGGCAATGCGCGCAAACTTATAGTCCTTCCAGCCGTTTCTCCTGAGCTGGGCCAACATCTCGTCACGAACACGTTTCCGCGTAACCGGATCGCGAAGCTTCTTCTTCGCCGAACCGAGATCGCCTTCGGAGAGCCACGACGGCAGCAGTACCGCAAGACCAGTGCTGGACGCGATGTAGGGATATTGGTCCAACGATACGATTACGCCCCGCTCTTGCGCTGACTGGATCAGGCTCAACCGAGCTTGAGCGGAACCCCATTCGTTTGGTCCCTGCGCTTTGAAGTGCGAGACGTGAACGCGAACACCGGTCAACTCGCCGATGGCAATCGCTTCTTCCAGCGCTTCTCTTCCCTTCGCTCCTTCGTCTCGAAGATGTGAGACGTACAATCCATTTTCCTCAGCAACAATTTTCGCCAAACTGGCGATCTCGTCAGTCTTTGCAAACGTGCCTGGCACATAGACCAACCCGGTGGACATTCCCAGCGCGCCCTCGCGCATTGCTCGTTCGACCAGCTCTTCAAGCTCCGCCAGCTCACGCTTTGAAGGAGCTGCCGAACGCTGCTTCATAACGTTTGAGCGAACGGTGTTATGGCCCACGAGAGTTGCGACGTTGACCTGACTCCCGTTTGCTTCGAGTCGTTTTAGGAACTTACCTATGTCGAGAAACGACCGGCCGCAGTTTCCGGTGATCACCGTCGTCACGCCTTGCCGAATAAAGTTTGGCGCACGAAACGCATCATCCTGCGGAACGTTGCGCTCGATGTGCGTGTGAACGTCAATGAAACCGGGCGCGACTGTGAGGCCGCTCGCGTCGATCACAGCCGGCGCGTTTGAGCCATGGAGATCGCCGATGCAGGCGATGCGCTGATCGCGTATGCCAAGATCGCCGCGGAACGGCGAACGTCCCGAGCCATCGATGATTTCCCCCCGGTGATGAGTAGATCGAAGTCGCCGCTGCAATTTGGTTGAGGTCTGGTGAACCGGTACCACGTGAAGATGAGAAGGAATCCGCTTACAAGGATGACTACACCGAGCAACGGCATGAGGAGTTTCTTAAACATTGGTGGTAAGGAAGTCACCGCTGATGGTGGAGTTAATATTGATATGCCGCCCGCGATTGAGCGAGGTCGAGTTTTTGCCTGATCTTGTTCAGCTCCATGTTCTTGGTGCCTGTAGCGCCCGCGTCAAGCACCAGGGAAAACTCCTGTACAGCCGTTGCATAATCTCCTTCGTTCATGGCGATATCTCCCAACCATGCATGTGGTCTGGCCCATTGAGGTGCGAGTTGCGTTGCTTTCTGGTAGTAGCCCTTCGCTTCGGAATAATTCCGCTCCATGAAGTAGGAAGTGCCGAGATTGTTGTAGGGATAGGCCCAATTCGGATCTCTACGGACCGCGTCGAAGTAGTAGGTTCGAGCAGTGCTGTAGTTTTTGCGCCCGCTGTAGATGAGCCCAATGCCGTTGAGCGGCAACGGCCAGGCTTTGTCAGTTTCCGCGGCGCGTGTCCAGGACTGAATCGCACTGGCCTCATCTTTCAGTAAGAACGCTATGCGGCCTTCGCAATACGCCGATCGAGCCTGCAAAGGTGAATCACCAGGCCGGAGCTCGACGGCCCATTGCGTCGCCTGATGAGCAGACTGCCAATCCGCTAAAGGCGGATCGTCGTTGCCGGGCACCATCAATTGATTGATCATCCGGTAAGGCTGCTCGGTGAGGAGCGGCAAGAGTTTTTCACGATACCGCCGCAGGGTGTCTTCGCTCGCGCCGGTGTTCTTTAACTGAAAATAGAGGCTTTGCGCACTGTCGGCGTTCGGGGTGAGTAACTGGCCGCGGGCAATTGCATCGTCGAGTTTTTTCTCTAACGACGCTGTTTTGTTCGACGAAACAGTAACGATAATCGTCAGGACAATTCCCAGCAGCGCGATGCCGCCGACCACGCCGAGAATCGTCTTTGTTTGCAAACCGGAACTGCTGCCTGGAATTGGAGCCGGCTGATATGACGGTTGCGGATCGGGAATGTAAGACGAAGCAGCGTAGCTCTCATCGCTCGGCGTTGGCTCTGAACTAACTTCTTCGTCAACAGAAGTTGGACCGAGACGTGTGCCGCAGCGCTTGCAGAAAGTATGTTGAGCGCTGCTTGCAGTGCCGCAAGCCGGACAGATTTGATCTGAGGTCGCGGCAGCGTCGGGCTTGATCTCAATAGAGCCTGCTGCGCGAAGCTGCCAGCCACCTTCGACAGGCTCAGCAATCGTCGGACTTATTATCACGACTTCGCCGGCCGCCGGATTCTCGCAATTGAACAGTTCGTAATAGGCGTTGTAATAGTCCTGCTTGGAAGCAAGCGTTGCCGCTTTTGGAATCACAAAACCAAGCGACGTCTGACGATCGGCAGGGATCAGGTAACAGTCACCTGAAGCCGTCTCCTTGATAAGGCCCAACTCCGCATCGAACTTCACGACCACCGCCGTGCGTGGCAACTTCGCGACATAGTCAGCCACTGAACAAGGAAAAGCGGGCGGCGGCTCGAGACGTTCATCGCAGAACGGGCAAACCTCGCGTGTGGTGAGGAACACACACGCGAGATCGTCACACCGATGCTCGAGCCGCGAGTTGCTCGATCGGTGTAAACAGCCGGGACAGGCGGGAGATACCAATCCCTGGGCAGTGATTGAGTAAGCTTTGCGCCTGCCGGCGTCGTCGGACTCGATACTGAACACTTTGCACACAGCGCAAAGAAATCGCCGCGCTATCTTTCGCTCACAAACCGGACACTCCTCGCTTGCCGAGTTGCCCTTGCCGTCGTCGATGGGCCAATAGTGTTGGCAGTCGCAGCAGTACTCCCAGAAGCTGTCGCTCGGAAAGTCACGAGCGAGCGTGTGAGTTTGGCTGGTACATTCGATCGTGGATTTTGCGGCGATCTGGAAACCGATCTTATGACTCGGACAGTACACCCGAATCATGCGTGCAGTTGGGGTTGAGAGTTCAGCAGCCATAGAGAGGGAATGTGTTGCGGTTAGCGGACCTCCAGCATCCCCTTTTCGCGAAGCTGCCAGCCACCCGCAACCTTCTCAACTACGGCTGGTCCAATGATCCAGACGTTGCCGGCTGCAGGCCGGTCGCAGTTGTAGTACTTCTGGTAGCAGGTGTAGAAATCCTGTTTCGTTTGAAACTGGGTGGCGCGTGGAACAACGAAGAGTGGCCTACTCTCGTCAGACGAGCGAGAGTCCCGAATGAGCACTAACTCGCCTCTGCCGTCCGGATCGTTGACGAGGATGCCGTTTTGGAAGTCCGGGCGAACGACGTTCGCGTAACGGTTCATTTTCTCCAGGTAGTCGCCGGCGGAGACGGGAAACTCCGGCTCGTCGTTCGCTGAGAAGTCGTCATATTGGGAAGCGTAGTTAATGGGTGGCAACGGGCGTCGCTCGTTGCGATTGGCAAGTGATTCGCGAACGAGACGCGAGAGTGAACGGACTTCGGTGTCCAGTTCAGTTAGCCGGTTAGTGATGTCGCGTTGGGTTGAGGTCAGGGTAGAGAGTCTTTGCTCGTAATCGGGCTGGGCGTTACGCACGGCGGCGACGTGAGTGTTGACTACGCCGCTGATGTTGTTCTCGACTGATTTCCAGGCGTGCTTCCAGAGGAACATGAACGCAACGGCAACGAGGACCAGTAGCAGAATTCCGGCAACGCCGTATAAGGCCCAAAGAAGTATTCCCCACCAGCCGGTTTCATCACCATCGGTACCCGATGTGCCACTTTGCTGAGTATTCGTATTGGCATTCTGATTTGCGTTGGCATTCGCAGCGAGGTTGGCCGGAACATCTTGTTGAGCGTTCTGGGAAGCTTTGATGGCGTTAGTGAGATGCCCCGTCGCAATGTTTAGATCTTGTACCCAAGTTCTTTTGCGTGCTTCATCGAGTTTGGAGACATCGTCTTTATCTTTTGTACTACCTTCAATGTTTTCATTCACACGAAGAAGCGACTGTAAAGCGTCTTTTGCTGCTTGTTTGGTATCCTCCGAACAAGCACTGCACTCATCTTCAAGCCTTGGTTCATCATTGCCCAGCTTGGAGATGGCTGCGTTTAATTCCTGCCTAACTACCCGCACCGTTATCACTGAACTAGTACGACCGGGCTGACCGGGCTGCTTGCGCAGCTTGTTGGACGCTTCTTGCACGTGTTCCTTCGCGCCGGCGAAGTCCATCGGAGTTTGTGTTTGAGCACGAGCCGAAGGGGACGCAGCCGCAGAAGGCGTAGAGGAATTTGTGTTTGCGGGAGGCGGAGATTCGGAGCCACCACCCAGCAGACCACAACCCGCACTGAGCAAAGCCATCGCAATCAAGGCATATCCAAGTATTCGCGTTAGCGTCATCACTTTTAGTCCTCGCGGGAATTGTTTTTGAAATTCCCGTTTACGTCCGCGAGCAGGTCCAGATAGTCGTTGGAGGCCTTCTTCGAATAGAGCACCTCCGAAAGGAAGTGATTGATCGGCGAGACCTCCAGCCGCTCAACGTTCCCACGCAACGTCGAGACAAATTCCGTAAGTCGACCATTGATGTTGGTCCACGCCGTGGCCGGCATGTTGTCCTGGTCCTGATTGCGAACGTTGCCAATCGCGGTAAAGGCGGACAGCACCGGGTTGAACGGCTTCTCCAAATCATCGGGAACGGTAAAACTGCCGTCCTCAATCTGCTCTACTCCCGGAAACTTCTTTTTGAAGCTCGTGCTGCCCCAACGCTCACACCAGCGAATCGTTTGCGGATTGGCGTTACTCATTTGCAACTCTTCAAGCGTTACGCCTGTGTAAGGCATAGTCGTGTTGCGATCGCCGATTCCACGCACTCGATCAGCATTCAACGCGCCAAGCGCCACGTTCGTCTTCGCTTTGCTCAGGTTGTCTTCGTTAAGCAGGAAAGGTTGGAAATCTTCAGCGCGTTGAGGTACTCGCGTTCCTCCGGAGTCGTGTGTTCCGCAAGCTGAGTTTGCAGACTCTTGAGAATTGCCTGCGCTTCTTCTTTCAGACGAGCACTGGCGCGCGGAAACTCCGCAAATAACATCAACCCCCAACCGTTGCCGCCAAGAATGAGATTGATCCCACTGGACAACTTGATCCGATGATCGACGGCCGCCGCGCAGGCTTGCAGCAGTGAGTACGTGATGATGTGGCGGAAGAACAAGCGGGTGCGATATCGCTGATACGAATAGTCGCCCATTCCCGTGCGGAGGATCGCGGCTTCACGCTCTCTGAAGAGTTGATCGTTGAGCCCGCTGATGCCAACCGAATAGATGATGTCCAGACTGAAACTCGGATCGGGGTTGATGAGCTTTAATTCACCATCGCTGGCGCCTTGCAGCAACCTGCCAAGGTGCTTGCGAAATTGGGTCGAGCCTTTCAGCTCATCCGAGAAATTCTTCCTGGCAAATTGGAAGAAGGTCTTACCGGCAACGCGAATACTATCCAGCACGAGGAACCTTCGATCGTGGCTCACCGCAATGTCGCAGGTGCCGCCACCAACGTCGATGAAAAGTTCCATCGTGGCTTTGTTGCCCACCGCACCGACGGACTCGGCAATGGCAGTGCTTTCGTCAATCTGGTCGTCGTAAGCGTCGTTAGCCATCGCGGTTGGACCGTAACAATAGAAGCGGACCTGTTTGAGAGCGTTCTTCACCTTCGTGTGATAGCTTTCGCGATCATCCTTGCGAAAGGCGAGCGGAAAAGTGAAGACGTAATGGTCCACTATCGCTCGCTTGTCGAAGAACAGATCGGCGTGGGCATAGAGAACGTCAGTTCGAGAAACAGCGTGCGCCAGGTTCGGTGCGGCCTTCGAGATCCCATTTCAGGTTAGCGTGCGGTTTCCACGTGGCGTTGAGACTGCCTTCATACAAACGCTGCTCCAGGTCTCGATGCAAGCCCGGGAATATCGACCTTGAACAGATGATCGAGTGAGATCTCATCAGGTTCCAACTCGTCGGTGAGCCGCGGGTCGTTTCGGCTCGATAGCAGGATGGTTGGATAGAATCCTTTTGTGGTGGTGGCGCTCCATTCGTAAGGGAAGAAGCCGGGTTGCTCGATGAGAACATCCCGTCTCGCCCCCCAAATCGGGCGGGGATGTGAGTTGAAATCGCAGCGTTTCGGGTTGACCGTTGTTGAAGGAGTAAGCAAGCGACGTGTTGCTGGTGCCGAAATCGACGGCGAGCTTGGTTTCCAGATCGTGATTGGGAGTTTGATCGCCGCCGAAGTCTGCCAGAAACAACACGCCTCGCTCACGATCGTTACTGTCAAACAACACCAGTCCGCGCGGTTGGTTGGGAGTAGTCGAACCATAAAGCACGCTCACATACTCGTCTTCTTCGACGTCGATCAGTTTGCCCAAGCGGCCATTCTGATCCACCAAATGCCATCGTCCGGAATCTTCTTTTGGATCCGGCACCATAAGCCGCATAGAGACGCCATTCACTGGAGATCTTGCGGAGGCCAGATAGCCACTGAAGAACTGGGCAAGCCTTTCGCATAACTCGGTCTGTTTGCCAGATCACCTCCCGCCCTTTGATTGGAATGGTCCACTTGACCGACGAGCCTTCGATACTCGGAATGCACCTTCAATGCGATCGATGTCCCTGAACAGCTCAGGAAAGTGCTTCAGCATCTCGCTCGAAATCGGTGCGAGACATACTGCCTGATCCTTCTCGGTCACCACCGGATCGCGAAGATCGACTTTGTGAAGAGACTTGACGTGGGCAGCGTGATTCTCTGAGAGCCTTTCGGAATCTTGCACCAGTGAGGCGACTTCGGCGAGAAACAGATCCTTCAACATGACAATGGCAGTCGTTCTCTCCGAGGTGGCATTCAAATCGGCGACCCGGAAGATCGACGACGATCTGTTTGTCGTTGACCCGGCGATATTGATAGGGCGCCGGCCCACTCGGCACTATCGCCGTCTTCATCCAGGGTGAGTACTCAGGCATTCCGTTAACCAGGTAAAAGATCCGGCCGGCACTTTTTCTCGAGTCATCTTCGTTAGCCTTGTTTGGCTTCACCAACGGATAGAGTCTTCAACAACTCCTCGCTGGGCCATTGCTTGAGTCCGGGCACTTCCCATTGCGAAGGATCGGGATCAAGCGTCACCGTCAAATCGATCCGCTCGCTGAAAGTTTGCTTCGCAAAAATCATAAAGTCGATCCTGAAGACTGCGGCTGGGCATCGCGTGTTGCGCGATCGATCGCAGGTGAGTGTGAAATCGTGTTCTTCTTTTTCACTGGTGAGAGGATGCGACGGCTTCGTGTCCAGGAGAGACTGTTGTCAAGCAAATAATCGTCGAGTGTTCTGTCTTTGAGCCAGATCGTTCGATCACGTGCGGGAAAGAAGATAACTGCGGGGTAATAAGCGCCCACTACGGTCTTATCGTGTTGCAGCAACTTGATGGATCGCGGTGCCTCTTCACGGACACTCGGATACGTTCCACTAAGCGCGAGCCACAGATCTCGGTCGTAATCCTGTTGCAGTTCGCTCTGTTTGGATTCGGAGAGATAGACGATTCCGAAGTAGTGAAGCAGGAAAAGTGTCACCCATTCTTCAACCGCTTGAGAGACCTCTTGAACAAACAGACCATTGTCCGTTGCTTGTCCGGGCTTGCCGGGAAGGTCGAGGACTTTGCGAAACGCATAAGCGGCTGCCCAGGAGGTCGGAAAGGTTTCAAAATACTTCGGATCGTAATCAGGGCTGGTGATGTACTCGGTGCGAATGGCGCGGAAGCCGCGCTTCTCTGCTACGCCGGCGCCTCCTCCCAGAATGCCGCTATTGAGAAATTCTTTGCGATTGCCGTTAGTCATCTGTTGCTCTCCCTCTGCCTCGGCAGCGTTGCTTACTTTTCGCTAGCTGGAAACGCGCATGCGCTTTTGAATCCGTCGCAAACAGGTTGGACCAAACCAGTCGCAGATACTCGCCTCGGTGAAATCGGCGGTCTCCGGACACCAGCTCCGAATTCAAAAGTTGAAACACGAAGCGAGGAGTCGCCCAGTTCCAACTCTCCCTTCGCTTCTTTGCCCATGAATTTCTTCGCCGTCTTGGCTGTGATCTCTTTAATACTGCCGGGATCGTTGGCGAGGTACGGGCCAGACGCGAGTGGCATCTTCGCCGCTCCATCCGATGGTGTGCTGAGGATTCGGATCGATCGTTGTCATCAGAAATTTGGCGAGCAGCGCAGCGGCAGATTGAAAGCGCTTCCGGTCGTCGACTTTGCGATCTTCGTTGTCCTGATAGACTTGCCGCAGCCGTTCGATCTCTTTCGGAAAACTCTTTGGCCGGAATGTCCCACGGGAATTTGTTTGGTAACCAGGTGGTGCATGACTGCGGTTGCGAGGAACACTCTTTCCGGATCGATCTCGTCCACGACCGGCCATGTAACAAGGCAGATCGCGAAGCAGTCATCTTTTCCGAGTTGAGATCTGCAGTAGAGGTCGGGATAACGTACGACTCTGGATTGCCTGTGCCGGCTCTGGAAAAGAAGTTGAGGGCGGCGAGTGCTGCAACGACTTCGGCGGAGTTCAGCGGATTGCTTTGACTCTCGCCGCCATTACTCCAGACTTTTAGCTTGTCAGGTTCAGGTTTGCCGGCAAGATACAGTTCATCGAAATAGTCGGCGCTGTGATCTCTGTAGTACGCCAGGCCCTGGCGCGCGCGTGCTTCCATCGCTTCGGGCTCTGCGTAAAATCCCAGCAAGATCTGTTCGACCAGTTTTCGCTTGTCTTCAATCGTCAATCCGGCAGAAAGCAGGCTTGTCGCCATGCTCTTTAACGAGATCGTCGATCTGTTGTGACAGTCGGAGAACCTTCGCGCAATGCGCCAAACGGCGGTTGCGGCGGAACGCAATAAGGCGTGAGCAAACACGCTCCGACTCGCCAGTCCCAACTCTGGTTGTTTCGTTTAAGCGTGCCGAGATACTTGCCCATGATCGGAACGCCGGATGCGCCCGTGCCTCCGTGCAAACTGCCGCAGAGGAAGAAGTTGGTGGCGACGTTCTGAAATCCCGTCAGGCTGCATGCTTTTCCGCCGGGCGAGTTTTCATCTCGCAGCGACTCGGCAAACACAGCCATCACCGCCGCGCCGATAAAAGGCTTTTGGTAAAAGCCGCGATCGATCTCTACGGACAAGTCCTTCTTCTCATAGAAAGGCGCGAGGAACGGCAGCGACTTCTTGATGCCGCCGTAGCGCGAATCGAGAATTCCTTCTAACGTTTTGAGACTGTTGTCGGAATCGGCCATTCGCGGCAGTTGAAGCGGATCGAGGTGCCGTACTCGCGTATCGACGTCCATGGCCCAACGACTGCTCGCGATGCCCGGTGTCTTGTTAGTTGCCATTCAACAATCCCTGCAGCTCTTCGTAGTCCTTCAAGTAATTGCCCAATGAGACTGCGCTGCACCGGAATTGCGATCGGGATCGAGTCGCCAAATCTGAAGCGAATCGCCGGCGCTGGTCCAAACTCCATTCTCCTTGTGAGTAGGAAAACCGATCGCCAATAGACGAACCAGAGCTTCGGCTACCTTTGTGCCGCTGCCGCCAACGGCGATGAAAACATTTCGCATAGCGATCACCCTCGCTTACAAGAATTTCTCTCCGCCACGGACTCAGCAGATGTCCGGTAAACATCATCAACACGTACAAGAGCCAGGCGAACACAACTCCTTTCAGCAGCCCGCCAACGCCGACGTAGTTGAAGAAGTTTCGCGTCGTGTACCAGATGATGAGGAGGACGATGCAGAACCGGGAAGAACCCGACGATGATCAAGAACGACTGTTTGACCGCGGCTCCAGGCTTTCTGAATGAGGTTGATGGCCGCATACTTTTTTGCAGCCACTTGATCCCCAGCATCAAGAGTGCGCAAACAATGGAAACAACCGCCACTGCGATCACCCAGTTCAAAGCAGTTTCTTCGCAGCCTTCATCCTCACAAGAGTCAATGAACAACTGAAGAAAGCTGGAACTCTGAATTAGCAGTGCAAGCATCTTAAGCAGTCCTTTCTCGGATAATCGTCATTTCGGAAGCTTTGCACAAAAAGTGCGTTATTACGTGAAGATGTCTCCCGCAAAGGCGCAAAGGCGCAAAGCGCTGCCGCGTTTCGCTGGACTTTCTTTGCGCCTTTGCGCCTTTGCGGGAGAATTTCCTGCATAGCGGACGTTTTTGTGCAAAGTCTTATTTCGGACCTATCCTGAGATAAGCCTCGGCAACGATTGGTCCTTCGTCGCCGACGCATTCCAAAGTCCGAGGAGAGCAGTTTCCAAGTTGAACGTGCGGTTACCGACTTCGCGTGTCGTATCGAGGTCGATAGACCACGCTTTGATCCACGACGGACTGGTCTGGTTCAGGTTGAGCCTCGCCTGAAGGCGATAACCGCCCCACGATGGTTTCTCGGTGCCGGAGGGAAAGCCTGCGGTCGCTTCGATCGTGTATTTGACCCGGCCCATCGACGTGCGTTTGCACGATCTTTACTTTCGGAAAACGCTTTGCAGCCAATTCAGCCTTCGACGGATAGGTCTGCACCACACTCCACGTCAGCAGTCGAGCAAGTTCCTGCTTCGTTGGCCGTATCGAGCGCATGGTCCGACCAGCGCAGTTTCGCCAGTATCGAAAATGGCTTAGGCTCCGGATTTTTCCGTATCGACATCGACGTGAAGAGTTAATTTCGAAGGCGGTGCGCCGCGATCTTTGTTTCGAGTTATGGAAGCTTCTCGCTTCTTTACTGACGGCCACATCAAACTCGGCGTCGCCGGTTGCATACGGAAATGACAGGTTGAGCTCCCGAATCGGTTCAGAGTTCGCCACGAGGGGCCGCAAACGTTCCTTGAGAGATTTAACCAGTGCGTCGAGTGCCTGTGGATCTGGCGAAAAAACGTAGAGATAAAAAGGACGAAACGTGGTCGGATCGGTAGTGCGCGTGTCGTAGGGTATGGCGGACCGATTGACTTCCGAATAGACCTTGCCATGAAAATCCGCGCGAATGCCGAGGATGCAACCACCCCAGTTCGCCTGTAACAGTTCGCCGATTTTTTGCCTGACACAAAACTGATCTGAACCGGCGCCGCAGTCGTGGGTGGCGTTTCCCTGTTTTGTTGACTGAACGCCATCGGTGACGAGTATGTGGAACCTGGGAATCGGTTGAGGTTTCTCACTATCTGATACCTTGGTGTTTGCAGCCTCGACAGGCGTCTTGCTCACCGGCGCGGGAGGAGTTTTGAAACTCACGATTGCACCGGCGAGATTTGTTTCGCCTCCGCTATAGATGTTTTGGTCCTGCGACGCACTCGTGAGCTCCATGTCGGTGAGTGCGGGACCAACGTCAGACGCAACCCGACGCACCAGAACTTTCGCGTCCGAATTCGCAAACGTGCCGGTTGCATGGCGCAGCTCACGCAGAGTCTTGCCAAATATCGATTGACCGTCTTTGGTCACGTAACCAGCCATGCTGGCGCTGGTGTCGAGATAGACGACTAACTCGTTTGTAGTTTCAACAGCAGGAGGCGGAGGCGTAGAGTCGCCAGTTGCTCCACCATTGATTACTTTCTTCCAGTCGGGCGGGCGCGTCGTGGTGCAACTCGACAGCGCAAGAAGCAAAAGAAGTTGTACAGTGACAAGTGATCGCATATTTACTTCTTCAAGTTGAAATCAACGGTTCGCCGGCGGGAGCAGAGCGCTTCCCGGCACCTCCATCGTTATGGCCAGCACCTCGTGCTTGCGCGTGATTTTCATCTGCTTCAAGGCATTCAGGTTGTCGCGATCGCGATTGTCTGTCGCGGCCAACTCCGAGATCAGCTTCAACCCGTTCAGCGAACCGTTTATGAAACTCGCCGCTTCCTCGTCGCGGAGCAGAACACAAAGCTCGATCGGGTATTTGTCGCGCGCACTCTTGTCCAGACTGAAAGCGAACCCTCGCGCCACGTTCACCGCCTGAAGTAACTGTCCGATCCCGCCGAGATCGAACAATGACAACGCGAATGAAGTTGCGGTGAGCGCCGCATCAGCCATGTCGAGGGTGCCTTGCGGTATCAAGAGAAATGCCTTGACGGGTTTTCCCTTCATCGATACAGCCGCGGTGATCTTCTGGTAGGCTTCGGAAGAGACGATGCTGTCGTTGGAATCCTCGGCAGCACGGAAAACAGCCAGCGCTCCTTCACGAGTTCCCGCGTAAAGCATTTCCGTCGCCGGCATCGCTATGTAATCGGAATCGTGGGCGTAAACTTTGTGTCCGTCGATCGAGCTCTCCGTCCAGCCCTTTTCCTTTAGCCCTGCGACAACTTCTTTGCGATCGAAATCAGCCCGCAACAACAAGCCTGAAACAGCCTGGTTGTCGATGGCGGAGAAGACCGCCACGGTCTTCACTGACTCACTTTCAATCCCGAGTTGCCGCAACAGCCCTTCGAGCTGATCGCCGTTGATGACGCGCTTGAGTTCGCTGTCCTTCCGTATTGAGGACCAATCGAGACTCATAATGGCGCAACTGTCGACCGGCACGAACCGCAGCAACGACGACTCACGCCCGGTGCATGACGAGAAGACAAGCAGGCCGGCAACGACCATCGCCGTGAGCACAAACCAATTCTTTAATCGCAGTCTCTTCACGATAAAACTGTTATCCTCGCCTGCCTTCGCTTTCACACTGGACGCTTCAAAAAATTGCGCGTCGCGAAACCTGAATAAGCGATCCCTGCCAGGATCCAAATCCAGAAAACCCCGTAGAGGAATGGACCACCTCTGTTCCACCCTGCGGCCACTTCCCAGTGCCCATCTGACATGGCGCAAAAACTCCGCGTCATACCGCAAAACAAACACCCTGGACATTGATTTCGCGGCAGCCAGGGGTGACCGCTACTCACAACTCGGTCATAAGAAACAAAAGAGCCCGCTAACGTGAGAGCCACCAAAACAGTGAAGACCAGCAACACCCAGCGAATGGATTGCCACCACTCTGCGGCGCCTGGCATTCGCAGATCTCTCACAAACAACCTCCGCCGAGGATCAGTCGGCCTATACCCAGACAGATCGCAATCACGACCAGAGCAATTCCCAACATCGCGGCACTTCGCGCGACGTCTGACTTTGCCGACGCGAGAGCGACGATGCTCAAAATGACAGTGACGAAACTAAACGTAAGGTTTAAGTAGTTGAGCCAACCCAAACACGGAATGAATCCGATCAACATGAACGAGATCGCCAGGATGCCCATCGTCCTGACGGTTCCGCCGAGACCCAGATCCTGCATTACCGGTATTGATGGCGGTGGGACGGCATACGTTACGTATTGAATCTGAGGAGCAGCAGCAGTGGCCGGCGCCAGCGGCGCGCTGTTTTGCGGCGCCGCCGACACCGGTGAG
Organism: uncultured Acidobacteriota bacterium; assembly: GCA_963770215.1. GTDB lineage: Bacteria > Acidobacteriota > Blastocatellia > Pyrinomonadales > Pyrinomonadaceae > PSRF01. Next base: position 80,820 of record CAVYOP010000010.1, read on the forward strand.
TCCGTCATCCAGCCGTGAGGCTTTCGCGAAGCCTGCGGGGCTGGTGAAGTCCTGGGCCGGGCCGAACCACAGCTCGGACAGAAGTCACAATCAGACTCCAGAAGAAAACCGCAGTGGGGGCAGTGGGGACTTACTGTCATGAGTTTTCGATAGCATCAGGTTGGTGTCGAACGTTCTCTCTGGATCCTCGTTGAGTAAGACCGGCGAGGCTGATCGATACGGACGCACAACTGCTGACTCCTACGAACTATGAAATTACTTGCGAAACGTTACGGGAAAGGTGAGGACTAAATTAGTGGTGCTTTTGTGGGACCGCAGTGCTTTGCAGAACAAGCGCATTATGACTTGAAGATGCTTTGGCTCAAGTCTCACGCCGCGGCTTCAAAGTCTCCGCCGCGGCTTCGCCGCCGGATGTGAGGCGGGGCTTTGCCCCGCCGGCATCGCTGACTGGCGCTTGGGCTTCGCCCTCGGTTCGGGCTTAGCCCAAATTCTTTTCTTCACCGAACGGCGAGGCCGAGCCTCGCCTCACATCCGGCGGCAAAGCCGAGGCGTGAGACTCTTGAGGCAAAAGTAACGTGAAGAGGTCTCCCGCAAAGGCGCAAAGGCGCAAAGCGCTGCCGCGTCTCGAAGGACTTTCTTTGCGCCTTTGCGCCTTTGCGCCTTTGCGGGAGAACGTCCTGCGCTATGTTAGTTGCTGACTGTAAAGCCGTACTCTTCGACTGGATTGAGGGCGCCGTCGTCGGCAATGCCGTCTAACTCTATCTGGTAGGTTCCGCGGGTGAGAACGGCCGCCGGCAGTTTCACTCGCACCATTCTCCCGCCGTCATTTTCCGCCTGGAGATCGGGAGTTGTTGCGATCGATTCATCCTCGCCAACTCGACGCAAAACGGCGCGATACTTTGGATACTTCTCTCCTTGCAAGAGGATGAGACGTAGTTCCACAACCTGAACATCGGAAGTCTTAGTTACTTCAGACTGTCCAACACTTCTCATAGAAACAGGCGACAGCGCCTGTGAAACCTGCGCAGAAATCTGGCGCGAGTTGGGTGGGGTATTTAGCCGCGCTACTTCCTGCTCAATCGCGAGGCGCTGTCTGTTTCGTTGCATGCTGCTGTTTAGCCAAACAGCAGCGAAGATGATTGCTATCGAGGCAGTTACAGCAATCGGAATGACTACAACCGGTTTGAGACTCAAACGCGATCGCAAACGACTCCAGATCGAAGTCGACATGCGCGCCCCATTCGCATCTGTCTCAGTTCTGGCCCATTGTTTTATCGTTTCTGCAATTCTGAGTTTTCGTTGTTGAATCGGCGTGGCGCCATATACCGAAATAAAACTGTCTCGATCCACAGTCGTGAGACTTCCCTCCAGGTAGTCTTCGAGCAGATCCTCTTCGACTGCAAGCACTCTTTCCCTGGTGAGAGAATCGGTTATGAACAGACGCTCAATTCTTTGCCGCTCGTCGTCGTCGACCTGCCCTAGTAAAAACTGCCGCAATAGGGCGTCGGTCACCGCTTCTTCCTTCATGGGTCATCCTCCAGACGGCCCCATCCCATTAACAATGAAATTTCAGTCAATCCGTTTCATTTCCCCTGTGCTTTACGTTCGAGACAGCGCTCGATGCATAAGTCGAGCGCGCCGCGGATTCGGTGTGCTCTAACTCTCAGTGTTTCCACTGAGGTATTAAGCCGCTGCGCCAGTGCTATTCGATGATCGATCTTAGCCTGCTTTTCCTTGGCGTAATAAGCAAGAATCAGATCTCGCTTCTCCTGGCTAAGCTCCTGCAAACACGAGTGCAGACACTCTTCGCGCATCTGCGCGGTTTCGTCTTCTATTTCGGTAGTGAGATTGGCGGGGAGGTCGCTGTCTTCCAGTGAAACCTGCGTCTTGATCTTCTTGGGGTTTTCCTTGATCAGGTTGCGCGCGACGCCGTAGAAAAAGAGCCGCGGATCGCCCTCGAAAGTTGGTTTTACCTGCTGCACCTTCCGAGCGACGCGATCGAATACTTCATCGGTCAATCCTTCGGGATCGCCACAACGGCTCCAGAGAAATATTTTGGCGAGGTCATGGCGAAGCTGAACGTACATGGCGCCGGCCACATTACGATCTGGGTTGAGCCAGGCAAGAATCTCATCGAAGCTCTCCGGTGGGATTGCCGAATCTCGGGCCATTTCCGTGTCGTGCGTCAGCCTTGAACGAAGTAAAGTTGGTATCTGCGCCGTGGGTTCAAGTGCGCTGTGCAGGGAACGACCGGCGCTTCCGTCTGTGCAAGACTACCAGACCTGACAAGATCAGAACTAATAACAGAAGCGCCAAACCAACATAAAGGCGTGAGTTGCTCTTAACGTCGATGCGATTCGTGTAGTCACCCTGGAAGACAAATCCGGCCCAATAATAAGGTGGGCTCCAACGCTTTTCCCGCATCAGCTTGAGTTTCGCCGACCTCAACGCCGTGGCCGGCGCAATGCCCTGCTGCAACATCGACTCGTAAAAATCAGACATCAGCACGGAGGTGGCCCGATCGTCCACTTTCCAAAGACTCGCAACCACGCTCTTCGATCCGGCGGACATGAAACTGTGAGTCAGACCAACCAGTCCTTCGCCCTTGATATCTTTTCCCAGCGCAGTCTGACAGGCGCTCAGCACCGTCAGCTCAGCCGATAGGTCCAAACCGTAGATGTCGTGCAGCGGAATCAAGCCATTTTTCTCGACGCCGTTGCGGTCCACCATCGTCAGAGCAATGCCTGACAACTCCGGATGTTCGCTGTCAAGAAAAGCATGAGTCGCAAAGTGAATTATTTGATAGTCGCCGAGCAGTGAGCTCATGGCGGTTTCGCGATTGGCGTCGAAACCTTTAGCGATCATGGTTGTGCCACTGGGCGCCACAGCCGAAATCGCATCCGCCTCTTCTGCGGCGTAGGTCAAACGGGCCGGTCTGCTGCTGCCTCGCTGGGAACGTCCGGCCTCACCCTGTGTGCCGTTGCCTGAATTCTGGTTCATCGCTGCGTGAGCGACGACGGGAGATGGATCTTCACCCTGAACGCGATCGTCGATTCGACTGAAAACCGGATCGGCAAAGACCGCGACGATATGGCTGGGTGATGCCGGATGGTCCGACTCGCCGCGCATCGCCACCAACGTCGACATCGACGGCAACTCGACGATCTCATTTGTTTTTATCAAGTAGGGCGGGTCTGAAGGATTCATTGGAAACGAAGGATGTAGCAAGGCATCGAATGACAGGTATTGCAAAACTCCTTCTTTCACCAGCACGAGCCGTTTGCTGCCGAGCTGATCGGCGACTGGTCCCAACAGCATTCGGCTCAAGCCGGCGGCCTTCTCTAAATAACGCGCATCTGCCGCTTCAACCTCCGGTTGGTATTCGCGCTGCGTGTTCAGATTAAATTTTTCCCGGGCCGTGATTAGATCGTAGAGTTCCCTCGTGGATTCTACGACGACCTTGCGCGGCGGTAATTCATAACTGCGAACCGAATCGGCCGTAACTGCCCACAGGTAACTTCGTTCCTCGCCGAGTGAATATTCAAGCAACATGGTGTCGCCGGCGGATCGCAGTTCCTTCTGGATCTGGTCCAGGGTTGCCGGTTCGAACTGTGCGAGCGATAGTTTGCCTGGACTTTGCTCCCGCAACTGGATCTGTAGTTCCTGGTAATCAGCTCTCAGTTGGGCCATCTGATTGACGACTTCGGCCGCCTCACCCGAGCTTTTTTCACTCGGCGACAGGCTCATCTCATACGCCGCCATCGATTGAATCAACGCTTTTAATTCGCGTTCCTGTTCAACCAGCTCCGGCGACGCGCCCTTGCGTAAATCGGCTTGCGATTCGCCAAGCAGGTCCAGCATTGAACGTGCCCGACTCTGCTCGCTGACTTCAAAAGCAGTCGCGGCAAAGCCTTCACCCGGCCGCGTGCGCTCGAGTTGCATCAGGAGATCTCGCCACAACTCGTAATGGCTCTGGACACCCGAAAGATATGAAGCGCGCAGATCCGGACTGCCCACGTTCTTTCGCAGATCCTCGATGATCTTGACGGACCGCTGGATGGTCGACAGGGCAACGTCATAGTTGCCGGTTTCATATTGAGCGCGCGCCAGCTTGTACAGCGTTGAGATCAAGGTCCCCGTGTCGCCCATCTCTTCACTCAAAGGAAGAGCTTGAGTGTATGCGGCCAGCGCTTGTTCTTTTTGACCGAGTTTCAGCAGGAAATCTCCGTAGTTGTTCAACGCCAACGACTGTCCGCGGCGATCGCCCATGCTCTTGTAAAACTCCTGGGCCTTGCGATGCTGATTCAACGCTTCAGTGGGGTTTTGAGATTCGTAGAGCGTGGCAATGAGGTCAAGTGCAAGTGCTTCAAAACGCGATTTTCCTGCGGCATGACTCAAGGTTTTACAACGTTCGAAGTAAACCAGCGCTTTCTTGCGCTGATCGTTTTTGAGATGGGCCCGGCCAATCAGGTAAGCACTAACGGATGCCAGATCCAACGCTCCAATGCTTTCAAAGAGACGCAACGCACTCTCGTATTTGTCGAGGGCAAGATCGAAATCGTTCATGTTCTCGAAAGCCTGCCCGAAGGCGTTGAGAGCCATGGCTTCGCTATGTCGATCCCCAATTGAATGAAAAATCTCACTGGCTTCGCGGCTCAATCGGATTGCGGTGTTCTCAACCCCCTTCCCGGAATTGGATGTTCCCATACCGAGGAGCGCCAAACCCTCGCCAGCCTTGTTGCCTATCGCTCTGTATAGTTCAAGGGCCTGCGAGATCTCAGCACTGGCTTTTTCAGGGTTGCCCCTGGTTCCGGCCAGATAGCCTTTGAACAAGTGCGTCTTTGCCTGACCTCTTCGATCGCCCTCGAACAGTTTGCGGGCCTCTTCGAACTGTGTCGCTGCCTTTATGAAATTGCCTTTTGCATAGTTGACTTCAGCGGAATTGCTGAGTGCTTCAGCGTAGGCGATTCCGGCTAGTGGAGTCCTATCACTATCGCCCGGCTTTAACAGCGCCAGCGCGTTTGTTAGTTGCTCCTGTGCCAGACCATTTTGGCCCATGTACGAATACAGCAGGCCCATCTGGCTCAGCGCTCTGCCCTGGGCCACCGCGTCATTGCTCTTTTGGGCCAGGCCGGCCGCGTCCTGGTAGCGCTTCAGCGATTCGGGAAATCTGCTCAAACGAAAGCAAACGTTGCCGGATCTTAAGGTCGCGAGTGAAGCATTAGAGAAGCTGGAAATCGATTTCCAAATCGTCGCCGCCTGGTCATACTTCTCTTTCGCTTCTCGAAGTGCGGCCTCGGTCCAGGCGGAGCGCAAAACTTCGGCATGCGACATTGCCTGACGCGCGTCGTTGTCTTTTCGATCCGCTGCCGTAATGTTCGCCTCCGGTTCAACTCGTAACTCATAAGATCTTGGCGTTTGGGCAGTCTCACGAGAGTGGACCTCGATCTTGTAAACGCCGGCAGCATCGGCAGGCTGCGAGATCTCTACTACTTCGAACTCCTGGCTAACGTGCTCGATGAGATTCGCGCCGCCGGGGTCATACAACGCTGTGGACAGCGCCAGGTCACCTTTATCGATCGAGAATCGAAGCAGCTTGCCCTGATTCATCGAGACTTCAATCACTTCCGTAGCGCCGGCTGCGATTTCACGTTTACTTGATGAGCCTGGGGTGATTTGTAAAGGTCCGTTGGAGTTGGCGGCCGCATCGATGACGACGGCTGTTGGTTCTGAACTGCCAAGAACTGCCAGAAGGGCGAACACACAAAAACACATGAGCGCCAGTGCGCACAGTTGATTGGTTGAGAATCCGCCTTTTTTGCTTGGTTGCATTTGAGCTCAGTTTCCTAAGTGGAAACCATCATCGTGAGACCAAACCTACGGAGAGCACCTGCTTACCGTCTGGAGAGGACTAGAGGAAACGCTCTATTTACCATGTATTACGCAGAAATTTCAATAAGCACAAGGAAGGTAGCTCAAGCGAGCTACCTTCCAGTGGGTGTAGGTAAGCAAGCTGGTTAGCGTCCGTCTCGGATTGCTTTGCCGATTCCGACCGACGGTTTTCCGGATTTCTTCGATCCTTCGCGCCAATCGATCAGCACTCCCGCTCTGGTTCCCTGGGCTTTGGGAGCAGACCTGCGCAGAGCAGCCGAGTTCGCCGTCTCTAGCTTGATATTCTTATTACTGGGCATTTTCCTGTCTCCTTATTATTTGTGTGCAAGGTCTCGCAGTTACCTGGCACGGCCTGTCAAGTCGGTCGCAATGCGTCGCTCGAGCGCATTACGTCTGCAAGCCGACATACTTCTAACCTTGGAGCAAATTCGTTTGCCGGTTTGGATCACAGTGGATATCTCGACAATCGTGATCCGGCACTCAAACCGGTCTTCTCTTCTTATCGCGGCGTTGGCGTCGCCCGTGTAGTAATCGCTTTCCACATCGGGAAACGGATCGTCCTGATTGACGCCTTCACGAACGAAGAGCTCGATGCCCTGCGTGCGCGGCATCTTTGTCAGCGCCAACTCCGCCTTGGCCGATCCGAATGCTTCCCTGATCGATTTGCCGAATCCGAGTGCGCGATAGAACGCGCCGGCGAAAGCGACTCCGCCTTTGTCGCCGATGCCTTTGCCGGTTCCGACTGAATAGTCGATCACTTCGGAGAGGGACCGAGCTTGCACTTTAGTGAAGCAAGCATTGAGCAGCACTAATCGGAGATGCGTGTTGTAAAGAGCGAAGAGATCTACCAATCCCTGGCTCTCGACAGTCTTGCCTCGACCCGGCGTTCCGCCGAGGATGAGCTTTTGTTTCGCGGTTCCGTGGCCGCTGAAATGAACGATGTGCGGCTGATAGGTCAGCAGAAGCCGCTGGAGATCGTGGGTCCGTGTGGCTGTGTGTTTGTGCAGTTCGAACTGCTCGCGATACGGACCTTCCTGGATCTTTTCGAAGATCTCTCTCGCTTCTTCGTCGACCAGAATGCGGCTCGTCGTCCAGGGGTTAGCGGATAAGAATAGTATTCGGATCTTTTCTTTCATCTGCGTCCTCACGTAATCGAACCAATGTTTTCACTCCACACTTACGTGGCGCAGGAAAGGAGAAAACCTCGTCAACTGAAGAAGTGAGTTTTGCTGTGAGGATGATTGAAGATGTCTCCCGCAAAGGCGCAAAGACGCAAAGCGCTGCCGCGTTTCGAGGGGGGGTGTCCTAATCTAAACTGTGCGACCTTTGCGACTCTCCGCGCTCTCTGCGTTTCGCTCATATTAAACGCAGAGATACGCCGAGACACGCTGAGAATACTTCCAGATTAGGACACCACTTTCGAGGGGACTTTCTTTGCGCCTTTGCGCCTTTGCGCCTTTGCGGGAGAATATCCTGGCGCTAGCGCGCAATCGCAAGCGAAAGGTTTTCGTTCTCGCCGGCGAGCATTCTGGGGTTCTGTTGAAAGTCAGTGTCCATGCGGACTTTCTGACGAACGTAACGGAAGAGCTCGCCGACGCTAACTACGCGATCCCGGTTCATGTCCGCACCTCCTTTCAAACCGTCGAGGAGATAGTAGGTAAAAACTCCGTGGCCCCACTTTTCTGATTCGAGAGATTTCTCGTTTACATCGCTCGAAGTGATAATCGCCCATCCTTCTTCCCTGTAAAGCAGCTTTTCCAGGTATTGATTTGCCAGGTTATTCCCCAGATCGCGCGTGCCTTGCGTGGAGAGACCGGCGCTGTGGCAAGCATCCATGAGCAGCACCACTCTTTTAGACTTTATGTTTTCATCGAAATAACGACGCAGCTTAGTCATGGAAAGACCTGTATCAGCCATGCGATCGGCGTCGGTATCGTGAGCGATCAAATACAAGTTTTGCGGCGCGAGACGATCGGGCGCGCCATGGCCGGCGAAGAAGATCAGCAGCAGATCATTGGGAGAAGCTTTGGCCGTAAAGTTTGTCAGAACTTCTCGTATGCGCGAGAGCGTGGCCTGCTCGTTGGACAGAAGCAGCATGTTCTCAGGAGAAAAACTTCCCGCCGCCGGTGTTTGTAAGAACTGATAAATCGCTCTTGCATCAACATCGGCGTATTCAAGGTTCGGCACTCCGCGGGAGTTGTTCCTGTATTTCGAGATGCCGATTATGAGTGCGTATTTCTTTCCCTTGACTGGAACAACTGTTCTCTTGTCTCCGACAAATACCGGAATGGTTATACGAACACGAGAACCCAACTTGTCTTCAGCCTCCACAACGATCTGGGTGGCAGTCGTGTTGATCTTCGCAATCGTGTCGAAAGCAACGCTCCGCTCCGACTCTGCGATTCGTGCCAGTTGGCGCGAAGTGGTTTTCTGTTGGCGTTTGAGCGCAACGTTCTTACCGTCAACTGACACGCGCACAATGGGACTGCTGCCACTTGCGAGACCGCTAATCTTCACCGGCATGCTGGTCAGATTTGGCTGAAACTCGATCGGTCCTTCCGGCTCCAGCAGAACAAGCTGCGGCGGAATTTCTTTTATCGCTTCCGGAGGTTGTTGCACCTCATAAGGGAAATCTGCGTTCCAGCTTTCGTTGGCGGTCTTGATGATAAAGCTTGCATAGTACTGCCGGCCGAGCCTGTTTTCCGCGAGGATCTCCACTGTGTTTTTTCCCGTGACGAGCTTATATGCGGGAAGCCTTTTGAGATCGACTTTCACCAGCTTTCCACGCAGCCCATTGACAATCTCCGCGACCGGTGCGGTCGGTTGACCATTTAGATTGACTGCGATTGAGCCGTAATCGATCCGGTCAGCGGCGGGTTTAAGGACGTGCACGAAAAGCTGATTAACACTCGAAGAGGGGATCGTGGTTTCAGAAGACGCCGCAGCCACAACCTGAAGATCCGGAATTTCAAGTTCAAACACGGATACCGCCTGCGCGCCCGGCGAGGACATCAGGCTTTGAATCAAGAGCGACACGAGTCCGGTAAAGAGGACGAGCACTGACCATCTCGTCCTCCTTAAATGGACTTTTCGCAAAGATTGAGTTTCGCGTTTCACTGTTTTTGTGGGTTCTTCGCCTTTACCGGAGAAAGCAATTCCGCAGCCGGCTCAATCCTTGGGAGTGATAACGACGATGGTTGCCCGGTTGGACCACCTGGGATGAGCGCGCTCGCTCTCAATATGTCGATAATGTTCGGCGCGGTCCACGTCTGATCCCCAAGCAGTCTCATATAACCGTAAAGAACATCGAGGTTGGGCGGGTTAATATCCGCATTACTGATTTTCGTGGCGCGTTTGCGTCCGTACGCGGTGATGTAGTTCTTCAAGGCCGCAACCGCGTCGGTGTTATGGCTCGCATCCTTCGCTTCCATCAACAGCAGCGCTCGATGCAGTTGCACTTCCGGAATGTCACCGCGGACATCAAGTTTGATCGCCTTCTGCAGCCATTGTTGAGCGACTTCGAGCTCTTCCGAAGTTCTGCCCACCTGCTTCATCACACGTCCGTAGTAATAAGCAGTCAACGGATCGTCCGATCGCAGCATTGCAGACTGCGACAGGTTCCTCTTGGCCATCTGGAACATGTCGAAATAGAAAGCTTCAATGCCGTTGTCACGCTTCAAATCGCACATGATCGAATTGAACTCCGGGCTGGTCCCTTTGATCTTGTTGGCCTTTAGTGCTTCGTCATATTGCGCCTTTAAGGAGCCGTCGATTACCTGCCGCGCGTAGTCCGTTCGCTCTTTTATCCGCGCCGAGGCGCCCAGGAAGCCCAGTTCAGTGCGTTGGTCGCTGCGAGCAACCTGGGCCATGGTCGCATACAGTCGCGGCACTTCCTGAACATCAAAGGATTTTCCCAGCGTAGCCCGCAAAGCAAAATCGTCTGCTTCGTTTTCCTGAGTCGGCTGCCAGTCCAGCGAGCTCCGTTTTGCGTAGTAACTGCTGATAGCGTAACCGGCTATCAACCCACTCACTGCGCCGGGGATAATTCCGTCTTTACCTCCAATCGCCGCGCCCACTCCAGCGCCCGCTGCAGCGATGATTCCCGCCCACATTTTTCGCTTGTTTTCTTGCTTTTTGTTGTACTCCTCTTCGGCCATCGGCAGCATTACTTTCGTCCGCCAGTGATCCTTGTACACGTGGCCCAACTCGTGGGCCAGCACGTAGGCCAACTGGGCCTCGTTGTCCAACAACGAGATCATCCCGGTGCTGACCAGAATCGTTCCGGTCGAAAGCGTATAAGCCTGGGGGATCGGATTAACTGTTACTTTGAACGCATAGAGCTTGTCGGAATCCTCGGGAACAATCTGTTGGCCCAGACGATTGACGTACTCCTGGACCCTCGGATTGTCGTAAAGAGCGCGGCGGATTTTCAGCTCTTCACCTTCGGTTTCAGTGACCAGCACCTCCTGGCGACGGGAAACATTGATCAGGTAGGCTTCGGCCGCCTGTCTGCTTTGCAGATCCTGGTATGCATCATCTACCTGCGCGTGGAAGTCTCGATCGCTGGCGTAAAGCTCTTCGGCGAAATCGGTGAGGGTTTGATATTTTCTTGCGTCATTGGTGCGGACCTTTTCCGCCTTACGTTTCAGCTCCTCCTCTTTCTTGATCTTGTCCTCCTCCGTCTTCTTTAGCTTCTTTGCTTCTTCGGATTCAGTCTTTGGCTTGTCCTGGGCGGGGGTAGGATCCTGGGCCATAGCAACTAAATGGACCGGAAACAAAAACAGAAACACCAGCGTCAGTGCGACTAATTTTGCGGGACGGTTTTTCATAATGTGAGTCTCCTAGGTTGAGTGGACGGCGCTGCGGGCTGTTGAGTGAAACGCCGTCAGTTTTGGGCAAAGCTCTTGTAAAGAGCGATTATGAGAAGGGGTTCGCTTTCGGTGTTGGAGCGTCCGCGGAAGTTTTGACTCTTGCCGCCGAACTTTATGTGAAAGGCTTTCTTGGAAAGCTTGTTTCGCTGGAACTCTTCCACCTGGTTGAAATCGATCCTGAAGCGATGACTGCTTTCGAACGGCACAAACTCGAGGCTGTTCCGGCGCAGATGGAGCCAGCCTCGACAATAATCAACCACGTCGTCAGTGTTGAATGCCTCGTGTGAGTGGTTGACGATGAACGTCGCGCCGCCGCCTGCCTTATAAGCCTTCTCGAACTCCGCCTGAGCCTGCAGAAACTGAAGGTTCCGATACAGGTTCACTGTCGCCATGTAGGTCAGCGCCTCGCTGTTAGCGGGCTCGGTCTCGAGGACTTGTTCCAGTTGCGTGATCGCTTCGTTGTATCGTTGACGATAGATGAGAATGGACGCCTGGATCGTCGATGGTTGATTGGGAGTCTGGCCCTGCGTCTGAGCTCCTGCTGTGAGCAAGAGGAAAACAGGCAGCGCAGCGATGACCAGGATTGAGGAGAAGTAGGAGGTTCGTTGCATGGTCTTTGGTGAAGCTATCGTTGACCGATTGGGGGCTTCCTTAATGATGTCGTTTTTTGGCGATACATTACGGCGCGTATGAAAGCATGAGGTTGAAGAGCAGGCCGTCGGTGTTGCGTGGCGCCAGAAAAGTAGATGGTTTGTGGACTGGGATCGTCGCGCGTGAGTTGCCTGGCTCGACTTCGCTCGGCAGCTTGAAGTTCTTGTCTGGTCCGAACTTCACCGGCGCCGCCGTTCATTTCGTAACGCGCTGTTGGACCACCCCACCGCTGCTCCCACGCGTAGAGCTGCGCGTCAGAAATCGGCAGTGGTCCTTCGGAAATCGGTAAGCGGAGCGGCTTGGAAGTTATGATTATTGTAAGCAGCTCTCCTGCCTGGTTGGATTTCGGAGTCGTTTTAAACGGATTAACATCAGGAGCGGGAATGTCGATCAGTTTTCCTGCCTGCACTCGATTGTCTTCGCCCAACAAGGGAAATATCAGGTTGGTTTCACCGGAGGTGCCATCAGTAAACCAATCACGGTTTACGACGTACAGGTAACCCGGATGCGGCGATTCAATGCTCAGGCGAAGAAATTCACCCGCGCGAAACTCGGTATCGCTCTCAACACGCCTCGCGATCCAGGGTGAAAGTGAAACCGGGGCGTACTCCAACCGCCAAAGAGTCACGCCTGCCTGCAAACTGTAATCGGCAAACGTTCCAATCAGAGACGTCGTCGCGAGCCGATATGTCCGCGCTCGTTTTCGCGAGTTGCGAGTGCGCTTTTTCAGTGATTTAGGTCTGTTTTCGGTGAAGTCATCGGAGATGATCGCACGCGGAGTGGGTTTCTCCTGGCTTGCTAAAGCCATTGGCTGAACAAAGTTCAGCACCAGTGAGAAAAGCAGAAAAATCCGAACGATCTTCAAGTGGCCAGAGGTTGCCTGGGAAAACATGTGTCCCCCCTTAATAGAAGAATTTGGACTACCTTTATCTGTGAACAAGTTCGACGAGCTTAACCAGCATGTCACTCGGCGCGCGCACGGTGCTCAGCTCGTTGTTCTTGTCTTTCGTAGTTCTCTCCTTGATTTCGACCTGCTTCCGTTTGAGGAATTCCCGGACCCGAATCAGAGTCTCTCCTGTCACTGCTCCGTCAGGATGCTTGAAAGCCTCTGACTTTGCTGACTCGAGCTCCGGAACTGGCGTCGCGGACCAAACCATCCAGAAGTTTTCCGTGCCCGTTCCACCACTGAACTGGTTCCAGTTGGTTTGCACGAGCTGGTTTGGGCCAACTGCGGCAGAGCCGCCGCTGGTTTGAGGTGTTGGGTAAAGTATGGTGAAGCTGGTGCCGGTTGTTGTCGGTGGGCCATCGTTGAATAGATAGATGTGGCCGCCTTCAGGACTGGAAACGTTCAAGCGAAACTTGTAGCCATTTTCGTAGATCTCCTGTCCGGAAGACTCGAAGGTATTCTGAAATGGCTTTTGGTCCCGCATCTTTTGGACAGTGAGCGAGTAACTCATCGAGCGAGTGACGGCCACGATTTCGCGGAATGGTCCTATACCTATTAACTTCGCGATTAAGACAGCAGCAAGGACGAGGAGAGGCAAAGCAGCGCCAATAACTGCCAGCCGTTTCCTGCCCCAGCGGAATGAGCGGGGCAACGGATCGGGAATCACTATCGGGGGAGTTGGCGTTGTCAGACTTGGTTGCGTCGTATATCCAGCCGCGGTAAGCGAACGGCGCGTGTATCCATTGAACTGTGTTTCTTCTTCCACCAGGGCGCGCGCGAGCGCGTCACCGAATTCAGTGGCACTCTGATAACGAGCAGTTCGTTCGAACGACAAACCACGCAGAATGATTGCCTGTGCTTCCGTCGGCAGGTTTGCGCGCAGGTCGGTAGGTCTTACCCGCACGCCTTCACGATGCATTTCGAGTAATTGAGGCGCGGAAGTTGGATTGAACGGGCGGCGGCCGGAAACCATTTCGTAGGCAATCACAGCGAGGGAATAAATGTCGCTCGCAGCCGTGACCTTTTCTCCCCCGCGAAGCTGTTCGGGTGACATGTAAAGCACCGAGCCAACCGGAATGTTAAAGACGGTGCTTGGCGCGACCACCGAATCCTTCACCTTCGCAATACCGAAATCCACTACTTTCACCAATTCCGTTCCGCCTGTAAGCACTTGAAGCATGATGTTGTCGGGCTTCAAATCGCGGTGAAAGATGCCCTTCTTGTGAACATCTTCGAGGGCCGCGCCAATCTGCTGTATCAGGACAGCGGTTCGCTGCAAATCCATTCCCTCGCTCGGAATCTGCGATCTCAACGTCTCTCCGTTGACATACTGCATCACGATGTACGGCTTGCCGTCGGGCAGTTCGCCGGCATCCAGAACGCCGACCACTCCCGGGTGATCGATGCGAGAAAGAGCTTCAACCTCCTGGCGAAACTTCTTCACTACATATGCGTCCTGTAGTGATGCTTGCAACAGCACTTTTATTACAACTGGTTTGTTGTGCAGCCGGAGATCGCGAGCCAGGTAGACGCAGCCCATACCGCCGTGGCCGAGTTTCTTTTCAACCAGGTAGTGTTCGGCGATCGTGGTTCCCACGAGGTTTTCGGCGGTCGCAGCAACAGCCTTGTGCGAACCATTCCGATCGCGGCTCGAAATAATCTTCAAGCCAATCTCGAAGATGGGTGATTCGAGAAATCCCGCGGACGATTCGTCAGCTTCCAGCAACGAGCTAACCTCACGCACGATGAATGGATCAGAGTCGCAAGCAGTCGCGACAAAAGCGCCGCGCTCAGAGGGCGACATTGGCAGAGTCGAGTAATAGATTTCCTGAATACGGTCCCACAACTGGCGCTCCATCAAAGTGTCTCCTTGGATGAGAATTGGAGCGGGCGAACAAATCACGCCGGTGACAAAAGTTGTTTGTCGGAACCACCAATCAAGCAAACGCCAGCGCCGGACAGCAAAAGAAGCGCCGAAGTAGGACCACAGCCCGGTCGTTCAGGGCAATAAAGTTATGCATGGTCGGGGGTTACCATTCTCCTTAGCACATCGGGATCAACAACGATCCCATCCGTAATGGTTTCAACAGTCACTTCATTACTTCTGTAATCCTCAGTTTCACAGTTTTTTCAAGAATTGGAGGAGCAGATGCTGCTAAGATTACTGCCGAACCCAGACACTCTTACGCGTCGTCCTACTATTAGTCCTCTCGAGAACGCGATGACCCGGAAGCATGAAATTACGGAGCTGTTGCAAGCCTGGAGTCGAGGCGACTCCGAGGCTTTGGCTAAGCTCATACCGTTGGTCGACGCCGAGTTGCGAAAGATCGCACACGCCTACATGCGCCGCGAAAATTTCGGTCACACCTTACAAACGACCGCGCTGGTGAACGAAGCGATTATCAGACTTATCGAAGGCGAGCCTATTAACTGGCAGAGCCGGCAACACTTTTATGCACTCGTGGCGCGGCGAATGCGCCAGGTCCTGATCGAGCACGCCCGCGAACAACTGGCAGCAAAACGCGGCGGGCGCGCGGAACATATCGACGTCGCCGATGCGGGATTTCTCTCGACCGAGATGTCGGAGGAACTCATTCTGCTCGACGAAGCGTTGACCAAGCTCAGCAAGATCGACGAACGTAAGGCAAAGATCATCGAGTATCGCTACTTTGGAGGATTCACTTTGGAAGAAGTGGCAACGCTCCTGGAAGTTTCTTCGTCGACCGTCGATCGCGAGTGGCGATTCGC
Source organism: uncultured Acidobacteriota bacterium (assembly GCA_963770215.1). GTDB lineage: Bacteria > Acidobacteriota > Blastocatellia > Pyrinomonadales > Pyrinomonadaceae > PSRF01. The sequence continues at coordinate 95,928 of CAVYOP010000010.1, forward strand.
GCGCTCGTGGTTGAAGCGAGAAATGACTTGATCGTTTGTGTGTGAGATCTACCGTCCGACTGTCTGTTAGGTACGCCGAAGGCGTTTACTAATTCCAGCCCAGGGTTGCCTCAACCCTGAGTTAAATCATGTATTAATCCCTTAAACTCTGAAAGAGTTTCAATTGCAAGCCGAACACTTTCAGTGTTGTCTAATCCTCTTCTGCTAAGCCCAGGGTTGAAGCAACCCTGGGCTGGAATTATTGAACGCCTTCGGCGTATTAGTTGAAACTGTACCACCACTAGAACCTCAAGAACATAGTCATCGGCCGCACCATAGTGATATAACCTCACGCGCAGCTTTCTTCATCTATCGCAGGAGGATTTCGATGCTCACCTGGTCCATCGTCGCACGTTCTCTGCGCTCGCTCGCAACTGCGATCGCAATCATCTGTATCGCGGCAGCGTCGCTTTGCGCCGCGCCTAAATCGGGCTTCAAGTCGTTCATCGCCGGCAACGCCGCCGACGCACCGCCATCACCTAACCTGACGCCTGGTCTGGTGCTGATGGGTGGAGGAACGGACGTCGACGCTGCGTTTCAGTGGATGTGCCAGCGTGCAGGTGGCGGTGACTTCGTCGTCATCAGGACCACCGGCACAGACGCTTACAACCCGTACATTCAACAACTCTGCCCGCAAATGGACTCGGTCGAAACGATCATCATCGGCAATATCAACGGCGCGAACGCTCCATACGTCAGCACCCAGATACAGAACGCAGAAGCGCTCTGGATCGCCGGCGGCGATCAGTCGACTTACGTGGATCTGTGGCGTGGAACAGCAGTGCAGACCGGCGTGAACTTCCTGCTCAATTCGAAATTGGCGCCGGTGGGTGGGACCAGCGCCGGCCTCGCCGTACTCAGTCAGTTTATCTACACAGGCGCTCGAGGCTCAGTCACTTCCAGCCAGGCGCTGGCAGACCCGTTTCATCGTTACGTCACACTCGATCGCGATCTGTTTCAGTCGGCGCTCGGCGTGAATAAACTCTACGATTCCCACTTCGTCACTCGCGATCGCATGGGCAGATCGCTCGCTTTCCTCGCCCGTCTCGTCAACAACGGCTGGTCCACCCAACCGCGCGGCATCGGCATCGACGAAGAAACCGCACTGCTGGTAACGTCAACGGGCGCCGCCACGATGGTCGGAACCGGCGCAGCCTATTTCCTGCAAGCGCCTGGACCAGCACAAGTCATCGTGGCCGGAACGCCGCTGACGTACTTGAATATCGGTGTCTACAAACTGCCACAAGGCGGCACGTTCAACTTCTCGACCTGGACCGGAACCGGCGGAGTCGCTTACACGCTGAACGTAAACAACGGATCGCTCACGTCAACCCAAGCAGGCGGCAACATTTATTAACAAACCGCATGTGCGCCTGCCGTTAAAGCACTGCGAAGCACCGAGTCGACGCCGGTTGAGGTGCGACGTGAGAGTAACGCGTCAACTCCAGCCTGTGCTCAAACGGACAGGCGCCGCAGCGGGTTACTTGATCGTAAACGGCCGCTCCTTACTAAACTCCGTCAATTCTGCCGGCGTGAGCATCGGAGTCTGGGTGTCGGGGAATCCCTGGGCAATCGTTTCCATGAACTGAACGTAGTTGCCGGGGAATTTGTCGTCGTCCCAGACCTTCAGCAACTTAGCGGTAAACACCCCATTGTTAGATCCATCGATAGCTTCCTGCTTGTCTTTACACGCCGAGAGAAAGAGCCGCTTCGCTGTGATTGCCTGGGGAGACGTTGCGCGCACTTGGTCATAAAACGCTTTGGATTTTTCCATTTCCTTCTGACGCTCCTCCGGCGCGACAAAACGAGAAGCCGGGGCGCCAACCGCAGTGACCGATGGGCTCACAGGCGCAGCGGCGTCCGCCTCCCCGTTCAGCGAATCAGCCTGCGGCGCGAAAAGAACTGACTCAGAGTGACAACAATCCGCGACCGCCACGATCCGCACGCCGGAATTGAACTTCGGCCAAAGCGTATTGCGCCAGAAATCGTCCAGCATGAAGTGATCTGTGAGAACGATACTCTCGTCGCGGTCATCTGCTTCCCCGGATCCTGCCGGGGCTTTGTCAAAAGTCCCATGACCGGCGAAGCTGAAGAGAAACAGATCGCCAGCTTCCAATTTGGCCGCCGCCTCGGAAACCGCTTTTTCAACAGCAGCGTGAGTGGCGGCGGCACCGAGCAGCAATGACGACAAGTTCATGGAAAAGCCCATTTTCTCCGCGATACGGTGCATCGCTTCAGCATCTTTCTCACAGCCGGATAGCTTCTTGACGCTAAAGTTCTCAGAAGTCACGTCGTTGAGACCAACGTTGACGGCAATACCGACCTTCATATTCGCCTCCTAACGAAGCAGATTGAACTGATCAATGACAGAAAAGCCGCGCTCAGGGTCGAACTTTGAGGACGGACATGCACGGGGTCTTAGTCGAGCCTCGGCCGATAGAATTCGGATCAACTCCTTGTGGTACCTTCACGTCCAATCGGAACTGTTGATTCAGCGCAACGTCCGGCAGCAACTTATAATACTCCCTGAGTTCGTCGTGTTCCGGAAGACCCACCCTGTTTGGCTCATACAGCGGATCGTTCACGATGTAAATCTCGTAGCTGTTTCCGTTCGCGGGCTTTTTCAGGATTAGATCTTCGACGAAACCCTCGGCCATCCACGTCACAATGACATTATCGCCATTATCCAGATAGATGTTCCCGCCAATTAAACTGGCAAACGGATCAAGACGTCGCACTTGCTGACCATCCTTCTTGAGATCGATCGTTAACTGCGGCGACGTTTTGTCCGCGGTGTAGAGCACAACATCGTTCAGCGCGATGCTCGGCCGTCCATTCAGTCTGTCGATTCTGCCGGTATCGACGTCATGGAAGCCTTCGACCATCCAGGTTGATGGCCAGAGCGAGAGCCTCACCTTCCGTCGATGCTTCTTGCGCCGTGTACGCTCTGATGCCCTTTGGTGCGGTCGCCACCCGAATCGACATTCCGTGAATCGGAAGTTGTCCTGCCGGCGCGTTAAACGGTTGCACCGCAAAAGGCAGCGGGCCGACGTGCCTCATCTTGATCAGGTCGGGGCCGTTCTTCTGCTTCTCACGTACTTCAATCGTGAGTTGGTGGTTCGGCGCGGAGCGATGCACGAACACTTCGCAAGTCTTGCTGTCCTGGGATGGCTGGAGAATCATCAGGCCGCTAAAAAAAATCCTGACGTCGGGGTTGGTTTCTAGTTTAGGAGTGGGTTGAATGGCCATAACGTCCTCTTCTTCGTGAGAATCACGAGCTATTGGGGTTCTGAAATTAGAAACTGTCTGCAATCGTTATGACGATTTCGAGTTTTTCGTTTCGCGGGCTCTAAAGAAACAATAAGGGCGCCGGTAATTTAAGAGCCCGGCGCCCACAAAAACAAAACCAATTTCAGAAACTAAGAACGGCCGTGAATCAAACGACGCGTATTCGGAGCGCGTATGACCCTCGGCAATTTCACTGCCTTGGGGTTGCCGATTTGATTGACCACGTGGTCTGCCGATTCCATGGCGCCTTCCTGCCATCCGGGCAGTTGCGAAACCTGATCGCCAGTCACGTAGAAACGACCATCGGGAGACAACAGGCGGGTGTAGGCCTTCGTATGATCCTCGTTGTTCGGATCCCAGTTAGCCCAACCACCACGCTCGTTCGGAATGTTTTGCCAGGCAATCGAGATCGCTTTGTCTGAAGGAACGATCGAGTCCTTGGAAAACTCCGAATGAAGCTTGACTGCCCCTTTGCGTGCCGCCTTGATTCGTTCGTCCCTGCCCATCTTGCCAAAGTTAATGGCGTCCTGGTCATAGTTATAGACGCCGGTAAGTGTTCCGTTTTTGGTGAAGTAGTCGTAGGACGGATACCACATCTGCGTGATCAGATCGTCGGTATAGCTGATGCCGCCGTAGATCTGGTTCGCGTCATTTTCCCAGAAACGGTCGTTTGCTTGCCATCCGAGTTTACAGGTCGGGTCCTAAACGCAGGTCGCGACTGCCTTGTAGAAATCCGGCGAAAAATTGTTGTTTATTTTGAGCAGCAACGGCAACGGAATGTTGCTGATGCAGTAGTCGGCCTCTAGTCTGACGGGCTGGCCCAATCTGTTCTGGGTGGTAATGGTGACGCCATTTTCGCGCGTCCTGATTCCCACGGTTTCCGTCTCGTACTGAATGAGATGTCCGATCCGGCTCACGAAAGCGTCGACGATCTTGTCCATGCCGCCGACGGGTTGAAAGAGCGTCGGTTGCCATTCGTATTCAAACGACTGGTAGAAACGAAAGCGCCAGAATTCCGAGCTGAGCAATTCCTGCCAGGGAAGCTTGGGTCCGGGCTCGCAAGGTTCGTAGACCGTGATCTTGCAGCCATCGCGCGTGGAGCCGGTGTATTGGAAGCACGTACGGACATTCCTTATCGCACTGCGCGCAGTCGCTACAGCTCGAGTTGCAGTTCTTGCATTTTGTCTTGCCACACTTGCTGCAGTCGGAGTTCTCGCCGAGATCGCCGAAGGTCTTCAACAGGCACAACAGTCGATTCGTATCCTGGTCGGTCATCTTTCCGTTAACGCTTTTTGATCGACGGCTTTCGCCACCATCTCCGAGATGTAGCCCTGGATATCGTTGTATATCTTGCGCCTGATTTTTGGCTCGCCGCCAAAAGACTTGTCGCTCTGAAACAGGTTCGCCATCGTCTCCATCACATAGACTTCGAGTGCGACGCCGAATTGCTGGCAGTAATGAAGTACACGACGGTGATGATAAGGAAGACGTCCTGGTCCTAAATTCAGGTAAAGCCCCTCGTCAAACTTGCAGATTTGCTCCATGGTGACCTGGCCCTGCTCATTCTTTTCGACGAGTACGGTGCCTTGACGTGCAGTGTGGTTGCGTCCGCCGGCGCGTTCGGTCAATTCAATGATCTTGAACGTCATACTTGGCTTCGTTTAGTTCGTAAGCGGCCGTTAGACCACCGATGCCTGCGCCTAGTATCACAACTTTCTTTCCGGCGCCCGAACCAGCAGGAAGCTGTGGTGGACCAGCCCACGCTTCGGGCAGATTGATCAGTCCGAGCGCAGTCATCGTTTCGTAAAGCGCCGCGGAGCCTCCGGCTAAGCCGACGCCTTGCAGAAAGCGGCGTCGGGTCAGGCCCTTATTTGCTTTCGCCATTAATTGTTTCTCCTTATAGGTTGAGGCTGAGAATGTTTATTTGTGATGGGCGACCTAATTTGGCAATATCGCGCGAGTCCGTCTTGCCGTATTTAGAAAAACACAGATAAGCTCGCTAATACAACAAAAATTTTTATGAAAGAGTCGCCGGTAAAGATCGACGCCCTGCTCGAACCTCTCTTAGTCGAAGACAGCGACGAACGAGCCGGCGACATCGTGCTGCAACTCATCAACACGCACGCCGAGCCGGTAATCAAGGGCGTCATTCGTTTTAAACTGCGACTTGGATCGTATCGGGCCACGCAACGCGCTGAAGCCGAGGACATCTATCAGGAAGTTTTGCTGCAACTACTCGCGCAGTTGCAGAAGTTTCGCCGTTTGCCTGACGGGCATCCGATTGCAGACCTGCGAGGAATGGCGGCGATCATCGCGCATCGAACGTGCGCTCGTTGGTTGCGCCGGCAGTTTCCGGAAAGACATGCTTTAAAGAACCGATTGCACTATCTCGTGACGCGACAACGAGGCTTTTCGGCATGGCAAAATGCCGCTGGACAACTCGTCGCCGGTTTCAGTGCCTGGCAAGAACAGAGGAGCACGGCGGCGCGATTGGACCATGATGCTCTATCAGCTCACGTTACGCCGCCGAAAGACAGCAAGACGCAGGGGTTGGCAGATACGGTGGCTGCGATTTTTAACTATGCGAGTGGTCCAATCGAGTTTGACGAGTTGGTGACCGCCGTGGCTTCGCTTCTCGGGATTGGTGATCAACCGATGGAGTCGCTCGCAGAAGATGAAGATGCGGTTGGGTCGTTGCCGGATCTCTCCGAGCCCGATCCGGCGTGGCGGATCGAGAAGCGGATGTTTTTGCAAAGGCTGTGGGAAGAGTTGCAGCAGCTTCCGCGAAACCAGCGCGCGGCGTTGTTGTTGAACTTGAAGGAGGGGAGCGGTTTCGGGTGTATCACCCTGTTCCCGGCCACCGGCATCGCCACTATTCGCCAACTGGCCGATACGGTCGAGATGAGTGGCGAGAGTTTTGCGGAGCTGTGGAACGAACTGCCGCTCGAAGACTCAAAGATCGCTGAACTGTTGGGACTTTCGCGCCAACAAGTGATTAATGCGCGCAAATCCGGTCGGGAACGTCTGGCGCGACGCCTAAAAGGATTTTTATGAACACAAAAGGCACAAAGGTCACAAGAGGCACAAAGTCAGTTAGGTATTTACCTGAGTTCTTTTGTGCCTTTTGTGAACTTTGTGCCTTTTGTGAACTTTGTGCCTTTTGTGGCTATTTTTCTGGCGATGGTAATACGCGACAATTTTCGCCAACTTATCGAATTAGAACTCCCCGGGACCCCGGTCGTGAGGACTAAGGAAAAATTGTGGTGCAACATCTGACTCAAAAACAGATCGAGGACTACTGCCAGCGCCAATTGGCGGCAAACGAACTGCTGGCGGTAACGGATCATCTTGCCGAATGCGAGACGTGCCAGCAGCGGGTCGCAGTGGCGGGAAACGGCGATGCCGCGTTCTTCGATCTGCGATCGCAGGTATTCGAAGAGGCCGGCGACCTCGCGCACCTCACGATGCAGCAAACGGCTGCGTACGTCGACAAAGATCTCGCCGGTGAAGAGCTACAGATGGTTGAGGATCATTTGGGTGATTGTGACCATTGTGTTTTTGCGGTGAATGACTTACGCGAATTCAAGAATGAAATCATTCCATCCATCGATCACGAATACCAACCCGCCAGCACGACGAGCTGGTGGCAGCGGACGCTCGCGTCTCTAACAACACCGTTTCGCATGGCGCCAATCCCCGCCTTCGGTGGCGCTGCACTGGCGATACTTTTACTCGCCGCGATCGTTTGGCTGGTTTGGCCGACTTCACGGCAACCAGAGCCACAGAATCGCGGTAACCCCATCGCCGTCTCCGCAATCCCCACAAACTTTGCCGCCAACACAACCTGAAACTGCCCCGATCGTCGCGCAGCTCAACGACGGCGGAAACGTCTTATCCCTGGACCAACAGGGCAAACTCTCAGGCGCGGATAAGTTGTCGCCCGATTACCAGAGTCTCGTGAAGAAGGCGTTGAGCACTGGACGAATCGAAAAGTCCGCGCAACTCGCGGGACTCACACGTCCACCAAGCTCGCTGATGGGTTCCGACAATCCAAAAGCCGACTTCTCCGTTATCGAACCGCTGGGCAACGTACTGCTGACTAATGCGCCGACGTTTGAGTGGTCGGCAATGGAAGGCGCAACCGGTTACGTCGTCGAAGTCTACGACGAGAATTTCACTCCAGTGATCTCGAGCCCGCAGCTCACCGAACTCACGTGGACCACCTTGCTCCAGCGCGGCAAAGTCTATTCATGGCAAGTGAAAGCAATCAAAGACGGACAGGAAGTGATGCGCGCCACGGCCGCCTGCGCCACAGGCCAAGTTCCGCATTCTCGATCCAGCCAGAGCAAACGAAATAGCAAATGCTCGGCGCGCTCATCCATCATCACATCTCACCCTCGGCCTGCTTTACGCCGACGCCGGCTTGCTGCGCGAAGCCGAACAGGAATTTCGTCTGCTGCAAAAAGCAAATCCCGATTCCGATCTCGCTCGCAACCTGCTCCGCCAGGTCCAATCGCTCCGCCGGTAGCAAACCCAGAAGGCGAAACAGCAGTTCTTCGGCAAGGCGAATGGACCGGTGCTTCCGTTCCTGGTCCACTGACGTAACACGGGGTGGCCACAGAGGGCCACCCCTACAATCAATTGGAATCATCCGCACATTTTGTAGGGGCGGCCCTCCGTGGCCGCCCTCGTTTTTTACCCGCCGTCTCCAACTAACACGAACCCGGCCCAATAAAACGGATGGCTCGTCCCGGGATTTCGCAGCAGCTTCAACGCCGCCTGCCGCAGCGCATCTGTCTTTGTCGATTTGTTTTGCTTGAGCATTAACGAGCGATGAAAGTTGACCATCAGATCGCGCGTGCCCGCGGATTCGACTTTCCATTGACTAACGACGATCGACGGCACGCCGGCAATAAACATGGCCCACGAAAATCCGATCATTCCTTCGCCCGCGCCGATCCTCCCGCGCGCCGTCTCACACGCCGACAACACCGCCAGCTCCGCTTTCAGATCCAGTTGCATCAACTCCCACGCTTCCAGCAACCCGTCTTCGTTTGGTCCACCTTCGGCGAGAGTCAAATATGAATACATCGGCGAGGCGTTGTTCAGCGTTCCGTGCGTCGTGAAGTGAAGAATGCTCGCGCGTCCCGCTTCACTCTTGACGCGATCCTCACGCGCTTCTGCTCCAACGTAAACCTTGCTATGCCCCGCGCCATACAAACGGCCCAACGCCCGAACTTCTTCCCCGGCTTCGGGCAACGGCTCGAGACGCGCGTTTCTTAAGGGACGCAACGCCCGATGCGCTCGCTTCACTGTCTCACCGTCTGACACAGGATTGCCGAGCGCCAGCAACGTCGACGGCTCGCGCGACGGCGTCTGGTTCATTCGTCGCCTGGTCATCTCGCGCAACACCGTCAACGAAGGCGCATAACTGATCGAAGCGTCTTCGATCATGTAACGGCCTGCATTATTTACGAGCGCCTGAAACGGAAGATCCCAAAGATTACTGTCAGGCGCGATCACCAGATTGTTCTTGTTGCGAAGTTGAGCCTGCGCCGGTTTGAGGAGCAAGTCGTAGAGCTTCACCGCGGAGGCACGAAAGCCGAGATCACGCGTCGCGAGTTGTTGCCGGAAAGACTCTATTTGTTTCGCCAACTCGCCTCGCGTGATTGGCACAGTGTAAACATCGATTTGGACAGCGGATCGTTCAGCCGGCCTCGTGATAGCGAAAAGATAAGTCGCTTCTTCGGTGACGACGTACTCGAGCAACACAGACGAAGTGCCTGGCAACAACTCAGCGAGCTCCTGCGAGTTGATAATCGGCGCTTCGCCGCGCTGTGTTTTCAGTTCCGGATGTGCGGCATAAAGCGTGTTTTGAAATGCCTCGTAGTTGAGCCGCGCCTTTTCCAGTTGAGCTTCTATTTCCGCAACCCGAGCAGGCTTGTCTGACTGCGACACGCGGGCCAACAGTTTGTTGAGCTGCGTAAGCTCCGACTTCAATCGCCGCTCTTCGTCCTGCTCCTTCGCCGTCATCGCTTTCTGAACTCTGACGCGTCCTTGTTGCAGCATGTCGAGCAGCGCGCGTGCTTTCGCGCGTTCCGCAAACATGAGCGCCTCACCCGGCTGATTCAGTCTTACGAGGACGCTGAGCAATCCGTGATGCGCTTGCAACCCCTCTTCGAAATAACGTTGACGCTCCTCAACGCCGCCCGCCGTTTGCGTGCGCAGGCTCTCGGCGATCGTGACTGCTTCGGCAAACGACTGCTGCGCTTCCGCCAGTTGATTAAGTCCATACTGTGAATAGCCCAGGTTCGTGAGCGCCACGTAAAGATCCGCGGTCCTCGCCGCCTCACGCGCCAGCGGCATCGCACGTTGCGAAACTGACAATGCTTCGGCGTAGTTTTTCTGAGCGAGGTAAACCGCGATTATGTTGTTGAGCGTGACGACGGAAGCGCGTTTCTTGTTCGTCTCTTCGAGTCCGGCAAGCGCCAGGCGATGATAATTCAGGGCTTCTTCGTAACGACCTTGATCCGCATAGATCCTCCCGATCTGATCGCGGACCATCGCCACGCCCCCCTTGTCGCCGTACCCTTCAACCTGTTTGAGAAGCTGCTGATAAATTTCGAGCGCGCGTTGATAGTCGCCAAATCGCTTGTACTGAAGCGCAATGTCATGGCGAATCGTGGCGATCACGAGTGTATCGCCAAGATCCTGCGCAATTGCGAGCGCGCGTTCCTGGTACGCCAGCGCCTGCTCGAAATTGTTCTGCTGTCCGTAGATGATGCCAAACTCGGTTAGCGCGACCATGATGCCGCGGCGGTGCTTCTCTTCCTCGGCGTTGCGCAGTGACTTCTGCGCGTAGTCGAAAGCGCGACGATGATTGCCGAGCGCGCGATAAAGATTGCTGAGATTGTCCTGCACGAGCGCGACGCCGCGTTTCATTCCGATCGCTTCATAAATGGCAAGCGCGTTGTGTCCTGCGACTAAACCGGCTTCGTGTTCTTCCTGCCCGTGCCTCACGATGGCGATGTTGTTCCACGCGCCCGCAACTCCCGCCTGATCGCCGAGTCGCTCCGCCACCAGCATCTGCAACTGGGCATAACGCATTGCGATGTCATACTCGGCACGCGTTACATGGCGCAGGACTTTATTGCCCAGCGATCCAATCAGGGTGTTGTTAACGAAGCGTTTTTCTTTCTCCAGGATCGCATCGCGCTCCTGATCGGAACGCGCGGCTTCGAGTGTCGCGGCCACTTCATCCTGCACCAGGACCTCACGCTCGATCAGCCACCCGGAATCCGTCTTGCGCCACTCGAAAGAACGACACGCGCCACGAAGCGGATCGAGAGTCAGCCATACCGCGCCTGTCGTCTTGTCCAAACGACGCTCGTCCATCGTGAGCTGCGAGACGGCCTTGTCGCCTGCGACTTCAACTTGCGTTATCTGAGGATTGAGAGTTTCGATCCGCGTTTGAGCTAACACATTTTTGTAGTAGCGGATTTGCGCCGGGAGGTTGGGTGATTGCGGGTTCCACAGCTTGCGCATCGCCTCGAGATCGCCCGCGGCCATCGCCCGGGCGTACTGCTCGGTCAACGCGCGCACGCCCTCTTCTTCCGCTGCCGAAGCGCGGACCGTGCTCGAAACTAACGTTTGAGACTGCGCGAACGCTGAAGGAATGAAACTCAGATTTAGAACCAGAAGAGCCAGCGTTGCGCGGAACGTGTTTGACATAAGACCGTCTTTTAACCACAAAGAGGCACAAAAGGCACAAGAGGCACAAAAGCCTGAAAGAAGGGCCAGGACAAAGCCAGCAATCCAAAAACTCTTTGTGCTTTTTGTGCCTTTTGTGCCTCTTTATGGCTCATGTACGTTTCGCTTTCCGGTGTACAGGCTCAACAAGTAACGCGCAAAAAAATCGCGAAAAGGGTCAGGTAATATCCGCCTCCGTTCAGCAACTTCCTCAATCGGAGTCGATAGTTCTCTGAAGCAGCGAGGCAAGCGATTTATATGCCAGCGGGATTTCATAAAGTTCGACCATTATTTATTCATTACGCGGACGCCTCGCCCTTTCAGAGTCACCAACGCCGGGAGTTAAAAATTGACGGTTTGTGAGTTGAAAGGAGAGTTTCATGTTCGGCAGAGTTGCAACGTTTGTTTATGGGGTTTTTTGTTACCTCATCTTTTTCGGCACGTACCTTTACGCGATCGGCTTCCTCGGCAACTTCGCGGTGCCGAAGTCGATTGATTCCGGCCGGACTGCTCCACTCAGCGAAGCACTGCTGATCAACGCCGGACTGCTCACCCTCTTTGCGGTGCAGCACAGCGTGATGGCGCGACCCGCGTTCAAACGCATGTGGACGCGCATCATTCCGCAGCAGGCAGAGCGCAGCACCTATGTTTTGTTGTCCTCACTGGCGTTGATTCTCTTGTTCTGGTTCTGGCAGCCGATGGGCGGAGTTGTCTGGCACGTCGAGCAGCCGATCCTGCGCGCGGTCCTGTATGGACTGTTCGCGATGGGTTTCCTGCTGGTCCTGATCAGCACGTTTCTGATCAATCACTTCGATCTGTTCGGACTGAGGCAGGTCTATCTCTACCTGCGTGGCAAGGAGTACACGCAACTGCGATTCGGCACGCCGATTCTTTACCGGCACGTCAGGCATCCGCTTTATCTGGGTTGGCTCTTTGCATTCTGGGCCACGCCGACGATGACGATCGCGCACCTGGTCTTTGCGCTTGCAACGACGGCTTACATCTTCGTGGCGATACAGCTTGAAGAAAAAGACCTGCTGGATACATACGGCGACGATTACAGGCGTTATCGAGACAGTGTGCCGATGATCGTGCCTGTGCGGATCGCTAAAAACTAACGCATTCAAATCTGTTCATACCTTAAGGAGAGGTCATGTTTCATAACGCAATCAAAGGCATCATTGGGTTACTTGTTTTAGTTACCATCGTCAGCTTTGCCAGCTTTGCCAGCTTTGCCATGCAGCCGACGAAGGCGGCGGCGATGTTCGACCGCGGTCCGGAGTTGCCGGCCGGCTGCGGCAGCATCGAGGTCGAAGACGGACACAAAGTGGCGTTTCACGTTTACGCGAAAGGCGTGCAGGTCTATCGTTTCAACGGCGTGTCATGGGACTTCGTCGCGCCGGTGGCGACGTTGTATGCCGAGGAGGGTTATCACGGTGAAGTCGGGACTCACTATGTTGGACCAACATGGGAAAGCAAGAGTGGCAGCAAAGTGAAAGCGGCTCGCGTGCCCGGTACTGGTTGCTCGCCGGATGCGAACGCGATTCCGTGGATCTTGTTGAAAAACACCGAGAACAACGGCCCGGGCATCTTCAATCGCACCACCTACATTCAACGCACAAACACAACCGGCGGAGTGGCGCCGGGCGGACCGGGCCTGTTGAACGAACTGCGCGAAGTTCCCTACACCGCGGAGTACTACTTCTACCGCGCGCACAACAGTGGAGGTCCAGCCGCGGAGTAAGGATCCTCACAGTCACCTCACACATAAAAAGAGCGTCGCCGGGGCAAACGGCGACGCTCTTTTAACTGTGATGACCTTGAACGATTACTCGCGCGATTTAAGGCGACGTCTGACAACTCCGCCTAGACCAATCAACGCTGAACCAAGGAGCAACATCGACGACGGCTCGGGGATGCTGGTTGGCACACCGACATCGCTCGTGGTGCCACTGGCCGCCGGAGTGTTCTGGAACCTCACGAAGATCGCGTTGCAGATCTGAGCTTCAGTGAAGCCGGCAAAGGCCGCACCCGTCACCGTGAACGAAGCACTCTCACCCGGCAACAGTCCCAGGGCGACAGAGCCGCCATTGAAGTTTCCGGATGGTCCAGTGGTGAAACCAAAGTCGAGCACGACGGCGTTAAATCCGGCCGGCACATTTCCGAGATTGCCATCTGAGAAGTCGAAAGCTGAGCCCATACTCGGCGCCTGGGACCCGGTAAACCCGTTCAGCCCCGTATTGCCGGCGTTACCGACAGGGGGGAGATCGAAACCAATACCCGTGATGGTAGACGTCGATCCCGGCTGTGTCAGGTGTGAGGTATTGGTAATCGTAAAGGTCAGTGTGTTGGTAGCAGAGTTAAACACGCAATCCACTGACGCGGTTGAAAAGTTTCCGCTGTTGACGCCGACGACCGTAATCGGATCGGCATTCGCTGTGGCATTCGCGCAAGCGATAACCACTAAAGCGCTGAGGGTGAAAAACAGTTTGTGAAATCGGGACATAGCTCCTCCTTGGTCTCTTACACACATAGCCCCTGCAAGCCGCTCGCACTTACGGCAATTCCCGAGCGACACTGCTGGAGCAATGCCTTCCTAACCCAGATTTTTTATGAGAGTGACGAAAGAATAAGAATTCAACAACGTAAGGTCAACAACATTCTGACTCGTGATAGAAACTCCACAGGTGTGGAAACAAATCGCGTAGGTGCTGCGCCGTTAGATCCACTCCATTTGTTAAGGCCACTGGATAACTTTCGCCTTCGGTTGCGTGGTTTTTGGCGGTGCAATCATCTGCGGGCTCAAGGGTGCGGCGGGTTTGGGTTTCGTAACGTTTTCAGGATTCGGATTGGAGTTAGCGACAGTTGTGACCGCGGCTGGCGGAGGGGCTGGAGCCGGTGCAGTTTCAATCGTGTTGACACTCGGAACGTTCGTCTCAATAGCACGCGACCTTGCTACCGAACGCGATCGCCGAGAAACAGGAACAGGCGTTGACGTGTCAGTTGACGTCTCAGTTGACGTATCAATAGCGACGGAGGGTGCCATAGGTTCAGCAACAGGCGCTTCAGGCGCTGCGGCTTGAACCGGTGTCACCGGCAGTGAAACCACCGCTTGCGGCGGCGGGATGTTGCCTTTACTTAGCTGCCGTCCGCCTTTCCAATACAACGCTGCGACAACGCCAACTCCAATCACTACCAAAACGACCGCCGCACGCAACACGAAACCCATTTTGCTCGTGCTGATCCGTGCAAGAAACGCCGATCGGGCGTTGAAGTTTCGCGGCGCTTCGTGAACGAGATCCCAAATTTCCGGTGGATCTTTGAGCGTCCTGACCTCAACAGGTTGGCTTGGTATGGACTCCACGGATAGCACGGATTGAACCGGAACCGCCTGCATTTTCTGATCGCCAGGCTGCTCCAAACGCTTCGCCACGTCGCCGAAACTCCGCGCGGTCGCCCACATGCGTGGCGACGTGCCGAAACGCGTCGAAACGTCAGCCCGCGCCCCCTGCCCGAGCAACATCTCGACGATCTCGGTGTGTCCAAAGAACGCCGCCAACGAAAGCGCCGTGAAGTTATCGTTGCGCACGAGGTTCGGATCTGCTCCGTGTTCGAGCAACGCACGCACCATTCGCTTGCGACCATGACGCGCCGCGCGCATCAACGCCGTCATGCCATGTTCGTTGCGCGTATTGATATCCGCGCGCGGCAACACAGCCTCGAATTTGTCGATCTCGCCACTGTCCACGAAGCGCCACAGATCGCGCGTCGCCTCGCTCGGCGCCATTACGAGTTTTCTTGGAACGGCCATTTTCTTAGTTCACCACCATGATTCGATCGCCGGGCCGCACCACCGGGTCGGGCACTTTCCCTGATTCGATGTCTTTCAACTTAAACTTCGTCACGTTCAAAAACCCGCGCCCGTCATCGCGACCGAGCCGGATTTCTTTCGGCTTGCCGGTTACACCACCAGCCGCAATCATCGCCTGCGTCAACGTCAGTCCGCGGCGATACGTCTTCTCGCCGGGAAACTTAACTTCACCACCGATGTAAAGGAACTGCGTTACGTTCGCGTGCAGCGTGACGACGTCGCCGGGACGGACCAACAGGTTCATCTCACTGGCGTCTGCGAGCTCGATATCAAACGTGGCATTGGATTCATTTCGCGACTCGTTTCGCATCACGGTTACACGCGCAGCTTCCGGCAACGGTTGCGCGTCGGCTACGACGACGTAAAGCGGAATCGCCTCGCGGCGCAGGATCTTCGTCCCTGCTTCTTTGACCAGTCCGCTCACGAGAATCGTATGGCTCGCATAATCACGCACGCCGACTGAGATCTTCGTGTTGTCGAGTGCGCGTCGCTTGAGATCGGTTTCGATCCGCGCGGTTATATCGTCGGCCGTGAGCCCGCTGATGCGCATCGGTTCGGTCAGTAACGGATGTTCGAGGAAGCCCGACGGAGTGACGGTAAACAACGTCGATTGCGACGACGTTGAATCGGCGACGCGAATGTCCAGCACGTCGTTTGCTCCGATGCGATAGATCCGGGTGAGCGCCAGTTCCTCTGTGTTGGCTTTGTTCTCGGCAACTTCAGTGTTCTCCGCGGCTGCGGCAGGAGCTTTCGCAACGATGGAAACTTGTGCGCCGGTGGGCTGTTGCTCGGTCGACTTAACGATCGGCGACTTAACGACCGGCGCCACCGTCTTCGTGCCGCCGGCATTCGGCTGCAACATCGTGCGAGCAAACGAAAGTCGGTCCTTCGCTTCAGTGTCTTTCGGGTTGAGCTCGACTGCGCGTTCGAGACTCTCGGCGGCCTTGGCCCAGCTCTTCATGTCGAAATAAGCGTGACCGAGCGCGAAATAACCATCAGCAAACCGCGGGTCGAGTCTTACTACCTGCTCGAAGATCTGCGCGGCTTGTGGAAACAACCCAGCCGTTCCGTACTTCACGCCTTCCTTGTAAAGTCGGCGCGCTTCGGCGCGAGCTTCCGGTGAAACTGGACGATCGACTGGTCGAGATGCCGTTGCATCGGCGGAGTGGTTTGTTAAGGCGAGTGAAGGTTTTTTGGCTACGCCAGTTTGCGCGTTTACAACTTCCGTGCTGGTAGCAAGCAGTACGAGAATGGCGGCAACAGCAAGCGATTTCGACATCGCAACCCCCTTTTTCAAAGGACACCTTTCGGTAATTTAAAACGCGCCGCACGAATCGGGGAGAACAAGGGGGAGACTACTACAAACGCAAGAATGCGCTGAACAATTAGGGGCGATAAGCGGTGCCTTGCTTATATCACCTTTATGGCTTTAATGCCATAGGATTCCGACAGGCTGAGGTACAGTTTGAGTATGTGTTAGTGCGCTGAAGGCGTTCGCTAATTCCAGCCCAGGGTTGCTTCAACCCTGGGTTCAGTTAGGCATTACTCCTGCAACTCTGAAAGAGTTTCAATTGCAAACCGAACACTTTCAGTGTTTCTAATTCTCTTCTCCTGCACCCAGGGTTGAAGCAACCCTGGGCTGGAATTAACGAACGCCTTCAGCGTACTAATTGAAACTGTACCACTACCCCAACCGGCGTGAGGTACTCGGATTGAATGACTGGAATCGGAGTGCGGGAGATTAATCGCCGCACTCCGATCAGTTATTTAGCCGTTGAGTCCTGGTTGTTGACCTTGATTCCCAGCTTGAGGCGGATTCGCGGATTGAGCCTGATCGCCAGTCTCACCCTGCGTAGCCGTCTTCACTTTGTCCATCGCGTCGCGGGCGACCTGTTGCGCCTTGTCGACTAACTTCTCACTCGCTTCGCCCATGTACTCGTGTTCGATCCGCGTTGACGGCAACGCCAAACCAACCACTGCACCGACTGCAACGGCAGCGGCGCCGACCGCGAGCGGGTTATCCTGCGTGAACTGTTGGAAAGTGCGTCCGGCGCGCATCGCACCTTCTCTTGCCTGATGGCCAAGGTCCGACACCCGTTCCGCAGCACCATGCGCAAATTCGTTCGCAGAATCTTTCACTTGTCTGATCGCCGAAGCGCCATATTCACGCGCCGCCCCGGCATACTCGCCATACGTTCCGCCAGATTGACGTCCCATGCCGGAGGCTGCGTGCCGAGGTATTGCCGTACCTGCCTCAAACTCCGGTTGATACGCTCTCGAACGCGACGTGCGGCCATCGGCATTGCGGATGCGGTTCACTATGAACATGCCCAAACCCAATCCGATCAACGCGCATGGGATCGGGTTTTGTTGAACTATGTTCGTGACCGACGATCCGGTCTCTTTCAACTTCTCGCCGGCGCGTCCCATCATGTCCATTGCCGGTTCAGTTACGTTGCTGATCGTATCGCTTACTCTATCCATCACTCTTTCGACCTTTCCGATTGTAGCCTCGCGAACTGTCTCCTTAACCTGATCCATCAGGTGTTCGGGGCTCAGTCTTTCTTGAATCTCGTTTATTGTCTGTCCGATTTCGGCCCGACTGTCTTCAATGTCAGCCTTGAGCCGTTCCGTTTCGCTGTCGATGTCGTCGTCGCGAAACTCATCGGCCGCCGTTTCAATTTCCATATCTAACTGATCTGGTCTTTGATCCATTGGGCGTCCTCCTTCAACGACTCGACACTTTCTTGTGGCGTCAACTCCGTCCGCTTGAGTTCGGTGATCGCCTTGCTAATCATCAGCCACGCAACACCGCCAACTATCAGGCCAACGATCAATGCCGCAACCCAGCCGGGCATGACGGTCGACAGCAACATAATCGCAGCCGCGCCGAATGCCAGCAGTGCGGCGTAGGCGATCGCGCCACCAATCACAAGTGAGCCGACATTCCTGCCGACCTTTGCGGCCTTTTGCGTTAACTCAACCTTTACCAAAGCTACCTCGTTCCTCACGAGGTTGCTGGTCTCATTAACAAGATCCGAAAACAGTTCACCAAGCGGACGCTCTTCGATCCGCCGTACTTCATTCATGCGCGGTTGCATAGTGACACCTCTTCCTTTGCTCACAGTGTGGCCGAAGAGGTGGACACATGAAGCGGCTGCGCAGGCGGCGGCAGTCCGCGGCCGAGATCTGTGTTTGACCTGTTCGATGTGGTCGCAAGTTTCGAGCTCTTCAGAAAACGCGCGCCAGCCAGTCCGAGCAGAAATGCGCCGCCGATAAGTAAGGCCGGTTGCCGCCGTCCAAAGTTTTCGATTTCATTCACCAGCGCTTTTGCATCGTTCTGGCGTAAGTAGTTGGTCAATCGCTCGAGGCCGTCTGCTGCTTTCTTGCCATATTGCGCGGCATATTGTGCGATCGGACCCTGGTCCTGGCCACCGAGTTGATCGCCGAGTTGGCGCACGGCGCCTGCGACCTTCTGGATCTCACCGACGGCCGCGTCCTTTTGGCTGTTCAAACGTGAGCCGGCCTGTTGTTGCACTTGATCGACAACTTCGCTCGTCGTCTGTTTTGCTTGTTGAAGAAGATCGTTGCCGCCGGCAGGCGGTGTACGTTGTCCGGGCTGTGGTTGCATTTCTTATCCCCCTTGTTTAGTTATCGCCGTAGCGTTTTCAAACGTTATTTCATTCATAGAAGTCTCAAGCAAGAATCAAGCCTCATCACACTGCGGCTGCTTTGCACAAAACGTCCGCTACGAAGGATATTCTCGCGCAAAGGCGCAAAGGCGCAAAGAAAGTCCAGCGAACGCGGCAGCGCTTTGCGTCTTTGCGCCTTTGCGCGAGACTTCTTCACGTAATAACGCACTTTTTGTGCAAAGCTTGCCAGCATCATTTGCTTTGGTGAGTACGTTATCGAACTCAGATTTTTAATCAACTTTTTCGAGGTACCAGATCTCAACATCGATCTCTTCGGCGTAGTGCACGATCGGATCGTTCTTTGGTTGAATCAGGCGATTGGCTTCGAGCATCGTCGAGCCCCACTTGGTCAACTCCGCTTCCTGGAGTGGCCAGGGATCGTGATGGATTCGGGCTCGATAAAGTTGATCGTCGTGTTCCGAGTAAAGGAGGTAGCGTTCGGTCAGGAAAAATTCTTTTGAACCGGGTTGTGATTGCGGCAGAGGATCGCCGATCTTCCACTCAGCTTTGAAGTCAGCAGGTGGATCGTCGTCGTCGCGGCTCAAGCTGTATGTGATCTTGTTGCCGCGTTCTTTCAATTCGATATCGGCGTAATAATAAGGCAGATGATAGACGGCGCGTGCTGCCAGAACCGAGGCGGCACTGTTCGTGTCGAGCGAGAAAAACCAGACGCCGGGAACGCCGTTGTGATGAACGTAAGTGCGAACGTTCAACTCGTCCATCGAACTTAAACCGGGAACGGGCGGGACAAACGGCGGCAACGCGCGTATGTCCCACATCGTAAACGGCACGATCGCGATCCACGCCGAACCGCCGAAAGTGTCGATCTCCAGTGCTTCGGGAACGTGCGGACGCAAAAGCGACTCGTCGATGCGCCAATGCATGAAGAGCAGTTTGCCCCACATCTGATGCATCACCGGCTGTCCTTTGGGTCGATGGCGCGCCGCGAGCCGATCGACGTCCAGAGGATGACGCATTTATTGTTCCCTCTGTGGCGCCTCGTTTGACGACGTACGACGCAGCAATGCGTACCCGAGGGCGGTCGCCAGAAATGCGAGTGATCCGGCAGTTATGCGCGGATGCAATCTGGCCTTTGTATAAAGACTGCTCTTGGCCACGTGCCCGTCGTAATCTCCAGTCTCTTTCAACTCACCCGACGGATAATACAGCGCATTGTGCTCTTCCAACGAGTGAATCTCGGCCTGCTGCTTTTGTTGCGCGCTAACCATCTGCCGTTCCATGACCTTGTCCACGAGGTTCGGCGCGTAGTAGCCGGCCATCGATAGTGCCTTTGCGCCACCACCGACAAAAAGGTCACGCACTGGATTCTCGGCGGCATACAAAATCGCCTCAGCAACGATCGCCGGAGCATAAACCGGCGGCGGCATGTTTGGCTCCGTCGGCATGTAGTTCCTGGCGTGCTCCGTGTAAGGAGTGTTGATGGCCGCCGGTTTTATCAACGAGACTGACACCGGCGAGCCGTCATGCTCCAGCTCCATTCGCAGCGCGTCAGTGAAACCCTTGATCGCGTGCTTCGACGCGGAATACGTGCCCTGGATCGGCACCGCGCGATCTGACAGCGTGCTGCCGATGTTGATGATCGCGCCGCCTTTCAATGCCAGGTGATCCGCGGCCATGACCGACCCGTAAACAACGCCCCAGTAATTAGTGTCGAACAACCGTCGCTGATCTTCGAGCGACACGTCAGTCACTTTGCCGTAGATCGAGACGGCTGCGTTGTTGACCCACGTGTCAAACCCGCCGAAGTGTTTCAACACCTGATCGCGCACATTGCGCATCTGGCTTTCGACGCCCACGTCTGCTTTGACGTAGATCGCTTCAGTTCCCGCAGCGTTAAGCTCGTCGGTTAGCTGTTGCAGTGCGGGCTCGGCGCGCGCGACGAGCACCAGGCGCGCGCCGCGCTTCGCTGCCATGCGTGCAGTTACCAGTCCGATGCCGCTCGACGCACCGGTAATTACGATCACCTGATCTTCGAGTCTCTTGAGTTTCAACGCGTCACCTCGTCTTATGCGTGTCGCACAGTCTTACGATCTACATGGAGCTCGTCGCGATCGGGATGCGTCAACGAACTCGGCGCGTTCAGGTTCGCGTTTTCTGCGACGCCGACGCCAAGCCGTTCGACCAACTCTCCGCCGAGCCAGCCGCCAAGCCCTGCCGCAGCAGCGCCAATAAACGACAAAGCCAGCGCGATCGTTGGAGGCGCTTCAGGCAGATCGCTGCGCAAATACCAACTGATCGCAAACAACACCATGACGCCGAAATTTAGTAAGCCATGCAGTTGACCGATGCGCTTGGCTCTGGTTCCTGACGGTATGTTCAGGTAATCGATGAACCCAAACACCGCCGCCAGCAATCCGCCGATGACGCCCGCTGCCATCATCCAAAACGCCACGACTGTCCAACGTGGATTGCCTGTGACTAAGTAGATGATGTCGAAGATCACCGCCGTCGATAACAAACCGAGCGGATACACGATCAGGATCGGATGTATCGCGTGACCGAAGAGTTTTGCTCTGCTTTCCATTGCTTTCCCCTTGAAGCAGATCGCGAGACTAATGCCCGCGTTCTAGTGCTCCGTTGCGTTGTTCCGGTCGACCAGCTTCGAAAAGCGGCTTAGCTTCCCGTCCTTGGTCTTGTCCTGGTAAAGAAACGCCAACTCATTCTTTTCGAAACCGGCGAAGAACTCTTCCCAGCTAATCTCTTCCAAGCGTTCCTCGCCCGAGAAGCCGGGATAATCGATGCGTAACACACCTGCGCTGCTGCCGCGCTTCTCAGTGCCCTTCACTCTTGCCGGATGTCCGCCGCGTTCCTCGACCCATTGCTGAATCTCATTGTGATCCGTCGTGACATTTGATGTTTGTGACATAACGACTCTCCTTAATAATCAGAGTTATGCATGGTGAACGCAGTCAATTAGCGAGCCACACACTTAACCCTAATTTCAAGACTGATTTTGGGACCTTTTGTATCGGAACCTTACACGCAGTGGGATTTATTGATACTCACGGAACAACTCCGCGTGAATGGCGGCGATCGCTTCGGGTGCAACTTTCGGTTTGCGATCGTAGGTAAGGAGGCCGTTGATCTCCTGTTCGATGTCAGTCAATTGCGTGTAACAAAAGCCTGCCAGAAACTTCAGCGCCGAGATGCCCTTCATCAAGTCGCGATACTTCTCCAACAGCTCTTCGTTCGTCTCAAACGAAGCGTAGAACCGGTACAACAAATCGCGCTTCTCCGGCGGGATGTCTTGCGGGATTGTCAGAAAGCCACCCACTTCAGACAAGACGATCGGCTGCCCTCGATACCGCGAGCCGCGTGCAAAGAGCGGCTTATCTATCCACACTTTCGAAGGCAATAGGCCGTTGGTCAACGTCTCTTTATAACGAACGGACAACTTCTCCGCCGTCGGCGTGTAATCGTGAATCGCGCAGATGTCGGTGATGTCTGTATGTTCCCAACCATCGTTGTCGACCACGGGACGAGTTGAATCGAGTCTTCGTGTGACCCGCACCATGCGTTCGATGAACGCATACTGCCCGGCATGTTCCTCACTCAAACCCGGAAATCCCATGCTCTCGTTGACCGGCACCCACGTGATGATGCACGGATGATTGAAATCACGCCGCACTGCATCCTGCCACTCGGCCGACAACAGCTCTTCCGCTTTCGACGACCACTCGCGCGCGTTTGGCATTTCTTCCCAAACGAGAAGGCCGAGCTTGTCGCACCAGTAAAGCCAGCGCGGATCTTCGATCTTCTGGTGCTTCCTGACGCCGTTGAAGCCAAACATTTTCACCCAGCCGATGTCGGCCTGCAGCGCTTCGTCGGATGGCGCAGTCAGGTAACCGTCCGGCCAGAAGCCCTGGTCCAAAACCATCTTCATGTACGTCGGCTTGCCGTTGAGCAGAAACTTTCCGTCGCGTATCTCGATGCCACGCAAACCAACATACGAGGCGACCTCGTCGAGCAAGACATTGTTCCCGTCGTACAAACGCACCTGGAGATCGTAGAGATGCGGCGACTCGGGCGACCAGAGTTTTGCGTAAGGAATGGTGATGGCTAACCGTCCGGTGGCAACGGCCGTATGGTCCTCCGCAATCGTCACACGTTTCCCGTCTTCCAGGACTTCCACTTCCACGCGCCACCACGCCGATGGCGCATGCAGAAACACGGTCAACTCGAGCAGGTTTCTTTTCGCGTGCGTGATCACACGCAACTCTTCAATGCGAATCGGCGGGACGGGTTCGAGCCAAACTGTTTGCCAGATCCCAGTCGTGCAGTAGTAATCGATATTTTCCGGCAAGCCGGTAAAAGACTGCTTGCCACGCGGCTGCTCCGGATCCTGCCGATCCTCGACGCGCAGCGTCAGCCGGTTCTCGCCTGACTTCAGATACGGAGCGATATCAAATTGAAACGGAATGTGACCGCCGCGGTGGTGTCCAACTTCGTGACCGTTGATCCAAACCGTGCAGGCGTAATCGACCGCGCCGAAGTTTAATAAAAGGTCTCGCTTGTAAAACTCGTCCGGCAGTTCAAACGAGCGCGCGTACCAGACCACCTCGTGAATCGACTTGTCGTTGATGCCGGAAAGCTCGGTCTGGTAACCAAACGGCACGACGATCCGCATCGGCAACTGGCGACCGTCCTGCCACCCGTGGGTTAAACCTTCGTCGGCGTCATCGAAGGCAAACTCCCACTCGCCGTTGAGGTTGAACCAGAGGCTACGCGCAAAATTTGGACGTGGATATTCCGATCGGGGGATCTCTTTTCGGCTCAGAACCATAATTAGCGTGCCGGGTGGCCACGGAGGGCCACCCCTACGAATGTTTGTAGGGGTGGCCCTCCGTGGCCACCCTTCTACCCGTTCACTGCCGTAATCACGCGTTCGGGAACCACCACGCGATCCGAAAGACCTCTGTAACCATTGCCATTGCTGTGCGCCACAGCTTCAACTCGCTTCATGCCCGCGATCTTGCCGTAAGTCGTCAGCGCCTGGGCCACGATCTGGTCCATGTTGTAGTACTTGTAAGTCGCCAACCGCCCGACAAAATGAACTTTCGTCGTCGCGTCTGCCAACGTTTTGTACTTCGCGTACAACTCGTTGTTCTCCTTGCGCGGCACCGGATAATACGCATCACCCTGCGCCTTCGGAAACTCGAACACGATGCTCGTCTTCGCATGCTCCTGCCCGGTCAGGTATTTGAACTCCGTGACGCGCGTGTAGAGATGCTCGTTCGGATAGTTGACTACGGGCGCCTGCTGATAAACCGGCATGTCGTGAGTCTCGTGCTTGAACTCCAGCGATCGATACGGCAGTTTTCCGTAGCAATAGTTAAAGTAAGCATCGACCGGTCCAGTATAGATCATGTCGCTGAACGGAAGATCTTTCTCGATCTCTCGATAATCGCAGTTCAGCATGATCTTGATGTTCGGATGATCGAGCATGTTCTCGAACATGCGCGTGTACCCGTGCAAGGGCATCGCCTGGTAAGTGTCGGTGAAATAGCGATCGTCGCGATTGGTTCGTGTCGGCACGCGCGCGGTCACGCTGGCATCGAGCTCAGAAGGATCGAGGCCCCATTGCTTGCGCGTGTAGTTGCGAAAAAACTTCTCGTACAGCTCCCTGCCCACTTTACTGACGACGACGTCTTCCGACGTCTTCACTCTTTCAACCGGTTCGGCAACTTTCTTGAAAAACTCATCCACTTCAAACGACGTGAGATTCAACCCGTAAAGACTGTTGATGGTGTCGAGGTTTATGGGAATCGGAACTATCTGGCCGTCTACACTGGCCTTGACGCGATGCTGATATGGCCGCCACTCGGTAAACCGTGAAAGATACTCAAATACTTCTCGGGAATTCGTATGGAATATGTGTGGCCCATACTTGTGGACCAGGATTCCGGCTTCGTTGTAGTGATCGTATGCGTTACCGCCTATGTGCGGACGCCTGTCGCAAAGTAAAACTTTCTTATCCGAACCGGCGGCGAGCCGTTCGGCAAGTACACTGCCGGCGAAACCGGCTCCTACAATCAAATAATCAAACATGAATTAGACCCTCCTTGATCGTCGGTTGTGAGATTAGGGATTTGCCACTGCTCGAGTTCGCTGTTCAAGCCTGTCGAACGGAACGGCAGTTGATTTTATCGGCCGCTTTCGCGCGACCACTGCATCGATCAAACTGGACATCTGCGACCAGGTTTTGTCCCAGGAAATGCCCGAGACAAAGGCGTCGACTCTTGCCAGCCAATCGCTGTCATTCGGGTTCGACAAAATTCTTTCCGCGGCGCTGATGAAGTCGTCTGGTGCGTCGGCGATCTCGACGAGTTTCATTTCTCCGTAAGGCCGCACCACGTCGCGGATCGAAGTTGAAATAACCGGCTTGCCGGCTGCGAGATACTCCGGCGTCTTCGTCGGACTGATGAAGCGCGTCGATTCGTTGCGCGCAAACAGCAAGAGTGCGATGTCCCAACCGGCCAGGTATGCAGGCAGCTCGTCGTACTTCTTGCGACCGAGATATTGAATGTTCGAATGTTTCGGCAACGAGTCCGGATCGATCTTCACAACCGGACCGAGCATTACAAACTGCCAGTCGGGCCTGCGTTGCGCGATTTGGTCCAACAGCTCGCGATCGAAGCGTTCGTCGATCACGCCGAAGAAACCGAGACGCGGATGCGGAATGTTTGCTTGATCCAAAGGCTCGACGTCATTAGTTCGCGCTTTGCGGAAATGTGCCGCATCGATGCTGCTCGGAAACGCGTAAACAGCGCGATGCTGGTTGCGTTTTGCTTCGTAGAGAGTTTGGCCGCCGGTAAAAACGAGATCGACGCGCCGGAAAAGCTCCTTTTCCAGTGCCGGCAGATCCGAATGGGCGCCCTGGAAAGCGGAAAGCTCGTCCATGCAGTCGTAAACCGAAGCGATCGGCGTGAAATGACTGGTAAAACTGAGCGCCATCGGCGTGTAGTACCAAAACACGTAGTCGTCGATTGCGTTATCGAGAAAGAGCCGGTAGGTCATCTCTTTCATCACGGCCGTGATGGCGATCTCGCTGCGCAGGCCGTCAGGCAGATGTGGCACGACGACGTTCACGCCTGATTCTGTCTCGCGCATTTCGAGACGCATCGAACTATTGCCAAAAACAGGTTCTTCTATAAAAAAGACTCGCCGCTCGCGGGCGCAACGGGATAACAGATGTTGCGGGCGTTGATAAACAAAATCCCAGCGAAGATGAGAGAAGCAGACCAGATCAGTACCGATAGTCATGGTTTCCTCCTAAGCAGTCCTTTCTAAAACTTCCGACAGTGCCGCACACACGACTTGCGCGGGAGTATCCACAACAACTGCGACTTGAGGTTCTTGGCCGGCTGGTTAGCGAGAATTTGTTGAACCCTTCCGGCAAATATGGGTTTGTTTAACTACTGGCCCATTTAACGATCGCGGGAGTCGGCGTTGGGTTGTTCGCCTTGTTTTAGTACAACAAATTCACGTAATGTTTCTTTCTCAGCCGTCCAAAAGAGCTTTATTGTCACGTTCGGCATTACGGCAAGCGCAATGCCGGAATGTTCTACCACCTATTTCACACGGATGTTTGTGCGAATCCAAACGAGATCATGGCATCATCTTTGCTCAGCGAGCGTGAGTCATGAATAAGCTGTGGAAATTAGGCGGCTTGAGTTGGATCGAACTTGGCAAACGAGTTTGGTCGGAGATCAATGGTGACGACGTTTGGGGACGCGCCGCTCAGCTCGCGTATTACTTTCTTTTAGCTCTCTTTCCTTTGTTGATTTTTCTTACGGCGTCGCTGGGATTGATGCTCGGCTCGGGCGCGGGACTGCGTGTCGCTTTGTTCAATTACTTGAGTGAGGTGATGCCGGGGGCGGCGTTTCAGTTAGTCGACACGACGATGACCGAGATCACCGGAGCGAGTAATGCAGGAAAACTCTCGTTCGGTCTTTTGGCGGCTTTGTGGGCGGCGTCGAATGGTATGGGTGCAATCACCCAGTCGTTGAATGTTGCGTATGACGTGACCGAGACGCGTCCGTGGTGGAAACAACGGTTGGTGGCGATTACGCTGACGATTTCTTTGTCGGTGTTGGTGATTGGGGCGTTGTTGTTGATCCTGGTCGGAGGCCAGGTGGCTGATTATTTAGCGGCGCAGTATCAACTCGGATCGTTCTTCCCCGTCGCGTGGAAGACGCTACAGTGGCCGATCGCCTTGGCGTTCATGGTGACGTCCTTCGCGTTGATCTATTACTTCGCTCCTGATCTAAAGGAGCAAGACTGGAAATGGCTCACACCCGGCTCCGCTATCGGCGTCGCGTTATGGCTGATCGTCTCCTTTGGCTTCAAAGCCTACCTCCACTACTTCGACTCCTACAGCAAAACCTACGGCTCCCTCGGCGCCGTAATCGTCCTCATGCTCTGGCTCTACCTCACCGGTGCGGCATTATTAGTTGGCAGCGAAATAAACTCAGAAATCGAAAACGCCGCCGCCGAAGCCGGCGCCCCCGACGCGAAAGAGCGCGGTGAGAAAAGTCCATCAGATAGCCATAAAGAAGCGGCGTAGGCTATTACTGGATCGTCAAAACTTCGCCAGATTGAATTGTGCTCAGAGCTATGAGCACTTTCGGTATCAGCAACTTCAATTGAGCGTAGCGATAAGGCGATGCCAGGAGGATTATTAGAGCAAGATTAAATTGCGACAGGTTCTGCTGAAATGGCAACCGTCGATCGACGGTAATTAAGGCGCCGAATTGTTGGGCGGCAGCAACGCGTAGTATTTCGCCGTCAAGCACACCCTTCAAACCAATCTCACCAACAGTTTGCACCTCGTAACCTTCGAAATCATTTTTCAGGCGTCGTGGTACGCATTCGTCAAGCAGCAGTTTCATATTCTGTGAGGAGTCGTTCGCGCATCATTTCCAAAACGCCGAGCGCTTGTTCTCGAGTGACAGTGGGAAAATCTGTGAGGAAGTCACCGAGACTGTCACCGGCTTCGAGGTAGTCGAATAGATGCGTGACCGGGACGCGCGTGCCTTTGAAGCATGGCGCTCCGCTCATCTTGTCGGGATTCACTTCAAGAAAGTCATTATTCATAATCCCTCTCGACTTCGCATAGTAAGCCACAGAACTACACGGATCTCAAAACAGAAATCCATCTCCAAGAATATTGACCGAAGTTCGTTGCCACTTCTTGTTGGGAGTGGTAAAATCCTCTCACTATGAACTTCACTGATACTCCATTTCTCACGCAGGGAAGATAACGGAACGATCCGGGTGACCGGCCATCGCATAACACTCGACACGCTAGTATTTCATTTCCAAAAAGGCCGCAGCGCAAGATGGATTCACAACAGTTTCCCCTCGCTTTCGGTAAGGGAAATCTCGGGCGTCATGGCTTGGTATAGCGATCATGTCGCAGAGGCCGATGAGTATCTTCGAGCGAGTCAAGAGGAAGAAGACAGAATTCTGCGAGAACTCGACCAAGACCCTCGATTTATGCCTTTGCGCAAACGGCTACAGCAATGCAAAGCAGAGTGGATGGCCCAAAAGCGATCGAGGTCGCGGACTAAATAACAAAGTACTGAATCTAAGATCCTCACTAGATGCTTCGTCTCCTCATCGACGAAAACTTCAAGCACCTCACTGAACAGCAGGCCTCCACCTCCGAAATATTGGACCAGATCCATTTTTAGATTTAACAACTCTTAACAACTCTCGCCGAACATTTCGCTAGAATTCGCGCGTACTAGACCAGCAGTCTCCCCGCCAGTTAGTCACCACACCTCGTTCCAAAGTTTGGAACGCCTACCAGGGTTACGAACGACTGAAGAGGAGCACCACTATGAAGCTGAAGGTATTGGTTGTCGTCACCTCAATATTACTAGCGACGACAACAGCGATCGCACAGAAACAGATTGGCGCGAAAAACATCGAAGCCAATCCAGCCAACGACATCGGAAGCAACACACTCAATGCTTCCCAACGCTCTTACCAACAAGCGCGACGCGTCCTTGACGACGCCATCGAAGCACACGGCGGAGTCGAAGCCCTACGCGCGATCAAAGATTTCACGCTCAAAGAAAAAGGCAAGATTTACGCACGCTACCAAAGCCCCGCAGCCGAACCGCCATTCGCCACCGGCACCTCCGAAGAGACTCTGATCGTCGACACCGAACGTGGCCTCGTCTACGACGATCTAAAAACCGCAAACGCGGGCTTCAACAATTGGACCAAGACGATCATCAAAGGCGCCGAAGGCCAGACGTACGACATGTGGTCCAAAACAGCCACCCCCATCGTCAACGCCTCAGTCAACAACTTCCGCGGACAAATCAGACGTCTTCCGCCATTCGTGCTAATCGAAGCTTTGGACCGCGCACAAACTCTTCGTTGGCTCGGCGAAGACGAGATCGGCGGCAGAAAGCAAAAAGTGATCAGCGTCATCCGTCCTGACAACCAGCAACTGTCACTCTCCTTCGACGCGCAAACAAACCTGCTCACCCGCTACGGCTATATCTATGCCGATCCAGTAACCGGCGACTCCGAGATCGCGCAGAGCTATTCAAACTATCGCACCGTCGGCAAGTTGAAACTGCCCGGCGGCCGCGTGCTCTATAACTCCGGCGGCGTGATCCAGGAAGCCGAATACACCGATCTACAAATCAACACCAAACCTGCCGAAAGCATGTTCGCCGGTCCGGAAGGCTTTGAGAAACTCGAAGCGCCACCAGCAACACCACCGTCGCCGGCAGTCGTCAAGATTGCCGACGACGTTTACGTGCTGAATGGATTAGCCGGCGGCACACACAACGTGCTCTTCGTCGCCTTCAACGATCACATCCTCGTGATGGAAGCGCCGGAACAAATCCTTTACAACAACAACTCGGTCCAGGCCCTCGCGAAGATCAAAGAAACCGTGCCGGGCAAGCCGATCAAGTACCTGGTGCTGAGCCATCATCACTCCGATCACGCCGGCGGCTTTCGCGAATACGTCGCAGAAGGCGCAACAATCGTAGCCACGTCCAACACGAAGACATTTCTCGAAAAAGCAGTCGCAGAGTCGTCGCTGCTGCCCAAGCTCAAACAAAACAAGCTGACAATCGAGACGATCGCAAACAAGAAGCGAGTCTTCCAGGACGACAAGCACCTCGTCGAGATCTACGACATCGGACCAAACCCACATGCGAACGAGATTCTGGTCGCGTATCTGCCGAAGGAGAAGATTTTGTTCCAGGCCGACCTGCTGAATCCGGCGGCAAACGGAACGATTCCGATCGCGCAGGATGCGACGGTGAGTTTCGCGGAGCGGCTAAAGGAGCTGGGGTTGGAGGTAAACAAGATCTACGGCGTGCATGGCCGCGCGGCGACGCCGCAGGAATTGCAGACCTCGATCGAAAAGCGACGCACTTCAGAACTGAAGTAAGACCAAGTTCCCGCAAAGGCGGGTAGTGGCTTAGTTGAACAGTTTTCTCCGCGTTCTCTGCGTGCCTCTGTGATCTCTGCGTTAGTTTGAATTCCGGGCATATTAAACGCAGAGATCACAGAGGCACGCAGAGAACGCGGAGTTGAAACTGTACCTGAAACACTTAGTTACCAAGTGCGTTGGACAGCAACGCCGCGGAAAAGACCACGACCAAAACCAGTGCGAAAGCGCCGGCCAGCGCGCGTCCCCAGCGTCGCGCGCCGTGGTCTTCTCCTGACCCGCGATCGGATGACGGCGGATCGTTGAGCCAGACCATGTGCGTATACGCCTGCATCTCGTCGAGCCGCGAATGCACCGGCACGTGGAAACGATTGTGGAAGGGATTACGGAAAGGGTTTTGAATTTGGGTCGGCTTCATGGTTCGTACTCCTCGCTAAGTTCGCGCTGAAGGAGGCAGCGCAGCGTTGCTGCCGCGAGGAGCAATGACCATGCCGTCTAGGAAATCCCGCTATTTACTGAACAAAACCGCATAAAGAGAACCATTTCCGTCGGCGTTTACACCAAGTGCGTTGAGCATGCAAAAATTTTCCACAGCCCTGATGGTGGTCTGCACCAACGGTTCACGCGTATATAAGTGTCCAATACTCTTAGAGACTTTTAGTGACTTTAGAACTTTGGACCAACCAACTATTGCAGTTTCCTGCAGTATTTGTTGTAAAAACTTGTTGACACCAGAAAAATGCAGGCGTAGACTCCGCAAATAGCTGGATGCCCGCAGTTTGCGGGTAACTCCGCCTCTGCAAGTCCTTAGCGGAAGCTGACGGACCTAAACTGTAAGTAATCCCTGTGAGCACGTGACGTAGAGACACTCGTCCCCGGTCCCGCTCTCTTATTCAATCGCTATCTTGGGTGGGTAGGTAAACCAAGAGCCGGACCGTCTGCTCTACCGACGTACCAACCAGCTTCCTAACTGTTATCGTCCCGAAGTCGTGTGTGAGAGGTTTCGAACGAGCATGCAAAGTGGGCACTCGTTAAGGCGGTCGCTTCTGCTTACGGCAGGCGGAATTGTGGCAATTCTCCTTTTTACCGCCTGTCCCAAGGTTAAAGTGCCCAAAAAGATCCCGGGCACATCAGGCGAGAGCAAGCTCGACGTTAAAGTTCATGTCTCCCCAAAGGCAAACAACAACAACCCGGTCGCCGTCGACCTGGTCCTCGTTTCGGACAAGAAGCTGTTGCAGGAACTGATGAAGATGTCAGCCAGCGAATGGTTTGAGAAACGACACCAGGTCGAGCTCGATTATCCGAAGGAAACCGAACTCGAATGCGGGCCGCTGGGAGTGGGTGCCCGGGCAGGAAGTAAAGGTCGATCAGTTGACAGTGAAGTTTGAGACCGTCGGCGGAGTCATCTTCGCCAACTACTTCAACGCCGGAGCACATCGCGCCCCGATCGATCCGCGCAAAGGAATTCTGATTACGCTTGGCGAAGACAATCTCTGCGTTCAATCGCTCAAAGAGCCGGCCAAGCCCTGCGCACCTTCTAAGTAGTTGTCATTGAAAGACTAAGAGTATTGAAAGACTAGAGTCATGAACGCTTACGAAATACCCGACGCGATTCAGTGGCATGAGGGGTTGCTTTTAACCCCGCAACATTTCCAACAACTCTCTTCTCGACACGAGGCGCTGGTGCAATACGGGACGTCGCTCTTCGCGCCTTTCTGCTGGGGAGTGCGGCGTTTCAAACATCACGCGATCAGCCTGCCGGCTGGAAAACTCAGAGTTCTCGAGCTCGAGGCGGTCATGCCTGACGGCCTCGTAGTCGTTCATGGATTACACGACACGGGACGCGATGAGGTGCTGGAAATCGATCTCAGCGCCCAGGCCGAAGAGATAGGCGACCGCGGCGCGCTGGTCCAACTCGTCGTCGCCGCCGACACGACGGTAATGGAAACGGCGACGCACTGCGTTACGAATCGTTCAAAGGCGATGCTGTCGCCGACGAAATCTCTTCAGCCAAAGCCCGGCCGATTCATCGTTTGAAACCACGCCTTCGATTGCACGTCGGCGACAAGGTGCCGAACGATTACGTCGGGTTCCCCCTCGTGCGCGTGATCTACCGCGACTCTTCGTTCACACTCGACGAGAAGTTCATTCCCCCGCTTCTCGCAGTTCCGGTAAGAGCCGCAGACGGCGACACTTCTTCAGCAGCGGCGTATCGTCTCGGCGAGATGTGTTCAGACATCGCTCAACGCGTGCGCAAGCGTGCCATGTACCTCGCAGACGAGGCGAGAAACCCGGTGGCAAACAGCCGCTTTGGTAACGAAATCGGAATCAGGACTCTCATGCTGAGTCTCGTGGGAGCGTTACCACGTTTTGAAGCTGTGCTGCAAACCGGCTGTGCGCATCCGTACATGGTTTACGTCGCTTTGTGCAGTATGGCGGGCCAACTGTCGGTCCTGGGAATGGAAATGGTTCCGCCGTCTTTCAACCCATACAATCACAACGACCTCTACTCGAGTTTCCAACCCGTCCTGGAATTCGTCGATCGCACGATGGACCAGGGCGTTCCCGTCGCTTACAAGTCGTTCCCGTTCCAGTATCGCGAAGGCACTTACGAGCTTCGGTTTGACGAGACGTGGATGAAGAAGAAGCTGGCGATCGGAATGAAGGGCGAACGCGGAATGACGGAAGACGAAGTCGTTCGCTGGGGTGAGAGTTGTTTGATCGGATCGCAGAACAGGATTGAGCTATTGCGAGCGAATCGAATCAGGGGCGCCGTGCGCAAATACGCCGACCGAGTCGGCGACATCGCCACGGCGAAGGGAGTAGCACTTTTTTCATTATCGCCCGACGAAAACTTTGTCGAGCCGGAGAAACTATTGCAAATCGTCAATCGCGAGGGCCCTCGACCCTCGCGAGATTGTCTTGTACGTAATGGACAACTAGCACGGACCACAAGCAGCAAACGTTGCCACTTCAAGATCCGCGTTAGCAAAAACTAAAAAAAGCTGAGTCTTTACTTCACAGCTGCGGGTGCGTACGCAGCACGCAGCACAGGACCGATCTGTCTCTAAAACACGAGCGAGTTTGAGAATTCAATGACGGAGCCCCAATCAAACGAATCGTTTCTGCTCGCGCAGTTTCGGGATTTCTACACGGAAGTCATTCGCCTCAAGCAAATGATCAAGGAAAGCGGAGGCATGACACCGGCGGAAGCCGCGCTCGTCGAACCGCCTGCGAATGGCAACGGTAACGGAAATGGCAATGGCCACGGAAACGTAACCGCGCAAACTCCCGCAGCTCGATCCGAAATTACTGGAAACTTTGTCTGGCAGCGAAAAGATCACCTCACTTGCCGTTCGCGGCACGCTTGATTCAGCCCCCGAACCCCCAACCGAACAAACACGACTCACCCTCCTGGTATGGCAAAACCTCATCGCCCTGTTCCGCCGCAATGCAGTTCAAATCCTGCGTGCCGCCGGCAAGCCGACCGACAACTATTTCGAAGCGCAGTACGTGATGGCTGCCTTCGCGGACGACATTTTCATTCACCTCGATTGGGAAGGTAAACGAGCGTGGACTTCAAACCTGCTGGAGTCGACGCTCTTTCAGTCTCACGTTGCAGGCGAGATGGTGTTCGAGAAGTTGGACCGCCTGTTGCGCGATCGCGATCCTGCAGATAAGAGCCTCGCAGCGGTTTATCTCAGCGCGTTGTCGCTTGGTTTTCGTGGCAAGTATCACGGGCTCAACGATCACGGCAAACTGCGCCGTTATCGGAACGAGTTGTTCGCTTTTATCTTTCGCCAACCCGCCGACCTGGTAAACGAAACGAAAGTCGCCTTCCCGGATAGTTACCTCAGTAACGTCCGCAAAGAGAAGAGAAAGAAACTGACGAATCCACGCGTGTGGCTGATCGTGCTGGCCGCGGTGGCAGTCATTTACCTGTCCGTGTCGCATGGACTTTGGTTGAGCCTGACGTCGCGAATCGAAAACGCGAACAAACAAATCGTCGAGATCGAGAAACGGCTGGACTCGCTTCCGCCGCCGAGTAACTGATCGTTTGCGAAGACAACAATGTCGACCTTCACCGTTTTACTGATACTGATTGCGATTTTCCTGCTGTTGGTGGGCACCGCGATATTTCTCTACCTCGTGGTCCGGCGCTCGCGCAAGATCGCGTTCGCGAAGGAACCTGACGCGGCCAAGGCGGAAGAGGAAGAAGAGGCTTCGGGCATCGACTTTCTGCAATACACGTCAGACGTCGAGCTCCGCACCTCCTTCCGCCGCGCGCTTCGCATACTCAAGACCTACGTCACGGGCCGCGATTATCGCTATCGAGCGCCGTGGTACCTGCTCGCCGGTGAATCTAAATCGGGAAAGACATCGCTGCTCGACAGCAACGGACTGAAAGAATCAGTAAAGGAACTGGTCGACAAGAGCGGACGGCGTTTGAACTGGTACTTCTTCGACGAAGGCGTCGTGATGGACGTTGCCGGCGACTTCGTGCTCCGCAAAGATGGAACTGCCCACCATCGCGGATGGAACACGATCCTGCGGTTGTTGCAAAAACACCGCCCACAACGCCCGCTCGACGGTCTCGTGCTGACGATTCCCGCCACCGATCTCATGGTTGACGGCGAGTTGCATCACCAGCGACGGTTTGAGCTCGAACAGAAAGCCACTTCTCTCTACAAAAAACTCTGGCAGGCGCAAAGAATCCTGGGCATGCGTTTGCCGGTCTACATTCTCGTTACGAAGTGCGACGAGATCACCGGCTTCTCCAGTTTCTGCAAACAGCTTCCGGAAAAACTGCACACGCAGATGTTCGGCTGGTCCAACCCGTCGATGATCGAGACGGCTTACCGTCCCGAGCTCGTGACCCAGGCATTCGAGAGCATTAACAAGCATCTTTCGTGGCTGCAGTTTGAGATCTACGCGGAACGCGACGAGATTGACGATGTCGATGCGCTGTTTATGTTGCCGCCGGCGATGCAGTCGATGCGCGAATCGTTGAGCGTTTACCTCGACGGCCTGTTCAAACAGAGCGCGTATCACGAATCGTACATCTTCCGCGGCGTCTACTTCTGCGGCGAAGCCGGTATTCCAACAGATGGACCACTCCAGTTGGAATCGATGAACGAGCTGCCGATGGTGGTGGATGCGCTTCCGACTTCAGCGCCTGCCGCAGTCGAGAGAAAACCGGTCTTCCTCGCCGACCTTTTCAAAGAAAAGATCTTCAGCGAGTCGGCGTTGGCCCAACCCATTCGCCGGATCGCGCTCTCCCGCAATCGCATGGCGCTCACCGCGCAGATGCTCACGCTGATCATCATCCTGGTCGGCGGCGGCGGGCTCGCCTTCACTTACAGCAATCTGTCACACGAGGAAGACGAGCTTTACCGCTTTCTGCTCGAAGAAGAGAACGATCTGAAGAAGATCGAGGCATATTATACTGACAGAAAGCGCAAGGAAGATACGGCCAACGGCTACGATTGGGTGGGCCATAAAGTGGCTGTGCTGGAGAGCGGAGAAACAAAACTGCTCAAGGGCATGGCCAGCATGCACAACAACAGGTTTGCTTCCCCGTTTATTCCCAGCTCGTGGTTTAGCGGCGTCAACGACCGGCTCGAATACTCAGTCGCGGCAGCCTTCAAGTACGTCATCTTTGAATCGTTGCGGCTTGACATGCAACAACGCGGAAAGACCCTTTTGAGCGCTCATCCGTCTCATCGAGTCGACACTCCGGCAGAGGGCACGGACAGCGAGCAGGCGATGGCGGACGAAACCGGAGGCGGCGCAGGATCGCACGTCGACGGCAACTTCCAGTTGAGCCTGTACGTGGAAGAGTTGGGCGATTTCCGAGTCAACCTCGAACGCTACAATCGCCTGATCAGCAAAGATCCCGAATCGCTCGTGAATTTACGCCAGCTCGTAAATTACCTGGACCACACGCCTGTTCCCGACAACTTCGACAAGCAGAACACGCTCTACGAGAAAGCCATCATCAGGGCCCTGGGACGGCCACTCGACTCCACCCGCTACTACAAAGAAAGCGCCACCAGAGTCAGCGATTTGATCGAAGACTTCTACGCTGCGTCGTTCAACCAGAAAGGCGTCACGTACGCGCACCTCAACGACCTCGCCGAAACCGAAGCTCTCCTCAATCGTCCCGATTACACGTGGCTTTCGACAAACGTTTTCGATCCGCATTCGCCATTCCACGGCATGACGCTTTCAACCGGTCTCGGCGAGCTCAGGAAAGCGCTTCAGGATCTGCGCCGGCAGGAGTTCATGGCTAAAGAGCCGGCCGATTACGAGCTGCCTTTCCAGGCCGAGCAACCTCGTTATCAGCATTACGTGAGACGCGTGATGGTTTGGGACCAGGACGCGTTGCGCCAGGCGATCGCGTTGCACGATCAGTACGAAGACTTTGTCGCGACGAAGACTTACGAGCGCGCTGAGTATCTCGACAGTTCAGTCAAGCAAGCTGCTAAGAACCGGTTGAAGACGAGGATGAGCCGGTTGTTCCGCCAGGCGCGCAAGTATCAGGCACTCGCGCCGGCAACAGAAGGCTCCGCGCTGCGCGCCAGCCTGATTACTGAAATCAAGAACCTTCAGGAAGCACAACCGACACTTGCGCGAGTGCTGCAAGTTTCGGCGCCGCTCGGAATTGACGGTGAGTTGCGTGGCGCGTTGTCGACTCAGGTTGAATACCTGCTGCGGGGCATTTACCGCGAGTTTGTGGCGCAGCGTTTCTACACCATGAAGCACCCCGATTTTTCGTGGTGGAACGGCGGCATGCCGGTTTCGCACGTCGCCTACGATCTCCAGAGTCTTGACGACCTGAACGGTTATCTCGGGCTGCAACGAAGGAACATTGCGTTTCTGGCGCGTGACCTGGCCGTACCGCTGATGACCTTCGCTGCGCAGCAAAATATCTACGTGACCCAGGGGCTTGAATGGAACGAGGTGCTTGCCGATCTCGATGCCTTCGATAACAAGCAGCCCGGCAACCCGATCGCGGCGCTCGAGACTTTCATCGCCGTCGAAATGGACAAGGTCACTGTCGATAGCTGCGCCTCGACTCTGAAAGTAACCGCCGATTCTTCGTCGAAAGATTACTTCATGCGCATTCGCAACTCGCTGCGCGCAACGTTCTACCGGCGTTGCAACGAGCTCGCACGCATGAAGGCCGTCAACGATGCGGTGGCTGCGCTCGAAAACTATCGCGAGATCGAAGAGGCATTCAACAAGGCCCTTTCCGGCGGTTTCCCGTTTACGGATCTGGGCCACCGCCCTGACTATCCCGATCTCGATCCGTGGGAACTGCTGAAATTCTTCAAATTGTTCGACGAAAAAGAGAAAGCGGCGCGTATGGCGTTGGTGCGAAGCGCCGACTTCGGCGCGGCCCCGCAAGGCGCCGAGGAGTTTCTCGATCAGGTGGTGAAAGTGCGCGAGTTCTTTGGTCCTTTCCTAGAAAAGAAGCAGGGACCGATGCTCGATTTCAATGTCCAGTTCCGGGTGAATCGAGAAGATGAGATTTCCGGCAACCAGATCATCGACTGGAAGTTTGAAGTCGGCAAGAAGAAGTTTGCTTATCTCAGCGACGATCTCAACGGACGTTGGATCTTCGGCGACCCGGTTCGTCTGACGCTTCGCTGGGCCAACAACTCGCCGACAGTTCCCGTCACCAGCGCGACGCCGGCCACAGTCAAAGCAAAAGATCGCATCGCTGTTTTCGAATACGCGGATCGCTGGTCGCTGTTCACGTTGATTCTGCGGCACGGCTTGATGCTGAAACGCGCGGGAACGCCGGCCGAGTGCGATCAAGGCTTCGACTCCGATCCTTACACACTCAAGTTCACCGTGAGGACCGATCCCGATCCGGCGGGAGACCGACCAGCGTCCGGAATTGAAGACTACAAACGCCGAAGTGTTCATGCGCATGAGTCTCGTCGACCGCGAATAAGCAGGAGCCGATCATGCTTCCCTGCTTCCCGAGAAAGGCGCCGCCCGTTCCAACCTTGCCCGTGGTGTTTCAAAGCACGAACGAACAGGAATAAAACTAATGAACGTTCTCACCCCATTACCAACGATCGATATTCAGGAGCTGCTGCAACCGATTCCCGGCGCGAACCCAGCCGGCGAGCCGCTGCGTTACCAGGGCACCTACGATCGCATCGCCGACGCGCGCCGCGAAGACGATCCGTCGCTCAGCCAGGGCATCTACAAGTCAGCCCTGAAACGTGCCGATTGGACGACCGTCGAAGCGCTCTGCGTCGCAGCCCTCACAAAACGCACGAAGGATCTACAAATCGCCAGTTGGCTGCTCGAATCGTGGCTGAACCTCTACGGATTTGCCGGAGTGACGAACGGGCTCTTCCTGCTGGCGGGCCTCTGCGAGAACTTCTGGGACGGCCTGTATCCGAGTTTGGAAGTCGACGAGATCGAGGGACGCATTGCGCCATTCGAGTGGGTCGAACAGAAACTGACACTCAAGTTGAAGCAAATCCCGTTGACGTTGCCGAGCGAGATCAGCAACGAGTGTTACTCCTACGTCGATTGGGAAAGCGCCTGCCACTTTGAAAACCTCGCGATGAAAGATCCGCGCGCGTTGCAGGAAGCACTCGCCAAGATCAATCCGACAGTCGCCACTTTCCGCGCCGCGGTCGCCGCCACTGATCGCGCGTTCTACTTCGAACTGGTCGACGAACTCGCCAGGGCGATCGAGGGTTGCGCCGCTGTCGAGCAAGTGCTCGACGAAAAGTGCGGTAAAGAAGCGCCGGGCCTGCGCCAGTTCAAAGAAGCACTCCGTGCGATCCAGCAGCTTGTTTCCCAGGATCTGCAAGCGCTCCCCGAAGAGATCGGAAATGATGGACGAACAGTTGGCGCCGCCCGAAGACGGAGAAGAGGATCTCGGCTTCTGGTCCAATGGCCCAATTCGCAGTCGCACCGAAGCGTACCGCCGGCTCTCCGAAGCCGCGGACTACCTGCTTCGCACCGAGCCCCACAGCCCGACGCCTTATCTCGTCAAACGAGCCGTCGAGTGGGGCAGCATGAGTTTGCCCGAGCTGCTTGAGCAGATCGTTCGCAATGAAGGTGAGATGAATGAGATCGACAGGTTGCTGCGGCTAACCGGAAAGAGGTGGCCGACATGAGTTAAAGCACCCGACACCGTATTCATTCTTTATAACCGCTAACCTCTACCAACACTCAATTCAGAAGGAGCTAAGTCGATGCCAGAAAGCACACAACATAAACTGGATCGGATACGTCCTCCGCGGGTGCAGATCACCTACGACGTGGAAACTCGAGGTTCATTCGTCAAGATGGAACTCCCCTTCGTCGTCGGGATCCTGGCCGACCTTTCAGGAAACGTAGACGATCCAAACCGAGTCCCCCTTCGCGATCGCAAGTACATTGAGCTCGATCGCGACAACTTCAACGACATCATGCGATCCGTTGGACCAAAAGTCTCCGTCGCCGGCGGCTCGAAAGAGTTGCAGTTCGACAAACTCGACGACTTCGGTCCGATCCGGGTCCTGGAGCAGATCGATCTGAAAGCGCAGTACGACAAGCGCACGCGCCTGTCTGACATGGTTGCCAAGCTCGACGGCAACGTGAAACTGCAACAGAAGTTCCTCGAAGTGCTCAACGACGAAACCAAGCGCAAGGAATTGAAGGCGAAGGTTGATGAGCTCAAAGCCATGCTGGAACCGAAGGACAACGGTGGTGAGACTCCGAATCCTGAAGGAGGTACGAACTAATGAGCACTCCGGAAACTGAACTTCAAAGCAAACTGCAAACGTTCCACGAAGCCCTCGAAACCAAGCTGGTGCGCGATCCTTCGCAAGCCCGGCAGGCCGTCGATGCCGTTTCCGAACTGATCGCCGCCGTCGAAGCAAACGAGATTGCGGTTAGTCCCGATGGCGATCTCGTGGGCACGATCAACAAGCGCATCGCGGTGCTCGATCAGGAAGTCAACGAAGGGCTGAACGAAGTGATGCACAACGACGCGTTCCGCAAGCTCGAATCGTCGTGGCGCGGACTTCACTACCTCGTCAGCCGTGCTGAAACCGGCACGATGTTGAAGCTTCGTCTTTTGAACGCAACCAAGGACGAGATTCAAAAGGATCTTGAACGCGCGGTCGAGTTTGACCAGAGCACGCAGTTCAAAAAGATCTACGAGGAAGAGTACGGCACCTTCGGCGGCAGCCCTTACAGCGTGCTGGTCGGCGACTATGAATTCGGCCGCAGCCCGCAGGACATCAAGTGGCTCGAGAAAATGTCGAACGTCGCGGCAGCGGCGCATGCTCCGTTTATCGCGGCGGCCAGTCCGCAGATGTTTGACATGGATTCGTTCGAAGATCTCGGCAATCCGCGCGATCTCGCGAAGCTCTTCGAAAGCACGGAGCTCGTGCCGTGGCGCTCGTTCCGCGACAGCGAAGATTCGCGCTATGTCGCTCTCTGCATGCCGCACTTCCTGCTTCGCTCACCGTACGGCAAGGACGTTCGTCCGAATCAGAACGGCGACGATGAGAAGCAACGCATCACTGGTCGCATTCCGGCGGACGACGTCGACTTCCAGGAAGAAGTCAACGGTCAACCGCAGGATTACTGCTGGGGTAATGCTGCCTACGCTTTGGCGGAACGTATCACCAACGCGTTTGCGCTCTACAAGTGGACCGCTGCGATTCGCGGCGTCGAAGGCGGCGGTTTGGTCGAAGGACTTCCGGCCGTCAACTTCAAGACCGATGAAGGCGACGTCGTGTTGAAGTGCCCGACTGAAGTGTCGATCACGGATCGCCGCGAGAAGGAACTGAACGATCTCGGTTTCATCACGTTGGTCCATCGCAAGAACACCGATCACGCGGCGTTCTTCGGCGGCCAGACAACGCAGAAACCGAAGGTCTACCAGGATCCGCAAGCGACGGCGAACGCTCGTTTGTCGAGTCAGCTTCCCTACGTCATGGCGGCTTCCCGCTTCGCGCACTACATCAAGGCGATGATGCGCGACAAGGTTGGCAGCTTTATGACCAAGGAGAACGTTTCCGACTACTTGAATAAGTGGATCGCGGATTACGTGCTGCTCGACGATCGCGCCTCGCAGAGCTCGAAAGCCTCGTATCCGCTGCGCGAAGCCCGCGTTGACGTCGAAGACGTCGTCGGCAAGCCTGGCGTTTACAAAGCGGTCGTTTACCTGCGTCCGCACTTCCAGCTTGATGAGCTCACGGCTTCGATCCGTCTCGTGGCCGAGTTGCCGCCACCAGCGGCTGCGTAACCCTAACCAGAATTAACGGAGGACATTATGGACGTATTGTTGATGAAGATGGATCCGGCGATTCCCGGAACCAGCACGATGGATAAATACGCACAACAAATCGAACTCTTGTCGTTCAGTCATGGTGTCGCGATGCAGATTACCGGCGACGTAAGTAACACGGAAAGAACGTCGGGCAAACCGAATCACCAGGACTTCACGATCACCAAGTATCTCGATCAGTCGTCGCCGAAGCTGAATGAATCTTGCTGTAAAGGCGACAA
This sequence comes from uncultured Acidobacteriota bacterium, assembly GCA_963770215.1. Classification (GTDB taxonomy): domain Bacteria; phylum Acidobacteriota; class Blastocatellia; order Pyrinomonadales; family Pyrinomonadaceae; genus PSRF01. The sequence goes on from CAVYOP010000010.1 coordinate 137,551, forward strand.
CTTCACGAGCATCGAGGTGGTGGTTGGCCGTAACGATAAGGGCGCGGTGATACCGCTGATCAAGTACACGTTGAAGAACGTCGTGCTTTCTTCGGTGTCAATCGGCGGTGGCGGCGGCGACAAACCCGTCGAAACCATCACCATGAACTACAACCACATCACGTGGGACTTCCACACTCAGAAGGCAGAGGGTGCGGAACAGGGTCACGTCGATACCAAGTGGGACCTCGCCAAGAACGTCAACGCGTAACCTTGGCTTGCTGGGGCTTTGCCGCCGGATTCGCTGCGGCTCTGCCACTAGCGCTTTTCGCTACGGCTCTGCCGCCGGATTCGCTGCGGCCCTGCCACTAGTGCTTTTCGCTACGGCTCTGCCGCCGGATTCGCTGCGGCTCTGCCACTAGTGCTTTTCGCTACGGCTCTGCCGCCGGATGTGAGGCAAGGCTAAGCCTTGCCGTTAGCTGAACAGAAGGAGTTGGGCTCTGCCCCCGGTATGGCCTTCGGCCCAAATTGGGCAGAGCCCGAACCAGGGGCAAAGCCCCCCATGATTCACTCAACTCCACGGCGAGGTATAGCCTCGCCGCACATCAGGCGGCGGAGCCGTAGCGGAGGTTCGAGTAGAGCCGCAACGGGGTTCGAGCAGAGCCGCAACGGGGTTCGAGCAGAGCCGCGGCGGAGGTTCGAGCAGAGCCGCAGCGGGGTTTCGAGTAGAGCCGCAACGGGGTTCGAGCAGAGCCGCAGCGGGGGTTCGAGTAGAGCCGTAGCGGAGGTTCGAGTAGAGCCGCAGCGGGCGTTCGAGCAGAGCCGTAGCGAAGGCACAACCAAGTGGAAGCAAGTCTCTTGGTGAAACAAGGCACTACTGAAAGCAAATACTTGGCGCGACGAACATGGCAGATCCTAAACCAATAGCGGGTGCGCGAGCGTTGCTCTTCGATCGTCTGGTCGATGTTCCTGACTGGGCGGAGGCGGAGCGGCCCTTGCGCATCCTTAACCGTGAACAATTGAAAGCTTCAGTGCGACGGGAGTTGGGGCGGCTGCTGAACACGCGCTGCTCCATCCCGTTGCACCAGCTCGGCGAGGAGGAAAGGTCTGTCGTCAACTACGGCATTCCCGACTTCTCGTCACTCTCCCCGCACAACGCCGACGATCATACGCTGATCGCTTCGATCGTAGCCCAGACGATAACGGCATTTGAACCACGCCTGCGTCAGGTCCGCGTCGACGTTGGACCAGCATTCGCTGCAGAGTCGGCGTTGTGGCTCAACATCAGTGCGGAACTGGCCGTCGGCATGTTCTCCGAGCCGGTTTCGTTTCCAGTAACACTGAACAGCAAGAGTGGAACGGCGGAGTTGCATGATAGCCAATAGCCACGATGAACTTCTGAAGTACTACAAGTCGGAGCTGACTTACCTGCGCCGCATGGGAGGCGTGTTCGCCGAACGTTATCCCAAAGTCGCGAAGCGTTTGGAGCTGGGCCGCGACGAGTGCGCCGATCCGCACGTCGAGCGGCTCATCGAAGCCTTCGCATTTCTAACCGGCCGGCTGCAACATGAGATCGACAGCGAGTTTCCGGACATCACCAGCGCGCTGCTCAACATTCTCTACCCGCAGATGACCGCCCCGATTCCATCGATGGCCATCGCGCAGTTCAACATCGATCCCGAACAAGGAAAGATGACGACCGGCTTCACGATCGATCGTCACACTCCCCTCTTCGCCGACGCGGCCGCACGGCGTGTCGTGCCGTTTTCGCACTTGTTATCCCGTTACGCTGTGGCCGTTGAAAGTCGCCGGCGCGGATCTCGAAAGCACGCGCCGCTGGAGTTTTATCGACGCCGACAGCAAAGCCGTCACGGCATTGCGTTTGAAAGTGGAATGCCTGCCCGGCGGCAAACTGAACGAGCTGCCCATCGATCGCCTGCGCTTTTACCTGAACGGCGATCCGATGTCAGCCAAGACGCTTTACGAGCTGCTGTTCTGCGACGTCCACGACGTCGCGATTCAAATTCCGGGCTGTCCGGAACCAATTTTTCTCGGCCGGACGCGATCAAATCAGTTGGACTGGAAGAGTATGACGACATGTTGCCGCACCCGTCCAACGTCCATTCCGGATACATGCTGTTGATGGAATACTTCGCGTTCCCGAAACAATATCTCTTCTTCGATCTCTGTTTCGATCAGAGCAATCCCGATCGGAACGGAACAACAAACACGCTGCTCGACTTTCTCGGCAGTGACGAAGCCGGCGGGTTCGACGTGTTGCTGTTGCTCAACCGGCGTCCCAAAGAAAACCTGGTCGTCGACGAGAACACGTTCTGTCTCGGTTGCACGCCGATCATCAACCTGTTTCCCAAAACTACCGAACCGATTCGTCTCGATCATCGCAGTCTCGAATACGTTTTAATACCTGACAAGCGCCGCGAACGAACGACGGAGATTCACTCGATCCTTTCCGTCTCAGCATCGTCAAACGACTCCGACACCACGCAACGTCTCGAACCGTTCTATTCCTACAATCACCGGCTCGACACCTCGAACCACAAAGCGTTCTGGCACGCGCGCCGTGTGCCTGCGCAACGAAAAGATCTCGCCGGCACCGAGATGCTGCTGTCGTTTCTCGATCTCGACATGAGACCGAGTTTCCCGCCGATGCAGACGGTGTACGCACATACGCTGTGCACGAATCGCGAACTGCCGTCTGAGCTCCCCGTCGGCGCGGTCTTTCAAATGGAACAACATGCGCCGCTGGATAAAGAACGGCCCATCGTGTGTCTTGGAAAACCAACGCAACCAGCGCCGCCGCCGATGCGTGGCGCGACGGCGTGGCGATTGATCTCGCATTTGTCGCTCAATCATCTGTCGCTGTCCGAAGAGAAAGACAGCTTGTCGGCGTTGAAAGAGATCCTGCGGCTCTACTGTCTCACCGAATCTCATCATCAACTGATCGAAGGGATCAAAGAGATGACCTGCCGCAAGGTCATGCGCCACGTCGGCGACGAACCGTGGCGTGGTTTCTGTCGCGGCAACGAAGTGACACTGATGTTGGATGAAGACTTCTACGAAGGCAGTGGCGGCTTTCTATTTGGCGCGGTGCTTAATCGATTCCTGGCTTCGTATGCCGCGGTCAATTCGTTCACTCAGCTCGTCGTGAAGAGCAAGCAACGCGAAGGGGTCTGGAAGAAATGGGAGCCGATGGCGGGCGAAACAGTCCTGCTGTAAACAGCTACGGTTGGGGAAAAGGTTCGGCGGTTGAAGACTGGCTCTTCGCCGAAGGACATCGCTTTGACTTTTTCCAGGCCGTCCGCCTGCTCGAGATTATTCATACGACGAGCGGCGACCGCCTGGTCCCACCGGGACAAGGCGCCGATCCGACGAAAGAGATCGTTCACTTCCGCTCGTCAGTCGGACTCGACTTCCCTGCCAGCGACATCGCGCAGGTCAAACGCACCAAAGACATTCCCCGGCGCGAGCAGCCCAAAGCGCCCGCCGAGATGACCGTCAACTTCATGGGCCTCGCAGGTGGCCTCGGCGCGCTCGACATCCCGATCACCGAACTGGTCCTGGAACGCACGTCGCACAACGATAAGGCGCTCAAGGATTTTCTCGACATCTTCAATCATCGTTTAGTCTCCCTGCTCTACCGGATTCGCAAACATCATCGCGTCGGCCTCGGCTCCGCCACGCCCGGCGACGATCTGGTCGCGCGTTATCTTTATTCGCTGATCGGCATGGGAACGCCGCGATTGCAGGGGCGAATGCACGTCCGCGATCGCGCGCTGCTTTACTACTCCGGCATCCTCGCGCAAAAACCGCGATCGATAGCGGGACTAAAACAAATTCTCACCGACTACTTTCAAATCGAAGTTGAAACGAAGCAGTTTGTCGGTAAATGGTGTGATCTCGAAGAAGACCAGTGGACGAGGATCGGCGAGTCAGGCGCCAACCAACGGCTCGGAAGCGACACCGTGATCTTAGGCACGCGCGTTTGGGATCAGCACGCGCGCATCGAAATCCAGCTCGGCCCGCTCGGTCTCGAAGACTTCGAGAGTTTTCTGCCGACCGAGTGGCGCTTCGGCGTCCTCTGCGATCTGGTTCGCTTCTACGTCAAAGACGAGTTTGACTTCAACGTTCGCCTGATCCTGAAAGCGGATGAGATTCCGGCGGTCGAGCTCAGCTCTGAACCGGCGCTGTCGTGGACCTCGTGGCTCGGACCGATGCGCGAGGTAGGCGCCAACGGCAACGGTCACCATCCGCCGGTGAAGCTGGAGAACCCATACATCGTCATCACTCCCGAAGCGCTTCGTTCGACCGCCGGATCGATCAAGAGTCACATTCTTTATCGTCTGCCGCGCGGCAAGCAGGCGGCGCTGCTTGGGTTGATGAAACGCACGGTTCCGAAGAACACCGTGTTGATGTTGCAAGGCAATGCTGCGACTTCGATGTACATCATTCGGCGAGGAAAAGTGCAGTTGTCGCGTTGCGAGGAGCACGGCAAGGAAACTGTGCTGGGCGTGTTGACCGAGGGCGATTGTTTCGGCGAGCGCGCGCTGCTTAGACACAAGCCGTACAGCGAAACAGCGCTGGCGTTGACTGAGGTCGAACTGTCGGTCCTGCGGCGCGAGCACCTGGCGTTTGCCATGATGAACGATCCGAGTTTCAGGCGAACGATCGAATCTTTTATCAATTCTGAAGAGCCGGAAGACCTGGCTCACCACTCGTTCGAATAAAGCGATGAGCGCTGCTTACATTCAGGACAATCTCAAACTGAAGCTCACCACGCCGCTGGGTGACAACAAGCTGCTGCTGCGTGGGTTCCGGGGCGAAGAATCCATCTCTGGCCTCTTTCAGTTCACCCTCGAGATGGTCTCCGAAGACAACGCCCTCGACTTCTCGGCGATCGTTGGCAAGGCAGTCACAATCACTCTTACTCTTGCCAACGACACCGAGCATTATCTCAACGGCATCGTCGGCCGCTTCGTTCAGGAGGAAACAAACCTTCGCCTCACGCGTTACTACGCCGACATTCACCCGTGGCTCTGGTTGCTGACCAAGACCAGCGACTGCCGCATCTTCCAAAACAAAACGGTGCCGGACATTATCGAAAGCATCTTCTCCGATCTCGGTTTCACGGACTTTCGCAACGACCTGAAGGGCACTTACGATCAGCGCGAATACTGCGTCCAGTACAACGAAAGCTCGTTCAACTTCGTCTCGCGACTGATGGAAGACGAAGGCATCTATTACTTTTTCGAACACAGCTCAGACAAGCACACGCTCGTGCTTGGTGACGACGCCGACTCGCACCAGACTTGTCCCGGGCTAGAGTCGAGCTCGGTTTATTTCCGCCAGTCGCTTATCGATCATTCGCAGGACCTCGCGATCACTCGTTGCATGGTCGAGGAACAGGTCGTCAGCGGCGCTTACACGCACGACGATTACAACTTCGAAACTCCCAACACCGATCTCAAAGCCGATTCGCAAAGCGATACGCCGACTTACAAGGTCTACGAATACCCCGGCGGGTTTATTAAGAAGGATGCCGGCGAAAAGCGCGCCGATCTGCGTCTCGACGCACTCGAACAGCCGCAGAAGATCATTCGCGGCGACAGTTTTGTGCGCGCGTTTGTCTCGGGCCATAAGTTTGAGCTGAAGGAGCACTATCGCGCGGACGTGAATAAGACTTACGTCTTGCAGTCAGTCTCACACGCGGCGACGCAGGAGACTTACACCAACTCGTTCACTGCTTTTCCGTCGGATATTCCGTTTCGTCCGCCACGGGTGACGCGGAAGCCGACGATCTCGGGAACACAGACCGCGATCGTCGTCGGCAAAGCGGGCGAAGAGATTTGGACCGACAAGTACGGCCGCGTGAAAGTGCAGTTTTTCTGGGACCAGTTGGGCAAAAAAGACGAGAACAGCTCGTGCTGGATTCGCGTCGATTATGGTTGGGCCGGGAAACAGTGGGGCGGAATCTTCCTGCCGCGCATCGGGCAGGAAGTGATCGTCAGTTATCTCGAAGGCGATCCGGATCGTCCGCTCATCACCGGCGCGGTTTACAACAGCGAACAAGTCGTGCCTTACACGCTGCCTGACGAACAAACGAAGAGCACCGTCAAAACCAACTCTTCCAAAGGCGGCGGCGGCTTCAACGAGATCCGTTTCGAGGACAAGAAAGACTCCGAAGAGCTCTACTTCCACGCGCAGAAAGATCAGACCATCGTCGTCGAGAACGATCGGACCAAGACTGTAAATAACAACGAAACGAACACGATCAAGAAAGACCGAGCGACGACGATCCAGGAAGGTAATGACACCTATACCGTCGCAAAAGGAAACCGGACGTACAAAGTCGAGACCGGCACTGAGACGTACGAAGTTAAAGGCACGCGCACGCTGACCATCACCGGCGATGAGTCGCACACGAACAAAGGCAATTTCACGCAAACCGTCAGCGGAAACTACGAATTGAAAGTGACTGGAAACCTGACGATCGACGTCTCCGGAGCCGTGACGATCAAGTCCGGCCAGGGAATGACGCTCGAAGCAGGCATGTCTATGACGAACAAGGCGGGCATGGCGCTCACCAACGAGGCCGGAACAGACATCACGAACAAGGGCAACGCATCGGCGACGGTCGAGAGCAGCGGCATTACGACGATCAAGGGTTCGATGGTGAAGATTAATTAAGGAGGTAACGCAATGGGATTCCAGGTATGTATGGGGGCCATGTTGCAATGCAGCTTTGGCGCGGCGCCGAGCTCGCTCGTGGTCCTGCCGGACAAGGCCACGATGACTGTCGTGCCTGACGCCACCATCATGGACAACGTGCCGATGGTAAACATCATGCCATTCGGCACGTGCTCGTCGATGGCGAATCCCACCGTCGCAGCAGCAACTGCCGCAGCGCTCGGGGCGTTGACTCCGATGCCTTGCGTGCCTGTGACTGCGGCGCCGTGGGCGCCCGGTTCGCCCACAGTCCTGATCGGCAACATGCCGGCCCTCAACGACAGCTCAAAGCTGATGTGCACTTGGGGCGGAGTGATTCAGATCAACAACCCCGGACAAACCACAGTCCAGATTCCCTAACCACGGATTAAGAAAATGAACTACGAATTCTCACTAACCAGGACCGCAGTGATTTCGCTGATCGCCGGTTTCGTTGTGTTCGGAGTTTTGTTGTTCTCGGGGGGACTGGTCGTCGGGTCGGAATGGTTGGGAACCAAGGCGGCGGCAAGTTCCGACACCGTCGCAAAAAACCAGGAACCCGACGTTCCACCAGAACCTGTCTTGAACGACGAGGCAGCGACGCCGAAGAAAACTGCTCCACCAAAGAACGCTGCCGAGCAAGCTGCGCCCGCCCCGGCTAAGGGAACTGCCGGACCGGCTGCCGCAGGGTTTCCGCCAGCAGCGGCTGCACCGGCAACCGCACAAGACGTGGCCGCAAACGGCGGCATCCAGATAATTCAGGAAGCGGCAGATGACGGGAGCGCCCTCCTCGAGAGCGACCCGGAATACGTCACGGTCCAGGTCGGCGTGTTTCTCGATCAGGACCAAGCCAATCGTCTGTTGAAAGACATCGAGCGGAAAGGTTACGCGCCGTCGTTCTTCTCCGGACGCGACGCGGAAGCACGCCAGTGGTACGCCGTCCGCATCGGCGCGTACTCCGACAGACAACAAGCAGCCAACGCCGCGGCAAATTTCACGCGACAGGAAAAGCTGAAGGCCACAGTCCGGCCAGTCGGATCGCTTTAAAACATGAAATCGAACACCGGAAAACCATCTAACACGGCGCAACCGAAGGGGAAAGTTCTCGCGGCGGCCAAAAAAGAATCAACGTCCATTCGGCAGGCGCCTCCCGTCTATCGTCCGCAACCACTGCCGAAAGTCTTGCAGAAGAAAGCCAAACAAGATCCTGGTGGACAATCCGCGAAAAAAATCTCGGCAGTTCCAAACGCGCCGGTGATTCAACGAGCTGAATCGTTCTTCCCAACTTTGATGTGGGGAGCGATCATGTACGGTATCGCTAATTGGGGACGGAACCGTGGACATGGTGGCGGCGGTGGTGGTCAACAGCCACTGCCAAATCAGCAACCTCTGCCAACCGTCGTAACGAATCAAAACGTCAATGCGCCGCAGCATCAAATGCCGCACGTAACGCCGCCCCAGCAACAGCACGTTCCCCTCGTCGGCAACAACAACAATGGTCCTTTAGTCGTCAACAATAGCCCGCCGCCGTCGCCTGTCATCAACAATTCGCCGACGACCACGACAACCACCACGATTGTCCAACCGCCGACGCTTCATATTGGCAGCAGCAGCAGTTCACCGTCGGGCATGCCGCCAAGACGTACGGCCCTCGACATCATCATCGAACAGAACCAACAGCGAAACAACAATGTGTTGGGCTTGATGAAAGACAGTCGTGCCCGCAGGCAATCCGCCAATAACAATAATAATAGCGATAGCGACAGCGAAGAGGATGATGGTGGCGGCGACAGCTACAGTAGTTTCAGGGCGCCCAAAACTTATACCTCGAGGTCCAAGAAGAAGTACGACAAGGGACTAAAAGGAGGAGTTACCTGCTACCTGAACGGATCGAAGAACTCGATCGAGCAGGGCAAGAACAGTACGCCCCATCAACACGCCGAACGTCGCGCGGTGGCCCAGGCCATCAGCAAGTCAAGTTCGGCTAACATTACTTTGGAGCAGAACGCGTGGCCCTGTGAGTACTGTCACCCCTGGTTGCGAGGTTTTGCTATGGAACACGGAATCACAATCACCGTGCTCGTTACCGACGACCACGGCGGATACGCGAACTGGCACGTGCTGCAAGGAAAGCCTCCGGGGAACCGCGGCACGATTACTTATCATCCGGACGGCCGGGTTACCTACCAGTAGTGTAAACTGGGGGCTGAAATATATTCCTCGCGTTAGCGAATCAAAGAATGGAGGTTGCGATGAAAGCAAAGAAACAACCTACTTCTCGCAAGACAAAACTTCCAACCGTCGTGCAGCCCAAGATGGCTTCGCACGCCAGGACCCCGCTTCCGTGCTGCGGCGCGGGAGTGGTCCAGGCACACGTCATCGGCGGCAATCGCGCGCTGCAGGCGCGACTCAACCTCTGGGGCGCACGATTAGCCACTCGCAATTCCCCTTCGCCACAGATCATCCAGCGGCAGGCGGCGCACGGCGTTGAAGCCTTCCAAGTCCCACTGCGTCAGAAAGCCGGCGGTTTGCCACTACCGAAAGACGTGCGCTCAAAAATGGAGAACGCCTTTAGCACTGACTTCTCCGACGTCCGGGTTCATATCGGACATGAAGCGACGTCGCTCGGCGCCATCGCTTACACATGGGGCACTAACATTCACTTTGCTCCTGGCCAGTACAATCCCCACACGATCCAGGGACAAAAATTGCTGGGCCATGAGCTCTGGCACGTGCTTCAGCAAAAACAAGGACGCGTGCGAAACCCGTTCGGCGGCGGCGTCGCCGTGGTCCAGGACCACGCGCTCGAAGCGGAAGCGGATCGGATGGGAGTCAAAGCTGCGATGTCATCCTTCACGCCGCATCGCAGTAAAGAATGAAGGGAGGCTTTATGAAACCAACAAGACCACCCAATCCCACCAGTAGGTTTCCACAACCTCCAAAGCCGGGCCAACCGACCCGTGCTATTCAAAACAAACCGCGCGCCGGTGGACCACCAGCGCCTGTGAAAGCGCAATCGTACGCCGTGCAGCCTCCAGTCCCGCTGGGAGGTCGCGGCAACCAGCAGATTCGGGCGACGTTGAATGGTACCCGGAGTGTCGCCGGCTCCGTCGAAATCAGCGCGGCAGGCTCAGGCAGAGGATTCATTGCGAACCTGAAAGTCGATCAGGAACATCGCCGTCGTGGCGTCGCGGCGAAACTGATCGACGCAGCCGTCACCACCGCGCGCCGCCAGGGAATGAAGTCGTTGAGTTTGGAAGCGCGTCCTTCCGACAACGGAATTACGCCCGGCGCCCTCGTGTCAATGTACCGCCGGCAAGGTTTCAAAAGTGTGGGCCGTTCGCAACGCGGCAATCCATTGATGGAGCGAAAGCTCTGAATGACAATTAAGAAACCCGTTCCGCCCCAGGTAAATCAATCGAGAAATGCAGCCGTCCAGCGAAAAGCGCCGGCTGCGCCGAACGTCTATCGCCCGCAGCCCGTTCCGAAAGTTCTGCAACGAAAGACGAATGCCGTTCAGAAAAGTCCGGCCCAGGTCGTGCGGCCAGGCGTGGCGATCAAAGCCAGGCCGGCCGTGCAAAGGAGTCCTTCCCGAGTGGTCCAGGCGGTGAAGTTCTATCCCAACCTGCACCCCGGCGCGATCGAACCAGTTAATCCCAGCAATATTTTTCGGCTTAATAACTTCGCCGATCAGTACCGTCTGCACCAGGTAAACAGCCACGGCGTGAACGTTCCCAATCAACAGTACAACTTCGTGCGCACGCGCGAGGGCGAGATGCTGTTGCACAACCGCTATCGTCATCCGTCGATCGCCGAAGGCAAACAGGTGCTCTACGCCGGCGAGATCTCATTCAACAACGGCCAGCTCAACTGGTGGTCCAACGGGTCCGGCCATTACCAACCGAGCGCCGACGATGCGCAGCAGGCCGGCCTGCCCATGGACAACTTCTACTCATACCAGCAGATCATTAAGGGTGAGCACACGCGAAAGAAAGTCCGGAAAGTCGAGTAGCTACTCTTTGCAAAACACTCAGGAGACGATGCCGAGATGACCATGCGACCCGGCGGTGAGTTGGCGACTCGCCCGCTGCACTTCATCTGGATTGCCGACTGTTCCGGCTCGATGGCCGTCGACGGCAAGATCCAGTCGTTGAATACCGCGATTAAAGAAGCGATTCCCAACATGCAGCAGGTCGCCGATGAAAACCCCAACGCGCAGGTGCTCGTGCGCGCGGTCAGGTTTTCCGACGGCGCGCAGTGGCACGTGTCGCAGCCTACCGACATCGCCGATTTCAGGTGGGACGATCTCAACGCCGGCGGCGTCACGGCGATGGGCCGCGCACTCACGCTCGTCGCGGATCAACTCAAGATCCCGCCGATGACGGACCGCGCGTTACCGCCCGTGCTGGTCCTGATCTCCGACGGTCAACCAACCGACGATTTCACTTCCGGTCTTGCAGGCACTGATGGGCGAGCCGTGGGGACGCAAAGCCGTCCGCATCGCGATCGCAATCGGCGAAGACGCCGATCAGGAGGTGTTGAAAAAGTTCATCGCCAACCCGGAGCTCAGACCTCTCCAGGCCAACAACCCGGAGGCGCTCACGAAATACATCCGCTGGGTTTCGACTGCCGTGCTCAAGTCAGCCTCTTCGCCGGCCAGCCAAAGCGCTGATTCATCACCGGGCCTCAACGTTCCGCTCCCCATCATTCCCGATACGGGAACAGGCGCCGCCGACGACGTGTGGTAATCGCCGAACGTGCTGGCCACGGAGGGCCACCCCTACAAGCTATCAGCGGAATGTCATTGTAGGGGTGGCCCTCCGTGGCCACCCGATGGTCCAAAAATGGAACCGAAGATAGCGACAGGTGGCAAGTTGCCGGGCAGAGTGTTCGCGGCGCGTCCCACGAACGCAATGGCCTGCCCAATCAGGATGCGATCTACTGGCTGCCGGACATCGGGCCGCGGCTCGTCGGTGGTACTCGCCGTCGCCGATGGTCATGGCAGTGCGCGGTACTCGCGCAGTCACATCGGCGCGATGTTCGCGGTTGAACGAAGCGCGCAGTTGATCGACGAGTTTCTCAACAGCCAATCGAATGTCGATAACTTGTCGTTGATCAAACACGCGACTGAGGAGTGGTTGCCGCGCGCACTCGTCCGCAACTGGACCGAAGCTGTCAACGAACATCTCAAATCGGATCCGCTGACGCCGGATGAGCTTTCGCGCTGGGCACGGAGTCGCCGGTTGCTTATGGCGCGACGTTGTTGGTTGCCGCCGTTACCGAGCGGTTTATTATCTATCTGCAACTTGGAGACGGAGAGATTCTCACGGTGAGCGAGCGCGGCGAAGTGTCTCGTGCCGTTGGCGAAAGACGAACGGCTGCTTGGCAACGAGACCACTTCCCTTTGCGCGCCCGAACGCCTGGCGTGACTTTCGCGTCAATTTTCAACCGTTGACACAGTCGCATCCGGCGCTCGATCCTGCTTTCGACTGACGGTTATCCAAACTCGTTTCGCGACGAGTCTGGTTTCTTTAAAGTCGGATCGGATCTGTTGCAGATGATCCGGGAGCAGGACTCGCGCGCGTCGAAGACGGATCTCGCGGGTTGGTTGCGTGATTCGACTCGCGCAGGCAGCGGCGACGACGTAACGCTCGGAATTATCTGTTCACTCGACCAGTGAGATGGACCAGATTCTCAAACCGGACCAGAAAGTCCGCACTTCTTCGACACGGAAGGAGTGTCGTGTCGAAAAGTTTCTCGGCGGCGGCGGACAGGGAGAAGTTTACCAGGCGAGTCTCGACGGCAAACCGGTCGCGCTCAAGTGGTACTACCCGGCATCGGCAACAGCGGAACAACAAAAAGCACTCGAAACACTCGTGCGCATGGGCGCGCCCAGCGATCGCTTTCTTCTGGCCCACCGAGCTTGCCTCCGCGACTTCGACGTCCGGATTCGGTTACGTGATGCCGCTCCGAGATCGTCGTTTCAGAAGCATCGTCGACCTGATGAAGCGACGCATCGAGCCGAGCTTTCGCGCGCTTGCAACTGCCGGCCTCGAGCTGTCGCACAGTTATCTGCAACTTCACACGAAAGGCTTGTGCTATCGCGACATCTCTTTCGGCAACGCCTTTTTCGATCCTGACACGCGGCGAGATCCTGATCTGCGATAACGACAACGTCGCGGTCGACAATCAGTCCCGCAGCGCGGTTTACGGCACGCCACGTTTCATGGCGCCGGAGATCGTCCGCGGCGAAGCTGTTCCGAGCACGCAAACCGATCTGTTCTCGCTCGCGGTGTTGCTGTTCTACATGTTCGTCATGCATCACCCGCTCGAAGGAAAGAAGGAACTGGCGATCAAGTGTCTCGACCTGCCGGCGATGAAAAAGCTTTACGGCACCGAGCCGCTGTTCATCTTCGATCCGGCTGACGACTCGAACGCGCCCGATCCGCAGTATCAACGCAACGCACTCGCGTTTTGGACCGTCTATCCGCGTTTCCTGCGCGACCTCTTCACCAAAGCGTTCACCGAAGGTATCGCCGATCCGCAGCATGGACGCGTGCGCGAGAGCAACTGGCGCGCGGTGATGGTGCGCCTGCGCGATTCGATCATTTACTGCACACACTGCAACGCCGAGAACTTTCACGATCCCGATGCGCCGGAAGACGAAGTGCGTCGCTGCTGGTCGTGCCGTCACGGCAGGTTCGTCTTCCGCCGCGTGTTCGCATCGGGCGAAACTTCGTGATGCTCAATCACGACACGATGCTGTTTGCTCATCACGTCGACGAAGAGAAGAAGTACGACTTCACTCAACCAGTCGCCGCGGTGACGAAGCATCCGTCAGATCCATCGATCTGGGGACTGAAAAACCTCTCGATCCAAACGTGGTCCGCCACCAATCAAAGAGGCGAGGTGAAGGACGTCTCTCCCGGCCGCAGCGTGACCCTGGCCCTGGGCACGAGAATCAACTTCGGCCACGCAGAGGGCGAGATCTGGTCTTGAAGCGTTTCGACGAGACCGTGCCGCGACAACTCGGCGAAATCCTGATCAAGCACGGCCGCGCAGCCGCTCACCGACGCAAAGCTCTGCGAAAATCTGCTGAAAGATTATTGTCCTGAACACAAGGAAGAGATCGCGCTGTTGGCGCTCGCGGTTAGAGAGCGAATCGCCAGCGATCTGCTGGTTTCACAAGACGGTCTGCATCGTGACTTGCTGCGCGCGCTGCTGGTGAAACGATTGCGAAAGGCGTCGCATTCGTTGAGTGAAGGTGATGCGCGTTGGGCCGTCGAGTCGTGGGGCACAGCGATTCGCGCGTTGGCGCGAGCGAGTCAATCACTGCCCGAAGAAATTCCAACATCCGATCCCTACCCCAATCCGTCAAATCCGCGGTCCAAGTCGGGCGTAATCGGACAATGTTCAAAGCCAGTGCGCGCGGTCGCCGTGTCTCCACTCGATGATTCGATCGTTTCCGGTGGCGACGATTGTTTCATCCGGCTGTGGCGTCCGAGTTTGAAGACAATCGCTGAATGCAAATGCGAGGTTTTGGCGCTCGCGTTTTCACCAAACGGCGCACTGCTCGCCGCGGTGAGCGGAGCCGACGTTAATGTGCTCGACGTTCAATCAAAAGAAGCAACGTTCCTGGGCCAGGTCGGTAAACAACCGTCACTCATCTTCTCACCCGGCGGCAAGAGTCTCGCTGCGACGAGCATCACATCAACATGCGAAATTCAGGTTTGGAACTTGCAAACGGGCGGGACACGCATATTGAAAGGCGAGTGGAAAGGTGCGACGTCGATCTCGTTCTCGCCTGACGGAAGCACGATCGTCTCTGCCGACAGCGATCTTTCCAACCCGGCGATCAGAGTTTGGGATCTTGAAACAGGAACGGCCCGGGAACTCGGCAGATCAAATCGCCAGATCACTTCCGTCGCGTTTCTTTCTGACGGCAAACACATCGCCTCCGGAAGTTGGGACGAAACAGTCCGCGTCTGGAATGTTCGCACCGGTGAAGCTCACACGCTCGGCGAGAACTGTTCCTGCATCGTCCGCCTCGCGACCTCGAACAAAGGCGATCTCATCGCCGCGTCGTCACTTGACGGAAGAATCCGCGTTTGGGACGTCGAGACCGGAAGATCGCGCACGATCGGACAGTGCAACGGCGTCAACGCCCTCTCGTTTACCGCCGACGACCAGTCTCTCGTAACCGGCAGTGACGACGGCGCCGTGCGCTTGTGGGAAGTGGTGCGCTAACTAACTGCCTGGTCCGTAATCTCCAATCCCTTGTCGACGATCGCAAACGCTTCGCGCAACTCCGCTTCGGTAATACACAGCGGTGGGTTGGTGAAGAACGAATGCCAACGGAACATCGTGTAGAGACCTTCCTGACGGAAAAACTTGGTAAGCGCCTGCATCTCCGGCGACGAGCTGTTGAAGGCCGCCATCGGTTCGCGCGTCTCGCGATTTCGCACCAGCTCGATGATGCCGAAGAGCCCGATGCTTCGCGTCGCGCCGACAGAAGGATGCCGGCTCTGTAAGTCTTCAAGCAGGCTGCGCAACACAGTTCCCATCTGGCGCGCGTTTTCGATCAGATTGTCTTCTTCATAAACCGAGATCGTCGCGATTGCAGCAGCGCAGGCGAGTGGATGGCTGTTGTAAGTCAGGCCGCCATTGAAGACGTTGTTCTGAAAGTGATCGGCGATCTGGCGGCGCATGCCGACCGCGCCGAGCTGCACGTAGGCGCTCGTCAAACCTTTCGCCATCGAGATCAGATCCGGAACGACTTTCCAGTGGTCTACTGAAAACCATTCGCCAGTGCGGCCGAAACCAGCCATCACTTCGTCGGCGATCAGCAGGATACCGTGCTTGTCGCAGAGCTGGCGCAGTCCCTGCATGTAACCGTCCGGCGGAATGAGGATGCCGTTGGTCCCAACCACCGGTTCGATGATGATCGCGGCGATCGTCTTCGGTCCTTCGAGCTCGATGATCTCTTCAGTGCGGGCCAACACGTCTTCCGTCGTGTCGAAACCTTTTTGAATGCCGTGATAAAAATCGGGGATGCGAAAGACTCCCGGCACTCCCGGCTCGGCGGCCCAACGACGTGGATCGCCGGTCAACGTCAACGAGCCGGCGGTGCCGCCGTGATACGAACGATACCGCGCTCCGATCTTGTGACGTCCGGTGAACAAGCGCGCGATGCGGATCGCGTTCTCGTTTGCCTCGGCGCCGCCGTTGGTGAAGAAGAATGCGTCGATGTCGCCGGGCGTGATTTCCGCGAGCTTCTGGCTCAAGCGCCCGCGCACTTCAGTCGCCATGAACGGGTTCGCGTACGCGAGTGTCTCAGCCTGTTGCTTGATCGCGTTGATCACGCGCTCGTCGCCGTGACCGATGTTGACGCACATCAGTTGGCTGTTGAAGTCGATGAACCGCTTCCCTTCCGGCGTCCAGAAGTAAATTCCCTTCGAGCGCGCGACCGGAATCGGATCGACAGCCGATTGCATGGACCATTCAAAAAGCGTGTGTTTGCGACATAGTTCGACGATCTGTTCGCCGGTCAGGTTTTCAGTTGTGGTGCTCATAGGCTGAGGATGCTATTCCAAATCTTGTGGTGTCGCAACTTCATCCCGTGCTGGTTTGCTCATCATACAGTTCAAGTCCGCTCAAGTCCGTTCAACATCTCACTCATTTCCAGTTACCAATCAGAATAAAGGGCGCCCAGTAGTGCGGATGCGCAAACGGTTTATCCGCTGCAGTGCCGTTGAGTAGACCAAGCTGTGCCTGTCTTAGAGCTTCGGCTTTTGTCATCTCTCCTGAACCATTCAGCATCGCATAAAGTTTTCGCATGAGCCGCGAAGTAGCGGCATCGGACGAATGCCACAAGGTTGACACCACCGCGTCCGCACCTAACCTCTGCGCTAACTCTGCAAACTCATCAACGTCCCCCGTCGCGTCTTGTAGATTCGCGGCTGTGCTGCAGGCTGATAATGTCAATAATTCCACACCCTCAAACAGTCGTGTTTGCTTCTGCATCTCATTCCAGGTCAACGTCCCTCCATCCCCTAACAATAGGAACGAGCGCGTATCATCACCCGGTTGAAAGGTAAAATGGCTGGAGATATGAACCAGAGACGGTCGCTTGCGCAACTCTCTGTAAAATGTCTCTTCTGTGAACCTCTTGTCTATAAATGTTTTCCCCATAATGCTTGTCGTCCGCCCTGGCTGTGGTTTGAAAATCGCCGACAGTTCTCTGCTCACGTCGGGTAAACCGGGGAGCACCACCTTGCTATCAGCAATTTCAACTGTTTGCGGCCGTGATGTGCCAAAGGCAACTCCCGTCCACTTGCGACTAACATCGTGGGTCATCTGGGCGGTGTCGGCGCGCGTGAAATAAACGTTTTGGTAACTCTCAATCAGGTATTTCCTGCCATCCCAGAGCGCGGCCAGGGGCACGTGACGAAGATTACCCTCCAACGACCACATCAGGATGTTCGCGCCTGTCTTTTTCAATTCGGGCTCGACGGGTTTGAAAATGATGTCGTAAAGCTGTCTGCCAATAGGCCGGGGATCTTGCGCCGGCGATTGCAGGACGGCCTGCAATTGCAAGAGCTTTTGGTTCAAGTCTGTCGCCTCGACTCGAGACGAGAATTGTTTTACAGAGTCGGGAGAGATCAGCAGCACATGGAAATCGCGAGCACCGATAAGCGTGTAAAGAATTACTGGCTGTTGGTTCGTGGTGGCGCAAAGTCTTCGCAAAGCGGCCTGCATCTCAGTCACCGTCAGCGCAGCCGGAATGCCATCGGTGCTATCAGGCGACTTGGAAAATCGTTCTTCTGCTGTTTGGGCAACAGCTAAAAAGCTGTCTGAGGATGTTTTGAATGCTGCTTCAAGCTTCTTCCATTGTTCCGCTTCCGGTACGCCGGGTTGGCCATTGCTTTGCCGCCGCAGTTCCTCAATTTGCGAACTAATTTGTCTGACGTTGCTCAGTTCGGTGTCGTAGAGTCGCGCTATGCTTTCTTCACGAGGTGAGAGGGCGACAAAGCGAACCGGAGCGGTTGTATCGTTCTGAAAGTCGAAGAATTGTTGATCCTGATACAGAATTACAACTTCGACTGCCTGTTCAAGCTCGCCCTCCTCAATCAGCAACTCGGCGAGTTTCTGATACGCGTTTTGGACACTGTGGAGAAAGGACTTTCTAGTTTCGATATCGAGACCGTCGGTCGCGCCCCGCAGCTCTTGATATTTATTGACCAGGACCTTGAAGTAGAAAATTGACATCCGCCGATTTTTAAGCAATTCCCAAACGGACGCTATATTCTTTAGCGTTTGCGCTTCACCGCTTTTATCACCGATCACTCTGCTAAGCAGCAAAGCTCTGTTGAAGAAATCGAGGGCAAAGCGAGGCTCACCGATCGCGTTGTGCACTTGCCCGGCGTTGTTTAGTGTCTGTGCCTCGCCGCTCTTGTCGCCGACCGCCCTCCGGAGCGACAGCGCCTGATTGAAGTAGTCGAGTGCCTGCTGGTCGCCTGAGTCGGCGTACAGCCGTCCGATGTTGTTGAGCGTCGCCGCCTCGCCAACCTTGTCGCTGATAGCACGGAAGAGTGGCAGCGCACGCTCGTAGTGCTCCAGGGCGCGCTGGCTATTGCCTAAATCCGAATAAACCGAACCGAGGTTGTTAAGTGCTGTTGCCTCGCCAGCCTGGTCGCTAACCGCGCGGAATAACGGAAGTGCCTCTAAGTAGTGCGCTAGCACCTCCTGTTTTTTTCCTAAATCGGAATGAACAGCGGCGAGGTTGCACAATGTTTGAGCTTCTGCGCCTTTGTCGCCGACTGCTCTCGAAAGCACTAAGGCACGGGAAAAATAATCAACAGATCGAGACTTCTCGCCCAGCCGCAGATAGGTCGAGCCGATGTTGTTTAGCACTGCGCTTTCGGCGCTTCGATTGCCGACAGCTTGCGAAAGCGACAGCGCACGGTTGAAGAAGTCGAGGGCGGTGCGCGACTCGCCGATTGCGTCATAGACTCGCCCGGCGTTGTTCAGTGTCGCTACCTCGCCAGTCTTGTCGCCAGCGGTCCTCCTAAGCAATAGTGCCTGGTCGAAGTAAGCGAGCGCCTGCCGCCGCTCGCCTGATTCGGCGTACAGCCACCCGACATTGTTAAGCGTCGCCGCTTCACCGACCTTGTCGCCGCTGGCCCGGAAGAGCGCCAGCGCACGCTGATAGTGCTCCAAGGCTCTTCCCCTGTCACCGATCTGGTCATACAATCGGCCGACATTATTTAGCGCTTGAGCTTCAGCGCTTTTATCGCCGCTGGCTCTTAGTAGCGGCAGGGCTTGGACGTAATGGTTGAGCGCACGTTGCATATCACCTAACTCCATGTAAACCCTGCCCAATAAGTTGTCGGTATAACCTTTCCAGTAGGTGTCGCCCAACTGCTTCCAGATCTTCAGGGACTCTTCCAATTTTGCGGCCGCGTCACGAGTCTCCTTCTTTCTATGGCTTTCTAACCCCTCCGCCAACAAACTTCCGGCTTCAATGCGCTCTTTGTCTTCATTAGTTGCAACGTCCTTTGTATGAACCAGCAATTCATAACTCCCGCTCAACTCTGATGGTGGGGCGCCCACCAGGAGTGTATATACAGCGGAATTCTCGGCGACGGCCGTCAGCGTTTCACGACCATAACCAAAACCAAAGTCCGATTGTGTAACCAGGCGTTGATCCTCGGTTCGCACCAAGAGAAGCCGGACATCGAGGCCTTTCTCCGTTAGATCGACACGCAGGACTTGTCCTTGTTTACGCTGAACGGTGTAGCGATGAATTTCACCGCCCTTGATCTGACGCGCCACTGTCTCGCCGGCACTCAACGGTTGAGTATTCGATTGCTCTGGGCCTTGTTGCGCTGCTGCCATCTTGCGCTCAAATAGTTGGCCCGATTGTGGTATTCGAATCTGCTCCTCGTATGAGGTCTGGCGAGCAGCGGCGGTGATTGCGAGAGTCAGAAACAGAACTGGGAGCGCCGCTCGCAGGGCAGATGCTTCAAGTTTAAGTCTTCCGATTTTCACTTTTCCCGTCTAGTGGCGACAAATGGGCCTTACCTGTGTTGGACTTACTGCTTCCAACACACGCTCTGAACAAGGCTGTCTATTCTTAGTCTGCGAAACAAACACGTCGTCCTGCTGTGTACCTTTTGGTGTTAGTTCCGGGGCGACACCTGTGAACATTGAGGCGGCAAGTGGTTGAGGTTGTATGCTCTCTGCTTCTCTCACTTCATGTTTCTTTGCTAACTGAGTACCTGTTTGTCGCCTCCCCGGCGGCGACGATTGACGCGACGGTACGCTGCTGATGGTTCTGGGACGTTCAGGTTGGCTGTAATAGTTAGACTGATCGTTTGACTTTTCAGGAAGACTTACAGCCAGGTCTAATAGGTCCGGCGTGCCGGGTGCTGGAATGGTGACCGTATGTGCTGATCTCAATAAGAGAACCGATCCGGTTGCAGCAATTAAGAGCAGACTGGCCATCGCAAACCCACAAACGCGCACTTTCAGCGTCACAGACGATCTGTTCCTCGTCCATGCCCCGCTCCTTTCTTTCAAACCTCGCACCTGCCAAATCGCGCGCTCACATTGTTTGGGCTCGGTTTCGTGCCTGGGAGAGAACTTGATGTTCTTAAAGAGGTCTGAGCGTGCGGGGACAGGGATGTCAGGTGCTCCCATCAGGGCCAGCTCTCTCTTTATTTGTTCTATCGGCATGGAGGCGATCCGGTTGATGTCCTCGTCCGACGGCTCGATGGCAACGGCAAAGTTCTTGCCCCCGGCCGGCGGCGGCACTCCACCGCTGGTCCATAACAAATCCGACTGTCGTCTGTGCCTCCCCTTTTTCATTGCGAACTTCCTTATTTAAGCTGTTAGTGCCTTCCTCACGAGGCGGAAGTAGCGTCGGCGCGCGTTTTTCACCAGATTAACGGGTAGATTATTGTCTCGGGCGATGCGAGCAGGCTTGATTTCGGGATCAATTAATACCGATTGGTGAATAATGTTTAGTGCTTTATCGTCCTTTATTTCCTTTTCGACTCTTTGCATCGCAGACGATAAATCCAGCCTTGCGTTTTCGTATTCAGCTACTTCTTTCGCAGACATGACTCTAGTAACTTTCGTGGCCGTGTTAAGTCTGGCCCTTCTTTTCTCCTTCTCGAAGTAGTGGGACGTTTTACTTCTCATAATTCCGCAGATGAAGTTGAAATGCGAGACGGAAGGAGGGCGTTTGCGCTTAGCACGACAGGCGTCTATGTACGACTCGTGAATCAAGTCTTCAAGGATTGTGTCGTTCTTTGCCAGATGAGAATAGAATTTGAATGCAAAGTAGCGTAACCGAAGATAGAGCTCTTCCCATTCG
Source organism: uncultured Acidobacteriota bacterium (assembly GCA_963770215.1). GTDB lineage: Bacteria > Acidobacteriota > Blastocatellia > Pyrinomonadales > Pyrinomonadaceae > PSRF01. The sequence continues at coordinate 158,633 of CAVYOP010000010.1, forward strand.
TCTTTAGTAAGGGATTCTAAATCCGAATTATCTGGGTTCCGGAACTCAGGCATAGAACCTATCTCACAGACAAGTCAGGTAAAAAACATGCGGTCCACTGAAAGGCGACAGCTCTAGTTTACGCGAATAAGCGTACTTCCTATCAATACCTTCCACTAAGGTATGCCCGTGAGATTGGCATTCTGACCAAAATAATTCTCCATTTTTTCAATGGTCAAATACATGTTCCCGGTCGGCATACTTCTGCAAAAGCCGCCGCTTCTCGGATTTCTAAATGGAGACGGAGCAAAGGCAATGCTTGAGCTAAAGAGGGTGTTTAAAGAGCTGCTGGCCCTGATATATGATTTTCTTTTTATAGTAGTGTGGGTGGCTTTGTCATGGCTTATCCATCACCATTTGATGGCGACATTCTCGCTCGAAGGCGTTCAACTCTACAAATTCTATGTCATCGAAGCCGTGGTTGATTTCGCGGTGTTTTTTAGGTTGTACAAATTCCTCTTCGTGACTGGTAAAAAGAACCAGACACATGTGCCCTGGTGGTCTGGAAAATGAATTAATCTATTCGTGTTTACGGGCAGTTACCCAACCAAAATTTCACAATCGGCGCGTGTACCCATAGAATTAGGCGCATGATCAGCGTCGTTTACATTCTCCTCGTGTTTTTCCTGGTCTTTGCGAACGGTTTCTTCGTCGCTTCGGAGTTTGCGCTCGTCGGCGTGCGGCGGTCGCGTATCGAATTGATGGCCGCGCGCGGGAATCGCGGGGCGCAGCGCCTGCTGGAGCTGCTCAATAATCTCAACACTTACATTTCCGCCACGCAGTTGGGCATCACGATGGCCTCGCTGGCGCTCGGCTGGGTCGGCGAGCCGGTCTTTGCACACTTGCTCGAGGCGCCGCTCAGGGGACGTGTTTCAGATTTGACGTTGCACACGATCTCTTTCGCAATCGCCTTTGCGATCATCACTTTCCTGCATATCGTTCTTGGCGAGCTTGCGCCGAAGACGCTCGCGCTCGAGCGCGCGGAAAAAGTCGCACTCGCTGTGTCGTGGCCCATGCAGGCGTTCTACAAAGTCTTTCGCTGGCCCATCAGGATGCTCGACTGGTCCGGCACGAAAGTGGTCCGGCTCTTCGGACTGCATCCGTCCGGCGAGCATGGCGCCGTTTACACTGAAGACGAACTGCGTCGACTGATCGACGTCTCGCGGCAAAGCGGACAACTCAAGGACGAAGAACAACAATTGATCCATCGTGTCTTCGAGTTTTCAGATACGGTGGTGCAGGAAGCGATGGTGCCGCGCACACAGGTGACGGCGATCTCCGCCAACGCCACACTTGCCGAAGCGAGGAACGCTTTTGTTCGAGCGGGTATTCGCGTCTGCCGGTTTACGGTTCGCGGCCGGACGAAATTGTCGGCCTGCTGTTTAGAAAAGACTTCGACATGGGACGAATCAACGCGCGACGAATTCCAGCTCAATGATTTCGTTCGTCCGGCTGCGTTCATTCCGGTCAACGCTTCGCTCGCCGAAGCGCTGCGGCGAATGCAGGCCGCGCGCGTCCATTTCGTGTTTGTGATCGACGAGCACGGCGCGATGGAAGGCATTCTCACGCTCGAAGATCTGCTCGAAGAGATCGTCGGCGAGATCAACGACGAGTTTGACGAAGAAGCGCGCGAACAGATCAGGCCCGACGGCAAGGCGTACGTGCTGGACGGAATGTTGAGCGTGCGCGATGCCAACCAGTATTTCAATTGAACTTGCCGGAAGACGCCGGTTACAACACAATTGCCGGTTTCCTGATGGACCGCGCCGGACGCTGCTTCAGCGCGGCGACAAGGTGGACCATGTGCGCGGCGTCTTCGAGATCGAACGAGTCGAGACGCCGGCGCATCACGCGCGTCAGATTAATTCCGCATTTATCCGTATTGTCCGCATTACTAATGTGATTTCGCGAACCCAGATTCAAGCAAACGAACCCATCGTCCGCCCGTACATTCGTCGCACCCCCGTGCTCGAAGTTGACGGCGCGGATTTCGGTTTCGACTCGATCACCATCGTTTTCAAACTCGAACTGTTCCAACACTCCGGATCGTTCAAAGCGCGCGGCGCGTTTATGAACCTGTTGACTCGCGAGGTGCCGGACGTTGGCGTCGTCGCTGCTTCGGGTGGAAACCACGGCGCTGCAGTCGCGTTCGCGGCGATGAAACTCGGCCGGCACGCGACGATTTTGTGCCGTCAGTGGCTTCGCCCGCGAAGCTGGATCGAATTCGCAGTTATGGCGCTGAACTGGTGATCACCGGCGACCGGTACGCCGACGCGCTCGAAGCCAGCCAGGAGTGGACCGAGCGTACCGGCGCGCTTCCGATTCATGCGTACGAAAGCGTCGAGACACTGCTCGGACAAGGAACGCTCGGGTTGGAGTTGGAAGAACAGTCGCCAAAGCTCGACTCGCTGCTGGTCGCCGTCGGCGGCGGAGGGCTGATCGGCGGAGTCGCGGCTTGGTACGAGAACCGGACCCAGATAGTCTCGGTCGAGCCGGAGTTGGCGCCAACACTCAATCTCGGCTTTCGAGGCCGGACGTCCGGTAGATTCTCCCGCGGGCGGCATCGCTGCCGATTCACTGGCGCCGCGGCAAGTCGGGCAGATGATGTTTCCGATCGCGCAGAAATACGTCGCCGAATCGGTGTTGGTGACCGACGACCAGATACGCGAAGCGCAGAAAAAGCTCTGGGAAACGTGCGGATCGTGGCCGAACCAGGCGGCGCGGCGGCTTTCGCGGCCCTCTTCTCGGGTCGATTAAGGCCGAAACAGGTCAAGCGGGTAGGCGTCATCGTCTGCGGCGGAAACAGCGACATAAATTTCTCTTGACACTTATACCTCAATCAATTAAATACTGTTTGTCTTTGTTATTTTTTTCACAAAGACATCACCCGATGCGGTAATTCCTCCCTGCTCTTCCAGGTAGCAGAACCAGAGTCACTAAAAACTAAATAATTATTGAGGTGTATCCATGTCCTTCCCCTTCATCTCCGGACTTCGTTCCAACGATCTGGCCATCGACCTCGGCACCGCCAACACGCTCGTTTACGCCAAAGGACGCGGCGTCGTGCTCAGCGAACCCTCCATCGTCGCTATTAATAAGGTCACGAATAGCGTCGAGGCCGTCGGCAAGGAAGCCAAGGAGATGCTCGGCCGCACGCCCGGCAACATCGTTGCCATCCGGCCGATGAGAGACGGCGTGATCGCCAACTTCGAAGTGACTGAGAAGATGCTTCAGCACTTCATCCGCAAAGCGCACAACGGCCGCACCTGGGTCAGCCCGCGCGTCGTGATTGGCATTCCGAGCGAGATCACGCAGGTCGAGCGCCGCGCGGTCGAAGATTCGGCGTATCGCGCGAAGGCGTCGGAAGTTTACCTGGTTGAGGAAGCAGTCGCCGCCGCGATTGGCGCCGGACTGCCGATAACCGAGCCGCACGGCAACATCGTCGTCGATATCGGCGGCGGCACGACGGACATCGCCGTCATCAGTCTCGGCGGCATCGTCTACGCACGCGCGGTCCGCACTGCCGGCGACGCGATGGACAACGCGGTCGCGGAGTACGTCAAGCGCAAGTACAACCTGTTGATTGGCGAGCGCACCGCGGAAGAGATTAAGATTCAACTCGGCAGCGCGTTTCCGCTCGATGAGCCGCTTGTCGATGGAAGTGCGCGGCCGCAATCTCGTCGAAGGCATTCCGCAAACGATCACCGTAACGGATGACGAAGTGCGTCAGGCGCTGGATCCGGCCGTGAGCTCGATCGTCGATGCAGTTCGCGTTGCGCTCGAGCGCACGCCTCCGGAACTGTCAGCCGACATCATCGATCGCGGCGTCGTGTTGACCGGCGGTGGCGCGTTGCTCGCGAATCTCGACAAGCGGCTTGCGAACCGAAACTGGTCTGCCGGTGTTCGTCGCGGACGATCCGCTGACGTCAGTCGTGCTTGGCGCCGGCAAGATGCTTTCCGACTTCGCGTTGCTGAAGCGAGTGAAGTGGGAAAACACGCTGCAGTATTGATTCTGAACCGCGTGATCTGCGTTGAGTGCGGCAGCCCATGTTCGAATCCGAAGAGCAGAAGACAACGCGCTGAAGTGATCATCATGTTGCTGGCGAAGCTCTACGTCGTGCTAGAGCTTTCGCCGGACACCTGCCCTCTCTGCCACAAAGCCCTGTCTCACGACACTGAATGTCCGATATACTCTCGCCTGGTCCATGCTCAGCCCTGAGCAACAGAACGCGGCCCGCACCGCCATCCGCGCCCTCGCGTTGAGCATCGGCTGCGACGACTCCTTCGCCGACCCGGTCGTGCATTAGTGAAAAGCACTGGCAATCGCGCGGCTGCTTCATCACCCTCGGGCGTCCTGCACTGAATTCGTAATCCTCTAAAGTCTAAAGTTCCACTAAGCACGCGCAACAGCACCCGCTCATCACCAACGCGCTTCCGAAGTTTCTCAAGGTTCTTCGTGGCTTTCGTCGAGAGCCGAAACTCTAATCGCGTAGACGCAACTACGCCGACAAACACCGGCGGCGGGTTGCCGAGTGCTTCACGAAGATCGAGCCTTCGCTCGATGCTTCGCTCTTTACTGCGCAGCGGATCCAACGGATGTCCGGCGCCGCGTTTCTGCCACTTCTCGCGCAACGATTCAGCGGTCCAGTTGCGATTCGACGAAGAACTCTTAATTTCAAATAACAGATTCTCGAACGGGTCCGGCGCGTCGCCCCGGTCTACCGCGATCTCGACGATGATCAGCGACCCGATCGAATCAATTCCCAGGAGACACGCGATCGATCTCCGCGCCTCGATCCGTGATGACAACCAGTTTATATTTCGCGGCCAATCCAGCAATCGCGGTGAGTCCCATAGCCAACGGGAGGCCTCTTCTTCGGTTGGAGTGAGAACACCGGTGGTTGCAAAGGAAGATAAATAGGCGTAACGGCTCTTCATGGCAAATAGCGAACTCCTTCGTCTTCCATCACTATGAGGCACCCACCGTATCACCCAACTGCGTATAGGTCAAGTAATTTTACGCACAACTGGGAGGAACATCTGATAAACTTGCCGCCACTCTCTAGACGGAGTAGGAGGCAAACTGCTGATGGACCTGCGTCGACGCCCTCGCCCTGCAAAACTGGCCAGCAAGCTGCGCCAGATCAGACACGTTTTAGGTCTATCTCAATCAGGAGCTGGTCAGACGAATGGACGAGAACATGCACTACGGCCGTATTTCCGAATACGAGCTCGGCAAGCGTGAGCCGTCTTTGTGCGTGTTGCTCGCCTACGCTCGCGTGGCGGGCATTCACATGGAGGACCTGGTGGACGACAACCTGGCGCTGCCGGCCAAACTTCCCGGCGACGTCGTCTATCCCGGCGCTTCGAAACCCAGCCGCAGTCAATAGCTCGCTTCTCTTGAATGCGCTTCCCTGTTTCGCAATTGGCTTCGGTGATCTTATTATCGGAGCCGCATGGGCTTCATTAGCAAGACAGCGGCATTCATGGGAATGCCCGATCTGAAAAATCTCGTCACCGATTCCATCGCGATCGACATGGGATCGGCGACCACCAGGATCTACGTGCGCGGGCGCGGACTCGTCCTCGACGAGCCGTCGCTGGTCGCCGTCAACAATACTACCGGCGAAGTAATTGCCGTCGGTCAGGAAGCGCGCCAGATGTACGGACGCGAGGCGCGTGACGTGTCCGTCGTCGCGCCTTTGGTAAATGGCGTTGTCGCCGATTTTGAACTGACGCGCGAGATGCTGGCCCGGTTTGTGCGCGAAGCGCGGAGTGGCGTTTCATTCTTTAGCCGGCGGGCGTTGATGAGCGTCGATCCGGTGGTCACACAGGTTGAGCGGCGGGCGTTGCTTAGCGCAGCGGAACACGCGCGTATCGGCCGCGTGATGATGATGGAAGAAGGGCTGGCGGCGGCGTTCGGCGCAGGGGTAAAGACCGACGACCGCCATGCTTCAGCGGTCGCAGACATCGGGAGCGGAACGACGAACGTCGCCATCGTGGGGAACGGCGCGATCATTCACGGCCATTCCAAACGGATGGGCAGCGCCGACATCAACGCCGCAATCATCAATCACGTTCGGCGTCATCGTGGTTTGGCGATTGGACCACCTTCGGCAGAACGACTCAAGCTCGAGCTTGCTTCGGCGACTGTTCCGGAAGATTTAGCAAAGGAAATACAGGTTGGCGGCCGCGACGTGCTGACTGGAAGTCCAGCGGCCATCGCGATTACTGCCGGCGAGATCTATCCGATCGCGCAGTATGTGGTGGGCAGGATCGTCGACGGAGTCGCCGCGACACTTGCAGAGTTGCCGCCGGAAGTGGCAGGCGACATTTACGATCGCGGGATCATTCTGACGGGTGGCGGCGCGCTGCTGACCGGCCTCGAAGACTACTTGCGAGAGCAGACGAAACTGCCGGTCCAGGTGGCCGACGAACCACGTTACGCAATCGTGCGTGGACTCGAACAGATGTTTGACGAACCACTCCTATTGCGACGCGTGGTCCGTAGCGAGCCATTGTTCGACGCCGAGAGCGAGGCTTATTCGTTGTAAACAGATCGATCTCCAATGATGCGTCACTCTGCGGCCCTCTGCGTTCTTCGTGTTTAGCTTTGCGTTTCACGCTTGATAACAGAGTACAGAGGGATCGCAGAGAACGCCGAGGAAGGTGAACATCGGGCACACAATTCCCCCGAGTCCGCGGAAGCGGCTCTGGGCAGTCCGGATCCGCGGACTCGATGGCCCCTCCTTCATAGGGCCACCCAGGCCGAGATTTTTCTGTTTACGATTTGAGCCTGACCGTTTAGGATGTGGGTTTGACAATTCAACAAAACGGCCAAATGAGCGGCTCAACCTCCTACACTGATGAGTGATGAGCACCGCCGCTGAGCATGGACAGTTCCTACTCACGGCGACCAATCCAATCGGGCTCATATTACTCCCAACAGCGAGTAGACGCAAGACCCATTGCAAAACGCAGTTCCGGATTACGTGTGGTACGCAGACGCGCGCGAGTTTCCTCCTCGAAGGAGGCCGCGTCTAATGGGCAGTCCGCGTCCCAAGCCAGAACGTCTGGCGGAAAAGCTGCGCCAGATTCGAATTGCGCTCGGCTTATCGCAGACGGAGCTGCTCGAGCACATGGGTCTCTCCAGCACGATGCACTACGGCCGCATCTCGGAATACGAGCAAGGCAAACGTGAGCCAAACCTGATGACGCTGCTCGCGTACGCGCGCACCGCGGCCGTGCATCTCGAAGACATCGTGGCTGACGAGTTTGAGTTGCCGCGCAAATTACCCGGCAAAGTCAACTACCGCGGCATCTCTCGCAAACCGGCGTCGCGGCGCAAGTAGTTTTGAATCGAAGTCCCGCCTGATGCGCAAAGTCTTCCGGATCTTCATACTGGTGGTTTTCGGCGTGATCGTAGGGACGATCCTCTACGAAGGCGTCATGTTCCTGCGCATCTCACGCCTGCGCTCGAACAATCCTGCCTCGACTTCCCTGATGACGATTCGGGCGCGGGAAGCGGAGGCAAAGGGCCAACCGGTAAAACTCGAACAGGTTTGGGTCCCACTCGAGAAGATCTCGACGAACCTGCAACGTGCAGTGTTGGCGGGTGAAGACACTAACTTCGTCGCGCATCGCGGGTTCGACTACGAGGCGATCCAGAAAGCGTGGGAACAGGCACAGCGAGAAGCCGCACGCGAAGCAAAGGAACAAGGCGAGGGTGACGATTGGTGGCCGAGCCTTCCGGATTTCAAGCGCGGGGCTTCGACAATCAGCCAGCAGCTCGCGAAGAACCTCTATCTTTCGTCGGACCGATCGTTCTGGCGTAAAGGTCAGGAAGCGGCGTTGACAGTGATGCTGGAGCGCTCGTTGAGCAAGCGTCGCATTCTGGAGATTTATTTAAATGTGATTGAGTGGGGCGATGGGGTTTATGGAGCTGAGGCTGCGTCGCGTCGATATTTTCGCAAGCCGGCGTCGGCGTTGAGTGCGAACGAAGCGGCGTTCTTGTCGGCAATCATTCCGAACCCACGCACAGTCTTCAACCCACAAATCAATCCCCGCCGCGTCGCACGCCGGCAACGCATCATCATGCGCGGCATGCCGTATGTAAAATTGCCTTAAACCGCAAACTCCTTCGCCAATTTCAATTCAGCTTTGCGTAACTCGAACCGCGCGCGGCCGAGGTTGCCTGGACGAGTTAAGAGCCAGCACGATGAAATAGTCACGGCTCAGGACGCGCATCACCAGCACCGCGCTCTCCAACGAGATTACGAGCTCACGCAAAGCGCCCAGTCCGGTGTCCTTGCCAGCCCGCTGCGCATTTCGCACCAGCGAAGTAAACTCGGCGGCAGCGACATCGAGGTTAGCTTCCACACCAGCCTGGCCGAGCACCTTCTCGACGGCGATGCCATCTGTTCCCATTATGAGCGCACCCAGGCTTCCTTCGGTGCGCTCGATAATGGATTCAAGCAGTTCCTTGAACATCATGGCCCTCCAATTACGGACGTTGACCGCTCAGCGTACCCGGCCGCGCAGTGTTCGTGCCGGCTGGGCTGTTCGCCGTCGGAGCAGGCATCAACTGCGGCTGAGTCGACGGAGTCGTCTGAGGTTGCGGTTGTTGCTGCAACTGGGTCGGAGTCGGCGTGTTGCTCGGCGGATTGCCAAGCGGCACCGGCTGCGGGATCGTCACCGTGCGCTGACCGTTGCTGACCGTGCCTGCCGTCGGCCGGCCGTTGTAGTCCGGACGATAGATGTGCGGCGTGATGAAGAACAGGATTTCACTGTTCTGTCGCGTCGTCAGTTTGCGCTTGAAGAGATTGCCAAGAAGCGGAATCGAGGCGAGCCCGGAGTCCGTTGCTGCGCTTCACCTTCGGTGTCGGCCAGCACGCCACCCATGACGGTCGTGCCACCATCCGGAACCAGCACTTCCGACTGCATGCGCTGCGTGTCGATGCCGGGAACGCCACCGACGGCGATACCGGTGTTGATCGTGTTGTTTTCGATCGTGACTCGCAGCACGACTGTGCCGGCGTCAGTGATCTGCGGCGTGATTGAAAGACGCAGCGGCACTGACACGAACGTCGTCGTTACCACGGCTGTGCCGCCGCGGCCTGCGTCGTCTGCACCGGAATTTGCGAACCACTCTCGATCTGCGCCGGACGATTATTCAGCGCCGTGACGCGCGGAGTCGCGACAGTCTTCGCCTGGCCGCGGGATTCAGCCAGCGTGATCAGCGCGCTGATTTGGGCAGTGCCGAACAAGCCGGTCGTTAAACCGATAACGGTGCTCGCGGCCGCGGCGCGCGAGGTTTCCGGTCGGCTGCGGTGTTCCACCCAAGCCACCGAAGACGCTAAACGGGTTTGGACCAGCCGGAATCCGGATCCGCTAGCGCCACCGCCGTGCCGCCGCCGTGCCTCCACCCGTGCCGCCGCCGCCAGTCCACCGCCCGTCTCCACGTCTGGTGCTCGCCGGCAGAGTGGAGATGTTAGCCGAGAGCACCGCGACCAAGATTGACAACACCCATCGAAAGCTGCGCGCCGAGGTCGCGGCTGAAGTTGCGTTGCGCAATGACGATGCGGGTTTCGATTTCAACCTGCGGTTCCGGCTGGTCCAGAATCGCGACCAACTGGCGAATCGCTTCGATGTTTTCTTTGACGTCGGTGATGATCAGCGTATTGCTGCGGCCGTCGACTTCGATCGAACCACGACGAGAAAGACGGCGTGAGATGATCGGCAGCAGACCTTGATCGCCACTGCCGCCGGTCGCATCGCCACCGGCGCCACCACTGAAACTGAGGTTCGTCGCGCCGCCCGAGAATGCGCCGGTCGAACCGGCTGCCTGGGCCAACGTGCCCGAGGCGCGCGCGTAGTTGAGACGCATGAATTCAGTCACGAGCGGTGAAGCATCCAGACGCGAATCATTGATTACCTTCTGAGTTTCGGCTTCTTTCGCCAACACGTCAGTCGTCGCTACGCGCAGGATGTTGCCGTTGACTTCAATGCCCAGCCGGTTGGCTTTCAGCACAGCGTCGAGCGCAACGTTCCACGGCACGTCCTGCACGTTCACCGTCACCGGCACGGCGCCGACCGAAGAATCGATGACGAAGTTTATGCCATACTGCTCGGTGATGTAGTTCAGGATGTCGCGGATGTCCGCGTTGACGACGTTCAGGTTGATCGGCTCGCCGATAAATCCCGGCTGTCCGTACTGGCGGCCCTGTTCCGACTGTTTGTCCGAGCCGCGCGAGAAGCCTACCGGAGGCGTCGGCGCGGGCGCAGCAGGACCTTGCGCGGCCGTGGTTCTGGGCGACGGCGCTTGGCGTGTTTGGATTCTGGGGGCAGCCATAATGCTTGTACTTGAAACGCAGACAAGCAACAGGACGAGCGTGGTCCAGATGGCTGATCTGACTCGAGGCTGATACGACATCGTTCCCTCCTTAGGGGGATTGCGGGACACGGCCGCCACGCACTACGCTCGATTGCCGGGGCAACTAAAGCGCGCGCCGCACTAAACGCGGCCAGTCCTGGTTTTGTCAAAGGGCGCCGATTGAACACCAGCGCGGGTCAATGAATCATGGTCTGGTCCAGGGGTTATCGACCACTTGGACCAAACCAGAACAATTAAGGCTTCGCCGTGGCGACTGACGTATTTGGGGTCGCGCTCAGCGAGTTCACCGGAGTCGGTTGTCTCAGCGCTTTGTACTCTACCGTTCGCTCGCGACGTCCGTCGGTAAAGACTGTTTCCCGGCGGAACACCAGGCGGCTGTCTTCAATCGCCACCAACTGGCCATCGAAGAACGGTTCGCCCGGATAGATCACGTAGGAAAGTTTGATGGGTGTTGCTTCGACGATCGCGGCGTAACCTCGCGGCGAACGAGAGATTCCGATCACCTGGATCTCGCTGAGCAACAATGCGGTGGTGGGCTTGGGGGCGGGCATCCTAGCACTCATCGCGGCGGCTTTTTGCGCCTTGTAGTTGTTGATCCGTTCCTGAATGGTCGGAATCGCCGACTCTGCACGCGAGCTCTTCACCACCGTACGCGGCGGCTCGTACTTCTTGAACGGATCGCGTCCCGCGGAGACTGTTCGTTTGACCGTTTTCTTCGGCGCTACTGTTTCCTGGGCCATAACGGAAAAAGCCGAACCACCGATCGAGACGATCGCCGCAGTGAACACTACGCTGGCAAGCCATGTTTTCGTGTCGTGAATTCTCATTATCTTCACTTCCTATAATGCGTCTCTTTAGTTGTTGGGCTTATTGGCGGGTATAGGAGCGGCGGCGCCCTGCGCCGGAACAGCTCCACCGGCTGCACCTTTAGCGGGTGGTGGCGCCTGACTTTGCAGACGCTCGGAGGAAACGTAATACGCCGTCAGATCGAATCGCGCGTCCACGGTCTTGTTAGCCATCTGCTTGTCAATTTGCTTCAGCTCGAAGTTCGTGATCGAAACAATGCGTTGGTAATGCGCGAGCTGTTCGAAGAAGGCGCGCAATCCGGAAAAACCGCTGACAACGCTGACTTCAATCTTCTTACCGCTGTAGTTGTCCTGTTGCACATCTTCTTTCGGATTGAACCGCGTCAGGACCAGGCCGCTGCCCTTCGCGCGATCCTGAATTCCCTGCAGGACCATCGTCAGCTCGCGTTGTTCGGGCAGCAGGGCTTTCAACTCCGCATACTCTTCTTCACGCGCCTTGTAGAGCGCTTTGAAGTTGTTCAAGTTCTGCGACAGTATCTGCGCCTGCGCATTGCGACGCTGTAACTCCTCGATCTCTGCTTTCTTGGCAGTCGTCTCTGCACGCGTGCCGCTGGTCACGAAGTACCAGAACCCGGCATACATAAGACCGGCGACAACCATGAACACCATCAATCGCAGGTACCAGGGAAAAGTTGGGAGTTTGCCGAGTTTCATCTGTTTCGTCCTTCTGTTTCCGAGTTACTTCTTCATTGCGACCTGACCGTTCGGCGCGGGCGCCGGCGAATCCTGCTTAGGCGAGCCAAACTTTGCCTTCACCGTGAACACGACCACTTCCGGCTTTGCGACGCTGGGCTCACTCGCCGACGCACCAGTTCCTGCCGCTGCCGGCGTCACGTCTTTCGCTTCCTTTGCTGCTTCCCTTTGCGTCTCGATGTTCAAGTTGCTGAACATACCGCCTGAGAACTCAAGACTCTGGCCAAACTTCGTAACGGCATACTCATTTGGCGACTCGCCTTTGATCGTGATCTCGCCGTCTTTGTTTTCAATCGCGAGCAGATAGAGGCCGGGAACCGCATCGAAGCGCGCTTTGATCTCCTGCAACACCGCGCTTGGTCCCTGCTGCGATTCACGCAGTTTCTTGATCGCGTCGATGCGCGATTGGATTTCCTGCGTCTTCTTCTCCAGCTCTTGCTGCTCTTTCTGGATTGCGAGCATCTGCGCCTGAATTCGCTTCTGGTTGTCGAGTTCTTTCTGCGCCGCCTCGCGAGCCATGTTCGTGCTCACGTACTCATAACCAATGGCCAGCGTCATCAAACCAAACACCGTCAGCGCGAGAAAGAACGTTTGCATGCGCGGGCTGGAGACTTTGTCTTCAACAGCCGCGACGCCCTGCGGTCGATCCGTGACTGACTCGAGTAGATTTATCTTGATCATGCTTCCACTCCTCTCAGCGCCAGACCAACGGCAACCGCCATCTCCGGCACTATCTCTCGCATGTAGTCAGGATCGAACTTCCGCTCGTCGACCTCGATCTGTCTGAAACGGATCGAAGACTTCCACCGGGATCTCGAAACGTCGCGCAAGGAATTCGGCGAGGCCCGGAAGTTTGGAACCGCCACCGGCCAACAGAATCTTCTGAATCGTCGTCTCGCCTTCCTGCGCGGTGGCGCGGAAGAAGTCGACAGTCTTCTTCACTTCCAGCGCGAGCGCATCAGACACTGTTTCGATAATCGGCTGGATCGGTCTCGCTTCGACGCCATCCGGCAACGCCATGCCGCGCTTCACGCCTTCAGCCTGTTCGAAACTCAAACCAAGTTCCTTCTGCAATAAGCTCGTGTACTGGATGCCGCCTGCTGAAGCATCGCGCGCGAACACGGAACGCGCGCCGTTCAGGATGTTGATGTTCATCGTCGCAGCGCCGATATTCAGCAGCGCGACTACCTCGCCGGGCTTCGGGTGATAGTTCACTTCGTAGCAGTTCTGAAGCGCGAAGGCGTCGACGTCGATGATCACCGGCTGCTTGCCGGCAAGCTGAATCGCCTGCTTGACGTTGGCGATCTTGTCGCTCTTGCAGGCGGCCATCAGCACGTGCAACGACTCCGACGATTTGCCGGTCAGCTCGTAATCGAGATTGACGTCCGCGATGTCGAACGGAATGTGCTCTTCGGCGTGCCAACTGAACGACTCTTGCAGTTCTTCCTGGCTCATCTGCGGCAGCACTATGTTCTTGACGATCACCGAATGGCCGCTGACGCCTGCGGCAACACGAGTCGTGCGAATCTGGTGTTCGCTGAAGATGTGGGCGATCACGTTGGAGACGTTGTTGAGCTCCATGATCTGTCCGTCGACGATCGTGTCGGTCTGGAGGTTTTCGAAACCGAGGTTGAGAAGCTGTAGGGACGCGCCTTTTTTGCCGAGCTCAACTGCCTTAACGGAACTGGAGCCGATGTCCAGACCAACGAGGTTCTTTTTGCCAGCGCCTCTTTTGAACATAGTTAGTTATTCCTCGTGACGGAAACCCGCAATTTGTTTTGCTGACGAAGCCGCGCCCGGGCTTTTCGTGCGCGCGGCAGTTGTCGTTTAACGAGCTTGGGAGTGACCGAATCAATGGTTGATGGTTTCAAGGTTTCGGCCCCTTCTTTATTGGGGTTGATGGTCGGGACACCAAATCGCATGGGAAGCGCCTCGCGGGTGTCAACAGGTAACTGTTGGAGAAATCTGCGGCAGGAATGAAGCTCATTTCGGAAACCCAGCCAAGTTGGAACGACCAACTTCCGTAGGCTTTGCGACCTCCGCTCGCGCGAAGTGTGCCTTTATCATGCTCCAGTGAATTCGCGGGACTAACCGCTCTTAAGAAACCCCAGGTGGGTACCTGGTAGACGGCACGATGCACCGTCAACCTTCGTGAGAGTACATTACCGGGCCAAACAATGTCAACCGCTATTTTTCTTTGTTTAACTCTTTACCGGACTATAAGTTGGTACATATGCGGACCATGTTTCGACGTTGTTTCTGGAAGTGATTGGCTCACGATTCCAGATTTTCGACAACCGTGGCGGCTTTTGTTTGCGGCTCTTTTACCTTTACTGTTTTGGCGGGAATGCCGGCGACGATGTGTTGCGACGGGACGTGACGCGTGACCACGGCATTCGCGCCAACCATCGCATGATCTTCGACCTGCGTGCCGGCGAGGATTGTGGCGTGATAGGTCACTCGCACGCCGTTTCCCACGCGCGTCGACGGCGTGTAGACCTGGTGAATGTCGTAGATGTCGTGCGTGTGGGAATAAATATTGGCGAAGTCCGAGATCGAGACGTCGTTGCCGATGTCGATGCCGCCGCGGTCGTCGAGCAGGACGTAGCGATGAATGACGACGTTGTTGCCGATGCTCAGGTTATAGCCAAACGACCACTCGACTAAGTGCCAGCATTTGAAGTTCTCGCCGACGCTTTTGAAGATCAGCGGCGCGAGCATGCGGCGGAAGCGATGACCGAACAGGGCGTTTAGCCCCAGCGGCGAACGATCGAACATCTGCCACAACCAGATAAAAGGCTTGCGCTGGTTGTAGCGCGTAGAATCGATGTCGGAATAATACTCAGGCTCGGTTGTGACGTTGCGCGGATCGAAGCTGTGCAACGCCGCGCGCGCTGGAAGCGAAAGATTTTGCGCGTTCGGCGGCGCCGAAGTAGATCTGGAACAGCGTGTCGCGGACGACGTCGTTGGGATCTTTGCGGCCGTCAGTTAGCGAGTGGTGTAACTCAGTCAGGAAACTCTCGTAGTCCTGTTCTGCTAGTGCCTGGGCAGACAAATCACGATAGGTCATAGGCGTGGCAGGTCAAAGTAACACAGGTCTTCTCTGAGTTGCCAGCCATTCGATTTGCTAATTTGAGTATCATTCGTTAAATCTGTGTCCGATGTCCTTCGCTAATGAAGCTTCTGCGCCCTCTGCTTGTTGTGGTTCTCGTCCTGGTTCTGATCGGCGCGGCGTGGCTTTGGTTCAATCGTCCTTCACCGGTTGACCTGGCAAACTACGCTCCGGCTGATTCCCTTCTCTACGTCGAGCTGAACAATCCATCGGAAATTGCTCGCGCGATCGAGCACAGCGACGTTTGGAAGGCGGCGTCGCCAATCACGCGGAGCACTCCGAGCTCGGAGAACAGGTTCACGATGGCGGCGGCTCGTGCCGGCATTGGACCAATCGCAGCGGTGTTGTTTGCGCGCGCTCAGATCGCGCTGGTGGTTGTGAACGTGAATGCCGCCGAGCAGGACGACACGTTGCGCGTGCGGCCGGAGTTTGCGTTGATTGCCGAGACTCACACTTCGCGTTGGCGCACTAAACCCGCGGTCGTAACGGCGGTGAAGCAGTTGGCCGGCCTGACGTATGGGGCGTCGAACTGTAGCGAACGAAGTGCGGATGCGGAATATGTCGAATGCTCTGTCGCAGGTGGTGAGCGGAAGATCATTGGCGCTGTTGACGGGACGTTGGTAGTCATTGGGAACACGGAGAACGCGGTGCGCAGTTGTTTGGAAGCACGGCGTGGGACGCGTCCGAGTATGCGTAGTGATCCGGAGTTGGTGCGTGTGCGCGCGCAGTTTGCTTCTGAGCAGCCGCTCGCGTTTGGCTACATCTCGGCTGCGAACTCGGCGAAGTTGTTTTCGTGGGCGGCGCCGTTGCTGGCGGGGCTTGGTCCAGTCAATCGCCAGATGGAACAACTGCTGGCGGTGAGCGCGGGTAAGATTCTGCGCGGTGTTGCGTGGACGGCGGTGTCGAATGGTGGTGGAATCGAGGATCGTTACCTCTTCTCGCTGCAACCGGATGTTGCATCGCGTCTGCAACCGGCTTTTGAGACTGGCGAGCGCGATGCTGATTTCTGGAAGCTTGTGCCGGCGAGTTTTGAGTCGTTGACGATTTATCGCAGCAAAGAGCCGGCGTTGGCGTGGCGATCGTTGGATTCGGCAGTGGCGTTGAAGCTTGATGCGTTGGCGGCGGTGTTGTTCGGAACGATATTGAAATCGAGTTTATCAAGTTATGGGATCAGCGATCCGAAGGAAGTGTTGACGACGCTGACGCCGCCGCTGTTGACGATGCGGGCGGTGGCTGCAGTCGAGGGTTCGGTGCTCGTTGCGCGCGTTGCCGACGAGGCGCGGCTCAAGCGATTGCTTCCGGAGAATACGAAGGGCAATAACGTTCAGATCGTCGAGGGTGTGCAAGCGGAGCTCGATCCGGAGCTGGAGTTCTCGGCGGTCTTTATAGACGGCTATGTGTTGCTCGGAAGGACTGAGAGCATGCAGCCGTGTCTTGTCGCGCTGCGAAAGAGTGCGGCGATGAATAGCGATAAGATCAAAAAGACGGCGCAGGAGAGTTCGGCGGCGATTCTGACTTATGCGAATGATGAGCTGCGTCTTCGGAATTTCATCTCGACGCTGTTAATGCTGCAGGGGCGGCGGCTCACTGCGGAAGAGTTTGCTAACCTGCACCAGGCGTTGCGCGATTACACTCTTTCGTCGACGGAGACCAGGTTGGGTCCGGAAGGGATCGAACGTAAGACACGTTCGGCATTTGGGCAATTCAGCACGTTCGTTTCGTTGTTGCGGCCTGAGAACGCCGACGTCGTTTCTCGTTAAACTATGCTGACTTCTTTGCTACTTGGCACCCGCAATCCGGGAAAGATTCACGAGATCAAACTCATCATCGGCGACCTGAGCCTCGAGCTCCATTCGTTGCAGGAATTCGACGGCGTCGACGTAGCCGAGGAGAACGCAGACACGTACGCCGGTAATGCGATCGCGAAAGCGCAATTCTATGCTCGTGCAACTGGTCTCTTATCCCTGGCCGACGATTCAGGCTTGGAAGTCGAGGCGCTCGGCGGCGCGCCCGGTGTTCTTTCGGCTCGCTATGCAGGTGAAGATGCAACAGACGCCGATCGCCGAGAATTACTTCTCTCTTCACTCGCCCGCACAGGAAGTTCAAACCGCCGCGCCCGCTTCGTCTGTTCGATCGCAATCGCTACTGCCAACGGCGAAATCTTGAATCTTTCCGAAGGCGCCTGCGAAGGCTCAATTACCTCCGCGCCACGCGGTAACTCAGGCTTCGGCTACGATCCACTCTTCGTCCCCGACGGCTACAACCAAACCTTCGCCGAACTAAGCGACGACATTAAAAACCGCATCAGCCACCGCGCTCGCGCCCTCCAAAAACTCCGCGCGTGGCTCACCTCTTAACCCACTCAACTTGACCACTCCGCACCTGCCTCTTAGAATGACTCCCTTTTCGGGGCGTAGCACAGCCTGGTAGTGCGCTCGGTTTGGGACCGAGAGGTCGGAGGTTCGAATCCTCTCGCCCCGACCAATAGCATCAATAATTTACGGCTGCCATCACTGGCGGCCGTATCTCATGGACTGAACCCCTAGATTGAGACACTCGAAATAGGCACACTTAGCACAGAAAGGAGCTGCAAGTGGCCAAAAGACGAGTGGGACGCTATTCGAATGAGTTTCGGCGTGCATGCGTCGAGCGCATGAAACAATGCGACGACATCTCGGCACTGTCTAGGGAGTTGGATATAGATCGGCGACTGTTATATCGCTGGCGCGATCAACTAGAGCCACCAGATAAGAGCGAGTGGCCGCCACCACAGAACTCACGTGAATCCACCCTGCGTAAAGAGGTCAGCCAACTCAAGCGAGTGCTGGCCGAGAAAACTCTGGAACTAGATTTTTTCAAAGGTGCCTTGCAAAAAGTCGAGGCTCGACGCCAGCAGAAAGACGGCACTGGCGCGAAGGCATCTACGACCAAATCCGGGAAGTGATGTCTTTGCAAGGCAGGTTGAGTATTGAACGGATGTGTCAATTGGCCCAGGTTAGTCGCGCCGGCTTCTATCGCTCGTTGCAAGAACGTCTGCCCGTCGAAGAAGAGATGGAAGTGCGATCCACCATTCAGCAGATCGTGCTGGAACATCGGCGCCGTTACGGTTATCGACGCGTGACTGCAGAACTGCGGCGGCGTGGGATGCTGGTGAATCATAAACGCGTGGCTCGGCTGATGCGGGAAGACAACCTGCTGGCAATGCAGCCACGCGCCTTCGTGGTGACCACTGATTCGAAACACGAGTTGGAGGTGTATTTGAACCTTGCCAGGCGGATGAAATTGACTGGCATCAATCAACTCTGGGTGGCTGATATTACTTATATTCGGCTGCTCACAGAGTTCGTTTATCTGGCGGTGATTCTTGATAGTTTTTCTCGCAAGGTAGTTGGTTGGGCACTGGAGCGAACCATGGCCACGCGCTTAACTAAAGCGGCACTTGAGAAGGCCATCGCAACACGCCAGCCTGCGCCAGGCCTGGTCCATCATTCCGATCGCGGCCTGCAGTATGCTTCGAATGAATACGTGCAGGTTCTAGAAGCACATCAGATCATTCCGAGCATGAGTCGGCCGGCGAATCCCTACGACAATGCAAGTTGCGAGAGCTTTATGAAGACACTCAAGCGCGAAGAGATCTATGCCAACGATTACGTTGATCTCGAACACTTGCGCCGCAACATCGAAACCTTCATTGAAGCTTATTACAATCGCTGCCGTCTGCATTCGGCGCTGGCTTATCAACCGCCGGAGGAATTCGAGCAGCAACTCGAGTTGACCACAATTAACGCTGGCGCGACGATGAGTTTTTTCAGGCATGGGGAGGACTATCAACCCGATGGTGCAGTGGCAAAAACGAAGAGCGGCCCGCAGACCGCTCCTCTTTCGACCATCGGTTTAGATGAGTCTCCAGCTGGTTATTCCTTGGCGAGTTGCTCTCCAGCAGAGCTCGCCTCCGCTTCACCAGCCACCGGAGATTTTGAACCAAAGTCGTTAGTTTGAGAACGAAATTTATTTAACCGCAAGTGTGGCTAATTGAAACTGTCTCAGCCGAGGGGTTCACCCCACTCATTTGTGGCCAATTTGTGGACAAGTTGAATTGGTCGCACGTCACGTTGAAGCTGAACGGCGCGAATGTAGCGCATGGTTGTTTTCAAATCCTTGTGCCCCATCAGCGACATTATCGTGAGTGCCTCGTAGCGAGCGAGCGCCAAACGCGTGCAAAAGGTGGCTCGTAGATCGTGCCACCAAAGGTTCTTAATACCCGCAAGACGGCAAGCTGTATGGAAGGAACGCTTAATGTCATAGAACGGCTTATCCGTGTCTGGATTTGTGAATACATAATCCTCCGCATCCTTTCCGTGACAAGCCTTCTTCAGAATCTCGCGCACTTCCGGGTTCAAAACGTCCAGCGGAATTTCGCGATTCTTCCTTCCCTTCGTGCGAGTCGCAATAACAACGTTACGGGAAAAATCAACCTGGCCTCGTCTCAAGTTAAGCTGCTCACGTTTCCGTAAGCTAACCTTGAGTAATCAAGCTCTTGCGTACATCATTGAGGGAAGGCATAAGGATCTGCTGAAAGAGCGCTCTCCGATCCGCCGTCGCTCACCGAAGAAGTATCCGCAAGCCGAGTCGCTTTCGTGACGGAACGCAATCCGCACAGCATCGAACTGCCACTGCTCTAGCCTCTACTTCGCGCGAATAATCTTCTACCCGTATTTCTGACAAATCGAGCATGGTTAGAACTTCCTGGGTGCCGAAATCCCACCTGTAATTTTTGCGAGTATCTGCAACATGGGGGCAGACTTACTTTAATTGCCCCGTTTTCAAGTTGCGGCCCAAAAAAGGGATTGTGAAAGGTTTGGAAGCTGCCTGATGTCGAGCAGGTTCGAAGAAAAACTGCGATGGTTCCGTGGACGTCCAGTTTGGCGGCTGCGAAGCCAAGATTCCAAACTGCCTCGCGATTATGCCAGGCTGGAATTACACCGTGCGCCTTTATCGTCCGCACCAGGAAATCCTTGATGATACGTGGAATTCCCCGAGGCCGAAGCCGTGAATTAAGTGAAGCGATTAACAGAAGTCACCGGAGACCGGACCAACGGTAGCTAGGGCTATTTGCATTAGAGCAGTTTGCGGCAATTAGTTCGAATCGGAATTACAGGGAGAAACAAATGAAAGCACAAACAGTCGCTACAACAAGCGAACCATTATTTGATTCAAACGATCTCGCCGAGCGGACGGTGTACCGGCGCGCAGTTGAGGTGACGATCTGGGGAATGCCCGCCGTGAGCATGGCGGCAGTTCGAGCGTCGTTGAAGCGCGATTTGGACGCCGACTTCGGTGACGTCATTTATTGTTCAAACGTGCTGGAACCGCGCCACGAGTTCTTGACTGCCAATAATCAGACACCCTATGTGATGACGGTTTTCGATCTCCGTCGCGGGCCGATGGTGCTCGAGGTGCCGGCCGCGTCGGACAAGGTCGCATTTTTCGGGAGCGCTATTGATACATGGGAAGTTCCTCTGGCTGATATCGGACCTTCGGGTGACGATGCTGGAAAAGGCGGTAAGTATCTTTTTCTTCCGCCCGATTACGGCAAAGAAACTCCTGAGGGCTACTTCGCCGTGCCGTCGCCTACTCTCTTCGTTCATATAGCGCTGCGCCCGATCGCGAGCAGCAAAGGGACACTCGAAGACGCTGTGGCCTATAGCCTGCTATTGAAAACCTACTTGCTGGAAGATGCGACAAAACCGCCAGGCACCCGCTACGTCGATGCTTACCCGCGTGAGTGGAAAACCCTGCCCGCGTTCGACCTGAGTTATCTACGCCTCCTGTCGGAAACGATCGAGATCGAACCGCCGCAAGCCAAAGACGCCGCGATGCTGGCCATGTTGGCGAGCATCGGCATCGAGAAAGGAAAGCCTTTCGAGCCGGACGATGCGCGAACCGCACTCCTGACGAAAGCCGTGCAAGAAGGCGCAGCCGACATGAACGATGCCTTTATGAACCGGACGTTCGTTAGCTTCTGGCCCGATCGTCAATGGATGGGTAATAACCCCGTTACCAATTTTGAATATTCCTTCTATGGTGACGGAAAGCTCGACTACGACCGGCGGGCTGCGGGATTCGCGTTCTATGGGACCTGGGCGCCAAAGCGACTGGGCGATCCAACTAAGCTGCCCGCGTCGTACTACCTGAAGATCTTCCGCGACAAGTCCGGCGAACTCTACAGCGGCAACAGTCTCTATCGTCTGCGCGTGCCCGCCGACACGCCCGCCCGCGACTTCTGGTCAGTCATCGCCTACGAGAACGGGACTAACGCCTTCATACACAATCCGGAGAATCGCGTCGGCGTGTCTTCTTACGACAAAAAGAAGATGGTCGTCAGTGACGATGGATCTGTGGATGTCTATATCGGACCCGAAGCGCCGAAAGGTCTCGAGCACAATTGGATCCCGACCGCCGGTCGGGACTTCTGGTTGATGGTCCGTTTTTACGGCCCGGAAAAACGGCTATTCGATAAAACGTGGGTAATGCCCGATGTCGAGAAGGTTAGTTAACCAAAAGGGAGAAACGATGAAACCAGAGGAATCATCTAGAAAAGCGCAGATGGCAACCGATATCCCCGCAGCCATTACCATACCCGACAGTGTCGAAACTCGTCTTGGCACGCTCAAATTCACGGACGGTTTCCCGGACGACGAGACCGTCGAGAAGGTTTACGACAACCTCGACTTTCAGCGTGGCGTGCAAGCGTTCCTGACGGCATTGCCCGCCGCGTCGCTCGCCGCGTGGCGTAAAGGGATCCGCGGCTTCGGTCCCGACAACCAGACCGTGATCGTCTTTGAAACGCTGATGGACTCGCGGTCACTTTTCCTAACTGGGAATACCGAGAGCATCTATGCCATAGCGTGGCTGGACTTGAAGAATGGGCCGGTCGTCGTCGAGTCGCCGCCCAACACGCTCGGGTTGGTGGATAATTTCTGGTTTCATTACGTCACCGACCTCGGCCTCGCCGGGCCGGACGAAGGGAAGGGCGGCAAGTTCCTATTCCTGCCACCGGATCACACGGGCGAGGTGCCGGAAGGCTATTTCGTCTTCAAATCCAATACCTTTGGGAACCAATGCGGCATGCGTGGGTTCCTCGTAGACGGCGACCCGAAACCGGGAGTCGAGAGCATCAAGCAGAAACTTCGCATCTATCCGCTGGCACAAGCCGCCGATCCCCCCGCGACCAACTTCATCAATGTCTCCGGCCAAGCGTTCAACACTATCCACGCGATGGATTTCAGCTATTTCGAGGAAGTCAATCAGGTCGTGCAGGAGGAACCGAACGCGGCGATGGACCCGGAGACACTGGGACTGCTCGCTTCCATCGGCATCGAGAGGGGCAACCCCTTCGCGCCGGACGCTCGGATGAAAAAGATCCTCACCGAGGCGGCTGCGGTCGGAAACGCTACGGCCCGCGCCAATGCGTACCGGTCGCGATTGACCGAATCCTTTTTCTACCCTGACAGCGCATGGGGAACGCCGTTCGTGGGCGGCAGCTACCTATTTGAGCGCGACGGTGTGCGCCTGCTGGATGCCCGTTCGTACATGTTCTTCTATGGCACCGGCATTACTCCAGCCATGACTATCCAGAAGGTTGGCGCCGGGTCCGCATATGCCGCGGCGTTTGTCGATTCGAAAAAGCAGCCACTCGACGGAAGCAAGACCTATAAGCTTCGTCTGCCGCCAGGCATTCCCGCGGAGCGATTCTGGTCGCTGGTGCTCTACGACAACCAGACGCGATCGATGCTCCAGACCGATCAGCAGTTCCCGAGTATTAGTAGTCAGAAGAAGGGTGTTGTGAGTAACCCCGATACCTCAGTCGATGTGTACTTCGGGCCCGAAGCACCCGCCGGCAAGGAGAACAACTGGGTCCAAACATGGCCGAGTAAAGGATGGAACATCATCCTCCGCCTCTATGGCCCCCGGCAGCCGTTTTTCGACAAGACATGGCGGCCGAGTGAGATCGAGGAACTAGGTTAAACGCATCTGCCAGAGTTATAGAAAGAGAGGAGAACGATATCGCTGAACAGGAATGGAAAAATCAAGCCCGGAAAAGCTTCGTGAAGAGCAGACATACTAGACAGAACCAGTCCTTGAAGTGGACGACAAAGAAATCTCCGTTCCGGTAGGGGCGAAATGTTCGACCGTATTAGGTTTCACTTTCTAAAAAACGTGTGGCCAACCTTCGCCCGGGCGATCGACGCGGCGAAGAAGTACGTCGTGTCGAGCACCCTGGACCGGGCGATTGGAACGCGGAGTTCGTGCGCGGGGGATCTGGGGGAGGCCGCTCAGCAGCTCAAGGGAGTCGGGTAAGGGACTGTTCGTGGGAGGCGTGAATAATGGCTGTGGATGGATTTATGCAGGATCATAAGTCTGAGAGATGTTCGATCTTTGTGGGAGGCGAGGCATGAAGTGTGTGGCGTGCGGAAGTACCGCCATTGTCGAGGGGACACTGATAGATAATTCGAGTGGATTCAAGCCGAAGGAATTATCCAATTTGAAAAGTATGTTCGGCGTCGGCACGCGCGAAGTCCGCGCCTATGGCTGCATCCACTAGCCAGCACCTACAACTCGCCGTCAGCTTTAGCGAGGAGGATTTGCAGCGTTACCAGCAGTTCGAAGGCGAGCAACCGGGTGTACTGGAGCGAATAAACTAGAGCCGAACACATCCGTTCGATACTCAAGCTGTCTTGCAAGGACATCACTTCCCGGGTTTGATCGTAGATGCCTTCGCGCCAGATCTGCCGCTCTGCTGGCGTCGTGCCTGAATTTTTGCCCGCCATCACTGGCGGCCGTATTCATAAAGTTACACAGGTCTGTCATATCGTGATGTAGGCTTTTGTAGAATTACGGCAATTCGATCCAGAAGGATTTCGTCAAACAACCGAGTCGTCAACATGAGTTTCAACAATGGGCGCACGACAAATCTTCGGAGTGTCTGAAAACTTTTTCCGTGAGAAAGGATTGAAGTCCGCGATTGCCATTCAATCTCAAAAGGCATGTCAGCCAGAATCTTCTTGAACGACCTCTGTGTGACTCCATTCAAGTAAGGCAGCTTTTCCCATTCTTGAGTTGTGTGTGGTTTGTACCAGTAGGACTCTTCATGTGACTCGATTTCGCGAACGAAAGCCTGTGTCAGCGTTTTGGAGGGGATAAACCACTGTAGAGCCGGCAGGTGAGTAACAAAACCTAAATGAGATTCTAAAGGTTGGTAGAACTGCGGGAAAACGAGATATGCTTTTCCTCCCGGCTTCAACACTCGATAAATTTCCTTCATGCATCGCTTAACATCGTCAACGTGTTCCAGCACGTCAAAGCTCGCTACGGTGTCAAAGATCCCGTCAGGAAATGGAATCGTGCCGTCCTCAATCAGGCGGTAGTCATGTCGCACTCCGTGAAGTTCCGCAAACTCATTTGCGGCTTGAATGTATAGAGGATTGATGTCGCAGCCGTAGATCCCGGCGGTCTTGAACTCCTGCGCCCAGAAAACGCCTCGACCACCCGTGAAGCAGCCGAAATCGAGCACATGACAACCTATAAGGTTTCCAATATAGCTCTCGGTCGGAAAATAAGTTTCCCAAAAGAGTTTTTCACCTTCTTCCTTATAACGAAACTGGCTTGACCCACGGCGTATCTCTGCCTGATGTTCAGGCGAAGCTCTGCGGTATGTGTCATGGTTAAAGATTTCATTTAAGCTCAAATCGTTGGGAGATGGAGGCGTGGCGGGCCACAGCCGCATAATTCTTTGGGTGAGCATATGAGACCTTTCGAGGCATTGGCGAAGATTTCCCGAAAGTGAAGGGGTTTTCGGCGGGATTTTCCTACCTACCCTTTGCGAATGTCAATGAGTCGGGGGTTCGATCCTCTCGCTCCGACCACGGCAATCAATGAATAATGGCCGCCATCAACTGGCGGCCGTTGTTCATTTGGCAGAGTCCGACGCTGATCGCGTTGAAGCGCGACCAAGGCGTCAAACGTGTGTGGCAGCTATTCGCCTGCTTCCTCCAGGCAGAAACCTGCGCTACTCGCGGCGGAATGGCCACCCGAGTGACTATTGATTATGGCCCGGTCAGTAGCCACAACTTGGATCACATAACCGCAGGATCTCATGCCTGCTGTGTTAAGCGTCCAGGCATCGCCGGGCGCGGCTGCTGTGTTGACGGATCCTCCGTGAGGATTCGGCACTCCGACGCCAGACGGATTCACGTCGGTCGGCAAGACGCTGAGACTGTAGCTATCGAGGTACTCATCACGTGCAACAAAGTTTCCCGCGAGAAGTGCGCCGATAAAAAACTTGCCGCAGTCGCCAGTGCCGCTTGTGATTTCGATAGCTGCCTCGGGCGCCGTGTTATCGAGTTGGATCAGATGTGTGTCCACACCGACAAACCCTCCCCCAGCGTCAAAGGTGGATAACGTCACTTCCCATCGGGCGTCGCCGGTGGTATCCCACTGGGCCAGAACGCCGTTGATGTTTTGAGTGAAGTCGACGTAATTGAAACGCAAGGTTACGGGATTAGCCGAATGTATAAAGATGGTTCCGTCCTGGCGCGTTAACACCAGATCGGTCACGACGGCACTCGGCCCGCCACCTCCTACTGGTCTAACTTCGACTTTGTACGTGTGAGAAAGTAGTGGTGCTCCCTGCACGGTGACACGTCCCCCGAACGGACACGGTCTGCCTTCGTTGTCGGCCGGCAGATTATTGGTCGCGAACAACGCATTCGGCTTAGTAAGACCGGTCACGTTATCAATGAACGAGACGGGAATACCACCGAGGATTGCGATCTTTCCGGCCGGAGCGCTCGCCTTTGGAGCTATGTTAATTAATGTCTCCTCTCGATTGCCCCAAGTCGGCACTTTGTTGGGCTCGCCACACGGCACGGCGGCATTCCAGGACAGGATCGCGCGAATTCGCACCACCTTCGGACCTTCCTTACACGGCCGTCGGTGTGAATTGAGATCGACGGGAAGCCTGACGGCGTAATACACGCCTTGCGGTGGGACAGCCACGTCATAAACCCGCACGTCGGCTGTTCCGAGGCAAGTCTCAAATCTGCCGTTGCCGTCAAAGTCCGCCCAGAACGTTACGTACTCACGGCTTCCGGACGTGCAAGGACCGCCCGAATATCCCGCTGATTTCTTCACCTGGATCACGCCTACCAGGGTATCGGGCGTGTCGCCAAATCAGTGGTGGGGCCTGCACATAGCGGTCTCTTTGAATCTTAGTGCGCTAAAACTCTATCGAGCCGCACTCGATTATCAGCACGAAGCATTAGAGCTCGCCTTGCCTACGGGCAGTCCAATTTACATCTCTCGCGCTCAACAATATATCGGGCAGACGTACGGATCTCTGCAACAATTCGATCTGGCATTGGAGCATGTTAACCGTGCTTATGAAGTGGGACTGCCGCTGGCGGCGGAGCGCATCGGACAAAACATCATGGCCAGTGCCTTATTGCGACGGGGCGACCTGTACAGACTTTCCGGCGACGTGCCCAACGCTCTTACGGCCTACGAAGAAAGCTCAAAGCTCTATGAAGGGCTGAAGTTCGCTCACTACAACTATGCGGCCCACAAAGGCAAGTTTCTTTCTTACCTGGCTCAGAAAAATGATGCGATGGCGGCGACGGAGCTGCGGATCGTCCTGAACCTCTTCGATGAGTATCGTGAAAAAATCCTTGAAGAGCGACAAAAGAATTATTTCTTTGACCGGGAGCAGGACATCTACGATCTCGCGATCGACTTCGCCTATTCCCGACTGGGTGACGAACGCCGTGCATTTGATTACTCAGAGATTTCTCGCGCTCGTAATCTTTACGAGTTGATACAGCACGGCGCAAAAGTTACGCCGAGCGCCAGCGGCTTAGATCTTCAAGCTGCAAAGCCTGCCGGGTCTGACAGCGCCTCGCCGTTAACCGCCGATGAGATCCAGCAGCAAATGCCGGAAGACGTTCAGATCGTTCAGTATGCCGTGCTGGAGAAGAAACTGCTGATATGGCGCGTCACCCGCTCCAATAATATCGTCGCTAAACCTGTCGCAGTTGATTCCTCCAGTCTCAAGGAGCTGGTGGCAACGGCGCTCAACCAAATCCGCATGCGAGACGCAAACGCTGCTGCCATTTTGAAGAACCTCTACGCTCTTCTGATCGAACCGATCAGAGAAGAACTGGACCCCAGGATGGTCCTCTGCTTCGTTCCCGACAAAAATCTGCATGATCTGCCGTTCGGCGCCTTGGTCTCGACGAGCTCAGACCACTACCTGATGCAGGACTATCGCTTGATGATTTCACCCAGCGCTACGATCTTTATTAAGTCGACTAACAAAGCGCACACTCGAGCACTGGTCCAGGAGGAGGGACTTCTCGCCGTTGGCAATCCGACATTTGATCGTTCGGCAAACCTGGGTCTGTCGAATTTGGCCGGCGCTGAACGGGAGGTTAAAGAGATAGCCCCGAGGTACCAGGTCCACCAGGTGCTAATCAGACGCCAAGCGACTCGAAAGTCGGTTACGGCCGAACTGGACAAAGCGCAGGTCGCCCACTTCGCAGCGCATTACCAAATCGACTCGCGGTCTATACTCTCATCGAAGTTGTTGCTCGCACCCGAACCCGGAGAGCGAGCGCATGCTCAATCGGCCGGCTTAAGTTCAGGCGACATCTATCAAATGAATCTAGCCCGGACCAAATTAGTTGTCCTCTCCGCATGTCAGACCGGAATCGAACAACAACTCAGCGGCGAAGGCCCGATTGGCTTTGCGCGATCTTTCCTGGTAGCTGGAGTTCCGGTGGTGGTGGCGAGTTTGTGGCCGGTTGATTCAGATGCGACGGCTGACCTGATGATTCTATTTCACCGCTATCGCAAGCTGGAGCACCGCTCTACGACGGAAGCGCTAACGCTCGCCCAGCAAGAGATAATGAGTCGCGAGAATTACCATCATCCTTATTACTGGGCTGCGTTTACGGCAATTGGAGGGTACTCCGAGTATTGAAGTACCCCCCTGAGATTCAAACTTATTTTTTATACGGTTGTCTGCCCTTGAAAAACTCGGGTGGCATCAGACGCCAGGTGACCCGACCAACTTCTTCATCCTTGTAAAGCTGCCGCGCGTATAGCTGATACGGATTGCCGCGGAACTCCTCAGGAATCTGCACCAGTAAAGTAAGTTTCGTTCGAGACTTTCGTGTAAAAAGCACCTCGTCAAGACTTTGCCGGCCATGAGGATTGAACGGCACCCGAACCGTGCCTCGCTTCTTGTCTACTTTGAAGAACGGCGCACGGATTTTCATCCGATCAATAAACGGCACCGGAGCTTCGAGGAACAAACGAGATCCCCGCGGCAGTTTGGCGACGATCTCCAGTCGCATCAACCTTCCCTTATCCGGCGCACCCGGCGCTAAGAACGGCAGAGGAACGAAGCCCTCCGGGTTCTTGCTCAACGCAGGGTCATTGTTGACGACGTTGAAGTTTCGCCAGGTAACATTATTATTCTCGCGAATAAAACGCCTGAAGTTATCCCAATTTTCGAATTCTGCTGGAGACGGAGGAGGCTCGTCGGTAGTCCCCACCAAACCGACGAAGCAGTAATGCCCCGTCGCCGGAATCTCGGCAGCTCTCCACGTGATTGCGTTTGAAACGGTGAGGACATCAGCCTCGGGAACATTGGGTATCGTAACTGAACCGGCGAGGGTCCAGAGATCAGGTGTGACTAGCGTGGCTGGAGGAGCCCAATACACGGTTGCCACGACGTTCGGCGCCGCCGAACCGCCACGATTACGAACTCGAACATAGACGAAATTGTCCTGTCCGGCTTCAGCCTCGAAGCCCAGCGTATCGCTATTCTCTGTTCCGCTGCCCTCGCCAAACTCTGTTTGCGGATTGGCGACAGCCGTGGGTCGCAAGATGATGTCCGGGCTCGCCGAGATGGAACCTGTGTGTGGGTCTCCGGTATCGCCCACGAAATCGCGAAGATAGACATCTGTCGCCAGATTCAGCACATTCGTAATAATCGCTCTTAAATTAGGCATTACACCGATTCGATCATCAGGTGGATCAGCCGAGGCTGTGCCGGTCGCCCGATCACTTAAGATCGCTCGTAAGTGCCTTGGGCTGAAGCGACTCGCGATGGTGGCGTTGGCGATTCCCTGGACCGCCACGGCCGCGCCTGTAACAATCGGCGCTGCGCTTGAGGTTCCGTTGAAGTCCACGCTGTACTCTGTCGTAGAGCCTGTCTCACTCGAGTTGCAGGTGTCTACTCTTTCTCCCCAGCCCCAGCAATCAATGCGACTGCCGAAGTTGGAACCGTCGGGGCGGTTTGACCGTTCCCACTCGTTTGTCCTCGGCGACAAGACCGCCGCCCCAACCATGATCGCGCCGGAGTCGCGAAACCTGCGATCGAAGATTCTGTTACCGGCTCTGTCGGTAAAAGTGTCCAGATTGTTACGTCCGTTGCCGGCGGTTTCCACTACTACAATTCCCAGAGCCGTAGCCAAACGGATCGTATTGAAATCCGCGTCGAACACTTCAATCGGCATTTCGGTCCGCTTGCCAATTGGAACTTGCACTTCCAGCAACAACACGTCTCCAAAAGAAAGCGTGCCGATTGCTGCCATCATTGCGTTGGGACGCGAACTGTAAACATATGAAACCACGTTGACCGAACCGACATTAGGGCAAATACCGATGCAACCCAGGCCATTGTCGACCGCACAGATCTCGCCTAATACCGCTGTGCCATGGAAACGAGAGGCGTCACGATTGCTGCCATGCAGCAGCATTGCGTCATGGTCTACCAGGTCTTCATGGTCTAACGTCCACCCCTGCTCCATATCAATGACGTTTATCCCGCAGCCGTCACCTCCGGGGAACTCCCATGCAAACACGGCGTCAATTCCATCCGGGGCTTCACCAAGGTATCCCTGGTTTTCAAAACGAGGATCGTCTGGATTGACCATCGGCTCGCCGCATGGTTCGCGCGACGGATCTTCTCCCGGCGGATCGTAATAGGCCGACTGCACCCGTGGCCACGACCGCAGCGCTTTAGCCAATGCCTCGGGATCCATGCCAGGCGGAGTTTCCACTACAAAGTAGTTGAGTAAGTTTACAGGCTTATATTCGTGGTCGATCATAGTTGCTTGATCGATCAGCGCTTTGATTTTTTCGGGCGCGAGAGCCGTATACAGTCTTCTGAATGTGAGGCCAGGAAACTCTTTTGACAACTGTTCCCATGGACCAATCTGTAACTTCTTAAACACCTTCTCGACCCCGTCTTCGTAAGGAAGCTGTACGTGATCGCGAAACTTGACGACGACTCGCGGACGGTAGCCCACCGCGCCAGCCGCGGTCTTAGTTTTACGCCGCACGCGCTGTGTTGAGGGTTTTCTGGTTACCATCGCCATTACCTTTCTGTCGCTGAGAGTGACAACCTCAATTCAACGGGGAGAACGTTTCATAAAGGTATGATCGATTCCGAGTGTTTATTTCTGAAGAAATTTCACGCGTCACCGCTGCGTGATTGAGAGGTGGGGTAATCGGAAGGCTTATGGCTTGTAACGAAAATAATTTATCTCAGTAGAGATCAGGGGCTAAAGTTCGAGCCGCCGATAGTTTCTCAGCGGCGAGCTTAAGGAGACGCTCAGCGGCTGGGCCACTCTTTGTGCCAGCTTGTGACCTAAGCACAACGCTCAAACCATACAGGGCTTGATGTTTGTCTGGTTTAATTTTTAGTGCCGCCTCATACTTCTCTCGTGCTGAAGCCCAAAGCCGATTAGCTTCGTCTCCGCTTTTCGTTTTAGCTCGCGCCCTTAATACTGTCCCCCAATTATAAAGCGCCTGGTGTTTGTCGGGGTTGATTTTTAGCGCCGCCTGATACTTCTTGCCGGCCTCTATCAACAATCGATTAGCTTCATCTCCGCCCTTAGTGCCAGCTTGAAGCAATAACGCCACACCCCAATCGTAAAGCACGTCATCGCTATCGGGTTTAATTTTCAGCGCGGCGGCATACTTCTCATCTGCCAGCGCCCACAACTTATCGGCCTCGTCGCCGCTCTTCGTACGAGCCTGATAAGCTAAGGAAGCGCCCCAGTTATAAAGCGCCTTGAATTTGTCCGGTTTAATTTCCACTGCTGCCGCATACTTCTCTTGTGCAAGTGTGCGGAGTTTGTCAGCTTCTTTGTCGCTTTTAGGCTGATAGGTTAGCGAGGTCCAAAGTCCATCAGCGGCTTGACCCATCTTCGTTTGGGCTTGCGCGGCTAATGCCTCCGCCCAATTATTAAGCGCCTGGTGTTTGTCGGGGTTGATTTTTAGCGCCGCCTGGAACTTCTTGCCGGCCTCTATCCATAATCGATTAGACTCATCTCCTTGCTTAGCGCCAGCTTGAACCATTAGCCCTACACCCCAGTCGTAAAGCACCCCATCACTATCCGGTTTAAGTTTCAGCGCGGCGGCGTACTTCTCACCTGCCAGCGCCCACAATTTATCGGCCTCGTCGCCGCTCTTCAGACGAGCAAGAAAAGCTAAGGAAGCACCCCAGTTATAAAGCGCCTCGAATTTGTCTGGTTCAATTTCCAATGCCACTGCATATTTCTCCGCCGCCAACGCCCATAGTCGGGTCGCGTCTTCTCCACTCCTGGTTGACGCTTGCACGCTTAGGGCGTTGCCCCAATTGAAAAGCGCCGCGTGTTGTTGGTGATCGATTCGCAACGCCGCTTCATATTTCTCGCCAGCCGCAGCCCATAACTCATCGGCTTCGTCCCCTTCCTTGGTCCGAGCCTCAGAGGCGACTTTATTCCCCGCCGATACGTATCCCCACGCGATCAGTTGGGCCAATTCGTTGGTAGCATTTTCTCCCAGGCCTGCTCCCATAGCTATAACAGTTTCAAAATCGCCCGCTAAGAGCAGGTTGCTCGCACGTAGCGCCAGGGCTGCCGGCTTTTCTATTTTCTCAATGGCATCTCTAAGAAGCTTTTTAGGAATTGCGTCCAACCCCGAGTCTCTTCCCGGAAGAGAGTAAGGTAAAACGATTTCCAGCTGACTCTCCAAGTGAGTAAAGGGAGTTTGAACGAAGTCGGGCGGGAAACAGTTAAGTTCCTGGGCCAGGCTGACAAAGAAATCATCAGCATCATAGCCCTGCACAAAGAAAGAATCCTTACCCTTAATCAACAGTTTCTTTTGGACGTGTGGTTGAGGCGCTGTGTCCTTATAACAAATCCAATAAAGACCATTGTAGCGCGGGGTTTTAGCCAGTTGGTCAAATACCGGGTCATTGTCCCCGCTATAACCAACCACGATACACACACGTCCCTCCACAGAGTCCGCAAACATTGGCCGAAGGCGTTGCGAAAATTTTCTGACCTCCGCCGGGGTATTCAGCAACACAAAGCCTGTGTGTTGACCATGTAGATAGAACACTGATTTGGGAGCAATAAACGTGGAGTTGAAATCCTGGGATGCCGCGAAGTCGTAGACGGCTGGAAACACACCGACCAGGGCGCAGGCACGCATCACCAGGGGATCAAAATTGACCGTAAGCACACGATCGACATATCCGCTCTTAAACAACTGGGCCATAGCAAGATGCGCCCAATTCAGCTTCGCGGAATTGATGTAACGGCCAATCAAGTGACGCCGCTCCGCGAAAGTCAATTGATCCATTAGGTGTGGATAGGTTTTCTTAGGAGCTCGCTCATATGCCGCATCAAATTCCTCGTTGATGATGTCAACGAACTCGCCAGCGGTCGGAATTCCGGCTTTAACCGAGACGCCGGCGCCGACAAGAAGCGTGCAACCTTTGTCGTGGTCCTGCTTGGATCTCCGTACTGAGTCGGCAACGTCACGAAGGTATCGTCGCATGATGAGGTTCCTCCAAGGTTCGATAGATTGGATATCTGGGACGATTCAGACGCATGATGTAGACGTGGGAGTTATTCACGGCGTCGTGATCTTATGCGACAAGGGACAAAGCCCAATTAGTCAATGGCTTGATCGATGTCTGCGCTCGCTGAGCTATCTAAAATTAACACCTGAGCGCGAACGTTCCGCTTGTTCAATGCAGTGCGTGAGTTTACCAGGCGCAGCGGACGTATGAAACTCGGAAATGTCTCAATAGTCAAGAGTGAACATCGTTAGAATTGGCTATTAACTTCGCCTGCTGCGTCGTAACTGAAACGCCGGATCGAGTTTGATCGCTCGTTGAAATTGCTTCTCGGCGAGTTCATTCATCCCGAGGTTTTGGAGTCGCAGACCGAGCATCCACTGGTAGTGCGGATTGTTAGGCAATAACTGGTCGGCTTGTACTTCAAGGGCGCGGGCTTCTTCAGATGTAGCCAGAGCGCCGGCGAGTTGATAACGGGTGAGGATCAGGTTGGGGTTTTGGCGAAGAGCGTCGCGCCAGACCGAGATCGCTTCTTCTTTACGGTCCAGGCGCCAGAGCGCTTCTCCCTTTTCTTCACGCGCGAGGATTAGATCAGATCGTTCCGCCAACGCATCGTTAAGCGATTGCAGTGCCTCCTCGTGACGACCCAAACGATTCAACATTGCCCCGCGATAGTACAAACTCAACGCTCGCGACTGGCCGTGTTGATAAGGCACCCCCTGGGCCAACAAGCTTATCGATTGCTCAGTCGCGCCGGATAGATAGGTAAACCATGCAAGCTTGGGAAGCGTGTCGCTGTTAACAAAGAACCCGACATTCGCCGCGGTTTGCAGGTGAGCCTTGCCCGAATCGATCCGCTCGCGATCGGCCGGACTTAGCCATTGCACAGGATTGACCTGGGCCAGCGCTAACTCATCAGCAATCTGCAATTGACGAAACGCTCGACTCCCGGCGACTTCGTGATACCGCACCAAACCGCTGTGCGCATTCAACCCAATCCAAACGATCGCAAAACCTGCAAAAACAAATCCCGCCGTCTGCAACCTCCCCGACGCCTTCAGACGAAACTGATAAAACGTTGATTCTTTAGACCGCAGTAATCTCCACAACTTCAACACGAGAAATGTGGTGATCGTTGCGACACCCAGCGCCATCAACATCGGCACAAGTTGGTACACGTCCCACACCGCCAGATAACTCGCGAAAAACACCAACACGCCCACTACTTCTTCCGGCCACGTCAGCGAATAGCTCTGCTTACGCGCACCTTTTGCCGAAACAGAAACAGCGATCCCTGGTTTACCAAAACCGAAGTACAACGCATCGTTCGGACAAACACTGACGCAATCCATGCATTTCATACACCCCGGATCAACCACCATCCCAAACTGTTTGACTTCCATATGGACCAGGACGTTTGAAGTGCAAGTCGCAGTGCAGTGACCACATTGATTGCACGCATCAGTAACCCTGATTCTTCCCGGCGCCACCTTGTCAGCCAAACCGAAGAATCCTCCATACGGACACGCGTAAGTACAAAATCCTTTCGACCCGAGAAAATAGACCGTCATAAATCCGCAGATAAAAAGGAAAGGAATCGCCACTGCGATCGTCGGAAACGTTTCCCAAAAGTTAGTAGTGACAAGCTGATTGGTAAACGGCGGGATCAATGATTCTGCCGCGGGCTTTGTAACTGCGCGCAACAACGTCGGCCAAACAAACATGAATAGCGCAGCGACGAGCGGTATGTAGACCAACAGCCGCGAGCGAAACGGTCGCGGAACAAGTCCCACTTTCTTTAACAGCCACGCGCAAAAATCCTGCAGCGCCACGATGTGACAGCCCCAGCCGCAGACAAAACGGCCAAAGATCAGCGTCGCCAAAATTGCGAGGGAAAAGAAAATCAAACCGGCGTTGATGGCCCCACGTTGGAGCGTGTACATCGTTTCGGAAGGCTCGATTGGCGAAATCGTGCTGCCTGTGATGCGCCACTGAATGACGTGCGCAATCATCAGGAGGTTGAGAATGATGAGCGCGGCCGCACGCCACCGACTAATTCGCGAGTGGCTAATGCCTCCTTCCTTAATCGGAGCATTAAGCGGGGCATTTTGGACCACGGGAAGCGCAATCGACTTCCCTGTTTTTACGTTTCCTTTTGTGCAGCCGTCTTTCACAGAGATATTTATGGTACCTGAGTATTGCCTTAATGCGAGGCTCTTGTTTAAACTCGTTAGGCTCAGTGGGAGTGCGCGCCCCTGGTCCTTTAATAAAACAAACTAAATCTCGAGGCTCAACTTGAAGTACTTACTGGCTCCTCTCATTTCTCTTCTTCTGCTTGGCTATAGTTCCGACAATTCCTTAACCCGCGTTTCACGACCTGGACCAGGCCCGGAAACGGGAACACTTGAAAAGTTGACGATTGCAAGTGGAACTGTCTCACTGGAGCTCGACGTCAACCGCTTGAGCGGCATTCGGTCGAGATCACAAATCCAGTCGTTACGTTTCAACGTCGCGCCGGATTCATTCTTCGCGAGCATTGCCTTCAACAATGAATTTCGCGGACTCCAACCCGGGTCGATGACGATCCTCCCACAAGAACACGCCGCGAAGCTTCCGCCGTATCTGAAAAACTCATTAGTTATCGAGAGCAGCCCCTGGGGTCAGCCTTACGAGCTCACGCTTCGTGACGAAAAATCAGGCCTGCTCCTTTTCAATATCGAATCACACGAATTTGATTATGCCGCAGACAAACACTCGCTCGTCATAAAGTCCGGCAAACTTCTTTTATCGAAAGACTTCGCCGAGACACTCCGCCGTCCAGCCGATGAAGGCGCAATCGTCGGCGTGATTTCGATTTCTGCAAACATGAAAGCAATCGAGATCAATCAGGTAGTCAACGGTGAAACCCAATCATCCGTGATGCCTACGACCGATGGATCGTCTCTCACCCGCGTGAATGGACCAGACGTGATTGTGGGAGCGCTCTCCGGACTGGCCCAGTTTGGCAGCAGCAGCGGGACCCAGGTTGGTCTCGCAGTTGCAACCGATTCGTGCAATTTAGGCTCAGTGCCACTGAACTGGTTTGCTTCACCAAACAACGATCATCCGGTAATCCCACAGAACTTGTATCGCATGAGCGGTGGTGCGAACAACGACGAGCGGTTCGAACAAGTGGGCCAATCAAACGTAAAGCACGCTTTTTTCGCGTTGCAGGAAAACATCTGCGGTCTTAATTGCAGTGCGACAGCCAACAACTTTTTAGGCGCGGGATGCTCCGATCCTTACACGGCAAGTTTGAACTCCGGCGGCGCCAACAATACCCTCGGATCTCGGGCGTGGATCAATCCTTTCACAGGAGCATATCCACGCGGCGACTCCGCCACGCCACCGAATTCGCACATCGGCCATTCGCATTCCGGACCATCCCATCGACTCCTGGTCGAGATGAGCGATCTCGACACGACCTTGAACCCGGGTGCGACTTATTACGTCGAAGCTCAATACGTTACGCCGCACGAATATGCGTGGTGCCAAACGCATCCCGGCGAGTGCAACATGGCGAACAATGCTTCGTACCGCCGTTACAACGTTTCGGGAACGACGACTTTCACGTTCACATCAGCCGCCGCAACAGTGCAAGAAAGGGCGGCCATTTCAGCCTGGCCCGGCGCCACGATCGTTAAATTCGAACCTGATTCGGCAAACGACGGTTTCGGATTTATTGCTTACAAGGTGACAAATCCGTCGCCCGGTGTCTGGCATTATGAATACGCCATTTATAACCAAAACCTCGATCGCGCCATTCAATCGTTCGGCTTGCCTGTCAGCGCCGGCACTAATCTGACCAACATCGGTTTTCACGCGCCGCCGCAACACCCCGGCTGGACCAACGACGGAACGGTCGGAAACGCCGGCTACAGCAGCACTCCCTGGACTCCAACTCGCGCTGCAAACGCGCTAACCTGGACCACCGAAACCTTCGCACAAAATCCGAATGCAAACGCGCTTCGTTGGGGCACCTTGTACAACTATCGCTTTGATTCGGACCGTCCGCCACAAACAACCAACGCCACCATCGGTTTCTTCAAAACCGGCGCGCCAATTCAAGTCGCGGTCCAGGGCCCAAGCGTGCAATCGGTTTTGAACGTCAACGACGTAACGATCACGGAAGGCAACTCGGGCACTGTTACCGCCAACTTCACGGTTTCACTTCAGCCTTCGAGCAGCGATCCGGTCTCGGTCCAATACGCCACTGCGAACGGTCTGGCCACGGCCGGTGCTGATTACGCCACCGCCGGCGGCACGCTTAATTTCGCACCCGGACAGGTTTCGCAACCTGTCTCGATCACCGTCAACGGTGATTCGCTTGAAGAATTTAACGAAACCTTCTACGTCAACCTGTCCAATCCCACTAACGCGATGATCGGCGATGCGCAAGGTGTCGGGACGATTAACAACGACGAGTTTTTCGCTTCGTTGCAATCAGGCTTTGCTGAAAGTCAGATTACGGGTTTATCTAACCCGACTGCGATGGCGTTGCATCCGGATGGACGCATTTTTGTATGTCAACAAACTGGACAATTGCGCGTCATCAAAGACGGTGCTGTATTACCAACTTCGTTCATCAACCTCACCGTCAATTCCAGCGGTGAACGCGGACTGCTCGGAGTCGCATTCGATCCGAATTACGCAACCAATCGCTTTGTTTACGTCTACTACACGGCGACTACGCCGACGGTTCACAATCGCGTCAGTCGTTTTACCGCGGACGCTGCAAACGAAGATGTGGCTGTCGCGGGAAGCGAAGTCGTTCTTCTCGATCTGGAAACACTCAGCGCCACTAATCACAACGGCGGCGCGATACATTTTGGACCAGACGGCAAGCTGTATATTGCCACAGGGGAAAATGCCGTCCCTTCAAACGCTCAATCGCTGTCAAACCGTTTAGGGAAAATATTGCGCATCAATTCCGACGGCACCATTCCAGCAGACAATCCAACAACGTTCCCGAACATTTCAGGCTCGCCGACCGGCGTCAATCGCGCGATCTGGGCCGTTGGATTGCGCAATCCATTCACGTTCACTTTTCAGCAAGGCACCGGCCGCATGCATATCAACGATGTCGGCCAAAACACATGGGAAGAGATAAACCTCGGCACGGCCGGCGCCAACTACGGCTGGCCCGCGTGTGAGGGCCTGTGCTCAGTTACAGGGATGACGAATCCGGTCTTTCCGTATTCATCCGCCTCCGGGCCGAACTGCGCGATCACCGGCGGAGCGTTCTACAATCCGACCACGCCCACGTTTCCAGCCGAGTACATCGGCAAGTATTTCTTTGCCGATTTCTGCGGCGGCTGGATCAAGACAATCGATCCGTTCAATCCTCCGCCTGCAAATGGAAACGCGCCCGACTTTGCAACTGGCATCAGTCTCCCGGTTGACATTCAGGTGGCGAACGACGGCAGTTTGTATTACCTCGCACGAGGCGCCAACTCGGTGTTTCGTGTGCAGTATTTTGGCGGACCTACGCTCGCGATAGACAACGTAACGCTCACAGAAGGTAACGCCGGAACATCGACGGCGAACTTCACCGTGTTTCTATCACCGGCAAGCTCGCAGACGGTCACGGTTCAATACGCCACGGCGCCCAATACGGCAACCGGCGGATCTGACTACGTTACAACCACTGGAACGCTCACA
The DNA here is from genome assembly GCA_963770215.1 of uncultured Acidobacteriota bacterium. Taxonomy (GTDB): domain Bacteria; phylum Acidobacteriota; class Blastocatellia; order Pyrinomonadales; family Pyrinomonadaceae; genus PSRF01. The sequence continues at coordinate 197,353 of CAVYOP010000010.1, forward strand.
TTTGCGCCAGGTCAAACTTCACAACCGATCAGTGTGTTCGTTCTGGGCGACACGGCCTTTGAGTCCACCGAGACTTTTAACGTCAATCTTTCGAACCCGAACAACGCGACGCTCGGCGACGGTCAGGGAGTCGGCACGATTATCGACAACGATTCGCTACCGACTATTTCGGTCAACGACGTCGCAGTGGTTGAAGGTAACTCCGGAACAAAGACAGCGGTCTTCACGATCTCGTTATCCAACCCGCACAGCCAGAACGTAACGGTGAGTTATGCCACTGCTGATGACACGGCGACCGCCGGCTCCGACTACGTCGCCACCGCCGGAATAGCAACCATCACCGCCGGACTGCCGTCCACTACCGTTGCCGTCACCATCAATGGCGACACGACGTTTGAAGGAGAAGAGAGTTTCTTCTTCAATCTCAGCAACCCGACAAACGCAATCATGGCGGACAGTGGGGGCATCGGCGCGATCAATAACGACGATCCCGTGCCGTCTATCTCGATCAACGATGTGTCTGTGACCGAAGGTAACGCGGGCACGACCAACGCGAACTTCACTGTCTCACTGTCAAATCCAAGCAGCGGGATGATTACGGTTGACTATGCCACGGGCAACAGCACGGCAACGGCAGGCAGTGATTTTGTAGGCGCGGTGGCGACGGTGGTATTCAACCCCGGACAGACCACTCGACCGATAAGTATTGCGATTAACGGCGACACCGTTTTTGAGCAGAACGAAACCTTCACCGTTAATCTCTCCGGCGCCAGCCTGGCAACTATTACGGACACGCAAGGCGTGGGAACGATCAATAACGACGACTCTCAACCGACAATCTCGATCAACAACGTCTCTGTCACTGAAGGCAATAGCGGAACGACGACGGCGACATTTACGGTCTCGCTTTCGAATCCAAGCAGCGAAGTTGTCAGCACAAACTACACCACCACTAATGGATCTGCCGTCGCGGGCAGCGATTACGTCGTGACTTCGGGCACGCTCTCGTTCTCGCCCGGGGAAGTAAGTAAACAAATCAGTGTGAGTGTGTCAGGAGATACGACGTTTGAAGAAAACGAAGTCTTCACCGTTACTCTCTCCGCGGCAGTGGGCGCGACGTTTGCCGACAATCAGGGTACAGGCACGATAAACAACGACGATTCACAACCGTCGATCACGATCGCTAACGTTTCGTTGAATGAAGGCAACTCCGGCACTAGCTCGGCTGCATTCGCGGTCACGCTCTCGAATGCAAGCAGCCAAACGATCACGGTGAATTTCAGCACTGCTGATGTTTCGGCCGCCGCCGGCACTGATTATGTCGCCGCGTCCGGCTCGCTGACGTTCACACCGGGTGGATCGTTGACTCAGTCGATCAACGTCACGGTTAACGGCGATACGATGTTGGAGCCAAATGAGTCTTTCAACGTAAATCTTTCCGGCGCCGTAAACGCATCCATCGCCGACAATCAGGGTGTCGGCACTATAAACAACGACGACGCGCAACCATCCATTTCGATTAACGACGTTTCCGTGAATGAAGGCAACACTGCAACCAGCACGGCTTCGTTTACGGTCTCGCTGTCAAATCCGAGCAGCCAAACAATCACGGTCAACTTTGCAACCGCCAACAATACTGCGACCGCAGGAATTCATTACGTTGCGACCAACGGCACGGTGACCTTTGCGCCGGGTCAGGTTTCCCAACCGGTGAACGTCACAATCAACGGCGACGTGTTGAATGAAGCACTGTCAGTCACCTTCAACGTAAATCTCTCGACGCCAACGAATGCGACTATTAGTGACAACCAGGGCGTCGGCACGATCGTGGATGACGACGCGCCAGCGCTTGCGACGGAGCAGAACTCGCAACGTGCGATCGCGCTTGACCTGGTCACATTCGTGCGCGATCCGTTCCTCGTCACAAATCCGTTCTATTTCGGGGCCGATCATCGAACGCGCATCATTCTCTTCGCGACTAACTTGACCGGGAGCCCCACCATCACCGCGCGTGCGGTCGACTCGATGCTGACGAATTACAATCTTCCCGTTGAGTTCGTTAGTCCCCTGGCGGGCGCGGCGGGGGTTACTCAAATAGTTGTGAGACTTCCTGACGGAATACTGGTGGCGGGAGATCTACAAGTAACGATCACGGCCAATGGCCAGACCAGCAACGTCGTGCTGGTCGGCGTCAAGCCGTAGTTGCGCAGCGGCTCAAACGAGCAATTCGATTTTCATTCGCTCCATGACTTCGCTAATCGGGTTGGCTACGCCGTAGCCTTCGATTCTCGGCGGTTTGTCGACACCGCCGGCGGGTGGAGATTGCAGCGCTTCGGGAAGCTCGGACATGCCGCCAAAGATCAACCCGATCGCATGTTGTTTCTCATCTACGAGCAGCGAGCCGCTGTCGCCTTTAGCCACGAATTTCTGAAACGCAGAAGCCGGCTCGACCAATAACTGGTTCTCAAAAAACGCCGACTGCCGGGTGCGGTCGTAGCGGATCCAAATGTCGAGATTGATCGAGAAGATGCGACCTTCCGTGTAGCCGGTGGTGCGCCCAAACTTGCGCGCTCCCTCACCGAGCTTGATGTCCTGCTTCTTTACGTAACCTTTCACAGCGCCAATAAACGGAAGCAACGGTTTGTGCTGTTGCGGCGCCCAGAGTTTCGCTATCGCCGCATCGATATGGTTGGGATCAGTGACAGCGCCTTCGAACTTCAGCGCGGAAAAGTTAACCAGGCTTCCGATGGGCCGGTTGCTTCCCGGTTCACCCGGGCTCGGCTGCATGATCAAGTCGTCGTCATCGACTGTTGTTTTTTGCAGATCGGCGAAGACGTGGCAGTTGCTGAGCAGATGAATTTCCTTCAGGCGCGAAAACCTGCTCTTGCGCGTGCAAAAGTAACCAATGGTCCCACTCTGGCCGGTCAGATTACTATTTGCGCCACTGATGCCGCCGATGATGACTTCCTGATGTTCGCGAATGCCGTTCGGAAATTGCTCCCACGCCGCAGGCGAACTGATAACTGCGTCCGACAAAAAAGCCGCCACAGGCATTTCGATCAGGACCAGAGGAATGCCACGATAACTGTTGGGCAGCGGCGTGGCCCCTGAGCCGGCCCACAGTTCCTGGTTTGCGTCGTTGACAAAAACCTGGATGCAATACTGTTCGCCACTGCCGCCGCCGGCCAGCAATCCTATGCCGACAGCATGAATATTGTTCGAGACTCCCAACGGCAGAAATCGCCGGCTCAATTCACTCTTACTCTCGATCACTTGCTTGAGCAGTCTGCGATCGGTGCGGCGTGGGGGACGTCTTAGCGCTCGCAGGCGCAGGTATCGCTTTACGAGAACCCACGTCAGCCACGCCAGCGCCAGTCCCCCTATGGCCCACGTGATTGCGTCGTAGTAGTAGTAATAGCTCATCCCGCCGTCGGCATTGAGGCCGGACCAGATCAAGTGTCTTTCGAAGAAGAAGAGACCCATTGCTTTGCTCACAGAAGATCGATCGACGACAGATCGTCAACGATGATCGGGTGACAGAATTCCTGCTGATTGATTGACTCAACACCAGCGTCTTCGACAATCGGGGTCAACTCGAATTGATCGCCGGTTGGTGCGGAGAGATATTTGTAGTAGTCGGGCATGTCGCTGTAGATGGCGTTTGCGTTGTAGTCCATGTTCTTGATTTCGATTCGGAACGGCAGACCCTCGAGGCGAGGCAGCGAGTGGGTTGTTTCCTGATCGCCGATACGAATCGTGAACGTAACCACATCGCCTTCGATCTTGACGCCGGCGGTTTCTGCTACATTGCCAAAAACCTCGCGTTGTTTTTCCAGGCCGCTTGCGTCTTTTTCAATCTTCTCGAAAAACAAGTTTCGGTCCAGCTTGTGGGCGTAGAACAGGCCGTTCCTTATGTAAATTTTCGTCAGCGGGTAACGGTTGTTCACGTTGGAATTCACGCTGGCGGTTGGCGCTGTCACCCCGTGCAGAGCGCTCATATTTACGAACCAGCGAAAGTCGTTGACGTCAGGGGAACCAAGCCGGTCGAATTCTCCGTTTTGATAAATCTCATAGCCGGCAATTGGCGGATTACCCGAAGCCTTGATCTCGATCTGCACGTCGTCTTTCGGAAGATTGTCATACGAAAAGATGTCTTTGTAGACGACGAGGTCTTTCTCGACGCCGTCCTGGTACACGGGCCGTTGAATCTTGACCGTCAACACATGCTTGGTGTCGCGAATGCCGGCGATCTCGCCTCGTTGATGTTCGTCGTTGAAGCAGATGATTCCCAGACCGGTAAATCTAACAAGTGCAGTAGCAGAACTTTCCTGAACAGCCATAACGTTCTCCTGTCGATGAGGTTATTAAAGAGCTTTCAGATTGGAGTGACATTTGAAGCTGAGACGTAACGCGCAAGATTAATCGCGGAGCGAGCTCACATCGCTCTGCACGTCCAACCGCCCATAACTTTCCCGCAGATCCATCTTCGTTGCCTTGGGACGTTTAGAACTCTTGCTGCTCGACCGTTCGTGTATATATTGATTCGCCAGACGTACCTGACCGCGACGTAAGCCACTTTACACTCGGAGAAGCCGATCTGAGATTCCAACGGACCTAACGTAGCCTCAGCCTCTTCGCCCTCTCGCACATTCGCAGCAATGACCTTCTGGCGTTCGCCTTTGATGCTCTCCTCCCATCCAATTCCGTACCTGGCGATGATGTTTCTTCTTTCGCGGCTTTCGTCAGCCTGGGTGCATTGCGGAGCAGGTCTCACGTCGAGTTTGAAATCGGGTATGAAATCGGGTTTCGGTTCAGGCTCGGTAAGCCCGGTGAAGTCAGCAGATGCATCCTGCATCAGATTGCTAAAGGAACGACTTCCCGGCGTGAAATTCATCCTGGTCCTGGCAGGGCTGATCATGTAAGTGCCGCCGGCCCGGAGATCGCCAAAAGCGTAATAGCCGCCTCCATCGGTTGTCGTAGAGCTGGATTTTGCTCCTTCGATCTTGACTCTGACGCCGCCGACGGGCCGGCCTGACTCCGTCACTCGGCCGCTGATTCTGTAAACACGAATCGGTGATGCTGACGGCGATGGTGACGGCGATGGTGATGGAGAAGGTGACGGTGAAGGCGATGGCGATGGTGACGGTGAAGGCGATGGCGATGGTGAAGGCGACGGAGAAGGCGATGGTGATGGTGAAGACGAAAGTGATGGCGACGGCGATGGTGAAGGCAAATCTGAAGGTGATTCAGATGGCGAAGGTGATGGCGACGGCGATGGTGATTCCGACGGCCCTACCAGGAATGATAGTAAATCCGCCGGTAAGGATGATGGCGAAGCAGGCACTGACTCCGTCACCTGCGGTACTGCTCCGGCTGGTATCGTTTCCACTTCAAACGACTTCGAAACAACCATTGCCAGGACCAGGGTTGTCATTGCGCCCACGGCAACCCGCACCAACATCAATTTACGGCGCAGCTTTCTCGCCGCCCTCGTCTTTTCTTCCACGACGCGGGCCGCTTCGGTCCATCTCTCGCTGTCCGGCGCCACGCTAATCAATGGCATTCCATCCGCGAGGCAAAATCCCAACGCCGCATCGGCGTAATAGGCGCTACATTTTGGGCAAACACTTATCATCGTTAATAGTTGGCAGCGCCACCGAAGAGAGAGAACGCGGCCCAATAAAAGGGCGCCTCAGTCTCGCCTTTGCTCAGCATTTCCAGTTGAGCCTGGCGCAGTCCTTCAGCGGAGGTCATTCGTTTCTCTTTACGGTTGCGATGAAAGGCGACCATCAAATCCTTCGTTGCCGCTGAGTCGACCTTCCATTGACTCGCGACCACGACTGGCGCACCCAAAGCGAGTAACGTGCGCGCAACACCAATTGCGCCCTCGCTTTTGTTGTATTGCTCGAGAAAGGTTTCGCACGCTGACAGCACCACCAGTTTCGCCAGCGGCAGTTTGTATGCAGCCAGCTCGGATGAACGTAAGTCGCTGCCGGCAAAGAGCAGCTTTGAATTTCCCGGCGACTGCTGGTTCGCTACGAAGTGTCCCGCGAAGTGAATCACTTCAACACCGGCGAACCGGCGCAGAAACTTCTCTTTCGTAGCTTCGCTGCCAAGCAGCGACTGCGATCTTCGATAACCGGCGGCAATTGTTTTGGCTTCGGTTTCCGCGTCCGCCAGGTCAGGCAGATTAGAATTTTCTGCGCGGTCAAAATCAGGGTTGCCGATACTGAGCAAACGTTCGTCCTTGAGTTGCTCTCTTCGCTGCGCGTTTTCCGTTGCCAGCACCAGCACAGACGCACTAGGCGCGTAAAACAAGGTGTAGTCCTGGAGTAGATACTTTCCCGCTGGCGAAACAAGTGTGGCAAACGCTAGCTGATGCAGCGATTTGTCCGGCACAAAGCAGAGCTGCTTGTCGCGTGCGAGATCGGACGGGATCAAAAGCTGGTAGAGCTCTTGCGCCGCGTGCTTGATCCGGGCGGGCGGGCTCTTTTCTGTAATCAATGCCTGGTAAGCATCGACCTTGTCACTCAACTCGGTCGCCGTAATTTGCTTTTCGAGCAAATCGAAACGGGTCTTCGACACGGTCCAGATCGCGAACTTGTCAGGCAGCACGACATATTGAACGAATTGCAACTGTTCGGGGAGACGCGTTTGGATCTCCACCAACGTGAGGGGTTTGACAACGGACGCATAGTCTTTTTCGACTTCGGCGATCGGCTTTTCCGACTTAACAAACTCCAACAGCGACCGCGCCTTCGCTGCTTCGCCAAACTCAAACGCCTCCCGACTGTTGTGCTGCTCGATGGCGTTCGCTGTCGCCGTATCAAACACTTCCTGCTCATTTGCGAAAAACGCCTGGCGTGAATCGTCTTCGCGAACAGTGGCGCGATAATCTTCGGCCAGCTTCACGACGATCTTCAGCTCGTTGGAAAAGTCATCTTTGCGATCCAGTTGCTGGAAACAGAACAGCTTGCCTTTATGAGCCTGGTACAAGCTGTCAATGACTTCGGGAAACCGGCGGTAGAGATCCAGCGCCTGATCGTAGTTCAGCAAAGCCCCGTTCCAGTCTTTAGTGCGGCTCTTGAGATCGGCGACCAGCAGGTGAATATTTGCGGTTGTGCGTGTGTTCTCTGCACTGGGCTCGCGAGCAAGCGCGATTCGCATCGACTCTTCGGCATACTGCAAGGCAGCGGGAAAGTCTTCTTTCTCGGTGGCTGCGTCAATCAGGCGGCGTAACGATTCGTTGACGCGGTTGCTGTGGGGCGGCCAGTTTTCCCGACTAATGCTCAAGTGCTCGCGCGCGAGGCTCAAAGAAGTGGAAAAGAATTTCAGCTTGAGCGAAAGAAACGCGAGCGTCCCCTTGTCGCGTCGCGATTGGCGGATGTTTTCGAAATAAGTCTCCTTGCCGGAAAGCAGCTTGCCGGCATAGAACAAGGCTGGTCCAAGCTCGCCGATGCGGGAATAGTTCAGGGCGAGGGCTTCCTCAGCATGTTGAACTTCGAAAGTATTATTTCCTTCTTCGGCAAGACGTAACGCGGTCTTGAGGTTCCCGGCAGACTCAGAAAGCCGGTTCTGACTATAGTCAGCCATGCCGAGCGAATAGTAGACCGGCGGCAATAGCACGAGGAATTTCCTGGCCTCTGCATTTGTGATGATTGCCGCCAGGCGCTTGCGACTCTTAGCCACCTCCGCTACGTCCGGGAGCAATTGGACCGCCCAGGTTTCCGCGATGGCAGCTTCGGCATCGTTGCCGAGCTGTTTGAAAAGATCTCGACTGCTTTCAAATTCCGAGATGGCCGTGGCTATATTTTTCTCGAGCGACTGTTGTCCGCGGGCGAAAGCGTCTTTCGCCTGGAGCAGACGCTCGACTCTGTCCACACGTACTTGCGAGTAGAATTTCGCCAGCGCCGAAACCAGCGACTCGCCGGTTTGCTGTTGCTCTAAATCGCCGAGGTAAGTCAGGGCTTCGAGGCTCTCTTTTGCCTGAGCCTCGTTGCCGCGCTGTTTCGCTTCGAGAAAGGTTCGGGAAAGCTGTAGCGGGATCGTCGGCCCGCTCAATAACCCCTTCGTGTCGTTGTGAATTTCCTGGACGCGTGCTTCTTCGCGACTGCGAAAGGCAGTTAGAAAATCCGACAGCACTTGCTCGTTTGTCTTCTTGAACCGTCCTTGCTCGCTTTCGATCCGGGCCAGGTTTTTACGCGCTTCATCTGCCCACGGCGACGACGGATCTTTCTGCAAGTAGAGGTTCCACGATTCCCTCGCCTCGCGCGGCATGTTCAGTTCCTGCATAGCTAAAGACCTGTTGAAGAGTGCCTCCAACGAGCCGGGTGCTAATTCCGTTGCTTTCGTAAACTCTTCGTAACTAAGCGCCAGTTCTTTAAATCTCTGACCTTGGGCGTCAGTTTTTTTGGCCAGCTCGAAATGAGCGACGCCCAGGTCGTTATGAATTTTTGCGTTGTCCCCGAATTTGAGTGCGTTCTGAAATTCCCGGATGGCTTTGTCGTAATCCTGCTGGGTGAGATAAAAAACGCCGAGCGCGTGATGAGTCTGCTCGTTCGAATTCTGCTCCGTAGCATCGATCAGATTGTTTTCAATACGTCGCAACCGGTTCTGATTGGCGGGTTCGGGCGCTCCGCGCAACTGGGACAACGGCGCATAACCAAATTCTGAAATGCGTGTTTCAGTCGGGCGGGCTTGTTGGTAGATCGATCGCAGCTCGGCAAGTTGGTCCTGATTGTTTTTTCTACTGAAATAAACTGCCAACACCACGACAGCGATTAACAGAACGGCAAACGCGCCGGCATATTTTGGCTGACGAAAGAACGCGCCGAACGAGGCCAGGAAAGAAGCCTTCTCCCGCGCGAGGCTTAAACTCCGGGCCACCGCTTTTACTCGGACGGCTTCAGTCAACTCCACCCGTGCACGTCTTTCCGCATCCGCCAGCAGCGTCGCGCGAAAACTCGCGGCGTCTGCTTCGCTCAGCCGTCCCAGCACGTAATCGTTGATGATGCCGTCTTCCATAAGCTCAACCTGCGAACAAAACTCTCCATCCGTAAACAACAGTTCCTCTATTCCTTCGAGCGTTGTTTCGTCTGAAACTCGGCCCAGGAGATACTCCCGCAGAATCTCTTCATTCAGGGATGAACCCATGTTCTTTGCCGCCCCCCAGTTTGTAGTGTCGTACAGGGTTATTTTGTAACGGTCGTTTTTTAGCCCATGCATTCCTGGACGCAGAGCTTCAATTTCTGCTTGCAGCGCATGACGCGCATGCGCAAGGCGGTCTGCGTTGTTTTCAGGTTTGCGGAGATGCGTTGGTGAAGTTCGATCTTTTTCTGCTTGGTTTCGGAAAAGTAATCAAGCAGGAGATTTCGGCTTTCAGAGGGCAGTTTCTCCAGGCATTTATCCAAACACTCGCTGGAGAAACTCTGTGGCGCCGGAGCGTTCGTGGCGATTTCGAGTTCGTCAATATCCAGATGGGGTCGTTCTTTCCGCAACGATTCCCGATAGACGTTTTTAGCAACGCCGAGACAGTAGGCGAGCTTGTTTTCGATTTCCTCGGCGGAGCTTTTGAGGATCAGGCGGTTGATGGTTTCATCCGCGAGATCGTCGGCAAAGTTGCAATGTCGCAGTGAAAAAAAGCGGCACAAGCGAAATCGCAGGCGTTCGTATTCTTCACCCGCGCGCTCAGAGTCAGGACTGAGCCACTCGAGAAATCTCGTAAATGTTTCCTGAGTTATTTCCGTTTTCAACGTTGCATCCGGCAAAGTTGAGGCCCGAATTTGGACAGAGAGTGCGGCGGGTAGAATAACGCAAAAGGCGGAAGGATAAAATAGTCAGCCCCAGAGGAGGCCCAGGCAATGAGGATCCCGGGCCTCTGCCGCTTTTGGGGGATGAGGACCTTCGCTTGTGTAATTAACCCAACGGTGGTGAGTGACCTGGTCTCGCCAAAACGTAACGCGGCCCGCGGTGGCCCCCTTCAAAGGAGGGTTTCTGCCCAACCTTTCCCTTCTATTAATACTCCCGTCCTTCATCTTGACTGATCGGGCCGGTGGCGACGCGGCGTTTAGGACCAAAAACGCAAAAAATCCTCGAAAAATGCTGGATTTGTTGGAGACTTTGCCGCTTGAGTGTGGTATATGAGTGTCCGTTTGCTTTTCAATTCTGTTTCTCGTTGGAGGTGTTACACCAGACTATGGCGACCAAAGCCGCTACAGGCAAGAAGCGCATGACTCAATCCGAAGTTATCAACCACTTTGCCGAATCCGCCGGAATGAAGAGAGCGCAAGTGAAGGAGTTCTTTGAGGAGCTGTCATCGCTCGCAGCGCGTGAAGTTAAATCGAACGGTGAATTCGTTCTCCCCGGATTTGGAAAACTCGTAAAGAGCGAGCGAAAGGCGCGCGAGGGACGCAACCCCGCGACCGGCGAAACTATTCAAATCCCAGCCAAAACGACATTGAAGTTTCGCGTAGGGAAATCTATGAAAGATACCGTGCTACCAAAAAAGTAATAGCCAGCACTTATTTTTCAGCAAACGGCGCCGCCCTTTACCCCTTTGTGGAACCCGGGCGGCGCCTTTGTCCTTACTACACCTGTAACTATTGAAATAATTCAAGTTCTCTCCTACTGCGAACTACAACAATGTTCACTAAAGAAAGTTCTAGACGGTTTTCGGTTCCTTCAGTATAATCTCGCGTTTCGCTGACCACCCCCTGCGGCAATGTGTACGAGACAACGTTTGTTTTTGGGGTTTTTGCCCTGAATTCAAAGCTTTGCCATGGGCGTGGGCTGCATCCAAGGGGGTTGTTAGAGCATCTATAGTTCATACATTGAAACGCAAAGATTCTAATTGGAGGGATATAGGTAATCGTGACTTTTGATACGCACCTGCCGCTAAATGAGCGGCTTATGAGAATCGATCATATCCAGGCTCGCCGTTATTCCAAGCTGAACGGCGTGGCGCTGGAGATCGCCACGGAAGGCATCATCCGACACTTGAAAGCGTGCGACCGCATGGATGTAAATCCTGAGACGTCGGCTGTGCGCGAGATCATCGATGATGCGCTGAACGGTCGTCGAGTGTTCGCGGAAACCAAAGAGCATACCCGAGCGGCATAAGTTCTCTACAATGCATTGGTTTCGCAAGGAGATCGCCCCGGTCGGGCGATCTCTTTTTATTGGCAGGTCCGGCGAATAAGCGCTGTTTACGAAATACACCGTTGACGTGGTAACATTCGCGGGCCATTGACATTGATGCCCCTGTAGCTCAGCGGATAGAGCATCTGCCTTGTTGGAGCCTTAATGGGGAAGCGGTCTGGAACCCATTGAGTGGACGACCCTGTATGCGGGGACGCCCTGAGAGCCTCCGGTACTTCGACCCGTCAAAGGTCCAAGTAAAAATCCGAGAGGATTGGGTAATCCGCAGGAAACCTGTTCCCGATTTGGAACAGGGATCCTCAGAGACTATACGGGTCGGGACTGTGACGTCCAAGATATAGTCCAGCCAGCAACCCCAGTTTTAGGGCGGTCAGGGAAAGCCTGATGCTGGAAGCTAAGCAGAGGGCCGCAGGTTCGAGTCCTGCCGGGGGCACCACAAAACGAAATTATGGCGGCATTAGCTCAGTAGGTTAGAGCGCCAGATTGTGGATCTGGAGGTCGTCGGTTCGAGCCCGACATGCCGCCCCAATCTCTTTAATCTACCTCTTCCTCTTTATCTTCCACCTTCTTAACTGAATACGACTCCAGATACTGCGGATCGTGTCCGTGTGCGATCAGCAGGTAAGCGGAGTGGCCCGAGCGAGCGCGGATTTGCCAGGTCAGTTTGTAGTTGCCCTGGTTCTGTGCGCGTTGCGGCGGACTTGAGATCGGCGACTTCGTCGTAGCGAATGCGTGGGCCGTCGGTGCGCGCGATCGCCGTCACGTAACGCACGCGCATTTCCGGATCGTAGCCCACGAGCAGATGCGAGATGCGCGCGTCTTTGATGGTCCACACTTCCTGCCGCTTTCGTGTTTCCCTATCCAGGCTACCGAGCGATTGCAAACGAGCGCGGGCATCAGCCCGGCTCATGCCGAGACTGATGCCCATGATGTTGTAGGGGTGGCCCTCCGTGGCCACCCTTCCGGACGCAAACGACGGGTGGCCACAGAGGGCCACCCCTACAAAGATTAATAGGGCCAAACACAGATTGAGAGCTCGATTCATGGTATGACTCCTTATCTCGTCTTCACACTGCCGACGTTTGAATAACTCGACTTTCCACCAGCATTCGCTGCGCGCACGCGATAGAAGTAGGTCGTCTTACGAAATACAGTGTTATCGGTGAAGGTCCGCGCGTTGGCGGCGAGGCGTCGCAATCTGAATGTAGCCTGCCGACATCGTCGTCGAACGCTCGACCAGGAAGTTGGTCTCGTTGTCAGAGTTATCGGCCCAATTCAGGATCACCGCTCCCTTTCCCTGACCGCTCGCTGACGCGAGTGCAGACGGCGCGGCAGGTCGCGACTGGCACGCGGCATTGCCGATCAACGTGTACCCGACCGCCGTGCTCGGACTGCCGTAGTTTGCATTGTCCGGCACGATCGCAATCACGGCACGCGCACGAAGATCCGCGACAGACTGCCGCCCGCTTGCGGGTTGCCAATCTTGCTGTTCGAAACTACGAGCGTGATCGTGTCGGTCTGCATGTCGTACTTGCTGCCGGCGTCAAGATTGCCGACGGCTGTTGCCGTGCCCTGCGAGTTGTCTGCGTTGTGAATGTAAGTGCCGTACTTGAAACTGACTGCTCCGAGCAGGTCGGTGCTCATGTCGACAAAGTAACCGTTGTTGTTTGCGCCCGGTGAAAAAGACGCGCCATTGCGTGTTTGGCGTGAGCGGAGTCGCTCAGATCACGCCATCTTGAGCGTGAAGACGAGCTTCTGCGAACCATCGAGCAGAAAACGGTTCCGCGATGTGGAGCGAGCGAATGTCGTGACCGCCAATCTGGTCCAACGAGTCGCCGGCCGGATCGGTCAAGACCTGAATACCTAAACCGGTGCAAGCACTCTCCGACGTCGTCTGGAAAGACGTGAGGTGACGATGCGCCTTCGCCATTCGCATTCGAAGCGGTCACACGATAGTAATAGTTCGCGGCTCTCGCATCGTTATCGTGTGAGAATTGACATCCGACGCCGAAACTGCCGAGCAGACGATTCAGCTCCACCCTCGACGCCGCGATACAAGCCGATAACCGGTGATCGGCGAGCTGCCCGCGTCAGGTATGGACCACGTAAGATTGACTGCATCGCCATCTCTCGTCGCCACAGCAGCGGCGGTTCCGGTTTCGCGTTCTCAGGCGGATCGAAAGCTGCGAACAGACGCTTGCCGCCGGTCTGGCGAATGATCGTCGCTTTGTCTGTGCCGTCGTTGTCGTTGCTGTCGAGCCGGCCATCGCTGTTGCGATCGACTCCGCGAATACAGTCGGCGGTCACACAGCCATCGGCGACAGCCGCGAGCACACGGCCTTGCTTGTCGACCGTCAGATCGTTGAAGTCGAGCAGATTGCGCGTGCCATCCGGACAGGCTCGTGCCGTTGGTGCAGACAACGCCGCGTTGCACAGGATCGTTTGGCGTAGCATTGACTGTCACCCAACGTCACGCCGCCGTCGTAAGTCGTCGCGATGTAACCAAACCAGGCTGCCCGGGAACGATCGATCGGTGCCGCGGCCAGTTCGCGCCTGGCGTCGTCGAGCCGAGGAAGAAATACGCCGCGCGATCGCCGTCGCCGCCAATCACTGCCGGAAAGACAGTGTTTTGAACTCCCTGCGAGGCGCCGACGTCCTGAACGTGCTCCCACGTCGCGCCACGATTGTGCGAAACGGCAACTCGCGCATGCCCGTCGCCATCGGCGAATCCGAAATAGACCGTGCCGTCTGCGCCGATGCCGACTGACGGATCGGTATCGCCGGCAGTGCTGCCCTCGACCGTGCGAATGGTCCACGAGATACCGTTGTCTTCAGAAACAGCAACTCCCTGTTTGCCGCCGCACGATTTATTCGGAACGTAGATCGTGCCGTCAGGCGCGACTTTGATATGACCGTGGAGCCCATCGCACTGCGCGAGGGTCCACATCGGAATAGCCAGACCGAACGTGAAACCGCCGTCGTCACTGCGAGCGATCTCCGCGAGACCGATGTCCTGCGATGCGTAGTAGATGGCGTTTGGATAGATCTGCCCGTTCGGTCCGGGCCGCTGAATCGCGCCGCCTTTCAAAGTGCCGTCGATGTTTCTCGCGTATGGACCACCGCCAATAGTTTGATGGTCCACGCCGGAGTTGATTCCCGAGCCCTGGCTGATGGTCCAGTTCGCGCCGTCGTCATCGGTAAAGGCCATCGCGCTCGCTTTGCCTAGCAGTTGAGAAACGAACGTGCGATTGGTTCGAGTACGGCACCCGCATCGCTGTCGGTGAAAAGAATCGGATCGAGGGTCAGCAGCGAAGTGGTTGGCGCGCTGACGTCTTCCCACGTTGCCGGCGCGGGTGAGGCCGTGTCGTCCCACTTAACGCGCAGACGTTTGCAACGACGCGATGAACATCGCGCTGCCGGTGTTCCAGTTCACGCCGATCGTGGGCTCGCCCGCCGAGTTACCCATCTCCGGCGGCGCCGCATAGTTGTGATAACGAGGTGCGGCTTCGGTTGACGGCGGGGGTGGCGGCGGTTGCGCTGGTTTTGTTTCGATTGTGGCGCTGCCGTGATATTGATCGAGCGCGGTGGCCAGATAGTAAACAGCGCGAATCGTGTAAGATGCCAGTGCCGGTTATCGCCGGATCGATCGTCGTGTCTTCCCAAGTCAGCGGTTCGGTTGGCGACGTTGCGCCGCGTCCGGAACTGCCAACCAGCGGTCCTGAGTTCGAGTCCTTATGGATGTAGAGATCGTAGTCGGTGACGGGAAGCTGCCATTCGATCTTCACGCGAATGAGTTTGCCGGACCAATCTGCGGTGGTTCCGCCGACAGTCAACGTAAACGTGTCGCAGCTCAAGCCCTCCTGGCATAGATCTTCGCCCCCGAGCACGCCGACCGGATCGTTAAGCGCTCCGCCGCCAGTGCCGGTTCCTGTCCACGTGATGGGCGCGGTTGCCGTTGGGTTGATAGTCGCTCCGGTTGGAGTCGACGCCGATGTAGTGCGAAAGACCGATAGCGCTATCGCAAGTGTTACAAGAGTTGCGGCGATCGAAATCCGCCAAACAAAGCGAGCCGCCTTCGGATTGCGCAGACCCCTGCCAAGTGTCGAGTTGTTGTGAGTCATTTCCTTCTCCACATTACTGGGACGTAACGGCGGGGGCCGTCAAACACTGTCGTGACCTTCGTCGGGGGCCATCATTAGTGCCCTAGTTCCAGGGGAGGAGGATCTGCTACGAACGGGGGTAGGAGTTCGAGTGCGATGTGAATAACTCCGAAACCTCACGGAGCGGTCACACTTTACCAGCAAAAGTTTGGAAATTGTCTTAAAGTATTCTTGTGGTATTGGTAAGGGATTCTTGCGGCTATCTGGTAAGATTCATTACTTAGTGCAAGCTGCTGACAAAAGGAGACCGGGTGATCTATGCCTGAGGAACAGAGAGTAGCCAACAACTCTCAAACATATGTGGCGAATGCAGAGGAATTTCAGTTTGAGACGTTGCAGCAACAAAACGGGCAGGCAACAGTGATCCGTTTTCGACTCGACGATCCGCGCTATCACGCCGGCGATGTGTTGGTGGTGCTGAGCGGAAGTGACATCCACTTCCACGGGATGATCGGGCAGGTGGCAGACGGTTGGGCCGTCGCCAGCGATCCCCGAGGTTCATTGCTCGCGGCGACGGTCCAGTAAAACTCTAACGCACGTAGCCGGTCGGAAAAGCGATCCGCACGCCCGGCGTCGCCGACTTCACCTCGATCCGATGAAACCCTTTGTCCAGGTGCGTCGATAAAAACGTCAACGCCGCTTGTTTCTGCAACGAGACGTCCAACTCGCGAATGAACGGTGAGAAGCTTACGGGCGCTCCCGTTCCCTGAAAGAACGCGAGGCCTCCGGTTTCAGTCGCTATTCGCAACAAGGAGCCCTGCCCATTGCCCACCAAAATCGTATCGCCCGCAGTCGTTACCGTCGGCGCCTAAAATCCATAAATCGCCACCCCGCGACGCTGCGCCTCGTTCACTGCCCGCTGCAAATCGATACTTTGCGTCGGCGACGAAGAACTTCGGCCACGTGAAAGATCCAAACCATCCGACACCAACAATATCGCTCGCCGTCCCAATGGCTGTGCTTCAAACTTCCGGAGCGCTTCGATCACTTCCACATAAGGATTGTAAGGACCGGCATCGGGCGAACCACTCGGCATACGGAGCGATTTCGCTGCCCTCTCGAGATCGCCGGTAAATTTTTGTCTGACTTGCAGACTGCCCGCTCGCAAATATCCAGTCATCACCCGCGATCCCTTCGGCAGTCCTCTGATAAACTCCGCCAGCGGCTTGATTTCATTGGCGATTGAGGAAACGAGATCGTCCTGAATCAACACCGCGATCGTGATCGGCGAGTTCGTGCCCATGCCGCGAATCGAGAGAATCGTTTGCGGTTCGCCGTCTTCACTCACGGTCAGATCGATATTTTGCAGCTCCGGCACCGATTCATCCGGGTTCATCCGAAGGATCAACGGGATCGTCACCGGCTTGCCCGGCCCGCCTGATGGCGCGCCGCCATTGATGTTCGTCGGCGTCGGCGGTTGGCCGAACGCAGATTGAGTCAGTAGTACCAAAGCAACAAGACTAAGAAACGGGTAGAGTCGTCGGAGAGTCTTCATTTGACCTTCTTCCTGTCGGATAGACGACATTATACAGTCACGCCGCGGAAATGGCTTTGCGCGAACCTCACGCTGGCAGACGCCGTTCTCATAAGCTAAGATCTCGGCCAACAGGCTCAAGATGACATTTTTGACGAGTCAAACTAAAGGTAAACTGTCCGGCAAAGACGCGAAGACGGTCGACTGTGCTCAAGTACGCGCCGTGGATCGCCGTCGCCGCTGCCTCGATACCCGCTCCCGCTCCTGTTTCTCGTGCTGTTCTTTACCGCAACAGCGACAGATTCGGCGGCAGTTTTTCTACTGCTGGCGGGCCTTTCATTAACTATTGGCTTCGCGCTCGGGTTGGTTATTGCGGCCATTCTCCTCATTTACCGCAGGAACTGGCTCTCCAAATTGCGCGACCGGTTAGCATCGGATGGAATCACCGCGAATGAGGTTGTCTGGTTCCGGTCTGAACTGACTTCCGCGGAGCGAAAATCTCTGGCCGAAATCGAGCGCAGCAGCCCGTTGCTGGCGGACGCGTACATGGAAACGCTCGCCAGCCGGCTCATGGCGTCGCGCATTATGGCGCGTTCTCGTAAGGAGATGCTGAAAGTCGAGCGCCACATAAACCGGGCGCGACTGTTGCGAACTCCGGAATCAGCCGCACTGCAAAAGGATCTCGACGGAAGACCATCAACAGGCTGAAAAACGTGCACGCGCAGGCGACGGAACACTTGCAGAACGCCAAAACCCGTTTGCAGGTGATCGAAACGACGGCCAGTCGAAAACTGACCCAGGGCGAGACTGACCAGATGATGCAGCGCTTGGGAAGCGGCGCAGGACCAGTTGCCGTTAGTGCTGGAAATCGCCCAACTCGAGCAGCAAATCCTCCGCGAAGGACTCAATCCCGGCAACGATAAAGCTCTGGATACTGGCAGTTAGCCACTGGAAGCTAAACTCGCCTGCGCAAGTTTCGCGAGCCGGTAAACACCAGGCGCCAGACGTGGTCGCGAATCCTTCGTCAACAAGCGCCCAGTTACCCAAACCCGCTTCCGGCGAGCGCAACCCCGTAACTCGCGCCAGTTCCCCGCGAAGCGTCATTCCGGCGCCGCTCAGATAGGCTCGCGCGATCTCCGCTACGGCCAGTTCCCTGTCGACTACCTGTCCGAGTTGATCGGCAAAACGCGCTTCCGGAATCGACCAGATGTACGTAAATGTCGGCTCGTACAAGCACGTCGCTCGGGATTACTTTGAGCGTCTTTTGCAGCTCAGTCAGTGCTTTATCGAAGCGCGCCCGCTCCTTTATGCCACTTGCTTCCCGCAAATCCCGCGTTGCCAATTCCCACTCACGCCGCATGATTTTGAGAATTAATTGAGCATCCGTTGATAAATATTTCTTCTCCATTTTGCGAGGAATTCCCCAAAGCGCCTTGAAGAATGGAAGCAGACGCGGCGCGATAAACGTCGCGCGCCCGCGCAACACCTTCCCGTAAAAACAGCGACCGCGACGCATCACGTCGTCCTTGATGGTCCAGGCCAGACTGGCTTCCGGATCCTTCTGCACGTTTCTGGGCATGTGCGCGTCGCGCCGGCCGCAAACGGCGACGTAGAGCGATGGTCCAGGGCGTCGCGAATCGGTCAGCGCCTCGCAGAAGCCGACGTCTTCGATGAATCGTTCCGCATCGTGGACGTCTTCGACGCGACACTCCGGATCGCGCCGCCAAAGACGGTCACGATAAACCTCGATATCCTCTGGCAACGTGGATGAAAGCATGAGTGCGGATTCTATCAAAGTGAATTGGTCCAAACAGTCAAACTGAGTACTTCGGTCAGACTAACCCCTATTCACAAGCCATCCGCAAACTGCATAACCGCCTGATTCTCAATGAGATAGCCCCTCGGTGTCTTTGGCACGGTCCCTGCACTTATGGGTCGCGCCAAGATTGTGTTGGCGCTTGGTTGAAATCCCCTACGGAGATTACCTGTTGAAAGCGACGAATCGAAAAAAACGTTTCCTGGCGCTCGCACTGCTGACGAGCCTCACTCTCGGGCCATCGGTCTTTGGCGGCAGCCTGTTGGCGGGTATTGCCAATGCCAAAGGCAAAGCCAACTCGCGAGACAAAAAGAGCCGCAAGCATGACAAAGTGGCCTCAGACCTTCGCGAACGACTCGCCAGCAGAAGCACTGTAAAAGTAATCCTTCAACTCGACGGAAAACCAAGCGGTCAACTCAACGCCCTGCTCGCCTCAAACGGCATCAAGATCAGAAAGCATTTCGACAAACTCAATTCGTTCGCCATCGAGTTGCCAACTTCGGTGGTTGACTCCCTTTCAGAATTTCCTGAAGTTTCGTTCGTCTCCGTAGACAGTGAAATTCGTTCATTTGGCGGCCACGTGGCCACCACCACCGGCAACCGACAACGTTCGTTCGATGGCGGCTGATGGCCGGCTCGACGGCAATGGCATCGGCATCGCAATTCTCGATTCAGGCATTTACGGCGCGCATACTTCTTTCACTCGATGCCCAAACCGGCCAGTCGCGAATCGTCGTCAATCTCGATTTCACCGGCGAAGGCCGCACCGACGATCCCTACGGTCACGGAACACACGTCGCAGCCGCAGCCGCCGGTAACGGATTCGTTTCGCAAGGCGAATACATCGGCATCGCGCCTCGTGCCAAACTGCTCAACCTGCGCGTTCTGAATTCCAAAGGTATCGGTTCCGTTTCAGGCGTTCTCTCTGCCCTCAATTGGTTGCTGACTAATGGCGCAAACTACAACGTTCGCGTCGCGAACCTCAGTCTCGGTATGCCGGCCGTCAACTCGTACACAAATGATCCGCTCTGCATCGCGGTTCGCAAGCTCGTCGATCAGGGAATGGTCGTCGTCGCCGCGGCCGGCAACAACGGTAAGAACAGCGCGGGTCAAAAGGTGTACGGTCAGGTTCACGCGCCCGGCAACGAGCCTTCGGCGATCACTGTCGGCGCGGTCGACACACGCGGCACCAACACTCGCGCTGACGACACGATCGCCAGCTACAGCTCGCGTGGTCCGACGCGCAGTTCCTGGACTGACGATTCAGGCGTCAAGCGTTACGACAACCTGATCAAACCGGAAATCGTTGCTCCCGGTAACAAGACTGTCTTCGCGCAGTCTCCAAACAACTTTCTGGTTGCGCAGAACCCTTCGCTAAATGCCGGGGTTAGCAGTAACCCGACCCGCAACCAGATGACGACTCAGCGGTACGTCAATGGCGGCGCCAGTCGTCGCCGGCGCTGCCGCGCTCATGTTCGAAGCCAACCCGACGCTTACCCCCAATCTCGTCAAGTCGTTGTTGATGTACACGGCCCAACAGCTCCCGAACCAAAACATGTACGAGCAGGGCGCCGGCGAGCTCAACGTCGACGGTGCTGTCCGTCTCGCCAGACTGGTCCGCACGACTATCAACAACTCGACCGCGCTCGGCGCCTCTTTGCTGGCCGGATCGGCGCCATCTGCTCAAACCACCATCCCGACAAGCTATGGCAACTACACCTTCACGTGGTCCAAGGGCCTGATCGTGGGCCACACTTACGTGAAGGGCAGCGCGCTGATCACTCAGTATCAAAAGGTCTATGGGAAGGGCATTCTGCTGGGCGATGGTGTTCGGCTTGGCGGCGGCGTGCTCGTCGGCGACGGGCTTGGCGTTTTGGTTGGCGATATAGCCGGCGTGCTGGTTGGCGATACGACGATGTTTACCAGTGGCGTGCTCGTCGGCGACAGCATCAGGATCAGTAACGGTCTGACGCTCGGCGACGGCGCCATCTTCTTGTCCCTGGGCGTGCTGGTCGGCGATGGTGTTCTCGTCGGCGACGGCGTGCTGGTTGGCGACGGTGTGCTCGTCGGCGATGGCGTTCTGGTTGGCGATGGAGTGCTTGTCGGCGATGCGATTCTCCAGGCTTTCAACGCGCTGACCATTGGCGATCCCGGCGAATCGATGTCGATCGTTCCTGACGACAACACTGACTATCTGGATTACTAAAGCAGTATTCGATCCTGATAAAAAGTCCCCCCAACTGCTTATAAGAAGGATAGACGCCATGTTCGCGAGCACAGCACGATAACTCAGGAACGACCTGCGCCTTCGCCAGTCTTCGTGAAGCCACTGGCAGAGAGCGAGAAATCGGAAGTGCTTCAGTTCTTGTCGCAACGCGCAATTCATACCGTGACGATGATGAGTTTGATACAGGACAACGGAATCGAGAATCCCTTCAATCGCGGCACGTTCTACGGCTGCCGCGACCTGAACGGCCGACTCGAAGGCGTGGCCCTCGTGGGCCATGCTACGTTGCTGGAAACGGTTTCCGATCGCGCGCTGGCGCTGCTCGCCGAAGTCGCCCAACAATGTCCTACACTCACATGATCATGGGCGAGAAAGAGCGAGTCGCTGACTTCTGGTCGCACTACGCCAGCGCCGGCCGTCGACAACGCCATGCGTGTCGCGAATGGTTATTTGAATTGACTGGGCCGATTGCGGCGCGCGAATCGGCGACTGGTTTGCGCCTGGCCACCGAAGCGGAGTTGGAACTGGTCATGCCGGTGCAGGCCGAGCTCGCATTTATCGAAAGTGGTGTTAATCCGATGCATGTCGATCCGCAGGGCTTCCGTGCGCGCTGCCTGCGACGGATCGAACAGCGACGAACCTGGGTGGTAGTCGAAGACGGTCAGTTGATTTTCAAAGCTGACTTGATTTCTAAGACTTCGGCCGTCGTGTACCTGGAAGGAATCTGGGTGCGCGATGAAGAACGAAACAGCGGCAATGCGCGTGCGCTTCATGAACGAGTTGACTCACATCCTTCTTGAAGACACGAAATCGATTTGCCTGCTGGTGAACGAAACCAACGAGCGCGCACAGAGCTTTTACCGGAAGTGCGGCTTCCGCTTCCGAGCGACGTACGAAACGATCTTCCTCCCCCGGAAGGAGTTCTCCCGAAATTGATGAAGCCTCGCGCCCAGATCCGCCCCGATCGATGGCAAACCTGCTGCCCTCACCTTGATTTTGCAACCTCGCAATGTCAGACACCGTTGGCACCATAAGATCGAAATTCTTCTTGCCGTTCCTCTGGTTGGTAACCGGCGCCGGTAGCTTGGCTTTTCTTTATTCCGTCTCGCAGCTCAGCTACCACGACTTCGACTCACGCTTCGCAATCCTGGCAGGAATGGCGCTCCTGCTTGCCTCGCAGATCACCGTCCCGATCCCGCGCTTCAGCTCGCAAATCTCCGTCTCTGACACATTTGTATTTCTGCTCCTGCTTTTGTACGGCGGACCTTCAGCGGTGACAGTCGGAGCGATCGAAGCGGTCATCTCGTCACGCCGATTTTCGAAAAAACCGCTAACCATCGCGTTCAACTTCGGCTGTTCGGCGGTATCGATATTCATCACGAGCAACGTGATGCACCTGTTGTTCGGCGACGTCGTTGCGTTGCGTGTTAATCCGGTCACCGGCACGTTTATCGCCGCGATCTGCACGATGGCCCTCACGCACTACATCACCAACTCGGGAATCGTCGCCATCTGCGCCGCCTGCAGGACGGACCAACCGATCTGGCAAACGTGGAACAAGCATTATCTTTGGTCGTCGATCACCTATTTCACGGGCGCGATCGCTTCGGGAGTGACTGCCGTGCTGATCCACCTGATCGGCACTTATGCTTTCGTCATCACCTTGCCGATTATCGGCATCCTCTTCCTGACTTATCGCACTTACCTGCGAAACGTTGAAGCGTCATGCCACTCAGGCAGACCAGGCTGAGAAACACGTCAAGGAGCTCTCGCACTACATCGCCGAGCAGGAACGCATCCGCGAACAGTTTTCGCAAATGGAAAAACTATCGGCCCTCGGTGAGCTGGCTTCCGGCGTCGCGCACGACTTCAATAACACTCTGGCCGGCATTCTCGGCCGTGCTCAACTGCTGCAACGGACCAACGATCCGGAGAAGGTCAAACGCGGTCTCGACATCATCATCAGGACGGCGGAAGACGGCGCCAAGACTGTCAAACGCATACAGGACTTTGCACGCCAGCGCCGCGATCACGACTTCGAGCTAGTTTCGATCGATCAGATTCTGATGGACGCGAGCGAGATCACGCGCCCGCGTTGGAAAAACTGCGCCGAAGCGTCAAACATTCACATCACGCTCGACTTGGAAATCGGATCGAATGCGATGGTCATGGGCGACGATTCCGAGTTGCGCGAAGTGCTCGTGAACATGGTCTTCAACGCCATCGACGCGATGCCGGAAGGCGGCACGCTTACGTTATCGACCTCCACCGACGATCAGTCTGTGACGATCAAGGTAGTTGATACTGGGGTTGGAATGTATCCGGAAGTGCGTTCGCGAATCTTCGATCCGTTCTTTACGACAAAGGGCAAGGCCGGATTGGGTCTGGGTCTGGCAGTGAGCTTCGGCATTATTCGCCGTCATGGCGGGAACATTGAAGTTGAATCGGAATACGGTAACGGGACGGAGTTTCGCGTCACGCTTCCGGTGGCGAGGATCGTCGAGGGCGGCATCACAGTCGAGTTTTCGAATCCGGAGCCGGCGCCGGCGATCGTTAGCGGGCTTCAAGTCCGTCCTTCCGGAGATTATGCGCAGCCCAGGTTGTTGGTTGTCGACGATGAAGATTTCGTGCTCGAACTGCTGCGTGAAATTATCGTGGCAGAAGGCTGCGACGTGCAGGTTGCCTCGTGTGGCAGCGAGGCGCTGGCGATGTTTCGTGAGAATCAGTTTGACGCCGTTTGCACCGACGTTGGCATGCCCGGAATGAGTGGTTGGGAATTGGCCCGCGAGATCCGCGAGCTGGACCAGAAAATTCCGATCGCCGTGATCACCGGCTGGGGCGAAGCGGTCGGTTCAAACGAACAAAAAGCAGCAGGCGTCGACTGGGTCATCGCCAAACCCTTCACGGCCGACCGCATCGCCGAGCTCGTCCGCGACATCACCCTCCACCGCGAACAAACCAAAACCAAATCCCTCGCGATCGTCGCCGCTTAAATCTGGTCCTTAACGAACGGGCGTCGGGACTGAGCCGTAGCGATGATCGATGGCTCGTTTGACGCTGTCCTCAACTACTTCCAGGCGAAACGGTTTCAAGAGGTAATCAAACGCTCCCTGACCTATCAAACTTTGTGCGTGTTCCTGATCGCTCAGGCCGGAGATGATGATCACCGGCGTGCCGGGATAGAGCTCGACGACCCTATTCAGCAGGTCCAGCCCACTCAGGCCGGGCATCGAAACGTCGGTCAGGACCACGTCGAAAGACTGCGCTTCCAGTTTTGCCAGCGCTTCTTCCGCAGTGGCCGCAATCTGACACTCATGGTCCAATGACAGCAGCTCACATAACGTTTCACGGATTATTGTATCGTCGTCGACAACAAGGATCTCAGCCATGATGGTCCTCCCACTCACCAAAGGCGTCTCCCTGGGCCAGGGATGATCCGAGACTTGACCTTTGAAGTTTGCCGCTTGTGAGGCGCGTGAGTCAGGTCGCTGATGAATCATAACACGATCCGCGGGCCTCACGGACGAAAGTTTCACGTTCGGTGGTGTCCTACATGAACTCAGCGACCTTTGCGATTCTCCGCGCTCTCTGCGTTTCGCTCATATTCAACGCAGAAGACGCCGAGAGACGCCGAGAGCGCTGAGTTATCTCAGATCAGACCCTACTTTCACGTTCAGACCAGTGTGCTATTCTCTAAATCGGGAGTTGTGATCGATGTCAACAAACATTGTGAAAGCAACTGTGCAGTTTGTCAGCGACGACTTGTTCGTCGGCGTCACGCCATCGGGCCACGCAGTCACGCTCGACACAGATGGCGATCGTTCCATCGCGCCGTCGCCAACCGAGTTGCTGCTGCTCGCAGTGGGATCGTGTACGGCGACAGACGTGGCGGGCATCCTCGCGAAGATGCGGCAACACGTGACGCGTTACGTGGTCGAAGTCTCCGGCGTGCGCCGCGACGAGTATCCGCGCAAGTACACGTCGATGAAAGTGCATCATGTGTCTGACCGGGCACGGCTTGTCTGAAACGGCGGTGGCACACGCGATCGAGCTTTCAGACACGAAGTACTGCAGCGTAGCGGCAACGTTGAGGCCCGGCGTAGAAATCCAAACCAGCTTCGAGATCATCGAAGACGCGTCACCAGACGCGTCAAAAGCCGCGTCAGAACCTTCAAGGGGAGAAGTAGATTAGTGTTTATCAGAATTGCGGTCGTTTTAGTTGTCCTGCTTTTCAGTGTGCCTGTATTCGGACAGGCAGCCAGCGAGTCGATGCTGGCGTCAGTCCGTCGCAGCGACGCCGCCAATCGCGACCCGAAAGGCAAGTTGCAAAAACTGCCGCCAGCCGAGCACATGCGTCGCGCTGGGGTCTACCTGAGCGTTCGCGCTTTCGCCGAGGCACGGGATCACTGGCAGACGCTGATCGACAACTATCCCACCGACCCGCGCGTGCCCGAAGCCTTGCTCGGCATCGGACGTTCCTACTTCCTCGGCAAAATCTACGAAGACGGCTACACGGTCTTCAACGAGCTCGTTCAGAAGTACAACTCCACTAAAGAAGGACGCGAAGCGTTGAACTACAGCGCTGCGTCGCTGCTCCGCATGGGCCGGTTCACCGAATCAGCCGCGCGTTACATGGAATACGTTCAGCGCTTCCCTGCCGGCGAACGCATCGACACCGCGCATTTAAACGTCATCGACACGTTGCGCGAAGCCAATCGTCCGCAGGAAGCATTGGCGTGGGTCAGTAAGACGAGAGAGCGCTTCAGTGGCTCCGCGGTGGAAACTAACGCGATCTTTGCGGCGTTGCGACTGCACATCTCGGAAGGAAACTGGCCGGATGCAATCCGCACCGCCGGCGAGCTATCACGACGAACATTTTCGAGAGCCGTCGACACGTCGCGCTCCGAAGTAGCATATCTCTACGCTTTCAGTCTCGAACAAGGAGGCCGAAAAGACGAAGCGTTCACGGCTTACCTCGCGATCCCTGACGGTCTCGAGTCGTACTACGGCTGGCTGGCGACTCAACGTCTGCACGCGCTCGCGGGACGCGGTGAGCGCGCCGACATCGTCGCCAAACGTGAAGCCCAGGTGCATGCCACGATCGAGGGAGTTGCCGATTCCTATCCAGCGCCCTACCGCCAGTCGATCGTCAGCGCCGCGAAAGCACGCAAACTCGATCCGCGTTTCATTCTGGCGTTGATCAAACAGGAGAGCGTGTTCAAACCGACAGCCAAGTCGCCGGCCGGCGCTCGCGGGCTTTTGCAGCTCACGATGGATGCCGCCGTGAAGTACGGACCCGGCGCTGGATATCGATCCGTAACCGAGAACCAGCTTTACCAGCCTGACACGTCGATCACGCTCGGCGCCGAGTATCTCGAATTTCTCTCCGGCCTGTTCCCGAAGATGCTCGAACCGGTGGCGGCCTCGTACAACGGCGGCGAAGACAACGTCTCGCGCTGGCTGAAGCGGGCGAAACACAGCGATCCGGGCGTTTTTACGTCGGAAGTCGGCTTTGACGAGACGAAGGGATATGTCCAGAAAGTGATGTCGAACTACCGGATTTACCGCGAGCTCTACACTCAGGACTTAATCCGAAAATGAGAGATAACACAAAGGCAGCGGCAGATTTGTAAGAGGTTTCTCACAATACCGGGACACATTTACAGTTGAGTAAAAGTGCAGGGAAAGGCTACAATTGCCCCGCCAATCCGGGATGAAATAAACTGACAATCGACGTAGTCGTTCCCCACTAGGTTCCAGGCTTAGGAGAAACTGATGGAGTATGCTCTGACCGCAACCAAAACCGAGGCTCGCGCGGGATCCTATTATGATCGGATCGCCCGGTTTTACGATCTGACTTTCAAACTCAATGGTTACGGCCGATCTTTGGATCAGTATTTTGAAAACCATCCGCTACCGGTCTCGCGCGGACACCGCATTCTCGATGCGGGCTGCGGCACCGGGCTGCTGACGATGGCGCTACTGCGCGCGATCCGCTTTCCTGTCTCCATCACAGCGCTCGATCTCTCGTCGACGTCAGTCGCCGCGGCGCGCAAGGCCCTCTATTACAGTGGCGGCAGAAAACGAGACGTCACGTTTACTCAGGGGAACATGCTATGCCTGCCATTCGCCGACGAGTCACTCGATCTGGTCGTGACCGCGGGCGCGCTGGAGTATGTGCCGCTCGAAGACGGCCTGACCGAGTTGGCGAGAGTGATCGTGCCCGGCGGTCACTTACTGCATCTGCCCATCCGCCCGGGCGTTGCGGGCAAGTTTCTCGAAATCCTGTTTCGTTTCAAGAGCCATCCACCCAAGGAAGTGATCAATCAAACGGAACACCACTTCCGCATCGTTCATCAATATCGTTTCAAGCCCCACCAGGCGATCGGCTGGAGCAAGACGGCGATCCTGGCGCAGAAGATCTGAAGCATTTTCCGTTTGTCATTTGACATTTTTTATCAGTACTGTCCGGTTAAACGTTTTTGACTGTCCTCTAAGTTACTGATAGCTAGTGAAATAACAGCAATGGTCGAGCGAAACGATTTGAATTCAAATTCCGGTTTTTGTTGCCATACTCTTTCGCGATTACCCGCGAAGGAGAACTCCATTGAATCAAGGTCGCACGGTGTTGGCCCAGCTGATCAAGTTTCTTTCTCACAACGAATTCAATCGCTGCGTAGCACGCTATGGAGGCAACAAGAGCATCCGTTCGTTCTCTTGTTGGGATCAGTTTCTGACGATGGCTTTCGCTCAACTTACTTACCGCGAAAGCTTGCGCGATATCGAAGTCTGTCTTGCCGCTCAGCGCCACAAGCTTTATCACGCCGGCTTCAGTGGCCCAGTCAAACGTTCCACTTTGGCCGACGCCAACGAGACTCGCGACTGGCGCATCTATCGCGACTTCGCCCAAAGTCTGATCGAGATAGCGCGACCACTCTATGCTCACTCAGAGTTGGGTCTCGAACTGGATGCGACCGCCTACGCCTTCGACGCCACTACCATAGACCTTTGTTTGTCCCTCTTTCCCTGGGCCAAATTCAGAAAGCGCAAGGGCGCGATCAAACTACACACATTGTTGGAGATTCACAGCGCTATTCCCGTGTTTATCGCCATTACCCCTGGCGCTGTCCACGAGGTCAATCTCCTCGACGAGCTCGAGCCCGAACCCGGCTCATTCATCGTTATGGACCGTGGCTTTCTCGACTTCCGGCGGCTTTACCGCCTGCAAACGGCGCTCACCTTCTTTGTCATTCGCACCAAAAGCAATCTCGCTTTTCGCCGTCGCTATTCCCATCCGCACGACCGCGTTACTGGTGTGCGCAGCGATCAAACCATTGTCCTGACTGGTCCCTTAACGTCGACGCTTTATCCCCTCGCCTTGCGCAGAGTTCATTATTACGCAGCCGAAACCGACCAACGACTAGTGCTGCTAACCAACAACTTTTCTATCCCCGCCTTGACAGTGGCGGCTCTGTATCGCTATCGCTGGCAAATAGAACTCTTCTTCAAGTGGATCAAGCAACATCTCCGAATCAAAAGCTTTTTCGGCACTTCAGACAACAGCGTCAAGACTCAAATCTGGATCGCCATCACTGTTTATGTGCTGGTGGCCATCATCAAAAAGCGGCTCGAACTCAAGCACGATCTCTACACTTTATTACAGATTCTCAGTCTTACTCTTTTCGACAAAACGCCCCTTTTAAGCCTGTTTCAGCAAGCGGAGTACAATCTCGACTTGGTCCATAATGCTAAGCAGTTGAAACTATTGAACATCTAACCGGACAGTACTGATTTTTTATTTGTCATTTACCGAAGCGACAAATGAAAAATGATCAATGAAAAATGACAAACGGAAAATGATCACTGTCTGACCGGAACAAGTCGCATGATCCGGTCGTCGTCGGTGGCCGGCTTGCCGCGCCCGTCTCTGTTCGAAGTCGAAAAGTAAAGTAGCCATCCGGGCCTTCTGCGACGTCGCGGATGCGGCCGTACTCTTTGACCACGCCTTCCTGGCCCAGCACTTTACGTCCGTCAAGCACCACGCGAATCAACATCTCACCGCGCAAACAGCCAAAGAAAAAGTTTCCTTTGAACTTCGGAAAAACCGATCCGCGATAGAACATGCCGCTCGCGGGCGCGCACGCCGGTGTGTATTCGAGCAACGGAGACTCCAGACCGGCGCGTGTTTGAGTGTGATGGATGAGGGGCCAACCGTAGTTCTTTCCCTTCTCGACGATGTTGACCTCGTCGCCGCCGCCTGGACCATCAAAGCCGCTCGGCCCATGCTCGGTTTGAAACATCAGGTTACTGCCAGGCTGAAAGTCGATGCCCTGCGCATTGCGATGGCCCAGCGACCAGATCTCCGGCCGCGCATTTTGTTGCCCGACAAAAGGATTGTCCTGGGGAACAGTGCCGTCGTCGTTCAGCCGCAGCGTTTTGCCGGCGAGCGAGTCGAGTTGTTGAGCGAGCTCGCGCTTCGTGGCGTCTCCGGTCGTGATGTACAGCTTGCCGTCGGGACCAAAACGAAGGCGGCAGCCGGCGTGAAACTGTGCTGCCGGAATGTTTTCGATGATCACTTTTCGATCGACCAAACCTTCCGGCGTCTCTCGATATCGCACCACGCGCACGCGCGAGCCGCCGCTGCCGTAACCGTAAGAAAGATAGATGAAACTGGTTTGTGCTGAACTGCGGATGCAGCGCGACACTCATCAAACCGCGTCTCGCCAGTCGTGTTCAACATCCGTCACGACGAATAACGGCTGCGGTCGCAACGCGCCGTTTTCAAAGACGCGCACACGGCCGGGACGCTCGGTAAAAATCATCCGTCCGTCCGGCGCCCAAACAATGGACCACGGCACTTCCAAACCCCAACAACTTTCTCGACTTTGAATTGCGCGCTGGTCTGCGGCGAGCTTGCCACTTCGCCCGCGCCCCGTCCGGCGGGCGGTTGACTACAGCCGAAAGCCACAACTATCGCGAGCACAAACAGAGAATACAGATGATGATCTCATATGGACACGAATGAAACCCAGATCTTTTGATACCGGGGGCTTAGTGTTGAATGTATTCGTGCAGCAGTTTGATCTCGTCGCCCTGCTCACCGACTTCAACGCGCAGCAGATCGCGCATCGAGAGCATGCCGACCCAACGTTCGCCATCGACAACCGGCAAATGGCGCGTGCCGATCAATTCCATGCGTTCGAGCGCCTGATGCGGAGTTTCGTCACACTGGATCACAGCACGCAACTCACTCGTCACATCGCCGACTCTCACCATCATCGGATCGCGTTGCGCTACGACGACGCGATTCAAAACATCGCGCTCGGAAAAGACGCCGAGCAATCTTCCCTCTTCGTCGATCACGCAAACGGCGCCGATGTTGCGCGCGGCCATGAACTCCGCCGCTTCCTGCACAGTCGCAGAAGCCTTGGTCGAGTAAGGCTCGCGGTTGCGGATCACGTCGCGGATAAGCATCGCAGTGGCCCTCCTGCTCATGGGGATGTTTGAGGTGGCGGCTATTATACCTTAACCGAACAGATTTGCCTGCGCTGATGGTCGGCGAAAAGTGGTCGTGGCGGAAGTTTTGTGTTCGCGTTTCTTGTTGAAGCCGAGGCGTTCGCAATGAATTTTGAACAGACGTTCGGTGGCTTCCCAGTATTGGCCCTTGCCGCGCATGCGTTCGCCAAAGACGCTGGAGTTCAATTTCCCCCGCGCGCTTCGCGAATTCGGTTCAGCACGCGATCGGCTTTGGTCGGCAATTTCTCGCGCAGACGTTCTTCAAAATACGGCGCGACGCTGCCGGGCAGGCGAAGCATGTTGATGAAAGCCTGTTGCGCGCCGGCTTCTTTGGCGCGTTTGAGCAGCACGGGAATGTCGGTCGACAAACCGGGAATCACAGGCGCGATACCGATGCCCGACGCTGATGCCCGCGGCCGCGAGTGCTTCCATCGCGTGAAATCTCGCTTCCGGCAGCGGCGCGAAAGGCTCGACCGCGCGCGCGGTTTCAACGTCGGTAAACGGAATCGTGAAAAACACTCCGAGACTTGCGTGTTTCGTCAGTTCCTGAAGCACGTCGATGTCCCGGCGAATCAGCGCTGATTTCGTGATGACGCCGACCGGGTTGCGAAACTCCGCGCAGATCTCCAAACAGCGGCGCGTGAGTTTGTAATTGGCTTCGAGCGGGATGTAAGGATCGGAAGTAAACGAGAAGACGATCTCGTCGCCTTTCCACGAAGGTTTCATCAACTCCTTCCGCAACAGCTCAGGCGCTTTCACCTTCGCGACGATCTTGCGATCGAAGTCAGTGCCTGCGCCGTAACCGAGATACTCATGCGTCGGCCGGCTGAAGCAGTAAGTGCAACCGTGAATGCAACCGCGATAACAGTTGACCGTGTAGTCGAAACCGACGTCCGGGACTGTCGTTGTGAGTGATGATGTGGCGGGTCTCAGTCTCTTCGAAGACTTCGAGCTTTGCTTGCCGGAGGCTCGCCGATCCATTCAACGGAATGGACTAACCACGGATTTGGCGGATTTTCGACGTACTGCATAAAACCTTACTTCCACGTCACGAAAAAGAACCGGTACTTGTCGGGATCTTCGAGCGTGACGAAACGTCCGCCCCAACCTTCGTCAACCGGCGGCTGAACGTCCGCGCCTCTTTCGATTAGCTGCTCGTAGTATCGATCGACATCCGCAACACCAATGAAGAAATGCACGCCGCGTCCGCGTCTCAGCATCGTCTCGAGATTTTGGGCCAGCGTGATCTTCAACGCGCCGGCGCGAAGCTTCGCCATCGGCGGTTCGTGGTTCGCGTTGATCGCCTCGACTTCCATCCCCAGCACGCTCTCATAAAACGCGACTGACTCCTCGAGGCTGTTGACTTCGAGAAACAGCAGGTCCAGGCCGCTAATCATTTCTCCCGCGTTCATAACGACATTACCAAGTAAAGACCGTAGCCGCTGGTAATGATCACGATCCAGAAGGCCAGTTCCTGAAGCGTCGTGTGTCGTTTGAAACGGTTCGTGACGGGCAGCGAATCGTTGACCTTCACCATCGCGCTGCGAGCGAGCAGCACGCCGAAGCCGACGACGAACACGGCCAGTATCGCGAGCGGCCAGAGAAACCAGATCCACTGAAACCGAACCAACAACAGCAGGAAGAGACCCGCGGCCAGACACAATCCGGAGCTGAGCACGTGCCCGAAGACGCCAACGTCACGCGCAGTCGGAGTGTTGACGTGAGCGAAAGGTCTCGCAGCAGTCGCGCGAGGCCGTCGCACAGCATCGTAAGCGTGACGCGCACTCACGTTCTTCAGAACGCCGTAAGCTTCGTTCAAAAGCTTCATGCGTTCCTCGCTGCCGCCGCGATCCGGATGGTGCTTCGACGCCAATCGCTTATAGCTGCGATCGATATCGACCTGCGATGCATCCTTGTCGACACCTAAAACGGCGTAGTAGTCTTTCTTCGAATCGAACTGGCTCATTGCGAATTGCCTGATTCTAGGGGTGTCGTTTTCGTTTGGCAAACTACATTTTCAATCCCGGCGACGATTTGATCTTTCAGCTCGAAAGCGGCTTCGGGCTGCTGCGTGTTTTGGCGATCGAGGGCGACGGACCGGCTACGATCTGGCATCTTTTGGCCTATGACGAGTTCTTTCCTGACGTCGAATCAGCAGAACGTGCGCTCGCCGGCACGACGCCGTTGCCGGTTCGCAAGGGTCACATGGCATTGACCAACCGCGCCTTCGAACGCACCCCCGCGGCGCGTCTCGGCAATCGTCCTGTTGCTGATGATGAACTGATCGAATATCGAAAATGGCTCGATTCTGAAAGATCCGTGTCCGACCGTTCAGCACTCCTGATGCTCGGCATCCGATAACTGCATCCTATAACCGCATGACACTTAAAAAGCGCCTATCGATTTCCCTTCTTCTAGTCTTACTACTTTCATCGATCACCTTTGCCACTCGGGTCGAGCGGCTGATCGATAGCTGGCAGCCGAAACACTACCTCGTCAATATTAGTTTGAACGATCAACTCTCCGAGATCGTCACCGCCACCGCGCGTATCGACGTGCTCGTGCTCAAGAAAACGTCGGCGATCGATCTCGACTTCGGCGACTTGAAGACCAACAGCGTCACCGTCAATTCGAAACCTGCATCGTTCACTCACCAAAACGGGAAGCTCGAAGTCAAACTCGCGGAACCGGCAAATCCGGGAACGAATCTCGCGATCGAAGTCGTCTATCAGGGCAAACCAAAAGACGGCCTAATTATGACGACCGACAAAGACGGTAAGCCATCCGCCGTCGGCGACAACTGGCCCAACCGCGTACACCATTGGATTCCGACCCTCGATCATCCATCGGCCAAGGCGACGATCACTTTCAACATCACCGCGCCGGCTCGCGAGGAAGTCGTCGCAAACGGGAAGTTGGACGGGGTGCAAACAACTGCAAATGGCAATCGCACCTGGACCTATTCGGAAGGCGTTCCGATTCCGCCGTACTGCATGGTTATCGCCGTGGGCCAGTTTACCCGGCTCGAACCGAGCGGACGAACTTTAACGCCGCTGTCGTATTACGTCCCCGGATCTGATAGCGCCGTCGCTATGAAAGGCTTCGCGCCTTCGATTCCGTCACTGGAGTATTTCACCGAGACGATCGGGCCGTATCCGTATGAAAAGCTGGCGCTGATCGTTGGCGCCACTCGCTTCGGCGGCATGGAAAACTCGAGCGCCATAGTCTTTGCCACCGGGATGTTCAATCCCCGGCCCAACGCGAAGATCAGCGCGCCTTACGGCATCCCGCGAGGCACCGTTGCGCTGATCGCGCACGAGATCGCGCACCAGTGGTTCGGTGATTCAGTCACCGAATCGACGTGGGCTGATGTTTGGTTGAGTGAGGGGTTTGCCACCTACTTCGCGGGTCTGTTCCTGCAACGATACGAGAGCGAAGCGGCGTTTCAGGAATACATGACCAACGCGGCTAAGAACGTCTTTGAATACGAGTCGAAGAAACGCACGCCGATCTTCGATCGCGACACCGAAGACCTGTTGGATCTGCTCAACGCGAATAGCTACCAGAAAGGCGCATGGGTGCTGCACATGCTGCGCTCGTCGCTCGGCGATCGAGTCTTCTTTCGTGGTATTCGCGACTATTACGCGGCACACAAAAACGCGACCGCGACTACGGAAGATCTGCGCCGGGCGCTGGAGAAAGCTTCAGGAAAAGATCTCTCCGGATTTTTTAAGAGATGGATTTACGACAGCGGGCATCCGCAGTATCAACTATCGTGGCAGTGGTTGAACGGGCGAGAGCTGCGGATTGTCTTAAGACAAGTCCAAAGTGGAAATGCGTTTCTCGATCACGTGCCAATCACTGTAACCACAGCGAGCGGCAAACGCGATCTGGTCCTTAAACCAACTGATAAAGAAGCAGTCCAGACGATTCGATTGACCGAGAAGCCAGTCTCGATCGCGATCGATCCCGGCAACACGATCCTCAAGGAAGCGACTGTCACGCCATAAAGCCGAGGTTTGCCGATGGGAACCGTCCGATCAGCGGAAACACCGCCGGCAGATCCGCAGTCGACAACCCATACCACGTCGCCAACGTCGCGGCGTATTGTTCGACTGACGTCGTCGGTATCCAACGACCGCGCGGGTTCGATCCGCCATCCGTGTCGTTTGGTCCACCCAATCGCAGCGTCGGATAAGTGCCGTATAACGTATGGCCCAACACCGACCCGCCGACTATCAGTTGATGATTTCCCCACGCGTGGTCTGTGCCAACTGCATTGACGCCCGTGCCCGCCGGTTGAAAAGTGCGTCCAAAGTCAGACATCGTGAACGCTACGACGTTGTCTTGTACTCCCAACTCGACAATCGCGGAGTAGAACGCGCCGAGGGCCCCGCTCAGTTGCGTCATCAGACTTCCCTGCCCGCCAATCTCCGCTGAGTGCGTGTCGAAACCGCCGATCTGCGTGAAGAAGATCTGGCGCTTCATGTTGATGCCTGCCGTCGGGTCCGTACATGCCTTGATCAGCAGTGCGACTTGTTTGAGCTGGCGGCCGAGTGACGTGTTTGGAAACGCGGTTGCCAGTATCGGATTGACGCTACTCAGCGCGGCGTCAGTCTGCATCGAGCTGGAGCGCGTGTCGCTCGCCGCCTTGATCAACTTGAAGTTGTTATCGAGCGTGCGCAGCTCGTTGAACGAAGCAAGACGCGAGCTGTTGTCTGACGAACTCAAACCGGACCCGTTGTTCAATTGGAGCACGTTCGCCAACGAGGTGTTCGAATCGGCGACTGCGAGTTGGCGCGTGTCAACGCCAGTCAGCAACAAATTGATTCCCGCGATCGAGACGTTGCTTGGAAATGTCGCCACGCCGTTTAGACCGAACGTCCTGTCTGCCAACCTGCCGCCCCAACCGGTTTGACTGACCGAGTTTGAGATTGCGGTTTGAAACAGTCCCACCTGATCGGAGTGCGAAAAGAGTTGCAGCGGCTTCTTCCCGCTGCCGTTTTGATAAGTGGTTCGCGTGAGCGGCTCGACGAGTGGTCCATTGTTGCAGAGCACTGCCAGCTTGCCCTGGTTGAAGAGATCGCGGACCTCGGGCATGTTCGGGTGAAAACCATACGACCCGCCGCTCACGGGCGACACCGGCAACAGGCTCGCCTGCGGAATCGCCAAACCTGAGGCAGCGCGCACGTTTGCATAGCCTTCGACGGTGCTGCCCGCTGGTCCATTGTACTGATCGAGCGAGACGAACATGTTGTTGCCGTCGTTCCCGCCGTTCAGAAAGATGCAGACGAGGGCTTTGTAACCCGTCGCGGCCTGCGGCATCAGCGCCTGGACCACACCAAACGTGTCGATACTGGAAGCCAGCGCCATGCCGCCGAGCGCGCAGGCAGTTGTGCGTAAGAAGTCTCTGCGTGATTGTGACATGGCGTTTATCTCTGAATGTCGTACTGCGAAGAAGTTGCAACCAGGTAGACCGCGGCCCGTGCTCGCTTCAGATGGCGAGTCGTGACGTTGGCATCGTTGATGGCATTCATCGCGGTGATGATCGAGGTGCGCATCTGCGGGTGCATCGTGCCGTGCAACAGAAGCGCGTCGAGGTAGTTGACTACGTCGACCGGGTTCGCGGCCAGCGCTTCGAGATTTGCGATGTCGATCGATGTGCCGCGTGGACGGTCGGGACTCGCAGGCGTCGGCGAAGTGTTTGCCGAAACGCCTGAATAAGTCAGCGTGTTGATCGCGTTGGCGCGCCGCAACGTGGTCGTCGTCGACAGAATGCCGAACGCGGGGCCGAGTATCTTCGTGCCGGGCACTTCGTAACCCGGCTGGTAATAGCTGAACACGGTCGCGGGCTGGAAGATCGGCTGGTCCAGACTGCCGCTGAAATCGGTGCTCGATCTGCTGCCGAGCACTCCGTCGCTGGTCGAAAGCTTATCAAACGACTTTACGTTGAAAGCGCGCAGGAAGCCGTTGACGTACTGCGCC
Source organism: uncultured Acidobacteriota bacterium (assembly GCA_963770215.1). Lineage (GTDB taxonomy): Bacteria > Acidobacteriota > Blastocatellia > Pyrinomonadales > Pyrinomonadaceae > PSRF01. The sequence goes on from CAVYOP010000010.1 coordinate 233,688, forward strand.
GGTTCGCGCAGCTTGCCGTAGTTCGGCGCTGTCTTCACATCGCCGCGAGCTTCCGGATCCAGCAGTATCGCCTGCACCACGAATTTCAGGTTGCCGCGAGTGTTCGTGCAGCCTTGTGAATAGAGACCGTTGCAGTCGTTGTTGAAAACACGGGCTACGCGTTCGACGTAAGCCGGGCTCGGATTGCTCGTCACCAGGTGTTGAATCAACTGCTTGCTCAGGAATGGACCAACGTTCGGATGGTTCGCGAGATGGTCCATCACCGCGGTCATGTCTGACTGGGCGCAGGCGCTGTTCTGGGTGCCGTTCGAGCTGGGACACGAAGGAATCGTGAAACCATTCAGGAGCGTCTTCGCGCCGGCGTCGTGGTTTTGTCCGCCGCGCGGGACCAGCGGATCGCGCCAGTTCGTGATTCCGGTGCCGAGTAACGTCGGATTGAAATTCCAGCCGGTGAAAACGCGCGTGAATTCGTTGACGTGCGTTTGCGTGTAAGTCGCGAGCGGCATGCCTTGCGAGTCGAGTTGCAGCGTGCCGTCGAGATTCAGGACTTCCGTTCCGATCGAGAAGAGTTGCAGGATTTCGCGCGCGAAGTTCTCGTTGGGATTAGTTCGCGTGCTGAGACGCATGTCGAGATACTCGCCCATCGCCGGCGTAAGCGTGATCTCGTGCAACAGCGTGCGATAACTGCCAAACGCATTGCGATCGAGTGCTTGCAGGTAAACCGTCATCCAGCTCGGACGGTTGACCTCGCTGTTTGCCGAAACAACCATGATCTGGTGCAACGCGAATGCGACGCGCTGGCGCAACTGGTCGTTGCCGTAAAGCGCTCGCGTGTAGAAGTTTCGATGTATCGGGTACATCGAGTAGTTATCGCGATTGCAGACGCTCTGGTTGTAATTCGGATCGGACGAAGTTGACGGGCATTGCTGTGTGCTGTCGTCCAGTGGGAAAACGAGATCCGGATAGTTCGATCCTTTCGCCGGGTTTGCCGGCGCGAGGCTGAACTGTTCGTCGAGATAAGCCTTGAAGCCCATCGCTTTTACGCGCGTGATTTCGGCAGGTGTTGGTCCCCAGCTCGCTTGTTCGAGAAAGCGAACGGTGTCGGCGTCACTTGCTGATCCTGTATAAGGATCGGGCGTCAACGGCGGATCTGCGCCGGGCGGAACTGCCGGAGCCGGTGTCGCCACAGCGCCTTGATCGTCGGTTGGTCCACCGCCGCTGTGGCCGATGGCAACACGCACGCGATTACTCGCCATGCCGTGCAGGTTGAGTCGCAATAAAACGTCGCCAACGTCTCCCAGATCGTCGGCCAGTCGGACCACGATCATCGTGATGCCGGGAAAGTTCGGCACCTGGCCCACGTACTCGACGCGCAACGGATAGAGCTTGCCGTTTCCGTCCTGCACGTCGGCTGAAAATGCATTTGCGCCTTCGCCCGGCAGGAGCTCGAGGTCCATCGCGAAAATGCAGATTCGGGTGCGAGTGTCAGGGCTGTAGTTGACGGAAGCCGTCAGCGCAAACGGCTCGGCTTTCATCGTCACCGACTCGAAAGCGACGGCCCGCGTCGAACTGGCCTGGCTGATTAGAATGGGCTTCTTGTTCGTCGCTGCGGTTGCGATATGGCCGCAGACTAGGACCACAAATAGGAGACTAAGTAGTCGATCCGCGCACGGGAGACTGCGATTCATAAGGGTCTGGCTCCGTAAATGTCCGAGAACAACTGCCGATATCTGGTGAGATCGTCGGTGGAGGGGCCACCAAGGTTTGCCAACCCGGGTTGAGTCCACTATACCCGTTCGCGAACCAGGCGATCAAGATTTTTAGTAGTGATGTAGTTTGGACCAGTGTTTTTACGCCGAAGGCGTTGGTTAATTTGAGCCCAGGGTTGCTTCAACCCTGGGGGCTAGCAACCACAGATGTTGAACACTGAAAGAGTTTTGCGATTGAAACTCCTTCAGAGTTAAAGAGATGCTGCCTGACTTACCCAGGGTTGAAGCAACCCTGGGCTCAAATTAACCAACGCCTTCGGCGTAACTCACCAATCAACTGCATAACTCCAAGTTTTAGACGTTTGAGGCGGACATATGGCCGAGGAATCGTTTCAGGTGACCGAATCCGGCTCTGTTCGTTGACAGAATCACGGCTGCAATGTATACAGCAGTCTAGGTTTAGCTTGCCTAATAATAAGGCCGTAATTTAGTTCCGTCCTCTTCTTCCCAGAGAAAGCTGATGCCCCCTACGTACGACATTTTCATAAGCTACGGACACCTGGACGACGATGATCCGGCCGGCGATGTAAAAGGCTGGGTCGATCTGCTGGTCGAACGCCTGCCGCGGCTGGTCAGCAACAACCTGGGTTACCTGCCGGTGATCTGGCGGGACGAGCGGAGTCTTCGTGGAAACGACCTTCTGACCGCGTCGATTAGCGAAGGGGTTAGCAACACGTTGTTGTTTATCCCGATCCTTTCGCCGCGCTACGTGCAATCTGATTGGTGCCTGCGGGAGTTGGAAACGTTCTGCAACACACCCGCGCCGCAGGGCATGCCTGCGCATCGTTCGCGCATCTTCAAAGTCATCAAGACGCCGTTGCTTTTCCACCTGGCCAAGCAGGAACCTGAAAAGTTGCGCGAATTGATCGGTTACTCGTTCTACGAGATGGACGGCGAAATGCCGGTCGAGTTTGCGCCTGAAGTTGTACCAAACAAAGATCCGAGATACTGGACGGCGTTGCGCCGTCTGGCGTGGGACGTTTCCAACATGCTCGCGACGTTGAAGCATCCTGCTGCTACGGAAACGACGAGTGCGCCAGTCGTCGCAAGCGCGCCGCAGACAACGACGACGCCGGCGACGGGAGGCAGTGTCTCAACTTCAACTCCAGCCGCTACCAATGGCGGACCGCAGAAACTCGTCTACCTGGCGGAAACAACTTCCGACCTCGCCGGCGAACGCGAACAGGTGCGCGACGAATTGCGCCAACGCGGCTACGGCGTGTTGCCCGAAGAAAAACTTCCCGCCGACGAAATGCAACAGACTCGAAGCGGCCGTGCGCGAACGCTCGCGCGTTGCGTGCTGTCTGTTCACTTGATCGGCAAACGTTACGGCTCGACGCCCGAAGACGATCGCGCGCTCGGTCGTTTGCATCCAGGAGGATCTGGCCGCGCAACGCAGCGCGAACGATCCGAACTTCGCGCGTATTCTCTGGATGCCGCCGGGACTAATGACGCCGCCGCTCGAGATCACCGACGAGCGCCAGAAGAGTTTGTCACCGCACTGCAAAACCGCATCGGCGCCGGCGCAGAGCTTGTTGCAAACGAGCATCGAAGATTTGAAGACGCGCGTCGTCGAGAAACTAAATCCGCCCGCGCAAGCTGCGGCAGCGCCGGCGGCCAAGCCGAGTCGGGCAAAACTGAAGCAGGTTTATCTCATTTGTGAGAATCGCGACCGCAGCTTTCGTGCGGCCCATCAAGGAATATCTCTTCAAACAGAACATTCGAAGTCATCACCTGGCTCGACGGCGAAGCCGGACGCAAGCTGATGGACTACCACCACAAGAACCTGCGCGAGTGTGACGCGGCGCTGGTCTATTTCGGCAACGGCGACGAGCCGTGGGTGCGCAAGAACCTCGAAGACCTCGAAAAGGCTTACGGCTACGGCCGCGAAAACGACTGGAGCGCGAGCGCCGTTTACGTCGGCGCGCCGCCCAACGATCAGAAAGAAGACTTCCTCACGCATCTCGTTCCCTACGTCATTCGCAATTACAGTTCATTCGATCCCAACGACCTGCGCGATTTCGTGAGCGCCCTGCACGAGCCGCCGAAGGAGAGCAGCAATGATCCAGTCGAAAGCTATCACGAATCCCTTCCCCGGTCTGCGTCCTTTTGAAACGGACGAGTACCGGCTGTTCTTCGGTCGCGAAGGGCAGTCGGACGCGTTGCTCGCACGACTCGCAGCGCTCGCGTTTTCTGGCGGTCGTCGGCACGTCAGGCAGCGGCAAGTCTTCACTCATTCGCGCCGGGCTGATGCCCGCGTTGCGCGGCGGGATGATGGCGGGAGCCGGGTCGGGCTGGCGCATCGCGGTGATGCGGCCCGGCGGCGATCCGATCGGCAACCTCGCCGCGGAGCTCGTGAAGAAGGACGTGCTTGCAGAAGCAGGCGCCGGTCTGCGCGCGCACGAAGCCGAAGCAGTGATCGAGGCGACGCTGAGAGGCGGCTCGCTTGGGATCGTCGACGTGGCGCGTCAGGGACGGCTCGGCGAACACGAGAAGCTGCTGATCGTAGTGGACCAGTTTGAGGAGTTGTTTCGCTTCCGCGCGGCGCAGGAAAACGACGAGCACGCCGACGAAGCTGCGGCTTTCGTCAAACTCCTGCTGGAAGCCGCACAGCAACGCGAGTTGTCGATCTACGTCGTGCTCACGATGCGCTCCGATTTTCTCGGCGACTGCGCGCAGTTTCAGGGACTGCCCGAAGCGATCAACGACGGGCAGTATTTGATCCCGCGCATGACGCGCGACGAGCGGCGCTTCGCTGTGACTGGCCCAGTCGGCGTCACGCGCGGAAAGATCAGCCGAGCCGCTCGTCAATCGTCTGCTGAACGACGTCGGGCGACAATCCCGATCAACTGCCGATCCTGCAGCACGCGTTGATGCGCACGTGGGAACACTGGCAGCGCACACCGCCGCAACGGCGAGCCGATCGGCATCGAACACTACGAAGCCGATCGGCACGATGTCAGACGCGCTTTCGCGCCACGCCGACGAAGCGTTCAATGAACTGCCGGACGAACGCAGCCGCACGATTGCCGAGAAACTCTTCAAAGCTCTCACCGAACGCGGCGCGGACAATCGCGAGATTCGCCGGCCGACTCGCATGGATGCGCTTTGCGAGATCGCCGGCGCGCGTCGCTGCCGGAGATGATCTGCCGTGATCGACGTCTTCCGCGGCGGCGGCCGCTCGTTTCTGATGCCGCCCGCTGGTGTTCCGCTTCATCCGGAAACGGTTATCGACATTTCGCACGAGAGTTTGATCCGCAACTGGGAACGGCTCAAAGAGTGGGTGAACGAAGAGGCGCAATCGGCGCGATACTATCGTCGTCTCGCCGAAGCGACGGTGCTGCACCGCGAAGGCAGCGAAGGATTGATGCAGGATCCGGCGCTGCAAATCATTATCGATTGGCATCACGAAACCAACCCGACTGCCGCGTGGGCCGAACGCTATCATCCGGAGTTTGCCGCGGCAATGGTCTACCTGGACCAAAGCACACGTGCCCGCGATGTAGCGATTGCCGAACGCGAGCGCCAACAGATGGCCGAGTTGGAACGTGAGCGCCACGAACGCGAAGTGGCTGAGCGCTTCGCCGAACAACAGCGGCGCGTGGCCCAACGACTGCGGCGTTTCACTTTCGCTCTCGTCTTGATCTCGCTGCTTGCGCTGGTGGCGGCCGGCGTTTCTGTTATCGCGTTTACCAACGCGAAGCGAAATGCAAAGCTGGCGCAAACGCTCGCAGAAGAGGCCAAAGCAAGTTACGTTGGCGAACAAAAAGCGCGACGCGACTCGGAGGCTCATCAAAAAGCTGCCGAAGCAGCCCAGGTGGTAGCGGAAACCGAGCGTGAACACGCTCAGCAAGAACAAAAGAAAGCTGAAATCGAGAGTCAACGCGCGGAGGAAGCTGCGGCACTGGCGGCCGAACGCGAGGGTGAAGCGCTACGAGCGACTGCTGAACAAAAAGCTGCTGCCGATCGTGAGCGCAAAGCAGCAGAAGTAGCGCGACGAAGCGCGGCGCGATTGCAGTTGGATTCGTTGAGTCGCAACGGTCTCGACTCGTTTCAGCGTGGCAACTATAGAGGCGCGCTTTACGAGTTTGAGATGACAAACGAGATGATCAGCCCGGACAAGCTCCAGGAAGATCCGAGTTTGGCGAAGTTGCAGGCGTGGGTGCTGGCGAATGTTGGCGCCTCAAAGCGCAGGCTTGGTAAGTTGAATGAAGCTGTCGACGCGTACAACCAGTCGATTGCGATTCACGAGAAAGTTTCGGGTCCGCGAAGTGCTGAGATGTTTGATGCGTTGCACGGCCTGGGCCATACCTATCTCGAAGCAGGCAATCCTACGAAGGCGGAGGAGTATTACACGCGCGCGGTGAATTATCTGGTTGCGAATCCTGACTTGATCGATCAGATAAATGAGACGGCGAACCTCGCGATGATTGCACGGTTGTATCGCGACATCGGCCGGTACGCCGAGGCCGAGCCATTCTACAAACGCGTGCTTGCGAATCGCGAAGCACAGGGCAACGAGTTTGACACGTTGAAAGAGATCGCGCAGTTCTACGCGATGCAGAACAATTTTCAGCAAGCTGAGTTGTACTTGATGCGCGCGGTAGACATTCAGGAAAAGGCCCTGTTTCGTATCAATGAGGAAAGACAATTGGGGCTGAGTGAACTTGCTGAGACATACAGCAATCTCGGAGAAGTCTATTCGAACACGGGAGATGAGCTGAAAGCGAAGCACTCGTTCCAACTGTCGCAGGAACTACAGAATGCAGAGCTATCGCGGCGGTACGTCCTGGCGATACAGAGATCGCCGGCGTTGGTGGCAACAAATCGTCAGGAGCTTACGCGTAAGACCAAGGACAATGCCACTCACCTGGAACAAAGCGCTGACTTGCTGGTGAAGCTTGATCGGTACGCCGCTGCCGAGCATCTCTATCTGCTCGCGATCGGCGGTCGGATGATCACGAGCGATCAGACGCTCGAGGCGCATGAAAAGTTGGCGATGGTGTTTTTGAAGCTCGGGGATTTGTATCGGCTGCATTTGAACAAACATGATGAGGCGGTCAAGCGTTATCGTGCGGCGGCTGAGACGTTGGCGAAGGCGTCTGGCGCCGGCGGCGGGTATCAACTTTATGGTGAAGCGTACACGCAGCTTGGCAGTTTGTATGCGAACGAGATGAACCAGGCGGCGGAGGGTGAGAAAGTGCTTCGCGAAGCGCTCGACGCGTTAGCAAAATCTCCGGGTTCGGAGAAGGCGACGTGGCGAACGTTGGGGGCATTGGAAGCGATGTATTTGCGGCAGTCGAAGTTTCCGGAGGCGCTGGATGTGAGCAAGCGCAAGCTGACGGTGGCGCATGCGCTGTTGCAGCGCACGTCGCTGAGCACGACTGGTCTCGACAAGTGGGACGCCGAAGAATACACGAACGCTTTCAAACTCTACATCCAAAGCGTGCGTGAGCTGTCGGATGACCACCGTGCCGCCGGCGATTCGGTGAATGCGCAGTCTACCTTCAGTTCCCTGCTTGATGGTGGATTGCACGTGAATGAGGTTGTAGATGAATCGGTACTGGCGGACTATTCAACCCAGCTCGCCAAATACCGCGACTCGCTGACGCCTGCGTCAGCGACGGCAGTTACCGAACGGCTGAACGAGTCGAACATTAGGCGAAAGCACATTCAGGCGGTGCTGAACTCGGTAGACTAGGCTTTGCCTTATATGATTCAACGGCGCCTGTTTGACACGCCCGTCCCGCTTCCCTATTATCCACCAACGTCGGGGCGTGGCTCAGCCTGGTAGAGCGCACGGTTCGGGACCGTGAGGTCGGAGGTTCGAATCCTCTCGCCCCGACCAATCAAAACAAGCACTTACGGGCAGCGCATGCTGCCCGTTTCCGTTTAATGTGGGGACTTTTGTGTCGGTCCGGTTTTGAAGCTGCACAACCTTGCCGTTCCCCTTCCCCACTCCAGTTTGCGTTGCGCGGTATCTGCAAGAGTTTTTGAATGTAGTGGGCGATGCAAAGATCTCGTTTGAGTTCAAAGACGGCGACTCGCAAGCGCAGTCGTGATGCCGATGCGGATCTGATGACCTCGATCATTTCCGCAATTCGGGTCAATGGACAATTAAGCGATTCTCACAACCCATCCCTTGGGTTGAAACCTCTCATCACGCCGAAAAGGAGAACGCGACATGAGCGACAGAAACTACAAGTTGCTGCTGCTTGGAGCCTTCGTGGCGGGCATTCTTTTAGCCGCTTTTCACGTTGTGCCGGAGATTCTTAGAAAAATCGGAGAAGCTCTGATAATTGCTGCGGTGCTCGCCGTGCTGGTCGATAACGCAGCAAAAACTAAATTGCTCAGAGAGTTTTCACTCGACGTATCACTGCTTGTTGTTGGTCGCCTGCTACCAGATGACCTGCGCAAACATCTAGATCGTTACCTGAAAATGCTTCTGGTGCGCACCCGCTGGGAAATTACTTACGAAATCGAGAAGTGGCCCGACCAGGACGGATTCCTCAAACTCATAACGGTTAGCGAATACGACATGAAAAACTTTTCCGAGAGTCCCACCGACTACGATTTCAGATATGCGGTCGAAGAGTCGCAGTACGATAGTATCGGTGCTACAAAGATAACGCTTGTGAAGCTGCTTCAAGATACGTACGAAGGTGACGAACTAGCCCCCTACATTGAGAGCGACAATAACTATCAAACATTTTCGAGCAAGAAGCAATTGTTGCCGCACAGGGGCCCAGGCAAGCCAACCTACACCTTCCGCGCAGAGTCAGTGGAATGTTTTCGTGATAGTGCTTTCTCGCCGTTCTTCACGTTCTACCCCGTTATGAACGCGGTGTTGCGCGTTTGGCACCCGGAGACACTGAAAGTAAGTCTGGAGTTGACCTACGATGATGTGGAGACCGGCGCAAAGAGTGAACCGCTTGTCGAAGGCAATCGAAAAGGCACAAAGTGGATTATCTTCGGACCAATCCTGCCGGGACAGGGATTTGTTGTGAGATGGGATGCGGTTGCTGCTCAAACTCCTGATGGGTGCAGCCCGGCCACGACAGCCAAGGCGTGAGTTCAGCAGGCGGATGGCTCAACGGGGATTGGTTTCCCTCATGCTAAACTACTCTTCGTGCGCCTGAGATCTTCAGGTGGTAGCGTGTTTTGAGGAGTGATTGATTGGCGTCAAGTAAGTCTCTGAAAATAGCTTGGCCTGCAAGGCCCGTTGACCCTCACTCGTTTTCCGAGCCGGAAAAGCATTTTGTTTACGATGTCCATCTGAATCTGAAAGTAGACTTCGAGCGGAGAATTCTCAAAGGGATCGCAACGCTCGCATTTTTCCGCAATCCCAAATATCGCGATGCGCCTCTGGTCTTGGACACTCGAAATCTCACGATTCACGAGATTGAAGCTGAAACACAACGGCAAGAGTTCCATAAAGTGAAGTACGAGCTTGGCGCCGCTGACCCAGTCCTGGGAACACCTCTGAGTATCCATCTCCCGCTCGGTATCCATCTCCCGCAACACACTGCTTCAATACGAATCTCTTACTCAACCAGCCCGGAGGCGACCGCTCTTCAATGGCTTGACGCAGAACAAACGGCCGGCAAGAAAGCGCCGTTCCTCTTCACGCAATCGCAAGAGATTCATGCACGCAGTTGGATTCCACTGCAAGACACGCCCGGTGTGCGGATCACCTATTCGGCAGATATCGAGGCGCCGCAAGGTTTGTTGGCGGTAATGAGCGATGGTCGTCGCACAAACGTGAGTGCGGCGGGGTTGTATGAGTTCGCGATGTTTCACCCGATCCCGCCCTACTTGATCGCGCTGGCAGTCGGCGACATTGGTTTCGCTCCTACTGGACCTCGAACCGGTGTCTACGCTGAGCCGCTGGTATTGGAAGCTGCCGCATATGAATTCGGCGAAGCCGAGAGGATGTTGGCGGCGGCGGAACGACTCTACGGGAAATATCTGTGGGGACGTTTCGATGTGTTAGTGTTGCCGCCCAGTTTTCCGTTCGGCGGAATGGAGAATCCTGGCGTTGCTTTCGTAACGCCTACGTTAATCGCCGGCGATCGCAGCAGTGTTTCTGTAATCGCGCACGAGTTGGCCCATGCCTGGTCCGGAAACCTCGTGACGAACGCAACCTGGAGCGACTACTGGTTGAATGAAGGATTCACCACCTACACAGAACGCCGAATCCAGGAAGAGCTTTACGGCTCGAGTCGCGCGACAATGGAGGAAGTGCTGGCTGAGGAACGCCTCGCCAAAGAGATGAAGGAATTGCCGCCCGAAGAACAATTGCTACACCCTGATCTCGTAGGGCGCGATCCGGAAATCATCGGCACGCTTGTTCCGTACGTTAAAGGCGCTCTCTTCCTGAAGGCGCTGGAGAATATCTTCGGCCGGGAACGATTCGATGGGTGTCTGCGAAGCTACTTCGAGCACTTCGCCTTCGACAGCATCACCACGCAACAGGCGATCGATTACTTTAAAACGACTCTGTTTGATCAGCATCCGGAACTGGCAGCCAAGATTCCGTTGGAAGATTGGCTCTACGCGCCCGGTTTACCTGACTCGGCTCCCAAAGCCGTTTCGCCCGTCTTGAACGAGATAAGAGAGTTGGCCCAAGCCTGGAGCCACAATCTAATCTCATTGGACAATGTTTCCGCTGACGACTGGAACACGCAACAGAAACTTCACTTCCTCGACTCGCTACCGTCCGATGTCGGATACAAGAAAATGAGTGAGCTGGACCAGCGATTTCAAGTGACAGATTCTCGGAACGCAGAGATTGTCTACCGTTGGTTACTGCTCGCGGTCCGAAACGGTTATGAGCCCGCTTATCAACGGTTGGACAAATTCCTCACGACGGTCGGCCGCATCATCTACGTCAAACCTCTCTATGAAGAGCTCGCTAAGAGTGACCCAGGCAGAGCTCTTGCCGAAGCCATCTACGCGAAAGCACGCTCCAGTTATCATCCGCTAACGCAGGCCATAGTCGACAAGATTCTGGTTCACTAGAGATGTTAATATCCCTGGATGCTGCTCGCTGCAATTGAAGCGACTAACTTCAGAAGCCTCAGCGGAAAGATCAGCGAAGCCACTTTCTACAGTTGGAAGAAGAAGTACGGCGAGTTGGACCCAGCGGAGTTGCGACGACTGCGGCAGTGCCCTGGTTTGAGAAATGCCCTCTGCGTAACAGAGTTAAAATTGGCGAAACACACGAAATCTTTCGAGAAGTATCTGGGGTGAACTGTTGAGGCTTCTGCACAAAAAGTGATCACCTGGAAACACGTAGACGAGCTATTAAGTTGCAGAATGAACTTTCAGACCTCGGCCAGTATGCGGGCCAGGTTAAAGAAGTTTTCCTGGGCCAGCTCGTGTGCCTTCGAATCCGCTGGGAGATCCTTGATCAATCGCGTGAG
>CAVYOP010000011.1:0-453989 GCA_963770215.1 uncultured Acidobacteriota bacterium
GGCCTCAAATGTTTCGACTGCCGCCGCATTTGTCGCTGCGGGAGCAGGTCTGGCGGTCGCCAAGCACACAAATCGCGCCGTAACGAGCCAGACGGGAAGCGCGGACGTCTGGCGAAATTCGGCGTCGGAGTTCCGGCGAGCCGGAAATTGCGCAAACTGCCTTGAACGGCGTGGGAATTTGTTTTATGTTCGCGCCGAAAAGCCACCCGTCCTTCGCCGAGTCGCCGATGTTCGCCGCAGACTCGGCATTAGAAGTTGGCTGAATCTTTTCGGAGTTTTATCAAATCCGGCAAACGCCCCCAAACAGCTAATCGGCGTTTGGCATCCGTCGCTGGACGAACCGTCGCGCAGGCACTCGCGCTTTTCGGAACAGAGAGCATGGGTCGTTCACGGCTCGGACGGGTTTGACGAAATGACATTGGCGGGCGAAACTCTGGTCGCTGAAATATCGGGCAACAAAGATCGAGAATTTCAAATCGCGCCCGAAGATTTCAAATTACAGCGTATAAAATCGAACATTTAAAATTGCGAAATCGCCCGACCAAAGCGCGAAAATCATTCGCGAAGTGCTTGGAGCAATCGCCGCGACGAAGCGCGTTCGTTGGTTGTTATAAACGCCGCCGCCGCGCTCTTCATCGGCGAAATCGCAAAGAACCGACTCACGCCGCGCGTCTCGCCGAACAAACCATCGACAGCGGACAAGCGCAAAACAAACTCGACAGACTGATTCAAACAACCAATAAAAAGTAGGACTTCAAAAAAATTTGAAAAATTAAGCGCGGGCATCTCTGCCCGCCAGCGTTCGAGCGAAGCGCTGAACGCTGAAACGCTTCGCCATTACTCAATTAACTTGTAAAGCGACACGCTCGGAGAGTCTGTTTTCGCTTACGCTAAACGAACTTGGCGGGCAGCAGACCACAGCTCCGACTTTAAAACTCGGAAAATTTTGACTTAATTCCAAAATTTGTTATAAGTTTAAAATTTTACAGTCGGCTGTCTTTAAAGTTGAAAAATTATTTTTGTGAATCGGAGGTATTTTGTGAAACTGCGTCGCTTTTATCTTTTTGTTTTGTTTGTTTTTAGTTTTCTGCTTGCGCTTCCAAATTATTCCTTTGCCGATGACCATCTATTGTCAAAACGCCGACCGACGGCAGAATCAGAGAAAACTTACCGAAAAAATACCGGGAAAGATATAAAAAATGGAAAGACCAACTGCTTTCCACCAGTTCGGTCGCCAGCAATGGGAAAAATACGCAAATAATAAAGAGTTTATTTTGACAATTCCCATTTCCGGCGAAAGAGGACAGGGCGCGGGAACCGACACATATCTGTGCGACGAAGCGGGCAGCTCGTCGGCGCGACGATAACTCTGGGAAACAGGCTCGATTCGGGCTTTCCCGCCCAGGGTTTATTACCCCGTGATGAATTCGCTCTCGTCAAACCAAAACTCATATTCCGTCAGCGGCAACATCTTAGCGGCAACCAAAATCATTCACGAAATCGGTCATGTCAATCGAAAGATCCGATGCTAATAAAGAACTTGTTCAGCTTCAGGACTAATTAATGCCCGTCTATGTCGAAACGTTTCTCAAAAACGGTCGCAACACACGCGACCAAAAATTGCTCGATTTAGAACAACAAATGGGCGGAACGCCGACGAAAAATCTTGGGAAAACCGCGAGTATTGGAGCGAGGTCAACGCGATGCTTTTTCTGAACGAAAAAATCCACAAAGAGATTTTTTATTGCTCCGTTTTTAACAAAATCAAAAATAATGTCGAGCAATACGCCAAAGATTACGAAGAACGCTTTGACGAAATTGCCGAAGAGAAATCAATCGCTTCGGTCTGCGGCAAATAGCGCGAAAATTAAATAAATTAAGACTTTGCACCAAAAGTCGAAAATTTAAGCAGTTGAGGTGCAAACGGCGTTTAGAGTTCAACGCTAACGTAGTTTGTCCAGCTTTAGCTAAAAGCAACCTAAAGGTTGAACTCTGAACGCTTGCTTTAAATTTTGAATCTCGACTTTGGTGCAAAAATCCAAAATTAAGCTCTTTTAGTGCAAAGCCATAAATTAACAATGATATTTCCGCCTTTTTCACGGCTTTACGGCGAAATTGCGAATTTTCGCAACGCGCTCTACGAAAAAGGCGTTTTCAAATCTCTTTCGCTCGGCGCGCCGACGGTCAGCGTCGGAAATATCACCGTCGGCGGAACGGGCAAAACTCCGCTCGTCGCTTTTGTCGCCGGAATTTTAGCCGAGAGCGGCGAAAAAGTTTGCATCTTAACGCGCGGCTACAGACGCGAAAATCCGAAGCGAAAGAGTTTTGGTTTCCGACGGCGAAAAGATTTTAGCCGACGTCAAAGAAGCCGGCGACGAACCGTTTGAGCTTGGCGCAGAAACTTCTCGGAAAAGCGATCGTCGTCGCCGACGCGAATCGCGTCGCGGCGGCAGATTGGGCGCGCAAAAAATTCGGCGTGACGGCTTTTGTGCTCGACGATGCCTTTCAGCATCGTCGGGCGAAACGCGATTTGGACATCGTCACAATCGACGCGACAAATCCGTTCGGAAAGTCGGAAAACTCTGCCTTCGGGCTTTTGCGCGAGCCTTTAGAGAATCTAAAACGCGCCGACGCGATCGTCATCACGCGGGCAAATCTGGTCGACGAAGATCAGATTGCAAATCTCAAATTGCAAATTTCAAAATTTAATTCCGATTGTCCGATTTTCACTGCGGAAAACAAAATTTCGATTTGATTGAATTGGAAGAATTTAACGCAAAGAAAATCCCAAATCCCAAATCCGCAAATCCTGAAACCCAAATCCCTGGCTTTTTGCGCGCTCGGCAATCCCGACAATTTTTTCGAACAATTAAGACGCGAAAATTTTAATCTGGTTTCAACTCAAAAATTTCCCGATCATCATCTTTACACGCAAACCGACATCGAAAATCTCGAAAAAAAAGCCAAACAAACGCGGAGCGGAAATTTTGCTGACAACCGCGAAAGACGCCGTAAAATTAGCGGATTTGAAATTTTGAATTGCCGTGTTTTGTCGTTGAAAACGAATTGATTTTCGACGACGAAAAAAAACTGCGCGAGATGATCCACGCAGTTTTCAATCCAAAATCCAAAATCTAAAATCTAAAATCTCGAATTCCTGCGTTTTTCCGCTCTGCGTCTGTTTGGGTCGAAGACGGCGATTTTTCGGCTTGGCGTCGGGTTTCGGCGATGTCTGCGGTTGTCGGCTGGTTGATTTCGGATCAGGCGTTGTGTTGGCGGTTTTGTCGTTTCGTTCGGCGAACCGGCGAACGGCTGTATTGGAAGGCTCGGGCGATTTCGCCGTTTTCGGCGTTGGCGAAGTTTGCGTTGACGTGTTGGCATTCGGATTTGTCGGAACCATCATATAATAGTTGCCCGTATTGCTGTCGTATAAATATGTCACGCGGCTCGTCCTGATTAAAAGGACTGTTCGGATTGTTCGGGTCAATCATCCTGTCCGCCGGGCTGAACAGGTTGCTGGCGCGCCGGGCGGAGGCTGTGCCGTTTTGCCAGTAAGGATTGTAGTCGTTGCCGCCGAGCGTGTCAGGCGCCGTCAACGGTCATGTTCGAATTCGCCAGCATTTCCGACGACATCGGAACGATCGTCGCCAAACCTTGTTCGTTCATTCCGGTCGCCGGATTTATCGGCTGGACGGGCTGGCGCATTGGCGTCGGCCTGCATCGTCGAAGGATTGTCTGCTTGCTCGGAAGTCGCCCAGATCAAGCTGATCGAAAGCAGCGAAATTCCCGCGAGAACGACAAACGCCGTTTTCCAGATATTATTGTTCGGTCGCCGGCTTTGCCGGCGAGTTTCGAATCGCTGAAACGCGCGCGAAACGCGGTTCAGATCGTCAAGCAATTCGGCGGCGGTTTGATGGCGCATTTCGGGATTTTTCGCGAGCGTTTGCAGGATCACGGCTCGATCTCGGCGGGCAGATCCTGCCGAAAAGCGGAAAGCGGCGGCGGCGGTTCCTCCGCGTGTTTCATCATCAGAGTCGTCGGTTTTCCGCCTTGAAAGGAACTTCGCCGGCGAGCATTTCATAAAGAATCACGCCCAGACTGTAAATATCGGAACGCTCGTCGGCATCGCCGCGACCGGCGAATTGTTCGGGCGAAAGATATTCGATCTTTGACAGCAGATCTTCGTCGTCAAACGCAGTTATCGTCTTTTGACCGAGCCGAAATCCAAAACTTTGACTGCTCGGATTCGTCGGCCGCGTTTGTCAGCAGAACATTTTCGCTCGTTCAAATTGCCGTGAACAACGCCTTTTATATGCGCGGCGGAAAGCGCGGCGGCGATTTGTTTGGCGATATTGACGGCGCGTTCGAGCGGAAATTTTCCGTCGCGTACGATCGCGTCTTTCAAAGTTTCGCCTTCGGCATCTTCGAAAACGATATAAACCGTGCCGTTCTTGTCCGAACCGAAATCGGTGACGTTCAAAATATTCGGATGCGAAATGTGCGAAACGGTGCGCGCTTCGGTCGGAAAAACGACTTGACGATGTTTTCATCAACCGCGAGCGCGGGCGAAAGGATTTTGACCGTCACCGGTTTGTCCATCAAAAGATGCGTGCCGTGATAGACTTCGTCCGAAGTCGCTTTCGCGCACACGCGCCTCGATTCGATATTTTTCCGCTAAAGTTTGTCCGATAAATTGGTCTGACATTTTTTTATAACAAATTCAGCGTTTAATATTATATGCAATAATTTACGATGCCATGCGATTCAAATTTAATGTAACGATAAGTTGACATGTTAAATGTAACAAATGCGGGCGAAAGTCGTTTAAACTCATCGTCCGCAAATTTAATTGTATTGTTTCTTCTATTAAACTGATTTCAACGAAAACGATCAGCAATGCAAAGAACACGAGCGATTCGATAAGCGCGAGCGCGATGATCATCATCGTCTGAACGGTTCCCGCCGCGCCCGGATTGCGAGCCGCGCCTTCCGCCGCCCGTCGAACCGACAAGACCCTGACCGATACCGGCCAGACCGGCAGCCAAACCGAAACCGAGAACGCCTAAGCCCGTGCCGATCGCTTTGGACAGCTTAACGGTCGAATCGTTGTCGCGCGCCTGCGCCAAAGCCGGAATCGCCATCAAAGCCAACAGCGACTATCGAGCAAAAAAAATATTTTAATTTATTCATTTTATATCTCCTATTTTTATTTTAATTTACGAAGACTTCGGACAAAATCGCTTTTGCAAACTGCGGGTGTTTATAATTTCGCCTCACTTCCGGTATGCGCTTGATTTATACTCCGTAGAGTCGAGGCTCCTGTCGCGTGCGGGCATATCTGCTATAAAATGCAAGTTTTCAAAATTGCTCTGCCGTTTGTCTTCAAAAAACTTTGTAAGTTCCATATTTGGACTCTAAAATCTGAAATTCGAAATCATTAAACGTGCGCCGTCGTCAGCGCTTCGCCCGTATCATGCGAATGTTCGTCCCGTCGTTCCGTGTTCATGTCGTCGTGCGGCGCGTGCGAAACTTCGCCGAGTAGATCATCGAAAGCAGCGTAAACACGAGCGTCTGCACAAACGCGACGAAAACCGCCAGCGGCAGCAAGCACGACCGGCACCAAAAATTGCGTGAACGGCGGCGCCAGATTCCCGAAATCTGCGAGCGCAATCTGTTCATCCGCAAACATATTCGCGAAAAGCCGCACGCCGAGCGTCAACGGGCGGATCAAGTTACTGATCAACTCGATACCGAAAATCAAAGGCGTAATGATCAACGCCATCAGCAGCGGCAGCTTCGGTCCGGCAAAATGCGCTAAGTGATTGACCAATCCGTTTTCGCGGATGCCGACGTAGTTGTAATAAACAAACGACGAGATGCCGAGCGCAAAAGTCACGTTGACCGAAGCCGTCGGCGACATAAACAGCGGGAAAAGTCCCATCAGATTCGAGATCAGGATCAAACACGCAAACGTCGCGACGACCGGAAAATACTTAAAACCGTGCTCGCCGACGACGCTGACGATCATGTCCTTGATCGCCAGAAATCCCGCTTCGAGCGTCAATTGTCCGTTCGTCGGATCGTCTTCGGAAAGTTTTCCTTTAAAGATCCAGATCACCACCACCGTCAAAATACACGCGATCACAAACATGATCGTGTACCACGGAATCGCGTTTTCGGCCGTGTATGGTCCGAAAACCGCTTCGGCGTTCGTGCCGAAATTGCCGAGAAATTTATCCCAGACCGGTTTGGTGTAAGTCAACTTGAAAATGATGGACCGGCTCGCCCAGATAATGATTGATGAACTCGACGATCAGCGGCGTATGATGTCCGCCTTCTGCAAATAAAAACATTCTTAAATTTCCTCTCGTTTATAAAAAAGCTCGAAAATATACGTATAAATCCTTCAATCATCATCGCAAACGCAAAGCTCGCCAGTCCCAAAAGGAACCGCGATCGATCGGAACAATATCCGTCAGATAAACAATCGCCAGAATCAACCCGAAAACAAAATAGCGCAAAAAATATCGAGCAGCGAATAACGCGCCGGTTATCTCGCCGTCGCGGTTATCTTTCAAAAATATTTTTGAGCGACTACTTCAGCCAATAAAAATTTACAAAAGACAAAATTCCGCCGATAAAAAGCCCGAGCCGAAATCTGCCGAAATAAAGACAAGACTCCCAAACTGCGCCTAAAACCGAACACGCCGCCATTACATACAAAATTCTGTTGATGCGAAATCGGTGTCAGCAGTCTGCTGTTCTTGCGCCGCATTACTGTCGGAATTTTCGCTCATTGCGAAACAAAAATTTTACAAGATTTTAACGGAAAATTCAAAGGCGGAAACGAATTTTGTGCAGTTTTTCACGGAAAATCAGAATTTAAGATTAGAATTTAAGATTCAAATTCAAATCCAATTAGAAGTTAGGCGGTTGAAGTTAACGTTCGAGAACCGTTATAAGTAATAAGTAACAAGTGAAAGGTGAAAAATCAGACGATTTATCACTTCTCGCTTGTTACTTATTCCGAGTGTTAAATTTTGTTTTCGCTTCAACTGTAACTTTACCAATCTTGAATTTATAATCTTGAACATTGAAGCCTAAATCTTGAATTTTGAATTAAAACTAGCAAAATCAAACGCCTTTTTTCATTTTCGCCTGAAATCCCATCTGTTCGGAAACCTTCGCCGCCGCGTCTTGTATGAGTTTGACGATTTTCGGCAGATGCGCTTCGTCGAGCTGCATAATCACTGTCGAAGTTCCGAGCGCAGGCGATTGTTTTACCGCTCACGTCAAAAATGGGCGAAGCGACACAGCGCACGCCGTCCGCATTTTCTTCGTCGTCAACGGCAAAACCATATTTGCGGACTTTTTCGAGTTCTCGCGTAAAAATTTTTGCGGATTCGTGATTGATTTGCGCGTTTTTTTCTCCATTCCGCGAAGCTCTAAAATTCGCAAAATTTCGTTTTCCGGCAAAAAAGCGACCAAAGCCTTGCCGATTGCCGTCGTATGCACCGGAAGGCGATGTCCGACCCAAATGTCCATCTTGATAAAACTGTTCGGAGTTTCGACTTTTTCGACATAAACCGCGCGTCCGTTGTCCAAAACCGCGAGATGCGCTTCGGGCAAACGGCTTTTTTGCAAAAACTGTTCGAGAACGGGTTTGGCAACCGCACGCACATCAAGATGCGTCAGCGCGCCGCTCGTCAAAGTTACTATTTTCAAACCCAGACGATATTTTCCGCCGTCATCTCTGAGCAAATAGCCGCGCTTTTCCAAAACCCGCAAAATATAACTCGCCGAACTTTTCGGAATTTTCAGCCGCCGGCTCAAATCCGAATTAGTTAAACCTTGTTCACAATGCGCTATCGCTTCCAGAATCGAAAGCGTGCGCTCAACTGTATTTGTTGATTCCGACATCTTAAAATTTAATTTTCTTTCGATAAATACTGACTTCGGCAGTTTATCAAAAGAGCTTTCGGCAAACAAGGCGTGTTCGGGATTGTGAAAAATTGTTCAAAATATTGAACAATCGAAAAATAATTATTTACAAAATTTCATAACCAATTATAATCAGCATTATTCCGAACAAGTGTTCATAATGCTGAACATATTTTTAGAAGGAGATTTTAATCAATGACACAAACGCCCGAAACGCAATTTGACTCGCGCATCAATCACGCTCCCGTCGGATTTAACGCCGAAGAGGATTTGCCGAAAGGATTTTATGAATTTTTACTGCCTTTGCACAAGGAATTTACGCCGCGCCAGCAGAAATTGGCGCAAAAACGCGCCGAAGTCCTGGCTGCCTCGCACAAAGGAAATTTGCCGGATCATTTGCCGGAATCGGAAGCACGCAGGCGATTGGCGCATTGAATTGCCGAAATGGGCGAGCGACCAGCGAAATCAGATGACAGGTCCGGCGGACGATGCCGAATTGGTCGTCAAAATGCTCAATTCGGGCGCGCCCGGCGTGATGCTCGATTTGAAGATTCGATGGCGAACACCTGGGAAAATCTGGAAATCGGCATTGAAAATATCATCGAAGCATTGCACGGAGAATTAACCTATCACGATAAAAAACGCGGCAAAGAAGTTTCGATAAACGAAAGCGAGACGGTGATTTGGTCACGCGTGCGCGCGGCTTGCATCTGAGTCAGGCGAATGTCATTCCGAACGAATTGCTGTCGGCTTCGGTTTATGACGCGGCGCGTGTCGCTTTCGGTGTTGACGAAACGAAAATGAAACATCCGCTTTGCGTTTTATATTCCGAAATCCGAATCGGCGGAAGAGGCATTATTGTGGCGCGATCTGTTTCAGGCAATTGAAGAAAGCGAAAGGCTGGGAGCGCGGCTTTATCAAATGTATGGCGCTGGTCGAAGTCGCATCCGCTCGCCTTTCAGATGGAAGAATTCATCTACAATTTGCGCGAGCACATCATCGGTTTAAATCTCGGACGCTGGGATTATATGGCGAGCCTGATTCATTTCAATCTCAAGACCCGAATTGGGTTTTGCCGGATCGAAACACGATTCCGCACGACGTTGCCGTTTTTTCAAAAACTGCGCAAACTGATGGTCGAAATTTGTCATAAACACGGCATTCTGGCGATTGGCGGAATGACCGCGCTTTTTCCGAGCCGCGCGGACGCGGAATTAAACGAACGCGCTTTGAAAGTTCTCGAAATTGATAAAAAGAACGAAGCGAGCGTCGGATGGACGGCGCGTGGACAGGTCATCCGGACCAGAACGAAATCGCCGTCGCGCAATTTCCCTTTCCGAATCAGGAATTTGCGCGCTTCGACTGGAACGCCGCGCTATCCCGATTTGCGACCCGGCCCCGAAGATGTCGGCAAAAGAACGTTTCGACGGAACGCGCGCCGCGGTGCGCACAGTAATTCGTTATCGCAACGGCGTTTTGAACGGCAAAGGCGCGTAGTCTGCTGGACGGTTATATGGAAGACCTGGCGACAGACCGAATTTATCGTCTGATGATTGCGCAACGAATAAAACACCGCGACGCCGTAAAAATTACGACGGACGACGGCAGCGAAGTTCAGCACACGCCGGAATTGATCACCAAACTTTTTGATGAAGAATTGGAAAAAATCTTGCAGCGATTTGCCAGTCGAAGACTAGGCGAAACGCGAGAAAGATATGTTACGCCGAAGCGCGAAAAATCAGCGAGGAGATGATTTTGAACGGGCGAGTTTGACCCAATTTGATTATTTTAATTTTATTGCTCGGTTTAGAGGCGGGCTTGCCCGCCGTAATTTAATTGTAAGGCAGGCAAGCCCGCCACTAAACATCGTTTGAATTTTTAAGGAGGAACTATGGCGAAAGAAGAACAAATAAGACAATTGAAAAAGATTGGCGGAAAATCCGCGTTGGGCGGGCATTGAGCGTCCATACACGGCGGAAGACGTTTTGAGATTGCGCGGTTCGGTGAAGATCAAATACACGCTTGCCAAAATGGGCGCCGAACGTTTGTGGGAATTTGCTGAAAACGGAAGATTACGTGAACGCGCTCGGCGCATTGACGGGCGGGCAGGCCATTCAGCAGGTGCAAGCCGGACTGAAGGCGATTTATTGTTCAGCGGCTGGCAAGTCGCGGCGGACGCGAACGTCGCGGGACAAATGTATCCTGACCAGAGCCTCTATCCCGCGAACAGCGTTCCTGAGCTCGTCCGCAGAATGAACAACGCCTTTCAGCGCACAGACCAAATATACACGGCCGAAGGAAAAAATGGAACTTATTGGTTTGCGCCGATTGTTGCCGATGCCGAAGCCGGATTCGGCGGAAACCTGAACGCTTTCGAATTGATGAAAGCGATGATTGAAGCGGGCGCGGCGGGCGTTCATTTCGAAGACCAGCTCGCGTCGGCGAAAAAATGCGGTCATATGGGCGGAAAAGTTCTCGTGCCGACTTCGGAAGCGATGCAAAAATTCGTTGCGGCGCGACTCGCGGCCGACGTTTGCGGAACGTTCCGACAGTTTTGATGGCGCGAACGGACGCGAACGGCGCAAATCTTTTGACTTCGGACGTGGACGAGCGCGACAACGCGAATTTTTAACCGGCGAACGAACAGACGAAGGCTTTTTACGGCGTCAAAAGCGGCATCGACCAGGCAATCTCGCGCGGGCTGGCTTACGCGCCTTACGCCGATTTGATTTGGTGCGAAACTTCAGAGCCGGATCTTGAAGAAGCGCGAAAATTCGCGGAAGCGATTCACGCGCGATTTTCCCGGACAAAATTCTTGCTTACAATTGTTCGCCTTCGCTTTAACTGGAAGAAAAAACTCGATGATGAAACGATTGCAAAATTTCAAAACGAGCTTGGCGCGATGGGCTACAAATTTCAATTTATTACTCTGGCTGGTTTCCATTCGCTTAATTTTGCGATGTTCGAACTGGCGAAAGATTACAAGGAAATCGGGAATGACCGCTTATCCGATATTGCAGGAACGTGAATTTGCAGTCGAGATCGACGGTTATCGCGCGACCAAACATCAAGCGTTTGTCGGCACAGGCTATTTCGACGCGGTGACGCAAATCATCGCGGGCGGAAATGCTTCGACAACCGCGCTTAAAGGTTCGACGGAAGAAGAGCAATTTGAAGAAATCAGAGTTTTGGAGAAAAAAGTCGGTGAAGTCGTTTTTGCATAGAAGAATAGGACACGGATAAGCACGGAAAAAGACGGATTTTCACGGATTCATTTTTTAGATAAAATCTGTGGCAATCCGTTTAATCCGTGTTCATCCGTGTTCTATTCTTTATTTCTTAAAAATCTGCGAAGTAATGCGGAAAAACTGTATAAAACCAATCACTGCGCCCAAAACTATTCCGCCGACAATTCCCCACGGCGAGCTTTCCAGAAGCAAGTCGGCAAACCAGCCAAAGATCATCATAAAAACAATCGAACCGAAAAAAACTATTCCCGCAGACCACGCCAAACCGCTCTGGCGAATAGTTTCGGCAGTTGTTTGGGTTTTGGTTTCGCTCTGAAATAGTATGTTCGCAGACTCGGAAACTGTTTTTTCTTCGATAACCGGTTCGGTTTCAATTGAATCAATTTTTTCAGCGTCGGTGTCGGTCGCTTCAACAATTTCCGGCTCGGCAAATTCATCGAAAACAGCTTGAGTCTCCGCCGTCTCAACCGGCGTTTCCGTTTCTTTCACAAAGAATTCCGCGTCTTCGGGAGTTTCAAAAACTTCCGAGGTTTCTTCGTTTTCCGTGTTTTCCTCGACTGCTGAAAATTTTGCAATCAGTTCTTCGTCCGTCGGTTCTACAACGGTTTCTTCAATAATAACCTTTGTTCCCGGCGGCGGTTCTTCGTCCGCGTTGAGCAAATTTTTAATCATTGCCAATTCTCCGGCGCATAGATTTAACTGCTGACCAACACAGAAAGTTTAACCCAAATTCGGCAGGCGACAAAGTGAGAAGTGAAAAGTGATGAGTGACGGGTGAAAAGCAATAAGAATGACTTGTGAAAATAAATTTTGTATTTCGAAGAATATTGCAAAAAGTTGTTTTCCTGATTTTTACTTAATTACTCACCTTATGCAGAGAGGTGAAGTTGATTTAGCTCTTTGAGAGTTTGAAAAGCTGATAATAATGCTTTGAGATAAAGTTTCGATTTCAAAGAAAAATGATTTTGTTTCGTTTTGATTTTCAATCTCTCCAGTTTGATATAGCCGCACAGAGCAGCGAAAAAATGATTTGTTTGGGTCGTCTCGGTCTGCGTCCGATGCGCTCCAAACTGGCATTTTGTTTTAACGATTTGTGATATTCACGGGCGCGCCACCGTTTGTGGTAGTTGGTCGTGATGTCATCGTTTGACAGATTCGAATCACTGGTCACTAAACATTGAAAGGCTGTTTTTCCATCTTCGTTTGTGAAGATCTGTTTGATTAACTGTAAGGGAACTTCCAAACCTTCCAGGTAAATCAAACACGGCTCATTCTCTTTTAAGACCAGCGTTTCCAATTTCTGCCAGCGTCCCTGAAGTTTATCTTCTCTGAAAAATCGCAAGCAAAGTTCAAATTAACAAAAGGTTTTCACTTTGCCTCATTTTTTTCGCCCAATGTTTTTTCAATTTCGCCCTTCAATGTCTCATGGTTTACCTTTCCCTGCCGGAAATAAGTTATCTCGCCTTTTTCGTTGTAAAGAATCGTGAACGGCAGACCGCCGCTCCAATCTTTGGCAATCGAGGAGATGAGCGTGTTTTCATCCGCGCTGATGAGCAAATAGGTTGGCATTTCCGCTTTCATTTCGCTCAAAAATTTCGGTACCGCCGTGTTTATATCTTCGATAAAATCGAGCGAAATGGTGAAAAAGTCAATTTTTCCGCGATATTCGGCGTCAATTTTGACAAGGTCGGGAAATTCTTCGCGGCACGGGATGCACCACGTCGCCCAGAAATTAACGAGCAGAGGCTTGCCGCCGGGTTTGAGAAGCTGTTTGATTTTCGCGTCGTCAATCTGCGTAACGCGCGGCGGATTTGCCGCCCGCGGTTTCGTTTCAGCAGGCGATTTTTGTGCGGGATTTTTTGTCTGCGTGCAGGAGTTTGCCAAGGGAGAAAAATGCGCAAAGACTTATGAAAAATACGACGCGGAAAAATTTATTCTCCGCGCCGCGTTCGATCTGTTTTGTTAAACTTAAAATTCTCATGATTTAGCTTATGCGCGCTTGATCGAGCAGCCGAAAGCATTTGTTTTGCGCAGTTTTAATCGGTTTTTTACTCAGCGCCGAATCAAAAGCGTCGCGCAGGTAATTGGTCGTCACATTTTTTCCCGAACGGTCGTTGTCGAGCGCGCCGTGATAAAGCAGGACGTTTTCCTTATCAAAATAGTAGAATTCCGGCGTGACACTCGCTTCGAGCTTGTCCGCCAAAACGTTTCCTTTATCAATCAAAATGGGGAATTTATAACCGACTTCCTTGGCGTCTGATGTGACCCAATCGAGCGATTCGGTCGCATTTGAATTGATGCCGATCAGGTTGATGCCTTTGGCTTTTAATTCATCGGCGACTTGATTGATTCTTTCGTTGTAGGCTTTAACGGTCGGGCACTGCGCCGAAACCCAAACCAAAACCGCACCGTTTTCGCCTTTTAATTTGTCAAAAGACTGCTCGCGCGCCGCTCAAATCCGGCAAAGTAAAATTTTCCAGCTTTTTGCCGACGGCAAAACTTAATACCTCAGAAGCTCGCTTTGCTTGAATCAATCGCATTCCTTCTGACCTCACTAATAGAAGTTCCTCACCAACGAGGCTCTCAAAAGGTATGCCAAGGAGCACCTACTCTTGAATGGAGGCTAAATCTTCGCATCGATGACTTCCGAATAGAGAGCAGAGAGCCACGAACGCGCGACTCGGGTTAACAAGAGGTATCGAGCCAAAAGAGGATGACCTGTTGTGAAATGCGTCACAGTATGTATTTCACTACATGCTCCTAAGCATTTCGTGCGTCGTGCCCCTGGTGCGCGGTGATGAACGAGTCTCTTCGACCCACTAAAGTATGAACAAGACGGTTGGCTCTGGTATGATTCGAATTGAACTCCCTCAAAACTCCCGGCTGTTAAGTACGACGTCAGAAGCAATCACGTCTGAACCGACGAAAAGATTAGTTAGCTTTTTAGCTCCGTGGCGAGTCTATGGAGGTCCAGGCGCGGTTCGTCAGGCTTAAACAGTCACTCACTCCCCAACCGTAAGGCGTTCTCTGACTACCCAGTAAGTCCGGGGCTTAGCCGGCCAGAATTCAACAGCTCTGGCAACTGTCGACCGGTTAGTCCTAATGGATAACCTTCTGCTGCCATACCTGACGGCAACTGATGAGTCGGAGAGGCAAAGATACCTCGACGAATTGCTAGTAGTGTATGCGGCGCCAGTGGTCCGGAATAACCTGCGACAGAAGCTTGGCTTCCACGTCAATCAAGTCGGTGTCAATCCATACAATCCAGACGCAGAGGATCTATTCCACGAGATCATTACCAAGGTAATCGAGTTGTTAACGAACCTGCCTGTCAGCACGTCCGCTCAGATTGAAAATTTTGAACAATACGTCGGACGGATCGCGACGAATACCTGCCTGGACTACATACGTGCGAAGTCTCCCGCTCGGACTCGCTTGAAATACAGCCTCCGCGAACTCTTGAGTCGGCGATCTGAGTTTGTCTCGTGGAAGTCGGGGGATAGATTGTTTTGCGGCCTTGCGGCCTGGGATGAAAAGCGAGAGCCGATTACATCGCACCGTCTCGTTGAGGTTGAGGCTCAGTTGCCAATCTTTCGGGCAACTGGATTTGTCGGCGAGGACATTAGACAGATGCCGCTCGCGAAAGTAGTAGCGGAGCTACTCAGATGGGCTAACAAACCAATTGAGATTGATCAGTTGGTCAACCTCACTGCCATTCTTCTTGATATAAAAGATCGCCCAGCCGAATCCCTGGACGACGAAGCGAGGAGATATCTCGAGGCGCGCATTACTGACACGACCTTAATGAGCGATCCACGTCTCGACTTCGCAAAATTGTTGCGGAGTTTGTGGCAAGCGGCGCAAGCATTGCCGGAGAAGCAGCGAGATACGTTTTGCTTGGGATTCGCGGATGAGCACGGAGAGGATCTCTTCACACTCTTGTTTGAGACTGGCATTGCTACTCTGTCGCAACTCGCGGAGCAGCTGGGGCGCTCGCTGGAGGAACTGATGCGTCTGTGGACGGCGATGCCTATGGATGTTGCGGCCATTGCCGTTGAACTGAACGGGACGCGAGCCCAGGTATGGAAATGGCGGTTTGATGCACTTCGGCGTTTGGAGAAGCAGTTGCGACCTTTTTTGACGCAGAAATAGATGGCCTGACGAAGGAATTTTGTGCGGAAACTCCCGTCTCTTATAGATAGAGAAGGAAAACAGCCAGCCGCAATCAATGAGAGAGCACGTATCTACATCCCGGATGAAGCGCTTTTGCGTTCGAGCTTTGGCAGCAGGCGAGATGAACGCCACGGCCCAACATCTGGCTGGCTGTGAGACATGTCACCAGCAGTTTACCCTGATGCTCCGGAGCCGGCGATCCTCAGCCCCATTGAAATTCACGCTGGCACCGGAGTATTGGTTTAGACACGAGCATCTCGATTATGAACAACTAGTTGGATTGGCGGATAACGCACTCGACACCACAGATCGGGAAATAATCGATATCCACCTCAAAGTCTGCGCATCTTGTAAGGAAGACGTTCGCAGCTTTCTCGCGTTTCGAGAGCAGATGGAGCAGGAGATGGGAGTATCTATCGCTCCGCGCGGAACAACAGCAGCGCGGCGCGTTATCTCCATCGCGTTGGTGGCGCGCTCTAGCCTGGAAACCAATCTACGCCGCAGCCGTCGTAGTCCTTGGAATCGCTTTAGTTATCGGAGCGGTATTCTTTGTGAAACGGAGGGCCGATAATCTCCAAGCGAAACAGAATGAACCCACACAACGTAAACATCGGTACGCCAACCGAAACACCGCCACCAAGTAGCAGCACAGCCAAGAACGGTGCATCAATCCCTCCGCTCCAATGCTTCCACCAGAATCAAAGCCACTCGTCGAATCCGGGGTTAACGGTCAAAAATCGAAGGGTACCTAATGAACGCTGAAAACAGCTGACCACAGTCTCACCCTTAATGATGGACAAGGGACAGTTACTATTGATAGAGCCGGCCGTGTTTTTGGTCTTGACGAAATTCCTGAAGATAGACGGCGCGAGATTGTGGCAGCGTTAGTGGAACAAAGAATCGAATCTCCACCAATTACAAATCAACTATCACCTCCAGAAGCCACGCTTAGAGGATCGGGACGTGGCCAACCCTTCAGACTTCTCTACCCCGCAAGGACAGTAATCATTTCCGATCAACCATTATTTCAGTGGGAAACGCTTGCCGGTGCCACGGCCTATCAGGTTCTGGTTGGCGATTCGAGTGGTCGCGAAGTAGCAAGAAGCGAAGCATTACCGCCGACTCGCACTACATGGATGCCACATGGTCAACTCCAGCGCGGCGAAATCTATTCGTGGATCGTAACCGCGATCATTGACGGCAAAGAAGTAGCCTCGCCTAGTCCGTCCGCTTCGGAGATGAAATTTCAGATTCTATCGACCACAAAGCTGGAAGAGTTGAATAAATTAAAACCGATCCGTTCACATCTCGCTCTGGGGATCTTCTACGCATCAGTTGGTCTTAATTCCGAGGCGCAGCAAGAGTTTCGCGAGCTAGTGCGCCTCAATCCAAGATCAAAGACCGCCCGTAAGTTGCTTAATAGTGTAGCTGCTGCAAAAGACTAGAGTACGAATTTCAAAATGTATCCTCGTATACTCTCATAACTCGCTGAATCAAGAGTTGGTTCGGCGACTCTAATCATCACCATCACTGTCATCATCGTCGCTCGCAGTGTCTTCACTGTCGCCATCGCTGGTACTCTCCGAGTCACTGTCATCGCCTTCACTTGAATCGTTCTCGTCGTCATCCGCTGCTTCGGCGTGATCATCGTCGTCGTTGTCGTCATCTCTGTCACTATTGGAGCCATTGTCTCTTGATTCCGTGACTTCTGTGTGTTCGCCCTTCCCGCTGGGATTAAGAACACCGTCATCCGCCTCGTAGGTATCCTCTCGGCCGGTGTTCTCGTCGGTTTCGGTAACCGCAATATGTTCACCCTTACCACTCGGATTTAAGATACTGTCGTCTGCTTCGTACGTGTCTTTGGTCCCGTCCTCTCGAGTCTCAGTGACTTCAGTGTGCTCGCCTTTCCCACTTGGGTTCAAAATACTATCGTCTGCTTCGTACGTATCTTTGGTTCCATCATCGCGCGTCTCCGCGACTTCCGTGCGCTCGCCTTTCCCACTCGGATTGAGAATACTGTCATCAGCTTTATAGGTATCTTCACTGTCATCATTCGTCTCTGTTACTTCTGTGTGCTCACCCTTGCCGCCTGGATTCAGAATGCTATCGTCCGCCTCGTAAGTATCCTTGGTATTCTTGTCTCCCATGTATCTCCTTGGTCTCCCATGTAGTCTCCTTGCTATCACAAACTACGATCATGTCGTCATTATCGGCTCACAAAACCTTCTCAATCTGGTGTTGCCCACGCCCGGCCATATTGCCTCGCTGATAATCAGACTGCGCGGCGCTCTGCGACAGAAACATTGCCCAACAATTCTCAAGCGTCGGCTTCGTCGTCGACCACCAGCACTCTCAATCCCCACAGTAGTGAAGATGAAGCACGGCGGAGTAAAACTCCCCCCAGCATCACCGATGAACTGCAACTGAAGTCAACTTGGTTGGCTAGCAGAAGACCTATCCAAAACACTTAGGACTAATAGCAGAACGGTTGATAGAGCAGATCAAAAGCGACGGAAGAATTACTCATTGCTACCTATAAGGGCAAAGGCCGCCCAATAAAACGGGTGCCGGTACTTCTGGTCCCCTATAGCTTGCAGAGACGCATTTCGCATCGCAGTCGCTTTCTTCGTATTAGAATGATTTCGATTCAACTGAAGCGCATCATAGAAGTTGATCATCAGCTGAGAAGTACCCGCCGAATTCACCTTCCATTGGCTGACCAGCATTGAGCGTGTGCCGGCGACGAAGAAAGCCCACGACATTCCGATTACACCTTCACCCGGACTGATCTTCCCGTTGGCAGTCTCACAAGCTGACAGGACCGCCATATCAGCGTGCAGAGTCATGTCCATGATCTCGCGCGCTTCCAATAAACCATCATTCTCGGGATCAGTTTTAGTCAGCAGCAAGTGAGAATAAAGCGGATTTCGGTTGTCGATGACACCATGCGTTGCCAGGTGGATTACTTTAAATCTCGGAGCGAGAGCCTTGAATGTCTTTTCACTCGCATCGCGTCCAATGAACACTTTGGTGACTCCTGGTCCAAAGGACTTCGCGATCGAACTTACCTCTACTTCCGCTTCCGGTAGGGGGCATAAGTCTGCATCGCGCTGCTCATCTTTGCCAATCACGGGATTTCCGAAAGCAATCGCCGACGAATCAAGTTTCTTCCCTGCAATCTTCTTTTGATTCATTTCACGCAGCACAGTCAAAGATAGACTGTAATACAGGGCGTAATCCTCGATAAGAAACTGATCACTCCTGTTCACCAAGGCCTGAAACGGAAGATTCCATAAGACGCCATCGGGAACAATGCACGTCGTGCCGATACCGCGGAGTTCCTGCTCTGCGGGTTCGATCAAGAGTGCATAGAGTTCGCGAGCCGCACTTGCGTACGCCGGACGTCGCTCAGCAAGTGCCGCATGAAACTGGTTGACCTTTTCGGTGAGTTGATCCGGCTTAATAGCAATCGGATAAACCTTTACTTCACCTCGCGATAACACGAAGAGATAGACGCGGGTTTTAGTCACAACATATTCAAGGTAAGCGGTTTCTCGATCACGCGTTAGCTTATTCACGTCTTCCAACGTGAGAGCTGTTGTTACCCCTTGCTTGATATCGAACTCCGGGTGCGCAACGTAGAGATTATTTCGAAAAGAGTCATATTCGACGCGAGCGCCGTCCAATTTCATATAGAGGCGATCCAGTAGGGCGGCGTCTGGATGATTTTTCGCCTGCTCGTCCCGAATCCTTCCGTTGACTTGTGAGATGTTTCCATTAAGCCGGTGCAGTTCTGCCTTTTCTTCAGGCGTAAGTGTTCTCGAAATGTCTGGCTTGCCATCGCGCAGCACGTCTAACAGTACGCGTCCTTTGGCTCTTTCTGCATACAAGAGCGCTTCCGATGTCTTGTTTTGCTTAATGAACAGTTCGACGAGCAAATTATAGGAAGCCACTTTGTTCTCAAAGAACATTTGCCGCCCTTGCTGTTGACCGGCAACTTGAAGTCGCAGGCTCTCAATTTTTTCTACCGCTTTAGAAAGCGTTTGAAACGCGGAATCATAATTGTCCTGCGCAAGGTAGTACTTTCCCGTTGCGGTCAACGCCAAATAGGAGATTATCGGCAGCCGAAGTTGGGCAGCGAGATCAGCCGCGTTACCACCGGACGTAATGGCCTTCGAAAGATCGCCGTTGAGGTAATATGCTTCGGCTGATCGCCAAAGCAACTCAGCCTGTCTGGTCTTGTTTCCCAAAGTTTCTGCCGTCGCCAAGGCTTTATCGAACCACTCCAGTGAAGAGCTGCCATCACCTTGCTCCTGATATACAGCTCCAATCCCTTCCTGGGCGGCAACAATCAGATCAGGAGCATCGGCTTGGTTCGCATTGTCAAGGCTTTCTCGAAAACTCTTCAGAGCTTCACCGAACCTAGCTTGTCGCTGGTTTATCACACCCTGATTGAGCAGCAATCTTGCAACCTCGAAGCGGTCGCCGGTCTTTCTATGGATGGAGAGACTTCGATCTATAAAATCCGACGCCTTCACATAGTCGTTCTGCTCAATATAGAGAACGCCAATACTGTTTAGAACGCCCGCCAATTTATCCTGCGAGCTTAGCGTCTGCGCTATCAGCAAGGCCTGATTAAGATAATCAAGCGCTCTTAGATGATCGCCCTTAACTCTGTACACGCGGCCGATTTCTGCTAATGCATCGGCGACATCAGCTTTATATTGGGGAAGACTGCTACTGAGTGTTTTGAACGATTCCAGCGCTTTCTGAAAGTAGGTTAATGCTTCATCGTAGTGTCCTTCACCTTTAGCCAAGTCACCAAGATTTGACCACGACACGGCAATGCCATACTTAATTGGGCCAATCCGGGGCTGGTCGCTCTCTGCCAGTGAGTTCGCAAGCGCAATGCTTTTTTGTGAATAGTCCTTAGCATCTTTGAGAGCGTCCTGAAAAAGACAAGCGTTAGCCAGTCCACTTAATACAACAACGAGGTCACCAGGTTGTCCAACCTGGTCCAGTATCTGCTTGCTCTGTAGGTAATTTTGCTTTGCCTGCGTGATATTGCCCCGTTGAAATTGAAGCAATGCAGTTTTGTAAAAGCTATAAGCAAGCAGTTTCTTATCGCCAATCTGTTGCGCAACTTCCCTCGCCACGTCGTAAATGAGCAAAGCCTTCGAAGGATCTTGTATCGAAACGCCGTCACCTTGAGAAATCAGTTTGTCGAAAAGGGTTTCTTTAACTAGATCTTTATGATTTTGGAAGATAGTTGAAGAAATCGCCGCTTCGATTGGTTGCGACAAGAGTGCATCGACCAAGTCATCTTCATTTCGAATCTGAGGAGCGACTGATGTCTGCGAAAACGCTGCGATTGGCAGGAGAAGAATCAGACAAGCGAAACATCTAATCAGCATACTATTTACCAGAGAAGTCGGGCCGGCAAACTCAAAGACCATCTTAGGTCGGCAACATAGAGTCGGAGATGTTTTCGAACCGATCATCGATGATTCTGAGCTGCCGGGTTAATTAAGTGTGAAATCGAAAAGAAGTATGTCGGGTTGAAACCTTCCCGCTACCAACCGAGGAGCTTCAAGATCAAAGCCCACAACGCTGCTGCTTTGGCTTGCTGTTCCGACGAAGTACTCTTCCGTTGAGAGTCGGAGGTGCCTTGAGGACCGCCCGACTCGGCTCGAACGGTCTGCACGGGCACAGTTACAACACTCAATGCAAAAAGGAGAGCCAGGGTTGTCAGCATTACTTTCACTCTTTTCATTCGCATACTCCTTGTAAGGCCGCACGGAAAGTGCGGGATAGTGGTTAATGAAAGCCCAACTACTTAGCAGTAGCTGGACATGGGCATTCGCATTCTCGGACCTGCCTTGACCCGAGAAGACGAAGATTGATAGCGCTTCATCCCCTTGAGATTTGCTATTTGAGAATCACTTCAGCAAATACTCCTGGATGAAACGCACAGTCGCATAGAATTGAAAATCGATATTCTGCTGGTTCGTAAAATCATGGCCTTCGCCCTTAGCCAGCAGATACCAAACTGGTGTGCCATTCTTCCTGACCGCCGAGATCATTTGTTCAGCTTCGCTTGTCTTAACGCGCGGGTCATTCTGCCCCTGCACGATGAAGAGTGGCTTCTTGATTTTTTGAGCGTTGTGGAGCGGCGCGGTTGATTCAAAATAACTCCGCATCTTCGGATCGCGTTCATCGCCATACTCCGCACGTCTAACGTCGCGACGCCAACCTTCAGTGTTTTCGAGAAATGTAACCAGGTTCGAAGGCCCAACTATGGCCTGGACCGCACTAATGCGATCGCTGTAGTTAGTTGCGACTGACAGAGCTATGTAACCACCGTAGCTTGCGCCGGTAATCATCACGCGTTCGCCGTCGAGGAAGGGTTGTGCCTTTATCCAATCGAGTAGCGCGCTAACGTCCTTCGCTGCATCCTCTCGCTTGAGCCCATTATCTAGATTCAGAAAGGTCTTGCCGTATCCAGAAGACCCTCGAATATTGGGATAGATTTTCGCCACGCCGAGTTCATTCAGTATGTAATTGTCCTGTCCCCAAAAACTGGGTCGGTATTGCTCTTCGGGTCCACCATGAATATCAATGACGACCGGTCGTTTGCCCGTCCATTTAGAAGGTGGGCGGTAGAGAAAGCCGGAAATCACTTTGCCATCGAAACTCTTCCAGTGAATCAATTCAGGCTCTGGTATCTTCGTTATATCGATCTCAGCCGTTTTGCTCTTTGTCCACTGTTCAACTTTTCCTGTTTGGATATTCAGCGAGTAAACGTCTGTTGGTGTGCGTGCTGACTTGAAGTTAAACGCCAAGTCCTGAGAATTATTGTGCCATTTGAGATCGGAGATAACGCCCAAGGGTAATGTGGGAGCAGGCTTCTCTTGGTAGGTTTTCAAATCGAGAATATGAAAACGAGAGATACCCTCCTCATTTGTGATGAAGGCGAGTGTCTTGCCGTCTGGCGCTACCTTAAAATCTTCAACATCAGACTTTTGACCCGACAAGTATTTGAACTGTTTGGTTGCAAGATCGATGTATGCCAGCCGACGCACATCTGAATCACGATCGGTTATGACAAAGACGCCCTTCCCATCTTTGCCGAATTGTGGCGAGTCATAGTACTCGTCTGATTTTTCTCCTTTGGGAGATAGAAGGGTCTTCTGCCCATTCGTCACATTGATCAACCAGAGCATGCTTACGCTATTGGAAAGATAATCGACGAAAACAGCCTGATCGTCGTTCGGCGACCAATCGTAAACTTTGAAATATGTACCGGACGACTGGGCCAGTAGACGGTTAGTTTTAGGATCAAGCGGATTGATGATGGAAAGGCTTACCCCCTTACCACCGGTAGGCGAGGAACTGAAGATAACCCGATCTCCAGCGTTGGACCACACCGGCTCGGTATTTCTCGACTTCCCATCTGTCAAGAGAGTGCTTTTCTGAGTCCTCAAATCATAGAGGTACATCTGGAACGCTTCGTTCCCGTTCGTATCCTGGTTGTAAATTAGATAGCGGCCTTGGGGTTGGTAATACAGATCATAAACGCCAGCGGGAATGTAGAGTATCGGTTGTTGCGTTCCCCCCGATTCTCCGACGCGAAAGACCGAAGTTGAACCGCTTGTTAGATTCTTGAGCCATATCTCACGCTTGGCGGGGTCCCATCCTGCGAGTGGTAGCCCGTAACCACTGGTATAACGTTGAACTGTTTGCGCAATTGACGCGGAGATCCTCGGTATGCCTTCCGTCACGAGATTGCCTCCAGGAGCAATCTCATCATTCTGAGCTGAAGCCGTCGCCAAAGATAAGAGCAGCAACAGCGTTATTAGTGTTGATGCAACGACTGCCTCTTTGCTGGACAACGAAGCTCTAAATTCGTGAACAAATAATGACATGCCTATCCTTTTCCGTAATGCTGATAGCAGAGATGCTCCTGCGTTAAGTTTCTTCGTCGGGGAACATACTTGCTTCGCACACGACAATGATCTCCGCCTCCATTGCTTTGCTCATCATCATCTATATTTGTTGTAGACGGGAGACTCGGCCAGAAATTCCAGCCTCGATCAAAAAAGTCTGCTCGTTGGTCGGGAGGCAAACAAACTCACAAAGAGTGGCAATTATTCTCCACCAAACTAGAATTTCTGTCCAACTCTCCCGTCTTTTAGGGTATAGGGGTGCAAACCAAAACTCAGGCATCATCGCCGATGATGAAACGAACCAGGGTGAACAATCGTGAATTCGAAATTCTCGTTAAAGGACATTGGCATCATTGGAAATTCTTCGCCGATGAAGGCTTTAGCTCGTCAGATTGAAACTACTGCCCGCTGCGATCTCACTGTCCTCATCACAGGCGAGTCGGGCACCGGGAAAGAGTTGGTAGCACGCGCCATACATCAACTAAGTGGCCGAGCCGCGCTACCGTTCATTTCCATCAACTGCGGAGCGCTCAGCGAAACGCTCTTGGAATCCGAACTGTTCGGCTACGAACGAGGCGCTTTTACCGGGGCTAATCAAAAACAAAAAGGTCTTTTCCAGGCAGCGCACACAGGAACTATTTTTCTAGACGAGATTGGAGAAATGTCTCCAGCTTGTCAGGTCAAGCTCCTGCGCGTGCTTCAAGAAGGCGCAGTACGACCTGTGGGCGGACACTCTGAGATCCCCGTAGATGCTCGCGTCATTACGGCGACAAATCGCAACTTGAATAAGGAAATTGGGACAGGTACGTTCAGAGAGGATCTATTTTACAGAATCGCCGTACTGACTATTGATACTCCTCCTTTGCGGAAGCGTGTGTCCGACATACCGCTTCTCGTCGAACACTTCCTTCGTCGAGCCGAGCAGAAGATGCGATGTCCGTACCGTCATAAGATCGAGGAAGAAGGGTTGGCAACTTTAGCTGTGTATACATGGCCGGGGAATGTTCGACAGCTCCTCAATGTTATTGAACGGCTCGTCGCGCTTACGTTCGAAGACGACCTGATAACAACCGAAGCTGTCCTCCGCGCTCTACCGGCCAGCTTGTTATCAGAGATGGCGACACAGTTACCTATCATCTTTCGCGAGAATGATTCACTCGATGATTTCCTCGATCGGATGCTGCTCCGAGCTTACGATCAGCTACGAAAACAGACTGGTAGTCACAGCAATGCTGCGCGGCTTCTGCGTACGGACAGGGTTTCGCTGTATCAACGAGTTGCAAGAGCCAGGCAGCGAATCAACGACGGTATCGCATCAGGAAATGCCGGTTAGTGCGGTATGTTTTGTGAAAGCATTAGATTGCCTATCGATACCACTGGCACTTGGTAAGAAGTCCCGCCGGCGAAAATGATGGCAAGAATCTAGCGACTGCTACACACGCGGCCCGCATGAAGGAGTCTAACTTCGCCTTAGTCCTTGCCCTTTGTGGCAAAGCCTATTTGTCGGTGTGGCGGAGCTGGCGGATTTGAGAGCTTATCAAGCTCATCGAAGACGATCTTGAAATACTTGTCATGCTCGCCTAGTTTTCTGATCACGGCAGCAAACTTGCGATTCAATTCTTCATTCGATTCTAGAATCTGCCTGAGTCTTACAAATGCTCGCATTATGGCAACATTAACTTGTATTGCCCGCTTGCTGCGTAGCACGCTGGAGAGCATTGCTACACCTTCCTGGGTGAAGACGTAGGGGAGATAGCCACCGAGACTTTGCTTCGAAGGTATCACATTTTGTGATACCACTTTGTCGGCCTCTTTCTCGGTCAGTTGAAACATGAAATCTTCCGGGAAACGATCTTGGTTGCGTTTGACTTGCTGTCGAAGGGCAATCGATTTGACCTGATAAAGTTCAGCGAGATCGCGATCTAGCATGACTTTTTGTCCCCGAATCAAATAGATTCTGCGCTCGATCAATTGAATGGGGACTGAGAGGTCACTATGAGGGCATGAAGACTTTTTAGGCATGAACGTACCCTTTCAGGATTGGCAGATGCGCAAAGAGACAATCAAAATCGTATGCGCATCCCCTGTCCGACCTCTCGCGAAATCTCGCGGCCGACAGCAGCAATAACTGTCGCAGCTTGGCGTAATTGGGCCGCTTCAAATCCGGCACTGCGAATCTGTCCTGCGGCATCAACCTGGGTTGCGTAGATCTGCTTGTTGGCACCAACTTCCAGTTGGTAATTTTGCTCCACACCACCGCGCGCTTGGGCGGCCCCCCGTTGATATCCACCGATCGCTTGACCAGCCCCAGCATTCACTCCCGCAATCTGTGCGCCAGCTTGTCTATCGATCGCAACCTTCATGTCGCTTTCATATCGCTCTGCTGATCCGATCACCCTCTTGGCGTTCGTTTCTTGATTCTGAACCATCGTCGCGCTGAATTCTGTGGTTGCTTCATTGCCTGTGCGGTTTCGTTTGGTGATGGCATCATACTTAGGAATCTCAACCAATCCTCTTGCTATTGGCACCTCAGGGGGAATCATGGAATTCACCAGGCTTATACCTTGCTCAATCTTCGCTGCGGATGTGTTCCCAGCATTCATATAAAGATCCCGCTCTGCTCCAGCCACGATATTGCCAACTTCAAGAGACGCGCCGATGTTAGTGTCGCGAATATTGCGCGCAACATCAGCATCCACTTGAGACTTCTGGAAGCCAGCCGCTGCCTGAATGATCATTCGTTGGGTAGTCGCTGCTCCTGATGTTGCAGCAACCTGTCCGGTAAGAGCTGCCTGAATCGAAGCACGTTGTGCCAGCCGCTGACCTTGGGCACGCATATTTCCTGCTTCCCATTGTCCACCTGATCGTGTCACATCCGCTTGATACCCGGCGCTGTACTGTATGTTCTCAGCCTGTCTGTTAATAGAGGCAGCAGCTTCGGCACTGTACTTTTCAATTCCAGTACCAATCATCGCCCCCATCCAGCTTGAGGTTACCGTCGCCACTGACTCATAGATTCGTCCAGACAGGAAATACAGCGAAATGAATGGCGTTCCGTAAAGGCAAAGCGCGCCGAGGCCCATTCCAAAAGCTGCGAGAGCTATCGTGTACTGCGGCTGCGCAAGCGGATCAGTAATTGCTCGCATCGTGTCGTAGTTCCAGACATAAAGAGGACTACTATCACCAACAGCCATCGCCACATTTCCCCACATGTAAGCAACGATGCGAATGATTTTGGATACTGAGGGCCAAACAAGCGTCAACGCGATAACCCCGTAGAAAAACGGATACGTTGTCTTGCTAGCGATTTGCTTATCAACTATGCCCGCGAGCATGAAAGGCATCGCAAGCTTCATTCCCAACGTGATAGCAGCCGCGAGGATCACCAGGATCAGATCTCCAAACTCAATTAACCCCCGCTCGAAGTTCAACCAGGTCATCATCGTGGATAGGTTCCATTGGGATACATCCGCCTTTTGATCGAAATTCTGAATCGTGCTCTCCGCGTCCACGATGACGCCAAGCACGGATTCGCTACCGAACAGTACAGGATCAACGGCTGTCTCACGACCATCGACCTTTACCGTGAACATGTTCTGCTGAAACTTGGCGTAAGAATCGTTGAAGCTATCACGCTGAGCCAGATACAACTGCTGGAGAACTGATCTTTGACCCGATTCATTTCCGTTGGCGATCTCATACCCAATAGCGCTCATGCCATTGATGATTGCCAAGCTCGTTCCAGACAGCATGAAGAACAGCGCCAACCTTCCAAACCACCAATAGAGATTCGAACCTTCGCCGTTGTCTTCGCGCATGATTCGCAGCATGGCAAAGCCGGCTAAGCAGTTACCGATTATCCAGGCCAACAACTCAAACCAGCCGATCAGCTTCGAGACAATCTCGTTATCAATGTAAGGAAGCAGCGAACCGGCGCGGTGTGAAAGCGCGGCGACATTGTCTGAAAGCGATCTCACGGGTGATGGCGCCGGAGTCGGTGATGGAGATTGCGCGTACGCCACAAGTGGCAGCAGAACAATACCAGCAAGGACCAGAATTGAAATTGCTCGTCTGACTTTCATAGGCACTCGGATCTGCTTGATGCGTATCTCAACGGAGATCATCTGACTCGGCTATGGATGCGGTGATGGAGACGGAGATGGAATGCCGCCTCTTTGAATTGCTTCGAAGATACTGTCTTTGACGATGTTGAGCCTGTCCCAAGCCTCGTCTGTAGCCTTAACCCGGTTGGCTATTCGCACCCGCCCTTCCATTGTCAGGTTGTATCGCTTTACTCGCTCCTCAATTTGTGTAGAAAGGTTCGAGATGTGGGTGTCCAGGTCTGCAATCATCTTCTCGCACGTGGCAATCTCCAGCTTAAGGTCCGACAGGCACGAGGGACATTGTTCAGTCGTAGGTTTCGCCAGCTCGGCCTCAAGCTTCTCTTTGGCATGTTTCATCTGGAGTGCCGCTCCAGCCTGTCGAGCTTCGGCAGTTTGTAGATCGTGATAAAGCCGGGCAAGTGTCGCATCGAACATTGCAATTCGATTCATCGTTGCGATCTTGTCTTGCGCGGTTCGCCCAATGGAGTTGCGCAGGTAATCTTCAAAGTCTCGGAGATCGGCCTCAGGGTCAAAAATGCCACTGGCTAAGCGTGACTTGATCGACTTGATCATGTTGAGGCGTGAGATCACCATCGTTTCCATTGCGCGTTTTAACGCGAAAACGTCGCGCACTGTCTGTCCGATCTGGGCCATCGTCCGCGTTAGATTGGCATTGTGAAGCACGAGCTTTTCAGCCTGCGTGAGCACGCCCTTCATCGTAGTGATCTGCTCAACCAACTTGTTGATCTCATCTGTGTATTGCTTTACCCGCTCAAGCCACCGATTCGCCTCTTCAATCTGACGCTCAATCTGTAATGCATATTGAGCGGGATCGAACACAGTCCATTGGGCCTGAGTCGTCACAGGCGTCAGAACCGCACCAATCAAAACACCAAGCAACACCCTCTTGATTAAGTTCTTCAT
The DNA here is from genome assembly GCA_963770215.1 of uncultured Acidobacteriota bacterium. Taxonomy (GTDB): domain Bacteria; phylum Acidobacteriota; class Blastocatellia; order Pyrinomonadales; family Pyrinomonadaceae; genus PSRF01. The sequence goes on from CAVYOP010000011.1 coordinate 28,336, forward strand.
TGATTATTCCTCTTAGTCCTCTATTAATTCAGGCGGCAACTTCAAGAAGTGTCTCGTCGATCTCACGCAAGCCGATCGCAGTCAGGCCGCGAGGATAGTTTTCAGCGAGCCATGCGTGAATCTGCATGTCAGTCCATTCAGGGCGGTGCGCGCTAACAAGACTACGCGCGTTCCTCTCGTCGGCGTTCGTCGTTAGCGTCCACAGCATCAAGGGACTGAGTTCATGCTGGACCATTTCAACTACCTGATCTGGTCCACTGCCAATCACCATTACAAATTGTGAGAATCTTCCAGGCGCAGTCTTGATGTGGGCAATGGCTGCCGCCCCGTTTTCCGATAACTTTGCGTGAGCGATGATCCTCGAGTAGTCGCCGAGCTGCTTGCCAACGAAAATAACGTTGCCGGTTTTCGAGAGCGAAGCGACATCTTCAACATCTTCGAACGCATGAGTAGCAAGGACCGTGATCGAATTTTCCTTCGGCCCCTTGCGTCCAGCGTGCTGAAGCACCTTGAAGATAAAGGGATACTCCTCTTTGATCTCCCACATCTCGTCAAACAGGTTCGCGGTCGGAGCGCGAGTGCCGTCATCGCGTCTGCGCCCAATGCAACGCGTTACATGTGCGGCGATGCGGTAAGCCAGTGAGAGCTTGATGTCTTGGGGAAAATCTTTGAGCGATCCTAGTTCGAATACATCGAAGGGTGATTTCACTTCGTACTCTGGATGAGTTGGCGCATCCAGCCACGGGTGACCGATGTAATTGCTGAGGGCCAGGACGAGTGTCTCCCGTCGTTCTCTGACCATGTCGGAATCGAACGGATAGGACTTGAGCTGGGCCACAAAGTGAGACAGAACCGGCTCGAACAGCGGACGGCCCGGTCCATTTTGAGAAACGATGTTCTCGTAAACCTGAGACACAACAGCGCTAATGACATCCTCCGCAGTTTTGTCATCGTCCTTTACCCGCGCCAGCATTTTTAAGTCACCCACGACGAGTGCCTTCTGCACGTCGTCCGGCATCTCGCCTTCCTTCAGTTCGCCGTATGACCAGATGTTAATGGCACGGACTTCATCCGGTTGTGGCCGGATGTAACGACCACCGAGGACCGTGACCAGTGGTCTAAGCGTTTCGCCGATGTCAATCGCGTTGATACTCGCATCGCGCAGACTCGCCAGCATGTCGCATGCAAACTGAGCCATCAGGATCGATTTCCCGCCTCGCGGTGCTGCAATGATCTGAATGAGTGGAGACGGAATCTGATTACGGTCAAACAGGTCGATACCAATCAAGCGACCCGTGACGGTTGAGAGCAAGGTATGCGGCCTTTCGGCTCCTGACCAGGAGTCTTCTGTGGGTGTTAGCGCGACCACAGAATTTGAAACCTCAGTTAACTCGCGCCCAGTCAGTTTAGGATTCAACTCTCCAACGATTGCCGAGGGATAAAGCGCGCGCAACGCTTCCGGCTCTTCGCGGTCGCCGTTGGCCCCAGGGATCTGTCTAATGGCAGAGACAATCCTTTCGCATTGCTCGTCAAGAGCATCTACTGACCTTTGCAGCTCTGAGAAGTTTGTAGCTCGTTCACCATAAAGGATCACATAGAAGCGCGTCGGCAAAAGTGCCTCACGTGCGCCAGCCACTTCTTCGCGCACGGCGCGCAAACTTCGTAACGCAGCCGCGCCTTCGGGATTGTCCCTCTTAGTAAAGGTGCGCTTCACCTGCTTGATGCGGCGATCCAGACGTTTTGTCTCTTTGCGTTGCTCTGGGAAGAGGTATTCAGTGACTATCGTATGTCTGGTATTGAAATCCCGGCGTCCGATTAGACCCCGAAGCGTATCGGCAGTCACAAACTCATTCGGCGGTATAAACATCGAGACTATCGCCACTGGATAGTCGCCGTGCAGTTGGTAGCTCAACTCGCCTTCGATAGTTTCGCCACACAAATAGTCCCGCAGATCACGGCCTGGTCTTTCGGGTAAGAAAGGCACGGAACTCGCGTTTTGGCAGTGTCCAAGGAAGACCGCCTCCCACATCTCTTGCCGGGTAAAGCGACGTAATGTGAGCGGAGATGAATTTTCAATCTGCCGCCACACTCGACTGGCATGACTATAGGCGCGCCGTTCAGCTTCCAGCGTTCGCCTCACTACTGAGTCAGCTGCGGTGCGAGAATAGATCTCACAAAGGTTGTGAAGTGCGCTCAACATTCCACGCGTTTTCTGTTCGTCTCGCAGCGCATGTTTCAAGTCCGCGATCGCGCTGATTGTGGAATTGCCGCGCTTCTTCGGTGGAACTCTCACCCAAAATGTGAGCACACTCCGACGATAAGGAAGATCCTTAGCGGCACTTCGCAAGTAATCGAGATTCGACGATTGCAGCAAAGACGCCAACGTGTGTGTTCCGGCAGGCGCACGCGAGCTTATGACGCTAGCAATTGCGTGGCCGGGATCGGGCGTAGTTGAATACCTGAATTGAACAAAAGTGCCGGGAGGCTTCTCAAAGGCGAGCATTCTTGCGAGATCGTCATAGCGGATATCGAGAAGCATGTCATCGGCAAACATCGTCGCGGGTGTTTCCACTCGATACGCAATCGTCAGTGCCCCATCCTTATGTCGTAGAGCGTCGTTGTAGATGCCGACGATCGATGAATCTCGCCTTCGACCTGGAGGTCGTCTGAGCGCCGAATCTTCGCGATCAAGAAAGCCTTCGTCCTCCTCTATTCTCTCGTAGGTAAGAGCGTGTTCCATCTTTCTGCACAGTCCTCCTGGAAACGATCATTCTGTTCAAGCAAAGAAATAGTTTGGGTCACGCTCATTGGCGGCGATCTTTGAGCTTCAAACGCTGACTCGTCTCTCTGCTCGTCAATCAGCCAGGCGCGATTGAAAGCGCGCTTCCTACCGTTTGGAATAGCGCGGTATTGGCGATGATGTAAGAAAAGACTCTTCAACTTGTAATTGAGCCAGTAAGGTCTCCGACCGACGCGAATGTAATTGAAGAAGGCGATGCTCCCGGCAGTTGCTAGCAGCCAGGTCCACATTTGCAACGGCACGTAGAAAACTGTAAGGCCCAACGGCACCGGCACTAGGTAGCCCGCGCAGGAAATCAGCAGCACGGAAAACCAATCACTGTCGGCAACGCCAAAGCGCACCACCGGCAGGTAAATATTTGGTCGGACAGGACGCACACGCATCACAATGCCTCCAAGAAAAGAGTCGCCCTGCTTCTAGACCTCAGTTCTCGCCGCCAGAGTTAGAACTGGTTATCGAGCGGAACGGTATCGCCCTGGCTAAAGGCATAGATCGCCGCGCAGATGCCTCCGAAGGCGAAGCACCCTGCTCCTGTGATGAACTTCCACGTCGAGAGCGACTCGCGAAGTCCTGACGTAACAATTCCGATGGCGACGAAGATAATCCCGAAAATGATCATTGCTGCCGCCAGAAAGAAGGTGACGGAGCGAAAGCTGTTTCCGAGTTGCGAGCTGTTGCCATTGAAAAACGATCCGCTCGGCGTCTGCGCAGACGCGGATATCACACCGAACACGAACAGCAGCGCGATAGCAACCGCGCCGTGTAGAGCTTTCATGCCCAAGGCAAGCATGATGAGTTGGCGTCCTGTCCGCGCGACGCGCGATTGTTCCAGCCCTGGAATATTTATTAGTTCTACGAAGTTGTTCATTGCTTACTTCTCCCTCAATTGATTCCTACTTAATTCCTCACTCGTCCGTGCTTCACGTTACCGAGCAATTGACATTCGCCTTTTCAATCGCCGTGCCAGTAGCTGGCCCACTTCTTGCTCAAGCGCCCCCATGCTGTACAGGCTAGTCCAACCAACAATCCTGCTTCTGTTAACCGCCAGCGTAATGGCCCAGTCTCACCAAGAGATTGGGCCATCCCTCCAAGATCGAGCGCGACAACTTGAGCCGTTCATCTTGGAGTCCGCAAAACGATATGGCATTGATCCGCGGATTTTGAGCAGTGTCTGTTTCATAGAGTCGCGATATCGACTCGATGCGATCAGCCCGAAAGGCGCTCGGGGCCCAATGCAATTCATGCCGGATACTGCCCGTCGTTACGGATTACAAGACCCGCATGATCCGAGAGCGGCAATAGATGCCGGGGCACGCTATCTGCGGGATTTATTGGTTAGATTTAATGGACAGTTAGATCTAGCGCTGGCGGCGTACAACGCGGGTGAAGGCACTGTTGAATCATTTCTAACCGGAAAACCTCTCAGGCTTACAGGTGGTAAGATCATTAATCCGCGCGGCTTAGTTACAGGTGGGCTGCCTCCCTACGCGGAGACCCGAACATACGTCAATTCGATCCTCAGGCTTTACGCGCAACATTCAGGTCAGGCTCTGAGAGTTACTTCCCTGCCCAGTTTAACCGTCTCAAAGCCCCGCAGTTTTAAAGCTCGTGATTTCAGCCTTGATGTAACCGATATCGATACTTCGCACCTTCCAGTCAACGCAAAGACGAATAGTTTCTTTATCGAGGTTCATTAAGAACCTGTCGCCTTTTACATACGGTGTTTGTCTTTTACAACAGGCACAAGACACAAGCATGAACGAGTCTTGGGTTTGATTTCGCGGCATGTCGATTGTAAAGGCGCACGGTCGAGATCAAATGACCGAGCAGTATTACGACACGAGGGGAGAAACACATGAGCACTGAAGCGATCCAGCTACCAGTTACGACATCAGGAGCGATGTCAGACGCCGCACACCCAACAAATGAGAACCCGCATGATATTGACGGGCGCGAACTGATAGGACCGATCGTTTGCTACCGAGATCCGGCTGACGTGCGCACAATCCGCCGCCAATCTCTTCTAATCCTCTTTACGTTTGTGATTGTCGCGATCGCAGTTGTAGGAGTTGTTTATAAATCTATTCAACGTCCCGACCGCATCGTCGTCGATATGTCATCTGGTCGAACAGTAATGATCAATGACAAGGAATTGGGAACGACGGAAGCAGTCAAGCTAGAAAAAGACAAACTGCAAATCGCCGATATGGATTACGTGGTTAAGGCCTATCTGGAATATCTCTACCGCGTGGACCAGAGGTCGCGATCAAAGACATCGAAGCGGCGCTCAGGTTGATGGTCCCCGGCCAGGCCAAGAAGTTCGCGCAATACCTAACGGAACAGAAGATCCTTCAGACGCAGCGCGAAGAGCAATGGAACGCTACTTGGAAACCCGAATACCTAGAACATGCTCCCGGCAAACCGCTTACTGTGAAGGTGTATGGAACACAGGAGATTGACATGGTGGTGAAGAACGAGAGCAAACACCTGACGAAGCACATCCTTCTGACCGTGGACCTCCTGCCAGACGCTCCCGAAGACGGCACATTCCGTCTCGATAGAAATCTTCGATCCGGCTTCCGCATTAACGCTATCGACTACAAAGAACTCAGTTCCAGCGAGGCGGAAACGCCAATCATTTCAGCGCGAGACTAAGGACAAGACCATGAAGATAATCAACTCTTTGCTAATACTGCTGTTTGCTACGACTCTCTTAGCGGCGCAACAACCCACCCGTAAGCGTGTCCATCGCGTGCTGAAGCCGACGGCATCAGCTACTACGAACTCGGCACCGAAGACTTCGACTGATTTCTTTGTCGGAGAAGCAAGAGTGGACGTGACAAAAGATGAAACAGTCGTCAGGTTAGCGATGGCTCAGCATGGGAGCATTTTGATCGAGTTACCAGCTAACGATGGTCCTCGCTACATCATTCCCGGTGATCCTGAGATGGCGACGGTTGATGAAAAGGCGCTCGAACGAAACAAGCGAGCAATAGTTGTCCGCCCAGGTACGCAGTTCGTTCCTCCCCGACAAAACGTTAGGACCATTAATCCAGCAGCAACGGTCACTGCTCAAATGCGTAGCGGCTTGGTCGTAACGTTTTTGTTCTATCCAGTAGAAGACCTCGCGCAAAACGTTCATCGCTGTGTGCTGAATTACAACCGCGATGAGGTAGTGGCGCGACGGCGCGCGGCAGGACTGCCAGTTAATCTTGATGACAAAGAGCAAGGAGGTGAGAAAACAACTGCGCAGTCCATCGTCGTGCCAGCATCGGTCGACCTTGAAAGACCAAAAGGCAAAACGCCGAAAGGAGCGGAGTCCTCGTCTCTAGCCGAAGCGATGGAGAACGAAGTAAAGGAGATTCGACTCTCTGCCGAAGGCAATTCCGAAGTTGCCACTTCCCTGCGCAGCGCGTTGAACGAAGCAGTCAAACAACCAAGGCGCTTCAAGAACTGGACCCGTGCAACACATGGACTGAAACTTTCAGTTCTTCAAGACCCCGACTCCGGAAGACCAGTCAAGGTCGTAACGGTAGCTGTTAAAAACACTACGAGTGAGTCACTGCAACTCATGGCAGACAGCCCTGAACTTTTTATCGTGACCATCGACGACAACGGCGCAACAGTCGATAGTCGTTTGATTGCGAACACGCAACGAGAGGCAAGCAACACCTCCGGTGCTATCGCTCCCGGCGCAACAATCTACTTTGCGATTGCTTACAACTCTCCCGTGCTCGATGTTCGCCAGCACCTAAAGATCGTTGTCACCCAAACCAACGCCGCTGACCAGCCGGCTTCAATCAAGCTCGCGACCAACGGGCGGTAGAGGGATACACCATGGACCAACCAAACAGTTCTTCTGCAAACGGTAATAACCATCGTCGCGCGGTTGATGCTCTTAACGAAAATCCACAGTCAAGCAACACCTTCTACGATCCAAACAATCCCCTGCTTGCGCCGCCCAAGCAGGTCGATCGACAAAGAGAACTAGAAAGCGGACGCTGATTATTTTGTGCTTCGTTTTCGTCCTTCTGGCGGGCAGCACCTTCGCCCTCCATCGATTTCTTAAGATCAATCGAGTGAACGTCAGCGTTCAAGCCAATACTCGCCCCAACACACAGAGCAGGACTAGGGAGGATTCTAAAGGGTCGGATAATAACTCTAGTGTCGAGGCGATTAGACTTGCTCGGCAAGCGCTAGGTTCCGATAGCACGACAAACAATGCCAGCTCAGTTCCGACGCCAACTCCGTATCCACAAGAGAACGCCACTGGATCGACAACCGTGGGCATAGCCAGTTTGAGCGGTACTGTCTATCAGCCCAGGACAAACGAAGACGGATCGACCAACGCGCAAACGGACTCTACGTCGAGCACAACGCGGGACCAACCGAACAGCGGAACTAACTCTGCGACCCAGCAGTTAGCTGAGTCTCGCCCTAACACCACTCAAACCATTTACGTGGGTGATTCACCCGCGAAAGACCCGGCCACAGCCAAGATCAATCAACCTCAATTGCGCGCGGACAGTAAAGTGCGACCTAAGACAACCGAGCCCCCTGCGGTGTTGCCACCATTTGGCACGATGCTGCCCGTACGAACTCAAGGCGTCATCTTCACGCTCCGCAATAACTCATATACGAGGCTAGAGCTTGGTCAGAGACATGAAGGGCTCAAGCTGGTCGCTGCCGAAAGGCACAGTACTTATTGGACGTGCGAGCGGAAGCGAATATGACCGCGCGTTTATTACAGTGATCGGGTACATCGATTCACGCAGACAATAGACTGGTCAAGATGTCAGGCGAAGTCTTGGGCAGCGATGGTGGTTCAGGCATCCAAGGTAAACGCGTGGTCGTCGATAGTGGTGGTCTAAAACGTGCGCTGAGCAAGATTGCGTCGAGCGGAATGCAAGCAGCCGGACTACTTGCTTCAGGTTTGTGGACAGCGCATGGTCATAGTTGATGGTGCCGGCAACCGGATCATCAGTCCTATAACGGATGAAGCAAGTAGCATGTTCGGCGGTGTCAGTGGTGACAAGCGCGCGTTCGTAAAGGTTGAAGCCGGATGTCCGGCTTACGTCATGGTCGCTGATCTGCCGAAGGACCAGCCAGCCATTAATGCGCCCGGTGAAGACGAACTCCGGCACGGAACTCTCACCGATCACGAAATGATGGAATTGCTGCTTTTCGGAACTCGCGAAGAGATCAGCGCCGCAATTCCTTTGATGACAGACGAGCAGAAGACCCTCGCCCTTAAAACGCTCAACAGGAAATGAAAAGAAATGATTCCGTCCGATCCCGATCGCAAGTCATCGATCCGCGCCTTCTCGTGCGCGAGAATGGACGTGATGCGCTGGCTGAGCTAGTGGCCCGCGAGTCGGGCTATATCTTTCAACTAAGACCACTCAAGGATCTATGCCAGTCGCTGAAGTCGGGGATGCCGCTGCTCGCTGAAGGCGAGCGCGGCGGCGGAAAGACGGAGATGGTCGACGCACTCGCCTACGCGTGCAATCGGCCTTACTTCGAGCTGCAAGGGATGGACGGTCTCAAACTCAACGACATTCTTTTCGAATGGGACGAGCAGGGGCAGAACAATTTCGTGCTCCAAGCAGTCTCGAGTAAAGAACTCAGTCTCCAAGAAGCCAGACAACAACAGTGGAGCAAGGAATTTCTAACGCTGGGCGAAATCTTAAAGGCCTATGACTATCTCGCGACGACTGGCGTTGTGCCTATCGTGAAGCTCGACGAGTTTGAAAAGTTACCGCAGGCTTGCCAGGCATTCTTCTACCAACTATTCACAGATGGTCATGCTTCTATTCCACGCCTTTCTGAGAACAACGGACACATCGGCGTAGGTAAGACGCATGACAAGCCAATCGTGATTCTGACATCGAACAACCAACACATCGTTCATCCGCCTCTGCGTTCACGTTGCGTCTACACAAAGGTCAGACTGCCAACTGATCTTGAGGAAGCACGAATCCTTCACTCGCGTGTGCCGCTTGCCCCGGCGACTCTGCTAACACAGGTTGTAAAAGTAGTCAGATACATTCGCGTGATGATGCCCACTGTCAGAGACAAGCCAGGACTACGCGAATCGATTGCTTTCCTCCAAGCGCTCGCCACAGAACACATCCAGAGCGTAACTGCCGAACGTGATCGATGACCACTTGGGCTTTATCGCCCGTGGCGCTGATGATCTTACGAATCTTGAGCTGGGCCTGCCCCGACTGGAAAAGGCAGCTCACACGTCCGATACGGTAATAGAGCAAATGATTGAGAACATCCTTAGTGAAACAGGATTTCGTCTGCGAGAGGCAGCATGAGAGAACGAGGAAACATCTGGCCGGTGGTTTGTGTGATTCTCGTCGCCCTTCTTGTGCTCATCTTGCCTCTGGTAATACGGCACAGACAAGCAAGCGGTCGCATGGCGACTGTTGATGCTTAGGTCTCGATAGCAATGGAAGAAACGAACTCGTCTCTGGCGGCGACCAACCGGCCTACCGTTGGCCTGATAGTGAAGTGCCTCGCACAGCCGAACGATTGCGTGACGTGACCGCTGTAGCGATTGCTGCGAGCACATACGTGGCCCAAGGAGCCATGACAGGTCGGACTCCGCATACGCGCGTGAAATTGCATTAGGAATCGCCAAGCGCCAACTTATTCCCTCCGAATGGTTGACAAGTCAATCAGGCGTTCTTCAGACCGCGCACGGGACCCTCCACGTCCGCTACTCTCCAGCCACACTTAGCGTTGAGGTCATCTCCATGCCCGGCAGTCGCGCCGATGGTCCAGCGATCTTGATACGCATCCCAGACAACGAAAACACCACTGTCAGACCCCGCTATTTCGAGTCGATGAACGTTGACGGAATTCTCTATCCCAACCCATTCGCGCCGATCCCCGAGGTGATCACCGTTGGCTGGCAGCAGCGACTGTTTAAGCAAGCGCAGCGAGCAAATTAGGGTAATAATATACTTGACTCATACGGGGTATTTATCTAAAATGCTTTTACTATGAGCGAGAAAGCATTTCCTAAAACCTTACTTCAAGCTGTCAAATACTTTTCCGATCCTGATACTGCGTTAGGTTGCATGGTGGCGATCCGTTGGCCGGATGGTATCACATGCCCGCGCTGCAATTCGGAGAAACATTCGTTTGTTAAGACCCGCCGCATCTGGATCTGCGCGGGTTGCAAAAAGCATTTCAGCGTGAAGCTTGGAACGATAATGGAAGACTCGCCTATTGGCCTCGATAAGTGGCTGTCTGCTATCTGGCTGATCGTGAACGCAAAGAACGGCATTAGCAGTTATGAGATTTCCCGGTCGCTTGGCATCACTCAGAAGTCAGCATGGTTTCTCCTGCATCGGATTCGCAAGGCGATGCAGACTGGCAGTTTCAAGAAGTTCTCAGGCGACGTAGAAGTAGACGAAACTTTCATCGGCGGCCTCGCTCGCAACATGCACGAATCGAAGCGTAAGCATTTAGGTACTGGCGGCGCGGGGAAAGTTGCTGTAATGGGATTGTTAGAGCGTCACGGCGAAGTGAGAGCGCATGTAGTTCCAAACGTCAAGCTGGAATCCTTGCAGCCACACGTGGAGCGCCATGTTGAGCAGGGCGCACGCGTCTACACTGATAAGTGGGTTGCTTACAATGGTCTGGAATCTCAGTACGCCCACAGTGTTATCAATCACGCTGAGCGATACGTTGATGGTCAGATCCACACCAACGGAATCGAGAACTTCTGGAGTCTGCTAAAACGGACTCTCAAAGGCACCTATGTTAGTGTCGAGCCGTTCCACTTGTTCCGCTACTTCGACGAGCAATCATTCCGCTTCAATAACCGCAAGGGCACCGATTCAGATCGGTTCCTCAAGGCCGCACAGAACATCACCGGCAAGCGCGTCACTTACTCACAACTGACTGGCAAAGAGTCTGCGGGGTATGAAACGAGCCACTGAAACAAACCGTAAAGCACCACGACGCGGCAAACGATCTCACCTATCATCGCGCTAACGAAGAAAACTAAGAAATGAGAGGGCAAGCTCACTCCTGCCCAACTCTTATTGCTTTAGCCGGTTAGCTCCCTTTGCCCTTTGATCCCCCCTCATTATCCCGTAGTGGTATACAACCCCTTGCGTGGGGGTTGGGAAGGGTGTATATTCTGCTCCATCCCAACCACAGGGGATCAATTGTCTATGGCAAAACTAACTGCATACCAGCAGGGGCTATTGGATCGCTATAAAAGGGCGCGACAGGATGGTGATCAGGCCCGCGCTGCCATTGAAGAAGCAAAGAGAACGGCAGCCCAAGCGGCTAAAGACCAGGATATGTACGCGACCGCTTTAGAGCGAGAGGGATTAAATGTGGAGCGCCTAATAGCAGCCGAACCAAAACAAGACGCTCCGGCGGTTAATGCTGAAGAAAATGGTCGGCCTGCAAATCCCTTCGTTGTACTTGGATTCAATAAAACACACGCCGTGATTGAAGTATTCCAGAAATCCGGGGCACAGGGGCTTGGCCCTACTGAGGCATGGCAAGCAGCAAACGAAGCCTATCCCAAAAACCAGATATCTCGAGTCTACGTCAACACCCTCGTGGGGAAACTTAGGGATAGGGGTTTACTCATCAAAGATGAGGAAAGTGGAAAGTACGTTTTGACACCTGAGGGCCAGAAGTTTCAGGTTGTGGTCAAAAGCCAGATCTTTAAAACAAGAACGGCGAGAAACCAGCCTCTTAACTGTCTCTCGCCGCTATTGTGGCCCCGTAGCTCAGTGGATAGAGCACCGCGATTCCGAACGCGGAGGTCGCAGGTTCGAGTCCTGCCGGGGTCTCCCGTTTCTATGCAGTTGTTGCTGCGTAGAAAGTTGTAGATTGTATAAAGATCGCCTTATGTATATAATTCGCGTCGGTAGGTAGTTAGAAGTAATTCGGCCCGCCTAGTTGGCTCTAGGCTTTTCGGGTGTATCGTTCACGGATGGTACACCCTTTAAACTGTCAAAGCAAGACTATCCTGAAATGAACACCTAATCCCACTGGACGCCACGGCAAGCCAACGAAAAGCCCACAAAAGAAACGCTTAAAACCAAAAGGCCGGAACCTGGGCTCTCCGACCTCTCAGTTTCTTCACCACCACGGCGCGGGGCAAGATCAAAACTTCAATTCGATTTCATCGTCTACGAGATCATCAATCTGATTTGGCGACGCAACGTCCTATTAGTGGATACGCGATTTTAGAACTTAATGCCAAGTTCGCGGAGTCTGTTCTTCCTGTTTCGGCGTAAGTTTGCCTTCGATGGTACGCAGGAAAAACTTATGGCCCACCTTATGAAAATCCGTGTGCGGGAAAAGACCATCAATCGCTCAATCCAATCCGGCGATAGCATCTGAAATACCTTTGCGCCCACGTTGGAGGGATTGCTTTATCGCAATGAGTTGATAGGCGAGAGCAAGAGCCGAAATAGAATGGCCCTTGTAAACTCCAAAAACGATTTTCCAGTTTTCAGGATCAAGCATGATGTTGGCGAGGGAAGGACGCTACGGATACCCACCAATCGCGTAGCGCCCTTCTTCAAGGAGTCGCCTTTGCCCCCCGCTTCACCGAAACGGCGACGCCTTGTGTCGCCCAACACTCTGGGCGATGTTTGGGCCATTGCCTATCGAAAGCTCTTTCACGTCACAGAGCTTCGGGAGCTATCGGCAATGCGTTGGCTTTATAGCTGCCACCAAAAAGGGCGTCGCAATGATCGAGAAGCGATGGCGTGATCCGAAATTTATGCAAACCTTTGCACATAAACCAATGGGCACACTTCGCCCGTATCTCGCATCAGCGAGAAGTCATGCTGTCAGAGACTCAGATCAGGCTAACGAGGCCAAGTGATGATCGCTAGGATCACCGCTGCCAGTAACCCCGGCCCCTGCATCTCTCCGGGTGCAGTTGACGCAGCGCCATTAGTCGGCACCTCGCCGGGCACGGGAGCGACTACTGGATTGGGTGTCGGCGCGACTACGCCCAAGTCGGCATTTCTCCGGCGAGTGCTGAGACGGAGAGAACGCAAGTCAGGGCGACGGTTAACATGAACCGTTTCATGGGAGTTACTCCTTGTTTGAGGTCAAAGTCATGTAAACCTTTGCATATCGCCAAAGATTAGACCAACCCCGCAACATTTCTTGCAAGGCAGACCGCAGCGCACTAATATCGCTTTCGCAATAGTCTTACTTCACTTGCCGAAAGCCTCTACATTCATGCGGACTACCTCGCCGAAGCTGGACACCGCGCACCTTACCGCCAACGCAGAAGCCTCGCTCAGATGCCAGACTGCTTTAGAGTTACGAGATCGCGGCGAGTACGACGCAGCGCGAGAAGTAATGGCCCCACTGTGGAGTGGGATAGGCCACCGTCCAAAAACCGAAGGACTGCATGACACGTTGTTCCCGAAGTGTTGCTGTGCTGCGGGGATTCTTACGGGCTGGCTTGGCAGTCGAAACGAGATCAAAGAGGCAGACGACTACGCGAGAGATTTGATCACTGAGAGCATCACGCTCTATGAAGCACTCGGAGACTCAAAGAAGGTTGCAGAAGCACGAACAGAACTCGCGTATTGCTATTGGCGAGCGGGCGCTAACGATGAAGCGCGGATCTGGTTCTCTACTGCACTGGAGAGATTAAAGACCGAAGGTAACACGCGGGCTAATGCTTTGTTGGGCTTGTCAGTCGTAGAGTGGACGGCTTCGCGCTATGACGAATCGTGGAGAATCCTCACACCAACGCGCCGCTATTCAGGAAAATCACAAACCACACGCTCAAAGGCTTCTATCACAATCAATCAGCAATGACGCTGCGAGCACTCGCCACTGAGCGAAAGAGAAATGATTATTTTCAGCGAGCGATCAAACACTACGAAGAAGCTGATTATCATTTCACCCTTGCTCGCAACACGGTCTATCGTGCTCACGTCAAAAACAATGTCGGTTATCTTGCTCTTTAAGCTCTCACGCTTTCGCAAAGCTCACGAATACTTAGACCATGCGCGACGATTGTTAGTCAGTGTCAGAGATAAGGTGAGAGTGGCGCAAGTTGACGACACTCGCGCTCAGGTCTTTATCGCGCAGCAAGATATCGCAAGCCGAAGCTACGGCCCGAAATGCAGTCTCCAGTTTCAGGAAAGCCGGACGCCAGTGTTTCTTAGCTGAGGCGCTTGTCACTCACGGCATCGCATTAGCCCGACTGACAAAAACAGTGCGGGCGCAATCCGCATTGCAGGAAGCCGCCGAAGTCGCGCATCGTGTCGGCGCACTCAATCAGGCCGGGATCGCCGCACTCACTCTGATCGAAGAAATCGAGCAGTTGCCTTTAGAGCTTTTGCTATCCGCTTATGACAAAGCAAGCGAGTGGTTAGCAGAGGTTCAAAGCGCGGGATTGTTAGCGAGACTGAATCAGGCAGCGCGAAAAGTGATCGCGAGATTGCAGAGCGAGAAAAGACTGGAAGGCGCAGACGTAATTTTCAAAGGTCTGTATTTCCCCGATGAAGTGTTGAAGTTTGAGCGCGGTCTAATCAGAGCCGCATTAGCCGAAGTGAATGGCAGCGTAACCCATGCAGCCGCGACTCTTAGGAATCAGCTACCAGCGTCTAGCCCGCATCATCGAAAAACGGCATCCTGACTTACTGAAAGAGCGGAGTCCGGTGCGCCGGAGACCACGGAAAACATGATAGACTGTGCGGCCATGAAATCAGCAAAGCGCAAAGAGCCTGCGACGAGTGAGGAACAACAACGGTTTGAGAAGTTTGGTAAAGCGTTAATGGCTGTGCCGAAAAAGGAATTGGATAGAGAATTAGCTAAAGACGAACGCCGTAAAGAGCGCAGTAAGCGGAACCCCTCAAGGTAGAACCATTCCTGCTGTCTCACTTAGTTCGATTGTGTCCGCCAAATGCTGCATAAACTCTCTGACTTTCGTGATAGCACTCAGAGCTTGTGGCCCATCATAAGTAGATCGACTGTGGGATACTGGATTGCGCCAGTGATCCTTCAAATACTTAAAATGAATCGCGGCACCGGAATACATATCTAACCCGATCCGCCTTGCCGCTTTCCCTCCCGGCGGTGAACTTAGCCGAACGTTGTCTATGGCCGTCTCTATCTTTTTGATTAAGGATTCCCAAGTTTCGAGTACGGCATTTGTGACAGATGGCGTGAGCGCAGGGTGCGTTAGAGCAAAAAGCTTCGGGTCTTGGGCCAAAACAAATAATCCGCGCTCTAAGACTCTTGTAAGATGGAACACGCAAGCAGTATTACGTCCGCTCGCATAACAGTTTCCTGCCTCGTTTACATCTAACCTCGCACCCGGAAAGTTATCATAGACTTTCTGACCAAATAGCAATTCAGCATCGGGAGGGGCCGCGTTAGCATGATGCTTTATCATGTAGCCCGACACTCTATTCCCCTCGTAAAAACTCGCTTGATCGCGGGGAATATACATGAACACATTCATCCATAGTTCATGCTCAACAGCCTTTCGGAATGCTGACAACTGGCCGCCAAGCTCTGACAGACTCATAGTGCTGTGGAGCTTTGGATGAATGTTGCCCAGCTCCGAACCCAGTGAACCATCCAAGATTGAATTTAGAAAGGGCGTGTGTTTTCTTAGGTACTCAAAACTTTGAAACACTTGATAAGTCCGTTGAACCTGGTGCTTCGTTAAGAAGGGATTTCCGCTCAGATCAGATGCTTTAACTTGCCGCTCAAACTCTCTTAGGTCACGCAACGCCTGATCGTATATACCAGCGTAGAATTGAAGCATTTCAAACAGACTCACAATCTGGAAGGGTTTGAGATCCCCCAGATTGTGCTGGACATCCCCGTATGAGTCAAGTATGTTATTGCCCAAATTAGGAAAGATGAGACGGAGAATACTGGGGAGGTTCGCAGATCGCTCCCATTCTTTCTTGCCAACGTTCGTTTGTTGAGGATTCTAAGACGCCTAAAGATTCGTCCGCCTGGGCCCAACAACTTTCGGCAATGGCATTTCATCGTCGATCAAAGATTCGACCGATACCTTTCCGAGACGCGCATACTTCAGCAGAACTGGCAGCGGCGGTTCTCTTTCGCCTCGCTCATAGCCACTAATACTCACGCGATTTTCGACGCCTACAAACTTAGCAACCTCAGTTTGGGACATCGCTAGCTCATGGCGAATTGTTAACAGCTTTTCAGGCAAATATTTCGGCGTAGGACGCTTGCGCGATTTTAACTTGCGTCTAGTACGAGTTCGTACTAGACTGGTCAATGCATGAGAGTTAAGCCGAACAGTAGCCCGGACTGCTCGGCGGGTTCTCACTAGCCGGTTGAACCTCGCACGGTCATTAACTCAGTAGAGTATCACAATGCCGAAACGCCGCCGCCACGATTTGCTCAAACGCCATTTCCTCAACTCGCTCCCGATGGGCCACGACTCCTATGTCTCCGTGGCCTTTGACAGTTGCGAAAATGGCGCTTATCCGTGGGGAACCAACATGGTGACAATTGCGGATCGTCACCGCGTTATAAACCTCGAATTCTTCATGGGGACTCCCGCCGCACGAGAGGCAAGTCTGCGAAAGATCGATGGTCTAATCGATACCCTCACTGCCGCAAAGGCTGCGCTTTATAAGCAAAACGAATTGATTAAGAAAGCTCGGAAAGGTAAGAGATGAGCCGCCGCCGTTCTAAACCAAAACGAATTGGCCCGAAGCTACTCGCAATCCGCCGACATTTCGGATTAAGTCAGACCGAAATGAAATATTACATAAACTTTCCCGGCCACTACGGACGCATTTCTGAGTACGAGGTAGGCAAGCGCGTTCCAACCATCTTAACGTTATTAGCCTACGCTCGCGCCGCGAAGGTTCCGCTCGAACAGATTGTTGACGATGATCTGGAATTGAAATTTTGATCTTGGCCCCGCGTCGGTGGGGAAGAGACTCAGAGGCCGGAAAAGCCGAGATTCTGGCCTTTTGGTTTGTGTGCTGCCGTCTCACTCTTATAGTGAATCCGAATGAGTAGCAACGCGGTGGCTGTTATAAGGTCAGGCGACAATGCTTTGCGGGCTTGTCGCCTTTCGTATTTGCAGGCAAACCTAACACGGACCTCTACGATTTCCGTGGACGACGACGCACTGGACTCCGATTCGTGAACAATTCTTTGTGCCTTGTTTCCAACATGTAATTCAACGCCTGATATGACATGCCCAGACTGCGGGCAGCGCAGGTTATGCTTCCCTGTGCAACATCAAGCGCGCGTTTTATTAGATCATATTCAAGTGCTCGTACTTTCTCGTCCAGTTTTCCTCCGGCTATTAAGTTATGGCCCTCAGTTACGGCTAAGCGGTCTCCAATCTCCTGAAAAGCGGCGCGCGCCGCCTGTGCTGCTCGGTTCATGTCTCCTGCGTGCTCAGCCGATGCGATAGCCCGCCGAAAAGCTAGGAGTGCGGGGCTGTACTGTCGGAGCCGGGCCAACGCTCTGCCGTGCGTCGTCAGTGCTTCCGCCAAGAGCGCGTGTCGGTCGCCTCTCTCCAACTCTCTCACAGCGGAGCGGGCAACGTGTTCGGCTTCCGCGAGACGTCCTTGTTCGAGAAGTGCACAGGCCCGAGTTTCATCAACTTGGGCTACCGCGCCAGCGTCTTTGAGGCTCAGTAAAACGCGACGTGCATAGTCCAAATGCTGGTGTGCTTCGTCAAAGCGGCTGAGCTTGTAAGAGAGGAACCCTGGATTCTTCTCACTATTCGCCACATTGCCAGTGCCTTGCGGTTGTGGGCGTTGGCTCATTTCGTTTTTTCGATTAGGGTGATCTCTTTTAGAAGCGCATCGCGAAATGCGGTCAGCACCTTGATTAACAGATTGATCTTTGCCAGACTGATGCGCCGCGCAGTTCTCGTGCCGATGTTGAACTCTAATTCGATCTTCCTTCGGCAATCGGCGATGTTGACCATGTTGCTGCCCCATGGATGTTCGCCGTTGTGGGTCGATTCAACGTAGACCAGGATGTACGAGGATTGATCGGTTGAGGCGGGATTCAAAAATACTCGTCGTCGAAAAGAGGCTTTCATGCTCGCAACCTCAGAGGAATTTATTAGGTGAAGGTCGCCCGGTTCATCTGGGCGAACACATCACAGCAAAGCCACACAAATAACTTCCTGCTATATAGCAGATTTCCGTCAGGAGATAAAGCCTGATGGCGCGCTATCGGCGCAAAGCGCCTAAGAAACTAGGCGGCAAAATGCGCGAGGTGCGCTTGCGTTTAGAAATGACGCAGGAACAGGTTGCGGATTATCTCGGGACAGATAGCGGCGCGATCTCGCGCTACGAGCGCGGTCTTCGTGAGCCGTCGTTGTTAGAGATTCTTGCGTTCTCGCGCATGAGCGGAATCGAAATAGAGGTATTGATCGACGACAAGTTAGACATTCGCCCGCACCAAGACCGCCGCTAATCGCTACCACCTCAATCATATTCGCAATGCTACTCAGTAACGTTCCTCAGAGCTCCAAGCCTTCCTTTTAGGAACCGAAAGAATATGCTCTGCAACAAAGTGTTGATCGACAGGGACTTTGGACATCGCTACGAGTCATGGCCCAATCAAGACGGATGGAAGGGTTTCCTGGTCTTTGGTTTTTAGCGTTTCTGCGGTCTGTTTCTTCTCGGTTTACTTTCCTACGTGTGCAGTGCGGGAGTGTACATTGCTTTCTTGACCGCATCCTCGAAGGCCCCTCACGCCGAGCCGCAACAAGGGACAACATAAGGAAAGCGAAACAAACCCCTTGCGCGCTAAGTGAGGGATTGCGCGCGCTCAGACACACCCTCAACTAATTAACGCCTCGTCTTGCATTCCGCTTCGCTCCATTCCAGCCGAGAGGTCCTTTCGAATTAGTTTTCCCCTCTCCGTTCACATTGTCCACGCCAGCCACAGAGCACAAGTCGGCGACTCCTTCACTGCGTTGCGGCCCTGCGGGTGTGCTCTGCGGCGCCAGTCGTAGCCAACGGTCTCTACGAGGGGAAACACCCTCTTAAAAGACCAAAACTACGACAGCAAAAAGGAGCAATGACAATGCAGCAGCAAATTCAAACAGCCCAAATAGCGAACATTCCGAAGTGGTCAGCTTTACTCATGGAAGCGGTCAACAAACCCGGCCTAATCATGGACGCATACAGTGCGTTTTGGAATTACAGCCTAGGCAATCAAATCCTCGCACTTGTGCAATGCCAACATGCGCGGATTACAGCCCGGTCCCATTAACACTTTTCCGAAGTGGAAAGACTTAGGCCGTTTCGTGAAACGCGGCGAAAAGGCTTTAACGCTTTGCATGCCCTTAACCCGCAAGCGCCACGACGATGAATCCAAAGAGAGCGACACATTGAGCGAAGGCCAGACTTACACGACTTTTGTTCATCGCGCCAGATGGTTTGCAGTTAGTCAAACTTACGGCGATGAGCTTGGACCAGTAACGATCCCGGAGTGGGATGCAGAGCAGGCGCTACAGACACTGTGCATTGAGCGGATCACGTTCGACAAGACGGACGGAAACTGTCAAGGGTTCGCTCGCTTATGTGGCCAAGTCAGTTATGTGGCGCTCAACTTTTCTAGCCAGTTCTCAGCATCAAACCAGCGAACCGAACGCCACATAACGACCAACATTCTGCCTGCGTGTGGGCTAGCGACCGAGTGGGTCGTGTCGGAGATGCAGGAATATTCCAACATACAGCTTATATTTTGTTAGTAAGGAGTTTTTAGCAATGCCGCATCTAAACGTTGCAGGTGAGCCGCAATTGCGTGTCCTTCATTAAGTCTCTATTCTTTCAAGCTGTTGCGAATCGCGCGGCCACCTGAACTCAAACGTTAGGCGTCACTTGTTGCGAGAGGATAGAATGCGACGCACATCATCAAAAAATAGGAAGGCCGGCTTAGTTACTTCCCCCTCCCAAGATAAGTCTATAGAGTCTTTTTCTACCGTTAGTCATGAAATTGACAAGGATACAACCTCCGGTAGTGAATCATTGCTTGTGAAGGAGTATCAGGAAATTAACAACTATGTTCGTTCAACATGCCAACTCATGATTGCCTGGTACACATTTTTTATAACTGGAAATTTAGTGGCACTAGGCTGGTTGATATCAGAAGCGGGGAAAGGGCATGTAGTGCCATTGGTTTACGTCACTATCGTATCTGTGCTCTTCATCGTAGTTAATATTTTGAGCATCATAGGTTGCGGGCTATTAATTTCTTCATTAGGTAATACGAACCTTCGACTAGCTGACATTTTGGACGAGCTAAAGCCTTACTCTGGTGAACATAAGTCATTGTCTCCTTGCCCTCATTCATTGTACAAAATGCTAGGCTACCTATTTATGATTTCATTGTGTGCAGTAGCTGGGTTTTGGGTACTGCTTCTGTGTCTAAAGATCAACGGAGCCACCTAACAACGGCCTGCCCGCGACACGAGGATTTCATATTCCTTCAGAGGTCATGAAAGAGCGTCTTCTGTGGAAGTTGTGCGACCGGATTAATGGCGAGTTGTCGGCGAGGTTGCTTATGTGGCCAAGTCAGTTTATGTGGCGCTCAGCTTTCTAGCCAGCTCTCAGCAGCAAACCAGCGAACCGAACGCCACACAAGTTCAAGGCTCAGAGCGCGCGCAGGAACGTCATTAGCCCTTTGTCCTCCTTCCATCGCCTCGACCGTTTGGTCTCCTTTACTTCACAAGTTGCCAGTGCCTTGGCTTTCATCTCCAGGTCGGTTTCCGCGTAGATGTTGGTGGTGTCAATCGAGACATGGCCCAGCCAGGCGCGGATGGTGTTGATATCTACTCCGGCACGCAGAAGATGGGTGGCGGTTGTGTGTCTAAGCGAATGCGGGCTCACTCGCTTCGTGGCCAGTGCTGGCATCTTTGCCGATACTCTCTTGACATAGCGTTCCACCATTGTGTGAATGCCAAAGCGCGTGATTGGCCGGCCACAGCGATTGAGAAAGACGTGCTCATGTTGAGCTCTGTCGTTGAGCAATGCGGTAAGCGCACTTGCCGTATGCGGCCACAGTGGACAGCGGCGCAGTTTGTTACCTTTCCCGTGGATCTGTACTGAACTTAGATCGCGCGTTGGCGTTTGGGCCAACTCAACGTTTCCGTATTGTCAGTTGCGCTGCTTCATCCGCGCGCGCTCCAGTGTTGTAGAGAAAGAGCAGCAGAGCATAGTCTCGTTGGCCCTGTGGCGTGCGTCGATCAGGTGCCGCCAATAGAGCCTCCATCTCTGATTGTTCCAGATAGGTAATCTCTCGTTTCATAGCTCGCTTGAAGGGAATGGTTCCTAATGTGCCGCACCACTCAATATGTTCTGGACTACGTTCCGCGATGAAGCGCGCCAGTCGCATGGACCACGGCTAGCCGTTGATTACGCGTTGCCACGCTACAGCCCCGCGTCTGCTCCAGGTCTTGCAGGAAGAGTCGCACTTGTTCAGCAGTGATATCCTCAACTGTAAGCTGATCAATCTGTTTGCGGACTCTCGCGGCGATGAAGGGAACCATTAGAGCCAGAGCGTCGCGGTAACTGCGTTGTGTATTGCGCGCCAGATTCCGTTCACCAACTAAGTATTCAAGGAGAAAGCGCCGCACCCATGGGCCAAGCTTTGTCGCATCAGTCATGGCCTCCCTCCTTCAAGGCATAACGCTCAAAGCGTGCTGATGCCTCGTGCAGTAGCTCCGGTGTCATCGTGAGATAGGGTTGGGTATCACTGATGCGGAGATGCCCCAGGTAGGTGGACAACTGCGGCAGCAGTTTCTGGACGTCAGCGCCCTGTTGGTACCACGAGACAAGTCTATGAACGGCGAAAGAGTGGCGCAGATCATGCAGTCGCGGTTGATAGCGAGCGCCATCGACCCGTTTGACATTCGCATACTCACGCAGGCCTTTGAATCTCCATTCGACGAGCGGGCGCTGCACCGGTCCGCCCCGGCGCAAGACAAAAAAGGGCGCCGTACCACTTTGATTATGACCAGCTTCTGTTCGCCTTGCTGCGTATTGCGCCATCTCCTGATTCAGTTCGGCTCCCAGCGGCACCATTCGTGTCTTATGGAACTTCGTGTCGCGAATCGTGAGCAACGCACTAGCCAGATCGACATCGTCCAGGGTGAGAGCCAGACGCCTCGCTGACGCGTAGTCCCGCGCCATAGAGCAGCAAAAGATCGCGCGCAGCGTGTGCGGCTCAAGTTTGCAATGTCCTTTCGGACAGGCAGCAGTGGTGGAGTTGAAGAGTCTGCGCAGTTCGGTTCGTGAGTAGATATAGGGGATAAAGCGTTCGGGCAACTTTGGCTTGGTTGTCGGCAGTGGCGAAGTAACAACTAAGCCGCGGCTGATCGCATAACGATAGAGGCCGTTCAATAGACCATATCTCTCCTGCCAACTGCGGTTGACTGGGCCGGTGCCAGCAAGGAAGGCATTCACTCGCTCTACCTGGACATCGGTGACGTTGATCTCTTCTCCCATCCACCGGCAAAAAGCGTTCAATCGACCCTCGTCTGTTTTCAAAGCGCGCCCCCAGAGACTTTCGGAAGGCCACGTATTGAGCGATAAGCGCTTTCAGTTTCATAGCACCCCTCCGATCTCGAAGTCCGCCACCTGGCGCAAACCTGCCAGATCAACTTTGGCGTAAACGCGAGTGCTATCTGGCTTGCGATGTCCGAGATGGTCGCCAATCTCTTTCATCGACAAACCCTCAGCGAGCAAGCGGGTAGCGCAAGCATGTCGAAGTGAGTGTGGCCCACGATGCTGCGAAGGAATATTCAACGCTCGAAAACGTTCAGCGACGGTGCAATAAAGCGAGTTAGCGCTGGAAGGCTGGACCGGTGCGAGCAAGGTAAGAAACACCTCGCGATAGTGAACGCGAGGCCGTACTTCTTTCAGGTAGCGCAGCAGTGCCTCACCTACGGTGTGTGAGAGCGGATAAGTTTGCCGACGGCGCGGTTTGGGACGAGTCACGTAGAGCAACTCATTCTCCCATTCCAGGTCTTCCAGCCGGAGAGCGCGGACTTCGCTGACCCGCAATCCGTAGACGGCGAACAACATCATGAGAGCACGATCTCGAATGTCGATTGCGTTGTCACCTTCGGTGCTCGCCAGCAGGAGCTGCACGTCTTTCCACGATGGGCCTTTTGGTAACTGTTCATCGGCGAAAACGCGTGGGGACATAATCGCCGCCGCCAGACCTGGAGCGCACCAACCACGCTGCTCGGCGTAATAGAAGAAAGCTCGTAAAGCGCTGGCGTACGTTCTCATCGATGAGCGGGTGTAAGCATCATGCTCACCTTTGCGAGCTATAGCCGCGTCGATGTCGAGAATAGAGATCTCATTAAAGTCACGGTGTTGCTTATCAAAGCGACTGAGAAACTGCGTTACGTGCTGTCGGCGTTTGTGGACAGTCACTGGGGACAAGCCTTTCTCCTCACACATGTAGTCGCTGAACTCTTCGATCATGTGAGTGTACGGTGGGCGGCGGACTTCAGGCTGACGCAGGCGACCGAGGAAGGCGATCCACTGCCTTGCATGAGAAATGAAGCGCAGCTTCCCATAGCGGAAGTCAATCACGTTGGGAGGTTGCGGCTGACGCTTGGCCCATCGATCGGCAGCCTTATTGATCTGCTTCTCATCGATCTCGTCCGCTGTTTCCAAATGCAGAAACTCGATGAATGTCAGCAGATCCTGCGCTCTAACTCGAAGAGAACTCCTTGTGCTTCCTTGCGCAGCCCAAAGAGAGAGATAGCGAATCCGCTCATCTGCAAGCGGAGCATTCAAATGCCGCTCGCGAGCGCGCTGAGCTTTGTAAAGTTGGTCAAACATAGTCAGACCTCCAAATGAAATCGAAGAACAATCCGACTATAGAGGCGAAAACTTATGTGGCGTACAAATTGAAGAACAATGTATTTGCGGGGCGGGATTCACTCTGCGCCACATAACTGACTTGGCCACATAAGCTCGTGGAAACCAGATCGCGATCAATCCAGTAGCACAACTCCCGCACAAGACACTCTTTCACGAAATGGCGCACTTATGTTGTTTTCGTAGTTATGTAGGGTTGTCGCCCCAAGTCGTTCGAAATGAGGCATCGTCTGTCCCTGCACCTCACATAACTTTTGGTCTGGGATTCAGTTAGTATCTCGCCTCTGTTCTTTCGTTTCTCTAGTCAACCTCCGGGACAATCGGGGAGCAGTGACCAAATAACGATTGTTAAAGAGGCTCGATGTTCAATGAACACATGTGAAGAAGTATTCTCCGGGTGTATCGATACGCCCTATCACCACAATGGACCATTTGCTGATGAACGAGCGCGCTACTTGGCCCACCTCCTCAAGCGTGGTTGGGCGCGCGCGACAGTGATCGGTACAGCGTGCAAGCTGGCCGCCTTTGAGGCACGTGTTGATATCAACTGCGAGGGTGGTGTGACCGTCACCCAGATCGAGGCTGCGGCAGATGACTGGATGAGCAGGCGCAAGCACTACTTCCGCCGCGATATTGGGCCGCGCAAGGCGCGGACGAAGTTTGTGAGCGATGCCACGAACTGGTTGCGATTTAGGCGGCAGAGGAAATTCTTGCGCTTCCACTATTAATCTTATTAGTCCATCGTCACGCGCCTTTGCTTTACTGCAGTGACAGTAGATAATCGATTTTGAACTCACTCTGATCCGGGCAAACTGTCGCACGGGCATTCAGCTTTGCAGACTGACTTGTACGTCTTTGGAGAATATCGACGAGGAAATCAACATTCCGAGTGGCACCGGAGTTTAAGTCCCGCGTCTCGACGCATGATGCGACCACCTGGAGCCCGAAGGCCGGAAAGTACAAGCAGGTCTATCCTTATCTTAGATACGGCTTAACATTGCCAAACACACTCATCGAGATTGCTGCTTCGCTGCCTCGATCTCACAACCCGAAAGCACAGGAGGATTCATGTCAACACCGCCACCTATCCCCGCCAACCTGCTGCAAAAGCGCAGCATAAACAACAGGCAGGTTCTCTATTTCAACAACCGCGAGGCGTATCTGGCGGGCATCTATCCGGGTATTCCAGACCTCGACGGCGTCAACGGCGATACCAGTTCCATCGCCAATGGGACCGTAGACTATCGCCCCAAGATGGAGTTTCTGGCGAAGAACGGAAATAACTTCTTCCGCCATTGGGTGATTTTCTATCCGCTGTTTATTGACCCAACTAAATTCCCCCCCCCCGATGATGACGACCCATGCAGGGAAACCAGCGAGAGCGTCACTTCCGCCGGAGAGTCCTGGCGCCAGAGGTACAGCCCGTTTTCCTACAACCGGAGCCACAAGAAGTGGGATCTCAAGGTCTATAATGAAGAGTTCTTTCGGAAATTGCGGTTGATGATTAAGACCGCCAACGAATACGGCATCATCGTGCAACTCACCCTCTTCGATCGTTGCGGCTTGGACTTCGTTAAGGACAAGTGCAAGCGGTGGCCGTATAGCCCCTGGAACGCAAAGAACAACTTCCACAACCTGATTAAGATTGCGCCGCCGGAAAACAGGGGCGTCAATGAATTCTACATGCGCGACATCGCCGGAGGCGGAACGACGCTCGGCGCGTTGCAGGACGCCTACGTCGATAAGGTCGTCGCGTCAACGTTAGAGTTTCCCAACGTCGTCTATGAAATCATGAACGAGCCGGGTCACACATTTGGCGATGCGCGCAATCCCCTCAAACGCGCCAGATGGGCGGACACTATCGTCGGCGTGATATATGGGCGCACGCAGGGCAAGCGCTTCATCTTTTACAACGACCATACCAACTTGCCAAATTGGCCGCAGAGAGGTGAGGACATTATCAGGTGGGCGGAATCAAACAACGGAACGAGTAATTTCGCCAAGCTCGACGGCGTCATCTTTCACGGTGACGTGAAAGCGGTCAATCCGGGACAACTCAATCCGACGCTGCGTAAAAACCTCATAATTCAGGTGTCCACCGATACTTTCACCGGCGGGAACAGGGAGTACCACCGGCTCACTACCACGAATGCATTCACAAATCACATGATGTTTCAGGCCGAAGCCGCACACGACGAAACCGTTGCCGATGACGAAAACGCCGCCGCCGGTATCGGCAGCGCCGTCCCCGCGCCGACGTTATTCAAACTGCCGCCCTTCATCGCAACGTGGGTCAAGACTGGCGAAACCGCCCCTCCGACAGGCGTCCCGCATGCGTGCTACACGCAGAACGCCGACGCCAGCATGGTCTCCATAAACCCCGACACCGACAGGCTGATACAGCAAGGCCGTGTCATTCAGTTGTATACAAATAGAATCGCTTTCTGGAATGAGACGCTCCAGAGGGTCGGGGTACAGGAATTCACGTTCACCAACAACTCGCAGAACCTCACGCTCAAGCGTGCCAACGGCGGCACACAAACCTTCAAAAAATATGCGGGGCCGCTTCGGCCCTTCCTCTACCAGTGGGAGCGCATATCGGACACCGCGCCCTCGCCCACCGCGCCCTTCTTCGCCTTCTTCTACCCCGATGGTGCGTTGCGAACTCGTAACATAAGCGACTTCGAGGTCACTAATCACGCGCGCGTCACCTTCGACACACCGCAGTCCAACCAGATACGGATCAAGAGCGATACCTTCCAGACAGATGTCGTTTGGAACTACAGCTTCAGCGCCGACGGGCGGGAGTTGACCATCCAAAGAGTAGTCGCAGACCCGCCACAGGTTGTCACACGCGTCTTCCGACGCGTCGTCTAACAATCATTCGTGGAGCGGGGGGATTTATCGGAGAAGCCCCCCTCCATTCTCACCAAAGCTGCGCTAAAGGCGCACGCGAGTTGTCCCAACCCCTTCCGATTTGGGAGAGAGCAATTTTCTTGCGGTCGGGACGAGCTGCTCCGTCAGCAGCACCAGCGCTATTTGCAAAGGCAATCGAGGCAGATAGTTATGTAAAGACCAGGACCAGGCAGAGCTTCATACAAACAACTTATCCAGCTAACACCACATAACTACCGACACAACATAAGTGACCTTATGTTTTGCAGTACATAAGCGCACGTGCTTTTGCATACGTCAGAAGGCGATTTCACCGACACAGAACAGACGCCGAGAAGTCTTCGCGAAGTCGAAGCCGAATCAGTTGCCTTGTTGTGCTGCGAAGCATTGAAACTCGAAGGGCCGGCCTACTGCCGAGGCTATATCCAAAACTGGCTACATCAGGAAGCTGGATGTGACACCGAAGTCATCCCCGAAAAGAGCGCACAGAAGATTTTCCGCGCCGCCGATCAAATCCTTCGCGCAGGACGACCGATGAAAGAACAATCGGCGGACTACGCAAACTGAAACTCCCTAAAAACAAAAGAGCGGCGTGAGTGTCGTTACCACCCGCGCCGCTTACACCGTGACTTTGCCCATCTTCAAGGAGAAAGCCAGATGCCGAATAAGACTACAACTGCATGCGCAGCCAGGACAAACGCGCTTGTATGCAATATCCCTGAATTAATCGCCGAATTGGAAGAACGAATCGAAGACGGAGAGCTATTCGACAATCCAAAGCTAACCAAAACTCCAACGGCGCAATGCTTGAGTTATGTGGCGTTCCTGGTTATGTGGCGTCCAGTCCCCAACTGCTACGAATGAAACGTTGGAGCAATGTGGGCGCCACATAAGTTGAAGCGACTATGGCGCGCGCAGGAACGTCATTAGCCCTTGTACTCCTTCCATCGCCTCGACCGTTTGGTCTCCTTTACTTCACAAGTTGCCAGTGCCTTGGCTTTCATCTCCAGATCGCTTTCAGCGAGATGTTGGTGGGTATCAATCGAGACGTAGCCCAGCCAAGCGCGGATGGTGTCGGCTCGCAGAAGAGTCCCTCCGGTTAGGAATCTTATTAGGAAACCAGATATACATAGTTAGGTGCTTCTCTTGTTGTGAAAAAGATTGTGATTTGCAGCGTTTGAGTAGTATTGTGTGCTTCACTTGCGCCACATGCTAGGTCGGTTTCTCCAAAGGAGAATCTCATGAAAAGATTTAGCGCCATTTTATTTTTATTAATCTTGACGCCTCATAGCCTCGACGCCTCTGCACAGGGGAGAAGAAGGCCCCCTCGTTCTTCTGGGGATACAAGACCTGGTCCATCCTTCCATCATGCTGGGCCAAAACTCGCCGAAACAGAGTTGTATGAACTTTATGAGTATCATCACGATAACCCAAGAGAAGAGTGTTTTAATTCCCCTAATAGTACTTGGGCAACTCTAAGCTTAGTGTTTAAGGTGGATGCTAATTATCTGATCATCGCCGATGATGTATATAAGCGAAGAGTTGAAAATGAGATACTTCCGATACTTAAGCAGCGTTGTAATGCGGTTAATACCATAGCCATTCACAATTTCATTAAGGGTGTAAGGTTAATCGGTCGCGACACGAAAGAATATAGTTACGATGAACCGACCAATGACTACGAGTGGTATCTGAATAACATTCGGATAGAATTAAATTCGCAAGGACGTTTTACCTATTTCAAACAACTTGGCGGCTGGAATAGTTTGGCAGACCTTCGCAAGGTGCGCAGAGAGGAGCAGGAGACCGCTGCAAGGAAAAGGGACGCGGAGACGGCTCGCGAGCGTGAGGCAGACAGAGTCGCGAAGATGGAGTACTCCAGTGATGGCAAGTTAAAGCTCACTGACCTAACACATAAAAATTTATTCCAACAGATTTACGACGGAGACTTTATCGGGATGTTGAGTCAGAATTCCACATACGATTACCTTCCTTACTTAATGTATTCGGGCCACATCTCGGTTTATAGCAAAATATGCCGCTCATCATTGTCGCCTTCCAAAGTAGCAATTGATATCTACAGCGACCGGCATTTGCGCACGGAGTATGGCCTTTTCACAAAAACTGAATATTATGAACGTTACCTTGCGACAACTGTGTACATGGAACCTAAATACGAAGCAGCCTATCGACTTTCTGTTCCTAACTCGCTAAAAAAGATCTACGATTCTTTTAAAGAGAAGCCCATCGATATGGGCATGCCGGCGTATTTCATCATGGCAAGTTCCCGGGCGCTTCCTCTCGCTCTCGATTCACGCCAGCTAATATCTAACAATGGCTGTGGAAGTCCGAGTGTCATAACGTTTACCGACAATCTTACTAAATTTGTAACCGGACAGTGGAGTGCCGAGACAGCGGATGGTTACAAGTATACCGGATGGGAAGGCCAAGATACGGTACGATTCTACCCTAAGGTTCCTGCAACATTTTCGCCGAAGTTTCCTGTGCCGAAAACGGATGGCTCGTCGAAAATCTTTAGTGTGAGAATATACTTAAACGAGTCCCGTTTAGACTGTTGTGAATATAAGAACCAGAACCCAGGCCTAAAGTTTATAGAAATTTTGCCATTTGCCGTGGGGCACGATCAAGAGGCTTTAGGTATAGAAAGATGGAATTATTCCTCTTTACCTCAAGAGATACAGACCGCTATAAAAGAGTACAAATATTATGTTGCTATGTGTCAATACTTGGAGGGTGACCGGGCAATTGAAAAACTTTATTGGAATGCAAATGGCCCCTTGCCATCTGCTGCGGTTCAAGACTTTGTCAAAGATATTATTGGAAAACCAAGGTCTCAGTGCCCAGTGAACCCCGAGCGTTGAACAGCCTAAGAAACAGCGCACGTAACAAGGCATGCACCCGACCGCCCTCAGCGTGCCTCTCATCAATCTTGTCCCCTGCGATGCTGTCAGGAAACAAAGCGTTCGGAAGGAGGAGTAGCTCATGGAGTAACCGCGTGTCGGAATTCTGGTCTACGGCCCTTATCGACGACTTCGGCCCCGACTTGACTCCGCTCAAGGTCGGTCCGCCTGTGAAAACCACGACGCCTTTCTGTGTCGAGTTCACTCGCAGCAGTCGATCACGTGATGACGCCCCCACTTTGGTCCCCGTCGAAAACGGGCGGCGGGTTGCTGCCGTGATCCATGAAGTGAAGACGACCATTGCGGATGCCACCAACTTCCTTTAGTGGAGGAAAGACACCTTCCGCAAGGATCGCCAACGGGGTCCATACCGTCAGCCCCAATCCAGTCACTATAAACAGCATCCTCATCGAACAGTGGCCAAACGTTCACGGTTCGAGATTGTCCTCTACACGAGAATTGGCGCGAACATTTCTCCCACGCCAGCTCCCTGGCGATAGCCAGTGCGAAGCAGGGAGTTGGGGGGAACTCTGCCTGAGGACGGGATCTCACACTTGATAAACGCAAAGGAGCACTGCATCGTTACTGATCTTTCGGGTGCATATGAGCAGGAGATTCTGAGGCAAACAGGCACAAAGACGCTCCAGGAGGCTTGGCAGTATTGTCGGATGGCGAACGCCACAAAAGTTCAAGGCTCAGAGCGCGCGCAGGAACGTCATTAGTCCTTTATCCTCCTTCCAACGTTTTGTAGGTTTGGCTGCGACCACTTCGCAGTGGGCCAGCGCCTTAGCCTTCATTTCCAGATCGGTTTCGGCGTAGATATTCGTTGTCTCAAGCGAGACGTGCCCAAGCCAGGCGCGGATGTGTTGATGTCCACTCCCGCGCGTAACAGGTGGGTCGCAGTCGTATGGCGAACCGTGTGCGGACTCACTCGCTTAAGCGCCAATGAGGGCATCGTTGTTGATACTTTGCGAACGTTGCGCTTGACCAGGGTGTGGATGCCAAACCTCGTGAGCGGTTGACCACGCCGATTGAGAAAGACCGGTTCATCTAGTGCCCGACCGCTTATCAAGTTTGTTAACTCATGAACGGTTTGTGGCCACAGCGGGCAGCGGCGCAGCTTGTTGCCTTTGCCGCGGATCTGCACAGATGAGTAATCTCTCTTTGGTGCATGCGACAGGTCGAGGTCTGCGATTCTAGTTTGGGCTGCTTCGTCGGCGCGAGCGCCGGTATTGTAAAGAAATAAGAGCACTGCGTAATCGCGTCTGCCTTGAGGAGCACTGCGATCGGGTGCAGCCAGCAGCGCATCCATTTCGGATTTCTCCAAATAGCAGACCTGAGTCTTGACAGCTCTCTTGAATGGCACAGACCGGATCGCGGTGCCCCAGGCGATATGCTCCGGACTTCGTTCGGCGATGAAAGCAGCTAACGCGTGGATCGTCGCCAGTCTCTGATTGCGTGTGGTCAGCTGCAACCACGCGTCTGTTCCAAGTCCAAGAGAAACTGCCGTACCCGTTCGGCAGACACGTCAGTAACCGTGAGCCGGTCTACGGTTCGACGCGACTTGCTGGCTACGAACGGGATAAGTAAGCAGAGTGCATCGCGGTAACTCTGTTGAGTGTTTCGCGCCAAGTTTCGTTCGCCTACTAAATCCTCCAATAGGAACTGGCGCACCCAGGGACCAAGCTTCGTCTTGTTAGTCATGGCACACCTCCTGGAGGCATATTGTTCAAAGCGTGTCGATGCTTCCCGCAACAAGTCGGCGGTCATCGTCAGGTACCACTGCGTGGAAGCGATGTCGATGTGGCCCATGTAGGTGGACAATCGAGGCAGGAGTTTCTGAACATCGGCTCCTTCTCGATACCAGGAGATCAGTCGATGCAGGGCAAAGGTGTGTCTCAGATCGTGCATGCGAGGCTGACAGGCTGAGCTGTCAGCGCGGACCCCCCCAGCGTAAGCACGCAACGTTTGGAAGGCATGGCAGATTGTATTGTACGGAACATGAGTGCCCGCGCGTTCGACGAAAAAACGAGCGTTGACATCAGCGGAATGCTTTCGCTGGTCGCGCAGGGCAGCATAACCAATCAGGGCCTTTTGAAGGTCAGGCCCAACTGGGACCAATCGTGTCTTGTTGAACTTAGTGTTGCGAATAGTCAGTACTGCGGCCTGTAGGTCAACATCATCCAAAGTCAGACTCAGCGCTTCGCTAACGCGGAGACCCGCGCCGTTGAGCAACAGTAAGATCGTCCGAAAGGTATGGGGCTCTAAGCAGCGATTCGTTTTCCGATATGAAGACATGGCCTCAAGCAGCCGACGCACTTCATCACGAGTGTAGATGTAAGGAATGAATGGGTCGCATGACTTCGGCATTGCGGAGGACAACGGAGACTCGGTCGCGTAACCACGATTGACCGCATACCGATAGAAGCCGGTCAATATGTTGTGTTTCCTGCGAGAGTATCCGCCATTGCTAAATTATGCGTGCTGGACACGCTCAAGGGATCAGTCTCTCGTTGCGTGATAGCACAAGAAAAGGCTTCCAAACCGGGCCAGCCAAGGATTTGATGTGTCCACGGTAATATTGAATTAGACCCTCGTTTTGCAAGACTATGGCAGCATAGGCTAACAGTTGCTCTCTCTGTCCCTACTTATCAGCAATGAATTCCTGCGTCAGCAGCAGGTCAGAATCGCGGCTGTCTTCAGGTAAGAAAATAGGCTTAGGGTGTCATTCCGCATTCTCCTAGCTAGAGGGGGTATCTGGTCCTAAGCGTTATTTGGCGGCACTCTGAACGGTGAAATAGCCGGATCGGTCTCTCCGAATTCGATAACCGCCCAATCATCATCTCGCTCCCCACTATTTTCAATCGTCATCGCGGTAATAAGCCGCCCTTGATCCAATTGAGCTTGGAATGGGTTCGCCACTGGTCCCCACGAATGAAGTTTTAAGAACCGCTCTTGAGTAATTTGGCCTGACAGCAGTTCAAGTAATCCACGGGCCGAAATTCTAATCTCGTTATCAGCCATCTTTCCACCTCCAATAAAACTCACACCTTTGTGTTTCCAGCTACTGTTCAGTCGATGTCCTGCATTCAATGCGCTTCGCTCTGGCTCAGGAAAGTGCAACTGCATCTCATTGATGGTTTTTTCTATCTCGCTGCCGACATCACCAAACGCCCTTCCCGGATACAAAGTCGCGACAGTGTTTTGTTCCGCATTGAAACCAAAGGTCTGTTGAATGGAAAACGTGAGGATAAAGGTAATTTCAGGATGTTCTTTTAGAAAAAGCCTAAATACGTCATCAATGTGATTCTCGTAGAAGTATCGACTTGCGTTCAAATGGCTACACCCACCATCACAAACAATAATCGCACGGTGGCCTTCATAATTCGCTTGCTTCAATTTGGCAGCCTTTTCTTCCAATCTTGAATAGACCGTGTTTCGCACTAACGACGTGAGCTCGTTATAGGCTGGCCACCCTCTTGATGATCTCGTCTGCGCGGGATCATAGGTAATTCGAATGTCTATAGGTGGAGTAATGTTGGTGACCACGTACTCCCGATTGTTACGTGGGTCGAGAGCAATAGCATCAAGAAAGTCATAGAATGCTTTGTTGAAAACAACGGTATCAAGCTGTTTTCGATGTGGCAGCTTCAGCCGAGGATTTGGTCGCGGCCAAGTTTTTGTATCGACTTCGCTGCCCACAAAAATACTAAACGCACTGTTTCTGAGTCCCTTTTTATAGACGATGTCGCTAAAGCGGATGTGTAGCTCTTGAATCGGGTAACGATTGTCGATGCCTCGATCTGAAACCGTCACGATGTCAGCAATGAACCCCTGCGAACTATCAGAACGCGAAATGAAGTGGATATCAGGTGTTTTTCCTAGCGGCGGCTCGTGTCTTATGGTGCCGAGTTTGCTGAATACATTGAGTAGTACGATCTCCCATTCATACCCTAAAGAGTGCTCGTCAGCGACATTCAATGCATCCACGTGTTTTTTCGCCTGTTTTCGCGACAGAAATGTGGCGTTCTCATCAATCAGTCGCTGAAGTGTTCGGCGAGAAAAGATAGCCATCACTCGAAAGTTAGGTTGAACTATTTGGCAACTGGGGCGATTAACCGTATTTGCAATGTCTTCGGAATGCAAATTGAAATAGATAACAAGTGTACCTGGATTGGCCGTGTGGTC
This sequence comes from uncultured Acidobacteriota bacterium, assembly GCA_963770215.1. Classification (GTDB taxonomy): domain Bacteria; phylum Acidobacteriota; class Blastocatellia; order Pyrinomonadales; family Pyrinomonadaceae; genus PSRF01. Next base: position 62,028 of record CAVYOP010000011.1, read on the forward strand.
AGAGCTTGACAGTAGGTGCTTCGCACCTGAGATGTTCTTGACACGACACCCCTGACATTCAGGGCTGTGGCGTTTACGTTCGTAAACGCCGCGTTAGTTCTGTTAACGCTCGTGACTGCTGCACATATCGAATGCTCGTTAACAGACGTAAGCGTCGCGTTAAGGGCTGCTAACAGAGCTGTTCAACGAATTGGAGACAAGGATGGCAGAGAATAAAGAATCAAAGAAAACCAAGAACATTGCCTTTCGAGTGACGGAAGACGAGTACGCGCAGATTGAAAGAATTGCCCTGGCGATGGGGAACGATCCAAACGTCTGGTGCCGGAACATCATTGTCACGGAAGCTCGTGAGGGCTCTGGATTCACGAAGACCGAGCGGCTGCTTTACGAAGAGATCGCACGAGCACGTTACCTCGTGGGACACGGATTTCAATTACTGTTTGCGTCAAAGGAAAGCACAGCCAGCGCCTGGACTAAATTCAAAAAAGACATCGACCAATACTCAGAGATAATCGCAAATGACTTGCTATCGAGAAGGAAGTAACTGCTCCCGCCAGTTCGAGGAAGGGTCCACACCTAACGATTGCAAGTCAGCACAGGTGTATGTAGAACACAACGCATCCCTCGCCTTCGATAAACTCAAGTCCGAGGTTCCTCGACTACCAGAATCATAAGTCCGCGCGGAAACTTAGGAAAACGCCGCCTATAACCCCGCCTTACATTTGAATAGTCATTGGTATACGAGATGCACGCCCTGAAAGCGTGCTCCTAAACAATTGGAAAGGAGCAGAGATTTAAGGAGGAGGGCTTCCGTTTTGAAAACTGCTCTAGGCTTCCTGACTGAAGAAGGCCGAACCCGCTCAAAGAACGCCGCACGCCGTATTAGCGCTTACGCCGTCGTTATGTTCCTTGTTGCAGGAGCTGCCGGATACGCAATCCATAAGTATTGGGTTGCGAGCAGTCTGACAACGCTTCAGCGAATCTACTTTAAGCAATACTTCAAGAGCAGCTACCGAAGTTACCTGTCCAATTCCAAATCCCACTACACAACCCTCGCACGAGTTGTAACCGACCCTCGCACGAAGAAGAACGTTTCCCTGGCCGTGGTTGATGATGAGATTGAGGCTCAACTCGATGAAAACGGACGAATGAGGTTCGACAAACGCCACTATCCGATCATTCTTCTGAAAGCAGGTATCGAGCACAAACAATTTTCATGGCAGGAAACAATGACGCCCGATGCCACGGCATATCAATGGTTCCGAAGCACGATTTACGAGGGAGAGAGCATACCTCAGATTTGGCGTCCGGCCTGGCTCGGTGGCCTTCTAATCTTTATCGTTGGAATAGTCGGACTGACTTCCCTCGATGAGTTCGCGCAAAGACGTTACCTCAAAGGCGAAGCGATTAGAGGAACGCGCGACTTATCGCCTAAGCAATATGCGCGTCAACATCAGAAAGCAGACAGCTACGGTCTCCGAGCATATGTTGATGGAGGTCAGGATACTGGCAAGTTGAGGCGATTGGTTGGTCTTGAACCTCGCTCCCATATGTTGAGAGTGCCTCGCGCAGAGGAGAACGAAGGATTACTGTTGCTCGGCGATCCCGGCACCGGCAAGAGTCAAGTCATTCACCAACTGCTTGAGCAAATTGCTCAGCGCAGTCCATCCGAAGCTGTCATTTGCTACGACCCCGCCGGGGAGTTTATCGAAAGTCATTTCGATCCTTCCTCTGACATCGTGCTCAACCCTCTTGACGCACGATCGCCATATTGGTCGCCAGCAATGGAAGTCGATTACGACACTACCGCGACAGGCGCCACCGATCGTCAACTTGTTGCCGAGAGCTTCTTCCCTAACCGCGAGCACGGCGCACCAACGACGGAATTCTTCGTGAAGGCTGCCCGTAGCATCTTTGCCAGAATGCTCGAACTGAAACCGACTGCGGAGCAAATCGTGGGATTCTTGAAGGATGAAAAATTGATCGATGAAATTGTAGCCGGCACAGAACACGCACACCTAATAAACGAAGGAGCGAAGGGGCAAAGAGGTGGTGTGCTGGCGACACTGTCTGAGATCGGAGAAGCCCTGAAGCTCCTGCCATCGCCAGAACAATGCGACGGAGAACTGAGCATTACCGAATGGGCCAGGAGAAGGCGCGGTTGGATCTTCATCACTTCTACTCAAGACACGAGAGATGCCCTCAGAACACTTCATGCCGCATGGATAAATATCTTAATGAAGCGGCTACTAGCAATAGAACCTCAACTCGGCAAACAACACCCTTGCTGGGTCGTAGTTGACGAAGTTCACTCATTGAAGCGGTTGCCCGCGCTGTCAAGCACGATGGTCGAGGGCCGCAAGTTTGGTCTCAAGATGGTTCTCGGTACTCAGAACAAGGCCCAGTTTGAGGAGCACTACGGCCGCGGGGCCGCGACAATGCTTTCAGCCCCACACGTGAAGATCCTTTTCCGCTGCAATGAACCGGACTCTGCCCGTTGGGTCGCCGAAATGATTGGCGAAGAAGAAAAGGAAAGACCAAGAATCGGGACGACTGCAACGGTGCAATCCAATGGTCGTGATTCGATCAACTACTCGACCATTACAGAACGCCGGTTTGTAGTGAGCAAAGAACAGATAATGGCCCTACCTAATCTTAGCGGTTATTGGAAATACTCGGACTCGGTGGTCCGCTTTCATATCAAGCCTGTAGATCGTCGAAGAGTGGCGCTAGCGTTCATGCGCCGGAATCCACAATCCATCATGGAGCCGGAAAAGCCCGCGCCTCCAAACATCGAGCAACCCACCAAGCACCACCTGGCACTGCCGATAATAGAGATCACAGAACCAACCTACTCGAATGATCTAGAGCATGAGGAAGACGCAATCTCTCAAGAACTCACGCCAGAAGTAAACGCTGGTCCTTCATTCAACTTCTGAGGAAAAGTTGGCGATGATGACGATGAGCAAAGCGCTTTCTGCCGGCCAAGCCAAGAACTATTATCAGAAGGAATACACGAGCGCGAGGGAGAACTATTACAGTGAGCACGGCGAGGTAACAGGGCGGTGGAGCGGCGAGTTAGCCGAAGAATGGAACCTCACGGGAGAAGTCCAAAGCGACCAATATGAACGGCTCTGCGCCGGTCAAGATCCACATACGGGTGAGCAACTCATACGACCAGTCAAATCCCGAGAAGCGCACAACAATCACGGCGAAGAAATCACCACGAATGAACATCGTGCGGGCTGGGATGCTACTTTCAGCGCGCCGAAGTCCGTTTCACTGACGGCGCTCGTCGGAGACGATGATCGAATCAGAACAGTTCATCGCGAAAGCGTTGCCGAGTCGCTCATAGCGTTGGAGGAATACATGCAGGCGCGCGGAGGCGGTAATAAGCCTGCAATCGCTACTGGAAAGATGGTTGCCGCGCAATTCGAACACACTGCTTCACGTCCTGACCATAAAACGGGATATGCTGCGCCCCAACTTCACACGCACGTCGTCATTTTCAATATCACCAAAACGCCTGAAGGAAGGATCAGATCGGTTCAGCCATTAGAGCTCTACCGAAGCCAACAATACGCCACCGCGATCTACCGAATGACTCTCGCAGAAAAGCTGCAATGTCTTGGGTATGAGATCGATATAGATACTCGTACTGGAGCGCCGGAAATCAAGGGATTCAGTAAAGAGTATTTGCGGGACAGTAGTCCTCGTCGCGAAGAAGTAATCAAAGAAGCTCAAGAGATGAAAGAGCGACTTCAGACTCAGGGCATAAACGTCAAAGACGGCGCAGGATTGAATCAGGCAGCCGCGCGCACCGATCGAGCAGCTAAACATTACGACCCGGAGGAAATGAGAGAACGAGCTTTGGAAATGGATGCCAGATACGGGAGCCAAGCCCGACATTGTGTAGAGCGTTCACTAGAGCAAGGCCCGATCACACGCTCTCTTGATGAAGTCTCCAAACGCGCACAGGAAGCAGTGACATTTGCCCGCGACAACGCGATGGAGAGAGAGGCTGTCGTGGAAATTCGCAAGGTGAAGATTGACGCCCTGAGGCGTAACCTGGGATTGACAACGTATCACGCCGTCAGCACTGAGCTAGCCAGACGACAACGCGAAGGTGAGTTCATAGGGCTCGTGCGCGAGGCAGGATCGCGAGAGACGACTACGCGCCACATGCTGGAGATGGAGCAGTCGAACATCCAAACAATGCTCGACCGGCAGGGCCAATATCCGCCAATTCTAGGGCTGGAGCTGGCGAGGTTCAGTATCGAGCGGCTCGCTGAGCAACAAGAAATTAAATTGAATGACAACCAGAAGTCAGCCGTCGAGCAGCTCCTGGCAAGTCGAGATCAGATCATCGGTTTACAAGGCGGCGCTGGCACCGGCAAGACAACTGCTCTTTCAGTGCTCAGACAAGCCGCTGAAAGCAAGGGATACGAAGTTCGTGGCTTCGCACCAACGACTCGTGCCGCGCACCAACTTTCAGAGAGCGGTATTCAGACTGAAACCCTTCAACGGTTCATACGCCGGCGAGAAGAAGCACCCGAACATCACAACAGACTGCTCGTGTTAGACGAGAGCTCACTCGCCAGCACTAAGAATCTACATACTTTCTTTGCGCGGCTTGAGGCGCGCGACAAAGTGCTACTAGTCGGTGATATCAAGCAGCATCAGGCGGTTGAAGCTGGCAGTCCATTCGAGCAATTCCAAAGGCATGGAATGCAAACAGCCAAGCTCAACAAGATCATCCGCCAACGCAACCCAGAGCTGCGCAAAGTAGTAAAACGACTCGCTGCAAGCCAGGTCAAAGAAGCTATTGATAATTTGCATAAGCAAGGGCAGATAGTTGAAATCACTGACGAGGGCAAACGCTTACTTCAGATCGCCACGGCTTACTGCGAGAAACCGGAAAACACACTCGTGATCTCGCCTACAAATAAGGAGAGAGGCCGGATCAACACGCTAATCCACCGCCAACTACAGCGCGATGGCAAAGTGAGCCTCGCAGACCAACAGATGCTGGTCTATGTCAACCGCCAGGACATGACGGGCACAGAAAGAACTTTCGGAAACGCGTATGTTCCGAACGAGGACATCATCAGATACAACCGCGCGAGTAAGGTTTACGGCTTCAGCGTTGGAGACTATGCGAGAGTCACCTCGACGGACCATGAAAAGAATGAAATTACTGTGCAGAGGGCGGACGGACAGGAGATTACCTACAACCCGGTCCGGCTGTCCGGCGTGAATGTTTACCGCGAATCAAATCGCACGTTCGCAGAGGGAGATCGCATCCAGTTTCGCGCTCCGTTTGCCGACCATCGAATCGCAAACGGAGAGCTTGGCACAATCAAACAAATGGAAGACGAACATTTCACAGTAGCGCTCGACAGCGGGCGAGAGGTTAGGTTTGAGCCTGATAAGTTTCGTCACCTCGATCATGGTTATGCGGTGACCAGTTATTCATCGCAAAGCCAAACCGTGGACCGCGTCCTCGTTAACGCGGACGCCAACGAATCCGATCTCTTACTCAATCAGCGAATGGGCTATGTGGCAATTTCTCGCGCCAGAGACGAAGCAATGATTTTTACTAATTCGGCTGATCAGCTGCGAGCTGCCTTGGACAGGAGCGTTGAAAAAGAGATGGCCGTTGAGGCTCTACGCCAAACCAGTGCCCGAGGCGCCCTAACTACCAAGGAATGGCAGCGCTCAGTTTGTTTGGACAATAGAGAAGTAAACGCTCAGCACTCCTTCGATCAGGAACACATCACAAACTCTAGCGAAGATCGACCTCCTGATGATCGCGTCGCTGCAAATGAGGTTCAACTTGAACTCAATACATGAATTTTGAGAATTCATCAAATTCCATTTGCACTATTATCAAGCCCCGACAGACCGCCTTTCATTGTCCCCACTCAGCAACGCAACCCTTAAGAGGTAATATTGCAGTTGAAGAAACATTTCGAGCGTAGAGTTTTTATTGGTCCATGCGGCACCCTTCGTAAGGCAAGTGACCTTATTGTTTGATCCTTCACCTCTTCAATTGCAACTAACTTATAATCCAGCAATGGCAAAATATTCCCGTACCAAAATCCTCTACCTCGAAGTTCGAAAACGGCTCGCTGCTCTTAACAAAGTCGACCTAAAACAGATCAGCGATCGGGACATTAAAAGACAGGTGAGAAGTCTTTTGGGCATTGGTTATGTGACCAGTCCCTTGTATTTAAACAAGCCTACCGTTTACCGGGTCAGAGCAAATCGCAATGTCGAATGCTTCAATAATGTTCAGGAGTTATGGTATCCGAAGCCAGAATTTGTTTTGCGTCGAGGCAGATGCAATGAAGCTAACACTCCGGTATTCTACTGTGCCGACTCTGACATGACAGCAATCATTGAGATCCGTCCTGATGTTGGGGATCTGCTCACCGTTCTTGAAATCTCTCTTAGAGATGCCAAGTCGCACCCACTTGTTATGACGGTCGGGATTCATGAATTCACCGCCAAGAGCAATCCTAAATATGGCGGCACTCCACCAGACCAAGACGAAGCGCACCAGCTCTTTCTTAAAAGCGAAGGTCTGGTTGAAACGAATCCTATGTTGGATCAATACCTTACTGAAGTTTTCATGCAAGTTGTAGATGAAGACAACGAGGATGCATACAAGTTAACTGCCGCAATCGCTCGAATAATGTTCGATCAAGACGAGTTCTTCTACAAAGATGGAACGCCAGCCCCGAAGCCGGATGTCCACGGGTTGGCGTATCCGAGCATAAGAGCGGACAAACTTGGAGCCAACGTCGCGTTTATCCCGAGCGCGGTCGACGAACTGTGTCAAGCGGTGTGCGCAACATTAGTCCGAGTGGAGAAGAAGCTCGATGATACTCACTACACTGTTGGAGTATTGAAGCAGTCGAAATCGATCGCGAAAGACGGCACAATCGAGTGGACAGTGCCTAAGCCGGAGGAAGTTAGACTTACGGCATCCGCAAAGTGAAGAACTCGTTGAACGTTAACCTAACCGGCAATGTCTCCAATCCAGCACCCTTTATCCACCGCGAAGGGTCGTGGTCATTATCGGCGGATAGCGAAAAGGTGATATAGCTGGGTCCGCTTCGTCATTGAGCGTAATAATGATCGCATCGTCATCTGAGTCTGCACCTCCTTTTTGAAACGCGACATCCGCAATTAAGGCTCCATTACTTAGACTAAGCGTAAACGGGTTAGGCACTCTCGGGGGGAAAGGATCTACCGGAACAAAGCCATAACGCTCTGCGAATTCCTTGTAAGTCACTCGTCCAGCCAAGAGTTCGAGAAGAATTCTCGCTGAAATCACCACTCTCTTCGCGTTCCCTTGAAACTGCTGAGTCTGCATCGCGATGTATCCTCCCTCATGTGGATATTTACCTTTGACTCGGTTGAGAGCATTAAAGCCATCTACCTCCGGAGCTGGAAAGAACTGAATCATTTCGTTCAGACAGTTGAGATAATCGGATTCTTGAGCGCTTAGGGCTTTATTTGGATAGATTTTCGCCGCAACTTGAATAGGAGCCGCCAACTCGTGCGAGGCCTTCTTCAAAACAAAAGTAAGCACAAAGCTGATCTGGATATTATGCTGAAGAAAATACGAAATCACTTCGTCAACAGAATGCGTCGAGAAGTGCGGCAAGCTGTGAAAGGGCGTAAATCCGCCATCGCAGATGATAATCCCCAGGGTGCCTTCGAACTTTGAGTCAATTACTTGTGCAGCCTTGTCCTCTAACGCGGTGAAGAGAGGGTTTTGTGTCAGATGGTTTATGCGCCGGTACTCAAGATGGCCCCCTCCGGCGAACATTTGTTTTGGATTATAGCTAATTGTGAGATCGATATCCTCAGTTTGCCGCCTGACATGAAAGATATGTGTTGAGTCTGGCGTCTCTTCTATATCTGAGAGAAATTGATCAAACTGATGATCAAACACGACCTCTGAAAACTTCGCCGCGCCGGGCAATTTCAATTTCGTCTTCGTTCCACCTTTATACAAAATCGCCTGAGTCGAGTCTTCGGGATCAATGTAATACTGCCCTTTTTGGATTTCTCGATAGTTTCCTTCGACGTCAAGACGAAAAGACGATGCCCTCAGTCCGCGGCTCTGTAAGCGTTCCATCAGCTCATCAAAAAGTAAATCAAACGCGTTGGCTGCCTCAAATCCCTTGTCGGAAACAGTTCTTATATCAGCGACGAAGCGAACCTGCGGGTGGGTTCGGCATTCAAAGTAAAGATCTGGCTTTCTGGTTCCGCCGAACGATTGCTCATGTTTCACCTCGCCAATTTTGCTAAACGCATTAAGAAGGAGGAGTTCCCAATCCGGATTCAGCGTTAGACTCTCCGGCATTGCATTCAAATCATCTACGAGTTTCCTCATCTGTCGTCTTGATATGACGGCAGCTGTTTCATCAATTAGGAGTTGGGTTGTTCGTCTACCAAATATGGCCATTACGATTCACTGAGTGTAGGGCTACCGCAATTCCAAACTTATATACAAAATCATCTTAACTAATTTGGACGCACCGTCGATCACCGTTATTCCCTGCATTGTGCTGCCATAGGCTAAACCATTCCGCGCGAGAGAACTATATTGAGGCGTTTGATCTAGCCGATCATAATCCCCATAGCTGATTCCTATTCTGCTAAATAGCTTCTATCCAATCGATGGCGGTTTCGCAGCCGCGAAAGAAGTCATTAATCATCGATCGCGTTACCGGAACCTCCTGCGACGATATGCTATCGTAGTATTTCAGCTCACCGGTATGCACAACACTATTACGAGTTTTGTAGGCGTTCGCTAAAAGCGCAAAGGCAGATGGGTTTTCAACTTTGAGTGATCGCCCAACGGCGAATTGAGTGACTTCGTCGTATCGTTTTTCAGCAAAGCCCTTGCGCCGACGAAGTATTCGATCAACGGTCGGGTCATTGGTGAGGCCTCTCCGTTGTAAGAACTGGGATGAGGCTATCTCACATGCACTTCCCAAGCAAACGATTCCTTCCTGAAGTTGCTCAATCATTAACTTCTCTTTAGCTGACACCAACAATGCAATAGGCAATTTCGGCTCTTGGTTCCCCGAGAGACCTGCATTCACCAGCGAAAGAGCGATGGGTATTCGCGCGGGAGATCTAATTGCACCGGGTTGGGCTACCCAGAGGGGGTTTCCGTTGACGTTCCTTAAGACCTCTTTGGTTTCGGCATCAAACCAAATCAGGGTGTGAGGATAAGAGAAATAGCAGCGATCCTGATCGAAGTTGTATTGCCAAATTAGCCCACCAATTTCACCGTCGCGCCCGGCTACTCTGCAATGATAGAGAAACTTGTTACATGCACTAATTGCACTTCTTCGATAAGCGAACGTGACCTCCGGTTGACAACAAACGTCCTGGTTGACAACTTCACCAAGCACTTGGGCTTCAATGCGATCAAAGCATCTGTCTCGCAGCACAATAATAATCGGCGCATCCGAAGGCGCAATGAAGTCTGACTTAATCTGGATTTCTAGCTCAGAAAGCTCCTTGTCAATCGGATTGGGAAATAGCTCCTCATCAACTTTTCGCGGATGTACATTCACACGTTGTCCTTCAACATCGAAAAAGTGTTGGAGATAAGGAGCGGCAGACCATTCGCTTGTGCGAGGCAGAAAATATGGAAGATATATCTGAAACAGGGCTAAGACTCTCATGGTGTCATAACTTGGGTGAGTTTTAGCTCGATTGCAAGTACAGCACGTTAGCCGGCGACCTGGAGATGCTACTTAATAGTGGACAGAATCATTCTTAATTCACTAAGCGCGGACAGAATGGGACCTACCTGATTACGTTTTTTCCTCGTGTGAGTGTGCACCCTGCGCCACCACGATAGCGAGTAGTGAGTGGCATGATCGAGGGCGCGCTGTTTATGGTGATTAACCTGTGCAATTGTAAAGCAGTGAGGGTTTCAAGAATGGCCTGTTGGTGCGAACTGATCCAGGAAACCACAACTGATTATTGACGATGGCGGGCCATGCGTGTATGCTTTGCGACACTGACACAATTGCGGTTCTGTATTAATTCCCGACTTAACAACATACGTGATGTAATGGCAACCTCGCGGTTCGTAACTCACATTCCCGACTCACTTTAGTTGTTGGCCCTGCTAAACAGCGCAAGAACATAATCGTTCGTAAACACGGCTAGAGATGTCCTGCGTATCTTTACCTTCACCGAGGAGTCATCGCCATGAACCGGAATACTCGCCCTTACTTGCTGATGAAGTGTTCACAACGCGCCGCCCTTTGCGCGTTACTTTTATTAGCACTGCTTGTTTCACTCATTTCAGACTATCCTGCCAATACCCGGTTGCTCGCGGCAAACACCTCTGCTTCACCACAGGAACCGCCGCCGCGCAGTTGCTGTGGCACCGATGAGGACGAACATAAGCCGCACCTGCTAGCTGCCTCGTATTACAGTCTGAAGAACGGCCAACGATCGAGGTTGTTGTTGAACAACAAAGGCCCTCGCCCAATGGAAGTCAAACCGACGCTGTTCAGCATGAGCGGTGAGCGGTACGAGGTCGAGCCCTTGATTGTTGAAGGTGCCTCGTTCCAGATGATCGACCTGCGCAGCTGGGTAAAAGACGCAGGAGCGCAATTCCGTGAGGGGAGCATGAAAATTTTCCACCTCGGCAAGGACCTCGTACTTGGTGCGCAGGTCTACGTTGAGGAAGAAACCCACAGCCTGAGCTTTGAAGAGAAGTTCACAGAGTTGGCGACGATGGCTTCTTCAAAACTTCTAGGCACCTGGTGGCTTCCATCGCATAAGGGCAACGTCTTGCTCGCCATTTCCAACACTTCTGATTCGGAGGTCACGGTCGCCGTGCGAGCCGACGGCGCACTCCCGGCGCACGCCGGGATCGTCACAATTGAATTGCAGCCTCATGAGACGCGTCTCCTGGACGTGCAAAGAGATTTCTTCGGGAAGAGCCGCGGCATGTCACGATTTGGCGGCATCTCCCTTGAGCATAGCGGGCCCGCGGGTGCCGTGCTGGCGCGCGGCTTTGCACAGGAGACCGCGAAAGGTTACTCGCTCGCGGTCCAGTTTTCCGACCCACAGAAATCGAAGACATCTGGTTATCAGGGTGCTGGGCTTCGGCTGGGTACAGCGGGTGGCGACGCACTCACGCCAGTAGCGGTGGCGTATAACGCCGGCGATACTGAAGCTATCGTGACGGGCCGTTTGCCTTACACAACCACAGATGGTCTTACTGCGTACGTGACTTTGCCCGACATTCACTTAGAGCCTGGCGAGACTGAGGAGATCGATGTCGCCGGCGCGATAAAGGACGCTGGCATGCCACAGGAGGTTACCGGCGCTGGGTTAGAGTTCGAATTTTCATCGGCGCCCGGAAACGTGCAGATGACGGCGTTAAGCGTCGGCGGCAACGGCAATCAGGTCTTTCGCTTGCCGCTATGGGATGTTGCGGCCCAGCGGAGCGCCACTGGCGGATATCCATGGTTCATCGACGGTAGTTCCTCAACTGTCGTCTACCTCAAGAACGCGACAGCCGAGCGGCAAGAGTACACGTTGCGGGTGGGTTTTGATGGTGGCGAATATCTGGTGGGTGTCAAGTCCATCGAGCCGCGCCAAACCTTAACTTTCGATATCGGTGAGCTGCGCGACAAGCAGGTGCCGGACGACAATGGCGTAACGATCCCTTTGACGGCTCATCGTGGCCAGATTATCTGGTCTGTTTACGGGCCGGATGGGTTGGCGATGATCGGGCGATCAGAGCAGGCAGACGCATTGAAAGGCGTCAGCAATAACTACGCTTGTGTGTCTTGCTGTCCCGACAGCTATGTCTCGGCAAAAGTGGAGCCTGTCTCGGCGTCAGTCGGCGTAAGTGGCACTGTTACGTACGTCGCAAAGGAACAGCGCTCCACTTGCAACGGGCAGCCAGCGGGCTGGTATAGCGTCGGCGCCACGTGGTCGAGCCTAAACACATCGGTGGCAACGGTGTCTTCAGGTGGTGTGGCCACTGGGGCAGCGCCAGGGACAACGAACATTAAGGCGATCTGGACGGCTTACTCCCGCTTCCCGGCTGCCGGGAGTTGCCACTCTACCTCATTTCAAGTCGGCCCTGTGGGCGGCATTAATGTCGTACAAGTGACCTTCCAAAAATCGGACGGTTCGACTCTACCTTCTCCACTGCGGATAGGTTTTTCTTCGACAACGCTTGCCGGCGGCACCCAGGACCGAAAAAAGAGCCTTAAAGCCGTGGTGACACCGAGCACTGAGGCTCCCAACATTGTCTTGGAAGGCGGTAAAGTAAGTATTTCTAATCAGAACACTTCAAACGGCGTGATTACATTTGATGTCACAGCCGTTTCTCCGAGTGAGAATGAGGGGGATGGTTTCATTAAGGCTAAAATAGGTTCAACTCAAGTTGGCATTCACGCGGTGACTGTGGTAATACCCACCAAAATAACAACTCCCCACGACACCACTGGCAGCGGGTTTAGCACCGAGAACGTCGGCATTAACTCGACAACCACTCCCCCCTGGGCGGGGATACCGAGCACTCAATTCCTTCTGGTCACGATGCGTGTACGTCCCTTGACGGTCACCGTGCATGACAAGTGGAACCACCCAATCGGAGACGTCTACGAGGGCGCTGAAGTCTCGGAGGTTGTTGGGTCCAATCCCGAGTTTTCAATCAACTCCCCCATTACAGCTTCAAGTACGTACATCGACCGCGTCGGCGTCTTTACGCCCAAGCCCCCCGGAACACCTGTGGCGTCGAATGATCCCCAGGTGGCTGCGTGGCCGTCGCAACCGAAACTCGATGCCTTATCGCTGGGGGACTGTGTGTCTGAAACTCAAAACATCACTGTAAAAGTAGCGGGATTCGACCTCAACCCGTCGGTCGCCAACAGATCAGTCGAGTTGTGTCGTAACGCGGCGGGCACTTACACTCTCCAAATCACATGGCCCTAGCACGAGTAAACATGGATAAGTATAAGCTTCTCATTGCAGTCGCGCTGATCGTCACGTGGGCAGGCGTGCAGGTATCGCCTGCCCAAAAGAGAGAGAGTGCGGATGAATCGCGTCCAACTTCTACGGTATTACTCGAAGATTATCTTTTAAAGCTGGGTGAACAGTACGACTTCTATTTCACTGTCGAGACCGCATGGCAAGCGGGAGAGCCCATGAACTGGATGGAGCAATACAGCGTCAAACAGTTGTCGACAGAAGAGGGTATTCAGCGACACTTGGAGATGCTCAAAGAAACTGTCCCGCATTTTACTTACACCTTCAATCATGCGAACCCTAAAGTCATTCACATAAAAGACGCGCGCCTCGTACAACAGCCTGCGTACGGCATGGACGCCGTGCTTAAAAGTATCCACTACAAGGGAAGTTGGATGGGACTTGTGAAGGCGTTAGGTGACCGAGGAATCAAAGTCTCTGCCGGGGGTGCGGTATGGATCGGGGATCCGCGCGCCCGGGACTATTCTACTGATGTACAGGTGAAGGGGCAGAATATTACTGCCCGGGATGCGATTACTAATTTCATCCAGCTTGCAGGGCGTCGTCGTATCCTGTGGTTGTCAACAACCAAACTCAGTCCCGGCGAGTGGAGTTACATTCAACTCTATGCCCCGGTTAAAAAGCTATAACTTAGCATGCTTAGCATGTGAGGGAACTATCCACCAGCCTGTCACAACTAAGGCACAACGGAGTGCCGCAGGTGCAAAACGTGCGGACTATGCAAAAACAAACACACTGAAAAACCCCAATAATGTTTAGGTTCTGTTGGGCTAAGATGGTGACACTTTCAACCGTCAATTATGATTTGAAGTGCTTTATCCGAACTTTCTCGCGCTCGTAGTCTTCACGATCGTGCTGGTCCTGGCGCTTCCGCAAGCAGTTAAATTAGGTTGTGGTGGGTTGGAGAGTTCATGGCGTAGTCACCCTGAGAGATGCCCCGTTTGACTGCGCCCCTTCTCTCCCATTTTCGACCTGAATCAAAACTCGCCCGCGATTAATGTCAACGGGCCCACCAACTGCGTGCTGGTTCTGGTGGTCAAGTCATTCGTCCCCACCACGCATTGGCCGGCAGGACAGCCGGGTCCGGTGATTAGTATGCGCGCCAGTGAAGGGATTAAAGTTGCTCCCATTGATTGTCAGCGGGAAAGTCCCGGCCGGCACCGTCACAGGCGAGATGCTGTTGATAACGGGCGGGTCCACCATCAAGATCCCCAAATTCGACAGTGGCCCTGAGGTATCATTCTGCACTTGAATGAAAAACTTTCCCGCAGTGGTTAGCGTCAATGGACCAACTAACTGCGTGCCGGTCTTCGTGGTTAACACATTATTAGGCACTATACAATTACCGAGATTACAACTGGGCCCAAATACTGATAGCTGCGCACTCGTCGGGTTGAAGTCGACTTCATTGACAGTCAGTGAAAAGGTTCCCCGCGCCACTGATGTCGGTGAGATGTCGGTTACTGTTGCTCGATTTACCGTGAAGCTCGCTGAACTGGTCAGCGTTCCTTCCGGGCCATTCTGCACCCTCGCAAAAAAGGGCGCCACAGTATTTATCGTTATCGGACCGATCAATTGCGTACCTGTCTTTGTAGTCAGTAAATTATTGGACACCACACATGGATTACAGTCTCTACCATTCACTACCAGTTGCACAGTTGCGGGATTGAAGTTGGTTCCATTGACGGTGAGAGAAAAAGTCCCGTTCGGTGCGCGTGTCGGCGAGACGCTGCCGATCGATATCGGGTTCACCGTTAACGTTGGCCTATTGGAGAGAGTCCCATCGGCACCATTCTGCACCTGAATCGTAAAGTTTCCCCTGGTGTTTAGCGTCAATGAGGCTGCCAACTGAGTGGTGGTCCTGGTAGTTAACGCATTGTTGGCAAACACGCAGGGAGTACAGCTCGGTCCGGTCGCTACTATTTGCGCGTTGGCGGGGTTGAAATTGGTTCCATTGATAGCCAGTGAGAAGGTCCCACTCGGCACCGTCGCCGGTGAGAGATTGCTAATCGACGGCGCATTCACCGTCAGTGATTCCCTATTGGACAGCGTTCCGGTTGGGCCATTCTGTACTTGAATCCTGAAGTTTCCGACGGTGTTTAGTGTCAATGGTGCGACCAACTGCGTGCTCGTTTTGGTGGTCAGGGCGCTATTGACCACGATACATTCACCGCGTTGACAGTTCGGGCCGGTCATTACTATCCGCGCCGTCGCCGGATCGAAGTTGGTCCCGTTAATGGTGAGCGAAATGGTTCCCTGCGTTGTGGTGGCCGGCGTGATATTGCTGATCGATGGACTGTTGCGCTGAAGCGTAACCGCGAGAGTCGTGGCTGCGCCCGCTAGAATCACTGCAAAGACAAACGTGAACTGCTGAGGATGCAAGGATCTGGTTTTCCGGTTCATGAGGCACGCTCCGTCTATTCGGCTTGAAGTATGAAAAAGCCTGCAAAGAGGGACGAGGAAAAGATGTTGGATTAGAGGTATTGCATCTCGTCAACCCGATGCTGGGACGGCATTATTGGCTCACGGGACGCAGGAACGCAAGCCTTTGCTACTTGATCTTTTTCGCCGCATAGAGCTCTGTAAATTGAATTCGATCTTTCGCTCTTGCCGGGGACGAAGACGAGTTCATTCTCGTTCTGCTCGCCAAACGTAAACTTGGGGCTAAGATGGTGGCGGGACGTGTTGATACTAAGCCAGCCGAAGCGATACCATGACGACCGCTAGGCGCGTAAATACTGGCTTGTATCGTTTGGTAAGATTAGGTAGCACCACGATCACGGGACTTAAAATCCGTTCGCCATGAGTTTAGTGTCAAGGAAAAAACTAGTAAGGAGCGATATTGAATTCGAGCGCGGCTCGGATAAGTACGACCAGCGGAGTAGATGATCGTCCACTTCCTCTTGGGTCACACTTGAGTCACAACCAAGCGAAACAGCGGCGAATTTGAGTGAACACAGCCTAAGGAGAAAAGTCGGAGACGTTAATGAAACTGCACATAACGTAATCCACTGAAACTTCGGCGAACAGGCCATTTGAGACTGCAAAACCTTTATTCATCGGTTCGATTCCGATCGCCGCCTCCAAATAACTAACTCTCACACAACAAGATACAAACAGCCAAGGATCGAGAGTCATCGCGCTTGATTTGAGATGTAGCGGGAAGTGTAGCGACTTCGAGTGACCTGCGAATCTTGGACCACGAGGCACAAAAACTTACTCAAAGAACGGACTCCAGTGCGTCACCGGAAACGGAGAGAAATATCGTATGTCCGAGAAGGCGGAGTTCCCTAACGAATACCGAAAAACTAACAGCGATTCGCCGACGCTTATGATTTGACGCCAGATTCAAATCGCGCGGAGATTGTGGACTCCTCACACCTTTTTGATTAGAAAGTCAAAAATGATAATAGGTTCTTTGAAAGGGGAACATCCATTGACGAGAAGACCCGGCAGTCATGAAACATGGCACCGTTTGAATATGTGGACGGATGAGCAGGCACCGGCAGAACGTCTTGCTGCGCAGATATTGCGCGTAGAGGGATTTGTTTCTATTGATCCTATACATCCTCTTGGCGGTAGGGATGACCGTAAAGATATGGTTTGCCGATCCAATGAAAAAGAATATATAGGTGCTGTGTATTTTCCGCGCGGACAGAAGAGTTTCAATGAACTTAAAACCAAATTCAGTGGCGATTTGGAAGGAGTTAAAAAGAATAACGTTGACGGAATCGTATTTGTTACAAATCAGGAAATTCCTCAAGCAAATCGAAAGGCATTGGAAAAACTAGCAGGAAATTCTTTAGTTGAGATATATCACCTCGAACGTATTACCAGTATCTTGGATTCTCCTCGGTGCTATGGCATTCGACAGGAGTACCTTGGCATTGATGTTTCAAAAGAAGAATTATCTGCACTTTTAGCAGAGAATAGGAATACGATAGAGCAAAACAAACAACTTCTTGAGGAAAACCGTGCCCTCATGAGCGATCTAAGAACATTAACCGAACGCATGATTACAGTTACCAGTGAGTCATACTTTTTGAAGGCAGAAGATGCAGTTAATGAGTTACGACATCTTAGAGCAATGCGTTTCTTATTAGATGACCGTAACGAAATAAACCTCCCACATTATCGTTACTTAGCAGTTTTCCTACATGGTAGCCTTGATAATGCAGTTCCTATCATTCTCCAGTCTTCTACTTTTGAGGACTTCATAGAAAACTCAACCGGGAAGAAACCCATAATCAAAGAACTACCTGACATTAAAATTGAACAAGGATACAGACTTGTTAGCCATGGCACAGCATATCCACCGGCAATAGAACCGGGAAGTGAATGGCAAACAGTTGAGGGCATAACCAAGGATAACCAAGTGGAAATGAATCAAATTGCTTTAAATGTTTATAGATTGGTTCATGGCAAGTTGATTGAGGCAGTTAGGCCTGCCAGTTAATCTCTTATACAGATTCTCGCTTTGATCGGATCAATCAAGAATCTGCGAACAGGCCAAGCACGATTAGAAGTTGCTGTTATTGTTGTCGTCGTCATTCGAGGTGAATTTTAATTTTAACTTGCCTACCTTCTTGATCCCGGTGTACACCGGCGTTGAGGTCCAGCCCGGCGGCGGCACGGGAACGTCCGTGATATTTGTGAAGCTCTCCTCCAGAACGACTTCCGGATCCTCAAAGAAGATGTCCTCCACCTTCTCAAGCTCCACCCAGTCGTCATCCTTATCGAAGTACTTCCTCAACGTCATCGGTTTCAGCCCCGTGGTGTCGTGAATCTTCTTCGACTCCTCGCTGTACTCCATCTTGCCAAGCTTCTTCGGCCTGATCTTCATCTGCTTCTGAAGGCCGCCGCCACCTTCAAGTGCGGAGATGAACTGATACTGCTCGTCGGACTTCAGTTTTTTGTAGGGTATTGCCAATTACGTGAGATGAATATGAATGAACAGCTTCAGCTTCAGCTTCGTTCTGCTACCAGACTGCGCTCGAGGATCGCGTCGGCATTCCAGGAAAACTCCGGGTTGGTCAGGCGCTCATTATTCGTCCTTGCTTCCAGGTATTTTTGCGGACCGACCTGACTCACTCGCACCTCGTCGCCGAATTGGTACTCAGGGTCATTGTCCCTGACAAATCCCCAGGTACCGGACCGAACACAAAACTCAGGCCGGGTCATTGGCTTGCTTACATCGGCCTCTAACGTTATCAAGTCTTTTCCGTCGACGGCGACCACCGTAGCCGCATGATATTGCGCTGACGGATCATTCACAAAGGTATGCTTTAGCATGGTACCAACGCCAACGCCTCTCCTCTCGTGCGGTACGATCTGCACTGCTCCTTTCAGGGTAACATCGCTCGCGCCTCTACGGGTCTCCTGCCCGATTAGACTGCTCAACACCGTTGCGAAATTGGCACAGTCATTCTTTCCGAAGATGAAGGTCCCCTCGCCGCCCATTCTGGCCTTGGCCCGATCGTACTCGCCTTTGGCCCAGCCGTCCGGGTTGGAATTGTTCGGCAGGATAAACTGCACTTTGGGCGTCCAGGTGGTCCACAACACACCACAGGAAAGATCCCAACCTTTGATGAAAAGTGAAGCCGGCTCGGGACCGGGAGTGCCCCAGTAGGAATACAGTTTGTTCTTATTGTTGTTAGCGACAAAATAGTTGCCCGATTGCGAGTACCACCCTCGCATTGCCAGGCGACCGCGGGCGCGACGCTTGAGTTGAATAGAAGGCGCCAACTTCGCTTGCACTACCGGTCGAACTGGTTTCGGGCTCTTAACCAATGCGGGACTTTTGTTAATCACCGGCACTTTCGGCGGAGGAAGTACCGGAGGCTTGCGTAGTGGTTGAGCGACTTTCTTTTGCAAAGCAAGATTTTGCAGCACGGGTGCCGGCCGGACTTGTTTAGTCTGCAAGACCTTCGGTGTCGGTTGCGGACGATAGACCGGCGGAGCGATCGGCCTTTTCACAACAGGTGCGACGGTTTTGGGTGGCAGGGATATATTTTTATTCATGGCGCGGGTGAAAACTCAGGCGAGGTAGAACTGATCCTGAATAAAAAATTACTATCCGGCCCGAATCGCTGTCAATAAAAAAGCCGCCGGAAAAACTCTCCGGCGGCTTCTTCGTCCCTTGCTCTTAATTGACTACGGCAACGCTTCGATGTTCAGAAATACCTTGAAGCTGCCGGTCTGTTGAATGCCAAAGAGCAACCTGATGTTGATGGAAGCTCCGTTTGCCAATGGTGTTCCCAGCGTGACCGTACCGGATGAGAACGTGGAGTTGAACGCGCCACCGTTCGGTTGTGACGGCGGTTGCTCCAGCGTCGTTCCTTGTACGTTGACCGTGCAAGGAGTCGTCGCTACTCCGTTCGAGGCCAGACAGGTTGCCGCATCGTTGATTCCCGAAACCACTACCAGCGACGACGTGCGCGTACGCAAGTCGGCAATTCCCGAAGGTGCTGGGAAGGTAGTGATGTCGATGACGCGGTAGCGCAACCTGGTGACTGCTCCACCGGTGTTATTGACCACCCGGCGCCGGAGTTCGATGGTGCCGAAGGTCGAGTTATTGGCCGGGTCGCTGGTGAAATCACGCACGCGATTTGGCGGATTGGTGGCAGGGATCGTGCTATCCAATAACAAGAACGCGAAACTCGAGTTGCGTTCAATTGGCGAGGCCAGGTTTTGTGGTCCAGGCGCACCCAGACGCTGTCCTGCGCCTGCGCTTGTGCCGTTCGTGTCCACAAAGTAGAAGTCCGTCGCGTTGTTGTTGGTGTCGACGTAGTTCCCGCCAGACGGACAGGCGCCGAAGGTTGTGATCGAACCACTCTTGCCGCACTCGTCACGAACGAACGCATAGTCGATCGAGAAAGGTGTAAGCGCCGGGTAACCGGTGCCTTCCTTATAGAGAGTGTTGGCTTCGGAAGTCGAACCGACAGCATCCAGCCGGTTGGCGAGCGTGAAGTTCGCCGCTACCGACGTGTTGAATAGCGCGATACCGGCATTGTCAGGAATGTCGGTGGTGTAAGTTGCGTTACCAGTTGCGTTACCTGACAGCGAGTAAGCGACCGAGTTAGTACAAAGGTAATGACCCTTATTCGGGATCACCGTGCCGTTCGGAATGACGCAGCGAGCCACACCATCCGAAGCAGCGACGGCGTAACCGGTACCCGCGCCGGAATCGGCAACGGTATGATCCGCGCCGCTGGCGTTGTAGATCTCGATGAACTCATCGTTCGCGCCACTTGGTCCACGAACGCGGAACTCACTGATGACCAATTGTCCCGGTGTGGCTGAGGCTCCGCCGAATGGCGTACAAGCGAAGGCTCTCGGCGTAACGATTAGCGACCAACTGTTCAACGTACCTGTGTCAACCGCAGCCTGATCCGAAGCAAGAATCTGCCACGTACCCAGAGTACTCGCTCCATTCATCTTGTTGAGTTCACCGATCGGCTCCTGCGGACCAAATCCAAGAACGGGCCAACTCGGCGAGTTAGCAATTGGCAGCCAGCTTCCGGTGTATGGCGCCTGCGCGTTAGTCGCAAGCAACATATCGCCAACAGCCTGATTGTCGATCACCATGTTGGTAACGTTGTCGCCATCACCGCCGCCTGCAACAGCGCCGCCGATGAACGAAACCACATCCACACCGTAACCATTCGGCGCCTTGAAGCCTACGGTAAGGTCGCCGGGGAAGGTGTGCGGAATGCTGTCAACGCGGACGTTGAGATCGGCGATCTCAAAGTCGTCCGTGATGGTTTGCGAGTCGATCACGCCGCGCGGCCGGTTGTCCTGAATCGCCAGCGGAGCACCAGGAGTGCGCGTGTAAGTTACCGGCGCTCCCGTACCACTGGGCATACCAACGCGGAATGAGAAGTCCACGGCCTTCACACCCAACGTGCTGGTGGAAGTGATGGTGAAGTTGAGCGATTGTCCGCAGGCCGCTGCCAACGGAACGTTGAATGCGAACATATCACCAGCAGCACTACCCTGTGCCGGAATAGCGCCGTAAGTTGATGACGCGTCCGTGATGGTGACGCCGGCGGTTCCAGTGGTCAAAGTTGCGGTGGCCGACGCGACGTTCTTTGAAGCACTGCGCCACGGATTTGTAAGCGTGACCGTAATTCTGATCGGCTCGCCTGGATCGATAGCGCCGTTGTTGTTACCGAGACTGTCGTCCACGGCGATGCTCTGAGTATCAAGTCCCGGAGCGGTGAACGACTCGACGATTCCCTGGTGGCTGGCGATCGGAGCAAATCCATAAGCCGTTGAAACGCGTGCTCCGTAGCCAAGACCACGATCCGCAAAGCCATCCCAGATCGACTGCTCATTGGCGCAACTGTTGGTAGCGCAATCAGCGTCGATGAGGGCGTCGCGCGCGTCGGTGAAGGTTGGGTTGTTCGGCGTCATCTTGAGGGCGTCGGTAACCAGTTGCAGCATGATCCGGTTGCCGGTCGGAACACTGCCGCCATTGGCTGCGATGATTCGACTGCGCACTTCCCACAAGGTCAGTGACCAAACTTCGCCGATGTTGTGTACTTCACTGGCGCCGCCGATGTTGGCGCCAAGCGGGTCAGGGGCGATGCCGCCCGACAAGTTGTTCGTGTAATCGTCAACGTCCGCCCACGTAAGCGGATTGACCGAGTTGTTGGTTGAATACGGGAAACGGCGACCGCCGTAAACGTAATTGTCGGTGAAGGTCGTGATGCCGAAGATCTTGTAGCTGGCGTAGGCGCCGAACGCATACATACCGTTCGGATCGTCGGCGTTGGTGTTGTTGAGGAGCGCCATCGCATAAAAGTCGCTCCAGCCTTCGCCCATGCCTGCGCCTGGATCCCAGATCAAGCCAGCGGCGTTGCCGACTAACCGATTGCGTATCCGTGAGTCAGTTCGTGGATCAGAATCTCCGTGTCGAGCGATCCGTCACGGTCGACGGTTGGTCCAATGAATCTGAACATCTGCGCGCGGCCTGACTGTCCGTCGGGCGGGGTCGAAAAATTGGCATTGTCCGTGCTGGCGCTGTCCTGTCCTTCAGCCAGAATACGGTCGTTGCCGAGGCCCATGCCGGAGAAGTTGGTCAACTGGAAGTTACCTGCCGCTTCGTCGAAACCGAGCAGGAAGAACTTGTCGTGATACCAGTTGGAGACGTAGAAGAGTTGCGTCATCATTCCGCGGCGGAACTGGTCAACGGCGAGCGTGCCGTTGTTGCCGTTGCCGGTCGGCGTTTGCCCCGCCTCAGGATTGCCGCCCTGCGGTGGCGGCAGGTAATTGGTCTGAAAGTCGCGCGGCGCGGTGCCGAGAAAATCGCGGTTCCGGCTATTGGCGTCGGGGTTACCGATCGGTTTGCCGTCGCCGTCAAGCACTGAAGTGGCGGCGGTGTCAGGCTGGTTGGCGCCGCCTGCGCCTGCGCCACCGACGCGATCCATATAGGCGTGAACGTTGTTGCCGATGGTTTGCGTCTGCGCGGCGGTACAAACACCACCGGGACAGTCGTCAATCCAGCCATTCGGGCTCGCAACCGCACTCATCGCCGTAAACATGCTGACGATGGTTGGCGCGATGCCGGGCGGTTGAATGTTCGCGCCGACTGTCGCATTCGACGGCGAAAGTGGCGCGGGGCTGTCGGCGGGCGTCGTGCCGTCTGCCTGAACATAGACGCGAAAACGAGCGTCGTGAGTCGAAACGTTGGCGCGGATGTTTTTTCGCCACAACAGCTTGCCGGAAGTGCATCAACCAGCGTGTACCAATCGCCGGAACCGTTGGTGAAAGTTACCTGCGCCCAGGCGGGGACTATGAGACCCGGAGCGAGTGGGAAGTAGACCAGTTTGCTGGTGACGTTTCCGGCGATGTTCGGACTGTTGGCAATTACTTCTACCTGCGTGCCATCGATGTTTGCGTTTGTCAGGCGTGGCCTGTGAAGCGTCGGTTTGAATATCGACGGAGCCCATCGCAAAGCTTAAAGCTTCCTGCGCTGAAATCAGTCCGCCGAAGTCCAGCTTGGTAGCCGAGGCGTTAGGGATCATCAAGCCGGTCGAACGATGGACGCGTCCCTGGGCGTCCAGAATAAAGCGGGTTTCACTCTGGAAGACTGGCAGTCCATTGACCGTTTGCTCGACGCGGACCATGCGCATGCCGCTGCCGCGGCTGACGCTTTCGCCCAGGAATCTCAAAGAGGAGATGTCCTTCGACGAAAGGCCGTAGAGGTCGCTGTTGGCGACGATAAACGAACGCACGATGTCTACGGCATCGCGGCCTGGGGCTGGAGCGGTCAGAGCACCGGTGGTGCTGCGTAACACTTCGACTGCTCCTGTTAGCGGCGACGACTTGGCCTGAGTGCCGCGCGAAAATGCCCTGAGACGTGCCAAAGCTTGCTCAACCGCAGTCTTGCGAGCTTGTAGCCGTGACGTAATGCTGCTGGCGTTGGCAGAAGCAATACCCGCCATTGTGTCTGGCTCTGAAACTCTCACGTCCATGTTCGGAAAGCGTCGAGTTTTGGCTGCTTGTTCCGGCTGTTCCAGCGAAACTTTGCCTTTGGGCGTTTTGGTGGTTGTGGAAGTACCGCGAGGTCGCACATGCGTGCCCGCGCTTTCCACTGTTTGCGAAATGGAAGCCGCCAATAAAACTGCGATGGCGACAGCCACTACGGGAAGTATCAATTTTCTTGAACGGAGAGAGGCAGGTACAGACATCTATAGCTCCTTAGTTTTAATGTTAATCGTCCCTGACGCACGATCACCGTCGACCAATGCCGAAGAAAGTGAAAGTAGAGCTACGTCCCTTGCACGATGGCGGTGCGTTAAGCTGCACCGGTTGGTATTGCGTTGCGGCAGAATGCCGAAGTGAGTTGCTTTTGAAAAGACTGACCTTGAATCTACAAGTGCCGTTTGAATTGTAACTTAAGAAACACTTCCGTGGCTAAAGTTGATCAACGATTTCTGGTAGTTTTTTGCTTTTGGCGTGACACACAAAAGACACAAAATGGCGGCAGCGCTGGAAGCCGGTAAGAGATAGATCGAATTTGTCCAGGCTGTTGACGCCTTGCGTTTCGGTATGGGTCTGGCCCAGTATCCAATGCAAATTCGAGATTCGAAAGTGTCCACCGAAATGAACGATACAAATGCTCTCAGCAACTGCCGTCTGGCTTTTATCGGCTGCGGCGTGATGGCTGAAGCGATTATTACCGGATTGCTGCGCAAGCAGCTCGTCAGTCCCGATCAGATTGTCGGCAGTCATCCGCGTGCGGCCCGTCGCGAGGAGCTTCACACGAAGTACGGCATTCAGATGCTCGAGCAAAACAAGGAGGCCGCGCAGGCGGCTTATCCCACTGGACCGGATACCGGATCGGTCCTGGTACTCGCCGTGAAGCCGCAACGTTTGCACCGTGTGCTCGAAGAGTTGAAAGGCTCAATTCATCAGGACCAACTCGTTGTTTCAATCGTCGCCGGCGCAAAGATTGAGAATATTGCCGACGAACTGCTGCACGCGGCCGTGGTGCGCACGATGCCAAACACTCCGGCGCAGATCGGAGAAGGTGTCACCGCCTGGACGCCGAGCGCCGCAGTGAATGAAAAGCAGGAGAATCAGGTGCGCGCGATGCTCGATGCGCTCGGCAAGGCTGTTCGCGTTGAGAACGAGCATCAGATCGACATGGCAACGGCGTTGAGTGCGACTGGCCCAACCTTCATCTTTCTAATGATGGAAGCGCTGATCGACGCAGGCGTTCACATGGGCTTCTCGCGACACGTGGCCCAGGAGCTGGTGCACCAGATGATGCTCGGATCGGTTTTGTTTGCGAGAGAGTCGCACAAGCATCCGGCAGAGTTGCGCAACATGGTTACCTCACCGGGTGGAACGTCGGCAGAGGCGATCTACCAGATGGAAAAAGGTAGTTTGAGGACGGTGCTGTCGAAAGCTGTTTTTGCAGCATACCAGCGCGCCGAATCGCTCGGCGAGCGGTAGGCAGTTTCCGTTGGAGCGCGCTTACGGCGCGTTCATCACCGCTTCGACGTTGACGTAAAACCGAAACGATCCCGTCTGTTGAATTCCCAGCAAGAACTGAAGGTTAACCGAGCTGCGCGGCGGCAGCGGCGTTGCGAGCGTTATCGTGCCGAGTGCAAGCGAGCTATTGAAGGCGCCGCCATTAGGTTGTGAAGGTGGCTGTTCGAGAGTCGTGCCTTGAATCGTTACTGAACAGGGTGGTGTGGATGGAGTTCCGGTTGTTTGGCACGTCCTGGTGTCGGTGACGCCTCCCACCACAACTGCTACCGACGATATGGCTCGAAGATCGGCATTCATCGCTGGCGCCACCGGGTCCGCGCAGGCGGAATTCGCTAATGAGCAATTGGCCTGCGACGGCCGTCTGCGCCTGACCCGCCGGCGGGGCGGCAAGCATGTGTATTGCCGAGAGGAGAATTGCCGTCAACAAAGCAAACGCAATGGAAGGTATGCGCTTGAACATTTCCAATGGTCTCCTTAGTCTGGGCTAGTCCAATCAACTTATCACACAGTAATCTTGTTTCTCCTGCAGGCAGTTCTTCGCGATCTTTCCTAACATCACTACCTCACACTCTTTGCTGCTGTAGTAGGCGCCGATCCGCGCGAGGTATTCGTCCTCAACATTGTCACCGCCGCGGGGGCCAGTGTACACGACCGGTATCGGATGTGTGACGGTAAACTGCTTGGTGTTTCCGATCGCGTCCGCACGGGCTTTGCAGGTGGTGAAATAGACTCGACCATTGTCATCGCAATGCGAAAGATCAAAGTCGGCTGAGGGGCTGCCGCGGTATAGCGTGGCGCCTCTCGCGATCGATTTGCCGGTTAACCCATCGAAGCGGCCCAGGTTTACAGGCTGACTAAACGACCCATTCAGAACCGATTGAAAATTACAAGGATTTCCGCTCCAAGCGGCCTTATCGTCCTCAGGCGCTACCGCTTTTCTTTCTTCGACGCGGCTCTCGCTTTGGGCCGATTCGATCCTGGGCACATCATCCTCTCTCTTTCCGCCACCTCTCTTGCGCATCTCCATGCGCATTACAACTCCGCCTCCATGCGGTTTACCTGGTAAAGCCAGTCCCGGCCTGCGCGCCGCCTGGTTCTTTTGTGGAACGGTTCGCAAGTGGGAGACGGTCTTTGGCTGAACGAGCTTCTTTGCTTCGGGACGATAGACTGGCGGCGCAACAGGCTGTCGCGGCTTTTGCGCTGACTGTGCGGCGGGCGTCAATGGTTTCTTAGTCTGTAACACTTTGGGCGTCGCTTGAGGACGATACACGGGAGGTGCAACCGGCGTCTTATGGGCAACTGTATCCACGGGTTTCTTGAGTTGTGCTGCTTTAGCTCCGGGTTGCGGCCGAAAAACGGGCGGCGTGGGAGTTGGTGACTTCTTCTTCGACGAACTCATGAGGAACCTCCGGTCTGGTTGTTAGCGGTTGACGTTATTCCGGCATCTTCGAGGATGAGAGAGAGGCATTGTATCAGGTTTGGCTTAGAAGCAATGATCCCAATCTCTGCTTTCATATGGTTGTTGACAGTGCCCCACCTCGCTAGTACCGTCGCGCGTGAACCTTAGAGACTCAATGGTGGAGCACGTCGACGTCATAATTGTGGGGGCGGGGTTGTCGGGGATTGGGGGCGCCTGTCATCTCAGGCGCGAGTGCCCGCGGAAGAGTTTTGTGATCCTCGAGGGGCGCGAGGCGATGGGTGGGACCTGGGATCTGTTTCGGTATCCGGGTGTGCGATCCGATTCCGATATGTACACGCTCGGGTATCGATTTCGCCCGTGGCGTGACAGCAAGGCGATGGCCGATGCGCCTGCGATTCTCAGGTACATCTGCGAGACAGCAACAGAATACGGCGTTGACAAGGCGATCCGTTATAACCATCGCGTTCGGCGTGTCACGTGGTCCACGGAACACGCACGCTGGACCGTGGAAGCCGAGAGTGGACGTGGCAAAACGGTGGTCCAACTCACCTGCAACTTCCTCTATCTCTGCACTGGTTACTACGACTACGACAACGGCTACACACCGCAGTGGCCAGGCGTGGAACGTTT
The DNA here is from genome assembly GCA_963770215.1 of uncultured Acidobacteriota bacterium. Lineage (GTDB taxonomy): Bacteria > Acidobacteriota > Blastocatellia > Pyrinomonadales > Pyrinomonadaceae > PSRF01. Next base: position 89,140 of record CAVYOP010000011.1, read on the forward strand.
CGGCGGAACGATAGTGCATCCGCAGAAGTGGCCCGAGGATCTCGACTACGACAGCAAGCGCATCGTGGTCATCGGCAGTGGAGCAACCGCGGTCACACTTGTTCCAGCGATGGCTGAGCGCGCCGCGCACGTCACGATGCTGCAACGTTCGCCTAGTTACGTCGTCTCGCGTCCCGCGGAAGATATGGTGGCGAACTTTTTCCGCCGCGTCCTGCCGGATCGCGCTGCGTACATGCTTGCGAGATGGAAAAACGTGCTTTCAGGTTCGTTCTTCTACAACCTTGCACGCAAGAGACCCGAGCTCTTCAAATGGATGGTCGCGAGAGGCGTGCGCACTCAGCTCGGTAAGGAGTACGACCCAAAACACTTCACGCCTCACTACAACCCTTGGGATCAACGCCTCTGTCTCGTCCCTGACGCCGATCTATTCCGCGCGATACGTGAGCATCGCGTCTCCATCGTGACAGACCACATCGAAACCTTCACCGAAGACGGGCTCTTGCTCAAGTCCGGCGAACGCCTGAACGCGGACATCATCGTCACCGCCACAGGTCTCGTGCTGCGGCTGTTCAGCGGAATGCAACTCCTCGTGGACGGCGCGGCCGTCGAGCTTCCGAAGACGTTCGTCTACAAAGGAATGATGTTCAGCGACGTGCCGAACCTCGCCTTCGCTATCGGTTACACAAACGCATCGTGGACTTTGAAATGCGACCTCGCCGCCGAGTACGTGTGCAGGCTTCTGAACCACATGGACCATCACGGCTATTCGATCTGCAAGCCCCGCGTGAACGATCCGGACATCGGCGAGCAGCCAGTGATCGATTTCAACTCCGGATACGTTCTGCGTGCCTTGCCCACGCTGCCACGCCAGGGATTGAAGACGCCCTGGCGACTGCATCAGAATTACATTAAAGATCTTTCGATGATGCGGTATGGACGGGTAGAAGACGGCGCGATGGAGTTCAACTAAAATCAATCCGGCATCTCACGCAAGCACGCCGCCTTACGCAGAAACGCAATACACGTCTCGATGCCTTTGAAAAAATTCGGCAGGTGAAACTTCTCGTTCGGCGCGTGAATCCGGTCGTCGGGTAACGCAAAGCCCATCAATATCGTCGGCGCGCCGAGCAGTTCCTGAAACTCATTGACAACCGGAATGCTCCCACCTGAACGCACAAACACCGGCGTCACCCCAAAACCACGTCTGTACGCTGCAAACGCAGCCCGCATCGCCGGATGATTGCGCGCGACGAGCGCCGGCCTGGTGCGAAAGAAAGTGCGTACCTCCGAGCGCACGGTCGCCGGCGTAAGCTCGCGCACATACGCACGAAAGAGCCGTTCGACATCAGCAGGCTCCTGGTCAGGCACAAGCCGGATATCAATCTTCGCCAGCGCACGCGCCGGGACGATCGACTTGCCGCCGGCGCCCTGATGTCCTCCGGTGATGCCAGTCACGTTAAGCGCAGGTCGAATCGTCGTTCGCTCGTAGAGTGAATAACCGCGTTCACCCCAGCCGCGAACCGCCCGCGCATGGCCCAGGATCTCTCGATCTGTTGGACCAACACGCGCCATGTAGTCACGTTCGCGAGTTCCCCAATTCCGCACCCGATCATAAAGACCGGGAACAGCGATGCGCCCGGAAACGTCATGAAGTTTCGCAATGATCTCAGAAAGGACTTGAAGCGGATTGTGCAGCGCGCCACCGTAGTTTCCCGAGTGCAAATCACCGGCAGCGCCGTTAATTTCCAGCTCGAGACTCAACGAACCGCGCAGTGCGTAAGTAATCGCAGGACGATCGGGTCCGAGCATCCGCGTGTCGGACATGACGACCGTGTCGCACGCAAGCGCGTCGCGATTGCGCGCGACGAAGGGCTTCAGGTTCGGACTGCCAATCTCTTCTTCGCCTTCGAAGAGGCATTTTACGTTTACGGGGAGTCGCCGCGACTGGCGCAAATAAAACTCAATTGCTTTAACGTGCGCGAAGAGTTGTCCTTTGTCATCGCACGCACCGCGACCGTACAAATTCTGATCGCGCACGACCGGCTCGAACGGCGGCGTACGCCACTCGTCGAGCGGTTCCACAGGCTGCACGTCGTAGTGCCCGTAAACAAGCACAGTTGGACCAGCAGGAACGTGCAGCCAATCAGCGTAAACAAGCGGATGGCGTTTCGTCTCGATAACCCTGACGTTCTCGAGCCCAACCTGGCGCAAGTGATTCGCCAGCCACTCGGCGCAACGCTTCACGTCCGGCGCATGTTTCGGCTGAGAACTGACGGAAGGAATCCGCACGAATTCCTTCAGCTCCGTCAGTAAACGCGAGCGATCACACGCATCACCGCCCGACAAGCGTCACTTCAACCCGTCGATTACGCGCCCGGCCGTCAGGCGTGGTGTTGTCGGCAATGGGCCTCGACTCACCCAAACTCTGCGGCACGATGCTGATCGTGCGCGAATGTCCCGGACGCAATCGATCGATTGCAGCAGCAAGTTCCTGCTGCACCGCAACTGCGCGCTGCTGTCCGAGATTGAGGTTGTATTGATCGCTGCCCGAGCTGTCAGCATGTCCGACGATGCGAATCGTGTGAATCGCACTCGGCGTGCCGGCGCGAGCCACGACAATGCGCGCCATCTCCTCAATGATCGGCCGGTGATGCGGCTGCACGCCCGGACGATCGAATTGGAACCGATCCAGAATGCGCACGATCGGACGCGCCGGCGGACGGACGGGCGGCCGCACCGGAGGCACAGGTGGCGCCTGCCTGATCAGCCGTCTGATGTCGTCAATGATTTGCGGAGTGAACTTTATGCCTCGGTTCGCGATGAGCGTCGGAGTAGTGGCGTCTGGTTGACCGCGGTCGTCGCGACCCACGTGCAAACCGATCATATTGTGACCACCAAGACTGGCTGGCCGTTCCACCCAAACAGGACTGCCACTATGCCCGCCGAAAGTGTCGTTGAGATAGTGCATCATCCCGTTTTCGTCGATCGTTCTCAGAATATTCTGTGAGCGCCATTGCTGAACCACTCGCTGCGGCGGGTTTCCGGCAGTGAAGATCTTGTCAGCAGGATAGCCCGAGATGTGCAACTGCTGCCCGTTATTCAGGGCGGCGCTCGAGATACTCGTACCGAGCGGATCGACGCGTGAGCTCGTGTGCGCAATGGTCCAGCGTCCAACGGTGTTCCCGATCGGCTGCGCAAGATAGACCACGGCATAGTCCCTTACCGTAACGTCGTCGCGAGCCCCTCTGTAACCTCGTGCGAAATTGAATCTCACGGCGCGGGCTGTTTCGAACGGACGCTGAATACCGTTGCGGCCGGGAACGACGCTCAGACGTCCGGGGGTTGCTCTGATATCAAATAAACAATGAGCAGCGGTGAGGACGACGTTGGGGGCGACAAGCGTACCGCTGCAAAATGGATCGCGGTTGTCCAGCACGAAGTTGCAGATGTAACGGAACGGAGCGGCCCTCGTGTTCGCGACGGGAACACGCGTGTCCCGGCCTATTACCTCGCGCTCCGCATGAAACTCCAGCTCAGCTTCCAACTCGGCTTCAAGTTCCTGCTCGGCCTCTAACTCATATTCATATTCGAATTCGCCAAGCCCCACTGAGCGTCCTCGACGTTGCGCGCAGCTTCTGCAACCACAGCCGCCGCCGCAGCCACAACCTGTCCTCGCCCTTCTCGATACACCGATCGTCGCACTCATAAGAAACTCTCCTTTCACCTACCCCGATAAAGAAAGAGAGATGACGGACGCGCGTAGGAACCCTGCGGGTGGCCACGGAGGGCCACCCCTACATTTTCATGGGGTTCTCGACACTTTGTAGGGGTGGCCCTCTGTGGCCACCCTGCTTGACGACATTCCCTCATCCCTCTGTCTCACGGAATGTGGCTACGTACTCGCCAACACCCGCCGGCCATCGCGCGCGGCCGGTCGCGAACGCGGCAGGGAGACCACTCGCCCGCGTGTGCGTCGCTGCTCTGCGATGCCAAGCGATTCAGCGCTCATCAGCCATTCCTCAGCGGGCTCCGCGACCTGTTGCAGCAAAGCCTCAAACTGCGCCCGCGTAGATTGCAGAATGTGCGGTTGGGCCAACCAACGCAGAATGTCGCGACCTGTAACAGCCATGCGCTGGCGCGGACTTGTCTCCAACTTCTCGTTGAAGTAATGCGTGAGGATCTCCTCGATCACGTCCCAGGCGCTGTCTGCGCCGAAGAGCTGCTTCACGTCGTCGGCATTCAGGATGCGGAAGGTCTCGTCGAGCAGTTGCATCACTTCGACGCGCAGCACGTTGAGGTTGCCGTAAGAAGCAAACTTCAGATCGTTACGCAGATCGAGGCCCGCGCGGCGCACAGTTGCAACTGATCCGAACGACGGATCGTACGCGCGTTCACGAATGACTTCAGAGATTCGCTTGTCACGCCAGTAGATCGTGACCTCCCTGATGAAGAGAGAGAACAGCTCGTGAAAGCGCGTGTTGGGCCGTGCGCCCGGCGGCGCCGGCGCCATGCAGTAACCAAACGCACGGCAGTACGAGGCGAAGCGATCGCGGCACGTGTAGCGCAGCACCTCACGGCGATCAAATTGATAGAGACCGTAAGCGCCTGGGCCGGACGAGAGTCGCACCGTGCCGGCGCGGAACAACTCCCGCAATTTCCGCATGGCACGAAACACACCGATCCGCTCGTGCTGGTAGATGTAATACAGATCTCCCATCGCGAGGATGCGCTCGGAGGTGACGGTCTCGTCATAACGATCGACGCGTGGCGGCAAACGTGTCTGGCCCAACGACCTTGCGGCTGTTGGTCCCAGTCCGATCAGCTCTGCCAAGCCGCTGTCGGCCGGAGCTGGAGTAGCCGTGTCTGCGCTCTCGACCGCGCCGAGCATCTGGTCGATTTGCTGACTGAGCGCATCGGCGAGCTGCGGGTTGCTTATCAGGTCAGCGCCCAATTGTTGAGTCGCGGTTTCTCGTAACGCAGCGATACGGTCAAACAGATCTTGAGTTTCTTTTTCGGTCGCCATGTTATGCGCCTCCTTATTTCGCTTACGCCTTCGACGATTTCTTTGGCTCCGGCTTCAACGGATTTGGCCCCGGCGACAGCGTTGTGCCTGATTCGGGTTTCGGGTTGATTGGCTCCGACAGTGTCGGTTCCGGATCAGGCGCAATTGCTTTTGCCTGATTCAGCAACTCGCCGAGATAGCGCTGAAGCTCGCTAAGCGGATTGATTACACGTGCGTGGTTGAATTGCTCCGGCAACTTCAGTGTAATTGGCGCATTGCCACTGTCCCTCACCGCGTCGCCTTCCGAGTTGCCAGAGGGGGGCGGTGTCTCCGCTGGACGAATCAGGTTGATGAACTGACCCGTGAGCTGCTCGAGCTTTTCAGTGGTGCGCTTAATGGCCTGGACACCACGGAGGCCACCGTCGCGTATCAGTGTTGGCCCCTCTTGAGAGACAAATGAACAAATCCACGAAAGCAAGTCTTCGACAGTCAGCTTGTCGTCGGGTGGTGGAAAACCAATAGTGATGATTAGCCGTTCCGCTTGGTTGATGTTGACTGAATCCATCGCGAGGTAAACTTCGTTGGCGCCATCCTCAACAACCGAAAGGGCGCGTTCGATCATTAGCAGTCCGCTGCCGAGATCCTTGCCCAGGAAGTTATCGCGGTAGACTATCCACGCCTGCGACGCAGCGCGGTAATAATCGGCGAGAGCGATGAAGTTAGTGAGATGGCCCTCTTCCTCGATCGTTACCACTCTACTGCGGTCAATTACGATCCCGCTATCTGTTTTCTTGATAGCCGCCAACTGATCTCCCAGGTCGACGAGGTGGCCGCTCACAGCATCGTCACCCAGGATACGCGTGGCGAGATCGTCCGCACGTGAAGTACGTGGTCCACCTTCTCTGCTCAACTCTGCAACGAATTCGTCCCAGGCCGTCGTAAAGATTGCTTTGGTGGCCTCTAAATCCTCCTCGTCAACACTTGTATTCAGCGAGCGAAGATTTTTGAGGAGTGGCCGTGTTTGCTCTTGAAGAGCTTTGGCAAATGTAACCATGCTGTACTGCGCGCCAGAGATGCCGGCGCCGATGTCAGTTGCGCCAACAGACGGGTAAGCACGCGGTATGTGTTTGTAGGCGGACTTGCCGCTAACCTGCTCTACCTCAAACGAAACATTCAGCGCCGCCCTAAACGATTCGTGATCGCCCGGCTTAAAGCTGCGTCCCAGAACGCCCTGCAACGTTCGCGTGACGAGTTGTTGCAGGTTAGAACCAGAACCTGGCGCACTGTAAGTCGTCCCAGTCGTTTGCGTACTTGCAGGAGGGTACGTACTGTCAAACTCGATAGCCCTGGCTACTGATTGATCTAAATTGTCGCTGGCCATATCTGCCTCCTCTTCCGGATACTCTGACTGAAGCTGCTGCTCGTCGTTAGTCATGTCGCTGCCTCTACTGTTTCGCGCTGTGGTGGGACTGTGATCTGTTGACCAATGCTGGTCGCTTGAACAGAGATCGACGTCATGCCGATCCACTCAGCCAGTTCCATCCAACAACGGAACAGCACCTGGTTCGCGACATACAAATGCTGCTGACAGGTTTCGAGCTCCAGCTTGATTCCCTTGGCCCATGCCTGCCACTCGCCTCCACGCTCGCGTCCAAACTGAAGTAACTGCGCGATCTTTTCGTAGGAGACCAGCTCAACCGAGAAGCGCTGCATCTGCTGATTAAAAAGCTCCTGACAAACAACCAAAGCTCGCCGCGCGGAATTAACGTCGAAGTCGTTATTCTTCCCGGCCCCTTCTGACGGAAGCAGCGGCGCGCACGTTTGCGACGACTCCTCCAACCATCCCAGCAAATCCTCCACCGCATCGCCGAACGAATCGAGCAGCAGAACTTTGTTGCCTTGTGACGGATGATCGTCAAGCAGGCGGCGCAGGTCGGAGAAGACTTCGTGCAGTCTCTCTTGTTGCGTTCTGAGATTTTGAAACTCCGTTCGCAATGACACCGCGCTACCTCCTTGCCAGTTCCTTGTAAAAGTTCTCTTTGATGACGTCGGGACGCGCCAACTCCCGGTCGAAGGCATAGCGCGCGGCGCCGATCAGAAATCGCTCCGGAATAATTCCGGGATCGTTGCCTGCGGCGAGCCGGCGGCCGGCTTCCTCGACGAGCAGTTGTTCCTTTGGTCCAAACTGGATTACTTCTGCGAGACTCTTGTTGCCCAACGTTTCATACGGTTGGTAACAGATGGTATCGACGACCAGCCTGATGGCGCGGCCGGCGGTATCAAGAACGCGAGAAGGTATCGTGCCGGAGCGGGGGTTCGGATAACAGCGCGACCAGAGGCGACAACCTTGCTCTGCCTCGTTTTCAAAACCCATGCGTCGCAACAGCTCAAAGCTTATAAAGGCGCGCAGGTAAGGAGTCGGATGAGGCCCGCGTGAACTATACGTTTTAACTGTTCGTGGCGCACGCCCGATCACGTCCATCAACGAGGCGACGACTGCCGGGCCTCCGAGCAACAGTCCGCTCAAGTCGGCGAAAGTCTCGCGGTTCCAACGCACCCAAACAGAAGCGATGCTGCGATCGAAGCCGGCGCGCCGCAATCGTTGGCCGATGCGGTGGGGGATCGCTTCGGCCAGTCCGAGATCATTCTGCGTGTTGTGACTGACCTCGTGCAGGATCGCTCCGAGCGTCCACGGGTTGACGAGCCGGTGATAAGGCAACTGAATGAGGGGAAACGGATTCAGGTTGTGGCCGAGTCTGCGAAGCGGTATGCCGCGCCGGTACGTTGCGGGTGAAAAGCCTGTTCGCATGTACGAGAACGGCGGCGGCGCCGGGATCGACTTCGCCACAGTCACACCCATGAAAGCCACCTGGTAACAATCCAACGCAATGCGATCGCAACTCAGCAGCCAATCGCCAAAACCCGATTGGCGTTGTCCAAAGAGCTCGAAGTAAAAGTCCCAGATCTTCTCGATCGCGCGGACCCAATCGTGTGCCCGTTCCTTGTAGGTAACGACTGCTTGCAGGTTTCGCGTTGTCGAACGTGCGCGAGCGGTGCGCACTGCTTCCGAGACTGTGCCCGCCTTCCGCAACAAGCCCGCACGCAGTTGCGTGATCATCTTGTTGACAGCTTCGATGTGTCCTTCCGTCGGCGCTGCGGCGTTACGGCCAAACTCGTCTCGTTGAAACGGACGCAACGCTGCCGCGTGACGCGTCACGTTGATCGCCTGCCCGCGCAACCAGGGTCCGAGCACGGAATGGTGCGGGGAAGCTTTCAGAGTGCCGCCGGCGTTTGGCTGCGGTTGCAGCGTGCGCCGTGCCCCTCGAAGTTGTTCGGCTGTGGTTGCCATGTTCGTTCAGTCCGCTTTGATTGTTACGCGGGTTCGTGCTTCGTAGCTATGTTTCAACTTCGTAGCCATGCAATTCAGTTCGTTACGCCGAAGGCGTTCGCTAATTCCAGCCCAGGGTTGCTGCAACCCTGGGTTGAACCATGCATTAATTCCTTCAACTCTGAAGGAGTTGCAATTGCCAACCAAACACTTTCAGTGTTGTCATAGTTCTCTTCTCCTGTACCCAGGGTTGAAGCAACCCTGGGCTGGAATTAGTGAACGCCTTTGGCGTACTAACATACATTTCAAACTGCATCGCTAGCCTCGTGGTTACCACATTCCTTCCGCACTGGTGTCGAGGCCGCCATTCGCGCCGCCGCCATCGAAGCCGCCGCCGCCCATGTCACCGCCAGCGCCGAAGTCGCCTCCGGCACCGAGGCCGCCACCGTCGTCGAAGCCTCCACCTGCTACGTCGAAGCCGCCGCCGGCGCCGCCTGTTGGATCGAAACCACCGGGATCGAATCCGCCACTCGGATCAAAACCTCCGGCGCCGGCGCCCATTCCAGCGCCCATGCCGGCCCCCATCGCGCCACCAACGCCCGCACCGAAATCACCGCCTCCTAAACCCGCGCCCATAGCTCCACCTATTCCCGCGCCTGGACCAAACGCCCCCGCACCCATTCCCGGCATGCCCATTCCCGGTCGTCGCGGCGCCGCGGCTCGATGAAAGCGGCGATCGAGAGCGCGATTACGCCGGTAGGCCAGCGTTGCCTGTCGCGGATTACCGACGACGCGCGCCGTTTGTTGGGCCAGAGTGCGTACGGCAGTTCGCGGTGTGATTGGCCGTCCCTGTCGCGCCTGGCGCGCAAGACTACCGATCGTGTTGCGCGCAACAGTCGGAAGAGTACGCACGAGTTGTTGCGTGGCGGGATTACGGCGAAGCCTTTGCGCGACGTTCGAGATGCCGCGGATCAACTGCGGCGCCGCACGCGTCACGGCTGGCATGATGCGAGGAGCGAGTTGCGCAGCGAGTGGAACCAGCGCGCCGATGAAAGCCTCTGCTTCCTCCTCGCTCTCGGCGCTCGCGGCTGCGTTGCCGAGATGGGCCATCAACGCTTCGCGCGAGAGTCGTAGTTGAGGATTGACGAAGCTTTCGCTCTCGTACTCGCCTTCATATTCGCCTTCGTACTCACCTTCATACTCTCGCTGCGGCAAAAATCCACCCAACGTGTTGGCAGCAAAACCACCGGCTGGTCCCATTCCACGCAGACCACCCAATGCCGAACGCGCGGCTTGCAGACCAACACGTCTCAGCATCGGGTTTTGCGCGGCCCTGCGGGCCAAGCCGGCAAGTCGGCCGAAGAATTCCTCAGCTTCGTACTCGCCTTCACCCTCACCTTCGTATTCGAACTCACCTTCACCTTCCCATTCACTTTCGAACTCATACATCGGTGTACTCATGATCACTTCTCCTTACTGCCGCCCGCACTGGTCGACTACGCCGCCCCGCAAGGACAACAGATGATGCGAGCGCCAAGGTTAGACTGGCGGTTAAACCTAGCCCAAAGTCGGCACGGCGGTACGACGACGCGGAGGTTGCCCTACACGCGGCCGCGGAATCGGTGCTGGTTCTCGAGCCGCGCGCGGTGTTGCGCGCCACTGCTCGACTTGTCGAGACATTGCGTTGCAGGGCTGGACCACAGATCTGCGGACGGCTCAACACCGCTCGTGTCTGCTGGGCCATCACTCGCGCTGCTGCACGACGCGTGACTGGCTGACCGGCGGCGGCGCGTCGCACCAGCGAACGAGCTGTGCGGCGAACAACAGTCGGCACTAAACGCACTGCCGGTCTCGTCGAACGACGGCGACGCAGCACACGCGTGAGCACCGCAGTGCCTTCAACCATGCTCGGCAATACGCGGCGAAGTGTGGCCAGGTCCTGTCCTCTGATCGACGCGACTGTCGCAGCGCCGGCCATCGCCTCGGCTTCGGCTTCTGATTGAGCACGAGCGGCAACTGCGGCCATGAACTCCGCGTTCGCCTGGTTGCTCGTCATCGCTTCCATCTCGTACTCAAACTCGCCTTCGAATTCACCTTCGCCTTCAAACTCAAACTCACCTTCCAGCTCGTACTCAAACTCGCCTTCGCCTTCGAGCATGGAGCCTGCCGCTCTCCCGATCATTCCGCCGAGTGGACCGCCAACGGCTGTGCCGACCAGCGGTGCGGCGACACGGGCAACACTGCGAAGCATGGGAGCCGCGCGGCGAACAAAGCCGCCAACGCCACGTGCCAGGCCGCGTCCAAGACGACGGAGCCTGCGGAAGAACTGTTCACCTTCAAACTCGCCTTCGAATTCGCCTTCAGCTTCAAATTCGAATTCGCCTTCCCCTTCGAACTCAAATTCGCCTTCACTCTCGAACTCAAATTCGCCCTCGCCTTCAAATTCGAACTCGCCTTCACTCTCGAACTCAAATTCACCTTCAAGTTCGCCTTCAAGCTCGAACTCGCCATTTCGACTACTCATGACATTTCTCCTTTCAGGATCGGTAACGGCGCGCGTACAATAGCCGCCACGAAGACTGTCGGATAGTCACATCTTCGAGGAGACATGATCCTGGTAGGTCGATTTGAGGTAACACGAATCGAGGTACACCAAATACGTGTCGCGCGAACGTGCGACACGCGCCTGCTGCGCCCAAGAGCTATAATCCCTGTCACACCAATTGAGTCGTGTGTTTTTGAGCGTGGTACAAATCGAAACCTGGCTTTGTGAAAGGAAGTAAACCTCCTCTCGACAGTCGTTAAGGACCCATTCCCTTCACATTCTTTCTCCCCAACTCTCAGCTAACAACCGGGAAGTCCATGCCACTTCCTTACAGGAGGCAAACTGATGAGTTCGCGTTTGCCGAACAAGCAGGACAGAGTCCTCACGGCTCCCACGCAGATCGATCGAACAGATCTCATGGTGCGGGCTCTTATTCGCCACGTTACCGAAAACGCAGATTCTTTCGAGCCTCCCGACGCCGATGGAATGAATGTGCTGCTGGATACTGAAGTGGACGGCGTGCGCTGTTTACTCGTGAGTCTCGAGCAGGCGCCGGAAGGTGAAGAGGCTCAACGTGGAAAGGTGATGCTTAGTCCGCGCGAGGAGGAGATCGCGCGCATGGTCGCCGCCGGGTATCCGAACAAAACGATCGCTGCCGTGCTGGATATTAGTTCGTGGACGGTCGGGACACACCTGCGACGTGTGTTCGCGAAGTTGGGTGTTGGCTCGCGTGCTGCAATGGTGGCGAGCCTGCTCAAGACGGGCCGGCTGAAACATCCGGCAAAATCTGCGTGACGCCGGACTTATTAACTCCGCCTCGTCAGCAACGCGATCACGGCGACGAACAAGGCTGAGCCGATAATCGACCACACGATCGGAAAATTCGTAGTCCCAATCCGAATCTCAAAAAGCTCCGGCAGACCCATCGCACGAGCCAACCACATGCCGATTACTGCGCCGACAAAACCAAGCGCAATCGATACCAAACACCCGCCCCTTGAAAACCCCGTAATCGCCTGCCCCAGCGCCCCACAGATCCCCGCGACAAGCAACAAGATTAGAAGATCGAATAGTGTCATTGAAATGGTCCTTCCTTCGTCCAACCGTTTCTGAGTCTATGATTACATACCTTTCGTAAACGTCCACGTTGACTTCTTCTTTATTCGCGTTATATCGTTGCGATGGTTCGGCTCAACTCGAGTTCGACCGGTTCTCGCCCACGTTAATCAATCAAAGCCAAACTGAAAACGATGAACAAGAAAGCACCGACGAAAGGCGCACCGCCGTCAGTCACACAGCCGCTCACACCGCAACGTCCCGTTGCGCCTCCGGCATATAGACCGCAGCCCGTTCCAAAGGTCGCGCAGGCGAAGCGCTCTGTTGCGCCGCCGGTTTATAAACCACAGACGCAGCAAAAGGCGGCGCAAGCTAAGAAGGCCACACCCGCACACGCTAAGGTCTCCGTTGGGCAAACCGCGAAAAGACCTGTTGCGCCACCGGCGTTTCGTCCCGTCGCAACGCCCAAAGCAGTGCAACCCAAAATGACGGCCGCTAATCGGCGAGTGCCCGCTGCGCCGCCAGTGTATCGTCCACAACAAGCGCCAAAAGTCTTACAAGCGAAAAAAGCGCCGGGTCAAACACTACAGAGAAAAGCGCTGCCGCCGCCTGCCGCCCGTCCGTTCCGTGGCCAGACAATTCAGCGAATGGAACAAATCCCCGGTATGCCAGGCTTCTATCAGGGTGCATTAGTGGAAGAAAACCGTGGCGGCACTTTCAACACCGTCTGGTCCGAAACTCAACCATCGGAGGAAGGACACGGCGTGATGTCTCACTCCAGCGTTAAGTTCACCAAGAGATCGAAGCAGCACCTCGTGGATTTCGCGATGATGGTTCACCTGGCAAACGAAGAGAACACGCATGCCGAAGACCGGCTATATGCATACTGTCATCAACTGGCAATAGAGCTCTCAATCGGCGACGGCGTCCTACCGGAAGAAATTGAAAAAGTCAGTTCTTTGTCTCTGCCAGCCCCTGCAGTTCAATGTTCGAGACCTCCGGAAAAGGCACCGGCTGCACCGAAAACTTGGTAAGTTGGGCCACCATTGGAATGCCGATCAGGAGCGACATGGGATGCACCTCCCACGTCAAAGTGACGATCGGCACATTGATAGTTAATAAACTGTACAAATCCAATTCTTACGACGGGGCAAGCGGCTCAATGGCCGCACTGTACTACTTGAAGAAAAAGGGAGCTATCGGCGGCTGGGTAATCGAGAACGACCCGCCGCTCGACACCAGCCGGATCGAGGGTTACAGCAAAGTGGGATAGCAAGTGGATAGAAGCCGGGGCCAGTCCTATGGCCCCGTGCTCCATGCTTCGACTTCCGTGACGCGGCTGTAAGAATCAGGCGACGCGCTCGTCAGCACTCTGATCTTGCTGGTCGCGATCGTCGAGAAGGTAAACTGCTTCCAGATCTTGTTGTTGCCGATCACACCTCCACCGGGTATCGTGACCCAACTCGATCCATTCCAGTACTGCACGTCGAAACCCTGCAATCCGTATAGAGTGAATGTCATCTCCTGCGTAGGCGAAGCAGGATTGGGATAGTTGTCCTGCACTGTGAAGACATCGATCTCCTGAATGTTCCGCGTCTGGCCGAAGTTGATCTCTAACCACTGCGGCATGGTTGCAGTGCTGCCAATCCAGCCGTTGAACACGCCGCCGGTGGTGGAGTTTCCTCCGGCTCGCTCGCCGTTGATTGCGTTACTCGCCGGATATTGATTCGAGAACGTTGAAGATGCACTCGCAATACCACCATTCGAAGCCAACGCGACGTTGGTCCCAGCCGGCGGCGGTGGTGGTGATAAGTCGCTCCACGCTTCGATTTCTGTCACGCGACTGTAAGAATCAGGTGACGCGCTGCTCAAGACTCGGATCTTGCTGGTCGAGATCGTCGGGAAGGTGAACTGCTTCCAGACCTTGTTGTTGCCGGTCACATTTCCGCCGGGTATCGCCACCCAACTCGATCCATTCCAATACTGCACTTCGAAGCCTTGCAGTCCGTAAAGAGTGAATGTCAATGCTTGCGTCGGCGGGACTGGATTCGGATAGTTGTCCTGCACGGTGAAGACGTCGATCTCCTGGATGTTTCGCGGCTGACCGAAGTCGACTTGCACCCATTGCGGCATTGTCGCCGTGCTGCCGATCCAACCATTGAACACGCCGCCCGTGGTCGAGTTGGCGCCGGCGCGCTCGCCGTTGATCGCGTTGCTTGCTGGATATTGGTTCGAGAACGTGGACGACGCGCTCGCCACGCCGCCATTCGTCGGAAGTGCTACGTTGATTCCCGATGGCGGCGGTGTCGATAAGTCGCTCCACGCTTCAATTTCCGTAATCCGACTGTAAGAATCAGGCGACGCGCCCGTCAGCACTCTGATCTTGCTGGTCGCGATCGTCGGGAACGTGAACCGCTTCCAGACCTTGTCGTTCCCGGTCACATGCCCGCCCGTAATCGTGACCCAACTCGATCCATTCCAGTACTGCACGTCGTAACCTTGCAGCCCGTACAGACTGAAGGTCATGGCCTGCGTCGGCGAAGATGGATTCTGAAAGTTGTCCTGCACGGTGAAGACATCGATCTCCTGGATGTTCCGCACCTGTCCAAAGTCGACTTGCACCCACTGCGGCATCGTCGGGCTGTTGCCGATCCAACCATTGAAGACGCCGCCGGTGGTTGAGTTCGCGCCGGCACGCTCGCCGTTGATCGTGTTACTCGCCGGGTACTGGTTCGAGAACGTGGACGACGCGGTCGCTACTCCGCCGTTCGCCGGCAAAGCGACGTTCGTTCGTGGCTCGACTGTAAAGATCAGATCGTCGTGATCGTCAAAAGGTCCACTACCGCAAGGCGCCTGGACGCCATTAACCCGGAATCTGCCCCGCACGGCTTGCAAGCCGTCTCCGTCGGGAAGCGTGTACGTGGTAGACAAAACCTGCGAACCAAATGTAGGCGATTGCAGAGTAGTGATGTAAACCCAATTAGGATTGGTGGCGTCGGCTGCGTAGTACAGGTCGAGGAAGTCTTGTGTTGTGCGCACGTTCCACACGCCGACGTCGATGCGTACCGTCTTACCGGGCGCGAAATTCGAGCCATCAAGCGTGGAGACCCTGATGTTGTCGAGTGATTCCTCAATATGCATACGGCCGGCAGTGCCATCCGGGCACGAGTTATTGATCGTGTTCGGCTGGTTAGGCTCGTTGCCGTTAGTGATCGTACGGCGGCCGTTAAGAAGCGCACCTGAATCACAGCCGTGGCCAGGCTGCGCGCACTTGGGAGCCTTGAGTGCGGCGTCATACACAGCCAATTGACCATCAGTGAAGCGCGCCAACTCATTGAATGGATTATTCATCGTTATGGTGGCCGGATTGTTGCCCCCGGTATATGCTCCGGTGCCGCTGCCGACCCATCCAGCAAAACTGAAACCCGCGGCCGGCGTTGCGGAAATTGATATGCTCTCACCAGTGTTGAACCAGTCGCTCGGAGTTACGGCGCCGCCTGGTTCCGCGTTCAAAGTCAGGAAAGCCTGCCGCTTGAAGTTGGCGGTGTAATTAGTGTTCGTGGTCGGAGAGACAGTATGCGAAAGCGCGCCGCCATCACTCCAACTGAACCAACTAAAACGATGCCCGGATGATTCGTCCTGTATAGCCGTAGTGCTAATTGTATGGGTGGAACCCGCAGCCCAGGTAAACGTCTGCGAGGAGCCAAACGTCACACCATCCACGCTGAACACGATGGAGCCGATAAGGCCAAACGTGGGAATGGTCCCCACGCTAACCTGTATCACCGGCGCCACGGTGCAGTTATCTTCGGTCTGATTTGTCGCCGGGTTGTAACAGATCGCGCCGCCTTCAAAACTACTACGTCGCTTGTTGCCATCGGCGGCTACCTCATCAGAGATCGGTAAACCGTAACTGCCCGTCGGCCCCTGGAGTGCCAGCCACCGGTCGCGGATCGGGCCGTGAACTTCGAAAGTCTGTCCATTTCTCGATCCCGAGCGATGCAATACAAACATTCCGCCCTGAAAGCGCTGATAGTGATAGGACGTTCCAAAAGTGGAAACCAACTGAGCGTCGGTAGAACAGCTCTGGTTAAAGTCTGAGCAGTTACGATCCGCGACCGGATAACCGATCATTCGCGTGTTCGCGCTGTTGTACTCGACACCGCCTAGCTGGATGAATTTCTCCCACATGCCTCCATAAAGCTGGGCCACGAAATTCGTGTTGGTATCGGCAAGCATTAGGGCATCGTGAACTCCCGGCGTAACGTCGTTGAAATCCTGGATCAGTCCCTTGCCCCAGGTAGGATTCGCAGGATCGCAATTGATGCAATTCCAGCGGTGGACCGCGTTGACCGGAGGTTGTTGAGCGAATTGCAGGAAGTTGTTGCGATTGGCCGCGTTGATGAACAACTGTGGATTCGGAGCGTCTTGACCGATAGTAAAGGGACCGCAACCCGTAAGACAGGCGGCGCCATTAAGACGATTCAGAATAAGATTAGTTGGCTGAGGTCCGAACCCATTGAGGAAGTTGATCCCGGGATTCGGAGGCAAGTGGCAGTGGCTCATGATCGTTCCGCCGCTGGCGGGAATCGAGCCGGCATTGCAAATGCCTTCGATGAACCCAGCCGCCGGACCACAGCCGTCGATCGCAGTCTCATTTCCGTTCCACACACACGCGTGCGTGTGGAAAGAGCCGAACAGGTGCCCTAGTTCATGGGTGAAGACTGCGACTGACCACGTATAAGTTGGCACGTTGGCAAAAGTCGGATCGATACGGCTAAAGCACTCTCGCAAATCAGCGGTCGAGCAGAACCCGTTTATGGTCGCGGCGACACCACCGCCTCCGCGCAAGGCCAAGAGATGACCGAAGTCTCCATTGAACGAGGTACGAAGCTGCTGAAACTTCGTTAATAGATCGCCGCTGTCGTTAATTCCCGCATAAGGACTCTGAGCGTTCCAAACAAACATTTCCGATAGTGATATAGAAATGCCGTCGTTTGCGTAGAGCGTCGCCGACTGGTTGAACAAGGCAGTGATGTAGTTGGCCGTATTAGTTACGCTGCCCTTGTTCTGAAACAGATCGAAATCGGCTTCGACATAAATGCGAATGCACTGCCCTGGCAGCTCTTGCGGGGCTTGTAGAAGAGCGTTAGGTAGCGGGGTCGTACCAACGTCCGGAGTCTCACAACTAAACCCGCCTTCGACTTTCAGGTCTTTTTCCGCGTAAACGATATGCGTGTTCGACGGGTTATCTCCACTCAACCTTCCGACGACCGAATTGCCGTCAGCCGCGGTGCTGAAGAAACCTGCGATTTCGTTTTTAAAGATACTGATGGCGGCGAGGGAGTGCTCGTCGTCCTTCACGATGCCGCGATAGTGAACGCCCCAGTCGCCGTCGAGGTGTTCGGATGTCCGCATTGCGGTTTTTACGGAGAAACCCGGCGCGAGAATATTTGTCTTCACCAGTTCGAGCTCGATCGTTTCGCCGCGGCTAGTAGGTAAAGACAGCGTTACATAGTTGACGTCGTTCGCCAGCAAATTCGAGATGGCTGAGGGATTCAAATCGAAGACGACGCCATTGTCGACGACGTTCGCCAACTGCCGTTCGTTTTGGACTAATTGGTTGCCGGGTTGAAATAACCGGCTTTTGGTCGCGATCAACTGCCGTGGTGTAAAGACGGCGCCCGTGGCTTTTGCATCTTTAACCAACTTCGGTATCTGTTTCAGCCCGACGTCTGGTGGAGTTTGTTGCGGCGCGCTGGTTTGAGCACGAGAAGGCTCATAGATAAGAGTTCCGTAAAGGCAAAGGACAAGAATAGTTAACAAGATGAAGGTGGTAGAGGTTCTTTTCATGAGGCGTCCCTGTTGAAGAAGAGGTTAGTTGTTTGAAGCCATAGCACGTGAGCGCGCGAGGCTTGGCGTGAAGTTGGCTTCGGGAACGGCGGGATTATATGCCTGAGAAATCAAAATGGAAAGAATTAATCTCAGCGCGCTTTGTGCAGACTGCGCGCGTGTGAGGCGATGCGGCTCAGCTCGTCAGGGTCGAGACAGGCCCTCATAAAGATTTACCCCACGTTTGAGCTGCTCACGGTTCGGCATTCGATCGAGGCGAATCAATTCTTCGATTGCAGCCAGCTCGCGATCGCGATTGATGCCCGCCACAGCCAACACGCGATCGTCTTTCACGTAGAACGCGAGAAAGCCGTTCGCTGACACGACGGCGCAACCTCGGTAACGTCGAGCCCGCGTTCGCGCAGACTGTAAGCCGCTTCCATACGGATAAAACTCACTTTGTCAGGCCACACTGACGAGGTGGCCCATCTTCTCCTTCTTAGTCTTCAGATAACCGGCGAAGCAGTCGTGCGGCTCGATCTCCAGCCGCACTCGTTCGACGACTTCCAGTCCGGCCTGCCGGATCGCCTGGAGCTTTGCAGGATTGTCAGACATGACGCGGACCGAACGCAGACCGAGATCGATCAAAATCTCCGCGCACTGCTCGTAGCTCCGCAGATCCGCTTCGAAGCCGAGCCGTTCGTTGGCCTCGATGGTGTCTGCGCCTTCGTCTTGCAACGCATACGCGCGAATCTTGTTGATGATCCCGATGCCACGTCCTTCCTGCTGCTGGTAAACGATGACGCCGTGTCCTTCACTCTCGATCAGCTTCATGGCGGCGTCGAGCTGCCGTCCGCAATCACACTTGAGCGAGCCAAACACGTCGCCGGTCATGCACTGCGAGTGAATGCGCACGAGGCTCGGCGCGGCGGCGTGCAATTCGCCTTTGACCAGCGCGACGAACTCCTCGTCCGAGACCAGCGAACGATAACCGATGATGCGAAACTCGCCCGTCTCCGTCGGCAGCCGCGCGTCCGCAACACGTTCGACAGTCATCGGCGCCACGTGTGTTTCGAGTGATTCGATCTTTCTCGTGAAGTGAATAACGTTCGGTGTCATTCGTTTCTTCTGCAAAGTAGTTGCCCGCACTTAGAGCGACTTCAGGTACTCGACGAGATCGGCTTTCTGCTGTTCGCTCAAGTTAGTCTTGAGGAACGTGTTGTAATGCTCGATCACGTCGCGCAGCGTGCCGAAACGCCCGTCGTGATAGAAGCCGCCTCTCTGGTGCGTCCAGAGCCCTTTGAGTGGCGACGTCCGGTAACGTTCATCAGGTGAACGCTTGGCCTGGAAATCGTCGATGCCGATCTCCTCAGGCGTGTGCATGTTCCAACCGGGCTCGGTAAAGATCGGAGGCACGTGACAGGTCGAACATTTCGCCTGCCCGTTGAAGAGCGCTTCGCCGCGTGCGGCCGCGGCACGATTGAAACTTCCCGGCGGCGGGTCGGGCGCCGGAATCGCCAGTTGATAAAACTGAAGCGCCGGCAGCTTGGCCGTGATCAGATCCGGATTGCTGCGCACGTTCCCAAAACCTGCTCGGGCAGCGATCGGGAATTTCACCGGATCGTTCAAACGCGGATCGTAGAACGTTCCCTGCCCGTGCATTTCGAGGTTCGCGACGAAGGCGTTCCAATGCGTGACCGAGCCCCAGCCGGTCCAGGTATGAAGATTGACTCCGGCGAGTCCGAACGCGGGCGGTATGAGCGTCGCCGCTGATTTTCCATCAGGACGAAACGCTTTGCCGTCGAGGAATAACTCGGCGTCGAATTTTCCCGGTCCCCAACTCTGCAACACGGTGCGCACTGTCGCTTCGTCCACGCCGAGCAGGTCCGCAACCGGTTTCAGGTTCGGGCTCAACGCAGTGATCGCGCCGACGTTGAGATCGCGATTGGCCCAACCGTCCAGCCGGCGGCCGATTCCGGGCGCGAATGAGTTGTCGACTGTCGAATGGCAAAAAGCGCAAGTGATGCCTATCGACTGAAGACTCCCGCCGCTGACAGTGCCTTGGAGACCGACGACGGCGTCGAGCTTGAGCAACGCGAGTGTCGTGGCCGGATCGTCGAGATCCACGCGGCCGCGCTTCAACTGCGAGACCAGCGATTCCGGCAACGCGTCCACGTCAACTTTCAAGCCAACGGCGAGCGCCGTTTTCGGACTGACGCCTGGTCCAACGCCGCCCAGGTTCGCGCCGGCGATGGCGCGATGCAGTTGCAGCGCATCACTCCAGAAAGCTTCGTCGCCGAAAGTGTCGAAGCGAAACGTCTGCCTGCCTTCGTCGAGCATTCGTTCCGCGTTTGCGTCGGTCTGTCGTTCGGCATCAGTGAGTTTTCCCTTGCCGCGATTCTTCCCGTGCCCCTGTCCTTGTCCCTGACCTTGCCCTTGTGCCTGGTCGGCATACCGTGCGTCGCTTCGTGTCCCGAGAAAAACCACCAGTCCGGCCACGGCTAAAAGTACAAATGCCACGTTGAAAAGTCTGCCTTGCATCGCCCTTCCCTCCTGCTTGCGCGCGTGTGAATTCTTAAGGGGTTGATCTGTTGAGCTACAAAATACTCCACATGGCTAATAAGTCAAGTACTTATTTGACTATTTGTACTTTTCGTGAAAAAGGGCTAAGATTCGGGACTAGATGGAAGCAATTAAGCTGGACAAACGCTTTTTCGAGAGTACGCGCGGGCAGATCGTTACGCTGCTCCGCCGATCGACCTGCACCGTCGAGGAGCTGGCCGAGCGACTCAATCTCACCGATAATGCCGTGCGCTCGCACCTCGCGACGCTCGAGCGTGACGACCTCGTCCGGCAAAGCGGCCTGCGACGCGGCGCGCGCAAGCCGCACTTCACCTATGTACTCACAGACGAAGCCGACCGGCTGTTTCCGAAAGCCTACGACGCATTGCTCAACCAGCTCATCGCCGTCTTGAAGAGTCGTTTAACTCCGGGCGAGATCGAGGAAGTACTCCGTGAAGTCGGACACGCTGTCGCGGCCGATGTGCCTGAAGAAAAGAACGCGAGCTTGAAGGGCCGGGCAGAAACGGCGTTGAAGGTGTTGGAAGCGATCGGCGGCGCCGCCCACATTGAAGAGCTTGAAGATCGCGTGGTGATCCAGGGTAGCGGTTGTCCGTTAGCGGCTGCCGTGGCTGTTCATCCGGAAGTCTGCCGTCTGGCGGAGACTCTCGTCGCCGAGATCGTCAAAGCTCCTGTCTCTGAGACTTGCGATCGTTCATCATCTCGCCCGCAATGTCGCTTTGAAATAGAGGCAAGCACAAAGAACTAGCATCAAGAACACGGTCTGTCGTCAAAACTGCCGGCCGTGCCGCCGCGCAGTGGCGGTTCGCGGTACGTGGTCCAACTGCCCGGCAGCTCCGTGCGATACGGCGGCAATCCTTCGCGGGCTTCGCGAGCGTGCATCACGTCTCCCCGGCGCAGGAATTCACGCTGGAAGAAGTTCTGGAATGGCTGATTCTCCTGGGCCACGATTTCAAGAATCGTTTGGCGCGACAAGAGCGATGCTTTGAGCCGCGGATTGTCCGCTGCGAGCCGCCGAATCTGCATCAAGCGAGCCCGAATGCGACGAGCCATTCTCTCCTTCATCGTTTGGATCTCGTTGTAGGAGTCGATCATGTGGTGCATCTCGTGATTGAACGTTTCGCCGCCGGGGCTTTCACTCGGAGTAAACAACACAAACCTCATCGGAAACGTCGTCACGGTCAGGCCCACTGGAGATTCAAATGTTTCGTTGCCAAGTTGCTGGGTAACAAATCTCGGGTCTGAGCGGAGTGAAAATGATTCAGCCCCAAAGGGTCTGACGCACCCTTCTGTGTGCATGGTTTGGTCGGCACAAACTTGCGAGATGTCCAACCCGGAGACCCTGAAGTTGAAACAATAACGCTCTTCGGTCAACTGGACCCGGACATCAGGCCAGAACGTTGGGTCGTAGGTATTAGGTTGAGCCCGTAGTTGTGCAGCACTGCGGTTGAGCTCCTGATCTTCTCTTAGTTGGGCCAGCGGACCAATGCCGTGCTCGGGCGCAAACGGGTCCGGTGTTCCACGCCGGCGCCGGCGCTCCTGACAAGAAGGCAGCGGTGCATTGAACGCCGTCGGAACAGTCTCGTGGATGCCGGGCGCCAGCACGAGTTCTTTACGCAGACGAATCGTGAAAGCGCGGCCCAGTTCTCTGAGGCCGGTATTGGTAACTCCTTCCCGGTCCTCGTCAGATCCGGTCTCAACTATGGTGGTGGCCGGATGCTCGTCGGTGTCGATGATCATTCGGCCGGTCTCACGGTTGAAGTGCACCCTGACCATGATCGAACAGTCGAGATGCAGGGCCTCACGCAAAGGCTCAAGGTCAGCGCCTACCTGTCTTACGCGCTCGCGAACCTGCTCGATGGTCATGGCATTTGCCACTTGGCCGCGCGGCGTCGGCGGCGCGACCTCTACGATTCGATCGTCGCTGGAAACCTGGTCTTCGGTGCTGCCACGGAGTTGCATCGGCGAGGAGTCTGTCAGGGTCGTTAAATCGACCCGGGAAGCATAAGTCGCAGTCGTTTCTTCGCCGACGACGTCGACGTTCATGGTGAGGCTGGCTTCGTGACCCCGGAGGAAATGCGTGCTGGAGCGATCGAGCGGCGCGTCATCTCGTCTAGCTACTACCCACGCGTTGAATGTCGTGTGTACTTCCGCCGTGTTAATTGGATTTTCCGCCTGGCCCAGGCTCGTGCCGCGATTAGCGGGCGTCCACAACGCCGGATCTTCAAAGAGAAATTCCATCGTCGCCGGTGGCGCCGCAGTAAACGACGTAGTCACCGGGGCTGTAGGACTCGCGGTGCGGACTTCGGCCGGGTTGGACCATGGGGGCGTGTTGGCTGCCAGCGGCGAGCGCGCGCGCATCGGCACCGGCACTTCACGACGCACGCGCTGACCACCAACGTAGTTCACCACCATCGAGTCTGCCACCACAGTATGCATCCAGCCTACTTGATAACGAGAGATCGCCGCCGCATCACCGCTGGCGCCGACGTCCGCGGCCATGACGATGGCGCGGCCAGGTGGCGTTACCGTCAGACGATTTGTAGCCCGATCCAGAGTGGCAGGGATGGGTGCTCCTCCTGTCTCAGTAAAAGGATTCGTGACATTGAAAGTCGGGACACGTTCCGGCCGGGCCGGCAAGCTTGAGAGGTCGGTTGCACCAGGCAGCGGCTGGTCATCGCAGCCAGTGGTACGGCTGGCCAACGGATCGCTTGACGGAGTTCTCCACCATGGACCACCGCCGGGCGCCGGTATGTTAGTGCCCGGGAAGTTGCCGGCTACCGTTTCACAAGGTGGAAAACCGGCAAGCCCGACGAGGAAAAGCGCAGCCGAATGTACCGGAGCATCGTTTGGACCAACGCCGAGCTGCGGCGCGAGGAAATGATGGAACCCCATGTCGACGATACGGGCAGCAGCACAGAGAGTCGGATCGCTCGCCTCACTGAAGACCTCGTTTGCCAGCACGACCTCGTGCCGGCCTTCAAGATTCGGATGACCAAGGCGCGGGTCGCCATCTGCACCCAGGACGCCTCTGCTTATCCGCGTCCGCCGTGTATCTCCTTCGAGCAGAATCGTAGTGCGCCGAACCATCTCGGCCAGGTTGGGAATGCGGCCGCAAGTCCAACGAGAGATGTAAGCATCTGCTGCGAGTTGGTAGTCGCGGGCCATGATGCGGGCCACTGCGCGATCGACCGCGTCCTGCAAGCTCGTGGGCGCGCCGGTCGGCGACGGCGTGGTCTGCCCTTCAGGCGCATCAGCGCCGACCAGGGCGATCTGGTTGTCCTGCGGCAGCGGACCAAAATTTGTAGTCTCACCATGCGCGAACACGCGAATCTGCTGCGATGGAACGCCGGCATTCTCCAACTCTCGCGAGGTGCGCTTGGCCCGGTGGCACGACAGGTTCAAGTTACCTTGGCTCGGGCCGTCGGTGCTGGCATAACCGTGGACTTTGAAGATGGAGTCGGCGCGTTGGCTGCGGGCAAAGCTGCGCAATCTTGACAGTTGGTCAGGATCGCGAAAGGCGTCGGAGTCAGTGCAAAACTGGAAATGCCGGCCCGCGGCTGGTTCCTCGCCGCTCGGACAAGGCGGATCAGGATTGACGTTGCTGAGTCCGGTGGGAACGCGCGGACAGGAAGGTGGATCGGTATTGGTTGGACCAAACTCGCTCGGCGATCCCGGGGTCGACGTTGAAGGCGTGACTTCGCCGGTTTCTATCCCTTCATCCTCGACGTCACGTTGGATCACGTTGCTCTGCTTGTGCAACGTTTCGCCGCCGCCGCCGCGTTGTTGGACCACGTGCGTCAGTTCGTGAGCCAACAAGTGCCGTCCTTCATTTGTTCCCGGGTTGAAACGGCCGGCGCCGAAGACGATGTCGTGTCCGACTGTATACGCGTTGGCGTTTATTTCCGCAGCCGACTGGGCCGCGGATGGACTGGAGTGAACGCGCACGCGCGAGAAATCGTGACCGAAGCGATGCTCCATGTCGCGGCGCAGCGGCGTTGCAAGAGGCTGACCGGAAGCGGACAGAGTGCGATCAACACTCGGCGGCACGGAAACCGGATCTCCACCCGGCGCACCGGTAAAGCGTTGCACTTGGAGCGGCGCATTCTGCACGCGCCCGTCGGACGGCGATGCAAGAACTCGATCGGCAACGCGATCCGCTTCCTGTTCGTAGACGTCGTGCGCTTCCCCGAGGTGCAACTGGCGCTGCAAATTATCCTTGCGTTTCTTGCAGTTCTGGCACTGTCCGCCGGCGACGGTGTGGTTCCCACACCCGCCCGAGCACTGCCTTTGCAGCACTCCACTTGGCGACGAGCTCAGTTTTACTTGCGCGGCGGTTGGTTGTGCGGTTGTTTCCTTCAACTGTGCACTTGGCTCCGGATGCAGGGAACGATCCTCCTCATCCTGACATAGCTGCATCTACGGGAGCGTCTCACGTGCGTCTACTCTGAATCCGAAAATGAAAAAAGGGCGCGAATGAATCCGCGCCCTTTTTAGTTTGTTTGACGAGCTGCTCTTTACTGTGGCGGCACAGTGAGAGCCTCGACGTTGACGAAGAACCGGAACTGTCCGGGTGTCTGCACGCCGAGATTGAATTCGACAACCGTACTCGCGCCGTTTGCCAGCGGAGCTGTGGTCGTGATTACACCCTCAGCCAGACTGGAGTTGAGTCCGCCACCGCTAGCCTGTGCCGCCGGTGTCTGCAACGTCAACGCCTGACCGGTCACAGTGGTTGTGTCAGTAAGCGTGATTGTTTGAGTTGGTGAATTCAGGACGCGAAGGTCCGCCTGGCCCGGAGGCAGCGGCGCGCCTGTCAACGTGGTGATTGCCACGATGCGATAACGCAGCGCGACAATCGGCAGTCCCGTGTTGTTCGTATACCGTTTCCGGATCTTGAGTGTGCCATTCGCGCCGTTGGTAACCGGCGTGAAGTCGCGCACGCGATTCGGTGCAGCCGAAGCCGCCTGCAGCACATCGATAACCGTGGCCGGCATCGCAGCATTATGCTCGATTGGAGCACTCGTGGTCGTGTAAGCAGTCATGGTTGGACCACGTTGCGGTCCCGGCGCACCAAGACTTGAAGCCACGCCATTCAACGTCGCCGCTGTCGTATCGACAAGCACGAAGTCGGCGGCATTGTTGTTG
Organism: uncultured Acidobacteriota bacterium; assembly: GCA_963770215.1. Lineage (GTDB taxonomy): Bacteria > Acidobacteriota > Blastocatellia > Pyrinomonadales > Pyrinomonadaceae > PSRF01. The sequence continues at coordinate 114,628 of CAVYOP010000011.1, forward strand.
GTGTCCTGTGGGACGCCATTAGGCATTTGACGCACCCAGCTATGTTGACCGGCGGTCGTGATACCACCAGAAGGCGAAAGGCCCGCGCCTTCTTTGTAATCCGTCGCCGTGACCGAGCTGTAGCCGACTGAATCCAGACGGTTCGCTGTTAGCGCCGCCGCGGTTGAAAAGACAGCTAACCCAACGTCGTCCGGAAGGAACCCAACCGTCGCCGAAGCCGGATTGACAGACACGTTTGCGCTTCCGCTAGCCGTGATTCCTGTTCCGGTCGGATAAGTGGAAAGACTGTAAGTGTTGCCGGCCGGACTAGGTGTCGTCGGCTGCGTGGAGATCAGGAAATAACCACGCGGTGGTAATGCGAGCGGGCCTGCCGTCGACAACGTTTGAGGCAACACCAGGAAGGTGGTCTCAGCAGCGCCCTGAGCGCCGGCGAAACGCCAGCCTGCACCGGTTGGCGAAGTCGGATCGGCGCCCGGAATCGCATCGATGATCGTGATGTTCTGATCGGTGTTGTTGTAGATCTCGATAAATTCATCGGCGCTGCCGTCTGAACCTGGCGGCGTCGTTCCTGCGCCACGGGTGCGAAACTCGCTGATGAGAATCTGGCCCGCTGTCGGCGCCGGTGGACGGACGTCAAAGTTGATCGACCAACCACCGCTGATGCTGCCACCGTCGAGGTTGGCATCGTCAATGATGTAGAGGTTCCACGTTCCATTTGGACTGTCGCCATTGAATGCCGACATCGTATAGGTGTAAGGGGCGGCTGGCGCCGGCGCCGGAAAAAGATCGGTGGTGCCGGAATTCGCCGGACGATAAGAACCGGTCACAAAAGGCACACCGGTATTGCCGGTAACCGTTGAAGGTATCGGCCTGGCCGCATAATCGTCCATGGTCACGTTGATGTTTGACACACCCGGCGAGCCGGCGCCGAAGTCAGACATGATTACTGATTTGCGTCCCGATGGAGACACCAGTAAGAAGTCCACGTCTGCGGGAAAAGCATGGCTGAAGCCGTTCAGTGTTACAGAGACTCTTTGCACAACGCCGACCTCACCTGACACCGTGATCGGAGACGGATAGAGCGATGCTGCCTGTCCACTCGCCGGACATGGGTTCGGACAATCGGTGATCGTAATGGCCGTGGCGTTGGTGAATAAAGCTGACGGTGGTGGAGCCGGATCGATCAAACCCGAAGAAAGATCGTCAGACTCCTTCGTGGAAATCTTGCTGGCCGTGACGGTTCCTTTTTGGATTTGGCTCTTCTGCGAAGAGGTTCTCTGAGCCTGCACCGTCGGAATGGCTTCGGAGGTAATGGGGTTTGCAGTTTTGGGGGAAGGCGTTTGGGCGAATGTGCTTGGCACTGACATCAAGGCGACCAACAGCACGCCCAATTTATGTCGGCCCCTGCGCACAGGGAAAAGACGCATATTTACTTTCTCCATTTATGGTTTGGTTAGACTCCGCTTGTCGGGATTTCTATTGCGCCCCTAGGTATGAAGGGGAGGGTACTTTGTTGATCTTTACGGCGTCAAGTTGAACAGCGGAAGTCTCTTCTCCAAAAAATCGTGACGTTTATCCATTTTTCAACGAAGAATGGTAATACCGGCTCGACTTCAACAACTTTCTCCTTCGGCAGCTTGAATTAATTGCCAGCCTCCGGAGCGGCTTTCCTCGAACTCTGCTCCGCTTCATAAACACGCAGCCACCAGTGCTGGGGCATTAAAGAAGGAGAAGCAATCATGGACAAGCGGACTTTCTTCAGAGCCGCATTGATACTTTCACTACTGTTGTTGCCGGTTTGCCGTCAGCGCCCAAACAAATGGACGCCCTGACGGAATGCGATTCGTTCCCAACGTGCCGGATCAGGTCTTCAATATTTCGCAATACGCTGACCCACTCGGCTTAAACATCACCACCACACCAAATCCAAGCACATGCAGACACTATCAAGGCATGGCTCGTGTAGACGGACCCGACGGGACGCCGTTCTTTCTCGTCACTCGCAGCGGCAACACGCCAAGTCCGCCGGGCGAGATCGGTTGCGATGATTCACCGGGCGAGACGCGCAACGGCCATCTAATTGGCTCCAACGATAACAGCAACAACGGTGCGTTGAAGATGATTCAAAACGGCAATTCGTCTGCTGCCGTGGCGTTCATCAAAACATCCATCACCTGGCTCACGAGAGCGCAGGAAGATGGCGCCAACGTCGCTGTTCCGATTGCTTTACTCAACCAGATCGCCGCCTCACTCGGCAGCGCTTAACCACGCGGTCATGCTCCATTAACGCCGAAGGCGTTCGTTAATTCCAGCCCCGGGTTGTTTCAACCCTGGGTTGGGTCATGTGTTAATTCTTGAACTCTGAAGGAGTTTCAAACGCAAACCGAACACTTTCAGTGTTTTCTGATTTTCTCCGCTTTACCCAGGGTTGAAGCAACCCTGGGCTCAAATTACTGAACGCCTTCGGCGTACAAAAACTAATCTACAAAACCTAATCAAAGTGCATTCTTGCCTGGCGCTTCCTTCACCTTCACCGTCGCGATTCGCAACTGATAAGTCCCGGTTCGATTGTCGGCCCAAAGTATTTGAAACGCCCCGTCCGGTGTTGCGACTAGGCCCATGTACTCACCGCCCCCGGGAAATCGCAGCGCCGTCGGCAAATGTTGAGGACTTGCCGGGCACGTCCGCTTGCTCGAGATTTTTATGTCAGACAGAAATGTTTCACCACCATCGAGCGAAGCCGTGAAGTAAATGTCCTGGCAACGGAATGCGCTTTTGATCGTACTCGGATCATTGCGCCCGTCATACCAGGCGACCCCGACAAGTCCATCTTTGTTGACAGCCATCGCCGGTGTGCGCGTATAAGACTCGTAATTGCCCGGCCGATCGATGCGCATCGCATCAGACCAGCGCTCGCCGCGAGTATCCGAATAGCGAACGTGAATCCCGGCAAACTGATTCGCCGCGCACAAATGATAGATGCGATCGCGCAGACGAGCATCCGGGTGTCCGGTCGCGACCGACGACCATCCTCCAGCCCCACTGCACGACTCCGAAATCAACAACGGCTCCGAGAACGTCTTGCCGCCGTCACTCGACGTGAGCAACCAATCGCGTGCGCGTTCGAGTCGACGACGATCGCCCGGGCGGCGATGATCTGCAAACGGCACCAGCAGAGTTCCGTCAAACATAATCGCCGGATTGTGCGCTTCGTAAGACAAGTTGCTCGCGATCACGTGAACGGGATCGGGAAACGTCAGACCACCGTCGGTCGATCGTGCGACGTAGATGGCGTTCCGGCTCTTGCCCGCCGCATTTTTCCAGGGACGAGCTGAGACCGCATAGAGACTTCCCGCAAACTGTTTGCTGAACCTGTCGACCAACAACGTCGAATGATCGTGATTGTTGCCGAGTGAGATCGGTTTGTTGGGCCACGTACGGCCGCCATCGGTCGATCGATAGACGAGCAGCGGCGACTCGTCACGTTCCGTGATCTCGAGGATCGACAGCACCGCGGTCCCATCGGGCAAATACGCGACCCACGGATCGCCTGCGTTACGCAGACCAAAATCGTGTCGGATCCAGGTGCGTCCGCCGTCAAACGACGTGAACGCGGCGCAATCCAAACCACTCATGTCGGGCTTCGTAATCACCATCGCAGCCGCCAGCATGTTGTTTGGATCTTTAGGATTTATCGCAAGATAAGGCTCGACCAGCGGCATGTCCGGCCCGCCAGTGCTGACGAGGCGATCTTCGCCGACTTCAAAAAATTGATTCGGCGCAGGCTGTTGTTGTTGAGCGTAGTTGAGAGCGGGAACGAGAAAGATCAACAAGGCAGCAACAATTCTCATATCTTAAGTTAGTGACTAAAGAGATGGTGATGTTGCAGAAATTAATCTTCAACCACTTGGGGCATTTTTCCGCAAGTTACCAATTAATAATGAACTCGCGCACGAGATTGATCCCGAAGCCTGTGATCAATGTCCCTGTTCCGATGCGAAGGCCGTCTTTGTAACTGTAACGATCCGGATACCAGGTCTCGGTGGAAACTATGGCGCCCGTATAAACGCCGGCGAGACGTGGCGCAGAGAGGACGCGCTTGCCGCTCCTGGTCCGCGAAGTTATCGTTTCAAGAAATGCGTGTTTGACGCGCGGGAAGACACCTTCGCGGTTGCTGCGGTGAAAACTGCTGTCCTGGCCCAATGCTTCATCGAGCCCGTACGTAACGGTTTGTTGAATCGCGTTTCGGCCTAAGCTGGATGCGAAGCGCTTGCCGTAGCCTTTCATTCCCTGTCCCCACTCTTCGGGAGTATCACGCCACTGATCCAGACCCGCGGAGACGCCGGTGCGCGCAAGCCTGAATGGACCAACAGTGTCTTTAACGTAACGCTCGAATCGCTCCCCGTGCGTCGGAAACTCGTAAGTGTTGTATGGATCTTTTGTCGTGGGTTGAGTTGTGCCAGAGCTCTCAGGCGCAGGTTGCTGGGCTCGAACTGAAAAACAAATGAGCGCCGATATCACTAATATTCCGATCGTGTATTTAGATAGACTGAGACACACCTGTTTCATCACGTTTCTTCCATCCAAAATTGTATTAGGGGATTTAGTAAGGGGTCAGGGTTTGTATAACCGTGAATTGACACAATTGTGCATCAAATTCACGGCGTGTCTGTCACTTTCAACTCTTTCACCGGAGTGCCGTCACTCCAAACGCCCATAAATCGCTGCTGCGGCGTGTTTCCCAACGCATACTCGCGGTTCTTTCCGTAGAAAGCAGCATCACAAAGCGCGTCAAACAATTTCCACGTGCCGTAGTAGTCGAGCGCGTTGACCATCATCGTTTCGAGCCGTCGATCCTGCGACGACTGCGCTCCGTTTTGCCGCGCGGACGAGTTTCCAACGCGTTCGGGATTTGCTGGTCCACCGCCGACACCCTCGCCGTTGTCGTAACTCCGATTCATCGCCGTGGGCGCGCGATGACTCGCCTGCAACGAAGGCGCGCCATGCGTGTCAGTCACCATCATCACGAAGTCTTTGTTGCCGGCTGGGACTTTCGTCGACTCGTAATAGATACGCTTCGCATCGATGTCGCGCACAAGCGTGTCCTGATCGCCGGCGACCGACAGCAACAACGTCTCTGCCGGTATCTTCTTGAGATCGGCAAGCGGGATGTTGATCGGATCTTCGGTGATACCCGGCTCGACCGACATGACGGCCCGCACTTGCGGCAGGTTGGATTCACTCGCCAGTGCCGCGACACTCGCCGCCAGCACCCCACCGACCGAGTGTCCCACAACGGCAAACCGATTCAAGTCAGGTTTGATATGTCCGCGTTCGTTTTGCAGTCGCGTGATCGCGTCTTTGATCGCGCCGAGCGTGCTTGAGGTGAACTCTTTGATCGGCGTCAGCAGCGTCGCCTGGTAGCGCGGATAGACTACGATGTTTCCGCGTTTGACGAGATGGTCCAGCCACGCGCCGTAGTACAACGGATTCATTCCGCCCCAGCCATGAATGAAAACGATCACCGGCGCGGATGCGGGCTTCGGCGTGTCAGGCTCGAAAATCCAGTATTCCTGGTTGCCGGTTCCGTAACGGTTTTTCGTCACGCCGGCGTGGGCGTACTGCTTACCGCCCGGCCCGCTGTCAGGCTGGGCTGGAGGCGTAGCACGTTGAACCGAAAAAATCGTCAGGGAGAAAAGTGCGAGTAGGGTTGTAATACTAAGGATTCTGCGCAGCATATTCTCCTAAGATTTACCTGATTTCACCTCCGGACGGCAATCACTTCGAGGTATTCAGCGTCGACTGAGGTTGTCCCGTCAGTCGCCTGATTGTTATCGCTCCAGAGTTGTTCGAGGTCGCGTCTCAGCGCAGCCTGTTTGTTTTCGTCGAGTGCGCCAAACGCTTTGTTCGTCGGGCCGTAGTAAAGCCGGAAATGCTCCACAACTTCGGCGGGTGAAAACGGAAATTCGAACTTCACAATTCGCGGCGTGGCATCCAGTTTCGCAACACCGTCGTTAAAACGTTCGCGAACCACGTCTTCCTTGCCCCACAAAACCGGCGACGCCATTCCCGCCGGAGGCGTAACGTGCGCCGCAGCCGCCTTGAACATCTGGCCGATAAAGCCGGTGGGCGTCCAGTTGCCCATCGCGATTAATCCACCGGGCTTGACGACGCGCTTCAGTTCCGCAGCGACTACGTCCGGACGCGGCGCGAACATCGCCCCGTACATCGTCATAACCGCGTCAAAACTCGCATCTTCATAAGGCAGTGCTTCCGCGTCGCCTTCGTCGAATTGAGCACTTAGTCCTTCTGCCGCGGCATTTGCCCGCGCCTGTTCGATCAGGTTCGGCGCGATATCAACTCCGGTCACTGTCGCGCCGAGTCGCGCCGCCGGGAGCGACAGGTTTCCGGTGCCGCAGGCGACGTCGAGCACCTTCGTGCCCGGCTTTAATCCAAGCCGGTTAACAAACTTCTCCGCTTCCTGCGTCAGAAATTTCGCGATCTGTCCGAAATCTCCGGCAATCCACGTTGCCCGCAAGGCGCGCCTTTAGGGCGTCCATTTCAGTAGTCTGACTAGCACTTTCCATATGTATGAGTCCCTCTTTCGGTTTTATAAATGCATACTCTCGATCTCTCTCGCGCATTCCCGCGGCGATTCGGGTCACGTGTGGCACGGATCATGCGCTTACATCGTCAGCGGCCGTGTTTCCGTAGCGAAAGTATTCACGTACGGCATCTAAGTGCAGGATAGAAAGACAGTCGGATCGAGAGACAGATGTTAGCTCGGGTTTACCATCTTCCGGTAGTCTGCATCGTTCCGATCCTGCTATGCCTGACGGCAACCGCGACCTTCGCGCAAACCTCCACCGACGAATTTCAAAGAATACTGAACGAGAAGGCCACTCTCGACGCAAGCGATTTCGCCGCGCTCGATCAAGGCCGGACAGTGATCAAACTCACGCCGGTTTCAGACAAACGAGAGATCGCGATTTGCGGGCTTATCAGCCTTCGCAGCGACGCGAATCAATTTCTGCAGTCGTACCTCGGCGGCATGGCGCGCAAAAACAACGAGGCAATTCTTGAAGCGGGCCGTTTCGGAAAGGCCCCGGCTGTGGCCGATCTGCAACAACTGACAATCGAGCCTGCCGACATCGAAGACTTAAAGCAGTGCGCCGTCGGCGACTGCCAGGTCAAACTCTCGGCGAAGATGATCGAACGCTTTCGGCATGAAGTGAACTGGCAGGCCGCCGATTATCAAATCCAGGCCACGCAACTGCTCAAGACGATGCTGGCGGATTACGTCCGTGACTATGTCGCTAACGGCAACACCGCGCTGATCGCGTATCACGACAAACGAGACGAAGTCAGGCTTGTCGACGAACAACAAGCGCTCCACGCCGCCTCTGGATACCTGAACGATCTGCTGCGTAACCCGGAATCGGAAATGCGTCTCGTCGAAGACGCGATTATCTGGTCCAAGCTCAAGTTGGGCCTAAAGCCGGTGCTGGTTATCGAACATGTCAAGGTTTATCAAGACACACGCGATCATGGTCCACAGGTGTTGGTTGTGTCGGAACAGATCTACGCAAATCACTACTTCAACTCGTCACGTGCCTTGACTGCGTTCGTGAGTGTGCCCGGCGGGAGCTCTCCGGCGTATCTGGTCTATGAGAATCGTTCGCGAGCAGATGGTCTACAGGGTGGCGTGTTCAGTAAGTTGAAACGAGGCATCATCGAGAACAAAGCCGTCGACGGTCTGAAAGCGATTCTCGAACATACGAAACTCAGTCTCGAAGGCGCGACGGTAAGCGCGTCGCAAACAGCAGTAAATCAGTCGACTGGTTGGGGCCATCGACTGTTTGGCGGCATACGTCCGCTCTTATGGGTATTGACGATCTCGGCATTACTGGCGTTGTTTCTCCTGGGCAAGCGGTCTGCGTCTGCCTATTTAACAACGCGCCGGCATCCGAACGTAAACGAGCATTGAAATCGAGGGGGGAAGCTATGAAGAAACCAAAAATTATCTGGTTAGCATTGGCAGTCATAATCGGCGGGGTTTTGTCGTACGTTAGCGCTCAACAAACCACGCCTCAGCAGAACGCCGTAACGGTTGAAATGAAGAATGCCGCCGGCGAGTCGGTTGGAAACGCAGTTATAACGCCGACGGGAAATGGTGTGCGCATCAAGCTGGATTTGCGTAACCTGCCGCCGGGTGAGCACGCGATCCACTTTCATCAAATGGGCAAATGCGAGGGGCCGGCCTTTGAATCTGCGGGCGCGCATTTCAATCCGGACGGGAAGATGCACGGTTTGAAGAACCCGCAGGGGCCGCACAGCGGCGACATGGCGAACTTCAACGTCAAAAAAGACGGCACCGCGACTCAAACTGTCACTAACAACCACGTAAACCTGAGCTCGGACACTCACTCGCTATTCACTGCCGACGGCACGTCGCTGATCGTCCATGCCAAAGCCGACGATCAGAAAACCGATCCGTCGGGAAACTCCGGCGATCGCATCGCCTGCGGTGTGGTAATGAAACCGGGCAGTTAAGTTCAGTAACGCGTGACACGAAAGGACACGGATGAAATTTCATCCGTGTCTTTTTTTATGTCGAAAACAGGGCTGGTGGTTCGTTATCCTGTTGAGGAGGACACAACAATGCCCAATTACTTACTATTTCTACACTCAGCACCCGAAGTTCTTAAGGACGCCAGTCCTGACGAGATGCAGGCGGTCATTCAGAAATATCGCGATTGGCGGCTGCGGCTGCAACAAACCGGCGTGATCGTGGGTGGCGAGAAGCTCCAGGACGGGACCGGACGGATCATGCGGCGCAACAGTGGGGAGACGTCGGTCGTCGATGGACCATACACCGAAAGCAGGGAGATCATTGGTGGCTTTTTCGAGATCCAGGCGGAGAATTACGACCAGGCGGTCGAGACTGCGCGAGATTGTCCGCATCTCGAATACGGCACGATCGAGATCCGCGAAGTCGAAATGATTGTCACGCGTGCGGGAGGCGGCGAATGAAAGTCAGGATTGGTGCGCTTTGGTTATTGCTGATTCTGTTGGCGCCGGTTTATGCGTTGCCGCAGCGTGACAATTTTCTCAGCCGCTTGCACGGAGACTGGGAAGGTGAAGGCAAAGCGTTTGGCGGCGCGGCGCGCATGCGGCTCAAGTGGGAATGGGTGTTGGACAACAAGTTCCTGCGTCTCAGTTTGCGCAATGAGATCAGTGGATCTGACGGCGCGAAACAGATCTTTGAAGGACAAGCATACTATCGATCTGCCGGTGTCGATAAATACGCCGCGCACTGGTTCGACTCGCGCGGCACGACGTTTCCGATCCGAGCCCAACTCGAAAGCACGGCAACACGATGACCGCCTGGTGGGGCTCGCCGGAAACTGAGGAAGGCAAATCCACCTACCGACTGATCGACGATCAGACGATGGAAGTTGTCGATTCGGTGAAACAGAAGGACGGCACGTTTCGCGAATTCGGCCGCGTCACCCTGAAACGCCAATAACACGGATGGACACAGATTCTTTAGTGGATCATCTTTTTCGACGTCACTCGGCGAAGATCGTCGCCACGCTGACGCGCGTCTTCGGTTCGCGCCATCTCGACCTGGCGGAAGACGTGGTCCAGGATGCGCTGCTCAAAGCGTTGCAGCAGTGGCCGTTCAAAGGCATTCCTGAAAACCCCGCAGCGTGGCTAACGCTCGTCGCCAAAAACCGCGCGCTCGATCTGCTCCGCCGCGATGCTTCACTCGCAAGCAAAGCAGAAGAGATCGAGCGGGCGTTGCCAACACAGCCGTCACCCGATCAGATTGACGATCAACTGGCCTTAATTCTGATGTGCTCCCATCCAGCGCTTCCAATTGAGTATCAGATCGCGCTCACACTCAAAACAGCCTGCGGCTTCAGCACCGCCGAGATCGGTCGTGCCTTTCTCACGCCACAAACAACCGTGGCCCAGCGCCTCGTCCGCGCCAAACGACAAATAAGAGATCACAACATCGTCATCGATCCCCCAGCCTCGACGATCTGCCCACTCGAATGGACAGCGTCTTGCGCGTGATCTACCTGCTCTTCAACGAAGGCTACGCCGCGACCAGCGGTGACGATCTCGTTCGCTCCGATCTGTGTGAAGAAGCGATCCGTCTCGGCACACTGCTCGCCGATCAATCACCGCTGAAACTGCCCGCAGCCCACGCACTGCTCGCGTTGATGATGTTGCAAGCCGCTCGTCTGCCTGCTCGCACTCAGCAAGACGGAACGCTCGCCGTCCTCGCGGAACAGGACCGCGAACTCTGGGATCGAAAACTCATCACACTCGGCATGCGTCACTTCGGCGAGTCGGCAGCCGGCAACACGATCACCACTTATCACCTCCAGGCCGAGATCGCCGCCATCCATGCAATCTCTGCCAGCGAGCGCGAAACCGACTGGCCCAAACTCGTCGAACTCTACGACGACCTCTACAAACTCGAACCTACACCCGTCGTCCTGCTCAACCGTGCCATCGCCATCTCCCGCGCCGAAGGCCCGCACGCGGGCCTCGCCGCCCTCGAACAGATCGACGCGCATCACGCGCTGCGCAACTATCACCTGCTCCCGGCAGTCGCAGCCGAGTTGTGGAAACAAGCCGGTGACCGCGAGCGCGCAGTCCAGTCGTACCAACGCGCCCTCGAATGCCCCTGCAGCGCCCCCGAGCGCACCTTCCTGGAAACCCAGCTTCAACGCCTCAGCGTTTCTCTGCGGAGCTCTGTGTCCTCTGCGTTAAAAAGGCGCGCAACGTAAGGAACTTTGGGAGAACGCAGAGATCCGCAGAGAAACGCAGAGAACGGGGCTAGCTTCGCGAAACTACTATTATTTTGATCTGTGTTCCCTTTTCCGGGCGGAATATGCTAAGAAGAGTCGCACCTAAAAACCCAACAAGCCGAGGAACCAAATGCGACCAGAAAAAGCGACTCGATCCGTGCTCAGTTTTCTATGCGCCGCCGTGCTTTGCGCCCTGATTCTCAGCGGTTGCCAGCCTTCGCCAAACCCAACCAATAATACCGGCGGCGGCGGTCCACACAAACTGGCTTTCGTGCCCAACAACGCATCCGATTTTTGGATCATCGCCCGCAAAGGAACTGAAAAGGCCCAGAAAGAGATTCCCGGCATCACGGTCGAATTTCGGATTCCCGCCGACGGCACCGCCGCCGAACAACAACGCATCATCGACGATCTGCTCGCGAAAGGCATTCACGGCATCGCCATCAGCCCGGTCGATCCTGTCAACCAAACGGCAATGCTCAACCGTGCCGCAGAAACCGCCACGGTCGTCACGCAGGACAGCGACGCGCCCAACAGCAATCGCGTTTGCTACATCGGCACCGACAACGTCGCCGCCGGAAAACAAGCCGGCGAACTCTTGAAGGAAGCACTGCCGAATGGCGGCAAGGTCATGGTCTTCGTCGGCACGCTCGACGCGTCTAACGCGCAGCAACGTTATCAGGGTTTGAAGGAAGCAGTGGCCGGCACGAACATCACGATTGTTGACGTGCGCACCGACAACACCGACCGCGTGCGCGCGAAAGCAAACGCCGCCGACACCCTCGTGACCACTCCGGACATCGCCGGCATGGTCGGACTGTGGTCTTACAATGGACCAGCGATCGTCAGCGCCGTCAAGGAAGCAAACAAGACTGATAAAGTTAAGATCATCGCTTTCGACGAAGAAGACGAAACGCTGAACGCAGTCAAAGAGGGATGCGATCTACGCCACCGTCGTGCAGCAGCCGTTCGAGTTTGGCTACCAGTCGATGGCCCTGATGGCGAAGATCCTGAACGGCGACAAGTCAGGCGTTCCGGCCAGCAAACAGATCTTCGTGCCGACGCTCGCAGTGAAAAAGGCCGACGTCGAAGAGTTCACGAAGAAGATCAATCAGCTTCGCGGCCGCAGTTGATGAATAAACCGCCTCTCCTCGAAATGACGGGAATCAGCAAACGGTTCCCGGGTGTAGTTGCGCTCGATCAGGTGAATCTCAGCGTCGGCGCCGGCGAAGTTGTCGCCTTGATCGGCGAGAACGGCGCGGGCAAGTCGACGCTGATGAGGATCCTGGGCGGCGCGATTGCGCGCGACGGAGGCACGATCATGTTCGACGGCACCCCGGTCGAGATCAACTCACCGCGCGATGCCAGCGCCTTGCGAATCGAGTTTATCCACCAGGAGCTCAGCGTTCTCGACAACCTCGACGTCGCCGCCAATATCTTTCTCCGTCGCGAACCAACGAAAGCCGGTTTCCTGAAGCTGATCGATCGCGGCCGCATCTACAAAGAGGCCGACGTGCTGGTGCGCAAGCTTGGCCTCGACATCAACAGCCGCACGCTACTCAGAGACCTCTCCATCGCGCAACAACAACTCGTCGAGATCGCTCGCGCACTCGGCGCCGGCGCTCGCATCATCATCATGGACGAGCCGACGTCCAGTTTGACACTCACCGAAACGCGCCGCCTGCTCGACATCGTGCGCGATCTGAAGTCACAAGGCGTCAGCATCATCTATATTTCGCACCGGATGCACGAAGTTGAAGACGTTGCCGATCGAGCCGTGGTCCTGCGCGACGGAAAAAATGCCGGCGAGCTGGCACGCAGCGAGATCAATCACGAGCGGATGGTCCGCATGATGGTGGGCCGCGACTTGAAAGACTTTTTCACCGGCGCGCCGGATGGTTCGCTTCCGAAAGACACGCGCGAAGGTTTCGCGGTGCGCCGTCTGCGCACGTTGAGATATCCGAAACACACCGGTCTCGTTCGACGTCGCTCACGGTGAAGTGTTGGGCTTCGCCGGCCTCGTCGGCGCGGGACGATCAGAAATGGCGCGCGCGCTCTTCGGCGTCGAAGAATCGCTCGAAAATGAAGTCGCGCTCAACGGCAAAACATTGCGCATCACCAAACCGCCGGACGCGATCTCGAATGGCATCTATCTCATCCCCGAAGATCGCCGCGCATGCGGACTGATCGTCGACTTCAACGTGCGCGAAAACATCTCGCTGCCAAACCTCGAAGCTTACTCGTCCGCCAAGATCATCAACCGCGCGAAAGAAACGAAGGCAGCCGTCGAAGCCACCAAGGCAATCAACATCAAGACACCGTCGCCCGAAATGCGCGCCGCGAACCTCAGCGGCGGCAACCAACAAAAGGTCGTGCTGGCAAAGTGGCTCACATTCGCCCCGCAAGTGTTAATCTTTGACGAACCAACCCGCGGCATCGACGTCGGCGCCAAAGCAGAGATTTATCAACTTATTCGCAAGCTCGCGGCAAATGGCGTGTCGGTGATCGTGATCAGCAGTGAGATGGAAGAAGTGCTCGGCATCAGCGATCGCATCGCCGTGATGCACGAAGGCCGGGTAACTGGAATTCTTCAACGACCTCAATTCAGCGAAGAGGCCGTCATGCGTCTGGCCACAGGCACTGAAGGATAATCGCTTATGAAAAAAGAGCTCGGAATCTTTGTTCTGCTCGTCGTCCTCTGCATCGTCGTTGCCCTTATCAATCCAAACTTTCTGCTTCCGATCAACTTGCAGAATCTCGCGCGGCAGATCGGCGCGTTCGGCATCTTCAGTATCGGTCTGGGGCTGGTGATCATCACCGGGGGAATCGAGCTTTCAGTCGGATCGATGATGGGCCTGTTGGGCGTGCTGTTGTCGATGATGTTGACGCAGTGGAACTTCGGCGTCGCCCTCGCTTTGCTCGCGTGCATTGGCATCGCGATGCTCCTGGACCTGGGCCACGGGCTGTTGATCACGCGGCTCAACATGCAACCGTTTATCGTCACGTTATGCGGGTTGCTGTTCTATCGCGGTCTCGCGCGTTTCGTCTCAAACGACGAGACAAAAGGATTCGGCACGGCGCCCGGACTCGATTTCCTTCGCTTCCTCGCCAATGGAAATCTGCTGGGGATACCGATGCCGTTCGTGCTGTTGATCGTCATCGCCGCGATAACCTGGGTGGTGCTGCACCGTTCGGTCTACGGGCGCTACTTGTTCGCAACCGGCCGCAACCCGGAAGCAGCGCGTTACGCCGGCATCAACACCAAGGGCATCATCACGCTTTCGTACGTCGTCTGCGGCGCGCTCACGGCGATCTCGGGAATCATCTTCGCTTTCTACACAAACTCCGTTTCGCCCGCGAATCACGGAAACGCTTACGAGCTCTACGGCATTGCGGCCGCGGTGCTCGGCGGTTGTTCGTTGCGTGGCGGCGAAGGATCGGTGATCGGAATCGTGATCGGCACCGCGTTGCTCCAGGTGTTGCGCAACCTCGTGAACCTGCTCGAGATTCCGAGCTCGCTGGATTTCGCGGTGATGGGCGCCGTGATTTTGATCGGCGTCATGGCCGATCAGATCTTCACCGAACGAAGGAACAAGCGGCAGGTGGCGTTGATGCGCGAGATGAGTGCTCGTGAAGCACAATCGAACTAATCTGGTTTGGAGAGCTTTGCACAAAAAGTGCGTTATTACGTGCAGATGTCTCCCGCAAAGGCGCAAAGACGCAAAGCGCTGCCGCGTTTCGCTGGACTTTCTTTGCGCCTTTGCGCCTTTGCGGGAGAATATCCTTCGTAGCGGCCGTTTTTGTGCAAGGCTGGTTTGGAGAAACTTATGAAACTGCGTGTCGTGTCTTCAGTGATGTTGTTGTTTGTGTGCGTAGCGCTCGCGAATGCACAGCAGGCGAAACTTTCGAAAGAGAGTTTCGGCACAGCCGACGGACAGCCCGTGGATCTCTACACGCTAACCAATCGCAACGGCATGGAAGCGAAGATCACAAACTACGGCGGGATCGTCGTTTCACTGAAAGTGGCTGATAGAAACGGGAAGTTTGGCGACGTTGTGCTCGGATTCAACGATCTCGACAGTTATCTGAAAGGTCATCCGTTTTTTGGCTCGGTCGTCGGCCGCTACGGCAATCGCATCGCCAAGGGACGCTTCACGCTGAACGGCGTCGAATACAAGCTCGCGGTCAACAACGGCGAGAACCATTTGCACGGCGGCATCAAAGGTTTTGACAAAAAGATCTGGACCGCGCAGGAGATAAGCTCGACGGCTGGTCCCGCGCTGCGCATGACGTATCTCAGTAAAGACGGCGAGGAAGGTTATCCCGGCAACCTTCAGGTGACAATGGTCTACACGATCACCAACACCAACGAGCTCCGCATCGATTACACGGCCACAACAGACAAAGACACGGTGCTGAACCTTACGCACCACTCGTATTTCAACCTGGCTGGCGAAGGCAATGGCGACATTCTCAATCACCGGCTCGAGTTGAACGCCGCTCGCTTCACACCAACAGACGCTGGATCGATCCCGACCGGCGAGCTTAGAAGTGTCACCGGCACGCCGTTCAATTTTCTGACTCCGCAGGCGATCGGCGAGCGCATCAACCAGGATGAAGAACAACTAAAACTCGGCAATGGCTACGATCACAACTTCGTGATCGACGGCCGCATGGGCCGCCTGCGACGCGCAGCCGCCGTTACCGAACCCACGTCGGGACGCATGATGGAAGTATGGACCACCGAACCCGGCGTCCAGCTTTACACCGGCAACTTCCTCGACGGCACGTTGACCGGCAAATCCGGCAAGACCTATCAACGCCGCTACGGCTTCTGTCTCGAAACGCAGCACTATCCCGATTCACCAAACAAACCAAGCTTCCCTACTACGACGCTGAAGAAAGGCGCGACTTTTAAGTCGACGACCATCTATCGTTTTTCAGCGCGATAATTAACAACTCTGCGTAGTCTTTAGCGGTCCTCTGCGTCTCTGCGGTAACCGCAGAGACGCAGAAGGACGCGGAGAACACTACTGGAGCGGGTACTTGTTCCGCTTCACCGGATAAACCGTGATGTCGAGCGCAACGGCGTCGGTTCCCGCAGGCTCGGCGCGATAAGTGTAAATACCTGCCACGTCGAGTGGATCCTCAGGGAGAGTCGCCGGAACTTGTCCCCAGAACACTTCGAAGATCACGAACCCTTCGATGTAAGGAGGAGGCGCTTGTACCTGAGGAGGGATCGGAATCCCCAGGTGACCGTAAATGTCCCGGCAAACAACTTCCATGGCCCAATCCGACCTTAACGACTCGAGCTTTTTGAACTGCGGTTCGATAGGAATTTGTCCACCCTTGAGCTGGATCACCTTCTTGCGAAAGTTGATCGTGACACCAGTGTTGTTGTGAACATTGATCTTGCTTGAGTAATGACCGGCCTGTGCATCAGGCACGGCCAGGAGCGAGGCATCGGGTTGAACGCCGCAGATGAATTTCGCGGCGTAGACGTGGGTAACCGTCGGGAATTGAGCGTGCGCGGGGGTGCTGGTCAGCAGTAAACCCATTACGCAAGCTAGTCCGATAGTGATGGTTTTCTTCTTTGTACCTATCATGGTTGTCTCCTTTGTTTTCACTTCGATGAAAGGACACACGTACCGCCACAACGCCCGGAACAGGCGTCAAGAGCGAGACGCAATTAAAGCGAGATTCAGGAGATCTGCTGGGGAGTTGAGGTGAGACAGCTAAGGATTCGAGGCATTTCTGTCCTTCACCTGGTTAATCGGCAGTATCCGATCGGGAATCACGCGAGTTCCTTGTTTCGTAAGCGTGAATTCGCTTCAATCCACTAACAGAGCAACACGTAATATGACTGCTCACTCTCGACACTCGATACTCGTCGGGAGTGGCCTGGTACCTCGAAGTCAATTACGGGGGAACGATAGTGGAGGGCGGAGAATAGTCCTCTATTATTCGAAAGTCAATTCGGTAATTTGCCCCATTTAGCTCTTCTTAGTCTTCAGATGAAACGCACGCTCGCCGGCTTCAATTGGAATCGGGAGGAAATTCTGACGCGGCGGCAGCGGGCACGTGGCGTACAGCGTGAACGCGCACGGAGGGTTCTCGGCGCGATTGAAATCGAGGACGGCTTTGCCGTCCTTCGGCGCATCGGCGTAGAGAAAACGGCCGGCGCCGTAAGTCGTCTGGCCTGCTGTTTGATCGCGAAAGATGATGAACAGCTTATCGCCTTCCGTTACGGGACGCAGTTGATGCGTGCGGCCGTTCAACTCAAACGTCAGAATGCCCGGCGACTTCATCTTCAACTCATCGCCAAGCACGTTCATAATGATCATTTCTTTTGGCTCGGCATACGGCGTGAACCTCGCAACAACGCGGTACGACTCACGCGCGGGAAACCATTCCAGTCCTTTGAACTCGCGCAGCGCCTGGCTGTTCTTGTCTCTGACGCGCAATCCGTAACGGTCGCCGCGTTTGATGACACTCAACTTCAACGAACCGACGTTGAACGACTCCGGCTGCTGATCGCCGTCGAATCGCATTTCGTAAGTTTGGACCGCGCGTGGTCCGACGTTCACCGTCACGCCGGCAGCGACATTCAACGTCACCACTCCATTCGCGAGCTCGAGCGTGCCAATATTCTCAAGGTTCTCCGGCGCTGAACCGGACGGCAACACGATGTTCATGCTCTTGCCCGTGCCGAAACTGTTGCTGCCCTGCTTCAACCAGAACAGGCCGGCCACGGTGAGCCAGCTATCTTCAGCGCGCAGTGCCTCGTCACGCTGCTCGCGCCACGCGCGTTGCTCGGCTTCGAACGCCGTTTGCGGGAACGCAAGCAGCAACAAGCAAACGAGAGTTCTAAATGCGAATGAAGTCATAACGGTAATCTCAAACGCGCCTCGCAGCCACGAAGCTGCTGACGATTCTCCAGCGTCAACGTTCCACCATGCGCTTCAGCAATCTGCCGCGATAGTACCAGCCCGATTCCCGATCCCTGGGCTTTCGTCGTGAAGAACGGCACGAACAGGTTCGCCGTACTCGCCAGCCCCGGGCCTTCGTCACGTATCCACACTTCAACCTGCCCGTTCTTCTGCTGCCAGCCGACCTCGACGCGCCCGTTCGTCTCCAGCGACGCATCGACCGCATTGCGCACGAGATTGATCAGCAACTGTTCCAACTGCACGTCGTCACCGCGCACGACAAGCTCCGGTCCGGAAATGACGCTGACCGGCAAGCGTGTTTCCAAACTTGCGACGCGCGACAAAAGCATTCCGATCTTCAACGGTTCGAGTCGTGGCGGCGGCAGTCGCGCCAGCTTCGAATACGATTCGACGAAGCGCGCCAGCGAATCTGCGCGTGACGAAATAACCGCGAGGCCGCGATGCATGTCGTCACGCCAGTCAGTCGGTTCCGGCTCGCGCCTGATCAGGTCGGCCAGGCTTCCCGCGACCGATTTGATCGGCGCAAGCGAGTTGTTCAGTTCGTGGCCCAACACGCGCAACAGTCGTTGCCACGCAGTGCGCTCCTCTTCGCGCAGCGTCTGGCTCAAGTCAGTCAACACGAGCAACTGAAGCTGCTGTCCGCCTTCACGAAACGTGCTGCGGCGAATGTCCCAACGGCCGACGCCGCCGGGAAACACCATCTGCATCGTTCGTGGTGGTCCACCGGCGGGCCAGGTCAGGCATTCCGTTAATCCGAGCTCGTCGCTCGTCCGATCCAACAAACGCGCCACTGGTTGGGCCAACAGTCTTTCTCCCGCCCGATTGACGAGACGCAGGCGGTGATCGCCGTCGAAGGCAAACACGGCCACGTCGATTTCGGCCATCACTGTGCGCAACAGCGCGGTTGCTTCCATTGCGCCGAGACGTTGTTCGCGCAATGTCTGGCCCAGGTCGTTTACTTCGAGCATCACTTCGCCAAGCGCATCGCCGGTGAGGGCGCGGCGGCCGCGAATCGAGTAGTCGCCTTCGCGAATGGCGGCGAGGATGTTTGATAGTGTTTGCAGCGGACGGACGATCCGCTGCTTCAGATTAAGCGAAATGCCGAGCCAGAGAAGTACGAGGAAGAGATCGATGGTCCATTGGACTTGCGCGGAGTAGCCGTCGTACCACAGCAAAAACGCGCAGAGCGTAACGGCCGGAAAACCCGCCAGCAGCGCCAGGATCGTGATCCGCCGTTCGAACTTGATCCCGCTCGTCCGATCCAGGGCCGGATCGAGTGAAGCGTATGGCGACGGATGTTTAGACGGCGGCTTAACGGGCGTACTCACGAGAGCATCATATTAAATCCGCGTTCCCGCTGTCCCGGCACAAAGAACGCCAGGTAGTGGTACAGTTTCAACCCTGCGTTCTCTGCGTGTCTCTGTGATCTCTGCGTTAGATTGAATTCCGGGCATATTAACGCAGAGATCACAGAGGCCCGCAGAGAACGCGGAGAAAGACCATTCAAATTCAGCCACTACCAGAACGGTTATGAAAGGTTGTATTTCTGCAACCTGCGATAGAGTGCGCTGCGGCTCAGGCCGAGGGCTTCGGCGGCGCGGTTGGCGTTGCCTTCGAAGCGGGCCAGGGCTTTCTTTATTAGGAGACGCTCGGCGTCTTCCAAGACTCATCTCTTCGAGCTGCGCCGACAAACGCGCATCAGGAGTGGCTTCCAGAGCGAGATCGAAGGCCGTCACGATGTTTCCCGTGCTCATCAACACCGCTCGCTCGATCACGTGATCCAGTTCGCGGACGTTGCCGGGCCACGAGTGTTGCTTCAACGCGTCCACCGCTTCCGGAGTGAAGCCCATCAGCGGCCGGCGATAACGCTCGCGATGCACTTTCAGAAAGTGCTCGGCCAGTATCGGAATGTCTTCGAGACGCTCACGCAGCGGCGGGAGCTTGATCTCGACGGTGTTGAGCCGGAACAACAGATCCTGGCGAAAACGTCCCTGGGCGACTTCCGCGTGCAAGTCGGCATTGGTCGCCGACAACAGACGAACGTTGACCCTCTGCGTCTTCGAAGATCCGACGCGCTCAAACTCACCCGTCTCCAGCACGCGCAACAGCTTCGGTTGCAAATTGAGCGGAACGTTTCCGATCTCGTCGAGAAACAATGTGCCGGTGTCGGCAAGCTCGAAACGTCCGACCCGATCGCTCTTCGCATCGGTAAACGCGCCGCGCACGTGCCCGAAAAGCTCACTTTCAAATACACCTTCCGCGAGGGCGCCCGCATTCAACGAGATCAGAGGTTTCGAGCGACGCGACGAGATCGAGTGCAGCACGCGTGTGATCACTTCCTTGCCCGTTCCGTTCTCCCCTGTGATCAGTACGTTGGCGTCTGCCGGTCCAATTCGTTCGACGAGATTCAACACCGCTTTCATCGTCGGCGATTCGGAGACGATCTGCGGGATGTCGCTCGTCGCGTCGGAAACGCTATCGCGCAGCGCGATGTTCTCGGCTTCGAGCCTTCGGCCGCGGCGCAAGGCTTCGGCAAGCTCCACTTGCGTCCGCAACACCGCGATAAGGCGAGCGTTGTCCCAGGGTTTTTGAATGAAGTCGCGCGCGCCGCGGCGCATTGCTTCGACGGCAAGATCGACGCTGCCCCACGCGGTCATCACCACCACGGGAAGTGTCGGATCGGCGGCACGAATCCGGCTCAGCAGGTCGAGACCTTCGCTGCCGGACGTCGTGTCACGCGCATAATTGAGATCGATAAGGACGACGTCGAGCTCCTGTGAATCAATCGTCTTGAGCACGCCCTCAGGCGACGAAGCGCTTTCGATTTGAAAGCGTTCGCCCTTGAGTAGCAGGCTCAACGCGGCCAGGACGTCGGCCTGATCGTCGGCGATCAGGATACGAGGCATAGGATTAAGATAATGGAAAGATTTGAATTTGCGAAATTCGCTATTCGTATCTCAACGCTTCGAGTGGGTCGACCTTCATCGCCCTTCTGGCCGGGAGGTAGCAGGCGAGCAACGCCACCGCAATCAAACCCAGCGATACCAGTGCAAAAGTAGTGACGTCAGTCGGCGTCACTGCAAACAACAACTTCGACATCAAACGTGTCAGAACAAACGCGCCGGCCAGTCCAAGCACGACGCCAATCAACGCCAACGACATACCATGCCGCAACACCATCTTTAACACGTCGGTCGCGCTCGCGCCCAGCGCCATGCGCACGCCGATCTCCTGCGTGCGTTGCGTGACCGTGTAACTCACCACGCCGTAGATCCCGATGGCCGCCAGCAGCAGCGCGAGCACGGCGAACGTGCCTAACAGAAACATGCCGAAGCGTCTTTGGGCCACCGACTGCGCAACCAGTTGCTCCATCGTGTTGACGTTCGAGATCGGCACGTCGCGATCGAGCTCGCGCACTTTCGCGCGCGCGATCGAGATCAAACGCTGCGGATCGGACGTCGTGCGAATCACGACGACTGGACCAAACGGCGGCTGCGTGTTCGTGTGGTAATAGATCTCGGGCCGCGGTTCGATGTCGAGACCGAGATGGCGCACGTTGCCGACAACGCCGACGATCGTTTGCCACGCAGTTTGTTGACCGGTGGAGATCGCCGTGCTGATGCGTTTTCCAACCGGATCTTCGCCGGGCCAGAAACGCTTCGCCATCGCTTCGTTGATCAATACGAAACCCGAATTATTGGTGACGTCCTGCTCGGTGACGAGACGGCCGGAGAGCAACGGTATGCCCATCGTTTGAAAATACCCGGTGCTGGCGCGGCGAAAGTCGATCTCGGGCCGATCGCCCGCGGGCACGTCGCGGCCTTCAATCGCGAGAAACGTCGTCACGTTATTCAACGTGCTCATCAACGGCAACCGCGTCACAACGCCGACCGACGACACTTCCGGCGCTGCTTTCAAGCTCGCTTCGAGTTGTTGCATGAATGCGATGCGCTTCTGCGGCTGTTGATAACTGGCGTTCGGCAGTCCGACCTGCATCGTCAACAAGTTCTCAGTCGTGAACCCCGGCTTCACCTCGAGGAGGTGCGCAAAACTGCGCAGCAACAATCCGGCGCCGATCAACAGCACCATCGCCATCGCCATCTCCGTAATCACCAGCAAACTGCTCAATCGACGTTGACCAGCTTCGGCGATAGCGCCGCGTCCGCCTTCTTTCAACGCCGAGTTCAGATCGACGCGGAGCGATTGCCACGCAGGCGCGAGGCCGAAGACGATGCCGGTCGCCACCGACGCGACGAGCGTAAAACCAAGCACGGTCCAATCGACGGCGATCTTGTTGTAACTCGGAATCGGAATCGGGTTCAGCGCCAGCAGCGCGTTGACGCCCCACGACCCGACTACAACACCCGCAGCGCCGCCCAACACGGAAAGCGTGATGCTCTCGGTGAGCAGTTGCCGCAACAACCGACGCCGGTTTGCGCCCAGCGCCGCCCGCAGTGCGATCTCTTTCTTGCGCGCCGCGCTGCGGACCAGCATCAGGTTGATAATGTTGGCGCACGCGATCAGCAACACCAGGCCAACCGCGCCGAATAACAGCAACAACGCCGGCCGCACTTTGCCTGTTACCTGATCGTGAAGCGGCACGAGACGCAAGCTGACGCCGCTGTTCGAATCGGGATACTCGCTTTCCAAACGTCGCGCGATGCTCGCCAACTCCACGCCTGCTTCGCTGGCTTCCGCGCCGTCGTTCAACCGGCCCACGACCGAAAGCAACCGCACCTGGCGCGCACTCGAAGCAAACTGGTTCTGTGCGAGTGGGGCCCAAAGCTCCGCCGCCGGATCGAGAAACTGAAACTGCGCAGGCATGATGCCGACGATCGTCGCGCTTGCGCCGCTCACCGACATCGTTTTGCCGACGACGTTCGGGTCCCCGGCGAAACGTCTTTCCCACAACGCGCGGCTGATGATGACAACTGGTGGACCACCGACACGATCTTCTTCCGCAGCGAACGCGCGGCCTTTCTCCGGCGCCACCTTCAGCAGCTCAAACAAGTTCGCCGAAACGTACATCCCCTGAACCGGCTCCGGTTCCGTACCTTCGCCCGTTAAAGTGAAATTCCACAACGGCGACGCCGCGCCGAGCGAGCTGAACGACTTCGTTTGTGATTTGAGATCGTTGTAATCGGCGAAGGAGAACGCCTGTTCGAGATTGGAATCCTTCGTGGTCCAAAGCATCGCCAGCCGTTCAGAGTCCTGATACGGCAACGGCCGCAACACCACGGCATTAACAACCGTGAAGATCGCGGTATTCACGCCGATGCCCAGCGCTAACGTCACGATCGAGATCAGCGTAAACGTCCGGTGCTTCAGCAGGCTGCGCAAGCCATAGCGAATATCCTTAAACATATTTTGACCTCAAGTCTCACCGCGACATTACTGTTTTCTCACTGCGGCATTAGTGTTTTCACTGCGACATCACTGTCTTCTCACTGCGGCATTACTGTCTTCTCACTCGGCATCACTGTCTTCTCACTCGGCATCACTGTCTTTCCACCACGACATCACTGTCTTCTCACTGCGGCATTAGCGTCTTTCACTACGACATCACTGTCTTCTCACTGCGGCATTAGTGTCTTTCACTACGACATCACTGTCTTCTCACTGCGGCATTAGCGTCTTTCACTACGACATCACTGTCTTCCCCACTGCGACATTAGTGCTCTTTCCACCACGACATCACTGTCTTCTCAATTCGGCTCTGCCGCCGGATGTGAGGCGAGGCTATGCCTCGCCGCAACGTTGAAGAAAAAACTCGGGCTCCGCCCTTCGTACGGCCTATGGCCTCAATAAGGGCAAGCCCGAACCAGGGGCATAGCCCAACGGTATGCTCGCGCGCAACGGCGAGGCGTAGCCTCGCCGCACATCCGGCGGCAAAGCCGTAGCGACGGGGCAAAGCCGCAGCGACGGGGTAGAGCCGTAGCGGGAAGGGCCTTAAGAAAACCACCTTCTCACGACAAGTTCCTTAAACATAAAACTCACTCATACCGCAGCGACACGGTCGGCTCGACCTTCGTCGCCCGCCGTCCCGGCAGGTAACACGCCAGCAATGTGACTGCAACCAGCACCGCAGAGATGGCTGCAAACGTGGGCAAGTCCGTCGGTGCAACGCCGAACAACATGGAGGCCATCAGTCGCGTGAGTAAATACGCCCCCACCAATCCAATCGCGATCCCAAGCAGCGCCAGCTTCATGCCCTGCCCCAGGATCATCGTAAACACATCGCGCGGACGCGCGCCGATTGCCATGCGGATTCCGATCTCCTGCGTTCGTTGCGTCACCGAGTAAGACATCACGCCGTAGATGCCGACAATCGCCAACACCAAAGCGAGCCCGGCAAACAAACTCAACAACGTCAGGTTCAAACGTTCACTAGCTACCGACTCATCGCGGATCTCATCCATCGTGCGCGGGTTGAAGATCGGCTGATCCGGATCGATCGCTTTTACAGCCGCGCGTGCGGAACCGATCAACTTGTTAGGATCAGAAGCGCCTTTGATGATCACTGTCATGCCGGTTTGCGGCAACTGCCCAAACGCATAGTAGCCCTGCACGCGATCGCTGTTTTGATTAAGGCTATCCATCTTTACGCGGCCCACGACGCCGATGATCTTCCAGCTTCCGCGGCTGCTCTTCACTGCCGAAAACCACGCGCTTGCCGATCGGATCTTCGTTGGGCCAATATCGCTTGGCGAATTCTTCGTCGATGACGATTTTGTTCAGCCCTTTCACGGCTCTCATGGTCTTCGTCGAGCTTACTGAGATCCTGTCCCGCCAGATGCGAACGGTTATCGCTGTCCGTAAACACACGGCCGCGCAACACCGGAATGTTCATCGCTTTGAAATAGTCCGGCGTGACCAGGCACGCTTCCATCAGCGGCCTCTGGTCCCGTGGCGGATCGGGCTGGCCTTCAATTCGGAAACCCGTTTGCCAGCCATTGTTTCCCAGCGGCAGTCCGGAAGCAGCAGCTACAGATTCGACGCCCGGCATCGCACGAATGTTTTCAAGCAGACGATTGTAGAACGAAGCCCGCGTCTCCTGCTCTTCGTATTTCTTATTCGGCAACGAGATGCTGAAGCTCGTCAGGTGTTCGTGCGAGAAACCCGGATTGACTTTCTGCAACAGGTAAAAACTGCGAATCACTAAGCCAGCCATGATTAACAGCACGAGCGTGGCCGCGACTTCCACGACTACCAGCGCGCTGCGCAACCAGTGACGTCCACTGGTCCCGCGTCCACTCTCTTTCAATGTTTCGTGAACGTCGACGTCGCCAGCCTGAAGCGCGGGCACCAATCCGAAAACAATTCCCGTCACAAACGAAACGACCAACTGTGAACGCCAGCACGGTCCAATCAGGCCCGATCTCACGCGAACGAGGAATCGCGTCCGGGCTTACGTAGAGAATCAGAGCTACTCCCCAACGCGCGATCATCAAACCGATAGTCCCACCAATCAGCGAGAGCAGCACGCTCTCAGTCAACAACTGGCGCGCGAGTCGCCAGCGGCTGGCGCCAAGCGCAGTGCGGATCGCCATCTCTTTCTTTCGCGCCGTCGCTCGCGCCAACAGCAGATTCGCGATATTCACGCACGCAATCAGCAGCACAAACCCAACCGCTCCAAAAATTACCCACAACGCGCGCCGCGCATCGCCGACAAATATCTCCAGCAACGGCCGCAGTCTGACGCGATTGCCTGCGTTCGAGTCGGGATATTGCTTCTCGAGGTTCGCGGCGATCGTGTTCATGTCCGCGTCCGCCTGTTCGATCGTCGCACCCGGCTTCAGTCGGGCGACGCCGTACAAACCCGGATGATTGCCGCGCTCTTTCCAACTCGGTTGATCCGAAAGCTGGCCCACCGGCACCCACATCTCGGCGCGGCTGGGATAGGCATAACTTCTCCGGCATGATGCCGATCACGTCGTAGCTCTTGCCGTTAAGCGTGATCGGTTGGTTGAGGATGTTCATCTGTCCACCGAAGCGTCGTTGCCAAAGCTGATAACTCAGGACCACGACCGGCGTGCCACCGGGTTTGTCTTCGTCGTTGGTGAACACACGCCCGTGCATCGCGTTGACGCGCAAGACAGAGAACAAGATCAGCGGAGACCTGGCCCGTGACGATTCGTTCCGGTTCACCGCCGCCGGTGAGGTTGTAGCTGGCGCGATTGTAGACGCCGATCTTTTCAAACGTCTGCATTTGGTTGCGCCAATCGTGAAGTTCGGATAGGAGATCGACATCTCGTCCAGCACCGGGCTCTTTTCGTTCAGGAAGACAAGACGCTCGGATTCCTGGTACGGCAACGGTCGCAACAGCACGGCGTTGACAACGCTGAAGATAGCGGTGTTCGCGCCGATGCCGAGCGCGAGCGCGATGATCACGATGACCGTCACGCCCAGGTTCTTCAAAGCATTCTCGCGCCGTAACGAATGTCCTGCCAGAGAGTTGTCATACGATTAACTCCCTGTTTAGCTTTGTACAATCTCCATCTGTACCAACCGGTGGTCACGGAGGGCCACCCCTACAAAGAGGTCCTGCGATAATATCTGTAGGGGTGGCCCTCTGTGGCCACGTCGTCAGCTTTGCCGAAGGGCCACTACCGGATCGACTTTGGTCGCGCGCAACGCCGGAATGTAACAAGCGGCCAGCGCCACCAGTCGCGAGCAAAATCGTCACGCCCACGAACGTCAGCGAATCGGTCGCGCTCACGCCGAACAACAATTCAGTTTCAAAAAACAACGAGCTCGTCAGCACGCGAGTCAACGCAAAACCCAATAACAATCCCAATCCAAGCCCGTAGAGCGACGAGTATCATTCCCTGCCCCACGACCAGCCTCAGAATGTCGCTACGCAACGCGCCGAGCGCCATGCGAATACCAACTTCGCGCGTGCGTTGCGCGACTGAATACGAAACGACGCCGTAGATTCCGATCGTCGCCAGGAACAGCGCCATCACACCGCACGCGCCCATCACTACCGCCAGCAAGCGAAACGGATAAAGCATCACGCTGAAGTTCTCGTCGATCGTCTGCACATCGGCAACGGGCATATTGGGATCGAGCTCCTGAATCATGCGCCGCACACTCGCGACGACGTTCTGCCGGATCGCCGTTCGTGTTCGCCAACAACGTCATGCGAGGGAAATCCGACTGCATCACTGCCAGCGCAAAAATGGCCGCGGTATCTTTCTCCAACGCCTGCAAGTTGTTGTCACGAATCAACGCCGACGATTTCGCACACCTGTTTTTCTTTAGTCCGCCAGTTACCTCGGGAAAGATGTTTGCCGAGCGATGGTCCGGTCCCGCCGAAGTAGCGCTCCGCAAATACCTCGTTGACGACAGCGACACAAGGCGCGCCGTCCTGATCGCGCTCGTCAAAATCGCGTCCCTGCACAAACGGGACTTTCATGTTCGTGAAGTAATGAGGACCGGCCATCACCGAATCAAGGTGCAGACTCTGGCCGCGGGCTAGGCTTGTAACCTTCAATCTCGACGCTGCGGCGTGACTGGCCCATGAAACCGCCGGGTATGCCTTCGAAAAGACTAACCGATCTGCACACCCGGCGAGCGCGCCAACGCGTTCGGACACGTTGCGGTAAAACTCGTGGCCCTTGCGCCGGTCATAATCTCTTTCGTCGAGACTCAATGGCGCGACGACCACGTTGTCGGAACTGAAACCGAGCCGCGTCGGTCCGCACCTTTTCCAAACTGCGCAACACGAGCCCCGCGCCAATCAACAACAGTAACGAAAAAGCGACCTGGGCCACCACCACCGACATGCGCAAGCGCGACTTGCGATAGCGGCCGGTTGAAATCGTCGAATCATCTTTCAAGACAGTCGAAACGTCGGCCTTCGAGCTTTGCAGCGCGGGCGCGAGCCCAAAGAACACACCAGTGATTGTCGAGATGGCGATCGTATAGACCACGACGCGCCAATCGAGTTGCAGATCGAGCGCGACGCGAAAGCCTTCCGGTAACGCAGGCATGAGCGACAACAGGAGATCGAGCAACCAGACGGCCAGCAGAATGCCGGCTACACCGGCGATCGTCGACAAGAGCACGCTTTCGGTCAGCAATTGTCGAATAACGCGCCCGCGGCTCGCGCCCAGCGCGAGGCGAACAGCGATCTCGTTGCGCCGCGCAACCGCGCGCGCGAGTAACATGCTCGCGAGGTTCATGCAGGCAATCAACATCACCAGGTTCACGATCACGAAGAGCAGCGCGGCCACTGCGTAGATCGATTCGCGCATTTGCGGATGAACGCGAGTTTGGCTTTCCGACAGAACCGAGACGAACTGTTCGCGCCTCGTGTTTCCTCTTTGCTTGATCCACTCGTTAGGATGCGCTGCCTGCATCTCTTTCGAGAGCAGGTCAAAACGCGCACGTGCCTGTTCGATCGAGACGCCGGGCTTGAGTCGTCCGACGAGCATGATCCACTTGTTGCCGCGGCTATTGACTATTCCCTCGCCTAATGACGGTTCCAGCGCGGGCATCATCATCGCCGGCACCCAGATCTCCGAAGCGAGTCCGCGCATCATTCCCGTGTACTGCGGCGGCGCCACGCCGATGACAGTCAACGGCTGATTGTTGAGGACGATACTTTGACCGATCAACGACGGATCGGAACTGAATCGTCGTTGCCACAAGCCGTGACTGATCACGACGACGGGATTTCTGTTCGGCACGGCGTCTTCTTCGGCCATAAACGTGCGGCCGACATAGGCGGGCACACCGATCACGTCGAAGTAGTTTCCGGAAACCGCTTCGCCCCAGATTTGTTCGACCGGGCCAGCGCCGCCGCCGAGTTTGAACTGCCGAATACCATAAGCCGCAAGCCCGGTGAAGACTTCATTGCGTTCGCGAAAGTCGAGATAACTGGGGTACGAGCTGGTCTGGTAAGGGTTCTCGCTATCGCCGCTGTAAAGCTCGACGAGCTGTTCCGGCATCGCCACCGGACGCGGGCGCAACAATATCGAGTTCACGATACTGAAGATCGCCGAGTTGGCGCCGATGCCGATCGCGAGCGAAACAATCGCCACAAACGTGACGCCCTTGCTCTTCCAGAGCATCTTCGCGCCGTAGCGCAGATCGTTTAAGAAGGTGTCCATAGTGCTTTGTGGTGTCTAATCTCTCAGCGTCCGAGCCAACCTCATTCGTATCTCAAAGCTTTCAGAGGATCGACTTTCGTCGCGCGGCGCGCGGGCAGGTAACACGCGAGCAACGCGACCGTCGTCAACACGCCGGTAACTGCCATGAAGATCGTGACGTCAGTCGGCGTCACGCCAAACAACAAACCGCGAATCAAACGCGTCAGCGCGAATGCGCCTGCCAGTCCAATCGCCTCTCCGATCAACGCCAGCACCATGCCTTGCTTCAGCACAAGGCCCAACACGTCGCCGACCTGCGCGCCTAACGCGAGGCGAATGCCCATCTCCTGCGTGCGTTGCGTCACCGCATACGAAAGCAGTCCATAAATCCCAACCGCAGCGAGAATCAACGCGAGTCCGCCGAACATCCCATCAACGTCATGTTCAACCGCGGTTGCGCGATGCTGTCGGAGACGATCTGTTCCATCGTCTTGACGGTCGCAATCGGTTGGTTCGGATCGATGGACCAGACGGCCTGTCGCAACGCGGGCAACGATCGCCGAAGGATCTCCCGCTGTTCGCACGAGGATCGTCATGTCCTGCAACGGCGCTTGCGACGCCGGAATGTAGTACGCCGGATCTGTCTCGGCGTTCAGTCCGGATGATTTCATATCGCGCACGACGCCGACGATTTCAAATGACGTCAGTCGCTTTTGCCGCCAGATGCGCGCCGGCGGACTCGGCTAGATGCGTTGTCCGATCGCCTGTTCGCCGGGAAAATACTGCCGGGCGAACGCTTCGTTGACGATCGCGACGCCGGGATGGTCCTGATCGTCCTGCGGCGTGAACTGCGGCCGCTGACGATCTGCGCGCCGACCGTGTTGAAGTAGTCTGGTCCAATCGGATTGAAACTGGCGGACAGTCCTTCGCCGGGACGCGGTTGCGAAGGCGTCCCTCGATCGCGAAACGCGTCGATCCAGTTTGACTCAAGCGGATTGTCGTAAGCGATCGTGCTGCCTCGACGCCGGGCAAGTCGCGATGCGTTCGAGAAGTTGATTGTAGAAACCATTGATCTGTTCCGGCTCCGAATATTTCGAAGCAGGCAACGTCAGGCCCAGCGATAAAACACGTTCCGCCTTGAAGCCCGGATCGACGCGTTGTAGTCGCCAAAAGCTCTTAATTAATAGACCGGCGCCAATCACCAGCATCACGGCGATGCTCACTTGAAAGACGACGAGCAACTGGCGAAAGCGTTGACGAGCAGCGAGTCGACCCGCGGCCGGTGTGTTCGAGTGCGCCGTGCAGATCAGCTTTCGACGCCTGCCACGCGGGCACGAGACCAAACACGAGACACGTGACGAGCGCCAGCGCAAGTGTGAAACCGAAGACGCGCCAGTCGAGCCCGATCTGGTCCAGGCGCGGAATCTGCTGCGGAATTAATTTAAGAATCAGATCGACACCGAAGCGCCCGATCCGACGCCCGCTGCCGTGCCAAGCAACGACAACACCACGCCTTCGAGCAGAAGCTGCCGCATCAGCCGCATGCGTCCCGCACCGAGCGCGCCACGAATCGCGATCTCCTTCCGGCGCGCGGCGTGTTGGGCCAATAACAATCCGGCGATGTTCGCGCAGGCAATCAACAACACGAGCGCAACCGCCGCCAACAACATCAACAGCGCCGGCCGAACATCGCCTACGACCTCCTCCATAAACGGCCTGATGACGATTCCCTCATCCTTGTTGACCGGATACTCCTGCGCCAAACGCGCGGCGATCGTCGTCATCTCAGCCTGCGCCTGATCCACCGTGACACCCGGTTTCAAACGACCAATGACGCCGAGCACATGCGCTGAGCGCAACGAGGCCCACTCGGCGCTGAACGCCATCGGCGTCCAGAACTGTTGCTGCTCGGGATTGAACGAGACCTCTCCCGTCGTGGTGGGCCAGCTCGGATAAATCCCGTGGGGCATCACGCCGACCACGGTGTAACTCGCGCCGTTCAGACTGATCGATTTATTTATGACGTCAGCTCGTGCGCCGAAGCGGCGTTGCCACAGCGAGTGGCCCAGAATCACGACCTGGTTCTTTCCCGTCTCGTACTCTTCCGCGAGAAACGAGCGACCAAGTGCAGGCTCGACGCCGACGACCGAAAAGTAACCGGCGCTCGCGCGTGTACCGAGAAGCTGCTCGGGCTCGCCATCGCCGGTCAACGTCATCGTCGAAGCGCCGTACGCCGACATGTCCGCGAAAGTCGTGTTCTGTTTCTTCCAGTCGAGAAAGTTGGCGGGTGTCGCGCGCCAACGGCCGCGGTCCGGAACGTTGGCCCACAACGAAACGAGCCGATCGGCTTCGCGATAAGGCAACGGCCGCAACAGCACGGCGTTGACGACACTGAACAGTGCCGTATTCGCACCGATGCCCAGCGCCAGCGTCAACACCGCAACCGCCGACACACCCGGGTGCTTCAACAACATTCGCAACCCGTAGCGCAAATCCTGGAGGAGAGTAGTCATCATTTGCTCCGCTTTTGCATGAAACTTCCGCTATGCGTGGGGTGGATGTCTCCCGCAAAGGCGCAAAGACGCAAAGCGCTGCCGCGTTTCAATCGGGTTCTCTTTGCGCCTTTGCGGGAGAAGTTTCTCACTCATACCTAAGCGCCACCATCGGATCGACTTTCGCTGCCCGCCGTGCCGGTATCCAGCACGCCAACAACGCCACGATCGCCAGCAGCACCGGAACAATCGCAAACGTCAACGGATCGACAGCCTTCACGCCAAACAGCAGCGAAGTCATCAAACGCGTCAACACAAACGCCGCCGCCAGGCCAATCGCCACGCCAAGCAACGTCAACGCCATTCCCTTCCGCAGCACTAACAACAGAATTCTCGCCGGCGTCGCGCCCAGCGCGAGCCGCACGCCGATCTCGTTTCTGTGCTGCGCGACGAAGTACGCGAGCACGCCGTAGATTCCGAGTGACGCCAACAACAGCGCAAGCACGGCAAACGCAGTCAACAGAATCATGCCGAGCCGCCGTTGCGCTGCTTCACGGCCCAACACCTCTTCCATCGTGGCGATGTTCGAGATCGGTTGATCCGGATCGGCCGCATGAACTGCCTGACGCACTGCGCCAGCCAGCTTCGCCGGATCGCCGTCCGTACGGATCGCGAGATCGCGCGGGAGGTACCAGTCGAAGTCGACAATCTGTCGATATGGCAGATACATTTCGGCTTTGACGGGAGCGTCGATCCCCATCTGCCGGATGTCGCCCGCGATGCCGACGATCGTGATCCACGGCATGTCTTCGGTCGGATCGCCTAGTTTGAAACGGCGGCCAATCGGATCGAGGTTGGGCCAATACTCGCGCGCCATCGTCTCGTTGATGATCGCCACCGGCATCGCGCGCTCGTTGTCGTGTGCGTCGAAGTAGCGGCCCTGGCGCAACGGAATACCCATCGTCTGCAAATAATCCGCGCTCACCTGCCGATGATTCGCGTCGTAGCGCCAAACCCGGAATTGGATCTTTCATGCCTTCAGGATAGAAAGCGCTGGTCCCGCCTTTCCAGGCCAACGGCACGGACGTCGTGTAACCGGCAGAAGCAACACCCGGCGTCGACTTCACGTGTTGCAGCACGTTTTCATAGAACGCGATGCGTTTCTGTGGATCTTCGTACCTCGCCGGCGGCAGCACCGTGCGCACCGTCAACACTTTCTCAGGCGACAGCACGGAGTACTGGTTGAACAACTGAAACAAAGTCTGAATCAGCAGCACGGCGCCGACGAGCAACACCAGCGACAGCGAAACTTCGAAAACGATCATGCCGCTGCGCAAGCGCGATCCTGCTCCCGCGCCCGATCGTCCACCACTCTGTTTCAAACTCTCGTTCAGATCGACACGCGCCGATTGCATTGCCGGGATCAGGCCAAACACGATCCCGGTCACGATCGACACCGCAAATGAAACCAACAGCACCCAAGCGTCGAGCTTCAGCGCCGTCGACTGCTTCATGCCTTCGGGAATCAGGCTTTCGAAAAACCCAAAACTCCAGAACGCGAGCACCAGTCCCGCGATCCCGCCGATGATCGAGAGCAACAAACTCTCGGTGAGCAACTGCCTCACGATGCGCGAACGGCTCGCGCCCAACGCCATGCGCACCGCGATCTCACGGCGACGTCCGGCAGCGCGCGCAAGCAACAGGCTCGCGATGTTGGCGCACGCAATCAGCAACACAAACGCGACGGCCACCAGCAGCACGAGCAACGGTCGCCGCGCGTCGCCGGCCAACTGTTCGTGCAGCGGCATCACAAACGCGCCGAGTTTGCCTTCCATCGTCTCTCGCGGATGGTCCTTCACAATGCGCGCCATGACCGTGTTCAAGTCAGACTGCGCCTGGTCCACAGTGACGCCCGGCTTCAGACGAGCGACGACGGTCAGGTAATGGCCCCCGCGATTGGCCCAGTCTTCGGCCGTCAGCCGGAACGGCACCCAAAGTTCGTCTTGAGTGTCGATCCATTGGAAGCCGGAAGGCATCACGCCAACGACCGTGTGCTTCTCGCCGTCGAGGAGGATCGTGCGATTGAGAATGTCGGAACTGCCGCCGTAACGGCCCTGCCACAACGGATAACTCAGCACGACGACGCGGCTCGCCTGTGGTCCCTCTTCGTCCGAAAGAAAGCCGCGCCCGATGAGTGGCTGTACGCCGAGCACGGAAAAGAAATTGGCGGTCACTTCACGCGTCGCCACGCGTTGCGGTTCGCCGTCGCCGGTGAGGTTCAGGCTCGACTCGTGCGTCGCAGCCATGTCGGCATACGACTGTGTCTGGTTTTTCCAGTCGACATAATTGGCGGGCGCCGGAGTGTTGCGTGGGAAGCCCGCGAAGGTGGCGTCTTCCCAAAGGATCACCAACCGTTCCGGATCTTTAAACTGCAACGGCCGGAGCAGCACCGCGTTGACGACGCTGAATATTGCAGCGTTGGCGCCGATGCCCAACGCGAGAGTGATGACTGCGACTGCGGTAAAACCGGGTCGTTTAAGAAGGCCACGCAGGCCGTACCGAACGTCCTTGATTATTTGTTCCATAATATTTTCCATTTTTCATTTGTCGTTTTTCATTTTTCATTTGGGTTCAGAGGACAAATGAAATATGGAAAACGACAAATGGAAAACGATACATGACTTACTCGTAACGTAACGCCACCAGCGGATCGACCTTCGACGCCCGCCGCGCAGGTATGTAACAAGCCAGCAATGCCACCAGGATGAGCAACACCGCGATGGCCGTGAAGGTGAGCGCATCGGTCGCGCTCACCTGATACAACAACTTCGAGATCAATCGAGTCGAGAGCCATGAAGCCGCCAACCCAATCGCCACACCCAACAAGACGAACGCCATTCCCTGCCGCAACACGAGCCGCAGGATCTGGCCCATCTGCGCGCCAAGCGCCATGCGAATGCCGATTTCCTGTGTTCGTTGATTGACGAGATAACTGATCACGCCGTAAAGCCCGATCATCGTCAGCAACAACGCCAGCGATGCGAAGATGCCCATCAACGCCATCAGGAACTTCCGATCCGCAACACTGCGATCGACGAGAAACTCAACCGTGCGAATCTTCCACATCGGTTGATCCGAATCGATGCGCCACACCGCCTGCCGCACCTGCTCGGAAAGACTCAGCGGCTCGACTGAGGTGCGCGCGACGAGCGTCGCGAAGATTCCCGGGTTCTGACTGTAAGCGTTGTACAACTGCGGACGCGGCGCTTCTTCCAGCCAGTAATGTTTTGCGTCGCCTACCACGCCGACGATCGTTCCGCTGCTGCCGTCCTCCAAAAATTTGATCTGCTTGCCGATCGGCTCCTGTCCGGGCCAGAACTTCTGCGCCATCGTCTGATTGATAATCACCACGGGGGGCGAGTCGGCTTTGTCTTCGTTGCCGAACGTGCGTCCTTTAATGAAAGGAATGCCGATCGTCTCGAAGTAGTTTGGCATCACGGTATTGAACATCACTTCCGGTTCGGTTCCCGGCTGCGGCAGTTCGCGATCGGGCAGAACGATCGCCGTAGTGCCGCCGTTGCCGCTGAACGGAAGCCCGCGAACCAATGACACGGAAGTGATACCCGGCACCTGGGCCACCTGCTCCGTAACCTGGCGGTGAAAGTTCCACTGAGCTTCGGGATTGTTGTACTTGTTGCGCGGCAAACGATATTCGAGACTCAACAGTTGTTCGGGTTTGAAGCCGACGCTCACCTTCAGCAGCTTGTCGAAACTGCGAATCAACAGACCCGCACTCACGAGCAACACCAACGACAGCGCCACCTGGAACACGACGAAGCCGCCGCGCACGCGCGTCCATTTCCGGCTGCTGCCACTGCCGCGCCCACCTTCTTTCAGAAACGATTGCAATTCCGGTTTCGCAAGCTGTAGCGCAGGAGCGAGCCCGAACAACCAGCCTGTAACCACTGAAACGCCGAGGGCAAACAACAGCACGCGCATGTCGAGCGTCGCGTCTTCAGCACGCACAAAGTTCTGCGGCAGCTTGAGCAGTGCGTGGAGTCCCCACGAAGCGAGCAACACACCGGCGATGCCGCCGATGAAACTGATCAGTGTTGCTTCGGTCAGCAACTGTCGCATCAAGCGCCAGCGGCTCGCGCCCATCGCAGCACGCACGGCGATCTCGCGTTGCCGCGACAGACCACGCGCGAGCAGAAGGTTCGCGAGGTTCGCGCACGCAATCAGCAAAATCACGCCGACGGCCGCGAACAGAAGCCACAACGCCGGCCGCACGTCGCTGACCATCAGTTCGCGAAACGATTCGATTTTGGCGCTGCGCCCGACATTCTCTTTCGGATAAGCCTGCGCGAGCTGGTCTGCGATCGTGACCGCTTCGGTATTCGCCTGTTGCAACGTTGCGCTGGACTTGAGGTGGCCCATCGTGAAAGCAAAGCGAGTGTCGCGGTCGGTGTTGAAACCCGGGAAATGGGCCAACGGCATCCACACTTCGACGTCCGGATCGAGTGGTTGTTTGAAACTGGAACCGATGACGCCGATGATCGAGTAAGGCTCGCCGTTGAGAATCAGTTTCTTCGATTCGAGGTTCGCATCGCCCTGCAAACGTTCGCGCCAGAGCTTCTCGTTGACTACCGCGAACCGCGCCGCGCCTGGTTGATCTTCGCCGGCGAGAAAGGTCCGTCCGGCGACAGGCGGCAGATTGAAGAACTCGAAGAAGTTGGCGGAGACAAATGCGCCGCGCACACGATCGGGCCGGTCGACGCCCGTGACGTTCACGCTCTGCGACTGAAACGAGACCAAATCTTCGAGCGACTGCATGCGCTGGCGAAAGTCCTGCACCTCCGGCGCCGACAAAGCGTCAGGCTCGCCACTCGGCGTGATGCTGGAGACCACGACGATCTGATCGCCCTTGTGATAAGGAAGGGCGCGCAACAGGACC
Source organism: uncultured Acidobacteriota bacterium (assembly GCA_963770215.1). Taxonomy (GTDB): domain Bacteria; phylum Acidobacteriota; class Blastocatellia; order Pyrinomonadales; family Pyrinomonadaceae; genus PSRF01. Next base: position 150,946 of record CAVYOP010000011.1, read on the forward strand.
GCGTTGACGACACTGAAGATCGCAGTATTCGCGCCGACACCAAGCGCCACCGTGAGAATCGCAACGATCGTGAAGAGCGGCTTCTTCGGGAGCATGCGCACGCCATAACGCAGGTCTTGTTGCAGGATTTGCATTTGAATCAAGCCTCCTTCGTATCGCCTTCCAAAACTTCTTCGCTGCGGCTTCGCTCTTCGCCACGGTCTCGCTTCTACGCCACGGCTTCGCCGCCGGATGTGAGGCGAGGCTATGCCTCGCCGGTTGCAGTGAAAAATCGAAGGGGCTAAGCCCCTGGTCCGGGCTATGCCCCAAGTTTTAGGCCAAAGGCCGAACCAAGGGCCCAGCCCAAAGCTGAACAACTTCTAGCGGCGAGGCATAGCCTCGCCTCACATCCGGCGGCGAAGCCGTAGCGAAGAAGCAAAGCCGTGCCGAAGCGGCGAAGTCGTGCTGAAGCCGCGAAGCCGTAACGAAGAAGCAAAGCCGTGCCGAAGCGGCGAAGTCGTGCCGAAGCGGCGAAGCCGTGCCGAAGCGGCGAAGCCGTAACGAAGCGGCGAAGCCGTAACGAAGCGGCGAAGCCGTAACGAAGCGGCGAAGCCGTAGCGTAGAAGCGAAGCCGTAACGAAGCGGCGAAGCCGTAGCGTAGAAGCGAAGCCGTGCCGAAGCGGCGAAGCCGTAGCAGCCATTCCAAGTTTCGTACAAGCCAGCAAACCTCCGTGAGTTATTCGTATCGCAGTGCAATTAACGGATCGATCTTCGCCGCGCGTCGCGCTGGTACAAGGCATGCGATTAAGGCGACAACCACCAAAGCGAGCGCCACGACGGTGAACGTGATCACGTCGATCGGCTGGACGCCAAACAACAGCGTCGTCAAATAGCGCGTGACCGCAACCGCGCCGCCAATCCCGATTGCGACTCCGATCACCGCCAACAACATCGCTCGTCGCAAAACGAGCTTGAGCACGTCGGCGATCTGCGCGCCCAACGCCATGCGCACGCCGATCTCGTGCGTTCGTTGCGTGACGTAGTAAGACGTAATGCCGTAGATGCCGAGCATCGCCAACAACATCGCCACGCCGGCAAAGACGCTCAACAACATCATCGGCAGTCGCCGTGGCGCGGCTGACGTCGCGACTACGTCGTCCAGCGTTTTCAAGTTGTAAGTCGGTATTGTTTTGTCTACAGATCGAATCGCTTCGCGCACCGCGCCCGACATCGCAGTCGGTTCGCCTGACGTGCGGGCGACGAGCGAAAGACTGCCCCACGTCGGGTCCTGCGCGTATGGCACGTACATCTGGTTTCCCGCGTCTTTGTCGAGCGACTGCTTGACGTCGCCGACAACGCCGACTACTTCACGCGAGAATTTTTCATCCCGCCAGATGTGGAAACGTTTGCCGATCGGATCTTCGCCGGGCCAGAGTTGATGCGCGAACTTCTCGTTGACGATCACCACTTTCGTGGTTTGCAGGTTGTCGCGATCGTCGAAAGCGCGGCCTGCTTTCAATGGAACCTGGACCACTTGAAAATAGTCAGGCGTGATCGCGAGATACTGCGCGTTGATCTGCTCTTCGGGCGTCGCCGGACGGCCTTCAGGAATCACGCCACGCCCAACATTGAACGTGTCACCACCCAACGGCAGACTCAACACAGCGCCCGCCGCCTGCACACCGGGCGTCGCTTTCACCTGGTTCAGGAGCTGGCTGTAGATCTGCGCACGCGGTTCGCCCTGCGGGTACTTGCCCGGCGTCAAAGTCAAACGCATCGCGAGCACATGGTCGGCTTTGAATCCCGGATCGATCTGCCGCAAACGGACAAAGCTCTTGATCAGCAACCCAGCGCAAACGAGCAGCATGAACGAGACCGCGATCTCCGAAACGATCAGCAAACTGCCGGCGCGATTACGACTGCCGCTGTTCGAACCCTGCCGTCCGCTCTCTTTCAACGTCTCGTTGAGATCAGTCCGCGACGTGTGCAACGCCGGCACGAGACCGAAGAGCAGACCGGCGAAGACAGTCACACCAAGTGCGAAGACAAACACGCGCAGGTCGATCGCGATCTCGTCGAGGCGCGGCGTGTTTGGTGGACTGATCGCAATCAACAGCTTGAGGAACCAAACGCTCAAACCAAGTCCGATTACACCACTGACAGCCGAGAGCAACACGCTCTCGGTCAGCAGTTGACGAACAACGCGGCCACGGCTGGCCCCGAGCGCTGTCCGCACGGCGATCTCTTTTTGACGATACGCCGCGCGGGCCAGCAACAGGTTGGCGACGTTTGCGCACGCGATCAACAACACCGCCGCAACCGCGCCCAACAAAATCAGCAGCGACGTGCGCAACTCACCGACGAGCCGTTCGCGCAACTCCGTGAGCTGCACGCCCCAGCCGCTATTCGTTTCAACATAAGCCTGCGCTAAGCGCTGGTTGATCGTGTCCAGTTCCGTCTGCGCCTGCGACAACGTCGCGCCGGACTTCAAACGCCCGATCACGTTGATGAAACGATTGTCGCGCGCGTCCTTGGGATCGAGCGGAAATGCCGTCCAGACTTCCGCATCCGAGGGATAGTTGAACCCCGGCGGCATCACGCCAACGATCGTCGTCGCTTTGCCGTTGATTGTAACCTTGCTGTTCACCACGCTCGTCGCACCGCCAAAACGCCGCTGCCAAAGCGCATGACTGATCATGGCGACGGGTTCGGCCCCCTGCTGCTGCGCCTCGCCGGGCTCGAACCAACGGCCCTGAATCGGATTCGTGCGAAAGAGGGGAAAGAACTCCGCCGACACACCCGAGGCGCGCACGCGTTCAGTCTCGTCGCCGGTTGACAGAAACACGCCGCCGGAAATAAACGCCGCGATTTGTTCGAACGATTGGCTCTGCTGTTTCCAGTCGATAATGTCCGGCGCCGACATGTTGCTCTGCGTGATTCCCTGCCGCGGGTTCATGGCTTCCAGCAACACGATCCGTTCGGGTTCGGGAAATCGCAACGGACGCAACAAAACCGAGTTGACGACGGTGAACATGGCCGTCGTCGCGCCAATTCCTAAAGCAAGCGTGGAAACTGCAATCGCCGCAAAACCCGGCCGTTTCAAAAAGCCACGCAGGCCATACCTGATGTCCTTAATAATTTGTTCCATATTTCAACCCCGAGGGTGGCTACAAATACTGAAACCCGCCGTCTTGTTTGTAGGGGTGGCCCTCTGTGGCCACCCGTCGAAACTACTCATTTCTCAAAGCGATCAATGGATCGACTTTCGTCGCGCGCCGCGCCGGGATGTAGCACGCCAGCAACGCCACACCGACCAGGAGCACTGAAACGACGACAAACGTCAGCGGATCGGTCGCGCTGACGCCGTAGAGCACGCTCGTGATCGCGCGTGTCACCACGTAAGCGCCTAACAAACCGATAACGGCGCCGATGACCGTGAGCTTCAACCCGTGGTTGAGCACGAGCTTCAACACATCGCTCAACTGCGCGCCGAGGGCCATGCGAATACCGATCTCGTGCGTGCGTTGTGCGACGGCGTACGACGTGATGCCGTAGATGCCGATCGCGGAAAGCATCAACGCCACTAAACCGAAGACGCCCAACACAGTCGCCGCGATGCGCGCCGGAAACAGCGCGAGACGCAAGTGATCCTTCAACGTCTGCACGTCGAACAGCGGCAGGTTCGGATCGAGCGTGTTGATCTCCTTGCGAACTGCGGCAAACATCGTTTCCGAGTCGCCTGTCGTGCGCACCACCAACGAGGCGGTCGAGTTGTAGTCCTGCGTCAACGGCGCCCAGATAAACGCGCGCGGCTCTTCGGCAATGTTGAAGTACTTCCCATCGCGCGCCACGCCGACGATCGTCATAAACGCACTATCGGGATTCCAACGAACGCGCTTGCCAACAGCTTCGCCCATCGACTTCACCGCCGGCATCAAGCGCCGCACAAACGTTTCGTTGACGACGACGACTTGTTCCGATTTCTCCTGGTCCAACTCCGTAAACTCCCGCCCGTGCAACACCGGCGTGTTCATCGTTTCGAAGTAACGTGGTCCAATCATCGCGTTCATCGCGAGGGGCACATTCGCGCCACGCTCGACCGGTTCACCCTCGACGAAGATATTGCGACTGTTGTAGTTGAGACTCAGCGGGATGTAGCTGCTGACCGCCGCCGACTGCACACCCGGCAGCGCCCGCACGCGCTCGGCAACTTGACGATAAAACTGCTGTCCGCGCGCTTCGTCGTAACCCTGCAAACCAACGTCGAACGACATCGTTATCGCGTTCTGCGGATCGAATCCGGGATTCATCGTTTGCAGTTGTTGCAACGTGCGCACGACGAGCCCGGCCGCGATCAAGACCACGAGGGAGAGCGCGATCTGTCCCACCACCAAAACGCTGCGCAGGCGCGTCCGGCCTGCGCCGCCTTGCGCCGCCGTGTCTTTCAGCGTGTGCAAAAGGTTTGGCCGCGTCGACTGCAACGCCGGCGCTAAACCAAACACCGTACCGGCAACTAGCGACACTCCCAACGAGAACAGCAACACACGCCAATCAAGACCAACGTCGACCGTCAACGGAAAATCAATCGGTGGCTTGAACGCGAGCAGAAACTTAATGATCCACAATGCGAGCAACAGGCCCACCACGCCGCCCGCGAGCGAAAGCAACACGCTTTCGGTCAGCAACTGTCGGATCAAACGAAAGCGATTCGCGCCCATCGCCAGCCTGATTGCGATCTCGCGTCGTCGATCCATCGCGCGTGCCAGCAACAGTCCGGCAAGATTGGTGCAAGTGACGAGCAGGACGAGGGCGACAGCACCCATCAGCACCCAGGTGAAACTCACGACCGCGCCACGCAATTCCGGAAGAATGAATCCCGGTGGTCCAAGCTTGATCGACTGTCCTTCGTTGGTGTCAGGAAACTCTTTGGCAAGTTGCTGCGCGAGGAGATTCAACGAGGCTTCGGCCTGCCGCTGGTCCATTCCCGGCTTGAGCCGGCCCACCGCGAAGAAATTGCCGTCGCCGCGGCGGTCTAACGTCTGCGATCCCGGTTCGGCCCAGCCCAGCATCATGGTCGGCAACCATAACTCCGGCGAATAAACGAGCTCAGTTCCCTTGAAACCTTCGGGCGTGATGCCGATCACGCGAAACTTATGATTGTTGAGGAGAATGTCTTTACCGACGATCGCGGGATCGCCTGAGAAGCGGCGTTGCCAACCGTCGTAGCTCAACACGGCGACGGGATGCGTGAGGCGCGTCTTGTCTTCTTCGGGAAGGAAGGTGCGGCCGTGGATCGCCTTCACGCCCAGCACGTCGAAGTAGTTGCCCGAAACTTCGTATCCCCAAATGCGCTCGTTCGCGCCCGATCGGCTCAGGCTCAACGGAACGAAGCGATACACCAGCAAACCCGACAAGGCTTCGTTGCGATCGCGGAAGTCGACAAAGTTCGGATACGAAAACGCGGACATCGAATCTTCTTTTCCGCGCACCGACACCGCAACGATCTCGTTCGGATGCTCAACCGGCAGCGAACGCAGCAACACCGTGTTCACCAGACTGAAGATCGCAGTGTTGGCGCCGATGCCGAGTGCCAGTGAGAACACGGCCACAAGAACAAAACCCGGTCGCTTCAGTAACGTGCGCGTGGCATAGCGAATTTCTTTAAACACGGCTCCTCCTCATTCATTCCGCAAAGCGATTAGCGGATCGACTTTCGTCGCGCGCCGGGCCGGGATGTAACAGGCGATGAATGCAACTACTGCAAGGAACACCGCCACTGTGGCAAAAGTGCCCGGATCTTTCGCGCTGACGTCAAACAGAAAGCTCGCCATCAGCCGCGTCAACGCAAACGCGCCCAATAGTCCGACCCCGATGCCGGCCAACGCCAGCGTCATTCCGTCTTTCAAAACAAGCTTCAACACTTCCCTGGCGCTCGCGCCCAACGCCATGCGCACTCCGATCTCGTGCGCGCGGCGCGAAACGGAGTAAGCCATCACGCCGTAGATCCCAACTGCGGATAACACCAGCGCCAATCCCGCAAACAGTCCAACTAACAGCATCGAGAAACGAGGTTGCGCCACCGAAGCGCCGACGACGCGTTCCATCGTCTGCACCTGTGTAACCGGCACGTCCCTGTCGAGGGCGCGCACTTCCTCTCGCACCGCCGCGGCCATCGCCAACGGCTCACCACGCGTGCGCACCAGCACAGTCATTCCGCTGTTCGGCGACTGCTGATGCGGCATGTACATCGCGGGACGCACTTCGGCATCGAGCGTCGTCTGTTTGATACTGCCGACGACGCCGATCACCTCGCGTTGTCTTTCTTCAAAACCGATGCGAAAACGTTTGCCAAGCGCGTTCTGACTGGGCCAGAGACGTTGGGCCAGAATGTCGTTGATGACGATCACGCCCGGCGAGTCTTTCCTGTCGTGCGTGTTGAATTGCCGTCCCTGCAAGAGCGGGATCTGTAGTGTCTCAAAGTAATTTGGAGTGACGACGGTGTAATCAGCTTCGGGACGTTGGGCATCGGGCGTCGATTCCTGCCCTTCGAGAATCAAGTCGGTGCTTTCGAACGCGCCGGAAAGTGGCAACGACAGAACGCCGCCGGCTTTTTCTACACCCGGCACAGCTTCCAACCGGTCCATCAATTGTTGAAAGAACTTCGTCCGCTCCTCTTCTCTTGCGTATCTCGACGGTTCGAGATCCGCTAGCTGAATCTCCAATGTCAGCACGTTGTCAGGATTGAAGCCCGGCGCGACGTCCAACAGACGCATGAAACTCTTCATCAACAGCGCCGCGCCGATGAGCAGGACCAGCGCCATCGCAACTTCCGACACCACCAACAAACTGCGCAGACGGTTTTGGCCCGCGCCCGCGGTGGTGCCACGCGTGCCATCTTTGAGCGACGCGTTCAGATCGAACCGCGAAGCCTGAAGCGCAGGGACCAAACCGAAGATCAATCCGGTAACGACTGAAAGCGCGAGTGTGAAAAGAAGAATGCGCACGTCGACGCCAACGTCGGCGATACGCGGAACGTCGCGCGGAATGAGCGAGACGAGCAGCGAGTTGCCCCAAACGGCGAGCAACAATCCGATCGCGCCGCCGGCGAGTGAGAGCAACAGGCTCTCGGTTAAGAGTTGTCTGATGATGCGCCGACGTCCGGCGCCGAGTGCTGCTCGAATCGCGATCTCTTTTTGACGCGACGTGGCTCGCGCGAGCAACAGGTTCGCGATGTTTGCGCACGCGATCAACAGGACGATGGCGACTGTCGCCAGCAACACGAGCAACGGCTTGCGAATCGCGCCGACCATCTGTTGATGCAACGGAAGAACGTTGAGCGTGTAACCGATCTTGCCGAGTGGCAATTCCTTTTGCAGTGCGCGCAGCTCGTTCTCACCTTGCGCTGTTGAAACTCCGGGCTTGAGGCGGCCAATCGTTGCGAGGTTCAAGTTGCCGTGCTGTTGCCGTTCCTCGTCGGTGATCGCGAGCGGCATCCAGATGTCGTTTTGCAGCTCGAACTGAAGACCCGGAATCATGTTGGCGCCACCGGGAAATTGAAACCCCGGCGGCATGACGCCGACGATCATCGTGTTCTGGCCCGTCAACGTGATCGTCTTGCCGATGACGTGCTTATCACCGCCGAAGTGTTGCTGCCAGAGACGATGACTGATGACTGCGACCGGCGCGTGATTCGGCAGATCTTCTTCCGCACTGAACACACGGCCCAGAACTGGACCAGCGCCCACGGCTGCGAAGAAGTCGGCTGACACGCGCGCGCCCCGAACGCGTTCCGGCTCGCCGTCTCCCGTCAGTTGCCACGACCACGAACGAAATGCCGCAAGTCGTTCAAACGATTGGTTTTGCGCCTTCAGGTTGACGAAGTTCGCGGAAGAGTTTGGCAGCCTGTCGAGCTGGGCCATCTTCGGGAGATAGCCCCAGATCATCACCACTCGTTCCGGATCGTTGAACGGCAGCGGGCGCAGCAACGTCGCATTCACGACGCTGAAGATCGCGGTGTTTGCGCCGATGCCAAGCGCCAGCGTCAACACCGCGACCAGAGAAAAGCCCGGCCGCTTCAACAGCATGCGTGCGGCATAGCGGAGTTCCTTGAACATCGCTCCTCCTTACTCATCTCATTCAGAGCCTCTGCGGCTCTCTGTGGCTCTCTGTGTTCTCTGCGTTAACTCGTTATTTGAAACGCAGAGAACGCCGAGGACCGCAGAGAACGCAGAGTTACTCGTAGCGCAGAGCAACTAGCGGGTCGATCCTCGTCGCGCGTCGAGCCGGCAAGTAACAGGCAATCAAAGCCACCAGCACCAGCAACGCCGACACGATCGCGAACGTCGTCACGTCGTAACCACTGACGCCGATCAACAGCGACGAGAGGAAAAGCGCGAGCACCAGCGATAACACCAGCCCAACGCCGACGCCGATTACCGCCAATCTCATTCCCTGCGCCGTGATCATCTTCATCACGTCCGCGCGATTCGCGCCGAGCGCCATGCGTATTCCGACTTCACGCGTCCGTTGCGAAACGACGTATGCCATCACGCTGTAAAGTCCGACCGCACTCAACAGGATCGCGAGCACGCCAAACGCCAGCGAGAACGACGCTGCCATGTTCGGCGCCCACAACGCATACGTCAGGTGCTGGTTCATCGTCTTCACCGACGACACCGGCACGCTGCGATCGAGGTTCTGCACCTCTTTGCGAATCGCGCCCACCAGTTGTGCCGGATCGACACTCGTGCGCATCACGAGCGCCATCGCCGCGGGCCTTCGCTGCGTCATCGGGTAATAGAAATAAGGCTTCGCATCTTCGGCGAGATTGCGATACTTCCCGGTCTTCACAACACCAACCACTTCAAGCGGATCGCGGCTGTCAGTGCCGACAAAGATGCGCTTGCCGACCGCGCTCTCTCCGGGCCACAGCATCCCCGCCATCTCGTGATTGATGATGACTACTCGCTGCGTCTTGACTTGATCGCGGTCGTCGAAATCACGTCCTTCGACAATCGGGATCTGCATCGCGCGGAAAAACCCGGCGCTGATCACGTTGGTCATGATCGTGCGGCCAGCGCTTCCGCGTGCCAGTGTCTCGCCCTTCTTTCAGGACTGGACCATTCGAATTCGAGCTGTCGCCCAACGGCAGCAACCGCGCCGTCGCCGCAGCTTCCACGCCCGGCAAACTCGAAGCGCGGTCGATCGCCTGGCGGAAGAAGTTGCGCGAACGCTCGGAGTCGTAACCAACCAGCTCCGGATTCAAAGACACGATCAAGGCGTTCTTCGTACCGAAGCCGGGGTCCATCGCCTGTGCTTTGCGAAAACTCTTGATGAAGAGTCCGCCGCACACGAGCACCGTGAGCGACAGCGCAACCTGGACCACCACGAGCGTCGGACGCAACGACAGACGCCGCTTCTTGCGCTGTCCGCTGTCGAGATCGCCTTTCAGAATCGGCACCACTGCCGGGTTCGACGAATGCCACGCCGGGGCAAGGCCGAAGATCAATCCGGTCGCAAGTGAAATGGCCGCCGTGAAGATCAGCGCGCGCGAATCGAGCGCGAAGAAGTTGTCGACCACGTTGTATTCAAGAACGGGAACGAAGCCTTCCATCAGGTCGGTAACCCAAAAGGCCAGCAGCAACCCAAACGCACCGCCAAGCACGGAAAGCAAAAGACTTTCGGTCAACAACTGTCGCACCAAACGCATGCGACTCGCGCCCAACGCGAGACGAATTCCGATTTCTTTGCGTCGCGCAGCCGCGCGCGCGAGCATGAGGTTCGCCACGTTGGCGCAGGCGATCAAAAGAATAAGCCCGACGATGGCCATCGCTATCGCAGACCCGCTCTTCAGGATCGTTGTCGCCTCTTCGAAGCGGGCGTCGATCTCGTTTTCGACCTTTGCTTGCGTGGTGCTGGCGCGGTCGTTTGGATAAGTCTGGTTAAGCCGCGCCGCAATCGTTTGCATTTCCTGTGAAGCCTGTTCGAGCGTCACACCCGGCTTCAAACGCCCGAGCACGTTCATCCAGTGACTGCCGCGATCGCTCAGCATGCCCGGCGATCTGCGCAACTCTTCAGACATCGCCATCGGCGCCCAGAAGTCCATCGCCAACGCGAACTTCGAACCGACGAAAGACTCAGGCGTCACGCCGATTACCTGGTAATTTCTATTGCTCAGGCGAATCGACTTGCCGACGATGTTCGGATCGGAAGCGAAGCGTCGCTGCCAAAGACTGTGACTGATGACGACGACGGGATGCGCGCCCGCAGTCACGTCTTCTTCCGGCAGAAACGTGCGGCCCATGATCGGCTTGACCTTTACGACGTCGAAGTACGAGCCGCTGACAACCTGGCCCCAGATGACATCGCTTTGATTGTCAGAATCAAGTGCAACGGGCAACATGTCTTCCGCGCTCATGGCTTCGAAGACGGTTGTTTGAGCGCGATAGTCCGAGAAATCCGGATAGGACATCTCATCGCTGATCCCGCGATCCTCGGCCATTTCCATCGGCCGCACGAGTTGATAAGGCTCGGGAACGGCGAGTGGCCGCAGCACGAACGCGCTGACGCCGCTGAAAATCGCGGCATTCGCGCCGATGCCCAGCGCGAGCGTCAGCACCGCGACGGCAGTGACGCCCAGGTTCTTGGTCAACATGCGAACGCCGAAACGAATGTCCTGGAAGAGAGTCTCCATCACAAGCTCCTAAGATCCTTCGGCGGGCGGCCACAGAGGGCCGCCCCTACAGTTTGTTGTAACAGGCCACTTTGTAGGGGTGGCCCTCTGTGGCCACCCGTATTATCCAATCTGTTTGTTTTTCAGCAACGCGGATAAGACACGCCCACGTTCGTAGTCAGACTTGATCGTCTCCACCGCTTTCAAAAACGCATTGCGCAAGCGCACGTCGCCGGTGTAAGCGCTGGAGGCTTCGAGCAGGAACGTGGCCTTTTCGTAATCGGAGGAAATGTCTGCGGCGGAGTTGAGCAGTTGCGTCAACGCTTCTTCGCCGAGGTTCTTTGTCTTGATCAGCGCGGAGAGCACGCGGCGATGCTCGTAGTCTGAGTCGATCGAGTTGACTGTTTGAAAGAAGATGCCGCGCAGCGTGGCATCGTCGAGATAGACGGCGGCGACAGCTTTGAGCACGCCTGCTTTCTCATAATCCGAAGTAATGCTCTTCGTCGAAGTCGCTACCTGGGTCAACAACTCCTTGTTCGGCTCGACGCGCTTCAACAACGTCTTGAGCACGCGCGCGCGTTCATAATCTGACGCGATCGTGTTGACACCCTGGAAAAACGCGGGCGTCGCGCTGTTCCTGCCGGCGAGAACAGGAGCAACTCCGATGAGCAACTGCGCCTGTTCGTAGTCGGAGTTGATTTGCCGCGCCGCCTGGGCCAACGTGCTCTGCAATGCTTTTTCGTCGAGCTTGCCGTGCTTGAGCAACGCTTCGAAGTAATGGCGCTTCGCGTAGTCGCTCTTGATCTGATCGATCTCCTGGAGCACGCCCTGCACGCCGCTGCGACTCAGGATCGTCTGCACTCGCTTGTCGGCGTCGATGCCGCCCTGGCGGACCGCGTTCAGGACCATTTGGGCCACCCAGCCTCGCGCCGCCGCGTCGAGCTCGCGCTTATCGCCATTCACGAAGTAAGCGCGCGTCAACTGCCCGCCGATGTCGCGCCTCACTTCGTAACGCCGCGATTGGCCGTTGCGAACCTCTTCGACGCGCACAACGCCGTCTTCCAAAACGTCCTTGATGTCGGTGTAGTCGTCGTTGAACTCGGCCTTGCCGCGAATCTCCAGCCGTTGCCGCCAGCCGTCGTCGCTGTGCTCCCACGTCATCACGCTGCGGTTTTGTTCCTGTTTCTTCTGCTGCGCGATGCCGCGATCGACCGGCGAGGCAAGAAACACCGCCGCGAGCGGGGCAAGCAAGAGGATGATCTTTCTAAGCAAGTTGTGATTGATGAGTCTCATGGCGATCTCCTGATTACGGGTAGTGGTCCAGTTTCAACTAGTACGCCGAAGGCGTTCAGTAATTCCAGCCCAGGGTTGCTGCAACCCTGGGTTGAGTCAATCCTTAGTTCCCTGAACTCTGAAAGAGTTTCAATTGCAAACCGAACACTTTCAGTGTTTCTAATTCTCTTTTGCTTTATCCCAGGGTTGCAGCAACCCTGGGCTGGAATTACTGAACGCCTTCGGCGTACTAACAAACAGTCAATCTGTACCACTGCCGAATTACGACGACGCTTGCACGTTAATCGTGACTTTCAACTTGCGGCCGATGATTGCGCGGCCGTAGTCGATTCCAAAATCGAAGCGATCGATCTCCGCGGTGGCGCTGTAGTAAACGAACTCCTCACCGCGTGGCGAGCGGCTGCGGTCCATCTCGTTGACAGCAAGCGCTACGCGCGACGTTTTGCCTTTGATAGTTAACTCGCCGTCGAGATCCAGCGAGTCCCGATCTTTGCCGCGAGTGACGCGGACACTGCGAAACTCAATACTTGGATACGAATCCACATCGAAGAATTCTTTCGACCGGAGGTGCTCGTCGCGACGTTTGTTGCCCGTGTGAATACTGGCGGCCCGGATGCTGGCTTCAACTGTCGAACCACTGACGTCGTCTCCATCGAGCACGATCGTCCCCTCGACTGTTTGAAACCGTCCATGCACCGTGTACCACAAATTCCTGATGCTGAACTCCACCGTGCTGTAAGCCGGATCAAAATTCCATTTGTGCAATGTGTCTCCTTCACTCGTATCTGAGCGCCTGCAACGGGTCGACGCGGGTCGCGCGCCGTGCGGCCGCGCGCCGCTTGAATGCCGAGCACATCGAAGTAATTTCCGGAGACGTATTCGCTTGTAACACGCTCGGTTTGTGTTCCATTCGTAAGTTCCAAATCGCTGCGACTAAACGCAAGCAGACCGGAGAGGACGTTGTTCTGCTTGCGATAGTCGTCGAAATTCGGATAGGAGAACGAGTTGCTCACGAAGTGCGGACTGACGCTGACGGAAGTGAGCAGGACCAATTGGTCCGGTTCACTCACCGGCAGCGATCGCAGCAACAGTTTGTCGGTCACGCTGAAGATCGCAGTGTTCGCGCCGACGCCGAGCGCGAGCGTAAGCACTGCCACGAGCGTGAAGCCGGGCTTGTTGAGCAACATCCGAATGCCGTAACGCAGATCGTGAAGCACGTTTTTCGTTCTCCTCGTTACTCGTAGCTCAGCGCTTTCAACGGATCGACGCGCGTTGCGCGACGCGCCGGCAGGTAACACGCCAGCAGCGTCACGACGAACAATCCGATCGAGACTGCCGCAAATGTCAGCGTGTCTGTCGTCGTCGTTTCAAACAGCAACGTCGCGATCAGTCGCGTGAGGGCAAACGAAGCGCCGAGTCCCACGACGACTCCAATCAGCGCCAGCACGATGCCCTTCTTCACCACGAGCTTCAACACGTCGAAGTACTGCGCGCCAAGCGCCATGCGCACGCCGATCTCGTGCGTTCGCTGTAACACCGAGTACGACATCACGCCGTAGATACCGACCGCCGCCATGATCAGCGCGACTATCGAAAACACGGTCAGCAACGAAGCACTGAAACGCGATCGTGCAACTGACGTCGAAAGCAAACTCTCCATCGTGGTGATCTCGCCGATCGGTTGTTGCGGATCGAGCGTGCGGATCACTTCACGCGCCGCCGGCGCTACCGCGTTCGCGTCGCCCTTCGTGCGCAACACCATCGTCATTCCGGCGAAGACCAGTTCCGGATGAGGCCAATAGGCCATCGGTTCCACGGTAGCGTCGAGCGCGAGATGTTTGTTATCGCCGACGACGCCGACGATCTCGGTCGGCACGTTCTCGTCTTTCATGTAGATCGTGAGCCGTTTGCCGAGTGGATCGGCGCCGGCGAGGTTCTTCTTCACAAACGCTTCGTTGACCAGGACCACGTGGCGCATCTCGCGCGCTTCCTGTTCGTGAAGAGTCGGCCTTGCTTCAACGGAATCTGCATCGTTTGGAAGTAGTTGAGATCGGTGACGCAAATGCCGGTTTTTAACTGCTGGTCCGGCGGCAGCTTCACGCCGTCAACTTCGACCGTCGTCCCCGAATACAGACCGGTGAACGGGAGCGTGTTGATTGCGCCCGCAGCCTCGACGCCGGGAATCGCTTTCATACGCGCGATGGCCTGCTGAAAGAAGTCGATGCGCTTCGGCTCCTCCTGGTATCTGCCGGGGGTCAACGTGACGCGCACCGCAAGCAGGTTCTGCGAATTGAAACCGGGATCGACTGCCTGCAACTTATTAAAACTTCGGACGAGCAAACCCGCGCCGACCAACAACACCAACGCCAGCGCCACTTGAGCAATCACGAACAGACTGCGCACGCGATGGCCGCTCGCGCCGCTGCTGACGTTCTTGCCGCCGTCTTTGAGCGAATCGTGCAGATCGAAACGCGTCGCTTCCCACGCGGGAACGAGTCCGAAGATTAGGCCGGTGAGCACAGCGAGGGCGAGCGTGAAACCGAGCACCGGCAGGTTGACTGTGACGCGCTGTAAGTCAATCAACGCCGGTGGGCTCAGTGCGACGAGCGCCTTCGTTCCCCACCACGCGACGAGCACGCCGAGCGTGCCGCCGATAACCGAAAGCAACACGCTCTCAGTCAACAACTGCCGCGTAATGCGCCAGCGACTCGCGCCCAGTCCTGCGCGCACCGCGATCTCTTTCTTTCTCGCACTCGCACGCGCAAGCAACAGGTTCGCAACGTTCGCGCACGCGATCAGCAGCACAAAACCGACAGCACCCAACAGGATCAACAGCGGCCGGCGAATCTCGCCGGTGAATTGCGTTCGCAACGGCACAACGTTGACGCCCCAGTTCGTGTTGAACTCCGGACGCTGTTGCGCGAGCCGCGCGCCGATCGTGTCCATCTCGCTTTTGCGCTTGTTCGATCGTGACGCCGGGTTTGAGCCGCGCCACGCTCGATGCGAAACGTCCACGCCGCGCGCGCAAGTCGTTCGTGATCTGAAACGGCACCCAGATGTCGGCAGGCTTGCTGACTTGCGTGCTGCTTTGAATGTGCCAGCCGAAGTTTGCCGGCATCACGCCGATCACCTGCGTCGGTTGGTTGTCGAGCGTGATCTGGCGTCCGACGATCTGTCTGTCAGCGCCGAACCGTCGTTGCCAGAGACGCATAACTGATCACCGCGACGCGCGGTTGGCCCTCGAGACCGTCGTCGGCGGTGAAAGTGCGGCCGACTACGGGGTTCGTTCCCAGGACCGAGAACAGGTTAGTGGTCCCAAACTGCACCGGCACTTCTTCCGGCTCGCCGTCGCCCGTCAGGTTGAAACTGCGATCGAAGAAGACGGCCATGTCGCTGAAGACCTGGTTCTGTTCTTTCCAATCAGAGAAGTTGCCCAGGTTGATTACGTTCTGATCGGTGCGGCCGCCCTGTCGCTTCTCCCAAACGAGCACGATCCGTTCAGGATCGTCGTAAGGAAAACTGCGCAGCAACACTGCATTCACGACACTGAAGATCGCCGTATTCGCGCCGATGCCGAGCGTCAACGCGAGCAGTGCGATGATCGTCATCGTCGGGTTCTTCAACAACATCCGTACGCCAAAGCGAACGTCCGCCAAAAAATTACTCATTACCCCTCCCATTGCCGATTTCCGATTGCCAATTGCCAATTTGTCGTTTGCCAACCACTCGCTTTCACCTTCAGTAGCCCCATTCGCCAGGACCAATCGGCAATTGGCAATCGACAATCGGCAATGCCCTCACTCGCTCCTTAAAGCTTCCATTGGATCTACTTTCGTTGCGCGCCATGCGGGCACGTAACACGCCAGCAACGCCACCAATCCCAGGATCAACGCCACGGCCGCAAAAGTGAACGGATCTTTCGTCTTGACGCCGAACAAGAAACTCTCGACCACTCGCGTCAGCAGAAACGCGCCGAATAAACCGATGCCGAGTCCCAACAGGATCAACTTCGATCCCTGCTTGATTACCATCAGCAACACGTCTTTCCCCTGCGCGCCGAGCGCGAGCCTGATCCCGATCTCGTTGGTCCGTTGGGCCACCGAATAACTCATCACACCATATAAACCGACTATCGTCAGGACCAGTGCCACAGCCGCAAAGATCGACACAGCGTCGATGCTGAACCGCGGCCTCGCCACTGATGCGGACAAGTACTCGTCCATCGTCTTTACACCAAACAACGGCAGATCCTGGTCCATCGTCGCAACGTCTTTGGTCATCGCGGGAATAAAAGCGCGCGGCTCAGAATTAGTCTTGACGACCATCACCATCTGGCTGAACGGGACCTGCGTTTGCGGAACGTAGTACGCGGGTGTTGACGGTGTACTCAGCCCTCGATTTCTCACGTCGCCGACGACGCCGACAATCTCGCGCATCGTCGAGTCTTCGCCTTCAATCGACGAAATGCCAGGATGGATACGTCTGCCGATCGGGTCTTCGTTCGGAAAATACTGACGCGCAAACTCTTCGGTGATGATTACTACCGGCGTCGAACCATGCTGATCGCGTTGATCGAAATCGCGGCCTTTGACGATCGGAATTCCCATCGTCGGAAATATCCGACGCCGGTCGTGAAGAAATCGCCGGAAGGTTCGTCCTTCGGCTCGACCGGCCGGCCTTCAATCTGAAACGAAATAACAAAACGATCGCCACTCAACGGCAGTGGATAAATCGAGCTGGCAGACTGCACGCCGGGCGCCGATTCCAGCCGCGTCTTGAGATCGATGAAGAAACGGCTTTGCTTTTCGTAGTTGTATTTGATTTCCGGCAGACCGATGTTGAACGTCAGAACATTCTCAGGCTGCAACCCGCTCTTCACGTTCTGCAAACGCCACAGACTCTGAATCAACAGTCCGGCGCAAACGAGCAGCACGACCGCAATCGCCAACTCCGCCACTACCAGCACGTTGCGAACCGGATTGCGCCGCGCGCTTTCACTTGTGCCGCGTCCGCCCTCTTTCAGCGAATCGACGAGCTCGCTCCTCGAAGAATGAAACGCAGGCACGAGACCGAATATGAGGCCGGTTAATATTGAGATGCCCGCCGTGAAACCGAGCACGCGCCAGTCAATGCCGACATGGACCGCGCGCGGGATGTCTTCCTTGTCCAAAGCGATAAGCAAGTCGGACCACCAAACGGCAAGCAACAATCCGATGGCCCCGCCGACCAACGACAACAACACACTCTCCGTCAGCAACTGTCGGATCACACGCACGCGGCTCGCGCCCAACGCCGAGCGAATCGCCATCTCTTTGTGACGGCTCGTCGCCCGCGCGAGCAGCAGGTTCGCGACGTTCGCGCACGCAATCAGCAACACACAGGCGACTGCGCCGAGCAGGATCAACAAGCGCTGGACGCACGTCGCCAACCATCGCCGAAAGTGCCGACTCCACGCGCAGGCTCTTGCTGGTGTTTTCGTCCGGGTACTGTTGCTCCAGACGCGCGGCGATCGCCGTCACTTCCGCTTGCGCCTGATCTTCAGTCACGCCTTGTTTGAGCCGTGCGATCACGCGCAGGAAGTGCGCGCCGCGCTGGACCGTCACCGGATCTTTGCCGGACAGCGTCTCCCGCGATCGTGGTCCAAAGCTCGACCGGCTCGTTTTGAATGGGAAACTCAAACGACGAAGGCATCACGCCGACGACGGTGAACGGACGTCCATCGAGCGTGATCGGCTGGTTCAGAATGCTCGGATCGGAATTGAAGCGACGTTGAAACAGCTGCCTGACTGAGAATCACCACGCGCCCGCTTTCGAAGGCTTGTCTTCTTCGGGCAGAAACGTGCGGCCCAAGCATCGGCGCGCACGCCGAGCAGGGGAAAGAGATCCGCAGTCACGACCGCGCCTTGCAAACGCGCGGGCTCGCCGCGACCCGTCATGATGAAGTCGCTGCCGTGATAACGAAGCGACGCGCTCGAACACAGTGTTCTGCGATCGCAGATCGAAGAAGTTTGGATACGAGTGCGAACCACGCTCCTGCGCCGCGCTGCTTGTTTAGTTTCAAACAACGAGACCAGCGAATCCGAATTCGGAAACGGCAACGGCCGCAGCAGCACGGCATTGACAACGCTGAAGATCGCCGTGTTCGCGCCGATGCCGAGTGCGAGCGCGATCGTGGCGACGATGCTGATGCTCGGCGACTTGAGCAGCATCCGTAAACCAAAGCGAATGTCTTGGAGTAATGTGTTCATGTATTATTCCTTGAATTCAGCCCTTAAGAGCTTCCGGCTTAAAGCACATACTGGAATTCGTAACAATCGCGCTGTCTTCATCTCGCTAGGGCGACATCGGATCAACGCGCTGCCGACGCGCCGGAACAACCGCCAAAGCGCAACACAACAGCAAAGTAGCCAAGGCGATCGTCAGTGGATCGTTTGGCTTCAACTCGTAGAGCAAGCTGGCGGCTGTCTTCGTAACCGCCAGCGACGCAAGCACACCAACAACCAGACCGATCACGCACAAGCGTCAATGCCTCGCGCAACACGAGCCAGAGAACACTGCGGCGCTGCGCGCCCAGCGCCATGCGAATGCCGATCTCGTTCGTGCGACGCGCCACGCCGTACGACATCACGCCGTAAAGCCCGACACACGCGAGCAACAACGCGAGCAATCCGAAGAACGTCGCGAGCCGCGCCACCAGCTTCTGTTGGACGAGGGAACGGCCGATGTGCTCGTCGAGACTGACGACGTCGTCGAGCGGCAGATTGCGATCGATCTGGCGGATGGTTTGCCGGATTTGCGGCACGACCGAGCTCGTCGATCCCGAAACACGCACCACAAAATTGCTGAGCATGTCCGGCTGCTGTCGATGCGAGTAGAAAGCCATCGGCCGAAACTGCTCCTGTCAAGCTGCCGTATTTCGCGTCTTTCACCACGCCGATCACTTCAATCTTGTCCGCCGAGTTTGGACCATTGATGCCGAAGCGTTTGCCCAACGGCGAGCCGTTCGGAAAGAAACGTTTCGCCATCGACTCGCTGATCACCGCCACTTGCTGCGACTTGTTTGTGTCTTGTGGTCCAAACCCGCGGCCGGCCAGGAACTGCAATCCCATCGCGTTGAAGAAGTCGGGGCCGACGATGTTGTTTCGGACCGTGCGGCTCTCGCCCTGGGCCAAACCCGGTTCGTGAGTGAAGGCCGGACTGGTCCAGAAGCCTTGGTTGAAAGTGAAGAACGCGAACGAGGCGCCTTGCACGCCCGGCACTGCCTTCACTCTCTGTTCCACTTCGTTCAGCAACGCCGGCACTTTCGGATCGTCGGCTTTCAATCCCGTCGCCGAGGTGTCTACTTGCAACAGGAGAACGTTTTCCTGATTGAAGCCACTCGGAATGCTTTGCAGGTTGATCAGCGTGCGGACGAAGAGACCGGCGCCGACGAGCAGCAATAGCGACAACGCCACTTGCGCGACCACGAACGCTTTGCCGAGTGGATTGCGTAAAGAGCTCGGCGCCGCGTCTTGCCGCCTTTGAGCGATGTGTTTGGTTCGATGCGCGACGCACGCAACGCCGGTGCAGTGCCGAAAACAACCGCGCACAAAACCGAAATGCCGAAAGTGAATCCGAGCACGCGCGGATTTGGCGTCACGTCAATCGGCAGCGCCTCTGGACCATCCGACGCCATCAGCAACAACAGCCGGCTGCCCCACCACGAAAGCGCAACGCCTGCGAGCCCGCCGAGAATCGCAAGCAGCGCGCTCTCCGTGAACAACTGGCGCACGAGCCGCACGCGTCCAGCGCCTACAGCCAGTCGCACCGCAAACTCCCTGCGCCGCGCTGCGCCCTGGGCCAACAACAGGTTCGCGACGTTGGCGCTCGCGATCAGCAGCACAAGCGCTACCACACCCATCAACACTTTCAAAGAAAGCGAGAACTGCTCGCGCAAACTCGACAACCCGCGGCCCACCGGCGTGAGCTCGACGCGCGCCTGTTGCATCGCCTGCACTCTGTTCGGTGCAGGTTGCGCGCCGGCGCGCGCTTCCAATGATCTGTTTGAAAAGCAGGTTGACGACACTCGATCGCCTGTTCGGCGGAAACACCGTCTTTCAAACGGCCGATGAGAAACAGCGACTGATCGTCTTCTGAAGTTCGTCCATCCCAGTGCGCCGGCGGCAACTGTTTCTCCATCGTCAGCGGCACCCACATGTCCGGCGCGACCCCTACAGTCGTGCCGAAGAAGTCGCGCGGAGCGACGCCGACGATCGTATAAGCGATGTTGTCGATCGTGATTGTTTTGCCGACGGCGTTCGGGTCCTGGCCCATCCGCTGGCTCCACCACGCGTGACTGATCACGGCAACCGGATGTCCGCCGGGATTCTGATCGTCGGCGTCGGTGAAGACGCGGCCGCGCTCTGCATTCACGCCAAGCACCGGAAAGTAAGTGCCCGAGACGAGTTGCACCTGGATCTGTTCGATCTCGCCGTTGGCTCCGTTCTCGCCGGCGAATCCGTGCACGGTCCAGGGAATACTTAGTAGACCTGCAACACCGGAAAAGACGTCGCTGCGTTGCTGCACTTGGCGATAGAACGGATACGAGAAGAGGTCCCAACTCTCGTCGGGAAAGCCATTGGTCAGGCCCATGTTCTTGCCGTTGCCAAACAGGACCAGATCGTCAGGCTGCTGCACCGGCAGCGACTTGAGCAGCACTGCGTCGAGCAAACTGAAAATCGCCGTGTTTGCTCCGATGCCCAACGCAAGCGAGAGCACCGCGATCAGCGTGAACGCCGGTTTCTTCAGCAACATACGGACGCCATAACGCAGATCCTGAAACATATCGTCTCCCTGTGGCTTTCCTTAAACTTTGTCACTGCGGCTTCGCCTTATAAGTCTTGTTGCCGCGGCTTTGCCTTAAATTCTTGTTGCTGCGCTTGCCTTAAATTCTTGTTGCTGCGCTTGCCTTAAAGCCTTGTTGCCGCGCTTGCCTTAAAGTCTGGTGGCTGCGCTTCGGCTTTGCCGCCGGATGTGAGGCGAGGCTTTGCCTCGCCGTCACGGCGGAGTGAGCTATGGGCTTTGCCCTTGGTTCGGGCTTTGCCCTCACTGAGGGCCATAGGCCGAACGAGGGGCTAAGCCCCAAACCCTTTCTTAGCCTAACGGCGAGGCGGAGCCTCGCCTCACATCCGGCGGCAAAGCCGTAGCGTGAAACCGTTGAGCAAAGTGTTTCCTGTCCATTCATATCTAAGTGCCACCAACGGATCGACTTTCGTCGCGCGCCGCGCCGGGATGTAGCACGCGAACAAGCGGTGCCTCGCCTCACATCCGGCGGCAAAGCCGTAGCGTGAAATCGTTGAGCAAAGTGTTTCCTGTCCATTCATATCTAAGTGCCACCAACGGATCGACTTTCGTCGCGCGCCGCGCCGGGATGTGGCACGCGAACAAGCGGAGCCTCGCCTCACATCCGGCGGCAAAGCCGTAGCGTGAAACCGTTGAGCAAAGTGTTTCCTGTCCATTCATATCTAAGTGCCACCAACGGATCGACTTTCGTCGCGCGCCGCGCCGGGATGTAGCACGCGAACAAGCGGTGCCTCGCCTCACATCCGGCGGCAAAGCCGTAGCGTGAAATCGTTGAGCAAAGTGTTTCCTGTCCATTCATATCTAAGTGCCACCAACGGATCGACTTTCGTCGCGCGCCGCGCCGGGATGTGGCACGCGAGCAAGCGGAGCCTCGCCTCACGTCGGGTGGCAAAAGCCGTAGCGTGAAATCGTTGAGCAAAGTGTTTCTTGTCTATTCATATCTCAGTGCCACCAACGGATCGACTTTCGTCGCGCGCCGCGCCGGGATGTAGCACGCCAGTAATGCAACCAGGATTAGCCCGGCTGAAACCAGCGCCAAGGTAAGCGGGTTGTTCGGCGTGACCCCGAAGAGCAACGACTCCATCGTTCGCGCGATCGCGAACGAAACACCCAGACCAGCTAAGACGCCGATACCTACCAACACCACACCACGAACCATGATCAACCGAAACACGTCGCCACGTTGCGCGCCGAGCGCCACGCGAATTCCGATCTCGCGCGTTCTGCGCGCAACAGAGAACGTCAACACGCCGTACAAACCGAGCGCGGTAAGCAGCGTGGCGAGCAGTCCAAAGGCGGACGACAGCCACGTCACCAATCGTTCCTGCGTGACTGACTCGTCCATCTCGGTGCTGAGCGTCTTGATGTCGTAAAGCGGCAGGTGCGGATCGAGCGCCTTCAGCTCCGCACGCACAGACTCGGCGACGGTTTGCGGATCAGTGGCGGTTTTGACGTGCAGCGCGAGGTTCGTCAACCGTTCTTCCTGCGTGATCGGCATATAGAAATGACGGCGACGATCACGTCTTAGATCGACGTACTGCGCGTCCTTAACAACGCCGACAACAGTCATATCGGGCACGTCATCCAACCCGATGCGTTTGCCGAGCACGTCGATCGTCCCGAAGAAGTGACGCGCCATCTTCTCGTTGAGAATGACGACTTTCGGACTGCCAAGCCGATCCTGTTCGTTGAAGTCGCGGCCGTTAAGCAGTGGTATGCCGAGCACCTTGAAGTAATCGTTGGAAACAACCGTCACCTCGCTAAACGTTCGCTCGCCTTCTTTCGGCGTGTAACCTTCGACGACGAGACTGAGCTGGTCCCAACCACCGGAGACCGGCGTGTCTGACGCCAGGCTCGCAGACGTGACACCGGGCAATGCGCGCGTTCTCGCCAGCAGCTCGTTGTAGAAATTCTTCGAACGCTCCGGCGTATAGCCGTTGAGCGCCGGGTTCACGCTGGCGAACAACACGTTCTCTCGATTGAAACCGGTATCGACTGCGCGCAGGTTCTGCAACGTCCTGAGCATCAATCCGGCGCTGACGAGTAAAGGCAACGAGAGTGCGACCTGGACCAGGATCAGCAAACTGCGAAAACTCAGCAGCCGTCCGGCGGAAGTGAAACTGCGCGATTCGAGTTGAAGCCCCGCAATGAATGCCTGTCGCGCCACCTGGATCGCAGGCACAAGACTAAAAGCCAGCCCGATGACAATCGCAAGCACGAGGATGAACGCGTACAACCGCCAGTCGTTTTCCGTGTTGAGGTTTGCGCGAAAGTCAGCGGGGAGGAAAACCATGAGTCCTGCTTTGAACCACAACGCGATGGCGACACCGATCGCGCCGCCAATGATCGACAGGACCACGCCTTCAGTCAGCCATTGACGCAGCAAGCGAAACCGGCCTGCGCCGAGCGCCAGTCGAACGGCCGTTTCCGGCGCGCGCACTGTCGCGCGGGCCATCATCAGGTTTGCGAGGTTCGCGCAAAGTATGAGCAACACCGCAACGGTCGCGCCGAGCAGCAACAACAACGACGTTCGCATTTCGATCTGCGCGCGTTGCAGCCCTTGATCGCCGGGCAGTAACGCGATCTTGCCGGACAAAAACTGTTCGCGATTGAAAGTCGAAACACTTGCCGGCAACTGTTGCGCTTCTGATTCGCGAATCTGCCGGTAGAGAACGTCGAGGGATGCCTGCGCCTGTTCCGGCGAGACGCCCGGTTTGCGCCGCGCCATCACGTTGAGCCACTGGTGACGCCGGCTTTGCAGACGCGTCGGCGGCAGCGGGTTGAAGACCGGCGTCATCATCATCGGCACGCGCACGTCGGGGCTGTCTGAAAGATTGATGCCGAAGAAGCTCGGCGGCGTGACGCCAAGCACTGTCAGCGGATGTTCGTTGACGAGGATCGTCTTGCCGATGATGTTCGGATCTTTGCCGAATCTTCGTTCCCAGAAACCGTAACTCAGCACGACGACGGGATGTCCGCCGGGAACGCGATCGTCATCCTGGTTGAAAAGTCTTCCGGCCCACGGACGCACGCCGAGCACGTCGAAGAAGTTGCCGCTCACAAGCTCGCCGCGCACGCGTTCGTTCTGATCCGCGTAGCTGACGTTCATCTGCGCACCGCCGCGAGTGATGACGCCGCTGAAGACGTCATTGCGATCGCGCAGGTCCTGGTACATCGGATATGAGAACGAGCTGTAGGTGTCTGGTCCATCTTTTGGATCGTAGGCGGCGAGCACTGCGAGTTGATCGGGATCCTGGACCGGCAGACTTTGCAGCAACACCTTGTCGGTGAGCGAGAAGATCGCGGCATTGGCGCCGATGCCCAGGGCCAGCGTTAGCACGACCACGAAAGTGAAGCCCGGGTTCTTCGTGAGCATCCGCACTGCATAGCGGACGTCCTGAACTACTTGTGTAAGCAGCGATCGCCTCATTCGTACCTCAGAGCCACTAACGGATCGACTTTCGTCGCCCGTCGAGCCGGGATGTAACAGGCAAACAAGCCGACGACGACCAGGGCCACGGCCACTGCCGCGAAGGTCGCCGCATCCGTAGTCGAAACTCCAAACAGCAAACTCGACATCAATCGCGTCAACGCAAACGCGCCCGCGAGCCCAATCGCCAACCCAAGAATGACCAGCGTCATCCCCTGCCCCATGAACAACCGCAGCACGTCGCGCCGGCCCGCGCCGAGCGCCATGCGAATGCCGACTTCATGCGTGCGTTGCGTGACCGAATACGAAAGCACTCCGTAAACGCCTGTCGTGGCGAGTACAAGCGCGAGCACTGCGAAGGCCGCAAACAACACCGCATTGAATTGACGCGGCGACGACTCACGCGCCAGCAGGCTTTCAAAAGTCGCCACTTCCGCCACCGGCAGGTCTTTATCGATTTCGTGAATCGCGTTTGTGACGCCCGCGGTTAGCGCATCCAGCCCGATGTTGTTTGCGCGAACGGAGAGCGTCATGATTCGTTGCGCCGAACGTCCCATCGGCGTGTAGATCTTGATCAGGGGCTCTGTGTCAGATCCGTAAGCCCGCAAGGCGGGAACGACGCCGATGATTTCATGCCAGGCAGGACTGTCGTACTTGATGTGTTTTCCAACCGCGTCTTCGTTGGGCCAAAAGCGACGCGCGAGGCTTTCGTCGACTATCACCACCGGTTTCCCCTGCTCGTCTTCGTCGCGCGTGAACGTGCGGCCGCGCAGCAGCGGGATCTTCATTGTCTGGAAATAATCGGCAGTGACGATGGACCAGTTGACGTTGATCAGTTCGCCGGGATTCAGCGGGCGATGTCCTTCGGGCGCGATGTCCGTCTGCCAGCCATCGGAAACTCCGGGCAGATTCGACGAGAACGCTACCTTCTCGACACCGGGCTGGGCCTGCACCCTTTGCAACACCTGATGCCAGAGGCGAGCAAGCTCTCCGCGCTCGCGATAGCGGCCTCGCGAGACCGTGAGCTCCATTGTGAGCACGCTGTTGGAATCGAACCCTTTGTCAGACTTCAACAGCAGCAACAAGCTCTTCACCATCAATCCCGCGCCGACCAGCAACGCCACAGACAGCGCCACTTCGCTGACAACCAAAGCGCCGCGCAGTCTCTTGCCGCGCCGGTCCGTCGTAGTCGCGGAACTGTCTTTCAACGTCTCTTGTAGATCCGTTTTAGAAAAACGAAGCGCGGGCGCGATGCCGAAGAGAATTCCGGTGAACACTGAGACGCCGATGTTGAAAGCCAGCACGCGGCCGCTGATCTGAACGCCGCTCATGCGCGGCACAGTTTCATGGGCCACCCGGGCCAGAATCCACATGGCCCACGACGCGACGATCAATCCAAGCGCGCCGCCCGTGAGCGCCAGCAACAGGCTTTCAATCAGCAACTGCCTCACAATTCGCCAACGTGAAGCGCCGAGTGCCGCACGCACCGAAAACTCTTTTCGTCGCGACGCGCCACGGGCCAACAAGAGGTTCGCCACGTTCGCGCACGCAATCAGCAACACCAGACCGACAGCGCCGAAGAGTATCTTCAAAGCCGGGCCGACATTGCGCGTGATGCTGTCTTGCAACGAAACAACGGTGACAGCGTTCGCGCCGGCGTTTTCAACCGGATATTCCTGCGAAAGTTGCTGCGAGATGCGATTCATCTCCGCGCGCGCTTGCTCGATCGTCACACCCGGTTTCAGGCGCGCAATCACCGAGCCGCCGGTGCGAACGTCGCGGCCTTTCCAGTTCATCGGTCCCATCAGCAGCCAGAGCGGCGGTGGTCCCTGGTGAGCAAAGCTCTCAGGCATCACACCGATGACGGTGTAGCTCTTGTCGTCAAGCGTCACTTGCTTGCCGACAATATTCGGATCGCCGCCGAAACGTTGTTGCCAGAATGCGTAACTGATGATCGTCACAGGCGGGGCGCCGGGTTGATCATCGGCGTCAGAGAAATCGCGGCCGAGCAGTGGCGTGGCACGCATGACCTTGAAGTAACCCGCCGTGACCATGCGCGAGTTGATGTTTTCCGGTTGATCGGAGCCGGTGAGATTGACGGACCAGCCGCGGAAGGTCGACATCGATTCGAAGACCTGGTTGCGTGCGCGCCAGTCGAGGAAATTCGGGTGCGAGATCCAGCGATTGCTGACTTCCGGGCCCGACTCAGTCATCCACACGATGCGATCTGCTTCCGGATACGGCAACGGGCTCAGCAACACTGCATGGACCACGCTGAACATCGCCGTGTTCACGCCGATGCCGGCCGCGAGCGTCAACACAGACAACACGGTGAAAGCCGGGCTCTTGAGTAAAAGACGAATTGAGTACTTCAGATCGTTCATTAAATCTGGCTACTCGTCTCTGAGCGCCTTCATCGGTTCGACCGTGCTGGCGCGCATTGCAGGGACCAAACACGCCAACAACGCAACGCCCAGCAACAGCAGAAAAATCCCGCCGAACGCGCCGGCGTCAAAAGCGCCGACGCCAAACAACGTCGACTGCATTGCGCGGCCAACGAGATAAGCGCCGAGCAATCCAATCGCCGCTCCCAGCACCGCGAGGATCGTCCCTTCTCTCAGGACCATGCTCACGACTCCCGCTCGCTGCGCGCCCAGGGCCATGCGGATGCCAAATTCCCGCGTGCGTTGGGCGACGCCGAAGGCCATCACGCCGTAGATCCCGACCGCCGCCAGCAACAGTCCGAGCACGCCAAAGCTCGCAAACAGCACCACGCTGAAGCGATCGATCGCCAACGACTCGCTGACGATCTCGTCGATCGTTTGCGCACCGGCCAACGGCAGATCCGGATCTACTGAGTTGACGGTTGTCGCGATGCTGTTGAGCAGCGCTTTCGGATCGCCTTGTGTTTTTATCGCCATCGACGCCTGCGGCCACGGGCTTTGCGCAAACGGCACGTTCATCTCGGCAACGTCTTCACGATCTCCCGCGCCACGCACGTTGTGAAACACGCCGACGATCTGCCACTCGACTGGCTTCCCACGCGGCTGACCTGGAATAAACTCCGGCACCGCGATCTTCTGCGTGAGTGGATCGATTCCCGCCAGGTAACGATTCACGAAATGCTCGTTGACTACGGCGACACGCATGCTCGTGGCCGTGTCGTGCTCGTTCAGGTTGCGGCCTTTCGTCATGCGAATGCCGAGCGTGTCGTCGTATCCGGGTGTCACCATTTGAAACGCCGTGTTGCGACGCACGGCAGGATCGACCGGCCGGCCCACAATCGTGAAACGCGCACCCATTCCTGGGCCACGTCCGGGCGAGCCTGTCATCACAGCGGCTTTGACGACACCAGGAAGACTTTCAATTCTTTCGAGCAGCGTTCCGTAATACGATCTGATCTGGTCTGGACCATCCAGTCGCTTCTCGGGAACCGGGAGGCGAAACGTCAAGACGTTGTCTGATTGAATGCCGAGGTCGATGCGCGTCAGGTTCCAAAAGCCGCGCAGGGCCAGGCCGCCGGTCGCGAGCAATGTCAGCGCCAGCGCGAACTCCGTCACGACCAGCACGCGCAACGCTTTGCGTCTCATGCCGCCTGCGCCGGTGCGTCCGCCGAGTTTGAGCACTTCGTTGAGATCGAGACGCGTCGCTTGCCACGCCGGCGCCGCGCCGAACAACAGTCCCGCGACGAACGTCACGCCGATCGTGAACAGCAAAACCGGAACGCTGATCCTGATGTTTGCTTCTGACGGCAGCATCGTGCCGACTGGCGGCATCACCGCCGTGATCGCTTCGACGAGCACTCCGGTGAGAAGGATTCCGAGCGCTCCGCCGAAAACAGCCAGCACAAAACTTTCTGTCAGAAACTGCGCGAACAAACGCCCGCGCGAAGCGCCCAACGCGGCGCGCACCGCCACTTCTCGCTGCCGCGACGTGCCGCGCGCGAGCAGAAGGTTCGCAACGTTCACACAGCCGATCAACAACAGAAACGCGACTGCGCCGAGCAACAGCCAGAGATTGCGGCGCGTGGAGTCAGTGACAAAGTTGAGGTGTAACGGCTCGACGCTGATGTTGCGATTCGCGTTTGTCTTCGGAGACTCCTTTTGCAGTTGGGCGGCGATGTTATTCATCTCGGCCTGCGCCTGCTCGATCGAGACACCGTCTTTCAAACGCGCCATCACCAGCATGAAGTTCGGATCGCGCGTGAGATCTTCGGTGCGCCACGACAGCGGCACCCACAACTGAGAGTTGAAACGATCGTACATGCCGGGCGGCATGACGCCGACGACTGTGTACGGCTCACCGCTCATGCGGATCTGTTTGCCGACCAGATCGGGGTTTGCGTTGAACTGGCGAGTCCACAAACGATGACTGAGTATCACGACGCGGTCGTTGCCCGGCTGACCTTCTTCCGGAAGAAAGTCGCGTCCGAGCAGGAGCGGCAATCCTTCCATCGTGAAGAAGCCTGGTGTTCGGCGTGAGCCCGGAACTTGTTCCGGCCGCTCCGTGCTCGAAAGGTTGAACGAGACGCCGTTCCATCCGTTCATGGACTGAAACGAAGTGCTGCGGCGTCGCCATTCGACGAGCTCGGTGGCGGGTACAGAGGTTCTGCCGCCGGGCATCCTGGCCCAAACCATCACCAGTTGCTCCGACTTCGGATAAGGCATCGGCTCGAACACCGCATAGACCACGCTGAACATCGAAGTGGTCGCACCGATTCCCAGCGCGAGAGTCAGGACGGCAGTGACAGTGAAGCCCGGGTTCTTCACCAACGTGCGCAAGGCAAAGCTCAGGTTCTGTTTAAACGCTCCCCACATGATGCCTCCAAGCTTGGTTCCAACATCGCCGCGGCTTCGCCGCCGGATGTGAGGCGAGGCTTTGCCTCGCCGTCGGCTTCCAAAAAAAGTGTTGGGGCTGTGCCCCCTTGGGCGGAGCCCGAACCAAGGGCTAAGCCCTTTTTCAAATTCAACCAGCAGCGGCAAGGCAAAGCCTTGCCTCACATCCGGCGGCGGAGCCGCAGCGAGAGATCTTTCAATAAAGCGGGCCCCGCCTCTCTATGGTTCCTGACCTCTTCAGCCATGCTCTTCTCCCCGCTGGCATCAGCCATTTGCTTTCTCGCCGCGGCTTCGGCCACGCACTTCTTGCCGCTGGCTTCAGCCATTTGCTTTTCTCCCCGCTGGCATCAGCCATTTGCTTTCTCGCCGCGGCTTCGGCCACGCACTTCTTGCCGCTGGCTTCAGCCATTTGCTTTTCTCCCCGCTGGCATCAGCCATTTGCTTTCTCGCCGCGGCTTCGGCCACGCACTTCTTGCCGCTGGCTTCAGCCATTTGCTTTTCTCCCCGCTGGCATCAGCCATTTGCTTTCTCGCCGCGGCTTCGGCCACGCACTTCTTGCCGCTGGCTTCAGCCATTTGCTTTTCTCCCCGCTGGCATCAGCCATTTGCTTTCTCGCCGCGGCTTCGGCCACGCACTTCTTGCCGCTGGCTTCAGCCATTTGCTTTTCTCCCCGCTGGCATCAGCCATTTGCTTTCTCGCCGCGGCTTCGGCCACGCACTTCTTGCCGCTGGCTTCAGCCATTTGCTTTTCTCCCCGCTGGCATCAGCCATTTGCTTTCTCGCCGCGGCTTCGGCCACGCACTTCTTGCCGCTGGCTTCAGCCATTTGCTTTTCTCCCCGCGGCTTCGCCGCCGGATGTGAGGCGAGGCTTTGCCTCGCCGTCGGCCTCCACAAAAGTGTTGGGGCTGTGCCCCCTCACTCGTATCTCAGCGCCACCAATGGATCGACACGCGTTGCACGGCGCGCCGGGATCAGACACGCCAGGAGCGCCACAAGCGTCAGTCCGGCGGCGATGACAACGAACGTCACGGGATCGCGCGGCTCGACGCCGAACAACATGCTCGTCAACGTTTCCAAATACTTCGTCAGCACAAACGCGATGCCGACGCCGATCGCCACGCCAACGACCGTCAACGCCATTCCCTGTCGCAACACCATGCGCAGCACTCGGCCGCGGTCAGCGCCGAGCGCCATGCGAATCCCAATCTCGTGCGTCCGTTGCGTCACCGAATACGCCATCACGCCATACAGACCGATCGCCGCGAGCAGTTGCGCCACCAATCCAAACAACGCGAGCAGCTTCGCAAACAGACGCTCCATCGACAGCGTTTCATCCGCTTGTTCGAGCTGCGTCCTGATATCGCTGACCGGCAGGTTGCTCTCAACTTCACGCACCGCCTGTCGTATGCCGCTCACAACGCTACCAGGATCGCCCATCGTGCGGATTTCAAACGTCGATGATCCCATCCGGGCCAGCGTCTGCCGCCACGGCAGATAGACCGTAGGTTGGACCTCGTCGCGCTGGCTGGTGTACTTCGCATCCTCAGACATGCCCACAACCTCGATCTCGTTCGGCTTGTCAGGATCGAAACTGAATCGCTTTCCGATCGGGTTCTGGTCGCCGAAATAAATCAGCGAGAAAGACTTGTTCACGATCGCCACCCGCGGCGCGCGCGTGTCGTCTTGCGCAGTGAACTGGCGTCCCGTGCGCAAAGGGATTTCCATTGTTTGCAGGAAGTTTTCGCGAATGTGATGGACCTTCGCGTCGCGATCGAGCGGCTTTCCGTCTGGTCCAAGCACGTTCGCCATGTAGACGGAGCTGGTCGTCGAGCTCCACGCAAGCAGCGGATGCCGTGAGAACGTCACCGACTCCACGCCCGGCACCGCTTCCAAACGGCTGAACATCTGCTCGTACAACCTCGCGAGCTGCTCGTCACGATAACCGATGAGGCTCGGATCGACGCTGAAGAGCAACAGGTTGTTCGCATTGAAACCGGTGTCGGCGTTCTTCAGGTTGCGCAGCGTCTTGATCAACAAACCCGCGCCGATCAGCAACAGCACGGAAACGGAAACCTGGACCACCACCAGCGACTTGCTCAACCACGATCGCGCCGCCGCGCTCGAACTGCGCCCGGTGTCTTTCAGCGTCGGCGTGAGATCGAGCCGCGTGGCGCGCATCGCCGGAACAAGACCGAAGATGACACCAGTCAACAACGAAAGTCCGAAAGTGAAACCAAACACGCGCAGGTCGAGCTGCGGAGTCAACCCGCTCATCTGCCTGCCGCCCCACTCCGTCGCCACCAACAGCCCGTCTTTGATCCACAGCGCAAACAGCACTCCCAACGCGCCGCCGATAACCGCCAACAAAACACTCTCGGTCATTAACTGCCGTACTAATCTTCCGCGGCTGGCCCCTAACGCCAGGCGCACCGCGATCTCTTTCCGGCGTGACGACGAGCGGACCAGCAGCAAATTGGCTACGTTCGCGCACGCGATCAGCAACACAAGCGCCACGACTCCAAACAACAACCGCAGCGGCTTCACAAACTGGTTGCGCCAGTTCATCTCGCCCTGGCTGCCTGAATCCACGCCGAGACGCGGCAGGTCTTTCAGTTCGAGCGTGCGCAGCGGATTTTGTGCGCGCGACTGGCGCGCCGCACGATGTTCGAGGACCGATTGTTGAAATGGTCCAGCGAGACTCGCCTGCGCTTCTTCGAGGGTGGCGCCGGGTTTCAAACGCCCCATAATTCGCAGCCACCAGATGCCTGCGCCGCTCATCAAGCTGCGCTCACCCGAAATCTGCGGCTCCCACGCGATCGGGATCGTCACGTCCATCGTCGAGCCAACATCCGTGGTCCCATTGAAGTCGGGCGGTGTGACGCCGGCGACGGTGAAGGCGACGTTATTGATGTTGATCTGTTTACCGACGATCGACGGATCGGCGCTGAAGCGCTTGGTCCAAAAGCGATGGCTCAGAACGGCGACGGGCGCGGCAGAGGCGTAATCATCCGAATCACTAATCGTGCGGCCGACGATCGCCGGCACGCCGAGGGCGGAATAGTAGTTACCGGAAACGGCCTGTCCGCTGACAACTTCAGCCTGCCCGCCGGCGTTGAGATTCATGTCAACGCCGGAGAACGCGAAGACGTCGGAAAGCACTCCCGGTTCCTGTCGCAATCGCGTGTAGGTCTGTAACGGAAAGGAAGTGCCGACATTCAATCCGGTTGCGCGATCCATCCGATTGCTGCCGTAGAAGCCGCCTGGTCCAAACTTCTGCGGGTCCCAGCTCGCTTTCAACAACACGAGTTGGTCCGGATTGTTGACGGGCAACTTCTTGAGCAACACGGCGTCGACGACGCTGAAGAGCGCGGTGTTCGCGCCGACGCCAATCGCGATCGTCAACACCGCGATGGCCGTGAACGCGCGATGCGTCAGCAGCATTTGCAGTCCGTAGCGAAGGTCTTGCAGCAAGGAACTCATAAGCCGGGTCCTTTCATTCGTTGCGCCCTATTCGTTTCGTAATGCCACCAGCGGATCGACTCGCGTCGCGCGGCGCGCGGGGAGGTAACAGGCAAGCAGCGCGACGATCGTCAGCAACACCGCGATGATCGCGAACGTTGCCGGATCGGTTGCGCCGATGCCGAATAGCATCGTTCGCATCAAGCGTGTCAGCCCAAACGCCGCGACGAGTCCAAGGACAACGCCGGCGAGCGTCATCTTCAATCCATGGCCCAACACGAGCGTCAGGATTTGCCGCCGCGACGCGCCCAGCGCGACACGAATGCCCAACTCGTGCGTGCGTTGGCCCACGAGATAGGAAATGACGCCGTAGATTCCCAGGCTCGCCAACAACAACGCCGCCGCCGCAAACGATCCAAGCACGATCATCGCGAAGCGACGTTGGGCCAACGACTCGGCAATCACTTCATTCATCGTTTGCGTGTTCGAGATGACGTTCTGGTTGTTCTGCGCCTGCACGGTATTGCGGATGGACGTGAAGAACGATGGACCGATCGTGTTGTCAGCGCGCACCACTACGCCCATGCCGCCGGTTCCCTCCACCTGCGAATCGGGCGCGGCGCGGAACGGCACGTACATTTGCGCTTGCAGCTCCTGCTCGTCGTTGTCGAGTCCCCACTGCTTGACGTGCCCGACAACGCCGACGATCTCGTATGGCGCCTGATCGTCGAGATGCAACCGGCGTCCGACTGGATCCTGGTTGCCGAAACGTTGTTGGGCCAACATCTCGTCGATCACGATCACGCGCGGTGCTCGTTCGTCGTCATGGTCGGTGAAGAAACGTCCTTTCTTTAAATCGATCCCCATCGCAGGCAAATAGCCGGGCTCGACGACGTAGAACAGCGCCATGTACATGTCGTCGTTACTCGCGGGCGTCGGTTCGCCGTCGACCCAGAAGTAACGATCGTCTTCGCTGATCATCGGCGCGGCTGCAGCCGTCAGCGAGACGGCGCCGACGCCCGGTGTTTCGCTCAAGCGGCGACTGAGATCGCGCAGGTAAGCACGGCTTGAATCAGCCGTGGCGCCGCGCATCGATGGCGGAAACGTGACGCCGAAGCTCATCACATTGTTCGGATTGAATCCGGGGTCAACGTTCCAAAGCGCGTTGAGACTGCGGATCAGAAGTCCGGCGCTGATCAGCAGGACCAGGGCCATCGCCATCTCTGCAACGACGAAGATTCCCTGCGCTCGCGCACGCGCCGTGCTTGCGCCGCGGCCGCTCTCTTTCAACGTTTCGTTGAAGCGCGAATGAGAAGTCTTCAACGCCGGAGCGATGCCCGAGATGATTCCGGTGAGCAGTGAGAGACCGATCGTGAAGAGCAACACGCGCAGATCGAGATGGATCTCGTCCTGGCGCGGCAAAGCCGACGGCAGAGACTTGATCGCCGCAGTCGTGCCCCACGCCGCGATGAATAGACCAGCAGCGCCACCGACGAGGGCGAGCATCGTGCTCTCGATCAACGACTGACGCAGCAAACGCCAGCGTCCCGCGCCCAGCGCAGCGCGAATCGCAAACTCGCGCGTCCGTCCCGTCGATCGCGCCAGCATCAGGTTACTGACGTTGACACACGCGATCAGCAGCACCAGTCCGACAGCCGCAAACAACATCAACAGCACCGGTTCGACGTCGCCGACGAGCCGTTCCTTGAGTCGAATGATCTTCGCGCCGTGTCCTTTATTGTTTGCGGGATACGCCTCAGCCAGCGATCGCATCACGCGATCGAGATCGGCTTGCGCTTGTTCGAATGTTACGCCGGGCTTGATGCGGCCGACGCCGTGTATGCCGAGTGCAGCGCCGCGGTTTTTCAGCGCCGGGCTGCTCCACGCGCCGATTGGAACGTAAACGTCCGCGACACTCGCGCTGTAAATGGCGGGCAGGACGCCGATCACGCGATAGCTGCGATCGTCGAGCGTGATGCTGCGTTCGACGAGGTCGGCAGCGGAGTTGAACTTTCGCGACCACAGTCGCTCGCTGATGATCGTCACGGGATCGGCGCCCTGTCGATCGTCGTTAGCGTCGAAGGTTCTGCCGAGTTGAGGCTTGATGCCGTAGACCGTGAAGAAATCCGCGGAGACCATGCGCGCTGTCACTCGTTCCGCTTCGCCCGCGCCGAGCAGAGTGAAACCCGCGCCGCGCGAGATAGCCATCGACGAGAACGTCTGGTTCTCGCGCTGCATGTCGACGAAATTGAGATACGGAATTGCGCCGGTTTCGAAGTTGGGTTTGCTCTGATGGACCGTCACCAACTGTTCCGGGTCCGGATAAGGCAACGGATTGAGCAACACGCCCTTCACGACCGAGAAGATCGCGGCGTTAGCGCCGATGCCCAGCGCCAGGGTGAGCACCACCACGAGGGTGAATCCCGGTTTCTTCAACAACATTCTGAAGGCGTAACGGATGTCAGTAAACATGTGGGGTCTCCCAAGTCGTTGACTATTGCCGATTGCCAATTGCCGATTGCCGATTTCGCAAGTGCTTCGCGCTATAAAAGCCCTGAAAGCCAGAACCAATTGGCAATTGGCAATCGCCAATCGGCAATACCTTCATTCGTACCTGAGCGCAGTCAGCGGATCGACTTTCGTTGCGCGACGCGCCGGCAAGTAACAGGCGAGCAGCGCAACGAAGAACAACGTTCCGGTCACGATCGCAAACGTGGCGACGTCGGTCGTCGTCACCTGGTAAAGCAATGACTGCAACACGCGCGTCTTCAACAACTGCATCAACCCCAACGCAGCGACGACGCCGATGGCGAGTCCCGCAAGCGCCAACACCATTCCCTGCTTCAACACCATCTTGAGAATGTCGGCCGGCGCAGCGCCGAGCGCCATGCGAATGCCGATGTAGTGAAGCTGTTGGCTAACCGAATACGAAACCACGCCATAGATCCCGATCGACGCCAGCAACAACGCAACGCCGGCAAAGATGCCGATCACCAGCGCCGGAAAACGCCTGATGAACGACGCCTGCGTTTGCGAGATCATTCCGTCCATCGTGTTGACGTTGAGAATCGCGGCTTCCGGTTCGAGACTCCGCACTTCATTGCGAACAGTAGCGGCCAGTGAAGTGGGATCGCTGTTGGTGCGAACGACAAGATTGGCGGCCAGGCCGGCGCCTTGCCGGTACGAGTAATAAAGCACCGGCTTGATCGCTTCATCGAGACCGGTGATCTTCACGTCGCCGACGACGCCGACGATCGTTATCGGATCGGCTTGTACGGACGCATAACGCAAACGCATCCCCACCGGATCGCGACCGGCAAACATGCGATCGGCGATTGTCTTGCCGATGATCACAACACCCGGCGCATCCGCGTGATCGCGCGTGTCAAACTGCCGGCCGGCAAGCAAAGGAACGCCGATCGTTTGAAAGTAACGATCGTTGACGAAGCGCATGTTGGCTTCCGTTTCTTTACCTGGCGGCGGAACCGGATCGCCGTCGATGACGAAGCGCGTCGTGTTCCCTCCGTTAACCGGAAGAATGTCCACCGTTCCCGCGCCGGCGACGCCGGGCAGCGATTGAACGCGCTCTTGAAGCTGAGTGTTGAAATTGATGCGCGGATTGTTGTCGGGGTATTTCGCCGGCGGCAGGACCACCGTCATCGTCAGCAGGTTCTCGGTGTTGAAGCCGATGTTGGTCTGCAACAGCCGCATCAGGCTCTTCATCATCAAGCCCGCGCCGACGAGCAACACGACTGCCAGCGCGATCTCGCCGACAACCAGCGCGCTGCGCAATCGCTGCCCGGTCCCGGCCGTCGCATGCCGTCCGCCTTCTTTCAACACTTCGTTGAGATCCAGCCGGGAAGACTGCAACGCCGGAACGATGCCGAAGATCAATCCCGTCAACAGCGAAAGCCCAAACGAGAATCCGAGAATACTCAGATCGAGTTGCAGCGATTTGAGAAACGGCAAGGCGTTGAGTTGGTTTTGCGGCAACGTGGCGACGAGCGCAGGCACGCCCCAGTAAGCGATCAAGACACCGGCCACGCCTCCCGCCAACGACAGCAGCAACGATTCAGTTAGTAACTGCCGAATCACTCGCCAACGGCTCGCGCCCAGCGCAGCGCGAATGCCGACTTCCTTTTGCCGCGACAGCGCGCGAGTTAACAAAAGACTCGCAACGTTCGCGCAGGCGATCAGCAGCACAAAGGCGACTGCCGCCAGCAGCACCAAAAGTATCGGACGAACGGTGCCGATTACTTCCTCTTGCAACGGGACGGCATACGCAGTGGTGCCCGCGTGTGAATCGTTGTATTGCTGCTCGATGCGTCCGGCAATGACGTTCAGTTCTGACTGCGCCTGCTCGGATGTGACACCGGGCTTGAGCCGGCCAATCGCGTTAGTGCCGTGCATGTAGCGGCGTGTGAGCTGGGTTTGCGAGGGTTGATACGGTAGCCAGACATCCGCGTTTCGCAGCGCGAATTGGAAGCTCGCCGGCAACACGCCGACGATAGTGTGTGGCTCGCCGTTGATCGTTACGGTTTGACCGATCGCACCCGGATCGCCGCCAAACCTCCGCTGCCAGAAGCCGTACGTGAGCACAGTGACTTTCGGCGTCCCAGGTGTATCTTCACCCTTTTGGAACGTGCGACCTACGAGCGGTTCGACGCCAAGCACGGAGAAGAAGTTTGCGGTGACACGCGGCGCGCCGATGCTCTCCGTCTCACCAGATCCGCTCAGCAGCGCATTGCCGCCGGTGTAAGCTGCGATCGCTTCGAAGACGTTGTTCTGTTGATAGTCCTGGTAGTCGGGATACGAGAACTCGCGTTTCGAAAACTCCTGCTTCGGCGTTTTCTCCCACAAGTGATACAGGCGATCGGGTTCTCTGTAGGGAAGTCCGCGCAACAAGGCTGCGTCGACAACCGTGAAGATCACGGTGCTCGCGCCGATGCCGAGTGCGAGTGTGGCAATTGCCACCAGGGCAAATCCTGGCCGCTTCAAGAGTGTGCGAATGCCGAAACGTAGGTCCTGCACGAGCTTGTTCATATCGCCTCTCCTTCGGGTGGCCGCGGAGGGCCACCCCTACAATCACACCGCCAACACAATGAAATTCTGTAGGGGCGGCCCTCTGTGGCCGCCCGTTGTTGCTACTCGTATCTCAATGCTTCCAAGGGATCGACTTTGGTGGCGCGGCGCGCGGGAACCAGGCACGCGATCGAAGCCACAATGATTAGCAGTAACGAAACCACTACGAACGTCAACGCGTCTGTCGGCGTGACGCCAAACAGCAACGTTGCGAGAAAACGCGTCAGCGCCAGCGCGCCGGCAACGCCGATGACGATTCCCGAAAGCACCAGCGTCATTCCGTTCTTCAAGACGAGCCGCAGCACATCAGCGGCGCGCGCGCCGAGCGCCATGCGAATGCCGATCTCGCGCGTCCGCTGGCTCACCGAATACGAAACGATGCCGTAGATGCCGACGCACGCCAGCACCAGCGCCAACAATGCAAATCCTGAGAACAACAGCATCAGCGAACGCGAAACAGCGATCGTCTCGATCACGCGCTGGTCCAGCGTCTTCACGTTGAAAACAGGCTGGTTCTTGTCGATTGCAAACACTTCGCTGCGCAACGCTTGCGTGAGATCCACGGCGTTGCCTTTAGTGCGAACAAACAGCGTCATGCCGTTCATTGGCATCTGGCTGAACGGCACGAAGATCTCCGGCGCGACGTCCGCCGTGATGCTCTCCTGCTTCACGTTGCCGACAACGCCGACGATCGTCGTGCAAAGACCGTCTTCACAACCGAAAGCGATTCGTTTGCCCAAGGCATTGCTGCCGTCGCCGCCGGGAAAGTAACGCCGAGCAAACGCCTGGTTCACGATCGCCACTTTCGGTGCGTCAGCACGATCGCGTTCGTCGTAAAGCCGGCCGCTGATGAGCGGTATCTGTAAGGTCCGGAAATAGTCTGGTGTGACCGTGCCGACGCCGATGGGTAAGTCTTTGTCTCGATCGGGAGGCGGCTGGCCTTCGATCCCCGTGAAGACAACGATGCCAAAGCCGGAGAGCGGCGTGTGATTGATCGTGCCGGCTGACTCAACACCCGGCAGCGCTTTTACGCGCTCGAGCATTTGTCCATTGAAAGCCGCGGTCTGCGGCTCTGTGCGATACACCGATCGCGGCAGATTGATGCGCGCCATCAGCACGTTCTCGCGATTGAATCCGAGATCGACGGTGGTCAGTTGCCGGAAACTTCTAACGAGCAATCCCGCGCCGAGCAGCAGGATGAGAGCGAGAGCGAGCTCTGTAACCACCAGCCAGCCTCGCATACTGCGCAGGCCAAAATTCATCAGGTTGCGCGCGCTGCTTTCGCGCAGCACTTTCACGAGATCCGGCCTCGATCCGCTGAGTGCAGGAAATATTCCAAAGACCAGGGCCATGAACAGCGAGGTCGCCAACGTGAAACCAAACACACGCCAGTCGAGAGAAATCGCGTTTAAGTTGTGAACTGAACTGGCGAGTCCGTCCGGCACGAGCGACGCGATCGCGCTCACGCCCCAAAAAGCCAACAGTAACCCCAGCGCTCCACCCACGATTCCCAAAATCAAGCTCTCGCCGAGTAGTTGGCGAATGAGCTGCCAACGTCGCGCGCCGACAGCCGCGCGGACCGCCATTTCGCGTTGCCGCGAAAACGTGCGCGCCAACAAGAGGTTCGCAACATTGGCGCACGCCAACAGCATCACCAAAGCAACTGCACCCCACAGGACCAGCAACGTGAGTCGAACACCGGCGACGAGTTGGTGGTGCAGCGGCTGAATCTCCAGGTTCCCGACCGTCACTGGATCTTTAAGTTGGGTGTTGGCCTGCTGAGAGATGAGATTCATCTCCGTCTGCGCTTGTTGGACCACCACATCCGGCTTCAAGCGGCCGATAACTTCAACCATGCTGAAGAAATCACCTTGCGTTTCCTTGATCGGATCGAGCGCGAGCGGCAACCAGATCTCAAACTCACCCGGATAACGAAAACTCGACGGCATGATGCCGACGACCGTGTAGCGCTTGTCGTCGAGTTGAATCGTGCGACCGAGAAGTGACGCATCGCGTCCGTAACGACGCTGCCAAAATCCTTCGCTGACAATCGCGACCTGGTTCTGGCCCGGACGATCTTCTTCGGGCAGGAACGTGCGGCCCGCGATCGGTTGCACGCCGAGCATTGGAAACAGGCTGGCCGTGACTTGCGCACACGAGATGCGCTCCGGTTCGCCGTTTCCGATCAGGTTGAAGTTGTTGTCGATGTGCGCGGCAATGCCGTCGAACGAAGTGCTCTTGTCTTTCCAGGCGAGGTACTGAAAAGCGCCGAGCCCCGGCAAACCGCCTTCGCCCGGGGCTTTGCTGACCGACACCAGTTGCTCTGGATTTTGAAAAGGCAACGCGCGCAACAACACAGCGTTCACGAGACTGAAGATCGCAGTGTTTGCGCCGATGCCAAGCGCCAGTGTGATCACGGCGACGATCGAAAAGGCCGGCTGCCGCAGCAGGCTTCGCACACCGTACCGGAGGTCTTTCAGTATGTTTTTCATGCGATCACTTTGTATTGCCGATTGCCAATTGCCAATTGCCGATTGATCGCAAACGATCCGGCCGTTTGGCATCTAAGCTGCTCGTTAGCCAGCGCCAATTGGCAGTCGGCATTTGGCAATCGGCAATGCCTTTCACTCGTATCTCAAAGCCACTAGCGGATCGACTTTCGTCGCGCGCCGCGCCGGGATGTAACACGCAAGCAGTCCCGCGCCGATCAAGACGACTGTGATCCCCGCGAACGTGAACGGATCGGTGGCGCTCACGCCAAAAAGCAAACTGTTCATCAAGCGCATCAACAGAAACGCCGCCACTAAACCAATGACGATCCCTATGCCGATGACAGCCATTCCCTGCCCCAGGATCATTCGCATCACGTCGCCCACCTGCGCGCCAAGCGCGATCCGAATGCCGAGCTCATGCGTGCGTTGCGTTACGGTGTACGCGGTGACGCCGTAAATCCCCGCCACCGACAAAAGCAGCGCGAGACCGCTGAACAGTCCGAGCAGAAACAGGTTGAACCGCGGCTGCGTTACTGACTCGCTGACGAGGTGGTCCATCGTCTTCACGTCCGACACTGGAACTGACTTATCTACCTCGCCGACGATCTGCTTCAAACTTCCGGCCAGGCTGTCTGCTTCGACATCCGATCGGATCACCACCGACATGCTTCGGAATTGCCGCTGGTGGGCGGAGAAATAGATCTCGGGCTCCGGCTGTTCGCGCAGCTCGTTGCTTCTTACGTTGGCGGTAACGCCGACAATCTCAAGCCAAACAGGTTGTTGCTGGCTGTCAACGCCGCCAAAGTTGATGCGTTTACCGATAGCGTTCTCGCCGGGAAAGTCGCGTTGGGCCACGGCCTGATTGACGATGATGACCTGCGGCGCGTTTTCGTCGTCGCGTGGCGTGAAGCTTCGCCCCTGCTGCACCGGAATGCTCATCGCGCGGAAATAATCCGCGCTAACGTAGCGCATGTTGACCGGCGCCCACTTATCTCGCGGCAGCAACGGACGGCCTTCGACTCTAAACGACGTAGTTGGTCCCTTGGAGAGCGGCAGCGTGTTGATTACGCCGGCGTGCTGCACTCCGGGAACTGCGTTGAGCCGGTCTACCACTTTTTCGTAGAAGTCAATGAAGGCAGCATCCTCGCGGAAAGCCGGCCCGGACGGAGACAGTCTTGCGGTCAACACCTGGTGCGAACTGAATCCCGCATCAACTGCCTGCAATCGCAAAAAACTGCGAAACAGCAAACCCGCGCCCGCCAGCAACACAACCGACAACGCCACTTCGCCGACAATCAACGCGTGACGCAAACGACTACGACGAACACTTCCCATCGCGCCGCGCCCACTCTCCTTCATCGCCTCCTGCACGTCGGTCCTTGAAACTTGCAGCGCCGGAGCGAAGCCGAAAAGAAATCCGGTTAACATCGACGCGACGAGGGTGAAGCCGAGCACGCGCCAGTCCATTCCGATCTCCTGCACACGCGGAAAGTCCTGTGGCAACAACTTCGTGATCAGCGCGACGCCCCACACGGAAAGCAGCAAACCAAGCGCACCACCCGCGAGCGCCAGCATCGCGC
This sequence comes from uncultured Acidobacteriota bacterium, assembly GCA_963770215.1. GTDB lineage: Bacteria > Acidobacteriota > Blastocatellia > Pyrinomonadales > Pyrinomonadaceae > PSRF01. The sequence continues at coordinate 192,608 of CAVYOP010000011.1, forward strand.
TCTCGGTCAGCAGTTGCCGCATCACGCGCAGGCGCGACGCGCCGAGCGCGAAACGAATTGCCATCTCTTTCTGGCGCGAGGCTGCGTTTGCCAGCAACAGGTTCGCGACGTTCGCGCACGCGATTAGCAGCACGAACATCACCGCGCCAAACAGCAGCAACAGCATCCTGCTCGAATCGCCAAGCAGGTGGTCGTACAGCGAAACGACGCGATTGAAGCGCCGGTTGTTTGATTCCGGATATTGCTGCCGCAGGCGCGCCGTAATCGTCTCCATCTCGCTCGCGGCGTGTTGCACCGTCATGCCGGGCTTCAACAGAGCGACCGCGGTCAGGTAGCCCATGCCACGCTGCTGCGTCACATCCATCGTTGGAAACAACTCGGGAGCGAGTCGCAACGGCGGCAACCATGCTTCAGTCTTATCGGGATAATGAAAACCCGCGGGCGCAATGCCGACGACGGTGTAATTGTTTCCGTCGAGAGTGACTGTCTTCCAACCAGGCCTGGATCACTTCCGAAACGTCGCCGCCACAACTCGTCGCCGATCACTACGATCGACTCATGCCCAGCCTGTTCGTCGGCGGGAATAAACAAGCGTCCGGATTGCGCTTTAGCACCGAAGACGTCGAAGAAGTTGGCGGACGTTTGGGCCAGGTCGATGCGGTCGGCGTGATCCGCGAGCGCGAGATTGGCGCTGGTTTGCTTGATCGCCGCGAGATGTTCGAAGACGGTGTTCTGCTGGCGCCAGTCGTAGAAGTTCGCCGCGGTTGTCTGGATGCGCCGGCCTTCAGGACTGAGCTCCTGAATCGCGACGATCCGATCGGCGGTCGAATAAGGCAGACGCCGCAACATGACGCTGTTGACAACGCTGAAGATCGCGGTGCTTGCGCCGATGCCTAGCGCCAGTGTGACGATCACGATCGCAGTGAAACCCGGACGGTTTGTTAATCCGCGCCAACCGTAACGAATGTCTTTGAGAAAGTTATCCATAATCATTCATCAACGAACCCACCCGACGGGCGGTCACGGAGGACCGCCCCTACAAATTGGCTGTAGGGGTGGCCCTCCGTGGCCACCCTTCCTATTCGTATCTCAAAGCCACTAACGGATCGACTTTCGTCGCGCGCCGCGCCGGGATGTAACAAGCGATCAGCGCTACCAGCGATAACAGCCCGGCCACGAGGACAAACGTCATCGGGTCCTTCGCGCTCACTCCAAACAACAAACTCGACATCACCCGCGTCAGCGCAAACGCGCCGGCCAGGCCGATCGCGAGACCGACAACGACGAGCAACATTCCCTGACGGACCACCATCGCCAGCACGTCCCTTCGCCGCGCGCCTAACGCCATTCGCACTCCAATCTCGTGCGTGCGCCGCGCCACCGAGTACGACATCACGCCGTAAATTCCGGTTGCGGCCAGGATCATCGCGAGCACTGCAAACAGGACGAGCAACGTCGTGCGATAACGCGGCGTTGAGGTTGACGAATCGACCCACTCGTCCATCGTTCTAATTGCCGAAATCGGTTGATCCGGATCGATCGCCTGCACTTCTTTTCGCACGGCGGGAACAAGACCCAATGGATCGCCGTGGGTGCGAATGACAACGTTCGTCCACGGCGCTCGAAGCGTCGGCAGGTACAGCGCCGAGTACGGTTGGAACTCCATCGCGCGATGACGAATGTCGCCGACCACGCCGATGATCTCGTAAGGCTGGCCGCCGTCTTCGGTTATCAATCGCTTGCCGAGCGGTTCTTCGTTTGGGAAAGCAGTGTCGACCACTTGCTGACTGACGATGACCACTCGGTCGCCTTGTCGCACTTCCCGTTCGGTGAAGTTTCGGCCGCGCAGCAACGGGATGCGCAGCGCTTGAAAGTAATTTTGATTTACGCGGCGGTAGTCGGCGCCGAACCCCTGGTCGGCAACTGCCGGTGGACGGCCCTCGACGTTGTACGGACCGTCGTTTGGTTGATCGCTCAACGGCAGCTCGGTGACGTAGCCCACTGTCTCGACACCAGGCAAACCGCCAAGTCGCGTTTCGAGATCCTGAAAGAAACCCGCCGACTTTTCTGCCGTGTTGTATTTGGTGCGCGGCAGATCGATCCGCAGCGTGAGGACGTGATTAGCATCGAAACCGGGATTGGTATTCTGCAGTGCGATCAAACTTCGGACCAGCAAGCCCGCGCCGATCAACAGGACCACCGCCACAGCACTTTCGAAGATCACCAGCAAACTGCGCGTTCGATTTCTGAGCACGCCTTCGCTGCTAGTTCGTCCACCGTCTTTCAATGCGTCGGTGAGGTTCAGCTTCATCGTGCGCAGCGCAGGGGCAAGGCCAAACAACAGGCCGGTGACCACCGAAGTGACAAGCGTGAACGCCAGCACGGTCGTATCGATCTTCACGTTGGCGGTTGCCGGAATACTGCTGCCGCCGAGTTTGACGAGCAGGTCAATTCCCCACGCGGCGAGCAAAGCGCCGAGCACGCCGCCCATCAAGGCGAGCACGAGGCTCTCGGTAATCAGCAGGCGCGCAATGCGTGCGCGGCTCGCGCCCAACGCGGTGCGCAACGCGATCTCTTTCTGTCGCGACGTCGCACGGACCAGCAGCAGGTTCGCGACGTTCGTGCAGGCAATCAGCAAGACGAAGCAGACGGCGCCAAAAAGAATGTAAATCGTGGTCTTACTGCTGCCGACAAGCCGGTCGCGAAGCGACTCGAGCCGCAAGCTCCAACTGGTGTTGGTGTCGGGAAACTGTTGTGCGAGTTGTGCGGCAATCGCGTCAGTGTCAGCTTGCGCCTGGGCTAACGTCACGCCGGGTTTGAGCCGGCCAACCGGACGCAGGAAGTGGGCGCGGCGCTGCTTCAATTCCGGAGCAGCGTCGAAGTTGATTGGCACCCATAGTTCTGCGTTCTGCGGAAAAGTGATGTCCTTCGGCATCACGCCGATCACTTCAAAACTCTTTCCGTCTAGCGTGACTCGCTGGTTGACGATGCCGGGATTTCCGCCGAAACGTTTCTGCCAGAGCGCGTTGCTCAGGATCGCCACCTGTTCGTTTCCGGGTTTCTCGTTGTCGAGTGAAAAGCCGCGGCCGAGAGCGGGCGTGATGCCGAAAGTCTGAAAGTAATTGCCGGTGACGGCTGACGCGTTCAGTCGTTCCGGCTCGCCACTGCCGGTGAGATTTACGGGCAGTGGGACAGTGAACGAAGCGGCAAACTGTTCGAAGGTTTTGTTTTGCGCGCGGAAGTCGAGGAAGTCTTGCGGCGCGACGCTGGCGCGATTGCTACGGTCCTTGATGTTGCCCCAGGCCCAGACCAGGCGATCCGGATCTTCGTACGGCAGCGGTCGCAGCACGACAGCGTTGACGATACTGAAGATCGCGGTGTTAGCGCCGATGCCCAGGGTCAGTGCGATCAGTGCGATCGCAGTGAAGCCCGGTCGCTTCAGCAAGCTCCGAAATCCGTAACTTAGGTCTCGTAACATGTCGTGCCTCCCTTCGTCATTGCCGATTGGCGATTGCCGATTGCCAATTGGCCGCCTGGTTAAACGGGTTCTTCAATCGGCAATTGCCAATCGGCAATCGGCAATGCCTTCATTCGTAGCGTAGTGCCTTCAATGGATCGACACGCGAGGCGCGGCGCGCAGGTATGTAACCAGCGAGCAGCGCGACCACAGTCAAAACCGCCGCGGCGGCGATCAACGTCAACGGATCGATCGGCTTCAGTCCAAACAGTTGCGAGGAAACGAAGAGGCCCCCCAGCAATGCCACCGGTATGCCCAACGCCAAACCAACGACGACCAACAACAACGTCTCGCGCAACACCATCCATGCGATGTTGCCGCCCTTCGCGCCCAGCGCCATGCGAATTCCGATCTCGTTCGTGCGACGCGCAACGCCATGGGCCATCACGCCGTACAAACCGATGCACGCAAGAATCAACGCCAGCGCGCCAAAGAAACTCACCAACTGCGCGATCATTCGCTCCCGCACTAGCTTGTCGCGGATCTGTTCGTCCATCGTCGTGACGCCAAACACCGGCAGCTTGTCGTCGACCTGGTTGATCGTCTGACGCGCTTGCCCGCCAAGCGCCGCAGCATCTCGCGTCGCGCGGATCTGAATGTTCGCGGAGTAGGCAGCCTGGTCCTGGATTTGGAGGATGGGACGAAAGACCGCCGGTTGAGCGGGCTCGCGCGCGTCTTCGGATTTGATATCGCCGATCACGCCGATGATCTCGAGCTGCGCGCCGCCGTCTGTGTCGTCATCGAAACTGAACGTGCGGCCAATGGGGTTCTGCCCCTTAAACCACTTCTCGACAAAGGTTTGGTTGACGACGGCGATGCGCGGCGCCGAAGCGTTGTCGCGTATCTCGATCTCACGCCCGCGCAACAACGGAATGCCGAGTGTCGCAGCGTAATTTGGACCAACCAGGACGTCTTCGACGACCGGTTCCCGGCCCGGCTCAGGTGTAAAACCGGGTATCTGAATGCTGCTGTTCCTTTGCGAGCCGCTTAATGGCGAATACGTCGACATCGTGACTCCCTGAACGTTCGGCAGCGTGCCCAGGCGCTCGATTAATTGCTGATAAAGCGTGGCGAGCTCGGTTGGCTTGTATCCGGCGAGTCGTGAATCGATGCCGACGAGCAACAGGTTGCTGCGATCGAAACCAACGTCTTCGCTTTGCAACTTCGCCAAACTGCGCGCAAACAAACCGGCGCCGGTCAGCAGGACCATCGAAAGTCCAACCTGTACCACGACGAGGACCGACGAAAGATTGACGCGCATGAAACCGCGCCTCAACCGCGTCTTTTCTTTTATCGCTGCGGAAAGATCCGTCCTGCTTGCCTGGAGTGCGGGAACAAGACCAAACAACAGAGCGGCGATGATCGAAACGCCCACTGTGAACATGAGTGTTCCGGCGTCGGGCCGCACGTCGAGTGGCGCTTCCGCCGCAACGAGACCCACGAGCACCCTCACGGCCCACTGGGCCAACAACACACCACACACACCGCCGATGACCGCCAGCAACAAGCTCTCGGTGAGCAGTTGCCGAACGATGCGGCCACGGGTCGCGCCCAATGCCATACGCAGCGAGATCTCCGATCTGCGCGAAGCTGCACGCGATAACAACAAGCTGCCGACGTTCGCGCACGCAATCAACAACACTATCGCGACGATCACCATCAACATCCACAACGGCGTCGAGTAGAGCCTGCGCAGACCGGAGATGCCGCCGCTGCCGTCGACGAGCTGTACGCGCGTGTTCTGAATCGCGCGCTGGTTATCTTCGGCGGGTTGGCTGCCGGCGAACTCGGTCCAGAACTGTCGCACCTTGAGAGTCACGCTGGTCTGCGCCTGGTCTATCGAGACGCCGGGTTTGAGCCGGCCCAGAAGTGTGAGCCAGTAAGCCTGCTTCTCTTCGAAAAACGAGTTGCGCAGCTCGATCTGCGGCTGAAACGAGAGTGGCAGCCAGAAGTCGGGCGGACGCCGCACGCGTTCGCCGAAGAACTCGCGCGGCATGACGCCGACGATCGTGAAGTTCGTGTTGTTGATGATGAAGCGTTTGCCGACGACGGACGCATCGCTGTTCAACTGTTGTTCCCAGTAGCGATGACTGATCACGGCCGACGGCTCGGCGTTTGGCTTGTCGTCTTCGGGTGTCAGGACGCGGCCGCGCATCGCGCGCACGCCGAGCAGTGAAAAGTAGTTACCGGCGACGAGCTGTCCTGACGAGCGCACCGCCGCATTGGCCTGCGAGTCAGGCTGGCGCACGCTCAGGCGGCTGACGCCACTGCGCATGGCAGTGATGTCCTGGAACGAATCGTTGTTATCGCGCAGATACTTGTACGAAGCATAGGAGAAACGCTCCCACTTGCCGCTGGGCGGCGTGTCCTGCATCGACGTGCCCTCGCCGGTCACATCGGTGAACAGGACGAGCTCCTCCGGCTTGCTGACCGGAAGCGACTCAAGCAGCACGGCGTTCACGAGGGTGAAGATCGCGGTGTTCGCGCCAATGCCCAGCGAGAGCGTCAGAACCGCAATCGCGGCAAACCCCTTGCGCTTGAACAAACCCCTGAATCCGTAGCGAAGATCTTTAAGTAAGTTTCCCATAATCATTCAACTAAACCCCGGGCGGTCACGGAGGACCGCCCCTACAAGGTTTGTAGGGGTGGCCCTCTGTGGCCACCCGGTTATTCGTATCGCAATGCGATCAACGGATCGACTTTCGTCGCGCGTCGCGCCGGCAGGTAGCACGCGAGCAACGCGGCGACAAACAAACACGCCGACACGATTGCGAACGTCAGCAAGTCAGTCGCCTCGACGCCAACGAGCAGTTTCGCCATAAAGCGAGTCAAGGCCCACGCGCCGGCGAGTCCGATGGCGATGCCCAACAGCGCGAGCTTCATGCCGTGCGTGACCACGAGTTTCAGAACATCACCAACGCGCGCGCCGAGCGCCATGCGAATGCCGATCTCCTGTGTTCGTTGCGTGACTGCAAAAGGCCATTACGCCGTAAATGCCGATCGACGCCAGCAACAGCGCAAGGCCGGCGAAGATCGCCAACAGCACCGACGAAAACGAATACATCGTCACGGACATCGACCGCACTTGCTGCATCGTGAGCACGTCAAACACCGGCTGGTCCTTGTCGATGGCCCATACTTGTTCGCGAAGCGTAGCCGCGAGTGAGGCGGGCTCGACTCTGGTGCGCGCGACGAGGACCATCGCGCTCCATGGATCCTGTGCGTGGGGTAAGTAGAATTCTGGAGTTACCGGCAGGTTGAGCTCGTGGCGGACGTCTTCGACAACACCGACGACTTCCATCCACGGCGCTTCCGCCAGTGGTCCATAAAAGCGAATGCGTTTGCCGACCGCGTCCTGTCCCGGCCAGTGTTTGCGCGCGAGAGTCTCGTTGACGATCACGACCGGAGGCGCTTCCTTCTTTGTCCTGCTCGGTGAAACTGCGTCCGCTGAACAATGGGAATACGCATCGTTTGGAAGTAATCAGGCGAAGCGACACGATAGCGTCCGTCGTTCTCCTGACCGGGCTGTGGCTCCGGTTCGCCTTCGATCAGAAACGCATCGGACGAATTCGCGCCGCCGAGCGGAAGGTAGTTGACGACTGCCGCCGATTCAACTCCCGGCCGTCGCTTTAACGCGTTGGACCAGATCGTTGTAGAACACGGCGCGCTGCGGCCGTTCGCGATACTTCGCCGCCGGCAACACCAGGTTCATCGTCAACACGTTGTCGGGATTGAAACCGGGATTGGTTTTCACAATGAAAGAAAGCTGCGCACGAGCAGTCCCGCGCCAACCAGCAACACCAGCGACAGCGCCACTTCAAAAACCACCAGCGAGCTGCGCAGACGATGCGAGCCTGCGGAAACCTGACGTCCGCCTTCTTTCAGCGCGTCGTTGAGGTTGGGTCTCGAAAGCTGCCACGCCGGCGCGAAACCAAACACGAGACCGCTGACGAATGAAATCCCGATCGTGAAGAGCAACACGGGAACGTTGATTCCGAGTTGATGCCAACCCGGCGCAAACCTCGCCGCGTCGCCCGGATTTGAAGCGCGCAACGCGTCGATGCCCCAGAAACCAATCAGCACTCCGACCGCGCCGCCGATCAACGCGACGATCAAACTCTCGGTCAGCAACTGCCGCATGATGCGCCAGCGACTCGCGCCCAACGCCGCGCGCAACGCGATCTCTTTTTGCCGTCCACTCGCGCGCGCCAGCATCAGGTTCGCAACGTTCGCGCAGGCAATCAGCAACACAAATCCGACCGCGCCCATCATGATCCACAACGCGGTGTCGTACGTTCGCACCGTGTCAGTAACGATCGGATAAACAGTCGCGCCCCAGACCGGTGTTCGTCTCCGGATACTGCTGCTCGAGACGCGCGGTGATGTTGTCAGATATCAGCCTGTGCTTGTTCGACGCGACGCCGGGTTTGAGCCGGCCGATCACGTAGTAGCGAGTGATTCCCCCGACTCGCCATCAGCTCCGGTGTCAACGCGATCGGCGCGTAGACTTCCGCGCCTTTCGGAAAGTTGAAGTGTTCCGGCATGACGCCGATCACTGTGCGCTGCACGCTGTTGAGCGGTGATCGTCTTGTTGAGGATGTTGGGGTCGCCGCCGAAGCGCCGTTGCCAGAGACTGTGCGTGATGACGGCGACTGCGTCTTTGCCGGGTTGGTTCTCTTCCGCGGTGAAGTTACGGCCCATGATCGGCTTGACGCCGGTGACGTCGATGAAATTCGCGGTGACGAGAAAGCCCTGGATGCGTTCCGGCGGATCGATGCCGGTGAGATTTGCGCTCCACCAGCGATAGAGAGCGAGTTGCTCGAACGACTGGTTCTGCGCGCGCCAATCGAGGTAGTTGGCCATCGTCACTTCGTTATGGACCACGCCGCGGCTCGGCATCCTGTCCCAGATCGCGACCACGCGATCGAGTTCAGGAAACGGCAAGGGCTTCAGCAACAAGGAATGGATGGCGCTGAAGATGGCGCTGTTTGCGCCGATGCCCAGGCCCAGCGTCAGCACTGCGATCAGCGTAAAGCCGGGACGTTTGATCAGGTTGCGGATAGCGTAACGGATGTCGTTCAGGAAGGCGTCCATAGCTTCTCCATTGCTGGCTTCCCTTTGCGTTCTCTGCGGCCCTCTGTGTTCTCTGCGTTAAACCGGCGTGCGGCGCATATTTGAACGCAGAGAACACAGAGGGCCGCAGAGAACGCAGAACACACTGGTGACGTCGACGATCGAGCAGACGATCGCCCGTTGGTCAATGGACTGCGGTTTTGAGCAACTACAGGTTAGAGTTTACTGGCCGTTAACTATCCAGCCGTCTTCGAGCTGCACAATGCGATTGCCGTAGCCGGCATTCGTCTCGGAATGGGTGACCTGGACAATGGTCGTGCCTTCGTCGTTGAGGCGTTTGAACATGTCCATGATTTCTTTGCCCTGGGCTGAATGAAGATTTCCGGTCGGCTCGTCGGCCAGAATTATTCGCGGGTTGGCCACCACCGCTCGTGCAATCCCGACGAGCTGTTGCTGGCCGCCCGAAAGTTGGGTCGGAAAAAGATCCTTCTTGCCTACCATCTGAAAACGATCGAGCGTGTCGCAAACGATCGACTGCCGGTCCTTCTTGCTGACGTCGCGATAAGAAAGCGGCAATTCGAGGTTCTCGAAAACAGTTTGATCGTCCAGCAGGTGATAACTCTGAAACACGAACCCGATGTTCTGATTGCGCAGCGCCGCACGCTTCTTGCCATCGAGCTTGTGGACCGGTGTTTCGTCGAAGTAGTACTCACCGGTCCATGATTGATCGTGCATTCCCAGGATGTGCAGCAGTGTCGACTTGCCCGCCCCTGACGGGCCCATGATCGAGACAAACTCGCCCGGCTTGATATCCAGGTCGATCCGGCGCAGCACGTAAGTCTTCGTCGGACCGTGGGGAAAAGCTTTTTCGACGCCCCGCAGACTGATCATTGAATCGCTCCGAAACCGCTCTCGGCCAATTCGCGTTTGGCATCCTGAATCTCGCGACGATCTGCTCCGGCCTCTTCTTCGACGATCAATCCGTCGAACAAGTGGACGATGCGATCGGCGTGTTGGGCATAACGCGGATCGTGCGTCACCATGCAGATGGTGGCGCCGCCGCGATGCAACTCGCGCATCAGCTCCATCACTGCTTCGCCGTTGGTTGAGTCGAGGTTACCAGTCGGCTCGTCCGCGAGCAGGATGCTCGGCTGTCCGCCGACGGCGCGCGCGACGGCGACGCGTTGCTGTTGACCGCCGGAGAGCTGGCTCGGCAAGTGTTTTGCGCGATGGGCCATGCCGACGCGTTCGAGTGCTTCGGTAGCGCGTTTCTTTCGGTCGCCGGAGCTCATGCCGCGATAAGTCAACGGCAGCTCGACGTTCTCATAAACCGTGAGATCGCCGATCAGGTTGAAGCTCTGAAAGATAAAACCGACTTCGCGATTGCGGATGCGCGCGCGCTCCGACAGCGATAGGTTCTCGACCGGATGGTTGTTCAGGATGTACTCGCCGTCGGTCGGCGTGTCGAGCAAACCAAGAATCGATAAAAGGGTGGACTTGCCGCAGCCCGAAGGTCCGGCAATGGAAACGTACTCGCCTTGCTTGATGTCGAGGTGGATACCCGAAAGCGCGTGGGTTTCGACTTCATCGGTGTAGAAAACCTTTTTGACGTCGGCGAGATGGATTAGGGTCTCGGATGAACTCATCATTCACTCCTTGAATTTTTTGTACTGACCTTTAAAAGTGAACACCGCAGGCCCGACTTCCATGACAACCGGGCCCCGAAAAACTGTATCGGCTTAGCGCCGCTCGCAACGGCTTTGCCGCCGGATATGAGGCGAGGCTTGCCTCGCCGTTCGCCTTACCAAAAACCTTGGGGCTGCGCCCCTTTGTAGGGCAAGCCCGAACCAAGGGCAAAGCCCATTTCAAGTCCCACATGCAACGGCAAGGCAAAGCCTTGCCTCACATCCGGCGGCGGAGCCGAATCGCATCCGCGGCTAAGCCGCAAAACACAGCGGCGAAGCCACAAAGCATCGGCGCTAACGGATACGGATGCGTGGATAACTGTCAAACGACGACGTGTCGGAGATGATCACCCGCTCGCCTTCACGCACCCCTTCAAGTATTTGAACCGTGCTGACGGAAGTAGCGCCGAGCTTGACGGTCCTGCGCTCCGCCTGCGTTCCGTCGGGACTTAAGACATACATGCCGATCTGTTGGAAGGCCTGCCCAAACGCCGGGCGGCCGACTTTCAACACGTCAGGCAACCGCTCCAGCTCGATAGTTCCGTCAACACTCAAATCAGGACGAGCACTCGGCGGCAACGGTCCCTTGAGCGAAGCGTCGATCTCGAACGTGCCTTCACGCGCAGCCGGATCGATACGCGAGACCTGGCCTTCGATGATGCCGTTGCGCGTGTCTACCAGGACCCGTTGACCGATGCGTACGCCGCTGATCTGCGTTTCCGCAACTCTCAGCACCGCTTTCAACGAAGCGGGATCGGCAACGCGAGCGATGTTGAACCCGGGCTCAACCTGCTGTCCGACTTGTACGGAAACCTGTTGCAGCACGCCACCCGTGCCCGCACGCACTTTCAGATTATCGACTTCCTGGCGTCTCAGTTTCGCGAGTTCTCGCAATTGCGAGAGGCGCGAAGACGAGGCGTTGAGCTGGGCGCGCGTTGATTTGGCGCTGACCGCCAGTCGCTCCTGTTCGACCTTCAGCCGGTTGGCGAGATCCTGCACGCTCACGCGCGAGATCTTCAGCACGAGGTCGGCGACCAATCCTTGTTTGGCAAGCACTTCGTCGGCGTCGAGTTGCAGTTTCGCCTGGCTGTATTGCGAGTTGATCGTCGCGATCGCGGCTTTCTGCGTCATTGTGTCGCTTTCGAGCCGGACGCGCAGGTTTTCTTCATCGGCTTCCGCCGCTTTCACTTGAAAGTCAGCGTCAGTGGCCACTTGTTCCATTTGCGGGTTGGAAAGCTCGACGATCACTGTCGAAGGATCGACTTCGACGCCGGCCTGGAGCATGATCTGTTCAACCCGTCCCTGGGCAGGCGCCGGAACCCAGCGAGTGACTTCCGGCACGAGTGTTCCGTTGCCGCGGACATCGCGCACCATCTCACCACGTTTCACGGGTTCGATCACGGTGGTGGCGCCGTCGACTGCATAGTCGGCAGGCTTGAGTTTCGCGAGGCCGTAGGTGATACCGCCTACCGCCACAAGCCCGACCACGATGAGGATCGCTGTCTTAATCCGCTTCTTTATCTTGGATTTTGGGGGTCGTTTGATGTCCATAGTGCCACTTCAATCACTTCTCAAAAATTTTGTGGAGAGCTGTAAAAGCCTTTTTGAGAGAGCGGCGATGCGGCGCGCGAAGAGTGATAATGATCGAGCTAACTTCAAACTTCACGCACAACTAATTACAGTTCTCCGCGCCGGACCAACTCAAAGCCCGTGCCAACTGCCGGTGCCACTCGGTTTGGTGTCAAAAGACTGCGATAATGCGCGAATTATCGCACTAATTTCGGGAATAGCAAATTTTGGACAGCCGTGGATTCGGATGTAGATACAAAAATTTCGGCGCGATCGTTTCGCTTGCGGGACGGCTACGATCCCACTTTCGAAATGCGATTTACGCCGGATTCGCTAACTGGTACGAGATTTTGAATTTGTGGGAGTGGGCAAAGGACTGCCAGAGCCGGGCAAATTTACCCTATTTGTGACAATCCACCGACTCGGGCTATCGCATCGCGAATTTTTTGACAAGCTGGTCCAAGAGCTGCCGCCAGGTTCGTTTTATCAGGGTCGTACGTTGCCGTGGTGATGCCGGCAAGATCGCTTGGCAGGGCCGTGTTGTTTAAGCGCCCGTCGTTTTCTGACCGGTCGGTGTGTGCAGACTGAGGCGGGTGCGCATGCGCTGTTGCCAGTTTTTGTGTTGTGGCTCGACTTCTTCGAGCTGGGTCAGGACAGCGGCCATAGATTCGCCACCTAACTGACGCATCTTGATATACAACAATGCCGGGACGATCGACATTAACGGCAGGACAAAGATCTGCGTGAGGCCGAGGATCTCTTGAACGACCTGGTTAGCCACGCTGTCGCGATTGCCCTTGAAAGTCAATCCCACAAGAGCGCCTAAACTGCCGCTGATAATGCTCGGGATGAGAATCTGAAGCAGTGACACGATTATGATCGTCCGCCACGAACGCGAGGCTAACTCGCGCGCCCGCTTCATCGCAGCTTTTTTCTCCAACCCCTCAACCAGCACCACCGGCGCATACAGCGAATAACGGATCATCAAAATGATGCCGGGAATTATCAACAACAAAAACCCGCCGAATATCAGCAATGTCACTCTGATCAGCGTCTTCAAAAACGGACGCCATCTCTTCCGTAAGACTTGAAACGCCACCCGAAGCTGCACCGGTCGCAAGGGTGCGGCGGTCAGTTGCGTAATAATCACGGCGGTTACGCCCGAAATCACGCCACCGGCCACGGTCATCGTCACGAACTTCAAAAGACCGAGTATCACCATCACGCAAACCATCACAACATTTTTAACCGTTCCTCCATCGAACTTCGTTCCGCCGACGATTGCAAATCCGATCAGCAATAGCGTCGTCACAATCACCGGAATGTGAGCGAGAAAACTCAACTTGACGAACTTCGGAAAGTATTCGCTGTATAACGAAAACGCGCGGCGATAAAGCGCTCCGATGCCCTCGCTCTGCCCGCGTATCGCGCTCGCCAACGCAAACGCAGTCTGCGGCCGCTCGGCCGGGTTCTTTGCCAGCGCCGACATCACCACGCCCGCCACGCGCTTGGGAATCTTCTCTGTCGAACGCTCGCGCAGATCCGGCGGTTTCTGCTCGCGATGAGCGCGCATCACCACCGAGGTGTTGCCCGCAAACGGCGGCTCTCCTGCCAACATCTGGTAAGCAATCACACCGAGACTGTAAATATCCGACCGCGTGTCGACATACCCGCCACCGCACTGTTCGGGCGACATGTACAAAGGCGTTCCCATGATCGCGCCGACGCGCGTCAACGCCGGTCCCTGCGCTGACGTGGAGACATGCTGTGTGTTACGCCCGCCGGTGTGCGCCTTTTGATCAAAGAGCAACGTTCCGTCGTCTTCGACAGCTTCAGGGTCGAAAGCCTGCGTGAGTTTTTCGTTTTGCAGCAAAGTTCCAACTGCTTCACCCGTTGGCCGCAACAACGTATCCGTTTCGAGATTGGGCGGCGACTGAATGCTGGTGCTTGCAGCGGCTGCTCGTTCGGCGGAGACGTTGTCGATGATGGTCGAGGTAGCATCCTCGTCCACCGCCGGGGCAGCAGCAGCGCCGACTTTCGCGATACCGAAGTCGAGAACTTTGACACGATAACTGCCGAGTCGATTAGGTTCGAGCCAGATGTTGTCAGGCTTGAGATCGCGGTGGACGATGCCCTGCTGGTGCGCTTCGTGGACGGCCGAACAAACCTGCTCGAGAATGTCGGCGACCCATTCGAGCGGCAAACGTTTCTCTTCCGCGAGCACATCGCCGAGTGTGCAACCGTCGAGATACTCCATCACCAGGTAAGCAACCTGGCCTTCGTTCACGCGCGCGAAACCGAAGTCGGTAACGTCGACCACGTTCGGGTGACGCAGGCGACCAGCGGCGCGCGCTTCACGCTTGAAGCGCTCGACAAACTCGCGATTTCGCATGAATTGCGGCGAGATCAGCTTGAGGGCAACGTAACGCTCGGTCCCCAGGTGGCTGGCAAGATAGACGGCGCCCATGCCGCCACTTCCGAGCAGTCTCTCGAGACGGTATTTATCGTCGAGGGTCTCGCCAAGATATTGTTCTGGTCCCTGCATGAGGCATCAATGCTACAGCAAACACGGCAGATAAACACAACCGCAATCGTCGGTTCCAATAGGCTGGCCGTCGGGTGGAGCTTGAGGCGGCGTCAGGTTTACTTTCTTCGGGTCTTCCTGAAAACGCTTGATCTGCTCGAGAGTGTAGTAGACAAACGCGCGGTGGTTTTCGTCCGCGGCCGCGCGGCGTTGAAGAGTGAGCCAGCTTTTGAGCTGGTCGAGTTTCCACGAGGCGATCGCTCGCACCTGGTTCGACGCGCGATCGTTTGCGGCCAGCGCCATCAGATCGTTCAGAACGATCGCGTTCACGACGTGTGTGGATCTCGCCGGCATAACCACCAGCGGCAGGCGCTTTCCAGGTTGCCGCGAGGATCTTGTCGAGGACTTCGCCGAGACCGGGATTACGCGCATCACGCGCATGGAATTGGACCAGGCGCGCCGCTCGTTCGGAGTTCAACAAGAAATCCACTGACGTGATCGGCGATCGCTTCCGCAGGCGCGAGCGCGTCAAACACCGGCTGCGTGCGGGTGCGAAACACTTCGCGGTTGCGCGGATAGCCCGTCGGACGCGGCGGAATCAAACTCAGCAACGACTCCGGCAACGACAACGCTTCGGGTTTGATCGTATCGAGCACGGCGGCGAGCGCGCGTCGTTGTTCATCGGCGGCGACGATCTGCGGATTGCGATCTCCTTTTCCTTTCAGACTGAACATGTAGTCTTGCCCGCCGATCACCTTCGCCGTCGCTTCCACCTGGTAACGGTGATACATGTAGAGCGGCACCAGCACTTCTTCGATCGTCGCCAGCGGCGCGCCCTCGCGAATGTTGTTCTCGCCGAAGCGCCGCAATGCAGCGGCGCGCACTTTCATCACGTTTCCGAGCTCGTCGATGGCATTTGTGCCGTTGTCCCAGAGATGAGCTACGGAGCTGGAGCTGCCGGGGGCACGCGCATCCTGATCGGTCAAGTACATCAATCCGCGTGAGAATGCGGCGCTTAAGGTTGTGTCGAGCGCCTGCGATTCATTCGTGCCCGGCGGAAAGTCCTGGTAACCGTAAGCAACGGCGACCTTGTCCCATTCGCCGATGCCGGTCGAGTAGGCTTCTGAGAGATCGGGTAGACCATCTGGTCCAAGCTTCGCGCGCGGCGCGGGATAGTCCATCACCGAAGCCCGATTGACGGGACTCGCCGCGTAGTTGTGTTGCAGTCCCAACGTGTGGCCCACCTCGTGCGCCGATAGTTGACGCAAACGCGCGAGGACCATCTCGAGCAGTTTCGGCGAGGCGGTGCGGGTGTTGTTGTACGGGGCTAACAAACCTTCGGCGATCAGGAAGTCCTGACGATCGCGAAGCGATCCGAGTGAGACGCGGCCTTGAATGATCTCACCGGTGCGCGGATCGGTTAGCGAGTTGCCGTAGGACCAGCCGCGCGTCGAGCGATGAACCCACTGAATGACGTTGTAACGCACGTCCATCGGATCGACGTTTTCGGGCATGACTTCGACGCGGTACGCATCTTTGTAACCGATGGCTTCAAACGCCTGGCTCCACCAGCGCGCGCCGTCGAGCAACGCCGAACGCACCGGCTCCGGCGCGCCGCGATCGACGTAGTAAACAATCGGTTCGACCGCTTCGCTAACACGCGCCGCCGGATCTTTCTTTTGCAAACGATGACGCGCGATGAAGCGCTTCGTTATCGGCTCTTCGATCGGCGTCGCGAAATCCATGAACTCGATGCCGAAATAACCAGCGCGCGGATCCAACACGCGCGGCTTGTATCCGGCGGGCGGCAATTGCACAAACGAATGTCGCTCGCGAACGGTGATCGACTTCCGGCACGGGCACGACTTGCCTGACAAATTGTCCCGTTGGTTCGCCGGTGAACGTCAGAGTGGTTTCGACTTCCGTGTTCTGCGGAAAGTTTTTCGTGTTTGGCAGGTAGAAAGCGCTGCGACTCGCTTCCAGTCGATAAGTGCCTTGCTGTCCGCGTTGTAAAGTGTTGCGTAACCTGGTGAACGTCGCGCAGGTAAAAGTTGGTCGCGTCAACGAGGACGCGGCCTGCCTTCTTCAGCAGCGACTTCGAATCCCCACAACGTCGACTCGGCAAACGCATCTTTAACTGCCAGACGTTCGTCTGCGTTGTTGCTGTTGGCGCGGAAAACTATAATTCGGCGCAACCAGCAACACGCGTGGTCCACTGCGATCGAAACGAACGATCGAGCTGTCGCCGAGCTGCCCGCGATCGAGCCCGATGTCGTTGGAGCCGATGCCGGCGGGCAACGATTCGACGTAGAGAAACTCGGTGTTCCACTTGTCGATCTCGAGCCAGATCTTTCCGGCTTTCGCGTCCCAGTAAAAGGTGAAGAAGCCGGGAAACTTCTCCATGCCCTTCACCTTGTCGGCAATCGTTTGCGCCTGAAGAGAACAGACAGCAAAAGCGTCAGCAGCAAAGCGCCGGCGAGTTTGGCTTTGCACAAAAAACTCCTTGGAAGTTCTCCCGCAAAGGCGCAAAGGCGCAAAGAAAGTCCAGTGAATCGCGGCAGCGCTTTGCGTCTTGCCGCCTTTGCGGGAGACCTCTTCACGTCATAACGCATTTGCGGTGCAAAGCCGGCGAGTTTCATAGTGCTCCTTAGACTACTGATCGCGCCACTCCGGAATTCGGCCCGGCGTCCACGGCGCGCCTGCCGCTTCCAACTGTTTCTCCAGCCGCGTCAGATCGACTTCGATCAACTGCCGCAACTGGACCAACACGCCTTCGAAGTCCTGCGCCGCCGCGGCGTATTGATTCGCCTGCGTCTGCGTCGGACGCGCCGTAGACATGCGCTGCGCGCCGACAACGTAACCGACACGTTCGTTGATCGAAGGCGGCGTGATCATGTTGCGCCGGCGCGCTTCGGCATCGCCTGACAAAGCGCGAATGATGTCGTTGGCGCGTTTGTCCAACGCCATCGCGTCGTCATAGAGATTGTGTGACAACGACGGCGTCTCCGAGATCGCGCGTTTGATCGCGGCGAGCCGTGGCCGCAACGCATTGGCGGCTTGGGTTGCGCCACTCACCGCGCGTTGCAACCGCACGGCCTTCTGCTGAAACTCGACCAGCGCCGCACGATCCGCGCTCGACATGTTCTCCTGGCCTTCGACCACAACCTGAAACTGCTGCGGCTGGCCCAACTGCGTCAACACTCCGTCGACGCGCTTCGAGACTGTCGCTTTATACGTTCCCGGCATGACGAGCGGACCTGAAGGCGGTTCGAAATCAGGATCGGCATCGGGTGGCGGCGGAGCGGAAAGGTTCGCCGCCGGATAACGCAGGTCCCACGTAAGCCGCTGCATGCCTGGACCAACTGGACCAGTTAAGCGCCGCACAACACGATCGCTTGCATCGGTGATCGTAACGACGATCGCCGGCGCGTCCTCTTCTTCTTCCGCCTGAAGCTGTTCGCGCGTGGGCCAACCGACTGGCCCGCCACGCCTGTCAGCCTCGCGCTCCGCTTCCTGCCGTCGTTCTTTTCGCGTCCTGATCTGCTCTTTCAAATACCACGTCACGGTCGCGCCGAACGGCGGATTGTCGGCGGTGAAATAACGTTCGCCCTGGAAGCTCTTGCCGCGACCGCCAAGCGGCTGCGACTGGATGTACATCAGCGCGTCCTTCATCGGAAACACCGCCACGTCCTGCCTCAGCGTTTCCGGTTTGACCAAACGAAGCGGGGTGTAATCGTCGAGGATGTAAATGCCGCGGCCGAACGTGCCGACGACAAGATCGTTCTCGCGTTTCTGAATATTCAGATCGCGCACCGCGATCGTCGGTATTCCGCCTCGCAGTTGAATCCACTTCTGCCCGCCGTCGATCGAAAAGAAGAGACCAAACTCGGTGCCGGTAAACAGCAGGTTCGGATTGACGTGATCCTCCGCGATGGCCCAAACCGGACCATTCTTCGGCAGGCTCGCGCTCAACGAAGTCCACGTGCGTCCGGCGTCCGTCGTCTTCAGCAGATACGGTTTGAAGTCATTGTTCTGGTGATTGTCAAAACTGACGTACGCAGTGTTCGCATCGTGATTCGAAGCGATAATGCGCGTGACGTAAGGCATGTCTCCGATACCGGGAAACTTTTCGATCTTGCGCCAGTTTTTGCCGCCGTCTTCCGTGACCTGGACCAACCCGTCGTCTGTGCCGACGTAGATCAGCCCTTCTTTCTTCGGCGACTCGGCCACCGCGGATGCGTTGCCGAAAAATGCCGTCGACGCATTCTTGGCGACTGCGTCGATGCCCCAGATCTTGCCCATTACCGGCAGCTTGTCGCGATCGAGATTGCGCGAGAGTTGACCGCTGACGAGTTGCCAGCTATCGCCGCGATCGTCGCTGCGAAAGAGTTTGTCCGCGGCGAAATAGATACGCGTGTGCAAGTGCGGGCTGATGATGAAAGGCGAGTCCCAGTTCCAACGAAGCGGATCTTCGTTGCGGCCGGGCTGCGGTTGAATGCCGATACGTTCGCCAGTGCGCTTATCGAAACGGACGAGACCGCCATTCTGCGATTCGGAGTAGATCGTGTTTGGATCTTCCGGATCTACTTGCGATCGAAAACCGTCGCCGCCATTCGTCACGAACCAGTCGGCGTTGGTGATGCCCGAAGCGCTGCGTGTGCGCGATGGGCCGCCAAAACTGAAGTTGTCCTGCGTGCCGCCGTAGATGTTGTAGAACGGCTTCGCGTTGTCAGTGGTGATGTCGTAGAACTGCGTGACTGGAAGGTTCTGCTTGAAGTCCCACGTCGCGCCGCGATCGAAACTCTCGTAAATGCCGCCGTCGCAACCGACGAGATAGTGATCGGTGTTGTTCGGGTTGATCCAGATGTCGTGATTGTCGACGTGCTTGTTTCGTTCGCCGAGCCGGCGCAACGTGCGGCCGCCGTCGTCGGACACCATCAGGAAGACGTTCATGATGTAAATGCGATCGACTTCTTTCGGATCGGCCACGACGTGCGCGTAGTACATCGCCGTCGAGTCAAACTCGTTGCGCCGCTCCCAACTCCCGCCGCGATCGCTCGAACGGAAGATGCCGCCCCGACGATCGGCAGCTTCGACTGTCGCGTAGATCACATTCGAATCGACCGGTGAGATCGCGAGACCGATGCGTCCGAGGTCGACTGCCGGCAAACCGGCGCGCAACTTGTTCCAGGTCGCGCCGGCGTCAGTCGATTTGTAGATGGCGCTTTCGGGGCCGCCGTTGATCAGCGTCCACATGTGGCGGCGGCGTTGGTACGCTGCCGCGTAGAGCGTGTTCGGATCGTTCGGGTCCATCTCGACGTCGGTGACGCCGGTGTTTTCGCTGATGTTGAGAATGCTCTTCCAGGTCTTGCCGCCGTCGATCGTTTTGAAAAGACCACGCTCGCCGCCCGGTCCCCACAACGGGCCTTGCGCGGCGACGTAGACGATGTTCGAGTCTTTCGGATCGACGAGGATGCGGCCAATGCGCTCGGAATTTCTTAGACCGACGTTACGCCAGGTCCGGCCGCCGTCGTCAGATTTGTAAAGTCCGTTGCCGTAGGAAACGCTGCGCTGGCTGTTGTTTTCGCCGGTGCCGACCCAAACCGTCAGGAAGTTTTTCGGATCGGTTGCGATGGCGCCGATCGAATACGACGCTTCGTTGTCGAAGATGGGAGTCCACGTGACGCCGGCGTTAGTTGTTTTCCAAACACCGCCTGAAGCGACCGCGACGTAATAGCGCGTCGGATTGGCCGGATCGACTGCGAAACCGCTGATGCGTCCGGAAGTGAACGCTGGTCCAATCGCGCGCAAACGCAGTCCGCTGAAGGTCGGCGTCGACATCGGATCGCGTGGCGTCGGCGACGCGTCGGGCGTGGGAGTTGTACTTGGACTTGGACTCGGGGTTGGCGAAGGTGTTGGCGATGGAGATGGTTGTTGCGCTGCAACGTAAAGCGATAGGACAAACAACAGGAACAGTGCCCGGGCGCACGCAGAGATAGTCATAAAAGGGGTTTCCTTTTTCTAGTTATATAGAGAGCAGTTTAGAGACGATCAGTAACCAACGATTACGTGGATCATTGTAATCGCTGTTTCAGGAACTCAACCGTGCGCCGCCAGGCATCGGCGGCGGCTTCCGCATCGTAAACCTCGGGACGTGAATCGTTGAAGAAGGCGTGATCGGCGCCGGGATAAATATGCACGTCGATCTCTTTGCCGAGCTCATTCAGCTTGCTTTCAAGCTCGCGCGCTAACTCCGGCGTTACGAAGCCGTCTTTCTCTGCATACAGGCCAAGAACCGGCGCGTGCAGGTTGGGCAGATCGGGTTTGACATTTGGATGCCCGCCGTAGAAGACGACGGCGGCGCCGACGTTCTCATTTTTCGTTGCCGCGTACAACGCGAGCGCGCCGCCCATACAGAAACCGACGACGCCGATCTTCTTGCTCGTCACTCCGTCGTGCTTGAGTAAGTAATCGACGGCGCCCTTCAGTTCCTTTTCAACCTCGTCGATGCGCAGCGCCATCATCATCTTGCCGGCCTGGTCGGGCGATTTCGTGGTTCTGCCGTGATACAGATCGGGAGCAAGCGCAACGAAGCCGGCAGCGGCGAAACGATCGCAAACGTCTTTTATGTGGTCCACGAGTCCCCACCACTCCTGGATCACGACCACTCCTGGACCACCGCCGACCTCGGGAACAGATTCATAGCCTTCGATGCTGCCGCCGTTGACCGGAAACTCCACCATCTCTCCCACGATTTGCCTCCTTGTAAGCGCTCTATCTCGGCGTCCTTTCGCGTCTCTCCGTGTTCTCGGCGTGAAGCATTATCTAACGCAGAGAACGCCGGGTTACGCAAAGAACGCTGAGCAAGACCAATTGTACTTATTCCCCTGCTCGTCGTTGATCGAGCAACACGCCGTCCCACCGGTTCATTACGTCGAGATGAATGTCAAACTGATCGACGACGCGCATCGCGATGTGATTGACCATGTCGTCGAGACTCTGCGGATGATTATAGAAAGCCGGGACAGGGGGCAGGATCACGACCCCCATGCGCGCCAGCTTCAACATGTTTTCGAGATGTATCTCGTTGAACGGCGACTCGCGTACGACGAGCACCAGTTTGCGACGCTCTTTCAGAATCACGTCGGCCGCGCGATGGATGAGGTTGTCGCCGAGCCCGTGCGCGATCGCCGCGAGCGTGCGCATGCTGCAAGGAGCGATAACCATCCCGAGCGTCACAAACGACCCACTCGAAATCGCCGCGCCTTGATCGCCGCTGCCATAGCTCTGCGTCGCCAGTTCCTGAACTTCTTTTAACGAATGCGGCGTCTCATGCGTCAATGTGCGTTGCGCCCACTTGCTGACGACGAGATGCGTCTCCACCCCCGAGCCATGCAGCATCTGCAAAATCCGCACGCCGAAGATAGTCCCGGTCGCACCCGTAATACCGACAATAAGCCGCTGAGGTTTCACCTGTTCCATACGTGGATTGCCATTTTCTACGAAACGCTACCGTTGTCGCAAGGAGGAGAAAGTCTTTGCCGGAGTTTATTTTCCGTGCAGTATCTCGACATAACCTTCTGTTCCGTTCACCCGAATGCGCTGCCCGTCTTTGATTAGCTTCGTGGCGTTTACCACGCCTACGACCGCGGGCAAACCGTATTCCCGCGCGACGACGGCCCCGTGCGTCATCAAGCCGCCCACCTCCGTTACCAAACCTTTGATGGATATGAATAAAGGGGTCCAGCTCGGGTCGGTAAATGTGGTGACCAGGATGTCGCCATCTTCCAGGTCAGCGTCCTCCATG
The DNA here is from genome assembly GCA_963770215.1 of uncultured Acidobacteriota bacterium. Lineage (GTDB taxonomy): Bacteria > Acidobacteriota > Blastocatellia > Pyrinomonadales > Pyrinomonadaceae > PSRF01. The sequence goes on from CAVYOP010000011.1 coordinate 214,783, forward strand.
CTCAAAATCACCCGGGCTCGTCCTGCTACGATTCCCCTCGAAACAGCCAAACCAGCGATGGCTCCGGCCGGGAGTGCTTCATGTTTATATGCACCTGTGATGATCTCACCATCGGAGGTCATTACACGCGGAGGAGTTAGTTTTTCAAATAACTCGTGCTCGGCTTTTCGCTTGTCTATCGTCCGCTGGTCCAGCTCATGTGTGCGCGCGACCTCGCGGAGTTCCTGGATAGTGAGATAGTAAATATCTTCCCTGTCGTTAATAACACCGGCTTTTACGAGCCGTTCGGCTTCTTTCAGCAGGGCCTGTTTATAGACGAAGTAACGATTGACTTTGCCGTACTTCGGATATTCGCGATAGCCGATGAGAGACCGCATGAGGTCGATCGTTTGTTTTGTCTCTGCCGCTTTTTGTTCGCCATCCGGCAGTTGTTTCAACCGGTCCAATAGCTCCTGTTCTTTTTTCAGGGCCTCCTGCCGCCCCTGCTCAAATTTCCTGGCGCCGGCGCGGGGCTCGACGTTTTTGATGTTACCGAGAATGATGGGAATGAGCGTTGTCGGTTTTTCCTGCCAACGAGGTTTGGTGATGTCGATCTCTCCCGCGCACCGCATTCCGTACTTGCCGAGAAACGCGTCGATAGCGTCGCGGGCTTCGCGTCCACCTTCAAGTTTAGGCAATTCAGCAAGAAAGTCCTCGTCTTCGACATTTTCCAGATAAGCGATGACGTCCGGGTACGGGCGTATGACATCCGCAACATCGAGGAGCGCCAGGCCCATTTGCGAGGTGATGTTGTTTGGCACGGACAAAGAGAGCGTGTCCGCGGCATTTTTCTCGCCCAACCACTCGTTCATCTTCTCGTTGAGCCAGGACGAAGCACCCATCCCGCTCATGATCACAGCCATGCTTTGCGGGTCGAACAGGACCTTTTGTAATTCCGGGATATCTTCCAAAACAATATCGATCAAGTCGGGTCCCGATCTTGTTTGAATGTTCCGTCTTAGCTGCTCTACCGATGCTTCGTTTTTTTCGATCAGGTCAACCACGACCGATGGATCGATATAGCTTTTTACCGGCGGGGTGAGGTTTCTTTTAGCGGGACCGTTTTCGTCATCAGGCAGCGGTTTTATAAAATCCGGCCGCTCCGCTATCGATACGAGCGCGTCCCATATAAGTGGGTCATGCTCAGCTATGAGATTTAGCAGGTTTTTTCTGCTTTCAGGCGAAGCCAGTTGCTGTGTGACGTCCACGAACAGTCTACCGGCGGCTTTGAACATGGGTCTAAAAGCAGTTAGCTGGAACAGAGAGATTCCCAGTGGTTTCATGGGGTCGGTCATCATTTGTTGATGGCCGACGGATACATAGACGTGATTTTCCCGATCATTTACCTCGGGAATTGGGAATAAGGCAGTGATCGGGCGGCTCTGCACGATATAAAAGACGCCGCCGAAAAGACACCATTCGATGTCCTGAGGACTCTCGAAATACGCCTCGATCTTTCTTCCAAGACGTTCGAGCTCCAGAATTTCTTCATCCGATAACGTCTGCGCATTTTGCCCGTCAGGCGCGGTCCTGCCGACGATCCTTCCTTCGGAAACGCGGTAATTATCGGCATTGACGATGCCCGCAACCAACGCTTCGCCGAGCCCGAAGCCGGCGTCGATGGACAGTATCTTTCGATTTGAGCTGACCGGATCGGCCGTAAACATGATCCCTGCCGCTTCGGACGAGATCATTTTCTGGATCACAACAGCTAAGGAGACGTTTCTGTGATCGAACCCATTTTGCAGACGATAGATCAAGGCCCTTTCCGTAAACAGGGAAGCCCAGCACTTGCTGATATGTTTCAGAATAGGCTCGTTGCCGATAATGTTCAGGTAGGTGTCGTGCTGCCCGGCAAAGGAGGTGGTGGGAAGATCTTCGGCTGTGGCGCTGGAGCGTACGGCATAGGCATCTCCTTCGCCGAGCCGGTCGAGTTGCTGAAAGACTTCATCCTCGATGCTTTTCGGAATTGGTATCTCCTGGATCACTTGCCGAATCTTGGCACCGATCTCAGCAATTTCTTTCCGATCATCTGTCTTCAGAACGGCCAATCGCTCCAGCAGCGAATTAACCTCCGCGCTATCCCCGACAATCTCCTTATATGCTTCCGTGGTAAGACAAAAGCCATCGGGCACCCGAATGCCCTCAATCCGCGACAGCTCTCCCAGGTTTGCGCCCTTCCCTCCGACCAGCTTTAGCTTTGTTTTATCGATTTCTTGAAAGCCAAGGGTGTAAGAACTCATGTCTATGATTTCAGCATAATTATTCTGCCTTCTCAATCAAATCGATTTCCCTAATTAACCGCTCTCGAAACTCATTAACAACTTTAGCAAAGCGATTGATCTTTTCGATGCTTCGCTTGCGCGCTCTTGCACTTTCCACTGCAAATTCGAGAGTCGTCGGTGACCCGGAATCGGCGGCGACAATCAGGAAGTAATTTCCCAGCAGGTAGGCGCCTTGATCACTGGAGTCGGCCACGGCCTGAATAAACTCAGGCGGGCCTTCTGAGATCGAGTTAAGGAACACTCTCTTGGCGTAAGAACGATTCTTTCGTTGAGCCATAACGCCCCGCTGTGGGACATCTTAATCGGGAGGTGCTGCGTTTATAATTGTCGCAAATACACATAGCAAGACCCAATCTATGCAAGATTTTGTAAATGTGTCAGAGACACACTCCTACTTATCCCGCACAGAACGCAGGCTATTCACCACAGGTGAGACGTTGGCCTAACGAATCAAACTAAGGATCGTAAGGATTACGGTCGTGGTTAGGCCCGTGGTCGAGGTTGATGTTGTTTCGCTCGGCGGTGGCGGCGGTGGCTCCGCAACAACACCAGTAGAATGAATTGTTCCGGCAGCCGCAGAGACAGCAAGTGTCAAAGTCAGGGCCACAAGCGCGCATGTTAGGCGTAATTTGTTCATCATTTGGTTTCTCCTAAAAAGCGATACAAAATTTTTGCATCGAGGCAGGACCGCGATGCAAAAATTTTGCATCGCCCAGATTAGCACAAATTTCTTGCAGTGACTCCCTGTAGGGGGTAAAATTTCGAGCGTCGTTTCCTGAACTTTCGTTCTCACATGACTGTACGGACCTCACTATTACGCGATTTAGTAAACCCAAACCTCAGTGTGGGAGGCCGGGCGGAGCTTTGCTGCGAACTGGCTACAGATTTTGAGAATCGAGGCGAATACGACGAAGCTTACGAGGTACTATCGGCTTTCTGGCCGCGTGTCGGTGAACGTCCCAAGCTTGCAGGCCTGGAACGAGACATTGCGGCTGAATTGCTCTTGCGAGTTGGAGTATTAACCGGCTTACTCGGGCATAATGATCAGATAACGGACGCTCAGGAAAATGCCAAGAATCTTATCAGTGAAAGCCTCACCATCTTCCAATCACAGAGATACAAGAAGAAGGTTGCGGAAGCACAGACAGAATTGGCCCTGTGCTACTGGCGAACAGGCGACTACGAGAATGCATCAGATCTTCTCAAACTTGCCCTCGCGGATTTGACCACTGATAGCGAATTGAAAGCGAAGGCCATAATTCGCAAGGCCGTCGTTGATATTGATGCGGGCCATCTCACCGAAGCATTGAATTGCCTCGTGGCTAACTCCACATTGTTTCAGGAGCTTAACAACCAAACCGTAAAGGGTTGTTACCACCAAGCTCTCGGCGACGCACTAAAGGATCTTTGGGAAAGTGAGAAGCGGACAGAACACCTCGATCGCGCCTTAGTCGAATATGCCGCCGCGAGTTATCACTTTGAATTAGCAGAGCATAAACGTTATCGCGCTAACGTCGAAAACAATCTCGGCTTAATCTACTTCCAGATCAACAGATGCCAGGAAGCGCACGCTCACCTGGATCGCGCCCGCCGCATCTTTTCCAGCCTCAAAGACAAGACTGCTGTTGCGCAAACCGATGAAACTCGCGCTCGCGTATTTCTCAAGGAAAAGAAAGATGCAGAAGCGGAGAAAACCGCGCGCTCGTCTGTGCGAACTCTCGAGCAGAGCGATATGCAGTTGCCGTTAGCTGAATCACTCAAAACACACGGCACGTCGTTAGCTCGGCTTGGGAATTACGCCAGTGCGCTTTCGACTTACCGTCGCGCCATCGACCTGTATCAGCAAATCGGCTCTATCAATCGTGCTGGACAAGTAGCACTCGCAGTCTTTCGAGAAATGGGAGAACTATTAACCATAGCTGACGGAAAAAGACCTATCTCCAGCCAGCCATTAGAAGAGGAAATACACTCAATTGAGCACGATCGGATCAAACGCGCACTCGAAGAAAATCAGCGCAGAATCACCTATGCCGCTCGCAGTCTCGGAATGACCTATCAGGCGCTGAACTACATGCTCAGGACCAGACACAATGACTTACTAGAGGAACGAACTGAAGCGCGAAGCCGCCGGCGAAAAAAGTGAGCATTCACGGAGATAATCATCATGCCTGTACGAGCTGAATTTCCTAAACGAATCCCGGAAAAACTCAAAGCGATTCGTAAACGGTTAGGATTGACGAGAGATGAGATCGCGAAAGAAGTCGGCGCGAAGACTGGCGCGGAGATCAGGGCCTACGAGGAGGATGTAGACGAACTACTGATGTCTGTGTTGTACGGCTACGCAGACCTGGCCGGCTGTCCAATAAAAAACCTGCTTTCTGACGATCTGGAAGTCTAATCGACTTGCACGAAAAGTGACTTCAAACTCGAAACTTGCTGCGGCTCCTTCAAACTACTGCTGCTCCTTCAACTTGCTGCGGCTTTCTAAACTACTGCGGCTTCAATCACTGCTACGGCTTCGCCGCCTGATGTGAGGCGGCGAAGCCGAAACAATGACTGCACCTAAAACGCCGCAACGATAACGGCACTACTGACGCCGTAACAACAACAAATGACGCCGCAACAATAACGGCATACATGACTTGCCAGCCAAGCTACTCTAATCACTAAAAACAAAAAGGCCGGACGTGGAAGACGTCCGGCCGTTCGTCGATAAATTAATCCGCGCTTAAGCGGCGGCAGAGATGTACTTTTCAATCATCCGTGTGATCGATTCCTTGCTCGTCGCACCCACAACGCGCTCGACTTCCTTTCCTTCCCTGAACAGGATCAGCGTCGGAATGCCTTTGATCCCGTAGCGCTGCGCGGTCGAGGGGTTGTCGTCGACGTTCAACTTCACGACTGAAGCACTATCAGTATATTGCTGCGCGACAGCCTCAACGGTCGGCGCCAACATACGGCAGGGCGTGCACCATTGCGCCCAAAAGTCTACCAGCACCGGTTTGTCCGAAGTCAATACGTCCTTTTCAAACGAGCTATCGCTCACTTCCTTTACAAATTCACTCATGTGATCGCTCCTAGTTAATCTTCCAAAATCTGTCCAAAAATCTTAGTTACCCTCGCCTTCGAGGAAGTTCTTCAGCAACCGCGCACGCGATGGGTGGCGGAGTTTACGCAATGCCTTCGCTTCGATCTGACGGATGCGCTCGCGCGTGACGTTGAAGTTCTGGCCCACTTCCTCCAGCGTCCGCTCGTGACCGCCATTGTCGAGGCCGAACCGCAAACGAATCACTCGCTCCTCGCGCGGGCTCAGCGTCTGCAACACGTCGCCCGCGATCTCGCGCAGGTTCGACGTGATCACACGCGCCGCCGGGCTCTCGCTCGATTTGTCTTCAATCAAGTCGCCTAATTGCGAATCGCCGTTTTCGCCGATCGGAGTCTCGAGTGAGATCGGATCCTGCATCAACTTGCGCGCCTTGCGCACCTTGTCGACGGAGGTGTCCATCTTTTTCGCGATCTCTTCGGTCGTAGGTTCGCGTCCGAGCTCGCGCACCAGCTCACGCGAGGTGTTCTTGAGTTTATTGATCACCTCGATCATGTGCACCGGGATGCGAATCGTACGTGCCTGGTCGGCAATCGCGCGCGTGATCGCCTGGCGAATCCACCAGGTTGCGTAAGTCGAAAACTTGTAGCCACGCCGCCAGTCAAACTTGTCAACGCCCTTCATCAGACCGAGATTGCCTTCCTGAATCAGATCGAGGAACTGCAACCCGCGGTTTTGATACTTCTTCGCGATCGAGACGACGAGACGAAGGTTCGCTTCCGTCAACTCATGCTTCGCCTGCGCTGTTTGCGCTTCACTCACGGCGATCATCTGGTGCGACCGTTTGATCTCCAACGCCGTCAGATGATGCTCGACTTCAATTTCTTTCAAACGCTTCTTCGCCGTGGCGACGTTCTTCCGGTATTCCTTCGCCTTGTCAGCCTTCAGCCCTTTGCGTTTGAGCTTTTCGTTGTTCGCATCAACTTCGCGTTCGAGCGTGCGAACTTCCTTGTGGACGACGCCGATCGAGGCGATCAAACGCTGCCGAGCTGCTTCTTTCATGTGCAACCCGCGGATCTCCTGCGCGATTTCCAACCGCGTTCGCGCCAGCTTCCGTCGGTAGCGCAAGAGCTTCTTCGAACGCTTGCCGCGCGACACTCTCTGTTCGTCGGCAAAGCGCTCAAACTCCTTCAGACCTCGTTTGTAAAGCCCCCGAATGTTTAGTAGCCCCTCGATCGTCCACTGCAAATACTCTTCGCTGCGATCTTCGTGTTCCTCGGTCTCCATTTGATCCGAGAAAGCGACGACGTCGCGAATGTTGAGGGCTCCCGCCGCCAACTCATCGCCGATTCTGAAAAGCTCGACCACGGCGATCGGCGAACGCGCAATCGCTTTTTCAGCGCGTTTCTGTCCGCGCTCGATGCGCTTCGCAATCGACACTTCCTGCTCGCGCGTGAGCAGCGGCACCACACCCATTTCCCGCATGTAAACGCGGATCGGGTCCGAGGTCTTGTCCATTTCGCCGGCGGAAAGGTCCAGCTCGACCTCTTCGCTCATGGCTTCATCCGACTCGACCGCAGACGACGACTCCTCGATCAAAGGCTCTTCAATTTCAGCTTCACTACTGGTCGCTCTTTCGAGGGTTTGCAAAACCTCGTCGATATCCTCAATAGACACGGCGTCGTCCGTCAATTCCTCGCTGAGGTTGACGAACTCGCCTTTCGCCGAACTCAGAAGCTCGATACCGCTTTGATCCTTTTCAAGCCTGGACAAAATAAGACATTCCTTTCTCGCGTTTGTTAGGCAGGTCGGAAAGCTTTCGCCCTCCGGTTCTTTGCACCGGTGCGCACTTCGGACAAAGCTATCTGCCTTTGGTCATAATGCTTCCTACGGCCGTTTCTCGAACTTGTCCCGTTGCCGTTTCTCGCTGCCGCCTTTCCCGTACCATTGCGCCCGTTTCCGTTCTTTGCGAGAGCTGTGTGAGTTTTGGCGCCGCTGCACGGTTTCAACCGCTGCACGACGTCGTCGATCGTTATCTTTCCCAGCACCTGCTCTACCGCCGAATCAACCTCCAGAAAAACGTCGCCTAACACAGTTTCAATATTCACGCCGACCGGACAATCCTGGTTCGGAGGCTGTCGATGCAGCGAAAACATGCCGCCGCCCTCGAGCGCCTGATACACATCTAGGAGGGTCGTTCTCGCCGGATCGTTTGCCAGGCGCGAACCTCCCAATGAACCTGTCTGCGAAACGACCAGTCCCGCATCAGCCAGCTCCAGCAATATGCGGCGAATGACCACCGGATTGGTGTTCACGCTCTCCGCAACCTGTTCGGATTTAAGTGGTTCTTCGCCCGACCAGGCCATCAAACTGAGCACATGTACGGCTACGGCGAACCTGCTGTTAGTCGACATATCAAATACGGTTCGGGGAAACTTCGGTTCCTGTTTGTAACCATTATAGTTACAATTTTATTTTTGTCAAATTGAATGATGATTTAAGGGTGAAGTTCGATTTTTGGACACTTTTACTTGTGCGCCGGGGTGAGTTGGCGAACTTTGAGCTCCTGGATGAGACTGAAGAGCTCGTCCACGTCGATCGGTTTGGCACAAGGGCCTGGTAGCCGGTTTCCAGGGCACGCTCGCGATCTTCCTCGCTGGCGTAACCGGAAATCGCGATGGCCGGGACGTCGTCCATTCCGGGAAGCACTTTGAGCTGCTGCAAGAGCTGATAGCCGTCCACGTCCGGCATCCCGATGTCTGAAATGATCACGCTGGGACGTTTGCTCGCGGCACTCTGCAAGGCTTCCGCGGCTGACGCTGCGGTCATAACGTTTGCGCCTTCCCGGCTGAAAAGCGCGCTCAGCAACAACAAAGTGTCCGGCGAGTCTTCGACGATCAAAACGTCGAGTCCGCTCAACGAGTGAACTCTTTCTGTGACGGGTTCCGGGGCGACACGTTCTGCCGTCGCGAGCTCGAGACAGAAAGTAAAACACGCGCCTTTGCCGGCGCCTTCTGACTCAGCCTCGATCTTCCCGCCGTGCATCTTGGCGAGCGCGTCGGCGATCGCCAGGCCCAAACCCAAGCCGCCGTGCCGGCGCGACGTCGATCCGTCCGCCTGCTTGAAACGATCGAACACGTGCGGCAGAAAATCCGGGGCGATCCCGACGCCCGTGTCGGTAACGCACACCCGCGCGTGCGAATTGTCGCCGTCCGTTATCACGGTCACCTTCCCGCCGGGCTCGGTAAACTTGATCGCATTCGAGAGCAGGTTCCAGGCGATCTGCTGAAGACGCACTGGTTCACCCATCACGACGAGGGTCGACGACGACAACTGCACCGACAAATCGATGTTTCGGGAAGCGGCGGAGGCGCGCACGGTATCGATCGCCGCCTTCACGATCGTGTTGACATCCGTCGGTTTTGGTTCGAAATGCAGTTTGCCGGTCGCGATGCGCGACGTGTCGAGCAGGTCGTCAATCAGTCTCGACTGAAGCCAGGCGTTACGCTCGATCGCATCAAGCGCCTGGGCGACGCTTTTCTCGTCGAGATTTCCGCTACGCAACAGTTTGATCCAACCAACCACCGGCGTGAGCGGCGTGCGCAGCTCGTGCGAGAGCGTGGCAAGAAAGACATCCTTCGCGCGATTTGCTTCCGCAAGCTCTCCGTTTAGTCGCGTCAACTCTGCGGTACGGTCGGCGATTCTTCTTTCCAGGTCGAGATTCAGTTGTTCGAGGTCGGTGCGCGCCTTTTGTTCGGCAAGCATCAGGCGGCGATGTTCGACACCACGACGAATGGTGTGTTTCATGCTGTCGATGTCGCAGGGTTTGACGAGGTAGTCGTAAGCGCCTTCCTGCAACGCCGCGATAGCCGATTCAACGGAAGCAAAGCCCGTCAGGACGACGGAGATCGTCAACGGCGAATGCCGCCGAATCTGGTTCAGCACTGACAGACCGTCGCCACCTTCCATGTGCAAGTCGGTGAGCACGAGGTCGTAGTCGGTCTGATCCATGAGGGCGATGGCTTCGTCGCCGCTCGAGGCAGTGTCGACCGTGTAACCTTCTTTTTCGAGAATTGCCGCGGTCGTAATGCGCAGGCTCTCTTCGTCGTCGACTACGAGCAAGCGGCCGTCGAGCACTGCCGGCGAAAAGCCGCTGCCGTCATCCGGCGCCAAATCTCTATCAATCTGTTCTGCTCGAGGACTCATTTAGTTGCCGGAGACGACTCCGTTTTCCCATCTTCGAGGATCGGTGAATCAACCTGAAGCACTATAGTGAAAACCGTTCCCCGACCAAGTTCGCTTGCGACTTCGATGCGTCCACCATGTTGTCTGACGATGTCCTGCGTTACCCACAGACCGAGACCGGTACCCTTTTTTCCGGTCGAGAAGAACGGGTCAAAAATACGCATCAGGTCGTCCTCGTGAATGCCGTTGCCGCTGTCGCTGAGCTGGACAAGGATCGACGGCTGCAACGCCTGTTCGTAACGGGAAGTCGTGATCGTAATCTCGCCGCCATTCGAGATTGCCTGTTGCGCGTTGATGATCAAGTTCAAAAATACCTGCCGCAACTGATCGGCGCGCGCGCGAACGTTTGGTAACTCCTCGTCGAAATTCCGGATCACGCGAATGCGCAACTGGCGCATCTTCTTTTCCAACAGCACCAGCGTTTCTTCGATTACCTGGTTGACGTCGACCCAATCAACCTCGCCCGACCGGCGGGCGAACCCAAGCATCTGTCGGATGATGTGCGACACTCGTTCCGTTTCCTTGCGAGCGATCTCAAGAAAACGAGAGTTTTTGTCACCCTCGGCGCCGGATTCCATCAAATAAAGCGCATTTTTGATGGCTTCGAGCGGGTTATTGACTTCGTGAGCGATCGACGCGGCGAGCCTGCCGACCGCCGCCAGTTTTTCCGATTCAAACAGTTGCTGCTCGACGCGGCGGCGTTCCAGTTCGCGAATCTCGGTCAGGTCGTGAAGAATCGAGACGACCGCAGTCACCTGCCCGGTTGCGTCGAGAACTTCACGCGCCGTGATCTCCATCGGCAGGAAACGCCCGCCATCCGGATCGATCAGTTCGATCTCGGCCTGTCTGCCTGTTTCTGATGCTGACGCCAGAGCCGGAGATAAACGACGTCAACTTCACGGCGTTTGTCCGCACAGCAGCAGCAGAGCGGAAGCGATGATTTTTCTTCGAACAACAGTTCGGCGCGACGATTGAACAGAATGAAGTTGCCGGCCGAATCGCAAACGACGATCGGATGGCCAACGTTTTCAATGATCAGGTCGAGACGATCGCGCTCGCGGCGCGAGTCGGCTTCCGCTTGTTGCAGCTTGACGAAGTTGCGCGCGAGCTCTTCGTTAGCTTCGCGGAGATCGGTAACGTCACGGAAGATAGAGACGAGGCCGAGCGGCTCACCGCGTGCATTTGCGGCGGGAGTTGAAATAACTTCAAAGTGAATGTCGGAACCTTCAATCGGATCGACGAGCGTGATGTCTCGCTGCACGACTTCCGACGACGAAACGGTCGCGCTGGAAAGATACGCGGAAAACAGCAGGTCGTTCATTTTCAGCGCGCGTCGTTTTCCTTCGCCGGCATTGGCGGAACCGCTGAACAGCTCTTCCGCACGCCGGTTTTGCAGGAGGATTTCGTTGTCGAGATCGGTGAGCACGATCGGATCGGCAACAGATTTCATGATCGACTCGATCCACTGCCGCTCGCGCTGTAATTTCGTGACTGTGTTGACCAGCTTTTCCTGGTGAATCGCGAGCGACGCAATCACACCGATGCGATCGGCAAAGCGCTTCAACAGACTGAGCGATAGCGGATCGATGGTTTCACGGTTTGCGCCGACGTAAAGGACGCCCAGACGCGTGCCGGGATCGAAGGTCCAGTACGAATGACCGGGAAGCCTGGTGCCGCTGGTTGAATCGCGGCTTCGTTTTGGATGAGATCTCGGAGATGCCAAACAACGGGAGGGCAATAATGTCCTGTTCCCAGTGCATCTTGTCGAACAACGTGCGGGAGGCGAGGTCTTCCTTGATCGCGATCCAAAGCGGCACTGCATCGTGGATCACACGGACGCAGGCGGCACTGGAATCGAGGGGCATCTCGGCGCGGGCGGGGTGATCGCCTTCAAAGCCGACTGCTGCGCGAATGCGCAGCTCGGCGTCTCTTTCGTTGATGATGGCCACGGCCGCCTGGCGATGGCCGAAAATGCTGGCGATGCCTTCCAGCGCGAGCAGCAGTCGTTCGTTCAAGCGCGGGGTCGCCAGCATCTGCGTCGTCGTTTCGACGAACACGTCATACTGGCGCAGGTAGGAACCTACCCGGTCGTTATCAGAGATCGGCGGGACCGTAACAAAGGCTAACTCTGTTGGGACTTCACCCATGATTCTGTATCAGTTAGAACCGTGACAACTATTGCCGATTTCCAATTGCCGATTGCCGATTTATCAGCGCTGTCAGTCACCTAATCAATTGGCAATCGCCAATCGGCAATCTTCTCACTTCTTATCGACGTCAACCGTGACCCGGCGGCGCGTCTCAGTTTCCACCGTTTCAGCTCCGGGCGTAATCGCCGGCCGCGAAACCGCAGGCGTCAGACCCACAGCTTCCGCGTACTTGAGATACGTGTCGATCGAAGCGACGACGACGCGCGCCTCGATTGTGATCAAGTCGATGCCTACGAGTGAAATTCGGACCCAGGCGTCAATAACGATGCCCTTGTCGAGCACGCGATCAAGGACGTCTATTAGACTCGTTCCGCCTGGTGCTCTTTCGACAGCCATTTGCTTAGGTTCCTTTGTTAGAAGTTTTCAAAAACCCGCACGAGGTTGACGGCGCTTCTTGCTCCTCCAAATAACTTCAGTTCCCGGTTACGTATTGCGGCGCCTTGCTTTTCTTTTGCGCGTAGTAACACGGCGTTCGTCCAACACTTTCACTTCACGATCCGCGGCAGCCGCGCCGAGTTTTCGGATTTCCAGTTCGAGCTCGGAGAGACGTTCGCGAAGCTCGACATTCTCCGCTTCGGCACGCTCGGCGCGTGTCGTCAGGTTCGTGTCGTAGCGCCACCAGTTCAAGCCAATCTGCTCTGCCTTGTCGATCGAGCACACGAGCAAGCGGATCTGCAAGGTGAGTAGTTCTACGTTGGCCAGCGAGACTTTGATGTCGCCCGCTATCACCAACCCTTTATCAAGAATACGGTCGAGAACATCAACAAGACCCGGGGGACGGGCCGTTATCAGGGTAGACCGCTCACTGGACACTTTCGTCCTCCACTCTCAGGAGGCGGCTTAAATCAAAAAGCTTAGGTGACCGCCACCGTCGTATGAACTGCAGGGGAAAAAACTTACTACTGCTAAATCAGGCGTCCCACAGGACCGAGATCGAGATTGAGATCTTCATCCGCTAATCCAAACTGCGTTTTCAGCTCCTCGAGCTTGGCTTCCAATTTCATCAATGCCAACCCTAGTTCTTCGACTTGTTCAGGTGAGAGATCCCCGCCTTCCATGCGGCGGACTGCCTGCTTCTCGAGCAGGCGACGGATGAACTCGATCAAAGTTAGAACCAGCTTCGCCAGACCTTGCTCGACGCTCTGCGCATCGATATTTATTCGCGACGGCAGCGAGTTTGTGACACAACTCAGTTGCTCCACGAACTCCTCAACGTGCGAGGTTTCGATTTCCGGCTCAGCCGTAGGGGGTTTTTCGGGGGAAAGCTCCATCAGCTTACTCCGAACTGCGTTTTAAACTCAAGATCTATGTTAGAAAAAGTGTACGGCGGCCAGGGGCCGCTCACTAGAAAATGCAGTTCCGGCCGCATTTTCCGGGCTTTTGCGACGCGATCGCGATATTCGGAAAGCTGCTCGTAGGGGACCAGATGCGCGGCGGCGACGAGCAGTTTTTCCGTCGGACAGAGGCTAACTGCCGCCTGACGGACAGTTTCGCCAACTTCGTCTCCCAACCACGCTGCAATCTCTTTCGCCTGCGCAGCTCGACGTTCACCGCCAAGAATCTCACGCTGTTTTTCTTTCAAAAAGCGTGCGCCAGGGCCCTCCGCGGCAAGATCCGATCCGATTTCTTCCTGATCCGTGTTCCAAATAATCTTGACGCTCATTTCAATACAACCGCGAACCTGCGCGAGTCTTGCAGATATAGATTCCTTTCGCGCGGTTAGGTAGTTTCGGAGCGCCTTTTCGCTCACCACTGTCCCAAAGCGCAACGGGAGCGGCGTCGTTTGGTCGAGCACGCTGCGCACCACGGCGTCGTGGGCGAGCGCGTTGTCACGCGTTGCGGGCACTGTGTCGCCTTCAACTTCACTGACTAAGAACGAGAACCCGTCTAAATTAAGGATGTCTACTTTCGCACCCGCGATGCCAGTAGCCGGCGTGCGAGGCGAGTCGATCTGTTCGGCCAGACAATAGACATATAACTTCATTCAATCTTGTTTTCGCGGTTGCGCAACACTTCATGTGCCGTTTCCACCGAGCTCAGCAGCACGTTCAAGCCGACAAAGATCAGATCGATGTCCGCCACCGAGATGGTGATCTCGCCGGCAATTACCATCCCGCGATTCAGCACGTGATCGAGTGTTTCGAGGAGGGAAAGATCGGCCTCTTCCAACTGCTCGACGTCGCTTTCAATCAACACCCGGTCAAAAGGAGAGCTCATTGGTTTACTCGCTCGCTACCGTGAAGTTGTATACCGGCCACGGACCGGTCAGTTCCAGGCGCACGCCGGCGGCCTGGTGTTCCTGGGCGAGTCGCTCCGCGGCGTCGCGAAATTTTTCAAATTCGGTTTTCTTTATAAGAAAAGCAAACTTTGCTTTCAGCTCGCCATGCTCGGTCGCTTCTACTTTCAGCACGCGCAAGCGTTTCGCATCTTCGCACTGTTCGCTCAACGCTTTTTCGATCTCTTCGATGATGCGATTCAGTGCGGAGCGCGATTCGTCGACACGGAGCGTTTCGATCTTCTTCTGCATCAAGTATGACTGGCCCGGCGACGCTTGCGCCGCGCGCTCAGCGAGCTCACGCAATACCGGACTGACGGAAGTAATAGCCGACATCAAGATCGACTGATCGCAGAAGACGTTGACGCCCCACTCTTCGCGGCCGCGCAGTCGCTCGAGAATCTCCGTCAGCTCCTGCCGTTTCTCACTCAACATGTGCTCAACGCCCGCACGTTCGAGATAGATCGTGCCAAACCGCAACGGCACGACAGCGGTTCGGTGGGCAACGAATTCCATCACCGTTTCGTGTCGCATCGCGCGGACCGCGGTCCAACTCGCGTCCAACAAATGTTCCGCCAGTTTCTCTTCGCTGTAACTCGCCAGCGGAACCTCGCTCGACAGCGCTGCCAATTCGCCCACCGTGATCCACTCCAGCTTCGCGTCTTCTTCGATTGCAGCCGGCAGCGATTCGGCCGAAAGCTCCGCCGCGGCGGCACTCTCAGCGATACAGTAAACGTAGAAAGCAAGTTCGCTCATCGTGGTTTTGCGCGTGATTGTACCCGATCCCACGTCTCAAAATGGCCCAGCAACGCCTCTCGCCCTACTATCTCATGCGGCTGCTGTCGCGCCGCAAACAACTCGACAGGCTGGCTGACAGATGGGCTCTTGAACCGCTTCCGAAACTCCCCGACCACCTCGTCCTGCATCTTTCGTCGCGACGCACAAAACTTACATTTCGCCGCCGCCGTTTCCGGAATCATTCCATTGATCAAGAGCTTTCCCATCGGCACTTTCAATTTTTCCAGCGCCTTGCCTAAGTCTGCTGTCTCTTCCAAACTCATCCGCTCCGGAATCGCCACGCCGACAAACTCGCAACGCTCCGGATCATTCAACAACGCGACCACGCGCTTGATGCTCTTCGACAAAGCCACCAACTCTTCAGCCACCTGCGTCGCCTTCACGACGTTTTGATACTTCAACAACAGCTTGATAAACGTTCTGATCCACGAAAGCGCCACCTCCGGCAACTCCAGAAACCGAATCAGATGGCCCGTCGGCGCGGTGTCCAAAACAATCGTCTCGTAACGATTCTCGTCAATCAGATCGCTGATCGCACCCAGCGCGGCGATCTCGTCGATTCCCGGTGGCGTCAGCTCGACCAGCTCACGCATCGCTTCCCGATCGAACTTGATCTCCATCCGCGATCCACCCGTCAAAGTCGCGAACAACTCGTCAGTCCACGATCGATAACGCTGCTTCAGATCGTCGAACCACTCGCCCGGATCGATCTCCATCGCATCAAGGTTCTGATGACCACCAATGCCCGTCTTCGAACGCCCTATCTCTTCCCCAAAACTGTCAGACAAGGAATGCGCCGGATCGGTCGAAAAGATCAGCAGCTTCTTCCTGGACTCGGCGCGCGCCAACGCGAGCGCGAAAGCCGCGGCCGCCGTGGTCTTCCCGACCCCGCCCTTCCCGCCAAAGATCACGATCTGTTTTGCGATCAGTGGGAATTCCATATCACATTCCCCACTTCCTTCAACGCGTCCAGCCCGCGAACCTCCTCCGCCATCAACGGCACGCGATGAAGCTCCAACCCGCGAAACGAACGCTCGATCTCTTTCAACCAGCGCTTCTGGCTCATCACGCGCCCGTGACAATACTCACATCCTTCGTGCTCCTGTTCGACGCGATTGACGATCAGATCGCGCACCGGCACACCCTGCTCTTTCAGCAACGTCAAATATCTTTCCGTCTCGCGAACACTCATCGCCTCCGGAATCGTCACGAGGGTAAAACTCGTCTCTTCCTCGCCGTAAAGCAGCTTGCGCACAGCCGCGATTCGCGCCGTAAGATCTCGCAAAAACAACTCCACCTTATCGACCGGCGCTCTCCTGCGCGCGAACTGTTCGATCATGTAGCGGTGCTTCTCGCCCAGCAGATCCAACGTGCGCACGATGCGCTCAAACACTTCCGGCAAACGCAACAAACGCGACGTGTGCCCTGACGGCGCCGTGTCGACGACGATCCGCGAATACTTCCCCTCACGATCCACTTCGCTCAGCTCAAACAACGACATCACCTCGTCCAACCCCGGCAACGAAAGGTTCAGCAATTGTTTGATGTCTTCTTCGTCTAGCAGCGTGCCGCGTTCGGCGATCTCCGCCAGCACTTCGCCGTGCGCAGTGCGAAACCGTTCGAGCGCGAGCGCCGCGTCCATTTCGTACGCAAACAATCGCGCGCCGCGAAACGCTTTTACTTCAACCAGCCGGTTGCCGATCTTTACGTCGAGACTGTCAGACAGCGAATGCGCCGGATCAGTCGAAAATAGCAGGATGGATTCGTTTCGTTTTGCGTTGTGAAGGAGAAAAAGAGCGGTGGCCGAGGCAGCGGTTGTCTTTCCGACCCCACCCTTGCCGCCGAAGAAAAGATAACGTGCGTTCACCCAGTCATTTTCCGTTTTCCATTGGTCATTTCTTGTTTGTCATTGCGCTCACCAAAACCATTAGAAATGACAAATGACCAACGGCAAACGACAAATGGAAAATGCTCAGTCATGTTCATCGCCGCCGACTTCAATCACAAAACTCGACGAGTCTTTCGTATGGACCACTTCATGCATCAAGTCGAGTTGTCGCTGCCTGATCGCCCGCAGCCGCGCAAACAGTTCCGCCTCGCGCTCCGCAAACTCCTCGTCGGAGATCTCGTCGAGCTCCTTGCGCATTTGCAGCTCGAGCAACTGTTCCTTGATCAGCGTGTCGTCGTTCAACTCCTGATCCGCCATCTTCTGAATCTGGCCCAGGATGAACTTGAAGCCGTTGACCGGCGCCATCAGTAAGTCGTCGATAAGGAACATTCGTCAGCTCGCAACTGCTTCAGTCGTGCCTTCGCCGCGCTCGAGTTTGAGCCGGATGTGAACGAAGTTGTATGGAGGCCAGGGGCCGGTGTATTTGAACGAAAGCTTGCCTTCGTACTTCGAAGCGATCTCTTTCACTTTCAGATCAAACTCGGCTTCGCGATCGCGCTCGATCAGAAATGCCGCGTTCATGATCATGCGATCGCCGATCGGCTTGTTGGCGCGCGAGGCGACGGCGACGTCGCGCAACTGCGAGTAGACTTCGCGAATGTAAGCGTCGGCCTGGTCGGTCAGCGCGGTTTCGATCAGGCGGCCGAGCTGCATGCGCGCGAAATAGGTCGAACCGGTGGTGCGCGACGTGATCTGTTCTTTCAGGTGGCGGATCTCGTCGTCTTTCTCTTCGAGCTCCGCCGTGACTTTGTCGCGGTCCCAGTTCACCTTCAGTCCAAACTCAACCTTGCCTTCCATCTTCGCCAGCACGTCGCGCAGCGCGTCGTAAGTGCCGCGAATCAGCTCGACGATGTCGTCTTCGGTACGGAACAGCGCGCCGAAGGCCATCGGCAAAACCGTGAACTCGCGCATGACCGTCTCGTTCACCTGCTCGTGCGCAAAGACGTTTTCACGAGTCGGGATCGTAAACGACGAGGGGCGTGTTTGAGACAACGGCGGCCAGGCCTTTGTGTCTGACTGTGTAAACCTCGTCGCCGCGTCCGCCGATGCCCATCGGGCCGAACGAACGCGGTTCGGAAGTTTCGATGATGCAGTAGACGTATTTGCCTTCCGGCACAGGTTCGAGAGCGGGTTGTTCGACTTCACGACTCATTTTTGTTTCTCTTGCCGGCGCGGGGTCGCCGAAAAGACGGGATTGAATTTCGCCTTGATGATAATCAGTTTATGCGGCTTGAACAAGCGCCTTGATTCAAGCATTACTCGCGCTTGAACTGAATTTCAAACACTCTCTGACGCAAACTTTCGAAAACGAATCGTTGTGATGCACAGTTTACCGCCGATTTGGCTTTCGACGCCAATGTGATGCGGCATGGACGTTGCTCCTTCCTAAGCAAGAATCGAAGAAGGAGAATAGATCATGCTTTGGACAATTTTGGTAATCCTATTGGTCTTGTGGCTCATTGGCTTGCTTTCGCATGTCGGCGGCAGCCTGATCCACTTGCTGCTCGTAGTTGCCGTGGTCGTGCTCGTAATCAACCTGGTTACCGGACGTAGAGCGGTCTAGAACACACCCGCAGTTTCGGATCAAGTTCTGTCCTTGCCTCTGTGGGCTTTGCATCTGGCGATGACGTTGTAGGACTGAAAGCAAGACCACAGAGCGGACAGGTCTCATAATTACAAAATTTGTGGCGCTGGTCGTTGGTTAATCGCCCGCTAGGTCGTTTGTGCTTATTCGTCGATGGGCGAGGTCGGTGTTGGCCGGACCTTGTAAACACGTCCTTCGGCACTGAACCGCGAACCGTGACACGGACAGTCCCACGTCTTTTCGCACGAGTTCCACGCCACCACACAACCGAGGTGCGGGCAGACTGCTGAGCGTTTGTGAACGTTCCGTCGTCGTCGCGATAGACGGCGACCTTCGAGAGTCCCTCGCGCATGATCGCGCCCTCGCCCGGCTTCAGCTCTGTCAACTGACTTGATATCGCCGGCAGTGACGTAATCGGTGTACTGTCCGGCGACGTTGATGTTCTCGCGCCGCATACTCCGGCAGCGCCTTCAAGCGTCACGCGCGAAGGACTGTACAAATCTTCCCAGCGATTCTCTGCGACCCTGGATCAGGTCGGTCAGCAGCATGCCGGCGATGGTGCCGTGCGTCATGCCCTGGCCGGAATCGCCGGTCGCGATGAAAACGTTGTCTCGATCGAGCGGATTGCGGCCGATGAACGCGAGACCATCGACCGGTTCCATCACCTGCCCGGACCAGCGAAACTCGATCTTCGCCCGACTTGCGGAAAACGCTCGCGCGTCCACTGCTCGAGACGCGCGAAGCGTCGTCGCCGTCGTTCGCCTGGCCGGTCTTGTGATCTTCGCCGCCGACGATCAGAACGTCGTGATCGTCTGTCGCTTTGCAGCCGCACGTAGTGATACGGATCGCCCGTGTCCCAGTAGAGCGCACGCGTGACTGAGCCTTTCGGAACGCGCACGCCGATCACGTAGGTCACGTACGGCGCCTGCTTCGTGTGAATCGCGACGCGATCGTTGACCGGCGTGTTCGTCGCGACCACGATCGACGTCGCTGGTCACCACCGGTCCATGACTCGTCTCGACCTGCGCGTGCGTCGCCGCCTTCGATCTTCGTCGCATGAGTTTGTCCGAAGATGCGACCGCCATCGCGCATGAATCGCGCGCGCAAGACCGTCGAGATACTTCAGCGGATGAAACTGTGCCTGCCGCGGAAACCGCAGCGCCGGACCGGTAGTCGAACGACTCGAGCGGCGCGCGCGCGACTTTCTCGACGCCGGTCAGTCCGGCGCGATGCGACGCGGCCAGCTCGTCGTCGAGCAGATCAGCTGATTCGGTCCGGCGGCGCGAACAGAAAGCCGTCGAGCCACTCGAAATCGCAGTCGATCTTCTCGCGCGAACGATCTCCTCGATCTTGTCGATCGCCGCCGTGTGACTCTCGGCCGTCAAGCGCGCAGCCTTCTTCGCCGTGCAGCTTTTCGATCTCGACGTAACGATCGTCGAAGGCGTTGGTCAGATGGGCGGTGGTGCGGCCGGTCATGCCGCCGCCGATCACACCATCATCCAGCACGACAACCGATCGGCCTTCACGCCCGAGCAGATACGCAGTCGTCAAGCCGGCGATGCCCGCGCCGATGATGCAAACATCGGTGCGAATATTTTCTTTCAAGCGCGATCTGGGACGGCGTATCTGCCGTCGCCATCCAGATGGATGTGCTGGCTTGAGAATCGTCTCTCATTATTCGGAATCGCTGATAGCTATGATCTACTTCGATGGCGGTGCCGATGTTCACGTCGATCTCTCTTGTCGCCGCCAAACCATCGTCCACCAAACACAAACAATGCGCGCGACCACAAGGATCACGAAGATCACGAGAACTGCCACTATTCCGGTGCTTGCCACTGCTACCATTGTCTGCCATCTCTTTTCCTCCAATTGATTTGATAAGGACCGGCGCCGCACTTAGGCCGCGGTTGTTTCGCCTCCGAGCAAAGTCAAAACTTCTCCGGTCACGTAACTCGAATCGACTTCCGAAGCGAAATACACAAAAGCCGGCGCGATCTCTTCCGGTTGCGCCGGCCGCTTCATCGGCGTGTCTGCGCCAAACTCCGCCACATCTTCCGGTTTCTTGTCCGCTGGATTCAGCGGCGTCCAGACTGGTCCGGGCGCGACGCAGTTCACGCGAATGCCGCGCTCGACCAGGTTCTGCGCCAGCGATTTCGTGAACGCGTGAATCGCGCCTTTGGTCGAAGCGTAGTCGAGCAGCTGTTTGCTGCCTTCGAGACCGGTGATCGATCCGGTGTTGACGATCGCGCTGCCTTCTTCAGATGCGGCAACGCCGCTTTCGTCATGTAGAAGTAGGCGTAGATGTTTGTCTTGAACGTCCGGTCCCATTGTTCTTCCGTGAGTCTTCAAGACTTTCCTGATGCTGTTGAAACGCAGCGTTGTTGACGAGAATGTCGAGCTTGCCAAACTTCTTGACTGTCTGCTCGACCAGCTTCTTGCAAAATTCGGATCGCGCACGTCGCCCATCAACGGCAAGCGCCGTTGTCCTTCGGCTTCGACCGCGCGCTTCGTTTCTTCGCGTCGCGCTTTTCTTCTTTCAGAAAAGTGAACGCGACGTCGGCGCCTTCGCGCGCAAAGAGCACGGCGACGGCGCGGCCGATACCGGAATCGCCACCCGTGATCAGCGCGACTTTTCTTTCAGTTTTCCGGCGCCTTTGTAGTGCGGCGCTTCGTATCGCGGTCGCGGTTTGAGCTTCGCTTCGATGCCGGGCTTGGGCTGATGTTGTGGCGGCATCGGCGACATCGGCTGTTTGAGTTTTCCGTTTACTTTCGCCACTAGCCGTTCGAAGGTTTAGCAATGTCCCGTCCCACATTTCCGTGATAATCGAGCTGCAGCACGAATAAAACGCAGTTCTGCCTAGCAATTAGCGCTGGCATCGCGCTTGCGCTTCAAACTGTCGAGGCGGATTAAAACGTTGCAAGTGCTTCGGAACTAAACAACCGTCGAGGGTTCTGCTGTACAGGAAACCTACACTTCAAAGGAGGAACAGACAATGGCTAAGAACGCAACAAAAGTCATCGTGAATTAATTGATACCGGCACAGACAAACGATTCGTCAGACGCGACGAGAAGGGACAATTCGAAGAAGTCGCCGACGTGGGACGTTCGCTCGCACGCGATCGTCAACAGGAAGCAAAGACGAAAGTGCCACCAGGGCAAGGCGATCGCGGCGATCAGAGAGAAACGATAGTGGGAATAATTGGAAGGTTTGACTTAAACGCGGCGGGAGGTTCGCCTCTCGTCGCTTACTCTTCCGAAGCTTTGAAAATAGTCGTTGAGCATTCGCGCATGACAAATCAAACACATCTGCTCTTCGTTCGACGGCGCTCGATCTGATCAGGCGCCACACCACGAACACACGACTTCATAATTATTTCCGCGATTGCTCTTTATTCTTCAACATAGTCACACACGACCTCAACTCCATGCATAAACAAATCTCGTTCCGTCTTTTCAAAGGCAGAACTTGTTTCGCATGACAAAGCTCGAACGTCTGCAAAACATCGGCATACGTCGGCTCGGCACTCCCAAACGCGGTTTCCGCTACCAGTCGCAAAATGGCCGTCTGACGAAAGCAGATCTGGAACGCATCGAGAACTGAAGATCCCGCCGGCGTGGACCGACGTCGCGATCAATCCCGCGGCGAAAGGAAGAGTGCAGGCGGTCGGGAAAGATGCGGCGGGGCGTTGGCAGTATCTCTATCACGAAAACCACACGCGGGCGCAGGAGCTGCGCAAGTTTCAACGAATGACAAAGTTCGCGCAGGCGATGCCGAAGATGCGCGCGACGATTCGCCGTCATTTGCGCCAACCGGGACTCGGGCGTGAACGAGTGCTCGCCGCAGTGCTGCGGATTCTTTCGACTTGTTACATGCGTCCGGGCAGCGAGGTGTACGCGAGTGAGAACGGCAGTTACGGCATCGCGACGTTGCGACGCAAACACGTGACGGTGAAAGGCGATGTGGTCGAGTTTGATTTTCCCGGCAAGTCAGGCGTGCGGCAGCAACGGCAGCTTCGCGATCGACAGGTGGCGCGCGTGATTCGCGAGACGATGAAGTTGCCGGGTTACAACGTGTTCAAGTTTGAAAACGGCGACGGCAAACCGGTGCCGGTAACGCGACGGCACATCAACGAGTACATCAAGGAAGTGATGGGCGGTAGTTTTAGTGCGAAAGACTTTCGCACCTGGGCCGGGACGTTCGTTTGCGCGTGCGCGCTCGCGCGTGACGGAAGAGATCGAGCTCACCGCAGACGAAGACGGCGATCAAGAAAACGGATCGTGGCGGCGATCAAAGAGACTTCTGAAGTGCTCGGCAACACGCCCGCGGTTTGTCGCGGCTCTTACGTTTGTCCTGAGATCATCAATTCGTTTGAAAAAGGGCGAGTGATCGATAGCTGTTCGCGAGTCTCGACAATCTGATTGCGTCTATCGCGGCAGTGGACTGCACAAAGCCGAACACGCGTTGATCAAGTTCTTGAAGCCGCCGAAGTGAAATGGCGATTGGCATTGATATTGCCGGAGCATTGAATGCGAAGGTTTTCTGTTCGGATATCGAGCAAACGGAGGGGTTTAAATGGAAGGTCCATTAAGAGGAATTCTCGCAGGCGCCGCGGCGTGGAAGTTTGGCGGCGGATGTATCTCGACCATCTTGATTTTCATCATCGTCTTCTGGGCACTCGGCTACGTGAATTGTTGAGTATTGAGGTTTCCAGCAAAGGCGCAAAGACGCAAAGGTAAATCAATATCGAACTCGATATTTTACCTTTGCGCCTCTTGCGTCTTTGCGGGAACCTTCTTTACCAGCTAACAACCAGCTCTTCAGCCTCCTGCCAAACAGGCAGGTTTTGACGAATCGCACAGCGATGCAGGTGATGCGGCGCTGATAACAATAGCCCGGCGCCCATCACCACCGTCGTGATCGGATTCTCAGGCATCGTCGCGCGGAGTTTCAGCTCGGTTTGCAGGCGTTCCTTGATTCCCTTCAACAACGATCCGCCGCCGGTGAGAATCATTCCGGAGTAGATAAATGTCTGCCACAGCTTCCGGCTGCGCTTCTTCGATCACGCGTCGAATGCCGGTGACGATGTCCGCCAAAATCGGCTCCAGCGCTTCGCGAACCTCCTCAGCCGTAATGTCGATCGCGCACGCCGATCCGTCGCTCAACTGTTTCCCGACGATCTGAAGCTTTGCGTTCACCTGAATCGGATCTCGCCGTCACTCAATGCGCCGAGCTCTTTCTTCAACGCCTCCGCCGTGTACTCGCCGATCTGCAAACAATACTTCGAACGAACGTAGTCGCGAATGCTGTCGTCCATCGCATTTCCGGCCGCCGTCAAACTCACCGACGAAACCACACCGCCCGAAGCAACAATCGCGATGTTCGTGGTGCCGCCGCCGATGTCGACAACCAGATGCGCCCGCTCATCGTCAAGAGCGATACCGGCCCCAAGTCCAGCCGCCAATCCTTCGTCGACCAGATCGACTCGACTGCCGCCCGCATCGCGAGCAGCATCGCGCACCGAACGCTGTTCGACGGTCGTTGCCGAACCCGGTATTCCGACGACGAAGTGTCCACGCCGGTAACCATCGGTGACGCTGCCGATGAACGAGCGCAACATCTTTTGTGTGACTTCGAAGTTGTAAATCGTGCCGCAGCGAATGGGCCGGTGAACATCGATGCCACGCGGCTCGCGGCCCAGAAGTCGGGCCGCCTTGTGGCCGACTGAAACCACTTCGTCAGTCGTAGCGATCGATCGCTACGACCGACGGCTGATTAACCAGGATGCCTTGACTGGGATGATAGATGAGTGTGTTGACAGTACCCAGATCTACAGCTAGTTCGTTCCTGAAGAACTTCTCGATGAACTTCATGGCGACCGGCTCCTCCTCCAAATTGGCAGGGCTAACGGGAGCGAGTTAACCGACTCCGACCGGCAAGTCGTATGCCTCAGACGAAACAGTGGATGTACGTGGGGGATGTCCTTTGAATCTAGCAAAGGATGATTACAGCGAGGTTTCCAGAGCCGTATGACTACATGTGCGGAAGAAGACTCAATCGTATTATTTCAACGCATTCAGGATGACTTCATGGACGTGATCCAAGCCCGCGAGGATGTCTTTTCCGACGTCGATTCTGATCACGCGACGGCCGCGAGACGAGAGGGCGCGGAAATCTCCGAGGGCCTGGGCTTGTTTCAGGATGCTGAAAGTGTACGGCTCGCCGGGGACGGGGAAATCGATCTTGTCGTCGTCTGTGATCTGGAAGAAGACTCCGGTGTTTGGACCACCTTTATGAAGCTGGCCGGTCGAGTGCAGAAAACGTGGACCGTAGCCGGCAGTCGTCGCGCACCTCGTGCGATCGCGCACCAGAGTTCTGAGATCTTGAAACTTACCATCGATCGCGGGCATCTCTTCGACGTAGTTGAGAAACGCGACGTAGTCGCCGGGTTTGATCGACTTGACGTGAGCGCGAATCGCTTCGTCGTCGGCGACCGGTTTTTCCTCGTCAGGTAAATGGCCTGTGTTTGTAAACTCTTGCAGCAATTCGCGCGTCGCGTCTTTTGCTTCCTGCACGTTTGGTTGATCGAATGGATTGATGCCGAGCTGCCAGCCGGCGCAGGCAGTCGCAAACTCCCACGCGAAGAACTCGGCGCCGAGATCGTAAACGTCTTTCAACTGGCGATAGATGACGGGATGGTCTGTGTCGGTCAGAAATTTCTTCGTGGGTTCACCAATGGAAATTGAAACAAAGACACGATCGTCCCCATAAACCGAAGGATCACCGAGCGGTTCGTTGTTGACCGGCAGTATTCCTTTGCCTTCCTTGCCGGTGCTTTCCGCAATCAGTTGTTCGATCCACAAGCCGAGCGTCTCGATTTGCGGATCGATCACGAACGTGAGCTTGTCGCGTCCTGCATTCGCACATTCACCGAGGATTACGCCTAATTTCAAATCTTGATTTGAATCTACACGTTTAAGGAATTCGCGAATATCGAGGCCCATCAGCGCCGCAGGAACCATGCCGAAATACGACAGCGCCGAGTAACGTCCGCCGATGTCAGCCTGATTGAGAAACGTTCGCAGAAATCCGAGCTCGGAAGCGGTCGTGACGAGGGGCGAACCCGGATCGGTGATCGCGACAAAATTCTCGCCAGGATTTTCGCGTCTCTTACTAACCTCGTCGTACCAGAATTTTTGAAAGACTGTCGGCTCGGTCGTGCTGCCTGACTTCGACGCAATCACGAAGAGACAGCGCTCGACGTCGATCTGATCGCGGAAACGCGCAATCGTGTCCGGGTCGGTAGAATCAAGCACGAGCAATTCCGGATAGCCTTCCTGGCGACCAAACGTTCGCGCCAACACTTCCGGACACAACGAAGAGCCACCCATGCCGCACACCATCACATGTTGAAAACCACGCGCGCGAATCGTTTCCGCAAACTCGATCAACTCATCCGCAACGCCGAGCATCTCCTGCGCGACGGTCAGCCAACCCAGCGAGTTGCGAATCATCTTCTGCGCGGCCTCATCAGGCTTCCACAGCGACACATCCTTCTCCCGAATGCGTTTCGCGACGCCGGCTTCTTCAGCCGCGCGGATGGCAGCGTCCAGTCGATCCGCGAGTGGACCGAGGTGGTATTCCCTGTGCTCCATAAGTGCCAACCTTAACTTTTAGAGTAAGAACAAGCAGTGTAACATCCTCGGCGGTACTCTGCGTCTCTGCGGTTACTGTTTACCGCAGAGACGCAGAGAACCGCAGAGAAGAATGTCAACACAAACGAAACCAGCTCTAATCGTTGTCGACGTGCAAAACGACTTCTGTCCCGGCGGCAGCCTGGCCGTGGCCCACGGCGATGAAGTTGTCGCGCCGTTGAACGAGTTGATCGACGAGTTTCTCGAGCGCGGCGATCCGGTGTACAAGAGCCGCGATTGGCATCCGCCAACAACAAAACACTTCAAAATCTACGGTGGCACGTGGCCCATTCACTGCGTGCAAAACACACTTGGCGCGGAATTTCACCCGCAGTTGAAGGACGATCCACGCATTCACATCATTTCCAAAGGACTCGGCGACACCGATTGTTATTCAGCCTTCGACGAAACCGATCTTGACGCGCAGCTTCGCCAGGAAGGCGTTGGAGAACTGCTCGTCGGCGGTCTGGCCACCGATTATTGCGTCAAAGAAACCGTGCTCGCAGGATTGAATCACGGATATAAAGTAAAGGCGCTGAAGACCGCCATGCGCGCCGTTGAGCTGAAGCCTGGTGACGGCGAACGCGCAATCGAAGAAATGAAAACGGCAGGAGCACAGATCGTCAACAACGATAACTGATGGCGACCCTCAACATCGATCGATATCACGCCGCCATGGGCGACGCGTCTTTCAAAGACGTCGCTCGCCTGCACGACCAACGACTCAGCGACGCTGCCGCGACCTTCTACGTCACGCAAAGAAAACTTCCGTTCGCCCCCTGCCTGGGCCACGAACGGTTGATTCGCCTGCTCGTCGACAGCCAGATCGATCGACCGCGTCTGCGTTTTCTCGAACAGGATCGCGGCGGCCTGCACAACTTCGCCAAAGCAATCGAAGACATTCAGTTTGTCGGCGCGATCCGCGCCGTGCGACCCGGCACAATCGTCTTCGCGCAGGAACCGTTTGCCGACATTCGCGGCGCGTTTGGACTGACACAGGCGCAGGAGATTAAGTTCGAGCACGCGTTCGATCTGCCGATGACCACTGCGAGCACGGCGATGCAGTTTCGTATGGCCGCCGGCGACAATCGCTGGCTTTCGGATTTCTCGCTGCGGCGCAACGGCGACATCGAACGCGCGGTCGACATTGCCGTCTACGCGTTTATCGGCGGCTTCAACGACACCTCAAACATGGAAGCCGCGCATCGTCTCGACATCCCCGCCGTCGGCACCGAAGCGCATTACTGGCAACAGGCGTACATCGAGTACATGTACCAGCCGGAGATCGAACCGCGCACGGGCAAGCCGAAACACTTCGAACAGGTCGCCTTCGAACGTTGGCTCGATGCAAACCCGAACGGAACGACGTTGCTGCTCGACACGATCGACGTTTACATGGGCGCGGTGCATGCCGCGATGGCCGCCACTTCGAGTGAATCACGCCGCCGCGCGTTCAAAGGATTTCGCGTCGATTCCGGTGATTTGGCGGAGTTGGGCGAGTGGTGCTTGCGGTTCTTCGAGTCAAATGGATTGCCGGGGCTGCGTCCGAACCTGACCGGCGATCTGGACGTCGGGAAAGTGAGACGCATCGTCGCGGAGTTTCCGGAAGTGGCGGGCTTTGGCATCGGGACGAAGCTGTCGAGCGAAGTGCCGGCCGTCGCGGGCGTGATCTTCAAACAGTGCTTGATGAAAGATCGTCCGACGCTGAAAGCGTCAAACTCGCAGGACAAGATCACGTTGCCAGGCAAGTTGCAGTTGTTCCGCGGCAGCGACGCGCGCGGAAATTACGTTGCCGATGCGATCGGATTGGACGATGAAGAGGTCTCGATACCCGGCGCGGTTACAGTCGAACGGCTGCTGGTCCCGTTCTGGGAGAACGGGCAACACTCGGCGATTCCGTCAATTGAGAAACAGAAAGTGTTCGTGGAAGAACAGCGCAAGCGTTTTCCGGACATCAACAACTATCCGCTGCAATTAACTGAGAAACTACGACGCTTGCGAGACGAGTTGGTAACACAGATGAAGACTGATGATTCAGGCTGGCAGGAAGTATTAGTCCAACCTTAACCACAAAAAAGCAAAAAGGTCTCTTTGTGGCCCTAATCTCCGGAAGGTGTACTACGCTCGGCCGGAACCTCTTCAGGGTCAGGCTTGCGGCGGCGGCTCGCCCTAATCTTCTCGACAATTCCCTGCGAAACCGATCCGACAACTTCGGCAAGGCGGCGCCAACGCGACGTCGCTTTCACATCGTCGAGCAATGAATAGACCACCGGCGTCGCAATCAGCGTGAGCAACAGCGACAACGTCTGTCCGCCGATGACGACGATCGCGATCGAGCGCCGCTCTTCAGCGCCGGGACCGGTGCCCAGCGCGAGCGGCAACATGCCCGCGACCAGCGCGAGCGTCGTCATCAGGATCGGACGCAGACGATCGCGATTGCCCTGCATGATCGCTTCGTAACGTTCCATGCCCTTCGCGCGCAGGTTGTTCATGTGATCGATCTGCAGAATCGAGTTCTTCTTGACCACGCCGAACAAGACCAGCAGACCCAGCGCGGAATACAGATTCAGCGTGTCTCCCGTGCGCCACAGCGACAACAACGCAAACGGCACCGACAGCGGCAGACTGAGCAGAATCGTGAGCGGGTGGACCGTGCTCTCGAACTGCGACGCCAGGATCATGTACATGAAGATGATCGAGAGGATGAACGCCCAGATAAACTCGGTGAACGTCCTTTCCAGTTCGCGCGCGCGTCCGGCAACCGTCGTCGTGTAAGCAATCGGCAAATTCATTTCGCCGACCGCGCCGCGCAGCGCCTCGATGCGATCGGCCAGCGCATAGCCCGGCGCGACTGAAGCGCGCACCGAAACCTGCCGCTCGCGATCGAGGCGATCGATGCGCGACGGGCTCGTGTCGCGCGTGATGTTCACCAGGTTGTCGAGCCGCACCAGTCCGCCGCGCGACGAAGGCACATAGAGACGGCTGATCGTGTCCGACGTCGCGTGCGATCGCGTTCGGTCAAACGCAACTGCACGTCGTAGTCTTCGTTGATCTGTTCGTCGCGGAATCGCGACGCCTGTTCTTCGCCGCCGACCATCAGTCGCAGATTCGTGGCGATGTCGGAAGTATCGACGCCGAGATCCGCAGCGCGCTCGCGATCGATCTTGACGCGCAGTTCGGGCTTGTTCAGTTTCAACGACGTATCGATATCGACGATGCCGCCGAGTTTCTCCGCGCGCTTGCCCAGATCTTCGGCGTAATCGGAAAGCGCCTCGATGTCCGGCCCGCGCAAGACGAAATCGATGTCGGACCGGCCACCGGCGCCGAAGTTAAACGAGCTGCCCATTGCGCACGCTGGCGCGCATCGGCGCGAATTTCTGCAGGCGCCGGCGCACTTCCTGCATCACATCCTGCTGCGTGTAGTTGCCGCGGAACGCGTTGAGCGGATTTCCCTTCTTCAGTCTCATTCCAGAACTTAGTGAACGACAGAGTTCGCTCTTCGTGTGGCGCGATGCGCACGTAAGCGCCGCCCTGGTTCACACCGCCGAGAAAACCGCCGCCGGCGCGTCGACAGCACCATCCGCACGCCGGGCGTGTCGAGAATGTCTTTCTCGATCGCCTGCATGGCTTCGTTCATCACCGCGAGGTTGGTGCCTTCCGGACCGTTGATGTTGACTTCAAACTCAGCTTCGTCAACGTTGGTCGGGATGAACTCCTGCTTCACCGCGCGATAGAGCGGGACGCTCGAAAGAATCACCGGCAATGGCAAGCACGGCGACAGCGATGCGATGGCGCATCGCAAACGCAAGCATCCACGTGTAGCCCCCGTCGATCCAACGATAGAAGCCGCGTCGCGAAGCCGGCTGCGTCGTGACCACCCTTCGCGTCGCTCACGCGAATCAGACGCGAACTCATCATCGGCGTCAGCGTGAACGAAACCAGCAAGCTGACCAGGATCGCGACCGCCGCAGTGATGCCAAACTGATAAAGGAAGCGGCCCGAGATCGACGACATGAACGACACCGGCAGAAAGATCACGACGAGCGAAAGAGTCGTCGCCAGAACCGCCAGACCGATGTCTTTCGTCGCTTCACTCGCCGCTTCTCTCGGCGTCATGCGCTTCTCTTCAATGAAGCGGAAAATGTTCTCCAGCACGACGATCGCGTCGTCGATCACGACGCCGACCATCAGCACCAGCGCCAGCATCGTCACGCTGTTGAGCGTGAAGTCCAGCGCGCGCATCATCCCGAACGTCGAAATCACGGAGCCGGAATCGCCACCGCGGCAATCAACGTCGAGCGCCACGAGCGCATGAACAGCAGCACGACGAGGCTCGCGAGAATGCTGCCGAGGATCAGGTGCGTCTGAATTTCGTGAAGCGCGGCTTCGATATAGCGCGACTGATCGCGAATGACTTCGAGCTTGACGTCCGTCGGAAGCTGGCCGGTGACGCGCGGCAACGCTGCCTTGATGCCGTTGATGACTTCGATGGTGTTCGCGCCCGACTGGCGGCGAATGTCCAGCGTCACTGTCGGCACGCCGTTGAGCCGCGAGAACGACCGCTGTTCTTTCGTGCCGTCTTCGACGCGGCCGACATCGCGCAGCCTAACCGGCGCGCCATTAACGTTGGCGATCACCAGATCGTCAAACTGGCGCGGATCAGTGAAGCGTCCGAGCGTGCGCAGCATCAGTTCTTCTTTTCCGGTGTTGACGTTGCCGCCGGGCACGTCCGCGTTTTGACGCTCGCAGCGCCTGCCGGATCTGCGAGATCGAAATCTGATAAGCCGCGAGCCGTTCGGCATCGATCCAGACATTGATGGCGCGATCCAGACCACCGACAACGCGCACTTCGCCGACGCCGCCGACGCGTTCGAGCTGCGGCCGGGCGGTTTTGTCGGCGAGTTCGGTCAGCTCGCGGATCGAACGATCGGCCGACAGAGCGATGGTCAGAACCGGCGTGCTGTCGTTATCAAACTTCTGAACAACTGGCGGGGTGGCGTCTTCCGGAAGTCGACGGCCGAGAGTGTTGACGCGATCGCGAACGTCCTGCGCGGCGGATTCGAGATCGCGATCGAGTTTGAACGTCGCGATGACCAGCGACGTGCCCTGACCTGAAACTGAGCGCAGCTCGCCGATGCCGTCGACGGTGTTGACGACTTCTTCAATTTGTTGCGTGACTAGCGATTCGACTTCTTCAGGCGCAGCGCCCGGAAGTCCGATGCGAACTGACGGTGGGAAGATCGACTGACGGAAAACGATCGACGCCCAGTCGGAAAAAGCTCGCCGCGCCAACCACGACCAGCGACAAAACAATCATCGTCGCGAAGACAGGACGGCGAATACAGATTTCAGCTAGTTTCTGCATCTGTTAATTTAATTCCGTGGGAGGTTTACTCAACCACTTCGACTGCCTGGCCCGATTGCAGGTTGCCCGGATCGACGATGACTTTCTCGCCAACGCTAATTCCGGCGACGATCTCCGTGAACTCCGCGTTACGACGGCCGGTCGTGATCGGCTTCTCGAGGGCTTTGCCGTTCTGAACGACGATTACTTTTTCGATACCGGCAAAGGTGACGATCGCGCTGTTCGGAACTGTCACCGCCATCTTCGCGTCGTTCGTCACGATCTCGGCGTGCGCAAACGATCCCGGCCGCAGCGTTCCATTATTTCGCACGTCGGCTTCGACCACCAGCACGCGGTTTTGTTCGGCGATCACCGGACTCAGTCGCATGATCTTCCCGAGATAAACATTCGTGTCGCCTTCGACGGTGACACGCACGTCCTGACCGGTGCGCACAGTGCGCGATTCGCGTTCGGGAATTTCAGCTCGCAGTCGCAACGGATCCATGCGCACAATGTTCACAACCGGCGCGCCCGCCGCGAGATACTCGCCAACGCTGGTGCGCTTCTCCTGAACGATGCCGTCCATCGGCGCCACGACTGATGTGTCTTTCAACTGTTGTCGCGCGAGCGCCAATTCGGATCTTCGCTGGGCCAGTAGGCCCTGGCGATTGCGAATCTCTTCGTAGGCGTCCTGGTAGCGTCCTTCGGCAACTTTGTAAGTCGCGGTCGCAGAATCAAACTCTGCTTTCGCGATGATGCCCTGCTCGACCAGCCGCGCCGCGCGGTCGCGTACTGAATCGCGCTTCGTCGAACACGGCGCGCGCCTGGCGCACGGTGGCTGTTTGTTCCGGATCGACGCGATCGTCAGTTCCGTCGGGCGGCAATCCCAAACGCGCGCGCGCCTGGGCCAATGAAGCTTCGGCCTGTTGCACGCGCAGCCGATAATCTTCGGAGTCGACGTGGGCGATGACCGTCCCCTGCTAAACAACCGATCCCAGGTCCACTGAAATCACGCGCACGCGTCCCGGGACTTTCACGCTAACGGTCGTTTGATCGTAAGCGGCCAGAGTTCCGTTCGCGGTGACAGTTTCGCCGAATGGCGTTTCGGCAACCGCGGTAGTCTTGACTTGCCGCGCGGCGGTTGACGCTCCGGGACGGTTCTGTGCCTGTCGCTGTTGTGCTTGATAGTCGCTTTTACAGGAAGTGACAAAGAGTGCCGCCAATAAGAGCGGCACGATTATGACGTATATCTTACTCTCGGACATCTGTGGCAGTTTAACACGTGGCCCGACCAAATCTGGAATGCCGTATCTGCATGTGATGCAGTTTCAACTAATACGCCGAAGGCGTTGGTTAATTCCAGCCCAGGGTTGCTTCAACCCTGGGTTGCGTCATGCAGTAACCCATTGAACTCTGAAGGAGTTTCAATCGCAAACCGAACACTTTCAGTGTTTACTAAATCGCTGCTGTGTACCCAGGGTTGAAGCAACCCTGGGCTCGAATTAGCCAACGCCTTCGGCGTATTGACATAAGGTTCAAGTGCGTCACTACGTGTGTCTGTCATTAAAAGCCTCGCCGGATCAGGTACGACATCTTGATAAAGAACGTCCGCGTGTTGCGCCGAAAGCCGGGGACGATCTCGTTGTGTAAATGGATGGGGACTGGCGTAGTTCAGGTCGTCGTTGTAGCCGGCATAGAACGCAGTGCCGGGACTCGGCGTCCAGCCAAACAGCGCCTGCGATCGCAACCGTGAGTTGAGCGTGTTGTAGTCGAGAATCACGCGCGCGAAAGTGGCTTTGGTGAATTGATACGTGCCGCGCAGCGTCAGAATATTGATCATTGAAGGCGAAGCGATCGGTGTCGTAACGCTTGAGCGTCTGGCGTGTTGATACTGAATGAAGCGCTCAGTTCGTTGGTCGGTTGATAAGTGAGGCCGCCATTGAACTGAAGCAGATTGCCGCGACCGGATCGAGCGGAGCATTCTGGCCCAACAGCAAAGCTGCCGGACTGACGCGCGGATACTTATCGCTGCCGTTGCCGAAATCGAAATCGAAGTGGCCCCATCGATGCGTGAACTGCGCGTTGAACTGAGATCTTCTTATTGTAGTTCGAGCCGCCGTAAAACGACAGATGCTGCTTGCTCGACGCGCGTTCGGTGCTTTGAGCCGAAGAAAGTGCACTGTTCGCACGACAAATCGGATTGCAGGGCTTCGCTTCGCGTGTTGGTCCAAACTCGTGATCGAACAACCGCTCGTAACCGGGCTCCCACCAGACGCCAACGTAACTGTTGCGCGGCAACGTCAACTCAACCAGGTTCTCCGTCTCCCAAATGTACATCCGGCCCTGCCAGTCGTAATCGATGTGACGTGGCGTTGTGAACGTGATAGGAGATGATCTTCTTCTTCGGATTCGGATCGGAGTTGTAGCGCAAGGAAGGCAAAGTTGAAGTTGGAATTGGTGCGTTGAACGAAGCCGACGTCCGCGCGGTAGTCCTGCGTGAATCCTTCGCCGTAGAGTTCCCAACCCCAGTTTCGGCCCGAGACGTTGTAGTCAGCCGAGTAGCCGAAGCCGTTGCCGGTGCGATAACGCGGTCACGCCTCATCGGGATCGAAGAAGAAGTTTCGCGAAGTCGTGCCGATGAGCTGGAAGGTCGTGGTGGTTTGCTTGTCGAGCCGAAAGCGTCCGTCGACGCCCAAAACCTGATTGTGCTTCTCGATGAAGTTGTAACTGGTCGCAAGCATGCCGAGCGAGTTTTCCTTGCCGACGTCGCGCTTGAGACGGAGCACGCCGATGTAGGCGTTCTTGTCGAGAACTTTCGTTGTTGCAGACCACCGCGGATCGAGCACGCGCCGTTCGAAACAGGAATTCAAGGCGCCGCGATCGTCGGCGCTCAAGTTTCCTGGGCCATTGTCGCTCGCCACCATCAGGCCGAAGGTGTTGCGTCCGAGTCTTGCCGGTTGTCTTTACGGCGACGTCCGGATCGACGATCGCGCGCGTGTGCACGACTGTGATCGGCGTTTGAAAGATGTCGATGCCTTCGAGAAAGAACGGACGCTTTTCCGGAAAGAAGATCGGAAAGCGCTGGTTGGCAGTGACCACGAGCTGATCGGCTTCGACTTGCGCAAAGTCAGGATTGATCGCGAGGTCGACTGTCACGGCCGAACTCGGAATGAACTTCGCCGTCAGACCGAGATCGAGTCTGACCGGCTCGTTCACGATCCGGCCCGGATCGGTAGCCGCGGAGTGGTCTGGCGAAACGAACGCACGAACCGGCTGTTCTGCGAAACAGTCAAACTCGGAATCAATTCGATCGTGCGTTCGACCGAAATGCCTTCGAGCCCGGTCAGGTGACCGGCCTGGCTCAGATTGCTGTCGATGCTGCGCGAGAACGGCATCCACGAGTCGAGCTCATTTTCAAAGCGCTTGATGCGGCGGAAGAAATGCGCGCCCCAGAGTTTCCTTTGCCGGCTTCGAAGCGCAGCGACTTGAACGGAATCGCAATCTCGACGTCGAAGCCGGTTTCGTGAACGATCCCTTTCGACTCCATCAACATGTCGACACTGAAGTCTTCGCCGCGTCCTTCGGTCAGAATGCCGTCGCCCTGAATTCCGAGCGGATTGAAGAAGACTTCAAACGCTTTGCGCTTGTCGTTGAAAGTGTCGAGAAAGAAGCCGACGTAGTCGTCCTGAAAGATGTTGTCGCGCTTTGCGACTGTCGCGCGCACTTTGTCAGGCTCGTCAGTAGGCTTTGAAAGCGATGTAGAGAAACTTCGGATCGTATCCGAGCAAGACTTCGGTCGGTTTTGAAGGCGGCAGTGTTGTCGCCGGGTTGAATTTGGTAGAAGTCTTTCAGCACTGCGGCCTTCTGCCAGACTTCTTCATCAAGCTTGCCGTCGATCACCGGCGGCTTTTCGAACTTTGGGAGCACCACCGGTTGCGACTTTTCCGGAGGCAAAACAAAACTGCCTTTGGGAGCAGCGGACGGCGCGGGAGCTGGATTTGAAGCTTGCGGCGAAGCTGCGGGCGTGGGTTTTGCGGCCGCAGCTTGGCGCGGGTGTTGAAGTGGCGACGGCATTGGCGGCGCCGTTGCCGCACGTCGACGGCGCCGTCGTCTGGGCATTCACAGAGAGCAGGCAGGCGACTGCCAGCACGAGCGCAGCAAGACAAATGGGAGTTTTCATTAAAACGCAGAATGTGAAGCTGTGTTTTGCTGATTGGCGAACACAGATCTAATTACGCGGCCGCAGAAGAATTCTTCCGTCGCCGGTCGAAGAACGAACACCTTCCCGCCGTTACCGATCTTCCATCGTTTAGACGCGGGGAAGGGGTGATGTCTTCCGCAACGATAAACCCTCGTTGCTGATTTCATCCGGGGCGTTGGTTTCGATTGTGAAACTGGAGCCGGCGGGCACCGTCAATGAAATCTCGCCGTCGCCGGTTCTTGGCTGAAAGGGCGTTGAAGTTTCCGTCGAGAGCGATGGCGCCATCGCCAGTGCGCGCATCGACCTGACCATCAAACTTGGAAATCTGAATCGTGCCGTCGCCGGTGTTGACCTGGAACTGGCCGCCGCTGTTTGCGACTTCGATCGCGCCGTCGCCGGAACGAAGCGTGATCTCGCCGGTAACTCCGTCGAGACTCACCGCGCCGTCACCTGACGAAACGTGCACGGTCGACTGCCGCGGCACATACACTTCCATGCTCACGCTGCCGTTGTATTGATGTTCGATTGATGGCGTTGACTGAAATGGCCTGTCCCTGCTGTTCGGTGCTGAATCGAGATCTGTTTGAGAGCTCTCTTCGTCGGCGGCGTGTTTGGTCGCAGTGTAACTGACTTCCGGTTTGTCCCAACCGCGAACGGTCACTTGACCGTCAAACGTCGTGATGTTTACTCGCGGTGTGCCGCTGACCGGAAAATGACTTCGTTCTCCTGCGCTGGTGAACTTTCCGTAACCCTCGCCGCACTGCCCGACACCTATACCTGCATGCCGGTTTAACTTTCTTCACGACGCGGACTTCGTTGCGGGTCTGCTGCGCCTGCTGGCGAATCAATTCGCGCTGCGCCTGCTCGATTTCGCGCTGCGCCTCACGCAACGCCGCGTCCACCTGTCGCTGCGCCTCGCGCTGAACTTCGCGCGTGAGCCGCGTTGTTTCAATACTTACGCGCGCCGCCTCGGCCATCGCTTTAGCTTGCTCGACTGACATCACGCCGCGTCCACTTCCACGTCGGGCCAGTTCTTCGCGAATCTTGTTGCTGTCAATGACGACAGAAGTCGCCGGACTAATCGCGCGTCCATCTTGCGCGTGGGTGATCTGATCGAGCCGTTTACGTTGCCGAGTTTGATTCGTGGACCACCGGTCCCGATCTGCCCTTCGATGTTATGGCCCACGTATTCGCCATGCCTGAACCTGCATACCGAAATCGTTGGAGATGCCGCCATGAACCGTGCCCGCACGAATTGAAGCGTTGGAGTCTGACGGAATGATCAAGGTCACGCTGCCGTTCACCGAACTGAACGAGATCGGTTTCGACTCGTCGAGCTGCGTGAACGTCGCGTGCAGTTGGCCGTTGATGGTCGAGAGTCTTGCTTCACCCAGCAGGCCACGCGCCGTGACCGGGCCATTGATCGACGACGCTTTGACGTTGCCTTCAACACCATCGATGTCGAGCGAACCATTGATCAGCTCGATCGACTCGAGCATGCGCTTGCGCGGAACTGTCAACGTGTATTCGACGATCGCGGGATTATCGTAACGACGTTCGTCATTGCGGAAAGTTAAGACTGCCTTCCGGATACTCGGTTTTGATTCTGATGTTTTCTTCGCTGGCGTTGACTTCGATCTTGCGCTTCGTTCAAACGTTCTTTTTTGTAAGCTTTCTTGACGGCGTCGAGTTGCAGCGCGGCTCGATCCCAAACTTTGATCTGCACGCCGCCATTGATGTTTTCGAGACTGACGCGTCCGGTCGCCGACAACGGATAGGTCTGATGAAACTCTTCACGCAGCTCTTCGCCGGGTTGCTCCGCGACCGCGGTGCAATTCTCATTTGCCGGCACTGATGGAACCGGACGAATGTCCTGGGCGGATTGGCCCCGGCCAAACAAGCCGGTGGCAGTAGCCAAGCCCGTTCCGGCGCCCGCCGATAGCGAGCAGCAAAATGACTGTGGTGATGAGGCTCTTGGTAAACATGTTTTCGGTTCCTTAGGAAAGAAGTTCCTCAGCCTGCGCTGCGTAGATTAAGACTGCGGTTCAGACTCTTCAAGAAGGCATCGCGCTCTGCCTGGTTAATTATAAGCTGCCGGTGCATTGTTCTGACTTTCGGCAGTTTCAATTCCAGGTTGTCGGGAATAGCGATTTCGGCCTCGCCATCTTCATCCGGCGTGAGCGTGACTTTGAGTTCTGATAAACGACGCGCCTGTTTCCGCAACTCAACCACATCAATGTCGGCCACGCGCTGTTTCGGCAGTGCCGCGATGGTTAGCTCACGACGTTCTGCCCGACTGTTCAAACGCCTGGCGACAACAGTTTTTCCCACGTCCTTGTTCGCTGCCCTGTGCTCTTGCATGATCCCTACTGAAGGAGCAACATCAATGCCCAACTCGATCGGCTCGATCGTCGCAGCCGAATGCACGGTGTCGGATTCACAAGCTTCGAGCCTGACGGCAGTCCGTGGAACTTCAAGTTTCTCAACCGGATTTGACGGCGCAACAAAATTCGACCAGCTTGCGACCAGATCGCTTGTTTCACGAGTGAACTCGCGAACCTGATTCAACTCTTTCATCGCGCTGGAGAATGCTGTCAGACCGACCACTAAAAGCAGGATTACCCGGTAGGATTTCTTGTCGCCGCTTTGACCCACGCTGTTCATTGCCTTGACCCTTACCTTTTTAAGGCCGAGAGCAGTCAGTTTTGAAAAACCCCTACCGACCACTCTCGGCCCTTCTGCGTTGCTCTGTATGAAGAACACCGGACCTCGCGAGGTTGTGGCAATAAATAATTCGGGTTTTTTCGGAATAAAGTTGACGGGTGGCCACAGAGGGCCACCCCTACAATAATTTTTATCAGGGAGTGATCTTTGTAGGGGTGGCCCTCTGTGGCCACCGGGGTTAAATCTTTTTTAGCCGCACTGTGCCGCCGAAGGAAGCGACCGAGATCGTCGCATCACCCGAGCCGCAAACGGCGGTCACGCGACGCAGCGCGTAAGGAACGACGATGGGCGTCTTCATAAGCGGAACAGGCGTGACGATGATCGGACCGGTTTTCTGCGGAGACTGGCCTTTGGCAGCGGGCTTCTTCGGCGCGGACGAGGGAGAAACGGGACCAACCTGGCCAACGGAACCTGGCTGGACTGCCGGACCTGGCCGGACTGCCGGACCTGGCTGACCCACGGCGCCAGGTTTCGCAACCGGTTCCGGATGTGCGGCCGGGGGTGGCGGTGGCGTGGCTGGGTCCGCGAGATACTTCAGAACAAAATCCGAAACGATGTCGTGCTTCTCTGAAACCTTCGCGTTCAACTGAAACGACGCATCATGCGGCATGGCGAGTATTACGTCGCCGGCCATGTTGGTGAACGTGTAATAGCCGGACTTCGCCAGGGGACCGATCATCATCACGGTTCCGTTGACGGTTTTGGCCATTACTTTTGGATTGCTGACGTGATTCAGCTGAATATCGCCGCTTACTGTGCCGACCTCAAACGTGTCGTCGCTGCTGGAAGGCTTGACGTTAGCGACTTCTACGATCCCGCCGGCCGAGCTTAAATTCACGCGGCCGCTCGAGTTTTTCAACGAGATGCTGCCGCCGACGCTGCCTGCTTCCACGAGCTTCGTTACACGCTCGATCGCGATGTTTCCGTTTTGAGAACCGGCGTAAGCAGCGGCAACTCCAGTGATATTGATATCGCCGTCGCGCGTCTGCACCTGAACCGTAGCGCCCGCAGGCACTTCCATTTCGACATCCGCGACCGCCTGGCAGTCAAACCTGGAATTGATCTTCGCGACCGACTCAAAAACCATCACGTCGATTCGCGACGCCGGCACTGACGTGTCCTTGGCTTTATCGAGACGGCGAAATTCGATCACCTTGGCGTCCGACGACTTCACGCGCAGCTCATTCTTGTCCGAGCCGTTCACGATCAGAGTTCCCGAAGCCACACAAAGCGTCACGGTAACCTGCGGATTTACAGGGATCGAGCGCTCTGTTTGTCCGCCTGTAGCGGGATCAGTTTTTCGTGTATTTGCGGGGGTCGAACCTGCGAGGGAGAAGATAAGGCCGGCTACCGCCGAAACTACCAACAACTTCATTGTCAACTTAGGCCTCGGCTTTTCAGCGGGGGCGACCTCCACCCAGACGCGCATCGGCGATTGTGTTGAGGAGATCCACTTTGCTTTGGTACGCAGCAAACATGAAATCGGCCGCGTCGGGATCGTTTGGATTACTCTTCGCGGCGTTACGCGTGGCAGCGATGGCGCGATCTACTACGGCGAGGTTGCGCTCATATTCCACCTGCAACGACGGTCTCATCGCGTTCTTGTTCTGCTTGATCGTCGAATCGAGACGCGCGATGGCTTGTAGATAAGAGCGTTCGCCCGGGAGGAGCTGAATGTGATTTGCTTCTACAGGGGCAACTCTGGGGGTTGCAGTTCGCGGCTTGTTTTTAATAGTGGGCCGAGACGCCGGGGGTGCTGAGACCGCCGGGTTCGAGACTCCAGTTTCATTCGCCTTGGAGGCAACAAGTTCAGTTCCGTTTTGACTGGGGTTGGAAATCGGGGTTTGATTACTCGCTGGTGCAGTCGCCTGATAACCTGGCGTTTGGGGTGTCACTTCCTGACGGTACTTCACGATTCCGATGATTGCTCCGAACGCGATCACTACGACGAGGCTCGCATAGCCCAAAGTACGCTGAGAGTTGAAGCTGAAAACATTCGCAAGAGAAGCAAACAAGCCGGGTTTTTCAACGCGGCTGGCATTGGCGACACGCTCGCCCAGCACTGCCGCGTCGATACGCTCGCGCAGCACGGCCGTGGGCACGTTCACATCAAATTCCGGGGCCAAAGCGGACTCTAAAAGCGTCGCTTCTTCCGCAATTTCGCGCGCTGCGGCGGCACACGTCACACATGAAGCCAAATGCGACGTCGCGCTTTCCATCAACTTGAGGAGAAAGCTCACCGTCGAAATAGCTTTGCAGCGTTGCTTCGTCCAAACACCGTGTCATCGTCTGCCTCCGATCTTACCGTACACCCTCGCAAACTCTTTCCGGCCGCGCGCCACCAAACTGCCGATGTTCGTCTCTTTCAGCGACAAACTGGTGGCGATCTCGCGATATGAGAGGCCCTGCTGTTTCAGCAGCAGGCAACTTCTCATCGGCTCTTTTATTTTTTCCAAAGCCCGGCGCGCTTCTTCGATCGCCATGCGGCGCTCGTAATCTTCTTCCGGCGCTTCGACAGCCACGAAAGCCGGTTTCCGCGCGTGCTCTTGTGATACTCGTTGTCGCGAACCATCGAGCGGCTTTGACCCCGCAAGGTGTTTCGCGCGACGTTAAGAGTCACGCGCAAAAGCCACGCCCGCAGTAATTCCTCGCCCGGCGTGGCAGTTGAGATTGCGATAAAGTCTTAGAAATACTTCCTGCGTCACGTCTTCGGCCAGGGCCGAGTCGCGAACGACCGCCCTTGCCGTTCTAAAAACGGCGCGGTGATGGAGGGTAAACGCTTCGTCGAAACTGAGCGGAGCGACCGCTTCAGTCCCGATGTCGTTAGGCATGGACTCGATCAAAGCTCTAGCTTGTCCGTTCATCAATCACCGCTCTCTCAACAGTGCAAACACCGCAAACTACTGACTTGTGACAAGTTTCTCAGCGATGCCAGGTTTGCGACGTTTGAGGCGGTGTATTGTAGTCCCGAATCCCGCTTTGTACCAAATTTGAAAACAGCTTGGAGCGGTGATCTTTAGTTAGTGTCGCCGAGGAGCCCGACGTTTCGTTGAACGTCAAGGATCTGTGTAAAGTTCGCCGGGAAGTTTCCCGCAAAGGCGCAAAGGACAGACCGTCAGTTCGGCTTTCTTTGCGTCTTTGCGCCTTTGCGGGAAACTTCATCCTGCCCGTTCTTAATATATAATCCGCATCCTTTGACTCAATCACTAGAAAACAGTGTATTTATGCGGGCGTGCCGCGGGGCAGGATGTGCCCTACACGCCGATCTGGCTGATGCGGCAGGCGGGACGCTACATGCGCGAGTACCGGGAGGTGCGCGCCAAACGACCTTTCTCGAACTCTGCAAGACGCCGTCACTGGCGGCCGAAGTGACCGTCACTGCGGCCGAACGACTGGGCGTGGATGCGGCGATCATCTTTGCCGACATCCTGCTGATTCTCGAGCCGATGGGAATCGATCTGGAGTTTGCCGAAGGCGAAGGGCCGGTGATTCACAATCCGGTGCGAAATGCCGCAGACGTTGATCGACTCCGCGAAGTCGAAGACGCTGACGCGCTGGATTTTGTTTACGAGGCGATTGCGTTAAACGCGGCGCGCATTGAAACCTGATATTCCGTTGATCGGTTTCTCCGGAGCGCCGTTCACGCTCGCGTCATACCTTATCGAAGGCGGTGGGTCGAAGAATTACGTCCATACAAAGCGATTGATGTACGACGATCCCGGCGCATGGCACGCGATGATGTCGTTGATCTCGCGCGCACTGGTCAAGTATTTGAACGCGCAGATCGAAGCAGGTGCGCAGGCGGTGCAGTTGTTTGATTCGTGGGTCGGATGTTTGGGTCCGGATGACTATCGTGAGTTTGTGCTGCCGCACACGCGCGCAGTGATCGAGGAGCTTCGGGAATCAAGCCGGCGTGCCGGTGATTCATTTCGGGACCGGCACGGCGCGCGTTGCTGGAGTTGATGCGCGAAGCGGGCGGCGACGTGATCGGACTCGATTGGCGCGTGCGACTGGACGAAGCATGGCAGCGAGTCGGGCATGACGTGGCGGTGATGGGAAATCTCGATCCGGTTGCGTTGTTTGCGAACCAGGATGCGTTCGCGCCCACGCGAAGCGGATTCTGGATCAGGCAGGCGGACGCGCCGGGACACATCTTCAATTTGGGACATGGGATTCTGCCGGAAACGCCGGTTGAGAATGTGATCGCGCTGGTCGAGATGGTCCATGAGATGAGCGCAAGATCTTAAGTTCTATGAAGTATGACGCGTTACTTATTGTGTCGTTTGGCGGGCCGGAAGGAATGGACGATGTGATGCCGTTCCTCGAAAACGTCCTGCGCGGCCGCAACGTGCCGCGCGAGCGAATGATGCGGGTCGCGCATCATTACGAATTGTTCGGCGGCGTCAGTCCGATCAATCAACAGAATCGAGAATTGATCGCGGCGCTGAAAGAGGAGCTGCGAGCGAACGGTCCAGCGCTTCCGATCTACTGGGGCAATCGCAACTGGCATCCGTTGCTGCCGGACACGCTGCGGCAAATGGCGGCCGACGGTATTCGGAACGCGCTCGCGTTTGTGACTTCGGCTTACAGTTCGTATTCGAGTTGCCGCCAGTATCAGCAAAACATCGCTGACGCGCAGGACGAGGTTGGACCAGGCGCGCCACGAATTGAGAAACTGCGCGCGTTTTACAACCATCCGTTGTTCATCGAAGCAAACGTCGATCAGATTCGCGCGGCGTTGAGCAGCTGCGACGATCCGCACGGCACATCTTGATGTTCACGGCGCACAGCATTCCCGAATCGATGGCTGCGAATTGCGACTACGCCGCGCAACTCGAGGAAACCGGGCAGCTTGATTGCACGAAGCGTTGGGCGTGGAGAACTGGCAAGTCGTCTACCAGAGCCGCAGTGGTTCGCCGGCGCAACCGTGGCTGGGGCCGGACATTTGCGATCACTTGAAGCGCGCTCGATCAAGCGGGAGTGAAAGAGGTCGTCGTCGCGCCGATCGGTTTTGTTTCGGATCACATGGAAGTGGTTTACGATCTCGACGTCGAAGCGCAGCAGGTCGCGAAAGAGATTGGGCATGAAGATGGTCCGCGCCGCGACGGCCGGCACGCATCCGGCGTTTGTGAAGATGATTCGAGAGCTGATCCTCGAGCGAATCGATAACGCGCCCGCGCGTTTCCTGGGCTCACGCGGTGCGGGCCACGCCATTTGCCCGGCGGATTGCTGCCTCGCGGGATAGACATGGTTGCAAAACGGATCGTCGATTATTGGCGGCGGTATTTCCGGTCTGGCGGCCGCGCATCGTCTTGCTTGAGCTCGGCATCCGCCGGCGCAGATCACGTTGCTCGAAGCCGTCGCGCGGCTAGGCGGCACGATTCAGACTGAACATCGCGACGGATTTCTGCTCGAGCGCGGTCCGGATTCGTTCATCTCCGAAAAACCGGAAGCGGTGGCGCTCGCGAAGCGGCTTGGTCTCGAGTCGCGTCTGATCCAAACTAACGAAAAACATCGACGCAGTTTCATTGTGCGAAATGGGCGGCTGCGTCCGGTGCCGGAAGGTTTTCAATTGCTGGCGCCGTCGCGTATCTGGCCTTTCATTACCACGGATATTTTTAGTCTCGTCGGGCAAGTTGCGAATGGCGGCGGATCTGTTGTTGCCGCGAAGACGCACGAATGGGATCGAGGATGAATCGCTCGCGAGTTTTGTGCGACGGCGGCTTGGGCCGGGAGGCGCTCGAGCGCATGGCCCAACCGATGGTTGGCGGAATTTACACCGCCGATCCGGAAACGTTGAGCTTGCGTGCGACGCTGCCGCGATTTCTCGATATGGAGCGAGAAGCATCGCAGTCTGATTCTCGCGATGCTGCGACAGGGTCAGGCGCAGAAGAGCGGGACGAGCGGCGCGCGATATAGTTTGTTTTTGTCGTTTGATCAAGGGATGGGGGTGTTGGTCGACGCGCTTGCCGAAGCGATGCGCAAGTCGATGTGCGATTGAACACGCGAGTCGAGGCGCTCACATTGAACTCAGGAACATGGACGATCAACGACCAATGGCAATGACAGTTAGAGGCTGATGCGGTCTGTCTCGCCGTGCCGGCCTACGTCGCGGCTTCACTGCTGCGAACATCGACGAACGACTCGCCGCACAACTCAACGCGATCAAGTACGCGTCGACCGCAACGATCAACTTCGCCTACCGACGTGCGGCAATCAAACATCCGCTTGAATGGTTTCGGCTTCGTCGTGCCGTTTATCGAAAAGCGATCGCTGATCGCGTGTACGTTCAGCAGCGTGAAGTTTCCCGGCCGGCGCCTGAGGATCACGTGCTGCTGCGCGCGTTCGCCGGCGGCGCACTGCAACCAGAAATATTTCGCTTATGAACGATCTTGGACCACGAATTGAAACCGATCTGCGTGATTTATTAGAATCACTGAAGGCCGCCACTGTTTACCGAAGTCGCAAAGTGGGAAAGATCGATGCCGCAGTATGAGGTCGGCCATCTCGATCGGTACAGGAGATCGAAGAGAAGTGCGCAACTCCTGGCTTACGCTCGCGGGAAAC
Source organism: uncultured Acidobacteriota bacterium (assembly GCA_963770215.1). GTDB lineage: Bacteria > Acidobacteriota > Blastocatellia > Pyrinomonadales > Pyrinomonadaceae > PSRF01. The sequence continues at coordinate 259,743 of CAVYOP010000011.1, forward strand.
TCCTATCGCGGCGCAGGAATACCGGATTGTATTCGCAGCGGAGAAAGCAGCTGCGGAGAACTTGATTCAATTACGCGGCATAGCTAGCGCCTGCGACCCACTGCGCATTCGACTGCATCAACGGCCGAAACGCCTCGCGCGGCACGGTCGTCTCGATGTGCATGTTGTCGTCAGTATTGATCTTCGCGCCCGCGACCGCCGGCCCCAGCCTCGTCTCATCACACACAAACCACGAGCGCACGTCCGCTTCACTGCTGAGATTCACTCGCGCCAGTTCCGCTGCCACGCGCGGATCTGCAATCCGTTCCGGCAAGCGATCGAGATTCAACGGCTGATTGCTGCCCACCAGCAACAGATCCTTCCCTCTGCAACCCACCGACACGAAACATCAGCACATGCGGAAACACCTTGTGATACGTCGCCAGCACCGATCGCAAACTCTCCGTCGACAGCTGATAGATCTGCACCCACTGCACAAAGATCCCCTGCTCGCTCAACCGCTCGCGGCCCAGTTCGAAAAACTCCTGCGTAAACAGATTCGCCACTCCCGGCACCCACGGATGACTCGGCTCGCTGACGATCATGTCGTAACGATTCGGCGTCACACGCAGGTACGTCCGCGCATCGTCGATGATCAAACTCGTGCGCGGATCGTCGAGCGGCCGGTTATTCACGTGCTCGAAAAACCTCGATCCGGTCAACCGTCCCCGGCTCGAGCTCGACACACGTCACCGACTGAATCGGCGACTGCAACATCGATCCCACAGTGACGCCCGTCGCATATCCGATGATCAAACCCTTCTCGATCTGCGGCGCGACAAACAACGGCAGTTGGCCCAACATCACCTGCGTCGGCATGTCGAATATGCTGTCCGACGCATTCGTGCGGCCGTTGATCGCCATCGAGATGGTGTCGCTGTCCCGGCGCACAGACACCGTCGCCGTCGGACCTTCCTCGTACATCAACAGTTTATGAACATCCGGACTCCGTGGCTGTCCGCGTTCATCGGTCGCTCCCTCGCGTGTTTGCGCCAGCACGCGCACCAGACTGTCGTACGCGCCGATCGAGAGATCCGCGAGATTCATCCGCGGCGCGAGGACGATAAAGCACAATCACGAGCACGGGAATCGCGCCGATCGCGAGGCTGCGCTTCAACGCCGGATCCCGCGTCGTTCTCACCGGGTCGATACGCGAGCCCCGGCAACTAACAACGCACATCGCCGCCGCCAAGAACAACGTAAACTCGTACTGGTTTTCGGAATCAGCACGAAGCCGGTGATGAAACGCACCCGCGATCGCGCCGATCGTGTTCACCGCATAAGCTGCGGCCAACACGCGCGACGGCTCGCGCCGGATCGCCAGCTGGCCCAAACAAGCACCAGCGGCATCACCATGCCCATCAACAACGCCGGCACGAGGATCAGCAACGTCGCCGACAAGATCTGCAAACCGAGCAATCCGGCCCACGACGAGATCTGCAAATTCATGCCAAGCGTAATCAGCAGCCCCGGCAAACGATTCACGACATACAAACTCAGCAACAGACTGAACGCGGTCAATAACTCGACACTCATCATCGTCGCACGCAACTTCGCCGAACGATCTTTTCGCCCAACGAACCACGCCCCACCGCGAGCCCAATCAAAAACAGCGCCACCACGATGCTGAACGCATACGTGCTCGATCCGATGACCATCGTGAGGATGCGCGTCCACGAAACCTGCGTGCTGATCGTGACAAACCCGGAAGCGAACGCCGCAAAGAACCAGAACGGTTTGCTATCCGTCTTCACTGGACCATCAGACTTCGAGCATGTGCTGGTCCGCTACTGACTCTGGTCGTTCGCTGTAAAGCGATCGCGATCACGCCGACGATCAACATTGATCGCCGCCGCGACCGCGATCGTCGTACGCACGCCAAACGCCGGCAGCAACACAAACCCCGCCGCCAGCGTCCCGAGAATCGCGCCCGCAAGATTGCACGCATAAAGCCGCGTGACCGAGTTCGAATCTCTGCCCGATGAACGCACCAACGCCGCCGACGAGCACCGGCAACGTCGCGCCCATCAACGTCGTCGGCACAAGCAACATCAGACACGACAACAGCAAACCGCCACAGACTGAACGTGAAAAACCCCGGCTGAAACTGTTGCCAGATCAACGCATAAAGATGATCGACCCAGCGAAACAGAAACGGTACCAGCAACGCGTAAACGGCGATGCCGATCTCCATCCAGCCGTAAGTGCTCAGCGGTTTCCTGAATGCGTGGCGCCAACCGGCCCGCCAATGCGCTGCCGAGCGCAAGTCCACCCATGAACGCCGCGAGCACAGTGCTGACCGCCAGCGTCGTCGCGCCGAAGACCAGCCCGAGCATTCGCGCCCACAGCACTTCGTAAATCAGTCCCGTCGCGCCGGAGAAAACGAAGCACACGCCAATCAACAGATCGTGGAACGTGAGTACGCGATGAGGTAGCTTCAGACAGAATTTGCCAAGTGCGTTATGACGTGAAGAATTTCTCGCGCAAAGACGCAAAGACGCAAAGCTCGCGTTTGCTGGACTTTCTTTGCGCCTTTGCGCCTTTGCGGAGAATCTGCTAGCGCAGCTCATCAAAGTAGATGACGTGGCTGGTGCGCCAGACGTTCGCCGGAATCGATCCGGGCGCGGCGGCGGTCAACAGGATCGCGTAATCGTGCTCGACCACTATCACGTCCCGCACTCGCTATCTTCCGCGTGCGATCCACCTCGCGCGATCTCAGCCGATCCATCGCCTCCAGCGGAGTCACCAGTGCCAGTCGCTTCAGACAGCGATAAAGTTGCTCCATGCCCGAACCAAATGGTCCAACTTCGTCACCCAACACAAGCCGCACTTCGGCGCGCTCGTCGATAAAATGCTTCAGCAACGAAGCCGCCTGGACCACACCACGCTCGAAACGTTCCTTCAGCTCGTCACTCGACCCGGCGGGCAAACGCGTGTCCAGCACGATCGTGATACGCCGCTCGTCCTCCGAAGTAAACTCGCGCACCGTCAAACGACGCGATCGCGCCGTCGCTTTCCAATCGATGTGTCGCAGATCGTCCTGCGGCTGATAGTCGCGCATCGAGAACAGATCGTGTCCCGCGCCACGCCGCAACGACGGCATCCGTCCCGCATACATCGGCAACAAGTGCAAATCGTCGCTGATCACTTCCGGCTTCGGATACACGATGATGTCGACATTGCGCGCCCGCAGTCGCCGCCGCCGCCGAAAGAACCCAAACGGAAAACGAGTCGACAACTCAAACCCATCGATCAGCACGTGCCCGCGTTGCGGAAACAACTGCTCCACGCGTTGCTCGGCCGCCGCATGATGCGGCACGTAACTGAAATACGCCAGCAGCCGCTTCGCATATCGCTTGCGCTTCGCGTTGCTCTCACTCGTTGTGGACCACGCGCTTCCACGAGGATCGAAAACGAAGGCAACACTCGCTTCGTATTGCGCAGCGTCACGATCACCGGCGCCGGCTCCGCCGCAAAGATGTGATCCGGAAAACGCGCCGAGACTGTCAAGTCGCGCAACGACGCTCGCGCCGCAATCCAACCGACAAAAAGCGTCGACACCAACAACGAGAAAACCAGAAACAGCAGATTGTTTCCCGTGTTCCACGCCGCAAACGCCAACGACGATGATGATCACCAGAAACACGCCGCCGCCACTCGTCGGCTCAAACGGAACATCCAGGTTCGCACACTTCCACTCTCGCCGAACGCGCGAGCGGCGGAACGATGAAGATCGTGAGCAGCAACGCGATCAGCAGTGAAACAATAGCCGCAGCGCCCGCAAGTCCGTTCTCGTTCTGCCGGCGCGCCAACACTGTCACCAGCGCAGCGCCGAGTCCTGCCAGCACGAGCAGAGTGCCCAGAACAACGCGCAATAACGACGCTTTTTCCGGCAGCAGAGTGGCGAGTTTCACAGCGGAACACTGACCGTCTTCAGGATCTCATTAGCACGGCTTCAGCTTCTTCGCTGCGACGCAGCGAAGACGAGAACCGCGAGCTCACGACGATGCGATGAGCAAAGACGGGGACCACGAGGCGTTTGATATCGTCGGGAATGCAGTAGGTGCGATCTTCGCCGAGCGCGAGGGCCTGCGACGGCGCGAAACAGCGACAGCGTTCCGCGCGGACTGACGCCGAGATCGAGCATTTCGGAAGCACGCGTCGCGGCGACGATCCGCATCAGGTATTGCACGAGGGCGTCGTCAACCGAAACACCCGCCACGGCACGTTGCAGCTCGACCACTTCGTGCGCGCTCATCACCGGTTCGAGCTCGTCGAGCGGATCGGCGTACTCGCGATCGCGCAGGATTCGTTCCTCGTCCGCCGGCGCGGGATAGCCGATGCGCAAACGCAGCATGAAGCGATCCAGTTGCGACTCCGGCAACGGATAAGTGCCGTGATGTTCGATCGGGTTCTGCGTCGCGAGGACGATAAACGGCGCGGGCAATTGGTGCGTCGTGCCTTCGACCGTCACGTGTCGTTCGGCCATCGCTTCGAGCAGCGCGGATTGAGTCTTCGGAGTGGTGCGGTTGATCTCGTCGGCCAGGACGACGTTGGCGAAAACCGGACCGGGTTTCCACTCAAAAAGGCCGCTGTGCTGGTTGAAAACGGACAGTCCGATCACATCTGAAGGCAACAGATCGGAAGTAAACTGAATGCGCTGAAAACTACAATCGAAGCGCACGCGCGAGGGCGTGGGCCAAGCGTCGTTTTGCCGACACCCGGAACGTCCTCGACCAGCAGGTGCCCGCCCGCGATCAAGGTGACGATGGCCAGCCGGATGGCTTCCGGTTTTCCTTTGATGACAGTCTCGACTGCCTGTTGCAACCGCTCGATCTGCTCGGATGCCCTGGCGCTCGTTAGTTGTCCCGCTGTCGACTGTTTCGAGGTTTCGCATCAAATTGGCTGCATTCTACATGCTAAGAGCACGCCTCGCACGGAAAAGTTGGCCGTATCTGTGTCATCAGTGTGACGCTACTGTGACCTTCTCGCTGTCCTGTAGTAGACTAAGGCCCGTTTAGAAGATGGGACAAACGGAGCAAAATCCGGAACCTGAAAAACTGTGCTTCGTGTAAGCGTCCCAAGGAGGCATTATGAAACCCCTACAACACCGGACGAGCCGGCACGAAAAACAGAAAAACCAGCGCGGCTTCTCACTTATCGAATTGATGATCGTGATCGCGATCATCGGCATCCTGATCGCCGTCGGTATCACCGGCTACAAGGCCGCCATGAAAGCCGCCAATGAAGCCGCCGCGGTCAAGACGCTCCGCTCGATCGCCGAGCAGCAGATGCTGTACTACAACGCCCACCAACGCAGTTCGTTTGGCACGTTTGAAGAGATGCGCAAGGAGAACCTGCTCGATAGTCGCTTTGACGGCACGACGCCAGTTGTCGACGGCTACGTCTACACGATGAAGGTGATTCCGAAGTCGACTACGTCACAAGCCGGCTACACGCATCAATGCCGACCCGCAGGTCGCCGAAGGCGTGGGCGCGACCGGCAAGAACCATTACTACGTCGACTCCGACACGAACACGATCCACGTCAACGACCAGCAACCGGCCACGGCGACAGATCCGCCAATCGGCCAGTAAAAAAGTTTCTGACTTCAGGCAACCCTGCGCCGGCGACTCGTAAAGTCGCCGGCGCTTCTATTTTTGTTGGTCCACTTTCACAAAATAGGAAACAAATACCAACACACACGACATCTATTACTAATAGTAAAAGTGATGGAGGTTAGGGAGATTATGTACGAGAGAGTACTTAAAGGGTTTTTGGCGGTTCTGGTGACCGCGATCGTGTTTAGTCAGGCGCTGACTTCGGCTTCGGCGCAGCAGCTAAATCCGCGCATCGTGCGGGAGGTCAGGCACGAGCTGGTGACGTTGCCTTATTACGGCGTGTTTGACTGGCTCGAATATGAAGTGAGTCCCGAGGGACGCGTGGTCTTGCGCGGGCAGGTGGTCCGTCCGACAACAAAGTCAGACGCGGCAGGGCGTGTGAAAGAGATTGACGGCGTGACCGGCGTGGACAACCAGATCGAAGTGTTGCCGCTGTCGCCGAACGATGATCGATTGCGCAGGGCGCTCTATCGCCAGATTTACGGCTTCAACTCGCCGCTGTTTCGTTATGGAACTCAGGCGGTGCCGTCAATTCACTTGATCGTCGATCGTGGACACGCAACGCTGAAAGGCGTGGTTTCGACCCGCGGCGACGCGACGCAGGCTTACGTTCGCGCGCGCAGTGTGCCGGGTTTGTTCAGCGTCAAGAACGAGCTGCGAGTCGAGAACGAGCAGCCGCGATAGTTTGTTCTAATCGGTGGTCACAACTTGCCGGACGCGGCGGCGTATCTAATGCGCTCGTCCGGCAACGACCACCAGTCACATCATCGTCCTCACCAATCAAACGGTTACAATTCTGCCACAGTTCATCGCCCTGCTATTGGCGTAACGTTTCATAATGAATTGTTCTATGAAAGGGTTGTCAAGAGAAAAATCATCCTTACTACGACCGGCCATCGCTCTTCGACAGCCAGCCCCGCTTCTCTCGCGTGAAACTCTGCAACTCCCATCGCCACGGTTTTGTTCTTCCATCCTCACCTCAGCAATTCTTTAGAGATTCGGCTGAGCGACCTTGGCCTGACTTCATCCTGGAAGTGCTGACCATTGTTCTATCTGAGACTCTGGCTCTTTTAGAGCTCGCGCCTACTGCTATTTCAGGTCAATGCCGGGGGGCATACAGTTAGGCCTGGTCCTTAGGTGCGCTTCTCTCATGCCGCGCTACGCTTGGGACACAAATCATTATGATACTTCCCCCGAACCCTGATGAAATCTCTTTCTGCTTCGGATCTGGACCTCTTGGTTTGGCAGTGCCGATGGTCGTGGAGCTTCGGTTCTATGCCGCTCTGCTCATGATCATTCTCTCATCGAAGCTCTGGCCCTTCTTCCATACCGCCAGCACTGCTGCCGCAAGTTTCCGCGTCACACTGAGGCGCGCCATTTCCGGTCGCGTCCCTCCGGCTAGCAGCTTTTCGTAGTACTCTTTGTAGACCCCGCAACTGCAGGCATGGGTCGCGGCACTCTTGAACACACTCTTGAGTCGTCGGTTATAGTCCTCATTCAATCCACGCGTCTCTATCTTCACCTTGCGCCGGCTCACTCGACCATTCGTCAACTCATGATCGGCACTGCTTCTAGTCTCTACCGCCAACCCAAGATAGGCCCAGAAAGGTCGCTTCGTTCGGAATCGAAATGGTGAATCTACCGTCGCGATGATCTGGGCTACTCTCACCAACCCAAGTTCCGGCACCTGGCTCAGGATGCTTTGTGCTTCATGCCGCCGGCTCTCGGCGATCATTGCTTTGCGCGCCACGCGCTTGAGCACCTTGAGTTCGTCCATCTGCCTGAAGAGCAACTCCGCACGCATCTTTCGGCCCGCGTTCTCCTGCTTCTGGAGCCAACGCTCTCGCTTGCTTTGGTGATACAGCTCTCCGCCTCGATTGGGAATAGCCTGGCTGTTGTACAAAGCCTTGAGCCGATTCCGCACTCGGGAGAGATCCTTCACCACACATTCATAACAACGTACTAACTCCTTGAGTGTTCGGGTGCCGTGTTCACCGTGATAGACCGGCTTGAGGGCGTTGAGTCTGAGCAAGTCTGCTAGTTTACGAGCATCTATGCGGTCATTCTTACTACCCTGCTTGAGCAGATGATTGTGTTTGGGATTGCAGACAACCAGATGCTTCACCAGTGGCTCGACAACATCGTAGAGCCAGATCGCATGATTGCCTTCCTCGAAGGTCACATGGACCGCACCACGCAAGCTCTGGAAAAAGTCGCGTACAGCTTGTGTTGAGGTCTCAATGATCGACTGAGAAACAACTTTGCCATTAGCGTCCAGCACAGCAATCACGATGGTTGCTTTGTGCACATCCATGCCGACATAATAAGTCTTCATAGGGCTCTCCTTTGGGCGGAAAACTTCAGGTCGTAGAACAACCTTAAGTTACCACTCGAGGGGGCGCCCTTTCATATATCAGTTATGCGGGAGACATTACTAAGTTTTCTTGACGACTGTTTGGCTCAGGAGCGAGAAACGGCTGTCGTGTACAAGCGGGGATTGCGGCTCGTCCGGTGGTCGTACGGAGAGATTGCGCGGCGGGCGTTTCAGTTCGCGCGTGAGCTTGAAGAGAGGGGATTGGGGCGCGGCGATCGGGTGCTGTTCTGGGGTGAGAACAGCGCGCGAGTGGGTCGCTGCATTCTTTGGGTGCTTGTTGCGCGGCGCGGTAGTTGTTCCGCTGGATCTGAAATCCGCGCCTGATTTCGTAGCGCGAGTGCAGGAACAGGTTTCTGCGAAATTATTGCTCTCGGAGATCGAACCACGGACTGAAATCCACGTTTCCCGCTTACTCTTCTTAACTGAAATCATCACACTGACACAGCCTATGCGTCCGCAGCGGTCCAAACCGACGATCTCGTCGAGATCGTCTTCACATCCGGCACGACTGCAGAGCCGAAAGGCGTTTGTCTGACGCATCGCAACCTCCTCACGAACCTCACGCCGATCGAAAAGGAGTTCAGGAAATATGCGCGTTGGGAACGATTGTTCCATCCATTCGTTTCCTGTGCCTGTTGCCGTTGAGTCACGTGTTCGGACAGTTGATGGGAATCTTCGTTCCGCAGATCGTCGGCGGCGAGGTTCACTTCCGCGAGTCATACAAGCCATCGGAGATCATTCGGAAAGTTGCAAAGAAGCAACGGATCAACGTCGTGGTAACCGTGCCTCGCGTGCTGGAAACTCTGCGCGAAAAGATCCTGCAGCGATCATCTCAGTCGCAATCTCGACGCCGCTGAAGATCGTCACTTCCTGCGAAACTGGTGGACCTTTCGACGCATTCATCGTCGCTTCGGCTGGCGGCTGTGGGCGTTCGTCAGCGGTGGCGCAACACTCGAATCCGAATCGGAAACTTTCTGGCGACGACTCGGTTACGCAGTGATTCAAGGATATGGCATGACCGAAACAGCTTCGCTTGACGAGCGTGTCGCATCCGTTTCGAATCGCCACGGCTCAATCGGCAAAGCTGTTCGCGGACAGGAATTGAAACTGGACGAGAACGGCGAGATTCTCGTGCGCGGCGATAACGTCTCGCCGGGTTACTGGCACGGCGGCGTCAAACCGATCGCCGACGAAGCAAGGTTGGATTCACACCGGCGACATCGGCGAAGTTGGACCAAACGGTCAACATCTATTTTCGTGGCCGCAGCAAAGACACGATCGTGACTGCGGCAGGAATGAAGATCTATCCGGCGGATCTGGAAACCGTCCTCGACCACCAACCCGAGATCAAAGCCAGCGCCGTGATCCCGTTTTCGAAGATACCGAAGCACTGGCGGTGCTGATTCCCAGCATGGAAATTCCGATCTCAAGCCGGCGTCCAACGCGCAAACGAAACACTCGCGGAGTTTCAGCGTATCCGTCACTGGATCATCTGGCCGGAACCCGATTTCCCTCGCACACCGGTACACGAAAGATCATCAAAACGCAGATCGCTGAAATTATTAGCGCGCCATCCCGATCCGTGTTTCTTCCATCGATCTCAAATCTCGACTCCCTGGGCCGCGTTGAATTACTGAGCGCGCTGGAAGATCACTACCAAATCGAGCTCGACGAAGCTGCAATCACCGAAGCCACCACCGTCGAAGATCTCGAACAGTTGATTCGCAAACACAAAACGAATGAAGCTCATGCCTACCCGTATCCGTCGTGGGCCATGCGCTTTCCGATCACGTGGATCAGCCGCTCGTCTATCACCTGTTTCTGCTTCCGCTAACACTGATCATGTGTCGCGTTCGCGTCGTCGGTCGCGAGCGATTACACAACGTGCAAGGCCCTGCGCTCCTGATCTCCAACCACGTCACCGACGTCGATGCTCCGCTGATCCTTTCCGCCCTTCCCTTCCGTTGGCGTTTAAGATCGCCATCGCCATGCAAGGTGAATTGCTGCGCGAATGGCGCTCAAACAAGAAACTTCATTACGCACTCGGCTGCGCTCTTCAACGTCTTCCCACTCCCGCGACAAAGCGGCTTCCGCAAAAGCTTCGCCTACGGAGGCGAAGCAGTCGATCGCGGCTTTAGTGTTTTGATCTTCCCGGAAGGACACGAAACAAAAGACGGTCTCATGCAACCATTCCGCGGCGGCATCGGCTTACTGGCCTCCGCACTAAACATCCCCATCATCCCCATCCGCCTCGACGGCCTCTTCGAGCTAAAACAGCGACGCCAATTCTTCGTCCGCCCCAACACCGTCTCCCTTACCTTCGGCCAACCGCTCACCTTCTCACCCGATCACCCACCGGATCAGATCACCCGCGAACTCGAGCGCGCAGTTCGCGATGCCTAGGTCGCGTTTCTTGCGGCTACTTTTCGGGCAGCAGTGCCGGCGCGCCCTTCGGTTTGACCAGGAACACCAGGAATTTTGCCGGCTTCGTGCTGCTTGCGTTGCGACCGACGACGTGAACATCGTCGGGACCTTCATACCACATCTGTCCCGGCGTCAACGTCACCTCTTTCCGCCCTTCACCTGCATCACGATGGAGCCATCAAGCACGTAGATAAACCCTTGCGCATTATGTCGATGGACAGGGTCAAAACCGCCTGGCGGATACTCCACCGTGATAACTAAAACCTCTTTATCGGGACCTTCGATCAGATCTTTCGTCATCAGCGGCGTTACCTTCGGCTCCTGAGCCATCACTACGCCGCACATAAGACACATAAAAATCAACGCCATGATTTTGTTCTTCATACTCACCTCTCGTCATGTTTGACACGCATCATTGCACGGATATCAACAATGCTGAATACCGATGCGGGTGCTCCAACGCTAACTCGATTGAGTGATTTTCCAGTTGCACCTTTCAGGGTTTCGAGCGCAAACAAGAAGACGCAAAATCCGCAGCATCGAGATAACAAACCAGAAGGAGACCAACTAATAATGAAAATCGTCGTCATAGGTGGAACTGGTCTGATCGGATCGAAACTTGTCACTAAACTTAACGAACACGACCATCAAGCGATAGCAGCAGCCCCGAACACAGGCGTCAACACACTCACCGGCGAGGGATTGGCCGAGGCGCTTGCCGGCGCGTCGGTAGTCGTCGACGTTTCAAACTCGCCTTCGTTCGAGGCTGAAGCAGTGATGAAGTTTTTCGAGACGTCAACGCGCAATCTGCTCGCCGCTGAAGCCGCAGCGGACGTGAAGCATCATGTGGCGTTGTCAGTCGTGGGCACCGATCGCTTGCCGGACAGCGGCTACTTTCTCGCCAAGCTGGCGCAAGAGAAACTGATCAAAGAATCTTCGATTCCTTACTCGATCGTTCATGCCACGCAATTCTTCGAGTTCCTCAAAGGCATCGCCGACTCCGCCACCGTCGACAACAAGGTCCATCTGGCGCCGGTGCTGGTCCAACCTATGGCAGCAGACGACGTCGCCAAAGCGGTCGGCAGAGTTGCTGTCGGATCGCCGTTGAACGGGATCGTCGATATCGCAGGCCCCGAACAGTTTCGTCTCGATCAATTCATCGCCCAGGGTCTCAGCGCTCGTAACGATCCGCGCGAAGTTGTCGCCGACCCCGAGGGTCGCTACTTCGGCGCCAGGTTGAGCGAACGCACACTCGTTCCGGCGGGCGAAGCGCAAATCGGAGAGACGTACTTTAAAGACTGGCTCGCACAGCAGCAGTCTCCAACACGCAACCTCAAGCTTCCAAAGCGACAGCGGTCTAGATTCATCGTTTGTTCAACTTCAAAGGAGAGAGGACATGAGTACTATCACTACAAAAGATGGCACGCAGATTTACTACAAAGACTGGGGCACAGGACAGCCGATCGTCTTCAGTCACGGCTGGCCGCTTTCGGCAGATGCCTTCGAGGACCAGATGTTCTTCCTGGCCTCGAATGGCTTTCGCTGCATCGCGCATGACCGTCGAGGTCACGGCCGCTCGAGCCAGACCTGGAATGGAAACGACATGGACACGTATGCCGACGATCTCGCCGCGCTCGTCGAGTCCCTCGATCTCAAGGATGCGATTCATGTCGGCCATTCGACGGGCGGTGGCGAAGTAACTCGCTACATCGGCCGTCATGGGACCAAGCGCGTCGCGAAAGCGGTGCTCATCAGCGCCGTCCCTCCGTTGCTGCAAAAAACTGAAACAAACCCCAATGGAATGCCGATGGAGTTTATCGATCAGATTCGCGCTGGAGTGCAGGCTGATCGCGCTCAGTTTATGACTGACTTCAGCATTCCTTTCTTCGGCTTCAACAGACCCGGAGCCAAAGTCTCTCAAGGCTTGCGCGACAGTTTTTTCCTGCAGGCAATGCTGGCCGGTCTTCCCAACGTCTACGATTGCATCAAGGCGTTCGCGCAGACTGACTTCACTGAAGATCTCAAGCGGTTCGACGTGCCGACACTAATCATGCACGGCGACGACGATCAGATCGTGCCGATTGGCATCAGTTCGCTCGTGTCGTCGAAGATTGTGAAGGACGCAAGCCTCAAAGTGTACCCGGGGCTGCCGCACGGCATGTGCTCGACGCACAAGGATGTGATCAATGCGGACCTGCTCGAGTTCATAAAGAAACCTCAAACAAAGTCTCAATCGGCTTGAGTCACGTCAAGGAAGAAGGGGTTGACATGAGCGACGAACAATTGGAATTGCTGATCACGTTGGATTACCCGTGGTATGCGCCCGAGGAAGATATCTTCCATGATGGTGAGCCCGATCAGAAGTATGCGCCAGCGTAGAACGCCAGCGCCAACACAACGTGACAGAACATGTGGGCGATGATGGCGGTCTCCAGACCGCGCTTCCAATACAAATAGCCGGCGACGATGCCGAAGATCGAGTTGCCAACGATTACAAAGAGAGTTAAGGCGACAGTCAGGCCCACTGCTATAGAGGCAACCGGGAGATGGCCGAGGGCGAATATTACGGATGAAAGCAGAATCGCCAGGACGAAGCTTACGCTAGCCGGTTTAGGAGATCGTCTTTGCAGAACACGCCACGCGATCCACACGATCAGTGTCATCAGACCCCACCGCAGAAGTAACTCTTCGATGATTCCACCGTACAGAAGACGCGTTGCCATCGGAACAAGGTTCGTGAACTTCTCGATGCGCTCCAGCGCCTGTATCGATATGAACGGCTTGAAGACTACGGAAGGGATAACAATACCAATCCCTGCCACCAGCCCACCTAAAATCCCAGGCACGACTTGAGGCTTTAACGCCGGCAGCCATCGTCCTCCCGCCGCCAACGCCTCCGCCATCGGCGCCGACAAACCGACTTTTGGCGCTAAGGCAATCCCGATCAACACCGCAACTATCAGTAATATTGTCGGCTGGACCAGACTGAGCAGCTTGAGTGCCGGCGTAACGGCAGGAACCTCCGCTCCGGCCGGCGCCGGAACCAACTTCAGCACTGCCTCCAGGTCAACCAGCAGAAAAGACAGAATACCCACCATTCCTGCCACGAACAGGATTAGAAACAGTCGCGTCTTGAATTTCATGTCCATGCTACGCAAAAAGCGCAAAGAAGAAGAACAATATACTTCTTCTTGCGCCTTTTGCGGGAATTGTCTTGTAACCTTACGACGACGCTGATTCCGACGCCGGCTCATCGCTGATGACCGGCTGCTTCCGCGAGCGCTTCGAGCGGAAGAAGGAGGTGCGGTCCAGGACCTTCTCCTGAAACTCTTCGAGATACAAATAGATCACCGGCGTGATGTACGAGCGTGATGAACTGCGAGACGACCAAACCGCCGACCACGACTAAACCGAGCGGCTGGCGCGACGAACCGTCGGCGCCGTAACCCAACGCGATCGGCACCGCGCCAAAGACCGCCGCCAACGTCGTCATCAGAATCGGACGGAATCGATCCATGCTCGCGTCGTGAATCGCCTGCACCGCCGACTCGCCCGCCTCGACTCGCTGGCGCGCAAAGTCGACGATCATGATGCCGTTCTTCTTCACGATGCCCATCAACATGAACATGCCGACGAACGCGTAGAGCGACGCTTCCTGTCCAAACACCACGAGCGTCAATAGTCCGCCGACCAAGGCCGTCGGCAACGTCGACAAGCACCGTAAGCGGATGAACGTAACTCTCGTAAAGGATCGCGAGGATCACGTACATCACGAACACCGCCAACCCCATCAGGATCGTCAGACTCGTCACCGTCCTGCTGAACGTCTGCGCCTCGCCTTGCAACTCCGCGCGCACGCCCGGCGGCACGATCTCCGCTCGCTGAAGTCAGTGATGAAGTTTGTCGCATCACCGAGCGCGACGCCCGGTTTGAGGTTGAAGAAGAGCGTCATGCTCGTGAACTGGTTCAAGTGGTTCACGACTTGTGGTCCAAGCGTCGTCTTCCACGTGACAAGCTCTTTCAACGGCACGAGATTCCGGCCGTCGTCCGACTTGATGTAGAGCAGCGAAAGGTCTTCGGGCTTCTCGCGCACCGAGTCGTCCATCTCGAGAATCACCTGGTACTGGTCTTCAGGCTTCTTGATCAGGTAGAGATAGTTTTGCGAGTAAGCGTTGCGCAGCAGATTCAGGATGCGCGCTTCCGAGACGCCGTAAGTCTTCGCCTGATCGCGCCGGATGTCGATGTTCACGTTCGGCGTGTTGTTGTAGAAGTCCGACGAAACGGACAAGAAAGCCGTCGTACGTCATCAACTTCGCCATCAGCTTCTGGCCCACATCGTAAACCTGAGCCGGGTCATTGCCCGAAACCGTGAACGCGTACTGGCCCTGGTTCTGATTCGTCACACCCGTGCTGATCTCGAGCACGGGAAGCGGTCGCATGAAATGACATGATCCCGGGAATCGTGTTGAGTTTGCCCATCATCTCCGCCGTGACTTCGGCGATCGGCCTGGCGATTGTCCAGGCGGTCCGACGGACGTGAACGTGATGCCCTGGTTCGACGGCAGGAAACCGGTGGCGCCCGTCATCGTAAAATCGTTTGTCACGTTCGGATCGTTGCGCAAAATCTCGTCGACTTGGTCCTGATACGAGCGCATCTGTTCCGGCGACGATCCTTCGCGCGCAATGAACGCGCCGAAAATCACGCCACTGTCACCCGGCGGCAAAAACGTCTTTGGCACGAGCATGAACAGCCAGATCGTTCCGGCGAAACAGATGGCCCAGATTACCGGCGAGATCCAACGCCGGCGCAAAAACCACCACAAGCGAACCACCGTACAATGCGAGTACCCGCTGCTCGATACTGCCGATAACGCGCTCCATCCAGGTCTGCTTCGATCCATGCCCGCGCTCGCCGAGAAGCCGCGCGCACATCAGCGGCGTCAGCGTCAGCGACACCAAGCCCGACGCGAGAATCGCGATCACGATCGTGATCGCAAACTCGCGAAAGATCCGGCCCACCAAGCCCGTCATAAACACCAGCGGGATGAACACAGCCGCGAGTGAAATCGTCATCGACATGATCGTGAAACTGATTTCCTTCGCGCTGCTGATCGCCGCTTCAAACGGCTGTCTCGCCGCGCTCGATGCGTCGCACGGTGTTTTCCAGAAATACGATCGCGTCGTCGACAAGGAAGCCGATCGCGAGCGTCAACGCCATCAACGAGAGGTTGTCGAGACTGTAACCAAGTCCGCGCATCGCGATGAACGTGATCAGCAACGACAGCGGCAAGGCCACAACCGGGAATCAGCGTGTCAGTCACGCGACCGAGAAACGCGAAGATCACGATCACGACCAGCACGAACGCGATGATCAGCGTCATCTGCACGTCGGCGACTGAGTGGACGATGCTCTGCGAACGATCGTAAATCGGCGACGATCCGAATCGAACCCGGCAGTTCGGTGCTGAACCTGCGGCAGCACGTCCGTAAATCGATTTCGCAACTTCAACAGCGTTTGCGCCCGCGCGGCGATTAACCGCGACGATCACTGTCGCCGAAGGCACTGAATAACCACGCACCCAGAAGCGCATGTTGACGCGCTCGTCCTGGACCGACTCTTTGACCGTGGCCACGTCGCGCAGATAAATGGGCGCGTTGTTCGAGCCGCCGACGATCAGGTTGCTCGTACTGTTCCGCGGTTTCGAGTTGTCCCTGCGGCCGCAACACTGACGTGCCTGACGCACTGTCTAACTGTCCGGCGCCGGTGTAGCTCGTCCCGTTTTTGATCGCGTTGTTCAGATCGTCGATCGAGATGCCGCGCGCCCACATCGCCGCCGGGTTCGCCTTGATGCGAATCGCCGACTTCGTCCCGTAAACGTTCACCTGCGACACGCCGGGCAGAATGCTCAGACGTTGGCCCACGTTGGTGCTGGCGTAGTCGTATAGCTGGCCGGGCGTGACCGAGTCGCTGACCATCGCGATGTACATGATCGGCTGATCGTTCGGGTTCGTCTTCGAGTACGTCGGCGGCGAAGGAAGATCCGCCGGCAGACTGCCGATCGCTTGCGAGATCGCCGTTTGCACGTCGGTCGCGGCCGCGTCGATGTTCTTGTCGAGTGAGAACTGTAGGGTGAAAGTCGCGACGCCCTGCGTGCTTTGCGAGGTCACGACTTCGAGGCCGTTGATCTGCATGAACTGGCGCTCGAGCGGCGTGGCGATGTTGTTGGCGATCGTGTCAGGGCTCGCGCCGGGATAACCAACCGACACCTGGATCACCGGATAGTCGACCGCCGGGAGATCGTTGACCGGAAGTTGGAAATAACTCATCACGCCGAACAGGATGACTGACAGCCGTTAACACTGCGGTCATCACCGGCCGGCGAATGAATGGTTCAGAAAGATTCATGACTTCGATCCGTTTACTGTTGCTGCCGGGCTGTTTGCTTCGCGTGGTTGTTCGACGAGCAACTTTGCCGCCGGGCGTTACGCCGAGTTGTCCGTTCGTCACGATCTGTTCGCCGGCCGCGACGCCTTTTTCAACTACGATCAGATCTCCCTGGCGTTGGCCCAACGAGACGGATCGCTGTTCGGCGGTTGAGTCGGGCTTCACGACGTAAACATAAGATCCGTTGGCTGACATCTGCGGCGCTGTAGACTGGGACCAGCACCGCGCCCTGCATCGTGCTCAACACGAGACGAACGTTGACGAAGCGGCCGGGCCAGAAGCGCTGGTCGGGATTGGGCAGGGTCGCGCGCAGAGTGACCTGGCCCGTTTCGTTCTGTACTGCGTTGTCGACAAACGTTAGTTGGCCCGTCACTGCGTCGTTCGGGACATCGGGCAGTCGCACTTCGGCGATGAGACTTCCCTGCGCGCATCTCCTGTTGCACAGCGGAGAGATTGTTTTGCGAGATCGTGAAGTCGGCGTAGATCGGATTGAGCCGTTCGATCACGAGCAAGCGCGTTTCGATTCCGTAGCGTTGCCGCCCGAGCCGCCCGGATTGACGACGTTGCCGACGTCGACGAGACGCTGGCCGGCGCGGCCGTCGATTGGCGAATGGATGTAGCAGTAACTGAGTTGCACTTTCGCTGTTTCGATCGCGGCGTTGTCGACTTTGATCGTCTCATCCGCGCTGCGCACGATCGCGCGCGCCGCTTCGGAGTTGGCGCGTCAGTGTGTCGTAATCCGCGCGTAATTGTTCGTATTGCTCTTTCGCGACCACGCCTTGTTCGACGAGCGTGCGATATCTTTCGACCTGAGCGTAGCCCCACTTCTCGCGCGCGACTTCTCGCGCGAGATTTGCTTCGGCCTGTTTCTTCAGCGCGTCGTCGCGCGCGAGGTTGGCCTGTGCTTGTTTGAGGTTCGCTTCGAAAGGTCGGGGATCGATCGTGAAAAGCAGTTGGCCTTTTCTGACGTTTGCGCCGTCGGTGAAATGGATCTGCATGATGCGGCCTGACACCTGTGGCTGAATCGATACAGTTTCACGCGCGACGATCTTGCCGAGTGCATCGAGATAGTTCGCCACATCCTGGGCGACAGCCGGGGCCACTGTCACGGGCGCCGGTGGCCGTTCAAAATTCTGTTGCGCCTGGTTCGCGCAGCTCGCAGTCGCGATTGCGAGAGCTGCGATCAGCAACAAACTATTCAGACGATAAGACAAGCGTTGCTCGCGGTTCATAAGTTCTCTAACCCACTGATTTTCGTGTTTGATTGGCTTACGACTTCCGATGCGCATTTGTTGCGCTTTGAAAGCGGCTCCACCATTGTGCCATTACCACGCCCCGGACGCGAGTTCCCCTTTTTAAGAATGCGAAATAATACGGACTAATGGATGGGTCGATGTTAAGCAGAGGTAAAATTTTGTTAAGAGTTGTGAAGCGCCGTCGGCGGGGTCCCACGCCGACGGTGGCTTACTCGTTTATGTGTGAAACGGGATAGGCCGTGACTAGAATTTCTTCCTCCGAAAGATTATCAAGCAGGAACTGCCTTACTGTTGCGCAATAATTAAGGACCTCCGAGCGCTCGTCTAGCTTAGACCAATCCATCTCGAAGTCGCTATAAATCACGCAAAGATGATCTTCGATAAATTCCTCTTTTCGCGAAAGGTAATGACCTGCTACGTTCTCTTGAACGGTGCAGCCTCCACGCAGAGCTCGTTAATTCGTCGATCAGCCATGCGAGGCTTCCCGGTATGGATATGCGTGAAGTTTTGGAAGATAAACCTCAACACGGACCTTGTTTGCGAAGCTCGGCAAAGTATTGCTTCCTCCATTCTCCAATATTTCTTAACCTGCGAAGGAACTCAGCCTTTGAGATATGAGCCCTGGGCGGCCGCTTGAATGGTCTTAGGTTAGAGGCGGTATCTCAGTTTTCGTTTTTCGTTTGGTTTTCTTCATCTATGTTCCTCCCACTTGGGAATTATTGCCTAAAGATCAGGCACTTTCAAGTGCCGAAAACGGCTAATTTGTGCCGAAAGTGGCTATTTTTCAGTTGAACCGTTGTGAAGAGTGCGGAGTGAGGCGGTGAAGGCGGCGGTACGGCGGCGAGAAATGGGGATGCGGGCGCCGCTGTTGAGGATGGCGGTGAGGGCGCCGGCGCGTGTTCGGACCAGTTCTTTTACGCTGCCCAGGCGGACCAGGGCGCGACGATGGGCGCGCGCGAAGCCGTGCCTGGTGACGCGATCTTCGAGTGTTTGCAGTGATTCGCGTAGGAAATAAGTACGCTGGCCGATCCACAGTTGGGCGTAGTTGCCTGCTGCTTCGATCCAGTCGATCTCGCTTAAATGTAAGACTGCGGCGCCGCGCGGTGTTGTAACCACTATGCGCTCGTCGCGCACGGTGCGTGACGATGAAGATAATCGTTTCGCGAGTCGTTTTATCGTGGCCGCAAAGCGCGCTTCCGTGACCGGTTTAACTAAATAATCAAGCGCTTCTGCTTCAAAGGCCTTGATGGCGAACTGATCGAACGCCGTCAGAAATACCACCGCGGGCATCCGCTCCACACTGCGACGTCGAATTACCTCAAACCCATCGATCCCCGGCATTTGAATATCGAGAAACACGACATCCGGCGCGGAAACATCCAACGCGGCCAGCACTTCAGCGCCGTTGCGACATTCGCCGGCAACTGAAAACTCCGGAAACGCCGCGAGCAGTTGCCGCACACCGCGACGCGCCGCAGGCTCGTCGTCCGCAATCAGCGCACTCCATTTACTCGTCATCTTCTTCTGTGCCTTTTTGTGGCTCACCTTTTTGTGGCTCAAAGGGCACGCGCAACTTCGCGATTGTACCGCCTTCGGGACGTCTCACGATCTCCAGCGAAGCATTCTCGCCATACAACGCGCGCAATCGCTCGCGAGTGTTGTCGATGCCGTGGCCCTTCGGTATCGGAGCATCAGGATCGATCCCGACTCCATCGTCAACCACAGTGATCTCCAGCACCTCCCCATCCCGCCGCGCCGAAACAGTCAAGCTCCCTGCATCAACCGAGCGCGCAATGCCATGCCGGATCGCATTCTCCACCAGGTGTTGCAACGCAAAACTCGGCACCACCGCAGCCAACAACGAATCAGGCACGAGAAACTCCGGCCGCAGTCGATCCGAGAACCGCGCCTGTTCGATCGCCACATACTGCCGCACCAACTCCAACTCTTCCCCGAGCGACACCTGATTCGCGCGATGCCGGGTCAACGTCCGACGCAACAGCTCGCTCAAGTGCTCGACAATCCGCACCGCGCCCTCGCGATCGTTATCGCGCACCAGCACCGCAATCGTATTCAACGTGTTGAAAAGAAAATGCGGATTGACCTGCGCCTGCAACGCTGCAAACCGCGCGCCCGCAAGCTGCTCCGAAAGCCGCGCCAACTGCACCTCACGCTCGCGCACTTCGACGAAGTATCGAATCGCATGCTCAACCCCGACAACACACAAATAAACAGCCACGCCAAACGGCAACGTTATAAAGATCCAACTCAACCACTGAATCGCAAACTGCTGCCAGAACTCCGCCCCACCCGTGACGAGGTCGCGCGCAAAGATCAGCATCAGAACGAGCCGCAGAATCTGCCCGCACGTGGCCCACGCCACACAGAACAACACCGAGAAGATCAGGTGAATCAGCGCGCGTCGAAAAAGATGCGGCCGCGACAACAGGCCATCTTCGCGAAACCGCAAACACGCCCGGCGTGAGCAGCGCGTAGACAAACCAGTCGAGACCTTCGAACAGCACGTCGCGCAGCGTGGCCGGCTCCCAGCCTTGCAGCCGCGCCTGAACGATACGATTGATAACAGCGAAGATGGCCGGCAGGATCCAGGCGGCCGAGACGAGCATCCATGGTCGCAAACGTGGCGAGAATCGCACCGGGCCACAGTATCGCCCACGCTCGTCGCGCGCAACATCAATTCACGCGCGCTAACCGTTCGCGTCCAAAGATAGACCGCTCGCGTATTCTTTGTTGTCGGGCAAAACCGGCGAGCGTAGGATGAGCCACAAGAGACACAAATACAACCACAAAAGGCACAAAGAATTTATCACGATGAACGCCGCCCCAAAGATCGAATGCGAACACCACCACACCGGTCTGCTGGTGAGCGACCTTGATGCAGCCATCGATTTTTATACCAACAAGTTGGGCTTCTGGCTCGTCTTCAAATGGGGCGAGCCGCCGACGATGGCCGGCGTCAACCTGGGCCACGCGCAGATCTTTCTCGAACGCGGCGAGCCGTCTCCAAAAGGCTGCTATCTATATTTTCTAATTAACGACGCAGACGCGTTGTATGAATTTCATCAACGCAACGGCGTGGAGATCGCCGTTCCAATCGGCGACCGCGACTACGAAATACGCGACTACTGCGTACGCGATCTGCATGGTTACGCATTGTCGTTCGGCCATCGCCTGCAAAGCACCTGCGAAGAAGGAGAGGACAATAAATGAAACTCATCAGTCTATCGATCGCGTCATTCGTACTGGGCGCGCTCGGCGTCGTGTGTTTCGCAAGCGTCACCCAACAGAATCGCGCCGCCGACGCCGAAGCCATTCGCGCGCACATCGGCAGCATCTTCCAGGCATTTATCGACGGCGACGAGCAGAAGATCTACGACACGCATTCCGAAGACTGGCGCGGCTTGCTCGAAGGCACGCCCACGCCGATCAAAGGCATCGACGAATACATGCGCGCCAACGGCATCGATTGGCCCAAGCCTGCGAACGCACCGAAGTCGCATCCTTACTACCCGGCGGGCACCGGTTACAAGATGAACGACTTCGACGTTCACTTCTACACTCCCGAGCTTGCGGTCGCGAACTTTGTCGGCGAGTTCAACCGCAAAGACGGCAACACCACGACGACGCTGCGCCGCTTTCGCATCATGGACATCTACGCGAAACGCAAAGGAAGCTGGATTCAGGTGGCCTCGCACACAGCGGTCGATCCCGAGTGGCGCATGGAGCAGATGTCGCAACCGCGGGACATCACGCCGGAGATCCGCGAACGCGTGCTGGCGCAGCGCGATGCAGTTTGGAAAGCGTGGTTTACGAACGATCGTCCGATGCTGGAAAAGCTGATTCCGGAAGAAGCGATCGCGATCAATAGCGGCGACGAAAACTGGTCCAACCGCGCCGCGATTTTCGCGGGGGCGAAGGCGTTCGTGGACAGCGGCGCGAAGCTAACGAAACTGGAATTTCCGAAGACTGAGATTCAAGCCTACGGAAACACGGTGCTGATCTACACGACCTACCGTTACGAGATCGAGCGCAACGGCCAACGCACTACGACGAGCGGACGCGGAACCGAGATGTTTGTCCGCCGCGGCGACGAACTGGTGAACGTCGGTTGGCACCTGGACGATCAGAAATAGAAACTCTGCGTTTCTCTGCGTCTCTGCGTAAACCGCCGAGGCGCGGAGAACCGCCGAGGCGCGGAGAACCGTGGAGAAACGCAGAGCAATTATTTAACTGTTACACCGATCGGCGAACGCAACTTCTCTCCAAACTCGTCGACGTATTTCTTCCAAGCATCGGCGGAAGTGATTCGTCCGGCGCGATCCCACGCGAAACCGGTCCAGTAAGAAACCGGCGCCATGGTCCTGGGTTTGAGCACGACGAGATTGTTGCGTTCGTCCGCCGCTGCTTTGTCGACGTCGGCGGGATCCAGCAGCACGGCGAGCCCCTGCATTCCCAGGTTCTTATCCACCGGCTGCCACACAGTCATCCAGCCGCGCTCGGCGTTGAACTCTTTCACTTCGTCTTTGGCCTTCTTCAATCCGATAGCCACGGTGAGCGGTGCATTCGCCCGGTAAAAAGTCTGAAAATGATTCAACTGGCTGCCCGCGTCCAGCGACACGCGCAACACCTGCGAGATCTCCACTCCATTCACCACAAACGGATCGTAGATCAGCTCGAACATCACGCGAATCGGTCCATTCGTCAACACGCGTGAATCGACGAAGTTGGTGGGAATGTAAAGTTTCTCGTCGGCCCAGATGCCACTGCCGCCACAGCCGCGCGTTGGACCAGCCGAATACGCGTCCACTCCTTCGCCCAGATCGACGTGATAGTTGTCGACCATGTACCAGTCGTTGATCACAAGCTTCGGCGTGCGCTTGGACCAGATGTCGATCGCGCTGCTGGTGAGCGGCTCGCCTTTCCACGTGATCAGCGCCTTGCCGTAAGTGCGGTGCGCGATGCGATCGTTCTCCCAGGCGAAGTCGTCAAAACGCTCGCGCACGAAACGCCCGTAAGCGCGGAAGTCTTCTTTCTTGTACTCGCGCTTGCTGCCCGCGCTGACCGTAAACGTCTTCGTCTCGCCCGGCGCAAAGTCAGCCTGGAAGATCAGCGTGTCCGGCTTGTGAAAGTCGTCGTAATCGGTGTCGACAGACTGGCTGAGCACTTCTTTGCCGGAACTGTCGAACACGTGCAGCTTGTTTATGTCTTTCTCTGCGAGCGACGTGAGATCTTTCGCGGTCAACTCGATCGTCTCACCCTGGCGCGCGAGCTTCAGTTTGTTCGCGGCGGTGACAGTCAACTGGGTCTGTGCCGAAGCGTGGGAGACGAAAATCAGAAAAGACACAAACGACAACACCAGAAAAGTACGTTTCATTTCAAGCGGGCTCCTTATTGATGTTGCTTACAAAACGTTACAAGCGCGGATCGACAGGTTCGCTTTCCAAAGCGAGAACGCCAAACACACATTCATGCACGCGCCGCAGCGGCTCCTTGCGAACGAACCGTTCCAGGCCTTCGATGCCAAGGGCAAACTCTCGCAACGCCAGCGAGCGCGCGGCCGCGATACTCGGCGGCCCAGTTGTAACGCACGGGCAGACCAAACTCGTCAGTCTCGCCGGTTGTTTCGCCATACAAAGCGAAATCGCGGACCTTGCCCGAGCCTCGTCCCTGGAGCTGCTCTTTCAACCCGGCGTGAGCGACGACAAGACGGCCGTCGTCGAGCACGTAATGGCTCACGAGCTGATCGACAAACCCGGCGACATGGTCTTTGAACTCCGGCGGCTCTTGTTCGAGCTGTTGCAACGACTCTGCAAGACCATGCGTGATCCGCACGTCGCGTCCGCGCAACTTTCGCATCAACTTCATGTCGTGATTGCCGGGCACGGTGAGCGCCGCGCCTGACGCAGTCATGCTCATCACGAGTTTCAGCACGTCCGGAATCTTTGGGCCGCGATCGACGAGATCGCCGAGAAACACCGCTTTCCGATCCTCAGGATGACTCACATCGAACGAACCGTTATTCGGCGCGATCTCGTATCCGAGCTTCGTCAACAGCGAATGCAGCTCGTCGAAACATCCGTGAATGTCGCCGATGATGTCAAATGGGCCATGTTCGTGCTTCAGGTTATTCCAGAACCGTTGTCGTTCAATAACGACTTCGTCAACTTCCGCCTCGGACGAGAGTTCGTGGATATGACGAAAGCCTTCGCGCTTCAGGTTGCGAATCGAGCGGCGCAGTTGCTGGCTCTGTTGCCGGATCACGTGTGGACCAAAGTTGCGATCGGCGCGGGCGCGGTTTCGATCCTGGCAAACCCGGTCGGCAGATTAAGCACGATCGCCACCGGTATCACGTGGAATTCGCGCGCGAGCGCGACGAGCGGTTTGCGCGCTTCGGGCTGGACGTTGGTCGCGTCGATCACCGTCAACCGGCCTGTGGCAAGTCGTTTGGTGGCGATGAAATTCAGCACTTCGAACGCGTCTTTAGTTGCCGCCTGATTGTTCTCGTCGTCTGAAACAAGGCCGCGACAGAAATCGGAAGAGAACACTTCGGTCGGTTTGAAATGCTTGCGCGCAAAGGTCGACTTACCGCAGCCGGATGGGCCAACCAAAACGACGAGTGATAGTTCCGGAATCGTAATCATTAAATTTGGTCTCATCCTGTAAATCCTTTTTAAAACGCCATCTGCGTTGGCGCCCCAACCTCATTGTCTTCTGGTCCAACCGGCAAGAACTGAACGCGTAACCGAACTTCGCCATCTGCCGCGCCCAGTCATTGAATTCGTTCGTGTCCATTCGAAACGGTGATCTTTGTGGCGAAACTTCCCGCCGGTAGATCCTCGAACAACGCGTTGTATTCGACATTCGGCGTCGTCAACACGACCGTCGCCGGTTTCGCAAACTCGAACAGCACTCGCACAAACGCCGCGAGCCGTGGCTGGTCTAGATGCTCGATAACTTCAACAACCGCCGCCGCGTCGAATCCCGCGAAACGCTTGTCACGATACATCAGCGATCCCTGCATCAACGCCATTCGCGCTCGCTGTCGATCCGGCAAACGATCCAATCGCAACCGATCGTGCGCTATCTTCAACGCCCGATGCGACACGTCGACGCCAACGATCTGCTCGAACGTTCGATCCTCGAGCAACACGCGCAACAACTTCCCTTCACCGCAACCGAGGTCGATCACCCGCTTCGCGTTCACGCGCCTGAGCGCTGCGACCACCGCGTTGAGCCGCTGTTCGTTCAGATTCAATCGCCGCTCGACTGCCTCTTCCTCGCTGTCGTGGACCACTGCTGCCACGTCAGGATCGGGCGTCTCTTCGTCGACCAATCGCGCCAGAGCTTCGTGCGCGAGATCGCGCCGGTATTTCAAGTACCGCTTCGTGATCTCTTCCTTCTCAGGATGCGACGGCAGCCAACCAGCCCCATGCCGCAACAGCTTCTCGACTTCATCATCGCCAACCCAGTAGTGCTTCTCGTTATCCAGCACCGGAATCAGCACGTAGATGTGCGTCAACAGATCCTGCAATCGCACGTTGCCCTTCAGCTCGACCGTGTAGTACGCACTCTCGCCCCATTCGGGAAACGCTCGTCCAACGAATGATGCTGGGCCGAAACTTCATAACCGAGCGGCTCGAACAAACGCCGCAAAAACTTCTCACCACCGCGACACGGAACAACCGACAGCTTTGCCTGCAACGGAATCGCAGTCTGGGCCAACTCCGGTCTGTTCTTGCTTCGACCACCCAGCGCGGTGTTCAGCACGCGCGAAATCGCCACGCTCAGCAACGAAGACGCGACGTAAGGACGATCGTTGACGTACTGGTCCAACGTGCCGCCTTCGCCCGCCGGTCCTTTGCGATTGCGCACCAGGCCGACCGGATCGACGTCGAGCAAAAGCGCCGCCGTGCAGCGTTCAGCATTCGCCTCCGGATAGAACACGTGCGCCTGCCCAAACGAAAGCTCGAACGAATGCAGCCGCGCCGGGTTCTTGTGCAACAGGTAACCGAGATCGGTCGCCGGCTGATGAGTTGTCGTAATCGTCAACAGCATGGAGACTCAGTTTACTTCAAACGGCCGTCGAACAGTGTCCCGACGTCGGTGGTGAAGATCATGCGGTCACCGCGTAGCCAGATCTTCTCAACATAGAAAGCGGCTGCCAGCTTTGATGTTATGAAGCAAGCGCCTCCCGCCTTGAGTAAACTCAGGGCTGGTCTTTGACAAGAGACTGAAAGGAGGCGCTATGAACACAATATATATTGGCGTTGACTTTCATGCACGACAACAGACGATCTGTTATTTGACAACTGAAACAGGTGAACTCGTCACCACTGCACTTAAGCACGAACCCAAAACGGCGGTGCGGACTTTCTACGAGCAATTCAGCGGCCAGGTGATCGTGGGGCTGGAAGCCAGCGGTTACAGTCCCTGGTTCGAGCGACTGCTCGAGGAATTAGGTCACCAAGTCTGGCTCGGCGATGCCACCGAGATCCGGCGCCGGGCGCGCTGGCGCCAGAAGAACGATCGCCGCGATGCCGAACTCATTTTGGATTTAATGCTCCATGATGAGTTTCCTCGCTTGCATCGACCGTCGCTGCAGAGCCGCGAAGTAATGCGCATGCTGCGCTACCGGCAGAAGCTGATCAAGATGCGCACCATGAGCAAGAACAGTCTGCAGTCCTTAGCCTTGCAATCCGGGATAGCCAGGCGTGGCCGTTTGTTTACCCGCGAAGGCAAAGCTGAACTCGATGCCGCGGTGATGTCGCCGGCGATGGAGTGGCAGCGAGCACATTGGTGGCAACTGCTGGAGCCACTCAATCAACAAGTGCTGGAGGCGATGACTTGGTTAAAGGCCGCCAGCCAAAACGATGTTTCGATTGCGCGGCTCCGCACGCACCCAGGCATCGGGTTGCTCACTTCCCTGTGTCTGGTGCACACCCTGCAGCCGGTGGCGCGCTTTCGCAATACGCGCAAGGTGGCTGCCTATGCCGGCTTCGATCCCATGGAACGCTCTTCCGCGGAGCGCAAACACTTCCTTGGGATTAGCAAAGCCGGTTCACGCGTGCTGCGTTACCTGCTGGTCGAAGCAGCCAACATCGCCGTCAGAAAAGACGAAGACCTAAAGCGTTTCTATCAACGTCTGGCGCAGCGCCGCGGCCGGCCAAAGGCCAAAGTGGCAGCCGCCAGAAAACTTCTCATCCGCGCTTACATCATGATGCGAGATGAGATCGACTATGCGGAATTCCGCCGTCGAGCCGTCGCAGCTCGGCTTGCCCGTTTGAGGCAAGGGCCGCCAATACCCGCGGCTTTGATTGGGCAGCCAGCCTCTACTGAACGCCAGGAGTCTCCGCCGCGAGGGAAGTAATCGCGGAAGTGAGGACTGCGGGACACGCGCTCCGCGTTTCCACAGTCACTTCCTGGCTCAGTAGAGTGCGGAGCAAACCTCATGGAGGATGACCGCATAGATGATTGATCGTGGCTCGTCAGCCTTGATCACTTGAGGACCGCTAACTGCGGTAGAACCAAATAACAGTCTCATGTCAAAGAGCAAGCTATCGAACTACAAATACCAAGGCGCTCTGGCGTCATTGTCGAGCTCTGCTCAAAAAAGTTCTTGACATCGACGGACGCTTCATAGATGCCTCAAAAGTCTTACGCCGCGGCTTTGCCGCCGGATGTGAGGCGAGGCTTTGCCTCGCCGGTCGCTGAAGGAGAACTGAGGGCTCTGCCCTTCGTATGGCCTTTGGCCCAAAAAACAAGGGCAAGCCCGAACCAGGGGCACAGCCCGAGGTACACTCACTTGCAACGGCGAGGCAAAGCCTCGCCTCACATCCGGCGGCAAAGCCGCTGCAGGACTTTTGAGGCGAAGCCGGGGCTGACGAGACGCGCGTGTACGAGACCAAACGCGACGTCAGGCGATCGAAGAGGCCGGCGTCTCCGTGATTGCCGGCGATGACCACCCACTTGTCGTCATTCGCCAACGTCACGAAATCGACGTTCGAGTGCATCTCCTGGACTCGTGTCAACGCAGTTTCCTTAAACTTCGAAGTCTTCATGTCCCACATCAACAAGCGTCCGCCATGCGCGACTCTGTAAACATATCGCCCGTCGTTCGTGATGGCGAGCGGGCCTGCATCCGTCGACTTGGAAGCAATCTCGGTCCTTCGGAATTCGGACCACGCCAACGACTGCCTGTCTCGCGCCCTCGAGCAGAACCGCATCCCTGACAAACGTGAGCTCCCGCTCGAGCTGTTGGCCCAAAACCGGAAGCCGGCACAACACGCCGATCAAAGCCAACGGCAGTAACGCAACTTGCATCCGACGTTTGTCACGAATTCTCAGCATTTGGTCCATCGCTGGTAAGCATCGCTGCTGATTTTGGAACTTTTCCTCGCGGGCGGCGTCGAAGAAACACTTGCACTTGAATGTAGCCCGTTGCTCTAGTGTAACAAGGGGTAACAAGCCGTGTGCCGAATACTTCTTCTCTGCTTCGCACAAGAAGTTCGTTATGACGTGAAGATGTCTCCCGCAAAGGCGCAAAGACGCAAAGCGCTGCTACGTTTCAATGGTCTTTCTTTGCGCCGTTGCGCCTTTGCGGGAGAATATCCTTGTGCAAAGCCACTTCTCCTCCTTCTGATCGGTATCTTCTGTTACGTCCCAACCAATAACTCTGTCGCGCAAACGCGTCGCATCGACTCCCCCGAAGTGCTGAAACAATTGTTCGCTTTGCCGGCGCCGACTCCGCGTCACGCCGCAACGCCCGACACGACAGAGCCCCCGAAAGAGCGACCACTCGATTTCTTTGACGAAAGCAAGCCGCCACCCGACGATGCACCGATTGAAGATATAGTCGAATACTGGACCCGTTGGGCCGAAAACTCCGATGGTTCCGATATAACAGACCCCGTCCGAAAGCGATTGTTCGACTATTGCCTTTCGCAACCACAAAAGCTGCATTCTTTTTTGCGTTTACTGCCTGACACAAACGCTGCCCACGCAAAAATAAAAGAGCTCTACGACAGCGCCCAGGACGATCCGCAATTCGGTGCCGAATGGCGCAACACTGTAAAGGAGTGGCTGCTCTACAACACTACTTATTATCTCGGCGAGCTGCGCGCGAGCGCCCAAAAGGCCAAAGACGACGACAAAGATGGCGGCGTCGATCGCGAGGTGGCAGTGGAAGCGCTGGCCAGGCTCGATTGGACCAACGCTGAGCCGCTGCTGCGTGGTTTACTGGCGTCGGGACAACCACGATCGAGCGTCCTCGCGCTTTCGTTGTTCTATCTTCACGCAGTCGAAGAGAAAGATATGTCCGGTGAAGAGCGGTACCGTCGTGACCTCATCAGCATCGCTGCCAATCGCAATCAACTGGCATACGCGCGGAGCACGGCCATTGAGGCGCTCTCTGAATCTGAATGGTCCGGTCGCGACGAGTGGTATCTCGCACTCTTTCAAGATGAAACGCTCCTCGAGCTGGGCGAGAAAAGCTATACGTTTTCGCCATTCGATTCGATGTTCCTCTCCGACACGGAGAAGTGGACGCCGATCATGGTGCGGCTGCTGGAAAGCAAAGACATAAACGTGCGGAGCGCGGCCGCGTCATGCCTGCTCAACTTTCAGGGCGACGATGCTCGCAAAGACGCGCTCGCGCCTTTGTTGCCCTGGCTCTCCAATCCCATGTGGCTGAAAGACAACAACGGCCTGAGACTGCGCTTGATTCAGAGCATGGCGAACCTCGATATGCCTGAGAGCGTGCCCGGCTTAATTGCCGTAGTCTCGAGCGACCACAACGAGAACTTGTACGAACGCAGTTATGCGGCGAAGTCGTTGGCAAAATACAAAGATCCCCGAGCCGTGCCCGCGCTCAAGAAAGCACTCGCCAGTGAACGAGACGAGAACGAGCGGCAAGGAATTATCGAAGGCTTGTTGGGCTGCCAGGGATTAAGCGACATCGAACAAGCTGAAGCACTCGAAGCATACGCGGCCAAAACCACGACCGAAGAAGGTCGCTTGGAGATGATGGTGTATCGCGGACGCGACCAGGAACCGCTGCCGATTCAGTTGAGTATCGGCAAGTATTTCGCGGAGTCCACCGAAGCGCCGGCATCGCTCGTAAACGCCGTGTTGGCGCGCGCTGACACTTTGAAATCGGAGAACCCTTCGCTGTCGAAGACGCTGCTCGAGATTGCTCACAAGTGGCAGGGCAGCCAGATCGATCTCGACCTGATCAGGCGCATAGCCAACGGCTCGGCGGATGCAGACACGATCAGCAAGGCTTTGTCGCGTAAGTCGCAGTTCCATGAAAGTCTGCGTCCGGAAATGGAGGCGCTGTCCGCTGCCAGCGGCGCCACGCAAGGTGTCGGCGCCGTTTTGCTCGAAGATAGTGGGTTGGCCCAGGGCATTCTCATTTCGCAAGATCAAACTGCACAGATCGCGTTGCTCGGGTCGTCTCGATTCATCCAGATGCCTTTGCCTGTCGAACTGGTTAGTCCGTTCCTGCGCAGTAAGAATTCGTTGCTCGCGACCGCCGCCGAAGCTTATTTGCTGGCGGAAGACAGTCTCGAGGCGCGTGAAGTTTTGTGGCAGCTTCATCCGAATGAAGCATTCGTGACCGGTTGGCGTGACGCCGCTTACCTCCCCGTACTTTCATTCGAAGCAATGAATAAGGCCGAGGAGAAGTTGCGGGCGGAACTTTTGAAGGAGAATGGACCAAGCGAGGTTCTGGCGCTGGTAGATAACGACGAGACCAGCCTCGTGCTGCGTCTCTACGGCGATAAGGCTGTCTTCACCCAATACGAGGACGCGACCCGCTATCGCGAACGGACAGTGCCGAAAGCTGAAGTAGCGACACTCAAGGATTTTCTGACGACCAGCAGGCTTCCGGATCGTGGTCCAACTATAGAATGGTGCCATCACGGTTGCCCAACGACCGAATATCTGGCCCTCACCAAAGAGAAAGGGCGGCGTGTGTTTGCCATGTCCGGATACGGCGAGTGGACGGAGATACGAGAGAAGTTCGCGCTGCTCGGCGCAGGCGCGCAGATCCATTACAACCTCGAGAAAGACATCAAGGGACTGGAAGTGTTGTATGCGAACGACGGTTTACTCGTGAAGGACGTTTCGCAGCAAGGCAATGAGCTGCGCGTCTTTGTCGAACGTGTTCCGACTCAGGAAGAGCTTCAGGCGCTGGTGTTCTCCTATCAGCAATTGGAAGATGAAGACGAAGCAGCGACTGCCGAGCGACGCCGCCGTGAAACTGAACGATTCAAGGCGCGTTTCACGTGGCATCTGTTTGCAAACCAACAGCTCGGCGCCGTCAGCTCACAACCGGATCTTTACTCAAGCTTCGACAGCAGCAAGTTTATGTTTGATGAAGATCAAATGGTGGTTGAGAACGGTATTAATCAGGTGCAGGTGCTTACTCCGGATTCGATCGTCTTCACGCGCAGCTACGACGGAATGTGGAAACAACTGGCGGGCGCCAAACCGGTGCGGCTAACAAACGAAGGCGCTGCTTATTCGCATCCGATCGTTACTCCCGATGGAAAATGGATCGTCGCTTCAAAGGCTGACGACAATTGGTCCGAACCGAATTACGTCGTTCGCTATAGCTTGCAAACGGGACGCGAGTTTCGCGTCAAAATAGATCCGGCGGACCAGTTCGATCCGCTCGCTTTTGTCGCTGCTCATAACAAGGTCCTGCTTCGTCGCGCAAAAAACGAACAGGAACGTTACTTAGCTCACGGGGTTGGTCCAGACAAAGCCGAGTATTATTTACTCACGCCGTCCACCGGGGAAACACAACTGGTCAAGGGCGACTTTGAACCATTGCGAGCGCGCGGCGGCCGCTCTTTGCAACGCACTGAAAAGCCGGATGAATTCTGGGCCGCGATACCTGATGTCGAGAAGAACAAGACGCGTCTGGGCCGCTACAACACGAAAGACTTCTCTTTCAAGTTGGTGATGGAAGTGCCGCATATCGCTTTCGACAGCCTCACGATGTGGGTCGACGCAAGTCAGGCAAAGGTCTATGTGGTTTATAAAGGCCAGTTGTTGCGTCTGCCGTTGCACGCCGCCGCGAAGTGACTTCCTCGTCACGTGACTAAAAAATAACTAAAGGATCGTTTTCACGACACACAGCACTGGGAATCTCCGCGCTAAAGAATTGCTGGAGGAGCAGGGTTATGCGTTGGAGAGGCGAACGGCAGAGCGGCAATATCGAAGATCGGCGTGGTATGTCGGCGGGTAAGGTCGCCGTTGGCGGCGGACTCGGTTCGATAGTGATACTGATTCTTGCTTTGATCCTTGGCGCCGATCCACGGCAACTGCTGGAGCAGGTTCCTAACGATCCGTCGGGTAATGTTCAGAGCTCGCGGCCGGTGAATCCTGAAGAGGAGGAGCTGAAACAGTTTGTTTCGGTGGTGCTGGCGAAATCGGAAGACGTTTGGAACAACGTGTTTCAGCAGAATGGGCGGCAGTATCGCGAGCCGACCCTCGTGTTGTTTACGGACCAGGTGAAGTCGGCGTGTGGGATGGCGGGCGCTGCTGTTGGTCCGTTCTATTGTCCTGGCGATGAGAAGGTTTACATCGATCTTTCGTTTTATGAGGAGTTGCGCCGTCGTTTCAATGCGCCGGGAGATTTTGCGCAGGCGTATGTGATCGCGCATGAGGTGGGCCATCACGTGCAGAACCTGTTGGGGATTTCGGATCGTGTTGATGCGATGCAACGAAGGGTGACCGAGGTTGAAGCGAATCAACTGTCTGTGCGGTTGGAGTTGCAGGCAGATTTCTTTGCGGGCGTGTTTGCGCGTTACGTGAAAGATCAGGGAGTGCTCGAACCCGGTGACATCGAAGAAGCGCTGCGAGCCGCCAGCGCGATCGGCGACGATCAGATCCAACGCCAGACGTCCGGCTACGTCGTGCCCGACTCCTTCACCCACGGCACCTCCGAACAACGCTTCCGCTGGTTCAAGAAAGGCTACGACACCGGCGACATGCGCCAGGGCGACACCTTCAGCGCACCGAGCTTGTAGCTCCGTGTTTTGGCTGTCACTTTTAGTGTTTAGTTCGATCTAGTGCGCAGTTCGCCCCTTTACTGCTGCTTCGCAATCTACACTGCACTTCCTAATCTACGCATCGGCTCCGCCGCCGGATGTGAGGCGAGGCTCTGCCTCGCCGTTGGGTCGACATACATGATGGGCTGTGCCCTTGGTTCGGGCTCCGCCCTAACCAGGAGGGCAAAGCCCGAACCAGTGGCATAGCCACTTTATCTTCCTAACTTTACGGCGAGGCAGAGCCTCGCCTCACATCCGGCGGCGAAGCCGATGCGCAACTCGCTAGCCCCAACGACACTTTCAAGTTCCAACGACACTTTCAAGTTCCAACGACACTTTCAAGTTCCAACGACACTTCAAGTTCCAACAACACTTTCAAGTTCCAACAACACTTCAAGTTCGAACAACAAGTTCCAACAACAACGGAACAATCTGCGGGGCGTGAAAGTATAGTCCCGCATGACTTCCACTCAGACGGGGGAGCAGGAGCCCCAGAACCTGCTACGAGTGTGGCCGGGCGTCGTCGCCGTCGTGCTGCAATGGTTTTTTCGCTTCGGCGTGAAAGCGCTCGTTCCCGGAATAGATGGCTTTGGCTACGCGGTGATGGGCTCACTCGCCTTCGCCGTTGTCATCCTGGTGTGGTGGACGTTCTTTAGTCGCGCGCGCTGGCGCGAACGGTTTGCAGCCCTCGCGGTGATGGCGGGTGCAGTCGCCGCGACGTGGTTTCTCAAACACGAGTCAATGTGGCTGCCGTGGTTGTTCGCTTACGCCGTTCCGGTCTTGTGTCTCGCTTTTGTGATCTGGGCGGTGGCAACGCGCCGCCTTCCCAACAACCTCGACACGCCACGATGGCGGCGACGATTCTGATCGCATGGGAGGTTGGTTATTACTCAGACAAAACGGCATCAACGGCGATCACAACGCAACGTTCGGCTGGCGCTGGACGGCAAGCGCTGAAGAACGACTCCTCGCCAGAAACACCAACACCGCACACCCGCCACCGAAGCACCAACGGCAACTCCTGCAATCAACACGCAACCAACACCACTCACCCACACCGAAACTCCAAAAACAACCACGCCCGCCGCAACCGAAACGCGCGCCGAGTGGCCCGGCTTTCGCGGACTCGCAACGCGACGGCATCGTCCGCGGCGTGAAGATCAAAACTGACTGGTCGCATCGCCGCCAGTGCAAATGTGGCGACGCCCGGTTGGACCAGGCTGGTCGTCTTTCGCCGTCAACGGCGATCTCATCTACACACAGGAGCAACGAGGCGATAACGAAGTCGTCGCTTGTTACAAAGTGTCGACCGGCACAACCAGTCTGGTCCCACAGCGACAACGCCCGCTTCTTCGAATCAAACGCCGGCGCTGGTCCACGCGCCACACCAACACTCGCAACGGCCGCGTCTACACATTCGGCGCCACGGGAATTCTTGAACGTGCTCGACGCGCGCAACGGCGCAGTCGTGTGGACGCGCAACGTCGCTACAGAAACAAATACAAAAATCCCGTTCTGGGGTTTCGCGAGCTCGCCGCTGGTGATCGGCGACGTCGTGATCGTCGCTGCCGCAGGACAGCTCGTCGCTTACGAAACCGCTACCGGCAATCGACGCTGGCTTGGTCCAGCAAGCGGCGGCAGCTACAGCTCGCCACATCTCGTCACGATCAACGGCGTCGCGCAAGTCCTGCTTACAAGCGATGGCGACTTAACCAGCGTCTCCCTGGCAGACGGAAAACAACTGTGGCAACACCAATGGGCCGCAAACAGCATCGTTCAACCAGCGTTGACTGCCGACGGCAACGTGCTGGTCACCAGTCAGGAAGCCGGCATCCGCCGCATTGCACTCGTGCAGAACGCCGGCGCCTGGACCGTCGCAGGAACGCTGGACGTCAAACGGTCTCAAGCCTTACTTCAACGACTTCGTCATTCATAAAGGTCACGCCTTCGGTTTCGACGGTCGCATTCTCTCGTGCGTCGATCTGAATGACGGACAGCGCAAGTGGAAAGGCGGACGTTACGGTAACGGACAGCTCGTGCTGTTGCCCGATCAGGATCTGTTGCTCGTGTTGTCGGAAGAAGGCGAACTGGCGCTCGTTCAGGCGGCGACGCGATCAGTTCACAGAGGTCGCGAAGTTTCCGGCGATACAAGGCAAAACGTGGAACCATCCGGTGCTCGTCGGCGACCTGTTACTCGTTCGCAACGCCGAAGAAATGGCCGCGTTCAGATTGCCTTTGGCTGACGCTGCGACACGTGCAAGTCGTTGATAAACAAAGCTTAACGCATTGGACCAACGACACATTATTGTTAATTGACAACCTCCGGCGGGCGCGTGTATATGTTCCGCGCTTTACTCACCGTTAGTCCCACTCGCCTCTCGACAAGCGAGTTGGGCAAGCGAGTCAACAGTCAAGGAGGTTTGCCCCATGAAAAGCAGATTTAGCTTTCGCACCGGGATCGGTCTCGCGTTCGCAGCCGTGGCTCTATTGAGTCTCACTGTCGGCGCCGGCGCGGTTCAGGGTGACAAGAAAATCCGCATGTACGACGACTGTGAGCCCACCAGCTTCAACGCGGTGCTGGGCGACGGCGCGTGCGTCGGCAAAGGGAAGACAACGTTTGACGAGTTTATCGAGGAACTTTCAGAAACACAGGACGCGCACAAGTGGCGCAACCAACCGACCGAGATGCATGTCAATGTGGGACGGCCGACCATCATTGAAAATCGCGGCGGTGAGGTCCACACGTTCACACCGGTCGCCGCTTTTGGCGGTGGCTTTATTCCCGATCTCAACGGCATTTCCGGAAACCCGGTTCCAGCGCCGGAGTGCCTGAACCTCGGAGCGCTCGTTTTCATTCCCGCGGGCGCGACCGAAGAAGGTCCAACGGCGGGCAGTGCCGGACTTCCAGTCGGCGTCACTCGGTTCCAGTGCTGCATTCATCCGTGGATGCGCACCGTGATCGAAGTGGCGAGTCCGGGTGGCAACAGCGGCCCTTCGCCTACCTCCGGTAAGGGAAAATCCGAGCACCATCACTGATTCGCCATTACCGGTGGAACACCAAAGGGCGGTGAGATGTTTTGCGCGCGAAAAGATCTCACCGCTTTCCTTTTGCCCGGAATTAATCTCAGCGCTCTCGGCGTCTCTCGGCGTTCTCTGCGTTGAATGCGGAGAAAACCGCAGAGGTCGCAGGGAACCGCAGAGATAGCAGAGTTCAGACACCACTCCTTTGCCCGCTCCTATTGACACTCGATAGGAGTCCTCGCTAGACTGCCCCGTCCTATCGACTGGCTAGTGAACAGGAAGGAAGAACACGAATGACCAGCAAGCAAACAGCCGATCTGTTCAAACAGGGAACGCTGGAACTCCTGATCCTGCGGCTGCTCAGTTCCGGAAGTCTCAACGGCTGGGACATCATGCAGCGTATCCAGCTCATATCCGGCGAAGTGCTCACCGTCACTGCCGGCGCACTTTACCCCGCGCTTCACCGTCTCGAAGCGCGCGGCCTGATCTCCGCCGTCTGGAAGCCCTCCGAAAACAATCGCAAGGCGAAGTTTTACGGATTGACTGCTCGCGGCCGCAAACAACTCGAAACACAACGCAAAGAATGGGAGCGATTCTCCGACGCCGTCGAACTCATTTTGAAAGATGCATGAGGATTCTGCCGATGAACTTAAGCAGTTTATTCCGTCGCTGGCGCGCGCTAACTCACAAAGAAGAATCGGACCAGGAGCTCGATGAAGAGATGCGGTTTCACCTCGACCGTGAAATCGATCAAAACATCAAAAACGGCATGTCTCCCGAAGACGCACGCTTGCGGCGCTGAAGTCGTTCGGCCGCGTCGACCAGTCGAAGGAAGAATGTCGAGATGCACGCGGCGTCAGCGTCAGTCGAGAATATCTCTTCGCGATGTTTCCTACAGCTTGCGCGTGCTGCTCAAGAATTACGCCTTCACGATCGTCGTCGTTCTAACTCTCGCGCTCGGCATCGGCGCGAACACGGCGATCTTCAGTTTTGCCAACGGCATTCTGCTGCGCCCGCTTCCCTATCCTCAATCCGATCGACTTGCTGTGATCCAGGAGACCGCGCTGAAGCGCGGGATCGAGTCGATGAGCGTCTCGTATCCCAACTTTCTGGATTGGCGCGAACAAAACACAGTCTTTGAAGGCATGGGCACTTATTTCGGCATCGAACAGGTTTGCCCTGAGCGGCGCCGGCGAGCCTGTCTCAATTCGCGGCGCGCGCATTTCAGCATGGCACGCTTCGAAACTTACGCGTCTCGCCGCAACTCGGTCGCACGTTCACGGCAAATGAAGATCGTCCCGAAGAAGATGCAGTGGTGATCCTCGGTCACGAGCTGTGGCAAAGGAATTTCGGCGGCGACCCGAACATCGTTGGTCAGAAGATCGTGCTCAGCAATCGGCCACGAACAGTCGTCGGTGTGATGCCTCGTGGTTTTCGATTTCCGGAGATCTGCTGAGCTGTGGGTACCGCTCGCGCTCACCACGCAGACGTTCACGCGTACCGATCATGGTCTAAGTGCGATCGCGCGTTTGAAAGATGGCGTGAGTGTTGACGAAGCGCAGGCGGAGATGCACAACATCGCGGCTCGCATCGAACAACAGAATCCGGTCACCAATGAAGGGCTGGGAGTGAAAGTAACAAGTCTGCACGACAACCTGACGGGCGATTATCGTGAAGCGTTGCTGATTCTGCTTGGCGTCGTCGGTTGTGTGCTGTTCG
Source organism: uncultured Acidobacteriota bacterium (assembly GCA_963770215.1). Lineage (GTDB taxonomy): Bacteria > Acidobacteriota > Blastocatellia > Pyrinomonadales > Pyrinomonadaceae > PSRF01. Next base: position 297,720 of record CAVYOP010000011.1, read on the forward strand.
TCGCGTGTGTGAATGTCGCGAACCTCATGCTCGCGCGCGCAACGGCAAGGCAGAAAGAGTTTGCGCTGCGTGCAGCCCTGGGTGCAGGTCGCTGGCGGATTGTGCGCCAGCTAATGGTTGAAAGTCTGTTACTCGCGCTGGTCGGTGGAGCACTCGGGTTCGCCCTCTCAATCTGGGCACTGCGTCTGTTGCTGACCTCGATCCCGATTCAGCTTCCGTTCTGGATGAACTTTAGTATCGATTTACGTGTGCTCGGCTTCACCATTGTCATCACTGTGCTAACTGGTCTGATTGTTTGGCGTCGTGCCCGCACTCCAGACTTCACGCGTCGATCTTAACGACACGCTGAAAGAAGGCGGGCGCGGTACTGTCGGTGGGCGAGGACGATCGCGAAGTTTGCTGGTCGTGACAGAGATTGCTTTGTCGCTCGTGTTGCTGGTCGGCGCTGGATTGATGATCCAGAGTTTCCTTCGTCTGCGGCGCGTCAATGTCGGACTCGATCCGACGAATGTCTTGTGACCAGTTATCACTTGCCGCCCGCAAAATACCGCGAAGACGAACAGCGGGCAGCGTTCTTCAAACAGCTGCTGGAGCGCGTTCGTGCTCTACCCGGCGTACAAACAGCCAGTGCGACGGCGACCATACCGTTGAGCGGAGGCAATTGGGGACGGAGTCTGACTGTTGAAGGTTATCCGGTTTTGGCCGTGGGACAGGCGCCGATGATTCAGCACACGGTTGTTACTCCTGGTTACTTCCGCACGATGGGAATACCGCTGCTTTCCGGCCGCGACTTCACCGACTGCTGATGCGAAGGACTCGCAGTTGGTGACGATTATCGACGAGCGGCTCGCTCGCGAATACTGGCCCAACGAGAGTCCGATCGGAAGGCGCATTCGTTTTGGACCACCGGAAGATAACGAACCGTGGCATACGATCGTCGGTGTAGTCGGTACCGTTCGACACGAACGAATGCAGGAAGACACAGAAAAGAGCGTCTACTTGCCTCATGTGCAAATTCCGGTGAATGGGATGGCGTTGGTGACGCGGACGTACTTCAGAACCAAAAGAGCTGGTCGGCAGCCATCCGGCGCGAAGTGGCGCAGCTCGATTCCGATTTACCTGTCAGCAAAGTCACGACGATGAAAGAAGTGATCGATGAATCGATCTGGCAACCGCGTTTGTACGCGACGTTGTTTGCAGTGTTTGCAGGCGGCGCTTTGCTGTTGGCGTTGATCGGAATTTATGGCGTGATGGCGTTTCTCGTGCAAACGCGAACACACGAGATCGGCGTGCGCATGGCGTTGGGCGCAACGGCGCGAGACGTTTTCAAACTCATCGTCGGTCGCGGCATGAAGTTGACTGTCGTCGGCGTGTTGATCGGCATCGCCGGCGCGATCGCGCTAACGCGACTGATGCACAGTCTGTTGTTCAATACGAGCGCGACAGATCCGATCGTCTTCATTCTGATCTCATTATTGCTGGCTGTCGCGGCTTTCCTCGCCTGCTACATTCCCGCCCGCCGTGCGGCGAAAGTCGATCCGCTTATCGCCCTACGATACGAGTAACAAATTAGACCTCCGCGGTGTTCTCAAATTACAATCCCAACGCGGAGGAGGCCCATGAACAAATCGTTTGCGATATTACTCACAGTGTTGATGACCGCCATCAGCGCCCTGCCACAAACTTTCACTATTGATTCGTTCACGAAAGCAAAAACGGTACTCGATCGCTCCGTGGCGGCTTACGGCGGCCGCGATGCACTGAACGCCATTACTAACGTCTCGATCCGCATCGCGGGTGAATCTGTTCACCGGAACCAGAGCCGGCGGCCTGGAGATCAGGATCGAACCCCATACAGCGGCGAGCTCGTGATCGACGTGAAAAACTCCCGCTTAATGCAGACACAAAAGGGTCACTATCCCGGCGGCTTCGACTGGCACAACGGTTCCGTGATCGACGCGGGCAATCGCACCGGTTTCGATCTGATTCGCAAAACGTCGAACCCGCCGTCGCCAGTTTCGCCGGGCGTCTTTCGCGGCAGCATTCGTTGGCTCCCGCAACTGGTCTTGTTGACGGTTTTGGAACGAGCAGAGACTCTGCGTTATCTCGGCAAAGCCGTTTACGAAAAGCGGCCTCACGACGTGATCGATTACGTCTCGCCCGACAACGCTCGGCTCGCGCTCTGGATCGACGAGCAAACCGGCCTGCTTTCGAAGTTTGAAATACTCTACACCGATCGCTTCACCGGCGACTCTGTTCTGGAAACGCGCTTCACCGGGCAAAAGAAAGTCGGCAACTACATCGTTCCTGCCGCGCGCGTTCATGCTATCGGCAACGACATCGTGAACGACTTTCGCTTTACCGACGTCACGTTCAACACCGAGCTGCGTCCGGAAATCTTCAAGGCGCCCGAAGGCATGCGCGCCGTCACCTTCCCCACGCCGACGCCGGTGACGAAACACGCCGAGAAGATCTATACGACCAGCGCCGGCGGCTACAACGTGCTGTTCGTCGACTTCAACGATTACATCTTCGTGATGGAAGCGCCGGGATCGGATCGCGTTTCGTTACAGGCCATCGAACAGATCAGGAAGACGATTCCCGGCAAGCCGATCAAGTACGTTGCGGTCACGCATCATCACGACGATCACGCCGGCGGCATTCGCACGTACATGGCCGAAGGCGCGACCCTGATTGTCGCTCCGGGCGAACAGGCGTTCTTCACGAAAGTGAGCGAGCTGCGTTTCAAAGCCGATCCTGATTCGCTGACGCGCAATCCGCGCGCTCCTGTTTTCGAGCCGGTGCAAAACGGCAAGCGTGTTCTGACCGACGGAACGACGACGGTTGAGATTTACGACATCGGCAAAGGACCGCACACGGAAGAGATGCTGGTCGCCTACTTCCCGGCGCACAAGTTGATCTACCAGGGCGATCTGCTGAATCGTCCGGCGAATGGCGACTATCCGATCGCCAACGACACTTCGGTCCACTTCTTAAACTGGATCGACACAAAGAAACTTGCGGTCGACGCCACCATTCCCGTGCATGGCACAGTGACGACGATGGATGAGTTTCGTAAAGCTGTCGCTGAGATCAGGAAAGACAAAGCTAACTAATTGCACCAGAAGCGCAGTATGACGTTAAGATGGCTCCCGCAAAGGCGCAAAGACGCAAAGCGTTGCCGCGTTTCGAGGGACTTTCTTTGCGCCTTTGCGCCTTTGCGGGAGAATCCTGCGCAGCTCAGCAGACGTGAATTCTGCGCAATTGCGGGAAGCGCCACCGCGGCTCTTTGGCTCGGCGGCGCTTGTCGTCGTCGTAGCAACGCATCTTTCGCCGCCTCCAACGACGGCCGGATCACTGCGCGTCCACGCGAAGGCGTGAAGCCAGCCGCTCCGGGCCAAATCACGCTCGGCCTCGATCGCGATCGCGACGCCATTCTTTACGTACCGAAGACGTCGTCTCCACCTCCGCTCTTCGTGATGCTGCACGGCGCGACCCAAAACGCCGAAGACATGTTCTGGTATCTCGGTTCGACGCACGAGGAAGCGGGCGTCGCAGTGCTCGCGCCAAACTCGCGCGACACAACCTGGGACGCTATTCGTTACGGCTTTGGACCAGACGTCGACTTTCTGAACCTCGCGCTCGCGCGTGTGTTTGAAACGACGCCGATCGATCCGGCGCGCATTTCGATTGGTGGTTTCTCGGACGGCGCGTCGTATGGGATCTCGCTCGGACTAATTAACGGCGATCTCTTTCACAGCGTCGTCGCCTTCTCACCGGGCTTCGTCGTGAACGGTGAGCCGCACGGCAAGCCGCGTATTTTTATTTCACACGGTACGCACGATCACGTTCTTCCCGGCACCGGCGGGTCTGTCGCCGCCAAACTAAAATCACGCGGCTATGACGTCACCTTCCGTGAATTCGACGGCGACCATGAAATTCCACCCGACGTCGCCCGCGAAGGCTTAAGCTGGGTCTAATTTAATAGTTTCATGCCCTCGACCAGCGGTGGGAATTCGAGGAGGGCGTCTTTCTTTACGCCCCACGTGGTGAACATGTAGCCGAGCATCTTTGGACCAGCTTGTGTGCGGCTGTAGTTGATGAACGCCTTCGTCGCGTCGACGTCTTTCCAGCCTGCCGGAATGACGCGAAAGCCTTTCTTCACGAACATCGGAATCGACGGATAGCTCTCTCGCGCTTCGTAATGCCAGTCGCAGACGATGATGTCTTTCGGGATCAGATCGATCGCCTTTGCCGTACCATTCTTCGCTGCTTCCCACTCGCCATAGTCGTATTGCGCGGCGTCGATCAGTCGATCGCCCCACATCAACATCTCGACGCGACGTTTGCGCACGAGATGCTCGTGCAATTCGTTCACGGCTTTGGCAAAGAGCACTCCCGGATCCTTGCCCTTTGTCGACGGCGACTTGTCTGAGCCAAGCAGAAAGATTTCATCCATTCCCACATGAATCGCGTCGGCGCGGAATGCGTCGATGATTTCGTCCATCAGTTTGAAGACGATTTCCCAGACTTTCGGATTCAGCAGGTCCCACTCGCGACAGTAGATGCCTTCGTTGTTGGGAAACGCTCCCGGCGTGAGATCGAATTGCGGATAGACCGTGAGCAGCGGAAAAGTATCAGCCTTCCACGACTGATGGCCCAACGACTGAAACTCCGGTATCACGCGAATGCCAAACTTCTTCGCCGCGGCCGCGAACCGGCGCGCGCCATCGCGCGTGATCGGGTTCGTTCCACGCCGCAGTTCCGGATGCGACTTGAACGCGAAGTTGTAATCGATCTCGAGCACGATTACGTTGATTCCCTGCTTCGACATCGCTTCGAGATTGTTTGCGAGCGCGTCGAGATCGCTGTCGGTGTTGTAATCGAGCAGGTGTATCGCGCGCCATGGCTTCGATTTGCCGTCGGCGACGACAGAGGTGCAGATCAATAACAATGCAATCACGCAAAATTGCTGGACCAGTCTCATTGTTCGCGTTTTGAAAAGATAACTCCTACGGTTTTTCCAGTTTCTTCAAGTTTTCGATCGCGCCTGTATTCTTCGGATTCAATTCGAGCGACTTCTTGAAGTTTTGAATCGCCAACTCGCGCTCGTTCATGTTCATGTAAGCTTCGCCGAGGCTGTCGTACGTGTTGAATCCTTGCGGATAGGCTTCGACGTTGAGCTTGAACACCTCAACCGCCTCTTTCATCTTGCCCATGCCCATCAGTTCATAGCCAAGCGCGTTCAACTCGGGTTCCGCAAAATCGTACTTTCCAGCCTGTTTCGCTTTTAGTTCGCGATACTCCGCGACCGCCGCGTCGATGCCTTTCTCGCCGATCGTCTTCTCCACGACTTCGGCAATCGACTGCTTCAGTGGTTCATACGGCTGGTTGTAGATGATTTTCGCGAGCCTGTCGCTCAACCTATTGAGGTTCGAGCTGCCGGTGTTGTCGAGAATCACGATCAGGTTCTTCTCTTTCGGGAAACGAACGATCGTCGTGGTAAAGCCATTGATACCTCCGCCGTGCGTGATCACCGTCACGGGCTGATCGTCCAGCTTAAAAGAAGCCTTGGTGATCCCCCAACCGTACGCGTAGTTCTCCAGGAACGGCTTGTACATCAGCTCTTTTGTTTGCGGGGTGATCAGTTTGTCAGTGTAGAGCGCCTGGTCCCAGAGATAGAGATCTTCGACCGTTGAATACATCGAACCGGCGGCATAGGGGATCGACATGTCGAGATATGCGGCGTTCGTGTAACCACTGCGGGTCTTTGCGTAACCGGAGGCGCGTTTCGGCATGATCGTGTCGTGATGATCGTAGCCGGTGTTCTTCATTCCGAGTGGATCGAAGATCATCTCTTTCAGCGCTTGTTCGTAGGTCTTGCCGGTGATGCGCTCGATGATCGCGCCGAGAAGAAAGTATCCGGAGTTGTTGTAGGAGTATTTCGTTCCCGGTTCGAATTCGAGATTGCCGCTGGCGTAGGTCTTCACAAAATCGCCGACTTTGTATGGATTACGACTGACGTTTGCGAAGAAGCCCGGTTGGCTGGTGTAACTCGGGATGCCGGACGTGTGCGTGAGCAGGTGATGGACCGTCACCTTCTCGCCGATGTCCTTTCGATAATCCGGCAGGTAATCCGAGATCTTGCCGTCGAGCTTGATCTTTCCCTGTTCGACGAGTTGCAACGTGAGCATCGCGGTGAACTGTTTCGTGATCGAGCCCAGGCGAAACTTGGTGTCGGGCGTGTTCGGGATCTGCCATTCCATGTTCGCCATCCCAAACCCACCCTTGTAGATGACCTTCCCATTCTCCGCCACGAGCGCCGAACCGTTGAACTGTCGATACTTGTTCGCGAGGGTCAACAGTTCCTGGACCTTGGCGGCGTGGTCCTGTGCAAGTGCCGCGTGTTGGAAAGTGATTAAGAGAACGGTGTAGACAGCGAATCGAAGGAGCAAATGGGTTTTCATAGTTTCGCCTCTATAGGGTTAACGCAGGAAATCGCGCAGTTCGGGGAAACCGCCGTGATCGGCCCAGCCGGAAGGCGTCGAGCCGACTTTCGTGTCTTTCACATTGCGATCGGCGCCGTGGTCCAACAGGAACTCGACCATTGCGCGATGGCCGTTCAATGCGGCGTAGTGTAAACCCGTGCCGGCGTAGTCAAAACCGCCGGGAATGACGTTGATCTCGGCGCCTTTGTCGAGCAGCAGTTGGGCGGCGTCGACATGGCCGTGCATGCAGGCGTAGACGAAAGCGTTGTTGACGATGGCCTGTTGGTCCTGTGACCATGAATTGACACGATCGCTGAGCGACTGTTTGCCTTTCGCGTCGTGGTTTGAATTGGCGATTGCATCGAGACTGCCGAAGGGCCAATCGATCTTGCCCGCTTCGGGTTTCAGGGTTCCGTCGGCGTTGAAGTAATTCTCGATTAGATCGGTGCGACCAAGACCGGCTGCGGTGCGCAGGTTTTGCGCTTTCGCGCCACGCTCGAGCAACAACGCAAGCACGTTCTTGCTGTTCCAGTACAGCGCTTCTTCGAATGGCGTCCAACCGCCGGTGCCGTCGATCGCGCGCGCCGCGATCGAGTAACAGTTCAGTCGCTGGTCTGTTGTCGATGCTTGCCGCCGCGACGAGTGGTTCGTTCAATTCAGCTCCGGCATCGATCAAGACTTGAGCCATCTCCCCGTGGTTTGGTTTGTCTTTGCCGTCCAACACGAGGCACTGAAGCAATGTTGGATGACTCTTTGTCGAGCGTGAAGTTGCGAGCGAGGGTCTTCGGCGATCAGGGCTTTGAATTTTTCGAGGTCGCCGGAGGCGATCGCTCTCATTGCGGGATGAAATTTTGCGTCCATGCAACTGGTACTATAATCTTCACCATATGAAAGACAAAGACCCGTTAGCCACTTCGGGACTGCCGACGTTCAATCGAAACCAGGTCTCGAATGAGGGTCAACCAATCGAGTCGAAGTTTCTGATCCTTGTGGTCGACGATTCGGCCGATAATCTCGCCTTCATCAGCTTAGACTTCAGCAACAGGGTTATCGAGTGGTGACGGCGAATAATGGTGAAGACGCTGTCGCCGTCGCGACCCAGATGCTGCCTCACGTAATTCTGATGGACATCAACATGCCGACGTTGGATGGGCTTGGCGCGACGCGCCGGATTCGCGAACACGATCAACTGCGAGAGGTGCCTATAATTGCGATCACGGCGTTCGGGACCGAGGGTTTTCAGCGCGCCGCTTACGACGCCGGCGTCTCGGGTTACTTAACCAAGCCCCTCGATCTGGACCGCATGCATCAACTCATCGCCCGCCTTCTCTCGCCAACCGGATCGGGCAGCCTGGGTTTGGGCGGTTAGCTTTTAAGCTCAATGTCGACTTTTCTAACTACCGCTTTCGAAAGCCGATTTGTTTTGGCCTTGAAGACGTGGGCGCCATTAGCTGGCGAATTGCGTCGAACACGACTTTGAATTGACGATCATACTTGTTCTCGAGCTCGTCGAGTCGCCGGGAAAGATCGCTGTTAGAAGCAAGCATCTGTCGCAATCTAACGAATGCGCGCATGATCTCGATATTCACGTGGACTGCGCGCTTACTATTCAGGACGGTGGATAACATTAAGATGCCGTGTTCGGTGAAAGCCATGGGTGGATAACGAAGCCCCATACGATCTGTTTTGGAGGTCACAAATTGTGACCTCCAATTCTGGAACTCCGTGGCATTAAGCACAAACATGAAATCCACGGGAAATCGGTCGAGGTTACGCCGCACCGCTTGCTTCAGAACCTTTGTCTCGACGCCATATAAAGCTGCCAGATCGCGGTCCAGCATCACCTTTTCACCGCGAATCAAATAGATCGCTTGTTCAATTCTCTCGGCAGGGATGAGGCCTGATTGTGTCATGAGGTTGAGTGGCGCTCATCTTATCGAAAATGATTATCGCTGTCGACTACTCGATACCTTCGGGGTCTACCGTGAAGATGGCGTAATCTCGAATGTCTTCAATAGCTTTGCGATAAATATCGTCGGTTCGCCGATTGGTCGTGCGACGTTCGGCTGTGGTCGTCATAAAGCTACCCCCTTGTCCAGTTCTGCGTTTATACTCCTGATTCAATTCAATTCGCTCATAAGAAAATTGCGAGTCAATTCGCTCATAAGAAAATTGCGAGAATGTCGTAAACGCCTGCTGTTGAAACGTGATTGTAAAACTCAGGAGGGACCCACTCATGCTGATCAAACGTTCTGTTTCTTTCTGGATCCTTGTCTTCACACTGGCGTTCGTCGCCAGCGCAAACGCGCAAACGGCGGCGAGCAAAGTACCGCTGACTCACGAATCGATGTGGGCAATGAAACGCGTCGGCGCGCCAGTGCCGAGCCCTGATGGAAAGTGGGTGGTGTTTTCGTTAGTCGAACCGGCGTACGACGAAAAGGACCAGGTCTCGGATCTGTGGATTGTCTCAACTGAAGCAGGCGCGAAGCCGAGACGTTTGACGTCGAGTAAAGGCGGCGAGAGTGGCGTCGCGTGGAGCCCTGACAGCCGGCAGATCGCTTTTTCAGCACGGCGCGAAGGCGACGAAGCGAGTCAGATTTACGTGCTCGACGTTGCAAATGGCGGCGAGGCGGTGCGAGTGACGTCGCTTTCGACCGGAGCGCGTGGACCGCAATGGCGACCGGACGGCAAGGCGATCGCTTTTGTCAGCACTGTCTATCCCGGCGCGGCCGACGACGATGCAAACAAGAAGATGGCCGCCGAACGCAAAGCGCAGAAATATCGCGTGCGTGTTTACGAGAAGTTTCCGATTCGCAACTGGGACCATTGGCTCGAAGACACGCAGGTCCACCTGTTTATCCAGGAGTTGCAGCCCGGCGCTAAAGCAAAGGATCTGCTTGCCGGAACGAAGCTCGTCAATGAACGCGGCTTTGCCGGCCGCATCACCGAGTCCGCGGACGAGCTCGATCCCGTTTGGACGCCCGAAGGTGACGCGATCGTCTTCGTCGCCAGCACGACGAGAGATCGCGCGGCATACGCGATGCAAAATACGTCGCTCTTCAAAGTGTCGATGAATGGCGGCGAACCGGTGCGACTGGCGACCACCAACGACAGTTTCATCCGACCGGCATTTCGTCCTGACGGAAAAGCGCTGTACGCAGTCGTCGATGTCGAAACCGAGGCGAAGACTTACAATCTCAGTCGACTCGCAAAGTTCTCCTGGCCCAACGCGGGTGCAGCGCAAGTGATAACGGCTAAGTTCGATCGCTCCGTCGGCAGCTTCGCCTTCACGCCCGACAGTCGCTCGATCTATCTCACCGCGGAAGAAGCAGGTAACGAGAAACTCTTCACGCTGCCGGCGGACGGCGGCGAAGTCACGCTCGCGATGGACATGACGCGCGGCGTTTACACGAACCTGCGTATTCCCGCGAAAGCATCGTCGCTGATCCTGATCGCGAACTGGGAAAGCGCGATCAATCCGCCTGAAATCTGTCGCCTGGATCTCACTTCCAGGACTCAACAGCCACTCACGTCATTCAACGCCGAACAAGTCGCAAAGATCGACTGGCAACCGGTGCGTCACTTCTGGTTCACGAGCAAAGCCGGCAAACGCATTCACAACATGATCGCGTTACCGCCGAACTTCGACGAGCGCAAGCGTTACCCGCTGCTGGTGTTGCTGCACGGTGGTCCACACAGCATGTGGCGCGACAATTGGGGACTGCGTTGGAATTATTTCCTGCTCACGAAACCGGGTTACGTCGTGCTGATGACGAACTATTCCGGTTCGACTGGGTTTGGCGAGGCGTTTGCCCAAAGCATTCAGGGCGATCCGTTCAAAGGACCAGCCAACGAGATCAACGAAGGCGCCGACGAGGCGATCCGGCTTTATCCGTTTGTCGACGGATCGCGTCAGGCTGCGGGAGGTGCGAGTTACGGCGGCCATCTCGCGAACTGGATGCAAGCCACGACGACGCGTTACAAGACGCTGATCGGTCATGCCGGTCTGATCAATCTCGAATCGCAGTGGGGGACGAGCGATCTGATCTATCCGCGCGAGGTGAATAACGGCGGGCCGGTGTGGGAACAAGGACCGATCTGGCGCGAGCAGAATCCGATCAGGTTCGCGGCGCAGTTCCGCACGCCGATTATGCTTTCCGCCGGCGAGAACGACTTCCGCGTGCCGCTCAATCAAACACTCGAAAACTGGAGCGTCCTGCAACGACTCCGCATCCCGAGCCGCTTGCTCGTCTGGCCGGACGAAAATCACTGGATTCTGAAGGGTGAAAACAGCCGCTACTGGTACCAGGAAGTCTACGCGTGGCTCAAGAAATACCTCGACGAGCCCGCTAACGTGACCTCCGGTCAGCGTTAAGGAACAGCGCTTCGCTCCAGATCAGTGATTAGTGGCGTTCCTCAGGTCGACGTCGCGGCTTGGTCTCAATCTAACGTCGCGGCTTCGCCGCCGGATGTGAGGCGAGGCTCTGCCTCGCCGGTTGCAGCGAAAAATCGAAGGGGCTAAGCCCAGTGGCATAGCCACTTTGTTATTCGGAACGTACCGGCGAGGCAAAGCCTCGCCTCACATCCGGCGGCAAAGCCGAAGCAGGAAGACAATTGGATTAGCGCCGAAGAACACGTCTGGACAGCTTTGCACAAAAAGTGCGTTATTACGTGAAGATGTCTCCCGCAAAGGCGCAAAGACGCAAAGCGCTGCCGCGTTTCGCTGGACTTTTCTTTGCGCCTTTGCGCCTTTGCGGGAGAATATCCTGCGTTGCGGACGTTTTGTGCAAAGCCTGTCTGGACTAGCCTCGCAGCAAAGCAGATGGACAAGCCAGAATTAGTAATATTCCAGGCTGCGGTAGGTGATGACGCGGGTTTCGAAGCCACTCTTGGTGGTCTTGAAGATCTCCAGGCGCTTGATCCAGTTTCGCAGGGCGTCGAAGTCGTAGGAATAACAGGTGATGCTGTAGAGATCGCCTCTTAAGCCACGGGTCGCGGCCTCGATCTCGTCGCCATCGTCGTTGTACTTGTACCAGGTTGGTCCAGCGATGGTCCGTCCCTGCTCGTCGAAACAAGCAGTTTCGATGACGTTTCCTTTCTCGTCGTAGATCGTGCTCCACTTCTCGTCGATCGAGCCGTCGGCAGCGTACTTGTAGCGCAGTTGCTGGACCATCTCTCCCGTCAAACGATAACGATAGAGATACTTGCGGCTGAGCATCCCGTCTTCATAAAACCATGCTTCCTCGACTTTCTTGCCGGTCCGATCGTAAACCGGCTTGCACCTTTGCCGGCTGATCGAGCCGTGCGCCTGTGTCGAGACACTCTCAAGGAGTTTCCCAGCCGGGTCACATTCAGCCACCAGTGAACTAAGCAATCCCCCTCGTGAATCCTGGAAAAGCATTTCAGTCTTATTGCCATAGGCGTCGTACTTCTTAAAACCCACTTGCGACAAGCTGCCGTGAAGGTCGTACAACAGTTCCTTTAAGACATATCCGTCCTCATTGAACATGAGCGTCTTAAGCGGGCGGCGGTTTTCCTCCAACCACTGTCCGGCGTTGTACGAGAGGTTTGCAACCTCCGAATGGGCAGACCTGACCCGGCCTCTTAAATGGCGCCTTCCCCACTGGTTCCAGTTCGTCATAAGCCTCCGAACGATCTAGACAGACTTAGAACTACGACAGGGAGTACTGAAGATGGACCGAACTTACCGAAACGTCAGTTAATGCACTTGAATCCGCGCAAGCGTGGGAAGGTTCTTGGCGGTTAATAATGATGAATGCGCCGGCAGTTTAGATTTCTTCAAACCAGAGTGTCAAAAGATATCTCTGTTGCATTTTGAGGACAAAGTTTCTCGCATTTGCAACAAACCTAATTGGTTTTACCACTCGACCTGCGACGACTCAATTGGTAACTAATTATCCTTGACACTCCACCCGCCGCTAAGGCAAAATACGCCGCCTACAAACGCAAATCAGTGATGAGGCCGCACGCTTCATCGTTCGCTAAAACAACACGAGCAAGTGAGTTTCGGTGGTCTCTGAATTGGATTCCATAGCCACAAATTCCCTCAGTCCTCGGCTATGCCATACACCACTGCCATTAACTCTTGGTCATACCACTCTAGATTACCAAGCCTGCGAGCGCGCGTTTTAACCGCCTCGCTGATGGAGAAATAAAGTTATGCTTACAGAGAACCCCAACCGACGAATTTTAGGGGCTGCTTTGCTCCTCATTCTCGCCGCTCTCACTGTCACCGCTCAGGAGTTCAGAGGCTCACTCGCCGGCAAAATCATCGACCCAAATGGCGCAGTTGTTCCCGGCAGCAAAGTCGAAATCAAAAACACTGAAACCGGCATCGTCTCCACCGCCAACACCGGCGAAGACGGCGCTTACAGTTTCCCGCTGCTGCCACCCGGCAAGTACCAGCTCACAGTAACTAAGGAAAACTTCAACACCGCCGTTCGCGACGGCATTATGGTTCGCGTGGCCGATCGGTTGACGCTCGACGTGCAACTGGAAATCGGCGTGACTGCGATGGTGACCACCGTCGCTTCGTCGCTCACGCTCGACACCGGCACAGTCAGCACCGGCACCGTCGTCACGGGCAAACAGATCAGCGAGCTGCCATTGACGGAAGGCACCGCTTATCAACTGGCGACTTTGGCGCCCGGTATTGCCTACACTGGCAATCCTCTCTTTACCGGGCCAACATCGAACGGTAATCTCGCCGCCTTCCGTTCGAACGGCGCAACCGGCGCCAACCAGATCACGCTCGACGGCTCTCCGAACTATGCATTCGACGGCGGCGTCGGTTTCTCACCACCATCCGACGCGGTGCAGGAATTCAAAGTGCAAACCAACACGTTCGACGCGCAGCAGGGTTACTCGGCCGGCGCGACAGTGAACGTCGCCGTGAAGAGCGGGAGCAACGACCTGCACGGATCGGGTTGGTACTTCAACCGCGATCGCAGCCGCACGGCAAACAACTTCTTCGGCAATCGCAGCAACCAGTCGCGACCGATTAGGACCTATCATCGCTTTGGCGGCGTGTTGAGTGGTCCAGTCGTGATGCCCGGATACAACGGAAAAGATCGCACGTTCTTCCTCGTCTCTTACGAGCGTCTCAAAGACAACGTCGCCGAACCGCAGATCTTCACCGTACCAACCGAAGCAATGCGGCGCGGCGACTTCTCGGCGCTGATCGTCAATCGCAACAACATCGCCAACGCCGCAAACACGGTGATCTTCAATCCGTTCTCCGGCGTGCAAAGCGGCAGCAACGTGGTGCGCTCGTCATTTAATTGCCCGACCTCGGGCGCGTTGCCCGCCAATTCGACCTGCAACATCATTCCGTCGAACCTGATCAATCCGGTCGCCGCGAACCTGATCAAGTTCTACCCGCTGCCGAACATCGAAGGCGTCGGCAACGGAACACAGAACAACTTCTTCTCCAACCAGCTTCGACACCAGGACTATCGCGGCTGGCTTGCGCGCATCGATCATCGCATCAGCGCGAATCAGTCGATCTTCGGCAAGTACTATCACAGCTTCAATCCCGAAGATCGCCAGGACTGGGCCGGCGTCGTCAACGGTTTTCCGATCACGCAAGGCTTCGAATATCGCACCAACGACGGTGGTAACATCGACTACACCAACGCGATCAGCTCAAACTTCGTGTTCGACTTTCGCGTCAGTTTGAATCGTTTCGCGCAGGAACGACGTCCGGCGGAATCGTTCGATCCTGCAACACTCGGTTTTGCAGCGCCTTCGCTGGCTGCAATGCGTGGCTATCAGTACATCCCGCGCATGATGATCAGAAACCTCGACGCCACGCGGCCGATCCGATCGACGCTCGGCTCGACCAGATCGGACTGGAACGAAGGCCGCATTCGACCGTTCTACATGGGCTCGGTCCAACCGACCATCACCCACGTCATCGACAATCACACGATGAAGTACGGCTACGACTTCCGCGTCGTGCGCGAGAACTTCAGCACCGACGCTTACAAAGGCGGGCAGTTCTTCTTCGACGGCACGTTCACAGCGCCTGCATCGAACTCTTCGAGCGCGCTGAGAAACGTCTTCGGCCGCGACGTCGCCGCGTTCCTGCTCGGCATTCCGACGACCGGATCAGGCGGCAACGCGAGCCAGATCGACAACTCGATCAACTACTCGGTCCAGTCGCTCTATCACGGCATGTTCTTCCAGGACGATTGGCGCATCTCGCGCAAAATGACTCTAAATCTCGGTCTGCGTTTCGACCTCGAACAAGGTCTGACTGAACGCTACAACCGCATCCTGCGTGGTTTCGATCTCGGCAGTCCGAGCCCGATCGAAGCGCAGGCGCGCGCAGCGTACACCACCGCCTTCAACGCGAACCCGGCAAACTTCGTCGAAACCGCCGAGTGAGTTTCGCGTGCTGGGCGGTTATACCTTCGCGGATGAAAACAATCGCAACGTGTGGGAAGCAGATCGCAGTAACTTCCAACCGCGCGTCGGTCTTTCGTATCAGTTGAACGAGAAGACCGTGCTGCGCACGGGTTTCGGCATCTTCATGGCGCCGTTTATGATCGAGACGCCGCAACAGATCGGGTTCGCAGGCACGACGCCGGTCGTTCCTTCGAACAACAACGGTCTGACGTTCGTCGCGACGTTGACGAATCCCTTCCCGGCTGGACTGGCGGGAGTTCAACCGTCTTTCGGATCGAGTCTGGGCTTGCTGACCGGCATCGGCGCTGACGTCGCCAGTTCGGATGTACCGATCATCGGTGTGCTGCGAAAGAACGCGAAGTTCGCTCGCTACGTGGTGGGCATCCAGCGCGAACTGCCGGGCCAGATGGTCGTCGAAGCAAACTTCATCCATGCCGATGGTTACAATCTCGCCGTCAGCCGGAACCTGAACTTCGTTCCGGCCCAGTTCCTCGGCGACGATCCGACCACGGACACGGCGTCGAACACGTTCCTGTCGGCGAAGATTCCGAATCCATTCCGCAATCTCGTTCCCGGCGGCAGCCCGTTCAACACCGCCACGAACATCACGCGCGCGCAGTCGCTGCTCGCGTTTCCGCAGTTCACCAATCTTTGGGTCCAGGAGTACAACGGGACGAACCGTTACAACTCGCTTCAGGTGCAGATCGACAAGCGCTTCGCGACTGACATGACGTTGACGGCGACTTACACCTATTCGAACCTGCGCGAAAAGGTCGAACTACCTGAATCCGAGCGACACCGTTCTCGAGGATCGCATCTCGCAATTCGATCGGCCGCATCGCTTTACGTTCGCGGGCGTCTATCAATTGCCAGATCGGCCGCGGACGCAAGATCGGCAACGACATGAATCACGTACTCGATGCCGTCATCGGCGGGTGGCAGTTGAACGGCACCTACGAATGGCAGAGCGGCGAGCCGTTCCTGCTGACCGCGGCCAACCTGTTCTTCCCCGGCGATCCGTCGACCATGACCAGCCGGCTCGGCGATGGCGATGGACAGGGCGGCAAGTTTGGCATCGATCGATCGGCGTTCGACGCGCCGGGCCTGGTCGCGCTCACAGGATTTGGCTTACGCAACGTTCCGACGACGCTCGACAATCTGCGCAACCAGCCGTACTCAGTTGCGAACCTGTCGCTCACGAAGAACTTCAATTTCGGTGAAACGAAGAGGTTGCAGCTTCGCGCTGAAGCGTTGAATGCATTCAATCATCCGTACTTCGGCGCGGGCATTGGTCTCAATCCTGGACCGACGGGAGCGCCGAACGCTGCGTTCGGTATCGTAACGACGCAGCGCAACAATCCGCGCGACATACAGTTCGGCGCTAAGTTCGTGTTCTAGAACTAAGGTAGTTTAACCTTGTAGGGGCGGCCCTCCGTGGCCGCCCTTGCACGCGCCTTACGGGCGGCCACGGAGGGCCGCCCCTACAACAATTATTCGTGTTCCTATCGGGGTTCAAAATCGCGCTACTGACGCTGCTTGTTGCTGGCAGCAAGCGGTCAGACCGTTGTTGCCGCCGATGGTTCTGGTAATTTCAGGAGCATTCAACAAGCCATCGATTCGATCCCCGAGAACAACAGCCGGCGGGTAGTGATTCAAATCAAACCCGGCGTCTACCAGGAGCAGCTACGTGTCGGCAAGCGCTTCGTCACTCTTCGCGGTGAAGATCCGCGCAAGACCGTCATCAGCTACCGAATAAGCGCGCAGCAGGCGGGCAACACGCGGCTCGCCTTCACTGCTCTCGTCACTGGCGACGAGTTTCACGCTGAAAACGTGACGTTTGAAAACACTTTCGGCGCTCGGTTCACAAGCAGTCGCTCTGTTTGTCGACGCCGATCGCGCGGGGTTCAAAAACTGCCGCTTCCTTGGTTGGCAGGACACGTTGTTCATCAACGGCAGTCGCCACTTTTTCAAGGACTGCTACATCGAAGGACATGTCGATTTCATCTTCGGCAGCGCGTCTGCGATCTTTGAAGACTGTACGATACACAGCAAGGGCGCAGGCTATGTGACCGCGCACTATCGCACGGCGGATGCGGAGAACACCGGGTTTGTCTTCGTACGCTGTCGCTTGACCGGACAGGACACGGGCCGCGGAGTTTATCTCGGCAGACCGTGGCGTCCGTATGCGCGCGTTGTGTTTGTCGAGTGTTGGCTGGGCGAGCACATCAAGCCGGAAGGTTGGGACAACTGGCGCGATCCAGCGCGTGAGAAGACTGCGTGGTTTGCTGAGTACAAGTCGAAAGGTCCGGGAGCGAATCCCGCTGCTCGCGTCACCTGGTCCAGGCAGTTGACCGCCAGCCAGGCAGCGACGTTTTCACGCGCGCGGTTCTTCAATAGTTCGGCGGGCATGCTCACGGGAAAGTTCAGCCAGGCAATTGGAACTATCGCCTGGAACGACGCGCAGAATAAACCACAGGAGTGGTACGCGAGCGCCGAAGCACTGCGCATCGCGGACCTCCTGTTGCTTTATCAACGCGACTCCGGTGGTTGGCCCAAGAACATCGATATGGCCAAGCCTCTCGGCAATGGTGATCGGACAACGCTTGAAAAGCAGAAGAAAGAGAATGATTCGACGATCGACAACGGCGCCACGTACACGCAGCTATCGTTTCTGGCGCGCTTCTTTACGGCACAACCTCAGGACCGGCATCGCGAGTCGTTCCTGAAGGGTTTCGATTACCTGCTGAAAGCGCAGTACGCAAACGGCGGCTGGCCGCAGTTCTATCCGGACCTGAGTGGTTACTACAAGCACATCACGTTCAACGACAATGCGATGATCGGCGTGATGAAGCTCTTGCGCGACGTGGCTGCGGACAAACCGGCGTATGTGTTTGTGGACGAAGCTCGACGCGCGAAGGCGGCGAAGGCTGTTGAAAAAGGAATCGAGTGCATACTGAAGACGCAGGTCGTGGTAAACGGAAAGCGGACCGTCTGGTGCGCGCAACACGACGAAGTGACCCTGGCGCCTGCGCCGGCGCGGAAGTTTGAACCGGTTTCGTTGAGTGGCGGCGAGAGTGTTGAGATCGTTCGTTTTTTGATGTCGATCAAGAACCCGTCACCGGCGATCGTCGAGGCGATTGAAGCGGCGGTCGCGTGGTTCGAAAAATCTCAACTGAAAGGCATCAAGTGGGTTGATTCAGTTGTGATTAAAGATCCGGAAGGGGGATCGATCTGGGCGCGCTTTTACGAGATCGGCGCCAATCGTCCGATCTTTGTAGGACGGGATGGAGTGGTTAAGTACGATGTGATGCAGATCGAAGATGAACGACGCACCAATTACGCGTGGTACGTCGATGAACCGGCCAAGTTACTGAACAAAGAATTTCCTAAATGGCAAAACACAATCAAACGTTGACGACTCGACGTGACTTCGTAAAAGAGCTTCTCATCGGCGGAACTGCGATCGCCATCGCACCGCGACTGATCGCGGCACATCCGGCGGCGAGCCCGTGGGAAACGCCATGGGAAACGATGATGCCTTCGATTCTCGGACGCATCAAACCGCCTCGCTTTCCAAAGCGAACTTTCTATCTCAATCGCTTCGGCGCCAAGGCTGACGGCCGCACCGACAACACGGCCGCGTTTCGGCGCGCGATCGATCAATGTGCGAAAGCAGGCGGCGGCAAAGTCGTTGTTCCGGCAGGCACCTATCTCACCGGCGCCATTCACTTGAAGAGCAACGTCAATCTTGAAGTCTCAGAAGGCGCGACGATCAAGTTCAGCCCCGATCCGAAAGCTTTACCTGCCGGTCGTTTTCTCGCGCTGGGAAGGCGTCGAGTTGTTCAACTACTCGCCGTTCATCTATGCCTTCGAACAACGAAACATCGCCATCACCGGCAAAGGCACACTCGACGGACAAGGCAACAACGAAAACTGGTGGCCCTGGAACGGTCGCGCTTCTTACGGTTGGAAAGAAGGCATGGGCAACCAGCGTCCCGATCGGAACGCGCTGCTGGCGATGGCGGAAAAAGGCGTGCCGGTGCGCGAGCGCATCTTCGGCGAAGGACATTATTTAAGGCCGCAGTTCATCCAGCCATATCGCTGCCAGAACGTGCTGATCGAAGGCGTCACGGTCAAAAACTCGCCGATGTGGGAGATCCATCCCGTTCTCTGTCGCAACGTGATCGTGCAAAACGTGCAGCATTAACTCCCATGGGCCAAACAACGACGGCTGCGATCCTGAATCCTGCACCGATGTGTTGATTAAAGACTGTTACTTCGATACCGGAGACGACTGCATCGCGATCAAATCAGGACGCAACGCCGATGGACGGCGGCTGAACGCGCCCACCGAGAACATCATCGTGCAAGGCTGCCAGATGAAGGACGGTCACGGAGGCATCACGATCGGCAGCGAGATCTCGGGCGGCGTCAGAAATCTGTTTGCCGAAAACTGCCGGCTCGACAGTCCCAACCTCGACCATGCCTTGCGCGTGAAGAACAACGCGATGCGCGGCGGCCTGCTCGAGAACCTGAACTTCCGCAACATCGAAGTCGGCCAGGTCTCCCACGCGGTGATCACGATCGACTTCAACTACGAAGAAGGCGCTAAGGGATCGTTCACTCCGGTCGTGCGCGGCTACACCGTCGAAAACCTGCGCAGCACACGCAGTAAACACGCGCTTGACGTGCAGGGTTTGCCGGCGGCGCCGGTCATCAACCTGCGTCTGACAAACTGCACTTTCGACAACGTGGCCCAGGGCAGCATCGTCAAGAACGTCAAAGACGCGACGATCGATAAGGTCAAGATCAACGGCCGGCAGGTCGATAACATCGCGTCGACAACGCCGATCTCGGAACAGGTTGCGGCGACTGCGATGACGGCCCTCTGGCGCGACCCGGCGAAGAAAGAGTCTGGCTATCCCGCGAAGTGGACCTACGATCACGGCCTCGTGCTCAAAGGCATCGAGCGTGTTTGGAACAACACCGGCGAGAAGCGCTATTTCGAGTTCATCAAACAAAGCATGGACCACTTCGTTGCCGATGATGGCTCCATTCGCACCTATACGATCGACGAGTACAACATCGATCACATCATGCCCGGCCGCGTCCTGCTCATGCTCTACAAAGAGACGGGCGGGGAGAAATATCGCAAGGCGGCTTCGCTGTTGCGCGAACAGTTGAAGACGCATCCGCGCACGTCAGACGGCGGTTTCTGGCACAAGAAGATCTATCCGTATCAGATGTGGCTCGACGGTCTTTTCATGGGCGAGCCGTTCTACGCCGAGTGGGCCACCACTTTCCACGAAGACGCAGCTTTGACGACATCGCGAAACAGTTCATCCTGATGGAACGTCATTCGCGCGACGACAAGACCGGGCTGCTCTATCACGGTTGGGATGAATCGCGAAAACAGCGTTGGGCCAATCCCGAAACCGGCCGCTCGCCACACTTCTGGGGGCGCGCAATGGGTTGGTATGCGATGGCCCTCGTTGACACGCTCGACTACTTTCCGCAAAAGCATCCGCAGCGCGCGGAGTTGATCGCGATCCTGAATCGCCTCGCGCAGGCGGTGGCGAAATACCAGGAAGCGAGTTCCGGGCTTTGGTATCAGATATTGGACAAAGCAGGCGCGAAGGGAAACTACCTCGAGTCGTCCGCGGCGTGCATGTTTGTTTACGCGTTGGCGAAAGGTGTGCGCCAGGGTTACCTCGCGGGCAGTTATTTTGAAGTGGCCGAGAAAGGTTATCGGGGAATCAAAGAACGGTTTCTCCGGCTCGATGCCAGGGGCCAATTGAATCTCGACGGCACCGTCAGCGTTGCCGGGCTCGGCGGTAATCCGTATCGCGACGGGAGTTACGAGTATTACCTGAGCGAGAAAGTGATCTCGAACGATCCGAAGGGAGTCGGCGCGCTGTTGCTCGCGGCCACCGAGATGGAAGCTTTCGCCAGGCAATCGACGAGCAAAGGACGCACCTAGATCGCCCTTGCCCTTTCAATAACCGGCACGGGAAACATACAATCAGAGCGGCAACATCGAGCATGAGCGAATCAAACGCCAATATCTTCAAGACTATCGACACCGAACGGCGCGGGACGACTTTCGAGGAAGTCGTTTCGCAACTACGCGAGATGATTCATAAGGGTGAGCTGCGGCCGGGCGATCGGCTGCCGCCGGAAAGAGATCTGGCAAAGCTGTTGGGCGTAAGCCGTCCGACGCTGCGCGCGGGAATCAGCTCGCTGGCGGCGGTCGGCGTGTTGCAACCACGTCGCGGCGCAGGAACTTTCGTCGTCGAAGCTGAAGGGCCGCCGGCACTGGACAGCAGTCCGCTGCGTTTGATGGCGTCGTTGCAACGATTCACGCCGGCGGAGATGTTTGAAGCACGGCGATCGTTGGAGATGGCGATTGCGGCGTTGGCGGCTGAGCGGGCAACGGGCGAAGAGATGGCGCAGATGTCGGAAGAGATCACCGGCATGTTTGCGTCGCTTGACGAGCCGGAACAGTTTCTCGTTCACGACATGCATTTTCATCAAACAGTCGCGGCAGCGTCGGGCAATCGAATCCTCACCGCGTTGATGAACATGGTCGCGGCGATCCTGTTGGAAGTGCGCAGCAAGACGGTGAAGCGCGCGCGCGACTTGAAAGAGTCAGCCGAGATGCACCGCGCGATCTATCGCGCGATTCGCGATCGCAATCCCGAAGCTGCACGCGCCGCCATGCGCGATCACCTGATGCTGGCCCAAAAAGCTCAGGAACAGGAAGAAGAGAATTAGCCACAAGAAGCACAAAAGACACAGAAGGCACAAAAATGCCCTTTCTCTCTTTGAAACTTTCTTTGTGCCTTTTGTGCTTTTTGTGCCTTTTCGTGGTTAACCTTTTTGCGGCTGACGGAACCTACACCAATCCGATCATCGATGCCGACTATTCAGATCCGGACGTGATCCGTGTCGGCGACGATTTTTATCTCACCGCTTCAAGCTTCAATCGCGTTCCCGGTCTGCCGATTCTCCACTCTCGCGATCTCGTCAATTGGAAGATCATCGGTCACGCGCTTCAGCGACAACCTCCATTCGATGTATTCGCGAGTCCACAACACGGCAATGGCGTTTGGGCGCCCGCGATACGTTTTCACAAAGGCGAGTTCTACATCTTCTACGGCGATCCGGATTTCGGCATCTACATGGTCAAGGCGCGCAACGCCGCCGGCCCCTGGTCGCCCCCGTTATTAGTCAGGCCAGCAAAAGGATGGATCGATCCGGCGCCGTTCTGGGACGACGACGGCAACGCCTACCTCGTCCATGCGTGGGCCAACAGCCGTTCCGGTATCAAGAGCATTCTCACGATCAACCGGATGAGCCCCGATGGCACGAAACTGCTCGACGACGGGAAGATGGTCTTTGACGGACGCGTGAACCACCCGACGATCGAAGGTCCAAAACTCTACAAGCGCAACGGTTATTACTACATCTTTGCGCCGGCCGGTGGTGTGACAACCGGGTGGCAGACTGTCTTGCGCTCGCGGAATATTTACGGTCCTTATGAAGATCGCATCGTGATGGACCAGGGACGAACTGCTGATCAACGGGCCGCACCAGGGCGGTTGGGTTGAGCTTCGTTCAGGCGAGTCGTGGTTTATTCACTTTCAGGATCGCGGCGCGTACGGGCGAATCGTTCACTTGCAGCCGATGAAGTGGGTAAACGATTGGCCGGTGATTGGCGTCGATGCGGATGGTGATGGAAAAGGTGAGCCGGTCGCGCGATCATAGCAAACCTGATGTCGGCCGCGAGTATCCGATTCAGTCGCCGCAGACGAGCGATGAGTTTGCGGTCAAAGAAATTGGGCTTACAGTGGCAATGGCACGCAAACCCGCGCGACGAGTGGTATGACATTGCACGCGCAAGAGTTGGCTCTGCGACTTGATGTCAAGTTCCAGAGGGCGCAAGATCTTGTGGGCCACTCCGCACCTGCTGTCTACAAAAGCTGCCGGCGCGAACGTTCACGGTTACGACATTGGTGGATGCGTCGCATCTGCTGGAAGGTGAACGCAGCGGGCTGTTAGTGATGGGGCGAGAGTATTCGTATCTCGCGTCGGTATCCCGTCAGTCTATTTAATTCGTGATAAAGCAGCAGTATTGTTGCCTCAAAAGATTGAATGAGAAGGAAAATGCCACTGTTGATCTCAATGCGAAATCAGTATTGCTGCGCATTAGTGTCACGAATGAAGCCATCTGCGAGTTCAGTTACAGCACGGATGGAAAGACAGTTCGATGCCGACTGGGCGAGAAATTCAGTCGCGCAAAGAGGGTATGTGGATTGGCGCAAAAGTGGGATTGTTTTCGCTCGCGCCCACGACGAGCAACAAAGCATGGCTATGCGGAATACGATTGGTTCAGGTTCGCGCTAGTCCCGTCGCATTACGAACTTCCTTCACAATCTCTACAAACTGTCGCGCGCGTTCAGTGATCACGCTGTGTTGTCCTTCGCGAATCGCTTTAATGTCCACGAGATCGGCGCCAACTCCTAACGCACTCGCACCGGCTTTTATAAAATCCGCGGCAGTTTTCAACGACACACCACCTGTCGGCACGAGCTCGATCTGCGGCAACGGCGCTTTCAGACGACTTTGATGTAACTCGCGCCGCCGACCGCTCCTGCCGGAAACACCTTCACGAAATCAGCTCCTGCAGTCCACGCCTGAACCACTTCCGTCGGCGTCAACGCGCCGGGCATCACCGCCACGCCGTATCGGCGACACGTCGCAATCGTTTCGAGATTCAAGCGAAGGGCTGACGACGAAACGCGCGCCAGCGAGAATACAGGCACGCGCTGTTTCAGCATCGAGCACCGTGCCCGCGCCAACAACTGCTTCTGACCCGTAGCGTTTCGAGACTTCTTCGATTACACCAACCGCGCCCGGAACCGTCATCGTGATCTCGAGCATCGAAATACCACCTTCGCGAATTGCATCGATCGCCCGCATTGCTTCGTCGGCGGACTGCGCGCGCACGACGGGAATGATGCCGGTGTCTTTGATTGTTTGATAACGTCAGCTTTGTCCATGTCGATTAAAGCAGATCTACTTGTGACCGCGTTACCTGATTCAATCTTTCAGTGCTTTGATTGTGGTCCACAAGCTAAGGCAAATCGGACCTCTTCACCGATCGACCCGCGCCGTGCCACGTTTCATCACCCGCTCGACTTCTGCAAGCGTCGCCATCGTCGTATCGCCGGGCGTAGTCATCGCGAGCGCGCCATGCGCCGCGCCGCATTCAACTGACCATTGTGGTCCGCGTCCCGTCAGCAACCCATAGATCAGTCCGGAAGCGAACGAGTCACCGCCGCCGACGCGATCGAAGATTTCCAGATTCTCGCGCACCGGCGCCTGATAAAGCTCGCCGTCCGCGTAACAGACCGCGCCCCAATCGTTGATCGTCGCAGTTTTTGCGTTGCGCAGAGTCGTAGCAACAACTTTGAAGTTGGGAAACTCGGCCGACAGCTTTCTCAATCATCCGGCGAAAGTTTTCGACATCGAGTTTTGAATGATGTTCGTCAAGTCCTTCGACCTCAAAGCCGAGCGCCGCTGTGAAATCCTCTTCGTTGCCGATCATCACATCGACAAGAGGCGCGAGTTCACGATTCACCGCAATCGCTTTTTCCCGTGCCGCCGATTGAGCGCCACAACGAATCGCGATAATTCAAATCGTAGGAAACGATCGTGCCGTGCTTCTTCGCTGCTTCGCATTGCCTCACGCGCGACAGCGGGCGTCGTTTCCGACAGCGCACAGAAGATCCCGCCGGTGTGAAACCACCTTGCGCCTTCCTCCGCGAAGATCTTGCTCCCAATCGATTTCGCCCGGCTTCAGTTGCGACACCGCCGTGTGTCCGCGGTCAGAACAACCCGCCGCCGCGCGCACACCAAACCCGCGTTCTGTGAAATTCAATCCATTGCGAACAGCGCGTCCAACGCCATCAAACTTCACCCACTTCACATGTGATTGGTCCACGCCGCCCTGGTAAATCAGATCCTGGACCAGACGTCCGACCGCATTGTCTGCGAGCGCCGTGACAATCGCCGCGTCCAGTCCGAAGCAACGCTTCAATCCGCGCGCGACGTTGTATTCACCGCCGCCTTCCCAAACCTGAAAACCGCGCGCCGTATGAACGCGTCCCTCGCCGGGATCGAGCCGCAGCATCACTTCCCCGAGCGAGACGATGTCCCAACGACACTGCGTCTTGTCTTTTATCTCCAAATCAGTAGTTCATTACGCCGGTTTGCTGCCTCTGTTGCGTGCTCACCAACAACCCAGCATGATAACACCGACGCCGATGCCGATCAAGCCCGCCGATCATCATGTACTCAAACAATGTTTGCACCGGCAACGCGCGAAATCAATCCCGATGCACCAACCGACGAACGATCCAAAGATGAGACCAACAAAACCAAAGCCAACAAACGTACCCGCTGAGAACATCTGCGTCGGCACCCGTCTCAACATCTTCCACCGGATCGAGACGCGGCGACGAGCAAATGAATGATCGCCAACGCGACGAGGTACGCCGTGCCCGCAATCATGAACACGATCGAGTAGTTCTGTCCCGTGCTCTGCAGAATGTAACCCGTCGCGACAGCCATCGTCGCGCCGCCGAGCGCGCCCGCCATGCCGCCAATGCCGACAACCGAACCAACCGCGCGACGCGGAAACATGTCAGACGTCGTCGTAAACAGATTGCACGACCAACCCTGATGCGCCGCAGCCGCAAGTCCGATCAGCGCGACCGCAACCCAGAGATTCTTGACGTTCGACGCGAAGATGATCGGCGTCACCGCGAGGGCGCAGATCAGCATCGCCGTTTTGCGCGCGCGGTTGATGGTCCAACCCCGTCTTGATAAACGTCGAAGAGAGCCAGCCGCCGCCGACGCTGCCGACGTCGGCAATCAGGTAGATGACAATCAACGGCAGACCCGATCGTGGTGAGATCGAGCCCGTGTTGGTCGCGGAAGAAATTGGGAATCCAGTAGAGATAAAACCACCAGATCGGATCGGTCAGGTATTTGCCGATCGCGAACGCGGACGTTTGCCGGTGCGGAATCAATCGCACCCACGGGATCTTTGCTGCCGGCGGATCAGGCGGATCGCTTTGAATGTGGGCCAGCTCCGCGTTCGAAACTTTCGGATGCTGCTCGGGACGCTTGTACATCGGCAGCCAGAACAGCAACCAGATGAACCCAATCGCGCCCGTAGGATAAAAGCCCATCTGCCAGCCGCAGGTTCGTGGCGATCCACGGAACAGTGAGCGGCGCGATAATCGCGCCGACATTTGAGCCCGCATTGAAAATGCCCGTGGCAAACGCGCGTTCTTTCTTCGGAAACCACTCGGCAACAGTCTTGATCGCAGCGGGGAAGATTCCCGCTTCGCCGATGCCCAACGCCGCACGCGCGACGCCGAAACCAAAGGGCGTGCGCGCGAGCGCATGGCCCATCGCCGCAAGACTCCACCAGACGATCGCCAGTGCATAACCGACGCGCGTGCCGATGCGGTCCATCAAGCGACCGGCAAGCAGTAGTCCGAACGCATAAGCGGCGTTGAAAGCGGCGACGATGTTTCCGTAGTCGACTTCGGTCCAGCCAATAGCGTCAGGGCTTGCAGATCTTTCGCGAGGATGCCGAGCACCTGGCGGTCTACGTAGTTGACCGTTGTGGCGAAGAACAACAGACCGCAAATGACCCAGCGATAACGACTGATTCGTTGTCCCACTGTTTCGACAGTAAGCGCCGGCGCAGTCGCGGCAGTCTTATCCGCCGGCTCCTGCCCTGTTTTGCTGGCAACGCAGCGGCATTCGCGATCTCGTCCATCGTTGAGACTCCTTCGAGTTTTATTGATTTACGCCACTTGCGAGGAAACCACCATCAACCGCCAGTATTTCTCCGGTAACAAAACTCGCCGCATCCGAAGCCAGAAAGATCGCGGCGCCCGCCAACTCTTCGACGTTGCCGAAGCGGCGCATCGGCGTGCGCAACAGAAACTCCGGCCGCGTTCAGTCTCGTCGAGCAACTTCTTGATTCAGCGCGGTGCGGAAAACTCCAGGCGCGATCGCGTTGACGCGCACGCCGCGGCTGGACCACTCAATCGCCAGCGATTTCGTGAGCGAACCAACCGCCGCCTTGCTCGCCGAATACGCGGCGACTTCATAAAGCGCCACGAACGTCGAGAGCGAGGCGATGTTGATGATGCTGCCCGACTCGCGTTCGAGCATGTGCCGGCCAAACACCTGGCAGGCGCGCAGCGTTCCCGTGAGGTTCGTGTCGATGATGGCGTTCCAGTCGTCTTCCGGAAAATCGATCGTCGGCGCGCGTTTGGTCCGACCGGCGGAGTTGACGAGGATGTCGACCTTGCCGAAAGCCTCGACGGCTTCGCTCAGCACGCGCTCCAGCGAAGCGCGATCAGAAACATCAGACGTGACCCGCAGCGAGCGGCGGCCAAAGGCTTCGATCTCGCCTGCGGCAGCTTCGACCTGTTCGGCGCGACGCGAAGTGGGAACGACGTCCGCGCCTGCCTGCGCGAAACCGTGCGCGATGGCGCGCCCGATGCCGGAAGTGCCGCCGATCACGACGGCAACTTTGCCTGTGAGTTCCAAGGGAGAATAGGTCATAGGTTTGGACTATTTCCTTCTCTAAAATTCGTAATTCGCAGATCGCACGGCTTTGGCTCGTGCAATCCGCGGATTGCGGTCGTGTCGAGTTGGAAAAGGTTAGACCACTTTCAGAAAGTTCGGATACTGTGTAACACCCTGGCTCTACGGTCGTCAAGCACAAAAAGTCGCGTCCTGATTTACGATTAGCAGAAGTTTTTACAGAGCGTTTAGCGGGAAAATGTTGCTTGTGTAGTCGCCGCCTGCGTGGTAAAGTCATGCTTCCTTTTTGCAATTGGTATTACCAAAATGTCAGCCACCAGCACACAGAACTATTAGGCGTCGTTCAGTAGGCGGAAACGTCTGGCTCTCCCACGGCGACGCCGAGCCCGGTTATCTCGCCAGCCTGCCGGTGCGCGAGCTGAGTCTATGAGGTAGTTGCCTTCCGAGGAAGCCGTGGGGCTGCGCGATGTTTGACGAGATCAGGCGCGCGGCCGAGGCGAAAGAAGGGCCGCTGGTCATGGTCATCGTCGGCGGGCGTGGCGGTCAGGCGTTACATCGGATGTTGGGCGCGATGGCGACGGTCAGCGATCACGATCGACTTGCTCGGCCGGCTTCATGTCTTTACGCAGGACGCGCTCGCGCCTTTGCGAATGGACAACGGTTTGAGCTTCGTGCGCGACTTCGAGCGGCTGCTGGGCGAGGATTTCTTTCGCAAGGTGAAGAGCTTCACTTCGATGCGCACCGATGCTGACGATCTCGAAGCGGAACTGGCCGCGTATGTCGAACGGCTCGAATCGCTGGGCGGCATCGACATGTTTTTCCTCGGACTTGGTCCGGAAGCGGGAGGCGCGTCGCACTTGCGTTACATCAAGCCCGGTTCGGGCGCGAATTACAACGACGTCGCCGGATTGATTCCCATCTCCGAGTCGATCCTCGAACATCACATCAACAAGTTTAAGGCCGGCGGCACCAACGTGACCGAAGCTGACGAAGCTGAGTGCCGCGCCGCGAAACACATTCTGACACTTGGACCAGCCGCGATTCTCGGCGCGCGCCGAGTCGTCCAGTCGATCGTCGATGCCGACACGGCGCCGGCGAAGCGCGAGAGTTACCGCCAGTTATTGAATACTGAGATCGCCGCCGATGCGGAAACGCGTCAAAAACAATTCGATCAGAATCCCGGACTCTGGTTGCGAGTGCATCCCAACGTCCGTTCGTTGATCCTGCCGAACGTTTTAGAAAACTGAGTACATGTCGAGCGTTCAAACGCCACCAGCGCTATTGAGTGAGTTCGCGATCATCGTCGATCCGAAAGACAACGTTGCCGTCGTCAAGAAAGCGACACTCGCCGGGTCTGGAGCTGTTGCTGCCGGACGAATCGTCGATCGAGATCCGCGCGCGATGTCCCGCCGGGTCATCGCTTCGCGACGAGGGACATTCGCCGCCGGCGAGTTTGTGCTCCAGTTTGGACAGCCGATCGGGACGTCACTCGGCATCAAGCAAGGCGAACAGATCACGCACGACAACATGTCTGACGAGGTTCCGATCGTGCGCGAGCTGCCGGAAAACCTGCACACTGCGCCGCCCGATTACTTTCCCGATCGACGAGCGCGCCACGTTCATGGGCTTTCGCCGCCGCGACGGCCGCGTCGGCACGCGCAACTACGTTCTGATCGTGCCGACCAGCATGTGCGCGAGTCACGAAGCGCTGCAGATCTCGATGATCGCGGAGTTCACGCTTTACAACCGCGAGAAATATCCGAACGTCGATGGCGTCGTGGCGATTCCGCACAACAAAGGCTGCGGCTGCCAGGACGGATCGACGATCGACGTCATGCTGCGCACGCTTTCGAACTACGCGGACCATCCGAATGTCGGCGGCGTGATCCTGATCGATCTCGGTTGTGAGAAGACGAATCTCTCGCAGGTCGAGAAGTATCTGCTCAAGCGCGAGAAGGCGTTCGACAAGCCGGTCGCGAAGATTGGCATTCAGGAAGTCGGCGGCACGCAGGCGGCGATTCAACGCGGGCTGAAGGAAGTCGAGCAGATGCTGCCGCAGGTGAACGAACCACGCGCGTGAGGAGTGTCCGGTGAGCGAGCTCGTGCTGGGCGTGAAGTGTGGCGGCTCGGACGGCTTTTCCGGTATTTCGGCGAATCCGTCGCTGGGCCGCGCGGCCGACTCTGCTGGTGCGCTCGGGCGGAACGGTTTTGATTACTGAAGTGCCGGAGTTTTGCGGCGCGGAACATCTGCTCGCCACTCGCGCGAAGGACGTCGAAACGGGACGCGCAGTTTATCGGCTGGTCGATTGGTACAAGGAATACGCGTCGAAGTTTGGCGCGGTGCTCAACAACAATCCGAGTCCGGGCAACGTCGCCGGCGGACTGCTCAACATCACGATCAAATCTCTGGGCGCGATTGCGAAGGCGGGAACGACGCGCGTCGAAGGCGTGGTCGAATACGCCGAGACGCCGAAGACGTCGCGGCTTGAACCTGATGCAGGGACCGGGCTACGACCAGGAATCGACGCCGGGACTCGTCGCCGCCGGCGCGACCGTCGTCGTCTTCACGACCGGACGCGGCACCACGATCGGAAACGCGATCGCACCCGTGATCAAGCTCGCTTCAAACACGCCGGTCTTCGAACGCATGTCTAACGATCTCGATCTTTCGGCCGGCGGCGTGATCGACGGCACTGAGACGATCGACGAGGTGGGCCAACGCGTGTTCGAGCACATCGTCGAGGTCGCCGAGCGGACGTTCAAGCCAAAGCCGAAGAGCACAAACACCGCGAATTTCAGTTCTGGGCCGAACAGACCGTTTCGTTGTAGATTAGTGTCGAGATGACACTGCTCGGCATCGACGTTTCCACAACCGGCGTCAAGGCACTCCTGATCGACGATAACGGCGAGATCGTCGCCAGCGCCACAACCCCACTCCAGTTATCAACTCCACGACCGCTCTGGTCTGAGCAACACCCACACGATTGGTGGCAAGCCGCTATCGTCAGCATCAAGTCTGTTCTGCGCGAGACTGACGCCGCGGACATAGCCGGCATCGGCTTAACCGGCCAGATGCACGGCCTTGTCCTGCTCGACGAAAGCGGCGAAGTGCTGCGGCCGGCGATCTTGTGGAACGATCAGCGTTGCGGCGACCAATGCGACGAGATCCGCGCGAGTCTCGGGAAAGAACGGCTGATCCGCATCTCGGGAAATGACGCGCTTACGGGTTTCACCGCGCCGAAGATTCTCTGGGTGCGGCAACACGAACCCGAGATCTACGATCGCGCGCGTCACGTGCTGCTGCCGAAAGATTATCTGCGCTACAAGCTGACACACGAGTACGCGATGGACAAAGCCGATGGATCGGGCACGTTGCTGTTCGATCTCGAAAAACGCGACTGGTCCAACGAAACGCTCGGCGCGACGCGAATTCCTGCCGAGTGGTTGCCAAAAACTTTTGAGGGACCGGAAATCACCGGACGCGTCACGCAAGCAGCCGCCGAAGCCACCGGACTGCGAGAAGGCACACCGGTCGTTGCAGGCGGCGGAGATCAGGCAGCGCAAGCTGTGGGCGTGGGCGCAATTCGACCGGGCGTTCTGGCAGTGACATTGGGAACGTCAGGTGTCGTGTTCGCGGCAACCAAATCGCCGTTGATCGAGCCCGAAGGACGGCTGCACGCTTTCTGTCACGCCGTGCCGGGACGCTGGCACTTGATGGGAGTGATGTTGAGCGCGGCTGGCAGTCTTCAGTGGTATCGCGACACCCTCGCCCCGAACGTGAGTTTTGAAGAACTCGTTAATGAAGCGGCCGGTATTCCGCCCGGCAGTGACGGACTCCTGTTCCTGCCGTACCTGTGCGGCGAGCGTACGCCGTATCCCGATCCGCTTGCGCGCGGCGCGTGGGTTGGTCTAACGATGCGACATACGCGCGGTCATCTCACGCGCGCCGTGATCGAAGGCATCTCGTTTGGCATCAAGGATATCTTTTCACTGATGCAAAACGCGGGCGCCGGAGACGTGGATCAGGTGCGCGTCTCAGGTGGGGGAGCGAAGAGTGCCGTGTGGCGGCAGATACTCGCCGACATACTCGGCACGGAGCTTGTCACCGTCAACACCACCGAGGGCGCAGCTTATGGCGTAGCATTGCTGGCGGGCCTACCGGCAGGCGTTTGGTCCAACGTGGACGAAGCGTGCGCGCAAACGATCCGAGTTACGGATCGCGTCTCACCCAACGCGGCAAACATCGCGCGTTACGATGAAATGTATCGCCACTACCAGTCGCTCTATCCCACTCTCCGTCCCGTCGCACACCATCTTTCAGCAATCGAAAGCAGTTGAAAGTCTGTCTCCCGCAAAGGCGCAAAGACGCAAAGCGCTGCCGCGTTTCGATCGACTTTCTTTGCGCCTTTGCGGGAGAATATCCGGCGCAGCTACGGTGCGATTCTGAACGTGCCTATGTTACTTACTTGCAAGTGAGCGCGAATGTCGAACGAGCAGGTGCCGGGGGGCAGGTTGTTCGGCAGCCTGAAAACTACCTGCATGAAGTCCTGACCGGGGACCGCCCGGAAAGATTCGGCAGTCACCACGAATATCTGGTTATTGCTGGCAATCAATCTCATTGCGACAACTGACGCCGTCTCACCCGGATTCAATTGCAGGTTCCTGACGAACAACGCCACTCGCGTGTTTCGATCCGTGCCGTTTGCAAAGAGCTCCGGCACAGTCACGACGCGGAATGGATCTCTGACGAAGAGCAACGCATCAATCGCGGCCGCCTGACCGGTCTGGACCTGCCCTGGCTCCTCGAGCAACAACTGGATCTGATCGTCGTTGACGATCGAAACGATTCCCAGGCCGTGAGCGATCGTGGCGTTTGTAGCAATCCCAAGACTCAGACCAAAGGTCTCATTTAACTCTGCGCTGTTGTCGCCACAAACCTTCACCGGAATCATCTGTGAGAACGTTCCCGGTTGGAACGTGATCGTGCCTGACTTGCTTTCGAAATCCGCACCCTGATTCGCGCAAGCAGCGAAGCCATGCGCGCTGAAGCCCGCAGTGGAATACTGGACGCTGACCGTACGTCCGGTAGCCGCCGACAGCCGCACCTCGACCAGCGCGTCTGTCGTCGTTCCCGTGTTGCCCTCGACCACAGAAGCATCGAACGTCAACAATGCCGGGGTAGTAGTCTTGTCTTGAATGGTAATCGTCATCACGTTTGGCGCGCCCAACGCTTCAAGCGTCGAAGCGTTCTTCAGCGCCAGCGTGAACGTTTCATCCGGTTCCGTTGTGGCGTCGTCGAGAATCGGAACCTGGATCGTCTTGGTCGTTTCGCCGTTGGCGAAATTCAGCGTGCCGGATACGGCCGTGTAATCCTGTCCGGCGATCGCAGTGCCGTTTGTCGTCGCGTACTCAACCGATAAACTACCCGTGCTGCCGCCCACGCGTTGAACAGTCACAGTCGCCATTCCCACGTCTTCGATAACGAAGAACGAGCTGAGATTAAGCTGCAAGCTTCCGGCAGCACCCGCCGGGTCGGCGGCTGAAAACTCCGACGTGTTGCCATCCGAATCGGTCGCAGTGGCGGTAATCACTCGACCCGCGGGCAATAGCTTTGGGAAACTCGCGCTGATCGTCGCTATGCCACTGCCGTCACTGATTGCCGGTGTCGATTCAAAGAACAGAGCACCCTCGCCGTTGCCTGACGGATCTAACGCCGAGTTGGAATAGAAATCGATCTGGAATGCAGTGTCCGGCTTCGATCTCAGAATTCCCTGAATTAAGGTGTTGTTCCCGATGCGCGCCACGCTGATTATCGTCGGGAAATTCTGCAGGTTGTTGGCGCCGGTGTCTGTGTCGTCGAAGTCGTTGGGCGTCACACCGTTTGGCTCGCCCAGATCGATTCCGAGCCTGCTGTTTGAAAAGACGGAATTGCCGCGAATGGAATTACCGGTGCCGGTGGAGACGTTGACGCCTGGGCCATCGTTGAAGGCGATAGTGTTGCCCGCTTCGCTTTGGATGCCGCCGATCGTGTTGTCATTTCCGCTGGATATAAAGATGCCGCCCAGCCGATTCGGTATCGGTCCTGTGCCTTGCGCATTCAAGCCGATGAAATTTCCCTGTATGACATTGCCACGTGCGACCATGATCTGTATGCCTGCGCCGTTGCCCGAGATAACGTTTCGCGCACCCGCGACCGTACCGCCGACGACGTGGTTGTCGGTGAAAATCGTAATGCCTGCCGGCGTGGTCGAGCTTAGTGCGACGGCGCCGGTCACGTCAGTGCCGATGTAATTGCCCTGGACGGTAGCTCCCGAGCCGGTGCTGTCCCAACCGAGCGCGATGTTGCCGCGGGCGCCGTTTCCGGCAATCACATTGCGCGCTTCCGGTGTCGTGCCACCTATCAACACGTTGTTGACGGCGGCCACGCCGCTGCTGAGGTTGCCGAGAGCAATTGTGCCGGTGATGTCTGTTCCGATGTAGTTCCCTTGCAGCTTGCTGCCGGCGCCGCGCATGGTAACGCCGTCGCCGTTGTTGCCGGAGACGATGTTTCTCGCGGCGGGTGTCAGGCCGCCAATCTGCGAGTTTGTGGCGTTGGCGATGATGCCTGTGCCATTCGGAATGGCCTGGGCGCCGGTGATGTCGGTCCCGATCAGGTTGCCTTGCACAGTGTGTGCGTCGCCGTTGAGCCTGACGCCGGCGAGTTGGTTTCCGGAAACCAGGTTACGTGCGCCTGCGGACGTGCCTCCGATTTGATTGTTTGTACCTCCGGCGCCGGAGATAAAGCTCGACACTCCATAAGCGCCGTTGCCAATCCCGGCCGTGCCGGTGGCGTTGGTGCCGATGTAGTTGCCTTGAACGATATTGTTGCTGCCGGTCACGCCAGTGCTGACGTCACCGCCGGCCAATTCGATGCCGATATTGGTATTTCCGGAAATGATGTTGCGCACGGCGGCGGTGGTCCCGCCAATCAGATTGTTTGACGAAATAACCAGGACGATTCCGCTGCTGTTTGGCCGCGCAACGTTTCCCGTGGCATCGACGCCGATGCGATTGGCCTGAATCACGTTGTTGTCGCCGGTGCGAATAACGATTGCCGCGCCGTTTCTGAAGCCGCCGATCGCGAGGCCGCGGATCGTGCTGTTCCCGCCATTCAGGACCAGGGCGTTGGCCGAGCCAAGCAACGGCGATCCGTTGAGCTCAACCAAGGGAACACCTGCGTACCCGGGTTGAGTCGTGCCGTCGATCACGATCGGACCGGTAATCTCGGGCAGCAGATTCACGAGGCTGATTGTCTTCACTCCCGATCCCGGAATGTTGAAGGCGATCGTATCGGCGCCAACGGTGGCGTTGGCGTTGATGATTGCTTCACGCAACGAGCCTGCGCCGTGGTTGTTGGTGTTTGTGACGACGAAATTCTGGCGCGTGGCGGTGAAGTTTGCCGCTTGCGATGCGCTAAGGTTGTTGAAGGTTTGGCTCGGTGGACCAAAGGTGAAACCGACTATTGCCGGCGTTACGGTGTAGTTGCCGCCGGCGGCGAGCTCGAATGAGTAATTGCCATTGGCGTCAGTTGTTCTTAAGGCAGATTGAGAACCGCTCAGTGTCACGGTAACATCTGCGAGTCCCACGCCGTTGTTCGTTATCTGACCGCTAATCGTGTGGAAAGCTGAGGCCGTGCCGGCGGCAGTGAAGTTCAACGTTTGATCGCTGTTCAGATTGTTGAAGGTCTGACTCGCCGGCGCCATCGTGAAGTGCGCCTTCGAAGCGGTCACCGTATAACTGCCACCCGCGCGCAAACGTGCAAACTCGTAAGAGCCGTCGCTTTCAGTAACGATCTGAGTGAGTGATGTTCCATTATTCAAGACAACTTCAGCCCCACCGACCGGCGCGTTGCTGCCGTCAAGCACGTGACCGCTGATGATGTGCGACATCGTCAGCTTCGAAATGAACGCGTCGCTGAAGAAACGCTGCAAAGGCTGGAAGGAATTCGGAGTCGTCGGAAAACTCGGCGACTGGGCCACACCGCTGACGTAAGCATTGCCGCCACTGTCGACGGCGATCGCCACACCTTGAGAGGCGACCGTCGAGAAATCTCCCTCGGCAAAAATACCGCCCAGGTATGTCGAGTAGATCAAAGCGGTGCCGGCCGGGTTGATCTTGAAGACAAACGTGTCGTCACCGCCTGAGGTGTTGTTGAAGGCAAAGTGTAGTGTTGAAGGCGTAAGAGGATCGATCGCGAGTACGCTACCTACCGGCCCGCTGACTGCTGGATTAAGTGGGACAAAGGTCGCGCCGTTATTAGTGCTCTTCAGGATCGGGGCGATGTTCGACAACGAATAGATCGTGTTCGGGTTTACGGGATCGAAAACGACTGTTCCATTTCGCTCCGCGACCTTCGACCAGTTATTGCCGCCGTCGACGCTCTTAAAGAGATTTAGGCCCACTTGAGCGTACAGCAAACCCGGCGTATGCGGACTGGGAGCAATGAAAAATCCGAATGGACCAGTTTGACTAAAACCGATTGGTTGAAAGGTGGCGCCGCTGTCGGCGCTTCTCAGAAGCGCCTCATTTTGCGAGGAGCTGACCGCATATACTGTGGTGTGGTTGTGCGGATCGACTGCCAGCGAGGATAGAGAACGATTTGAAACCGGGGTCCAATTATCGGCGCCATCGCTCGTTCTGAAAATCTGCCCTTGACCGAAGGGATTGGACGTCGTGGCGTACAAGATGTTCGGCGACACCGGATCGATAGCTATATCCACGACTTGACCACTGCCGATGCCGTTCTTACGGAAGTTCCAACTGTTCCCGCCATCGGTGCTTTTATAAATGCCGTGGGTGCTGAGCCCGAAATTTCCCGTCATGGCATAGAGGGTCGACGGCGTCAACGGATCGATGATTAGCTCGTTTACTCTAAAGTCATTCAGACCGTTATTGATCGCCGTCCAATTCCTGCCGCCATTGGTGCTCTTGAAAACACCCGATCCGGTGCCGGCATAAATCGTTGATGTCTGCGTCGGGTGTACGATCAGAGATCTGATCTCTGCGTTCACCGCGAGAACCAGCCCGTAGTTGTCGTTACTCCACTTCACGCCGCCGTTGATGCTCTTGAAGAGCTCGCTCTTCGTGCGCATCGCGCCCGCGGTCAACGGGAAATGCTGCGAGCTTGTAAATCCGGTGACGTACGCGGCGCCTGTCGAATCAATCGCTATCCCGCGAGCAAAGTCAGTGCCGTCTCCACCAACATACGTCGAATAGACCAAGCCCGAGCCCTGGCTGTTGAGTTTCGTTACAAAAGCATCGTCTGCGAAACCACGAACGCCGGGAATCTGAGTCGGCGCCGGGAAATTAGTCGACGTCGTTCTGCCCGTAACGTATACCTGGCCGGAAGAGTCCACCGCGACACCGCGAGCGGTGTCAGCGGCGTTGCCGCCGAGGAAAGTTGAATAAACCAACGATCCGGCCGTGGAAAGTTTCGTCACGAAGGCATCGCCGTTGAACGTTTCGGCGATCGTCGGTTGAAAAGCATTGGCAACTGGAAAATCGGCGGAGCGCGTTTCGCCGGCAACATAAACATCGCCGGTGCTGTCGACAGCTATGCTGTGAGCGGTGTCACAATTACTGCCGCCGAGATACGTGGAGAAAACATACGACGGCGCGCTCGGATTGATTTTCGTAACAAATCCACTGTTGCAGCCTTCCGTCGCGCTCGGAGCAGGTTGAAAGGCATTCGTGGTGGGAAAGTTCAGGGACTCCGTTTGACCGGCGACATAGATGTTGCCGGTTGAGTCGACGGCGATGCCATTACCGGTGTCGGGCTTGACTTCCGCCCAGGTAAGTCGAAAACAACAACGCCGAACCGGACGAATTCAACTTCGTAACAAAAGCGTCCTGGGAATTTACTCCGCTCGTTCCCGCAAACAGAATCGCCGAATTCGAAGCATGGGCGACAAGCGTGGCAACGTTTGCCAGCCACAGCCCGGAGTTGGCGTTGGTCCAATTAGTCCCGCCGTTGGTGGTCTTAACAACGCCGCCGCCGGCAGTTGCTGCGTAAAGCGTCGACGCCGTCGTCCGATCTGCAACCAGCGCGGTGACCGTGAAGCTCGGCACGCCGGTGTTGACGGCGACCATACGCCGCCGCCATTCGTAGTCTTGTGGATCGCGCCTGAGCCACCGAACGAACCGTGACCGGAATAGACGATCGAAGAGTTGAAGGGATCGATCGCGAGAGCGTTTACGAAGTTGGTTTCGGTTGCCGGTGAGTCCATTGTTGATTGGCGACCAGTTAGTAGCCGCCATTCGTCGTTTTGAAAAGACCGGCGCCGGATGTGCCGGCGTAGATTGTCGAAGGTGTTGCCGGATCGATTGCGAGTGCCCGCACGTTTGGCGGAAAGGTAAAGCCGGCGAAGTTGTTCAACGACGTCCAGGTGCTTCCGTTGTCGATACTCTTGAACACGCCATTGCCTGTACCGACATACACAGTTGACGCCGTAGCAGGATCGAAGACGATAGAAAACACACTCGTGCCTAACGAAGGCAAACTCAGCACGCTCCAGTTGTTGCCGCCGTCAACCGACTTGAATAAGCCGCCACTTGCGAAACCGGCGAACAAAACCGCCGAGTTAACTGGACTGACGCCCATCGAGATGTCGCAGACGGAAAGATGGGCAAGCCGTTCGTCGGCAGCTTGGTCCAGGTGGCTCCGGCATCGGTGCTGCGATATGGACCACTGGGAGTTCCCGCGTAAACAATCTGGGTACGCGTTGGGCGCAATGGCGATCGCGCGCACGTCGCCGGGCGGGAGCGGTGTTGTTATTGTTCCAACTCGCACCGCTGTCAGTAGTTTTGAAAAAGTTTCCGCTCGTCTTCAACGCGTTGAGGACAGGAAAATCACTCGCGCTCGTGACGCCGGTGACGTGAGCATTGCCCGATGCGTCGACGGCGATTGCCGAAACCCTGACGTGCCGAACCACCACTGCCGTTGAGATATGTTGAATAGACCAGGCTGCTGCCGGTTGGATCGAGCTTGGTGACAAAGGCGCCGCCGGTGGTGCTGGTTGATTTGAAAGCGCCGGACGTCGTGGGGAATGTAGCTCGAATCGGTGTTGCCGGTGACGTATGCGCTGCCTTGCGAGTCGACTGCGATACCAGCGCGACGTCGCTTCCGCCTGAGCCTAGGAAAGTGGAATACGAGAGCACGGGATCGATCACCAGCGGTTTTGCGAGCATCAAACCCGCGGCACTTTGAAACTGATCTCGTTTCCGTTGATCGCGTACGCGCCTTTGATTTCGTTGGCGACTGCCTTTCTCGGCGAGTTGGTAAATGAACGGCTTATTCAGTCGGACTTCACCGCCGTTTCAGAGCGAGCAGCAAGTTGCCGGTGTCGTCGAGGCGAATACGATCGGCACCATCGACGCGAAACTTGATGACTTTCGGATTCGCGCCGGGCGCGACGACGAAGTCGTACTCCAGCTCTTGTTGATTGCCGTAGTAGACGATGTCGATGCCGGGATAGACATTTTTGTAATAGACCTTTCTGAAAGGTCGGGATGTTGCTGCGCCACTTTTCGGGATCGTTGCCGGTGAAGTAATTGACTTTGCCGGGCAGCTCGTCCTGACCTTCAACTTGCGCGGCAGTGTTCGCGCCGAGCATTTTCAGTCGCAGCACTGTGCCTTCCCGCATTTCCGGTTCAGCCTGCGGCTCTCTTAGTTGGGTCTTTTTCAGCTGCGAGGCTTGCGCAACGAAAGCACGGCCTCGTTCGCCGTTAGAAACAGATCGTAACCGGGTCCATGGGAGAGAAACTTGACTGCCGGATCAACCTGCCCTTCGTTGCGCTCGAAACTCAGCGGCAGCCGGCCGAAGCGTTCGGCGATTTTCGCTTTCACCACTGCATCGACGGCGTCGAGCTTGCGGCGCCGGCGTTGGCGGTTTATTATCGGCGGCGACAAAGATGATGCTCGTAAAGGTTGTAATTAAACTAACAATTGCAACCACGAACAGACCACGACTAGAGCGGGAGTAGTGAATAAGGGGGATCATTTTTCACTTCCTAAATAAACGACTAATTAGCTCGTAGTGATACAGTCTCAGCTAGTACGCCGAAGGCGTTCAGTAATTCCAGCCCAGGGTTGCCTCAACCCTGGGTTGAGTACTGCTGCATTAAGCCTGGAACTCTGAAGGAGTTTCAATGCAAACCAAACACTTTCAGTGTTTCTAATTCGCTCTGGCGTACCCAGGGTTGAAGCAACCCTGGGCTGGAATTAGCGAACGCCTTCGGCGTACATCACATAGTCAAACGGTACCACTACTAATGAGTTGGAGAGACTTTAGAGAATACTTTCTGATTCTGGGCTAAAAAAGTGGCAGGCAAACCTGGGAGTGGGCCTGTAAGATAGCCGCAGCACCTGCAAAGCTAAACGCTTGTCTTCGTTAAACCGGGTTCTTTTTAGTATTAACAGCGGCGAGAAGTCAATCAGGATATCGCAGGGTAATCCGGGTTAGTTCGCAACAGTGAAGGGTTTCATTAATAAAGATTTATGAATCCGGAGTGCGAGAGAGGCGGGTTACTCCCACTATCCCCGCCCTTATGGTTCACGTGCCTTCACCCCACGCGAAACTCGAGTGCTTCGCTCACTCTAGTTGGGTGACGAACCACACAATCACCAAGCCCGCGCGCGGCTTTGCATCATCGGGCCTCAGCGATCTCGCACCTCGGTCGCGATTCTAGTGCTAGGGTGCGGCGGCTCGAATATCAGGGTTTTCCCTTAGTGGGCGCATCGATCACAGCGTTTGATAGTATAATCCCCCTAACCCGACCCTCTCTCAGTCCAGCTTTATGCAAGAAAGACCCGACTTTATATTCAAAACTGGTGAATTCGCTGGACGGCATCGTTTGGGAAGCTGACGGCGAGACCTTCCAGTTCACCTTCGTCAGTCCGCAGGCGGAAAAGATCCTCGGTTATCCGCTCAGGCAATGGCTCGAGCCCAACTTCTGGCGGGACCATACTCATCCTGATGACACCGATTGGTGCTCGGCCTTCTGTTTAGACTCCACCGGCAGCGACCAGGACCACGAATTTGAATATCGCATGATCGCGGCTGACGGGAGCGTTGTGTGGTTGCACGACATCGTTTCGGTGAAAGACGAACCGGGTGGCGCGCTTTATCTGAGCGGCATCATGCTCGACATCACAGACCGGAAACGGGCGGAGGAAGAACTGCGCCAGAAAACCGAGATCCTCGAGAAGATCTTCGAGAACATTCCCGGTAATGATCAGCTTTCCGTGGCGCAGACGGCGACATTGAAACTCGTCAATCGCGAATGGGAACAGCACCTTCGGCTGGACGTTGTCGGAACTGCAGGAACGTAACGGCGATATCTTTAACGAAGTCTACCCCGACGCGGCGAACCGCCGCCGCGCGCTGGGCGACGATTATCAAGGCTGCAAGATGCCGAATGGACCGACTTCAGCGGCAAAAGCGCGCGATGGCAGCGTGATCGATACGACGTGGGCCGTCACGCGACTTTCAGATGGCACCAGCGTCTCCATTGGCCAGAACATAAGCGAGCGAAAACGTGCTGAAGCAGAGCGCCGACAACTGCTGCAGCGGCTGATAACCGCGCAGGAGGATGAGCGACGCCATCTCTCGCGCGAGTTGCACGACAACATCGGCCAGTATCTTTCGGCGCTGCTGCTCGGGCTGGAATCCGTCGCGCAGCGTGCCGGACCTGCCGACAGCCGCAGTCAACCAGTTGTCGTACCTGAAAGAAACAACGAAGCAATTCGAGCTGGACGTACACAGCGTGGCGCTGGAGTTGCGGCCGACGACGCTCGACGATCTCGGATTGGAAGCCGGCGTTGTCGAGCTTTGCGCGCGAATGGGCCAAGCGGCACGATCAGACGAATCAAGGTCGTTTTCAACAGCAGACGGGTTTCCAACCTGAACGAGCGACTTCCATTCGACATTGAAGTCGCGATCTACCGCGTGGTCCAGGAAGCGCTCACCAATGCTTCGCGCCATTCGAATGCGGAAGATCGTCAGCATCATTCTCGAAGCGCGACGACGATCAGGTGCGAGTGATCGATCGAAGACGATGGTGTTGGCTTTGACGTCGAAAAGTTGATGAGCAGTCCAGTTGAGAATCGGCGGTTGGGATTGTTGGGCATGCAGGAACGCGTCCAGATGGTGGGCGGTGAGTTCAAGATCGACTCAGGCGCCGGGACTACGATTGTCGTCACCATTCCTCTCTCCGACTCCTCATCAGCAGAGGTCCTGAGCATGGAAAAACTGAGAATCCTTCTGGCTGAGGATCATCGCATCCTGCGCGAAGGGCTCGAAGCGGCTGATTGACGAACAGCCGAACATGGAAGTGGTCGGCGAAGCTGACAACGGCATCGCCGCGTGGCAGCAGGCGAAAGAGCTCGAACCGGACATCGTGCTCATGGACATTTCGATGCCGCGGCTCAATGGCGCTGAAGCGACGGTGAAGATCCGGGAGTTGTGTCCGAACGTAAAGGTCATTGCGTTGACCGGTCACCGGGCGAGTGCTTACCTGAATGAAGTGCTTGAAAGCGGGAGCGTCGGGTTACGTTCTCAAGCAGGCCGCGATCGACGAACTGATCGATGCGATCCAGACGGTCGCAAAGGGTGGGAACTACATCGATCAGCGCTTCACGAGAGTCGCTGGTCAACTCGCCGCTGGATAACAAGGTTTATAAAGGCGAGCCGCAGGGCAAACCGTTGTCGCAGCGTGAAATCCAGGTTCTGTCGCTGGTCGCCAACGGCTATACCAACAAAGAGATCGCCAACGAGCTGTCGATCAGCGTCAAGACCGTCGAGACCCACAAAGCCAACTCCATGCAGAAACTCGACCTGAAAAGCCGCGCCGAGATCGTCGACTACGCCCGCTTCCGCGGCTGGACTTAAGCCATAAAAAGGCACAAAGGAAGCCCCACAAAAGGCACCAAAGAATTTTTTGTGCCTCTTGTGGGGCTTCCTTTGTGCCTTTTGTGGCTCAAACTTCGCGTTATTAAGCAGGTTAGGCCATGAAGACTAACCAGAAGGAGTCCCTTTAATGAAGATCAAAGCCAAACATGTCGTCTTCTTAGCGATCGGGTTGGCAAGTCTTTATGTCATGTATCACAACGAGCGTTTTGTCGTCGACCCGGATCACCCGGCATGGCAACGCTATGAGTCGTTCAAGTGGTGGTTGCTGCCGCACGCCGTGTTCGGCACGATCGTCCTCGGTTTTGCGCCTTTTCAGTTTTCGGATCGGTTTCGCCAGCGCTTTACCACAGCGCATCGCGTGATGGGCCGACTTTACGTGCTCGGATGTTACGTGCTCGCACCGTTGGGCGCTTACATTCAGTACTATCAGGAACGCGCGGGCGCACCACGTTCGTTCACCGTCCTGGCCGTGGTAGATGCGACCCTGTTGATAGGCACCACGACGCTCGCCGGTCTTTTCGCCTTCCGGCGCAAGATTGGGCTGCACCGGCAATGGGCCATCCGCAGTTATGCCGTAGCGTTGGTGTTTATCGCCGCACGGTTCGTGATGGGAGTTACGGGATTCGAAAAGTTGGGAGTTGAGATCGTGCAAGCCGTGATCTGGTCGTGTCTCGTGTTCTCAGTCGTACTGGGCGACATTGCGATCAACTGGCGCGAGATCATCTCAGTGTTTTCGGGATCGACTAAGCCAGTCGTGAAGCCCCGGCCGAGTATGCCGACACCCGTCATCCGGCGCGCTGCGTAAGGTCGACACTTACTGCCAGCATTTACAAGCCCTGCTATTAACGCCGTCGAAGATCACGCCGGATGAACTCCGGTTGACTTAGACGGCGTTAAACCATTCAGCAATCGCAGCGTTGGATTTCCGTCGTACCAGTCGATTATGTTGAGACAGCCGTAGTCCTGGGCGAGGCGCAGCCAGTTGCGCGGCGGCAGCTCGAGGGCGCTGCCGAG
Source organism: uncultured Acidobacteriota bacterium (assembly GCA_963770215.1). Taxonomy (GTDB): domain Bacteria; phylum Acidobacteriota; class Blastocatellia; order Pyrinomonadales; family Pyrinomonadaceae; genus PSRF01. The sequence continues at coordinate 341,236 of CAVYOP010000011.1, forward strand.
GATCACGCGACAGACGCCGCCGTGAGCTACAAGCCCAATGTGATCGTTGGCGTGAGTAGAGAGCAGGTGCGTGAGTGCGTTTTGTATTCGCGCGATGAAGGCGGTGAAGGATTCGCCGCCGGGATATTGAAAGGAAGCGGGGTCGGCGAAGAGCTGGGCAACCAGTTCTGGGCTTTCGTCGTGGATGCGTTTCATTGTGAGACCTTCCCATTGGCCCATGTCGATCTCGCGCCAATCGCGATTCGCCGTGACAGGCAGATTGTGTTCTTTCGCGATTACTTCCGCAGTCGAACGCGCGCGTTGCAGGTCGCTTGAATAAATGCCGGATAAGTTTTTGTTTGCGAGTGTTGCTGCCAATTGGCGTGATTGATCGAGACCACGAGCGGATAGTGGCGCGTCCGTGCGGCCGATGAGGCGTGCGTCGGATGCGCCTTCAACTTCGCCGTGTCGAATCAGATAAAGACGCTGATGTTCGTTCATACGACAAGAAGTACCGCGGTCAGATACAAAGCGACTTCGGTGAGCTGAATCGCCGCGCCCATGCAGTCTCCGGTGACGCCCTGTAGGCGCCGGCGAAAGTATAAACCGCTGAGGAGGGTCACAAGTGCCGTAACTAAGAAGGCAGCGAGCGCGGCTCGCCACGAGAGCGTGAGCAACAGTGCGATTACGACCGTGATTGTGCCGATGATCATCTCGAGTGCGCCCGTTCGTTTCGCTACGAGTCTGCCGAGCCCTTCACTGCTTGCCGGCGGCAACCATGCGCCGAGCGCGAGTGGCGCCCAACGTCCCGCGACGTGACCCACAATCAGCCAGCGCCAGATCTGAGCAGGAGCCAAAGCAGAAAGTAAGTGCAGCTTGCCGAGTACGAGGAATATCAGCGCCAGCACTCCGTAAACACCGATGCGGCTGTCGCGCATGATTTCGAGTGTTCGCTCCTTGGACCATCCGGCGCCAAAACCGTCGAACACGTCGGCGAACCCGTCTTCATGCAAACCATTGGTGAGAAACGCAGCGAGGCTCATCGCGCCCAGTACGGCAACTGATAACGGCAGCACACGGTGCAGTGAAACGAATGCAAGTGCGGCGCTTAATCCGACAATCACGCCGACGAGCGGAAAGAAAGCAGCGGCCTTGCCAAGATCATCCTGCGATGTTGCTTCCATTCGCGGTACGGGAATCCGCGTCATGAACTGAAGCGCGATGAAGAAGCGACGCAGCATTGGCAATCACATTAATCTTTGTCGCTCACGCCCGCTTCCGCGAAGGTAGCCATCTCGTTGAGCAGCTTCGCCGCGGCGACGATGATGGGCATCGCGAGTGCGGCGCCGGTGCCTTCGCCGAGCCGCATCGAGAGATCGAGCAAGGGTTGCTCGCCGATGTATTCGATCAAAGCCTTTTGGCCCGGCTCGCTGGAACGATGTCCGATGAATAGATAATCGCGAGCGTTTGGACAGAGCGAGACGGCAAGTGCCGCTGCCGACGTTGAGATGAATCCATCCGCGATCACAGTCAAACGTTCGGCCGCGGCGCCAGCACAATTCCCATCATGACGCCGATTTCAGCGCCGCCAACTTTCGCCAGTACGTCAATCGGATCATTGCGGTCTGGTTGATTAAGGCGAATGGCTTTGCGGATCGTCTCCGCTTTGTGCGCGAGATGTTGATCGTCGATGCCTGTGCCGCGGCCCGTTACCGTTTCAGGATTGTTACCTGTCAGAACGGAGGTGATCGCGCTGGCGGCAGTCGTGTTGCCGATTCCCATCTCGCCAATGCCGATCGAGTTGATTCCCTCGCTCGCGGCGGAGAGCGCGAGCTTGATCCCTGAATCGATGCAGAGTTCGGCTTGTTCGCGCGTCATGGCTGGTCCAACTGCGAAGTTTGCCGTGCCGCGCATTATCTTGTAGTTAAGCAATTCGTTTCTGTCGTTCAGATCTGCATCAACACCCGCGTCGACGATCTTTACATCGATCCCGCCATTCCTGCCGAGCACATTGATCGCGGCGCCGCCACGAAGAAAGTTGTCGACCATCTGCGCGGTGACTTCACGCGGATAAGCACTGACGCCTTCGCGCGTGACACCGTGATCCGCAGCGACAACATAGATACGCTGGCCGGTGATCTGCGGTGTCGTTGTTTCTTGAATAGCTGCGAGGCGATTGGCGATTAATTCAAGCCGGCCCAGGCTGTTTGGCGGCTTGGTTAACTGGAGCTGGCGTTCGGCGGCGGCTGTTAGCCACAACTCGTCGAGCGCCCTGATTCGATCGCAGGTTTCTTTAATAAGCATTAAGGCTTCAATTGCGTTCTCAGTCCTGCGACGAGCAGGTAAACCTCATCAGCCGCTTGCGCGAAATCCTGGTTGACGCGGCCGAGTAAGTCGCGAAAGCTTCGGCCCAGACGCGTTTCCGGAACGACACCCAAACCAACCTCGTTCGACACGCAAATGATCGTCTGTTGCCGCAACTGCACGGTGCTCAGGAAGCCGGCTGTGATTTGTCGAAGCGTCTGTTCGCATTGTTCTTCGTCGTTCTCGCGGAGCAGCCAGTTCGAAACAAACAGTGTAAGGCAATCGAGGATCACGAGGTTGCAGTCACTCGCCCGCTGCAACGCTCGATCGATTGCGTAAGGCTCTTCGATCGTCTGCCAATGCGACGGTCGTTCGCTGCGATGGCGATCGATTCGTCGCGACATGTCGTCGTCAAACGCCTGCGCTGTCGCGATGAAGCAGACCGACCCGTCGCGCTCTTGTGCAAGACGAAGCGCATGCGCGCTCTTCCCTGCTCTCGCTCCACCGAGCAATAAGACGAGCCGCCGATGTTCGTTGTTCGCCATCTACTGCATTAGAGCGCCGAGTAACGTTGCTGTTTTCGAAGCAGAAAAAGAAACACTGGCCCGCCGAGCAGCGCCGTGATCGCGCCGACCGGCAATTCGCTGGGCGAGATCACCACGCGCGCCAGTGTGTCCGTAAGCACCAGAAACGCCGCGCCTAACAGGAACGACACCGGCAACAACAGCCGCACGTCCTGGCCGAAAAGAAGCCGCGCCGCGTGCGGCACGATCAGGCCGACGAAACCGATTGCGCCGCCGACTGAGACAGCCACGCCGACGATCACCGAGCTTGCCACGAACACGATTCGCTCCGTGCGCCGCACGTCAACGCCGAGACTCGCCGCTGATTCTTCACCAGTGGCGAGCAAGTGAAGATCGCGCGCGTAGGCAAACAGGACCAGCCATCCCGGCACGAGCAGTATCAACATTTTCCAGAGCAGATCGAAGCCAACGACGTCGAGACTGCCAACCAGCCAGCGCAGGATCTGCAACGATCGTCCGTACGGCGCAAGATACTGAATCACGAGCACGCCTGCCGAGGCGCAGAGATTCAGCACCACGCCCGCCAGCAACAAGGCGCCGGGAAGAATCACTTTTCCGGTTGAGCTTGCCAACCAGTAGACGAGAAAGACCGATAACAAAGCGCCGGCAAACGAGGTGATGAAGACGATCGGTATGCCGGCAATGCTGATTCCGAGCCCCAACGCGATCGCGATGCTCGCGCCGAAAGAAGCGCCACCCGAAACACCCAGCGTGAACGGATCGGCGAGCGGGTTGCGAAACAGTGCCTGCAACGCAGCGCCAACGATCGCCAGCGACGCCCCGACCATTCCGGCCATCAAGACTCGCGGCAATCGCAAGCGAAAAAAAACAGCGCGCGCGAGCGGATCGTTTTGCAACGAAGTGAAATCGATTGGCTGATAACCAATGCATAGACCAACAACAATCGCCACAATCAACGCCCCGAACAAAAGCGGCAGCGCCACCCGCAAACGCACTCCAACGCGCGTCCGGTGTCTCTGAACACTCTGTTGTATTGCTTCGTTCAATTCGTTCTACTGAACCGCGTCAAACTTGTTCGGCAGATCACTACATAATTCGTACCCACGCACTGAAGGTAAGATTTCGCGCCGCCAGATCATTTCCTCAGCGGCTCCGCCGCCGGATGTGAGGCGAGGCTATGCCTCGCCGTCGCGGCCAAGTGAGCTATGGGGCTGAGCCCCAAGTCTTTTCTCCAGCTAGCGGCGAGGCAGAGCCTCGCCTCACATCCGGCGGCGGAGCCGCTGCGATACGTTAGCTCAGCCCCGCGGCACTGCTGGCTGCTGGACCAAGCACGTTTCACAATTCGGACCAGACGAAGATGCGGCCGTCGCCGCGTCGGGTGCGGACGGGGGCGTCGTAGATGTCGCCGAGCACCTGGTCGTTGAGCACCGTTTCCGGTGCGCCGCTGGCGACAAGACGTCCGGCCTTCATCGCAAAGAGCACGTCGACGGATGCGTCCAAAAGCATCAAGTCGTGCGTGACCAGCAACACGGCAATGCCGCGTTCGTCTCGCAATCGCCGCAGCGCTTTCGCCAACTGCGTCCGGTGCTTCAGATCGAGTGCGCTGGCCGGTTCGTCAAGCAACATTACTTCCGGTTCCTGGGCCAGCGCCCGCGCCACTGTCACGAGCTGGCGTTCGCCACCCGACAGCTCGGTTATATGCCGAGACGCAAGATGAAGTGCATCAAGCATGTCGAGAGCCGCGAGCGCGATCTGTTCATCATGCAAACTCTCAAAGCGAAAGCGGCCACTGTACGGACTGCGCCCCGTCAGCACTACTTCAAGCGCTGTAAAAGGAAAAACAGTTGACGACGATTGCGGAACGTAAGCGATTCGTTTAGCTCGTTCCCGCGCAGGAAGCTGAGCGAGCGGCATCCCGTCGAACAAGACTGTCCCGCTGGCCGGTTCGATCAACCCCGCGAGCAAACGGACGAGGGTCGACTTTCCCGATCCATTCGCGCCGATCACAGCGCCAATCGCCCCACGCGGCAACGTCAGCGATACGTCGACAACAACAGGCGTCGTCGAATACGCAAAGCTCAAGTGGCTCGCTTCGAGCAATGGTGCAGCGGCGCGAGAATCACTGCCCATCAGCAAATTTCTCCGGATGCAGCACGGTGGCAAACGTCCTGGCGGTTCGCCCTACAAACTGGCTGGGATGGATCACTGTCTCATCCGTCATCGGATAGATCCGTTTATTGCGCACCGCGTCCACCTCTGCGAGCTCGTTCCACACGCTGATCGGGTCCTCGCCAAACTTCCCTTTCGATCCCTGGACCATGTCGATGATAACTTCGGGATTCAGACTCAGCACCGCCTCCTTCGTAATCTTACCGTAGCCTTGTTCACCCGGCGGAGCGATCGGTTCGCCGCCGGCAATCTGCAAAAGCTCGTCGATAAAACTTCCACGCGTCGCCGTGTAAATATCGCGGATCGTCCCCGGCAGACGATCGACAACACACAACACACGCGGGCGCGGCACGCCGGCCACAGTTTGCCGCACCTGCTCGATCTCGCGCTTTGTTTTATCGAAGAGCTCGATCGCGGCGGCTTCGTGTCCCGTCGAGCGCCCGATTTCGACGATCGATCCGAGAACATCGTCAAGCTTCTGGCCCTTGAGAAAAAGCGACCGCACGCCAAGCGAGTTCAACTTGTCGCGCACAAACGTTTCCTGCGCTTCAACGCCAATCACAAAGTCCGGCTTGAGCGCCACGACCTGCTCCAGGTTGGTCTTGTCCCAACCATTAACACGCGGTTTGTTCTTAACATCCTCCGGGTACGTGCAGTATTCGGAAACAGCAATCACCTGCGGCCACGCGCCGATGCCGTAAAGAATCTCAGTTACGTTCGGACTAAGCGAGACAATGCGCTGCGGCGCCGGCTCAACACCCGTGTTCGCCTGGTTGACTGGTCCACCACCACCGGCACAGCCCGCAAACAGCAGACTGAACAACACCAACAGCGCGATCAAATTCCGCATACGCATTCACCTAAAAGACAAACGTCGCGCCCGCGCGTCCCGTGCGCCCGGGCGTGCGAAACCCACTCTCATAGTATTCGCGATCGAACAGATTATCGACATAACCGAACAACTTCAGCGAGCGCGTTTCATTAAACGGGATCGTGTAACTCGCGCCCAAGTCTGCTTTCACTATTCCGTCAAACCTGAACCCTCGGCTAACAAACGTCGTGGAATCAAATATCGGCGCGAGATAGTCGCTCGAAGCAAGGAAATCAAAATTCACCAGCCAGCGGCGGCCGAATCGCTGCGTCGCCACAAACGAGAACTGATGATCCGGAATCACGAGTGAACGAAGCGTGCCCGGCACCTGCGGCGTGCGTTGTAAACTCTTCGTGTACGTGTATGCCGCGGAAAGATTCAGCGTCGACACCGGCGTCGCCGTCAAAGCAAACTCGGCCCCGCGAGCGATGCCGCCATTCGTATTACGAAAGCCGCCAAACCGTCCAAACGGATCGGTCGAGGGATCGATAACGCCGGTGAAGTCGAAGATTATTATTTCCTGTAGTCGCGTGTAGAAGTACGTCGCTGAAGCTCGAAAACGGTTTTTGTAAAACGTCTGATCGATCCCACCGTCGACGGCGATCGAGCGATCCGGACGCAGGCGCGGATCGCCAAACACCGAAAAGCCGAAGCTGGAAAAGAAAGTTCCGAAACGCTCGAAGAGCGCCGGCGCGCGGTAGCCGTTGCCGGCGTGCGCGCGCAGCTTGGTGCCCGATGAGCGGAAGAGATAAGCGATAGATCCATCCCCGGTGTAAGCGGTCGGTGGTGAAGTGAAGGTCAAGCCGCTGTAAGGCGCGGTGGCAGCCGGTGTGAAGCGCGGCTGCTCGAGGTTGAAGACTTGCATGCGAAACGCAGCCGAGAGTTGCAAGCGATCGTCCATGAGTCTCAGTTGATCGTGAACAAATAAGGCGTGGCTTTTTTGCGTCACGTCAACCGTGGAATTCTCTGCCGGATTTACCGGAAGCGAGAGATTGCGGAAGTTCTCGTTTTCAAACTCGTAACCGCCGCTGATGAAATTGATGCGACCGGTGCGCAGATTGAAGCGCGCGTTCAACGTGTGGACCCGGCCGTCGAAGTCCGATTGCTCGCTGCCGCCAAACGGTTGAAAGCCCGGGCCCAGTGGTCCATTCAGAGTAGTGCGGTGAGTGGTTAAAGCCTGGTAGTTGACCGTGTAACCAAACGCGTCGGTTGGCTGATGCGAGAAAGTCACGGCGCCGGCGAAGAAGTTTGCTTCACGCTCGTTGTCGGGGTCGTTGGCGCCCGGAATGTAGGTGGCTGGTCCAACATTCAATTGTGAGGGAGGAACGCCGGCTTCGTAACGCAGCAACTCTGACGGCGCTAATGGAACTGCATCGATGATGCCGGTGGCCGGGAGAATGCCGATGCCTTCAGGACTGTTATTCAGTTGCACGCGAGAAGTGGCCGTGTAGATTCGACCTGAAAGCGCGGCGGTCGACGTCAGACGAAATAGAACTCGACCCTGACCGCTCGTGTTGCGCGCTTCGTCCTGTCCGTCCACTCCATTCGCGACGTTCAGATGTGAAACACCGGCGCTGTACACAAAGCGGTTCTGATTCATGCCACCCGCAAATTGCGCGCGGCCGCGAAACAGTCCCAGCCCGCCGCCTTCGCCAAGCACGTTGCCGTGAAAAGCGCCGCCACCTTCGTTAGTAATCACATTGATCACACCGCCAATCGCGTTTGTGCCGTAGAGCGAAGAACCTGAACCGCGGAGCACTTCGACGCGGCTGACGTCCGTAACGATCAAATCTTCCAAAAACCCCGAAGCGTCGGCTTGCGGCGCGGCCACATCGCGAAAGCGAATGCCGTCGATCAAAACAGCCGTGTCTTCGTTGCGCAGTCCGCGCGTCTTGATGGCCGTAAACGAACCTGGACCACCAAGCTGCTGCACGCGCAAGCCGGGCACGTTGCGCAGCGATTCGCTTATTGCTGACTCGTCGCGCTCGTCGATCTCCTTCGCGTCAACCACGGTAACAGCTTTTGAAACTTCGTCGACGGACTGCGGCGTGTCGGAAGCGACTACGACCACCGTGCTGCGAATGCCTGACAACTCCAGTGGAATATCCAATGGCGCCGATTGCCCGCGTCTGACGACCACGCGCCGGGCAGCCGCGGGCGCGAAGCCCTGCGCCTGCGCCTCGACGAGGTACTCCGCCGCGGCCAACTTATCAAAGCGATAGGCGCCGTTTGAATCGGTGTTGGTGGTAAGTCGCAGATTGCGTTCCGGGCCATAGAGTGTGACGGTTGCGCCGGGCAAACTCGCGCCCTGGGCATCCAACACTTTACCGGCGATCGCGGCGTCGGCGCCCTGTTGGGCCAACGTCGTCGACGAGACGACATGCAGCAACACGATTGCGAGTCCAATAACAATAACCAGATTCTTCATGGGCTTCTCCTTTGACAGAAGCGGAAATGAGGAATGGAGAAGAAGCGATGAAATAGGGCAGAAAACAGGAACGCCCTCGATCTTCCGAGTTGGAAGATCGAGGGCGTCGTAAAAGCTTATTCTGATCTATGGCGGCAAGGAGTTTGGTCCAACTGCCATTCAGCGCTCGACGCCACCTCGTCTTTCCCGGAGCGTATGTGGTCGTTTCCGTTACAACAGGCAAGGTTTCCTGACTTCCGGCTCAAACGCGTTGCTTCACGGCCTTCCCAATCTGCGAACAGACCAGTGACCATTTCTGATGGAAGCTTCGCAATCGCCGGTCACAGTGGCGGGAACCGTGCGGGTTTCACACCCGCTTCCCTTGTATTCCTTTCGGATACCTGCGACGGTCAACCCGGATCTGCGATACGGGTTGAAAGCGAACTATATTTTAGTTCCAAAGAGCAAAGCTGTATTGCGAGCGCCGTCACTCTATACCTCATCATCGTGATCGTCAAGCAAGCAGCGCGCGGTGCGAAGTGATGCGGTTCAACTGCTTACGCCGAAGGCGTTGAGTAATTCCAGCCCAGGGTTGCTTCAACCCTGGGTGAGTCATGCAGTAATCCACTGAACTCTGAAGGAGTTTCAAGTGCAAACCGAACACTTTCAGTGTTTCTAATTCTCGTCTGGTGTACCCAGGGTTGAAGCAACCCTGGGCTGGAATTACTCAACGCCTTCGGCGTGCAGGCACTACGCATTGATACTGCGTCGCGATTAAGCAGTGCGTATAATCGCCAGCCTCAAACACGAACGCGAGGCATCGACCAACGTGACAGCAAAGGCATTGATGGTTTTGGGCACCGGCTCACATGCCGGGAAGTCGCTGATCGCGGCTGCGCTGTGCCGGATCTTTGCCCACGAAGGTTATCGCGTTGCTCCTTTTAAGTCGCAAAACATGGCGTTGAATTCAGCCGCGACGCCCGACGGGTCGGAGATTGGACGCGCGCAGGCGATGCAGGCTGAAGCGGCTAAGGTCATTCCCACCGCCGACATGAACCCCATCCTCTTGAAGCCGTCAACACACACGAGCTCGCAGGTGATCCTGCAAGGACGTGTGTGGGGACAAGTCAGCGCCGCCGATTATTTCCAGCATGCCGTGAAGGAGTTGTTTCCGGCAGTGCTGGAAAGTTACCAACGGCTCGCGCGTGACTACGAGATCATCGTCCTCGAAGGCGCGGGATCGCCGGCTGAGATCAATTTGCGAGACCAGGAAATCGTCAACCTGCGCATGGCCGAAGCTGCAAACGCCTCGTGCCTCCTGATCGGCGACATCGATCGCGGCGGTGTCTTCGCTTCGCTGCTCGGAACGATGCAACTGCTCGACGAGCATGAGCGAAAGCGAATTCACGGTTACATCATCAACAAGTTTCGCGGCGACATAACGCTGCTGGAACCGGCACTCGAAATGATGAAGGCCCACATGCCGACGCCCTGTTTGGGTGTGATTCCCTTCCTGCCTGACGTGGGCCTGGACGAAGAGGACGGAGTCGCGATCGAAGACCGTCGAACGGCGGCGAGAGTTTGGCGCGATAACGACGATACGCCAGCGCGGCGGTTGCGCGTCGGAGTCATTGCCCTGCCGCACCTGTCGAACTTCACCGACTTCGATGCGCTTGCCGCAGAACCTTCGATTGCGTTGGCCTACCTCAGCAACGCCGATGAAGTATCAGACGCGGACGTCATCGTCATTCCGGGCACAAAACAGACAATTAACGATCTAAAGTGGTTGAAAACGACAGGATTCGCAGAAGCGATCCGCCGCCATGCCGCCAGCAGTCTTATGGTAGGCATCTGTGGCGGCATGCAGATGCTCGGCGTTGACGTTCGTGACGAAGGTGGACGTGAGGGTGGTGGAGCGCTGTCCGGTCTCGGTTTGCTCCCGATTAGCACCACGCTCGTTGAAGACAAAGTGACTCAACAAACCAGCGCGCGATTGATCGTTCCGCAACTATTCAATCAACCAATGACACACGATCGCGCGACCGGTTATGAAATCCATCTGGGCAAGACTGAGTACCAACCCGGCGCGCGTCCACTGTTGTCGATCAGACGATCGAACGAGACCACCTCATTCGACGGCGCCGCGAGCGACGACGGCCGCACCGCCGGCACTTACCTGCACGGATTCTTTGACGACGACGAGTTTCGTCACAGCTTCATCACCGCCGCCCGCGCCGCCCTGCATCTCAATCCGCCAACCGCGTACGTCAATTTCCGCGCCGAACGTGAAGCACGCTTCGACCGCCTGGCGGCACACGTTCGCGAGTCAATCGATCTCGACGCCATTATTCGCTTGCTGGGATTAAGTGAAAACAAACGGAGGCCGTCGAGCCAATAAATAGACCAGATCGGCTAGTACGCCGTAGGCGTTGGTTAATTCCAGCCCAGGGTGCTTCAACCCTGGGTTGAGTCCTGCATTAACCATGGAACTCTGAAGGAGTTTCAATTGCAAGCCGAACACTTTCAGTGTTTCTAGTTCTCTTCTGCTGTACCCAGGGTTGAAGCAACCCTGGGCTGGAATTTATGAACGCCTTCGGCGTACTGGCACACAGTCAACCTGTACCACTACAGCTTTGCCTACCACTCCTTTGTTCTAGATCATTTCCAGTGGAAACTTGCGGTTGGGTGGTGGGAAGGTGCGATCCAGTGCTTCGAGGTCTTGCTTTGTTAGTTTAATGTCGTGAGCGGCGCGGTTCTCGCGAAGGTGTTCCGGGCTGCTGGATTTTGGAATCACTACCACGTCCGGTGAACGAAGTAACCAGGCGAGAGCGATCTGCGCCGGTGTCGCGTTGTGTCGGTCGGCGATCGATTTGATTGCAGCCTGGCCGAATATGCGTTTTTGTTCGGCGCGATCGTTGCCGAGTGGCGAGTACGCCATTGTCGGAATACTGCGTTCACGGCACCACGGCAACAGGTCCCATTCGATCGCACGATGGATCGGGTTGTAGAGCACCTGGTTTGTGGCGATCTCGTCCCCTCCCGTCAGTCGAAAAGATTCCTCCATATCGGCGACATCAAAATTGCTCACGCCGTACTCGAGAACTTTTCCTTTTTGCTTGAGTTGCTGAAACGCGTCGAGAGTTTCGGAAAGCGGCACGTTGCCGCGCCAGTGCAACAGGTAGAGATCGACGTAGTCAGTCTTGAGCCGGCGCAGGCTTCGCTCACATGCGGCGATCGCGCCACGCCGCGTCGCGTTGTGCGGATAGACTTTAGTGACGACAAAAACTTCCTCGCGTCGATCTGCAATCGCTTCGCCGACGACTTCTTCAGCGCCGCCTTCGCCGTACATCTCGGCGGTGTCGATCAGCGTCATCCCGAGATCCAAACCAAGCCGAACGGCGGCGATCTCCGCTTGTCGTCGCGATGAATTCTCACCCATGCGCCAGGTTCCCTGACCGACGACGGGCATTGAGCGTCCAGATGGCAAGCGAGTCGTTCTGACTTTAGCGGCGGTGTTCATCCAATCAAGACGTCACTGTTTCGGCGCGGGCGGGATCGAAAGCGCGACGACGATCCTCTCCGAGAAAGCGGTAGACAAAACCCGCGAGCGCAGCGCCGATGACGGGCGCTAACCAGAACAGCCACAGTTGTCTGAGCGCCCACCCGCCAACAAATATCGCTGGTCCAGTGCTCCGTGCGGGATTCACCGAGGTGTTGGTGACGGGAATCGACACCAGGTGTATGAGCGTCAACGCCAACCCGATTGCTAAACCGGCCATAGGCTGCGGTGCAAGTTTGTTAGTCGCTCCGAGAATTATGATTAGAAAGAAGAACGTCATCACTATTTCGGAGATCAATGCCGCCACCAATGAGTAGCCTCCGGGAGAATGCTCGGCGTAGCCATTAGAGGCAAATCCAGCACTCACGTCAAATCCTGCTTTTCCACTCGCAATAAGATAGAGAATTCCCGCGGCCACCACCGCACCGGCAAGCTGCGCGACGATGTAAGGAACGACGTCCCTGGCGAGAAACCGGCGCGCCGTGCAGAGACCGACCGTGACGGCCGGATTGAAATGTCCGCCTGAGATGTGGCCCACCGCGTACGCCATAGTCACTACGGATAAACCAAATGCGAACGAAACACCGAGCAGTCCAATGCCGACTGCGGGGAAAGCAGCCGCGAGCACCGCGCTGCCACAGCCTCCGAGCACTAACCACAACGTCCCCAAAAACTCAGCGCTGAGCTTCTGCGAAAGAGAGAAGTCGTTCATTGTTTTTTCTTCCTTTATCGGTACTGGTTGAGGGTGAGCTTAGCGGATGATTGAGGGCGTGGGGAATACCGTAAAGTTGGTATTTACGCGGCTGGACGCATTACTCGGGTGGTTCGTTCTGGTGGGAAGGGTCGTGCGGCGAGGGCTTTTCTCCTTCAAACTCCTCGGCCGTTGTCTTGTGCGGCCTGACGCCGAGCGTCCAGGAAGGTGGATCGCTGGCAGGGAAACTCTCCATCAGGTTGTAATCGATTTCGGCCTCGCTCATCTGTTCGCCGCCCTGCAGAGCTTCGTCCTCTTTTTCTTCCTTTGCCATGCCGTGTATGTTAGCAAATCGGTGAACATTGCGGACATTGGTACCGTACTCTCGTGGGTTCGGCTAAAATCACCTTCCAATTGAAAACGTATGTATTGTCCTAATTGCGGTCAGCAGCAGATCTCCGACGAGATGAAGTTTTGTTCGCGGTGCGGCCTCGCGCTGAGCGGCGTGGCGGAGTGGCTCGCCAACGGACGCCTGCCGATCAAGCGCGAAGAGGCGGCACCCAACGCATTATCGCCGCGGCGCAAAGGCATCCGTCGCGCAGCGAAACTGATGTTCTTCAGCGCCGTGCTCTTCCCTGTGTTTCTGGCCATTAGCATTGCGGTTGAGGAAGGCGGTCCGCTGGCGATCCCGTTCGGCCTCTTCTTCATCTCGCTCGTGATGATGCTCTACGCGCGTCTCTTCAGCGACAAGGGCGCTGCGCCGCTGCCTATTCAATCTGTCCAAACTTCCGCTTTGGGCTCTACCGCCGCACCCTATCTTCCTCCCGCAACCAATATGCCTATACCGCAGGGCGGCCGCCACCGGGTGAGAACAAACGACCTCGCGCAACCTCCAAGCGTGACTGACCACACTACAAGATTGTTGGATAACGAGTAGGTGATTATCGAATCACTGTGATCTTCGTGATCGGATGAACTTCCCAGGCGGTGGCGCGCCAGTTGGACGGTTTGCCGGGAGAGATGTTTTCCGATTCTTCGGCGTGGCCGACGTCGAAGTAGAGCCAGCCTTCGAATTCACACCAGTGACCGATCAACTGCGCGCGGAGAGTATCTTCCGACCAATCGATTCCCTGCCCGGTGGCCCAGTCGCTGAGCTTTGGAGTGACTTCCAGGACGACTTGTTCGCTTTTCGCCGCGCCTTCGTGAGTGGCGATGAGAATGTGGATGTCGCGGCGACAAGGACTGAAGCAGTTGGCAGCTTCGCTTCCCGCGTGCGCGACGTCGATCACCTGCCCTTGAATTCTGGCGGCGCGATCCGTGGACCAGCGATTACGATCGTCACCGGGTTGAAGTAATGCGGCGAGCGTGACACGCGAGTCGAAGTCAGACACTGCGGGAAACGCAGTTCTATTCTTTAAGCGATGAAGCTGCCGCGTTTGCGAAGTGAGAGCAATCCCGGCACTCGGACAGTTTCGCTCAAGGATCAGCCAAACGAGGAGCACTAGAAGAACGACAACAACAATTACGATCCACTTTCTGCGCCACATCAAAGAATATTCACCGCACGCCCCGCCAACAAGGCAATCACCAGCAGCGAGATCAACGCTTGAATCATCATCAGGATCTTGGCCCAACGCGACAGGACCGGCACATCAGTCGGCGAGAAAGCGGTGCTGGTGTTGAACGCCAGAAATAAGTAGTCGACGAACCGGGGCTCCCACTCTTCCTCACCCGCCGCCGACTTCGCCTCCGGATGCATCGTCATCTGGGGAAACAGGAACGCTCCATCCGTGTGACCGACAGTCAACGCTCGTTGATGAGGTCCACCTCCATCAAGACGCCAATACCAGGAAGCGAAGACCAGGATGTTTGCGATCCAAAGCGCTGCAGCCGAACGCAGCAATTGTGCAGGCGGCACCTTGTGTTCGGTCACTTGCTCGAGAAGGAAAGCAAGCGAAACGATCATGGCTGCGGTTACGACACCGTTAAGCACATAGCCCAACACTTGACTCAGCGAGTGATTATGTCGCCGGTGCAGGATCAGTATCGGCAGGAGCAACCCACCGACGACAGCCGCCAGCAGCCAGCGCGGCGCGCCACCCAACAGACTCGGCGGCAACGCAGCATACAACCCACCGACAGCCAGCATCGCCGCAAACGGCGGCCAGAGCGGTTCGAATTGCTCGTCGCTACTCCCCTCGATTCTGACGGCGCTATTCATCTACACCACAACTCACAAACCGGTGCGGCGTTCCAACTCTTCCGGATAGCGCGCGCCCTCAATCGTAATCGCTGACGTCGCCCGATCGATCTCTTGCAGATCGTCGGCGGTGAGATCGATCTCAACAGCGCCGATGTTCTCTTCCAGACGGGTCAGTTTGGTAGTGCCGGGAATGGCAACGATCCACGGCTTCTGCGCGAGCAGCCACGCCAGCGCGATTTGAGCCGGCGTTGCGTTCTTCTGCGCGGCGATCTGGCCCAACAGATCGACTAAAGCCTGGTTTGCTTTGCGTGCCTCCGGTGTAAAGCGCGGGGCTTTGTTGCGAAAGTCGGAGCTGTCGAAAGTCGTGTTTTCGTCAATCTTTCCGGTGAGAAAGCCGCGGCCTAACGGGCTAAAGGGTACGAAGGCAACGCCAAGCTCTTCGAGCGCCGGCAACACTTCCTCTTCCGGTTTTCGATACCAAAGCGAGTACTCGCTTTGTAGTGCCGCTACCGGATGGACGGCGTGTGCGCGGCGGACCGTTTGCACGCCAGCTTCCGACAATCCGTAGTGCCGCACCTTGCCTTCCGCGATCAACTCCTTCAACGTCCCGGCCACATCTTCGATCGGCACGTCCGTGTCGACGCGATGCTGGTAGAACAGATCGATCACGTCAGTCTTTAATCGTTTCAGAGACGCATCGGCAACTTCCCTGATGTGCTCGGGCCGGCTGTCGACGCCGAACTGCTCCCCTTTTGGTCCAATTTTGAACCCGAACTTCGTGGCTATCACCACGCGATCGCGCACCGGCGCGAGCGCTTCGCCGACCAGTTCTTCGTTCGTGAATGGTCCATAAACTTCAGCCGTGTCGAAAAACGTGATGCCGCGATCGACGGCCGTGCGGATGAGCGAGATCATCTCCTGCTTGTCTTTGGGCGCACCGTAGCCAGAGCTCATTCCCATGCAGCCGAGCCCCAGCGCCGACACTTCCAAATTATTTCCCAGCTTGCGCTTTTGCATTTCTCCTCCTTGACTCATTGCCACTTAAAAATCTTGAGCGCCACAACAAAACTGATCAAACACCACGCAAGCAGTATAGCGATCGGCGCCCAGTTGGATGAAAGCGACGCGCCTTCGTTCATCAACGCTCGCAGCATGTTGTTGAGCGCCGTCAACGGCAGCGCCTGGATGAACGGTTGAAACACTTGCGGAAAACGTTCTGACGAGAAAAACGTGCCCGACAACAACCACATCGGCAACATGATGAAGTTCATCAAACCTGACACGCCTTCGATCGTCGTCGGTCGCGCAGCTACCAGCAAACCAATGCCGGAAAACGTGAAGCCGCCAAGTATCGTTACCAGACCAAGACTCAGCCACGAACCGCGCACCGTGAAACCAAAGGCCAGCCACGCGAAGACGACAACCGCCGCCACTTCCAGGGCCAGAAACACAAGCCGCGACAGCATGAACGAAAGCAAATAATGCGAACGGCGCATCGGCGTCGCCGCAAAACGTTTGAGTATCTTGCGCGAGCGTGCGATCACGACGGTGAATCCCAGTCCCCACAAACCGCTCCCCATCAGGTTCATGCCGATCAATCCCGGCACGAGAAAGTCGACATAACGCGCGCCCGGCTCAGTGATCTTCTGTTCGCCAACGGCGACGACGTCCTTGCGCCCTTTGCCTCGTTGCAAAACGTCGTCGATTTGAAGCCGGGCAGCACGACTCTCCGGTCGCGTCGGATCGAATCGATATTCGAAAGAGTCGTTTACCGGTTTGACGACGATCGAAACCTTCCCGCTTCTCAACGCTCGCGTCGCTTCGTCGGAGCTCATCACTGTGGCGTTGATCTCGGGAGACTGAGACAACACGCCGGCCATCTCATTTACCCTCGCGTCTGCCGTCGCAGCTTCGATCGCCACGGGCGTCTTGTCCGGTGCGGTATTGCGAAAGGCCACGCCGAGCGCAAACGTCATCAACACCGGAAAGATGAAGACCCAGAACACGGCTTCTTTCTCGCGCAGAAACTCGCGCACGCGCGTGAAGGTCAGCTCAATCAGCGGGTGAAGCGTTCGCGGGTTTCCGGCGCCGGATCCTGAACCGCCGGTCGTTTCGTTGTCACCGATCAGAGTTTCTTTGGCTTCAGCCATCGCGCAGCATTCTCCCTGTCAAAGAGACAAAAACGTCTTCGAGCGTCGCCTGGTGCGTGGTGAGGGTTACGAGTTCCGATTGTTGTCGTTTGATCTCGGCGAGCAAGGCCGGTAAGGCGACGCCGATCTCGGCCACCGTCAAGGCGTAGATGTCGCCTCGTTTGTGCAAGTTACTGACGGCGGGCAGGCTCGTCAGCGCATCGTCGTCGAGGTCATTCGTGACACTAAACTCGACGATCTGATCCGCGCCGAGTGATTCGATCAAGTCCGCCGGCGTTCCCAGCGCGATCACTTTGCCGTGGTCCATGATCGCCACGCGATCGCAGAGACGCGCTGCTTCTTCCATGTAGTGCGTCGTCAGCAGAATCGTGCCGCCGCGCGCGCGAAATTTCTCGACAATGTCCCAGAGCGACAGACGAGCTTGCGGATCGAGACCGGTTGTCGGTTCATCCAGAAACAGCAGTTCCGGATCGCTCACGAGGGCGCACGCTACGGCGAGCCGTTGTCTCTGTCCGCCGGAAAGCTTGCCTACGCGCGCGTCTCGTTTTTCTTCGAGTCCGACTGTTTGAATAACTTCGTCGACACCGTGACCACGCTGGTAGAAACTCCGAAACAACCGCACCGTTTCGACTACTGTTACTTTCTCGGCGAGTTGCGTCTCTTGTAATTGGACGCCGATGCGTTCGCGCAGCGGCCGGTTGTCGCCGCCGGCCCACTGTTGGCCCAACAATTCGACTTCGCCCTCGTCCTTCGGCGTCAGGCCTTCGAGTATTTCCACGGTCGTGGTCTTGCCGGCGCCGTTTGGACCAAGCAAACCGAAACACTCGCCCACGAACACTTCCAGATCGAGTCCGTTGACGGCCGTGACGTCAGTAAATCTCTTTACGAGACCCGAGCAGCGCAAGGCGACGCGGCGAGTTGCAGGCACACTCGTGCGCGGAGCAGGTGATGTTTGGGTTGACATAGACGACAAGTGTGTTGTGAGTACAGCGTCGATGTCAAACAGAGACTCGTCAGGCGCAGCTATCTATTTGCATTTACGAAGGAGGGTTGCACAAAAAGTGCGTTATTACGTGAAGATGTCTCCCGCAAAGGCGCAGCCGGCGCAGCTATCTATTACATTACGAAGGATGGTTGGAGCGTGACACAAGCTTGTGATGCGGTGAACGAATACTGCTGCGACGATAGCTGGTTTTATCCTCGTCCGCGGAAGAAACATCTTTCTCACGCGGTTCGCTCGCCTTACGCAGCCACATGGACCATTCACCCCACTTACGAGACCAGGTCTGCCAGGTTATCGACGTAGATGAAGAGTTCATCACGGCTTCCTCCACTATGGCGGCTATTTTTAGTTGGATCTGAGGTGAGCTATGCGTAAGTTGTGCCAGTATCGATCGATGAGACCTGAAGTTCCCGCAAACCTCATCGCATCAATTTGTTATCGGTGATCCATCGAGCGCTCAGCAGTTAGCCCCACGTACCGAGATAATACAGGCACGCGAATCAGAACGCTTCATCTACTTACCGGCGGCCTCTTGCACAATCTGCTACTGCCTTTCATAATCGGGCCGACCGGACGACTGCTCAATAGAGGAGATCGCGGAACGCATCGAGTTTATGGCAGCGGTGCAAAAAGGTCTCGATCAGCTCGATAGAGGCGAAGGAATTCCTCACGAAGAAGTTAAACGACTGAATCCGTCCGGACTACCGCTTGTACGCGCGGCCGGCGAGGCTGGCGACGACGGTTACGAGCTCGGCGGAGTCGACCGGTTTGGGAAGGTGGAATTGGAAGCCGGAGCGAAGGACCCGCATCCGATCTTCGGCACGCGCGTAGGCGGTGAGGGCTGCCGCAGGGATTTGCCCGCCCTGCTCCGCCGGCAAGGCGCGGATCTTGGCGATCAGTGAATAGCCATCTTCGTCGGGCATTCCGAGATCGCTGACAAGGATGTCAGGCTTATGTTGGTCCAGCGCCGCCAGGGCTTCGGCAGCGGAACCACTCGTGATCACTTCCGATCCACACTCCTTCAGCACTTCGCGGATCAATTCACGCGTATCAGCCTCGTCATCAACCACCAAAATCTTCAGCCCTTCAAGCGAAGGCAAGCCGTCGAGAGAAAGTGATCTCATCGCCGGCCGCCGGTTGGGCCGACTCAGCATCCTTCTGACCACTGACCACGCCAACGAACGGCAGATTGATCGGTAAAGGTCGCGCCTTTTCCTTCCCCTTCGCTGCTTGCACGATAACAGTGCCGCCATGAAGATCCACCAGTTGATGAACGATCGAAAGCCCAGCCCCAGTCCACCATGTATTCGCGTAGTGCTCGCATCCGCCTGGCGAAAGCGATCGAAAACATAGGGCAGAAAGTCTTTATTGATGCCCACACCCGAATCACTCACCACGATCTCCACATGCGAGTCAATGCGCTGCACCTTGACTTGAATGCGGCCGCCTTTCGGAGTGAACTTGACGGCGTTCGTCAACAGGTTCCAAACGATCTGTTGCAGTCGATCGGCGTCGCCGGAGATTGGACCAGCCGCCGGATCGAGCATCGTTTGCAACCGAATGTTCTTAGCGTCAGCCGCCGGACGAATCGAATCGATCGCCGCGTTGACGATGGAAATCAAATCGACTGTTCGCACATCCAGTCGCAACTTCCCGGAGATGATGCGCGACACGTCGAGCAGATCGGCAACCAATTGACTCTGAGACTTCGCGTTTCGATAAATCGTTTCGACCGCGCGTTCGACATTGGCGGGCGTGAGTTTGCCAAGCCGCATCATGTGCGCCCAGCCCAGGATCGCATTCAACGGATTGCGCAACTCGTGCGAGATCGTCGCGAGAAACTCATCCTTCAACCGATTCGCTCGCTCCGCTTCATTTCGCGCTAACTTCTCATTCGATAAAAGCCGCGATCGATCTTCGATTTGCGCCTGCAATTCCGCTTCACGCGCGACGCGTTCGGTCACGTCTTCGACGATCGTCAGCGTTCCGATCACGCGACCTTCATGGCTAAGTGGAGAAATTCGCACAGCCTGTTGCATCTGCGCAGTAACCATGTTCGCCCGACATCGGCAGGCATCGCGATCAAATAGCCATGCAGTGCCTGCGACAACACTCGCACCTGTCCTTCAAGCGCCCATTTGTAATGCCGATCGAGCCGCCGTTCACGTCAGTTCCGGAAACAGATCGAGCAGATTATTTCCGATAACTTCAGACGCGCGTTTCCCGGTGTGCTCTTCCATCCAGTGATTCCACTCGACGAGGTTCAACTCACTGTCGGTCGTAATGATTCCCTGCGCCGCCAGATCGTGCATCCAGTGCAGGACCGCGGCGTTGAGCAATGTTTCCTTGGAGCTTGTCTCTTTCATTTGGACCGGCTCAGAGGCGTCTGCAAAAGCGTTTGACTGTAAAGTCATCTGCCCTGCTGCGCCTCCCAGGCGTCAACTTCCTGAATCAAACGATCGAGGGAATCGACGCTCAACACGATCACCAGGAATCCTTTGACTGAACTGTCGCGGATCTGAAATGCCGTGTAGATCACGAGCGCGTAATGCATGTCGGTTTTGCCTGTCGTCATAGACTCAATCAACTCGTCGAGCGTTTCGAGATGAAGCCGCGGCACGGAAAACGTGACGTGAACGTTCAGCAAGTTGCCAAACATTCCCAGGCACGCATTCAACAGAATATTGCCAACCTCAGTTAACACTTCACGCGCCGATTCGTCGAGATAAGTAGACGGAGTTGTGTTCATCGGTGAGCAAGTCAGTGAGATGCACGGCGCCCGTCGTAGTTCAACAACAACAGCGCATCACCGGCGACTGGCCCGGCAAAAACCTGATGAATTGAAGCCACATCTCCCGGAACAAATTTCGCCAACGCTCCGCGCAACTCTTCAGTTCGATAAACAGCGACTTCGGGTGGATTGAGCAGCACCCGATGGCCCGTCAATTCCGAGAGGGCCGCTCCCGTGCGCGCGAAAGCGATGTTGATTAGTTCGGAAAGAGCGTCGCTTTGTCGCTCAGTTAGTTTCACTGGTAGCTCCTTCCGCGAGAGCTGCCTCGACGGCCGCAATCACTTGTTCCGAAACAAACGGTTTGTTGATGAAATCCGAGCGCACCCGCTTCATCAACCATCTTACGCGTCGAACTTTGAATATCGGCGCTGGCAACTACAACCTGCGCCTTCGGATCCATCTCTCGCAATTTCACGAGCACATCAAGTCCGTACATGCCTTTCATAACGAGATCGAGCAACACCAGACCCGGTTTTTCGAGGAAGTAGACTTCCAGCGCGGTCATTCCGTCGTTCGCTTCCACCACCTCGTAACCCGCGGTTTCGAGAATTCGTCGCAAGCGTCCGGCGTGAAAGCGCGGAATCGTCGACGATCAGAATCTTCAGGCTCATACGACCTCCCTAATCGCGAGGGCCATGTCTTCCAGAGCGACACTCTTATCACTCAATCCGGCTTCCATTACCACTGACGGCATACCATACACCACGCAACTGCTCTCCGCTTCCGTGAAGATCAAGTCCGCCCTGCGACTTGATCCATGCCGCGCCCTGCTTGCCATCCGATCCCATGCCCGTCATCACTACACCCAACACGCGATTGCCATAGACTTCCGCCGCCGATTGAAACAGCACGTCAACCGCCGGCCGGTGCAGCGTATTAAAAGGTCTTAGCATCGAGATGAGTGACGATCTTGCCGTCTGCCTCGCGTTTTACTGACAGGTGACGGCCCGCGGGCGCAAGGAAGACGCGACCTGGTTTAACCTCATCTCCTTCCGCTGCTTCTCGCACTTCAAGATGACAAAGCTCGTTCAATTTCGCCGCGTACATCTCCGTATAACCGACCGGCATGTGCATCACCATCACAACCGGAACGGGAAAGTCTGCCGGCAACTGCGGTATCAATCGTTTTAGCGCCTGTGGTCCACCAGTGGAAATGCCGATCAACTACAAGGTCTACCGAGTGACTGCCAAAGAGCTTCGTCACGGGCTCGCTTACCGGCGCGACCAGTGACGGAGGCGGAGTGGGAAGTCCGATTCAACGAGATGTTGCCGGCTGCTTTGACCTTCTCGATCAACTCAGTGCTGACTTCAAAGATCTTTTCACTCGCCAGCGCCGTTGGCTTTTGTACAAAGTCGATCGCTCCTGCATCGAGCGCAGTCAGCGCGGCTTCAGCAGTCTCTTTCGCGACGCTCATGATGATGATCGGCACGGGGCGGCGCTTGCATTTGTTCGCGCACAAACCCGACACCATCCAGCTCCGGCATGATGAGATCGCACGTCACCACGTCCGGCTCGAGTCGTTCCACGACGTCAAGTGCTTCACGACCGTCGCGCGCAGTTCCAACAACTTCGACGAAAGGGCTCCGGGAAAGGATCTCGCGAACGACCTTCCGCACGTAGGCGGAATCGTCAATCACCACTACTCGTAAAACTCGATCCATCAATGCTCCGTTCGTCAAACGACTCTCTCACGCTCACGCTTCACATAGACAAAAGCGTCGTCAATTTCGGTCAGAGTAAAATCCGTCGTCAGTCGCAATAACGATTCTGCGGCGCCTACAAACAGATAACCCGGCGGCCTGATAAACCTCGCAAAAGAACGAACTGCCCGCTAGATGGCACTTTCTGAAAAGTAGATAAAAACGTTGCGACAGAAAATAAAGTCCGCGACCGCCAGCGGGGCGATTTGCTCCTCGTCCATTAAGTTTGCAATGCCCCACTTGATCCGTGAATGTATGTCGCTTTTAACCCGCCAGTCTGAACCATAAGGCTCGAAATAGCGATCCCGCAGAGGCGCCGGCAGGTTGCGAAAGGCGCGCTCGCTGATAAACACCCCTGACCCGCGCGATCGATTGCTTTGGAGCTGGCGTCGCTGGCTAAAATCTCGATCGAAGCCCGTTTAAACCACCCAGCTTCGTTCAACGCCATTGCAATCGTCAACGGCTCCTCGCCGGTGGCGCAGGCTGCGCTCCAGATCCGCGAGTGTTGAACCGCTGTTTTGCGCGTGCCACTGCGGCACCAGAGTTTGGACCAGAGCCCGCACTTGATCGAACTCACGCCAGAAATACGTCTCCTGCACGGAGAGCGCGTTCATCACGTTTTGCCATTCGACGCGCGCCGACGAGTCGTATTTGAGCAAGTAGTAATAGTCGAGATACGAACTGAAGCCCCGTTCGATAACGAGGGGCGATAGTTTGTCGATCAGCAGATCGCTCTTGCCGTTGTCGAAGCACATTCCGGTGCGTTCGTGGATCAAGTTTCGAATCAGAGTGGTGGCGCCCTCGGGCAGTATTAGATTCTGTGAACGAGACACCATAGTTCCGAAGAATTACTCAGGCAGCAAGCAACAAAGAGTTTTTCCCGCAAAGACGCAAAGGCGCAAAGTTAAAGTCACAAGAATTGAATTCCTTCTTAGCGCCTTTGCCCCTTTGCGGGAAACTTCCTGCTCATTACCCAATTTCCCCACTCTTTCCTAATGCGACCCCTAATGCGACCTCAGCCGCATGTGCCAGGTCCGGGTCGTCATCACTAACCAGTCCGGCAACGATCCCTGCGACGCGTTGCCCGCCGATCTGCCCCAGCGAATCAAGGGCCGCAATCCGAACGTGGTTAAACTTGTCGTTCTCGACCACATTTGCGAGAGCGTCGATGCTTGTTTCCGAACGGCAGCGACCCAGGGCGCGAGCACTGAAGTAGCGCACCCAGGCGTCTTCGTCGGCGAGTCCTTCACACAACTGCTGCACAACGGCCGGGTTATCCATGTTTCCGAGCGCACGTGCGGCAGTGGCACGAACGTTGGGAGTTTCTTCTTTGAATGCCTGGACGAGGACGTCGAAAACTCGTTCGTCTTCGACAAACGGCAGGTGCTCGATCACCGCCACTCGAACTCGCTCCTCGGGATCGCGGCTTAGCGCGATTAACTCATTGGCGGATTCGGCATACCCGAAGTATCCCGCAATCTTCACCGCCGATTCACGAACGTTCGGATCTGGGTCATGGAGGAGCGGAATGATACGTTTGGACATTTGCGGCAGCGCCAGCGAATTGAGCGCGCTTACCGCCGCCTGCCTGGTCGACGCATCGCTGCTGCCGATCAGATCAAGCAGCCCATCGACGGCTTGCGGATCGCCGATTTGGCCGAGCGCGTTTGCCGCCTCGATCGCCAGCGCTTCTTCCTTCAGTGCGTTTACCAAGGCGGACGTCGCCGTGGAGTTGCCGATGCGTCCGAGCGCGACGGCCGCAGATCGTCTTACTTCCAGATCTTCCGCTGCCAACTGCGCGATCA
Organism: uncultured Acidobacteriota bacterium; assembly: GCA_963770215.1. GTDB lineage: Bacteria > Acidobacteriota > Blastocatellia > Pyrinomonadales > Pyrinomonadaceae > PSRF01. Next base: position 365,414 of record CAVYOP010000011.1, read on the forward strand.
GCAGGTCAACCGTCGCAGAACCATGCCGCACGAGCGCTTCGATAATGTCGTCACGCAGATCGGTGCGTCCCATCAAGCGCGTGAGCGCGCGATCGACTCCGGGCCGTTTGAGCCAGCCAAGCACCAACGCGATCGAGCGCAAGTCTTCCTGATCGGGCGCTTCCAACGCGGCGAGCAGGTTCTGCACGCCAGTCGGAGAGATTTCCTGGTTCGTAAGCTCGGCGATATAAGCGCCTTCGCCGTATTGCTCCTGGTATCGATCGCTGAGAGCCGCGAGAGCTTCCGCAACTGACTCGGTCGGAGCCTCCGGAGTGTTCAATAACGCTGTCAGCGGAGCTACCGCGGTTTCGTCGCCGAGTTGGCCCAACAGGTTGATCGCAGGCTTGCGCAGAAGATCGTCTTCGAGAAGCGGCAACATTCTCGGCGCAATGCGCACGTCGCCGATCCTTCTGAGTGCGTCCAGTGCTACAAACCCAAGAAAGAAGCCTCTCGATTCTGCTATCTCTATAAGCGCTTCAACAGCATCACCCGCCTTTATCTTTCCTAGTGCTTCGATCGCGTGATAGCGAACGTTCGTATCATCGTCCTCCAACGCCTCGATCAACGCCGGCACGGCGCGCTCGTCATGTTGGTCACCCAACGCCAACGCTGCCTGCATACGCAGATCCGGATCGGGCCCTTTCAGCAGCTCCAACAAAGGCGAAACAGTGTCGACGTCGCTCGACGCCAACACCTGAAGCGCACTATTCAACAGCGAAGGATTTTGATGATTCTCGACTACGGAGTTTATGAGCGCCGAAATTGCTTCAGGCGCAGCACGCTGCGACACGCCTTTGATCGCGACGCGTCGCACTCGCCAACTGTCGTCACTCAACGCGTCGAGCAACGTCGTCGCGTCGTAAAGCGCGTCGTCGCTGATGGTCTCTGCCGCATTGAGTCGCGTAGCTTCGTCGCCTTGGGACAAACGCGCCGCCAGCTCGCGCTCGCGTTCGAGTCGTTCTGTGACGTCTTCGACAGTGACGATCAGTCCGGCGATCGCGTCGCCGTCACGCAGCGGCGCGATCGTTACGTGTTGCTGCATCTTGTCGAAATGCTTGGCCGGATTTACGGGAGCGCAGGGAATCAGGTAATGATGAAACGCCGTCGCCAACACTTCGACGACGCCGTCGTTAAGCGACCTCTGGAAACGCTTCAGCAACCCACGCTTCTCAAGATCGGGCAACAGCGCAGTCAACGGCCGGCCCGCAGCAGACGACTCGCCGATTCCGGTGAGCCGCGCCAGGGTGGCGTCCCATACTTGAATGGTCAGTTCGGCGTCTGTTGTGAAGACGCCGACTTCGGCCTGCGTGCCTTCCTGTGACAAAGCTTAGCTTTCGTTCTCCGGTTTACTTTCTGCGGGTTGTTTTTTGGCGCGCCTTCCGGAGCTTTTTGTTTTCCCTGTCGGGCTGCCGTTACCGGAAAGATCACTGCCGATCATGCTGTCCATAATCTCGCCGAGCTCATGGGCCTGTCGCGCCAAACCTGACGTAGTGTTCAACGTAACTTTCACGCCATCCGCATTGCGAGTAGTTATCTGGCGCAGCTCGGTGACCGCGGTGCGAATTCTCTCGGCGGCTTCGAGATGATTTCGATTCGAGCCCGTAATCGCAAACACTTCTTTCGAAACACTCGAGACGCCAATGCTCATCTCGTGCGTTGTTCGTGCCTGTTCACGCATCGCCTTGGCGACCTGATCGGATTGCAAACGCATTTGCTGCGTCGCCTCAGTGATCTCCGCAGATGCGGTTGCCTGCTCCCTCACGGCTTTGTTGATCTCACTGATCTGCCGTGCGAGATGGACCGCTTCTCTCGAAACCTGATCGCCGGCAACTGCCTGTTCGCTGAGCGCCCGCGAAGTAGACGCCGCCCCCTTGCGCATTGATTCCACCGCTTGCGTGATCTCCTTGGCAGCGGCGGCCTGCTCGTTTGAGGCTTTGCGCACCTGCTTCGCAGCGCCACTCGTACTCTGGGCCGCCTTGATGATCTCCCTCGCGGCGCGTCCCTGCTCGTTTACGGCTTTGCTGACTTCCTTCGCGGTCTTGCGCATCTCCGACGCCGCCTTGACGATCTGCTGCGAAGCTTGAGCTTGCTCGATCACCGCACCCGAAACTTGTTTCGTTTGCGTCGCCGTGGTTTCTATCGCAGTCACAACGTGCTGACCGGCTGTCAATTGTTCCTCGGTAACATCGGCAATTTGGCCGACGAGCTGGGCCGTTTGATTGATTCCGCTCAATATCTTCTTGAGTCCCGCCGAACCCTCTTCTGCCAGTTGCCCGCCTTCATCGGCGATGCGCGTGCCTTCAGCCGCAGCGGTCACCGCTTCCCTGACAACTTCCTGGAGCGACCTGATGATCACCGCAATGTCGGCAGTCGCCTGCGCAGAACGATCGGCAAGATTTCTGATCTCTTCCGCCACGACTGCAAAACCTCGACCGGCATCGCCGGCGCGAGCGGCCTCGATCGAAGCGTTCAACGAAAGCATGTTGGTCCGTTCGGCAATGACGTTGATCGTGTTGACGATGCTGCCGATCTCTTCCGAACGTTTTCCCATCTCGCGAATCACGCCGGCTGATTGCTCCATCGCTGAACGCACGCGCTGTATTCCCTGCATCGATTTCTGCGCGGCGGCGCCGCCTTCTTCCGCTTGCCTCGATAACTGGGTAGTCGCTTCCTCGGCGCGCTTAGTCAATACGACCACTGAATGCAGCGAGCGGTCCATCTGATTGGCGCTGGCGGCCGCGCCAGTGGCCGCTTCGTTTATGCGCTCCGCATTCTGCGCTACGCCTCCAACCGAGCGGGCCATCTGTTCCATCGAAGTCGAAACTTCTTCAACTGACGATGCGAGGCTCTCGGTCATCGCCGCGACCTCTTCAATCGACGCTGCCATTTCGTTGATCGCGGAAGATGTTTGCTCGGCAGACACCGTAAGGTCGTCGGCATTTCCGGAAAGACTCACGATCGAGGCTGTTACCTCCTCCATGCTGGCGGCGGTTTCATTTACCGACGCGGTGAGTGATTCCGTGTCCAAACTGACCGACTTGATAGAGCTGGCAATCTCCGTCATCGCACTGGTAACTTCTTCAGCCGACGTGGCCATGCTCTGGGTCGTGCTGCTGACGCCTTCAATCGAACGCGCATTCTGTTCGGCAGCAGCCGAGATCTGTACGATCGACGCGGCGAGAGACTCGGCATTCTTCCCGACTTCTTCGATCGACGCAGCGCTTTCGTTTACCGACGAGGCGAGCTCTTCAGAAGACGTCGCAATCGACTCGAGTTGCGTCGTGGTATTGCCCATCGAAGCCGTCATCTCGTCGGCGATAGCCACGGTTCGTTCCAGCACGCGTAACTGTATTTCGGCGCCCTCAGCGACATCGTTAGCCGTCTGCGTGATTTGACTGGCGGAATCGGCAACCTGTAGTGCTTGTTGGCGTACCAGTCCGATATCTCTCTCAAAATTGTTGCTCGAAAATTCGACAGCCATAGTCTTCTCTCTCCAAATCAAATTTGCTCAACTGCTTCTTCGACTTCGTAATCGAGATCAAGCACTGCATCTAATTTCAAAATCAGGATCAGGCGCTCGCCGACCGTCGCGATGCCTTCGAGGTAGTGACCACTCAATCCGGTCAGCGCCGCGGGTGGCGGCGCGATCGACTCCGGCGCGATCTTGATAAACTCGCGCGCCGTGTCGACGATCAGTCCTACCACTCTCGTCCCGGTGTTGATGACGACCAAACGAGATCGCAGATTGCGTTCAATTCTTTCAAACCCAAAACGTTTGCGCAGATTCAACGCCGGCAGCACCTGCCCGCGAAGCAGGACCACTCCATCAACCGCGGGATGCGCATTCGGCACCGAAGCGACGTCTTCGATCATCTCGATCTGTTGCACGGAGTTACTGCGGACGCCGTAGGTCGTTCCCGCCAGTTCGAAAAGTATGAATGGTTCCATTTGTTTTATCCGTGCCTAGTGCTTTGACTTCGCCGCCAATTGACGCAACGCGCTGATGTCCAGGATCAACACCGCTCGCTGATCGCCGAGCTCGGTAGCCCCGGCGATACCTTTGCTTTGCGCGAGTGGATCCTTGATGGCGCGCACCACGATCTCTCGCTGTCCCAGTATGCGATCGACAGCCAGGCCCACTGGATTCGCCTCATCGCCGATCACCAGGACGTGAAAGCTGTTGCCGCGCTGGTAGTTCATTTCAAAGACGCGCGCGAGCCGCAGCAACGGCAGCACCCTTCCGCGATAAGAGATGATCTCGTTGTTCTCCAACACCTTCGTGGAAGCCGACTCGACGTCCAGCACTTCCCTCACGGCCGACTGGGGCACCGCAAACCTCTGGCCGTTTACGCTGACGATCAGCGCTTCGGCGATCGCAAGCGTCAAAGGCAACTCGATCGTGAACGTCGTGCCTTCGCCTCTTCTCGTCGCCAGCGCGAGATGTCCGCCAAGCTCTTCGAGCGCTCGTTTGACGACGTCCATCCCGACGCCTCGACCGCTTTCTCGATCGGCGTCTGCGCGGGTTGACAACCCGGGCGTGCAGATCAGATCTAATAAGGTCTCGTCTTTTAATGACGCGTCGTCGATCTTTCCGTCTGCGGGGATGAGCCCGGTAGCGACGGCCCGTGCAAGCACGAGGTTTCGATCGATGCCGCGTCCATCGTCGGCGATCTTGATAACGATTCTTTCGCCGGCGGTCATCGCGCTCAGCGACAACAAACCTTCACTGCGTTTCCCTTGTGCTTCACGCTCGGCAATAGTTTCGAGACCGTGACTGACGGCATTGCGCACCAGGTGCATGAGCGGGTCCATCATGCGCTCGACCAGAAACTTGTCGATCTCCGTTTCGCCGCCGCTGAGTTGCACGATGATCTTCTTGCCGTTCTCGCGCGCGAGATCTCGAACGACGAACGTCATGCGCTCGAACGTCTCGCCGATCTGGACCATGCGCACGCGCATCACGCTCTCGCGCAAGTTTCGCAACTGCCGCGCGATACCGGTGCTCGTTTCCTGAAGCGGTCGCCAGACTGCGGCCGGAGTCACTCGTTTCAGCTCGGTCATCTGCTCCTCGAGCCGCGTGCGACTGATGACGAGCTCGCCGATGATTCGCATCAGCTCGTCGAGCCGATCGAGATCTACGCGCACGACGCTCGCCGGAGCGATCGTCGCGGGGGCAGGCTGGCCTTCCTTCGTTCTCGGAATCGTCTCTTCCGGCAACGGTTCGAAAACCAGGCCGTCGTTTTCGAAACTCCGCAGCAACGTCTCTTCGGCGTTGGTTGCGAGAACGAACTGAAAAGCAATTCCCCCGGCGCCTTTAACAATCGGCTTCGCTTGCAGGAGCTCGCCGATCTCTTGCAGCCGCGATCGCACGCTGTTCACGTTGACGCCGCGTTCGGCAAGCTCGGCGGTCGGCGTAAACTCAACCTGCCAACGCCTCGTCGTCGCATCCGTCTCCGGCGTTTCAGGCTCTACCGCAGAGTTATCGCTGTCTGGCTTCGGTGATTCAGACGAAACGGCCTGGAGTCTGTTTACCATTTCGTCGATTGCCGGAATCGGCTGGTCGTGGCGGCGTGCGTTGATCACACCTTCCAGCAACGAAACGCCGTCGGCCAGCGCTTCAAACCCGGCGTGGCTCAAAACCACTGCGCCTTCGCGCAAACCACGGAGATAACTCTCGAGCTCGTGCGCGAGTTGTTCGGCAGCGCTGAGGCCGACCATTCCGGAGATTCCCTTGAGCGTGTGGAAGCTGCGAAACAGATTGTCGAGCAGCGCGCGATCGATCGTGCGCGCGGCGACCTCGCCTTCGAGCATGGCGTCTTCCAGTATGACCAGGGAACGGCGGATCGAGACGAGGTGTTCGTCACACTCGCTGTAATAGTCGTCGAGGAACTGATCGAAAAACTCACCGGTATTGTCGGGGTTCGGCTTATCCATCAACTCGCTTTCAACAATGAGCCCACCACGTCAGCCAATTGCCTGGGATCGAACGGTTTCGTCAGGTAACGATTCGCGCCGGCCGCTAGAGCTTCGGAACGGGCGGAATCTTCACCTTTGGTGGTGAGCACCACGATGGGAATGTCCCGGTAGGCCTGGTGACTGCGCACGAAACCGATCACCTCCATGCCGTGCATGTCCGGCATGTTCAGATCGAGAACCATGAGGTCGACGGGTTCGATTGCCAGTCGTTCGATGGCCTCGAGGCCACTGCCCGCCTGCGTAGACTTGATCCTTCGCAAGGAGCCCAGCGACATAATCACCATTCGTCTCATCGTCGGTGAATCGTCAACTACTAGAATATTGTTCGTCTTAGCTTCGTCTGGCATTTCTCTCAGCAGGCAGACTTCGGCGCGAAAACACGAAGGCGTTCGCCCGAAGGCACATTTTTAGGGGAGTGGGGTAATCGGGGGAGCGCTATTCTACGGGAAACCGCGAAATTCATCAAAAGCAAAGTTTCCGAGCATTATTCCTGATCTACTCTGCGTGTCTCTGCGGCCCTTTGCGGCCTTCTGCGGTAAACAAGCGCGGCACGCATAAACCGCCGAGGCCGCAGAGACACGCAGAGTTACGCAGAGAAAGTAATCAGATTAGGGCGGGAATAAAATGCGGGCGGGCCCGGTATTCACAGTAGGTCGCGGACTCGCAAGTAGCGGTAATTGCCAGGCGCGGCTGTCTCACAGGGTTTAAGGCAGATCTCGAAGCAATAGGCTTCAAAACTGAAGACAATTGGGGTGGTTCGCCGGAGGTTCTGAGTTGGGCTGTGAAGCAGCGATAGAACTGATCGACCCTTATATCGATCGCGAGTTGGACGCCGCTCGGGCGGCAGATCTCTCCCGTCACCTCGCCGAGTGCGAAGAGTGCGAACGGAGTTATGGCAATCAACTTACGTTACGTTCAACGATCAGGGACACTGCTCTTTACTATCGTTCAACACCCGAATTCCGAAAGCTGATTCGTGTGGCCCTGCGAGAAGAACGTTGAGCAGACGCTTGCGCGCGCGCGCCAAACGCGACATCACCGTGCCCGTCGGAACGTGAATTACCTCCGCGATCTGTTTGTACGAAAGTTCCTCGAACTCCCTGAGGACGAGGACTTCCAGAAACTCCCTCGGCAGCAGTTGCATCGCGTTTCTCAGTAACTGTCGATCGGTCTCCCGCAGCAGAAGCTTCTCCGGATTGGAACCGTCTTCGGCAACAGGTTGCTTGTCGTCTTCGAAAGGAATTTCTTCTTCAGGCAGTCGATTGCGTTTGCGCCAGGTGTAGAAAGTGTTCCGAACAATCGCCAACAACCACGGCCTCGCGTCACCGCCTTTGAAGGTGCGGAAGTGACGGAGAGCACGCAGGAACGCTTCCTGAACGACATCTTCAGCGTCTCGTTCGTTGCGGGTGAGCCAACGAGCGAGATTGTATGCCGCGTCAAGATGGGGTAAGACCGTTTCCTCGAAAATTGGAACTAAGGCTTGCATCGGCGTTCTCCATTGCTCGCGCTAGCCTTGGCCATCCTTGCACTTCTTGATTTGCTCGTTCACGAACAGCGGCGCGTTTAGCGGATCGGCGCCCCGTTCGATAAGACCCTTCAGCAGGACGATTCCTTCGCAGTCGATAAAAGAGATGTTCCTCAAATCAATGGTGAGCTTTAGACCTTCATTCAATGCGGACTCGGCCGAGTCTCTTAGTAACGCCACCCACTGCCCCGCAACTCGACCATCCAACCGCAACGTAGTTGCCTGGTCTGACAGAACGGCCCTTGTGATCTTCAACATGCGTGTCTCGTGAACGTGTACAAGTCAGCAGCTAGCCAAAATCGGATCGGCGTTGACTGTGCAGACTCTGTGCCGCGGCGCGCATCCGTTTATTTCCGCGTGAAACTACTGAAAACGTGTTACTTGAGAATCTGAGTGCGCTCATCGACAAACCGATCAGATAGCCCGCTACGATATTTGGTGGGTGGCGGAATTGTTTGACTGAGGCGAGCTACGAAATGCGGTGGGCAGTGCGTTTGATTCCCAGCTTTTCCATGCGATGCCGCAAGGTGTTCGGATGCAAACCCAGCGCCTTGGCGGCGCCGCTCGCACCCTCGATCACACCCTGAGCCTCTTGTAATGCGGCGCGGATGTGCTCTCGTTCGACTTCCTGCAAAGTCTTGAACGGCACTGATTCCGCGGGAAGAATCGGTTTCGCGAGTCCACCCGGAGGAATCAGAAATTCCGCCGACACGGTCGTCAAGTCGTTCTCCAACTCCAGCATCGGACCATTACTAAGAATCAGCGCGCGCTCGATCAGGTTCTGAAGCTCTCGTATATTTCCAGGCCAGGAATAGTTCGTGAGTTTTTCGGTGACCGCAGTCGAAATTCCGTCGATCTTTTTGCCCAGGTTGCGCGCGTATCGCGAAAGAAAAAACATCGCCAGCTGTGGAATATCCGCGCGTCGCTCGCGCAGCGCCGGCACTTCAAGGGGAAAGACGTTCAACCGGTAATACAGATCGGAGCGGAACGTGCCTTCCTTGATCGACTCCTGAAGATTTCGATTGGTGGCGCAGATGATCCGCACGTCCACGCGTATCGATCGATTGCTACCGACCGGCTCAAACTCGCGCTCCTGCAAAACTCGCAACAGTTTTACCTGAGTATCCAACGGCAGCTCGCCAACTTCGTCCAGGAATATCGTTCCGCCATCCGCCAGCTCGAAGCGGCCTACGCGTCTTTCAAAAGCGCCCGTGAAAGCGCCTTTCACATGCCCAAACAACTCGCTCTCCACCAAGCCGGCGGAGATGGCGCTACAGTTCACTTTCACCAACGGACGGCCTTTTCGATTACTGCGATCGTGAATCGCGCGCGCGATTAGTTCTTTCCCGGTTCCCGTCTCGCCATAGATCAGCACACTCGAATCTGTCGGCGCGACTTGATCCACTTGCCGCAGCAGCTTGAGCAATGCCGGACTGCTGCCGACTATTTCTTCGAAGTTGTGGACCGTGCGAATTTCTTCCTGAAGATAGACGTTCTCCTTTTCGAGTCGACCCTTTAACGCCTTGATCTCTTCGTACGACTTCATATTGGCGATCGCGATCGCGATTTGATTCGCTACTTCGCGCAACAACTCGGCATCCGCTTGTGTGTATCGATCTCTTGTTTCACTCCAAAGGGTGAAAGTGCCGATGCTCTTTCCCATCGCCACCAGCGGCACGACGCAATACGATTGAATGCCCTCCTCGACCAATCGTCGTTCGCCAAGCGTGCGCGGTTCTTCTTCAAGATCGCCGCGCGTCACCACTTCCTGGTGGTCCAACACCCACGCCGAGATCTGGCTCTCTTCAAGTTGGTACTCTTTTCCGACGCGGAAAAACTCGGATTCACGCTCACTCTCCATCGAGACAAGCTTCAGCGTCCTCGACTCCGGCTGGTAAAACAGGAACGCCGCCCGATCGAAAGCGACAACGCCGCGAAGGGCATCATAAACAGAAGCAAACAGCGCTTCCTGGGTGAGGTTGTTGATGATAGCGTTGTTGATTTCGAGCACCGTGCATTTCCGATCTTCGCTCTTACGCAGTTCATCCTCTGCGCGCCGGCGCTCGCTGATGTCGAAAAACGTCACCACAGCGCCAACCGTTTTCCCGTTCCGCATGAGCGGATGAGACCAGTACTCAACCGGAAAACTGGCGCCGTCTTTGCGCCAAAAAACATCGTCTACAATATGCACGCCACGGTTGTCGAGCATGCCTACATATATCGGACACTCTTCGATTGGAAACGGCGTGCCGTCTTTTCGAGTATGGTGTTCGAGACGATGCATGTTCTGGCCGAGCAGCTCGTGTGGACCGTCATATCCGAGCAAATGGACCGCCGCGGAATTACAGAAGAGACACGTGCCGTGCGAATCACAGCCGAAGATCCCTTCGGCGGCGGAGTTGAGAATCAGGCGAGCGCGCTCTTCACTTAACTGAAGAGCTTCTTCCGCTCGTTTGCGTTCGGTGATGTCTTCCGAGAGCGCCAGGACGAAGCGGGGCGTGTCTTCCGTGCTCCGCACGACTGAGACATTGTTTCTCACCCAAACCAGCGTGCCGTCTTTGCGCCAATACTGCTTTTCGATTTGAAACTGGTCGCGTTTTCCGTCGATCAACTCTTTGAAGAGCACCCAGTTTTCTTCGCGGTAATCCTCGTGAGTGATCTCCAGGAACGAGAGTTCCCGGAATTCACTTTCCGAGTAACCAAGCATTTTTTGGTAGGTGGCGTTGGTGGCGAGCACGCGGCCATTCGCATCGGCAAGCGCGACTCCGATCGCGGAGTTATCGAAGACAGACCGCCAGCGTAAAGCCTCGGTTCTCTCTCGCTGCGTGACGTCTTCCGAAGGAGATGGGGTTTCGTCGGTCCCCGCAGATGGTCCAGGCTGACGCATACTACTCGTGGAACAAATTCTAACGGTAGAAGGAGTTTGTTTCACGTGGACTGGTCAAGTCAAGAGACGATAACCACTGCTTCATTTTCCGTTTTCCATTTTTCATTTGTATGAAATAAGAAATGAGAAATACAAAATGGAAAATAACAAGGCAAGCGCACTGTGCTCGTATGACTGTCCCAGCGAAGCTACAGTGCGCTTACCTTTTTCCGGGGGCCGGTCCCCGATTCTCTCTGACCAGCCCCGGTCCCCTGCCCGTCCTAATCTCTATACCGAATGCCGCGCTCAGTTATTCCCGAGAATGGCGGCGACGGTTACGGTCTCGCGGCTCGCGTTCTCAGCACCTTTCGCGCCCGACGTATTCTTCGCGAGTTGTCTGTGAAGCGAGCGTTCCCGTTTAGTCTCCGGAAAGGCTCTTCCAGTCGTTCCGCCCGCGGGCCACACCTCGACCAGGAAGTACTCATCGCCGTAGCGATGAAAAACCAGGGTGGCGCTTGTGTTTGCGCGTGACGTGATTACGGCATTCGACAATACGATCGCTTTCGAGCGACCTCCGAGATCTGAAATCGATACCATGACGTCGTCGGAGCCATGCATTGCGCGACCGACAGAGTATTTGCCCGCAGTAAATTTTGTTTCGCCAAAGGCGAAGTCGAATGGGACGTTGAACTTCGATCTGAGTCCCAGTGATTGTCCGTGAGCTGAGGCAACTGAGGTTAGGACCACCATTGCACTCAGCAAACTAACTCTTGCTATCAACTTTACGAGTTGGATGTTCATACACTCTCCCTTAAGTTTGTAAAACCAATGGCCTAATGCCTACGGCTATACATACCGCGGGAGCGTTTCATTTATTCCGAAGAGTGTTGTTGGTGTGAGGAGATGAAAGCGGATATTCCCTGGATCGATTTGCTTCAGTATTCGTTCATCTCGTATCTTACGGCCCCTGCATTCTAGACCAGCTAAAGGATAAAGGCAGATGATTCATCACGTGGTATCGCTCGCGGGCTTCGTGATCTTCGCCGGTGTGGCGTGGTTGCTTTCCAGCAATCGGCGGCGAATTGCGTGGAAGACGATCGCCTGGGGCGTCGCGCTGCAACTCATCATCGGGCTGATCATTTTTCGTCTGCCTGTTTCGCAGCGAGTCTTGCTTTGGCTGAACGACGCGGTGCTGGCGTTGCTGAACGCTTCAAAGAGCGGGTCGAGTTTTCTGTTTGGACCACTGGCGGCGAGTCCCGGCGAGACTGGATCGGTTGGTTTCATACTCGTGTTCCAGGTGCTGCCGGTGGTTATCTTCTTTGCAGCGTTCACGGCAATGCTCTATCACTTGCGCGTGTTGCAGATCTTCGTGCGGGTGTTTGCGAGGCTGTTTCACCGCACGATGAAGATCAGCGGCGCCGAGTCGCTGTCGAGTGCGGCGAACATTTTTGTCGGCGTTGAGTCGGCGCTCGTGGTCCGGCCGTATCTCGAAAAAATGACGCGCTCGGAGTTGTTATTGATATTGACGACTGGGATGGCCACGGTGGCGTCGAGTGTGCTTGGAGTTTACGTCGCGTTTCTGACAGGTGTGTTTCCGCAGATTGCGGGGCACTTGATCTCGGCGTCGATCTTGTCGATTCCTGCATGCGTCGTTGTTTCGAAGTTGCTTATTCCCGAGACTGGAACACCGGAGACGTTGGCGGCTGTTCCGCCGGAAGACGAGTCGACGCGATCGAAGAATTTGATCAGCGCGATTATCGAGGGAGCGATGGATGGACTGCGACTCGCAGCGGGAATCTGTGCATTGCTCCTCGCGATACTGGGGATCGTTGCGCTGATCGATAAGATACTTGGAGTTTCGAGCTCATGGTTTGGAATGAGCGAGCCGCTCTCGATCGTGCGCCTTCTGACCTGGATCTTCTATCCGTTTGCCTTCTTGCTCGGACTGCAAACAACCGACGTCCCCATGGCCGCTCGGTTGTTAGGCGAACGGGTAATCTTGACTGAGGTCTTCTCCTACAATCATCTGGCCCAACTAATCGCCGGCGGCGAAATCACCGATCCGCGCACCGTCATCATCCTGAGTTACGCGCTCTGCGGCTTCGCCCACGTCGCCGCCATGGCCATCTTCGTAGGCGGCACCGCCGCCCTCGCCCCTTCGCGCCGCGACGACCTCGCCAGCCTCGGTCCCCGCGCCCTGCTGGCCGCAACGCTTGCAACACTAATGACAGGATGCATCGCGGGGATGTTGAGCAGCGGCGGAGGCGTGCTGTTAATTAGACCAAACTAAGCTGAGCTGGATAACATGCTATACTTAGCACGAAATTCAGTGCAGATTTAGCAATGGAGCAAGATAGATGAAGCTTACGCGTGACATTCAGAGCCTTAGCACCTTCAAACGGGATACCGCGAAGATTGTGCGTCAATTAAAGAAGACTGGGCAGCCGGTGGTGCTAACAGTCAACGGCAAAGCCGAGTTGGTTGTTCAAGACGCTGAAAGCTATCAGAAACTGCTGGAAGCACAGGATAGGATGGAGGCTATCGAAGGCATTAAGCGTGGACTGGAAAGCATGAAACGAAATGCGGGCAAGCCGGCAGAACAGTTCTTCAGGGAGTTTTTTGCTGAGAAAGGCATCTCTGAGAAAGAATGAAGCAGTACGCTGTTGTCTTCGAAGAATCCGCTCAGACAAACGTGCGCGAATCCTACGATTGGGGTTGCCACGCCTGGGGCAAGAAGGAAGCTAAACGATGGGTTCGAAAATTACGAACGGCAGTTTCTAAACAACTCAGCGTCGTGCCTAAAGGCTTTCCGCTTGCGCCTGAAAATGATGAGTTCGTCGAAGAAATTCGGCAAATGATCGTCGGTCGTTATCGAGTACTCTTCACTATCAAAAAGGGCAGAGTTCACGTGCTTCACGTTAGAGGAGCTCACAGATGACCTCAACCGATCACAACTGAAATACAAACTTTGGCAAGAACGGGCCCGCTTCGTGCTTGGTGGGATGAACTGCAATTTAGCGGCGCAATTTTCGGCTGTCAATGGGATGTTGAACCACGGATGAAACAGATGAGAATCCGCCTTCATCCGTGGTTCTCGGAGTGAATCTTTTAACCCTGATCGGGAATCTCGGCTTCGACCAGTTGCTTCAGCAGCGTCAGGGATTCCTGCCAACCGAGATAGCAAGCCTCAGCCGGTATCACTGCCGGCACGCCTTCTTGCACGATGTTCAGTTCAGTTCCGACAGACACCTGTTTCAAAGTGATCGTCGTCATCATCTCGCCAGGCAGGTTCGGATCGTCGAACCGGTCGGTGTAGCGGATGTGCTCGTTTGGCGTTAGCTCGTGATACTCACCGCCGAATGAGTGGCTCTTCTGCGTGCTGAAGTTTGTGAACGACATCTTGTAAGTGCCGCCGACGGTCGCCTCGAGATGATGGACCTTGCAGGTGAATCCGTTTGGCGGAAGCCACTTGGCGATGGCGCTTGCATCGAGAAATGCGCGATAGACTCTCTCCGGCGGCGCCGTGAGCACTCGATGCAATCGAATGGTACTTGTATTATTCGTTGTCATGTTTTCTCCTTGTATGATTACTTTACCCGCCGGCGATTGCGCCGATGATGTAGAACGGTTCGGTTCCCGTTGCGATCGCCTCCGGTAGCGCAGCGTCCGCGGGCTCGTGCGTCACATCCTCGCCACAGGCAAAGAACCTCAACAACGGCCGGCGTTCACCGGCGACATGATCGCGGATGGTCCCACGCAACATCGGATACCGCGCTTCGAGAGCATCGAGGATCGCGTGTCGTGTCACTGGACCATCGACGTCGAGCTCAACATCTCCCTTGACGCCTGCAAGCGCTCGCAAGTGTGCCGGCAAAACAACCTGAATCATTTCAGTGTCTGGACCTCCACGGAAAGCACCGGCGGCAGATCTCGCACGATGGGCGCCCACGAGTCTCCGCCATCAGCCGATGCGTAGACCTGCCCGCCCGTGGTGCCGAAATAGACGCCACACGAATCAAGCGAGTCGACCGCCATCGCGTCGCGCAGCACGTTGACGTAACAGTCGCTCTGCGGCAGGCCATTCGTGAGCGGTTCCCACTCGTTGCCGCCACTGCGGCTCCGATACACGCGCAGCTTGCCATCCGGCGGATAGTGCTCGCTGTCGCTCTTGATCGGCACGACGTAAACCGTCTCCGGCTCGTGCGCGTGAACGTCGATCACAAAACCGAAATCTGTCGGCAGGTTGCCGCTGATCTCGCGCCACGAATCGCCTGCGTCGTCGCTGCGCATTACGTCCCAGTGTTTTTGCATGAACAGCACGTTGGAATGTGAAGGATGCATCGCGATGTGATGAACGCAGTGGCCCACTTCGGCGTTTGGGTCAGGGATGTACTGCGAGTGCAAGCCTCGATTGATCGGTTTCCACGTCGCACCGCCGTCGTCAGTGCGAAACGCACCTGCGGCAGAGATGGCGATAAAGATTCGCTCCGGGTTGCTATGGTCCAACATGATCGTGTGCAGACACAGGCCGCCCGCGCCGGGTTGCCACTGCGATCCGGTGCCGTGGCCGCGTAGACCGGAAAGCTCGTGCCACGTCTGACCGCCGTCGGTCGAGCGAAACAGCGCGGCATCTTCAACGCCGGCATAGACCGTTTCCGGATCGTGTAGTGAAGGCTCGAGATGCCAGACTCGCTTGAACTCCCACGGATGCGGTGTGCCATCGTAAAACTGGTGCGTAGTAAGCGGTTTGCCGGTCTCCTCCGAGGTGTCGTACACAAACTTGTTGCTCTCACCCATCGGCATACCTTCCGGCGTGGTGGTCGGCTCGCCGGTGGGGGTGCCGGGCTGAAACCACGTCTTGCCGCCGTCGTCGGAGCGCTGAATGATCTGTCCGAACCAGCCGCTGGTTTGGGATGCGTAAATGCGGTTCGGATCGGCGGTCGAACCTTTAAGGTGATAGATCTCCCAACCGGCGAAGTGAGGACCACTAACGTCCCACTTCTCACGTTTTCCATCGGAACTCAGAATAAACGCCCCCTTTCTGGTCCCAACGAGTACTCGTACATTGCTCATATTTTCGTATCCTTCTTTTAGTTACTTAATGGCCAAATTCGAATCCTCTGATTGTAAGTCGAACGGAGTGTGGCAAGATCGACATGCTCGACGAAAATTCTATTCTTGACAGAGACCATCGTTCCGACAATGATTCACGCATGAGCCTTACATCTATTCAAGAAGAGATCTCTCGTCTCAG
The DNA here is from genome assembly GCA_963770215.1 of uncultured Acidobacteriota bacterium. GTDB lineage: Bacteria > Acidobacteriota > Blastocatellia > Pyrinomonadales > Pyrinomonadaceae > PSRF01. Next base: position 381,074 of record CAVYOP010000011.1, read on the forward strand.
TTCTGCTGAACGGGCGATGTTAATCGATATTCTGTGGGAAAGTCTTGATGAGACGCGCGTTAAGGAAATCGAGGCGAAATGGGCTGCTGAATCAGAGGAACGGATTGACGCCGTTGATCGAGGAGACCTGGAGACAGTCGATGGACTTACGGCGCGATCCAGCGAGATGGAGGGATCTGTTGTAAACGCAATCTAGATGTTATCTGCGGAGTTTAATGTAACTCGAACTGGCACTTTCACGAACCACGCCAAGAGTGCCAGTCCTATTACCACTACAGTCAATAGATAGAAGATCGACGCGTAGGAGCCGGTGCGGCTGACGGTTTCGGCGAGGGCGAGGGGGCCGAGGGCCGAGGCCACTACCGTGAGGGCCTGGGCAGAGCCCTGGATTTTGCCGAGGTGTTTTCGTCCGTAGGCGGCACTCCAGAAGCTGAAGAAAATAACAATGACGAAGCCGCCCGCAAGGCCCATGACTGCTGCATAGATTGCGACATGCGTTTGGGTCGAGACGTGAGGGAGTGCGAAGAGGGAGGCTGCGAGAAGGACCATCGCAAGCGCGAGCAGACGGTTCATCTTCCACTTTGAAGCGATCCAGCCACCGAGAAAGTTTCCCACAAGCGAGGTCAGGGCGACGATGACCAGACTGCGATAGTAGGTCGAGGCGTCAAAGCGTCGCTCTGCGAGAATCGATTCGTTGAAGAGCGCGATGCCGGATGCGATCAGACCGTAGATGGCGCTGGATATTCCAAAGACCCAGAAGCTCGGAGTTGATAGCGCCTGGCGAAGCGTGTAATCCGCTGGTGATTCGTCGGTCAAAGCATCGCGTTGTGGTGAGCCATCGGGTTCGATGGCACACGACTCAGGCGATCGGCGCACGAGCAATAACGCAACCGGTGCGAGACCGAGAAGAAGCGCAAGCCCGATAATCCACCAGGCGGTGCGCCAGCCATTCGACAGCACAATCGCGCCTATCAAAGGAAACGCCAACATGAACCCAATGCTCAACGCGATCGTGTAGACCGCCATCGCGAGGTTGAGCCGTCGCACAAACCACTGCCCGACCATCGTAATGCTCACGACCGACAGCGCACTTTGGCCCAATCCACGCGTGAGAGTGATCAGGATGGCAATCGCGGCAACCTGATGCGCCGTACTCATTCCGAAAACAACGAACGCCAATAACACCGTGACAACGGTCAGGACGATCCGGCTTCCGAAGCGATCGATCAGCCGGCCCACGCCGATCGAAAACAGCGCGCCAATCAACGTGGCCCAAAGGTTTATGCGCGCGAAGTGGACGCGATCGATTTGCAGATCCCTGAGAAGCGGTTCCGTGATCAGTCCCAATCCTTGTGTTCGACCAGGCAGAGTTCCCACCATCGCGAGCGCCGCGATAACGACGTGAACCCAGCCGTAATAAAACGGGAGCGCGACAGGAGGTTGGCGTATCTCAGTAACCACGGTTTTGTTGGACGATCAGCAGTGAACGTTGGCGATTAATAACAACCCAGCTCAGACACAAGATCAAACAAATAAGCAGTCCAATCCATCGCGTCAATCCGTCTTTAAAAACAACGGTGGCGTTGAAGATGATGAAGATCAGGAAACCATGCCAAATCAACGTCAGCAACCATGGCCGGCGACGATACGACCCGACTCCTCCAACCCACCACCACACGACGTCGATAATCCATGCAATCGCAACCGCATAGTTTATAAAAAGCCCGCCGCCCCAGTTGATAGCAAACACTTCGGCAGTTTGGCGAGCCGTCTCGACATAAGCCGACTTATGACTCCACGCGTGATAGAAATGAAACGCAGCAGCAAAATGCGCAAGCAAAACGGCGCAGCCAATGGACCAAGCCCAACGCGCCCAGCGATCGAACTCGACTCGATGCCGCGCGATTGCAAACACGACACACCCGATCGTATAAGCCACAATCGGGATCCAAATTGTGCTCCGCGTTAAAAACTGTCCCATGCGATTTTAATGCAACGACAAAGTGTGACGAATTATAATGCGCTATCACAAGCAAGAGTTTGCATTGGAGATAAATCCAAAAATATGAATCACCTGAGAATCTCGATTGGCCTTCTGTCACTTCTTATTCTTTCATCAATAACAGCCAACGCGCAAAACTGGCCCGCCTTTCGCGGCACCAACGCGTCGGGAGTTGCCGAAGGATCGAAACCGCCGCTCACCTGGGACGTCGAGAAGTCGCAGAACGTCCTCTGGCGCACCGCAATCCCCGGTCTCTCACACGCGAGCCCGATCGTTTGGAGCAACCAGATCTACCTGATCACCGCCATCAGCGAAGACTCGAAAGCCGGTTTCGTCGCGAAAGATCGCGGCATCGACCTGGCAACTGACAACGCCAAACACACCTGGATGATCTACGCCCTCGACAAACAAACCGGCAAGATCATGTGGTCCAACAAAGCTTACGAAGGCGTGCCGCGAGCGAAGCGACATGTCAAAGCGACGCAAGCGAATTCCACTCCCGTAACCGACGGCCGTTATGTCGTCGCCCTCTTCGGCTCTGAAGGTCTGGCTTGTTACGACCTGAAAGGCAAGGAGCTATGGAAGCAGGATCTCGGCGTGCTGAACCCGGGACTTTGGGACGACAAAGAATCATCGTGGGGACACTCCAGCAGTCCGGTTATTTATCGCGATCTCGTGATCGTTCAAGCCGATGGACACAAGCAGTCGTTCATCGCCGCGTTCAATCTGAAAGACGGGAAACAAGCCTGGCGTATCGAGCGCAACGAGATCACGTCGTGGGCCACACCGACGATCTATCAAGGCAAGGATCACGTGGAACTGATCGCCAACGGCGGACGATACATTCGCGGATACGATCCGCTGACGGGCAAAGAGCTCTGGCGCTTTTCAGATAACAACACGGAAGTGAAAATGCAGGCGCCGCTCGTCGCGCACGATCTGATTTACATCACTGGCGGATATCCTCCGGGACGCGTGATGTACGCGTTTCGTCCCGGCGCGGTTGGCGACATCTCGCTCAAGGCCGGCGAAGAGAAGAACGCGTTTGTTGCGTGGACCACCAGCAAAGGCAGTCCTTACACGCCGACGCCGATCGTCTACGGCGATCTGCTTTATTGTCTGGCAGACAACGGCGTGTTCAGCACGTATGACGCGAAGAGTGGCGAGCTCATTTATCAACAACGACTGCCGAGCTCGTTTAGCGCTTCGCCGGTTGCAGCGGACGGAAGGTTGTACTTGTCGAGTGAAGACGGCGATGTTTTCGTGGTCAAAGCCGGCAGACAATATGAATTGCTGTCGCGGAACACGATGGGCCAACCGCTGATGGCCACGCCGGCGCTGTCGCAAGGGATGCTGATCGTACGTGGACAGAGTGCGATCTACGCGCTGGGCGAACGAAAAGCCGCGCGGAACTAAAGCGGCGAGGCTTTGCACAAAGACGTCCGCTACGAAGGATATTCTCCCGCAAAGGCGCAAAAGCGCAAAGAAAGTCCAGCGAACGCGGCAGCGCTTTGCGTCTTTGCGCCTTTGCGGGAGACAGCTTCACGTAATAACGCACTTTTTGTGCAAAGCTTACCGACGATGGTTATCCAGATAAGAGTCAAACCGAACGCACGCGCGAGTCTGTTGGAGCAGAAGGAAGATGGAACGTGGCTGGCTCAGATCAAGTCGCCGCCGGTGGATGGCAAGGCGAATCAAGAACTGATCGCGCTCGTGGCGAGGCACTTCGAGTGTCGTAAGTCGGACGTGTCGATCAAAGCCGGTGGTTCGGGACGCGTAAAGCTCGTGCAGATAGCGATTTCATAAATTGTTCATCCTATCGAAGCGAACAATGATTCCAGCTCTTTCGTCGCTTTATCGACAGCGCGCCTCGCATCTTCAACAGCCTTCTTCGCCTCATCTGCTTCCGCCGCCATACTTTGCGAGCGGCGAATAACAGTTTCCGATACGCTTTTTGCTTTCTTGTATCGTTCCTCCGCTTCGCGCAACTGCTTCTCGGCTTGCTTCACCTCTGCGTGTGTCTTCTTCTGAACGGCTTCCAGGCTTTGAGCCTTCGCTTGCGCTGCAACCAGCGACTTCTTCGCTGTCTGAAGTGAAACTTTCGCAGCCGCTAATCTTGTTTGACGATCCTGCTCGATCTGTCGTTCGTCATCAGCCTTCTTCTGCGGCTGTGATTTCGTCGCTTTCATCGCGCCGGCGCCGAGCACGAATGAAGCGAGCGACTCAAACCCCGGCGGATCGACGTCCTGCGTCAGCCGGCCCAAAGCTGGACCATCCGCAACCGACGCGTGTGCCGATATCGCCTCGAGCGTCGTGGTAACGCGCCGGATTGTTTCCGCCCCCGGGTTGTGACCGGCATCGCTCAACACGGACGTCGCCAGATCCGAGAGCTGTGCGAGCGCTTCGCGGCGTGCGTCAAGCGCCCCGCGCATGTCGGCGACTTTGCCGGCGAGACTCGACGTTTGCGCCTTGTGAAAGCGCTGACCTGCCGCCAGCAACTCCTCGAATGCGTCGCGATGGAACCAGTAAAGTTGGTTGACGGTCCATGCCGAAATCGAAGGCTTCGACAATGTCTTTACGAGACTCGCATCGTCAGCACGTCCAGTCTGCTTCAGCTGCGCGGCGAGTGTGTTGCGTGCGCCCGTGAACTCTGACAAGGGAAGCTGGAACAGCTCATCCACGTCATCCCTGAACTTTCCGCTGTTTCTCACGATTGCGGTAGTGTCTCACTGGACCGACGATTGACTCAAATCGATTCCGCCGGGTACTGTAAATCGCACAATATGAAAGAAGACGTCGAGCTGAGAATCCGCACTTTGCGCACCCTGTGGGCCGCATTGTTTATGAGCATCATCTTCTATTACGTGCTCACGTTCTTTGTCACTCGGCCGGAAGACCGCGAGCCGAACGAGACGCTGTTTCTCGTTCTATTGTTCATTGCACTAACAACAACGCTGATTTCATTCGTCATCAAAAGCAAGTTGCTGAATCAAGCCGTCGAACGTCAACAAGTGCAACTGGTCCAACAAGGTTACATCGTGACCTGGGCGTTGACGGAAGTTGCCGCGTTGCTCGGATTGATTGACTACTTCGTAACTGGCAATCGCTTCTACTACGTTCTCTTTATCATCGCCGCAATCGGAATGTTGCTGCACTTCCCGCGACGCGAACACGTCCTGAACGCCGCCTTCAAACATCCGGGTTTCTAAAACTAATATGACGACGCTGTTCGACCCACTGAAAATCGGAAATATCGAGCTCGACAACCGCGTAATCATGGCGCCGATGACGCGCAGTCGCGCCGACGACGAAGGGGTTCAACCTCCATACGCCGGGAAGTATTACAGTCAACGCGCTTCTGCCGGACTGATCATCACGGAAGCGACAAATATCTCGCCGATGGCAAAAGGCTACGTCCGCACGCCGGGAATCTACACGAGAGAGCAGATCGAAAGCTGGCGCGAAGTCACGCAAGCGGTTCACGCGCGCGGCGGCAAGATCTTCATGCAGATCTTTCACACCGGACGCATCGCGCTGCCTGACTTCCTGCCTGACAACGCACAGCCCGTCGCGCCGAGCGCTGTGCGCGCGCAAGGGACGAATTACACAGAAGATGGAATGAAAGGGTTTGTCACGCCGCGCGAGATAACGCGTGAGGAGATCGCACAAACTATCAAAGACTTCGGGACCGCAGCGGCGAATGCGATCAACGCCGGATTCGACGGCGTGGAGTTGCACGCAGCGAGTGGGTACCTGGTCCAACAGTTCCTGACGACAAACGTCAACCTGCGGTCGGATGAGTACGGCGGATCGATCGAGAACCGTGCGAGGTTTCTCTTTGCAGTGTTGGACGCGATGACGGGTGAAATCAGTGCGCAGCGAATCGGCGTGAAGTTTTCGCCGCAGATTGCTTTCAACGACATCGAGGAGCGCGACGCAGACGACGTGTATCCGTTTATTCTCAAACGTCTCAGCGCTGCGCAACTCGCTTACGTCCACGTCGCCGATCGCGTTGGCGGCGGTTGGCATTCGAAGCTCCGCCCACACTACAACGGAGTTTATTTCGCTAATGGAGGCTTCACGCGTGAGAGCGGTGTTCAGTTATTAGCAGAAGGTGGTGCGGATGCGATCGTGTTCGGCACGAAGTTTTTGGCGAATCCCGATCTGCCCGAGAGATTCAGGCGCGATGCGAAGTTAAACGAACCCGATCGAGCGACGTTCTACTCGCCAGGCGAACGCGGTTACACCGACTACGCAACGCTCTCATAAACGTCTCACAGCATGCCGTCGTTTATGAACGAGTTGCCGCTGCCGCTTTGAATGGAGCCGCGCACAGGCCGCTCCATACTTTCCTGTACAGCCTCCTGATATTCTCGCTCCTCTTGTTCCCGTTCCAATCTGCGTTGATGCAAGACGCCGAGTGCGGCCCGATGTTGCAAGGTAACTTCCAGCGTGCCGTTGAACATCCCGCGTCTCGCCATGTCGACGATAACCGGCGCTTGTCCGGCTTCAGTCTCATGGAAAGCACGTCCCATCTGTTTCAGCCTCGCGACGAATCTCATGGCGACTTCTCTGGGAGTACCGCCGGCGGCCTCATACAGCCTGGCTGTTGCAACTTGTTCGTCGACTCCTTTAAAGAGCGCTTCTTCACGATGCATCCTGGTTAGTCTGTCGTCCCAGGGTTTAAGTACGGCATTGATGGCAGTCTGAATATCGGCCACGTGAACGTCTTCGTGCGTCTCCACCATTCTCGCAAACTCAGAATCTGACGGCAGGCCCTTGACGTCGAGCGTGACATTGCCGCTTTCCGAATCACCGATAGGTATGCTCAGGCCTCCACGCATTGGCTGGCTGCCGAGCTTCACGGCGATGTTCTGTTTGTCGACTTGAAGCTGCCAGGGACCGCCCGTCGGAAGTTCCATTATGTAACTCAACCGTTGGAGCCCTACCGCTTGCACCGAGACTGCGACACCGCCACTCACTCTTTGCATCAGTAATGCAGGTTCAAGCAATGCAGCGATAAAAAGATCTTCGCTTCCGGGACCGTTTGGAAATGCGGTGCCGTTGAGCGTGGTCCTGGTGATGCCATAGTCAACCAGGTTGGAAAGCGTGTTCGCTACGTTGTTCTGCCGCAGTCGTTGTCCATGTGAGAATGTGACCTGGCGTTGAATCGTGCTGGAACGAGGGGCGATCGCTCGCGGGACGCCGGAGTTTGCCGCTAGGTTGGGTGCTTTCCTTATGGCGGCAACTGAATGCGCCGGCTTTGCCTGCATGACCGTTCTTTGACCAGTAGGAATGCCGCGTTGTGGCTTGAAAGCAGTTGGTCCAACCGGCCGTTTCTGTGCGGTCACGCCGGGTTGATTCGCTCCGGCGATTACTTTTCGTTGTAATACTTTTTGCAGCGGCTGTGGTTTGTATGCCGCTGGCCCAACAGGATGTCGTCCAACCGGACGCTTGACGCTTTGCGCAGGAGTAGCCGTCTTGGCCTGGACCATCGTGTGCCGCTGATTTGGATTGTAGACGGATGGCGCAACCGGCGGTTTCCGGTTCGTGGCGACATTCGCCATTTTCGGCTGCACTGTTTTGGGCGCTGATTGCGGGCGATAGACTGGCGGCGCAACTGGCCGGCGCGCAGACGCATTAGTTTTCAATTGGACGATGCCGGGTTTTTTGTTTATCGGATTCATTGATTAATGAGAAAAGGACGGCGGCGGTTGGTAAGAAGTCGCGGGGTTTCACCCTGCTTACTGACAAATACCGTATTCCTGCGCCCATAAATCTGTCAAGGTCAATATTTGACAAGGAATTTGGCCCACTATAGGGTTTACGCGCTTTCCCACTCCCATTGATTCGAGGTCCCAATAATGCCCCAAAGGTCTTCTGCTCTTCTTTTGGTTCTTTTGCTCCTGCTTTCGTTGACTGCTGCTTGCCAGACGCAGACCGTTGCCGACACGCGCGCTTCAGACGAAGCTGCGTTGCGAAAACTCGATGACGAGTGGTCCAAAGCTGCGGGCGCGAAGGATCTTGAAAAGACCATGTCCTTCCTCTCTGACGATACGCTCGTCATGCCGTCGAACAGTCCGGTGCTGCAAGGCAAAGACGCGGCGCGCGCGATGTGGCAGGCGATGTTTAAGGTCCCGGGATTTGGCGGTGGTTGGAAGGCGACGAAAGTCGAGGTCGCAAAGTCCGGCGATCTCGCTTATGTCACCGGAAACTATGAGATCAGCGAAACGGATGCGAGCGGTAAACCGATGACGGACAAGGGCAAGTATTTGGAAGTTTGGAAGAAGCAGGCGGACGGTAGCTGGAAATGTGTCGCCGACATGTTCAACACGGATCTGCCACCCGCGTCCGCACCTCCTCCCGTAGAGACTAAAGCGACGCGCTAGCTCTTACGACAAAGCTCTGTGCAACGCGGCCTTCGCGAGCAAGCGTGTCGAGTCGAGCGTGGGAAGCGGCGCATCGTCGGGACGAACGATGAGCGGAATCTCCGTGCAGCCAAGCACTGCCGCGTCGCAGCCACGCTGCTTCAACGAGTCCATCACGTCGTTGAAGTAAAGCCGCGACTCTTCGGGAAAGATGGCGTTGACGAGTTGCTCGAAGATGATCGTGTTAATTCTCTCGCGGTCGTTCGGCTCGGGAATCTCGCAACCGATGTCGTGTCTCGCCGCTGCCGTTGGGTAGACCGGCGACTCCATTAAATACTTCGTACCCAAAACACCCAACCGGTGAAAGCCTCGACGTTGCGCCTCATCGGTCACCACCTCGCCGATATGCAGCCACGGGATCGGAGACTTCGGGAGCAGATACTCGAATGCCTGGTGGCACGTGTTATCGGGACAGATGGCAAAGTCTGCCCCCGCACGCGCAACTGTTTCGGCCGACGCCAACATAAGCGCCGCGACTCCAGCCCAGTCATCCTGTTTTATATAATGCATGTGTTCTGCCATCGGAATGGAATTTAGTGTGATCTGGGGATGGTTATGCTCCCCCATCACCGCCAACGCTTCCAGGCAGATTGTCCGATAGCAGAGCGCCGCGCCTTCTGCACTACACGCGACGATTCCGATGTGTTGGGCCAGAGTGTTCATTTGTTTAATAAACCGCGCGTGCCAGGAGTTTGTGCGGTTTTATTATCGCTCATACCACCAACATCGCGCAGTGCAGCCCTTCAGTGTTGTTGAAAAACGAAGTGATATGGTAAAAAATGGCGGTGTATGCCAAAAACACAGAACATACACGTCGTTCCGCGAAATGATGGCTGGGCCGTCCGAAAGGAGGGAACCAGCAGAGCGACCTCACTACACGAAACTCAACGAGACGCTGTCGAGGCAGCTCGTGCCTTGGCGCGTACTTGGCGGAGTGAACTTATTATTCATGGACGCGATGGCCGCATTCGAGATAGGGATAGCTACGGCTCGGATCCTATGCCGCCGCGAGAGCGAGTCGTTTTATTTCCAAATAAGCCTGCGAGTGTCAGTGAGAAAGCAATCAAGAACGCGGTAAGTGAGGTTATAAAAACGAAGGATATCTCGAAGAGTCCATCACGCTCTTCCAGACGATAGCAGCGCCTTCAACAACACGCGACAAGTCGACTGTCCTCATGCCAGCCAAACGAATTCCAGTAGGCTTTGATAAAATGTATTCATCAATTGTCCTTTCGACAAAAAGTATCTGCCACTTTTCCACGCAATAGTTTTCACTGTCCACGATATGGGCTTTAGGTCCCGTTGTGCGCTTGAGGCCAGCAATGCGGGCAATGTAAGAATCAATAAGATTCAGAACATTATTGCAGAATGCAAATACAGCATTCATGATCTATCTCGCACCCAATTAGACAAAACCCACCGCCTTCCAAGGTTCAACATGCCATTTGAACTGGGTATGGATCTTGGTTGCAAGAGGTTTGGAAAAGCACACGAACAAGAGAAGGTTGTTCTAGTGATGGACATAGAGTCCTTTCGCTATCAGAAATTCATATCCGATATCTCTGGTCAAGACGTTTATGCCCATGGTGGCACGCAGATAGGAATTGTAAGCGAAGTTAGAGAATGGCTTAGACCGGAATTAGATCCAACTAGAGCGATAATCCCAAGCGGTGCGGAAATCTTAACTAGGTTCAGGCAGTTCAAAAGAGTGTTGCCGTCGATTTGCCAAAGGCTTCATTGGGACCCAATCAGGCTCAGCTTCGTTGATTACGCCTTCGCAGTTGCAAGCTGGATTAGCGCGAATCCACCGTAATGCTTTGTCTCGCGATGCTATCTAGCTCCCGCCTAGCCTCAATCAATACCGGAAGATCCTGATCCGCGTCCTTCCAGAGTGTGAAGAAATCCTGATAGGACTTGCGTGCCTGGGTGGGGTCGCCTTGCAGCGCGGAGGCGCGGGCGAGGGAGAGATGGGCGAGGGGCCACAATAAAGAGAGTGTGCCCTGGCCGCGATGGTCCAGGATTCGGCGTGCTTCGGCGGCGGCCTGGGCGCCCTGGCCCAGTTTCAAGTAGGCCATCGTGCGTATGGTTTGTGGTGAGAAGACGGCGGCGGATTCGTAGCGTCTAGTCGGTTCAAGCAGATCGAGCGCGGCTTGAGCGTTGTCTTTGCGCAACTCAATCACGGCTTTGATTTCCGGCAGCCAGACCTGGTTCACCATCGTGTCATTCGGATACTCCTCCTCAAGCTCCTGAATCAATGGCTGCGCTTTCGACGCATCGCCGGCAAGCGCAAACGCGAGTGCCGTGCGAGTGAGAACGTTTCGATTGCGTTCGAGCTTTAGCGCCGACTGGGCCAACGTCGACGATTGTGCAAACTGGCCCAACCACGCAGCCCGCACTGCCTGGTCCGCCGTGTAAATCGCTACCACCTCTTTCGCTTCAGCACGCAGCGCGATTTCAGTAGCACGGGCTAAATGTTCATCCGAAGCGCGCCACTGTCCACCAAACGCCGCCGATTGCGCGAGCCAATACACCGCCCGATATTCGTCAGTCCGCCCTTTCGCCCACGCGATCTGCTGCTCAGCCGACGCCGCATCGCCACTGACAAAAGCCACGGCATAAAGTCGTTCACGAATACTCGTGCTATCCAACTTTTGCGCCAGCGCCTTCTGGCAAACGTCTCGCGCTTCGTCAAAGCGATTGAGCCCGATTAATGACTCCGCGAGATTTCCCGGCCAGATCGTTGTGTTCGGATTCAGTCGCAGCGCTTCACCGGTGGCCGCGACGGCTTTCTCGAATTGACCAGTGATCGAATAGAGGTTTCCCAAATTACCCGATCCGCGAGCTTCACGAGGATAACTGCGCACATACGCTTCCTGAGCTTCAATCGCCTTCTCCAACTCGCCAGTCACGATCTGGTAGTAGAAGTAAGTGATACGCGCGCGCTCGTCTTCGCTAACACGGTCGCTCAAAGCAAATGCCTTGGATAAACACTCTGCACCCAAACCTGGCTGGCTGGTGTTGCTGTATTGCAGCCCAAGTCCCAGCCACGCAACCGCAAAGTTCGGATCTATTTCCGTGGCGCGTTTATAGAACTCGATGGCCTTGAAGAACTGTCCTCTGTCCTGTTCGGCTCGTCCGAGCGCATATTCCTTCAACGCTTCAAGCGATGAAGTTGTCACTTCCAACTTTGCGTCAAACTTCTGAATCGAGCTCAACGACTCGCCGAGTTTCTCGCGCAACTCAGTTGCCGCGCGCGAAAGAGCCTTGAGCACCTGGTCCTTGCCTTCAGCTTCGACCTGGACCAGCGCCAGTTGATCGCCCGTTTGCCCGTTGAGCGCTTCGAGCGTGATTGAGTAGTTGCGTTCAAACTTCACGATCGTGCCGGCGATGAACGCCTTCAATCCCTGCCGCTGACAGATCTCACGCGCCCGCTCGCGAGTCACTCGCTCGTCAGGCGAAAGACTCATAAGCTGCAAAGTGGCGCGCGTGCGTGTTTCGGGAAAGATGTCGAGAAACGGCGACTGCTGTAACTGTACCGCCAATCCCTGCCGCAGCGTTCGGTCGAAAACGTCCTCGCCGGTTTTGTTCTCGAATTCGGTGAGCAGAATCGTGTCTTTATCGGTCAGCACCGCGGCTCGCGCATGCCTGAGATACCAAAACACTGTCGCGACTCCGGCAACGACCAACACGGCCAGGACAATTGACGCAGCACGCTTATGCAGCTTGACTTGATTGACGATGTACTCCGCGCTCGAAACCGGGTAAGGCCCGCTTTGTTGAGTGGTGGCGTGCGAGCCCGCCACCGTGCCGGGAGAATCTTGATGGCCTTGGCGACCTTGACGGCCCAACCGCGGGATCATGCCGCGATCGAAAAGCGCAGTGCGATCATTTTCAGCGGCGTTCTCTAACTGGCGCTTGAGGTTCCGCATGTCGATCAACATGTCGGTCGCCGTTTGATAACGTTCGTCCGGGTTCTTGGCGAGTGCCTTGTCGATGATCCGTTCCAACTGTTCCGGGACGTGCTCGACAAACTCCGACAGCGGCGCGTGAGGCCGTTCCTGAATCGCGAGGATTTGCTGTACCAGGTCCTTTCCTTCGAAGGGCACGCGCTCTGTGATCATTTCGTAGAGCACCGCACCCAAACTCCAAATGTCAGTGCGATAGTCGAGCGACTTCAACGCCAGAGACTGCTCGGGCGACATGTAGCTCACGGTGCCCATCACGATACCGGTCTCCGTGTGAAGCAGACCACTGCCGCTGTCGGCATCACCGTCTTGCTTGACGGGTTTCGCCAAACCGAAGTCGAGCACTTTGACGATGCCGTCGCGTCGCCGCAGCATGATGTTTTCAGGCTTGATGTCGCGATGAATAACGTGCGCTTCATGCGCCGCGTTCAACGCCGCGGCCACCTGAATCGCGATGTCCAGCACCTCGTGAAGATTCAAACGGTTGGCGTTTAAGTGATCTCGCAGCGTTACACCGTCAACATATTCCATCGCCATGAAACGTGTTGAGTCGTGCACGCCGAACTCATAAATGGTGAGAACGTTCGGATGATTGAGACTGGAGACTGTTCTTGCTTCACGGATGAAGCGCTGCATCCATTTCGGATCGCGCGCGACTTCGGCGGGCAACAGTTTGATCGCGACAGTGCGATCCAACTCGCTGGTGTCCTGGGCGAGATACACCTGGCCCATCCCACCGGCGCCGATGTGCGCGCGGATTTCGTAACGTCCGAGTTTTATGCCTTCACTAAGCGACATAGCGAGACAGGAGGGCTGGAAGCTGGCCGGTTACCGTCTCAGTTTTATCAGTTTTATAGGAGAGTTCGTATCCTGGGCAAATCATCTGCGCGTCGATCGTGCAAAATCATCTTAATCGGATTTGGCCGACCGCGCTAGATCAATGTTTTTGACCCCGGTTACTGCAAGCGTTGCTCAATATTTGGAATGGATCGAACCTGAAACTCGGGCTCGATCGTCTTCGCGAGCTCGAGTGCTTTTTCATAATTCGCGCGCGCCTGTTGAGGTTGACCCAGCTCGAGCAGGATGTCGCCGACGGCAAGCTGCGTTTGTATCGAATCGGGCGCCAGCGCGACTGCCGCTTGCGCTTCCTGCAATGCCTGGTCCAGTTGTTTTGCCGCGGCGAGGTTCCGGGCCTTTTGCACTTTGCTAATCGCCGCCGCTAACGGCAGGTCAAACTTACCGTCGAAGACAAAGACACCGTGATCGATTACTGCCGTAGGCGTAAGCTGCTTGAACTGACCGTAAGGATCGAGAGATCCCGGCCCGAATTCGACACCGGACAAGTTGCTGGCGCTAATCAGCACCGGTCCATCGATCGAGTTTGGAACATCAAATGGTAAGTTCAGCCATAAGGTGCTGATCGTTGGCAAAGGCTTACATGGTATTCCGTAGTAACTCGGCTCGACGACGCCGGCCGCGAAATACAGGAACCAACACTCTTTCACTCCACGCCGATCGAGATACTGTTTGACACTCTTCAGTTGTTGACCCCAATCAGAATTCGAGTCGGTCAGGTACTTATTCGTCTGTGATGGCCCACCCCATAGCTCATTTGCGTACGGGATGTAGTTTGGAAATGCCAGCAGGGACGAAGCGGCGTGGATTAACACCAACACTGCAATAGCGTAGCCCCACTTCCGACTCTTCTGGATCAACACCCACGCGGCGCCGCCGATAAGCACGTATAGAAAAACGTAAACAACGAGAATGTGTCGCACGCCGATGTTCATTCCCACGGTGAGGGCGACGAGCAGATAGAAGATCACGGGGACAACCAGGAAAAGGATCTCTCGCCAGCGATTCAGTCGACGTGTGGCGATGACGCCGAGACTCAACAGAAATAGCGCCAGGACGCCGACAGTCGATTTGATCAGAAAGGCGACCGGAAAGTAGAACCAAACGCCATGCGCGTAGACTTTGCCCAGCACGTAGCTCGTGTAGTAGTTCGCGGTGAGTCGCACATCGGCTAAACCGTAAAGATACGACTCAGGAAGTAGGTGGAAGCGAGCCGCCGTTGAAATGGGCCAGGCTTCGGAAGGTTTCAAGCCTTTTACATACTCGGCCAAAGGCGGATTCAGTTGCAGGCCGTCCGGTCGTGCGACGTAGCGAAACCTGTAGCAGGACCACAGGACCACCCAACCGATCAGCGCGATGAGGGCAAACGAACCTAAGAGCTTGAGTGTATGACGGCCGATCTTTTCACGCTTCGTTCCGAAGAGCGAAAAGAGGATTTCGCAAAGTGTGAGTAAAAACAGGATTGGAAGGACTAGCAGGCCGGTGTGTTTGACCGACAGTACAAGTCCGACCGAGACGCCCGCCACGATCAGCCGCAAAGCAGACGGCGACTTCACGAAGCGATAAAACATAAACACGCTGAGAAACATGAAGCAGGCGAGCCCGACGTCTGTTGTAATCAGCGCGCCGTGGGCCAGGAGGTTTGGATCGAAAGTAAGCAGCGTGAGGGCAATAAGAGCAGCGCCGCTGCCGAACATCTCCCTCGTTCCGAAAAAGACAATCACCGCTGCCAGCAAAGTCAGGGTCGCGGCAGTCGTGCGAGTGCGCGAGAGGATCTTGTCAGCATTGTTCTGATAGAGAAACTCCTTGCCGCGAAGAAATGCGTCCTCTTTAAAGAAGCGTTCTTCCAATGTGGGAGTCTGCGGCTGCGACGGCAACAAGGGTGCGGTCGCGAGCAGTTTCAGCAGCGGTGGATGCTCAGGATTCAGTCCGAAATCGGCGTGGGTCCACGAGCGATATCCGGTATAGATGTGATTCGCTTCATCCCAGGTTTGCGATTCGCGTCTGACGGAAAAGAACAACTGAAGACTGAGAACGACGAGCAGGAAACAGAGTGCAGCAATTTCATAACGGCTGGGGCGTTGTCCGGAACGCAGGTTCACGTAACCTCCGACTTTGAACGGGATGAATTGCTTATTCTGAATCAGAATACCTGATCTTGTCTTGAAATGGCTTTGCCCAAAAACGTCCGCTACGCAGGATATTTCTCCCGCAAAGGCGCAAAGGCGCAAAGAAAGTCCAGCGAAACGCGGCAGCGCTTTGCGTCTTTGCGCCTTTGCGCCTTTGCGGGAGACAGCTTCACGTAATAACGCACTTTTTGTGCAAAGCTTCTTGAAACGGACCAGGTTTGTCGGGTATTGATCACCTGACATGTCTGATTCCACACCTCCTTTCTACCGCATCGATTGGACCAACAACAGCATCGAACTGCGCCAACCGATGTCGAAGGAAGATTGGGAGGACCTGTGTGCGGTGATCAAGGAATTCGGACTTACAACTATCAACTCGGGAAATCTAATCGGCGACGACGATCTGCAAATCATTTCGCAACTGGATCAGATCACCGCCCTCAACCTCGATGGTTCAAAGCGTCTCACCGACAAAGGACTCGTGCATCTCACTCGTATGCCACAGTTGCGAGAGCTGATTTTGGGCGGCCAGATCACGGACCATGGTCTTGAAGTGCTGGCCCACCTGCGCGAACTGCGTGCGTTCCGGGTGTATTGGCAAGACAACATCACCGATCACGGAATTGCAAATCTCAGGTTTTGCGATCGACTGGAGGAAGTCGATCTATTAGGCTGCAACACAGGAGACGGCGCGATCGCCGCGTTGGCAGAAAAACCGAACCTGCGTCGCTTCAAGACCGGCCGGAATGTAACCGACGAGGGTCTCGCGCTGCTGCACCAGTTTCCCGCGTTCAAGACACGGCAAGCGGAAGAACCTAAATTCGGACTGATGTCGTTCAGCGCTGAGCCCACCGATCTTTTGATCGACGGTCCATTCACTCGGAAGGGGCTGAACAGCCTGCGCGGGCTCGATGGACTTGTTGGTCTGAGTTTCTTCTGGCATACGTCGCGTTTGCGCGGTGACGATCTCAAAGATCTCGACGGATTATCGAACCTCGCTTACCTGGGTTGTCAGGACGCATTGTGCGACGACGATGCGATGCGTCACATTGCCGCGCTGCCAAAGCTGCGCATGTTGATGGGCCAGGGCGCCGTTGCTACGGATGAGGGTTTTAGATATTTGAGCCAATCCCAAACGATTGAGTACATCTGGGGGCGTGAGTGTCCGAACTTAACGGGAACAGGGTTTGTTGCACTGTCGCGGATGCCGGCGTTGAAGGGCCTCGCAGTGAGTTGCAAGTTCGTCGACGACGCAGCGCTGGCGAGTTTGCCTGACTTCCCTTCCTTGAAAGAGCTCGTGCCGATGGACGTTGCCGATGATGGTTTTCGTCACATTGGCCGCAGCGAACGTATTGAGTCGTTGATTCTGATGTATTGCCGCGACACAACAGACCTCTCGACAAGTCACATCGTTGGGATGCCTAACCTCAAGAAATATCACGCAGGCTACACGTTGATCACCGACGCGAGCCTGGAGATGCTGAGCCAAATCAGATCGCTCGAAGAAATCTCCTTCGAAGGATGCAAATTCATCACCGACGCCGGCATCTCTTACCTAACCACCTTGCCCCGCCTTCGCGAACTCTCAATCGGCGGTTGCCCGAAAGTAACGCAATCAGCAACGAGAGGATTTGCGAACGACGTACGCATCAACTACGACACACGCTAGACCTCAAAGGAAGGCGTGACCGAGCGGGAGATAGCCTTTTGGCCGTTTAAGTAAATCCGCGATCCCTTGTCTGAACTGAACGTCAGTTAGACCCGAGCCATGAGTTGCTGCCTTCCTTAACAGTTCGGTCAAGCCAAGTTTGTAAAACGATTTGCTGTTCTTATGCATCATGGCTTCCAACATGAGTTCCCCGGTGCGCTTGTTTCCGTCGTTGAAGGTGTGGCCGTTTACGACGCTCCAAACCAGTTGGGCCATCTTATGCTCGATGCTTCCCTGCGTTCTCGCGGTGCTGATCGCTAAGGTTAGATTGTCATAACGAAACCCTTTGACGTCGACAGCAATGCTTTTATGAATCTTAATGATTTCTCCTCGTGACAGAAGATCTGCCGATGGCGCGTCTACTTCGTCTGGTTCGGCTTGATCGAGTTCGGCGACAAAGTCGAGGTCAAACGCCACTTCAGCCCTCTTTCCGTCTGCACCGTCGTCGTCTTCAACTTCGTCATCTTTCTCCTGCAAATGGTCGCCGTCTTCTATCGCTTTGAAGATGGCTGCCGCTCCCGCCGTGTTGAGATGCTTTTGCGCTAGTTGCATCAGGTCGAAAATTTTCATTGTCGAGGTTTCAATATCCTGTCCACCAATGTTGACTTTTACTCGCTGTATCACGTTGGGCTTAGGAGACATGACCTGAAGCGTGCTCGGCGCCGACACATCAATTTTTCGTTGCACTAAAGATTGAGGTCCAACGTTTCTTCGCGATAGCGGAGGGGCAGTGCCTGGACTCGTGGAGCTCGTTTGTGACTGCTTAGTTTGCAAGACCCTGGGCGTCGGTTGTGGACGGTAGGCGGCAGGGGCTTTCGGCCGCGGCGACGAGGCGGCCGCCATCTTCGGCTGCACAATTCTTCGTGGTTCCGGACGATATGCCGGCGGTGCCACCGGTGCTCTTTTTGCCTGTAAGACCTTTGCGATTGGCTGAGGCCGATATACGGCCGGCGCGCCGGGTAGTTTTCTTTGCTTCATAGGAGTTCGGGGGTCAATGGAAAAGTTAACAATCTTATTGATTGATCCATCTAACGTGGCGATTAACCTCGGGATAGGCATAGTGGGAAGGATCAAAATCGATCTTTAGTTCAAAGATTCGGTCAGAGATGTCGACTTCATGATTCGTGATTCTGATTCTCTGTCCGGCGCGCATCCTCCGATAGCTCGCTTCCTCCCAAGTAGGAAATGAGAGGATTCCCGACCCGCCAGCCGCGGCAGCGGCCCTGCGCGGAGGCCGTTTGCTACTTCCTCGCTTAGGAGACCGCGACCGCCCACGCCTGCCGCCTCCTCCGCCTTCCGCTCCACTACTCGCGACCGGACTTCGTGAACGAGCGCTCCTCCTCATACGGCGCTTTGCTCGCTCGTCTGATCGGTCACGACTCCGCGATCGGGAACGCGGCCGCAAGGCCGAACTAGCTGGAGCTTTCGCTTTAGCCTTCGCGTGTACGACTAATTCCTCTTCGTCCTCGTCGTCTCCATCATCACCGCTGGACTCGTCTGATTCATAGCCGGACTCAGACCCGGAGTCCTTGTCTGACTCATACCAACGTTCCGCCTTTGCGTGACGTAGATCATTTCCCAATTTAACCAACGCTGTCGAAGCGCGCTCAGTTAATTCTTCACCCTTGTGTGGCACTCTACTCAGATCGATTCCGTGCACTCTGATCTTGGCGCCTTGCAAACTGCCAACTGCGCCCGTGAATTCTTCTGTGGCGCCGTAAGGATTACCGAAATAGATTGTCACCTTCGTAAGCCGCCACTTCTTGACCCATGCGGCGAGCAACCCTGCACATTTTTCACGGCACGGGCTGTTGTTCAGCGTAATAACGATTCGCGGATTACTCTTCAGATTCAGGTGTCCTTCAGCATGCGCTGACTCCACGCGCGCCATGAATCTCTCTTCAGCATGTTCATCGTCGTCCGTCGAATTTCGTATCGGCCCGAATTTCCGGTCGCCCACGATTCCAGTTAGCCACGTTACCTGGGTAAAGCTGAAATCGGTCAAGGGACGTGGCGAGGGAGCGCGACGGCTAGCAGCAAACTCAACGTGCTCATGCACCGGCATACTGCCCGAAGCAGCGAGTTTGTTGAAGTAAACCCAAACGTCCCTCATCGACCAGTTTCCCGATGAGCCCATGCTAGCCACGTAGCCGGTTATTTTTGCGCGATTGGGCTCGCCGAATGCGGCAACCAGTTGGTTGATCAGATCCTTTTCATTCTTCGCCTTACGGCCCCTGTATGAAGTGTGGTACTTGATCTTTCTCTGGATTGAGGCGCCGCCAATGGGTGGTCCGGGTCTCGGCGTGGCGTTCAAGGGTCCAGGCGTCCGTAAAGGTTGACCGGGCCTGGGAACAAGTGGACCAGCCGGCCTATCCGGCCTCGCCGCGTTGAACGCGTTCTGAACAACCGGTCTCTTAGCCTGTGCGACGGTTGGCGTTTGTGGCTTGCGATTGAGCGCCGGCGCCATTGCGGATCGGCGTTCCTGTAAACCAGGTTTGACGTGGACAGCGCTTGAGGGTTTAGGAGTTCGCACCGGGGTCGCGCCGCGTGGCGGATTCACCGGCGGCCGGCCAGTAGCCAGAGTCTTCGCCTGTAACACTTTGGGAACGGTTTGCGGGTTATAGACCGGAGGCGCAACTGGCAGTTTGCGCTGCACCGGCGCCATCTTCTGTTGCAAGACTTTCGGCACTGGCTGCGGCCGATAAACATGAGGAGCGGCCGGCGACGGCTTTGAGCTATTCGGTTTTTTGTTGTTTGGTTTCATGGGGGCGGCGCCGTCGACAGGGCCGAGAGGAGGAAAAACATTAATACACTCGCCCGCGAACGGTCAATAAAAACTCGATCCATTGAAACTCGCCAGCGCTTTCCTGCGTAACCAACTGTTCAAAATATCGGATAAACTCATCAAGAATCACTCAACGAAAGAGGTGTTTATGCGTTCAACCGGCCAATCTCGCCGCTCCTTTCTCGGTCTGCTCATGCTCTCAGCGCTACTGATCGTCACACTCGGCGCGCCTGTTTGGGCGCAGAGTCCGCCGCTGATTGACCGCGAGCTCTTCTTCGGCGACCCCGAAATCGCCGGCGCCCAGATCTCTCCTGACGGAGCGTTCATCGCCTTTATCAAACCGTTTAAAGGCACGCGCAACATCTGGGTCAAGAAAACTGCCGATCCGTTCACCAACGCGAAACCCATCACCGCCGACACCAAGCGGCCAATCCCGCAATACTTCTGGTCGCGCGATGGCAAGTTTATCCTCTTCGTCCAGGACAAAGCCGGCGACGAGAATTACAACGTTTACGCTGTCAATCCCGCTGAAGCGCCTGCTGCCGGACAAGAGGTGCCCGCGGCCCGAAATCTCACCGAGGTAAAAGGCGTCCGCGCAGTCATCTATTCGGTGCCTCGCAATGAGCCTGACGCACTCTACGTCGGCATCAACGATCGCGACGCCGCCTGGCACGATCTCTACAAAGTAAAAATCTCCACCGGCGAGCGCACGTTGATGCGCAAGAACACCGAACGCATCACGGCCTTCTACTTCGATCTCAAGGACCAGTTGCGGCTCGCAACCCGATCGGCAGAGAACGGCGACACGGAAGTGTTGCGCGTCGACTCAGACAAGTTTACGAAGGTTTACAGTTGCAACGTGTTTGAGTCGTGTGGACCAGTTCGCTACCACAAGGACGGCGAACGAGTTTACTTCCAAACAAACAAAGGCGCCGACGTCGATCTAGTCCGGCTTGAACTTTTCAACCCCGCGACAGGCAAAGAAGAGTTGGTCGAATCCGATCCTATGAAACGCGTCGACTTCGGCAACGCATCGTTCTCGGAAGTCTCCGACGATCTGATCGCCACTTCCTACGACGACGAACGTGAACGAATCTACTGGAAAGACAAAGCCTTCGAAGCCGATTACAAGAACTTGCAGAAACAACTTCCCGGCAAGGAAATCGGTTTCGGGTCTTCAACTAAAGACGAGAAGTTGTTCCTCGTTTACGCCAATGCCGATGTCGATCCCGGCACAACTTATCTTTGGGATCGCACCACGAAGAAACTAACGCTTCAATATCAGGCGCGCGAAAAGTTGACCCGTTCGTATCTCGCGCCGATGAAGCCGGTCAAATATCCGTCGTCTGACGGTTTGGAAATTCCGGCTTACCTGACGTTGCCGAAAGGCGTGGAAGCGAAGAACCTTCCCGCAGTGATCGTTCCGCACGGTGGTCCATGGTATCGCGACAGTTGGGGCTACAACGCGTTTGCCCAGTTTCTCGCCAACCGCGGCTACGCTGTCTTGTCACCTAATTTCCGCGGCTCGACTGGTTACGGCAAGAAGTTTATTGACGCCGGAAATAAGCAGTGGGGCGACAAGATGCAGGACGACGTGACCTGGGGCGCGAAGTATCTTATCGCCCAGGGCATTGCCGATCCGAAGCGCGTGGGAATTATGGGCGGGTCGTACGGCGGCTATGCGACACTCGCGGGAGTTGCGTTTACGCCTGACGTTTACGCGGCCGGCGTCTCGATTGTTGGACCATCAAATCTGATCACGCTGCTCGAATCGATTCCGCCGTACTGGGAACAGATTCGCAAGCTTTTCTACGAGCGCATGGGAGATCCAAACACGCCTGAAGGAAAGGCGCAGTTGCTGCGTCAGTCGCCATTAACTGCGGCGGCAAAGATCAAGACGCCGCTGCTCGTGATCCAGGGCGCCAACGATCCGCGCGTCACCAAACGCGAATCAGACCAGATCGTAATCGCGCTGAGAGATCGCGGATTTCCAGTCGAGTACATGGTCGCGCCGGATGAAGGCCACGGCTTTGCGCGTCCGGTCAACAACATGGCGATGTTTGCCAGCGCCGAGAAGTTTCTCGCGAAGTATCTCGGCGGACGTTATCAGGAAACGATGACGCCTGAAGTGTCGCAACGTCTGAAGGAAATCAACGTCGACGTCAAGACTGTGACGTTGCCGAAGATGATGACTTCAACTTCGGATGTTCCGAAACCGGCGGTCGATCTGCGGCCGGGCACACACAACTACAAGGCTTCAATCGCTCTCGGCGGACAGGAAATTCCACTCACCTTGAAGACTGACATTAAGGAAGAGAATGGCTCGTGGACCGTCAACGAAACTGCACTGACTCCGCAAGGCGAGATCGTCGACGTCAGCACGATCGAAAAAGGAAGCTTGCTGTTGAAGCGTCGCTACATCAAGCAAGGTCCAATGACGATCGAGATGAATGTTGCGCCGGATAAACTGAGCGGGTCCACCGTGATGAACGGGCAGTCTACGCCGATCAATTCCGATCCGGGTGGCGCTTTGTTTGCCGATGGCGCAGGCGCGTTTGAAGTGATTGCTTCGCTGCCGCTGGCGGATGGTTACAGTTTGAGTTTCCGAAATTTCGACGTGCAGAAACAGAAGCCGCAGATCAAGCAGTTGAGGGTTGTCGGAACTGAAAGCGTCACCGTTCCGGCGGGCAAGTTTGATGCGTACAAGGTGGAGATAGTCGCCGCCGATAACGACGCAGATAAGCAGACTGTCTGGATCGATAAGGCTAGCCGGAGAGTGTTGAAGATTTCCGCGGTGATTCCGAGTTTGAATGGAGCGATCCTGACGTCAGAGTTGACGCCGTAAGGCGGTTGGATTTGTGCGGTGCCAGGGAGTCGCGATTGACGCGGCTCCCTTTTTCTTCGACCTACTTAAGTTTCCGAAATGCTTCCATCGTCATCAGGTAACGAATCTTACCGTCAGGTTCTACTTGATAAACAAAAGACTCGTAGCGATCAATTCAGGCACTGAGGGCTTCCTGGCCAGCACATGAAATACGTCGCTGTCTTCCGGGATTTGATCCATGATCGCAGTGTGATACCCGCCTTTCGTGTTTTCCGCCATTGAAACTTCGATGATCGCTTTATGCATTTGACGCTTCTCGATCATCTTTAGTCCATCTCCGGAAACCAGATACCGCACGTCGCCGCCCAGGGGATAAACGCCGTTCTGCGTTTGCGCTGGAAGAATGTAGACGTAAAACTGATTTGATGGCGCGGGCAAGACGGCAATGTTGTATGGTCTCTCCTCACCCTTAAAGTCGGCCACTGACGTCTCGATGGCCCTGGCAGCAAATAGAAAAAATCCTGCGTCCTCTTTGGGTGGTCCAAGTTTGGCGGCCTTGAACTCTTTAGGCGTGCTTCCCTGGATGGCCTCGTAACTTATCAGGAATTTGTCGCGTGTTTCATTTAAACGCCCAAACGCGACGGTCCAACTATTGCCGGTTCGTTTCGCAACATAATTCACCACGCTGCCTTCCGTTGGCTTCAACGCTTGTACCGCATCGCTCCCATACCAGGCTGCGACGTCGTATTCAGCGAGATTTCTGCCGCGCTCAGTTATTTGGGCCAACTCAGCCTCAGACCCCGGAGTTGTTCTTTGTGTTTGAGCAGACGTCGCGATTGAGGCAATCAACAGGATTAATAAGGCACAGGTTTTCATTTGCATTCCTTTCGACATGGTATACTGCCCATGCAGTTGGATTTTCTCACAGAGGTTGTTTGCAAATGAATAGTCCTCAACCGCGTTATCCTCAAGGCACTATCAATAATCATTTCATCGCCTACTCCGAAGAATTTTATGACGTCGTGGGAAGCGACCCGCAGTTCTACACGGTGATCGAAACCGACGCTCACGAAGGACCGGTGTACGTCGCAGACGAGAATACTCTTTACTTCACCACGGTTCCGAAAAGCAACAACATACCCGTAGCCGGATCGAAAGAAGTCGCCATCAAGAGGATTTCTCTCGACGGCAGTCAGTTCCCTTTAGACCCGAACGCCGTCACGACCATCCGCTCCGCTTCCAACATGGCAAACGGGATGACGCTGGATCGTGAAAGGCAATTGATCATCTGTGAACAGGGGACCAAAGTAACGCACGCCCGGATTAGCAGTATGAATCTTCAGACGGGCAATTCGGAAACTGTCGTCGATGAGTGGCGCGGTCTGCGGTTCAACTCACCCAATGACGTGGTAGTCAAAAGTGACGGCTCGGTTTGGTTCACCGATCCGAGCTATGGATACTTGCAGGGATTTAAGGACGAGCCGTTAATCGGCGACTATGTTTACTGCTATGAGCCGCCGGCAAATCGCGGAGCGCGCCTCGGACAGACTTCCGTTGTCGCCGACTCGTTTAAAAAGCCTAACGGCCTCGCGTTTTCGCCGGACGAATCAATCCTCTACATCAACGATAGCGGCGCCATAGAGGAACCAGGCTCGTATTACGTCAACTTACCGCATCACATCCTCGCGTTCGATGTAGTAGATGGGCGACATCTCGTAAATGAGCGTCTGTTCGCCGTCGTGAGTCCCGGCATTCCTGACGGACTAAAGGTTGACTCCGAAGGACGCGTTTACAGTTCTTCGGCGAGCGGCATTCTCGTCTATAACAGCAGCGGAGATTTGATCGGCGAGATCGTCGCGCCTGGAGTTGCGAACTTCACCTTCGGCGGCGCGGGGAACAATGTCCTATACATGATGGCTGACACTGTAATTTGGGCTGCTGAGATCAAGGCAGTCGGCGCCACACGCCCGCCAGGTTAAACTACACGTCAGGAGTAATCCAACTCTAACTCGATCAGGTAATCTCCTACTCGCGCGATCTAGGGTTGTCGAGAGACAACTAGAAGGCCCAAAATCCTTCTTAATCGACGCCATGGACTCGTTTACCAATAGGAGATTTTGAGATGAAGATTTTTGTTGCCGGAGGGACGGGAGTTATCGGTCGTCCGCTGATCGGAACGTTGCTTGCCAAAGGACACGATGTAGTTGCGCTAACCCGTTCCGCGGAACAAGCTCAGGCTTTAAGGGAAAGAGGCATCGAACCTGCGGTCGCGGATGTATTTGATGCCGATGCAATCAAGACCGTTCTCAATCGCGCTAAGCCGGAAGTCGTGATCGAACAACTCACCGCTCTGCCCGGGACCTACACCCGTGAGTCAATGCAAGCTGCTGCTCCCTTCAACACTCGCATCCGTTTAGAAGGAGGCGCCAACGTACTGGCAGCCGCCCAAGCTGCGGGTGTGCGGCGTTATCTGCGACAGTCAATCGCATTTTGGGCGGTTCCTGGTCCAGGATTGGCAGATGAAACAACGCCTCTGGCACTTGATGCCTCTCCCGGAGTTGCATCAGATGCTCGCGTAATAGCTGAGCTTGAACATCGCTTGCTGGGAAATCCCGATATGGAAGGGATCGCCCTGCGTTATGGCTTCTTCTATGGACCAGGCACCTGGTTCAATCCCGATGGTGATGTTGCCCGACAGGTGCGACAGCAAGAGTTCCCAATCGTCGGGAATGGTGAAGGAGTCTGGTCGTGGTTACACATTGAAGACGCGGCCATTGCCACGGTTGCGGCAGTAGAGCAAGGCAATCCGGGGATTTATCTGATCGCGAACGATCAACCTTTACCGCTGCGCGAATGGCTCCCGGCGTTTGCTCAATGGCTGAATGCTCCACCGCCGCCGCAGATCTCGGTTGAAGATGTGCTTCAGGAAATTGATGCGGATGCGGTTTACTATGGGACTCAGATGCGAGGCGTTTCGAATGCCAAAGCAAAGCGCGAACTTAATTTTCAGCCGCGACCGTTGGAATGGATTGTTGACACCGCGGCGGCTCACGCCGGTTAATAAGAAGCGAAATCATACTTGAAGGAGCAGGCCATGACTCAATCAGAAGTTACGCAAACAAATGAGGCTGAGGGACACTCCGCCAGTGCCGGACCCGAATCGGCCGCGCAGCAGGTTGAGGTGGCCGTGATCGCCGGCGGTTGCTTCTGGGGTGTTGAGGACATCCTGCGCGATGTTCCCGGAGTGATCGATACGGAGGTTGGCTACACGGGCGGTCACCTCGAGAACCCGACGTATGAAGACACGCACCACAGCAAGTCCGGCCACGCGGAGGCGGTTCGTATAACCTTCGACCCGTCGGTTCTCAGCTTCGAGGAGCTCCTTGAGCGCTGGTTCTTTCGCCTGCACGACCCGACGACGCTCAACCGCCAGGGCAACGACGTCGGAACGCAGTACCGCTCCGCGATATTTCCCCAAACGGAGGAGCAGCGGTCGATCGCGGAACGCGTCATCGCGCGTGTCGACGCATCAGGACACTGGAAGCGCCCAATCACCACCAGCATCGAACCCGCGGGAACCTGGTACAACGCCGAAGACTATCACCAGGACTACCTGCGCAAACACCCGGGCGGATACACCTGCCACTACCTGCGGGAATAAGCAGCTTGCTAAAGCTTTGCACAAAAAGTGCGTTATACGTGAAGATGTCTCCCGCAAAGGCGCAAAGACGCAAAGCGCTGCCGCATTTCGCTGGACTTTCTTTGCGCCTTTGCGCCTTTGCGGGAGAATATCCTTCGTAGCGGACGTTTTTGTGCAAAGCCTCTTGCTAATGACGACCGGTCAAAAGTTTGTGGGTATCTCGATGCTATTTACGGAGCTTGAGGAGAGCGCAATCATTAAAAGCCGGAAATGTTAAGAGCGGAGACGTTGAAAACGCCTCCGCTCTTGATTTGCCGCTCGAGGTAAAACTCTACTGCAGTGACACGTCATCAACTCTGAATATCGTTGGCAACGTGACGTCGTTGGTGCCGCGGAATTGAATCCGCACTGTCTGCCCGGCGAACGAGCTGAGATTGAACGGTCCTCTCAGGACGTACACTCCCGCCGTGCCGCTATTCTGATTACTAAACGTCGTAAGCGTTGCAAGCAACGTCCCCGTCGTGCTTCGTACTTCAACGAAGAGACGATCGAAGACTGCGGCTCCCGCGGCCTCGTTGGTCGTGATGTTTAGCCAGAACTGCAGGTTCGTACAGCCATTGGTTGGAACAGTTACCGTCTGGAACAGAGTCCCGGTGGAATTATTCACTCCGTTAAGAATCATGTAGGCAGTTCCGCTGTGTGGGAAAGTTCCCGTGCTGCGGGTTACCTGACTACTGATTGTCCACGGTGTCGTACCGGTTTCGAACCCGGGGTTAACGATCGCGTTTGTACACCCGCCTCCTCCAGCGGCGGCCTGAGACACGCCGAAATTCAAGCCCGCAATCGTCATCGAACCGTTTCTTGCAGCCCCAGTATTTGCAGCAACAGAGTAGTTCACGGTGCCACTGCCGGAACCACTAGCCCCGGACGTGATAGTGATGAACGAATTGTTGCTCACAGCGGTCCAATTGCAACCAGCTTGCGTAGTCACCGCCACGCTTGCCGATCCACCAGCCGCCGCAAAGCTCGCGCTCGTTGGATTGATTGAGAAAGAACAAGTGCCTCCGCAATCCGCGGGTACGTTAGTCGCGGCAGTATGAGTTGTGCCATCGTTACCCACCGCCGACACGCCCATGCCGTGACGTGCAAACACAGTCCAGATTGCGCAGCGATTTGCTCCGGCATTCAGGTTCTGATCGGCCTGCAGGATGCCGTCGCGTGCGTTCAGGAATGAGGGACGATTAGGTGTGAACTTCATTCCGTTGAGCACAATCAGGTTTGTTGTTGCGGCGCCAAGCTGCGTTCGCAGATCCCAAAGAGTGGCGGCCCAGACTTCGCCGTCATTGTGAACTGATGAGCTTTGGAGGTCAGCGTAAGAGTCGTGGACGGTTGCAGCAGGAACAGAATAAGCAGCACGCCGAATGCCATTCGGATTATTGGTGACGTACTCGCCAACAGCACCATCGTTGTTGATTGTGGTGGCCCAGTAGTCAGACCAACCTTCACCCATTGCGCCTGACTGTATGCCGCTCAAGGCAGTGCTGCCGTTGCCAATCAGCCGGTTGGAGATGCCGTGTCCATATTCATGGAACACAACGTCGCCATCAACCGAACTATCGCGATCGGGATTGGGCGACGTGAACAAATACTGTTGCATGCGCGGACGCGAACCGTCTGGCGGCGTCGCGAAGTTCGCATTGTTTGTTCCCGAGCCATCCTGCGCTTCCGCGCGAACTGAATCGTTTCCAGTACCGCCGCGGCCGAAGTTGTTTACCTGGAAATTGCGCGCTGTCTCGGTAAAACCAAGGTTGTACGAGAAGTCGTGCATGATGTTGTTGTAGTAAAAAAGGTTCGTCACGACAGCGGCCTGTTGTGTCCTTGGATCGACCGTAGTGGCAAACGGGAAGGTGAAATCCTGGGTCGCTGCCGATGCGTGACCAACGGAGAGCCCGGTTCCGTTGTTATTGTCCGGTGAGTTGTTGGCATCTGAATCGAGATAGGCCTCGACGTTGTTGCCAGTGGTTACGGTGGCAGTTCCCATCCAGCCGGCCGTCGTGTTGATGGTGGTGTCGCCGACGAATGAAACGAGTTGGCGCGCGCCTTTGTCAGGCGCTTCGGTGTAAACCGTGCCTTGCGCTTCAAACAAATAGAGATTGTGACGAAGCAGAAGCTCACCGGTGTAAGCGTCTACCAAAATTTCATACCACTCTTCCGGGCCGACTTCCGCCAGAACGTGCCAGGCCAAACGACTCTCGCCGCCGACTCTTACCACGTTCTGTTCTGAGAGCACGTCTTCGAAATGCGGGCCAAGCGGATTGGCGAAGCGAGACATTTCCGTCGTCGACGTTCGGGAAAAATTCTCCACAAAAGACGGGAAAACATTTCTGCCGGCATGTTCAAACGCTTTCGCGATCGCTTTTGCCTCGCTCATCGCTCCCTTGCGTTTGAGCGGTGGACCATCGACCAGAAATCCTTCGCGCACGTTGAGGACTTCGCCGTTCTTATTAACGACGATTTGAACTTGTCCTTCAAACACCTTCAGACCACCGACGGTCTGCGTGTAGTTGAGGAAAGTAGTTCCCCGGTCGTTATCTTCGTTTTCCAGTTTCAACTCTTCGATACTATCGCTCGAAAGCGCGAAGACGGCGCTGTGCCGGTCAAGAAAATTTCGGGCGATGTTATCGGCGGTATCTGATCGTGGCTCTGAAAGAGTGCCGCCATCGACGAAGAAGTTCTTCATCGCGCCTGCTTCGTTAACAACGGCGCGAAGATTTGCAGCGTTATCAGTTGCGAGCGACGAACGGAATTGCTCAACTGCGGAAGCTCGCGAGCTGGTGAGAGCGTTCTGCATCGCAACTTGCTTGCCGGAGGTTGAACTAAGGTCCATGTCATTAAACTCGCCACGGTCAGTCAGGCGAATGTCAAAGTTTGGCAGGGCGCGGCTGGCAGATCCTTTTTGCGGTCCTATTAATGTTCGCTTTTGTGCAGCGTCTGATTTCCATAATGGTAAGACCATGGCAGCCGCAGCGGCCACGGCAAGAACTGTGAAGATCAAAATCTTACGAATCATATTGCGCCTCCTTTGGCGTGGTTGAGAGGTAAGGCAGCACTCGCCCGTTATCTTGGATCAGGAGAGAAATGCCCTAGCTTGTCTTTTTTAAACTACGACTGTGAACTAAGAGACTTGCACGGGCTGAATGAAACTACGCTGGGAGGCTTTGCAGGTCTTGTCTGGAGCGAGAGGCGCACAGAGTAGCAGATTGCCGTGGGAGTGTAAATGCGGATTCCAATCTTATATGTGCGGCAGGTTTAGATCGTCGTCGACGAGTGTTTCCATCGGCACGCGTGCGAGTCTCGCGTACCGCAACACAATCAACAGATCGGGTTCGCGTGTGCCCAGTTCGTAGTTGGAAACCGCTGAGTAATGCACCTTCAGTTCGAGCGCTCGAGCCATTTGCGTTTGACTCATATTGAGGCGCTTTCGAATTTCCAACAGCTTAAGGCTCAGCTTCTTCGGCTTGTTTCGGCGCGAGCGTCCCATCAGGCAATCGCTCCTGACGAAGATGCGCTCTTGTAGTTGTATGTATTTTCACTTACACTGCGCGCCGAATTAGAAGGTAACCAAGTTGCCCGAACTAATCGGGCGAGTCTCACCAGTGAGGTTGCCCTCGCACCTTACTTGAACCGATCCTTTTCAGTTCGATATAGATCGGAGCGCGCATGTCCAACGCAAATTGTGACGGATGCTGTGCGTTCCACCGAGAGCGGTAGTTCGGCTTCAGAATCGGCTGCCGCTCTCTCCCTTTAACTGCTACTTACTTATACATTCTCACATATTTGACACGTTGGCCCGTACTAGCTGGCAATGTTGTCGCTCATCTTCGCAATGAGCCGAGGTTAGCGCGAGGATTTTCGCTTCGCAACATCCCTTGCTTCAAAAAACAAATTGCTAGCATCGCTTTGGGTCGCGCGGTGTGACCGATCCTTCCTTCTCGTTCTCGCGTTCAAGCTTTCCGATCTGATACTCAGCATAGAGACGCGAGCGACGATAACCAGCGCCAGTCTCGTACAGACTATAGAGTACGGCGAGTGATTCTGTGCTCAACCCGGCCTCTTTGTGCCAGATGTTTACCCTGATTTGCTGAGAGACCTCAACCTGATAAGCCATCTCCAGCAAGGTTCCCATGACCGCCTCGCTCAGTTCGTCCGGCGTGAATTTGTGGTCAACAAGTTCAACAGTTAGACGGGCCGCCTCTTCAAAGTGCGTGTTACCATTGTTCGGCATAGTCGATCCTTTCCCGATAAATGAGAAGTAAATACGACATCCGCCGACGCTCACGGCCATTCGCATCAGGTCTGCTGTTCGTCATGTTCGTGTGCGTTCTGCAAGGTCAAACTCCGCCCAAAACGACCGAGTCTCAGCAAGCAACGGGAGGCGTTTCCACGGGAGCAGCACGAGAGTACAAGACGAAACGCACGATCGACGTCACTGATCCCAATGCGCCGGTTGTATTTGCTGACGTGACAGAAAAAACGGCTTTGCGGGAATTCATTCATCGCTCGGGCACACCACAAAAGAATTACATCTTCGAAGCGCCATCCGGCGCTGTTGCGCTCTTTGATTACGATGGCGACGAGCTGCTGGACATTTACGTCTTAAACGGCTCGACGATACCGGCGCTTCAGGGTAAGGAAAAACCGCCGCGGTCGGCACTCTACCGCAACCTCGGTGGGTGGAAGTTCGAAGAAGTCACAAACAAGGCGGGTGTAGCGAATGAACGGTGGGGAATGGGAGTCGCCGTGGCCGATTACGATAACGACGGCAGACCCGATCTATTCGTCAGCAATCTCGGCGTGTCTCGTCTCTATCACAACAACGGCGATGAAACGTTCACGGACGTCGCCGAAAAACTCAACGTCGCACGCAAAGGATGGAGCACCGGGGCGACGTGGGGTGATTACGACGGCGATGGCCGTCTCGATCTGTTTGTTCCTGGTTACGTTGAGCTCGACTTCGATAAGTTGCCGCCAAGTCCGGCTGATTCTTCAAAACCGGGGGCGAGGGGCCAGAACTTCTGCCAGTTTCGCGGCGTCGCGGTGATGTGTGGACCACGTGGTCTAACCGGCGAGGGCGACACTCTCTACCGGCAAAAACCGGATGGCACTTTCGAAGACGTTTCAAAAAAGGCCGGGGTCGACGATCCGCAGCGCTATTACGGCTTCACGTCTTCATTCGTACACGCAAACGACGATGATTTGCTGGACCTGATCGTCGTTAACGACTCTACACCGAATCAGCTTTACATCAACAAAGGCAACGGCACTTTCGAGGAGACCGGCTATCCATCAGGCGTGGCGTTGAATGAGAACGGCCGCGAGCAAGCCGGAATGGGATTGGCGATCGGCGATTATGACAATGATGGTCAAGTTGATTTCCACATCACGAATTTTTCCGACGATTCAAACACGCTCTACCACAACGACGGAGAAGGCAACTTTACTGATGTTACTTTTCCAACCGGACTGGGTGAACCTTCAATTCCGTTTCTAGGATGGGGCACAAGCTTTCTCGACTACGACAACGATGGCTGGTCTGACCTGATCGTGGCTAATGGTCACGTCTATCCCGCGGTTGACGATCATCAGTGGGGAACGAGTTATGCGCAACAACCACTGCTGTTTCGAAATCTCAAGAATGGCAGGTTCGAGCGTATCGGAGCGGTGCCGGGAAGCGGACTGGCACGCGCCCTGACGGCCCGCGGTCTTGCAGTCGGGGACCTGGATAACGATGGCCGCCTGGACGTTGTGATGAACAACATCGATTCCAGGCCCACAGTTTTGCGCAATGTCGCATCACCGGCGGGAAACTGGTTATCAATTCGTCTGGTAGGCGATGCATGCTTCTTCGAAGAAGATCGCGCGCGACGCCATCGGCGCTCGTGTTTATGTGACAACGGGAAAGATCCAACAGCGGAGAGATGTAATCAGCGGAACAAGTTATGCCTCGCAAAATGACCTCGCAGTGCACTTCGGTCTGGGGCCTGCGACGAGCGTCGAGAAGTTCGAGATCAAATGGCCGGATGGATCATTGCAAACAGTTCGCGTTCCGGGAGTGAACCGTAAATTTACCATCGTGCAGAACAAAGGTATCGTAGGCTTTGAACAGAAATCCAAATAGGATGTTTCGAGTTATTGCCGTCCTTGCGTTGCTGTTTGCGGCCACTCCGATCCTGCAAGCCCAAACGGCGACAAGTGATGTCAATCTCAAGCGGCTTGCCCAAGCTGTCAACGCGATCAGCGAAGATCGATTGTCGCGTGCCGAAGAGCTTCTTAACTCCGTGCTGGCAGCATTGCCCAACGACGCCGACGCCTTGAATCTTCTCGGTGTCGTTCGAGCCAAACAGGCTCGTGCCGCAGAGGCCGAGAGACTATTCAAGCGTGCTCTCGCACGTTCGCCCTCGCATCTGGGCGCCCACATCAATCTCGGCGAGCTTTTGTTGACGACTAACCGGCCATCAGAAGCGATGACGATTCTCCTTCGCGCACATAAGATCGCTCCCGATCGTCCCGAGATCAATTTGAATCTCGCCAGGCTTTACGCAGAGAAAACGAATTACCAGGAGGCGTACAAATTCCTGCGTCTCGTTCCCCGCGAAGCGTTCAGCTCCGCAACAGAGGAAACCCAATTCCCCCTGCTCTACGCGCTCGGCGTCGTAACCACCGCGCAAAAACAGTATGAGCAGGCCGAGGAACATCTCAACGCAGCACTGGCGATTAAACCTGATGATGTTGCGACGCTCCGCGCCCTGGCACGAGTCGCACGCTTGAGTGGCAATCTCGAACAGGCGCTCGCTCAACTTGTAAAGGCCCGCCGTCTCGCACCGAACTCTCCTGCCGTGCTTTACGACTTCGGCATAACGACTTTTCAGATGGATCTATTCCTGGATGCTCTGCCGGTCTTCGAGCAGTTGCATCGCGATCATCCACGCGAGCCGGCATATCTCTATGCCCTCGCGGCAGTGCGTTGGAGAAAGGGTGAGACTGTCGAAACCGCGCGCCTGATGAATAGCTACATCGTGCTCCAGCCCAGCGATCCTGCGGGCTTTTACCTGCTGGGCGCGGCCCTGCTGCAACAAGATTTATTCGTAAAGGCACGCGCCGCGTTGCAACGCAGTCTCAGCCTGAAAGCCGATCCGCAAACAGAATACCTGCTCGGCGTATCGCTCGAAAAACTGGGCCAACCCACTGCCGCGATCGAGACATTCCAACGCGTAATTCGCATCCGTCCCGATCATGCAGCAGCCTTCTCTGCACTTGGGTCCGCGTATCGCGAAGCAGGGAACTACACGGAAGCACGCGCTGCACTCCAACGCGCAGTAGAACTCGATCCGAACGATCTGCGCGCCAATTACCAGCTCGGGTTGGTCCATGCGAAACTCGGCGACAACGAAACCGCAAAACGATTGTTCGCTCGTGCCGATGATTTGCGGGCACAGCAACGCAACCAGGAAAGCGTCGTGTTGAAGTTGACCGATCCGCCGCAGGAGTAATGCCGGGTCTCTGGTGCCACAAAGAGGATAAACTCGCAAAGACCTTCTGGTTCACAAGACCAACGGTTTGACCTGGCTGAAACGAGACAATAAGATGCCGAACTCAAGGAGGGACTCCCCCGCTGCGACCCTTGGACGACGAAACGTCGGCAACTGAACGACGCGCTCAACTCATCATTCAGCAACTGCTGCGATCGGAAAAGATTTCAGTAGCGAGTTTAGCCAAGCGCCTGAAGGTCTCACCGACAACCATCCGTCGAGATCTCGCCGACCTCGAACAACGCGGCTTACTGCGACGAAGTCACGGCGGCGCTGTGCCGATTCAGCCACTGCTCTACGAACCGTTTCGTCACAAATCCTCTTTTCACGAACAGGAACAACAACAAGGCGCTCAGAAAAGACGCATTGGTCTACTGGCGGCCGAGCTTGTGAGCGACGGCGACATTCTGGCCATTGGCGCCGGAACAACAACGACGCAAGTCGCGCGCAGCGTCACTCTGCACAAAGGCATTACCGTACTAACAAACGCCGTCAATGTCGCGATGGAATTGAGCCAACGCGACGACATGACGGTGTTTGTAACCGGCGGGTTTCTCAGCGGTGACTGGTTTGCACTGGTTGGCAATGCCGCCATTCAAAACGCCGGTGAGATGTTCGTAGACAAGGTTTTTATCGGCGTTGACGGGATACATGTCGAGCGCGGACTCACCACAAATTACCCGGACCAGGCAGCGATCCATCGCGCGATGATGCGGCAGGCGCGCCAGCGAATCGTCGTCGCAGACCATCGCAAGATCGGAAAAATCGGCACCGCTCTGATCTGGCCCACCGAGGAGATCAACGTCCTGATAACAGACGAAGACGCATCTGATGAAGATATCGCTCCTTTCGTGGCTAAGGGCATCGACGTTCGCAGAGCTTATGCTAAGGTACCTTGATCAAACAACGCATTCAACGTCGAGATCGCGCGTTACAGCTTAGTATCCGAAGCTAATCATGACTTACCGCGTTCGCTTACTGATCTGCGCTTGGACTGAGACGGTGGGCCAATCTGCATTCCCAAGTAATCGGCGTGATTCTCAGCGTGGAAACGCCGCGCGCATCGGCGTCATACGCGTGATAGACAAGCTTTTCTCCATCCTGGTCCTGCAAGATGGCACAGTGTCCTGGTCCACGCCAACGCTTTCCGCCGCTAATAACGAGCGTGCCGCCGTCTTCCATCATGTCTTTGCTCTCGCGGTCAAGGTATGGTCCAGTTACTTGTTTTGCACGGCCGACGCGGATGTTGTAGGTACTATTGATGCCGCGACAACAGAAATCGAAAGAGACAAACAGGTAGTAGTACCCTCCCCTTCTCACAATTGCCGGAGCTTCAATTGCGCCCGGCAACTCCGCGGACCGAGGCCGGCTCGCCAATGAATACAACTTTGTGTCTTGGCTCGAGAGTTTGCCCGTCGCCGCATCGATCTTCCGCATTTTGATTCCACTCCAGAAACTTCCAAACGACAGCCAGGGCTCGCCTTGTTCGTCGATGACGATGTTTGGATCGATCGCATTCCAATCGTCAGTGTTGGATGACGAGATGACTTTCCCCTGATCCTCCCACTTGTACCTGTCGCTGGTCGGGTCAAGCGTTTGATTCGTTGCCAGGCCAATGCTGGAACGATTACTGCCGAACGTGGAGGCCGAGTAGTACAGATGGTATTTGCCGTTGAAGTAGGAGATGTCCGGCGCCCAGATCCCGCGCAGGCCCGGAACATCGTCACGGCCCAGCCGGGCAAGTGCGCAAAAACATCGCCGCACAAACGCCACACGACGAGGTCTTTCGAGCATCTGACGGCTATCCCCGCCCTGGTTGAAAAGAGATAAAAGGTGTCGCCGTCCTTAATAATAGTGGGATCGTGCACCTGACGGATGTCACCCTGTAACTCGACCGGCTGCCGAGAGGGCGCGCGTTGGCCGGTAGTCACCAGCGCCAGCAGCAAGAATCGAGAGACAAAAAAGAGTTTTCACAGCTCAATTTAACATGTCAACGAGAAATTTTTCTTGACTTCATGCTCATTTCTGAGGTAAACGAACATCACTCGTGGCGATATTCTGGGTCATTTAACTCACAATTCGTAAGCAAATTTCCGCGGTCTCACCTCGGACGATGGTGAGTTTGGGCCTGGTCGTCGATTACCGATTGAACGCTTCTACTTCCGGAGGTGGCAAATGAAGACCCGTCGTTTAGGCATTCCTGGCGTTCTGGTTTTCTTCGTAATGTGCGTTTCGCCCGTAGCCGCGCAAAGTGACCGTGGCGCCATAACCGGCAAGGTAAAGGACCCGACCGGAGCCGTCGTCGCAAACGCCAAGGTGACGGCGGTAAATGTTGAGACGAACGAAGCGCGCGAGGTCACCACGACCGACGAGGGAAGCTTCACGATTCCGCAGTTGCAGGCAGCAATCTACAGGCTGAGGGCGGAGGCGCCCGGCTTCAAGACTGCCGTAGTCGAAGGCGTCAAAGTCGCGGTGCAGGTCGCATCAATGTAGATCTGACGCTGCAGATTGGCGAGGTCAGCGACACTGTAACCGTCTCGTCGCAAGACGTAAACGTCATCCAGACCGACACGCCGGTGCAGCAACTCAACGTCACGGAAAAGCAGATGCGTGAGTTGCCGCTGCAAATTGGCGGTGAGACTGCGGGACGTTCACCACTGGCTTTCATTTTCCTCGATAGCAGCATTGATTCCGGCGGTGGCGTGGACAGATCAAAACGCGGCCGCGCGAGCGAGCGGCACGCTCGGAAACAATTTCAGAGTCAACGGCGGTCAGGGTCTCGGCACGGAAATACTGATCGATGGCGCCGGTACACGTCGCGCCGAAAACGGCACGTTCTTTACCGAAGTAGCGCCCGGCCCGAATGCTTTTCAGGAGTTCACTGTCAGCACGGCGCAATTCTCGGCCGAGTTTGGCAATTCCTCAGGCGGCGTCGTCAACTTCACGATCAAAACCGGTGGCAACGATTTTCACGGCGAAGCTTATGAGTTTCTGCGCAACGAGGCTTTGAACGCCAACATCGACTTCAACCGCCTGAATGGCGGCGCACCGTGCCCTGCCAATGATCTCGATTGTCAGATCACGCGCCCGCTCGATCGGCAGCACGATTACGGCTTCTCGATCGGCGGTCCGATTTACTATCCCAAACTTTGGCGAAGGCGGACCGATGCTCAAGAGTCTAAAGAACCGCGCTTTCTTCTTCTTCAATTACGGCCACTATCAGTTGGATCAGACGGAAACGGTGAATGTCGGCGTGCCAACGCTCAGAATGCGCTCGGGCGATTTCTCCGAACTGCTCACCGATCCGTATGTGCTCCAGTTCTTTGGCGGTCCAGTGCAGATCTTCGACAACACTGTTCCCTGCTGCAATCGCCCCGCGATTCCAGGTAATCGTCTCGACCTGTACACGAAACGCTCAGGGCCAATCGATAATCGATCCCGTCGGCTTCAACATCATCAACACGCTGTTTCCGCTGCCGACGCAGTCGGGCGTCTTTCGCAACTACACTGCCAATAGCGGCAGACCAACAACGACAAACTACTACGCGGCAGAAAATCACGATCACGCTCTCAGACAAACAGCAACTCAACTTCAGCTCAACCTATCGCAGCCAGACAAAGATTCAGGGCGCGTTTCCACGTTTCCCTGAGCCGTGGGTGAACCAGGGCTCGTTCCGGCAGGTATTTCACACGCAGTACTATCGACTGCAACACGACTACACCGTCAGCCCGCGCATTCTGAATCACTTCAACGCAGGCTTCACTCGATCGTTCGTCCAAAACAGAAATTTCACTCGCGGGATCAGCCCCACTACATTGGGAATGCCCGCAAATGCTACGCAGAATCTGGCACTGCCGCTGATCGGATTTCCGCTCGTCGGCGATCCGGTGACGTCACCCGATCCTCGTGCGTACCAGCCGGGCGGTTCCACATTTTTCGACAATCAGGATGGCGACAACGCAGTCCAGATCAGCGACTTTGTGACTTTGATCAAGGGCCGCCACACGATGAAGATCGGCGGCGAAGTTCGTTGGCAGCAGTTGAACGACTCGAACCACTTCGACCTCGGCGGCAACTTCAATTTCATCAGCAATCAAACGGCAAACGGCAACGGATTCAACCAGGGTTGGCCCATCGCCAGCTTGATTACCGGCGCTCCGGAATTCTCGTTTGCGACCGTGCAATCGATCGATCCGGGTTTCCGGTTCTTCGAACCCACGGTTTTCGTTCAGGACGATATTAAGGTCACCCAGCGGCTGACTGTTAATCTCGGCGTTCGCTACGACATTCCGTACCCGCGCACCGAGCATCTCGACAAATATCGCGGTTTCGACCGGCTCGTTCCCAATCCTGCTGCCGGTGGTCGGCTGGGTGCGCTCGTTGGCCCACCGGGAACAAACTTCGGCCCAACGTCTCCGTATCGCGGCTTGATCAAGCCTGACTATTCCAACTTCGCGCCGCGGTTTGGCTTCGCTTACAGCATTGAACAACAAGACAGTCGTGCGCGGCGGTTATGGTCTGTACTACGCGCCGCTGCTCTACAACGATTTTGGTCGCGGCGGACAGGCCGGCTTCTCAGTGCAGGGTGGCGCAAACATCAATTTCGGTTTCGATGCGCTTATCAGGTTCAGTAACTACCCGGTCTTGCCAACGCCGGATCCGACGAGTCAGTTCATCGGCGCGGACGTGGAAGGCTTCGACAGAAACTTCAAGATCGGACGCACGGCACAATACAGTCTTGATATGCAACGAGAGTTGCCCGCGAGATTTGTGGCCCAGGTTTCGTACGTCGGCAGCAAGGGTACGCGTTTGCGATCAAACTTCACTCCGCCAAACGCATTGCCGTTCGAAGCGCTCAAGTTGGGCCAGGCGTTCCTGCAAACACCATTGAGCGACGCGCTGGCAAATCCGAACCTCGTGGCTTTCGCGCAAAGCGTCGGCGTGACTTTGCCGGCATCGAACAATGCTGTCTTCCCGGGTTTTAACGGCAACGTGGCGCAGGCGCTAAGACCGTTCCCGCAATATGGTCGCATCACCGAGCACATGGAGAGCCAGGGACAGAGTTTTTACAATGCTCTGAAACTCAATCTCCAGCGCCGGTTCTCGCAGGGAACGCAGATCGGGGTCTCATACACGTACGCAAAAATGTTGACGGATGCGGCGGAAGATCTGTTTGGTGAGACGCCGATCGGCGGCGTCATTCAGAACCCGTACGATCGTCGTGCGCTGCGAACTCCTTCGCCAAACGTGGTGCCGCATTCGCTTGTCATCAACTATCTGGCGGAGCTGCCGTTTGGTAAAGATAAGCGATACCTGAATCGAGGTGGCTTTGTGGATCGCGTGGTAGGTGGCTGGCAGGTATCCGCCGTTCAGCGTTACCGCAATGGTCCACTGCTGGTGCCGTTCATTGCCGGCGGCGCGAGAGACTTCCTCGATCTCGTAGGCTTTACCGGGAACTTGAGACCTAATGTAACGGGACAACCGTTCTATACCGAGCAATCCCGCCGGCTGGCATCAACTACCTGTATCTCAATCCGGCTGCGTTTTCTCGACCACCGGAATACAATGCGGCGCCGGCTTTTATCCTCGGTAACGGCAACCGGTCAATCCTGCTTACGCAGCATACTATGCAGATCCGTTGCGGTTCTTCGGCAATGCCGCACCGACTTACAGCGATCTGCGAGCGCAGGCGTTCTTCGCTGAAGACTTCAACATCTTGAAGAAGACGCGACTATCAGAAACTACGACGTTGGAATTCCGGGTCGATTTCTTTAACGCATTCAATCGAGGAAGATTCACGCTCCCGAATCTGGACTTCAACAACTGTCGCGATCTTCGGTATTTCGAGTCGCGGAAACGATCCCGAACAGCCGCGTCGCATACAACTCGGGGCGCGCTTCATCTTTTAGCGTTGAAACGCCAGTGATCCAGGTGAGCTTTGCACAAAAACTATTTTTAATCGCTATCTGCGTCCGCTGCGCAGGATATTTCTCCCGCAAAGGCGCAAAGGCGCAAAGAAATTCGATCGAAACGCGGCAGCGCTTTGCGTCTTTGCGCCTTTGCGGGATACACCTTCACGGCATAACGCACTTTTTGTGCAAAGGGGTCCAAGTGCGTCAGTTTTATTCTGCATGACCGTCACGACGCTAAAACATGTCCGTTACTTTCCCATTCTTGCCGTCGTGGTACTTGGCGCGGCGATTAACGGGAGTGACGTCTGGTCATGCAAAGCACAAACTACGGCGCGCGCGGCGCAGGGTAACGAATCAAACGCCGAAGTTGCTCGCTTGATCTCCGAAGGCGTGGCCGCGCTGGAACGCAACGACTCCGGCTCGGCCACGAAACTCTTCCAACAAGCTGCTTTCTTTAAGTCCCGAACAATGCGGCGGCGCACACGTATCTCGGCGTGCTCGCAGACCGCGCTGGAAATTTGACGGAAGCGCAACGTCATTTCGAAGCTGCGGCTGCCGCTGAACCGTCTTCACCTGCCGCAAGAAACAATCTCGGCGCTGTTTTACTGAAACGCGGCTTAACAAAGCAGGCGGCCGAGCAATTTGAGACGTCTCTCAAAATCAATAAGAACCAGCCGAGCGCTCTAATCAACCTGGCCCAGCTTCGTTTTGCGAGTGGCACACCGGCGGACCTGCGCTCAGCTCGCGAACTGTTCGAACAAGCTCAAACTCTTGCACCCGATGCCGAGCTTGCGCGCGCGCTCGTCGTGATCGCCCTCAAGCTCGCTGACCGCGATGCGGCAACGAAATACTTTAATGAATACAGTACGCTGCAAACCAACGCCGCCGGAAACGCCAGCGTCTCGCAGCGAACTCGGAGCGGCACTGTTGGAAGCCGGCATGCTGAAGGAAGCCGAGATCGAGTTGTCTGCTGCACTGAAACTCGCTCCGATGGACCAGGATTCAGTGCTGCGGCTGGCGCGCGTTTACATCGCGGGAAAGGATCTGCCCGCTGCTGGACGAACACTCGAAGGCGCGGTCGCGCGCGGAATGGAAGCGGCTCCGGTTTACGCGTTGCTGGCGACTGTCTACGAGCAAAGCGGCCACATTGAAAACGCGATTCCCGCCATGCGACTGGCGATTCAACGTGACACGAAGTCGGAAGTTTATCGATTTCAATATGGCATGTTGCTGATCAACGCTATGGCGCCCAAAGCGGCGGTGATTCGACTCACGGAAGCGCTGGATATCTATCCAGACTCACCGCGCCTGTGGCTTGGGCTCGGAATCGCGCACTTCAAAGCAGGCAACAATCCCGAAGCCGTCAAAGCGTTCACACACTGCCTCAAACTCGATCCGAATTATGCTCCCGCGTATGCGTACCTCGGTATGGCAAACGTCGAGGTCGGAAACTACACGGAAGCGATCAACGCCTACGAGCGCGCCTTAACCATTAACAACAAACTCGGCGTAGTGAATTATCTCCTGGGCGAGGCGCTGCAAAATGCAGGCGGATCAAATTCAGAACGCGTAGAGACAAATTTGAAGCGCGCCGTAGAGTTGGAGCCGTCGTTTGCCGCCGCCCGCCTTGCGTTGGGTAAGTTTTATTTTCGCAGCGGACGTCTGGCACAGGCGCAGAGTGAGCTCGAACAAGTGATCAAGCTGAATCCGGAACTGGCAGGAGCCTACTACCAACTTGGCCTTGTCTACACTCGTCTCAAACGCACGGCAGAAGCTCAGGCCACGATGGCGAGGTTCAAACAAATGAACGAATCCCGCAGAACGCAGGAACGTGAAGACGTGCGCGAAATCGTGCGCCGCCTCGCCGACGTGGTCTTTTGATAGCAGTGCCGACATTGAAGCCCATGACGTTGAAAGGTGCCTCGAATTGAAACGACGTGAATTCTTACAAGGCGCGGCGGCGGTTAGCGCCGCGCTGTTGCTGGAACGCGCGGGCGGTCTCGCCCATTCATCACACGCCGCCGATTCGCGTATCGAAGTTCTGATCGGCGAGGAGATTGGCACTATCAGTCCAAACATTTACGGCCATTTCGCCGAACATCTTGGTGGGGTGGTCTACGACGGGATCTGGGTTGGACCAAATTCCAAAGTGCCAAACACGAACGGTATTCGCACGGCCCTGGTAGACGCCCTGAAACGCATCAAAGCGCCGGTCATACGCTGGCCCGGAGGCTGCTTCGCTGACAGTTACGACTGGCGCGACGGAACTGGACCACGCGCTCGCCGTCCAAAGCGGACAAACTTCTGGGTCGACGCACCGGAATGGCCCAAGAACGCGCCCAATGGTCCATGGAAGTTTGAAACGAATCATTTCGGCACCAACGAGTTTCTGCGCTTCTGTCAATTGTCCGGCGCGGAAGGATACCTGGCTGCCAACGTGCGCGGGCTCAGCGCACAGGAATTCTACGAGTGGATCGAGTACTGCAATTCGCCCGCGGGTTCGACAACAGGCGCGGAACGACGCGCCGGCGGCGACCTGCCGAATCCCGATCCATTTCGGGTGCGCTACTGGGGCGTCGGCAATGAATCATGGGGTTGCGGCGGAAACTTCACGCCCGAAGAGTATGCGGCTGAATACAGGCGCTTCACCGCCGCCGTGCCTGGTTATGGCGTCGATCTTAGTTTCATCGCTTCGGGTGCAAACGTTGACGACTTCAACTGGACGCGCGGATTTTTTGCGAAGACCGCCGAGAAGAATCGCGGCCTGTTCGGCCGCATCTACGGCTGGGGACTGCACCATTACGCGTGGAATCTTGGGCTAGGTAAAACTAATGATTGGTTCGCTGCGAAAGGAGATGCGCTAAAGTTCAACGAGGCGGAGCACTACGAACTGCTCCGCGAGGCTGATCGCATGGAGTCGCTGATCAATCAACATTGGACCATCATGGGAGAGTACGACCGGCAACACCGGGTGAAGCTAGTCGTGGACGAGTGGGGCGCCTGGTACAAACCAGGCTCGGAAGTAAACCCAACTCACCTGCTGGGCCAACAATCAACCATGCGCGACGCGATTCTTGCAGGGCTCACTTTCGACACGTTCAACCGTCACGCCGACAAAGTCGCGATGGCGAATGTGGCGCAGCTTATCAATTGTTTGCA
The DNA here is from genome assembly GCA_963770215.1 of uncultured Acidobacteriota bacterium. Taxonomy (GTDB): domain Bacteria; phylum Acidobacteriota; class Blastocatellia; order Pyrinomonadales; family Pyrinomonadaceae; genus PSRF01. Next base: position 424,071 of record CAVYOP010000011.1, read on the forward strand.
CTCACTGTTCCTGGCGCATGAAGACAAATTCATCTTCACGCCAACCTTCCACGTTTTCGAAATGTTCGTGCCACACATGGGAGGCCGGGCAGTGCGGACCATCTTCAGCGCGCCCGAAGTACAGTACACGCGGGTCGATAAGCCGGCAGAGTTCTGGGGGTTGTCTGGTTCGGCGTCAATCAAAGACAAACAATTGACACTGACAGTTACGAACCCGCATCTCAACGAACCGCGCGAGACGGAGATCGCAGTGCGCGGCGCTCGCGCCGGACGAGCTCAGGCGCACGTGTTGTCGATGCCTGACATTCACGCGCACAACACATTCGAGAATCCTACCGCAGTGCAACCCCGCACTGAACAGGTTGCTGTTGCAGGTGGTGTTATTTCGTATCGCTTCCCGCCGGCTTCGGTCACTCGCCTGCAAATCGCCTACGACTGAGAAGAGTATGTTCTGGGAAGAGCGCTGGCATCCGTTACGTGAGGAGTGGGTAATCATTGCCGCCCACCGGCAAAACCGTCCGTGGAGTGGCGAGACGATCGAACACAATGGCGGGCCGCTGCCTGAATACGTTCCGGATTGCTACCTCTGTCCCGGTAACCTTCGCATCAACGGCGCGCGCAACGACAACTACACCGATACGTTTGTCTTTGATAACGATCATCCCTGTGTCGGATTTGATGCGCCGCAAACGCTGCAACCACCGCCGGGCATTTATCGCAACCAATCCGCGACAGGAATCGCGCGAGTGGTTTGTTACAGCCCGAATCACAGTCTGGCGCTCAGTGAACTCGAGCCGCATGCGATCAAGCATCTGCTGGAAGTTTGGCAGGAGCAATATCGAGAGCTTAGCGCTCGCCCGGAGATCAAACACGTATTGATCTTCGAGAATAAAGGCGAAGCCGTGGGCGTCTCGAATCCGCATCCTCATTGCCAGATCTATGCGACGAACTTCGTCTTCAAAACTATCGAGACCGAAGCGCGAGCCGCCCAGCGTCATTTCGCAGAAACTGGACGCATTCTTTTCCAGGATGTGATCCGCGCCGAAAAAGAGGACGGCCGTCGCATCATCTGCGAGAACGAATCGGCCATTGCATTCATTCCCTACTTTGCACGTTACGCTTACGAAGTGTTCGTCGCCCCTAAAAAGACGCACTCCAGTCTTGCCACACTCGCAGAGAACGAACTGCACGATTTCGCCGCCTTGCTTAAGCAGGTGCTGGTCAAGTTTGACAATCTTTGGCAAATGCCTTTCCCGTACGTGATGCCGCTGCACCAGGCGCCAACGGACGGCGGCGACTATTCGAGTTTCCATTTCCACATCGAATTCCATCCCCCACTGCGTCGTCCGAATTTGCTGAAGTATCTTGCGGGACCGGAGATCGGCGGCGGCAATTTTCTCTCTGACACTGCGCCGGAAGAGAAGGCCGCAGAACTGCGCGCTCAACCGGACGTGCACTACAAGCACCGATCGCAGGAGCAACCATGAGCGACGGCCGGCCCGACGTGGCGGATCTGCTTGAGCCGATTCGTCGGATTCACGAACGAGTCCGCGATGCCGTAGTGCTTGCAGCCGAGCAGGCTGAAGTGGACCAACTCGCCGCGATCTCGGACGACGAATCGCAAGGCGACACGATTTATGCGATCGATCGCGTTAGCGAAGAAGTGCTGGTTCAACTCTTTGCCGAGGAGTTGGCGCAAAGCGCGCCGCTCGTGCTCATTGCCGAGGGAATCGAGGATGGCAAGTTGGTCTTGCCGGTCGGCGCAAGTGAAAGCGATGCCGTCTGGCGCGTTATCGTCGATCCGATAGATGGCACACGCGGTCTGATGTATCAGAAAAGAAGCGCGTGGGTGTTGACCGGAGTCGCGCCAAATCGCGGAGCCGAAACTAACATGCAAGACATAGAGCTCGCAGTTCAGACTGAGATACCGCTGGTAAAACAACATCTCTGCGATGCGCTATGGGCGATCCGCGGCAACGGTGCACACGCGGAAAGGTTCAATCGTTTGACACAGCAGCGCAAGCCGCTCGCGCTGCGGCCGTCTCGCGCTGCGACGATCCGGCATGGGTTCGCGATGGTCGCGCGGTTCTTTCCGGGCGCGCGTGACGAGCTTGCCGCGATCGACGAAGCGATCATTCGTGACGTGCTCGGACCGGTCGAGCGAGGCAAGGCCCATTGCTTCGAGGATCAGTATCTCTCTTCCGGCGGTCAGCTTTACGAGCTGATGATGGGCCACGATCGATTTGTCGCAGACCTGCGTCCGTTGACTGAGAAGGTGTTGAACCGCGCGGGTCTCGTGTTGGGCATCTGCTGTCATCCGTACGATGTCTGCACGGAACTCATAGCGCGCGAAGCAGGTGTCGTCGTCAGCGACGAGCGTGGCGAACCTTTGCGTGCTCCACTTGACGTCGAAGCCGACATCTCGTGGGTTGGTTACGCTAACGACACAATTCGTCGTGAGATCGAACCAGTGCTGCGCCGCGTGTTGAGGGAACGTGGTCTCAGCAGTGATTAGCATGGGTCTGAAAGCAGATTACGAAATCATTCGCGGCGACACACATGGCCTTGCCGATGTGTCGGAGTTTCTCGGAATGCTGAGCAGGCTCCACGATCATGCGGCGCCCGAGCTAAGAGCGTTTTTCGATCCGCAGGGTGAGCTCACGATCACGCGCGCCCCGGGGCGGCTTGACGTGATGGGAGGCATCGCCGACTACTCGGGCTCTCTTGTACTCGAGTTACCAATCGCAGAAGCCACTTTAGTTGCTCTGCAAAAACACGACGCGCGGCAATTGAGAATCGTCAGCCTGTTGGAGAACGAAGGACGTGTGCTCAGTTTCGACATGCCTCTGTCCGACTTTGAGCGCGATGGCGAGCCGGTTGAATACGATGACGCGCGAAAATATTTCAAACGCGACGACACTCAGCAGTGGCCGGCGTACGTAGCTGGTGTCTTCCTGGTGTTGATGCGCCAGCTCGGTATTCGCTTCGATCGGGGCGCACGGATTCTCATTTCGTCGCGCGTCCCTGAGGGGAAAGGCGTCAGTTCGTCAGCGGCGCTCGAGGTCGCCACGATGAGCGCTGTGGCGGCGGCGTTTAAGATCGCAATTGATTCGAGAGAGATCGCGTTGCTCTGCCAACAGGTTGAGAACCTCGTCGTCGGCGCTCCTTGTGGCGTGATGGACCAGATGACCTCAGCCTGTGGTGAGACGGATCAACTACTGGCGCTCATCTGCCAGCCGGCTGAGTTGCTGGGAGCTATTCAGTTACCTGAAGACCTGGCCGTGTGGGGTCTCGACTCGGGAATGAGTCATTCGATCGGCGGGGGCGATTACGGTTCCGTGCGAGCCGGCGCGTTTATGGGTTACCGGATCGTCGCCGAACTTGCCGGCCTCAGAGTCGAGCGAAACGACGGTCGTGTTGTGATTAAAGACTCGCGCTGGGGCGGTTATCTGGCGAACCTGTCACCGTCTGAATTTGAAGAACAGTTTGCAGCGAAGCTGCCTGTGACTATGCCTGGAGAAGAGTTCTTGTCGCGTTACTGGGGAACTGTCGACCACGTGACAACGGTTGCGCCCGGGCGCACGTACCCGGTTCGTGCTCCTACAGCGCATGCGGTGTACGAGAGTTTCCGCGTGCAGCAGTTTGCCGGGTTGTTACGCAAGCAACACGAGAGACCTGACGATGAAGAAAAGGTAATGATGGGCAAGGTGATGTACGAATCGCACGCGAGCTACTCGGCATGTGGTTTGGGCTCGACGGGCACCGACCTGCTGGTTGAATTAGTTAGATCGGCAGGCGTGGACCAGGGACTTTTCGGAGCGAAGATTACCGGAGGTGGTAGTGGCGGCACGGTTGCGGTGCTTGGGAATCGAAGCGCCGGAAAGGTGTTGCATGAGGTAGCTGCCAGCTACGCCACACTAACCGGACATCAACCGCACATCTTCAGCGGTTCGTCACCCGGCAGCGCGGCTTTCGGAAATCTGTTAGTGCAACTGAGCTAAATAGACTTGCTTTGCACAAAAAGCGCGTTAATACGTGAAGATGGTCCTACTGACCTATAAACAACGGCATGGCTATTCTCATTACAGGCGGAGCAGGTTACATCGGGAGCGTTACCACTGAGTTGCTGCGCGCACGTGGCGAGCGAGTTGTTGTGCTCGACAACTTGTCGCGCGGGCACCGCGACGCAGTTGCGCCCGAAGTGCCTTTTTATCAAGGGGACATCGGCAATCGCGAATTGATCGTGCGCGTGGTCCGGGAACACGACATCGATGCGTGCGTTCACTTCGCGGCGTTCGCTTACGTCGGAGAATCCGTTAGCGCGCCCGCGCTCTATTACGAAAACAATGTCGAGCAGGGCATACGCTTGCTCGGCGCTCTCGTGCAGGCAAATGTTCGCAAGATCGTGTTCTCTTCGACTTGTGCTACGTACGGTGAACCACAACGCATTCCAATAGACGAACAACACCCGCAACTGCCAACAAACCCGTACGGCTGGTCGAAACTGTTTATCGAACGGATCATGTCCGACTACGATCGTGGCTACGGTCTGAAGTTTGTTGCTTTGCGTTACTTCAACGCCGCCGGCGCAACTCCCGAACGAGGCGAACGCCACGATCCGGAAACACACTTGATTCCGCTCGTGCTCAAGGCTGCACGTGGTGAAATCGATCGCGTAGCTGTCTTTGGCGACGACTATCCGACGAAAGATGGAACGTGCGTGCGCGACTACATTCACGTTAGCGACCTTGCTCAGGCACACGCACTCTCACTCGATTACCTGCGCGCCGGCAACTCTTCGACAGCAATCAATTTAGGCAACGGGCAGGGCTATTCCGTTCTGGAAGTCGTGGAAGCGGCGCGCGAAGTGACGGGACTGAAGATCGCGATTGAGATGCAGGAGCGGCGGCCGGGCGATCCATCACACCTGGTTGCAGACGCCTCGAAAGCCGGTGCAGTGCTGGGTTGGAAACCGCAGCATTCAGAGCTCGCGGAGATTATTAGTTCAGCATGGAAGAGGTTTAGAAATGACTAAGGGGAATTACACGCCACAGCCGGAACACAAATTCACGTTCGGACTGTGGACAGTTGGAAATCGCGGACGCGATCCATTTGGCGATGCCGTTCGCCCGACACTTACGCCCGTAGACGCGGTGCGAATGCTCGCCGAGGTGGGCGCTTACGGCGTCAACTTTCACGACAACGATCTCGTGCCGATCGATGCTTCCGCCCAGGATCGCGATCGAATTGTGAACGAGTTTCGCCACGCCTGTGAGGAAAACGGGATCAAGGTGCCCATGGCGACGGTCAATCTCTTTTACGATCCGGTGTTCCGCGATGGGGCGTTTACGGCGAACGACAAGTCGGTCCGAAATTATGCTTTGCAAAAGACGATGCGAGCGATGGATCTGGGCGCGGAGTGCGGGGCGAAGATCTTCGTTCTTGTGGGGCGGGCGTGAAGGTGTGGAGACTGACGGCTGCCGTCGTGCGGATGAGGCAGTGAAACGATTGCGAGACGCGATCAACTACCTCTGCGAATACTCGTTGGACCGCAAATATGACTACAGATTTGCACTCGAAGCGAAGCCCAACGAGCCGCGTGCCGACATCTACATGCCGACTACCGGAGCTTACCTGGCGCTGATCGCCACGTTGGACCATCCGGAGCTGGTCGGCGTCAACCCGGAGGTCGCGCACGAGCACATGGCGGGGCTCAACATGACCCATGCCGTTGCTCAAGCGTGGGAAGCAGGCAAGCTTTTCCATATCGATCTCAACGATCAGATTCCCGGCCGCTACGATCAGGATTTGCGTTTCGGTTCTGCTAATCCGAAAGCTGCGTTCTGGCTGGTGAAGTTTTTGGAGGACGTCGGCTATTCAGGATCGCGACACTTCGATGCACACGCGTATCGCACCGAAGATTACGACGGAGTAAAGGAATTCGCGCGCGGCTGCATGCGGACTTATCTCATTCTGAAGGAAAGAGGTGAGCAGTGGAATAACGATCCGGAGATCAAAGCCATACTGGCCGAGATCGCTGAGACGAGTGGCGATGGACGTGGCGCGAAGTTTTCGCCACCAGCATGCAAGCGAATTGCTGTCGGCCAACTTTGATCGGGCCGGTTTGGCTTCGCGTGGCTTGAAATATGAACGACTCGATCAATTGACGATCGACATCCTGCTCGGTGTCCGATGAGAAAGGCAGGTTCCCGCAAAGGCGCAAAGACGCAAAGACGCAAAGAAAGACGTTGAAGAGATCTTTGCGTCTTTGCGCCTTTGCGGGAAACATTCTTAGACATTGCTGAACTCTCATGCAGACAGTGCGACTTAACCTGCTTCTTACCATTTATTGTCTGGCCGTGCTTGCGTCAGTACCGGCGCGAGCGCAAACGCCCGTGCGAGATCGCATGCAACGAGAGGCGCACGCGTTTCGCCTCGAGGACGTGCGGCTGCTTGATGGACCATTCAAGCACGCGATGACGCGCGATGCGGAATATCTGCTGCGTCTCGATCCGGATCGATTACTGAGCGGGTTTAGAAAAGAAGCGGGCCTCGCACCGAAGGCCGCAGCCTACGGCGGTTGGGAATCGATGACCATCGCCGGTCATTCACTCGGTCACTATTTGTCCGCTTGCGCGTTTGATGTTTGCCTCAACGGGCGACGCTCGCTTTCGTGAACGAGTAAATTACATCATCGCCGAGCTGGAAACGTGTCAACGCGCGAACGGCAATGGCTACGTCGCCGCCATTCCCAACGGGAAGAAGATATTTCAGGAAGTCTCCGCCGGAGATATTCGCGTCCAACCCTTCGACCTCAACGGCGGTTGGGTTCCGTGGTACACGCTGCACAAACTCTTCGCCGGACTGCTCGACGTTCACCAGCATTTTCACAACGCAAAAGCTCTGACCATCGCCATCAAGCTGGCTGACTGGGCTGACGCCACTTTGGCGAATCTAACGGAAGAGCAGTTTCAGCGCATGCTCGATTGCGAGCATGGCGGCATGAACGAAGTGCTCGCCGAACTTTATGCCCGCACCGGTAACGAAAAGTATCTGCGACTCTCGCGACGTTTCCATCACAAAGCGGTGCTCGAACCGTCTAGCGCGCCGCGAAGATCGTTTGCAGGGACTGCATGCGAACACGCAGATTCCAAAACTGATCGGACTCGCGCGTCGTTACGAACTGACCGCGGATGCCGCGGACAAAACCGCGGCCGAGTTTTTCTGGGAGCGCGTGGTCCATCATCACTCTTATGTCAATGGCGGCCACAGCGACGGCGAACGCTTTGGCCCACCAGACAAACTCAGCAACCGGCTGAGCGACAACACGTCCGAGACTTGTAACACCTACAACATGCTCAAACTGACGCGCCACCTTTTCGAGTGGCGCGCGTCGGCCGAGTACGCCGACTACTACGAGCGCGCGCTTTATAACCACATCCTCGCGTCGCAGAATCCTGACGACGGCATGGTCTGTTATTACGTTCCACTAAAGACCGGCTCGCGAAAGATCTATTCAAAACCGTTCGACAATTTTTGGTGTTGCGTGGGCACGGGCATGGAGAACCATGCGAAGTATGGCGAGGCTATCTATTTTCACAACCACGACGGTCTTTGGGTCAACCTCTTCATCCCTTCGGAACTGAACTGGCGCGACAAAGGATTGTCGCTCAACAAGAGACTCCGTTATCCGGAGGCAGACAAAGTAAGCTTCACGGTCACGACGAAGAGCCGGTCAATCTCTCTTTGCGACTGCGCTATCCCGGATGGGCCAAAGATGGCTGTCACCAGTAAACGTCAATGGCAAGCCACAAACAATTGCTGACCAAACCGGGCAGCTTCATCGAGACTCAAGCAGGACGTGGAAAACCGGCGATCGCGTCGAGTTGACGATTCCGATGTCACTCAGGCTGGAAACCATGCCTGACAATCCCACGACGCGTCGCGATTCTTTATGGTCCAACCGTGCTGGCGGGAGAGCTCGATCCGCGAAGAGCAGCCGGCTGGCGTGAATCTAGTACCGGCGCTCATGAGTGAAGATCAGCGGAATTTGATGAATGGCTCAAGCCCGTTGCCGACGGCCGTTGACGTTTCGCACAACGAACGCCGGAAGACCACGCGACATCAAGCTCTATCCGTTTTACCGGATGCACAACAAACGGTATGCGCGTCTATTGGGATTTGCTGAATGAACAGCAGTGGCTTGAGCGCGAGGCGAATTACAAAGAACGAACTGGAGCGTGTGCGACGGCTCGAGGCGATAACCGTCGACTTTGTCCAACCTGGCGAACCGCAGCCGAACGCGAGCACAACCTGCAAGGCGAACGCATGGACTCCGGTGAACATTCGGGTCGTAAGTGGCGGCACGCACGCGACGGTGGCTGGTTGTCGTTCGATCTGAAGGTGCTGCCGGATCAGCCGGTTTCACTGGTTTGTTCGTACTGGGGAAGCGAAACTGGACCACGAACGTTCGATATTCTGGTTGATGGGAACAAGATCGCCACTCAGTCGCTTCGGTAATGATAAGCCGGGCGAGTTTTTCGACGTGACTTATGCCATCCCCGAAGACCTCACTCGCGGCAAGAGCAAGATCACTGTTCGCTTCCAACCGCACGCCGGCAACACTGCCGGCGGGTTTTATGGCGTGAGAGTGATTAAAAAACAATAACGAAAGGTCTCTTTCATGTGAGCATTCCGAAAACCTGTTCGAGTAATCAGTGTCTGTGCTCCTGCTCGCGCTACAGCGGTCGCGGCACAGACTGAGAAGTGGTCGGAGCAAAAAGCACGCGATTGGTACGCGCGGCAGCCCTGGCTAATCGGTAGCAACTACAACCCTGCGAGCGCCATTAACCAACTCGAGATGTGGCAGGCAGACTCGTTCGATCCGAAAAGGATCGATCTGGAACTCGGCTGGGCCGCGAGTCTCGGCATGAACACGATGCGCGTTTACCTTCACGACCTGCTTTGGGAGCAGGACGCGGAAGGTTTCAAGCGCCGCCTCGATCAGTTTCTTACTATCGCTGCGAGGCACGGGATCAAACCGATCTTTGTACTCTTTGATTCGGTCTGGGATCCGGATCCGAAGCTTGGCAAGCAGCGCGCACCGCGCCCGGGCGTACACAATTCCGGTTGGGTGCAGAGTCCGAGTCGCACGACGGCTGCAAAACGCGTCGGAGTATCCACGTCTGGAGGCATATGTGAAAGGTGTTGTCGGTGCGTTTGCTAAGCGATCAGCGCGTTCTCGCGTGGGACATCTGGAACGAACCGGACAATGAAAACCATGGCAGCTACAACCAACTGGAACCAAAGAACAAGGTCGAACTTGTGCTGGCGCTGTTGCCGCAAGCGTTTGCCTGGGCGCGTGAAGCGCAAGCCGAGCAACCGCTGACTTCAGGCGTCTGGAAAGGCGACTGGTCCACTCCGGAAAAGATGACTCCGATGGATCGTCTGCAGATCGAACTGTCAGACGTCATCACTTTTCATAACTACGATTCGCCGACGGAACTTGAGAAACGGATCAACTGGCTCAAGCGATACAACCGTCCGATGATTTGCACGGAATACATGGCTCGTGGCAATGGCAGTTTCTTCTTCGGCTGGCTGCTGGTCGGCAAGGTTCACAACGTGGGCATGATCAATTGGGGATTGGTCCAGGGCAAAACTCAGACGCACCTGCCATGGGATTCATGGCAGCGTCCGTACGTCGATCGCGAACCGTCAGTCTGGTTTCACGAAGTCTTTCGCAACGATGGCAGACCATACCTTCCGGAAGAAGTCGAGTTCATCAAACGGATGACCGGCAAGGCGAAACCGCAAGTCAAACGCGCCGTGACAACGCGTAAACTAGCACAAAGCATCATGAAACTCTCGCTAACACAACAAAGATCGCTCGGAACTAAAGCACTAACGAAGCTCTCATAGTTGTCCCTGCTCGTCGCTTGCGCTTCTTCCACGCGCAAGTCGCTTTCGCGCAAACGCGAGAACATCACGGTGCAGGTGAACAAGCCGGGCGCGCGAATTCCCAAAACACTCTTCGGTCTCTTTTTCGAAGACATCAACTTCGGCGCTGACGGCGGACTCTATCCGGAGCGAGTAAAGAATCGATCGTTCGAGTTTCCGAATCCGATGATGGGCTGGAAACCGTTGGACCGCGGCGACACCAGACGGGCAGCTCCAGATCTTCGATCAGGGTTCGATCAAAGACACGCCAAACTCTCACTACCTGCGCATCAAGGCGCCGGCCGGCAGCAAAGGTTTCGGCATTATAAACGAGGGTTTTCGCGGCATCGGTGTGCAGAAAGGCGCTGAATACCGGTTCTCAGTCAAGGCACGCCGGATCGATGGTTCGCCCGCAACTTTGCGCGTCGAAGTAGTGGATGACGGGCGCGTGCTCGGTGAAACACAAGTCTCGGGTTTCACAAACCTCTGGAAGACTTATACCGCCACGTTGCGCGCGAACGCGACCAGCAGCAAGGCTCGACTCAATCTCATACTTCGAGGGAGGCGGCACAGTCGACGTCGACCTGGTTTCGCTTTATCCGAAAGAACCTGGCAGAATCGACCCAACGGATTGCGCAGCGATCTGGTGAAGCTCCTGAAAGATATGAAGCCCGGCTTTCTGCGGTTTCCCGGCGGCTGCATCGTCGAAGGAAGAACCTGGACCAACGTTACCAGTGGAAGACAACGATCGGAGATCTGGACGAACGCCGTCTGATCATCAATCGTTGGAACACCGAATTCAACTGGCGCTCGACGCCCGACTATTACCAATCTTTCGGACTGGGTTACTACGAATACTTTCTTTTGAGCGAAGATATCGGCGCGGAGCCGCTGCCGATTCTCAACTGCGGCATGGCTTGCCAGTTTAACTCGAGTGAACTGGCGCCGCTCGAAGATCTCGATCACTACATTCAGGACGCGATCGATCTGATCGAATTTGCGAACGCGCCGGTCAACAACGAAGTGGGGTCGAAAGCGCGCGGAGATGGGCCATCCCAAACCGTTCAATCTGAAGATGATCGGTATCGGAAACGAGCAGTGGGGACCGCAATACGTCGAACGATACGAAGTGTTTGCCAAAGTGCTGAAGCAGAAGTATCCGAACATCGCTTTAGTCATCCAGCGCGGGACCATCGCCGGACGGCGAACGTTTCGACTTCCTCTGGCAAAAGATGCGCGCGCTGAAAGCCGATCTGATTGACGAACATTACTACATGGCGCCGAAATGGTTTCGCGAAAATGCAGGGCGCTACGACAATTATCCGCGCACTGGTCCAAAAGTTTTCGCCGGTGAATACGCCGCGCAGAGTGTCGGCATCGCCAGTCCTGACAACCGCAACAACTGGGAATGCGCGCTATCGGAAGCTGCCTTCATTACCGGTCTTGAACGCAACTCTGACGTCGTGCAGATGTCGTCTTACGCGCCGCTGTTCGGTCACGTTGATGCGTGGCAATGGACGCCGAACATGATCTGGTTCGACAATCTGCGCTCCTACGGCACGCCAAACTATTACGTGCAAAAAATGTTCAGCGTGAACCAGGGCACAAGACAGTTGCCGGTGTTGCTGGACGGCTCCGCGAAAAACGGACAAGGTGAACTTTACACCAGCGCGTCGTTTGATGAACGGAGTGGCGAGGTGATTCTGAAAGTGGTCAATACTGGCTCCGCGTCGAAAGAAGTGCGCATCACGTTGGCGGGCGCGAAGGGAGTCGGGCAAAACCGGTACGGCGTTCGTGTTGCAGAGTTCAGATTTGAAGGCTGAGAACAGTTTGGACCATCCAACGAGGATTGCTCCGGTCGAACGGCAGTTGCCAGATCTCGGCTGGTGAGTTTGACTACACGTTTATGCCGCAGTCGTTCACAGTGCTGCGCATTCCATCCAGGTGAGTCACAAAAAAGCACAAAGGACGATGTCTCTAATAGTTTTGTGTCTTCTGTGCTTGCTCGCTGCGCTTTGCGGACAGCTTGCACATCGTTGCGGCGCAAGCGACTCAAACAGCGTCGATAACGATCGACGCTCGCAAGGTTGAAAACCGCATCAGTCCCCTGCTCTACGGCCAGTTTCTGGAATTCATGTACGAGGGCATCAAGGGTGGCCTGCACGCGGAGTTGATTCGCAACCGCAGCTTCGAAGAACCGCCAAACGTCATCGGTCTCTCGCGCAACTGGGATCGTTATCCCGACGATCGAAACGACGATTACGCACTCTCCTTTCACTGGGACGATCAGTTTGCTTACCCGCAACAGCGGAAAATAAAGATCGAGAGCGAAACGAAGGAACACTCGCTGCGCGTGCAAGCCGGCGACGGCGTAATTCAACGTCACGGAATTTACCAGTCCCGCATTCCAGTCGCGCTGGTCTTGAATATCGAGGTTACGTTTGGCTCAGGACCACCGATTACGATGGGCCACATCACGGTTGCGCTCGAATCAGACGTGAATCTGGGTCAGGTTCACGCTTCGGCCGAACATCGATCACATCAGCAAAGGCGATTGGCGCAAATATGAGTTCACGCTGAGGCCGACTCGCAGCGATCCACTCGCGCGATTCGCGATTCTCTTTCCGGGAAAAGGCACGGTCTGGATCGATCAGGTGTCGTTGATGCCGGGTGATGCTGCGCCTGGCGGTGTGCGTCGCGACGTATTTGAAAAGATCAAGCTGCTAAAACCGGCCTTCATTCGCTGGCCCGGCGGCAACGTGGCTCAGGACTATCGCTGGTTATGGGGCGTCGGACCGCGCGACGAGCGCGTCACGTGGTCCAATCTCTCCTGGAAGAATGAGCCGGAGCCGGGCGACTTTGGCACCGATGAGTTTATTGCGTTTGCTCGAGCCGTCGGCGCTGAGCCTTCAATCACAGTCAACGTTGAAGGACGCGGCGCGACTGTCGAAGAGGCGGCCGCCTGGGTTGAGTACTGCAATGGACCAGCGACTTCGAAATACGGCGCGATGCGTGCAGCTAACGGGCATCCGGCTCCATTCGGCGTCAAGTTTTGGGAAGTTGGAAACGAGATCTGGGGCAACTGGGTGCGTGGCCACTCAGATGCTGAGACTTACGCCCGCAACTACAACCGTTATGCAAAGGCGATGCGTGCGGTCGATCCTTCGATCAAGCTGATCGCAGTCGGCGACAACGACATGAACTGGAATCGCACCGTGCTGCGCGCAGCCGGAGCGAACATCGACTACCTCGCGATTCATCACTATTACGGCCGTCGCGAAGCGCGAGCGATCCGTTAAACCTGATGGCGCGTCCGTTATTCTTCGAGCGTTTCTATCGAGAAGTTGCAACAGTTGATGCGAGAGCTCGCGCTGGATGGCCGCGTCAAATTGGCGATCAATGAATGGGGACTCGATCTGCCAACTGAACGGCAGTATTCGATGGAGTCGGCGCTCTATGGCGCGCGACTGATGAACGTGTTCGAACGATCGGGCGAGCTCGTCGAGATGAGCGCGGTTTCTGATCTCGTTAACGGCTGGCCGGGCGGAATCATCCAGGCTGGGCGACATGACGTTTTTGTTTCGCCGATCTATCTGGTGAACCAGCTTTACAGCGAGCATCGCGGCGACGTGCGCCTGGCGAGCAACGTAAGCAGTCCGACATTCAATGCCTCTGCGCGAAGGCTCCAATGTGCCTTACCTCGACGCCACGGTGAGCCGCACCGCTGATGGCAAAAAGATCTTCATCAAAGCTGTGAACACCAGTCCGGACCGGTCGCACTTGTCACAACGATCAGTTTCAAGGCACGATTCCCGACCGCGCGCGCGGAGCTAAAGACCATCACTGCGCCATCGCTCACGGCTTCTAATGAGCTTTTCACGACCCGACGCGGTTTCGATTCAGAAGAGAACTATTTCGAGCGGACGAAGCTTCGTGGTGACTTTGCCGAAGCATTCAGTGTCAGTGATCGTACTGTAGAACGCACTAGACGACGTTACTGCTGTTTCATCAATGCGGATGGTATCGATCGATCTGCAGGATTCGCGAACGTCTGCACGCGGCCGCTGGGCCAGCGCACTTCAACTGAGCGAACTCCGCGTGCATTTCCCAAGCCAACAACGATGCGCGGATCATTCGAAGAGAGGTAACTGCCCGCCAGTGCTCGCATCGAAAATCTGTTTCTGCCCCGCGACGGTTGGTAACAGTCACACGTGCGCCGATACCATTGCGATTTGATTTGGATCCGGCAAGCGAAATGCCCAGCCAGTGATTCTGTGTTCCCATGTTGCGCAGAATCAGCGGCGCATCGTCAAGGACAGCAATCACGGCGTCGAGCTGGCCATCGTTGTTCAGATCGCCGAACGCCGCGCCGCGTGCCGCCACGGGTGAATTGAACGCGGCTCCGGCAGTGGCCGAGATGTTCACGAATCCTTTGCCGGTGTTGCGCATCAACAGCAGCGGCTGCTTGTACTTCAAATACGCAGTCGACTTCTCAATCGTATCGAGCACATGACTCTGCGCCACAAACAGATCGCGCAGACCGTCGTTGTCGACATCGACAAACCGCGTGCCCCAACCGGAGTAAAGCAAAGTGATCTGCCCGACTGCCGGAAGTGTTGGTTGCGTAAGTAAAACTCAGATCGCCGTTGTTTCGATAAAGGGCGTACTTCTCGTTTGACAGAGTAGTTATGAAGACATCCATGTAGCCGTCGTTGTCGTAGTCGGCGCAATCAACGCCCATGCCGGCGAAACGTGCGTCCGTTTTCGTCATAGGCTGCACCCGACATGACTGCGATGTCTTCAAACGTTCCATCGCCTTTGTTTCGGTAGAGCGATTGGCGCACGCTGTCGTTCGCCACGAAAACGTCCGTCCATCCATCGTTATCAAAATCCGCAAAAGCAACGCCGAGACCTTTGCCGGACGGATCGGCAATGCCCGCAGACTTGCTTACATCTTCAAACGATCCGTCAGCACGTTGATGAAAGAGAAGGTTTGCTGCGCCTTTGAAGTTGTCCGGATGGCAGTACGCGCGTAACGCTGACGTGGGACCGCCACAAAACATCGAACCGCTTTCAAAGTCCCAATCCATGTAACGCACGACAAACAGATCGAGACGGCCATCGCGGTCGTAATCAAACCAACCGGCGCTGGTGGACCATCCGCTATTATCGTATGGGAAGCTTTTGGTGACGTCGCGTGAAAGTTCCGTCGCCGTTATTGCGATACAGACGATCCGCTTTGTAGCCGGTGACAAATAGATCGACATATCCGTCGTTGTCGTAGTCTGCGGCGGCGACGCCCATGCTGTAACCTGACGCCTTTGAGCCCGGCGCGTTCGGTAACGTCAGTGAATGTTCCGTCGGTCTTTTGCTGATACAAGCGATTCCAATACTTCGGCTGGCTTTTGTCGGCGACTTCGTCTTTCGACATCGGATCTTTCAATGCGGCGCCGTTGGTGAAGAAGAGATCCATGCGACCGTCGTTGTCGAAGTCGAAGATGGCGACGCCGCCGCCCATCGTTTCGAGCAGATACTTCGCTGATGTTTTTGAAGCTGCGTGTCTGAAGTTGATGCCGCTTTGCGCGGTGATGTCAGCGAACGTCAGCGGCGAACGGGCTTGTGGGCCAGGTGGCGGTGGAGCTTCTTCGGTAGATCGGGCGTGGAATAGGAGCGGCCGGTGCGTTCCGGAACAGGCGTTGGTGACGGTTGTTGCGCACGACCGATCGCAGTCACAAAAAGGAGCAGCAACGTGCACGAAGTAAGTTGGATAAAGCGGCCCATTCGCCGGCAATTAAGCCACAAACAGGCGTCAAAAGGCTAAGTGCAGGAATGTGTCTGTTCCGCGCCGTAGGTCGTGATCAGTGCCACTGAGCCGACGATGATCGCTGCGGCAATGAGCATTCTCGGAGTCAGTGGCTCGCCTGCGACTAACCAACCCAGCAGCATAGCGACAACAGGATTCACGTACGCGTAAGTTGCTGCGCGCGCAGTCGTGACGTTGCGCAGCAACCAACTATAAGCCGTGAAAGCGACCAGCGATCCAAAGAGCGTGAGGTAAATGAAAGCCACCAGCGACCGCCACGATGCGCTCGCGAGATTGAGCCGTTCGAAGTCGCCGGCACTGAACGCGAGCAATAACAACAAACTTCCGCCTGCGAGCATCTGCATGCCCGAAGCCATGGATGTCGATGCTTTGATCGGTCTGCGGTTTGAGTAAACAGAACCTCCAGCCCAGGCCAACGACGAAAGGACCACCACGGCCGCGCCAATCAAACTCATCGAAGACGAATCCACTTGCCGCAATCCATCACCGATCAGCAATGCCACACCGGCGAGTCCGATCGATACGCCGAATATAACTTTTGTGTTTGGGCGTTTGCGGGTGATGACCCAGTTGAACATCACGACCCACAACGGCTCAGTCGCAATCAGCAAAGCCGCCAGTCCTGACGCAATGTACATCTCCGCCCATGTGACGCCGCCATTGCCGCACAACAGTAACAGCGCGCCGATAATAAATGCGCGTGGCCATTGCGAGAGCGAAGTGCGAATGCTCTCGCCGTTCGCGGTGGCCCAAACGAACAGAATCAACCCGGCTGTCAGGAATCGCGAAGCCGCCATCAGAAACGGCGGCAAAGTTTCGATCGCATAACGGATCGCGAGATAGGTCGAGCCCCAAATTAAATACACGGCGGCGAATGCGAGCAGGATGAGCACACGGGATCGAGTCATATTGTTGCAGGTGATTTAGCCACAGATCCGCCGTTAAAACCATCCCGATGAGGAATTATTACGGCGCGTTCGGAGGAGAACTATTACGGTGTTTTTTGGGGCTGCGTAAGAGAGAAGCGGTGCAGAGCAAGTGAGGTTATAGTGGCTGGGGTTGGTTTGTGCCATCTGAACTGTCGTCTGCGTTATCGATCAACGACCGAAATGGCTCTCCGCCCGCGCCTAGCTCGGCATACAGCAGTTCGCGCTGTGTGGAACTCAACGCGCGCAATTCTGAAATCATTTTAACCATCTCGTTCCGAGCAGCCTCTTTGAGCCCTTCGTCGATGCCTTCCCTTTCGATGTAGCTGGTGAACCGTGCGAGAAACTCCATAATGTCTCCCGCTGCGGCTGGCCAAAGCTGTAATTGCAGCAAGGTCATCAACCGGTAGCGCAGAGTCTCGAGCAGGGTTGGCACTACCCAGAACATGTTCAGATGTTCGACGCAGAACATCCATTTTTGCCGGGACTTTTCATAACAAGCCAAGGCTTCGTCGAAATCTGATTGCTTCTCTAATGCAAGGCTTTTATTCATGTAAGCGATAGCCAAGTCGTTAGCCAAATGCGTTTGCTGCTCCTCGTGGACCAGGCGCTCCCGAATCGCAATCGCCTTGTCGTATTCCACGAGCGCTTCGGCTAAGCTGGTGAGATCGGCAAGCGCATTACCCTTGTTCATGTAAGCCATAGCCAGGTCGTTGGCCAGGTGCGTTTGCTGCTCCTCGTGGACCAGCCGCTCGCAGATCGCAATCGCCTTGTCGTACTCCGTGAGCGCTTCGGTCAACCTGGTCAGGTGCCAAAGCGCATTGCCCTTGTTCATGTAAGCCTTAGCCAGGTCGTTGGCCAGATGCGTTTGCTCCTCCTGGTGGACCAGCCGCTCCCCAACCGCAATCGCCTTGTCATACTCCGCGAGCGCTTCGGCCAACCTAGTTAGCTTCCGAAGCACAATGCCTTTGTTCATGTAGGCTGTAGCGAGGCTGCTAGCCAGATGTGTTTGCTGCTCCTGGTGAACCAACCGCTCCCGGATAGCAATCGCCTTGTCGAATTCCGCAAGCGCTTCTGCCAACTTAATGAGGTTGGCAAGCGCAATGCCCTTGTTCATGTAAGCCCCAGCTAGATCGCTGGCCAGATGCGTTTGCTGCTCCTGATGGACCAGCCGCTCCCGAATCGCAATCGCCTTGTCGTATTCCGCAAGCGCCTCGGCCAACCTGGTCAGATTCCGAAGCGCATTGCCCTTGTTCATCAACATGCCCGCGTAATTGTTCAGCAGATCCTCCCGGTTAAGTTCTTTGGCCAGGTGCTCGTACAACTTCTCGCCGCAGTCGTAGAGTTCCAAAGCATAAGCGAAACGGTTAACTTCGGCCGCAGCATTTGCTCGTTCCCAGCACTTATCCGCGGCGGTTGCGTAGAGCGTTTCCTTGTCTAGAAGACTGGTGAAAAATTCGTTCTCGCAGATGACGGGATGCAATCCGTAGAGATTTGTCGCCAACGGGTCATTCAGGTACCGGGTATAAGCATCCACCGATTCTTTCCGCGCAACCAACTTATTGCGCTCAAACCGCGTCAGCGTCTTGTTCAGTTGGACCTCGTCCATTAAATCTACCAAGGCGCCTCTGGGCACGGCGCGTTTGAAGAACGCCAGCAGGGCCAGGATTGGCAAACTCTCGGCCGGTTGGATCTTTAACTGCTCGAAATGCAGCCGCTTCAAACCTTTGTTTTCATATCGGTCGGCAACCTTCGTTAACTCTTCATCAAAATCGGCAAAGAGTTCCGGCCTATTCAATAATTCTCTGACCGTATAGGTTGTATCAACCAGATAACCAATAGCCCACACCAGCGCTAATGGAATGCGATGGACTCTTTCAGCAAACTCTTTCAGAACTGCATCGACCTGTTCCGCCGAACCGGTGAGACCTCTCGCGGCGCCGTTCTTTTTCAGGAAGATCACACAATCATCAACCGGCAAGCCTTCAAACAAACTCCCACCTACGGTCTCAAGCTCTGCGACCTGTTCGCGCGGGGAAAACCTTGGCACGTCGCGTCCAACAATCAGGGCGCGGACGTTATGTCCCCCGCCGAATACTGAGCTGAAGAAGTCGCGCAGTTGCAGGTCTACAACTTCACTCTTGTCGTTCAACATCGATTCGAAGTTGTCGAACATGAACCAGGCTCGGTTTTCCGAGTTCGTTGATAATCGACCAAAGATCTCTTGCAGCTTGTCAGGCAGACCGCCATCGGTGTTGTAGATTTCTTCAAACTGTTTATCCTGCCCAATTAATCTTCCAGCTTTCGCAAACAACTCGCTTAGCTTTATGTCGTTTCGGCAATCAACGTGCAGTAGTGCACTCGTACGTGTTTCGATAGTTCCGTCCAGCAAACTCACTTTTTCAACCAGGCTCTGGCCATTCGGAGATAAAGTCTGTACGACCTTCGCCAGCAATGCCGTTTTGCCGAAACCTCCCGGCGCTGCGAAAGCGTAGACTCGGTGTTTAGCTTCGCTCATTGCGCGCAGAATCGCCCCGCATTCCGCTTCACGGCCTTCGATGTCGAGTTGTGTGGACAGCGTGTGAATGACTGGCTGGGGGCCACTGCTGATCTCTGGAGATTTACAGTAAGGAACCAGAGCTTGAATAACCTTGGCTTTCAGGTCGTCCGCAGAATCGAAGAATGCGACCACTCGCTCCGTCTGAAGCCGTTCCTTGAATTTCTTCAGTTTCTCAGCCCCGGCACCGGTTTCCACGTCCGCAGCCCTGACCGGGTGTTTGTCGCTCATGACAAAGATCAAGCGAGGAGTGTTCAATTCTAACGCCCGGTTGTATTCGGCCTCAGTCACAGAAATTAATTCGCCATCAGGAACGTAGCCGTAACGGACACCGATGACGCCTATGTACACATCGGCACGATCGGCAATCGCCAATGAAACCTCCAATGCATTAGCGTCTGTGGCTGTCAGATGTTCCATCATGTCGGGGTAGAACACTCTCAGGCGCAGGCAGGCATCCATTACTTTTTCGCGATGCTCTGGCAGGTCACGGGCCGTGCTGCTGATCATCACTCTTATTTGCTCAGGCATTTTTTCTGACGATCGGTGGATAACGAGATGATGTGAAGGCGCGTTCGGAGTTTAGTCTTTTCATGGGCAACAGACAAGATTCAGGTTCGGGAGCGATACCCTTAGGTGCTTCACTAGACAAACAAGTGCGAAGGGTCTAAGTCCTGGCGGATGATACGCAACTCTTCGTCGTTGGGGACTTCGGTTGTTGTCAGTTGCGGTGAAATGCGTAAGTGCCAACCGGTGTTTTCTCTTACTTGTTCAATGGTGCATCCTGGATGCAGTGAAGTGAGCACCATCTCGCCGTCAGAAAATCCATAGCATCCCAAATTCGTAATGACCATTGCTGGACCATTTCCCGGCAGGCCCAACTTGCGCCGGCCTTCCGGTCCGTCGACAAACCCGGGAGACGTAACGAAGTCCACGCGTTCGGGAAAAGAGCGTTTGCTTTGTGGCGCGATAACGAATACTCGCTTTGCCAGAATCGCAATCTCACAGGCGCCGCCACTGCCGGGTAAACGCACTTTCGGATGCTGATAATCACCGATGACAGTTGTGTTGAGATTACCGAAGCGGTCGATCTGAACGCCTTGCAGAAATCCCACGTCGATGAGTCCGCCTTGCAGGTAGAAGCTGAATACATCAAACATGGAAAAGACACCCAGCGAATTGGTAACGAGCGACGGGTCACCGATTGAAATTGGCAAACGTTTCGGGTCGGCCCCAACCGCGCCTGATTCGTAGATGAGAACAAGTTTCGGCGCGTGCAGACGGCGAGCCAGGTTACACGCAAGGTTGGGCAATCCAATCCCGACAAAAACTACCTCACCATCTCGGAGCTGACGTGCTGCCTGGCAGACCATCAACTCCTGCAGGCTGAAATGTGGTCCATTAATAGCCATAGTTGACAGGCTCACAGTAATTTGGACGCGCTTTCAGGCGATCGATCTGAGCGGCCATGCGCCTGACATACTCGCTGCGATCGTACACGCCGTATACCCACTCTTCCAGGTATCTATTGAACAACGCTTCATTTTGCGAAATTTCGCGCCACCGAACATAAAAGTCGTTGTCGCGATCATAAAAGCCTTGTGCGTAGGAAGGGTGACAGCCAAAAGGTTCATGCACCACGGCGCTGACAATCAATCCCGGAATCAACGTTCGGTTTGGATCGGAGCGGATGACATCTTCCGAAACAATTTCTTCAGCGACTACGATAGTGTTGCGTGAAGCGAATGCAGCTTCCTTCTGGACTCCGATTAGTCCCCAAATTTGCGCGTTGCCATTCTCGTTGGCGCGTTGAGCATGAATGATCGCCGTGTCAGGATTCAACGCCGGCACTGCTGCCAGTTCTTCCCCAGTGAACGGACAAGCGATCGTCTTAATCAAGGGATTGACGCGAGGCAGATCGCTACCCATGTAGTTTCGCAGCGGATAGAAAGGAAGCTTCGCCGCGCCGGCAGTCAAGCGGGCGACCATGCCAAAGTGCGAGTATTCTTCGAGTTCGATTGAATTGGGAATGCCCTGCTCGACAGCTCTGCGTAGAGCATAAAGCGGACCGGCGCCCGGATTTCCCGCCCAACTAAAGACGAGTCGTCGCGCGCAACCAGCGCCGATCAATTGATCGTAAATAAGATCGGGCGTGAGACGGCAAAGAGTTAGATCGCGTCGTCGTTGACGGATGATTTCGTGCGCGGCAGCAAAACAGATCAGATGGGTGAACCCCTCAATGACAATCACATCGCCATCATGCACAAACCGGCGTACAGCTTCATCCATCGTCATTATTTTGGTTTGTTCATCCACAGATTACACAGATTACACGGATTCTATTAATCTGTGGCTATGTACATTCGGCTTTCCTTTCTTGTTGTGGTCTTGCTTCTCGCTGGTCCTACCTGTCACGCCGCTGATATCGACTGGACCAAAGTCCGCGCCGAAGCAGTTCAGTTACTGCAGGAGCTGATCAGAATCGACACTACCAACCCGCCGGGTAACGAACGCGCTGCGGCCTTGTACCTGCAAAAGCTGCTTGAGTCTGATGGGATCGAGACTCGATTGCTCGACGTCGCGCCGGGACGCGCAAATCTCTACGCTCGGATCAAGGGCGATGGCAGTCGCCGTCCGCTGATCCTGCTCAGTCACACTGACGTGGTAATGGCCGAACCGCAACGCTGGACCATGCCTCCTTTCAGTGGCGAACTACGCGACGGTTTCATCTACGGGCGCGGCGCAATTGACATGAAGGGCACCGCTACAGTTCATGCGACGCTAATGCGTCTAATAAAGCGGCTCAATGTTTCGCTGAAACGCGATCTGATCCTGCTGGCGGTAGCGGACGAAGAGGCAGGTGGCACGGGGGCCAGTTCGATCATAGAAAAGCATCCCGAGCTGATTCGCGGCGCCGAGTTTCTCCTGAACGAAGGCGACGTCGTTTATGTAAAGAATGGCAAGGTACAGCAATACGGCGTCGATGTGATGGAAAAGGCAGCGCTTTGGCTCAGAATCACTGCGAAAGGCCCGGCCGGGCATGGCTCAATCCCGTTGGCGAATTCCTCCGTTGATCGTTTGCTCGGAGCGCTCGAGCGGCTGCGAAGATGGGAAACTCCGATTCAAGTTTCGCCCGGCGGTCGCGGAAAGCTACCGGATGAGAGCTCAACAACAAACTGATCCCGTTCTAAGAAATGCGTACGCTAACCTGGAGAGAGCGCTTAAGAACCCAGGCGTTGCGTAAGAAACTTTTAACTGACAGCACTCTCAACGCTGAGGTGAGAAATACCTTTACAATCACCGGTCTGCAAGGCAGCGATAAAGTCAACGTCATTCCCGGAGTGGCCTGGGCCCAAATTGATGCTCGCCTTCTTCCTGGCGAAACACCTGCGGGCTTCATCGCGACGTTGCGCCGGGTGCTCAACGATCCGGGGTTGGAAATCGAGACCCTTGAAGAGTCAACACCGACGGGATCCAGTGCCGATACAGCGCTGATGCAGGCTATTCGTAAAGTTGCCGCACGACGTGATCCGGGTGTGCCGGTGATCCCGACAATGCTTACAAGCTCGACTGATAGTGCGAAGTTTCGCAGCGTCGGCATCACTGCTTACGGCTTTGAGCCTTTCAAGTTGGACGACGGAGAACTGAACCGCTCCCATGGCGACGATGAACGTGTCTCAGTAGAAAATCTGGGTTTCGCTCTGCAGTTTCTTTATGAGGTGATAATGGAGTTGAACTAAATGCCTGGTTCAATTGCGACGCCGCACGCTTGAGCGCGCGAGTGAGACGCTCAACTTCTAATTTCGCGCGCGACTGGTCGCGGGCCTCGATTGCCTCTGTGAGTGCAGGAAGGACCAACGGTTTATAGGTGGGTCGAGGCGCGTAGATCAAATGCTTGAACCATGGTCGACCGACGAGCCCTTCCGGATCCAGAAGTGCGCGCTCAACCTTCATCAATCCCCTGTGTACGCGCTCAACACGAGCCATGTCGCCGGCTTCGACAGCTTTGCGCGCGACTTCGAGCGCCGTACGACCGTTTTTCTCCCAAACCTTAGCCGCGTCACGAACCTGTTTGAAATCAACATCGACGCCTAGCCGGCGCGCCGCCGTGTTCAGTTTCATCGAGATAGCTTTGCACTTCCTGCGCATAAGCGGCGTAGTCCAACGGCACATAATCGCATTCGGAGAGCCGCAGGGCGGCGACCGCCCAGTATCTTCCCATAGCTGCGTGATAGTAGTAGCCGGGATCACCAACACGATCGACCCAGGTGAAGCTGTCGTAAATGGAGTGATAGACGCCGTATGGTCCATCAAATGTTAGATCGGCAACCGGCAGGCCCAGGAAGTTAAGAAAGACTGTGTAATCCGAACCAGATCCGAGCCGCGTTGTTACCGTAGGCTGACTTTGGCATCTTTGCTATCTTTGGCGTCTTTGGTTTGACGCAGCCACGCGTCATAAATAGATCCGCCACTTGGATCGGGAACATCACGTGCGACCTCGCGCAGGAAGTTAGCCAGCGCGGGCACTGCCGCGGCTGTGAAGGAATTACCCGAAGCCGAACTGTCAACATTCAGATACGCAAGCGCTCCCGCCTGGAGTCGTTCGGCCTCCAACTCGCCCCATTCAGTACTTCCGGTCAGGGTAAATTCTTCCGCGTCCCACGACGCAAAAATCAGTGTGCGTCGGGGCTTCCAGCCATTTCGCTTGAGTTCGCCAAAGGCCCGCGCCGTTTCCATCAGAGTCGCACTGCCGCTGCTCGGATCGACACCTCCGAAGACCCATGCATCGCGATGGTTTCCAAGGATCACCCACTCATTCGGGTCGTTCGGCGCCGCGCAAGCGACCCACGACGTTCCAGATTGAACGTACTTTCTTGTCATTCTGGATAACCAGATGGAGCTTGTCTGATGTTGGACCAAGTCGATAAGTGAATGGCAATCCTCCCTGCCATTCAGTCGGAACAGCAGGTCCGGTCGTCTTTTCCAAAATGAGTCGAGCGTCTTTGTACGACATCGGCGCCGCTGCAACGGTGGGCATCGACACGGCTGACTCAGCAGGGAGAAAACGACCTCCGGGAACCGAAGCCCAGCCCGGTGTGCGTGGATCTCCGGGCAAATTGAAGTCGTAGACAATTCCGCCCCTTTGCAGATGACTCTCCGGCCCCCACGGACCCCAGGGATACACGACACCCCCGCTTCGGGGCTGTCGCGGTTACGCAGCGTGCGCATTTTTATTTTTCTCGTGTAACTCTTTACGTTGCTCAGAGTTACACGTTTACAAAAAGTTACGCGTTTTAATATTGAAGTTATTCCCTTGTAGTTCAGTGAGTTAGCCTTTAATTTTTCGATTTTGTCTAGTAACTAGAATGGTCCAAGTTTATAGTTTCCAATCACTTGCGGAGTTACAAATTTTTTTTGCTCGTTAACAAGTGTCGAACTACGGTTACTAGCTCCTATCTACCCTTAAATTGATCATGGTTACTGCCTAACTGGTCCTCTCGCGACGAGACGAGGATCATGCCTCGCGCTCGCGTCACGGTTCGATCAATAAAACCGGATCTGATTCACAGCGCGACACCCCACTAGAATCCGCTGTAGCGCAAAGGATCACCCCACACGAGTATCGCGCTTGAATTCGAGCAACCCCTAATCATCGATCAGAGCCGCATATTCGCAGGGCGCAAACAGCCTTTCGGTTCCCCTCTTAGCTGCATTCTCAGTCGGCAGCCCGCCCGGCACAACTCTCGCTTCGCTTCGAGTCCGCCGCTACGCTTCGGCCCTCCGGGTGTGCGGTCAGGCACCCAGCCGACTGTAGTTGTCGCTAAGGGGAAAAACCTAACTGTCGAGTGTCACGCGCCGTTCGCATGGTGAAAGAATCCTTGCGCCCCGAAACAATACAAGTAAGCAGGTGTAAAGAATTCTTTCGCTCCCAAGCTACCTTAGCGGTGTCAAGGATTCTTTCGCACCGAAAGAATCCTTGACACTTTTAGCGTTTCACACAAGCGAAAGAAAACCTGACACCATCGAATTTCCTAGAGATTTTCGACATTCCGAGTAAGCGCCACGCAAAGCCAAACTCTGGCATAACTATTGTAATGTTGGACCATCAGAGATTTTCGGCTTAGACCAGCCGATGAACGTTTTTGAATCAGTCGATCGCCCATCGGTCAGCATTGGACCAAGTTCCGGCGCTCGATTCAGCGGACAAATCGGAGTTCCGATCTCTTAAAAGTCGACTCCGATGCAGAGCACGCGAGAGCTTTTGTTGCCCCCTCTGTTTCTCACCCTCGCGTCACCAAACAACGAATAACTGTGAGCGCGTCAACCTCGTGCGAGGAAGACAGGGGAGAAGTGTGTCTCGTGACGACGAGCGCAAAACTGAAACCAAAACAGCGACGCCGACGAGCTCGCTGATGACCTTTAGGAGTATGAATTTATGATGACCATGAGCAGAGCAATTTCCGCTGGGCAAGCGTCGAATTACTACAAACAGGAGTTCACCAATTCCCAAGACAATTACTACCGCGAAGCAGGCGAAGTTCAGGGCCGCTGGTGCGGCAGCCTGGCCGAGGAATGGAACCTTAAAGGCGAGGTAACTAGCGAGCAGTACGACCGCCTAGCTGCCGGTCAAGATCCGCACACTGGCGAGCAACTAATCCGCGTAGTTTCAGCCCGCGAAACCGTTAACAAGTTCGGGGAAGAAATCACCACGAGCGAGCACCGCGCCGCTTGGGACGCGACCTTTAGCGCCCCTAAATCCGCTTCCTTAGCCGCGCTTGTCGGGGGCGATGGCCGTATCCGAGACGCCCACCGTGAGAGCGTCAACGAGGCGCTGAAAGAGCTTGAAAAATATCTGCAAGCGCGTGGCGGCGGCGACAAGCCAGCCATCACTACGGGCAAGATGATCGCCGCTCAATTCGAGCACACATCCTCACGGCCCGACCGCGAAAACGGTTACGCCGCGCCGCAGCTTCATACCCACGTTGTGATCTTCAACATGACCCAAACCGAGGACGGAAAAGTGCGCTCCGTGCAGCCGCTTGAGTTGTACCGCAGCCAGCAATATGCGACCGCGATTTACCGCGCTCACTTTGCCGAAAAACTGCAAGCACTTGGTTACGAAATCCGAGTTGATCCACGC
This sequence comes from uncultured Acidobacteriota bacterium, assembly GCA_963770215.1. Lineage (GTDB taxonomy): Bacteria > Acidobacteriota > Blastocatellia > Pyrinomonadales > Pyrinomonadaceae > PSRF01. The sequence continues at coordinate 450,458 of CAVYOP010000011.1, forward strand.
ACCGGCGCACCGGAGATCAAAGGCTTTAGCGAGGAATATTTGCAGGACAGTAGCCCACGCCGCAAAGAAGTTTTGAACGAAGAAAAAAAGATGAAGGAGCGGCTTTGAACGCGAAGGAAAAACGGTCTCAGAAAACGCAAGATTGAAACAAGCCGCCGCCAAGAACAATCGCCGCAGCAAAAACTTTGACCACGGCAAAATGCAGGAACGCACTCTCGAAATGGACGCCAAGCACGACAATCAGGCCCGCCGTATCGTGGCCCAAGCGCGGGCCAGATTGCCGCTCCGCGTGTCACAAAACGAGATTGAAAAACGCGCTCAGGAAGCCGTGACTTTTGCCCGCGATAATGCGCTCAAAACGGAAGCCGTGGTCGATATGCGTACCGTGCGGATCGACGCGTTGCGCCGCAATCTCGGACTAACAAACGTCGCCGCCGTTGCCGCCGAATTGCAGCGCCGACAGAGGAGTGGCGAGTTCAAACCAATCAACCGCCAAAAACACCAACCCGAAACTACTACAAAGAGCATGGTGGCAATGGAAAAGCAAAATATCCAGACCATGCTCAACGGCAAAGAGAACCGTCCGGCGATGGTCGAAGCAGTGCGCGTCAAGGAAGTTGTGACCGCCATAGCCGAAAGCCAGCAGCGCACCCTAAACACGAAACAGCGATCGGCGATTGAACAAATTCTTTGTAGCAGAGATCAGATAATTGGTCTGCAAGGTGGGGCCGGAACAGGCAAGACAACGGCGCTCTCTGTGCTGCGCGAAGCAGCCGAAAAAGAAGGCTATCAGGTGCGCGGGTTTGCACCCTCCGCACGAGCCGCACAGCAGCTTGGCGAAAGCGGCATCCAGACCGAAACCATCCAATTGTTTTTGCGCCGGCGAAAGGAACCCGCCACCAGCAGCCGCCTTTTCGTTTTGGATGAAAGCTCCCTCGCCAGCACGAAGCACATACACAAACTACTTCGCTTGCTGGAACCCGAAGATAAGGTGCTCTTGGTCGGCGACGTGCGCCAGCATCAGGCCGTCGAAGCAGGCAGTCCGTTTCAACAACTCCAAGAGCGGGGCATGACCACTGCGGCACTGACTGAGATCGTCAGGCAACGCGATAAAGACCAAAAGTCAAACGTCGAGGACTTAGCAGCCCGAAACACACCCGAAGCAGTGGCCGCGCTGATTAGCCGAGGCAAGGTGATCGAGATCGCGGACGAGCGCCAACGCTTCGAAGCCATAGCCCAGGACTACGCCAAGAACCCCACCGGCACGTTAGTCATTTCACCCGCCAATCGTGAACGCTCCGAACTGAATTCGCTTATCCATCGAGAACTACAGCGCGAGGGAATGGTAAGCAGTAACGATCAGCAAACGATGGTCTATGTCGAGCGTAAGGATATGACCGGAGCGGAGCGTACCTTCGCCAATTCCTACCGACCCAACGAAGACATAATCCGATACAACAGCGCCAGCAAAGTCCACAACGTGAAGGCAGGCGAGTACGCCAAAGTAATAGATACCGACCACGAAACGAACAAGATTACCGTTCGCTTTTTTAATGGCCGGGAACTCACCTATAACCCAACGCGGTTTTCCGGTGTGAGCGTTTACTACGAAGCAGAGCGCGCCTTCGCCGAAGGTGATCGCCTTCAAATTCGCGCTCCGTTTAGAGCGAAACGGATCGCTAATGGCGAGCTAGGAACGATCACCAAAATCGAACCCAACCAAATACGTTTGGCGATGGATAGCGGGCGCGAAGTTACGGTTGACCTTCGCAAGTTTCGCCACCTCGATTACGGCTACGCCGTCACCAGCCATTCGGCTCAGGGACTAACTTTTGATCGCGTTTTGGTCAACGCTGATACGCACGAATCCGCTCGCCTACTCAATAGCCGCACCGCTTACGTTGCCATCTCCAGAGCCAGGTACGACGCCCTGATCTATACCGACTCCACGCAGAATCTATCCGATGCTCTCAACCGCGAAATAGAAAAGGAAACGGCGCTTGGAGCGATACAAGACGAAGAACGCGAGAGGAAAGAAGATCGCGAGAAGGTGATTAAAGAGCCTCCCGCCCCGCAGCAGCAGCAACTACCATTCGATCACAGCTTGGATCAACGCCCCACCTATCCAGAGCCAGCACAGACCCAAGCCGCCGTGCGTCCGACTGAAATCCCGATTGAGATTTCCAGAACAAGATACGAACCCGCGATCTCTACCGAATCCACGCAGAATCAGCAACAGACTCTCGATCGCGCTTTGAATCACGCAACGCCACTTGAAGCGACGCAAGACGATGCGCACGAGGTAAAGAAAGATCGCGATAAATTGAGTCAGGATTCACTCGCCTCAAGCAGCAGCAAGCACCGTTAGCACAAACCCAAACCCACACCAATCCAGCACCGACAAAAGCCGCCGAGCTTGAGAAGGAAGCACCTGAAATCGATCTCGGAGCATTAGTTCTTTAGGAAAGACTGTGAAGTATGATTAGAAAAAAGATTACAACTCGAAAGGTGCATGAGATCACCGGCCTCGCACCATCAACCATTCGCGCCGGTAAAGCTGGCACCCACGTACTCACTCGTGTAAAGCACGGGCGGACCTACCGCTACCTTCTTGAGGAAGTAGAGGCATTCGCAGAAGGAAAGCTGAAAGTAAAACGTGCCAAGCAACCACCACTAAACATATAATGCTGCCTCTTGAAGATGGACCACGATGCCAAAGAAAACTAATCCATATATCTACGAGCACGACGCCAAAGGCAAGCATTGCTTTGGCTATCGGCGCAAGTACAAGGGCAAACAGCTCCGTGCTCGTGGTTTCCTAACAGCGGGCGAAGCCGAGCAACATCTGAATGAGGCAATGTCAGATGTTCAAGCGGTGAACCGTGGCGAGTATCGCGGCAAGCCCACCACGGCGCAGGATGCTCTTGACATCTACCGGCGCAAGCTCGAAGTGAGGGCGCGAGATAAAGGCAATCAGTACGGTCACAACGTTCGCTCAAACTGCAAAGTGCTTCAAGACTTTGTGACGGAGTTTGGCGCTACTCGACTTGTGCGCGAGATCACTGAGACAGACCTGCGCGAGTTTTATCAGCGCCTATGCTTCCGGCCCACACTCAGCAAGAATAGTGCTGCGGTTTTTGTCGGTCGCGTTCAAGGCATGTTGAAAGCGGCCCAGGAAGCGAAGCCGGATCTTGTCAACTGGCTACGGCCCAAGCTCGCCGTGAAGCGGAAGACCGAGTTTGAGCGCCGCGTGGTTGAGGATTGGGAGTATCGAGACTTAGTGCATACGCTTCTCAACCCACCGCCCTGCCACAAATTCGGCTCACGCAAAGCTGAACGTTTGGCGATTGGGCGTGATGCGGCTGATGCTGTTCGGTTGCTGCGGCAGACAGGTGGACGCCTGAATGAGATCCTGCGGCTGCGTCTCGATCAGTTTCATTGGAGGAACGGACTTCGTTCGACTGGAAGCCACAAAGACAGAGAACGAGCGCGACATACCGCTTTGGGGCACCATCCGCGAGATTGTGCAAGC
>CAVYOP010000012.1:0-76912 GCA_963770215.1 uncultured Acidobacteriota bacterium
TTTTTTTACTTTACTGGTACCAGTTACGTATTGCTACAATGGCGGTCGCGAACAGGAGTCAGGCCGATTTGGTTCTTTGTTAATGGGCCGGCGAAGGTCGCTTCGTCGCGCCAAAAGCCAACGCCGTGTTAAAGCCTGGAACTGATGTGACGATCGCGATAGAAGCGATCAGTCCCTCCGAGATCAAATCCGTTCAAATCTACGTCAACGGCGTTGAGAGCGGCCACGCCACTCCGGCGGGCAACAACCGCTTTGTGTTCAAAGTAGGATGTAGTAGAAACCACTTACGGATTGAAGCATTTGTAATCGACAATGCCGGCTCGGTTTCCAAGAACCACCAGTTTGAGTTCAAAGTCGCTGAAAAATGAAAGTAATCACTGAAGACCTGCCGGAAACCGGTAGCTTCGACATACTGAAACATTGGCGTGCCCGGGGGCAAACGGCTTAGATCTCTGAACGAAGTATCAAAGGCCCAGTTACGATACGGCGCGCCATAGATTTGCTGGTCCAGATAAATCCAGGGACCTAGTGCCTGCGTTGAATAATAGAGCGGGCAGAAAGAGCCGACGAAGTTCCAACTGCGTTGTGGCGTGAGCCAGTTCTCAAGAAAGCGCGGGAAGTTGTGCATGCCGCCGCTCAAGCGCGAATCCGCGCCGTTGCCAGCGTCAGGGTTGACCTGCAATGCGGACATATTCGTGCCGGCGATGATTGCCGCACGCACAGATGTCTCCTCACCTGTGTTCGGCACGTTTACATCAGCCGTCCTCATCGTCGCGCCGCCGTTGCCGCCTTCCGGGTTAATCGAACTCATGCTGTCGCTCCACGTCTTCGATAAAGGAAAGATGGCGTCGGCGACGATGGAGGAAGGCACTTGTGGCCCTAGATAGCCGCCGTCGTTGAGGGTCGCCGTCCCGGCTGCGGGCGCGCCGACGATGCCCAACGCGTTATAGCTTCCCCAGATGTAGATCATGTTCTCGGTGGAAATCGTGATTCCCTTCGTCTGCGAGAGCCTGTTGGCTGCGCCGCTAATCTGCAAATTCTCGCTGTTGAATAAACGCACTGAGCGACGGAAAAAGTTGTTGGGATTCGTCCAACTCTGAACCGTCTGCGAGCGGGCGAGGCGCGTGGTCGTGACAGGCCAGATAGCCGCGCCTGCCGGGTCTGGCAACTCATTGGTATCTTTTTGGAGCGTCCCTGTTCGAGGGCCTCCATCTATCACGTCTTCACCGGGATCAAGCATCCCGTTAGAGCCGTAAACGTCTTCGTTGTCCGCGTAGCCGTTGGTCATCTGGATGACGGTGCCCGTCTGGTCAAGCTCCGGCCTGACGCGGTCGCCCCGGCGGTCGGAGATATAAACAACGTAGCCGTTGCTGCGCCTCGATATTCCCGCTGGCGGCGGCTGTTCCGCGAAGCAAGGTTGTTGTCGTAGACGCCATCCACCCAGCGCGCCAGATTCCTCATATTAATCTCGATGACGCTCGTCATCCCGCGCTCGAAAATTCTGCTTTCATCAAGCCCCGCATCAATCCATCCTTCGCGCGGGTTATAGACATTGATGGGAACGATTCTGTTCATATCCGTCGCGCTGCGGACTTTGTCATTGCGAGTGTAGATGGTGGGCATGTAGGGCGCGGCGACCGTATGAACGTCGTCGTCCACATTGTTGGCGGCGGTGTTGTAATAACCTGCGTTGCCATCTATCGAGAAATTGGCCGAGTTGATTTCGCCATCGGCGATACATCTTGAGTTCGGAGCGCTGGTCAAAAATTCCAGATTCTCATTGCCGCCGTCGCGGTCACGGCTGCCTTGCATGTAGGCTGCCCAGAGAGGCCGTTGTAGATAGACGATTCCGTTCGGCTCTCCCTCGGTCATGCCCATGCTCAGAATTTCTCTGGTGACATCGCGCGCTATACCGTTGGCATCAATTATCTGAATCAGAATACGTCCTCTGATTCCGGCTCCCGGCGGGATGAATCCGCCACCCGGGCCTTTCGGAATGGACGCATTGTTAGCATGGGCGGCTTCGGCAGCCGTTGCGTTGTTCAGGATGCTGGCGGGCGCTGTATAGACCGTATAATCATTTCTGATCCCGCGCACCGTATCCGCAGGTTTAGCCCGCAGGATGTCGCCCTGTATCCAGTTAGGGGGGCAGCGTAGCCGCCAGCATCGCTAACGACTCGCAAGGCATTGCCGCCATCCAACGGTAGCGGGTCAAACGTCGAGAGCAAGACTCCCTGTCCGCCGGGGATACCTGCCGCGTCCATCGCGTCGCCTTCGTCGTCGATCAGAATACGAATCTGCGCTTTGGTCGTGGTAGCGCGACTGATTCAGAACGGGATTAAGTAAGCACTTCACCGGCGACGCTTCGCTTAATCAGTTCACGCGGAGAGTTGCCGCCGAGTTGAAGGGGCAGCAGCAGAGGGGAAGTGCCGGTCTTGACGTGTCAACAACTGCCCGCCGAAGCGATTGTTCATCCCGGTTTGCGCGGCGGCGACCGAGGTGGTTTTCCAAGGTGGTGTTATTCGTGCCGTCGGGAGAGCCGGGGAAGTAGCCGCGCCCGCCGGGATGTGCTTCCGGCAAAGGTTCGGGCCGTTTACGACGCTGCCCATTGTCAGCGGCACTGTGATCGACTGTTGACAACCATGCGGACATTAGCGCCGGTTCGCGAACTGTTATTGCGCAGCACGTTGTAGACCACTTCGTTGGCGACCGTCACCTTGTCGCGGAGTCGTCACGTCGCCGTTGAGATACAGATTACCGTTGGTGTGTATGCGGCCATTGAAGACAAAGGGCGGCCCCGGGTGGAGTTCGATATCTTTGTCGCTGAACATCCCAAACTGAAAGAGCGGGATCAGGTAATTATTGATCTCCCGCTCGAGACCTACCTGGATGCCGGAGATTGTTTGCGTTGCCGTAGAGGTCATCTTGTAAGGGGTGATGGAGGCGCGCAGGCCCGCGAATGGCCCACTCGGAATCTGCACGAAGGGATTCGATCCGTCTGTGATGTCTTGAGAGTCCTGCATGGCAGCCAGCGTTACACTATCAAGCGTCATCGTTTGGGCGAAGGTGAAGCCTTCTGCCGTGAGTTCGCCGGGATAGGAACCGGCAATAGTATTGAGTTGCGTTTGGGTGGGTTTTGAAGTTCTGGTGAACAGCGCGCTGAAGTCGCTGGTCATTTTTTCCATGCCGGCGGCGGCTGCGTAAAAGGTTCTCGTGCGCTGCGTATCGCTGTGCACGATTTTGATTTCGTTGGAAACGGCTGCCAGGACGGCCACCGAGATGCCGGCGAGCAGCATGGTGACGATGATTGATGTGAGCAACGCTCCGCCACGCTCTCCGCGCCTCTCTTCGTAAGATTTAGGAATGATCGAAAAACTTAGTTGGCTATCCATTGTGAACTTTCCTCCCATGAATCAGAAAGCATCCTTCCCACACGTTGCTTACAAGGCTTCGCGGAATTGCAGGTTGCGTACGCTGGTGGTGGTCGTCGAACTAATAGTCTGTGTCCTGCCATTAGCAACCGGCTTGACAGTCTCGGTCGTCACCGTAACCTCTACCTGACGAACAGCAGCCTGCTCTTCTTCTGTACTCAGTTGGGCGACGGGCTGGCCGACGAAGCCCGACTCGTCGAGCAGATTCAGAAAGTAGCGAAATTGCAGATTGACGACGTGCTCTGCGATGACGCTGTCAACGTATCCGACCCCGCCGCCTACGCCCAAAACTCGCCTGATAAGCAATCCGTTCTCGTTCACGAAGTAATGAATCATGCGCATCCGCATGATTGTGGTCGGCAGCGTTCCTTTATCTGACACGATATTGATCGGCCCGCCATTGCCCGGTTTATTAAGGTCATACGTGTCGCTGGCGGCGAAGATCAGATTCTTGCTGTTGACGTTCCTGTTGGTGACTGTTCCGAAAGTGGCGCCGACAGAGGACGTGATGAAATAGATTTCACCCTCATTGAACTTGTTAATGTCCGCCGCAGAAACGCTGATGTTTGAACCCGACGGCACGATTGCATTTGACGGCAGCGTGATGGGCGTAAAGCTCGGGTCAACCTGGAGAATCGTAATCCTGTCTGTGCGCGCAGGATTGGAACGAACCTTTACCGAGGGGTTCGTGCCGAGTACGGTCGTAGTGGCGGTCAAATCGTTATCAGATTGGATTAATGGCAGGTTGATAAGGCCTGTTCCGCACACGCTGCCGGTATTGTTTTTCGTCAGGTAATTGCTAACGAAGTTCGAGCTGAGACAGATGTTGTTGATGTTTCTCAAACCGTCGCCGGCGGTAATCAGGTCTCGGTTGATGTACTCCTGGGCGGTTCGTAAGCTCTCCTGCGCATCCGTCATCTGGAATGTCACGGCGCTCAGTCTGATGCTGTCTTTTAACAGCAACAGGACTGCTCCCAGGACGACGAGCAAGAGAGAGGTAACGACCATCATTTCCATTAATGAAAAGCCCGCTTGCTTACTTGAATCATCCGGCAAGCGCATCGTTCTCTTGTGCTTCATGGTTAACAATGTCCGCCTCCACCGTCAGGGAAGAAAGTTGCTGTGCGCGTCGTTATTTAAGTAGCTAATGCCCACGATGGAATCGGTTCCACCGCCCTGCCTGGGAAACTTTAAAGTCACCTGGATTTTTTTCAGGTTGTCGCTTAAGGGCGTGATGACAATCTGGCGCGAATAGCCAGGACGGGCCAGAGCGGTATTAACGAAATCATCGTTCGTGCCGTAGGTGTGGTCCGGCCCGGCGTCTATCAAATCATCCGAGGTGCCGAAAATCCCGTCCGGCCCGGGGTTTATAGAGACGTCTCTGAAGTCGTTAGGAAAGCCCGCAAAGTTGTCGGTCGCACCGGTATCGTCCACATGACCCGCATTGCTAATCTGCCCGTAGGTCAACTGCTTTGTATTTCTCAAGGTCTCCATCTGCTCGAGGATTGAAACAACGAGCAGCTTGGTGTTCGTCACACTGCGACCTTTATTACTTACTGCAAGCGCGAAGGCTATGGTTGCAGCCAATGCCAAAAGCCCGATCAGCATGATAAGCATGGCTATGACCATCTCGATCAAGGTGAACCCGGCTTCTGAGCGATCATGTGAGTGATCAGAAGCGAGGGAGGAGGCCATGCATGGGTTGTCATTCGACATATTTGTTGGCATTGCCGTTATACGTCCAGGTTTTGATTCTTCCGGCGCTGCCGAGAATCGAAACGGCGCTGGCGGTCAAGTTTGGAGCTTTCGAGTTGTAGAAGAAGAGCGCGAAGTTAACGGGGGTACCGTTGGCGTCTATGACAGAGCCGTCGGGTTGGAAGGTGATGGTGATCTTTTTATTGGTAGGTAAGGAGGTGAGGGACGTGCCATCGCTGAGACTGCTAGATACTGAACCGGGCGGGCCATAGACCAGCTCAGACGGAGCTACGCCATTGCCGGTCAGCGTCGTGCTGCTTACTTGAACGCTTCCCGTGGGTTTCGGGAAATTAGGTAAGCTGAGGACTGCTTTTCCAGCCGCTGGTTGTCTGATTATTGATACTTGTTTGGTTTGATCGTCGTACTGCAGAGTCACAGCACGGCGTTGCGACATGGCCTGCTGTCTGGCAAGTCGTAACTGAATCTTGAGTTGTAGCGGAATGGCGGTCGAGCTATTAAGTCTACGCATTGAAGCGTACTGAAGTATCCCGATAGAGACAACTGTTGCCATAATCGCTATGACAAGAATTAGCTCTACAAGAGAGACTCCGCCCTGACCACGCCGCTTGGCGTTTAGGGTTCTCATTATTCCACTCGCGTAAAAGAGGCGCTGCTTTGCAGCAGCACGCGCGGCATTCAGAAGATGAATGCCAGGAATGTTTGTGCAACCTCTGGCGAAGCTTGTTGCCGACAAGACGTCGCTCTTTCGAGGTGAACGCTCTTAGGCGCAGCTAAGAGCGTCGCTTCCTCTGTGCATATCCCGTGCCATGATCTGAATGGGTTTATTGAAGTGATTGATTCTATGTGAGATAAGGTTCGGTAAGGGGTTGAGAGAGGAAAGAAGGTTGAAGATCATTCAGGTCAATTTGAGTTATAAGTCGTTCAAATTGAATTTATGAAAGCCCCTTTTTGACCGAATAAGTTTGCAAGACGAAAAAAGTGGCGGAACTACGACCACCTGTTTACAATCCGAAAATGAAAAATGTAATCATACTCTTCACGCTCGTTATTTCACTGAACTGTCTGCTCGCTACTGACGCAGTCGTCGCGCAAACAAGCAAGACTTCGAATGCGAAAACGCAGACGAAGACGGTCTACTCATGTCCGATGCATCCTGACGTGACTTCGTCCAAGAAAGGACGATGCCCGAAGTGCGGCATGGATTTGAGAGCTACGAAGGTGACAGCGCCCGCGGCAGATAACACGGATGCTACGCCCGCATCGCCGGTGACGCCCGATCCGAAAACGACGGAAACCTCCTCGTTCAGCTCCGCGAAAATCCCAAACGCTCGCGTCCTCGATCAAAACGGCAAGCAGCTCAACTTCTACACCGACCTGATCAAAGGTAATAGCGTCGCGATCAACTTCGTCTTCACGACCTGCACGGCGATCTGTCCGTCACTAACTGCGACGTTCCGCAGAGTCCAGCAGGAAGCGAAAACAAGAGGCGTCGACGTGCAACTGATCTCCGTCAGCGTCGATCCGACTGTCGACACTCCTGAACGTCTCAACGACTACGCTAAGAAATTCAAAGTCGAACCCGGTTGGACATTCGTCACCGGCGACAAGGCTGAGATCGATTCGGTGTTGCAGGCGTTAGGCGTGGCCGTTGCAAACAAAAACGATCACACGCCGATGGTCCTAATCGGCAACGAAGTCACTGACCATTGGACGAGAACTTATGGTCTGTCTTCACCTGCGACCATCGTCAACCTGATCGAAGCTGCGGCAAAGAACTAAAACGCCTTGGCAAAACGCTACAGTTGTTGGGCAAAACGTAAACGACTACACAGATCCTGGCCTAAGAAAAGTCCGAAAGTCTTCTAGCAAGTAATTTTGCTTGACATAGAAGCATATTAAAACTACGCTGCGCCTTGTCAGTCACCAAGCCTGGGGCGTTCTGTTCTTCTCACTCGCTGGTAACCGCACAACCGAAACCAGCTTTTTTTACTAAATGTTCCCTCCCTCGCGAGCCCGTGCGCAGTTGATTCCTCAATCTACTTATGTTCGCTATTCAGGAGAGTCGTAAAAAGGAGACTTTAAAATGCTCGGTTTGAGATCCCCCAAGTCCGTTGTTGCCTCATTGACAATGCTCGGTCTTAGTTTGTTCGCTGTGAGTACGGCCCGCGCGCAGACGCCCGCGGTCGCAGTCGACAAACCAGCTACCGAAGCGAGCACGCCGGCATCCGAATCGCCTTCGAAGATCCCTGCGACGCCTGCAGCTACAAAATCCGAAGAATTACCAGCGAAGAAAACTGACACGCCCGCGCCGAAAAGCGACGAAGTTCCGCCTCCTGCGCCGCCGGTGACGACCACCACCGCACCGGCCCCGCAGGCAGTTGCGACTCCGACTCCGCTGCCGACGCCATGCAATCGGACGGTCTTCGCCGACATCGTCGCGATCCCGCAACCGATCATGCTCAATCGTCTCGGCGCGACGGTCCCGAACGCGTTTATTTATGCTCTGAGAAGAGACACCACAGGTTCGGGCAACAATCTTAAACTGCGTCCCGGCAAACGACCGCGCCCGATCGTGTTGCGCGCCAACGTCGGCGACTGCTTGCGAATCAATTTCACGAACGCGATTCCGCCGTCTGCTTTCAATGCGTCGACTCCGCAGAATCCGCCCGTGCCGACGCAGGAAGTTTCGCTGCACATTCAGGGAATGGAATGGGTCACCGGCAGCGGCGACGACGCAAACTTTTCAGGCAAGAACAGTTCGAGTCTCGCGAGCGCCACACCGGCGCCGAGTCCGATGCCGCCGGCAACACAGGTCTACAACCTCTTCGTGCGGAATGAAGGAACGTTTCTGTTGTACTCGATGGGCGACAACGAAGCCGCCCCGCTGGGCCAGGTTAGTCGCGGACTCTTTGGCGCGCTGAACGTGCAGCCGGAGAAAGCCGAGTGGTATCGCAGCCAGATCACCCAGAAAGAACTTGGCCTCGCTACTAAAAAGGACGGCAGCGGCAATCCGATCAAAACGGCTGGCGGCCAACCAGTGATCGACTACACGGCCGTCTATCCCAACGGCGCGACTTGGGAAGATGGAACGCCGATTCCGCCCAACACGCCGATCCTGAACATGCTCGACAAGAACAACAATCTTGTCTACACGGATCTCACGGCCATCATCACCGGTCCTAAAGCCGGACGATTCGAAGGTACGACTGGACCAAACAATCCTGAACCACCTTGTAACGCCGCGAACAACGGCACGGGGGCCGGCAATCCGCTCTTCTGCGCGAACCCGGCAGCGCCCGATCGCAAACAGCCGTATCGCGAAGTGACGATCATCTATCACGAGGTCGGACAGATCGCGACGCAGGCGTTTCCGGTCTTTACCGATCCGGCGATGGCGAGCACCGTGAACGCCGGCTTCGATGGTTTTGCGATCAACTGGGGCACCGGTGGTATCGGCGCCGAGGTTTACGCGAACCGCATTGGTGTTGGACCAATGGGCGGTTGCGTCGATTGCAAGTTTGAAGAGTTTTTCCTGAGTGCATGGTCCGTAGGCGACCCGGCGATGTTGGTCGACCGCCCGGCAAACTCAGGAGTGTTGCCGTCATTTGGGGGGACGTTACCGTCGACGCCGCCAGTGCCAAACAGTCCGCCATCGACGACGCCACCAGTGCTCTGCACCGGCGCGCAACTCGGCGATACCGGCAATCCGCCTGATCCAAACTGCGCCAACGCGCGAGTGTCGTCCAGCCCGACTGGTTTCCCGTACACGCTTCAAGCGCTTCCAAAAGCGACTAAAGCGTACTATCCGGACGATCCGTCAAACGTCTATCACAGCTACATCAACGATCACATCAAGTTCCGCATCCATCACGGCGGCACCGTAGCCACGCACGTGCATCACCAGCACGCGCATCAGTGGCTGCAATCGCCGAACAGCGACGAGGGCTCCTATCTCGACAGCCAGATGATCAGTCCCGGCGCGAGCTACACGCTGGAGATGACGTACAACGGCAGCGGTAACCGCAACAAGGTGGTCGGCGATTCGATCTTCCACTGCCACTTCTATCCGCACTTCGCGGCGGGCATGTGGGCGATGTGGAGAACGCACGACACTTTCGAAGCAGGTTCGCAGCTCGACAAGAATGGCATGCCGGTCCTGGGCACGCGCGCGCTTCCCGATGGTGAGATCAAAACGGGAACGCCGAACCCGGCGCTCGTGCCGATGCCCACGATAGCGATGGCGCCGATGCCATCGTCGGTTTTCATTCAAAACGGACAGATCGTTTACGGCACGCCCGGATCGCCCGATCCGACCGGTGCTGCCGTTAGCGTGAACCCCGGTTTCCCGTTCTTCATTCCAGGCATCGCGGGCATGCGCGCGCCGCATCCGCCGCTTGATTTCGCACCCGACGGCGCAGGGGGCTTCATGGACGGCGGTCTGCCGCGTCACGTAACAACCGGCGGCAGCATCTCCTACGAGAAGCACGATCAGTTCGACTGGAGTAAAGACTTCGCAACCCTGACCGCGAAGCAGCTTCCCGAAAAAGGCACCAACGTCGAAAAGGTCGCGATGAAGTTCTTCAGCATACGTTGCTATCCGTCGTTCTTCCCGAATGGTACTGCTGGTTCATGCCCGTCAACGCCAGTCACGTCTCCGCAGATGACGCAGAACGTGCCGCCGACGGGATTCATCGTCAACGGTTTGCCGCTTGGTCCACAACTCGGCGCGCCCTATCGCCGACCCGGGTGTTGACGACAACGGCAAGCCCATTAATGTCGATCCGAACACGGGTCAACAGGCCATACGCCGCTACAAAGCAGCCGCGATTCAGCTCAACGTCACGCTCAACAAAGCCGGCTGGCACTATCCGCAGCAACGCATGTTGACGCTGTGGAACGACGTCAAACCGACGCTGCAATACACGCCCGGTGGTTCCGGCCGCGCGCCTGAGCCGCTTTTCTTCCGCGGCAACTCCGGCGACATCGTCGAGTACTGGCACACTAACCTCGTGCCGAATTATTACCTCGTCGACGACTTCCAGGTGCGGACGCCGACCGACATCCTCGGCCAGCACATTCACCTCGTGAAGTTTGACGTGACCTCGTCAGACGGCGCGGGCAACGGTTTCAACTACGAAGACGGAACGTTCAGTCCTGACGAAGTGCAGGAAATCCTTCATGCGCTCACGGCGCCTGGAGGTGCCTGGACTTCTTGTCCCGGATGCCCGGCGACTCCGCTGACTCCTAAACCGCCACCGGCCGAAATCTGCGCCGGTCCGAATCCGCCGGCGCAGTGCGCCACCAGCTGGATGGGCGCGCAAACTACCGTGCAGCGCTGGTATCTCGATCCGGTCGTCAACAGCCAGAACGTCGACCGCACGCTGCGCACGGTCTTCACGCACGATCACTTTGGTCCATCGACTCACCAGCAGGTGGGTCTTTACGCTGGACTGGTAGTCGAACCAAGAGATTCGCGTGTGGAAGAACTCGATCGACGGCAACTGCAATGGGCGGCGGCACGATCACCACGCCGCCGGTACGTCCTGACGGCGGTCCAACAAGTTGGCAGGCCCAAATCATCACGACGAACGCGCAGGACAGCTATCGCGAGTTCATGCTCGAGTTCCAGGATTTGCAACTAGCTTATGACGCCGCTTCCAAGAAAGACGCCAAGTCCGGTTAAGAACATCGGCTGGCGCGATCCACACGCACGCGATCAACGCGACGGCATTTCCTGAGTTCAACAACGAAATCAGGCCGCGACTCGTGAGCACCGGCAACATCACGCCAATCACGGGTACGCAGTCAGTTAACTACTACAACGAGCCGCTGCCATTCCGCGTCGGCGCGTAATCGCAGGACTTGTCATATGCTTTCGACAACGCCTCCGCGAAGAAAGCCAATCCGAATTTCGCGCCCGATCCGATCACGCCGTTGATGCGTGCCTATCAGGGCGACAACGTTCAGATCCGCACGCTTGTCGGCGCGCACGTGTTCGCGCACCAGTTCAATCTCATGGGACCGACCTGGTTGGCGGAACCGTCATGGCAGAACTCCGGTTATCGCAGCAACCAGCCGATGGGCCTGTCGGAACACTTTGAGTTGTTGTTCAAAGTGCCGTCGTCGTCGGCGCCTACTCCGGGACAGGGCGGAACGAGCGTTCGTAAGTGTCCGGACGGCATGTCGCAGGCAAACTGCGTCGACTATCTCTACAGCCCGAGTTACGACGAAAACGGACTTTCGCCAGGGACTGTGGGGACTCTTCCGCGCTTACGATCCGACAGTAGCCGCCACGAGAGTGCAGCCGATGCCGAATAATCCGATCGGCTCGTCCTCCAGTGTTGGTTATGCAACCTGTCCGGCCGGACATATCCAGAGCACAGGTGCGCACTTTCAACGTCACGGCAGTGACGTCGCAAAAAGCGTTGTCTAACCAGGCACAGGCGCCCGGTGAGTTGGTCTTCAACAATCGTGGCCCACAGTCAGGCTGGATCAGCACGCTCAACGGCATCATGTACGTGCGTTCTGAAGATCTGAACGCCAACGGCACACTCAAGACCGGCGTCCCGATCGAACCGTTGATCCTCCGCGCAAACGCCGGAGACTGCATTCAAGTCAACCTGACCAACGCCATCGATCCTTCGTCGCGCGTCTTTGATAAGAACTTCAACTGGCCAACGCCTTACAACGGTAAGTTCAACTCGAAGATGTCGAAGTACGTTGGCTTGCATCCGCAACTTCTCGCTTACGACGCGTACACGGGCCAGGGTCAAAACATTGGTTGGAATGCTACCGGCGGTGTTGACCAGCTTGCCGGTTTTGGCAAGACAGTCAAGTACACGTGGTACGCAGGCAAGATAGATCGCGCCAGCAATGGCACGTTGACGTACACGCCGATGGAGTTGGGCGCCGCGAACCTGATGGCCTCAGATCCGATGTTCCAACATCCGAACGGCCTGTTTGGTCAGATAATCATCGAGCCGGCGGGATCGACGTGGCAGTGCGGCGAACCAGGAAACTTGCAACCGTGCGATCCGGGCGCTACCCCGCCGCCGACGTCTCGTGCGTCTGCTACGGTTAATGCCGGAAGCCGGAGTGAGTTCCGTGAGTTCTCGGTAATGATCAGCGACGCGTTGATCACCTCGTCCACGACGGCCGCGGTCAATTACGGCACTGAACCAACCAGTGCGCGCTATACGACGACGGTTGGAAAGGACGTTTCGTGTATGACGTCGAACCTGTTGTTCCAACCGGGCACCACCACGCCGATCGGCGATCCGAAGACGCCGATCTTCACCGCCGCTATCGGCCAGAGGGTTCGCTTCCGTATGACGCACCCGATGGGCACCGGCGACTCGCAAGTGTTCGTGGTCAACGGTCACAACTGGCAACGAAATCCGTATCAAACCAACACGTCTAACAATTCGCAGGTCATTGCTCCGAACAATCTTTCGCAATGGCTTGGATCGCGCGACAATCACGGCTCGACCGATCACTTCGATCTCCTGATCGACAGGGCCGGCGGCACGTTCGGCAAGGCAGGCGACTATCTCTACACTGCCTACCTGCCCGACCAGGCGCTGCTTGGCACATGGGGCCTTTTCCGAGTTGGCAATCCTGGAACGCCTGCGCCTAACGCAGTCTGTGGCACCACGCAGACGACAGCGCCGGCGGTTTCGGCGCCACGACAGCCGGCGCTCGATTTGCACCAGCGCTTCCGCCGTCAGCCGCTTAATCCGCCGACAGCGGGTCAACCGTAAACGCGCGATGAACTGACATTCTCACCTTAAGGAGGAGAGTTTATGGCCGGCAAGACAACGAGCAGGGGCGGCCCAGTTTTGGGCGGCCCCAAAGGTAAAGACAAAGGCAAGGACACCAAGGGCAAGAAAGATAAAAAAAGCAAAGGCGACAAAGGCCCTTATTGGTCTGATACTGTTGCCATCATTCTCAAACGAGACTGCGCCGAAGCCCTGTATGCCGCGCTGGTAGTCGCGCTCGGCACACTGCCCACGCCGAAGAAGAAGAAAAAGAAAGACACGAAGAAGAAAGACAAAGGCAAAGATAAGGGCAAGGACAAAGGTAAAGACAAGGGCAAAGACAAAGGCAAGGACAAGCCTAAAGCCTAAGTCGTAATCGCCGGGCGAAAGAACCTTGAGTAAATCCGTGTCATCTGTGTCCTCCGAGCGAGGACACAGATTCACTGTTGATCTCGTCGACGAATTCCTCCGCCACCGCGCATACCAGCAGACATATTGCTTGAAGCTCCTGGAGCTCGCAACGAATGCTGCCGTGTCGTGGGATGTTCGCCGTCTGGCAACTCTCATGGCCGAGCACCAGGTGCTCAAGCTGCGCGCGGATAAGCTCAAGGAGTTTGACGTGCTGTTCGGCGCGTTGCGTTTGAAACAGCCTGGTCTGCAACGCCCAATCGCCGCGTCGGTTTTAAAGGAAGGTTACTCGACGACTGAGTTGCGCGGGTTTGTCGTCCAGTTTCTGCAGCGGTTGGCGCGGCTGGATCGAGTGCATCGCAGTATTCGCGGTGAGAAGACAAGCAACGCTGCGTTGCGTGAGTTCATTGAAATGTCGCGCCGTGATTGCAAGCTGACGCTTGCCCGCTACCTGTTCACGCCCGATGAAGTGGTTCGTGAAATGGTGCGGCAGGTGCGCGTAAGCGACGGCACGCGAGACGTCGACGTCGTACAGCCGCGATACCTCGACGCGGAGATCAGGCACAACCTGAGCATGTTGCCGGACTACGAAGCGGCGATACTGCAACGGCTTTGCGCCGGTTCGAAGGTTTACTGGGCTGCCGACAAAACCAGCTCCGCGATCAATTCGCTGGTTGAGTATCCACTCTCGACCGTGGTCCTCGTTGATCAAACCGCCCGGCAGCGATCATCGAATTCGAGCTCAAACGCGCGGGACGAAGAGGCGACAATCCGCTCAATGTTGTTTTTAAACGCAACGGGCGCAACGTGACTCCATCGCACCGCTTGGACGCCGGCAGCATGCAGTGGCTGCTGCGCTACGAGGCACGCAGCGGATCGAAGATGAGCTCGATCTACCGGCTGGTCCATCGCGTCGATGCGCCGCTGCCGGGATACATCACGCGGAACACGGTGTTTTCGATTCCCACCCGCAACGGAACGGCGCCCGCGTTCAGGTACTTCACTGATCCGCACATCTTCGGCGAAGCACGTTTTCACGAGATGCGTTCCGCGATGGTGGAGATCAACAAGATTCTCGAGCGTGATGAAGGCGAGAACTTGCCGGCCACCGGCGGAGAGATGGGCGTGACCGCCGAGTTTCTCAGTCACATGGCGCCGGCGCAGGCGATTCTGAGTGGCACCAGCTCGTTTCGCGTCGACAAGCTGGGGACGTATCTTTCGCGCGACGGAGCAGAGAAGTATTTTAAGGAGTACCAGGGGATCTCGTACACGGCAGAGGATGCGCGGCGCTTTGCGGATGAGTTGCTCGACGAAGTGTTGGGCGTTTACATTCCACCATCGGGTGCGTTTTCCAATTACGGCCGTTACCTGGATGCGGCGTTAGCCGTACCGGCGAATCGTGCGCGAGCGAATGAGATCTTTGTATCTTTGGTGCGGCAGATTGCGCGGCTTTGGGGAACGGTTTTGGGAATTCGCGGGCAATCGCGTGGCGAGTCGTTCGTCGGACGGAACGTCGGGTTGCGCAGTGTGTGGGAAGATGGCGAATGGCAGGTCAGGTTGATCTTCATGGACCACGACGCGTTGACGTTGCCCGATCACGAGATCGGTCACTTCTTCGCGCAGAACGCGTTTCCGGGCATGTTGCTGGACGAGCGTCACACCTGGGGAAAGGCGAATCCCGCGCTGTTTCCGACGAGTCTCATTGGGTATTTGACAGGTATCTATCGCATCGATTCCGCGATTGAAACTGAGGCGCAACGCGTTGCCGAAAGCGAGTTGAAGGCGGCGTATAAAAAGACTCAGCAGGCGGTTGTGAACGATCGGAAGATGCGCGCGTTTTTTACCGACGAATTTGTTAACAGGTTGTTTGATTGGGACGAATTCGTCGCGGGTTATTTGCAAGGTGCGAATAAACGCAGCGCCTGGAAGAAGAAAATGAAGGCAATGTTCCGCGCGAAAGGCTACGAAGCGAACGCCTTTGATTACTATACGGAAGCGGCAGAGAAGTATCGCGGCTTCCTGGATCGCAATTCGTTTCTTTACGTGTGATGACGAGCCTCGCGGGGAACAAGTTGGCGGGGGAAATGTTAGCTCGGTACGAGCGCGACGGGATCGTGTTTCCTGTTCCTGTGCTTTCGGCGGACGAGGTCACTGAGTTTCGCAAGCAGCTCGAAGCTCTTTGCGCAGATCATCCGAAGCGGCTCGATAATCTTCATCTGTCGTATCCGTGGGCGTACCGGTTGGCGAGTCATCCGGCGGTGCTGGATGCGGTTGAGAGCCTGCTTGGGCCGGAGATACTCGTCGACGGCAATCTGGTCTTTTACAAACCGCCGCACGATTCGGGTTATGCGTCGTGGCATCAGGACAGCGTCTATTCGGGTTGGCACCTGACGCCGTCGGTTTCGGCGTGGATCGCACTGACGAAGAGTGAGCCAGCGAATGGTTGCATGCGCGTCGTTCCCGGAACGCACAAGCAAGGGCTGCTCGAACACGAAAATATTCAGGATCCGAACCTGCTGAACAAGCGTGGGGAGCGTTTGCGGATGGACGTAGATGAATCTCAGGCCGTTGACGTGGTTTTGCGGCCCGGCGAGATGTCGCTGCACCACACGAACATCGTGCACGGATCGAACCCAAACACGTCAGATGGGCCACGCATCGGTTTCATCGTGCGGTTTGTGACGAACTTGAGAACGAATCGCGACCAACAAGTGATGCGAGTGCGGGGCAACGCGGATTGCAGTCACTTGCGATTGGTGGAGCCGCCGGGCAGTCGCAGCGCGTGATTTGGTGATTCAAAAATCTTTGTTATCGGCCGGCGCGTTAGAAAGTGACGACGCTCGTTCTTTGAAAATTGGTTGTTGGCGAGATCGATTCCGCGAGTAATGCGGGTCGCGCGCAGTTGTTCTGCCTGTTCGGCAGTGAGGTCGATGACTTTCGCATAGCCCGTTGCTGCGTCGTATTGTTCGCACATCAAGAGATTTGCCCGAATGTCCATTGCTTCAATGTAGATGTCATCGTCGATGAGTATGAGAAATTCCTTCTTCAAGTCTGTGTATGGTCCAACCGCGATCGAAGCCAACGGCGCGAAATACTCGCGATAGTAATCGACCAGAAAACTGTCCCGAGCAATGACGATTTCCGTCTGGCTCAACAGTCGATCGACGTGACTGCCAAACAAAACGAGCGAGCGTTCGAGATACCAGTGGTTCTCCAGTCGATTCTGAACGTCTGAATATTCAGATTCGACCCAAACGAGATTGGGCATGAAGCAGTAGCAGTTGAATCGTTCCTGCAAAATATAGCTGTTCATGTCCAACACGTGTTCGGCCTTGCCGTTCAATTCGATAAACGCGTCGAAGACCGTGTTTCTGATGGCATAGGCAAACGTCGAATTGGCTTTGCTGATGCGCCCCATGTGACCGTCGCGCTCGCCGATCACGATCGGCTCGTCCTTGTGCAGCGCGCCGAAGTACAGCATGTCCCAATCGTCGGGCAGCTCTGGAAAAAAAGCGGCAAATTTTTCTTTGAAATCCGGATCGAAGACGGCGTCGTCTTCGAAGATCAAAACACTCGACGCGCCGGCGTCGCGTGCCTCGCGCACGACCTGCACGTGGCTGCGCAAACAACCATACGCGCCGGGCGAGTGAATCCAGTCGTGAGGCAGCACAACGTTGTTGCCGTCGACCGCCGAGAAGCGCTGGACCGGTCCGATTCCGTGGGCGGCTAAGGCGCGTTGCATACGCTGCCATCGCTCCGGCCGGCGATCGAGGTTGATGCAGACTTGCAGCGGGAATAAGGCGTTCAGGTTTTTGTCGTCGCTTGCCATGAGGACACGGATTGCGCTCGGATTGTAACGATTTTGTTGACCGTTGGGGAACCGTCTTCTAAACTGCCAACTCACTACACGGAAGAAAACATGGCCTCCGTTCTCACTCACGCACAATTGGCTAATTACGAGGAACTGGGATTCCTGCGTTCGATCCCGATTCTCTCGCCGGACGAAGTGCGCCATTTTCGCGCTAAAGTCGAGCAGACGTGTGCGGCGCTCGGCGGGCAGGTGACGCGACTCGATGGCCCACATCTCTACTTTCAGTGGGCCTGGGACTTGAGCACTCATCCGCGCGTCCTCGACTGCATGGAACAACTGATTGGACCAAACATTTTGCTCAAGTCGACGCGTTTGTTTTATAAGTTCGCTCAAAGCCCGTCGTTTGTCGGCTGGCATCAGGACGGCATCACCGAACGAGTGGACCAGGCTTACGTGCCGGCGATCTGGCTGGGACTGACTGAAGCAACTGTCGAGAATGGTTGTCTGCGCGTCGTGCCGCGCTCGCATCAACTCGGGCTCGTGCCGCACACCGATCGTCCCGACCGTAACAATCTGACGACGCAGGGTTTAACGGCGCAAGTGGACATCGATGCGCCGCATGACATCGTGATGCGCGAAGGCGAGATGAGCTTGCATCATCCGCTGATCCTGCACGCGTCGAACCCGAATAATTCTGACGAATCGCGCATCGGTTTTTCCGCGACTTATTCGACGCCGGCGTTGACGGCGAGCCGCACCGCGGTGGCGTGGGTCCGTGGTGATGGACCAAGAGACTGTTTCCGCATTGTCGAAAGACCCCCGGAGCGTTCGCTCGAAGAAGCAACAGCCGCCTATCGCGCCGGCAATCACCAAATGTTGTTTACGAAGTGAAATCGCGAAACCGCGGATCGGTTTTGAATGAAGCTAAGCGTTGTAATTCCCACCTGGAACCGGGCGCACCTCGTGTGCGACGCGATTGATAGTGCGCTCAATCAGCGTCCCGGCGAGGTTGAAGTGATCGTCGTCGACGATGCTTCTAGTGATGGGACTGCGGCGCTTTTGGGCGACCGGTATGGAAGCAGTATTCGAGTGTTGAGTTTGAATGAGCGCGGCGGCGCGGGGGGCGCACGTAACGCGGGTGTGGCGGTGGCGCGGGGCGAGTTTGTCGCGTTTCTTGATTCTGACGACGTGTGGTTGCCGGGGAAGTTTGAGGCCGAGTTGCGTGTGTTCGAACGGTTTCCGAATGCCGAAGCGGTGTTGTCTGACAGTCAAAACTTTTTCGAGCACCAGGCGGATGGTCCCAGCCGTTTCGCGCAAAACGGATTGCTTTTGGCGACGGGTGGCGAGGTGCGTTGGGCCGGCGACTGCGATTGGCTCTGGACCAACAGCATGAACACGGTCCACACGTGTTCGGTCACTGTGCGGGACGAGGCATTGGAGCGAATCGGATCGCGGTTGTTTGCCGAAGACCTCGATTGTTGTGAGGACTGGGAATTCCAGATGCGCGTTTGTCATCTCTGTCGCGTCGCGGTGCTGCCGAAGGTGTTGGCCCACGTGCGACGGTTCGATGACGGCTCGCGCAACGGCCGCGGCATTCCCGGGAAGAACGGCATCGAAAGATCAGGAGCTGATCTTGTTGCGCGATCGGCTCACGGTGATGAAGCGCGCGACGTGGTTGAAAAATCTTGAGGCAGGACTGGCAGCCGAGCTCGAACGCTTTCAAAGCGAAACTGCGAATCGGCTGGCTGAATTACACGAATGATCATCGAAGAAGTACATATCTGGCGCGGTTCACCCGAGCAGCAGGCGCTGCGTTCGCGAGCCGGCAAAACGTCTCAATTCGCTTACTTCGATCGGCAACTGGATCATCCCGACTGGTCCGGCAAATCCGTCCTCGATTTCGGGGGCAACCGCGGCTACATCCTGCGCGATCCTGCCTGCCGGATCGATCCGCGAAATTACTACTGCCTCGACGTGGTCAAAGACGCGATCGACGAAGGCCGCAGCACCTATCCCGAAGCGCATTTCATTCATTACGATCGTTACAACTGTTCATTCAATCCAACGGGCGTTGTGAATCTTCCGGTCCCCGATCTTGGACATAAGTTCGACATTATCCTTGCTTACTCTGTCTTCACTCATACAACGCTCGCCGAGAAAAAAGTTCTGGTGCAGCAATTGGAAGCGCAATTGGCGCCCGGCGGAACGCTCGCGTTTACGTTTATCGATCCGCACTGGAATGAGAATCTCAACTGGCGTCTAGTGCGCACGAAAATCGATCGCAAGATAGAGGATTTGCTGGAGCATAGCCGTGGCGCGCGTTGGTGTTCGCTGGTTGGCGGCGAACTGTACGTCGAAGACAGCGGCAGTTGGTCGAACGAAATCGAGGGGTGCCTGACGTACCATGTTTTTTACACGGCAGACTTCCTGCGCGAACTGTTTCCGCACGCGATCGTTCGGCCGCCCGTAAACGACGAGATGCAGCACTGCTGTCTGATCCGAAAGTGATGTCATTTCCAGAGGGTGCAAAGGTAAAGGTCAACGACATCGACGCCTCGCTCGCTCGCGATCTGCTTCACGCCGCCGAACGCCTGCCGCCCTACGACAACCGGGAGTTTTACTCGACATCGTTACAATCATCAGTGCTCGATCAGGTTCGCGCCGCCGCGCCTGAAGCCTTCGACGCGGTGATCGATCAGATCAGGGAGCGGCTGGCGCGTCCACCTTATTGCGTGCTGGTCCAGGGTCTCGCTTTCGATCCCGGCAACAAAGTCTTTGTCGCCCTTAATCGTGCTTTCGGCGAACTGGTCGCGCGTCCTTATGAAAAGCCGCGGGCCCAACTCGTTCATTACATTCAACCCGCAACCGACATCATGTCTGCTCGTGGCGGGCACGAGAGCGAGCGGTTGCACACCGACACCGCCGATTGGGACCCGCCCGTCGAGTTGATCTCGATGGTCTGCGTGCGCGCCGATCCTGACGGCGGCGGACATTCGCGCATTCTCGACGTCGACACGATCCGCAAAGAAGTAAACGAACAACTCGGCGCTGCAACGCTCGAACGCCTCGAAACCGAGCCCGTGCCCTGGCAACTAGCGCCTTACTGGGGCGGCGGCGTTCACTGGCGCACGGTGTTGACGAAGTCGAGCATCTGCTGGCGTCGTTACACGATCGATCTCGGGCTCGATTCCACCGGCACGAAACTCTGCGGCGAAATGCTGCGAGCGCTCGAACGTTTCGAAGACTTGATCTCGAACACGCCACACACGCTCGACTTCCTGATGCGCGAAGGCGAGCTCTTGTTTTCAGACAACCGGCGCACCATTCACGCTCGCACGCCAATCGCGGCGGGCACGGCTTCAGATCGTTTGATGATTCGCAGTTGGATAAGAACGACGAATTAATTATGAACTTCGCACAGATATGTGATCGAGTAGAAACGCAGGCCGGCGCGATCGATCCGAAAGCGCTTCTCGGCACGTGGATCAATTCAAACCTCGACACGAACAGCATCGCTCGCATCAAAATCACGGATGCAAACGGGAAACTTCAGCTCCAGGTATTCGCGATGGGCCCTGACGGTTTGATCGATTGGGGCACTAGCCGAGGCGCAGGTCTTCGCCGGTGGTCCAGCATCGCACACCGGCGCGGGTTTCACCTGCAGCTACGATTTCGGCTTCGCGGAAACACGATTGCAGGCAATGATCATGAAGGGCCTGCTGGTATTGGCCCAGTTTCATCTCTTCAAAGACGACAGCGGACGCGCAGATTATTTCTTGCGCGAGTATTTTGCCGTGAGTCACGATCGCTTCTAGAAACTAATGACACAGCTCGCTTTCAAACAAAATAGCCATCTAAACGAGTCGTTGTACGATCCGGTGGGGCCAACTCTGGAGAAACTCTTCGGCCGTTGGCTGAACACAAATCGCGAGACGCGGGGCATCGCGGAGTGCGTCGTAGCGCGCGCCGGCGATCAGATCAAGGTCAGCGTCACCGGCGTCGGAGACGATGGTCCAATCGCCTGGCCCACGGTGACGGCGCTTCCCCTTGCGAACCTCGAAGAAGAAGCGGGGCAGCGCACTGGCGCGTTGATGGCGACGTTCGAGTTTGGGTACATGCGCGCCGAGACGCACATGAGGATCAACAAAGGCGTGTTCGTGATCGTGCTCTTCGCGACGTTTCTCGACGACAGTGGACGCTCGAATTATCTCAATCGCGAGTTCTTTTATCGCCACGAATAGCGCATGGTGTTTCTCTCGACCAAAACCGGTCAATTTACTTACTTCGCGTCGCAGTTGGGCGAAACTGACTGGCGCGGGAAGTACGTTCTCGACTTCGGCGGAAACATCGGCAACATGCTGCGCGATCCGAGCTCGACGATCGACCACGAGCGCTACTGGTGCATCGACGTCGTGAAGGAGTCGGTTGAAGCCGGCAAAGAGGCGTTCCCAAAGGCGCATTGGGTCTTTTACGATCGCTATTGTTTCTTTTTCAATCCGCAGGGCCTCCGGCAACTAAAGCTGCCTGCGATTCCGCAGTCGTTCGATTACATCGTCGCCTATTCGGTGTTTACGAACACCTCGCGCACCGACATGCTCGACCTCGTGGACCAATTGAAGGGTTGTCTTGCGGATCGCGGCGCTTTGGCGTTTACGTTCATCGATCCTCATTACCACGCGTGGCCGGATCGATATGACGGCAACAACCTTCGCTGGCGTCTCGAGCGCGAGATCTTTCTGGAACAGGAGAAGGGAAACACGCTCGACATCGACGTGCCCGACCTGTGTGAACGCGCGCGCGATGCGTCATGGTTGGTCCTCGTGAACGGTGAGGATCTTTATCTCGAAACTGAAGCGATCAGGAACTATGAACTCGAGCGACAGCGGACTTATCATACGTTCTATTCGGTTGATTACATGCAATCGTTGTTTCCGGAGGCGACGATCCTGCCGCCCGCGAACGACGAGATGCAGCACTGCTGTGTGATTAGGAAGGGGTAAGTGAAGTTTCCCGCAAAGGCGCAAAGACAAGGGGGTTCTCCGTGAACTTAGTACTCTCTTCTAGCTATACTTTGCTCCTTCCTTTGCGCCTTTGCGGGAGACAGCTTCTTTCATCAGTAAACGCAGATGGACTTTGTGAGACTCACAGAAGCGCAACGAAACGCTTTCGCGGCAGATGGCTTTCTCATCGTCCGCAATGCCCTCGACGCTGACACGGTGACGCGCCTCGTCGAAGAAACCGACAAGCTCGCGGGCGCGTTTCTGCGCAAGCCGGAGATCTCAGGCAAACCGGAGTACAACCATCTCGATCTGCGCCGTGGTCTCTTGAAAGAGAAAGCGATGCTTGCGCTGGTTGCGAATTCGCGAACGGTGCCGCTCATGGTCCAACTGCTGAGCCCGAACATTCATCTGCACTCGACGACCATCATCTTAAGCGTCCGGAGAACCCTGACGATGTGCCGTTCCGCCGCGGCTGGCATCGCGACATCCGCATTCCGAAAGACCTGGGCCACGAGCAGTTGCCGCTCGTCGGCATCAAGGTCTGTTACTGCCTGACCGATTTTCACGCAACCAAACTGCGGCATGACGTTGATGGCTCGCGGCACGCATCGTTTGCCTGGTCCATTGAATGTTCCGAAAGGCGAAGTCGATCCGATTGGCGTCGAGGTTTGCGATCTCGAACTCAAAGCAGGCGACGCGTTGTTCTTCGAGAACCGCATCTTTCACACCGCTGCGCCGAACCGCAGCGATCGCACTTCGAAAGTGGTGATCTACGGCTATGCCTATCGCTGGATGAAGCCCGAAGTCTATCTAGAAAATCCTGACGAAGAGCAACTGCTCTCGACCGATCCGATCACGCGCCAACTGCTCGGCGGTTATCGCGACGTCGATACCCCGCCGTGGGCGATCGATCGTTGGGCCAAACAGCACGGGCTGACGAGAGAAAACGTTCCCTGGACCATAGAAGTCTGAAGGAGACCCTTATCGATGTCGCTACACGATGACGATCGGCTAGTCGACGGCGCGAAACGCCTCTTCGCAGACGCGCGATCGTTCTCCTGGAACCTTGTGTCGACGAGGTTTACGCAGTTTCAGTATTTCGACGAGCTGCTCGACCGGCCGGTTTGGAAGGGCCGCAAGATACTCGACTTCGGCGGGAACGTCGCGACGTTTCTCGAGAGCGCGGGCGACAATGTGGACCACGACGATTACTGGTGCATCGATATCAATCGCGCCGTTGTGGAGCAGGGGCGGCTGACGTATCCGCGCGCGCACTTCGTGCACTTCAATCGTTACAGCCCGCAATACAATTCGCATGGTGTTCGCAATCTCGCGATACCCGATTGCGGCGGCGTGAAGTTTGACATCATCCTCGCGTTCTCGGTTTTTACTCATGTTGACAAGAACGAGATGGTGGAGTCGGTGGGCGAATTGCGGCGGATGCTCGCGCCTGGCGGTGTGTTGGCGTTTACGTTTTTCGAACCGCGGTTCGATCGATCGTTGTCGGATGGATCGTTGCCGCGCGGCTCGACTGTGCTGCGCAACCTTGGGGACCGCGGCGAGAACGAGATGGTGAAGCGGGCGCGTTGGTTTGTCGTGATCGACGATCGACTGTACGTCGAACCGGGAGACGCGATGTGCCATCAAACGCGGCTCGGCAAACCGCTCGAATCGTATTGTTCTTTCTTCACGACAGATTTTATTAAGTCGCTTTTTCCCGGCGCGGCTATTCGTGAACCGGTTTGTCGCGAGTGGCAACACTGCTGCATTTTGCGCAACTAGAAAAGATGAGTCTGAGGTTTCATTGGATGTTGCCGAAAGGCGGCGAGGTGGCGCTGGCGGGCGCGCAAACGCCGCTTGAAGCAGCGCGTTATCGCATCGAGTCGCTGCAAAGCACGTCGCCTGCGCCGCGGCCGGATCTTGAAGGCTGGACGCATTTCGCCCGCGTCGCGGAAGAAGCGGGCATCGAGCAGGTGCTCATCTCGTTCAGCCGATATGAGCCGGATCCATTTGTCGTTGCGTGCGCGTTGGGCCAGGCGGTGAAGAAGCTCAAGTTCATCATCGCGTATCGGTCCGGCTTGATGCAGCCGACGACGTTTGTGCAGCAGATGAACACCGTTTCGGCGTTGGTCCAGGGACGGGTGGCTTTCAACATTGTCGCCGGCAGTTCGAGCGAGGAGCAGCACGGCTACGGCGACTTTCTTTCGCACGACGAACGATATGCGCGGGCTGAAGAGTTTCTGGCGATCTGCAACGCGTTTTGGCGCGCGAATGGCGACGTCAACTTCGAAGGCAAACACTATCGCGTCGAGCAGGCGAAACTCGCAACGCCTTTCGTCGCGCCGGATCGAAGCAAGCCTGAGATCTACGTCTCCGGTCATTCGGAAGCGTCGGAGCAACTCGCTTATTCGCAGGGATCGTGCTGGCTGCGCGCTGCGGAAGATCCCGCGAAGATCGCGCCGGTCGTAGCGCGTGCGCGTGCTCGCGGCATCGGCGTTTGTCTGAGGTTGTGCCTGGTGTGCAGGCCGACGCGAGAAGAGGCGATCGAAGTGGCGTATGGCTTGTTGCCGGAGGACAAGAGAGAAAGCACGACTACGTTGAAAGACGATTCGCAGATGTATCGCGAAGGCGGACAAAATGGTAATGGCCACTGGTTGAATCGATCGCTTTGGACCGGATTGGCGCCGCATTACGGCCCGGTATGGACCACGCTGTTGGGCACGCCTCAGGAGCTTGCCGAAGCGTTTCTCGAATACGAGCGCATCGGCGTGACGGAGTTCATCATTTCCGGTTGGCCCGAGGTCGATACCGTGAACGTCTTTGGACGTGAAGTTTTGCCGCTGATAAGAACACGATGAGTCTTCGATTCCATTGGATGATGCCGAAAGGCGGCGAGGTCAGCATGAAGACCGCGCAGGAGACTTCGCGTGTCGCGACGACGCAATCGGGATCGGCGGCGGCGTTGCCGGACATGGAAGGCTGGCTGCGGTTCGCGCGTTGTGCAGAGGAAGCTGCCATCGAATCGGTGTTGCTGTCGTTCAGCCGTTACGAACCGGACACGATCTTTGTCGCGTGTGCGATGGGCCAGGTGACGCGGAAGCTGGGGTTCATCGTGGCTTATCGATTGGGGTTGATGCAGCCCACCACTTTCGTGCAGCAGATCAACACCCTATCGGGAGTGATTGGCGGCCGGGTGAGTTTGAACATCGTCGCCGGCAGCTCGATGATCGAGCAACGAGGCTACGGCGATTTTCTCGAACACGACGAACGTTACGCGCGCGCGGAAGAGTTTCTGAGAGTGTGCCGCGCGTTCTGGGCCAACAATGGCGAAGTCAATTTCACGGGCAAGTACTGTCGCATCGAACACGGAAAGCTCTTCACGCCGTTTCTCGCGCCCGATCGGACCATGCCGGAGATCTACGTATCTGGTCATTCGGAGCAGGCACAACATCTTGCGCTGGCGCAGGCGTCGTGCTACTTGCGATTGATTGATACGCCGGAGAAGCTCGCGCCTGTTGTACAGCGCTTTCGCGAAAACGGCGTCGAAGTTTGCTTGCGTCTTTGCGTTGTTTGCCGGCCGACGCATGAAGAAGCGCTTGCGGCAGCGGCCGCATTGTTGCCGCCGGAAGAGATCGAAAAGCAGGAGCGGCGAATACTTTCGAGCAGCGATTCGAAGACGCTCAAGGATGCCCTCGCGGCGGCGGATAACGTCGGCTGGTTGAATCGAAATCTGTGGGCAGGACTAGTGCCGTATTACGGGTCGTCGGCGATGACGCTCGTCGGCACGCCGCAGGATCTTGCGGACGCTTTGCTCGAGTACAAGAAGATTGGCGTGACGCAGTTCATCATCGCGGGTTGGCCCAAGCTCGACGAGATGATGATCTTTGGCCGTGAAGTTATTCCGTTGGTTCGGGAGGCCGAATCGCATGATTAGTCCTCTGGAACATTTTGTCGATCGATTGCGTGGCGCGCGGGTCGAGTCAGATCCGTTTCCGCACTACTTTCTCGACCGCGTGTTTCCCGAAGACTATTATCGCGACTTGTTGCGGCATTTGCCGCCGAGCGATGTTTACAAGAACTTGTACGAAGTCACGGATCTGAAGCTGGATCATTTCCGGCATCGCGATCAGCGCGACATGGACCAGGGGTGGACCGAACGGCTCCCGAGCGCGAGTTAAGACCATTTTGGGACTGCATTTCAAGAAATGGTTTTTGAGTGACGAACTCGCCAATGCGGTACTGAAGTCATTTGCTGAACCGATGCGTTTGGCGATCGGCGAGCAGGGATCGTGGCCGCCGGCGGTGTCGGTTGAGTCGCAGTTTATTCGTCACCGGGCCGGATACTTTCTTGGACCACACTCGGATCTGTACACCAAGCTGGTTGTGCTGTTGCTTTATCTTGCGCCTGACGACAGTGCGGAACATCTCGGCACGTCGCTTGTACCGTCCGAAGGCGGCAGGTTTCAGTTGTCCAGACAGCAAGCATTATCCGTTTGAAGATTTCATCAGGGTGAAGACCGCGCCGTACCGGCCGAATTCGTTGCTGGCGTTTGTGCGTTCCGACATTTCGTTTCACGGGCTTGAGCCGCTGTCGGAGCATGACGTTGGCGACTGCGGGACGTGACGTGATTCAGTACGTGATTCACGACAAAGCGGCGCGTGAAGCGCAACTTGAAGCGCGGCGGCTGGCGACGCAGGAGGCGCGCGCATGAGCCGCCGGATTTTGTTCGTATGCCGCACGCTGGCCGGCGAAGCGTTGCGCTGCTGCCAATGCGATTGAGAATCTCGACGACGTCAGGTTGCTGACTGATATGTGTAGAGGACTTGACGATGCGCAGCAGTTGATCGACGGCGGCGAGGGTTACGGAGACATAACTAAAATCGTCACTGCCCAGGAGACTTTGCTACTGCGGTGGCCGAAGCAAATGAGGCTTTGGGTCTTGATGCGATGCGGCCGGAGGTCGTCGGGCGCACGCTCGACAAATCGAAACTCAAAGCAGCACTAAAGCTCGCCGGTGTGAAGACGCCGCGCTGATGCGCTCGTCACCAACGGGGAAGATGCTCGAGCTTTGTGAGCGAAGTTGGGTTTCCGATCGTGCTCAAGCCGGTGAACGGCAGCGGCGCGCTCACGACTTTTCGCATCAGCGATGCCGCGCAACTCGCGCGTATTTTGAATTTAATAAATGGTCCAGTGCATCGCTGAGACTATGTGTCAACGGCCAGGAGCTTTGCTTCGACACGATGACGATCGGCAACGAGCCTCAGTGTTACTCAGTCTGTTGTTACGATCCGCCGATTATCGATGCGGTGGAAGAACCAGAAAAGCAATGGCGCTGCGTGATGCCGCGCGAGCTCACGCCTTACGACGATTCATTCGCGAAGGCATCGCTGCCGTCAAGGCGTTGCGCGTAGGCGACGCAATGACTCATATGGAAGGATTCATAGACGAGTCCGGACCGGCGGGCTTCATCGATGCGACACTCCGGCCGGCCGGCGCGCGCATCGGACCGATGTTCGGATTTGCCTTCGACGTCGATCCGTATCGCGCTGTGGGCCAGGGTCGCGGTCGACGGCTGCTTCGATGGACCACTCGAACGCAAGTACGCAGTCGGAACGATCTTCCTGCGCGGCACTAGGTTCCGGATTCATGGAAACCGTCGATGGCATCGAAGCAGTGCAACAAGAACTTAACGATGTGATCGTCGAAGCACGTTGGCCCCGAATCGGTTGGCGCCAAAAAGTCGCACACTTACACCGGCGACGGATTTGTAACCGTGCGTCATCCGCAGACATCGGCATGGTCCAAAACGCGCTCGACTTCATCGATCGCAAACAATTCAAATAACCTATAGCAGCCCGAGTTCCACAGTCGAAGCTGGAGACCATTGGAGCGAACGGCTTCAGCAACTTCAAAGAACTCAACCGCCCGCGCTGGGACAACATCACTATTAACTAAAGAGGAAATCGTGACAGTCAAAGCACCCCGAGCCTTCAACCGCGAGATGTACCACGACCATCCGGAAAACGTCTTCTACGGCACAGACGACGGCTACCAGGATGGTTCATTCAGCGAGTTTGCCGAGATCAAGGCCCACTACGAAAACGTCGCACCCGAGCGACACGAGGACATCCACATGATCAGCGTCGTCGGCGGTCTGTATGGTCTGAATCTGATTCCGTTGTGGCGTCCGACGCGCCTCACGATCTTCGACATCAATCCCACCGCGATCACTTATTTCAAGATCATCCGCCGCGTGTTCACCAGCAGCCGCGACGTGGACCACTTTCTTCAGCGGCTGACAGATGGCGATTACGAGGTCGACGGCGAGCGCGAAGAGTTTGTGCGCGAAAACATCCGCCTGAAGCAGCAGCGGCGCGCTGCCGCGCGAGCGTGGCTCGACCAAGCGTCCTTACGAACAGAGCTGGCAATATGCTTTCGAACACTTCGAACTAACGAAACAGATCCTGACCGAAGTGCCGCTCGAGATTCGCACCGAACCGATGGAAAGCGAAGGCTTCCGTACGTGGATTCGCGAACAGAACAACCTCTGGATCTATGCTTCCAACATCACCGAGTTTCATTACTTCGATCTCGAGTTTGCCGATCCGTCGAACGTCGTCCTGTTGCAGATCATTTTTCCCGGCAACGTGCAACTGCTGGATCTCGCGCCGCTGAGCCGGTGGACCAGTGAAAGTAAATTTCGAGATCCCGCTGCGGCGCCGGCGCGCATTTCGTAAAGGGAGCAACAAATGGTCAACAAGACTCGGATCAAAACCGACGCGGCGCCGCCGGCACTCGGCACTTATTCACAGGCGATTCGCACCGGCGATCTCGTTTTTGTGACGGCGCAGACCGGGCGCGATCCCGACACGGGCAAACTCGAAGAAGGACTCGAAGCACAAACACGCCGCATGCTGTCGAACATCGACGCGATTCTGAACGCTGCCGGTTGCTCGCCCGCGGACATCGTCAAGGTCACATTGCTGCTCGCGGACATCAAAGATTTCAAAGCCGTCGATCAGATCTACTGCGGCATGGTTGCCGGGTCTTGGGCATCACACCGCTTGCCGGCGCGCACCGCGTTTGCGGCCTTGTCGCTTCCGGCAGGCGCGCTCGTCATGCTCGACGTGGTCGCGGCTTATCCGGTCGAATGATTCGGTAGATGCGCATCACGCTCGTCATAGCCGGACTGGGCGGCGGCGGCGCGGAGCGTGTTTGCATGAATCTCGCGAACGCGTGGGTCGCCCGTGGTCACCAGCCGACAATCCTCACCATCTCGCAAAACTCACGACCGTCGGCTTATCCGATCGATCCGCGCGTCGAGCGGCGCGACATCGGTTGGCCGCGCTGGGCGCGTTCGAACGAGTTGAACCACGTCGCGATCGCGCCGATTCTTCGCGGTCTGCTGAACAGCGCTCGTTGCCCGCAACTGATTCACGACATCACGTATCCTCGCGTTGCTTCGTCACGCAATTCTCGCGACGCAAACCTGACGTCGTAGTTTCGTTTATCGACAGGACGAACGTTCGCGTGCTGGCGGCGATGCCGGAGACGCGACGTGCCGGTAGTCGTTTGCGAGGTGACTGACGCACGGCGTGTTTCGTTGGGGCGGTTGCAGGGCGCGCGCGAGGAGCTGTATCGCCGCGCGGCGGCAGTCGTTGCGCCTGATCCGGTGATTGCCGAATGGTTCTGCGGCGCGAGGCGCACGCGCATGTGCGATTCACAATCCCACTCGTCGCGCCGTCCATCAGACAAACACAGATCTGAAAACGATACGACGCCGGCGGTCGTTACGCTTTCGCGGTTGTCCTCAGAAAAGCGGCCGGAGTTACTGGTGCGATCGTTTGCGAGCATCGCGCATGGTTATCCCGATTGGGATCTCGAGATCTATGGACTTGGACCACAACGAAACTACTCTCGAGCACCTCGCCGAGAAATTGGCGCCGCGACCGGATTCACTATCTGTGGCTTCACAAACGATCCTTACGACGTGCTGGCCGCGCCGATATCTTTGTCTCTGCGTCGTGGATTGAAGGTTTTGGAAACGCGATTTGGGAAGCGCTGGCGTGCGGCGTTCCGGTCGTCGCGATGGACGCTGGACCACCCGTTCGTGCGCTCGTGCGCGCATGGAATCGACGGGATGATCGTGAGCGGAACACGATGGCCGCGCTGGCCGAGCGCGCTCGCGGAATTGATGAGTGACTGAGCGCTAAACGCGAGGCGTTACGCTTCACGCGCGCCGGAAGTCGTCGAAAGGTTTCTCGTTTGAATCGGCGCTGAGAACGTGGGAGGAACTGTTGCGCAGATCTCTTTCTCATACTCGGCGACGTAATCGCGCGCCATGCGCAGATAGTGAAAATCGCGCATAGCTTTCTCGCGGCACGCCTGCGGCGAGATGCTGCGGATGTTGTCGATCGCCGCTCACGTAGTCGCCATCGTCGCGGCAAACAAAGCCAACATCAGGCGAGATAAGCTCGGGACACGCGCCTTTGTCGCTACAAATCACCGGCGTGCCTGACATCAACGCCTCCGCCATCCCCAAACCAAACGCTTCGTCAACTCGCGTCGGAAACAGAAACGCGCGCGCGCCCGCGAGCAGCTCAGCTTTTCGTTTGCCTCTGACGTCGCCGACGTAGCCGCGCCGATCTGCCGGCAAAACCGGCGATTCTCACGATGCGCTTGTAGTTGTTTGCCGTGCCGGCGACCACCAGATTGATGCGCAGTCCGAACCGCGAGCGAGATCGCGATGTCGAGTCCTTTCTTCATCTCCCAATCCATAGACGACATGAACAGGAAATAGTCGTGCTTTCCTTTCGTCGTAGATGCACGCGGCCGGATCGACGCCGTTCAACACGAATCGCTGCCGGCCGTGACGGCGCGCGAGCGTGCGCGAGACAAAGATCCAGTTGTCGGTGGTTGGTCGTTGGGCCAGGCCGCGCGTGCGCATGTCGATGTGGCAGGTGGAGACCCACGGGCGTTGCCGCGCGACTGCCACTCGCGGACCAGTGCGTTCGTCGTGATCGGAGATCGTGTGCAGGATGTCGGCGTCCCAAACAGGCTTCGGCAACAAGGGTGCACGCCCGCCGGCAACGGTTTCGCCGCGCCCTTCGCAGCAGGTAGAAGACTTCATGGCCCAACTCGCCGAGTCCTTTGCCAGCAGATCGTGAATCCAGAAGCCCGATCCGGAAGGGTACGGCGTCGGATGTGGTCCAGCGCCGACGTCGCCAAACGCCGGATAACGATGTTCAGATGAAAGCAGGATGCGCATATTCTTGATTGCCAATTGCCGATTGCCGATTGCTCTGGTTGCCACTGTGAGTTTGTCCATGCTGTCGAAATTGGCAATCGGCAATCGGCAATCGGCAATCGGCAATGCACGTGCCGTCGACGCAGGCGATCCAATTGCCATCGGGTTGCGGTGTGCGTCGACGTGATGCATTCCGTTCGCGTTCCACCGTGTCCGCTCGGCGACAGAACGGGACTGTGTTTGTTTTCGACTTCGACGTAAGGTCTCTGCTCAGCTCGAGAATATCGAAAGCTCTGACGCGCGTGCCATACTGCGGCACGCAGTCCTGCGCGAAACGAATCAGGTCGTCGTTCAAGCGTCAGAATCTACCCGCCGGGCGCGCGCGGCACTTGTCGCTCGCGAATGATCGGACTGCGCGGATGTTCTTTCCATGGTCCATCGAGGTCGCGTGCGAAATATAGCCGGAGCATGTCGTGACCATAAGGCTTGGAGCAGACAAACAGCCACCACAGATCGTCGAAACGCACGATCGACGGATCCGCGTAAGCGCCGTCGATCAGCTTCGGTTGCCTGGACCAGCGCATCGGGAAATCGTCGGCTTTGTACAGGCAGACGGCTGCGGCGCCGAGCGTCTCGGGAATCATGTAGTGCTCGCCTTGCCACTCGAAGACGTAAGGATACGACAGATGGAACGGTTCTTTGAGAACGATCTGTTGGTAGGTCCAACTGAAAGCGTCGTCGCTGGTGGCGAGCCCGATCTCGCCGCGCTCGGTTTCGCTGTTCTTCACTTCGAAGAACATGTGCCAGCGTCCGGCGTGGTTGATCATAAACGGATCGGCGACGAATTCGGCGGGGACGTCGGTAACATCGGCGTTGGTGAGCACAGGATTGGCCTCGTTCGCCGGCGGTTGGAGTTGAAACGGCGAGTCGCCGGTGTAGATGCCGATGGACCACATTAGATCATTCGCGAAAGATCCCCGCGGTCGGGAATGGCGAACGTGTAACCGCGAAGACGTTTGGTGCGTGTTTCGCCGGTGTAGAAGAAGCCTTCGAGCCTCCCGGCAAGGGTTGAGACTTCGAGGTCGAATTCAAGGGCCGATTTAGGTTTACGTGCGATTTCTTTAAAGGTCTTCCAGCCATCGGTTGAATATCGAAAGTGCCGCCATTGGATGCGTTCAGGGAGGCGAACGTGAAGTCTCCGCGTTTGCGTGCGATCGTTCCAGGCGCGCACAGAATAAGTTATTCCATCAATCGTTCTGATTTGTGTTTCGATGCCGCCGTCAGTCAGACGGCGTGAATCGCCCTGATTCATCAATCCATCGACGCTGCGAAGCGAACGCGCTACAAGGGTGTCGATCGCGTCACGAATGATCGCCGTTCGGCCCGTTGATTTGTATTTCTCGATCGCGCGATTCAGCTCGTCGTACAGAGTCGAACAGTACAGCGCGTCGATCGGTTCGTTCTCAAACTCCGCGCGGGCGATGATTGAAGCTTGGAATTCGCTACAGGCGTCCATCAACTCACGATAGATCCCGGCAAATTCACGAGCCAGAGTTTCTACTTTTAACTTTTTCTTAGCGACCTGGAAACGATTACCCTTGTACACCGGCCGCAGATGCTTCAGCGCTTTTTGATAACACGGACGGCCGGAGAAGTAGTCGCGCGGCAAGCGTCGCAGCAGATTGAAAACATCGACGACGGCAAGGTCTTCAACCACCTTCCGCGCAACACACGCCGAGCCCTGATTTTTCAATGAAGCCAGTTCGACAACAATTTCCGCGAAGCGGCGCGCCAGATCCGGCTGCTGAGCGCAAATCCCTTCCGCGATTTCCGATTTCAAACCCGCCGCGCCGAGCAGCTTCACCCGCAAGTGTCTCTCGTATGCGAGATCCATTTCGTTCGAAACGTTGATCCATTTTGCGTTGAAGCGCTCACGCGTGCCTGGATCAGTACTCCTGAGCACGCGACGGTACATCTCTGCGAGATAAACTCCGCGCTCCTTGTGCTCCGTGCCAAACGCGGAATGCACGTAATCGAGTTTGAAAATCGGCGCGGTGCGCGGCTGCGTCGATTGGGTCGGCAAATCGAGCATCGCGCCGCTCAGCTCCATATTCGACGGGCTCAAAGCGCCGTGGATCATACGCCAGCGAAACAACTCAGCCGCCGCCCGCGCATGATCGTCGATCACGCGCATCATCGTCGCGGCGACGTCCGGAACACGCGAGCCATTGCTTACGACCTGCTGCGTCGCCGTCGTCATACTGACAAACATTTCGAGCGGCGATTGACTGCCACGCGCACGTCGCGCCAACAAATGTCCGGGACGCAGTTGTGGACCAACGCGAACGGCGAGGGCGATGTGCCGTTTACGTCCCGACGGTTCCGTCACGTGCATTCCCTGATCGATGATGGCGATGATGCGCGTCGATCCGAGGCTGAACAAGTTCGCGTTTACCTCGCCAAACACGGCTTCCGAAAGACAATCTTCGAAATGGACGCCGCCGTGCGAGTGAACGAAATCGTCTTTGTCGTTGTGACGAAAGAGCGGTGTGAAGCCGATCCCTTTGACGTAAAGATTGCCGTCGCTCAGGAACCCCGCGCGTCCCGCGCCGAGCGCCGGACTGACGCCGTCGCCGCCGTACTTGTCGGCAAACATCGTGACGGTTTCATGCCCGTTGGAATTGCCGTTTCCGTTGAGCGCACGCAATGAAAGAGAAGCGATTAGTTGATCGTGTAATTGCGGAGTGAGTTGATTTGTATCCGGAACGTCGAAGCCCAACTCGCGCGCCAGCTCGAAATTGCACCACACCACTTTCCCCGGATGCCTCACAACTGGAAACTCGGCAAACGACAGTGTACCCAGCACGCCGATCACCGGCGCGCTGGAATTTCTTGAGCGGGAATTCATTGAATCCGTGTTCTTGCGTACACGGATGTCAGATCTGGACATGGCCCATGGCTGGGTTGATGGGTTGTCAACTAGGAAGCGCGTGTTGGAAGCCCAGTTCGTTGAACAGGCGCCGGACCGCCGCCTGGATTTGCTGGGCACAGGCGATGTAGGCCGGCATTCCTTTACCGATTGGATCTGAGACGTCGCCCTCAAGATCGAGGCAGTAAGTCTTGCCCGCCACAGAGGGTAACATTTCGATCACCGCCTGACGATGCGCGCTCGTCATGCAGAAGATCATCTCCGCTTGTTCGGCGAGCTCGGCAGTCAGGTTTTGCGCGGCGTGCGGTTGAACGGGGACATCGAGCGAACGCAGAACGTCCGCCGCTTCGTCAGTCAACGGCGCGCCGACGCGCGCGGAGATTCCCGCGCTCATTGCGCGCACGTTTACGGTCGCGAGCGATTCGACGGGTATGTCCAGCCGGCGAGCAATTTCGGCGTTGGCCATCGCTGCGGCCATTGGAGAGCGACACGTGTTGCCGCTGCACACGAAGAGAAACAAACGCTCTGGTTGCAGCGCAGGTGTTGCGGAGCGCGCGAAGACATTCTTTAGTTTGAGCCAGTAACGATCGACGTGATGTAACGGCGATAGGACCAGCAACGCCAGAACGATCAGGCTCGCGCTGGCGAGTTGGGCCACGCTGGGAACCGTCTGGCCAAAGAACACGGCGAGAACGAAGCTCGCGACAATGCCCGCCAGCAAGCTCGAGCCGCGATTCAAGGGAATGCAGAAAGTGTTTTCGCGGCAGTCGAGGTAGATGTTTGTGCCGAAGTAATAAAGACAGGCGTAAAGCGCGCCGATTAGCATTGCGGGAAACGTCACGCGAGTGGTGAAGATGCCGGCGAAGCCCTGGCGCAGTTGCAGCATGATTTCGCCCTGGCCAATCAGTGCAAACACTACGGGAATAGCGACTAAGAAAATGACCGCGACCAGCGATTCCTCGACGAAGTAACGACGTGTGATATCGTCGTCTTCCTGTTTGGCGAGCTTTGTCAGGCAGGGAAGTCTGAGTAGATAACCGGACAAGTAAGCTCCGATCGTCAGCGCTGCACCTAAGGTAAGGTGGTAGTTGTTGACGTCGAAAAGAGCGATCGCCATGGCGGGCAGAGTGATTCCGAGGGCCACCCAGGAAAACCAACGCACGCGCCGCCGGAACAAGACGTCGACACTCGGCGCCATGATCAAAACGCCGCCGCGCATTAGTAGCAGCGCGAAGAGGATCGAAACGCCGGTGAACGCGAACGAGAGAGTGGTCGTGCCGATGATGATGGCGGTGCCGATACCGGAAAGGATGACGAGCGGCGGCGGCAGGGGAACTATCCGTCCCATGAACTCTCGACGGGTGACGTATCTCCACCAACCTTTGTACGTGATGATCGCGGGCAGTACGAGCGCGGTCGAGATCGCGACGGCGGGCAGTATGCGAAAGCCGGAGACGGGGCTGTCAATACCCGGCCATAGTTTGCTGGTAAGAAGTTTGACCAGGAAACTGTAGGGCGCGTAGAAAGCAAAGTAGCCGAGTGCCAGCCACCAAATTCTTAGTTTGAATTGTCGACGAGAGGGTGTCGTTTGCATGCCTGAACCTTTGTAGGGCGAAGCCCGAACCAAGGGCACAGCCCGATTTGTTTTAACTACCCATGCGGCGCGGCAAAGCCACGCCTCACATCAGGCGGCGCAGCCGAACCGGCTGATTCCAATGGCGCAACTCGATTCGGTTCAGCGGCGCAGCCGAACCGGCTGATTCCAATGGCGCAACTCGATTCGGTTCAGCGGCGCAGCCGAACCGGCTGATTCCAATGGCGCAACTCGATTCGGTTTAGTGGCGCAGCCGAACCGGCTGATTCCAATAGCGCAGCTCGATTCGGTTTAGTGGCGCAGCCGAACCGGCTGATTCCAATAGCGCAACTCGATTCGGTTCAGTGGCGCAGCCGAACCGGCTGATTCCAATAGCGCAGCTCGATTCGGTTCAGTGGCGCAGCCGAACCGGCTGATTCCAATAGCGCAGCTCGATTCGGTTCAGTGGCGCAGCCGAACCGGCTGATTCCAATGGCGCAGCTCGATTCGGTTCAGTGGCGCAGCCGAACCGGCTGATACCAATAGCGCAGCTCGATTCGGTTTAGTGGCGCAGCCGAACCGGCTGATTCCAATGGCGCAGCTCGATTCGGTTCAGGCGGCGCAGCCGAACCGGCTGATTCCAATGGCGCAACTCGATTCGGTTCAGTGGCGCAGCCGAACCGGCTGATTCCAATAGCGCAGCTCGATTCGGTTCAGTGGCGCAGCCGAACCGGCTGATTCCAATAGCGCAGCTCGATTCGGTTCAGTGGCGCAGCCGAACCGGCTGATTCCAATAGCGCAGCTCGATTCAGTCAGTCCAGTGGCGAAGCTATTGGCGAAAATGACGTGCTGCATATCGGCTTTGCCGCCGGATGTGCGGCGAGGCTTGCCTCGCCGTGGACCATTGTCAAAACTAATGGCGGGGCTGTGCCCCGCCACGTTACGGTTTATAGAACGAAGGATCGTGGGTAAGCCCTAGGATCGACTTACCGATCATTGCCAGAATGTGATCGTCGTTGTCGTGACGAACATAGAAAGATAGATCGCGATAGATCCGCTCCAGCACGCTCGGACGGATCAGGCAGCGAGCGCCGCACGCGCGAATGCAATCCTTCACCGTTGTTTCTGCGAGATGCTCGACGACGTGTCGCGCGCGGCTGCCCGCGATTTGCGCCTCGAGGTATCGTCCCGTTTCCCACAATCGCGCCACATGTTTCAACCAGAGATGGCCCGTCTCGACGTTCACGGACATCTGCCCGAGGTGATGTTGCACGTACGGATCGTCGATCTTGTTCTGCGAGGTGATGTA
This sequence comes from uncultured Acidobacteriota bacterium, assembly GCA_963770215.1. Taxonomy (GTDB): domain Bacteria; phylum Acidobacteriota; class Blastocatellia; order Pyrinomonadales; family Pyrinomonadaceae; genus PSRF01. The sequence goes on from CAVYOP010000012.1 coordinate 37,183, forward strand.
TTCGAGCGCATAGTCGTACGCCGCTTCAGCCGCGCCCATAAAAGTCGCGGCGTAATGCGGGATGAAACAAGTCTGCCAGCCTTCTTTGAGGTATTGTCCCGGATAACCGATCACGTCAGTTTCGGGAATAAACATGCGGCGGAAATGGACCAGGTGACTGACGGTCGCGCGCATCCCAATCGGGTCCCACCACGATCCATCGATCTCGACAGCCGGATCGGAAAGATTGCACGCCATCATCAGTTGCGTATCGAGTGAACCTGCTTCAGCGTGTCGCACACCACCCGGCCCGGCGGTGTTCACTAGCAGGATCGCCCACTGCGCGCCGCCAGCACTCGTCGCAAACGCCTTGTTGCCTTCGATGATGTAACCGCCTTCAACCTTTTCGACGCGCGTGCCAAACTTGACCGGCTCGCCAGGTTTACGCGCCTGCGGCTCACCACTCCACGCCACCCACTTCTCACCGCGCTCGACAACGCCCTTGAACCAGCGCTCCTTTTGCTCTTCGGTCGTCATGCCGTCGAGCAGCACGAGCGAGTTGACGTGTCCTTCCCAGCAACGCGCGAGCGAGAGATCGACGCGCGCGATCTCCTTCGTCATCATCCAAAGCGTGAACACGTCGCCGGCGTATGGACCAAGCCCAAGCCCGCCATGTTCTTTCGGCACGACCGGCGCGTGCAAACCGGCACGAAACAGATCGTCGAAATCTTCAAACGGAAAAGTCGCGGTGCGATCGTACTCAGGCGCGCGCGCAGCGAAATTCTCACGCGCCAGCGCGCTCATGCGATTGATCAATTCCTGCTGCTCGTTATTGACCTCGAGCAGGTTATACAAATCGTTTTTTGATTCTGTGCTTATCATTTAAACGGATATGTCGTCTGGCATTTCGCGGCCGGTCATCATTTGAAACTGGTGTCGCACCTGCGTGATCAGCACGTCGCGGCCGTCGATCGCGATCTGCCGGCGCGCGCGCGTGTTGCCAACCAACGGCGTGGGCCGTGAGCCGTAAACCAGATCGATCACGACGGCCTTATTATTCAACCGTTCGATCTTAAAGGGAATCTCGTCAGTGTCGCGTCCGACCGGCGTGGCGTTCACGACGATGTCGTAACCTTGGGCGTCAAATTCAGGCAAGGGAACATAAGGCAATCCGAGCAACGCCGCAGCATGTTCGCCACGTTCTGCGCCGCGATTGATCAACGTGACGCCCGCGCCTGATTTAAGCAGCGCCGCGGCAATCGCGCGTCCAGCGCCGCCGCAACCGATCACGGCCGCGCGCTTCTCGCGAATCTCAACGCTGCGTTTCTTCGTGGTGGAGTAGACAACATCCGGATCGGTCGTGTCGGCATTCCACCAGCCGTTGTTTCTCACCAGGATGTTCGCTGCTTCTGCCTGCCGGGCCATCGAGCTGACATTCGTCGCGGCCGCGAGTGCTTCTTCCTTATGCGGCGAAGAAACAGTCATGCCGTTGATCGGAAAACCAAGCGAGTCGAGCGTGCGTGACAGCACAAACTCCTGCCAGAACTCGGCAAACGAGGTCGACTTGCAAAGGAACGAACACCGCCGGATAGTTCATCTCGCGATAAGACGCGTTATGCAAACGCGGCGACAGCGAATGAAACACCGGATTGCCGATGATGGCGAACAACTCTTGCACCGGGCGCACTTCCGGCAACCCGTAATCATCTATTAACTTAGCGATGGTCGGTTCGCCGGCATCTCCCGGCGCCACAGCGCCGAAAATCGCCGGCGCTCCGAGTTGCAGCGCCAACACGCGATTCCAAAAACCGAGCGGGCCTTCTGCGTAAGCGATCGTATCATTGCGCCGCAAAGATTTGAGCAGCCACAATGGCAGAAACTCTTCGCTGATGCGCTCTGCTTTAGTTACGATTTTGTAAAGACTCGCAGGCACGGAAGAGACTTGATCGAATCGCTCGCGCAACTCCGAAGAGTTATTAACTTGTCCGTACCACGAAACAAGACGTTTATCCTGCGGAACCTGGTTCAACAACTCGCTCGCGAAGTCTCGATCGGCGTCCAGTTCAACTCGATCATACGTTTCTGCCGCTGCAGCGAGACGCCGCTGGCGAAGATGCCCATCGGGTTCGTGAGCTCTCAACGAATAGATCAACCGGCCGCGAAAATGATCGCGCAACCAATCCGCATCAATATCGCCCACGAGATCGGCACGCACTTCCAGCCACTGCACCGAATCAGGAAGTGCGGTCAGCTCGACGCCGTTCGGCGACGGCGGAGCAGAAAGCGAAGCGATAAGTGAGGTTTTAGTCATAAGAAGACCACTTACTTGCGCAAATGGGAGATGCTCTTTGGGGAATCGAAAACTACTGGCTGGATTAGCGAGCCGGGCGCAGTGCTTCTCGTGAGAATTCAGCCGTAGACATTTAGAGCGCTGTAACTATACTTTGCTTAACGTTATAGTTCAATAAAATTTGCGGCCACACGTAAATGTGCTGCTTGTTTCGCCTCTGAGCAATGGCTATTCTTAGGACCAAAGGGATCATGATGGGAGACGCTTCAATGGACACCACCTTCGCATTGTTGCCGCCTGCGCCTGCATACAATCCGGTCAAGCAGGCAGTCGCACGCGCTAACGAGCTCGGCGAGAAATCAATCGCGACAACATTGGGTTATTTTGCCACTATGCCGGCATCAACCGGAATTATTGCCAATCCTGTTTTGTATCAACGCCAGTCGATTGTAACGGCACCGAGATCACACTCGACATCAGATCATACATGATTCGCGGCGTCATACCGGAAGCCGACATCGTGCGCGGCAACGCCGGACCAATCGACGTTATTTTTGCAGGTCTTTTTAGTGGCGCCGGTGAACAAGTTGAAGCTGCCGCGGCCGGTAAAGAGAAGCTTGCCGCATTTATCGATCAGAAGTTTTTTGAAAGTTTGGGAAATCGCGAGAGTCATGCTTTTCAACGAGGACCGCTCATAGAACAGCTCGCCGCTTTTGTGAAGAAGTATCCGCGACTCGGACCGGAAGTCGCCATTCAACATTTCGCCACACTCGCAAAGGCACGGCTCGGACTCGAAGAACGTCAGGATCACGGTGTACACGACGATCGCGATCCGGTTTCACTGTTGATGGAACTGACTCGCTGTTCACATGCGACACGTTGCAGTCGGCGGCGTTTCCGTCTACATGAATTACCTGTTGCTGAACAACCCGCAGATCGGCGAAGCGGAGCTGGCGAATTCGGCGGGCGAGTTTATCGCCGCGGAAGTTTCTGCCGGACGAAATGCGTTTGAGATTAGTTACAGCCTGATCCTCGGACGCCACGCCAACGATCACGAACGTGTGATCCTCGAACGCATGGGCACGGTTCAGATCCATCACGGCTCTGCCGGATCGAGCATGGTCGCGCGTTACATGGCGACGTTGCACACGTTCTCAGTTTCCGACTTCTTCATCGCCTCGCAAATGGCCCTCGACGGTGCTCGCCACTTCGGCGCGATTCACGACATGTCAGATTTTGTTCAAGAACTCGAACCGATGTCTGCGGAACAACGCGCGGAACGCATCCGCCAGAAGATGTTAAGCGGGGGCTTGCCAACGTTCGGACATCCGGAGATCTCAGCCGCCGGCAGAGGAAACAAGGTGGAACAGGATCCGCGACCGGCGATCTACATCGATCCGGTTTTCAAAGCGATTGACGCAGGCCAGTTGGATATCACGCAGCGACAACAGGAACGACTCGCGATCGCGCGGCTCATCTATCTCACCGCTTTCGTGAACGGCGTGTTGAAGCCGGAAAGAGAACACGAGCCGCCGTTGCGACTAACGGCCAACACTGATTTCGGCGCGTGGTGCGTGCAGGAAGCACTCGGCATTGAAGAACCGGATCGCACGTTGCTCACTTACATCTTCCGCGGGTTTGGGTGGATGATGGACGCGCGCGAACAACTGCAACAGAAAATGATTCGCCCGGTGATCGCGCCCGATCCGCAGATCGTTCCCAAGCCAAACGACGACCAGACGATCCCGTCGTTAGTGGCGCGGGTCCATCGCCGGTTGACGACGGACGATCCTTTCAGGGCGGCAGGATCCTGATTTCATGTCTCGGCGGTCCTCAGCGTCCTCTGCGGTTCACTTGTTTTGCATCGCCGAGGACGCTGAGACCGTGAGTACCGCCGAGATTGCTTTCAGCTAGAACCACCATCACATGCCCATGCTTTGAAGTGGTAGCGTTCGGTGTCGTAGTAGCGCTCGACGTCAACCAGGTTGATGCTGCCCTGGACCATCGCAATATCGACCAGCGAGAGCTCACACGCAGGCGCAACGCCGCGCGCTGAGATCATTTTGCCGAAGTGTTTCGCCGCCACAGCTTCCGCCGCACGCGCGCCAAACATCATGCCCATAATGCGATCGATCGGGCTCGGCGGCCCGCCGCGTTGTGGATGGCCCAAGACCACTGCGCGCGCTTCGTAAGGCGTCTCGCTCGCGATTCTTCTCGCCAGGACTTCGCCGATCCCGCCGAGTTGACGTGTCCAAACGCATCATGCCGGTCGTCGATCGTCACGATCTCGCCGTCTTCAGCGCGCGCGCCTTCAGCCACGACGATCACCGAATAACGCGGGTGTTGTCCCAGTCCTCGCGGCCAATTCAGACTCGCCTAACCGTTCACGCAACAAGTGAAACACTCGTTCATAGCGAAACGGATGCTCGGGGATCAGAATCAAGTGCGCTTGTCCCGCCACGCCGGACCACAACGCCAGATGGCCCGCATGCCGTCCCATCACTTCGACGATCTGCACCCAGCCGTGGGAGCCGGCGGGAGTGCGCGATCGTTCGATCACTTCCGAGACGTTTCTCAACGCAGTGTCGAAACCGAGTGTGTAGTCGGTGCCGTTGAGATCTTTGTCGATCGTCTTGGGAACGCCGACGATGTTGACTCCTCGTGGCGCGAGTTTCGCGGCCACGTCCAGCGTGTCTTCACCACCGCAAACGACGAGTGCGTCGAGCTCGAGCTGCCGGACGTTCTCGAGCACTTCCTGCGATCGATCGATTGAATTGCCTTCTTCGTCCACTAACCGGAAGGGATTGGTGCGTGACGAGCCGAGATTTGTGCCGCCGTCACGGTCCCAACGACGCACCGTTTCGCGATCCAGCGTCAACATTTTCGGCGCTGGATTCATCAGGCTGCGCCAGCCATCGAAGAGTCCGACGACTGTCAGGCCGAGCTCCGACCCGCGATAGACCAAACCTTTAATAGCAGGGTTCAATCCGGGCGCATCTCCGCCACCCGTCAAGCACCCCGACGCGCATATCAGTCATTTTGTCTTGTTTTTTCCTCTTGCGTTAAATCAACTCTGCGTTCAGAGTATGACGCGATAGACGAACCCGCAACTCCACATAGCAAAAAATTTGAGGACGATTATGAAACGCTGGCAAAAGATTGTTTTTGTGACTGCGATACTGTTTGCATTTACCGGTTCGATCGTGTTCGCCGCGGTGGTCCAGGGTGGCGCGAGTGTAGTGACCGGCTCGGAGCTGACGCGACTCGTGCCGACCAGCTACTATTTTAAGGGACAAAGCGCACCAACGCAGATGCGCAACACTGCGGCTGTCAAATTCGGCGCCGAGCGCTACGTGATCGTCGGGCTGGTTGACACTTCCGGTTATTCCGCGGAAGTGCGCGCGAAGTATGAAGGCTTCTTCATTACAGACTCGCCGATCAAGATCAACGGCGAGTCGCTGCCGACCGGAGCTTACGGGTTTGGTTTTTCCAACGACGGAAAGATGAACGTGATGGACATCGCCGGAAACGACGTGCTCTCGGTGTCGTCAACGAACGACAAAGCGTTGAGACGCCCGCGCCCGTTGATGATGACCACTTCGGAGCAGGGAATTCGTTTTTATAGCCGGCGTGACTACGTCGTGATTACGGCTAACTAAAGCGGCTAACTAAATTAGTGTCCAGATCAAGCGGTATCCTGTTGCATCCGACTTCGCTGCCAAGCCCGTTTGGCATCGGCGATCTCGGACCCGAAGCGTACAAGTTCGTCGATTTCCTTGCCGATGCCGGCCAGACTTTGTGGCAAGTGTTGCCGCTGGGTCCGACCGGCTACGGCGACTCGCCTTACGCCTCATATTCCGCCTTTGCAGGTAACACGTTGCTGATCAGTCCGGAACGCCTGGTTGACGAAGGTCTGCTTGACGATGTCGGGCAGGCAACTCCGGTTGGACCAGTCGATTATGGGAGGGCGCATCAACTCAAAGCGGATCTCCTGCGCCACGCGTATGAGAATTACAAAACCGCGGCTGAATCAGATTTGAGATCTCGATTTGAGATCTTTTGTCGGCAACAATCTCATTGGCTTAACGACTATGCAATGTTCAGGGCGTTGAAAGATGAAAACGGCGGCGCTGCCTGGACCGAATGGAATGATTTAGCTCCTGAGCGCCTCGAGTCGCAGATCGAAGCGCAGATGTTTTACCAGTTTCTGTTCTTCCGGCAGTGGGAGGCGCTGCGGAAGTATTGCCACACGCGTGGCATCAGGATCATCGGCGACTTTCCGATCTTCGTGGCGCACGATTCCGCCGACGTTTGGACCAACCCCGAACTCTTTAAACTGGACTCGAATGGTAAACCGCTCGTCGTCGCGGGTGTTCCGCCGGATTATTTCAGCTCGACCGGACAGTACTGGGGAAATCCTTTGTACGACTGGGAGCGGATGCGCGCCAGTGGATTCAGTTGGTGGATCGAACGCGTGCGCGCCGTGTTTGCGTTGGTCGATATCGCAAGGGTCGATCATTTCCGTGGCTTCGTCGCGAGTTGGGAGATACCGGGCGGTGACACGACTGCCGAGCGCGGAAAGTGGGTCGATACTCCCGGGCGCGAGTTGTTCAACAGCATTCGCGCGGCGCTCGGTGAGTTGCCGATCATCGCCGAAGATCTCGGCGTAATCACGCCGGACGTTGTCGCTTTGCGCGAAGAGCTTGGCTTTCCCGGTATGCGCGTTTTGCAATTCGGTTTCGGCGGCGATCCGAAGAAGAGCGTAGATCTGCCGCACAACTACGTGCGCAATGTAGTTGCTTATACAGGCACACATGATAACGACACTGCGGTCGGTTGGTTTAACAGCGTTCCGGGTGAAGGCTCGATGCGGACGGCGCAGCAGATCGCAGAACAGCGGCAGTTTTGTTTGGATTATTTGAACACGACCGGCGCTGAGATTAACTGGGACTTCATCCGCGCGGTTTGGGCCTCGGTTGCCGATCGTGCGATCGCGCCGTTGCAAGATGTTTTAGGTCTTGGCAGCGAGGTGCGAATGAATCTGCCGAACAGTAATGAGGGAAACTGGAGGTGGCGTTACCCACCAGGCTCGTTAACCTCCGAAATCGCCAGCCGTTTCAGAGCTTTGAACCGGTTGTATGGCCGGAACTAAGCGTCCCACCGTTCTCCGTTCAACTTTGGTCTGTCACGAACGTGTCACATGTCTGGACAAATCGTTGTATGTGCGGTGTCGCACATGTAGGCAAACGCGTTATGTGATATTAAACAGCCATCCCCGAGGTCCCCTACAACGCAGCAGAAATTAGGGTAATCCCGAAGGACCAAGGTATGCGTAGCGCAAAAGGGTTAGCTGTTTGTCTGGGTGTCTTGTTTGTCTTTACGGTAGCAGCCTTGCCGGCACGTGCCGATTCGATCTGTGCCGACGACATGGTGGTAAAGCTGAAACATAGTGAAGATTATGTGCTAAACGTTCCCGATTTGAATCGTGCCGGTACCGGTGTGCTTCTTTTCAACGAGAACTTTCAGAACAATAACGGGAAACACCTGGGATTTAGTGTTTCGTCGGCTCATCGAGGCCAGAAGTTCGGGCTATTCACAGAGCCGACGCCCAAAACGATAGGAACAGAGAAGGATACGACTCCGAATCCGGAACCCGCTGCAATCTTCCTGCTCGGCACTGGGTTAGCGGCTGCTGGAGCGTATGCTCGGAAGAAGATTCGGAAAACGAACGATTAAGGGTGGGTTGATCTGATGCTGCGGTGTGTGCGGCCGTCGGCTTGTGCTCCTTAAAAAACCGGCAGAACTGGCCCAACGTCGTTCGCGGGGTTGGGCCTGATTTTTTGGTCCAAGGAAGTGTCCCGAAATGGGCCATTCGGGTTGACACAGTTTTGTGGCAAACTAAGGCCAAATGATTGTTGACAGTAGGCTTGTATTAGTGTAATAAATCCCAAGTGTTACTGCCTTTCCGGGCCGTAATTTTTTCATGCATTAAGGGCTTTGGACGGGTTCGGAAGTACACCGAAATATCCCACGACTGTTTGAAGGCCGTCGCGGTACGCAATAAAGACCTTTGTGTTTCACTATACGGGAGGAAAGTTAATGATTAGCAAATCTTGGAGCCGCAAGTCTATCGCGACTGTTGTGGCGGTTGCCGTTTTGAGTGTCTACTCAATGGTGGTATTGGCCGCACCAGGCGCCAAGGCCTCGGGCGAATTGTCGGTCTCCGGGCAGGTCATGGTGAACGGCCAAACGATGGTTTCGGGTGGCACAGTGTTCACGGATTCGACGATTAGCACTGCTCCCCAAAGCAGCGCGTCGGTGAGCATCCCCAAAATGGGGCGAGTTGATCTCTCAGCCAATAGCAATCTCCGTCTGAGTTTCTCTGAGGGCAGCATTACTGCCATGCTTGAAACCGGAAGTGCCCAGGTATCAACCCTGGCAGGAACTACAGTTAATCTGACGACCAAGGACGGAACGGTTGTTGTCGATGGCAGCCAGGCCACCAGCTTCTCGGTGAGCGCTTCGCGGGGCCGCACTTCAATGACGACCTTGTCGGGCATTGCAGAGTTCCGCACTGGAACGACCGTCAAGCACGTTGCTGCTGGTGAAAGCGCTGTCGCAGGCACGCCGAATCCACAGACCGATGACGATGACGATGATATGAGTGGTGGCGCACTTGCCGTGTTGTTGCTGGCAGTCGGCGGCGCCGTGGCGGCGGTTCTCTATGCCACGCTCCATGACAACGACCTTAACTTCGGTGGGGACGTTACCGTAGTCAGCCCGACCAAGTAAGTCTCGTTCGCTTGGGAAAAAACACTGTGGCGCTGCGCGCCAGCGTCGCGGTCAACCAAATTCGACCTTGCGGGTCACGCGCTAATCACTCGCGCGTGACCCGCAAGGTTTTGATTGTAAGGTCCATTCAAATCCATTTAGGAAAGATCTAAATGCACATTGCGGTGATCGGTACGGGTTATGTCGGACTCGTCACCGGAGCATGTTTTGCCGAATTTGGCGTCGACGTCACTTGCGTCGATGTCGACGAAGACAAAATAGCCAGACTCCTCAAGGGCGTAATGCCTATCTACGAGCCAGGCCTCGAGCAGCTCGTCTCCAAAAATGCACAGGCTGGAAGACTTAGATTCACCACGGACGTGGTCCAGGCGGTCCAACAGTCTCTCGTCATCTTTCTCGCAGTCGGAACACCGCCGAAGCCGGACGGTTCACCGGACCTCAGCTTTGTCGAGGCGGCCGCCGGTTCGATTGCAGACCACATGAACGGTTACAAAGTGATCGTTACAAAGTCGACCGTTCCTATCGGCACCGGCGAGCATATCCGTGACTTGATCAATGCGCGCAAGAAAACGCGGGCCAACTTCGGCGTGGTTTCAAATCCTGAGTTCCTGCGTGAAGGCGCGGCGATCAACGACTTCATGCGCCCGGATCGCGTTGTTATCGGCAGTAAGGACGAGGAAGCGATCGCGATCATGAAAGATCTCTATCGCCCGCTGTATCTCATCGAAGCGCCGTTTGTGATCACCTCGCTCGAAGCTGCGGAACTGACCAAGTACGCCGCGAATGCTTTTCTCGCCACCAAAGTCTCATTCATCAACGAGATCGCCAACCTTTGCGACCAGATCGGTTGCGACGTCCACGACGTCGCCCGCGCGATCGGCATGGACAAGCGGATCGGCAGCAAGTTTCTCCACCCTGGGCCAGGTTTCGGCGGCTCGTGTTTTCCGAAAGACACGCGCGCACTCGCGTCAGTGGCCCGGCAGTACGACTGCTCGTCGCGCATCGTCGACGCCGTGATCGAGGTCAACCAGCAACAAGGCGAGAACATGTTGCTCAAGATCCGCAAGTTGGTCGGCAACCTGAAAGGAAAAACGATCGCGGTTCTGGGTCTCGCATTCAAACCGGAAACCGACGATATGCGGGAAGCGCCGGCTATTGGAATTATTAAGAGTTTGTTGGGCGACGGCGCCGTGGTGCGCGCTTACGATCCGGTGGCGAAGTCGGAAGCCATGAAAGTGCTGCCCGACATCGTTTACGCAGACGACGAGTACGCAGCCGTGGGTGGCGCTGATGCGCTGGTCTTCGTTACCGAGTGGAACCAGTTTCGTGCGCTCGACATGATGCGCATACGCGACCTGATGAAGTCGGCAAAGATTGCAGACCTGCGAAATATTTACGATCCGGACGACATGCGCGAGATGGGATTCGAGTACGTGGGGGTAGGCAGATAAATGGCTCTTTCCGGCGTAGCCCTGGTGACCGGCGGCGCCGGTTTTATCGGTTCGCACATTGCTTCCGCGCTGCTGGCGAGCGGCGCGCGAGTTCGCGTGCTTGACGATCTATCTACGGGACATCGCGAGAACCTCGACGAGATTGGCGGCGACATCGATTTCATTCAGGGCAGCGTCGCTGACGAACAACTGCTGAAAAAAGCTTTCGAGAACGTCGAGCTCATCTTTCACGAAGCAGCGATTCCTTCGGTGCCGCGTTCGGTTGAAGCGCCACGCAACACGCACGTCGCTTCGGTCGACGGAACCTTTTCCGTGTTGTTAGCTGCCCGTGACGCTGGCGTGAAGCGGCTCGTTTACGCAGCGTCGAGCTCCGCTTATGGCGATCAACCGACGTTGCCGAAAGTTGAAGATATGCAGCCGCAGCCATTGTCTCCTTACGCGGTGGCGAAACTGGTGGGCGAGTATTACTGCCAGGTGTTCACGCGAGTTTATGGTTTGGAGACAGTCTCGCTCCGTTACTTCAACGTGTTTGGACCACGGCAGGATCCCGGTTCGCAGTATTCCGGCGTCGTTTCCCGCTTCATCAGTTGTTTGTCGAGTGGGGAACGCCCGGTGATTTATGGCGATGGAGAACAGTCGCGCGATTTTACTTACATCGAAAACGTGGTCGGCGCGAACCTCAACGCCGCGTCAGCTCCGAAAGCTGCGGGGAAAGTCATCAATGTCGCCAACGGAGAGCGAATAACGTTGAATCAATTGCTGGAAGAGTTGAAACAGTTGACTGGTCAGACTGACGTCACCGCCGAATATCGCGATCCTCGCGTCGGTGACGTTCGTCACAGCCTTGCAGACATCACGATGGCGCGTGAACTGCTGGGATACGAATCGAAAGTAAACCTTCGCGAAGGTCTCCAACGAACCCTCGACTGGTGGAAGACCAGCCGCTTCGCCACCCCTCAAGCAACAACGACTTAAGGAACGAGGATCGACTGCCACGGAACCAGTTTGAAATTCTGTTTCCCGCTGTCGTCAAAGCCGTCCTGCGCGATGAACACGCCGTTGGGAAACGCGCGCCCAAGGTTTGCCGTGGTCACATGAATCCCGTCGGTTTCGGTCACTTCGTCGATGCCGTTGCCGGCCACGACGCGAAACGTGCGAACGTATTCATTGGCGCTTTCGCGACGATAGAGCACGAAACGATTGTTACCCTGGCTCGAAGCGATTAGATAACCTTTGCCGTCCTTTTCGTAAGCGATAGTCAGACCCTCGACGTCGACGACGAGATGGCCACCTGCGCCGGCGCGATCGACCTGAGAGCGTTCAGGTAAAGCATCAGGCTCAGCTTGATACTTCCAGATGCCGATTTCCTCTTCGCCAATATAAAGATGGCCCAACTCGTCATCGGCAACACAGCCTTCGAGTTGTTTACCAACGCGCAGCTCGCGCACGCGACGTGCGTCAACGCGTCCTTTGCCGTCGTCTAAAAGCTCATACTGTTCGGCGACACCCAGTTTGCTAGTGACAAAGTAGTAGAACTTTCCGCTCTTCGCGCTGCGATACATGCACGAACCGTAAGCTTCGATCGTTTTGAGACGACCCGCCGCCAGATCTTCGAGCTTTCTCGTTTCAGCATTGACGGCGTAAATGGCAATCGAATCATTGGTGCGATTGCTTGCAGTCACAAGGGAGACTTTCTTATCTCCGAGGGGAAACCCGTCCCGGTTATCGACGTTGTTCATTCGTCCATCAGGAAGAAACTGCATTTCCTTGCCGGAGAGATCGTAGACGACTAAGCCCCGTTGCTTGTTGGTGCCGATGATCAGGCTCCGAGACGGATCTGCCGGATCGATCCACAGCGTCGTATCGTCTGCGGAATCGCCGCCGGTTTTCATCGGCTCTGTTTCGACAGTGGCGGCAACGTCGAGGATCAGCGGCGCCGGCCGGTCATGCCGGCCTCTGGCAGCCTGACAAGACTGACACGCCATCAACGCTGCAACAACAATCAGAATGCTAAGTAAGCGAATAAACATCATCGATTTTAGAAATGTATCTTGATCCCACCGGTCAGCCACCAACGATAGTACTCTTCCTGCACCGGCCGGTTCTTAAACCCTTCAAAGCGGCGCAACGGCTCGTTCGTCAGGTTGAGAACGTCAACGTAAACTCGCAGCCAACGATTTAGGCGTTGGCTGAGCGAAAGATCCCATTGCGCGTGTGAATCAAAGAATAGATCGCGCGTGGGGTCTTCTCCAACTTCCTCGATGTACCGGCCGTGATAGTTCAGCGAGAGCCGGCCGGAGAAACCAAACTTCTCGTAAAACACCGCGAACGTGTCGCCGTTCGTGATGTTGTTCTGGCGCGTCTGTCCGTCGAGCACGTACTGGCTGAGATCCTCGTTGAGCGGATTGGCCTGAATGTTGTTCGGATCGATCTGCCCCGGCGTGACGTTGGGCGCGAACTCGACGTCTTCCTGCACAAACACGCTGGTGATATTTCGCGGCTCCGCTTCTTCGGCGTAAGAATAGGTGATGCGGAAGTCGGTGTGCAGGATGTTGTTGAAAAGATGACGCCCTTGTTTGGTGACGAGGTTGACTGCGCCGCCATTAAGAGTGCGTTACAACATGGACCACGTGATTGAGGTTTTGAAGGAAGGATGAACGCGATCGAGAAGCGAGCTAATGGCAAAGTGAATAGAGGTCGAGGGCGCCGTGCAGCCGGAGCTTAATCTCGGCGAGCTTTTTGTGATCGTCCGTTTTGATCGCTTGTTCCGCGACTGCGTGGTAGTTGACTATGTTGAAGGCCTTGATTAGGGGCGCCATCTCTTCGATGTGCTTGTTGTTCAAGCCATAACCCTCGATGAACAACTGTTTCTCGTCGATCGACAGATCGTGCAAGGCAATCGACAGTTCCCATTGCGGCGCGATCGTGGAAATACATTCTTCCCAATCGAGGATGGCGGCGATCTCTCCGTCGTCGTCGACGATTACGTTCTTCAAACGCAGATCGCCGTGATTCAGCGCCGGCTTGATCTCCTCGTTGCGGCTTCCGTCGATGGCCTTGATCAACGTTTCAATCGTGGTGTGGGGAAGCATCCGGTGCTTTGCGAAGAACTCGATGCGTTCGTCGATATGAAATTCTTCTTTTAGATAAGCGCCCCAAGTGTTGTGCTTCACGCCGTTTTTGGACCAATCGAAGTTTGCGCCAAAGGCCGTCGTTTGAATCGAATTGATCATTGACGCGAAGCGTCCTATCTCCTGGATGATGCGATTTCGTTTCGGATGGTGACTGGCCTCCGTGCCTGTTGTTCTGCGCGTGATCATGTAAGGTTCGGCGCTCACATCGTTGCCGACAGCCAGCACTTCCGTACTGGGCACTCCCGCCTTGCGCACCTCTTCAGTGACCCAACGTTCTTTCAAAAACGCGTCGATCCTTTCCGGATCGGGGCTGATGCGAATGATGAACTGTCCTTCGACGTGATTGATGGCGAAGACGTAGTTCGTGCGTCCTGATGAGCGATAGACGATCCTGCTCGCAGGTGTGCCGAAGTGTTTGCGCACGATTTGGCGCGCGATCCGGCGGTAGTGACGAATGTTCGAAGGGCGATCGCCCTTATCATCAGTCATTGGACTTGCCTCGCGCGAGCTCGGCGGCCCGGAAAAGCAGATCGCCGAGCTCCAGTGAATTCTTCAACTTGATCGTATCGACGAGGCCGTTGAACTTCAGATCGTTGTTGCCCACCAGCAGCGCCAGGCCGACGCCGTTGAGAAAATTGTCGAGTTCGGTATCGCCGGCGCCCAGGCTTGCGTGCAGATCGCATTGCAATACATCGGCCATTGCGCGTGCGCCGAATAGTTTGTCGACGCCTTTGTGCGTGATGAAGTTGCTGCGTTTCGTGTGTTGGTAAGCCATGAGTTGATCTTCGGGCGCGTCGATCAGCAGGAAGATCATGCAGACGTCTTCCGCCAGCATTTGGTCCTGTAGTTTTTCGAATTCAACAGCCGTGACTGCCGAGGCGCTGAGATATTTTTCTTTTACCGAGATGATGTTTTCCGGGACGGGTGTCCAGATCACTTCGCCGATGCGCCAGTCGCGCGGGTAGTAGAAGACGAGGATGTTCTTGATGCCGCCGTCGACGAGTCCTTTCACACCTTCGAGTGCTTCTTTTATTTCGTCTGCTGTTAAAGGGAATGCGACTGCTTCGTCGAAAGCGAGCTCTGATTCTTCTGTTTTCTTCACAAAGCCCGTTAAGCTGCCGTTCAGCGTGACGGTTGGAATCGGTGCGTTTGAGAGCTTGTACCAGTCTTGTCCGAAGGTGCGAATGACGGAGAGTGGAAAGCGCAACGAATTCAGGATCAGCGGGCGGCCACGTTCGTAGTGATGCATCAACCCGAGCTCGACTTCTCGCGGGATAACAATCTTGCCTTGATACTCGTGAACTGCCGTTCCGTCGAGATCGGTGATCACCGCGCCGGTGGTTGCGAAAGACGATTGCTCGACAAATGTCTTTAGCTTTACTTCGATTTCTTCACTCAACGCCATCGGGTTGAATATAGAGACGAAGTGTCACGGAAGTGAGCCGCAAAAAGGCACAAACGCAGCCCACAAAAGGCACAAAAGATTTCTTTGTGCCTTTTGTGTATTTTTTGTGCCTCTTTGTGGCTAAGGCTCGAACAGCTTTTTCAAACTCTCGACGTACGGTGGGCGTGCGACACCGGCGTCGGTGATTATCGCCGTGATGAAGTGGTTCGGAGTTACGTCGAAAGCCGGGTTGTGAACGGCGATTCCGTCAGGCGCGAGTTGATGATCGCGGATGTGAGTTATTTCGGTTGGGTCGCGTTCTTCGATCGGGATGTTATCGCCGGAGGCGAGTGACAGATCGAGTGTCGTCAAAGGAGCAGCGACGTAGAACGGGATCTTGTGCTCGCGAGCGAGGACGGCGACCATGTACGTGCCGATCTTGTTTGCCGTGTCACCGTTCGCAGCGATGCGATCCGCGCCGACAACCACCGCGTCGACCTTTCCGCTCTTCATCACGTGACCAGCCATGTTGTCGGTGATTACGGTGACGGGAATATTGTCTTTCGCAAGCTCCCATGCAGTCAGCCGCAAGCCTTGTAAAAACGGTCTCGTTTCATCCGCGATCACGGCGACTTTCTTTCCCGCATCACGAGCGCCGCGAATCACGCCGAGTGCGGTGCCGTAGTCTCCTGCCGTTGCCAACGCGCCGGCGTTGCAATGCGTAAGCACTGTCGCACCATCCGGGATCAGCGGACCGCCGTGTTTGCCGATAGCGCGATTGGCGGTGATGTCTTCGTCAAAGATAGCGAGCGCTTCCGCGACGAGGGCTTTCTTGACCTCTTCGACGTTGTTCAGTTGCTTGTTTCGCTGAAACGCGTCGCGCATTCGTTCGATCGCCCAAAAGAGATTGACGGCGGTCGGGCGCGTCTTGCCCATCTCGGCGCAGATGAATTCGAGATCGTCCTGAAGATCGGCGACCGATGTTCCCACTGACTGACTCGCGCCGAGTGCGATGCCCATCGCGGCCGCGACGCCGATTGCCGGAGCGCCGCGAATGACCATCTTCTTGATCGCTTCGGCCACTTCGTCGTAAGAACGCAACGTCAGGTAGGTTTCTTCTGATGGCAGGACCCGCTGGTCCAGCATACGGATGCCGTCTTTTGTCCACTCGACAGTTTTGATCATGGGGAAGCAATAGTAACGGCGGTTCAAGCCGTGTGCAATCGGCTGGAGTTGAGCAGAGAAATGAGGAGTCGAAGGTCCAGGTTGCAAGGATTATGAGTTCTGGACGCTGGTGCGTCACTTACGAGACCCGTCCTTGCAACCCGGAAGACGAAGCGTCAGAAGACGGTCAGGTCTTCTTGGTAAACAAGCCGCCGGCCAGGAAGATCACGCCGAGCAGGATGTGAATACCGTGATCTGCTTGACCGAAATGCAAGGGACCGACCATCCACGTGCGATCGGGCGGCGTGCCCAGGGCCATGCCGAGAATGCCGAGTGCCAGGTAAACGACGCCGAATACGAGGCAAAATGCCTTTGCGGCTGAGAGCGTTCCGGCGAAACCTAAATAAAGAGCGATAACACCCGAGACGATATGCACGACATTGTGTGCCGGCGTGAGATGCGCCCCGAGCAAGGTCGGACTAACGAAACCGATTACACCTACGAGCAGAAAAACAACCCCAAGAATCTTGCAAACAGTCTTTGCCATTTCTCACCAGCTCCTCTGCAAAAAGGATGGTAAAGCCAGGCGGTAACCGCGCCGGGGGTTTGCCAGGCGTCCGCATTTTCCTGAACCTGAGGGTGGTCCTTTGGTGCGCCGCATGTATATCAAAGAGAAGGGCTGGTTGCAAAGTATTTTACAACTTCATTCAACTCCGCGATCTCGGCGGTCCTCTGTGTTCTCTGCGTTTAACTGGCCCTCTCGCGCATATCTAACGCCGAGAACACAGAGGACCGCCAAGATCGCGGAGGAAAATCTTGAGTGATATACTTGTCGCCCACCCCTTGGTTCAATGGTTCTCGGAAGTGAGGTTTGTTATGTTCTTGCGCAAACTTTTAGTTGGAGTTTTGGTTCTCGCTTTTGCAGCCACTGCGGCAACGCGTACACCGTCGTGCTGCGCAGTGGCCGTCAGGTTGAAATCCCAAACACTTTCACGATCACAAAGTCGACGCTGACTTACGAAACAGCGCCGGGAATTCAAGTCACGATTCAGTTGGCGGCCGTCGACATCGCCACCACTGAACGCTCAACAATCAACCGCGGATCTTCACAGTGACGGCGCCGAAAGCCGCGAAGCCGCCGCGCCGGTCCAACGCCCGCACGGCAGAGCCACGCGATCGATAACGAATCAGGATCTCGAAGTCTATCGCCGCGCACGGCTCGAAAGGAAAAAGAGAGAAAGGAATTAGGACTGCCATCTGCCGAGGAGCGGCGCAAAGAAACGGAAGCGATCGAAGACCGGACGCAGGAGCAGATACGCAATATGCGTTCTCAGGAAGAGCTCGATTTCTGGAGAGCGCGCGCAATGCAACTGGAAACGCAGATGACCGGCGCGCAGATGAACATGCTCCAAAATCAGCAGGCCGTCGACTACGGACCGTGGGCCTATCCGTATGGAATCGGACTGGTCACATCCGGTTTTCCAACTGCGTTTGACGGATTTTCCCGGTTCAATAAATTCGGCTTCAACAACGGTTTCAATAAAACCATCGGCTTCAGCAACAACTTCGGCTTCGGCTTCAATAATTTCAAGTCGGGACATTTCAGAGGCCGTCTCCTATATACGCTTCCCAAATCCGGCGGCGGCGGTGGCGGACGAGGTCACGGCGGTCACGGCGGTTCTCGGGGCGGCGGCGGACGGCGCTAGCGCAATTAAATGACTTGGGAAACAATCATCGGACTCGAAATCCACGCGCAACTGAGCACCGACTCGAAGATCTTCTGCGGTTGCGCGACACGCTTCGGCGACGAACCTAACTCGAATACCTGTCCCGTTTGCCTGGGTCTGCCCGGCGCGCTGCCGGTGTTGAATCGGCGCGCAGTCGAGCTTGGCGCGCGCGCGGCGTTGGCGCTCGGCCTGCACATCAATCAGCAGTCGATCTTCGCGCGCAAGAACTACTTCTATCCCGATCTCCCGAAGGGCTATCAGATCTCGCAGTACGATCAACCGTTTTCCGCCAACGGCGAACTGGAGATCATGACGGCCGAGCGCGACGAAGCGGGCCATCCGCTCGAGTGGCGTCCGATGAAGGTGCGGATCACTCGTCTGCATCTCGAAGAAGACGCGGGCAAGAACGTGCACGAAGGTTTGCCGGACGTCGATCGCTATTCCTATATCGATCTGAATCGCGCGGGTATGCCGCTGGCCGAGATCGTGACCGAACCCGATTTCCGTTCGTCATGGGAAGCTTACGATTACGTGAATCACGTGCGGCGTTCGCTGCAATGGGTGGGCGCTTCGGAAGCCGACATGGAGAAGGGAAATCTTCGTTGCGAAGCGAACGTGTCCGTCGGCGCGTCGGCGAGGAGAAGTTTGGCACGAAGGTGGAACTGAAGAACCTGAACTCGGTCCGGTTCATGCAACGCGCGATCGAGTTTGAAGTCGCGCGACATATCAAGGTGCTGGAGTCGGGCGGGCAGTTTGACGCAGGAGACGCGACTCTGGGACGAGAAGGCGGCAGAAACGCGCGTCATGCGTTCGAAAGAAGAGGCGCACGACTATCGCTATTTTCCCGAACCCGATCTGCCGCCGCTGATCGTGTCGAGCGAGTTTATCGAACAGGTTAAAAGCTCGATGCCGGAGTTGCCGGAGGCGCGCAGAACGCGGTTCGGCGATCAGTATGGATTGAGTTTTGCCGACGCTTCGCAACTCGTAGCGGATCGCTCGCTTGCTGATTACTACGAGGAGACAGTCAAAGCCAGTGGAAATCCGCGTGCTGCGGCAAACTGGATCAGATCTGAGTTGATGCGTGAGCTAGAAGCTGCCGGGCTTTCGGCAGACGACTCGCCAATCACACCGCGAAACCTCGGCGACGCTCATAAAACTGATCGACGAAGAAAAGATCAGCGGCAAACAAGCGAAAGACGTGCTGGTCGAGATGTTCAAGACCGGCAAGGGCGCTGAAACGATCATCGAAGAACAGGGCCTGGTCCAGGTCAGCGACACCGGAGAGATCGATTCGCTGATCGACGAAGTCATCGCGGCGAATCCCGGGCAACTGGCGAATTATCGTGCGGGCAAGGAAGCACTGTTTGGCTTTTTCGTGGGCCAGGTGATCAAGGCTTCGAAAGGCAAGGCCAATCCGAAGATCGTCAACGAACGATTGCGGGCAAAGTTACAAGGCTAGGTTATGGCGTGATCAGTTACCGCTTTGTGGCTCAGAGTTTCCGACGAGATGCGCGCTGTCGTTCAACGAGTAACACGCGGACGCGTCACGGTTGACGATCGCGTCACCGGCGAGATCGGAAACGGGCTCGTCGTGTTGTTGGGGATCGCTCGCGAGGACACGAAGAGCGACGCCGACTATCTCGCGGCGAAGATCGTTGCGCTCCGGATCTTCGACGACGAAGCAGGGAAGATGAACCTGTCGGTGAAAGACATCGGCGGCGGACTGCTGGTAGTTTCTCAGTTTACTTTGTACGGCGATGTTCGGCGCGGTCTGCGTCCTTCGTGGAGCGCCGCCGCGCCGCCCGAGATCGCCGAACCTCTTTACGATTATTTTGTCGAGAGCAGCCGAAAGCTGATCCAGCCGGTGGAGACTGGCAGCTTTCGCGCAATGATGCAGGTGGAACTGGTGAATGATGGTCCAGTGACGTTGATTCTTGAATCAGATAGACTGTTGTCCGTCGCCTTTGAGCCTTCCTCCAGCTCGAAACGATCGCGATCGCGCTTCTCGATCTTGTCAATAAACTCCAGCTCTTCGTTGTCTTCGTAACTCACGCCCATCGCCGCAGCATTCTCTTCGACCAGCGACTGGTCCGGCGTCGGATTATCGCCGGCCACGGTCTCCGAACCGCTCTTGTTCACATCTTCCCAGTCCGCGTCGAGATCGCCGCCGGCATCAGCGCGGCGAGGCCGCAGTGTTGTTGCGCAGCCGTTGCGCGAGTAACTCCGGGTCCTTCGGCGCTTGCGAGATCTCGAGCTCCATAAACTCCTCGATCTCGGGATCGGGCACATAGTCCGGATTGTTGGCCAGGTACTCGAAGTCGGTTGGTTGTTTTTTAGGCATAGTTTCCCTCACCTCAGTTCCTTCAGCATACTGTGGGGGATTTGTCGCAAACTATAACACAGATCTCCTCTGCGTATCTCTGCGGTCCTCTGTGTTCTCGGCGTTAATCGTGCCGCAACATAGCTCTAAACGCAGTGGGCACAAAGGACTGCAGAGATACGCAGAGACGTTTCGAACACCTTGCTTGACGATTGTTACCGTGGACTTTACACTTCAACTTGAACCAAAAACACTGCACATTTTCACTTTGCGAGCGGCCGTGTACGGTCTCGCTTTTAAGGAAAGAGTTTGAGCCCACTATGCCAGACAGTCCTTTCGATTCTTTGCAAACTTTCTCTTCTCCCGCCGGCCCCATTGGAAGCTTCTATTCGTTGCCACAACTCGAAAAGGACGGCGTCGGTCCGATTTCCCGACTGCCGCACAGCATCCGCATCGTGCTCGAATCAGTGCTGCGCAATTGCGATGGCGCGAAGATCACCGAAGACGACGTGCGCGAGCTCGCCAATTGGAAACCAAACGGCAAACGCACTGAAGAGATTCCGTTCGTCGTCGCGCGCGTGTTGCTCCAGGATTTCACCGGCGTGCCGTTGCTCGTGGATCTCGCCGCGATGCGATCCGCGGTGGCGCGTCTGGGAAAGAACACCGAGCGTGATCGAACCGCTCGTGCCGGTCGATCTGGTGATCGATCACTCGGTGCAGGTCGATCTTGTCGAGCACGCGCGATGCGTTTGAGAAGAACATGGAGATGGAGTTCAAGCGCAATCGTTCGCGTTACCAGTTTTTGAAGTGGGGCACGCAGGCGTTCGACGGGTTTTCGCGTCATTCCGCCGGGCATCGGCATCTGTCATCAGGTGAATCTCGAATATCTCGCGAAGAGCGTTTGGGAGAAGAACGGTCTATTTCCCGGATACGCTGGTCGGCACCGATTCACACACGACGATGATCAACGGTCTGGGCATTGTCGGTTGGGGCGTGGGTGGTATCGAAGCGGAGGCGGCGATGTTGGGCCAGCCGGTTTACTTCCTGACTCCCGACGTTGTCGGCGTGCATTTGAGCGGCACGTTGCGTGAAGGAGTGACGGCGACGGATCTCGTGCTGAAAGTCACGGAGATGCTGCGCCGCGCGAAAGTCGTCGGCAAGTTTGTCGAGTTTCATGGCGAAGGCGCGTCGAGTTTGTCGGTGACGGACCGCGCGACGATCGCGAACATGGCGCCGGAGTACGGCGCGACGATGGGCTTCTTCCCGGTTGATGAAGAGACCTGTGCGTATCTGCTCGCGACCGGACAGATCGGAGGAGCAGGTCGATATCGTGCGCGAATATTACAAGGCGCAAGGCATGTTCGGCATACCAAAGAGCGGCGAATGTGATTACAGCGTCGTGTTTGAACTGGATCTCGGATCGATTCGAGCCGAGCGTGGCTGGTCCAAAGCGCCCGCAGGATCGAATCGATCTGTCGAAGCTGAAAGAACAGTTCACCGAGCTCATGCTCAAGCCTGCGAGCGAAGGCGGTTACGGCAAGACCGAAGACGAGCTCTGGACTCGTTATCACGTGAAGATCGGCGCTGACAGACAGCGTCACGGTCGCCGGTGGCGGCGAACAACGAACGGAAACGATTCCGGCAGGTTGTCGGCAACCACGTCAAGCGACAAAAACACGAGCGTCTGGACGGAAACGGAAATGGTCAACAACCGTCCCACGCCTGACCTCGTCGCCGATATTCCCGAAGACGAATTTCACATCGGCGACGAGCTCGATCGGACACGGCGACGTTCTGATCGCCGCGATCACGTCCTGCACAAACACTTCGAATCCGAGCGTGATGCTCGCGGCAGGCTTGCTTGCGAAGAAAGCCGTCGAAGCGTGGACTCTCCGTCAGTCCGAAAGTGAAGAACTCGCTTGCGCCCGGCTCGCGCGTCGTCACCGAGTATCTCGAAAAGACTGGTCTGCAGCCTTACCTGAACGAGCTGGGCTTCAATCTCGTCGGTTACGGCTGTACGACTTGTATCGGAAATTCCGGACCACTCGATCCCGCCATCGAACAGATCGTCAACGAGCGCGACGTGATTGCGGCGTCAGTGCTTTCCGGCAATCGAAACTTCGAAGCGCGCGTGCATCAGAGCATCAAGGCAAACTTTTTGATGAGCCCGCCGCTCGTCGTCGCTTTCGCTTTGGCCGGTCGAATCGATCGTCGACATGGCGAACGAGCCGTTAGGCACCGGCAAGGATGGCCAGGAGGTGTATCTGCGCGACATTTGGCCCACCATGCAGGAGATCAACGACCTGATGCGCGCCGCGTTCGATCCGGAAACGTATCAACGGCTCTACAGCAGCTTCGCGGAACAGAACCCGCTCTGGAACGAGATTCCATCGACCACCGGCAACGTTTACGAGTGGGAGCCGGAATCGACTTACATCCGCGAGCCTCCTTATTTCGACGGTTTCAGCAGCGCGCTCGAGCCGTTGTCGGAAGTGCACGGCGCGCGGTCCGCTCGCGATCTTCGGCGACTCGGTTACGACCGATCACATCAGCCCGGCCGGTGCGATCAAACCTTCGTCACCCGCAGGTTTGTACTTGCAGGAGCGCGGCGTCGACATCAAAGACTTCAACAGCTACGGCGCGCGACGCGGCAATCACGAAGTGATGGTGCGGGGCACGTTTGCCAACGTCCGCATCAAGAACCTGATGGTGCCGGGCGTCGAAGGCGGCGTGACGATTCATCAACCTGACGGCGATCGCATGAGCATTTACGACGCCTCGATGCGTTACCAGGAAGAAGGCGTGCCGCTCGTGATTTTCGCCGGTCAGGAGTATGGCACCGGCAGTTCGCGCGACTGGGCCGCGAAGGGAACGAGGCTTGCTGGGCGTGAAAGCAGTGGTCGCGCAAAGTTTCGAACGAATCCATCGCAGCAATCTCGTCGGCATGGGTGTGTTGCCGTGCCAGTTCAAGGACGACACAAGTGCCGCATCGTTGAACCTCGACGGCACTGAGACGTTCGATCTGCTCGGCATCGAGGACGGAATCGAGCCGCTGGAAGAGGTCACGCTCGTGATTCACCGCGCAAATGGCGAAACCGACCAGGTTCCGATCACGCTGCGCATCGATACGCCAATCGAGGTCGACTATTACCATCACGGTGGCATTTTGCCATTTGTTTTACGACAACTCCTTGCGGGTACTACGGATTTTTAAATGAACAAATATCAACTCTTTATCGACGGCCAGTGGGTCGACTCCGAATCAGGAAAAACATTCACAACGCCGAACCCCGCGACAGGCGAGCCACTCGCCGAAGTCGCGGAAGCTGACAAAGCCGACGTCGACAAAGCGGTCGAAAGCCGCACGGCGCGCCTTTGAAGGCAAGTGGTCCAAGATCAGTGCGCGCGATCGCGGCCGGTTGCTCTACAAGCTCTCGCAACTGATCGAACAAAACTCCGCTGCTCTGGCCCAGACTTGAAACTGCCGACAACGGCAAACCGATCAAGGAGTCGCTCTACGTCGATCTGCCGCAGGTCGTCGAAAACTTCGAATACTTCGCGGGTTGGGCCACGAAGATCGAAGGCGAGACGATTCCCGTTCCGGGCCGGATGTTCAACTACACGTTGCGCGAGCCGCTCGGTGTTTGCGGCCAGATCATTCCCTGGAACTTTCCGTTGCTGATGGCGGCGTGGAAACTCGCGCCCGGCGCTCGCGGCAGGCAACACAGTCGTGCTCAAGCCTGCCGAACAAACACCGGTCGGCGCGATGGAGCTCGCGAAGTTGATTCAGGAAGCAGGCTTTCCCGAAGGCGTGGTGAACATCGTTCCCGGCTACGGTGAAACTGCGGGCGCCGCACTCGCTGCGCATCCGGGCATCGACAAGATCGCGTTTACGGGATCGACGGAAGTCGGAAAGCTCATTGCCAAAACAGCCGCGGATAATCTGACGAAAGTTTCCCTCGAACTCGGCGGCAAAGCGCCGAACATCGTCTTTGCTGATTCCGATCTCGAACAAGCTGTCGCCGGCGCGATGATGGGGATTTTCTACAACCAGGGCCAGGTTTGTTGCGCGGGCTCGCGGTTGTTCGTCGAGGAATCTATTAAGGATCAGTTTTTAAGCCGGCTCAGTGAACGTGCCGGCAAAATCACCGTCGGCGATCCAATGAACGAAGCAACGCAGATGGGCCCGCAGGTTTCCGCGGAGCAGCTCAATCGGATCAAAGGCTACGTTGACGTCGCGCGCAGCGAAGGCGCGTCTGTTGTCGCCGGTGGTGGCTCGCCGCGTTTGGATGGTCCATTTGAAAAAGGCTACTTCTTCACGCCGACGATCTTCGCCGACGTGAAGAACGAGATGCGTGTGGCCCAGGAAGAGATCTTTGGTCCGGTCGTCTCGGTGATCACGTTCAAAGACGAAGACGATCTGATCCGGCAGGCCAACGACACGATCTACGGTCTCTCGGCGGGCATCTGGACGCGCGACATCACGCGCGCGCATCGCTTCGCGCGCGAGATCAAGGCCGGCGTTGTCTGGATCAATACTTTCAACATGTTCAATGCCGCGTCTCCGTTTGGTGGTTACAAACAGTCGGGCTACGGCCGCGAGATGGGCCGTCATGCGCTCGACCTTTACACGCAAGTGAAAAGCGTCTGGGTCGACTTGTCGGGCAAGCCCATCGGCTGGTTCGGCAAGTAGTGCTATCATTGCAGCCTCTCCCGAAATGAATGCCAAAACATTGAAGGAGACGTTATGCAACGATTGAAAAAGACCGCGGTTTTTCTGGCGCTTCTCAGTGGGACACTATTGCTGACCGCATGTCCCAACCAGACAAACATCTCGAAAATCAACGCGGATCCCGATCGTTATCGCGGCAAGGAAGTCGGTATCGCCGGCACTGTCACGAATAGCTACGGCGCGATGGGCGCCGGCGCTTACGAGATCGACGACGGCACGGGCCGCATCTGGGTCGCGACCAAAAACGGTGTTCCTTCGCGCGGCGCGCGAGTGGGCGCGAAGGGTTACGTGCACAACGGTTTCAGCTTCGCCGGCCGCAGTTTTGGCACCGTGATGGAAGAGACCGATCGGCGCACAAGAGGAAGATAAAACGATCTCCGTTCAAGCCGCTCTCGACAGGGCGTTTGCCGATTCAATTGACAGCCTGAAAAAGCTGGTGGGATCGGTCCCGCAGGATCGGCTTTACCAGCATGTTGGCGATGTTGGCGGGGCTTCGTTCGGCGAGCAGATCCTGCGCAGCGTCGCGGTGATCGAGCAGATGTTCGGCGGACTGACGTCGAACCTTTGGGACGATCCGTTTGAGTGGACGTTGCCGGAAACTCTTTCGACGCCTGAGCTGGTGATCGAGCACTTGACGGAGGTCGACGCGCTGCGGCAACGCTTCTTTGGTTCGCTCGACGGCGACGAGGCGTTGAGTAAGCTTGTTTCAGTGCCTTCCGGCGAACCGCGCGCTCTTGTCGAGCTGTTGCTCGAGACGCTCGTGCGGGCAAGTGATTATCGTGGCCGGGCTCTGGCCGCTCTCAGAATTTTGTCTTCCGCCGAAACTTTGTAGGGGTGGCCCTCCGTGGCCACCCCGTCTTCCGCAGGCAGAGGGCGGCCACAGAGGGCCGCCCCTACAAATACTTTCCGGTGAGGACGCTACTCGGTTTATTATCTAACCTGTCGTAAGAGTCTGTTGGCGAGGAACAAATCTCCATGTTTTGTCCGCAATGCGGTCAGCAACAAGCTACTGGAGTTATCAGGTTCTGTTCTCGGTGTGGTTTCCCGCTCGATGGCGTGATTCAGTTGCTGGGCAGCGGGGGCATAATGCCCGTTTATCGATTGCCTGACGAACCCGTTCCGGTCTCGGCGCGCCGCAAGGGAGTGAAGCAGGGCGGAGTGCTGCTACTGTCGGGCGCGGTGATTGTTCCACTGCTCGGAGTGTTGGCGAGCTTTGGCAACTCCGGCTTCCTGGAAGTCCTCACGGCCTTCGCGGCGATCATCTGTTTCATCGGTGGACCACTGCGCATGCTCTATGCCGGAATTTTTGAAGAAGGCGCTCCGAGACCGGTGATGGCCTACCCGGCGCATAGACCCATGCCGCGCAGCCACAGTTTTCACCACCTTCGCCACAACATGCGTTGCCACTGCCCCCCACGCGCGTGCCCAGCAGTTGGCGGCCGCGGCCGAACACGGCCGAGTTGGCAACCCCGCCCAGCGTTACCGAGAACACCACGCGATTACTGGAGAAAGAAGATCGCAGCGAGCAATAGCCTGTCACTGGCCCAGCGCTTAAAGGAACAGATTCGTCGTGAAGGTCCGATCACGTTTCACGACTGGATGAAAGCGGCGCTTTACGATCCGGTTGGAGGTTATTACCGGCGAGCGGATCTGAAGCGTTGGGGCAGGGAAGGTGATTATCGCACCAGTCCTGAGCGCAGTGAGCTCTTCACCGCGACGTTTGCACGCTACTTCGCTAAGCTTTACGACGAACTGCAACGACCCTCGCATTGGACCATCGTCGAAGCCGGCGCCGGGAGCGGGACATTTTTCGCGAGCGTTTGATGCCACACGTTATGTCCCGGTTGAAACGACCGAGGAGCTGGAAAAACTACCGCCGATCAAGGCGGGAATTGTTTTTTCAAATGAGTTGCTGGATGCGTTTCCGGTTCATCGACTGATTCAGACTGAGGATGGACTTTCAGAATTCTACGTTGCAGTTGAGAACGAGAGATTTGTCTGGACCACGGGGCCTTTGTCGACACCGGAGTTAGCTGAATTCCATCACCCATTGGTTCACGGACAAATCGTCGAAGTCAACCTCGAGATCGATCGCTGGCTGACGAGTGTCGCCGCAAGGTTGGAATCGGGTTATTTGATAACGGTCGATTACGGCGCTGAAAGTCGTGATCTCTATGATGTGGCGCTGCGGCCGCAGGGAACGTTGCGCGGGTTCTCACGTCATGGTTTTGTCGAAGATTTATTGGCCCAACCGGGCGATTATGACATCACTTCCAGCATCAACTGGTCGCAAGTGCAGGCCGTTGGGACGCGCGTGGGATTTTCGACCGTCGAATTCGCGCCACAGGATCGATTCCTGATCGGCGCGGGTTTCCTCGACGAGCTCGAGCGCCGCTTGAGCGCCACGACAAGCGACGCCGAAAAACTGTCGCTGAGCACCGGCGCGCGCGAGATGATCCTGCCCGGCGGAATGGGATCGAGTTTTCAAGTACTCGTACAAAAGAAAGGACTATAGATCTGTGTTTGTAGACGTTTCGCATAGTGTCGAACATGGAATGATCACTTACAAAGGTCTGCCTGTGCCGGTGATCTCCGACTTTATGTCGCGCGAAAACTCGCGCAGCCATTACGACGAGGGAACGGAATTTAACATCGCGAAGATCGACATGGTCGCGAATACCGGAACGTATCTCGATAGTCCGTTTCATCGATACGCCGAGGGCAAGGATCTGTCCCAACTGGAGCTCGCTTCCGTCGCCAACGTCCACGGCCTTGTGATCCGATGTTCGGATCGCGCCATCGGCGAGCAAGTGCTCGACGGGCTCGACGTAACCGGCAAAGCGGTGTTGTTTCACACCGGTTGGGACACACACTGGCGCACGGAAACTTATTGGAACGGCGAGCATCCGTTTCTCACCGAAGGCGCCGCGAATCGTCTCGCCGAAGCCTGCGCGGCTATCGTCGGCATCGACTCCTACAACATCGATTCGATCACCGACGGCAGGCGTCCCGCGCATTCGATCCTCCTGGGCCGTGACATTCCGATCGTCGAGCATCTTTGCCGGCTTGGCGAACTGCCCGATTCCGGCTTCAAGTTCTTCGCCGTTCCAGTGAAGGTCAGTCAGTTCGGCACGTTCCCAGTGCGAGCTTTTGCCATCGTCTAAACACGAGTGGAGACTCCCGATATGCCTACTATCTGCGTCCGCTGCGCAGGACATTTTCTCCCGCAAAGGCGCAAAGGCGCAAAGAAAGTTGACCGAAACGCGGCAGCGCTTTGCGCCTTGGCGTCTTTGCGGGAAATGTATTCAAGTCCTAACGCACTTTTTATGCAAAGCATGATGCTACTGGTCTTACTCGTCTCGTTTGCTGTAGCGAACGCCCAGCCGGCTATAAATTCACAGCCCAATCCGCGGCCGTACTTTAGCGAGCCGTCATTGTCTCCCGATCGCAAGGAGATCGCTTTCGTCTCCGGCGGAGATATATGGACCGTTCCCGCGGCCGGCGGCGTCGCTGCACTGCTCGTTTCACACGCGGCGAACGAGGCGCGCCCGCTGTATTCGCCTGACGGCAAACAGCTCGCGTTCATCTCTTCCCGCACCGGCAACGGCGACATCTACCTGCTCACGCTCGCCACCGGCGAATTGAAACGGATCACGTTTGACGACAGTCTCGATCAGCTTGACGGTTGGTCGCGCGATGGCCGCTGGATTTATTTCTCCTCGACCAGCCGCGACGTCGGTAATTTGAACGATCTGTTTCGTGTCAGCGTGAACGGCGGCACGCCGATGCAGGTCAGCGCCGATCGCTACACGAACGAGTTTTTCAGCGCGCCGTCTCCTGACGGGACGACGATCGCTTTCAGCGCGCGGGGCATCGCGTCGGGCCAGTGGTGGCGCAAGGGACGCAGTCATATCGACGAAGCCGAAGTGTGGTTATTGCGTTCGTTCGACGGCGGCGCGGGAACATACGAGCGCGTGACGGAGGCGGGTGCGAAAGATATGTGGCCCATGTGGAGCGCCGATGGTCGTCGTCTTTACTACGTTTCGGATCAGGAGCGCTGCGCAGAATATTTGGGTCGCCACGCCGGCCGACTCAGGCAAAAGGGCTGAGTCTCGCCGCGTTACGAACTTCACTGACGGACGCGTGCTATGGCCCAGCATTTCCTACGACGGCCGCGAAGTTGTTTTCGAGCGCAACTTCGGCATCTGGAAGTTGGACACTGAAAGCGGCAAGGCAGCGGAAGTTTCGATCGTCCGGCGTGGTGCATCTTCCGGACCGTCGGTTGAGCGGCTGAGGCTGACCGATCGGTTCAGTGAATTGCAGTTGTCGCCTGACGGGAAGAAGGTTGCGTTCATCGTGCGCGGCGAGGTGTTCGCCGCGTCTGCGGCAGACGGCGGTGATGCGACGCGTGTTTCAAACAGCGCGGCCGAAGAGTATCAAGTTACGTGGTCGCCTGACAGCCGTCGCCTTGCTTACGTCTCGGATCGTGATGGCACGCCGCATCTTTATCTGTACGACTTCAACACTAACACCGAGACGCAGCTCACGCGCGACGCCGCCGACGATTCCACGCCACGCTTTTCACCTGACGGCAAGCTGTTGGCATTTATTCGCAACGCCAAAGAGTTGCGCGTGTTGGATCTGGCGAACAAACAAGAGCGCGTCGTCGTGTCGGCGTTCTTTGAGCGTCCGCCGATCATCGCCGATCGTCCGTTTGTCTGGTCGCCTGACGGCAAGTGGCTGGCATATGTGCCGGTTAGCGACAACCAGTTCAAGAACCTGCACATCGCATCGGTCGATGGTGGACCAGGACGAGCGGCGAGCTTCCTGGCCAACGTCTTCAGCAACACGATCTCCTGGAGCCCGGATGGCACGTTCATGTTGTTTGACTCCGGGCAGCGAACGGAGAGCACGCAACTGGCGCGTGTCGATCTGGTGCCGCGCACGCCGCGGTTTCGCGAAGATCAGTTTCGCGATCTGTTTAGAGAAGAGTCGCCGCGAACAACGCGGCCTGAGCCGAGATCGGCGCCTTCGGAAAGTCCTGCCGCTGCACCCAGCCCCGCGGCGAGTCCGGCGGCAAGTCCGGCGGAGGAGCGTCGCGCTGGTCCAAAGCCGGTGCAGGTTGTTTTCGAAGACATCCGCCGGCGTTTGAGCCTGTTGCCGGTCGGCGTTGACGTGAATTACCAGGCGATCAGCCCGGATGGTAAGTGGGTCGTGATGGTCGCGAATTCAGTCAACCAGGGAAACGTCTATGTCTACTCGCTCGACGAGCTCTCGCGCGACCCGATCGTTGCGAAGCAACTGACCTCGACTTCGGGCACAAAAAACTGGGTGCAGTTTACGCCTGACAGCAAAGAGATCTTCTATCTCGAGAACGGGCGCATCGGCATCGTCAACCTCGAAGGACGCACGCGTTCGCTAGCGGTCACCGCGGAGATGGACGTTGACTTCTCGCGCGAAAAGCTGGAGGTGTTCCGTCAAGGCTGGTCCTACTTGCGCGACAATTTTTACGATCCCGGTTATCACGGCGCAAACTGGAACCAGGTTCGCGCTGAATACGAGCCGTTGATGGCAGGCGCGCGGACGCCTGACGAGATGCGGCGTTTGTTGCAGTTGATGGTTGGCGAGTTGAATGCTTCGCATCTTGGCGCTTCAGCGCCGCCGGGTGGAAATCAACCGACGACCGGCCGTCTCGGGTTGCGCTTCGATCGGCGCGAGTATGAGACCTCAGGTCGCTTGCGCATCACGGAATTGATTGCGCTTAGTCCAGCCGCGATTTCTGGTGGGATCAAAGCCGGCGATTACCTGCTGGCCGTCGACGGCGCGGCCATCGAGGCAACCACGAACCTCGACGAGCTGCTGAACTACAAGATCGGCCGGCGAATAAGTCTCACCATCTCCAGCGACGGCACTGCGAGGCGCGAAGTCGTCGTTCGACCCGTGAACGGCGCGACCGAGCGCGGGTTGCTTTATCGTCAATGGGTCGAACGCAATCGCGAGTACGTCGCACGCGCCAGCAACGGCCGGCTTGGTTACGCGCACATGTTCGACATGAGCTCCGCATCGTTGGCCCAGTTGTACGTGGATCTCGACGCGGAGAACTACGGAAAAGAAGGCGTCGTGATCGACGTCCGCAACAACAGCGGCGGCTTCGTCAACGTCTACGCGATCGACGTGCTGGCGCGGCGTGGTTATCTGACGATGTCGTTGCGCGGCCTGACAGGCTCGCCGGCGCGCACAGTGTTGGGCCAACGCGCGTTGAATCGCCCGACCATCCTCGTCACCAACCAACATTCCTTGTCTGACGCTGAAGACTTCGCCGAAGGTTACCGAACCCTGCACCTGGGCCAGGTAGTCGGCGAACCGACCGCGGGGTGGATCATCTTCACCTGGAACCAGTCGCTGATAGACGGCACGAGCTTCCGCCTGCCGCGGATGAAAATCACGGCCAACGACGGCACCGACATGGAGGGTAACCCGCGTCCGGTGGACATCGAGGTCACGCGTCCAATCGGCGAGACGCTGACCGGCAAGGATTCGCAACTGGACGTCGCAGTCCGCGAGCTGTTGAAACAACTCGGCACGTCGCGCTCCACGTCGCCACGGTAAGCATATCAACCGCGTCGCGCCGGACGCAGGCTGATCGCGCGTTTTTGCCACAAGTCAAACGCCTCGGCTGCGAGTTGCGAGCGATCTGCTGTTGGCGCGTGTTTGAGCAGCACATCTGAAAGCGTTAGTTCGTCGCTAGAGTGCATTAAGATCTGAAAGATGCTCTCGGAGATCGGATGCTGGTCCTGGTTGTATGTGTTTGTGAGCTCGTGACTGACAAGAGACTCACCGCCAACCCCGAGGCTCTTCGTCTGCACGAGACGCGAATAGGCAGGCAACGACGCCGATAGATTAAGCAACTCCAGTTCGTCGAACGCGCTCTTGCTGGCGATAAAATCTCCGATTACGAGATGAGGCAGATCCGTAGTCAGGAAACAGACGATCGCATCCTCCGCTGAGTCTACGATTGGTTCGACGTTGTTGTTGAACGATGTGTTCAGCAACACCGGTACGCCAGTAAGCTTGCCAAACTCTTCGATCAACTTCCAAAAGCGTGGGTTCTCGTTTCGCGACACGGTTTGGACGCGTGCAGTGCCGTCGACGTGAGTTGTCGCTCCCAGCAGTTCGCGTTTTTCTGGTTTGACCTTCACCGTGAACGACATGAACCGGAAAGACGTCGTGCCTTTCGGAATCTCGAAGTATTCGTGGGCACTCTCGTCGATGACTGCGGGTGCAAAAGGTCGATACGCTTCACGTTTCTTGATCATGCGGTTGATCAGGTCTTTGTTTTCCGGCGGCCTCGGGTCGGCCAGAATGCTGCGATTACCCAGC
Organism: uncultured Acidobacteriota bacterium; assembly: GCA_963770215.1. Taxonomy (GTDB): domain Bacteria; phylum Acidobacteriota; class Blastocatellia; order Pyrinomonadales; family Pyrinomonadaceae; genus PSRF01. The sequence continues at coordinate 69,536 of CAVYOP010000012.1, forward strand.
GCGCGTGGTCCAAACTCGGAGCGGCCCTGTACCCAACCGATGACTTTCCCCGCAGCGAGCAATTGCGCGCTGCGTGTGGCGACGTCCTCGACGTGTTCGAACTCGATCAAATTGCGCCATTGGGTCAGGAGCGCCGAGATGTCGTTATCGCTTCCGATCTCTGTGCCCCAGTAGACTTCTTCGATTCGGGTTAAGCCGTTTGTCTGAGGTGTGGCGCGGCCCAACTCCGTCAACTGCGGATACAAAGCAGCGCCAATTGCGCAGCCACCATCGTGCGAGGCCGGCTGGACGAAGATGTCGTCAAACGCTCCGAAATCCAGAATCTTTCCGTTCAGCGTTGAATTATGAGCGACGCCACCCGCAAGACACATCGACCTGACTCCCGTCAGCAGGCGATAGTGACTGACAACATGCAGCACGATCGTTTCCAGCGATTCCTGAAGTCCGGCCGCGATGTGCAGGTGCTCCGGAAGAATTGCTTCTCCCTTTTTTCGCGGCGGCGCCAACGGGTAGAGGTTCTCGAGCCGTTGCCAGTGCAGAACGTAATTGCCTTGCGGAAGCAGGTCGTAGAGCGTGCGAAACACATGGCGGTATTTCGCCGCCTCGCCGTAAGGTGCGAGCCCCATCACCTTGTACTCTTCGGTGAAGGCGTAGCCGAGCATTGCGATGACTCGGTCGTAAAAGATTCCCAGCGACTGCTCCGCCGGAAAACTGTGCAGCAACTGGTATCTCACTCCGGTCCAGTGACTGACCGAACCGCACAGCGCATCGCCCGCGCCGTCGAGCGTGAAAACAAGACTCTCGTCGTGACCTGATTGGGCATAGGCGCTGATTGCGTGGGCCAGGTGATGATTAACAAAGGTTAGCTTGCCATCGTCGAGATCCTGGCCCAGACCTGTTTGCAGAAACTCGTGTATGAGGCCGCGCATTGAAGTTACGGGCTGCGCATCGGAGGTTCCGTAAAACAGGTTTCTCAGCATTAGGGTGCATAGCTCTTCGGAACCGTAGAACGTGAGATAGTCAACGTCGTCGAGTTTGATTCCGCGGGTTTCTAAACAGAAGCGAATCGAGTTTACCGGGCCCTTGTTGGAGTGCTTGATGCGGTTGAGCCGTTCCTCTTCGATGCCGGCGACGACCTTGCCGTCTTCGACCAGAACGGCAGCAGCATCGTGGAACGTGCCCCGCGGAAAGAGATACTCGCGCCTTTGGCTGACGAGGTCCAGACTGCCTGAAATACCTAACGTTAACATTTACCTTGTCCCTTCGCGATCACGGCCGTGCTCGCGGCGGCGCGTCGTATCCAATCTAAGAATTAACCTCAGCGCTCTCTGCGTCTTTCGGTGTTCTCTGCGGTTTTCTCCGCATTCAACGCAGAGAACACCGAGAAACGCAGAGGTCGCAGAGTTCAGACCAGGACATCACGCGGCGGCGCGTGACCTGGACCAACAAGCTCTTCGGTGATGGAGGCCCCGGCATCCGGCACCGGTTGCAGGAACAGTGCGTCCATGCTGCGTTGAGCTTTCGTGCGTCGCAACACCAGTCGCTTCCAGGTGTTACCTGTATCTTTAAACGTGGGCATGGCCGCCGGTTCGTTCAGCCGCGCTGTGATGGTGACCGGAACTCCGGCGCCGATCAACCAGTCGTCCAGGTATTCTGCTTGTTCGACCACGTTCTCCGCGTGTTTGGCGACGTCTCGCACTACGTGAACATGGTTTCCGCGCACGAACATGACAAACTCTTTCTCGGGAGTGGCAAAAGCAAGCTCGCCGACTTCGTCCACAAATCTTTCGAGTCGTGGCGATTCGACTTCACGAGCGATTCGCAGCAGCAGGGCCCTGGCGTCAGCCGTCGACGGCGCGTCAAAGGTTTCTATTCGCAAGAACGAGTCACTTCTGCTTGCGGTCTGCCACCACGAAACCAGCACGCGAGGTATCGACTCCGCCTTCGAGGCACGCACAAAAGAAGCTGCGGCCGAGACGTCTGCAGGAGCAGCCTGGGGAACCGAGGACGCGTATTGCTCGACGCGCGACAGCATCCAGCCTGGAAATTCAGTCCCAAAGAATTTGAATCCTTCGAAGAAATATTCCGTGTCGCTTTCCGGCGGCGACAAGTCAGCCGCGGCGACATCCAGCCGAGCTTCTGCCGCACGATTGAGTGCGCCCGGCGAAGGCGTGGCGAAAGGCGTTGTTTGCGACAACAGCGAACGCCGAATGCGTAGTCCTGGCTGAGGTACGCAGATGTCTCGATCCTGCGGCGCGGCGAGCTGGTCGCGATAGTTGCCACTGCCGCTGCGGCCGAAGAGTTGATTCACCGGCAAGAAAGCGCTGTGAGGCGCGGCGGTTGGATTCACATCGGCGTCGGTATGCAAACAGGCGTCGTAAACGGTGTCAAACTCGGTGCAGTCGCCGCTCCACGCGACCTCGTGAAACGTGAACGCACCATTCAAGGTGGTGAAATTGTCAAAGCCGATGCTCCTGATCGGATTTAGCCCAAACGGAGGCGTTACGAGTCCCATCTTCGACTGCCAGAGATCGCAGCCCAGAATGTTTGCGAAGGTCGAGACGATAGTCGCGCAGTCGGAACAATTGACCAGTGGTCCTGCTCCTGGTCCACCCAACAAGCGATCGATAAACGCGTCAACAAGAAAGCGGGGCACGCCGAGCACTGTGTAATGAGGAGCGCCGACCGCCGCGTCGTACGTAAACCTGCTTCCGCCCAGGTCGTTCACCGCCTTTGTGATCAGCGAGGCTGCGGCGATCGTGTCCTGTGCGCCGGCGGCCCATTCGCACGCGATCTCCAAAACGTTGATCCACGGCGCGGTTTGATTGAACGGACCGGGAAAGGTGGACCATGGTTCGGTGGGCGGTGACAGCAACAGGTAAATCCGGTGCGAGCTTTGATCGAACGTGCTCCACGGTTCAGCCGGTCCAGGACGAAATTGCCAGGTCCACTGAAATGAGACTTTGCCGACGCCGAGTTGGGCCAACGAGTTGGTGTCGAGTGGAAACAAGCGCCAGCCTGAGTCACCGCCAAAGCCGAACGTGATGAGAGTTGGCGGCAGGTTGGGGATTCCGGCCGTGGATTGCGCGGTCGTAAGCGCCCTGATTTCAACTGTCGTTCCCGGAGGCAGAACAGAAGCGAAGCGCGCCAGAATAAATGCCACCGGCGGCAGTCGTTGTCGCACGTAAGCAGCAAACGATGGTCCGAGGTTGCCGCGCCGCCATTCCGGCGCGTTCACTGGCTGAAACTCGTTGAAGCGCAACGGCGCCGAGTACCGTGGTCCAGCTTGCACTCCATGATCGAACGCAACTGCGGTTAAGGCTATCGGCACAATGATCTCCGTGCGCTCAACGATTTCGTCCTGCGGCATCGCGCGCCAGTTTGCGAGGCAATCGCACCAGCGGCACCTCGAGGTCGTCTTCGACGCTTGACGCTTTCTTAAGCTCATCGATCCGAGCTGCAAGTGCCGACACAGTGGAGTTGAGAAAAACGTCACGGATTGTCAGGTTGACCTTGAACACGGCGCGGACGTTTCTCACCAGCTCAGCGCCGGCGAGTGAGTGGCCGCCGATTTGGAAGAAATCGTCATTCGCACCGGCCCGGGAGACGCGCGCCGCCTTGGCCATCAGCTCCGCCACGCGCCGTTCAGTTTCGGTGGCCGGCTCAACGTACGTGTCGCGCTCAGTTTCCTGAGCGAGCGGCGGCAGCGAGTTGAGGTCGATCTTTCCACTGCTGGTGCGTGGGAAGTCGTCGAGCAAGATGAAATGATTGGGCACCATGTAATAAGGCAGCGATTTTTTCAATAGCTCGCGACACTCATGCTCGAGTCGATCTTTTTCGGAGTCTTTTTCGGAGTCTTTGTCGGATTCGTTTTCTGAGCGAGGTTGGAGATAGGCAACCAGGACCGTCTCGTTTGCGCTGTTCGTCGCCGTCGTGACGACTGCTTCGTTTACTGCCGAATGTTTACGAAGCGCGGTCTCCACTTCTTCGAGCTCGATGCGAAAGCCGTGGACCTTTGTTTGACGATCTATCCGGCCGAGAAACACAAGATCGCCGTTCGGCAATTGCTTAACTAAGTCGCCGGTGCGATAGATGCGTCTCGACGGGAGCGAAGGATCGGTGACAAATCGCTGCGCCGTCAATTCCGGACTGTTGAGGTACTCGCGGGCCAGGCCAATGCCGGCGAGGCACAGCTCACCGGGAACACCCACCGGAACTGGCCGAAGCGCGTCGTTAAGGACTAACGTCGACGTGTTGGGAATCGGACAGCCGATCGGAACGCGGCTGCCGGCTTCGCCGCGTCCGTACGTGGCCCAGATAGTTGCTTCAGTTGGACCATAGAGGTTCCAGAATTCGCGGCCGTCATTCCACTTGCGCGCGAGATCGACCGAGCAGTTCTCACCGGCGGCCAAAATGAGTTTCAGGCTTGAATTGACCGGCGTTTGCATACTGGCGAGTAGCGTCGGCGGGATAACGATCGTGTCGATTTCGCGCTCTGCGAAAAATGCTTCGAGCTCGTCGCCGACCAGCAGTTCCGTTGGCGGCACAACGAGGGTGGCCCCTGACGCGAGCGCGAGAGTCAGTTCAAAGATCGAGGCATCGAAACTCGGTTGGGCCAGTTGGGCCACACGCCGTCCGGGACCGAGACCGAATAGTTGTTTTTGCCACGTCGCGACGTTGACGAGGCCGGGTTGGTCTATCACCACTCCCTTGGGCGTGCCCGTAGATCCGGAAGTGAAGATCACATACGCACCATGGGCCGCATCGGCTGACGCCGGATCAGGTTCCGCGTGTTCTTCAATAAGCACCTGTGCCAGTTCGGGATCGACAGTGAGCACCGGACGTGACTCGCGCAGCACAGCCTCACGGCGCGTTTCGGGCCAGTTTGGATCGACAGGAATAAATGTCGCGCCGGCGCACCATGCAGCTAATTCCAGAATGACGAGCTCCACGGATCGGGACAAAGTCAAGGCGACAAAGGCGCCGGGTGTGACTCCGCGGCGCTTAAGTGAAGCGGCGACTCGCGTGATGCGCTCGTAGAGTTGCGCATATGAAAAGCGAGAGTTTGGACCTTCCAAAGCGATTGCTTCGCCGTGAAGCGCGGCAGTTTCCGTCAGCAATTGCCAGATAGACTGGCCGGTCTCCTGTTGTTTACCGATGCTGATTGCGCGTGTTCCCGTGCTGAATTCGAGGTCGTTAAGACGCAAATCGGGTTGCAGCAAATGCGCCAGAGTCTCTTGCAGGATACCCACAATCAACTCGATGGTGCTGTGATCGAACAGAGCCGTGTTGAATTCGACACGGCCTTCCAGGTGTTGCTTATCGATCCAAACGTCCAGACCGAGATCGAACATCGCCTCGGCTCGTGGAATCTCGAAAGGTCCGGTCCGCTCAGTGTCGCCAACATCGTGCATGAGCTGAAACCCAACCTGGAAGAGTGGATTGATGCCGAGTCCGCGCGCGGGACGAAGATGTTCGACCAGCAATTCGAACGGAAGCGCGCGGTGGGCCAGCGAGCGTTTGAGGGCATTGTTGATCGTCTGCACCAGCTCGTTCATTGTCGGATTGTCGTGCAGTTTGCAGCGCACGATAACCGTGTCGACAAAGAAGCCGATGGCGTTACGAAACGCGGCTGTATCGCGGCCGGCAACGGGCAGTCCGACTGCGAAATCAGACTGCGCGCACACTCGCGCTAAAGCCGCAGCCAACGCGGCCAACAGCACCGTAAACAACGTGACCGATCGATCGGACGCTAGCTGCTGTAGCTGGGTCGTGAGCTTTTCCGAAACAGTGAACCGGTGCAGCGAACCGTTGAGGCTTGGCGTTGCCGCACGTGGACGATCCAACGGCAGATCGAGCATCGGGAGGTTAGCGAGCTCCGACCGCCAGAATTGTACTTCAGCGGCGATTCGCTCAGGCGTGAGCGCCTCGCGTTGAGCTTCAGCAAAGTTTCCGTACTGGAGTGTTTGACGGGGAAGTTCCGGCATCCGGCCGGCGACGAGAGCGCCGTAGATCTCACTCAGTTCACCAAAGAAGATGTTGAATGACGGTCCGTCGAAAACGATGTGGTGAACTGCGAGCAGGAGTATCCATTCCTGCTCGTCAAGTTGGTAAAGGACAGTGCGCCACAATGGTCCAGTTTCGAGATCGAACCGGCGGGCCACCACGGCGGACATGCGACGCAACGCTTCCTGCTTTCGTTCCTCGGACGGGAATTCCCGCAAGTCCTCGATCGCCAACTCACTCGACGGTTCGGCGGCGATGAGTTGGACCAGCTCACCGTCTTCGAATTGAAACGTGCTCCGCAGCACCTCGTGGCGGAGAACGATTTCGCGAATGCTCCGGCCCAGCAGTGTCGGATCAACTGTCCAGTTCAAATTGCGCACGCCGTGCAACGTGTAAGCTGTGTAGTCGTGGTTAATCTGGTCGACAAACCAAAGACGGCGTTGGGCATACGAGGCCGGCCGCCGCTGAGCAGAACGGTTTGGCTGGTCCACCTTCGCCATTGTCGCATCGCTGCGGCCGCGGATTAGCAGCTCAAGCAACGCTCGTCGATCGTCTGACAGGTTCATAGCGCGCGGTTTCTTTCGCAAACCATCAATGAGTTAGGTAGTGGTACAGTTTCAACGAGTACGCCGAAGGCGTTCGGTAATTCCAGCCCAGGGTTGCTTCAACCCTGGGGTTAAGTCTTTCAGTGTTTTCTAATTCACTTCTACTGAACCCAGGGTTGAAGCAACCCTGGGCTGGAATTAGCCAACGCCTTCGGCGTTCTAACAGCAGTCAAACTGTACCACTGCCATGAGCTTCGCCGGCTTGCAGCGATTTGAGTTTCTCTGTCACTTGATCGTCTGACATTGTCGAGACCGTTTCGATCAACCGCTCCTGGATCAGATCGGCAAAGGCGCGCAGGGTTGGCTTGTCGAAGACGTCAGTTAGATCGAGATCGATCGGAAATTGCTCCCGCACACTCGAGACGATCTGAAGGGCCATCAATGAGTGTCCGCCCAGCTCGAAGAAGCTGTCGTCTGATTCGACCCTTGCAACTCCCAACGCCTGTGACCAGATATTAGCGAGGCGAGTTTCAAGCACATCGCCGAGATCTGCCGACGCGGGTGAAGCGCTGACGGCCGTAGTCGCAGAAGAAGTTGACCGCGCGCCACCATTCGACCCGACTGGGAACACTGCCTCCGGTCCGGCGTAATGGCTTGGAATTGCGGCGGCAGTTGGCGGCAGCGGTGGGATGATCACCTGCGGAAGATCCGAAGCCAGTATGCTGGCGAAGAGTTCCGCACCTTCGGCTGGTGTGATTCCGGAAGCGAGGCTGGCTTGCCAAACCGCTTCGAGTCCGCGTGGCGCGCTCATCGAAGCCGCCATACC
>CAVYOP010000013.1:0-495000 GCA_963770215.1 uncultured Acidobacteriota bacterium
ATGTTTATGTAACCTACTCGTTCAGTTACGTGTTCCAGCACGTCGTTATGTAAATGCAAAGGTTGTGTTGCTGGGCGAGGGGACGGTAGGCAAAACCTCACTTGCACACCGGCTTAATTAAGCGGTGCGTCTGTAGTCAGCAATCGGACCCACGGCATGAACGTCTGGCCATTGGATCTGCCGCTTCCATCCGACACCACTACCGAGCGGGAGCATTACTTTGGGATTTGGCAGGTCCAGGAACCTATCGCTGATCCATCAATTGCTCCTCGATGAAACGGCCCTAGCTCTTGTTACTCATCAATCCGCAAAAGAGATGATCCGTTTGCTGAGGCCGGCGATTGGCTAAAAGCGCTGAAAGCAGCGTGCAAGCGATCCGACAGGGTGCGTGACATCACTCGGCTGCTAATCTTCTCGCAAGTTGATGTCGGTGGAATGAAGCTCGGCAGTACCAGGATCGATCGATTTCGAGAACAGTATGGTTTTGCTGACTGGCTGCCGACCAGCGCCAAGACGGGTGAAAATTGTTCTGATAAGGAGAACGGCGGGAAACCGTCAAAACTAAAGCAACTTATCGCAGAGAGCATTCCATGGGACAAAGCTGCCGTGGACAAGCACGCCACGCCTGTTGGCCGAGCTCAAGAAAGCCGTAGTGGCAATGCGTGACAAAAGCGACATACGGTTACTGCGATTCGCCGAACTGACTCAACGCTCGAACAGGCGCTGCCCGATGAAAAGTTCGGAGAAGCTGACGTACGCACGGCGGTGACATTGTTAGCTAATCATGGCCTGGCTCGCGGCTGAAGTTTGGTGATCTGGTGCTGCTACAACCGGAACTCCTGAACGGTTACGCAGGAGCAATCATCCGGGCCGCCCGTGCGAACACGGACGAGATCGGCTGCAGTGTTAGAGGCCAACATTTACGATCCGGAATTCGATTTCACCGGCGTCGATAGATTAAACATCGACCAGACGAGGAATTCCTTCTCCGCGCGTTAGTGCAAACATTTCTCGATCAATCGCTCTGTATCGCGGAGGAGATCTCGCCAACGGACGTCACCTCGTCTTTCCCTCCCAATACCGGCGCGAGAAGGACATTCCGCACGATCCCAACATCTTTGTTTCCTACACATTCAGCGGCGAGTGGCAAACCGTATGGACCACGCTGGTGGTGCGCTTATGGTAAGCCAGCAATTCAAGCACAAGGAACTCTGGCGCAATGCCGTGGAGTTTTCATCGCCAAGAGGATTCACCCTTGGCCTCAAAATCGATAACAAGCAGGGCCAGGGAACGGCGACGGTAAACCTCTACTTCGACAAGGAAGTGCCGGACGAACTAAAGGCGATCTTCATCGAATATGTTCATCGTCACCTTGCCAGATTTGGATGCGAGGTCTCGCGCGACCGTCGTTACATCTGTCAGGAATGTGGAACACCCGTTAACGATCTCGAAACTGTGCGAAGACGACTCAACGCGAAGAAAGACTTCATCACTTGCCAAACTTGCGATGAGAAGGTGGTATTGATCGATTTTATCGAGCAACGGTTAAAGAGTGATCCAGTGGCGCGGAAAATTCTGGCAATGGATGAAACCGCCACGCGTGCACTCGACACGCAGGCGCGGGAACAGATTCTCATCGGCCACATGATGGCTACTTGCGGCGAGGCAAACCAAATATTTCGAGAACTCGGCAAGTTTAATCACGGTATCAATGGCGAAGTGGAATTCAAAGACAACGATGGCAAAGCGAGCGGGAAAAAGATCTACGTTCAACTCAGGACTGACGGTAGCGAGAACTTCGACTTAAAGGATCAGCATCTCAAATACTGGATTAGTCAGCCAGTGGACGTATATCTCGTCATACGACAAACGGATGAGATTACGGGCGCACCAACAATTCGCTGGATGAATGTAACGCGCTATCTCATAGAACGCTCAGATAAGTCGAGCCAGCAGATTCCATTCGTCGGTGAAAAGCTGGACATGGAAGCGGTTTGGAAAGTGCGCGATCAATTCTTCCCCAAACCCCAACGAAGAAAATAAGTCAGCACACCGGGCCGGCGGTGGCGTCGAAGTCGGTATCGGGGGAGTGGTCGTGGGCGCCGGTGCCCCGCCCGCGGCGGTGACGGGCGAGTTGGTCCAACACGTCGGCGAGGGCTTGGATGTTGAGCGGCTTGGTCAGGTGCGAATAAAAGCCAGCGGCGCGTGCGCGTTCGATGTCGTCGCTGCGACCAAACCCGGTGATCGCCACCACCGGCACGTGTTGACGCCCTTCGATTTGTCGCAGCCGTTGCAGAAACTCAAACCCATCCATCTCGGGCATTGAAATGTCCGACAGAATCACGTCGAATTCATTTTCAGACGCCAGGCGCAGCGCATCGGCGCCATTGCTGGCTGTCGTCACGTTCGCGCCGCTGACTCGGAGTAACTGTTCGAGCATCGCAATCGTATCTTCCGAATCGTCCACGATCAGAAAACTCGTCTGCGGCGGGATGTTGAGATTCACAGACGCCGGCGACGCAAGCGCCGACGCAGCAAGCGACGCTGTTTCGCGTATCAACGGCAGGCGCACAGTGAAACTCGAACCCTTGTTTGGTCCATCCGACTCAGCTTCGATCGTGCCGCCGTGAAGTTGGACCAGTTGACGCACCAGGGCGAGACCGATACCCAGCCCGCCATGCCTGCGACTGTTGCTGCCGTCTGCCTGGCGAAACATCTCGAACACATGCGGCAGAAAAGCCGGATCTATTCCCTGCCCGGTGTCGGTAACAACCAACACTGCCTCGTCGTTATCACTGCGCAAACTGATGTCGATGCTGTCCGCCATGCGGCGTAAACTTCACCGCATTGTTCAGCACGTTCCACGCGATCTGCTGCAAGCGCAAACGATCGCCATCGACAAGCAAAAGTTGATCGCCGGCGTTCAAGCGAATGTCGATCCCTTTCGCCGACGCGTCGGCGCGAACTGTCTCGACCGCGCTATCGATAATCGCCGCAAGCGAAACCGTCTCCTGGTTCAACGAGATCTTGCCACGCTGTAATCGCGACAGATCGAGCAGGTCGTTGATCAACTGCGACTGCGATTGCGCGTTTCGTCTCAACGCTTCTGCCATTTGTGACAACCGCGGCGATTCGCTCGATCTCCGGCATTCGCAACAACAGTTCCGAATATCCAAGAATCACGTTCAGTGGATTGCGCAACTCGTGCGACAGCGTGGCGAGAAACTCGTCTTTGAGTTGGTTCGCCTTTTCCGCCGCGTCGCGGGCTTCCTGTTCGCGTTGCAGCAGTTGCTCGCGCTCTGCTTCCGCGCGGAGTTTTTCGATCGCGGTCCACGTGCGTTCTGCGACCGTTTGCAGCAACGAAATCTCTTCCTTGCTCCACTGGCGCGGCTGATCGTCGCTGGCCCAAAGCGAAGCGACCCAACGCCCTTCGCGCATCAGCGGCACGGCCACGTACGCTCGCTCGCCCGTCCGGTTCATAACTTCGTTCGTAATCGGCGGCGGTGCGCGAATCGATCTTGGAATCGAAGTTAATGACCGTGTTGCCGCGTTCCATCTCGCCGGTCGTGACGCTGCTGTAATCCGAAATGCGATGTTCGCCGGCGACTGACTCAACGCCCTCGCAATAGTCGCGGTGAACGATCTCGAGATCGCGCTCGACGATCGGTCTCGTTGAACAAACAGCGCCGCACGTTGAGATGCGTGCCGACGATTTCGGCGACTGCGTATGACAACTCATACGGATCGTGAAGCGTACGAATCGATTCGCTGACGCGAACCAGAACGTCGAGTCGGTTCTCGGCGCGTCGTTGTTCGTCGATGTTCTGCACTACGACGATCACGCCCGCAAGCTCGTCTGACTGATCGCGAAACGGAACCGACAGCACGCGCGTCCAGATCTGCTTCCCGTCTGCGCCGGTGTAAAGCATCTCGGCGCCCGGCGTCACCGACTCGCCACGCAACGCTCTCGCACTCGGCCACTCCGACGGATCGAGCAGACGTCCATCTGCGTCCCAGGCGCGCCAGCGCGTGCTCAGAACGGGATCGAGTGAAGACAGTCGCTCGCCGACGAAGTTGTTCAAGAGCGAGTTTCTGATCAGGAAGCGTCCTTCGCGATCGGTGAGACCGATGCCGACCGGCAGTTGTTCCAGCAACGCAGTCAGGCGCGACTCGCTGTGTCGCAGCGCGAGAGCAGCGCGACGTCGTTCCTTGTCAGTGCGATTGAGCGAAACGGCGGTCCACCAAATCAAACCGACGAGTAATAAAAGAACTGAAAGGACGAACACAGCGGTTGCGAAGCCGGGGCTGACCCAACCGGAATCTCGACTGGTGTTTTTGATCCAGCCTAAAAGAATGACAATCAACAGCGCCGGCCACATGCGGCGTGCAACGATCGCGCCCGGACTGTTTCCGAGCAACGTTGCGACAACGCCGCGCTCTGGTCGCGCCAGCAGAATCGCCGCGCAGATACTCAGGAACGCAACAACTGTGTGCAGCGCGATCGTGAAATAGGTCGCGACCGGTTCGAATTTCTCGATGCCGTAAAAGTAATAGAGAAAGACGAGCAGCGTGGTCGCGATCACCAACATCACGGCGATGTTCGAGACGCGAAACCATCGTTTTGAACGCGCATCGAGGGTTGAGAGCGCGATGCCGAGAAAAAGAAAGTCGAGCGAAGCGGCGACGCCCATGCGGCCGGGGAACGAAAGACCGGCCTCGTCCGTCGACTCGAAAAACAGCAACTGATCGATCCCAGGATTCCAGCCAAAGATATGCTCGCTCAGGGTAATCAACCCGACGAGAGCGACGATTGCCGCGCATATTTTGGCGATCCGTCGTTTGGCAGGCGACGCCAATCGATCGTGAATCAGCAGGACGGAAAGCGAGACGAGCATGAGGCAAACGGCCGTGTTTGCCTTCATCGTCACCAATGCAGGGTGGATGCGTTTGAGAAAATCGTTATTGAGAATCCAGCCGAATAGCGCCGCTCCGCCAATGCAAAACGTCAGCACGGCAAACGCGACGGACAACACCCTCCAACGCGCCAACTCTCCGGGCGAATACTGAGAAAAAGTTTCGGCCATTTAGCAACTGGGGGAGCGCCTGAAGTCTATACCGCCACTCCACCAGGCGACAAGTTATGTGTCTAACACGAGTTCGTTAATAGTCAGCTTCTATGCACCAGGCAAAGGCAATACCATTTGTGGTCTTTTGCGGGTTTTGTGAGTTAGACTCACATAACTAGAATTGCACATGGCCTCCAATGTTTCATCTCGAGTGCATATCGGCGAAGTTATTCGCAACGCCGTTCTTTTCAACCCGACAAATCGTCAGGATCCTCGCATGAACTCCGATATCCTCGAAACAGTCTCACGTTTCTTTTCTTTGCTTAGAGAACGACAAATCGATTACGTCCTTGTCGGCGGAATCGCTCTGCTCCAATACGTTGAAGGGCGAAACACGGAAGACATTGATCTGATTATGGCCGTGTCTGCGCTTGAACGCTTGTCCGAGTTGCGTCTCGAGACGCGCGACGCTGATTTTGCTCGCAGTCGTTTCGCTGATCTTAAAGTGGATGTGTTACTGACAACTAATCCGTTGTTCGATCGAGTTCGGCAGGACTACACCACTACTAAGCGCTTCGTTGAACAGGATATTCCCTGCGCGACTGTCGAAGGGTTGATCCTATTAAAGCTCTACGCTCTTCCTTCACTCTACCGCCAGGGGAACTTCACGCGCGTGGGTTTATATGAGAACGACGTCGCGACACTCATGTATGCTCACAAGCCATCACTTCAGCCGTTAGTAGATGAACTGGCTCAATACTTAAGCGATCAAGATCTAAGGCAAGTCCGAGAAATTGTTAACGAGATAGGAGTTCGTATCAGTCGGTTCGAAGGGTTAACGGACTCAGGCCATGATCTTCCGTCGAATGACAAGAGCTAAGGCAATTATTCCCGGCTGGGGATTGAGTAGCGGGCGACGATGACGGTGATGTTGTCGCGCCCGCCGTTGCTTAGGGCCAGGTTGACGAGACTCTGACATGCCGCCCGGGACGAGGGAGCTTCGTTCAGGACCGACTCGATAAGCGTGTCTTCGACCATGTCTGTCAGACCATCCGTGCAGAGTATCACCTGGTCTTCGTTTTCCAGAAGATAGTCGTGAACGTCCGGGACGCATTCAGTCTCTTTCGAGCCAAGCGCCTGCATCAGCACATTTCGCAACTCCTTCACGAGTCGATCGTTCGGCTTGTGCGTGCCGTCTTCGACTAATCGCGCGCCCAGCGTGTGATCGCGCGTCAGGCGAACGAGCTTGCCGCGATGCAGGAGATAAGCACGCGAATCGCCGATATGGCCCACGATCAGATCGTCGCCATGCGAGATCGCGGCGGTCATCGTCGTACACATCCCGGTGAGCGTCGCATGTGCCGCAGCGTCGCGTAACAAAGCCGCGTTGACACGACGAAAGCGATCTTTCATCCGCCACATCACCGTGTTTCGTTCCTTGGGCCCCCAACGGAAATTCCAGTCGGGCGTGTGCAAACACAAACTCAGCAATGTGTAGATCGCCTGCCTGCTGGCAATCTCTCCCGCCGCTTCGCCACCCACACCATCTGCCACGATCATTCCGAACGCCGCCTCCTCGAACAGATCTCCGGGCTGACTATCGCCGAGATTGCTCATCACAGTCTCGATCGCTCGTCCGCCGCGTATGACCATAAAATGGTCCTCGTTGTGCGTGCGCACGTGTCCCTTGTCTGACATCCCAAATACATCGACGGCCACCAGTGAGGAGAACGGTGTCGGCGGTATCTCTTCCGAGGGTTTCTGGGCCTTAACATCGTTGCTCGTTGCTTCTTTGGGTTTCATAAGCTGATTCCTCTACTCACCGGACCACCACGCGTTTGAAAACGGGGAGGCTGCGCGCAAATCGCGCGCGTGAAAGGTCGGTTGCGAGTTTCTCCACTCGCGAGAACAACGCTTTGTAAACTTCACAGTGCCCGATCTTCTTCCCTCTTCGTTCAGCCGCATTCGCAATCAACTCGTGCGCCCGCTCAAACCACTCGGGTTGCATGATCATCACTTCCCCGCCCTGCCAGTAAACAATCAACTCGGCAATCCGTTGCTGTTCCATGTGGTCCAACAACTTCTCGATCGTCACCGAAAGCTGCTCGTGCGACATGAAGTCGGCCGTTTTGTCTTCAAAGCAATACTCACAGGCGACATTGCATTTGTTAGTCGGCAACAGGATGAGTGAGAGTTGATCGCCAATCATGTCGCCGACTCCCTTCGCGCGGGGTAGAGGGACAGGTCGTCTTGCAATTCGTGCGCGGCCTCACGCAGTCTGTGAAGGATGCGCTTGATATCCTCACAGGAAAAGTCACGATTAGGCCACTTGAAATAACCGCCGCAATTAAGAAAGAACTCACACGAAGCACACTCGGCATCGTCGCTCAACACCTGCTTCATCAAGTCGAAATGGAAAGTGTTGAGATCCTCGTATGCAACCATGAACGGGCGTCGAGCAACGGTTTCCACGCCTTCATCAGTAACGTAACGAACCAGCGCCGGATCTTCTTCCTGCGTGGACCACAACGTAAGCGGCTGCCTGTGAAGCATGGCCGTCAAAAAACCGTTGAAATAGTCGATCGGCTCACTAACAGCTTTGTTGTGCAGGAAAAACTCGAGCGTCTCCGCTAGTTCGTCAATCAACGAAGGGTCAGGTTGCGTGCCCTCGAGTTTGACCGGCAGACGAAGAAACGACGCGACTCGCACCGCCTTGCTAAAGCCCACGACGATCGGAACCACCAGGCGAACCGGGTGCAATCGTTGCAGCTTGCAAAGCCGGTACAGCTTCATTGTTTCACTCTCCGGATCTTTCAACACTACTTCGATCGGCAACCCCTCGCTCCACTGTTCCAACTCATCCAATTCGGCGCAGATGTCGAGCAACTGAAGCGCTACGATATTGATGAGATGCTGCGGCGACAGCGTTTGGACCACCGCCACCGGATCGGCGGCGCGAACAACCAGCGGCCGATTGGGAAACGAGTCGATAAGCGCCATGGGTATGTTGTAAGTACAGAGCTTCTCTTGCGTCATGGTTCGAGAAGTTATAGAGGCGGAACTCAGTGCCCGGCCTGGCCCCTAGCCAACCAGACATAAACACCGAGTTTCGCCTCTCAGTACAAGCGAGGTTTATCAACCGCGCCTGTTAACCCAACTGCCGCCGCCCCCGCGGCTGTTGAGCCATCCTCCACCTCCACGATTGATCCAACCGCCGCCGCCGTTGATCCACGTCCCGCCGCGGTTGATCCAATTTGCGCCGCTGTTGAGCCACGCGCCCCCGCCGTTGGCCCATGAGCCGACGCGATTCGCCCAACCGCCGGCGCCTGGACCGTTGACCCACGATCCGCGACGATTCACCCAACCCGGCGCTTCATGCGCCGGCATCGACTCGCTCAGCAGAATCGCCGCGATGGCCGCCGTGGACCACTTTCCCAAACTCCTCAGAAACTCCCGCCGATCGGAAACTTCAGGATCTTCCGGTTGCACTTCCGGCTCGCTTGTATCGTCTGCCATGATCGTCCTCCTCCTATCGAGTTGGACGATACGCCGGCAGGGAGACTGGCCGGTTAAGAATCACGCCAAACTCGGTTCCCGACTTGACCTCTGCTTCGCTGCCCTTCCGCAACTTCTTCGCCAGAAAACCAACGCCGGCGCCAACCCCCGCGCCGATGGCAGCGCCCTTTCCTCCTCCTGCAAGTGCGCCAATTAACGCGCCGCCACCGGCGCCGCCGCCGATAAACTTCAAGTTACGCTTCGAAGTCTTCTTCGCCGACGCTGTTCCTTCGTTGTCGCTGCTGGTTTTTCCTTCGTCGAGATCGGTGAGTGAGCCGCTGATCGCAGCCGAGCGTCCGTTAGGCAGTTGCAGACTGTAGAACACGACCGATAGCGAACCGGGATTGCCGTCCTTCTTCGCCTTCTGCACGGCGGTCACTCGGCCGTTGATCGTGCTGCCCGAAGGAACCAACTCGACACCATTCGCAGAATAAACAGGATCGATGACAGTCGTGCTGAACGTATCGCCGATGCGTGAATCGTCTGACTTGAGCGTGTCGCCTATTCGCACGTGAAATGTTTGATTCGTATTGATGCGGTAGTATTTAATGCGCGGCTTCTTCTTCGTTTGCGCCAATGCGGGAGTGACAAACACGAGAGCTAACGAGATCGCCAGCAATGATCTGATCCTGTTTCTCATAAACTGCTCCTTCGAGTTGCCCCGCATCAGTGCGCTGACTTGGCTGAGCTTCTCAGGCGATGAGCCGCAACTTCGCGCGCGCTGAAACTGTCGCGCTTTGTGTGTTGACTGGTTCCATCAGGTTCTGGTCGTGATAGTAGGCGCCTTTTGTTTTCCACGCTTCGAGGTCGAAACGGCGGTGTACGCCGCAGCGCAGGCAGGCGCGGTAAGTCTCGCCTTCGCGCGTGAAAGGCCGCGACATTTGGCGGTGCCAGCAAGACCAGATTTTCGAAATCAGGCGAAAAGGTCCGAGCAACCAGCCGGCTATTTGCCGGGGACTTATTCTGTGCCGCGCCGGTTCCTGCACGGTCGGGTATAGCAAGTGTTCGTAAGCACTCATGAGGGTTTCCTCCTGAAAACAAGGCGTGCCCATGTTTAGCCGAAAACGCAAAATGTTTGTTTTGTCCGCAGTAAAAGATACCTATAGGTTTCGGCCGGCGTAATCGCCTTGATTTGGTATTTTTTGCGGGTTCTTGAGCGGCGGAATTGCATCTTTCAGGTATGCCGGATCAGTGTTCTATGGTAGTCGGTTCCGCAGGTTACTTCCGGGGATTAAAAGTGCAGCGCGAGCGTGGCGCCGATAGCGTGGATGTGGTTGGGTTGGGAGCGGCTGTCGTTCTGTTTCGTGTAGTAGAGATCCAGGATTACCTGCTTGCGAGGTGTCAGTTCGCGCAGGAGAGGAAAGCCGCGTTTCAACTGGATCTGCGTTCCGGCTGTGAGACGATTGCGGTTCCAGACGTCGAAGCGGGTGTCATAGAAAAGCTCGACTGCGCCGTATGGCGTTATCGATCTTTTGAAGACGCGAAACTCGCGCTCGAGCGTTATGCGATTGCGATAACGAAAGGAGAACTTGCCGTTGACGAAACGGAAGTCTTCGCGATTGCGGTCGCTAAGGAGAATCGCCAGGGGGAGATCCTGGCGAAACGTCTGTTCCGCGAGGATGCGATGCTCTTTGAACGGATCGTCATCGCTCGGCGAGAAGCCGTAGCGGTAGCCTGCGCGTAGCGTAAGTCGTTTGTTGACGTTGTAGTCGACGTGCGCGCCGAATGTTGATTCAAGATCTTCTCTCGTCTCTTCCGCGCGGTTGAGCGTAGCGATAAAAAACAGCCGCCACTTTTCATCCAGCGGCACGTAAACGCCAACCTCCGACCAAGTCTCGGTACGCGTATCAGCCTGCTGCTGCGCACGCGCACCGATGCACAATCCCACTATCAAGAAAGCAATCGCTACGGCTCTGCTGATATTTCGACGCATCCATCGTCATTCGAACGTTTGAACTCGGCTCTGCCGCCTGATGTGAGGCGAGGCTTGCCTCGCCGTTTGTCCAAGTAAGAGATCTGGGCTTAGCCGCTTTGCCCAACAAGGCCAAAGGCCGAACCACGGGCCGAGCCCGAAGGCTTTCTAAAAACTCGGCGGCGAGGCAAGCCTCGCCTCACATCCGGCGGCAAAGCCGGCATGGATCAGGGTTGATCGTTGAGCGCGGCTTAGTAATCAACCGCTTCCCAAGTGCTGTGGGGGTCGTAGATGTCATAGCGTTCGGTCGATTTCAGGGGAACTTCATTACTACCTCTTAATTTCCTCCATTGCCTGTTGAGAGGCGTTGCCGTTGCGGCAAAAGCTCTCAGCGCCGGCGTGGACCGTGTGAAAAATATTTTCGTTGCCGATCCTTTCGGCGACTCCGGCGCGCTCGAGCATGATCCAAAACAGACCGCGAGCACGCGCGATTCCGAAGACAATGCCCTGCTCCGCCAACTCGAATCGCAATGCGTCGATCGCATAAGCGCCCGAAATATCGAGCAGCGGCACTGACTCGACGTCAAACAAGAACGCTTGGATCCTGGTCTTGGCGTTGGCGTTGGCGACTAGCGCGCGAACGCGATCAGTGAAGTAGTCGGCGTTGAAGAAGACGAGCGCAGCTTCGAAGCGATAGATGATCAGACCGGGAATCGGCTGTCCCCCGGCGTCTTCCGTGGCGGCGTAAGCCTCTCCCTCGTTTTCGATTAGACCAAGGACCGCATCGCGTGGATGCGACGCGTGCCTCAGGAGCTTGAGCAGTGCGAGCGCGACGGCGATCAAGACACCTTGCAGGACGCCGAGCGTCATCACGCCGATCATCGCGATCAGGCAGTGGCGAAACTCCGATTTGCTGAGACGGTAATAGTGTCTCAACGAGCCCCAGTCGAATAGACCCACCGCAGATGAAATCAAAATCGCAGCGAGTGCGGCCGTGGGAAGGTAAGCAAGTGGTCCGGTGAGGAAGATCAAGACGGCGGCCATTACGAGCGCCGCCAGCAACGAGGCCATCTGCGTTTTCCCGCCTGACGCATCCGCCACGGCGGTGCGTGAGTCGGCGCCACTGACGACGAAACCACGGTTCAGTGCGGCAGCAAGATCGCAAACGCCGAGGGCAAACAGATCCTGGTTGACGCCAATGCGATAACCGTTCTTCGCCGCAAAGCCGCGCGCGGTCGTCATCATGCTGCAAAAGCTTACGAGTGCGATTCCGATCGCGCCGAAAAGAAGCGGCGAGATTTCAGACGCACTCACGGCGGGAATGATCGGCGTGGGAAATCCGGCCGGAACGGCCCCAACCACCCCAACGCCTTTTGCGTTGAGACTAAGAGCAAAAACGGCTGCCGCGCCGAGAACTGCCGCGACCAATGGCGATGGAATTCGTGGCGTCAGACGTTTTAGTGCCAGAATGAGGATGAGCAACGTTACGCCAAGTAGCAGCGTGGCGATGTGCGTTTCATTCAGGCGCGACACCGCTTCGATCACCGTGTGAAAGAAACCGCCTGGTGAAACTTTGAATCCGAACAGCGCGCCTAACTGGCCCGCGATGATGGTCAACGCGATGCCGTTGAGATAACCGGTGAGAATCGGGCGCGAGAGGAAGTTGGCGATCACGCCGAAACCCGCCAGGCCACCAGCGATGCACAACACGCCCGTCATCACCGTCAGCACGATCGAAAGCTCTGCGTAACGCGCCGCGCTGCCTGCCGCGAGCGGCGCAACAGTGGCCGCCACAATTGCACACGCCGCCGCGTCAGGATTCACAACCAACTGTCGTGACGAGCCAAACAGCGCGTACGCAACTGGTGGAAGAATGCACGAATAAATACCGACCACCGGCGGAAAGCCTGCGAGTTGCGCGTATGCAATGCCAATCGGCAAAGCCACGGCAGCGACCGACAATCCCGCAACCAGATCACTCGAAAACCATTCGCGCCGGTACGTGCGCACGAGTTGAATGCCCGGCAACCACTTCGCGATTGTGCCCGTCGCGTCCATCGTCGATTCAGAACTTGCCGAGTTTGATCTTCAATCCCGTCGTCAACAACAGATCGTTCTTCTCGAATCCCGGCGGCGGATCGGACAGGTAACGATCGCTCACTGTCACCTGCCAACCGATGCGCCGCGAGATGTCTGTCACGAGTGAGGCGTCGAAGTTGATGCGATATCGGCCGCCATCGGTCAGGTTCGGAAAAAAGAACAACTGCTCCTTCAACGACACGCGCGGCGTGAACCGGTGCACCAGCGTTTGGCCCAACTGTGCTTCCGCCGTGCTGCGATCGTTGAAGTCGCCTTTGAAGTACTCGCGGTTCCAATCCAAGCCGCCGAGAAGATCCAGCTCGGTGCGCTCGTTGCGAATCGCGTGGTAGCCGAGCCCGCCGCCTACAACGAACCGCAGCGTCAGATCCTGTAACCCGTTGTGTTCGAGATCGGTGAAGACGTAGCCGAAGAACTTGCGATTGATGTCGCGATCGTAGCGCACACCGCCGCGGACGGTGTTGGCAGTCGTGCGCGAATCGCCGTCCGTGCTGTCGCGACTGTAAACCGACGCTGCGTAGATGCTGGTTTTGTCGTTGCCGGTGGCGCGTGTTGCAGCGAGACCGATGGCGAGATTGGTGGTGTCGGAGTTGCCGGAGGTGAGTGCGAAGCCGACGTCGGCGCCGCCGGTCCAACCTTCAAACCAGCCGGGCTCGAGTGAGTCCTGGTAAGCGACATACTCGGCTTCGGACCTGATGATCCGAATGGCGGACCGGTCCATCGAGATCACATTTGCGTTTGCCGGTTTGAGCTCGGCTCGATCCGCGGACGCGGAGAGTATGCCGGAAACCGTGCGGCCGTCGGCGAGTGTGACGTAGAGCGGTTGGTCCGTGATGATGTTGCTAACGGCCGCAAGATCTATAGCCACGTTGCCGAGCAAATCCGTGTTGACTACGAGCTTGCCGCCATCCGACTTGACGATCTTGCCGGTCACGCGATCGCCGTTTTTCAAAGTGATCTGATCGGCAAACGCCTGCGCCGACAGCACGAACAACAGAAATGTGAAGCTGATTATCCTTCTCATCGTGAGACCTCATCGTGACACCTGCGCCGATCGCGCCGCCGTTGGAAAGATCGTGTTCCAATCTTGTTTCATGTCGGCGACGATCCAGCCCTTGAAGTCCGCTTCGTCTAACACCTTGTCGAGCTGGCCGCTCAACATGTGTTGGCGGTCGTAGGCAAACTCGCGTTCGGCGTCCGTGTGATGGACCAGCAGGCCAAGCGACGGCCGCTGGTCGGTGCGGCCTATCGTGGTCCAGATCAACATCTCGCGATCGCCGTCGGAGTTTCCGAAACACGCGATCGGTCGCCGTCCGATATATTTGTTTATGTTGACTGGCTTACCGGCCTTGTCGTCGAAGAAGTCGAGCACTGGTTCGCGCAGGAGGACGGGCTTGCCGGCGCGGATTTCGAAGTGCGTCTTGATCGTCGAGCCGATGACCTGGTGTGGGGGAACGCCGTAAACCTCTTCCGCAAACACGCGCATAAACTCGACGCCGCCGCCGGACACGATGAACGTCGCAAAGCCGCGCGCCCGTAGAAACGCGAGCACTTCGAGCATCGGCTGGTAGATCGCTTCGGTGAAAGGACGGTTCAGTTTCGGATGACGCGCCTTCGCCAGCCACGCGCGCACGATCAGCACAAACTCGTCGGTCGTCATGCCGGCGTGAGTCGCCATGCCGAGCTCGGCAAGACCTTTGATACCGGTGGCCATCGCAGTCTTGATGTCGCCGGCGAGCATTGACTTGAATGGCTCGGTGCGTTGCCATTCGGGATGAAGCGGCGCGAGTGCTTTGAGCCGGTCGTTGACGAAGAACGCCTGCACCGGCACCGGCATCTCGCACCAGAGCGTCCCGTCGTTATCGAAGACGGCGATACGTTCATTGACCGGAACGTAATCGCTGCTTCCGGCGGTGGCCGTGCGCGTCACGAAATCAATAATCGTGTCTTTAGCCTTCCCTTCATTCCACGAAGGCAACGGATCCCCTGACATAACGCCTTCCTCCTTGAGCAAAACTAAAAAATCATCACGAGCCGGGCGCCGGGGACGACGGCGGTGTCGACGTTGTTGCGGATGCCGCGGATGATTTGGAGATCGCCCGTTAGCCGCAGCCAGGGGGTGACGTGGAAGTTGTAGAAGGCTTCGAGCTGATGCTCGGCGCGCGGGCGGCGATCGCCGATCGTGAGCAGATCGATGTTGTCCTTCAGAACGCGGCTGAGATCGCTGTACGTGTAAGCCACGCCGAACTCGTCGCGATTGCGGCTCTTGAACAGTCCGTTGCCACCAATGCCGACGTTGACGAACCTGGTGAGCGGACTCGTGTCGGGATTCGCAATAGAAAGTTGCGAGAAGAAGCCCCAACCATCCCGGTGTCCTCGCTCGACCAAATACTGCCGAAAGACATAACTGAGCGACCATGAACCACGCTTCGGTTCGACCGGATTCACGGGTGGGCCAGGTATGACAATCTGCCGGATAGAATCGAACGGCGTGAACTTCTTCGTCGTGATAGCGCCGCTGATCGAATGCTTCGCGCTCTTGTTCCAGTACTTGACGGGAAAGTGAACGCCGGGTGAGATCGTGACCCCGTCGGCGAATAGATCGTCGATTCCCGGATCGAGCGTGTGATCGTTGGGATCGAGCACAGCCAGCGTGAATCTCGGCTCACCACCCTTGATGTAAGCGACACTCGCTCCGTTTGTGACGAGCGGCACTTCACGCAAGACAGTCAGTGGTCCAATACTCGCTATGTTGAAGAATCTCTCGGTTCCAGAACCGCCGAAGAAGTCTTCGTCTATCAGGTCCAACAAGTTGAAGCGCCCAAACGAGACAGCCCACAGCTCTCCTTTCTTGAGATCCACCGGTATGAGGCGAGTAAAGTTGAGCGCCGTGATAGCGACACTCTCGCCATCCGCTGCCGGACTGATCGCTGCCGTGTTCACCGGATTGATGCCACCCGTTCCACTCAGCAATGGTCCACTAAAACGAAACTCTGTTTTGATCTCGCTGGACCAGTATTTCCAACCCGCAACCTTTCCCAGATCGAACTTCCACACCATCTCAAACTTGCCCGTGTATTCGGTGTCGTCACTCAATCCGCCACTCGCAATGCCCTGGACAAAGTTCGACAACTTAAATTCGAGATCGATCCCTTTCTCTTTCCAACGCGACCGCGTGCCCCCCCAATCGCCGGTCATCGTCTCGCGCGTGAAGAAGTCGCTGTCAGTCGCCGGCGCCGGTTTGCTCGCCGGGGCCGCCGAGTTTGCCGGTTCCTGGGGAGACGGTGAGGTTGTCGCTTCCTGTCCGTAGCTGACACGGATCAGAACAAGCGAAATAATTGCGGCGATAGCAAATGCTCTTATCGCGAGGTGCATAACTTTTTCCTCAAGCCTGATTGTTGACTCGCGGCGTGGTCCATGTTTTCGTTTGCTGTCTGTCGGTTACGTAGAAAATACTGAGCGCGGCGCGCGCGATAAATCGCGTAAATCCGGTAATTTGTGCTTACCGGCAGTAGGAGGTTTGCACGTTTGTGGTAGGGGGAGTAAGGGTTATCTGGTAGTGGCAACGTTCACTACAGTGATTCACTACTAAGACAGCACCATTGCCAGGTATCCGTAGATCAAAACGACGACTGCCGATAACGCATACGGAACCGGATAACCAAATGCCGGCACCGAGCTCTTGGTTTCGTCTTGCAGCGCCTTCATTGCGGTGGTGCTGCTGCGTGCTCCTGCTACGGCGCCGGCCAGAAGTATCGGGTCCATCCGGAAAACGTAAAGACCGATCAACCACGCTATGAATGGCGGCAACATCGCGCCGACCATTCCCACCACCAAAACCAGCAAAACGCTGCGGCCATTAGACAACGCACCAATCAAGGCCGGCGCGACATTCAGACCAAGACCAGCCACGAACGAATCGAGACCGATATTCTCGAGAAAGCTTCGGGTTGCTTCGGGCACTGGTCCACCAAGCTTTGGATTCATGGCACGAAGGGTAGCGACAGTTATGCCTGCGATAATCACCGCGGCGGGCGTGCCAATACCAATCGGAATACCGGCGATCGGAACCGCGATCAAACCGATCAAATAACCAACGACCGCACCCAGCGAAAGCGTTACGATTTGTGTCGCATCGGTTGGATGTACTGCCTGACCCAGGGCTTCGCTCACCCGGCGCACACTTTCAGCCGGGCCAATAACACGCAACACATCATGTTTTTGCAGCTTCGTTCCCGGCAGCAGCGACAACTCAACCGTGGACCGAAAAAGAGCGCGCACACGAACACCATAGGCCGGCAGGCTATGGTGAAACTCTTCCAGTGTCTTACCAATAAAGGCCGGCTTCGTTAGCACAATCTCGGCCTGATCGAAATCGAGCTCACGAGCTTTTTCGTCGGCTACTTCCGGACCAATCGTCTCGTTCTCTCCGATCAACTTTTCGCGCGTTCCGCCAATGGTCAACAGATCGCCGGCCTCGAGAACGGGGTTCTGTTTTAGATCGACTGCCAGGTCGTTGCGCGTTACCCTCAACACCGGCGTGTCGAATTGCTCCAACACGAAAAGTGCGGGGCGCCCAATGAACTTTTTATTCGTGAGTCGAAACACGCGCAGGGCCGCCGGTGTTGTTAGTCCGACATTGAACGCGGCACTTGTACCCGGAAGGGGCTTACCTGAACCACCAAACTTCTTCGCACTTTCCTGAGCGGCTTTGACTGGATCGAAACCGAACCACTGCAGCAGGTTGGTCATCAGTAAGACGATTCCCAGTAAAGAAAAAATATAGGTCAACGAGTAGCCAGCGGCGATGTTTGCCGTGACCTGTGAGGCTGTTATGCCCGCCGCGGGATGGTAAGTTCCATTGTTCACAGCCTGCGTTGCTACTCCCATCGCTGCGGTAACGTTGTAACCGCCGGAGATCATTCCTGGTGCAAAGCCGGGCGCCAGATCAAATAGCTTGCTTCCCCCCACCACCAGGATGAAGTTGAGGGTCGCAGTGATAAACGCAAGCGCAACCAGATGGAATCCTTCCTGGCGCAGACCGGCGATAAACTGCGGGCCCACTCGCAAACCCACCGCGTATAGAAACAACGTCAACGAAGTGGTCTGGACCATGTCGGGAATCGTGAAGTTCAATCCGGTGGTCTGGGACACCAGGCCGCTCAGAATCAGTGCCACGAGCAAGGTCGCCGCGGTCGTGTTAAGCGCAAAACTTCCGATCTTGACTCGGGCCAGAAGGTGCCCAATGCCGAGACACAAAAACAGCGCAACGAATTGCTCCTTCACCAGTAGTTGAAAGAATGAGGCGATCACAGGCGTTCTCTCCTAGTGGTGATAACTAACGCGATGTTCGCCGGTGCGAGGAACGGGATGTTTTTTGAAATGATCGAGAGCCCGACCGATGTCCCCGACTAACAGGCTGATCATGTCACGGCTGACCCCGTGTCGTACCAACACTCGTTGCACAACGGTGTTCTGCCGGTCGGCGGGAAGTGGATACGACGCGATCTGCCAACCCCTCATGCGCACGCGATCCGCCAGATCGTAAAGTGAGAAGTCTGACTTGTCCGGCTCTTTCAGTGTGTACGCGATTGCCGGGAGGCCGCCCTTGCCGTCATAGATCAACTCAAAAGGACCCATCGCGGCCATTTGTTGGCCCAGGTACTGACTAGTGTCGACGCAGGCTTGCTGTATGGCGCGATAGCCCTCGCGGCCGAAACGGATGAAGTTGTAATACTGCGCGATGATTTCACCGCCCGGTCTGCTGAAGTTCAACGCAAAAGTGGGCATGCTGCCACCGAGGTAGTCAACTGTGAAGATTAGCTCCTCGGGCAGCTCAGCGGCGTTTCGCCAAACAACCCAGCCGACGCCAAGTGGCGAAAGGCCGTACTTGTGGCCTGAAGTATTGATCGACTTCACTCGCTTCAGCCGAAAGTCCCACTCGAGCTCTGGCTGAATGAACGGAGCGATGAAACCGCCACTGGCGGCATCCACATGAATTGGAATGTCGAATCCCTTCTCACTCTGAATCGCGTCGAGAGCCCCTGCTATCTCTTTCACCGGTTCATAGATGCCCGTAAAAGTGATACCCAGGGTGGGAACCACTCCGATCGTATTCTCGTCGCAATAGGCAGCCAATTGATCCGGCGTCATACCGTTGGCCTTCTGCTGCAAAGGAATCTGCCGTAGTTCGACGTCGAAGTAACGCGCAAACTTGTGCCAGCAAACCTGTACTGGTCCACAAACAAGATTGGGGATGGCGGTGGACTTCCCGGCCGCCTGGCGACGCTTTCGCCAATTCCATTTCAGAGCAAGTCCGCCAAGCATGGCGGCTTCACTGGATCCGGTCGTCGAGCAGCCAACGGTTGTTTGCGCGTGCTCTGAATTCCACAAGTCCGCAATGATGTGGACACAGCGCGACTCGATTTCGGCTGTTTGTGGATATTCGTCTTTGTCGATCATGTTCTTGTCGACGCAGTCACACATCAGTTGTTCGACTTCGGGCTCGATCCAGGTCGTACAGAAGGTCGCAAGGTTTTGGCGAGAATTACCGTCCAGGATGAGCTCATCCTTCACGAAGGCATAGGCGACTGAAGCAGGGACGCTTGTCGCCGGCATTTTGTATTTGGGTAACGAACGGGTTGAAAGATTTGAAGCGTAGATTTCGCCTGTTTCAATGATTTCGTCTTTCTTGTCAGCATTGTGAAGTGCCATAAATAATCTCTTTCGCAGTCAGGATAGCGTCGGAGTGTTTGGATCGGGCGTCCCCTGGGAATGAGCGGATGCTTCTTCACACTCGCTTCAAACTCCCCGATCCTTTTCAGGACCGGACCGATTACCCAACTATCAGTGATAATTTTTGTCGGTTATTGCTTTGCACAAAAAGTCGAGCGTGGGTGGCCACCGAAGGCCACCCTACAAAACATCCGCATTTCAATAGTTCCCATCGCGTTATTGTAGGGGTGGCCCTCTGTGGCCACCCCATCGCTATCACTTTTTGTGCAAAGCAGTCGGTTATCTCTTGTGCCGTTGAGAGCGGAAGATAATCATCGAGCCAGACTCAGTAAATCGCGTAGATTAGGTAATTTGCGTGTACCGACGTAAGGGACGCTGCACTTTTGTGGTAGGTGGAATAAGGGTTACGTGGTAGGTGGAGAGTGCGGAGTTCGAGCGATTACTCGTGCGCCGTCAACGTTTCTTGCGGGTGGTCTTTCGCGATCGTCGACGCACGGGGCTTCGTTTCTTGAGCAAGTCCGGATGACGGGTTTCGATGATGTAGGCGAGCCTTTGATACTTCAGGCAGCTTTGCCCGAAAAGTAGTTAAAGGTTGTTCTCGAGTATGTCTGAGTCTTCCAAGATTTCTATCAGACACTTTTCGGGCAAACCCACATCGCCTCGGTATAGATCAGCGACGCTCCTATTAATATGTTCAGCTTAATTCCGCGGACGGCGACGCACCGGAGTTCGCCGCTCGAGCAAGTCTTTATGCCTTGTCTGCAACATATAACTGAGCGCCTGATACGACAGCCCTAAACTGCGGGCGGCATGGGTAACGCTACCCTGCGCATTCTCCAGCGCGCGTTTGATGACATCATGCTCAAACGATCGAATCTCTTCGATTAGGCCGCGGCCGGATACAAGTTTCCGGCCTTCCACTGCCGCCAGGTGATCTCCCATTTCTTGAAACGCCCCAAGTGCTGCGGCTGCAGAGCGACTGAGACATCCCGCACTTTGGGCCACGTCAATCGCCCGCCGAAATGCGGCAAGCGCGGCGCTGTATTCTCCCAGTCGAGCCAGCGCCCGGCCGTGCGTGATCAGGGCTTCGGCCAGCAGCGCTTGTCTGCCGCTATTCTCGAGCACGTTTATCGACGAACGTGCAGCGCGCTCTGCTTCCGTGACTCGTCCTTGTTTGAGAAATACGCAGGCACGAGTCTCGTCAACTTGCGCCACTGTGGCAGTCTCTTTGAGACTTGTTAAAACGCGGCGCGCGTGATTCAGGTGCTCATGTGCTTCGTCGTACCGCTTAATCGTGAAATAGAGCAGGCCAAGATTGTTTTCGACGTTCGCCAGGTAACACCTGTGTCCAGCTTGCTCGAAGTGATAACTGGCCGCCGAATACTCGACCAAAGCGCGATCCAGATACTCTGCCCGCTGCTCTTCCCAAAACTTCTCGAGCACGTTTCCCAGGGTGATGTGGTAACACCCTCGGATCGTTTGGTTGTTAATCCGGTGAAAGAGTGGGGCATGGTCAGTGAGTAACTGAAGTGCCTTGTCATGGCATGATGCTTCGATCTGAACGATCGCCAATCGCTGCACTACACGACCCTTCAACTCGTTGTCGACGGTTAGCCGGGAAAGAGCGTCTTCGAGCAGATCGCGAGCTTCGTTGACTTCTCCGGTGCGCCAGTAACACAAAGCAAGTTCGCTCTGCGCTTCAGCTATCTTCTTGCGATAACGACGCGTCTGAAAGATAACGAGGCTTTCACTGATCAGGTTTTTCGCTGCCTCTTGAACATCGGGAATCTGGTTCTTGTCGCCAATCAGACCGGTCAGGACACCCGCGCGGAGCAGCACTTCGGCAGCAGTGTTTGGTTCTAATCCTGTCAGCTTTGGCCGTTCGCCGATGCGTCGCCAATACGGGGCCAGGAGTTTGCGGGCTTCCTCATACTCGCCGCAGTCTTCCAACTGTTTTGCCAGTTCGCAAGCCAGTTCCGCACGCCTGTCGACACTTAGGCCGGGACTTTCCAATTCGCGCAATAGTGAGGCCCGCAAGGTCATGTGAGACTACTTTTCGAAACTTATTAAGAATAAAACAGCGCGGGGAATCTTACGCAGTCACTTTTGCTATTTACAAGAGGGAGTAAAAGTGTTGTAGTGGGAGATGCAAGATTTTTGCATCACTCTCTAGGAGGCACCTAAAATGAAGTCCTTACGTCAAACATGCGCTACCGCCATCCTGACGGTGGCCCTTACGGTTGCTGCGTACGCCGGTCAAATTCAATGTCCTGCTGCCGTGCCCCCACCGCCTGCCGGTGGTGATACGACAGCGACGGTCGTGCTCGCGATCATCACCGTGATCTACAGGTAAGAAGTCAGTTAGATCACTAATCTGATAGAAGACACTCGCGTTTCGCGTGACAGTAGAAGTGTGCCTAAATTCATTTTCAAAATTCTTGCATTAGAATTTGAAATTTGATGATGGGCGAATCTGTTGCGAGTCTTCTCTGAGGCGGATATAACCCGCCCTGGTCCTGCACATCTCTAGGCCGAGGTGCGGGGCCAGGAGGGTGTCGCCCGCTCTCGGTGGGTGAGTTGGCGACGCTCTCATGCAAAGGAGCGTCGCCAATCGCCTCGGCATAGATTGGCGGCGCTCCTATTTAAAACATCGTTGCGCGCTATTGGCGCTTTCGTGGGCGTCGACGCACGGGGCTTCGTTTCTTGAGCAGATCCGGATGTCGGGTTTCGATAACGTAGGCGAGCTTTTGATAATTGAGACCAAGCAATTCGGCTGCGTGGGTGACTTTTCCGTTGACCTTCGCCAGTGCCTCAGTAATTCGACGGCGTTCAAGGTTCAAAAGTTCGGCTTCCAGATCATACCGTTTGTTGAATAGAGCCTCACGCACATCGGCGGCTTTTGACTTGCTTCGTGCTCCGTCGATCTTCTTTCCGGCGGCTTTGAGTCTTGGCTTTATGTCCGGACTGTCACTGCTTGCCAGCCATTCTCGGGCCTGTTCGTAAGCGGCTGATTGAACCTCACGCGGCAATGTATCTATTTCTTCAATCATGGTGAGGGCGGCGAGTCCTGCTTTATTCAGTGATCCGGCCTGGTGTGCGATCTCGATTGCTCTCTGAAAAATAAATTGTGCGCGTTCGGTTTCGTGGAGCCGCGCCAGGGCGATCCCTTGATTGATCAGAGTCTCAGTTAAGAAGCATTGTCGGCCTGCTCGCTCGAAACTTCGTGCGGCCGTGTGCGCAGTAAGTTCAGCTTGATCGTATTTTCGCTCTGCGATGAAAACCTGAGCGCGAGTGTCATCAACTTGTGCGACTCTTACTTTGTCTCTCACACGCATGAACAAACGGCGGGCTTGCTCAAGGTATTGGTGCGCTTCTTTGAATTGACCGAGTTCGCGCAGTACGTTGCCGATGTTGTTCTTGACGAGAGCGCGATAAACGACATTCTTTGCGATTTTGAAGTGTTCATCTGCGGCATGATATTCAGCGATAGCGCGTTGAAAATACTCATTTCGCTTTTTTGAAGCAGACGCGATAGCTCTAAACGTGATCCCGAGCTGATTGTGATAAGTGCCTCTGAGAGTGTGGCTAGTGATTCTCTCAAACAACGGGGCGCTCTCAGTAAGAGTCCTAAGCACCTCTTTGTGGTGCGATTCTGCCCATTCAACGAAGGATAAACAGATCGACGCGTTGGCTCGCGCATTGCCGCCAATAGTCAGTCGTTTCAGTGCTTCGTTGCACAAAATGCGGGCTTCTTCGTTCGCTCCTGCTCGCCAGTAGCAATACCCTAGTTCTGCTCTCGCTTCTGCCACCTTCCTTGAGTCATGCAATGCCTCATAAAGCGTGATGCTCTCGGTGATTAAGTCTCGTGCATAGTCATCTGCTTTCTTAATCTCACTGCGACTGCCAAGCCAACCTGTAAGAATACCCGTGGTCAACAACACTTCAGGAACAACAGTGTCAGACAGTTCCTTAGTATTAGGTCGAGTCCCGATGATCCCGTTCCAAAGTGGGAACATGGCCTCACGTGCAGCGTCATAATCGTTTCTGTCTTTTAGTTCTAAGGCGGTACGGCATCTGAGTTCGGCTTCTTCGTTCGGAGTAAGGTGAGAGACATCAAGCTTCGGAGAGGTCGTCCGCATGAGAATAAGACTTTCGGGAAAGCGAAGTTGAGCGAATGCAAGCGAGATATTAATTCGCCTAACCTGCCCTTGCAAGAAATCATGCCTTGTTGTTCCATTCTTTTTTATGTAGAAAGTTCGGCATTTTCTCAACCTCAAAGGAGCAACAACTATGAAACGATTCGTAATAGCGCTTGCGCTCATGTGTGCGCTATCACCCTCCATCTTCGCAGGTGACATGCCGGCTGGCGGCAGGTCTGAGCCACCACCACCGGGCAACATGCCGACCGATGGTAAGTCTGAGTCATCACTTATGGGTGATATGCCCGCCGTTGGCATAGCCGGCTCACCGTTGCTTGTTGATGTGGTGATCGCGATCATCACTCAGAGATAGACCACCAGAGTTGTCCTTCATTTCTTAACTGAGATACCGCGATTTCGCGGCGGGCAGAGGTGTGTCTAATTTCATATAGAAACTTTGACATAGATGCAGATCGCACCACTCACTGTGGGATCTTGCGACAATAGTTTGACGGCGGATATAAAGCGGCACGCATGGTCCTGCACAGCTAGCGTCCAGGAGTGTAGGACCACGAGGACGTCGCCGCTCTCGGTGGGTGAGCTGGCGACGCTCTCATGCGAAGGAGCGTCGCGATCGCCTCGGCATAGATCGGCGGCGCTCCTATTGATAAAGCTAGCCGGCTGGCGCCGGGTCTACGCTGAGCAGAAGTCCCAGCCCGACGGTGACGTCGACCTGGTCGCCGACTTTTAGATTCTTCAGATTGGCCGCGTTCTTGACGCGGAAGCTGACGATGCGCCCGTCAGCAGTCTTGACGGTGACGGAAGGCGCGGTGCGATCGATCTCCTCCACGGAGACCGTGATGGTTTGCTCCGCGTAGCCCTTGCCGCCGATCTTGTCTTTGAAAATAGTGGAAGACTCTTTTATCTCCTTCGGCTCGGGATCGCCGGCTTTGCGAATGCGAGCGGCAACGGCAACGGTGATTGTCGCGGTTATGACGTCGCCGACTTTCAACTGATCGAACCGCCTGAAATTCTCGTCGGCATAAACCGTGACGAGATTGCCACGCGGTCCTTTGAGTGTTACCGAACGCGCGGTCTTATCGATCGCTTCGATCGACGCCTTCATCGTGACCGAATCGGAATCCGAAACCTGCGCGCGAACTGGGATCGCGACAAGAGTCATCGCCACAACGGCCGCGATCATCAATGTGTATCTCGTAAACATAAAAACCTCCTCATGATCTAAAGCTTGAACTTTGCGCCCAGCACGATGCCGCTCATCGTGGTCTTAAAGATGAATCCTTCGTTGACGTAATCGACACGCAGATAGCGATAACCTCCAATCAACGCGACTCGCGGCTTCACCTTAAAACCAGCTCCGCCAAATACCCGTCCAGTGAAATCAGAGCCCACGCCAAAGCCACCGGCATCAAATCTCCCCAACACGAAGACCCGTGGCGAAAGATTCGCGACTCCCGCCGCGCCGACGATCGGATCAGCCCAGTTCTTGCTGTCTTCGACGTCGACTAAGGGCAAGATGCGTGGTTGAAACGTGATATGAGTGTTGACATGCCAAATGCGCACTCCTCCCAACAGATCGATCGAACCTCTTTCGCTTTTGAGTGCGCGATAAGCAATCGCCGGTTCGAGAATCGTTTCCTTCACTTCAACGTCGATGTCCCCAAAGAAAGGACTGGGCGTGACTCTCTTACCGGACAGCGACACGTACATCACATCGCCGAGAATGGACCAGTTCCCTTTCCGAGCCTCAATTTGGCCCATCGCCGCGAAGTCGAGATTGCGAAAAAGATCGCGGAAGGTTGCACTAACCTCAGCTCGTTGCCCGATCACGCCAACCGTGCCGTTGAGACTAGCAAGAAAGAAATACGGCGCGACTGAGATTTCCCAGCCCGGATCGGGACTGGCTTGCGCAACTGCGACCGCCGGCGCATTCGTCTCGGCAGGCTGCCCGGCAACGGGAACACACGTTACGAGCAGTAACGCGCCACAACCGATCACGATCATCATTCTCAACATCACTTTGCATCCTTCCAACACTACAATTCTTCGATCGAGGAAGGCGGTTGAGATTACCCGCCTTCCTTGATCCGCACTCTTGCTTGAACTACTCGGCGCTACTGCGTAGCGCCTGCTGCCTTGGTCATCGTCGCTTCCTGCTGCCGGGCCTTCTCCAGCGCCTGGTCGATGCTGAAGCTCGCCGGCTTCTGGCGCGGCGGGAACTCCTCGAACGTCTTCAGGAACTCGCCGACGATCGCCTGGGCCGGCACGAGCAGGAACGTGCGATCGGCCATCCATTTGCCGTAGAACAACGTGGCGTCTTCGGTAGCCCGCTCGAACGGATCGCTGCGCAGGTTGTAGATCTTCGGCGCACGCAGTGGCACCGAGCGGCTCCTTCCAGACGTCGAAGCCGTGCGCGCGCTGCTCCATGAAACGTCGACCTTCCAGTTGCTCGACGCGCAGCGCCATCAGGTCGCCGTCGTCGCTCCAGTAGAGGAAGCCCTTGCGCGGGTTCTCCTTCACCTCGCCCTTCAAGAACGGCAGCAGGTTGTAGCCGTCGATGTGGACCTTGAAGGTCTTGTTGCCCGACTTGTAGCCCTTCTTCAGCTTCTCGACGATGTCGGGCTCGCCCGCCGCCGCCGCCAGCGTCGGCAGCATGTCCGTGTGCGAGAACATCTCGTTGGAAACCGTGCCCGGCTTGATGACGCCGGGCCAGCGGATCGCGCACGGCACGCGCCAGCCGCCCTCGCAGTTGGTGTCCTTCTCGCCGCGGAACGGCGTCGTGCCGCCATCGGGCCAGCTCATGACCTCGGCGCCGTTGTCGGTCGAGTACATGACGATCGTGTTGTCGGCGATGCCCAGCTCGTCGAGCTTGTCGAGCAGCTGGCCGACGTGCCCGTCGTGCTCGACCATGCCGTCGGGATAGACGCCCAGGCCCGTCTTGCCCTGCGACTCCTTCTTCAGGTGCGTGAAGACGTGCATGCGGGTGGAGTTCCACCAGCAGAAGAACGGCTTGTCGTCCTTGTACTGCGCTTGTCGATGAAATTCGAGGCTCGCATCGAGGAACTCCTCGTCGACCGTCTCCATGCGCTTTCGTGGTCAGCGGGCCGGTGTCTTCGATCTTCTGCGTGCCGTCGGCATTGGCCTAGCAGTGCAGCACGCCGCGCGGCCCGAACTTCTTCTTGAACTCGGGATCCTTCGGATAGTCAGGGTTCTCCGGCTCTTCTTCGGCGTTCAGGTGATAGAGGTTGCCGAAGAACTCGTCGAAGCCATGCGCGGTCGGCAGGAACTCGTCGCGGTCGCCGAGGTGGTTCTTGCCGAACTGGCCGCGTGACGTAGCCCAGCGGCTTCAGCACGTCGGCGATGGTCGGGATCTTCGGGCTGAAGTCCGAGATCGGCGCCGGGCAGGCCGACCTTGGTCAGCCCGGTGCGGATCGGCGATTGCCCGGTGATGAACGCCGCGCGGCCGGCCGTGCAGCTCTGCTGGCCGTACCAGTCGGTGAACATCGCGCCTTCCTTGGCGACGCGATCGATGTTCGGGGTGCGATAGCCCATGATGCCGTGGTTGTAGGCGCTGATGTTGAACCAGCCGATGTCGTCGCCCCAGATGATCAGGATGTTTGGTTGGTCTGCCATGGCTTTCTCCTTCAATCAGTTATTTCTTGGCGGCGCCCCTACCTGAGGCGGCGGCCGCTGCCGCTAACATTTTTTCTTCCTTCAACTCGTGCAGTGTTCTGATTGCCTTGATGTTGTGTAGTGTCTGATCCAAGACATTCGCGGGATTGAAACTGGGCGGGAACGATCGCGGCGGAAACTCTTTGAACGTCGCCGCGAACTTGAACACCTCTTCCATCATTCCGTACGCGCTGCCGACGTGATTCAGGTTCCAATCCCAATAAGTATTGGAGGTGATGTCAGCGCGTTCGAACGGATCCTGGAACAGGTTGTAGATCTTCTGGAGCCGCAACACTTTGAACGGTTCAGCCCAGACCATCATCGTTCCCGGTTGCCGTTGCTCGGCAAAGACGTACTTGTAGTCGCCTTGTCGCAGACCAACGAGCAGGCCATCGTCGTCGGCATAGAAGAACATGTTGCGCGCGCTTTTCACGCCGTTGTTATTAACGGCCGTGCCGCTCACAGTTCGCAGAAACTCCGACTGGTCATAACCATCGAGATGAACTTTGTACTCGATCCCGTTCGCGGTGTAGCCCGTCTTGAGCTTCTTGACGATGTCCGGTTCGCCCGCGACCGAGCAGAGTGTCGGAACCCAATCGTTGTGACTCATCAACTCGTTTGTCACCGTGCCTGCGGCGATCACTTCGGGCCAACGGACCAGGCACGGAACCCGAAACGCGCCTTCCCAGTTCGTGTTCTTCTCGGAACGGAACGACGTCATCGCGCCGTCCGGCCACGTGTTCATGTGCGGACCGTTGTCGCTCGTGTAGACCACGATCGTGTTGTCGGCGATGCCGAGATCGTCCAGCGTATTCAGGAGCGTGCCGATCGTTTCGTCGTGCTCGATCATGCCGTCGACGTATTCGCTGTCGCCGTGTTGGTAGCGGCCGCGATGTTCCTGACGAACGTGCGTGCGGAGGTGCATGCGGGTCGAGTTGAACCAGCAGAAGAACGGTTTGCCGTTTTCTGTTTGGCGCTGCATGAAGTCGATGGCGGCGGCGGAGGTTTCGTCGTCGATCGTTTCCATGCGCTTCCTGGTTAGCGGACCGGTGTCTTCGATCGTCTGTTTGCCGACCTTGCCGAAGCGCGGATCTTCAGTGGGATCGTCTTTGTCAGTGGCTTTGCACTTGAGCACTCCGCGTGGTCCAAACTTTTTCAAATACTCCGGATCTTTCGGATAATCCGGCAGCTCCGGTTCCTCTTCTGCGTTGAGGTGATAGAGGTTTCCGAAAAACTCGTCGAAGCCGTTGACCGTCGGCAACGTTTCGTTGCGATCGCCGACGTGGTTCTTGCCGAACTGGCCGGTGGTGTAACCCAGGTTCTTGAGCAGACCGCCGATTGAGGGATCGAGTTGGCTCATGCCCATCGGCGCGCCGGGAAACCAACCTTCGTGAGGCCCGTGCGAATACCGTGTTGTCCGGTCAGAAATGCAGCGCGTCCCGCGGTGCACGACTGCTCGCCGTAGTAGTGAAGAAAACGCAGACCTTCTTTCGCGATGCGATCGATGTTGGGCGTCTCGTAGCCCATCAGGCCGTCGCTGTAGGCGCTGAGATTGGTGATGCCGATGTCGTCACCGAAGATGACGAGGATGTTTGGTTTATTCTGCTGTTCTTTCTTGTTAGGCATGATTCCACTCCTGGTTCGTTATTAATTCGACTTTTCTACGTTGGGTAATTTGTACGTTCCATTGAGAATCTGCTCGGTCGGAACATACGTGCGGACGATCAGCGCGAACTGATCGTTCGGGGCGGGCAGCCAGTTTGCATGCGCTTTTGGATCTGCGGGTGCTTTGCTTGAGAGCGTCAGAGTCAGCGAGCCGTCTTTCGCGAAGTCGAGCTCGTTGGCGTCGAGGTTTACCGTGCCGATGTTGGTCCGGCCATTCGGGCTGTTCGGCAGCATGTAGTAATCCTTGTCGTACATTGTGAGCGACCAGAATCCGCCCTTTGTTCGATCGACCGGCGGCAAAGCGTCCTTTGGAAACGTGATCGCGTAGTCGTAACGTCCCTGGAGAAGCTCGCCTTTACTGTCAGTCGCGCGGATGAAGTAGATGGCTTCGTGGAAATCGTTGACGTAGATATAAATGATCGCTGCCTGAGCGCGGCCGAACCAGTCGGCGCCCCAGACGCCACCGTTCTCCTGCCGCTGCCAGCCGTTTCCGGTATCAACGCCCGTTTCGTGATACTTCGCTCCTTCGTGGAGTTCAGCATCGGCCGCTAACGCCACGCGATCGAGAAGAGCGCCCCACCGGGCGTCAGATTCGCGAAGCGCGATCAGCGTGCGGGCTTGTTCCGCCATCGGCGCGTCATTCGGACCAACGATCGGATTCGCATCGAGAGCTTTTTTCAGATCGTCCCAAAACGTTGAAGGATTAACTGGCCGACTACGCAGCATG
Source organism: uncultured Acidobacteriota bacterium (assembly GCA_963770215.1). GTDB lineage: Bacteria > Acidobacteriota > Blastocatellia > Pyrinomonadales > Pyrinomonadaceae > PSRF01. The sequence continues at coordinate 29,590 of CAVYOP010000013.1, forward strand.
TCGGGGTCAGCCGCGAGCATTTCAGCAGTCAGACCCGGTGGATAAACCTTGTTGCGGGCGCTGGCTTCGCAATCGAATTTCAGTGGACCAGCCTTGTCCTGGCTCAGCGGCACCATGCCGATCTGGTTCAGTACGGCGCGTGCTTTGGCCTTTGACTCTGGCGTATGCGCTGTGAAGCTGCGACCGAATGCACCGACGACGTGAGTCGGCGATTTGATCACCTCGATAAAGTCTTTCGGCTTGTCACCTTCCCAATCGGGTCCGACGAGAAGAAACTTGCCGCCGGGAGTGTGAGAGGCCGAACCTAACTGCCGGATCACAGTCGTGAAAGCGTCGCAGATTTGGATGGTCCAGTAGTGGCCTTCCGGCACTTCAGACGGCGTTTGAATGACCGCTGGTTCTTCGCGCGTATCGGCAAACCCGACTCCGTAGATCGTATCGTTGTTCGGCGTCACGACTTTCCGCTGCGCCGGGGGCATATAGTCGTCGAGATAGCCCATCTTGTTTTTCGGAGCGCCGGGAAACAGTCCCAACGTTGCGCCCGGACCGGCTTTTTTCATCACCTCCCAGCCGCTCGTGCGCCCGAACGCATCAACCGCCGGATATCCCCAGTAGTAGACAATGCGTCCGAGCGCTTCGACATACGCTTCGTTCGCCAGCCTGGCCGGAACGCCGCCGGCATTCTTGAGATCGGGATGGGCAGGTGTGAATGCTCGCACCGGATACGGAACGGATGAAATATTTTTCGCTTTTGCAGGTTTTGGTTTTGTTGCCATTGCTCTTCCTTTCAATCTCGCGCCATCGATGCAGCCATCGCTTTTTCGACGTCGACGTAAGCGTCCTTCGCCACGTCAAAGACGACCTTGACTACGCGGCCGCCGGAGAGCTCGAAGTTCGGCTTGTATTCGCTGCTCACGGAGTCGCCGGTATCGATTCCAATACTCAATCCTTCGCCGCAGAGAGCGTAGTGACCGCTTTGTGTCCGGAACGGTCCTTCGGCGACCACTTTGTCGTCGAGGTAGAGCTTCATCTGTCCGAGTGTTTCAAGCTTTGGCGAGATCGATTTCTTGACGAACTCAACGCCCACGATGTGCGTGCCGAGGGCAGGCGCAGCGACGGTCAAACGCTGTTCTGGCGAGACCCCGAGGAAGTTGTAAACAAAGAAAATCCTGCCGTCCTTAACGAACAGCGAATAGCCTCCGAAGCGTGAGCCTTGAGCAAAGATGACGCCTTGCGTCTGGCCTGTGAACTCAACTTCGGCGAGAGCTTTCCACGAGCTCGCTAATGTCCGAGCGGCTGTTGCCTCGGGTACTTCGGTCGTTCCCGGGTAGTAGACATATCGACCGCTTGCCGGCGGCGCGGCGTGAAACTCCAGCTCATGGACCACGTCAACGCCGACATCGATCAGCGGGAACACATTGTTCTTCTCCGCTTCGGTCGTCCATAGATCCTGTAGCTGCTTCAGCTTGTCAGGATGTTGCGCCGCCAGGTCGTGCATCTCGGAGCGGTCGTCTTCGACGTTGAAGAGTTGCCAAACATCCTTGTCGAAGTTTCCCTGGTTCGAGGGCATCGGAGCATGCAGGGTCGAGGCCTTCCACCCGTTGTGCCAGATACCGCGCGTGCCGACCATCTCGTAATACTGAGTCTCTTTTCTGGTCGACACAGCGGCATTGTCGAAGCTGTAGCGCATGGAAACGCCGGCCAACGGCGCCTGCTTCGTGCCATCGACCGTTTCCGGCATCTCGATGCCGCAGCATTCGAGGATTGTGGGGACGATGTCCGTGCAGTGGTGATACTGATGACGCACTTCGCCCTTCGCCTTGATTCCTTTGGGCCAATGAATAACGAGTGGATCGCAGGTGCCGCCCGCGTATGACGAATATCGCTTGAACATCTTGTAAGGAGTTGAAAACGCGACGGCCCAACCGGTTGGGTAATGGTTGTACGTATCGGGACTTCCCAGCTTGTCGATCAGCGTGGGATACCACTGATTAGTCTCGCCGCCGATGAAGCCGTAAAAGCGATCGTAACCAAGCCCAAGGGGCCACTTCTTTTTCGTTGCGCCGATGCTGAATGCGTCGACCGGCACGTTGTGGTTCTTGCCGATCCAGAAGGTGCTCCAGCCCGCGTCGCGCAGGATCTGGGCAATCGTTCCGTTCTCCGGCGGAATATGGCCGCAGTAACCAGGAAAGCCGACGGCCATTTCAGAGATCGAGCCAAAGCCGTTGGCGTGATGGTTACGTCCGGTCAGGAAACATGAGCGCGTCGGCGAACAAACCGCGGTGGTGTGCCATTGTGAGTAGGTGAGACCATTTGCCGCGAGACGGTCCAGCGTGGGCATATTGATCCGTCCGCCGTAAGGCGACCACGAGGCACAACCGGTATCGTCGTAAAGAATGACGAGAACGTTGGGAGCATCTTTTGGCGCCTTCTTGTAGAGGAAGGCATTCCAGTCAGGTTTAGAGTCTCGAATGTCGAGTTTGATTGTTCCTTTGAATTGATTGCCGTTTGTGTCGCTCATGCTTGTTCCGTCACTCTTTGGTTCATGGATAAATAACCTTCCAATCCTGTTTCATGTCGACGATCACCCACTTGCGTGCGATGGCTTCGTCCAGGGCCACGTCCAGCTTTCCGATTTGCGAGTTGCGGTCGTAGGCCCACTCGCGGTCGGCATCGGTGTGACGAACAAGTCCCATGAAACGAGCGGTTGTGCCTGCTGCGGTCCATTGGAGCATCTGCTTATCCCCGTCTGAGTTTCCGAAGGCGAAGATCGGCCGACGGCCGATGAACTTCTGAATCCCGACCGGCTTGCCTGGTCCATCGTCGATAAAGTCGATCTTCGGTTCGCGCATCAGCACGGGGGCGCCGCCTCCATTCATTTGAAACTTCGTGACGAAACTCGTGCCGACAACCTGCTCCGGTGGAATTCCGTAGACCTTCTCCGCAAAGGCGCGCATGAACTCGACGGTGCCGCCTGACACGATGAACGTCTTGAAGTTGTTGTCGCGCAGGTATGCGAGCAATTCGAGCATCGGTTGGTAGACAAGCTCGGTGTAGAAACGTTTCTTCGTCGGATGTTTCGCGGTGACTAGCCAGCCGAAGACGGTGCGCGTGAATTCGTCGGTCGTCATTCCTGTGTGCGTGGCCATGATGATTTCGGCCAAACCTTTTTCACCTGATGCGACCAGGGCTTTCAGGTCGCCGTCAAGCACCGCTTTGAACGGCTGGTGCGTTTTCCATTCAGGGTGGTGCGGGGCGAGCGCCTTGACGCGGTCCAACGCAAACGCTAACTGGAAATAGATTGGTTGTTCGGACCAGAGCGTGCCGTCGTTGTCGAAGGTGGCGATGCGTTGTGCGGGCGGAACGAAATCAGGACCGCCTTGCTTCGTCACGCGTGTGACGAAGTCGACGATCGCGCGCTTGTTTGGACCATCGTTCCACGAAGGCAGCGGATCTCCTTGAGCGCGCGCGAGCGTCGCGAGAGACAATAAGATCCCAATTGTTAGAGCTGTGCGTCTCGAATGGTTCATTCAACAAATCAGGCTTTAACTGGGTGGTTCGTTTCAGCCGTCGCAGCGGTCACCTCATGGCGTTTGGCCCATGCCAGGTAAACTCCTGACAAAACACCGCTGAGAATCAGGTACAAAATGACGACAGGCGCGGCGAGCTTTTGCTGGGGGAAGTTCGCATGAGCGATTGTGAGCGCAACTGCGGGATGGCGCGATGCCGTGGCAAGCGCGAGCGTCGAACGATTAGCCGGTTCTGGTCCGCCAAGCAAATGTCCAATCACGAGGCCGGTCAGCGCGAAGGCGCTGAGGCCGAGAATCGTGCCGTCGCCGATCAACGAGAACATCTGTCCGACCATGCCAATTAAGACCGGCAGTGCACTGAGAACTAAAAGCGCTAACGACACTATCGCCAGCGGCTTCGCTATTCGATTGGCGAGCGAATGTGCCAGTGCCCGCACGGCGATGCCGAGGAACAGCGGCAGCAGCACGGTCGTCAGGACACTGACGAACACCGTGCGCGCGCGCATCTCGAGCGGAACTCCGGCGATCCGCTCAAAACCCTCCATCGCAATCGGGATCAGGATCACCGACAGAACCGCGGCTGCCGTGAGCAGACCGATCGTGTAGCTTTCAGTGCCGCCGGCTTTGAAAGCTTTGTTCGGAAAGATCGGCGGCACTGGTGAGACTGAGATCGCAACCAGCGCGATCTTCACCGCGGGGTGAAAATCGAAGGCCAGGCTGAGCCCCAATGCCAGCACCGGCATCAACACGTTCAATGACAACACAGCACGAACGAGGTGCCGTGGACGGTGGAACAAGTACAGGGCATCGTCGAAGGTGGCCTTTAGCCCGATCGCAAAGACGCTCAGAACGATGCTCGCCTTCAATACCAACAAAATAAACGCCGTTATCGTCATGTCTTACCCGCGGTTCAACCAGTGCCGTCGAAAACCACCGCCATGCATGCCGCCACAAAAACCGCCGCCGCGAAACTTCCCGCACGCGAACGATCGCCGAAACCTGCCGCTGCGAGGCGCGGGTTCCATGCCTGCGCGAAACCGCGCGAACCGTATGGCCCATAGACGGCGCCACCGCGTGCGTAAGCGCCCGTGCGGGGGTTATACGCCGCGAAGCCTCCTGCGCCGCCGTATGGACCATACACAGCGGCACCTCGCCCGAAGGTGCCGGTGTAGGGGTTAAGCCATACGTTGGTGGGTACCAGAAATACGCCGGATAGAACCCGCCGTACCAAAACGTAAGGCGGATGCCACCAGCCGGTTCCCCAAACGGCACAACCCCATGCGATCATCATTCCGGTGTAACCGGCCACCGCCGCAAACGTGAGGAGCACTGCTTCGGTGGCCTGGTCCGTCCCAGGCACTGAAGCCAGGACGCGGGAGCGCGGATGTTCCGGCGGGATACGTTTGAAATCTTCCGGGAGCTTTAAAGCGGTGAAGGTCCATGGACCATCGAGGCTCGGCGCCGAGAACCAGCGGCCGGCGACGAGATAATAAAAGGCGCCGGTCGCTTGATGACGGAAGAGATCGCTCTCTGTGTTGCTGACCCAGAGAAGTGATGTTCCAGCGACCGGCGCGAAGACCGGCTTCCCTATGATCTGTATTAACTCGGCCGGCTCAAAGATGCGGTGAAAGATCTTTGGTGGATCGGCTTTCAGGTTGTTCGCGTTTGCCGTATTGGGCATGTCTACTCTCCGGCAGCTCATCTGGGAAATAAAGGCGTGACGACCATTCGCAGGCCACAGTTCTCCGGTCCTCCCACCGGGCTCGTGGCCCAACAACGAATGCCGCCGCCGAGACTCACCGGATGCCTGCCGAACTTCAACAGTTTCGAGACAGTGAAGTTGATCGGCACGCTCCAGTGATTGCCGGTCCAGTCGTAACTCGATTCCGTGTTGAGCGTGTAAGTCCACGCGTCTCGCGTGTTGTAAGCGAAAAACGGTTGCAGGAAGGTGGCGTTCACGCTCGCGCGATCGTCATCGCCGGCGACGGACCAGATGTGGTTTGTCAATACGCCGTAAGTCAATCCTTTGTCCTGCTTCAAGGCGAGGACGGTTGGACCAACGCCGAATTTCCTGGTTCCGAGCAGATCATTCGTGGCTGTAGGTATCAATAGCGCAGGACCAACGGCCCAAATGAACTTCTTGCTCTCCGCGGGCGAGAAGAAAAAACTCTGCGTGATGTCTCCCAGCCCGCTTTGTGTGCCGATATTGGCGACGTTGTGTTGGTGAATGACCGGCAGGATCGTGCGCGAGATCAGGTTCCACTTTGAGTTCAGCCGGAAAGGAACGACGGGCTGGATGTTCATCTGGTAACGCCAACCCGAACCGGTCCCCATGCCGAAATCAAAGTTCGATTGAAGCGGAAAACTGATCAGCGAAGCGACCGGGTTCGAGAGCTTCTTCGCCAGTTCGTGCGCGTCTGAGCCGGTCTCAGGTTGATTCTGTGCGCCGGTGTTATCCCCCGTTTGACTCACAACCTGGCTCACAGTTGGACCAATTACGATGACCAGAATCAAACTGAATATGATCTGTGTAATTCGTGATCTCATGGATAGTTAAAACTTGCGAACACCTTGAAGCCGCATGGGCTCAACGCCATAGTTCTCAACTTCCACCGTTTTACCGTCGAGCTTCACCTTCGCCGCATAGATCAACTGTCCGACGCCTTCTTCCTTGCCCTTCTTGTTTGTCTTGAGATCGAGAATGACGATGCCGAAGGTGTAGTCCTGCGAACGCGTGCCGGCGTAAGCCTCGAGAAACTGAATCGGCCGATCGCAAACGCCGATAATGCGACGCCCTCCTTCAATCGGCCGCGAGCGGATGAGTTTCAGATCGAAAAACCCGACTCGTCTGACGAGTTGGACCTTGCCGATCGAGTCTCTCTTTTCCAGCGCTTTCAGCAACGCATCGGACCCGGCTTCAACAAGGGTTTTGGCGAGCACCTGCGCGTCGGCGTCGGAGGTGTACTCGTTGATATAGATGTTGAGGTTCATCGTCGAGCCGGCCCCAACCATGCGCACACCGGCGCCGGCAGGCAGCACGCCCAACGCTGAAAACTGCTCGCCCTTGGCCATCGCCTGGGCCGGCGGAAACGGAGGCACCAGCAACGACACCACGCAAAGCAGAAAGACAGAGGAAAGTACGAGTGACTGTGCTCTCCGCATAGTTTTCTTGATCTTCATAGTTGTCTGACCTCGAATTGTTTGGTAGAGGGTTGCAGGTTATTGAGAGTGGCGGGAACAGTAAATCGCGTGGATTCGGTAATTTGTGCTTACCTTAACGTGCGGCATCGCACATTTCTGGTAGGGGGAGTAAGTGTTACGTGGTAGGCATCACAGCAGCAGCAGCTTGATCGTGCTGTCGACAACGACCCGAGGCGGAATTGTAAATACGGCAACTACGAAAAACGGTAATAATGCAGGCAGCAACAGGCCGATCAGATCCCTCAAAGAGATCGGAAAATCCCGCATTTCATAGACGTTGGCAGCAACCCCATAAAAGTCGGTAGTCGCGGAGAAATCCGGTTGCCCGAGTGCGTCAGGCTTCACGCGAGTGTTGGAGCTCAGCCACTTCGCTTCAAACTCGCGGCCCAACTGATTCGCCAAAAGGCCATACACAAAAACACCGTGTCTCCTCGCCTGGCGGAGTCGCGATACAAACACAGTCAATGGGCCTGCGAACAAAATGAGATTAACTATCCCAAGCCCGATCATCAGGGCCCGAAAATTCAACAGGTTCTCGCCGTGATACACAATACGATCCGCAACTGCACCGGCCGCCACCGCGCCCATACCCAAACTGATCAAGCGAAAGCCCCGCAAGGAAGTGGTGACAAACTTCAAACCGCCAACTTTGTCAGGATGACTGGGGAGCAGTTGCAAATCCATTCTCGTCACCAGGAACAGGAAACGTCCCCAGAGGACTACCCGCCAAAGCCAGCCGAAGAAGAAGATCAACAGCAGCGGCAGGCTGATGAAGGCGTTCCACCAACCGGCGACAGAAAGATGAAGCGGATCGCTTCGTTGCCAGTTGGAAACGACTGCCGGAGTAAGGTAGAAGGATAACCAGAGCACCGCCAGATATGCGGCAATGACGGCGATGACATCACCGTAAGACGAATCAAGCAGCCGTCGAGTCGAAGCCGCGGCACGCTGGTAACGAGGCAGATCGGCATTGGTAATCAGGCCCGTGTCCACGAAATGGCGCACGATATGTTCGAGGCGGGGAATACAGTCGGTTTCCGCAAGAATTAACGCCGGAACTGCGATGAGGTAACGAGCATGAACGGCGATGTCGCGCATGAACCAACCGGCCGAACCATCGGCAAAGAGAAGCGACTGTGCAGTTGTCAATATCGCAAGCGGCATCCACGCCAGGGCCGCCGCAAACAGCGCCCTTCTGACGACGCGCGGCTCATCGGGCTTAACCAACCCGAGCGACATCTGCAGCCGCCGCGGCGGACCGCCATCGAACACGTGCTCATCAACATAGACATCGCTCGTGCTCATCCGTTTTATCCGTGTTCCTCAATATGCCACCTGGTATTCGCGTCCGCGCTTTGCTGCGGCTTCGGCGGTTGTGATTCCGTGGCTGCGGCTCCGCCGCCTGTGATTCCGTGGCTGCGGCTTCGCCGCTTGTAATTCCGTGGCTGCGGCTTCGCCGCTTGTAATTCCGTGGCTGCGGCTTCGCCGCCGGATGTGAGGCGAGGCTACGCCTCGCCGTTTAGTGAAGAAGAAATTGGGGCTTAGCCCCTGGTTCGGCCTCTGGCCCACAAGTAAGGGCAAAGCCCATAGTCAATCCAACGGGCGACGGCGAGGCGTAGCCTCGCCTCACATCCGGCGGCGGAGCCGCAGCGACGGACGCATAGCCTTGGTTCATCAGCCAAATCCGCCTTGGTTCATCAGGCAAATCCGCTCTGTTCAAAGCCTAAACTCGAAAGATAATTGCCAGCAGCGCGACGATGCCCAGCAACGAAATCAGTCCCGCCAAAACCGTCGTGAGTGAATAGGGCACTTCCGGGTGCTGGGCGCGCAGCGCTTTCATGTCGCGACGATGTTGAAACGTCGCAAAGATCAGCGCCACGATCCCGGTGCAGATCATCAGCGTCCCATACTGTCGCGGACCAAGCACACCTTCCCGGGGCGGCCCGCCGCCCTGCTGCTCCTGCATGTACTGAAAAAACTTGTAGATCGTGAATCCAAAACTGATCAGCGACGTCGACGTCCTCACCCACGCCATCAACGTGCGATCGTGGGCCAGCCGCGTCCTGTCGGTCGCTAAAATAGTTGAAGCATCAGCAGCCACGTTTGTCGTCACCACGGATCACGAATCGCTGGTCGCCAGTTCCCGCCGCACCTTATTTATCTGGTCCGTCGAGAGTGAGGTGTAGATCAACGAACCGCCACAATCGCGCAAAACATGAGCCGCATGTGCCGGTTCAAACTTCTCCGCCAGCGTGATAATCGCCGACTCTCCCGGCTGGACCAACGCCCCCACATCGCGCACAAAATTCTCCGGTATGCCAACATCCGAAACCCACCAGTCGCGCGTCAACGGCTCGAGCGAGTCGCCGTTTGAGCCTGCGGGTTCTCTGCTTGCCACTTTAGCCGCAGCCGCACTCAATCGCTCGGTAAACGGCTGAAACAACGTCGCCTTGATAAACGCACCCCAAAGTCGCGCCCAGCGTGATCCTTCTTCACGCGAGAGGTTGACGCTTTGTTGCACAATGAAATTTCGGCGATCTTCCCAAGAGACTGTGATTGCTTGATCCAGGTCGAAGAGGTCAACTCCTCGCTGTCGCAAATCAGTCAATACCTGGGCGGCACGATACCGGCCGGGAAAGCCGACTACAATCAGCTCCATGGTCCTCTCCTGCGAGTTAGCGAAGAAGATAGAGAGTTTGCATAGGCCGGTAAATCGCCTCGATTTGGTATTTTCCCCGAAATTTCCCTGACCCACTCCTGCATCTTTCCGGTAGCCGAATCAGGGTTCTATGGTAGGACTGTGAGGCAAAGCACCGATCAGAGCAGATCGGTGGCTTTTGTCGTCTGAACTATGCCGTTGCGAATCGCATAGTGAACCAACTCCACAATCGAATTCGCGTCCAGTTTCTGCATCACGGAACGGCGATGAGTCTCCACGGTGCGGACGCTGATGCCAAGCGCCTTCGCGATGTCCTTGTTGCTCTTGTTTTCGGCAAGTAGTTGCAGAATCTCGCGTTCGCGAGCACTCAACGGTCCCGGACGAGACGGCTCGGCATGACCCGGCGCGGCCGTGCTGACCAACGAATTCAGGATCGCTTCCGAGATCCGCGGCGTAAAGAACGGTTTGTGCCGCGCCAACGATTTCACCGCTTCAACTAAATACAACGCCACATCATTCTTTAAAACATAACCGCGCGCGCCCGCGGCGAAGACTTCGCGAATCAACTCCTCCGAATCGTGCATTGAAAACACGAGCAGCTCGATATCGGGAACGTCTCTGCGAATCTGCCGAATCGCATCCAGGCCATTCAACTCCGGCATCGCCAGGTCCATGATCATCACGTCGGGGCTCAACTTCTCAGCCAGCCGCACTGCTTCACGTCCGTCACCAGCCTCGCCGATCACTTCGATCTCGGGATCCGATTCCAGCAGATCGCGTATGCCACGACGCATCAGCGCGTGATCGTCAGCCAAAAGAATCTGAATCATTACACCCACCTTACTGGCACGCTCGCTGTCACGGTCGTACCGTCGAGACTTGAATCCACCAGAAGATCTCCGCCCAGCTGTTTCAAACGATGACGCATGCCGGGAATACCGACGCCGATGAACTCTGCCCCGTCGCCGTTACGCGCGATTTGCAGCTTGTGCCCCTTGCCATAATCGCGCACGCTCAAATTGATCTCTTCCGGAGTGCGCGTGAGATTGATCTCCGCCGTTTCGCTGTTTGTATGGCGACGAATGTTCGTCAAACACTCCTGGACCACCCGAAACAACGCATACTCGACTTCCGGCGGCAGGCGCTGATCCTCGTGGCCGCTCTCGTTAAAATCGACTTTCACGCCGCTGCGTTCGTTGAATCCTTTCACGTACCACTTGAGCGCGGTTATCAAGCCGGCCTGGTCCAACAACGGCGGATGAAGCACGTAACTCAGGGTGCGAATGTCTTTCAAGGCCTGCTCGCCAAACGCAAGGCTCTCGGTCAAACGATCTTTACTGCGACTGTCGAGAGACGAAGCAGCTTTTTGCACCTGGGCCAGGTTGAGCATGATCAAACCGATGCTCTGCGCCGTAACGTCGTGCAACTCGCGCGCGATGCGCCGTCGTTCTTCGTCCTGCGTGGTCAACAGTTTCGCGGTGAGTTGGGCCAATTGCAGCTCGGATTCCTTGCGCTCGGTGATATCGCTCAAGGCAACGACGATGTACTTCTCACCGCCCAGCTCGATCAACTCCGCGGAACACAGCAACACTCGAGTCTCGCCGTTCTTCAACGGCAGGTTCAATTCCACGTTGTGCGCCGAGCCCGTCTGCAAGAGTGGCGCTATCGTTGCGTTGCGTTGTCCCTCGCTGCTGAAGAACCCGACTTCCAGGCAGGTGCGCCCGATTATCTCCTCGCGTGTGAAGCCACTCAGTGCCCCAAAACTTTCGTTCACGTCGACAAATCGGCCTTCGACGAGCGTCGTGAGCATCATCGGTTGCGGATTAGCTTTGAATGCTTTGGCGAAACGCTCTTCACTCTCGACTAACTCCGCCGTGGCGCGACGCTTTCTGCTCCGTTCAATCAGCAAGGCGGAAATCAACGCTGCCTGTAAAACAATGATCGCGCCGGCGATCAAGACGTTTCTCCTGCCGCCCGTAAGCAACCCCTGTTCTGTATCTGGTTGCAGGTTTAATGCGAGGTGAAGGGCGCCTGGACCAGATGGTCCATCCGGATGCAGCGCAGCAGTGTGCCGCGCGCTCACTTCGACCGCGAGCGGCGAGGCAAATAACAACCAGACGAAAAGCACGATCGTCCGTTTAGACTTCATGGTGAGCTGTCCCAATGAGTTATCCACAAACTCAGTTCAGAACATCAGTTTTCAAACACACACAGACACACACAGACACTTCCCCCTGGATGACTCGTTCTCCATCGAGCCGGCGATTCGTTTAATTGCAATACTTGTGGTGAGAAGGCACAGGAATAGAATGCGACCACCCGTGATCGTAAGAGAACAGTGGAGGAGAGAGCGTTCTCTGCGGACATCACAATAACGGTTCAGAGGAAGAAATCAAGAAAACCAAACCAGTTTGAAGCTCAGATCTCTTCCTCGTTAATTAGACCTGGTGCGAGCTGAGTAGACACGGACCTCGGGAGGAGTGGGGGCGTCCGCTTAGTGTTTGCGAGCTTGGCCGCACGAGGTATTTGCCCGCTGAACTTGCGAAGTGCTTTCGATCGAAAAAAAACTAAACTTTAATCCCTGATTCCTTAGTTACTTAAGGGCACGTTGACGACCACATTAAACCGTAGCGAAAAGGGGCGCAATCCGTAAAACTACTGGTGAAAACGAGCCATCAGGAGATCCCTGAGGGGCAATACGTGCGCGCGTCCAGGCTATGAAATGAGACCGAGTTTCAAAGCGTACCGAATGAGCTCAGCAGTGGTTTCGACTCCGAGCGCTTGCATCATTTCATACTTGTGCGACTCTGCCGTTCGAGTAGAGATATTTAACTCGACCGCGATCTCTTTCATCGTCAATCCGTCGCTGATCAACTTCAACACTTCACGCTGCCGCGGCGTCAAATTCGACTTCGATGATCCACCCGCCAGTGGTTCAACGGGTTTACTGGTGATCAGCGGTGTTAAGTAATTATTACCTTGCGCCACTTCCCGGATCGCAGTCACCAACTCCTCACCCGCCGACTGTTTCAGCACGTAACCCGAGCCGCCGCAACGAAATGCTTCCGCGACCAGCGTCGCGTCGTCGTGCATCGTGAGAAAGATGACCTTGGCCAAGTTCCCTTCCTGCCTGATGCGCCGCACGGCGTCGAAGCCATTGAGGATAGGCATCGAGATATCGACCAGAATCACTTCCGGATGCAAACGATGAGTTGCTTCGACCAGGTCACGGCCATTGCCGACAGTGCCGAGCAACTCAAACTCGTCGTGTAAAAGGCTCTGCAAACCCTCGGCAAACAACATGTGATCGTCCGCGAGCAGTAGCCGGATTCGTTTAGTGTTCAGTTCGTCAACGGCACTTTGGCGACCAACGTCGTGCCGTTCTGCGGGCTCGAGTGAATTTCGCAAGTTCCTTGTAAAAGCCTCAGTCGTTCCTCAATACTGACGAGTCCGAGGCCGCCACCTTTCCTGAAAGTTTCTACGTCAAAGCCTTTGCCGGAGTCTGACACACGCAACTCCAACGAGCCATTGATTCTTTGCAACGAGATCGCCGCCGAAGCAGCGCCGGAATGCCGCGAGACGTTTCGCAACGCTTCGATCGCCACCCGGTAAATGCAGATCGACGTCTGAAACGGGACTTTCTCATCGCCGATCTCGGCCCTGAGACTCACGTCGATCTGTTCTTCGTCTTTGAAGTTTCCGATGTACGACTCGAGCGCGGTCACGAGTCCGAGATGTTCCAACACGGCCGGATGTAACTGGTGCGAGAGCCGGCGGATCTCGTTAGTGAGACGATTGGTGTTCTCTCGCAGGCCGTCGAGCTCGGAGATGAGCTCGCCGTTGTCGAGCGGCAATCGTCGTTTGAGACGACTGATGCCGATGGAGAGCGTCGCGATCTTCTGACTGAGATCGTCGTGCAATTCGCGCGATATGCGGCGGCGTTCCGATTCCTGCACGTCGATGAGCCGTCCGAGTAAGCTGCGCACCTGGGTGTGGCTATGATGAAGTTTCTCCTGACTCTCTTTCAGCGCCAGCGAAGCGCGTTGTCGATCCGTTACGTCGCGCACAATACTGAGTGTTTTATCACCTTCCATGCCGATCAGACGCGCTTCGTAGTGCCGGTCTTCATTGCCCATGTGGAGAGAGTATTCCACTATCTGCACCTCGTCCGTGCTGGCACTCTTCTCCAAAGCTGCGAGCACGTCCTCGACCAGACCGGGCGGCAGCACCTCCCGAACGTTCTTTCCCAAAAACACCTCGGGCTGCAATAGCAACTCGCTGCGAGACCGGGCATGGTAATCCAGATAAACACCCTGCCGCGACATCAAAAAAACGAGATCGGGATTCGCGCGCAATATAGCGCGATGCCGTTGTGACGATTCATCGCGTTCCCTGATCACCGCGGCGAGAAACAGCAACGTTATCGCTCCCACGATCAGAAAAAGTTGCACGGAGAGGGCGTTCATTTCCGGCGACTGCGCGACGAATGGACCAATGCCGTTTATCGAGCCCCAGATCGCAAAGAAGCTCACGGCCATGAGCGCCGCACTCGATCCTCTTGGACCAAATCTAACCGCAGCCCAAAGCAGCAACGGAAGCGGCAGATACAACAGCACCGGGGTCGTGTTTCGCTGCATGTCACGCGCCCCGAAACTGACCATGCCCACGATCAACAAGCCCGCGGCAAGCATCGCCACTTCGAAATAGCGCTTCAGCGGCGCGTTTTGTAGTGAAGGAATTCCACCCCGCGCCCAGGTCAGAATCAAAGGAACCAACGTCAAGGACGCCAACACGTTCGAGAAGAACCGCATCCGGAACACTTCCCAGTACGAACTGGAGCCGAACTGGTTGAGGGCTACAAACCCTGCGTCGATAAACGACGACACGAAGGGCGCCAGGAACGCGACCAGGATGAACATCACCACGTCGTAGGTGATGTCCAGCCGGAGAGGATGGTTGACGAGAGAGCGCAATAAGAATGCTCCGATCAACGCTTCGGAGCAGTTGCTGATAAACCAACACAGGATCATCAGGAGCGGTATGTCGGCGTTGAGCTGCGTCAGCAGGTGTGCAGGGAATGCTGCAAACAACAGAACTCCCCACCAACGCATGGGGGACAGCAGCAACGCGGCAAACAATATCGAGTTTGGCGGCCAGAGCGTGGAAACAGGGTGCGGCTGAAAAGTCAGAGCGAAACCAATCTTTGCACCAACGTAGTACGCAACGCTGACCAACAGTGCTGTAAAAAGCAGACGGAGAGTATCCCTGTTGCCAGTGGCCGGATTAGTGCCGTTTCGTTGTGCTTTATCCACGACGAGTTGGGACACCGTCGTGCCTCCACTTTGCGGACGCTTAAGAGAGGACAGTCTACGAAACCTGGTTACAAGCCGGGGTTGTTTCGCGTGGGCGGGATTATAGCATGGGAACTTGCATTAATTTTGATCGTTCAACGAATTCTTACCCCTCCGTAAAAGACCCTATTGCACAAAATCGAAGTCGGCCTGATAATTGCCGAGCCTCTTACCAGTCACTAAGAAACAATTCCCATGTGGGTTTGCGGCAACCGTAAACATCAACTGCGCTATATTCGCCCGATATAGTCAGGGAAAAATAAAACCAGGCCAGAACCGGCGGTCCCCCGCGCCGTTACGGAGTATGTATATCTGTCTCCCCCGG
This sequence comes from uncultured Acidobacteriota bacterium, assembly GCA_963770215.1. Taxonomy (GTDB): domain Bacteria; phylum Acidobacteriota; class Blastocatellia; order Pyrinomonadales; family Pyrinomonadaceae; genus PSRF01. Next base: position 44,656 of record CAVYOP010000013.1, read on the forward strand.
CTCTGCCGTTCACTCCTGGGCCACTCCCTGCGGTCTACCCTGCTTGTGGCCGTGGTGCTCGTCTGCTCGGCCGCGGTTGCGGCCCAACCGGCGACTCCCACACTCCTGAAACAGTACCAATGGCAAATCGCCGGCGCGATCTCTTTCATGCTTGTCGAGACGTCATTGATCGGCTTCCTGCTGATCAGCCGTGAGCGGCAACGACGCGCCGAAGAAGGATTGCGTAACGCGCTGATCGAAGTCGAACAACTGAAAGAAAAACTGCAACAGGAAAACATCTACCTGCGCGAGCAAGTTGTGCTCGAACACGAATTCCAGGAGCTCATCGGCAACAGCGAAGAGATCAAGTACGTGTTGTTCAAGATCCAACAAGTTGCGCCACGGTCGGCCACCAGTATGGCCGCGCAGTCAATACATTTAACCATTTCGCCGTGAAATACGGCGGCGGGTGGCCACGGAGGGCCACCCCTACAACGCACTATCGAGAACTCAATGTAGGGGTGGCCCTCCGTGGCCACCCGGCAGGTAAACAAAAACCACGGAATATCGTGGAGCCGCGACATCCAGCGGGCGCTCCAATCAACCTCCTCCCAAAACGCACAGATTTCTGTGTGGTCCAAAGTTCGCAAAGATACCGGCACCGCCAAACAAAGCAACGAGTTCGGAGTTAGCGCAGCATGATCGTCACCACTATCAGAATTCAGACGACGCCGGAGAATCGGAAAGAGATCTTGCAAACGTTTCGCTCCCTATCGAGCCCCATTCAGAGCGAACGTGGATGCAGGAGTTGCCGGATCTATCGCGAAGTCGGGAACGATGAAACGATGATTGTGATTCAGGAATGGGACAGCCGAAACAACTGGGATGCGCACCTCCATTCGGAAGAGTTCGCCGTGATGATCGGGGCCATGAGCCTGCTGGAAAAACCCGACACCGTCGAATTCCAGGTTCTCGATCGAGTTGAAGGTTCGCATTCTGTGGACGCGCTAAAAGCCAGAAACTTCCATGAAAAAGGTGGCAAGGTATGAGTTCCCTTAGAAGCAACAACACCCTCGTCAGACTGAACTTTTCCGCAATGTCCAAACCTGCGACCGCGGCACGAGCCAGTTGGCCGTTGAGGACGGCGCGAAGCGTCGTTCGAAAGCCGGACTGGCGTGACTCGGAAAAACTGTTTTGCCAACTCTTCAACCATAGTCATCAACCGATGAGCATAACGACGCTGGCGGAAGGTCGCTATCTGGAAGTCAATCCAACGTTCTTGTCGCGGCTCGGTTACACGCGCGATCAAGTCGTTGGCCATACGACTCTCGAGTTAGGGATCTGGGAAAACCCTGCCCAGCGCGAGGAGCTGGTGCGAAGACTCAAAGCCGACGGCAAGGTAGTGCAATTCGAAACCTATCTGCGTGGCGCGAAGAAAAAGGCGTTGATCTGGTTATCCGCCGCGGAGTTGATCGATATCGACGGCGAGAGTTGCATCTTGATCATCTCTGACGACATCACCGAGCAGCGGCAGTCTGAAGAGCGGCTTAAGGACGTGAGCGCGCGTTTGATTCGTGCCCAGGAGGAAGAACGGAATCGCATCGCGCGCGAGCTGCACGATAGTCTCAATCAAAAACTCGCCCTGCTTTGTATCGATCTGGAGGAGTTCAGCCAGACTCATCGGAACCGCGAAGTAACGGAATGGTTGAACGCCTGGTCGTTGAAACTCCAGGACGCATCGGCTGACGTCGACGAGCTCTCGCACCAGCTACATCCTTCGAAGTTGGACCACCTGGGGTTTATTCCGGCGGTTGAGAGTTTGTGCCGCGAGTTGTCCGGTCGGCGTGGTTTTAAGGTCAACTTCGTTCACCAGGGTGCACCAGCCGGTTTTGACCACCTCGACAAAGAAGTTGCGCTGTGTGCGTATCGTATCGTGCAGGAAGCGTTGAGCAACACAATCAAACACTCGGGAGCATTGATGGCGCGAGTGCTGATCAGGCGTCGAAACCGCGCCTTGCAGCTCTTGATCACCGATGCCGGCAAAGGATTCTGCATTGAAGACGCAAGACTCAAGGGGAGGCTCGGTTTGCTCAGCATGGAGGAACGTTTGCGGCTCGCAAACGGCAAATTGGTTATTCGATCGAGGCCCAATCGCGGCACCCAGGTCGAGGCCCGCATTCCGCTGGTGATCTAGCAAGCTCTTTGAGGTGGTGACAAGCATTGACCCGACTTCGTGTATTGGTGGCTGAAGACCATGCGGCAGTACGAACCAGCGTAGTGCGTCTGTTGTCTAAGGCATATGACGTGGTCGGGACGGTGAGTGATGGGCGAGCCTTGCTGGAAGCGGTCGACACGGTCGCGCACGACGTGCTCGTGTTGGATCTTTCGTTGCCCGTGATCAGCGGTATCGAAGCCGCCAGCATGTTGAAACGCGCCGGACGCCCGGCAAAGATCGTTTTCCTGACGGTCCATAACGATCCCGACTTTGTGCGAGCGGCGCGCGATGCCGGCGCGCTCGGTTACGTGCTCAAGCAACAGATGAATACCGATCTTCCGGAAGCGATCGACAAGGCCAACGCCGGCGAGTATTTCACGTCCCCGTCCGTGCGCGGGCTTCCATGAAAGGAACAGGAAACATGAAACTCAAGTGGCAGTTACTTATTCGCGTATTCATTCTCGTCGCCGTCGTCGTGGCCGGCGTGCAGGCATTAGCCGCGCCGCAAAAGATCACTTCGTTGAGCACGACCGCGAAGGGCCAGGGAACGATCACGATTTCCGATCCGGTGTCGGGTGAAAAGAAACACGACGTTCACTCGGTTGTCGTCACCCTCAAAGAGAACGGCGACGCCGAGATCGTTCTCGTGACTGACATGCAGTTATTTGCCCGCGGCCGTTGGACCGCACCATCAGATCTCACCAAAGGAATCGCGCTAAAGATCAACGGCGGCATCGTCACCGGCAACGCCAATGGCAACGGCAAACTGTTCCTCCGTCCTGACGCCAAATCGATCGACAAACTCAGTTTCGACGCCAAGGGCGCCGGGCGCAGCAAGGTGACAGTGCAGTTCCTGGCGAGCAAGGAGATGTCATAGCAAGCGCGGGTAGCGATGAAGTTTGAAATGCATGTTTAGTACGCCGAAGGCGTTCATTAATTCCAGCCCAGGGTTGCTTCAACCCTGGGCACAGCAGAAGAGATATTGGAAACACTGAAAGTGTTCGGTTTGCAATTGGAACTCCTTCAGAGTTCAAGAACTTAAGACATGGCCCAACCCAGGGTTGAAGCAACCCTGGGCTGGAATTAGTAAACGCCTACGGCGTATTTCGTTGAAAACTGCATCACGACGCATCAGTTGAAACTGCATGACAGGCGCAACAGGAGTTTTTGTTATGAGCAGGAAACCGCCAGCCAGGGACATGGTTTGGATACCCGGCGGGACCTTCACGATGGGTTCAAACGATCACTACCCGGAGGAGGCGCCTGCACATCAAGTCTCAGTGGATGGTTTTTGGATGGACCAGTACGCCGTCACGAACGCGCAGTTCTCACACTTCGTGGAAGATACAAACTACGTGACGTCTGCCGAGCGCTGTCCCAACGCAGCCGACTATCCCGGCGCCAAGCCTGAGCTGCTCGTGCCCGCGTCGGTTGTTTTTCGCCGGCCGGGATACAGAGTAAATCTGAACGATCATTATCAATGGTGGACTTACGTGGCGGGCGCGAACTGGCGTCATCCTCTTGGTCCGGAGTCTTCGTTGAAGGGCCTGGGGAAACATCCGGTGGTCCACGTTGCTTTCGAAGATGCTTGCGCCTACGCAACGTGGGTCGGAAGAACATTGCCGACTGAAGCGGAATGGGAGTTTGCCGCGCGCGGCGGTTTGGAAGGCGCGGTTTATGTTTGGGGCGACGAGTTTGAACCTGACGGCGAAGTGCTCGCAAACACGTGGCAGGGCGACTTTCCAAACGAAAACCTCCTTACCGACGGTTACGAATGGACCGCGCCCGTCGGATCGTTTCCGCCAAACGGATACGATCTCTACGAAATGGCGGGTAACGTTTGGGAGTGGACCATCGACTGGTACCAGCAGCACAGCGAGATCCCGCAGACCTGCTGCGGGAACGTCAATCCGCGCAGAGGCGATCCGGAAAAGAGTTACGACCCGCGCACTCCGCACGTGAAGATTCCGCGGCGCGTGATGAAGGGCGGCTCGTATCTCTGCGCCCCAAACTATTGCCAGCGCTATCGACCCGCGGCCCGTATGGCCCAGGCGGTTGACACCTCGACGTGTCACCTGGGCTTTCGCTGCATCATCAGACCGTAAGGAGATCGATTCACGATGGAAGAAACGATAACCAGGCTGGTGCTCGGGCTGAAACTGATCGTCGAATCGATTGGCGCGATCTTCATCGGCGCCGGAGCGCTGCTGACGCTGGTGCGTTTTGTCCGCGGACTTCCCCGGCCAAGTATCAGAGCTTACGAGAGCACGCGGCTCTTGCTCGCCCGTTTTCTTTCCCTCGGTCTTGAATTCCAGCTTGCCGCCGACATTCTCGGAACTGCGGTCGCTCCTTCGTGGACGCAGATCGGAAAACTCGGCGCGATCGCGGTGATCAGGACCGGTCTCAACTACTTCCTCGCACGCGAAATGAAAGAGGAAGAGGAAGCGGTAGAAGCGGTCGAAGCGGTCGAAGCGGTCGAAGCGGTCGAAAGAGTCGAGGGGATCGAAGGGGTCGAAACTGTCCAGAGAAAACTCGCATGAGAATACGCATTACAGTCTTACTCTTCGTCGCCGGCATTTTTTTCGCCGGCGTTGTTGTCGCGCAGGAAAGCGAGAAGTCGTATCTAAATCTTACCGACCGACAAGTCAAAGAGCTGCGTCCGATGCTTGAAGATAAAGAAGCATTGGAACGGCTGAGGTCTCAAAAGTTTGACTGGTTCGCCGAACGACTGAAGCTCACTCCGGCCCAACGCGCACAGGCACGTCCGGTGTTGGACCAGGACTTCGATCAGAAAATCGCGCTAATAAGAAACAACCCGGATCAAGCCTCATTCAATCGCGAAGTGGAGGCCATTAACGAAGAAACGGAAGAACGACTCAATCAGATACTCGATGACAAACAGTTGTCTGAGTTTCACAAGCTCAGTGGACGTTCCAAGGAGCCTCTGCCTTGGTTGTTGGGTGCAGTTCCCAGCATGGACGATCGCGGCGGATCGGGATCGGTCGAGACCACGTCGAAAACTCGCAAGGCAAAGCGCTTCGAGCCTGTTATCGCTCCAATACCGATCATCAATCCTACTCTCGGAAACGGTCTCGCGCTCGGCGGCGGTGTTCTCTATCACCTGAACAAAGACGATCTCAAGTCTCCGCCTTCGTTCACCGGCGGCGGCGCTTTTCGCACCAGCAACGGCAGCCGTGGTTATGTCTTTGCGCAGAAACTGGTATTGAAAGAGGACAAGTACCGGCTGTTGTTTGCGGCCGGACGCGCGAACATCCACTTTGATTTCTTTGGCATCGGCGCCGACGCGGGTGATGCTGGAGTGTCAATCCCGATCGAGGTGGCCGGCCGTGGCTTTCTCGCCGACGGATCGATGCGCGTGTTTGGCCGTCATTGGTTTGCCGGCGTTCGTTATTACATCATGCGCTCGACGGTGAATGTCGATCGCAGCAACGTCACTCCTTCAGGTGAAGGGCGCTTCCCGGGCAGACCGGAGATACCGGAGATCGATCTCGAATTGCGGACCGCCGGTCTTGGTCCAACTCTCGAGTTTGATTCGCGCAGCGACTCGTTCTATCCACGCGCGGGCGCGCAATTTCGTTTTCAGGCGAGCTTTCATGGCCGCGCTGTCGGCGGCCGCCGGACGTACGAAACCTACCAGGCGTTCTACAACAAGTTCTACACCGTCTCGCCCAAGCACGTGCTTGCGCTCCATGCTTCCGGTTGCCAGGCGACGGGCAGTGTGCCCTTTTACGATCTCTGTTTCTTCGGCCAGACCAAAGACGTGCGCGGCTACGAAGTCGGACGTTACATCGATCGCGTGATGATCGCGGGACAGGCTGAATACCGGGTCGAGCTGCGTGGACGGCTCGGTGCGGCTGCGTTTTTCGGCGCCGGCGAGGTGGCCCGGCGTTGGGCCGATCTCAGGTCTGACACGCTGAAGCCGGGAGGCGGCGTCGGCCTCCGATTCCGGTTAACAAAAGAGAGTCACATCAACTTGAGAGTCGATTACGGCTGGGGCATCGGCAGTCGTGGTCTATATCTCGGCGTGACTGAAGCATTCTAAAAATCAGGGGTGCACATGAAACATTTATTATGGCTGATCGCACTTTTCCTGCTAGTGACACCAGTCGCCGCGCAGAAAGTGAAAGTCAACTACGACAAGACCGCTGACTTCACTAAGTTCAAAACTTACTCGTGGACGCGCGGCGTGCCGGCGGCAAATCCTAGAATCAACGAGATCATCATCAACGCCGTCGAGCAAAACCTCGCCGCAAAGGGACTGACGAAGATCGATAAAGGCGGCGATCTGCTGGTCAGCATTGCGGTGGCGATCGAATACGACGTGCAGATGACTCACGCGGTGCGAGGAAACACCGGAAGCTCGCTCGAAACCGGCATTCCGCTCGCCGCCTCCACACCCTGGGAAGTCAGAAAAGGCAGCCTGCTCGTCGCCATGGAAAGTCCCGCTGCCAACAGTTTGGTGTGGCACGGTCTCGCCACTGACACGCTGAGATACTCGCCGAGCACCGACATCGAAAAGGACGCGAAGCGTGGTGAGAAGCCGGTGAGGAAAGCGGTCGAAAAGCTGTTCAAACAGTTTCCGCCGAAGAAGTAGATCGCGGCTAGTTTTCCTCTGGGGCGCCGTTCGCAGAGTGTTCCATCGGCACGACGTGCACGGTGGCGTCGCGCACCTCGTCAAGAAAGCGATTGATGATCGATCCGTGCAGCAATATGTCCCAACGCGAACGCGAGGTTTGTCCGAAAATGACGTGCGTCATGCCTTCGCGACGTGCGAAATCAATTAAGGCATCCGCGACGTTGCGCGCCTTGAGTGTGACCACTTGCGCGCCCAGCTCACGAGCGAAATGAATGCTCTCCTGCAACGATGCGAAATCGGCCGGTTTGATTCTTCCCATCTCCTCGCGCGGCGTCTCGACATAAACGGCATACCAGTCAGACGCGAGACGGCCGGCAATACGTGAGCCCGTGCGCAACAGTTTCTTCGCGCCGCCGCGCGAAGCCATTGCGACCATCACCTTTTCGGGAATAACAGCCTGGTCCAATCCCTCGCGTTCGCGATAATCGTGTGCCTTCGTCGCCTGGTCCTGGGCCACCTGCCGCAAGGCTAGCTCGCGGAGCGCCGAGAGATTTCCTTTGCGGAAGAAATTGTTGAGTGACTGTTCGATCTTCTCGACGCCGTAGATCTTGCCCTGCCGCAGTCGAGTGCGAAGCGTCTCGACGGAAACGTCAACGTTGACCACTTCGTCGGCGCGGCGAAAGAAGTGATCGGGCACTGTTTCGCGCACGCGCACGCCGGTAGTGCGCGCGACGGCGTCGTTCAACGATTCGATATGCTGGATGTTGACGGCAGTGATGACTGAAATGCCCTGGTTGAGAAGTTCGAGGACGTCTTCGTAGCGCTTGCGATGCTTCGATCCGGGAATGTCCGTGTGGGCCAACTCGTCGACAACTGCGACTTGCGGTTGGCGAGCGATGACGGCGTCGAGATCCATCTCTTCGAGCGTCACTCCTCGATACTCGATTGACAGCAGCGGAATGCGTTCGAGTCCTTCGACGAGGGTGGCCGTTTCGATACGACCGTGCGTCTCGACGATGGCGACGACGATGTCAACACCCTGACGCTTCAACGCCTGGGCGTCTTCGAGCATCTGCCAGGTTTTCCCGACACCGGGCGCCGCGCCGATGTAGACGCGCAACGTCGCCTTGTCGCCATCTTTAAGTTTGGCGAGCAGCGCTTCGGGCGTCGGTTTTTTCAGTTCGGCGAGCATCAAAAATCGGTTTGCTTTGCACAAAAGTGCATTATGACGTGAAGATGTCGCCCGCAAAGGCGCAAAGACGCAAAGCGCTGCCGCGTTTCGCTCGACTTTCTTTGCGCCTTTGCGGGAGAAAATGCCCTGCGCTGCGGACGCAGACAGTAATTAAAGTAGTTTTTGTGCAAAGCCATATCGGTTATGGTACGCGTCCGGCCAGCGGTTTCCTTTGGTCCAAATCGAGATTGAGCTCCAGCACGTTCACTCGTGGTTCGCCGAGAAAACCGAATTGCCGTCCTTCCGTGTGGGCGGCGACGATGTTTCGCACTTCTTCTTCGCTCATCTGTCGCTCGCGTGAGACGCGAGGAATTTGAAACTCCGCCGCCGCCGGCGAAATGTGCGGATCCAGGCCTGATCCGGAAGTAGTCACGAGATCGATCGGCACCGGTTTGCCTGGATTCTCGGCTTGGAGTTTTTCGACGTCAGCCTTTACGCGGTCGATCAGTTTTTGATTTGTTGGGCCAAGATTCGAGCCTGAAGAAGCACTGGCGTCGTAGCCATTTGCTCCGGCCGCCGATGGCCGCGAGCGAAAGTAACCCGGCGAAGAGAATGGCTGGCCGAGCAGACGCGAGCCGATAATGGCGCCGTCTGCGCTGCTTATTAATTGGCCGTTTGCCTTGTCAGGAAAGATGACTTGCGCCAGTCCCGTCACCGCCAACGGATAAAGCAAGCCGAGCAATACTGTCGTCACGATCGTCATTAAGACTGCGGAAATTAAGTTCTTCATAGTTAAGCTTTGCACAAAAAGTGCGTTATTACGTGAAGATGTCTCCCGCAAAGGCGCAAAGACGCAAAGCACTGCCGCGTTTCGCTGGACTTTCTTTGCGCCTTTGCGCCTTTGCGGGAGAATATCCTTCGTAGCGGACGCAAGGCCTCATAGTTATGCCAATCCGATCGCATGAATCACGACGTCGATGATCTTGATCCCGATAAACGGCACGACGATTCCGCCTGCGCCGTAGATCAACAGGTTGCGCCTTAGCAGCGCGGCCGCGCTCATCGGCCGGTACTTCACCCCTCTCAGCGCCAGTGGAATTAACGCGACGATGATCAGCGCGTTGAAAATCACCGCCGACAGAATCGCCGACTGCGGCGTTCGCAATCCCATGATGTTCAGCGTGTTGAGCACCGGAAATGCCACGGCAAACATCGCCGGAATGATCGCGAAGTACTTCGCTACGTCGTTGGCGATCGAAAACGTCGTCAGCGCGCCACGCGTCATCAACAACTGCTTGCCGATCTCGACGATCTCGATCAACTTCGTCGGATTGCTGTCGAGATCGACCATGTTCCCCGCTTCTTTCGCTGCTTGCGTGCCGGTGTTCATGGCCACGCCGACGTCAGCCTGGGCCAACGCGGGCGCGTCGTTCGTGCCGTCGCCCGTCATCGCCACCAGCTTGCCGCCGGCCTGCTCGCGTTTGATTAGCGCCATCTTGTCTTCCGGAGTTGCTTCGGCGAGAAAATCGTCGACGCCGGCTTCGCGCGCGATCGTCGCGGCGGTGAGTGGGTTATCGCCGGTAATCATCACGGTCTTGATACCCATCTGCCGCATCTGGTTGAAGCGCTCGCTCATTCCTCCCTTGATGATGTCTTTCAGATGAATGACGCCGAGGGCCACACGATCTTCAGCCACCACCAGGGGAGTGCCGCCGGCTTTGGAAATATTTGCGACGATGCCGTCCAACTCGCGCGGCATGTTCTTTCCGTGTCCATTCAGGTACTTGTTGATCGCGTCCGCAGCGCCTTTGCGAACCTCACGCCCGTCGTAGTCGATCCCGGACATTCGTGTCTGGGCAGTGAAAGGAATGAAGCGCGCTTCGAGCGGCGTTAGCTCTCGGCTGCGAAGCCCGTATCTCTCTTTTGCGAGAACGACGATCGAGCGGCCCTCCGGTGTCTCGTCGGCAAGTGACGACAATTGCGCCGCCTCCGCCAGTTCGGTCTCGGCGACTCCCGGCAGTGGAATGAATGCCGTCGCCTGGCGATTGCCCAACGTGATGGTTCCTGTCTTGTCGAGCAATAAAGTGTTGACGTCGCCCGCGGCTTCGACGGCGCGGCCCGACATTGCCAGGACGTTGTGTTGGATCAAACGATCCATTCCCGCAATGCCAATCGCGGAGAGAAGTCCGCCGATGGTGGTTGGGATCAAACACACGAGCAGCGACACGAGCACGAAGATCGTCTGCGGCGCGCTGGAGTAGATTGCGAACGGTTGCAGCGTGACGACGGCTAGCAGGAAAACGATCGTCAGTCCGGCAAGGAGAATGTTCAGCGCGATCTCGTTTGGTGTCTTCTGCCGTTCCGCGCCTTCAACCAGCGCGATCATGCGATCGATAAACGTCTCACCGGGATTCGACGTGATTCGGATCTTGATCTGATCGGAGAGCACTCGTGTTCCGCCCGTAACCGCGGAGCGATCGCCGCCCGCTTCGCGAATCACGGGAGCGCTTTCGCCCGTAATCGCCGACTCGTCGACAGATGCAACGCCCTCGACGATCTCGCCGTCGCCGGGGATGAACTCGCCCGCGGATACGATAACCACGTCGTCCTTTCGCAATTGCGGCGCGGGCACGTCTTCAGTCTGCGAGCCGGAGACGATGCGATGCGCGATCGTTTCCGTTTTCGATCTGCGCAGGTTGTCGGCTTGAGCTTTGCCGCGTCCTTCGGCCATTGCTTCGGCGAAGTTGGCGAACAGGACGGTGAACCAAAGCCAGAGCGTGATTTGCAGCTCGAATGTCGTGTTGGTTACACCGGGAACCGGCGCAACGATCCCGCGAAGCAGTTGCAACGTTGCCAGCGCGCTGCCTACTTCGACGACGAACATCACGGGATTGCCCATCATCTTGCGCGGATTCAGCTTCTTGAAAGAATCGATGATCGCGCGAGTGATGATATGTTTGTTCCACAGGTCGTTCTTAGGTTTCATGGCTTAAAAGGTGGCGCCTGCGTTCATCAGCAAGTGCTCGACTATCGGCCCCAAACTGAGCACCGGAAAAAACGTCAGCGCGCCGACGATCACGATCACGCTGACCAGCAGCGTCGTGAACAGTGGCGTGGTGACGGGAAATGTTCCCAACGATGGCGGGACAGTCTTCTTGCGCGCGAGGCTGCCCGCGATCGCCAGCATCGGAACGACCATGATGAACCGGCCGAAGAGCATGGCCATGCCGATCGTCGTGTTGTACCAAAGCGTGTTGGCCGAGATTCCGGCGAAGGCGGAACCGTTGTTGCCCGTTCCCGACGTAAAGGCGTACAAGATCTCTGTTAGCCCATGTGGTCCAGCGTTGTTCAACTGCGACGTGCCGAACGACGGCGAAACAGCGGAGATGGCGGTCAGTATCAGAATCACGAGCGGAAACACAAGCACCACCAGCATCGCCATCTTCACGTCGTACGATTCGATCTTCTTGCCTAAGTACTCAGGCGTACGGCCCACCATCAGCCCGGCGATAAAGACGGACAAAACGATGAAGATCAGGATTCCGTAGAGCCCCGATCCGACGCCGCCAAACACGACCTCGCTCAACATGATGTTAGCCAGCGGGATCATCCCGCCCAGCGGTGTGAATGAGTCGTGCATTGCATTGACGGCGCCGCACGAGGCGTCAGTCGTCACGGTCGCAAACAACGCACTGTTCGCGATGCCGAAACGGACCTCCTTACCTTCCATGTTTCCACCAGACTGCGTTGCGCTGGCTGTTTGGTCCGTTCCGGCAAGCAGTGGATTTCCTTTTGCTTCGCTCCAGTAAGTAATCAGCACGCCGGCCAGAAACAGCGCCGCCATCGCAGACCAGACGGCCCAACCGTGTTTCGGTGAACCCGTCATGCGGCCCAACGTGTACGTGAGACCGGCAGCGATCGCGAAGATCGAGAACATCGCGATCAGGTTTGTCAGCGGGGTCGGGTTTTCGAATGGATGAGCGCTGTTTGTGTTGAAGAACCCGCCGCCGTTAGTGCCCCATTGTTTGATGAACTCCTGCGAGGCAACCGGTCCCTGCGCGATCACTTGCGCTGCGCCGTTCTGTGAATCGACTAGTTTCGCAACGTCGTATGGTCTGAGATTCTGAACCACTCCCTGCGAGACCAGGACCAGCGCACCGACCAGACAGAACGGCAACAACACCCAGAGCGTCGCGCGCGTCAGGTCCACCCAGAAGTTGCCGATGGTCTGCATCTCACGCCGGGCGATGCCGCGAATAAACGCGATCGCCAAAGCGATGCCGGTCGCCGCGGAGATGAAGTTGTGATAAGCAAGCCCCGCCATTTGCGTGAGGTAACTCATCGTCGCTTCCGGCACGTACGACTGCCAGTTTGTGTTTGTCGTGAACGACGAAGCTGTGTTGAATGACGAGTTTGAACCGACACCAGCCAGGTTCTGCGGATTAAACGGCAAGAAACCTTGGAGTCGTTGCAACAGATACAGCACGAGCATCGACACCAGGCTGAAAAGCAGCATCGCCACTGCGTACTCGGTCCAGCGCATCTCCCGTGCGGCGTCGACTCGCGTCAGCCGATAGATAATCCTCTCAACTGGCCCAAGCACCGGATCGAGAAACGTCCGCTCGCCATTGAATACGCGCGCCATGAACGCGCCGAGTGGTTTCGTCACGAGCAATATCAGCGCGAGGAAAATGAAAATCTGTAACCAACCATTCAACGTCATAGACAAACCTTGTGTCTTTTGTGCCTCTTTGTGGCTAAAACTTTTCCGGCCGCAGCAACGCATACGCCAGGTAAACAAGCAGCAGCGCCGATACAACCAAACTGATCACCGTTTCCAGGTTCATCTCAATCTCTCGCACACGCGCACGTAGCCAATCGCCAACAAAAAGAACCCAATCGTGATTCCGACGAACAGCACGTCTAACATCACTTCACCATGTCCCTTGCTTGCGGCCAATCCACCACACCAAACCCAGCGTTGCCGTGTTCTGTTCCTTCTTCAAAACGCCAGGCTGTTCGCTCAGGAAAAACGGTTGGTTGGAAAAGTCGCGTCGATACTCAACTCGTCCCAGAAATCCGTCGGCAAACTTGTATTCAGCAGTTATCGTGTGCTCCTTCAACGCCTGCGACACACCGCTAAACAATCCGCCCGTGGGCGACACTTTTTCGCTCAAGTATTCGAAGCGTCCCGCAACAGCAAACTTCGGCGTTACCTGATAGCGTGCATAGCCCGCGCCGCCCCACACAGTCGCAGGCGGACTGTCGCGGAACACGCGCCCGATCACGTAGTCGCCTTCGACGGCGAGCGTCAACTTATCCGTGACGTTGAACGTGTGATACGTGTCCAAGACGTGAAAACGTCCCGAAGGAACCGGGCGGACGACATCAGTCGAGAGACCTGGCTGCGATGCCACTGGCGCGAAAGTCGGATTGAGAGCCGGATTGCGATCACGTTGTTCCTGACCGTTGTAGTAATTGAACTGCGAAGTCACGCGCGGCGTTGGCTTCCACGTGAGCAAGAGTGCCTGCGACTTGAAGCCGTTGAAGTCTTCTGATTGGTTCGTGCCGTTGACCAGCCAATGCGTCAGCGTGACTTTGTCGTTGAAGGCATAACTCGATCGGAAGCCAACGTGATAGAACGGAAGAAAGTTGAAGAAATAAGAACGCGAGTAGTTAAAATTATCTTTCGTGTAGTTGGTTTCGTAACCGAGCGCACTCGCAAACTTTCCGAAATCAACAGTGAGGCCCTTGCCCACGTCGAAAACGTAAGTGCCATACGCCTGCCACAGCGGACGATAAGCTTGCGGGCGCGGCTCGTTCGCCGCATTGCCCTGGACCGTCTCCGTTGCCTGACCGTATTGCAGATCGAGCCGCATGCCCCAACGACGGCCGGCTTCCAGGTTCGGCGCTTGTTCGATAACCACGGCCGCTTGATTCAAACTAAAACTGTTCGATTGAACGTCGTACGCGCGTAGGAGGTTGATGCCGCCGACGGGCCGGTTGAAGTTGTAGCCGTAATAACCGTCAAGCGTGACGTTTATCGTCGTATCGCGGAAGAAGTCGAGTGTTTCGCGATCAGACTGCACGACTGGCTGCGCTACCGATTGCGTTGTCGTATTCGGGAATCGAGCTTCAACTTCGGCAAGCCGTTTTTCCAGCTTGTCTATGCGTTCCAGTAGTTGACGTTCGCGTTCGGTAATCGTCTCTTGTCCCTGAACCGCACCACAGATCAAAATAAATGTGATTATTAGTTTCACAACTGCTCCTTTTGATCCGTGGTTTTCTGTTTATCCAATAGATCGAGACAGTGAGCGCCGAATAAGAGGAGAGGCAGCGTCAACACAAAGAGCGCAGTGGCGACGTAATGCAGCGAGTAACCATGCCACGCCGGATCGGCGAACCACGTAACGATCGTCAGAATCGATCCGGCGATTGGCGCAATTAGTCCGCCGGCGAGTCCAAACACAGCGCCTCGCCCCTTCCACTTCGAATTGCCGGTAATGTAAATCGTAACCACAAAGACACGTTACGCCCCTCGATATAAAGAAGGCGTAAAGAGTGCATAAAAAGTTTGTAAAGACAGTGAGGTTTAGGACTCGGGCGTGAAGCGATAGCCAACCCACGGCTCGGTGACGATGTAATTCTGGCCCGCGACTTCTTTTTCCAGTTTCTTGCGCAGGTTGCCGACGAACACTCGCAGATATTGATCCTGTTCGACGTAGTCGCCGCCCCACACCGCCGCGAGGAGCGTGCGATGCGTGAGCACCTTGCCGGCATGTTTCGTGAAGTAGACCAGCAGATCGAATTCCTTCGGCGTCAGATGGACCTCAGCACCGCGAACCGTCACTTTGCGGTTTTCGAGATCGATATGAAAATCTCCGGCTTGGAGTGTCGTCGGCGTCGGCTCGGTTTTTTCTTGCAAGCTGGCGCGGCGCAACGACGCGCGCACACGAGCGAGCAACTCGTCGATGCCAAACGGCTTCGTGACAAAATCGTCGGCGCCGAGATCGAGCGCCTCGACTTTGGTCTTCTCTTCGCCCTTAGCCGACAACACGATTATCGGCACTTGAGAGACCGCTCTTAGTTTTCTACAGAGCTCGAGTCCATCGACGTTCGGCATTGCTAGATCCGTGATCACGAGATCCGGATGCCAGTCGCTGAACGTTTCGAATCCTGCCAGGCCGTCGGCAGCGGCGCGCACGTCGTAACCGCGCGATTTGAGGCCCGTGCGCAACACGCGCGTCAGTTGCGGTTCGTCGTCGACGACTAAAATGCGTGGTCTTTCGTTCATAGCTCTTTGGCGGCAGACGCAGCATACGCCGTATCTTCTGCCGGTTCCTCGTCGCCAATCGGCAATGTGAAAACCACACGCGTTCCTTTTCCCGCCGCTCCGGAATCGATCGAGATCTGGCCGCCGTGCGCCTCCACGATTCCCTTCGCGATCGCCAGTCCCATGCCCGTCCCTGCCGGCTGCCTGGTGCTTAGATCACCGTCACGCGTCGCGCGGAAGAACTTGTCAAAGACTCGCTCGCGCAGATCGGGCGCGATGCCTGGTCCTTCGTCTTCAACTGCCATCCGGATCGAGTCGTCGCTCGCTCGTTCTGCCGAAACGCGAATGTGCGAGCCTGGGGCTGAATACTTGGCGGCGTTGTCGATCAGTGTATAGATCACTTCGCTGACGGCGCGTTCATCAACTCGAACGCCGGGCAAGTCTTTCTCGACCATGACTTCGATCGCAATGCTCGTCGCGTGATCGACTCCGCGCGTGTGAGCGCCGCGGAAATGATCTCGTCCACGACTCCCCAACTGCGTCGCAGTTGCAGTTCACCTGCTTCGATGCGGGCCAACTCGATCAGCCCGTTGATAAAGCGGTTCAGGCGATCGCTCTCTTCGTCGATGACTTCCATCATCTCGATCTTCGATGCCGGATCGAGTGCGACCGTCAGACCTTCATCTGTAGGTGCTCGCACTTCGTCGAGCAGCGTTGTGATCGAGGCTTTGATGGAAGTGAGCGGCGTGCGCAGATCGTGCGTGACTGCGTCGAGCAAAGCGGACTTCAGTTTTTCACTTGCCGCAAAGCTTCTGCATGACTCGCGCGCTCAAACGCTTCTCGCAGCTCCGCGTAGAACCTGCCGATTTCGCGTTTGCCGTATTCGGCTTCTTCGGCGCGTCTTCTTCGCGCGCGCGGAAGTGGCCCACGGTGACGGCGGTGATCAGAAAGGCGATGAGGGCGATCCAGTTGTCAGTTGCGGCGATCGTCAAAGTCCCAGTGGCGGCAGGAAGAAGAAGTTGAAACAGAACATCGCGAGGATCGATCCGACTAAAGCCGGCACGCTCCCCCAGCGAGTGGCGATGAACAGAACATTGAGCAGAGAGGCGAGCGACACCGTCGCCGCATTGACGTGATCGCCAAGAGCTTTGAGCACGAGTGTCAACGCGCCAACACTCACCCCGGCGACTGCATAGCCGGTCCTCATTCCGTTCTGTCACTGACGGCAGCATGTCGCATATTGTATGACAATCCGTGTTAGCTCCGCCTGATGTGCAACGAGAACTCGGTCTATTCTACGAGTACTAGTCGCTACCGCGCCGCGGCTCCGCCGCCGGATGTGAGGCGAGGCTCCGCCTCGCCGTTGAGCTTCTCACAATGTTGGGCTCCGCCCTTGGTTCGGCCTCTGGCCCACAACTCAGGGCGCAGCCCGAACCGAGGGCGCAGCCCAATCTCTTACGGCGCGAGAACGGCGAGGCGGAGCCTCGCCTCACATCCGGCGGCACAGCCGTGGCGCGGCAGCAACGAGTTCTCGCCGTAGCGCAGTGGCAACGAGTTCTCGCCGCGGCGCAGTGGCAACTGGCTCGCGCCGCACAACAGGCGACAAAACCGTGGTGGAACGACGGGTCAACCGAGCCAGCCATCGCTGAAGCCCGCCCGGCGCAGGCCGTTGACGATGTGCGGGCAGCGGCGCATGAGACGCCAGATAGGCCCGTGCGATAATTTTCGATCATCATCACGATCGGGCCCTGGTCCAATCCGTAGTATCCCTGTGAGACCCAACCCTTTGTCCGCCCGAGTTGAACGTCGGGTTGTAACTGCACTTGAAACCATACTTGCTCGTGATCTCGGGAAAGTCCTCGTTGATGCGACGCAGCGTCGGCAGCACCACTTCGGGCGCAAACGGCAACGACGCAGCCACAGCCCACGGCGACAACGTTCCGTCATCAGGACCAAACGGAATCGCCCGCGCCAGGTAAGCATGAAATTTAACTCGCTTTCCGTTGATGCGCTGGATGGACGGACCTGGTCCATCGCTCGCCGTGATCCCCCACGAAAAACGCCCATAACCGGCAAACTTCTTCGGATTGCGCATCGCATACTTTGCTGCGCATAAATGGCCCGGCGGCTGTTCTCGAAATAGTTGATCGCCTTGCCCCGCATGTATTCGTCCTGAATCCCGCGAAAGTCGATCCATACATGCGAGAGGTGATGAATAAACAACGGTCCCGCGTAAAGAAACTCATGCCCGTAAATTCGTTTCCATTGGTAAGTCCTGGTCCATGCGTCGATAACTCTCCTCGGGAAGCGGGTAAGTCTGCGACGCCAGGCCAAGCACGTACAGAATCAACGCTTCGCTGTAGCCGGTCCAACGATACTTGATGAATCCTCGTCCCGGCCGCCAGCCATGCGTAACTGTCAACGCTTTGTTCTGCGCCCACTGCCAGTCGGCGCGATCGTAAAGCGACTGCGCCAGCCGGCGAAGCTCGCGTTCGTCTTTTGAGTCGCGATTGAAATATTCCGCTGCGGTAAGAGCGCCGGCGATAAGGTAGGTCGTGTCGATCGTCGAGATCTCGGAGTTGCGGAAGCGACGGCCCGTTTTCAGGTCGAGAAAGTGATAGTAAAAGCCGTGATACCCGATGGCGTCTTCATCTGGGCCTTGTGGACCATCGTGGAAGAACCGAAGGCTCGTTAGCGCGCGTTTCACTGCTTCCGATACTCTACATGTACTTGCGTTCTACGGCGATGGGATAAGCGGTAAGCGCAAATCCGACGACCGCGATCGAAGACGGTGAATCCTGGCGCGTGTTGTCGGCGACGAGACCGTTTTCGAGATTTATCTCCTCCGCGAAATATCTAAACGTGTCGCGCTGGAGGCGATCGAGATCTTCGTCGTTAAGCGAGGGCTCGATTATTTTCATAGTGGTTCATTTGAATTCTACGTGATCGCCGCAACTGCATGCGCCGGCAAATTCGTTTTCAAACAATGCGAACCATCGCGATAACTGAATCGCTGCTTCTCGGTTACGAGTTGTGACGCCTCCTGTAGTCGCTCGAGTTGTTTAGCGCTCAGATACTCAGGCTGGCCCATCTCGATCCACAAACGTTTGGGATTTGCGTGATCGTCGTCAATCCTTTGTATCGAAACGCCGGACGGCTCCCGCGCGTTGCCTAAACGGATTTCGAGTTGTTCTGTTTCGATCGAATGACCCGGCGTCGTGTGGTTTGTAACCAAGATCGTGACGCTCGACTCTTTGTGGACCACCGAACAATCGACAGTCTCATGTAAACCATCGACCAGCGACTGTTCGGTTTCCCAAATCGTGAAACAACTCAAACGTGCGATAAGTCGGCTTGGGAATGCCGTGCAGGTTCAAAAGACCAAAGCCCCCGTGAAACGGCGCCGACGGAAGATAGTCCTCTTCGAAAATGTCGGTGAAGGTCCAGAAACTATAGCCGTCGACCAGTCCGTTTGCTTCCAGGATTGTCGAAGCGACAAAGGCGGCGGCGTAAGGTTCGTCGTGCAGTGGATTTCGCGGATTCGCAGAGGCGTTCCACTCGGTGTAGTAAACAGGCCGATCGCCGGCGAGGCGACGTGTGTCCTGTGCGACTTGCCGCATGATTCCGCGCTGGCTTTTGAATAGTTGCTCTTCCGTGTCGCGGATCTTTTTCGAACCCGTCGGTCGGATAGTAATGCGTGCTGACAAAGTCGGCAGGCACTTCGTTGCGATCGCAGAAGGCGACGAAGTCTTCGATCCACTCGCTCTTCGCTGTCGCTGGACCACCGACTCTAAATGAGTCGTCGATCTGCTTGACGGCTTCCGCGGTGTAACGATACAGCCGAAAGTAATCGCGTTGGCTCCCGCTCCAGAAGGAGCTCAGGTTCGGCTCGTTCCACACTTCGAAGAACCACTCGCTTACTTCCCTCTTCCCGTATCGCTCAACGCAGTGAGACACGAGCCGCTCGATCAACGTGGACCACTGCACGTAATTACGCGGCGGCGTGATATTCGCTTCGTAATTGAAGACTGTCTTCTTGCGAGAAGCGAGTGCCGTGGGCATGAAACTCAATTCGACGAAAGGCTTCATGCCGATCGAGAGCAGGAAATCGAAAACTTGGTCGCAGTTGAAGAAGGAGTAGCGAGGTGCTTGCCGTCCGCGCAGACGGATGCCGAAGTCGTCTGAGAGCAGTCCGTGAAAGCGCACGTGTTGAAAACCGACCTCACGATGAGCGCGTTGTAATTGACTGTTGCCAGTCGGCGCGCAACGCCATCGGCGCGTGATCGCTGCCGACCGTGTGTTCCCAAAAGTGCGGGAGCGGCGTGGTTGCTTCTGCCAGATCACAGAAGAAACTGAGCCTGGTCATTTGTCCGTGCGACCTCTCATCAAAGGACGTGGCGGACGGCGCGGCGGCTTAGTTCCGCGGTCACGCCATAAACCAAATGCGACGCCAACGCATAAGCATGGGTTGAGACTGGATACTCGGTCGGTCCTTTAGCGAGTCCCAGTAACGGAACTGCAACTTCATCTGCCGTCAGCCAGAAGACTGCGCCGAAAGGAATACCGGCGCCGGTGGTAACTTGCGGCGCGACTTCCGCCATCGCTCCGTACAAACCGCCGGTCACAGTGCCGAAAGCGTAATGGACTGCTGCACCCGCCGGCTTTCTTTTCGCTTTCTGTCAGCTTGTGACCAAAGACGCCTTCCGAGACTGCCTTAGCCGTCTTGACGGTCGCGTCGTCCTGGTGCTCTTTCTGTTCCGCTGCTGGCCTTAGCAAGCGCCTGATTCGATTCCCCAATCGTCGGGATTTGGTCCTTCACTCGGCTGCATCGACTTGCGCGCCGTGCGGCTTCTCAAAACCTTGCGGCAGCGCGCGTCCACGCCGCCTGAAACTGGTTCATGGTCCAGGAAGCGACCAACCCCGCCGCAAATCCCGCGACGAGTCCTTTCCAAACATTTCCTTCTCCGTTACCCTGCTGCATGACGAACAACTCCTTTGCTTGAAGAGATTTCGAGCTTGCAACTTAACGGCCACAATTCTGATGTTAAATTCTAAGTAATTTCTCTTCACCCAACCTCGAGTCTGTACTTCTCTGATACAGCGTTACGTTTCGCTGAAGACGATCAACCTATCCGAAGAAGCCAGTGCAGGAGAAAAAAATGCGCTTAGGTTTAAGAACCACATCACTGTTATTTTTGATATGCATATTGAGCCTATTCACAACGAGCGCCTGGGACAGGATCGCGTAAAGCCCGCAGAGACAAATAGATCCTGAACTGTTGCGGGCGATAGCCGCATCGCCCGACGGGCGGGCCGATGGCATCATCTATCTGGAGGCCAAAGCCGACCTCGATGCCGCTTATTCCATACGGAACTGGGAACAACGCGGGCAGTTCGTCCTCAATGCACTCCAAGCCGTCGCCAGGCGCAGCCAATCCCGTCTGCTACAGCAGATCAACACAGAGATCAGGGCCGGCAATATGCGCGAACATAGAGTCGTACTACATCGTGAACGCGGTGTTTGTGCGCGCGGGCACGCGGAAGGCTTTTGAGTCGATCGCGACCCTTCCGGAAGTCCGTTACATCGAGAAGAACAAGGTGTTTCCACTCCCCGAACCGACCGAGTTTAGGAGAGTCCGACCGAGTAACGAAAATCCAGAGCACTATCGCGTGGGGAGTTTCCAAGATCAACGCCGATCAGGTCTGGAGCCAGTATGGTGCGAAGGGACAGGGAATTGTCGTCGCCAGCATTGATACGGGTGTTGACTGGCAGCACGCAGCGCTCAAGAACCAGTATCGCGGAATCGGCGGAAACCACAATTACAACTGGTTCGACCCGACCGGCACTTTCCCCACAGCGCCCGGCGATAACAACAACCATGGCACACACACCATGGGCACGATGATCGGCGATGACGGTTTAGGTAACCAGATCGGTGTCGCCCCGCTCGCGAAGTGGATCGCCGCCAAGGGCTGCATCAACAGTAGCTGCAACCAGAACATTTGATCGCTGCCGGGCAATGGATCCTTGCGCCCACAACACCTCACTGGCAGCTCGCCCAATCCGGCGATGCGCCCCGCGTGGTCAACAACTCCTGGGGAGGCTGCAACGGCGGCAACACCTGGTATCAGTATATCGTACAGGCATGGGCAGCAGCCGATATTGTTCCCTTGTTCTCGATTGGTAACAATTGCGCCGCTGTCGGCTCCCGGGGAGCTACCCGGAGAGCTTCGCCAGCGGGGCGACGGACATTAACGACGTGATTGCCTCGTCCAGTCCGCACGGCCCATCACCATTCACAACCCTTACCAAGCCTGACGTTACTGCGCCCGGCGTCAACGTACTCTCCTCCCTCGCGGGCGGTGGCTATGGCACGATGAGCGGAACCTCCATGGCTAGCCCGCACTCGGCGGGCTGCGCAGCGCTGATCCTAAGTGCCCATCCGACACTGCCTGGCCTATCAAGTACAGAGACTTCTCGCGCAAACATCCACGGATCTTGGGGCGGGCGGCCCAGACATACTTACGGTGTTGGGCGCGTCAACTGCGCTCGCCTCACTCTATTGGTCCGGACAACCGTGGTGGCAATACCAGTGGGGCAGCGGCGCCGGAAAATTTGGATTCTGGAACATGAACGCCGGAGATAAATTCATAGCCGGCGATTACGACAAGGACGGGCAGGACGAGTTCTCGCAGTCTCCCCCACCGGCTGGGCTCACTTGATGGAATTTACCGGCACGGGCTGGCAATTCGTGTGGGGCACAGGACCAAACGGAAAAATCGGGCTGTGGAACATGAACCCCGGCGATAAATACATCCCCGGCGACTACGACGGCGATGGCCGCGACGAGTTGCTCTCGGTCTCGACTACCGGCTGGGCCCACCTTCATAGATGGAACGGCTCGTCGTGGCAATTTCTGTGGGGCACGGGACCAAACGGAAAAATCGGGCTGTGGAACATGAACCCCGGCGATAAATACATGGCCGGTGACTACGACGGCGATGGCCGCGACGAGTTGCTCTCGGTCTCCACCACCGGCTGGGCTCACCTTCATAAGTGGAACGGTTCATCGTGGCAATTCCTCTGGGGCGCAGGGCCAAACGGACAAATCGGACTGTGGAACATTAACCCCGGCGATAAATACATCGCCGGTGACTACGACGGCGATGGCCGCGACGAGTTGCTCTCTGTCTCCACTACCGGCTGGGCCCACCTTCATAAATGGAACGGTTCGTCGTGGCAATTCCTGTGGAGCACGGGACCGAACGGACAAATCGGACTGTGGAACATAAACCACGGGCGACAAATATATCGCCGCCGACTACGACGGGGATGGGAAAGGACGAGTTAGTGGCGTTCTCTAACGGTGGGTGGTCACACCTGATGCGATGGACGGGATCATCGTGGCAGTGGCAGTGGGGAAATGCAGGGACCAGCCAGATCTCGCTGTGGAACATGAATCCCCCGGACCAATTTCTGGGTGGTAATTTTGATGCGTCGAGCGTGAGAGATGAATTATTTGCTATCAAAAAGCCGTGGGTGCATTTGATGAAGTACGATTTCTAAACGTCTAACCTCCTTACCTTCAAGAGCTAATGGAGCAACTACCATTAAGGAGATAGTGATGCAGTCTGACGCTGTCCAGTTACGCCGAAGGCGTTGGTTAATGCCGGCCCAGGGTTGCTTCAACCCTGGGTATTAGTAAACCTAGATATTGAACACTGAAAGTGTTACGCGCGAATGAAACTCTTTCAGAGTTCAAGCAATGTTGCCTGAGTTACCCAGGGTTGAAGCAACCCTGGGCTGGCATTAACCAACGCCTTCGGCGTAATAACATTAGCCGCTAGCTCAAACTGCACCACTACCAGCACGGAATATCTATTGCGGTTTTCCGGCTTCAATGGTACTTATCCATTAAGACGACGTTCCCCCCGAACAAATCCCCCAATAAAGCTCGCAGTTGGACCACGGTTCCTACAAGGAGGACAAATGTCTAGGTTATTCACGTTGTCGGCTCGCGCTTTTTTATGCGGGCTTTTTATACTGCTCCCGCTTATTTCCGCCAACGCTCAATTCAGGGCCAGGCATTCAGGGAACCGTCGCCGACTCCACTGGCGCGCTCGTCCCCGACGCAAGCGTCACGCTCACAAATAAAGAGACCGGCGCGAAGCAAACCACAACGACCAGCGGCGACGGTTTCTACCGTTTCTCGCGGTCTGCCACCCGGCGCCTATCACGCTACGGTCGAGAAAGACGGGCTTCAAGAAACAGGTCTTCGAAAACGTCGTCGTCAACGCCGAGGAGACGCAGGGCCTCGACGTCGTGCTCACGACCGGCGAGGTGGCCGAAACGGTGACGGTCACCGACGAAACCGCGCAGGCGCTCGAAACCGAAAACGGCAAACGTCTCGCGGGCTTTAACTACGCGCAGAGATTCGCGAGTTGCCACAGGTCGGGCGCGATCCATACGAGCTGCTGCGACTGACGCCGGGCGTCTTCGGCGACGGCGCGCGCGCGAGCAACGGCCAGGCGGTCAACTGCCCAACACGACCGGGCCCGGCGGATCGAACAACTCGATCTTCCAAACCGAGAACCAGGTGCAGATCTCGGCCAACGGCCAGCGCCTCTCGGCCAACAACTTCATGATCGACGGCGTCAGCGTCAACAGTTTCAACTGGGGCGGCGCGGCGCTCGTCACACCGAACCAGGAATCGATCAAAGAAGTTCGCGTGCTGTCGGCGACCTATTCCGCGGAAGACGGCCGCAACTCCGGCGCGCAAGTCAAAGTCGTTTCGCAGAACGGCACGAACGACTTTCATGGCTCCGCGTTCTTCAAGTACAACTCGCCGAAGTTGAATGCCTTTAACAAATTCGGCGGACCAGGCGCGCCGCCCGTGCGCGTCAACGATTACATCCGCCAATTCGGCGGCAGCATCGGTGGACCACTTTACCTCCCGCGTTTCGGCGAAGGCGGTCCAACGACCATCTGGCGGCCGGAACAAATCGTTCTTCTTCTTTTCTTACGAAGGCTTGCGCAACACAACACAGCGCCGTCGGCGCGAGGTTTGTCGAAACTGCCGAGTTTCGCCAACTGGTGCAACAGCTTCGTCCCGGCAGCGTGACCGCGCGCATCTTCGCTGCATCGGGCATCGCGCCGCGCATCATCAACGTCTTCCGCCGAGTTGCGCAGTATTCGGCAACGATCCGAATCGCTGCCGCGTCGTGGCCGGCGGTCTCGACATCGGTTCGCTGACCGGCGCACTGGGCCAATATGTCTCTCTCGGCAATCCGACCGGCGGCGGCTTCGACGGCATTCCCGACATCCAGGAAATTCAGTTCGCGCTTCCCGGCTTCAATCGCGGCAACCAGTACAACCTGCGTCTCGACTTCACTCCGAACGACCAAAGACAGCCTGACGTTGAGCACTTACGTCACGCGGCAGGACAATCTGAGCAGCGACGCGCCGGCGCAGGGTCGTCCAATTGCGGATCTTCCGTTCAAGCCGCTGAACACTTCCGGCACGATCATCTATCGCCGCATCATCTCGGCGACGACGTTCAACGAAGCTCGCTTCAACGCCACGCGCTTCTCGCTCGGACCAACAGCGCGACGCAACCAACACCAACTTCGGCATCCCGCGCGTCGAAGTCGAAGGTCTGCCATTCGACCGCATCCGGTTCGGCGCGACCGCAGCGAGAACACGCCGGGCATTTTGGCGCAGAACATTTTCGAGTTCAGCGACACGTTGACGAAGGTGATCGGCAACCACGCGTTCAAGTTCGGCGGCGTGTTTCGCATCGAGCAGGACAACAGCGACTCGTCCGGCGGTTCGCGGCCGCTCTATTCTTTCAGCGGTCTTTTCAACCTCGCCAACGACACGCCGATCTTCGAAGCGATCAACGCCGACCCGCGGACCGGCGTCCCGGCGGACGCGCAACGTTACTTCCGCACCAACTACTACGCCGCTTTCATGCAGGACGACTGGAAAGTGCGGCCCAATCTGACGCTCAACCTCGGCCTGCGTTACGAATACTATTCGCCGCTGAAAGAAAAGGACGAGCGCTTGAGCAACTTGTTCTTCGGTTCGCAACGGACTGATCAACTCGCGCGTCGACGGTCGTCGACGAGCTTTACGAACCGGACCGCAACAACTTCGCGCCACGCATCGGCTTTGCTTACAGTCCGACGACTGAGGTTCCTCGGCCTGGGCAGTGAAACTGGTGACAGCACCGTGATTCGCGGCGGCTTCGGCATCGCTTACAACCGCATTCCGGTCGCGCCGTTGGCGAACGTGCGCGGCAATCCGCCGTTCTTCGCGCGCTTCAACATCTGCTGCGGCACGGCGCCGACTGACTTCGGCACTCCCTTCGCAAACGGCCAGATTCTCTACGCGCTCGGCTCGAGCAATTCGTTACCAGCTATCCGCGTCAACCCCGCGCTGGGCCAGGGCATCGATCCCGGCGACGGGCGGGCCAAACAGCCGGTTCGGTCGAAATCTGGGGCGCGCCGCAGAGACCTGCCGAATCCCTACGTCTACACGTACTCGCTCGAAATGCAGCAGGAGTTGCCGGCGAAGCTGACCGGCAACGATCGGTTATCAGGGCAGCACCGGTCACAAACTGATCCGTCTCGTGAATCAAAACTTCCTGTTCCCGAACAACCCGGCGTTCTTCCAGGTATTCTTCACGACGCCGGACGTGAACTCGAACTACAACGCGCTGAACGCGAACCTCGTGCGCCGCTTCTCGGACGGTTTGCAGCTCCAGGCGAACTATCGCTGGAGCAAGAGCATCGACCAGTTGTCGTACGAAGGACCAGGCTTCGTCACTAATCAAACCTTTCCGCAGGACAACAGCACCGAGCGTGGTCCATCGGACTTCGACGTGCGCCACTACTTCAATCTGTCGGCGCTTGTACGAGCTGCCGTTCTTCCGCAGGCGCAACGATTTCGTCGGTAAGGTGCTGGGCGGCTTTGAATTGACAGGCGTCGTGACGGCGCGCACCGGCTTTCCGTTCACGCCGGTGGTGGGCGGTTGCACGAGCACGCCGGTGGTCCAGCGCTTTGCCCGGTGCGCCCGCAGGGCTATACTGGACCAAGCGGACCTCGACACGTCAGACGAAGCGTTCATCACCGGCAGCAACTTCCCCGGCGGCGGCGCGCCGTTTTTTGTCGTGTTCGATCAGCCAAACAACACCGTCGCGCCTCCGGGCATCGGCCGCAATTCGTTCCGCGGCCCGAAGCTATTTCAGCGTCGACATGAGCTTGGTAAAACACACGCGGCTGGGTGGTTTTCTCGGCGAAGCGTCGGATCTCGAATTGCGCGCCAACTTCTTCAACGTCTTCAATCAGCTAAACCTGAAGACGTTCGAGTTTGGCAGCGACGCGACGACGATCGGGTTCTTCGATCCGCGTGGGCCAAACGAAGCAGGAGTGCTGACAAACAATCCGCGATTTGGGATTGCGACGGCGGGTCTGGCGGGCCGCGTAGTGGAATTGCAGGCACGTTTCAGATTTTAGGATCGGTCTAGGTGAAATAGCTTTGCCTCAAAAGCCCTGCAGCGGCACCGCAAAGTTTCGTAGCGGCTTTGCCGCCGGATGTGAGGCGAGGCTTCGCCTCGCCGGTCGCTGAAGAAGAAACTGGGGGCTCTGCCCTTCGTATGGCCTTTGGCCCACAAACAAGGGCAAGCCCGAACCAGGGGCACAGCCCGAGGTGCACTCACTTACAACGGCGAGGCAAAGCCTCGCCTCACATCCGGCGGCAAAGCCGCTACGAAACTTTGCGGCAAGCCGCTGCAGGACTTTTGAGGCAAAGTCGCTGCAGGACTCTTGAGGCAAAGCCGGTGAAAATGAGACAGACGAAACCCCTGTCGCTAGTTCTGTGTCTGGCGGTTGTTTCCGCGCTTCTCTTTTCGACGCCGCCGAGTTCGGCACAGCGCTCGGGCCAACGTTCGGCCCAACGTCAGCCTGACATCGAACGGCGCGTGTCAGCGCTGCTGGCCCAAATGACGCTCGCGGAGAAGTTGGGCCAGCTACAACAACTCGACGGCGAAGCAAACGGAAACTTCCGCCCTGAGCACGTCGAGTTGGTCCGCTGGCGGATTGCTCGGGTCGACACTGAACGTTCGTAACGGCGGGCGGCCGAATCAACTGCAACGGATCGCGGTGGAACAGTCGCGGTTGAAGATCCCGTTGCTCTTCGGGTTCGACGTGATTCACGGCTATCGCACGATCTTTCCGATACCACTCGGTGAGGCGGCGACGTGGGACCCGTCATTAGCCGAACGTTCGAGCAGCATCGCCGCAAAGGAAGCTTACGCCGCGGGCTTGCACTGGACGTTTGCGCCGATGGTCGATATCGCGCGCGATCCGCGTTGGGGACAGAATCACCGAAGGCGCAGGTGAAGATCCGTTTCTGGGCGCGGCGTTTGCCCGTGCGCGCGTGCGCGGTTTTCAAGGGAATGATTACTCGCAACCCGGCAAGATCGTCGCGACGGCCAAGCACTGGGTGGCGTACGGCGCCGCCGAAGGAGGTCGCGACTACAACACCACCGAGATGTCCGAGCAGACGTTGCGATCGATCTATTTTCCACCGTTCAAAGCAGCAGTCGACGCCGGCGTCGGGACTTTCATGAGCGCTTTCAACGCGCTGAATGGCGTCCCGACTTCGGCGAACTCATTTACGTTAACGAAGGTTTTGCGTAACGAGTGGAAGTTTGACGGTTTCGTCGTCAGCGATTACACGTCGGTGCAGGAGTTGATCAATCACGGTTACGCGGCGAACGATAAAGAGGCCGCGTGGCTGGCGCTTGAACGCCGGCGTCGACATGGAGATGGTCAGCCGTCTCTTCAATCAACATGGGCCAGACCTGCTACAGGAACGAAAACTGTCGCAAGCGACGATTGACGAAGCGGTGCGGCGAATTTTGCGCATCAAGTTTCGGCTGGGATTGTTCGAGCGTCCTTACGTTGACGAGTCGTTGGAGAAGACGGCTTTTCTGACGGCGGAGAGTCGGGCGGCGGCGCGTGAGATCGCGGGCAAGTCGATGGTGCTGTTAAAGAACGAACGCGAGACGTTGCCGTTGTCTAAGATGATCGGCTCGATCGCGGTGATTGGCCCACTTGCGGACGATGGCCGTTCAGCCATTGGGCTGGTGGTCCGGCGACGGCCGCGACGAAGACACGATCACGCCGCTGGCCGGGATCAAAAGTAAAGTCTCACAGCAAACGAAAGTGAATTATGCGAAAGGTTGCGAGACCACGGGCGATTCAGCACGGCAGGTTTTGCGGAAGCCGTCGCGGCTGCGCGAAACTCCGACGTCGCGATCGTGTTCGTCGGCGAGTCGAAAGACATGGTTGGCGAAGCGGCGTCGCGTGCTTCACTCGATCTTCCGGGCCGCCAGATGGATCTCGTGAAAGAAGTCGCACGCGCTGGTAAACCGACGATCGTCGTCCTTGTAAACGGCCGCCCGCCGGCAATCGGTTGGATCGTCGAGAACGTTCCAGCGATTCTGGAGTCGTGGATGGGCGGCACGGAATCCGGCAACGCGATCGCCGACATACTTGTTCGGCGACGTGAATCCGGGCGGCAAGCTGCCCGTCACGTTTCCGCGTCTGACCGGGCAAGTTCCGATCTACTACAACCACATGAATACCGGCCGTCCGCCCGATGCAACAACCGTTACACGTCGAAATATTTCGACGCTCCCTGGACGCCCCAGTTTCCTTTCGGCTTCGGTTTGAGTTATACGCAATTCAAAATTTCCAACGTTCAATTGAGCGCGACGCAGATCCCGGCCGAACGGGACTGATGCGCGTCACCGCGGAAGTTGAGAACGTGGGCAAACGGGCAGGCGACGAGGTGGTCCAACTTTACGTTCGCGACGTTGTGGCCAGCATCGCGCGGCCGGTGAAAGAACTGAAAGGCTTTCAACGCGTGACTCTTCAGCCCGGTGAGAAGCGACGCGTCGAATTCGTTCTCGGCCCGGAGCAGCTTGGTTTTTACAATCGCGAGATGAGGTTTGTGGTTGAGCCGGGTGAGTTTCGCGTGATGGTCGGTTCGAATTCGCAGGACGTGATCGAGCAGAAGTTTGAAGTTAACGATAGAAAACCCGACTGCTTTGATTTCGTGTTGCTGTCGTGCTTCGTGCTGTTCAGCACGAGCACCGCGCGGCGCGCTCCGGCTCTTTCAGCCGCGGACGAAGCGTTCCTCGAAGATCTCGGAACGCGCTGTTTCAATACTTCTGGGAACAAGCAGATCCGCAAACCGGAGTTGTCCCTGATCGTGCACGCACTGATGCTCGCCGCTCGACGCGGACCATCGCAACGTCGGCAGCATCGCCGCGACCGGTTTCGGTCTGACCGCGCTCTGCATCGCATCGGAGCGACAGTGGATCGATCCACCGCGCGCCGTCGAGCGTGCGCGGACAACATTGCGGTTCTTCGCGGATCGCGCGTTTCAACAACGCGGCTGGTTCTATCACTGGATCGACACGAAAACCGGAGAGCGCCGCTGGAACAGCGAGGTCTCCTCAATCGATACCGCATTGCTGCTGGCCGGCGTGCTCACCGTGCGCCAGTGTTTCGCAAGCGATCCCGAAATCCCTCAGACTCGCAACGACGAATCTACCGCCGCGTCGACTTTCGCTGGATGCTGAACGGCGATCCGCTGCTGCTCTCGCACGGCTGGAAACCCGAATCCGGCTTTCTGCGTCCGCGTTGGGACACGTACAGCGAAGACGCAATCCTGTATCTACTCGCCATCGGCTCGCCGACGTCATTCGATCCCGCCGCGTTCGTGGTACGCACTGTGGAAAGATCGCTATCGTTACGCCGGTCACATCGTATTTCACGACGATGGGCGTGCCGCTGTTCATGCACCAGTACTCACACGCCTGGATTGATTTTCGCGGCCGGCGTGAGACGCAAGGAGACCGGATCGATTATTTCCAAAACTCCGTCAATGCAACGCTCGCCCATCGCATCTTCTGCATCAACCTGGCGTACGCTTTTCCCGGCTATGGTCCAGACGTCTGGGGCATCACCGCGTCTGACAGCGCCAAGGGCTACCTCGCGTGGGGTGGTCCACCGCGCGATCCCGACATCGACGGCACGGTCGTGCCTTCAGCTGCCGGGTGGTTCGTTGATGTTTACTCCGGAACTGGCAGTCAAAGCTTTGCGAACGATGCGCGAGAAATACGGCGACGAAGATTTACGGTCGTTACGGTTTCGTCGATGCTTTCAATCCAAATACCCGTTGGACCAATCCCGACGTGATCGGCATCAACCAGGGCATCATCCTCCTCAGCGCCGAAAACGCGCGCACCGGAGCCGTCTGGCGCTGGTTTATGAAAAATCCCGAGATCCCGCTCGCGATGCGCCGCGTTGGGCTGGCGAAATACGGATCGCTTAATTGAGCGACTGGTAGAATTTCCTGCACCCTTTCGGGACACCTTTTACGCGTTTACAAGAGGAATATTAGGAGGTGTTCCAAAATGTTAGACAGATACACCTATCAATCGGTTTTGGCGGCCTCAGAAGATGATCTGCTGGCGCGTCGAAGATATTATCGGCGGAGACAAACGACTCGATTTTCATAAATCATTCATGCCCGAGTCGCTCGCACGCGTCGAGCCGCTGACTTTCCTGAACCCAGACGAGAAACGAATCCTGAATCAGATCAGAGGAAATGCCTATCTGAGCATCTTCGGCCTCGTCGAAGAGTTCATCCTGCCTTTCGTGCTGGACCACGCCCGGCCACAGCTACAAGGAGACGATTATCGCGTGCGCGCGCTCCTGAAATTTGCCGGCGAGGAAGCAAAGCACATTCAATTATTCAAACGCTTCCACCAGGAATTTGAAAACGGGTTTGGCACTGACTGCCCGGTGATTGGACCACCTGAAGCGATCGCGGCTGAGATACTCAAGCACGATCCGCTCGCCGTGGCGATTACGACGCTGCACATCGAGTGGATGGTCCAACGCCACTACGTCGACAGCATCAGGGACAACCAGGCGCTCGACCCGCAGTTCAAGAGCCTGCTGAAGCATCATTGGGTGGAAGAGGTGCAACACGCGAAGCTCGACACCTTGATGGTTGAATCGTTAGCAGCGGGACGCGACGAAGACGGAATCATGCAGGCAGTTGACGAGTACATCGAGATCGGCGGATTCATCGACGCCGGACTGAAGCAACAGGTTGAGTTTGACCTGGACAGCTTCGAACGCGCGACCGGTCGGATTCTCGAAGACGGCGAGAAGGAAGAGTTTCGCCGGCAACAGCTTCAGGCGAATCGCTGGACCTATCTCGGCACCGGCATGACTCACGAAAGAGTGCTCGAAACGCTCGAGTCGCTCACACCCAAAGCACGACGAAAGATCGAAAGTATTTCGCCAGTCTTTTCTTAGTTCGAAACTGCGTGCTCTGCGCCTCTGCGGTGAATTCTAACCGCAGAGGCGCAGAGCAACGCAGCGATAAACAAACCCAAAAATTTCTCTCAGCCTTTGTTGGCGCGTATCGCCAACTTCAGCACCACGTCATCACGGATCAGATTGTCTGCCGCGCCGGCGTAGTTGATGCCGAAGTCTTTGCGATTGATCGCGAAGTTGGCGTCGACGGTGGCCGCATCGGGCGCGACCGAAATCGTCGCGGGAAAAGTCACCGCTTTAGTTACACCGCGCATCGTCAGATTGCCGGTCACGGTGTGGCTCGCGCCCTTGTCGCCGCCGGGCTTGATCTCGGTGGAAACAAACTTGGCTTCCGGAAACTTGGTGACGTCGAAAAAGTCAGGCGTCATCAAGTGCTTGGTAAGGCCCGGATCGTCAGTCTTGATTGAATTCATGTCGATCGTGATGTTCACCTGACTCTTCGTCGGATCGTTGTTCACGTAGGCGATGTCGCCGGTGAACTTCTCAAACGAACCGTTGTGACTGCCGGTGACTTTCGAACCGATAAACTCGATCTTCGAATTCTGGGGTGTGATCGCGTACTTTTGTCCGCCGGCGCCGGTCTGTGGCGACGCAACGTTGGACGCCTGGCCGGTTACGGCTTTGCTTGTGTCCGACGCCGGGTTGTTACACGCTGCCGTCACGAACAGCAGCAACGACAGAATCGTTACTTTCACATCTAAACGCATGAACAGTTTTCCTCCTAATTTCTAAATAGCAATGTGGTTGGGTGCGTGGTCTATCTCACGCAAGACCCTGAAATTGGTTGTCTGAGGGCGTTGGCCGCCGAAGTCTGTGTGATAGTTGCTCGATAAATACGCCACGTTCCGCCGGGTTGATTCGTTCGGCGCATCGTGTAACAACCGGAAAAGAAACGCTGGCCGCCACGTGTCTCCGCGACGACGATCACCGGGATCTGCGAGTAAACGCTGCCCGCCGCGCCCTCGACGCGCACTGGGGGCTCGATCAGCAACCGGCTTCTGCGCGTGTCGGCGAAGCCGCGAGTGAAGCGGTCGAGACTGGTATCCGGTGTTTCCCACAAGCGATAAGCCTGGTCGAAATTGCGATTGTTGATGGCCTCGTAATACGAGTTGAGCGCGGCGACCGGATCGTCTTCAGCGGGTGCTGGACTTTCAGGCGTGTCCGGAGCATCACTAACGAAATTGAGCGCGTTTCTTCTGTTGATGTAATTGATCGTGAGCCGGTCTGATCCAAGTCGAAACCACCTTGCCTGTTCGAGCGCTGCCAGATACGACTGCTCTTGTTGATTTGCTCTTTGGTCCAGGCAGGCGCGTTTGGTGCTGATCATTCGCCCGAAGGAGATGGTGTCGCCACGAACTGTGTAAGTGCCACTGAACGAGTTGCAGCCCGTCGATCCACTCGCGCGTCCATCCTCGCCGAAGTTGAGCGTCGGTTTCGTTCCGGGGACGATGTTTTCTTCCGAGCCCGTTGGACCAAGGGAGACCAAACGCCAATTTGTTCCCGCGAGGGCCTGGCGATTGGTGGAAAGCCCTCTTGATGTTTGGGCCTGGACTACTAGAGCGCTCAGGACCAAAAGACACAAAAGCGTTGCAATTCGCACTTCTTTACCTCCAATGACACAGCAATGACCCAGAGATTAACACCGATCTGTGTGTACAATCACACGCATGGTTCACAATTACGATGTCGCGGTGGTCGGCGCCGGCGTGTTTGGCGCATGGACCGCGTACCAACTCTGTCGTCAGGGTTACAAGGTCGTTTTGCTGGACGCGTATGGTCCGGGAAACAGCCGGGCCAGCTCCGGCGGCGAGTCGCGCATGATCCGGCTGGGCTATGGACCAGACGAGATTTACACGCGCTCGGCGCAACGATCCCTAACGCTCTGGCGCGAACTGTTTGCCGAGACGGAGCCTGCAACGTCTGGCTTGCTGCATAACACCGGTGTGCTCTGGTTGGCGCGGGAACGAGATGCTTATTGCGAGGCGATGTTGTCTGTGTTCGAGCGGATCGGCGTCAGTTATGAAAAACTGGACCGCGATCAGTTGGACCACAGATTTCCGCAGATCGCATTGGGTCAGACGGCGTGGGGAATCCTGGAATCGGGCGCAGGTGTGTTGATGGCGCGCCGGGCGGTGCAGGCAGTGGTGGCGCAGGCGCGGGCGATCGGCGTCGATTATCGGCAAGAAGCCGTTGCTTCACCGCTTGAGACGCGGATAAAAGCGGATCGGTTCGTGTTTGCATGTGGCCCATGGTTGCCGAAAATATTTCCGGAGTTGTTGGGCGAGCTGATTCACATCACCAGGCAGGAGGTTGTCTTCTTCGGGGTTCCAGCCGGCGACAACCGGTTTGGACCAGATTTGTTGCCGGCGTGGATCGACTTCAACGATCTGGTTTACGGTCTTCCGAATCTCGAGGGACGCGGGTTCAAGCTCGCGATCGACGCCCACGGGCCGGAGTTCGATCCGGACACTGGCGAACGCGTTGTCTCAGAAGCGGGACTCGCTGACGCGCGGGCGTACCTCGCGCAACGAATACCGTCGCTCGCCGATGCGCCGGTGACCGAGACGCGTGTCTGCCAGTATGAAAACACTTCCAACGGCGATCTTCTGATCGACCGGCACCCTGATTTTGAGAACGTTTGGATCGTCGGCGGCGGCTCGGGGCACGGCTTCAAACATGGTCCATTTGTCGGCGAATACACCGCCGCGATGATCGCGGGAAAAGGAACTCCGGAGCCTCGCTTTAGCCTCGCGACAAAGCACCGAGTACAAAGCCGGACGGTCTATTAGGTAGAATGCCGGACGTGAAAATCTCCGTCGCCATGTGTACTTACAACGGGGCCGAGTTTCTGCCCGCTCAGTTGCAAAGTATAGTTGCACAAACACGACGCCCGGATGAGATCGTGATTTGTGACGACGGGTCGACGGATGAAACTGAAGCCCTAATCAAAGATTTCGCAGGCAGCTCGCAAGTACCGATAATTCTACATGCAAATGAAAAAAACCTCGGCGCGGTGAAAAACTTCGAACAAGCCGTCGGTCTGTGTAAAGGCGACATTATCACGCTCAGCGATCAGGATGATGTTTGGCGTGAAGACAAGTTGCAATTGATCGAACAATCGTTTCACAAAACACCAACCGCGGGCCTCGTCTTTTCCGATGCCGAGATTGTCGACGAAAAACTCGCTTCGCTTGGCCGCTGCATGTGGGACGAAGTCGATTTCAATAGTCACAAAAGAAAGCTGGTGGCCCAGGGACGCGCCCTCGACGTGCTGATCACCGGTTGGACCGTCACCGGCGCTGCCATGGCTTTCCGATCCGAATACAAAAAGCTCGCGCTGCCAATCCCGACCAACGTACCGATGATCCACGACGGCTGGATCGCGCTCGCCGTCGCCGCCGTGTCAGATGTGATCGCGATCGGCGAGCCGCTGATCAAGTATCGCCAACACAAAGGCCAGCAGATCGGCGCCCCGTCTCGAAGAACAAAGACGCAGCCCGCCGGCACGTTCGACGCGCTGAAACGTCGCAGCTCCAGCACGGATCTGCATGCCACACTTGACACACTACGCGCGCGCCTGTCAGCACACACACAAGAATTCGACTGCCGCAACGCGCTCGCCTTCGTCAGTAACTACTCGCGCCACCTCGACGCACGCGCCAACTTGCCTGCGCGGCGTTTGCAGCGCGTGCCGACTATACTGCGCGAGCTGCTGACCTGGCGTTATCACGATTACGCGAACGGCTTTAAAAGCGCTGCCAAAGATCTCGTTTCTTAAAAGGACTGTTGAAGGCGAAACTGCTGGATGCCCTATGAACTGTCGATAATCATCGTGAACTGGAACGGCGGGAACCTCCTGCGGCGTTGCGTGGAAACCGTGGTCACGTCCCAGCCCACAGCCAGCTACGAAATCGTCATCGTCGACAATGCTTCCGCGGACGACAGCCTGGACCAGTTGCGCGCCAGCGAGATTCTCGCGCCGCTGATCGCGAGCCAACAACTGCGTATCTTCGAAAACAAAGAGAACCTCGGCTTCGGCGCCGCAAACAATCAGGGCTTCAAACTAACCGAATCACCATTCGTCTTTCTGCTCAATCTCGACACCGAAGTGCGTCCCGGCACGATCGACACACTGATGCAGACGATCGCTTCCGATCCGTCAATCGGCGTTTGCGGCCCACGCATTCTGAACTCCGACGGGTCGTTGCAGATCAGCGCGTTCTTCAATCCGCCGCGCGTGTGGCACACGGTGCTCTCGCAGTTGAAACTCTACTTGCTGCTGCCGCGCGGGGTTCGCGGCGAGTTACTGCTCGGACGTCACTGGGATCACGATCGACAGCGCCCGGTCCCGATGTTGAGCGGAGCGGCGATGCTGGCGCGACGCAAGATGATCGATGAGGTCGGCGGCTTCAACGAACGCTTTCACATGTATTCCGAAGACACGGAGTGGTGCTGGCGAATCGTGAAGGCGAACTGGAAACTGATGTTTGTTCCGGAAGCGGTGCTGCTGCACCACGGCGCGCAGAGCTCAAGTAAGCGCTGGAATTCACAGGAGAGGCTGCGAGTCAGACTGGAAGCAAATTATTATTTCGAGCACTCGGTTTTGCCGCGCTGGCGGGTGGCGGCCAACCAGTTAACGAACTACCTCGTCGTTTCCGCTCAAATTGCGGGGCGCAAGTTAGTCGGCATACAGATGCCGGAGCTTTATCTCGTCAGAGACATCCACCGCGAACATCTCAAACGCTCGCTCAAACAGTAAACAACCATCGGCGACAACAAGGGTGGCCACAGAGGGCCACCCCTACAATGTAAGGCGCGATTCGAATGTTTGTAGGGGTGGCCCTCCGTGGCCACCCGTCAGGCGTCACGGATTGCTCGCGTTGTACTCCTCGAGCAACTTCTGCGCGCGCGTGCTAGGACTGATCAACGCGAGTTTCTGCGACCAGTCGTAGCCGCTGAACACCCCCACCACTTCCGCCTCCGAGTTATAAACAGGACTTCCCGAAAAGCCGTCGCGGCTGTCGATCTTGACCGACCAGTACTCCTGGGTCCCCAGCATGTAGTTTCCGTAGAAGCTGCCGTGGCTGACGACCTTATCGCCATGCGGACGCGCGATCAGAAACAACTTGTCGTCCTTGTTCGGCGCGGTCTGAAACTTCGGCGCTTTCGCATTCTTCGAATTGCGGCACATCTCGAGTAAGGCGAGATCCGCTTCCTTGTCGACCTTGATTACTCTTGCCCGGCAACCGTCGACAAAAACCTTAACGGCCAGCTCGTCGGTCGCCTTGAAACCGAGCATCACTTTCTTGGTGCTGCTGAGATTACCGGAAATCACGTGATAAGCCGTCATCACCAATCCGTTGCCTACCAGGAACCCGGTCGCATACCCGTTTGGCCCGACGTCAAACAGAAGCGAAATCGCATGTTCCAGCGGGTTCTGTTCTTTCTTGGTGAATTCCAATTCCAAAGACAATGTATAGCGTTCTTGCTGCTTCATTATCTTTGAGGCGTTTTTGTTTTTGTCGGCCAAACACACAGGTGCAGACACCAGCGTGACGAGGACGGCCAAACAGGTAAGACTGCTAAGCTTACTCTTCATCGTGACCTCCGTTTGGTTCTTATAGATCCGTGGTCTGAAACTTGTCGCTTAAAAACCGGTGCTGTAAATGAACAAAACGACTCAGCTACGTGTGGGGCGTAAACAAAGACAGTACAACTGGGACTTTTGCTGTCGTTAGAAATGCTACCGGAAACTTGTCCGGAACATTCTAGGGCGAGGTTTGACGATACGCAATATTTTTACGGCGTAAGTTCAACCCGGACCTTAAGGACCGGGGATGATCGGATTTTGATGTGGTCTGGCTATTTCGGAATTGATTCAGATTTATTTCGTTCCGCTGTGAGTTAGACGTCGCTGTTTAGACGCCGGCGCTCCGTTGCTTCAGCTCGTTGATGCGCGTGTAGTCGGGATGGAGATAGACCAGGCGGCCGCCGACGATGGTGCCCACTGCGGCGCCGTGCATCGAACGCCCGTGAAATGGCGTGTTTCGGCTTTTGGACTTCGACCGGTTCACGTCGAAGACCCACTCCAGTTGCGGATCGAGAATCGTCAGGTCGGCGTAAGCGTTGGCCTTTAAAGATCCGCGGTCGGTGAGTCCAAAGATCCGCGCCGGGTTGGTGGAACACATCTGCACGACGCGCTCCAGATCGAGCAAACCGCTGTGTACGAGGTCGAAAGCGAGCCCGACCGCCGTTTCCAATCCGGTGATTCCGAACGGCGCCTGGTCGAATTCCAGCGCTTTTTCGTCCGCGTGGTGAGGCGCGTGATCGGTGGCGATGGCGTCGATCGTCCCGTCTTTCATCGCGGCGAGCACGGCGTCGACGTGTTCGCGGCTGCGCAACGGCGGGCTCATCTTTGTGTTTGTGTCGTATTCGGCGACAGCTTCGTCAGTGAGGGTCCAGTGATGCGGCGTCACTTCGCAGGTGACGGGCAAACCTTCTTCCTTGGCGCGTCGCACGCCTTCGAGCGCGCCGCGAGTGGAAACGTGGGCGATGTGGACTTTCGCGCCTGTTAGTTTGGCCAAGCACGCAATCGCGCACGACGTCGACATCTTCCGCCGCCGCCGGCATTCCTTTGAGGCCGAGAATCAGCGACCAGCGTCCCTCGTGCATCACGCCGCCCGCGCTCAACGAATGATCCTGGCAATGGTCGACGACCGTGAGATCGAAACCGCGTGCGTATTCCATCGCGCGCCGCATCATTCCGGAAGTCGGCACCGGTCGGCCGTCGTCTGAAACGGCCACGATGCCGGCGTTTTTCATCTCGCCCATTTCGGCGAGCTCTTTGCCGCCGCTTCCCTTCGTAACAGCGCCGATCGGAAAAACGTTGGCGAGCTTGGCTGCCTTTCCCTGGTCGATGATGAAACGAGTGACGGCGGGATTGTCGTTGATCGGATCGGTGTTGGGCATCGCGCAGATGCTGGACCAACCACCGGCGACCGCCGCGGCGGCGCCGGTCGCGAACGGTCTCCTTGTATTCCTGGCCCGGTTCGCGCAGATGCGTGTGGAGATCGATGAAACCCGGCGCGACGACCAGGCCGGTGGCGTCGATCACGTGCGCGTCTTCGGGCGCGGGTTCGGAGCGATCGAGCAAACCGACGATTCGCTCGTCTTCAATCAACACGTTTCGACCGGCGTTGATCTGTTGCGCCGGATCGATCACGTATCCATTCGCAATCAACAATTTCATTCCTGGGCCGCCTTGCGTTCTCGCTTCTGTTTCTTCACCGGAGGTTCGTCTTCGTCTTTTTCGGGCTTGCCCCCGGCGAGCAGGTACAACACCGCCATGCGCACGGCGACTCCGTTCGTTACCTGGTCCAGGATCAGCGACTGGCTGCCGTCCGCGATCTCCGAGGAGATCTCCACGCCGCGGTTCATCGGGCCGGGATGCATGACGATGACGTCCGGCGCGGCGCGTTTGAGATGTCGCGGATTGAGACCGTAGTGGACGGCGTATTCGCGCATCGACGGAAAGAACGCGGCGTCCTGTCGTTCGCGTTGAATGCGCAGAATCATCACGACGTCAGCGCCGTCGATCGCGTCTTCGAAGTGTTTCTCGACGCTCAGTCCGCTTTCAACCAGCTCGCTGAACTCGTTCGGGACGAGTGTGCCCGGGCCACCGACGCTGACGTTCGCGCCGAGCTTTGTCAGCAGGAAAATGTTCGAGCGTGCGACGCGCGAGTGCAGAATGTCGCCAACGATCGCGACTTTCAGCCCCTTGATTCGTCCTTTGTATTCGCGAATCGTTAGGGCATCGAGCAAGGCTTGAGTCGGGTGTTCGTGGGAGCCGTCGCCGGCGTTGACGATGGGCGCGGAACACATGCGCGCGAGGTGTTGCGGCGCGCCCGACATCGAGTGACGGATCACGATGCAATCGGGCGACATCGCTTCGAGATTGCGCGCGGTGTCGAGCAGTGTCTCGCCTTTCGAGACGCTCGAAGTCGAGATGCTGACGTTGACGGCGTCGGCAGAAAGGCGTTTGGCGGCTATTTCGAACGACGTGCGCGTGCGAGTTGAAGGTTCGAAGAAAAGATTTATGACTGTGCGGCCGCGCAGTGCCGGAACTTTTTTGATCTCGCGCTTGGAAACGTCGCGAAACGTCTCGGCGGTATCGAGCAAGTACGTAATCTCGGGCCCGCTTAGTTCACGAATCCCCAACAAATGCTTGCGAGTAAAACTCCCCTCCATCTTTCTCTTCTCTTGTGCCTCTTGTGCTTATTTGTGACACAAAAAAAGCGGCCCCGTTGGCCGCTTTCGTCACGCCGTCTCCGACGGCCGTTCTACAATTACCACGCCTTCTTCCTCGTCGAATTCGTTGAGCATCACTTTGATGATCTCGCTCTTCTTCGTCGGCACCAGTTTGCCGATGTAGTCCGCCTGAATTGGCAACTCGCGATGCTCTTTGCCGCGGTCAACCAATACGGCCAACTGCACGCGGCGCGGACGGCCGAAGTCGATCAACTGATCGAGCGCGGCGCGGATGGTGCGGCCTGTATAAAGGACGTCGTCAATCAGGACGATGTTCCGGCCTCCGATGTCGCCGGGAAGATCGGTGCGATTGACAACTGGCTTGGCGCCGACGGTCGAAAGATCATCGCGATAAAGCGTGATGTCGAGCACGCCGACGGGCGGACGCGAGCCTTCGAGATCGGCGATCTTCGCGGCCATGCGTTCGGCGAGCGGAACTCCGCGGCGGCGAATGCCGACGAGAAACAGATCGCCTGCGCCATGATTTTCTTCGACAATTTCGGACGACAGGCGCGCCAATGCGCGATTGATGCGCGGGCCATCCATGATGCGTGCCTTCTCGACGAAATCCATTTGGCGGATACTAACAAGAAGCGTTTGAGGTGACAAGTTGAGCTTCGATCTTTATAACTACACGTATGGTCTATCGCGCGCTGGTGCGTCCTATCCTATTTAGACTTCCGCCCGAGACCGCTCACGAGTTGGCACTTCACTCGCTTCCTTTTGTGAAAAATTTTATCGGGCGGCCATTCGAGTCACCGGCACTGGCAGTAAATTGTTTTAATTTGCGGTTCAGGAATCCGGTCGGGCTTGCGGCCGGCTTCGACAAAGACGGTATCGCACTGGAGGCTTTAGCAGCGCTCGGATTTGGGTTTATCGAAGCAGGAACAGTGACACTTCATCCGCAACCGGGCAATCCGAAGCCGCGGATGTTTCGACTCTCGGAAGATCAGGCGCTCATCAATCGGGCAGGCTTTAATAACGCGGGCGCTGCGGCTTTCGCGCGGCGGGTCGAAGGGCATCGTCCGGATTGCGTGCTCGGGATCAGTATCGGGAAGAGCAAGATCACGCCGCTTGAAGAAGCGACTGACGATTATCTGGCTAGTTTCGATCTTGTTTACCAGTTTGCTGATTACATTGCGGTCAACGTCAGTTCGCCAAACACGCCGCAATTGCGGAAGTTACAGCAATCGGAACAACTGAGCTCGCTGCTCGTGGCATTGCAAACGCGGAATCGCGAGTTGCAGAAAACGCACGGACGGCCCGCGCCGGTCCCGTTGCTCGTCAAGATCTCGCCAGATCTTGAAAGGCGCGACCTTGAAATGATCGTTGACGTCATCGAGCGTTTGAAAATAGACGGCATCATCGCCACGAACACGACGATCAGCCGCGACAATCTGCGCACCGAACGCGCCCGCGTGGACGCGTGCGGCGAAGGTGGCCTAAGCGGCAAACCTCTAACAAACCGTTCGACGAAGATGATCGCCGAGCTTTACGAGCTGACGCACGGACGGATTCCGCTGATCGGCGTCGGCGGCATCTTCACCGCCGAAGATGCGTGGGAAAAGATCTGCGCCGGTGCGAGTGTCATTCAGTTGTACACCGGGTTTATCTATCAAGGCCCGCGCATTGTGCGGCAGATCAACGAAGGATTGGTGAAGATACTTGAGCGTGAGGGGCTCACGAATATCAAAGAGGCAATCGGATGCAAAATAAAAACAAATTAATAGTGGCGCTTGATGTCGACACCGCGGATCGGGCGCTGGAGTTAGTAAATCAACTGCGCGAAGTCGCAGGCATGTTCAAGATCGGCTCGACGCTGTTCACCGCAGTTGGTCCACAAATCGTGAAACACATCGTCGGCTCAGGCTCACGCGTGTTTCTGGATCTGAAGTTTCACGACATCCCGCACCAGGTTGCAGGCGCTGCACGCTCGGCCGCGGAGCTCGGAGTTTCGCTGTTCACGGTTCACGCCAGCGGCGGATCGGAGATGATGAAGCGTGCGGCTGAAGCAGTCGCCGAAGTCGCCGAACGCACCGGCGCGCCGAAGCCGTCGGTGCTGGCGATCAGCGTTCTCACCAGTGTCGACGCCGCGATTCTTTCGGAAATCGGCGTGACAGACTCGCCTGCCGATGCAGTCACGCGGCTCGTAAAGCTGGCCGCTGCGTCAGGCGTAGACGGCGTCGTTGCGTCGCCACAGGAAGTGACGAACATCCGCCAGCACGTGACAAAAGCGAATTTTCTCGTCGTCACGCCCGGCATCCGGCCGGCACAGTCAGAAGACGACCAAAGACGCGTCGCCACGCCCGCCGCCGCACTCGCCGCCGGCGCTGACTACCTCGTCGTCGGCCGCCCAATCACCGGTGCGCCCGATCCACTCGCTGCCGCCCACGAGATCCTGAAAGACATGGAACGCGCGCAACCACAACAACGAAGCGGAACTGCCCAATAGCGCTGGCGTGTAACGAGAAAGTTTCCCGCAAAGGCGCAAAGACGCAAAGTTAAATCTCATTGGTCGTTCTCTTTACGGCTTTGCGCCTTTGCGGGAAACTCTTAAGCGATACCGCCCATTGCCCAAGTTTTGATTTGAAACTATTATGCGACGGTGAGTCTGAGCTTGAAACCCCCGCTGATTTCCATATTTACCATCCTCTTTCTCGCGGTTCTGTCACCTGTTTTCGCCCAGAATGGCGCGCATTCGATTTCGCAGGCGCCGTATCGCGTCGGCGAACGGCTGACTTACAACATCTCGTATTCGAACTTTCCCAGCGCCGCGCACGCGGAGTTTGAAGTGGTCACTCGCGGAATGTTTTACGGCCGCGACGCCATTCAACTGCGCGCTCATTTGGAAACAACCGGCGTCGTGAACGTCGCCCTCTTTGCCATTAACAACGACTACACCACTTACATCGCTCCGGAGTCGGGACTGCCCTTTCGCACGCAGGAGATTGCCCGCGACGCGCTCAGGTCGAACGAAGCCGAACAGGACTTCAGCCAGCCCGGCGGCAACGAAGCCATACCGTCGAAGGTTAGAGCTTTAGGCGGGACTTTCGATTTTCTCTCCGCGTTCTATCGCGCCCGCGCCCTGCCGCTGGCAGACGGCGCCGAATACGATTTGAGCGTCCGCGGTGAAGGCGTCACTCATCAAGTCGAGCTGAAAGTCGTCGGCCGGCAAACGGTGAGAACAAACGTCGGTTCGTTTAGCACGATCGTTGTCGAAGTCAAAACCAGCAACTCGCGTTTGCGAAACGTGAAGATCTATTTCAGCGACGACGAACGCCACGTGCCGGTGTTGCTTACTGGCCGCATCAACTCGGGCGACGTCCAGGCCGAGCTTGCCGGTTCCGAAATGGTAAAACCGCCGCCGGGCGCAGCCACTCCTGCCTCCGTGCCGATTGCGCCTGGACCGAATCCAACGCCGGTTGCGCCACCTGCCAACATAGGCGGGGACTGGCCGTTCACGCTCAACGAACAACTCAACTATCAGATATTTGTTGGTACAAATACGAGCGCGCTCGGCACGGCAACGTTTCAAGTGCGAGGCCGATCGCGTTACTTCGAACGCGACGGACTATTTCTGACCGTCACCGCGCAAACGACGAATGCAGCGGCGCGGATTTTCG
The DNA here is from genome assembly GCA_963770215.1 of uncultured Acidobacteriota bacterium. Classification (GTDB taxonomy): domain Bacteria; phylum Acidobacteriota; class Blastocatellia; order Pyrinomonadales; family Pyrinomonadaceae; genus PSRF01. The sequence goes on from CAVYOP010000013.1 coordinate 88,247, forward strand.
TAGCCAAAGACCAGATCGATTCGTATGTCGATCCGAAAGGCTTGTTGCCTTATCGAACTGTGTTGAACCTCGTCGAAGGCGCGCGGCGTTTGAATCAAACGCTGAATGTGAACCAGGACACGGGCACGGTAACGACTGAGAACGGCACGAAAATCGAGATTCCGGTTGGGACACATGATTACGTGTCGTTCTTTTATGCGTTACGGATGTTCAACCTGACTATCGCGAAGCGAAACGCGATCCCGGTGCTGGTCGAGAACAAACCGAAGACGGTTTACGTGACCGCCACGAAGCGCGAACAGATCGGGCTTGGCACGCGAGTGATTCCCGCTATTGCCTTATCGATAACGACGGACGATCCGGAGCCCGACAAATATCAGTTGCGCCTTTGGGTCAGCGACGATCGGCGTCGTTTGCCTTTGCGGATCACGGCCGTGACACAGCTCGGTCCGGTGCGAGCCGATCTCGCGATATTCCCCGCGACTCCCCAGTAATCATGCTTTCTCTGCATCCCTCTGCGACTCTGCGGTTCACAATACGAATGAAATTGAAATCGGTTTTCAACTAGATTATACTGCCACTCATGTTGAACTCATTCATCATCGTACTGCGTGAAGGATTCGAGTCGTTTCTGCTCGTCGCCGTCATCCTGGCTTATCTCCGCAAATCAGGACAACAATGGCTCAACACGTCAGTCTACATCGCGATCGCGGTCGCGTTGGCAGCCAGCGGTGGTCTCGCTTACGTGCTCAACACAGGTGTGGAAGAATCCACGATCCTCAGCATGTTTGGCGAAACGATCGGCGGTTATGTCAGCACGTTCTTTGCCAATGAAGCACTGCGCGAGGCGGTGCTCGGCGCGATTGCGGTGGTGATGGTCGGCACGCTCGTGATTCACATGTGGCGCTCTGGTCCAAAGATCCAGGAACGCATGCGCGAGAGATTGAGTGAGGTCTCTTCGAAAAAATCGAGTCTTGCCGCTGTGGCGGGCGTCTTTATCTTTACGTTCCTGATGATCACGCGCGAGGGAATGGAAACGGCGCTGTTGCTGATGCAGGTGAAAGATCCAAACCTGATTCAGGGCGCGTTGCTCGGTTTAACGGCGGCGGTGGCGTTTGCGATTGGTTGGGCCAAGTTTGGGCATCTGCTTAACGTGAAACGCTTCTTCCAGGTTACAAGCATCTTCCTGCTGCTCTTCATGGTCCAGGTGGCGATCTATTCCTTCCACGAATTCACCGAAGCAGGGTTGCTGCCCAACAGCGAGGCGCTGCACATTGCTACCGAGAAGTTTTCACCTGATGGTCTTTACGGCAAATGGTTCTCGCCAATCATGATCGGCATCTGCGCGCTGTGGCTCGTGGGTGCATGGCTCCTGGATCGTACCAAAAGCACAGCTCCCGTGACGTCGCCGACGATGCCAAACCTTGAAGGCGGCACGAGCTAGTCTCTTTCAACATCTTCACCAACAACCGTACCTAATACAGGATGTAACATCCCGCGTATTCGATTTTGACCAGTCGGATACCAAGTTCTGCCGCCGTCGTAAGACGAAACAGATGTGCGAAGACTCCTGAAGGATACTGTTTTAAAACCGGAATGCCTGGAATCAAAGTAGATTCTGTTCTCCGGGCAATATTATTCAGCATGGGCAAACGTGTGACTTTCGGCTGACCGAAAGAGGTTTGTTGGGTGTAAATTGTAACTCATGAGAGTGTTGGAAATTCAGTTGCCAGAACAAACCGCTTCGAAATTGCAGGAAGCTGCGGAGCGCCTCAGTGTTTCTCCTGAGCAGTTATCAATTCTGAGTATCGAAGAGAAGCTTGCTCAGCTTGAGGAAGAATTCCGTCGCTCGGCTGAATACGCGCTCCAGAAGAATGCCGACCTATATCGCCGGCTTTCCTGATGCGTTACTTATCTCTTCAGGAAGTCATTTCGCTACATTCACTTTTAATTGCACAAAGCGGAGGAACTCACGCCAAAACGAGTCGTTGACAGACGAAAATCGCTGCGTTAGTGTGCGGTTGCACCCCTCTAAAACGAAGCGGGCCGACTTGTGCAGCAACACAAAGCCGACCCTAACTCTCAACCTTCTACAGAAAGGATGAAAGTCATGACTCTGCATGATAGCGCACCAATGCGCGAACAAACACCTCACGCAAACAACGAGAATGAGCCGTCTGGAAACAAAATCGAGATGTTGGTAGATCTGATTTGTCGCTCCGGTGATGAACCGGAAACAAAGTCGGCTGCGCTGCTCGTCCTCGTGTCAACCCTCGAAAGGTCCACGGAACCGACAGCTCTGGCGAACAAGGCGAAGCACCTTGCTTTCGCCCACTACGACGACTTGACCGTCGACGATGTGATCGACGCTCAAATTGCAACAGTCGAGGCTGAGTTGTTTGCGGGTAACACACCGATCTCTTGATCTTATTCGGGGCAGTTGGAAACCCACCCCGCTGCCATAAAATAGAAACCAAGCTCCGGTAAATAGCTACTCGATTCGCTGAGATCGCATGCATGATCCGACAAATTGCTATTTGAATTCCGCGGAGTGCAAGCAATCGGCGCAATGTTCAATTTATGAAATCCGAGATCCTTTACATCATTCGCCAAGTTCAAATCTCTATTCTGCGAAGTGCAAGAAATGCGTGGACACTTCAATGCATGATCTTACAAGTTCAAAACAATATCGCTCGCGATCAATTAGTCTTGCCTAGTTCTCTTTCAACATTTTCACTAACTCACGTTTCAATAACTTCCCTGTCGGTCCTTTGGGAATGTCGGTGACGAAGTGGACTGTCTTCGGGCATTTGAAGTCGGCTAGGCGGGACTTACAGAATTCGATCATTTCGTGTTCTGAGATCTGCGTTCCTTCTTTCAAGACGATCACTGCCGCGACTTCCTCGCCGTACAACGCGTCGGGAACACCGACGGCGGCCGCGGCTGAGATGGCGGGGTGTTGGTACAAGACTTCGTCGATCTCGCGCGGGTAGATGTTCTCGCCGCCGCGAATGATCATGTCTGACTTGCGATCGACGATGAAGTAAAAGCCATCGGCGTCGCGATAGCCGATGTCGCCGGTGTGAAACCAGCCGTTGCGAAACGCGGTCGCGGTGGCGTCGGGGTTTTTGTAGTAACCCTTCAGAATGTTTTCACCGCGCAGGACGATCTCGCCGAGTGAACCGTCAGGAACGTCGCGATCGTCATCGTCGACGACGCGCATCTCGTTGCCGATTGGCAAACCACACGAGCCGGGACGCCGGCGACGATCGGGTGGGTTGAAGGTTGATCGACAGGTTGATTCGGATAGACCGTAACCTTCGACGACGAGACAATTGAACGTCTCTTCGAATCGTTTCATCACTTCCGCCGGCACGGGCGCTGAGCCACACATCGCGAAACGCAATTGCTGCGTGTTAAGACCGACCGGAACGCCGTCGGGATACGTGCTCAACAACATCGACAACATCGTCGCCACCGATCCGAACGAAGTGATCTGATAGTCGGAGATGATCTGCCAGAAGCGAGACGCAGAGAACTTCGGACTCACGACCGTGGAGCCGCCTGCGTACAACGCCGACATCGTCGTGACTGAAACTGCGTTCATGTGAAACAACGGCATCATCGTCAACAAGCGATCGGATTCGGTAAAGCCCAGCCAACTGCTGATCTGACGTGCGTTGGCGATAACGTTGCCGTGCGTCAGTAAACAGCCTTTTGGTTTACCGGTGGTGCCGGAGGTGTAGATGATGATTGCTTCGTCGTCGGAAGTGATCTCGGGTGATTCGATTGATTCGGCCTCCGGTATTTCTTCTACGTTGTCGAAGAGAACAGTGTTTACGTCAATATCCTCGACTTGAGATACAAATTCGGAGCTGACCAGCAACACCTTGGCTTCAGAGTTTGAGATCACGTATGCGATCTCTTGCGCTTTGAGCAGCGAGTTGATTGGACCGGCGAGTGCGCCGATGTGCCAACACGCGAAGTAGGCGATCACGTATTCAACGCTGTTCGGCAACAACAAACTCACCACGTCGCCCTTGCCAATTCCCTGCGCGGCGAGCATCCCGGCAACGCGCCGAACTGCACTTTCGAACTCTCGATAAGTGAACTGCCGTCGATCTGTTTCCGAAAGCAGGAAGATCTTGTCAGGCGCAATAGCTGCCCGGTTTGCCACAAGTTCGGGAATATTCCGGGGGTCCAAAGTCATGCAAACTGTTATAGCACATGATATATTCCAGCACTCTTATGAATACTTACCGCAATTTTATCGGCGGCAAATGGATCGAGTCCGCCTCTACACGAACTGCTCCAAACATCAATCCAGCCAACACTGACGACGTGGTCGGGACCGTCCGCCAGGCGACGCGCGACGAAGCGCGCGCGGCCGTCGAGTCTGCGGCCGAAGCCTTTCGCGGTTGGCGTGCGACACCAGGGCCTGCCCGCGGCAAGATCGTCGCCAAAGCTGCGCGGCTGATGGAAGAGAACAAAGAAGAGCTGGCTCAACTGCTGACGCGCGAAGAAGGTAAAACAATCGCCGAGTCGCGCGGCGAGTTGCAACGAGCGATCAACGTCGCCGAGTTTTGCGCGGGCGAGTCGCGACGCATGACAGGCGAGACGATCCCGTCCGAGCTGCCGATGAACTTCGCCTACACGATCAAGCAGCCGCTCGGCGTCGTGGCGTGCGTGACGCCCTGGAATTTTCCGGTCGCGATTCCGGTGTGGAAAGTCGCGCCTGCGTTAGTCGCTGGAAACACCGTCGTCTTCAAACCGGCTTCGATCACGCCGGCGTGCGCGGTACGCCTCACGGAGATCTTCGAAGCTGCCGGAATACCGCCCGGCGTCTTGAATCTCGTCATCGGATCGGGCTCGGAAGCAGGCGACGAGATCATTAATCATCCCGCAGTCAAAGCGATCTCGTTCACGGGATCGAACGGCGTCGGCATCCGGCTTTACGAACAGGCTTCGCGGCGCGGCGCGAAAGTGCAGTGCGAGATGGGTGGCAAGAACCCGGTCGTGATCCTCGAAGACGCCGACATGGAGCTCGCCATCGAGTCGACCGCACAAGGCGCGTTTGGATCGGCCGGTCAACGATGCACGGCGACGAGCCGCGCCATCGTCGTCGACGACGTGGCGGACGAGTTTGTCGAACGGATTGCCCAGCGCGCGCGGTCGCTGCGCATTGGACCAGGCGCTGATCCGCAAACAGATATGGGACCAAGCGTCGACGAGAGTCAGTTCAAGACAGTGCTCAATTACATCGACATCGGACGTGAAGACGGAGCGACGCTTGTCTGCGGCGGCGCGCGCGCGACCGGCGATGGTCTCGACAAAGGTTACTTCGTCCAACCAACAGTCTTCGATCGCGTAACACCTGATATGCGCATCGCGCGCGAAGAGATCTTTGGCCCGGTGTTGTCAGTGTTGCGGGTTAAAGATTTCGAGTCGGCGATGGAGGTCGCGAACGATTCCGAGTTCGGCCTGTCGTCGTCGATCTTCTCGAATGACGCGGCTCGCATCTTTCGCTTCGTCGACGACATCGAGACCGGCATGACGCACATCAACTCGCCGACCACCGGCGGCGAGGCGCACATTCCGTTTGGCGGCAGCAAAGGCACCGGCATCGGCGACCGCGAACAAGGCTCGACCGCGCTCGATTTTTACACCGAGCTGAAAGTGGTCTACGTCGACTACACCGGGCGCAAACGCGAGGGAAATCTCTACTGACGTGAGATACAAGCCACTAATTCGCGGCTCAGTATTGCTGCTGCTCGCCTGCGTGGCGACAACAGTGGGCCAGTCGCTTTTCAGCACTTACACGTCTGTCGAAGAAAAGAAGTGTAAGCAGCTCAAGTCCTCCGATGCGGAAGGCGGAGAGTATGAAGGCGAGTGCCCGGGGTATGGCGGATACAAACTACTCGTAACCGAAGGCGATCTGCGCCAGAACGTCACGGTTGTTACGCCGCAAGGCGCAAAGCATTCCCTCGAACTTTGGGACGTTGTCAGCGGCGGTTTTTCGAGCCTCGGTCCGAAAGCTGAATGGCGTTTGGCGCGACCGAACACGAAGCTTGTGCCCGCGGCGCTAATCCTTCGTTACAACGCCAGCGAGAACCCGGAAAAACCCGAGAAGATTACGTCGTATCTGGTCGTCGTAAAGATCACGCCGGATGAGATCTGCGTCACCGACAAGATCTTGCCTGGTCCAAACGCAAACGCAGACGCGCGACACGCCTCCGACATCGCTGCAACCAAGCCCTGTCTGAAAAAACAACAATGAGAACCCTGATCAAAAACGGACGCATCGTTACCGCCGTCGACGATTACAACGCCGACATCCTGATCGAAAACGAACGTGTTTCCATCATCGGCAAAGACCTGCAAATGGAAGCCGACCAGCAGCTCGACGCGAGCGGCAAACTCGTGATTCCCGGCGGGATCGATCCACACACGCACATGGAGCTGCCGTTTGGCGGCACCGAAGCGTCTGACGACTTTCGCACCGGAACGATCGCGGCCGCCCACGGCGGCACGACGACGATCATCGACTTCGCCGTGCAGTACAAAGGCCAGTCGCTGATCGAAGGCATCGACAACTGGCACAAGAAAGCCGAAGGCAAAACCGCGATCGATTACGGCTTCCACCTGATTACCACCGAACTCGAAGACAAGCAGATCGAAGAGCTCTACACCGCGATGGACGAAGGCGTGACGAGCTTCAAGATGTTCATGGCTTATCCGGGCGTGTTCCTCGTCGACGATGCGACGATCTTTCGCGCGATGTCGGCGGCCGGACAGCGCGGCGGTTTGATCTGCATGCACGCCGAGAACGGCATCGTCATCAACGAGATCATCAAACGCGCGCTCGAGAACGGCCGCACCGCGCCGAAGTATCACGCCTTGACGCGACCGACCATCGCTGAAGCGGAAGGCGTTCATCGCGCGATCGCAATCGCCGAGATGGCGGAGGCGCCTGTTTACATCGTTCACCTTTCTTGCGCCGACGCCTGAACCAGGTGCGCCAGGCGCGCGATCGCGGCATACCCGCGTTTGCCGAAACTTGTCCACAGTATCTCTTCCTGTCGATCGACAACTACGACGAGCCGGGATTCGACGGCGCGAAATATGTGATGACGCCGCCGCTGCGCGAGAAGTGGAACCAGGCCGAGTTGTGGAAAGGTCTGAAGATGGATGATCTGCAAGTGATCTCCACGGACCACTGTCCGTTCTGCATGAAAGAACAGAAAGAGCTCGGCCGCGACGACTTCACCAAGATCCCGAACGGCGCTCCGGGCGTGGAGAATCGAGTGCCGCTGATCTACAACGGCGGCGTGGTCGAGAATCGCATCAGCCTGAATCGCTTCGTCGAGTTGACCTCGACGGCGGCAGCGAAGATGTTTGGTTTGTTCCCGAAGAAAGGCACGATCGCCGTCGGTTCCGACGCCGACATCGTGATCTTCGATCCGGAGAAAGAACAGACGCTCGGCCTCGAGACGAGCCACATGAACGTCGACTACAACACGTACGAAGGCAAGAAGATCAAGGGCGTTGTCGAAACGGTGCTGTCGCGCGGCAAGGTCGTGGTTGACAAGGGAGATTTCAAAGGCAAGGCGGGCGATGGACAGTTCCTGAAACGCGGCACGTGCGTGGCGATGTAGTAGTCAGTTCATTCCAGCTTTGCACAAAAAGTGCGTTATTACGTGAAGATGTCTCCCGCAAAGGCGCCAAGACGCAAAGCGCTACCGCGTTTCGCTGGACTTTCTTTGCGCCTTTGCGCCTTTGCAGGAGAATATCCTTCGTAGCGGACGTTTTTGTGCAAAGCCGTTCATTCCTCAAAACTGGAGAACAACCGATTGACCCCCTCGGAAAGTATCGAACATCCCGACGGCCGCGTTGAGCTTAAGCCCGAAGCGCTGGCGGAAATCAGCCAAAGCTCCCTTTACAACGAAGACCTCGCGCCGGTCCCGATCAGAGAGCGCAACTGGACCACCTACAACTACGCCGCGCTCTGGATCAGCATGGCGCACTGCATTCCGACCTACATGCTGTCGTCGGGACTGATCAGCGCCGGCATGAACTGGTGGCAGGCGCTGATCACGATCCTGCTCGGCAACACGATCGTGCTGATTCCGATCCTGCTGAATTCACATCCGGGCACAAAGTACGGCATTCCCGTTTCCCGTCTTTGCGCGCGCGGCTTACGGCACGTACGGTTCGAACCTTCCCGCGCTGATGCGCGCGATCGTCGCCTGCGGGTGGTTTGGCATCCAGGCGTGGATCGGCGGCGAGGCGCTAAACATGTTCTTCGGCGCGATCATTCCCGGCTGGAACACGCTGCTCGGTGGTCCGATCGGCGGGCACACGCCGACCGAGTGGCTGTCGTTCCTGCTGTTCTGGGGCTTCAACATCTACATCATCTATCGCGGCATGGACCTGCTCCGAAAGGTTGAAAACTGGGCCGCGCCTTTCGTGCTGGTCATGACGGCGCTGTTGCTCGGCTGGGCGCTCTGGAAAGCAGACGGCCTCGGCTACCTGCTCAATCAGCAAGGCAAGTTTCACACGTTTGGCGAGTTCTGGCCCATCTTCATTCCTTCGCTGACGGGGATGATCGGCTTCTGGGCCACGCTGTCGCTGAACATGCCCGACTTCACGCGCTTTGGTAAAAGCCAGCGCGAACAGGTCGATGGGCCAGGTGGTGGCGCTGCCGACGACGATGACGGTCTTCGCGGCGATGGGCGTGATGATCACTTCGGCGGCGGTCGTGATCTATCCGCACATGAGACCGGAAGAGCTGTGGGATCCGATGAAACTGGTCGGCCAGTTTCAAAGCGTGCTGTGATCGCGATCTCGATGTTCACCGTCGTCGTGGCGACGCTCGCCGTGAACATCGCCGCCAACGTCGTCTCGCCCGCAAACGATTTTGCCAACGCGTTTCCGAAGTGGATCTCTTTCCGCACCGGCGGCCTGATCACCGGGCATCATCGGCATCCTGATGCAGCCGTGGCGGCTGCTCGCCGATCCTTCGGGTTACATTTTCGCGTGGCTGGTGGGTTACTCCGGCGGCTTGGGTTCGATCGCCGGCGTGTTGATCGTCGACTATTGGCTGGTGCGCAAGAAGCGGCTGCAGCTTGGCGATCTGTATCGCACAGGAAGGCACTTACACTTACAGCGGCGGTTGGAACTGGCGCGCCATCGTGGCCACATTGATCGGTTGCGCTCTCGCGTGGATCGGCCTTGTCGTTCCGACGACTGCGGCCACTTATATGATTACGCCTGGTTTGTCGGCTTCGGCGCCGCCGCCATAACGCACTACCTGCTGATGAAAGTCGCGGCGCCTGCAGCAGAGGCGATCTAGATAACCACCGCTCGCTAAATGCTATAAAAACTACATCTTTGACTTAATGAGGACTAACTAATGCCACGCACGGTTAAATGCGGACTGATTCAATGCTCGAATGCGGCGCCGACCGATCTGCCGATCGAAGAGATCAAGCGGCTGAATATCGAGAAGCACCTGAGGTTCATCGAGCAGGCTGCCGCAGCAGGGCGTGCAGATCATCTGCATGCAGGAAGTTTTCACGACGCCGTACTTCTGCGCCGAGCAGCAGACGCGCTGGTACGAAGCGGTGGAACGAATTCCCGATGGTCCAACCGTGCGGCTGATGCAGGAAGTCGCCAAGGAGCATGGCATGGTGATCATCGTGCCGATTTATGAAGAAGAGATCACCGGCATTTACTACAACACCGCCGCGGTGATCGACGCCGATGGGAAGTATCTCGGCAAGTATCGCAAGAACCACATTCCGCACGTCAATCCCGGTTTCTGGGAGAAGTTTTACTTCCGGCCGGGCAATCTCGGCTATCCGTGTTTCGATACTGCATTTGCGCGCATCGGCGTTTACATCTGTTACGACCGCCATTTCCCGGAAGGCGCGCGCGCGCTCGGTTTGAATGGCGCGGAGATCGTTTTCAATCCGTCGGCAACGGTGGCCGGACTGTCCGAATATCTCTGGCGGCTGGAACAGCCGGCGCACGCAGTTGCGAATGGATATTTCATCGGCGCGATCAATCGCGTCGGTCACGAACAACCGTGGGACATCGGCGAGTTTTACGGACAGAGTTATTTCTGCGATCCGCGCGGGCAGTTTGTCGCCGAAGCGCCTCGCGATAAAGATGCGCTCGTCGTCGCCGATCTCGATCTCGACAAGATCCGCGAAGTGCGAAACACATGGCAGTTTTTCCGCGATCGACGTCCGGATTCCTACGGTGCATTAGTCGCGGATTGAGTTCATTGCCGATTGCCAATTGCCGATTGCCAATCGCATTTTTTGAAACAACGTCGATCGTATCGCTTTGAAATTGGCAATTGGCAATCGACAATTGGCAATGCTTAAGGGAGTTTATTCATGGATCTATCGATCACCGTCAACGGCATGAAGTTCCCCAACCCGTTTCTGCTGGGCTCAGGCCCGCCGGGAACGAACGCGCGCGTACTCGCGAAGTCGTACGACGCGGGCTGGGGCGGCGCCGTCGCCAAGACTGTCAGTCTCGAATCAGCGAAAGTGGTGAATGTTGTTCCGCGTTACGGAAAGCTCCGCTCGCGAACGACCGGCGAAGTTATCGGCTTCGAGAACATCGAGTTGATCTCCGATCGGCCAATCGACGTCTGGCTCGAAGAGTTTCGCCAGGTCAAGAAAGAGTATCCGAACCACATCCTGATCGCGTCGATCATGGAGGAGTATGAGAAGAGTCGCTGGCAGGAATTGACGCGCATGGTCCAGGACACCGGCGTCGACGGTTTCGAGCTCAACTTCTCGTGCCCGCACGGCATGACCGAACGCAAGATGGGTTCGGAGATGGGCGAGCATCCGGACCTGACTGAAGAAGTGACGAGTTGGGTGACGGAAGTCGCGACGATTCCCGTGTGGGCCAAGATGACGCCCAACATCACGAACATTCGCGAACCTGCGCTCGCTGCGGTGCGCGGCGGCGCGGTTGGTATTTCGGCGATCAATACGATCCTTTCCGTGATTGGCGTCGACCTCGAAACGTTGCGACCGATGCCGACAGTTGAAGGACATAGTGTGCCCGGTGGTTATTCGGCGCAGGCTGTTCGGCCGATAGCGTTGCGCATGGTCAGCCAACTCGCGTTGGGCCTGCCGGAAGGAGTTTCGATCAGCGGCATCGGCGGCATCGAGAACTCGCACGACGCGCTCGAATTCATGTTGCTCGGATCGTCGACGGTGCAGATCTGCACCGGCGTGATGCTTCAGGGCGTGAAGATGATCGACGAGCTGAAAGAAGGCGTCGAGAAGTTCATGGTCGACAAAGGATTCGACGTCGGTGCAGGAGATCGTCGGCAAGAGCCTTCCCTACTTCTCAACTCACATGGATCTGGTGCAGAAGATGAAGGCCGCGAAGCGCTCGAAAGCCGGCGAGGCGAGCCGCGACAACGAGTGGGCGCAGAAAGATATTACTGAGAAGACTGCTGAACTGACGTCGAATTAACCACAAGAAACACAAAAGGCACAAGAGGCACAAAGAAGGAAAACCTTGGGATGGTTGATCTCACCTGGTTAATTTTCTTTGTGCCTTTTGTGCTTTTTGTGCCTTTTCGTGGCTAAAGCTCGGCGATCACGGGCGCGTGATCGGAGGGTTTTTCCCAGGTGCGTGGTTCGATGTCGATCCAGGTGCGCACGACTGCCTGAGACGAGCGGCTCGGTGATCCAGATGTGATCGATGCGCAGTCCCAGGTTGCGTCGAAAAGCGCCGGCGCGATAATCCCACCAGGTAAACTTCCCGCCTTCTTCGGTGTGCAAACGAAACGCGTCAGTGAATCCCCAGTCCTTGATGTGCTGCAACGCGGCGTGCTCCTGCTCGCTGAACATGATGCGTCCCTGCCATAGCCGCACATCGTGAACGTCGCGATCTTCCGGAGCGACGTTGAAGTCGCCGCAAAGCAGCACCGGCTTGGCGGGATCGTAATTCGTATCGAGGAACTCGCGCAGCCGCCGCATCCACGCCAGCTTCATTTCGTACTTATCGGAACCAACCGCCTGCCCATTCGGAATGTAAACGTTAACGATCTGAATGCCTTCAACGACAGCTCGTGATCAGCCGCGACTGCGCCGTTTCGTCGTCGCCCGGATAACCGCGATGGCTCGTCTCGCACGCCATGCGCGTGAGAATCGCGACGCCGTTGTACGACTGCTGCCCGAACAGTTGGCACTGATAACCGCGCTCCTGAAAGACGAGCGTGGGAAACTTGTCGTCGGTGCACTTTGTTTCCTGCATGCAGATGACGTCGGGCTTGACGTCGTCGAGCCAACGGATGAGCGACCGGCATGCGCGCGAGGATTGAGTTTACGTTCCAGGTTGCGATGAGCATTTTTAATCAGACAACAGCAGTCCGCCGATCAGCGCGCCGCGTCGCGCGATGTCGTCGGCTTCGATATGTTCGTGCACGGCGTGCGCGCCGTCGCCGCTGATTCCCAGTCCATCAAGCACCGGAATTCCGAGCGCCGCGAGGAAGTTTCCATCAGACGCGCCACCCACCTGCGCTTCGCCGAGCTCGAAATCAAGATGCGCGGCGATCGCTGCGCGCCTTTTCGAACAACTCGATAACCGCCGGCGTTCGTTCGAGAGGCGGCCGGTTGATGCCGCCGGACACGAACACTTTCGTTCGCTCATCAATCGGCGTGACGCTGCCAAGCATGTGTTCGATCTCACGCGACTCGGCTTCCGTCGAAAAGCGAACGTCGATCTCGCCTTCCGCTTCGGCGGCGACGACGTTCGATCGCGTGCCGCCATGGACCACGCCGACGTTCACCGTGATGCCCGATCCGGATCGGTTGATCGCGTGCAGCCGTTCTGTTTGCCGCGCGAGCTCGAGAATCGCGCTCGCGCCTTTTTCCGGTTCAAGACCCGCATGTGCCGCATTACCTTCGACTTTGATCGCGAAAATGCCCGTTCCTTTTCGGCCGGTTTTTACGCGGCCGCCAGGCGCAGGCGGTTCCAGCACGAACGCGTAACGAGTGTTCGCAGACTTCGCCGTCTCTTCAATCAGCGGCCAGCCTGAAAAGCTGCCAACTTCTTCATCGCACGTCAGCACGACCGTGACTCCGCACGCGCGGCGTAAGCTTCAACTCCGACATCGCGCGCAACACTTCGACGATCAAGCGCGCAGTTCGCTTTCATGTCGAACATGCCTGGGCCGTAGATCTTTCCGGCCTCGCGACGCCACGGACGCGCACTCAATCGAACCGCGCGCATGAACGGTGTCCGTGTGGCCCACGACCAAAAACTGTCCGTTCGCATCTGTGCGGCTGCGAAAGCTCTGATCACGACGTGATGACCAAAATCCGGCACATCGACGCGCTTGATCTCGCTCACGCAGTCGAGCCGTCGCGCACGCGTCGGCAAGCAAATCGACAACTGCGCGACTGCCCGCTTCGTCTCCCGAAGGAGACTCAGTTTCGACTAGAGCGCGAATGAACTTTTCGATCTCGGCTTGCCGCGATTTGAGTAGTTCGTAGAATCTGTTGAGCGGCGTGAATGAAGTAGGGGTGTCAGACATGAATGAAGTTAAGTGTTTGTGATTGTTTCTTTGCGAACGGTCAGCGCGTCGAGGCGACGGCAGGTTAACGTTGAATCCGATGCCCGGCGCATCCGGCGGCGTGATCGTCCCGCGTGGACTGACAGTCACCGGCAGGTTCGATGATGTCTTCTTCCCAATAACGCGCGCTGGCCGAAACGTCGCCGGGCAAACGTGAAACCTGCGAGTGTCGACATCGCGATGTTGTGCGCGCGGCCGATGCCGGATTCGAGCATGCCGCCGCACCAGACGGGAATTCCTTGCTCGCGCGCGACTTGTTCGAGCCGTTTCGCTTCGCTGTGTCCGCCGACGCGTCCGAGTTTCACGTTGATGATCTTGCACGAACCAAGCGCGATCGCGTTGAGTCGCGTCTTCCGCTGAACGGATCGACTCGTCAAGACAAACCGGCGTCTGAATCTGCGCGTTGCAGCTTTGCGTGATCGAAGATGTCGTCGTGCGCGAGCGGCTGTTCGAGCATCATCAGGTTGTAACGATCGAGCTCGCTGAAAAGAGACGACATCGGCGAGCGTGTACGCGGAGTTTGCATCGCCCATCAAACGTATTTCCGGAAACTCCTTGCGCACACGCGCAACGACGGCCGACGTCCCAACCCGGTTTGATCTTGATCTTGATGCGCTGGTAACCCGCGTCGACTTCCTTGCGAATCTTCTCGAGCAGGATCTCGGGCGTGTTTTGAATGCCGATCGAAACGCCGCAAGCGATCTCGCTGGCGCGTGCCGCCAAGATGTCGCCACAAAGGCACGCCGAGCTTCTTCGCCTCGAGATCCCAACACGCGTTTTCGATTGTCGCTTTCGCCATGCGATGACCGCGCACCGGCTTCATCGCCGCGAAAGACATCTGCGCGGCGTTGTCGAAACTTTTTCCCAGCGACCATCGGCGCGAGAAATTCATGCAGCGTGGCCCATGCAGTGTCAGTCCATTCATTGCTGTAGAACGGTCCTTCGCCCGCGGTGCATTCGCCCCATCCTTCAGCGCCATCGCTGTCGGTCACTCGCGCCAACACAATGCGCCGTTCAGTAGTGCGACCGAAGCTGGTTTCGAAGAAGTGGACGAGGGGCAGGCGGATCTCGCGCAGTTCGATCGACTGGATGATCAAGGTCAGAAAGTTGCTCCTCCGTGAAGGCATTATGCCTTTCCTCCAACCACTTGTCAGCCTGCGATCAGGAGCATTTCGTGCGGGGCTTTGTTTAAGGCTCACTGTAACTTGACCCGCCCTGATAGAACTGATAAAAGGCTGGCACATTTTACCTGCCGGCCTCAATGTTTCCTCCGGTATACCTCATCAATAACGTGCGGATGTTTGCAACCATTTAGTCTGAAGAGGAAGATCGTATGCGCCTGATTAGCCCCCATCGTGGGAATTTGAACACTCGTCGGTTTTCTCCTGCTGCGTTCATCAAATCCAGCAGATCGACGTTGGCATCTTTGCTTTCAATATTTCTTCTCACCGCCCTCGCGGTGTCGTTTGTCGTCCAACCGTCTTCAGCGCTGACCAACAATGGCAGCGTTGTTTCATTTGGCTCGCCCCTGACAGAGAATTTTGACACGCTGGCGACCGCAGGAACCGCTAACGCATGGTCTGATAATTCCACCATCGGCGGCTTGTACGCACAGTTTGCGGCGGTTCCAACTAATCCCACTGTTTACATCGCCGACGCCGGCACAAGTAACACTGGCGGAATTCATAGCTATGGCACCGGCACAAGCACCGAACGCGCGCTTGGCGGAGTCGGTTCAAACGCCACTGGCGATATCTTCTTCGGCTTCAAACTAACCAATAATACCGGGCAGACGATTACGTCGCTCGATGTTGCTTACAACGGCGAACAATGGCGCAACGGCGGCAACGCCGCCGCGCAACAGCTCGATTTTCAATATCAGATTGCTGTTCCAGGCGTCATCACTGACGTCAACAGCCCGACAACGGGTTGGACCGACTTCGATTCGCTGGATTTCGTGAGTCCCATAACCGGCGCTACCGCCGCCGCCCTCGACGGCAATGCAGCGGCAAATCGAACCGCCAAAGCGGCGACTATCGCTCTTTCGGCGCCTGCGGGCCAGGAAGTTTGGCTGCGCTTTAAAGACACCAACGACGCCGGAAACGATCACGGTCTTGCGGTTGACGATTTCTCAGTCACAGCTCAGGGTGTGGTCGGCGATACGGCGCCATCAGTTACGGCAACCTCTCCGCTTAATGGCGCGGTCACCGTTGCGGTTGATACAAATATTTCCATCACCTTTAGCGAAAGTGTTAACGCCACAACAGGTTCCTTTATCTGTTGATTGCCCAACCGGATCGCCGCAGGCATTCACACTCAGCGCTTCACCAAGCACAGTCTTTACACTCGATCCAAACGTCAACTTGCCGTTCAGCACGATCTGCACGGTTACCGTTCTGGCTAATCAGATCTCCGATCTTGATGTAAATGATCCGCCAGACAACATGGCGGCGAATTTTGTGTTCTCGTTCACGACGGCTGCAGCGCCACCAGTAGTCGCGAACAACGTGATCATTAACGAACTCGATTCCGACACGCCTGGCGCAGACGCCGCCGAGTTTGTCGAGCTTTATGACGGCGGCGTCGGTAACACTTCGCTAAGCGGCCTGGTCCTCGTCTTCTACAACGGCTCGAACGACCTGTCGTATCGCGCCATCGACCTCGACGGGTTCAGCACCAACGCAGCCGGCTATTTCACAGTCGGCAACGCGGCCGTTCCCGGGGTCGACTTAACCTTCCCGGGCAACATACTTGCAAAACGGTGAAGACGCCGTCGCGCTCTACGCCGCTAACGCAACAGACTTCCCGACTAACACGCCAGTCACGACCGCAAACCTTCGCGACGCAGTGGTCTACGACACTGCCGATCCTGACGATCCGGGATCTGCTCGTTCTCCTGAACGCCGGTCAGCCGCAAGTTGACGAATCAAGCGGCACGGCGCCGGACGTCGACTCGATCGGACGTTGTCCGAACGGCGACGGTGGCGCACGCAATACAACCACCTACCTCGCTCGCACGCCAACGCCTGACGCCGCGAACAACTGTCCGCCGCCGGCAGTCGCAGCCGCGATTCACGACATCCAGGGCAACGGCGCGACCTCGCCGTTCAACGGGCTCAGGCGTGATCACTTCCGGCATCGTGTACCGCTCGCAAGTCGAACGGTTTCTTCATGCAGGACCCGAACGTCGATGCCGATCCGAATACTTCGGAAGGTATCTTTGTATTCACGAGCGGCGCGCCGACAGCCGCGGTTGGCGATGCAGTAACAGTAACCGGAACCGCGACCGAGTTCTTTAACTTGACGCAGATTTCCAGCTCAGACAGCAACGTTTCGATCTCTTCGAGCGGAAATCCCTTACCGGCGGCGATCACGCTTACCACAACGATTCTCGATCCGGCCGGTCCGCTCGATCAGCTCGAACGGTTCGAAGGAATGCGCGTCCACGCAGACACGGTCGTTTCAGTCGCGCCGACAAACGAGTTCGGCGAGATCTTCACCGTGCTCGATGGCGTTGCGCGTCCGATGCGCGAGCCTGGCATCGAGATCTCGTTGCCGGTTCCGCCCGATCCGACTTCAGGCCTGCGTCGACTGCTGCATTCCGCGTTGGGATGAGAACCCCGAACGGATCATGATCGACACTGATGGCCTGGTAGGTTCGACCAGAGCTCAACGTCACTTCAAACGTAACGCTCTCGAATATCACTGGACCACTCGACTTCACTTTCGACGATTACAAGGTGTTGCCGCGAAACTACGCCAAGCGCTTCGGCGAACATGAGCGCAGTGCCGGTGCCGACACCCGCAGCGGGCGAGTTCACTGTCGCCGGTTTCAACATCGAAAACTTCAACAACAACGCAACCCAACGGCAGAAGGCGGCGCTCGCGATTCGCGACGTGCTGCATCTGCCGGACGTCATCGGCACGATCGAGATCTTCGACCTGGCCGATCTTCAAGCGCTCGCCACCGAGATTGAAACGATCTCCGGCGTTCACTACGAAGCCCGCCTGGTCGAAGCGGACGGCACGACCAACGACTCCGATCAGGACGTCGGTTTCCTGGTCAAGACGTCGCGCATCCAGATCGACAGCGTGATCCAGGAAGAGCTGCCCGGTTGCAACGGCACGCCCGCAACCTGCAACACGTTCATCGATCCGGACGGCAACCCGGCGTTGCTCAACGATCGTCCGCCGCTCGTGCTGCATGCGACCGTCGATGCGTTGACGCCGAACCCGCGCCAGATCATCGTCATAGTCAATCACACGCGCTCGTTCATCGATATCGAGCTGGTCGCGGGTGATGGTCCACGCGTCCGCGCCAAGCGCAAAGCGCAGGGCGAGTTCCTGGCCGATCTGCTGCAGGAGTTGCAGACCGGGAACCCGGGAACGCCGGTGCTTTCGATCGGCGACTACAACGCCTATCAGTTCAACGATGGCTACACCGATCCGATTGCGACCATAAAAGGTACGCCCACTGCCGACGATCAAATGGTGGTTGACGCGAGCCCCGACCTGGTTAATCCGAACTTCATTAACCTGACGGACTCGTTGCCGGCGGATCAGCGCTACAGCTTCATCTTCGAAGGAACGCCGCAGGCACTCGACCACTTCCTCATCAACACGTCCGCCGCCGCGATCCTCCAGCGTTACCACATCGCGCGTAACAACTCCGACTTCCCCGAAGGTGCGTTGTTCGCGGGCGATGCCACGAGGCCGGAACGAAACTCCGATCACGATATGCCGGTCGGATATTTCAAGTTCCCGAATGCGGCGACGACTACAACCGTCTCTGATGCATCGGCTGTGTTCAGTGCGTCCAATCAGAGCGTGACGTTGACGGCGACTGTCACGCGGCTGCAGCCACGATCAACGAAGGCACAGTAACCTTCACGGTTAGAAATGCCGCGAACATGGTCGTTGGTTTGCCGGTGGTAGGAAATGTGTCGGGTGGAGTGGCGACGGCGAATTACATTCTGCCGGGTGGGACTGCGCCGCAAACGCTGACGATCACCGGAGAGTTCAGTGGCGGTGCTTTCACAGCGCCGAGCAGCGACACCGCGACGTTGTCAGTCTCGTTCAACATCTGTCTGCTGTACGATCCGACGAAGGCCAAGAAGAGTGGAGCTGCATATCCGATCAAGATTGCGCTCTGCGACGTCAACGGCAACAACGTATCGTCAGCAGAGCATAGTTGTTCACGCGGTCAACATTCAGCAGGTCTCGACTGAAGCTTACGGCGAGGTCATCACCGCTGGAAACGCAAATCCGGATAACAACTTCCGGTTCACGAGTGGCTCCTACATACTCAACCTGAAAACCACCGGGCTCATTCACGGGCACTTACAAACTGTGCTTCACGGCTGGAGATGATCCGGTGCTGCACTCAGTGCCGTTTCAAATTAAGTAAATTACAAGGCCCCGGATCACCCGATCCGGGGCTTTATTTTTTCAATCCGCGCTTTCCACTCTTGACCGTCCTCGGGCATAACTGGTAAAAGGGACATTCAAGCCCTTACCGGATATTACCGGTATCCCTCTCCAATTAAAGATTTGTATACACGCGCGAACCGGGAGAAGTAGCGACCGGGTCACTGTGCGGAGTCAACCTTTCGGCTCGGTTGCATCCGCGCACCCCGATCGCTACCTCTCCCGGTTCGTTAGTGGTGCCGTTTCAACCTGTAACGCCGAAGGCGTTCGCTAATTCCAGCCCAGGGTTGCCGCAACCCTGGGTTAAGCAATTCATCAATCCTTTTGAACTCTGAAGGAGTTTCAATTGCAACCAAACACTTTCAGTGTTTTCTAATTCGCTTCTGCTGTTCCCAGGGTTGAAGCAACCCTGGGCTGGAATTAATGAACGCCTTCGGCGTACTGACACAGTTCAAACTGTATCACTACCCTCGGTTTGTTTAGAAAGACTATTCTGTCGAAACGCGCTCTTCGTTATTCAACGCGGCGTGCATCGTATGCCACGGCAACGTGGCGCACTTCACGCGCACTGGAAAGTCACGCACGCCGGCAAAGATCTTCAGATTGCCGAGAGTGTTTTCCTGCGTCTCTGCGTCGAGCTCGCCCGTGACCATCGAATGAAACTCGCGAAACATCTCCTCCGCCTGTTCCTTGCTCTTCCCTTTCAGCGCCTGCGTCATCATGCTCGCCGACGCCTTTGAAATCGCGCACCCGGAACCTTCAAATGCGATCTCCTGCACGCCATCGCCGTCGAGGCTGAGGTAGATGGTCAACTGATCGCCGCAGAGTGGGTTGTAACCCTCAGCCGTGTGGTTGGCGTTTTCCAGCTTGCGGAAGTTTCGTGGCTTTTTGTTGTGGTCGAGAATTACTTGCTGGTACAGCTCGCTGAGTTCAGACATAGGACATTGTGGATTGGCAATTGCCGATTGCCGATTTGCTTATTTGTGTGAGTCTCACTTAGCATCGCGACGCGCCAGAACTTAGCACGATCGCCTATAACCAATTGGCAATTGCCAACTGGCAATGCCATGATCAACCAAAAATTTCGATAACTTTTTCAATTGTGCGCGCGAGCACGTCGATCTCTGCTTTCGTGTTGTAGAAAGCAAACGACGCACGCGCGGTGGCAGGCACGTTGAAGCGTTGCATCACCGGCTGCGCGCAATGGTGTCCGGCGCGAACCGCGATGCCTTCCTGGTCCAGGATCGTGCCGATGTCGTGCGGATGAATATCGTCAATCACGAACGACAACACGCTCGCCTTGTTCTTCGCGGTGCCGATAATGCGCACGCCTTCGATCGCCGAAACGCGTTCGGTCGCATAACGCAGCAACTCGGCTTCGTAAGCTGCCGCACGCTCGCGGCCGATGGTGTCGAGATAATCGATCGCGGCGCCGAGTCCGATCTGCGACGCAATCGCCGGTGTTCCCGCTTCCAGCTTGTTCGGCAGATCGGCGTAGGTTGTCTTCTCGAAAGTGACGGTCTTGATCATGTCGCCGCCACCCTGAAACGGATTCATCTTTTCGAGCAGCTCGGCCTTGCCATAAATGATGCCGCTGCCGGTCGGCGCGTACATCTTGTGACCGGAGAACACGTAAAAATCGCAATCGAGATCCTGCACGTCGACCGGCATGTGCGGCGCTGCCTGCGCGCCGTCGATCAAAACCGGGACGCCATACTTGTGCGCGTGGGCAATCATCTCCTTGACCGGATTGATCGTTCCGAGGGCATTCGAAATGTGGATCAGGCTGACGAACTTCGTGCGCTCGTTCAATAAGACTTCGTAATCGTCGAGCAGCAACTCGCCGGCGTCGTTCATCGGTATCACTCGCAAGCGAGCGCCTTTTTCCTCGCAGAGCATTTGCCACGGAACGATGTTGGCATGATGCTCCATCGCCGTGATGATGATCTCGTCGCCCTCGCCGATGAACTTCCGGCCATAGCCGTACATTACCAGGTTGATGCCTTCAGTCGCGCCGCGCACAAACATGCATTCGCGGCTCTCGCGCGCATTGATGAAGCGCTTCACCTTCTCGCGCGCGCCCTCGTAAGCCGTGGTCGCTCTCTGGCTGAGATAGTGAACGCCGCGATGGATATTTGAGTGCTCCTGCTCGAGATAGGCGCTGCCGCGATCGATAACGACTTGCGGCACTTGCGACGAAGCAGAGTTGTCGAGATAGACGAGCGGTTTGCCGTTGACTGTTTGATGCAGCACCGGGAAGTCGGCGCGAATGCGTTCGACGTCCCAAACATCGGACGAGTCAGGGGCCCCAGTAGTCTTGTTTGTTTCGACGATCGATGCCATTCCGGTACTCATTTAAGCCTCGAGTCGCGTGTGTAGACGGGTCAGCACAGCTTCATCCAACTGCGATCTGATCGAGTCGATCTTGATCTTGCCGATCACTTCTTCCGCGAAACCGTAAGTCAGAAGACTGCGGCTGAGCTCTGGATTCATCCCGCGCGTTTGCAGGTAGAAAAGCTCATCCTCATCAATCTGGCCCACTGCCGCACCATGCGCGCACTTCACGTCGTCCGCGTAGATCTCTAGCTGCGGCTTCGTATCGACGCGTGCTTGCGACGACAGCAACAGGTTTTTGTTCGTCTGCATCGCGTCAGTCTTCTGCGCGCCTTCGCGGACAAAAACCTTGCCGTTGAAGACCGCGCGGCCGTTGCCGTCGAGGATGCCTTTGTACAACTGGTGACTGTTGCAGTGCGGCTGCTTGTGATCGATTACCGAATGCGTGTCGCTGTGTTGGTTCGGACCGACGACGTACAAACCGTCGACCCAACACTCCGCGCCTTCCTGGTCCATCACGACGGAAACGTCGTGACGAGCGAGTTGCGCGCCAAGATTGATCGACGTCACGTCGTAGCTGCTCGCGCGGCCAAGCTCAGTGGCCGTCGTCGCGATGTGGAACGCGCTCTTGCTTTCGTTTTGTAAACGATAGTGTTCGAGTCGCGCGCCGTCTTTGAGCACGATCTCCGCAATCGAGTTGGTGAAATACTCGTCGCCGTTATGCGAAACGTAACTCTCGATCAACGTCGCCGAACTGTTCTCTTCGGCGACGACGAGAAGCCGCGGGAAATTCACGCTTTGTGGACCATCGGCAACAAACGTGATCTGCAACGGCGTTTCGAGTTTGACGTTCTTCGGCACCCACAGAAACACGCCCGATTGCAAAAACGCGGTGTTCAATGCTTTCACGCCGTTATCGTGATAGTTGGCGTTGCGAGCTAAGTATTTGCGAGCGATCTTGTTGTATCTCGCATCGGCGACGGCGCTGAACAGATCGATCGCGACGACCTCACCGAGCCCTTCCTTCGTTGAAAGATCCTCGCGCAGGAAGCCGTTGACGACTACGAGATGCGCGCTCTTCGTTTCCGGATAGGCGAAACGTTCGACGTTCTCGAAAGGCTTGTCGACAGGTGCAAGTGCTGGGTGAAAATTCTCTTTCGCGAGCGCGGCGAGGTTGGTGTATTTCCACTCCTCTTCCTGCACGGTCGGAAATCCTAGCTGCTCGAAACGATCGAGCGCGCCCGAGCGCACCAGATCGAGCCACGGCACAGCCGGGCTCGATTCGCGGATCGAACGAAACGCAATTTGATAATTATTCTCTGATTTTGCGAGTTCTGTGACCATCGCTAATTCGCCGGCGCTCCTGTTGTGTTCTGAGCGCAATGACTTGATCCAGTCGTAGCCCTTCTCTTCCAATTCCAGCGCCAGCTCTTTTCCACCCTCGCGTGCGATGCGGCCACCCGCCAAAACATGTACGTAATCCGGAACGATGTAATTCAAGAGTCGCTGATAGTGCGTGACGACGATGATCGCGTTGTCCGGCGTCAGCAGTTGATTGACGCCGTTCGCAACTACGCGCAACGCATCGATGTCGAGACCTGAATCGGTTTCGTCGAGCACGGCCAGCTTCGGTTCGAGCACGGCCATTTGCAGGATCTCGTTGCGCTTCTTCTCGCCGCCGGAAAAACCTTCGTTGACCGAACGCGTCATAAAGCTCGCGTCCATCTCGACGACCTTCGCGCGTTCCTTCAACAGATCTTTGAACTCGAGCGGATCGAGCTCTTCTTCGCCGTGATGCTTGCGCTTCTCGTTGTAGGCCAGCCGCAGAAACTGCGCGTTCGAAACGCCCGGCACTTCGATCGGATACTGAAACGCCATGAACACGCCTTCGCGAGCGCGTTCGTCAGGCGGCATCTCCAGCAGGTTGCGTCCTTCGTACAGCACCTCGCCCTGCGGTCACTTCGTACTGCGGATGACCGGCAAGCACTTTCGCCAACGTCGACTTGCCCGAGCCGTTCGGGCCCATGATCGCGTGCACCTCGCCCTTGCGGACGGTCAGGTTAATGCCTTTGAGTATTTCGTTGCCGTCAATTGCGGCGTGTAAGTTTTTGATCTCTAACATCGATTAACCAACGCTACCTTCCAATTTCAATCCGAGCAGTCGCTGCGCTTCAACCGCAAACTCCATCGGCAACTGCAGGAAAACATCTTTACAAAAACCGTTAATGATCAACGACACGGCATCTTCCTGCGATAGTCCACGCTGTTGCAGGTAGAAAAGCTGCTCCTCGCTGATCTTCGACGTCGACGCTTCGTGCTCGACGCTCGAGCTGTTGTTCATCACTTCGATATACGGGAACGTGTTCGCGCCGCACTTCGATCCGATCAGCATCGAATCGCACTGCGTGTAGTTGCGCGCGTTCTCGGCTTTCGGCATAACTTTCACAAGCCCGCGATAACTGTTGTTTGAATAACCGGCCGCGATGCCTTTCGAAATGATCGTCGAACGCGTGTTCTTGCCCAGATGGATCATCTTCGTGCCCGTGTCGGCCTGTTGCGCGTGGTTCGTAAGCGCAACTGAATAAAACTCGCCGATCGAGTTGTCGCCGAGGAGAATGCACGACGGATACTTCCACGTGATCGCCGAGCCAGTTTCAACCTGCGTCCAGGAAATCTTCGAATTCCTGCCGGCGCACTTGCCGCGCTTGGTCACGAAGTTGTAGATACCGCCGCGCCTTCTTCGTCGCCGGCGTACCAGTTCTGGACCGTCGAGTATTTGATCTGCGCATCGTCGAGCGCTACCAGTTCGACAACCGCCGCGTGAAGCTGATTGCGATCGAACTTCGGCGCCGTGCAGCCTTCGAGATACGAAACGTGCGAACCCTCTTCGGCAACGATCAACGTGCGCTCAAACTGTCCCGACTCCGCGTTGTTGATGCGGAAGTACGTCGACAATTCCATCGGACAGCGAACGCCCTTCGGAATGAAAACAAAACTGCCATCCGAGAAGACCGCGCTATTCAACGCCGCGAAGAAGTTGTCGTTCGTCGGAACAACTGAACCGAGATACTGCTTCACCAGTTCCGGATATTCTTTGATCGCATCCGTGAACGAACAGAAGATCACGCCTGCTTCTTCAGCTTCTCTTTGTAAGTCGTGGCAACTGAAACCGAATCAAAAACAGCATCGACAGCGACGCCCGCCAATTGTTTTTGCTCCTGCAACGGGATGCCGAGTTTTTCAAACGTGCGGAGCAGTTCGGGATCGACTTCGTCCAGGCTCGCCTTCGTCAGCTTCTGCTTCGGCGCGCTGTAGTAAATGATGTTCTGATAATCGATCTTCGGATATTTGAGATTGGGCCAATGCTTCGGCTCC
Source organism: uncultured Acidobacteriota bacterium (assembly GCA_963770215.1). Taxonomy (GTDB): domain Bacteria; phylum Acidobacteriota; class Blastocatellia; order Pyrinomonadales; family Pyrinomonadaceae; genus PSRF01. Next base: position 112,995 of record CAVYOP010000013.1, read on the forward strand.
GTCATCGTCAGCCAATGGCGAAACGCCTTGAGTCGAAACTCGAGCATCCACTCAGGCTCGTTCTTCTTCTCGACGATCAGACGGATAGTGTCCTCCGTCAGGCCGCGCGGAATCATGTCCGACTCGATGTCCGTGACGAAGCCGTATTTGTATTCTTGTTTGCTTAAAAGTTCTGCTGTGCTCATCAGTTACTCAACACCTAAACTCTGTTGTCTCGCTGTTTGACCCCTTGAAATCTGGTGCAACGCGGCGTCGACATTCGCTTCCGTTCCCAACAACTGTGAGAGCGTGATATCGGCGAGCGCGTTGTCGACAATCTGGTGCAACTCGATAATCACCGGTCGAATGCCGCAATCTCCGGTGTGAACGCATGCGTCGAGCACGCCCGCGTAGCTCTTGCAGTGCGACTCCGCGGGCTCGCCTTCGAGCACGCGAATCACCTGGTTCAACCTGATTTCAGACGAAGGCCGGGCGAGTGTGTAGCCGCCCTTGGTGCCGCGGGTGGATTGCACTAAACCGGCTTTGCTCAGGATCCAAAGCAACTTGCCGGCATTCGCTTGCGAGATTCCTTCGAGCCGCGCAATTTGCGACAACGTCAGCGACTCGCCCATCGTGCTTGCGCGGGCGAGTTGGAGAAGGCAGCGAAGTCCGTATTCTTCCTGAGCTGAAATCTTCATCTAAATGATTAACCCAACGCATCTTACGTGAAACCTTACTTTTAAGTCAAGTTTCTTGCGGGAGCCTGATTTCCCAATGTCCACTCTGCGATCTCTGCGGTTCTCTGTGTTCTCTGTGTTAAACGAGAGAGCACTGAGAACCGCAGAGATCGCGAGAGATTCGCTGAACCCGCGTTTACAATTTGAAGTCGAAGTCTATATATCCGGCGAGGCGTACCGGTTTGCCGCCGAACGTGGACGGTGGGAATAACCAACTACGAGCGGCTTCCTCCGCCGCCCGCCGCAGCAGCATCGGGCCTTCGGAGTTCGTAATCCAGACCTTGCCGTTCTCGTCGATGATGGCGAAGACGCGGACAGTGCCCGCTACGCCACTGCTCTTGGCCATCGCCGGATAAGCAGGCATGACCCGCTTACTTTCGCGGCCGCTGAGCGAGCCGGTCGTGATGAGCTGCGGCTCGGGACCGCTAATTGTCGCGGGGACTTGCGTCGCGACTGGCGGGTTGACGCCTGTCGTGGTTGTGGTTGTCGTCGCCGGCGGCGGATCGATTTTTTGATTTGCGAATGGATTCGGGATCTTGGAAGTGACGGCGTCGAGTGCCGGTGAACGTCCCAACGTCGCTACTTGCACTTGCGACGACGCCATCTTCTCTCGCGCGAGCAGATATTCAGTTTGCCAACGTGCGTGATCTTCAGTGTTGCGCGCGAGCGAGAGTCGAATGCCGAGCACGTCTTCCTGTAGCGCGAGTGCATCGTACGAGCGGCCTGCTTCGGTGGAGATCTCTTTCGCCTGTGCGATTACGCGTTCCAGCAGATTGCGGACGCGTTCGAGATCGGCGCTGGCTTCCGCGGGCAGGTTCGTGTCCGTTGGGTTGATGCCGTAACTGCGATACCGAGCAAGGTGTGTGCGAATGCCGTTTAGCGTCTGGCCCGCAGCGGCGAAATACGTGCGAATCGACTCGTCTTTTTGAGCAGCGCGATTTTGAAAAGTCTCTTCCAGGAGTGCTTGCGAGCGCCCGTAATTTCCGTCTTCCAGGTAGATCCCGAGCAACATCAAAGTGGTGACATTTCGCAGCGCGACGTCTTTAACGGAGGCGCGGACGTTTTCCAGTTCCGCGGCGGCGGCCGGCAATTGATGCACGGCAGCCAGGGCACGGGCGCGCTCAATCCGTTGTAAAACTGGATTGACAGCGGGGACTTCTTCACTGGCGCCAGTCGTCTGGCCGACCGCGAAACCGGTGACGATAAGAATCAGAAGTGTCGGGAGAAAGGCATAGTAATGGGGGCGGAAATACGAAAAAGATCTCAAATTGTTGACTCCTGTAAATACGAAAGCGAGCGTAATGCTCGCTTAGAGTTGGTATCAATTTGTCGAGGGTATTATGACCGCAATCGGTCGAATGAGGCAAGCGGGCCGTCTAACTTGATTATGCGGCGTTAAATCGTGTTCCCTTAGGCCGCAGCGTTGAGTTAGGATTCCCACCTCAACAGAGGAGACGTCGCTCATGCGAAAAGTGTTTATCAGCTACAGCCGCATCAATCTCGACGCTGCCACGCAGCTTGTCGATGACCTCCAGGCTGTCGGCATTAATACCTGGCACGACCAGACCCTCACCGGAGGCCAGCGTTGGTGGGACAATATTCTCGCCAGTATTCGAGACTGCGACATTTTTATCTTCGCGCTTTCGCCGGAGTCGTGGGAATCTGAGGCGTGCCGGAGTGAACTGGCTTACGTTGTGGGACTTGGGAAACCGATTCTTCCGGTGCTGGTTGCTGACGGGATTAATCTGACCCTTTTGTCTGCCCCGCTGAACGAGATCCAGATCACTGATTATAGATTGCGGGACAAAGGCGCTGCCTTCGCATTGCTCAAGGCGATCAATGCTGCTCCGTCTGCGCCGCCACTGCCGGATCCGCTTCCTTCGCCGCCGCCGGTTCCGATCTCATATCTCAGCACGCTCAAGGAACGCATCGACTCGCCCGCATCGTTGAGTCCGCAGGAGCAGAATCTGCTGTTTTTGGAACTGGAAGAGGCGGTTGCTGAAGGACGATCGCCGGCTGAGCTTCGTGAGCTGCTGTTGAGTTTGAAACAACGTGACGACTTGTTGGCGAAAGTCGGAACGAAGGTGGATGCCGCGCTGAGAGATCTCGAACGCAGGACGGCGACGAAGCCGGTGCGAAAACCTGCTCCGCAAGCTGTCGCTGCACCTCCTTTGGAGGCTCGACCTGTCAATCATTCATTGGCGACTGTTGCGAGCGGGGTGTCCGCAATGTCAGAAGAACATCGAGCCGGACTGGCAATTCTGTCGCAGTTGCGGTGCGCCGCTGGCTGGCGTGTCGGGCATGCAACCCGGCAACAACGTCGGCTCGATTCCCGGATCGAAGAGTCGTCGTTACATGTGTTCGCCGGACGATCAACCGCGGCTGATTGGAGAGGTGCGCGGCTGGCTCAATTCCCAGGACTTCGACACGCAACAGGTGAACACTGACGAAGACAGCATCCTGCTTCAGATCAAGAAGCGCGGGAGTTGGCGTGACCTGGTCGGCATGGCCACGTCTCTCAACATCGTCTTCCACTCCGGCGAAGACACGTTAACGGTCGAAATCGGCGCGGGAAAATGGATCGACAAAGCCGCCGTCGGCACCGTCAGTCTCTTGATCCTCTGGCCCCTCGCCATCACCGCCGGCATGGGCGCCTGGGAACAAATGAAGATGCCCGATCGGATCTTCGACTACATCGGTTCGCGGTTGGCGTGCCGGTGATCTGTATCTTCATATCCTACCGTAATATCGCTTAACCTCTGGTTTCATCCAGAAGATTAGTAGTGGCACGGCCACTGGTAAGCAAGCGGCGCTCGTCAGCCCAAAACAAATAAGCACGAGACCATAAACCCACACCCACGGACGCGGCGCGACGCAAAACGGCAAGACGAACAGAGCGAAAGATAAGAGGCCCGCGGCAAGAAAGAGCAGGCCAAAGAAGTCTGCTTCAGACCGTGTCATGTCTTTAGGCGGATTAAGGAAGAAGCTCCACGATACTGGCACGAGGCAGAGATAGAAGGCGCAAGAGACTCCACAATAAATTCTGAACCATTTGACCGCGGCAGGATGGTTTGGGACTTCGGTATTTCGAAATGTGTCGTTCATAGCGAGGATGCAGAGGCTCGTGGGTCAGCCTTGATGTAAGAGCGAGGCGCAGATTATTCCTGTTTATAACAAAAGTCAACGTTGCGAATTGACTCGTTGCGATTGAATGGTGTAAGCCACATTGAAAACCTGGTCTATAATCCACCAACAATGAGAACTATTATTCTTGTTTTTCTCCTCATCGCACTCGGACAGACATCGCCACTGATGGCCCAACTTGACGAAGTCAAGCTGGAACCGGTGCAGGCAAAGATCACGACCGTCTCCGCGATGCGGGTGCGGAAGTCGCCACAGGTTACGGCGGAAGAGATTGCGCGGTTGAAGCTCGGCACGATCGTGAATGCGATCGCGCGTTCGACAAATCAGGACACCATCAGCAGCAAGACCGATCACTGGTATCGCGTCAACCTGCCAAACGGCCAGACTGGCTGGCTCTTTGGCGGTCTGCTGCTTGACTATTCCACTGCGCAACGGCGCCAGCTTCTACGCAGTATTATCGAAGCTCGACTTAAAGCAGAGAACACAGAGTTTTCTGATCGAGAAGAGATCTATAAGCTCGCCGCGTCGGCAATCACCGAATCGAAAGACGCAAACACGCGCGCCGAATTTGAGCTCCTGAAACTTCTGGCGCTCGCCAATTGGGCGGTGACTGTTCCCGCGCATCTGCTTGATAAGTCGCCTTATCGCGAGTGGTCCAGGGCGCATGCCTCGGAAGTTATTCTCAACGAGTTTGCCGGAGGCTACAATCTGCGCTCGGACCTGCTCTGGAACCTCGAAACCAAATACCATAAATTGCAGATCGCGGATCGTATTGCCTGGGAAGCCGCGCGGAATCCACAGCCATCCGATTGTGAGGGAGACGAGGTTTGCCACTTCTTTGTGATTTCGGGCGAGATCCAGTACCTGAGCTTACATCCTAACGGAGCGCACGCCGCCGAAGCCCTGCGAGATCTTGCCGAGTATCTAACGGATGAAGTTATCAGTACGGCGAATGGCAGCGGCGGGGACAAGTATGTCGTCGAGCAGCGGACTGAGTTGCGGAGGATGTTGACTTCGCTCCGTGGCGCAGTGGCGAAAACGTCTGCGGCGAAGAAAAGTGAACTTCTCGAGAAACTACAGAAAGTAAAGCTCTAAGCTCGAACCAAACTGCAAATGCGATCCAGCGGGTACCCGAGTCAGAGCTTCAGGTCAACTCAAGTTCAGGCGATCACGCTTTGGGCTTTGAAAGCTCAGCACACGCTGTGTCCAATGCTTGAGCAAGTTTTTCCTCCAACTCTGTAGCGTTCCGATAAAATATCGTCCGCCAGTTGCGTATATCAAACTCAAGTACAGTGTCTTTCCGTGCAAGTTGGATAATGCGTTTCTTTCTACCCCTCGCATATCCTAGCTCGAAATATACATTTGCAGGTTTTAGAGTGAAATCTGCCAGAATAATGTCAGCCTTATCGATTTCAGCCATTAGCTTTTGTGAAATTTCGTAATCACCTTCGACCAGGTCAATTCGAATAATCTTTACTGAGAACCTGGTTTTCAATGTGGCGCGCTCCATAGCGCGATAGTAATCAACTAGGGCAGGCTCTTCCTCCTGACGAAAAGACATGGCTACAAATGCGATAAAGGTTTTGGTGGGGACCTTTCTGGTTGGAATATCTGCCGCCGATCGGACATCTTCTTTTACACCAGCGCGCACAAAATCTTCACCAGTTGCCGTTATTATCGGAGACAAATGTTTAGGAGCCTCTTCGACTGTAATATAAACAAGCCACCTGCCGTTTACGGCGGTTACCCCGCTATCGAAAGGTTCAGATAAAAGAGACCGCGCGATTCCGTGTAGTCTTTCGTGTGCTAGTATCGCCACACTACTATTTAGCCCGATTATCTCCCCGTCGTCTCTTACTCCGATAATTAGCGTCCCGCCTCTTGTATTAGCAAACGCCGCAAGAATCGCTGAGATAATGTTCTCAGGAGGAAGCGTCTCTTTAAACTCAAGTGTTTCAGATTCGCCTTCTGCGATTAATGCTTCCAAATTTATATTCGTATTGAGCATACTGATAATCTTCTTATGTAATTCTCTCGATCAGTTCACAGAAGAGAGACTGTGATCGCGGTGGCCCAGGACCATTATGATCGATCTGTTGAGCGGTAGTCGATGTGCGATCGGGTTGGCTTCGTGGTAACAGCTCGGCTACTGCGACGGCGCGGGGGCGAGGCTCTTTATGATTTTGTCGCGCAGAGCGCGGGCTTCGGTTTTGATGGTTTGTTCGTTCAGCGTCAGTAAACGCCGACTGCGCATCACAACGCGGCCGTTGATGATGACGGTTTGGACGTCATTAGCTTTGGTGGCGTAGACAAGATCGGAGTAGATGTTGTAGAGCGGGATTTGATTGAGCGTGTCGCGATCGATGATCAATAAATCCGCGCGTTTCCCGATTTCGAGCGAGCCGATTTCTTTTTCAAGATGCAATGCCTGAGCGCCGCGGATCGTCGCCAACTCAAACGCCTGTTGCGCAGAGATCACCTTCGGATCGCCACTGAACACCTTATGAAGCTTGGCGACCGTGTCCATCTCTTCCCACATATTCAGGTCGTTGTTTGACGCCGCTCCATCCGTTCCCAAACCCACGAACAACACCTTCGGTCAACATCTGCGGCACAGGCGCGACGCCCGAAGCGAGCTTCATGTTCGACTGTGGATTATGGACCACGCCCACACCGCGACGCTTCAAGATCTCGATGTCACTTCCCTGCGGCCAAACCATGTGCGCCGCGATCACACGATCGTTCAAAAACCCGATCCGCTCGAGATAAGCAACCGGGCTCGCGCCTTTGTCTTTGATACTGTCGTCGAGCTCGCGTTTCGTCTCCGAAATATGCGTGACGATCGGCGCGCCGGTGCGATCGGCAAACGCGCGCACCGCTTTCAAGTGCGCTTCGGAAACTGTGTACGGCGCGTGCGGCGCGATCGCCGGCACGATCAACTCATGTCCTTTCCAGCGACTGACGAACCGCTCAACGTAAGCCATGCCTTCGGCGTTCGTTTTATTGTCTGCCACAGGAAAGTCGATGATCGTCTCTCCAAGCACACCTCGCACGCCCGCTTTCGCCGTCTCATCGGCGATCGCGTCTTCGAAGTAATACATGTCGCAGTAGGTCGTCGTCCCGCCGCGAATCATCTCGGCGAGCCCGAGCCGCGCTCCCACACGAACAAAATCCTCGGTGACATTCTTCGCTTCAGCCGGAAAGATGTACTTCGTCAGCCATTCCTGTAGATCGAGATCGTCGGCGAGCCCGCGAAACAGCACCATCGGCACATGCGTGTGGCCGTTGATCAGACCCGGCGTGATCACTTTCCCAGTTGCGAAAACCCTCTGTCGCGAACTGTAGCTCCGCTCGATCTCGGCGCGTGGTCCAATCCCTACGATTCGTCCGCCCGCGATAGCAATGCCGCCGTCGTCGATCACACGACGCGCGCCGTCCATCGTCACGATCGTGCCACCCAGCACGAGAAGATCGACCTGCCGTCTTACTTTGAGCGGCGACATTCGATGGTGAACTGGCAAGCATAGTTATAAGCAGGAAACAAATAAGCAGTCGCATACTATTTCTTTTTCAAAAACCGCGCATCAAACGCGCGCGGCAACAAATCGCTATATGAAACTCTTCACTCTGCCCGTTGAGGTTTGCAAAAACGATCCTCGCCCCACGCGCAAACTCCCAGATGATCTGGCGACAGGTACCACACGGCGGCGTCAACGACTCCGGTATCAGCCACAACAGCCAACTCAGTAAACTGCCGCTCACCTTCGGACAACGCCTTCCAGATCGCGACGCGCTCGGCGCACACAGTCAATCCATAACTCGCGCTCTCGACGTTGCAGCCGGTGTAAACCTTGCCGCTCTCAGTCCTGACCGCAGCCCCAACGAGAAAATTCGAAAACGGCGCCACCGACTGCAAACGCGCCTTCTTAGCCTCTTCAATCAGCGGCTGTAAATCTTCGCTCAAAGTTGACCTCCAGCAATCGATAAAGCACTGGCCAGCTTTTCGCGAATTTTTCCGCTCAGCAAATCAATGCTTACAGGTTATGACCACCCTCGGGAATGATCACGTCCGCATGCCGCTTCGACGGCTCGACAAACTGCATGTGCATCGGCCTCACGGTCGCGAGATATTGTTCGATAACCGACTCCGCCGTGCGCCCTCGCTCGGCAATATCGCGACGCAACCGGCGAATGAAACGAATGTCGTCAGGCGTGTCGACAAACACTTTAATGTCCATCTGCTCGAGCAAACGCGGATCGGCGAAGATCAGAATACCTTCGACGATGACGATCGGCTTCGGTTGGACCGTCCGCGTTTCGTTCAAACGCATGTGCGTCTTGAAATCGTAGAGCGGCAACTCGATCGCCTCGCCGGAGCTTGAAGCCGCCGAATGTGATTGACGAGCAGATCGTTGTCGAGCGCATCAGGATGATCGAAATTGGCGAGGCCGCGATAGTCGAGCGGAAGATCCGTCAGGTTTCGGTAGTAAGAGTCTTGCTGAATGAAAACTACTTCGCTGGCACTGACCGATTCAAGGATGCGATTCGCGACTGTCGTCTTACCCGATCCCGTGCCGCCACAAATGCCAATTATCATACTCACAATTAACTTTGTTTTCCGCTTTTTCATTTTCCGTTTCCCATTGTCTCATTTCCGAAAATGCAAAATACGCAATGATAAACGGAAAACGGAAGACCTAAACCTCAACCCGACTGTTAATCCGGCCCACAACTCGTCGCAACAACTCAGTAAACGTCCCGCGCACGCGATCGCCCGTCGCCATCACTTCCGCATGATTGATCGGTTCGTCGCCAATGCCCGCGGCCATGTTCGTGATACACGAAATGCCGAGGACTTCCAGGTCCATGTGACGCGCGACGATCGCTTCCGGCACAGTGCTCATGCCGACTGCATCAGCGCCGAGCGTTCGCAACAGATGAATCTCGGCAGGCGTTTCGTAACTTGGACCAGAAAGTCCGCCGTAAATCCCGCGCCGCACTTCGACACCGCACGCCTTCGCTTCTTCAACCACCAACTCCTGCAACGCAGGCGAATAAACCGCCGACATATCCGGAAAACGTGGACCAAAACGATCATCATTTGGACCACGCAAAGGATTGTCGCCCATGAGATTCAGATGATCGCTCAGCACCATCAACGCGCCTTGCGTCAATTGCACGTTAATCCCGCCCGACGCGTTGGTCAAAACCAGCGTCTTGATCCCCAGCAACTTGAAAGTGCGAACCGGAAAAGTGACTTCTTCGAGCGAGTAGCCTTCGTAGTAATGCACGCGTCCCTGCATAGCCAACACCGGAACACTATCGACTTTCCCCACAACTAATCGCCCGGCATGACCTTCCGCGGTCGAACGCGGAAATCCGGGAATCTCTTCATACGGAATGCGAACCGCTTCGTCGAAATCGTCGGCAAATCCACCGAGCCCGCTGCCAAGCACGATCGCGATGCGCGGCTCGATCGTCAATCGCGCGCGGATCGTCCTGGCTGCATGTTCGGCGCGTTCGTAAAGTCCTGTGCTTGCTAATCGCTCCACCATTCCCTTCTGCTCACTTCTCTTTTTGATACGGTATTCCCAACGCCCGCGGCGGCCGCGACGATCCGATAAAGCCCGCGAGCACCACGATCGTCAAAACATACGGCACCATGTTAATAAACTGAACCGGAATCTCCTCACCGGAGGAACTTTACCGCGCCTTGCATCTGAATCGAAACCGCCTCCGTGAAACCAAACAGGAGACACGCAAGCAAAGTCTGCACCGGGCGCCACTTCCCGAAGATCAACGCAGCGAGCGCGATGAAACCGCGGCCCGACGTCATGTTCCTCGTAAACAACGACGACTGCCCGATCGAAAGATATGCACCCGCCGATGCCGGCAAGTATACCCGCCAGCAAAACGCCGGAGTACCTGATGCCGCTCACGCTCACGCCGGCCGCATCCGCAGCCTCAGGTTTCTCACCAACCGAGCGCAGACGCAAACCAAACGGCGTCTTGTAAAGAACGTACCAGCTTACAGCTACCAGCACTAAGACCGTGATTGCGATTACTGCCGGCGACTGTGGCAACAAGTGATCTTTCGGAAGTTGCGGCGTCGAGCCCGACGAGAGAAACAGAGCGCCACTAAGGAAGCCCGGGATACCGAACATCAAAATGTTTATCGCAGCGCCGCTGACCACCTGGTCTGCTTTAAACTTGATACAACTGACCGCGTAGATCGCGGCAATGAACAATCCGGCGAGCATGCCGGCGAGCAATCCGATCCACGGACTCGCACTTCCCATTCCGAACCTGACGTCCGCCGCGTAAGTCATCGCGGCCGCAGCGAAAGCACCCGCCAGCATCTTTCCTTCCAGCGCGATGTTGATTACACCCGAACGTTCAGAAAACAATCCGCCCAATGCCGCCAGGACCAACGGTGTGGCGAGCCTGATCGTTGACGCAACTAGCGCCCAGGTGAAAACGTCTCTCATCGTTTAGGTCCTCAAACGTCTGAATCCAAATCGTCCCAGCGACCACTTGAAGAATGCTTCGGCAGCGACAAACAAAATGATGATGCCCTGCAAGACCTGCACAATGTCTTTCGTGATGTGCTCTGAAAAACCGTCGACGTAGATGCCGCCGTGCTGCAACGCCGCAAATAATAGAGCCGCCAGAATCACGCCCACCGGATGATTGCGGCCGAGCAACGCCACGGCAATTCCAGTGAAACCGTAGTTGTCGGAAAAGCCGTCGTAATAACGATAGCGATAACCGAGCACTTCGTTGATCGCGACCATGCCGGCAAGCGCGCCTGAAACAGCCATCGCAAACACGATCTGTTTACGAATCGATATGCCGCCGTATTCGGCAGCCGTTGGGTTACTGCCGGTGGCGCGTATTTCGTAGCCCCACTTGGTGCGCCACAGGAACAAGTAGACCAGCAGACAACAAAGCAGCGCCAACAGGAAAGCGATGTTCAAGGGAATACGCTCGGGGAAGCCCGGAATGAAGCTGCCAAGCCGCGGAATGTGCGCGCCTTCACCGATGACCACGGTTTCCATAATTGGATCGCGCGGGATCTCGATAGTGATACTGAGTGAAGTAATTGACTAGGGCAATGGCGATGAAGTTCAACATGATCGTGTTGATGACTTCATGCGATCCAAAACGCGCTTTCAATACACCGGGTATCGCTCCCCAAAGGCCGCCCACTACTATTGCGGCCAGAAAACACAAGGGTATAAGGAGCCACGACGACAGGTTCGCGAAAGTGATGCCGGCCCAGGCTGTCGCAAAGGCGGCGACGTAGAGTTGTCCTTCGGCGCCGATGTTGAATAGACCACAACGAAAGCCGACGAGGACTGCGAGTCCGGTGAAGATCAGCGGTGTAGCGTGAAAGAGCGTATAACCGATGCCGTCGGGCCACGAGAGCGCACTGCCCAACAACAATCGATAGGCCTCGATCGGATTGTCGCCGACGATCAGGATGAGAATGCCGCCCACGACGAAAGCAGCCACGACTGCAATCAGCGGGAAAAGCAGGTCACGCGCGAGTTTGGTCATGTGTTCAGATCTAAGATCTCCGTATTTGAGATCTGCGATCTTGCAGATCTGCCAGATCTTAATGTCCCCTCGTCATCAACAACCCAATCTCTTCCAGGGTCGCAACCTTCGGATCGACTTCACCGGCGATGCGTCCTTCATGGATGATAAGCAAACGGTCGGAAAGGCTGGTCACTTCTTCGAGCTCTGCCGAGACCAGCAGGATGGCGCAACCCTGGTCGCGCAGGTGGACCAACTGGCGATGAATAAACTCGATCGCTCCGATATCCACACCACGAGTCGGTTGCGACACCAGCAGCAACTTCGGATCGACGCGATACTCGCGGCCGATGATCAGCTTCTGTTGATTCCCGCCGGAAAGCGCTCGCGCGGGCAGCGCCGCATTCGGCGGCCGCACGTCAAACTCCTTGATGATCTCGTTTACCCTTCGCTGGATGGCGTTCTCGTCCAGAAAGATATCGCCGACAAAGTGCCGCGATCGGCGGGCGATAGTGCACCCCAAGGATCGAATTCTCCGCCAGCGTGAAGTCGAGCAACAGTCCGCGCCGATGACGATCTTCCGGAATATGCGCGATGCCCAGTTCACGTCGGACACGCGCGCCGAGATTGTTGAGGTTCTTCCCGCCAAAGTTGATTTGACCAGTGAGCCGCGCCGGTTCGACCAGGCCCGCCAATGCTTCCATCAACTCCGTCTGTCCGTTTCCTTCGACGCCGGCGATGCCGACGATCTCGCCGCTGCGCACTTCGAACGAGACGCCGTTCACGCGCTTCGTTCCGTCATTGCCGGCGAGGACCGAGAGATCTCGCACTTCGAGCTGGGCGGAGCCGGGCTTCGGATCGGTCTTCTCGACGCGCAACAAAACCTCGCGCCCGACCATCATGCGCGCGAGCTCCGCAGCATTCGTGTCTTTCGTCTGCACGCGCCCGACGACTTTTCCATCGCGCATCACGGTCACTTCGTCGGATATCGCCAGCACTTCGGAAAGCTTGTGCGTGATGATGATCACTGTCTTCCCTTGCTCGCGCATCCGGCGCAGTATCGAAAAGAACTCTTCGACTTCGATCGGCGTCAACACCGCGGTCGGCTCGTCGAGAATCAATAGTCGCGCGTGACGATACAAAGCTTTCAACAACTCGACGCGCTGTTGTTGGCCCACCGAAAGATGTTCGACCGGTTCGTTGGGATTGACGGCGAGCTTGAACTCTTCCGAGAGTTGGCGAATCTGCGCGGCGGCGCTCTTGAGATCGAGTGCCAGAGCAGTTCCCGGTTCAGCGCCCAGGACGATGTTCTCGGCGACCGTCATCGTTTCGACCAGCATGAAGTGCTGGTGGACCATGCCGATGCCGAGCGCGATCGCATCGTGCGGCGACTTGATGTCGCGCACCTGTCCGTCAACCAGGATCTGGCCGCTGTCGGCGGTGTAAAAGCCGTAAGCGATACGCATCGCCGTCGACTTCCCGGCGCCGTTCTCGCCGACGATCGCGTGAATAGTTCCGGGTTTGACGGCGATGTCGACCTGGTCGTTAGCCAAAACATCGCCGAAGCGTTTGGTTATTTGTCGGAGTTCGAGCATTCAGGGGGTTCAGGCTGCTCACCCGCCAAACATCGCGTCTCTAACCTTGATTTCGCCGGCGACGATCTTTTTCTTGGCGGCTTCGGCGGCTTCGAGCGCATCGGGTGAATTGAGGTCCTTGTTGAATTCGTCCATCGAGTAGCCCACACCGTCTTTGTCTAACCCAAAGACATGAGGGCCTGATTTAAACTGGCGGTTCACCACGTCTTTAACAATGTCGTAGACGGCGTTGTCGACGCGTTTGACCATGCTGGTCAAGACAAAGCCGGGCTTGACCATGTTCTGATTTGAATCCACTCCGATCACGAAGTGGGTGGCGCGGCCATTTTGCTTTCCCTGTTGCTCGACCGCATCGAACGCGCCCAGGCCGGAATTGCCCGCGGCGGTGAAGATCACGTCGGCGCCTTTGCCGATCTGGGCCAACGAAAGCTCCTTGCCTTTACCGGGATTGTTCCATGCGGCATCAGTGACGCCCACGAAATTCTCGATCACGTGAATGTTGGGATTAATGGAACGAGCGCCTTCCTCGTAGCCCTTGGCGAAACGACGAATGAGTCCGATATCCATACCGCCAAGAAAACCGATCGTTCCTGTGCGTGACGCCTTAGCGGCGAGTATGCCCACCAGATACGAGCCTTCATGTTCCTTGAAACTGAGCGAAGCGACGTTTGGCAATTTGCTGTCGCCGTCGATAATCGCAAACTGAATGTTCGGATAGTCTTTCGCGACCATCTCCATGATTGGCGCCTGGGCGAAACCGACGCCGATGATCAGATCGAAATTGCGTTCCGCGAAGGCGCGCATCGCGGGCTCGATCGCGTTCGGCGTTCCCGGTTCGATATCGCGCAAGACGATCGGAAGATCTTTCGCGGCGCGTTGCACGCCTTGCCACGCGGCGGCATTAAAGGAGCGATCGTCTTTTCCGCCGATATCGAAAACGATGCCGACGCGGATCTTTGAAGGATCCTGCGCCGACGTGTCGCTGCAACCGGTCAACGTAAGCGCGGCGAAGGCGAGTAGGGCAGCCGGGACCAGAAGTTTGTATTTCATTCGTTGACGATTTCCTTGACTAACATTTCGCGTTCCGCGGGCGGCTCGTCTCCGACGTGATAAGCAGCCTGGATTCGCTGCGCAGCTTCTTTGCCGTTCGCAGTGTCAGCGCAGTAGACCATGCCGATTGCTTCACCGGCCTTTATCTTCTCGCCAATCTTCAGCTCGGAAGTGAACCCGACCGTAGGATCGATCGTGTCTTCGATGCGCACACGTCCGCCGCCGATTGCTGCGATTGCGTGACCGATTTCCGTTGTGTCGACCTTTGTGATGTAGCCAGAGCGCGGGGATTCTACCTTAATGGTTTCGCTTACCAAAGGCAGGAAAGCAGCCGGATCGTCGCAGACGCGCGGATCGCCGCCTTGCGCCTCGATGTTCTGCTGCAAACATTCGAGCGCCTTGCCGGATTCGAGTACCCTGCGCAGTCGCTCGTGAGCGGCTTCAGTTGTCTGGTCGACATTCGCCAGCAACAGCATCTGAGCGCAAAGTTCAAGGGAGAGATCGAGCACCGGTTGCGCCGCTGCCGGCGCGTCGCCGCGCAGAAGATTGACGCACTCTTCGATTTCCAACGAGTTGCCAACAGCGCGTCCCAATGGCTGGTTCATGTCGGTCAGCAACGCGCGCGTTTTGATGCCGCACGAATTACCCGTGCTCACGAGCGCATGGGCCAACTCTTTGGCCCGCGACTGCTCGCGCATGAAAGCGCCGTTGCCGACTTTTACGTCGATGATCATCGCGTCGAGACCGGCCGCGCCTTTCTTCGAAATGATCGACGCGACGATCAACGGGATCGCTTCGACAGTCGCAGTCGCATCGCGCAACGCGTACATTTTCTTGTCAGCGGGCGCGAGTTCGGCCGTCTGTCCCGCCATCGCATAACCAACCTGATCCAACACCTGTTTGAATTGAGTCGCAGTAAGATTGACGCGATAACCTGGAATGGACTCAAGCTTGTCGAGCGTGCCGCCGGTGTGACCGAGTCCACGACCCGAGATCATCGGCACGCACACGCCGCAGGCGGCGACCAAAGGCGCGATGATTATCGACGTCTTGTCGCCGACGCCGCCGGTCGAATGCTTGTCGGCTTTTGGTTTGGGAACATCGGAGAAGTCGAGGATGCTGCCGGAGTTGAGCATTGCTTCCGTCAACGCCTGCTGCTCCGACTGGTCCATGCCATTCAGATAGATGGCCATCAGCAGCGCGCTGACCTGGTAATCCGCAATGCGCCCGCTCGTAACTCCGCTGACGAAGAATTCGATCTCGTCGCGCGATAGACTCTGACCGTCTCGCTTCTTTCTTATGACGTCCTGAGGTCTCAAGCTGCTTTCCTTAGTTGCTCTCCATAAGCACAGCGGCCTGAGCCGTTACCGCGAGCCCTTGTCCGACCGCATCGAGTCCTTCACCAGTCTTGGCTTTCACGCTTACGCATCCGGCATCGACGCCCAACGCGGTGGCGATATTTTCACGCATCGAATCGACGTAAGTGCGGATCTTTGGCGCTTCCAACAAGATTGTGGAGTCGACGTTCACAACGTGCAAGCTGCGCTCGCGCGCCAGCCACATCACGCGCGACAACAGTTCCATGCTGTTCGCGCCACGCCACTGTGGATCTTTATCGGGAAAATGGACCCCGATGTCGCCTTCGCACAATGCGCCGAGAATAGCATCCGCAATCGCATGGGCCAACGCATCAGCATCGGAATGGCCTTCGGCGCCGCGCTCGGAAACGATATGCACGCCGCCCAGGACGAGCGGGCGTCCTGCCACGAGGCGATGCGTATCCGTGCCAATGCCGATGCGAATCATTCTTTAAGAAAAGCCTCCGCGATCGCGAGATCCTGCGGAGTCGTGATCTTGATGTTCCGGCTGCTGCCTTCGACAACAGTCACCCGCGCGCCGAACTTTTCTACCAGCATGCTCTCGTCGGTAAGCGACGGATCGTTTACGTCAGCGTGCTCGAATGCTTTTCTCAGTAACTCGTAACGAAAACATTGCGGCGTCAACGCGCGCCGCAGTTCCCGGCGCTCGAGTGTCTGCACCACCGAGTCTCCGTTGACCTGCTTGATCGTGTCGGTTACCGGCGCCGCCAGTATCGCCGCTCCATCGGTTTCTGCCGCGGCGACAACGCTCTCGATCTCTTCGACAGTCACGAACGGACGCACACCATCATGCACCGCAACGATTCCCGCCGTCGCAGATCGGATCGCCAGTAAGCCACGCTTGACCGAATCGGCGCGCGTCGTTCCGCCGGGCACAACGCGCGACAGTTTTCGCAACCCATGCTTCCCGGCCAAAGCAAGAAAGGCCGCAGACTCTTCCGCAGGCAGAACGACGATCACTTCGTGAATGCTGTCACACTGCTCAAAGGGCCGCAGTGTATGAAGGATGATCGGAGTTCCGGCAAGATGCAGAAACTGCTTCGGCCGATCGCTCGCCATCCGGGCGCCCGTTCCGGCGGCGGCAATAATCGCGCTGTTCATTTAAGAGATGAGAAACCTTGTCGAAGCGGAAACTAGCTTTCCGTGATCGGTTCCGTGTCGGTGATCCGCACGGGAGTTGGTCCTGGGGGTCCATTTGGCCCGGTGGACCCAGTCGACGAATTGCGCGGTTCCCGCATACGGCGCGAGCCGCCGTTGGTGCGATGAATCTCGCTGTGCGCGCTGTTTTCCGCTTCTTCCCAGAGACGGCCGAAGATCATCTTGCCGGCAGTCGTTTGCAACACGCTGGTCACGGCGATGTCGGCATTCTTGCCGATCAGTCTGCGTGCATTGTCGACCACCACCATCGTGCCGTCGTCGAGATAGGCCACACCCTGATTGTATTCCTTGCCTTCTTTCAGGATGAAGACGCGCATCGCTTCGCCGGGCAGCACGACCGGTTTGAGCGCGTTGGCCAGCTCGTTGATGTTGAGCACGCTGACGCCGCGCAACTGGGATACTTTGTTTAAGTTGAAATCGTTGGTGACGATGACGGCATCAAGCTGTTTGCCTAATTCGATCAGTTTCAAATCGACTTCGCGGACTGACGGAAAGTCAGTCTCGACGATCTGAATGTCGAGCGAGCTGTTGTTCTGCAAGCGGTTGAGCATGTCGAGGCCGCGCCGTCCGCGTTGCCGCTTGGACGAATCGGGCGAGTCGGCCACCTGTTGCAGTTCGCGAAGGATGAACTGAGGAATGATTAACGAGCCCGTGAGAAACCCGGTCTCCGCGACATCGGCGATCCGGCCGTCGATGATCACGGAAGTGTCGAGAATCTTTAAGTCGCGTCTGGCAACCTTGTCGCTGAAAATCCCGCCCAGTGCTGAGAGATCGAGATAGTCTCCTTTGGCGGCGCCGACCATCAACCCGACATAGGCCATGAAAAACGTCAGGGCCAGGGTTATAAACGTCTTCGCCGCGGGCGCCACCGCCATCGATTCCTGACGGCTGATCAACGAGCCGATCAGGTAAGCGCCAATAATTCCGAGTATCGAACCGACAGCCGCGCCAATGAGAGTTTTGAGGGTCGCACGACGAATCCGCAGCTCAAACAGAATGATGCAGATCGCGATCAGTGCCCCCAACCCTGCGGAGATCCAAGAATCACCAGCTACAGGTCTGAGGATATATCCCGCCGCTACCAAAGTTGCCGTAAATATAAGTCGTATAAGAACGACATCGGCATGCATGATGAAGGCATACTACCACGCCCATATCCGCATCGTCACGGGAATCCTTAACAAATCGGCGCTACTTGCGAGCCGGCATTGGCTGCGCTTAAATGAGCGCCATGAGTAAACCAATTACGACCATTTTTCTCCTCCTGTTTGTGGCCGTGGTCTCAGTTACAACGCTTTCCACGACGCTTTACCAGGACACGCAGAAGCCCGCTGCGATCCGCTACAAAGTCCCAGCCGGATGGATTGAAGAAGAACGAACTTCGAGTATGCGAGTGGCCCAGTACAAACTGCCGCGCACCGAAGGCGATGCTGAAGACGCCTCGCTCGTCCTTTATTACTTCGGCAAAGGCCAGGGCGGAACAACTGCCGCGAACATCGAACGCTGGGCCAGCCAGATGCAACAAGCTGACGGCACGAAAGCGAAGCTAACCGAAGAGAGTTTTACAGCGAATGGATTGAAGGTTACGGCGGTAGACGCAGGCGGTACTTACGTCGCGGAAACGGCGCCTGGAAGCGGCACGTTCAACAACAAGCCGGGATATCGGTTACGCGCCGCCGTCGTCGAGACACCAAACGGATCGTACTTCGTGAAGCTCGTTGGTCCGGAGAAGACCATCACGCACTGGAACGAAGCGTTTGTGAGTTACTTGCGGTCGTTTGAGTTTAGGTGATTGTGGATTGCCAATCGCCGGTTGCCGATTTAAAAGGCCCACGCGGATGGGTCAACAATAAGTTATGAAGATCGCTGCACAGCGATCAATCGGCAATTGGCAATCGACATCGGCAATGTTTCTACTTGAACCGGTAAGTAATGCGGCCGCGCGACAGGTCGTACGGCGACATCTCTACGCTCACCCGGTCACCCACCAGAATGCGGATGCGGTTCTTGCGCATCTTTCCGGAAATGGCTGCCAGCACCACGTGCTCGCTGTTATCAAGACGGACTTTGAAGAAGGCGTTGGGCTGTTTATCGATGATAACGCCTTCGGCTGGAATGAGATCTTCTGCTGCCAATCAGTTGCTCCTTGCGAAATAAGTTCGGACGATTGAGAACGCGGCACAATAACACACCCGCCTCATTCACCCAAGCTACCTAGTTTTGAACCCGTTCAAAAAACTTCTTGACACGGGCCTCGCCGAGGCGTAGGCTGCGAGCAGTTGAACGTGTTCAAATCAACTCTTAGGAGGCGAAAACCATGACCATCGGAATCAGCACCTACATCGTTTACCTCGTCATCAGCAGCGCGTTCACCGTCTGGGTTGGACGCACCATCTACAAAAACGGACGCGTCTTCCTCATCGACGTCTTTCACGGTAACGAAAGCCTCGCCGACTCGATCAATCACCTGCTCGTCTGCGGCTTTTACCTGATCAGTTTCGGCTACGTCAGCCTCGCCCTCACGCTCGGTTACGCCGTCGCCGACGCGCAGGAGGCGGTCGAAGCCCTGTCGACGAAAGTCGGCGCCGTGCTCGTGGTGTTGGGCATGATGCATTTCGGCAACCTGTTCCTGTTTACTCACTTGCGCCGTCGCAAGCACATCGGCCATCACCATCCGCCAGTCGGTCCTGACGCATTCACGTCAGTTAAACAGGAGGCGTAATCATGCTCGCGTTGACTGTGCTCTACGATCCGGACTGCGGGTTGTGCCGGCGAGCGCATCAATGGCTTGCCGAGCAGACGAAGTTCGTCGAGCTTAATTTCGTTCCGTGCGCTTCGGAGGAAGCCCGCGCACGATTCCCGCAACTCAATCACGATCTGACGAAGAAGGATCTAACCGTGATTGGAGATGACGGCGCCGTCTATTTCGGTCCAAAAGCGTGGCTGATGGTGCTCTGGGCGCTCACTCGATATCGCGATTGGTCGTATCGACTGGCGACGCCTGAGCTGCTGCCGACCACGAAACGAGTCGTGTCGATGATCTCGCAAAATCGGTATCAGATCGGACGTGTAGTTGGTCTCAACAGGTAAAACAATGGCGGCGATGCGCAAGAACAAAACGATCAAGACGCAGAAGGGCGACCAGACGCGCGAGTTGATCCTCAAAACGGCCCTCGAGATGTTTCGCGAGCGCGGTTACGAACAGACGACGATGCGCGCGATCGCGGAAAAGGCGGGCGTGTCGCTCGGAAATGCCTACTACTACTTTCGCTCGAAGGAACACCTGATTCAGGCGTTTTACCAGACCATGCACGAAGAACACCTCACTCTCGCGCTGCCTGCTCTTGAAAAAGATCAGGCCTTGAAGGCACGCCTGCTGACTGTGATACGCCTCAAGATAGAAACCCTCAAACCGTACCACCAGTTTGCGGGCGTGCTCTTTAAGACTGCTGCCGATCCGCAGAGCCCGCTGAATCCGTTTGCGGACGACGCAAACCCGGTGCGCCAGGCGAGTATTGAACTGTTCGCGAAAGTTGTGGAAGGAACAACAGCGCGTATTCCGAAGGATCTGCGTGAGGAGTTACCGTACCTGCTGTGGGTCTATCACATGGGGATCATTCTGTTTTGGATCCACGATCGTTCGCCAAAACATCGCCGCACATATCGTTTGATCGATCACACCGTCGAGCTGGTCGACCGGCTAATCCACCTCGCGAGCAATCCGTTCATGCGGCCGCTGCGCAGACAGGCCTTGTTACTTATTGGCGAGTTGCGCGATGCGGCCGCTGACATCATGGACGGAGACGACGATAACGATGCCTAATCCCTGCTTCGTCCTCTGCGGGTCTCTGTGTCCGCTGCGGTTTCATGCGTCTCGCGCTTCTTTACCGCAGAGGACACAGAGACCCGCAGAGAGACGCAGAGAATTTTACCGGGTTTCAGTTACTTGACGCCGGGGCGCCGCCGCCTGCCGGATTGCCTTCGAGATCGATTAGCGTGATCGGCGCGACGCCCGTCGCTTTCAACGGAGCTTCGATCGTCGCTCGATCGCCGACGATCACGATCGCCAGGTGATTCAGATCGATGTAGCGCTTCGCGGCGCGCAGCAGATCTTCTTTCGTCACTGCGGCAACGTTCTTCGCGTACGTTTGATAGTAATCGTCGGGCAATCCCTGCACGACCAGCGACGTGAGCGCGTTGCTGGTTGCGGTCACTGAAGAAAAGCGCTGCGGCAGACCTTGGATCAGCGAGTCTTTCGCAGTCTTGATCTCTTCATCTGTGATCGGCCTCTCGCCAACGATTCCTTTCAGTTCCTTCATAAACTCGATCAACGCGAGGTCAGTCTTGCCGGAAACGATCGCGCCACCGGCACGAAACGCACCCGGGCCTCTTCCGTAACCGAAGTTCGAGTTCACACCGTAGCTGTAGCCCTTTTGTTCGCGAATGTTGGCGTTGAGCCGCGACTGAAACATGCCGCCGAGAATCGTATTCATCACCTGGATCGCGAAGTAGTCGGGCGTGTTTCGCGACGGACCCGGCAAGCCAATATTGAACACTGACTGCGCCGAGCCGGGTTTGTCGACGAGGTAGATCTTCGCGGGTTGGAGCTCCGGGAGTTTCGGATATTCGAACGACGGTTTAGCGCCTGCTTTAGCCCAGGCGGCGAGTCCTTTTTCAACTGCGGCTTTTGCTTTCATCGCAGTGATGTCGCCGACAACCGTGATGATCGCGCGTCCGGGTTGGAAGTAAGACTTCTGAAAAGCGACGACGTCGTCGCGAGTGATGGCTTTGACTGACGCATCAGTGGTGCGCTGTCCATACGGATGCGCCTCGCTGTAGAGGATCTTGGAAAACACTTGCGCGCTGATCACCGCGGGCTGGTCTTTCTGCTGCGTCAGGTTGACGAGCGTGCGTGCGCGCAGACGTTCGAGTGCATCCGCAGGGAACGTGGAGTTGAGCATCATGTCGGCGAGGAGTGCGAGGGTCGCATCGAAATTTTTCGTCGTGGAGACGAAATTGACCGAGCCCTCTTCGCCGCTCACGCCGGCGCTGATATTCGTGCCCAGCAACTGCAAAGCGTCGGAAAGTTGATCGCCGGACTTCGTCGTCGTGCCTTCGGTGAGCATCGCGGTGGTCATCGCCGCGACACCGCGCTTCCCTGCTGTTTCAAACTGGTTCGAGCCGCCGACGAAGGTGATGTTGAACGACACAAGCGGCAGTCCGCGTCGTTCAGAGACGATCAGCATCGCGCCGTTCGCCAACTGCGTCTTCGTCCACGCGGGTACGCGCAACACAGGGTTTGCTCCCGGCGTCGGCGCTTTCGTGCGATCGAGTTTCTCTTGAGCCAATGAAGAGACACTGGCGAGTGTGATTATCAGTGCGGTCGCCAAAGCGACAAGTCGTTTTTGCTGTTTCACGATTTACCTCCTTTGCGACTCTCGAGCAGCGTGCTGACCGCTTCACTTTCGGCTGCTTTGGAAGCCTGATCCTTCTTGCCTTTCGGCACCACACTCAAAACGATGCGCGGGCGTCCGAAGTACATCGACGCAACGCGTTTGACGTCAGCGGCAGTGACGGCGAGCGTCTTTTCATAATCCGTGCGGAATTGCGCGGGATTGCCGTAGAACATCGAACCGGCGATTAACTGGTTCGCTTTGCCGAGGTTCGATTCGAGGCCGCGCAAAAAGGCAAGCTCTTCACCACTTTTCGCCTTTTGCAACTCTTCCGCGGTTGGTCCTTCGGCGATGAACTTCTGGATTACCTGATCGACGGCTGCTTCCAATTCCGTGAGCGAGTGTTCCGGCCGCGGCACGACCATCACTTGAAACACACCGACGTCCTCCGCCGAGTTTTGAAAAGCAAAGACCTGCGAAGCAATTTGCGAATCGTAGACGAGGGCTTTCGTCAGGCGCGCGGTGCGCGTGCCAGACAGGATCGAGGACATCACCGACAACGGATAATTGTCGTCGCGTTTGATTCCGACGGTAGGCCATTGAATGTAGAGCCGCGGCACTTGCACGCGATCTTCGTAGACCAGGCGCTTGTGGCATCGAGCTTGCCGAGCGCAACTGACGGACGCTGCACTGGCTTGCCCTGCGGCAAGTCGTTGAAGTACTTCTGAATCCACGCCTTCGCCTGTGCCGGATCGAAGTCGCCGACTACTGCGAGCGTTGCGTTGTTCGGCGCGTAGTAGAGACGGAAGAAATCCTTCACGTCTTCTTCCGACGCGGCGCTCAGATCCGTCATCGATCCGATCACAGGCCATGAATATGGATGGCCCTTCGGATACATAGCTGCCGCGAAGATCTCGCTCACGCGTCCGTAAGGTTGGTTGTCGTAACTCTGCCGCCGTTCGTTCTTGACGATGTCGCGCTGGGCGTTGAGCTTGCCGAGATCGAGCGTGTCGAGCAGGAAACCCATGCGATCCGATTCCAGCCAGAGGGCGGTTTCCAGGTAGTTGGAAGGAATCGTTTCGTAGTAGTTGGTGCGATCGTTCGTCGTCGAACCGTTGTTGCCGCCGCCGACGCCTTCTGTGAGTCGATCGTGAGTGCCGTACGGGATGTGGCCCGATCCGGTAAACATCACGTGCTCGAACAGGTGCGCGAAACCGGTGCGGCCCGGCATCTCGTTCTTCGAGCCGACGTGATACCACACGTTGACGGCGACAGTTGGCGTCGCTCGATCGAGTGAAAGAATGACTGTTAGACCATTCGGGAGTTTGTATGTCTCGAACGGGATCTTGATCGCATCGGCATTGTTTTTCTGGGCCAATGCGGGCTGAAGCACGCAGCCCATCGTCAGCGCCAGTACGAGAATTGGCAGAACTATTCGCTTGTTGATCACGACAACTCCTTTCGCTTGCTGTTTTGGTTTGCCCAGCGTGGCGGGATTGCGCGCGTATCCTATGAAGGGTGGTTGAGGCTGTCAACAGCTTTTACACGAGCGGGAACACTTGTACGAATTGCCGTAAGTTAATCCAGAAATTTGCCGATCAATGTTAAGATCCGCGTCATCATGCGAGCCATACAAGTTTCCCAGGTGGGTGGGCCAGAGGTGCTCACTCCAGTCGATCTGCCGGTCCCGACGCCGAAAGCGAATGAGGCGGTGGTCCAGGTCAAAGCCTCGGGCGTGAATTTTATCGACGTCTATTTCCGCGAAGGTCGCTATCCCGCGCCGCTGCCTTTTATTAATGGACAGGAAGCAGCAGGTGTGGTGACTGCCGTGGGAAGCGACGTGGCGTCGTTGCAGGTTGGCGATCGTGTTGCTTACACGAGCGCGCTGGGAAGTTATGCCGAATATGCTGCTGTGCCTGCGGCGCGGTTGGTGAAGGTTCCTGACGCGTTGACGTTCGAACAAGCGGCGGCGGCGATGTTACAAGGCATGACCGCGCACTATCTGCTTTACAGCGCTTACAAGTTGCAGCAAGGCGAAACGGCGTTGGTCCATGCGGCAGCGGGTGGTGTCGGACTGCTGCTGGTCCAGATGGCGAAGAAGATCGGCGCGCGCGTGATCGCCACCGCAGGCACGGAGGAGAAAGCGCAACTCGCGCGTGACGCCGGCGCTGACGAATGCATTGTCTACACGCAAGCGGATTTCGAAACTGAGACGAAACGGTTGACCGGCGGCAAAGGTGTGCACGTTGTTTATGACGGCGTCGGTAAGGCGACTTTCGATAAAGATCTCGACGTGCTGTTGCCGCGCGGGTACCTGGTTTTGTTTGGCGGTGCAAGCGGCGCGGTCCCGCCGTTTGATTTGATCAAGCTCTCGCAGAAAGGATCGCTCTTCATCACGCGTCCGACGCTGGCGCATTACACGCTTACCCGCGAAGAGCTCGAATGGCGGGCCGGCGAAGTAATGCAGATGATTGTTGCGGGCGATTTAAAATTGCGGATTCATAAGATCTATCCGCTCGTCGAAGCCGCCCAAGCGCACCGCGATCTGGAAGGAAGAAAGACGACAGGCAAGTTGTTATTAGCCCCCTGAACCAGGGCAAAAATGCCATAGCCGGAACAACTTAAGCCCCAAAAAAATTTCTTGACAGGAATTTTGGGACCTGCCTATAGTAGCTCCCGGTTATGATTAGCACTCGCTCATTTTTCTATTTCGCCTTTACCTACCGCTTCTTCTTTTTTAAGGAGAGCGGACCGGCGAGGTATGAAAACGATGTGCTGACAAACTAAAGAAAAGCACAACACCTTCAAACGAGCCAGCCGCGATCCTGAAAGTCGCGACTGGTTTTTTTATTTTGCGCGGAGCATCAACCATCATGGATATCGAACATTGGCGCAAAGAGATTGATGCAGTGGACCTCGAATTGCTGAGACTCCTGAACGTTCGAGCAACACTTGCCTTGAGAGTCGGCGCACTGAAAAAGGCCGCGTCGCTGCCGATCCCCGATCCCGAACGCGAACGCTGTGTGTTGCAACGGCTTCGGGAGCTCAACAGCGGCCCGCTGGATCAACGCGCTGTCGACAAACTTTTCCGCCGGATCATTCGCGAGTCGAAACGAATCGAATCGGTAATGTGATGAACACTCCGAAGTCAAAACCCAGAGTTGCCTTTCAGGGCGAGCGCGGCGCGTTCAGCGAGGAAGCTGCACTCAAACTGTTGGGCCACGAAATCGAATTAGTGCCGCGACCGACGTTCGCCGCGCTATTCGAGAGCCTGGAAAACGGAGTCGCCGATTATCTCGTCGCGCCTGTTGAAAACAGCATCGCCGGCTTCGTCGAACCATCGGTGACACGCATTCGCACGGGCTCGTTCGCGATTCTCAATGAGCTCGAACTGCAAATCGATCAACACCTGATCGGCTGTCCCGGCGCTGTTTTCGACACGATCGACACCGTGCAGTCGCATCCGATGGCCCTCCAACAATGTACCCGCTTCTTCGAACGTAATCCGCGACTCAAATCCGTCGTCGCCGACGATACTGCCGGTAGCGTCGCCGAAATCATTGACCGCGGCAATCACGCCGTGGCTGCGATCGCCGGCCGTCATGCCGCTGAAATTTATGGCGGGAAAATCATTCTTGAACGCATTCAAGACCAGACCAGAAACAACACCCGTTTCGTCTTACTCTCAGCAAAGGAACACCAATCATGATCGTCAACATGCTAAGCACCGCAACCCCGACAGAAATCAAACACATCATCGACCGGATCAAGGAGTGCGGCTTTCAGGCTCACGTGATTAACGGCGAGGAACGCACCATCATCGGGGCGGTCGGCAGCGGCGGCAACCGTTCGGAAATCGAAGCACTACGTGCCGCTCCCGGTGTTGCCGAAGTGATTCAGATCGCGCATCCGTTCAAGCTCGTCAGCCGGCAACTGCGCCAGGCACGCACAGTCGTCGACGTGCGCGGCACGAAGATCGGCAACGGCAACCTCGTCGTGATCGCTGGACCATGTTCCGTCGAGTCTGAAGAGCAACTGATAACGACAGCGTATGCGGTGAAAGCAGCCGGTGCGAACTTGTTGCGCGGCGGCGCTTACAAACCGCGCACTTCTCCTTACGATTTCCAGGGCCTCGGCGTTGAAGCGTTGCGTTTTCTGAGTCAGGCACGCAAAGAAACGGGATTGCCTGTCGTGACTGAAGTGATGAGCGAAGCTGATGTCGAGATCGTTGCGGAGTATGCGGACATGTTGCAAGTCGGTGCGCGCAACATGCAAAACTTTTCGTTGCTGAGAAAGTTGGCGCCGGTTCCCAAGCCGATTCTGCTGAAGCGGGGACCATCGGCGACGGTGAAGGAGTGGTTGTTGGCGGCAGAATACTTGTTGGCAGGTGGCAATCCGAATGTCGTGTTGTGCGAACGCGGGATCAAGACGTTCGAAACTGCGACTCGCAACACGCTCGATCTCGCGGCAGTTGCGCTTGTGAAAGAGTTGTCGCACTTGCCAGTGCTGGCCGATCCTTCACACGGAACTGGTTTGCGCAGCTTGATCGTGCCGATGTCGAAAGCTGCGGCGGCGGTCGGCGCCGACGGGCTGATCATCGAAGTCCATCCTTGTCCGGAGCGGGCGCTTTCCGACGGACCGCAGTCAATGGACCTGCCAGGTTTTCAGAGATTGATGGAGGAGCTTGGCAAGGCGCCGGTGCGTGAGGCGAAGGCCGCCTGAACCACAAGAGACACAAAAGCCACAAAAGGCACAAAAGGCACAAAAAGGATTTTGCCAGTTAAGGCTTTCTTTTTTGTGCCTTTTGTGCCTTTTGTGCCTCTTGTGGCTAATTCTCAGAACTGCGCCGTTTGCGCGGCAACTCCTTTTCAGTCTTTATTACTGTCCCATCGATCGCATTGATGAAAACGTGCGTGGAGCTGTTGTCGACCTCGTCGGCAATCTCGACGTGATAGAAGACCACTCCGTCTTTGCCGAGCTTCCCGGGTTCTTCCCAACCCTTCGCGTCAAGGTTTGCCGACATTACTTTTCCGGGTTGTTGACTGGTGGCGATCTGAATCGCCTGGTCCATGTTGACGCGGGCCAGCTTTACCAGTGCAGCCTGCTTGATGTCCCGTGCCTGAAGCTCCATCTCGCGGCGTCGTTCCAGCTCAGTGCGAAACTGAGGATCTCTGGCAATGCGTTCCTTCAGGGCGTCTGTCACAGTCCCATTGCGCGAGCGCATCTCTGTTTCCATCTTCTCTACTTCCTTACTGCGCTGCTTCTCTTGTTGCGATAAATCCTGCGTGGTTGCTTCCAGATCGAAACGCATGTTGAAAGCTGCTGCCGCCATAGACGGCACGAGCAGTAACAGTGCAACTATGAAAACCAGCGTCTTCTTCCAGCGGGTAAT
This sequence comes from uncultured Acidobacteriota bacterium, assembly GCA_963770215.1. GTDB lineage: Bacteria > Acidobacteriota > Blastocatellia > Pyrinomonadales > Pyrinomonadaceae > PSRF01. The sequence goes on from CAVYOP010000013.1 coordinate 140,361, forward strand.
CGTTTTGGGTTTGGTTAACAACGACATGATACGGGCCTCCAGAATGTCAGCATCGGCGATGCCTACGGTTGTAGTAACTGAGAGTCGACGCAGAGTCGGCGCGGAGCTAGCGAGCTGGAGCAGCGAACGGGCGTAGACCTCGGCATTCAGAATCCGGGCGGCCACGACATCATCGCAGCAAAGTTCGCGGGTCTGTTTGATCCGGCGCCTGAGCAACGCGGCAGCAGGATGAAACGAGATTGGCACGTAGAGCAGTTCGTAAATGAAATTGAGCAGATAGTCCTGCCGGGTGACGTGAATAAACTCGTGTCCGATGGCAGAAGTCAGCAGTTCAGTATTGCCTTCACGCAAAAGAGAATCGGGCAGGATGATGGCAGGCTGGGTCAGGCCCATCGTGACCGGAACGGGCAGTGTTTCCGAACGTAGCACACGTATGTGCCGCGAACCAGTGGCTAGATCGCTTTCACACTTGTTGATGATGGCGGCGATAGTTTCGTCAGGTTCCAGTTCGTGGGCATTGTGTTTGATCTTGCGGGTCGTTTGCCATGCCCGGAGCAATTTGAAACTGCGATACAGAACAAACAATCCGTAAAGACCAATAATTAGCAGCGCGACATTTCTGTTCAAATGAAACACCGGCAGCGAGAACACGCTCGTCTCGACGCTTTCCGTGAGCGCCGCCGGCGAGTTGAATGCTTCTGTTCTCAATACCGGCGTGATTGTCATCGCAGGATTTATTTCAGGCATTGCAAGCGCACTGCGAACAGACGTCACCACCGGAACGAAAAACGCCAGACACAACGCACTCACCCAAAGCCAATGTCGATAACGCGCGGCGGATTCGCGCAGCAACCATGCGCCGAGAGCGGCAAGCGCGGCGATTAAAGCGATTTGCCACGCAGCGTTGAGCAAGAAGTTGAGCAGCAGTTGGCTAGCTATTCTCATCGGCTTCCTCGTTCGACTTCTCTACCAGCCGTTGTAGACGCGCGAGCTTTTCCGGCGTCAGGTGTTTCGTTTCTAAAAGGCTCATCACCAAACTCTCCGCCGAACCACCAAACAGACGCTCGACCACGTCGTTCACATGCTTGCCAATCACCTGTTTGCGACTGACGGCCGGTTTGTAGAAATAAGCACGGTTCTTCAGCGTGCGTTTCGCCTTCCCTTTGCGCTCCAGAATATTGAGCATCGTTTGCACCGTGGTGTAAGCGAGCTCCCGTTTCAGCGCTTGCTGCACGGTCTGCACGTTAGCGGGTCCGGTTTCCCAGAGGACGTGCATGATTTCCAGTTCGAGAGGGGTCAGACTATCGCTCTTACTATCAGACTTGGGGCGAGCCATGACTTGTTCTCCTAAGTTTTTAGGAGTATAGGAATGAGCGGGCGTTGTGTCAACTAATTTTTTAGGAGACGTTGAGAGTTGGTTATTATGAGCGCCGTGTTTAAGAGACAGACGCTGATTCACGCACTGATCTACGGCCTCAGCGGCGGCGTGCTGATCGTGGTGCTCAAGTTGATCGAGTTTCGCTTCCTCGTCGTCGAGCACTCGCTGGAGATCTATGGCGGGCTGGTCGCCGTCCTCTTCGCGGGCGTTGGCATCTGGCTCGGCCTAAAGCTGACGCGGAAGAAGGAAGTTGTCGTCGTCAAAGAAGTGCCGGTGCCGGCCTCTGCGCCGTTTGCTTTAAATAAGGAGCGACTCAAGCTTCTCGGCATCACCAAACGCGAGCTGGAAATCCTCGAGTTGATCGCGCACGGCATGAGCAATCGCGAGATCGCCGAAAAACTGTTTGTCAGTGAAAACACTGTTAAGACTCACTCCAGCCGGCTGTTCGACAAGCTCAGTGCGAAGCGACGCACACAGGCCGTGCAGATCGGGAAGGAAATGGGATTGATTCCCTAATCCATTCGTATGAATTTCTTCGGAAACGCGGAAATCACCCGAAAGTATGACGACACGAGACCACTCAGATCGGTAGGTTGCGCGCATCGATTTTGCAGAATTCTACCGTTCAGGAGGCGTTTACATATGAAGACAGTTTTGAAATTCGGTTTGCTCGCGGGCGCCATGTTGGCGGCGTTCATGTTTGCCACGCTGCCGTTCCACGACAGGATCGGATTCGACTATGCCCTGATTGTTGGTTACACCGGAATGGTGCTCGCATTTCTCCTCGTGTTTTTCGGCATCAGGTCTTATCGCGACAATATCGGCGGCGGCTACATTACATTCTGGAGAGGGTTAAAGATCGGCCTGTTGATCGTGCTCGTCTCTTCGATTTGCTACGTCATTGCGTGGGAGATCGTCTATTTCAACTTTCTGCCTGACTATGTCGACAAATACGCGGACTACATGGTCGCTAAAGACCGCGCCGCCGGTGCGTCTGCCGAGCAGATCGCAAAGACGATCGAGACGATGAAGAACATGAAGTCGCTCCTCGATAATCCGCTTACTATGGCGGCATTGGTGTTTCTCGAACCCTTACCGGTCGGATTGTTAATGACCTTGATCTCGGCCGCGATCTTACGAAAACCTCGCGCGGCAGAAGTTGATAGACCCGGGCAACTCGAACAGAGCGCAGCATGAGATCCGTGTTTCTCGCGTGTTGTGATAAAGTTCACGCCGATGTCCTTGATGCTTGCGGAGATCGCTGAGCAACCGGCCGCACTCGAACGCACCATCGCCCAGGAGCGCGGCAAGATCACAAAGCTCGGAAACACTTTGAAGGCGCGCGGGATCGATCTCATCGTCCTCGTCGCGCGTGGCAGCTCCGATAACGCCGCTCTCTTCGGCCGCTATCTTCTCGAAATCACTACCGGCATTCCTGTCTCACTTTCGGCGCCGTCCGTGCACACGATGTACGGCGCGCGCCTGAGGTTGGACCATGCGCTGGTGGTCGGCGTGTCGCAGTCGGGCGAGGGCGAAGACATCAATCGCGTGCTGGAGAACGCGCGCGAGGGCGGCGCGTACACGGTCGGGATTACCAACGAGCCGTACTCCGCGATGACGCGCATCGTGGATGAAGCGCTACTGACGCATGGCGGCCGCGAGCGATCGGTGGCTGCCACGAAGACGTTTACGGGCCAGATGGTCCTCTTTTATATGTTGGCGTCGGAGCTCGCCGCGCAGGGCTCGCCATCGTTTTCTTTCGAAGCCATTCCGGAATACGTCGCCCGCGCAATCGAGCAAGAGCCGGCGATACGCGAGCTGGTCCAACGTTACGTGTTCATGGAAAACTGCGTCGTCGTCGGACGCGGGCTCGCGTATGGGAATGCATATGAGTTGGCGTTGAAGTTGATGGAGACGTGTTACGTTGTCGCGGAACGTTTTTCATCGGCTGACTTTTTACATGGACCACTGGCGATGGTGGAACGGCATTTTCCGGTGATACTGTTTGCGCCGCCGGGCGTGATGTTGCCGGGAGTGAAGAGTCTGATCGAACGTTTGCGTGAGTTGAAGGCTGATACGTTGGCGATCACGAGCGACCCGGACGCGGCGCGAATGTGTACGCGATCGATCGTGATGCCGGGCGAGATCGACGAGTTTCTGGCGCCGATTCCCTACATCGTGCCGGGCCAACTCTTCGCCGCGCTGCTGGCCGAAGCAAAGGGCCTCGATCCTGACGCGCCACGTTCGTTGTCGAAGGTGACGCGCACGCTTTGAGAATCCGATGAATATCGAGCTGAAAGATCGCGCTCACAGTCCCGTGTATGCCCAAGTGCGGGAACAAATCGAATCCCACATCCGCAATCAGACTGTTCGCTCGGGTGACTCGCTTCCCTCGCCTGCCGCTTTGGGCCAGAAGCTCTCCGTCGATAAAGGTGAGATCCAACGCGCTTACTTCGAGCTGGAGCAGCTCGGCTTGATCGTCAAACACACTGGCAAAGATTTTCTTGGCAAACCTAAGACCGAATATCGCGTCCGCTAGAACAAACTGAGCGTAACACCGATGTTAGGCTCGACCTCACGCAACAGGCTCGCGTCGTCAACTTTCGTATTGTTCACTTCATAGCTCACGGCATGGCTCGTCATCAGCTCCGCGGGATAGGGAGAAAGCAGGTCTTTCAAGTCAGCTGAACGGGAATCCTCGTTAAGCCAGAGATCGAATGATTCGCTGTTGAGTATTACAGGCATGCGATGGTGAATTCGGGCGAGCAACTCATTCGCCGTAGTGGTAATAATCGCGCAGGAAGTGATCTGGCGCTCATTGTCTTTCCACCTGTCCCAGATGCCGGCAAAAGCAAAGGGCGCTTGATCCGTCATCTGAAAATAGTAAGGCTGAGAGATCTTCTTTCCTACTCTTTCCCATTCGTAAAAACCATCGGCGACGATCAAGCATCGTCTGCGTTGAAACGAGTCTTTGAAGCTTGCCTTCTCGTCGATTGTCTCCACGCGCGCGTTGATGATGCCTTTTGGCTCCTTGCTCCAGTACGGAATCAGACCCCATTGAAGGAACGTGGCTTCTCGGTCTGATTCGCGTTGGACCACCGACAGAATGTTCTGGCTGGGCGCGATGTTGTAGCGCGGCGCCAGCTCTTCAAGCACGGACCAATCGATATAAGGAACCTTAACACCCTCCGGTGTTCTCAGCGTAAATCTTCCACACATAATTGGCTTGATTGTTCATTCTTTACCTAAATAATCTTTCGCAAATTCGACCAATCCGGCAGCTACAACTTGGTCAATATTAGGAATGACCCGCTGCAAAAAGGGCATCCACTCTTCGTCATCACGGTCAAGTAGACGGTTGAACTCAGCTAAGTGCTCAGGTGGAAGATGGTCCAGAATTTCTCGGTTAATATAATCCTCTGCCCTGTCAGCAGCATCCGATTTAAGCTGGGCCATAACATCAGCATCAATGTCGGTACGGCCTGCAAACCTATCTTCGACGAGACGGTTGATGAAGGTGTCTAAGTCATTCATGAAGCCGGATTATACAGTTGGGAAACTGCAATGGTATAGTCGCACTAGACTATTTGAAACTCACTAGATTAGAAGTCGCTAAGTTGTTGTAAATGCGAAAGTGGCGGAATTGGCAGACGCGCCAGACTTAGGATCTGGTACCGAAAGGTGTGGGGGTTCGAGTCCCCCCTTTCGCACCATGGTCTACTCACCCGACTACGAAATAATGAGACTCTTTGAGGATCTCACTGCTTCACATCAGCGCAACATTCTCGACTATCACTCATGTACCAGCGATTTCAGGCGAGCCAGTTCTAGTCCTAACCGGGGAGTCACAATTGATGAAGGCCGCCGGAAGCAGTTCCGGCGGCCTTTTCTCTTTGCAAGCCGTGTTTGTAATTTGCAAGTAGATTAAACAGTTGGCGAAAGGTCGCAGTGAGAGTTTGATCCATTATCATCAGGGCCTGACAATGACATAACCGGAGCCGGCAAAGCAAACTTTGCATGGCTCGATCCCAATGTCACACGGCCTGAGTTTACGCCAGACGTTATTAGGAGTTAGCGCAATGAAATCCGTTGTTGGCCCATGGCCAGATCCTGAGGTTCCCACATTCGACACTATGGGCTATATGGTGCCCCCATGGGTCAAATATCCTAACCTCCCTAAAGCCTCGATGGGGTGGCGGATGGGCCTGGGTGAAGAATACTGGGGCCAGTTCCAATCATGGTGGTGGCGACAACTTCGAGAGACTCGAAAAAAAGTTCGTGTGACCTACCCGGAGCCTCAAGAGTGGGCTGATTTTTACCACAACTTGCATTAAGCCTATGCATTCCATGAACGCGAAGAGGTTGTGCCTTGTGTGCCAAACTAGCACGCTAGCAAGTTTTGGAAGAAACTGAGCACTTCCGTGGTTGGCGTCAAGAAAAAGTTGCGAAGATTGTCCAGTGTGGGGAGCCACGAACTTTAAGGAAGGTCACCGGAGTTGACTCCTGTGGCCTTTCTTTTTTGCTGAGCCGTGTTCATAGTTGCAGACCCATTAAAATTCCTCCACTCTGACCGTTGAAATAATTTTCGCGTATTATTAGTTAAGGTTCCAACTTTGAATATGATATTCCGTATTCAAAGTTGGAACTTCTGAAACATCTTTACTCACCGCCAGAATGAAGCAAATGAGCGAGCGACTCGATATCACTTATGCTTCCGCAAGCACTCTCGCCAAGAGCTTCGAAGAGATAGGGATATTTAAAGAGATTACCGGCTTCAAGAGGAATCGTTTGTTTCTGTTTGCCGAGTATCTCGACCTGTTTTCAAGAACCAAATAGACCCAGCCATTATGTCGGAAAAACCAGCATCGCCGGATCGCTCTCTCAAACGCGGTAAACTGCGTATCGGCAACGACTGGAACGCAATCACCATCATCGCCCTTTCGCAATCCAACCCGCTGAAGGCCGTGGCGGAACTGGTCGAGAATTCCATCGATGCACGCGCAACCAGCGTCTCGATCACTCGTGGTCGCAGCGAAGGCAATCACTATTTGGAGATACGTGATGACGGGCAAGGTATCCCGCGCGATGCAGAAGGACGACCGGATTTTCGCTACGTCGCCACACACATTTGCGATTCAGTGAAGCAACGATTGAAGGTGGAAGGAGTTTCGGGACTTCAGGGAGAGTTTGGCATTGGCCTGCTTTCCTTTTGGACGCTGGGCGAAGAATTGACGCTGACATCCACCGGCGCCGACGAACGTGCCTCGCAGATGGTCATGAGAAAAGGTGACCCCGGCTACACGGTAAAAGTTAGGCGCACACTTTTCGCCGAGCCAGGAACTCAGTTGCGAATCAACCGATTGCTTGAAGGAATTCGCTCCCTCTCAGGTGAAAAAATTCAGTGGTACCTCGCCGCCGAGTTGCGCGACCGCATTCGTCATTCCGGTGTGCGCATTACAGTGATCGACAAGATTGCCCGAAAGCAGTATGCAGTCGAACCACGACAATACGAAGGCAGATTGCTGCACCAATTACCCGCCGTTCGGGCGACGGCAGGTGATGTTTACGTTGAGCTCTATATGAATGAGCTCAAAGAAACAAATCGCGTCGCGCTGTTTCGACACGGCACGCGCGTGTTTGAAGACATTTCCGTGGTTGACGAACTGGCAAAGCCGCCCTGGACCACACGTTATCTTCAGGGGCATATCGACGCGCCCTTCATCAACTTAACGCCTGGCACCCGCAGCGGCATCATCCATGATGAAGCATATGCAGCACTCCTGGAAGCTCTCGTTCCTTTGGAGACAAACCTGACAGAAATTCTCGAAGCGCAGCGTCGAGCCGAAGAAGAGCAAGCAAGTCGAGAGTTATTGCAGACTATCCAGCGAGCGTTTCGCGAGGCATTTTTGGCGCTGCCGGCTGAAGAATACGATTGGTTCGATATTCACGCGCGTGCTCAGCGGGTATCGGGTGGCAGTCTGCGCAACGTTGGAAATACTGAAAACCTGATCGCCGGCGTGAAGGAACAGGAAAACGAAGACGGCAAACAGCGGCGGTTTTTCGAGTTCGCCGGTCCACTTTTTACTGTGACCATTTCGCCAGCCTCGAGTGTTGTGCGAGTGGGCGAACAGAGATCACTACGTGCGTTACCTTATGATCGATCTCGTCGCCGAGTCGAAACCGATCTGACATTCGCGTGGGAAGTAATAGAAGGCGGCGGAACCTTGGAACAGCGACACGATCAAGTCGCGACCTTTATTGCTCCGGCGGAGCCTGGTCTGGCGCGCGTCAAAGTGACGGTTTCGCAAAACGACATCGAGCGATCGGCGGAAGCGCTAATTACGGTGACACGCGAACTCTTGTCGCAGGTGGGAACAACCATGGTCGAGTCTCAGGGGTTGCCGGGCTACACTTTCGAAACCGCCCCGGGCTACTCGTGGCGCTCCAGATATGACGCGAGCCGCAACGTGATCGTTATCAATAACGGGCATCGCGACTTTGTTTACGTGGCCCGCACCAAGACGCTGAAACTTCGCTATCTGATTCGCCTGTACGCCAAGGAACTGGTGCTTAAAAACTTCGTAGGCTTACCTCCAGACCAACTTCTTGAAAGAATGGTGGAGTTGTCATTGAGAACCGAAGAGAACCTCTAGTTCGTCTGGCTTTCCAAACGGCCGTAGAAAAAGTTGCGAAGTGTAAGAGGCCATCCCAGTCAACTCGAAACATGTTAACTCGCAATATTGACAAGGTGCTGTGACGCAACATACCCTCTGCTGTCCTTGCAACTATTTCTGGACCGACCTTGCATACTCAGGTCCAGTGCCGGGTAGCCGCTTCCTCAGCGTAAGGAAGCGTTTGCGACCGTGAAGAAGACTCCCTAAAAGTACTATTCAGACCCAGAAAAAAGCATGCGTGCTATCTCACTGAGGCGCATCGAGTCTTTTTGCAAAGCCGAATTATTCGGAACCGGATGAGTTTGCGAGCAGTGGTTCAAGACGCCACATGTGCCATGAAAAACAGATTGGCGGAATGTAGCCGCTCAATTTAGCCGGAGGGAAAACGAAGGCAGGACCGTTCCACGATTTATCCAGATCCAGATACGCATAGTTGAGCGGCAAGGAAGTAAACGGTCAGCGAGTGACTGATATGACGACCGTGAAGGCAACAAGCGCGGCATCGAACCAGCCAGACCCTCAGATCCTCCGTCGGCTCGGCACGACCGACACTCTCTGTCTAGGGGCGACGGCTTTGATTGCCGCGATCATCCTCTGCGGCTGGTTGGTGCCCGCCGCCGGATCAGTGCTTCCAAACGGCTGGTCATTGATGAAAGCGGATACTGCGCTTGCTACCCTGCTTTGCGTTGCGAATCTGACGCTGACCCGGCGGAAGCGCAGCCCCCGCCTGATCCTGCTCAGTCGGGTTTGTGCGAGTGTGGCCGTATTGCTGGCGGGTACAGCGCTGGTCGGGCATTGGAGCGGCCGCAATATCGGTTTGGCTATGCTGCCGGGTCGAATGGCGATTCAGTCTGCGTCCTGCATCGTGCTGCTGGGGTTGTCATCAGTTATCAAGCGAACCCGGCAGGACCTGCTCGGCCACGCATTGGACGCCCTAAACGCAACTCTGGTGACGCTCAGTGTGATCTTCATAGCGGGCTACACCTTTGGCGCGCCCAATCTCGTCGGCCAAACATCGGCAATCCGCATGTCGCCCCAGACCCTGGCCTGCATCGTGCTGCTGACCTTTGTCCAAACCAGTCGCCGCGCTCCTTACGGTCTATTTTCCGTCCTGGTGGGAGTGGGCATCGGCAGCCAGTTCGCGCGAATCATGCTGCCGTCCTCGGTGGTCCTGTCCTATCTAATCATCCGGGCTGGCGAGGGGCTGCTTACGTCGGGCCTCCTAACTTTGCCTTACGCTGCGGCAGTGACGGCGTCGGGTATGGCGGTGCTTCTTGCTCTCCTGGTCCTGCTGCTGGCTGGCAAGATCAACACGCTTGAAACCGAACTGCGCGAAATGTCAATCTCCGACGAGCTGACAGGATTTCATAACCGCAGAGGCTTTTACCTGGTCGGCGAACAAGCACTGCGTGATGCGCGGCGTACTGGAAAGCCGGTGTCCGTATTTTTCTTCGACGCGGACCATCTTAAGGAGGTCAATGACAACTTTGGGCACGATATCGGGTCGGAGCTCTTGGTCGATATCGCCGCCCTGCTGCGTTCGACCTTCCGCGGGAGCGACGTTCTGGGGCGAATCGGCGGCGACGAATTCGCGGTCATTACTTACGGGCGCCAAGCTGAACTGGCGCCTGCGTTGCGTCGCCTCGATGATGCGACCGAAGTTGCAAACCGCACAGGCAAGAAGCCATACCGGATTAGCTTCAGCGCGGGGGGAGTGACGGTCGAGCCGCAGAGCGAGGAGTCGCTCACCGAGCTGTTGGACCGCGCGGACGCAGAGATGTACCAGAAGAAAAGACAACGGCGCGCTGCGCGAAGAAGCTGAGCATTTCCGTTGATGCCATCAATAGAAAGTTGCGAAGATTGTCCAGTGTGGGGAGCAAACGTCTTGAAGAAAGGCCGCTGGAAGTAAATTCCGCGGCCTGTCTCTATCCCTGCCGTATTTCGTAATGCGAATGCACTCGAAGAACGCCTGATGTGGTCTGCCTTTGGCTTTGCTTTTCTGCTGGCGTGTAATAAGAGTGGGCCGTGGTCTTCCTAACTCCCACTTCATAAGGAAGCTCACATGATAGCCTTATCACGTACACGCGGGTTCTCTGCGGGTACTGGCAAATACTCCTAACTAACAACAATCCGATGGCGCTATTTCGCTCTCAGAGTGAAGGGGCGTCAGGTTCATGCCGTTGTTATGCGGCCTCGCGAAATCACTTGGACCACCTAAACAGAATAATAACTATCACCGTCACACCTCGGCCTCTCATGTACGTTATGTTGGGGCGCGAGTGATGCGTGACGTTGGGCGGCTACCGTGTCACAATGACGAACATAGGGAGAAAGGGAGCGATGCGATGCATAACCTGGAACATCTGTTTCTAGTGGGCGAGTTCCCCGCGCGAGCCCACCTGCTGTCCGGGCTAACGCTCGAGCAAGTCACGCTATGTCCGGACGGCGCGTCGCACTCGATCTACGAGGAGCTGTGGCACGTTGTGGCGTACCAGCAGAGTATCATCAAGCCGGGCGATCCGGCCGTCGATGTGTACCCGAGCGCGGCGCCGGAGCACGAGCACCAATGGCACGAGTTGGTGCGAGTGTTCCTGGACGGCGCTCGCGCTGCGGCAGCGATGGGGCAGACGCCTGAGCGGTTGGCGGTCGAGGTAGAGCCGGGCGTGACAATGGCCGACGAGCTGAACAGTGTGGCGGTACATAACGCATATCACCTTGGCAAGATCGTTGCCTTGCGGCAGCGGATCGGCGCGTGGCCGCCCACGGAAGCGTCGTAACCGCAGGCGCGGTGGGACGCCGCCCAACTAGCGGTTGCACCGGACGCCGCACATCCACTGTTCCGTTCCTTCGAGCGCCGTCACCTCACGACTCTTTTGAAGCCCTTGTGCCTTGTGTGCCCAGACTACTGCGCCCACAAGATTTGGAAGAATCTGAGCATTTCCGTCGTTGGCGTCAAAAAGAAGATTGTCCAGTGTGGGGAGTCACGAATTGAAGAAGGCCGCGTGATAGCCGAGGCCGCTGGAATTAGTTCCGGCGGCCTTCTTTGCCAAGTCGTGTTTGTAATTGCAAGACTCTCGTTCTAAAGGTGCGGTGAAGATAAGTGACCTGAGCGCCACCTAGCCGGGAGGCGTATAATCACAACCAAGCTTGCCACTATTGTTAATCATAAGACAGTACTGCTGGATCATTGGGAAGTACGTCGATACCGGCGCCTGATCATTCGGCACCATCTCGTCCGCAAAATTGTAGGCATCCTCGAGTGTCGCTATTGGTCCGTACATACTGCTGCCGTAAGTGAGCAGGTATAAGACTACAAACGTGCCGGTTCTATTCACCCCGGAATCGCAATGCACGTAAATCACCGTCGGTTTGGCAAGCTGATCGTAAAGAGTCGTATGGGCAAACGTTAGCAGATCGTTGACCAGGAATCCTCCGGCAAACTCGGTGAACCCCGGCTCGAATGGCCACCACACCATGTTGCCGTTGTATGAGTTCGAAGACGAGGCTGTTACCTTGCCATTCCCGAGAAGTGTTTCGGGTTTCCACGGCTTAATGAAGTTGTACGGCGGCCAGTCTGCCGTAGGAAACGACGAGACACTGGCGCCGAAGTTTTGGAAGACGACCGACCAATCCTCGTAGTCACCCTGATTGTCGAGGAGATTGATATCGAGCAAGTTATAGTTCTGCAAATTGAAGTTGGAAGGAGCCTTCGCACCTGGAGGTAAACTGCCGACGATCTGTTGCATTCGGTCGTTCATCTCGTCGTACGCGTAATAGTAGGGTGAATCCGGGAGCAGAGGCAGGTTCCCGCGGAACAGGAAACTCCCGGTGAGTGAGTTGTAGTCCACGAGATTCGTATATGAGCTGTTGTAGTGTTCACTTGGCCCAGTAGTGGGTTTGCTAGCCATTGATTCGTTCCTCCAATTTTGAATGATGACTTCCCGTCTGACGTCCAACTCATCCAAGCGTCACAGCTTTGCAAAAAAAGTGCGTTATTACGTGAAGATGTCTCCCGCAAAGGCGCCAAGACGCAAAGCGCTGCCGCGTTTCGCTGGACTTTTCTTTGCGCCTTTGCGCCTTTGCGGGAGAATATCCTTCGTAGCGGACGTTTTTGTGCAAAGCCAAGCGTCACATCGCACAACCCGATCTCATTGTCAGCTGTACTTGAGCGAGTGATAAAGTGTAGCAACCGATGTTGCTCCGCCTCAAACACCTATTCGACACATCTACGACAAACAATCTTTATTTGACACCACCTCCCCTCGGTGGTGTCATGCCGCGCGTATTTTAGCCTCTCGTTCACGTGTTCACCCTCTAGCCTCGCGTCTACGACCCGTCTGAAATACTCAGTCGTACTGTCACAACAGCACGCCTTACCCGAATCACGACCAAGGGTCGACCAGTTAAGCAAGTTTGGAGGTTTTCTATGAGAGTCGAACACCTGGCCATTGATGGCTCAGTCGTCTCGATCGAAGCTGACGCAGATTTGTCGACGCAATCCACTGCAGCCGGCTGGGCGATCGTTCCTTCACTCGGACGCGCACACCCATTCGTAGCCTACCCAGCAGGCCACAGCGATACCGTCGAAAAAATGGTGCGCGAAAACTTTCCGGAAATCAACGTTCGATGGACAGAAGAATATTCCGTTAAAGGAGGCCGCCTGCGCGTCGCGGAAGTGAACTTACCGACCGCCACCGGTGGCAAGAGAAATCTCACTGTTGCTGCCTGGGAAGGACGTCGCGGCTGCCTTACTACCTCGTTGGTAGGATCCGAGCGCGACCGGTTAGTGCAAGTTTTTGAAACGCTCCAATTCAGGGAACGAGCACAAGGAATCGCGATCGATTCACCCATCACCCCGCGTCCAAGAGAACCAGAGGTTATCAAAGAGATTCCCAGGCTCGGAGTGCTGAACATTCGGCCAGCAATCCCGAGTGCGCTCGAACGCGTCCCGCGAACTAAAGGCCGCGTGACGAACAACGGCGAACTCTTTCGCTTTCGAAAGGCGAGCAACGCGCTGCTTTTCGTAAGCCCGTCAGCCGTAGTCAGAATTGATCCGCTAGTGAAAGCCGAGGATACGCCACCAGCCACCGCACGAAAGCTAAACGCCAGAGAAACTGCCGATTTAAGGACAGCCGTGCGCGACACAACCCCGACGCCCGACACCAGTGAAATGTCAGCAATCGCGCAAGGTCTGCGCGTAGAGTGGTCGCCAAGGGAAAGCCGTCAATGACTTTCATATATTACGCGACTGTCAGCTACCTGGCGGCGAGTTTGATAAGCAGCGGTCTGCATCATGGAACAAAGATCGCCGGCTTCAGCGAGATCGTGCAGTCACATCGCGTCGTCCCGCGCATGATTGCTCCGCTGATAACAATGCTGGTTACGCTTTGTGAACTAGCAGCCGGTGGAGCTGCGCTGGCTGCACTGTTCAGCCCGAAGATAGCCGTGTGGGCTTCGCTGATATTTGCCGGCTGTACAGCAATGGGCCTCGCCTTCTCGATTTATGTCAGCAGGCTATTGCGTGATCCGGAAGGCATCACGTCATGCGGCTGCTCTGCTTTCTCAAGTCCCTTGACAAGAGCGTCCGTAATTCCCGCCATAGCCTTGACGCTGGTGTCGCTGTTGGCTCTGGCGACTGCCGGGTTTGTTCGTACTCCGCTAACAGAGTTGCCCAGAATGATGTTGATGCTACCCGTGTGTTGGGGCGTAACCCTTGCACTAATTATTAACCTGCTTCCGGCTTCAATGCCGCGTCCAATGACTTTTTAGGCGATGCTCACTGACCTTTTAGATTCACGATCCAGTTTCATTCTTGCCGCGATGTTCGTATCGTGGGTCGCCGTTGCTCTACTCGCACTGATAGCCGGAAACTTACACCGGAGACTGCAACGCGTCGAGGCGTCACTCGCCGTCAATGCACCCACTCCTTATGCCGAACTTCTCGGCAAAGTGTTGCGCGAGTCGTTGAGCCAACACGTACCAGTGCCATGTGTTCTGGTTTTCCTGTCCGCTAACTGCAAAGCGTGCCGGAGCGTGCTTGGTGGTCTGCCTTCGCTTTCACTGTCGACGCCTTTGGCGATCGCCTGGACAGATTACGCACCTTCGCCGCCGCCCACGCTGCCACTCGGCACAATCGTCCTCGACGATGGACCTAAAGTGAGTGCTGCTCTTGGTATCCGCGCCACGCCTTTCGCGCTCGTGGCCGGGGAAAACGGAACGGTGGTGAAGGCATCGCCTGTCAACTCTTTAAGTTCGATCAGCAACCTTGTTATGACCGGGTGAAGGAGGTTCCCATGAGCTTTGATATAGAAGACATACCCGACATTGAGTCCTCGGGCAAACTAGGCCGGCGAGCGAGTGCTGACTCAAGAGTGGCGGAAGCCTATCCGTCACACCCTGAGACGCCTGGAGATATGTTCGCTGCGGTCGGCGTGCCGGTGGCTCTGAGACTGGTTGACCGGCTTCAGGCACGCGCTTTTCCCAGCAGCGCCGATATGGCCGCCTTCAATGCTGCTCAGTTTGGCGGAAACTACACGACCCACTCCAACTGCGGAGGCTTCAACTACGAACCAACATGCAACGAAGCGTGTTTCGGCTTCGCTGCGCATCACATGGATCCGTTCTATTGTGGGACGTGTGCCGAACAGGCTGCCGATCCCGCAAACAATCCACCGTACAACTGGCATTTCGTCGGCTCGCGCGGATCAATCCAGTACAAAGACATGGAACCAGACGCATGTGCAGGAAGAGATGCGTGGAAGTGGACCATCGAAGGCCAATGTGGTAACTGCCAACAGTCGTCAGTGTTCCGTTGCCACGATGGTTATAAGAAATACCCAGCCAACAATTACTGGGATCCGACCATCTGTCAGGGTATCGTAGCCTGCGACGGTCAGTTAACTCCATGCCCATGAGTCAAACGAACTTGAGAGTGTTTTACTGGATCTGGTTGGTCCCATTGACGATCATCGTCGCTGCGTCCATCGCGGGTAACGAACACATGGTTGCGGTCGGTGTTGGTTTGGCGGGAGCGTTGTCGTTGTCTGGCTCGATATGAAGCCTGAACAGCGCAGCCGTGTTGCTGCCGCATGAAAGGCGTCGCTCCAACTTCGACTTAAAGATTATGTTTGCCTACCTGATAGGGACGACCAGTGGAGCACTGCTGACCAGCTTGATTGTTTGGGTGTTGAGTGGTTTTGCTGAACCTCTAGGCAAAGGCCCACGAGTTCTTTTACTTATTGCTGGTGGCGTACTCTTTTTGCTGTGTAAACATGGACCATTATCGCGTCTGATCACTTTACCCGAGTCGCGTCGTCAAATACCCGCGGAGGTCTTCGGTGGCAGTCTCATCCGCGGCGCTTACCGGTTTGGTTTTGAACTGGGAACAGGTGTACGCACATACGTTCCTTCATCCGCGCCTTACATTCTTTTGCTGGCGGTCTTTCTGGCGCGACTTACCCTTGCTGACGCCATGCTCATAGGAATTGGATTCGGGTTAGGCCGCGCCGTCCCGCTGATGGTCCAACTTACTGCGGCACGACGCATCCGTGCCGCAAACCCGTTGCTGCAACGGCCCACCAGTCCCGCGTCGGCGACAGCAGCTTTACTCACACTTGCAGGAGCTTTGATCCTTGTTTGAAACCATTCCCGCAGCACCGGAGACGAATCACAACGCTCCGTTGATGAATACGCGACGCATTCGGCTACGTGTGATTACGGATCGCGACAGCGTTTTCCTGTATCAGTTGATGACCTCACCTCAGTCAGGCGGGCGGGTTCGTTTCGCGGGTGCCACGCCGAGCCCAGACAAGATCGCGTCGTCCCTTTGGGAGAGCGTGCTCGCGCAGTTTGTCATTGAAGGGTTTAGTTCGCAGAAGCCTTTAGGACTCGTGGCGATCACCTCTCCGAATTTTCGTGACGGCTTTGCTTACATTTCCGCCCTGGGTCCGCCGGAAACACAAGGCTTGGGCTTGATCGCAGAAGGAGTGCTTCTCGGGTTTCACTACGCATTCTCCACGTGGCCGTTTCGCAAGATCTACATGGAGGCGACGGAGGAAAGTTACAGTGCATTCAGGAGTGGACTGGGTAAATTCTTCGTGGAAGAAGGACGATTGAAAGAACACGCCTTTTGGAATGGCCGCTACATGGACCTCTTAATCCTGGCCGTCTACCGCAAAACCTGGGAAGCTCATACTCCTGCTATGCTCAAACGCATAACGTCCTGAAGTCTCTCATTTGAGTTGGAGTAGCAAGCGCCACGCATTATTCCGCTTTGCTCCACCAATGAGTGCTTGCGCCTCTTCCGGATTATGAGTCTGCTGCTTTCCGCTCAGGCTGTGGTAACAATTCGCGTTACCAACCCGGTTGCAGACACTCCCGCGAACTGACACTCGAATCGCCCTTCCAATCCCCAACAAATGCAACGCATGACATTCGCCACTCGCGCAATCGTGTGACATGGCAACCCGGGGTTTGGAAGCGAAGTCGCAATGTTGACACTCTTCTTATAACGGAAATATGATTTGGACTCCTTCCTCCCATTCAGGCGACACAAACCCATCGCCATTGGCCCACAAAGTTTCACGAAAGGATTTGACCGATGAAATGCTTAACTGTGCTGGCAGGATGTTTCATTTTCTTGGTGACGTCGCCACTGCAAGTAGTTGCGCAGCAGCGTGCGGCAAGGAACTTTGATTTCGGAGTCGCTCAGCCGATAAAGCTCACAGCCCTAACTGTGAACAATCGCAGTAAGCGAAGCGGGAAGGAAGACGGCAGTTGGTTAACTGAACCGTTGGTCCAGGTTGAGAACGCTTCCGGCAAGATCATCCAGTACTTGGTGATCGAGATCAGTCTTCCAGACAATAGACCCTCAACGAATAGTCCTTTCATGCTTGCTTACGGTCAACCCCCAGGGAAGAGTTTGCCTAATGTGATCGAGACGCTTCAGCCGGGGATGAAGGTAGGTCTAAGCATAGATCGCAATGCTTGTGATTCGGTTGAATCGCATCTTCTTAAAAGTGGGATACGGCCGACTGGTGGAAGCCGCGTGAGCACCAGAATCAACGCCGTGGTTTTTGCGAATGGAACAGCATGGTTCGACGGGCTGTTACATGTTGCTGATCCCAGTGATCCACGGCGCTGGTTGGTAGCGGAGAATTTGGACCAAGCCGGCTTGTCTGACGACAGTCGACTATTCAGCTTTATGCCGGCGGCCTTCCGTCCCAAACCCACACCAGAGTTATGTTGGAAGAGACTTGGCACACAGTGGGTCGATTGCTGCCCCGGTCTACAGATTGCGTCTGCAATAATGGTCCAGGTATTTGGCGGCATTTTTGAACCGTTACCCATGATCCATGAATGTGGAGATGGTAGCTCTTGTGAGTGGATAAAGCAGGTACAATGTTCCTCTCCTCCCGAGGGCGGTGCGTTTTAGTTGCGTATTCGATGTTGATTCGAGCCCACCCTCGAATTGACATTGAGGTGAGAGTAAGGCTTGAGTCTGCGGCTGATCCGAACACTTGGTCATCTCAAGGTAGCGTCCCCAAGGTCGCTCTCGGTACGCCTTGCACTTCTACACGTATTGCTTTTAATATGTAGAAGACGGAGGTAACAGCAGTGAAGCCGAAATCAGATCTTCCTCAAGGCACTTTAGATTTGCTGATCTTGAAAGTTGTGGCGCTCGGTCCGATTCACGGGTATGCGATCGCCCAACGCCTGGAACAGGTCTCGCGCGGCGTGGTCCAGGTTCCGCAAGGGTCGCTTTATCCGGCATTGCACCGACTCGAAAACCGCGGCCTTTTGGTAGCCGACTGGAGGGTGACCGAGACCGGGCGCGAAGCCAAGTTCTATCGCGTGACGCGGAAAGGGCAGACGCAGCTAGAAACTGAAGCTGCGGGCTGGCAGCGTCTGACTCAAGCCATCAGTCTGATCCTCAAAATGTCTGAAGGAGGTGCGGGATGACTTGGTTCCATCGCCTGTTTCACCGAAGACAGCATGAAGAGCAACTCGAAAAGGAACTCCGCCACCACCTGGACCTACATATTAGTGACCTGATCGCCCAAGGCTACAGTCCGGAGGAAGCACAACGACAGGCCCGTCTTGCTCTTGGCGGTCCCGAGCAGGTGAAGGAGATGTGCCGCGATGCCCGCGGGACGCGGTGGTTGGAGGAATTGATTCAGGACCTTCGCATCGGCGTGCGAATGATGCGCAAGAATCCCGGCTTCACGCTTGTGGTTACAGCCACTTTGGCGCTAGGCATAGGAGCGAACACAGCGATCTTCGGCCTGGTCGATGCCTTGCTTTTGCGACCGTTACCGGTAGTCAAAGCGCCCGGCGAACTCGTCCTCCTCATGCGCGGTGACGGGCGCGGGCCGACACTTTCTTACCCTGACTTCACGGTTTTGCGTGAACGTAACGAAGTCTTGTCGGACTTGGCTCTCTATACGCAGGCGCCGATCAGTTTCGGCAATAACGTGCGCAGTGAAGTCGTTCTCGGCGCTATGGTTTCCGCAAACTACTTCGAGGTGCTCGGAATCACGCCTTCTTTTGGGCGGGCGTTTCTGCCCGAGGAAGACCGAGCGCCCGGCGCACATCCAGTCGTGGTCCTTAGCCATAGCTTTTGGCAGAGCCGTTTCAACAGCGATCGTACGCTGGTTGGTCAGACGATCGTTTTGAACAGCCGGCAATTCACCGTCGTCGGTATTGCTCCTCCTGGCTTCGACGGTGAGAGCGCTCCGATGAAAGTCAGTTTGTGGCTTCCGGTGATGATGATGTCAATGATGAGGGGGGAGCCGAG
Source organism: uncultured Acidobacteriota bacterium (assembly GCA_963770215.1). GTDB lineage: Bacteria > Acidobacteriota > Blastocatellia > Pyrinomonadales > Pyrinomonadaceae > PSRF01. Next base: position 159,208 of record CAVYOP010000013.1, read on the forward strand.
GACTCACGATCCTCTTAGTGACCGGCAATACGAAAACTTTGGCGCCATCGGAAGGCTTATACAAGGCGTCTCAGTCACTCAAGCGCAGGCCGCACTCGAAACGATCAACCGCCAGCTGGAAGAGTCCACTCCCCTTCCACCTGGACAACGTATCGATCGCAATGATGATCGCTCTCTACGTCTGATCAATCCCCAAGGCATCATAATCGGTCCGATCCGGGAGATGGCAGTGACATCTTCCAGGTTGGCCGGGGCAACGGTGCTCACGGTGCTGTTGATCGCGTGTGCCAACGTCGCCAATCTGTTGATGGCGCGCGCCGCAAGGCGGCGAAAAGAGGTTGCTGTTCGATTAGCGATGGGCGCAACGCGTTGGCGATTGATTCGTCAATTGCTGACAGAGAGTGTGCTGCTGGCGCTCGTCGGCGCAACTGCCGGGTTATTCCTGGCGTACGGGATCAATCAACTTTTGATGGCTTTCAAGCCGCCATTCCCACCGCCATTTACTTTTATTCTCGATCTGTCCTTTGACATCCGCACGTTTGCCTTTACGTTCCTGCTGGCAGTCGTGACGGGAGTAATCTTTGGTCTGGTCCCGGCAATGCAGGCCTCCAGGCCCGATGTCCTTCCGGCGTTGAAGGATGAGAGCAACACGGAAGGCCCGCGTGTGCGCTGGTTGAATTTGCGCAATGCGCTGGTTGTCGCACAAGTCGCACTTTCGCTGGCGCTGCTCATCAGCACTGGTTTGTTCGTGCGCACTCTGCGTTATGCGCAACAAATCGATCTGGGGTTCAAACCGGATCAGGTGCTGGCGGTTTCGTTCAACCTGCGGCTTCAAGGGTACGACGAAGCTAAAGGGCGAGAGTTTTACCGGCAGATTCTTGAGCGACTTGAAAGGCTGCCCGGTGTGGAAACGGTGAGTGTGAGCAATCTATTGCCGCTCGGTTTTATGTGGTTGCCCACACCTGTTGCTCCCGAAAACCGAGAGGTTCCGCCCGACGAAAGGGTCTTCGCCGGTGATTTTTCTGTCGGCTCTAAATATTTCGAGACCATCGGTACGCCGCTTCTTCATGGACGAGATTTCACTGCACAGGACACGATCAAGTCTTCCCCGGTTGCAATCGTCAGCGAGAAGTTGGCGTACAACTTGTGGCCGGAGATCAAAGACCCGGGCGAGGCGCTAGGCAAACGTTTGCGCGTCGGTAGATCGAATCCGATTTCCTGTGAAGTAATTGGCGTCGCCAAAGACTCGAGAAATAACATCTTCAATCGTCTCGACAGGGAACCCGAGCCCACCATCTACCGGCCGTTCACGCAGAACTACGCTGCTCTTGCGTCACTGGTTGTACGCACGGATGGCGATCCTCGCAGCTTAATCTCCGCCGTGCGAGGCGAAGTCGCGGCGCTCGATGAAAACCTGCCGCCGCAAAACCTGCAACCGCTCTCCGAAATCGTCAGCCTCGCATCGTGGTCGGCGCGCACGGGTGCGGCGGTGCTGGGCGTTTTCGGTTTGCTCGGGCTGGTGCTCGCGGCGATCGGAATTTACGGCGTGATGTCATATTCAGTGTCACGACGCACGCGTGAGATCGGTTTGCGGATGGCCCTGGGTGCAGAGACCCGCGATGTCATAAAGCTGATTGTAAAGCAGGGCATGGGCCTGACCTTAATTGGCGCCATGATTGGGCTGATGCTGGCGGTTGCCGTAACGCGCCTCCTGGCTAGTCTGCTGTACGGCGTGACCGCAACCGATCCCGCGACCTTCGCTGGAGTGGTGCTCTTCGTGATAGGCGTAGCGGTGCTCGCTTGTTATCTGCCGGCCCGTCGGGCAACGAAAGTGGATCCGATGATCGCACTTAGATGTGAGTAAGGAGCTTCGCTATTGCGGCCATCAATGAGCTGCAAAACACCACGCCTAAACATTTTCTTCACCCGCAATCAGATCACGAAAACAAGCACTCGAAAAAAGCATCCACCGGCAGCGTTACGTTTTCCGCAGTATCGATCACTCATAACTGAAAGCACGAAGTCGAAGAAGAACTCGTGCGATCTAGTCCGTGGCATTTCACCTGCGGACCTTCTCCTCATTGGTAGACATGGAGGATTGATATGGACTCAAACGAGCCTGTGGACTCAACCACCGCTAAACCCGTAAACCCTGAATTACCCAAAGAACGTCAAGCCGAACTGAAGAAACAATTTGACAATCAGGAATGCGACTTTAAGAAGCCAGAGAATTTTGTTCAGATTCTGAGTCGGGCCGAGGCCGAACAAGTGCGAGTGCAGGAGGTCGAGGCCAATCCGGCTAAAAAGTATAAGCCGACCTTGGGAAATATGACGCCTTGTGGCAACGGCGATTTTGAGTCGCAGTTGGACCCGAACGAATGGCAGGGAGCGTCCGGCCCCGCACCGCTGAACATGAATGTCAGCTTTCCGTTTGCGAGTTTCACTGCCGGTTTGTCATCCGGTCCAATTACGAGTGCCGGCGCACATCAAACCTGGGTCGGGCCGGGATTTGATCCCAACGTCGCTACCCTTTCGACTACTGCCCCTGGATCAAATGGCGCGGTCCGCATTGGAAACGATGTAGGCACTGTTGGAGATCCTTGTTCTCTCTTATCAAAGACTCTACTGGTTGGTTCGGCGAATGCTTACATCACTTTCTGGTACGCCCTGGTCATGAAGTGTCCACACGGTGTTGCTTCGTTTACGGTACGCGTGTCGGATGCCAGCGGAAACACGATTGCCGGGGCATTCGATTTTGGTAATGGTTCAAATACACTGGCGTTTGCGGGGACAAACCCGATGTGGACTGCATTGGGGGGACTTAGTGATGGTGACAGTGTCTATAAAGATTGGTCGTGTGCACAAATCGACCTGTCCCAACAAATTGGCAAGGTCGTCACAATCGAGTTTATTGTCACCGATTGCTTTGTTGGAAAGTCAGCGTATGCATACATCGATAGTTTTTGCGGCACTTGCGAGGGCTCAGCATCAGGCACGCTAAGCTACGATTGCGAGAAAAGCAGCCACTGCGGCAAAGGTAAGATCTGTTTTGCGTATAACTTACCAACTGCCAAGGATCCTAAAACTGGCCAGCCCATTGTCGGACAAGTCGAAATCAAACTTGGCATTTATCAGAATGGCAGTTTGATTCAGACGCTGACGAGTGGAGCGCTCGCGACGGGAAGCAGCTATTGTTTTGCTATTGACCCGAACACCATTCCGGGTATTGATTCAAGTCTGGGCGGATTTGACTTCACCGCGCTCGGGAGCTTCACAATCGGCTCAACCAATCTGGGTAGCACTCATATTGGGATTTCGCCTGAAGGTGTCACCGAGGGACGCAACAACGATTACCAGATTGAGTGCAAGAGCTGTCAGCAAATCAACGAGGAACAGAACGCACTGTTGGCGGAAGAGTGTGCAAGTAAGTTCAATACCCTTAAGTCGTATGATTGCCATTGCCCGGACATCACTGGTGCGAACCAGACCGGATGCGGCTGCACCGGTTCGGCAACCGTTCTGACGCAGCCCCTCTGCACTGAACTCGAGTGGCCAACGATCAAGCCTTGTTTTTCAGTTAAGTGGGGCGACAGCAAATGCGACTGCCTGGAAACCAATGATGTCGAGACGCTCTGCATCACTGTGTGCAACTGTTATACAAACCTCACGTTTGACGATCTCTCTGTGGGTCAGATTCACATCACAAACATGGATGGCACGCCAGTCCCGACGCTGCCTGATGGCACGCAGTCAGCGCACATAGTTCCGTCAGGACCTGTTTGCTTTGGATCTGTGCCTCCATGTGCGCACGGCCGACCCAGCTGCGTTTCAAGGGAGGTAGTGCTGTATACCCGAGGCGCTAAAGGCGGCAACTACCGCGTGGTCTTTGAAGGCGTGTGTTTTTCAGTTATCAAGCACGTTCAGACGGATGCCTGTTTTGTCTTGCCGCTGTGCCAGGACTGATCAAATTGTAACCGCGCCAGCAGTCGTTGACGTCCGGGAAGAAGTTGCGAAGATTGTCCCCTGTGGGGAGTCAGATAGGACGAAGGTCGCTGGAATCGGCTCCGGCGGCCTTTTTTTTTGCCAAGTTGTGTTCGTAATTCCACTTCACAAATCAGGGCGTTTCTCCGTTGCGCAGACTGACCCTGCGGTATTACATTGGGGGCGTTCGCGGAAAAGCCTCGAAGAATCTGCCGCCACCTTGAAGATCACAGCGCAGCGTAGCTAACAAACAGGACAATTGAGCGTCCGTTTCGTTCCCATTTAACTTCGGCATCAAGCGAAGTCCCGCGAAAAGGCAGGCTCTGCACCCCGCCCCTGTCGCTAACGAATTATGATTCATCGGCATAGACAACGGGTTCGTGGTAGAGCGACAACTGTACCGAGCCATCAACCAGCTGCACCACATCCAGAGGTGATCTATGCCTTTTGAAAAAGACCTCTTCATCAGCTATGCACACATAGATAACAAGCCGCTGACGCCAGAACAACAGGGATGGATCACGCGGTTTCATGCGTCATTGGAGGCATTATTGAGTATGCGCATGGGGGGCACGGCCCGGATTTGGCGAGACGATAAGCTGCGAGGGAACGATGTTTTCGCCAACGAGATTGTCGACCAATTCGCGCAAACCGCGGTGCTCGTTTCCGTGCTTACCCCTCGCTATCTCAATTCGGAATGGTGCAACAAGGAAATCGCTGAATTCTGCAAATGCGCGGAAGAAAACGGCGGGCTGGTAGTCAATAACAAAGCCAGGATTTTCAAAGTGCTGAAGGCTCCCGTGGAAACGCAGGAGACGTTGCCCCAGGTGGTGCGGGGCATCCTCGGTTATGAGTTTTTCACAATTGAAGACGGGACGCCGCTGGAGTTGGATTCGGCCTATGGAGAAAAGTTCGCACAGGACTATAACCGGAAGGTCGGGAAACTGGCCTGGGACGTCTCGCAACTGCTAAAGACTTTGAAAACCGGCAAGGGCGACAACGGTCATGACAAAGAAGGCCCGGCCAAGCCGACTGTCTATTTGGCTGCATGCAGTTATGACCGGGACAAAGCGAGAGAAATACTGGAAGGCGAGTTGAAACGCCACGGTTATACCGTGTTGCCTGATCAACAGTTGCCGCGCGACGAGGACGAGTATGTGGCGGCCGTGGAACACCTGCTGAAACGTTGCAAGCTTTCCATCCATATCGTTGGCGAGACCTATGGCGGCGTACCTGACGGTCCCAGTCAGAAATCTGAGGTGATGCTGCAAAACGAATTGGCGGCGAAGCAGAGCAAGAGCGATCAATTGAAGCGGGTGATCTGGTTGCCCGTGGGAACAAGCTCTAAGCACGCGCAGCAGCAGTTGTTTATCGACGCGCTGCACCAGAATGCCGAGGCACAAATTGGGGCCGACCTGATCACCGCGGATATCGAGGGTTTGAAAACCTCAATACATGCAATCTTAACGAAACTAGAAAGGCCCGAGCCGCAATTGCCCCCAGCGCAGGCCGCAGCATCAGTCCAGGCCAAGCTGATCTACCTCGTCTGTAATGAGAAGGATCGCAAAGCGACGGTTCCGCTCCGCAAGTTTTGCCGCGGACTAGGTTTCGAAGTGGCCATTCCGGCCTTTGAGGGTGATGCCACTGCCGTGCGCGAAGCCCACCAACAGCTTTTGACCAATGCTGACGCAGTCATTCTCTTTTATGGAGCAGGCGACGAGGCGTGGAAGCGCACCATAGACAATGAACTGAAAAAGATGGCGGGCTACCGCAGCGGAAAACCCTTGGTTTCCTATACCTTCCTGGCCGATCCGAAGACAACTGATAAGGACGACCTGATCGATATGGAAGAACCTAACCTGATTAATGGCCTGGGAGATTTTTCCGACACGAACATGACTGCATTTGTGAAGGCCATGAAACCGAGTCAAGCGACAAGATGAACATCGCAACCGCCGAAAACAACAAGAATCCCTTTCCGGGGCTGAGGCCCTTCCGGGAAGATGAGGAGTACTTATTCTTTGGCCGGGAAAATCAGGTTGATGCCATGGTCGATAAGCTGGCGGCCACTCACTTCCTGGCGGTAGTCGGCACCTCAGGCAGCGGCAAGTCTTCTTTGGTCAATTGCGGATTACGTCCGGCCTTGCACGGCGGATTGATGGCCCGCGCCGGCACGTCCTGGCGTATGGCCCAGTTTCGGCCCGGCAACGATCCAATGCGAGCGCTGGCCCGAGCTTTGGCCGAGGACGGGGTTTTGTTCAAAGGCTATCAGGCCGCAGGTTTGACGCTGGCCGAGATCGTTGACACTACGTTGCGGATGAGCAAGCTGGGCCTGATTGATATCTACGAGCAGGCGAACCTGGGGAAGGATGTCAATTTGCTGGTGGTGGTGGACCAGTTTGAAGAACTGTTTCGCTACCGTCAACCGGCAGCAGGCCAGCAACAGAACGTGACTGGCGTCACTGAAGAAGCCACCGCTTTTGTGAATTTGCTGCTGGCAGCAAAGGAGCAGACGAGTTATCCCATCTACATCGTCCTGACCATGCGTTCCGACTTTCTCGGCGACTGCACCCAGTTCTCCGGCTTGGCCGAGGCCATCAACGCCGGACAATATTTGGTGCCGCGGATGACTCGAGATGAACGCCGCGCGGCCATCAGTGGTCCTGTCGGAGTCGGCGGTGCTGAGATTTCTCCGGTGTTACTGACGCGCCTGGTTAACGACGTGGGTGACAACCCAGACCAACTCTCGATCCTGCAACACGCCCTAAACCGCACGTGGGCCCGGTGGAAAGGTTCGGGAGACAACGGGCTGCTGGACCTGCCGCATTACCAGTCAATAGGCACGATGGCCCATGCGCTGGATCAGCATGCCGAGAAGGCCTACGCCGAACTAACTACTGCGCGTCAGCGGCATATCTGCGAGAAGCTGTTTAAGGCGCTGACCGACAAGGCGACTGATCCGCGTGGCGTCCGGCGCCCGACCAGGCTGGATACCTTGTGTGCCCTGGCCGAAGCAACGCCCGCCGAAATCACTCAAGTGATCGATGTGTTCCGCAAGCCGAGTCGTTCGTTTCTAATGCCCCCGGCCGAGGATGCGCTCGAGGCAAGAACCATGATCGACATTTCGCATGAAAGCTTGATGCGGGTGTGGGAGCGATTAAAGAGTTGGACCGAGCAGGAGGCGCAGTCAGCGCACATGTACTGCCGCCTGGCGGAAACTGCGGTATTACATGACAAAGGCAAAGCCGGGCTGTGGGACGATCCTGATCTGCAAGGAGCGATCGACTGGCACGATAATGACCGGCCCAACAAAGACTGGGCCCAGCGCTATGACCCCGGCTTCGATGGGGCAATGGCCTTTCTGCAAAAAAGCAAAGAGGCACGCGACACCGAGGTCGCCGAGATTGAGTTCAGCCACAAGATGCGCAGCGTGCGCAACGTTATCGTCGGCATTGTCCTGATCTTATTGTTGGGAGACCCGCTGAACCTCAATCCACCGGCGCCAGTTACTTATAAACTGACAGGCGAGGTCAGAGAAAAGCTTCGGCAAGCGAATATTTTGGCATTTCCGGAAGACATCACGGACAAGCTTAGCGGTGAGAAGGAGGAATACTTTAGAGCTCCTTACAAGATCAAATAGAGGCGGTGGACAAGGCGTTGGAGGGGGAGCCAAACAAAGAACACCTTAAGGCGGTATTAGCAGGCAGCCTTGTGAGGATACCTCAAGTGCAGGGCCTTAGTTCGCTCAATGAGCCCTTGCCTCCGAAAAGTCGGACGTACACTACTACATGGGGTGCGAGGAATAAGAATGTTGCGCTCTTGAAGGAAGCGGGTCTTGCGATCGTGCCGCCATCTGAGTCTGCATACGCAACTGGGCGGATCGAATCCCTTTACGTCGTACCGGATAGTGTCAAAGTAGCTGCAGGTAACCAGACTGGGTTGATAGCGATTGCCTTGAATACTCGCTGGAGAGAATCACTATTAAAACGACCGCAGAGACTGGCGCTGGTAGCAGAGACATTTCGTCTTCTCCTGCATTTGTTTTTATACCTTGGCCTTCTATTCGCCGTTGGAGGCATCTATCGCAGGTTTGCATTTGTTCCTGTCGGCGGCTCTGGGGAGTCGGGGTTGGCAGCAAGTCCTTCGTGGATTCGTTGGCGCCGATTCCAGGTTCACGTTCACAGGTTTCAGCATCGCTTTCAGTCGCCGCGATCGAGGTTCGTCGTTTCCGTCAGCTTACTTCTTGCCGGATTGGTCTTGTTTGGTTTTGGATTATTTAGTTTTGTTCGCGCCCCAGCGTCGGTGCTGCGACATGGGGTGCCAATTGGCCTGATTCTGATCCTGCTGGCGCCAACTGACGGGATTCTGAAGGGATCCTGGGGGTCTCGTTTCAAAATAGCGCAGGGCACGCTGTTACAGGTTGGCGGTCTTTATGCGCTGGTAGGACTTTTTTTCCTTTTCTATTCAACGGATGATTGGGGGCTGGGCTTGCTGCTAATTCAAAGTCGCGGGGTCTTGGCCCTGGCGGGAATTGGCCTGATTCTTGTGGGAAAGAGGAAATGCGAACTGACGGCTGAAGAATCGCTTGCACTTCAGCCCAATCGGGCGCCGGTCCTTCATCTTCGATCGTGCGAAACCGAAAAGCAAAATCGAAAAGAGACGTGGGTCTCGTGGATAAGACGTTTCCTGAAGCCGGATGACGAGCAACTCCTCAGCCCCATTTTTGAAGTGCTGGGACCGTTTGCCAGCTTCGGATACAGCGAGGAACCATCGCGATCAGGATCTCTCGACGCCGCCGGCGCAATCACCAACGACTTACAGGCGGAAACAACCGAGCTCATGCGGCGATCGGCACTCGTGATCCTGCAAGTCGATAATCGGCTAACAGAGGGCTTCCTCTCGCAGATGAGGAAGACCCTCCAGACCCTCAGGCCCGACCAGGTGCTGGTGTACTTTTCCCGGAAGATAGAGGCGCCAAAGTTGAATGACGCATATCAGAAATTCGTCAGCCGGACTCGAGATTTCTTTCCCACTGTATTGCCTGCCTCGATCGATTCGAATCGCTTTATTGCCTTCGACGACGGCTGGCAGCCGTTCCTTTGCGGATCGTTGACCCTGTCAAGATTCTCGTGGGGGAAACTCATGCCGCTGCTGGGCCACAGACTGGAGGCGGCCCGGATGAGCCGGGCGATCGCTCGGGTCCTGCGACCTTTCTTCCAACGTCGGAATCTGGTGGACTCACAAAAAAAGCTATACGGAGACCGCGCCATCGGCGTGTCGGCTTTTTTCTTATTTGGTTGGGGGCTTCCGGCTGGAGTGATGATGTTGAGAAACTTGTGGATCATGCGTCACAGGTGGGTAGCACCCATTGCCTTGCTCGCGCCACCCGTTGGAATCGTTGTGAGTTGTTTGACGGGAGCTATATTGATGATCATTCTCAGCGATCAGGGTCTCGTGCTGGAGAGTACGGCTTTTATGACTATGGTTGTCATCGGCTCTCCCATCACGACCTACTGGCTCTGGCGACGGTTAAGTGGGCGCGAGATACGGCAACACATTGCCTTTGGCGGGGACACCCAACCACTTTGGAAAGTTATCCTGGTGTTACTTCTAACCGGTGTCTGTGGCTGGGTGTTAGGGTTCGTCGTCTTATTTTTGATCTCTCTTTAGGAACGTGCGGCATTAATAGGAATTCCGGCGGCCTTTTCTTTGCCAGCAATCCATAGCTCAATCGAGCAAAAGCAAAAAAGATAGTAAGTCGTACGCCTCCTACAATTCCTCCTCGTCAAAGTTGTTGAGGAGGGCGTCGGGGATGACCAAAGACGATCGTAGGGTTGCGCTGGTTACAGGCGGATCGGGTGGAATTGGCCGGGTCGTAAGTTTACGTCTGGCAAAGGATGGTTTCATTGTGGTTCTCAACTATGCGGGAAACGCAGAAAAAGCCGAGCAAGTTGCCAACGAGATCAAGTCCGCCGACGGTCAGACGCTGATCATCCAGGCGGATGTGTCAAACGAAGCTGACGTCGAACGCATGTTCAAACAAATCGTTGATACGTTCGGCAGAATCGATGTCGTGGTCCACACAGCCGGCATTATGCCGGTAATGACGATCGCCGAGACTGACGTGGCAGTCTTTGACCGCATAATTTCGACCAACCTGCGTGGGACTTTGATTGTATTCAAGCATTCCGCCAAACACGTTTCGGAAGGCGGACGCATCATGGCTTTTTCAAGCAGCGTGATTGCGAAATCGTTTCCCACCTACGGACCTTACATTGCCTCGAAAGCCGGCGTCGAAGGATTGATGCACGTCCTGACGAATGAATTACGAGGTCGCAACATCACCGTGAACGCCGTGGCGCCGGGTCCGATTCCAACCGAATTATTTCTCAAGGGTAAGTCAGAAGAGCGGATCGACGAGTTTAGAAAAATGTCTCCGCTTGAACGTTTGGGCCAACCCGAAGACATTGCCGGCGTCGTCTCATTTCTGGCGGGTCCGGATGGTGGCTGGGTGAACGGACAGGTCGTACGGGCAAACGGTGGCTTTGCGTGATGTGTGTGGCCGAATGTTGACGCCATCGTCAACGTGATTGACGCGCCTTTTGGCAAGCGGCCTTTCCGAGTTCACGTCGACCCGTCCAGCGACGGCGCAGCGGTGGTCTTTCCGGTGATGGACCGCGTGCGTGCTGAACTTCTTCGACGCATTGGGCTTGAAGATGTACTTATGCCGCGTGCTTTGCGCGCCGACTCGCAATATGCGAGTGACTAAGATGTCTTGTTCTTAACTATGACAGTTCCCTTGCGAGCGCCTGGGCGTCCTTGAAGTCTTCTGTGTCAAATCCTTCCGTGAACCAATCAAGTTCGGCCGTCAATAATTGCTTCGCCTTTTCTCTGTTGTTCTGTTTTTTCCACAGCCGACTCAAGCTCATTGCAGCTCTTAACTCAAGAGATTTTGCCCGCTGCCGGCGCGAAATCTCAATCGCTTGATAGAAGCAGTGTTCGGCTTCCAATTGTTTCTCTTCGGACTTCAGCAGCAACTCGCCCTTGAGACGATAGTACTCCGCCTCGAAGAAAGTAACTCCCGTCTTGCGCACCATGTCCAGTACCTCGCCCAACACGGCGAGCGCTTCTTCTATTCGTTCGTCTTTCATCAAGGCTTCTGCCAGCAAGGCCGTAACGGGTAGCCGTGCGATCTCAGACCCCGTCTTACCATAAGCCAACAACGCTTCGCGGATCAGCCCGATACCTTCGCCCCTGCTGCCCAACTCTGCTAGTGCCCAGCCCCGCACGCCTGTCGCAACCTGGACAAACGGCGTGAACCCATGCTCGCTGGCAAGCGCCAGCAGGGCCTCTGCCTGTTCGAGCGTGCGCTGCGCCTCGCGACGGAACAGATGCAGTAACATCGCATGGAGGATCGTGACACATAAGTTCTCAGGGTGCGCCGCCTCTTTTGCCAACGCAAGAGCCTCACGACTTTTATCAAGGGACTGATCCGGATAACCAAGACACCATTGCGCCCAGGAGCCAATGCCTCTTAACGCGGCGCCCGGATCGTATCTGTGATTTAGAAGGTGAGCATGGCGTTGTCGAGGATCGTAGAGGGCGAGTCCCTGTTCTGAGTGCTCTGCGGCGCTGACGAATTCGCCGGCATGAAACAGGATCTGGGCCATGGCCCAACGGGCCTGCACCAGCAACACAGTATCGCCGCTGCCTTCGGCGATATGCAGCAATTGGTCGCAGGTCTCACGCGCCATTCCCATGCGCGCTTGCCACAGATAAAAGGACCTCAACCCGTGAAGCGCCCGGAAGAGATGAAGGCGCTCGCCCAACTGCTCGCCGAGTTCTCGCGCGCGCCGGTAAGGCGCCTCCACTTCGGCAGAACCGTACCCGTGGCTGACCTGGAGTGCGCCGGACAGAATCATCTGTAGTCCAAGTTCCTGGTGCGCCGTCTCGGTCGTTTCCGGCAAGTGCTTGAGCAGTTCGAGTCCGCGCCGGGCAAGCACGAGCACTTCCCGATTAGCGCAGCGACGCATCGCGTTATCGCTCGCCAGTCCAAAATACTTGACCGCCTTCTCGAAATCCCGACCCTGCTCAAAATGCATCGCCAGCTCCGTGGCGATCTTTATCGCGCAATCGCCATAAACCTTTTCCCCTTGCTCCGCCATCTGCCGATGCATCCTGGCGCGCCGAGTTAGCCCGACCCGCCGGTAGAACGCGTTCTGATAGAGCGCGTGAATGAAGCGGTAACGGGCCGTCAGCGTGCCGTCAGGTAGTTCGACAGTGCCGACTGACTGCAGGAACTCCTGTCGTCGCGAAAGCTCTTCGCACTGCTGCTCGACGTGGCTCGAGTCTTGTTCCAGAACCGCGGTGACCGCCTCTACGGAGAATTCCGCCCCCGCGACGCTGGCAGCCTCAAGCACTCTTTGTTGGTCCCCGCTCAGCCGCTCGATCTGTTTCTCGATGACCTGCCAGACGTCCTCGGGCACACCCACTTCCAGGTTTTCCAAATCCCCTTTCAGTTTCCACGTCCCTTCGACCTCGCCGATGAGCCCTTGCACTAACAGGTAATCCACAACATTGACCATAAACAACGGATTCCCACCCGTGCGCTGTTGAATCAACTGCGCGAATCGCGACGGGAATTCGCTGCCTGCGAAGCGCGCCGTCAGGTACGCCGATACCGCGCGCTCATCAAGATACGCCAGCGGCATCTCTGCGCATCGCCTGTGCATTTGGAGTTCTTGTTTGAGGGCTTTGAGCGGGTGACCACTCAAGCTCACTTCAACTGGACGGTATGTGCCGACGATCATCAACTGTGCCGGGGTTCGCCGCCGCGCCAACAACGAGATCAAATCAAGGGTTGAGTAGTCGCACCAGTGCAGGTCTTCCAGCAGCATCACGAGCACAGTCTCTGCGGAAAGCGACTCCAGCACCTCGGCCATCTCTCGCAACATCCGCTCGCGCGTCGCTCCAAGCATCGATTGTTGCAGGTGTTCGCGTTCATCGCCCGTGATGAGCCAGGGCATCTGCGCGAGCCACATCGGTGCTTGCTCGCGCAGCAGCGCAATCAATCGCTCGCGTCGCGGCTCGCGCAACAGCGCAACCAATCGCTCGCGTCGCGGCTCGCGGCAAAGCGCCGAGAGCGCTTCCAACACCGGCAGGTACGCTTCACCTGTGCCGTATTGTTCCAGGCATTGCCCGCGCGCAATCCACAGTCTCTTGTCAGCGCTCACCTGTTCGAGAAATGTCTCGACCAGCCTGGTCTTGCCTATCCCCGACTCACCGGTCACAAAGATCACCTGTCGTTCACCGAGTCGGGCGCGTTCGAACGAATCCTGCAGTTGGAGCAGTTCGGCTTCCCGCCCGACGATCGTTTGCAACGCTGCGGCTCGAGAACGGATGGAGGTGAAGAGATTTGCCTTTTCGCTTTGGTTGCGCAGGGGCGCATCTATTACGAGCTCGCCGACGAACCGATACCCGCGCCGGTGCACCGTTTCGATGAAGCGAGGTTGTTTAGCGTCATCGCACAACACCTTGCGCAATTCCCCTACGCACACTTTTAACGCGCCGTCCGAGACAAAAGTCCCTGGCCAAACAGCGTTGAGCAATTCCTCTTTGGTAACCAGTTGACCGGGCCGCTCGGCCAGATACTTCAGCAGAGTGAAGCCTTTTGGCGTTAATGGCATAGATCGGCCGGCATGCCACAGGCATTCGTTGGTGAGATCCATGCGAAACGAATCGAAGCTGATCTGTGAGCGTAACAGCATCGTTTTACCGCAGCCTTACGGAAACCTTACCAGTCACTTATGACTGCGTGGCGAGAGTTGACGTATTGTCCACCCGGAACGTTCAAATCGCAACACAGATTGCGCATTCCTTGTCGAGTTCTACTCTTGGACTCAATGCTAAAGGGCACGGCATCAAATGCCGTCGCATTCAGATAGATACGAATCGTGTTTCAACTCGCGGGTGAGCTTTGGGATTCATGACGGAGTTGCTTCGACGCGAGATCGCATGCCACAAGGAGGCCGACGATGAACACCTACGAGAGGATCAAACTGGTCCATGCATTAATCGGCGCGGTGGCGCTCATCGCGTTCTGGGTTACGGCACTCGCGGTCAAGGGTAGCTTAGTGCACCGGCGCGCAGGAAAGTTTTATCTCCTCAGCCTGATCGTCGTCATGCTCTCTATTCTGCCTTTCGTTGGCATCAGCGTGATGGCGCGCCGCGGGTCGCATGTCATCTTGTACAGCTATCTGCTGCTGGTCAACTCGACTGCGGCGTGGCTCTCGTGGCGTTCGATCCGCGATCAGGGCGACATCAAGCATTTCACCGGCACGTTCTTTCGCGGGCTGGCAATTGCCGTTGCGGTTTTTGGAATCTTCGTTCTCTATATAAGCACGACCGCCAGTACGGTGCCGCGGGCGTTGTTTCTGGGTGGTCTCTCTACAGTTGGAGTCATCGCCGGGAGCAATATGTTGCTGCTGGCGCGAAACGCGAGGTCAGATAAACAGAGGCCAGACAAACAGTGGTGGCTCTCTCAACATCTGAACGGGGCGGCGCTCAACTTCGCGGCTGCCCACGGCTCCTTCGTCAGCATCGGGCTCGCAAGCTTGCTGCCTGATTTGAGAGGCCCCTGGATGATTGCCCTCTCGCAAAACGCCGTTCTTGTCCTCGCGTTGGTGCTACGGCTCTGGATCGGGCGCTATTATTTTAGTCCAGCGCGCTCGGTGCGGTTGCTTCAACGCGCCACGTCAGTTCTCCATTAAATCGGCTGCCGCAGCACGTCGATCGGCAGATTTGTGATCCTCGGACCTAACCATAATGCTTCTTACTATTTACTTCATAAAGCCTGAATGAGCCGTCTATGTTCTTTATGTTTTTAATAGGTTCGGCTAATTGGTCCAGATTGAATTCTGATTCTACTCTCCTGGCAGTGGTCTGAGAGATAAGTATTTGCCCGGGTTCAGAATGCGCTTCGATGCGGGACGCAAGGTTTACCGAGGGTCCCAGCGCAGTATATTGGTGTCGAACTTCTGTCTCAAAAATCCCAACCAATACTTCGCCGGTGTGAATACCACAACCCAAGCCGATGTCTATAATCTGGGGAATATATAATTCCCATTTCGGCTTCCAGGTTTCAATCAACTTCGCAAACTTCGACCTTAAGGCACATGCTGCCAATACTGCATTGATCGAACTTGCTTTATCAGTAACGTTCTGTTCGGGCACGGGCACACCAAATAACGCCATTACGCCGTCGCCGATGAACTTGTCTAAAACACCGTCATGTTCAAAGATTGTTTTTGCAGCAAGGTCACAGTACTGCTTAATGAAATCGGCGATCAATGTTGGATGTGCTTTAAAGTGTTCGCAGAATCGTGAGAAGCCTCTTATATCCCAGAAACAGATAGTTACCCACCTGGATCTGGTCGAGAGAAGAGATGGTTCCCGCAGTATTATGTCCAACAGGTTACGGTCAAAATAGTTTCCCAACAGATTGGCATTTGCCGTCTGGATAATCCGGCCCAGATGGTCAGCGATTGATTTCAACATGCTTATGTCATCTGAAGAAAAAGGACTTTCCTCCCGAGTCTTGGGAATGCGTATTACTCCAACAGCTCGACTCTCAGCAAGAATAGGTACCGCCAGGAACCTTGAGGGTGGTTTCTCATCCAGCTCGCATTCGCTTCTTCCTGAGCCCTTCAAACCCTCCTCCATGAGTTTCTGCCTCTGGTCTCCGTTGTTATAAACAATAACTCTCTTGAAAAACGCAGAAGCACCGGTATAACCGCGTGTCTTCTCATCAGTGGGATCGTATGGGTTGATCTCACCCTTGCTAAATGGTTCCTCTAAGCGACCGGAAGTAGCTTTCAATTCCAGCAAAGGATATCCGGCAAAGACTGAGCAGCCTTTGCCTCCAATGAGTTTAGGTACTTCACTAACGACTCTCTTAAACTGTTCCTCTTTGTCCGTCGCGGCTGATAGATCATTTAACAAAGCAATGTACCTGCATTGCAGAATTGTTTTAGATAACCTCTCAGCAAAAGAGAAAAAGCGGCGTTGCTCATCGGGTAAGAATGGCCGATCACCTTGCGGTCTGGTTAATCTAATCACCCCCATCGCAGGAGTTTGCGGGTCAAATCGTTCGCGAAAGAAAAGAGGCGTTGCCATTGAAGGGCCAGTACCAGTTCTTTTGCCGTCTTTGAGGAAATTCTCCGAATACTTACCGATTCCTTTCGCTCGACTGAAGCCAAACTCTTTCCTGAAATCACATGAATGAAGATTCGCAAGGGCAAGATTGCGTTTTTGATGGATTACATAAGCTGTCATTCGGCCTTTTTTGTAATCTTCCGGCAGCTTGTAAAAGGCCTCTGCAGGGTTAGAGACGGGTTCATACTTTCCTTGAGCAATGGATGCCTCAAGTCCGGTAGTCGCCTTGCATCTGTATACAAGCTGGCCGTCCTCGCTTTTCTTTTCTTCCAAGAGAAAAATCGAGCAACCTTTGCCTTCAACCATCCTGGTCAAGACCTCGGCAGCTTTTTGACAAAGCTCCTTTTCATCCAGAATTGATCCAATCTCCAGGAGCTTTCCTAAAGAAACGGCGCCCAGAATCTCCTTTGAATAATCATTAACCAGAGATTCCAACTTGGCCGTGTCTTGCTGCGTTAAGGTCTGACGGCCTCTCCTACGCACGACTCTTAGAACTCCTGCAACCCTGCCGCGATCATCCCGGACCGGGACTGCTATCAACGACAATAGATCTACGTGCTTTACTTCACAGTGCTCTGGCTTCTCAGTTTGTGGAAAACCCTTTTCGTCGAATCCAAACCAATGCCAGTATGGATCGTGACGGACGTCTGCACTGCAGTGTGAGACGCCGTTTATCACGACTCTGGTAGTGATGCCGCAGTGTGACTTATCTGGATTTCTACTATCATCGAGAGAGTATTTACCGATAAACGGTGTCATCACCGTACTCTCGCGCAAAACGTATCTTCCGGTCTCTTCGTCAAGTAAGAATATGGAGCAACCGTCACCCTGTAGAATGTCGTTTGCCTCTCGAACAATCTTTAAAAGCAGATCTTCAAGATAGAAGAAGTCCTGGATACCGTTGGCCTTTGCGCTTTCCTTTATCTCGGGCGCGGGATATTTGCCGTTATTTAGCTCAAGGTCCTTAGGCGTCTTCAACACCTTGGATTGGCTTTGTTTTATGCTGGCAGTATCGTTGCGGGTTCGGTTTGCCATTATGACCTGCTTTCTCTTGAGAGGATTGCTGGAATCAACAAATCACTTACGGCTTGTGCGAGGGCTACGAACGATATTCCAACTTTTGACGCTTGTCAAAAGCAATTTGTGCAACTCTGCCACTCTAAACGATGACAAAGGCTACGACGTGACGGAGTGATAAAGAATGCTGCTCACCAAATCGAGCTTCACTTTAATTGTCACGCTCATTCTTATTACTGTCCTCGGCGCCCATTCAAGTCCGCAAAAAGCCGGCAATCTGACACTTAAACTCATACATCCCGCAGATCGATGACGTAGTCCTCATAATCAAGTCGACTTCATCTTTTTTAGACGTTTTCTAAACCTATTGATTTCTCTCCGGTCTTAAAGGAAGAAATTAATTTTGAGGAGAAAAAATATGAGTCGAAACTTGATAGTGATGGTCGTCATGGCACTGAGTTGTTGGGGACTCGTGTTTGACGACCTGGCATCTGCTAATCACCAACCACAGCAAGGCAGACGAAGTCTAACCGTTACCAAATCGGCAATGCTGCAGGAATTACACTTTACAGATGGCAGACTTATTACCGACGTCTACGATGGGTTTGCGTTGTCTTACACTACTCGCTCCCAAAAGCGTTCGGCTTTAGCGACACCAAAAGCAATGAAGGGCTTGAGGATCATGCCCGAAGGCGTGACGGTCGATGGAAACACTACGACCGTAGTGGTGCGTACATCGGACAACGCGCTGGAAATTACGAGTCATTTTAAATTCGACCAGAGTGGCAAGCGGTTAATGATCCAGCGGGTTTTTCGCAATGTCTCGACAAAACCTGTGGCGTTGCGTGCGATACGGCAGTTTGTTGATCCGGAGCTGATCCGTGAACCCGCAGTGAATCAACCTTTGACACTTGTTGCAGGTCTTGCAAGTGGCTTGGGTGAATGCTTTATCGATTCTAAGTGTCGAGTGCCACCGCCGCCCTGTCCCCCCGAATGTGATTTCATGGTTAGCGCTGCTTCCAAATACTCTCGCCCGAAGTTGAATTCATCACGGAGACGCAACACGCTTAGTTGGTCCAAGCAAATCACGTTAAAGCCCCAACAGCACAACCAACCCGAGAGTGGCGCGGCGTACATTATTGTTAATCTATTATTGAAATAGGTCTGGAACTGGGTCGGCCGCAAGTGTATAGTTCCCCGCATCATTTTTGTGCGTGCCTTACAACCTCCACCGCTGCCTCTGGCGGTGACTTTCGAGAAGATGCGTGATGCACTCCAGGAAAATTCGATCGGCGGGCGTGCTGGTCTTGCTGCTAGTCGCGTGGAGCGATTCATTTAGTCAAACAGATCCCGGTCTCTCCACGCCAAATGAGCACTACACTCGGATCGCCAGTCTGCTGGCCCAGTCAAACTACGATCAGGCCATACTGGAAAGCAAAGTTTTGATTGACCGATGGCCCGAATACCATCGGGCCTACATCACCCTCGCTGAAGCGTCGGCGCAAGCTGGTCAGTCGGAGCAAGCGCATGACTGGTTTGAATCGTTACTCGCACGAACGCCATCACAACCGATGGCCTATGCCGGACTCGCCGCGATCTCCAAGGCGACGCGGGATTATGCCGGCGCTGTTCAAAACTATCAGAAGTGTCTGGCCCAACGACCCGAAGCTGAGGCTGTGGCAGTGCTTACGGCATCCGCCTATGCACGTCTTAAACAAAATGCCGAGGGCGAAGCATACTTCAAATCATTAATCGCAGCTCACCCCGACAGTCTTGCCGGGCGCCATGGCCTTGCATGGCTTTACAGTCTCGCCAGCCGGCATGCCGAAGCGCTCAACGAATTCCAGCAACTGATTACACTACAACCGCGGAATCTGCTGGCCCACTCGAACAAGGCGTTGACTCTATTGAACGCCAACCGCCTTGCCGAGGCCATCGAAGCGTTCCAAATCTGTTTGCGCTTACTTGAATCCAACCCCGATAACGAGCTGGAACTAATCGCTCGGAGCCGGCTTGGTTTTACTTATCTCAACCTGGGAATTTACACAGCGGCACTGAAGGACCTGGAGCGATGGCTCGAACTAGCTCGAGCCTTCCACAATCTGAGCCATGAGGAAGCGGCTTTATCGCAACTCGGTTCGGTTCATTACCGTCAAAACGATTACATCAGAACCGAAGAGTACTGGCGCCAGGCACTAGAGGTGTCGAAAACTATTAAGGCAAAGAACAGCAGAGATAAAGCCCATCCACAAAATCATCTCGGCAATCTTGGCGACGTTTATTACCGGGTCGGAGACATTGCCGGCGCTAAGCAAGCCTACCTGAAATCGATCAAACTCTCGATCGAAGTCAAAGACGAGCTCAACCACTCAAGCGTACTGAATGCCCTGGGTAATTTGTATGTCGCACAAGCTGATTTCAAACAAGCCCAACCGGCTTACGAACAGGCACTGGCGCTGGGTGTGAAGGGGAATAGTATAGGCAACCAGGTTGGCGCTTTGTTAGGCCTCTCCGCTTTGCACCGCCGGCTGGGAAACTACCAACTGGCGATCGATTATGCGCAACGAGCGCTGACACTGTTGGAAGAACAGACCCAGGTTGGCCCGCATACCCGTTGGCCCGCTCACGCCGGCGCGGCCAGGGCTTATGCCCAAACCTCACAAAGTGATAAAGCACGCGAACACTATCTCAAAGCGATCGACCTGATCGAAAAAGTTCGCGCCGGACTCGGTGGCGATGAAGCCAAAGCACGGTTCTTGCAAGACAAGATCGAGATCTATAAAGAACTCATCGCATTGCAACTCGATCTGCATCGCGTGGATCGCAGATCGCATCACGGCGCAGACGCCTTTCATTACAACGAACGTGCCCGCGCCCGCGCTTTCCTGGATCGACTGGCAGAAACAAATATCGATCCGGAACAGGACATTGCGCCCGACCTGTTGAAACAGAAACGAGAGTTGCACACGCGCATCAGTGTGTTGACGGCTCAGTTGATCAAAGAACGCTCGCGTGAAACGAGCAAGCAGGATCAAGTCTTGATCGTCAACTTGAAAGAGCAGTTGGACCAGGTGGACAAGGAGCTGAGTGATTGGCTGCGGGAATTGCGGCGGCGCAATCCGCGATACGCGTCGTTGAAATATCCTGAACCGATCACGCTGGCAGCGGCCCAGCGCCTGCTCGACGATAAGACAGTCTTGCTAAGTTATTCGCTGGCTGAGCCGGCCTCATTTCTGTTTGTCATTACCAATAATTATTTCCAGGTGAAACGGCTGCCGTCAGAGGCATTGCTCAACAAGCGCGTGCAAAACCTGCTCTCAGCCATCACCAACAAGAACAATCCCGCGATCGAGCGATATCGTCTTGAAGCCATTCGACTGTCGCGCGATTTATTGCCGGACGGCAGATTGCTCGCCGGCAAGAAAGCGTTGATGATTGCAGCAGATGGAGCATTGCACCGATTGCCGTTCGAGGTTTTGTTCCTGCCGGGGACTGCGGCGTCCGGCGATTTGCGTCGTTGGCCATACCTGATTCGGAAATTTGCCGTCAGTTATGTGCCTTCGGCGAGTGTCTTGGCCGAGTTGCAAAACCAGGCGCGCGAAAGGCGCCAAAGGGTTTTATCGCATTCGGCGATCCGGTTTACGAACAGTCATGCCGCTGCCACTCTCCGCTGTTACGAATGCCGAGCGCGCGGCTAAATCTCCAACGACTCCCTTACAGTCGCACCGAAATCGACGGCATCGCGCGTCTCTTCGCTAAAGATGATTACGATCTTTTCTTTGGCGCGGAGGCGAGCGAGGAGAATGTCAAAGCTCCGGAACGATTGAGTCGTTATCGGATGGTCCACTTCTCAACCCACGGCTACATCAATGAAGCGAGGCCACGCTTTTCCGGCCTCGTGCTCTCACTACCGGCCAACGAGCCGCAATCCACCGCGAGCGATGCGACAAGCGGAAGATGGGGTGTTGTCGGCTTACGAGATTTTCGATCTGAAACTGAAAGCGGATCTGGTAGTGCTCTCGGCCTGCGAAACAGGACTTGGCAAAGAGATCCGAGGCGAAGGATTGATGAGCCTGATGCGGGCGTTCATGTACGCGGGTACGCCTTCAGTGCTGGTCAGTCTATGGAACGTCAACGACGAGACGGCCGCCGATTTGATGATTCGTTTTTATCGTCACTTAAAGACGCCGGGCATCAGGAAGAACGAGGCTTTGCGCCTGGCGCAGTTGGAGACGATTGAAGACAACGGTTTCGCCTTTTTCTGGGCGCCGTTCGTGTTGATCGGCAAACCGGAGTAAGCTCAACTTGGACCAGCTCACGAGGAGGCACGTACTCGCCAAGCTGCGTGCTGTCGTTTCCCTGTTGGCCCGAAAGCCGCAGCCGGTATTTGCCGGCACTCAACGTTCCGCGATTCAGCCGGAAGCTCAGAGCTTTAGCAACACCTTTCGGTCGCAAGTTTTTGGAACTTCCGCACGACTCTTCCGCCTTGATCGACCAACTCAATTTCATATTGGTTGAATGCGCCCGGTTTGCCAATCAGCAAATGCACTTCAGCCGCCGTGCTCAAGTTCAATTGCAGTTCTTGCCGGCGCCGCGGTCGGAAGCAAGAGTGAAGGTAAAAATTCGAGTGTTGTCGCCCGCCGGTTGCGCGGCCGCGAGCAAATCCTGGAGTTTATTGATTCGGCTTCTGCTGCCACCCGTTGCTCGTGTTCTCGTTTGAATTGTTCCGCACTGCTTTCCGTGAGTTGTGCAAGACGCTGTTCGAGATCTTGTTGTTTGCGTTCCAACTCGGCGGTCGTTTCCTGAGATTTGCCGCGATTCGCTCCTGCCACAAACTCCACGCCAACCATCCGATCGCACCCAGCGAAATCAGCAGGCTCGCCGCCAATGCCAGCGTGAGGCGCGCGAATTTTAAGCACGTGAAGAACGTGCGGCCTTTTCATACTTTGCGGCGAGAGCTTCACGCGCTCGCGGAATGATTGCCACTGCTGGTTTATTTCAGCGGCAGTAATAGTTTCTTCATCAGCTCTCGCTGGTTCCAGGAAGTCGCTAAGCTCTGAAAAGCGCGATACATTCGGCGCAGGCGACCAGATGAGCTTGTAGTCTCCTCGCGCTCAGCCTCAGACAGTTCGCCACGATAATAGGCAATCATTTCGCCTCACTCAGATGCGGGCCATTTTGATTGCTCTGATCGCGATTGGCAGCTTTCATATAAATACGAAATTCTTCGCCGTGCGTCATCACAATCTCCCCGAGCTTCAGACTTCGAGCTCTCCAAAGTAGGAACTCAACTGCGTGCGCAAGCACGTTCCGTGCCTGATGCAGATGTGCTTTAACTGTATTCACGGAAATACCCATCACTCTGGCGATCTCAACATGCGACAATTCGTGAACTACTCGCAACTGCACGCAACGATTCATCTGTGGAGGCAGATGTCGCATTGCGCCCTGGAGTTTCTCGAGCCGCTCTTGTTCCAGGGCAATCCCGAGAGGATCGGCGCCCTCGTCGGGAATCAACGCCGCTAGTGAAGGACGTTCGTCAGTATCGCTGCCGGCGTCCAGAGACAGAAGAGTAGCGGAGCGTTTTTGCGCCGACCGCTTCTCGAGCAGATTACACCAGACATTATGGGCAATAGCGAAGAGCCAGCTTTCAAACTGCTCCTCCTGACGCAAGTCCCCCAATCCTTTATAGACAGAAACAAACGTCTCCTGGGTGAGGTCGCGGCAATCTTCAGCGTCAAATCCCTTGCGGCGAAAGAAGCGAAAGATCTGGGCGTAGTGACGTTCGAAGAGCCAATGGAAGTTCTCCTCGACCTTCAGCCCTTTTTTTATCTCGCGAATTGAGTCAACAGATTCTTTGGCAGTGGGAGCCACGGTCCCGAATTATATAGCAGTGACACACCAAATAGTTTTGCCGAGCGGCTAAACCTTCTGACGCAGACCCGGACTAATACTCCTGTTAGAAACGAATCGACATCTATAGACGGGTCATAACCCGATGGAGGTAATTTATGGCACAGCAGTTAGTAGTCGATCAGATACAGTGCAATGAGGAAACCAATGAGGGTGGCTCCGATGACATCTACCTGGTTATCTTTCGGGGTAATACCACTGGCAACTTCGACAACAACGTAGGCGTCCACGGGCCGGGTGGGTTCTGGGACGACTTCGATACCGGAGAAGTCAGAAACCTTGACAAAGCGATCGCCCAGTACTTCCCTGACTCAGTTTACGTCACTATGTTGATCGAAGAGGACAATGACAGAGACATCTCGGGCGCGGAAGTGATCGGGGCCTGGAAAGCCCAGGCGGCGCTGACGTGGAACGCCACGATGCTCTCTTTTCAGCAGGCAGGAATGTTTCCTCTATCAACCCAGCGCAAAGCGTACGCGGCGCGCAAGGTTGGTGACGCGTTGAAGGGGCTGGCTTCAATCTATACAAACTTCCCCTTCGGGAATGACGAGAGAATAGACCAGCCCAAGCAGATCGTCATCAGTCCGGGTCAGACGCCTGTCATAGCCTTTAACGGCGACGGCGGGCGCTACAAGGTCCGGTTCAAGATCACGGGGTGAACTCTCACTCTGCGAAACTCTGCGGTTCTCTGCGCGCTCTGCGTTAAATATGCCGAAAGTGGTTGTTACGCAGAGCGCGCAGAGAACCGCAGAGCTCGCAGAGAAACCATCTCAGCTTAGGACAACCACCGTTTAGCGGTCTGATCTTGCTTTTTGATCGGCGTGAGGAAAGAATACGTAGCTGATTCACTCATCATCCTTTTCACCAAGGAGAAATCCCGTGACTCAGTTTCCAACCCGTGGCGGCGACAGCGGCAAGCCGATCTTATTAAGCGACCAACAAGGCTTTGACCGGCGCTGGTTTGCGCCGTATTTGAACGCCGTATACGCACCAACCCAACCGGAACAGGTGGCCGCCTGTGTGACCGATGCCCTGACTACTTATGGCAAGGACGTGAAGATCACGTCTGGCCGTCACTGCTATGAAAACTTTGTCTACAACGACAGCACGCGCGCTGTGATCGATATGTCCGGCGTCAATCAGGTTGGGTTCGACAGTGTCCGCAATGCTTATTTCATAGACGCCGGTTGTGAGAACTGGACCGTCTACCGCACTCTGCTCAATACCCACGGAAAAACCCTTCCTGCCGGCTCATGTTATTCAGTCGGCGCTGGCGGTCACATAACCGGTGGCGGTTATGGCCTGCTATCGCGCCTGCATGGTTTGACGATCGATTGGTTGACGGCAGTGGACGTAGTGACGTGGGACGCCGCCAGTCAACAGGCGACACTGCGTCACGTGTCAAACGCCAGTGAAAACCAAACTGAACGCGATTTGTTTTGGGCATTGACCGGCGCCGGCGGCGGCAACTTTGGCGTGATCGTGCGCTACTACTTTGCGCAGTTGCCCGATGCACCCAGCTACGCCACGCTGTTCACTTTGGCCTGGGATTGGAGCCAGGTCACTCAGGAACAATTTGCCGGCTTGCTGGAACTCTACGGCGCACTGATGCCGCTGTTGCCCGATAACGAATTCACGTTATTAAAACTAACTCACGTGGCGGCCAATCAACTTGGTATGACGTTGCAAGTTGCGTCGCTGCCCGGCATGTCGTATTACGACCACTGCCAAAATGCCTCCACGAGGGCACAAACCTTGAAACAGAATTTCGAACAGGTCTTGCCCGCAGTACACCTGCGTCAACCACTGGGTGGCCATCCCGGTTATATGAGCTCCACCGTCAGCAGCTTGACGGAGCAGAATTTAACCTACCTGGAAGCAGTGCAGACATTGAACGGTTCCGGCCCGAATCAGTTTGGCAAATACAAATCGGCCTACATGAAAAAGGGATTTCCCGCAGATCAGATCGCGACGATTTTCAATTACCTGCATACCACGCCGAATGGCCCGGATAACACGCCGTTGGATATGTCGCAATGCCTGCTGCAAGTCGATAGCTATGGCGGCGCTATCAATCGCGTTTCGCCGACGGCCACGGCAGTTTCGCAGCGCAGTTCGATCATGAAGCTGCAATATCAGGCGTATTGGAACAATGCCGCCGAACCGGGCCAGGCCAATGAATCACCGTACCGCGAGATGGCGCAAGGCTATTTGAACTGGATCAACCAGTTCTATGCCGACGTGTACGCTGCGATGGGTGGTACGCCTGACCCGCTGAAAGATCCCAGCGGCACCGTCAATGGTTGTTACTACAACTACCCCGATAGTGTGCTCGGCACTCACGCCGACCAGAAAATAGACCAGGCGATGTGGTTGTATTTCCTCGACAATTTCCGCAACAATCCGCGTAACGTGGTCGACGTCAAACGCCATTGGGATCCGCAAAACTATTTTCACAGTCCGCAATCGATTCCGTTGGAATAACGAAAAAAGAATCGTTGACGGAGGTGAATTCAGGGCTTTAGTATTGGACCAGCGGGCTCCAGCCGAGAGCCCCGGCCACCGCATTCCTGGTGTTCAACTTACCACTGGCAGTCCCACTACAACCTGCCATCCCAAAAGAGGAACAGAACTATGAGTGCCCAACCCGAAGTTTGGCGCGTGACTACCCCGGAAGGAATTTTTGAGACTGACCTCGAGACGCTGAAACAATGGATCGTGGAAGGCTGCGTCCTACCCACCGATAAAGTCAGCAAAGGCGCCTTGAACTGGATTGAAGCGGGGCGCGTCCCAAAACTCAAAGGCGCGTTCAATGGAGAAGTGACGCCCGTTCCGGAGCCAGGGCACAACTCTACTGTCAGCGATCTTTCAAGCCACTCGACACCAGCAACAGCCTGGGTAGAACCGGCAACAGTTGTTGCCCCAGCCAACACCGGTGCTTGTCAAAACCATCCTGGCGCTGATCCGGCGTATGTGTGCCGAATGTGCGGTGGAGTTTTTTGCCAGGCTTGCCCGAAGTTTGTTAGCGGGAAGGTTCCGCTCTGTCCGTCGTGTGGAGACCTGTGCCATGAGTATCGAGCAGTAGCAGAAAAGGCGGCACGTACTGAGCTTCAGAGCTCCGGGTTCGGAATGGAGGATTTCGGTCGCGCCATTCTCTATCCGTTTCATCACAAGATTGCGTTGCTCAGCGGCGCTCTGATCTATGGATTCCTCTTGCTCGCAGGCTTCCGCGGCGCCGTGGTGGCGTGGGTGCTTTTGTTCGGCTGCATTTCACACGTCATCAGCCAGGTTGCATGGGGCAGGCTAAATCGCAGCTTCATGCCCGATTTCAGCGCCTTTTCCATAGTGGACGACTTTGTGGTTCCCATCTTTCTCGGCCTGGGAGTGATGATTGTTTCCTGGGGTCCTGTAATCGCGCTTGTGTTCGCATTGATATTTGGTGTTCTAAGCGGCGGCGGAGGCGTGGGAGCTTCGGCTTTAGGAGGCGGGGATCACGTTGCGGAGTCAACAGGACTTAGCTCTGAAGAGCTGGAGGTGCTCACTGATCCCAATGCTGATCCGGCAAAACTGGAAGCAGCAAACAAGAAGCTTCAAGAGTTGCGTCCCGGAGCCGAGATTGCACGTGAAGCTGAACAGTCCAAGGCCGCGGCGAATGATCCCGCAGGTCCTTTCAGAGAAATGTTGCCCTATCTTGCCGGCGGCGGAACGATAGTTCTTTTGTTGCTGCTGTTTATTGGCTGGGGAGTGTTCTATTACCCGATGGCGCTGGCAGTCGCGGGCTATACACAAAGCTTCGGTTCTGTAATTAATCCCCTTGTAGGATTGGACACGATTCGCCGAATGGGAATTACTTACGTGAAAGCATTCGCAATGCTGATCGTCGTCCAGGTCGTTGCCTTTGTAGTTGGCGTGATAATTGCGGTTATAACCTCACCATTGACACTTCCATTCATGGGAAATCTGGTCGGTAACTTTATCAACGCGACGTTCACCTTCTACTTCAATCTCGTCGTCGCTTGCATTCTTGGCCTGTCACTTTTCAAGTGCGCGGATCGCCTGGGAATCAAGGTTGATTAAGGATGGTACGGAGATTCGTTTGACTTGCCCCTGCATTTCGGCATAGAAAAGATCCGATCAAGTCCAACAACGGAATCGAGGATCTAGCCAAATGAAGAAGCGAATCCATGCGATCGTTTCGTTCGCAGCGGTGCTCAGTTTCGCGCTCGCGTGCACAACCACTACAACCAACGTAAACACAAACTCCAATACATCTAACGGCTCAGCTTTGACCGAGTTGAAACCCGCCTTCGACTCAATCACCGCAGACGGCATCATGCAACACACGAAAGCGTTGTCGGCGGATGAGTACGAAGGGCGTGGCCCGGGAACAAAGGGTGAAGAGCTTACCGTAAAGTATCTGACCGAACAGTATCAACGCCTCGGCTTGAAGCCCGGGAATCCGGATGGCACGTTTGTGCAGAAGGTTCCGCTGGTTGGATTTACCGGCGCCCCGACGGCTTCATTCACTGTCGGGAGCAAGCAACTAAACCTGAAGTTTCCAGACGACTACGTTGCGGTTTCACGCCGGTTCGTTCCGGAATCAAAGGTTGAGAATTCCGACATGGTTTTTGTTGGTTATGGCGTTGTGGCGCCGGAGTATGGTTGGGACGATTACAAAGGGTTGGACGTGAAAGGCAAGACGATCGTGATGCTGATCAACGATCCGCAGGTTCCAGACCCGAGCGACTCGTCGAAGCTTGACGATAAGATGTTCAAAGGCAAGGCCATGACGTACTACGGCCGCTGGACCTACAAATATGAGATTGCGGCGCAAAAGGGCGCCGCGGCCGCAGTGATCATCCATGAAACCGGCCCGGCTGGTTATCCCTATGAAGTTGTTTCCGGGAGTTGGTCTCGGGAGAACTTCGATATTCAGACGCCCGACAAAAACATGGGCCGTGCCGCTGTTGAATCATGGATCACGACCGACCGCGCCAAGGAATTGTTCACTGCCGGTGGCCAGGACTTCGACGCGCTGAAAAAAGCCGCCCTCTCGAAAGACTTCAAGCCTGTTGCGCTCAATGCAAAGGCAAACATGACGGTCAAAAACACCATACGTGAGATCGAATCGAATAACGTCATTGGAAAGCTTGAAGGATCGGATGCCACGCTAAAGAACGAGTACGTCATCTACACGGCACACTGGGACCATCTGGGCCGCGATCCAAATCTCAAAGGCGATCAAATTTTCAATGGAGCGCTCGATAACGCTTCAGGCACTGCCGCATTGCTTGATATTGCCAAAGCATTCACGAAACTCGCCACACCACCTAAACGATCCATTTTGTTTCTGGCAGTTACGGCCGAAGAGAAAGGGTTACTCGGGGCGAAGTATTACGCAGAGAATCCTCTTTACCCGCTGAACAAAACGCTTGCGAACATCAACATGGACGGCGTTAATCAGTGGGGCAGGACCACGGACGTCACGATGGTGGGCGACGACAACAGCACCTTGATCGACTTGCTGCGTGAAGCTGCCACTTCACAGAAGCGGACAGTGAATCCCGATCCGGAATCAGAGAAAGGGTTTTACTACCGCTCGGATCATTTCGAGTTTGCGAAACAAGGAGTTCCGGCACTCTACACCGATTCCGGGATCAACTACGAAGGGAAAGATCCGGCGTTCAGCAAACAGAAGCGCGACGAATACACTAATAAGGACTACCACAAAGTTTCTGACGAGGTTAAACCCGACTGGGATCTCACGGGAGCAGTTGACGACGCGCAGTTGCTGACGATGATCGGATATCGAGTGGCGCAAGGCGACCGTTATCCGGAATGGAAAGCGGGATCAGAATTCAAAGCCAAGCGTGACGAGATGATGAAGGGCGCCGCCTCGAGTGGCCCATCGATGCCGTAACAGTGCGCGCCCAGGATTCACTTGAAGAAGGCCGCCGGAGGAATTCCGGCGGCCTTATCAAATCCCTAAGATTATGAAATTCGCACTTTCCCTCGTCGCCATTTTTTTCTTCTTCAGCACAACCAGCGCCCAATCGCGAACAATTAGTAAGGACGAATACGAGGAAGTATTTCAGGCAGCGTTCTATGTTCAGCAATAGTCGGTCCGATATTCGCGCGATCAACTATCGATACTCGTTGTTCCTAATACGGCATAATGCGTGCTCCGCAGTCTGGAATGCGAGACGAAAATGCCAGACTTGTCTCAAAGAAAGCGCCACGCAAAACTGCTCAGAATCGCGAGGAAAGTTCACCGCACAACCGGTGCAATGCTCTTCGTCTTTTTCTTCCTTTTGGGCTGCACCGGACTCATGCTGGGCTGGAAGAAACATAGCGGTGGCGTGATCCTGCCAAAGTCTTATCAAGGCATCTCAACCAACAAAGAAGACTGGCTGCCCATCCACACCCTGCATGAGAAAGCGATCCAGGTGATGACACAGCACGCACCCGGCCTTTCCCACGAACTTGATCGCATCGACATCCGGCCGGACAAAGGAATGGTGAAGTTCATTTTTCTTGAGGGTTACTGGGGCGTCCAACTCGATTGCACCACAGGCGAACTATTGCACCTTGAAAGGCGTCGCTCGGATTTCATCGAAAACCTTCACGACGCTTCATACTTCGACTACGTCTTCGGCACAAACTATGGACAGATCAAGCTTGTCTACACTTCGATCATGGGAACTGCGTTAATAATTTTCACGATCACGGGCTTTTGGCTATGGTACGGTCCAAAGCGAGTCCGCGCCCAAAGCAAGTATCACCGTTACGATAAGTAGATCCACCGTTCACCCCGGAATAGTCGACGGCGGAGCAGGCGGCCAGTTAGGCGGCGTGGTGTCCGTGTTCGACATCGCAGTGGTGAGGGCGACGTGCATGTTGTACCACGTCGTCTGAATGGACTGTGTTGAGGCGTACGAATTGTTTTGTAGACCATCGACCGGAATCTGGTTCGTAATTTCCGGCGACCACGGATCGTCGGCATTGGGATCGTAGTAAAAGTCGTAAAGCTCACACTGCCAATTCGTGCCGTCGGAGTCGCCGCTGACTACGTACTTCGCATTGTACGTACTGTTGTCGATCAGCGCCCGGATCATCACGCCATCGTCGTTCGTCGCGAAAAGAAACTCGTCGTAGGTTGAGCCTGAAGATCCAGCAAGGATAGCGGTGGCCAGGCTCTTGCCCTGCACCTGGATGCTGGAGGGAATGTTGAGTCCGCATATCTCCGCGAGAGTCGGCAGCACGTCGATGAGACCCGCGAGGCCGGTGCAGACAGCAGCCTGGGGCAGCTTCGGATGACTGAACACCATCGGGATGAGCAGCGTCTCGTTGTAAGCCTGATGTTCCTTCTCGACCATGCCGCCCTGCGACATTCCCATCTCGCCGTGATCCGCAAGACGCACGATCAGCGTGTTCGCCAACATCTCAGACGTCATCGCCGACATGACCTGTCCGAGGAGCGCATCGGAAAGTGTTTCGAGATAGGCGTAGAAGCGAAGGTAATCGAGCGCTGCTGCAGCACGCTGTGCTTCCTGTGACTCGCCCTGTGCAGGCGTCCACTGATAGCCGCTCTGGATCGACGGTTTGTTCGCGAGCACTTCCGCAGACAAATCGTAGCTGTCCGGCAACGTAGTGATCTCCGTGAACGGCGCCACCTGCCAGGGGTACTTGCCCTCGTTCGGACCGCTCGAAATCTGCTGGTAGCCTGCCGAGTGGTATCCGCCAGGTGAAACGAAGATGTCGTGCGGGTTGAGCAGTGAGACCACGAGGCAGAAGGGATTGTTCGGGTCGTCGATCTGCGCCAGCACCAGCGCCTCGAGCCATTGCTGCGCACCATCGACTGTCCCGCCAGTCTCATAACTCGTGCCTGTTGCAACCCGCTCGTCGTTGCCTCCGCCTCCGGCGGCGAGAGTGTTGATAATCGATGCGGGATAAGTCACTGACGATCCGGTTAGCCAGCCATTGAGATTCATCTCCATCGCCGTGCCGAAATCCTGCGATGTCCATCCGGGAAAGCCATACGTGGACTCCATCGTGTCGTTGTCGGAGAGTTGTTTGCCGCGACCCTGATCTTGCTGGTAAGCAAGCGTCTCCTCCGATTCGAAGCTGCTGGTGAGGTGCCACTTGCCCTTGTAGGCGATGTTGTACTTAACGCCTTCCGGAGCGTAATTGGCGAGCGCCAGGCCCAACGTGGTCAGTCCGGCCGCCATGTTCAGCGTGCCACCGACATCCTCCACGCCGTTGATCATGGGAAACGTGCTGGTCCAAAGCGTCGCCCGCGAAGGCGAGCACGCGGTGGTGTTCGTCATTCCGTTGGGGAACGTCACCCCGCCCTGCATGAGCGACCAGAGATTTGGCAGGTTCTGCTGCACCCACCCAGCGGGCAAGTGTTGCGGCGTACGCTGCTGGTCGGTCATTAGAATGAGAAGATTCGGGGGCTGGGTAAAAGGTCCCCAATACGTAGTCATGGTCGGGCCTCCTGAGATTAAAGTGCAACGTTTTAGCCATTAATACATAACTTACAGGAACCTTGGAAGTGACTTCTATTTAGACCAGCATCTGGAGCGAAAAAATGTCTCCCACCGATTCACTGTTCGATCAGCCACCAGCAACTCTTTCTCCGTCAGCATGTCCCGAGCAACGTCCGATTCACGATTTAGTGATCGTGGGCATGGGACCAGCGGGTCTGTATACGGCCTGGCGACTGGCCACAACAAACTCCGATCAGAGCATTCTCGATCTGTCCAACACGACCAAGAAATTGAACATCGCGATGTTCGACACAATGCCTGAGGAACGAGTAGGCGGACGATTATGCACTCAACCACTCCCGGGATACCCTTTTCTAGCCGAACTGGGCGGCATGCGATTCCGCAGCAACCAGCTCCTGATCAACGCACTGGTAGACACCCTCGGCCTGGCCAAACAAAAAAGGCAATTCAATTTTGACCAGAAGTTCTACTTTCTCCGGGAACAGATATTAACCGACGAGCAATTCAAGGCGGGCCGAGGGATTCCATATCTGCTGAACAGCAATGAAATAGGTAAACTGCCGCACGAAATCATTCAGTATGCGATTCATCAAACGCTGAAGAACCTCACCTTCGGGTGGCATTGGCGTAACTCAATTGAGCATGCAACCTGGGGCATCATAATCTCAGAGTTGCAGGAGAAACTGAACGATCCGACTCAAATACAATTACTGAAGCCCAAAGAATGGCACGTAATCAAAGGCTTCGGTGAGTATCGCAACACTGATCTCCTTTATAACGTCGGATTTTGGGATTTGCTGCAGTTCCAACTTTCATCCGGAGCATGGCATCTCGCACACGATGGACTTGGTTATGAGTCGATCATGGGCAATTGGAACTCCGCGATAGCCCTCCCCTGGTTCATCACTGACTTTGATGATGCAGCGCAAGTTCATACTTTGCAGGGTGGGATGACCACGATCACCAATCAGCTCTACGATCAGATCAAAAAGTCAGAAAAGATTTCGTTGCATCACAGGTTCGACCTCACTGCCATCGAGCTGGCCTATGACGATGACGGCAAGCAAGTGCTGCGACTTCAGTTCAAACAGGACGGTCATTCAGAACCGTACTCCGTATGCACGCGGGCAGTGGTCCTGGCTCTGCCAAAAGGAGCACTGGTCAGACTGGATTATGGCGATCGTCTAATTTCGAAAATTCCAGACCCAGTCGGTGTGGACCAACGTTCATGGTTCCTGGACCAATTGAACTCCGTCGAAGGGAAGCCCCTTTTTAAACTCTTCTTAGGATACTTAAACCCATGGTGGACCAAGACCAGGAATTGGCCCAACGGAAAAAATGGCACGCCGACAGGCAAGGTCAACACCGACCTTCCCTTGCGACAGATTTACTACTATGGCAAAGACCAGTGGAACGAGAGCCGGCGTGCGGAGCTGGGGCTCGGCGAAGCCGATCAACACTCGATGATCATGGCCAGCTATAGCGACTCACATTACATTGAATTCTGGACCGAGAGAGAAAAGAAACCGGGCTATTTGAACGTTTCAAACTTGCTTCAGGAAGATCGATCCGCTTATCAAACCTTCGGCGCCCCGGCGAGCATGATCGTTCGAGCCGAGCATCAACTGGGTATCCTTCATGATGAGGACGATTTTCGCAAAAGCGACGGCACGCCGCGCGCACAAACGGCGCTCTACATGGAATGGTCGAGGCCGCCTTACTATGCTGGTTGGCATTCGTGGAAACTCGGAGTCAAACCGTGGAAAATCTGCGACCTCCTGATGCAGCCATTTGACGATGTCAATTTGTTCATCTGCGGCGAAGCCTACTCTGACGAACAAGGATGGACAGAAGGCGCTTTCAAATCCTCCGAACGCATATTGACCTTAAAATTCAAGCTTCCACTCAACCCCAATATGGCCCAGGCCTTTGACGGTATTGTTGCTCCGACTCTCAAGCACTATATCGACAGCAACAAATAGGATCGGTGATCTATGGAGGAGAAGAGTATTTGTATTGTCCCTCACGGGAACAGGTGGAAGGTTCAATGTTCGCACTGTCACGATCAAGTGATGGATACAGAACAAGAAGCAATAGATTTCGCGAAAGAACATATTAAAGGACTGCCGCCGGGAGAGGTGCTGCAAATACTGCGGCAAAGAGCGAACGGCAGATGGCTGACAGAATGGCGGTTTGAGCCGTTTTAGTCTGTCCTGAGTGGTGGATTACCAAGTTTGGTCAGGTACATGTTAGAGTTTTCCGGTTATTCAATAGCTTTGCACAAAAAGTGCGTTATTACGTGAAGATGTCTCCCGCAAAGACGCAAAGCGCTGCCGCGTTTCGCTGGACTTTCTTTGCGCCTTTGCGCCTTTGCGGGAGAATATCCTTCGTAGCGGACGTTTTTGTGCAAAGCCGTTATTCAATATGTGCCTGAGCCAAACAACGAAATGAAAATCGAACTCACCGACGTCTCCCCAACACGCAAAGAAATCACCATCGAAATCGAGCAGGCGCAGGTGCGCGCTGCTTATGACCGGATCAGCGACGAATTCAGCAAAAACGCAAAGGTCCCGGGATTTCGTCCCGGACATGCGCCGCGCTCCGTGGTCCGCACTCGCTACAAAACCGAGATTCGCACCGAAGTCCTGCGCGAGTTAATCCCCGATGCAGTCAACAACGCCATCATCGATAACTCGATCGACGCCATCGGCGAGCCCGATGTCCACTTCGAGAACGAAGAAGCGCTCGAGCAGCTGGGCGAAGGGCCGCTAACAGTCAAAGTCGCCGTCGAAGTTTTCCCCGCGATCAAACTCGAGAACTATAAAGGACTCAGTGTCGAGCGCCGCACTCGTCCAGTCACCGACGAGGCCGTCCAACAAACGATCGACAGTTGGCGCGAAGCATCCGCTTCGATGGTCCCCGTCGAGGATCGCGCCTCGGAGCTAGGCGACACAGTGACTGTGAACGCGGTCGGCAAAGTCGTCGAAGAACCAGAACTGGAAGAGATCAAAGTTGACGACGTCGAAGTCGTGCTGGGTGGACCAAACGTGCAAGCGGAGTTCACCGAGAACCTGATCGGCGTTAGACCGGAAGACAAGAAGATCTTCGTCGTCGACTATCCGCCAGACTTCAGCAACGAAGCCCTCGCCGGCAAGAAGATTGAATACACGACAGACGTCACCGCCGTGCGTCGCCGAGAACTTGCGGAAGTTGACGACGAGTGGGCCAAGAGTTTGAGCGAAGAGCTCGATTCAGTTGAAACTCTGCGAGCCAAGATTCGTGAGGATCTCGAAATACGATCCAAGGCCGAGTCCGACGATCGCGTAAAAGGCGAACTGCTGAAACAATTAGTCGCCGCGCATCCGTTTGAAGTGCCGCAGAGCCTGCTCGAAAAGCAAACGAATCATCTCTTCCAAACTGTGCTGCGCAACATGATGTCGCAGGGCATCGATCCGCGCACGCAACAGATGGACTGGGAAGGCGCGCGCGAAGAGTTGAAGGAGCAGGCGCAAAGCGACGTGCGGGCGACGATGCTGATGGAACATATCGCCGAAGCCGAGAACATCACCGTTTCAAACGAGGAAGTTGAACAGGAAATTCAGATGATGGCGGCGATGTCGCGTCAGTCGGTAGAGCAAATACGGGCTGCCTTGACAAAGGCTGGAGGCGAACGTAGCATCGCGCAAAGATTGCGCAATCGTAAAGCGCTCGATCTTTTAGTTGAAAATGCGAGCGTCACAGACGCTGAATGGAAAGAACCAACGGCTCCAAACGCAGCGAACGAAGTGGGCGAGTCTGGCGAGCCAGGCGATGCTGACGAGGCGAACGCAGCCACTACGTAACGTCAAAAATTTGGAGAGTTCGTTCAACGAAACATCCGTCTTTGAAAACACGGATTTTGTCTTAGACGAGGTTTAGAGATTCTATGGCTTTAGTCCCAATGGTCGTCGAGCAAACGTCGCGAGGCGAGCGCGCCTTCGACATCTACTCACGACTGCTGAAAGACAACATTATCTTCCTGGGTACCCCGATCGAGGATCAGATTTCCAACCTAATCGTCGCCCAACTTCTCTTCCTGGAAGCTGAGGATCCTGAAAAGGACATCAATCTTTATATCAATTCACCTGGTGGTTCGATCACGGCTGGAATGGCGATCTATGACACGATGCAGTTCATCCGTCCCGACGTCACAACGATTTGCGTCGGGCAATGCGCGTCAATGGCGGCGCTGCTGTTAGCCGCGGGCGCAAAAGGTAAACGCTTCGCTCTTCCCAACTCTCGCATCCTCATTCATCAGCCATCAGGCGGATCGCAAGGTCAGGCAACAGACATTCGCATCCAGGCAGAAGAAATTCTGCGCATGCGCGAACTCACGTCGCAGATCATCGCCAAGCATACCGGACAGTCGTACGATACGGTCGAGCGCGATGTCGAACGCGATAAAATTATGTCTGCCATGCAGGCCAAAGAATATGGTTTAATAGACGAGGTCATCGCGCACCGGGAATAAGCGCCACGATGGCGTAGGCGCCGGGATGGCGTAAGCACCAGGATGCCACCGGGATGATTGTCTACCGCGATTCTCCAAAGGAGCTTTCAGAACTGTAGCTTATGGTTAGACGAACCGATGATACTCTGCGCTGTTCATTCTGTGGTAAATCTCAGAATGAAGTTAAGAAGCTCATTGCCGGTCCCACCGTTTACATTTGCAACGAGTGCATTGACATCTGCAACGAGATCATTACCGACGATCAGCAGGCAGAGTCGGTAGCCACTCGTCCGCCACTTCCCAAGCCGGGAGAGATCAAGAACTTCTTAGACGAGTACGTCATCGGACAGGACGAGACGAAGAAGCGTCTGGCAGTTGCCGTGTATCAGCACTACAAGCGCATCGAGCTCGGTCGCCGTCGTTCCGACGTCGAGATTCAGAAAGCAAACATTCTGTTGATTGGTCCGACGGGAACGGGCAAGACGCTCCTCGCGCAAACTCTCGCGCGCATGTTGAGTGTTCCCTTCACGATCGTCGATGCGACGACGTTGACCGAAGCTGGTTACGTCGGCGAAGACGTCGAGAACATAATTCTCAAACTGCTCCAGGCCGCGAACGGCGACGTCGAACGCGCGCAACAAGGCATTATATATATCGACGAAGTCGACAAGATTTGCCGCAAAGACGAGAACCCGTCGATCACGCGCGATGTTTCCGGTGAAGGCGTGCAGCAGGCGCTATTGAAGATACTCGAAGGAACGGTGGCGAATGTTCCGCCGCAAGGCGGTCGCAAGCATCCGCACCAGGAGTTCTTCCCGGTAGACACAACAAACATTCTCTTCCTCTGTGGCGGCGCGTTCGTCGGACTCGAGAAGGTGATCGAACGACGGCTGCGCAACAAGTCGCTGGGTTTCCATGCCGAGGTAAAGTCAGGCATGCATCGTCACGCTGAAGCCCTCGCGCAAGTTCAGCCTGAAGACTTGATTCGTTTCGGATTGATCCCCGAGTTTGTCGGCCGCTTGCCCGTGTGCGGCGTGCTGCACGAGCTGGACGAGGGCGCACTCATCAAAATACTTACCGAACCAAAGAATGCGTTGGTCAAGCAATACCAGAAGAAGTTCGACTTCGATAACGTCAAGTTGAAATTCACCGAAGACGCGCTCAAGGCTGTGGCGCGGCAGGCGGTCGAGCGAAAAGTCGGCGCCCGCGGCTTGATGATGATTCTCGAAGAACTATTGCTCGACGCCATGTACACCCTTCCCTCGCAAAAACGCGTCAAAGAATTTGTCATTACCAGTGAGATGGTTGAACGGCGCCGGGCCGTGCCGGGCGAGGGCCTCACCGGAATCGACGGTGCGGCGGCCTAATTTCCGTACGGAAACAGGCTGTTTTCCTTTAACCACGAAAGTAGCGCCCCTTCGGGAAATGTTTTACAATTAGCCCTCTTTTCAAATAAGGCGAGACGACGCATTTTGA
The DNA here is from genome assembly GCA_963770215.1 of uncultured Acidobacteriota bacterium. Lineage (GTDB taxonomy): Bacteria > Acidobacteriota > Blastocatellia > Pyrinomonadales > Pyrinomonadaceae > PSRF01. The sequence continues at coordinate 196,807 of CAVYOP010000013.1, forward strand.
CGGCTCGCCTTTGTTGCAAAAGCTCCCCGGAAAAGCTGTTTCAAACCATGGAAGAATACTCAGACAGACCCCCAACCGACGTAGCGTGGTACCCGATGGTGCCGATTCGCGATGTCGTCATCTTTCCGTTCACCAAAGTCGCTTTCAAGATCGGCCGCGCCGGCTCAGTTCGCGCGCTCGAACAGGCACTTGCCGGCGACCGCATGATCTTTCTGGCCACGCAACACGACGCCACCGTCGACGAGCCCACGCCGGAACAGATCTACGGCATCGGCACCCTGGGCAAAATTCTCCAGTCCCAGAAACAGGAGAATGGCCAGATCAAGGTGGTAGTCGAAGGACGAGAACGCGCCACGACTGTCCGCGTCGAGAATGCCGATGGGGCATTTATGGCGCTGGTGCGTCGTGCCCCAGTCGTAAACGAGGAGGGCACGCGTCTCGACGCGCTGATTCAAAAGATCGGCCAACTCGTCGAGCAACACCTGCGTCTCGCGCCCGACACGCAAACCGACGCATTGCAAACTGCCCTGCGCAATCAGGAACCTTCGCATCTCGCCGACGCGCTCGCTTCGCAACTCCGTATCTCAGTCGAAGACAAACAGGGTCTGCTCGAGATCTTCTCGACGCAGGCTCGTCTCCAGCGTCTGATCGAGTTGCTCGAAACCGAGATCGAGAAACGTCAACTCGATCGCACGATCCAAACGCGCGTCAAGCGTCAGATGGAGAAGGCGCAGAAAGAGTACTACCTCAACGAACAGATCAAGGCGATTCACAAAGAGCTCGGCCGCAAAGACGAGAAGGCCGAACTCGAAGAGCTGAAGAAGAAGATCGAAGAAGCCGGCATGACCGAAGAGGCCAAAGAAAAGGCCATGCAGGAACTGCATCGGCTCGAAGCCATGCCGCCGATGTCGGCCGAAGGCACTGTCTCTCGCACTTATATCGATTGGCTGATCAGCGTGCCGTGGAAACAGAAGTCGAAAGAGATCAAAGATCTCACCAAGGCTGAAGAGGTCCTCAACGAAGATCACTTTGGTCTCGACAAGATCAAAGAGCGCATTCTCGAATATCTCGCGGTTCGTCAACTCGTGAAGAACCCGAAGGGATCGATTCTGTGTTTCGTCGGACCGCCGGGAGTCGGCAAGACGAGTCTCGGAAAATCGATCGCGCGAGCGACCGGTCGTAAATTTGTGCGCTTGTCGTTAGGCGGCGTGCGTGACGAAGCTGAGATTCGCGGGCATCGACGCACTTACATCGGCGCGCTTCCCGGTCAGATCATCCAGATGATGAAGAAGGCCGGCACGATCAATCCGGTGGTGCTGCTCGACGAAGTCGACAAACTCGGCGCGGACTTCCGCGGCGACCCGAGTGCCGCGCTGCTCGAAGTGCTCGATCCGGAACAGAACCACACGTTCCAGGATCACTATCTCGACGTCGAGTACGATCTTTCGAAAGTCTTTTTCATCGCCACGGCAAACGTGCTGCACACGATTCCGCCGGCGTTGCAGGATCGTCTCGAGATCCTGCGTCTCTCCGGTTACACCGAACGCGAAAAACTCGAGATCGCCAAGCGGCATCTCGTGCCGAAGCAAGCCGAAGGCAACGGACTGAAGTCGGAACAGTTTGACTTCACCGACGAAGGCATTCTCGAAGTGATTCGTCATTACACGCGTGAAGCCGGCGTTCGCAATCTCGAACGCGAGATCGGTTCGTGCTGTCGCAAGCTCGCGCGTAAGGTTCGTCTCCGAACAGGTCGACGAAACTGTCGACAGATCGCGATCGATGCCGAACGCGTGCGCGAGATGCTTGGTCCAATCAAGTTTCGCCAGCAAGGCGTCGCGGCGCACAGCGAGATCGGACTCGCGACCGGCTTGGCCTGGACTGAGATCGGCGGCGAAGTGCTTCAGATCGAAGCGACTCTCGTCAAAGGCCGCGGCGGCGTAACGCTCACCGGAAAACTCGGCGACGTGATGCAGGAATCTGCACAAGCGGCGCTGACGTGCATTCGCGCGCGCGCCGAACGGTTGGGCATGAGTCTCGACTTCATTCGCAAGCGAGATCTGCACATTCACATTCCCGAAGGCGCGATTCCCAAAGACGGTCCGTCAGCCGGAATCACGATGGCCACGGCGATGGCCTCCGCTTTGGCGCACGTGCCAGTCAAAAAGAACGTCGCGATGACCGGTGAGATCACGTTGCGCGGCAAGGTGCTGCCGATCGGCGGAGTGAAAGAGAAACTTCTCGCAGCTCACCGTTTCGGCATCGACACCATCATCGTGCCGAAGGACAACGAAAAAGATTTAGTCGAAGTGCCGGAAGAAGTGCGCGACAACGCTTAACGTCAATCTGGTGGAAACGATTGACGAAGTGCTGTTGCTCGCGCTTGAAGACGCAGTCCCAACAGCAGCGGCTACCGACGAAGCTCCGCCCCTGTGGACTACCGAGCAGCCTTCGCAAGGTATTCAGACCAGATAAGTTCTAATCGCTACTATCTGTGTTATCTCGTGTTTCTCACACGGATAACACAGATCCGTCTTTTAACAACCAAAGGAGAAATAAATGGGCAAAGCAAAAGATGCAGACCTGATTCTTAAGCTTTACGACCTCCGTCGTGAAAAACCATGCGCGACGCACGCAACTGGTTTTTCAGTTTCAACCCCCAATCCCCACAGGATTTCATGGAAGTGCTGACCAGCGAAAAGAGCGCCTACTATCGCATGGTCGATTTCTTACTGGGACATGGCTTGCTCGCTCGTGAACAACGGCGCGATCGACGTGGAAATGTTCAACGATGCTAACGGCGAGCACCTGTTTGTTTACGCCAAGATGGAGCCGTTCATTCCGGCCCTGCGCGAAGCGATGGGCGCGCCTCAGTTTCTGGCTCACCTCGAAAAGACCGTCAAGGAAGTGCCTGAGTACGAGACAGAGACTCGCGGCCATCAGAGATCGGATGGCGAAGCTGATCGAGATCCTGGAAACAGAAGCACGCGGCGCAGGCGGCAGTCGCCGGCAACTAAACGAAAGCGTCTCCCGCAAAGGCGCAAAGACGCAAAGGTAAACCAAAATCTCCTGAGTGTTTTTTCTTGCGTCTTTGCGCCTTTGCGGGAGACTTCACGAATGAAGGTTACAAGAACGGAATTCCTCAAAAGCGCTTTCAAAGAAGACGACTGGCCGAAGGACACGCAACCTGAAATCGCGTTCCTCGGCCGGTCGAATGTCGGCAAGTCCAGTTTGATCAACTCGTTGCTCTCGGTTCGAGGATTGGCGCGCACGTCTTCCACACCCGGACGGACGCAGTCGTTGAACTTCTTCTCGGTAAACGATCGGTTCAAATTCGTCGACTTTCCGGGCTTTGGGTATGCGCGGGTGCCGAAGGAGATAAAATCGAGTTGGGGCGAGATGGCGACCGCTTATCTTGCCAAGCGCCGCCAGCTTGTGCTATCAATTCACATCGTAGATTCGCGCCACGAACCCACAAAACAGGATTTGCAGCTTCACGAGTGGCTTGAGGCAGAGCAACAAGCCACAATTAATTGTTGCCACAAAATCCGATAAGCTTTCGCACAACGAGTTGAAAAAGAAACTTGCAGCACATTGCCCGCGTGCTCGACAACGACAGCATAGTGGCCTACTCGGCCAAAAGCGGCCGCGGTCGTGACGAGCTGTGGCGAACGATAAAAAGCGCAATTGAAACAACGTGAGTAGCAGCTAAACGATCTTAGTGTGAACTTTTTGTGATCTCTGTTTTATGTGTTTGCGCTTTTGAACATTGAGCTTGTATTCTGAAGCGACAGTCGGCAATCCGAAATCTCTCAGCCCCCTTTGGTCAACCTGGTTTCTTTGGGCCACGCGTATCGAGCGGGTGGCATCAAAAGCGAAAACTGATTTGCTGCGCGGCGCAAAGTTGAGTTACATTGCACTATACCGTTTAAGGAGAGCCTGAAGTATTGCCCCGCGAATGAAGTGGGAGCGCAGGGTGTTTGCCACTTCCAACGCTACGAACCGCACCATCATATCCACCGTTTTTCTGTAATTGATATACCGCTGAGACTGCTTAGAGAAATTTAGAGAACAACTGACATGTCACAACGAACACGTTCACGCGCATCGAGCGCGAACAACGACGCCAACGGAGAAGACGGCGGCGCAACAGTCGCTACCGCCGAAGCTCCCGAACGAGAATCCAGAGATACCCGCGACGGTAAGAACGAGGGCTTTCACAATCTGGCTGATCTCAAGGAGATGTCGATCTCCAAACTTACGCAGATTGCCAAGAGCATGGACGTGCCCGGCGCTACCGGCATGCGTAAGCAGGAGCTGATCTTCAAAGTACTCGCCGCCCAGACGGAAAAGAGCGGCTTGATCTTTTCTGAAGGCGTGTTGGAAACACTTGCCGGACGGTTTCGGCTTCCTGCGTGCGCCTGAGTACAACTATCTGCCCGGCCCGGACGACATTTACGTCTCGCCGTCGCAGATTCGCAAGTTTGATCTGCGCACCGGCGACACCGTCAGCGGCCAGATTCGTCCGCCGAAAGAAGGCGAGCGCTACTTCGCGCTGATCAAAGTCGAAGCGATCAACTTCGAATCGCCCGATCAGTCGCGCGAGAAAGTGTTCTTCGACAACCTGACGCCGCTGTATCCCGAAGAGCAATTGCGGATGGAGGTCGCTGCGGACAACTTGTCGGCGCGCGTCATCGATCTGGTAACGCCACTCGGCAAAGGTCAACGCGGTCTCATCGTCGCGCCGCCACGCACCGGTAAGACGATGCTGCTGCAAACCATCGCCAACTCGGTTACACAAAACCATCCGGAAACAACGCTCATCGTGTTGCTGATCGACGAGCGACCGGAAGAAGTTACCGACATGCAGCGGTCTGTCAACGGCGAAGTGATTTCGTCAACCTTTGACGAACCGCCGACGCGTCACGTTCAGGTCGCGGACATGGTCATCGAGAAAGCGAAGCGACTCGTCGAACACAAACGCGACGTCGTGATTCTGCTCGACTCGATCACGCGTCTCGCGCGCGCGCACAACGCAGTCGTTCCGCCGAGCGGCAAGATCCTCTCCGGCGGTATCGATTCCAACGCGCTCCAGCGTCCGAAGCGTTTCTTCGGCGCCGCTCGCAACATCGAAGAAGGCGGATCGCTGACGATCATCGCCACCGCGCTGATCGACACCGGCTCGCGCATGGACGACGTGATCTTTGAAGAGTTCAAGGGTACCGGTAACTCGGAAATTCATCTCGATCGTCGCCTGAGTGATAAACGACTGTTCCCCGCGATCGACTTGCAGCGTTCCGGCACGCGTAAAGAGGAACTGCTGATCAGCAAGGAAGATCTCAATCGCATCTGGGTGATGCGGCGTGTGTTGAACCCGCTGTCGCCCGTCGAGCAGATGGAAGTCGTGCTCGAGCGATTGGAGAAGACCAAGTCAAACGCGGAGTTCCTGGCGTCGATGCAGAGCTAAAATTTAGCCACAAAGAGGCACAAGAAGCACAAGAGGCACAAATCTACTTTGGAAATCTTGTGCCTTTTGTGCTTCTTGTGCCTCTTTGTGGCAACTTCTTGTATGCGCATCGCGATCCTTACTTCTGAAGCGGTACCTTTTGCCAAGACCGGCGGGCTGGCTGACGTTTCCGGCGCCTTACCCAAAGCATTAAATGAATTAGACGTCGACGCCCGCCTCATTCTGCCGCTTTACGATCAGATCGATCGCGGATTTCTAAATGGAAAATCCATTGATGAAATCCGCGTCGAATGGCGTGGGCAAGTCCACCCTGTTCGCTTCCTGTTGAGTGATGCCGCCGGTGTGCCGGCGTATCTGCTCGAAAGTGCCGGAGTTCTTCGGCCGCCCCAACATTTACGGCTACAAAGACGACCACATTCGTTTCGCTTTCTTTTCTCGCGCCGCACTCGCCTTGCTGAAACATCTCGACTGGCAACCCGATGTCGTCAACGGAAACGATTGGCCTTCCGGATTTGCGATGGAAGAGTTGCGCGCGCGCCGTCGTTACGATCCGTTCTTTCAGAAAACTCGCACGCTGTTGTCGCTGCACAACGTCGGTTATCAAGGATTGTTTGATTCCGGCGATCTCTGGTGGCTGGGATTTGGCGAGCGTCCCGAGGGCGAGGATTTCATGTTGGGACGCAACGCTTCGGCGTTGAAAGCGGGCATCATCGCCGCCGACGCGCTTTCGACTGTCAGCCCGCGCTACTCGCGCGAGATCCAGACACACGAACAGGGTCATGGTCTTGACTGGCTGTTGCGCTCACGCTCTGATCGCTTAGCAGGCATCGCGAACGGCGTTGACTACAGTGTTTGGAATCCGGAAACGGACCCGCACATCGCCGCGAACTTTTCAGCCGACGACATGTCGGGAAAGCTTCAGTGCAAGATCGATCTGTTGCGGCGGTTTGGCTTGCCTGAAGATCCGAGTCGGCCCGTGATCGCAATCATCTCGCGCCTCGTTAAGCAAAAGGGTTACGACTTGATCCAGAAGATCGCCACGCCGATCGTGCAAACGGGTGCGTTCTTCATCGCGTTCGGCGCCGGCGCGAAAGAGTACGAAGAGCTTTCTGCAAGAATGGCACGATACCTATCCGCGGGAAGTCGCGATCTACAAAGGTTACGCGGGCGAGCCGCTCGCGCATCAGATCGAAGCGGGCGCGGATATTTTCCTGATGCCGTCGCACTATGAACCATGTGGCTTGAACCAGATGTACAGCATGAGATACGGCACGGTGCCGCTCGTGCGGGCCACTGGCGGCTTGGACGACACAGTCGAACAGTTCAATCCTTCGTCAGGCACGGGCACGGGTTTCAAGTTTGGGCCTTACGATGCAGGCGCATTGCTTGAAAAAATACGCGAAGCCCTTTACTTTTATGGCCGGCCTGACGACTGGCAGAAGATTCAGCGTAACGGAATGTTGGCAGACAATTCCTGGGAGGCTGCGGCGAAGAAGTATGTCGAGTTATATCGGGAAGTCGCGGCACTGTGAGTGATTAACGCTGAAAGCGTTCGCTAATTTCAGCCCAGGGTTGCCTCAACCCTGGGATACGTTTTAACAATTCAATTTAACGCTGAAAGCGTTGGCATGTATGGCTAAGGTGATTGCAGTGATTGGCGCCCAATGGGGCGATGAAGGTAAAGGCAAGATCGTCGATCTGCTCGCGGAGCAGTTCGAGATCGTCGTGCGTTATCAGGGCGGGCACAACGCGGGCCATTCGGTGCAAGTCGGCGACCAGTCGTTCGTGTTGCACTTGTTGCCGTCCGGCGTGGTCCATCGCGGCAAGACGTGCGTGCTCGGCAACGGCATGGTCATCGATCCGAAGGCGTTCTTCGTCGAAGCCGATCGGCTGACGCAACAAGGCATCGAAGTCTCACCCGAGCGGGTGAAGATCAGCTCGCGCGCTCACTTGATTCTTCCCTATCACCGCGCCCTCGACCACACGAGCGAAGAGCGGCTCGGCAACGAGAAAGTCGGCACGACGCTGCGCGGTATTGGACCAGCTTACGAAGACAAAGCCGGGCGCCGCGGCATTCGCACTGCCGACGCGCTCGTCCCCGATGTGCTTCGTTCACGCATCGAACGCAATCTCGAAGACGCCAACCGCATCATCGAAGCTTACGGCGGCGAACGTCTCAACGCGGATGAGATCTTTCGCGAGATGTCGATCCTGACGGAGCGGCTTGGACCATTCATTGCCGACACGACTCATTATCTCAACGTCGCCGCCACCGAAGGACGATCGATCCTGCTCGAAGGCGCGCAGGCAACGCTGCTCGACGTCGATCACGGCACTTATCCGTTCGTCACTTCGTCTACGACGGTTGCAGGCGGTGCGATCATCGGCACCGGTCTCGCACCGCACAGGCTGACGGGTGTGTTCGGCATAGTGCGAACGTACACGACACGTGTGGGCGAAGGTCCGTTTCCGACGGAGATGCTCGAAGGTGAAGCGGAGTTGGGCCAGATGATTCGCGAGCGTGGCCGTGAGTATGGCGCGTCGACTGGACGCCCTCGTCGCTGTGGCTGGTTCGACGCGTTTGCCACACGTTACGCTGCTGAGATCAACGGCTTTTCGTCTGTTGCGCTCACGAAGCTCGACGTGCTCGACACGCTCGACGAGATCAAAGTTTGCACGGGCTACAAACTGCACGGCCGTGTGTGTGAGTCACTGCCGGCGGTGTCGCAGGATTTGCGGCGCGTCGAGCCGATCTTCGCCACGCTGCCAGGCTGGCAGAGTTCAACGCTTGGCATGACGGAGCTCAGTTCCCTTCCCACCAACGCGCGTCGTTATGTCGATTTTCTGTCGGAACAGATCGGCGTCCAAATCGGTCTTATCTCCACCGGACCAGAACGCTCGCAAACGATCATCGTAAATGACTCGGCGTTAGGCCGCTGGCTCCGCGATAACGAATGACGACGTAGGCCGTCACCACCCAATCAAAACTGAGGCAGGCGATCGCATAGGGCCAGGGCGCGAAGTCGCCTGGTCCAACATAGTGCACTCCGAAGTCCCAGATCGGATGCAACGCCCATCCGAGCGCAAGCCACTTCGCCGATCCTTGCCATCCCATCAATCCCAACGTCCCAAACGCCACACACTGCAACAACTCAATCAACAACCAAATCCGCCCGACCGGCGCTGTCACCGCAAATCCAAAGTACGCGCCTGCGGCAGCGAACAGCACTGTCGCGAGCAACGTCCTTCCCACAATATCCTTTGTAAACCGCGACAGCAGGAACGCAATCAACGACAGCACCGCGCCGCCAATCGCGCCTTGTATTAATATTGCTCTGATTAGTTCGCTATTCATCATAATCCGGCGTTCAACTTACCACGCTTCTCAGCACGTTTGAATACTGATTCAGTGTTCGGTAGAATGCCCTGCGAAGTTTCTCAAAGAGCACGCCCCCGCGTGCTCTCCGCATGTATGTGGGCCGATAGCTCAGTTGGTAGAGCAACTGGCTTTTAACCAGTGGGTCGCAGGTTCGAGTCCTGCTCGGCTCACCACTTTTACTAAGCAAAACACGAATCAGAATTCGTCTCCATTTGTGTAGTTTCGTGGCCAATTCAAGACAGCATCTCCTTGAACTCCGCACTCACCGATCAGTTCACCGGTCTAAGCCGCCACTGCTGGTGCAGGAGGCCGAAATAATCCCACTGCTGTACTCCGGCTCCATCAAAAGTAAACCCACCATCCACCTCAAGCGCCTTCCCGCTGTGACGAGCCATGATACGGACGTAGCCACTGTCAGTATCGATGATCCGCCACTGCTGCGGAGCCTCGCCGCTATCGATCAACTGCACGACCGAAGCGCCGTTAGCAAGTGAGCCAGACAGCACGCCAAGCACCTTGTTGCTATGGCGGGCTATGAATTTGAAATAGTCATTGCCAAGCGGGATTATCTGCCACTGTTGGTTGGCCTCCCCGACGCACGGCCATTGTATGGCTCTCGCTGCATTACTGGTTTGACCATCGAAAATGTCGAGACACTTACCGGTGTGTCTGGCGACGACCTCGTAATACGTAGTTTGGGTTCCACAGGTCAATGTTTTAGAACTGTTAGTAAGATCTGTTGAGCTTGCCTCAAATCTCACTCTGAGCGTGTGCGTTTGTCCATTCTTAAACTGCGAGGGAGTTGGTATTGCGAAGCCATGCAACCCGTTGTCGCCCAGGTAGGCGCCGACGTCGCTTCTCAGAGTATTTGCCACCACACTGGTGACCAGCGTTGCTCCGTCATAGATATTTACTGAGATCGAACTATTGAGTTGGTTCCGGTCCGCCGCCCACCCCACGATCGAGTCACAGCTCGCGAAGTCCACAAAGCCTTCGTAAACGGGAGGAAGGGGAGGAGCGCCGTCGATCAATGAATAAAGCAACCGGTTGGGGGAACCTAATCCCGGATCACTCACCACGTTTTTCGTAGAGCCGTTAATGATCGCGTCAGCTACGGTCGCCGGCGACGCACCCGGATTGCCTTCCAGGTACAACGCCGCAACACCTGCAACGTGCGGGCTCGCCATGGAGGTGCCCGAGATCACATTGGTGTCAGTATCATTCGTAATCCATGCAGAATGAATGTCGCTGCCCGGAGCAAAGAGATCGAGACAAGGGCCAAAATTTGAGGCGGAGGGTGACGTGAATTTGGAACGCGCGTCATTGATCGCAGTCGCGCCGACAGTAAGCGCACTCTGCACGCGAGCTGGAGAGAAGTTGCAGGCATTCGTGTTGTCATTTCCGGCTGCTACTACATATGTCACTCCATCAATGAGGGAACGCGTGACCGCGTTGTCTATCGCCTGCGAAGCTGCGGTAGTTAAACTCATGTTCGCGACTGCCGATTGGCCCGGCTGATGATCCCCGGTGACGAAATCCACTCCGGCAATGATTGCGGCATTGGGTGCAGTCAAATCGGTGTTAAGGACGCGAACGGCGACAAGCGTAACGTTCTTTGCTACCCCAAAATGTGAACCGCCAACCGTGGCAGCCACGTGAGTGCCATGCCCGTTGAAGTCATTGATCGACCCACCAAGGAAAGCGCTGAAACCGGGAATCACACGGCCACCGAAATCAGTATGCGTAGGGCGGATACCAGAATCGATGATGTAAACCTTCACTCCCGTGCCCGTGGCATTGTAGGTGTATTTTGCATCAATCGGGCGAGAGCGCTGATCGATCCTGTCCAGCCCCCAGGGTGGGTTTGCCTGTGTGGCGGTAGCAGTGGCGACTCCATCCTCCTCGACAAACGCGACCCGCGGATCGTCTGCCAGTTGGCCGCACGTTCTTCAGACATGCGCACTGAAAAACCTTTTATGGCGTGTTTATAGGTGTAACCGCCATTGCGATCGCCGCCGAAGGCCCGCGAGAGACGAACAGCTTCCGCCTCGACGTCGGCGTCGTCTTTGAGTACCACGATGTATTGATTGGCAATTCGTTTGTCCGCGCGTATGCGACGGAGTTTGGATGAATTGCTATTGGAGTTCTGGCTGTGAGCGGTGGTGAGAACTACCACTGCTATTGACACGACTAGCAAAGCAAACAGAGCAACCGCTTTTTTCATAGGACCTCCAGACTTTCGTGATGACCGCAGTTGTCTATTGATCGCGTCGAATGATTACGAAATCTATCAGTGGAAAACACTAGCCGCAGATGAACGCCGATCTGATCTGTGTCCATCCGACATGTAAAGCGAAGACCGATCGTGAACTTGACCTCTCAATGCTACGCAAGCTAATCGAACAGGCATACGTTGGTATGAAAATACATCTCAAAGTAGCGCCACATGAGCGAGAGTAGGTCGACGATTTTTTGCGTCAGGGAGGCGCTGCCTTACATGAATTTTCCTGTTGACATCTCTGGTCACTGAGTATAAAAGGCGGGTTGTTCACGGTGTCTGTCTCACGAGCCTCCACCCGTAAGACCCACACCTCACATTAACGAGAAACATCCATGAAAACTCTGCTCCTTACAGTGATCGTCGCGATTGGATTCGTTTCCGCGTCATGTGGAGTTACCAAATCACAGACAAATAGCCAATCGCCACGTGAGCAAACACCAGTAACTAAGCAAACGGTCACAGTACTCCCCCCACCCGCAAATGCAGACGAATACAAAAACTTACTCTTTGTCGATCAAAGACTTGAAGAACTGATAACTCGTCATGACCTGCCCAACGATCCATTCGCGAAGGCTTATCAACACGTCAAAGAAGGTAAGACTGACGACGCAAAGAAATCGTTAAGGCAAGTTCTGTCTGATCCTTCAACCCAGTGGTGCCTTGGAGAAAGTTCAGTAGAGTGCCTTTCCCTCGAGCGACAATTCCACCAATGGGTAACGCAACGGTTCGAGAGTCTGATCCGGATGATAAACAGCGCCGCCACCTTTCGGTAAACCAATTGCCGACTTTCTGCCTGACAATTGCAAAAGCTCTATTGTCGTCCTCCAGTTATCGGATTCCTCATGAGCGCCGATTACGAAGGGTGCCAATGCAAAGGTTTCGATGAGTGATCCATCGGCGGCGAGACAACACAAGCCCAGTTGAATAGCGCCAGCAGAAATTCCGATCAAAGTCGCTCCTTCATAATATCTTCTAACAATGTGCTTATTTAATCCGTTGGCAAGGAAGACTCGCCACCCTGCTTCAGCATCACCGCCCGCAAGCAAGATAATGTCAGCGTCGCTGAGAAACGCCAGATCGGCTCCAGAGAGGCGGGAAGAAATCATCCGGCAGTTGTACACACCAGCTCCTTCCATTGCAGATACGAATATCGCATAGAAGTCCGGGTGGTCGCCGTTCGAGGCGCCTACGTAGGCAGCTTTCAGTTGGTCTCGTTTCCCCTCTTTGACCACTCGGTCCAAAAGAAGTTCTCCGGTCTCACGGCGAAAAAGAAGCTCACTATCGGCAAGCAGAAAGATCGATTTCAATGGAGTTGTCTCGGTAGATGATGCGAAGGTCAGCATAACTGTTCCTTTGACTTGATGTTGAATTTACTTCAGGCCCTTCGATCCATTTCTGCAGTTGCGGAACTCAGATGTGTAGTGAGTTGCAAATCATAAGAGCACAAAAGGACAGAGAGCAATCAACTTCGAATCGGCATTTTTTGTGGCTCAAGTTGTGGGAAAACTGTGTCGATCTTGGATGGAAATAGGTGGTGTCAGGCGCATATCAGTGCAACTATAACTGGCTGCGATCCGCGATAAATGTTAGTTAATATGGTTCACAACGTAACAGGCGCACTGTTAGGTTGCAGGTTTCAAAACCCCAAGGTTGGTCTCGCTCGAAAGAAATTGTGATGTAAGGACGCGGACCAATTCGTTGGACGCGGGCGGCGGGAGTGTGTTTCTCAACTTGCTTGGAGCCGCGAAGGCTTTGATTGCCGCCGCGTCAACTCAACCGTTCGGCTGACTGAAAAGGGGATAAATGATCAAAGGAATAATCTTCGACGTTGGCGGAGTGCTCGCATATGACGTCTGGGAGCACTTGCTATGTGACCCTGCCGGAGAGCCTGGAGAGCCGCTGAGTATCGCAGCCAAGTTCAATGCTCCCATCCACGAGATCGAAATGATCGGCGAAGAGCTATGGCGAAAATTCGATCGAGTCCAGGGAGACCCCATCGAGTTGGAAAGACAATACTGGCAACTGTTTCTTGAGCGCACGCGTGCAATTAAAGAACTGGGAAGCGCTCAAGTGGACGAACTGATCGCGATGACCGATGCGTTCATTCGTCCGGTGAGTCCGAGCTTGATTACAGGGCTATTGGACTGGTTGTCGACCAAGGGAGTCCAACTCGGGATTTGTTCTAACAACAACGAATTCTGGTTTCGTCGTCAGGAGAGAATTCTTGGGCTCAATAGGTTCTTCCAACCAAGCCGAATCATTCTATCCTGCCGCCACGGTATCACGAAGAGTGACGCTCGATTGTTTCACACGTCGGCTGCCAAGCTCGATCTCGATCCGACTGAATGCGCGTTCATCGACGACAGAATGGGCAACGTCTCTCGGGCTGTCAATTGTGGGATGGCGGGAATACTCTTCCCAACCGAACAATTTCCATCGAAACCACAGGGTGGCATTGCTTATCTCGAGCGTCTGCTTCGGGAAATCATTCCATGAGGGGCGCGGCCTAAGCGCTTGCAGTCGACGGCCCGCGCGTCGTATTCCGAAAGACGAAGCAACGAGCATTGCGGCTGAAGCGCGACGTTCGGCGGCTATCGTTCTCTCAGGCCCGAACTGCTTAGCGATCGGTAGCAAGGTGCTGCCGGAACGTAATAGAAGTATGTCCTAACAGAGGGGTTCACCCCACAACCAGTGAGAGCGGAGCGTGTCAACAATTTTGAGACAACTGGACGATCGAATTTAGTAGCGATCGACTGAATCTCCCGCTGCGATTCGATTCTGGTCCATCCAACGTATCGGGCGCGGTCGAACATCGCTTGGAGGCTTGGAGGTCAAATACGCTCGAGTTTTCCGAATTTGGACCGTCAATCGATTTCTACCAGTTGCACCTGTCCGATGGCGGCTGAAGTGGGGGCCGGGCGAGTGTCCTCAGAGGCCACCAGCCCCGGCGGCGGACGGCCGGGCCGCGAGCAGCTCGACGCGGCGAGCCAAGTCGGCGAGCGTCCCGGTCTCGAAGAACTGACTGAGGGGAAGTTCGACGTTGAAGCAGTCGCGCACCCGCGAGATGACCTGCGTGGCGTGGAGCGAGTGGCCGCCCAGCTCGAAGAAGTCATCCTCGACGCCGACCGCTTGCAGTCCGAGGACTTCGGCGTAGAACCCGGCCAGCCGACGCTCGACCGCCGAGCGCGGCGCAACGAACTTCGTCTCCAACTCGGGACGTCCTTCGTCGGGCGGGGGCAGCGCCTTGCGATCCACCTTGCCGTTGGCGTTGAGCGGCAGCGCGTCGAGCTGCACGAACGCCGAGGGCACCATGTAGACCGGCAAGCGTGCGGCGAGGTGCCGGCGCAATTCGCTCGCTCCCGCCGTCTGCCCCTCTTTCGCCACGAAGTAGGCCACGAGGCGGCGGTCACCGGGCGCGTCTTCGCGCGCGACGACAGCCGCCTGCGCAAGGTGCGGGTGCGCCGAGAGCAGCGCCTCGACTTCGCCCGGCTCGACGCGGAAGCCACGAATCTTGATCTGCTGGTCGCTGCGCCCAAGAAACTCGACGCAACCATCGGCGAGGAAGCGCGCGAGGTCGCCAGTCTGGTAAAGGCGCGCGCCCGGCTCCGAAGAGAAAGGGTCGGGAATGAATCGCTCGGCAGTGAGCGCGGGCCGGTCGAGGTAGCCGCGCGCAAGCCCGCAGCCCCCGACGTACAGTCCGCCCGGAACGCCGACGGGCACGGGCCGCAGGTGTTCGTCTAAGAGGTAGATTTGGACGTTCGTCAGGGGGCGACCGATGGGTACGAGATGAGGCGCCTGCTCGCCAACGCTCGTAACCTCTTGCCAGATCGCGAAGGTCGTCGTCTCCGTTGGGCCGTAGACGTGCAGGAGCCGCCCCGGTCGGCCCTTCTCCAAGACCTCCCGAACCCATTTCGGCTCGACCGCCTCGCCCCCAAAGAGAAGGTGCCGCAGCCCCCGGAAGGCCGCCGGGAGTTCACGCGCCATGTGGTTGAAGAGGGCCGTCGTCAGGAACATCACGGTGACGCCGTACGCCTCGAGTTGCGCAGCCAACGCGTGGGGCGCGAGAGCTACGTCCTTCTCGATGATGACGAGGCGCGCGCCCGACAGCAGGGCCCCCCAGACCTCGAAGGTGGCGGCGTCGAAGGAGCTATTCGAGACCTGCGCCACCACGTCCGACTCTTCAAGCGTGACGTAGTTCGTGCCGCGGACGAGGTTGTGAACCGCCCGGTGTGGGACAGCCACGCCCTTCGGCTGCCCCGTCGAACCCGACGTATAGATGACGTAGGCGAGGTTCTCCGCGCCAGCCGTCGCCACCCCGCCCTCCACTGCTTCCGCTCCCTCTTCCTCGCCCCCTTCCGCGTCGAGACGGATGGTGTAGCCCCAATACTCGTTGAACTTCTCTGCGAGGCCCGACTGTGTGAGCAGCACGTGGGCCTGCGCGTCGTCGAGCATGAACGCGAGCCGTTCCTGTGGGTACGAAGGGTCGAGCGGGACGTAAGCGCCGCCCGCTTTGAGCACGCCGAGCATGCCGACAACCGTCTCCACCGAACGCTCCGTGCACACGCCGACCAGCGCCCCTGGCCCGACGCCGAGGCGGCGGAGGCGGCGCGCAAGCCGTCCAGAGCGCTCGTCCAACTCCGCGTAGGAGAGTGTGCGCTCGCCGCAGACGACAGCCGTACGGTCGCCCATCCGCCGCGCGACCTCCGCGAACTCACTGTGAAGGCAGCGGAACTCGCGCGCGCCGTGCGCCTCGTCGTTCCACCCAGCGACGACCTGCCTCCGCTGTGCTTCCGTCATCAGCGCCAGCTCCGACAGGCGCCGCGCGGGGTGGCGGGTCGCGTCTTCGAGCAGTGTGCGGAAGTACCCGAGCGTGCGCGCGACCGTCGCCGAGTCGAAGAGGTCTGTATTGAAGTCGCAGTCGAGTCGCAGCCCGTCGCCGCACTCCATCGCGTTCAGGCTCAAGTCGAACTTGCTGTGGCCGACGGGCGACGAGACCCACTCGATCTCCAGCCCGAACATCGACGGGACGGAGAGCGGTTCGAGGTTAAAGGTGGTAGAGAAGAGCGGGAAGCGGCTCGTATCGCGCGGGCGGCGCAGCTTTTCGACTAGGCCGAGTACGGAGTAGTCCGCGTGCTCGTAGGCTTCGAGCAGCAGGCTGCGGACGTGCGCCATGAACTCGGCGAAGGTCGGGTCGCCGGCGAGGCGGCTGCGGATGGGGAGTGGGCGCGTGCAGAAGCCGACGAGCCGGGCCTCGGCGCGCCCCTCGCGGCCCGCGACCGGGATGCCGATAACCACGTCTGCCTGCCCCGTCAGACGGTGGACCAGCGCTAGGTATCCGGCCAGCAGCGTCATGAAGAGCGTGCAGCCGTGCCGCCGGCCAAGACTTTTCAGCTCCTCGTAGAGTTGCCGTTCTAAGGACGTGTGGAGGCGCGCGCCGCGGTAGGTCTGCGCGGGCGGGCGCGGGCGATCGGCGGGGACGTCTGCGTGCGGCGGGTCGCCGCCCAGCCGCGTGACCCAGAAAGACTCATCTTCGGCCCGCTTCGCCAGCTTCTCGGGCCGCCGCAGACTCTCGGCGTAATCGCCGAACTGCAAAGGCGCGTCCGACTCCCACGCGACGCCGTGGCACCCGGCCTCGTAGGCGGCGCAGATCTCATCCAGCAGCACTCCGACCGACCACCCGTCCGAGACGACGTGATGCGTGGAGAGCACAAAAAGATGGTGCTCTGCTTCGAGCCGGAGGACGTGGGAACGCAGCAGCGGAGCGACGCCGAGGTCGAATTTCCGGCGACACTCCTCCGCCAGCCAATGCGTGACCTCTGCCTCGCGCTCTGCGGCGGAAGCCGCGCCGCTGAAGTCAGTGAGCGGCAGTTCGCGCGGCGAGGGTGCGTGGACGAGCTGCTCCGTGCCGTTGTCGCTGAGGCTCGTCCACAGCGCCTCATGGCGGGTGACGGCCGCCCGGACGGCGTCGGCGAATGCTGTCAGGTTGAGTGGGCCACGGAGCCGCAGGCAGAGCGTTTCGTTATAGGCGCACGAGGCGTCGTCGCCCACCTGCGCCAGAACCCAGAGCTGCCGCTGCGCCTCGGTCGTCGGCACGCGCCGGACAATGCGGGCCGGAATGCGGGCCGGCTCGGCGGCGAGTCTATAAGTGGAGGCGTGAGGCGGGTCGGACGGTTGCGGACGGCAGCGCTCGCGCAGCGCTTCGAGGTGCGGGAGACTGTCGAGCACTGTTGCGGCCTCGACCCCGAAGTCGATGAAACAGGCGAGTTCATCAACGCCGATGTCGGCCAGACGTTGGACGACTGGCGCGCAGGTCTCGGGTGTGCCGATCAGTGCGCTCGTCTGCACGTAACGCTCGTAGGCGGACGAGAGGAGGTAGTTTAGGTCGTCTTCCGAAAGTCTCTCGAAGTCAATCTGTAAGCCCTGACTGCGGACGAGGTTCTGCAAGAGATCGAGAGAAGACTTGAGGTAATCGCAGAAGGGACGGCGGGCACGCTCGCGCACGGCCTCCGCCTCGGCCCCGACGAACGTGTGCAGCAGCAGCGCGACGTGGCCGCGCGCAGGGTCGTGGCCGTGGTCGGCCAAAGCCTCGCGGTAGAGGGCAACGTTGCGCGCGAGGTCTTCCACGGTCTGTCCCATCAGGTTCGTCAGGATGCCGGCGCCGATCTCGCCCGCGCGTCGGTACGTCTCCGGGTTGTTGACGACCGTAATCCAGACCGGCAGTTCGCGCTGCATTGGCTGCGGGAAGAGGCGGACGCGGATTTCGTTGCCCGCGCCGCCGCGCGCCGCAACCGACTCGCCCCGCCAGAGCTGCCGCACCTCTTCGATCTTCTCGAACATCAACTCGCGGTGGCGCCCGTAAGCCTCGGGCGCGAAGACGAAGTCATCCGGGTGCCAGCCCGAGGCGAAGGAGACGCCGACGCGCCCCCGCGAAAGGTTGTCCACCACCGACCACTCCTCGGCGACGCGCACGGCGTGATGGAGCGGCAGCACGACGCTGCCCGCACGCAGGCGGACGTGCTCCGTTTCTCGTGCGAGCGCCGCGGCGATGACCGAAGGGTTGGGCGAAAACCCTCCGAAGGCGTGGAAATGTCGCTCTGGAATCCAGACTGCCTCGAAGCCGTGACGGTCGGCGAACTTCGCGCCCTCGATGAGGAGATCATACTTGTGTCCGTCGAAGGCCGCCTCGTAGTTGCCGAAGAAGGAGAGACTGAATTGGACAGCCTTGTCTGGACGTGGCTGGAGAAGTGTCCAGGGCACAGCCTCGCGTGCTGGCGCGGTCGCGCGTGCCTCTTCCACTCTGGCGGGCGGGCTGACTAGCGCCGGCTTTATCTCACGACGCCCCCAGAACCCAAGCGCCTGACGTCTGCCCACCTCCGCGCCCATCTCGTCGACAGGTGCGGGGCGTGCGCCGTTCATAGGCCCGCCGGACTTATCCGCGATGAAGCCGCCTGCACGCATCTCCGCGACGCTCTCAGCGACGGCGCGGACGACGTGCTCCACGTCCTCGTCCGTGTGCGCTGTCGAGAGGAAGCAGTTGCGCCACTCCCACACGTAGACGCCCTTCGTGAGCAGGTGGTAGAAGAGTAAATCCATGTTGCCCGTGTAGTTGAAGCGGAAGAGCGAGCCGAAGTGCGCGACGCGCAGCGGCATCTCCTCGCGCGCGAAGTGCTCGTTGAGCGTCGCGGCGAGAGCGCGAGGTGCGCTCGTTCAGCTCCGCTTGCAGCGACGGGCCGCGCTCCTTGAGGTGTGCCGAGCACGGCGCGCGCCGAGGCCATCGCCAGCGGGTGCTGGCAGAAGGTGCCGCCGAAGTAGGTGGTCTCGGCGCGCGGGTAGGAAGCGTCGCCGTACTCCCAGAGGCCGCCGTCAATGCCGTCCATGAAGGGCGCGCGGCCGGCAACGATGCCGATGGGCAGACCGCCGCCGGCGATCTTGCCGTAGGTGGCGAGGTCGGCTGCGACGCCGAACCACGCCTGCGCCCCGCCGGGGTGGACGCGGAAACCCGTCACCATTTCGTCGAAGATCAAAACGACGCCGGCCTTGCGCGTCCACGCCCGCAACTCATGCAGGAAGTCGCGCGGCTGCAACTCCGGGTGGCGGCTCTGCACCGGCTCGACGAGGACGGCGGCGAGTTCGTTGGCGTATGCGCGCAGGAGTTCGAGCGCGCGCGGGCTGCCGTATTCGAGCACCAGCACGTCCTCGGCGACGCGCGGCGGGATGCCGGGAGCGAGCGGCACCGAGAGGCCGTCGCCGCCCTGCGCGCGGGCGAGCGTGCCGTCGGAGTGGCCGTGGTAGGAGCCGGCGAAGATGGCGACCTTCGTGCGGCCCGTGCGCGCGCGCGCGAGCCGGAGCGCCGTCATCACGGCCTCGGTGCCGGAGTTGCAGAAGGTGGCGCGCTCCATCCCCGTCAGCTCGCAGACGAGCGCGGCGACCTCGCCGGCGAGCGCCGGGCGCGGCCCCATCTCGATGCCCTGCCGGAGTTGTTCCTCGACGGCCTCGGCGACGAACGGCGGGCGGTGGCCGAGGAGGTGAACGCCGAAGCCCATCGTGATGTCAACGTACTCGTTGCCGTCGATGTCGCGCAGTCGCGCGCCGGCAGCACCCGCGCCGACAATCGGGTAGAGCATCTCCTTGATGGAGAGGCGGAAGCCGACGACGGCGCGGCTGTCGGCGAGCACAGGCCGATACTGCTGCGCCATCCGCTTCGACGCTGCCGTGCGGCGCGTGAAGCGTTCGATCAACTCGCTCAGGTGTTGCCGCTGCCGCTCAGTGAGCCCGCCGACCGCGCCGGGCTGAACAGGGTGATAAGGGACGTAAGGAGCGCGACCTTCTGTTTCGTCCGCCGCGGGCGGTGCGCTCGGCGCCGGTAGTCACACGCGGCGTGCCGCCGCCGTTCATCCCGTCGACCGTCGCCGGCTGCGGCGGTCGGGGTTGGTCGGCGGCGACCGGGGTTTGGCTGCGCGGTTCGTGACGGCGCTGTGCTTCGTGAGCTTCGAGCGTCGAAGGGGCGGGCGGGCGGCGCGCTGGCCGAGCAGGTCGAGCTGCCGCGACATGATGCCGGAGAACTGCGCGAGCAGGTCGAGCTGCCGCGACACGACGCGCTCCAGCGAGTCGGCGTGCGCGCCCTCTCCCGCGGCGGCTTCCACGCGGGCGCGTCCGGTGTGGGCGGGGCGGGGCGAAGAAGTTCTGCGGCGGCGGCGCGGGCAGAGCGCGGGCGGGCGGGCTCGGCTAGCATGCGCGCGCGCGGCTGCGCGGACGGGGGGAGGCGCGGCCGGCTGCGCCTCCGACGAGTTATTCCCGATATGCTCGGCCAGCGCGTCGAGCGTGGTGAACTGCTCGAACAGTTGGCGGATGGAGATTTTCAGCAGGAAGGTATCTTCGATGACGCGAATCGCTTCGGCGAGGACGATGGAGTCCGCGCCCATTTCCAGGAACGACGCGTGAACGTCTAACGTCTCCGGCCCGGTCTGAAGCAGGCGGCCCACGATGGCGCGGAGTGTTTCGAGAATTGCTTCCTTGTGCGCGGGTCGGTCGGCGTGCGCGTCCCTTCGGCGAGGGGCGGGCGCGAGGCTTCACTCATCATGGTTTCGTCTCCTTCCGACGAGGTGGCGGGCGACTCTGTCGCTGACAATCTGTAGCGACGTCGTGCGCACGGCAACGACTCTCCTGCGCGCGCCGGGCGGCACGCCGGGGACTGTAGCCAGTAACTTTTTCTCTCGAATGGATAGGTCGGCAGAGACACGCGGCGGCGCGGGTAATCGCGGTCGAAACCTTTCCAGTCAACCTCCGCGCCCAGTACGTAGAGCGCCGCCAGGCTGTCGAGGAGCACGCGCCAGTCGCTCTGCCCCCGCCGGAGTGAAGGCAGCCAGACTCACTGTCGCGCCGGGCAGACACCTGCGGCCCATGTTCAGCAGCGGCGCGTCCGGCCCGAGTTCGACGAACAGCTCGCAGCCGCGCTCCGCGAGCGTTCGCATCGCGGCGTCGAAGCGCACCGGCTCGCGCGCGTGCGACACCCAGAAGTCAGCCCCCACCCACGCGCCCGCTTCGAGCGCCGCGCCCGTCAACCCGGAGACGAGCGGGAGGCGCAGCGGGCGGAACTGGACGCGCCGCAACGCGCGCTCGAAGTCGCCGATCACCGGCTCCATAAGAGGCGAGTGGAAGGCGTGCGAGACATTCAGAGGGCGCGCGTCGTGACGCCGTCCGCTGCGAGCCGCCGCAACACGTGCCTCGCACCGCCTCGCGCTCGCCGGAGACGACCGTGTTCGCAGGGCCGTTGACGGCGGCGACGGAGGCCCGCCCGCGGTCGGGCGCGAGCGCGGCGGCGACCCGGCCCTCGTCGGCGAAGACGGCGGCCATCTCGCCCGACGGCGGGAGCGACTGCATCAGGCGCGCGCGCTCGGCGACGAGCGCGCAGCCCCTCTTCCAGCGTAAACGCGCCCGCGAAGCACGCCGCCGCATACTCGCCGACGCTGTGCCCGAAGACGAAGTCGGGTTCGACGCCCCACGCTCGCCACAACTCGGCGAGAGCGTATTCGAGCGCGAAGAGCGCGGGCTGCGTGTAAGCCGTCTCGTCGAGCTGCGTCGCCGGCTCCACCTCGCCGTAGAGAATCGAGAGCAGCGGGCGTTCGAGGACGGGGCGGAGGATTTCGTCGCACCGTTCCAGCGTGCGGCGGAAACTCGGCTGCGTCTCGTAAAGCTCGCGTCCCATCCCGCGGTACTGCGCGCCCTGCCCGGTGAAGAGGAAGGCCGTCCGCGGGCGTCGACGGGCGGGCGCGTGCGCGTGACGCAGGCCGCCGGCCCGCTCGCCGCGGGCGAAGGCGTGCAGGGCCAGCCGCGAGTTGTTCGCGCGTCTCGCACGTCAACGCCAGCCGGTGCGCGAAGCGTGCGCGTCCGACGTTCGCCGTGAAGCACACGTCGGCGAGGCGGCTGCTCGGTGCGGAGCGTAAGGTGGTCGGCGTAGCGATGCGCCAGTTCGCGGAGCGCGCCGTCGCTTCGCGCCGACAGGCGAGAGGACATGCGCGGGGCGTTCGGGCAGCACGGCGGCTGGCGCTTCTCCGAGGACGGCGGGCGCTTCTTCGAGGACGACGTGCGCGTTTGTCCCGCCGAAGCCGAAGGAGCTCACGCCCGCAAAGCGACGCGCGCCGCCGCGCTTCCAGTCGCGCCCGCGCGTCGCGATCTCCAGCGGCGAGTCTGCGGTCGCGAGGTGCGGGTTGAGGTCGCGGACGTGCAGATGCGGCGGGACGTGTTCGCGCTCAAGGCAGAGCGCGGCTTTGATGAGGCCGGCGATGCCGGCGGCGGCTTCGAGGTGGCCGATGTTGGTCTTGACGGAGCCGACGAGACAACGGCGCATCGCCGGGCCGTCCCTCGCGCAAGACTGCGCCGAGGGCAGTCGAACTCGATAGGGTCGCCGAGCGGCGTGCCCGTGCCGTGCGCCTCGACGTAACCGATGTCTGCGACGCGGCGACGCCCGCCTGCTCCAACGCCTCGCGGACGAGCGCCTGTTGCGCCAGCCCGTTCGGGGCCGTCAGCCCGTTGCTCCGCCCGTCCTGATTGACGGCGGAGCCGCGGATCAGCGCGACCACGTGGTCGCCGTCGCGGAGGGCGTCCGAGAGTCGCTTGAGCACGACGACGCCGCAGCCCTCGGCGCGCACGTAGCCGTCGGCCGCCGCGTCGAAAGTCTTACAGCGGCCGTCGGCCGACATCATCCCGGCGCGGGTGAGCGCCTCGGTCAGCTTGGGCGTGAGCAGGAGGTTGACGCCGCCCGCGAGCGCCGCTCGCGACTCGCCCGCGCGCAGACTCTGACAGGCCGCGTGGACGGCGACGAGCGAGGACGAACAGGCGGTGTCAACGGCCATGCTCGGCCCGCGCAGGTCGAGCAGATAGGAGAGACGGTTGGCGGCGATGCTGAGTGCGGAGCCAGTGCCTGCGTAGGCGTCGGGACTCGCGTCCGCGTTGAATTGGAGCTGCGCGTAGTCGCTGTTACTGATGCCGACGAAGACGCCGGTGCGCGTGCCGCCAAGCCGGTCGGGCGCGTAGCCTGCGTCCTCCAGCGCCTCCCAAGCGACTTCAAGCAGGAGCCGTTGCTGCGGGTCGATCTGCGCCGCCTCGCGCGGCGAGATGCCGAAGAAGTGCGCGTCAAAGCCATCCACGTGCTCGAGAAAGCCGCCGCGCCGCACGACGAAGCGGGCTCGTCGAGGGCCGGTCTCCCAACGTCCCGGCGGGACTTCCGTGATGGCGTCCACGCCGTCGCGCAGCAGACGCCAGAAAGCCTCGACGTTCTCCGCGCCGGGGAAGCGACAGGCCATCCCGACGATAGCGATGGGATCGTGCGCGGCGCGCTCCGCCGCGTCTGGCCTGCGGCCCGCACGCGCGCGGCGGGCGCGGCGTTCCGCCGCTGAGAGTCGCGCGCAGGGCCTTCGCCGACCTGCCGCGCGACTCGCCTCGACGGTCGGGTAGTCCCAGAAGAAAGTGGGCGGTAGCGAACGACCGAGCCACGCGCTGAGGTCGCCGACCAGCTCGACCACCCGCGCCGAGTCGAAGCCGTAGTATCGGAACGGCTGACCGGCGTTAACCTCTACAGGCGGGATGCCGGTTCGCCGAGAGAGATGGCTGCGGCGAGCCATTCGCGGACGGCCTCGACCGTCGGCGTCTTCCGCGGGGCGTCGGCGTCGCGTCAGGCGGCGGCGGAAGTGCTGTGGCAACGCCCAATCGAGGGCTCAAGCGAGTTTCGTCGCTCGCCGTCCTCGGGCGTCTGCCAGCGGACGACCGCCTCCAGCGTCCCTTCGAGAAACTCACGGCGACTGGCATGGCGCTGAATCTTCCCGCTCGAAGTCTTGTTGATCGTGCCGGTCTTGACGAGGACGACGGCGTAGGGCTGAAGCTCGTGGCGCTCGGCGACACGCTCGCGGATGGCCTCAAGCACCTCCCGCTCGTCCGCCGGGCCGAACTCGCGCCGCACTTCCAGCACAAGGACGAGCCGTCTCTTCGAGGCCGACTTCGACCGAGAAGGCAGCGCAGCAGCCGGGCCGGAGCAGTCGATGGCTCCGCTCGGCCGTCCACTCCATGTCCTGCGGGTAGTAGTTCTGCCCGCGGATGATGACGAGGTCTTTGACCCGCCCGCCGATGAACAGCTCGCCGTAGCGCATGAAACCGAGGTCGCCCGTTCGCATGAAGGGGCCTTCGTGCGTGTCGACGGTGCGCGCATGGAACTTCTCCTCGGTCTCCTCGGGGCGCTGCCAGTAGCCGTGCGCCAGCCCCGCACACTTAACCCAGATTTCGCCAAGCTCGTCTGGCGCACAGCGGCGGTGAGACTCCGGATCGACGATGGCGAACTCAGTGTCGCCGATGGGCTGGCCGCAGCCGACGAGGGAGCGCGCGCCCGGCTCGTCCGCTGTGACCTCGACTACGCGCCGCTCCTGTTCGAGCGTTGATGCCCGCGCCGTGATGAAGAGCGGCGCGCGCGGTTCTGGACCACCGGCAGAGACCATCAGCGTCGCCTCGGCGAGTCCAAACGAAGGGTAGAAGGCATCGCGGCGGAAGCCGCAGGACGCGAACGTTTCGGCGAACCGTTCAATCGTCTCGCGGTGAACGGGTTCGGCGGCATTGCCGGCAACGCGCCAGCCGCCGAGGTCGAGCCGAGCGCGCTCCTCCGGCGTGACTTTACGCGCACACAGCTCGTAGGCGAAGTTGGGACCGGAGCTGTGCGTCACGCCGTAGCGCGTGATCGATCTCCAGCCAGCGCGCAGGCCGCTGCACGAAAGCAAGCGGCGAGAACAGGTAAGCAGGGACGCCGCAGACAACCGGGTGGACGATGCCCTCGACCAATCCGTAGTCGTGGAAGTTGGGCATCCAGGTGGCGCTCACGCTCTCTTGAGTGTAGCCGTAGGCGCGCGCGAGGTGCTCGGACTGATGGGTCAGGCAGAAGTGTGTGACCATCACGCCCTTCGGCGTCGAGGTCGAGCCGGACGTGTATTGCAGGTATGCCAGGTCGTCGCCCGTCTGAGGAGGGGCTTGCCAGCGGGCGGACGCCTCGGGGTCGATCTCATCTGCATTGATCCAGCGCAGCGCGCGCAGGTCTGCGTGCGCCCTCGATCATGGAGAGGAGCGAGGCTGTAGTTAGAGCGAGGGTCGGGCGAGAGTCGCCGGCAATGGCTTGCACTCTGGGCAGCGTGCGACCGAGCCGCGCAGGATGGGGCGGGGGTGCGGGCACCGCCACCGCGCCCGCGTACAGGCAGCCGAAGAAGGAGGTGATAAACTCCAGCCCCGCGTCGAACAGCAGCAGCACACGCTCGCCCCGCGCGCCGGACTCATCGAGCAACGCAGCCGACCGCCCGCGCCCGTTCGTCCAGTTCGGCGTAAGTCAGGCGCGCCGTCTCGACCTCGCCGTCGGCGAGGAAAGTGAAGGCCGTGCGGTCGGGTTGCTGCTGCGCCCTCCGGCACATGATTTCCGTGAGTGTCGCTACTCCCTGTTCAGACATCTCGAAACCCCCTTTTCCTTATGCCGCGACCGGCGAAGCCCTTCGGGCCGCCCCCGTGACGTTTCCTTAAGCGTCCTCCCTGGCTGCCGCGCGAGACGAACGGGTTGCCTGCCGCTGTCTCAACTCCCGTCGCCGGCTCAGCGATGCGGCCCGGCCCACAGACTCGCTCCGCCCCGCGTGCGCCGCCGCACGGGGCTGCGCATGCGATCGGCTCAGGTGCTCGGCTAGCGCGCTCACCGTCGGGTACTTGAACAACTCGACGACGGGCAGTTCCGCTCCGCAGCGCCTCGCGGAGTCGGTTGTTGACGCGAATCAACAGGAGCGAGTGGCCGCCGAGGTTGAAGAAGTTGTCTCGGACGCCGACGCTGCTCGACCTCCGAGCGCCTCCCGCCACACGTCGGCGATCAAACGCTCCAACTCCGAGCGCGGCGCGACGTACGGCCCGTCCGCCTCGCATCCCGCAACGTAGGGGGCGGGCAGCGCTTTGCGGTCGAGTTTGCCGTTCGGCGTTAGCGGAAAAACTTCGAGCCGCACGATGGCGGACGGAAGCATGTACTCAGGCAGTTGCTCTCTCAGGAAGTCGCGCAGGTCGCTCAGCTCGGCCTCCGGCGTGCGCGGAACGACGTAGGCCACGAGCCGGAGTCCACCGCGTTCGTCGTCGCACGCCGCGACGGCGCCCTCCCGCACTTCCGGGTGTTGCCTGAGCACCGCCTCGATTTCGCCGACCTCGATGCGGAAGCCGCGGACTTTGACCTGGTCGTCGACGCGACCTAGAAACTCGATATTGCCGTCGGGCAGGAACCGCCCGAGGTCGCCCGTGCGGTAGAGTCGCGGGCCGGCTAGCCGCGCGTATGGGTTCGGCAGAAACCGCTCGGCTGTCAGAGCCGGGCGGCGATGGTAGCCGCGCGCCACGCCCGCGCCTCCAACGTAGATTTCGCCGATCACCCCGACGGGAACGAGCTGCTGCCTTGCGTCGAGGACGTATAGCTCCGCGTTGGCGATGGGGCGACCGATGGGCACGGCGTGCGTCCGGAGGTGGGCGGCGCGGGGGGCGTCGGCTTCACACGGTTCGTAATTGCTCGCTGTGACGGTCGTCTCCGTCGGCCCGTAAGCGTTGCTCCACTCGATCCGGCTCCCGACGAGCTGCCGCCAGCTTTCGAGCTTCGTGCTGAGCGTCTTCTCGTTGCCGACAACGATGCGTCGCAGCGTCGAGGGCAGCAGAGCGCCGTGTGTCTCGCCATCGTCGCCGCCCCGCTGCTCTTCGAGCGTCG
Organism: uncultured Acidobacteriota bacterium; assembly: GCA_963770215.1. Classification (GTDB taxonomy): domain Bacteria; phylum Acidobacteriota; class Blastocatellia; order Pyrinomonadales; family Pyrinomonadaceae; genus PSRF01. The sequence continues at coordinate 223,676 of CAVYOP010000013.1, forward strand.
CCAGCCACTCGGCCCAGAATGACGCCGGCAAGTTCACCAACGTCAAGCCCTCGCGCTCGACGAACCGGATGAACTCGCCAACGGTGTCGAACCCGTGCGCGGGCCGCATGACGGCGCGCGCGCCGGCCAGCCACGCCCCGAAGAACTCTTCAGCCGCTACGTCGAATGAAAGGGAGGCAAATTGCAAGAGGCGATCGCGCGACGTTAGGCGGTGTTGCGCCCCGAAGGCGAAGCTCGTGTTGACGAGCGAGCGGTGCTCTACGAGGATGCCCTTTGGACGTCCCGTCGTCCCCGAAGTGTAGACGAGGTAGGCGAGGTTGTCGGGGACGGCGACTCGCCCAAGGTCGCTGGCCGCGTGGGCCTCGACCTGCTGCGCTTCAGCATCGAGGCAGATGAGCCGTGCGCCGTTCGCGGGCAGCGAGGCGGCGAGCCGCGTCGTCGTCAGGAGCACGGAGGCTCCGGCGTCTTCGAGCATGAAGGCGAGGCGCGGTGGCGGGTACGCGGGATCCAAAACCAGCCACGCCCCGCCGGCCTTCAACACGCCGAGCAGCGCGACGCTCGCCCAGGCCTCACGCTCCAGCAGGATGCCGACCCGCGCCTCGGCCCCCACCCCACACGCGCGCAGGTGGCGGGCCAGCCGGTTGGCCCGCGCGTTGAGTTCCGCATAGGTCAGCCGCTCGCCGTCGCAGACAAGCGCGAGGGCTTCTGGCGCACGCGCCGCCTGCTCCTCGAAGAGTTCGTGGACGCAACGGTCGCGCGGAAAGTCGCGGCGCGTCTCGTTCCATTCGAAGAGGAGTTGGCGTCGCTCTTCATTCGTCAGCAGCGGCAGGGCGCCGAGGTTCGCGGACGGATCGGTTACGGCGGCGTCGAGCAGCACCGCGAAGTGCTTGAGCATCCGCCTGACGGTCGCGCCGTTAAAGAGGTCAGTGTTGTACTCCAGCGTGCATAGCAGGCCGTCCTCGCGCTCGGTCACGTCGAATGAGAGATCGAACGGCGACACCTCCGTCTCGTCGTCCAACAGGCTGATCTCGATGTCGCCCATTCTCAGCGGCGGCAGCGGCGCGTTCTGCAAGGAGAACATGACTTGGAAGAGCGGGGTGCGGCTCGTGTCTCGCTCGGGCTGCAACTCCTCGACCAGCTTCTCGAAGGGCACGTCCTGGTGGGCGAAGGCCCCGAGCGTCACGTCCCTGACGCGACCAAGCAACTCCCGGAAGGTGGGGTCGCCCGACAGGTCTGTGCGCAGGACGAGGGTGTTGACGAAGAAGCCGACGAGCGGCTCCAACTCCGTCCGGTTACGGTTGGCGACGGGCGTGCCGACGACGATGTCGTCCTGTCTCGTGTAGCGCCCGAGCAGCGTCTTGAAGACGGCTAGCAGAAACATATAGAGCGTCACGCTTTCTTGGCGGGCCAGTGCTTTCAGCCTCCCGGTCAGTCCAAGGTCTATCAGGTGCGTGAGAGATGCCCCGCGATAACTCTGCACGGGCGGGCGCGGCCTGTCGGTCGGCAGTTCAAGCGTCGGGACCTTCCTGCCCAACCGCTCCTTCCAATATTTCATCTGCCGACCCAGCGTCTCACCTTGCAGCCACGCGCGCTGCCAGACGGCGAAGTCAGCGTACTGGATGGGCAGCTTCGGCAACTCTGGCCGTTGCCCCGCAGCGAAGGCTTCGTAAGCCGCGCTCAACTCCTTGAGGAGCACGCCGATTGACCAGCCGTCCGAAACGATGTGGTGCATTAGGAACCAGAAGTGATATTCCTCCTCGGCCAGCCGCACCAGCGCAGCCCCAACCAGCGGACCCAGCGCGAAGTCGAACGGCTGTTCGCGGAGGCGCGCCGCAGTTCGTTTGACTCGCTCGGCCCGTTCGACCTCCGGTAGCCGGCTCAAGTCTTCGACCGGGATGGACAGCGTCAGCCGCGGCGCGACAATCTGCACGGGCCGCCCTTCAATCTCAGCCAACGTGGTTCGCAGAACTTCGTGCCGACTAATGATTTCGTTAACGCTCCGTTCGAGCGCCGCGACTTGGAGAGGGCCGCGGAGTCGGAAGGCGGCGGGCACCTTGTAAGGGCCGTCAGGCTCCAACTGTTCGAGAAACCAGAGACGCTGCTGCGCGAAAGAGAGCGGGTGGTGCGCAGCCGCGCTGCGCTGCGGGATGGCCTGTGCGCCCTTCCGCTCCGCCGCTCGCTGCTGTTTCAGACGCGACACGAGCGCCGCTCGCTCCGTCGGCGACAACTCGGCGATATGTTCAGCATTCTTCGCCATTCAGCTCTTAACCTGAAAGTTTGAGAGGATTGAGCAGCGGATGAGTGGCTTAATGTCCCGCTGAACTAAGCCAATCGTCAGACTCTTTGTGCTGTTCCTGAGGCTTTGCACAAAAAGTCGAGCGTGGGTGGCCACAGAGGGCCACCCCTACAAAAACATCCGCAAGCCAATAGTTCCCATCGCGTTACTGTAGGGGTGGCCCTCTGTGGCCACCCCATGGCTATCACTCTTTGTGCTGGTTCCTGAAGACCTTCAGTGTTTGTCCGTCGAAAAGTTTGTTTAGTGTTTTCAGAAAGCGCGGCGAATCAGGTAAGACATCTTCATGAAAAACGTGCGTCCATTACGCCGGAACCCGGGTTCGAATTGGCCGGTGAAGGGATTGAAGCCATTGCGATTCACGTCATCGTTGTAACCAACGTAAAAGGAAGTTCCGGGATTCGGCGTCCAGCCGAACAGAAACTGCCCACGCCCATTGGCCTCAAGCGTATCGTAATCAATTCGCGCACGTACGAAGGTAAAGCGAGAGAACTGGTACGTTGCGCGCAAGCGAGTAAATGTTGTCGTCGAAAGCGACCAGGCCGGTATCGTTGCGCACCAGCCGATTCCTGGTGTAGTCGAAGTCAAATCGCAGGGCACTGGTTGGCTGGTAAGTGACATTGACCCCGGCTTGAAGCTCTCTTCCTGGACCGGGATCGAGTGGCGCATCCTGGTCAACGAGAGCCGGCGGACTGACACGCGGAAATTTTGGACCACCGCCGAAATCGAAATCAAAAGAGTTCCAGATATAGCTCAACTCGAAATCGATCGAGAACTGTTTAGATGGTGTCGTCTCGGCCGTCGAAGATCACGCTTTGGCGCGGCGAGGAGCGTTCCGGATGATTCAGAAACGTTCCCGGCGGTCCAAACTCAGGTTCGAATAATCGCTCGTAACCGTGTAAATATCCGAAGGTGAGTGAAGTTTGACGTTGAAGGTTAATCGTGAACTGCGGCGTGTTGTTCCAGGCTTGCGATCTTCCCCGCCAATCGAAGTTTATGCCGACGTTATGGGAGTATGTCCAGGATACGAGCTTTCCATTCGGCTTCGGTTCTGAATCGTAATTAATGACGAAATCTTCGCGATTCGTGTTGATCCGCCGCGTAAAGCCAAGCTCTGCACGGTAATTCCTTGTGCGCCCGCTGCCACTAAAGTTGTACGAAAGATGTCGTCCGCCCCTGTTGTAGTTAACGTAGTAGCCAAATCCGTTTCCGGTACCATAGACGAATCGTCCCTCCTGCCGGTCAAAAAAGAAAGTCCGCGTGTTTGTGCCCAGTAACTGGAGGGAGAGGACTGTTTTCGGGTCAAGCCGAAACTTGCCGTCAAAACCGGCAACGTGATTATGATTCTCGATGAAGTTGTAAGTCGTGCCGATGAAACCAATGCTCGACTCGACGCCGATGTCGCGTTTGAGCCGAAGAATTGCACTGTGAGCATTCTTGCCGAGGAAGCGAAAATTCGCGGGATCAAGACGTTCGTCGCCGCGGAAGTCACCGGGGGCGTTATCGCTGGCAGCCATCAATCCGAACGTAGTCCTCCCAACTTTGCCGGTAAGCTTCGCTGCGTAATCGGGATCGATGATCGCACGCGTGTGGACTGCTTGCAGCGGTGTTTGGAAGATATCGATGCCTTCGAGAAAGAACGGGCGCTTCTCTTCGAAGAAAATCGGAAAGCGTTGATTGGCTGTGACGACTGTTTCATCAGCTTCCACCTGCGCAAAGTCAGGATTCAGAGCAAGGTCGAGAGTCACTCTCGAATTGATTCCGTATTTCAGTGTCAAGCCGGGGTCAACGTTTACAGGTTCGTTCACAAAACGTCCGAAGTCGAGGAGCGCAGGATCGCCGGCGAGCACGTCCGGCGGTATCGTGGCCACTCGTTGTCCGGTTTCTGAAATTGTCAGGCTCGGAATAATCTCGAAGACGCTCTCAGTCGAGATGCCTTCCAGGCCGGTAAGATGCCCGGCTTGATTGAGCATGCCGGTCCGATCGCGAGAGAGCGGCATCCACGAATCGGTTTCATCGTTGAATCGTTTAATAACTCGCTGGAAATGCACTCCCCAGAGAACGTTTTTGCCGGCTCGTAGCGCAACGACTTGAAAGGAATGGCGACTTCGACGACATAGCCGTCCTCGGTGAGTTGGCCTTTTGACTCCATCACGATATCAACGCTGAAGTCTTCGTCTCTTCCTTCGGTGAAAATGCCGTCGGCCTGTATCCCGAACGGATTAAAAAACAGTTCATACGCCCGCCGCTGATCGTTGAACGTGTCGAAAAGCACGCCGACGTAATCGTCATCGAAAATGTCATCGCGCTTTGCGAGCGTCGCGCGCACGTTGCCGGGCTCGTCGTACGCATGAAAACCGATGTAGAGAAATTTTGAATCGTAGCCGAGGAAGACTTCTGTCGTCCTTGAGGGCGCAATGTTGTCGCCCGGATACGTCTGGTAGAAGTCTTTGAAGGTCGCGGCTGAGCGCCACACGTCGTCTCCAAGTTGGCCGTCAATGATCGGCGCCACCTCAAAACGTGGCACGGATGATGGGTTGGCCTTCTCCGGCGGCAGGACGATCGACCGCGATGGAGCACGTGCGTTTCGGGTTTTGGCGGGAGCAACTGAGGTCGCGCCGCCGGGTGGCGAACCGGTTGGCGTTTGGGCCTGCGCACTGACCGCAATGCTTAGAAAAAGAGCCACAAAAAAGCACACAAGGCTCAATAAGTCAGCCAAAACCATTTTGTGCTTTTGTGCCTCTTTGTGGCCCACAGACTTGGCGGTCAATCAAGCTGAGAAGCTCTCGACGAACTCTTCCTGATCGGTTTGATAAAGGCTTAATTGATAGAGAAGCCAGTAAAGCCCGCGTTGCCGGAGCAGTTCCTGATGCGTGCCCGATTCACGCACCTCCCCTTTGTGTAAGACGACGATGTTGTCGACATCCTGAACCGTCGAAAGCCGATGCGCGATAACTAATGAGGTGCGCCCGGCCATCAAGCGTTTGACAGCGTCGTGGATCAGACCTTCGGTCTCGGTATCAATTGAACTGGTCGCTTCATCCAGGATCAGCACACGCGGATCGAAAGCGAGCGCACGTGCGAAACTTATCAGTTGTTTCTGGCCGACCGAGATACCCGCCCCGCGCTCGTGCAAAGTAGTGGAGTAACTATCGCTCAGTTTGTTGATGAACCCATCGGCATTCACTTGCCGTGCGGCTTCGCGCAGGCGTTCATCACTAATGGTTTCGGAGCCAAGCCTGATGTTGCTCTCGATGTCGCCTGAAAAGAGAAAAACATCCTGCGGCACGATGCTGAAACTCGAGCGCAACTCCGCGAGATCGATTTCACGAACGTCGACGCCGTCCAGCAACACCTGCCCGCGTTGCACGTCGTAGAATCGCAATAGCAGGTTGGTGATGGTAGTCTTTCCAGCTCCGGTATGACCCACAAAGGCCACGCTTTTGCCGGGCTCGATCACGAATGAAACATCCTTCAACACCCAGTCTTCATCCTGATAAGCAAACCAAACGTGCCGAAATTCGATGCGGCCGCGCACCCTGCCAACCGGCGCTGGTTCTGCGGGCGATTTCATCGTGACCGGTTCATCCAACAACTGGAAGATTCGTTCCGAGGCCGACATTGCCGATTGGAGCAGGTTGTATCTATCGCTCATGTCCCCAATCGGGCTCGTATACCATCTCGGCCATTTGCAGGAAGGCTATGACAGTGCCGAGCGTCAAAACACCTGCAAGCACCTGGCCCCCGCCATACCAGATGATCAGCGCTATGCCGGTGGCGACGATAATGTCGACAGCCGGAAAGAAAACTGCGTTGTAGAAAATTGCATTCAGGTTTGCGTTGCGATAGTCGCGGTTAATGCCTTTGAACGTGTTCAGCTCACTCTCCTCGCGATTGAACAACTGCACTACCGACATGCCAGTCAGGCGTTCCTGCAAAAATGTGCTGATGCGCGCGACGTGGACTCGCACCGCCCGGAAAGCAGTGCGCGATCGAAGACGAAACCAGATCGTGAGAGCCATTATTGGCGGCAATATAAGCAGCGAGATAAGAGCCAGTCGCCAGTCGAGCAGAAACATCCAGAAAACAATGTAGAGGAGCATTGCCATGTCGCCGAAGAAAGCGATCACAACTGAACTAAAGAGTTCGTTGAGAGCTTCGACGTCAGTGGTCAGCCGGGTCATCAGACGCCCAATCGGATTCCGGTCGTAAAACTGAAGCGGAAGCTGCTGCAAGTGCGCAAAGATTTCGTTGCGCAGGTCAAACATGATGTGCTGGCCCATTCGTTGCAGCAAGAAAGCCTCGGCATAGAGAACCACCATTGCCCCGAAATTGGCGGCCAGCATCAGCAGTGCTATAAAGGCGACTCCTGACGACGCCTGTCCGCCAAAGCCGAAGCTTTCGGCAGCCTGTTTGATCAGTAGCATGTATCCTGCGGGTGGGTGCGTCGGGTTGGGCAACAGATAAAGATCGACTGCCGCCTTTACCAGGGGAGGGCCGGCAACAACCAGTGGTCCACCCAGCATCGTCAACGCGAGCGCGAGTATGACAAAACGCTTGTAAGGCCATAGATATCCCAACAAGCGCCTCATCAGGCGAGCGTCGTAAGCCTTATTTAACTGCTCTTCCTGGTCCATCGATCAGGCCGCCGTGAGTTCCTGCTCGAGCCTTTGCTTTTCGCAGAGCGTGGCGTAAAGCCCGCTCCGGCTAAGGAGTTCATCATGTGTACCGCGTTCGACGATGCAGCCGTCCTCGAGTACGACAATCAGATCCGCATTCTTGATCGTCGAGATCCGGTGCGAAACGATCAGGCTGGTTCGATCCGCCAACAAGCGCCGCAAGTGCGTAAGGATCTTAGCCTCGGTGCGGGTGTCTACAGCGGACATCGAATCATCCATGATGAGTATGCCCGGGCGCCGTATCAGCGCGCGGGCGAGCGCTGTACGCTGCTTCTGACCGCCCGAGAGAATAATTCCGCGCTCCCCAACTTTTGTCGCATACTTCTGCGGAAACTCCTCGACATCCTCCGCCAGGCCCGCTTCGAGAGCTGCCTGCTCAATCCTGCCTTTGCTTGCGTGTTGATCGCCGAAAGCGATGTTTGCCGCTAGCGTCTCGCTGAAGAGAAATGTCTCTTGCGGAACGTAACCGATGGCGGCGCGGAGCTTTTGCAGCGGGATAGTGTGAATCGGCCGCCCATCAATCAGGACCTGTCCGGGCTGGGCATCCAGCAACCGCGGCACAAGGCTCACGAGCGTTGACTTACCAGAGCCCACGTTGCCTACAAACGCAACTGTCTGTCCGGGCTGAATTCGCAAGTTGATATCCTTCAGCGCAGGTTCCTCGCTTTCGGGATAACTAAAGGTCAGATTACGAAACTCAATTTCACCTTTGATTGCCTCATCACTCTTGCCACTTTCGGCGCTATCGGCGATCGAGGGCTCAACGGACATAACCTCATTCAAACGCTCCATCGATGCCATCCCGCGCTGAAAGAGGTTGATGATTAACCCGAGCTCGAGCATTGGATGTATCAGGAATTCGAGGTAGAGGGTGAACTGAAAGAGTTGGCCCATGGTCAACTGACCTCGCAACAGGAGCAGGCTTCCGTACCAGACGCCAGCCACGAAAGCGAGACCGATAATGAAATTGACTATTGGAGTGAAAAAAGAGTTTAGATGAATGAGTCGCAGATTGCGCCGCACGAACTCGGCGTTAACGCGCTTGAAGTTCGCCATCTCCGCCGCTTCCTGAACATAAGCGCGAATGACACGCACACCGGTCAACGATTCCTGCGCGCGGGTAGAGACGGCGCCGTAATGTTCCTGCACCTGAGTTGACTCTTCGTGGATGCGTTTCGAGACAATTTTTGTCGTCAGCGTGACCAGCGGGAGTGGTAGAAACGCCAGCAGTGTGAGCCGCCAGTTCATCGATAGCATCAGCGGCAAAATCAAGACGATCGCAAAGACTGTGTTCGTGGCATACATCAATGCTCCACCGACAATCATCCGCGACGCCGCCAGATCGCTGATGGCGCGGGACATCAGGTCGCCGGTGTAATACGTTTGGTAGAACTCCGGCGGGAGCTTTTGCAGATGCGCGTAAAAGTCGTTGGCGAGGTCGTACTCGAAACTACGAGCAACGTTCGGTATCACCCGGCGCTGGAGAAAAACGAAGACTCCGGCCAGCGCTGTGATACCGACGAATGCGCCGCCGTAGTACAGCAGCTTCGATTGAGTAATACCGCTGGTGAGATTGTCGACGGCATAGCGCAGCACAATCGGGCCAGTCATTTGGGCCAGATTCGCTATCAGGACGCACGCGGTTCCAAGGAACAACATGGCCTTATACGGCGCGACGTAATGCCACAATCTCTGATAAGAAGTCATTGCGAACGTTTCATTTGCCAATTGCGGATAACCCATTGCCGATGCCGATTGCCAATTAGACCGATAGAGGGCTCATATAAATTGGCAATTGGCAATTGGCAATCGGCAATTGGCAATCGGCAATTGGCAATTGGCAATCGGCAATTGGCAATCGGCAATCGGCAATTGGCAATTGGCAATCGGCAATCGGCAATCGGCAATCGGCAATTGGCAATCGGCAATCGGCAATCGGCAATTGGCAATTGGCAATCGGCAATCGGCAATTGGCAATTGGCAATCGGCAATTGGCAATTGGCAATCGGCAATCGGCAATTGGCAATTGGCAATTGGCAATGCCCTCACTCTTCTGCCGAAATCGCGTTACAACCCCCCGAACCTTATCAGTTGGCAATCATGTTCGGCCTGGATGGCCAGTGTGTCGCCCGCACTTATAGCAACCTCAGTGTCCAAACACTGGAGAGCCTGTTCCCAGTGAGTAGTGGAGCCAGGCCCGTTAGAGATTGAAGTTTGCTCGTCAAGCTGCATGCTAAACCAGAAAATGATGCACTGGGCGATGCCGTCACGCTTGCTGCGGACCGTAAGCGTTTTTTGGTCGGGGACGATCGCGCCGTTCGCAAAGTCGAAGCTAAAGACCTCGAACGGATCCGTGAGCGCCGTGTATTCGAATGCCGCCAGCCGCACCGGAAAATAGTGGGCCGTCGCATAGCGATTGATGAGACTCACGTCAAAGCCAGCTGCCGTTTTCGCAAAATTGAGATTGCGCAGACGCGGGCTCTCCACGACCATCGCATAAACGGTTGCCCGGCAAGGGACGATCTGCGCATCTTCCGTCAACAGGTTAGCTCTCGCATGAGCAATGGAAGGAACGATACCTTCGGCGAGCAAACCACAATCTACTGTCTCAGTAACCAGCAGGTTGGCCTTATGCATCATCTGGTGACCGATGACCAGCGATGTCGATTTCCCATCCAACGTCACAATGCGTTCGGCCAAACCGTTCAATGCCACCGTGTCTCGCGTCAACTCGGCAAACTGTGGAACCATTTCGCAAGTAATAGTCTCCCTGGCTCCAGCCCGCGCCGCCATCATGGCCAGCAATCCCGTTCCCGAACCTATGTCGAGCACAATTGTATCCGGCGTTATGGCTCTACTGAGCGCCTGCTCGAAGGCCGCGTTGCGCTTCTCGTCATTGAGCATCTCGAAATGCCAGCGTGGGATAATCTGGCAGTGGGCCCGATTGAGACCGAGTTGCGCCTGCCGATTCTCTGAGTCTAAACAGAGCGCCAGCTCAAAGCAGTCGAGAGCAGAAGCAAACTGATAGTTCTCGAGGTGCGCTTCACCCTTTGCCAGAAGATTGGCAACCATATCCACCGTTCGCTTGCTGTCGACGGCTGGGGCGCTCGGCAACCGAGATTCAATGACGGCCACTTGAGACATATTTCGGCCTCCTTACAGGATCACAGGATTTGCAGGATTTACAGGATGACAGGATTACTAAGGGTAATTATCCCTTGACTGTAGGTACGCATTCCGGTATTATTCGGGCATGGCAAAGACGGAAAACCCAAACGCCCGAAGATGGCTCGCTACACATTCAAGGATTTTGAGCGCGATTTCCCTACCGATGATGCTTGCCTTGAATGGTTGAAGAACTACCTCTATCCCGATGGCATCTTCTGTGAGACGTGCAACGTGATCACGAAGCATCACAAAGTAGCGTCTCGCAAATCCTACTCCTGCCAATTCTGCGGCCATCACGTTCACCCGACCGCTGACACGATTTATCACAAGTCCAGCACGTCTCTTAAAACTTGGTTTCACGCGATCTATTTGATGGCCTCGACTCGCTGCGGTATCTCCGCGAAGCAACTCGAACGCGAAACAGGCGTGACCTACAAAACGGCGTGGCGCATGTTCACCCAGATCCGAAAGATGCTGCAAGAGGATCACGATCCGTTTACAGGCAGCGTTGAAGCGGACGAGAGTTTCTTTGGGCGGCAAGGCAAAGAACATGCACAAGGATGTTCGCGAGCGCGACGAATTACGGGACGCGGCGCAAGCGGCAAAACGATTGTCGCGGGCGTTCTGCAAAGACAGGGAAAGGTTGTGGCGAAGGTCGTTACAGAACCGGACAGCCGCTACGCTCATTCCGTTCGTTGAGGCGAGAGTGCTGCCTAGCACGATGGTCTACACAGACGAAGCGCCGTCTTACAACTCGCTTGCCCGGCAGTGGCTACGAGCATAGGCGCGTTCATCATTCCGCGAAGGTTTATGTAAAGGCTGATGCTCATACAAACGGCATTGAAGGTTTTTGGTCGCTCGTAAAGAACGGCATTCGCGGCGTCAACCATTCAGTGAGCGCGAAGTATCTGCAATCGTACCTTGACGAATACTCATTCCGATACAACCGACGCCACGATGTTACTCCGATGTTTGAATCCATCCTTAAACAAGTTGAGAAGTCTCGCTAGTCCCGAACACCTCACTGCGAACTAGCCGATAGAAGCACGTCTAACAGATACTTTGCCGTGTCTTCTACGGACTTATAGGTTCCTGATTCACCCTTTTTCACAAACCAAACATATTCGCCGCTTACCTCAAACAACAAGTCTCCCTTGATTGACGGACTAGTGGCCCAAGGGTTAGGGGCTCTCGTTAGGTCATGGGAAACAGAAGGAACGTTTCTGCTATACGTAAGCGCTAAACGTGCGTCTTTTGACTCTACCGCGAAATGTGTTTGGCTTTCTACTAGGGGACCAGGTTCAAGGTACGACGATCCATAGGCTTCGTTGAACTCGAACGCTTTCCGATGTATCGCCTTTTTCAGGTCTTCCCAAAGCATCGGAACATGCGCCGTAATTAACTCTCTCGCGTGAACCGCATAATCTTTGTCTTGCTGCTTCTGTTGTTTTTGTTCCCGCAACCGTTCGGCTGCCCTACTGGCCCAATTATCACCGTGGTCAGACATCGTTGTTAATCCTTTCCCGTTAGCACTTCCAGAGGATACCCTTAGACTGAATTGCACATCAAAAGACATGAATCTATCTCAATCGGAAGGCTTAATAAGATTCGCCATTTCACGGCCACTTCATCTTATCGTCAACTAAATTTCCATCGGCACCGTTTCATCGTTTGACGCTCTTTCGCGCCTTGCGTGGACGCCCGACCTTGCGTTCCTTCACTGCCTCAAGGTCTTTGGGGTCGATCAGCCACTCACGCCCAAACTTAAACGCCTTCAGACGCTTTGCCTGAATCAATGCACGTACTCTGCTTGGCGATACGTTTAAGCGCTTTGCTGCCTCAACCGTGGTAATGACCTTCATAGTTGAAATATTAGCATTCAGTGAAACTATGACGCGGCGCGACAATTTTCTTGACAACCGAATTTCACGTCTTTATAGTGGCCCGCACCCGCCAAAAAGAGCGGGCTGGCAAGTGCGCTAACACGAGCCAGCCCTTACACAGCCGACTCCTAACTCCGTTAAGCGAAAGGAATCGACCATGCAACCGGATGTTATCACGGACACGCACGCTAAACCTCCATATATCACAGTAAATCTAACCCGTAGCAACGTCACGCCCGACAAATGGAAATTCCTGCGTAAGTGGGCCAAGAGTCTGAACGTCTCACTAGAAGAGTTACTAAGGCGCATTCTCGTCGCTGCGATCATAGACCAACTCTACGCAGAAAAAATCCCTGAGCCTTAAGACAGCCTCGCGCGGTGCTCAGATCCGCATGGGGCTGGGGCGTCGGTGCTTAGTGTGACTTCACCACTTAGTAACCTCACCACGCGACGCCCTGAATGTGAGCGTTACCAAACCTATCGGGGCAACCGGGTTGGGTGACGCTTACAGGATGCTGCCATCGTGTAGCGACGTGGTAGCTTCCTAGAGGGGCGCTGTTCGAGTTGGTGGGTAATCGGATAGCGCCCTTCGCATTTTCAGAAAGGCACAGTAAGCCATGCGTCCCGGCAAACCAAAACTCCTTGCCGCCAAACTGCTCACTATCCGTAAGCATCTGCATCTTAGCCAGTCCCAACTCGCTGCACGTTTCCAATTCAAAATACATTACGGTCGCATCTCTGAATTTGAACTTGGGAAGCGACAACCGAACCTGTTAATCCTGCTCGACTATGCCCGCCTTGCCGGAATCCATATTGACGATCTCGTGGACGACGAGATGGATCTACTCTGACGTTTCAGAGTCTTCTGACTCAGGTTCGGAAATTTTCCGACTAGCCTTTTTCAGCATATCGTTAAAACTTGTTCGGGTTAGCGGTTCGTCTTTACCCGCATCGCGGGAAGCGGCGCGTGGCTTAATTTTTGGGTTAGCAACCTTTCTTCGCAACAAATCCTCACGATCCTTTTTCAGTTTGTCGTTCGTCATAAGAACCTCGGCGATCTCGCTTGCTGGAATTACAATGCCGATACCTAGACCTAGCCCGGATATTCTAAACGGCTCGTCATTAATCTCAACGTCTTGCTCGCCCGGATAAAGTCCCTGAATCATTCCGACAAGATATTCTATTCCTGACCGATGGTGAAAGACAGGCGATCCGCTTTGTCCTCTCCATGCAGCCATTTCTACAAGATAGCCATCAATAGGCGTCCATGTGTCAGTCTCAATCTCAGCGAAGACTTTTTCTCCTTGCGCGGGTTGCATGGCTATATGCCCGAACCGTGCCACTGGTTGGGCTAACCTTGTCCCAGTGTGGCCCTCGAATAATCCAATACTAAAAATCTCACTACCCGTACCGTATGAGCGATCCCAAGTAGTAACCATCCCCGCATGTCGAGTGCTTGGGTCGTTAAGGTTGTTTTCATCAAAAGCAAAGCGCTTGAGATCTATCCATTCGATGTCGTAATCATCTTTAAGATAGTTGTCGATCGGCGTGATAGCTATGTCGTTTGCTGTGTCAGTTATCCAATCATCGTACACAAAGTGTTGCGGGTCTACTCCGGTTTTCGCGTTGAACAGTATAGAAACGACTCGATCCTTGATACCGTGATAAGCCGTAACAGCGTAGTGAGCAAACCACGCAGTAGCGCCAAGTTTTACGCGGATAAAAAACACCGTCGATATAGGCTCATCATTAACGGCAATAAATGTCGCTGTCTTTAAGATTCGCTCATTTGCAAACACTTTTATATCGCCCCACCGCTCTAAGATAGGTCGCCATCGCCAGCTATTCCATCTTACATCGTGGAATGCCAACGCGAATGTGCTGGCATTATCCGCCATGCGGCGTACCTACCGCAAGGGGATAGTTACCATTACTAAGGCTGAACATTTAAAGCAGTGATATCGATCTGATAGATATCTCCCAGGCCGTTACCCGGATTCCTTAACCTTGTCAGGAGATCCTTATAGGTAAGCCGGTTCTTTGGTGACGTCGAAGGTAAGCTTCTGGTGCTCGACCAGAAAAAGTATTTTCCATCAGGGCTTACTATCGGCGAGTACTCAGAACCGCTTGAATTGATCTTGTCTCCGAGGTTTGTGGCTCTGGTCCAGGTTCCACCGCGCTGATAACTGATATAAAGATCGGAACCACCGCGTCCATCCGGCCGTTGGGCCATAAAGATGAGATACTTTTGATCGGGCGCAATGTAAGGTTCAAACTCTTCAAACTGAGTATTGATCGATTCTCCAAGGTTCTCAGGCTCGGTGTATTTACCGTCGACGAAACGCGAGCGATAGATATCGGTGCGTCCCTTTCCTCCCGCGCGATCCGAGCCAAAATAGATCGTTCCATCCAGAGCTACGGTCGGGTACCACTCATTCCCCGGGCTATTGATGGGCGCTCCAATATTCTGTGGCGGCCCCCAAGCATTCCCCACTCTTTCCATGAACCAGATGTCCAGAGATGTCTCCTCTACGCCGGCATCCTTCGGCCGATCGGAGATAAAGTAAAACCTTTTACCATCGCCGGTTATAAAAGGATCTGCATCGCGATTTTGGCCGGAGATTGAGAGCACCTCGGGCTCACTCCATTTGTTGTTTGCGAAATGCGTGACCACGATAGTCCAAAAGTTGAACGTTGGACTGCTTCTCACGAAGTAGAGAGTCTTTCCGTCAGGCGTGAACGCAGGATGAGAATCAAAGTCGCCGGTGGATACGACACCACGGCCAAAGATCGCGGGCTCCGGCAGCGGCTGCCTCGACGCATACGGTGGATCGGACGTCAGCGGCCACCAGAAAGCAACGAGGGCAAAAATGATTCGCACCGGGTTAGAGATAGCAGGGAGACGCATTATTTAGTTGATACCGGGAATTACACTTAGGTCTATTTGATAAATATCGCCAAGACTATTGCCCGCGCCTCGCAATTTCTTTGAGAGCTCGCTTTGGCTTAGACGGTGCGCCTGTTGCGCTTCAAATCCGTAGCCCCTGGTGCTCGTCCAGAAAAAATACCGGCGGTCGGCAGAGATTCTGGGAGCAGAGTCCACGCCTTTCGAATTGATCTTATTTCCGAGGCTGACGGCTTTGGACCACGCTCCATCAGCTCGCCGGCTGAAGTAAAGGTCAACACTGCCCTGCCCGTCCGGACGTCCGATTGCGGCAAAAATCAGAATGTCTTCCGCGGGACTGACGAACACTTGAAGTTCCGGACCGGCGGTATTGATCGCGTCTCCGACAACTTCCACCGCATAGTTCCCCGCAACTAATGTCGCGCGATAGATGTCGGCAGCTCCTTTCCCGCCGTCACGGTTGGAACTGAAATAGAGAGTTCCGTCTGCCGTCACCGACGGAGAGATCTCCTGACTTTCAGTGTTCACCGGCGCAGCGAGGCGTCGCGGTTCATTCCACCCGCTACCGGTCTTCTGCACCACCCAGAGATCAAAATCGGCTTTAGGAGCTGTGCCTTGGATTGGACGACGTGAAGCGAAGTATAGTTTCGTTCCATCCGGTGAAAAGCACGGGTCGGTGTCGCTATATTGTCCCGAAAATAAAGCGACTTCCGGGGTGTTCCATTTCCCCTTTTCGAAATGAGACACCACGATGACGCGTAGACTGAGGTCAGGCGAGGACTTCACGAAGTAAGCGGCCTTGCCATCGGGCGCAAACGTTATGCTCGATTCGTAATCGCGTGTGGAGATGACGCCTTCGGCGAAGATGACTGGTTCAGACATGGGCTTTTCTCTGCGCAAGCTCTGTGTCTCTGGGGTTAGATTTGCAAGCGAAATCACCACGGAGACACAGAGAACACAGAGCTTGCACAGAGAAGAATTCAGCATTAAGTCGCTACCGCAAGAATGGTCTTTTTCACAAGCTGAATCGGAGTGGATGGATCAGCGTCCAACACAGCAGTCACACACCCTGACCGCTGAATCAATGGTTTTGCGCTTCCTCGCAAAACCTTCTCAGGATACTTCGTGCTATGCCAGGGACAAACCAAACAGCGGTTGTCCTTATCCCAATGGCCCAGGTGCAATGGTCCACCTCGATGATCGCAACAGTCGTCGTAGAGTACGAGACTGCCGTCTGCGAACCTGAAGAGGAAATATGAGTTCTCTCCGGCTTTAATGAAATTGAACTCTTCCGGGTTGAAGGTTACTACTCGCACGTTTGCTGATCCTGTAAGTCGTACGTGAGATAGCGGCAGCTTTCGGAAGCGACGGCAGTGCCGTGCAAACGTTGGCGCGGAACAATGATGGTTTCTCCATGCTCAAGTCGCACGGAATGGTCGGGCCCGATCGCCAGGTCCAGCGACCCTGATTCGACCGCGTAGAGTTTGTCGTGATCGTACACGCGCGTAATCAGCGACTGACTGCGATCCTCAACGTGCTTCGTTGCCGGGCCCTGGAAGTGCCCGTCCAGGATCTGCTCGCGAATTTGTCGTGCTCTCGCTTTGAG
This sequence comes from uncultured Acidobacteriota bacterium, assembly GCA_963770215.1. GTDB lineage: Bacteria > Acidobacteriota > Blastocatellia > Pyrinomonadales > Pyrinomonadaceae > PSRF01. Next base: position 240,210 of record CAVYOP010000013.1, read on the forward strand.
ATCTTCCACTGTGTCGGCAAAGGCAAGCTGCGCGACAAAGTCGGCATCCGCAAGCGAGGTTAGCAATTGCAGCTCTTCCATGCCTCGCACGATCTCTGGAATGACGGAGTCACCATACCGTGCAATCGCAGGGGCTACAACGTATTCAAAAGCCATACGCCCGTGATGCGCATCGATGTGAAAATGCTCGTCGAAATAGTACGTATCGACCGTTTTGCCAAAGACCGCCCGCAGCATCTTCGAAATCTCGCGGCAAGTATGCGAGAACATAGCTTCGGCAACTGCGATGGCCCCAATTGCCTGGAAGTACTTGCTGTGGTCACGTGAGACGTAGTGATAGTAGTTATTGAGAGCCAGCGAGGAAGAAAGATAAAACTGCCAGTACGCGTGCACATCCGACATAAGTCCGCACGTCGCCAGCGTGTTCTCAAAAAGCGTGCTGTGTTTAGCTCGGTGAACCCCGTATCCGTAGTCGTCAATGACAATCTTAAACAGCTCCGATTGTATGTCGCCGTACTTACCCAGAATATTGCGAGAAGAGGCGGACGCCTCTGAAAGAAAATCACCGGCTACCTGAATCAACAATGCTCTGGCCGCACGCGGCGCGTTCTGAGAGGCAAGAATCCGTACACAGATCTCCAGTTCTGATTGCTCATGCTTTTCTAAAATCGACTCCAGGTACGACTGCAAAGCTGCGACCGTCCATTTTCCGGTTACGTCGATCTCATCTTTAAGGAAACTGAAAATATGAGCTTCGAGTGTCGGGCGAATCAACTCTCCAAGTAGTTTGTTGTCGTTCGAATAGTAGCTGGAGAAGTCGCTTCGCTTGGAGGCGAAATCGTTGGCCGGCAGGAAGACTAAGTCAGTTTCGTAGATGTTGAGCAACATGCGGTGCGCGGCAAGCGCGCTGGCGCCGAGTATCTCTGCCTTCTCCAGAGATCGCCTGAAATCGAGTTGCTGGACCCTCTTCCAATCTACTGGCCGACGATATGGATTATCCTGAATAATCCATGCCGCGCTATCGGCAAACAGAGGTCTGGCAGCATACCGATCGATCAGGGGTTTGATTTCTGATGGTGGCCACACAGGTGCGGCAGCAAATGCAGTTTGGCTCATCTTTAATTCACCTTGATTATTAGCCACAAATAAGCACGAAAGGCACATGCGATTTAACGAATGTGGTGAAAGCCATTTGTGCCTTTCGTGCTCTTTTGCGGCTTTAGATTAAACTCGCGGCTGCGACTGTTCGAGTAGTATTGAGGCAAACTCTTAACCATTCAGCCGTCACGAGCACTGATGGTTCTCTTAACATTGTGTAGTGATCGCCCGGCACCATGTGGACTTCGACTCCACCGGTGGCCAGTGTTCGCCAATCTTCTATCGGATCGTAAGAGGTGTCAGAGATTGGATTGTCGGCCCGAAAGAACGTGATGCGTCCAGGATAGATTTGTGGTTGATAACGCATCATGGCATGGACATTCATGCGGAACACCTGAAAGAGACGACTGAGCTGATCGGAGTCAAAACCTCGTCCTTCCAAGCCATACAACGCGCTCATGTCCGATTTGAATTGGAGCAACAGTTCTTCATCATTTATTTCCTCGGGCTGGGCCAAAGCGGCCGGAGTGTGACTATCGAGCAGCACCAGCAACGAGACCTGCCCAACGCGCTGAAGTTGTTGCGCCATTTCAAAAGCGATGATCCCGCCCATGGACCAGCCTCCCAGCAGGTAAGGTCCTTCAGGCTGCACACGACGCAATGCTTCGAGGTAACGGCCGGCCATTTCCGAAATCTCGCCGAGCGGCGCATGACCGTCAGCGAGCCCAAAGGATTGCAAACCATAGAACGACTGCTCCGGACCCAGGTAGTGTGCCAGTTGGGCGTAGCATAAAACATTTCCACCAACCGGATGCACAAAGAAGAGCGGACGACTGCTGCCGTCACCTCGCTGAAGTTCCACCAGCGGTGACCATCGACATTCTGCCTGCGGCACTGATCGGTCCTGAACCTCTATGCGTTGATACCCCAGGCGCTCGGCGATGGTCCAGGTTTCATCCGCCAGCTCCTCGCTCTCACCCAATTGCCGGCGCCAGCGATCCGCGGTCGCGGCCTCGATGGTTTTGTGTTCGTGAAACTTCACATCACCCAACATCTTCGATAGCGGGTGAATACCATCAACCATGCGCTGGCCCTGGGCCTGATAAGGAGCGGCCATGGCGTCGACATATTCGAGATCAAGGAACTCACAAACTCCGCGCAACACCCGCTCGGGCTCGCGGACCAACTGCTCGAAATGTACCTGATGCTGCCGATTAGCCGGCACGGTTTCGAGAAACTGAAGAATGTTTTCCTGGCTCACGAGCCAGATCAGCTCGGCCAGCTCGCTACGGCTGAACTTGTGTGCGTAACGGAAGAACACTTGCTCCAGCCGCGCGTCTTCAAAGGAACGGATCATCGCATACGGATGCCGGATTAGGTGGATGTAACGAGTTTCGTTGAAATCGCTCTCGGCACGGCGGAGAATCTCGTAATCAAGAGCATAGGAAGGCGTCTTGTCCACCAACAATCTTGCGCCCAGCCAGCTTTGCAGCAACCCGTAGAACTGTTGCGTCGTGAGTTGCTGGGCTTCGCACCGTTCCATGATGTCTTTTGCCGCTTCAGCGCTGCACTGCTTAAGCTCCATCAGGGCTCGCAGCGTACCTTCCAGCCAAAACGCAAAGCGATCGCTAAACGCTGCTTTGCGGTCGGCCAGAGTGTTGAAGGAAAGCAACTCCAACTCGGGCGGCGCAAATAGCTGCGGATGGCCGCCCAGCATCACGCGCAACAGTGTCGAACCTGAGCGGGGCGGTGAAAGTACAAAGATCGCCGGTGGATTCTTCGTGTGGTCGACTTCGCCGGCAACTCCGGCAACGAAGGAATCAACTGCCGGAACTCGACAATCTGCTCCCGGCTGATGCGAGTACTGACAACTTCGCGAGCAACCTTATCGAGACCGCAGACTCTGTTTACAGCGGTCGGGTAATGCTGGTGCAGATAATTTGCCAGTTGGGCGACTGTTGGAGCGTCGAAGATCGCCACTACATAGACATACTCGCCAAGGAGATCCTGAAGTCGGTTGATTAGGATCGCCCCCTTGATCGAGTTACCCCCTATCTCGAAGAAGTTGTCCCTCACCCCGATCTGGTCCGAACCCAACGCCGTTTGCCACAAGTCGACCAGCAACTGCTCGAGCTGATCGCGCGGTGCAATGTAAGCTTGCGCCTGCTCTGGTCTGCCGGTATCCGGCGCCGGCAACGCGCGACGATCCACTTTACCGTTGAGCGTGAGCGGAAACTCCTGCAATAACACATACGCCGCAGGCAGCATGTATTCAGGCAACTTCTGGCTCAACCAGGTGCGCCATTGACCAACGTTCGCCGACGTTCCTGGTTCAGTGATCAGGTAGGCCACCAGCCGCATGTCCCCCGGAGTGTCTTCCCGAGCCAGGACCACAGCCTCACGTACTGATGGATGTTGCGCTAGAGTGCTTTCGATCTCGCCTAACTCGATCCGGAAGCCGCGCACTTTTACCTGTTGGTCCATCCGCCCGATGTATTCCAGATTGCCATCCTGCCAGCGGCCCAGATCTCCGGTGCGATAGAGCCGGCTTCCGGGTTGATCAGAAAATGGATTGGGTACAAATCGTTCCGCTGTCAGCGCCGCGCGGTGCAGGTATCCTCGTGCCAGTCCAACGCCGCCTACGTACAACTCGCCAACAACTCCAATCGGAACTGGCCGCAGATTGGCATCCAGGACGTGAACTTCAGTGTTCGCAATCGGCCGCCCAATCGGAGGACTGCTGTCGCCATCTAGGCGATCGCTGATCGTGGCACAAACGGTCACTTCTGTTGGTCCATAAGCATTTAGAAACCGGCGCCCTCCGCCGCCCCAGGCCGCTGCTATTTGTGACGAGCAAGCCTCGCCGGCACTGACTGCGGTTCGCAGCGCCGGCAAGTCCTCGGTGGGCAGAAGCGCCCAGATTGATGGAGGCAGTGTGACTGTAGTGATCTCCTGCGTGCGCAGGAGATTCAATAGTGGATCCAGCGGCAGAAGAGATTCCGAAGTAGCGAGGCAGAGCGTGGCTCCCGTCAGCAGGGTCTTGAAAATCTCGGAAACGGCTGCATCAAAACTGATGGAAGCGAATTGCAACACGCGGCTGTCAGCCGAGACTTCGAAGGTCTTTCGCTGGGCGAACACAAGATTACACACTCCCCGGTGTTGGATCATCACGCCCTTGGGTTGCCCCGTCGAGCCGGAAGTGTAAATGACGTAAGCGACGTTATCCGGAGTGGTGGTGGTCTCAGGGTTCGCGTGAGGCAGTTTGGCGTCCAGATCAGAATCAAGACAGACAGCGTTGAGCTGTCGATCCCGAGGCAACTTCGAGAGCAACCGCTGCTGCGTAAGCAGAATCGACGAGCCAGCATCGTCGAGCATGAAACCAAGCCGATCCTCCGGATATGTGGGATCGAGCGGAACAAATGCTCCTCCAGCCTTGAGCACCCCAAGTATTCCCACAATCAATTCAGCTGAACGTTCGAGCAGAATGCCGACCAGCACTTCCGGCCCCACACCGATGCTCCGCAGATGATGAGCTAACTGATTGGATCTGCGATTGAGCTCCTCATAGCTGAGTCGTTCTTCATTGAACGCCACTGCCACGGCTTCAGGCGTGCGACCCACTTGTCCCTGGAACAGATCGTTGAGGCACTGTTGCGGGTAATCAGATTTCGTGTCGTTCCAGTTAGCGAGCATTTGTTGCTCGGCCATGGTCAGCAACGGCAATTCCGAGAGGGGTTGGTCCGGATAAGCGGTGATGCCCTCCAACACGAGTTCAAACTGGCCCACCATCCGCTGAATGGTGGCCGCATCGAAAAGATCGATGTTATAGACAAGGGCGCCGCCTATGTGATCTTCCCCGACGGCCATCGTTAGCGTCATATCGAACTTGACGACCCGAATGTCCGTCTGCATCCAGTTCAACTCGAGCCCGCCCAACTCCAAATCTTCCCACTCGCCAAGCGCAAACATCACCTGGAACAAAGGCTGACGGCTGAGATTCCGTTCCGGCTGCAACTCTTCCACCAACTTCTCAAAGGGCACGTCCTGATGCTCGTACGCTCCCAGCGTCGTCTCGCGCACCTGCTCCAGCAACTCCCGAAAACTCTCGCGCCACTAACCTTCGTGCGCAACACCAGCGTATTCACGAAGAACCCAATCAAGTTCTCCGTCTCCGCTCGATTCCGATTCGCGATCGGCGTCCCAACCAGAATCTCTTCCTGTCCGCTGTAGCGCCACAGCAGCACCTTGAACGCGGCCAGCAACGTCATGAACAACGTCGCTCCACTCTCTCGTCCGATCTCCTTCAGCCGCTCGGCTCACTGCTTCGCTCACCTCCACCCCGACCGCCGCCCCGCGATAACTCTGTCGCGCCGGTCGCGGCCGGTCCAACGGCAACTCCAGCACCGGCAATTCTCCCCCCAACTGCTCCCGCCAGTACGCCAGTTGTTTTTCCAGCACTTCGCCCCGCAGCCACTCCCGCTGCCACACTGCAAAGTCCGCATACTGAATCGTCAGCTCCGGCAACGGTGAACTCTGCCCCGCCTGGTACGCCTCATACAGCGCCGCCAACTCTCGCCCCAACACTCCCAACGACCAGCCATCTGAAATGATGTGGTGCATCGTCAACAGCAACACGTGCTCTGCTTCACTCAGCCGCAACAGCCGTGCTCGAAACAGTGGACCACGACTCAAATCAAATGGTTGTTGCGCTTCTTCATTGGCCAACCGCTGTGCCTTCCCTTCACGCTCCGCTTCCGCCATCTCGCTCAGATCTACCACCTCCAGCGTCAATGGTTCCGCCGCTGCAATCACCTGCACTGGCATCCCGTCAACCAGTTGAAAGGTGGTCCGCAGAATCTCATGACGCCGCACTATCTCGCTCAGGCTGCGCTCCAGCGCCTCCAGGTTTAGAGCGCCTTTGAAGTAGTGCGTGTCAGGCATGTTGTAGATCGGCCGGTTCGGTTCCAGTTGATCCAAAAACCACAACCGCTCTTGCGCATACGACAGTGGAAATCTATTGGTATCTCTACGTTGAGGAATGATGATCGCATTCGTCAGGTTGAGACCTGCGCTTTTCAGATATTGATCGAGAAGCTGGCGCTTTTCAGCAGATAGCTCTGTAATCTGTTTTGCAATGTCGCTCATTAAGGATTTAACACTCCGGCGAGCTTGCTGCTTCTTTTAGTAGCGACTTGGCTTCTTCTTCTGAAAGGTGTGATAGCTTTTCGACCATTGCTGCGATGCGGCCCAACTCGGATTGTTCCCGTGCGTTCGTTATATGCGCGGCGACGGCTTCAATGGTCGGTGAATCAAACAGCAGGCGTAGCGGCAGGTTGATAGCGAATGCTTCGCGAATGCGTGTGACGACTCGCGTAGCCAATAACGAATGTCCACCCAAATCAAAAAAGTTAGCATCGACTCCAATCGGTTTGACGTCGAGCACCTCTGCCCAGATTTCAGCTATCTTTTCTTCCTCAGGAGTCCGCGGCGGGATGAGTGTCCTTTCGTCCCGGGGAGTGCCGCAATCGGGCTCCGGCAACGCGCGGCGATCAACTTTGCCATTGAGTGTAAGAGGTAGTTTGTCAAGCACAACAAACGCTGAAGGCATGAAATATTTCGGCAGCCGTTCCTGCACTCTATCTTTTAGTTGAGAGATGAGCTGATTTTCAGAGACGATCGGAGATTCCGGATCTCCAACCACATAGGCTACCAAACGCATATCACCCGGCGTGTCTTCGCGAGTTACCACCAAACTCTCACGAATGGCCGGGTGCTCTCGCAACACCGCCTCTATCTCTTTTGGCTCAATGCGAAATCCCCGCACTTTCACCTGCTGGTCCATGCGCTTGAGAAACTCGAGATTGCCATCGGCGAGATAACGCACCAGATCTCCCGTGCGATAGAGCCGCGCGCCCGGTTCCGCGCTATACGGGTGTGGCACAAACCTCTCTGCCGTCAACTCCGGTCGCCCCAGATATTCACGCGCCAGCCCGTCTCCGCCGATGTATAGCTCCCCGGCAACTCCCACCGGCGCTAGTTCCCCCTGCTGGTCCAACACCCACACCTCAGTGTTTGCGATCACTCGCCCAATCGGCACCGTCCGCGCTTCAGCCGCTACTTCGTTGACTTCGTACCAGGTCGTGAAGGTTGTAGCCTCCGTTGGGCCATAGCCGTTCAGCAGGTGCTGTGGTTTCCCATGCTCCAACACGCGTCTCACTGCCTGCGCGTCACTTGCTTCACCTCCAAACACCAGGTAGCGCAGCGAAGCGAACGCTTCCGGCTCCCCCTGTGCGATCTGATTGAAGAGCGCCGTCGTCAAAAACATGGCGCTGATTTGCTGCGCCGATCAGCTCCCGCTTCAACTCCAACGGCGATAGCACCGTCTCTTTCGCCAGACCAACCAGCGTGCTGCCGTTCGAGCAGTGCGCCCCAGATTTCAAACGTTGCCGCATCAAATGACACGTTCGATACCTGCGCCATCCGGTCAGTGCTGTGCAACTGCACGTAATTCGTATTTCGCACCAGCCGATTGATCCCGCGGTGCGTCACCCCGACACCTTTTGGCTGCCCGGTCGACCCCGACGTGTACATCACGTAAGCCAGATTCTCAGCCCTCGTCACCGTTTCCGGATTCTCGCGACTCTCCCGACCCAACAGCTCCAATCCATCATCCAGATAAACAACTTCTTTGTACTCTCCGGCCCCTATCAATTCCGTCTGGCCCTGCACAGTCAATACCAGCTCCACCCCGGCATCTTCCAGCATGAACTGCAAACGCTGCTTCGGGTACGCTCCATCCAGCGGCACATAGGCTCCGCCCGCTTTGAGAATTCCGAGCAGCGCTACGATAAATTCGGGCGACGGCTCGAGTAAGACACCTACTCGCTCCTCCAAACCCACTCCGCGCCCGCGCAGGTAATGCGCTAACTGGTTGGCCCGCTGGTTCAATTCTCCGTAGCTCAGGCGCCGGTCCCCGTAAACTACTGCGCTCCGTTCCGGGTGGCGCGCCGCCTGAACTTCCACCAATTGCTGCACACACTGCTCTCGCTCGTATTCGCTGCTGCTCTTGCTCCATTCCCGCACCTGCACTCGCTCTTCCTTCGTCAACAGTGGCAACTCCGACAGCCGTGCATTGGGGTTTGCCACAATCCCTTCCAGCAGCGTCTGAAAGTGTGTAAGCATTCGCTCAATCGTCGCTGTCTCGAACAAATCGGTGTTATAGAGCAATGGTCCAGCAAGACCCTCCGGGACGACCCACAAATGAAATTCCAAATCGAACCTTGTCTGATTGCCGATGTCTATCGGAGCTATCGTCAAGCCACGCCTTGCTGGTCCTTCAGCAGGGAAGGTCTGCAAGTTGAACATTACTTGAAAGAAAGGCTGCCGGCTCATATCGCGTTCAGGCTGCAACTCTTCGACGAGTTTTTCGAACGGCAACTCTTGATGCTCGTAAGCGCCGAGGGCAACTTCACGCACACGACCGAGCAACTCGCGAAAAGTTGGATTACCGAACAGGTCTGTCCGCAGCACTAATGTGTTAACAAAAAAGCCGATGAGGTTTTCAATCTCTCTGCGGTTGCGGCCGGCAATGGCGGTGCCGAGGAGAATATCTGCCTGCCCCGTGTACCGGTGCAGCAAAGTCAGAAACGCGGCCAGCAGCGTCATGAACAGAGTCGCGCCTTCACGATGACTCAGTTCGTTTAACTTTTCTGTAAGGCTTTGCGTTACGTCGAAAAACTGGTCGGCGCCAGCGTAGGTCATTCGCAACGGCCGTGGATGGTCCGTGGGAAGCTCGAGAACTGGCAGATCCCCGCTCAACTGCTCTTTCCAATAAGCGAGTTGCCCCTCCAACCTTTCTCCTGTGATCGACTCGCGCTGCCAGGCGGCAAAGTCCCGATATTGCAGGGAAAGTTCTTCAAGCGGGGAAGGCTCGCCTGCCGAGAAGGCTTCATAGAGCGCAACGAGGTCAGCCATGAATATGTCCATCGACCAGCCGTCCGTGACGATGTGATGGATAACGAGCAGAAACCCGTGCTCGTCTTCAGAGACTTTCAGGAGCTTCGCTCGCAGTAGTGGTCCATCTTCCAAACTGAAAGGCTGTGCAGCTTCGGCGTCTATAAGACGCTTAACCTCCCCCTCGGCTTCGGCCTTGGAGCGTCTACTCAAATCGATCAGCGGCAACTCGACGTGTAACGAAGGGAGGACGATTTGTACGGCCGCGCCGTTCTTATCTCTGAAAACTGTCCGTAGCATTTCATGTCTCCGGACAATCTCATTAAGACTCCGCTCGAACGCTTTGATGTCCAGTGGTCCATCCAGACGGTAGTAGAGCGGCAGGTGGTAAGCCGTATTGCCGGGTTCAAGCTGATGAAGAAACCACAGCCGCTGCTGAGCAAATGAGAGTGGTGCATCCGTCGCGTTTTCACGGCGGGGAATGGCATGGTCTACAGTTTTCTCGGCGTGTTGAGCCTTGCGCTTGAGCTGCATCACCAACGATGCACGTTCTTCAGGCGTGAGCGACGCCAGGCGAGTTGAAACATCATTCATTGGAGCTTTGCCTCATAGCCACAAAGAAGCACAACAAACTTTTTCCAATACCTTTTGCTTTTGTGAATTTTTGTGGGCTCAAGCCGACTTCTGCTGCGAGAGAATGTCAACCCCCTCGAGCAGTTGGGTAGTGGGTCAGTTTGATTAGAACGCCGAAGGCGTTGGCTAATTCCAGCCCAGGGTTGCTGCAACCCTGGGATCTGGAAGGGAAGAATCAAGAACGCTGAAAGCGTTAGGCCGGTGCGAGGCTAACTCTTTCAGAGTTGAAAGAATGGTGTTCAGCTAACCCAGGGTTGCAACAACCCTGGGCTGGAATTAGCCAACGCCTTCGGCGTTCTAATCAAACTGACCCACTACCGAGCAGTTGCGCAATACTCTGTTCGTCCTGATCTTCAATAACGCGCTGCGCGATGATTAATGCCAACCCGCTGATCGTGGGAGATTCAAAAAAGCTGCGCAGCGATAATTCCACCCCAAACTCTTTACGGAAACGAGATATCACCATAGTGGCCAGCAATGAGTGACCGCCCAATTCGAAGAAGTTATCGTTAATACCGACTTGCTCGATGCCCAGCAGTTCCTGCCAGGTATTTACCAGGTCATCCTCGAGTTCGTTGCTCGGAGCAACGTAAGGCTCGAGTAAGTTTGGTCTTGGATGTCGGGTCTCGATTTCCTTGATTGCCAGCGTCTCCGGCAAATCAGCATGCGTCACCCAACGATCGAGCCGTGCAGACAGGTCTGAGGTAGACACCAGCACCTGAGTGACTGGACCCATCGACACGATGCGTTCGAATGCTTCCATTCCCTCTTCCGGATTGATCGCGTGATGGTTATCCGTCGCGCGAAGTCTCGCACGCTGTTGAACGTCTTCCTCAAAATCCCACCCATCCCAGTTGACACTCAACCACGTTTCGGGATGCGTCTGGTTATGTTTCCGCACGAATGTATCCATAAAGACATTCGCGGCGGCGTAGGCCCCGTACGTCATACCACCGAGCACCGACGAAAGAGATGAGAGCATTAAACAGAAGTCGTGTTCTGTGTCCTGTAAAACCTTTTCCAAAACCGTCAGGCCAGTCACTCTGGGTTGAAACTGGAGCAAACAATCCGCCGGCGTCATTTCCCGAATATCTTTGTCCGTGCTTGCTCCTGCTGCCGCGCCATAAATGACACCGTCAATCCGCCCGAACCGCTCCACACTGCCCGCTATCGCGGCTAACATCTGCTCTTCGTTCGTTACGTCAGCACGTAACAGAAGAACTTCAGCGCCCACTGCTTCCAACGCCTGGACCTTTCTTATTTTGTCGCTTACATCATCGGCATCGTCATGCTGCTGGAGCCATAGTGGCCACTCCTCTTTCGGCGGCAAGCCGCTGCGCCCCAGCAATGCCAGTTTAGCTTTCCGGGTCTGGGCGAGGTGTTGGGCCAGTGCCAAGCCAACAGATCCTAAGCCACCGACGATTAGATAAACTCCGCTTTCCCTTAGCCTTGTTACCGCACCCATTCCTTTCTCCACTCGCACGGGTTCGAAGCTCTGAACCCAGCGATGTCGTCCACGATATGCCACGACGCGATCTGAGACGTTTTCAGTAATCTCGTCGAGGAGCTGTTCAATCAGTCGCGTGGGCACAGCGCCCTGTGTAGGAGAGACAACCACGTCAATGCTGCGGCAGGCTATTTCCGGGTACTCCTGTGGAATGACTTTACACGCACCGAGTATGGTCGAGAGCTCGGGACGAAGAGACTCCGCGCCAGTCACTTCGTGGACGCTTTCAGTCACAGCCACAAATTGTAATGAGCCCGTGAGAGATTGATCCGAGAGAGCCTGCGTCAAAAGAATCAGACTGTACAAACCCAGCTCCTGACTCTTTTCAAAACTCCGCTCGTCAGCAGTCACGCTCCACAGGTGAATTACCTGCTCGAACTCCAGTCCCAGCGCAACCAACTCCTTGACCAAAGCGTCGTAGTCCGCTTTTCGTTGCGGATTGATCGAGTAGGTAAGCTCTCCGGTTCGTCTCAAGTGTTCTCCCGCGCGCACGACGACTAAGCTGTCGCCTCGCGCCAACAGGCGTTCAATTAGCGCGTCGCCTACTCCCCTTTCGTCGCAGAAGATCAGCCAAGAGCCGTCCCGAGGCTTCTCTGTTTTCGTGAGTCGTGGCAGATCGAACTGTCGCCAGGAAGGAAGGTAGAACCAGTCGGCAATGTCCGCCTTTCTGCCGTCAGAACGAAGCGCGCGTGGAGTCTGGGTTTGACTATTATCAGGCTCAATATAGTAACGCTGCCGCTCGAATGGATACGTCGGCAAAGGAACGCGGCGCCGTTGCTCGCTCGCATAAAACCCGTCCCAATCGATCTGCCCTCCGGCCAGCCAGAACCTCGCGACGCTGGTCAACAAAAACTCCGGTTCCGTATGCGCCTCGCGTGGCCGCGGCAGCGAGCTGATCACAACCTGATTTCCGAGTTGGGCGGAGTGCTGTTTCACCAGCGCGCTCAAGGTCTGTCCTGGTCCAACTTCCAACAAGATTTTTTCGGAATCTGTCAGTAGATCACCGAGTCCATCAGCGAAGCGCACCGTCTGGCGCAAATGGCTGGACCAGTACGTCGCATCGGCTGTCTGCGCATTCGTTATCCAGGCGCCGGTAACGTTGGAAAGAAAAGGAATCACCGGTGCATTGCGTTTTACCTGTCTGACACGTTCGCTAAAAGGTTCGCGGATCGGCTCCATCATTTCAGAGTGAAAGGCGTGGGACGTATGCAGCATCTGCGAGTGGACATCCTGTTGCTTGAGATGATCGTGGAGTTCCTGGATCGCCGCACTCGTACCGGAAACCACGCACGTCTTTGCGCCGTTAACTGCTGCCAGCGCGAGGCCATTCCGCAGCAGTGCTCGTGTTTCTTTTTCGGAGAGCATGACGGCGAGCATCGCGCCCGACGGCAGACTCTGCATCAGTTGTCCGCGTGTGGCCACCAACCCAAGCGCATCCTCTAGCGAGAAAACCCCGGCCAGACACGCCGCTACATACTCGCCGATACTATGACCGATCATTGCGGCAGGGATGACACCCCAACTCATCCAGAGTTGGGCCAATGCATATTCGATACAGAAGAGCGCCGGTTGGGTGACGAAAGTCTGATCCAGCAACCGGCCGGCTTCCGTCTCTTGTGCTTCGTTCGGATATAGCACCTCACGCAAATCAAGATTCAAATAAGAAGTCAATCGTTCGGAGCAAAAGTCGATGTGCTCCCGAAACGCCGGCTCGTTTTGATAAAGCTCACGCGCCATTCCGATGTATTGGCTGCCCTGGCCCGGAAACATGAAAACCACTGGTCGATGTCTGGGTTCCTGAAACAGTGTCAACAGCCGCGAAGCATCTCGCTGTTCGAGCACAGCCAACGCGTCCGCCCTGTCTTTACAAACCAGCGCGCGCCGGTGCCCGAACCCTCTGCGCCCGACCTGCAACGTATAAGCAACGTCCGCCAAATCGGCATTGTCGTTGCGCTTCAAGTAGTCGGTAAGGTTTGACGTAGCCTCATTCAATGCCGCGCCGGTTTTGGCTGAGAGCAGCAACAAATGAAGCGGGCGTCTAAGTGCCGTCGACGATTCGCGCAGGGGCGGTTCTTCCACGATGACGTGTGCGTTGGTCCCACCGATGCCGAATGAACTGACTCCAGCGCGCCGCGGCGACTCACCCTGTTTCCACTCGACAAGCCGGTCGTTAATGAAAAAGGGGCTGGCGGCGAAATCGATTTGGGGATTAGGGCGCTCGTAGTGAAGGCTGGGAGGAAGCTGACCGTGTTTGAGAGCCAGAATTATCTTGATTAATCCAGCCACGCCCGCCGCCGCGTCGAGATGGCCAATGTTGCTTTTCACTGACCCGAGGGCGCAGAAATTCTTCATCTGCGTGTCAGCGTGAAAGGCTTGCGTCAAGGCGGCCACTTCCACCGGGTCGCCGAGTGCGGTTCCGGTTCCGTGCGCTTCGATATAGCTGATTGACTCTGCACTGACACCGGCCATAGCCAGCGCGTCGGCGATGACTTCTGCCTGACCGTTTACGCTCGGCGCGGTATAACCGATTTTGACCGAGCCATCGTTGTTAACCGCGGAGCCCTTGATCACCGCATGAATAGTGTCGCCGTCCTCGATCGCGTCGCCCAAACGCTTCAACACGACTAGCGCGGCCCCTTCGCCGCCAACAGTCCCACGCGCATCGGCGTCAAAAGCGCGGCAGTGGCCGTCGGGAGAAAGAATTCCCTCCTCCTGATAAAAGTGGCCTTGCTTATGCGGAAACGTGATTGAGCCTCCGCCGGCAAGGGCCATGTCACACTCACCGTTAAGCAAACTCTGGCAGGCGACGTGCACAGCCACGAGCGAGGTTGAGCAAGCGGTCTGGATATTGATGCTGGGGCCTTTGAGGTTCAGCTTGAAGGAGATTGTGGTGGGAACAAACTCTCCATGATTGCCAATGTCAACCTGGTAGGCGCCAACGCGATCAATCAACTCCGCATGTGAAGACAAATTGACATCCAGGTAACTGCCGCCGCTGACTCCTGCGTAAACGCCGATTCGACCCTTGAATCTTTCCGGGTCGTACCCGGCGTGCTCGAATGCTTCAACTGCGCATTCGAGCATTATTCGGTGTTGCGGATCGAGCATCTCAGCTTCGCGCGGACTATAGTCGAAGAAGGCCGCGTCAAATAACTCAACGTCTTCCAGAATCGCTTTTGCAGGTACGTATTCGGGAGCGTCAACCTCTTCTGATTCCAGTCCTGAAGCCAGCAGTTCTTCCCGGCTGAAAAAGGAGATAGACTCCACGCCATCACGAAGGTTCCGCCAGAACTCGTCAGTATTTTGAGCTCGCGGGAAGCGACCCGCGAAACCGATTACGGCGACCTCCGACGCAGCGTGATCGTCAAGTGTATTCACAACCGCCTTCTGATTATCCATCGTCTTTTACCGTGTGTCCCTGTTTGCCCTTTGCCGCAATTGGCGCTGACGGTTCATGGCCTCGATGCGCGTCTCAGCCTGGGTTCGCGGCAACGGAGCGGCCGGGGTCGAATCGTGTTTCCGGCTCAAGTGCTCGGCTAACGAGCCTATCGTGGGGTACTTGAACATCTCCATCATCGAAACCTTCATTCTCAAAGCCTCGGTTACCTTACTTTGTGTGTGGACCAGCAGCATCGAATGTCCGCCCAAACCAAAAAAGTTGTCATTAATCCCGACCTTCTCCACCTTGAGCACTTCCTGCCAGATGTTTGCGATGGCCCGCTCAAGCGCTGAGCGTGGCGCGATGTAAAGTTCGTTTGCCTCCACGTGTGCGTCGTCAGTATCCGGCAGGGTGCGGCGATCAATTTTCCCGTTCGGTGTACGCGGTAACGCTTCCATCATCACAAAGCTGGAAGGAACCATGTACTCCAATAACCTCTGTTTCAAATAGCTGCGCAATTCTTCACTCTTGAGTCCGCCGTTATCCCCGACCACGTACGCGACCAGCCGATGACCACCTCGCCCATCCTCACGCGCCACGACGATGCTTTCCCGAACGCCCTCATATTGGGCCAGCACGGCTTCGACTTCTCCAACTTCAATGCGGAATCCTCTAATCTTGATCTGGTCGTCGACGCGTCCCAGAAACTCGATATTTCCATCCGCCCGATACCTTGCCATATCTCCAGTTCGGTAAAGACGCTCACCGCCGCTCCGACTGTAAGGATGAGGAATGAACCGCTCCGCGGTTAGTGCCG
Organism: uncultured Acidobacteriota bacterium; assembly: GCA_963770215.1. Taxonomy (GTDB): domain Bacteria; phylum Acidobacteriota; class Blastocatellia; order Pyrinomonadales; family Pyrinomonadaceae; genus PSRF01. The sequence goes on from CAVYOP010000013.1 coordinate 255,597, forward strand.
GTTGTTTGTGATACCCGCGTCCGACGCCTGTGCCGCCGATATATAATTCCCCGATCACGCCCGTTGGCACTGGCTGTTGCTCAGTATCCAGCACGTACATTTCTACGTTCATCGACGGCCGTCCAACCGGCACGGTGAGTTTTTCTTCGCGTGCCCGATCGGCGCCCGAAGGCTCATAGTTGCTGGCGGTTATGGTTGTCTCACTTGGCCCATAGGCATTACACCATTCGACCTTCTGTCCGATGAGCCGTTGCCACCTCGCCAGTGTCTCTTCCAGGGTCTTTTCGTTTCCCACGATCACGCGGCGTAACCCGTCCGGTATCTCGAGACCGTTATCACTCATCGCCGTCAGCCATTCGGACCAAAAGGACGCAGGCAGGTTCACGAGCGTTACTTTTTCTCGCTGCAATAGCGACACGAATTCCGCGTGAGACATTATCGCTTCGGGTCTCATGACGACGCAGGCGCCGCTCAACCAGGCTGAGAAGAACTCTTCAGCCGCCACGTCGAAGCTCAATGAGGCAAATTGCAAGAGCCGATCGCGCTCGGTCATTCGGTGATTGTTGATGAAGGCGTAACTGGCGTTGACGAGCGAGCGGTGTTCGATCAGGATGCCTTTTGGCCGCCCGGTTGATCCTGACGTGTAGACCAAATATGCGAGGTTCGAAGGTTCAGCGCCGCTCTGCAAATGCTGCGAATCACGCTCGGCAATCGCACGCTGCTCGGCATCGAGAAGGATGAGACGGGAGCTGAGCTCCGGCTGGCCCACGATCACACTCTGCTTTGTGAGCAACAGCGACACGTCCGAATCCTCGAGCATGTAGCGCAAACGCTCCGCTGGATATGACGGGTCGAACGCAACATACGCACCGCCGGCTTTGAGCACCGCCAGCAGGGCAACGGGCATCTCGACTGACCGCTCCAGCAGAATACCGACTCGTGTCTCAGGCCCAACACCTGAGTCCTTTAAATAATGCGCAAGCTGATTGGCTCGCTGGTTCAACTCCGCGTAAGTAATTCGCTGCTCACCAAAAACCACGGCGACTGCCGCAGGAGTTCGTTCGGCCTGCTGCTCAAAGAGTTGATGAATGCACTGTTCGTGACCGCGGTCATGCAGGCCGAGCGCCGTCTTGTTCCAATCAAACAGAATCTGTTCGCGCTCGGCTTCACTCAGCAGCGGCAGTTCTCTCAGACGCTGGTGCGGGTTGGCGACAATGTTCTCTAAAAGATTTGTAAAGTGAGTCAGGATGCGCCTGGCGGTCGAGGGGTCAAAAAGTTCCGTACTGTATTCCAATAGGAGTTCCATGCCCTCCGCTTGTTCGACCACGTCGAGGGTCATATCAAACTGCGACGTCGTACCGTCGTCTTGCAGCAGTGTCATTGTCACCTGCCCCAGCTCGAGCGGTGGCATCGGAGCATTCTGAAGGGAAAACATCACTTGAAAGAGTGGCGTGCGACTGATGTCACGGTCCGGCTGCAACTCCTCGACGAGCTTCTCAAACGGCACGTCCTGATGCGCGAACGCGCCCAGAGTCACTTCCCTGATGTGCTTCAACAACTGATGGAAGGGTGGGTTGCCCGAAAGGTCGCTCCGCAGCACCAGCGTATTGACGAAGAAACCGATGAGGTTCTCTATCTCCATCCGATTTCGGTTCGCGATTGGAGTACCAACGACAATCTGGTCGTGGCCCGCGTAACGGGCCAGAAGAGTCTTGAAAGCCGCCAGCAACGTCATATAAAGCGACACGCCTTCGCGACGGCTCAACTCTTTGAGGGCATCCGTTAACTCCTGACTGATTGCGTCGATCAGGAAAGAACCTTCGCCGGTCCGGACTGCTGGGCGTGGCCGGTCAGTGGGAATTTCAAGCACGGGCGGACTGTCAGTCAGATGCTCTTTCCAATAAGCCAATTGACGCTCCAGCACTTCGCCACTCAACCACTCGCGTTGCCAGGCGGCAAAGTCCGCATACTGAATCGGAAGCTCCGGCAGGCTTGGCGTTTTACCTGCCACAAAACCTTGGTAGAGCGCCGCCAACTCACCGATCAGCACTCCAAGCGACCAGCCATCGGAGACGATGTGGTGCATCGCGAGCAACAACAGATGCTCCTCTTCCGAGACACGCAACAGGCTGGCTCGGAACAGCGGTCCTCGCTCCAGATTGAAGGGACGCAAGGCTTCCTCCCGCAACCGCCTCGTCTCGCCGGCACGCTCATCGTCCGGGAACCGGTTCAAATCGATCACCTGCAAGGTCAAAGAAAGACGCGGTGCAATAACCTGCATCGGCTGACCATCGATTGTGGTAAGAGTCGTTCGCAACGCTTCATGCCTTGCCACAATTTCATTGAGGCTGCGTTCCAGAGCGTGCACGTCAAGCCTGCCAATCAAACGAGATGTAGCCGGAACCACATAGTTGCTATCGCCTAGTTGCTCGAGAAACCAAAGCCGCTGTTGCGCGAAAGAAAGTGGGACGGGACCGGAATCTTTGCGACGGGGAATTGTCTGCTCGGGTGTTATCTCCGCCGGTTTTTTCTTGAGGCGCATTACTAGCGACGCGCGCTCACTCGCTGACAGTTCATTCAGATTTTTGACCTGATCATTTGTGCCTGCTTTTGCCTTTGAGTCCATGCCCGAGCGTTTTATGTCTTCCACACATTGCGCCAGCCTGGCCACCGTCGGCGCCTCAAACAAGATGTGCTGCGGCAACTCGATCTTCAGCGACTGGCGTACCCGGGTGATAACCACTGTCGCGAGCAGCGACTGGCCTCCTAGACTGAAGAAGTCGTCTTCCACTCCAACGTGGTCCAGTCCCAGAACCTCCGACCAGATGGACGACAGCGATTCTTCGATTGGCGTGCGCGGACTTAGATAGTTAGCCTTCTGATCCTGGAAATCGGGAGTCGGCAGGGCCTCTCGATCAACTTTGCCGTTAGGGTTCAAAGGCAGGGCAGCAAGAGATACGAAGGCGCTGGGCACCATGGGCTCCGGCAGTTTCCCACGCAGATAATTTTGCAGTTCTTTTTTTAGCTGGCGCGAATCATTCCACTCAGGCGCCACGTAAGCCACCAGGCGATTATCTGAGGGACGATATTCCCGGAACAGCACCACGGCTTCCTGAATCGCCGGATGCTCTATGAGCGCAGCCTCGATCTCTCCCAACTCGATGCGGATACCGCGAATCTTCACCTGCTGATCGATCCGTCCCAGATATTCGATATTGCCATCGGGCAGATTCGGACAATGTCCAATAACGTCACCAAATGCCCCGTCATCCGCCGAATCACATCTTCACGATAGAACTGCTCCACAGCTTCAGTCTCTCCCGTGTTAACGCGAGTAAAACCAGCGGGCAGCTTTCAGCTTCAACTAATTGATTGGTAGTGACCACAGAGGAAAGGATTGATTGATTAGTGATAGACGTGTTGACTTACCCGTAGACACACTACTACCGATGCCTGTCCTTAGGCCTATTCCGCATTAGGCGAAGAAGCCCGTCACGCCGAACCCCCAAAAGGGGGAAGCCTCTGATCGCGAGGCGCCGTTTAACTTTCGGCCACGCCTTTTGGGCGCACTATGCAAACTCGGATTGCTCGCGGAAGAATGACTTCATTTCCGCGCTGGGCGAGCATTACGTTTCAAGGTATTCGTCGGACAAATTCCAGGGAGGCCAAGATCGTTGGATGGAGCGACGCTTAGATGTTCCTTGAGCGAGTCGATTGCAGAATATAATCAGAAGGGTGTGGCAATAAGACAAGTCCTCCTAAACCAAAATCAATCGCGAGGGGGCGTTATACTACTCTGGGTATAAGTGGGTCAACAGGAATTCTTTTTTGCAATAAAAGGACAACTATCGCCAGCCTAAGCTTACTTGATTGGCAGTCGATTAGTAACGAAGTCTGCAACTCGAGTCGCCGCCGACGGATCCAAGTTCGCCAACACAGCAACCACATAACCTGGCCCAGGGCAGATCTTCAACTCGCCATTCATCCCGGGTGCGCCACCGCCATGGCCGAAGCAACGTGTGCCGTTAACCGAGGCTTCTTGAAATCCATAAGCATACTTACCGCCGTTCGGTGTCTCGACTTTCCCCGTCGTGAGCATCTCGGTGTACTGCGGCTTGAGTAGCTTGTTTGTTTGGAGTGCCGTCGCAAACTTCAGTAGATCCGCAACCGTCGAATAACCGCCACCCGCAGATGTCCCGCGATAGGGAAGTGTGTCAGTGTTGCGCTGCCAACCGGCGCCATCCGATCGCATGTAACCAACGCTGCGATCGGCAACCACTTGGTCTTCCGGCTCCGAAGCAGTAGCGATCATTCCTGCTGGCTTGAAAATGTGATCTCGAACATAGTCGTAGTAGTTCTGACCACTGACTTTCTCAACTATCACACCCAACAAAAGAAAACCGTAGTTGCTGTACTGCCAGCGACTGCCCGGTTCAAACTTCGGTCCGCGATCGCCGTAGAGCTTCACATAGTCCTGTAGCGTCTTGAGCTCAAGTCGATTCTTATCGAACTCCGGACCAAAGATGTCGCCCGTGCCCCCGGTGTGCGAAAGCATCTGTTCAATCGTAACCTTCGACGCCACGTCCTTATTCAAATAGCCGGTGAGATAATTGCCGAAGGGTGCTTTCAGATCGAGTTTTCCGTTTTGTACAAGTTGAAGTGTGGCGACTGCGGTGAACATCTTGTTCATCGATCCGAGTCGGAAGCGCGTCTTCAAAGTGTTCGGCGTTTTCTTCTCACGATCTGCCAGTCCATACGCTTGGGCAAAAACAGTCTTGCCATCTTTTGCGACGAGGACAGCTCCGGAAAACAGATCGACGGCTACTACTTCATCCAACCGCTTTCGCAATGAGGCGACCAACTCATTGTCGTTCAAGTGACGAACAGCAAACTCCGCCGGTCGTGGGAGCACTTGAAATTGAAATTGCTTAATAGCGTGTGGCGGCGCGGGCTCGACCTCAACGGTAAATTGCGCGAACTGCTCGCCCAGGCGTTCCTGGATCAGCAAGACGATTTTGGTTGGTGTCGACTCCGCGACTTTCATGACCTCGAAACCACCAGTCCCGCGTCGCATTTCTGTTTCGCGATCAAAGCGTTCCAAACGACTCGGATAATTCTTTTGGAGGAAGGCCCTGCGCTGCTCGACATCTCCGGCGTTGAAAACTTCCAACCACCCCTTCGCCTGGTTTGCGACGGGCGTGTCTGGCAACTGTGGCAACGCTGATTGGCCGAAGCAAGCACCGTTGATGAAAAATAGAAGTGCGGCAACTGCTAGCGAGTAGTTTTTGAGATTCATGGTCGATATCCTCGTCTGTTGAAGTCATTGATTCGTTAGTTTACACACGGACGCCTTACAGGTGGAGTACCTGTTTTAAATTGCACGAATCCAAAGATTTAGTTCCCGTTTTTCGTAGTGCGTTGTGACTTTTGTGAGAAGTCTCCTGGTGAGCACGTGGGCTAATGTTCGACACGCTTCAGCTTGTCGTGACTTGAATAAAACGGCGCCAATAAGAATAGAAATCCCTAATTTTGAAAGACGGAGACTCCTGGTCCATCTAGGCGTCTCCGCCAAAGTCTATCGCGCGTCCGTTAAGGGTCCAATAACGATTCTTAGAGTGCCTTTGACTACCTTACGGTGCTACCCCTGCCGCAGGTTTCCTTTGAATTCCTCTTAATCGCTTCTCTTTCACGGCGGCGACACGGGTTCGATTTCGTACGGGACGCCAAATTTCTTCAGCATTTTAACATTTCGCTAACGTCGAGCCAGTCAAGCATTTTCTTAATGGACGTTTCTTAGTGGACGCATCTGCGATCGACTAACTGATCATATGCACAAAACCGAAGCAATATTGCTCTTCGCTTCGCATATTACCGCAATCCTGCGGCGGTAACCTGAGGGAATTTAAGAGTACTCTTCGGCCAAAACAATCGTGACTGCCACCACCATTTTTAAGAACACCGCGATAACAAAACATTTTCAAATTTCCTCGTGCCTACATCGCGAGGACCGTTAATTCCAAACTCAGACTCGCAAATCGTCATGACGCAGAATTCAACCACTTTGGATGTAGCGGGAAGAGTCATAAGACTACGCTATCCCGCGCTTCGGTTGAGCGGTTGTCGGCTCTCTCTGCCCGAGCAAGCAGGAGCACCTCTTGAACTTTTGAACGCACCCTTTCGTCATCTTCAATGGCGAGTTTTCAAGTTCAGGATAAACCGACTCATTAGTACTTGGGACTCAGAGATCGTACCGAGGAAACGGAATTGCACTCGCGGCTGAGCGAAATAGAGCGGATCACTCGGAGGCCTTGCGTAGAGTTTGTGCGGACGGGCTCATGGGCACAATCGGCCCGTAACAGAGGAAACTAGATCAATGTCTCCAATGGAATGGCGCGCAGCGGAATGAGGATAGGTTAGCTCAGCGCGTTCTTTTTCTTGGCTTTGTCTTAGAACCTACACTAAAATCACATTCCAGGTAGGCCTTAACTCACAGACATGTCTCCCGGTACCATCCTTCAAAATCGCTATCGCATCCTCGACAAAGTGGGTGGCGGCGGGTTTGGTAATGTTTACAAAGCCATCGACGAAGTCTTCGGTTGCTGCGTGGCCATTAAGGAAACAAAGGAGCAAGTTGCCAGCCTCGACCAATTGCGCAAGGCGTTTGAGCGTGAAGCCAAACTACTCCGAAACCTAAAGCACGAATGTCTTCCGAGAGTCACTGATTACTTCTTCCATGAACAAGCACAGTTTCTGGTCATGGATTTCATTGAAGGTGAAGACCTTGCCGCTCGGTTGAAAAAACGGATTGGTCGTAAAGGGCCTTTTGATGTTCGCGAAGTTCTTCAGTGGGCTGACAAGATTCTTGGCGCCCTCCAATACTTGCACACTCGCCCCGAGCCAATTATCCATCGCGACGTCAAGCCATCCAACATCAAACTGACTGAAGACGGTGAAATTTATCTGCTGGATTTTGGTTTGGCCAAAGGTGCCGCCGGTCAGATGTCAACAGTCAGGGATGGGGAGAGTAGTTTCAGTCTGGCTGCGTTCACTCATGGCTACGCATCGCTGGAACAACAGCAAGAGTCAGGCACCCAGCCTCATAGCGATATCTATTCGGTTGGCGCAACGTTGTATCACTTGCTTACGGGCCAAATCCCGATTGCCGCTAGTGTGCGTGATGAAGCCATCCAGAGAGGACTCGGCGATCCGCTTAAGCAGATCCATGACATCAGACCAACAATCTCAATCGCTGTCTCCGAAGTTATCTCGCAGGCGCTGGCCCTTCGCTGGTGGGATCGGATCAGCTTTGGCGGGAGAGATGCGCACGGCGTTGGATCGTGCCGCTCAGACATTGCCGATTCCAAGGCCCATGCCCGACCCACACCCTGCTTCTCCTTTCGCATGCGTAACTCAAGACCAGATTCCGACGCTTCCGGTTCAACCGCAAAGTTTGGGGTTGTCAAAACAGAGCCCGGCAATGACACCCACCCAGGCAGCTATCAAACCTGTTCGTTCTTATCGGGCGGGGTTAATTGCCGGTGTATTGATCATGATCTTAACCGGTGCAGCCATCGGAGTAAGATTGACATTTCCGCATTGGTTCGTTCCCGCGACTTCCACGAAGCCAAGTACGTCACCGTGGTTGCCGGCAGCGAATGCACCCGTAGTGACGCCAACCGATTTGCGTCCAACCCGATGCCCGGACACAAAAAGTGGGTTTTACGTGAAGTTCTCGCAGACGGAACGATGGCGGCCAGCGGAAGTGAGGACAAGACGGCGATTGTGTGGGATACGAGGACGTGGAAGAAAAAATTCGACCGGCTTACCGGTCATGATGGTCCAGTTTACTCAGTAGCTTTTTCACCGGACGCGAAAATGCTCGCAACTGCCAGCGCAGACAAGACTATTCGGCTGTGGGATACAGAAACCGGTGCATTCCTCAAAAAGTTCTCCCCACCAATATTCAAGGGCCGTACAGCAACTGTCGTTTTCAAGCGACGGTAGCGTCCTGGCAAGTATTAGTGGAGAACAAGGAAACGGCGAGCAGCAAATTCAACTCTGGTATGTGAACAATAATTTAAGGGGCACCTTAAGCGGTCACCCCCGCGGCGTACAGGCAATTGCGTTTGTGCCGGGTACCAAATCACTTTTCAGTGCCGGTTATGAAAAGGAATCTGGCGGATATCAAAACACTCTTAAGCTGTGGGAGCTGGAGACAGGAACACCTAAAAACCTCAAAGCCTACCTCGATGTGCCCCGATTCCTGGTTGTATCTTCCGACGGGAAGCACTTGGCTCGTGGAACCACCCGAACGATAGAGTTATGGTCTTATCAATCTGAAACGCGACAGTGGGAAGAGCAGCGACCGCTCGTGGGACTAACCGGAGAGGTTAATTCTTTAACTTTTTCGCCAGACAACAAGACACTGCTTGCTACGATGGCCAGCGGCGCCATTGCTTTTTGGGACATTACCTCGCCGTCAGGCCGGCCCATTAGCCTGGAACACGATCAGGTTCGCGCGGTTCAATGGTCTTCTGCTTTTTCACCTGACGCGCAAACGCTGCTGACCGGAGGCAAGAGCACGGACAACGATAACTTCCTCTGGCTTTGGCGGTGACCAACGCAATTGCAATAGAACGGTTTCCTCTCAAACAGAAAGGATTGTCCATTATGCCGAGTTACCGATCTTTGATTTCCGTCTGCTATCTGCCGGCGATTGCGTTCGGGCTGCTGCTGTCCTTCGGGTGGTTCTGCTCTGCCTCCGGTCAACCTGGTGTCAGCTTGAGAACTCCTGACGAAAGGCCGAAGTTGCCTGATCCAAGACCTGATCGGTACCACGAAACTAACGCCCGCCGAAACACCTCATCCAAGGCATTGCCCCACAATCCGTCAGAGTCGGCAGCCGAAACAGAGAAACAGCGGGTAATCAAACAAGCAATCGAAGACGGGAACCGAGCGCGCAAAGAAGGCCAATACGAGTTAGCGTTTAAGCACTATCACCGAGTCAAGGAGGAGGACGCAAAGGACGAACGAGCTTATTACGGATCGGGCAATTTGTATTCCGATTTGTATTGCTTTGATTCTGCAATAACAGACTATCGTAAAGCGATTGAACTCGAGACAGATTATCTGGAAGCGCTGGTTGGATTAAGTTACGCCTACGTCGGAAAGGAGCGGTACGATGATGCCGAGAAACAGTTTCTTCACGCCTTGAAACTAAAGCCTAACAACGTCGACTCACGCATCGGACTCGGAATTATCTATAAGACGAAAGAAAACTATCAAGCGGCGATTGAACAAATCAGTTTTGTTCTCAACGACAAATCCGTCACCGATCAGGATAGGGCGCTTGCGTCCATTGCATTGGGAGATGTCTATTGGAAACAAGAGAGATGGCCAGAGGTGATTGCTCAATACCAGAAAGCGATTGATCTTAACCCTAAGCTCGAGAGGGCATACCTGAGCCTCGGTGCCGCACAAATGACCTCAGCTTTTTCACGCTTCGTTTCCATCAAGCCGCAGGATGCTTCCCCGGATGATCGCCGTGTGTTGGCAAGCAGCGCCAGAGAAGCCGCGGCGAACATTGAGAAAGCGATTAATGAACACGGATACGGTAGACCGGACGGTTACTTGTACTTAAGTTACGCATTAGTGTTCCAATCCCGGTATCAGAGTGCTGTTAGTAAGGCCAATGCTTATATCGCGAAAATTGAGGAGATAGAGAGGCTACTAACTCCCGTGGTGGCTAACATACCGGGGAAATGCGATTACGGCTTTCACCGTCTAAAATCAGAAGGTCATTGGCAACTCGCCTTCATACGTGTTGAAGAAAGCCGAAGTTGTTACTAATCCCCAACAGAAGTCTGAATTGTTGAATGAAGCCGCTAAGAACTACATAGAGGCAATCAGATTAAGGGAAGATCATGTCAACGCTTACAGTGGATTAGGAACTGTCTACTTGGAGCAGGGAAGGTACGAAGAAGCTATAGACCAATATGACAAGGCAATAATCCATGCAAAGGCGCAAAGACGCAAAGCGCTGTATCGCCGAAGCATCAGCTTCAATTATTTTCTCAAAGGCCGGGATTACGAAAAGGAGGGGAAATATTCAGAGGCGATTGTTCAATATGAAAACGCGCTGCGCAATGCAACGGAAGCCTCTGATCAAACCCGGATTTACGAGACTATAGGGTTGGCGTATGGCAGCCTAAAGCGTTTCGATGACGCCATCACTACCATCAATGAGGCAATCAAACGCGATCCGACTAATCCATCGTTCTATGAATCACTTGCCACGATTCACATAAGGCAAAGCAATTTCGAGGAGACGCTTAAATGGCTAAAGCGAGCAGATGAAGCTAGGAAAACGCCTTCCACCAAGCCCGATCCCTATTATTTTGTCGGCGTTACCTACACTATTCGGTTCATGCAAAAGAGGAACGAAGAGGATTTCAAAGAAGCGCTGAAGTGGTTGAAGAAAGCGATAGAGATTAAATCAGATCACGCCTCAGCCTACCAGACAATAGGCACTCTTTATCGGACACATTCTGACGCCGACGATGCTTTAGCGAATCTTGAGCGAGCGAGCATGTATGAACCCAAGAATATCAATATCTATCTAGATATTGCGACCGTGTACGTTGAGCTAAAACAAAATATCCAGGCGGCGATTGGTTACTTAAAGAGGGCAAACGAAATCAAAGAGACCGCCGATACTTACTCCGAATTGGGAATGGCGTATCAGCGTGAGCAAAACGAAGCCGAAGCTATCAAACATGGTCTGAGGGCAATCGAAATAGATTCTAAGTCCATCGACAGCCTTTTAAGCCTCGCGTCAATCTATCGAGATCAGAAGAAATATGCTGAGGCCATCCGCTATATCAAGAGAGCGATTGAGATCAAGCCCGATGACTTTCGTCCATACAAAGAGTTCGCGAAGGTGCATGAAATTCAACATAACAATGCTGAGGCAATTCACAACTACGAAGAAGCAATTAGGAATCTCAAGCAGGACAGCCCTTGGGTTGGAAACCTGTTTCTCTGCCGGATAGAGCGCCTCAGGGCCCGCTATTCGGAAGCTATTAGTTGTTTTCAGAAAATCCCCGACTTCAACGACCCTGCACAAATAATTTACGACGTAGGCGTGACGTACGCTGCCGGCAAGAACAAAAAAGCTGCGCTCGTCGAGTACGATAAGCTCAAGCAAATTAGGTCTTTTCTTGCCGTCGATTTGCTGAGACTAATCAATGAGATGAAGTGATAGTTAGTGATCCTCTGAACGGAAGGGAGAAACTCACCCGTGCCCAGCAAGAAACAGATCACACCTCGATGGCGAGTATATGCGTTAGCTGCCATGCTGCTGTTGTCAAGTGGCATACTTCACTCGACGTACGGTCAACCTGGTGTCACCTTTCGCATTTCCGACTCAGGACGTAAGTCTCCTAACTCGCCACCCGACAAAACCCACACAATCATCGCGCGAGGCAATGCAACCTCGAAGTTGTCTTTGTCAAAAGCAGCGGCTGCCGAAAAAGAGAAGCAACGGATCATCAAGACAGCAATAGAGACCGGCAATAAGGCGCGCGACGAGAATCAATATGAGTTAGCGTTGGCGAGCTATGAGAAAGTTAGAGCACTGGATCCAGAAGATGAACGCGCTCCTTACGGCTTAGGTAATGTCTATGTGGACCTGTACTGTAATGACCCCGCGATCGAAGCCTACTTAGGTGCACTGAAGCTCAATAACAAGTATCTGGAAGCAATCATTGGTCTTGGTTACGCGTATGCCGCTAAGGAACGTTTCGACGCCGCAGAAGCGCAGTTTCGAGCCGCGATTGTGATCAAATCAGACAATGTCGAAGCAAGACTGGGATTGAGGCCGCATTTACCTATTGACAGCCAAGTATCAGGAAGCGATTAAGCAGATCAACCTTGTTATCAATACTCCTTCAGTCGAGGTTAAGAATAAAGCGTCAGCACTTGTCGCTCTGGGTGATGTTTACTGGAAGCAAGAAAAAGAGAGAAGAGGCGATTGCGCAATTCGAGGAAGCGATTCGGTTTAAACCCGATTTCGCTTGGGCCTATGTTCAACTGGGCAATGCGAGGTCGGCCCTGTACCCTTTCGAAAGTTGCTTACTTTATGTCGCCCGGTCGAAGTTTCCACACAACAATTAGAAGCGATGCTTACCATCGCTAAACAAGCTGCTGCAAACCTGGAGGACGCCAGGAAATATGGCTACAACCACCCGCAAATTTATGCAGACCTGGCCCTCAGCCTCGCTTATCAAACACGCTATGACGACGCGAAAGCCAAACTCGACGAGTATTTCGCCGAGATCAGAAACTTGAAGACAAGCTGTCCTCTAACTTGCCAAGATGCGGCACTGGATTCAATCGCCTGAAGCGGCTGACGGCTTTTGGTACCGTGGGTACATATCCTACACCCAGGGGCTGGTGGTAACGAATGCTGTCCGCAAGAATGAGTTTTCGACTGAGGCGATCAGATTACTTCACGGAGTCGATTAAGTTGAAAGAGGACCACGTTCCATCGAATTACATGCTCGGGGTAGTTTACGTCGGATTAGAAAAATACGAAGAAGCGATTGACCATTACCAAAAGGCGGTCCGCTTTACCACCGAAGAGGCTGTGAAAGCATCACTCCTTGGAAGCGTTGGTTTAGCCTACAACAGTATTGGCCAGCACGACGATGCTTTAAGAGCCGGCTTGGAAGCGATCTAAAGGACCCAAATAAGAGCAATCTATATCGGTGGCTCGCAGGAACGTACATAAGCCTCGATCAGACTCGAAGACGCTGTTGTTCAGCTCGAGAAAGCTGAGTCGTTGAAGTCAACTGAATCGGCCATCGACGATACCTACTATAGCCTGGGCGTCACCTATGGAATCAGGTTTGTGCAAAAGCGAAACGAGATAAGATTTTACGGATGCCGTAGATGCGATAAAGAAGCTGATCGCCTTTAGGCCAAGGTATGCGGGTGCATACGATGTGCTCGGTGGTCTCTATCTGTTAAGAGGCGACGCGGCTGCCGCGCTCGAGAATTACGAGAAGGCCATCAATCTTGACCCCAAGAATGGCGTCTTCTACTTAAATGTTGGGCGAGTGTATTTTGAGCTAAAGAAAAACGATGATGCTGCATTTGAAAGGTTCAAGAAGGCGATCGAACTGAAGCCGGATCTTGCCTGGGCTTATCAGCTCCTGGGGAAACTATATCGTCGTCGAAAACAATGATCTTGAAGCGATCAAACATCTTCAGCTCGCAATCAAGTATGACCTGAAGTACCGACAATCCTACCTTGACCTCGCAGACATCTATCGACAGGCGAAGAATTATGCCGAGGCGATCAAGCCGCTTACAGCAGCCATTGGTGTCGCGCCAAAGAACCGGGACCATACCAGAAACTAGGCTGGTGTATCTCGACAGCGCGAATGCTGATGAAGCGTTAAGATACCTCAATCGAGCGATTGAATATGACTGGAAGAATCCCGTCACTTACTTCTACCTTGCGCGCGTTTATTCTGAGCTTAAACGCGACGACGAAGCAGCCATCAAACAATTGCTCAGGGCAATCGAACGCGATATGAAGGATCCAGATGGGTATTCAATCCTGGCAGATATTCATAAACGACGGAAGAACTACTCAGAGGCAGTCAAGGTTCTGAACACAGCGATCACGAATGCACCGGACTCACCGTTCAACTACAAGGACCTGGCGAAAGTTTACGAAGAGCAGAAAATGAATGATGAAGGAATTCGCAACTATGAAGAAGCTTTGAAACGCGTAGATGCCGGCGATGCATGCACCAAAACTCTCTACCTCGGCCGGATCGCGCGTTGCGAGGCCGTTACGCCGAGGCTATTGACTACTTTCGTAAAGTGAGTTTTACGGATGAACCGGGTGGCTCAGTTTACGAAATCGGAGTGTGTACGTAAACAGCAGGAACAAGAAAGCCGCTCGCGCTGAATACGACCGTCTCAAGCCGTTGAGTGCTTCGCTTGCTGAAGATTTGCTGCGGCAGATCAACGAGATGAAGTGAGTTTATTTTGTTCTCCTTGGTCCGCCGCGTTTCGCTGGTCTTTCTTTAGGCGTACCTTTGGGTTACCCGTCTTTGAGCGGCGACGGAATATCGTGCGTAGACGGACGTTTTGTGACCCTAACTCGAAACGCGCTATATTTAATCTGAGATGACTCGATCATGCCTTCACCCAACACTTAGAGCCTTGTGCTACCAGGGACGCAACGCAAAAGACGTTAGATAAATTGAGGTATTCATTTCAGCTATTCACGCGTCCATTAACAAGTCTTTGAGTACCTTTGAGATTACCCTGGCGGTGCTATCCATGCCGCGAAGTTCCGTTGAATTATGCGAATAGGTCGCTTCTCTTACACGGCGGTAACTTGGTCTAGACGTTACCACTCACTTTCTTCTGCGGCAGAATTGTGGCAGGAATAAATAGAACGCTTGCGTACCGGAATGGCAAGCGATGTCAACAGATGTAAAAACCCTCATTTTCCTCGGTGGCTGCAACTTTCGAAAAGGCAATTACTTAAGGTTTTGCCGGTCGTCTAACTCGCAATGCGGAGGTCAGCGGTTCGACCCCTCTGCTCCACCAATAACTCACATCCAACAACTTAGCGACATACGCTCAACTTCTACGAATTTGCCAACTGGCCAATATGTGGCCAGAAAAAAGCACACAACATCAAAGAACCCTAAGCAACGGCAACGTGAAACACGTTGTTGAGTTTACAACGACAACCTCATCGCGAAGCAGTTGGTGAATTGCTCTCCTGTTACACAAACAATGCTGGAAGGCGGAGTTGATGCAAGCAAGATCACGAGTGGGATCAGTAAACCGCACTCACTCACGAAAATGTCATTCGTTATCTGGATCGTGGTACAGAGATTCAACGAATAAGTCGCAAATGGCTCGCGCGCTTGCACTTGAATCCGCCGCACACGCAGATTGGAGCAACCAATCAAAGCCCACGTTCACAACTGAATTGTTACGTTTGACGGGAAGTTGACGATAGGAAACTGGCGGGACGTAGGATCTAGCGGGATTTTTAGGTGGGGTTCTAAACAGCAGGCTGCTCGCGCTTATCAAGCAGAAAATTTTCGAGCACCAGATAATCAATTTCCGTTTTCATAAAACATCGATAACTGTCCTGGGGAGAACATACAATCGGCTCACCGCGCACATTAAAACTCGTGTTTACAATCACCGGACACCCGGTCTTGTTACGAAACGACTCGATGATCTTCCAGTAAAACGGATTTACGTCCTGTCTTACAGTGTGAACTCGAGCAGAATAGTCCACATGAGTAACTGCCGGAATCTCCGAGCGCTCGACCTTCAACTTATCAATGCCTGACAGAGACTGCTCGTCAACACTGATCTGCCGGCGGCGAGACGCGGTCACTTCCGCCACCAAAAGCATGTAAGGACTGTCAGTATCCAAGTCAAACCAATCCGAAACATACTCCCTTAACACGCTCGGCGCGAAAGGTCGAAAACTTTCCCGCCTCTTAATCTTCAGGTTCATCACCGTTTGCATGCGCGGCCGGCGCGCGTCGGCAATAATGCTGCGACTGCCCAGCGCGCGTGGGCCAAATTCCAATCTACCCTGGTGCAGGCCAATGATCTTTCCCGCGGCAAGCAGTTCCGCTATTTGATTCGGAAGCTCCTCGCTCCCAAGCTTGCGATAACGCGCCTGTACTGAACGTAAAAACTCTTCGATCTCTTCGCCGCTATACGCCGGGCCCAGATACGAACCCTTCATAGCGTCGCAATAATGCGGCAAACCATTTGCCTGTGCGTGGCGAGGTGAACTCCAGCAACCATTCTCCTCTGCACTGAGCCGCTGGTTCCCCAGATAACGGTGCCACACAGCCAGCGCTACGCCGAGAGCTCCACCAGCATCACCTGCTGCCGGTTGCACCCAAAGATTCTCAGGCCGTATTTCCCGCAACACGCGCCCATTCGCGACGCAGTTCAACGCAACGCCGCCGGCCATGCACAGATTCTTCATGCCTGTTTCCCGGAGCGCATAAGACGTCATCTTCAACACAACTTCTTCGGTAATGGCTTGGACACTGCGAGCGAGATCCATCTCCCGTTGCGTGATTGCGCCTTCCGGCTTTCTTGGTGGACCACCAAACAGTTTGTCCAACGCTCGATTGGTCATTCGCAAACCTTGAGAGTAACTGAAATACTCAGTATTCATTCTCAGGCTACCGTCTTCACGAATGTCCAACAGCTTGTCCTTCATTAAAGCAGCGTACTTCGGTTCGCCGTATGGCGCCAATCCCATCACTTTGTATTCGCCGCCGTTGACCTTGAATCCCGTGTAATAAGTAAACGCGCTATAGAGCAATCCGATGCTGTCGGGGAACCGTAATTCCTTGAGCAGCGTGAGTTCCGCACCTTTACCGATGCCGATCGAGCTGGTGGCCCATTCACCCACGCCGTCCACCGTCAAAATCGCCGCCTCTTTAAAAGGAGATGGATAGAAAGCACTGGCGGCATGACTCTCATGGTGATCTCCAAAAAGCACTTTCCATTTGAATTTCCTGCCCAGTTTCTTCGCTGCCCGCTGATCTCCATCAGTTTCGATCGTGGCAATCTCGGTACGAATGACGTCAGGCATCCATAACTTTTCTCCCATCCACAACGGCATTGCTTTCAGGAACGAGGCAAAACCGGAAGGCGAGTAGTCGAGGTAGGTTTCCAGCAGACGATCGAATTTTAGTAGCGGCTTATCGTAGAAGGCGACGTAATCGAGTTGTGAGGGCGTTAATTGCGCCTCGCGCAGACAGTAACGAACGGCATTAACAGGAAAATGATGATCGTGCTTGATTCTGGTGAAACGTTCTTCTTGAGCGGCGGCCACAATCTCGCCGTTGACTACCAGGCACGCCGCCGAGTCGTGATAGAAGGCCGATACGCCAAGTACGTTTGCCACGCGCTCGATCCCGGTTAGAACAGGGTGTAGATAAAAGGAGCAATTGCGGAGCTTTTCGTCAACACCAACAATAGTCCCATTAAGACAAGCGAAATTGCGATCGGAGCGAGCCAGTACTTCCGGTTCTCTCGCATGAACTGCCACAGTTCGTTGACCACTTGTGCTTTCGACATACCAACTCCTTTAAAACATTCTCTCGTAATGCCGTGGATTACGTTGTCCAGGTGAATACGCGTGCCAGTATGACGATCGACGCGCAGCGCGCCGGTACAAAGGGTCCCATCCAAGCACCCGTTTTATTGCCCCGATCGGCGTCAGGATCCCGAAGAAGACGACACCGAGAATGATCGGGGTCGTTATGCAGGAAAGCGCATGGGCGAGCGCCATCCAGGCTTTATTCGGCAGGACCAACCAACGCGGAAAAAGAATGCCCGCGCCAGCGAGTAGTACACCAACAGCCAACATTATGGTGGCCGCACTCGTGAATCGTCCGAGGTACAACCAACGGGCCCCGAACAACACCAGCACGCCACCGACTATCAAGCCAAACTCTCGTTCGGCGCGAAACGATCTACGCTCCATTGCGTCCCGAAGTGAATGCAGGAACAGGTTGAGATAACGCGCCGATGATTGCCGGCTCAGATCGTTGTTCCGCAGTCGTCGCCAATTGACGCAGCGGCGCGCATAGACCACGCATCAAGTCGGAAAACTCGTCGAACGTCAACGACTGTTGTCCATCTGACAGGGCGCTCGCGGGATTCGGATGCACTTCGATAATAAGCCCATCAGCGCCAACGGCAACCGCGGCTCTGGAAACAGCGCTGATGACGCTGCGCCGGCCAGTTGCGTGCGATGGATCGACAATCACCGGCAAATGAGACAGCTCTTTCACTCTCGCCACCGCCGCCAGGTCCAGAGTGTTGCGCAACTGATGTTCAAACGATCTGATGCCTCTTTCACAAAGCACGACATTGGGGTTGCCGCCCGCCAACAGGTACTCCGCCGCCAACAACCATTCCTCAATAGTCGCCGATGGTCCACGCTTAAGCAGAATAGGTTTAGAAACTGACGCCAGGCGTCGCAAGAGCGCATAGTTCTGCATGTTGCGCGCTCCGACCTGCAACATGTCTGCATGGTCGGCAACAACGTCAACGTCATCAGTGCTCAACACCTCGGTGACAATCGGGAGGCCCGTCGCTTCACGCGCTTCAGCCAACAAGCGCAACCCAGTCACTCCGAGCCCCATGAACGCGTATGGCGAAGTCCGTGGTTTGTACGCACCACCGCGCAAAAGATGTGCGCCGGCTTGCTTCACTGCGTGCGCCGTCGCAAGCAGTTGCTCGCGCGACTCGACGGAACACGGCCCGGCGATCACCAACACTTCGGCGCCAACAAGCCGCTCGCCGACCTTGACTACCGTGGGCTCATCCTTGAACTGCCGGCTTGCCAGAACGAACGAATGTGCACCCGGCACGATCTCGTCGAGGCTTTGTGTTTTAGTCAGTTGGTCCAAAGCGGTTTGCTCTTTCAGGACTTCGGCGCCACCATCCTGCCAAACGAAATGGCGCTCACGTTGCCAAAGAAATTGCGACGGAACTTGGCCTTGTATCCGGGAGTTTCAGGAAAGAACAGGGAGTCGGACTCAGGAAAAAACTCGATTGAAGGTCGTGATTGCGTGCCGATCAGCAAACGGTCGCCCCGCGCTTCAACCACAATCGTTCCGAACCGGCCCGCCGAGTAAGAACCTGCGTATTCCTTCAACTTTTCCGGCGTGGTTGCCACAGTGGGCCGCTCTTCAGGGTAGTAGTCATTCCATCCGTACGCGCGTGCGATTGTGGCAACCAACTCGCGCGCCAGAATCATGCCGGTATCCGAATTGGTCATCACTACGATCCCGTCGCCGCCATCGTTGAACAGTGCGAGAGACTGGAATCCGGCATTCATTCCGGTATGCAGGAACCATTTGGCGACACCGTCGCGCAGCTCGAAACCAAGACCGGCGGGCTTCATCTGCTCCGAGAGCATTTCGCCAACAATGTCTCGCGAAAGCACACGTTTGGAACGTCCTTGCCTGGCCCGCTGCAACTCTGCTCCAAACCGCGCATAATCACTCGGCGTGGTCCATAAGCCTGCCGCTGCTAATTCGGGATAGATGTAATAGCCGCCGTCGAGCGGTTTACCTTCACCGTTGTACCCGGTTGCCGGATCGCGCGGCGTTCCGTCGCTTAAGTTATAGGTGCTGTCCGCCATTTCGAGCGGCTGCAAGATTCTCTCTCGAACTACGTCTTCAAACCTTGAACCTGTCAGGTCGCCGATCAAGAGATGGACCACTTCGTAGCCGCCACCCGAATAGCGATATTGCAGTCCCGGTTCAAGCTCCAAACGAACCGGCTTCGTGTTTGCCGGCGCCTGCCCGTCGAGGACTTGACGCAGTGTCGGTTGCGGCTTGTCGCTTGGATAGCCAGGAAATCCATCGACCGTGAGACCAGCCGAATGACTAAGTAAGCGGCGTAACGTGATCTTGCGAAACGCGTTGGTGGTCTCAGCCGGGGGAACTCTCCACGAAGTCAGTTTCTGATTAACGTCTTCGTCGAGCGCAATCTTTCCGTCCTGGACCAACGTTAGCGCGGCTGCGGCAGCTACGGGCTTGCTGAGTGAAGCAGCCTGAAAGAGTGTTTTAATGGTGGCCGGACGTCCATTAGAGACGTCAGCATTTCCATAAGCTCTGGCCCAGCTCAATTCAGCGTTACGAACAACAGCAATACTCACCGCAGGAACGCGCAGTTCTTTCATGCGGCTGAGCACGCCGCGTTGGGAAGCCGTTCGATCAGTCGGTAAAAAAGGAGGGATCAGTTGGTTTTCAATGGCCCAGATCCCCTCGTCCTCGCCTTTTACACGAGGCGCAAGCGGGACACTCGCGTTAGCCGGCGGCGTTTCTTTCACTTGCGAGCTGACTCCCGGCGTTAACCAGATCCACAGCCCGACAACAAGGATCGACGATAACAGCAAGATGCCTGCAATGATGCGTGCTCGCATAAGTTCCCCTCCTCAGACCACCGGGGCCGCTGATAAATCGATGCCGAACGAAAGTCGATTCACCCAGAGCCGGCGACAGCGCACGCGCTGCTTAGCTTCACGTGCTCGTGTCTGATTGTTGGTCCAAACCGAGGCACTCAGATCCCAGGGACTGTCGTTGGCTTGATCGATTGCGTCAGCAAAACTCCTGGTCTTAAAAACCGGCAGAATTGGTCCAAACACCTCTTCAGTCACGAGCTGGCAAGATGACGGAACATCGGCAACGAGCGTCGGCGCAAAAAAATTGCCGTCACAGTCCTGCACTCTTGGACGATAACCGCCGGCAAGAACACGTGCGCCTTTACGCAGCGCGTCGTCCATCTGCGCTGCCAGACGATCGCATTGCTCAGCCGTGTGCAATGGTCCCATCCGCGTAGCCGGCGGGACTGCCGTTGTCAGTCCATCGCCTGGATCGAGCAAGCACACTTGCTGAACCAACTGCTCGATGAAATGGTCGTAAACTTCGGCCGCGACGTAGAGACGCTTCACTGCCGTACAGGCCTGACCCGCATTGCGATAACGCCCGATCAGTGCCGCTCTCAAAGCCTTCGTCAGATCCGCATCGTCACAGACAATCATCGGATCGGAAGCAGCCAGGTCCAACGACAACTTGGTAGACGTCGATCTCTTTTGATCGGATATCTGTTTGCCAGTGTCGTCGCTGCCGGTGACGTGAACATGGCCCACGGCCGGATCGTCCGCAAGAGAGGCGCCGATCAGCTTCCCTTCTCCCGTAACGCAATTCAGCACACCGGGTGGGAGTCCAGCGGCATTCAGCAAGGCAATAATTCGCAAGGTGGTTAGTGGAGTGCTATAGGCTGGCTTGACGATCACGGTGCTGCCGGCGAGTAGAGCTGGGCCTGCTTTCTTTCCGAGTAACGCCACCGGAAAGTTCCACGCGATCAGGCTGACTGTGACAGTCGCCGGCGGTTGGGCCAGGTTTCCGTAGTTCTGACTGCGCATTGAAGGCAGCAAGGGAATGCGACCGTCAGTAGTTGTGTTGGCCAACCGGATGAAAGTGCGCATCTTGGCGATGAAGTCGTTAATCTCCGCAAACGACTCCGCCAGAGGCTTTCCCTGCTCGCGAGTCAGCAGTCTTGTGAGTTCGGTTGCGTGTTCGGATACGCTGTCTAAGCCGCGCGCGAGCAAAGCGGCTCGCTGCGCAACCGAAGTTGCTTTCCACGCCGGTAAAGCAGCGGCAGCGGAGCTGACGGCACACTGCGCATCCTCAGCGCTTCCGAGCGGCGCAGTTCCCACGCAGAGCCGATTGGCTGGATTGAAAACACGATAGCGAATTTCGCTTTTCGCCGGCGTGGCCTGGCCGCCGACGACCATGTCGGGATGGCCCAGCGCGTCGATGCTGGTCTCTGTTGCGAGTGCGGCTGGCATGAAGTTATTTCCGAATGGCTATGGCCGTAGCGACGAGATCGTTTTGTGAGGCATATCGTCCGGTGCAACGGCGTTCCGGGAGGAAACGACTAAAGTTCACTGGCAGTTGGGCCTGAAAGTCTCCCGTTCCGGGATCGAGATCGATCTCAACTGACCGAAATCCAAGCCATTGACGCGTCAACATGTACTGGCATTTGTAGACCGACTCTTTGGCGCTAAAAAGAATCGTGCCTATCGTTCTCTGTTCAGCGGCCGAAAGAGCGACCAGAGTGTTCAGCTCGCGCTCCGTACAGATAAGCGGCAGTAACTTCTGATCGAAACGGCTTACTTCTTCGAGATCGATTCCCACGCTCGCAAACTGTGCGGTGAGAGCAACGGCAACAGCACAATGATCTGTTGAATGAGTAATGGAACCGACAACTCCCGCGGGCCACGCTGGAGTGCGGTCTGAATTGCTCGGCAAACTCGCCGGCGTCACGCCCAGTTTTCGCAGCGCTTCCCGCGCGCACCAACGTCCAGCCAAAAACTCCTGTCTCCGTTTGGGGACCGCAGCTTTCACACATTCATCTTCTTCCGGAAACATCCGGCCAGTTACGTTCACGATGCGAGACTCGCGGACGGCGACTTCCGCGGGCAACAAATCGGCTAACATTTCAGCGACAAACGTCAAGCTTTCAGTAGCTTTTCTTCGGGAATAACGTGAGCGGTATCGGCCAGCGCATTGAGCGTTACTTCCTGGCCCAGATCGAGTTTCAGAATATTGTCGGCGACATGAAAATATTGGTCGTCGTGAGTGATTACGATGACGATCTTGCCGGCCCGTTTTAGCTCGCCGAGTATCTCTTCATAAAACACGCGTCGAAACTCACAATCCTGATCGGCAGCAACTTCGTCGAAGAGTAAAATTGGACGCTCTTGCAGGAACACTTCAAGTAGCGCAACTCGCTTGCGCTGCCCTGCCGATAACCGGACGTTGTCAATCCAACCATTCTTCCGTTCCACTCTTCCCAACAGACCAAGACGGTCCATTGCAGCGTCGAGCTGATCAGCCGTGACGTTGACGCCGTAGAGTTGATCGAAGACAAAGCAAGGACTGAAGATCACTGAAAAATACTCACTGGCCTCGGCTCGACTGAGTCGCTTGCCGTCAACTCTCACTTCACCCGCTTGCGCTTCATACAATCCAGCGATCACTTTGGCGAGCGTGGTTTTGCCACTGCCATTGCCGCCGGTAAGGAAAAGACACTCACCGCGCGCAATCGTCACGTCGACCGGGCCTACACGCATTCCGGGCCAATCGGAATTCTGGTATTGAAACGACAAGCCGGAAAGTTCGAGTGTTTGCACTACCCGCGGCGGCGCCGGCGCGCTGCTTACGTTAGCTGCGGACTCAGTCGAAAGCACAGTCTTGATTCGTTTCCAGGCGAGCTTGGCTTCAACCAGCAAAGGCGCAGTCGCGAGCAGCGTCTTTACCGGGCCAATCAAGTAAAGCAAAACAATGACGAACCCCGCACGCTGCCGGAGATCGAGACCGGCAAACTGCGCGCTCACAAACGTTGCCATTCCCAGCGCGCCAAGCAACAACATCTCGCCAAACAAGAACGCATCCAACAGTAAAAGGCGGGCCACTTCCGCATTCGCCCGCGCCTCGTTACACTGTCGATCAGTCGCGACGCCAAATTCATTTCGCTTCGAGAAATGAAGCGAGAGTTCCTTGAAACCGTCCAACGCCTCTTCAATCTTGCCGACAAAACCGTTCCACGACTTTCGCGCGCTTGCCGAAGACTCCTTCGCCCACGCACACCGTCGAGCATAGCCGAACGAAACCAGGCCAATGACCGCGCCCATGACTAAAGCCAGTGGCGGGTGCAGAATAACGAGGTAAACAAAAGCCGCTACAATCGTCACCACGCTGGTAACGAGTGTGGCAAACGACCCGACAGTATTTCCCAACGTGGTTGTGTCTTCACAAACGACCGTATAGAGAGCTCCTCGTTCCATCTGTTCGAACCGTTCAAAAGGTTGACTTAGAACCTGCTTGAGCAACGTTGCGCGCGTTTTATAGATGACGTCAGAAACCAGCACGATGAGGCGCTTCTCCAACACCCTGCGCGCTACCAGATATACAATGCCCGCCAAAAGGAAGCGATCCGCTTGAGCTTCCAGGTTGCCTCCGGCCAGCACCGCCGTTACCGCAAATACGACAAAGACATTCGCAATGCCTGAGGCAAGCGCGAGTAACGCAAGCGACGGAAGCGCAGACACAATCTTCCAGCGCAATTCTCCGGCGAGGTGGTCCATCGAGCGATGATCTTGTGACGACGTGGTGGTGATGCGGTTCACTCGGCTTGTACAAAAACGGCCGCTACGCAGGATATTCTCCCGCAAAGGCGCAAAGGCGCAAAGAAAGTCCAGCGAAACGCGGCAGCGCTTTGCGTCTTTGCGCCTTTGCGCGAGAAATCTTCACGTAATAACCCACTTTTTGTGCAAAGCTGGTTCACTCAGTTTCTGAGGAAAGCGTTATGAGCGTGCGCCAAACGATCTGCCACTGGTCGCCGCGCCTGGCCAGCACCATGATGTCGCGGCCGGTTTCGTGATAGGTCTCCTGGCCCAGCTTGTAGCGCATGTCAAACGGATAGGTGGCGACGGCTGTCGTATCGAAGACACTGACGTTCGGGTCGCCTAGTTCGTAGCCTTTCAACTCCGCAACTTCCCGAAACTCGCGATAACTGTTAAGCGCAGCCTCTTTGCCTTCGAGCGCGTTGGTAAAATCAGGGGCTACGAACTTCACCTCGTCGTGAAAAAACTGTCCGAGGTCTGTCTGCTTGGAGCCCAATGTCGCGTCATTAACTTCGTTAATAATTGTCTTTATTTGCTCTTTATCGTCCATACTTTGGCTGACTCCTCTAATGCAGAGCACGAACAGGGCGCGGAGATCGCTGAGGCGACTCTAGCAAAGGAAGTTGAGCTCTCGCCGGTTTGCTTGTTTCTGTCTCTCCGCAAGCACACTTGACTGCCTCGATCAACTTACTCGCCTTCACTAACGTTTCGTCATACTCCGATAGTTCTTCGGAGTCTGCCACAATTCCGCCCCCGGCGTGCATGTAAGCCTTACCGTCCTGAATGACGATCGTCCGAATCGCAATATTCAGATCGCTGCTGCCGTTGAACCCAAGGTAGCCGATGCTGCCGGTGTAAACTCCACGCGCGACCGGTTCCAACTCGTCGATGATCTCCATCGCACGAATCTTCGGCGCCCCGGTGATTGAGCCACCGGGAAATGTCGCCTTGATGAGATCTACCACTGATTGACCCGGCGCCAACTCACCTGTCACGGTTGCGACCAGATGATGAACAGAAGCATAACTCTCCAGCTCCGGAAAAGCGCGCACTCGCACCGAGCCCGGACGGCAACACCGGCCGAGATCGTTGCGCTGTAAATCGACTATCATCGCGAGCTCGGCGCGGTTCTTTTCGCTTTGAAAAAGCCACTGGCGATTGGCGGCATCTTCCGCAGGCACGGCGTGCCGCTTTACTGTTCCTTTGATCGGGCGAGTCTCAACATCACGATCGCGAACCAGCAGAAACCGCTCAGGCGATGACGAAACAACCGTTTGGTTCTCAAAGTTGAGATAGGCCGCGAAAGGAGCGGGATTGAGATCCATTAAGTGCCTGAAGACCCGCCAGGGACGCGTTCCGTTTAGCTCAACCTGAAAGCGCTGGGTCATGTTCACCTGGTAAGCATCACCAGCGAAGATGTAATCAAGAATGCGACGGACGGCGCGAGAATAAGTCTCCTCCGTAAAATCAGACGTGATACGAAAGTTGCCATTCGCGGAGTGGCCCGTCAGCAAGTCTTCATAGGCGCCGGCTGGCGCGTCGTAGATCTCCTCAAGGAGTTGTTCCCACGACGTGGCGTGGGCGCAACCTCGCGGTTGGAAATGCGCCACGAACACTTTGCGAAGCTCGTGAGACAGAATGATTGCGAAATTATAGAAACCCAGGTAGCAGTCCGGTGTGCCAAGCTCGTCGATGGTCGTTGCCGGTAATCGTTCGAGTTGGCGACCGAGCTCGTACGCAAAATAGCCGATGCCTCCGCCGAGGAACGGAAGTTCCGGAGTGTCGAAAGACTGGAACGTCTGATGCCGATCGAGAAAGGCTTGCAACGCCGTGAAGACTGATTCATCCGACAAGGTGACGCTGCCGTCTTCGCTTACGGAGGTTTGCCCGTCCTTCGAGATGATGCGCGCAAACGGCGCAAACGAAAGGATCGAAAACCTGCCCAGACCACGCTCGTGTGAACGGCTGTCGAGCAAGACAAAATCCGGGCGCTCACAAAAGTGTTCGGCAAGATCGTAAAACGACGCTTCACGAAGATCCAGTTCTTCGATCCTGGCGCGCAGCGCAGTACTTTCAAATATCTTGCCTGGTAGTGTCATACACAGAGGCGAAGAAAGTTCGTCAACATGGATCGGCCATACTCTGTCAAGAACGACTCTGGATGAAATTGGACACCCTCGATGCGAAAGTGTCGATGGCGTAACCCCATCACTAATCCATCCGGTGTCCACGCCGTGACTTCTAAGTCCGGACTCATCGATCCTCGTTCCGCAACCAGCGAGTGATAGCGCGCGACGGAAATGCGCGCCGGTAATCCCGCGAAGATCGTTCTACCGTCGTGCTCGATCACAGACGTCTTACCGTGACACGGCATCGGAGCGCGGACCGTGCGGCCACCAAAGACCTGGTTAACACACTGGTGTCCAAGACAAACCCCGAGAATCGGACATGAATCTTTGAAACGATTGACCAGAGCTTTCGAGATGCCGGCATCAGCAGGCTCTTTTGGGCCAGGTGAGATAACGAAACAGGCGGGTTTCATGGCCGCCAGTTCAGACAATTCCACCTGATCGTTGCGAAAGACCCGCACTCTGGCCCCTATCACGCAGAGCAATTGATAGAGGTTATAGGTAAAGGAGTCGTAATTATCGAGGAGCAGAACCAACGGATTATTCATCGCGTTCGTTATGGCTTGCGCAGGCGCAGGATGCAGTATTGAGTAATGCCAGATTCCAACTCGGCGAACTCAGGCCGGCCCGGTATGACCAGAAACGTTTCGTACAGTTTGGCGTAACGCGGCGACTCGCGCAGTTTTCCGATCGCCTCACACGACAGCAAAACGTTTGCGCTGATGTCCTGATCTCGCAGCAGCTCAAAACCGAGCCGCTGGAACTGTTCCCGCGCCATCCGAAATGTTTCCGCCGGCAGAATGTCGGCATATAAAAACTCGCCGCCGGAAGCGAGCACTCGATGCACCTCGTCGAAGAAGCGCGGAAGGTTGGGATAGTAATGCGATGATTCCAGATTAAGAACTACTTCAACCTGGTTGTCCCCGATCGGAAGATGCTCGACGTCGGCTACCGCAAAACCTAAGTTGCTCGACGCATGATGACGGCAGCAGAACTCGACATTCGCAGGCGAAAGATCCAGTCCAACGATGAAGCGTGGTGAGTAGTAACGGCTAATCATCGCGACATTGCCGCCGCGCCCGGTCCCAAGATCAAAGACCACTTTACCGTCCAAATCGGCAGCGCCGAGAACTTCAAACAACAGCATTGTCGAATTGCGATTGAATGCCGGCTGCCGTGGACCACGAACCGCGGAACGAGGATGCTCGTTGGGTAAGTAACCCAGGTTCAGAAACGTGGCGAACGCGGCTTGCGAGCCCGGAAGCGTGCGATCGATCATCGCGAATCGTTCCTGCACGTGACTCTTAAGCGCGCGCGCCGCGGTCGTTAGTTCGTAAGCGAGACTATCGTCAGGCAGTAAACTCGGCGCGGCTGACTCAGGAAGTCTTTGAAATGTCCGCCCACATCCGCCGCAATGAAGCGACAGGCTCAACGGCGAATGACACACCGGACACGCAAGATGCTCAAGCATCAGATCCAGGCTAATCTCACTGCTGGCTTCGATGGCAGTACTCATATCGGCTTCTCAAAATCGTAGTGGCTTAATTTTTGAACGGTCTTTCTCTGTGTTCTCTGCGTCCCTCTGTGATCTCTGCGTTAGATTGAATTCTGGGCATGTTAACGCAGAGATCACAGAGGTACGCAGAGAACGCAGAGTTGAAACTGTGCCACCACCCTAAATCGTGAGCATTGCGAGACGGGCGCTCGCTTCGTCAGACAGCGGCACCCGTCGCCGCTCATTTTCCGTTCCCGTCATGATCGCCTGGCGCACGTGAGCCGGAACACGCCAATCACGACCACGCTGATCGCAGAACGGCTTTTTCCGAAACCAAAAAATGTCTGCGTACTTCAACACGCGCTCGTTCCAACTAATCCTCTCGATGTAGCGCGAGATCGATCCAACGGTCTGCTGCACACGGACCAGGTACTCGCGCAGCAACTCAACATCCGCTTGCTGTCCGTCAACCTCGACGCGGCAGGCTTCCAGGCTCGGAACTAGCTGCCCGCCCTCGTGATACAGGTGATTTAAAGCATCGATCCTGATGCGAACTGTTTCGTTGTACTGCTTGTAGATCTTGACTGTGCGGCACGGAAGCAAAGGCATGTCCGGCCACAACTCATGCGGGCTGAGGTTGAGATATTCCTTGACGATGAAGTGTTTGCGGCCGTCATCGTAGGAATAAGCGCCATGAATCTCCTTGGTCACGTCGTGTGCGCGAAAGCAGATCGCCTCCGTGTAGGCCCACATTACCGCACAAAAGCGGTGAACGATTTTTGACTCGTCAGTGGACCGCAACGGCGCCAGTGAGGCCGACGTTCTGCGGACAGTCTCCGGATCGTAGATGACGTTGCAGCCGTCTTCATTAAACTCGGAGCCATACTTGAGCGTTCGGCAGAGTGAGAGAAGTCTTAGGACCACCGCGCGCTGCTGGGCCATGCGGTAATGATTGCGGCGCATGCTGTAGATCGTGGAGTCGATGATCCGGTAGAGACGTGCCGGGTTGTAGAACGGCAGCGCGATCTCGGCAGGCGTCTTGTGCTGTTCCAAATACGCGAGATCGTCGATGAGCTCTTCGCCAAACTCTTTCAGAAACAAATGAAAGGCGGCGTTTAGTTTCACCGGCCACGTGTTTCCATCGCCGTGGCCCCACGCGCGGCTGATCGATTCGCGATAAAGACGAATCCGTTCGCTATCCACGTCTTCAGGCTGCATAAACCGCTCCGCAATCGGCGTCTAACGTAATGCGCTGGTGCGACTGAAGAATGCGCACGGCATCCTTTGCTTCCGTTACACAGGGTATTCCCAATTCCAGCGCCACCGTGCAAATGTGACTGATGATTCCGCCCTCCTCACAAATGAGACCGGCAGCTTCCATCAATCCCAGCGCATACTCCGGATGACTGCACGGGACGACGACTATTTCACCTGGCTGGACGCTGGTGGCCTCATGCGGTTCGGTGAGCACGCGCACGTCGCCAGTCGCTACGCCGCCACAAACAATGGTTCCTTCAAGCACTTTGTCCATCGAACACTCCTGATGTCCACGCGGGGGACAGGTTTTCCTGGACAAAATCGATCACGTCCCCAAAGCGATCGAAGATGTCGACATTCAGCCGGTTCGTTTTGATCTGGAAGCTGAAGGAGTTTTCGATGGCCACGATAAACTCCAACAGTTGCAGCGAGTCGAGGGCGATCTCATTGATCAGCGACGTATCCTCACTCAACCCCGATACGTCTACTTGCAGTGAGCCAAAGTCTTTCGACGTCAGAATAGAAATCAGACGTGTTCTTACAGCATCCCGGTTCATCTTGGTTGGTCCTTTCTAACCGGCCAGTGCGGGCGTTGCAGTGCGGCTGGGCGCGATGTTCACCAAACTTTCCGCGCGTGCGGAGCGGTCCACGTGGGCCGGGATCATGTCCTGATACTCCGGCAGGAAAAACTGACGACAGACGTCGT
Organism: uncultured Acidobacteriota bacterium; assembly: GCA_963770215.1. Lineage (GTDB taxonomy): Bacteria > Acidobacteriota > Blastocatellia > Pyrinomonadales > Pyrinomonadaceae > PSRF01. The sequence goes on from CAVYOP010000013.1 coordinate 284,972, forward strand.
CGGCGAAGATGTAGTAATCGGGCGTGATGCGAAGCCATTGGTCGTCGATAGTCAACACGCCGGCAGTGACAAGCCCGTCGATGACTTCGGCATACAGATCGGCAAAGTCCACTCCAAAGGACGCAACGAACGCCTGGCGTTCGACGGCGAGGTTCTTGAGCCCGTAGACCATCGCCTGGGAAATGCGATCGCGGACAGTGAGCTGATACGACCTCCTTACCGGCAGCCGATCCTCGTCAAGCAGCCGGTAGTATTCAGGCAGATCGGCCGCGTTCTGATGAAGAAACCCTTCATAAGACGAGTGCGCGCTTAGTCCGAGCCCCTTGAGCTCTCCGCCTTGCCACAACGCGCGATAGTGCAAGTCGTTGTATCGCCAATCTTTCAACAGGTGGAGGCAGTTTGCGACGATGTAGCCGCCTTTACGGCCCAACGTTTCGTGCGCGTAACGAATGTGACGAATCTCTTCTTCGTCGCTGATGAGCGCCGGCGGAGTGCGGCCGTTCCGCATGCTCGAGAACATCGTCGTGTTGTAGAAAATTTCAAACTTGTAGATCGAGATGCTGGGCGGGTCCCACTCCAACAGCTTCTCGATATTGCTGGTCCAACTCTCCCACGTCTCGCCTGCCAGACCAGACATCATGTCGATATTGATCTTCTCGAAACCAAGATCCCTGACCGTCTGATAAGTCGCATCGTAGAGCGCCTGCGTGCAGCGGCGGTTGTGCAAGCGAAGAATGGAGTCGTTCAGCGTCTCGACGCCAAAGCTGATGCGCGTGACGCCAAGGTCCTTCAGAGTAGCCAGTTTTTCAGGCGTCGCCGTGGCTTCGTCGGGCATCATCTCGCAGCAGAACTCTTCCAGCGTCGACAGGTCCAGGTGCTCGTGCAGGCACGCGACGAGATCCGCGAGTTGTTGCGAGGTGAGAGTGGTCGGTGTTCCGCCGCCGATATAGAGCGTCTTGACTCTCTTATTCAGCACTTCCGGACGGCGAGCAAAAAGCTGAATCTCGCGGTGCAGGTAACGCAAGTAAGTCTCCACCATCGTCTGGGAAGGGTTGCCAAACTTCTTGTAGAAGCAATAAGTGCAGATCGTCGGACAGAACGGGATGTGAACGTAGAGCAGCAGGTCACGACGAGTTTGCAGGCAATCGGCGTTGGCCTGCTTTGTCACGTTGAAAGGTGGATAGCTGTTGATGAAGTGCCGGCGTGTTAGATCAAGTGTTTTTGGACGGTAGAGTGCGGGCTCCATATGCCTCCTCGATGCTTCGCTTGGACGTTTACTGCGTTCCTCGGAATTAGGGCGCTACTGCGTCGAGCAGATACTTCACCAGGATCTTGCCTGTTGGGCTTTTCGGCAGCGCCTCGACAAATTCAACTTGTCGCGGCAACTTGTACGCAGCCAGCCGAGGTCGACAAAAGGCTAGTAATTCCTGGCGCGACGTTTCGCGACGCGCGATCACGAATGCCTTCACGAGATCGTGACCACTCAACGGATCAGGAATTCCCACAACGGCGCACTCCGCGACAGCGTCGCAACCCTTCAACGCCGCTTCCACTTCGTTTGGATCGACTTTCAAACCCGCGACGTTAATCATCGAACTAAGGCGACCCACCAATTGCAGCTCGCCGTTGGCGGAGGTTTTGCCGAGGTCTCCGGTGTGATACCAACCGTTGCGAAACTTCTGCGCAGTTAATTCCGGATCGTCGAGATAATGCACTGCCGAACCGCAGCTACGAACGACGACTTCACCTTCCTCGTTCGGTCCAACCGGCTGTCCACTGTTGACGATTCGGATTTCGCTTCCTGACAAGGCAGAACCGATGCTTGACGGATTCATACCGGTCGCAGGTTGCAGATTCAGGGACATGACGCCCGTTTCCGTGGAGCCGTACTGTTGGTGAATATTCAAATGATACCGACCGCGGAATTTATCGACCAGGCTTTGCGTCAACGGCGCTCCAGCCGAGAAGCAAACTCGCAAGGAAGAAAGATCCTCAGCCTCGGCGCCATACGTTTCCGACAATGCCTTGTACATCGTGGGGACGCCGACGAATACGCCAGGTCGATAGCGGTGCACGACGTCAATCACATCGTTTGGCACAAACCAATCGATCAGGATGGTCGTCGCGCCGACAAAGAACGGCAGTAGAAATCCATTCACGAGCCCATAAGCGTGGAACAGCGGCGCCGGGCAAACCACAGCGTCGCCTGGTGCGAGCTTTAGATCGTGTGCGAAGTTGGTCAACTCGTTGACCAAGTTGGCTTCCGTGCGCGGAACGATTTTCGACCGGCCCGAAACGCCGGAAGTGAATTGAATGATCAACTCATTTTCCAACGCCCGCATTCGGGGTGTGAGTGGCTGCCAGATCTTTAGCGCTCCAGTACTTTCCACTGCTTGAAGTTGGAGTGGTTCAAGGCGCGGCGTTGCGTCTTCCGTGGAAATCAAAGCGGCTGGTCCAGTGCGGGCCAGTGCCTCGGACAATTCCGTCTGCCGAAAGTGCGTGCTGAGTAAAACGGAACTGACATCGAGCTTCATCGCCGCCAGCACGGCGATGACAAATAACGGCGTGTTGCCCCACAGAATCGCCACGCGATCCCCTGCGCGAACGCCAAGTGACTGTAGACGCTCTGCCAAGTTGGAAGCCTCGGCGTCGATCTCACTCCCGGTGAACGCACGATCCTGGTGAATCAGAGCAATATTCGCGCGCTGCGACTCAGAAAGCGTTACAAATTGTTCGTGGAGCATTACGAAGCGAGACTAACGGAAGCTGGAATTGGCCGCGCCTGTAAGACGTGAATTCCGCCGGCCTGTATGCCAAATTCAATATCGAGAGGGCCACCTAAATCCGACTCGATCGCCAGCGCCTTGGCGGCGATCAATGCCACGCTGGCGCGGTCGTAAACGTGTGGCTCGACCGATTCAGTAATCTTCAGAGTCTGGCGATCGACAAAATAGCGATTAGGAGAAACGATTCCGGAGACAACACGGTCGGCCAACCCCGGCGCGCACTCGATCAGCAATTGATCGCTGCGGCGCGGCGCATGAGTAAAAACAACTCCGGCATGATCACTCGCCGCCATTTCCTGAATGATGACAGCCATCGCACCCAAAGACGTCAATCCTTTACGACGTCGGTACATGGCGGCTCGCGGGTTGAACAACGAAGCAAAGCAACGGGCGACGTGTGGGCCGATCGCGTCTCTCTCGACGTTGAGGTATGAATCGTATTGTCCGGCAAAACTCGCCTCACGCGAGTCTTCGTTGGTGGCGCTGCTTCGCACCGCAAATAATGGGGATTGAGAACACTCAAGCCACGCTTGAATTTCAACCTCGACGTCAGCCGGCAACGACGCTGTAAGAAACGCTAACTGGAGATCAGCAAACATCGCCACCAACTGCGGCGGCCGAACGTCGAGGCTTGCTGTTGCATACTCCTGGACCATCTTCACGAGCCCGTTACACTCCAGGAACAATTCGTAACCACGCGTAGTGACTACAATTCCTTTAGGCACGACGTACCCGCGGCGTGCGAGACGACCGAGCTGCGCCGCTTTATTACCGCAGACGCCGGCGATTGTTTGCTCAACGAGTGATGCCGTGATTGAAGAGTTCATCGCTAATGATCTGGGCCGCCAAACGCGAGCCGTTGTTGTTGAAGTGAACCGGATCGTGAATAAACTCTGACCGGCCGGGAACCCGCTTTTCGAGATCGATTACCAACACGTTTTCCGCTTTCCCGACTTCGCGAATGACCTGGTTCAGCGAGCGATGAAGTTCGCGATAAGTTTCAAAAGGCAGCTTAGTTTTCTTTTCGATGTTTGCTTTGATGTAGCTGGCCCAGTCAGGTGAGTCGTCGTAAAAGCGGTTCGCTTGCGTCATCAATACAGGCGTGATGCCGTAAACCCGGGCAATGCGCACATAGAGCGTGACGTTGCGGCGAAACTGTTCTCGAATGGCGTCGGGATCGACGCTGCGAACCTCGTCGCGGGCAGCGGCGAATTCGTCAGTTTCTTCCTGCTGGCCCGTAAGCGCGCCGGCGAGGAAAGACAAACGCGCGTAGGTGTGCGGGATCGCAGTACCAAGAAAAGCATCGCCCAGCGAAACCAGGCTGCCGGTGATGGACGACCTTTGTCGCCCGCGCTTCTGTTCTATTTCGATCAGCGGGTTGCGGACTTTGCCGTAATAGGAATTGTGATTGTAAAGCAGCGTGTTCAGGTCGTTGATGTCTTCCATCATGACGACTACGTCGGGCTTGTGAGCGACGAGCTTGTTGAGCAAGGTGTTAATCGAGTCGAGCGTAAAACTGCCGCTGACGCCCGCGTTGTACGAGTTAACTTTCCTGCCGGTCTTCTGTTCGATCAGTCGTCCTGCAAGGTATGGAAAGCGAGTTTCCGGATCGACGTAGACGATCTCCGTCGTCGATCCGCCTTGAAAGATGATCGAGAGATCGGGCTTTTCGTGAACGGCTGACGGTTTAAGAAAGCCGTCGGCGTCGACCTCATACGCATAAGGACGCTTCTCCAGGTATCCGTCGCTGTAGTCAAACACTTCTCCGGACGGAACCCAGTTGATCACTCGCCCCGGCCGCGCTTCTTCGAGGTTGATCGCCCGTCTGGTGCCCCAGTTTGCGACGTTAGTGCGTGAAGAGCGTCCACCGGCGTCCACAAAAACCAGCGAAGCTTCGACAAGTGCGATCGTGATCACGCAGATCACGGGGATCATCCGGCGGCGGCGCTTCCGTTTCGGCATCGTCGCAGGTTGGGACTTCGATTCTTCGCTCGTCTGGTCCATCTTCAATTCCTCCGTGGCACTTTTCGCGCAACGGCGTCGGGCCAATTCGATTGCTCCAGCCCGTGCTGTGTGAGAAAAGCGTAGACACAACGCTCAAGCCCGTAACCTACGCAAAACGAATGAGCCGGTTGACCTTCAGCCTGGATATCAAATCCCTTACCCATGAAATCCTGGTGATAATTCGCCGAGGCGATTGCGAGGCTGTCGTCTGGCGCGGCGAGCCGGGCCCGCACTTCATACTTGAGGCCAAACGTCCGTTGAAAATCAGCCAGCCGGGTAAACTCCGCGGCAAAGAATGTGTCGCTGGCGGTCGCAAGGAAACTATTCAATCCCCATTCGGTAAGGCGTTCCTTCATCAGAGCGAGCGCTTTTTGACGAAGGTCGAGCACGTCGTTCTTAACGCCGACACAGATGATCTCGCGCATCGTGAAGTCGCGCAGACGGCGCAATGAGTCGACGTTCTTCGTCTCATAGCGCATGCATTTCCCCACGGCGCCGACGATCTTTGGCGCGACGCCAAGGTCAGAATCCTGCAACTGGTGATGAGTATGAATGCAGACGGCGACGGCATTAATACAATCCGTCTCGACGCGCGCGCCGAGATTTATTTCCTGGGGAGCGGTCCGGGCTTCCGCGGAGAATTCGTCGATGACGTCGATGTCTTCACGCAGATGCGAAACAAAGTTCAGGCACTCAGGCCGGCTGGCGAGATAGTTGATCCGCTGCACGGCGCGAATCGGGATGATCGTCGGATAACGATATTCCTGCGCGCCGAGTGATGCGCCGAGTTCTTTGACATCACGGTCGAAGTAATCCAGCAATTCAAGCGCGATGCCGGTTAGCCCAAACTGGCCCGCGCCGAGTTTGACGATCGTGCCGGACTGCAACAGCTTTTCAGTTATTTCTTCCGCCGGTTGCGTTTGCGCTCCGGGTTCCGTGTGTACAACTTGCGCCGCTGCACTGCCTCTGGCGACAAAGCGCTGGATCGCCTTATCGATCTTGTTCTCCACAGAAACAACTTCGGGCTTATCGACGAGTTCCAACCGCAGCAAGCCGTCCTCTGCCAACTCAACCGCCTGAATGGCCTCCGACGCGTAAAAGAGTTTCTCCTTCAGCGCCTGATACGCTTCGCCTGAAAGACGTGAAGGAAGTTTTCGAGTAGTCAGCATGTTCGTAGTAATGCAGTTTCAACTAACGCCAAAGGCGTTCGCTAATTCCAGCCCAGGGTTGGAGTGAAACGACAACCCTGGGATTGTCATGCAAAATAATTTGTTAACCCTGAAAGGGGTTCGGCTCGTAGCGAACGCTTTCAGCGTTTCAGGTTATTGCTATTCCGTTTCCCAGGGTGGTCACTTCGTTCCAACCCTGGGCTGGAATTAGCAAACGCCTTCGGCGTACAGACATGTTAGCCAACGCTTTCTGCGTACCAACATCAAGTCAAACTTCTTCACTGCCAGCATGTTTGGTTGCTGGTAATTGCGCCTCGCACTTCACTGGGCCAGCCGGCGGGCTCGAAGCCGTGATGGCACAGAAACGCAAACACTAATCGCTCGAGACCAAAGCCAGCGCAGGCAGTGCGAATGTGCTTGCCATCCGAATGGCGAATGTTAAAGGCACGGCCGAAGAAATCGTTGTGCAGGTTGAAGGAAGCGACTGCGATTGTCGCGGCGTCGTCCACGTTTAGTCGCAACTCATATTTCAAGGCCATGAGGCGTTGCATGAAACCAGTGCTCGCTTCGCCTTCACGAGTGAAGAACGGATCGTTGGCAGTTTCGCAGTAACCGGTGAGTTGCCACCGTTCGATTAGCGCAAACGATTCCGCCAACAATCGTCGACGCTGTTCAACCACGAACGCGGGCGTCCCCAGAAACACCACCTCGCGAATCGTGAAATCCCACAGGCGCTCCATGTCCTTCGCGTACTTCGATTCGAAACGAAACGCTTTGCCTTTAGCTGTCACGCAACGTCCCGGTTCACATGTAAAAGTCGCATCCGCGAATTGATCGTAGACGTGATAGCACATCGTCGGAGGCAGACACAGATCGGCAGTACAATGGTGCTGACGGTCTCCGGCATCGGCCTCAACATCGCTGTGCAACCTCGTGACAAACATCAGCAGTTGTGGGAACGATTCAAGGCATCCACTCCGGCGCAGTGCTGCCGCAGTAATCAGTGTCGGATACTGATATTCAACGGCCCCAAACACTCTCTTCACGAGGGCGGTAATTTGCGCGTCGAGGTAGTGAGTCAACGCCATGACCGGTTCGCTTACCGCCACCAAACCGCGGCTGGTTTGAAAGGCAAGACCGCGGGCCGACATCTGCTTAAAAGCGTCTGTCTGATAATTCGTTGCGCCTGTGTGGGACCAAATGCGTTGAGCTTTGAGTGGCGGGCGCCGGCTCTTGTAAGTGTCGCCGGCTGACAGGATTTTCGCCCTTACTTTACTGGCGTTCGATCCATTCTTTTGGCCCAAACTCACCCGAACGCCTTCCACTCCGGCGACGCTCGTGATCAGACGGAAGTCTTCGATGTCGTCCGAGAGATAGAACACGCGGCGTTCGAGATCTTCCTTGAACGCGAGTGGAATCGCTTCTGAGAAAAGCACGTCTTGCATGGAAATGGTTGGACCGGTGCGAAGGTTCGTTACGGGTGTTGCGGCTCAGGCGCGCGGCGGCGATAGAGCGCCGCGCTAACGCCCATGTGATCCTGGTTGTAAGGATTTTCTTTATGCCGGAGCGCGCTCAATATCGTGCGGCTGCGCCGGCTTCTTTGCGTGTCGTTGAAGAACATTTCCGAAATGTTCCCGGGCCAGATTTTCCCTTCGTCGGTCAGGCGAACGTACTCGTCATCAATCACTGCATAGCCTTCGCGAACGAGAAAATCGAGCTGCGGACGGAACCTTTCGAGATCCCGCACTTCCGACAGCTTCAGTTTTGTGAAATTCGCAAACATGACGAGCTTTCGTTCATCCTGCTCCTCGGCAGTGGCGAGATTACCGGCGCAGGCGGCGAACCCGTATTCGTTAACGCGATCGATATAGCCCTGGATGTCGGGCAGGTTGCGATAGTTCCATCCCTGGATAAATCCGCGGGCCGATGGTCCAATACCGATCGCCTCAGTGCCGTCAAGCTCCATTCTCAGGCTGGGTGCGCATTCCGGCTTGGTCTTGGAGAAGATGTTCGACATCACCTGGTAATAGCCCTTATTTTTAGCGAGGCGCATCAACTCGCGCATCATCAGGATCTCTTTGTCGCCGTTTGGTGCGTCGGTGGTGTAGGTCTCGTTTTGCAAAGCCGCGCTGAACAATGTGTTCGGCATTACGTTCAAGTTGTAGCAATCGACGTAAGTGGGATAAATGTCGCGATCGACGATTTCAAAGTCCTGGCGCACGTCGTCGAGGGTCTGGTCCGGGAGGTTGAACATGAGGTCGTGTGAGTAGTCGTCAAAGCCGACTTTGTTCAACGCGTCGACGGCGTTGTAGACGTCTGCGACAGTGGCTTTGAGATGCAACTTCTTGCGGATCTCCTCGTTGAACGTCTGCACACCGAAACTGATTCGCTGCACGCCCGCGTCTTTGAAAGCGCGCAGTTTGGCAACGTCCGTCAGGCTCGTGACGTTCCCTTCCATCGAGATGACTTCGGTTTGGCAGTTGAAGTTGGTCCGAATGGCATCGAGGAGCTGCGCGATAAACTCAGGCTCGACGGCTGAAGGCGTTCCGCCGCCAAACTGCACCGCGCGCAAGGGCCGGCCCGCGAAATAGCGCGTGGCTGCATAGTTCTCGATCTCGCGCACATAGGTGTCGATGAGCTGCTTGCGCTCCTCGTAGGCATTCTTGCGAATAACTACTTTGTAGTAATTGCAAAAATAACAAAGCGCTTCGCAATACGGGATATGAAGGTAGATCATGAACCCGCGATCGCTCGGTTCGGAATCCAGAAACGTCAGGAACTCTTTCGGGTTCGTGATCTCGTCCTGGTGTTTGCAAATTTCAGGATAGACGTAGACCTCGGTCAGTCGTCTTTCAAACCGCCTCCAGGGCTGCTTCATGTTGTTTCTCCTGCGCTGCAACTCGATTTGATCCGTTTTTAGATTCAAGACCCAACCAACCGGCAATGATGTCTCTTTGGATCTCGGAAGTGCCGGCGTAAATGGTGGACGCGAGCGAGTCACGAACCTGCCGCTCGACGCCGGAACTGGTGTAGCCGAAGGCGCCATGCACTTGAAGCGCCGCCAAACTTGCATTGACGTAGCTTTCGGAAGTGAATAGTTTGACGACGGCTGATTCAAAAAAAGCAGGCTTCTTAACCTTGCGAAGCCAGCCGATCTTGTAAAGCATTAACTCCGCCATTTCGATCTCGACTTTCACCGACGCGAGCTTGTGAGCCAAGGCCTGAAAGCTGCCGATTGGTTGCCCGAATTGATGTCGCTGGCGCGCGTAGTCAAGGCAATGCTCGAATTGACGTTTAGTCGCTCCCAGGTTCAAAGCTGAGAGATAGCACCGCTCCCACTCGACTGCCGTACTGAAGATCATCCTGCCGTTTCCTTCTTTACCGAGCAGGTTCGCCGCGGGAACGATGCAATCGTCGAAACAAATCTCGGCTATCGGCGCGCTCTTGAGTCCCATCGTTGCGTGTTTGCGGCCCACGCTGAATCCGGAAAACGTTTTCTCCACAATGAACGCCGAGAAGTCTTTGCCATCGTGACTGTCGCCTGTCCTCGCGAAGACAATGAGGACGTCTGCGACTGGACCGTTGGTGACGAAATTCTTACGTCCGTTGAGAACGTAAACGTCGCCGCGAGCGAGAGCGGTAGTTTTCAGCGCTGCCGCGTCTGAGCCCGATTGAACCTCCGTCATAGCGTGCGCTCCCACGAGCGCTCCGCTCGCCAGGCTGGGCAAGTAACGCGTCTGCTGGTCCAGGGCGCCAAACTTGACCAGGGGAATCACGCAAGCAAACAGATGGTTGGCCACTGCAAACGCGAAACCGTTGTCAGCGCAACCGTAGCCAAACGCTTCCATCGCGATCATCATCGTCAGCGGATCGAGTCCCCAACCGCTGAATTCGCGCGGAGTGGTTAGTCCCAACAACCCGAAGCGAGCGGTCTTGTTCCAACTCTCACGATTGAACGTCTCCGCTGCGGCGTCTTCGCTGAGTTCAGACCGCGCGAAGTCGATGATCGATTGGCGCAGGGCCAACTGTTCCTGGTCTAAGTGGAAATCCACGGCAGGAATTTCTCAGGCGGCTGTTTGCTGGGATTCGACACGCCGTTCCAACAACATCTGGATGGCGTGCAGTGTTTCGAAATTTTCGACGTTGTAATCGTCGTCTTCGAACTGGATGGAATACTTATCGCTGAGAAACTCGATCAGTTTCATCAAGCCGATCGAAGTCAGCACGCCATCCCGAATGAGATGCCGATCGGGTGCGATCTCTATTTCGTTGTCCTTGAGTATTTCCCTGGCAATGTAGTCCCGAACGTCAATATACGAAGTCATAGTTTGACTGCCTCTCCCTTCGTGCTTTGAAAATGTCGGACGAGTAGAACTTAGGTCAGAATCTCATCAAGATCGCGCTGTTCGAGTGTGAGGGCATCAAAATCCAGCGGTGTAAACTGAATCGTCGCCTGTGTAGCGGCGTGGTCGATCACGTAACGTAATTGGGCCATTAGTTCGTCGCCGGACGCTTCAGGCAATGTCGGTCCCTGCAGAAGAATTCGCAGTTTGCCGTCTAACATGAGGCAATCGATCTGAAAAGCGGCAGATTGGTCGAAGTTCGCAATTAATCCTGAGTTGGACCAGAGCTCTGAGGAGTATTCGAAAATATTCCCTCTTAACTCGGCCCCGAATTCACCCAGGTAGTTGAAACGCGCCGCCGGCCGCGCTGGAAGCTGCAGTTCCTCGTGACGCGCGACATATTTCAGAATTCCATAACCCAGGCCGTTGTCGGGAACGCGCGCAAGTTGCTGCTTAATTGACTTGATCTGCTCGTTTACTGTTCCGTCAGGCAGCTTCAACGTTAGCGGATACAGTGCGGTAAACCAGCCCACTGTTCGTGAAACGTCGAGATCGTCGAGTGTGCGGCCGTGATGTTCCAGCTCGATCAGATTTGTGTCCGCGCCAAACGCATGACGCAACCAACGCAAGATCGCGGTGAGTAATAACGGCGCGACGCTGGTCTTATGAATAGTGCCTGCGATGCGTAACAGGCTGTTCGTTTCGTCAACCTCAAGCTCGTAGCAATTAGTCGCCGTCTCGGCCGTGCCGGTGCGAGGTAACGACGGCGCTGAGCGCAACGTTTGCCGCCAGAAGTCGACTTGCGCCAGTGCCTGTTTCGATCGGCCGTACTCGATCAGACGTTCCGACCATGTTTTGACAGAAGCTGTCTTTGCCGGCAAACGTGGTATTTGCTGATTCAGTATTGCGTCGTAAGCCGTTTCCAAATCCGGCAACAGGATGCGCCAGGAGATGCCATCCACAACCAGGTGATGAGCTACCAGCAACAACAAGTCGCTATTTTTTGTGCGCAAGAGCACCGGGCGCAGCAACACGTCGTTCGCCAGATCGAAGCTCTCGCTCACGCGCTGACAGGTTGTGTGGAGGGTCTGCTGTACTTCCGAATCACTCTGTTTCGTAAGATCGAGGACCAATAGCGCTGATTCGACGCCACGCGGATGATCGTTGAACCAAACACTTTGGCGCGCGACTTCGGCGTTCAACCTCAACCCATCATGATGATTCACCAGGGCTGCAAAAGCGGCCTTTAGAGTTTCCTCGTTTGCGCGTGTTTTGAAACTCACCAGCACCGACTGGCAATAGCGCTGCGGCTGCGTAAACTCCTGGGCGAAAAACCAGGTCTCCATCGGACTGAGAAGCTTGTCACCATGCTCTGCATTACCTGCATCTGTATCGGCAAGCGAATGTCCGGCACTGTTCGCGAGGACCGCGATCGTCTGAGCCTGCAATACCGTCTGCACTGAAATCCGCAGTCCGTTTTGTTCGGCCTTTGAAGCAATCATCAGCGCCTTGATCGAGTCGCCGCCGAGATCGAAAAAATTGTCCGTTCGTCCAACCTGCTCAACTCCCAGGACACCGGCCCAAATCTCGCTCAGCGTGGTTTCTGTTTCGCCAGCCGGCGCTTCATATCGCAGCCCGCTCTCAATCGGCAAGGCTGACGAGGCCAGCGCCCGATGGTCTAACTTTCCATTTGCCGTGACCGGAAGCTCTCGCAACTGGAAGAACCTGGCGGGAATAAAGTGCAGCGGTAACTGCGGCGACAAGAATGATCGCAACAACGTTCTCGTGACCGCCGCGTCGACTACTAGGTAAGCGACTATCTCAGTCAGCCGGTTGGCGTCCATTTCCGTGGTTACAACGGCATCGCGCACGCCGGCATGTGACAACAGTGCCGAGCGGATCTCTTCCAGCGAGACGCGATACCCACGGATCTTTGCCTGCTGGTCGCGCCGGCCTAGATATTCGAGTCGCCCGTCGGATAAATGCCGGGCTACGTCGCCTGAACGGTAGAGTAACTGCGCCGGCTTGAATGGGTTCGGCACAAAACGTTCGGAAGTCAGCGCCTGATCGCCGCCATAGCCGCGAGCAAGGCAGTCGCCGGAGATGCATATTTCCCCGCGAGCCCCTCTTGGCGTCAGCCGCCCATCTTGGTCCAGTAAGTAGATCTGACAGTTGCTTGCCGGATAACCAATCGGAACTGAAGGTCCCCGATCGCTTCGACCGTCAAACCGATGAACCATGCAACCGACGGTGGCTTCGGTTGGTCCATACTCATTATAAATCCTCAATTGCGGGTGCTTCTCCGACCAGTGACGCGCCAGATCCGTCTCGAAATTCTCGCCTCCCACGACGAGACGGAGCGGCCGCATTGGTTCGCGCAAATCGGCGACCAGCTTGAGATGTGTCGGGGTGAGTTTTAGCACGCCGATCCGATCGTCTTGGCAGATAGCGCGGAGGGTGGTGTAAGCATCACCCGGCGGATAGATGACTACTGCACCTCCGGAGATCAACGGCGTGAACAGAGAAGTTACTGTTAGATCGACGCTGAGCGACGTATGAAGCGCGAAGTTTAAGCTGTCGCCGTCGCAGTACGTTCGCCCGGCCCACGTGAGATAGTTGACGACTGATCGATGTTCGACCATGACGCCTTTCGGACGGCCTGACGTCCCGGATGTGTAAATGACATACGCGAGATCGCGAGCGTTGCTTTCGCCGGCAAGCGTTCCTGGGTCACTGCGTGTCGCGCGAGCAGCAGGGTCGATCACCGGCACGTTCGAACTCGCGAGGCGCGCTAATGAATCAGCTTTCGCAAGAACAACTGCCGTGTTGCTCTCTTTCACAAGCAGCGCGACACGTTCCTCCGGGAGATCCGAGGCAAGCGGCAAATACGCGCCACCCGCTTTCAACACGGCCAGCACTGCCACGACCATCTCCGGCGATCGATCCAATAAGATTCCGGCAACTGCTCCACGCCTTACGCCGTTCGCTCTCAGAACGAGGGCCAGCGCAGTCGCCGACTCATCGAGCTCAGCATAAGAAATTCTTTGATCTGTCTCCGCAAGTATGAGAGCCGGCGCTGCGGGCGTGCGGCGCACCTGTTCCTCGAACAGGGCATGGATAGTTTCGTGCTCCGGATAGTCCGCCGCAGTGTCGTTTAGATCAGCGATGAGGTACTGCTCTTCCCGCTCACTCAGAATTGGCAGGTCGACAATCCGGCTTTCGGGGTTGGCGATTATGGCGGCTGCGAGGTTTTTGTAGTACTCCGCGAATAATTCCACCGTTTCCGGACGAAACAGCGAGGTGCTGTATTCCAGCACAAAAGAAATGCGATCTCCTATATCCCATCCTTCCAAACAAAGATCACATTTCGCGGAAGTACGAGGAAACTCGACGGCCGTCAGTTCCAATCCCGCCAGCGAGAGTTTGGGAAGCTGAAAATCCTGAAAGACAAACGTATGTTGGAAGAAATCACTGCCGGCTTGCTGACGCGAAACCGCGAATGCACCAATCGCCTGCTGACTGACGCGTCTCAACAACTCGCCGAACAGTTCAGGCACTCGTGCTCGCAGGAGAATTGTGCGTACGAACATCCCGATGCACTGCCACGAAGCCAGATCGCTTCGACCAGCAAAAGGCGTAGCGACCATCACCTCCTGCTGTCCATTTAGCCGGGCCAACAAGACGAAGTAAATCGAGAGCAAGACAACATATAACGTCGTGCTCTGCGCCGCTGCCAGCTTTCGCAGCTCGACGGTCTGAGTTTCATTTATGTCAAACCGGATGCACGCGCCGCCAAAGTTTCGTCGTGCCGGACGTGAAAAGTCGGTTGGTAGATCGTTAACGAGCGGTTCCTCTAAAACGCTGGCGGCAGCTTCCGCACGGAGCACATAGTCTCCGAATTGTGGCGCGCGTAACGCAGGCGGATCGTTATTGTAATAAGCGGCCAGTTCTTCAAGAAGCTTTACCACTGATAGACCATCCAAAACCGAATGATGTCCGTCGCCAGCAACTACACAATCAGCTTCCGAAAGGCAAAATAGTTTGGCCCGGAAGAGCGGCGCCAGTTCCAACTGAAACGGCCGCACAAACGAGGCTAGTCTCTCGTCGAACTCCGTGGGAGCAACCGATTCCTGCTCCAGCGTAAACTCGACGTTCTCCTCGACGCGCTGGGCCAGGCGGCCGTCGGCAGTGACGAAACGCGTTCGCAACGCCGAGTGTCTCTGAATCAAGGAACGCAGCGCGTATTGCAATTGGGCAACGTCCAACTGTCCTTTTACCCGAAACGCAAACGGTATGTTGTAGGCTGTCGTTTCGGGATACGCCTTTTGTAAAGCGCATACTGCTTCCTGCTCCGGCAGCAACGGATAGACATCGGCATCGCCGACCGGCAGCAACTGATTGGGAGATCCACCCGGTAAGTGGGCTGCGAACTGTTGCGCTACCGGATAATCGAAGATAAGACGCAGCGGAACTTCGATTCCGAATTCATCTCCAACAGCGCCGGTGACTTGAGCGGCGTTGAGAGAATTCCCGCCACGGGCAAAGAAATTGTCGGTTGCGGTGACCTCAGGATCGCCCAGCACTTCACGCCAGAGATCAAGCACTCGCAACGTCTTGCCATCGGGTGAGCGCTCATCGACTCCACGATTCTCCTGTGCTTTGCGAAGGACATGCAGCACGTCGTCAAACTCACCGTTTCTCAGTTCCTGCCCGAGTCTGACGCGCTGGACCTTGCCACTTGTCGTGCGGGGAATCCTGCGCACCGGCACCACCTCGTGAACAGTTAAACCAAACTCCCGCGCCACGCGTTGCTTAACCATTTCAGCCAGCGGCAGGAACTCTTCAATTGGACCACGATTAGTCACAAACACCGCCGCGGCTTCGCCGAGCAAATCATGCTCGTAGCGAGCTATGGCGACACGATCGGCATCAATGCCTGCAACTTCCGAAACATAGCGTTCGATGTCTTCGGGATAGAGGTTCTGGCCGTTCGCGAACAGAATCTCCTTCTCGCGTCCGGTCACGATCAAGCGCCCGCCGCGCAGAAATCCGAGATCTCCAGTGGCTAACCAACCATCCCAATCATCACTTGAAGACACAGCTGGTTTGCCGTAGTAACCGCTCGTGACATTGCGACCGCGAATCTGAATACGGCCCACCACATCTTCCGGCAACGGCTCGCCGTCAGCCCCAACGATCCGAATGAAACAATCCTCAACCGGGGCTCCCACTTCTGTTAATTCAACTAACCGGTTGCCGGCAGCTTCAGTCACAACTTGCCCTAAACCAAGCTCACTGCCACAAACCGAAACGACGCGAAAAGAATCGTCAGGTTCCGGAAACGTGACTGCCAGGCTCGCTTCTGCCAATCCGTAAACAGGAAACATCGCGTTCTTGCTAAGCCCGTAATCGCGAAAGGCGTTTAAGAACTCCTGGCAAAGCGAAACGGAAATCGGTTCGCCACCGTTGAGCAGAAAGCGGAGGCAACTGAGATCCAACTGCGCTGAAGATCGAAGCTTGAAATGCTTGAGGGTGTGCCGCAACCCGGAGTTGGGAGACCCGGTGACGGTCGCTCGATGCGCGCTGACTTGCTCCACCCAGAACGTCGGATCTCGTTGAAACAGCTCAGCCGGCATGAGCACGTGGTCCCATATCGACGACACGGGCGTAAGGTGGAACCCAATCAGGCCCATGTCATGCGTTAGTGGCAGCCAGCTCAAAAGCACTTCTTCCGAATTCTCGGTACGGCTTCGCTGTCGCATCGCGCGAATGTTGGTGATCAGGTTGCGGTGAGTGAGCACAACGCCTTTCGGGTGGTCTGTCGATCCGGAGGAGAACTGAATGAATGCCGTCGTGTTCGGATCGGGCTCAAATTCTCTTCCGGCGGCTGGAGTCGAACAGTCCTCTATTAATGTCACGTGCGCAACGTCAAGTGCCGGCTGCGGAATCAGATTTGTCTCTTCAGCGTAACTGCGCAACTGCTTCACAGTCTCGCCCGGCGCGATCAAGTGAGGCCGGGCCAGTTGCTGCCAGATGCGGAAAAACTTTCGCCGGTGCTCCTGGCTCGCGCCGGCTGTCACCGGCACCGGCACGATGCCGCCGAGCACGCACGCCCAAAATGCACGCAGAAAATTAAGCTGATCGATCGCCTGGATAACAACTTCGTCACCGGGCTTAACGCCGGCACTCTGTAAGTGGAACAACACCGAAAGCGCGCTTTCGTAAAGCTCGCGATATGAATAGCGAACTTGCTCGCGTCGCGTGCGCACGAACGTGATCCCTTTCGACGTAAGGGCCGCCTCTCGCAGCGCGTCTGCCAGCGTGTTACAAGCTAATGAATCCTGCACGAGATCAATTCCCGCGATGGCTCAGTTCTTTTGGACCGGGTTTAAAGAAGTGTTCGAGGATGCGACCGTTGTAATTGCGCCAACTAGACCAGCCCCAGGCTTCATTGAACTGCTCGCCCGTGACCGCATAGTCTTTGCTGCGCAGTAGACGCACAAAGTCTTCGCTGTCCTTGCGCCAATCCATCATTCCCGGCCGTCGTTGTACGCCGCGTCCCCGAAGATCGTATGTTCCCCAACCCAGGTAGAATCGGGCGCCAAACCTGGGAGTCGCGTTCACCAGGCGACGCAGTTGTTCGCCGCCGACCGGATTAAACAAGTAGGTCGATTGTCCGGCCACCATCCCGAACGTTCCCGGAAACTTGAAGGCTGCATAAAAGCCCGCGTAGCCAGCCGCATCCGCTCCCATAAAAGCACGTTCTGAGGCCGACGCCATTGTTCGATAAGTGCGATCGATCAGTGGCACGAGCTCGCGAACGATCATCTCGGCATGCTGGTCTCGCAGGTTTCCCGCAAACTCGTCGAACGAGTTTGAATCGATCAGAACGGCGAGCACCGGACGGATTTGCTGATTTGAGATCAGAACGTTCAGTGTTGAAGTGATCTTGCCAAACTTATCCGCCTGCGCACCGTTGGCGATGTAGAGCACTGGATAACGATCGCTGCCTTGTTCGTAGCCAGGCGGCACGTATACCTTGATCGCACGCCGGGGCAACTTGCTGCTCGTGAAATCAAGATCTTTGATTGTGCCGTGCTGCCGGGCGGCGTCCGGTTCGAGATAAGCCGGCCTGGTCCAACCGGGCATCGCCAACTCGGAGTATTCCCCTCCAGGCAAAGCCACCTTTCGCGGGTTTAGCGAATCGGGTCCAACAGCGCTCTTGAAGTCTTTACTGATCCGGTAATCCACGCGGGCATCCCCTGCTAATTGGAAGGAAGCAAAATAGAAGTCAGTTCCTTCCAGCCGAGTCATCGCGGCCTGCTCGCCTGCTTCGATCATGTCTCCTTCAACGGCCACGTCCTGAACCTTGCCGCGGAAGACTATGTGCGCCGTCCGTCCTTCAATGATCGGAAAGCTTTTCTGTTCGGCGAGATATGCTTCTACGATTTGCTGGCGTTGTTCGGGTGCGGCAGCACGCGCACGGGTGATGAACTTGCCGAACGACGATCCGGAACCCACATCGACCTCTCGTCGGAAACTCGTGCTTGCACCACGCACAACAGCGACTGCCGCCACCTCACTGAAGTTTCGCGCAAAGATCAGCCCGTCATAGTAAGTTGGTGGAGTCCAGGTGAGATTCTCGAATACTGTCGTGCTGGCTAATTCGTGGTAAGCGCTATCGCTGGCGCGAGCCACGTGAACAGAGCCTTCGTCCTTGGTGAGAAAAACAAGATAACCGCCGGTCTCGATTATCCATCCGTCTCCGGGAGCTCTCGACTTCCAGGCCACGGCGCCGCTCTCGGCGTCGAGGCACGTTGCAAACCGGGAGTTGTACCCACAGACGTTGTTTCCCATAACAACTGGCACTGCATAACTCTTCCTGATATTGCCGTTCCGCCAAACTTCCTTAATCGTAAAGCCGGTCGCTCCGCGAGAGAGTTTCAGCATCACGCCAGTCGGGTTGTAGTAGTTGGTGAGCAGCAGACTATCGCCGCCGATGGGCACGACGAAGATTGGATTCAAATTGCCGGGACCGAGCAGTACTTGCTTGACGACGTCAGGATCGGCGCCGACACCATGATCATGTTTCCACCTCACCTCACCCGTTTCGGGATTGACGCCATAAACAAAATGGTCACCGGCAAAAACAACCTGTTGCTCGTTCAGGATCTCCGTGAGCACCGGCGATTGATACGTTACCGTGTCGTCGCCGGCGGCCCAGACGAACTTTCCTGTCTTTGCCTCAAAGGCCAACAAAGATCCTTTGGGCCCTCCCGCTTCGACCAGCAGCAATCGCTCAGTCAATACCGGCAACATCGCAAAGCCAAAGTATTGCGACGGAGCGCCATACTCGGCGACAAGATCGTGCGACCACTTAAGCCGCCCAGTCTCAAGGTCCAATGCAAGCAACGAACCTCTTGGCGTCAGGGCGTAGACCAGGTCGACACCAATGACCGGTGTGGAAACAGGACCATCATTGGATTGAATCGGCGCGCGGAACGTCGGCCCAATGCGGTGACGCCATTGTTCCCGGCCATCTTGCGGACGCAACGAGATCACGTAATCGTTCTTGCCGTCGCCGAACATAGTAATTGCATGACGACCGGCGACAGCTATCCCTGAATAACCAGTGCCGAGCTTGCGTTTCCAAAGAACGCGCAAGCCATCCTGTTCTTCAAAGCGCAGCGACCGTCCTTCGCGGGCAGCGGCGCCGCGCCCCTCTGATTCATCGGCGCGGTAAACAGCCGCCCATCCAAATACCAGGCCGAGCAAGAAAAGCACGGAAATGCTTTTACGGTGTTTTAGGGTCACGCTGGAAAGTGCGTTCATGAGAGACCGGCCAGACTGCAATTTCGTCGCCGCTCGGTCTTGCTTATACGCGGTAAGGAAAGTATCGCCTGGCGGCCTGTCTGCTACTTGCGCAGCTCGTTAACGGTTGCTTTCGCGACTGCTGATTGCGTGGCAGTTCCCGCCGAATTCCACATGAGCAGTTCGATTTGCGGATTTGGTCCACCCAGGACCCAAACAGCAAAGTACTTCGTTGGGTCGTCGATGATCGTGCCTCCGCTAATCGTAATGATCATGCTGGTGTTGCCATACTCGTAGAGGCGGTTGCCTTCTATCCAGGCGTTTGTTACCTGGGTCGAGATCGAGTTGACCTGGAAACCGGAAGCGCGCATTGCTTTCTGCGACGCATACCAGGCTCCCCTGCCGGTCGTTGTCGGCTTGTCGTCGTCCATGCGTACAACGTTCTCGTGGAAGAACTTGACCTGGGCGTCGAGGTTACCGGCAACCTCCAGTTGATTCATTTGATTGTGGAGGGCTTGGGCCTGCGATATGGCCGCCTGATTTGCGATCGTAGTGGTACTCGTACTGGTCTCAGTGGCAACCTTTTGGCCCAGGCAAACGACACCCGCCAAAGCCATGACCACTGTGAACACAGTCATTCTGTAAAGCATTGAGTGTTTCTCCTTTCGGACTTAGTTTAGGGACATAGCGAGCTCCTGAAAGGAGGTCAGGTCCTTGTCTTAAGTCTGGGTTAAGAAAGGGACCTCCCAGCAGCGAGCTGTGGTTTTGCGGGAGCGTTTGGAAGGACTTAGAGTACTGTCAATCGAGATAGATGTTAGGTTACTTGGCGCTCGCCGTAGCCAGGCCCTTCAACTGCTCGACCGGCTGAGTTGAGTTCCAAATGATAAATTCGATCTGAGGCTGCGAGGCTGGAAGAACCCGCCACGTCGCAAAGTAATTGACCGGATCAGGTCCGCCACCGCCGGGTAGTCGAATTATCATTTCCGCCGTGCCGTATTCGTAGAGCCGGTCGCCTTCCTGCCAAGCCTCGACTACCTTCGTGGAGATCGACTCAACTTTGAAACCGACCTGTGATGCGCGAAGGTTCTTCTGCAATGCCAGCCACTCCGCTTTACCGCGGAGCATTGGCCGGAACGAGTCCATGCGCGTGACGTTGTCAGCAAAGTATTTCCCCTGGCCGTCGACATCGCCGGCAGTCTCCAGTCGATCCAACTCGGAGTGAAGTTTCTGGGCGGTAGCCATAGCTTCTTCTCTGGATACTGTTTTTGTTGGCGAGGCGCTGGCGATGGTGGTAGCGGGCTCGCGCGGCGCGTTCGAGTTTGAACCTCCACCTTGGCAAGCGAGACTGCTCCCCAAGAAGAAACAAGCAAAGGTAAGCAATAATATTCGACGTGGCATACGCTCTCCTTTCGAGTAAGAGGGTTAGCGGTTTAGTAGTGAGTTGACGGAAGGTGTCAGCCGCCGCAACTGTGAGATACAACTCGATGTACACGAAACCATGGTCTACACGCGGACAAATTAAGTTCCACTTCAGAAACGGGTAGACAAGCTGTCGCCAGGAAGATTGAGATCTTTTGTGGGTGAAACGCTTACCGAGATTTAGATCGCTGAAAGCATTTCCGGTGAAATTGTGCGGCGATTATCTTCGCCGAGCCCAAGAGTGTCAACATTATTTTTTGTCTTAGCTGCGGCAGCAATCGAGGCGTTATCAAACTGACAACTGCGCCGCAGTTGTTCCCAAAGCTCGCCGTCTGCAATTCCATTTGCGGACGTCATTCTGTGCCTGATCAGATTATTGAATGACGTGAGAAACGTTTTGATCTGCCGCCGGCTCATTCCCTTTCGGGCGAGATAAAAAGTGCTCCACTGCTCGAAGCCAAACTGAGGCAGCCAAACTGAATCGTCAACCTCCAGAAAAATTCTGTCGATCCAGGCGCACGCCTCACGAGCCGTCATCGTATTGTGTGTCCAATTAAACCCGGCGCCGGTAATGCCAAACTCCTCTCGCCGTTTCCAGATCGGCGTAACCGGGTCTGCATACCAAAGCTGGGCACGAAAAAAGTCGGGACGCGCTTCTTCAATAAAACTGATCGTCTCTGCAACTGTTTCGTCCGTCTCACCCGGATAGCCGATGATCAATGAAGCGTAAGTGGAGATGCCGTTTGCTTTCAGTAAGGGAATCGCCTGGACATAATGTTTGCGCCGCGCTGTCTTGTTCATTAACTTCAACATGACATCGCTGCCGGACTCGACCCCGAGAAACACACCTTCACAGCCGGCTCGCTCCATTAGCTCAATCGTCTCTTCGTCTCCCTGATCCGCACGATAAAAACAGTTCCAGTGAAAGCCGTAGCGGTTGCGGATCATCATCCGCAGAATGTCTTTGAAACGGGCCTTCGGGACATTGAACGTGTCGTCGAGAAAAGTAAGCGTCGTAATCGTTCCGACTGCGGCAACGGCGTTCAATTGCTTTTCAATTCCACTGACATCCAGAAACCGATACTCGCCAGCTCTGCCGGGAAAACCGCAAAACGCACAGGCAAACGGGCACGACTTTGCGGTGCGAAGACTAAGAAATTCACCCATCTGCTCACGCTGAAAAGCGGTGAAGTCAATAATGTTCTCTTCCAGCGCGTTGGATTCAGGAACTGTGTGAGTGAACGTGAAGGTGTCGTCAGTATTACGCACTGCGAGGTTCGGCGCAGAACTGAGTGAACTTTTCTCGCGGAGAGCGGCGAGCAACTGGGCCAGGGTCTGTTCGCCTTCTTTACTCAAGACATAGATGTCGGCTCCGAGATACTCGAATAGTTGAGTGAGTTCTTCCGTGGAGTGCGCGTCGGTGAGATTCGAGATGTATGGACCACCGACGACGATCTTAACGTCCGGATTATATTCACGAATCGCCGATACCAGCGCAACGATGGGCTGGGGCGAAACGTACAAAGTCGTCGTGATCGCAACCGTGGAGACGTTCTGTTGCAGCTTCTGCTCCAACTCTTTCATTTCGAGATGAGGCAGATTCACGTAATCGACTTCGAAGCCACGGTGGCGCAAATACGCCGTCAGGTAATAGACGGCCGGCCACAGGAAATCGGCGTTATGAAAAGGTTGGGCGGGCGTAGACTGGCCTTCGTAGTGAAAACGGGTCATGACGTCGAGTGCGCGCAACGGCTCGCCTTCGTGCTCGACGAACGCCAGGGATAAGTCGTGATAGGCGCCCGAATCCGTTCCCATTGCCCGCAACATCGTCACGTAGTCAGCAAACGGATAGTCGTAGAAACCAAGAATCAGACAATCAACTGGCACTTTGCTGCTCCCAACTTTCATGTCCGTGTTTCTCTGCGTTTCTCTGCGTTAAGTTAGTGTTTAGCGCAGAGGAAGGAGAGAACGCAGCGATCGCAGAGGAGGCAATGGCAGCAAGCTTCGCGAGTTCTGCCGCCGTCAACTCCAGATCAAGTGTTTTTAAGTTCTCTTGCACGTGGGCTGGTTTTCGCATTCCGGGAAGTGGAGTAACTAACCCGTCGTGGTGCAGCAGCCACGCCAGCGCTAATTGTGCCGGCGTCGCTTGTGTCTTGAGGGCGAGTCGCTTCAAGGCCGCAAGTGGTTCAAGACCGCGCCGGAATTCATCTGCCGCAAAGCGTGGATCTTTGCGCCGCCAATCGGGCGCGTTCAGAACGTCCTGCCACGTGAGGTTTCCCGTTAAGAAGCCTTTGCACAAAGGTGAGTAGGCAATAACTGCGATGTCGAGATCACGACAGAGTTGGAGAAAATCGCCGGCAATGTGCGGCGCCCAAAGCGAGAATTCCACCTGCACCGCCGTAATCGGGTAAACGGCATTGGCACGCCGCAACGTAGCTTCATCAACTTTCGACAAACCGACATGTCGCACCTTTCCCTGCTTGACGAGATCGGCTATTGCAAGCACTGACTCTTCCACGGGCGTGCGCGGATCGACGCGGTGCAGGTAATAAAGGTCAATGCAATCTGTTGCCAGCCGTCGCAAGCTGTTTTCACAAGCGCGACGAATGTAATCAGGACGTCCGTTTCGCTGAGGTCCGTTTTGCGTCCTTACGATCCCGCACTTCGTCGCCAGTTGAATTCGTTCGCGAATCCCGCTAATCGCCCGGCCAACGAGCAGTTCATTGTGGCCGGAGCCGTACATGTCGGCAGTGTCAAGAAACGTGAGGCCCTGCTCAATGCCGTATTGGATCGTTTGCAAGGCTTGAGCTTCGTCAACATGAGAGTAAAACTCTGACAAGCCCATGCAGCCCATGCCGAGCGCCGGCACGCGCAGATTGCTTTTACCGAGGCGATGCCATCGCATTTACTGATTCGCTTTCCTGGGATCGGCTGATAGAGTGGGCCGAAGACACTATCAAACGCAGAAATTGCTCTACAAATGCAGCGCTGTACTTATCGCTTCGATATTTAGCATCCAGTTGCAAACCACGTCCCGGACGTAAGCGAAGGTTCAGGAAGTATTTTGAAGCAAGCTGGCGTGGCAGAGTCGAGAATTGAGTTGGGATCGACGCAGTAAGCTGGCTGGCAATTGGCGGAAGCTGATTTACGAGAATGGTGAAAAGCTCGCCGTTGGGTGTCGGCCGCGCCAACTGCAACTGCTTGTTCAGACTGTCATAAGGATAGCCGCCTCGATCCAGGCTTGCCGTCAGAACCCTGCCAGTCTCGGCCAAAACATCTTCGTCAGATGACTGCGGCGCGCGAATCCGGCAGGCTACGTCTTCAACAAATGGTCCAAGCATCGTTTCAAGTTGTGCTTCGGTGCGGCGCGAGACACGCAGGCCGATCGTGACGTCGTTCTGGCCGGTAGTCTTTTCTATCGCCTGATAGATCGCCGCCGTGATGAGCGTCATTAGTGTGATGCGCTGTTGCTTACAGAAAGCGAGCAGCCCTGTCAGAGCAGCCGGAGACACGTCGAGGAGCTGTTGGGCAAACGTCGGCCCGTCACCCGGTTTTTCAGTGACTGGCAACTCGGTCCATACATAATTTCGCAACGCGTCAAGCCAGAACTCTTTGTCGTTCTCGAAAGCTCCGGCTTGAAGCAGGCGGTCCTGCCATAATGCGTAATCGCGGTATTGGAGTGAGACTTCAGGCAAAGACTCACCGCGATAGATCGACCACAGTTCAGCGATCATGAGGTTGATCGAAACGCCGTCGGTGATCGCGTGATGCACGTCCAGCAACAAATGCGAAGAACCATCGCCGGCCCGCATGAGCCTGGCGCGCAACAACGGAAGCTTGCAAACATCAAACGGAGTCACAAAATTCTGAAACAGCTCAGCGGATTCGCCGGCGGAGCACGCGACAACGTCGAGACGAAAATCAGCGTCTTTCGCGACTCGCTGCCGGCCGTTCTCGACGTCGAAGGCCGTGCGAAGAATCTCGTGCCGGTCAATCAAACAGCGGAATGCCTGTTCCAGTCTTTGAGTGTCCACCGCGCCCGCGATTCGTATCGCTCCGCTGCAATTAAACCGCGTGTCATAAACCATGTTTCGGCTTGCCAGCATTGACTGCTGAGCAAAAGAAAGCGGGTAGTTTTCCTGTTGCTCCGCACGGATTAAACGCGGCAGCGATGCTGAACGCCTGATCTCGCGGAATCTCAGCGGCGATCCGATCGATCGTCTGCCACTCGAGCAGATCCGAGACTTGCAGGCGCAGAGCAAAAGCCTGATTGATGCGGGAAGCAAGCGTGAGAGCAGTTAAGGAATCGCCGCCGAGATCCGCAAAACTATCGTCAAAAGAAATCGTCGCAACACCGAAGATATCTTTAAAGAATGTTGCCAACTCGTCTTTGACTGCATCACGGTTTGTAAGCACCACCGGCCGAGCTGGCTCTGGAATGGCAATGTGTTCGTCTTTCAAGCTCCATTGTCTTCGGCGCGTGGCGAGATTCGTAGCCGACACGAGCACTTGCGAAGGACCGGTGTGGGCCAGGATTTTCGAAAGCGCGCTAAGGCCTTCGTCCACGGTCAATAAACGTGAGCGCGCCGAATGCATTTTGCGGCGGTCATTTTCGGGAATATCCCAGCCATCCCAATTCACCGAGATCCAGCGCGTGCCTGATTCGTTGGCCCAGGCATGAGCCGCCGCGTCGAGAAATCGGTTTGCTGCTGCGTAAGCGCCAAAACCAAAGCCTCCTAACACTGATGCCAGTGACGACATCAGCAACACAAAGTCGGGACACCGTGAGCGAAGCAATTCGTGCAAGATGATCGCGCCATGCACTTTGGTGCGAAACTGTTCCTGGCAATCCGCTGCACCGAGATCTGCAACCGGGGTTGAGATCGAGGAGGTTCGCGTCACCGCCGCCGCGTGAATCACGCCGTTGATGACGCCAAAGTGTTCCTCAGCTCGTTGCAACGCCGTTTCCATCTGTTCTTTGTTTGCGCAGTCGGCGGCAAGTATCAGCACTGAGGCGCCGGCGGCGCGAAGTCGCTCCAGAAAATCGGCGCGGCGCGGATCAAAACGTAACTCGGCGCCGTTTAGTCCATTCGCGTGCGTGAGCAGCACGAGCTTCACCCGCGCCGTGCGAAACAGCGACTCGGCAACAACCATCCCCAGTTCACCGAAGCCTCCGGTGATCAGATACACGCCTTCCTCGCGTACCGGCAGGAGCGGCGCTCCCGTCGCTGGCGAATCAAACGACACGTAGTCAGGCTCCCAAAATTCGCCACGACGATACGCGCAGAGCGGACCTGCTGCGAAGAGCTTTCCAATAATTGAGCAAAGCAGATCGCTTCTTCCTGCGCGCTGAAGATCGTCACTGCTCACGTCGATGCTGCGACAACGAATCGAGCTGGATTCCTGTGAAATGACTGTCGCTAACGCAATCATGGGAGCTTGCGCGGGATTGGTCGATGCGGCGGCGGACATCTCAGTTGCGTCGCGAGTGAGCACGTAGAGATCTATCGCCGCTCCTGACTTTCGCGCAGTCAGTGCCTGCGTCAAGTGCAGCAGGCTGAAGAAACCTCGCTCCTGGATCGAGCCAAACTCGGCGATTGACGAACCGCTGTGGCAAGACGATGCGAGACTCCAACCATGCACTATTCGAAAGCGATCAAAACCAGTGGCATCGAGCGCATCGATCAGTCGATCATAATCGTCACGCGTCGTTGGGTTGATCTCGTACCTGTCTGCTCGCGTGCACCGGAAACGATCTCCCGGCAGGACGACGACGACATGGGCGCCGGCCGCGCGCAGAAACTCCGCGAGCGAATCGGCGACTTGAGTCTCCGCGAAAAGCAGCCATTGCGTTCCGGAAAGCTTCGCTTCACTGGCAACTGCCGTCAGCGCTTTGCGACGCCACAACGGCAAATACAACTGCCCAGGCTTTTCGCGCTCCTGGCCCAAATCACCTGCAAGTGACACTCGCCGTCGTTCAAACGGATAAGTTGGCAAAGGCACTCGCCGGCGGCGCGTATTCCGGTGCAGCGACGACCAGTCGAGTTCCACTCCATCGATCCATAACTTGCCCAGCCGCTCGAACAAGTGATCGTCATCTTTTCGATTCTGATCGGCGCGGCGCATTAAGTTCATCAGCTCCAACCCGCCCGGCAGTGGACCGCACCGGCGGATCAAGCTCGACAGAGCATTTCCCGGCCCGACTTCCAGCGCCAATGGATTCCTGATTCCGAACAGCAGTTCGATGCCGGCGTGAAACTGCACCATGCTTCGCAGTTGGCGAGCCCAGTATTCAGGAGCGGTTGCTTCATCCGGTCGAATCCAGTTTCCGCTTACGTTTGAAAGAAACGGAACCGATGGGCGTTGCAAACGGCAACCAGCAACCGCCTCGGTGAATTTCTCAAGCACCGGTTCCACCATAGCTGAGTGGAACGCGTGTGACGTCGAAAGCCGGCGAAAAGCCGTTCCTCGTTTCACCAGCTTTTCCTCAACCCGACTGATGGCCGCATGAGGACCAGACAGCACGCATCGGCTTGGCCCATTAACGGCGGCCAAAGAAATATCTGTGTTCAGAAATTCGCTGGCGAGCGCTGCTGTAAGATCAACAGTCAACATCGCGCCCGGCGGCAATCGCTGCATCAGCTCAGCTCGCAGCACGACGAGTTTCAGTGCATCTTCGAATGCAAAAACTCCTGCCAGACAAGCGGCCACCAATTCTCCCAGACTGTGCCCAAGCAGCAGCGTCGGCGTCAGGCCAAGCGTCTTCAATAACTGC
Organism: uncultured Acidobacteriota bacterium; assembly: GCA_963770215.1. GTDB lineage: Bacteria > Acidobacteriota > Blastocatellia > Pyrinomonadales > Pyrinomonadaceae > PSRF01. Next base: position 312,279 of record CAVYOP010000013.1, read on the forward strand.
GCGCAGGCAAACTCACAGATAAACAGCGCCGGTTGGGCCAGCCTCGTTTCGTCGATCGCTCCGGAGGCGAGCGTGTCCGGCGCGCGAAATACAGCCGCCAATTCATCCTTGACCGGAACCGCCAGGCTTTCCAAACAAGCATCGACCGCTTCACGAAATCCCGGCAGCGATTCGTACAAACCGTGGCCCATCCGGCTGTATTGCGAACCCTGTCCAGGCAACAGGTAGACAATCGTTCGTCGACTGTCAGTAGCCGTGCTGGTCCAGCAACGGTTTGGTTGTCGCCCAGCCAGTGCGTCGATCGCGCTACTCCGAACTTCGCAAATCACCGCCCGGCGAAACTGGAAACGATCGCAGCGCGATTGGAGCGTGTAAGCTACATCGGCGATATTCAGCTCAGGATGCGCGACAAGCTGGTCGTGCAACTTTCCGGCAAGCACGTCGAGCGCACGTTGCGTGCGTGCGGCAAGCGGCAATAGCTGTGTTCCACCCGTCTGCATCGAAACACGTTCCGCGGGTGGCGCTTGTTCTAACACTGCATGAGCATTCGTACCGCCGATGCCGAACAAACTAACGCCGGCGCGCAGCGGCAACGGTCCTTGCCACGCCTGCAATCTGTCGTTGACATAAAAAGGACTGTGCGCGAAATCGATCTCCGGATTCGGCTCATTAAAGTGAAGACTGGGAGGCAAGACACGATCTTGCAGAGCAAACACCGTCTTGATGAAACCTGCGATGCCGGCGGCGTGGTTCAGATGGCCCAGGTTTGTCTTCAGCGATCCGATCGCGCAGGAACCCACCACGTCTGTGTCGAACGCTTCAGTCAACGCTGCCAGTTCAATCGGATCGCCGAGCGGCGTGGCTGTGCCATGACATTCGAGATAGCCAATCGAACCCGGATCGATTCCCGCAGCTCGATGAGCAGCACGGATGACTTCCGCCTGACCGGCAACACTTGGCGCGGTATAACCGAGTTTCGCTCGGCCGTCGTTGTTGATGGCGGTGCCCTTCACGATCGCATAAATGTGATCGCCATCGGCGAGGGCGTGTTCCAGTAACTTCAAGACGACAAGACCACACCCGTCTCCTGCCAGTGTGCCTTGTCCGTTGGCGTCGAAAGCGCGGCAGTGTCCATCCGGCGAGGTCACCATTCCTGCTTCGTGCAAGTAGCCAGACACTGGTGGAAAGAGAATGCTGACGCCGCCTGCCAGCGCCATGCGACATTCGTGTGCAATCAATGCTCGACAGGCAACATGCAGCGCCACCAGCGACGACGAGCAAGCTGTCTGCAAAGTAAAGCTTGGTCCAGTCAGGCCGAACTTGTAGGAGATTCTGGTGGAGAACGAATGATTGTCGTTCAAGGCGAGGGCTTGATAACGTTCCGCCGGCGTCGCTTGCCGCCGTTGTGCGTCACAAAACCAAAAGGGATTGGAACTGCCACCGATGTACACGCCGACATTTCCGGCGCGCGACGGAGCATAGCCCGCGTCTTCCAGTGCTTCCCAGGCACACTCGTGCAGCAGGTGGATCTGCGGGTCCATCAGTTCTGCTTCACGTGGCGAGTAGTCAAAGAAGGCTGCATCGAACTTGTCCCAATCCTTTAGAAAACCCTTAGCGGGAACGTAGGCTGGATTAGCGAGCAGTGTCTCCGCCACTCCCGACACTCTCAGTTGGTCCTTCGTAAAGAAAGTAGTTGACTCCACTCCTGCGCGGATGTTTTGCCAAAACTCAGTCAACGAAGCAGCGCCGGGAAATCGGCCTGAGACGCCGATTACAGCCACGTCTTTGTAATGCCGGGCGCAGTCGTCAGCCATTCGCAGTTCGCGCGTGATCAAGATGGGACGCCAATGAGTGAATCGTCGGACAACTCAGCAGAACAGGCAGCGAGACTTTTTGGCCGAGGCGCTGCTTGATGAGCGCGCCTACCTGAACCAACGCCATTGAGTGCCCGCCGAGATCGAAGAAATTGTCGCTAGTGCCAACTTGCTCTTTCTTGAGTACGTGTTGCCAAATCCGCGTGAGTTCTTCTTCGGTGCCAGTCTGTGGGTCGACGACGATTCGCGGGATCATTGCCGCCGGTAAATGTTCCTGCAAAAACTCCCGCAACTCGCGAGGCTCTGGCAGTTGGCCCACTTGCGGCGTCACGATCGCAACCAGCTCCGAATCTGTGAGCTCGACTTCCGCTGCTCGAACCGCGGGATGCCGCAACAGAGCAGCTTCTATTTCTTTCAGGTCAACTTGTTCGACCGGATCGTCAGACAAGGTCAGTCTCAATTTTTTAAGCTGGTTGGAGAATTCGCCGCCAATTCGTTGCTGATCGGCGGCAGACGCTAACCAGACAGTGGCTTCGTTATCGTTCAGGAACAGGGCGAACTTTCGGGGCGATAGTTCGCGGGCGGCAGAGGTATCAATCACACACGCGCCGGCTGCAATCGCATTAACCAACGCAAGAAAACTTGCATCGCGCATTACGTCGATCGGCTGGGCAATGCGATCAGACGATGTTAGAGATGAGCGAGTTAGCGCGGCATGGGAAGTCTTTATGCCGGTTCCGGATCGATACAAGATGCATGCTGGCTCATCGGCAAGCTCCAACTGGGAAGAGTTGATTTGATGTTCAATTCCCTGGTCCGTGATTAATAAACAAGGCTTTGCATTTTCGAGAATCGTCTTCACGCGGGACGTCGGCTGCTGTATTCCGACCGGGATCGAAACCGCTCCCGCCTCCATGATCCCCAACAACGCCACAACGATCTCCAGCGCCCGGTCAAGATAAAACGCGACACGAGCGCCTTTCGTTACACCTGCGCCCGCGAGATCCCGCGCGAGTTGGCTGGCACGTGCATCCAACTCGCCGTACGTTAGCGTCGCGCCATCACTAACGAGCGCAACCGACTGAGGCGCGCGACGCGCGTGCTGCGCAACAAGGTCGCGAAGCGTAATTGTTGCCGACGAATTAACCGGCGACATAACTGGTGACGGTTTCATGCAGTAATGTTGGGCGGCCACGGAGGGCCGCCCCTACTGTAGGGGTGGCCCTCCGTGGCCGCCCTCTGAAAGGTTCCACATCCCGCGCCTTCAAGCAGGCGTTCGATGTTCCGGTAAAGAATCAGCGCTCTCTCCTCGTCGTTGAGATCGGACATTGGTCCTTCATCAGCCACGACTGTTTGCACAAAACTGGTCTGATCACCCTGCAGACGAAACACCGGCCAGTCTGTGCCGAAGATCACCTTGTGATTGATTCCCTGTGAGACAGTTCTCCTCACCGCTTCACCCGGCGAGTTTGTTCCCTGCATGCTCTGAAAAGCACTGATATCCAGGTAAATGTTGGGCCGGAATTTGCACAGCATCACGCATTCCTCGGTAAAGCTGACGGACCCGTGGGCGAGTATGAAATTAACTGTGGGAAACTGGCGCGCCGCTTCGTCGATAAGAAACGGGCTGGTTGTGCCGAAGCCAAACACCGGTGAGGTTGGACCAATATGCACAACCACAGGTACGCGGTGCTGAGCGCAAATTTCATAAAACGGAAACAGGTCAATCGCGCTCGGACTGAAGCCACAAGGCGGATAGACCTTAAAGCCGCGAAAGCCAAATTCATTCAACGAGCGTTCGAAGAGATTCAATCCGTCTTTGCCCCAGCGCGGGTCAATCCCGCCAAACACTTCCAATCTCCTGGGATGTCTGCGGAGTATTTCTCGACACGCCAGGAACGTCTCCTCGATTGTCAACGAACAGTCTTTCAACGAGTAGGTGAAATCAGGTGCGAGAATAATGCTCTGGGAAATCCCTGCCTCATCCATCTGATTAACGAGCGCATCGCAGAGTGGGTCCTGCATCTGGGCCAGGTAAGCATCGAGTAATCTCTGGCGGCTTGCCCTGATGCCGCGTGCGGCAAACTGTGCCTCGATGTTTCTGAGCGCGCCTTCAACAAACGACTGCGGCACGTGATCGATCGAGGCGACGTGACAATGAGCATCAATGATCTTCATGTGCTTTGCACAAAAAGTGCGTTATGAGGTGAAGAGGTCTCCCGCAAAGGCGCAAAGCGCTGCCGCGTCTTGCTGGATTTTCTTTGCGCCTTTGCGCCTTTGTTGCGCCTTTGCGCTGCGGGGAAAATATCCTGCACAGCGATGCAAACAGCGACTAAAGTAGTTTTTGTGCAAAGCCATCTTCATGAGACTTTTTGCGCGGCGTTTGCCAAAAGGTCTTTACTGATGCCAAGCAAGTCGCCGACAGTTCTCAGCTTCGCCAGTTCGGCGCCAAAATCGATCTGAGAGAGATCGACCTTGAATTCTTCCTCGACGCGAAACACCATCGACAAGAGCGCAATCGAGTTGACGCCGAGCTCTCGCTGTAGCTCGGTCTCTTCCGTTATCTCGCGCAATTTCTTTTTGTGCGGAATGAATTCAGAAAGGAGCGCCAGGATCTTCTCTTCGATCTGTGTTTCAACCTGCATTGCTCGCGTTTCTCGCTTTCTGGGTTGGCGACGGCTCTGTCTCGACCGCAGCGCCGAAGTGTCGCGCAATATTTCGGCGATCGAGTTTCAGATTTGGTCGCAAAAAACCGTTATCGGTTGAGAAGCGGATGTCAGTAAAGATGAGTTTCCCGACTCCCGGAAACATCCGCTCTCCCTGCATCTTTCGTACAAACTGTTCGATACGCGCGCGGGCCAGTGTGTCCTGCGGATCTTTCGGCAACACTACTGCCGTCAACGGAGAACTGTCGGAACCTGGCAACACAACTGCCTTGCCAACATCGGGACAAGCGTCAATCTCCGATTCCAGGACTTCAGGATGGACCTTCTCGCCGCCGGAGGTGATGATCACTTCCTTCTTGCGCCCGACCAAGTACAGGTAACCATCGCGATCAAAGAAGCCGACATCACCTGTGGCAATGCGATTGCCGCCGAGAAACGTGCGCTCGTTCTCACCCTCGGCACACTCGAAATATCCGAGCGCAATCGGTGGCTCGCGCCAGGCTATGATCTCGCCATCAGCGGCAAGGTCCACGTTAACACCGGGCAACAAACGGCCCACCGAGCCCAACCTCGCAGCGCTCGGCAGGTTGAGAGAGATCGAACCGCATTCAATTAAGCCGTATGTTTCAAACACGGGGAGTTGCATGCGCGCAAAGAGCTTCAGCGCGGAGCGTTTGATTGGCGCCATGCCGGTCACCATGAAACGCATCCGGCTGCCGAATGCTTCATGCACTCGCTTGAATATTGTTCGCGCAACTGCCTTACGCAGGCCCTCATGCGGCAACATTGACGCCAGTTTGCCGGCCGTATCGGCAAGTCGCCGTTTCCACGCAGGTTGACTGTCGTACTGCGTTTCGACACCTTCATAAAGCGCCGGCGGCGCAATCAAAATTGTCGGGTGCAGGGTTTTGAGGGCCCGAAACAGTTGCGTCGGATCGGTTACAACCAAGTCGAATCCATACCAGAACGCGGCGTAATACATCATTCGCTGTTGATAGTTCGACAACGGTAAGAACAACAAAAATAGATCGTCGCGACGTGGTCCAACTGCCTGCGCAAATGCGTCGATACTTGCTTCAATCCCGAAACGATTCAGCACGAGGCCTTTGAGCCCACCCGCCGAGCCCGAGGAAAAAATCAGGGCCGGCGTGATGAAGTCTTCGTCAACAGGCAGGTTTCGAGCCGCGATTCTGACGCCGCTGTCTTGGACCACGCTGTCAATAGAGAGGATCGGAAGGGCCGGATCATCCTGGTGAGCGCCGGCGCCTGTCAGCAGCAACGACAATGAATACTTTTCAATTAACTCGTCAACCGGCGTCTTCGCGAAGTCGTCTGTGAAGGCCACTGAAACAGCTCGCAACTCAATCAACGCCAGGTCGTATATAACCCACTCGTAACAGTTGCGAGCGCTGATGCCCACGCGCATGCCGGGCTTTACGCCGATAGCAGACAAATTCTCGCAAGCTGCAAGCACATCGTCATGCACTTCGGCGAACGACTTGCTGCTCAACCGGCCCTTCGCATACAGGAGCAACTTGTTGCTCCGCTGGTCACGCAGTCGCGAGAGGAGTTTGGTCAAGTCCATAATGTTTCCGGTGACGAAGAGAGTTGCGGCACGTGAGCAGAGATCAGCGGCGCCTCGAGGTCCGCGAGAAACTTTTCGATGAGCTCGGCAACGAAGCGCGGCCGATCGTAAATGACATAGTGAGTAGCCCCACGTATGTTCATCGATCGCACGCGGGGAAACTGTTGGGCCATGAATTCTGTTGTCGCTGGTGAAGCAATGGCGTCGTACTCCGTGCCGACGAGCATTACCGGCACGAGCACTTCCCTGGCGTCTGCCACCGCATCGTAAGCCAGAAAATCCAGGATCTGGCGCGCGTAATCCAGGGTCGCTTCCGGCGATTGAAACGGATCGAGAATGTGACCTTTCAGGTTTTCGTTGGTCTGCGATAACACAGCCGTCGCCAGTTCTTCACCGCTCATCCGGCTCAGGAGTTGAGAATCCTGCTGGCCCGTGTTAGCCAGAAACATATTCATTATGACGCGGGCCATTGCCGGCTGCTCAACGAGTGAGCGGCAGAGGTGTTCAAGATGATGTTCGTAAGGCGTTGCGAGCTCTGCGTCATCGCCACTGCATTTAAAACTGCTGTTGAGCAGGATTAGTGAAGCCACCAGCGAAGGACAGCGCCGGTAGAATGCGACTGCGACTTTTGGTCCAGTACACCAACCGAGCAAATGCGCTTGTTCGATCTTTTCGTGACGGAGGATCAGTTCCAAACATTCCGAATCGGGCGATTCCGGGATCACAACTCTGTGCCGCTCAAGTAAGCAATCGAGGAGCCGATGCCAGTAGGCAAGTCCATGTCCCACGGCATTCAGAATCACGATCGTTGAATCCCCTTGCCCACCGACGAAATACGCCGATCCCTCATCGATTGTCTTTCTCGTCAAGCGCGTGGGAACCATTGCTGCAGAAGCGTTGGCTCTCGCGCGTGCCGCATCTTGTCTTTCGCGAATGGCTTCGAGCATTTGTAAGGTCATCACTTCGTTTGTTGACGGATCGAGATCACCCAATCGAGACTGAAAGAGGAGATCAATCGAATTGAGTTTTGAGAGATCCGATTCGACGATGATGTTGAGGTTATAGACCTGACCCAACGACTCGCAAAGATCTGCAAACGACTGTTCTACGGAAGGACAGTGGACCCTGAGCGCCTGGTATTCGAAATACTCAGACCAGCGTTCCTCAATCTCGCGCTTAAATTCATGGAGCACGTCGAGAAACCGATGTAACCAGGAATTCACCCCTGACGCGTTATCGGGCATGTGTTTGCAAAACGGATGGACCAGAGTTGCCGATTCCGAATGGTCCAGGAAGCGGTAAATAGCCGGTTGAAACCAGGTGCGACAAGTAACGGTCGAGCAGCTCTCGATCGAATCGCGGACATTCCAAATCCGGGTCGCTGATAAAGCGGCGCACGTTTGCCATGTCGTAGGAGCGGTTCGTAAAGAGCGGCGCCTCGTCGATTAACGGCAGGAAGATCCTGAATGCGTTGTCGGGCGGGGCGGTGCGCAGTGCCTCGCGCCAATGAGTATAGCTCTGCGACTCGACGCGATATCCGCGCTCGTTGAGCCACGTCACAACATCTCCGATTTTCGTCGACAGTGGATTCACAACGTGAAAATTCCGGCCCACGGACTCAGCCTGAAGCGAGAGTGCGACCAGCATTCGGCAGGCGGCGTCTACGGGAATAAGGTTGATGATGTTGTCTGCATCCGGCGCAAGTCCTAACTGCACGCAGCCTTTAATCAACGACGACACAATGTGCTGAGGCAACATGATGCCCGTGCGGCTGTGCCCGGCAACGTTGCTGAGGCGATAGTCGAAACGGGAAGACCTCGCTCTCGAGCGAGTCCGATGACTTGCTCGCCGACCCATTTCGTCATGTCGTAGCCGTTGTGCAGATCGTCACAGTGCGAGACGTCCTCATCTTCTGAGACGTGAGTCAGGTCGGAGAGACTGGCAGATTCAAAAACTGCGATAGAGGAAATGTGATGCAAAGGCTTGACGCGGCCGGCCGCGGCCAGGCGCAGCGCTTCCTTCGTTCCGCCCACGTTGACACGCTCCAGCGCTTGGTACGACTGAATGAAATTTACCGACGCGCCACAGTGATAAATAACGTCGACGGTCGAAGCCAACTCGTTCCATTCGTCTTCGCTAAGCGCAAATCTTGGCGAGCCGAGATCGCCCAAGATCGGAATCACTCTCTCTTCGAGATCCGCGAACCCCAGATCATAGAGCGTGCCGATTTCACTTAACCGCCGATAAGCCTGCTCCCGGTTGTCAGCTCGGTACGAGGCAGTAGACTCGCGCGGATGTTGCAACGAGCAAGTTCGCAAGCAGATGACTTCCCAACAATCCCGTGGCCCCGGTTAGAAAGATGTTTTGCCGAGTCGCCACGATTTCCCTGCCCGCGGCTGAGATCTTTCGTCCAGCACAACATCAACAGCGAGTTCGCGGTGCGGTCGTTTTCTCTTCTTCGCAGCGGAAGCGGATTCCATCACCAAAGGAGTAAGCTCGCCGACCGTTGCATGGTCCAACAACACTCCTTCGTACAACGTCACGCCGAAGCATTCCTTAACTCTGTCTCGAAACTGCATCTCCAGCAGTGAATCGCCACCCAATTCGAAAAAATCATCTTGCAGAGATACTGATTCGACGCCCAGCAGGTCGCGATAGATATTTGTCAGCTTGAGCTCAACCTGAGAACGATCGCTGCCATCGACGGCTGGATCGTGTTTACCGTTGGTTTCTTTGAGAGCGATGGCGTGAAGGGGATCGATCCAGTGACGGCGTCTTTGGAATGGATACGTCGGCAGGGGCACGCGGTGCGGACGACGGCGCGAATGATAACTGCTCCAATCTGGTTGAACGCCGTCCAGCCACAGTTTGCCGATTTCAAACGGAAGGTGGCCGTTGATTTTCGCGGCCGCGCTGTTGCGGTTGGTTGCCGAACAGAAACCGTCGAAGACGCGAGTTGGATCGAGCGTCCGCAAAGCAGCGGCTGCTTCCTGCTTATCACTACTGATAATAAAGCGACGAAAGTTGAAAGCGGTGCGGCCGGTCTGTAGCGTCCAGGCAATATCGCCGAGTTCAAAGTCCGTGGTCGAAAGAAACTCCGCCAACCGCTCAGTTGCCGCTGCGAGCGCGACTGGCGTTTGCGCTGACAAAACAAGCACCTGATCAACGCGCTCTGCTTCTTCCAACTGCGTTGGTTGCTGCGGAGCTTCTTCCAGCACGACGTGCGCATTCGTTCCACCCTGTCCAAAAGAACTGACGCCCGCCCGGCGTGGTCCAGTGCTTTCCCAACTGCGAAGCTGCGAGTTTACGAAGAACGGTGAAGCGGCAAACTCGATTTGCGGATTAGACCTGGTGAAGTGCAAGCTCGGCGGAATCTGCTGGTGCTGCAACGCCAACACAGACTTGATCAGTCCGGCCACGCCTGCCGCCGCTCCCAAATGACCGACATTCGTTTTGACCGAGCCGATGGCGCAATACTGGGTGCGTTGCGTGTATCTCCGAAATGCTTTGGTAAGTGCCTGCACTTCGATCGGATCTCCCACCGGAGTCGCCGTCCCGTGGGCTTCAACGTAACTGATGCTTTCGGGAGAAATTCCTGACACCGCAAACGCTTCGGCAATTGCCTGGGCCTGCCCATTAACACTCGGTGCAGTGAAAGCAGCACGATCTGCTCCGTCGTTATTAACAGCCGTGCCGCGAATCAGCGCATGAATGAAGTCGCCGTCGTTAAGTGCATCGCCGAGCCGGCGCAACACGACGACTCCCACTCCATTGCCGAACGTCACACCTCTCGCTTCAGCATCGAATGCCCGGCAATGCCCATCAGGCGACAAGATGCCACCGGCGCGGTAGAGATAACCTGCGCGCGGCACGTCAACACTCACGCCTCCGGCCAGCGCCATGTCACACTCGCCCAGCATCAGGCTCTGACAAGCCGCATGGACCGCCACCAGCGATGACGAACACGCCGTTTGAATCGTGAGGCTCGGACCTTTCAGGTTCAACTTGTAGGAGACTCTCGTTGAGAGGTAGTCCTTCTCGTTGCCCAATAAGAGCTTGAACAATTCATCGCTGTGCATCCAATCAGTCTGTGATAAAAGATTGAGCAACAGGTACGTGTTCTTCCCGGCGCCGGCGAAGACTCCGATGCGTCCGTTGTGCCTCCAGGGATCGTGTGCCGCCGTCTCCAGTGCTTCCCACGCGCATTCCAGAAACAAGCGATGTTGCGGATCAATCAGTTCGGCCTCGCGCGGGCTGATCTGGAAAAACGCGGCGTCAAATTGCTCGATATCGTCGAGGATCGGTTTGGCTTTCACGTAATTCGCGCGCCGAACGATTTCTGGATCGATGCCGTTTTCGACGATCTCTTCTGCGTCGAAAAACGTGACTGCTTCCCGTCCCTCGCGCAGCAGATTCCAATAAGAATCCAGATCCTTTGCGCCGGGGAAGCGTCCGGCCATCCCGACGATAGCTATGGCGTTTTCCGCAACGTCAGTCGCTTGATTGTTGCTTGTCATGTTTCGGTTCAGTCTGAGGCGGTGGAACTGGCGGTCCAAACATTTCTGCGTCGCGCGATCATTGCCTGCAGCGCCGTGGTTAGGCTGGGATCGCGCGTCTCGACAGGCGCGAGGTCCGCGGTGTTGATTTCATCGGAGTCCAGATAAGCGGCGATACTGGCGACAGTCGGATAACGAAACATCTCAGTAGGTCCACAAATAATGTTCAGCTCTTGCTTGATCTTGACGCAGCAACGCATAACGAGGAGCGAGTGTGCGCCCAGGTGAAAGAGATTCTGGTGACGATCGATCTCTTTTTGCCCTAACAGCTCACGCCAGATCCGGGCGACGGCGTTTTCCGTTGGACCAACCGGCTCGCCATTGACGCCCGCAAGGGAATCGCTCCGGATATCTTGCTGCAGCAGCGCGTTGCGATCGATCTTGCCGTTGGCGTTCAGTTGAAACTGGTCGACCGCGATGACTTCAGCGGGCACCATGTACGCAGGCAACGTGCGGGCAACGTACTCCTTGAGACTGGCCGGCCGCGGAGTTTGTCCTATCGACGGAAGAACGTAAGCAATCAACTGAACATCATCTTCCGTGCGCCGGCGCACCGTGACCACGGCTTCGCGAACATCCGGATGCAACCGCAACGTGCTTTCTATTTCACCGACTTCTACACGATGCCCCCGAATCTTTACCTGTCCGTCAAGCCGGCCCAGGAAATCCAGCGATCCGTCAGTCCGGCGCACAACCATGTCACCGGTGCGATACATGCGCACGCCAGCCTCAACGGCAACAGGATCAGGCAGAAACTGGCGCGCCGTTTCCTGAGACCGGTTTCGATATCCCCGCGCCACGCCCACTCCTCCGATATATAACTCGCCGGGAATGCCAACTGGCACTGGCGCGCCAGTCTCGTCGAGCACGTACAGTGTCGTGTTTGCCAGCGCACCGCCGATTGACGGTTCATCATCACCGGCCGTTACCCTGGCGATCGTGGACCAGATAGTAGTCTCGGTTGGACCATAGACGTTCCAAAGGACCTGGCAACAGCCCAACAACTCGCCGGCCAGCCGGCGGGTGAGGGCTTCACCGCCGCAAAGAATCCTGAGTTGTGCCGATCCTTCCCAGCCTGCTTCGAGGATCAAACGCCACAGCGAAGGCGTGGCTTGCATGATGGTGGCGCCCGAGTTCGCCAACAACTCTTTCAGGGCTATGCCATCGCGAGCCGTAGCCGCGCCGGCCAGTTCGATCTGCGCACCGCTGATCAGCGGCAACAAAAGCTCCAGGACCGAGATGTCAAACGAGATTGAAGTTACGGCTAACCACTTATCGCCGGCGCTAATTGCGATTTGATCTCCGACTGACAGCAATACATTCGTCAGATTGCCGTGCGTGATCTCGACACCTTTGGCCTTCCCCGTCGAGCCTGACGTGTACATGATGTATGCCAGGTCGGCGAACCCAACTTCATAGTCAAGATTGTCCGACGAATACGAGCCAAGCTCCGGACCAGTTACAGGAAGATCGCCAACTATCACGTTGAGACCGCAATCCGACTTGATGTCCGAAAGGCGCTCTTCCGGCAGCGTCGGGTTCAACGAAACAAAAGCGCCGCCGGCTTTGAGAATCGCCAGGATGGCGATCATGAGCTCCGGTGTGCGATCGAGTTTGAGGCCCACGGGCACGTTGTTCGTTACTCCGAGTTCCCGCAGGCGATGTGCCAGCCGGTTTGCCGACGCGTTTAGTTCTGCGTAAGAAAGAACACTTGCGCCGGCCGCGACTGCGGTTGCGAGTGGCGTCCTCGCTGCCCAGGCTTCGAAGAGCTGAATTGCCGTCTGTGCCGGCTGTTCGTGTTTTCTTGGTTGACTCCATTCATGCTGCGCGGACTGCTCGGCAACAGAGCGCAAGTCATGATCGGCGGCAACCGCGTCCGGCTCCGTGGCAGCTAACTCGAAAGCTTTCTCGTAGTACTCGATGATTCTTTCTATTTCTGAACTCTCGAACAGACTGCGATCGTGATCAAGATAGAAAAGGAGACGCGACCCGACAGGATCTTCGGTAAAATATGCGCAGAGCGGAAAGTAAGTAAGATCGGATGGATTCTTCCAGGCTGTGATCCGCAGATCGTCCTGCCCACGCAGTTGATTGTAAACGTGAAAATTCACGTAGTTGAACGCCGTGTCGAAAGGCGTCGTTCCCAACAGCGAGCGCATCTCGGCTAACGGATACCGGCGAAACGGCCACATCTGCTGTTCGGCCTGGAACGTGAGACGCACCAGCTCGCGCCACGATTCATTCCCGAACCTGATCTGCAACGGAACAGTATTCAGGAACAACCCAACAACCCGATCGCCGTCAGGCTGTTCGAGACGTCCGTGTGTAATCAACCCGGTCGCAACTTCCCGGCCCCCCGTCAACTGACTCAGCACACGCAGATGCAAAGCCAACAAGACACTCTTTAGTGGAGCGTGCGCAGATTTCGCCAGTTGCCGCAAACCGGCTGAGACCTGCGGCGCAATAACAACGTTGCGCCGCACGATTCCAGTGGTGTTGAGGTTTCTGCGAATCGATCTGGGCCGCAGGTAAGTTGGCGCAGCAGCAAGTTTAGTTTGCCAAAACTCGCGCTGCGCAGGATCGTTGATTGCCATTTGCTCGGCGGCGACGAAATCGCGGAAGAAAGCAGCGGGTGCAGGCGCAAGCGGCGAGACGGTGTCGGTAAGCCGCGCGAGATATTCACGCAGCAGCTCGACAATCGCCGATGACAGACTCCAACCGTCGAAGAATGCATGGCTCACCGTTAGTTGAAACGACCCGGCCGAGCGCCGATGCACATGGAAACGAATCAGCGGCGGCGTCCCCCAATCGAAACTGCGGCGCGACTCGTCTCTGATCCACTCGTCGATGATCTCTTCCTGTTCTGCCTCCTCGTGTGACATCAGATCAAATACTCTGACTCGCGCGGTAACGTTGCGATGCACGGCCTGCAAGAACTCACTGAAGTCCCAGTAGTTGTACGAAACACGGAACATCGGATGACGCGAGACGATCGTCGCAAGTGCTTCGTTGAAGAGGTCTTCGCGAAACGCGCTGGCGACGGTGAGGCTCAGTAAATAGATCTCGTAGCCGGTCTCGCTCTGGCTATGGAACAGCAACGCCTCCTGAGTTTTTGTAAGCGGAAATACATCTTCGAAATCCGCTTCGAGCCGGGCGCGAACCTCCGGGCGCACGAGTGAGAAAGGCGCAATCGTTGAACCGTTTGGATCGGTGACTGTCTTTAATAAAGGAGCCAATTCGCGAATAGTCGGATGCTGGAACACGTCTTCAACTGAGAAAGCTAAGCCAAGTTGCAGGGCCTGGTTTCTGACCTGGAGCAATCTCAGCGAATCGCCGCCAAGCTCAAAGAAGTTTTCGTTTACGCCAACTTGTTCGAGTCCGAGAACTTCACGCCAGATCCCGGCCAACAGGGTTTCGGCTGGCATTTCAGGCAGCTCGCACTCCGCTCGCGGAAGCGTTTCGCAAGCCGACGGCGCCGGCAGAGCGCTTCTTTTCACCTTTCCGCTCGAAGTTGTCGGCAAACGATCGACGACGCAAACGACTGACGGGATAAAAGCAGGAGCAAGGTTGCGGCTCAAGAATCGATGCAATTCAGCGGCTGAAGGTAAGCTGGGCGTCCTGACCAGATACGCCGCAAGCCGTAAGCCATCTCCATTGGAACTGAAAGCATTCACGACGCAGTTGCCAATAGCCGGATGGCGTCGTAATGCCGCTTCGACCTCGCCAAGCTCGATGCGCACGCCGTGAATCTTTACTTGTTCATCCACACGGCCAAGAAACTCAATGCTGCCATCAGGCCGGTATCGTGCTCGATCGCCGGTCGCATAAACGCGCACCGGACCATCTCCGTTGACCGTGATCTCACGGAACACGCGCGCAGTGAGATCCGGCCGCCGCCAATAACCTCGGGCGAGGCCCACTCCGGCGATAAACAATTCGCCAGTGATGCCGGGAGGCACGCGGTTAAGATCAGGATCGAGAATAAAGAGTTGAGTATTTGCGATAGGACAGCCGATGGGAATGACGTGGCTCAAGTCGTTCCGCTCACAAGGCCAATAAGTAACGTCGACGGCGGCTTCTGTTGGACCATACAAGTTGTGCAGTTCCGCTCGCGAGCTCGCAAAGAAGCGATCGCGCAGGGCCGGTGACAACGGTTCGCCGCTGCAAATCACGAGTCGCAGAGAGCCGCACTCGTCAGCGCGACGCTCGTCCAGGAACAAATGCAACATCGAAGGCACAAAGTGGAGGATCGTAATCTGGCGCCTCCGAATCAGGTCGACGAGGTAAGACGGATCGCGATAACCGCCGGGCCGCACAATGACCATTTCCACACCGGTAATCAGCGGCAGGAAGAGTTCCCATACCGAAACGTCAAAGGTGTACGGAGTCTTTTGCAGGATGCGATCTGTTTTCGCCGGGCGATACTGATCGCGCATCCAAAGCAGCCGATTGCAGATCGCTTGATGAGAGATCATCACACCTTTGGGCTCACCGGTAGAACCTGACGTGTGCATGATGTAGGCGAGATCGTGAGGCTGCGTCTCAGGGAGCGATTTAGCGACGCTCGGCGGCAGAGTAAGCTCGTCCAGATAGACGATCGCGACGGTAGTCTCGATTGCGTTGAATGCATCTCTGGTTGAGAGCACAAGCGTCGGTGCGGCCTGTTTCAAGATCCTTGCTATTCTTTCCGGCGCGTCTGTGGGATCGATGGGCATGTATGCGGCTGCGGCTTTGAGAATGGCCAACAAACCAATCACCAGCTCCAAACCGGGCGGCAGAAGAACAGCAACAGGTCGTTCCGGGCCGGCGCCACACGCCACCAGATAACAAGCTAAATCCGTAGACTTCCGATCCAGTTCGGCGTAGGCAAGTGCTCGATCTTCGCACGACACGGCAATCGCCCCAGGCTGGCGATCCACTTGTTGCTCGATCAGCTTGTGCAATACGTGTATTTCGTCATACCGAACGGCCGTCTCATTCCAACGATCGAATGCGACACGCTCCTCGTCAGTGATCACTGCAAGCTGTGAGATACGCTGTGCAGGAGCCCGCACCAGTTCCGTCAGAATCATCTCGAAGTGACTCAGCAGACGATCGACAAAGTCCTGCTCGTACACGCCGGCGTTGTATTCGATGGCAGCGCTGAGCGCATCGCCAAACTCCGCCACGCTTAACGAGAGATCGAATTGGCTGTGCAGTCGATCGAGTCGCAATGCTTGGATCTCACACTCGCCAACACTGATCGGGGACTCGGATCGATGAAGTGTCAGGGTTGCGAGATCCGGCGAATCGGAAGAGCCGGCTTCGTAGTAGTTGAACACTAGCGGCATTTCTGAGACGGCATCTGTTCGGCCCAGGCTCCGCCGGTCTTGCACGACGCGAAAGAACGGATAAGCGCTATGATCCAGCGCCCGCACGGTTGTTCCTTGTAAACGTCGAAGATATTCCCGGCACGGGTCGGCGCTATTCAGCTCACTGCGAAGTGCAACGATGTTGACGAAGTAGCCGGCCGAATTTCGAAAACCGCGGTGAGGCCGAACTGATACTGGCGTGCCAACCACAATATCAGTCTGTTGCGTATAACGATGCAGCAGAATCTTGAAAGCGCCGAGCAGGATTACAAAACGAGTGAGCTTCTCTTGCCGCGCTAGATCTTCAATCTCATGAAACAGCGTGTCTCTAAAAACGCGCTGCCGCAGACCAGCAGGCCGGAGTGCCCGATCCGCGCCTGCGTGCATCCGCGGCAGCTCTGGCAAGGGCACTTCCCGCACCAGTTCAGTTTCCCAAAACGCAGCCAACGTCTCGCCTTCCGGACTCGCCAACAGTTGCTCATACCATTTGACGTACTCCGCATAAGGGAACGATGGTTCAACCGGCCTCGCAGTGACTCCCGTAACTGCCGCGCGATAAAACTCGCTCAACTCCTGCGCCAATATTCTGAAAGAGATCAGATCGGCGACGATATGATGCACGGCAAACAGAATGACGGCGTCGCAATCATCCAGGCGATAAAGCTGTAAACGCACGGGCAAGTCCGTTTTCAAGTCAAATGGCCGGTTGAACTCCCGGCTCAGCCGTTCGTGCAACTCCGCATCAGTCAGCGTTGAAACAACGTGAACTTCGAGCGTATTTGTCGGCCGCGGCATCACTCTTTGCCACGGAATCGATTGTGTGACTTCAAACCGGCTGCGCAGGACGCTATGTCGATCGAGCAGGCGGTCAAACGCGGAAGCAAGTGCTTGCTCATTCAAACCGCCGTGAATTCTGATGGCGCCGCCGAGATGAAGCGCCGAGCTCTCAGGATTTCGCTCATACTCAAACCACAACGCACTTTGGCCGGGTGTTAAAGCGAACGAATCGGACTCGATTGCTGTCGCGGACGGTGACGCTGCTGGTCGCTTTTCGATCTGTCCTGACAGACGTTCGACGATTTCCTGAATGCTGGCGCCGAACAGGTCTGACATCTGAAAATTTACACCATACTGTTCTTCGAGAGATTGCTGTAGTTGGACCGCTTTCAGCGAATCAAGACCCAGGCTGACGATGTTCTGGTCTGGTCCAAGATCCGCGGCAGAAACGTGGAGCAGATCCGACAAGATTTGGCTGACCGGAGCCAGTTCCGCGTGACGATCGAGATCGCTCCTGAACCGCTCTCGAAGTGCTCCCGCGGCGAGAGCCTCGCGGCACGCTTTGCGTCGAATCTTACCGCTCGAAGTCCGCGGAATCTGGTTTGGTCGCACCAGCACTACGCTGTACAGTTCAACCTCGTGCTCGTTGGCAATCTGTTGGCGCAAAGCCGTGGCTATCTCCGCGTACGGACTGCCGCTCCTGACTTCCTGGACCAGACAAATACGTTCTCCCCCTCCTGTGTCGATGCTAAAAGCCGCGCCTGCATGGGCCAGCACTCCGGGATGACTCGTTTCCGCAGTTCTCTCAACGTCCTCCGGATGAATATTTCTACCGCGCACGATAATGAGATCGCTCCAGCGGCCAGTTACAAATAGTTCCCCCTCGCGCATGAACGCCAAATCACCAGTACGCAAGAATTTCCTCTTGCTGTCCGATCGCAATCGAGCCCTGAATGTTCGCGTTGACTGCTGCGGATTGTTCCAATAACCGACGCCAACGCCGTCGCCGCTTACCCAAATCTCTCCAACATTGCCGTCAGCGCATGTCTTTCTCGTGCGTGGATCGACAATTAGAACTTCCAACCCATTCGCCGGCCGGCCGCAGCTAACCACCGCTCGCGATCCGTTCTCATGCGGATCTGCTTCCGTTGCTCTGCCCTCTTGCAACTCATGCACGTCGATCCAGCATTCACCGCTATCGCCAGCCTGGCGACGACCGGAGACGAGCAGCGTCGCTTCGCCCAGGCCATAGCTTGGATAGAATGCCTCACGCTTAAACCCACAAGACGCAAACGCATTACTGAAACGATCCAGCGTCTCTTGCCGAACCGGTTCTGCTCCATTCACCACGCCTTCGAGACAACTAAGATCCAGTGTTTGCCGCTGAGACTCGGTAGTTCGTTCGACACAAAGATCGAAAGCAAAATTCGGCGCTGCGGTGGCCGTCGCCCGATAACGACTCATCAACTCCAGCCAACGGAATGGATGGCGCAGAAAACTCATCGTCGACATGAGGAGGCTCTGCGCTCCAAGGTAGACCGGATGAAGAATGAGCCCGATAAGCCCCATGTCGTGATACGGCGGCAACCAACCGGCAAACGTCGAACGCTCAGTTTGCCCGACAGCCTCTTTGATGAACTGTTGGTTGTGAATCAGGTTCCGGTGCGTCAGGGCGACACCTTTCGGTTGAGAGGTCGATCCTGACGTGTACTGAATGACGGCAATGGAGCCAGCAGTGAGCCGCAGGGGCTCGACGTCGCTCGCGTGCGTATGGTCCAGGGCATCCACGGCCAGCCATTTGATCGAGTTGAGTTCTGTCTGCGCAGCGAGTTGTGGCAACACTGACGCAGTAGTCAAACCAATCGAGACACCAGCGTCACGGCAAATCGAAGTGAGTCGAGTCTGGGTACGATTCAGGCGGTAGGGATCGGTTGCCGGAACCGCGATCGCGCCAGCGTAAAAACATCCAAATAGCGCGCCGATGAACTCAAGTCCCGGAGGAAACAGCAGGACCACCGGCATCTCGTTTTTGACACCTTCGGCCCTCAACGCTGCTGCCACTCGCCGCGCTTGCTCGCGCAACGCGCCATAGCTCAACTCCTCAACAAAATCGGAGTTGCTGTCTTTCATAAAAGCAAAGGCGCGCTTATCACTGATGTTCGCGGCGTGCGCTTCGAGTATTTGAACAAATGTCGGCGTTGGTTCTGTCACCTGTTCACTCTCCGGCCTTCTGAGTCGGGCACTTGTTTGGCAGCCTGGTTAAACGGAACTTCGTCGCAACAAAGCTCTCGCAGAGTTCGGGTGTATTCACCAGCTAAGGCCGATATCGTTTCTTTGGAAAACAGATCGGTGCAGTAATCAATCGTGAGCGATACGTCGTCGGCTTCCACTGCGACGTGGAGAACCAGTTCAAAGACCGTAGTCGGCGCGTAGACGCGTTGGAATCCGCTTTCGACCAATCCTGCCCATTCAGCTTGATCGTGATTGGTGTATTGAAAATTGAACGCCGCTGGAAACAACGCCGGACGGCAGATGGTTCGCGAAGCCGGCAGCCGGGCAAGCAAGAGTTGCAACGGATAGTACTGGTGATCGTGCGCCTTCACGTACTGCCCAGCCACGTAACGGATGAACTCGCGATCGGGTAACGCAGTTTCAGGGTTAAAGCGCAGCGGCACGGTGTTGATGTAGAGACCAATGCCTTCCCGCCACGGTTTGTGATCGCGGCCTGCGAAGCTGGTTCCGATCAGGACGTCTGATTGACCTGAACGCTCGAACAGTAATCTGACAAAGCCTGCTAACATGAAGACTGAAAGTGGAACCCGACAGCGAAAGCTCCGGCCGCGGCACATGTCGATCAAGTCGCTATCAATCGGCATGGTTAGTTGAGCTCCTCGAAAACTGCGTCGCTCAGGAGGGGGGTAGTCGGGCCGCAATTCCAGCATCGGCGGTTCGGGAGAGAGTTCGTTGGTCCAATAATCCTGATCGGCTAAGAAATCGGCGTGACCGTGCCGCGAGAGTTGACTGGCGACGAACTCGCTATAGAGCATCGGTTGCAGCGGCAATGTTGGTTCAGTGGATTGGACGATTGCTGAATAAGTCGCCGCCAGATCGCGACGTAGTATTTCTATGGAACGGCCGTCGGCGATCACGTGATGCAGGTTTACCAGCAGCCGCCATGACTCGTCGCCAACGATTAACAACTCAAAGCAGGATAATGATCCGCCATCGAGATCGAAGCCCTGGCCAGATTTGCACGCGGCATGGATATCGGCTTCGAATACCGGGTCAGACGCGGCTTGCAGGTCCAGGATCTCCAAGTCGACTGCTTGTCCACCCACTTGCAAAATCTCTCCGTTGTCTTCACAAATTCGCGTTCCCAGAAGCGGGTGGCGCTCGGCGAGCCGGCGCACGGCTGTTCGCAGGGCGCCAACATCCAACTTTCCGCGCAGGCTAAACTGGTAGCACAGGTTTAATGCACCTTGTTCAGCCGGCAGTATTAAGTGGGCCAGTAGCCAGAGCGCTTGTTGCTGATAACTTAAGGGGAATGTAGCGGTCGAAACGGGCGACGCCATCGCCAATATCGTCTAATACCTGACGGACAAATTGCGGTGAGTACAAAGCCTGATCGTACAGAGCACGCAGCTCAACACGATCAGGCCGATCGAAGACGGCCAATACGAATTCGTAAGGAACTATCGCGTTGGCAGGAAGACTCTTTGTTCGAATCGGCGTAACCGTCACGCCAGGACCGAACGTATCGCTCGGTGCTTCGGTTACGTTTTGATAATTCACGAGTATCGGGAACGGCGACGACTGCCCCGCAACTGCGATGTGACCCCGATCCAGTGCTGAAAACAGAGTCTCTTGCAAGCGCTGCGCTAAAGTATTTAAAGGTTCATTTTCCACCACGCGAGCATGCACCGGTAGCTTCTGTAGAAAAGGACCGACCGCCTTTTGCAATTCATGATGCCGTCTCGTGGAGACGCGCAGGCCGACAGCAACTTCACCGGCACGAGTTTCACGATTGATGCTCTGGAAGAATGCGGCCAACAGGATCGACAACCGAGTGCAGTTGAGTTGACTGCTCAAACGTCTCAGTGCAGTTTCGGCTTGAGGTTCGAGTCGCACGTTCAACATCGCATGTCCTTTGAGGCCGGGCGTGTCTGTCCTGGACGGGAGATATGTGTACTTCACTCCTTCAGAAAACTGGGCAACACGTCGCGCCTGGCGTTGTTCCCAAACGGCGTAATCTTTGTATTGGAGACTTAGCGGCGGCAGCTCTTCGCCGCGATACAAACGGCTGAAGTCATCCAGTAAGAAGGCGATGGACTCGGCATCGTAGAGAATGTGGTGCAGATCGAATTGGAGGTAATGAAACTCAGAGTCAATGGAGATTACCTGCGCGCGCCAGAGCGGCGGATCTCCCAACCGAAACAGACGCTCCCTCGACAGCAAATCATCGCGCACCTCGGCAGCCGGACAATCGTTTACCTCCAACGGCACTTCCAAGCCATCGTTGATCCGCTGGACAATCTGACCATGAACTTCATGAAACGAGGTGCGCAGAAGCTCGTGCCGCCGCATCAACTCCTGCAAGGCCTTGCGGAACCGGTGAAGGTCCAAAGGGCCTCGCGCTTCGTACACAATCGGATCGCGGTTGTATTTTCCCGGTTGCTTAGCGTGCTTGCGATAAATGAGCTGCTGCGAATAAGAAGCGGGATAATACTCGCGCGATTCAGCCCGGACGATCGTTTCCCTCGCCGCGAATATACCGCCGGCATCGCTCGCATTCCGCGCAAACTCACCCAACTCAGGAAAACTAAAGACGTCAGCTAATCGCGTCTGTAGCTTTAGCTCCGAGCGCACACGCGACGCCAACATGACAGCCGACAATGAATGTCCGCCCAGGACAAAGAAGTTCGAATCAAGGCCGATGCGTTTTACGTCGATACCAAGCACATCGCTCCATATTTGGGCCAAGTGTTGCTCCAGCCGCGTCCGGGGCCATACCAATTCCGATTCCGGTTCCAGTGGCGTGATGGCCGACAGATGCTGCCGGTCGAGTTTGCCATTCTCATTGAAGCGCAGATCGGCAGTTTGAATGCAGCGATTGGGCAGCATGTATTCGGGCAAACGGTGCTTGAGAAACGAGCGCAGATCTTCATCGGCGAGTTCCCGGCGGGCGACGAAATAAGCGATCAGTTGTTTGTGCCGCGCGGCATTGTCTTTAACCACCACGAGAGCGGCCTTGCTGACGTCAGGATGAGCCAGAATCCAAGTCTCGATTTCGCGCAGCTCGATGCGATGACCATGAATCTTCAATTGATCGTCAACCCGACCGAGAAACTCGATGACTTCGTTGGGGCGCGCCACACCAGATCTCCTGTCCGATACATGCGTTGACCGGGTTTGAAAGGATCAGGCAGAAACACCTGCGCTGTTTCAGTCGGGCGCTTCAGATAACCCCGTGCGACTGCCGGTCCTGAAACATAAAGTTCGCCGGCCGTGCCATCGGCAACCGGACGTTGGCGCTCGTCAAGTATGTAGACGTCAACGTTCTCAATCGCTTCGCCGATGGGCACGCTGGTGTAACAGTCGCGCTGGCGATCGAACCGGTGGACCATGCAACCAACAGTTGTTTCCGTTGGTCCATACTCGTTGAAAATCATCGCTGCCGAAGAAAAATACTCTTCGATCCGTCGCGCACCGGCCGCCTTTAGATCTTCGCCTCCGACTACAAACGTCCGTAACCGCGAATCTGCGGGGACGTCTGCAACACTCAGCAGTTCCAGGTGAGAGGGCGTGAGCTTGATAGCCGTGATTTGGTTGTCAGACAGTGCCTGAGTCATGGAAAGCACCGCATTCCCTGCCTCGTGAATACGAACACTGCCGCCGGCAATCAACGGCACGAACAACGACGTCAATGTGAGATCGAAAGAGATCGGCGTGCATAGCGGGAAACTCGATTCCGGACCAATCTCGTATTGCCTGGCTGCCCACGTCACATAATTGACGAGGCTTTGATGTTCAACCTCGACTCCTTTCGGGGTGCCAGTCGTCCCCGACGTGTAGATCACGTACGCCGCATCAGCCGCTGATGTCCCGGTCGAGACGGGCGTCTTCCGGCACTGTTCGACAACCGACAGATCGTCCTGCCACTTGCGCTGCGCTTTCCCCGGAATTGATCGCGAGCGCCGATCGATGCTGATTAACGCGTCGAAACGAAACCTGGTTAACTCGTTCTCGATCGTGCGCCATTTGTCAGAAGTTTCAACCTGCGCGATCTCAGGAAAATCGAATGGCAAGTCGTCTATAAAAGCCGGAGAAACGAACAGCTCCGCCGACCAGTCAAGCTTCGCTTTTCGGCCGTTGTCGCTCGTACGCACAAAGTCTTCGAGCCATTCAATCAATGCGGCTTTCCGGTCCAGGTCCATCAAGTCGCCGAGAAAGATATGGCCGTCGTCTTTCAACAGCGTGATCGCCTTTGCCAACACGTTGCGCAGATAGTTATGCCCAGGGAACGACTGGACCACGCTATTAAGAATAATGAGGTCAAACTGCTCGGCGCCTAATTGATCGATCTCCTGCGCCGGCAAACATTCGACCTGAACGTTTTCCAAACCTTCCGCCTGAACCTTGCGCCACGTCTTTTCAACCATAACTTGCGAAAGATCGGTGGCGTGGTAAAACCCAACCAGTGGCGCAACGCGACAGAGCGTCAAACCGGAAGCACAACCGATTTCCAACACTCGCAAATCGGAACGAAGCAGCGGAGCGATCTTTTGAAACGCATTCTCGACGTATTCGGCCATCTCAGCGGCTGTGAATGGAAATCCAGTATCACTGCGGGTCCAACCACCGCCGGAAATATCGTCGGTCGCGATTGAAGCCACGTAGTTCCACAGTTCCTCATTCATCAGCGCATTGCCCGAAGTTTCCACCTCGCTGCTGATTTGGCTGCTGTCGAGACAACAGAATGCATCGAGTTGCGGGCACTCCCATTGCAGCCGATTGAGCAGCCTCAGCATGCTGCGCTGCGATAAGACAACCCGCGCGCCAGTGTCATTCAAGATCAATCGCACGCGATCTTCGGGGAACGACGGATCGATCGGAACGTAGTTGGCGCCCGCTTTGAGCGTCCCCAACACGGCAATAACCAGCTCGATCGAGTTGTCGAACAGCACGACGACCGGCTCACCGGGCTTTACCTGACTTCGATCGCGCAGGTAATGCGCTACCTGGTTCGCGCGCTCATCCAGCTCGCGATAGGAAACCTTTGTTGGGCCATCACAAACAGCGATCGCCTGCGGTCTAATCCGGCACTGCTCCTCGATTAGTTCATGTACGACACGATCGTCGAGAGATTTGCTTACAGACCGTGTGCGATGCTGGCGCGTCTCCACAAAGCCGATGTCCTCGAGCCGGATTTGCGGATCGTCGCAGACCGTATCGATGACGGCGGCAAGCTGTTGGGCCAGATCCGCTATCGTGGCGGGCCGGAAGAGATCGGCGCAGTATTCGAAATCAAAATGAATTCGATCGCCGTCCTCGCAAACAAAAAGCGTTAGGTCGAATTTTGAGAAGTGGGGCGCTGTGCGGCGGCGTGTGAATCGTGTTCCCGCGGGATCGATCGTGCGTGGCAGCGCCTGTGACATCGACAAGCACACGGTGAACAGTGGATTACGCGACATATCACGAGCCGGATTCAGCCGCTCGACGAGGTGATCGAACTGTACTTCAGAATTCGCCAACGCCTGTACCAACCGGCTTCTCACGTCGCTTAAAAAGTCACTGAAACGCATGCCGCCTCGCGGACGATTCCAAACGACTAACTCGTTTACAAACATGCCGATCAGTGGCCGCAGTGCGGAATGGTGTCTCCCGTTGACACTGACCCCGAGAACTATGTCCGGCTGCCGTGTACGCTGCTGTAACACGACGCTGAAGACAGCCAGCGAGGTCATGAAGAGAGTGGCGCCCTGCGAGACCGCCAGCTTGCGAAAACGTTCCGCTGCTTGTTCGCTCAACGAGCTTCGAAGCGTGCTGCCTTTGAAAGAAAATGTCGCCGGCCGCTCGAAGTCCGTCGGTAGATTCAATGGGGGCGCGCCACTAGCCAGGAGATCGAGCCAATACTTCTCTTGCGCGTGCAAAGCCCCGCTGCGATTAAGGCCCGTCTGCCATACAACATAGTCCTTATATGTAATCTCGAAAGGCGGCAGCGTCTGTTCGCCATAGAGACCGATCAAGTCGCGCGCCAACACCTCGCGAGAAGCACCGTCGCAGATAATGTGATGAATGTCGGAGAGAATCGTGAACTGGTCGTCCTCGCGAACGAGGATCTTGAACCGAAGCAATGGCGCGTGGCCCAGATCGAAAGGCTTGACGAATTCCTCGATGGCGTGACCGACATCGTCTTCGCATACACGCGCCTCTTCTATCTCACACTCTACGTTGTCGTGCACCACTTGCACGGGCGTTCCCGCAACCAGGTGAAAGGACGTGCGTAAAC
The DNA here is from genome assembly GCA_963770215.1 of uncultured Acidobacteriota bacterium. Taxonomy (GTDB): domain Bacteria; phylum Acidobacteriota; class Blastocatellia; order Pyrinomonadales; family Pyrinomonadaceae; genus PSRF01. The sequence goes on from CAVYOP010000013.1 coordinate 337,537, forward strand.
ACTCGTGCCGCTGGATCAAGTCTTGCACTGCCTGAAGCAGACGCACGCGATCTAATGGTCCATCGAAGTCGACGGCGAGCGGCATGTTATAAGTGGCGCCGATGTGGTCAAACTGGCTCAGCACGAACATCCGCTTTTGTGCGGACGACAGTTCGTAGTACTCACGCGTTTCTGCGCGCTTAACAAGCTCTTGCCGGATCGGTCTCGAGTCTTCGATTAGCTTTGCGAGTTGTGCAACAGTCCGGTGGCGCAGCACATCTTTGAACGTGAGTTCTATTTGAAATGCTTCATGGATGGCGGAAAGCAATTCGATGATTAGTAACGACTGGCCACCGAGATCGAAAAAGTCGGAGCCTGCGCCAATCTCGTCAACTCCCAGCAATTGCCGCCAAATCGCCGCCAGCCGCAGCTCAGTTTCACTGCGCAACTCACGAGTTTCACGTTTGTTCTCGCGAGGAACTTCGCCCGCCAGCTTCGCACGATCCGCTTTGCCACTTGCCAGCAACGGAAGCTGTTCCAGGCGCGTGAACCAGCGCGGGATCATGTAGTCGGGAAGTTCTTGTAACAACACTTCTCGCAGGGCGCCGGCATCGATCGTTTCATCGCTCACGAAGAATGCGTGCAGCTCGTCTTCGTCATTTGCATTTCGATAGGCCACGACGGCTGAGTCGGAAATGGCCGGGTGCGATTGCAACACACTCTCGATCTCCGCAGGTTCCACTCGATGGCCGCGAATCTTCTGTTGCGCGTCGCTTCTTCCCGCAAAGCGTATGCTGCCGTCACTCGAAAGGACGCCGGCGTCGCCGCTCCAAAACAGTCGCCCTTGCTGTGCGTCGATCGTAAACGCGCGGGCTGAGGCTTGCTCGTCTCGCCAGTAACCAAGCGCCACGTGCGAACTGGCGATTACGATTTCACCGCTGCCGAATTCCTGGATCACAGCGCCCTGTTCGTCGGCGAGGAAAAGACGCGTCGAGCCGATGGGGCAGCCTAACGAGATCTTTTGCGACTGCTGGTCCTTTTCTAACGTCCATAGCGACGTGATCGTCGATTCCGACTGGCCATAGATGATCGTCAGCGCTGCCTCAGGACAATGGTGACGCACGAGCTCGACGTCGCTGTCTCTCACTGCTTCACCGCCGAATGCAACGAGACTAAGTTCCGGAAAGATCTCGTTTGGCGTCAGCCGTTCAGCAAAGCGACGGTAAAGGGTCGGGACTGAATGCCAAATAGTAATCGCTTCGTCCCGCAACCACTCGGCCAGGTGTTGCAAACCGCTGCTCTGAACGTCGTAGATGCAGAGCGTTGCACCACTCAAGACACTGCCGAAGAGATCGGGGATCGAAGCGTCGTGACTCAGGCTTGAGAGCATTGTGACGCGATCGCTGGCGTTGAGCCGGATCGAGTCAATCCAACGCTCCGCGAAATACAGCAGGTTGCGCTCACTCTGAACGATTCCTTTTGGCTTACCTGTGGAACCGGACGTATAGAGAATGTAAGCGGCTTTGTCCGCCGAGTGCGTTTCGCAGGCGATGAGCCGAGTAGCATTGAGGTCTTCAACTAACAATAACTTTACACCTGGGCTTTGTTGGACCAACGCTTGAGCCTGCGGCAAAGCCGGCTGGTTTGTCAGCACTGCCTGGCACTCGCTATGGGCCAGCATGTATTGCAGACGATTCAGTGGATACCGTGGATCGAGCGGAACGTAGACGACGCCCGCTGCCAATGCGCCGAGCACGGCAGCGATCATGTCGCTCCCCGGCTCAAACAAAAGACCGACGATACACTGTCGATCAGAGCTGGCCCGGAGTTCGAAGCTCGAATTCAAGCCGCCAGCAATCCGCAGCGAGAGATCGTGCAACTCCGCGTAGCTGACGGCACGCCCGGCATGGCAAATCGCCGGCTGCGCCGAATTGAGTTCGGCCTGGCGTTGGAAACGTTCGTAAAGCACGTCTTGGGATTTCTTATTTCAGACCTGGACCAAGGCTGGAACCCTGTTCAGATGTTGGGCGTCTGAAACCAGGCTGAGGTCGCGAATAGTTTCATCTGACGCTTCGACGATCTTGCTCAGATAATGAACGTACAAGTCCATCTTTCGTTCGATCGTGCGGCGGCTAAAACGTTGCGAATAGTAATCACAGACAATCTCGATGCCATTGCGAAACTCGCGAACGCAGTAGTGCAGCGGAAACTTGCTCTCTTGTATTTCAAGAATGTGTGCAGGCGCAAAATCGTGCAGCGGCTCTCGCTGGTCGCGCCCGATGTTGAGCAGGTTGAGAAAGACCGCAGGCTGCGGGCATTTGATCCGCATTTGCTCGCAGAGCAGCTCGGCCGGAAAACTCTGGTATTCAAGAGTTCGCAAGAGTTGCGCTTGAAGCTGGTCCAGAAAACTGGTCACTGGCTGACGGCGATCAACTTTCGAACGCAAGAGCAGCGAATTGGCAAACATGCCCATGGTCGCGTGCAACGACTCGTGCTGGCGCGCGGCGGCGACGAAACCGATCAGAATATCGTCCTGCCCCGTGAGTTGGGCCATCGTCAGCTGCAAAGCGCCTGCCAAAGGGAGAAAGAGCCCGACACGTCTTTGCTGGGACCAAACGCGCAATCGTTGCGTCAATGTTTGAGGTACGACGATCCGGTAAGCTGCACTCCGGCGTGAATCCACGACGGGCGCCGGATAATCCTCCGGCAACGCCAACGACACAGGCTCCGGTTCCAGCATTGAGCGCAAAAACTCCTTCGGTTCCCCTACTCGCCTCGCGTCGCGAAGTAGTCGATTCTGCCAAACGACATAATCTTTGTATTGCAGCGGCGGTGGCGGCAACTGATCGATTCCGCCGCCGTACAGAATGCGCTCGAATTCGTCCTTGAGCACCTCCAGCGACCAACCATCAGAGATAATGTGCGGCATATTCACGACGAGTTCGTAATGATGGTCACCCAGTTTGAGGAGCGTCGTTCTGAGCAAAGGCGAACGGGTGAGATCGAAAGGTGCACTCGATTCACCCAACCGAAACTCGCGCCGAGCGTTTTCCTGCTCAGCCGGCGACAAAGCAGACAAATCACGAACAGTCACGCGAGCATGGCCGCGCTCTTCGACGATCTGCACTGGTGCGTTTTTCAGCGTCACTATCCGCGTGCGCAAACTGTCGTGTCGCTGAATGAGCAGGTTTATTGCTGCGGCGATCGTGCTCGGCTCCAACGCCTCGTAGAGAGAGATACTGCCGACGAGGTTGTAGGCTGCGGTCTCCGGTCGCATTTGCTGGAGAATCCAGAGTCGCTTCTGGTTATAGGACAGATCGTAGTATTCGCGTGACTCGGCTTTGTTGATCTCAGTTGGGCGTGTTCGCGCAGTATTTTCCACAACTTTCGCCAGCTCACGTGGCGTGGGATTATCGAAGACCGCCGACAACTGAAGATTGACCGAGAGCCGGCGGTAGACCGCGGCTATCAGGTTGACTGCGGTCAGCGAGTTTCCACCCAGTTGAAAGAAGTTATCGTCTGGTCCAATAGACTCTTCCGGCAGCGACAAGACGTCAGCCCAAACTGAGATGACGTTTTCACACAACTCACCTGGATGCTCGCGCTCCGCTGTTAGCGGCGCAGTTTTGATGACGGGAAGTTGTTTCAGATCGATCTTGCCACTCGCAGTTCGCGGGATCGCGTCGAGTCTGAGGAGATGTTCCGGCATCATCGGAGCAGGCAGTCGTTTCGCCAGGAACGATCTTAGATCCGCTTCCTCATAAACTTGCCGGGACGTGTAATACGCCCACAATTCCGGACTCTCGCCGGCGCCGTTGTGGGCCGTTACGACGGCGGAGTCGATTCCCTCCAGCGCCAGCAAGGCCGACTCGATCTCGCCTGGTTCGATTCGGTGACCCCGGATCTTGATTTGCCGGTCACGGCGGCAACAAAACTCGACTACGCCGTCCTGACGCGCGCGCGCAATATCGCCGGTGCGATAAACCCGCGCTCCTTTTCGTCCAAATCGCTCCTCTGTCAACGCCGGTTGATTCAAGTAACCATTCGCAAGACAATCTCCAGCGATGTGCAGCTCTCCCCAAACGCCGGTGGGCTGAAGCTGTCCCCCACGTCCACGTATGAAGTAAGACGTATTATCGATTGGTTTACCGATGGGCACGATGCCTGGTCCAACATCCACGCGCGCGCATTCGTAGCTCGACGTCCAGACAGTTGTTTCTGTTGGGCCGTACAGGTTGAAGTAACGCAGCTTCCTGTTTTGACCGAGAGCGCTCCAGAAACGTTCGACTGTCCGGCCACGAAGCGGCTCGCCACTCGAGAACATCAGGCGCAAACTCTGTAAGTCCATAGCTAAACGATACGCATCGACGTAATCCAGGAACGGCGCCAGCATCGTCGGGACGAAGTGCGCCGCCGTTACCTCGTGTCGCTTGATAGCGTCGATAATGGCGGCCGGATCTTTTTCACCGTCGGGTTTCAGCAAACACAGCCTGCTGCCGCCACTCATCCAGGCGAACAGTTCCCAAACGGAGACGTCGAATGTAATCGGCGTGCTCTGGAGCACGACATCGGCGGCTCCGAATTGGAATGTGTTTTTGATCCAGGTGAGCAGGTTAATAACGGCGCGATGTGAGACGACTACTCCCTTCGGCGCGCCGGTAGAGCCCGATGTGTAAATAACGTACGCGGGTTGGTCCGGCAGCGGTGTGGACCAATCGCCCGTTGTCAGTTCGTCGTTGTTATCTTCGAGGTTAATGATCCGGCCGCGATAATGAAGCTCCGGCGGCAGGGTTCCGAGCAAAACCAGCGACTCTGCTCCGCTGTCCTGCAACATGGCGTCCAGGCGCGAAACAGGATGCGCACGTAACAACGGCACGTAAGCCGCGCCGCATTTCAGAATGCCCAGGATCGCAACGATCATCTCGATCGAGCGATCGGCCAGCAACGCAACCATGCTTCCCGGCTTTACATTTTCCCGACGCAGCCGCAACGCAAGAGAGCTCACCCGGCGTTGTAGGTCTTCGTAAGTTATCTTCTCTTCACTGCAAACTATCGCGATCCGATCACCATAAGCGCCGGCGGCGTTATCAAAGAGCTCGACGATCGTTTGCTCCACAGCCAGGGACCGTTGCGGTCCTCGCAATGTATCGATCAGTTGCCGCTGTTCAGACTCGTCGAGCATCTCCACCTGCGCCAGGCTCGCCGCCGGGTCCGCGGCAAACTGTCTCAGCAAATTGAGATAGTGATGAAGCAAGCGGCGCGCGCTCGCAGCGTCAATCTGGGCAGGACGGTAACTTAGATCCAACGTGAGACCATCAAAGGCCCGGATGATGAGCGTCAGATCGTAGTGCGTGGCTTCCGCAAAAGAATACGATTCAACCGCCAGTGTTTGATCTCGCTCGTCCGGACGAGTAACCGGATAGTTCTCGACCGCGACGATGCTGTTGAATAACGTCTCGCCAGAAGCCAACCCACTGGCACGTTGGATGTCAACGCCACTGGTCCATTCGTGATCGTATCGCCGGGCCAGTGTCTCGCTCACGCGTTGCAAAACGTCAACAAAACGATCGCCCCTTACCATCTTTACGCGCAGCGGAGGCGTATTGATAAACAGGCCGACGGTTCGTTCGATTCCTGCGAAACCGGCGGGGCGGCCGGCGACGGTCGTGCCAAACACAACGTCTTCGGAATCAGTGTAACGGGCGAGCAAAACGGACCAGGCGGTGTAAAGCGTCGTGCTCAACGTTACGCGGTGTTCCTGGCTAAGCTTTTGCACCGCACGCGCCAATTCATCCGGAACGATCTCCGTCACGCCGGCAAACGCAAGCGGGCCTGCATGCTCGTTAGTAATGTTGATTGGCGCCTGCGCCTCAACTCCGCTAAGAGCTTCGCTCCAATAGTTCAAGTCCGCCTCTGAATCCGGCGAACGCTGCCACTTGAGGAATTCTTTGAAGGTGGCTTTGGCAGCTATCTTCGGGCGCTGCTCTCTTGCGAGTTGTTTGTAGGCAGTCAGGAACTCATCCACTACAACGGCAACACTCCATCCATCGCAAATAATGTTGTGATAGCTAACGATCGCTTCATGACACTCACTGTTCAGCTTTAACAGCGCGACACGGAAAGCGGCGCGTTTCAGATCCATTCCGGCGCTGCGGTCTGCCTGCTTGAATTCCGCAAGGGCCTTGTCCTGTGCCTGACCAGTTAAATCAGAAAAATCCAGGTAACTGATCGGCGGCGGCGACGATCGCAAAACGATCTGCACCGGAGGCCGAATCTCTTCCCAGCGAAAGACCACTCGCAGCAACTCGTTCGCTGCAACCACTTCAGTCCACGCCTGCGTAAATCGTTCGCGATCCAAAGGCCCGCGGAGACGAAGACACAGTTGCACCAGGTACTGATCCCCGGCTGGCTCCCGCATGTAGTGGTAGAGCATCCCCGTTTGCGTGGGCGTTAGCGGGAGAATGTCTTCAACGTTGTCTCGATCCACTTTGCTCATTAATGGTTGAGGTGATTGATGTCGTCACTTAATTCGATAACTCCGCCTCGTATTCTCCGTTTACATCGCAGATGGGAACGTATTGTTGCTCCCACTCCGCGGCTGTGACTCGAAGCTGCTTGTCTGTGCCGGCATTGTCGTTCAACGTGTAAAGCAACAGCTTGAGCCACGGCCCCTGCATGAAAGTCTTGAGCCCAGGGTTTGGATCGGCATCGAAGTGGTTTTTGACAGCCGCCTGAAGGTTGGTGGCGTAACCCGTGTGGCGGCAATGCACCGGCTGCCCGTCGATGATGGCGAAGAGGCCATAGACTGCGGGTTTGGCCGGCAGCGAATCCAGGTTGTCTTTGCTGTGGAGGTTGTACTTCTGCGAATAGATTTCGGTTCTTATTGTGTCCATAGATAACTTCCGGTCGCAGGCCGCAGCAGTGGTTTCGCTTTTCGTTTCGGCTTGGTGACTGTCTCGATGTCGGCGCCGTCGACTTCAACCATCAGCGAACGATAAAGCAGCGTGATATTCAAAATGACTCGCATTGCGCCTTTGCTCTGCACGAAGATCCCTTCAACGCCCGCCAGGGCGCCGTTGACGATACGGACGCGCATCCCATGCGAAATGAACTGCCACGGCTGAGCGCGAACGCCGCTGTGATAGAGCGTTCGAATTGAGTCGATCTCCGTGTCGTCGATCGGAATGGGACTGTTGCCGAACCCCACAAAACGCACGATGCCGGGCGAGTCAACAATGCGTTGAGGAATGGTTCGGTTGTACCGGCAAAATAAATACGTGGGAAACAACGGAACATCTTTTTCCACGAGCAGGCCATTCCGTCTGTGCTTCGTCGAATACGTCGGCGAGAAAACGTCGTATCCCTTCATCGACAGAGCCTGCGAGGCCCGACCTTCGCAACGAGGCTGTACTTGGAGCGCATACCATTTCAGATCAATCAGCGACATAAGGTTCCCTTTCGTGATTACCGCAGCTTCAATCGGGTTCGGTCACTGGCGCCGGATTGAGGACAATCGGTCAATCCAAAGCGGGCGTCATAACAGATCGCAACGCCGCTGAACTGTCTGCTCGCATCGGCAGACACGATCACATTGGTTGGCTTCAATCCGATGTTTGAGTTCGCTGCGACAAAGCTCTGGCGAATTGCGCCGGCAGTCAGTGAGCGCGAACGCCCGGCGATTGCCGGCAGATCGGGTTTCTGAATGGTGGACCAGAGTTGAGCGATCCGATCGAAGAACTCACCAGCGTTCGCGAATGCACAACCTCCGAATCGCACCCAGTCATCCTGCATCGTCTGTGGACTTGGATTTAGACAGTAGTTGCGACGTATGAGCGCTGAGCTGAGGTTCATCGGCGGGATACAGTGTCGCGGATGATCTTCTTCCCGCCGGGCAAATCGTGAGCGTGGTATCAAACCCGCCGCCACAAAGCTGGGAGCGGACGCGAGGCATTGAGACTCCGGCGTGCCGGTTTGTTTCGCACAGAATACCGGCGCCCAGGAAAGGACCAACAAATGATAGTCGGTCCTGATTTGAGCGTTCTGGTAATCAACGCGCGTCGGCGCGAGCACAGGCAGAGGTTCCGGCACGGTGCAATGTTGGCCCACGGCCTCAAAACCGGCGCTCAGGACGGCAGAGACGACGACGATCTTGAACCAGCAGAGGTAGCGCGGTTTCACGATGCTTATCCTGAATGTTTGGTGTTAGTGAGTGGCAGCGCTGGAGCTGGATTGCAGCAAGGGCGCTGCATCTCCCACCACTTCAACCCGGCGTGGCCGGCGAATGACAGCCATCGCAATCAGCCAAGCAAGCCCGACGGTCGCGACCACTGTAACCGCGATGGGCCAACTGCTGAATTCGACGCGGTAGTAAAAGCCGGACAGCCACGTGTGCGCGAGCCAGTAACCAACTGCCGCACCGGGCAATTGCCCGATCGCGGCAAACGCAACGATCGATCTGACAGTTGCTCTGGCCGCGAGCGTAGTTCCAAGTAAACTCCAGTAAGCGAAGATGAATGCGAGCACAGCAAAGCCGCTCAGCAGACGGAACGTCGCCAGTTCAGGCGCCAGTAGCTTGGCGTATTCGTTGTTGAAGAACATGTACTCAACAGTTCGCTCCGGAAAGTACTTCTTCCACACGGATGTTATGTGGGCCATAGCCTGATCAAACTGTCCTTCCCGATAGCGCACGGAAATGAAGCGTCCGACTCGTTTTGGCTGATACTGGAGGAGCTTGAATGTGGTCGCAGCAATCTGCCGGCGCATCGACGCCACGTGAAAATCCTCGATCACGCCGATCACTTTGAACTCGTATGGTGTTCCGGGGCTGTGTTCGTAAATCGTCGTGCCTAATTGCAGGCCAAGCAAGCGTTGCGCGGTTTGATTGATTATCGCGCCGTGGATGTCGTCGGGGTTTTCAGGCGAGAAGAATCGACCCTCGACGACTTTCAATCCGTATGCATCGGCGAAATTTGCGTCAATTGTATTCTGCCAAAGCGTAAGGAAATCGCCCGCATCACTATTCAACTGCCGGCTGTGTGACTTCCCACGAAACTGGCGACCTGGCAAAGTAGCGCTATCACTCGCGGCAACGATCGCGGGATTCGCGCGCAAATCCGCTTTGAAATCCTGCATTCGCTCGGCCAGGCCATCCATCTCCTTCAGCACCACGACCTGATCCGGATTGAATCCGAGATCCTTGTGCTTCATGAAATTGATCTGGCGTCCTACGCTCAACGCGGCGACGCTCATGGCACTCGCAATTACAAACATCGACGCCGTCCACGCAAGACGGAGACGCGTTTGCTTTCGGGCGGACAGCTTGCCGAGCAGCAAACTCAACAACCGGGCCAGGGACAAAACAGCAATCGCAATCGCTCCGATAACTGGAAGCAACCACCCGGGCCTGAACAACGACACGGCTAACCCATCCGCTCTCAACTCTCTGGTGAATGGCAATAAGAACAACGACAGGATCACGGCGATGCCCAGGGCGACAATCACGAGTAAGGCAGTTTCCTTTAGCCTGCCCCCAGTTCCTGACGCTTCGCCGGCGGCATCGATCGCAGCCAGTAAGCTGGCGAAATTTAGCGAGCCGAGCAGAAGTATCGCCAGCGCCGCCCAGAACAAGATCTTCGCTTGAATCGCATTCCCGCCTGGTTCGGCTTCAAAGTCGTGGGGCAACAGGTGGATACCCAAAACTGGTTGCGCAATGAACCAGACGAAGTTTCCCTTCTTGTGCATGTCCTCGAGCGAGAAATTCATCCACTTGCGCAAGTCGGCATCTATGTACTTGTTCACGATGTTCATGAGTCGCTCATCAACTTGCGCGACGGTGACTCCAGGCTTCAGCGCTACATAGGTGAAGTAATTGTTCTTGATGAAGTAAGTTGCGCGACTGTCTTCAACTGACTCCAGAGTCGCGATGAAATCCATGTGCAGGTGAGTGTTGTGGGGAAAATCTTCGTAGACTCCGGTCACCGTGTAGCGACCGTCTTTGTCGACCTGGAGCACTTTCCCCATCGGATCAGCAGCGCCGAAATACTTGCGGCTGGACGATCGGCTAAGGACGATCGTGTCGGGTTTGACCAGCGCTGTTTTCGGATCTCCAGCAAGCATCCGAATCGAGAAGACATCGAAGATCGTCGGATCAGCCCAGTAGAATCGCGGTTCGCTCTCGGCCAAGATGTCCGATTGCACAATGGGACTGCCGTAATGAATGTCCGTATCCTTACGCCGGCAACGGGCAACGGCTTCAATGAGATCCGGATTTTCCTCTTGCAGCGTGCGACCCATCGGCGGCGGGCTGAGCGCGCCACGCACGTTTGTGCCGAGTCTCTCGTTTACCCGCAGGGTTAGTCGCACGAGCCGGTTCTGCCGCGCGTAATCGAGATGCCGGTCATAGGTAAACTCGTTGAAGACGTAGACCGCGATGACCAGAAAGAACGTCAGGCTCACGCTCACCGCAAGGAGGTTCAATGTGAAATGAACCGGCTTGCGCCGGAAACTCTCGACGATGCGATGCTGGGTACTGGATAACATAGTCGTTTTTGGGGACTTTTTTCAGGATGGAGACACGCGCCGGGCAGACTGCCGTCACGAGAACTCGTCTCGATCGTCTTGGATTCGTTCGCTTTGGAGTGGTTATTTATGCACTAGGATCGGGTGAACACAATAGCCCCTTCAATTTATAAACGGACTAGATCGAGAATCAGTCGGATCTAGTCCGGTACCGGGTCTATGACCAAACGTTTTAGTTGGGGATCAAATCTGAGCGCGGTTGAGATTCACGCGGTCTTCGGCATCGACATAGCGGATCACTCCGCCACGATGGCGAACCTGTAATTTCTTGAGAATGCTGTGCACGTGGTTCTTTACGGTTGATAACGAAAGGTTCAATCGTTGAGCAATCTCTTTGTTGCCGAGATCTGCCGCAACCAGGCGGAGGATTTCGAGCTCTCGCTGGGTTAACTTCGTTGGGACTTGGACCTTTTGCCGGCGGTTTTCTCGCGACAACTCGTTCAAACGGAGAAACAATGAGGCCGCCACCTCCGGTGAGCACGGCATCTCTTCATTGTTTACTGCGATGATCGTGTCGCGCAGTTCGGCAAGCGATGATTGTTTGAGAGCGTAGCCGTTTGCTCCGTTCTCTATGAAATCCAAAAGTGCGTCCTCGTTTTGAGCGACGCCCAAAACGACTACCTTCACGTCAGGCAACTCTCGTTTGATCTTCGCGGTAGTGTTGATGGCGTAATGTTTTCCACTCGCGGCATCAATCAGGATAACATCCGGCGGTGTGGTGGACATCGCCGGCAAAGCTTTATCCACATCGGTGCCTGAACCAAACAGCGCGATCTCCTGCTGATGGCTCAAGGAAGCGGCTACTGCCTCTCGAAAGAGACGATGCTCGCTCATAACAAACACGCCGATTGGACTGCCCATTAATGCTCCTGATTACTGAAATCAGCTTGCTTCTCCTGTGCGAATGGCATTGAGGATGCAGTTATCGGAAGTCTCCTTCAGCGCCTGCTTCAGGATGCTTTGCTGGTATAGAAAAGCTTGGTCGCGTTGCTGCGAAAGAGCGAGGACCAGAAGCCGCGGATACTCTGACATTAAGTTTGAACAAATTCCCGGCTCTTCGCCCGTCTCGGTCAATCCCAGGATCACGACGTCCGGCTTTGCCTCGCGCACTGCCAGAAGCAGTTCCAGCGGCGCTAAGTCCTCGTCTCTAACTACGTTCATGTCATGCTGTGCTTCGATTAGGTCTTTGAGCCACAAAAGACGGGCTGCCCGGCTGCCAGCAAACAATACCCTGATCTTATCCTCGAAAACTGCCATTGCTCGTAGCTCTTGTTCTAAAAAGCGCATGATTCTGGATCGAAGCCAGTGGAGCAATAGACTGAGCGATTCAATGCGGATCTAGTCGCAGGTCTATTCCGGTTTATTTGGCTGGGCGCGCTGACTCCTTGAGGAGTCCTTTTTGGGAGGCTAGTCGAACAGCTTCAAGACGGCTGTGCGCCTGTAGTTTTTCAAGAATGTTATGAACGTGATTCTTAATCGTGTAGGGCGATAGGAAGAGGCGTTTGGCCATCTGTTCGCTGCTTAATCCTTCGGCGAGGAGGCGAAGGATTTCGAGTTCGCGTCTCGTTAAGTTTGTGAACTCTTGCAAATCCACGCTGCTGCGTTTGCGGGCGAGTTCGGCTACCCGCGAGCAGGTGCTATAAGCAAGACGCGGCGAACACAGAACGCCGTTAGCATGGACCGAACGAATAACTTCTATAAGTTCCTTCAAGGAACCATCCTTTAACAGGTAGCCATTCGCTCCGGCTTCAATCCAGTCGAGAATACTGCCTTTAGCATCAGACAGGCCTGTCACAACAAGCTTGATTGCGGGCAGGTTTTCCCGTATCTCGCGGATTAACTCCAGGGTGTTCCCATCTGATTGACACGCGTCAAACAGAATAAGGTCCGAGCGCTGGCGCTCGGCTTTTGCTACTACTTCGGAAAGAACAGAGTCGGCAGTGCTTACCGACAGGTCGTGCTCGCGCGTCAGGGCAAAGACGAGGCATTCACGGCGTAGTTGATGGTCATCAATGATCATCAAATTGATTGGCTTGAGACTGGACGACAACATCACCGAAATCACCTTGAGCTCGGTGGGGCAACGCATGAAACCAGGTAAGAAAACAAATATTCCCTGCTACTACGTCAACCCCTATCCAATAAAGCTGTAGTAGTAATGCTTTGAAGAAACCTCTGGGCGGTAATCCCTGGCGAATGCACATGTTCCTAGTGTCTTAAGTAACCGGACTGACCATTAAAATATGCCAAGGATCTGGAGTGAGTAATTTTGTGGCGGCAAGTCTACGATGCGTTCGCAAACTCTGTCAAACAGATGTTTGCCATTGCAGTCGCCCGGAATGAGACCAAGCTGGTCTACGACATCACGTCAGCTCCTGTCGCCTCATAGATCCATGCACAATGCAAGGTTCATCCTTCCAGGCCGAAAGAATAAGGCTGCCCGGCGCAAATAGATCGAGCACCGCACCATAGTTAGAGGCAGCTCCACCACCGAAGTTAGATCGATTGTCTGACATCTCTGTTGCGCCGACAGTGATAGCAGCCTGTACCCGAGCCGGTGAGGTGTTGCCGGCATCTATGCCGTCGTTGCCCGCAGCGATTGTGTAAGTCAGTCCTGAGTTGATGGAATTGTTCACGGCCTGGTCGAGAGCATTATTAGTAGAACCACCCAGGCTGAGGTTAACGACCGCTGGAGAGATGCGGTTGAACGTGACCCAATTAATGCCTGCGATGATAGTGGAAGTTGGGGTGCTGTTACCGCAACCGAAAACTCGCACGGCATGAAGGGTGATGTCCTTGGCGACGCCGTATGTGGACCCGCCGATAATACCGGCCACATGAGTGCCGTGTCCGTTACAGTCGTTTTGCCCACCGCCCACGAAGTCCGCGGCAATCGAAGCGCGTCCGTGGAAATCCTGGTGCGTTGTACGAATACCGGTGTCAATAACATAAGCGTTCCTGCACCCGTGGGTTTGTAGGTATACGCGTTATTTAGCGGAAGGTCCCGCTGATCGATGCGATCCAAGCCCCAACCAGGGGGATTGAGTTGGGTGCCGGAGAGGCTGACTTCACTATCTTCAGTTACATAGTCAACGGACGAATCGTTACTGAGAGCGATAGCGTTCGCTTCGGTTGTCTGAATCGAAAAGCCTTTGAGGGCGTGTTCGTAAACAAATCCCACCTGGCCGCCGTAGGTTGCAGCCAGACTCTGGGCCGCCGAAGTGGTGACACCCTGAGCGATCTCAGGCTTGAGGACGACAATGTATTTGTTGGGAATTGGGTTTTGAGTGTGCTGGAATTTTGATTGTTGCGCTCTGCTTCGGGTGGGCCCTGCAAGAAGCGCAGCAGCGGCGGCGGTAATCGCCAACGTGAAGGCACAATTTTCTTTTCATCTTTTTTCTCCCAGTGAATGCCCGATGAGGGGCAGGTTGTGAGTTGTGCGCAGTAGAACGACCTGGGGAGACAGAAAGTTAATTTCTCGCGTGGGACGGGCGGACAATACGCGATGAATCGTGGTCATAATAATCTACTGAATTTGCGGCCATGTTTTATGGGTAAGCGGGTCGAATGACAATCAGGGTTTGGCTCAATCATGCTTGACTGCGGAACCGGACTAACGGTTTAGCGCCTACCCTTTGACAATCTTCTCGCCCCCTCTCAGCAGGGTCTCTCATGTAAATCGACGCCCCTCCCGGACGGATCTCCCGCCCTTATTAAGTTCCCACCGGCCCTCTTGCTCGCACTCGCCAGCCAGACGAGTGATCGTTTCAACGAGGAACGAAACACCCTCCGGCTTTCGCAAAAATTCGTCGGCGCCGGCTTTGAACGCTGCTTCTTCAACCGGCATTGATGAAAGCACTATGATCGGCGTGGCAGCGCGATGGGCCAGTTTGCGCGCTCGATGGACCAACTCGATACCGTTCAGCCCGGGTAAGTCATAAGCCAACAACAACAGATCGTAGTGGGTATCCCCGAGAATCTTGGACAGCGCCTCGTTGCCATCCGGCACAGCTATCGACCTGCCAACCTTGTACACCGAGCAACTCCTTCACCGTCCGGGCGACTATCTCGTGATCATCAACATGCAGAATCTCGATCGTCTGGGCCGGCCTTTCCGTCCCGACCGATCCTTGACTTGCATCCGGTTCACTAATCAGGCGTCGCTTGCGAGGGACTATCGCGCTACGCGCATTCAGCAGATTTTTATGCCGGGTGTGCAACACCGCCGAGAGACTTTGGTGATGGGTGATGCCTAAGAGACGAGCTGCTTCGGTGATAGAGCCGCCAGCATCTCGCAGAGCCAAACGGATAAAGTGAGCCTCAAAACGGCGCATCACCCGTTTCCAGGAAAACCTGGTCCAGTCAGGATGCATGGGAACCGCGCTGATCAACAAAAGGGCCTCGAAGGCGCAATTCGCCAACCTTCTGTACAGGCCGAAATCCTGCGTATTCGCGAGCCAGTGTCTGGCACGTTCGACGCCTGCGCACAACTCGTCATTCGTTAGGTATTGGCCTAATTCTTCGAGCAGCGTGAGCTGGGCTTTGCCGGCGCCCTCCAGATCCCCGGCCTCCGCTGCGACTTCGCTGGCGCGGCTGAGTACAGAATGAGCAAGTTGATAGTTGTGTAAACGAGCGAGCGCCACACCTTGGGTTATGAGGCTTCAGTGAGTAGCGATTGCTCGTCACCCGTTTCCAAAATCTCGACCGCTCTGCGGACGAGTTTCTCGGCCTTCGCCAACTGTCCCTCTTCGATCATCAAGTGGCTTCGGGTCTCGTCAACCTGCGCGAGATGCACGCTATCTCCGAGCCGGGTGAAGATCGCTTGCGCCCGATCGAGATGCTCGTGAGCTTCCCGAAAGTTACGTAGCGTTCCGTATAGAAAGCCCAGATTGTTTTCCACACAGGCCTGTTGTCGTGAGAGCTTTGCCTGCTCGAAATAGAAGCCGGCGGCGGAGTATTCGATAAGTGCTTGATCTAAGTACTCCTTTCGTTGCTCGGCGCCAAAGAGGTTTCTTAAGACAAAACCAAATTCATTATGAAACTTGCCTTTGAGAGCCTCATTGTCGAGAGTGTCGAATAGACTTGCCTCTTGTTTCAGAATGCTTAAAGCATCATGAAAACGGTTGGTGGATTCTTCGACAATCGCTCTGCGCAACACTCCAAGCGCTCTGACTTCCTTATTGAGTTGCAGCGGCGCCGCCAGCGCTTTTTGCAACGTCGCTCTGGCGTTATCAAATGCGCCCTGCCGCCAATAACAATACGCCAGCTCGATTTCCGCCTCAGACACCCTCTCTGGCAGTTTGAGTAATTCGAAAATGGCTATACTCTCAGTAATCAGATTCTTGGCTGTCTCCTGTGCTCCATCAATTTGTTTTGTACTCCCAATCCATCCTGTCAGTGCCCCCGCACGTAACAACACTTCGGCTTGGCTTGTTCATGGAGTCCTTTCACGTCAGGCAGATCCCCGACACGCTGCCATAGTTGGCCCATTGCTTCGCGGGCCGCCTCAAAGTTCCAAGCCTGTTCTAGTTGTTTTGCTAATTGACAGCGGAGTTGAGCTCGTTCGTCAGGGGAGAGTGTGGGATCGCTGGACTTTTCTTTGCGCCTTTGCGGGAGAATATCCTTCGTAGCGGACGTTTTTGTGCAAAGCCGTTTAGATCCGGCAATAGCTTTGGTGCAGTTTTTAGCGACACCCCGTTTCAAGCCTGGGAATTGATTTAATTAACGATTGTTCGCCGGATCCTGAGCACCACTCTCAACGCGGCCTTGCCGCCAAAGTAAGCGGCCAGCATTTTCGTCACATGGGAAATCGCCACCATTGCCCAGATGTACGCAGTGGCTCCTCCCAGCAAAACCAGCGCCACATCGATGATGAATAAGATGAACCATACCCACAAGCACATCGCTACGGCGCGGGTACCCGCTTTGCGTCCGACCCAGCGGCACGCGAAGAAGAAATAGGGTATGCCAACTACAACCGACACAATCGGACTCGCGAACTGGGCATAGTTCTGGTAGTAAGCCAGGTCGTGACCTGGATTGATCAGATAGCTGTAGATCGCAACCCAGGCGATCGCCGAGAGCACTAATGCGACTTCCAACCCGACTACGGTCAATGCCACCCAGCCCCAGGGAATGTGATCAGCTTGAGCGCGGCTCACCGGCGGTTGAGATTGGGATATCTCCTGCATAGGTTCTCCTTACTTTTTCATCCGGCTGACCGGAAGGTAGATTTCAGTGTGATTCATCTCGTGCGAGGCATCGACGCGCGTCGTGCGGTAAACCTCGATAGCCGGCAGTCCATCAAGACGAAATCTCTTTAGTTGAGCGACTTGTTGGACGATGGTCGCGTACGCTTTGGGCAGAGTTCGGTAGTGTCCAACATGCGTGGTCATAGCGAACTCGGCGGGTCCAAGCACCTGGTGTCCAACGACTCCTTCGGGCGAGAACTGCTCCGGAACCACGATGGCAGCGTCGAAGCGCAGCCGCTCAGGCGGGGTTACTCCCGGTGCATCGTGCGCGATGCCAAGGAAGATCAGATCGTGAGGCAGCCGCTTCGATTTGGCCCAATCCTCCAACCGGTGCCACAGCGTATCCGTTACCGATTCGTAGGGTCCAACGTGTCGAATGAAAGCGACGTGGAGTTGCGCCAGTCGAGTAACGGTTGTTTTGGATAGCTCAAATTCAGCGTAAAGCTCGTCCAGCGGAGGCGTCGAAACCGAGCTTCGTTTTATTTCGCCCCTGGCCCATTGACGATAGCCTTTCGGGGTCACTTGGAACCGCCGTTTGAACTGACGTGAGAATGTCTCATGACTGTGAAACCCGGAGTCGAGCGCCACGTCAAGGATTGATGCGTCATTGATTACCAGGCGGTTCGCTGCCCGCTCGAGCCGCAGGCGTTGCGTGTACTGCTTCAATGTTTCACCGACAGCGGAACGGAACAGGCGGTGAAAATGGAAGTGGGAGAGCCGAACTCGGTTTGCCAGCGCTTCAAGCGAAAGATCCTGATCGAGGTTGGCCTGGATGTGAACAAGCACAGGCAACAGCCTCTCTATTTCGTTTGCGGAAGCTTTATCCTCTTGAGCGCTTACATTCATTTGAGCTGCAGTCCCGTCATGTGACAACTGAAATGTTCGAACCTCAGGCGCACTATAACGCGACTCAGGGCGATTTTCTTGACGATTCTTGCGGTGTGTTCTACCGATATCAGGCGACGTAAGGGCAGGCGATTTCAACTAAACAGCGATTCCTGGAGTCCTGATAACTCGTGCCCGTCTTCAGTTCCGCTGTTGGAACTTCACTCACTGTTACTTCGATTCTGACCAATTCTCGAGTTGAGTCGCTTCGATCGTACGCTGTTGCAATTCTTTGAAATGCATTGCGATCGAAATCTTACCGGGCATCGAGTTAATGATCGTGGTCCCCATCGTGGTGACCGCCGCCGCCGTGGTGGCCGGTCAGAGGGGGAGCTTCTTTCAGGCGCGGCAGCAAGGGTTGGGGAGTGCGGGAGACGCCGATGAAGGCGAACAGGGTGCTTTCGGCGCCCTCGGGGGCGGGGCGCATCTCGATGACGACGTCGTCAGCGCGCAGGGAGACGTGAAGTTCCGTGCCGTCTTCAAGGTGGCCTTGCAGAACGACACTCTGATCGCGCAGCGCTAACACTGCGTCAACCGCTAACGATCGGCCGCCGGGCAGCCACGCCGTAACGAGGGCGCGGCTATTGAGACATGCGCGAACGTACCGAGCCTGCGACTTGAGCCAAAGCAATGGTGGACCATCGTTGGGTGTCGGGTGGAATAGTCGATCGACATTCTCTTCGTGCTCTTGATGCTCTAGCATTGTTGTTCCTTCCTTACTTCGGTGACACAGATTTCGCTGATTATCTACGGCAGCAGACCGTCGGAGCAGCAGCCATTCTTATCAGTTCCCTTTACGCACGCGCAGCCTAGAGCCAAGACGAGCAACACGGCTGTGAGAACTGCCGCAAGCGCGAGCCACCAGATAGCTCCCGGAGTAAGCACGCCAAGCAGCAACAGTCCACCGACAATCCCGATACCGATTGCCGCGCCAATCGCCAGGGCCAGCAGACGCTTGCACACACTCACACGACAAAGACGCAGCCATAAAATGAAGACCACCGCCAAGGCGATCGCGAGCAGCGCAAACGTCCAGACCACGAGCACCGAAACGCCTGAAGCGAACATTGCTGTCCGATCTGAAATGAACATTCCTGTCGGTGCGAGCAACGAGGTGCGCAAGTCAACCAACGATCCGGCAACGATGAACAGCGCCATCAGCGCCACGACCCACCAGCTCAACCGGCAACAGCGCTGTGTGTGCGGATCTCTGTCGTCAGTCGAACGCGGCGACTCGCCGGTCGGCGACGGGTCGATCTGTCCCGGCGATCCACCGACACCTCGGACCTTGTCTCCAAGATCAACAAGGTAACGTTGAAAGACCGCGTACCAACGACTCGCCGGCCTGATCGTTCCGGCGATGTGCTTGAGCACAGCCAGCGTCCGTTCCTCTTCAGGCCGGATCAATTCAGACGTCGAAACTGAAATGAACATCTCAAAAGTGCCGACAACATAGCGCGGCAATCCGCCGAGTTGTCGCACGACGACGCGGTAACGTTCGCCAACCTTCACCGTCTCGGGCAAGCGGATTGTGATCAAACCAGCGACGTTCATTGGCGCCGGAGCAGGCAGCGGTATGTAGCCAACATCCCCGACAAGACAACGGATCGTATGCGCGTCGACTCGCTCCAGTCGCTGCGGTCCAGAACGCCGCGCAGCCGCCGCGAGAATCGCATCCGCATCGAGCGAAGGCATGTACAGCGTAACCTCCGAATCTTCCGGCAGATCACCCCACTGGATCATCAGCTCATCCGGTTCGGCCAAATGACCATGAACGCGTACGCCATGCACGACACTATGGTCGTGAGTCGCGAACCGAGGATTACGCGCAGTCTTCTGCGGCCAAGTCGTTCGCAGATCGAAGGTATGGACCACGAGGTGCGAATCGGCTGGACCAGGATTATCTGATTCGACGATCGCCAGGTTTCGCTGGGCCAGGTTGTCGTTATCAGCGGGCGTATCACCAAGCGGAATTGCATCCGGTCCGAAACGGATCTCGGCTACGAGACACTGGTGCCGGCCCCGGATCAAATCCTGAATGCTCTTGAACACACCGTCACTGGGATCGGTGTAACGCGGCGTCAGTTGATTGAAGTCGAGCCAGACGCCGAAATAGCGATGCTCCTCTGCGCCGCTGGCATTGAAAGGAATTGCCTTCGTGTTTACGGTGTCGCCGGTTGTGTCGACTGTGGCTCGCGAAACACCAAAATACGGAATCGTCAAAACGTCAGTCGCGCTCGCTCCGAGCACCGGCAACGTATTGGCGGCGTTGCGCGGATACGTCTCAAGCGCGTAGGCCATCGACGTCACCGCTGTAGTGAACGAGCGAAAGAACACACGCACGTCAGGCGCAGTCGTTCCCAGGCTGCGATAACGCACCCGCGCGATCGCAAAGTTAAAGACAGGATCGCCTTCGCGCAATTCGCTCAGATAGAGGCGGCTGTCGTTCTGGTCAGTCGCGATCTGATCGAACAAGTGCATCGGCGACGGCGCCGTTGTATCGCAAGCACTGACGAAACCCGAGAGGTAAGTCAGCGGATCGGGCGAACCTGCGCTTAACATTCGGCCTGATTGGCTCTCGCCGGGCCGCAACGCAAACACCCGCAGATCCATGCTCAACCACGAAGTTGGTCCATCGAGCAGGTAAGGATTTGGCTGGCGGAATAAGGTGATGTCGTTCGTGCAGCCATGTCCTGCTACATTCACCGACATCTGAACGTTCCGAAATTCCGGACTGGCGCCGACTGCGGGAAACATCGCGGCGCCCGTGAACCGGATCCCGTACTCGAAAGTCACACGTTGCGGCGTATCCAGCGATGGGCCGGCGACTTCGAGCAGCATCTGCGTGGGAAACGCGGCAAGGTTCGGAACGATTGGACCACCGCCGGGATCAGTAAAAGCGAACGTCGGCGCGAACGCAGCCAACTCAGCCGCGGTTGGAGTCGTAGCGGTGATTCCAAGCTGCGCCGGAGTGTGGCCGTCGATCAGCAGGTAGAACGCCGGAGAGATCTCGCTCACGCCGCCCACCGCAGCTGCCTCGACTTCATCGTGCGAGAAGTGACTGCGATCGGCGACGACGGTGCAGTGCTCGTTGCTAAGACGCACAAAATGCGCACGTTCACACGGACGTCCATTCGAATCGACAATGAACATCATGTAATAGCCCGGAGGCGCAACGTTAGCGTCGTTGATCACTTGCACTTCGAGCGTGTTGGCGCCGGAAGTTGCAAAGTTCAACGGCACGTGGCGCTGTTCGGTGTTCGTGTGGTGCGTGCTCGCGCACGGACGAATCAGCGCGACTGAATCGATCGTGGCGCCCGCTTCAACCTGGTACTGAACCGTAAACTGCCCGCCGTAGTGAATCTGGTCCGCTGGACCACCGGTCTCGCTGATCGAGTCGATGATCGGGCGCTGTCCCTGGTGGAAATATGGAGGCTCGTAAATCTCCATGTGCTTCTCGTCAGTCGGACGCGGCGGCGTGCGACTCGGCTCGTGCGGATCGGAGCCACCGCCGACGAGCACGCTGCCGTCAGGCAGCAACACGGCGGTCGAGTGATAGGTGCGCGGCGCATGCATCGAAGCGACGGGAGTGAAAGCCGCTGACGGATTTGCCGGATCAAAGGGAACGGCTGGATCGTAAATCTCCGCCTCTTCCTGCGCGTGTTCCTGAGCCGTCGAGTCCCAAGTGTGCGGACCCCACTTGTACTGATCGTGTCCGCCAATGATCAGGACCTTGCCGTCAGGAAGCAGGATCGCATTAACGTTGACGCGCGCATGATGCATCTGGCCCGCGGGCGACCATGACGGCGTCGCAGCCTGCGTGGCGAGGATCTCGCAGCTTCGATGATCGCCGTGCTGCGCACTTCCATCCCACCAACCACCGCCGATGAGCATGATGCGTCCCGCTTGGGCCGGTGACAGCAATACCGATGTGCCTTCTTCGCGATAACGGTTGGCTGGCAGGATTGGTTGAGTTGGATCGGCCGGATCGAAGTAGTCTTCCCAGGCGCCTGCAGTTGGACCAGTCATGCGGAAAGACGCGGTTGGACCAATCTGGGTCATGATTGCAGCTTCGGCGCCGCTGTAACGGAAGGCTGTCGGAATGTAGAAAACGCGGCCGCCGCGCACCAGGTGCATCCCCGGATACATGAACAACGGACGCTCGCTGCCACCCGTTACGCGCCGCCCGCCAGTAATCACCTGCGGCAGATAGTTGGGTGGACGAAGAACCTCGGCGTCTACGACGATCGGTCCCGGGGAGTCGCCGGAGAAGACGGCGACGGAACCGTCAGCAAGCACGACAGCGGTCGGATACCAACGCCCGGCAATCATTCCGGTCGGATACATCTCTCCGGGCAACGCGGGCGCCGGCCTGCCGGCGATCTTGGACCATCGTTCCGACACCGGATCGTAAACGTGCAGCGACACATTGTCGTGACTGGTTGCACCGTCGCCACCAACTGCGAGCAAACGTCCATCCGGCAGAAAAACAGTGTGACAACAAAACAGATCGATATCCGGATCGTCGCTGGTTGTGGGCACGCCTGTGTGCGGCGGTGTCGACTCGTCAAATTCCGGCATGAACCAGCGGCCCACGGCGGTCGATGGCGCCAGCGTCGGGTCCCAACTCCACGATCTATGAAGTAATTCGGAGGTTTCCCAACCACCGGAGAACATCAGCACGTGGCCTGTGTGCATCAGGGCCATGTGTACCGCGTAAACGCCGATGTTATCGCCGGGCGCGGCGGAGTCACCGGGAGTCGTGGTTGGGGTTGGAGCAGTTGCTGGATCGTGCGTCGGATCGGCTGTACGCCAGCGACCGTGAATTGACGGAGTGCCACCGTGCATGTGCATCTCTCCTGGATCTGATATTCGCGCGGTGAGGAATCAGTGGCGCGGGTTCGTTGAATGGATCATCAAGACAGGAAGGAGTAAGTCAACTCTCGTGCCACTTTGCTTTCGCACCAGAATTCCTCAACTGGAATAAAGAACTTGACCAGTGAGATTCAACAGGTGTGTGATCTAGCAGACACTACGCCCTCAACGTGTGAACAGTTGAGGACGCAGTCAAGACTCGGATTGGCCTTTCCTGAAAGTCTTTGTCGACTACATCTCGACATTCAAACCTTGGGCAAGATACGATGCTCTTGGATTGTCTGCTGATGAATCTTCATCATCATTGATCTTACTCTCACGAAAAGGAGAACCATCCATGCGTAGTTTTAACCGACGGATGCAGGTTTCCTGTCTCCTCTCATTCATGCTCATTCTGTGTGCAGCCCAAAGCGCCTTCTCGCAGACGCCGAGTTGTATTAAGGCGTGGGTCAACGGGGTGCAGCTCCGAGGGGTAACGAGTTTCAACCCCATCACGTATACGACCGATTACTGCATCGACAGCAGTAACGCCATCGGCTACATCGGGCCGGGCTACTGGTGGGACGATCTGGTTGAGATTGAATTCTGGTCGGCCGTGCCCATCGCCAGCGTCAGCAACCTCGGCTCGTTTGAGAACGACTGTGATTTTATGTATGAGACCCCCGCGGAGACTTCGTGGGGACAGTTTACCGGGGAGCATTCCGGCTACATAGATTTCTGGTTCGGAGGGAGCAGCAGCACTATGGCTTACGGAAGTGCGGGCGTGTATTTCTCCATCGCCGACGAGAACAACAGCACAGCGGGCCCTTCGGGTAATCATGTGTGCCCGCCAGGAGAATGGGGGTTCGCCGGATGCGGCCGGACGGACGGCCCACGGAAAGGAATGCCCGCTGCTTTCAAGTACAACGCCCGCGGTGCCGCGCCGTGGAACCCGCTGCTACTCGAAGCAACGACGTTCAGCACTTTCGCATACACTCGCACGACCCGATCGCGGAGCACCTCCGAGTGACGACGTAAATCGCGCCTTCTGGCTGTCAGTCTCCTCGTTGTACACGAATAGAAACAAGTAGCACTTGCCGCTACTGGTTACGTGGATTGACTGTGTAGGTGTGGGGAATGCGTGTCGGTCTTGAATGGAAAGGGACGCTTGACGCGCGTCCATTAAGGGTCCATTAAGCTGACGCGCTGCTTTGCGAATGCCAAGCATAATCATCTCGACAACCTTGCTCTGCGCTTTGCTTTTCTCATCACGAACTGCTTGAACGCAGGTGTCCATAGTGACGCTGTTCGAAAGGCTCTGGAATAACGCTCAGTAGTTGGATCAATTCGTCAACCGTGAGGATCTCAGGCCGATACGATGCTCTTCGTACTAAACCGCTTCTCGTAACCGCTGCAAGAAACTGAGCATCTCCGCCAGAAAAGTTGCCGGGGCGTTGCGTCTTAGTGCAGGCTCAGCAGTACTATTATTTCACCCCTACCCTTGCGGAGCGGCTCCAGAGCCTTACCAATCAACGTTCCAGGGCTATGAATTGAGCGACCGTTCACCACTATAGGTCTTGATTTCATGGCATAACCCGTTGTATCGCTGGTGACTAACAAATCGCCAACTCGGATTGGAGCACGTGTGGCGTCAACCTTCACTCTTACACGGCCCGAGGTGGCAACCAGCACTTTGTCCGCTCCCGATTCACCAAGTGTCAGACCAGGTTTGGCCGAGATCACACTCGCTACCTTGGTGTCGTAAGCCTCGAATGAAGCAACAACGTCGCTGCCACGGTTGGCATCAAGCACGACGACCGTACCAGGCACGAGTTTTTGGCTGCTGGGAACCCACTCGGCCACATCCTGATACTTGGCGTTGATGTTACCGTCAACGGTGATATTTCCGGCGACGTGAAGTTTACTTTGAGGAGTGATGGTGCCGATGCCGACATTGCCGCCGGCAGTATTGAGATAAAGATCTGAATAAGCTAATCCCCGCCGACGCCGGTTGGTTGTTGACTGAGGCAAGAGGTATCAACGAATCTGGGCAAATTGTCGGCTACGGGTTTATTAACGGAGAGCGACGTGCGTTCCTCTTGACACCTCTTAAGGCAAACTTAGCTAAAAGCAGTAAGACGAAAACCTTGTCACAACCATCCTTAAGCTCTTCTGAGTTCCTTTGCTAAGTGGTGTGGCTTGAACAGATATTCGCCACATGCTGCGGACTCTGCCGCCTCGTTCGTCCTGGTAATTGTATCGCAGCCGTGACGAATTCGATTCCCTACACAATGTCACAAGATCCATCGCATTTATAGCTCGTCGTTGACCTTCGCGTCTGGATAAAGTCTTCTGCCGCTTCGGCAATGTATTACTCACCAAAAGCGAGAATCAAGGAAAAACTCCTGCACTTTTTTGCTATTTTAGATGTGTTAGAAGCAGATGGCGAGTGTGATGAATCAGGCGTGGACCGGATCAATTTACGCTTGCAAACTAATGTAAGGTACATGGGTGGGTCGGTGTAGGCCAAATCAAGATTCTCAGGATTAATAAAACGGGTGTTGCCAACCATCAACCGGCCGCAACAATGTTCGGCGTGTGGGTCCACGTTCGCCTGCGAGCTCGGCTTCCACGGCTGCTGGTGTGGTCAGATGAAACTTAGTCCGACGACCTTGGAAGAACTACGATCGAGGTACAGGGGCTGCCTGTGTCGCTCTTGTTTAGAAAAGGCTGAGGAGAAATATGGCCCAGGCCCGCCAGAGGTCATTTCTTGAAATGAGGCGTATCAATCAGCACTGGTCCAATCATGCAGTTCAGCAAATACCACTTTCGACATTTCAATGCAGCATGCGTCCTACTGCTACTCATACCCGCCGGATTTCAATGCGTTAGCGGCAACTGCTTAGCGACCCCAATGCGAGCAGCGTCGCCGCACTTTCGCACAGTTTCCGGTTACGTTCTCACGCAACAAAATGAGCGCTTAGCTGGAGTCACGGTAATCATCCGCGGTTCTTTTTGGGATACACGCACCGTCAGCGATCGCGAAGGATACTTTCGCCTTGATGTCCCGATCGGCGACTTAACAGTCCGATTTGAGGGAAAGAACGTTCAACCTCTCGAGAAAAGGATTGGACGCAACGAGCCAAGTGAGAACCTGGAGATTAGGGTCATCGTCGTGATTGCACCGCTTCAGGAGAGCGTGGTTATTCAGGACACCACACTTAACCCACCATCGATCAACGCAACGACACGATCTACAACAACACGCTGTTCGAACGCGACGATCAGCTAGTTGAGAGTCTTAACGCCGGCATCAACGCGGGCCAACATGAAGGCGGCGGCAAGTCGCTGGAGATTCGCCGTTTTGGTTATAACCTCGATCATGGCGGCGTCAACGGCGGTTTGAAAGTGCTCGTTGACGATGTCCAACAAAACCAGGGTTCGCAAGGACACGGCCAGGGATATCTGGGCCAGTTGAAGAGCCTGACTCCCGAGCTAATCGCCGACGTAGACATTCTGAATGGACCATTCAGCGCGCACTATGGAGACTTCTCAGGGCTCGGTGTAGTGCATATTCATCTTAAAGAGTCATTGCCGGACCAGCTTACCCTCAGAATTCACGGCGGCAATTTCAATTCGAAACGCCTCTTTGTTGCGTACAGTCCCGCAATAGAGCAAACCGATTCGTTCTTTGCGTATGAAAGCGCTTACACGGATGGTCCATTTCTAAATCCGGGACGTTATCGTCGTGACAATTTCACCGGCAACTACACGCGACGGATAGACACGCAGCAATCGATCAGCTTCAAGCTTAACGTTGGACGGAATAACTTTTTTTCGTCGGGCCAAATTCCTCTGGATGAAGTGTCCGCCGGGAGACTCGATCGTTTCGGGTTTATCGATCCGTTCAACGGCGGTCGCGCACGCACCGGCATGTTCAGTGCTTATTACAAAAAGGAAATGGCGTCGGGGGGAGTTCTCAAAATTGACGGCTTCCTCGGCCGCTCGCTATTCGACCTGTTTTCAAACTTCACTTTCTTTCTCAACGATCCTGTGTTCGGTGATGAGATCCAGCAACATGACTCTCGGCCTGCAACAGGGAATAAACGCGCAGTATTTGAAACCACACAAATTTCTTGGCGGGCAGGCTCTTTTGACGGCCGGTGGTAATGTTCACGCCAGCCAGATTCAGATCGGACTCTTCCCTTCAGTCAAACGCAATCCTAACCGGTTGGCGCTAAATCAGGCGGCGGGAATCAATAATCCCGGCGTGTTGCAAACGAACGCGCACGCAAACGTCAACAACTTCGCCGGCTACGCGCAGGAGGCAATCGATCTATTGAATGGTCGCTTACACTTGGAAGGAGGTCTGCGTTGGGATTATTTCCGCTTTAATGTGAGGAATGGCAGCAACGAAACTCCCATCACTCAAGAGTTCTTTGCCGGCGTGCAAAGTGCCGGTCGTTTTCAACCAAAGGCTTCCGCTGCGTACACTATCTCCGATCGCCTGCCACTCACTTTCTATGCCAACTACGGCCGCGGCATAAATAGTCAGGATGCGCGCGGCGTGGTCCAGCAACCTGACAATCCTCCGATCGCAACCACGGATTTCTATCAGGTCAGCGTCGCTTACAACAAACGACGCTTCTCAATCAGCGCCGACTATTTCCTGATCGATCATTCAAACGAACAGGTTTACATTCCCGATGACGGCACGTTTGAGTTCAAAGGCGCAAGCCGCTCCACTGGTTATGAAGTAAAAGCTTCGGCCCAATTAATGCGCTACTTATCAATCAACGGTGGATTCACACAGGTTACTAATGCTTTTTTCCGCGGCACGTCGCCTCGAATTTATGTCGATAGTGCACCGCATCTCGTAGGTAATGGCGGTGTAATGATCTCGGGGCTTGGCGGTTTCTTCGCCGCTCTCAATTATCGGCACGTCAGTAACTACCGTCTTGATGGCGAAGATGTTTCGATTCGCGCGGCTGGTCTGGATGTGATCGACTTCAGCATGAGACAGCGAATTCGTTCCTGGGTGGACTTCAACTTGTCGATCGATAATCTAGCCAATAAGAAATACTTTGAGACTCAGAACTTTTTCGAATCGCGCGTGAGCCCAGGCAGTCCGGTCGTCGCGCAGATACATGCCACACCCGGATATTCGATCGGATTTACCGCTGGTCTAACGTTTCGTCTCGGCGCGAAGAAGTAACGCGAGCTAGCGCACTTCAATGGCAAGGGTGGTGAAGTCGCTTTCCCATTCTGTGTCGGGTTTGCTTGAGGGTCGCAAGTCAGTTCCGGTAAACAGACATCTGCCTGAGCGAGCAAGCCGGAAAGTAATTCGTCTCGGCATCAGTCTTTTGAAAACTGGCTAACGCGCTTCCCTGGCACATCATTCCAATCGAGAAGTCTCCGAACGGCGCGCCACCTTTTAAGACCTTGATCGAAAAATCATCACCACTGCGAAGAGCGGTTGAGTTCTGCTCAGGAACGATTTCCAAAGACATACCAACTGGCTGAAGAAATTCGACTTGATCCAAAGAGCATTAACGGATCTTCGTAATCACTACCTTTATCTTTTCCTTCGCCCGCAATAGCGTGACGCGTACCTTGTCGGAACGTTCCATCGGTTCATAACGATCGGGTAAAGGAACGTAGGGGCGGTTGCTCCTTGCTTCGACGATCAGCTTCTGGCCTACGTAGCCGTTGATCGTAAATCGACCTTGCGCGTCCGCTTGTGCGCCGTGACCGATCGTGGCGTCACCCTCCGTCACGTCCTCTAACGTGAGCGACGCATTCGCCACTGGCGTTCCGTCGGCCCAAACGACTTGTCCGCTCAGGATGCTCTCCGGTCTGCGTGACGGCACGCGAATGTCGAGGCCCGTCAGCTTTTCGCCCAGACCCAAAGTGATCACTTCCGCATTCGGTTGGTCCACCACGCCCGGATAGAACACAGACGGATATGCCAATGTCGTATCGTTCGGATCGCGAAACTGTTGGTAGTTTACGGCGATCAGGTACCGTCCCGGAGGAACAGACGAAAGATTGAAACGACCTTCCTCGTCGGTGCGCTCGAGCGTGACGTAGTTCTTCCTGGGAGCGGAAGCTGGATCGATAAGTGAGATCAGAATGCGTTGAATCGGACGTCCCTGGACATCAAGCACACGCCCGCTCAGCCTGCCGTTGTCTGTGACGTAGTAAGTCACTGTCGCACACCCGCGATCGGCAACAGTGAACTCTTGCTCGGGTCGTTGCGTGGTCAGCGTGTCAGGTAGTTTCAATGAGAGTTTGTATCTTCCCGGCGGCAGACCGCTGACACGATATCGACCTTGCGCATCAGGATGGACCTCGCGCTGCACATTCGCGCCTTCGATCGACAACACAATATCCGACGGAAACGGCGAATCGCCCTTCTGCGCCCTGGGATAAACTACCTGCCCATAGATCGTCGCGCCCCGCGCGGCCGACGAAAGGTTTCCGAGAAACGCGAGATCCTCGCTGGCGCTCGCGAAAGACTTCGTACGGGTGCAGATGCTTGTCGTTAATCGATTCTTATAATTATGAGCATAGATCAGGTAACGTTCGCCGATCTGGAACCTGTAGCCGCAGTCGCCGCCACCGCCGCCCGTGAGGATCTCGACCTCGGTTCCATCAACGCCGAGATACGACTGCTCGACTGAAAACCTAAAGGAGCGCCGGAAAAACCATTCGTCTCTGTCTTCCGGCTTCGGCTGCTCCATCTCTCGCACGCTAACCGCAATTCCTACGAAGACAGCCGACGCGGTTCCATAACTCTCGCACGGCGTCCCCGGAGCAAAACACGAGCACGCCTGCGTCACCGGACTCATAACCACCAACCAGCCGGCGACAGCCATCACAACGATCAGGCAACGCATAATTTTCTGCATAACTTAGAGAACGAGACCGGCCGGCAATCTTGCACTCGGATTGACGTGAATTCGTGTCGAAGTCTTATCCGGAACTTTACGACTCGAATCTTTTAGCTGTAATCTACCGCTGTTGCGTTTTGTCAACTCTTGCGAACAGACCTCACGTCTGAGTAAGCAAAGTAATTAACATCCGCTTGCCTGTTAATCACATGTGGCTTCGCTAGAAGGGCGAAGAACTTGCTGCTAACAGCCGAGCCTCACTGCGGAGTGCAAATCCTCATGAGCGATTTACGAACCTCAGCTGTCGAACCGGTCGAGCAACTCATTCGCGTTATCCGGAGCGAACGCGTAATCCTCGATGCAGATCTCGCTAGTCTGTACGGCGTCTCCACTCGACGATTGAACGAACAGGTAAAGCGAAACGCCGAACGCTTCCCACAGGACTTCGCCTTCCTCCTTACGAGAGAAGAGTTTACAAACTTGATGTCGCAAATTGCGACATCAAGATCGACCTATGGAGGTCGCCGCAAGCTACCGTTGGTATTTACGGAACACGGAGCAATAATGGCAGCCAATGTGCTGAATAGTAAGCGAGCCATCGTAGCGAGTGTTCACGTTGTGCGTGCGTTCGTTCGCATGCAACAACTGATTATTTCAAACGTCGACCTAGTGACTAAGCTTGATGAGTTAGAGCGTCGATACGATGAACAGTTCAAAGTTGTCTTCAGGGCAATCCGGCGATTGATGATGCCTGCTGAAACTCGGCGCAAAGAAATAGGATTTCGAAGATCTTCAAAATCGTGATGTACGAAGATCACTGATGTGTCTTTAATGTCAACAAAACGATCTCCGGCGTGACGCCCAGCCGGACCGGAACGATGCTCGTGCCGATGCCCGTAGTGACGAAGAGGTGACGTCCATTCTCGACGACGTGGCCGCGAACATAGCTCTCACTCACCCTCGATGCGTCGACCACGGTGCCGATAAATGGCAAACGGATCTGCCCCCCATGAGTGTGGCCCGCTATCAACAGCGGCACGGATGAAGGCAGTCGCGGAAAAATATCGGGATTGTGCGTCAACGCGATCAGCGGCGCGTTCTGCGGCGCCTTTGCCATCGTTTCGAGAATTCGTTGCGGACGCGTCCAAAGATCCGAGAAACCCACGAGCCAGAACGAAGCCCCATTTCGCTTAACTTCCAACGCCTCATTCTCAAGCACCTTGATTCCGTTCTGCTCCAACGCATGCCGCACACGCATGCCGTCGTACCACCAGTCGTGATTCCCCAGCACCGAATACACGCCGAGCGGCGCGCTGAAGTTCTTCAAAATCGGCGCGAACACGTCCGGCTCCATTTTCAAGGGGTGCCGGCGACCATCACCGGAAATATAGTCGCCGGCGATAACAATCATCTCCGGTTGTAGTTGATTCGTGCGTTCGACGATCGTTTGCAGTTTGCGTTGGTCGATAAACGCGCCGCCCGCATGAATATCTGAAATGACTGCAATCCGAAGTCCATCAAGCTCCGGCGGCAACTGATCGACCTGGATCGTTTCATGGCGAACGATCAACCGGTTCGGCTCCACGAAGAACGCCCAGAAACCAATACCTCCCACAAACAACAACACCGCCGCCAAACCAATGCGAATTCGTTTGTTCCACTGCGACAGATGACCAGGCCGGCGCACCTGTTGAACCAGAAAAAGCATCAGGCCAATCAGAACGGCGGCGGATAATAAAAACGACAGGCTCATAGTTACACGAATTTAGACCATCATTACTGATTTCTGTTATCTTCTTGCACTAATGAAAACAAAACTCGCCCTGCTCCTGATCTTCTCGTTTGCAATCGCCGGCACCGCTCAAACACCGGAACGCCAACAGTTCATTCGCACTGAAGCACCGGTGATTGCCCTGACTCGCGTGCGCGTGATCGACGGAACCGGCGCGCCTGCCGTCGAAGATCAAACGATCGTGATCAGCGGCGGCAAGATCCAGGCGTTTGGACCAACGAGCTCGGTCGCGATACCGGCAAACGCCGAGAAGCTCGACCTGAACGGTTACACAGTGCTGCCCGGCATCGTCGGCATGCACAATCACATGTTCTTCCCGATGGGCGGCTCGCCGCCGATGTACTCGAACATGGGCAGCAGCTTCCCTCGCCTCTATCTCGCGAACGGCGTCACGACGATTCGCACCACCGGCAGCGTCGCACCCTATACCGATCTCGAAATCAAACGCCTGATCGACGCCGGCCGCATGATTGGACCAAAGATGCACGTCACCGCGCCATATCTCGAAGGCAAAGGCGCGTTCACACCTGTAATGCATCAACTCGCCGACGCCAACGACGCGCGCCGCATGGTCAACTACTGGGCCGACCAGGGCGCCACGTCTTTCAAAGCTTACATGAACATCAGGCGCGACGAATTGCGCGCAGCCGTCGAAGAGGCACACAAACGCGGACTGAAAGTCACCGGCCACCTCTGCTCGATCGGTTTCAAAGAAGCTGCGGAAATCGGCATCGACAACCTCGAGCACGGCCTCTTCGCCGATTCGGAGTTCGTCCCAAACAAGCAACCCGATCAGTGCCCGCAAGGCGTGTCGGCCAGTCTTCGCCAATTGGATCTGAAGAGCGCGCTCGTGCAGGAGACGATCAAAACGCTGGTAGCTAAGAACGTTGCGATCACCTCGACGTTGCCTGTCTTCGAAGCAGGCGGCGCGCCGCTTGCGCAAACCGGAATCGGCGCCGCCAGCGCGCTGCTAAATCCGCGCATGCTCAACGTGATGTCGACCGACGCACGCGTCCGCTACCTGCAAGCTCGCGCGCGCGTCTCGTCGCAAGGCGATTTCGTTGCACTGCTTCGCAAAGCGATGGACTTTGAGCGCGCGTTCGTGCAAGCCGGCGGTCTGCTGATCGCCGGACTCGATCCCACGGGCAACGGCGGAATCGTCGCCGGCTTTGGAGATCTCCGACAGATCGAGCTGCTCGTCGAAGCAGGCTTCACTCCCGCCGAAGCAATCAAGATCGCCACCCTCAACGGCGCGAAATTCCTGGGCGAAGACGCACGCATCGGTTCGATCGCCGCCGGCAAACAAGCTGATTTGATGATCGTGAAAGGAAACCCGGCCGCCAATATCAACGATATTGAAAGGGTCGAGATCGTCTTCAAAGACGGTGTTGGTTACGACTCCGAGAAGTTGATCCAATCGGTGCAGGGGCTGGTGGGAATAAGATAGTTCTCACCGCGCGAAGTACGCATTCGCCCGCGGACGAAAGAGAAAGAAAAGAATCACAGAGAAGATCGCGACGTGAAGCAATAACTGCGTCAGCGAGTGCAGCGCGCCGATGACGATGTGAAACGCGATCCAGGCCACCATCAGCCAGCGCGCCCAGTTATGACCGCGCAACATGAAGAGCCCGGCAACGATCTGGGCCAGCCGCGAGAGATGGACCATCCAATGCGACTTGAAATCAGCGGCGAGTTGACCGGCGGTCGCGCCAAACATTGGCAGCAACCCGCCGATTAGCGCGATGCTGCCAAAGATTATAAACAGCCAACTGATTACGGTGATCGAGAGGGGGCGCTCTTTCATCAATCGAACATCAATCGAGGGCTATCGAACCTATCGCAAATTAATTGCTCTTTGATATATGACCAGCCCGGCGACCAAAGCCAATACGAACACGCCGGCTGCTCCGACAATCAACCAACGCGCGCTCGTCCGCGAATCGGCGACCATCGCCTGCGTGGGCACCTGCCGCGCACTCTCCTGGTAAGCACGGCCTTGAGCCTCTGCCAGCGCGCTTTCGAGTCGAGTGCGACTCGATTCAAGTATCTTGAGTTGGGCCAACACACCGTTGCGCTCGATAGTTAACTGCCGGCGTCGCGCTTCGCGCAATTCTTCCGGCCGGGTCGATCCAACCCCTGCAAGCGAGCGCTCGATGTTTTCCGGCCTGAGCGCTTCTTCCAACTGAGCCGCACGTGCCTTCAGCTCTTCCTCTTTCGCCTGAAGATCGAGCAACTGTAACTGTATCTTGTCGACCGTCTCGGCCGCGCCCCCCGATTCCTGCCCGTAAACAAACACAAATGCCAATAAAATCAGCACCAAGCTGAGTTGAAGCTTCATCCTGCACCTCCCCGACTGCCTGGATAGTGAAGATGATAACCTATTTGTGGTTATTACTCTTAGGCTCGCGATACCAGCGGGCGCCTGATGCGTATTCCCTGTCAGTGGGGCGCAGGCGAGTGAGTGAGCCTTTCGGATCGATGTGCGCGCACGCGACGTGAATCGCGGTGATCGCCGCCATCGGCGCAACGTAGG
Source organism: uncultured Acidobacteriota bacterium (assembly GCA_963770215.1). GTDB lineage: Bacteria > Acidobacteriota > Blastocatellia > Pyrinomonadales > Pyrinomonadaceae > PSRF01. Next base: position 371,302 of record CAVYOP010000013.1, read on the forward strand.
AATTGAGAAACGAAGGACTCGCGACCAACGCCACGAGATGAGCATCGGCGTGACGCGCGATCGGAGTGGTATCACTGTCGGTAATGCCAAACGTCGGAACGCCTTGCCGCTTGGCGCGCAAGAGTGATTCGACAGTGTCGCGCAAACACTGTCCGAAGCTGATCGCGATCAACAGATCTTTCGAAGTCAGGGCTTTGACTTTGTACTGTAGGTTGCCGGTGCTGCCGACCGGTGCGTCCGCGTCGAAGCCGAGCGAGCAGAGTCCATAGGCGAAGTAGTAAGCCAGAGAAGCGGCAAAATCCAAACCGACAACCACCACGCGGCGCGAACGTTTGATCAGTTTTGCCAGTTCGATCAAACGTTGTCGATCGAGATCTGTTTCCAACACGTTCAGGTTTTCCAGCGCCTTGTCCAACGCATGATCGATATGATCGGTAACGCTGCGCTTCTCTTTTGTCGCTGCTTTTAAAGCGGTGTACGGCGTGATGCGCGCAACGAAGTGCTGGCGCAGCTCAGTCGAAAAGTCTGCGAAACTCTTGTAGCCGAGCACCTGCGTGGTGCGCAGGATCGTGGTGGCGTCGACGTTGTAGCGCTTGGCTAATTCTCGTGAGGATAAGAAACACGTCACTTCAGCAGAATCGAGAATGGCCTGGAGCAAACGTTGACGACGGGGGTTGAGACGTGTCCTGGAGCGAGCAAAACGATCTTCGACGGGACTCGCCGCGTTGTTCCCGTTAGCGCCGGCCGGAGCTTTAATGTTGGCCCCCTTAATGTTGGCCGCTTTTTTCTTCCGAATTGTCTTGCTCGTGTTCTTGTTCACAGCGGTCAGCGTGAGTAGTGTCCAATCTGGGTCTCAGCGACCTCTGCGTCTCTCTGTTCTCTGCGTTGAACGTAAAGTTAACGCAGAGAACGCCGAGAGACGCAGAGGGCGCAGAGATCATACTGACACCACCATCAGTGTGGCTCGAACCTCATCACGGTTTCGGTCCGGGCATTAATGTAATCGAGATTGACGTCGAAGCCGAGTCCCGGTCCACGAGGCGCCGCTACCGTGCCATCGTTCGCCACCTTAACTTCAGGAACGATCAGATCGCGCGCAAAATAACGCGAGCTCGCCGAAATATCGCCCGGCAGACGAGAACCCCGGCAGGCTCGCCAGCGCGATGTTATGCGCGCGGCCGATGCCCGACTCTAACATTCCACCACACCAAACGGGTACTCCTTTCGCATAACACAGATCGTGAATGCCGATCGCCTGCGAATATCCGCCGACACGCCCGATCTTGATGTTGATGATGCGGCAACTGCCGAGCTCAAGCGCCTGTGTAGCGCGGCGTGATCCGGTGATGCTCTCGTCGAGACAGATCGGCGTGTGCGATTCGCGCTTGCAGCTCCGCGTGATCGACTAAGTCGTCGTGTTCGAGCGGCTGCTCGATCATCAACAGACCAAACTCGTCGAGCTGACTTTAAGTGATCGACGTCGGCCATCGTGTACGCGCAGTTTGCGTCAACCGAAAGCAGGATCTCGGGATGACGCCGCCGCACTTCCTTCACTATCGCGATGTCCCAACCCGGTTTGATCTTGAGCTTGATCCGTTGATAACCCAGACCGAGATATCGATCGACACGCTCGAAAAGATGTTCCGGTGTCGGTTGAATGCCGAGACTCACGCCAACCGGAATCCGATCGCGTGTGCCGCCGATCAACTGCGACAACGATTGGCACTGCAAACGCGCAAGCAGGTCCATGTACGCCAGTTCCAGACCTGCCTTCGCCATGTTGTGCCCGCGAAACGGAGCGAGGCGGCGCGCCAGATCGTCGATGTCGCGCATCGGCTCGGCCAGTAGCGCAGGCGCGAGGTAATCGCGAATGACGTGCAGGGCAGTGCCGACAGTTTCATAACTGTAGAACGGCTCTTCTGCCGCGACCACCTCACCCCAGCCCACCTCACCACCGCCCTTCACCGCGACAAGAAAGATGAGCCGCGAATCGATGCGTCCGAAGCTGGTCTCGAATGGTTCGTTCAACGGCAGGCGCACGGTTCGGATCTCGACTTGTTCGATGGCGAGCCGTTCGGCTGCGGCGTAAACGGGTCGATTCAAAACTTCGGATCGCGGTTGCATGGACGCGGAAGATAGCAAATCAAAATTCTAGTGGCAAGGCGTTTTGCAGCAACTGCGGCACTATTGACATTGTGCAGCACTTGCTGTAAGTACACCGTTGCATATCCAGAACAGCTCCGTTCAGTTCATTTCGACATTTCCCTTCGAGGAGGCAGGCGTTATGACCCGGATCGTCTCGACACCACACTTGAGCAGGCAAGGTCGACAGCGAAGGCGCTTCTCTTATCTCCCGCTTTTAGTGCTACTGGCGCTTCCCCTCTCTGCCTTCGCGCAGACGACGACTTCCACCATCGAAGGAAACGTCAGCGACGCACGAAAGGCCGTTGTCGCCGGCGCGCAGGTGATCGTGAAGAACGCGGCGCTCGGCATCGAACGCACCGCCAGCACCGACGCCGAAGGATTCTTCAGAGTCATGGCACTCCCGGCCGGGATCTACAGCATCGCCGTCTCGGCGACCGGCTTTGCTTCGCGCAACTTCGAGAACGTCGAAGTGACGCTCAATCGCACGCTGCGTTTCGATGTCGATCTGGAAGTGGGCGCGGTGCAGGAGCAGGTTGACGTAAGCGCCGCGGTGCAGTTGATCGACTCAACGTCCGCCGCCAGCGGCGCGACTGTCACGCCGCAGCAAATCAGGGAATTGCCCGTCAACGGCCGCAACTATCTCGACCTGCTGCAACTCGTCCCCGGCGTCGTCGTCAATCGTCAGGCCGACATCGGCAGCGACAATTCCACGCCCGTGCTCGGCGAAAGAGCGGGCAACAACAGCTTCCTGATCGACGGTCAACCAAACAAGAACACCGTCAGCGGCGGCGCTGCCGCGCAGTTCAACCAGGAGACGATCGCCGAGTTTCAGGTTTTGACCACCGGTTACAAAGCTGAGTTTGGACAGGCGTCCGGCGCGATCGTCAACGTCATCACGCGCAGTGGCACGAACGAGTATCACGGCGTTGCATCGCTCTTCTATCGCAACGACGCTTTCGATTCGTCGAACTCACTCGACCCAACAGTTACAGAGGCGCCGCAGTTGCGGCGTTGGGACTACAGTCTCGCCATGGGTGGTCCAATAGTTAAAGACAAGGTCCACTTCTTCGGCTCGTTCGAACGCATCACGGAAAACCGCGTCCTGAACTTCACCTTTCCTGCCCGAACACGCCGCAATTCCTGCGCGACTTTGAAAATGCCGTTTGATAATCCTTCGGGGACATTCGAATCGCGCGGCTTCTTCAAATTTGACGAGCAACTCGGGCGGCATCGTCTGTCGCAGGAAGTGAATTACACCAACGGCGTGATCAGAGAGTTCCTGCCGCTTTCGGCAGCGAACAGTTTGCCTTCGCGGCGCAACAACACGAGCGCGCGTCATCTGCTGCTCGGATTCAGCGACACGATTCTTGTCGGGCAGTCACGGCCAATCCGTGGGTGATAACGCTGCGCGGTGGTTATCGTGCCGAGCCGTCGAATACCGCGCCGGCGCATCCGGAAGCCGGCGCCGGCACGACCTTCAACATGTTCAGTTCGCTGACGACAGGCGGCATTGCCGGCAATCTCGGCGCGGTTGCAGTTTGGCAATCGATAACAGCGCGTCAAATCTGAACCAGAAATACACTTCATTCGGCGCTAATGCCGCGAAAGCTGTTCGGCGATCATAGCGTGAAGTTCGGCTGGAACTTCCTGCGCACGAAGGTCGACGGCGTTGAAGCTTCGGTGCTGCAACTTGCAACTCTTCGCGCTACAGTAGCGACTTCGCGACGTTCGGACCGGTCAACGCCGGCTTCTTCACCGTTACCACTGCCGGTGGTCTAACTCCACAGGCCAACGAGATCCATCTGCGCAACAACTACAACGGACTATTCGTCCAGGACGATTGGCGCTTCCTGCACAACCTGACGCTGAACTTCGGTCTGCGTTGGGATTACGACTCGGAATTCGAAACCAAGGAAAACATTTCGCCGCGCGTCGGTTTCGCGTGGATGGCGACGCCGAAGACCGTCATTCGCGGTCACTTCGGCGTGTTCTACGATCAGTTCCGCTTGTCGACCGTGCGCGCCGTGCCGACGTTTGGCGGCGCGGACAACGCGTGGTCCAACCGTTCTCGTATCCGCGCGGCTTCTTCGGCAATCCGAGTATCGCAGCGGCGGCGATCGGCGCTTCGTTGTTTCCCGGGCGGACTTTGTGTATCGTCGAGTTTGACTGACGCGCAGATCCAGGCAGGCGGTTTGACGTGTCCGGCCTTTGGTGGTGGACCAGGAAACCAGTTCATCGGCATTGATCGGCTCAACCGCGTCGTCGCGCCCGGACATGCTTTCATTCCCGGCTAACGCGTCATTAATATCGTCAAACATCCAGCAGCTTTCGGGTCTGACGCCGGATCAATATCTGGCGCAGGCTGCGCTCGCGATTGGCAAACCGCGCCGGCTTCTTTTTCTGGGGACCGTTCGGCGCGTTGTCGCATGCAGCGATTCCCGGCGCAGCTTTTCCCGACCGACATCGATCGCAGTTTCAAGACGCCTTTCACGACCAGTTACGGCATCGGCGTGCAGCGCGAGATCGGAAAGAGCATCGTCGTGACGGCGTGATTACTATCACCGCAACATGAACAACATGCTCGGCGTGCGCGAAGCGAATATCGCGTTTCAATCGCGCTCCGGGCGGACGGCAGTTCCTGCCGCCGTTCACGGCTGGTCCAATCAGAACGTTTGGCCCATGGTACGAAGGCACTTACGACGCGTTGGTCTTCGAGTTTCACCAAACGCTTCAGCAAACGTTTCAGATTGAGCGGCAACTACACCTTCGCCAATCAAACGGACAATCAACTCGGAATAAACACCTTGCCGTCGGATAGCTTTGTCGGCATCGCGCCGGTGGTGAGCAGTGTTGAAACGGCGTGCTGAGAACGAACGCCAGTGGCCCATACACGCGCGCCAACGGACGCTTTGTAGCGGCTGGCCGGACTCGTTTGTCAACGGTCCCGATCTCGACAAAGGACCATCCGATCTTTCGGTGGACCATACTTTCCAGCTCAACGGCTTGCTCGAATTGCCCTGGCAGATCCAACTCAGCGGCATCTTTCGCGCGCAAAGCGGATTTCATTTCAGCCGCACCGGCTCTGCAACGATCCGGACGGCAACGGAACTCTCAGCGGCGATCGATTGACCGCGGGACGAAACGCGTTCACTGCGCCGCCATTTGTCGAATCTCGACATGCGGTTTCGCGAAGCGGATCAACTTCACGGAGCGCGTGAAGTTGCAGGTGTTGTTCGAGTTTTTCAACGTCTTCAATCATCAGAATCCGGCCGCGGTCTTTACCTCGCTTGCGGATCCAGCTAACTTTCGGCACCAGAATCTCAGGTGCTGCCCGGACGCGAAGGGCAAATCGGATTCAGGTTCGAGTTTTAAGTAAACCGTACTCAAGATGAAGTTTCCCGCAAAGGCGCAAAGGCGCAAAGGCGCAAAGACAATTCTGAAAGACAGTCTTTCGGAATACCTTTGCTCCTTCGCGCCTCTTCTTTGCGTCTTTGCGTCTTTGCGGGGAAACCAGACTCTCGCATGAACAACTTACGCCGCAACATCGCTTGCCTACTCATCTGCCTGATCGTTTTGAGCCTCTTGCGAGCGCCGGTTGCGGCGCAGCGTCGCTGAACCGATCTACGACATCGTGATTCGCAACGGCCGCGTGCTCGACGGCGCGGGCAATCCGTGGATTCTCGCCGACGTCGCGATCAAAGACGGACGTTTCGCTCGCATCGGCAAAGTTCCCGGACGTGGTCGCCAGGAGATCGACGCGACGCGGACGTTACGTCTCACCCGGCTGGATCGACGTCATGGACCAATCCGGCCGCGCGTTGATGCAAAACGGTCTCGCCGAAAACAAGCTGATGATGGGCGTCACGACCGCTATCGGCGGTGAAGGCGGCACGCCGGTTCCCGCAGACAAGATCTCGGACTACTTCGCCGGCCTCGAAAAAACCGGCATCAGCATGAACTTCGGCACTTACTTTTCCGAGACGCAAGCCCGCGTCGCCGTCCTGGGCCAGGACTCACGCGCGCCAACGCCCGAAGAGCTCCAGCGCATGAAAGCGATCATGGAGACCGCGATGAAAGCGGGCGCGATGGGCATGACGACGGCTCTCATCTATCCGCCTTCGAGTTACGCCACGACAAATGAACTGATCGAGATGGCGAAAGTCGCCGGCCAGTACGGCGGCATTTACGCGAGTCACATTCGCGGCGAAGGCAAGGAGCTGGTCCAATCGATCGAAGAAGCGATCGCGATCGGCGAGAAGGGCGGGTTGCCGGTCGAGATCTTCCATCTGAAAGCGGCGTATCAACCCGGCTGGGGCACGCTTGATGCGCCAGGCGGGAAGAAAGATCGACGAAGCGCGAGCGCGCGGCGTCGACGTCGCGGCCGACATGTATCTCTACACCGCAGGCGGCACCGGTCTCGAAGCTGTGATTCCGTCCTGGGCCTTCGAGGGCGGATGTCAAAGCTTCTTACGCGGCTCAAAGATCCGGCGACACGCGCGCGTTTGAAGCGAGAGATGGTGACCGGCTCGCCGGGTTGGTGGAACATCATCGAAGCTGCCGGCGGCTGGGACGGCATCGTTCTCGCCAACGCGCAAAACAAAGATCACGCGCACTTCGAAGGTAAAAACCTGACGCAGGTCGCGCGCGAGTGGAAGAAGACTCCGGCTGATGCTGCGTTCGATCTCGTCGCGGCCGGAAGCGGACGCGTGACTGGCGCATCTATCACATGATGAGCGAGCAGGACGTCGATTACGGCGCTGAAGTTTCCCTGGACCAGCATCGGCAGCGACGCCGGCGCCGTCAGTAAATCCGGGGCAGTCGACACATTGGGCCTCGGCCACCCGCGCGGCTACGGCAACTTTCCGCGACTCATCGCGCGCTACGTTCGCGAGAAGCGCGTGCTGACACTCGAACAGGCGATTCGCAAAATGACTTCGTGGCCGGCGACTCGGATGCGTCTCAATTCGCGCGGCGTGATCAAAGAAGGATGCTGGGCGGACGTCGTCATCTTCGACTACGACAAGATCCAGGACCGAGCCACTTACGAGCAGCCGTTCGTCTATCCCGATTGGCATCGACTACGTGCTCGTCAACGGACAAGTCGTGATCGATCGCGGGAAGCACACGGGCGCTCGACCCGGCCGGGTCGATCTATGGACCAGGCCGTGTCTCTAATGAATGGAGCAACAAGTGCAGCACAATAAGAGGCGTTTAGGAACCGCCAGGCAGATGCATGAAAGCCGGCGCGACTCTGCAGGCGCGGGTTTGCTCGCGGCGCCGATGGTGAATCGCGGACGCTATCGTCTCTTCGCAAATTCCCCCGTCGAATACTCGTCGCGAGCGATCGATCTGGTCCAGCAGTCGCTCGTGATCGACATGCTTGGTCCAATAACCCTCGACTTCCCAAAGCAGAACAAGTGGTTCGCCAATCCCGAAACTTTCACTGCCGCCGACCTGCAACCATACAAAGATTCCGGCATCAACGTATTTCACACCGCCGTCGGCGTCGGCGGTCCCGATGCTTACGATCGAGTGCTGCGAATGTTTGCTTCGTGGAACGGCTTCATCGCCAACCACGACGAGCACTTTCATGCGCATCGACAGTCGCCGCAGACCTGAACCGCGTCAAGACGTCAGGCAAGATCGGCATCATGATCGGCCTGCAAAACTCCGAACAGTTTCGCAGACCGGAAGACGTCGATTTCTTTCACGGCATCGGTCAACGCGTCTCCCAACTCACTTACAACGCACGCAACCTGATCGGCAACGGCTCAACCGAGCGGCGCGACGAAGGCATCTCCGACTTTGGCGTCGTCGATCATCGAGACGAATGAACAAAGTCGGAATGGCCGTCGACGTCTCTCATTGCGGCGATCGCACGACGCTCGACGCTTTCGAGATCTCGAAGAAGCCCGTGCTGATCACGCATTCAAACTGCCGCGCGCTCGTGCCCGGCCATCCGCGTCTCAAGACCGACGAAGCGATCAAGAAGGTGGGCCAGGCCGGCAGCGTGATGGGCATCACCGGCGTGCGCATGTTCGTCAAAGGCGACGAGCCGACGACGGTCGAGCACGTCCTCGATCACTTCGATCACGTCGTCAAACTGATTGGCCCAGAGCACGTTGGCGTCGGCAGCGACATGGATCTCTACGGTTACGATGCGATGCCGCCGGAGCTGAACAAGCAACTGCGCGCCGGTTACAAAGGCAGCTACGCCTTCCGCGAGAAGATCGACATCGAAGGGCTCAATCATCCGAAACGAATGTTCGACCTCACTGAAGGTCTGATTCGCCGCAAGTACAGCGACGCCGCCATTCAGGGAATACTCGGCGGCAACTTCAAGCGCGTGCTGTCGCAGATCTGGACCACCACTTAAGGAGTTGAACACCATGAAAACCCGTGTAATCAGCGTTCTAATACTGTTCTTACTTTTACACGTCGCTGTCGCACAACAGACGCCGCCCGAGCCCGATTTCGATCAGTACGTCAAGAAAGCGATGAAAGAGTGGGAAGTCCCCGGCCTCGCGATCGCGATCGTAAAGGACGATCGCGTCATTTTCGCCAAAGGTTACGGCGTGCGGGAGCTCGGCGGCACGGCAGCCGTGAACGAGCAGACGTTGTTTGCAATCGGATCGTCCTCGAAAGCTTTCACGGCAGCGACAATCGCGATGCTGGTCGACGAAGGAAAACTAAAGTGGGACGATCCGGCCACGAAGTATCTGCCTTCGCTTCAGCTTTACGATCCGTACTCCACGCGCGAGTTGACCGTGCGCGATCTATTGTCGCATCGAAGCGGGCTCGAACGCGGTGATCTTCTCTGGTATGCGTCTCCCTACGATCGCAACGAAGTGTTGCGTCGCATTCGTTTTCTGAAACCATCCTGGAGCCTGCGCTCGCGTTTTGGTTATCAGAACATCATGTTTCTGGCGGCCGGCCAGATCTCGCCCGCGGTTACCGGAAAGGAGTGGGACGACGTTCGTGCGCGAGCGCATCTTTGTCCCGCTCGGCATGAATGCGAGCAGCACCAGCATCAGTAAGTTCGCCGGCATTGATAACGTAGCGTCTCCCCATTCCAAGCTCGACGACAAATTGCAGAAAGTCGCCTGGCGCAATATCGACAACATCGGACCAGCCGGATCGATCAACTCCAACGCGATCGACATGGCCCAATGGCTGCGCATGAACCTTGGCGGCGGCATGTACGAAAAGAAACGTGTGCTCAGCCCCGCATCAGTCAAGGAGATGCAGACGCCGCAAACGGTCATCCGCATCGAGGGCAACAACGAAAGGCTCTATCCCGACGCGCATTTCCTGAATTACGGATTGGGCTGGTTTTTGAGTGACTTCCGTGGCCGCAAGCTGGTCGAACATGGCGGCGCAATCGACGGTATGCGTTCTGCCGTGGGCATGCTGCCCGAAGAGAAGCTCGGCGTCGTGGTCCTGACAAACCGTCACGGCTCGGTGCTGCCGCACGTCCTGATGTATCGCATTTTCGACGCTTATCTCGGCGTCGCGAAGCGCGATTGGAGCGCTGAGATATTGAAGAAGTTCAAAGTGCTCGAGGACCAGGCCAAGGCAGCCGAGAAGAAGACTGAAGACGAGCGAGTCAAGGGCACTTCGCCGTCACTCGCGATCGAGAAATACGCCGGCACTTATCAGAACGAGATGTACGGCGAGGCGAAGTTTGCCGTGCAAGACGGCAAACTGACTTCGGAGTTTGGTCCAAACTTTAGCGGCGCTCTCGAGCACTGGCACTACAACACGTTCCGCGTCGTGTGGCGCGATCCGATGGAAGGCAAAGGCTTCGTCAATTTCAAACTGAACGCGAAGGGCCAGCCGGATACCGTGGCGATCGACGGCCTGGGAGAGTTTACGCGCGTTCCCGATAAGCCGGCGCCGGGCGCAGTCAGTAGCAACTAAAAATTCGAGGATACATATGAATCTCCGTCTGGTTCTTTCCGCACTCCTGTGTCTTTTTGCATTCACATCGGCCTTTGGCCAGGGTACGCGACTGCTCCGTCATCCAACCGTGAGCCGCGATCAGATCGCCTTCGAGTACGCCGGCGACTTGTGGCTCGTGTCGCGCAGCGGTGGCCAGGCGCGTCGCATCACGTCGACTCAAGGTCTCGAGATCGAGCCGCACTTCTCTCCTGACGGCACCCAGATCGCTTTCACTGCCACCGTCGCCAGCAACACGGACGTCTACGTGGTCCCTACTACCGGCGGCAATCCGAAGCGGCTCACTTATCACCCGGGCAGCGATCGCGTTCGTGGCTGGACGCCGGATGGACGCCGCGTCGTCTTCGCTTCAGCACGCACCAGCGCGCCGCAACAGGCTTACGTCAAACTTTGGACCATCGGCTTTGACGGCGGGCTGCCCGAACAAGTTCCCATGCCCCGCGCCTTCAGCGCCGCCTATTCTCCCGATGGGCGTCGCATCGCTTACGAAGAGATTCAAACAGCGTTTATTCCTGATTGGTACGAGGCGAGTATGTGGCGTCACTATCGCGGCGGCCGCACGCACCCGATTTCAGTGATGAGTCTCGCAGATTACTCAGTCGAAAAACTTCCCTGGAACAACAGCAACGACTCAGAGCCGATGTGGATCGGAAACACGATCTACTTCCTTTCCGATCGAAATCACACGGCCAATCTGTTCTCCTATCGCACCGATACCAGGCAGCTAACTCAGCTAACCCAACACGACGATTTCGACATCATGACCGCGTCCGCCGGCGCGGATGCCGTCGTCTACGAACAAGCCGGTTACATTCATCTGGTCGATGCGAAGTCAGGCAAGTCGACGAGGCTGAACATCGAAGCTACTGGCGATCTTCCGTGGGCGCGTCCGCAGTTTAAAAAAGTCGTCAGCATGATTCGCAACTCGGCGCTGTCGGCGACTGGCGTCCGTGCCGTGTTCGAGGCGCGCGGCGAGATCTTCACCGTGCCGACAGAAAAAGGCGACTACCGCAATCTGACGCAGAGCGCCGGCGCACACGATCGCTCCCCCGCGTGGTCTCCCGATGGCGCACAACTGGCGTGGCTTTCGGATGCGAGCGGCGAGTACCAATTGATGATCGGCGATCCCATCGGCATCACTGCGCCACGGACAGTCCCCTTGCCGAATACCGGGTTTTATTCAGCGCCTACATGGTCGCCGGACGGCACGCAAATCCTCGTGCAGGACAATCATCGGAACCTTTGGACTGTGGAAGTCGCCGGCGGCAGAGCGGCGAAGATCGATAGCGATAACTATCCCGATCCGATCCGGCAATTCGACGCCACCTGGTCGCCTGATTCGAAATGGATCGCGTACTCGAAGAATTTGCCGAGCCGTCTGCGCGCGATCTTTCTCTACTCGATGGCCGAGCGGAAGAGTTATCAGTTAAGCGACGGTCTTGCGGATTCGATCTCGCCTGCATTCGATCTCAACGGCAAGTATCTTTACTTTCTCGCCAGCACAAACTATGGACCAAGCACCGGTTGGCTGGAGATGAGCTCGCTCGAACGACCAGTGAGACGGGCGATCTATCTCGCAGTGCTGAGCGCGGCGGAACCTTCGCCGCTACTGCCGGAAACAGGCGACGAGCCGCCGCGTCCGCCGGAGCCGCCAACAACGCCTGCTGCGCCTCCGCCACCCGCTCCGCGAACTGTAAATGTCCGCGTCGACGTAAATGGGCTAAGTCATCGCGTTATCGCGGTCAACGTTCCCGCAGGCGAGTTGGCGAACCTTTCCTCAGGCGCGTCAGGAAGTTTTTATTACACCGAGCCACTGCCGGGCGCGCCTCCAGGAGCATTGCGTCTCCAGCGATACCAGGTTCGCGAGCGTGTAGCCGCGCCGGTTCTCGAAGGCGTCCGTGCTTACTCGCTTTCCGGTGACAAGAAAAAGCTGCTTTATCAAGCGAGCGCCGGTGGCGGCGCAAACTGGGGCGTCGTTTCCACTGAACGGCCCGCAAAAGTCGGCGATGGTCCAATCAACGTGGCCCAGCTCGAGATGCGCATCGATCCACGCGCCGAATGGGAACAGATCTTCCGCGAGACCTGGCGCGTGCAACGCGAGTATTTCTACGACGCGAAAATGCACGGCGCTGACTGGAATGCGATCTACGAAAAATATCGTCCCCTGCTCGCGCACGTGGGCCATCGTGCGGATCTCTCATATCTGATCGCGTCGGTCGGCGGTGAGCTAACGGTCGGCCACTCTTACCTGACGGGCCCCGGCGACGTGCCGGCGGAAGATCCGGTGAGCGTCGGCCTCCTGGGCGCTGACTACGCGATCGAAAACGGCTACTACCGCATCAAGCGTATCTACAGTGGCGAGAACTGGAATCCCGAGCTGCGCGCGCCGTTGAGTGCGCCCGGCATTCAGGTAGCCGAAGGCGATTACCTCGTCGAAGTGAATGGCCGGCCACTCACGTCTTCGATCAACGTCTACAGCCTGTTCGAAGGCACGGCGGGACGACAGACGCTGATTCGCGTGAACAACAAGCCGTCGCTTGAAGGCGCGCGGTTGCTCACCGTGATTCCGGTGGCCAGCGAAGATGGACTGCGCACGCGCGCGTGGGTCGAAGACAATCGCCGCCAGGTGGATAAACTCTCGAACGGACGCCTCGCCTACGTTTGGCTTCCTAACACGGCAACACCGGGTTACGTCTCGTTCACGCGTTACTTCTACTCGCAACAGGACAAACAAGGCGCGGTGATCGACGAACGTTACAACCAGGGCGGCATGGTTGCCGACTACATCATCAACGAGTTAGACCGTAAGGTGCTCGGCTATTTTGCCCTGCGTGACGGCGAGCCTTCGACGTCGCCCATCGCCGGCATCTATGGTCCAAAAGTGATGTTGATCAACGAGTCGGCCGGATCGGGGGGCGACGCGATGCCATTCTATTTCCGTTTGCGCAAACTTGGACCACTAATCGGAACACGCACCTGGGGCGCGCTGGTCGGAACGCTCGGTTTCCCGCCGACGATCGACGGCGGCGGCATCACGGCGCCGAACCTCGCTTTCTACAATCTGAAAGGCGAGTGGGACGTCGAGAACATGGGCGTTGCGCCCGATATCGAGGTTGAGTACTCCGCTTCGGAAGTGCTCAAAGGCCGCGATCCGCAGCTCGAGCGGGCAGTGCAGGAAGCGTTGAAGCTGCTCGAACAGAACCCCGTGCGTCGCGTGCCGCGTCCGGCGCCGATCAATCGCGTATCGAAGAGTTCGGAGAGGTAACACGTGCGTTTTCTATTCATCGCGCTTTTCTGGGTTGTCACTGCTGCGCCTACGGCGGCGCAGTCGATTTTTACGCGGACTGAAACAATGATTCCGATGCGCGACGGCGTGAAGCTCTACACGCAGATTTACACGCCAACGCGCACGGGGGAACGTGTTCCAATCCTGCTGCTGCGCACGCCGTACGGTATCGGCAACCTGACTGGGGAACAACTGGCCGCCGCGCTCGGCGAGCTGACTGACTACGTCATCGTCCGGCAGGACATTCGCGGGCGCTTCAAGTCTGACGGCCAGTTTGTGATGCTGCGACAGCCGCGCGATCCGGCTGACAAGAAAGCAATCGACGAAGGCACCGACACCTACGACACGATCGAGTGGCTGCTCGCCAACGTGTCGAATCACAACGGGCGCGTCGGCATGGTCGGCACCAGCTACGGCGCGTGGCTTTCGGTGATGGGCATGCTCGATCCGCACCCGGCGCTGAAAGCCATCGTGCAACAAGCGTCGCCCGCCGACATGTGGATCGGCGACGACTTCCATCACAACGGCGCCTTCCGGCTAAGTTACGGTCTCGAATACTCGTACATGATGGAGTCGTCGAAAGAAATTTCAGCCGTCACGGACATCGTCAATCGCTTCGATGCGTACGAGTGGTATCTGCAACTTGGACCGCTGTCGAACGCGAACGACAAGTATTTCAAAGGCCGTCTGCCAACGTGGAACGATTTCGTCAATCATCCTGATTACGACGCGTTCTGGAAACGGCAGGGATTCGAGCCGTGGCTCACGCGTGTGACTGTGCCGACGCTGAACGTCGCGGGTTGGTGGGACCAGGAAGACTTCTACGGCCCGATCAAGATTTACGAACTGCTCGAACGGCACGATACGAAGAAGCAAAACTTTCTGGTCGTCGGTCCGTGGAACCACGGCGGTTGGTCGCGCGGTGAAGGCCGGAAGCTCGGCACAGTCGATTTCGGCAGCGCGACTGCCGAGCACTATCGCAAGAACGTGCTCGCACCGTTCTTTGATTATTACTTGAAAGCCAAGGGAAACGCTGAACGACCCGAAGCGCTGACGTTCAGAACGGGACGCAATCAGTGGGTCGAGCATGCGGAGTGGCCGCCAAAACGCGATGTCGTCGCGAAACGGCTCTATTTTCATCCGCACGGCAAGCTCTCGTTCGATCCGCCTCCGTCCACGGCGCAACCGGATTTCGACAGCTATATCTCCGATCCGGCGCGGCCAGTTCCCTATCGCCGCCGGCCAATTGAAGTGAGGTCGGGTTGGACCACGTGGTTAGTCGAAGATCAGCGGTTTGTCGATCATCGTCCCGACGTGTTGACCTTTGTGACCGACACGCTGGACCAGGACGTCGTCGTCTCCGGCAAGATCATTGCGCATCTCTTCGCCTCGACGACCGGCACCGACAGCGACTGGATTGTGAAACTCATCGACGTCTATCCCGAAAGGTACGAACCCGATCCGAAGATGGGCGGTTACCAACTGATGATCGCCGGCGACGTGTTTCGCGGTCGTTATCACAAGAGCTTCGAGAAACCCACGCCGCTGCCGGCGAACACGGCGATCCACTACCAGATCGGTTTTCCGGCTAACGATCACGTTTTTCAGAAAGGTCACCGGATCATGGTCCAGGTGCAAAGCACGTGGTTTCCGGTGATTGATCGCAACCCGCAGCGATTCGTGCCGAACATCTTCCTCGCTAAAGAGTCGGACTTTCAGCCGGCAACTCAGCGCGTGTTTCGCGCCGGCCCACGAACGTCGTACATCGCAGTTCCGGTGATACAATCCGCGCCGTGAAACTTGCGTATAAACTCCTTGCCGGTGTCCTTTGTTGTTTTGTGAGTGTCAATTCGGTTCTGGCGATTGACACTCTGTTACCAGGACCCATCATCGCCGCGCTCGCCCAGGAGATCTCAGGCGAGACTGCCAAACGCAATCTCGAGTATCTCGCTCGCGAACATCGCATGCGCGGCTCGCGTGGCTTTCGCGCCGCGGCCGAGCACATTGTCGAGCAGCTTCGTGCTTATGGTCTCGCCGATGCGCAAATCGAGCAGTTCCCTGCAGATGGGAAGACTTTTTATGGAACGCAGAAGTCGCGTCCACCGTGGGACGCCACATCTGCTGAACTCTGGGAAATGCGCGAGAGCGGCGGCTCATGGGGGCAGCATGTGAAACTCGCGAGTTGGGAAGCGACGCCGATCTCCGTTGCGCAAGACAGCGAGAGCGGACAGGCGACGGCGGACCTTGTCGACATCGGCGCGGGCATGTCTGAGCGCGATTACGCCGGCAAGGATGTGCGCGGCAAACTCGTGCTCACGTCGTCGCAGCCCGGCGCGGTTGTGCCGCTCGCCATCAGGAAGTATGGCGCGGCGGGCATCATCAGTTACGCGCAGAACCAACGCACCGCGTGGTACGGCGAGGATGAAAACCTCGTGCGCTGGGGGCACCTCGATACGTTTTCACCCAATCCGACGTTCGCCTTCATGATTTCGTTGAAACAGGCGCGTAGTCTTCAGTCGCGACTCACGCGCGGCGAGCGGATCAGGCTGCACGCCTCTGTGGAAGCGGGAAAACACGCCGGCTCGTACGACCTCGTGACGGCGACGATTCCCGGTGCGGACCCAATTCTGCGCCACGAAGAGATCGTGTTTAGTTGTCACCTGGACCATCAACGTCCGGGCGCAAACGACAACGCCAGCGGCAGCGTTGCGATCCTCGAAGTGGCCCGCACGTTCAGCAAGTTGATTCGTGAACAGAAGATCCAGCGGCCTGCGCGCACGATTCGCTTCATCTGGCCGCCCGAAATCGAAGGGACGATTACGTACCTCAACGCGCGACCGGAAATTGCCTCGCGCATCAAGGCTGTGATTCACATGGACATGGTCGGCGGTGGGCCGGAGACGAAAGCTATTTTTCACGTCACGCGTGGGCCAAACAGTCTTCCCTCGTTCGTGAACGACGTGGCTGAGTATTTCGGTGAGTTTGTAAACGAGCAGTCGGCAAACTTTGCGGGTGGCCGGCCGGCTGCGTTTCCCCTCGTCGCGCCCGAGGGCGGCAAAGAGCCGTTGCTGGCTGAGATGGCGGCGTTCTCGTTGGGCAGCGATCACCAGGTTTACGCCGACAGTTCGTTTGGCATTCCCGCGATCTATCTGAACGACTGGCCGGATCGTTACATTCACACAAACTTTGACACGCCCGCCAATGTCGATCCGACGAAACTGAAACGCGCCGCGTTTATCGGTGCTGCGAGTGCGCTGTTCCTGGCGAATGCTTCGGCAAAGAACGCTCCAGCGATTCTCCATCTGCTTCAGGTCCAAAGTCTCCGCCGCACAGCTACAATGCTCGAACGCCGGGGTGACCAAACCAGCGCTGACGCAATCGCCATCACTCGTAATCATCTCTGGTACGAACGCGCGCTGATCGATTCTATGGAACGCTTCTTTGCTGTTCCCGTGGAGACACGCGCATCGGCAAAGACCTTTCTCGACAATCTCGAAAAGCAGGTTGGACCAGTTGGTCCGGCAGCTAATGCCGAAGGTGACGGCTGGCTGGTTTATCGTCGCCGCGCCGCTTTGAGGGGACCGATGACGGCTTTCGGCTACGACTATTTCGAAGACCATTATCGTGCCGGCGCCACGCCTCCGTTACTGGCGTATCAAGGCTTACGCGGATCGGGCGGCGATTACGCTTACGAAATCCTGAATCTCGCCGACGGCCGTCGCACGGCGCAGGAAATTCGTGATGCCGTCTCGGCAACGTATGGTCCAATCCCGCTGAATTTAGTGGTTGACTACCTCAAAGCGCTCGAATCAATCCGTGTTACAGAAAGAGTAAAGTAGACACATGAGACTGAAATCGTTGTGGCTTGCATTCTCGCTTGTTGTTTTTGCCGTTGCCGTTAATGCCCAGGAACGAAGACTGAAGATCTACATCTCCGCGGACATGGAAGGCGTGGTGGGCGTGGTCACAAACGAGCAGCTAGGTCCGCAGGGATTCGAGTATGCGCGCTTCCGTGAATTTATGACGCAGGAGGTGAACGCAGCGATCGAAGGCGCATTCGCGGGTGGCGCTACCGAGATCGTCATCAGCGATTCGCATGGCAACGGACAAAACCTCCTCATCGAAAAACTGCCGTGCAATGTTCTGCTGGTGCGTGCCTGGCCCAGGCCGTTGGGAATGATGCAAGGCATTGACGAAACTTTTGCCGGCGCGATGTTTATCGGTTATCACACCGGCACCACAAACCTCGAAGGCGTGCGGGCGCACACGATCTCCAGTGCTCGTTTGGCGGATGTTCGTTTGAAAGGCATCTCGGTATCGGAGGCTGGCCTCAACGCGGCGATTGCCGGTCACTTCAACGTGCCGGTGATCCTCGTCTCAGGCGACGATGCCGTGGTAAAGGAAACTACTGCGCTGCTCGGCAATATTGAAGGCGCTATCGTGAAGTGGGCTTCGGGTTTCCATTCCGCGAAGACGATGATGCCCGAAGCGTCCTACCAGTTGATTCGAGAGAAAGCGCAACGAGCAGTGCGGCGAATCAGCGAATTCAAACCTCATAAGCTCAACGGACCAATCGAGCTGGACGTGCGCTTCAAAAACTACCGCCCGTCCGAAGTGCTCAGTTATCTAAGCATCGTCCAACGCACCGACGCGCACAGCATTCGGTTCGTCGGCAAAGACATCGTCGAGGTGTCGAAATTCCTCTCGTTCATCAACACCTACGATCAGGAACTCGAACCATAAGTCTTACGCCGCGGGCACAGCCCAAGTCTTTGTCTTCAACGAACGGCGAGGCCAAGCCTCGCCTCACATCCGGCGGCAAAGCCGCGGCGTGAGACTTTGAAGCAAAGCCACCCGCAAGAGGACTTCGCCAGCCGTGCTAGGGGCGCAAGCGGATGCGGGCGAGGATGTCGGTGAATTTGCGTTCGTTGCGCAGTTTGGCAAAGACGGGATCGACTTTCAGGTTCATTAACCAGATGTCGCGTTCTTCGACGGCCGTTTCCAGCCACTTGAACGCCTGTTCGCGATCGCCAAGGCCGGAGTAAATCGCCGCGACCGTGTAAGGAGAAACGTAGCGCTGGCCCTGCAGCTCTTGCAGATCCGCAAGCACCTTCTGCGCTTCGGCCCGCTTCCCCGATACGGCATACGCATGGCCCAGCAGCGCGAGCATCAACGGACTGCCCGAAAGCTTCACGCCTGTTTGAAACTCGGCAATCGCTTCCGCATACATGCCCTTTGCTTCGTATGCGAGCCCCAGGTAACGCCGCGCAGGGAATGAGCTCGGATCGAGATCGAGGATCTTCTTACACTGCTCGATCGCTTCGTCATTCTTTCCGGAGAGATAGTAAATCCAGCCGAGGTGCGAGCTGGCTACAAACGACAGCGGTTCGAGCTCTTCGGTGCGTTTCGCAGAGGCGATTGCTTCGTCAAAACGCTCGACGGCGACGAGGTACGAGCTGTACCACTGGTGCGCCGGCGCATAACCAGGTTTCAACTTGATCGCCGTCTGAAACTCACGCTCGGTGGCGGTGCGATCCCAGTCCCAGCGAAACTTGATAAAGGCCAACGACGAATGCGCTTCGGCGGAATTTTCGTCGATCTCCAGCGCTTTGACTGCCGCTTCCTTTGCCTTCGGAAATCCTTCCTTCGGCTGCAACCGACCGTAAACGACCAGCATGTTGTAACAGTCGGCCAGACCGGCATATGCGGCGCTGTTGTTCGGATCGATTTGGATTGCCCGGTTGAAATACTCGATCGCCTGCAACAATGCGTCGCCCGTGCGCTTGTTCCACGCGTTACGGCCTTTCAGATACAGGCCATATGAGTCGAGCTGTTTCTTTTCGTCGACGTTCAGTTTGAGGCGGAGGTTCTCGAAGATGTCGCGCGAGATGTCGTCCTGGACCAGCATGACATCGGACAATTTGTGATCGTAGTGCTGCCCCCATAGTTGGGCGACGTTTTCGAGGTCGATCAAATCGGCCTGGATGCTGATGATGTCGCCGTGACGGCGCAACCGGCCGGTAACCACAGCACGAACATTCAACTCCTTCCCAATCTTGCGCGGGTCCATCTCGCGGCCTTTGTAATTCGCCACCACGCTGCGCGGCACGACCCGCAACTGCGGCAACTTCGAAAGACTATTGATCAAACTCTCAGCGATCTTGTCGTTGATGTACTGCGCATCCGGATCGGACGACTCGTCGACAAACGGCAACACGGCGATCGATCCGATCGCTTCGTTGTTCCCCGACATGCCCCAACCCGTGAAATAGAACAACCCGACAAGGGCGATCACTACGAGGCCCCCGACAGCAGCAAACGCCGGAGTTCGTTTGAACCCGGCAAATCGACTGTTCGAGGCTGGAATCGATACAACTGGTGTGGAAGTCGAGATGTCCTGATGCGAAACGATCTCCGAATCCGTGACAGTCTCGACCGGCACCGGCGTCGAACCGCCATTTGACGCCTCGCGGATCTCACCGACGAACCGGTAGCCACGACGCGGCACAGTCTCGATGAACTGAACGCCGCCGGGAGTCTCGCCGAGCGCCTTGCGCAGCAGCGAGATGTTTTGCGTCAGGTTTCCTTCCTCGACGTACGTGCTCGGCCAGACACGTTTCATCAAGTCGTCTTTCGAGACGACCTGGCCGCTGTGCTCCACCAGCGTGATCAGGATGTCGAAAACCTTCGGCGTGAGTGGGACGAGCTCGCCTTCGCGCAGGAGGGTTCGTTCCGCCATTTTCAGGCGGAAGCGTCCAAATTCGTAGTTATGACTGTCCGGTTGATCCACTAAAACGGCCTTTGAGAAACATCTTTGAGGACTTTTTGAGTGCGGCCTGAGGACTTGCCGGGCAGCGCAATCCTAGGATTGCGCCAATCCGCGTTCTCGTTACGCAACGGACTCTGGAAAGACGGATTGTACGAATGATTTCGACCTGAAAACAAGGCATCTCCCCATGATCAAAGAAAAAAAGACTTCCGAGCTGATCGAAACCTCGCTGATATGTCTTTTGAGTGCGGGTGTGGCTGTAGCTGCGTTTCTGCTGGTCTGGTTGATAGCCGGTCTGACCAACGTCGAATAAACGCGGGTGGCCACGGAGGGCCACCCCTACAATGTCGTCCGAATCGGGATCATATTGTAGGGGTGGCCCTCCGTGGCCACCCGCGGTAAGCTTAGAAAGGCTGGTCGATTGACTCACTCTGCTTCGTGAAGAACTTCGGTCCTGACTCCGTGATGTACAGGCAGTCTTCCAACCGAATCCCAAACTCGCCGTAAATCACCACCGTCGGCTCGTCACTAAAACACATCCCCGGTTGAATCGGTGTCTTGTTTCCACGCACAAAGTTTGTCCACTCGTGTCCGTCAAGTCCGATGCCATGACCGGTCCGGTGCGGCAATCCCGGCACTTTGTAATCCGGTCCGAATCCGGCGTCGACGATAACTTTGCGCGCCGCCGCGTCGACCGCCTCGCACGGCGCTCCGAGTTTCGCCGCCGCAAAACCGGCGTCCTGCGCTTTACGTTCGAGGTCCCAGATCTTTCGCTGTCGATCCGTCGGTTTGCCGAAAACGAAGGTGCGCGTGATGTCTGACTGGTAGCCGTCGACACTGCAACCGCCGTCCATCAACACCACGTCGCCTTCTTTCAATCGCTGCGGCGTGCTGCTGCCGTGCGGAAACGCCGTGTACTTCCCGAAACTGACCAAAACTCCACCCGACGAACCAAGCGCGCGAAGCGCCGCCGAGCAGATGCCGGCAAACTCGCCTTGCGTCATGCCTTCGGTCATGCTGTCGCGCGTCGCTTTATATGCCTCGATCGTGATGTCGTTGGCTCGCTGCATCAACGCGAGCTCGGTTGGCGACTTGAACATACGACAACCGGCGGTGATCGGAGTCGCATCGACGTACTTCAACGCCGGCGCGGCCTTTCGAACGCCGTCGAACAAAAAGAACCGCACGCGTTCTTCCATTCCGATTGTTCCGGTGCGCACGCCGCGATCGCGAAAGATCTCGGCGACGCGCTTGAACGGGCTCTCATCTTCTTCCCAGGTGCGAATGTCGGCGCCCATTTTGATCAACTCGCGAGCGCGCTCTTCTTCAAACTTCGGACAGACCCAGGCGATCTCGCCGCGCGCGGGAATCACTGCCGCAAACATTCGCTCGCTCGTGCCCCAACGCATGCCCGTGAAATAGAACATGCTGCTGCCCGGTTCGAGATAGATCGCGTCGATGCGTTTTTCGCGCATCAGCCGTTGCGCTTTTTCGATCCGGCCTTTTCGTTCTTCGAGTGTGATCGGAACGATGCCATCGGTCATCCGACGCAGTCGCCGCACGGCCTCGGGCTGCTGACCAGCTTGTTGAGGCGGCTCGACTGTTTCAGAGTCTGCATGGGCCAGCGAACTGCCGAACAGCGCTGCGCCGGCAACACCGGCTGATAAACGTAGAAAGTCGCGACGATCGGTACACATAGTTTTCTCGGGTTGTCCTTTGCGTCTTTGCGCCTTTGCGGGAAATCAACTCGAAGCTGTACGCTCACTCGAGTAGAAGATATCTCCCGCAAAGGCGCAAAGACGCAAAGGAGTTTTGCCAGACTTTATTCCTCTAGGGGTGATTTTGCGTGCTGTTGCTTCGTGCTTGATCTTTGAGAACACACCAAGTACAAAACAGAAAGTCCGAAGGACTGTACACGACATTCAACAACAGAAACAAGGGGTTCTTTCATGCCCGTCAGAAGCGAGGATCTGCACGGTTCGGCACCCGATAAATCCGCGGCAGCCCTACTCTTGATCGACATCATTAACGACTTCGACTTCCCGGAAGGCGAGCAACTCCTCAAGCTGGCTCTTCCGGCCGGCAGGAACATCGCCGCGCTGAAGCGGCGCGCGCAGAAAGCTAATATTCCCACGATCTATGTCAACGACAACTTTGGCCGCTGGCGATCGGATTTCACAAAAATAATCGAACACTGTCTGGAGTCGAGCGGCAAATCCTTCGTTGAACTATTACTGCCCGATCAGGACGACTATTTCGTTCTCAAACCAAAAAACTCCGGCTTCTATTCGACGACGCTCGATCTACTCCTTCAACATCTGGGCGCGAAGAACCTGATCCTCACCGGAATCGCCGGCAACAACTGCGTCTTCTTCACCGCCAACGAAGCCTACATGCGCGATTACAAGATCTTCGTGCCGGCGGATTGCTGTGTTTCAAACACCGTTGAGGAGAACTATCACGCCATGAAACAGATGCAGCTCGTCCTGAAGGCCGATACCACTACGGGCGAGGAATTGGATCTAAAAGCGATCTGCGGCTAGAATCCCCCTCGATTTTGGCGGTTAGAAAAACGGAGGAACATCCAAGATCAACTTTTGCCGGATTCTCCTGTGCCTTCTCTGCCTGTGGACCACCGCCGGCGCGCAGCAGGTCTTGCGTTGGGGAGCCGACCCGAGTGGCGGCGCGCCTTACGTTTTCACCGATCCTGCCAACCCCGATACTTATATCGGTTATGAAAAAGAAATGGTCGACGCGCTCGCCGCGGCGATGGGCCGGCGCGCCGAGTTTGTTCCCAGCGATTGGGAAACGCTCGTTTCTGCTTTGCAACGCAAGTCGTTTGACGTGATTGTCAACGGGCTCGAACCGACCGGCGATCGCGCGCGACAAATTCTCTTCAGCAAGCCTTACTACATCTTTCAGCTTCAACTCACCGTTCGCGCCGACGACAACCGGATCAACTCGCTTGCCGATTGCAAGAACCGCGTCGTCGGCACACTCGCAAACACTGCTGCGTCGCGATTGCTGGAAAAGGAAGGAATTGCGATCAAGAGTTACGCAGATCCGGTTGGCGCTTATCGCGATCTCGAGTTGAAACGTATTGACGCAGCCTTGTTTGATGTTCCGGCGGAAGCGTTCTACGCGCGTCCCAATCGACGATTGAAACCAGCGGGAGAGCCGTTCACGCGCGGGCTTTATGTCATCGGTTTACGTCAGGGGGATCAAGCACTGAAGGCGGAAATCGACGCCGCGATCGACAAGATCATCGCCGACGGCACGCTGGAGACGATTCTCAAGAAATGGGGACTCTGGAACCAGGCGCAGGTCGAGTTTCAAGCGCCGATTCGTTCGGGTGACAGCCAGGCGGCGACGAACGTCGTCGAGTACACCACGACCGAAGCGACGTTCAACTGGCGTGAAGCGCTTTGGCGACTCACTCGCGCGGCCGCGGTCACAGTTCTGATCGCGTTAGGATCGATGGTGATCGCGGTGGTTCTCGGTCTGCCGTTGGCCGTCGGGCAGTGGAAAGGTCCGGCGTGGCTGCGCGCGATTTGTACGATCTACGTCGAGTTCTTTCGCGGCACGCCGGTCCTCGTCCAACTACTATTTCTCTACTTCGGACTGCCGGTGATCGGTATCGCGATGCCTGGCTGGCTGACGGCGCTCGTCGGGCTCGGCTTGAACTACGCCGCTTACGAATCGCAGGTCTATCGCGCATCGTTGGAAGCGATTCCGACGGGCCAATGGGAAGCGGCGTACTCGCTCGGCATGGGACCGGTGCTCGCGTTTCGCCGGATCATCCTGCCGCAGGCGTTTCGCATCGCGTTGCCGCCGATGACTAACGACTTCGTTTCGCTCTTCAAAGACACGTCAGTGGCATTTGCGATCTCCGTTTGGGAGCTGGCGACCGCTTATCGCGAACTGGCGAATGCATCGGGGCAGTTTTTGCTGCTCGGACTCGCCGTGTCTGCGTTCTATCTGGCGATGAGTTTGCCGATGGCCCATCTTGCCAGATTGCTCGAACAGCGATTGCGCAATCGCGCGACGGAGCGTGTGGTTGAGACGGAACCAATGGAGGCGGGGGCATGATTCGCGTCACTGGTTTACGCAAACACTTCGGCGACGCGAAGATTCTCAAGGGAATCGATTTCGAAGTCGCACCGCGAACGGTGCTCGGAGTTATCGGTGCTTCGGGAAGTGGAAAATCGACGCTGCTGCGGTGTCTGAACGGGCTGGAGACGATCGACGGCGGAACAATCGAGTGCGACGGTGTGAAGCTCGAGGCGGGGCTCTCGCATGCCGAGTATCGGCGTCGCGTGCGGGAGTTGCGGTTGAAGGTTGGGACGGTGTTTCAGCACTTCTATCTCTTCCCGCACTTGTCCGTGCTGGGAAACATCGTCGAAGCGCCGTTACACGTGCTGCACACGCCGCGGAAGAAGGCCGAGACAGAAGCTTACGAACTGCTCGAATCAGTTGGGTTGAGAGTCGCGGCGCGACGTTATCCGGGATCGTTGTCGGGTGGCGAACAGCAACGCGTAGCGATCGCGCGGGCGTTGGCGATGCATCCGGCGTTGCTGTTGCTCGACGAACCGACGAGCGCGCTCGATCCACGCCGCATCAACAGTTTGCGCGCGTTGTTGCGGACGTTCGTGGATCGCGGTCACACGATGATCATCATTTCCCACTCGATGGGATTTCTCAGCGCCGTCGCCGATAACGTGCTGTTTATGGATGGTGGTTTAGTGGTCGAACACGGACCAGCCGAGCAAGTCTTCAACTCACCCGGCGATCCTCGCTCGAAAGAATTTCTGCAACAGGCCGAATAGGAGAACGGGTGGCCACAGAGGGCCACCCCTACAAATAACATTTCGTCGCCGCGAGATTGTAGGGGTGGCCCTCTGTGGCCACCCGCCCGTTGATTAATGAGTGCGTTGTGGATCTGAGATCCGCTCGATGTACCGCTCGAACCGTTCGCGCTGCTTGACGTCGGTGATCCTCGTGCCCAGCAGGTAACCTTGCGCCGAGTTTACGCCCGTGATGCGCTCACACCTGACCGGGGTCACTTCGATTCCGATAACACCGTCCGGCAGATGCAGACACAGGTTCAAGCGGTTTTCGCCGCCACAGAACCGCTCGTCGATGATCGTTGACGGAATGATCATCGCGATCCCGGCGGCGCTCAGGTCGCTGGTCTCGCCCATGAAGATGAGCGATTCGAGGGGTTCGTCGGCGTCGGCGTCGAGCAGGGACAGGTCCGCAATTAGCTCAACTTCGCACTTCACCTTGAGCCTGCGCATTTCACGACGTTCTATCGATGACGCGAGGTGGTCCAATTTGATCAGTCTGGCGACCGGGAAGTCATAGCGAAAATCGCCAGTCCTCTCTATTTGTTCTTTAATTGTTAGGGCTCGAAGCCGAAGAGGGCGTTCTCCGGCGGGCCAGTAGTAGCATGAAACTATGAATTTGTACATTCAAAGAGTCGTTTTATTCTTCTGGGTCTTAAAGGCTGTAATCAGTTTATACAGCGAATGCGGTCACGATTCCTGCTTTATCAACCGGTCTGACGAAGGATCCATCAGATACGCGATAAAGGCCCGCAAGGTCTCCAACTGCTCATCCGTGAGATCGACAAAGCGGATGCCGAATCCGAGCGGCGGCGTGTGATGCGCCACTTCGCCGGTCAACTCGAGCCAGTCGCTGTTCGGCAGTTGCAGTTTCAGCGTCAGGATCTCGCCGGGAATAGCATCACCCATGGAGTCGAGATAGCATCCGCCCTCCGAAAGGTCGCTGACGCGGGCGGTGTGTTTTCCACTCTGGCCGCCCCATAGGGCGTCGAGAGAAACCTCCCACCTCTTTCCACTCCTCCGCTCGCTCATTTTGACTTCGTTAATCTGAGAACAGTTAAGCCGTGAGAACACCGATGACCGGCCCCGATTCTAGCAGAATCCGGCCACGTTCCTAACATACTTGTTTCTTGCTAAGATGCGGCCATGTCAACAACGTCCCGTCAACCCCAGACTGATGTCGCCCCGGTCAGCGAAATCCGGCAACACTTCCCCGCTCTCGAACGCGTCCACAATGGCTATCCGGTGGCCTACTTTGATGGTCCCGGCGGCACCCAGGTGCCGCGCTACGTGGTCGAGAAGATGAACGACTATCTCTATCACCACAACGCAAACACGCATTGGTCGTATCCGACCAGCGCCGAGACTGACGCCGCCATCGAACACGCGCGCGCGGTCTGCGCTGATTTCCTGAATGCGTCGCCAACGGAGATTGCCTTTGGGGCGAACATGACGACGCTGACATATCACCTGTCGCGCGCGCTCGGGCAGAACTATTCGCCTGGCGACGAGATCGTCGTGACGGAGCTGGATCATCATGCGAACGTCGATCCCTGGCGGCGGCTGGCGGTTGAGCGTGGCGTCACGATTCGCACGGTGCGGATGGATACGTCAACGGGAACGCTCGTCCAGGAGGATCTGGAACGTTTTATTGGTCCACGGACGAAGCTCGTCGCGATTGGCGCGGCGTCGAATGCGCTGGGAACGATTAACGACTTGTCGCGAGTGGTTGAGCTGGGGCATAGCGTGGGCGCGCTGGTGTTTGTCGATGCCGTGCATTATGTGCCGCATATGCTCATGGATGTGCGCGAGCTGGATTGTGATTTTGTGGGGATGTCGGCTTACAAGTTTTATGGACCACACATCGGGATCATGTTTGCGAAGCGATCGCTGCTGGAGCAAATCGACTTTCCGAAGCTCGTGCCCGCGCCTGATTACGCGCCGGAGAATGCCGAGACTGGAACGCAGAACCAGGAAGGAATGGTCGGGGCGGCTGCGGCAGTTGAATATCTTGCTTCGCTGGCGCCCGCTGCGAATCGACGCGAAAGCTTGCTCAGTGCTTTCGGCGAGATGCACGCGCGTGGATCGCGGCTCTTTGAACGTTTGTGGAACGGGCTGAGCTCGATTCCGCGTGTCACACTTTATGGCCTGCCACCTGGCGAGCCGCGTACTGCGACGCTTTCGTTCACGATTGAAGGTTTGACTTCGACTGACGCTGCACGATGTTTGTCTGAAAAAGGATTGTTTCTTTCGCACGGTGACTTCTACGCGTGGACCGTCGTCGAGCGTCTCAATCTCGCGCCCGAAGGATTGATCCGCGCCGGTTGCGCTTGTTACACGACTGAGGAAGAGATCGATCGATTGATCGAGGCGGTTACGGAGCTTGGTTCCGCGTCACGTTGATGAAGTCGGCGAGCAGGCCGTACGCCGTGCTCTGCAGGTTTGGACGGTGAGAGACGATCGTCAAACCGGGGATCGTGTCGAGCTCGAAATTGACCGCGAGTGAGGTGCCGCGCACGCTGCTGAATGGATCGCCGAGGGCGATCTGTTCCGGTCGCACTGATGCCGTAATCGATCCGTCGGGATTCACGATAGCTCGTGATAGAAGCTTGTAAGGTTTTCCTTCTGCGCGTGCGGCTTGCAAGGTCTGCGGATCTAATCCGCGAATGCCTTCGCGTCTCACGTCGGACGGCTTCAGCGGCGCTTGCAGAATCACGCGAGCGATCGCGCAGATCTTCATGATCGAATCCCAACCCTCGACGTCGTTGCTCGGATCGGTTTCGGCGACACCAAGCTCCTGGGCTGTCTTCACGCCTTCGGCAAAACTCCTGCCCGCTTCCATCGTCTCCAGAATCACGTTCGTGGTTGAGTTGAAGACTCCACTGAACCCACGCACCTTCACACCGGGCAACGTCTCGCGAAAGAGTGAAAAGACGGGGGCGCTGTCGAGCACCGTCGCCTCGAAAAAGAACCTGACTCCGTTTTTATCTGCAATTGAGTTGAGTTCATCGTACGCATAAACGATCGGCCCCTTATTCGCGGTGATCGTGTGTACACCGGCTTGCAGCGACGCTCTCAAGTAATCGATCGCCGGCTGGCCCGTCTCAGGATTCAGCGACGTAGTCTCTAACAACACATCCGGACGCGCCGTTGCGAGCCATTCATCAAATCCGTTCTTACCAGGGATTTCATCCGTGGCTCCAACATCGATCGCGTCGCCACTCGCACGCCAACCCATTCTCCTCGTCGCAACGCCGGTAATCTCCCACTCCACCCCATAACACTCACGCAACTCCGCGGTCTTCGCCACCAGCAGCCTTGCCAGCGCGCGTCCAACATTTCCAAAGCCCAAGAATGCGAGTCTGTATCGTTTCATCCGCGTGTTCATTATAATGAACGCCGGATGAAACAATACCACGATCTGCTGCGATCGATTTTGAAGAATGGGTCTGAACACCGTGACCGGACGGGTGTGGGGACGATTTCGCATTTTGGGTTTCAGACACGGTTCGATCTGAGACAAGGCTTTCCGATCGTCACGACTAAACGCGTGCCGTTTCGGTGGGTGGCGGAGGAGTTGTTCTGGTTCCTGGCCGGCGATACGAGTGAAGCTAATCTTCGCGCGCGCGGTGTCGACATCTGGGCCGAGTGGGCCGATGAAGAGCACACCGGAAAGTTTGGGCGCACGGCAGGGGATCTTGGACCAGTTTACGGTTATTTGTGGCGTTCGTTTGGCGGCGACTATCCGAAGAAGAATGGCGTTGATCAGATCGCGAACCTGGTAACGCAGATCAGGACGAATCCGGATTCGCGGCGGCTAATTGTTACCGGTTGGGACCCGCGGCAGGCGGACAATGTCGATCTGCCGCCGTGTCATACCTTGTTTCAGTTCAAGGTTGAGAACGGCCGCGTGCTGCACTGCCAGCTTTATCAACGTTCGGCGGATGCGTTTCTGGGCGTGCCTTTCAACATTAGCTCGTACGCGCTGCTCACGCACATGATCGCGCACGTCACCGAGCTTGAAGTTGGCGATTTCGTCTATACGCTCGGTGATTATCACATCTACAAGAACCATCTGGAGCAGGTGAACGAGTTGCTGTCGCGCGAGCCGTTTCCGTTGCCGGAGTTGAAGATCAACCTTAATTTGCGCGGACTGGAAGGCCTGTTGAAAATTAAATACGAGAACCTGGAACTCATCGGTTATAAATCACACGGCAAGATCGCCGCTCCGGTAGCAGTTTAATAAGATGATCATCGGCATCGCAGCAGTAGACCGCAAAGGCGCGATTGGGAAAGATGGAAAACTCCCGTGGCATTACTCTGCCGACATGAAGTTCTTCCGCGAGACGACGACGGGGCATGCGGTCGTGATGGGCCGGAAGACGTGGCTCACGCTCAGCAAGCCACTCAAGAATCGACTGAACATCGTGCTGAGTCGCGACTCGACGATCGAGCCACAGGAGTCGCTGATTGTGCTGACGGATGTCGACAGTGTGATCTCATTCAACAACTCAATAACCACGGATTTGTTTGTGATCGGCGGCTCGCAGATCTTCACCGCCTTTCTGCCTTACATCGAGAAGTGGATCATCACCGAAGTGCCGCTCACAGTTTCAGGCGCTGACGTGTTTATGCCCGGAGGGTTATTTGGAGGGATTCGAAACGGCAGACGAGAAATCGCTGGGTGAGGGGTTGGTCGTGAAGTTTTACGAGCGGAGCTAAAACAGTTCTTCTAAAGCCTCGTCAACCGAACGCACGCCAACAGCACGCACGCCAAGCAATCGCTCCAACCCCGCGACATTTGACGCCGGCATCACGACCTTCTTAAAACCAAGCGCCTGCGCTTCTTTAACACGCACCGCCGCCTGCATCGCGCCACGCACTTCGCCCGTCAACCCAATTTCGCCAAACACGGCAGTGTGCGGATCGATCGTCTTGTTTTTGAAACTTGACGCGATCGCCGTCACGACGCCGAGATCCGCCGCCGGCTCGTCCACTTCCAAACCGCCCGCGATGTTTACAAACACGTCGTCGCCGATCAGTTGCATGCCCGCACGTTTCTCCAGCATCGCGATCAACAACGAAACGCGATTCTGGTCCAACCCCTGCGTCATGCGTCTTCCGGTTCCGTACTTTGTGCCCGACACGAGCGCCTGAATCTCGACGAGCAACGGACGCGTCCCTTCCATGCAGGCAGTCACAACCGATCCAGCCGCATTCTGCGGCCGCTCGGCGAGAAACATCTGCGAAGGATTCGCAACCGGAATCAGCCCAGTTCCCGTCATCTCAAACACGCCGACTTCATTAGCCGCGCCGAAACGGTTCTTCGCCGCGCGCACGATGCGATGATTGTGATGACGTTCGCCTTCGAAGTAGAGCACCGTGTCGACGATGTGCTCGAGTGTCTTTGGACCAGCAATCGATCCTTCTTTCGTGATGTGACCGATCAGGAAAACAGGAATGCCGCGATTCTTCGCCAGGATCAGAAACTGGTGCGCCACTTCCCTCACCTGCGAGATCGAACCGGGCGCTGCGTCGAGAGCACTTGAAAAGACGGTTTGAATCGAGTCGACGATGATCGCGCCGGGGCGAAGTCGATCGATCTCGTGAAAGATCTTTTCGAGATTGGTTTCGGGAAGCAGGTAGAGGTTTTTCGCGCCGACGCCGAGTCGATCGCCGCGCAGTTTGATCTGTCGTTCCGACTCTTCGCCGGAAACGTAAAGCACGACAGTGCTCGCGCTGCTCAAGCTATCGGCAACCTGAAGCAGCAACGTGCTCTTGCCGATGCCCGGATCGCCTCCGATCAAAACAAGCGTCCCCGGCACGATCCCGCCGCCGAGAACTCGATCAAACTCCGTCACGCCCGAAGGCAATCGCTGATCGTCCTGTGGCTCGATCTCGTTGAACGCGATCGCGGTAATTTCGCGCATGGCAAAACCGTTGCGAGACTTCCGCAGCCGCTCTTCGACAAGCGAGTTCCACTCGCCACACTCAGGACACTTGCCGAGCCACTTAGCCGATTGATAACTGCAACTCTGGCAGACGAATACTGTTTCCGCTTTCTTCAAATGATCTCCCGCAAAGGCGCAAAGACGCAAAGTTAAGAATCGTCACCGTTCTCTCCCGCAAAGGCGCAAAGACGCAAAGTTAAGCACCAATCTGCTTCCTTTGCGCCTTTGCGGGAAGACGTCCCGTCTCTTCACAAAAGCTCTTTCACGTTCTCCGTGGGCCGCCCGAGCACCGCGCGATCGCCGCGTTCGACGATCGGCCGCTGCAATAGATCGGGATGCTCAACCATCAACGCGATCAATTCACTGTCGGTGAACTTATCATCCGCGAGTCCGAGCTCTTTGTAAACCGGCTCGCTCTTACGCAACAGATCGCGCGGTTTCAGGTTCATCTTGCGAACCAGCTCGGTGAGCTTCTTCTTGCTCAGCGGTTCGATGTAGTAATTGATCTTTTCAAAAGAGACGCCGCTCTCCCGGAGCAGCTTGTCCATCTCGCGGCACTTCGTGCAAGTCGGCTTTTCGTAAACAGTAATTTTATCCGCCATTGTTTTTCCTATGGGAATATTCCTCGCATGCGCGTCGCGTCCACCACGCGCCCAACGGCAAGGATGTAAGCTCCGGTGCGCATGTCGGTGTTGTAGTGTTGCGCCGTCTCGTGCACGGAGTTGAATGCTGTATGGATCGTCTGTTCGAGCGTGTCGTTGATCTTTCTTTCAGACCAGAAGAACGAATACTGATCCTGCACCCATTCGTAATAACTGACCGTCACGCCTCCGGCGTTGGCAAGAATATCAGGAATCAGAAAAACGCCCTCGTCCTCCAGCACGCGATCCGCGCCCGGCGTTGTCGGACCATTCGCGAGCTCGGCGATGATCTTCGCTTTAACCTGTCCGACGTTCTTCATCGTGATCGCGTTTTCGAGCGCCGACGGCAGGAGAATATCGCAGTCGACGCCGATCATGTCTTCAGGCGCCAGCTCCTTCGTACCTTTCAAACCAGCGAGCGACTTCGTCTCTTCTTTCTGTTTCAGGGCTTCGCCGACGTCGATGCCGCTTGCGGCGTAAACGCCGGCCTTCGAGTCGCAGGCAGCGACGACGCGAGCGCCATCCAGCGCTACGAGGCGAGCGATGTTCGCGCCGGCGTTTCCGAAACCATGGACGGCCACGCGCGCGCCTTTCAAATCCATTCCTTTTACGCGGCAAGCTTCGCGCAACGCGTAGAGACATCCGCGAGCTGTCGCTTCCGCACGTCCTTGCGAGCCGCCCAGCGAGATCGGTTTGCCGGTGACGACGCCGAGCTCCGTGTGTCCACGCACCATCGAGATTGTGTCCATGATCCACGCCATCGTCTGTTCGTCTGTGTAAACGTCAGGCGCGGGAATATCGCGATCCGGACCAATGATCGGAGCAATCTCGAAGGCGTAACGGCGCGTCAACCGCTCGAGCTCGTTGCGCGAAAGACTCTTCGGATCGCAGATTACGCCGCCTTTGCCGCCGCCGTAAGGAATGCCGACCGTGGCGCACTTCCAGGTCATCCACGAAGCGAGTGCTTTGACTTCGTCGAGCGTGACGTTTGGATGATAGCGAATGCCGCCCTTGGCTGGTCCACGCGCGATGTTGTGCTGCACGCGAAAGCCCTCAAACACCTGGACGTCTCCGCCGTCCATCTTCACCGGAATCGACACGATCAACTGTCGCTTGGCATTTTCCAAAACGCGCCGCATCGAGAGGTCGAGGTCGAGGTAGTCAGCCGCACGATTGAACTGTTGTTTGGCAATTTCGAACGGATTGAGCTGTTCCTGGAAGGCCTTTTGAGTTGCCATGCACGGGCTCCTGGAATTGGGGCTTGGAGAGCGCGTGCAATCGTATGAGGTTCAATTTGCGAAGGCAAGGTTCGCGACGAGGCTTTGGGAACACCTTGCGAGAAGCGGTGTCTAACTGTTTCGAGTAAGCTCCCGCGACCCGATGGCACCGGCAACTAGCGGACGGAGGAACATCGATGTTCAATAACCTGATTGAATCAAGCTCACACGTAAAGGAATTCAAACGCCGCGGCTCGTTCGTGTTGTTCACAACCATAAGCTATGCGGTGTTGCTGGTAGTTATGGGCGTGGTCAGCGTTTATGCGTACGATGCGCGACTCGAACAACAAAGTCTCGAAATAGTTACACTTATTAATCCACAGGAACTTGTGCCCGAGGTGCGACCCGCGGCGACACAACCGGATCGACCACGAACCGGTGACAATCACAACAACGAATCGAACGTAGCGGTACGCACAGATCCGATGCTGAGTGTGAACCGGCCTGAGCGACCGCCCGACTCTATCTCGGCAGCGCCGAACACGAATCCGCCGATCCCTGAAACCGGCCTTTGGAGGCGCGGAAATGCCAACAGTAATCCCGGAACGCCGGCAGGACCAGGGTCCATTACCGGCGGAGGAGGACAGGTAACTCCCTCGACGCAGGTCGAGATTGAAGAACCACCGCCGGCGCCCGATCCGCCGAAGACGCCCAAGATCGTTCACAAAGGCGTGATTACAAGCCAGGCGCTGACGTTGCCCAAACCGAACTATCCCCCACTTGCAAAACAGATGGGCATACAAGGCATGGTGAGTGTTCAAGTGCTGATCGACGAGTCAGGCAAAGTGATCTCGGCGAAGGCAGTGGGCGGCAGTCCGTTCCTGACGAACGAAGCACAGAAGGCCGCGATGCAGGCGCGCTTCTCGCCGACGATCCTGAACGATCAACCGGTCAAAGTTTCCGGTGTGATCACGTACAACTTCCTGCTCAATCGCTGAAGCACGCGCGGGCAGTAAACAGTTACGCTCCCGCCAACGCAAAGAGGTACGAGAGCTTTCGCTTCTCGTACCTCTCCCGCCCTTTCCCAATTATTAATCAGTCCGATCGCGAATGATTCCCTTGCCGCCGCCGGTCATCACTTCCTTGCCGTGCTGGTTCGTACATCGCCACACCGAATCGATGTTGGTATACCCATCCGCCGGACTCGCTTCGATCAACGTGACGACGCATTCGATCGTGTCGCCCGCAAACACCGGCCGGTGAAACTGAAACGACAACTCACGCGCGATCAGGTTCATGTCACCGCCGATCTTCGTCGGCAGAGTGGCGGTCAGAAGACCGTGGGCCATCAAGCGGCCTCGTTCGTCAGGAACGTGATGGTGCTCGCCATCGTCGCCTGAAAGACGGGCAAACAGGCTGATGTCTTCCTGCGTGAAGGTTCGCTTCCACGATAACGTATCGCCGGTTTTCATATCTTTAACCACGAAAAGGCACAAAAGGCACAAGAGGCACAAAAAGAAAGTCTTAAACAGGGTAGAGTGCGCATTTCTAATTCTTATTCAGTTCTCTATTGATTTTGGCTTTTGTGCCTTTTGTGCTTTTTGTGCCTCTTGTGGTTAAAGACCCTGCGCCCAGCGAACGATCTCATTCATCGCAGTCTCGTAAATCTCTTCCTGCGGCAGGCCGAATTTCTTCGGCGCCTTGAACGAATGATCGCCGCCTTCGATCGAATGAATCTTCGCTGCCGGACGCAATCCCTTGACGAATGGCAGGATCTCTTCGGGCGTCCCGAGCGCATCGCGAGTGCCCTGCACGAACAACATCGGCTTGTGAATGTGTTCGAGGTGGTCCACTCGCAGTTTTGCCGGATTGCCGGGCGGATGCAACGGATAACCAAGAAACACCAACCCGTCGATCTGCTCGGCGAGCGGCTCCTTCTCATCAGACGCAACGGCCGCAACCTGCGATGCGATCCGGCCGCCCATCGATTTCCCGCCGATCACCAAACGGTTGTTCTTGAGCTTGCGATGCTTCACTGCCGTGTCGATCACCGCACGGAAACACGACTCCAGCTTGTGCTTCTGATCGGGCACGGAGCGTCCCTGCTCCATGTAGACGAAGTTGAACGTCATCACGTCCAGGCCACGCTGCGCCAGGCCATTAGCGAACATGCGCATGAACCCGCTGTCCTGGCTCGCGCCTGCGCCATGACCAAGCAAAGCAGTCAATCCCGCACGTATTGTTTTAGCCGCGGCGTAAAGCAGCGCCGTGACCGACTCCTTTTCGTTGACGCTGACCGTCAGCTTCTCTGCTTCACTCGGCATGTAATCGGTTTACGCTTCCTTTGCCAGCATCGCCAACGCGTCCTGCTCTTCGTTCTTGAACCGCTTTGCGACACCCGCCTGAACGCTCGGCGAGCTCTTCCCAAAGTAAACCAGGTTGCCGTCGGCTTTCTTGCGGCCCCGTTCGGCGTAGATCGCGCTAATCAGCTCTTTATCGAAGCCCGGATCGGATGGTTTCGACTTCACGTTCGCCAGTGCCTTGTGAACCATCGACGAGGCGCCGCCATGCTGCACCGCGGTGGACCACACGACATTCTGTAGCGCAGCACCGCGGGTGTTCACGTCGAGACCGTCGTCGGCGAGAATCTTGGCCGCGAGCAGATCGTAGTGGGTCTTCTTGATGTACGCATGTTGCGCGCTTTGAAACGCGTCGGTTTGGTCGGCGGCGATTCGCTTCCAACAGGCGGTGAACGGCGCTGTGCCGGCGGCCAGTCCCCTGAAGTCGTCTGCCCACGGGAATCCGGCTTGTCCGACAAACTTCTGTGGAACGCCCATCTTGGTCGCCATCTGATACGAGCCGTAGGAAACGCCGCCCGGATCGCCCGATCCGGTTGAGACCACGCCGGGTCCGCGGCCGCCCGTCTCGTATTTCGCCGACAACTCGCCGAGCGTGTCGGCTATCGCCTTGCCGATAGCACCTGCTGCGGCGCTAATCGGCGACGGCGTCGCCGCCGGGGTAATCGGCGGCAATGGTTTCGTGTTGTCGGTCGTGATTGTCGTGCCGTCCGGCAGCGTCAAAACGTCGCCGACGCTGATCTTATTGGGGTCGGTTATCTGAGGGTTGCTACTTAACAACTGGTCCAACGAGCAACCATTGCGTTGGGCAATCTTGGCAAGCGTGTCGCCCGCCTTTACCGTATAAGTCATGGAGGGATCTCTCCTTCTTGTACTAGGCCAATCGCGAGGGATTCGAATAGTAGTAAACGCCTCGCGGCGGAGTCAATGTGAATATATTCGCGGCACGCGTTCGCCGATGCCGCAGGTTACTTCGTACGAAAGGGTGCCGGAAATACGCGCCAGATCTTCGGCGGAGATGTTTGGTCCGGGGTGTTCACGATCCCAGCCGAGGAGGGTGACTTTGTCGCCAAGCTCGACTTCGGGGACGTTGGTCACGTCCAGGAGTGTTAGATCCATCGAGATGCGCCCAACCACCGGCGCGTGCGTGCCGCGGACGAGCACGTTCGCCCGATTCGACAGGGCGCGCATGTAGCCGTCGTGATAACCGAGCGGCAGCGTGGCGATCAGGCTCTTGCGCGACGCTTCAAACGTGCAGCCGTAGCCGATCGTTTCGCCGGGCGGAACCCATTTCAACATGCTGATGCGCGAGTGCAGCGACATTACCGGTTTCAGTTGTGGATCGGCGATCTTCAATGGAAGCACGTCGCGCCAGAGGCCGTACAACACGCCGCCTGGTCGGACGAGGTTTCCCCACGCTTCGCGTTGGCTGTAGATGCCGGCGGAGTTTGAAAGATGGAGATACGTGGGATGGTAGCCGCGCTCGCGAAAGAACGCGGCGGCTTCCTCGAAGCGATGGATCTGATCGCGCGTCAGTGGTTGGCATGACGCGTCGTCGGCTGCGGCGAGGTGGCTCATCAGGCCGTCGACGCGGACGTTGCGAAAGCGATCGAGCTGGCCGGCGAATTCGCTGAGTGCGTCGAAGCGAATGCCGAGACGGCCCATACCGGTGTCGATTTTCAGGTGCGCGTCGACGATTACGCCGGCGTCGAGTGCTGCCTGGTTTAGTGACTCGAACATGTCGAGACGATAGACGACTGGGGTGAGTCGGTGTTGTAAACACGCGCTCGCTTGATCGGCCCAGAAGCCGCCCAGGCAGAGAATTGGTTGCGTGATTCCGGCGGCGCGCAACTGCATTCCTTCTTCGGGGATCGCGACGCCGAACCAATCGGCGCCCTCTTGCGCGAGTCGCCCCGCGCATTCGACGGCGCCGTGGCCGTAGGCATCCGCCTTCACGACAGCCATGATTCGCGCTGTTGGACTTACCAGGTTTCTGATCTGTTTGAAATTTGCGGCGAGATTATCGAGATGAATTTCTGCCCACGTTGGGCGGCCTGACATCTGATCCATGGTGTGTAGTTTACCCGCTTATCTGTTTTTCTGCGTAACGGTGATATTGTTTAGAGTTGCGAGGTGACGATGCAATGAGGGTTGCATTTGGATTGAAGGCGCATTCGGGATGGGCAGCGCTGGTCGTGCTTGGCGAGAGTGATGATGGGCTTGTCGTTGTCGAACGGCGGCGGGTGGAGTTGGTTGAAGAGGAATGGGCGCGTCAGCCGTACCATGCGGCAGAAGAGTTGCAACCTGATGAAGCGCGCAAGCTCGTTAAGCGTGGGATTGATGCAGCGTATCGGATTGCTATGCGCGAGTTGCGTACGGCTGTGGCTAATGAGCGCCGGCGAAAGAATGAGCTAGTTGCGTGTGCGGTGCTGGTCGGAAACCCGATGCCGGAGTGGACTGTCGAACAGATTCTTGCCGTACACTTCCGCATGCACCAGGCGGAGGGAGTGTTGTTTCGCGATGCGTTGATTTACGGGGCGAAAGAGTGTGGCCTGAAAGTGCTTGAAGTCCCTGAAAAAACCCTATCGACCTACGCCGAGCAAACCTTCGGTGTTCCCACCACCTCCCTCTCCAAAACCATCACCACCCTCGGCAAACTCGCCGGCCCACCCTGGGGCAAAGATCAAAAAGACGCCGCCCTCGCTGCAATGATCGCGCTCAGGTAGTACGAATCGAAAGACTCACTTTCGTTAACTCTTCGTTTTAGTTTAAACTGCCATCAAACCTCACTAAGGAGAATCGATCCTCAATGATGAATAACGAAGAGTTCGACAGAAAGATGGCCTTCATCGTCAACCAGCAAGCCCAGTTTGCGGTGGACATGGACAAGCTGCGCGAATCACAAGCTGAAAGCACAATAAAAATAAATCATCTTTTCGACAAACAGGCCCAAACTGATGAAGCAATAGACCGCCTCGTCGCAACGCAAGCCAAAACCGAAGAAGTCGTGACGCGGCTAGCATACGTCACGAACGTTGGCTTCAAGGATGTGGACGCGAAGATTAATGCTTTGGTCGATGGGCAGGTTCGTATGGAGACGAAGATAATTGCTTTGGCTGAAGCCCAGCTTCGCACAGAGGAAGCCCAGCTTCGCACGAAGGAAGCACTCAAAAGTCTGGCCGACTCGCAGAAGAAAACTGACGAAGAGTTTCGCAAATTAATCACTCGACTCGATCGTCGCTCCAACAACGGCGGCAACACCGACTGAATGCTCAACCCCTGATCTGTTCAGTATCTTTTTGAGAGCGAAGGCATTATGAAGACTCTCATCACGGTGTTGCTTTTCGCTCTCATCGTAACTCCGTTCACGTCAACAAACGTCACAGCAACGGCGCAGACGCGGGATAACTGGCGCAGCGTTCGGACTAATAATCTGTTCGTCGTTGGGAATGCCGATGCGGAGAAGTTAAGGCAGGTGGCGGCGTGGTTGGAGTTCTTTCATAGTGCGTTCAGAAGGCTTGTCTCGCGTAATGTGCTCGACCAGTCGGTTCCGACGACGGTGGTGCTGTTTCGCGATGAGGCGTCGTTTACACCGTTCAAGCCCCTCTACCAGGGCCGGCCGGCAAATGTCGCCGGCTTCTTCCAACCCGGCGAAGACGTCAACTACATCGCCATCTCACTCGATCCAAGCGAACGCGATCCTTTTAGCACGGCGTTCCATGAGTACGTCCACCTGCACCTGAAAGATAACGTCCCGGGTGCGCCGCTTTGGCTCAACGAAGGACTCGCCGAGTTTTACGGCACGATGCAATTCTCCGGCGGCGAAGCAGTTTTAGGCGCGCCGCTGACGCACTACATTCGCCTGTTGCGCGAACAGGAAATGTTGCCGCTCTCGACTCTCTTTTCAATCAACACAAGCTCCCCGCACTACAACGAACAAGAGAAGAGCGGGATCTTCTACGGACAATCGTGGGCCTTGGTCCACTACCTGCTGCTCGGCGGTAGCGCCAGTAACAGTCGCCAGGATCAGTTCAAGCGCTTTCTACAACAAGTCAGCCGCGGCGAAGCACCCGCCAAAGCGCTCGAAGACAGCTTCAACGTGACACTGGCCGCTCTCGAGAACGAATTCCGCGCTTACGTGCGTCGCGGCGAATTCCCGTCAATGCGAATCGCGAGCGTCGATCCCGAAGCCTACGCGGCGTACACGGCAATGCAACGTTCGTCACTCACGGACGCCGAAGCAAACTACTATCTCGGCGACTTACTCTTTCACATCAACCGTCAAACCGACGCCGAACGTTACTTCAAACAATCAATCGCACTCGATCCAAACCTCCTGCCGGCCCACGCATCACTCGGCTTGCTCTACGTCTATCAACGCCGCTACGCCGAAGCAAAAGTGTATTTGCAGCGCGCGACAAAAGCACCGCAGAGCTATCTGATTCACTATCTTTACGCCTTCGTCCTGAGCCGCGAAGGAGTTTCCGCAACGGGCCAGATCAACGGTTATGCGAAAGAACCCGCGGCGATAATGCGCGAGCAGCTTCTGAAATCGATCAAGCTCGCGCCTCAATACGCCCCCTCCTACTATCTCCTCGCCCTCGTCGATTTCGTGGCTGACGAAAGACTGGACGAAGCCGTCGAGATGGCCCAACGCGCCCGGCAACTCGCACCGTCGAAACCAAGTCACTCACTGTTACTCGCCCAAATCTACCTGCGCCGCTCACAAACGGGCGAAGCACGCGAGATCCTCGAAGCATTGGCGCGCAGCTCCGAAACCACCGTGCGGAACGACGCGCAACAAATACTCGACTCGTTGAGCAGCAACACGAACCGCAACACAGCAGCGCCGCGGGTCAGCAGCACAATGATCGCCGAGCCAACCGAAACCGGCTCCTCCACGCGCATCATGGGCGGCGGCTCGGACAGCGTCGAGATCAGAGACGGACGCAAGATCACGAACCCCACTTCGTTACCCACTGTCGACGAGGTGCTGAAACGACACGTCGACGCAATGGGTGGCGCTGCCGCAATCAATCGCGTCACGAGCCGGATCATCAAAGGCACAGTCGACGTTGCGGGCGTAAGTCGCGGCGGCAGCTTCGAAACCTACGCGCTCGCGCCGAGCAAAATGCTCACCGTGATCCAGGCGCATCCGATGGGCATGGTAAAGATGGGCTTCAACGGAAAAAATGGTTGGTATCTGGCAGAAGGCGCAGTGCGCACGGTAAACGGCGTCGAGCTGGCGATTTTGCAGCGCGAGTCCGACTTCTACTCGCCGCTCAGAATCAAGAACAACTTCGCTAAAATAACGTTGCCGGGCATGAGCAAGATCGGCTATCGCGACGTCTACGTGCTCGACCTGCAGCCGCTTGCTGGTCCATTGGAGCGACTTTACCTGGACGCGCAAACATATCTGCCGGTACGCATCAACACTACTAGAACAGTAGGCCGCACCTCAGAACCGGTGGAGATTTACCTCGACGACTGGCGAGACTACGAAGGGATCAAGTATCCGTTCAGCACCAGCCAGAACTCTCCCAGCGTGAGGCTCGGATTCACAGTGAAAGAGATCCAGCACAACGTGACTGTAGATCCGAAAATATTCGAAGCCCGCCAGTAGATTCGCTTAATCCACTCGTTTAATGAGGCGTAACGCCGCAAAGAATACTTTAGCTACAAGAGGCAACAAAAAGCGCAAATGTTAGGGACGACTATTTGTGCTTTTTATGCTTCTTTACCGCATGCAAGCAATTGCTGTTGCCGCCGAACTTCCGTCGCATGTCTCGCACCACAAAGTGCTCGTGATGTTCAGTGGGTTGCTGCTCGTCATGTTGCTCGGGGCGCTCGACGCCACGATTCTCACCACAGCGCTGCCAACGATCGCCAACGAGCTCGGTGGCCTGGCCCATCTTCCGTGGATCGTCACTGCATACCTGCTTGCACAAATCATCGTCACTCCGATTTACGGAAAGCTCGGCGATCTTTACGGACGTAAGCGTGTGCTCCAGTTTTCCATCGTGCTGTTTCTGATCGGCTCCGAGCTGTGTGGTTTAAGCCGCAACATGACGCAGTTGATTCTCTTTCGTGCGATCCAGGGTCTCGGCGGTGGTGGACTGATGTTGACGACGCAAGCGCTGATCGGCGACATCATCCCGCCGCGACAGCGCGGACGTTACCAGGGCATCTTCGGCGCCGTACTCGCAGTTGGGGCAGTCGCCGGACCGCTTATTGGCGGTTACTTCACCGGCAATCTGACGTGGCGCTGGATCTTCTATATCAACTTGCCGCTCGGGATTCTCGCCCTCATGGTTTTAACGGCGACACTGCCGGCGCAGGACTGTTACCAACGACACGTGATCGATTATCTCGGCGCCGGATTATTAGCGGCTTCGCTTGCGGCTGTGGTTCTGGTGACGGCTCTCGGCGGCACTGCATACCCGTTTTCGTCTCCGTTGCTGATCGGGCTGATGATCGTCTCGGTTGTTGGTCTAATCGTATTCATCTTCGTCGAACGACGTGCCGAGGAGCCGCTTCTCCCGCTGCGATTGTTTCGCATCAGGGATGTTTGGGTCACGTCGGCGATAGGATTGATTGGTGGTTTTGCGTTGTTGGGCTCTATCACCTACCTGCCGTTGTTTCTTCAGATAGTGAAAGGGATGAGCCCGACCGAATCCGGCCTGCGGACGATTCCGTTCATGGTTGGCACACTCGTCACATCGACTCTCGCGGGCCAGATTGTGAGTCGCACCGGGAGGTACAAGATATTTCCGATTATCGGCACGGCCACAGTGACGCTGGCATTGTTTCTGATCTCGAAGATGACGGCCGAGACGACGAATCTCACGATTGGGGGTTTAATGCTGCTGCTAGGGTTTGGGCTTGGCTTCTTCGCGCAGATACTGATCATCGCGGTGCAGAATGCGGTTGAGTATCACGATCTCGGTGTTGCAACATCAAGCGCGACTTTGTTTCGCCTCATCGGCGGATCGCTCGGTACTACGCTGCTCGGCGCGGTGCTCACCAACCGGCTCCTTGCGACGGGGTCATTCATGGCGTCTTTGGGCGCCGTGTTTTTAGTTGCGTCTGCGGTTGCGTTCTTCGGGTTATTACTCGCGTTCTTGTTACCGGAACGACCTCTCAGGAAAACTATTGGCGCAGCCACGGGAGCGGACATCTGCGGTCAGGCATTTGCGCTGCCACAGAATTCGGATTCGCGCGCGCTGTTGCTGCCTGGACTTGCTGTGCTGGCCGATCGTGCAGTGCGGCGTGGTTATGTTGACGCGTTAGTCAAGCGTGCCGGTGTTGACGTGGATGTTGAAGCGGCGTGGTTGCTGGTGCAGATCGAACGCGAGCCGGGTAAGAGCATTCGCAAGCTGGGCCGCAAAGGAAAACTCGATCTGCTCAAACTGCAAACGTCGAAGGCAGAGCTGCTCGATAAATCTTTGATTTCCCCTGCTTCAGCAAATGATGTGTATCGACTGACTGGAGCGGGCGGCGAAATCTACAACCGCCTCGTGACCGCGCGCCGCGAACATCTTGCGGAGTTGTGGCCTGAATGGTCACCGAAAGAGAGAGAGGACGTCGCCGCAATCCTGCGCCACATCACTCACGAGCTCATTCCCGAAACGAAAGCCGTGTAGGTAATTACTCGCGAAACAAATTATCAAACCGCATACTCGACGGAGTGAATCGCAGATCGACTGTCCCGGTTGGACCATTACGCTGCTTGGCGATGATTATTTCGGCTATGTTCTTGCGATCTTCCGGCATCGCCTCACGCTCTTCCGGAGTCTTGTACTGCTCCTCACGAAAGATAAACGCCACCACGTCCGCGTCCTGTTCGAGCGCGCCCGACTCGCGCAGGTCGGCCAACTGTGGACGATGATCCGAGCGCGACTCCGGCGCACGCGAAAGCTGCGACAACGCCAA
This sequence comes from uncultured Acidobacteriota bacterium, assembly GCA_963770215.1. GTDB lineage: Bacteria > Acidobacteriota > Blastocatellia > Pyrinomonadales > Pyrinomonadaceae > PSRF01. The sequence goes on from CAVYOP010000013.1 coordinate 414,403, forward strand.
AAGCGGTACGTTCAATTCCTTCGCCAACCCCTTCAACTCACGCGAAATTTGCGACACTTCCTGCTGGCGCGACTCGACGCGCTTCGCCGAACCTGACATCAACTGCAAGTAGTCGACGACGATGAGATCGAGTTTCTTCTGTTCTGCTGCCAGCCGTCGGCACTTGGCGCGCATCTCCAGCACCGTGATTCCCGGCGTGTCGTCGAGAAAGATCTTCGTGTCGGCCAGAACGCCGAGCGACTTCGCGATCTGCGCCCATTCGAGCCGCGAGAGAAATCCGTTGCGAAAACGCTGCGCGTCGATGTTGCCCTGCGAGCAGAGCATGCGCATCACCAGCGATTCCTTCGACATTTCCAACGAAAATACGCCGATGACTGCGCCTGTGTGAATCGCCGCATTCTCCGCCAGCATCAGCGCGAAACTCGTCTTGCCCATCGACGGGCGCGCGGCGAGGATGATCAGATCCGACGGCTGCAAGCCTGACGTCATCTTGTCGAGATCGGAGAAGCCGGTCGTCAGTCCGGTGAGCACTGCGGCGCGGCCTTCCATCTCCTGTACTTTTTCAAGCAGGGTCTCAGCGATTGGCTTCACATGGACAAAGCCTTGTCGCACACGATCGTCGGCGAGTTGGAAGATCGAGTGTTCCGCGTGGTCCAGGATAACTTCCGGTTCGTCTTCTTCGGCGAGTGCTTCCTGCGTGATCTTGTTCGAGGTTTTGATCAACTGGCGCAGCATCGACTTGCCGCGGACGACCTTCGCGTAATGAAGAATGTTTGTCGAGTGCGGGAGGCCGTAGGTGAGGTTGGTGATGAAGCTGATGCCGCCGACGCTTTCGAGCGAGTTCTCTTTCTTGAGCTCTTCGCCGATCAGGATCGGATTGATTTCGCCGCCACGTTCGAACAGGGCGATCATGGCGACGAAGATTCGGCGATGCGATGGAACGTAAAAATCTTCCGGCTTGAGCTGCTCGATCGCCTGGCTGATCAAGCCGTTGTCGAGCAGGACAGCGCCGAGGATGGCACGTTCAGCTTCGGAACTGTTCGGTAAAGCACGTTCAAAAGATGGGTCGCGAATGGGATCAGGACTGGCCATGCACTATTATGAAGAATCTGTTTTCGGTTGTAACTAGGCAAAATAAAGGCGCTGCCAGGTCATTGAAAACCAGCAGCGCCGGAGTTACAAGGGCGAGACGGAGTTCGAAGTGTTCCGCCCTGTTTTATTTTTTACTCAGCCGCGTCAGCGTTTTCTTCGTCGCTAGCCGCAGCTTGTTTCGCGAGTTCCGCTTCCTGATCCGGCGACAAGTGACCGACGATCACTTCGCCTTCAGAAGCGACACGAACCTGCAAATCCATCGTGACCTCACGGTGCAATCTCACCGGAACGCTGTATTCCCCAAGCCGCTTCAACGGTTCGCGCATGTGGATGCGATGCCGGTCGATCTCGTAACCGCGCTCCTTCAAAGCCTCCGCCACGTCCATCGACGTAACCGATCCGTATAATGCCCCAGCCTCGCCGGCTTTGCGTTTAAACTCCAGCACCAGAGAACCCATCTGCTGCGACTGTGCTTCGGCAGTGGCGCGCTCCTTCGCTTCTTTCTTAAGCAGCGCCGCTCGTTCCTGCTCGATGCCTTTCACGTTGCCGGCCGTCGCCTCGACGGCGAGATTCCGCGGCAACAAGTAATTACGCGCGTAACCGGAGCGAACTCTGACGATCTCGCCGCGCGCGCCCAGATCATCCACATCTTCGCGCAAAAGTACCTTGGTATGTGCCATTTCTCTGCTCTCCCTTAGTCGGTCGTGTACGGAAGGAGCGCAATGTTGCGGGCGCGTTTAATCGCCTCCGCCAGCATGCGCTGATGCGTCGCACAATTACCGGAGATTCGTCTCGGCAAAATCTTGCCGCGCTCGGGAAGGTAGTTCTGCAACAGCCTGACGTCCTTGAAATCGATGAGGTCTACTTTGTCGATGCAGAAGCGACAAACGCGTCGCCGGTGCATGCGCCGGCCACCGCCGCGTCCACCACCCATTGGGCGTCGATCACCATCGTCGTCACTATCGTATCCGCCGCCACCGCGCGGGCGGTCTTCATAATTGGTTGACATAATCTTCCTCTTAACTATGGGTCAAAACTATTCGCTAGCCGCTTCGGCAAACTCCATACCGGCGCCACGGCGCGCCGGGCCACCACCATGGGCACCATGGCTGCCGTGGCCGCCCTGGGACGGACGCTTCGCGGCCTTGCGGGCGCGACGGTCTTTCAACTTATCGGCGCGGCGGCGATCTTCGTCGACGCGAACGGTCAGGTAACGCAGCACTCGATCGTTGACGCGCATGCGGCGTTCGAGCTCGGCAATCTCGCGGCCCGTTCCCTCGATCTCCAACAGCACAAACGTGCCGTCTTTGTGGTGATTGATCTCGTAGGCTAACTGGCGCTTGCCCATCGTCTCAGCCTTTACAATCACACCACCCTGCTCGGTGACGATCTGCGAGAACCCTTCGGTGAGTCTCGACACTTCTTCGTCCGCGGTCGGGTCAACAATGAAGACCACTTCGTATTGTCTCTTCGTTTGCATCCTAATTAAACTCCTGCATCGCTCTCAAAACGCCGTCTCTGATGATCGTCCGCACTGCCTGGACGCTTGTCGCAATTGTCTCTGCCACTACCGGCCGCTCAGTCGCGGAAAACTGGTCCAACACGAACCGTTTGGAATCGGAGATCGGATGATCCGGTAGAATTCCGATCCGCAACCTGATGAACTCGTCTGTGCCAATCTCGGCGATGATCGACTTCAATCCGTTATGACCACCTGCCGAACCGCGCTCGCGAATCCTGATTTTCCCAACCGGCAAAGCGAGATCGTCTGAAATCACTACCAACTGCTTTACCAGCTCGTCGTTTTCGACTTTTCTCAGCAAACACGAAACAGCGATGCCGCTGAGATTCATGTAGGTGTGCGGCTTGACCAGCTTCGTAACGTCGCCTTCGACCCGGCCCTGGCCCACTAGCGAGTTGCACTCGCGCCGCTTCACCGCAATTCGTTCTTCGTCTGCCAGCTTGTCAATCAACATGAATCCGAGATTGTGACGCGTCGCTGCGTAATCCTCACCCGGATTGCCCAAACCAACAATGATCATTGCCAATTGCCAATTGCCGGATTTGAAAAACTAAAGACCGAGTAACATGGATTGCGAACCAATCGGCAATTGGCAATCGACAATCGGCAATACCCTTACTCGCCTTCTCCGCCTTCCTCATCCTTCTTGCCTTTACCGATGACTTCAGGCTCGGCAGGCTCTTCACCCTCGGCTGGCGCCGCTTCGACTTCTTCCTTCACGATGCCTACAGTGGCGATCACCTGTTCCGCATCGGTCAGGATCTCGACGCCTTCCGCGACCTTAACGTCGGAAACGTGCAGCATGTCGTGAACGTCAAGATGGGAAACGTCGACGTCCAACGCGTCGGGAATATCGCGCGGCTCGCAGCGAATCTCGATCTCGCGAATGATTTGTTCGAGCACGCCCTGGCTCTCTTTCACACCCACCGGCTCGCCGACGAGGTGCAACGGCACCGTCACTTCGATCTTCTGGCCCTTCACCAGGCGAGTCAGATCGGCGTGAATCAAGCGACCCTTCACCGGATCGATCTGGCGATCGTGAAACATCACTTCGGTCTCGCCCACACCGTCGACAGACAACGTGAAGATCGTGTTTCGCCCGGACTCCGAACGAAGTATCGCGGCTAAATCGCGCAACGGGGCAACAGCAGCGACCGTCTCCACGCCGCCTCCATAAACCGTAATCGGGACCATTCCCTCGCGGCGCGCGCGGCGCGCGTCGTTCTTGCCGCGGCCGTCGCGCTGTTTTGCCTGCACCCGATACTCTTTTTTCTCCGCCATAATTTCTCCCTTACAAACTTTCAGCGACCCGAGCCATTTTCGATTGGCAATTACCAATTGACGATTTTGAAAGAACCCGCTCGATGAGCGGTTCAAATCGGCAATTGGAAATCGGCAATCGGCAATTGACTCGCCGGTCGCTGATGGTCTTCGTTTTAAGCCATCAGTGTTTGCCCTTCATACGAAGAGCGAGGAAACCGAAGTCTCCTCATGGATCGACTTGATCGCTTTCGCCAGAAGCGGCGCGATACTTAGTACCTTTATTTTGTCTAACTCGCACGCGTGATCGCGTAGCGGAATCGTATTCGTAACGATTATCTTTTCAATATCCGACTCGGCCAACATTTCGACAGCCTTGCCGGAAAAAACCGGATGCGTGAAGCACGCATGAATTCTTTCGGCGCCTGCATCTTTCAACGCGCGCGCCACTTTTGTCAACGAACCACCCGTGTCGCACATGTCGTCGACAATCAAACAACTGCGCCCTTTCACGTCGCCGACGACGTTCATCACTTCCGCAACGTTCGCCTTCTCGCGACGTTTGTCGCACAGCGCGAGGTCGGCATCGAGCCGCTTGGCGTAAGCGCGAGCACGCTCGGCGCCACCAGTGTCGGGAGCCACGACCGTCAAGTTCGGCAGCGTATGCTCCTGGTAGTAGTTGATGAACACCGGGGCCGCGTAAAGGTGGTCCACCGGAATATCAAAGAACCCTTGAATCTGCGCGGCGTGCAGGTCCATCGCCAACAGACGATCCGCGCCGGCGACGTTGATTAAGTTAGCTACCAGTTTCGCCGAAATCGGAACGCGCGGGCGATCCTTCTTGTCGGACCTGCCGTAACCGTAGTACGGAATCACCGCGGTGATGCGCGAAGCCGACGAGCGGCGAAACGCGTCGAGCATCACCAGCAACTCCATCAGGTGCGCATCGGTCGGCGGGCAAGTCGGCTGCACGATAAAAACATCGCCGCCGCGAACGTTCTCGTCGATCTGGAAGTTAAACTCCCCGTCGGAGAAACGTTCGGGATACGCCTTCCCCATGTCACAGCTCAGTTGGCGACAAATCTCTTCCGCCAACTTAGGGTTTGCATTTCCGGAAAAGATCTTGACGCTGCCCGTTGTGCTCATAAGCTCATTGCCAATTGCCGATTGCCTATTGCCAATTTCAAGAAGACTTCTCTTGAGCCGATAGGAAATCGGCAATCGGCAATCGACAATTGGCAATCCAATAGTTGGCTGGGGCGGGTGGATTCGAACCAACGAATGCCGGTTCCAAAGACCGGTGCCTTACCACTTGGCTACGCCCCAGTATCTGCTTGCCAGTTTTTAAGAGAGCGTAAAAGCGGGAACCCCGAAGGACCCATTGCTTGAAGATACTCAACGCGTGAAAGTGTGTGACAGGGAAAAACTCGCCACCCCACTTCGCAATTGAGATTACTTAAAACCCGATCGCGCGTTGGTTCGTCGTCAAAGATACCAAACACGCTCGAGCCGCTGCCAGCCAACAAAGCGCCCCGCGCACCTGCTTCAAGCAGCGCAACTTTCGCGCGCTCGATCTCAGGCTCTATCTCAAAGATCACTACTTCAAAGTCATTGTGCAGAGACCATTGACCACTCTCGCCGGAAACTGGTCTCGCAAAGGAACTTGAAAGAATAGAGGCCGAGTCCTGAGTTGTCAAGGAACCGCGTTTGAGAGCTGCGTAAGCTGTTGCGGTCGAGACTGCGGCGTTCGGAGTTATGACGATCAAGTGCTCGTCAACGTCGGCAACCGCGCGTAGATCAGTCCCCGTACCTCTTCCTTCTGCGCAACCTCCGCTTAAAAAAAATGGGACGTCAGCCCCTAACCCACGGGCCAAATTTAATAAATCCGTGTCACGCAGTTCTTGACGCCATAGATAATTCAAGGCCAACAGCGTCACCGCGGCATTTGACGACGCGCCGCCGAGCCCGCCTTTAGTTGGAATTTTTTTGACGAGGTGTATGTCGACACCGTGCCCGGATTGAAGCGCGCTTGCAGCTTTCACAATCAAATTCGACCCATCGAGAGGAATATCCGGATCGTCGCAGGTCAAACAGATCTGATCGTCGTCGCGCAACTCGAACGTCAGTTCGTCATGCAGAGAAATAGTTTGCAGCACGGTAACGACCTCGTGATATCCGTCAGGCCGTTTACCGAGAATCTGGAGGGTCCAGTTGATCTTGGCGAACGAAGGAAGCTTCAGCAAACTCAGCGCGTTATGAATGTCTGTGTCAAAAACACCGATCCATCGGGCGCGACGTAACGAACCAATCGCCATCGCTCGAAATTCCGAAGACAGGATGTTTGCGCGGTGTTTCGGAGACAACATCCATCGCTCGACCGCAAACGCTCCCGGATCTTCGTAGCCCTGATTATAGGCGATGTTCTCGGCAACGACAGAAAACGTCAAAATGCCGACGAGACGCGCTCTGTCGCGCAGCCGTTTTCCGTCCGGCGTGGTGTGCGCGAAGAATCTCTGGAGCGACATGCGTTCCGAGTGGTCGCGAGCCATGCGGCAAACGTCGGCGTCCCATTTCAACGGCGGCAGGCCGTTTTGCACGCGGATTAGGTTCGTCTGTTCGAAGGCGCGGCGCTCAATGGCGGTGGCTTCGTCGAGAGTTGGCGAGGCTGAAATCGTGACAGGCGGGCTGATTCGCTTTACCGAAGTGTTGATCGAACCGGCGCTGATCAGACGTGCGACTGGCCGCGGTTTATCATCCTGCGCGTTGGTAGTGTGAGAAAAGCCACAAATAAGGATGGCAAGTGGGAGTAACGAGTAGAGGATTCTGCCGTTCATAGCTGCAACTGGGCCTTTGCCTCCGTTGCAGGCTAACAAATGAGGCCAACATGGATCAACAAGTATTTACGCTGTGAGGTCTGGCGAGGGTGCCGGAGGGTCGACGCGTGGGTCGGTGTAGCGGTAGACGGTGCGCAGCCAGGACTGTTTTGTCGGGTAACAGTAGACCAGAACCACGATCGCGATTGCGCCGGACCAGAAGGTGTAGAGCTCGTTACCCGTCATCAACGTCGCAACAAAACCGGTGACAGCGATCGCTGCGGCCAGAACGGCAAGCTGGAGCGTCGTTTTTTCGAGGGTGCGGACAAGTCCTGAGACTCCCTGAAGGCTCGCAATGTCCTTGAGCCGCATGGGCTGCAACTTCGACCGCCGCCAGACGACCGCGCCCAGTCCGAGCCCCAGGATCACGATACGGACTGCGATGTCGAGGGGCGGGTTTACTTGTTGCTGGAAGTAAGGCTTCCCGAGATAGGCAACGATCGAAAGGAGAATGGTGGCGACGATCAGTCCGAGGACAGTCGTCGCCGCAGCTTTGTGCCTACGGGTTATTTCGGCTTGCGCATCTGGGGAAGTGGGATCCACCGAGCTTTTTACCCGTTATTCAAATAATGCGTGTTCTCAAAAAGTACTACGGTTTAACAACTGCAGGACTCGGCGCTGGCGTTGCCGACGCTGATGGCGTCCCGCTGGCGGCGTTCCGCGTCTTCGAATCGACTGGCGCCGCCGGCGTCGCGCGCGGCGCGGTCTGCGGCGCGTCTGGTGTAAATTTCACCGGCAGTTGTCCATTGTACTTCAACGCCTCGTCGATCAGGTCCGTGCCTTCTTTACTGTCTTTGCTGATCAAGATTCCGTTCTTGTTGATCGTCACGTCCGCCCGGCCGGAAATCTGCGTCATCAGGTTCCCCATGAAACTCTGCTGCTGCCGCTTCGAACACGGATTCGGCGTTCCCTTCTCCGGAATCGGCGCTCCAATAATATTCAACTGTTCCCGCGCCTTCTCGTTGTACTGACTCTCCGGAAAATCCTGGATTAGCTTCTGATAATAGCGCGCCGCCTCATCCGGCTCTTCTTCCTCCTGATACGTCGTTCGCCAACCGGAAGAAAACCTCGTCGTTAAACGAGAAACACGGATACTTGTCGACAATTTCTTTCAACCGCGACTGCGAACCTTTCAGACCGCCTTTTCCGGTTTCATACTTGACGTCGTAATAAAACCGCGCGATCTGGAGATTGTGCATCGCGAGGTTCTCCTGTACCTCGCGCAACCGCGCCTCAACCGTATCGCGCAGCACGCTCTTCGGATACTGCTGCAACAACACCTTCAGCCGTTGCTCAGCCTTGCGCGCGTGCGAAATGTCACGATCGGAAAGTCCCATCTGGCGCATCTCGGCTTCCGCCACTTTCAAACTTGCGTCGTCGGCCAGCGGATCGGTCGGGAAGAATGTAAGCCAGTCCTGATAAGCCTGCGCGGCCTGAATCAAAGAGGCCGTGGTGCCTTCGAGATAGAACGAATCGGCAATCGCAAGTTTTGCGAGCGGCAGGAACGGCGAATCGGGATACGTGTTGATGATGGTGGCGAAAAGCAGCCGGCCCGTGTCGTAGTTGTTCTTGCGGACTTCTTTGGCGGCTTCTTCAAACAGCACGCGGTCACGGCCGGCGGCCGGCGCGCCGGTCAGCTCGGCATATTTATCGTCACCACCGCCAAACAGTCCGAGAAACTTACCCTTTTTCTTCTTCTTTTTATCGTCGGTCGTGGCGACGGCGCTGCCGCGGGCGCTGGCAGTCTGCTGCAATCCCGTCTCGACTCGTGTGTTCAACTCGGCAACGGCGGCTTCCAGTCGATCCAGCGCGGTGGGGTCAAACTTCTCCGCCTTATCGTTCTTTGAACGAATATCGTTCACTTCCGACACCAGCGACGAGACTTCCTTTTCGAGGCCCTTCAGCCGCACTACCGGATCGTCGGCGTTGGCCGACTTACTTTTGTCCTGGCTCTTATCCTGGCTCATCGATGAGAGCGCGCTGTTCAGCGACCGGCGCATGAGATCGAGTTTCGAGCTCATTACGTCCAGGCGCTGGACCGTCGACAGCTCAGTCTGGCCCTGTCGCTGTTGGGCAAATCCTGCTGAGGGGAGCCCGAAAACCAGGGCGCAGAAAGCCGCCAGGATAAGAAAGCGAGACTTCATAAGTTAAACCTCCAAAAAACTTGTCTGAGCGAGAAAGGGATTCCGGCTTATCGGATTCACTTTTCGTCTTCCCGGTTGCATGCAACCCTGTGATTTTAGACCCATTGTAACGGTTGCATTCCGGAGTTCTTTAACAGCCGCTTCGGCGTCGGGCGTGCAAAAAATAGCCGAACCGGCCACGATAATCTCAGCGCCGGCGGCGACCACCGACTCGATATTCGAGCGGTCAACTCCGCCGTCAATCTCGATGCGCACGTTCAACTGGCGCTCGTTGATCAACTGTCGCAGCCGTCTTACCTTATCGAGTGACTGCGAAATAAACTTCTGTCCCCCAAAACCCGGGTTCACTGACATCACGAGAACGTAATCGACGAACTGTAGCGCTTCTTCGATGGCCGAAACAGGCGTCGCGGGATTCAAAACCACGCCGGCCTGCGCCCCGCCTGATTTGATCGCCATCAACGTCCGGTGCAGATTCGGATCGGCCTCGACATGGACTGAAACCATCTGCGCGCCGGCACTGACAAACTGCGGCGCGTAAGCACCCGGATCGGTAATCATCAAATGCGCATCGATCGGCAACTGCGTAAAACCCGCCAACGACTTAACCACCGGCAAACCCACCGTAATGTTGGGGACGAAATGTCCGTCCATCACGTCGACGTGCAGGATGCCGGCGCCGCCGCGTTCGACTGCGCGGATTTCTTCGCCCAGGCAGGAGAAATTGGCCGAAAGAATCGAAGGGGCGATTTCGATATTTCTGTTACTGAGCATGCATCCGGCCCGCAGTTAAAAGCTAGCTACGGGTTTCTCTTCGGGGTTGTTGCCGGCGTTGGCCGAGGAGCTACCGGTCGTCTGTTATCGTTCAAATTGCTGTTGGTTCGTGAATTCGTGTTTGTCTGGTCGCTGCGATTCACATTAGCTCGGGGAGTGACGTTTGTATTGTCAACAGTTGCGTTTGCGTTCGCCGGTCGGTTCGCATTTGCGGGCTTGTTGGCATTTGCGTTTGCGGGCCGGTTCGTATTGCTGTTGGCATTACTATTGACGTTACCGTTAGCGTTTTCGTTGGCGTTCTTGTTCTTTGGTTTCCGCGGTTTGTTTTCGTTCGCATTCGCAGACGCGTTCGTGTTGCGATTCTCGCTCGAATCGTCCGCGGGCGTGACCGTTTCGGGCGACTCGCCTTCCTTGGTCGGGCGGCTGATGTCGATCGCCACAGTTTGTCCCGCCTTCACAACCTCTCCCGGTCGGGGCAATTGAAACAAGACTGTGTCGGGTTGCGCCTGGGTACTGGGCCGCGACGCGCGCACGCGAAACTTCAGATCCGCGTCGGCGAGTATTTTTTCCGCGTCGAATCGATTCTTGCCGACGACGTCAGGGACCGTCACCTCCGGGCTTCTGAGCGAGAGGTAAACGGTCGTCGCGACGCCGAAAAGGAAAACCACAGCGATCAGAATCACGATCGTGATGCTGCGGAAGATCGATACGACTCGGCTCGCTAAACTCAAGCCCCGAAGTCTAGCATCAGCGGGTAATGCAGATCAAAGCAATACGCTTATTTGGGACTCTAATCTGAAGAGGTTTCTCTGCGAGCTCTGCGGTTCTCTGCGCGCTTTGCGTTAAATACGTTTTACGCAGAGGACGCAGAGAACCGCAGAGGTCGCAGAGTGGAGATCAGGACTCTACCTGCTTATTTATCTTCTAAAACAGCGATGAAAAAGCCGTCCGTGCCTTCGCGATGCGGCCAGGTGCGGAGGGTTTTTGAGACGTGGAAGCGAGGGTGGCTTTTGAGGAAATCTTCGACAACTGCTTCGTTTTCGTCGCGTTCGACGGAGCAGGTCGAGTAGACGAGGCGGCCGCCGGGTTTGACGACTGCGGCGGCGTTGTGGAGGAAGAGTTTTTGGGCGACGGCGAAGTTTTCAATGTCGTCGTTTATGAGACGCCAACGTATTTCGGGGTTGCGACGGAGTGTGCCGGTGCCGGAGCACGGGGCATCGACGAGTACGCGATCGAATGTTGCTGGAGGAAATGGGAGTGGTTGGGAGGCGTCCAGCAGCATCGGTGTGATGCTGTGGAGCTGATGTAGTGCGCTCGTTGTGATGATGGTGGCGAGTCGTGATGGGTAGCGATCCGCAGCGACGATCGAGGCGTTGTCGTGCGCGCGATCGGCAATCAAGGTGGTTTTTCCACCGGGAGCGGCGCAGAGATCGAGCACGCGTTCGCCGGGTTGGACGTCGAGAAGCTGAGGGACGAGTTGCGAAGCTTCGTCCTGAAGATAGATCTGGCCGGCGGATGATAGTTGGCGCAGAAGTGCTGGTGCGCCGGAAATACGGTATGCGTGTTCGGCAACATTCGAACTGCTGATTGAAGCGCCTGCGTTAGTCAACTCTAAGAGAATTTCATCTTTAGAGGCGCGTGTGTGGGCGACACGAAATGCAGTCGGTGGAATTTCGTTGTTCGCGCGAGCAAACGTTTCCGCTTCGTCAATACCAAATGAGTTGGCCCATCTTTCAATCAGCCACACGGGATGCGAGGCGGCGGTCGCGATCTTCTCGATACGATCTTGCGCTGCTGCGGCAGGATCGTAATCTGATTCCCTGATCGCACGGCGCAGCACTGCGTTTACGAACGCGGCCGCCGAGCTCAATTTCGCGCCGCGAACGAGTGTGACAGATTCGTTGACTGCCGCCGCCGCAGGAATGCGACTTAGAAAGCGCAGTTGATAGAGTCCCAATCGCAAAGCGATACGAACCTGTAGATCCAAACTCTCAACGCTGCGCTTTGCGAAATGCTCGACGATCTTGTCTAAGAACAGTTGCCAACGCAGGACACCGAGAACAAGCTCGTGCGCGAGTGCATGATCGACAGGTTTGAGTTTGGGATCGTCTGCCGCGAGAAGGACGGACGAGAACGCGCCGTCTGCGACCCGGCGCAGGATCTCGAAGGCTGCGCGACGAGCTGGCGAGACGTCTTTACGCTTGCCGGCCAAGATGATCGCCAACCTTTACGCGCATGCCATTAATAAAATCGCGCACGCCGATTCGTTTGCGCGCCTCCGGCTGCACTTCAATTAATCGCAATGCTGTCTCGTCGCCGCAGCTCACAACCAGATCGTCACCGTGAGCCACAATTATTTCTCCAGGCGACGCAGGAATGGGAAAGGTCGCGGGCTCAGCGCGCCAGATCGTCAGGCCTTTCGAATTGAAACTGGTGTACGCGTTGGGCCAGGGTTGAAAACCACGCACGCAACGTTCGATCTCGATGGCGTTGCGCGACCAGTCGATCAATCCATCTTCTTTCTTAATAATCGGCGCGAACGTCGCATCCTGGTCGTGTTGTGGACGAGGTGTGAGATCGTCTAACTGCGATAAAGTTTCGCCAAGCAATTCAGCGCCGATCTCCGAGAGACGTCCCATCAACTCCGGCGCCGTTTCAGCGTCGCCGATCGGCGTCTTGTGTTGCAGCAGGATCGGACCGGTATCAAGCGCGGGTTCGATGAACATCGTCGTCACACCCGTCTCAGTTTCGCCGTTGACGATGGCCCAATTCGCCGGCGCTGCGCCGCGGTACAGCGGCAACAGTGAGAAATGAACGTTGATACACCCGCGACGCGGCGAGCTGCAAAAAATGATCCGGCAGGATGCGTCCGTAAGCGACAACAACCGCAACATCCGCATCGTGTGACGCAAACAGTTCATCGGCTTCGTCTGTTTTTGATGCGTGCAGGCTGGAAAACCGGAAGGCCGTGTGACACCGCGAATTCCTTCACCGGTGAGAAGGAAACGCGATGCCCACGGCCCGCCGGTTTATCTGGTTGGCACCACACGGCGACGACCTCGTGGCCGTCGGCAACACACCTCTGCAACGTTGGCACGGCTGCCTGAGGTGTGCCCATGAAAACTATTCGCATTAATCGACGTCGCAGTCGCCTCGGCCACGCGCCGCGTCGTCGCCCCAACACGCTCGGACGAAACCTTCGCCTGCAAAAACAGCAACAGATAATCGCGTCCGCCGGCCTTCGAATCCGTGCCCGACATGTTGAACCCGCCAAACGGATGCACGCCCACGAGGGCGCCGGTGCACTTCCGATTCAGATACAAATTCCCGACGTGAAACTCCTTTCGCGCGCGATGCAGCTTCGTCTCGTCAGCACTGTAAACCGCGCCCGTGAGTCCAAACTGCGTGTCGTTCGCAATGCGCAGCGCGTCGTCGTAGTTCTCAGCCTTGATCACGGCCAGCACTGGTCCAAAGATCTCTTCCTGTTCGATCGTGTCGCCCGGTTTCACGTCTGCGATCACAGTCGGCTCGATGAAGAATCCCTGCTCGCCGTCCGATCCGCCACCCGCCAAAACGCGGCCGCCTTCACTCTTCCCTTTTTCGATATAGGAGTTGATCGTCTTGAACGCTTTCTCGTTAATCACGGCGCTCATGTTTGTCGCCGGATCAGACGGGTCCGCCATCTTGATCTGCGCGGTGCGCTCGGCGATCTTGTCGAGCATCGTGTCGTAAACACTCGCGTCGATAATCGCGCGCGAGCACGCGGAACACTTCTGTCCCTGGAAACCAAACGCAGCCTGGACCACGCCGGTCGCCGCATCGTCGAGGTTCGCATCGCCGGCGACGATGATCGCGTCTTTGCCGCCCATCTCAGCCACCACGCGCTTGATCCAAAGCTGGCCTTCGTTGACCTTCGCCGCGCGCTCGTTGATCCGCAGTCCGACTTCCATCGATCCCGTAAACGCAACGTAACGCGTTTTCGGATGATCGACGATCACGTCACCGACTTCCGCGCCCGATCCGGTCATAAAATTCACTACGCCCGGCGGCAGGCCCGCCTCTTCCAGAATCTCGAAAAACTTGAACGCGATCGTCGGCGCATCCGACGAAGGCTTCAAGACAACGGTGTTGCCGGTCACAACAGAAGCGACCGTCATGCCCGCCATAATCGCGAGCGGGAAGTTCCACGGTGGAATCACAGCGCCGACGCCCAACGGAATGTATTCCAACTCATTCTCTTCGCCCGTCACATGGACCAACGGCTGCTTACCTGCGTAGCGCAGCATCTCGCGAGCGTAGAAGTCACAGAAGTCGATCGCTTCAGCGGTATCGCCGTCGGCTTCGGCCCAGGTCTTCGCGACTTCGTGGATCATCCACGCCGAGAGCTCGTGTTTGCGTTCGCGCATGATCTCGGCGACGCGGAAGAGCAACGCGGCGCGATCTTCCGCGTGGGTGTGGCTCCACGTCTTGAAAGCTTCCGCAGCCTTCTCGACAGCCTGGTTGGCGAGCTCTTTCGTTGCTTTGTTGAATCGTCCGACGACTTGCGTGCGATTGGCAGGATTAAGGCTCTCGAGTTTACCGTCGGTGGCGATTCGTTCGCCGCCGATCACGAGCGGATACTCGCGTCCCAGTTGCTCGCGCACTTTCTCGAGCGCGTCGCGCATGGCCTGCGCGTTCTCTTCTTTAGTGAAATCAGTAAACGGTTCATTACGGAATTCTGTAGTCATCTTCTGCTCCGGGATTAAAGGTTTGCCAATTTTTATAAGATACTAATGCCACGCCAATAAAAAACAAAACGCGGCGAACCGTGGTTCGACCGCGTCAGGTGCGTGGCGTGTGGGCGTTATTTCAACTCCACTTGCCTGCTTTTTGAAGTTTCTTGATCTTGCGTTTGACGATCTCTCGTTTGATCGTGCTCATCTTGTCGAGAAACACGATGCCGTCGCAGTGATCGGTCTCGTGGAGCATGCAACGGGCGGTCAACTCCATCCCGTCGATCTCAAACCATTCGCCTTTCAGATCCTGTGCGCGAACGACTGCCCGCAGGCTCCGTTCGACGGGGGTGAAAATGCCGGGAAACGACAAACAACCTTCGTCGCCGTTCTGATTTCCCTCGACGCTCAGGACTTCGGGATTGATAAGCACGACCCGCTGCTCCGGATCTTTTCCGCCCGAACAGTCCATTACAAAGAGACGTTGCGGGACGCCGATCTGCACGGCAGCCAGGCCCACGCCGGGCGCTGCGTACATCGTTTCAAACATGTTGCTGACCAGCTTTGCGAGATCGGTGTCGAACTCCGTCACTGGATCAGCGGGAGTATCGAGCACCGGGGCCGGCCATTTTACGATTTCAAGTACTGCCATTCGTTGGTTTTCCCGTTCTAAGTCGCCATTTTGGCGACGCTGTACGATGTCGATTTTACGCCGAACGATGCACGAACGCTAATACCCGCTCTAATATCCACGTAGCTGCTCGCGATAGCCTTCAAAGTTACGCTTCATCTCGCCGAGGCTGTCGCCGCCGAACTTCTCACGCATCGCGCCCGCGAGCACGAGCGCGACCATCGACTCGCCGATCACACCCGCAGCCGGCACTGCGGTCGTGTCGGTACGCTCGAAGGCCGCGGATTCTTCTTCCTTCGTGTCGATGTCGACTGAACGCAGCGCGCGGCGCAGAGTCGAGAGCGGTTTCAGATGGCCGCGAATGCGAAGCTCCTCGCCGTTCGTGATACCGCCTTCGAGCCCGCCGGCGCGATTCGTCTCGCGAATGAACTCGCGCGTCTCGGCGTTGTAAGCGATCTCGTCGTGGACTTCCGAGCCCGGCAAACTGCTCGCTTCCGCGCCCGCGCCGATGGCGACTGCTTTGACCGCCGGGATCGACATCACCGCCTGCGCGAGCAGACCGTCGAGTTTCGCGTCCCACGACGTGTGCGATCCGAGGCCGGGAACAACACCGCGCGCGACGACTTCGAAGATACCGCCGAGCGTGTCGCCTTTGTGACGGGCATCGTCGATCAGCGCGATCATTCGTTGCTGCGCATCGTCGTCGGCGCAGTGCAACGGCGCATCGTCGGGGATCGCGGCGATCTGGTTCCACGTCAACTCGAGTGGCGTATCGGGAATGCCGCCGAGTTGGATCACGTGACTTCGGACTTCGATTCCGAAGACGGCGAGCAATTGTTTCGCGAGCGCGCCGCAGGCGACGCGCGCTGTCGTCTCACGCGCAGAGGCGCGTTCGAGAATGTTCCGCAGATCGCGAACGTCGTATTTCAGTCCGCCCGGGAGATCGGCGTGGCCGGGACGTGGGCGTTTCAAGCGTCGCGACTTCTCGGGCTCGATCTCACGCGCTTCCGCGTTCATCACGTCGGTCCAGTTGGGCCAATCCTTGTTTTCGATCTGAAGCGTGAGCGGCGAGCCAAGCGTGAGACCATGCCTGACGCCGGTGAGAATCTCCGCATGGTCACGCTCGATCTTCATGCGGCCGCCGCGGCCGTAGCCGAGCTGGCGCCGCCGGAGTTCGTAGTCGATCAACTCGTGATTGACGGGCAACCCCGCGGGAAGACCTTCGACAATCGCGACGAGCGCGCGTCCATGTGATTCCCCCGCTGTTGTAAACTTAAGCATTAGTTACCGACTCCGCGTTCCCTATTCTTCAAGGCCCAGCACCCTCCGACAGATGCCATTCTTTAGAACTAGAACATTAAAGTTGATGAGCAACCCAATCTTCCACCCACCGAGTCGCATGTAGGTGAGCAGTTGTGCCTGATGTACTGCTGCAATCGTTTCGACGGATTTGGTTTCTACCACCACCTCGTCAGCCACCAAGATGTCTATACGATATCCGCACCTCATCCGCAGGCCTTTATATTCAAAAGGCAAGGGCCATTCAGACTTAAACGGAATATCTCTTAACGCCAGTTCTCTTGCAAGGCATCGCTGATATGCAGATTCCAATAAGCCTGGACCAAGATGTCGATGGACTTCAATCGCAGCACCAATAATTTCCCTTGTGAGGACGTTAGCATGAGTGGACATTGTGAGGTTCCTTTCATTAAAACAAAAGCTCTTCTGAAAAGATGTTTCCCCGGCCGAGTATTCCGTGCGGGTCGAAGGCGCGTTTCAAGGCGGCCAGCTCGCGCAGTTGAGCGTCACTATAAAACAGGCGCAGATATTCGCGCTTTAGTTTTCCGACTCCGTGCTCGGCGGAAAGCGTGCCGCCGACGGAGGCGGCGTGTTTGAGAAATTGCACGTAGAGTTCGCGAGCGCGGGCGCCCTCGGCGTCGTCACGCGGCAGGATGTTGACGTGAACGTGGTTGTCGCCAATGTGGCCGAAGATTGTGTAGCGCAGTCCGCTGACGCGAAGTGTCTCCTGGTAGAGGCGGAACAAGCCGGGGAAAGCATCGTCGGGGACAGCCATGTCGGTTGAGACTTTGCGTTGGCGATAACGCGCGAACCATTCGTTCATCAGCACCGGGAGTTGATGACGAAACTCGCGCAGCTTTGCTTGATCGGTAGCGTTGGTGGCGAACCAGGAATCGGCGAGAGCATGATGCTGGTCCAACAATGCCGTCCACTGTTCGAAAACAGATTCTTCGTTTGCTGACGTCGTTTCCTGTTCGAAAAAGAGAGCCGCCACAGCGGATTCGGGGATCGTTGGATACTTCTGGCGCAGGAAGTTCAACGATTCGCGATCGAAAAACTCAATCGCCCTTGGGTGTTGGGCATCAACCCGTCCACGTACCTCACCAACAAGCGCCAGCACGTCTGCTTCGTCAGTGAAAAACACGACACCACTCAGCAGCCCTTCAGGTTTCGGCAGCAACCGGGTTTCTATTTCACAGATCACGCCAAGCGTGCCCTCGCTGCCGATGAACAGATCGATCGCATCCATCTCCGGCGCGACAAAATAACCAGTCGCGTTCTTGCGTGTCGCCGGACGGTTAATTCGAGGAACTTGAATAGCAACACTGCCAATACGCATCCGTCCCTGCGCATCAGCACGAACTTCACCGCGCCGTAGATCGAGCACCTCGCCGGAAGCAAGCACCACTTTCAATCCCAGGATGTAATTCCGCGTTGGTCCATACTTGAACGTGCGTGCGCCCGACGCGTTCGTCGCCACGGTGCCGCCAAGAAAACAACCGCGCTCGGTCGGGTCTGGCGGATAAAGCAGACCTTCACTTTCGACGGCGCGTTGATAGTCACCCAGAATCACCCCAGCTTCTGCAACACCACGCCCGCCATCTTCTTCTCGAACGATGCTCTTGATGTGATTCAGTTTGTCGGTTGCTAAAACCAACCCGCCAAAAGGGACGCGCCCGCCGACCGTCCCGGTTCCCGCTCCCGAAACCGTCACCGGCACTCGCGACCGTGAAGCTTTAGCGAGCACCTGTGAAACCTCCTCGACGCTCTCCGGCAACACAACGCCATCGGCGTGGCCTTCACCGATGAAGCTGGCATCCGAAAGATAATCCTGAATCTCGTCCGGATAAGACTTAATCAACATCAACTCAATTGCAGCGCGCGTTCGCGCAACACCTTGATCCGATCGCGCAACTCCGCCGCCCTCTCAAACTCGAACCGCTTCGCCGCGCCGCGCATTTCCACCTCCAGCCGCGCAATCGTCGCTTCGAGGTTCGCCGGCGAGTAGTCTTCGATCTCCTCAATCTCCGAAGGCACTTTGAAATAGTCAGCTTCCGACGCCGTGATCAGCGTCGCCTCGATCGGCTTCACGATCGTCTGCGGCACGATCCCGTTTTCACGATTGAACTTCTCCTGTATCGCGCGCCGCCGGTCCGTCTCGTCGAGCGCTCGCTTCATCGAATCGGTAATCCGATCGGCGTAAAGTATCGCCTTCCCGCGCGCGTTTCGCGCCGCGCGCCCGATCGTCTGAATCAACGACTGCTCGGAACGCAGAAAACCTTCCTTGTCCGCATCCAACACCGCGACCAACGACACTTCCGGCAAATCGAGTCCTTCACGCAGCAAGTTGATCCCAACCAGCACGTCAAACTCACCACGCCGCAAGTCGCGCAGGATCTTGATCCGCTCCAACGTCTCGATATCCGAGTGCAAATAACGAACCTTCACCCCCACCTCGGTGAAATACTCGGTCAAATCCTCAGCCATGCGCTTCGTCAACGTCGTGACCAACACACGCTCGTGAACCTCGGCTCGCTGGCGACACTCCTCTAGTAAATGATCGATCTGCCCTTTCACCGGATGCACTTCAACTTCCGGGTCCATCAATCCCGTCGGCCGAATGATCTGCTCGATAACTTCGCCGCTCGCCTTCGTCAGCTCATACGGCCCGGGCGTCGCGGAAACGTAGATCGTCTGCCCGATGCGCGATTCAAACTCCCGAAAGTTCAGCGGCCGGTTGTCCAGCGCCGACGGCAATCTGAAATCCGTATTCGACGAGCGTCCGCTTGCGTGATTGATCGCCTTCAAACATGCCGCGCACCTGCGGGATCGACTGATGCGATTCGTCGATCACGATCAACGTATCGCGCGGCAGATAATCGATCAGCGTCGGCGGTGGCTCGCCGGGATTTTTGCCGGTGAGGTGGCGCGAGTAGTTTTCAATGCCGCGACAGAACCCCATCTCCTTGATCATCTCGAGATCGAACATCGTGCGCTGGTGCAGCCGCTGCGCTTCGACGAGTTTCCCTTCGTTGATCAGCTTTGGTTCCCACCATTCGAGCTCCTCGCGAATCGTTTTGATCGCTCGCTTGATCGTCGGGCGCGACATCACGTAGTGGGTCTTCGGATAAATCGGAACGCGTGAAGTGTGCTTTTGGACAACTTCGCCGAGCAGCGGATCGATCGTCGAGATCGAATCAATCTCGTCGCCCCACAGCTCGATGCGATACGCCTGGTCCTGGTAACTCGGAAAGATCTCGACTACGTCGCCGCGCACGCGAAACGTGCCGCGCTGAAAGTTCGCATCCGAACGCTCGTATTGCAGCTCGACTAGACGCTGCAACAAAACATCTCGCGAGACATGCGTCCGCCCGGTTCGACAAAGAACAACAGGCCGTAATACGCATCCGGATCGCCGAGACCGTAGATACACGACACGCTCGCCACGACGATCACGTCGCGGCGCTCGAAAAGCGCGCGCGTCGCCGACATCCGCAACCGATCGATCTCCTCGTTGACGATCGCTTCTTTCTCGATGTAGACGTCGGCGGCCGGGACGTACGCTTCCGGCTGGTAGTAATCGTAGTAAGAGACGAAGTACTCGACAGCGTTCTCGGGAAAGAGGCTGCGAAACTCCTGAAAGAGCTGGGCGGCGAGCGTTTTGTTATGCGCGAGCACGAGCGTCGAACGCTGCATGCGCTGAATCACACTGGCGATGGTAAAAGTTTTGCCGCTGCCCGTGATTCCGAGCAGCACCTGATCTTTCGCGCCGTCGTTCAAGTCCGCGCACAAGCGCGTCGATGGCGGCGGGTTGATCGCCTTTGGGTTTGTATTCCGAGTGTAGTTTGAATTGCATGGGTCGATGCTATTGTAATCGACCGAAGAGTATTAGTGAAAAGGGGTGAGAGATTCGGCCGCAACTTGCCACATTTCAGGCGCAAGTGAAGCATTGGCGGCCAATCGGCGGAAGGCGGCTGTCACCTCCGGCTCGCCGCTCGACGCGAGCAACCTTATCAACGCCAGACTCAGCTCTACGTTCTGATCGTTTTCGATTATTGAGATGAGCGGTTCTACCACACCCGCTTTGGCGACGAGGAATAACAACGAAAACGCTCCGTAACAGCTTTCGTGGTTCTCGGCTTTGAGGTTGTCGATGGCTTCGTAAAGCAATCCGGAATCGGCGAGCGCGATGCCGATGCGGCGGCGTTTTTCCGGCGAACCGTCGCGCAGAGCGTCGTTGACGAGCGTGGCGGCCTGATCCGGATCGAGATCGTAAAGCTGGCGAACCGCGCGTTTTCGCGAACTTCCGTGGACGGATCGTCGAGCGATTTTGCGCTCCGTTCAAACGGACTAACGGTTCTCGATTTCTGAAGATCGCTGCGTTGCGCACCAACTCTTCGGCGGCGCGTCGCAACGTCGCTATGTCCTGATGCCACCGCTCATCTGTCATCCTTGTTCTCTGCGTATCTCTGCGTCCCTCTGCGTTACCTGTAATCCGACGCTCATTTAAACGCAGAGCACGCAGAGAGACGCAGAGATACGCGGAGAAAACTGTTAACGCTCATGATTCAAACTCACGTCATCGCCTGCGTGCGCCGCCAGAGTCAACGGCGCCGCCGGCACAGAAAATTCAGGCTCACTTTCTATAACGACCTCCGGACTCAGCTCCACTGCCCGCGCTCGCAGCAAGTTGAACTTCGTCAAGACCAGACGACTTACCGACAACCCAAGACTGTTGTCCAAAACGCACAACTGTTCAGCCACCACACGCTGCGAAACTCGCTCCAACGCAGCTTCCAATTCGCGACCAGCCGTTGCCGCATCATCCGCGAGGATCATTTCAAAATCCTGCCCGCCGCTCACACGCCGCCGCGAATGATTCTGCAACAACACACCCGCTTCACGATGAATGCGTCCGGTGGCGATGATCACAAGGTGCGACGCCTCCGTGTCGATCTCGAGATCGATGGCCGAACGCGCAAACGCCGGCGTCAGATCGCCGTCGCGCGTCACGATCAAAAACGATTCGCCACAGATGTTCGCCATCAACTGCCCGTAGCCATTACCTTCCGATGGTCCAACCGCAATCTCCCGCTCCGGCACGCCCATCTCGCGCAACAAAAAGTGAATCCGGCTAACGAGCCACGAACCGTCTTCGAGCAACGACGAGGCTAGCTGCGTCGGCGCGATCACTTCTTCGACGTTCTCGTCGGCGACCTTCGCGCCACATTCGCTGCACGTCGCATCGCTGACGGTGACAACAGCAAGCGCATGCGGATTCGGCAGACGAAACAACGCGTGCCCGGTCTTGCGGCAACTGATCTGCACTTCGCGCTCGACGAGGCCGGCGTCTTCGAGCCGCTGGATCGGAATGTTCTCGGATTCTGTGCTGCCGGTCAGAAGTTTCGCGGCGTAGCCTTCCTGGTGCGCATTGCGCGCCGTGCGGAGAAAGACGCGCGCGCGTTCGTCTTCGAGTTTTGAAGCAGCGAGGATACGACGGCTCATCGTCTCCTTGCGCATGCTGGTGTAAAGCGAGTCGGCGTCCTGTCGTTCGACAAAGCTGCGAAAGCCTTGCGGCATAGCGGCCCCGCCGAGCTCCCACTGCGGGAAGTCGCCGTTCATCTCGGGGCGATTCTGGAGCAGGAGGTTTCGCACTTGTTCGCAGAAGGAGTCGAGCTTGCGGAACGGTTCTGAGGTGCGCGCTTCGTAGACGATGCCCGCGCGCAGGTCCGTATCTTCAAAGATCAGAAAGAGAACGTAGTCGTGAAAGCAAAACAGATCGCCGCGGACGTAGGGTTCGTCGATCGTCGTTTGGGTCCACGAAGCGAGCGACGATTCAACCGCGCCGACCTGGTCCACGTTCAGCAGCACGTCTTCGAAGCAACGAAGACGAGTGGAGCGGATCAGCGGCGCTACGTCTCGTTCCTGAAGCTGTTGCAGGAGATTGATGCGGGCGTCGCCGTCGAGTGGGTGGTTGAGGGTCTTGCTTTCAAGAAACAACATCGGGCTTACCTTTCATTACTGTTGTGGGCGAACGGTGATGGTGATTGTTTCACCGCCGTTGACTGTCGGCGCGAAGCGGCGTTGGCGCGCAATACGCAGCGCCATTGCTTCGTAGCTTTCCATGCCGGGTTTCGGATTGGCGATCGATGCTTTCAACACGCGGCCGTTTTCAACCTGCATTACGACTTTTATTGACTCTGAATCCGTTTTAACTTCGGTCTTCTTTTTAGGCACGGATGGAACGCGGATTGGTTTTGCAGCGGGTTCTGGCTGCGGAGCAATCAGAGAGGCAGGAATTTGTGTCACGACTGTGGGAACTGGAGCTGGAGTCGCTTCGCTCTTAAATCCGCCAGTCACCGCGATCACTGTCGACAAGCCGACACCGATCAAAACAGCAGTGGCGATAAGAACCATCGATCGTTGTTGAATAAATGACGTTGGCGCGGGCGGAAGCGCCAAAGGTTCTGGTCTGGCGGCGATTGGTATCGGCGTAGTCTCGATCTGCAACGCACTCTCATCCCAACAGCCAAGCAACTCCGAAACAACCCGCTGCACCGACGGTTCAATCGACCGCCGCGAGCTCTGAATCAACGGATTAAAGTTGAACGCTGCCTCGGGTTGGGCCATCGCGACGACGATCGCCTGCAAACCCGTCAGCTCGTTCATGCGCGCATCGATCAATTCCCCGTTCTGAAAGAAAAACGTCGCTGGGCCTTTCGCATACTCGACGAGCAAACGCCCCGACTTACGTTGATGACGAAGAATTCCGACCAGATCGGAAAGGGGATAATTACTAAGGTGTCCGGTCAGGACAACAAACCGATCGTTCATTGCTACTCCTAAAAATCAAACTACGGGCAGCCCACCACGAGACGGCAGGAGAAGTTGTATTGGGGATATGTTTGCTCCAACTTGCGGGCCAGGCTGCGATCGAGCCGTTCGAGGATTCGGTGCTCCTGCAAGAGGCCACTCGTGTTTCCCAGCTCCTGGTACGCGAGGCTCAAACCGTAGTGGGCCTTGGCCATGTTCGGGCTCAGCGTCGTCGCTTTCTTGAAGGCGTCGACTGCTTCTTTGAAATGCCTGATACGATAGTGCGCGAGTCCAAGGCCGTACTGGGTCTCAGCGAAATCGGGGTTCAGTTTTGCGGATTCCTGGAACGCCTTTAGAGCGTCGAGGTTCTTATCGCTCTTGAGATAAGCTCTACCGAGATTGAATAAGACGTCAGCAGAGCTCGGCTCGAGTTGGACTGACACAAGATCGGCCTCGTTCTCTTTACGGGCGGCGAAAGCTGATTCAGTGCCGACGATTTTCTCCATTAAGACTGGAGGTTCGCCAACCTCGTCGACCGAACGCGGAACGTCATTAAAGACAATTTCCAGGACATTGATTGCTTGAAATTCCGTTGCTGTTTCCGGCACGGATGGCGCGAGGACCAGCTCAGGTTTCATTGGTTCCGCGACAACCTTCGCCACCGTGTCGTCGAAGTAATAGGTAAGAGTCCGATAGGTAACCTCGGTCGGCTCGCGCTTCAGCTCTCCATTCTCGAACACGACCAGGTTGGTAACCATCCTGGTCCAGTTACCCAGCTTGTCGAACTCATACGTGTACGCCTCGCGGCTCAGAATCGCGTCGCGATCGTCGCGCAGCGTCATCTCCGTGATGTTGCCGCGCTCGTCGTACTTGTATTCTTCTTTGCCTACAAGCGAGTTGCCGATAGGGTAGGAGGTATTCTCAACCCGATTTCCCTTGATACCGTAGGTCGTTACTTCAACTAACTGCGCCGGTCCTTCAACGGCGCGTCCGTCTTTCAGCTCGATCTTTGCCGTTTCAGTTTTGACGCGACGCACGGAGCCGACGAGACCGTCCTGCTCTTTCGTGCTGTCGAGCACTGAGATAGCCGGCCGAACGGCGCCCACGCTGTTTTGCGCACGAACCGACACTCCGACTGTCAAAACGGACGTCGTCAACAGAACGGCTGACAGACACCGCCTAAAAATGCAATTCATTAATCCGACTCCTCAAGGTAAGAAAAAAGGAGGGTCGGCGAGTCCACATCTTGTAGCAACCGACGCGAAGAATACAATAAGTGGTTGGAAATTAATAGAGAATTGTGAGGAAACATACGTGTCACCCGCGCCAGGCACGGATGACACGACAGTTTACTGTTCGTCGCTGAACTTGTAACCGATGCCCCAGACGGTCAGGACCATCTGCGGGTTCTCCGGGTTCTCTTCGATCTTGGCGCGCAACCGATTGATGTGCGAATCGATCGTGCGGTCGTAACCTTCGTACGAGTAGTCCCAGATCTTTTCCAGCAGGTACTTGCGCGGGAAGACGCGGCCCGGGTTCGACGCGAAGAGCCGCAAGAGATCGAACTCTTTCGGCGTCAGTTCAACCTGGCGGTCGCCGAT
Source organism: uncultured Acidobacteriota bacterium (assembly GCA_963770215.1). Taxonomy (GTDB): domain Bacteria; phylum Acidobacteriota; class Blastocatellia; order Pyrinomonadales; family Pyrinomonadaceae; genus PSRF01. The sequence goes on from CAVYOP010000013.1 coordinate 439,124, forward strand.
GGTGACTTCGCGTTTTGCGGAGTCGATCCGCAGCCGGCCGCGCACGATAGGTGCTTCGTCGCGCATGCCGTCGGTACTTGGACCGTTGCGCGTGCGGCGCAACACCGACTTGATGCGCGCTTCGAGCTCGCGCAGGCTGAAGGGTTTGGTGATGTAATCATCCGCGCCCATCTCAAGGCCCAGGACCTTGTCTACGACATCGTCCTTGGCGGTTAGCATCAGGATCGGCAGGTAGCCGACCTTTTCCCTGAGTTCCTTGCAAACAGCGAGGCCGTCCATCTTGGGCAGCATCAAGTCGAGAACGACCGCATCGGGCGGATCGTCCAAAGCTGCCTTTACGCCATTGAGACCGTCTTCGACAGTCCTGACGTTATAGCCGGCACGAGAAAAGTACTCGCTGATTGCGGTGGAAATGTTTTCGTCATCCTCGACCACTAGCAGCGAGACTTTACGCTCGCCTGAGTCGGGGACAGGGAAACCATCTTTGGCGGTTTTCTGTCTGTCAGTAGCTGTAGCCATCAAAGTGTTTAATCGATCTGAAACTGACAAGCAGGAGGCTCAGAGGGCAAGCACCATGGGGTCTTCGGCGCACTCGGTTCAGCCGGAGATAGTACAGGACATCTGGTCCGGTGTACAAGCCCAAAGTTATCCATTTCTCAAATCCATGCTTTCTGTCAATCATTCGCAGATCTGGTATGCTCCGTCCAAGGAGAGTAACAAGATGACCCCTGAAGAACGAAACGAACTCATTGCAAGATATGCTGCCGGCTATGAAGAAGTGGCGCAGGCGCTGAATGATTTTCCCGTCGAGAGTCTCGCGGCCCGTCCGATTCCGGGCAAGTGGAGCGCGAGAGAGATTATCCATCATCTTGGAGACAGCGAGAGCACCTCGGCTTTCCGTATACGCAAACTGCTCGTCGAAGACAACGCCATCATCGAAGGTTACGATCAGGACCAGTTTGCCACCCGCCTTCATTACAACGAACGCGACATGGCGCCCGCACTCGAAGCCTTCCGCGCCGCGCGCGAGACCACGGTTCCGTTGTTGCAAATGATGTCGGAAGAAGATTGGCAACGCACCGGGACACACACCGAAAGCGGCGCCTACACAACCGAAAAGTGGCTCTCGATCTACGCGGACCACGCACACAATCACGCCGCGCAAATTCGTAGATTGCGTGAGGCGCTAGGTTCTTAACCACAAAAGGCACAAAAGACACAAGCGGCACAAAAAGACTTCTTAACCTTTTAGAGATCTTCTTTGTGCCTTTTGTGTTCTTCCTTGTGCCTTTTGTGATCCCGCTTTTGTGCCTGTTGTGTACTTAAATCAGAGTGTGTCTTGACAAAGTGTTTTAGCGCGAGCACAATCCGACTCGACTCTAAGAAATTGAATCCATTGACTATGAGTGCTGCCACTCTGCTACAAACATCACTGTCTGATCTAAACCTCGTGCGTCGCGGGAAAGTGCGCGACGTTTACGCCGTCGACGATGATCACCTGCTCATCGTCGCCACCGATCGCATCTCTGCTTTCGACTGCATCCTGCCAACGCCAATCGAACGAAAAGGCGAAGTGCTCACAGCGCTTTCCGAGTTCTGGTTCGAGAAGTTGGGAAACGTAGTCGCGAATCATCTCGTCGCCAGCAACGTCGACGACATGCCGGAAGCAGTGCGGCGTCACGCGCAAACTCTCGCCGGACGATCGATGCTCGTGAAGCGTGCTGAGGTCTTCCCTGTCGAGTGCGTCGTGCGCGGTTATCTCGTGGGCTCAGGCTGGAAAGACTACAAGCGCACGGGGGAAGTGTGCGGTCATAAACTGCCCGCAGGTTTGGTCGAGTCGGCGAAACTGCCCGAGGCGCTCTTCACGCCTTCAACTAAAGCGGAAGTCGGACACGACGAGAACATCACCGAGGATCAGGTGCGCGAGTTGATCGGCGACGAGAAGACCGCGTTGCTGCGCGACACGTCGCTTCGTCTTTACACCGAAGCGCACAACTACGCTCGCGAACGCAATATCATCATCGCCGACACCAAGTTTGAATTCGGGTTGGACAAAAACGGCGAGCTGTTGCTGGTGGACGAAGTGCTGACGCCTGACTCGTCACGCTTCTGGCCGGCAGACGAGTACGAGCCCGGCCGTTCACAGCCTTCATTCGACAAACAGTTTGTGCGGGACTACCTGGAGACACTCGACTGGGACAAGAAACCGCCTGCACCGGCAATTCCCGCCGAGGTCGCCAGCGCCACCACTGCCCGTTATCTCGAAGCCTATAGACTGCTGACAGGAAAAGAGCTTTGATTCACAACCGTCTCGAATCCCTAATCGACGAGATGTTGGAAGGCCGTATCCTTCTTGACGAAGCGATAGCAGAATTCGAGAAGGTCTATATAAAGAAGGCCCTGGCCAGGCATAAGCAGCACCTCTCGAACACCGCCGTCGTGCTGGGAATCCATCGCAACACCCTCGCCAAGCGCGTCGCCGCTTACGAAAAACAGGATCGCAACGGCCACCGCTCCCTCAAGCGCGCCACCCGCTAGACAACGCGGGGTGGCCACAGAGGGCCACCCCTACAACAAATTCGTTACTATCTCTTTCACTGTAGGGGTGGCCCTCCGTGGCCACCCGGTTGACAAGGTCAACGTACCCGCTCTATTCTTAGCACTCAAACTCATAGAGTGCTAAGCACGGATGTTTTCATAAATTCAAAACCCAAATTCCCAAAGGAAAGCCGAAAGGAGACCAAGGTATGGCAACCAATATCAGGCCTCTTCATGATCGCGTGATCGTCAAGCGCATCGAAGAAGGCGAGCAGATCCGGGGCGGCATCATCATCCCCGACACTGCCAAAGAGAAACCCCAGGAAGGCGAAGTCGTCGCCGTGGGCGAAGGCAAATACAAAGACGACGGCACCCGTCAACCCCTCGATGTGAAACAGGGCGATCGCGTTCTCTTCGGAAAATACAGCGGCTCGGAGATCAAGATCGACGGCGAAGAATTGCTGATCATGCGCGAGGACGAAATTCTCGGAATTCTGGAGAGAGCCGGCGCGGCGAGCAGCGGAAAGAAAGGTGGAAAGTAAAAGATGGCAAAGCAAGTTATCCACGGTGAGGACTCGCGGGCGGCGATTTTGCGCGGCATCAATCAGCTCGCCGACGCGGTGAAGATCACTCTTGGTCCCAAGGGCCGCAACGTCGTGATCGACAAGAAATTTGGCTCACCCACAATCACGAAAGACGGCGTCACCGTCGCGAAAGAGATCGAATTGAAAGACTCGCTCGAGAACATGGGCGCGCAGATGGTCCGCGAAGTTGCTTCGAAGACTTCAGACGTTGCCGGAGACGGCACCACCACCGCGACCGTGCTCGCGCAGGCGATCTTCCGCGAAGGCGTCAAGACTGTCGCCGCGGGCGCCAACCCGATGGCCCTCAAGCGCGGCATCGACAAGGCTGTCGAGCGCGCGACTGCGGAAATCAAGCGTCTCTCGAAGCCCGTGAAGGGCGATGCGATCGCGCAGGTCGGAACTGTTTCGGCCAACGGCGATACGACGATCGGCAACATCATCGCCGAAGCGATGAACAAAGTCGGCAAAGACGGCGTGATCACCGTTGAAGAATCGAAGCACGATGGAAACGGCGCTCGAAGTCGTCGAAGGTATGCAGTTCGATCGCGGTTACCTCAGCCCCTACTTCGTGACCGATCCCGAGCGGATGGAAGTGGTGCTCGAGAACGCCCTCATCCTGATCAACGAGAAGAAGATCAGCTCGATGAAAGACCTCCTGCCGTTGCTCGAGCAGGTAGCCAAGATGGGCAAGCCGATGCTGATCATCGCCGAGGACGTCGAAGGCGAAGCGTTGGCGACTCTCGTCGTCAACAAGCTGCGCGGCACGTTGAACATCGCTGCCGTGAAAGCGCCTGGATTCGGCGATCGTCGCAAGGCGATGCTCGAAGACATCGCGATTCTCACCGGCGGTAAAGTGATCAGCGAAGATCTCGGCATCAAGCTCGAGAACGTCAAGCTCGAAGACCTGGGCCGCGCCAAGAAGATCACGATCGACAAAGACAACACCACGATCGTCGAAGGCGCCGGTAAGCAGGCGGACATCGAAGGCCGCGTCAAGACGCTGCGCGCGCAGATCGAAGACACTACTTCGGACTACGATCGCGAGAAATTGCAGGAGCGTTTGGCGAAGCTCGTCGGCGGCGTGGCAGTGATCAAAGTCGGTGCTGCGACCGAGACTGAGATGAAGGAAAAGAAAGCCCGCGTCGAAGACGCGATGCACGCGACTCGCGCTGCGGTCGAAGAAGGCATCGTTCCCGGCGGTGGCGTTGCATTGGTGAGAGCGGCGAAAGTGCTCGAGAAGTTCAGCATCAGCGAAGACGGCGAAGGTGATCCCGATGAGCAGATCGGCGTCAACATCGTTCGTCGCGCGTTGGAAGAGCCACTGCGCCAGATCGTGCAGAACGCCGGCAAGGAAGGCGCGGTTGTAGTCGAGCGGGTTCGTAGTGAGAAGAACGAGAACGTCGGCTTCAACGCGGCGACCGAAACCTACGAAGACCTCGTGAAAGCGGGCGTCATCGATCCGGCGAAGGTCACGCGCACTGCGCTTCAGAATGCGGCTTCAATTGCTGGTCTGATGTTGACGACGGAAGCGATGGTTTCGGAGCTTCCGGAAGACGACAAGGGCAGTCCCGCAATGCCGGGTGGTATGGGCGGCATGAGCGGAATGGGGATGTAATCCAGTAACCACCACGGATTACGCAGATCTCACATGATCTGCGTAATCTGTGGTTCTACTTCTTCCGGGTCAGGCAGAACCTCTTCAAGAATTTCCTCTAACAACTTCGCAGACATATCGAGCGCCGACAGCAGCGGATGAAGTGAGGCGTGTTCCGATCCTTCCTTGATGTAGCCTTTCGCCACATCCTGCGCGAAGGCCAACGCCACGTAAGCTCGCGCAAGTCGACGGGTTTCGATGTTTCCCCAGAATGTCATCGTTTTTATAAATTCAGAAAAGCTCTGATCAAAACAGCCAATGCGATTGCGCCGCCGCCGATTGTAAGAACCCACTCGACCAGCGGACTCGGACGTCCAAACACACGCCGGCAAATCACCATGCCGCTCTTCCAACCGTCGAGCTGATACAACGGCACGAGGTTTCCGATCGCGAGTGCGAGATTGATAGTGGCAAACAGCGATCCCCACGTTGCCGCACAGAGCGTCAGGTTCACGCCGATGCCTGCGCCGAGCACAAAGAGTTGTTGAAACAGCGGCCGGCTCTGCAACGCCAACATATCCATTTGAATGTAAGCGCCGATCGGCAATAGCCGCAGTTGGTAGTCGACCTGGTTAAGTCGAAAAGCGTAAAGTTTTGGTCCCCAACCGAGTCCGGCCTGCTTCACTGGAACTGCGCACACGCGCGCGGCAACGAAGTGGCCTAACTCGTGGAGCACGATGGCGGCGAGTAAACTGATCCCTATGTTCACAACCATGAAGTTCATTTGATCCGTATGACTCTGACAAACACACAATCGCGCCTACGTTCCAGCACTAGCGTTCCAGCACACAAGCGATCAGAGTCTCGATTCTAGAAGCCGCGTCCACATCTTGGACAACACAGTCTCACGATGAACGTAGAGCGATAGTTTTTTGTAGGAATTTTGGCTAAATCAATTGTGAACGCTGCTTGGCCCCGGAGTTGCACGGGGTTGCCACGCATAACTGAAAGTCGAACCTGCCAAACGTGCGCTTGGAAGGCGTGACAGAGTCAGTGGCAACCTTGAGGCCACAACGTGTGTGTAGGTAAATCGAGTCGGTGCTAGCGATCGAGGAACTTCGAGTTAGCAATACTCTGAGCTTTACCCAAAACCGTTAAGGTCTCGTAAGTTTCCTTCTCAAGCAAAACACAAAAAGTCTGCGGTCAGCCCACGCCCCCCAAAAGTCTGACCGTACACACCCGACTCATTTATCGCTTCACACTCGTGGTCAGAGGTTTGGAGTATTCGGAAGACCAAGTCCTTTAAACGTTTTTGCGATTACAGCTCGAAAGGAGTGCTCCCAAGGTCGAATCCCGTGCGGAAGCCTCTCTCTGCAACCATGAATACGATTGAGGATTTGCCGTCCAGGAGTCTGATGATTTAATGCCCCTCTCTACTCCCAATGCTATCGATGGTTGGCCAAAGAACGAGACAAACAATCACTCCCCATCTAGCCCGATAGCCTTTGATGCGGAGGAAAGTCCCAGAACAAACAATCCACGAACTCCTACTCTCATCGGCAACTCGCCGGTGATGAAGAAGTTGTTCTCTGTCATCGAGCGCGTTGCTCCCAACGATGCCTCGGTGTTGATTACGGGCGCCACCGGAACCGGAAAAGAACTGGCCGCACGCGCGATTCACGATCTGAGTCCGCGGCGCAATAACACCTTTGTTGACATCAACTGCTCGGCAATTCCGGAAGGACTCATCGAAGCCGAGCTCTTCGGACATCAGCGCGGAACCTTCACCGGCGCGCATGAAAACCGCAGCGGCTTATTCGAGAAAGCCTCGGGCGGCACGCTGTTTCTCGACGAAATCGACGCCTTGAATCTTTCCGCACAAGCGAAGCTGTTGCGCGTGTTACAGGAACGCACTGTGCGGCGCATTGGCGCGCGCGCAAACATCGCGATCGACGTTCGCATCATCTCTGCGACCAACTGCGATCTCGCTCAGGCAGTGGCGGAAGGGCGTTTTCGTCCTGACCTTTACTATCGTTTGCGAGTCTTGCCGTTGCAGTTGCCGGAGCTCTGCACGCGCGGCGAAGACGTCGATCTGCTGGTCGATCATTTCCTGCAAGTGAAAGCGGAAAGAATGGGTCAACAGTTGCGCCACTTCACGCCGGAAGCAAAGCAAGCATTGCGCGATTACCCGTGGCCCGGCAACGTGCGTGAGTTGGAAAACGCGGTCGAGTACGCGCTGGCGATTGGCATGGAAGAGGAGCTAGGGCTCGCAGATCTTCCGATCGAGATTGCCAACCACGTGCCGTCTGATCTGCGTGATTTCCGATCGGTGTTACAGGCGTACATGAACGACACGGTCCCGTTGGCGGAGATCGAGAAGCGCTACATCCTGACAGTGTTGCAGCAGTTTGGCGGCAACCAGGTGCGCGCGGCGGCCGCGCTGGGAATCGATCGCAGCAAGCTTTATCGACGGCTGCGACAGTATGGCGTAAAGGCCGTGAAGTTTATCCAGGAAGAAGAGGAGCACGGGCTGCAGTTCCGCGGCACTGCCAAGACGACTACACATTGAGGATTCCCGCAAAGGCGCAAAGACGCAAAGGTTCAGACCGAGTTGAACCTTTGCGTTTTGTTCTTTCTGCCTTTGCGTTTTTGCGCCTTTGCGGGAATCCTCTACGTTCGCACTCACGAGTGTGTTTATCATAGCGAGCAGATGACCTCGACATCGACCAGGAAACTAATCGTTGCGGCCTACCTCATCGTCTTCGCACTGCTTTTCCTTTTTCTTCATCAGGGAAGAAATCCACTCCACTTCGACGAAGCAATTTACGCTCAAGTCTCAAAAGAGATGGTTGAACGCAACGAGTGGCTCACGCCGCACTGGAATGGAAGCTTGTGGTTTCACAAGTCTCCCGTTTATTTCTGGGTGACGGGGTTGTTGTTCAAAGTATTCGGGGTTACCGACTTTTGGGCTCGTTTTCCATCGGCACTCTCCGGGCTCGGCGTCTTGTGGCTCTCATACCTGATCGCCCGGCGACTCTATAGCGAAACGGCGGGAATGCTGGCAGTAATGATCCTGCTCTCGAGTCAACTGTTCGTCTTTTACGCACGCTTTGGCAGCACGGACGCGATGCTCACACTCTGTATTCTGATCGCCGTCTACGCTTACCTCCGCAGTGAAGAAAACGAACGATTCTGGCTCCTCGCGGGCGCTGGTTGCGCCCTTGCACTAATGGTGAAAGGCGCTGCGGGAATGATTGCGCCTGGCGTATTGCTGGTAGCCGGGTTAGTTGATAGACGACTGCCGGCGATCGTTCGCAGCCAGTGGTTATGGCTGGGAGTCGCTCTTGCCGCGGTGATTGCTCTTCCGTGGCACTTGTTCATGTACTGGAAATATGACGGCGCCTTTATAACTAACTACTTGTCCAAACACGTTATCAATCGGGCGAGGAGCAATCTAAATGAGTACAACCGGGGATACGGTTACTACTTCACGGTGCTGCAGGATTTCTTTTCGCCGTGGGTTTATATTCTTCCATTTGCGCTGGTTTTCACGCGGCGCTCGCGTTCATTTGCCGTAATCATTCTGGCCCTGATGGTTTTTGTTTTGTACACGCTCGTTCAAACGAAGTTTCAATGGTATATCCTGCCGGCGATTCCGGCGTTTGCAATTATCATCGCCGGGTTCCTCGCAAGGTTATTGGAGAACAGGACAGAACTTAAGTTTGCAATAGGAATGTTAGTTCTGATTCTGATCTGGGTCTTCGGGGCGATTGATGTTGTGAGATTAATCAGGACGTACAATCCGGAAATTGAATCCGCCGCAAAACTTGCCCGACTATCAAGCCAGGACCGCGGCGGAATAGTGGCTTATCCGGAATATCTGGAAATGACGGTGAAGTTCTACAGCGGGCGCAAGTTGTGCACCGATCCGGTTCTGAGCAAGCTTTCGCACAACGAGAGCTCCGAATGTGAACCGGCGGAAGCGACTCATATTATTCTACGCACTACAGAACGAACGAAAGTTGAAAACAGCTTTACGATCAATCCACTGCGCGAAGATGGACCACTAACGTATGCCTCCATTGTCCGGCGCTAGCCGCCGACGCTCCCCTCTGCAAAAGGCCATGACTGCGCCTTTTTTCCTGTGGGGCGCACTGCTTGTCATTATCGGCTTTGCTTTTTATCTGCTTGGGAACCTGATCTCGATTCTGCGACTGACCCTGCAACTCGGTCCAAGTGTTTACGAGTGGAACCAGGAGATCATCTGGTACAGTGGAATTCCAACCACGCTGGGCCTGCTGCTTTGCGCGATCGATCTGGCGTTCATGCTCGGGCGTAAACGAAGGAGCCCGCGCTGGATCGAAGGTGATGAATCCGGAGAGACGCTGGACTCGCAAGTTACAGTGGTGCTCACGGCTTACAACGACGAGGACGGCATCGGGCTCGCGGTTGAAGACTTTCGCCAACACCCTGCGGTAAAACGCGTTATCGTAGTCAGCAACAACAGCTCGGATCGCACGATGCAAAACGCGGAAGGCGCAGGCGCGATCGTGTATAACGAAATGAAGCCCGGATACGGTCAATGCGTCTATCGCTGCTACCAGGAAGCGTTGAACTGCGCCGATGCAAACATCATTGTCCTCTGCGAAGGTGATCGCACGTTTCGGGCGCGCGACATCGACAAGTTCCTCGCTTATCTGCCGCACGCCGAGATTGTGAATGGAACGCGGATAGTCGAGCAGTTGCGCGCTTACGACACCCAGCTCAACACGTTCATGTATTACGGCAATTTCTTCGTCGGAAAGTTGCTGGAGATCAAACACCTGGGCCACGGAACTTTCACTGACGTGGGCACGACTTACAAAGTCATGCGCCGCGATGCGCTCGAACGATTGCTTCCCTACTTGAATCCGAACATCAATTTAGAGTTCAACGCTTATTTTCTCGATACGGCGCTGCGCTACGGCACGATCGTCGTCGAGTGTCCGATCACGTTTCATCCTCGCGTCGGCGTGAGCAAGGGCGGGAACGTCAACACGAGAAGGGCGCTCAAAGTGGGCTTGCGGATGATGAAAGGCATCTTCTTCGGCTGGCCGGGGGACGCAAAATGAACGACAGCTACTTCGAGACGCGTTTCGCGGCAGATCCTCGGCGAGAAACTCTCTGGCGCACCCTCGTCCAGCATTATTTTCAAGCGCAGATCCCAAGCGAAGGTTGCGTGCTAGAGCTAGGCGCCGGCTACGGGCATTTCATTAACAACGTTCGCGCGCGGCGACGAATCGCGCAGGATCAATGGCCCGATTTTGCGAAGTATCTTCAACCGGAAGTGGAATCACACGTCGGCCTGGTCGAGGATCTCTCGTTTCTCGACGACGACTCGATCGACTTTGTATTTGCCAGTAACTTATTCGAGCACATCACGCAGGAAGAATTTGCTGCCGTACTCAAACAACTGCGCCGAAAGCTGAAGCGCACGGGAACCCTGACCTTGTTACAACCAAACTATCGTTACGCATTTCGCGAATACTTCGACGATTACACGCACAAGACAGTCTATTCACATTTGAGCGTCTGCGATTTTCTGCAAGCCAACTCGTACGAAGTGCTTACTGTCAAACCACGTTTCCTTCCGCTCACGTTGAAATCGAGGCTGCGAGTGTCACCATCGCTGATCCGTCTTTATCTGATGTCGCCCGTCAAACCGTTGGGAAAACAGATGCTCGTGCAAGCTCGTCCTGTGCAGGAGGCCCGTTAAAAGTTGTCAAAGCTGCTGCGCGTCCTCCACCTTGTGCTGGCGCTTTTCTTGTTGGTTGGTGTGGTCACCTTCGTTTTGCGCGCCGCGATTTCGCTCCAGACAAATGGCGAGATCGACTACGGCGAAGGCATCGTTATGTGGCAGGCGGCCAACGTTACGGACTGGACCAGGGCATTCCATCCAGTCGAAATCTATCCGCATATTGTCTTTCACTACACGCCGCTCTTTCACCTGACCACCCGAGTAGTAAACCACTTCACGGGGAACCTGCTTGTTGCCGGAAGATTGACGTCGATTCTGTCGCTGGTCGGGATCTGTTTTGTCGGAGCGTTGCTGACCGCCCGAGTTCTGCCTGCAGGCCGAGATCGATTCGCGCGGTTGATCGGATCGCTTGCTGCCGGCACTCTCGTCTTTACTACGCCGATTTGGTACTGGGCATGTTTGATGCGCGTGGATGCGCTGGCGATCTTTCTTTCAGTTTGTGGTATCGCGTTGTTTGTTGCAGCCAGACGACAAAGAGCGCTTGGGTTTCTGGCATTCGTGTTCTTCGTGGCTGCGGTTTATACGAAACAGACGTCACTAGCCGCTCCTGCTGCTTGCTTCATACTGGCGCTGATTGAGAAGCCACGATATGCGCTTCAACTCATGGTCTTCTCCGTCACGCTGGGGCTCGGCGTTTTGTTCATGCTGCAAACCGCCACCGACGGTCTTTTCCTGCGGCATATCATCACCTATAACCAGAATCCGTACCATCTGACCGGCCTGCTCGATAAGCTGCGACGTCATGCCGCGCCGATAGTCGTGCCGTTGTTCTTTGCGACGGTTTTTCCGTTTGCTTTGCTCTATCGACGAATGGGTCGAAGGTGGGGACGATTCGAAACCATCCGGCTCATGCTCTCACGCAGCGAGTTCGAACGATGCGTCCTGATAGCCGGACTCTATTTCCTGTTTGCCGCCGTCCTCGCAGTTGCGACGATCAGTAAAGTCGGGGCTTACGACAACTACTACCTGGAGGCGGACGTGGCGATGTGTCTTCTGTCAGGCCTGTTTCTGGGATGGCTGATACGCCGTGATTCGTTTCATCGCGGGCGCAAGCAGCTTGTGCTGCAAATGGTGGTGATCGTCCTGTTCATCATCCACACAGGCAGCAATTGGCACGCGCTCAACTGGACGGCAAACGCCTACCGAAATCCGCCGGTTGAGTATTCACCCGAGGTGGTGGAGTTTTTGAAACGATTGCCGGACCCGATTTATTCGGAAGACATGGTGGTGCTCATGCAAGCGGGCAAGGAAGTGCCTGCCGAGCCGGCGATCATCAGCGCGTTGGCGATGGACGGTAAATGGGATGAGACTGGTTTTGTCGATCGTATTAAACGCGGTGAGTTCCGCGCGATCGTCATTCGCAATTCGCTACAAAACGATCAGCGGTTTTCGAAAGGCGTGGTCGACGCGATACACGAACGCTATTACCAGGCCGACAACATCGGCCAGTTTCAGATCTACATGCCTCGGTGAGAGACGGCGAGAACTAGCGACCGAGTCCCTTCGAGATGAACTCGCCGCACTGCTCCATCACTCTTGAGACCGAGCGGTCGCCGGCGAAGAGAACCATTCCGAGTCCGAGTCCCAAAGCCAACAAGATCCCCGTAAGAGCTCGTCCTTTCATACTTCCGGTGCTCCTTAAAACTTAAAACGATTTACTTAGCGACGTGACGTCCATCGGACTTGCGGCCGCAGTCGCATAACGTCCTTTCAACAGCTTACACAAAAGTGCGTTATGCCGTGCAGATGTCTCCCGCAAAGGCGCAAAGACGCAAAGCGCTGACGCGTTTCGCTGGACTTTCTTTCTTTGCGCCTTTGCGCCTTTGCGGGAGAAATATCCTGCGCAAGTGTGTTCAGAACAAAGCAACGAACATGCCATCTGCGGAGATTAGTAAACGCGAAGAGAGTGGGCGATCAGGAGCGCTGACGCTGTGACGTTTTGTAGCAAGTGCTCACTTACGAGCACCCCTTGAGTTTCAAACAACGTTGCGTCTCCGGCTGATTGGACCATCTTGCAGTTTGAATCGCGTGCCGAGTTTTGCGAGTCGATCGCGCACAACGAGCGCAAGCGAACATGGTCCAACTTTGACGATCAGTTAAAGACGGCACAGTCATTGCACCTCGCTCTGCGCCGAATAAGCTGAAGTGTTGCCGTGATGGGCAGGAAGCGTCCTCGTTCAGGAGTCCTGAGATGACGCCTGCACTTCAGTTGTGTCCAAAACGGGTCTCAGATCCTGAAGTGCAGATTCAGCGCAGGGCCCTAACTCTTAATCTTTAATCTAAGGAGCAAAGAACATGTTGAAGAGCTTTTTGAAAGACGAGACCGGCCTCGAGGTGGCGGAATACGCCGTCGCTGCCGCTCTCGTCGTAGCGATCGCAGTTGTCGTTTATAAGGCGTTAGGCGACGCGATTTTCAACACCAATACCGAGACCGGAACGGCGATCGAGAACGCGACCTACGAAAAGCCAACTGGAAGCTAAAGCTTAAATCCCTTTTAGAGAGGAGGCCTCACGGAAGTGGTCTCCTCTCCAGTCTTTTCTCGACAACCATTGGAGGAGATCGTGAAAACAATCGTGCGCATGAAGAACTTTCTCACCAACGAAGATGGCCTCGAGGTGGCGGAATGGTCGGTGGCGGCCGCGCTGGTAGTGGTAATCGCCATCGTTGTTTACGCGATTCTCGGCGACGCAATTAGCAACGAGAACAACGGCACGGCTGCCAAGATAGAAAGCGCCACCTGGACCAAGCCTAACTAAGCAGGCCTTAACTAAGCAGCTTGAACAGGAGAACAGCAGTGAACGGTATTAAGGGTTTTCTACTTGATGAACAGGGCGCGGAGTTAGCGGAGTACGCCGTATGCGCCGCCATCGTGGTGGCAATTGCAGTCATCGTCTACAAGCTTTTGGGCGATGCAATTAACGCGCGGATGAGCGCTGTCGTGGGCGAGCTCGAAGCGCCACCGGCAGATGCGCCGCCGGCCACGCCATGATGCTCTGCAAAACTATCCAGTGGGAGTGGAATCGAGCATGCCTATTTCGCCGATCGTTATGAAATTACTATTACTTGTTCCGCTTGCGATACCCGTCATTTATTACGACGTGCGTTTCCGCCGCATTCCCAATGTCCTTGGTGCTCGCGGCTTTGGTCGCGGGGCTGGCTCATCAACATCAGTTTTCGTGGCGCGCCGGGAGCACTATCAAGCCTTAGCGGACTTGCGCTCGCTTTTGTGCCGATGTTCTTGATGCACATCTTCGGCGCGATGGGAGCCGGTGACGTCAAGCTCTTTGCCGCCGTTGGCGCCGTCGTCGGCATAGCCCTCGTGCCCGAAGACTTTCGTTGTCGTGGTGATGCTGGGCGCAGTGCTGGCTGTTTATTCGATGATCAGATCCGGCACCGTCCTCTCGACCCTGCACGGCGTGCTGCGAATCTTCGTCGGCATTCTTCCCGGTTGGGAGATGCCGCGCTTCTCGTTGCCGCCGGATCGCCGACACACAATTCCTTACGGCGTTGCGATCATGCTTGGCAGTGTGATCGCGGTCGCTGTTTTCCGAAGGTAGCTTTTCGTAATCGCCGCTCGCCGAAAGCGGTCAGTTTTGAATGGAGATAAATCATCATGCGGAATAAACGACTGATAATTGCGCTCTTGGCGGCGGTGGTATTTGGGCTTGTCGCCGCTGTCTCAGTGAGCCGCTACCTGGCGAGCGCCCAGGCTTACACCAAGAACCTGAGCAACGTTGTCGTTGCGAAGGTCGAGATTCCGGTCGGGACTCGCATCGTTGCCGAGCAGCTCACGGTGGCCCAGTTCCCGAAAACAGTCGCACCTGATGGAACGTTCGCGGTCATCGACGACAAGCTGCTCGGACGCGTTGCCGTGACGCGCATCAATCCTCGCGAACCTGTTACCGAGAGCCGTCTGGCGCCCGATTGGCGCCGCCGGAGGTCTGCAATCAGTCATTCCTGATGGTTATCGCGCAATGACCGTGAAAGTCGACGACGTCGTCGGTGTTTCCGGATTTCATCATGCCGGGAACGCTCGTCGACATCGTGGTGACGATCATCCCGCCGGACACCAGAAGCGAGCGCGAAAAGGTCTCGAAGATCGTCCTGCAAAACATCAAGGTGCTGGCCAACGGACAAAACATCGACAAGCCAAAGAATGAAAAAGAAGCCGAGCGCGTTAAGGCCGTAACGCTGCAAGTCACGCCGGAGCAGGCAGAGAAACTCGCGCTGGCGTCGAGCGAAGGACGACTGCAACTCGTGATGCGCAACGCAGTGGACCAGGGCGACGAAGTTACACCCGGCGCCAATAAGACGAGCTTGCTCGCCGGTGAGAAAGCGCTGCCAGTTCCCGATCCAGGTCTCGGACCAAAAGATGGAGAAAACCCAGAACGACGGTCCGCGACGTTCGAAAGCCGCGCATCGTGCAAACATCGAGTAAGGCTGCCAGCAACGTGACCCCGCAGCCCGCGCCCGTGCAGCGTCCTTCCATCGAAGTGATCGAAGGCTCAAAGAAAGAATGGATTTCCCGTAGTCCGACTCATGAATGCCGTAACAAAGCCGCATCCGGTAGTTAAGGAGATACTACTCATGGTTAAGCATACCTATATCAAGGACTTTTTGATTCAAATCCTGGCTGGCGGCGCTTTTCACCCTGGCTGTTGGTTTGACCTATGCCGCCAACGCGCAGGAGACGACATACGACGCCTCCTTCGCCGCGGCAAACAAGGAAGGAATCCCGATCAACGTGCTCGTGGGCCAGTCGCGAGTCATCAATTTCGACCGTTCGATCGGACGCTTCTCGATCTCCAATCCGGAAGTTGCGGAAGCCGTGATGGTTTCTCCCAATCAGGTGCTCGTCAACGGGAGAGCTTTCGGCCAGGTCAACTTCATCGCCTGGGAAAAGTCGGACCAGAAATTCATCGTCTTCGATGTGTTCGTGCGCGCGAACTTGTCGCTGATCGACTCACAGATCCGCGCGCTCTTTCCGCGTGACGACATTCGCTTGAGCCAGGCAAACGGTTCGGTGGTGCTTTCGGGAACAGTCGGCGGAACCGCAGTCGGCGCAACAAGCGGACGCGGTGGTCCAGGCCGCCGGTTTCAAGACTGTCAACATGCTCAAGTCGCCGGTTACGAACATGACGCAGGTTCAGCTTTCAATTCGCGTCGCGGAGGTAAGCCGCAGCAAGCTGAAGGAGTCTCGGCTCTTCGTGGATGCGAACTGGTCAAACAGCACTCGCTTTTGCCAGTGGTGGCGGTCCAGGGACTCGATGGGTCAATCAGACTCTGCCGCGGCTTGGTCACTGATTTTGCCGGCTCTGCGTTGAACCTGTTTCTGTTCAATCAAGAGTCTCGGAACACGCCGCTTACATTCGTGCGCTGAAAACCTCGGGCGCGCTGCGTGCTCTCGCCGAACCGAACCTGATCGCGATGAACGGCCAACAGGCAAGTTTTCTTGCCGGCGGTGAGTTTCCGATTCCTGTCGTCCAGGGCGGTAACAACGGCAGCGCCGTCAGTGTTCAATTCAAGGAATACGGTGTTCGTCTGAACTTCAAACCGACCATCATCGACGAAGACCACATTCGCCTCGAGCTCGAGCCTGAAGTCTCGACCATCGACTTCGCGAATGGCGTGAGGTTCGACGGTTTTGTGATTCCCGCCTTGCGCACTCGCCGCGCGCGAACCGGCGTTGAGCTTCGCGACGGTCAGAGCTTCGCGTTGGCCGGTCTGCTCGACAACAACGAAACGCAGTCGATCTCGAAGATCCCCGGCATCGGCGACATTCCAATTCTCGGCAATCTCTTCAAGTCAAAGTCATTCCAGAGGCAGGAAACCGAGTTGATGTTCATCGTGACGGCGGATCTCGTGAAGCCGGTCAATCGCGACGACCTGCCGCGAATGAAAGGCGTTGACGACCTGAAAAATGGTTCGCCTTTAGGCGTCGAGCCAAAAGACGGCGGCATCAGCGGCGTCTCAGGCTTTTCTACCGGATCGACTTCCAATGGACCAAAGGAGACTGACAAGAAACCCGCATCCCCGCCAACTGCGGCCGTTCCGGCGATTGCAACCAAAGCCGGCAATCAACAGTGAGGGTGGCAGATTGATGAAAGCAGCAGGCTTGATAAATCCTGACTCCCGGCGAGGCGAGCGCGGCAGCGTGCTTACCTACACGGTTCTTTCAATCTTGTTCATATTCATGGCTGTCGGCCTGGGCGTGGATGTGAGTCACTTGTATTCGGTCAAAAACGAAATTCAGAACGCCGCGGATGCCGCGGCTCTCGCAGGCGCGTCCGCGCTGTTGTTGCCCGACGAAACCAAGATCGCGATTGCGACCGATCGCGCCGTCGATACGCTCAACAAGAACAAGTACAACTTCAACAACGAACAATTTGACGCAGTGCTGCCCAGGAACGAGCAACGGGTGCTGGTCCAGTTCGCGGTTAATCTCAATGGTCCTTACGTTGACGAGGAAACCGCCTCGGGCATGGCTAACATTCGTTTTGTGCGAGTCCAAACACCGACGGTCCCGGTGGACGTCTTCTTTTCAATTCCCCTGCTCGGCCTGACACGCAGCATGACGACTTCCGCAACCGCGGGACTGTCCGTCAATGCAAACGTCTTCTGCAACTTCGTGCCGATCGCGGTGGTTGAAGGCGCGGCCGGCGGCGGCAAAGGCTGGCTCGATACAGACGGCAACGGTGTGCTAACGCCTGCTGATTGCAATCCACCACCCGATCCAGCCAAGTGCAATCCGGCCATTGAGTTCTGTTCCGGCTGCAAATACAAAATGATTGCCAGGCCAGGAAAATGGGAAGACACATCGGCCGGAAACTACCAGGCGCTCGACGCCGGTTCCGGCGCTAACGATCTCAAGCTGGCGATTGCCGGCGGCACAACAAGCTGCATCACGTCTAACGACAGCGCGAGGCTCAATACCGACACTGAGCCCGGTCGCATGACTGGCCCAATCGCCAAAGGACTCAACACTCGCTTCGACATCTATCAGAACAGCGACTGCCCCCCGGGCGCAAGGTGTTCGAACTTCGGCGACGGCAACATCACGATCAACGGAGTCACAAAAACGATTCAGGAAGCGTTTCCGCCCGACATAAATGTCTACTCGGGCGAGGGTCCCCCACCGCCGGCAAAAAGCAAAGAGAAAGCCGCTGGCGGCGGGCCGGATGTTTGGGCCTATGACGGCATCTGGAACTGGCAATATCTGGCAGCCAAAGAAACGCCACCAGAGTACTTCAAGAAACCGGCTCGCGGCGCCGTCCCTCACCGGCGCGAATTACTCTTGCCGATCATCAACGAATCGGAATTTCAACCGGGCAAAGATCAAGTGAGATTTTCCAGAGTCGGCAAGTTTTTTATGAACAAGTTCGTGGACGAAGGCAAGAACGAGATCTACGTTGAATACATTGGACCAGCTTTTGGCGCCGGCGGTTTCGATCCGGCAGGCGGAACCGACGCACCGGTCGTTGTTCCCGTTCTCTATCGCTGAGCTTTCGCAAGAACCATGAGACGTTTCCGAATAATCAGGCGAGCACGTCATCTGGCGGAGAACGAGTCCGGCGGAACACTCGCGGAGCTGGCGATCCTCGTTCCGTTTCTGGTCGTCATGGTGGGATCGGTCGCCGAGTTGGGCCGGTTCTTCCAAACTTACTCAACGCTTTCCAAGGCGACTCGCGCCTCGGCACGTTATCTCTCGAAGGTCGCGTACGAGGAGAACGACACCATCAAGAACCTGACGTCGGCGAAGAACATTGCCGTTTGCGGCAAGACCGACTGCACGGGCCACAACCCGGTGGCGCCCGGACTTTCGACCGCCAACGTCGAGCTCACGCCTGAATTTCCTCCCGGGGGTGAAGGCAATCCGATAACGGTGAAGGTCAGCATCGTCAACTACAACTTTCAGCCGTTGTTCAACCTCGGCGCATTTTTGGGCAACGACACTTTCTCGCTGGCTCTGCCGATTAGACCAAGCACGACGATGTACTACATGTGGACCGAACCGGCGGGCGGTGAAGAAGGATGATCGTGATGAAGGCTTGCACAAAAACGTCCGCTACGAAGGATATTCTCCCGCAAAGGCGCAAAGGCGCAAAGAAAATCGATCGAAACGCGGCAGCGCTTTGCGTCTTTGCGCCTTTGCGGGAGACATCTTCACGCCATTACGCACTTTTTGTGCAAAGCTTCGTGATGACGAACGTTCAGCACAGACGAAACGAAAGAGGCACGACCATCGCCGAGTTTGCGATCGTGGCGCTCGTTTTCTTCACGCTGATATTCGGCATCATCGAGTTTGGCCGTCTGCTCTACACGCATAACGCGCTGGCTGACGCTACCCGCCGCGGCGCACGTTACGCCGCGATGCATCCCGCGGCGGATTTGGCGGCAGTGAAGAACCAGGTTGTTTACGGAGCAAACGGGACGTTCGACGATGACGGCAAGCCAACCAGCGCCCCACTGGTCAGTGGTCTGACTCCTGAGATGGTCGACGTGACCTTCGAAGGTGAGGACCTCGACGGCGATCCCGAAACGGAACCTTCCGGCTTCGGATCGAACCTGGGAACAGCCACCGTAAAGATCAATGGCTACGCCTTCAACCTGATGATTCCGCTGGTGGGCCAATCGATTCAGATGGGGGACTACGCCACCACTTTGTCAGCCGAGAGCGCCGGCGCGATTCCCGCTGACATTCCGGCAGAGCCGTAGTTTTGAAACTTCATTTAAGTGAAGACGAGCCCGAGGGAGTTTAATGAAGAGAAATCTGACACTACTGATACTTTCGAAAGACGCTAACGAAGGACGTGAAATGACGCGCGCCTTTGGTGCTCATACTTCGGTGAGCGTTCTGATGACCAGCGACGATGCCGAACAGGTGTTTACGGAAACACTGCGGCTCCGGCCTTCCGCTGTCGTCATCAACCTGGGCCACATGGGTGAGCCGGCGCTCAAGCTCGTGCAGCGAATGAGTGCGGAGTGTCCGGCGACGGCCATCATCTGCGCTTCAGGCGAATCGTCACCCGATCTGATTCTTCATAGCCTGCGAGCCGGTGCTCGCGATTTCGTGCGGCTGCCAATCAGAGAAGAAGAGCTAAACACAGTTATCGAACGCACGGCGGAGTTCTCAGCCCTGCACGCGACCGCCGAGCCCAAGACGCGCGGCAAAGCTATCGCCGTCTTCTCCAGCAAAGGCGGCTGCGGTTGTTCGTTGATCGCGACCAATCTCGCGCTGGTCCAAAACACGCCGACGGTGCTGGTCGATCTCAACCTGCAGTCCGGCGATCTCGAAGTGATGTTGGGCGTGCGGCCGAAGTTTTCCCTGGCCGACGTGGTCGAGAACCGCGATCGTCTTGACGATGCGTTACTGGCTAACTACCTGACGGCCCACTCGCAAAATGTTTCGCTGTTAGCAGCGCCGATCAAAGCGGAAACCGCCGAAGACATCGAGCCAAAGCACATTTACGAAGTGATGGAACTGCTGCGGCAACGCTTCGAGACCGTCATTATCGACACGCCTCATAACTTCGACGCCACCACCATCTCGGCGCTCGATCATTGCGATCAGATCCTCGTGGTGCTGACGCTCGAGATACACGCTATTCGCAGCACGCGACGCGCGCTCGAAATATTCGATCGGCTTGGTTACCCGCGTAAGAAGGTCCGCCTGATCGTCAATCGTTGGAGCAAAAACACCGAGCTCGATCAACGACAGATCGAGAGCTTTCTCGGCGAACGCGTAGTTGGCTTCATCCAGAGCGACTATCGCGCAGCCGTCAATTCAATCAACCTGGGCCAGCCATTGATTCTCTCGGCGCCTGCTTCGAAAGCGACCGCCGATCTCCGGCAATTGGCCGCGAAACTTTTCGAAGGCAAAGTTGAACAACCGGCAGCCGTCACCGAAAACAAGCGTTCGTTCAACTCCATCTTCCGTCGCCAGGCCCCACAGATCGAGGACTTCGGACTGACGACGGCGCTCGATCGCGCGAACCTCGGGTAGGAATTTGAAGTAGCAGTTTTGAAAGGCACGCAGCACCAATGGCACTACGGGAAAGATTAATAAGAGACGGTGGCATGACCGCTCCCCTGACCGAAGAAGCCGGGCTTAGCAATCAACAAGGCTTCCAGGACATGAAGGCCCGCCTCCACCGCACGCTCATTAACCGCATGGACTTGACCAAGCTCGGCATGCTCGAGCCGGAGCAGCTCCATGACGAAGTAGCGCGACTGGCCAGCAACCTGTTGGCCCAGGAAGACACGCCGCTCTCCGCGATCGAACGCGAGCGGCTGATCCACGAAGTCAGGCACGAACTGTTTGGCCTTGGACCACTCGAGCAGTTGCTCGCCGACACGTCCATTTCCGATATCCTCGTCAACTCACCCCACAACATCTACATCGAACGCCGCGGCAAACTCGAACGCACCAACATCGAATTCAAAGACAACGAACACTTGATGCGCGTGATCGAGCGCATCGTCTCATCCGTCGGCCGTCGGATCGACGAATCCTCGCCGATGGTCGACGCGCGTCTCAAAGACGGCTCGCGCGTCAACGCGATCATTCCGCCGCTCTCACTCGACGGTCCAGTGCTCTCGATTCGTCGTTTCGGCGCCGAACCGTTGCGTATGCCGCGGCTGATCGAGAACCAGGCGTTGACTCAGGACATGGCGGCGATGTTCGACATGTGCGTCAACTCGCGTTTGAACATCCTGATCTCAGGCGGCACCGGCGCCGGCAAAACGACTCTCCTGAACGCACTCTCCGCTTACATCCCGGCGAGCGAACGAATCGTCACGATCGAAGACTCGGCCGAATTGCAGTTGCAACAGCCGCACGTGCGTGCGGCTCGAAACTCGTCCGCCAAATATCGAGGGCAAGGGCGAAGTGACGCAGCGCGATCTCGTTCGTAACGCGCTGCGTATGCGTCCCGACCGCATCGTGATCGGCGAAGTGCGCGGCGGCGAAGCGATCGACATGTTGCAGGCCATGAATACCGGTCACGACGGATCGCTCACGACGATTCACGCGAACAGCTCGCGCGACGCGCTGTCGCGACTCGAAACCATGATCCAGATGACTGGAATGCGACTCTCCGACCGCGCGATGCGACAGCAGATCGCCTCCGCCATCAACATGGTGGTCCAGGTCGCCCGTCTCAGCGACGGCACGCGCCGCATCACTTCGATCTCCGAAATCACCGGCATGGAAGGCGAAATGATCACGATGCAGGAAGTGTTCACTTATGAACGCAAGGGCATCGACAAAGACGGCCGCGTCATCGGCCGCTTCCGGCCTACCGGCGTTCGGCCGCGTTTCGCCGAGCGGCTCAAGGTTTACGGCATGCAGTTGCCGCGCTCGTTCTTCGAGGAGGTTTACGCGTAATGGTTCTCATTCCGTTTCTCGTATTTCGTCGCCTGTTTGTTGTTGACCTACGCGCTTTACCTGTTCACGTCGCGCAGCTCTGACAAGAAGACGGGCCCTGCTGCATGAGCGACTTGCCGAAGCTATTCGCTCGTCGGCCCACTCCCAGGACTCGGAAGTGCAGCTCGCGCGTGAAGAGCTGTTGAGCGAGATCCCGTGGCTCAACCGTTCGCTCGTCAAGCTCGAGATCACTTCGCGTCTCAAGCGGATGATCGATCAGGCCGACTTGAATATCACCGTCATGCGGCTGGTCCTGTTCTCCGCGACGGCGGGCGTGCTGGCGTTTCTCGCCACGTCGACGATGAGCCGATCGTATCTGCTGCGACTGGCGTCGTTGCGTATCATTGCCGGATCGCTTCCGTTCCTGCACGTCATCGGCAAGCGGAAGAAGCGGATGAAGCGTTTCCTGCAACTGCTGCCGGATGCTCTCGACCTGATGAGCCGCGGCTTGTCTGCCGGTCACGCGTTCACCGAAGCGCTGCACATGGTCGCGACGGAAATGCCGGAGCCGATTCGCAGCGAGTTTCGCAAGACTTACGAAGAGCAGAACCTCGGTTTGTCGCTCAAATTGGCGCTGGAGAATCTCGTCCATCGCATGCCGTTGCTGGATCTGCGCATGTGCGTGACGGCGATCCTGATTCAGCGCGAAACGGGCGGCAATCTTTCCGAATTGCTGGAGAAAGTTGCTTACACGATTCGCGAGCGCTTCCGCATCATGGAAGATTTGAAGACTTTGACCCTCAGCTCGCGCTGGTCTGCGTGGCTGCTGTGCGCGCTGCCGATCGTGTCTCGCAGTCTACATGTCAGTGATGAACCCGGACTACATGGAAGTGATGTGGCGCGATCCGCGCGGGCACAAGTTGCTGGCAATCGCCGCGCATCATGCAGGTCTGGGCATGTGATGGTCCAAAAGATCATGAGGATCAAGATTTAGACGGGTGAAAGTTATGTTGATACTGATTTCGGTTTCTACATTCATCTGTATCGCCTTCGGCGTGATGGCGATCTACTGGCTGATGTTCCGGCCGGCGAGCGCGACGGCTGCGCGTTTGCAGGAGTTGGACGAACCACGCGGCGCGAACACGGTAACAACGATCGAACACACCCCCGTCGCGAACTTCGCCGAGCGCATCGCCGATCCGATCAGTCGCCTGTTGCCGCCTTCGGCGGCAAACGCGAAGAAACTGCAAAAGCAGTTGATGCAGGCAGGCTTCCGTTCACCGTCTGCACCCGCCGTGTATCGCGCGACGCAGTTCCTGCTGATGCTGGCGTTTCCGGCCGGCATCCTGTTGCTGTGGATGGCGTCTGGGCCGCCCGCTCAACGGCGCAATGATTCCGGTGCTGTTTGCGTTATTGGCGCGGGCTTCATACTGCCCGCGGTTCGTACTCAATCGCCTGATTGCCGAGCCGCCAACTGAAAATCACCTGGGGCCTCGCCGATGCGCTCGACCTGATGGTGATCACGATGGAAGCGGGCCTCGGTTTGAACGCGGCGATGTTGAAAGTCTGCGAGGAACTGAAAGACGTTCACCCGGACATCAGCAAGGAATTTGAACTGGCGAACCTCGAGATTCGCGTCGGTCGCGAACGCAGCGAAGCGTTGCGCAATCTTGCCGATCGTTCAGGCGTCGAGGATCTGAACAGCCTAGTGGGCATGTTGATACAAGCCGATCGCTTCGGCACCTCGATCGCGCGTGCCGTGCGCGTTTATTCTGACAGTCTGCGCACGAAACGACAGCAACGCGCCGAACAAGCCGCACAAAAAGCGGCGTTCAAGCTGTTGTTGCCGCTGGGCGCACTGCTGTTTCCGACGATGTTCATCGTCATTCTCGGCCCGGCGCTGCTCAACATCGCCGACACGTTGGGGAACGGCATCGGCAGTGCGATCAACCTGAAGTAAGGAGTTGACATGTTAAAGCGCTTCTTAACAGTCCTGACGTTAGTCGCGTTATTCGTCGTAATGGCCGAGCCGCGACACGGGACCAACAGCATGCTGCTGACCGAGGCCGAGATCGCCGCGCTTGATGCGGCTGATGAGCTGAAGCTGTCGGGGACGCTGCGAAATCCGAAGACCGCGGCAATAGCTTCGTTCGCGCGCTCAAGGCGCCCTTCAAAGCGCTCGGCCGGCTTTTCGGCGGCGGCAAGAAAAAAGACGACAACAAATTTCACAGGCTGACCGAGAATGACGTCAAGAAATTCAAGACGACGAGCACGCGTCTAATTATCGTCACGAACGCCGACAAACCTGCTGCGGAAACGGCGGCATTGGAAAATGGCGACGCCAAAACTCATCTCGAACGCGGCCGCGTGGCCTTGAACAAAGGCCAACTGAACGACGCGATCGCAGAGCTCTCGAAAGCTGCGTCACTCGACGACAAAATCGCGGAAGCGCACAGCCTGCTCGGCGTTGCCTACCAATTCAAAGGACTGCCGGACTGGGCCAAACGCGAGTTTGAAATCGCGATCAAACTCGACAAGAACAACGCGCAGATCCTGAACAACTACGGATACCTGCTCTACCTGACCGGTGAGTACAAAGAAGCCCTCGAACAACTCGCGAAGGCCAAAGTGCTCGCGCCTAACGACGCCCGCATTCTCAACAACCTCGCGTTGGCCCAATCGCAGACTAGGCAAGTACGACGACGCTTACAAGAACTTCGTTCGCGCCGGCGGCGAAGTCTACGGCCGTTTGAATATCGCCAACCGGCTGCAACTCGCGGGTCGCACCGACGAAGCAATCAAGTACTTCGAAGCCGCGAAACTGACGGTGGAAAACCAGCAGAAACAAGATCCCAACGCCCAGGCGATCACGGTGCTGTTGGAGATCAAGAACGGCAAGATTTCTTTTGCGTCACTCGCCGAACAGCGTCCCGGTTTGGAGACTTACGAAGCAACCGCGCTGCGGTTCGCGCGCAAGTTGCGTTATCCGTCTGACAGAAACGGAGCAGAATTAGTTGTTGTTCGTGTAAGCCCGACGCCGGGGTCATAGACTCCGGCCAGTTCCGCATCTCCGTGTCTGGAGCACGGAGATGCGGAACAAATCGAAAAGCGCCCGACCGCTTTTCATTCTTTAATTAGAGGAAAACGTATGCCGCATCTGAACATTCTCACGCGCGCAGAAATCGAAAGCCTGGGCCCACCAGCACTGGACGAGCTCGATGACACTGGCGTGGCGCAAGCATTTCTGTGCGACCTGACCCTGAAGCACGTTGCTATCGCTTCCCGATCCCAGCACGGCTACCGTCGCCGATCGGCTCAAGCTGCCGAAGCGCGCTGACTGAAGAGCTGCTCTATCACTTGTACCGCGAAAAGTTGATCGAAATGCGGCTGCAAAGCGCAGTCGGCGCAACACGCTACGCGATGTTGGACCACGGCTGGGAGCGAGTGTCGCGTTTGCAGAGTCAGAGCGGATATCTTGGACCAGCGCCCGTCTCGCTCGACGATTACGCGCACATGATGCGGCTTCAGGCAGTGCCTTTTCGCTCCGCTTCGATGGAGATCCGTGCGCGCCGCGTTTCGCGATCTCGTGCTGCCCGACTCGCTCCTGCAAACGTTCGGCTGCGTTATCAACTCGCGCTCGTCATTGTTCCTGACCGGTCTTCCCGGCACCGGCAAGACTGCCGTCTCGGAACGAATGAATGCAGCGCTCTCCGGTAACATCTGGATTCCTTACGCGATTGAGATCGACGGACAGATCATTCGCATCTTCGACGCTCACTGCCACGATGCGATTCCGGAAACCAGGATTCCGCACTCGAACACGACCGCCGCTGGATCGAGATCGAACGTCCGCTTGATCATCGTCGGCGGCGAGCTGACGCTGGAAAACGCGGATCTCGCATGGTCCAACGCGGCGAAGTTTTACGAAGCGCCGTTCCAGGTGAAGTCAAACGGCGGCACGCTCGTGATCGACGACTTCGGCCGCCAGCGCATGCCGCCGCAGGACTTGTTGAATCGCTGGATCCTGCCGCTCGAGCGACGCGTCGACTTCCTGACGCTGCACAATGGAAAGAAGATCGAAGTTCCGTTCGAGCAGCTCGTCGTCTTCTCCACGAACCTCGATGAAAAAGATCTGGTGGACGAAGCGTTTCTCCGGCGCATGGGATATCGCGCCCGCGTCGAGCCTCCCACGCCCGGCGCGTTTGTCGAGATCTTCAAGCGAACTGCCACCGATCGTGGAATTCGCGGTCGAACCAGGAGTGCCTGGATCACATCCTGCAAAAGTACGCGGCCGAGAACCGGGTGATGAAGGGCTGCGAGCCGCGCGACCTGCTCAACAAAGTTAACGACATCTGCGTGTTCGAAGGGCGCGGCCTCCCAGCTGACGCCGCAGTTGATCGATCTGGCATGGGGCAATTACTTCGGAACGGCCCATGGTTTCGCCCCGACAAGCCAGTTGAGTTGGCGAGGACGGCGTAACTTTCGAGATGGTGCGTCTGTCAGTGAGCGACTAGCGTGCTCGTTATCATGACAGTGCGTCGCATTGTTCGTTATTTCTGCTGGCTTGCGTCGGCAGACTAGTCTGCCCAAAACTGTCGCTCGCGCGAGCCAATCGGACTGTCCGCATCACCCTTACCGACGGATACTCGTTCGAGGTGGACGAGATCTGGAACCAGGGCGACGAGATCTGGTACCGGCAAGGGATCCATTTCGAAAGCGACTCGATCAGCCTGTGAAAAAGACTCACACCTCTGCGAAGAGCGCTCCGGAGCGAAGAGCCGCTCCCGGAGCCGGTCGCCGGCCAAAACAGCCTGCTGAAGCTGCGCCCCTGGCGATCTGGATTTACCTGAACGGCGGCGCCCGGATGCGGGTCGACGAAGTCACGGAAACGACTGACGGAGCATGGTATAAGCGCGGAAATCTGTCGATGTTTCTCGACCGGGAGCGCATCGCCCGTATCGAACGCGAACAGCCCGTCGCCGCCGCGCGAGGCGCAGCTGGCGCGAAAACGGCTGGACCTCCGGAAATGGCCATATTGATCATTTAATAAAGATGAACGCTGCCCGGTTTGGGATCGACCCTTACCTGGTGTTTTGCGTGATCGAGCAGGAATCGCAGTTCAAGCAATACGCGCGAAGCCCGAAAGGCGCGCAGGGACTGATGCAGTTGATGCCCGGCACTGCGCGGCGTCTGGGTGTTCGCCGGCCCTACGATCCGGCAGAAAACATCATGGGCGGCACGCGTTATTTGAAGGAGCTGATGACCATGTTTGGCGGCCGGGTCGATCTGGTGCTGGCGAGTTATAATGCGGGCGAGGGGGCGGTCATGAAATACGGACGCAACGTTCCCCCATATCGGGAAACTCGCGAATACGTGAAGAAGATCGGCAAGCGCTACGGAATCGACGGCCGCAAGCCAAAGGAAGATGACGACGTGCCGGTTCCGCAGAGATAACGGGTGGCACGAGGTCCTCCACAGAACTTTGTAGGGTAGCCTGTGGCTACCATCGAGGAAGCCAGTGCAGAGCTAAATGGGGTGACAGCATGAAATCATTCGCAGCGCGCATTATCTTTTCCGTCTCCCTCGTCTTTGACTCTTTCGCTCGGTGTCTTGGCCCAACAGCAGCGCGACGCACAGCAGACGCTGACCAACGCCTCGGTCGTCAAGCTCACCAAAGCCGGCTTCAAAGAGAAGACGATCATCTCGATCATCAACACGCGCATTCCAAACTTCGATCTCTCGCCCGATCGCATGATCGAATTGAAGCGAAACGGCGTCAGCGAAAAGGTGATCCTCGCGATGCTCGCCCGTCAGGAAGGCATGGACTGTGCTGGACGACGAATCGTGGGGCGACGAAGAGTTCATCACGCGCGGTGTCGATCCGCAGGAAGAGCGGTACCAGCTCCGGTCGACCGGACAGCGCCGTCTGACGGCGGCACGAACATTTTCGGATCCAGTGGCGGCGTCGAAAGGCCGAAGCAAAACGCAAGCGATGGCGACGGATCGATCGACAACGACACCGTCACAACCGGAAGCGCAACCGTAAAAATCATCAAACCACCTACCGAAGCCGGCGACGCTGGCTCCACGTCTGCGAAACTCGAAAAAACGAAGAGCCTGACAAACGATTCGATCATCGAACTGGTCGAAGCAGGATTCTCGGAAGGGACCATCATTCGCCGCATCGAACAGTCGCCCGTCGAGTTTGATCTGGCCGCTGACAAGTTGGAAGAACTGCGGAAACGTCGCGTCAGCGACAAAGTCCTGGCCGCGATGAAAGCGGCGATGGGCGAGGACAAGTGAACAGACGTCCGATTTCAAATCCATTATGAAAAGACAAGCAGGTAAGATGCGACGCACTCGTGCTGCTGTTGATTACCTCGTAGCGGTCGTATTTTCAATAGTCGATCTTGCAAATCGTCGACGCGCAGCGAAAGCGAACCGCGCCGCAACGCGCCGCCCAACCCAAACCATCGCCGAAACCGCGGAGCAGCGCTCGAAGAGATGGGCGCGCCGCCTCCAGTTCCCACGCTGAAGAAACAACCCGAACAGGAAGTCAGTCCCGGCGACGTCGTTTCAGTCGACACGACCGAAGTGATGTTTCCGGTTACCGTGCGCGACGCCAACGGTCAGTTTGATCAACGATCTCGACGCGAAACGACTTTCGCGTCTACGAAGACAACAGTCTGCAACCGCTCAGCGATCTCGCGCTGCGGCAGGTTCCGGTTGACGTGGTCCTGATGGTCGATGCGTCGTCGTCAGTAGCGAACAATCTCGACGACTTTCGCCGCGCTGCGCAGGGATTTGCGGCACGTCTCGCAGCCGACGATCGCATCAGCCTGATCAAGTTCGACGATCGGATCGAACTTGCTGCAGGACTGGACCAAGAGCCGTTTCCAATTGCAACGCGCGCTTGAATCGCATCGAACCGGGCATGTTCACTCGTTTCAACGATGCGTTGATGCTCGCTTCGAAAGAACAGTTTGGCGGCAGTCGACCAAGTCGCGCCGCGCGGTGATCGTTTTGTCTGACGGAATTGACAACGGTCAGCGGCACGACGACGCTCGAAGCTGCGCTGCAAGCGATGATCAGAGTCGCAAGTGACGGTTTACATCGTCAGCAACACCGAGATCTCGCGCGCCGCGAAACGAGCTGAGCTCGACACGCTGCTCGGCGGAACTGAGGCTTCGAGTCAGATTCAATCAAGTGCGCATCGAACGTCTGCGGCTCGGATTGCAGGCGCTGGATCAGAGTGAACGAGAACCTGGCCCAACTCGCGCGCGCCACCGGCGGCCGGCTGTACAAGCCGCGACTTTTGACGCGCTCGAATCGACTTACGCGGAAGTTGCCGACGAATTGCGACATCAATACGCGCTCTACTTTACGCCGCTGAACAAAGCGCGCGATGGAAGTTTTCGCCGCGTGCGGGTGGAAACAGCGAATCCCGCTTATCGCCCGCAAACACGCGTCGGATACTTCGCGCCGAAGAGTTAGATCCGTGCGATCCGTGTTGTATGTGATTCTGGCGCAGATCCACCTGCAGCCAGAATACTGAATCCGTGTCAGAGCTTGCCCCAAAATCCAGACGCACTCGCGATCCGTTATCGGAGCAGTGGATAGACCTGCGTCTGATTTCCGGCATGCGTGTCGTCCTCGGAACTTCGGCGCTGCTCGTGGTCCTAATCGAGTCGATGGAACAACGTGTTTGGACCACGCCGATCAACCTCACGCTCGCGCTTTACTCGCTCTACGGCGTGCTGATCTATCACTTTTCGATACGCCGCAATCCGGTGGTGGCCCACAAAATCATTCCGTGGCTCGATCTGGTTTGGTACTTGCCCCTGGTCGCTTTCACCAACGGAGCCGACAGCAACTTCTATTACTTCTTTTTCTTCGCGATCATCGTCGCGTCCTTTAGCGGAGGACTGACTGACGGCCTGCGCCTGACACTCGCATCGGCGGCGTTCTACACGACCATCAGCGTTTTGGCGGCGGGCAGCAAGCCCATCGAGTTGAATCGTTTACTGCTCGCGCCGATCGGACTGCTGATCTTCGGCTACATCATCGCGCGCTGGGGCGGTTATCACACCGAGCTGAAGAACCGGCTTGGGTTGTTGAAGGACGTTACTATATTTTCCAACCCGCGTTTCGGCATCGATCGGACCATCAAGTCGATCCTCGAAAGCATCCGCGACTTCTACGACGCCGAAGCGTGTCTGCTCGTGATCCCGGGCAAACCGGGCGGTGTTGAGAGTTACCAGATGTACCGCGTCGCGCGCGGGACCTATGCAAGCCGCTCGGCGCCTCCGGAGATCGACGCTGAAACCGCCGCACAGTTCCTCGCGCCATCGATGGACAACGCGATCGTTTACCGCAAGAACAATTCGTCATCGGCGCGGCTCTTCGACGTCAAGACTCACGTGTTCTCCGAAGCGCCTGCCGGCACCGGCGACAAGGTCGCGGGATTGCTCGACGCGCAACGTTACCTTTCGATGCCGGTCTACTATCGTCACCAGGCTGTCGGCCGGCTTTACGTCCTCGATGGACCGGCGCAAACGGACGGCGCGGACATGGAGTTCATGTTGCAGTTGATGGACCACGTAACGCCCGTGATGGAAAACATCCGGCTGATCGACAACCTCGCCTCCGATGCCG
This sequence comes from uncultured Acidobacteriota bacterium, assembly GCA_963770215.1. Classification (GTDB taxonomy): domain Bacteria; phylum Acidobacteriota; class Blastocatellia; order Pyrinomonadales; family Pyrinomonadaceae; genus PSRF01. The sequence goes on from CAVYOP010000013.1 coordinate 469,658, forward strand.
CCGAAACTGAGCGACGCCGCATCGCGCACGATATTCACGACAGCGTGATCCAGCCTTACCTCGGAATCCAGTTCGGTCTTTCAGCCCTGGACCAGAAGCTGGAAGCCGGCAATATGTCCATCCGCGACAACGTCCAGGAACTGCTCGAACTTACAAAACACGAGCTCGCCGAGCTGCGCCGTTTCGTTTGGGGCTTGAAAGCAGGCGAAGAACGAATGGACGTTCTGCTGCCCGCCATCGAGCGTTTCGCCGAGCGCTTCTCGCTCGTGACTGGCATAAACGTCGACGTCGAAGCGCACGGAAAGGTGAAGGTCAACGATCGATTGGCGGCGGAGTTGTTCCAGATCGTCGCCGAAGGTCTCAGCAACGTCAGACGCCACGCGTTTTGCCGCGACGCGCGCGTCGAGATCTCGTGCAAAGAGACGCTTCTGTTATTGCAGATAAAAAACAGCAGGCCGCGTCCTACCGGCAATAGCGATGGCGAGCGTGGCAGCTACGGACAAGACGGCAATCGGCTTTTCCGTCCCCATTCGATCGCCGAACGGGCAGCAGCCCTGGGCGGCGAAACCCAGGTCTTCGTCGACGAGAAAGACTACACCGTTGTGAGTGTCGGAATACCTCTTTAAGAATGGGTTCCCCGCAAAGGCGCAAAGACGCAAAGAAAAAGCGAGACCGGTTTGTTGTGTTTGTTGTTCCTGACTTTGCGTCTTCTTCTTTGCGTCTTTGCGGGAACTTGTCTTGATAAAGTAACCGCACTATCTTGTTAAGTAACTTATGGACGCGCAGCCAATTCGCATAATGATAGTAGACGATCACGTCGTGATCCGGAGTGGATTACGCATGCTTATCGAACACGATCAGCGAATGTCCGTTGTCGCCCAAGCCGGAAATCGCGCCGAAGCACTCGAACGGGCCGCCGCCGAACATCCGGATGTCATCGTCCTCGATCTCCTGCTCGGCGACGACGATGGACTCGCCTTTCTCCCCGAGCTCTGCCAGGCAAGCCCGAATTCTCGCGTACTGGTTCTTACCGGAGTGCAAAACCCGGACGCTCATCGCCGCGCCATACGTCGCGGCGCGATGGGGATCGTTTTGAAAGATCATGCCGCGGATCAACTTCTGAAGGCGATCAAGAAAGTCCACGAGGGCGAAGTTTGGATCGAACGCTCGATGATGGGCAGCATGCTCCAGGAGATCAACCGGCCTTCGCTTCCCGATCCAGAAACCGCCAAGATCGAATCGTTGACCGACCGCGAACGCGAGGTGATCGCCCTACTCGGCGAAGGCCTCAAGAACAAGCAAGTGGGCGAAAGACTGTTCATCAGCGAGACCACGGTGACTCACCACCTCAGCTCCGTTTTCTCAAAACTCGAGGTTTCCGACCGCCTCGAGCTCATCATTTACGCCTTTCGGCACGGACTGGCCAAAATGCCCAAGTAGAACGGGCAAGATTCGTCCTTTCCAAGCTGCCAATTTTCCCGCAAACCTAACAAAACACGCGTCTTAACTATATGGCAGGATCCTGCCATATATGACCCCTTAAAAACCCTAAATTCCTGCCAGATAAATGGGCAAAGACCTCCGTTGTCACGTTTTCGCAACAACTTGATAATCCCCGACAGCCTAACCCAATGAATATCAATTTAGGTTCAGGTGACGAAAGGGACGTCACCGGCTTAAGGGTGAAACGAGCACGGGATGGCGGTTGCTCCGCCGCGGCATCCCGGTGCTGGCAGGAGGCTGGTTAGTAGGCCAAGCGATTTGCCCCTTGATGGCAGCGGGCTTTCAGCCTCCTTCATTTTTGCGGTCCACATGCGCCCAGACTGTGGAGTCTTCTCTGCGATCTCTGCGTATCTCTGTGACCTCTGCGTTAAATATTTCTCACGACGACGGTTAACGCAGAGGTCACAGAGATACGCAGAGATCGCAGAGAAAATTCCAAGAGTTGTATCAGACACTTTCGGGCAAGCCCGGTGAGCGAGTACTTCTCCCAACACGGCTTCAGAGTCGATACGGCGCGCGAGATGGAAGAAGCAGAAGCCCGTGAAACAGGGGCAGATGTGTTTTTGAGGAAACCGAAGCCTCTTTCACAAGTGGCTCAGGTGGTGCAGGGCCTCATCGAATCGCCTCGTACGCGCACGGTACGCGGCGTGATGTGGTGGGGTCCTGTACCGGGAAGTAGCCGCGGTTTGTCCGGATGCCGGAAATGAGAGGACGGCATTCGGGTGATCAACCCGACCGGTGCTTCCTACGGGGGCTCGGCGCCGTCCGAGCCCCTCTTTAATTTTTGATTAATTTAGTCGCAGGCTTAAAGCCGTGCTTCGATCAGCTCACCAACACGCCGGCCATGCTCGGCGGCGAGTTGCGGATACGGTGAGTGTTCGGTAGGAAAGTCTTCGATTCCGAGTTTGCGCTCGGCCGCTTCGATATCCTTCTCCTCACCTTCGATCTCCATAAACAGACCGAAAGAGAGCTCGTCGATCACCACTTCAGTGTTTTCAAAAGCCCACGTCTGCCGCCGCTTCTCATATACAAGCGCCGGCGTGAAACCAAGCGCTTCGAGAATCACATTCATCGCCTCGTGATCGGCCACTTCGGTCTCTTCCTCGCGCTGATGCTTGATTGCCGACGAGCCCGGATGCCGTTCCTTGAAAGTCAGCAGTGCCTTCCCGCCAACACGCCGCAAACGCAACACAGTGGTCTCAACCTTCAACGCCCCGCCGCGATAGATCGTGTTCTCTTCAAACTCCTCATCGCGAACAACCTGCGCCCCAACCTCGCGCAAACGCTGCACGACAGCGTCACGTTGCGCCATAGTTAACCGATATTTCTTCTCGATCTCGATCATGTTTCTGAAAAACTAAGCCTGTCGCACCCAACGCCACGCTTCCGGAAGCGAAGCTCGCTTCCCATACATCAACATGCCCACACGATAAACGCGCGACGCAAACCACATGATCAAAAGCACGCTGCTAAACCCGATCGTCAACGACAACGCAATCTGCCAAAACGGCGGCGTCTGCGTCACGATGCGGACCAGCATCGCCACCGGCGCGGAAAACGGCAGCATCGACACCCAAAACGAAAACGCCGAATCAGGACTGCGACTCACCGGCAGAAACAAATAAAAACTCACCACCAGGATCAAAATGATCGGCATCGCCAACTGGCCACCTTCCTGGGCCGTCGTCACCATCGATCCGACCAACGCGTAGATCGTCGCATAAACGAAGTAGCCAAGCAGGAAAAACAATCCGAAGTAGATGTAATGAGAAAACGGGACGTTCGGAATACTCGCCTGCACTCCCCGCGACGCCAACAGGTTCACGCCGTAAAGCGCAAACGCAGCGAATGCGGCGCCCCAAATCAGAAGTTGGCTCAACGCCACGAGGGAAACGCCAACCAGCTTACCCATCATCAACGTGAACGGCTTCACCGAAGAAAACAGTATTTCGGCGATGCGCGTCTCTTTCTCTTCGATCACCGCGCCGAGAACAACCTGCCCGTACATCAGGATCGCCAAATACATAATGAAGCCGACGCCAAACACCAGCACAAAACTTCCACCTGAATCACGCTCTTCACCCGTCGCGCCAATCTTCACCGCGTCCAGCTCAATGTTCTTGAACAGTAGTTTCCTGGTTTCCGGGGCAACGTTGGCTTCTGCCAAACGTTGCTCGCGCAGCGCGCGATTCACCGTCGATTGCAGCGCGCCTTTCGAGATCATGTCGCCCGGATTGTTATTGAAAAACTGCGCCTTGCCGTTGCTGATGAAATCGGGAGGAAGAACGAGATAGCCGTCCAGTTGTCTGGCCCGCAACTGTCCATCGAACTCTGATTTCACTTCCTCAAGAGACCGGCCTTCCAGCTTAACTTCCGTCAACTGAAAGTTTCGGCCACCCATACGCGACGTGCCCCGGCGCGTCGTGTTCGCGCTCTCGGGCTGAGTGGCAGCAGTACCCGTTTCGTCCGTTTCTTCGTCTCGAAACGTGGCTTCCAATGGCGCGTACATCCGGCCCGTTTGATCGACAACGGCGACGCGCAATGGTCCACCTGCTTCAATGCTCAGGATCACCGCCGGCACGACGCCGAAGAGCGACATCACCACCGGCAGCAGTATCGTGGAAACGATGAACATCTTCGCGCGGACGCGCTGCAAGTATTCGCGTTTGACTATCGCCAGAAACTTTCTCATTCGTGTTCCGTGACCTTCGTGATGAAAATGTCGTTCAAGCTCGGCTCGACCATTTCAAATTTTCCGATCGTCGCGCCCGAATCGATCAACCGGTGCAGCAGTGTTTGCGCATTCGCGCCCGGCGCGAGCAACGCCTGCGCTTCGTCCGCATGCCGGACCACTTTGCTTACCAGCGACGGATCGTCCAACACGCCATCGCCGCCTTCGCAGCGCACCGCCACAGAGTTGCGGCCAAAGCTGCTCTTGATCTCGCGCAAGCTGCCGTCCAGAACTTTCTGCGATCGATTGAGCAGACAGATGTCGTCGCAGATCTTCTCCGCAACTTCCATCGCGTGAGTCGAGAAGATGATGGTCTTGCCGCTGCGTTTCAGATCGAGCACGATCTCTTTCAACAGTTCGACGTTGATCGGATCGAGACCGGAGAACGGTTCGTCGAGGATCAGCAGTTCGGGATCGTGAAGCACCGCCGTGATGAACTGCACCTTCTGCTGCATGCCCTTCGAGAGCTCCATCGAACGCTTGTTCTTCCACTCGGAAAGTTTCACGCGCGCAAGCCATTCGTCGATCTTCGACTCGGCCACCTTGCCGCGCACGTTTTTCAGCTCCGCAAAGAAGCGCAACTGGTCCCCCACTTTCATGCGCCGGTAAAGCCCGCGCTCTTCCGGCAGGTAGCCAATGCGGTCCTGCAACTCGGAATCGATCTTGCGGCCGAACAGTTCGACCGAGCCTGAGTCGGGCGCGGTGATGTTGACGATCATCCGGATGCTCGTGGTCTTGCCGGCGCCGTTCGGGCCAAGCAATCCGAACACACGGCCGGCGCGCACCGTCAGGCTGAGATCCTTCACCGCGGTAAACTCGCCAAAACTCTTGTAGACGCGGTCCAGTTTTACTGTTATTGAATTAGCGGTCATCTACGTTTTTGTCAGGAGATCCAACTTTCCGTGGCTACCCGGGTAACTTACACAGATCCGGGTTGCCACAACAACCGAATCTGATACATAGTTACATTTGTCACCCCGCAGGTCGTAACCCAATTGGCTCTTATGCTCTGGTTTCGCAACAGTTCCCGGCCCGCAAAGTATCTGTTGTGGTTGTGTGTGCTCGCGGCTTGGTCCATACCAGGGTCTATCGCCTACGCACAACAGCAGACGCCGTCGCCCTTGCCATCTCCGCCACCGGCGCCGCAACCGTCACCGCAGCCGGCGCCTTCTCGATCGACCGACGACGTTGTACGCGTTTACACGGAGCTCGTCCAAACCGACGTGATGGTTTTCGACAAGCAGGGACGCTTCATTAAAGACTTAAAGCGCGACAACTTCGAATTGCGCATAGACGGCAAGCCACGGCCCATCGAAGCCTTTGAACTTATCACAGCCGGCAGCGACGAGGAGAGTCAGCTCGCCGCCGCGCGCGGAGCAAGCACTGTCAATCTGAAACGTCCGGTGCCGCTCGATCGCGGCCGCATCGTCTTCTTCTACATCGACGACTTTCACATGGACCTGACGAGCTTCACGATGGCCCGGAAAGTCATCACCAACTTCATCGACAAGGAGATGGGCCAGAACGATCAGGCGGCAATCGCATCGGCAAGCGGACAGATCGGGTTCCTGCAACAACTAACGAGCGATCGCATGGTCCTGCGCGCTGCGTTGGAGCGGCTCAAGCCGCGCACTTATTCCGTGCGCGACATGGAACGACCGCTGATGACCGAGTACCAGGCAATGCTGATCGAAAACCACGACCAGCAGGTTTTTCAGTATTTTGTGAATGAAACACTACGCGCGAATCCCGGCATAAATCGCGATGTCGCCTCGCACATGGTGAACAGTCGCGCGGCCACCCTCACTTCTCAAGGAGCGGTGTTCAACTCGCACACGTTCGTGGGACTCGAACGGCTGGTGCGCTCGGCAAAAGATCTGCCGGGACGCAAGATCGTCTTCTTTCTTTCCGGCGGTTTCCTGATCGAGAACCGGCGCGGCGACACGATCTCGAAATTGCGCGACGTGACCAATGCCGCCGCAAAAACCGGCGTCGTCATCTATTCGATGGACACGCGTGGCCTCGTGACAGGCATGCAAGACGCCAGCGTTGACGCCCCTTTCGATCCGGGCGCTCAACTGGCCCTCTCTCAACACGGTGAGCTGGCTGCAACACAGGACGGAATGAACGCCCTCGCGGCCGATACCGGCGGCAAAGCTCTATTCAACACCAACGATCTTTCAAAGGGATTCGCGCCGGCGTTAAAGGAAACGTCCACCTATTATTTGCTTGCCTGGAAGCCGGATGCAGACTCGCAAAAGGAAAAGCGATTTCGTAACCTCGAAGTGCGTTTGGTAAATCGTAACGACCTGAGCGTGCGAGTTCGTAAAGGTTATTTTGACGTCGATCCGGAGCCGGCGGTTGCGGCCGCCAAGCCTGCATCGTCGCCTGCGCCATCACCAACGCCGGCGCAGACTGTTCCCGCAGAATTACGTAAAACGATTGCGGCGGCCTATCCGGAAAGGGCCCTCCCGATTCTGATGAGCGCGGATTACTACGACGTCGCAGGCAAAGGCGCGACACTTTCAACCGCGGTCCAGATACCAATGGAGTTTCTGACGTTCACGCAGCAGCCCGACGGAAAGACGCAGGCGGCAGTAGACGTGAGCGGTGTGTTCTACGACGACAAAGGTGTGCCCAAAGCCAGCTTCCTGGAACGCATTGTTGCTACCTCACTCGCGGCCGCGGCGTCGGCCGGCGATCGCGACATCACGTTCACGTACCCGGCGAAGTTGGAGCCTGGACTTTACCAGGTGCGAGTGGCGGCGCGTGATGCTAAGAGCGGCCGGTCCGGCAGTGCGCACGCATGGTTCGACATACCGGATCTCACGAAGAAGAAGTTGACGATTAGTAGTTTGCTCTTAGGGGAGCGCACGCAATCTACTATGACCAACATCTCGACGGGCGCACTCAATCCGGTTGCGCTGAGTGGAAGCCATCGCTTCCGGCGCGATTCGACGTTGCGCTTTCTGGTGTTTACTTACAATGCCGCGCTCGCATCGACCGATCAGAAACCCGATGCGGCGATACAAGTTCAGGTGATACGCGACGACCAACCCGTGATCACCACCGCATTGAGAAAGATCGCGTCCGACACGTTTACGGATCTGACCCGGCTTCCGTACGCGGCGGAGATTCCGCTCAATAACCTCCAGCCCGGACGGTACGTCTTGCAGGTTTCTGTGATCGATCGCGTTTCGAAACAAAGCACGACGCGACAGACTTACTTCGACATCTATTAACCGCCTCACCTGTGACGACACCCTGGAAACCAACTAAAGCGCAACTCGCCGCTGCTACGTCGAAGACGGTTGACGACGTTATCGCGCCGGATTTGCGCGTGCTGTTTTGCGGGATCAATCCGGGGTTGTACACGGCCGCGGTGGGACATCATTTTGCGCGTCCGGGGAATCGCTTCTGGCCGGCGCTTCATGCCGGCGGGTTTACGGAGCGTGTGCTGTCGCCGTTCGACGAACGCGAACTCTTGAAAAGCGGGTACGGCATCACGAACGTCGTCGCGCGAACGACGGCGACTGCGGATTTGTTGACGAAAGAAGAGACTGTCGAAGGTGGTGAGAAATTGCGTGCGAAAGTGCTGCGCTACCGGCCGCGCGTGCTGGCCGTGCTCGGCGTCGGCGCCTATCGCACCGCGTTCAATCAACCCAAAGCAAACCTGGGCCGCCAACCGGAGATGCTCGGCCACACGATCGTCTGGGTCCTCCCCAACCCCAGCGGCCTGAACGCCCACTATCAAGCGGGCGAGCTCGCCCGCCTGTTCCGCGAATTAAAAGAATTCGTCGACGATTTGGATTAAAGCTCGATCGGCTGGGCTGAGATCACCTGTTCGAGCGCGCGCAGTGAGTGCAATGTTTGTTTGCTGAGCGGCGCGTCGACTTCGATCACGGCCATTGCGTCTCCACCTCTTTCGCGCCGGCCCAGGTGAAAGCGACTGATGTTCACACCGCCTTCGCCGAGGATCGTTCCGACTTTGCCAATCACACCCGGCACGTCGTGATTTCGCATCACGAGCATGTGACCTTCCGGCCGGGCTTCGAGATAGAAACCATCGATCTCGGTGATTCGTCCCTCGCGTCGTTGGCCGCCATAGCCAAACAATGTTCCAGCGAGACTGCGGCTTGATGGTCCGGTAAAGATCTCGGTCCGCATAGCGGGCGCGTTATCGCCGGAAGTGCGAACGTAAGTCGTGGTCACTTTAATCCCGCGCTCGTCCGCGATCAGAAACGCGTTGACAGCATTAACTCGCGCACTCACATCGCGCAAAAGTCCCGCCACAAACGCACGCGTCACCGGCGTCGCATCCAGATCGACTATATCACCCGCAAACTCGATCCTGACCTCACTCACCGCCTGTTCGACAAGCTGTGCCTGAAACCGTCCCAGGCTCTCCGCCAGCGCCACGTACGGCTGCATCACATTGAACTCTTTCATCCCAATCGCCGGCACGTTCACGGCGCCACGAAGCACGCCCGTCAACAGGAAGTCGCGCATCTGTTCGGCGACAGTGAACGCCACGCCCTCCTGTGCCTCGGTGGTAGACGCGCCAAGGTGCGGCGTCGCGATCACTTGATCGAGTTGCAACAGACGATGGTCCGGCGGCGGCGGCTCTGCGCTGAACACGTCCAACGCAGCGCCCGCAATCGATCCATTCATCAACGCTTCGTAAAGCGCATCTTCATCGACCAGCCCGCCGCGCGCACAATTGATCAGCCGCGCGCCGTGTTTCATCTTCGCGAGCACGTCGCGATCGATCAGCCCGCGTGTTTCGGCAGTCAACGGCGTATGGACCGTAAGAAAATCGGCCCGCGCGTAAACCTCGTCGAGCGGCGTCAACTCGATCTCCAGATCGCGCGCCTGCTCCTGTGCGATAAACGGATCGTAAGCGACGATCTGCATTCCCAGCGCACGCGCACGCGAAGCGACAACGCGACCGATGCGTCCCAGTCCAACGATGCCCAACGTCTTTCCTTGCAGCTCGACGCCGATGAACTTCTTGCGCTCCCAATGTCCGGCTTTCAAACTGCTGTTCGCCTGCGGAATCGAACGCGCCAGTGAAATGAGCAGGGCAATCGTGTGCTCGGCAGTCGTGATCGTGTTGCCGTCGGGCGCGTTCATCACGACGACGCCGCGAATCGTCGCCGCCGGCACGTCGATGTTGTCTACGCCGACGCCGGCACGCCCGATAACACGCAGACTCGGCGTCTCGTCAAGCAACTCGGCCGTCACTTTGGTCTCGCTGCGAACGATTAAGCCATCGCTGTCTTTCAACGCTTCCGCCAGTTCCGCCCGCGAAAGCCCGGTTCGCTTCTCGACGCTGAAACCCGCACTGCGCAACGGCCCCAGGCCGCTGTCGCTCACATCATCCGCCACGAAAATCTTGATCGTCATGTCTCTTTTCGGTGGTGCCCTTTGGCGTCCTCTGCGTCTCTGCGGTTTACTGTTTTGCAGATAAGTTCACCGCAGAGACGCAGAGGACGCCGAGAATACTTTCAGAGTAGACACCACTCTCTTTCTTATTTGCTTGCCGGTAAAAAGTGGGTATGGTAGCACGGATATAGAATTCAGGAACCCAGGAGCCTGAAACATGGAGATTCTTGTTTATCAGCAGGGCCGGGATAAGGTCGACGAGGGATTCACGGTGGACCAACTGCCGGAACTCTTGAAAGATCCTTCGCTCGTGATCTGGGTCGATATGGAATCGCCGACCGAAGCCGACGAGCGAGTGCTGCTCGACGTCTTTCACTTTCACCCGTTGACGGTGGAAGACTGTCGCGAGAATCGCCACTACCCAAAGATCGAAGAGTTTCCGGGTTATCTTTACTTCATTCTCCACGGCGTGCGCGCCGATACCAGCCCCGATCGCTTCAACACGATCGAGCTCGACGGCTTTCTCGGTCCCAACTACGTGATCACTTATCATCACGATTACTTCCGCAGCATCAGCAACGTCAAACAACTGCTGCGCACGAGCCCGGTGATGTGCCAGCGCGGCAGCGCGTTTCTGTGTCACCAAATCCTGGACCAGGTCGTCGATTACTACTCACCCGTGCTCGACGATTTCGACGACCGCATCGCCCGTCTGGAAGAGACGATCTTCACGCTGAAGAACCCGAATAATCAGATCCTGGCGCAGATTATGGAACTGAAACGCAGCGTGCTGCGCCTGCGTCGAATCTCAGTCAAACAGATGGACGTTGTTTTGCGCATGAGCCGCGGCGAGTTTCCGCTGATACCGGAAGAGATGCGGCCGTTCTATCGCGACGTGCACGATCACCTGGTGCGCGTCGTCGATCTGGCTGAGAGCTATCGCGACTTGATTAGCGGATCGCTGGAGGCTTACCTGTCGGTGGTTTCAAACAGGATGAACGAGATCATGAAGGTGCTGACGATCTTCTCCGCGATCATGCTGCCGCTGACGTTTATCGCCGGCGTGTACGGCATGAATTTCGACAACATGCCGGAATTGCACTCGCGTTACGGTTACTTCATCACATGCGCCTCTATGATCATCGTCGCTGTCGTCATGCTTCTGTTCTTCTGGCGACGCGGCTGGATCGGCAGGCGGAGCGACGAAGAAACGCCGGAAGAATAACGCCTCACATCGGATCTGCGTCGTGCCGTTCGTCGGGCTGGTCTAACGCGCCGTCAGGGCTTGGACCATCCGCATCGTCGCTCTTGCTCGTGTCAGGTGTCGCTTCCGACTCTTCGATATCCTGCAAAGTCTCTTTACTTGTTGCTTCTTCTTCCCGTTTCTTGTTCGAGTCGTCCAATGTGATCCTCCTCAACCAAAAGCCGCAATGACGATGGCAGTCACAATTGCCCCATAAATCCCCGCAACCAGATCGTCCGCCATTATCCCATAGCCGCCAGGTAAAGACTCAAAACGCCGAGCAGGATACGGTTTGAAGATGTCAAAAAGGCGAAAAAGATTAAACGAAACAATCACCCAGACGAGCCATGGCCCATCCGCCATGAACGGCAACGGCATCAGCGCGATCATCTGGCCCGCCACTTCGTCAACTACTACTTTCCCGGGATCTTTCTTGCCCAGCAGTCTTTCGGTTCGGGATGCGGCCCAAACGCCGAGCACCACGATCACCGGAATGAAAAGCAGTTGCAGCGGTACGGATTGGACCAGCAGCAGGAAAATCAAGACGCCCACCATCGATCCGAACGTTCCCGGAATCAACGGCAGGTATCCGACTCCGAAAGTTGCGATTGCGAGCGCTGCAAAATCAAGCACCGAGCGAGCCGGGCGTGCGGGCGGCGCCTCCTCCGGTGACACAACAATAGTTGGATTCAATTCGTCGCTGGATTCTTTGACAGGCAACGTCAACCGGGGGATCCTTCCAATCATTGATGACTTCTCTCCGCGATTCTCTGCGGTCCTCGGTGTTCTCTGCGGTTTACTTCCTTGCGCGCCTGTTGACCGCAGAGAACACAGAGGACCGCCGAGAATCGCAGAGCAGCCTTCAGGTTAAGACTACTCTTCCAATCAGATCGTGTTCGTGAGCTTCCGTGATCTCGACGTGGACGAAATCGCCGGTCGATGGCAGCACACCGTCGGGAACGTCATTGATCAGCACGCAGCCGTCGATGTCAGGCGCTTGCGTTTCCATTCGGCCTTGCCACAACAGCTCGCTTTCTTTCGACTCGCCTTCAAAAAGCACACGCACGACTTCGCCGACCCGCGACTTATTGTGTCGCTTCGAAATGCGCGCCTGTTCTTTCATCAACGCCGTGCGCCTGCGCGCGGCCGTCCGATGCGGCACTTTATCCGGCAACGCGAACGCCGGCGTGCCTTCCTCGTCTGAATAAGTGAACACGCCGACGCGATCGAATTCGACGTTCTTCACGAAAGTGAGCAACTCCTTGAAGTCGTCTTCAGTCTCACCCGGAAAACCGGAGATGAACGTGGTCCGCACGGCGATGTCGGGAACACGACGGCGCACACGCTCGATCAAACGTTCGAGACTGCCGCGATTGCCGCCGCGCTTCATCAGCTTCAACACGTTCTGCGACGCGTGTTGCAGCGGCATGTCCAGGTACTTCACCGCCTTCGGTTCTTCGGCCAGCACGTCGAGAAACCCGTCGCTGATGTGCGTCGGATACGTATACATCACGCGCACCCATTCGATCCCGTCCGTGTGTGACAGTTCGCGAAGTAACCTCGCGAGCGCATCCGGCTTGTCGAGATCTTCGCCGTAACGTGACGAGTCCTGGGCCACGAGGATCAGTTCCTTCACGCCTTCTTCGGCGAGTTGATGAGCTTCGGCGACGATCGAACCGAAGCGACGGCTGCGAAAATGGCCGCGCATCTGCGGAATGAAACAGAACGCGCAGGGACGATCGCAGCCTTCCGCGATCTTTATGAACGCGTAATGCGACGGCGTGGCCAGGACGCGCGGCGTCGATTCGTCGTAGAGATAAGTAGCGGTCTGATTGCCGAGCGGAATGACGGGAAGCGTGCGCGTGTTTACTTTCGGATCGCAAACGGCGAGGATGTCGTTGATCTGGCTGGTGCCGATGAACGCGTCAACTTCCGGCATCTCGGCTTTCAACTCGTCTCGATACCGCTCGACTAGACAACCCGCGACGACGAGACGTTGCGCGTGTCCTTCGGTCTTTAAACGCGCCGCTTCGAGAATCGCGTCGATCGATTCCTGCTTGGCGGAGTCGATAAAACCGCACGTGTTCACCACGACGGTGTCCGCCTGCGAGGCGTCTGCCGTGATCTCGTAACCATTTTGTTTGAGCTGGCCCATCATCACCTCGCTGTCGACGAGGTTCTTGGGACAGCCAAGACTTACAAAACCGACTTTCTTCATTAACTGGTTCTTCTATCCGTGGAATCCGTGGTTTCTAGTTCCGACAACGCGCGCTCGATCTCGCGTTTTTCATTGGCTGAGAGTCGCTGGCCGCCAAACCTCACGCGATTGTAAGCACGCGTGATCAGCAGCGCCTGGCCCGAATCGAGTGTGTTTGCAAACTCCAGCGGCGTCAGATGTTTGTCGCGCGAGAGCCCGCGCTGTTCCATCGCGTTCAACAATCGCTCGTAAAACTGCACGCTCGAATACGTTGCTTCTTCATCCGTGATGGCGGCGCTGTTTCCCCATCGCAAACGCCACCAACGCCGGCCAAAGATCAATGTGAACAGTATCAGCGCGACGCCGGTGATGACCATCACAATTGAAAGCACGCCGGTAGTGAAATAACTCCGAATCGTTGCGAGCACGTTCGAAGCGAAGCGCCCGTAGTCGAACACTCGATTGTGTAACGACGTTGCCAGCGATCGCTGCTCCTGCTTGTCGTAACCGACTACGTATTGGAACCACATCAACTCCAACGCTTCGGCGTACTTGTGCAGTTGGGCCGAGAAGCCTGTGCGCACCGGCTCGACGCGCCCGATCGAAGGTGTCGGATCGAACGTGACCCACGACCGTGTCGACGGAAAGTAAACTTCCACCCACGAATGCGCGTCGCTTTGTCTGACGGTATAAGCGCCGGAGGTTTCGTTGTACTCGCCGGGCAGAAAACCATTCACCACCCGCGCCGCGACGCCGTGCGTTCGCAACATCACCGCCATCGCCGTCGAGAAATATTCGCAGTGACCCGATTGAACGTTGAAGAGAAAGTCGGACAATGGATCGGGGCCGCCGGCTTTCATCTCCAACGAGTAGGCGAAGTTTGTTTGTAGCGCCTGTTCAAGTGCCCTGGCGGCGTCATACCGGTTCCGCGCTTCCGCGCTGCGCAGCACAGCTTGCGCGTAAAAAACGATCCGGCGGTCCAGCTTCTCCGGCAGTTGCAAATAACGTTCGAGGTTTGCCGGATACGGACGCATGTCGGCGCGCAATGCTTCGACAGGCGGATCGTCCGTATCGGAGATCGCCTTGTACATGATCCGGTCGTAGTCGTGACGGCGCGACTGCAGCCCGCCTTCGCCGTCGACTCGAATGAACGGCAAGTCGCCCTGAACCGCCACTACGCGCGGCGCGCCGAAAAGCACCGGCGACTCGAGTGGCTCGACAAAGAATGTTTGCGTCGTCAGACGATGAAGCGCTTCAGTCGTTCCGACTTGAAAGAAACCGCTGCGTCCATCAACCTGCTCAACGCGACGCGCTTCCGGAGATTTTCTCCAACCTTTGCCGGTGAACTCGTCGAGCGCCACGCCGCGCCAACGCAATCCCTGCGGCGGCTCCGGACTTTCCAAACGCACGCGCATCACGACGCCGTTGTCTTGTTTGAGCGTGCCGATCTGTCCGAGGGTGACACTTTCCGAGAAGCCGATGAAGTTTGACAATCCGCCGCCGCTGCGCGTGAGCGCCGCCGCGCCCGAGCGTGGCGCGATCAGAAACAACGGCAACGCCAGCGCGAAGATCATCACCAGCAACGCGAGCGCGACGAGTGGTAAACGCGCGGCTTCCGTGCTTCGCCACGAGCGTTTGCCGCCTTTGCGAAAGACGCGCGAGTCGGGCGGAACGAGTAGACGTGTTTCGGCGTGCGCCAGCGAACGACGCGCCTTTTGAATCTCGAAAGCAGTCACCGCGCACAAGCCGCACAACAAATAAAGCGTGAGCGTGCCGAGAAAAACCGGACTGAAGCTGAGACCTGCCGCCAGTAACACTTCGAAGAACGAGATCAGGTAAAGAAAAACCCAATCGCGATCTTTCTTGACCTGGACCAGTTTCACTGCCGACAGGAAAACGATCAGATGGGCCAACGCTGCCACGCCTAATCGTTCTGCGGGTTCGCCGAGTTGCTTTTGATAATGCCAGTCGAGATAAAACAGCGGGATCGACAGCAGCACGATCGCGAGTCCGAAACGCTCAGGCAGTTGCCAGCGCGTGCCTTCCAGGTTCCAACTCACGATCATTACGGCGAGAAATACGAGCGCTAATCCATAGCTCAAGCCTCCCGCCAGCACCAGCGCCAGCATGGCCACCGCGATCATGGCGTAAGAAAAGGCTCGAAAGTAGGTTAAAAACTTCATCTATCGTTTGATCTTGATCTCGTACAGTCGGGGCCAGAGTTTTCCGGTGACGAAGAGTCGATTACTTGCCTGGTCGAAGGCGATGCCGTTCAACACTGCTTCAGGATCGGTTACGTCGCCCGGTTGCAGCAGCCCGGCCAGATCGATCCACGCCTTGACGCGGCCGCTTTCGGGATCGATGACGGCGATCCGATCGTCGTGCCAGATGTTGGCGTAGATTTCTCCGTTGACATATTCGAGCTCGTTTAGCTCGTTGACGGGCGTTTTTCCGTCGACTACTGCGATGGTTTTAGTGACCCGAAAGCTGTCTGGGTCGAGGAAACGAATGCGGTTCGATCCGTCGCTCAGCAGCAGTGATCTGCCGTCGCTCGCGAGGCCCCAGCCTTCGCCGCTGTAAGAAAACTCGCCAGTCTTTTCGAAGGTTTGGGCGTCGTAGATGAAGCCGCGTTCGTTCTGCCAGGTGAGCTGGTAAATCTTGTTGTTCAGCAGGGCGATGCCTTCGGCGAAATAAGGTATCGGGATGTCGACTTTCTTGAGCACTTTGCCGGTTTGGAGATCGACGCTGCGCAGGCTCGAGTAACCTTGCTGACCCGTGCTTTCGAGCAATTTCCCGTCGAGAAAGACGAGGCCCTGCGTGAAAGCGTTCGGGTCGTGCGGCCACATATTGACGATCTGGTAGCTGAACTTCTGGACAACCGCGTTTTCCGCGGCCGGATTATTGGTATTCGTATTGGCGCTGCCGTTGCACTGCAACGAGGCCAGCGCGAGCGCCAAAACGACCAGCATCTGGACGGCGCGCGATCGTAGGGTATGAAAGGGAAAAGTGGGGTCAAGAGCCATAAATTGCATTTTGCGGGAGATGGGCGGAAAAGACAAAAGCGCTAATGCTTCTCTGGTTTACGCCTCTTCCCCTCCTCTTCTCTCCGGCCTCCAAACCTCCCTCGCGGATCGAACCGCTTAAATATCAAACCGCAGTTCCCGCACCTCAATTTATAAACACCAATCCGCCTCAAAACGCCCGGCCCCTCCACCTCATCCCGCCGAATCTCTTCACTCTGACATCGTGGACATCGCATATAATGATCCGTCTGGAGTGTAATGAACCACCAAGCTCAAACAAAACGCGACTCCGGTCTTGATGCGGTGATCGAGGCTTATAAGAAGGATGTCGACGTTACGCTGATCCGCGAAAACTTACGCCTCACTGTGGACCAGCGCTTCCAGCAACTCATGAAACTGCAACTATTCGCCGAAGAACTTCAACGCGCTGGAAGAAAGGCACGCTCGCAATCGTGACGGACTTTGCAGCTCTCTTACGTAAGTTAAGTGAAAATGAAGTTGAGTTCATTATTGTCGGCGGCGCCCCAAGGATCTGGAAACGATCGCCGAGCTCGAACGCATTCAAGAGGAAAGCTCACAATAGAGTCCACAAAGTCATACACATAATACTCATGCCGACCATCAAGCCGCTGAGCAAATTAGTCACTAAGGCAAGCACGTCTCGGCGCCCGCCCCGATCCGATGCGCGTGTGGATCAGGCATCGTATTCCGATGTTGAACTTGATCGTGCGCGGCCTGCTGCATACCATCGACGATCACGACGAAGTTCCGGAACGCAACCCGTTTAAGTGAGAAACCATGAAAGCACTATTTGCCGCTACCCTAACGATCGCCCTGCTTTCCGTAACGCTGATCGCCACGCCAACTCCGCAAGCCATGCCGCCGCACAGGCTTTTTGACGACTTCAGTTACACGAATAAAGCCCTCTTAAAAAAACATGGCTGGATCATACGCACTGAGCCCGGCTGGCCCGGCGTGCCCGGCGCGACGTGGTCCGAAGCAGGCGTAACATTCTTGAAGCATCCGACCGAGTCAAACAATCGCATCCTGCGCATGACCTCGTCGACCGATGGCACTGGACCAAACACATTTCAAACTCAGATCTGCCACCAGCGCAGATATCTTGAAGGCACTTACGCCGCTCGCGTTCGTTTCACCGACACACCGATCTCCGGTCCAGGCGGCGATCAACTCGTACAGAGCTTCTACACGATCAGTCCGTTGAAAGCGCCGATGGATCCCGACTACAGCGAGCTCGATTGGGAGTATCTGCCAGGCGGCGGCTGGGGCATCGATGGTCCAACTCTTTACTCAACGACCTGGGAAACGTTCAGCCCCGAACCAAACTGGAAGAAAGACAACGTCTTTCAGACCACGAATGGCAGCCAGGCCGGCTGGCACACCCTGGTTACGCAAGTCCTGGATAAGAAAGTGAGGTATTTCGTGGACGGTAAACTATTCGCCGAGCATGGCGGAGAGTATTACCCCGAAGACGTCATGTCGATAAACTTCAACCTGTGGTTTATTCGTGACGGGATGATCAAATCGAACGTGCGGCGTCAATATCACGAAGACATCGACTGGGTTTTCTTCCAGGCGGACATCGCGCTGACGACCGAAGAGATCGAAGCCGGGGTCGCCAATTACCGGCGGCAAAAAACCAGCTACGAGAATATCCTGCCGGACAGCGTGCCCAAGCTGAACAGCCCCTGTAACTTCTGAGGCTAGTTCTTCGCCGCGCCGCGGATATTCATAAACGCAAGACAAACCTGGAGGAACATGAGCGCGTAAGCACTGTCGTGCCAGCCCCACAAAATCCAGAGCACGTTGCTCAACAGGAAAAGCCAGAATCCCCAGTTGCGCTTGAATTTCTTCTGAGAACCAACCATCCAGGCGGCGATCACTGTCACCAGCATCGCCGGCCACTGGACTAAATCAAGTATTTCCATCTCGTTCGTGTAAGACCTGCTTTAGGGTTGCGGTGGAGTATTACCCCCTTTCGCTTCCTTGTCGGTACGGTTCGCCTCCTTCTTGTGCCGCAACCACTCGTCGATGCTTTCACGAATAAACTCGCCCATGTCTTCAAACTCGCGCGCTGACTTCTCCCAAAACTCGCGAAACATCTTGGGATCGAACGCGAATCCATAGCCGCGCCCGAACCCCCGCGCCGTTCCAAGTTCGTCTTCGTAATAAGCCGCGAGCTGGCGCGAAGCCATTGCCACGACGGTCAACGAGCTGCCCGCCGGCAAAGGCTCAAACACCGACGCCACGCCGGGATCCATTTCCTTCAGTCGCGTCAGCACGCGGTTGTACTGGTCGGTGCAAAACGCAGCCGCGTCTTCCTTGCCGCCGGTCCACTCCGATTGCAGCGCCATACGCGACGTGCGGCGCAGCACGTTTATCAACTTCAGCAGTTCTTTATTTCGTTCCATTTGGGTTATCTCCAACTCCCGTTGTCTTAGAGACATGGTACGAGGGAAAAGTTAGGTGAGTTTGGAATTAAGTGCGGAACGCGGCTTTTCGCCGGGCTTAAGCCTGTATAATCGCCGCCGTCAGGCTCTCCAGTTCAAAAGGGTTAATCGAGGGACAGAGGTGCGCAGCTCAGTTAAAGCTTACTTGCTTGGTTTCGCCGCGCTGGTATTGGCGGTGCTGCTGCGTTGGGTGCTCGACCCGTTGATGGGCGACGCCCTGCCTCTGGTCACTCTCTTCGGCGCAGTCGCAGCGAGCGTGTGGCTGGGCGGCTATCGCGTCGCGATCCCGGTGACGATCATTGGCTACGCTGCTTGCCATTATCTATTTATTCCACCGCGCGGCTTCATAGTTTTGAACGACGCCCCCAATATAGTGGGCCTGGTTGCATACTTTTTTACGTGTGCCATGATCATTGGATTCGGCGAAGTGTCGCGCGGCGCCGAGGCTCGCATCACGCAAAGCCGGGAGATCTTCCGAGTCACGCTAAGAAGTATTGGAGATGCAGTAATAACCACGGATAACGAGGCTCGCATCACGTATATCAACGGAGTCGGCGAGTCGTTGACAGGCTGGACCGAAGCTGACGCGCTGGGACAACCACTGCCTCACGTGTTTCAGATCGTCAACGAGGTAACACGACAACCGGTGGAGAATCCGGCAATGCGAGCATTGCGTGAAGGCGTCGTGGTCGGACTGGCGAACCATACGGTGCTGATCAAGAAGGACGGCTCGGAGTGTCCAATCGACGACAGCGCCGCGCCCATTCGCAACGAGCAGGGCTACGTGTCCGGCTGCGTGCTGATCTTTCGCGACGTTACAGCACAACGACAAGTCGAACAGGAAAAGGCAAACCAACTGCACACGGCTCAACTGCTCGCGTCGATCGTCGAGTCGTCAAATGACGCCATCATTGGAAAGTCACTTGACGGCATCATTCAGAGTTGGAACGCCGCCGCCGAACGGCTCTTTGGTTACACTGCCGATGAGGCAATAGGCCAGCACATCTCGCTCGTGATCCCGCCCAACCGCATCACCGAAGAGGAACAGATAATCGCCAGCCTGAGAGCAGGACAGCGAATCGAACGCTACGAAACCGAGCGCGTACGCAAGAACGGCCAGCCCATCATCGTTTCGCTCACTATCTCGCCGATCAAAGACGACTCCGGAAACGTGACCGGCGCGTCGAAGATCGTGCGTGACATTACGGAGCAGAAGCGGCTGGATGATGACTTGCGGCGGTTGGCGACGGACCTCTCCGAAAATGATCGGCGCAAGAATGAGTTTCTGGCGACACTCGCTCACGAGCTCCGAAACCCGCTGGCGCCGATGAGCAACATGCTCGAAGTTGTGAAACGCGCTGATGGTGACGTCGAGGTGCTCAAACGCGCGCACGACACGTTCGAGCGGCAGTTGGGGCAGATGGTTCGGTTGGTTGACGATCTGCTCGATCTGAATCGCATCACGCACGATCGACTCGAGCTGCGGCGCAGTGAAGTGGAGCTTTCGTCGGTGATTCAACAGGCGGTGGAAGTCGCGCGTCCGCTGATCGATTCGGCGGGACATGAGTTGACGATCGATCTGCCCGACGAGCCGGTTTATCTAAACGCCGATCGGGCGCGCCTCGCCCAGGTGTTTGGCAACCTGCTGAACAATAGTTGCAAATACACGAGACCGCAGGGACGAATCTCGTTGGGGGCTGAGATTGCGGGGGACGAAATCGTCGTGATCGTTAAGGACAACGGCGCCGGAATTCCGCCGGACAAGTTGGATAGCATCTTTGATATGTTCATGCAGGTGGATCGGACCGCCGAGCGATCGCAAGGCGGGCTCGGCATCGGACTGACCCTCGTGAAGCGTTTAGCTGAAATGCACGGCGGATCGATCGAAGCAACGAGCGGCGGCGAAGGACAAGGAAGCGAGTTCGTCGTGCGTTTGCCGATTCTGCGGAAAGGGGCGAAGGTGTCGCAATTGGTAATGGACGCCGGCGTCGAGTCGCCGCCGCAACGCCGTGTTCTGATCGTCGACGACAATAAAGATTCCGCTGATTCGCTGGCGATGTTGTTGGAGATCACGGGGAACCTGACTTACATGGCCCATGATGGCGTCGAAGCAGTCGAGGCGATTGAGAAGCACCGTCCGGAAGTTGTGTTGCTGGACATCGGCTTACCCAGGTTGGACGGGCATGAAGTTTGTCGCCGCGTGCGCGCACAACCCTGGGGCAAGGATATCGTCATCATCGCCCTAACCGGCTGGGGCCAAGATGACGACCGCCGCAAGTCAGAGGAAGCAGGCTTCAACGGACATCTCGTGAAACCGATAAATTACGACAAACTCCTGGAGCTGCTCGGTTCACCGCCGCTCAAGTTTGTGGAACGCAAGGCGTAGTAACAGGTGAAGTCAGAATGAAGGTTCTTCTCGCGATTTGTTTCGTTCTTATCGGGTCGATTGTGGCGACCGGGCAGGGCGCGTCACTCGATCGCGCCAAGATACGCGACGCGGAGCGTCGGCTTTCTGAGCTGGGATATTGGACTGGACCGGTTGACGGTCGATTCGATGCGGCGACACGGGCGGCGTTGATTGCGTTTCAGAAATGGGAGGGACGTAAGATCACCGGTCGCTTAACGAGTGAGGAGTTGGAGGCGATTCGCAATGCGGCGACGCCGGTGGCGAGAGACGGACACTATCCGCACGTCGAAGTCGATATCGACCGCCAAGTGTTATTGATCATAGACGAAAAAGAAAGCGTGCGCGTGTTGCCGGTTTCGACGGGCACCGACGAGGCGTTTGTTTACGATGGACAGGAGAGCATTGCCTACACGCCGCGGGGCCGGTTTGTCGTGTACGAGAAAGGTGTCGGTTGGGAAGACAACCTGCTCGGCATGTATTACGCGAATTACTTCAGCGGCGGGATCGCGATTCACGGAAGTTATAACGTTCCGGCGCAGCCGGCGAGTCATGGATGCATTCGGATACCGTTGTTTGCGGCACGCGAGGTGAGCAGGCTATTAAAGCTGGGAACGATCGTGCTGGTTTACGATAAGGTGTCGTTCGTCTCGGCGAAGTCGTGGGTGGAGAACCCGAAGCTCAAGGAAGCGGCCTTAGCAAACAGCGCGCTGCACTAATTTGTCGCCCACAGCGCGACAAGCGCGGGCACGATCAGCCAGAGCAATCCCTTCACGAGAAAGAAGAGAAATCCCCAAAAGCCGAGTCGTTTGATCCAGGTCGCAGCCTTCATATTCAGATACGCGTGATTTTGACCGATAAAGGTAAATAAGAAAAGCGCTAAAACAGAAAAATCGGCCTACTCGGAGCTGCGAACGCCAACCTCGTCCAGATGCCGCAGCAGATCGGCGGGATCGTTATAGACCCTGTAAGCGCCCGATCGTTCCAACTCCTCGCGGCCATAACCGCCGGACAACAATCCAACGCCGAGAGCGCGGGCACGCCGCGCAGCCAACAAATCCCAGATGCTGTCGCCCACTACGACCGAATCGCCGATCGGCACGCCGAGTTTTTCCGCGGCCGCCAGGAAAAGATCCGGATCGGGTTTGGCGTGACGCACGAGGTCGCGCGTGATGACCGGAACATCGTCGCTGAGTCCGAGTAGACGAAGTGACAGATTGGCGCTTTCGCGATGACCGCTCGTTGCGATCGCCCATGGCACACGTGACGTTGTGAGATACGCCAACAGATCTTCAGCGCCGGGGAGCGGTCGAACCTGTGACGCGTAACGTTTGAAGGCGTCGCCGTGCGCGTGTTGCAGTCTCACAGCCTCGTCCGCCGACACTGTGTGGCCGGTTTCGCGCAGCAAGGCGTTGATAAAAAGACCGCCGCTCATGCCAATCTGGCGATGAATACGCCACACCGCGAGATGAATTCCACCGCTTTCCAGTGCTTCACGCCACGCGAGCACGTGTTGATAAACGCTGTCGACGAGCGTTCCGTCCAAATCGAACAGGAATGCTGTTCGTGTTGGCGTGGCGTTGTCAGATTGAATGGACATGCTGTTTACTTCAAGATACGTTTTTGCATTAACCAGTTTCAAGTGGACACATGAGCATTCCGAATTCTGTGAGTGATCGCTCGGCGTGGTACGGACCGGATTTGCCAGAGTCAGAGTGGATCGAGCGGCTCTCCACGGTCGAGATAGCCGAAGTGGAACATGCGTTCCATGAGTTAAGCGCTAAGAGGATCGATTTCGCGGCCATCACTCCGAGCGATGTTCCGCTTCCGACTCTCGCGCCGCGGCTGCAACGAATACTGAAAGAGGTGCTCAACGGGCGCGGATTTGTTCTCATCAGGTCGCTGCCCGTCGAACGTTGGACCAAGTGTGAAGCGGCGATTGCTTTTCTTATCATTGGCGTCCACCTGGGCAAGCTGCGGATGCAAAACGCCGCCGGGCACTTGCTCGGACACGTGCGAGACCTGGGACGCTTCAGCGACGATCCAAACACGCGTATCTATCAGACGCGCGAACGTCAAACTCATCACACGGACTCATGCGACGTCGTGGGTCTGTTGTGTTTGCACGCCGCGAAATCAGGCGGCGTGTCGAGTCTCGTATCCTCGACAACGATTTTCAACGAGATGCGCCGGCGCAGGCCGGATCTGCTTAGAGTGCTGATGGAACCGATCGAGACGGATCGGCGCGGTGAAGTTCCGGACGGCAGCCGGCCTTATTTCACGATTCCCGTTTTCAACTATCACGACGGATTAGTTTCTGCGATCTACCAGAGACAATACATTGAGTCCGCCCGGCGCTTTCCCGGCGTCGCGGCACTCAGTCCGCCTCAGATCGAAGCCCTCGATCTTTTTGACGAGCTGGCAAACGACCCGAAGCTGAACTTGATGATGGAACTTCAACCGGGCGACATTCAGCTCGTGCACAACCACACGATCCTGCACGATCGAACGGCATTCGACGACTACCCCGAGCTCGAGCGCAAGCGTCACCTTTTACGTTTGTGGCTCGCGCCGCCGAATGCCCGCAGTCTGCCTGAAGTCTTTGCGGAAAGATTTGGATCGACGACGCCTGGCGAGCGAGGCGGCGTCGTGGTCGCAGGCTCGCAGCCCACAATACCGTTCGAGTAATGCCCGAAGGTCCAGAGGTGCGAAAATATGCGGATGCGCTCGCATGCAGCGTTATCCGGACGCGCCATTGTTTCGTTAGCAGCACGAACAAGAGAGGCGCGAAAATGGCTGGCAGGACAACGAACAACGGATTCGCGGCCGTCGAGTTGAGCGCGTCGTCTCACACGGGAAACACCTGATCGGTTATATCGAAGGCGGGTTCTTTTTTCACTCGCACCTGATGATGTGGGGCCGGTGGCAGACGTTTGGGCCAACGAACAGGACGTAAATGCAAACCGATCGAGCTGCCGGAAAAAGACCGCCGCGAACGCGCGCGCATCGTGGTTGAGGGCGGCGCGCTGCAATCCTGCTCTCTGCGCCGATATTCAACGTTGGCGAAGGTGATCCTTACGAGAGGTTGAGATCCTCGCGCACGCTTGGTCCCGATGCGTTGCCCTATCGTGGTCCATTCAACCGCGCAGAGTTTCTTCGTCGCTACTGGCGCTTGAATACAAGGACGAGACGATTGGCGCCGCTCTATTGAATCAGCGCATCGTCGCGGGACTCGGAAACTATTTGCGCGCCGAAGTGCTTTTCAACTGCAAGCTGAACCCGTGGCTCACCGTCGGCGAACTCGTTGAGCGCCAACTTAAGTTGTTTGTCGAAAACGATTCCGCGTCTGGCACGAGACGCGTACAAACGCAGCGCCACGGCCAGTGAAAAAGATCGGCAAAGAATGGCGACTGATGCGTCACTGGTGTATCAGCCGGGACGCGAATATGGCACGCGACACCTCGTCTTTCGCCGCACGAACTTGCCGTGTTTGCGTTGTGGGCAGAAGATTCGGCAACTCAGGCAAAAGACAATTGCGCATCAGGAGGATGACGAGGAGCGTACTCGCATCGTTTACTTTTGTGCAAAGTGTCAGCGGAGTGCTGGAGATGAAAGGAAAAAAGCCCGCGAGAACAAAAATGCTCTCGCGGGCTTTTGAAATAATCCCGGCGACTTCCTACTCTCCCACGCAGTTTCCCGCGCAGTACCATCGGCTCCAGCAGGCTTAACTTCCGTGTTCGGGATGGGAACGGGTGTGACCCTGCCGACAAAATCACCGGAAAACTTGTTTCAAATTCGATTCAGAAAATCGAATAGCGACTGTCTGGCAAGCTTCACGCGCAAGCGCGAGTGCTTGTTGCTTGAGTAAATTTTATGGTCAAGCCATAGGGACTGATTAGTAGTGGTCAACTGAACGCATTACTGCGCTTACATATCCACCCTATTACCTCGTGGTCTACAAGGAGTCTCACTGGCAGGTCTAATCTTGGGTCTGGCTTCACGCTTAGATGCATTCAGCGTTTATCCATGCTCCACTTAGCTACCGAGCGCTACGGCTGGCGCCATAACTCGTACACTAGAGGTGGATCCATCCCGGTCCTCTCGTACTAAGGACAGATTCCCTCAAACCTGCTCCGCCCACACCAGATAGGGACCGAACTGTCTCGCGACGTTCTAAACCCAGCTCACGTACCGCTTTAATTGGCGAACAGCCAAACCCTTGGGACCTTCTTCAGCCCCAGGATGCGATGAGCCGACATCGAGGTGCCAAACCCTGCCGTCGATGTGAACTCTTGGGCAGGATCAGCCTGTTATCCCCGGCGTACCTTTTATCCGTTGAGCGACGGCCCTTCCATACAGAACCGCCGGATCACTAACTCCTACTTT
>CAVYOP010000013.1:500000-537644 GCA_963770215.1 uncultured Acidobacteriota bacterium
GAACAACGCTTGCTCCCCCCGTATTACCGCGGCTGCTGGCACGGAGTTAGCCGGAGCTTACAAACAGTACCGTCATCGTAAGAGATATTAACCCTTACTTATTCTTCCCGTTCTTGCGAAGTTTACATCCCGAGGGATTTCATCCTTCACGCGGCGTTGCTGGGTCAGGCTTTCGCCCATTGCCCAAAATTCCCGACTGCTGCCTCCCGTAGGAGTCTGACCCGTATGTCAGTGTCAGTGTGGCCGACCGCCCTCTCAGGCCGGCTACAGATCATCGCCTTGGTAAGCCGTTACCTTACCAACTAGCTAATCTGCCGCAGGCTCCTCTTCAGACGCGAGGTCTTTCGATCCCCCGCTTTAACAACTGTCACCATTAGGTGCCGCTGCATTATGCGGTATTAGCCACCGTTTCCGGTGGTTATTCCCCATCCAAAGGTAGATTACCTACGTGTTACTCACCCGTGCGCCACTCTACTTGCCCCCCGAAGGGGGCTTTCGCGTTCGACTTGCATGTCTGAGGCACGCCGCCAGCGTTGATTCTGAGCCAGGATCAAACTCTCGTTATAAGTTTGTTCTCTGGAACATCATCAGATACTGGTTACTTTCGTATTCAGTTTCGATAATGACTCTTTCGAGTTTTAACGCGAACTTTATCGCTCGCGGTTGACTCTCAAAGATCTTGAAACGGACACGCTCTATCTAGTTTTCAAAGATCGAATTCCAAATTGTATTTGGATTGCCTTACAGACGATTCAAACTCGCCCCAAGCAAACGGGGATATTAACCAACGACCTCTACTCTGTCAAGCTAACCGGGCTATTCTCCGATTATTTCCGGAGAATAAAAAGCGCCGCAATCTCCTCGCAATCTTGCTGGAGAAGCGACACTAAAGGTCGCCTCAAATTCCCTGTTCTCAAACCCCTTGATGCCCCCTCGCAAGCGATCGCTCAGGGAGGAATGGGCATTATAGGGACAAAAATCTACTTGTCAATACCTCGTGGCACTCACACTCAAATATTTTTGCTTGCGTGAGGTCCCACGTTTTCAAAGGCGAGGAGTTAGATGCCTCTTAGGCAGTCGGGTTGTCTACTTTCGAATAATAATTTCCGCGATCGCATCCTCTACAAACAGGATCACCATCAGCGACCGATTACTTCTCTTCCATCGTTAACACCTTCTCCGCAGATCGCACAGATCACTCGAGAGCGCGGGCTGCCAGGCAGGTCCATATCTTTCAATACAACACTGACCAACTCTACTTTGAACAAGTCTTCATCTGTGGCTTCCGAGTACGCGCGAAACTGACGCTCGCGTTTGTCTTTGATCTCAGAGAAACGTTCGTCGGCGAGGGTTCGCGCACTTTCAAGCGCAACAATGCGCACTGCACGATCAGTTTCAGTGTTCAAGAACGTAGCCGCGACTTTGCCGTAATCGACGTACTTCAAACTTCGCTTTCCCAACCGCACACCGGTTACCGCACTGATCGCATCGGCCATGCAGCGATCGATCTCGACCCAAACGATGAGCTTCTTACGATCTGCACCACGCGGATCATCAACACCGATTTCACGGCAACCGAGCAGCGCCATGCGCGCGCCGAGCAACTGTCCGGCGCACATGTGCCCATGCAGCCGCTCGCACTCTTTTAATAAAACGTCAAGCGATTCCAACTGTGCGTCCTTTCAAATCAGCGTTCGTTTGGAGTTCAAGCTTTAGCTTGCATCTTCCGGCGACAGCACCGCAAGCTAAAGCTGACTCAACGCGAAGTGTGAACCTGTAGAGAGCTTTTAGATGATCGATCAGTCCGGTTAGATCTGATTGGGTGAAGAGTGGAATTGAAGACGTGCACGGGTTCGTTTGCGCTGTCCGAAACGTAAATCGCCGTTGCTTTGTTTAGCGCGCGCCGTGCGGAGCTTTTGATCTTCTCGTTACCGGCCTGTCGCACCATCACAAAATAATCGGTGGGAACAAACTCCGCGAAGCTGTTGCCTTCAACAAACACGCCCGGCGATTTCACTCGCGCGAGCGCTTCTTGAATTCCCTTCTCGATCTGATTGTCTGTTGCAATCAGCCAGTGAACGTTTGATGCTCCAGCATCCCAGTAGCGCCCTGTATCCTTACCAGGCTTCGTAAGTCTCCTCTCGACCTGAGCGCACCAAAGGCTCATCACCCAAAAGATGACTCACACAACACGCGTGAGGATCCTTGCCGCACGAACGATAGTGACCGCGAGTTGTCTTGATCGCCTCCCACCCCGGAAACGCCCGCAACAACTCACACATCAGCGTCGTCTTCCCAACGTCGGAAGTAAACCCACCAACACCGATAACAACTGGCTGGTCCATATTCTGGTAATGCACCTACCTACGCCTACGCTGCGGAGCAACATTCGGCGCGTTAACCCTCAGAACACCACGCGCGTCCTTGTACAAACTGTAGCGAAAATCTTTTACCGGGCCGCCTTCCACTTCCTGCAAACGTACTGTGAAAGTTTTATTCTCGCCCTGTCCTTCAATACGCGCAGGCAAGTAGCCTTTCAGATCGGGACTGCGATACGCCGTGTAATGCTCCTGATTACGTTTGTCATAACCAAGCACGTAGATGCGATCGAAATCCGGTTCATCAAGCCCGCGTGGCTGGTTCGAGCTACTCTTCTCGAGTATCAGCCAGCTTCCGGGCTTCGTCTCCTGCCCCGCATCCTTGTCGGCAACTTTTTTGGTCTCACCATCCAGACGCTGCCACGCAACAAACTCACGACCAGTGCGATAAAAAATGATGTCACTCGGCACCGCAAGTTCTACTTGCTTGCCGTAAATCCAACCCGCGGGCGCCGGCGATGCCGCGGCGGAGAGTCTCACCTTGTACCAGAGTTCGTTTGGTTCTTCCTCCTGCGTCCTTTCCTCGCCCTGTTGTCCGGGTCTTGCGCCACCTTGCTGCGCGCTACCTGCTTTCGGAGCAACGTCGCTTTCGATCGTCTCCGAAGCTTTCGGCTTGGGCACACGCTTCCAACCGATAATGTCAAAGCTCGAACCACTGTCGAGCCGCATCATGATGTTTTCGTTGCCACTGCGATCCGGCGTGAGACGAAGATTCGAACTCGCTTTCAACTGCCCTGTCGCCTGGGCAGGAACGTCTTTGTCTTCCTCGGCTAACTTCTTCGACTCCTCAAGCACGTCTTCAGGCATGACGTTGCGCGACTCAATCCACCCTTCGGTCGCATCGTCGTCACGAGCCTTAACTCGAAGCCATCTTTCCTTTCGTGTGTTGTCGCTCGGATCGGTAACATCCGTTGAATCGAGTATGTCGACTACATCTCCGCGGTTGACCTGCAAAAGATCAGCCGCGACCACGGCCGTCGAACTCCGAATCTGCGCGCGACGCGCCACCACAACTCCAGTGCTGCTTTTGCTTGCGAGCGTCTGGCAACCAAGCGACAACAATAGAAGAGCGAAAACAAAAATGGTCTTGCTAAATCTCATTCGCAATCCTCAATTTCAATAGCCAAGCGAGCGCAGTAACTGCTTCTGATCTTCGTCGAGCTTGGGGCTGACCGTTAGCTGCGTTTTCATGTCGCTCCAATGCAGTTGCAGCCCATACGGTCGAACAACCTCCTCGAGTTTGAGCGGTCTACTTTTTTCAATATACGACTTCGTGAACTCGTTCAGCGCCGGAGATGAACCCAGCACCCTGATTATAGCCTCATTTCCGTTAGCGCCGTCAGTGACTCCGCCATTGAAAAGCTCGCGATAACGATCCGCAAGCGTGGCCTTACCACCCGACTCCTTTCTCAACATCAAGTCGTACAGAAACGCCACCAGCATTCCTTTGATGTACACATGAGCAAACCACTGCTGGTCCAACGTGTCTCGGAAGCTTCAACCAGGGAAAGCTATCGTCAGGATGATCAAGGTAATACTTGTAAGACGCCGCCCAGAGTATTGAGAAATCCATTGAACTTTATGATCTTCAACTCAAGCGCCGTGCGTAGCGCCACGTACATCGTGAAGCCTTCGAAGAACCAGTCGTAATCGCCTTCCAACTTCAGTGCATTAGGCACCCAAAGGTGCAGCATCTCATGTGTGAAGATGACGCCGAGTTGTCCCGTCCACATCTGTTTGCGTTCAGCCGGATTGACGAGCAATACGACTGTGGATCCTCTCGTTTCAGCTTTCCACATCATGATTCGCCGCCGATACCGGAAGAGGCGCAATCATGACCACGGACTTACTCGGCAATCTAAATCCCGTCAGCGCGAAGTGTTTCTGCATGACTCGCGCTGCCGTCTTCCATGCATCGTCGTCCTTGAAACCCCACATTCCGCTCACGACAGTATCGAGCAACATCCCGTCGACAGTTTTTGATCTCTTGCGAAGCAGACTGCCGATGAGGAATACGGCTTTCAGCGGCTCCGACACGTTGTATTGCCCGTTCGCATCGGGTGTGATTGACGATTCAACGCTCCATCCCGCAGGCAGTGTGAACTTGCAGGAAAGGTTTTCAATATCGATCGGCACAAGATCAGCGAACATCAGAATGCCGCGTTCTCCGTCGAGCCAACTAACATAAGGAAGGTGCTCGGAGCGTGGCTCTGAAAGCTTCACCGTGTAACTGATTCTGGTCGCGTCGAGTTCGGATCGAAACTCGCCAACCGCGCTCTTTTTCACCCGCGCATCCTGACCTGATTCTCCGAAGGCGCGAAAGTCTTCGACGCGTTCGGCGATGCCAAGAGCGCTCGCGTATGCGTTTCGAAACGACCACGAGCGGGCTGGAGCGGACAACTCCGCCTCAACCTTGATTTGCCCCGTCGCCGGAATCGAAATCGTGACTCTGGGTTCGTCGTGCACCTGCGCGATGCCACCGGCGCAAAGCAAGATACAGAAGCAGTATCCCGCAAACGAGCGCAAAGGCGCAGAGACGGCCGCTCTTCGTCCATTGCAGCCTTTGCGTCTTTGCGAGGGCTGTTCAGGACACCTTGCGTATGAATTGCGTTTGCACTGCATATGAGTACAATTTCGAAGCTCCCTGACTCTAACACATCCGACATTGACCGGCATGTTGATCCGCGCATTTCAGAATCGGAGCACGGCGTTTACGCGCTGGCTCGGTCTGTTGCTCGCCGTCTTCATCCTTTACGGGACGACGGTGGAGGCCGCGCACCGTCACGGCCGCGTTCTTCCAGACAATCGCGCTGCTTCGCTGGTCGATCAGGATCAAACAACCTCACCCGTCAGTGGCAAAAGCGGTTGCAGCGACTGTCTCATCTGCCAGTTGCACCAAAACTTCAGCACGACGCTGATTGTTTTTCGTCTTGTCGATCCTCCGAAGCAAGTTCTAATCAAGACTCCTGACGCAATTCCGCCGGATGTCCTTTCGCCACTGATAGGACCAACGGCCGGACGCGCGCCTCCTTCAATCTCCTAACAACTGTCGCACGGGAATTCTTTCCCGACAGACGCTGCTTGCGAGCGTCTGCATACGTCCATTCGATCTGGAATGGACCACGCTTGGGACCTTTAGGAGATAAAAACAATGAGTATTAACCGAAAAATACATCATTGCGGATCGTTCTCGCATTCATATTTGTCGGCTTGTTTAGTTTGCACGCATTCGCCCAAACCTCAACAACAGCCGGAACGGGAACACTGCGCGGCACAGTCACTCTCGGCGGCACTGGCAAACCAATTCACAATGCTCTGATCACGATTCTTCAGTTGAAGCGAACCGTAGACACGGACAACGAAGGGAAATATGAGATTCAAGGTGTGCCGCCAGGACGATATGACATCGTGGCGCATCTCGATCGAGTCCCTGACATTGTTCGCACGACAGATTTAACGACGGGCGAGAACACCGTCGACTTTCAGTTCGAACTTACAGGCGTCCGCGAGGAAGTCACGGTCACGGCAACCGGCAGCGAGCAGGCCGTCAGCAGTTCGATTCAATCCGTCGAGGTGCTGGGCTCGATCGAACTGGCGAAGAAAAGTCCCGTATCACTCGGCGAAGCACTCGACGGTGAGCTCGGAATCGCCAAACGCAGCTTCGGACCAGGAACCGCGCGTCCGGTCATTCGCGGTTTCGACAGCGATCGTGTGCTCGTGTTGCAGGACGGCAATCGCATTGGCGGACTCGGCTTCCAGTCAGGCGATCACGCAGAACCCGTCGACGTCCTGACTGTTGAAAGAGTTGAAATCGTCAAAGGTCCGGCATCACTTCTCTACGGCAGCAATGCGATCGGTGGCGTAGTCAACACCATCTCCGGCCATGACTCACCACACAAAGGTCTCAACGGTTATTTAACCGGCATCGGCAGCACCAATGGACCACAAGGCGGAGGCAGCGGCGGCATCGAATACGGCACCGACCGATGGTTGACGTGGGCCAACGTCGGCGGCCAAAGATCCGGCGACTACAACACACCAATCGGTGACGGTAGAAAATTCCTTCTCGCGAGAAGCAAGTGCGGCCGCAGGTTTCGGCTACTATCCGAAAAAGGGTTTCTTCAGTTTCAACTACAACTTCAATAAGCGACGTTACGGCATTCCGTTCGATCCCGCCGACGAAGATGCGGAGATCGTCGAGCTAAATCCACGCCGTCACAGCATCGAGTTCCGCGGTGGTTTTCGCGAGACTGGATCATTCATCAATGCGGGAACGTTCTCGCTGCAATTACAACGACTACAAACACACTGAAATCGAATCGCTGACAGGCGAAACAGGTACGTCATTCAAGAACAATTCTTTTCTTTACCAGGGCATGTTCGATCAAAAGAAGATCGGGAGATATTCGGGACGCTTCGGTTTCTGGGGAATGCATCGTGATTTCGCAGCAACCGGCGAAGAAGCCCTCGCTCCGCCGACGATTCAAAATGCGTTCGCGGTGTTTGGTCTTCAAGCTTTCGACTGGGAACGCGTGTCGTTGCAGTTTGGCGGAAGACTCGAGACGAATCGCTACACACCCTGAAGCGACCGACGCGCGCGGAATTCTTCCAGACAGAAGCTTCACGGGTTTTTCCGGCGCGGCTGGTATTCGTGTCGGGACATGGAAGGGCGGATCATTCGTTGCCAATTACTCTCATTCTTATCGCGCGCCCGCTTTGGAAGAGTTGTACAACCTTGGACCACACCCGGGAAATCTGGCGTTTGAGATCGGCGATCCAAATCTGAAACGCGAACTCGGCGACGGTCTCGATTTCGGAGTTCGACATTCGTCCAAGCGACTGCGTTTTGAAGCGAATGGTTTTTACTACCACATCAGAGATTTCATATTCCTGGCGCCGACGGGAGACGTTGAAGATGGACTGACTGTGGCCGAGTACCTCAAGGCACAGCGCGCTATGCAGGAACTGAGGCCCGTTTTGATGCGGCGCTTCATCCGGCGCTGTGGCTGAATCTCGGACTTGATTACGTAAATGCGGAACTCACGTCCGACAGCACTCCGCTGCCGCGAATTCCGCCTTTGCGGGGTCGCGCCGGACTCGAGTTCAGGTATAAAGGACTGCTGTTGAATCCGGAATTGGTTATGGCCAATCACCAGGACCGTATTTTTCCGACCGAGACGAGAACCGCGGGTTACGCGGTCTTTAACTTTTCCGGTTCTTACTTGTTCGCGCAGCAGCACGCCGCGCACATCATCTCGTTCAACTTTTTCAACGTGGGAGACACGCTTTATCGCAACCATCTCTCGTTTATTAAGGAATTTGCGCCCGAAATGGGCCGCGGATTCCGCGTGACGTACACTTTGCGCTTTTTGTGATAGGCTGTCTGCGACCTCTGCGAATTCGCGCTCTCTGCTTAAAAATCTATAGCGGAATGCGAGATCGCAGAGGTCAAATTCTGAACCGTCGGCTGCAGGAGCGTATGCCAAACTTACGCGAGCGGTTTGTTTGACAGGGCAGGCAGGCACTTCTAGAATACGGCTTGCTTTGTTGCCCAGTTAATTCCGCTCTTGGCCCCAAAACCCGAGGATTTAGCCGTGAGTCTGGTCAAGATCATCGTAATCACGATCATCGTCATCCTGAGCATCCTGCTACTCGGCGGTTTTTTCATATAGCCGAGCGGCAGATGCTGCGCCAGATTGTCCTTGCTTTCCTGCTCGTTTGTCTTTACGACAACGTCAGTCAGCCTTAGCGCAACAGGCAACGCCGATGAAGACGAGGTCGTACGCGTCAGCACCGACCTGCTCCTCTTTCCGATACGCATCCGGGACAAAAAGGGACAGGCAGTTCCCGGTCTAACGGAGCAGGATCTGATACTTAAAGATCCGGATCAGGCGACCGCGGGCTTGTACTTTTCTCCGGGCGCCGACCGTGTCGCTTTGATGTTTGCGTTGGACCAGTCGGGAAGCCTTCGCGAGATCATCTCCCAACAGCAGGATGCGGCACTCGCTCTTTTCTCGCGCTTCGGTGAACGGTCGAGCGTCGCTGTGCTTCGTTTCTCCGACACTTCTTCACTTGCAACTCCATTCACCAGAGATCTGACAGAAGCGCGAGCCGCTTTCAGGTTCGCAGCAGCGCCCAATCAGCGGACAGCGATATTCGACGCAGCCGCAAATGCAGTCAGTGCGTTTACCGATCTGCCTCGTGTCCGCGCCGAGCGTCGCATAGTCGTGCTCATCAGCGATGGTTTGGATAATCGCAGCAGGACGAGTGCAGACAGCGTCATCAAAGCCGCGTTGGAAAAACGTGTCTCCTTCTACGTGATCCATTTGCCATTATTCGAACCACGCGACGGACGACTCGCCGTGCGCCGGCCCACGAAAGGCTTCAAGGAACTGGCTGAGAAAACCGGTGGAAAATATTTTCTGGTTGGCGACGAAAAATCAGCACTGCTGCCAAAGCAGAACGATCTGACGCCAATCTTCCAGGCAATCGAAGAGGATTTGAAAAGCCAGTACCTTTTGGGTTTCTATATCTCCGAAGCGGCGCGCGACAATCGAAGACACGAGTTTTCAGTGACCCTGAAACCCGAAGGTATCGAATACTCTTCGGGTCGCTTCGGATATTCACGCACGCAAAAGTTCTATATTCATAAACCTCCTGATTCCAAAACTGCCTAACTAATTCCGAACGCATGACTGACAAAAGCGATCTTCAGCTTCGACCAATTCGACGAGCATTAATAAGTGTTTCCGACAAGACCGGAATAATTGATTTCGCCCACGCGCTCAGCCGTTTCGACGTCGAGATCATCAGCACGGGTGGAACCGCAAAAACGTTGCGCGACGCGGGCATCAACGTGCGCGATATCTCGGACGTCACTGGTTTTCCCGAAATGATGGACGGGCGCGTGAAGACTCTGCATCCGCGCGTGCACGGAGGGCTGCTCGCAATTCGCGATAACCCGGTACACGTCGCGGCCATGCAACAGCATGGAATCGAACCGATCGATATGGTGGTTGTGAACCTTTATCCGTTTGCGGAAACGATCAGGCGCGCAGGGAGTCACGCGAGAAGAAGCCATCGAACAGATCGATATCGGTGGTCCGGCGATGATCCGTTCAGCAGCGAAGAACTCGCAGGATGTGGCTGTGGTTGTTTCGCCTGAGATCAGTATGCCGATGAGATCGTCACGAGGCAAAATTGCAAGAGAACACGGCGGTGCGTTGTACGATCTCAGAACATACGACAAATCGGCTGGCGCAAGCGGCGTTTGACGACCGCACAGTACGACTTGATGGTCAGTTCGTATCTGGAACGGGTTCGACTGGTCCCTTGCCGGATCAGCTGACTTGGACCATAAGCAAGATCGCAGATTTGAGATACGGCGAGAACCCACACCAGAAAGCCGCTCTTTACCAAACGACCTCGGCGGCGGGATCACCAACGCCGAAGTGATTTCCGGCAAGGAGATGTCGTTCAACAACTACGTGGACGCAGAAGCGGCATGGCAACTGGTCTGCGACTTCGAACAAACGGCTTGCGCAATCATCAAACACACAAATCCATCCGGCGTTGGCGTTGGCAGAAACTCCGGCAGAAGCTTACCGAAAAGCACTCGCGACAGATCCTGTTTCGGCATTCGGCGGGATCGTTGCATTCAATCGCAGGGTGGATGCAGCGGCGGCGCAGGAAGTGACGAAGATTTTTACAGAGGTCTTGGTTGCGCCTGATTACGACTCATCGGCGATCGAAATCCTGCGAGCGAAAAAGAACCTTCGTATCATTCGGATGAACGACGGAACAATCCGAGAAGCAACTTGAATTCAAACACATCAGCGGCGGCATGCTGGTCCAAACCACGGACGATCACAAGCTGACAGTAAAGAACTGAAAGTTGTGACTGAAAGGCAACCGAGCTGAAGAAGAAATGCGCGCGCTGCTGTTCGCGTGGACGGTTTGCAAGCACACGAAATCAAACGCGATCGTCTATGCGCGTGACGGCCAGACAGTCGGTGTTGGAGCAGGACAGATGTCGCGCGTTGATTCGGTGAAGATTGGCGCGATGCGTGCGCAGTTGCCGGTGGCAGGTTCGGTGCTCGCCTCCGATGCGTTCTTCCCATTTCGCGACGGCATCGACGAAGCGGCGCGGCATGGCATCACAGCCGTGATCCAACCGGGCGGCTCAGTCCGCGACGACGAAGTAATCGCCGCCGCAAACGAGCACGGCCTCGCAATGGTGTTTACGGGCATGCGGCATTTCAAGCATTGATTTGACGCAAATGTGACGCAGAGTAAACTTGATTACGATCATGTAACGAACAGTGACATAGAGGCTCTGAGACTTGTCTCAAACCCAACGGATAGCCGATACTCTCGGCACATTTGCTCGGAAGTGAGTACTAAACATGGCTGATAACGAAGACCTAATCAACAACCTCCCCTCAATCCGTTGCCGCTATTGCGGACAACGCAACCGATCCGCCGGAAAACGGCGAACCACGCTGTGGCCGCTGCCGCTTGCCCTTGTCAGACGCTCCACACAAAAAATTCGCGAGCCTCGACAAGGACCAATACATTCACCCGGCCGATCGTCGCGCGCTCGCAGCGTTGCGCGCGATTCCCGGGAATCGATACGGCTCTCAAGAAATTTCTCGCAGTCACAGGCGAATCGGCGATACGAGTAATCTTCACCGCCAGCGCCGTGAAAGTTACGCCAACGCAGTGTCCGGATCTTTACGCCAAACTCCAGATCGCGTGCACGACTCTCGGCGTCGATATGCCGGAACTCTTCGTGCAACAGAATCCGATCGTTAACGCGTTCACCGGCGGCGTTGAACGTCCGGTCATCGTGCTGTATTCACAACTCATCGAGCGCTTGAACGACGAAGAAACGCTCGCAGTCATCGCTCATGAAGTGGGCCACATTCACGCCGAACACGTGCTCTATATCACCGCCGCTCGTTTGATCGAGTTTCTGGCAAAGAGTGCTGTGCTGGCGTCGCCGCTGACCTTCATCGTGAAGGAACTGCTGACGATGAGCATGCGTGCGGCATTGCTGGCCTGGGCCAGGCGCGCTGAATTGTCATGCGATCGCGCGGCGTTACTCGTCACGCAGGACGCAAACATCATTGGCCGCACGATGATGAAACTGAGTGGTGGCACTTTCGCTTCTCGAGTTGATTACGATCAGTTTCTCGGACAGGCGCGCGACTTTCAAAAGAATTACGACGAGAAAGCGCTGGATCGTTTCTGGGCAGATGTGATCACGTCCGGCCTGAGCCATCCGTTTCCTGTTTGGCGCGTGTCGGAGATACTGCAATGGGTCGAGAGTGGTGAGTACAAAGCGCTCATGAATGCGCCTGAAAGCGCAGCAGCTTAGGCCAAGCATAGCAAGCAGACAAGATGCTCAAAGACAAAAACGGAATCATCTTCGGAGTCGCCAACAAACGCTCCATCGCGTGGGCGACTGCGCAGGCACTTCACGAAGCAGGCGCAAACCTTGCTTTTACTTACCAGGGCGAGCGTCTCAAAGAAAATGTCGAAAGCCTGACCAGCGCCGCGATGCCGGATTCGTTACTGCTCTCCTGCGACGTGACGAAACAGGAAGAGGTCGACGAAACGTTTCGACACGTGGGCGAGAAGTTTGGCCGTCTCGATTTCCTGATTCACAGCATCGCCTTCGCACCGCGTGAAGCGCTCGGCGGCGAATATCTCGACACCACGCGCGAAGCGTTTCTCACAGCACTCGAGATCAGTGCTTACTCACTGCCACAACTTGCACGCGCCGCGGCGCCACTGATGACCGAAGGCGGCAGCATTGTTTCCATGACTTACTACGGCGCGGAAAAAGTCGTCGCCGGTTACAACGTCATGGGCGTTGCAAAAGCAGCGCTCGAAGCAAGCACACGATACCTCGCAAAGGATCTTGGACCACGCAACATTCGCATCAACGCGATCAGCGCTGGTCCAATTCAAACTCTTTCCGCTCGCGGCGTTTCCGATTTCAGCACGATGTTGAAGCACCATGCCGAGCGCGCTCCGCTCGGCAGAAACGTCGAGCCGCGCGAGGTGGGAAACACAGCAGTCTTCCTTTGCAGTCCGATGTCTTCGGGTATTACCGGCGAAGTGATTTACGTCGATTGCGGCTATAACATCATGGGCATCTAAAGGGCGCGCATGAAGAAGAGACGAAAAGCGGATCGGCCGGCCGCTCCGGGAAGCACGCAAGACGAGCAACTACTCGAGAGTCCCCGGCCCGACGAGTTTACGCACACAGATCCATGGCGCGTGTTCCGGATCATGGGCGAGTTTGTCGAAGGCTTCGATGAACTCGCGACTCTGACTCGCGGGATCGCGATCTTCGGTTCTGCGCGTACGCCTCCTGACGATCCAGACTACAAAGCCGCGCAGGAAACCGCGCGCCTGCTCGCTCATGAAGGGTTTGCGGTGATCACCGGCGGCGGTCCGGGAATAATGGAGGCCGCAAACCGCGGCGCATTCGAAGCGGGCGGACTTTCAATCGGCTGCAACATCGAATTGCCTTTTGAGCAGCGGCCTAATCGCCTATCAGACTCTGAGTCTGACTTTCAAATACTTCTTCGTCCGCAAGATGATGTTTGTTAAGTACAGTCTTGCGTTCGTGATTTTTCCCGGTGGGTTTGGGACGTTCGATGAATTGTTCGAAGCGCTCACGTTGATGCAGACGAAGAAGATACGAAACTTTCCGATCGTTCTGTTTGGCAAGAAATATTGGAGCGGGATGCTCGAGTGGTTAGGCGATGTGGTTTTGACCGAGGGAAAGATCTCAAAGCACGATATGGAAATGTTTCACGTCACGGATTCGCCGGCGGAGGTGGTTGAGATCGTGAGGAGGGCGCAGAGTTCGTTGGCGGAGTTGGATACTGAAATCTCGAATGAGATTCGAATCTCGGGGTAGGTTTTTACAGGATTGCAGGATTTATCAGGATTTTCTTAACCATTTAAGATAGGGCCCCGAGACCAGCAGTCACAGGAACCGCGATGATCTCAGGCGTGTCGTAACTGTGAAGCGCGCGCACTTCCCTTTCGAGCTCGTCGAATTTCGCGCGCGTAGTTTTAGCGAGTAATAGGATCTCAGCCTGGCGCTCAATCTTCCCCTGCCAGCGATAAACCGATTCCATCTCCGGCAAGATTTGCACGCACGCTGCGAGGTGCGCACCAACCAGCATGTCCGCAAGCCGCGCTGCTTCTTCGCCGTTCGCAGCCGTCATGAAAACAACAATCGCGTCACTAACATCGTGAGAAGACATTACAACTCTTCTTCTTCGCTCTTCTTCTTCGTCAACTGGTCCACCAGTCAAAGGCGTGGTATCGCCACCAAAAAACGCATCATAAAGTTCCAACGCGCGATCGTAATCACGTTCATCAACGAAAATCTCGGCGCCTTCAGCAGTCGCGGACAACAACGGCGAGAACGCATCGTGCCCGCCCGACTTAACAACCGAACGAATCTCGTTTTGCTGGAGAATATCATTCACCATCTCAGCCTCCGCCGGCGAGCCGAGCTTGTGGAGCGACACGAATCGCGCCTCACTGGTGTCGTGCAATGTATTATCCGGCGTCAATTGTTCGACGAGCGGCGTGTTATCGTCGGCGCAGATGTGTGATACCCGGTTCGTATTCAGACTCACAAACGGGACAGAACATAATCGAAGCCCCCTTAACTGACTTTCGCCTCAAACGGAATCTCATCAAAATGAGTCATCCGTTTGAAGGCGCGAAAACGATCGTTGATCTCTGCGTGCGTGAGACGCTTGACTCGCTCCGTCCCAAACTCTTCGACGTTGAACGACGCCATCACCGATCCAAAAATCATCGCCCGTCTCATCGCGCTTTCGTCGAGCGTGTCCTGGCTCGCTAAATATCCCATGAACCCGCCTGCAAACGTATCACCAGCACCCGTCGGATCAAAAACGGACTCGAGCGGGTACGCAGGGATCGCGAAATAATTCTCGCGTGTAAACAGCGCCGCACCATACTCGCCGCGCTTGATGATCAGTGCCTTCGGTCCCCAACTCAGAATCTCGCGCGCGGCCTTGATCAGATTGGGAATCTCGGTAAGTTGCCGCGCTTCCGCGTCGTTAATGATCACGACGTCAACACCTTTGATCGTGCGGATCAGCGAATCGCGCGTGTGCTCGATCCAAAGGTTCATCGTATCCAGCGCGACCAGTTCCGCGTCGGGCATCTGTTCGCGCACACCACGCTGAAGATCCGGTTGAATGTTGCCGAGAAACAGCAGTCGCGATTTTTTCGACTCTTCGGATACCTTTGGTTGGAAGTCGGCAAAGACATTCAAATCGGTGTACAGAGTGTGAGCGACATTCAGATCGTAGTCGTAACGACCTCCCCAGCGAAACGTCTTACCGTCCTCGATTCTTTCGAGGTCGCGCGTGCCGATTCCACGACTTTCAAACACCTCTTGCTCGGTGAAGTCGCCTCCGACTACACCGACAATACTTACGTTCGTAAAGAAACTGGCTGAGATTGAGAAGTGCGAGGCAGAACCGCCAAGCATCTTCTCGCATTTTCCAAAAGGGGTTTCGACGGCGTCATAAGCAACCGATCCGACAACTAGAAGGGACATTAGTTTTTCTGCCTGCTCTTTAATTGTGCAGGGCGGGTAGCAGGACAGTTACTTACTGCTTCTGCTACTGCTCCTGCTACTGCTTAGGTGCTGCGGGCAGCCGGCTCAACTCTTCCTGCGCCTGCTTCGCGTACTCGCCATTTGGGTAGACCTTGACCAACTTCTTCAGGTAATCGCGGCCCATTTCGCGGAACTGTTCCGGAGTCAGAGTCTTCTTTTCGCCACCATCAAAAGTGACATACAAGTTTGGATTCTGCTTGCCTTTGCCTTCCGACAGCCAGACACTGCTTTGGCCCGCCATCAGCAAACTTCTTCGATCTTCGCGAAGTTTGGATTGCCGGCAATGATCTCTTCGCAACGCTTCAAGGCGGCAACGTAAGCTTTCTTCAACTTGAAGTAATTCTTCGCGACTTCGAGATTGTGATGCGAGTCTCTTTCGAGATCGGGATCACGGAATGTCGATGGATCAGGACCACTGCGAACGCCCTGCGCTTGAGTGGATGGGGCTGCCACAAAAAGCACAAAAAGGAACACAAAAAACAAAACTTTCATTTTCATATCAACACCTCACGATCGATACTTTTTGATGATCGCTTCGAGCTTCTTTGTTGTCGCGTCCGGCCAAAGATTTGGCGCGGTGAAGATCGCGTGCTGCAACGCTGAGCCACACTTGCAATCGCGATCGCCTGTCTTTAACTGCTTCAGAGCCTCACGCAAAATAATCTGCGCGTTGCGCACGTTCTTGTTCAGATACTCCACCACGACGTCGATACTCACCGCATCGTGCCCGGGATGCCAGCAGTCGTAATCGGTAACAAGCGCGAGTGTTGCGTAACAAATCTCCGCCTCACGCGCCAACTTCGCTTCCTGGAGGTTTGTCATTCCGATAATGTCCATTCCCCAGGAGCGATAGACATTCGATTCAGCCACGGTTGAAAACGCTGGCCCTTCCATGCACAGGTACGTTCCGCCACGATGGACCTTCACATCAGCAGCGCCACACGACTGCTCGAGAACGTCTCCCAACCGTTTGCAAACGGGATGCGCAAACGAAACGTGCGCGACGATGCCTTCGCCAAAGAACGTCGACTCCTTCACTCGTCCTCTCGTCCGGTCAAAAAACTGATCGGGGATAACCATGTCGAGTGGAGCATATTTCTCCTGCAACGATCCCACCGCGGAAGCCGAAAGGATGCTCTCCACTCCGAGCAGTTTCATCGCATAGATGTTCGCCCGAAACGGAACTTCAGTTGGAGTTAAACGATGACCACGCCCGTGACGCGGAAGAAAAGCAACTCGTTCACCTTCGAGAGTGCCGACGATGAACGAATCGGAGGGAGGTCCGAAAGGTGTGTCGACTTTAACTTCTTCGACACCCGTCAACTCGGGCATCTGGTAAAGACCACTGCCGCCGATGATGCCGACGCGAACTGTTGAAGGTGTGCTCATGAAAGCTCCCCGCGATAGGGTACTGGAGTTAATTCCTTTTCTCCCTGTTCTAATCGACACAGCGGCTCATCGGGATCGTGGTAGAACAAACAGATCCAATTCTCTCGCGATGCCTGTGGCAGCAGCTTCTTCTTCGCTTCGAGAGTTTCTACCGGATAAAGGTCGTAACCCATGATCCACGGAAGCCGCACATGAGCGCGCAACGGCACGAGATCGGCAAAACCAAACATCGTTTGCCCGTTTCTCTCGAGACGCCAGCACTGCATCGAGCGATTGTGCCCGGCGATCGTTTGCATCTTCAGGCCAGGCACGACTTCGTAATCGCCATCCTTCGTTTCGAGCTGACCCGATTCGACGAGAGGTCTCCAGTTCTCGGGCAAGTAGCTTGCACGATCTCGCTCCGTCGGATGATCTGCGTGGTCCAACTCTGCGCGTGAGACGAAGTAACGAGCGTTCGGAAATGAAGCCACGGGTTTAGCCGACGAGTCGAGCGTTGTGTTGCCGCCTGCGTGATCGAAGTGCAGGTGCGTGTTGACGACGATCGTTACTTCGCTGGCGTCACAGCCTGTGCGCATCTTCAGTGTTTCACTCAGCGGCCGCATACGGTCTATGCCATACATCGAGACTTGTTTCGTGGTCCACTTATCGCCGATGCCGGTTTCAATGAGCACTTTCTCCGCGCCCGTATCGATGAACACACAATTCATATTCATGCGAATCCGGTTTTCATCATCAGGCGGACACACCTGCGACCAGAGCTTGCGTGGGACCACTCCGAACATCGCTCCTCCGTCGAGACGGAATTCGGTGTCCGGAATGATCTCAACGCGATAATCGCCGAATTGCATCATCTCTGCGACCTCTGCGTATCTCTGCGTCCTCTGCGTTTTAGATCGATTTTTAACGCAGAGCGCGCAGAGATACGCAGAGCCGCAGAGAAGATTATTTCTGCTGCGGCTTTGGTTGACGCTGCTGCGGCTGCTGCTGCGGCTGCCCCGAGGAGGAAAT
This sequence comes from uncultured Acidobacteriota bacterium, assembly GCA_963770215.1. Taxonomy (GTDB): domain Bacteria; phylum Acidobacteriota; class Blastocatellia; order Pyrinomonadales; family Pyrinomonadaceae; genus PSRF01. Next base: position 517,461 of record CAVYOP010000013.1, read on the forward strand.
CCTGGCGGCAAGCCCTGCATCGGCTGTTGCTCCGGCGGCTTCACCTGAAAATTATCCGCCACCTTCACGTGCGAACGGCTGACAATCTCGTCCAGAACCTTCTTCGCCTTTTCCTGTTCAACTGCCGCCTTCGCCTTGTCGCGCGCGGTCTGCGGTGGTCCAAACGCACTCCGCTCGCTGATCAGGATGTGGCGCGCATGAATCTTCTCTTCAGTTTTGCCTTCTACAGTCTCAGTCTTTCGCTCTTCAAGTTTGATGATGTGAAAGCCAAACTGAGTTTGAACCACGTCGCTGATCTCGCCAGGTTTCAGCGCGTAAGCAGCCTTCTCGAATTCGGGCACCATCTGGCCGTGTCCGAACCAACCGAGATCGCCGCCTTTTTGACTGCTGCCATCGCTCGAAAACTCCTGCGCCAGTTTCCCGAAATCCTCGCCAGCGCGAGCGCGCTTCAGAACTTCTTCTGCCTTCTGCACGATTCTTTTTGTCGGTGTCGAGTTCCGGATGACTCGCAAGATAGGTCGTGACCTCTTCATCAGTCGCCTTCATCTTCTCCTGCAACTTATCGACTGCATACTTCTGCGCCACCGCACGCGCGTGCTGCAGGATCATTTGCACTCTCACCTGCGGCTTCTTGTCGAGACCCTGATCGATCGCTTTCTTTTCCGCGATATAGATCCGGCCAAGTCGCTGCTTGAGCATGTTTAGTTGCTCGGCGGGAATCTCCTGCTGCGCAAACTGCGGATCTTTGGCCTTTGGCGTCTGCGATGATTTGATCAAACTTATGTTGATTAACAGGTTGCTTGAAATACTCTTCGACCTCAGTGTCAGTGATGTCAGGTGCGTTTTCACCTTGTGCCTCAAAATAATGTTGGGCGATAACGCTGGCTTTCTGAAATTCAAGCTGGCGCTTCATGTCCGGCGCTTTATCCACACCGTGCGCCGTCGCCTCTTCAGCGACCGCCAACAGCCGTCGCACGTCCAGCGCAAATTCTTTCCGAGCAGCTTCGTCAACAGCGAGCCGCGCACGCATTTGAGGCGGTTGATCCTCGGCGATCAATTGCATGTCCTCAGCCGTTAGTTCGACCGGACCCGACTTTCTTGCTTTGACCTGCCAGAAGATCAATCCTCCCGCAAAAATGATTGCCACGGCAGCAGCGATGAGAGCTTTTTTTGTTGAGTTCAAAATAAAGTCCTTTCTTAAAAACCTACTGGTGCTGCACAAGCTCGAGCAGCACTCCATTAGCTGATGAGGGATGAATAAACGCTACCAAACAACCACCCGCACCCACGCGCGGTGTTTCGTCAATCAACCGCGCTCCTTTGTTCTTCAACTCCGCGAGCGAGGCGTGGATGTCGGCAACTTCAATCGCAATATGATGCATTCCCGGTCCCCGCTTGGCGAGAAACTTTCCGACTGACGTTTCGGGACCGAGCGGCTCGAGCAACTCCACGTGAGTATCGCCAACCGCCAGCATGCACACCTTAACGCCTTGTTCCGTAACCTCTTCTGTGGAATCGACTTTCAAGCCCAGTGCGTCTCGCCAAACCGCCAAACCCTCTTCGATGCTTTTAGTGGCGATTCCGATGTGATCAACTTTCAGCAGCTTGAATAATCTCCTCTACCGCAGAATAAGGGTCTCGCCGCCGGGTTGCAACTTCGTCTGCGAGCCGGTTAAGCATAGCAACCGACGAATCGGAAGCCAAAACCCGCGCGAGCAGGCTTTCACGCAACAACTCGACAATCCGCCAGCGCGCGATAGCCCTGCGGCGCTCGCTGCTCACACGCGGCGCCGAGCTGCGCCTGGCTATAACTCTCGATCGCCTGGGCGAGCGCTTCAACGCCGTGGTTTTCCGTCGCCACCGTCTTAACGATCGGCGGCTCCCAGCCATCATCACGCGACGCTAGCGACAGCAGCGATTCCAGCTCTTTTTCAGTCGCGTAAACACCTTCCTTGTCGGCTTTGTTGATAACGAAGATGTCGCCAATCTCCATTATTCCGGCTTTGATGGCCTGAATATCATCACCCATGCCGGGCACTAAAACCACGACCGAAACGTCAGCCGCTTTAACGACCTCGACCTCGTCCTGCCCCACGCCGACTGTTTCGACGATGATCTTCGCGTATCCCGCCGCGTCCAGAATCGCAACCGCATCGACAGTGGCTCGCGCAAGACCGCCGAGATTACCGCGCGTCGCCATCGATCGGATAAAGACGCCTTCATCCAATCCAAGCGTCTGCATTCTGATCCGGTCGCCGAGGATCGCGCCTCCCGAAAACGGACTCGACGGATCGACAGCGACGATGCCAACGCGCTCACCACGCTTGCGATAAAACATCGCGAGCTTATCGACAAGTGACGACTTGCCTGCTCCAGGCGCACCCGTGATTCCGATCACGAGCGCGCCGCGCGACAGTTGATAAATCTCCTTCATCAACGCCGCCGCGCCCGCCGAGCCATCCTCAATCTTCGAGATCGCACGCGCCACAGCCGCAGCTTCGCCGCTGCTCACGCGCTCGCTCAGGCTGTTTGTCATTGCCAATTTCCAATTGCCGATTGCCAATTTAATCGGATTGCCAGCGTCTCGATTGGCAATCGGCAATTGGCAATCGGCAATGAGTTTAGACCTGTTTCAGCACTTCACGAGCGATGATGAGCCGTTGAATCTCCGACGTTCCTTCGCCGATCGTGCAGAGCTTGGAGTCGCGCCAGTATTTCTCCGGCGGATAGTCTTTCGTGTAACCGTAGCCACCGTGTACCTGAATCGCTTCCTCACAAACGTTGACGCTGATCTCCGAAGCAAACAGTTTCGCCATCGACGACTCTTTCGTCGTCTTCTTGCCCTCGTCTTTCATCCATGCCGCGCGATACATCAGCAGTCGCGCCGCATCAATCTGCGTTGCCATGTTGGCTAACTTAAACTGGATACCCTGAAACTCCGATATCGGTTTTCCAAACTGCTGACGTTCCTTTGAATACCTGTACCGCCGACTCATAAGCGCCCTGTGCGATGCCAACTGCCAACGCCGCAATCGAGATACGGCCGCCGTCGAGAATCTCCATCGAGTTAACAAAGCCTTGTCCTTCTTCGCCGAGCAACTGCCCGTCAGGCACGAAGCAGTCTTCGAAAACAACACTCGCGGTTTCTGACGCACGCAAGCCAAGCTTGTTCTCTTTCTTCGAAGGTGAAAAACCTTTCATCCCCTTTTCGAAAATGAACGCCGAAATACCTTTGCTTCTTTTCGACTTGTCAGTGACGGCCATTGCCACGCACGTGTCAGCATGAATTGCGTGAGTGATGAAGTTTTTAGATCCGTTGACGATCCAACCACCGTCTGTGCGTACGGCTGTTGACTTCGTTCCCGAAGCGTCTGACCCCGCACTCGGTTCTGTCAGTCCCCATGCTCCAAGATGTTCGCCACTCGCTAACGGCGCGAGATACTTTTGCCGTTGCTCTTCAGTTCCGTACTGGTAGATGTGGTTCGAGCAAAGCGAGTTATGCGCAGCCACGGAGATGCCGACCGATCCATCGACGCGCGAAAGCTCTTCGATGATGGTGGCGTATTCCACGTAACCCATTCCCGCGCCGCCGTACTCTTCCGGAAAGAGCACGCCGAGTAAACCAAGCTCCGCGAGTTTTGGTTGCAGCTCGACTGGAAAGTGCTGCGACTCATCCCACTCCATGACGTGAGGCGCGATCTCCGACTCGGCGAATTCGCGCACACTCATCTTGATCTGTTGTTGTTCTTCAGTTAACTCGAAATGCATAGTGATTGTTTTTAGCCACAAAGAGGCACCAAAACCACAAATCAGGCTTGCGCGTGGTTTCGTGAGTCTCTTCACTTCAGCGGGAGACAGAAGACGATATCGACCAGGCTTTAAATTGTCGTCACTCAGAAACCCGATGCGTGTGCGACGCAGCTTCAACACCGAATGACCGATTAACTCAAACATGCGACGCACTTGTTGATTGCGTCCCTGATGAAGCGCAACCTCATACCACGCGTTCGTCTGCGTTTCGTTGAGCTTCGTGATCTTTGCGGGCGCGGTGCGTGTGCCGTCGTCGAGAGTAACGCCGCGTCGCAGTCTTTGAATTCCGGCTTCGGCCGGCACGCCTTTAACTTTCACTTCGTAAACTTTTTCGACACGATTGCGAGCGGCGGTTACGAAATTAGTGAACTCGCCATCGTTCGTGAGCAGTAAAAGACCTTCGGTGTTGAAGTCGAGACGTCCGACTGGATGAAGTCGTCCCAGCGAAGGCGGCAAAAGGTCCGTCACTAACGGACGACCTTCCGGATCCGAGACGCTTGATAGATAACCTTTCGGTTTGTTCAGGAGGACGTAAACTTTTTCGCGAGCCTTTAAGCTGAGGATTGATGAGCTTGCCGTTTACTTTGATGTGATCTTTATCGGGATCGGCTTTGCTTCCGAGTTCCTTAATGACTTCGCCATTGACCGTGACTTTACCAGCAGCGATCAACTCTTCCGCATGCCTGCGTGAGGCGACTCCAGCCGCGGCGATCAGTTTTTGCAGACGCTGCTCCATAATATGACATTGCCAAGACGTGGCGAGTGGCAGATTGCGTCAATCTTATATCGCGCAATCGCGCCATTCGCGATCGGCAATATCTTCCTAAGCTCCGCCGCTCAAGTCGTGGAAGTCTTCAACACTCGGCAGCTCTGACAAGTCTTTCAATCCAAACTGAAGCAAAAACTCTTTCGACGTTCCGTACATCATCGGCCGGCCAATCGTGTCTTTCCTTCCTTTTGCCACGATCAACTTCTTGTCGAGCAGAGTCTTGATCGCCGACGGCGATTGCACGCCGCGAATTTCAAGAATCTCAGGAACTGTTACAGGCTGTCGATATGCGATCACCGCGAGCGTCTCGAGTGATGCGATCGTGAGTTTCGCGCTCGGTCGTGTTTTCAGAAACGCGCGAACGTGCTCGTGATACTCAGGCCGCGTCGCAAACTGCCAACCGCCAGCGACCTCGCGCAGTTGCAGTCCGCCATTTCGTCCATTGAATTCCTGGGCCAGCGCCGCAAGCGTCTCGTTGATGACTTCCTTGTCTTCCTTCAGCACATCCGCGATTGCCTTCGCGGTTAACGGTTCATCCGAAACAAAGATCAGCGCCTCGATCACCGCCGCGCGTTCGGCCTGGCTCTGCGGCGAACTCAGAAGCGCATCATCAGAACCTTCTTCCTCACTCTCGGCGCGACGACTGCTCGACTTCCGCAACCATCGCGGCAAGCTCGCGACTCGCTTCTTCATTCAGCGCCGCTTCGTCTAATTCCTGATTTACAGTTTCTTCGTTAGTCATTTGTTTTAGAGCCCGGCGCTACGCCATCTGTTCCGCCTGACGCACGCGCGATGATGTCGCCGAACGTTTCGCGCTGAAATAGTCTGACTTCAGTAGTTCTTACCAACTCCAACACCGACAAAAATGCAAGCACCAGTTCACGACGCGATTTTGCTCGCTCAAAAAAGACACGCAAGTTGAGTTCGCCTGCCGACATCACCATGTTGCGCAAACGCTCGAGCATCTCCGCCATCGAGATCTCTTCACGCTCAATCTCGAGCAGCGCCTCTTCTTTATGTCGCGCGAGGATGTCCTGGAAAACCTTTAGCAGATCGAACAGCCCAACTGCGACTTCCGGATTGTTCTTATCCGTCTCGAGTCTCCGCTCGCTTGAAAACTGCCTGCTCGACAGTTGCCTTGGACCAGAGCATCTGCGCCGCCGCTTTGTATTTCTGATACTCGAGCAACTGATTCACTAAATCAGTGCGCGGATCTTCTTCCTCCTCCGCCGCTGCGAGCGGATCGCGCGGCAGCAGCATCTTCGTTTTCAACTCGATCAACGTCGCGGCCATCACGAGAAAATCGCCGGCGACAGCAATGTCCATCTCCTGCATCACTCGAAGGTAACGCAGGTACTCGTCGGTGATGCGCGCAACCGGAATGTCGTAGATACTGACTTGCTCCTGGCGAATCAGGTGCAGGAGAAGATCGAGCGGACCCTCAAACTCGCCGAGCAGGATCTTCAGATCATCCGTGACGTCGTCAGAAACGATCTGCGGCACTGCACCGGCAACGTTCAGCGGAGCGGTACGTTCTTCAACCGTTTCCAAAACAGTTTCGGGAGTCTCTTCGTTCATCGCTTCACGCCCGCTATGCCGGTACGTTGGAACACCTGGTCCAGGGTTACGCTCGCAATCGCCTGCGCCTTTTCACGACCCTGATCCAGTATCTGATCGAGTTGTTCGTCGGATATCTCTTTTACGCGCTGCTGAAACGGGCGCAGAAACTCGACAGTCGCTTCGGCAAGTTCGCCTTTCAACTGCGCGTATCCTTTGCCGGCAAAGTGATCCTCAACCTGCGGCTGAGTTTTCCCTGTGATGAGGTGATAGATCTCAAGAAGATTGTTGATAGCCGGGCGCGATTCGTCGAAACGGATCTCGGTTCCGGAATCGGTCACTGCGCGTTTGAATTTTTTTGGACAGTGTCAGCGTCGTCCATCAACAGCACGCAACCGTTTGGATCGTCGTCCGACTTCGACATCTTTTTCGAAGGATCGGACAACGACATGATGCGCGCGCCAAGTTTGGGAATGTAAGCGTCCGGCACCTTGAACGTTTCGCCGTAATCGCGGTTGAAGCGGATGGCGATGTCACGAGTCAGCTCGAGATGTTGCCGCTGATCGTCACCCACTGGCACCAGATCAGTGTGGTAGAGCAGGATGTCAGCAGCCATCAACACCGGATAGTCAAACAATCCGACGCTGATGTTTTCCTGCTGCTTGCGCGCCTTGTCTTTGTACTGCGTCATGCGCTCGAGTTCAGACATGCGCGCGACGCAATTCAACACCCACGTCAGTTCCGCGTGTTCGTGTACGTCTGACTGAATAAAGACAGTCGAGACTTGCGGATCGATCCCCACGGCGAGATAGATGCGCGCGAGATCTCTCGTCTTCTCTGCGAGCAAAGACGGATCCTGAGGCACCGTGATCGCGTGCAGGTTCACGATACAGAAGAAACTTTCGTATTCGTGCTGCAATGCAACCCAGTTTTTCAACGCGCCGAGGTAATTTCCGAGATGTACGTTGCCGGTGGGTTGAGCGCCGCTGAAGATTCGCTTCGTCATGCTACTATAAGAGAGAGTACACGAGCCTCAAGATCGGACTGATTATCGCGCCAAAAACACCCAGGTACATCAACACCATCAGGATCAAAAATCCGTACTGCTCGAGTGTTTCAAGAATCGGCTGCATACTGGCCGGAAGAAATGTCTCCAGCACCTTGCTGCCGTCGAGCGGTGGAAAGGGAACAGATTAAATACTGCGAGTGAGATGTTCATCGATCAGCATGACTATCGAGCAAAAGATCCACCGGTTCCTGCAGGCCTCCGACGGAATTGAATAAAACCAGACCCGTCACGAGAGAGCACCTTGATAATGATGAAAGCGATGGTTGCAATCAGAAGGTTCGCCAGGATACCTGCGATCGACACCATCACATTCGCGAGATCTTTATTTCGCCAACGAAGCGGGTTTACGGGCGTCGGTTTACCCCATCCGATTAGAAACAGTCCTGTCCCGCCCATCGCTCAGAATGAAGTTCACGATCGGGATCAGCAGCGTTCCGATTGGATCTGTGTGTGCAACAGGGTTGAGCGTGATGCGTCCGAGCAGCCGCGCGGTGTCGTCTCCAAACTTGTAAGACATCCAGGCGTGCGCTGCCTCGTGTGCCGAGATCGCGAGCAGCAGCACGACCATGTAGATGACAAGATTTGGAATCAGTTGTTCTGGGTTCAATTGAACACTCGCGCTACTAAGATGCAGGAACTTAGCATTACGATCAAGACGTGTCAACAGTGCATCTCCGTTTGGAGTTCAACCTTTAGGTTGCCTCTCTGCTGATCAAAGCTAAACCCGCAAGCTAAAGCTTGAACTCCGAACGAACGCCTATATCCGGTAACAGTGTGCCCTTGATTTGTGTCGGCAGACTGTAAACGGAATCGATCGACACTACGGCCATTTCTCCTGAGGCGCCGAATGCAAGTCCAACAAGATTCACGCCTGCAACGAGCACTTTCGCCTCGCTTCCGTCCGGTGAAATACGAACGATGCCACGCCGGCCTTTCAGTGCCGCCGCAACATACAAGTTTCCGTCGCGATCAAACGCCAACCCCTGCGGACGCCCAAGTCCTTTGAAAAACACGTCCGTCTGGCCGTCGGGATTTATTCGCCAGATCGAATCAAAGCTCGTAACCGTCGGACCTGCAACGTACAAAGAATCATCTGGTCCAAACGCAAGATGAAACGCCGATACCGATGGCTCGATCTGCGTCCACGCACGTTCTTCACCGATGCCGTTCACTTTGAAGATCGTTCCCGTTCGATCGCCGACGTGCATCAAGCCCTGGCGATCGAAGGCCAGTCCCAGTTGCAACGCCGAGATTACGCCCGAACACAACGGCTTCTTTGAACGGAGTTAATTTGTAAACAACACCCTCGAGCCTGCTGGTCACAAACATCTGGCCATCAGGGCCGAAAGCGATGCCAGTCGGATTTGGAATGTCTCCGGAGTACTCCGAAACATCGCCACTGATGTCTATGCGAAAAAGCGTGACCGGCAATTCCTCACCGCGCGAGCCGGAACGCGTCACAAAGAGCGCGCCGTCGTCAGGATCAAACGCAGGATTCGCAACCGGATGAAGATCTCCAGCCAGTTTTCTGTCCAACGGTAACGTAAGCAGGCTCACTTAATTCTTCCCTGCTCTTCAACCTGACTTCAACCTTGACCACCCTTTGTTTCGGGAATTATCGCAAGCACGCGACGTGGCCCAGAGGCAACAATTTGCGCCGGTGTGTTACCAATCAGCACCTCACACTGCGAGGGATCGCTGGTGTCAAAGCCCGTCACAGTCAATCACGATCTCGCCGCCGGCGATACCGTACGGAGGATCAATGTTGAAGGATTTTGGCTGCGGTAGCTCATAAAAGCCGTGCATGATACGACGGGGCCAAATCGATGTCTAACAGGAGCAGGAGCAGATTGCAGGAGCAGGTATCGCTGATCCTTTCACCTGCTCCGTGCAAACTGCCTCTGGCCTCCTGCAATCTGCCCTGCTCCTTATGGTATAATTCGCCCCCGTATAGGAAGGAAAAGGCCATCACCAGCGTTCTCGGCAATACTCTGGGGTTAAAACCAAATCAACTACGGCGCATAGAAAAGCTGTACACTCGCCGCATACCTCCCGACCAGATCGTCACACCTGAATTCGCTCGACAGCTAGGCGAACTGTCTCACGAGACCCGCAGGCAGATCGGAGCGCTCATCGATCGCCAGGGACACATTCAGTATGTGATGGTGGGCGACAATCGTCGTATCGAGCTTCCGGACTTCAAACGTGTTCGCGTTGCATCGGGCAGGTTTCGAGGACTTCGTTGCGTTCACACACATCTTCGCGGCGAACCACTAACACAGGACGACTTAACAGACCTCGCATTGCTGCGATTGGATCTGATGGCCGCGATCGACGTCGACGCTGAGTCAGGTCTGCCCGGTTTGGTTCGCGCCGCGCACTTGCTGCCGCTCCATTCAGGTGAACTCGACAATGGAACGACGCCGCAACTGTATGCCTTCCTCGAACCCAAAGTAGCTTCGCAACTCGATCTCGATTTTCAGGCGCTCATCGACTCACTTGAAGAAGAGATGGCGAGGAACCGCCGCACCGCGCGACGTGCAGAAGTGCGTGACCGCACGATCCTCGTAGGTGTCGCAACCGGATCGCTTGCGGATGCCGAAGAATCAATGGCCGAACTTGCCGAGCTCGCAGCTTCGGCAGGCGTCGTGGTGCAGGACCGGATCATCCAGCGTCGTTCAGCAATCGATCCGCGAACAGTGCTTGGACGCGGCAAGCTCGACGAACTCATCATCCGCGCACTCCAGCTCGGTGCAGACATGCTCGTCTTCGATAGTGAGCTTTCGCCGGCACAGGTGAGATCGTTGTCGGAGGCAACGGATCTCAAAGTGATCGATCGATCGCAGTTGATACTCGACATCTTCGCGCAGCGCGCGCAGTCGAAAGAAGGAAAGATCCAGGTTGAGTTGGCCCAGTTGAAATATCTGCTGCCTCGTTTGATTGCGGGTCAGGATTCGGCGTTCTCGCGTTTGGCGGGCGGCATCGGCGGCAGAGGTCCTGGTGAAACGAAACTCGAAACTGATCGCCGGCGTGTTCGCGATCGCATCAATCGTCTCGAGCGAGAGATCGAAGCGCAACGCAGTCGACGGCAGGAACGTCGCAAAGGACGAACGCGACAAGGCCTGCCGGTGATCTCGATCGTGGGTTACACCAACGCCGGCAAATCCACGCTGCTGAATTCACTAACGAAAAGCGACGTACACGCAGAACAGCGGATGTTTGCAACGCTCGATCCGACGTCGCGACGACTGCGTCTGCCGCGCGAACAGGAAGTGATCATCAACGACACAGTCGGATTTATTCGAGCATTGCCTCCGGATCTGCTTTCCGCGTTCCGTGCAACGCTCGAAGAGATCAGTGACAGCAGATTATTAATTCACGCAGTTGACGTTTCTAATCCTCGCTGGGTGCAACAAGTTCAGTCGGTAAAAAGAATTCTCGCGGATTTAAAGCTCGCGGAGATTCCTTCGATACTGGCGTTGAACAAAGCTGATTTGTTGGAGCCGGATGCAATTGAAGCAGCAGTGCGTCAGGCCCGCCAACTTGATAGTGGTGAAACGGTCGTGATCTCGGCCATCAACCCAACCACGCTGGATAGCTTTACTGGAAAAGGCGGGCGCGATCTTGGCTCGCAACCTCGCCGAGGGCATCGAACCAGAGTACAGTGCAAGATCGAGGATGGTTGGGTAGTGTCGATTTCACTTCCCTGTGCAATCGCATAAATGGGACTGCGTCCACGATTCAAGACTCCCTTTAGCCAGGCGCGCGATAAGGTACTCGCTTACGCAATGCGCCCGCTGATGTGGTTCAGGCCTCGGACACGATTCCTCATCGGATGCGGCGTCCTCGTTCTGCTCACAACTCTTTTACTCCTTTCAACCCGTTCATCCAGTTTCCCTGAGAACTACAAACTCGGCGACGTGCTCAGCCGCTCGATCATGGCGCCGACAGATCTGACTGCGGTGGACGCTGTCGCAACTGAGCGACTCAAGGCTGCCGCGCGAGAAACAACTCGAGCTGTTTTCAATTTTGATTCGAGTCGTGCCGAAACATCAGTCCAAAGTTTTCGCACCGCGTGGGAAGATCTCAAGAACCAAACGACGGCGAACCGGCCTGCCGTGTGGAATGGTGAAGGAGGCCAGGCGGTAGCTCGGGCCATCATCGCCCATAACTTCAACGAAGACGATCTCGAACGCCTGACTGCAATCATTCGCGAGATCGGCGCGGGCTACATTTACGAAGACACGGATGCTGATCGATTACAGCAGGAGATCGTGCTGGTTGACGTTCGGAATCCTGTGGCGCAACTGATTGTTCCGGCGCCGAGAACAAGGATGGCTTCACTCTCTTCCGCGCGCCGGAGTCTCGAACTGAGAATCGTCAACCTTCAAGGATGGTCGCCCGAACAAAAGACCGCACTGACTTCAGCACTGGTGCCGTTGATTCGCGCCAACGTGCGTCCTGGACGAAGCGGCGACTGCGGCGGCGAGGGAAACAGAAGCCAGCCGGATCGCGCCGGTTGTCATTTCGTTAAAGACGAAATCAGGTTGTGGCGCGCGAAGGCGACACGATCACTCCACAGCATTCTCGCCCAGATCAATGCGATCAAGACCACAGGTAACGCAGGCAAACCGTGGCACAACTTCCTCGGACTGCTTTTGGTCGTGAGCGGTGTCTACTGGGGCGCGTGGAAGTTTGCGGAGCACAGAAGCGTTGGCAGTCTGCTGAGTTTGGGAAAACACAAAGCGTTTGCGTTAGTCGGATCGGCGATCCTGGTCCAAACGGCATTGATGAAGATCGGCTTCACTTTCGGCGACAGTGTAGCCGCAAGAATGCAGGCGCCATTCAACGATCCGGCGATCTGGAACTTTGCAATACCGTTCGCGGCCGCGGCGCTGCTCGTCGCGATGCTGGTCGATACCCAACTCGCATTCTTGACGGGAATCATCACCGCGCTGTTTGCGGGAATGCTTGCGCCGGGTGGAATGCAAAAAGCATTGTTCGCGATGGTCTCGTGTTCGGCGGCAATCTACGGAATCGGACGTTATCGCGAGCGACAATCGGTAACACTCGCGGGCATATTCGTCGGTGCCGTGAACGTCGTCATGGCGATCGCATTAATCGCTTACTCTGAACAGCCTCTCACGCTGAGAACTATTTTGATGGCGGCGGGATGCGGAATTGCCGGCGGTCTGTTGACGGCAGTGTTTGCTGCCGGTGGTTTGCCGATCAATGAATCGATGTTTGGAATACTGACGGACGTAAAACTACTCGAGCTTTCAAACGCCGACCTTCCGGTGTTGGGCCAACTCGCAATGCGCGCACCCGGAACGAATCAGCACTCACACGCCGTCGGGCAACTCGCCGAAGATGCCTGTCGCGCGGTCGGCGCGAACCCACTTCTGGCGCGCATCGGAGCGCTGTATCACGACATCGGCAAACTCGCGGCGCCGGAGTACTTCGTCGAAAACCAGCAAGGTGATAACCCACACGATCGTTTGCGCCCGTACCAGAGCGCGAAGATCATCACGAGCCACGTGACTTACGGATCGAAGTTGGCGAAGGAGATCGGTTTACCGACAAAGATCGCCGACTTTATTCCACAACATCACGGCACAAGGACGCTGCACTACTTCCTCCGCAAAGCTCAGGCTCAAGCCAAGCCAAATGAAACTGTGAATGAAGCTGACTTTCGTTATCCGGGTCCGAAGCCGCAGTTTAAGGAAGCGGCGATCATGATGCTGGCTGACTCGTGTGAAGCGGCAGCACGATCACTCGCACGTCCGGATCCGGAGAACATCCGCGCGATCGTCGTCAAGGTCTTTGACGCGATCATCACCGACGGGCAGCTTGAGGAGTGCGACGTAACTTTGCAGGAGCTGACGATCATTCGCGAGGCGATGATCAGCGCACTCACCGCGATCTATCACGCGCGCATCGACTACCCAGGTTTCAACCCACCGCTGACAGGACCTCTGCCACCGCTGCCTGCCGGGAATCTCGACAGCGAAGAACGTGGCATCAGTTACAGCAAACCGTCTGAAGTTCCGATCAGCCGCGGAGGCGAAGTCGAGGACGAAGCGCTGCCACGAAGAGTCGGGAGAAAGTAGCCACGAAACACGGAGATGAGCGACGGAGAACACGTTGACCTGTATTACGTGCTCCTGCGTCTCTCGTGGCTAAAACTTTGTCCGGAGCTTTGAGTAGGTGGTTTCGAGGTCTTCAGGGAGGACGCGCGTCTCCGCGACGGTGGTCATGAAGTTTGTGTCACCTGACCAGCGTGGCAGTAGGTGGATGTGCATGTGATCGGTGATGCCTGCGCCTGCCGCGGCGCCCAGGTTCATTCCGAGATTGAATCCCGCCGGCGAATAAACTTCACGCAAAGCCGTTTGAGAGCGCTTCGCCAGATCCATCAGCTCATCCGTGATCTCTTTCGGCACGGAATCAAACTCACTCGTGTGCAGGTAAGGAACTACCATCAAATGTCCGGTGATGTACGGGTAGAGATTCAGAACAACGAATGCGTGTTCGGCGCGGTGAAGTACGAAGTTGTCCTCGTCGTGCTCGGGATCGGCGGCCATGCGGCAGAACACACAACCCTCCGCCTGTGAATCAACACCTGACGCGATGTATTTCGCACGCCAGGGACTCCACAATCTATCCAATGCAACACCTCGAATTTGAGCTTAAAGGATGGGCGGCTGACGGGTGTCGTCGAGGGAACGTGAAGAGCTTCCCGGTGACGAATTTGAGCCGGGACTGTCGTCGTTGATGAGTTCTTTCAATTCTTTGCCCGGTTTGAAATACGGGACCCGTTTGGCAGGAATGCTGACCGGATCGCCGGTCTTCGGATTCCTTCCGCGTCGCGCGCCGCGCTCTCTGACGCGAAAACTGCCAAAGCCACGCAACTCAATCTTCTCGCCCTGATTGAGGGTTTCAATGATGCTTTCGAAGACGATTTCGACTAAACGTTCAGCGTCTTTTTTGGTGAGTTCCGCCGCGCGAGCAACGTCCTCGACGAGTTCTGCTTTTGTCATGCATCACCTCGGTTGATTAATATAACGTCTTGATAATGGCGAGGTTATGTTGACCGTACACTATCAGAAAACGATCAACTGGGGCAAGACTTTGAGGTTAGTTGAAGCGTGAGGAAGCAGGAGCAGGTAGCAGGAGCAGGTGCTGAAGCATCGCCTGCTGCTCCTGCTACCTGTCTCCTGCCGTCCAATTTTATTCGTCGTTGCTGCTTTCGGCTTTGAGACCAAAGTCAGCCAGCTCGCCGAGCGAGGCCATGCCGCCGCCCGCCTCTGAGGAATAGATCTTCGTGTCGACAATGGGTTCGTCTTTGCCGACCGCTCTCGCGGACAGGCCGATCTTCTTTGTCTCAGGATCGATTCGCAGGATTTTGAAATCCATCTCCTGGCCTAGCTGAACCACGTCTTCAGGCTTCGCCACCCGCTCTTCGGAAAGCTCCGAGATGTGGCACAGTCCTTCGAGATTGTCGTCGAGTTCGATGAAGGCGCCGAAGTTTGCAAATCGCGCGACTTTACCGTGAACAACGTCACCTGGTTTGTGCTCGTTAGTGAACTTCTCCCAGGCATTCGGTTCGAGATCTTTGATGGAAAGCGACAACCTGCGATTCTCGCTGTCGATACTGGTGATGATCGCGTCGATCTCCTGTCCCTTCTTCAGCACTTCGCTGGGATGCTTGATCCTTCTGGACCACGAAATGTCTGAAACGTGAACGAGTCCATCCACGCCGTCCTCGATCTCGATGAACGCGCCAAAGTCAGTCAGGTTGCGGACGCGTCCATGAACTCGCGTGCCGACCTGGTAACGCTCGTGCAGCGTCTGCCACGGATTCTCCTGCACCTGCTTCATGCCGAGACTGATGCGACGCGCTCTCGGATCTACGCTGAGCACTTCAACCTCAACCAGGTCTCCGGGATTGACCACTTTGCTCGGATGCTTGACGCGTTTGGACCAGCTCATTTCGGAAACGTGGACCAAACCTTCAACGCCGCTCTCGAGCTCGACGAATGCGCCGTAATCGGCAACGCTCGCAACACGACCATTCACACGCGTGCCCACTGGAAAACGTTCCTCGACGCTGGACCATGGATCCGGCAGGAGTTGTTTGTAACCGAGCGAGACGCGCTCGCGCTCGCGATCGAATTTCAGAACCTTGACCTGAATGTTGTCGCCGACCCGGAACAACTCGTTCGGATTCTGTAATCGTCCCCATGACATGTCAGTGACGTGCAACAAACCATCGACTCCACCGAGATCGACGAACGCGCCATAGTCAGTGAGGTTCTTGATCTGACCTTCGACAACGATGTCTTCTTCGATCTGCTGGAGAGTTTGATCTTTTCTACCGGTGTTCTCCTGTTCGATAACAGCTTTGCGCGACAACACGACGTTGGAGCGCTTCCGGTTGAGCTTGATCACCTTCGCTTCGATTATCTGGTTGCGCAGACTGTCGAGGTTTCTCACAGGACGCACATCAACTTGCGAACCGGGCAGGAAGGCAGCAATGCCGTCGATGTCGACGCGCAATCCACCTTTGATGCGATCGACAACGCGGCCTTTAACGTTAGTGCCGTCGCGATAAGCCTTCTCGAGATCGTCCCACGCCTTCATGCGCACCGCATCGGCGCGCGAGAGCACGGGCAGCCCGTCGGCGGTTTCCATGCTCTTCACGAGCACTTCAACTTCGTCGCCGGCTTTGACGGTGAGCTGCGCCGTTCTCTGTAAACTCGGCCGGGTTAACGATGCCTTCGGACTTGTAGCCAAAGTCAATGACGACTCCGCGTTCGCTTAAGCCTACGACTGTGCCGCGAACAACTTCGCCTTCTTCGAGGGTCGCTTGTTCCTGCTCAAACTGATCGAGGAGCTGACCGAAATCGACGTCACCGCCGGCGCGTGACTCGTCTGATTCGTCAGGTTCGGGTGTGTGTGCTGGTGCTGGTTGAGAAGCCATAACGTTTGGTTGCGGCGCAGTCTGCGACTCGCCGGAGGTTTTGTTATTGTTTTCCTCGCTGTTGTTCAGCTTGGGTTGTTCACTAGACATGCATACTCCTGTAGCCCCGGTAACTTTCAGCGCGTACGAAGATCTTATCGCGCCTCACAAGCCGGAACAATCAGCGCAGGTCTTCGCTGACTGTCAGACAGTGTACAGCGGCCTTGAGCTGGATTGACCTTGGCGTTGTCGGGAGTTGAAGGCTGGCGAGGAAGCGAGCCGTTTGGATTTGAAATGTCGAGCTAATTTGTTTCGATTACCGCCCTGCCGTAGTTACCCCGCTTGGTCCGACAAACACCCGCCGCCTTTTTACCGGGTAGGGCGGCAATGTACACGCCGAAATAGTGTATGTCAAGGCGTTAGGAGTAGTGCTGGATCAAGCTATAGCGTCCTATACGTGCTACTAGGACCTATCCAAACGATCTAACTATTGCGCTGCCGACACTGTCTCGCTATTTCGCGGAACAACGTACACACCAGCCGAGTGAGAACCTACGAACAACACGTTCTGATCGTGTGCGTCAAATGCCAGCGCCCAGATCCTTTGACTTGGCAGACGCCGGTTCTTCGGATCGATGCGCGCCCACGACAATCCGCCATCGGTGCTGCGAAACACACCGCCACCGACTTCAGTCGTCTGATAAGCGTTACCCGCAAATATCTCATCGCCATTGCGCGGGTTGACCAGGATGCTCGTGAAGTCGCCGAAGGGAAGATTCGCGCCTCGAACTCTCCACGTCGCGCCGCCATCATGAGAACTAAAGAAAGCCTGCTTCGTGCCCACGTAAACGTAATCAGGCCGCTGCGGATCCTGCACGATTGTGTTTACAGGAATATCCGTCGGTACGCCTTGAACCTGCCGCCACGTTTTTCCGCTATCGCGAGAAACGAGAACTCCTGAGCTGGGTGTTCCCACCCAAATCGTTTCAGGCTCACGCAGGTTTGTGGACACCGAGGTGGTCCGCACATCAAAACTTCCATACGAAAGTTTCTGCCAACCTTTGGTCGGATCCAGACTGCGATAGAGACCGCTGTTGGTGGCCGCGAGAAATGCCGGTTGCTGAGTTTCGACGTCGATGGTATGGGCCAGCGCGTGAACTGCGTCGGCCAAAATCAGATCTGCTTTGTCAGTCGCTGCAGGATCATTCGACGTTCCAACGCCAAGCGCTGCCAGCGTAATCGCATCGAGTCTGCCCGGTGACGGGCAGGTGTCGATCGCCCTGGAATTTTTTCACCGCGGCAGTCGTGGCTTTACCAAGTTTGCCGTCAGGCTCACCCATGTGATAGCCGGCAGCAACCAGCGCTTCCTGTGCGCGCAGAATTGTATCCGCGGGGTTCGCTACTGTGCGTCGCCGCGGAGCCGCCTTCGCCGCTGTTTTCTTTCCAACTGGCTTCTTCTTTTCCGTGGACCATACCGGCGCCCACGTAGCACCACGATCCGTTGAGCGATAAACGCCAAGGTTCGTACCGAGGTAGATCACGTTGCCATCGCGACTGTCCTGAAGGATCGAATACGTGATCAGACGCGACGGCATGCTGCGCATCGACGGACGCCAGCTTTCACCGTTGTCGTTGCTGACGAAGAAAAATCCTCCGCCGGTCGCGGTGTTGATAGTCGACGCATAAACTCGATTTGGTGTGTCACGGTCAGCGAGAATCGCGTTTGCGAAGCGACCACTGTAGCCACTGTTCATCGGGGTGAACGTCTTGCCGCCATCACTCGAAACCATGATGCCGTAGTTGTTCGTGCCGATATAGATCATCTCCGGACGAGATGGATGAACTGCGATCGAATTGATTTCGAGTTGCCGCGAAGTGGTGACCATCCATGAATCAGCGTCACCGTTTTTTTCCGATAGCCAAAAACCTTCAGTCGTACCTGCGAAGACGACACCTGCAAGCGACGGATGCTGAAGTATCGCGCGCGTTCGGCGCGACTGCGAAGGAATGCCCTGCACTTTGCGCCAACTATCACCGGCGTTCTTGCGTCTCATAGATACCACTGCACGCCGAAGCAATGATGTGGTTTGGATCACGCGGATCGATGTCGATGGCGAAGATGTCGGAATCGTCGATCATTCCGTTCTTGATCATTTTCCAGGTCTTACCGCCATCTTGTGATTTGTAAGGCAAATAGAACGTGCCGGCATAGATCGTGTTCGCGGTGCGCGGATCGATCGCCAGCGACTCGACGTGATGCAGTCCGGTAAAGTTTGATGTCGGCAGTTGTTTCCAGCGTCTCACCGGAGTCGTCGGAACGAAAGATCGTGGTGTAGGTACCTGCAATCAAAGTGTCAGGATCCGATTCTGATTGCGCGAGTGAATGAATGGCCTGGTCCTTCAACTGCGCGCTCTCTTTCCACGTAACGCCGCCGTCAGTTGATTTGAAAAAGCCTCCAGGGATGTCGTGACGGTGCCCGCCGACATACAACACTTTCGAATTGCGCGAGTCGACGATGATGTTATCGATGAAGACACGGGGTTTACCGAAGTTATAAAGGAGTTGCCACTGCTTGCCGGCATCCGACGACGTATAAATCTGGCCGTCGAGAGTTCCGAAGTAGAACCGATCCGGATTCCTGGGATCCACGACGAGTGCGCGCACGTCGCCTCCCGGAGGTCCGGTGGTGCGCCAATCGTTCGAATACAGTGCAGCATCAGCGGCATCTACTGCCGCGAGCGCGACAGTGGTTTTTGGAGCGAAACCCGAACAGACAAGCGCAAACAGAGCAATTACCAGGGGGAGTAGCGTAGCAATTCGTTTCATCGTTAATTTCATCCAGGGCCTACATCATCAGGAGCACATCGCTCACCGTGCTGCCTAGTTTATTACAGTTTCGTTCCTTTGTGTCTAAAAGCTCTGAGCGACCGGTAGGATGCGAGCAAAACAGAGGCCAGTTGTACAAAAGCAATCGGGCGATGCTCTTGAAGGAGCATCGCCCGATTGGAAAAGGCTCAAAAGCCTAGGTGTTATTCGTCGCCACGTCCCCTGCGCGGAGCTCGACCTCTGCGACAAGGCGGACACGGGTCAACTGCACCTGAAGTGTCAACCTGTGGCGCCGGAGCCCCTGACGGGACAATCCAGAGCTGAACTGTCAGGTCTGAACGGCAACCACCGTCCACGACGGTAATGCGTCCAGCTTCGATTCCGCGCGTATTGACGAGATAGTCTTTCGCACGGTCACCACGCTGTTGCGCCTCACCGGCACAGCTTCCATACACGATGATGGTTGCTGATGAGCCTGGCTGGTTCTGCAGTTGAATCGCGTAGTTGTCGAGTCTGGCCTTCTCATCGTTGAACCTGATGTTGCCATACTCGTCAAACTTGACTGCTGGCGGCGGTGCAACCTTCACAGAAGTCGTGCAGGATGCCGTCGTACCGGTGCAGCTCGGATCCGCGCCGCCAATGCTGACGGTTGCGGTCACGCTCTGACCAGCGATACCAGCGGTGTCAACTGTAATCGTTGACGTTCCCTGACCGCTGCTGATGGTTCCTGCGGAGACTGACCAGTTATAGGTCCAGGTTGCTCCGGGATCACCACCCGAAACGCTGGCGGTAAAGGTAATCGGCTGATTCGGTTCAACTTCACTCGGGCAGCTAACCGAAACAGTCGGACACGGCGGTGGCGGTTTCACGCAGTCCGTGCAATCTGCCAACCGTCACGGTCGCGGACCCGTTTGCCTTGTGCCATGTTGCCGTCATTGACTTCAACAGTGGCAGTGTAAGTGCCGTTCTGGACACCCGAAAGATCCCAGTCGACTTGACGGCCTTCGCCAGTGAGTCTGCCACCGGTCACTGACCAAATATAGAGCAACTGATCGTTGTCCGGGTCCGTCGCTTCGGCAACCAGCGTAACTGAGTCGCCAGTTGGCGTGCAGTGTCGTCGAACTCGTTCCCGGCGGGCACGGCCGCAGGATTGAACTGATCGATGGCCTTATAGCGCTAACTACAGGCGCCAC
>CAVYOP010000014.1:0-779439 GCA_963770215.1 uncultured Acidobacteriota bacterium
GGCTGATAGCGTTCTCGTATTCCGTAGAGGTTTCTTCTGGCGCAATCTTCAGGCGAGCGGGTCACAGACTAACCGCCTGCTGGAATAAGCGCAGCGTCTGGGCAGAATTCGATTGGTGCGGTCCGTTGATTGAATCGCGATGACATATGACTTGGGCAAGGTAAACGTCTTGCCGTCCACACTTAAGAAATACTCATTCCCTACCTTGGAAAGGATTTCAACCTCACACATTTTCGGCAGAGAACAGGATTGTGATGTCTGAAGCTCCAAGGCTTCAACGATTCCTTTCCCGTCCGCGTTAAGGAGCAAGTTTACTTTCTGCTCTTTACCAATGCCGTAACGACTCATCAGTTTAAGGGATAGGGACGAGAATCTGTCGGCTGTAAACAGCAACAGCCCGGCAGCCACCAAAGCAGCGACTATCGCTCGACTTGAAGAGTATCGATGGAGTGCGGCTACAGCGTGGGTAGAAATCAAAACTCCTGCCGTACACAGCAGAGTCAGGATTGTAAAAGTGGCTTTTTCCCGTGGCCTGTCAGCAAGACGATAGATCAGGTACATTGATATTTGGTTCAAGAAGACAGAGACCATAAACCAAAGCGCGCATTTAAACACCTGTCGGCGCTGGACCTCGTTTAGGAGCGTGTTTTTGTTTCTTAATAGAAGTAATGGATTTCTTTTCAGTTCTAACCAGAAGTATGCCCAACCTTGGATTTTGTGACTAAGAGCCGCTTTGTCGCTGGATACTTCACATGATGGGACCATGAGTTGAAAGAGCGTTCGCATTACGAAGAACGTCAGGAACAGCAGGATAATGACGCCCACCCCAGTAAAGGTCTATATACTGACCTTGAGATTTCACTGGCACCCTGGGCAGCAGCAAAGCTAGATGTGAAAACAAAAGAACTACCAAAAATGGTACTCCCAGATATGTAATAATCGATCTTATGCACGGCTCTTTATGTGGTAATGCTTTGCTGGATGCTTCCGCGGAATCTAGAGTATACGAAAGGCACTTATTGAGACTCGCATCGAAAACGATGAGCTCTGACCATATAATTCCCGGCAGGTAGAGAGATATTGTCAACAGCAGACCGATTACCCCACCCACCATCGATCCTATGAATAGATAAATCAGAGTTGCTTTCCATTCAATGTCGGGCAGATATCCAATCCGAGAGTAATAGAGTGTAAGTATCCCACCACCAAAGGTTAAAAAGATCAACCATATGGCCAAGGTGGTATTCGCTATCAATAATTTATCAATCGCACTTGACTGCTTGTTTTCGCTTGGAGCAGTTCCATTCTTCGCTCCAACTGGTTTTTCTGCGGGAAGGCTCATTGAGTTGTGCATCGGAATGCCTCCTGGGGAAGGTTCGAGGAGCTATTGCTGATTCGAGGACTGGCAGACGATATTATAACCGGTACTGAGCGTCAATGATTTTGCAGCGTCTTTTTACATAGCTTTTTACATTGTCTTTGGCAAGGGAACGGCGAGATTGTATAAACATGCGAACACTATGCAAATAAACATCGTCCACTAACTATAGGCGGGATATGCTCTTAGAAATGACAGAGGGCATTACTGTCGGAAAAAGTCTCTCACGGGACACAAGGAACTGAAGCGGTACTGGCATCACGAAACGGGGCTGCGGATGTCTTGGTAGCTACGGGAATGAATTCAAAATCGTATGCGGTCGGGTGCAGAGTTAGCTTCAGAACTCCCCAAGTAACCTTGTTGAAAACAGCGCTGTTTCTGCGCTTGCCCGGAGGAATTTCTTTTTTTCGTAAACCAACTCCCCCCGTGCCTACAACAAATTCAACTATACCGTTCGGATCTGATCTTCCGGCAGCGTCTTGGGGATTAAAGCGTTCATAGTTGTGGTCATGCCCGTCAACCACGATATCAACGCCGTTCTCATCCAGAATGCGCCAGATGTCCTGCATTGTACGTTCGATACCAGGAGTCGACTGTCCGGCCCCATGCTCACCAAAGGAAAAGACAGGTCTGTGCCAGTAAGCTAACGCGCACGGCTGCTTATTTTTCGAAAGGTCGTCAACCAGCCACTGCTTCTGTTTCACCATATATTGTTTTCGCAATTCACTGTTAAGTGCAATGATATGCCACGCCCCTAACTGATAGCTATAATACCCTTCGAATCGCTTACCAGCTCTCTCTCCAAAATAATCCTTCCCAAACCATGTGCTGCTCGGCCGTTTGTTTCTGATGTATTCATGATGCCAGGAACCGGTCTTGTGCGATCCTTGAACCTTCCCCAAGTAGGGTCATAACATTCAGCATACTGTTTAGCCGTGCCCTGGCCATAAGCGTTGTCGCCTGCAACAAATACCACGCCCATATCGGGCTCCGCTGGCAGTTGCTCAGCGACGACTTTCGCAGTCGCCTCAGCCATTGTGTTCTGATACTTGTGTTTCCCTTTGGACAGGGGACAGTCCCCGATATCACCTGCACCTATGAAGATGGGGTCACTGGCTGAGCCAACTGGTGGCGCGGATGCGTCACTGGCCGACGGAGTTCCGTTGATGGCTGACGAAACTATCAGAAGAGCGACAAGGATAGTTAAGAGGAAAGTTCTGATGTGACTCACCGAGATCCGCTCCTTTGATTAGATAACCATTTGGCGCTACATCGGCTGAAGTTGATATGTAACGCCGTTGATGATTGCGGGGACTCCTGGGGAAAAACGTGTAGATGAATCGCTTCTCGCTCGTGCCCCCGTTTTTTGGACTGGATGGAACGCCGAAGAACTTCGCGCAGGCGATTGATGCCTCTCCGAGCTTCCTTTTGGGGCCAAAGTCCAAGACACCGGCAGCTTCTAAAATCTTGCCGGTCTTAATGTCTTCCACTGTTGCCTTACAGCCGAGAACAACGCCAATCGCCAGTTTGCGCCAATGCGAGGGCAACACAATATACGGAACGCTTGCCGCGTCGACGTAGGCCAGCGGATCGATGCGTGCGAATGTGGGCCAACGATAGCTCGTAGCACTCACAAACGCACCCGGAGCAGGACCACTGGCATTCTGTTTCACCGGCTTACCATCAGCCTTCCCTGTGTCGGTTACGAGACCAAACCAATTACCAGGCTTACCTGCATTCGCAAGAAAGTCGAGCGGTGCGGGAATGAACCCCTTCGGGGCATAAACAGGCACACCTCCGGTTTGACCGTTAGCTCCGTCGGCATCGATCGTCATGCCTACCGGGGCGGTTGTGTAACTACCGTCTGGGTTTCGAGATGGAAGTGGAATGTTTGGCATTCACAATATCCTTATAAGATCTCAAGAATTGATGAGCAGGGATGCTCAGCGGACTGTTCAACCATGAACTAAAGTCATATCTTGCCGAACTGCGATTGGCTCTAAGTCGAAGACGCTACGAACCAAATCTTTCCCTCATCGTTTGATCGATTTGTACAAGCGTAAAGAGTTTGTTGGGATCACTAGCCGATTGGAGTTGCACATGTGGCCAATCTTTGAACCTTGGCCAAAGCCCGCCGGCAGTCAAGCCTAGTTGTTCTGCCTCTTCGGCATACACACGGTAACCGTTTAGTCCGTTTATTTTCCTGGTGGTAGACCACTCTGCCGCACCATTAACCACCCAAAAGAAGTCGGAAGCCTCGCCCCACTGATGCCACGAAAGACCCGGCGGGGCGTCCGTCACGTGCCGGCCGGATTGAGGACCAACACTCTCAATACAGAATGCTAAAAACTCTGCGCCGGCGTTTCGCAGCTCCAGGATCTTTGCCTGGACTTGTTCTCTGGTCCGTGACTGTCTCCAGAGCTTTCCTTGTTCAATGGGAGGCCGTAAAGTTTCATATGGTCGCATTTCGATTCCCCGCGCTCTGCAATTCTGAAGAAGGGTTCGGGCATTCGGCCTGAGTTCTGAAATCAAATCATCGATATTACGGGAAGGCATGGGTTTCCTCTCTTTGGCAGCGGCCATTACGCGGATTTACCACCATGATGTGGAAACAGTGTGCAGGTCAATAGACCCTCTCGGCCTGTATGTCAGGCAAAGAGCGACCTGGCACCAGTGCAACTGGTTCCCTCTGAGTATTATGAGAAAAGAGTCCGAAACGTCTCGAACCGCGGCATGAAGGATGACAACTCGCCTTGGTGAACCCTGTTAACTTTGCAGTTGGCTTACACGCCGATTACTGCACGTTATCTCAAGGTTCGATACTAGTAGCTCAAACTTCATGCAAATCGGCACTGTACATCAGAAGTAGGGGACAGTCATCGAATGTCTTTGACGGCGAGGAACAGAGCTTACTTTTGTTTGAGGATCTACCGCCTGCCGCGCTTCGTTGAGGGGCGTCTCGCGTGTATCGTGAGCAGTGTCACTCTGTGCATGAGGCAAGTCTTCACAACAACCACACAGATGGGTTCCGGTGTGTTCGGCGATTCGTGTTTCCATTTTAGGGTCTTACATAATTCTTCTGCGAAGTCGTATCCTTTGCCTCCCCCTCAGTAAATTGAACATACGTCTTATTTTGGCTGTAAGCCGCAATCAATTTTAAATACACCTCTTTCGGCTCCAATGCATAAGCTCGCTTCTCAATCTCAACCGCCTTCGGAAAGTCTCCGGCCTCGGCATATGCAGCGGCCAATGTGTCCAGATAATTTGCATGGTCTGGATAGATGGCAACAGCTTGCTGAGAAAGATCGACCGCCCTCTTTCCATTCCTTAGTTTTGCATTAGGACTAGTGGCAAGCAGCCATGCCAGGTTATTGAAAGCGAACGGCGTTCTCGGATACAATTTTATGGATGCTTCATAATCTTCTATTGCCCGTTCATCATTCTTTAGCTTTTCCCATTTGATCCCTCTCGCTGCATAGCAATATCCCATAACATCTTGTGGCGTCATGGCCACGAGGTAAACCCGTCGGTTATACAGTTCCTCTACTAAGTCGTCGTCACTAATAAAAAGTCGATACTCGGAATTTCTCCGAAAACTACCGTACATAGTTTCCCAATTCACATAAGACTGTGGGTCGAATGACCAACGCACGAAGTTATGTTCAGGTAAGTCGACCATCGACAGCGGAAGTCCTAGTACCTCTCCGATAGCCAAGTAGAGGTAAGAGGCAGTATCACAGTCCACCAAGTAGAAGGGTTTCTTACGATCTATTCGATCAACTCGTCTGACGTTGTGGCGCTGAGCCAGCATCGCTTCAAGCTCAGGTCCTCCCAGGCGCTTTGGGGTAAGACCGTCACTTAAGAGCAGCGTCCAATCCTCCTTTCGGTCCCGTGGATAAATGAAGTTATTGCGAATAAGGATGTCGTCTATCGCCAGGAGAACGGTCCGTGCTTGTCTTCCCCGCTCATCGCGGTCGGTTGAAAGCGTCGGTGAATGAATCTTTGTTCTAGCTTCGTCGATGAGTGTATCGACAAGCTGATACATCAAATCATCAACCGTTGCGGCTTGTGATTCGAGGTCTAATATCCGGTGGGCAATTGTGTTGTACTTAGGTTTATACCTTGCGCTGCCTGTTATCCTAGATGTTTGTTGAAAATAAGTTAAGGACACACTCCCCTTGCAAACTGCGTTACCAGACGCAAGCAAACCGATCAGGGGAATACTGACAACGAGCATGGTGATTTGATTAATTCTCATTATTGGCCCCCTACGTTTTTCTTTTCGATCTCATAGCGAAGATGCGGTTCGATTAGACAGCCCCATGAACTAAAGATACTTATGGTGACGACGGTTTATTTTTGATGGACCAGAGCTAATCACACTGCCTTACACACTCTTCAGATGAATTTGCAATGACGCAAAAATTGAAACAGCTCTTGGGTTCATAAGAAAATGAGAGGAACTACTTCTCAGCCCTCTTTCACGTGACGCGTTATCCTTCGAAAACTGCAGGGTGATTATTTGGGACAGCCTTTATGCAAGTTCTTCCCTTCTGGTTTGGTATCACCACTCTGGTAGTTCTCCGGTAAGATGTTGTGCACGTAAATGCAGTCCGCATAGTGATAGACTTTTGCCCTCTTGCTCCATACATACTTGGGCTGGATCTCCGGTGAGGAAGCATCTGAGGGTGACATTGTCAATGTTGTCGGCGTCGCGACTAGGGCGTTGTTAGGCAGGGACCACATGTCATAGTGATCTTCATCATCGCCTCCGTTGTAGCTAACTGTAAATCGTGAGCTGTTTGGCTCGACTTCCACAACAATATTTCCGCCGATCTTGTCCCATCCAGCTTTGGGGCTCGCCCCCGTACCGCTATGTGTCCAATAAGTCTTCACTCTGGCATCATGCAGGCGTTTGAGGCACTCTTTTGTTGGGTGCCCGTGATCCTTATTAGTGCCGACGGAAATGATTCCAACACGAGGCTTAATCGTATTAATCCAATTAACGTTAGTACTGAATCGACTCCCATGGTGGTTAACTTTGTAAACTTCAACTTGACCTACGAGCGGCGCGACTGATGTCTCAATATCTTCGTAGTTGTCCGACTTGATGCCGCTCAAATCACCGCCGATCACAGCCTCGAACCTTCCGTAACTGACTACGGCAACCAAGCTCAGGTCGTTCTCGTTAGTTGTTTTTATGCCATTCCCATTTAGAGCCACAATCTTTATCCGCACCGGGTGGTCCGTCCCGGCATCTAAGGTGATTGTCATGTCTTTGGTGGCTTTCAGACGTTTGCTGCCAACGATCTGCTTGTACTTCCAGAACGTTCCACCTTTCTTGTTAGTGTTAGGGGAAGAAAAGCCTCTATCTATCGCTTGTTTAAGGAGTGGAAATTCAGTGAGCAATTCACGGGCACAACCGATATGGTCGTCGTAGTAATGACTTGTGATGTGATAGCCAATTCTCTCAACACCAAGTTGCTGGAGGTAAGCGATAGGTTTATCGCATAATGTTCGGACGCCATCATCAAAAAGGACGATCTCGCCACGCGGCGAGATGAGAACCGCACCGTCACCTTGGCCTACGCTCATGAAATGGATCTGAAGGTTTCCGTTCTCCTGAGCGAAGCTTAATGACGAAACACAAAGGAAGAAAGCAAGAAGTGGCAACACGTATCTTTTCATAGAGTTCTCTCCTTCAAATGAGTGCGCCAGGGCTCGTGGTGCGCCGCGACAAGGTCCACGTGATAAAGGCCCCCCAGATAATGGCTAAGAGATCGAAGTTATCAGCTCTGTCTGCCGAGAAGCCCTAACCTCAGGTAGCCCAACAAACGTCATTTATGTTGATTACGAAGCCATTCACTCACTAATGCGAAAACGCTCAGATTCGTTTCGTGAAGTTGCTGAGGTTCTAGTAACGAGTGGTATGAAATTAAGGATTGTGAGACCCCAGTAATAAATGAGACGCAGGCCGAGACCGGCACTGCGGTAGCGGAAGCGTGTCGCAAGCTCGGGATCAGCGAAGCCACGTTCTACCACTGGAAGAAGAAGTACAGCGGGCTGGGCCCCGTGGAACTGAGACGGCTGCGGCAGTTGGAAGAAGAGAACGCGCAGTTGAAGCGGATCGTGGCGGACCTGACGCTGGACAAACAGATGCTCCAGGACGTGTTAAAAAAAGCTCTGAAGGTACGGCAGCGCCGGCGATCAGGTTTGAAGCGCAGTGAGATCGCCAAGAGGGTCGGCGCGAAGACGACTAAGGAAATTGAGGCTTATGAGAAAGACGAAGACGACCTGCTGGTGTCCTGTGTTGTGGGGCTATGCAGACCTGGGTTGTCCAGTAGGGTAATCTTCTCTCCGACGAGTTGGAAGTTTATTCAGATGCGGACCTTACTCTTCCGGAGTTTCTTAGGATCGTCAAAAAGTGGGAGGCCGAACAGACAAAGATATAGGCGCACTTGGAATCATTTACGCCCGCTCCTATAACGCTAATTTGCCCGCTGGTAATATCTCAGTAGATGCGGACACGTTAATGCTTCGTTCGGGTGAGAATACGATTGGAATCCAATTACTTACGCTTATACAGTATCGTTCAGCATCTGGCGGTGCGGAGCGTCCACCATCATTAGAAGTTAAAGCGTTAGTGTGGCGTTGTTATTTGTCTGAAATGAACGATTGAAATCGCGCTTAGCGTGGCAATGGGCAGGCCAAAGTGAGGACGCTAAGCATAGAGGGCGGTGAAGCTAACTCAGGGGAGTCACCGCCCTTTAACATTCCGCTATCTTTATGGCGCTACGCAGTGATTTCACAAGTTCATCAGGATCGAACGGCTTTCCCACATAGCCTTGAGCGCCCGGCTTTGGTTGCCGCTTCTATGTCTGACTGCGTGAGTGCGCCCGAACAAAAGAGGATCGGAGTCAGTTTGTCAAAAGTGCGTATCCTGCGGCAAAGCTCAACGCCCGTTATGTCCGGCATCCAGTTATCTAACACGAGCGCGTCAAAGTGTTCACTTGCCGCGAGGTGCAATACCTCTGCCGGATTGCCAGTTAAGGTCACTTGGAAGCCCGCGTCTTGCAGGAAAAATCGGACGAGATCACGCGTGTCGACGTCATCGTCCGCGACCAGTATATGAGGTTGCATTTTCCTAGTACCAAACAGGAATAGCTTATGAAGCCGGGCCGGTATATTTAGGGTGCTGATTCTATTTGAACCGTCGCCGAGCGGCAAGCCACAATAAGGGCGCTAGGCATCGAAGGGCGGCGAGCTAACCCACAGATTTTAAGGAATGAATGCTCTTCACAAGATACACTGCTTATACAAGATCATAAATTCTAGGAAGTGCCGAGAGTTGCAACTAGGTGAAGCAGTCAGAACTACACGCCAAGCTCGCGTAGTTTCTCTTGCTGCTTGAAATGCGTGCCTTCGATTGCCCGCTCCCGCTGTCGAAATTGGTATGCGGTTTTGCGTAATAAGCCCTGCGGACCAAAGATCGTAAGAGAGAAAAAGAGCGGCATGCGAGGGATGCCGCTCTTGCCG
This sequence comes from uncultured Acidobacteriota bacterium, assembly GCA_963770215.1. GTDB lineage: Bacteria > Acidobacteriota > Blastocatellia > Pyrinomonadales > Pyrinomonadaceae > PSRF01. The sequence goes on from CAVYOP010000014.1 coordinate 8,915, forward strand.
AAAGCCGAAGGGATTATACTGTCCGTCACATCACGTGTAGAAAAGGAATATCGAGTCGATATGATACTCGACGCCGGGCGTTACGATTTGGCTCCGCACGCGCAATTTCAGATTCTTACCCGCGTACTCGCCGAGCAACGTCTGATCCTCACGGTGGCAGCTGAAGGGGCCAAGATCGGTACGGATTTTAATCGTCCTTCTTATGATTGTGCCTTCAATAACGTCGACAACCAGCCGGTCATTGAAGGTGGGAGTCCCTACAGTGGCGAAGATCAGGGCGACACCCAGAGTGCCTGGCTGGGCAGGCACGGAAAAACTCTGGCTGAAGCCTGACGCGTAAGGGAGGACGGCAACCTTGCTGAACGTGGTTATGAAAGGGTTAGTGTTACAGATGGAGGATGACGGAAGGACATAGCCAGCCGGAAAAATCCAGTTAGGGGTGCAGGACGACGGCTGGTCGAAGCCCTCGTTATCGAGTAGTTGATAGTAGCAGCCTGTGAAGAGGCAGGTTTGGAACGGAGCACGACTGGACAGCCGCAGGCGCGGGGCTGGCCGTAGGAGACACAGCGTCGATGTAAGCTTCCAAGGGCATGCTGACACGGTCTGCCCCCACGAGGTCGGTGATGCCGTAACCCGAACTCATGCGCGGAAAGCGCGACATTGTGTTTGCTGTTTCAAGTGAGGGATTTGCGCACCCTCCAGCATAGGATGTTAATAGTCCCCTATTAACCGGTGTGGGTTCAACTGGTGCGGGCAGGATGGTTTCACGTCCCGCCGCGGAAAGGCCGCTACTAAACGACTCGGCCTTAGAGGGACTCACACCTGCTGTGAATACGGTGAACAGCGTCAACGCGATTATTCTAGTCTTCATATTGAATCTCCTTAGCTAATGAGGTGTAGGGTGATACTGCCGTGAGGCAGCGGTGGATGGGTATTGCAATTATTCGGGCCTTGACGTCTTGCGGTCAGTAACTTCCAAACACACTCTGCAACACTACCCATCTGTAAGGTTGCGGGACTGACGCGTCTAAGAAGTAACGCGATTTTTCTTTGCACACTCCCTCATTTTTTTAAGAGCGAGGTGGGGTAGTGAGGCAGGGTGGAGGGCACCCGCACCGGCAACTGGCTGGCTAAGCAGCGAGCGCAGCAACTACTGAAAGCGCCGAACACAAGCACGCGAAAGGGTCTACGGGACCGGGCCATCTTGGCTCTGCTTCTCGGTTGTGGCTTACGTAGAGCGGAAGCGGCTAGCCTTAGGTTCGATCACATTCAGCAACGCGACAGCAGATGGGTTTTAGTCGATCTCGTCGGCAAAGAAACAAGTTGCGATCTGTACCAATGTCAGCTTGGACCAAGGCTGCGATTGATCAGTATGCGCTTGCGGCTAAACCTTTCAGCCGGAATTGTGTTTCGTCCGATCAACAAGGGACCACCCCTGGCTATTTGCAGATCAGCATAGGAGGCAAACCCAACTAGGTATCATGGCTTGGTCTATATTGTGAGGTTTTAATTCGATTAGGTATGACCCTTTCCGCATAGCAGCTGATCGGATCAGTCAAATGGTAAAATCTGCCGCCAAGACAAACCAGCTTAGGCAATCACGACTTACCAGTTCAGTTAACGTAGAGAGCAGGCAATAATACGGCTCTCTTTCTTAATTGCTGGAGAAAAGGCACACCGTCTAAAGATTCAAATCCACATCATCGTCCACGATCTGCTCTATCTGGACATTCGCAAGGCGAGAATAAGCAAGCACAACTTCAATTGGCGGTGCGCTCTTGCCCCGTTCATATTTCGAGATATGGTGGTGAGCCCTATAGTTTCCAAGCCGCTCCGCTAGTTCTGTTTGAGACAGGCCAAGCGCCTCACGAATCTGTAATAGCTTCTCTGCTAATCGTTTCGGTCTGTTTCTCGCGTGGCCCATGCGAGCAAAAACAGGGCGCTGCCAACACCTACCGTCGGCAGCGCCCTTAGACAAGGAGTCGCCTTTAGCCCCCCGCTTCACACGAAGCGGCGACGCCCTGTTGCCCAACACTCCAGGCGATGATTGGGCCATCTTGCCTATAAAGCACTTTCACATCAGAGAGCTTCGGCAATGCGACTCGTTATAGCTCTGCCCCATTAGTCTCACAACACTTTGACAATAAAACTCAAAGCAGATTCATACCAGCAGCTTTATATACTGCACTGCCTCTCCGACGTAACAATCATTCGCAATGCCCGTAACTTTCCATCGGTTTTCGACACACATCTACCGTCCTGCCTGGAAGGCAGTTTTTCTTTTACCTCTAAACTAGACCATCCTTAGCGAACGATACTGATAATGGACATGAGAATCGTTAACACAATGGTTGACAATTCCGGCTCTGTCGCATCGGTGCTAGGGATTTCGCCCGTACTGGACAGTTGCGGCGTTCCAGCATCAGTGGAATGGATTCTTACTACCGAACTTGATGCTTGTGGCGTTGTCCGGTCGCTGGTAGGGATTTCCCCAGCCCGAGCCACGCCTGAAAGCACGCACGCGAGAGCGATTGCTAGTACCAAGTGTCTCATTCTTTCTGTTTCTCCTTTGAGTTGAGGATGCCAATCTACTGGCATAAAATCAGCATAGTGTAAATACATATGAGGCTATTGACACGGTGTCCAACGCTGTGACTAATATCCAGCGCTGGCAAAGCAAGAGCTCTTACACTCACCGGCAAAGGTTTATCTTTCGTGAAAATAGCCTCACCTAGGATCAACACTTCCAACCTAAGCGCGAACGACCAAGCTCTGCTTAGGGCCAAGACTGCCTTAGAACAAAAGGACCGAGGCGACTATGCGGGCGCACAGAAGACAATGCGTCCCTATTGGAGTCGCATGGGCGAAGCTCCCAATACAGGCGGACTTGACCGTTTAGTTGCTGCTGAAGTCTTGTTGTGTGTTGGTATTTTGACGGGTTGGGTCGGAAGCAAAAATCAGGTTTCTGATGCGCAAGAGATTGCGAAAAATCTCATAACCCAGAGCTTGACTTATTTCGAGTCAAGCAGGAACGTGACCAAGGTCGCTGTTGCGCAATCAGAGATTGCTTACTGCTATTGGCGCGAAGGCGCACTCAATGAGGCGCGATCATGGCTGCGTAACGCACTGGGAAACCTGACCTTTGAGGGAGCTGACCGAGCAAGAGCACTGCTAAAGCTATCAACTGTTGAGTGGACATCAGGACGATTTCGCGAAGCACTAGAGTTGCTCGACCAGAATGATTCACTATTCCGAAAGATTTCCAATCCTAAGATTAAAGGCAATTACCACACTGAACTTGCAATCATTCATCGAAACCTCGCCACGAACGAGAACAGGCGCGAATACTTTCGCCGAGCCATTACGGAATATAAGGAGGCTGAACGACAATTCACATTAGCCGGCAATCAGACCTTCCGGGCTGATGTAATCAACAATGTCGGCTTCTTGCTGTTCAAGTTGGGTCGGTACAAAGAAGCGCACAAGTATCTTGACGAGGCTCGCCGTCTAACAGTCAGGTTAAAAAACAAAGCTCACACCGCACAGATCGATGAAAGCCGAGCACAAGTTTTGGTTGCGGAGGCGAAATTCATCGAGGCTGAACGCATCGCTCGCCGAGCAGTGTCCGTCTTAAAGAGAAGTGGACACTTCTGCATGATGGCAGAAGCTCTGATAACACAAGGAGTGGCTCTGGCCAGGTTAGGCCGGAGTGAATATGCCCATTTTATCTTTCGACAAGCGATTGAAGCTGCCCACCAAGTCAACGCTTTGAACACTGCCGGATTGGCAGCACTCACGTTGATCGAAGAAGTTCAGCACTTAGCATCTGAGATAGTGCAGGCCGCTTATCGGGAAGCACGCGAATGGCTCGCAAGCTCTCAAAGCCCGGACACAAAACTAAGACTGGCTGATGTCACTGACAAGGTAGTTGCCAGTATACATACTGAATTGAGGGCCAACGAAGCAACAGAAATTCTATTGACTGAGCCAGGCGGACTTCAAGCACAGCTGGATAAATATGAAGGAGTAATTATCAAGCGAGCATTGGTCCAAGTTGACGGAAAGGTAACTCATGCGGCTACTCTCTTGGAGCTACCATATCAGTCATTGGCATATAAGATCGAACACCAACACCCCGAATTGCTCAAGTATCGAACTCCGGTCCGCCGTCGTCCACGGAACCCTCAATCCAAATCAACCCGAAAGTCCTAATAAAGACAAAGGCGGTGCGTGCTGCATACCGCCCTTTTTGAAATTACCTACAGATTCTTAACCAGTGTGAAATGGGACGGACGTGATGGTTCGAGTAGCGCGGCAAAGCTCTTGACTGGCATAACCAAAAGTCGATACGAATCGAACAATTCACGATAGACCATCAGCTTTCAGACCGTTCCGTGTGAGACGCGGTTCCGATCACTTCATATATGGCACCATGGCCGTCACTATAGATCCCTCTCGATTGCTATTTCCTCCTGCCTTACCTGTCTTGCATGCTCACTCATGTCGCCTACTCTGAACCATTCCTTCAATTTCACGGCTGCATCGCGAACAGAGGGTTTGGAGCTATCCGCGAATTTGATCAATAGAGCTTCAATGAGAACCGGTAAGTCGTCCAAGCGGTCGCGCAAAGCAGGTCGTCGAGAAATTTTTCATGTTGCCTCCGGCACGTATTCACGGCTCGTGCCACAGACTCCAAGAAAAATTGCGGGACAAATTGCGGGACAAAGCCTGCAAAAAGGTGGCGAGGTTCGAATTTCTTAGGGAAAACTGGTGCCCCCGGCGCGATTCCAACGCGCGACCTTCCGCTTAGGAGGCGGACGCTCTATGCAGCTGAGCTACGGGAGCTGACCTTTTTGCTGAGGAAATTCGCGAGTTTCAAAGAAGCGCCGAAACTTTACCCTCTTATTTACCCTCCGTCAATGCCCAAGTGCCAACCTTTCCTGGGACAAAATCATATAGGTACAAATCATGTGGTAGCTATATAAAACGACCCTTCACAACTAAATAGAAAAAGCCTGCCAGAATGCGCACCCGTATGGTTTACTGCGAGACCGACATAGATTCCCTGCACGTTATAATCAGAAAAGGTAATCGACGGCGTGATGCTGTTCAATAATGCTCGCTTATCTTCGCGATTTAGCAGGTCAAATTTCACAAACGGCGCGAACGTATCAACCAGCGTTTCAAGAGACTAGCGCGTGGTTTCACGGCTGGCAATGGCGTTTAATGCTGTGCGCTTGCGGCAAGTTCTGTGGGGAAAACTGTGGCCGGTCTTGAATGGAAACAATCGCACTAGAGCTCCCGCTATTAGACTTCTCTCACGCAACACGCCCGGCTTGCAGTTCAATATCGCGACCAATGGCGAGCAGCAGGTGAATCTCACCGAAGTAGCCTTAAACAAAATGGATAGGATTGCCACGGAGATTGGTCCTGAAGAACAAAATCAAACGGGCGGCGGAAAGTCCGACCACCTGTGGATAAACTTGTCGATGATTGCGTCTCCCATACTGAAAGACGGCGGCCATTTCACAGAGTCTGGCGAAATGGCAATTTGGGTGCTTACAGGTCTGAAGTCGCGCATTCGAAAATTGCCGATGGAGGGATCAAGCTTAGCGCAGAAGACTTGTAGTACGAGATGCTTAATAACAAGGGTGAGCGAGTAGGCCCGAACAGGGTTGCCAAGTGGTTTAAGGTCGTCCCGATAGGCAACGCTGACTCCTGAATGGTCTTCTTGAACAATGAAGGGCCGATTACCTTCGTAGGCGCCAATGAAGAACATGTAGGAAGGTCTAAAAGAGAGATGTTGCCTGAAAGTAACGTACTCGTCATCTTCGAAATATCGCGGACGGGGAGCCTGCTTTTCAGCAAGCAAGTCGTACATAAGCGAAGTTTTTAAAAACCAGCGCGCTATTATCACCTGATCGTGTGAGTTGAGAGTTGTTGCCGTTCCGTGCATTAGAGGAACGAGGATGGGCTTGGCCGCTCTTTCTAAAGCCGATAGCCATCCATTATTGCAAGCGCGACATGGTAATGGCGTTACTAGGTGGATATATTTCTTCGTCTTGCGGACATACTTTGTTAGGCGGTCTTCCAGCTGCCAATCGTCACTAGGAAACTCTCGTGATACCCATTGAGGTATGACATGCTCGCCGCGCTTCGACGAATGACTACGAAGACAAAAGGGACATCGAGGCATGGAGCGAGAAGAAATCTAAAGCTTGACTCCCGCTATCCTTGCGGGATAGGCAAAAAATAATTAGGGCCGTTGGACAATGCTCGCCTCTTCAAATCGCTTCGCGAAGTCCGTCAGGAGAGTGTCGTCCAGGTAGAACTTGGGAGGCCACAGCACGGCGGTATTTGCAACGGGCCAAATCTGAACATCAGCGCCTGTCCAGTTGGTGGGAATCTCAATGCTCAGTTGTGCATCCCAAAACTTTTTGGGCCGCCTACAAGAAAACGTTTGAAGCGTGAGACTGTTAATAGTGAATGTCGCTGTATACGTTTGAAAGTCACACCACTCCATGTAGGTTTCTGGTAACCTCTCTGTCACTATCTCGATTCCTAGTTCCTGCGCGGTAATTTGTTTTTTGCCCAAGTAGACAGCGAGAAACATCAGGGTGTCGGGAGGGAGTGATAGAGACGCCATGAGCGCATGGCATTCGTCCGGCGTGAAGTAGGACTCACGATTCCTATACCGTAGATCGTACATGACCGCTGTTTTAACGAGCCACCGCGAGAGTAGTAATTGATGCCCGGACTCTAGCGTGACAGATGAACCGTGAAGCATTGGGGTTAAGATCGGCTGCACTCTAGATTCAAGGTGGCTCATCCAGCCATTATTGCATCTGGTGCAGGGTGCTTTTGAGAAAATCCCAAGTGACCAACAGCCTCGAACGTTCTGTTCCTTTCTATGTCATTAACAAGGAAACGTGCATCAGGAAACTCGCGGGCGATCCACTTTGGAATCACGTCCTCCTTACTGGGGACGGAGTTGTTCTGCTTGCAAAAAATACAAGTCGGATAACTAGTCATGGAATGAGAAACAAAAGAACCTCGAAGGGTGACGAGAAACCAATCCCATCACCCGCGTTAGAACCTCAAAAACAATTCTCAAGGTTAGTTACTCCCACTTTTCCGGGTGAGAGACTGCTCACAATTTGTACCTTCTGTGAGCGTATCTCCAACGAGTCGGATCGTTTGATGCTGGATCACCCACGTGGAACTAAAATGACAGACGATCTCTCCCGAAGAATTACGGTCAGTTGCTTGGCGTGGGTGTGGTCCTGATTTCTTTGGCTGAACTGATCGGGACATTGACCGAGCTTAATCGTTCCAGTCGTACCACACGGGCTTACCGTCCCAGAGTGTGTAGAGTTGCCGTTCCCCCCAAAACGAAATCCTATCAACGTAGTCAGTTCTCTTCGCCCTAATTATTTTAAGTTTGGACTTCACGGTCGTTAAATCGGGAACCTCGGAACCAATGTAAGGGTAGTCGCCCGCGGGAGTCTTGATTGCCGCCAACTCAACCAGCAGCGCTGCTCGAGGAGTGGCCCTTACCACAACCGCAAAACTATTCATGATGCACGTGACCCCATTGGAAGCGTGAAAGATTTCACCAATAGGGAAAGGAAATTTGGTCCCACGAATTATGGCTGAGAGAATCTCGCGAAGCTCGGCTTCGATTGGGGTTCCACCGATTCGTTTTGAGATCTCCTGACACCATTCAGCGAGGTCACCGCTGTCCGCGAGGACGATCGATTTCTCTTGGCGGGCAGCAAAGCGTCGTGCACTTGGCAGATATCGCGACGTAGTGACGAAAATGCCCTTGTCTGCCCCTCGGTCGTATAAGTGTCCGCTCAGAGCCGCAATGGACTCAATTCGAATTGGTCGATCCTTGCGGTACTTCTTAACCTGTACCAATGTGGACAGTTCGCCGTGAACGGAATGCTCCAGCAAGCGGATGTCTATGCCTTCATCTGCCCAGCCTCTACCGAGCTCTGTCCTAAACCCTTGATTCTTGAAAACGCTTGCCACCAATTCTTCAAATCCCCGCCAAGTAAGATTCTCAAGTCGTAAAGGGTGTCGGCTAAAGTAATGAAATATTTCGGTGTAGATGTCTGTGAAGTCCGGTGCTAGCAAGTCCATGAAGTAGCGAAAAGCAAGATAGTCTTTGAACTGCTCTGATTCTCTTTCATCATATGGGAAGAATGAAATGACGCTGGCTGTTTCGTGTTCGTAATAGAAACCGAGCGATAGGACAAGATCGACAAATTCTGTTTGCAGCTCAGAAACAAGAGCATGGGCCACCGCATCCGTGAAGCACATCACCAAAGGGATACTGCCGGGATTGTCATCGAAGTGTTCGACGTATGTTTTGAACACGACGTCGTAATCTATCTCATTTTGTTTCAGCCATTGGGTGAGGGTCCGACGAAGCGTTTTGACCTTCGCTTCGATCTCTGTGTCGGTTAGTTTCGACATATTGTTCGGCGCAGTCTAACAAGCAAATATACAGCGATTTACATGTCGACTCTCAGGCGCTCCACTTCTCGCTCGATGCGAGTACAGAGAGCGGAAATATCGTGCGAGATGTTTCGATACTCTTCTGTTATTTGGTCTTGGCTCTTGGTCCCGAGAAAAAACAACTTAGCTGAAGCAGATCTAATAAGCTCGACGAGAAGATCGCTTGAATCTATTGCATTTGAAGCAATCCATCGGTCAATCGCCTTGCTGGAAAGACCAAAGAGTTCCTCAGATGGAGATCGCCGATTAACAACCCTAAGAATCTCTCGTTGTGCCGATATTCGATTATTGAATTCGTTCATGGGCCTCAACCCTCTTCAGAAGATCGTTCATCCATTGTCGGATCGTATCCAACTCTCGAATTACCTTCGTTACGTCACCACGAATAAGAATAGAACCACATCCCCGCGTTGATAGAATACGTGCCCTCTCTAATGTGGCGTAACATTCTTTCGAAATAGGAATGCTATGGTCGCCCAAACGCACGGACGAGTGCCGCGAGAAATCAGGCCGATCGCTGACACCAAGTGAAAAGCAACTGGCAAAGTTTCTAATGCTCAAGAAGACGGTTGATAGATCAAATACTATGCTGTTGCTTCCCGACAAGATCGACTTCTGTGCATCCTGAAACAGTCTGAGGAATTTCTCACAATCTCTCAAACAACCATTGTATTTGCACGGTTGACCTAATTCCGCAAGAACATCTGAACCATCCTGTGAATAGAGGAGCTTCGACTCCAAAGACAAGTGCCAAGCAAATGGGTTCCCTTCTACCCACAGCTCTCCGAGGCGACGATACGAGTAAATAGAAAAGATATCCGGATCGAATCGTGGCTCGTATCTGTCTACTACTGCGAGCAGATCAACGTCAGAGTCGGTTGATATCTCCCCTCTAACAATCGATCCGAATGCGTAGATATGCATGTTACCGTCGATTAAATCGCTTGATGATGATTGACATGAATAATCCAAGAGCAATGAACCTTAAAAACGTAATGCCGGCTAGATAAGCCTTCGTATAAAACTGCGGTGTCAAGGTTCCTAGAAAAATCTGAGGCATTTCGACCAAAGAATTGCCGTAGCTTCCGAGCGCCGAAACATCTTTGAATGTCACGACATCCACCAAAGTCATAACGCCAAACACAACCAGAACGCTTCGTGCAAGTTTGAGCGCACTTTCGCCGTTCCCCCAAACAACATCCAACGTTTTGAAGCCTAACCATTCACAAAATGCTCCGATTCTGTGTCTACCAACATACTTCTCGCGATAGTATTTCTCGTTAGACATCCATGCTTTTCGTAAATGTACTTCCGTTGCCTCAAGTTCAATTTTGATTGCTAGATTGGCGGCCTTTACATTCCCAATTTGCTGAAAATTCGTTCTGAGCGTACGGGCGAACTTAAGTTTGAGATTTTCGCGAGACTCAGGACCTGCTTGTAGGATCTCATCCTCCACTAACGTCCGTTCGAAGTTAGCGTACTCGAAAACGCACCCAATGAAAGAAGAACCAGTTAAATTGCAACCAACAAACCGGCAGCCGGTAAAGTTACAAGAATCAAAAACGCAATTACGAAAGTAGCACCCATCGAATATTGAATAGGTAAAGTCAACATTCGTAACTCGTTTTTTCTTGCCAACCAATCTAATAAATAAGCCGTTGCGGAGTTTGGCTTCGTTAATGTCGGCCTTTAGCCAATGGTCCTCTATTTTTGCACGGTTGCCCTGCACCAATGATCCCGCTTCGGCCAACGGAGTCTGATCAAAGGTCTCCAGTTCAGTATTCATTCTTCACTCCCGTAAATCATAGAATCTCGCACAGACCAGCGGCGACAAAGTAGAGTACGGATTTGATCATTCAGTAATTTTAGGACTAATGCCACAAGGCGACAATTAACGGAGGTCAAGATGGGATTCAGACGGCGACGGCGTCCCGGGCTGTTCTTGAGGCAGCGATGTTACTTCATGGCCCGCGATCGGTTCTCGTGGTTGCTAATCGCTTATCCAATTCGTAGGACGGAGTTGAACGTGTATTATGGTTGCGCCTAGGTTTAGTGGAATCCAGATCCTATCGGTCTCGTGATAATCCTTACCCGAAAGGGTAAGGCGAACGGAAGGACATTTGTGGATGCACGAAGGAGCGAGAGCGGCTGAAGATCTCTCAGAGTGAACACTGCGAGTTGCAAGGGGAAGGAAGCCGCCCGCGCTGTGAGGTATGAATGATTTCTACGGGAGACTTTACCGACTGCTCACGGAATTACATTTATCGCAGCGAATGACGAAGACCTCATGCTCTTCTAGAGCGCGTGCATCAGCTTGACGGTATCTCAACCCATTGTGATGGCGCAGAATTCCGAATTCGGATTTGAAGCAGCGCCGAAGCAAATTCCAGCGGCCTTTTCATTTTACCCCTTGCTCGACCCTTTCCAGATACTTTGTGATGTGTTCTTCAGAGAAGCGCAGCGTTCGACGCGCGCGATAACAGGCCAACCGCTTACGTCGAATCTCGCGCATCACTGTTGAGCGAGAGATGCCACCACAAAGTTGCCTGACATCCTCAACCGTGTACTTCGCTCGCTTGCGCTCCAGCGCCGGGCTAATCTCAATGTGCTTGGATACCTTCTCTTCCATACGTCTGAGTGCGTGACATTAAACTCTGTGTTCGGTAGACGCACCGTTGTAAACACTAGTTGGTCGGAGCGGGTGATGCTTCGTTTCTTCGTCGGTCCAATGAATTGCGTCAGGCCGATAAAATCTTCGCAGGTCGCCTCCGTATCTTCGCTGTAGAGGATTATCTTCCGGTTGGCGTGAGGCCCATTCTCTACTTTCACCTGTGATTGCCTTGCCGTCTTTGTTTACTAAGCGCAGGGATACCGCCAGCTCTCGTTCGGTGAACCAAGCGGGACACGAATTTGAGGCAATCAGTTCAAATAAACCGACGACAGTTTCCCTTCTATCAATACGTTCACTCATAAATTATTCATCAACCCGAACTAAACCTGTGATCGTCGGCAACTGATGCTCTCCCTTTTGCATACAGCATGCCATCACTTCCGCAGCCTAAGGCGCGTATAAGCTCGCTTTTCAGCAACCATATAGATCAAAGTTGTGAGTGGCATCTGGTTTGCAAACTGGTAGGCACTGGCTATGGGGACAAATGATAGAAATGCCGGCTTATATTCGAGAGTTTTTTCATCTCGCGCGCGACAGACGAGAAATCAGTACCGCAAAAACAAGTGGTTTAAAGAATCATGGTTCGCGAGCACCGAATGAATTCTTAAGCGCGCAGTGGAGAGGGTGGCTCGTATGTGAGCCAGGGTGGCTCGTATATGAGCCAGGGTGGCTCGCATACGAGCCACACAACCAATCAAACCGTTGGGAATCAACATAAGAGATTGAGAACCAGATTGGGCCATCAGAATTCAGCCTCCCTGGAAACGATCACGAGCTCTCCGTTCTATGCAAACTCATCCGAGCGGCGGAGGAAGACGGAGTCTCGCATCGCCGAACTGGATGCCAGAATCGTCGGGGAGTGCTCCACGGTTCGGCGGCTGAAGGAATCTATACTTAAGGCGGCGGATTGCCATTCGACCGTTTTAATTACCGGAGAGTCTGGCACAGGGAAAGAATTGATTGCGCGCGCGATTCATGATTTGGGAGACCGCCAATTGAAACCGTTCTTACCCGTAAATTGCGGTGCGTTGACGGAATCGCTCCTTGAATCCGAGCTCTTCGGTCACGTTAAAGGGGCTTTCACTGGTGCGAACGCCTACAGGAAGGGAATCTTTGAAGCAGCAGGCCAAGGGACCATCTTTTTGGACGAGTTTGGCGAAATGTCATCGTCAATGCAATTGCGACTCTTGCGGGTTCTACAGGAAAGGCGGGTTCGTCCTGTAGGCTCAGAGGAGTCAAAAGAAATGAAATTCAATGCGCGACTAATAATGGCGACAAATCGCAATCTTCGACGGGATATTGCAGAAGGGGATTTCGTCAGGATCTCTACTATCGCGTCAACGTATTACCGATTCACTCTCCCGCGTTGCGCGATCGTATCGAGGACTTGCCTTTGTTGGTGTCTGCGATCTTGAAGAAGCTCGATAGCCTCAGACTGACAGGCGCACTACGTTTTCATGAAGAAGCCTTGCAAGTGCTGCAAAACTACACTTGGCCAGGCAACATCCGAGAACTCGAGAACGTGATCGAAAGACTGGCTATTAATCGAGCGGGGACAAGTATCGTGCGAGCTTTGGACATAAGCATGGATCTTGAATTAAATGGTGAAATCGATCCCGATGATAAGCCGCGCGAGATTCTACTTTCGAGCGGACTTAGATGTCTCCGTGATCGTGGCGCAGTTATGCGACGCCATTCCAAACGTCAGGAGCTCGATCTATACCTGCAAGAACTGGCTCATGCAGGTGGCGATGTTACTAAGGCAGCACAGCGACTCGGAATTAAGCGCACTACCTTGCACATGCGAATCAAGAGACTGCAAATGCAAATCAAATCACAGCGTTCAACCACACCTGATTAACCGGGCTGATCATTAAACGTATGGCCCACCGTAAGAGTGTTTGATCACAATGTACATAAAACTCTTGTCGCATTGAGCTGGGACTGAACCTCACACCACACTTCATAAAGACTCAGCCCTCATTTCGTTAACTCCATTCCGGACTGAGAAGATCTGGATCTAATTTCCCCCTCTGCGTTCAATTTTCCACGACAGCCACACCACACAACTCTTCACTCCGTTTCGAGTCCTTCACGTTGTTTCGGCCCTGCGGGTGTGCCGTGCGGCGCCAGTCGCAGCCAATTTTCTCTACGAGGGGGAAACACCTCCTTAAGAATAAAACCTCAGCCGCTTAGGAGAAAGATTGATGTTTAGCCAGAACTTCATATCGAGAGATACGGAGAAAACGACCAAACTATTAGCGGGTACTCGTGAGCTTGTTAGCGAACTACAAGAACGCCTACAGGCAGGGGAATCTTTTGACAATCGTAAGCTAACACAAGTTGCTGATAAGAGATTCGGCGGTTCTCGCGCACAAGGTCGCTACACACCTCGCGACGCATACGACGCTTTAGAAGTTGCAGTTAACAAGCACTTATTAGAAACCAACGCAGCGGAGCTAATGCACGCGGATTTTAGTCATGTAGTTGCTTCCGTTTTACGACCATTAATGCAGCGGCTGCCACGTCAATGCGACCGCACATTAGAGCAGACAGAGCTACAACAATTTTCGACCCCTCCGACACTTGCTTACCTTGCCGCTCGACTCCTGAATCCGCATTCAACTGACACGGTATTAGAACCATCAGCGGGAACCGGAAGCCTCGCCATTTGGCCGCGATCACTTGGCGCAACAATCATCTGCAACGAGATCAATTCGCGGCGTCGTGCATTACTCACGCAGACGTTAGCCTTCGAGACATACAACTTCGATGCTGAGATCATCGACGACTTGCTCCCCGCCGAAATTCAGCCTACGGCAATTTTGATGAATCCTCCGTTTAGCGCGACCGGTGGTCGAGTAGTGAAACACTCCGCACGATACGGAGCCCGACATATCGAAAGTGCGTTGAGAAGGTTGCGGGATGGCGGACGCCTCGTAGCAATCGCCGGCGAGGGGATGAACTTCACTTGCTCCGCCATGACTGAATGGTGGCAGCGTGTCGCCCGAAGCTACAACATACGCGCCAACCTGCATTTGAACGGTAAGGAATATGGAAAGTACGGAACGACATTTGGTTTGCAAATTCTTGTCTTTGATAAGACCGGAGCGACCATCGGTGAGAACTGGCAAGAGCAGCTTAATACTATTCTTTGGCAAGACGCCGACACGATCGAGGGTGCCTGGGCAGTATTGAGTTGCATTGCAAACCAGCCTTATACGACGACTGATCAAGATGTTGCCGAGCAAACCGACAATCATGATGAATCGCCACTCTTCGTTTCTTACGCACCAGCCAGGTTGAAAGGTGGACAATCACATCCAGCGATGATTGTTGAATCATCGTCAATGGCCGCCGTAATTCCGCCCGAGATTACCTATAGACCACATCTTACTCAAGAGATCGTCAGCGACTGTAAACCCAAAGTTGAAATGTCACCCAAATGCGCAAAGTAGAAATGTCACTTTCTACTTGCGCAGGATACAGAGTTCACCACGACGCTCTCTGTGCTTGCATCGAGTTCTCGCTAAAGTCGAAGAGCGCCAGGGATGTCGCACGGTACCGGACCACGTTTTTGCTTCGGCCGGGCTGCCGCGCGCGCGGCAGCCGGCTGAAGCAACTTCGCCTCGATTACTTTTCCTTGTTGCTGTTCTTGTTTCGCAGTAGATGGTGTACTCCAAGGGCCGCTGCTTATATTCGATCGTGATCTCTCCGGTGTGCCTGCTCCCGCACTTCCACGTGCGCCTGGCGCATGGTGTAGGCGGAGCGCTTGGTTTTGATCTGATAGATCACGTTGTTGTAGGAGAGCGTCAGGTTCTTCGATAACGTGCGCCGTTCGCAAAGCGTCAGCATGCGATCCAGATCCTCTCCTTTGCCGAGCGGCCGATGCGCTGATTCCGGTCGAGCGCGGCGCTACCGCAAAGCGCTGCATTGTAAGCCGCGATGAACTCCGGCAAGTAAGCATTGGCTGCTGCTAGTGAGCAAATGCCACGCAAACGCAGTTCTTTGGTAAGCCGGTCCTGCAGTGTTTGATTGGCGCGTTCCACTCTGCCTTTGGCCTGCGGCGAGTGCGCACAAATCAATTCGATGTCCAATTCTTTGAGGGCGCGCCCAAACTGCGTCAGTCCGGTGCCCGACAGCGCATTCGGTATATTTACTCGGAAAACACCAAACTTATCGCTGTAGAAGGCCAGCGGTTTACCAAACTCAGTGAGATATGAACGCACCGCCGCGAAGTAGTTGAAGGTCGTCTCCGCTGTCCACAAACTGCAGATACATCAGCCGCGAAGTGGCATCGTCGACAAACACCAGCAGCGTGCACTTTGGCGCCCGCCCTTCAAACCAGTCATGTGGTGAGCCGTCGATCTGGACCAGCTCTCCCAAACGCGCGCGCCGCTCACGCAACTGGTGAATCACCACGCGACGAACGCGCTTGGCTTTCCAGAGCCCTTCGCCGATCAGCAACTGCCGGACGGTCTCAACACTCAGCGACACTCCCTCTATGGCCAGTTTTTCTGCCGCCAGCGTCGGCCCAAAGTCATGATAGCGCGACACGCAATAACTGCCGCGCTTTGTTGATTGTTTTCTCCGGTAAGCGATTGTTGGAGGGCTGGCCGCGTCGTTTGGAAATCAGGCCCGCGGCTCCCACTGGCCTGGTAAGCTTTGCAGAGCCGTTTCACCTGCCGCACTGAAATTGACAACAGCTCCGCCGCTTGGCGTTGTTTGAGCGTCTTGCGCTTTACTCGTTGAATTACTTCCAGCCGCGTTAGCTCTCGTTGGCTCATCGCGTAGTAGGGGCTCCACCTGCTCCGTACCTTTCGTGCTGAAGTTCCTGCTTCAGTACCACAAAAGGTGACATTTCAACTTTGGAGAAAGGTGACATTACTACTTTGGGCTAACAGCGGAGTTATCCACAACCTACCTCCTACACTCTCTTAAATTTTTACTAAACCCTCACTTGTTCAATGCATCAAAGAGCCAAGTTATTACACCTGCTGCCAGCCTGCTTTTCGCTCTAGGGGCGCTTCCCGTAACTTCTCGTTGTGCGCGTTGGAGCAGTCCGTCTTGCCAAACCCTTGAATTGTAACCATTGGGAGTAGGATACCGACGTTGTAGCTGTTGATACCTAACAGCAACATTGTCTTGCGGTGTTGCCTGCCGGATAACTACACGAGGGGGCGCTTGCCGAATCACAGCGCGAGAAGATGTCGGTTGGCTCCCCGTGGGGTAACAATCCTTGGCAAATTTTGCTGGGCAGAAGCCGTGCTTGATAGACAGACCAAAGCGGTAATGGCGAGCATTGATACGCGAAGAGTTGAGAGGTTCAACATACAGATTTCTCCTTTTTGCCGCTATATCCGTGGGAATGCTAAGTGCGAGGTAATCTAAAAAATTAGTATCCCAAACCTTAAATAACGTTGTCTTAGAAGGAATAGTTTTGACTATTCTTTCCGGTTGGTGGGGGAACGGCGGGCTGCTGGTGTGGAGGTTTCTATCAGCCTGTGAATAACTTTGGTTATTTGACATTTCCTTCTTCATCGAACAAATAACTAGGGATTTTAACTATATCTACAGTAAGTTTTGTGTCAATCGGTAGTCCATTGAATTCAGCTAATACCTCCACGGGAACCTTAAAATGCTCGGCATAAAATTTTAAAGTCGTATTACCCCCGGCGTGAACAGGAATAAAATTCTGCCCCTTCGCTTTGTTCACTTCAATACCGGATTTAATCATTTCTCGGTGTCTTGTTTCTTGGTCAGTGATACGGACTTCGGCATTCTCTTCAAAGACCTTCTTTATTTCCTCCAACAATTCCAGGTCGTCTTCCTGCTCAATGAGAGAAAGCAATTCAATGCCAGATTTTGTCAAAACTTCTACGCGTATGGGAACACCTTGCTTGCCCTCCAAAAGTTTTACAGCTAATCGCAACTGGCCCTTTTGAAAACTCAGATAGTTGTGCCTGTCTTTTTCGTAACGAACAAAATGCTGATTGGATTCAGACTGAACAAGTCCTATTTCTTTTAAGAATGAGATATCGTCGTACGCAAGCCAAAACCTTTTAATGAAATATTCATGCAGGGCATCATTTATGAGAACACAGAACTCGTTACTTCCAAGCGAAGTTTTAACAGTGGCTTTGGAAAACTTAAGAAAGATGTGTGCCTCATGGCTTGACATATTCTTAAGAATATCTAGTGTTCGTAGAGAAAACGTACCTGGACTTTTAAACTCTCCGCTAAGAATTTTGCCCCAAAGAAGTTTTAATTCATCTTCGGTAACATCTTCCGCTATGTCCATTAGACGATTTATGAAGTCAACGCTAGGAAGGTCCTCCGGTAAGTCATCTTTAATCTCTGCAAGGGCAACCCTTAATACATAGTTTGCGTTTCGTTCTCTGAGTTCTGCCCTGTGCGCGTTCTTTATTTCAATAACCGAACGGCTTTCTTCAAACTCTGACTTCGTTTTTAAAAGTTCATGTTCGGCTTCTATTTTTCCCTGTTCAATCCACGTCTCTTTTGCGCCCTCTCCTTTAGCGGCAGCTTTGAGTTTTGCTAATTCAGTCGCTTCAAGAATTTTAGGACCATATCGGCATTCAATATAAAATTTCAAAGCCTTAAATGCTCCAGCGCCGCCACCAAGAGCAAGACCGAGAAATTTGATAATTTGTGCCGCCTCAGAAGAAATGTCCATCGTTTATCTCCAAATTACATCTGTGGATAACTCATTTGACGCATTGTACGAGCGTGTCATACTTAAGGAAAGACAAACCTAATGCTCCACTCGGAGCGGAAATCTCAAAATAAATGCCTACGCTTGAGGTCTCAGAGGAAACTCTGGAGAAAATCAAAGACCAGTTAGGGATAGATAGTTTCAAAGAAATCAGTTCGTATGAGGACTTAGTGGGAAGCAAGTTCTTCTTCCGAACCGTCACTTACTTTTTAGTGGGTGAAGTTAAAAAGGTCGTTGGAAGATTTGTATATCTTAAAAATGCTTCGGTGGTATTTGATACCGGACGTTTTATGGACTGCATTAAGAGCGGCACATTGAACGAAGTGGAGCCTGTGGAGTTAGAAGACAGGCTTGAATCTGCTCTTATTTGAACGTAGAAGACGTGCCGTTCTAGGAGCGTTGATAAAACTACCCGATAGGGGTATAAGTACGGCTTGGAGGGCATACCATGAGCAACACTGAACGTGATGACCCAAATAAAGATCGGGATGTAACCGAAGGTGACCGGTGGGTAGCGGAAGAGCATGATGGCAGCCAATTTACGATTAATCCAACCAGTGATGAAAGCTATCCGTCAGGTTCCCAATATATTTCGAGAACGAGTTCAGACGGGGAAAAAGACCCCACTATGATTGTCTCGCCGGAAGGCGACATTCTAAACGAAGCAGACGACTGAAGCTAAAAATAGCTCAGCAAATAGGAAACAGAATTAAGGCCGCTCCCCAAAAGGGGGCGGCTTTTGTGTTGGGCTTCGACTCCTGACCCTCGACAGTACAGGGATGTAGAAACGACAAAGCTACGAGGGATGCCGATGGAAGCGAAGTTCTTACTGCCGTAGTAAAATGGTTGCATGAACGCGTTACAGAAAATGGCGTGGCAGTATCTCGAAAAGCTTTATGAGCTTTCTCAGGGTGGTTTTCAGCCAGAGGTAGACTATGAGCGTGCCATATCAGAACTTGGGCTTCATCGCGACGAAATGAGACCTATACACAATTACCTTGAAAGCAAAGATTTTATTTCGTGGAAATGTAGGGTGGGCCGTGTTCGAATTACCACTAGAGGAATAGATGTGATGCAAAACTCCTACGAAGAAAAAGAGCGCCGCGTTTTCCAAAGGCTGTACGACGAACGAGAGACCAGGCATACAAGATCATTTACACCTGCGGAACTTGCTCAAGAGCTAAACCTTAACGTGAATGAAGTCACAGAGATTATTAACGAATTAGAGAGTCAAGGGTGGTTAGGTGGAACCGATGAGGGGGTGAGCATCAATGCGGCGGGAATAAAGGAAATCGAACGCAAAGCAGAACCAGCGAGGCCGACTATCGTTATTAATAATCCTCAGAATAGCCCAATGAGTTTCGGGACTAATAGCAATCAAACCGTGAGCTACAATAATCAACCGGTTCAAGAAATACTGCCGGATTTATCGCGCTTGATTGAAGACTTACATGCTCTTGATTTTCCGACACGCGGCGATGTGATAGGTGAATTACAAAAGGTAGAAAGTCTTGCTAAAGGAGAAATGAATGCCGGGACTTGGGAGCTTATCCAGGCTAGATTAGTGACAACGAAAACCGCTCTTGAGCTTGCCAAAATTGCCGCTGACTCGGTTCCTTACTGGCCTGTCGTTTGGAATTACTTCTTCAAGTAAATATCCCTAATAAGCGAGTACGACGCTGGCGCGTCGTGACTTAGAGTTAGGTTGAGGCTTCCACGGATGGTGGCGAACCTTATTTTGCGCAAAACCCTTTGCCTGCGCTTCGCGACGCGACTGATAAAGAGCTATGGCGCCTAACGGTGTGGCTGCAACCATCGTGCCGCAAAGCGTGGTCCTAACACGCACACACATGCGGGTGAAGAATTCAAAGAGAGCGATCAGTATCGCATCTCCATAGCCTTTTCTATGTCCTGCGCTAGTTTAGATCCCATTCGGCTAACGATCATTGAAATGGCCTGTAGCTTGGCGGAATCAACGGCTGCTTTTTGCGAAATGTCAGCACTGCTCATGCGCCCAGTAAACTCGACCTGGACCGCTTGATTGTTAAGTCCAAGCGCACTTCTATGGCCGGCGATGGAAGTACCGGCGGCGGCATAAGCAGCTCCCGCCACTTCGCTACCTTGCTGCATTGAGATAGCAGCCATGCGATCGCCTGTTTGACGTTCGACTCTCTGAGCCTCCGTGAAACTCTGCGTCGCGTTAGCGTTGACGCCGCTCGTATATTCAATTCGTGCAGCGTCGTAACCGCGTTGATGTAGCGTTAGCGGCATCGCACCGTATTTGCCATCTGAAAGATATGAAACCACTCCGCTATCCCATTTACGGATCAAATCGGCTGGTCCTCCCACAATCGGAACCTGATTAAGCCCTTTGGACCACTCCTCTTTGCGCGCTACCTGCGAATCAGTGTTAGCCTCACTCGCCTGCCGACCGCTAAGCGTGTTGTTATCTTTAATTGAACGCTGAGTGCTTATTTGTGCCATCTGCTCGTTATATCCGGCGATGCCGCGACTAGCGCTGCCGAACGTAGTGTAGGCTTGACTGACGCCAGCCCTAGCCGCTGCCCTGGCAGCACCGGCA
This sequence comes from uncultured Acidobacteriota bacterium, assembly GCA_963770215.1. Taxonomy (GTDB): domain Bacteria; phylum Acidobacteriota; class Blastocatellia; order Pyrinomonadales; family Pyrinomonadaceae; genus PSRF01. The sequence continues at coordinate 29,423 of CAVYOP010000014.1, forward strand.
GTGGCTTCCGCTGAGGAAAGGGCTTGAGCTTTCCCGGCGATAAACGCCGCTTGATTGCGCAACATGCCCGATTCACGATTGGCGCGAGCTTCAGTCGTTTGCGCGTCGTACGAACCCTGGGCTTGAGTGTTTTGGGCCAACTGATTTATCGAGGCTGCGGCAGTCGCGCTGTAGGCCTCGACGCCAGTGCCAATAATCATCGCTGCAAATTGTGACATTGCAGCCGACACGCCTTCGTAGACCTGGCCCATTGAGAAACGGTAGGCGAGATAAGGTGAGATCCACAAACAGCCACCGGCGATCGCCATCATAAAAGCCGCGATCGCCACCACGTACACAGGAGAGGCGAAGTTGCTTTTGATTGCGTACATCGTCGCATAGTCCCAGTTGTAGAGCGGTTCAGAGTCTCCAAGCGCCATCGCCATGTTGCCGAACAGATAAGCGAGCGCTCGAATGAAATAGCTCACGGCAGGCCATATCAACGTCAACACACCAGCGCCCCAGGCAAACGGATAGGAAACTTTGTGCGCCAGTTTTTGATCGATAGCGACAGCCATCATTAGAGGCGCTGCCGCTTTGAAAATGAGGACCAGCACAGAGCCCAAAACCAAAAGCCAGAAATCTCCGGCTTCAAGTATCGTGCGAGAGGCATTTAGCAAATTGAAAAGTGTCGGCAGAGTATACGAAGAGTCGTTGAGCTTCTTATCCAGATCCTTGATCGTTCCTTCGCTGTCGTAGAGCACACCGACAAACGTGCCGCCAGTGTCTGTGCTCGGCTGAACGGTGAAATCACGTCCGTCAACTTTGACGGTGAACGTGCCCATCACGAGCTTTTCGTATGATTCGTTGAAACTATCGCGTTGTGCCTTATAGAACTCGAAAAGCAATCCACGACCAGCGCTGCCGTTGATCTCACTGCCTTCGGCAATCTCCCTCCCGGTCGCGGCCATCTGGCCGATGATCCATACGCTTGAACCTACCAAACCAAAAAAGAAAAGTGAGCGCAGAAAGAAAAACACAAGTTTGAGTTACCACCTGCGTTTTCGCGCCATAGACGCAGAAAGCTAAAGAGCAGGACCAGCACCGCGACAGCCACAGCAATACCATGCACCCAGTCCTGAATATGACTGAGGACTTCGTTCTGGAGATAGGGAAGAAGTTGTGAAGCTTTTATACTCAGCCGCGCTATATGGTCCGAGAGCGTAGGGCCGCTTGGCGCGGGCGTTTGCGCGTGCGCGGTGACACCGCCGGCGATAAGAGCGAGCACAACCGTTAAGCACCGAGCCAAGCATTGATGACTTTTGCTGATAGACCATGCGTTCCTCACGTTATCGCTGTCTCGAGTTCGCGATTGATGATTAGATCGGTTAGTGTGCGCTCAATCTGATCCTTGGTTTGCTGCAAGGTTAGCCAACCATCAGTTGCGGCCATAATCGAGAAGGCAAAATTTTCCATGTCCTGTAATCTCAAGCCGTACTTGGCGGCGCGTTCGGTGATCTTTCCTTGTAATTCGGCGTGCTCTTTCTCCAATGCTGCGATGAGTTGTTGTTGCTGAAGAATGACATCATTGAGATGCGCCACATTTGACTGATTAACGTCGGGTTTATTCTTTTCAATCTCCAATTGTTGTTCAGCTTGTTTCAGAACTTCGCGAGCTACCGCCAAATCTTTCTGCACCTGAGTACGCCGCACGCACCAGCTTTCAAGTTGACTATCATTGCGTGCGAGCTTATCGAGGCGAGCCACAGTTTGATCCGCTGAACGACCGATGGTGAACTTCAGATAATTTTCCAGATCTTGTAGATCCTGTTCGGGATCAAGGATGCCATTACGCAGCCGATCATCGATGCTCTTGAGCATCGCGATACGGTAACGAATCATGCCTTCGAGCTGTCGTTTAAGTTGGAACGAGCCGCGTACTATTTGGCCCACATTGCTGATGAAACGCACCAGCCGCACATTGCGCGCCAGTTGCTCGTCAACGTTACGCAAAATGCCCTGCATGGTGGTGAGTTGTTGGATCGTTTTATCGACCATCGTTGCGTAATGCCGAACAGTTTCCAGCCAGCGGTTCGCCTCTTCGATTTTCTTCGCGAGCTGTAGCGCGTAGTTGGTCGGGTCCCACACGGTGAACTGCGCCTGCACAGGTGCTGCCGGTACAAGCAGCAGTCCAAGTAGGAGGCCAACAATTGCATAACGTGATAACTGATTTCGCATAGTGACTCACCTTTCATAAAGGAGCGGCTCGCATCTACTAACAGTGACTCGTCAAAGATAAGACCTGACGAGGCCAAGCCCTCCGGGTACTGATAAGCAAGCCAGGCAATAACTTCGGCGAGCGGCCAGTCAGGACGAAGCGCCGCTGCGCGTGCTCTGGCGTTAGCCTCATCAGGATGCGTCGTAAAGGTCCAAAGTAACGTCGGACTCAGATTGTTCTGCACGACTTCGACTTGCTGATGATCGCCCGACCCAATTACCAGCACCCACTGCGTATATTGGCCGTCAACATTCTTGAGGGCGCCAATTGCCTGAACGGTACGGGGAGATAGTCTCGCGTCACGAGCAAGCAGCGACAGATCGCCGGTCTGTTTGCCGATCAGCTTGACGCCGGCGGTACTGGTCACATCGTGCATTCCTTCGAAGTCGTCATAGGTGTGCGTCATCATCACCGTCACGACGTTGTGCTTGCGACCATGACGAGTTCCTTTCTTTAGCACTGGAATCAGACCGGGAAAGTTCTGCCGATACTCATGGACTTCATCGAAGACCACCAACGTTGGAGCACGCGTCCCGTCCGGTTGTTTCGCGCCGATAGCGCGAATAACACGTGCTCCAATCCGATTAGCTAAAGTTTGTTTAATGTCAGGCTGAAACGCGTTTAGTGACTCCAGTTCGTAAACGTCATAGGGAGATGCAACTTGAAAGTCCGAGTGCGTCGGCGCGTCGAGCCACGGGTTGCCAAGATATTTCTCGAGTGCCGAGCGCGATTTCGCGAGCACGATCGTTAAGAGCCTCACTCCCAAAGTCGTAAGCCTCCAGCATCGCAACCAAGATCGGAGTGAACAGGTTCCCGGCGCGGTTTGCCTGGACCATTGCGCGGCGCGATGTTCTTCAGCACCTGCACCACAGCTTTCGAGAGCAGATCACGAGCCAGTGGATCGGTTGCTTCCAGCGAGGTTCATCGCATCCATTACGATCAATGAGATCTGTTCAGTGATCTTGTTGAGTTGCAGATCTTTCCCGTAGGCCAGTTCGGGAAAATCCCAGATGTTGATTGCTTTTGGATCTTCAGGATTGAAACGATGGTATCTCGCTCCAGTAACAAATGCGTGAGGCGCGAGCGAGCCGCCTATATCAAGAGCGTGGACGCGCAAATTGGGTACGGTGGCAAGCGCATCATTGATCATCCGCGCTCCGCAGATCGTTTTGCCTGCGCCGGGTTCCCCGAGAATCAGCACCACAGGAGATTTGATGTTTGTGCGAGCCGATTTGTCCCATAGGTTGAGTCCGACAAGCCGACCCGAGACCGTCGTTAGTAATGTGTGTGGTCGATATGAGCCGCCCCAGGACGATTCAGCAGGAACAAAGGCTGCGAGCGAGTGAGCCACCTCCGTCAACTCGCGACCGTTACTTTCGTTGCTCGCTTCACCTACTAGCGTGCCGGGATACAGACAATGAAGCGCAGCCGGTTCCTCACGGCTCGCCTGCACGCCTTCGAGTGATTGAAACGCGGCGACTAGCGTATCGGCATTTACGTCGAGTTGCTTGAGAGATCGTTGCAGACTCAGCGCCTGTGCGACTTGGATCCCCGTAGACGACCGCATACTGCCGCATTTTGACCAGCGCTTCGCGTGAGCCCGTAATCGCTCTGCGCGTTTGCTTCAGATCATTGAATGAGGCTTCCGCTTCGGGCGTCAGCTCGTAACGTCCATCAGCACGTGTTCCCGATCGCTCTACATGTTTGATATGCGAATCAAGAGTCGCCTTAGCCTTTTCGCGCTCGATGCTGACGAACTCTGTGATGATCGTATGCCTGAAGCTTAGACCCGGATGTGCTGTCAACACCCGCATGGCATCACCCGCAATGAACTGTTCGCCAGGAGCAAAAACTGACACGACTGTTGCAGGACAGATGCCATGCAACACATACCATCCTCGATCTTCAATCGTCTCCGCACATAGATAGTCTCGCAGGTCGAGTCCATCGTATTGAGGCAGACGTGGCACAGAGGCTGAACCTGTCACATGGCTTTGATAGACAGCTCGCCATAGTTGTTGGCGGTCCAATCGGCTCAGCGTAACCGGACTTTGCATTTCCAGCAGCCGAAAGCACTTATGTGCTTTACGCAAACTGTCATCTTCGTATTCGAGAATCCGGCGGACTACACCATCATTGCGCGACTTGGACCAGTGGTCAGCAGCACGGCGTCTAAGATTCTTTAATCGGTGTTCGCGCCAATCCGCGGCGAGAAGAGACACAAAGCTATTGAAGCCGTACGATGAGCGGTCGTTCTCGTGACTAACGGGCACTCGCACAAATAGAGAAGCGCGCTCTTGTCGAAAGACATGTGCCTCCGCCATTGCTTTGAGAAAATCGAGGTTTAGATCGTGAAGCCGTGCCGCCGGGAAGTAGCTACAGTCATAATTGCGTCGCTCGCAGGTGCTCCGCGATCGCCCGCCCTGGATCAGGACCAACGGCATAGCGGAACTGGAAAACTGTTCCTGCCGGCAGATCGACAGTGAGCATATCTGCAAAACCGTCGATGAAATCATCGACAACTTCGTCTGGCGCAAGCATGGTTGACTGAAGCGGTACGTCATAGCCCTGCGTATACGAGCCATCGGCGTGGCGCAGGGCATCTCCATAAAGACCAATGATTGACGACTCACGTGTGCGGCCTCTGAGTTTTCGCGTCTTTCTCTGAACCCGAAGCCGTAACAGCCGCTCTTTCTCATGCAGCACCGTCACGGCTTTGGGAGAACCCGCGAGCATCACGGACCGCTTGTCCCGCAATTGGAAGTAAACGGACACCACCGCCAATCGCCAAGCCAGAGGCGACTGCCGCACCGATTCCACCAACAATCGTAATTGCGTCCATGATTCTGTTCCTCGTAATTAGTGCGTGGTTAATAGCCAGTGTTTTCGCCGTCGACGTTCGCAATCGATAGCCAAGGTTCTACGAGCGATCGAGCCTTGTAATAACGCGCGGATCGAGTGCTGAAACCAATAAGGCTTGCGACCGACTTTCGTGTAACGGAAGAACCCATAGGAAATAGCGGCACTTCCGATCCCGCCCACGAACCAGAGCGGGATGACGCCGATGCGCAACCGAAAAATGAAAGGCACGAGGTATCCGGCGAGTGTTGCGACCAGGATGAATTTCCAATCGCCGATCAGCACACCAAAACGGATTACCGGCAAATAAATGTTCGGTCGGACAGTTCGAAATCGCATTCAAGTTCTCCGGTCAGCGGCAAAGCAGGACCAGCACGCATTGCCGATCCTGTCTGCCAGGTTGTTGCCCACTGCCAGCCGCAATGTCTATGATCAGAAGGCCGGTAGGTCGGGACTGCGACCATTTGCGTACTCGTTCCACAGCGCCACGATGCCGCCGAAGCCAAGACAGGCAGCACCGAAGATCAGTTGCGCTCCCCAGGACTGCCGCCGCATACCATTGACGAGCGCCCAGCCAATGCCACCGATGCCTGCGGCAATCAGTAACCACACGCCGAGCGTGACCAGATTCTGAATACCCGTAATCGGAGCATTCGGATTGCCGCCACTGATAATTGGGCCGCCAGTTTGCGCTGCCACCGGAAAGGCCGTGGAGAGCACAAATACAATCGCTGCTCCCGCAAAGACGAGAGCGGGTTGAATCATGCGCAAGAAGATTGCCGCGTTGAAACATTCCCGTGCCCATCGCGCTGCAAGCGACTGCTCTGAAGGATGGTCGAGTTTTTCAAGAGTTGATTGGTCCATATTTCATCTCCTACACATCGAAGTATGTTTTTAACTAACTCTATTCTTCCGCTCACGGCGGTGGCCCATCCAGCGCCGTGAGCATCCAGACGCCGACTTTCCCCCGCACAAACAGCGAGCGTCTTGAATTCCCGCTGCAAACCGAAGCGGCTAAATCAACGTCTTGCACGCCACACAAACAATACCTATGCCACTGGTGATTCGAGACGGTATTCGCTTTGCCAGATCAGGGAACGAAGAGTAGGAAACAAAATGAAATCTAATATCGTGGCATTGTTGATTATCTTCTTCGCGTGGGGCGGTGAGAATACTGTTGCACAACGCGAGCAACGCGGTAGCGTTACCAATGCCGTAATTATGCGGGCCAAGCTTTATGAACCCTTGATAATCTCAGCGGCGCAACGCCATCAAATCGATCCGCATCTGTTGTGGACCATCGCCTATTTGGAATCTCGCTTTAGAAGTGAGGCAGTTAGCTATAAGAACGGCAAGCCGTGCGCTTACGGCTTGATGCAATTTACTGTCCCGACAGCCCTCCGGTATGGCCTTGCTAATCCACATGATCCTCAACAATCTATCGACGCCGCAGCTCGCTACGTGCGGGATTTGCAAAGGCGATTTGGGCAACGAGCTGATCTGATTCTGGCTGCATACAATGCCGGTGAGGGTGCGGTGGAAGCGTTTCGAAATGGTAAGACTTTGGTCCTGCCCAATAAACGAGTGATAAATCCTAATCGTCTTCAGACCAACGGCATTCCGCCGTATGGAGAAACGCGCCACTACGTGGCTCGTGGCGTCGTTATCTACAGCCAGATAACTCGTGGTGCTGTTTTTTCACGATCTGCTTCAACTGCAACTTCCACTGAAACACACGAGAAGAGCAATGCTCCATTGGCCGAGCCCACTCGCCAAAACAGCATCTACAGTCTTGATAAGGCATCGATCCCTCTGCCAGCGACCACGGTAACATCAGTAAAGACCGGTATTACTTACCAATCTACGAAATCCATCTACGCCAATTAGCTACAGGCCCATTCAGTGGTTCCCCTTCGAGTGCTTATTCGAGTTTGCTAGTAAAGTGTCACCAAGTGTGACACTCACCGCGTCAAACTGTTTTAGAGACGAACTAAGCATACGACCTTCCACATGGCGCGCTGAAACCTCAAATACTCTTTCTTCTTCCGCATGGCACATCGCTTGTTCTTTCAGGATTTCCGAACATGAATTCACAACTCATTATCGAGTTGCGAGCGAGGCAAAGAGATGCGCCGACGTTTTACCCTGGACGAATTTCTGGACACATTTGCAAAAGAGGAAACTGAGTCCCTGCCGGACGCTATCAGCGTACGAGTAAGCGATGCCCAGGTGCGTCGTCTTGGCCTCGTATTCCTTGATTTGATGGGTGGCGTACTTGAGTGTCTACGAAAGCCACCGAGAAGGCGGGCGAGTGTTCCATCCTCTAAGTTCAAGAAGGATCGTGGCCTTAAAGACCATCTGATCGCTCGCGGAACTAATGAAGAGGATAAGCACGGCGAGAACATTATTCAAATAACCCAAAACTCAAGGAAATCTCATGAGCACAAACGTTGAAACACTGGAATTGTCGCAAACACATCAGCTCGCGGAAAACGAAACCGGAGACATTGCGTCAGATACAACGGAGGCGATCTATTTCCCAATCTGCCAACGTGATCCGAATGACATACGGGCCATCCTGCGTCTCGCCATCGCTGCCATTGTATTCGCGACGCTTACGCTCGTGCTTGCCGGCCTCCTTACTTACAAGATTACGAAAGCTCCATCACTAATTATTGTGGAGCGAACGCCAGAAGGTGATCGAGTTGTCTCTGATGACCAGCACTACTCTTTGTCTGGCTCGGTACAAGTGCTCGCCGACAGTCCCGGCGACGGTGATAAGAAATACCTCGTCAGGAAATGGGCTGAGAGTTTCTTTCTGATCGATCCAAGAACACGTCGAGACGATCTGGTACGCGGCCTCAAAATGATGACCGCTGACTCGGCCGTGGCACTTGTCGAAGAAGTAAAACGATCAGGTGAATGGGAGATGCAGCAACGCGAAGAGTGGCAAAGCGTGTGGAAACCGCAGTCGGTCACGATCAGCAGCGACGATCCTTACAAAGTGCAAGTGATCGGCCAACAGGAGATCACAAAAACGATCGCTGGCGTTACTCAACACGACATGCGACAGCTCGTTTTCACCGTGGCACTTCGGCCTGATACGGCCAAACGCACAGAAGACAACCAAAACACTGGCTTTCGGGTGGCTGGCATTACAGAAATGAAGGTCTTGCCCAAGCAATCCAGTGGCACTGTTACCGGCCCTGCCGCCATTTCCGTCGCCACACCACCAGTGCAATGAAGGAGTCACCATGAAGTTAAGAAACGCAATAACCGGCCTCTTAAGCACAGCGGCATTGATATTCATAGGGAGCGCTCCGCAAGCTGCTGCCCAAATGCAAGCTAAACGTCCACCTCGGCCAAAGACGACTGATCGACGTGTGACGATTCCGCCGGTGACGGTGCTGAATAATCCCGAATACCTTTCCGGTGAAGCCAGCATTTCTGTCGCCTCCAACTCGAATCCGTTGTTACGGATTGGGATGGCCCAAAATGGAGTCACACTGATTGAGTTTCCTGCGAGTGACAAGTTCTTTGCCGTTCATGCGGGCAACTCCGACCTTGTAACCATCGAGAAGTCGCCTAGCCTGAAGCGTGACCACCATCTTGTCTTGCGCGCAGGCAGTGGCTTTCTCGTACCCGATGCACGAGCGAAAACAGCACACGCAATTGCTCCCGCTACTTCGATTGTCGCGCAGATGGACAGTGGCATGGCGATAACCATAATGGTGTATCCCGTGTCTCTGCTTAAACAGCAGGCTCATCGGGTAGTAATCAATTACAAAACGGAAGATGTTATTCAGGCCCGCCGCGCTGCGGGTCTGGCTACCAACCTCACCGGACAAGAGCCGAGCACAGCGAACGCGTCCGCTCAGGTCGAACCAGCTATCGAACAGCCTGTCGAGCCAAAAATGCCATCGATGACGGCTGAAGGCGCAAGTTCGTCGCAAGCAAAACCCGACTACGGACCAGCCGCCGAAGCCGCACTGAGTGAGCCCATGAAGAATCCAAAGTGGTTTCGGCAGTGGACCAAAGAACGTCATGGCTTGAGCATTTCTGTGCTACCGGCTCGTGAGCTAAGCGATACAGCGCGCTTGGTTGTTTTTGCCGTCCGTAACGAGACCTCTGAAAACCTAGGTGTCATTTCCGGTTATCCAGATCTCTACGTGGAGACACTTAACGCAAAGCGTCAGCCAGTTGAAGCCGGAACACGCGTCTCCAAGCTCCATCTCGCCTCCAACGTCAGCGACAGCACGATACGAGCGGGAGCTATCCGGTATTTCGCGTTGGTTTACGAAGTGCCGATTCTCGGCGCAAGCCAGCACCTAAAACTTGTCGTGGCCCACATGAGCGCCGCGGACGAACCCGCGACAGCAGATCTGACCAAGCCAGCTAAATGAAGGAGCGGAGACCTATGACCAGCTCGAACAACCAGGATAACTCTGTAGAACTGTCAAAGGTGATAGGCGGGGAAGGCAATCCTTATCTTCAGTCAGTTGCGGACCAGCAACCAAAACCGCGAACGGATCGTGGAAGTGAACTGGATGAAGAGGCGCCACAAGAAGTAGCGTTACAACGTGCCGAGGAGGAAAAGAAACGAAAGCGACGGCGGCATCGTTGGTTCGCCCTGGCCTTTATCCTTACGTTGCTGTTCGCAAGCGCCGGGCTAGCAGTAGTCCGCTATAGTCGGCAGAGTACGCGAGTTGAATACGGACAAGCAGCGAACCAGGCGGGAGTGCTGGCACCGCCACCGAATGGCTCTGGAACCACAACCAGAGATACTCGTCATGAGCAAGCTCTTCAGGAAGTAGAGCGTTTGAATGCGGCTGGACGTGCACAGAATGCGGAACGACGAAATGCAGGCAATCACACCGACGCCAGCCAGAATGGAACTAAAACAACAAACGAATCTCAGCGGCCTTTCACGCTACTCGATTTGTCAACGGTAACAAATGACGCAAGCTCGTCCGAAAAAAGCTCGTCAGCAAGTACGTCTACTCCAGATGACCACCGCGCTATTCGTTCACAGCGCAACTCCGAAACTTCTCTTTATGCAGGTGAACGAACGGAAGAAGGAAACCAGTCCATAGCGCGCATCTCAGAGCGGTCGCTTTCGAAGTCGGGCGCACCGAAAAATGCGAAGACCGAGACAACAGTCGTGGCCCCGCCCTTTGGCAGCATCCTTCCGGTGCGCGCGATCGGTGGACTGTACACACTGCGAAGCGGGGCGTTAGCACGCTTCGAACTAACTCGCGACATGAGTCGGTAACGGCTGGTCTATGAAGCGAGGAACGATACTCGTCGGAACGACCAAAGGTGGCGAATACGATCGAGCTTACGTCTCAATTATCGGCTTTATCGATCCGCAGAGTGGCAAACTCGTGAAGCTTGGCGGCGACGTACTCGGAGGTGACGGTGCAGCGGGACTCAAGGGCAAATCAAGGCAACTCGATAGCCGCTGGGCTCGAGTATTAGGCCAGGTTGGTAACGCTGCCCTCAGTCTAACCGGAGCACTACTAGGTGGCCGCAGCAACGGCACAGTGATCATTTCAGACGGAGCACGTTCGCCTTTGATAAATCCGATCTCAGACGAATTAAATGGTGTGCTTGGTTCTCCCTCAGGCAGCAACAGACGCTCGATTTGTCGAGGTGGTTGCCGGAACACCAGGTTATGTCATGGTCACTGATTTACCAGCCGCCATCAACGGAACCGAGGCGGGCGGTGAACTGGATGAGCAGACCGTCGCGACACTCGCTGATATAGACGCTATGCGGCCAGCGACGGGAATTAGCGAACGGGAGTTTGCCGAGCTGCTTGCCAACGGTTCACCCGAAGAAATCAGAGCCAAGCTGCACAGAATGTCTCCCGAAATGCGCAAGATAGCTTTGGCAGTGTTGGAAAGATAAGACGAAGGATTCAGTACGGTGGAACTAAAAGACCCAAACAAACCAAGTATCGACCCACGACGTTTAGTCGCGTGAAGACGGCAATCAAGCGCTCGCCAAAATCTTGGCGGCGACCGGGTACATTCCGCAGTTGCATACCTTGGCAGACGTAGCCTTGGCTCTGCGTCAGTATCATCCGATCTTGTTTGGCGGACCACGCGGCTCGGGAAAGACTTCACTCGGTGAAGCACTCGCGCAGGCTTGCAATCTCACTCTGTTTTACGTTCCGGGAGTTGAAGGCTTGACCGCCGGCGAAGTGCTTGGCAGTTGGCGACAGCGAGCACAGGAGCGAGCCGTTGAGCAGTTGATCCGAACTGGTGCTGATCCACAGGCGGCGCGCGCTCTTGTCTGGACGGAAGAGTTCTTTGAAAGAGGAGAGTTTCTGGACGCCTTTGCTTACGCTCAACAAGCCGCTGAACGGGATGAGCCGCCACCGGTTTTGATCGTCGATGAGGTAGAGAAACTGGAGTTGAAGATTCAAAACCTTCTGCTTCAGCCATTGGCTCGGGGCTGGGCAAACGTACCGAAACTCGCAGGCGTGATTGGCGTTCGCGAACGGGAGAACCGGCCCATAGTGATGCTCACCAGCAACAACCTAAAGCTGCTTTCCGAACCGCTCCGCTCACGCTGTTTCGTAACCTGGATGGATTTGGCGACCGCCGAAGAAGAAGTGCGGATCTTACGCGCCAGAGTGCCGCAGGCCAGTGCGTATCTGGTTGCCGCCGCGGTGAAGATCACCCAACTCATTAAGCTGGACATGCCGCAGGTAAGGGACAAGCCAGGACTGCGCGAATCGATTGATTTGCTTACTGCGCTCACCGAGGACGGAGTGACTTTGCTCACGGAAAGTGTGCTCGCCGAGTACCTCGCCTGCCTTGGTAAAGAGCAGAAAGAACTGTCCAGTTTGCGAAACGCATTGGCGCGGCTCGAAGAAGCTGCCAACACGGAAAACCCAGACGTTGACGTGTGGATCGAAGACGTGTTTAGTGCGCCCGCCAGGATGGAGAGCTCGGAACTCTTCCAGCAAGAACAGGTATCAGCATGATGCAATTACGGCGGAACATACCCCTGCTACTGGCCGGAACTATCGTCACCTTAATAGTCGGCGCACGGTTGCTTCCCACAGCTTTGCCTCAGAGAACCGGAAGCGTAGATCCTCGCGTCACCCTGCTTTCAAACGAAGCGCAACAGGTATTCGAAAAACAGCGACGACAGCAAGTACACGCATTTATGTCAGTCGCCGAAGGTGAAGTGTCACGCACCGAAGAACGCATACGCGAGGCCACTGCTTTAGCTCTTGCGGCGACTCTGTTTGCTGCCAGCGAATCACTCGCACGACGCACTCCAGCCAGTGTGAATGCTCTGTTGGCCGGTGTGAATGCGGCTGGTTTATTACCACCAGGAATGCGCCTGGATGACAGTACCGGACTTGTACGTTCAGTGCGCGGGGAGCTGCAACTGCGGTATCGGAATGAGCCACTTGAAATCGAGGTTCTGTCCGTTGGAAAGGAAAGACTCGATGGGCCGGTGCTGTTACTTCGCGTGTCTCCCGAGCAACTCGCAGGGTAAAACGAATACAGAGGTAGCGAAGCTTTACATAGCGACACGATTGGACGAAATAGCCCTCCCCAGACCATTCATGAGCGAAGCCGAGATCATCACGTTGGGTTTCGCCCCAGAACCGTTTAGAGCACTCAGTTTACCCAACCCTGAAGCCAGTAAATGATCTGACACTTGAACAAAAGGAAGTGCAATGCCAGCTAAAGCAGAACGAATTAAGGTCGAAGTGACAGACTCAACCCAAGGTGAAACGCGGACGTTCAATATCACCATGACGGCACCAACTGCTGACTTCCAGCTATCAGATCTGCTTCAGCAAAGAGGAGTGCTCTCGTCGCTCAATGGTGAACTTAAACAAGCCGCTAAGGTGGCGACTGAAGCTCATCTTTCACGTGCGGAGGCGCTGATTGCGACCCTGAAACAAGAGGCTGCGACAGCAGCACCTATGCGGTCCAACCGTAAACAAAACGCGCGTACTGGAAGCCGAAAAGCACCTACTGCGGTCGGCGCTTCCGAACTGAATACGAGTAGTAACGGCGGCGTCAGTCAATGAATCGAACTCGCCGTTTACAGAGCTGTGAGAGACCAATGGAAGGAAACAAATTCTTGGATTCGCGATTCGCTCGAAGAGCATGGAATCGAAGCGAGGTGCTTTGCACCTGATTTCATTTGACACGTCACCCCTTAAGGGTTTCGTGCAAATGTGCACACGGTGCACATTTCGTGCACGCGGTGAACCGCGCGCACGGAAAGCACTTAGGTCGTTTCCGCGTGCACAACGTGCACGCGCTGTGCACTTTGTGCACCAACAGTAACAAGCCAGCAATGCAGTAAGAAAGGCAAGATGGCTCACTCAAAGAAATCGAAATACATATCGTTCCGTGTTACTGAAACCCAACTGAAAGAGATCGACACGGCTGCGTTGGATGCCGGATTGAAGCCTCGCGAGTGGTGTCGCGACGTCGTCTTCGAGCAGCTCGGACATGTTCCTGCAATTACAAGAAGTGAGCGACTTTTGTTTGAACATTTGGTCCGCGCCCAATACCTGCTTACCCAGGGATTTCAGTTATTAGCGGATCAAAAACTGACTGGCGAAGAATGGAAAAAGCTCCGCGCCACAGCGAGGCTGCGAGCCTCCGAGCTGGCAGATGCGGCGCTTACGAACGAGGCTGAAAGAACCAATCAGAGGTCGTGACTTAGCTGATTATCCGATGACAAAGAAGGGTACAGAAAGACAGCTATGGCAAGTAGAAGCGCCTTTACCGAAGAAGGAAGAACCCGCATTAGAAATTTCCAGCGGCGGCTTTCGAGCTACTTCATTGTCTGGATTTTGGTTGGGGCTGCGGCAAGCGCCGCTTGTATCTATCTGAGGACCAGGTATGGCTATCGCCCGCTCCAACGACTTTATCTAAGTCAGTACATCAAGGCATCAGTCAAGTCGTTTCTGCCGCTCAAGAGACCATCAAAGTACAACGTCCTGGTCCGTGTGGTTAACGATCCAGCAACCGGCAGCGAGCTTGTTTTTGGTTGCACCGACGACCAGGTTACTCCTGTCAGGGACGAGACTGGACGCGTCAAATTCGATCCCTACGATCGGGCCATTCTTTCGTCTCCAGCCGGGCATCCCTCATAAATATTTCTACTGGCGTTCTCTGCCGCAGATAGACAGACAGATGTACGTCTGGTTCAGGGAGCAGATATATGACGGCCGCTCGCTCGTTGGACTGTATTGGCTCTGCTTCCTCCCGCTTCCCGTAATCGTGGCGCTTGGTATGTTCGCCTCAATCAAGCTCGACATGAGAATGAATCGCGACTACGAGGCCGGTGAGCTCCTGCGCGGCGTAAGGATCTTAAAACCGCAGGAGTACGCCCGTGAAGTTAGGCGTCAAAAGACTGGCATTGGGATACCAGCCTTGCGGCCAGAGAGAAACGAGCTATGAGAGGCCGACTAAGACCGAAGCGGCGATTGAGCCAACGCCTGATCGCCGGCTTCAGAGACTATTTTGGTTTCGACGAGCGCCCTACATGGATCAGGATTCCATGCGCAGATGAGACCGAGCACATCATGCTCTTGGGCGATCCCGGCACAGGAAAGAGTCAAACCATTCACCACTTTCTTTTGCAGATCGCAACTCGTCAGCCGGCCGAAGCCGCGGTGATCTACGATCCTGCCTGTGAGTTCGTAAAGCGTCACTACAATGCAGCGCGTGGCGACATCATTCTCAATCCACTAGATAAAAGATCACTCTATTGGTCGCCCGCCGCGGAAGTACAGATTGTGACTGACAAGAAGCTCCTGGCCGAGAGTTTCTTGCCCGGCAGGCCAGAGGCGAACCAAGCCTCCACGTCAGGTTTCTTCTTGAAGGCAGCGCGCGCAATCTTCGGAAGAATGTTGGAGTTTCAACCAACCCCGGCTCAGATGGTTTCCTGGCTCAGAAGTGAGGACGCTATCGACATGATTGTGCGCGGGACAGAACATGCGCACCTTATTCCCAAGAACGCGCACGGCCAACGCGCCGGTGTTCTAGGTGTGCTATCCGAGTTAGGTGATCCATTAAATCTGCTTCCCGATCGGGAAGCGTGTGAGAAAGAAATCAATCTTTCGCAATGGGCCAGCCAGCGGCAAGGCTGGATCTTCATCACGTCCAGAATGGATACGCGAGAGGCACTGCGGCCCTTACAGGCAGCATTTATAAACTTATTGATGAAACGCTTGATGTCGGTCTCGCCAGAGTGGGGCCAAGCCCATCCATGTTGGCTCATCGTCGACGAAGTTCACTCCCTCCACCGATTACCGGCCCTCTACGAAACCGAAACTGAAGGACGCAAGTACGGCATCAAGCTCACTCAGGGGACACAAGGGAAAACGCAGTACGAGGAATACTACGACCGTCTCGCAAAAGCCATGTTAGCAGCTCCTAAGCTTAAGCTCTTTTTTCGGTGCGGCGAGGCTGAATCCGCCCGTTGGATTAGCGACACCATTGGAGAGTACGAAGTCGAGAAACCACGAATTGCAACCACCGCAAGCGTCGAGGACAGAGGCCGCGATGCTTTGAACTATTCAACGACGACGGAGCAACGACAGGCCATCAGTAAGGAAGAGATTATGTCGCTCCCGGACCTTCATGGCTATTGGAAATATGGCGACGCGGTCGTTCCGTTCAAGTTGCCATTGGCCCCCGTGAAGATCGTCACGCGCGGATATATCGCTCGCGAACTTCCTCCAAGCCAGATCGATTTGAACTCATTGACTAACCAGGCCAAGCCACTTCATCCCAACGAGAGCGATCAGACTTCCGAACCGCCACTGGATACAAGACGCCATGAACACACCATCGCAGAGAACGAAATCCAAATTGAAACAGGCTCAGGTATAGACAGAGTCTGCCGTGCGGGCAGCCGAGCACATTCTAACTGCTGAATTTCAAACCACAGATCTATCTAACACAACCGTGGCAGAGAACGATGTCGACGAATTCAATTACCAGCAAGACTAGATACTTACGCCATGATGACGCTCAGCAAGCCGCTCGCAGCCGGACAAGCCAAAGATTATTTTCGGTCTGAATACACAAACGCCCAGGAGAGCTACTACAGCGAAGGCGAGACCGTTAAGGGCAAATGGTTCGGCAAGCAAGCGGAAGCGTGGGATCTTCAGGGAAACGTGCAGCAAGAGCATTTCGATCGTCTCTGCGAAGGTCAGCATCCGCTAAGCGGGGAGCAATTAGTCCGTCACGTCACGAGCCATAAATACGAAAATATCTATGGCGAGGTAGTCGAAAGCAGCGAGCATCGGGCTGGCTGGGATGCCACTTTCTCAGCGCCCAAAAGTGTCTCGTTAGCTGCGCTGGTTGGTGGCGATGAACGAATACTCGAAGCTCACGACCGCAGCGTCGACAAGGCTCTCAATGAGCTTGAAAAGTACACCCAGGCTCGCATGGGCGGCAACCATCCGGCCCAAATCACGCGCCGGTTCATAGCGGCCAAGTTCCAGCACGACTCAGCGCGTCCTGATCGCAACACCGGTTATGCGGCGCCGCAGCTTCATACCCACACCGTGATCTTTAATCTCACCGAAACTGAAGACGGACGTATCAAGCCAATCCAACCACTCGAGTTATATCGCAGCCAACGTTACGCCACACAGATTTATCGTTCCGTGTCTGGCCACGGAATTACAGCAGCTTGGTTACGAGATAAGCGTGGATGGACGTACCGGCGCGCCAGAGATCAACGGCTTTAGCAAGGAATATCTAACCGCCAGCAGCCCGCGCCGCGATGAGATTCAGCACGAGGCCGCTGAAATGAAAGAGCGTCTAGCACAACAGGGTATCAATGTTGACGATGGTGCGGGCTTACGCCAAGCGGCCGCAAAAACAGATCGACTAAGTAAGCAATACGATCGGCAACAAATGCGTCGTCGGCATCTTGAAATGGATGCCAAGTTTGGCGAGCAATCCTCTCGCTCCGTGCAAGAGGCGCACGAACGTGGCTCAATCAATCTACCTGAATGAGGAGATCGGATCTCGCGCCCGAGAGGCCGTTAACTTCGCCAGAGAGAACGCCGGCGAGCGGGAAGCCGTGGTTGACAAGCGTACCGTGCTCGTCGACGCACTCAGAAGAAATTTGAGTTTCACAACTTATGAAGCCGTTGTCGACGAATTCACCAGGAATATCAAGACAGGCAACTTGATCCAAATAATCAGGAACCCTGGCATCGACGAACTCACTACCTCACAAACTGTAGCGATGGAGCAAAACAACCTCCGAACGGTTGTTGCCGGTAAGGAAACACAAACACTAATTCTCGAACAGGAAGAACTTGGTCCACTGATTCAGGAAATTACAAATAAACAAGGAATCACACTAAACGACGCTCAACGTGAGGTAGTTGAAACACTACTTTCTAGCCAGGACCGCATCATTGGTTTAGAGGGCCGCGCCGGCACTGGAAAGACTACGACTTTAAGCGTCCTCAGAGAAGCCGTCGAGCGGTGCGGTTACGAAGTGGAGGGTTTTGCTCCCACTGGAGCGGCTGCGGATCTGCTTGCCGAAAGCGGCATTCGAACTTCGACTTTGCAGATGTTTGTTTCCACTTCTTCGACAGTCGCCTATCAGTGAGAAGCAGCTTTACATACTGGACGAATCATCTCTGTCAGACACTCGGAACATGTTCCATTTCTTCGAGAAAGCTGGTCCCACTGCTCGAGTACTCCTGGTCGGCGACACAGGACAGCATCAGGCAGTAGAGGCCGGTGCTTCCTTTGAACAATTCGTAAAGGCCGGAATGCAGACTGCCAGCTTGGACGAAATTGTCAGACAGCAAACTGATTTAAGAAAGCCTGTAGAACAGCTCGCCATGCGTGATGTCATGGGCGCGGTAAAGACGCTATCTGAGCAAGGCAGAGTTACCGAGGTTGTTGATGACGAGGAACGCTTAACCGCGATCGCCAACGATTATGTCAGTAATCCTAAACGCACGCTCGTTATATCCCCCGCCAACCAGGAACGAGTTGCCATCAATTCGATAGTTCATCGACAACTTCAGGATCAAGGCTTAGTGAATCCGGAAGATCATGAAACCAAGATTCTCGTTAATCGTCAGGACATGACCGGGGCCGAGCGAAAGTTTGCCCTTATGTACGTCCCGAATGAAGACGTCATTCGTTACAACAAAGGCAGCAAGGTACTTGAAATAAACAAAGGCGACTATGGACGTGTGGTCGGTTCCGACCACCGCGACAACAAGCTCACCGTCCTGCTACAGGATGGACGTGAAATCACCTACAACCCGAAGAGACTCTCTGGTGTTTCCGTCTACAAGAAAGCCACCCGACAGTTTGCTGTCGGCGATCGCATCCAGTTTCGTGCGCCCTTTCCTGAAGCGAAGGTAAAGAATACTGAGTTAGGTACGATTACTAAGATCGAGCAGAGGAGAATTTACTGTTTCGCTTAGCGCAGATCGCTTTATCACTTTCAATCCAGAACGATTTCCGCATCTGGACCACGGCTATGCCGTTACAAGTTATTCGTCTCAAGGCAAAACGATGGACCGCGTATTGGTTAACGCTGAGACGACGGAAACAGATCTACTTGTGAATCAACGAATGGCCTATGTCGCTGTGTCACGAGCCAGGCTCGACGCTCGGATTTATACGGACTCCGCTGCTGATCTTGACGATGCGCTATCAAGGCGAAGAGACAAAACGATGGCCATCGAAGCCTTGAGTCAGTCGAGGCTCTCGGCAACGGCAGGCAATGAAGGCGCAAGTGATTCGGAAATGCTCCAGGTGAGGCCAGACGACGATATGCTCGTTGTGGACGGAGGCAATGACCTTGATGATCGACTCCATCGGCCGTCTCAAAGGTCGCGCAATTGTCGCTGAATCTAACATTGCTGTGGCGCAAAAACGGTTGGACGACTTCGAGAGATCGAAGCACCTATGCAATGTTGAAATCGATGGCGAGCAGTGGTCACTCGTTCGGCTGGACGGGCAACAGAGAACACAGGAACGTCAGATCCACTACAGCCGGCGCACTGTTTCTGCATATCGGACGAGGTTGTACGGTGCGATAAACAATCCTCTCAAACTCTACGGCCTGCATAACTACAAAGAGAATGCTACTAATGCCAAAGCGCAGATTAAAGAGTCGCAACGCCGGATTGAAGATATTCAGAATAAGCGCTATGGAGTTACTTCGCTTCTCGAAAAGCAACGAGCAATGCTCCACGGCGACCTCATGCAGAAAACTGAATCCGCGCAAGAATTAAAGCACACCTTCGACCTTGAGATTCATCTCAAATTGAATCCTGGCGAAGCAATCCCACAACCTGCGTTTACCGGGAAAGAACTAGATCGCTTGGAGGCGAATGCCAAGATTCTTCGTGATCCGACGATGCTCAAAACAGTGTACGAGCAGTTGGAAAGACGTTATGGCACGACGACCCACGGCGTCGAAACGATCGCAGCTCGTGCTAATGAAACGCTGGAGTCCACGAACGAGTGGTTAGCGAATCTGAATGAGCAAATTCAGAGCTTCATTGAGAATCCCGAATTCTCCCCTGTGCTCTTCAGTACGACTAATGCGGGGGAACAGACTGCCACCCTTCACGAACTTGCAAAGCCGCTTGGCGAGAACGTCGCGGGTCGCATTTTCAGTGATCCACGCTCCGATCACGTTTTAGAGGAAGCATTAAATCAGCACTACGCTGATCTTCAGCAGGACCGTAATGCGATCGAGCATTTCGCTAGAGCGATTAGTGATCTTGTTGATAGTTATCGGAAACAGATTGTACTTAATGGCCGCGAGTTTACTGAAAGCGAATCACTGGCCCTTCGATTACCGTTCGATACAAGTGGTCCAATCTCACCAGCGACCGCCGGGTTTCGCAGCGACACAGCAGACCTTAACGATCCAACACATACCCGTGGGCTCAAGGAGGGTATGGCTACCACTCCTCAGCCATACGTTGCTAGCCACCTAGAACAGATCCGACAAGCAATCGATCACGTCGCTGCACAGAATGGCGCCAGCAACGAAAATATCATTGAAACCGGAATAGCCGAGACTGAATCAGTAACTTCAGAGTCAATGGCGATCTTGCTGTAGCTAAGAGACCTTCGTGTTTTACAAGGCAAGTATATAACACGGACTTTACGGGTTCCGTGGACGACGACGCACTGGACTTCGTTTCTCGAACAAGTCTTTGTGCCTTGTTTCCAGCATGTAGTTCAACGACTGATATGACATGCCCAGAGTGCGGGCGGCGGAGGTTATGCTTCCCTGAGCAACATCAAGCGCACGTTTTATCAGATCATGTTCAAGGGCTTGCACTTCCTCCTCCAGTTTTCCTCCGGCTATTAAGTTATGGCGCTCAATTACAGCTAAGCGGTCTCCAATCTCCTGAAATGCAGCGCGCGCGGCCAGTGCTGCTCGGTTTATGTCTCCAGCTTGCTCAGCCGATGCAATAGCCCGCCGAAAAGCTAAGAGTGCTGGGCTGTACTGTCGAAGCCGGGCCAAAGCTCTGCCGTGCGTAGTCAGCGCTTCCGCCAAGAGTGCGTGCCGGTCGCCTCTCTCCAACTCCCGCACAGCCGAGCGGGCAACGTGTTCGGCTTCCGCGAGACGTCCTTGTTCGAGAAGTGCACAGGCCCGAGTTTCGTCAACTTGTGCTACCGCGCCAGCGTCTTTAAGGCTCATTAAAACGCGGCGGGCATAGTCCAAATGCTTGTGTACTTCGTCAAATCGGGTGAGCTTGTAAGAGAGGAACCCCGGATTGTTCTCAGCTAGATTGCCAGTACGTTGCGGTTGTGAGCGTTGGCTCATATTTCTCGATTAAGGCAATCTCTTTGAAGGTACATCGGGAAAATGCGGTCAGTACTTGATTAACAGATCCATCTTGCCAGATTAATTCGTCGTGCAGTTCTCGTGTTTGCCGCCTTCATTAATTTAATGCAGCTTCTCGATTCCGTTTCGAGGGCCAGCACTAAATTGTGCTGGCCCCTGCACGCCACGACCCACCTACGTGGCGTTGCCGCCAGAGTCATTCGCATGCCCGAGGTCACGATGACTCTGCTAAATGGAAGATCGCTCGTCTGATTGATCCTCCACTTCTGGACTCTTCGGTTCGTGATTAACCTTCCTCGCGCCCTTCGCCAAGCAAACGACTGACAGTCTCGACCAATGAGTTCACGTCTTGAGGTTTCTGCAAAAACACATCTGCCCCGGCTTCCCTGGCGGCTGCCTCAACGGGCGTAGCTGAAAGCACCACGATCGGCGTAGTAATACGGTGCGGTAGACTCCGTGCGCGACGCACAATCTCTAATCCGTTTACACTTGGAAGGTCATAATCAATCAGCAACAAATGGTACTGATGGTCCCCGGAGATGTTAGCCGAAGCTTCTTTCCCATCGGCGATCGTCTCTACTGTCCAGCCTTCAATCTCCAACATTTCCTTAACCATTCCGGAGATCGTCTCATCATCCTCAATATGGAGAATGCGTATCGTGGAGGCACTTTGTAGTGCGATCGCGTCCTGATATTGCCTCGTCTGTTCCTCTAAATTAATTTCAGCTTTTGCGGCCCTAAGTGCAGATCCCAACTGTCGAAGGTTCTCATGTCGCGTGTTGAGTATTTTATAGAGGCCTTGCCGGGTCATCTTTATCAAGCGCGCTGCATGAGTAATTACACCACTCGTCTGTTCGAGAGCCCTTCGAATGTGACGTTCCTCATAACGGTGTACGGCCTCCTCTAACGAAAACGTAGTCAAGTCAGGTGAGAAAGTACGGTTTGCGAAGTGCCGGAAACAGTTTTTCTGGCGGCGCAGCAGGTCGGTATTCTGAGTGTTCGCCAGTCGGTCATCAGCACGTTCCAGAATGGAATATTGCTCGTCTTCGGAGAGGTGCTCGGACAACTCCTCGACGAGTGTCAACGCTGCCAGTCCTGCGCTCTCCACATTATCAGCGTGCTCGGCAATCTGAACTGCACGTTCAAAGACCACGCGAGCCTGATCTACATGGTGTAGCCGAGACAGGGTGACGGCATGAGTCGTCAAAGCCTCAGCGAGTAGCGACTGTTCGTCTCCTCCTGTTAGCAGTTGCACCGCAGACCGAGCTACGTCCTCTGCCTTGACGTACAGTTCCTCAGCAAGAAACACGCGGGCTCGTGTGTCATAGACCTGCGCCAGATGAATCGCGTCGTCGAGCGTGGTGAAGAGTGCTTGGGCGCGGTCAAGGTGTTCGTGCGCTTCTTCGAACTTGCGAGCGCGGAAGAAGAGCATTGCCAGATTATTCTCAACATAACTCTGATAGCGGTCATGCCCTGCCTTCTCGAAGTGAAAACTCGCCGCGGTATATTCGATTAGCGCGCGATTTATGTAGTCCACGCGATGTTCAATAGCGCCGAGATTCTTTAGCACGGTCGCCAACTCGTTATGGAACTTTCCTTTTAACGGGTGATTGGTGCTTTCTTCAAACAGCGGCGATGCAGTCTTCAAGATGTCCAGGGCATCAATCAATCGATTTGCGAGTTGCTCGAGAAGGGCACTTCGCAACAGGACAATTGCCTTAAGATCCCCATCACGATCGTCGAGTCGCTTAAGGGCTTCCGCAAACCAAGCTCGGGCATTGCTGAGGTTGCCCTCGCGTAGGTAGCAGTAGCCGAGTTCTGTCTCTGCCTCCGCTACTTTTTTGTCAGCCTGCAATGATGCAAAAGTAGAAATGCTCTGAGTAAGTAGGTTCTTCGCGGTTTCCTGAGCACCTTCGATTTGTTTTATGCTGCCTATCCAACCCGTGAGCGTACCAACTCGTAATAGCACCTCCGCAGCCGTTTGTTGCTCAAGGCCGTGCAAGTTGGGAGATTGACCAACTGCGGGCCAAAGATCGTCCATGATTTCCCGCGCAGCTTCGTACTGGCCGATTTCCTCTAAGTGTTTCGCCAGTTGGCAACGTAGTCGTGCTCGTTCATCGGTAGAGAGGGCTGGATCGAGAATTTTGTATCGAAGTGCTCTGGTGAAGTTCATGGTGAGTCTTGCTTTTCGATCCTGCCTAAAAGATATTTGCGCCGGAGAGACACGGCCTTTGATCTCACCGTGCCAAGCGTACCGGCTGCAAGGTTCTTGCCGGTGACGGCCTGGGTCGTTGTCCTATTCGTTCCTTACGAACCACCTTAGGAGAAGCACATGAAAAAACTGCAAAACCTCTGTGCAGCAAGCGCACTGGTCTTTGTTCTATCGGTGTCAGCGCTTGCCGGCGATATGCATACGGGAGTGCTGCCACCCCCACCGCCGCCGTCCGCTATGTCTGTGCCGACTGAATCAGGCCAGAAAAGCACTGGTGCGATAGAGATGCCGGCTGAAACCAATAGCTTAGTCACGGAAATCGCTCTGAGCCTCTGGCAACTGCTCTCGGTGTTCTAAGCGTTCGACCAAGTTACAAATATCTTTGCCGGACACTCTGAAGGCTACGGCGAATCGGTGAAAGTGTGTCCAGCGAAAAGCCCCCGGGAGGGTGGGCAAGACTGAGCGGCGTGAGAGTAAAGCCTCGGAGCAAAGGAATGCAATAGATTCCCCGAAAAAACCATTCTCAAAGAATGCGAAAATAAAGGGGTTTTCCTCGGCTGACAACTGTGGTTGTCGATCATGGTCCGCTTGGAAGGCTCTGAATTGGCAATTCTAATCCTCCCGCGGCACTATGCCTCGCGTACGAAGCCGCACCCGATGTTCAATTGAATGCTGTCGGTTTCTCAAGCCACTGGCAGAAATCAGTCTAAACGTAAATGACGGAAACGTTGGTTTACACAGGCACGAATTTGGCCGTTTTTGAGAAATCTCTAATAAGTCTGAGAGAGTTTTCTAAGAAAACGGTAATCCGCTACCTATCGTCTAATTGCGTAGAGTTGTTATCAATGGACCTAATGGTCTGATAGGTTCAACGCGATTGTGAGCATCGTTTAGGCTCTACGGATCGGTCTTCTTAATCTCCAGTTCGTCGAGCTCTCAACCCAATCGTCAACTCTTCAGACTCGAATGGACCATTCTCTCCCTCGGTTGTAACTAATACCTTGTCACGATGAAGCAAAGACGTCGATACGCAGGTGATCGCTCATGGTGGTAACGCCAGCCTAACGCCAGCCTATTGATTCGTTGATGTTGATGAGAGATGCGAACCTTGCAGGAAGATACTGCTTTAAATCGAATGCAAAGTGATAAATCCACGCGACGCGCTCTTGGATCGCCAGCTCGCCAGGCGAATAATGAAAACGCTGGTCTTGCAAGCGACGGATTTTTTTCGGGCCAGACCAGCCGGTATACGCGCCTGTTGCTTAGTGAAATCCAACGCGTAGCCCGGCGCCCTTTCAATATTTTAATTACGGGCGAAACCGGTACAGGAAAAACTTACGCGGCACGTGAGATCCATCGTCTATCGGCAAGATCTATACAGCCACTTCTGGAGCTTAACTGTGCCAACTTACCGGAACATCTGGTCGAAGCTGAACTTTTCGGCTACACCAAAGGAGCATTTACCGGAGCAGATCGCCATCACAAGGGTCTTTTTGAAGAAGCAGACGGCGGCATGCTCTTCCTGGACGAAATCGGCGATATTTCGCCTTCCGTGCAAAGCAAACTCTTAAGAGCTATTGATGAGAAGCAAATCAAGCGATTAGGAAGCAATCACTATCGATATTGCGACGTGCAGATAGTTGCGGCCACTTCCAGAAACTTCCCCAAGATGATTGAGGCGGGACAATTTCGCGAGGACTTGTATTGCCGTCTCGCCGTACTCACGATTGAAACTGCGCCACTGAGAACCCACAGCGAAGATATTCCGGCGCTGATTGCCTTTTATTTACGGCAAGCTGCCGAAGCAATCTCAACCTCAGATAAAGACTGCGGAACATATCGCATTGATGAACGCGCAGCAGCACGTCTCTGTGAATACGACTACTCAGGTAATATTCGCGCACTACGAAATCTAATCTACGAGCTAACGAGTTATGTAAACATTGACGACGTGATAACGGAAGACTTAGTGCTATTCACTCTGGCAAAGGCAAGCAATCGCGAACAGTCATTGAGTGACAGGAGTCTTGAGCACCGAGAAGTCACTAATCCCAATAGCATTTCCGCAAACACCGTGTCCGATTCGCTCTTGGCATCGATCGCGAAACCCGGAGACATTATTCTGCCACTCGAACTGTGCGTGTTGAGGAAAGACGAAACCTTTAAGCAGTGGACGGCCCGTGTAAAGAGTTACAGCATAGAAGCAGCACGCCGCTCAATGGGTAGTAGTATGCGCGAAGTTGCGGAGCGATTAGGTCTTACACGAAGCAGCCTACGAAGCCATCTGCGGCGGGCGAAGAGAGCCACAAAACAAAATTCAGTCGACAAGTAGCATCCGAAGTCTGGAAATTAAAAATTAGGCGTTCAAAAGATAAGGCGCTTCCAAACATTTACGTAAGAAAGCGCCCTGAAGTGGAGACTCCTGCTCGAAGCAGTTAGAGTCCAAGTTCCAATTCGTCGTCAACAATCTCTTCGAGCCGGAGTCCCGCTGCTCGCGCGTACAACAAAAGGGTTGAGACGCTTGGCTGACGTTTTCCAAGTTCATATTCCGAGATCCGGCCATAGTGACCTTTGAAGTTCAGCCGTTCAACGAGCTGAGACTGGCTCAGTCCGAGACGTTGCCGGATCGTTTTCAGTTTCGACGCAAGGCGTAATGGTTTTTCACTCATGGCCTTATGTCCTTATCCCTAAGTCGTGGACGGTCTTTTCAGCCTTGACCGGTAAGACCCCTTCGACTGTTTGACGGAATAGACTGTGGCCCACATTGCGAAACTCGCTGTGCTCATACAGGCGATCAATGGCGCGATCAATCGCCGCGACAGCCTCGGATACGTCAGTGAGTCTGCTATTGAGCAGTTGCTGTAATCTTGCTAGGTGATAGGCAAGATTGAGTGCGGCGTAAGGATGGTCTTTGAACGGCGCAAAGACCACATCCCAATCTTCCGCATCAAGTGGTATATCGGGCGGCGGACTATCTGCGTTCGTGCTACGATTATCAAGCATGGTCGATTCCTTTCTACTTAACCGGGTTAGGAGTCGGCTGTGTAAGGGCTGGCGAGTGTTAACGCACTTGCCAGCCCGCTCGTTTTAGTGCAGGCAACTATAAAGCTCGGATTTCTTGTTGTCAACGAATCTCTAGCAACATCGCTATAGTTTTGCTGAATGGTATACTGTGGGCCATGAAAATCATCGGCACGACTGAGGCCGCGAAAAGGCTAGGCGTGAACGCCAGCAGGGTGCGAGCGCTGATTGACTGCGGGCGTCTGAAAGCAATGAAAGTCGGGCGTGAGTGGCTAATTGATCCAAAAGACCTCGAAGCGGTGAAGACTCGGAAGCCGGGGCGTCCGCGCAAGTCTCGCAAAGCAACGAAGCGGTGAAGGCGCTAGGCGTCCGCGGTGAGTTAAACTCACAAACTTGCCTCATCGCGGAAATGGCACAAACACCTTATGAGCTTCTTGACCTCCTCCGAAAATCCTGCCAATTTAAAATAGAGAAAAACGGGCAATGACACCACCATTCAAAGCACCATCAAAGTATGTCAATTCGAAGTATGTCAATTCGAAGTACCTGTTGCCTCACGTAAAAACCCACTCGAAAGAGCATTCGTTGCCTCATTTAAAAACTCACTCGAAATGTGAGTGGAAAAACAGTGGTAGTTTGCGTTCTGTTTGCTGCGCTGTGCTAGAGTCACTGGTGCCGACGCGGAGGATAGGGCAACGCTGGAGAGCGACCCGAGCGCCGTCGTCGGTGAGTATACGGATGGGCAGGGCCAAACGCTCTGCCCTTTCTGCTGCCCATCCGGTACTCCGTAAAGCGATAAACTCATTCTGTTAGCTCTCAGGCTGATTAGAGAAATAGCGATCATTACGGCACTGCCGCGGGCGCACGCGTACGGGTTTGGTGCTAGCAGTGGATTTCATTAAGCGCTCCTGCAAACGCATCAGTTTTCTTTTCAACGCCGCCGGGTTAAGCGTTTTGTACTTGGCCCGCAAGCGTTGTTTCTCGGCTTCGCTTATCTGCGCGCGCGGCCAGCACCCGCTGGTAAGGAGTTTGCGCGCGATCATAACGCTTAGTCACTTTGCTCCCCACTCTTTCTTTTGACTTCAATTTCATGGTGGGCTGGAAGAAGTTGGTGTAGAGCCGCAGTGTGGCATAGAGCTCATTGAGCAAAGTTCAGCTGCGCTCAGTGTCATAACGTTGATAGCCCACCGCGCGCCGCACTACCGAATAGTTCTTCTGCTCCACAAAACAGTTGTCGTTTTTGCGATATGGCCGCGAGCGCGTGAAGCTGAGTTTTTGTTGCTGGCAGTATTCCACCAGGTACTTGTTGATGAACTCGGAGCCGTTGTCACTATCGATGCCCAGTAAAGAAAAAGGCAGTTTTTGGCGCATTTCCTTCAAAGCGGCGAAGACCCAGGCTTGTGCTTTGTTCCGCACAGCCAGCGTCTCGGTCCAGGTGGTGGCAATGTCAGTGAGATCCAAAGTCTGACAATAGTCGCCGGCCGCCAGGCCGCCGTCATGGGCCACCAGGTCGATCTCGACAAAGCCTGGTCGTTGCTCATCCCACTCGGCGAAGGTACGAATCGGGATCTGCTTTTTCAAGAGCGTCCCGGGCTTCGTGCCCGCACGCCCCCGCAACTCATATTTGCGGCGTTCTGGTTCGCAACAAGCGATCAATGCTGGCGGCACTGATGCGTAACAGCTTCGCTCGCGTCTCGCGATCGCAACGGAACTCATTGTGGCGCTCGAGTACGGTCAGCAGCTCCGGCAGCGATGGCTGCAATCGCTTGCCGCAGATGTAATCCATGATCCGCCACAGCCTGACTAATGCTGTTTGTACCTTCTCATCATAGAAACGCGCGCGCTTTCTTTTAGTGCTCGACTTGCGCTCCACCACGCACGATCGTTTGTTTGTCGGTTTGTATGCGACGTCCTTCATGCCGCAACACCAACCGCGCATACCAGCGACTATAGCCCGTGGTGCTATGAACTGGTCCAGAATCTTGCTTTTCTCTTTTTTGCTCGCGCCACGATATTGACCGGCGGTCGCTTTGGTAACTTCCTGCCTCGCCTTCATCGTTAGCCTCATCATCACCTCCAGTGCCGTCAAACACTGGAGGTAAACACCCTCTATTTCGAGTGGGTTTTTAAATGAGGCAACGAATGCCCATTTGGAGTGGGTTTTTCGTGAGTCAATTCGAAGTATTGACTAGCTGATGCAGATCGAATAATGTTCGCGCCGCACTACAAGGATGAGGCTGGCTCACGAGCCCATTACCGCGCAGGAAACCAGTCTCTCGGAAATCCACAGCCCGTTTTCTCTAGCGAATTTTTGGATCCCAGCCCGGGCAAGCTTGCCGGAAAACTCTCGATGATTGCTTTAGAGTAATAATCGTTGGGACATACATACGCGGATTTATGAGTTACCTACTCGCCATCAGCATCGGACCGGTCCAGGACTTCATCGCCACGGCACGAAGGAGTCGGGACTTATGGTTCGGGTCGTGGCTGTTGAGTGAACTGTCGAAAGCGGCTGCAAACTACATTCATGAAAACAATGGGGGAACTTATATTTCCGTTTTGTGAAGGACTGTCAAACGCTCTGGAGAAGAATAGTTCATTCAGCGTCGTAAACAAGCTGTTGGCAAAGATTAGAGTCAATGATGTTTCGCCGTATTGTTCTCAAGTCTATGCAGCGACTACAAATCGCCTGACCGAGATCAGAAATGACGCTTTCGCTGATTTGGAAAAGCTGACGGTCAAGGGGAAGGTTGCCATCTGTTGGAAAGAAGCGGACGAACAACTCAACGGCTTGATCGAATTCTATTGGGCTGCTGTTCCATTTGACCGGTCGAATTATCAACTTAGTCGCAATAAGGTCGAAGCGTTGCTCACGGCCCGAAAAGTGACTCGCAATTTTGACCCCGTCACCTGGGGAACAAACAGACCTAAGTCATCATTAGATGGTTTGCGGGAATCAGTTATTGAGAAAGCGGTTTTCGATCAGCTCGATGACCCCGAATTGACTCCGCAAGACAGGGCCAAAATCGAGAAGCGATATGGCGTGCGAGGCAAAGAGCAGTTGTCTGGTGTCGACCTGCTTAAGCGGCATGGTAAGCCGCAGAAGGATGGCGAAGGAATCGACAGCTTCTTCAGCACTTCGCATGTTGCGGCGATCCCCTTGCTCAATCGCATGAAGGACAAGAATGGCGGCTGTCACGAAAAACGTGGTGAAGCACTTGAGGATTTCATCCTCAACCTCACCAAGGCTCTTGGAATCGGATCAACAAGCGATTTCATGGAAGAACTCGGACATGTTCATCCCAAAGCCACGCTAAGAGCGCAAGACTGCTTTGGGGGTCATGAAGCTTCTCTATGATGGCCGCATATTGTTTGAACAACGGTTTCGAGAGTTATTTCCAAAACACCTGTCGGGTCCGGACAAAGAGCGTTTGCAAGATGCAAAGAAGGCGTTGCGTGATTTCATTGGCATTCTCAACGAGAAAGACCTACCGCGCATTACTGAACCATTACCGTATTACGCTATTCTTCATGGTGATGGAGATCGCATGGGAGCCGTGATCGATCACGAAGCTGGTTCCGGCCCTGTACAACATCAGAAACTTTCGCGTGCGTTGAGCGGATTTGCCGATCATGTGAAGATGATCGTTGAAGAGACGCACGACGGTTCATGCATTTACTCGGGAGGCGATGATGTCCTGGCCCTCTTGCCGCTGCATACCGCGTTAGATTGCGCTCGAGATCTGGCCGACGATTTCGCTGCGGTTCTAAACGACTTTAAAGACGACAACAATAACTCACCAACCTTATCAGTCGGGCTGGCGATTGGTCATCACCTCGACCCTTTGCAGCAGACGCTCGCGCTCGCACGTGAAGCCGAAAAGACCGCAAAGAAGGAAGTTCCTAACAGAAAACAACCCGAGAAGAACGCGCTCGCGATTACGTTGAGCAAACGCAGCG
The DNA here is from genome assembly GCA_963770215.1 of uncultured Acidobacteriota bacterium. Lineage (GTDB taxonomy): Bacteria > Acidobacteriota > Blastocatellia > Pyrinomonadales > Pyrinomonadaceae > PSRF01. Next base: position 59,587 of record CAVYOP010000014.1, read on the forward strand.
GCACGGAACGAACAGTCAAAGGTTCATGGGACAAGACGAAGGAGCAGGGCGCGTTGGATTGGCGTTTACACCGGTTCGTTTTCCTGCTTTTGCAGGACGAATTGCCCAATGGCGTTGCGTATGAGCTTCAGGATCTGGCCCTTCGGTTAAGAGCGTCGAAGGATCCTAACGATCCAAATCGAAGTATTTTCTTGGAGGCGCAGCAGGCTGAAGCAAAGAGAATTCTCAGGCGAAAACGGCCGAACCAGGAAACGATCTCCGCAAAGATTTTAGATGATTTCTGCGGCGTCAAAGAGACAAACGGAACCGCGGCGCGAAGTGGTTACCTGGATCTGATTGATCTCGAGGATTGGACACTTGAGAATTTGGCTGAGGAGTTGATCATCGCGCGCGAATTAGCAAGAGCAATCGAGCAGGCGGGCACGATGCAGGAATATGCCACCAGACATGGTTTTATCGAGAGGAAGGAGAAACGTGTCGATAACGCGTAGCGTTTGGATAATCGAACCGCGCGATCCGTTCATTGCACGGGACGGAAAGCCATTCGGAGTCGGCATGAGCGCGGCAACGTTGCCCTTTCCCTTTCCTTCGACGACAACAGGAGGACTGCGGACACGAACTGGATTAGCAGCGGGAAGTTTTGTTGACGCGAATGGAGCGCCAAATAAGAATCTGATCAGGGATGTGAAACAACTCGCGACGGCGGGAGTTTTGCTGGTTGAACTCAACCGTGAGGGCGATATTGAGAAGTGGCTCATGCCCGCCCCTTCTGATGCATTGTTACTCGAATCGAAGAATGGCGAAGCGAAGATCAAACGGTTGGTCCCCGTGGATATTGGTGACGGAGTAACCAATCTGGATCAGGAGCCTCATCAATCTGATCTTTTCGTTCCAGTCGGACTGCCTGAGTTTGATCCCAGCAAGCCTTTTGATAAGGCACCACGCTTTTGGTTTTGGGAGCATATCGGGAAGTGGTTGATTGCACCTGATCCGCAACCTTTGGCCGTCAATGCGACTTACCTTGGCCACAATGGGGCTGCTCTTGATGCTAGAACTCATGTAGCGATCGATGCAGAGAGTTGGACAGCAAGAGAAGGTCAACTATTTCAGACTCGCGGTCTCGAATTCACTCATTGTGAAGGAAAACTCTTGAGCGGGACGCGACGATTGGCGATGGGGATACCGGTTGCTAATCACGTGCTCGCGAAAAATATTGACGGGATTGCTCCGCTGGGTGGTGAGCGGCGTATGGTGATGTGGCGTCGGAGTACGCAGCAACTACCCAATGATTGCTTGGGCAAAATCAAAGCTCAGGTTGCGAATGACAGAGCTTGTCGATTGTTGTTGCTAACACCGGCCTGGTTTGAAACCGGTTCACGACCGGGATGGTTGCTTAACGAGCAACATGGCGTCACACCAAGGTTGATCGGCACTGCGAATGCTCGTGCGCAGGTCATTTCGGGCTGGGATTTTGAGAAGCGTGAGCCGAAACCTACGCGCCGCCTGATGCCAGCCGGGTCTGTTTTCTTTCTAAGGCTTTCAACCGAAGCCAACCCAGAAACCAATGCTGCCGAAGCGAAGGCGGAAATCGAGAATTGGGTCGAGCAAACATGGATGACTTGTACCAGTGATGATGCGAGAGACGGCGATCCGAACCAGCATCGTAACGACGGCTTCGGGTTGGCAGTAATCGGGACGTGGGACGGGAAGTTGAGGCCAATGACATTTCCCACGAGAAACGAAGATTAAACAGATGCGTAGACTACCAAGAGACAGAGAAGCCAAACTCATCAACCCCTCGGGAAGCGTCGTTATCGACCTCAAACATGACAGTCAAGGGCGCGAGCTCATTTACCAAGAGCGAAAGTATGAGTTGATCACGCCACTATTCGGTGGTGGGGTCGAACCCAAGATAAATGACATTGAATGCTTAATTAGTGGTAAAAGCATTAGAGGTCAATTGCGATTCTGGTGGCGTGCATCACGTGGAACTGGCACGCTCGACAAGCTTCGAGAAAAGGAAGCCGCCATTTGGGGTGCTACCAGCCATCCGGATAAGCCTTTACCTTCGCGAGTGTCGCTGAGCGTAACTGTTACTAAGCGCGGTGAGACCGATACGCCCTTCACAATTGTAAGAGGCAAGCCACGCCCGGACGCAGCGAATTCGAAGGTCCCGCCGTATGCGGCGTTTTCGTTACAGCCCACAGATGAGGAAATAAAGGAAGCCGTTAGCCTTAATCGAAACGTACGTTTAGCGTCGGTGCGAATGGGAGCTGAGTTTACGCTGCATCTCACTTTTGCCGAAGACGATCGGGAGGAAGTTGAAGCAACGTTGTGGTGTTGGGAGACGTTTGGCGGAGTCGGCGGACGAACTCGCCGCGGGTTTGGCGCTCTCGCGCTGAAATCGGCGGTTGAAGATGGGAACAATGTCACACCAGAACCATGGAAATTCCGAGAGGTCCTAAAGAACCTCAACCAGAAATTACCGAATGTGATTGCGAAAGGCGACTGGGAACCTAGTGTCCCGCATTTGCCTCGTATAACGAGCGGAGTCCTGAAGGTGACTAATGCGAAGTATTCCGGCGAGCGGACGAGCATACTCGGTAGAGCTAATGATGTACTAAAGTCGTGGTGGTACGCAATAGACAAATATCATCGGTTCCGACAGTCACCACGAACTGAAAGTAGTTTTAGCGGTAGAAGCGATTGGCCCGAAGCTGATGCGATCCGCCACAAGACGGGCCGAACGACGTTTCGCCCGCCAGAGCATAAGATTCAAAAATTTCCGCGGGCTCAGTTCGGACTTCCAATCGTTTTCAAGTTTAAAGACGATGACCGCGGCGAGCCACACAAAACAACTGCTGAAGGCGCGAACGGCGAGCGATTGGCTAGTTCGCTCCTTATAAGGCCGTTGCGTTGCGCTGATGGTGCTGTCAGCCTAGCTTTAATACTCGACGGCCCGCGTGCGCCCGAAGGAGGAGTTCAGTTGAAGGGCTACGGCACTGTTGTAACTGACCTCTTGCTCGGTGATGAAGCGGACATTCCACCACTTCGAAGTAAATCTGCGAAGACCGACCCGCTGCGCGCCTTTCTAGAGACGCTATAGGAGAATTGCGATGAACGCACGATTACTCTTCACTCACGCGCTTTCACCGTTACATGCCGGCACTGGTCAAGGCGTGGGCGTCATCGACCTTCCGATCGCGCGCGAGAAAGCGACCGGCATTCCCTATGTGCCAGGTTCCTCGCTCAAGGGCGTGCTGCGTGAAAGCTCGTGGAATAAGGCGAAGGGAAATACCGCAGAAGAGAAAAACTGCGAACACGTGTTTGGTCCACCGACAGACAATGCTGACGCATTTTCAGGAGCGGCACAGTTTGCCGATCAGCGCCTGTTGTGTTTGCCGGTCCGCAGTCTCAGCGGCACGTTCGCCTGGGTCACATCACCTTATCTCCTGACGCGTTTCCTGCGTGACGCAAAAGATACCGGTCAGACTGCCCTTATTCAGCCGCTAAAGGAAATAACGCTTGCTGAGAAGAAGTGTCTTGTAATCACAGAGTTTTCCGTCAACGACTCGCAAGTTAAGACGAAACTCAAGTTGCGCGTTCACAATCAAGATAAAGTGGTTCTCGAAGACCTCGATCTGGAACTTATTGAAGATAGCAACGCGACGGAATGGGCCAAGGCGATCGCGATGTGTGTCTTTGTCGACGCGAGTTTGCGCAAAGAGTTTGCCGCGCGTTTCTGCGTAGTACCGGACAACGTGTTGAGCTTTCTCCTTGATACTGCCACTGAGATTACAGCGCGTATTAAAGTGCGTGAAGACGTGAAGACGGTTCAACGTGGCGGTCTTTGGTACGAAGAAGCTTTGCCAACCGAAACAATTCTCTATGGATTCGTGCTGGCCACGCCGACCGGTTACCACACGAAGAATGGTGTCGATGCGAAAACAATCTTCGATGTGATCGACAAATCAATCGAACCGGTGGCGCAGCTTGGTGGAAATGCAACTGTGGGACGGGGTCTTTGCCGGCTTAGGTTACTGGAAAAACAACAAAGCATGCAGATGGACAGTGGTGGTTCAGGAGAGCAACAAACAAGCAGCGGCGCCGCGGGACAATCGGCAACTTCAAACCCGATCGTCAAGCCGTTGGTGTATAAGCCGCCTGCATAATGAGCAGAACTCAGAGGACCGTATGCAAACGAGAGATCAAAAATACGGCGCGGCCGTCTTTCGCCAGATCAGAGACAAGGTTGAGAGTCAGGATCCGGCTTACAAAAAGGCGTACGGCTCGATGGCTCATAAGCTGCCGCTTCTGATTCGTTCCGCCGGATTGGCCCAGGCTCTTGCCTTTGTCGAAGCTCGCGGGCTGCAAGCTCATAAGGATTTTTTGAACCATCTCTCCGAAGTCATTATCGATCAAAATACAGATGGCAATCAATTAGCACAGCAGAGCCGCGACATTGAAGAACTAAGTGAGTACATGTATCTAACGCACGAAGCAATGGCTGCGCTTATCTGGTACAAGCGTTTTGCCCAGTCCGTGCTCGACATCGACCCCAGTGAAGCTGTTGATGAGGAAGTTGAGCCTCAGCAGTGATGCCTATTTCGATTCCGACCAGACGCAAGCTCCTCCGGGATATCAAGCTGGGAAATTGCGTTGAGCCGCATGCCGGACTCTGGCTCGATAGGTTTATTGAGGAGCAGCGAAGAGAAAACAAAGAAGCGCGGCGGGATCTTGTCAGGGAGGTTGCCGCGATTTCCATCTTCGATGATTACAAAAACTGCTATGACCGCTGGAAGACAAGTCTTGAGTCGCTTGAGGCCTCTGGCTACGCGCTGGCATTTCGGAAAGCTAAAGTTGAAGGTCGGATGGTTTTGGGCACGGGAAACGAAAGCGTGCTCGAGACGGCGGTAACTCTACATCGAACGTATGGCGTTCCATACATTCCGGGCAGCGCCTTAAAAGGACTGAGTGCAAATTTCGCCCGACACCATTGCGGGCCGGACTGGGCCACAGACAGTGACAACTATCGAATCGTTTTTGGTAATACGGCTGAATCGGGATGCGTCGTTTTCTTCGATGCTCTCTATTTTCTCGAACCGGGTGCCAAGCCCTTACGATCCGATGTGCTAACGCCTCATCATCGCGCTTACTACTCGGGAACAGAAATCGATGGCAAGCTACAACCGCCCGCCGATTGGGATGCTCCAAATCCAGTCCATTTTCTTTCGGCGACGGGGAGCTACCTGATCGCGCTCGCAGCGTCAGCCGGCGGTGAGGAATGGTTGAACGCAGTCATTACAATTCTTGAAACTGCGCTGAAGTATCAAGGGATCGGCGCGAAGACTTCGAGTGGGTATGGCCGAATGACGTTTAGCTAACGTTGGAGTTCTTATGAATGTAAGTCGCCTTTTGCGGCATATTGGTTTACCGCCCGGCTGGGCGCTCGTTGGTGGTGCAGTTTTCGCCACCGTGGTCTTTTACCTTGGCAAAGCGCTTGAACTTTTACTTGATCCCGTGTTTGAAGGGTTTGGCCGCCGCACTGGATCGTTTCTGATTTCTATAGTCCTAATCACCGTGTCGTTCGGAGTTGTGGCCTTGCTGTGGATTTGGCAAAAGGACCAATTCAACATTGAGAGGATGCATATCAATAGCCGAGAACTTCGGCAGCCGGAGCGCAAGCGCGGCTTGATTTTGCTGATCAGCAATCCTGACAGCGCGATGCGGGCAATCGAATACCATTTCAAAGACGGCCCGCTCGAAACTGTCTGGATAATACCTTCCAACAATCATGAAGAGGACAAGTTCGGAAGCCCGACTGCGACAATAGTAGAGCAGATAAAAGAACGATGCGAAGCATTGACGGCCAAGACCAATCGCATACTTAAAGTTGTTTCCGACAGATCTGTTTCCGCGGCTGATGCCCAGGACACTTTCGATTGCGTAAACGGCATATTCCGTAATTGCCGCGGAAGGGGTTGGGCTCCAGTCGATCTAATCGCCGATTTTACGGGCGGCACAAAACCAATGACGGTTGGGATGATCATGGCCTGTTTGCCACGGGATCGCGAGCTAGAATACATTCCTTACCATCCGCAAAAGAAACTAATGAATGGGCCATATTTAATCGATTACCAGCATAGTGCCTTCGATCTGTTTGGCTGAGTCCCGAAATGTCCAGGTCCGCGCTCATCGATCTGTCCTTGAACAATTCGCAGCTCTACGCTGGTTGCGAAATTCAGGAAGTCGCTGGACGGCTCGCATTGACTACTCCTGTTAAGGACGCCGTCAACATTGTCGGACGCAATGCGAAGAAGATTGTTGATGATCTGGTGGCGAGCGGCATTGAGGAAGTGATACTTTCAGGCGCGATGGCTATTTGGGCTTATCTGGTGATCTTTCACGTTGCGGTGCATCGGTTTCGGAAACTCTACTATCACGATGGCAAAGCGGGAGAGCCAATCTTGATTGCCGCGCATTAGTGCCAGAATAGAATCGTGACGACTCCCATCAATTCGGCGCCTCGCAACATCCTTGTCGCAGTGGCCGGCGGTAGTCCGGCTATTGTGACTGAGACACTTTGGGCGCTCACCAAACAGAAGCACGTGCGCGTTGACGAAGTGCGAATTCTCACCACTGCCAAAGGAAAGGACGCAATCCTCAATACGCTGCTGCATCCCTCCCATGGACGATTCAAGACGTGCATCGATGAACTGGAACTCACAAATAGAATCACTTTCAACGAGACAACCATTAGAGTCTTTCAAGATATTACCGGGGCTGATCTTAACGATATCCGCACCGACCACGACAATTCTTTAGCCGCGGATCAAATCTGTGCGACGATTCGCGACTGGACACAGGAACCCGAGACAAAGCTATTCTGTTCGGTCGCAGGTGGCCGCAAGACCATGAGCATCTATCTCACCATCGCGATGATGCTATACGGTCGTAAAGACGACAAACTATTTCACGTGCTCGTCAATCCCGAAGGTTTCGAATTCTGTAAAGACTTCTTTCATCCCTATCGCCAACCACGTAAACTCGAGTTGACAGACCTCCACGGTAAGCTACTCAGGCGCATCAATACCAAAGACGCAACAATCGATATTGCCGAAGTGCCATTTGTAAAGTTGCGCGTCCTCGATACCAATTCAGTCTTCGGCGAAGGGCTGAGTTATTCGGCGATCGTGCAGCGGGTGCAACGGCGCCTCGAGTTTTTGAGTCGGGCCGCGTCTTCGCATGTAAAGATCGGGCAAGCCACCTTTCTGCGCGCACGCATTCCCATCGAAGTCGCCGGCAAGGTCTGTTACCTGCCGCCAGCGCAGGGTTTCATCTACGCATTATGCGCAGAAGAACGGAAGAAAAATGCTGAGGGACTCCAAATCGACTTGATTTCTCCCCGTGATTTGAAACGAATCTACCGTCGGCTCACTGGCGTCGAATATTCAAACTACCTGAAAGACACTCAATTCAAATTCCTCGTGCAATGGATCGACTACCTGAACGATAGGGACGCAGAGTCACTGAAAACGTTTCGGAAGGCGATTACCGTTGCCGTCAGTCGAGCCAACAACGAACTCGAACTCGCTCTGTTCCCGAAACAGTTTCTTATTCAGAATCTTAACGAAAACAAGCCGCGCGGAAAGCACAGTCTGGGCGCCATGTATACTATCGATCTGCAACCCAATTCAATTCATCTTCCTTCACTTTAGCTGGCCCGGCCTTTGCAACGTTGGCTAGCGCGGACACGAGCGTCGCAATGCCCGTAACTTATTTGTATCGTCGTCTCTGTCGCCTTGCCACACTGCACCTCGCCTGGCTGCATGTCGAAGAAGCCGATGGCTGCGCTGGTGTCGACAACGTCACCGTGGCGTCGTTTGCGCGCGACGTACAGCGTCAATTGAAGCAACTTAGCGAGGAGTTGAGCAGCAACGAGTATGAGCCGCTGCCATTGATTCGTTTCTATGTCCCCAAAATTAACGGGGGTCAGCGTCCGCTCAGCGTTCCAGCCGTGCGCGATCGAGTGGTCCAGTCAGGCGTTGTCAATATTGTCGAACCTATTTTCGAGAAAGAATTTGAGAGTTGTTCCTTCGCCTATCGCAAAGGCCATTCGGTTAAGCAAGCGATCCAACAGATGGAATTTCTTCATGAGACGGGCTATCAATGGGTGCTTGATGCCGATATCACCTCATATTTTGACAATGTCGATCACGGGCTAATGATGTCACGCATCGAAGAACTGATTCCCGATGACAAGATCAATAATCTACTTCGACAATGGATCGCGGCTCGTATTTACGACGGGCATCAAATCACTTCAATGCAAAAGGGATTGCCGCAAGGTTCACCGATTTCGCCTCTACTCGCGAATCTGTATCTTGACACCTTCGACGATCAAATGCTTTCGTCGGGTCAGAAGCTGGTCCGTTTTGCCGATGATTTCGTGGTTCTTTGTAAAACGAAGCCACACGCCGAGCGAGCGCTGAAACTGTCCAGACAACTCCTTTCGAATTTGAGTCTTACGCTCAGTGAAGAAAAGACTGGTATTACAAACTTTACAGACGGATTCAAATACCTCGGTGTCACTTTTATTGATGGGATGACTCTAACTGTGCCCCGGGGCCATTCTTTAGAGCAATCACCCGTGACAGTGCCGCCGACTTTGCCGGTGCTGCGTGCCGCACCCTACCGATTGAAGGCGTTCAATCCTGCAATTAGAAAGGCGCTAGTGGAAGCGTTTGAAGATGTTGCTGCCGAACAGATTCCTTCATTTTTTCAGCGACCGCGCGACATCAGCGAGCAAAGGTCAAACATTAGACACCAGCTTTCAGCGATCGGAGATTCGTGCAGCCGCGAGTTGGATGAAGCGTCAGCACCGCGGGTCGTATCGACTGAATCAAGCGACACTATGGCGGAATCACTTGCGTCAGTAGGTGAACCAACCACACCAAAGCACACCGGAGCGCCTAGTGATCAGGCCGTTGACGGAGGCGACATCAATTACAAAATCGGAAGGATCAAAGCTCAAATGTCAAATAGACCTTCCGTCCCACCACCGTCGATGGTCGCCTTGCGCACGTTATATATTCACGAACATGGCGCTATCATCCGCTGTGAAGACGAACACCTCCGCGTTCTCAAAGACGACGTCGAAATCCTCAGCCTGCCCGCGTTTAAGATTGATCAAATAATCCTCTTTGGAAACTCGCAGGTCACAACCGGCGCGATGAAGTTTTGCTTGCGGCACGATATACCCATCTTTGTGCTTAACGGGATGGGCCGCTTTTTTGGCGCAATAGAATCGACCGGGAACCAGCGCGTGCTCTTACAGCAAAAGCAGTTTGAGCGACTCGCAGACAACGAGTTTGTTATCGATACTGCGCGACAAATTGTCAGCGGCAAGATTTGGAACTGCCGCACGCTGTTGCAACGCAGGTTGAGGAGCAAACCGCGAACAACCGGTGGTTCAGAACCACGAGCCATAGCAACCACCACCACGGACGCAATGGACTACAGCCTGCCTTCAGAAATATCCGTGCCCGCACAGTCATCACCGTCAGATGCTCCAGCCTACGGCCCGATTCTCGCGGAGAATAGTCCCAGAGTCGAAACGCTGGTCGTTAACCTGCAAGCGGAAATGTCCAATCGCCTCGCGAAATCCATTAACGAACTCCTGACACTTTCATCAGCTCTAAGCAAAGCTAAAACGCTCGACGAAATTCGCGGTTACGAGGGCGCTGCCGCAGCGTCTTACTATGCCGGTCTTGCTGTTTGTTTGCCGCAATCATTCAAGTTCACAAAACGAACGCGTCAGCCGCCACTAGATCCCATCAACGCAATGCTTTCATTTGGCTACACGTTACTGTTTTACAATATTTATGCGATCGTACGTGCGCGCGGACTTTCGCCTTACGTCGGCAGTCTGCACACGTTGCGTCAAGGTCATCCCGCGCTCTGTTCTGATTTGATCGAAGAGTTCCGTGCACCCATTATTGACTCTTTGGTAATGTCGCTGGTGAATAAGCGTATCTTCAGCCCCGCTGATTTCTATTATCTAGACTGGGACGAGGCCACGTCAGACGCACCATCACTGAGAGGGATTACCACAATGGGCGAGCCTGGTTCAGAAGCTGCACCGGCATCGCAACCAGAACCAGCAAAAAACTCGAACTCAGACCTTCCCAATCGGCAAACCGCACACTTCGGCACGGGCTGTTACCTCACTGACGCTTCGCGGCGCACCTTTGTTGAGCATTTCGAACGCCGCATAAACACTTTCGTCACTCATCCTGCAACCAGCATACGCACGACTTGGCGTGGTTGCATCGATTTACAGACCATGACCTACATCAAAGCCTTGCGTGGTGAAATCGGAGCCTATGTTCCACTCTTGATAAGATAAACAGTGAGCCATTCATCGTTCACCGTTTACCTTCCAGCGTTCCCTATATATTATTCACCGGCTAATGCTATTCATTGTCGCTTACGATATCCCGAACGACGGCACGCGTAACTTGGTCGCGAACGAGTTGAAGAATTGGGGCCAGCGAGTGCAGTACTCTGTGTTCGAGTGTGATCTCAGCGATAAACACGCACGACAAATGGAAAAGGCGTTGAAGAAGCTGATCTCCGGATGCGATAATATCCGCATCTACCGCGTTTGCCAGGCGTGCCGCAGTCGCTCGGTAACCGTGGGTGGGATTCCACTGGTTAAGGATTCAGACTTCTACCAGGTTTGAACGTCTGGTGTTTTATCTTGCGGCGGCTGAGTAGCTGTGCCCCACGTTTGTGCGAAGATTACGCACTTATCGAAGGCAGTTTGCCGCCTTTAATTTATCGTCTGACCAGTGCCGATCATCGATCCCGCATAAACATTGGTGCAGAATCACTTTTCGGCTGATGAAGCTTCCCTAACCGTGATACTCTTAAGTTGTAAAATGAGCGATGCTCGGAATCCATTAGTTAAGTACCACATGTTCTTAGTGTTACTGCGGCAGGAGTTGTGAGTTAATCGAACCGATCTCGGAATTGAAACGTCTGGAGAATGAGTCCGGACGGTACCCAAAAAGAAAGTTGTGAGTTAATCGAACCGATCTCGGAATTGAAACGTTGTGCCTTCCCACATTTCTTTAGAAAGACACGTTGTGAGTTAATCGAACCGATCTCGGAATTGAAACTTTTGGCTATTCTCGCTGTTGGCAGTCTCGTCTTCCGAGGCGTTGTGAGTTAATCGAACCGATCTCGGAATTGAAACTTTCTAACGGGTTCAGTGAAGGCCGAAACTTTACTTCCGTTGTGAGTTAATCGAACCGATCTCGGAATTGAAACACAAACACCGCGTTCATAATGTCGGTCGCGGGATTTACCTCAGTTGTGAGTTAATCGAACCGATCTCGGAATTGAAACGAAGTTTCCTTTGCCTAACTCGCAAGGGTCAATACCCACATGTTGTGAGTTAATCGAACCGATCTCGGAATTGAAACTAGCCTTGGGCGTACTGACTGCCTTGACTGCCTCGGCACCTGTTGTGAGTTAATCGAACCGATCTCGGAATTGAAACCTCGTCGAATTCGTCGCCGGGTAGATCCATGTGGAGCTGTTCCGTTGTGAGTTAATCGAACCGATCTCGGAATTGAAACTCAAACGACGACGTTGCTGGTTGCCGGTACCGGTGGCCGTTGTGAGTTAATCGAACCGATCTCGGAATTGAAACTTTCTCGGTCCGTAAGGAGTAACGGTCGCTGGATGTTGTGAGTTAATCGAACCGATCTCGGAATTGAAACACCGATACTTTCAGGATTGAGAGAGTCGTTGTCCCACGTGTTGTGAGTTAATCGAACCGATCTCGGAATTGAAACACGCAATGGTTGTTGCTACAGCTGTTACTATCACGATAGTAACAGTTGTGAGTTAATCGAACCGATCTCGGAATTGAAACCTTTTGAATCAAAAAAGGTTAACATGACGTAATAAAGTTGTGAGTTAATCGAACCGATCTCGGAATTGAAACTGTGGTTCCCGCAGGAAGTTCTGCTTCTGTCCAAAGTTGTGAGTTAATCGAACCGATCTCGGAATTGAAACAAGTACCGAGGTCATCCGCTATACTCCTTAACCGATAGGTTGTTGTGAGTTAATCGAACCGATCTCGGAATTGAAACTTTGCAGATCCGAATGCGCGTACCCCGTTAGTAAGTAGAAGTTGTGAGTTAATCGAACCGATCTCGGAATTGAAACCATTGTCATCGCGATCTGGGCCAATCGGCTCCTGGGTTAGTTGTGAGTTAATCGAACCGATCTCGGAATTGAAACACGAAGCATTGGTGTTGCGGACAGTGCGAGCCCTCTGAGGTTGTGAGTTAATCGAACCGATCTCGGAATTGAAACTCTTGAGCGATTGTTTCTTGGTGATCCTGGTTTGCTTGTTGTGAGTTGTGAGTTAATCGAACCGATCTCGGAATTGAAACTTCGGAGCGATCTGCTGTCGAATCTGTTCGGCCAGGCGCTGGTTGTGAGTTAATCGAACCGATCTCGGAATTGAAACTACGAAGCCTGCGAGAACTATGCCTGCCGATATGGCGAGGTTGTGAGTTAATCGAACCGATCTCGGAATTGAAACACAGACACAATTTCGTCCTTGTGCTTGAGAACGTAGATGTTGTGAGTTAATCGAACCGATCTCGGAATTGAAACGGGTGCGATCATGTAGGGGCAGACGGAGTGTGCAAAGTGTTGTGAGTTAATCGAACCGATCTCGGACTTGAAACCGCGGCATGAACCAGTCAGGCACGACCTCGACCAGAAAGGTTGTGAGTTAATCGAACCGATCTCGGAATTGAAACCGTTGGAAGTTTCAGAGGTGTCAATGTGCTATAAGCCGTTGTGAGTTAATCGAACCGATCTCGGAATTGAAACTTCGGCGTCGTCGAACTCTGATCACTCTCCTGCCGCCTGCTTCTTCCGCAACAGCGCCGTGTTCAAATCCAGGTTGTGAGTTAATCGAACCGATCTCGGAATTGAAACTCTGGCGTTTGGACCTGAGCTACAAGACCACCAATAGTTAACAGTTGTGAGTTAATCGAACCGATCTCGGAATTGAAACGTGAAATGCGTTGCCGCAATTCACCACAGCCACAATTGTTGTGAGTTAATCGAACCGATCTCGGAATTGAAACGAACCACGACTAGCGCCGGGCGGTTCACCCGTAACGTTGTGAGTTAATCGAACCGATCTCGGAATGTAACTTTTTCTTGGCACACTAGTCGGGGTGTTATAACCTTGATAAGTCTTGAATATCGTTGGCTCCGAACTAATGCGCATCAAGGTCACTTTACATGCGCTTCAAAGCGCTACAGAACTACCGTTGAATTACCAACATGCCGTTGCCTCTTTGATTTACGCGCGACTCTCTTCCGGTTCGCTCAGTTTCGCGGCCCAGCTCCATGATGTTGGGTTCCGCACCGACAACCGGACATTTAAACTCTTCACCTTTTCTCGCCTTCATATCGATGCGGCTCACCTAAGCGGAAACCGACTGGTTCTGGATCGCCCTCGGGTGTCAGTTCAGATCAGTTCGCCCGTACCAGAATTTATTGAGCATCTCAAAATCGGACTTGCTAATCCCCAGGAACTGAAGATCGAGCAAGCAGTACTGAGGCTGGTGAATATTGAAGACATTCCGGCACCAACTATTCAGCAGCGAATGTACTTTCACGCCTTGTCGCCGATTACCGAGACCACTAACGGCAGTCGCGAACACCCAACCTTTCTCTCGCTTAGAGACGACTGGTCAGCAGTCATTCAGCGCAATCTAAGCCGAAAATACGAGGTTCTTCATGGTCGCGCGCCGAAGGATGAACGATTGAAATGGCTTTGGGATGAAAACTACATCAGGAAAAAGGAAACCGCCGGCTGGCGTTTGTCGGTGCTGGCCGACATTCACGGAATCAAGGTTCGCGGCTGGCTTGTTCCGTTTTTGGTTGAAGGAAGCAAAGAGCTAATAGAAGTAGGGTATGAAGCGGGTTTCGGCGCGCGAAACTCGATGGGATTCGGAATGGCAGAACCACAATAACGAGTAATGACTCTGCAAGAGGTATTCGTTCGATCGATGACGACTGCAATAAGGCTTCGATACTAGACGAAGCTTACCTTCTGCTAATGATGAAAAAGATAGACCCTGAAATCAACCGTACGTGCGCCTAATTGAAAGAGTCTCCACCGAGGGGTTCACTGCACATTGTTGTGGCCAATTTGTGGACAGAATTCGCAGCACAAGGCAGTAAGGCGCTGGCAACGACTGGGAAAGAACTGCAAAACCCTAATGAACTCGTGGTGGCTGCAACTTTCGAAATGGCAAAAACTTAGCTTTTTGCCGAACCGGTGATTATGAATCCCGCAGTCTGCTAGACAAAGCGACCTTATAATTAAAGGTTCAAATCACAGGCTGCCCCAACCGAACTCACCTAACTGATATATGAAAGGGCGCCCCTCGAGTGGTAACTTAAGGTTGTTCTACGACCTGAAGTTTTCCGCCCAAAGGAGAGCCCTATGAAGACTTATTATGTCGGCATGGATGTGCACAAAGCAACCATCGTGATTGCTGTGCTGGACGCTAATGGCAAAGTTGTTTCTCAGTCGATCATTGAGACCTCAACACAAGCTGTACGCGACTTTTTCCAGAGCTTGCGTGGTGCGGTCCATGTGACCTTCGAGGAAGGCAATCATGCGATCTGGCTCTACGATGTTGTCGAGCCACTGGTGAAGCATCTGGTTGTCTGCAATCCCAAACACAATCATCTGCTCAAGCAGGGTAGTAAGAATGACCGCATAGATGCTCGTAAACTAGCAGACTTGCTCAGACTCAACGCCCTCAAGCCGGTCTATCACGGTGAACACGGCACCCGAACACTCAAGGAGTTAGTACGTTGTTATGAATGTGTGGTGAAGGATCTCTCCCGAGTGCGGAATCGGCTCAAGGCTTTGTACAACAGCCAGGCTATTCCCAATCGAGGCGGAGAGCTGTATCACCAAAGCAAGCGAGAGCGTTGACTCCAGAAGCAGGAGAACGCGGGCCGAAAGATGCGTGCGGAGTTGCTCTTCAGGCAGATGGACGAACTCAAGGTGCTCAAGCGCGTGGCGCGCAAAGCAATGATCGCCGAGAGCCGGCGGCATGAAGCACAAAGCATCCTGAGCCAGGTGCCGGAACTTGGGTTGGTGAGAGTAGCCCAGATCATCGCGACGGTAGATTCACCATTTCGATTCCGAACGAAGCGACCTTTCTGGGCCTATCTTGGGTTGGCGGTAGAGACTAGAAGCAGTGCCGATCATGAGTTGACGAATGGTCGAGTGAGCCGGCGCAAGGTGAAGATAGAGACGCGTGGATTGAATGAGGACTATAACCGACGACTCAAGAGTGTGTTCAAGAGTGCCGCGACCCATGCCTGCAGTTGCGGGGTCTACAAAGAGTACTACGAAAAGCTGCTAGCCGGAGGGACGCGACCGGAAATGGCGCGCCTCAGTGTGACGCGGAAACTTGCGGCAGCAGTGCTGGCGGTATGGAAGAAGGGCCAGAGCTTCGATGAGAGAATGATCATGAGCAGAGCGGCATAGAACCGAAGCTCCACGACCATCGGCACTGCCAAACCAAGAGGTCCAGATCCGAAGCAGAAAGAGATTTCATCAGGGTTCGGGGGAAGTATCATAATGATTTGTGTCCCAAGCGTAGCGCGGCATGAGAGAAGCGCACCTAAGGACCAGGCCTAACTGTATGCCCCCCGGCATTGACCTGAAATAGCAGTAGGCGCGAGCTCTAAAAGAGCCAGAGTCTCAGATAGAACAATGGTCAGCACTTCCAGGATGAAGTCAGGCCAAGGTCGCTCAGCCGAATCTCTAAAGAATTGCTGAGGTGAGGATGGAAGAACAAAACCGTGGCGATGGGAGTTGCAGAGTTTCACCGAGAGAAGCGGGGCTGGCTGTCGAAGAGCGATGGCCGGTCGTAGTAAGGATGATTTTTCTCTTGACAACCCTTTCATAGAACGAATGGTCGAGTGAGCCGGCGCAAGGTGAAGATAGAGACGCGTGGATTGAATGAGGACTATAACCGACGACTCAAGAGTGTGTTCAAGAGTGCCGCGACCCATGCCTGCAGTTGCGGGGTCTACAAAGAGTACTACGAAAAGCTGCTAGCCGGAGGGACGCGACCGGAAATGGCGCGCCTCAGTGTGACGCGGAAACTTGCGGCAGCAGTGCTGGCGGTATGGAAGAAGGGCCAGAGCTTCGATGAGAGAATGATCATGAGCAGAGCGGCATAGAACCGAAGCTCCACGACCATCGGCACTGCCAAACCAAGAGGTCCAGATCCGAAGCAGAAAGAGATTTCATCAGGGTTCGGGGGAAGTATCATAATGATTTGTGTCCCAAGCGTAGCGCGGCATGAGAGAAGCGCACCTAAGGACCAGGCCTAACTGTATGCCCCCCGGCATTGACCTGAAATAGCAGTAGGCGCGAGCTCTAAAAGAGCCAGAGTCTCAGATAGAACAATGGTCAGCACTTCCAGGATGAAGTCAGGCCAAGGTCGCTCAGCCGAATCTCTAAAGAATTGCTGAGGTGAGGATGGAAGAACAAAACCGTGGCGATGGGAGTTGCAGAGTTTCACCGAGAGAAGCGGGGCTGGCTGTCGAAGAGCGATGGCCGGTCGTAGTAAGGATGATTTTTCTCTTGACAACCCTTTCATAGAACCCTTTCATAGAACCCTTTCATAGAACCCTTTCATAGAACACATCATTCAGGCGCGAGGATGTCCACCAGATAGGCCGCCAGTGAAGGTTGCCAAGTGTCGATGGCAGGTAAAAATCTGACATTCAAAACAAGAAATGGGCCAGATCGGATCTCCGTAGGTCCATTAAGCGTCCACTAACGACTGAGAGTCCTGTGACTACTTTACAGTCCGGTTACGTAAAGTCATGACAGTTGTTATCTTTTGTTATCTAAAAAGTCATGACAGACAGTTTTGATAGCTATGTGTCACCATCCTTGCTTGGGTCGCGGCCATCCTCACCACGCGCGTCTCTCATGTGAGTTTCTGGAAACCTATCCCAGGACGACCATCAAACCGATGTGTCGCGCAGGGTCCGTCCTGGCGAACGTAGAAAAGCACGCACTGAACTTGCACAGACCCGGTGAACGGTTCTCGCCAATGAGGCAACCTCTGCCCGTAGTAGACGATGCCGTCGCCAGGCTCCAGGTTGACATCGATGTCACCGTCAGGCGTACGGAACCATAAAGGCCAAGGCGCGTCGCCCCCTGCACAAATCGAAACACTCACTTCGCTAGCCTCGCGGTCCTGGTGGATCGGCATTGAACTCCCGGGGCCGTGTAGCCTCGCATAGCTGTAGGATGGCCAAAGGGCAGTACCGACCATTCGCTCAACCTTTGGTTGGCCTAATAACAACAGGGACTCGGTCAATGGATCGGCGTAGAGCCGAGGGGCAGTTTCGATTACGTTGTCCGGCACACTCATCGTACCGACCTGGTGCCTCAGCAATACGTACTGAAAGATCAGTTCCGTCAATGACTGGTCCAGCAGGCCGTCTACCTTCCTATACCCACTATCTTCAAGACCCATTGCTCTTCTATGCCTCGCAGGTTGCTTTTACTAAGTGTACACGATCTCATCCACCGACTGTGGCTTAGTCAGACTAGCTGCACGATCAAATGCCAGCTGATGCTGGGTCGCTTTCAGCCAGACCGGTCTTCCAGTTCCCCGTCCCATCCACTCCAAAGGATCGTACGCGCGTCGGATCTCAATAACTGCTCGAATGAGGTGAGCCCCGTACGGAAATGGCGGCGATAGTTTATTGACGCATCGGCCTCTTTCGATCACAGTGAACTCCGAATCAAGACGCCGGGAACTCACGTCGTATCTCGTTACCAGGTCTAACTTGCACAGGCGCGAGAATTCTGGCATAAGAGGGGCTTGGCTGCGTCCGCGATCTGCAACGGGATGAGCGACCGCTCTCTACAATCAACGCGAGATGAAGCGGCTCGTACGTAACAGCCAGCTGGAGCGCCACACGCTTCAGTAGCTAGTGTCTGGCCAATTCCCCCAGTCAATGGAGGCGAGTCATTATGGATTTGTCGATTGATCACGAGAACCCGTCCTGCACAGAAGCAAGCGAACTCACCGGCCTACGAGACGACCTACTCGATCACCCTGTGGTCCAACGGGTCGTTGACCGGCTTCGCAAAGATGGCGATCAGGCACATTCCGCGCATACAACGCACTCGAGTCATGCCACTCATGCGACGCACTCGTCCGGTTGGTTATCCCCGAAGTCCTAACATTTCGGCGCGCTAGGTCTGTTATGTCGATGGCGACGATGACTGGACATCCACGGTTCGAATTCTTCTCTGCTGACGACTATCCAGAGCTTGAGCCCGTGCGTTCCGAGTGGCGCGCTATACGGGAAGAGGCGATTAGTCTTCTGCCAGAGATGATGTGGGTCGAAGACAATCGGACCACGGGAAGAGTCTGGGCATTCGGCCCGCTACTATTGGAAGACGGAGATCGCAAGCCTGATCGAGACCATCTGTCTGACCTGATGCGCCGACGAGCAACGCGAACGATGACCCTTTTGCGCCAGATCCCAACCTTGCTCGGGTCTGGGTTCTCTCTTTTAGTTGCCCACAGCAGAATTGATAAACACGTTCATTCTATGCCCTTTGTGACAGCAATCCTAGGGCTATCGCCCGCCGATCCAAGCTGGATCACGGTTGGCACTGAGACGAAGCGCATCCGCGAAGGCGAGCTAACTATTTTTGACTATACGCAGCCTCACGAGGTGGTAAATGCCAGTGATGTCGACCGACTGGCACTTTTGATTCTCCTGCCCAACAAGAGTCTCAGGTAACTGGGTAGTTTTCAGCATTACAATCCCGTCTAGCTTTAGCTCCAACTCACCTCGGTCCCTTGTCGGAAGCACTCGTGCGTGACTCGAAGAGCGCTTCACGCATATGTGAAAAGAGATGCTTCAAGTCTTCGCAATAGACTGAGGGATTGAGAAATCCATTCTGGGGACTGTAGCGATGCGGGATATAGCCTCCGCCGCAGTGTTTTAAGTGTTCGCACTTCATGCAGGTATCGCACAGCGCATCGAAGGCGGACATCCGCGCATAGATTGCTGGATGTAAAAGAGCTTCTGAAAACGTATGCGAGGTCACGTTCATACCAGTATGAGTGGCCTCACGCCCAACCATTTTCAGCGTGTCAACTGCTTCGATATCGCCGTTGGTCTCAACGACGATCAAATCAACCGACTTAGCCCCAATCTCTTCCGCACTCGATACGCCGCCTAACATGAGCGTAATAATCTGCTCCAGATATGGAACCTCTAGATCAGGGAAATTGTTGAACCAAATATCAAAGAATTCACACAACCATTTTCCATAAACAAGCGAGCCGGGATTGCTGTATGGCGGTGGGGACCCGTGGTGGGCATCGGGAAGGAGTAACTTTGCGCCAGGCACTTCAAGGTCGACGATGGCTTTAAGAACCTCGCCCGGCTCGTTACGAATGTCGATTACGAAGAGAAGACCTCCAAGAATCTGCTTCCAATTTGGGTACGACCGGAGCAAGCGAATGGCGCCGACAGTGTCGTCGTATGAGCTGGCACCGCTGTGATAAAGCCGGTGCCGATCGTTGTGAACGCGCATCCCGTCAATACTCAACCCGACGCTAAATCCGTGCTCGAACAGGAATCCGATTAGCGCATCGTCCAGCAGCGTGCCATTAGTCTGCAGACCCCAGCGTATTCGGCAACGGACCAGCGATGAGAAGATGCCAACAAGAGTCTGCAATCGTCCAAGGCCTGCCAGCAAGGGCTCGCCGCCATGGAAAATGATTGCAACTTCGGAAAGCTCATGTTCCTCAACATGTTGCTGAATTGCGGCTGCAATGTAGTTGGCGGTCTCCGGCTCAAGAAACTTAGGTTTTGACTTCCACGAATCATCGGGGCTCTGGTATACGTAGCAGTAGGAACAATTGAGATTGCAGAGAGAAGCTACCTTCACCAGAAATGTATGGAATGGTCTCTTGAATCTTCTTGAATCGTCGTAGGTGAAGCCGTCGCGAACCCATTTCATTGCGGATCGGTCGGCAGCCGGATCTGGACCGAGTCGATCAGACAAGGCGGAATGATTCCTAGTGTCAGCCATAATCTAGCTACCAATCTCCACGCCACATGGGTTCCAAGCTTGAGCGACTCTGCCACGCCTGCAACATGGTTCAGTTCAAACTGAGTCTTTTGCAGTGACCGCGCTCCCTGAAGATGGCTGATCCGAAGTAGGCCAGACCAACCAGGAACCCGATTCCGAGATTGCGCCGCATCATGTTGCCCTCTGTTGCGATTCCCGGCCGAACTATAAGCTTCAGCCGACCGCCGACAACGGAGCACTGGACGAGGGACACCAGCGGCCGTGAACAACGCCACGAGACGATGGGTGCCGTGGCGGGCGGCGGGGCTGACTACAAGCTCTTGTTTAGGCGGTAAAGCGTGGAGACTGCTGAACCAAGTCCGTGACCAGCCTCGCGGCCTGCTCGGCGCTTTTCCCTCGAGCGTCTATCAGAGTTCGGTGTCGTAGCAGGGGAGGTAGGTCATTAGCATTGATGTCTGCAACCAAAAACTGAATCACCTGTGCCTCGCCCAGAGAACAACGGGCCATTGCGACGCCTATTTCGAACGCAGCGTAGTTTGAATTTAAGTATGCGGGTGATAGCACCAATATGAAGGTGGTGGCACGCTCAAGCTCATGCTCGATTGCCTCCATCCAATTAGACCCCGGCTCGATTTCGCGATCACTCCAGACGTGGACCCCTCTCTCTGAACGAAGGGCCTCAGTCAGCTTCTCGAAGAGTCCTTCGGCCCGCTCTGAGTCGACTCTCGAGTACGATATAAAGATGTTCGCCATTAGAACCGAACCCCTGTGACCCTGCGTGCCAGCTGCACGAAATAGGAATCGACCTCGTTGAGCTCCACGAGATCCAGTCTTTTTAGGGCAACCGGCATTCGTTCATCCTGTGACACGTCTTTCACAGTTAGACCGTAAAGTAGACCGATCATTCGTTTCCGACGGCCCCAGAAGTTACCGATCTCCATCCAGATGTACGGACGATCAACTGACCAAGGTGTGAGGAGCACCAGAAGCTCGCTCGATTCCTCGGCCGCTTTTAGTATGGATTCCTCGAAATCATCTCCGTGATCGATATCTGCGTTGTCTAGGAAAGTATCCACTCCACAGGTAGCGAGGTGCGTGGCGAGCTGTCTGGCGACCCAGGAATCGATCGACGAATGAGATACGAAGATCTTCGGTTTCACAACGAGTCCCCTCCAGGCCACTAACGTTTCGGTTGACGGGCACCCTCCACCATCGCTCGCCTCCGCTTCGCAACAGGGCTGATTGTCAGCAACGGCCCAGTCGAAGGCAAGAACTTTTTTCGACGGGCCGTGGGACTGTCTGACCGGTTTGTCTCACGAAAAGGGTGCACCCCACTGTCAGACTTTTCTTCTCTCCAAGCATTCCAAGCCCAGACGCCTCCTTAAATTTTTGCGACTTGCTCGTTATTGCCATATGTCTCACCGGATGGCATTTAGCGCTTAACGTAAAGGTTTGATCTCCATTGCTTGAGCGTGACTAGAACCGAACTACCCGGACGGCATGACGGACAAAAGCCGATGGGAGTGAGCGCTGCCTGGGAGAAGCAAACTAGCGTGTTCTATGGCGATTGTAAAGTGCTGACTGACCTCCTCACAATGACCCATCCCCGATTACTGGACCATTTCGTGAGTTAAAAATCGGGCTTTTTGATCGGTTCGGGTTTGTTGCCAACCGGTCACGAATTCGCTCGGTGTCTGCTGGTCCAACGAGCTGTGTGGTCGATATTCGTTGGAGTCCTGGCGCCAGTTTTCGGATCGCCTCTCGCGCTCGAATTCTCACTGATATAGTTCCAGCTGATGCAACAAAGCCCGCCGACCTTGAGTCGAGCGGGCTTCGTTTGCTTACGGTGCACACGAGGAACGCCGGACTTTAATAGACAGCTTGTGCAGCCGCAACAGCATCGTTATACGTGTCGAGCACGTTGCGAACCTTATCAATCGTCTTCTGATTCAGGTTCACATAGCGATACGTCGTCTTAATGTCACTGTGGCCTAAGATGCGAGCCACCTCTTCAATCGGCACACCCAACGCGATCAAGCGAGTCGCTGTCGTGTGTCGCAGATCGTGAAAGCGGACATGCGTGACGCCAGCAACCTTTCGAGCGAACTCCCAATTCTTGCGAAGGTTGCGTGCCGCTCCGTCGAACACTCGCTGCTCCGGCTTTAAGAAACCGCCTCGCCTCATCCTCAGTTGCAGAAGCTCTTTCTTCAGTCGCTTCGTCATCGGTATCCACCACTGCTTGATATTCACGTCCTTGTAGGTGGTCACCATGATCTGGTTATTCTCAAAATCAACGTGTTCCCAAAGCAGGAAGTCAACAAGCGAACTATGACGCTGACCGGTGTCGAGTGCTGCAATGATAATCGGCAGCGAGTGGCGTCGTTCTGGCGTGTCGAAAGCTGCGAGCAACCTCACCTCTTCCGCATCCGACAACACATTAGTCTTTGGTCTTTCAGCGGCAATTTGGATCAACTTCTCATTGCTCTCGTTCTTGAATGGGTTGACATAGAGCCACTTCTTACTGATGGCTACGTTGAACATGCGACGTGCCTTTGACAACTCTCGATGAGCAGTTGCCAGTTTGATCGCCTTGCCGTTCTTTTTCTTCTGCGACAGTCGATGTTTCTTATACTTCTCCAGATCATCGAATTGGATCTTCTGAATGTTCCTGTTGCCAAAGAACTCCACAAGATGATCAATCGCAATGTGTGCAGACTTCACACTGCGCACACCAGACGTTTTAGTTCCATTTTCGTCATACTGCGCTTCGCTGTACTTATGTGTCTTGCAGTAGTCAGCCAGTTGTTGAAAAGTGACCTTACCGGCTTCAAGCTGTGCTGCGCCTTTCTCTGCAAGCTCGACTTCAAGTTTTGCAAGTTGAGATTGTGCGGCGCTCTTCGATTCAGCCGTGCGCAGCAGTTCCTTCCACTTCGGCCAGTCCTCTTCCTTGTAGCGCAGGCGAGCGTTGTAAACGATCTTGCCTGCTCGATTCTTAGTTTCGCGAACGTAGCGTTGAAATTGCATCACTTAAACTCTCCGTTTTATGGCCCTAAAGCCGATCTGAGTTTACCCCTTTAGTTCACCCCTTTCTACGTGTTTTTCAGGACACATTGAGGTACTAGGTGACACTGCGTGACACACGAAAGGACGGTATTTATTAGGGTTTGCGAATTTTACTCAGAAAAGGTCCAAGTCCAGGTCCGCTTAGGAGGCGGACGCTCTATGCAGCTGAGCTACGGGAGCACGGGATTGAACAGTAACACAGGTTACGACTGATATTTAATGAGTGAGCGGACGTCGTAGCCGGTCAGTTTCTCTCGACCCGGCAGGAATTCGAGTTCGACGACGAAGACGAGACCGACGACTTTCCCACCTAGTTGCTCGACCAGATCAACCACCGCACGCGCAGTGCCGCCGGTGGCTAACAGGTCGTCGGCGATCAACACGCGGTGGCCGTCGCCGACTGCGTCGCGGTGGATCTGTAATGTGTCCTGGCCGTATTCCAGGTCATACGAAATAGAGGCGCACTCGGCGGGGAGTTTGCGCGGCTTGCGCACCGGCACAAAGCCGGCTCCAAGGTGATACGCCAACGCAGGCGCGAAGATGAAGCCCCGCGCTTCGATGCCGATAACAGAGTCGATCTGCTCACCTTCAAACTGCGACGCGAGCGCGTCAACCGTATTCCGAAAGCCTTCCGGATTTTTGAGTAGCGTGGTGATGTCGTAAAAGTTAATGCCGGGCTTGGGAAAGTCCGGCACTTCGCGGATCAGAGATTTGAGATGGTCCATTCGTTGCTCACAGAAAACGCGGATTTAAAAACTATCGTTCAATTCTAAACGCGGAGTACGTGCCAGTCGGATCGAGATTGATCTCTTCAAGCTGGTCCACCACGGCCCACTGCGGACCGGTCGCAAGATCCTGTTTAAACGCTTCGACACTTCCGGCCGGTCCTTCAACCAGCGCTTCAACCGAACCATCAGGACAGTTGCGCACGTAACCGACAACCTGGTGCCGCGCGGCAGCGCGTTGCGCGAAGAAACGATACCCAACTCCCTGCACCTCGCCTCGTATCAAAAACTTTCGCGCTACTCCCGCCGGCATCGTCATCTCTACTTGCACTTGAAAAGATTCGCTTCCTTACCCTTCGCCAACGTAAACGTTTCGTCTTCCGCATCCGCAAGCTTCAACCTCAACGTCATCTTGTCGCCGTTAATCGATCCAACATACGTCGCCGGCAACGATCGAGACGTTTCATCTGAGCGTATCGGCCCACCACGTTCCGGCGTGTGGGTTCCGCGCCAATTGAATCGCCCATTCGCGTCGATATCCAGCGGCCCTTCGATCACGCCATGCGCGCAGTCGTACTCAACAGTCGCCGATTTCGAGCCAACCTCGATACGAATATGGTCGCCACCCCAAACGCCGGCTGGTACTCGTTGCATACTCGTCGCGCCCGCACACGAAATCAGGAAGATCAATCCAAGAACTCGGATTCCTTTCGACCATATCATCGCCTCGCATTGTAGCCCAAATCGAAACTTTGTTTATACTCACCACGTAGTAGGCTCAATTCTGCGCAGCTCACCACGAACACGAACACAAATAACAAGTGAGGATGCCCACAACTATGCGACGATTTGTAGCGATATCCATTGCCCTGGTCTTTTTACTAACCACGGCATTCAAAGGCGAAGCTGCGCCTGCCAAGCCACTCAACGTTCCGGTGGTTTATTACAAACTCCCGAACGGTCTCAAAGTCGTCATCTCTGAAGACCACATCGCGCCGGTCGTTACGGTCGCCGTCTATTACAACGTCGGCATGCGTCTCGAACCGAAAGGCCGCACCGGCTTCGCGCACCTGTTCGAACACATGATGTTTCAGGGCTCGGCAAACGTGAAGAAGTTTGAGCACGCGAAATACATCGAAGCGAACGGCGGCAGCCTGAACGGCCACACCGACTTCGATTACACAAACTACTACCAGACGATGCCGAGCAACCGCGTCGAGTTGGGCCTGTGGCTCGAATCCGATCGCATGCGCTCACTCGATATCAGCGAAGAGAACCTGAAGAACCAGCAGGCCGTGGTGAGCGAGGAAGTGCGCGTCAACGTGCTCAACCAACCCTATCAATTCTTCGAGTGGATCAGTCTCTGGGCAAACGCGTTCACCAACTGGAACAACTCGCACAACGGCTACGGCGAGTTGTCGGAGATCAACGCAGCGACGATCGAAGACGTGCGCAGTTTCTTCAAGACTTACTACGCGCCGAACAACGCGGTACTGACTGTCGTCGGCGACGTCAACGTCGACGAAGTGAAGAAGATGGTCGAGAAACACTTCGCCGCCATTCCTTCGCAACCCGCGCCGAAGCGCGCCGATCTCAGCGAGCCGCCGCAAACGAAAGAAAAACGCATCTCGCAAACCGACAAGCTCGCGAACCTGCCGGCGCTCGCGACCGGCTATCACATGCCGCCGCAAAACTCGACCGACTTTCCAGCGATGGCCCTGCTGGTCCAGATCCTGCAGGCTGGCGAAGGCTCGCGCTGGTATCAACGTTTAGTGAAAGACAAAGAGTTCACTCTCGATCTCACCGGCGGGCTCAACTACTTCGGTAACGAGTTTGACTACACCGGCCCGATGATCATGACCACTCGCACGACGTACAAACCGGGACACACGGCCGACGAAGTGCTGCGCGAGATGGACGCGGTCGTCGCCGACATCACCAGCAAAGGCATCACTGAGAAAGAGCTCGCCGACGCCAAGGTGCGTTATCGTTCAAACTTCTACAGCCAGCTCGAAGGCAGCATGGGCAAGGCGCATCTACTCTCCGCGCTCGCTCTGTTCCGCGACGATCCGCAACAGATCAATTCGTTGTTGACGCCGTTTGAGAACGTTACCGCGGCGCAAGTGAAAGCTGCCGCAGCGAAATATCTCGTCGCGACGAATCGCACGGTGATCGATCGCGTGCCGGAGAAGAAAGACTCGGCAGTGAAAGGGGATGTCAAATGAAAAACATACTCGCAATCTTCACCCTGACTCTGTTTCTAACACCTGCGCTGGCCCAACAGAAGACGCCGCCCGCGCCTGGACCAGCGAGACCGTTGAACCTGCCGAAAATCACCGAGAAGAAACTCTCGAACGGACTGACGGTCGTGCTGGCGCCGTTGCCAAACGTGCCGAAGGTCTCGTCGATCCTGACGTTTAGATCGGCGACGACCGCTAGCGACCGCGACGCGCATCCCGGCATCGCGCAGATCGTCGCCTCTGTCGCCAACGAAGGCACGGACACGCGCACCAGCAAACAACTGAAAGAAGATCTGCGCATCGATCGGCGGCACTCTCTCGCTCACGAGCGACGCAGATTCGACAACGATGCAAGCGTCGTCGCTTTCCGAGTTTTCGGCGAAGTTATTCGAGCTGATGAGCGACGTGGCCCAACATCCGTCGTTTCCGGAAACGGAAGTAAAGCTCGCGCAGGAGAACACGATCCAGCAGATTCGCGCCGGACGCGCCGACCCGGGTTTTCTCGTCAACGAACGTTTTCAGAAAGCGGTCTTCGGCGATCATCCGTACAGTTTCGTCGTTCCGGATGAGAAATCGATCAGCGCGTTAACGCGTGCGGATTTGAAAGAGTTTGTGACGAAGTTTTACATCCCGAACGCAGCGCACCTGATCGTCGTCGGCGACATCGACGTCGATAAGACGTTTGCCGAGATCGAGAAGGCTTTCGGAAGTTGGAAGAGTGGCACGGCGCCGCCGGACGAGAACCCGCCGGTGCCGAAACGAGATAAACGACAGATCTATTTCGTGAACCGTCCCGGATCGATCCAGTCGGCGATCTACATCGGCAACGTGAGCATTCCGCGCAGAGACAAAGACTACTTCGCGATTCGCACCGCCGACACGATCTTCGGCGGATCGTTCTACTCACGTCTGACGCGCAACATTCGCGAGACGAAGGGTTACACCTATTCGCCGTTCAGTTCGTCAAACACGCGCGCCAAAACCGGTTCGGTTGTGACCGGCGCTTTCGTGCGCAATGAAGTGACTGGTCCAACGTTGCTCGAGATCTTCTACGAGCTCGATCGCATGCGCGTGTTGCCGGTCACTGACGAAGAGCTCAACGCGGCGAAGGAGTACAGCACCGGCAACTTCTCGGTGGAACTGGCGAGCCAGTTTGGTCTCGCCGGCCGCATCGACACGATCTACACCTATGGTCTGGAGAAGAGTTTCATCGACGACTTCCGGCCGAAGATTGAGGCTCTGACAGCCGCCGACATTCAACGCGCCGCCGTGAAGTACTTCGATACCTATCGTGCGGCGATCGTGATCGTCGGCGATTGGGACAAAGTGAAGGACCAGGTGACGCCATTCGGCGATGTGACTATGTACGATGCTGAAGGCAATGTCGTCACAAAGTAAGATTAGTCTTCCGAGCGAGTGCAGCTACGCCGAAGGTGTTGTGTAATTCGAGCCCAGGGTTGGAGCGTAGTGACAACCCTGGGGATACAAATTGCCAATAAACCAACGCTGAAAGCGTTCGGCTTTGCTATACGCAACCCTTTCAGGGTTAGGTAAGTCGGTGCTCTTTACCCAGGGTTGGAGCGTAGTGACAACCCTGGGGATACAAATTGCCAATAAACCAACGCTGAAAGCGTTCGGCTTTGCTATACGCAACCCTTTCAGGGTTAGGTAAGTCGGTGCTCTTTACCCAGGGTTGTCACTACGCTCCAACCCTGGGCTCGAATTACACAACGCCTTCGGCGTACACCTCGCTCGCGGCCAATCACGTTTGACGACGACGGTGCGCGTTTCGTTTATCTCTTCTTCTGCCGGGCCATCACACCGGTGTCGATTGTCTCGCCGGTGCGGGAGATTGCCTGGAAGTACAGCTGATCGTCTGCGACCTCGAACAGCATGAAGTGCAGATCCCGATCGTATGCCTTATCAGTCAACGGCGACGACTTTCGGATGTCGCCCTTGCGGAGTTTCCCCGCCGCGCCTGAAACGAAATAGTAGATGCCCTGCTGCGGCTTCACTCGTTCGTAAACGTGATCGTGACCGTTGATCACGAGGTTCACTCCATACTGCACGAATATGGGTTCGAGAAGTTTGCGCAGTTTGCCACTCGAGCCGTGAGCTTTCGCCGACGAGTAGGGCGGGTGATGAAAGAAACAGACCTTCCATTCCGCTTTGTCCTCCGCCAACTGCTCCCGCAACCACTGCAACTGCTTCTGGTCGATGCGATTGCTGTTCAGCGCGTAGAAGGCGACGTTTCCCTTCTTGAACCGGTAGTATTCCTTTCCGTTCATGTTGAAGTTCTCGTAGTGCGCCTGGAGCGGGAGATCGTGATTGCCAAGCGCCGCGTAGAACTTCACCTTCGCATCGAGCAGCGGTTTGTAAACGTCGGAAAACTTCTCTTCAAAATCTTTCGGGCTCTCGCCGCCGTACATGTTGTCGCCCATCATCAAAACGAAGTCGAAGGGAAACACTTGCCGGTAACGCGCCATCATGTCGGCGATTTGTTGTTGGCCTCTGCCGCCCGTGCCGGTGTCGCCCATCGCCGCAAAGCGGACCGAATCGTCCTTCAAAGGCAACGCGAGTTTGACTGGCGACGGCGTTGACGCAATCGAAGGCTGCTTCTTCGGCGATTTCTGCGCTACTGAAGCGCCGGAGATGTTGAGCAGCAGTGCAACAAGTAAAAGAAAAGAGGATAGCAATCGCGGCATAAGTCGTAATGCAGAAGACTTCAAAATCATTGCCGGGGAATCAGGCAGGTACTATATTCACATTTGAAAAGTAATTCCAATCGCACCGACTGGCGCCGAAACTCATGAACATGATCACCCAAAAACTCCACCTCCGGCTCGCGTTCCTGATCGTCCTGGCAACGTTTGCGACGCTGCAAACCAGCAGCGCCACGCCGCAAAACGGAGGGGCGACACTCGTCCTCAAGCCTTGTGAAGTGCAAAACATCAAGGGCCCGGCGAAGTGCGGCACGTTGGAAGTCTTTGAGAATCGCGCCACTCGCAAAGGACGCAAGATCAGTCTCTACGTTCTCGTCTTGCCGCCCACCGGTCCAAATCGTGAACCCGATCCGTTGTTTTACTTTTCCGGCGGACCAGGATCGGCAGCCGCCAGCGAAGACGCTCCGGGCGCTGCACAGGCTTTAGCAAAGATACGCGAGCGCCGCGAGCTGGTGTTTGTGGACCAGCGCGGCACGGGACTGTCGAACGGCTTCGATTGCCCGCTATACGATCCGAACGACGCGCAGAGTCACATGGGTTACTTCTTCCCGCTTGAAGCCGTGCGCAAGTGCCGCGAACAGCTCGAGCCGAAAGCCGATCTCACGCTCTACACGACGACAATCGCAATGGACGATATCGACGAGGTGCGGGCCGCGCTCGGTTACGAAAAGATCAATCTCTTCGGCGGCTCGTACGGCACGCGTGCCGCGACCACCTACCTGCGGCGCTATCCAAAACGCGTGCGCACCGCATGGCTGCAGGGAATTTCGTTGCGGAACCAGTATCTTCCTCGCGATTATCCACGCGACGCCGAACGCGCGCTGCAAGGCATCCTGGCGGAATGCGCGGCTGACGAAGCTTGCAACAAAGCGTTTCCCGACGTGAAGAACGAAGCGAAGGCGGTGTTCGAACGTCTCATCAAAGAACCGGTTGAAGCAGAAATTCGCACGCCAGGTTCATCTGGTCCAACACCAACGCCGGCCAAAGTGACGTTGAATCACGATCTGGCTGCGGAAGCGATCCGTTACATGCTGTATCACCCGCAGCCGGCGAGTCGCGTTCCCTTGTTCCTGCACCTGGCGGCGCAGGGGAATTTCACGCCGTTGGCCCAGGCTGCTTACAACTACCGCCGAAACCTTGTCGGTCCGGGCAGCAACGGACTGTTTCTAGCAGTCACGTGCGCGGAAGACGTTCCGTGGATCAAACCGGGTGAAGGCGAACGCGCTGCAGAAAACACTTTCCTCGGCGATTACCGATTGCGGCAACAGCGAGAAGCGTGCGCCTTGTGGCCGCGCGCGAAGCTCGAATCGGATTACACGAAAGCATTCACGTCCGACATACCGGCGCTGATCGTTACCGGCGAGTGGGATCCCGTAACACCGCCCGCGTATGGCGACGAATTGACGCGCACTTTGAAAAACAGTCTTCACGTTGTAGTGCCGCACGGCGGCCACGGCATTGGCGGGCTTGACGGTCTGGACTGTCTCGATCGCTTGACCGCGGCGTTTGTCGAGCGTGGGACCACAACCGGTCTCGACACAGCTTGCATCAAGTCGATCCGCCGCCGCGGATTCGCACTGAAGCTTTGAAATCTCCGTAAAAATGTAGAAGATCCATTAACCGGTACAGTTGGACCACGCGCGAGTAAAATTTCTTGACTCGCTTTCGCGAGGCTTCTATTCTCACGCTCACACGACACTAATCCAAAGATCTCCCTAACATCGAAGGTGCGCGTTGTCGTGCCGGCGTCTCACCTTCAAACCTCTCGACAACCCACTTAAGGAGCCCGGAATGCCACGCCTTAAATCATTTAGTCTGATCTTAGTCTTACTCGCAATTGCCGGATGCCAGGTCGAACCAAACAAGACGTCAACGTCGAACAGTGCGCCTGCGGATAACGCCGGCAAGATTGCCATCACCACCACGTCTGAAGAGGCCCGCAAGGAGTTTCTTTCCGGACGCGATCTGGCGGAGAAGTTGCGCATCACCGATTCGATTCAACACTTCGACAAGGCCATCGCGCTCGATCCAAACTTTGCCCTCGCGCACCTGAATCGTGCAAACGTCTCGCCAACGGCGAAAGAGTTTTTCGATCACTTGAAACACGCCGTTGCGCTTTCAGCCAAAGCTTCAGACGGCGAACGCATGCTCATTCAAGCAACTGAAGCAGGCGCCAACGCCAACCCGACGAAGCAGAAAGAGATTCTCGACAAGCTCGTCACCGCCTACCCAAACGACGAACGCGCGCACTTCAATCTCGGCGGTTACTACTTCGGCCAACAGGATTTCACCCAGGCGATCAATCACTACAAGAAAGCAACCGAACTGGCGCCGAGCTACTCGACCGCCTACAACATTCTCGGCTATGCCTACCGCCAGAACGAGCAATATGCCGAAGCTGAAAATGCGTTCAAGAAATACATCGAGCTTATTCCGAACGATCCGAACCCGTACGACTCGTACGCCGAACTGCTGCTCAAGATCGGCAGGTTCGACGAAGCCATCACGCAGTACAACAAAGCACTCGCGGTCGAGCCGACGTTTCTCAATTCTTACTTCGGCATCGCGGCGGCCCTGACGTACAAGGGCAAAGCGGCCGACGCTGCGGCGGAATTGCAGAAGATCACTGAAAAGGCTCGCACCGATGGCGAACGGCGCACCGCGTTGTTTGGCCAGATGGTGGTCGCGGCTGACAGCGGTAAGTTGGACCAGGCGCTGGCTGAAGTCGAAAAGCAGTACGCATTGGGCCAGAAGATCAACGACCTGCCTGCGATGGCCGGTGACCTGCAACTGAAAGGAAACGTTCTGCTCGAGATGGGCCGCTTTGACGACGCGAAGAAGGCGTACGAGGAAGCAGTGAAGACCACCGCCGGCGATGCAAACCTTTCGCAGGAGATCCAGGACAACACGGCGCTGTTCCACCACTACAATCTCGCGCGCGTAGCCGTCGGCAAGAAAGACCTCGCCGCTGCGAAAACCGAGACTGAAACGTTTAGAAAAGGCGCCGAGGCTGCGAAGAACCAAAACCAGATCAAACAGGCGCACGAGCTCGCCGGCATGATCGCGCTGGCGGAAAAGAATTACGACCAGGCGATCACCGAGCTCAACCAGTCGAACCAGCAGAACCCGAACAATCTTTATCTACTGGGCGAGGCGTACCAGGGAAAGGGCGACGCAGCCAAGTCGAAGGATTTGTTTGCGAAGGCAGCGCACTTCAATTCATTGCCGCAATTGAACTATGCCTTTGTGCGTGTGAAAGCCGAGAAGGCGATCGCGAGTTAAAAGAAGGACCACCGGATACAAGGGTGGCCACGGAGGGCCA
Organism: uncultured Acidobacteriota bacterium; assembly: GCA_963770215.1. GTDB lineage: Bacteria > Acidobacteriota > Blastocatellia > Pyrinomonadales > Pyrinomonadaceae > PSRF01. The sequence goes on from CAVYOP010000014.1 coordinate 91,875, forward strand.
CCCCTACAATTCTTGCGAGCGAGCCGATTGATTCTGTAGGGGTGGCCCTCCGTGGCCACCCGTTCTAGTTGAGAGGTTAGTTCAACAACTGGAGGCCAAGAATCTGTTCCAGGATCGTTCCCAGGATGCTGTAGCCACCGTTCGAGTAACGGCCATATTGTGAACGGCTGTAGTAACCGTCTTCGTAACCACGACGGAAGCCTTCACGGAAGTAGTGCTGATACTCGCCCAGGTCGACGTAGTAACCGTCGTAACCGTAGCTCCCATCCTGGTAGCCGTAGCTATCCTGAGAATTGTAGCCCCAGCCGTCCTGCCTGTCGGCCTGACCGGCCTGGAAACCTTCGCGATAACCGTCGTTGATCGCACGTTGCAACATCTGCGCGCCGTATTGATTGGCGTAGTAGTAGGTGCTGCCGCGTTGATAGCGATAGTTGTACGGTCCGTAGTCGTTGTAACGCCATTGCTGCAACTGCAACTGATCGCGCCGCAGTTGGTCGAGATAACGTTGCTGGTAACGCAACTGGGCCAGGCGTCGTTGCTGTTCGAGCAGGCGCTGACGCTGCGAGAAGAAATTCTGACGGCGTTGCCATTCCTGCCGGTAGCGTGATGCGCGCTGTTCCTGTTCGGAGCGCCAGTTGCGGTTGTTGTTGTTATTGCGCCAGTTGTTGTCACGATCACGATCACGATCGCGGTTGCGATCGTTGTTGTTGCGCCAGTTGTTGTCGCGGTCACGATCGTTGGACCTTCCATCCCTGTTTCGATCGCGTTCCCACTGTTGCTGTTGCTGTTGCTGCTGGCGACGCAACTGCTCTTGTTGCTGTTGCTGCTGTTGTTGTTGACGTTGTTGCTGCCAACGCTGTTCGCGTTCTTGTGATTCGCGGCCTTGCTGTTGGCGCTGCTGTTGCCGTTGCTGTTCCCAACGCTGTTGCCGTTCCTGCGACTGCTGGGTCTGCTGTTGTCGCTGTTGCTCCCCACGTTGCTGCCGTTCGGCGTTGTTCTGTTGTTGCTCCTGCCGGCGTTGCTCCCAGCGCTGCTGCTGTTGCTGCTGCGCTGGCTGCTCCTGCCGTCGTGATTCACGCTCCTGCCGGCGCTGTTCGCGGCCGGCCTGGTTCTCCTGACTCCGCTCGTCGCCGCGGCCTCGTCTGCCCTGAGCACTAGCGAAGTCACTTGCGCCCAGCAGCAAGGCGGCTATCGCAAGAGACAATCCAATTCGTTTGATATGCTTCACTTCCTTAGTTTCCTTTCAGTACTGACAAGCGGAGAGAGTCCGACTCTGCCTCTTCAGCAAATGCCATTCCATCATCAAAATGCAAGGAAATCCGCAGGATTTATGTAGGTTTCCAAGACGATATGAGTGCGCCACTGACGATATGGGTTGGGAAATCTTCCCAAATACCACAGATTCCCGACTGGCATGATCCTTGCCGAAATTCTCGTGAAACTTACGACTGTGAGGGGGCAGATATGAATAACCTGAAAGTGTGGCCACATCTCACGATCATCGCGATCGTCGTCGCTATCGCGGCGGGCGTTGGCGTGGCGTGGTGGAGGAAACGCGAGCCGTCGGCGTCGGCCAGTGAAGTGCCGAATGCAGCGCGCATCCAGCGGGTTGAAGGCGACGTTGCGTTGAGCAACGCGCAGGATGCGAACACCGCGAACAGCGGCGCAGAAGAGTGGGTCACCGCCACGGACAACCAACCGTTTTCCGTCGGCGACCGCATCTACACACGAGAAAATTCGCACGCGAGTTTGGCCTTTACCGGACGCAACTTCGCCCGGCTCAATCCAAATACTTCGCTCGACGTGTTGACGCTGCAAGATCGACGTACGCAGTTAGCGCTGCGCGACGGATCGGCGGTGTTTGACGTCGGCTACCTGGACCAGGGCGATCAGTTTGAGGTGGCGACCCCGTATGGCGCTGTCGATTTCGAACAGCCGGGTCTTTACAACGTCGGCATCGACAACGGCCAAGTGCTCGTTTCCGTGCTGAGCGGGTTGGCGCAGGTGGTCGGACTCGACGGCAGCGGACAGATCAATAAGGGTGAACTGTTGACGCTGGTCGGACAAACAGCCGCTGACGTGGTGTTGTCGCAGATCGACGGGCGCGATGCGGGATACGCGGTTGACGATTATTACCGGTATCAGTACCCGCAGTATTACGACGGCCGTTATCGCGACTACAACACCTACTTGAACGATCCCTATTACTTCGATCCGTATCGGCGCAACGTTAGTTACCAGTACGTCAATTCAAATGTCCCCGGTCTTTATGATCTCGACTACTACGGCGACTGGCAGAACGTGAACGGTCATGGTTATTGCTGGACGCCGCGTGTGGACGCGGGTTGGTCGCCGTATCAACAGGGCTACTGGATGACTGACTATCCGTATGGTCCAACATGGGTGTCGTCGGAGCCGTGGGGTTACGCGCCGTATCACTACGGTCGCTGGGCGTTTGTCGGCGATCGTTGGTATTGGGTGCCTGACTCGGTAAACACGACGCCGTCGTATTCGCCGGCGCTGGTCGCGTATGTTCCGTTTGGACAGAACGAGATCGGCTGGGTGCCACTTGGACCAGGCGACACGTACGCGCCCCGTTACTACAACACAGGCTGGCAACCATACTACTTGAGCGATGCCGATCTTTATCAGCGCGGAGTGAATCTCGGCGTGCCGGGCGCCGTGACTGTCGTTCCGATCGACGACTTCTTCCGCGGCAGCGATTGGCGGCGCGCGCGCAGGGCCGATCGAGACATGTTGGCCCATGTGAATCCGGTGCTCGATCCGCTGCTGTTTTCGCCGCTGCGAAATGCGGTCGTGCATTCAGCATGGGGCCGAGGCAAGAAGGACCTTCCGCCGGGGATCGCGAAGAAGTTGCGCGATACGACTGTGGTGACGAGCTTCGCACCGGTCGAATCGTCGTTCAATCGTGACTTCCGGCGCTCGATGCGCGTGGAGACTGTGTCTGATCGAAACAAAGGTCAGAAGTTCAAAGTGCGAGACGAGCGATCGAACGGGAAGTCCGCGAAATTCGACGGACGAACCGTGCGGTCCGAGCCGGAGCCACTGCGGCCGCAACAGCAAGTTGTGGAGCAGCCGCGAGTGAATCGTGGTCAGGAAAAGAAACAACAAGCTGCGCCGCAGCAGCAAGTAGTGCGTGATCCGCGAGTGAATCGTGGTCAAGAAAAGAAACAACAAGCTGCACCGCAACAGCAGCAGGTAGTGCGTGATCCACGAGTGACTCGTGGTCAGGAAAAGAAACAAACTACGCCACAGCGTCGGGTTGTTGTCCAACAGCAGCAACAGCGGCCGCAACCGCAACCGCAGCAAGTTAATCGTGGCCGTGGTCAGGAAAAGAAACAGGCCGCGGAGGCTGAACGTCCGGCGAGACCGGCGCAGCAGCAACCACGAGCTGAACGTGTTGCGCAGCCAAGAAGTGCACCGGCTCAGTCACAACCTAAAGCTGAGAAGCCGAAAGGTGGACAGGGCCAGGGCGCTGCTAAGGGAGGCGGCAAGAGCAAGAAGCCGTAACGCGAATTATTTGCTTCGAAGCTCAACAATCGCAACCCCACCGGGTGCAATCGAGACGGTGAGGTTTGCGGGATTCAGGGCGCGACCGGTGATCCAATCGGTCGCGCTTTGAATTTGTCCGTTGCGCAATTCGATCTTCGCGGTCACGTAGGCAGTGCGATCGACCTGGGCCAAGCCCTGCTGCGGTTTGAAGACGCCGTTGTTGTTGATGAGCGTGACCACCCAACCGTTCGCAGTGCGGTTGATCAAGTATTCGACATCGCCAGTCACTTTCACCGGCGTCGCATCGGCAAACACATGGGCCAACAAGTGCGCCGCAAACGGCGTCATTCGCTCATCCGCGCCGAGCCAGTCCGGCAGAGCGGAAAAGACCACAGTTCCCTTTCCGACTTTGTTTACAGTGACTAAAGGATCGCCATTCGGCACAGAGATCAGGGTTCTCGCACCTTTCAGTTCGACTTTCTCGTAACGGAACATCTGACCACTCAAATCCTGCGCGTCTTCACACCGGGCGTTGTCTGCTTCCGCCGTCTCGTTAGTGAAGCGAACGCCGAATAGCTGCTCCGGAAACCCTTTAATCTGCGCCGCATTCAGCACCACTGTGCCGCCGTTGCGCACGTAATCCGTCGTTTTCTGTATCCACTCCGGTGACCATTCGATCCTCCCGCCTATTACGACTGCTCGATATGCAGCCAGCGGAGACTTCGCGCCGTCAGTCGCGGTCAACACGTCGAAGATGTCGCCAAACACACCAGAAATAAACGGCTGCCTGTCAGCAATCGCCGGTTCGCCTTCAACCACCAGCGCCGGATAATAAGCAACGCCAAACAACTCCCGCAGCGCGCGATCGCCACGATCGATCTGCGCCACTTCAAACGGCCACTGCGGATAGTCAGTCATCTCAAACCCGTGCGCCGGGTCCAACAGAAACGCGATCGGCGTGTAAGGCGTGCCACGCTCCGGATGCTTCTCCGCGAAGCGCACGAACTCATCCGTGATCCGTCCCAGCGGATTCAGTTGAAACGGATGCTCGCCCGGTCCGGGTTTAAAAAACTGATCTTGTCCCTGCTCGAGATAGATCGCCGACGCGCCCGACATGTAGTAGAGGAAATAATTCTTCCGGTACCACGACATCGACGGTCCCATGCTGGCGCCATAACGCGAGTGATAGAAATGATCGGGACCGGCGAAGTTCTGCGCGCGCGTGAAGGTAGTGGCTGTGTCGCCGAAGTTTGGCGCGTGGTAGTAAAGAAAACTTCCGCCGAATTGTCGCGCCGCGCCGCGAGTGAAAGCGATGCGCATTCCCGTCATCGGCATTACTGCCGCCGTCTCCATGCCGAGCAAGTTAACACCCCAATCCGTCAACGCATGCGCGAACGATGTGCTTGAGGTGGACTGCGCGGGAATGAGCTTGTCCCACATCGGCCCGGTTTCCGTGTGAAACGTATCGCGCCACTTGCGCGCCAGCGCCTGCGAGTAAAAATCCTTGTGCGCGTCGAGCAGTTGCCGCCGCGTCATCGACGGCGAGATCTTCAGCTCGGCCGGTGCGGAGTCCCAAACGTAACCAACGCTCTCGCCGGAGATCCAACCAAGAAACTGGTCCTTCAGCTCGCCGTTGAGCAGTTGCCATACTGCTTTTCCATCGGCCTCGTTCAACGTGGCGCTGCCGTAGTTGATCAGGATCGCGAATGGCACTTTCGTCTCGCGCACGTAACGCAGAAATTGGCTCCCCTCTTTCAAATACTCCGGCACGTTGTTGATGTAGATCACCGGCACGACGAGCTTCGATTGAAACAGCGGCACGTCGCGCGCGCCTTTGTACTTCGCGATGAATGCGTCGATCGGTTCGGCGTTGAATGGGTACAGCGGCCGCTCTTCGACAGGCTTGTCCAACAACGGCCAGAACTCTTTCGCGATGTTCCACGGCATGAGGAAGTCGCGCCCGGCTAACTTCGGTCGCAACCACACATCGGGAACACTCAAAGGCGGTTCGCCGGTCAGCAACGGAGCGAGCGGCGTGCGCGTGTTGGACCACGCTCGCAAATAGCGTTGCGCGGCGAAGTCGGGTTTTTGTCGTGCGGTGGGTTTGTACGAAGCATCGTTGGTCAACACGAAGCAATCGACGTGACGGCGCACCGAGGCGGCTTTCTCGATGTTGATCGATAAACGCGCCGGACCTTTCTTCAGCGTCACCTGGGCCGAATCCCAGGTGAAGGCCCATCCCCAGTACAAACTGACTTCATCATGCGGCTCGACGACGTCGTTTACGCCAAACTCGTGACGAAAGACCTCTGCATTATTCTGCGCCACAGTGACAGTGAAGTTTTCAGCCTTCTCGGCCCAGTCGGCATAGCGAATCCAAATAAAGTATTGCCCCGCGCGCGGCACCTCGAGATCCTGATAAATGCTGGCACGAGTTTCGTCAGCGGTCGCAGCCGCGGAGCTCCATTCGCTCTCGCCGCCCTGCGTCCACTCGGCAGACACGCCTGGTCCATTCATGCCCCAACCCGGCGCTTTGTCTCGCGACAAGTTCAGGTATGAAGGATTGAGCGTCGGCGCGCCGAGTTTGCCGGTCGTGAAGCCGCGCATGTTCTCCGCTTCGTACCAGAGATACTCCCCACTCGATTTTGATTGTGAATAAAGAGTGCCTGGTGAGAGGCACAATACGAGCAGAATGATCCACAGATATCGCGTGGACAGATTATTTATCCAAGGGCTTCGAGACATTCACTGAGCGTGCGTTGACGGCAGGTAAACATCGGAGTGTCGCGAAGCGTGTAGGAGCTGGCTTTGGTTTCTCTGAGCTCCTGGACCAGGTCGAGAAAATCAGCGGGATAATCCGTCTCAAACGCAACGACAAACTCCTGATCGTCGAGCCCGAATGAATACGTCGTGTGGAGTTTGACAGAGCGATACTTCGATCCGATGCGAATGTGCTCGTCCATCATTTCCTGCCGCTGATCGGCGGTCCTGGAGTACCATTCTCGAGTCTTCACAAATGGATAGACGAAAAGATATTGCGACTTGCCGGGCACGATGTGCAGCCGATCTTCGACGTGTTCGGGATTGTCTTTGTCGATGTACATCGAGCGCTTGGTCATGGAGAGAAACGACTGCGTCGGTTCGATGTACTTGCCCATCTCAGTGCCGTTCAGTCGCGAAGTCATCGCCTGGATCGGGTCGAGCTCGTAGCCGATGCGCCAGATCATAAAGTCGACGTTCGTGCGCAAGCCAACGGTCGAATAAGAATGAATCAGCAACGAGGAACGAAACTCGGCGACGGTCTTCACGAACTCGTCTCGGCAACGCTGTTTGTCTGCTTCCGAAAGCAACCGCCACTCGGGTCGGGCGTGGTAGAAGGTGAAGTTGACGAATTGCCGGGGAAGCTTGGCTTTTTCGACTTCTACTTCAGCGCAAGAGGGTGCGAGACGAAGGGAGCCGCGGGCGGCATTGGCTGAATCGTTTTCGCTGCTCATGGGTGTTTACCTCGGACAAAGTTGACTGACCCTGGAAGATTCTGAGATGCGAAGTTATTCTGCCCAGTCTGGAGCCTGATTGCAACCGGGGAAGAAACCCCGCCGCTCGTGCGTCTATAATCGTGTCTAAAAACATGAAAGACTCTTACAAGCCAACTCGCCGCTCGATTTTACTCCTCGTCCCGCTGGGAATTTTTGCGTCCATCGCCGGCGCGGCGTTTCGTTTCCTGCGTCCGCGAATCTCCGCCGCGACCGATCGCTGGCTCGACGTTGCGCCTCTCGGAGAGATCACGGGCTCGCAACCGTTGAGCAGGAAAGTCGTCGCCGAGCATATCGCCGGTTGGGCCATCACCACCGAAGAGCACAACGTGTTTGTCTTGCCGGCGCGGAGTAACCAGGTCGTGTCGGCTGTTTGCCCGCATGAAGGTTGCGAAGTGTTGTGGGAACAGCAGCGGAACCAGTTTTCGTGTCCGTGTCACGAGAGTTATTTTGCGGCTGATGGGACGAAGGTGAGTGGTCCAGCGATGCGCGGTCTCGATCAATTGCCAACTCGCGTACAGGATGGAAAACTGCAAGTGCAGTATGGCTTGCCTCAGGACGAGGCGAATCGCGCATGATTCAATACGACAGCGGAATTCGCGCGTGGCTGTATGCGACATCGGGCGTTGTGGCGATGTTGCTGGCGGTGCAGTTTCTGACGGGCGTGTTGCTGGCGTTTTATTACGTTCCTTCGGTCGATCACGCGTACACGAGTGTTTCATTTATCGAGAAAGTGGTGTCGTCGGGATCGTGGCTTCGATCGCTGCATCACTACGGATCGCAGTGGCTGACGTTGTTTCTCTTTCTCCACGTGGTGCGGCTCTTTGTCACCGACGCCTACGTCGATCGCACACGGTTTTGGATCGCGTCGGTGCTGTTGCTTGGTTTCGTGATGGCGGCGGGTGGAACGGGATACTCCTTGCCGTGGGATGCACGCGCGTTTTTCAGCACGCGGGTTGCGGAAGGATTGGTTGGCGGACTTCCGTTCGCCGGCCACATGGCGCGGCTGTGGTTGTTGGGAGGCAGCGAAATCTCGACACTCACGTTGTCGCGGTTCTTTGCGTTGCACGTGCTGGTGATACCGGCGCTGATTGCCGGTGTGCTTGTGTGGCGACGACTGGAGCTGATCGATCTGCAACGCAACGCGATTGCCGCGGGTTTGGTCTTTATCGCACTCGCGCTGTGGGCGTGGAAGTTTCATGCGCCGCTTGGTCCATCGACAGCAGAGATGAGCGCGGATTATCTGCCACGGCCCGGAGCGCAATTCCTTTGGTTGTATCAATCTTTGAAGTACGTGCCGGGCGGATTGGGATCGATCGCCGGATTAGTGCTGCCGGGTATCGCGCTTGCGTTGCTGGTTCTATTACGATGGTTGCGTGCTGGTAGATTGATCGGAAGTGTGATTCTTGGCAGCGCGGCGTTGTTGATCGTCGGCATGACCGCTGCTTCGTACATCAGCGATTACAAAGATCCGCGTGTTCGCGCACAACTGGCGCGCCAGGAAGTGGCGTCGTTCGTGCCGAGCGTTATCAACGTTTCCAACACGACTTCATCGACTGATGGACCGCCCGAGATGTACATCAAGTGGTGCGCAAACTGTCATGGCCCGAAAGGCGAAGGCGCGCAACAAGGACCGCTTCGTTTTCCGCCGATCGCCGGCGTCGCCGCAAAACCGCGTCGCACAGTTGAAGATCTTGTCGGGTTGCTGAAAGACCCGCAGGCTTACGGCCTTCAACCGCCGATGCGCTCGTTTTCCGATAAGTTAACCGACCCCCAAATGAAAGAAATTGCCGAGTGGGTTCACAGATTACGCTGATCTGTGTAATCTGTGAGGTCAACAAAAATGGAGAAACTGTTAATGAAACTAATCTTGCTTGTCGCTATCGCATTGTTCGCCGTTGGCTGCACTGAAACGCCGACCACCACCAACTCGCCGTCTCCTGCGGCGCCCGCAGCTTCCACGCCCGCGCCTGCGGCGTCGGCAGATCCGATGCTCGCCGCACGCGCCAACTACGCGCAGCACTGCGTGGCGTGTCATGGTCCAAACGGCGAGGGCGGGCCCGTCAAAGTCGACAACAAGACGATTAAAGTTCCCTCGCTCAGGGCCGATCACGCCATCAAGCACACCGACGCCGAATTGACGAAAATTCTCACCGGCGGCGAAGAAGCAATGCCGGCCTTCAAAGACAAACTCACCCAGGACGAGATCACGCAACTCGTGAGCTTCGTGCGAACGACGTTTCAGAAGAAGAGCTAGCCACAAATTCCACAGACCCGTATAATCCGTGCAATGCACTCGTAGCTCAGTTGGATAGAGCGTCTGACTTCGAATCAGAAGGTCGCAGGTTCGAGCCCTGCCGGGTGCACCATTAGAATCAACGACTTGCGGCAGGCTGTAGGGTCTGCCGCTTTTCTTTTGCGACAATCTAATCGCATAGCGTGGAACCCACCGCCAACGCTGCACTTTTTCTACCTGGATAACCTGACCTTGTGGCGAGAGCGGTGTCCAAGCCTTATGTAATCGTGCCTTTTGAACTCGAAGGAAGATCGAATTGAAGAATTTACTGGCCCTAATCGTCCTACTACTTCTCGCAGTTTTCTCTTCTGACCAACAAAGACGGCCCGCTGTACTTGCGCTTAAGCATGTCACGGTCATCGACATGACAGGAGCAGCACCCAAACCTGATATGACAGTAGTGATTACGGGCAATCTCATAACTACCATTGGCCGAACAGGAGAAGTGTCCATCCCGCGCGATGCACAAGTCATAGACGCCGCTGGAAGGTTCCTGATCCCCGGCTTGTGGGACATGCACGTTCACGCTTTGCGAAAGGAAAGAGTTGATTACTTTCTTCCGTTGTTTGTTGCTAACGGCATTACGGGAGTTCGCGATGTCGGAACGACCGCGGACGGCTTTGCGGCGCTGGGACAACTTCGTCAGGAGATTGCCAGCGGAACACGCATTGGTCCGCGCATTATTGCGGCAGGCAGAATCCTTGATGGAGCGAAACCTGCCGTTCCCGAAAATTCAATTCCTTTTGCCAACCCAACCGAAGCGCGTGAGGCTGTGCGATTTCTCAAACAAGGAGGGGCAGATTTTATCAAGGTCTACGACGGCGTACCACGGGATAGCTACTTTGCGATCGTTGCGGAGGCAACGAAACTGAAAATTCCTTTTGTGGGCCATGTTCCCAAGGAAATCACTTCGATTGAAGCTTCCGACGCCGGTCAGAAAAGTATTGAGCACCTTGGAACGATTCTGAGAGACTGCTCCGTGCTGGAACCAAAAACTATTGAAGAGCGCGTCAACGCAAAAATTAGATCGAATGACAAGCCAAACGGGCCTTCGTTGATTCCAATGCGCATTGCCGTTCGCACGGAAATCGAACTCGCAACCTATAGCAGGCCCAAATGCGAGCAACTCTTTGAGCGATTCGTAAAGAACGGAACGTGGCAGGTTCCTACCCTCATAGTCAAACAGATGAGCGCGTTCGTCGATTCAGCGAATCTCAAAAACGATCCGCGAATGAAATACATTTCTGCGGACACTCTTGAAAAATGGAAGCCAGAAAACAACCTATTCCTAAAATATCGGACACCAGAGTTTATTGAGACGAACAAACAGCTTTATAGAAAAGAAGTCGAATTGGTTGGAGCAATGCACCGCGCCGGCGTTAAATTTATGGCCGGAACTGATGTGCCGGGTCTTTATATGTATCCTGGCTTTAGTCTTCACGACGAACTCGGCTTGCTTGTGCAAGCCGGATTTACGTCAATGGAGGCGTTGCGGACAGCAACTTACAATCCGGTGGCTTTTCTTGGCGAGCTAGATTCGCAGGGAACGGTTCAATGCGGGAAAGTTGCCAACCTGGTGCTGTTATATGCCAATCCACTTGAAAACATCGCCAACACGAAACGCATTGCCGCCGTCGTCCTCAACGGCAATTATTTATCAAGGGAAAATTTAGAAGGACTGCTGGCCGATGTCGAAGCTAAGGTAAAAGCCCGATGAGTTGAGTGCACCATTCCTTTCAATAATCAACAACCAACCTCGTTTCAGGCAGATCGCTTAACGCGTGGTCTAGTGTCAAAAATACGAAAATATTTTCATCCAAAATTCTGTTGACACGAACCGCGACCGCAGGTACATTGCTGCGCGTCTCCAAGTTCTCACTCACGTAGCAAGTAGCTCCCCGACCATAACAGTCTTTGTGCGCTAATTCGACGATCTAGTCGGAGCCCCGTTTCATCTGCCTCTCAAAAACCAGCTGCCGTAAAGGCAAGCCTAAGGAGAACTATGTCTCGAAAGTACAGAAACCTCGCGCTAGCCAGCGCATCTCTCGTTGCAATTGTGTGCATTACAACCGCCGTCTTCGTTACGCGTGCATCAGTTGATCCATCACTCTCGGCGCCGCAAACGTCCGCGCCGGATCGGAATCGAAAGGCTGCAACCAATGTATTGCGACAAACCGAAGTTGCTCGCCTTAACCGGCGCCTGGGAAAAAGATTTGGACCAAGTGGTGCAGTGTCGGTCGTTTCAGGAAAGCTGACGATTGATGGAAATGAGCAACCAATCACCATCACGCGCCGGCAAGAAGACGACGGCGAGAACGTCGAATTCCATCTGGCCGGACGTGTTATGGCAAGGCACAACAAACAGGCCAGGATGGCTACAAACAATCCAACTGATAAAGAAGCTCTGATACTGGAGCGTCTCACCTGCGACAGTCCGGACTACTTTGTGCTGGCCCAACTCCAAGGCGCGAGCTACTACACCGTTACGCGTAATCTCCGGCCAGACGACGCTCCCGACAATTACGACGGTCCTTTGTGGACCGTAGTGCGCGTTTCCGATCCATTGGCAGACGAACAGCCGCGCCTGTCGAGCAGTTGGCGGCTCTTTTATCTAAACACTGCGACCGGGTTGATCGACAAAGTCGTTTCCGAGGAACAAGGCCAACGCATCGAAGCGAGTTTTTCTGATTGGACCGAACAAGCCGGCGAGAAGTTTCCGGCCACCATCACATGGACCAACAACGGCCAGACCCTGATGATCCTCAATTTAGCAAACCTTTCCAATGTTACTCGCTAGGAGTTTATGATGAACTTCATTAACCATCGCGCTAACACAAATCCCTTATCAATATTAACTATTCTAATTCTTACCGCCGCTGCGGCTTACGGTCAGACGACCTCCGCGCGCCCCGATCGCGGCACGAGGCCCAACGGCTCTTACTCCGTATCAGACATTGAAAATATCAGTCTCCAAAACGGTAACCTTAACCTGAATATTCCCCTGGCAGCTTTGCCACCGCTTGCAGGCGGGAAACTGTCATGGAGCTTGAATGCTCAATACAACAGCAAGATTTGGGATGTCGCGAGATCACAGCAGGTAGGTGAAGCCTTTGATTTATCCGAGGTGTACTACGTGGTCGATACGGTGCAGGAGAGCGATCGCGGCGGTTGGCGAATCACGGGGCAGTACAGTCTCGATATTCGCGATGCTCATCTGGATTTCGATTATATGCTTCCACCCGTGGCCGATGAGCCTGATTACTCGTTGATGATCAACAACAACTGGTACAGAACCGTGCTGGTGATGCCTGACGGTTCGGAGCACGAGTTGCGACCAGTTGACTATTCGCCGTTTAGCGGCGGCAAGGATTTCCTGTTCGGCTATTACTCGCAAACACCGTTCACGCACGGCACGATGCGGTACTACTCCTTTGACGGCAGCTTTATCTTCGCCACTGTTACGGCCTTCGGAGACTGGACCGTTTACCTGCCTGACGGCACACGCGTCACGCAAACTGGTGGCATCCAGCGAATACAAGACACAAACGGAAACAAGATCAAAATCTTTAGTGACAGCAACGGCACGCACTATCAGGACGAACAGACGGGACGCGAGATCCGCTACTTCTACGACCCGGCCGGCAATGGCGGTAAGGGCCAGGGCCAGGTCTGGTATCAGACTGTCGGCGGCACGTGGATGCACATCGACATCAACTTCAACACCACCAACGTACAGGGAAAAATCTATCGCGTAAACGGTTGGATCCCCGGTCAGGTTAACCCACACCCCTGCACTCACCATCAAATCCTTTCCGGGACTATTCAGATTGTGGACGAAATTGTCTTCCCACAAACTGAGCCGGGTCAGTCAGCGCGCCGTTTCACCTTTGACTACAATTCAGAAACAACCGAACAAGCGAGCAACAACGTTAAGTTAGGCTCATGTAGCGCGCAGGGCCAGACGTACACGCGCCAGGCGTCTAAAGGGTGGGGTTCGCTAAACAAGGTCATAACTCCGTCAGGGGCAGAGATCCGATATGAGTACAAGTTGGATTCACCCAACCTTTTCGCCCATTCCGTCTTTTCTCCTGATGACATTCCGGCGGAGACCATCACTAAGAAGACCATCGTGCAGGATGGACCAGATGACGTCTGGACCTATTCGATCGCGCCGGATATTGGAGCGGCATCACAAACTTATGTAAACGATAACAGCACTTTCAGTGAAAACTCTTACCCCCAAATGGCGATGTTGGGTTCGGGATTTGGCGGCAGTTACTACGGTGTGAGTGGTCTCACTTACAGAACCACGAAACCTTTTCAGAAGGTGGAGCGGCACTGGATCAACCTAATCTTCACCGGCGCTCATCTGAATTCACCCGGCGGCACGGTTGCTTTCAATCCAGTGGTGGACAAGGAGTACCTCACAATCACGGACGCGAGTGGGAACAACCTAAAGATGTCCGCGAAAGCGTTTCAGTACGACTACAACGGCAATCTCCTGCAAACCACTGAGTATGACTGGTTCGATCCGGCACTCGTTTCGAGAGACGGCAATGGTGTGCCTACTGGCATACCGGCCGGCGCCACGGTCCTGCGCACGACCGTCAACACCTTTTATAACGGGGCGGGCAGTGCTTCGTCGGGCAACGTCTACGCGAAACGGGCCACTGCAACCGGCGCTCCACTGATTCTCAGTGCCACTCAGCAAACAACAGTTGGTACAGGTATTGTTCAGTTGAGTTACGACGGGCAGGCGTACGGCACAGCGCCAACCGTGGGAAATTTAACGACCAAGAAAGTGTGGGCTGATCTTGATTCAAAGTGGATCACCACCAGCAATACTTATGGTCTTTACGGGAACCTTGCAACTTTGACCGATGCACGCGGCAAGGTAACGCAATACTTCTATGACGATGCCACGCACGCGTTGCCGAACCGCGTAGTCGTCGATCCGCAGAATGGCACGGGCACACAAACGTCAAGTATCGCTTACGACTACTCCACGGGAGTGGTTACCAGCCAGACTGACGTCAATGGGCAAGTGTCAACTATCGACTATACGAACCAACTGCTGGGCACGGTTGATCCGTTCGGCCGTCCCGGTATAACCAAAGCTCCAACGATCAACATTGGCGGCACTAATCATCAACGGCGCGTTACGACAACCTACATTGACTCAGCACGCCAGGTAATCGTCGCGACTGACCTGAACGCCGAAAATGACAAGCTGCTAAAGACGAGAACGACCACAGACCCGTTAGGACGGCCTGTGTTGGCTGAGCAAACGGAGGACGGGACGAATTACACCATCTCGGTTAAGAACGTCTACCTCGATATGGGCCGCGTAACACTCACGTCGAGCTCAATGCGCAGCGCTGCTGCCTCCACCGACAATTGGGCGCGCGTGACGAAAGATGCAGCAGGCCGAGCGATTGAGATCGCGACTTTTGGTGGCGCTACGCAACCAGCCTGGACCGGCACGACGGGAGTGTTTACCGGGCTCATCAGCACAACTTACGACGCAAACTTCACCACAGTGACGGATCAGGCAGGCAAGGTGCGTCGCAGCATGGTCGATGGGTTGGGACGTCTGCGGCGCGTGGATGAGCCAGACGCCGGTGGGGCTCTCGGTTCAACTGCGTCGCCAGTTCAACCGACCAGCTATAACTATGATGTGCTTGGCAATTTGACCACCGTAACCCAGGGCTCGCAGACACGCACTTTCACTTACGATTCGCTCTCGCGTCTGCGGACGGTGGTGAATCCCGAGAGTGGCACAACCACCAATCAGTATGACGATAATGGCAACGTGATTGTGAAGACGGATGCGCGCGGAGTCTCAGCTCACTATGAATACGATTCCGTCAATCGTGTCAAACGCATCTGGTACAACGGCTCCAGCTCCACTACAGCGACTACGCACAACAGTCCTGCATTGCCTGCCGGCGTGGGCGCCAGCGACGAAGTGAAGTCTTTCTACGACAGCGAGACTCTGCCCGGAGGCGCGCCATCTTATTCGCGCGGCTCTGCTATTGGACGACTTGTAGCGCAGACTTACAGCACGGGTAGCAATGGCGATTACTTCGCCTATGACGTCCTCGGTCGTTCGACGCTGAAGATCCAGCAGACCGGCGCCGTCAATTATCAGATGAGTGCGACCTACAATTTGTCGGGCGCGATCAACACGCTCACTTATCCATCCGGACGCACAGTTACCCACACGTACGATCAAGTCGGCCGGCTGATTACTCTTAGTGGCAATCTCGGCGATGGCACGACGCGGACTTACTCCAGCGGCATTCTCTATTCGCCCATCGGCGGCTTGGTGAAAGAGCAGTTCGGGACCACGACGCCCATTTACAACAAACTGTTCTACAACAGTCGCGGGCAACTGGCCGAGATCCGCGAGAGCACCAGCTACACTGGTCCAACCGACACCACCTGGGACCGCGGCGCGATCATTAACAACTACAGCACCCTCTGTACCGGCGTCTGCTCGGGCTCGAGCATGTCTGACAACAACGGAAATCTCCGCAAGCAGGAGATCCACATTCCGAGCCAGACGATGCGCTGGCAGGAGTTTGACTACGACAGTCTCAATCGTCTGAATTGGTCGCGCGAAGTGCTCAACGGCGGCGCGGAACAATGGAAGCAAGCATTTACTTACGACCGCTGGGGCAATCGCACCATTAACACCGGCACGACTTACGGCACGGGCATCAACAACAAAGCCTTTACTGTAAACACCGCTAACAATCGCCTCGGCGTGCCTGGCGGACAAACCGGAGTGATGACTTACGACGCCGCCGGAAACCTCACGACCGATTCTTACACCGGGTCCGGTAATCGCACTTACGACGCCGAGAACCGACTAACAACAGCAGCGGATTTCACTGGTCAGACAAGCCGCTACTACTACGACGCCACAGGCCAACGTGTGCGGCGGCAGGTCGCGTCGAGTCAGGAGATGTGGCAGGTCTACGGCTTCGGCGGAGAGTTGTTAGCCGAGTACCGCGCCACGGTGCCTGCTATTGGTCCTGAGAAAGAGTACGGCTATCGCAACGGCCAGCTCCTAATCACAGCAACCGGCCGTTTAAATGTCGCTCTGGCCGCAAATGGCGGTGTGGCAACAGCCTCGAGCGCTCATACGTGCTGTGGCTTCTCCACCACCGGCGCCATTAACGGCAACTTCCGTGGACCCTGGAGCAACGGCGAGGGCTGGAACGACGCCACTGAGAACGTCGTGCCTGACTGGATCCAGGTGGATTTCAACGGCAGCAAGACGATCGACGAAATCAACGTCTTCAGTCTGCATGACAACTACACGCAGGAAAACAATCCGACCCAGACCCAGACCTTCTCACTTTACGGCCTGCTTTCCTTCAACGTGCAGTACTGGAACGGCAGCACGTGGGTCACGATTCCGGGCGGCACGGTGACTGGCAACAACAAAGTCTGGCGCAACTTCACCTTCTCGCCGATCACCACGAGCAAGATCCGCGTGTTTATCAACACCGTGCCTGATGCGTGGAGTCGTGTGGTTGAGATCCAGGCTTTCGGAACGTCAGCCGGAAATGAGAAGGTGCAATGGCTGGTGTCGGATCAACTTGGCACGCCACGAATGATCTTTGATCTGAGTGGCGCCCTGGCCAGCACGAAGCGGCACGACTATCTGCCGTTTGGTGAAGAACTGTTTGCGCCCACCGGCGGCCGCAGTGCAGCGATGGGATATTCAGGCGGCGACGGCGTGCGCCAGCAGTTCACACAATACGAACGCGATTTCGAGACCGGCCTTGATTACGCACAAGCACGGTACTACAGCAGCGTCCAAGGTCGTTTTGTAAGTGGAGATCCACTGCTTGCGAGCGGAAGACCGCAACAACCAGGCAGTTGGAACCGGTATGCTTATGTCCTCAATAATCCGCTTCAGTTCGTAGACCCGAGTGGCATGGTTCCCGACAAATACTATGCAGGCAACGATGGCGGTATACAAGTATACCCAACTGACGATCCGTATGATGAGTTTTACGTCGAGACCTCCGACACGCCTGGGAAGTTCGAGAAGGTGGCAACGCTTACACGCAACGCCAACGGGCTCGTGGAATTTCCAGGCACTGGCGCCGGCGCCGGCATAGCGTTTGATCGGTACGGTGCTATTGATGCCGGCGGCCAGAGTGGCAGAGAGACAGTGGGAGCAGGCGACCATTTCCTTCAACCACTCACTGCCGCCGCGCTGTTTGGTGTAGCCAACGTGCTGGACGACCAACATGGACTGACGATGTCATTTGGCGACATGTCGTCATCGAACGGCAGTGACCCGTGGGAACAAGGTCAACAGCATCACGGCGGTCACGGGCACAACGGAAACCGAACCGGCTTGGACATCGACTTCAGGTATTTAGATGGAAACGGAGTTTCTTTCCAGGCTCAAGCTGCCACGACGGATCAACGATTCAGTCAAGCGAACAATCAGACTGTGTTCAATGTAGCAAGCACCTTCGGCTTCAACACAAATTACCACGGGACCAACGGTCCGGACCTCGCCAACGCCAACGCTGCGGGTGGTCACAACGACCATGGCCACCTTGGATTTTCAACTGCGCCTGCGAACGTGACCCGCTATAGAGTGAGAGAGGTTCTTTCCAATGGGCAACGCGTGTACGAAAGAGCTCCGTAGTAAGATTACGGATGGAGGTGGATAAATTGATCATATTGCGATTGCTGTTCGCCGGAGCTGTAGGGCTGATGCTGTTTCCGTTTGCGCGAGTTGAAACGTCAATGGCGCAGGGGAACGCCGGCAACGCTACGAGAACAGCAATCGCAGGGACTATCGGTGTGGTTACACTCGACTCAAGCGGGTATAAAAAGAACCATGAGCTGAGGTTCTTTAATACGGACGGAAGTTTATGGTACCGGTACTCGTATGAAACGAACGAAGGCGTTCCCCAATCTGCGCGTAACAGCTTCGGGCCGCTCGCGTTTCATCCCGATTATTATCTGCTCGCACTTAGGTGTGTCAGGCGCGATGCCGCGCACTTCGAGGTTATTGTCAATGAAGCCACTGGCTTGACCAAGCTTGTAAAAGTCAGTGATGGAAACATGAGATTACAGACCTGGCGCGATCATGTCCTGGCTCTTTTCGCAGTCGGCTTCGATCAGTCAACGAATCCAGTGAGATACCAGCCGGCCGGCCGGAAATACAAACCACAGCCAAATGGTCTGACTTTTTTCCCGATACAGATCAAAGGTAACTGGCTGAAGATTCGGTGGAGGACTTCCAACCAGACACGTACCCACGTAGGATGGATTCAATGGCGGGATAGCAGGAACCTGCTGATCGAACCTTCTTACATATCATAGTTTCAATTCTGATTTGGGCGGTTTGTCTACCGAACGTGGTAGACTTCAACCCATGGATCAGAGTCAAGGTGGTGGTCAGCGCAATAAGCTCGCGCTGATCGGAATTCGTTACGACGAAAATTCTTCGTTCACTAAAGGCGCGGCCGATGCGCCGCCACAGATTCGCGCCGCGCTGCGTTCCGATGCCTGGAACCTGACTACGGAAAACGGCACCGACCTCTCTGACGATGCGACCTTTTTCGATGCCGGCGATATCGAACCCGTCGCCGGCAGCGACATGTTCACGCTGATCGAGAACTCGCTCAACACCCTCATCGCCGATGGGCTGTCGCCGATTTCGTTGGGCGGCGATCACTCGATCACGTATCCAATCGTGCGGGCGTTTGCGCGCAAGTACAAAGACCTCAGCATCCTGCACTTCGACGCGCATCCCGATCTCTACGACAACTTCCAGGGGAATCGAAAGTCGCACGCTTCGCCGTTCGCGCGGATCATGGAAGAAAGATTGGTGAAGCGATTGGTCCAGGTAGGCATTCGCACGTTCAACGCGCACCAGCGCGAACAGGTGAAGAAGTTTGGCGTGGAGTCGATCGAGATGCACCAGTTGCGCGACAACCTGCAACTCGTGTTTGACTCGCCGGTCTATATTTCATTCGACATCGACGCGCTCGATCCCGCGTTCGCGCCGGGCGTTTCGCATCGCGAACCGGGCGGGATGTCGACGCGTCAGGCGATCGATCTGATTCAACGGATGAAAGGAAGAGTGGTGGGCGCAGACATCGTGGAGTTCAATCCGCGGATGGATCCGTTGCACATCACCGGCACTGTTTGTGCGAAGTTGTTAAAGGAGATTGCCGCGCGGATTATTGAGTGACCCGTTCCGAAATGGATAAATAATCCCGTGTGCGATGGCCCAGGTAAATCTGCCGCGGACGCGCGATTTTCTGATCCGCATCGTCCAGCATCTCAACCCATTGCGCCAGCCAACCTGACGTGCGCGGAATTGCAAACATCACCGGAAACATGTCCACCGGAAAGCGCATCGCCTGGTAGATGATCCCCGAGTAGAAATCGACGTTCGGATAGAGCCGCCGCTTGACGAAGTACTCGTCTTCGAGCGCGATCCGTTCAAGCTCGAGTGCAATATCGAGCAAAGGATCGCGACCGGTCACTTCGAAAACTTCGTAAGCGACCTGTTTGATAATGCGGGCGCGCGGATCGTAGTTCTTGTAAACGCGATGGCCGAAGCCCATCAGCCGAAACTCGCCCGCCTTCACGCGCTTAATGTAATCAGGCACCTTATCGACCGACCCGATCTCCTTCAACATCCGCAACACCATCTCATTCGCGCCGCCGTGTAGCGGTCCATACAGCGCCGCCGCCGCGCCGGCGAGCGACGAAAACGGATCGGTGTGTGCGCTGCCAATGCTGCGCATCGCGTTAGTGCTGCAATTCTGTTCGTGATCGGCGTGCAGGATGTAAAGCACGCTGAGCGCTCGTTCCAATACCGGATTCGGCTCGTACTTGAGCTGCGTCGTCTTGAACATCATGTTGAGGAAATTGCCCTCGTAACTCAGATCGTTGTCCGGATACGAGTACTGCATCCCGATGCGATGTCTAAACGCAAACGCCGCGATCGTCGGGACCTTCGCGATCAGGCGATAGATCTGTTTCCAACGGCACTCGGCGTTGAAGATCTCTTTTGCGTCCGGATAGAACGTCGAAAGCGCGCCGAGCGTCGCTTCAAACATGCCCATCGGGTGCGCGTTGTAGTGAAAACCGTCGATCACCTTCTTGATGTTCTCGTTGATGAACGTGTGATAGGTGATGTTCCTGGTCCACTGTTGGAGCTGCGCTTCGTTGGGCAGCTCGCCGTGGAGCAAGAGGTAAGCAACTTCGAGATAGGTGCTCTTCTCGGCGAGTTGATCGATCGGATAGCCGCGATACTCGAGAATTCCCTTGTCGCCGTCGATGAACGTGATGCGGCTCTTGCACGAAGCCGTGTTCATAAACGCGGGATCGTAAGTCATCAGGCCGAAATCGTCGTCCGCGACCTTGATCTGGCGCAGATCCATGGCCTTGATCGTCCCGTGCTCGATCGGCAACTCGTATTGCTTGCCCGTCCGGTTGTCAGTGATTGTTACCGAGTCCTTGCTCATACTTCCTGCCAGTTCTACTTGATGCCGACAAGCTCGACTTTGAAAAGCAACGTAGAATTTGGAGGAATTGAGGGCGGGCGGCCCATTGGGCCATAGGCCAGATTACTGGGAATAGTGAAGTTCCGGATGCCGCCGACTTTCATCGTCATTAAGCCTTCGTCCCAGCCTTTGATGACTCGGCCGACGCCGATGGGAAAGTTCGCCGGCGGCTTGCCATTGGTGCTGTCAAACTCGGTGCCGTTTTCGAGCGTGCCGGTGTAATTAACGACAACGGTCTGGCCGACTCTCGGGCTTGGACCATCGCCGACTTTCAGGTCCACGTACTTCAAACCCGAAGGAGTCGTGACTTCAGCCGCGGCGGGATTTGCCTGGCGCGTGATGACCCAAACGACCGCCGTGCCGGCGATCGCGAGCACCAAAACAATGGCGCCGATTCTGACAAACTTGCTCTGCGAGGTTTCAGGCTGAGGACTCGACGGCGACGACGACGCGGTTGCGCCCTTCGGTCTCTTCCGAGCCCGGTTGATTTTTCTTTGTCGACTTTGTGGCACGGAGTTTCTTATACAGATATTATTGCTCCTGTTCAAGTGAGGCCACTTCCTTTGCGCCTTTGCGTCTTTGCGGAGATAAACCCGGAAGCCGTGTGTGTGCTCAAGGAAAATGTGCCCTCCCGCAAAGGCGCAAAGACGCAAAGGAAAATCAACATCAAGGTGCGAGATCGATGCCTGTAGTGGCCGTAATTCCCAAACCAAATAGCCCTGTCGAATTGTGGGAAGTTCCCGAGCCGGAACTGGAAAACAATTCGGCGCTGCTCGAAGTCGAACTGTCGGAAGTCTGTGGAACGGACGTCCATCTGCAAGCCGGACGCCTCGCCGGAGTTCCCTATCCGTTGGTCCCGGGACACGTTTCTGTCGGACGTTTGCAAAAGATTCGCGGTGAATTGTTCGACGTCGAAGGCAAACGGTTTCACGAAGGCGATCGCGTCACCTTTCTCGACGTTCATCGCACGTGCAATGCATGTTGGTATTGTCTGGTCGGCAAAGCCTCGACTCGCTGTCCGCAGCGAAAGGTTTATGGAATCACTTACGGGTTCGACGATGGTCTATGCGGCGGGTGGTCCACCCACATCTATTTGAAACCCGGCGTGCGCACCATCAGGCTCGACGCTGAACCGGAAACGTTTATGGCCGGCGGTTGCGCGTTGCCGACGTCGTTGCACGCAGTGGAACGCGGCGACATAAAAATCGGCGACACGGTGCTCGTGCTTGGTTCAGGACCGGTGGGCGTTAACGCCGTCGTCCTGGCGCAACTGCGCGGCGCGTTGCGTGTGTTGTGCATCGGAGCGCCACAATCGCGTCTCGACGCCGCGACCCAGGCGGGCGCAGCCGGCACGCTGAACATCGAGACGCACGACACAAACGAACGGCTTAACTGGGTCCTGGAGCAAACAAACGGACGCGGCGCAGACGTCACGATCGAAGCCGCCGGCGTTCCCGAAGCAGTAACGCAGGCGCTGCAATTTACTCGCGACGCCGGCACAGTCGTGATCGTCGGCCAGTACACCGATCACGGCGAGACGTCATTCAATCCACATCTCGATCTGAACAAGAAACACCTCGACGTGCGCGGGTGCTGGGGCTCCGACTTTTCTCACTTCTATCGCAGCGCGCAGCTCGCCGCAGCGAAGCCCGAGTTGTGGTCAGGAATGAAATTGGATTCTTACAAGCTAACAGCCGCTAACGAAGCGCTAGCGGCTGTTTCGGAAGGTCGCGTTTTGAAGGCCATCATTGAGCCACAAAATGAACCACGAAAAATGATAAACGGAAAATGACTATGGCTCACCACGTGGTGGACCACCGCGGCCGCCTCTTCGGCCACGGCCTTCTTGTCGCATCGTTTGAAACTTCTGCCACTGCTCCAGGCGTCAACACTTGCTGCAACCGCTCGTCAGCCTGACGGCGAATGTCATTCACTCGCGGTTCCGACTCACGGCGCAAGGCCCGCAACTGTTCGCGCGAGTCGCCGAGTATCTGCTGGACCTTCGTCTTCTGATCGTCGTTGAGATTCAGCCGCTCGGCCATTTGCTCAAATCGATCGCGAGGACCGGCATTCCGCGCGAGTCCGCGATACACGTTGAGCGCGAGAATGCCCGCGGCAAAGCCAAGCACGAAGATGATCATTGCCGCAAAGCGAACCTGCCACCTGTTCTTAGCAACGTTGTCCATAATTACCTCGTCTCGTCCTCATCCTCGTAAATCGCGTTGAGCACCTGCGCGTAGGTCAACTGATCGTCGCCTTGATCGAAGAATACCGTCTCCGCTGAGTCCATCGAAGCCGTCTGCTCCTGAACGGCTGTCGCCGGATCAGGCACGACAAACGTCAACGCCGCAAGCGCGATCGTCGCGACTGCCATAGACGAAACCAACGCACTTGCCGACTTCCACAACCGCACGAATGCGGGAACGCTCTCAACCGTCCGCTGTTCTCTCCACGCGGCGAGCACCCTTGTATGAAAGAACGGCGACGGCTCGATCGTCACCTGCGTCCGCTCTTTGATAACGAGCGCCGCGATTTGCGCCGCCTTTAAAGCCGCGCCGCACGAGTCGCACTCGCTGGCATGCCTCCGCACCTCTTCCAGTTCAGTCTGCGAGAGACTTGCGAGCGAAACGTTATCGATGATTTCAATAATGTGCTGGTCTTTCATCTGCTCACCTGCTTACCTCTATAACTCAATAACTTTTCCATCGCTTCCCGAACTTTACGCCGTGCTCTAAACGCTCTTACTTTAACCTTCGACTCCGACCACCCGGTCGCTTCAGCCACTTCCTTGATCGACGCGTTCTCGCCGTCGATCATCAACAACGCCTGCTGATCTTCGGGAGACAACGTGCCGAGCAATCGATCGGCTAAATCAGCGGCGACTATACTGTTTTCAACCGAGCCAACTGACTCGTCTGTCATTTGCTGGTCCAGCCAGCCGTTCTCGTCGTCACTCAGATCGGAAACAGTCAACTCGGGCCGCCGTTTCGATCCTCTCAGGATATTCAAACAAGTGTTGGTGGCGATTCGCGTCAACCAACCTTCCATCGATCCGCGTCCTTCAAAGCTTCCGAGCTGCGTGAACGCTTTCAAAAAAGTTTCCTGTGCTGCGTCTTCCACCTGACTTCGTTCGCGAAAGAACCGGCTCGCAACACTAAACACCCTTGGACTGTAACGTCTGACTATTTCGGCGAAGGCAGACTCGTCACCCTCCTGCGCTTGTCGCGCCAGGTCGAGTTCCAGGGTCTGTTCAATCCCACTCTCCAGATGCGGTCCTCATCAGGATGACGGCTGGCGGATTCTGAATCACTACGGAATCCGCCAGGTCCGTGGGGGAGACGCTTACTCCTGAGTTGGGCGATTACGCATGCCGCGCATTTCGCCGCGACGGGCTTTGCGTTGCGCTTTCGCCTGTTCCAACTGGGCTTTTTGCTCAGCCGTCAAAACGGAAAGCACCTCCTGATGAAGCTTGAACCGCTCGCCCATCAGCTTGGCTTCGAGGGAAGCCATTTCCGTCAGTTTCTGAGTTGCCAGCGCTTCATTGAACGTACCGCCTTCGCTCGCCTGACGCAACTCCTGCCGCTTGGCACGAAGCTGTTCGTGCAACGGTTTGTTGGTCTGGCCGAAGCTCTCGCGGATCCGTTTCATCTTCGCTTTCTGGTCATCAGTTAGATTTAGCTGTCTAAAGGATCCGCCTGCGCGCATTCCTCCGAAGCCACGTCCTTTGTGCCCTTTGTGATCGCCTCGACCACGGCCACGCCATTCGCCGCGTGTACCTTGAGCCTGATTGTCCTGTCCGGTGGTAGCCGTCTGGGCATAGGCGATCGAGACAGCTAGAGCAATGGCCGAGAGAGTAGCGATTGCCAGTGTCTTAAACCGTCCGAGTTTGTTCATTTCAGTTTCTCTTACTCCTAAGTGCTTGATCTTAAGTCTCCAGGGGAGCCTCGACTGGTAAGACACCGCGGTTTCCATATCGGTTACGTCCGTGGCAGATGTGTGTCAGCCGTGTAACCAACTTCACCAAACGAGTGTCTAGGAGGTTGATGAAAAAAGCTCTGTTACTAATCGCCTTTATCGGACTGTTTTCAAATGTTCCAGCGCAGGAGCTCCTGGGCCTCCAGCAGGCGGAAGTTGAGAAACTTACTACAAACACGGATGAATTGAGGCAACTTTATTCCGAAGGCTTAATCGCACGGAATGAGTTGGACAAAGCTGAACAGGAATTAACGGCAGCAAAGTCGCGTGTCGAAGAGACTCGTCTTCAGATCGCGAACGCGGAACGAGTCGCGGCTGACCTTAAGAAAGCCGAACAGTTGGCGAAAGTGAAGCCGCTCGTTAAACGGACATCAATGGCACTCAGCACGTCAGCGACGGTTATGCGTTCGACTGCGGGAAGCTGGTCGATGGCTAATTTAAGCAACGTTCAACAGTTCTTTTCCAGTACGTTCGGAAAACCATTACCGACCAGCACGATCGGTCAAAGTGCTACCCATAACCGTATGGGTTGGGATCACCGAAACGCTGTCGACGTTGGCCTGCATCCGGATAGCGCTGAAGGACGCGCTCTGATCACGTATTTACAAGGCCAGGGCATCCCGTTTCTTGCTTTTCGTGGGGCGGTTCCCGGCGTGTCTACCGGACCACATATTCACATCGGCAACCCGTCACACCGGCTTTAATTATATGTAACCGAAGTGGATCGCAGGGTGTCTGACAACATGTAGGCGCGAGTTTTGCTTAAGTAATTTTTAGAGGAATCGAATGTCGACTCAAACAATAAAAAATCCACCGCTTGTGACCGGCCTAAGCAGCGGCGTGAACGTTACGTGGCTGCGACAAATATGGGCCAGGTTGCTCGCAGGTAAAAAGAAATTATTGATCGGCGGCGGCTTGATGGCCGCAGTAATGCTCGCCGGCTTCTATTTTTGGGGTGGTGATTCAGGCACGCCGCAGTACATGACTGCGCGTGTCGAGCGCGGCAATCTGCGCAACACAGTGACTGCCACTGGTGCCCTGCAAGCAGTAACGACGGTCCAGGTCGGCAGTCAGGCGTCGGGCACGATTTCCGCGCTTTATGCTGACTTCAATTCGGTCGTGAAAAAAGGCCAGGTTGTCGCGCAGCTCGATCCGTCAACGGCAAAAGCGCAGGTCGATCAGGCGCGAGCGAACCTCGAACAGGCACGCGCCAGTTTGGCGAATGCACGCGCCGCGGTCGTTAATTCTCGCGCCGGCGTGAGCGATGCGCAGGCTAGAAGTTTGGCCGCGCGATCGACAGTGCAGAACAATCAGGCCGGCGTGTCGGCTGCGCAGGCGAACGTGGCCGTGTTGAAGGCACAGCAGGACGACGCGATGAGTCTGTTGAAGCAGCAGGAATCGCTGCTTAAAGCGGGCGTGATCGCCCAACGTGATTACGATGTTGCGGTGACTGCGTACAAGACTGCTGAGGCGCGTTATAACCAGGCCGTGTCGCAGTTGGACCAGGCGAAGTTGTCTGAACAGTCGGCTTCGAGCGCGGGCATCGCGCAATCGCAGGCGGTAGTTGAACAGTCGCAAGCGCAGGTGCAACAGTCGCAGGCCGGAGTGCAGCAAGCGACCGCGCAGGTGCAGCAAATGCAGGCGGCGCTGAATATCGCGGAAGTAAATCTGAGTCATACGACGATCGCGTCGCCGATCGACGGCATCGTGGTTTCGCGTGACGTGAACGTTGGGCAGACCGTGGCGGCGAGCTTGTCGGCGCCGACGTTGTTCACGATTGCAAACGACCTGACGCAGATGCAGGTCATCGCGAATATCGACCAGGCTGATATTGGGTTGGTGGAGCAGGCGAAGTCGGTGAAGTTTACGGTCGATGCGTTTACGGGCAAGGAGTTTGACGGCAAGATCGCGGAGATGCGGTTGAACCCGGTCAACGTGCAGAACGTCGTGACTTACAACGTGGTGATCAATGTCGACAATCCCGAGCAGAAGTTGAAGCCGGGTATGACGGCGAACCTGACGATCACGATCGACGAGCGCAATGACGTGTTGAAGGTGCCGAATGCGGCGCTTCGGTTCACGCCGCAGGATGGACAGCGGCAGCGCACTGCGGGTCAAGGCCAGAGTGGTCAGGGCGGCGCGGGCCAAGGCCAAGGTCAGGGTGGACAACGACGTCAGCGCCAGCAAGGCGACAACGCTGCGGGTGGCAACGGTAATGGTGAAGGTGCTGCCGGACGTGGAAACTTCGCGCCAGCTTCAGCGCCGGTGCTTGAAGGACAGACGCGCATTGTTTGGGTGATGGGCCAGAACGGCCAGCCTGAACGCCGTCGAATCACGGTTGGATTAAGCGACGGCGCTGCGACGGAAGTTGTCGAAGGCGAGCTGAAGGAAGGTGACATGGTCATTACCGGTCAGCAGGTCACCGGCTCGAGCAGTGCACAGTCGAACCAGTCTCGACCACCGGGATTCGGTAACGCTCCGCGTGTCGGCGGCGGCGGCGGCGGCGGCCGAGGAAGATAAGAACATGGCAACAACGTTTACAGCAGTCGAGTCACAACAAGTACACGCGAATCCGGCACTGCTACATAGCCAGGTGCCGGAAGCGCAGCCGGTGATCCAGTTGGATCACATTCACAAGACGTACACGATGGGTGACGTGGAAGTACATGCGCTTGCGTGGAGTCTCGTTGACGATTCGCGAAGGTGAGTTTGTGGCAATCATGGGCGCGTCGGGTTCAGGTAAATCGACGATGATGAACATCATCGGCTGTTTGGATCGTCCGACGCGCGGCACGTACATCCTCGACGGCGAGGACGTGTCGCAGATGTCGAAAGACGAGCGCGCCGACATTCGTTGCCAGAAGATTGGTTTCGTGTTTCAGGGTTTCAACCTGCTTTCGCGCACGTCGGCGCTCGAGAACGTTGAGCTGCCGATGCTGTATCTCGGAGTGGATGCGGCGCAGCGTCGACAGCGGGCGATGGAGGCATTGGCTGCGGTGGGTCTCGCGGGACGCGAGCAAAACCACCCGAATCAATTGTCGGGCGGCCAACAACAGCGTGTCGCCGTCGCTCGCTCCCTGGTTAATCAATCCGGCGCTGATCCTGGCTGACGAGCCGACCGGTAATCTCGACTCGCGCACGTCAGTCGAAGTGATGGAGATCTTTCAGCGGTTGAATCGCGAACGAGACATCACCCTCGTGCTTGTTACGCACGAGCCGGACATCGCGCAGTATGCCGACCGCGTGATCGTGTTCAAGGACGGAAAGATCAAGAGCGACTACCAGGTTGAAGACAAGCGCGACGCCGCGGAAGAGTTGAAAAACATGCCCGTCATCGAGGAAGACGACGACGAGGACGAAGAGTAAAAATCGGCAAGTGGCAATCGGAAATCGACAATGACCTTATTAATGATCATTCGTGTCGCGTTTCGCGCTCTTATTCGTAACAAGATGCGCGCGGCTTTGACCATGCTCGGCATCATCATCGGCGTTTCGGCGGTGATTGCGATGGTGAGTATCGGCCAGGGCGCGTCGGCGTCGGTTCAGGCGCAGATCGAGAGCATCGGCACGAACCTGTTGTTCGTTAGCGCGGGGGCGCAAAACGTAGGCGGCGTTCGCAGTGGCACCGGCGACACCGGCACCAACACGTTGACCGTTGACGATCTCGAAGCGATCAAACGTGAAGTGCCGAGTGTTTCGATGGTCACTCCTTCGGTGAACTCGCGGGCGCAACTGGTCGCCGGCAATCATGAACTGGAACACTTCGCTCCAGGGCGTCAGCGAGCAGTATCCCGATATCCGCAAGTGGGCAATTCAAAGCGGCGCATTCTTTACGGATGCGGACGTACGAACAGCCGCACGCGTGATCGTGATCGGCCAGACGCTGGCCGACACGTTGTATCCTGGCAGCGATCCGGTGGGCCAGACCATTCGCGTCACGAACCTGCCGTTTCAGGTTGTTGGCGTGATGGCTGCAAAGGGACAGGATCCGCAGGGTCGCGACCAGGACGACATTGCTTTTGCGCCGTACACCACAGTGCAGAAAAAAGATCCTGGGCCGCGACCGCGTTCAGATCGCTTACGTCTCCGCGATCTCGCAGGACGCGACTTACACGGCACAACAGCAGATCACCGACTTGCTGCGCCAGCGTCACAAACTGACGGCCAGCGAGGACAACGATTTCACAGTCCGCAACATGACGGACATTGCCGAAGCTGCGAATGAAACCGGCAAGACGATGACTATCCTGCTCGCGTGTATCGCAGGTGTTTCGCTGCTCGTCGGCGGCATCGGCATCATGAACATCATGCTCGTCTCGGTGACCGAGCGCACGCGCGAGATCGGCATTCGCATGGCCATCGGCGCGCGTTCGTCGGCGGTGCGCAGCCAGTTCCTGATCGAGTCGATCGTGTTGAGCCTGACGGGTGGAACAGTCGGCATCATTCTCGGCGTTGTGTTGTCACTGGCAATCCCGGCCATGCTGGGTTGGCCTACGCTCGTCTCAATGATGGCGATTCTCGGCTCCGTGCTCTTCTCGGCAGCGGTGGGAATCTTCTTCGGCTACTACCCGGCGCGCAAAGCGGCGGCGCTGGATCCGATCGAAGCGCTGCGTTACGAGTAACGCTTATTCGGTGGTTGGTTGTGGGCTGGGTGTGCGCCACGCCCAGTGCAAGCCCGTCCAGAGCAGGAAGCTCACGACATAACCAACCACTACATTCGCAAGATTAAATCTCGGATCGCGCGCGCCTACGATGAGCGCCATAAACACGACCGGAAGGGCGTGTACGACGGCAAAAGTCCAGAGCGCTATGCGAAACGGATTCGATTTCGTCGCCTTAGCCAGCACGAAGACGATCAGGTTGCCAACCACACCCGTAAACACGACAGCGTCAAGAACATATCCAAACATTAGAATCGACGAGACTTCGTTGCGTCTTCCATAGCTCAGCAGCAAGGCCGCAATGAGGATGATGCCAACGCAAGCGAGCATAGCGGTCAAGTTTTTTCTTCCATTCATCAGAACACCTTCCCTTCCTGAGCGATCGGTGCGCTCTTTAGCCGCCGTCAAAACCAAGTCAAACAAGGGTAATAATATACTTGACTGACCAGCATGTTTTCCTGTATTCTCTCTACATGGAAACGCCACGAACCTTACAAAAAGCAATCGTTCACTTCTCCAAGCCTGAGAGCTGTAACGCCTTCATGATAGCGGCCCGTTTTGCAGACGGAAAGCCTCGCTGCCCGCAATGCGGATCGGACAATGTTATTTATCTCGAAAAGGCCCGTCTCTTCAAGTGCCGCACGGCTCATCCGAAACAAAAGTTTTCGCTGAAAGTCGGAACAATATTCGAGGATAGCCCGCTTGGCTTGGACAAGTGGCTGACCGCGATCTGGCTGATAGCAAATGCGAAGAATGGCATCAGTTCTTACGAGATACACCGTGCGCTAGGCATCACGCAAAAGACCGCGTGGTTTGTGTTGCATCGTATCCGTCTCGCCATGCAGAACGGCACGATTGAGAAACTGAGCGGTCACGTCGAAGTTGACGAGACGTTTATCGGCGGCAAGGCCCGCAACATGCACCGCAGCGAACGTGCTCGGAAGATCAACGGTACGGGCGGTGCGGGCAAAGTCGCGGTGATGGGCCTACTCGAACGACATGGCGAAGTCCGCACGATGGTTGTGCCGAACGTCAAGCGCAAATCGTTGAGACGCGAGATCAACACGCACGTTGAGCCGGGTTCGATGGTCTATAGCGACGCATTCAAGTCCTACAACGATCTCAACTACGATTACATGCACAACGTCATTAACCATGCAGAGAAGTACGTTGACGGTCAGACATTCACACGAACGGGATCGAAAACTTCTGGAGTCTCTTAAAGAGAACTATCGGCGGAACGTATGTGAGCGTTGAGCCGTTCCATCTGTTTCGCTACCTCGACGAGCAAGCGTTTCGATTCAATCGACGCAAGTCGAACGACAGCGAAAGATTCTTTGAGGTGCTTTCGATGGTTGTAGGAAAAAGAGTGCAATACAAAGAATTGACTGGTAAGTTTGCAGCCGATGCCTGAGAAGCATCTTGCCCGACAAGGGCGCGGAAGCAAGCGCCCTAAGAAATGATTGCAAAAGCCGCTTCGATTCTTGCCGAAGCCTTAGCGGTGACTTTGCAAGCGGAACATAGATAGATCTTCCATACTGCGCCTTCGTGTCTGAATTTTAGCACGAGGGCTATTGGCATGGAAGATTGTCGTGTACTTAAACGGACTATCGAGGAAAGCAATATGGCGACACGCGCAGTACGGCGATCAGACCAACCATTGCAAGACTTCCCAATTTATACGATCTCGGAGGCCGCTACATACTTGGCGATGCCCAAAGACACCTTGCGTTATTGGGTAAGTGAGCATCCAGTATGGCCCATCGCCGGGCGCGACCTGCCGACCATCCTGCTATCGTTCAGAGACTTGACACAAGCTTACTATGTGGAAATTGTCAGAAAGCATTTCAACCTCTCCCTCAGCAAAACACGCGAAGTAATCGAAGAAGCAAAGAAAGAGAGTAAGGCTAAGTATCCATTGCTAGCCGATAATATCCTTGTGTTTCACGGTCATGTGATCATGGATAAAAAGGCAAGCAAGCGACAGCCTAGACGGCTGGTTGACTTAACGCACAACCGACAATTGGCTATGCGCGATGTAGTCGTACCGTTTGCAACGCGATTGCGCTGGAGTCATAAGCGTGAATTAGTTGAACTGTTTCCTTGGCGTTATTGGACCGGAACAGTGGAAGACAAAACAAGACCAGTGAGTATCTCGCCACTCATTATGTCTGGCAAGCTGGTTATCACAGGAACGAGAATCCCTGTCGAGGACGTGGTACAGAGAGCCTCAGAGGGCGAAACCGTCGCAAGTTTAGCGAAGGACTATCGCCTGTCAACGGATTCAATCGTTGAGGCAATGAGGCATCTTGTACCACAAGCGGCATGAGGAATGTATCCTCTTTTTGGAGGACTGTTTTGGAAGTACTACCCGACCCAAACGGCTAAGAGATGCCGGGTTTAAGGTGGAGTGTTTTGTAGATCATTTTTGTGACAACGGGGACGATCAATATCCAAACGGTTGGCGCTGACCGCAAATCGAGTCGCCACAGACCACGCGAAGGGCAAGAGAAAGATGAGTAAGAAACAAAAAGAATCAGAGGAATACGCACGCTTCGAGAAACTAGCGAAGCAATTGATCTCTGTACCTAAGAGTGAGATCGATAAGCGCGAAGCCGAATATCAAAAACATAAGAAATCAACAAAACGAAGAAAGACAGCGTGACATTATGGACCAACGATGTAATGTAAAAGACTGTGAATCACCCGCGAAGTTTGAAGTTATTCTCTATGACTTCTATCCATCAATCACCGACGCAAAGGTATTCTTTGAGCAAGATAAAACTTGCCCCTACATCTGCGGCAGACACGCAATTGAGAATGAGAAGAAAGCAGAGGGCGAACGAAAACCGCGAGGCCATGTTGCGTATCCTTATACGAACCAACATCACGCGCAGGGTTTTTCCATGTATCGCAGGATAGAGCGCGAATAAAGAGGCGCTTCCGAACACTCACGTAAGAAAGCGCCCTAAAGTAGAGACTTCGCGAAGCAGTTAGAATCCAAGTTCCAATTCGTCGTCAACAATTTGCTCAAGGGGAATGTTTGCAGCACGGGCATACGACAAGAGCACGGTTATGGTCGGCTGGCGTTTGCCTAGCTCGTACTCGGATATGCGCCCGTATTGGCCCTTGAAGTTGAGTAACCGTTTCATCCCGGTCTGACTCACACCGAGACGTTGCCGGATCGCTTTCAGTTTCGTCGCAAGGCGTATTGGTTTTTCACGCATGGCCTTACGTCCTTATTCCTAGCCCGTGGACGGTCTTTTCAGTCGCGGCAGGCAATTCCCCCGGCGACCGTTTGACGGAATAGGCTGTGGCCCACATTGCGAAACTCGCTGTGCTCATACAGGCGATCAATCGCGCGGTCGATCGCCGCTATTGCTTCTGGTATGTCGCTAAGTTTGCCAGTGAGAAGCTGTTTCAGTCTTGCGAAGTGATAGGCAAGATTAAGCGCGTCGTAAGGATGGTCTTTGAACAGGGTAAAGACACCATTCCAGTCTTCCGCATCAAGCGGTATATCAGGCGGACTATCTGCGTTCGTGTTACATTTATCCTGCATGGTCGATTCCTTTCGCTTAACAGGCTAGGATTCGGCTGTGTAGGGTCGGCAAGTGTTAGTCGCACTTGCCAACCCGCTCGTTTGTGCGGGCCACTATAGGCGCAAGACGTTCGCTTGTCAAAACAATAGTTGGTTTATCACCATAGTTTCTGCGAATGGTATACTTTGGGCCATGAAAATGATCGGCACAACTGAGGCAGCGAGACGGTTAGGCGTAAGCTCGAACAGAGTGCGGACGTTGATTGAGAGCGGGCGTTTGAAGGCGCAGAAGATAGGCCGAGAGTACGCTATCAACCCCAGCGACCTAAAGGCCGTTCAGAATCGCAAAGCGGGGCGACCGCGTAAGACCACGAAGCGATAATGGATCTATTACGGGCCGTTGGAAGTGAGGTAACTCAGAGGCCGATCTAGTGTCGGCCTTTTGGTTTTCTACCGGACGCCTAACGTGCCATACTTCGCGCTCACGGTCGGCAAATTAGGACACCACCCCACGGATGACTATGATGAAAACGCGTCTTCTGATTGTTGCCATCATTTGCTTAGTGATATTCGTTGTGCTCGTTCCGATAGAAACGAGTGTAATTCCTCAATTGAGAGTTCAAGTAGTTGACGTGAATGGAATTCCGTGCGCGAATATGCGTGTCACGCAAAGCTGGGGTCACTATCGCTTATACATCGATGGCAATTATTCGACCGAAATCCGTTTTACCGACCTGAATGGTTATGTACAGTTCCCTGAAGGAATGATTCGAGCGAGTTTATCCAGAAGAATTATCATGCCGATCATAACGCGCATAACAACTGTCATGCATGGAGGATGGGGTGTCCACGGTGTCGTCTCGACCGACCGTCTCACAGGTGCTCTCAGCTATGAGAGTGGCAGGTCGATGCCGGAAAAAATGCGTGTTGATAAATGTATGAGTCAGTCACTGAACGGAAGCTAAAACCAGCAACACGGGTTGGTCAGTCAACTATATTATCCCCCAAACAAGGTTCGCCACCAAAAACCGGCGAGCGCTCTCGCACTGGCCTCGTCCCGGCATCGGTCGTGAAACACCTGCAACATCTCGCCGCCAAACCTCCGCCGAAACTCCGGCGGATAGGCCAGCAACAACAAGCCGTAAATTCTGAACGCGATCTTCATCTCGACTTAAGCGCCGCGCGCGGAAAGAAGTTTCTTGCTGCGCGCGCTTCTCACCAATTTCTCCAATCGTTTGGCTTCGGCAATCGCTACCCGGCGGCCAAAATCCGTTAGCCGGTAGTAACGCCGCCGCTCGTCGTCGAGCTCGGGATCTGGACGTTCCTCAAGCTCTTCGATCAGCTCGTCATTGAGCATGCGCTTGATCGATCCGTACAGCGTTCCGGGGCCGACACGGACTTCTCCCGCAGAACGCTCTTCGACCTCGCGCATGATCTCGTACCCATGGCGGTCTTTGTCAGCCAGCGCTAACAGGATGTGAAACATCGCGGGTGTCAGCGGCAGCCAGGCTTCTGGGTGGGCTTGGGGTTCTTCTTTCGCCACGAAGAATCCTCTCCTATATCGGGGCAAGCTATATCGACGCGCGATATAGTATGCATTCGGGTTGATGCTGTCAATAGTTTTTTGATCGTAGCGACTCTACATGTTTGTAACGCTCATGCGGTAACATGCGGCGCATGGACCTGCGACGCCTGTGCCGCCAACTGGTAACCGTTTCTCTTTTAATTT
Organism: uncultured Acidobacteriota bacterium; assembly: GCA_963770215.1. Lineage (GTDB taxonomy): Bacteria > Acidobacteriota > Blastocatellia > Pyrinomonadales > Pyrinomonadaceae > PSRF01. Next base: position 126,681 of record CAVYOP010000014.1, read on the forward strand.
CATTTATTTTTAGTGGCTCAATCGCTCAGCGACGGCCGAATCAAGTAAATCGTAAGCCGCGCCTCGTGCTGCTGATCGCTCGTGGACCAGTTTCGCTACGACTACCTCGAACGCTTCGGCGATCTCTTCGTCGCCAACGGCTTGCGGCGATTGATGAGCGAAGGCGCGTCGTGGACGCAGTCAAACTACGATCACATGCCGACTTACACCGCGCCCGGTCACGGCACGATGATGACCGGCGCCTGGCCGGCCGAGACTGGAATCGTCGGCAACGAGTGGCCCGATCGCGCCACCGGAAAGAAAGTCACAAGCGTTTCAGATACAACGGTAAAACTGCTCGGCGGCAAGCCTGACGATCCGGCCTCAAGCCCGCGACGTTTGGTGACCTCAACCGTCGGCGATGAACTGCGTCTCGTCACGAACGATCGCTCGAAAGTGATCGGCATCTCCGTTAAAGATCGATCGGCAATCCTGCCCGCCGGGACGTCACGCAAACGCCGCGTATTGGTTCAATCCTCCGACCGGCAACATGGTCTCGTCGACTTATTACTTCAACGAGCTTCCCGCATGGGTCACGAGCTTCAACAACACCCGCCCGGCGGACAAATACTTTGGCGCGAAGTGGGAACGATTGCTCCCCGAAAGCGAATACATCAAACGCGCCGGCCCTGATTCGCCTCCCTGGGAAACGGTCACTGCTGCCGGAGACACAAATGCCTTTCCCCACACGATCACCGGCGGCGCAACCGCTCCGGGATCGGCTTTCTACTGGGCAATGGACGCCTCACCATTCAGCAACGATCTGCTCGTCTCCTTCGCGCAACAGGCCATCGTCAACGAACAACTCGGGCAGGATGATGACACCGACGTGCTCACCGTCAGCTTGTCGGCCAACGACTACGTGGGCCATCGCTATGGACCATACAGCCAGGAAGTGATGGACGTCTCGCTGCGCGTCGATCGACAGATCGGAACGTTGTTGGATTTCGTGCAAACGCGAGTCGGTCTCGCGAACACGTTGATCGCATTCACGGCGGATCACGGCGTGGCGCCGATTCCGGAGCACACGGCAGCGCTCGGCCTCGGCGGTGAACGACTAAAAGCGCCGGACCTCCTCGCCGCTATCCGCGCCGCGATCAGCGCGCGTTACAACGCCCAGAAAAAATCACCCGATCCAACCGCTGACTACATCTACAAGTTTGACGACAACGGCGTGCCGCGTGACGGCTTCATCAACGGCAACATCTATTTCAACTACGCAGCCCTCGCTCGCGATGGAGTGAACCTTGACGAAGTCACGCAAATTGCAGGCGCGGCAGTGTTGAAGATTCCCGGCATCGCTCGTTATTTCACGCGCGCCCAACTGCTGCGCGGCGCAACGTCCATCACCGATCCGATCGAACGCCGCGCGCTACACGGTTTCTATCCGGCGCGCAGTGGCGACCTCGTGATCGTCGCCGAACCGTTCAAATATCTCGGCGACACGATCACGGCCACGCACGGCACGCCTTATTCGTACGACACGAACGTGCCGACGATCGTGATGGGCGCAGGCATCACTCCCGGACGTTATTACCAACCGGCCAGTCCGGCAGACATCGCGCCAACGTTGTGTGCGTTGCTTGGTGTAACAGCCCCGGCGAGTGCCACCGGACGCGTGTTAATAGAAGCGCTCAGGAAATAAGGTCCTCTGCGTATCTCTGCGTCTCGGCGGTATAACCGCAGAGTCGCAGAGTAACGCAGAGATACAATCGAAAGTAATCAGCGTTTGTAATTCTTAACGTAATCCGGAACAGGAACCTCGTCAGGTAAACGTGGATCGTTTATCGGTTCACCCGCAACGAGCTTCAACGGAAGCACGCCAGCCCACATCGGCAAGCCGTAGTCCTCTTCGTCGTCGATCGGTGGACCAGTGCGGATCTTCGCCGACGCTTCATCGAGTGGTAAAGAAAGCACTGTCGTCTGCTTCATCTCCAACTCAGTCGGCTCGCGCACGTCATCCCACCGGCCGCGAATGATGTGCTCCGAAAGCGCAAACAGCGCCGACGCCTTCTCTTCCGGATCGTCAACCAGGACGGCACGTCCAAACACAACCACCGAGCGATAATTCATCGAATGATGAAACGCCGATCGCGCGAGCACCAGCCCGTCGAGCAACGTCACCGTCACACACGCGTCGATGCCGCCCGCCAACGTGCGCAACATCCGGCTCGCCTGCGAACCGTGAATGTAAAGCTTGTCGTCAACGCGCGCGTAGCCCGTCGGAATCACGACCGGATGTCCGTCGACGACAAAACCGACATGACAAATGAAACCTTCGTCCAGAATTTCGTAGACAGTTTCGCGATCGAAATAGCCGCGCTTGGGGAGGCGTTTAAGTTTGGTGCGATTCGTTTGGGGAAATGTCATAATCTGGCTCCAGACTACCACGGATATCAATTATTAGGAGAACACAATGCGCTTTCGATTTCCCCTGGTCGCTATCTGTTTGCTCTCTTTCGTCGTCAACGTCTGCGCGCAAAACGGCGGACAACCGAAGTCTCCACTCGAGACCGCGTTTTCGCGTCTGGAGTGGCGCAGCATCGGTCCCGCGAACATGGGCGGACGCATCGCGGACGTCGAAGGCGTGCCCGGCGATCCGAACATCGTCTATGTCGCCAGCGCATCCGGTGGTTTGTGGAAGACGACGAACGGCGGCGTCAGGTGGACGCCGATCTTCGAACGCCAGGGAACGATCTCGATCGGCGACATCGCGCTCGCGCCGAGTAATCCTGACGTAGTTTGGGTGGGAACCGGCGAATCGAACGTGCGCAACAGCGTGTCGTTCGGCGATGGTGTTTACAAGTCAACCGACGGCGGCAAGACGTGGCAACACATGGGATTGAAAGAGTCGGAGCGCATCTCCGCCATCGCGATTCATCCGCAGAATCCCGACATCGTTTACATCGGCGCGCTGGGCCACGCTTTTGGCCCAAACGAAGAGCGCGGCGTGTTTATGACTACGGACGGCGGTAAGACTTGGACCAAGACGCTCTACATCGACAACCAGCACGGCGTTGCAGATCTCGACATCGATCCGACGAACCCGAACATCCTTTACGCCGGCATGTGGAGTTTCGAACGCAAGCCGTGGACGCACCGCAGCGGCAGTGAAAAAGGCGGCGTTTACAAATCGATCGACGGCGGCCGCACGTGGAAAAAACTTGAGAACGGCTTGCCGAAACTGATGGGCCGTATCGGCGTTCGCGTCGCGCCGAGCAATCCGAACGTCGTCTATGCCCTCGTCGAATCGAAAGACGGAACGCTTTATCGTTCGGACGATCGCGGCGAGACGTTTCGCAACGTTTCGAAGCAGGAGTCGATCGTCTCGCGTGGTTTCTACTACACGACCGTGCGCGTAAATCCAACGAATGAAAATAACGTCTACGCCGTGGCCTCGACGTTGTTCACCTCGGTCGACGGCGGCAGGACGTTTCGCTCGATCACGAGCCGCAGTCACATCGACTTTCACGCGCTCTGGATCGATCCGAAGAACCCGAAACGCATGTGGCACGGCCAGGATGGCGGCATCGGCGTCAGTTACGACGGTGGCGAATCGTGGGAAGCGGTTTACAACATTCCGTTGGGCCAGTTTTACCAGATTCACGCCGACAACCGGCAGCCGTTTTATTACGTGATGGGCGGATTGCAGGACAACGGTTCGTGGACCGGCCCCAGCCGCACGCGCGAGCCCGCCGGCATTATGAATGACGATTGGCGCATGGTGAGTTTCGGCGACGGTTTCTACGTCATCAATCATCCCGACAATCCCGAGCTTTATCTTTCCGAGTCGCAGGGCGGCGACATCATTTGGACCGACATGCGCACGCGCGAACAGCAGTCGGTAAATCCGTGGGGACGCGGCAGTGGCGGCGGACCAGCCGCGGGGCAGAAGTACAGGTGGAACTGGAATGCGCCGATCGTCTTGTCGCCGCATGAGAAATCGACTGTCTATTTCGGCGGCAACGTGCTTTTCAAGTCGCCGGATTTTGGCAGGACGTGGGAACAGATCAGTCCGGATCTCACCACCAACGATCCGGAAAAACAGAAAGACGCCGGTGGACCAGTAGCTGTTGAAAACACGACCGCCGAGTATCACACGACGATCATCACGATTGCCGAGTCGCCGGTTCAGAAAGGACAGATCTGGGTTGGGACCGACGACGGCAACCTGCAAGTCACGACCGACGGCGGTAAGAACTGGAACAACCTCGTCAAGAATGTTTCCGGGATCGCGGCCAACTCGCCCGTCTCGCACGTCGAACCTTCGCGCACAAATGCAAACACGGCTTACGTCTCGTTCGAGCGTCACATGTTCGACGATTTCCGGCCTTATGTTTTCAAGACTGCTGACGGCGGGAAGAGTTGGACCAACATCTCCGGCAATCTGCCGGCGAAAGCTTACGTGCAGATCATTCGTGAAGATCCAAAGAACACGAACTTGCTTTACGCCGGCACCGAGATCGGTCTGTTTGCGTCTTACGACGGCGGCCGGGCCTGGATACCGTTGAATTTGAAGAACCTGCCGAACGTGGCGATTCACGACATCCTCGTGCATCCGCGCGAGAACGATCTGATTCTCGCGACTCACGGACGAAGCGTCTGGATCTTCGACGATGCGTCAGCCATTCAACAGACGACGCCGCAGATTCTCGACAGCAGCGCGCACCTGTTTTCCGTTCGGCCGGGTCTGCGTTTTGCGAGCCGCTTTACGCGTTACGGCATCGGCGACAAAGTGTTCACCGGGCCGAACCCGCCCGGCGGCGCTTTGATTACTTACTACCTCAAAGAAAAGCTCGACGAAAAAGTGGACTTCAAGATCCAGGTGTTCGATCGCGACGGCAAGCTAGTCCAGGATATCGAACGTCCGTCACGCGAGAAGGGATTGAATCGCATCGCGTGGAACCTCCGGCTTGGTGGTCCGGAAGTGCGGCGGCCGCCGACGCCCGAACAGCTCGCGTTTGGCGGCGGCGCTCGTGGTCCACAGGTGTTGCCCGGAACTTACACAGTGAAGATGACCGTGAGCGGAAAGACGTATGAGCAGCCCGTCGAGGTGAAGCTCGATCCCGGCATCAGCACGTCGGTGGCGGAACTGCAGGAGTCGCTCGACATGCAGATCAAACTGCGCGACATGCAGACGACGGTGAATAGCTCGCTGCGTTTTCTCGACAGCGTCAAGGAACAGCTCAAGCAAGCGCAGACGACGATGAAGAACCTCTCGCGCGAGCCTGACAAAGATCTGATGAAAGCGCTCGAAGACTACATTAAAGAGGTCGACACGCTGCAGGACCAGCTCGCGGCGCGTGATGATGGACTCGGGTTCGCGGGCCGTTCGCAAGTGGCTGACGACCTGGGACAGCTCTTCTTCTCGCTCGACGCGAACTTTGGACCAACCCGCGGACAGCGCGAATACTTCGGCGAGATCCAACCTGCGTATCGCTCGCGCATGGGCGACGTGAACAAGTTTCTGCGTGAGACGTTGCCGCAGTGGAATGAAAAATTGCGCGGCTGGAATGCGCCGACGTTGACGACCCGCAAGCCGTTCGAATTTTAATTTATGAAGAAACCAAAGTACGCGATCCTACTTCTACTGGTGGCACTACGACTACAAAGATTGGAAAGAATATCCGAGTCTCAACGTGCCATTTTCGGGGGTTAAATAGGTTAACCACAAGAGGCACAAAAAACACAAAAGGCACAAAGAAAATCAAAAGAAGTCCGCGACCTCTTTTGTACTCTCTTGTGCCTTTTGTGTTTTTTGTGCCTTTTGTGGCTCTAGTTGGCGCCTGCAGTCTGCTGAACGTGTCAGGCGGATGTTGCCGTTTATGCCTTTGGCGTTGATTGAATTGCCGCCCGTGCCGATGCGCGCCGTGTAGTTGCCGTGGCTCGACTTATCGATTTTCACGTTCGGCAGTTCAGAAACAACCTGTCCATTCATGCCCTTCGTTTCGAGGTCGGCGTTTGCATCGGCCGGCAATTGCAATTCGATGTTGCCATTAACGCCTGACAACGTGATGCCTTCTGACGAAAGCCGCTTCAGCCCGACGACGATATTTCCATTCACCCCCTTGAACGAAGCCGAGCCGGCCGCACTCGCGATCTCCACTTTCCCGTTGACACCGGCAACGTCCACCGAACCATCAAGGTCTCCGACATTCACCGGTCCGTTCACACCCTTGGTGTAGAGCGAGATCTGCCGCGGCAGCTTCAACGTGACCTTCTCAGAAGCGTCGGAGCCAAAGAACCGAGAGAAGAACCCAGTGTCGCCCTTCTCGGTGCGAATCTTCAGGCTGTTCGCCGTGGCTTCGATAGTAATCCGGCGGCGATTGAGATCTTCCTGGGACGAGGCAGTGCGCTCGATCAAGATCTCGGCGGTTTTACTGTCGGACGTTTCGATCTTCACAGAGCCGTTCAGCCCCGCCAACTCGACCTGTGCGCCCGGCGCCAGATCGTGACTCTCGCGAATTACCTGTTGTGTATCACCAGTGTTGCGAGAGACGACCTCTCTGATCTCGCCACGCGAAGAAGATCGGGCCACGATACCGGCTATGCCCGCAAGCGCCACCAGGACGACGAGAATGATTATGCGTTTCATGTTTCCTGCCTCAAGAAGGGGTGAAAATTGGAACTCGGGCTGATTAACGACAGCCGCCGGAAATTTGTTTCGCCAGATTAAAAGGGCTTTTAGATTAGTGGCATTCGTGTTTCAATTCAACCCCATGACCGTGCGGGACTCCCGGGATCTCAAAGTGTTGCTGGTGGAAGACGTCGAGGACACGCGCCTTTTCATGCGCCTCGCGCTCGAAGACCAGGGCTTTATTGTGTTTGAGGCTGAGGACGGACACGCCGCCGTCGCCAGCGCCATCCGCGATACGCCGGACGTGATCCTGATGGACCTCACCCTGCCGCGAATGGATGGTTTCGCCGCCGCGAAACTGATGCGCGAGAAATCGGAGCTGAAGAACGTGCCGATCATCGCCGTCACGGCCCACCAGGAATCCGGCTTCCGCTCGGACGCAAAGGCTTCAGGCTTCGACGCTTACGTGACCAAACCGATCGACATCAATTGGCTCAAAGAACTCATCCGCGGACTTATCTGAACCATCTCCAATGAGCAGCACGCCCGTTATTAATCCAAAGGCCATCATCATTCGCGACATTCAGACTCTTGCCGAAATGCACGAGGTCGAAGAGCTGCAGCGCGAGATCTGGGGCGTTTCCGATCTGGAAGTGTATCCAGCGCTTGCGTTGCGGCCGCAGAAAGAGGTTGGCGCGATCCTGATGGGCGCGTTTAGCGAAGGGCGGATGATCGGGTTTGTGTTTGGTTTTCCCGGCATTCTGAATGGCGAAACGATAATTCATTCGGACATGTTGGGCGTGACGAAGGAGTATCGGTCGCAGAGTTTGGGTTACTGGTTGAAGTGCGCTCAGCGTTTGGCGGCGTTGGAACGCGGGATCAAGCGCATCACGTGGACTTTCGATCCGTTACAGTCGCGCAATGCACATCTGAATTTCGGCAAGCTCGGGGTGATTGCGGATCGGTATCTCGTGAACTATTACGGCGAGACGACGAGCTTCTTGCACCGGTCGGGGACGGATCGTTTGTGGGTGACGTGGGTTTTGAAAAGCGATCGCGTTGTTTCGAAGATCGATCGGCAAGAAAAACAGGAAAAGCCTCAACTCGATCTACCTGCCCTGATCCGTGTAGGCGAAAATGGCGAACCGATGGTGAACACGGATCTAAAGAATGAGAAATTGATAATTGAGATTCCGGGGGAGGTTAAACGCGGACGCCTGGCGTGAGCCGACGCGTGCGGCTTTCACGAAAGCACTCGACGAGGGTTATATTGTTGCCGATTTCTTTGTGACCGATCGAAAGACAGGCGTTTACTTATTGACCTCGTCGTAAGGCTTTACCAGGACGACGGCCAGTCACTTTACCGTCACCCCAAACCGCCTGACCGTTTACAAAAACAAACTTCACGCCTTCCGCGATCAACTGCGGCTCCTTAAACGTCGAGCGATCGATAATCGTCGCCGGATCGAATAAAACCAGGTCTGCTTTGTAACCTGGCTTTATGAGTCCGCGGTCGCGCAACTTGAAACGCTGCGCCGGCAACGACGTCATCTTTCTGATCGCTTCCGGCAACGTCAGCCAGTTCAGCTCGCGCACATAATGCCCGAGCACGCGCGGATACGAGCCGGCGCCGCGCGGATGGCGCGAGCCGATGCCACCGTCGCTGCTGACCATCACCCACGGCTGGCGGTAGAAAGTGCGGATGTCCGGATCTTTCATCGAGTGGCAGACAACACCGGCGCCGCCGTCGCGCACGATCTTCATGTAGAGATCCACGGGAGTGATTCCCTCTTGTTTGGCGATCTCTTCCATGTTCTTGAACTCGTAATCAGGATGCGCGCTGCAACTAACGATCGTGATGTTTGCTGGTCCACCGACGTCGGCGAGACCACGCGCCACGTCGATCGGATCGTCGTGACGGCCGCTTGGGATCAGCACTCGGATCGTCGAGCTCCAGGCGTCGTAGGGGTAACAATCGGCTGTGACGTCCTGGCCGCGGGCGCGCGCGCGATTGATGAGCGCCACGGCTTGTGGCGCTCGGCCCCAAACGGCGACGCTGCCGAGTTTGATGTGCGAGATCTGCACCGGAATACGCGCTTCTTTGCCGATGCGAATCGCTTCGTTGAGCGCGTCGAACGTTTTGTCGGCTTCGTCGCGGATGTGGCTGATGTAGATGCCGCCGAATGAGCTTGCCGCTTTTGCGAGCGTGATTACTTCTTCGATCGATGCGGGTTTGCCGGTTTCGTATTCGAGGCCGGTTGAGAGACCCATTGCGCCGTCGCGCATCGCCTGCGTGATCATTTGCCTCATGCCTTCGATCTCGCCGGGCGTGGCGTTGCGATTGGTGTTGTCGCCCATTGCGCGCGAGCGCACGGTTGCGTGACCGACGAACGTTAGAACGTTTAGGGCGATGGGGTTCTCGTCGAGTGCGCGCAGGTATTGACGGATCGGGTAGGGTGAGCCGCCGTCCTGGCCGACGACGACTGTCGTGATGCCTTGTGATACTTGCGAGGCGGCTGTCGGATCGTCGCTGAAGCCGCGATCGGAGTGGTTGTGTGCGTCGATGAAGCCAGGCGCTACGACGAGGCCACGAGCGTCAATGACCTGCGCGCCTTCGGGGACACGCACTCTATTGCGCGATCCGACGGCAACAATCTTGTCACCTTCCAAAATAACGATAGAGTTTCTCAACGGCGCGCGCCCGGATCCGTCGATCAGGGTCGCACCAATCAGCACGATTATGGCTAGGTTCATATGGGGTTATGGTTTTGGCTTGTTGGCGTCGATGTAATCTTTGAGCTTCTTGCTGTCGGGATAGTCCGGTTTCTTTTTCAGAAATTCCTCGTACTCGATCGCGGCCTTGTCTTTCAGCCCAACAGCATTGTAGAGCGTCGCCAGACGCAAGTGCGCGTCGGCTTTGCCTACGGGATCGAGTTTTAGCGCCTCGTTGAGATAACCGACAGCCTTCGAACCTTTTTTAACTTGCAGATACGCCTCGCCGAGATAGTAATTGGCCTCGGCTGATGTCGCATTGATATTGAGCGCGGTGGTCAAAGGCTCGATAGCTCCCGCGAAGTTCTTCTGCATCATGCGCACCCGGCCAAGATTCATCCAGCCCAGGAAAAACTTTGGCCTTATCTCGACCGCATTAGCATAAGACTTCTCGGCCTCAGTTGGTTTTTGTTCGAACAGGTAAACGGTGCCCAATTCACTCCACGCTTGGAAATCTTTCGGATCGCTAGCCAGCAGCTCATTAAACAGGTCAACTGCTTCCAAGTACTTCTTTTTATCCGTCGTCGCCTGCGCCCTTTCAAACAACTTCTGATTGGCCGGCGTGCGCGTGTAATAGTCATCGACGGAAATTGAAGCCGGTTTTACGGAGGAGAATACAGGCGCCTTTAGCTCAAGAGTAACGTCTTGACGTTGATCAGTAGGGAGCGGAGAGACAAGCTCGACCCTGATACGCGCGACCTCAACATTCTCGAGCTCAACCACCAGGTCGTAGACTCCAGGGGGTAAATTATTGAAGCGATAGCGGCCGTTGCTGCTTACAGTCTGGCGGGCAATTACCTGGCGGGCCAAAGAGTATAGAATCAAGTCATAACTGAGCCGGTTTACACCTGCTGACTTGCTTTCATCAACTCTAACATCACCATAGAGAATGTGGCCGCCCCCCTGGGCCAAAGTCGGGCGTGCTACCCAACCGCTGGTTAAAATCACTAGCATGAAGGAAAGGACCAGAAGTCTCATTGGTTTATCCCCTTCAATATTCCGCTAAAGATTCGTCAAATCGCAAGTGCTTCTCCCGAAAAAAAGCGGGCTGAAGCATTGAGCTTCAGCCCACAATTCTGTTTCGAGCAAAGCTCAGGTTAGAAGAAATAACGGATACCGAACTGCAATACGCGCGGCGCTCCCTGAATACCCGTAAACTTGCCGAAGTTGACTGGTATTTGATCCAATTCGATAGTCGATGGATCGAGCGCAACTCCCCAGCCAGTACGACTGCCGGTGTTCGGAGCATTCATCCGCTGCGTGTTCGTGACGTTGAAGGCTTCAACTCGGAGCTGCAACCTGTGGCTTTCACTCCACGGCAGGTTGAAGGACTTCGTTAAGCCCATGTCGAGATTGACGTAACCCGGCAGTCTGAACACGTTTCGATCTCCGGTTTCTCCCGGGAACGGGTTGCGCAGACTTCTGTAGAACTCGAGCAAGTTGCAGTCGAATAGCCGGCCGCCTCTTGCCGGACAAGGCTGGATATTCGAAGTTCTGACCGTATTGCTTTGAGAGTTCCAGTTAGTCGCCCAGCGAGCGTTGTCGAACGGAGTGCTGATCGGCAAACCGGAGTTCCAGCGGAAGATCCCGGTGAGTTGCCAGCCGCCAATGACGGCGTCTGCCAATTTACCGACACCGCTGAAGAAGGTTCGACCGCGGCCAAACGGCATGTCCCAAAGGGCATTCGCATTAATGTTATGGCGGATGTCAAAGTCTGACTCCGCGTAGCTATCTCTTTGGCGCAGCGGGTTATGGATGAACGCACCACCGAATTGAGCGGCGGTCTGAAGTCCCGAAGCGTCATCGTGCGAATGCGAAAATGTGTAGTTGAAATCGGCCGTAAAGCTCCGGCCTAGACGCTGGCGAAGACTGAGTGTGCCGGCGTGATAGTTGGAACGGGCAATGCTGCCGTGACTCGACAGGGCGCCATATTGCGGATGGAAGAAAATGTTCCGATCCAGTCCCTGCTCCATGACGTCTTGCGTGTCGGTCCAATCGTTTCCATAAAAATTCAACGCCACCGCATACACAGCTTGGGTCGGGGTTAAATTGTAATTCGGGAAAACGTCACAGCAGAACTCGAAGTAGTTCTGGTCCATCAGGAAAGCGATGTTCGCCGGCAGGAAGTGATTAAACCATGGAATGTTTGGAACATTCTCGATTGCGGTTCCTGACGCGCGCAGCGCTTCAAGCATTCCAGCGGCTGTGTACCAATCCATGCCGGAGCTCGGGTCCCTGAGATTGTTTAGGGCCATCACGTCACGCGACGCGATAAGGTTACGCCCGAGTCTGCCCAGGTAAGAGGTCTGAAAGAGAAGACCCTTCGGTAACTGGCGTTCGTAGGTGAGATTCCACGCGTAGTTAATCGGAGCGACCAGGTTCGAATCCAACGACGTTTCAATACGTCGATCCTGCGCGAAAAACGCCGGATTTGGATTGAATGGCTGGGTGCGTGGGAACGAAATGTTTCCGGGATCGTTGATTCTGGGAAGGTTGCGCACGTCCTGACCAAAGCCGGCAAACAACGGGGCCGGTCGAGTCGTCAGGTTAAAAGTGTTAGCCGAAATGTCCTGACTGGACGAGAATCCCAACGTATTACCGAGGTCAAAAGTAACTGCGAGTTGTTGACCATAGTAGTCGTTGGTAATAGCGAACCCGCCGCGAATGACCGATTCATTGTTCCGACCAAAAACTTTGCTAAGGAAACCGGTCTTGAACGAAGGCGACCAGGCTACTCCGATTCGAGGTTGGAAGTTGTTCTTGTCGTAGTCGTAGAGCGGATCGGCGTTATTGGCCTGACCGGATAGTTCCAATGTCAACGGCGTATTAAGCGCCTCACCTCTTTCGGCGGCCGCTTGCCTGGCCGCGAAGAACTCGGCCAGCGGAACGGTGGTCTTAACTTCAAACCCATTCTTCTCGTAAACCGGAGTGCTGATGCCGTAGCGCAGCCCATAGGTAACCGTTAGGTTGGGTGTAATCTTCCAGGTGTCCTGGAAGTAAAAATCGTATTCTTCAGTGCGAAACTCGCGCGCGGCGGGTGTCCCCGACTCCAACAGAGTTCCATCCCGGTCAAACGTGAACAGAGCGGAGTATTGAGAGAACCTGCCGATCAAGGCGGTCACGGAATTCTCGATGCCGGTCGTGGCTCCGGCAACCGGTTGGAACGCGTTTATGGGATCGACAATTGAAGCGCCACCACCCTGGAAGAACGAAGGATTGGTGATGGCGTTATCGAAAGCGTTGGCGAAAGAATCGCGTCGATTGCGAACCAGGCGAATGTTAGTGCCAAAGCCAAAGCTGTGGTTTCCCTTCACCCACGAGAAATCGTCCGTAAAGTTTTGCACGGGAGTTATGCGAGTCAAGGTGCGCGAAAAGGTGAGCGGTGAAAATATGAAACGGAAGCTAACCGAATTTTCACCTGAATCGCCCTGTTGGCTGAAAGCCTCGCGCGTGAAGCCATAACGGAAGTTATTGACCATGCTGTTGTTGATGGTCCACGTATGGCCTGCGGCAATGCCGAACGGGTGCGACCAAATGGTCGGCGCCGGCGTATCCGGAAACTGCTGCTCTTGAGTGAGCAAATCGTAAATCACGCTGGCGCGAACAAACGCCGTCTGCTTGTCCGTGAGATTGAAATCAAATTTGCCAACGTGAGAGTTTCTCTGCGCCGGCAGGGGCGTGTTGAATCTGAACCCGGCAGAGTTCAATCCGTCACCAATGCCAAAGTCGTTTGCCGGGTACTTTGCGGCAGCATCCCTAAGAGCTGCGACCGCTAAGGGATTGATGCCCACAGCCGGGAAAATCGAGGTTAGCTGGGCCGTGTTCAAAGTTTGCAGCGTGGGCGTGACCGTGATCGCCGCAATCGTCGGGATCAACTCCTGGAGCACAACCAAAGAATTTGACCTCTCCGCGGCCGAGGCTGGCAAGAGGCACATTGCGGGCCTCGGTTAGCTGCGATCGTGTAATTCGATCTCCCTCAAAGCTGTAGAAGAAGAAGGCGCGGTCCTTGACTATCGGCCCGCCCAGGGCGCCACCAAAAGTGTGACGAATCAGGGCCGGTAATTCGAGGCCGGATGCGTTACTAAAAAAGTTATTCGCCTGAAAACTTCTTGGTTCGATAAAACTCAAAGAGCGCTCCATGAAACTCATTAGTACCGCTCTTGGTTACCAACGATACCTGCGCGCCGCCAGAGCGCCCTTGATTAGCATTGGCATTGGTGGTGGTTACGCGAAATTCTTCAACCGCCTCGGCATTCAGACGCAGCACGGTGCTGCGATCCGGGACGAGGTTCAGCGCGTTGGTACTGTCGGCCGGATCAGCGTTGGGGTTTGTGTTCTGATTGGTCTCGGCCTCGTTGATGTCTACACCGTCAAGCGTAACGTTTGACTGGTCGGCGCGTGCTCCAGCCACAAAACCATCTCGTGTGGTCCCGGTTGTAACGACAACAAGTTGGTAACATTGCGGCCTTCGAGCGGAAGCTGAGTAATTTGCTTAGTGACAAAGTTATTTCCCAGAGTTCCGTCATCCCGGTTCACTAACACTTCAGACGCTCCCGCAGCTACGGTCACGACCTCGGTGACATTACCAAGTTCCAACGCTATGTCGACCGTCGTAGATTTGGAGATCAACGCATGGATGTCAGTGACGGCCTTTTTCTTGAAACCGGTGGCGGCAACTTCGATTTTATAATCTCCTACCGCAACGAATTCAAAAGCATAAACTCCGGCGTCTGTAGTTGTAGTCTCGCGACTGGCGCCAGTGCCCATGTTGGTTATTGTCACGGTAGCGCCGGAGACCACGTTGCCGTTAGGGTCTGAGACCGTGCCACGCACAGTGGAAGTTCCCTGCTGCGCGAAGGCCGATAGGACCAACAGCCCAATCAATAAAGTAGCGCTGAATAATCGGGTGGAGCTTCTCAAGCAGATTCTTAGGGTTCATTTGAGTCCTCCAAGCAATTTGTCTGCGGATCCGGGCCGGGGATGGCGCGTCACCAGATCCGAATAAAGAATGAGAGGTGGAACTAACTGCGGAAAACTTTGTCGATCCTGTGGAAAACTTGGTCGATTCGGTTCAATTTCTTGCAGATACTATTCCGCGAGCGAGTCAGCCATCTCGCTGCCCGAAAATGCCCGCGTTTTCACGATTGACCCAGTAACGAAGGTTGCGACGGGCGAAAGTATATCCAAATTCCTGGGAGTGTCTATAAGAATTCGTAGAAACCGGTCAATACCGGGACGCCGTTATTTCTTGCCCAATCCGCCCGCTATGACTTCCGACAAGCGCGACATCAACAGGTAAGCAGGGTTGTCGACAGACCACATCGTCTCCGGCATTTCATCACACGAGATCGCCATCGCGATCTTTCCGTTCTTCGTGTAGAGGATGCCGACCGCGCTGCGCAGGCGATCCAGCGCGCCATACTTGCTGGCCATCGGAACGTTCCAAAGCGATCGCCCGATCGCGTTGCGTCCCTGCTCGCGTTTCATCAAATCGATCATCTCTTTCGAAACTGCCGGACTGACAATCTCGCCACGCTCGAGTTTCTCCATCACCAGGACCATCTCGCGCGGTGTCGTCATGCCGAGACCGTACTTCTTGTTCTCGGGATCTTTTCCGGCGCTGCTCTCGCCGCCACTTCCGACCTTGCGCATGATCTTGATGTTCTTGAAACCAAGCGACTCCATGCGAGCGTTCACGGCGTCGGTCGTTAAGACGTCGAGGACGAGGTTGGTGGCAGTGTTGTCGCTGAGGATCATCATAAGGTTGACGGCGTCGCGAAACGTGAGACGAAGATTGTCTGATAGCTCGGTAAGGATGCCGGAGCCGGAGACTTTCTTTTCTTTCGTCAGCACTACTTCATCGGTCCACTTGATCGTTCCTTCGTTGACGCGCGCGAATGCTTCGATCATGACGGCGATCTTGATCGTGCTGGCGGTGCGCACGCGTTCGTCTGCGTTGAGCGCGTAGGTTTCGCCGGTGTCGAGGTTCTTCGCGAAGAGACTGACTTTGCCTTTGAAAGAATTGACGAGTGGTTTTACTTGATCGTCGAGCGATTGGGCAGAAGCGGGAACACAGATCAAAAGAATTAATAATAGGAGCTTCATAAGCGGGCGAAATATAACAAAAAGAGCTTTGCACAAAAAGTGCGTTATTACGTGAAGATGTCTCCCGCAAAGACGCAAAGCGCTGCCGCGTTTCGCTGGACTTTCTTTGCGCCTTTGCGCCTTTGCGGGAGAACATCCTTCGTAGCGGACGTTTTTGTGCAAAGCCAACAAAAAGAGCTGAGGATCGCTCCCCAGCTCTTTTCGCATTGCCCTAAGCCGCAGTTAGAAAACGTAACGCAGCGCAAACTGCATCACGCGTCCTGCTTTGTTTTCACCGAGCGGCGCTTGCGTTGCGGTCAACTGACCGAATCCCGGTGGTGGTTGGCCACCAAAGATAAACGGATCGGTGTTTAGACCAGTGCCGTTGAAGCCAGTCAGGTACTGCGTGTTGGTAACGTTGAAGACTTCCCAACGGAACGTCAGCGCGTGACCTTCCCACGGCATCCTGAACGTCTTGTGCAATCCGCTGTCTAGCGAGAAGTAACCGGGTGAGCGCAGGACGTTGCGATCGCCGGCTTCGCCGGGACGCGGATCGCGCCAGCTCAGGTATGCAGCCAGCGGATCGGCAAACAGGTTCGGCTCGCCGTTGAAATCGCCGGGTGACGTTTGCACCGGACGAACGCGGACCATGCCCGACGAGATCTGCCAGTTCGTGGCCCAACGTTGAAACGCGAACGGACGCGCCGCTGTCGGCAGTCCGGAGTTCCAACGGAAAATTCCCGTCAGGTCCCAACCACCCAGGATCGCGTTCGCAAACTTGTTATTGCTGTTCGCGAACTTCTTCCCGCGGCCGAACGGCAGGCCCACCAGCCAGTTAGCGGTGATGTTGTGACGAATGTCGAAGTCCGAGTCCGCGTAGTTCTGTTCCGGAGTTAGCGGATTGAAGATCAACGACGCCGTGCCGAAGTTTCCGGTGTTCTGAAGACCGGAAGCATTGTCGAGCGAATGCGAGAACGTGTAGTTGAAATCGAACGTCACGTCACGCGACAAACGCTGGCGCACGCTGAGCTGCGCGGAGTTGTAGTTTGACAAAGCAAACGTAGACCACGCGTTCAGCGCCGCATACTGCGGGTTGACGAACGTGTTGTTGAAGATCGAGAACGGCTTGTCGTCCCACCTGGCGTTTGACTGGAGGAACGTGTAGTCGGTCACGTTCTGTCCCCCGACAGACGGAAGAGCGACGCGCCGGTAAGCGCTCTGCGTTGGAGTCAGGAAAACTGTCTGGCCTAACACGGCGAAGTTGCCGGCGATGCCTGGCAGCACGTTTTCGAAGAACGGAATCGGGCCAACCGAGCTGATTGGCACGCCGGCGTAACGCAAGTCGATCAGGGCCTGCATCGCTTCGTAGAACGTCTGGCCTGATTTCACGTCGCGCAGGTTGTTGAAGTGCATGATGTCGCGTTGGGCCAAAAGCTGGCGAGCGAAACGGCCGACGTAGCTCATTTCGAACGACAGGCCTTTTCCGACCTCACGCGCGTAAGAGAAGTTGTAACTGTAGTTGACCGGCGTAATGAGCGTGTCGTCGAGCGAAGTCTCGATGCGCTCTGCGCCGGTCGGGAGCTGGCTCAACGGGAAGACGATCGTGTTGGTGAAGTTGCCGGCGATGCCCGGCAACGTTCGCACGTCTTGCGCGCCGCCAGTGAACAACGGCGCGAGCCGGTTGCTCACGTTGTAAGTGTTCACTGGAATCGTCAACGCTGACGCGAAGCCGAGTTGGTTGTTGAGATCGAAGTTGACGGCCAACTGGCTGCCGATGCGATCGTAGGTGGTGCGGAAGCCCGCGCGGAAAACTGCGCGTCCCTCGCGGCCGATCAGCTTGCCCCAGAAGTTGTCCGGAAGTTCCGGCTGCCAGGCAACGGCAACGATAGGCGCGAAGTTGTTCCAATCCTGTTTGTAAAATCCGGGGCGGCCGTTAGCTTTGCCGGAAAGATCGATCTGGATCGGATCGTTGAAAGGAATTCCCGCGTCCGCGCTTCGCTTTCTCTGCTCGAAGTAAGCGCCCAGGCTCGTCGTCGGTTGAGTTTGGAAGCCGTTCACTTCGTAAACCGGAGTGGAAGTGCCCCAGCGCAGACCGTAGGTGAGCGTCAGGTTTGGACGCATGCGCCATTGATCCTGCACGTAAACTTCGTATTCCTGCGTCGCAAACGTGCGATCCGCAGACGTGCCGCCGGAAAGAATCTGGCCGGTCTGGTCGTAGTTGAAGTTTGCCGTGTACTGCGAGAAGCGGCCGATCACAGCCGAGAGAATGTTACGAAGCGGAGTCAACGAGCTGCCGGCGACGTCCGGGAAGATCGCTGCGCCCGCGCCGTCCGGACCGGCGGACGTAAGCACTGCTGCCGACGCTGCGTAGCCCGACGGGTTGGTCGTCAACGTGTCGAAGGCATTCGCGAACGAGCGGCGCGTGTTCTTGATGAAACGAATGTTGCCGCCGAATTGCAGCGTGTGATTGCCCGCGACGTAAGTCACGTCGTCGACTAAGTTGTGAACCGGCGTGACGCGCGTCAGCGCGGTTGTGACGCCCGGGTTGAAGATGAAACGAAACTGGATGTTGTTACCGTCCTGATCTCCCTGTCGCGTAAATGCCGCGCGAGTTAGACCATAGGTAAAACGATTCACCATCCTGTTCGAGATGGTCCATGAGTGGCCCAACGCGAACCCTTTCGGGTGATACCAGATCGACGGGGCCGGAGCATCGGGAAACGCCGGGCGCCTGGCCGATGTCGTCTTCCTGGTAGTTGCCACGCACGAAGAGTGTTTGGTTGTCAGTCAGGTTGAAGTCGAGCTTGAGAACGTAGGTGTCGAAGTTGGTCGGCGTCGGAGCGTTGAAACGGAAGCCGCCGGTGTTGATGCCGTCGCCGACAGTGGTGTCGTTCGCGACATAGCGGCGCGTTTTGTCTTGCAGAAACGAAAGCGCGACCGGGTTCACACCGGGAGTGACGCCGTTAGCGGCGATGTACGCCGCGTTGATCTGCGCCGCGTTCAGGCAACGGAAACCTGACGGCGTGCCCGCGGGACACGAACCATCGCTCGTGCCACTGGCGGTGCGATAACGAATGATGCCCTGGCCCACGTGCGGCAACGGCACAATCTGCAAACCTTGCGACGAGGTTGCTTCGCGAAAACCTTCGTACGCAAAGAAGAAGAAAGCATCTTGTCATGCTTGATTGGACCACCGATGGATCCGCCGAAGAAGTTTCTGAGTAGTGGCGGACGCGGCAGTTTTTCGGCGCCGGCGACTGCGGTGCCGCTGATCACTTGCGGATCGGTCGGCAGGAAAACGCCGGCTTTGTTGTTGAAGAAGTCGTTGGCGGTCGTCACTGTGTTGCGATGGAAGTGAAACAACGAACCGTGGCAACTGTTCGTGCCTGACTTCGTCGCCAGTGAAACTTGCGCGCCTGACGAACGGCCGGTGTCGGCGTTGGGGTTGGTCGTGACCACGCGGAACTCCTGCGTCGCATCGCGCAGCACGCGCAAGACGCTGGAGAACGCCTGGTTGGTGACCACGTCGAGACCGCTCTGTTGTTCGTTTACGTCGACGCCGTCGAGGGTGATATTCGCTTGGTCGGAGCGGCCGCCGTTGACGAAGCCGGCGCGGGTCACGCCGGGTTGCAACGACAAGAGCCCGACGACGTTGCCCGCGTTGAGCGGCAAGTCGATGATGCGGCGTGATTCGAACGTATTGCCGAGTGTGGCATCGGTCGTATTGATCGGAGCATCAGCGCCGGCGACGACGCTGACGGTTTCCGCGATGTTGCCGACTTCCAATTGAATGTCGAACGTTGCCGGGAGTATCGATTTGCGCATGGACCTCTGACACCGAAGCCTTCTTGAAACCTGCGGCTTCGACGTCAAGACGATAAGTCCCGGGCGGGATCGAAGTGAACACGTAGGCGCCACTGTCGTTCGTGGTCTGCGTGCGACGTGAAGTTCTTCTGTGCATCTGCGAGTGTGACGGTGGCGCCGGCAACTGCACGGCCTTGACAATCGGTCACGATTCCTCGGAGCGAAGAAGAGCCCGCTTGGGCCAGGGCAGCGCTCGCCGCCAACAGCACGAAGGAGGATCGTGCTGATGGAGAGTAGCGCCTTCTTAAATATGGGGCTTACTTTATTCATGGGTCCTCCACTGGAAGAGATAGTTCGCGAACTACGGGAGCCGATGATACGAAATTTTGGAATTGGCTCAGGGCGGTTCAGGAAAGCTTTGAACCTCGCATGTGAGCTTGCAGAAACTATTCCAAGCAACCGAAAGTGGACCTGATTCTACTTTTTGAACGTGGAAGCAGGCAAATCCAAATTCGCTAATGATTGAATTTATATTTTCGGATTACGGATTAGTCCGGCGAACCAATTTTTCGTACGCAATCAATAACTCCGCGTTGAGAATCGCCGCGCCCGCGGCGCCGCGGATGGTGTTGTGGCTCAGAACCACGAAACGGTAGTCGAGAACGGCGTCGGGCATGAGGCGGCCGATAGTGATGGTCATGCCGTTGCCGGCGTCGCGATCAGTATTTAGGTTGCGGACGGTCCTGTTCGTCGCGAACGACAATCGGAACCGGCGGCGCTGAATGTAAGCCGAGCTCCTGTGGCAGCGAACGGAAGGATGCGAGCGCTTCACGCAACTCCTGCAATTCGAGCTTTGCGCGCGAGTTTCACGCGCACCGCAGCCATGTGACCGTCCGCTGACGTTCACACGATGACATTGCGCGCTGACGGCCATCGGCGCAGCGTTGATTTGAGAATCGTTGAAGCGGCCGAGAATCTTCTTTGTTTCCGTTTCGATCTTCTCTTCTTCGCCGCCGATGTGCGGCAGGACGTTGTCGAGAATGTCGAGTGATGCAACTCCGGGATAACCCGCGCCGGAAAGCGCTTGCAGCGTCGTCGCAACACACGCTTCGACGCCGAACGCCGCGTGCAACGGCGCCAGCGCGAGCGCGATCATGATCGTCGAGCAGTTCGGATTGGTAACGATGAATCCGCCCGACGGATAACGCGTCCGCTGTCGTTCAAGTAAACGCAAGTGCTCGTGATTCACTTCCGGAATCAACAGCGGCACGTCTTCATCCATGCGAAACGCGGACGAGTTGCTGATCACCGGATAACCGGCTGCGGCGAAACTGCCTTCAGTCTGCGCGCGCGATGTCGCCCGGCAAACTCGAAAACACGAGATCGCAATCGAGTGGCGGCGACGGCGGTTGCACCGTCATCGAGCGAACGGCTTCCGGCATCTCGCCACTCAACCGCCACGTGCACGCTTCGCGATACGTCTTCCCCTGCGATCGATCGGAAGCGGCAACTGCCGTGACTTCGAATTGCGGATGGTCCTCCAGCAATTGAATGAACCGTTGTCCGACCATGCCAGTCGCACCGAGAATGCCGACTCTGTATTTGCCGCTCATTTCAGTTCTTCAGGGCGGCCACGGAGGGCCGCCCCTACAGATTGTTTGTAAGCGTGGCCCTCTGTGCCATCCGTCTAACGATTCCAAACCCTGCTTGATCCGCCGAACTCCTTCGCTGAGCGTCTCGATCGTCCGCGCAGAACGATACGCGCAAGAAACCCTTCGCTTTCACCGCCAAACGCCGCACCGGGAACAGTGATCACGCTGCTGCTCCAAGCAACGCCTCCGCGACATCCATCGATGATCCATAATCGACTCGACGTCGATCATCGTGTAGAACGCGCCGTCCGGCGTCACCGCCCGCAAGCCCAACTCAGAATCGATCAGCGCCAGCAAATGATCGCGTCGCGCGCGAAACGTCTCTCGAAATTCTGCCCGCGCCGCTTCAGCTTCATCGGTCCACGCAGCCAGCGACGCCTTTTGTGAAACCGTCGACGCGCACGTCGTCACATAACCATGCAACACCAACGCCGCTTTGACAACATCCTCGATCGCCCACGAGCCAACCCAACCGCCAACCCGTCATGCTCATCGACTTCGACAATCCGCTAATCACAATCGTGCGATTGTAAAACGCCGACAACGACTCGGGACGCTCCGGCGTGTAATAAAGATCGCGATAGATCTCGTCGCTGATCAGGTACGCATCGTGATCGCGCAACGCGTCGCCAATCGCTGCCAGATCGTCTTGCGAAAGCGTGCGTCCCGTCGGATTTGACGGGCTGATGCAAACGACAACTTTCGTCCTCGGCGTCAGCGCGCGCGAAACTCGTCCGCGTCAAAGCCGAAATCTCGCTCGCGCGGCAAGCGATAAAAACGCGCAACGCCGCCGGCCATGCGCACGATCGTCGGATACGCGACAAATCCCGGATCGGGAAGCAGCACTTCGTCGCCTTCGTCGACGAGCGTCAGCAACGCCAGATAAAAGCTTCCTGCGATCCGGCAGTGATGACGACGCGTTCCGGATTCCTGTCGAGATACGCATAGTCGCCCGCGACTTTCTTCGCGCAACTCCGGCAGACCCGCGTGCGACGTGTAACCGTTCTGCTCTTCGGTGATCGCGCGAACCGCGGCTCTGCGAATCACGTCCGGCGTCGGCAAGTCAGGCTCGCCCAGTCCCAGGTTGATGCTGCCCGGGCGCGCACGATCAAACACCTGCCGGATAACGCTTTTTTCAATCCCTTGTAACCGCGCCGGTGGCACAAAACTCTTCAACGCAGATAGTCCTCTAGTTGCACGGACGATTCGGTCTTCTCGTCGCGATATTTGACGATCACCGGTGCATAAAGCGAGAGACCCCAGTCTCGTCCGCGCTCGTTGTTGACCGCGCGCGCGCCGGGAACGACGACTGCGCCTGCCGGGAATCTCGAGTGGTCCATCAGCGTTGCGCTGGTAGATCTCGCCGCGCACGAGATCGTAAACCGGCGTCGAGCCCGTCAGGATCGTTCCCGACGCCAGCACCGCGCGCTCGCGCACGATCGTGCCTTCGTAAACACCGCAGTTTCCGCCGACGAGAACGTCGTCTTCGATGATCACCGGCACCGCGCCGACTGGTTCGAGCACGCCACCGATCTGCGCCGCCGCTGAAATGTGCACGCGCTTGCCGATCTGCGCGCACGATCCGACGAGCGCGTGGCTGTCGATCATCGTTCCTTCGTCGACGTAGGCGCCGGCGTTAACAAACATCGGCGGCATGCAGACGACACCCGGCGCGACGTAAGCGCCATCGCGAATCGTCGAGCCGCCGGGAACGATGCGAACGTTGTCATCGATCGTCGTCGGCCGCGCGGGATAGTGTCTTTGTCGAAGAACTTGAAAGCTCTCGCCGGCTCGACATGTCGACCATCGCGCCCATGCGAAAGCCGAGCAGCAGTCCCTGCTTCACCCACGAGTTGACGATCCATTTGCCGCTCGCGTTTCTTTCCGCGGCGCGAACTTCGCCGCGATTGAGTGCGCGCTTCAGTTCATCGAAGACGGCGCGATCCGCAGGTGAAATTCATTGTTGCCGTCGCGCCGCGATTTCCTCGATCTGTTCACGCAATGGCATGCGACGTTTCCTTCAACAGGCCCAACTCATCCAACACCTCTCGCATTCGCGCGCGCGTCTTCTCCTGCACCGGCACGAGCGGCAAACGTAAGTTCTCTTCGAGCAGCCCCATCAGCGCCATCGCCGCTTTCACTGGTCCGGGACTCGACTCGATGAAGTTCGCTTCCATCAACGGCAACAGGCGGTAGTGAAGCTTGCGCGCTTCGTCCCAATTGCCTGCGAGAGCGAGATCGTTGAGTTGCGACATCAACGCCGGCGCTTCGTTTGATGCGACCGAGATCAATCCTTCGCCGCCGAGCGCGATCAACGCGAGCGTCAGCGAATCGTCGCCGGAGATCACGCGAAAGCCTTCGGGACGTCTGCGCAGGATCTCCATGATCTGGCTCAGATTGCCGGAAGCTTCTTTCACGGCGACGATGTTTTCGACATCGCGCGCGAGGCGCAGAGTTGTTTCGGCGGCGATGTTTGAAGAAGTGCGGCCGGGAACGTTGTAGATCACGACCGGCAAACCGTCGACCGCTTCCGCGATCGCGCGGAAGTGCGCGTAGAGTCCGTCTTGCGTTGGCTTGTTGTAATAAGGAGCGACGGTCAACACGCCGTCGACGCCGATCTCTCGCGCAGCTTTCGAACGTTCAATCGTGACTGCGGTCGAGTTACTGCCGGTGCCGGCGATAACTTTCGCGCGCCCGCGGGCCAGCTCGACTGTGGTGCGAATGACGAGCTGATTTTCTTCGTCATTCATCGTCACGCTCTCGCCGGTCGTGCCGCACGGCACGAGCACGCGCATGCCGCCCGCGATCTGATACTCGATCAGCTCGCGCAAACGTTTCTCGTCAACGGAGCCATCGCCGGCAAAAGGAGTAACAAGGGCCGTCGCACAGCCGCGCAACCAGTCGAGTTGTAATGTCATGCTGACCTCCGTCTTAAGATTGCCAATTCGCCAGGCTGTTCAGATTCGGTCGAAACTGCTGGCAATTGGCATCGGCAATAATTTCATCTACCACTTGGCTAAATTCAAATACTCCGGTTCGTCCGACGATCCAATGCGCGGCCACCAGCGCGCCGGCGCAAAACCTTGTCGCGAACGCGCCGTGTGCGTCAGCAGAACCTGGTCGGGCTCGGAATCAAAACCTACTCGATGAGTACCGGGGATGTAACCTGCGCGCGTTGACGAAGTGGGAATATTGCTCACGAGATGTTCTGACATTATGTCGCGTAGTTTAATCGCCGTTCCTGAAGGCGCGTCTTTCTTTCGTTTGTGATGGGCCTCTTCGATAAACGGATCGTAACCTTCGACAGCGGCGAATAGTTTCGCGGCGTGTTCTGTCAAGACGATAGAAGAGGTTGACGCCGATCGAGAAGTTCGCGCCGTAAGACGAGGGCGCCGTTGTGTTCGGCGACGATCTGTCTGGCCTTTGCTTCGTCTTCTTTCCAGCCGGTCGTTCCTTCGACGAGGGGCACGCGTGCGCGCGCGCAAGCTTCGATGTTTTTGAGCACGGCGGCGCCAACAGAGAAATCGATCGCGGCATCGTGCCCTGTCGCGAGTTTCTCGGCGAGTTGATCGACGGTGAGATCCTTGTCGCCGCTCGTGATGACGATGCCGATCTCGTCGCCGCGCTTACGCGCTTCGGCGGTAACCATCTGGCCCATCGCGCCGTTTCCGATCAATGCGAGTTTCATGACTGAAGTTTATGCGCCATTGCGACGTAGAGATCCACGGCGCGCTCAAGCTCCTGTTTGGAAACGCGTTCGTGATCCGTATGCGCGTCGAGAATCGATCCTGGACCGAGCAACAGCGGCTTGCCCCAGTTCGACAGGTACGGAATGTCCGTCGTGAAACGAACGACAGTCTCTTCAAAACCCGGAACTGAAAACAGCCGCACCGGATTGTGCGCCGACGCATACTCGATCTCGCCGCGTCCGCCTACCGCTCTTTCTACAATTCTTTTGACTTTCTCTATATCGATCCCGAGGCGAATTTGCAATACCGCGCGCGCGTGATCGGGAATGACGTTCGGCCGCGTGCCGCCTTCGATCACGCCGATGTTGCACGTCGTCGCGCCGAAGAAACTGTTTTCGGGCCACTCGGCAGCGCGTATGTCGTGCAGAATGTCGAGCAGCTTTTCGATGGCCGACTCGCCTGCTTCCGGATAAGCGGAATGCGCGGCGCGACCGGTGGTCGTGATGAATAAACGCACCGAGCCTTTTGTGCCAACCGCCAGCAGATTGTCAGTCGGTTCGCCGTTGATCAAAAACCGGCATTCACGCGCGAGCGGATGATCGTTCGCTGCCTGCGCGCCGATGCTGCCGAGCTCTTCGTCGACCGTGAACAGAAAGCCCACGTCGTTTTTTCCGGCCGCGCGCAAACGTTCCGCGGCGAAGATCTGCGCGGCGATGATTCCTTTCGCATCACACGAACCACGGCCGTAAATGTATTCGTCGTCTTCGCTCGACGGAATGAACGGCGGCACCGTGTCGATGTGCGTCGAGAACACGATGCGCGGTGCTTCATCGGTCGTGGCGATAACGTTGAAACGTTCGGGCTCGACCTCTTGAGTCTCAACTCGATATCCCAAACCCTCCAAATGCGACGCCAGAAAAGATCCAGCCTCGCCCTCGTCGCCGGTGAGTGAAGGAATGTCGATCAGTTGTCGAGTAAGCGCGAAGAGCGTCATGCGTTGCTCACATGAGAAAAGAATTTTCGAAAAATCTCTTTTTCATTTGTGATCCGCTAATTACCTGCCAAAGAACTCCTGGTGCAGTCGTCGGACCGCCTCGTGCGACGCGCTCCTCTTCGATCGCAAACGTGAAGTTGATACTCGACGCGCCCTGCGAGATCAGCGTCACGTTGATGTTGCTGATCGCGCTGAAGACGCGCGCGGCGATTCCCGGCGTCCCGCGCAATCCTTCGCCCACCACACAGACGATCGCGCACTTCCTTCTCGACGCGCACCGTGCCGAGTTGTTCGAGCTCCTGCACGATCGACGGCAGCGCGCTGTCGTCGTCGAGTGAAAGCGAAACACTGACTTCCGAAGTCGCGACAACGTCGACCACGGTCCGATGCCGTTCGAACACTTCGAACAGCGCCCGCAGGAAACCGTAAGCGCCAAGCATGCGCGCGGACGTGATCTGCACCGTCGTCACACCGCCTTTGTGCGCGATCGCCTTGATCGTTCGATCCGATGTTTCGGTTTGTGGTCCAACCAGAGTGCCGATCTGTTCCGGCGCGCGTGAGTTACAGATGCGCACCGGAATGCTGCCCTCGATCGCGGGCTGGATCGTCTTCGGATGCAACACTTTCGCGCCGAAGTAGGCCAGCTCCGAGGCTTCCGCATACGACAAGCGCTCGACTGTCTGCGCTTCAGGCACGACGCGCGGATCGGCAGTCAACACGCCGGTGACGTCGGTCCAGATCTGAATCTCGCCGGCAGTGAGCGCCGCGCCGATCAGCGCTGCCGTGTAATCGGAACCGCCGCGTCCGAGCGTGGTCGTCGTTCCTTCCGGAGTGGACGCGATAAAACCGCCCAGCACGGGAATGCGCCCGTCTTCGATCGCGGGCGTCAACACCTCGTGCGCTTTGAAAACGTTTCCGGCATCAGCGGCAACGCGCACGTGAACTGATCGTCGGTGACGATACAACGCCGCGCGTCGACGTGTTGAGCTTTCAGTCCGCGTTGATTGAGAAGTTCGGCGAGCAATTCGCTCGAGAGCATTTCGCCAAACGAAAGGACCGCGTCCTGAGTCGGACGGCGATGAAGAGGATTGTCGGCGCTCGCTCGGAGCAGCTCGTTGATTTGATCGGCGGCTTTGTCGACTTGATCGGCCGAAGGACTGCGCTGTCTCGGGAGTGAGGAGTTCTGCGGCAGTTTGATGATGACGCTGAAAGGTTTTTTCGAGTGACGCGATCGCTTCGTCGGCGCGTCCTTCACCGGCTGCAATCGTGGCGGCGAGTAACGCGTCGGTGACGCCGCTCATCGCCGACACGACGACAACAGGCGCGGCGCTGCTTTGCGAGGCGACGATCCGAGCTACATTTTCGAAAGCGTGCGCGTCAGCGACCGACGTGCCGCCGAACTTCATCACTGTGGGCATAAGGTCAGGCCCACAGATTACACGGATCTCTTTCTGTTGCCTACCTCGATATTTGCGGTGACACGTAACGAACGAAATCCAGTTCCGCGAGCAGCTCGAGTTTCTCGATCGGCACACGCCCGATCGATCAGATTCGAATCCTGCGAGTCGAGCACGACCTCGAATCCCAATTCTTTCAGTTTCGGTCGCACTGCGTCTGATTTCGTGTTCAACCACAACTTGCACTTCGGCTTTGCCCTCGCGAACGAAGCCGCCATAGTTCAGCATCTGCGGCTGATCCTTTTGCTTGAGTCGATTGATCAACGCGAGCACTGTCGGGTGTACTTTCGATCGCACGCGATCGTAGCGTTGTTCTTCAGGCGGCTTCGCCGGTGTCGGGGCCGGCATCACACCCGCGCTCACACTAACACCCGGCGCTGTGTTCGGTACCGCCACCGGCATCGGCGCGGAGTTGCTCCCCGCATTTCCGGAGGCTTGATTTGTGCCGACTGCTACTTTCTTCCACCTCCTCCCGCACCTTGAGCCACTCCGCCGACGTAACCCTGAAAAACGTAGTTGCCCCGACTCAACGCGGTCTGCTGGCTATAGACAGTGAATAGCCCTGTTGGACCAC
This sequence comes from uncultured Acidobacteriota bacterium, assembly GCA_963770215.1. GTDB lineage: Bacteria > Acidobacteriota > Blastocatellia > Pyrinomonadales > Pyrinomonadaceae > PSRF01. The sequence goes on from CAVYOP010000014.1 coordinate 154,323, forward strand.
CGACATTGCCATACGCCATGTTGCGATCGACACCTTCCGGCACGTCTACCGGAACATCGATCCGCCGCACTTCCCGCCGTCAGTCACGACCATCTCTTCAACAGCGACGAACGACGTAAACTGCGTCAACAGCCTGAACTCCATGCCGAGCTGCGTGATGGTGCTCTTCAAATCAGGTCGCATCTTTCCGTTTTGAGCACCGACAAAATCCTGGCCCATCAAATCGTCAATGCGCGCGCGCGCCCAAAGCGGCGCCAACACGTCGTGCAACGCCATCGACTCCGGCAGCGTGACTTGAATCTCGCGCTTGAAATCGTTGCCGCCCATTTTGCCGTTCAAGCGAATAGTCGCGCTTCCCGGTCCGGTATAACGTCCCGTCACGATCACGGGCTTTGCGCCAAACAGGTCCGGAATGCGCTGCGGATAAATGTCTGACACTTGCAGTCCATTCCAGTCGATCGAAATGTCGGTCAGCAACGGGTTGCGCACGCGTTGATGAAACCGTTTCGCCGCCGCAGATCCGTCGTCATTCAAACCGACGTACTCGACTTCACCGCGCCCAGCTTCGGCCATGTTGTCGAGCAGAAACCTGTTCACCGAGCTGCCGATGCCAAAGGCAAAGACGCGCGCGTTTCGATGTTTCTGCACTTCGGCGATGATCCCCATGGTCGTTGCCCACAAAACCGTCCGTCATAAACAAACGATACGCATGTGTGACTGCTGTCGGACGGTTCCAGCGCCGTCTTGATGGCCGTCATCATCTCCGTGCCGCCTGCGCCACTCGTCGGAAGTGAGAAAATCCTGCGCCTTCCGCAGGTTCGCTTTGGTTGCGGGCACTGGTTGCGGGAAAAGGATCTGCGTGTCGCCGGCAAAGGTGATCAGGTTGAACGTGTCCGACGGGTAGAGATTGTCGAGCGCGAGCCTCATCGTCTCCTTTGCCTTCTCGATCGGAAAGCCGGCCATCGAGTCCGGAAGTGTCGAGCACAAACACCAGTTCCTTTGGCGTCACGTCGTCGACGGCGACGCGATCGGGCGGCTGCAGAATCAGCGTGAAGAACCCGCCTTTGTCCGAACGATGGGTGATGACGGCATCCTGGATCGCATGTCCGGCGACGTCGTAACGAAGGATGAAATCTTTGTTGGGAATGGTGGAGACGTCCTTTAATTTAAGACGGGCACGAGTGGGGGACGGCCGCTCGACGTCGACCTGATGTGTTTTCGAGTCGAGGCTGTCGATGATCAAACCCGCGTCAAGTGTTACTTCGAGTGAGATGTCGTGACCGCTCCTCGTGCCCGGCGCGCTGGGCTTCGGTGGAATGCGCGAAGCGTCCGGCACGCGATTCGTGTGGGGATCGAAACCGACGGGCTGATTGGTGGTGGCAGGTGCTCCGGGGATGTAACGTGGACCAACCACCATCGGAAATACAAACTCGTACTCGCCGTCTTCATAGCGCAGGGTTTCGACGTAGCTGATCGTGATCTTGATCTGCTCGCCGGGCATGATGTTGGCGACTGACTGAGTGAAGATGTTGGGCCGTTCCTGGTCCAACAGGCTCGCTATCTGCCCGCGCGACTTCGCTCCTTCGTAAACAGCCTGCGCCTCTTCGCGCGGCAGTATCCGGCCGCGAATCGTTCGCTCGCCGACGATCATCGTCATGTCGTCGACGGCGGCGTTTTGCGGCAGAGGAAACGTGTAAACGGCTTCGATCTTCTCGTCGAAGTTGTTTTCAAACTGCTGCGTTACGACGACGCGTGAGAGAAACCCGCTGATTTCAGCTTTAACGTCGGTGTGTTTGAGCGGGCACAGCGATTTGGCTTTGCCGTTGGCATCGAGGACGACGAGCGACCCGGGAGTTTCGGTTGTTTGCGCCGAAACAGTGGCGTCCGGAAACGTAAAACACGATGAGTACCGGCAACACCAACACGACGAGCGTGAGAATCACGAGTGATCGGCGAAGAAACGGTGTGTCCATTGGGTCTCCTCCTGGGTGCTTTGTCGGTAGAACGGGCGAAGACGCGTCGCTTGCATCTACGTGCACTTTAGACCTTGTACTTTGTTCCCGCTGTGCGAACGCGGCAGTGACGCTAACGTCGATTACACGAAGCACAAAGTACAAAGTTCCAGCCTGTATCAATACAGCTTTGCACAAGAAGTGCGTTATTACGTGAAGCTGTCTCCCGCAAAGGCGCAAAGACGCAAAGCGCTGCCGCGTTTCGATCGACTTTCTTTGCGCCTTTGCGCCTTTGCGGGAGAATATCCTTCGTAGCGGACGTTTTTGTGCACAGCCTATCAATACAGATTGAAGTTGTATTCCAACTGCATGTGAACAGACACCGCGTGTCCACTTTTCACTGCGGGCACGAATTTAATCTGCCGCGCCGCGGCGATCGCCCGTTCCGTCAGGCCAAACGGCAGCGTGTTTACGGCCCTTATTTGAACCACTTCACCAGCGCTCGAAAAAACCACTCGCAGTCTTACAGTGCCCTGTACCTGGTTCTTTCGTGCCTCTTCGGTGTACTGCGGTTCCGGTTTTGATAACAGACGCGCTCTTTGTTCTACTTCCGCGCCGGTGAACGTGCGGCCCCATCCATCAGGGGCACCGCCTCTTCCGCAACACCCGAGATCCTTCTCGCCTCCGCCCATGTTCCCGCGCGAGCCGGGGCCAACGCCCGGGCCGTCACCCGGTCCGATGCCGAGTCCATTGTTTGTGCCGATGCCTCCACCGTCGCCTGGTCCTTTCGAAGGGACGTCAGAGTTGGAACGCGGATCGCCGTAAACGGGCGCTTTGAGATCTTTCCATAGCGCCGGATCGATATCGATGCCGGCGGCGGGAAGACTGGGCGGATTTACGGGTGCAGCTTTTGGTATCGCGGCGAGAATTGGCGACGGCGGCGGCAGCTTGCCAACTTGAGGAGATCTTGGCTCGCGTTCACCGCCTCCACCGCCACCCCGGGCCAATTTGGGTGAGGCCCCGGAGCCTTCGCCTTTATCGTTTTGAAAACCGACTCGTCCCTTTCCGCCTTTGCCGATGCCCGTGTCGGGTTTTGTCGCCGGCTGGCTCTTGTCTGGATCAAGCATTACTACTTCTTCAGGCGCCGGTTCTGTGTTTGTTGTTGCGGCTGATACTGATCGTTTGCGATCGACCTGAAGTGTGACTGAGATGGCAATCGCGATGACGACGATCGCGATCGCTGTTGCCGGTATCAATTGGGCTTTCGTTCTGAGTAGCTCGGCTAGCTCGTTGATGGTGTAGGCCGCGAAATATCGCGGGTTGTGTTTTAGAAAATCGATCTCGATCGCGAGCCGACTTAGCAAAGAACGGCTCTCGATTATTGTTGGTCGGAATTCGTCGTTAGCAGTAGAGTGACGTACGTTCATTCGCAAGACCTCGCTTTCGGGCAGACACACTCCGGCCGGTGGGCGAAGACGTTGGTTATTCGCCGCGATGTTACTTAGACCAGGAGCCTTAACTTAACGAGAGAAACGTAAACGGTAACCGGCAAACGCGAGTTTGACCGGACGTGGGGAGCCTCTATTGCTTTATTACCGCAACCAGCAAAAAGGTGACGCACTGAGGAGCGCTGCTGTTACGGGCCTTGTGATGTATCGCATCCCGGTTGGGATGTCCGAGTTTTTGGAGACGTGTTTGGTTATTTGATTTGGTTGAAGAGCTTGGTCGCACGCGCCTGATCGATGCGTTGCAGGATGCGATACTGATCGAGCGCGGCGTTCTTGTTTCGCATGGCGATGTACGACATGCCGAGGTTGTAATGCGCCGACGCATAGTCAGTCTTGTTTCTGATCGCCGACTGGTACGATTGGACCGCCTCGGTATAACGATTCAACTGGTGAAAGGCGTAGCCCATCTCGTTGTAAGCCTCGGCATACGTTGGTTTCAGGTCTACCGCCTTTTTTAGTTCCACGACCGCATCGGAGTAGCGTTCGAGATCGTTGTAGCACCAGCCGAGATTGTAGAGCGCGGTGGCATTATCCGGTCGCAGACGGACGCCTTCCTTGTAAGCCTGTGCCGCTTCCGCATACTGCTTCGTGTTGTAGTAATAAACGTCGCCGAGTCCGAGATGCGCGAGGCCCAGGTCGGGCTTCAGGCGAATCGCTTCCTGGTACTCTTCGATCGCTTCTGAGTAACGGCCCAGGTTGCGCAACGCATACCCCATCTCGTTGTGTGCTTCCGGATAGTTGGACCGATACTGGATCGCGAGCTTCAGACTCTTGATCGCGTCGTCGTAATTTTTGAGATCGTTTTCAATCCAGCCGATCTCGTAATGGGCCGAGGCGTAGTCAGGCTTCGCGCGAATGCACTGTTGAAAAGCGGCGCGCGCTTCGTTGAGACGATTGAGTTTCTTGTAAGCGTAGCCGAGCTCGAAATGCGCCGCGGCGTAGTTGGGAACCAGCGAGACGGCCCGTTTCAACGGATCGAGGGCGGAGTCATACTCGCTGAGGTCGTTATAGATCCAGCCGATGCGATAGAGCGCCGAGCTCATCGACGGATTGATCTGCGCGGCTCTTTGATAAGGATCGAGTGCCTCGCGATATTTCTTGGCGTTGTAAAGCGCTTCGCCTTGTTGGTAGTAGTAATCGGCTGAAGAGTTCGAAGTTGTTGGTTTTACCGGTGTAGTGGTGCTGGCCGACGTGGTAGTTGGCTTTGTCGTCGTTGGTCGTTTCCGCGGGGTGGTTGGCTTTGTCGTCGGCTTGGTTGCCGTGGATACAGGCGGCTTATTCGACGGCCGCGCCGTGCTGCCGCCCATCATTCCACCACCCTCATGCTGTCCCACCGCCACACCGGCGCATATGAATATAAATAGGACTGTGGTTAAGGAAAGGAATCGGGGGCAACGCGGTGTAGACATCATTTTCTCCTGGTATTGAATTACTTGCTGGCGTTCTAGTCTAAAGCAGCGACCGAAAGGCGGAAGGATTATAATGCGGAAATTGCTGAGGCGAAACAGCTAATCGGTGTTTATCCGCGGGGCAAAAGCGCGACGTTTGACACGCGCAACTCACTACGGTAACGTAACGCGCTTGCCGCAGGCACGCGCACACCACCCATGCGTCCCGTTCGTCTAGCGGCCTAGGACACCGCCCTTTCACGGCGGCGACACGGGTTCGATTCCCGTACGGGACGCCAATGTTTTCAATAACTTACAAGAAATCCCATTTTGCCGCACGTCCAATAAACGTCCATTAGCTAGACGACTGCCTTCCGAATGCCAGGCAGAAGCATCTCGACAACCTTGGTCTGCGCCCTGCGTTTCTCGTCACTCACAGCTTGAACGTATGTATCCATCGTGACTTTGAGATTTGCATGACGGAGCAATTCCTGAATGACTTTAGGGTTCTCGCCATTGGCGTTCAAGATGGTGCCAAACGTGTGACGAAACGTATGCCAACCGATAGGCTTGGTTAACCCAATCTCCTTCGCGGCTGGTTTGATGTAGACGCGGAAGATCGAGTTAGGCCAATAAGGTTGCGTCCCGTTCATGGCAGGACTGGCATACACCCAATCGTCGGGCCGATTGTAGATTGTTTTCATCTTCCAGAGCCGAAGTGCCTTTGCCAATTCCGCATTCAATGGAATCGGTTTTTGCGAAGTTTCCGTTTTCGGCGGACCAATCTTCTGTTTGACGATCGAGCGTTTGATGTGGATAACGTTGCGCTCGAAATCTACGTCTTCCCACTTGAGACCTAACAACTCTCCGACCCGCAAACCACTCGCCCCATCCAAGAACACTGCAGTTCGAAACGGTTCCGGAATGGCGGTTAATAATTTAACGAGCTCGTCGACCGTCAAGATCTCAGGAATCTTTTGTCGCTTCGCGCTTTGCCTCACACTCGTGATCGGATTTCGCGTGGTCCATTCCCACCGGATCGCGTGCGAATAAAGCGCGCTCATAATGTTTCTAATCTTGGCCTTACTGCCTTTTGCCAACGGCTCTCCGTTGTCGAAACAAAGTCGTTTGAGCCATTGTTCGACTTCTACCGCTTTGACTTCCGACAACTTGTAAGCTCGCCAGCGAGGTAAAACCCACTTCCTCAAGTAACCGTCGTAAGTGTGTTGTGTGGAATAAGTCTTTCGTTGTTCATCATCCGAGCCTCGGGTCACATCGTTCTTATAGAAGATGTCCGGCAGTTCATGCTCGCGATAATGATTAACCAAAGTCTCCACCGTAATATCCTTATTAGGTCCTCGACGAGTGGGATCGTTGATGTTCAAGCGCAAGTGATCGGCCGCAGTTTGGGCTTCTGATTCAGTCGGGTACTCCTCAACCGACCCGACGATCATTGATCGTCGTTTTCGAGTTCCGTCTATTTGAGTTTCGCGCCATCGGTATTCCCAAACTTTAGGTCCGGCTCTACGCTTTATGAGTGTTAGACCGCCTCGTTGATAACGTGCTCGCCTCATCTTTGTCTCCTTAGTTTTGAGGCGGCATGGATAGCTGGCCTGAGTTTACCTTACGTGTCAACCACTCATCGAGATCACTCTGCCGGAATCTCCAGAGTCTTCCGATCTGAATTGAAGGGATCTCACCGCGCCGGGCCATCCGCTTCAGTGTCCGCGGATGAATGCGCAGATAATCTGCGGCCTCGCTGCTGTTCCAGATAGTTGTGGTTGGTTGCGGCGAGGATAACGAAGGTGATTTGGGTACTGCGTTCATTACTGTGTTCCTCAAGAAGATGCCTACTGGGCTTAAGCCCCTGTGCAAAGTAGGTGCCACTTTGAATTCGGTGACTCACGATCGCCTCCTATCGGCACGGCATACTGGATGCAGTACCTAAAACATATTGAAGCTCCAACTCAAGGAGCTTCGGCGTGTTCACGTAACAATGGGCCAGGGTGGTTCATATACGACTCAAGTGGAGCGTATACGACTCAAAGTGGTCGCATACGACTCATCGAACGGGAAACAACTTTGTATGCACCGTCAAGAATCGAGTTCATTCTCTGGCGCTGCTAGGGCCTTTAGCCGGGCTCCTGGAGCACCATCATTTTCGACGATCCCGAACAGTAATAACGACCATCGCCTTCTGGAGTTGGATGCGACAATAATTGGCGACACTCCAGTCATACGGGATCTCAAGAAATCAATACTAAGAGCGGCTGACTCCGATTCAACGGTCTTGATTACCGGCGAATCTGGTACCGGGAAAGAATTGATTGCACGGTCAATTCACGGTCTGGGCCGACGATCAGATGAACCATTTCTCGCAATCAATTGCGGAGCCCTAACGGAATCTTTACTTGAGTCTGAACTGTTCGGGCATGTGAAAGGAGCTTTCACCGGTGCCAACGCTTACAAGAAGGGGATGTTCGAAGCAGCAAGTAGAGGAACTATTCTGTTGGATGAGTTCGGCGAAATGTCCTCGTCTATGCAGGTTCGCCTATTACGCGTCCTTCAGGAAAGACGGGTTCGTCCAGTTGGTTCGGGAGAGTCGAAAGAAATCGAATTTCATGCGCGAGTGATAGTTGCAACGAATCGTAATTTGAAACGAGAGGTCACCGAAGGGAGATTTCGCCAGGATCTGTACTACCGAGTTAATGTATTCCCAATTCACTCTCCCGCCCTGCGCGATCGCATAGACGACTTGCCACTTATTATCAGCACGATCTTAAACAGACTCCGTCACGACTCCAAGTTGACCTCCTCCACCCTGGAATTCGATACAGAAGCGCTCAGCGCGTTGCAAGACTACTCTTGGCCGGGAAATATCCGGGAACTAGAGAATGCCATCGAGAGGATAACTATCACCGTAGGTGGACGAAGGGTTGTAACTGAAGCGGACGTTAGCTCCGATCTTCAATTCAACGGCTGGAATGACGGTGAACCGCGCGAGATCATACTTTCCAGACGTCTCAAGTGTCTGAGTGATCACCGTGCGGCTGTGCGACATGAATCCAGGCGTCACGAGCTCGAATTCTATATTGGAGTACTTACCGAAGCTGGTGGCGACGTTACAAAGGCTGCAAGAGAACTAGGCATCAAGCGCACTACCCTTCACATGCGAATCAAGAGATTACAAACAAAGTTAGACGGTAGACCTAAGCAAGTTTAGGTCGCAGGGCCTAGTATCTTCTTATCGATCAATACATCGACTGAGTTAAAGCTTTAGGTCTGCCGTATCATCAACCAGTTCATTTATCGAGATACCGGACAATTTGGAGTATGCCAAGAGTGTTAGCAATGTCGGTTGTCGCTTGCCTATCTCATAGTCAGAAATGCGTCCATAGTGCCCTTTGAAGTTGAGTAGTCGCTTCATTCCGGTCTGACTGACACCTAGACGCTGACGAATAGCCTTCAACTTCGGCGCAAGGCGTTGTGGTCGTTCACGCATGGCTTACGTCCTTATACCAAGTTTGCGGACCGTCTTTTCAGTTTTGGCCGTTAAGAGTCCCTCGACTGCTTGGTGGAACAGTTTGTAACTCACGCTGCGAAACTCGGTGTGCTCATACAAGCGATCGATAGCGCGATCAATAGCCGCAGTCGCTGCCGGTATGTCAGAGAGTTGGCCGTTCAGAAGTTGCTTTAGAGCTGTTAGGTGGTACGCAAGATTAAGCGCTGCGAAAGGATGGCCTGCGAATGGCTCAAATGCAACGTCCCAATCATCTGCATCAAGCGGACACTCACGGTCCGTGTTAGGATTGACAGGCATGGTCGATTCCTTTCCCTAAACCAGTCAGGATTCGGCTGTGTAAGGGCCGGTCTTCGTTGACGCGAGGACCGGCCCGCTCGGTCTGATACGTATCGTATCATTCCGCGCGACGATACGCAATGTATCAAGCAGCATGCTAGAATTGGGCCATGAAGGGCGCAAAACTGCGAGAGCGGCGGCTGGCATTAGGATTAACTCAACAAGGATTGGCAGACAAACTTGAGGTAAGCCGAAATACTGTTGCGCGGTGGGAACGTGAAGAGATGGCGATTCCCGGTTTCCTGAACCTTGCGCTCAAGACTCTCGAGTGTGAAGCCGCTAAAGCCAACAAAAAACGATAGAAACAACTCCATCCCATAGGAAATCAAACTGTAGCGCTACACTGCACGACGTATGAGTCAACGTGTTGTCGTCCGCAAATGATTCGCAATATACTGAGCGCTGCTAACTGGAGTCAGTACTGGACGTCACCGACATCCCCCGCCGCAGAGCCACTCGCGATCCACGTTGCCGCGCCACATCGCGAGCGGCCCTGCCAGTGGAAGATCCGCGGCACCTAAGCAGACCTTCCATAGCCTTGTCAATCTTCGCGAACTTCTCGATCGCTATGAACAAGTAAATGCATAATCGTGTCTACAAGCGAGGACACGCCCTCAGGCTTCTGCAAAAAGTCATTCGCTCCAGCTTCAAGCGACTCCGTCTTCATCGGAGCAGCAGCAAGTACTAAGATCGGAGTGTGAGAACGGTGCGCGAGTTTCCGTGCTCGATACACAAGCTCTATTCCGTTGACTGTCCCCGCCAGGTCATAGTCGATCAGCAACAAATCATAGTGAGCGTCACTGGAAATTGTTTGGAGTGCCGCATCACCATTGGAGCAGGTCTCAACTTGCCACCCTTGGATCTCAAGCGTCTCTCTGACCGTTGAAGCAACCATTTGGTCGTCCTCAACATGCAGAATTCTTACACTACCGATCTCAGTGTTACCGTCTCTTATAGAACCACCTGTTGCCTGGTCATTAAGAGCATTCCCGCGATTACGTTCTTTCAGCTCTTTGATCAATTCGCGGAGACTGTTGTGCCGACCATTGATCATGTTGTGAAGTCTCTGGTGAGTTAGGCCGAGTTTGCGGGCCGCCTGTGAAACGATTCCACTGGAGTCTTCGAGCGCCCTTCGGATTTGGCGTCCTTCATAACGATGCAATGACCTGTCCAACGAGTAGTTGGTCCAATTTGGCTGAAAGGTAGAGATACGCGATATATACCCGCGATAGCATTCACGGTGGCGACGGAGCAAGATCGTGTTTTCGGTGTCTTCTAGAAGTACGTAAGCCCGTTCTACAAACATATATAGCTCGTCGTCGGAAAGGCGCTTGCCTAACTGCTCGATGAGAGTTAGCGCTGCGGTACCAGCGGTTTCCAAATCGCCAGCTTGCTCGGCGACATCGATCGCGCGTTCGAAGGCGACCTTTGCAGGGCCTCGACTATGGATTACGGCGAGGGCGAGTCCATAGGTGGTCAGAGCCTCTGCCAGAAGTGACTGCTCATCCCCATTTTCCAGGAGTTGCACGGCCGCTTGGGCAGTTTCCGCTGCTCTCTTATTTAAGCCTTCCGCGAGCAGTGCACGTGCCTTAGTTTCCTTGACTTGTGCTAGATGAACGATGTCACCAATGCTTGTGAAAAGGGTGTGGGCGCGATCTAGATGCTCATGCGCATCAAGTAACTTCTTGAGCCTCAAGAAAAGCATGCCCAGATTGTTCTCGACACATGCGTGATATCGCACATGACCAGCCTGTTCAAAGTGAAAGCTTGCTGCTGCATATTCAAGGAGCGCACGATCTACGTAATCAGCACGGTTCTCAGCATGTCCCAGGTTCTTCAGCACCGTTGCAAGTTCGTTATGGAATCTTCCCTTGAGTGTGTGATTGGTGCTTATCTCAAACAAATGCGCCGCATTGCTAAGGATGCTTAGGGCCGCATTGAGACGGTTTGCGAGTGCTTCAACAAGCGCGCTTCGCAATAGGGCTAATGCCTTTACGTCTCCGTCCTGATCGTGAAGTCGACTTAGCGCCTCCGAAAACACGATTCTCGCGTCATCCAGTGCGCCAGCGCGGCAGTAGCAGTAGCCGAGTTCAATTTGTGCTTCGGCTATTTTCCTGTGGTCGTTCAGGGTTTCGAATATCGCTATGCTTTGACTAATCAGATCCTTTGCTTTTTCCTGAGAGCCTTCGATCTGTCGCGTGCTACCAATCCAACCAGTTAACGTTCCAACGCGTAGCAGCACCTCACCAGCCGTTAGGGGATCAAGACCCTCGAGATCGGGGAGCTCGCCAATGCCGTGCCAAAGGTTGCCCAATATCTCTCGGGCCTCTTCATATTCACCGATTTCTTCACGTTGTTTGGCTAGCTGGCAGCACAATTGAGCTCGCTCAGCGGGCGGGGTATTTGGATCGATAATTTTGTATTGCGAGTATTCGGTCGAGTTCATTGTGAGACTTGTCTTTCTATCTTGCCTGAAAGATAGTGGCTCGCGTGTGAGTGGGCCATTGACTCTCTTCCCGATACGGAGCGCTGTCCTCAATTATTCAGGTGCGGATCGCTCTCTGGGATTGCCATTTGCCCATTCCTTGTAACCATCAACTTCCTCGCGCCGGAGAGAACACTATGAACAAGCTACAAAAGCTGGGTGCAGCAATAACACTTGTCCTATTGCTGTCGGTTCCTATTGCGGCAGGAGACATACACACAGGGATTGTCTCTCCACCACCGCCCCCGCCGATGTCGGGTTTGCGTACTAACGCGGATGCGATGGATAAGGCCCAGACAGCAGAATCGCTTGAAACCGATAGTTTAGTAACCGAGATCACGTTGAGTCTCCTACAACTACTCGCGCTGTACTAACGGCGCCAGGAGTTGCGAGTTACCCCTAGCTGGTGCCGCGCATTTGGTGGGCGCAGCACTAAGAGTGTGTCTATTAATGCCCTGGTGAACTTCGGGCTAAGTGGGCGAGAAACCAAGGCGGCGTGAGATTAAACCTGCTATTCATTCGAACGCAATGATTATTTTGGGAGTTCAACTTTCAAAAAGTGCAAAAATTAAGGCATTTTTCAACCTGCAAAATTACTTGCAGATTACTTCGTGCAAAATTCCATTAGAGAGACGCTTTGAAGCCACTGTAGATCTGCGTGTGTAGTTCGACTTGAAGGGGGTTGTTTCCTGCCATTGAGATCTCATTGATAACTTATTGAGAACTTTCTGATTACTCTCACCACTAAATGCTGTCTAAATCGAGACGACCTACTAGGGATGGTTTGCTTCTGCACAGTCGGGGGATAACGGCGAACACCTGCTTAGTGCAAGTTTTCTTGCTTTAGTTTCGGGTACGGAATGGCATCTAATTGTCTGCGCGAAGCGTATAAGACCGCATATGACAGTTGAATGGTTCAAATCCAGGCTGCCATTTATGACGTCGCGCGAAGGACGTCTACGTCTCGTTCAATCTCCCCACAGTGAACCCATAATGGCCTCCCCTGATTAGGAGGGGTCCTAACGTTCGAAGAGTCTCATTAGTCAGCAATGCAGTTCGCTGCAAGTGGTTAAATAACCTCTTGGGTGGACCAACACGTGTCAAAGTCGGTGGTGGATAGATGACTATTGTCTAACCGTAGAAGTCAATATCTATGAATCCTTCAGACCCAATCGGTGCTTCGAAATCACCACAGCGTACTACCGCGCTTCAAAAGGGGACGGACGAAACAACACAGCAAGGTGCTAACTCACCAATGGAGGCGTCGCGATTCGAGCGCGGCGAATCTCAGAGTTACAATTTTTATGTAGGGCAAGGAAGTGTATATACACAGACATTGCTAGCCGAGATCCAACGCGTAGCTCAGCGGCCTTTCAATATTCTTATTACTGGCGAAACCGGAACTGGTAAGACTTATGCGGCACGTGAGATCCACCGCCTTTCAGCGCGTTCGCAAAGACCATTGATCGAACTTAATTGTGCCAACCTACCGGAGCATTTGGTAGAAGCCGAACTTTTCGGCTATCGGAAAGGGGCGTTTACCGGAGCAGATCATCATCGCAAAGGTCTCTTTGAAGAGGCTGATGGCGGCATCTTGTTCCTGGATGAGATCGGTGATATTTCGCCGCGAGTGCAAAGCAAACTGCTAAGAGCCATTGATGAAAAACAAATCAAACGTTTGGGAACGAACCACTATAGATACTTCGATGTTCAGATAATTGCCGCAACGTCTAGAAACTTAAGCGAGATGATTCAGACCAGGCAGTTTCGCGATGATCTTTACTGCCGTCTGGCCATACTCACGATCGAGACGACACCACTTCGCGAACGACGTGAGGACATCCCGGCGCTCATTTCGTTTTATTTGCGCGAAGCTGCTCATGCGGTCACAGGATCAAACAAGGAGACTCGACCTTATGTGATTGATGAGCGGGCGGTAGCACTGTTATGTGAGCTTAACTATGCCGGCAATATCCGAGCGCTGCGAAATTTGATCTATGAGTTGACGAGTTACATAAACGGAAACGAATCGATAACTGTTGAGTTAGCGCAGTTCGCTATTTCTAAATTGAACAGTCGAAGCACAGAACTAACGAAGGTTGTCCGTAAAGGACCTGATGAAGAAGATGCCGGTTACGCCTTATCCTCGGCCCAACAATCGCTCATAACGTCAATCGCTCAACCAGGTGACATTGTTTTGCCGCTTGATTTATGCGTATTGCGAAAAGGCGAAACATTCAAGCAATGGACCGCACGCGCGAAACGTTGCAGCATAGAAGCGGTACGAAGCTCTGTAGGTGGCAGTATGCGAGAGGTGGCCCAGCGTCTCGGGCTTACGCGAAACAGCTTACAAAGCCATCTTAAACGGGCCAAACGAGCGCTGAAGGAAAGCCAAGGTAACTAGACTCCCCAAGCAGGTCTCGGTTTTTTGGCAGAAATTTTCACTCACAGTGATCGTTTACGTCAGCGGACTGGCTCAGTTTCTTCCAAAAGTGGCAAGACGCGCCCTTGTCCGGCAAGCGATCCACGTTCTGCAGAGAGTCGCAATCCGGTTCTGGTAGCCCAGAGTGGACAAACTTCGCAACTTCTCTCTGATGCCAACGACAGAAGTGCTCAATTTTCCCGGAGAGGCCAATATTGTGGCGCGCTGGCGAGATCATTAATAGTCTTTTACGCCGCCTCTGACACACCCTTCGCAGATTTGAAAATCCTATACTCAACCCATGCGGCATAACGCCCGGCTCAGCGGCGCCGCTGATGACACTCGAAGTACCATATGAAAATTCGCATCGCGGTTTCGGCTGCTTGCTTTGTTAGCGTCCACAGGCAATTGCACTATCCTCTATTTCATATGGCTCGATATGGAACCTCGGATTCAAGGATATTGACTCCAGGGTATAGTCCAAGTCGGAAGAGCAGAAGTTTTAGAGCTGGCTCAGTACTCGGCGTTAGTTGACAAGGGCCAACCACAAGGCAATTGTACAAATCACCTCGATTGGATTCGGGTAACTGCATACAGGTGTATGGAATAATGCGTCGGCCTGATACACGAACGTTGTATCCGTGAAGTTCATCATTGGAACGGCTAATTATTGGAGAGTTCGGGAATGGCGTCTGTCGATACTGGTCGAGTACAGCTTCTGGACGGATTCCGTGAACTATAATTCTCCATTCTTCCTCATCGCTATACGCATGGTGTTTTGCCAATGGTGACATCATGCCGAACAATCGATGGATACACTCGAAAGCCATGCGTAGAGCCTCGTTCGTTACAAACCCTGACCTTGTAGCAAAGAATGGTTCGACAAGCTCGTCGAATAGAGCACCAAAAATCGCTTTCACTATTAGTTGTTGGTGTTCATGATTGTAAATCACTGGCCATAAGTTCATACGACCATCCGAAGCTTCCACAATATTGTTTAGTACTGCTTGCTGAAATCCTAATGAATAACCGTACCCATTATCTCCGTATGCACGCCACTGCCCTAATAAGTCACCATTCGCTGAAAATGATATTACGTAAGGGGCATAATGAGTGGAGAGATTTGAGTAATCACAGAAAATCCTCATCAAGTTGATACGCAAATTCTCTGGAGTATCACTTATGACATTATCCTGCTTCGAGCTAGAAAACGACGCAAGCTCTTCCTTAAAAAGTTCATGGGCTACTTGTGTGAGGTGGAGAACTTCTGATGGATCATTTAAGTACTCGTAATGGGTTGCCCAAAGAGTATCCGACTGAAGGATTCCAAACAATCCAGAGGCATTTGTATAGTGAAACAGTATAGGAGGAGACGAAGTGTTTTCAACAAGTTGTTTTACGGACGAGATTGCACGCTTCACCGCGGTGTCTGTGTCGAACCGATGTTCCTCCGCAAGCTGTTTGATGTTTTCGCTATAGTTCTCAGACTCCATACAATTGCAGATTAGAACTAAACTAATTAAGGATCGCTAATTCAAGTGCCACTGCGCTATTTCTGGAAATTCGTCTCGCACTCATCCCTAACGCTTTTAACCTTTGGAGAATTACTGATCCTGATTAGGATTTGAGGATATTACTTTTGTGCTCGATGACGTTGATAACACATTTGGTTCTGAAGGTGATTGGATTGCTTCAAAACCCTGTGCAAGTGCTTGAATGATAAGCGGAGTCGCGGCACCTATATTAAGTGCGAGTAGGGGCTTATCAATCTCGTACGCTATTGCAAGTCCACCGGCGATTGCAGAGAGAAATAAGCGAATCACCCAGAAACCTTTTCTTTTATACCTTTCTGGGAATGCGATTCGACTTTTGTGATATACATTGTAGAGAGTAACGATCTCGACGGCGAGGCTTCCGCAAAAACCCCATATAAAACGATCGGTAGGTGTCATTGCTCTTCACCTCCTGAATCGCTTCTTAGCGGTGTTTTGTTGTCCGGCTTTGTGTCAACATTTCCAAGATAGCTGATAAACTTCCTCGGTAAGACCCCCCTTAGTTCATGCCATAGAATTCTTGCCATAAAAATGAAGAAAAAAATAAGGATAAAGATCCGCCAAGAGAGTTGTCCGATTGTTTCTAGAATCTCATTCCACTGATTCATATCAATTTCATCTTTCCTTTCGCTGCTGCTGGCAACAAGCGCATACGCCTAAGTTGACGCGGCGTGCGACAACCAGTTTTCGTTTCGAGATTCGTTCCGCATGTAAGCTGGTGAGTATGACCTCAATCCGGTGCAACGATCAGCTCCGCCCGCTGCTACTGTAAGTGGAGTGTTCCAGATAAAAACAGCAGCGTGCTCTAGTTCCATAGAGACCTCCGTGAGCAGAGTGGATGAAAGGCTGAGCGGCGGGTGGATTGAGTACTATTTGCCATCGATAAGTTCCGAGATTTGATCGCAAGGAATCTAGGCTGGTTTACGCGAGTGTGCGAGGACGCAGAGGCTCGGGGGATCAGCCTTCGATGAAACCAGGGGAGGTTAGTCCCGTTCAGAATAAAAAGTCAACGTCTTGCCAGCTAATATGTTTTTAACTAGTTTACTTCGTGAGGTGAACTTGTTGCCTGACACGCAATACGAACCCTGACCGGAATTACGTCAGAAATAAACGTTCGTAACAATGAGGCGGAAAATTTGAGGCCACCGTTGCGGATGGCCTCGCCTTCAATCTTCTCCCCACACTGGACAATCTTCGCAACTTTCTGTTGACGCCCACGGCAGAAATGCTCAGTTTCGATATGGCTAGTGTCCTGTTTCTAAAGTTCTGTTAACAAATAGTCGGCCATTTTCGTATTAAGTACCATGGAGGTAACGATGCGAAGAGGACGACCAATACCAGTTTTGACAGTGAGCAGCGAAGAGCGCGAGACGCTGGAGCGCTGGGCCCGAAGACCGAAGACGGCCCAGGCACTGGCCCAACGAGCGCAGATCATTCTCAACTGTGCGAGCGGCAAGACCAACACGGAAGTGGCGACGCTCTTGCGTATATCGAAACAGATGGTTGGCAAATGGCGGCGGCGCTTTAGCAGTCGCCGGATCGACGGGCTGTTGGATGAGCCCCGACCGGGTACGCCGCGACGGCTCAGTGATACTGAAGTTGAACGAGTGTTGACGATGACGCTGGAGTCCACGCCTAAGAATGCTACGCACTGGAGCACACGCTCGCTGGCCAAGGCTGCCGGTCTGAGTAACGCCAGCGTCCATCGCGTGTGGCGCGCTTTCGCTTTGGCCCCGCATCGCAGCGAGACTTTTAAACTTTCTCAGGACCCGCTGTTTATCGAGAAGGTACGCGATATTGTGGGGCTTTACCTTAATCCACCGGATAAAGCTTTGGTTTTGTGCGTGGACGAGAAATCTCAAATTCAAGCGCTGGATCGCTCGCAACCGATTCTGCCCATGCGTCCCGGTCAGGCAGAACGCCGCGCTCATGATTACCGGCGCAATGGCACGACCTCGTTGTTTGCCGCCTTGGACACTAAGACTGGCAAGATCATCGGTCAGCTTCATCGCCGGCACCGTTCCCTGGAGTTCCGTAAGTTCCTCGACAAGATTGATGCCGAAGTGCCCAGCGCGCTGGATGTTCATCTCATTCTCGACAACTATGGCACGCATAAGACGGCGACTATTCAGCGTTGGTTGTTGAAGCGCCCGCGCTTTCACCTCCACTTCACGCCGACCAGTGCTTCCTGGATCAATCTCGTGGAGCGTTGGTTTGGGCTCTTGACTGCGCAGCAACTGCGCCGTGGTGTGTTTCGCAGCACCCGCAGTTTGGAAACAACTATTCGTAATTACATTGATGTTCACAATGAACAGCCAAAGCCCTTCATTTGGACCAAAACTGCTGATGAGATCCTCGACAGCGTCGCCCGATTTTGTCAGCGAACTTTAGAAACACGACACTAGCTCGATCCTTCAAAAAGCATTTCAGATAGCTCGGTAGTGGGGAGCCAAATTCCCTCTACACTCTCAAGATAGTTCTGGCACAGAGAGACAATTTTGTTCTGGCCAGCAATCCTGACGGTATGTTGCTCTACCTCAGTTCGTCCACTCAGAACATTCTCGGCAAAGCCCGACGAAGAGATAAGCATTCCCTTGGTTTTGCCACCTGCTCTGGCTACCACATCAACCAAGGCCGATAAGACTTTGCTTCCCGGCTTTTTCCCGCTTGCGAGCCAGTGCTTTACTTCAACTAAGAAAATATTCGTTTCACTACGCTCCTTACTTTCGAGTCGGAGATCAAAGCCCCCATCTTTTCCTGACCGAGTCAATTCGGTTGCGAATCCAAGCTGCTCAAATACCTCTCGCATGACTCGCTCTAAGTCTCTCCACTCAACGTCTCGGAGACATCGTGGATTCTTGGCGATCTCGGATGCAATCGCCTTCATTGCTGTTCGAACTATAACCTCAAGCCGAGATGAGGCTTTCGCGTCGGCTTCGACGTTTCTCGATACAGCCTCGCTCAAGTAACGCTTGAGTCGCGGCCTGCCACGTGATGAGAAAACAATGCGCCCCTCGGCCTCTAAGGCCGCTGCACGTTCTTTTGTATAGCGCCACGATCGACCGTGTGGTGGCAACTGACCATGCCATTTATATTGCAGTCTTGGCCGATCAAATGGTGACGTTACATCTGCAAGAACGTATGGCCCACTTGGGTCATTGTCCGGGTTCCTATAACGGGCGGCGATTGCAGAGTCTCTCGAATTCATTGGCCGAGTCAGTGCGATGCTCACCTGATGCCGAACTATATGTATCTTGATCTAGATAAAATCGCGGAAGCGGTGTTAGGCCTTCGTTTCCTTTCCGCATAAAAATGAAAATTATTGTCTAAAGCAAACTCGTTCGTGGCCTCATTTTGTATACAGGAATAATTTCTCCCCACACTGGACAATCTTCGCAACTTTTTCTTGACGCCAACTACGGAGATGCTCGGTTTCCTCCAACAGATGCGAGAGCCCGCCTAATCTGTCACTTACTCCGAATCGCGACAATTGTGGTGTAAGCGTCTACGACGCAACGTGTAACCGTGGCAGCCCACAGTGGACAATCTTCGCAACTTCGGGGCGCGCTCACGGTTCCCTCTCCACCTCATCGGCCGAACGCCTTGCCGATCAGCGGCGGCCGAAGGCCGTCCGCTGCCATCCGCTTGTTAGCCGTCATTGCTTAAAGCGGCTCGTCCTCGTCGTAATGGTATGTCCATTGCGGTATCGGGACGCCCGCGACAGCGTTCATGATCTCCTCGCCTACCTGCTTCAAGGTTTTGCCCTTCGTCATAATTGCCAACCGGGTCAAGTCATGCGCGGGCAGAGGTGTGCTGTCGAGGCACAGGTAGATCAGCACAGGCGCGCCGAGCCGTACCTCAACTTGCTCCGCCAACTCGCGCTCCAGACTGGGCCAATCCCGATCGCGCGAATTCGAGGACAGTACCGCAAGAATCTTGTCCGAGGACGCGACCGCGCGAGCAATGTTGTGTTGGATTGTCGCTCCGGCGACAAAGAACTGACAGTCCCTGATGACGCGCAGTCCGTGATCGCGCAACCACTGATCTATCTTATTCACTCGATCGCGGTCTGCGGACGCGTAACTAATAAAGACTGCTGGTCGGTTCCAGCCCTCCGGGCGTTTCAGCCGGGCGAAGACTCAGGGATTGAACCGATGAAGCATCTCGGATACCAAGCGCTCCCGCGTGCCGGGGCCGACGCGCCCGTCTGTGACGCGGTGTTTGTACTCGAATTGGAACCTCTTGACACCGTCTCTAAGCGCCTCGTCGTACAGCTGCTCATCGGTGGGGACGTGGTCGAACTCGAAACCGAGCATTTCGATTGCGCGCCGTATGTTTGTGCATGCGATTGCTCGGTCGCCGACCTCGAGAATGTCGTGATCGTCATCCGGGTGGCGGAAGTACTGCTGATAACGTGCTACGAGAGGGTCTGTCATTTCGGTCCTCCCTCATTGACGGGCTAACGTTCGCGCTCACCCGCGCCGCAGCGGCGCCGGGTGTTAGCCAGCCGCCTGTCGGGTGTTCCCAATTCAGTTAGGAGTATTTGCGAGATACTAGCAGAGAAGCCGCGTGCAGTGGGAGTCAGGAAGAAACACGGCGCACTCTATTACAGGTTGTCAGAGAAAGCAAAGCAAAAAGGCAGACCACATCAGGCGTTCTTTCGAGCGTCTTGTCCCTGAATATTCTGTACTCATCAAACTTGTCCTATTCTTCTCTTCCAATGCTTCCCCACACTGGACAATCTTCGCAACTTCCTCTTGACGCCGACGGAGAAATGCTCAGTTTTTTGCAACAATTAACATCGGGCCGATGTAAGCCACTGGATGCGGGTTTCCCTTTAAGAACGAAAGAGTCTGGATTCCTGAATAAGCGGCCTAATCACGACTCTGCACACAAAAATAGAATCGTACGCAGCCCTTCAACTGATGGCGCTCCGATTTGGGAGGCGAAAGGTGATAAGCGGTACTTAAGCGATCACTCTAGTCTTGCTGCGGAGGCGAGTATTCACGAAGAGCCCGGTGCGGGAAAACCGCACGCCGGGATCCGTGCGGGGACTGTCAGGTAACCTGGTGGGGAAGAACTAAAGCGTGAACAATATATAGCGCAATTTATTCCTATTATGCTCGCGTTTCTCGCGCCTCAGGTATAGATCAATTTCGTCTTCGCGTTGTTTGGCCTGCTCCGGTGACAGAACAGAGATTTCGGAGACTCTGGTGGTACCCAAAGAATTGAAAGACGTGCCGATACGGATTCCGCCTCCATTGGTTAGACTGCTCACATAGACTCGCGTGCCGTCAGGGGTCACAGCGACGCCAAAGGGAGCTGCGCCCACCATGATGGAGTCAACTACACTATTGGTGGTCGTGTCGATTACAGAGCGGTGTTACTGCAAGTGTTCGTAACATAGCCGCGTGCCTGTGCATGCGCTGTGTTCGTCGCGCCACTCAGACAACCGAAGACCAGCAGTAAGGAATGACAGTCCTTTTAGGACGACTAAGGAAAGTGACGTCCTCACGTCGGGCCTAAGCAATGAGCTTAGACGTAAGGGCTCCCCTTTGGGTCGTTGCTTTGTTGGTAGTCTTGCCAGAGCAGGGAAAAGCGGTATATAAACAAGCGATTCTTTTGTCAGCGGAAAGCTCTTCAATTTTCTCTACTGGAGGCTTCTGTTGCGACAGCCTACTCGTTGCTTCATCCTTGGCATTCTTTCCCTCGGAAGTAGTTTCTGCCTTTATCTTTACTTTCGCATCATGGCTTTACGCACGCAGTCTATGGCTGAGTCAACTCGGATCTGTGTCGCAGCCAAAGTAGACTTTGCTGATGGGCCCTTCGTCAATAGTTCCTGAATGGATATTCCAACCTCGCTATGGAAAATTCATCAACACAAACAATTTGGACAATCCTGCATAGCTATCCGGAGGATATGAGTGTTGAGAGTCGCTGGAGGAAGTTTCTGACGCGCGCGGATTGCGCCACGCACTATGTATCGCCGGAATATTTTCGCGAACCTTTTTTTCGTGACAAACGACCCTTTGTAGTACTTGCCTGGCAAGGTGAGCGAGTCGTTGCCGCCCTTAGCGGTACACACGAGAAGCAGCAGTTAAGTTGCGGTTTAAAGTTCCGACCGCAGATTTGTTTCGACAAAACGATCGATCTCGAAGCCGTGTCCGATGCTCTACTGGCTGGATTGTTGAATGAAGCCGGATCGGACAAGCTAATAACATTCTACAGTTTTGTACCGCTCAATACGCTCTCAAAATACGGATATCGATGTAAGCAAGAAGAGGGTGTTGTTATGTTGGATTTGACGAAAGGACCCGACGAATTGTTCAAGCAATTTTCAGGCACCCGACGAACGGACATTCGGAATGCAATTAAACGCGGAATAGAAGTTGTTATCGCCGGCACGCACGACGAATTCAGAGCTTACTACGACATCTATACTGACTGGTGTCAGCGGAAAAAGATCGTGCCTTTCTCTTTCGAGGTTATGGAGGAAGCCCTCAAATCACAGAATCGCCGACTTTTTCTTGCTCGGTACGACGGTAAGATCATCGCAGCCACGATCATTCGCTTGTATGCCGGGGCGATAGTTGAATATGCGGCGAACAATTCTTTACTCGAATATCTTAAGCTCAGACCGAATGATCTTTTACAGTGGCGTGTTGTTGAATGGGCGTGGGGAGAAGGTTACAAACGTTACAGTCTCGGCGGAACGCACCTTTTCCTGCGGCGCATGGGAGGAACCATCGTCCCTGTATACCGCTACCGTTTCGATCGAACGTGGCTGCGTCGTTACGAGCTTAAAGAGGCTTTGGGAAAATCGGCCAGAAATATGTTCAACGCGCTTCCCAGTAGTTTGAAAATGCCGGTGCGCCGAGCGCTCAAAAAGTCATGAGTGATGCTTGAATCGATAGGTGTTGTGGTAAGTCGACTGTTCGACACATCTGAGCGCGGTTTGCTGTTCTATAAGGCCGGCGTGACAGGGATTCTCATAGATCAATATTACGTCACGTGGATGTGAGTTAAGCGAGCGTTGGAGACGTTGGAGTACAGGGATCCAAACAGGCGGACGAAAAGGATTGAAGAAATATAGGACAAGGGGTGTCAGCGGCACTTCGAATTCGATGGCATCGAGGTTCAAACTTTTGACATTTTTACATTTCTGAGTTTTGCTTCGGTAGCGTCGAATATTTTCCCCTGCGATCTCATGCAGCTCAGTAGCGAATTCCACACCGATGATCTCAGAAAAGGGAAATTCTGAAGCGATGAGCAGTACGCGACCTTTCCCAGAGCCGACATCTACAAACCTGTAAGATGGATAGTCGATTTTTAATGAGCTGAGTACTTCAAAAAGAAACTTCGGATGAGAGGGGTAGTATATTCCCCCGTGCGAGCTATTGTTACCAACAATAGTCAAATCGGTTATATTATTACTGCCGCAAGTGCGAACCCCATGCTGCCAATCGAAAATCCTGCAACGTGCTTCGCCTACAGCATTGCGTAAAGTATTTATGAGCATTCCGATTATTTACTTAGTCCAGAGGCGGCATGTTGTCAAGACGGCACTTTGATGCAGCCGCGATTGACCAGTAGCACACAGCAAATAATCCATTATGTCGCAGGACAAGTCCTTGAAATACTTGAAAGTTGAACAGGCGGGCGGTTCACCGCCCGAGTTGATTAAAAATCGGTTGGCAACTTCTATAGAGCAAACCGCGATGAAGAAACCGAACAGAAGTGAACAGAGAGAACAAGTTTGATGGACGTGAAAAAGGCTTTTGTTGCGCTTCAACCCATCAGGTCGCCCTCTTCATCTCCATCCTAAACGACAGCCCACCCGCGCTCCGGTTTTAAGTGCTCCATTGCATTCGCCAGCCGGTTTCGGGAGTGAGTGCAAGGGCGAACTTCGCTCGAAAAGTCACTTGAAACGAGCACGCGACAAATGGAAAATGACGTCAACCACCAAACGCCTGTGCGCCAAAACTAAGACCACCTGCAAAGGTGGCCTTAACTTCGATTAGATTAAGAATAAAACTGCTCCCCACACTGGACAATCTTCGCAACTTTCTCTTGACGCCAACCACAGAAGTGCTCAATTTCTTCCAAAACTTGCGGGCGCAGTAGTTTGCCACAAGAGCGTCCACAGACTTCTGAGATAGCCCACACTGGACAATCTTCGCAACTGGTTTTTATCGCCGATGGCAAAGATGGTCAGTTTCTTCCCCAGAAGATTCCCGGCTCTTGAGTCTCAGACGAACCAAACCGAAAAGTACAAATCTGCTATTTGAATTAGAGGCCTCTTTGGTTGGCCCACGCAACTATCGATGCGGTGCGCTACATGAATAAAGATTTGTAAGCGCTAACTCTCAGGTCCCGTGAGAGGTAACAATCAGTAGCCAGACATTCTACAAGCCTAAGATTACCTCGAAGGTACTCGACCGGTAACGGCACTCTATCAATGGCTATCTTGGAGAGAGCATCGTGAATACTGGTATCGCATTCGGCTGAAGGATTGTCTAATTCGAGCACTGAACTGACAATAGAGTCCTTTTCAAAGCCTCCCAGATATGAAGACTGTAAGACGTCGAGAAGTAGGCGCGCACAGAGGTCTAATTCTGCGGAATAGTCGCTGGTTTTCTCCACATAGCTCTGCGCACGCTTAAAAATGTACATTAAGGCTGCCGCCATGTACCCAGATGGAGATCGCAGAGAATTTCCTGTTACCTTCTTCGCCGTCACCTTTGCCAGGATCACGGCCACACAATTCCTAATAGCGTCGTTCACTTCGAACTTTTTTATTCGCGCTTGCATGAGACGAACAAATGAATCCGCTGTGTCTAATAATTCGGTGACGAGAATAAACACCTCCCGCCAACGGTGATCGATAAGGTGAGCTTCGACTAAGTGCCAAAGCGTACCTCGCGTTGCGTTATCAATGATGTATCTTGCAGTAAAATATTCCTGAAAAGTTAGGTGCGAAAACGAATAAATTCCTTTGGCCCGTTCCACGAATAATCCGTGTTGGGCCTCTATGGCGCGTAAAATAGTGGCACTATCAGGCTCGACGTACTCGGTCCGATGTTCAGGTAGATTTTGAATATACTCGCCAATCTGTCTTTCAAGGGTATTTTGCCGAATGAAGTACTGTCCGGCTTGGAAATTTATCGCAGCAACGCGTGAAAGCATACTTTCTTTGCGCTTGAGCGAAAGAAATTTATACACATCGTCACGGGTGATAGATCGGGAAGCGTCCCATTTCTTCAATAACGCGTCGATGCCCTCCTTGTAGAGATCTGCTTTGTTTGACGGAAACCGCATTGTCTCGTCAAACGCGAGGCATAAAATTGTAAGCAAGAGGGGCGTGCCCGCAAGCTCTCTAATGGGCCGGTTCTCGCAGATTTGGGACCAAGCTGCTTCTGCTTTTGGGCTTCCTTTACCAAACCAGTTGTTTATAAAGCTCTCCACCTGCTCAGCCGAAAACTCCGCAATCTCTATATCAGTGAACTTTTCGAAGCAATAATTGTAGGCCGCTACTCTACAGCTTAAGATGTACTGGTTCTTATCGTATCTTTCTACAAAGTTCGCAATTTGCACTATTACGTCATCGACGTATGTATTGACTTCATCAAAACCATCTAGAAGAACAAGACATCGACCGCGAGAAAGCATACGCTCAACAAACTGAAGAGCGTCCGGAAAATCGCAAATCTCAAATTCCTTTACTATATAGGCCATCAGAGACATTGGAGAATCACCGGAGGTTTCGGAATCGGCCCAGTTCTTCAAGCTGACAAATATGGGTATACGAGGTTCACGGAGTGTGCCATCAAGGCATTGCAAGGCGATGTGCTTGAGGAACGTAGTCTTGCCTGCGCCAGGTTTCCCCAAGACCATGAGTTTGCTTATAGAGTTGACTGCCTCAATGCCATCCTTTGTTGCTTGGCGCTTTCCAAAACCGTGACGATCAAAATCAAAGAAGCTATTTAGTTCTTCAATCGTCACTCTCTCGCGCGACGGGAGTTTGCTGAGGATATTGACGCGCGTATAAATACTTCTCAATGGGACGGGCTCCGCCATCCCGAAGATACGCATCGAATTGTACCGAGCCTCCATCTTGTTGGCGTACTTTGTTGCAGCGAGGCCGAGAGGGTCATATTTGCGGTTCTTGCGCTTAAGCCAGTCATGACCAAAGCCCTCAAAAGTCTTCTTGAAGAGCTCTGTAATGATCTCGAAGCCGATTTTTGCGACTATTTCAGTAGATGGTGTATCCATACAACGACGTCTCAACTGGCTTTGAAGTAGTCTTTGGTTGCCAAGTAACTCATGGGCTGTTGCTCCCCGATTAATGATGTGAAAGACCAAACTAACGAGTATGCGAGGAAGCAGTGGCTCGGGACAGTTTTCTATTGAAACAGAGTGAAAGTTATTGCTATTGGGAATAAAAAGTCAACCCCCTCTTTCGTGAGGTTCACATACCACTCGCTGCGTGAGTTGATTTGTCATAACGGTTGGTCACAACCGACAAGGCCCCTTTGCACAGCCTCGCTCTAGTATGACGGATTAGCGCTCCCCACACTGGACAATCTTCGCAACTTTCTTTTGATCCCAACAACAGAAGTGCTCAGTTTCTTCCAGCAGTTGCGAGAAGCGCCTAAATCTGCAAGTCACTTTGAGTAGTGAGCATTGCTGTAAGTGCCTACGAGTGCTCAGCATGTAACTGTGGTAGCCCACACTGGACAATCTTCGCAACTGGTTTTTGAGATTCAAATGCAGCGGCGTCCTCGGCAGTCTCCCTTGGCCCATCCACACGTTGTTCACTCTTCCACTATCGTAATCAGCAACCTTAATAAACATTAGACGTGGTGGTTTTCTCAGGCAATTCTCGCGTTAATAGTCGGACGGTATAGGATGCTTTTATCGAATCTGTTCGACTCGAAAAGCAAAGACCCTACAGAGCGACCACGGGATTAAGCAGAAATGCGTTCATGTGTGGTTAAGTACCGCACTAACTCTTCAACCTCTTATCCTCAAAGGAGAGAATCATGGCAACTTGTACCAATGTTGGACAACCAGGCAGCAGTATCTCTTTAGCAGATAATCCGCTTCCAAATAACGTAATCTGTAACTTGAGCGGCTACGGGCAGTCTGCTGCTGGGCAGACAGCTCAAGTTATAGCCGTTAACGGTAGTGTCGTCGCAGAGATTTCCTGTGCAGGCAATCCGGGGGGGCCTATAACGCCCATGTTGGCCTCAGGAGGAGTGAACTCCTTCTTTACGACTGTTTCGACTATGCAGCCTTACACCGTCAGGATTAAAAATTCGGGATCACAAACAAGTCAGGTGATTAAGGCTTATGATTCTATGAGTGCCGGGACCACCACTTATGCCGGATCATGGGTGTTCATTTCAGAGGATAATCCAAGCGGTGGCGATTGTGATTTCAACGATTCCACCGTTCTGCTGTCTTGGAATCTCAGCGCAGGTTAATGTCGTTTGATCTTGGCGGTGATAATTGCTTGACCTCTCAAAGGTGCGATCGCTGAAGCTCTCAGGATCAGATTAAGAACACCGAGTCTCACTGCGCATCTGAGGCGTACTTATCCTCGCCGGCTTGGGAAAATACTCCGTTTTGCGTTTGCTTGCCACTATCTCAATCAATTCAGCCTGAGAATGCGCCCCAGGATTGAGCTTGATGTAAACGATGGCTTGTTGCATTAGTGCCGATGCAATTGCAAAACGGAGTTAGATAACTCTCACTCTCCCCTCAAACCTCACCACAATCTGAGACCGCCGCGAAGGTGGCCCTTCCTATTGTTTGCTAATAGATTAATGCTCCCCACACTGGACACTCTTCGCAACTTCCTTTTGACGCCTACGGCAGATATGCTCAGTTTCTTCAAAATCTTGCGTGCGCAATAGTTTGGCACACAAGCCCAAAGAGCTTCAGGGAGTCCTGACGCAGCCCATACTGGACAATCTTCGCAACTTCTTTTGAGGCGGTCTTTCCGCTAACTCATGGTCCAAATCGTCGCCGGTATTCAGGTGACTCAATAAATCCACGAGTGATTAGGTTTTCAATGTGGTGTGGGTCTCCGCCGGGCGTGAATCGGTTGTAGTGGAAAATGTAGCCGCAGTTAGGTGGGTCGGGAGAGCCATGACAATCCTCGGGTTCGCGCCGCAGATGGCCGACGTATTGCATTGTCACAAAGTTTTGAAGCTGGAACTTCGTGGTAACTTCGTCGCTCTCCGCGACGGCGCGCAATACCTGCGCGCGGGTTTGGCTGCCGTTGTTCAAGTTTCCGATCAGCGTGCTTTCGTTCGCCAAAGTCACACCGGCGGTATTCTCCAGCTTTTGCACAAATTGTTGGTTCGTCAAACTGTTCGGTAGAATCACCTGAACTTCTGGTCGTCCAAGCCACGTAGCGGCGAGTTGACTCTTCTTTACGTTGACCTCAGCGTCTGTCCCGGACAGGAATGCTAAATCGGTCATGAACTCCTGGAAGTGTGGTCGCTCAACTTTGGTTGGATCGCTTAACTCGGCAACGGTTTTCGGTCTTTGTCCGATGACAATATTAAACAGGTTCGCGACGTAACCGCCCCTTCCACCAAACTCCGGCGAGCGAAAGAAATTCGCTGACAGTATAGCCCTTACGGCCCTGATGCACTCCGCATCTGATCCGCATTCAGCCAAAATGTTGACATAAAACAGCAGTCCACCATTATCCGGTTCGCGATTGAGAAAGTCTGCATACTGCTGCCAGAAAAAGAATCGATGGTTGTCAATCGGGTTGGTCTGCCCCGGCATCGCTACATTCCATATGAATCTGTTAGGCGATACATCGGTTGCAGGATTAGGGCCGTTGATGTTGCTCAGCTTGTCCAGATTAGCGTTCGCCTTCACGAATTGCGAGACTCGATCAGGACACGTTGATAAATTCCCACTCGCTGGCGCAGTTCCCTGAATTGGGTTTACGTTACAGTTAACTTGACCTGGTCGTCCCTGCAGATACATCGCCACGGCGCCAGTCACATGCGGAGCGGCATGTGAAGTTCCCGACAGCAGACAAAACGCGCTGTTGCTGTTACCCCCATTACATATATTACCCGTTGATGCAGATACAACCTGAATGCCGGGCGCAAAAAGATCCACGCCAGGACCCCAGTTTGAGACTGGCGAGCGGATGCCGTTCCAATCAACTGCGCCAACCGTGAGGGCGGCTGCGACATTCGCGGGAGCCCCAATGTTAGCATCCGCGTTGTTGTTGCCTGCGGCTACCACAATCGTAATACCCTGGTTGATGGCATTTTGTACTGCCGCTTCCAGCCCCTGACTA
Source organism: uncultured Acidobacteriota bacterium (assembly GCA_963770215.1). Lineage (GTDB taxonomy): Bacteria > Acidobacteriota > Blastocatellia > Pyrinomonadales > Pyrinomonadaceae > PSRF01. The sequence goes on from CAVYOP010000014.1 coordinate 182,823, forward strand.
GGGGGAACTTGAAGGCTCATGTTGGCTACGGCCGGTGTGGAAGGATTTGCCTGATGGTTACCCGTCATCCAATTCACTCCGGCAATGACGGCACTGGTTACGGGGCCGGAAGTACTACCGACTTTCACGGATCTGAGCGTTACATTTTTGGCGACACCATACTGGTTTCCTCCGATGGTACCCGCTACGTGTGTGCCATGTCCTAAACAGTCGTTATTGCTTGTGTTCGGCACCGGAAAGATGCACTGTTGCTGGTTAAAGAAAGTCGTTTGCTGTCCTGAAACGCAGTTCACAAAGTTGAAACAGTCAGCCGCTATACTGGCCCGCGAGAAAAGCGGCGTCATGAACTCTTGATGCCCCGTATTAATGCCTGAATCAAGAACGTAGGCCGACACGCCAGTGCCATCCGAAAACCGACCGTAGGTACCATTGGTTCTCCCATTGGCGTCGGGTGCAGGTGCCGGAATAGTGCCATCGATGGCATCCAGACCCCACGGCGGACTTGGTTGAGGGTTTGCGGGAGCTTGGTCCCATTCACCATACCCATCCTCTTCGACCCACTTGACCCGCGGTGATTTGCTGATTGCAATGGCCGCAGCTTCGTTTGGGAGTTCAATCGCAAATCCTTTCAACGCGGTTTCATAAATGAAGTCCACTTTGCCGCCGCGAACTTGTGCATGGCTGTTGGCGATCGCAGCCATGCGTCCCCGTCGAACTTCCAGCGCGTCGTTGTTTGGAACAACATCGTCTTCCAGTACGACGATATAGCGATTTGGAATTGACTTTTTAGCCTTCACGAATCTTGTTACTGGACTTTGTGGTTCCACGGGTCGCACGGTCCTGAGTAGTGCAGACTCAGGCAAATTTTCCTGGTTTTGACTTGATGTGGTTGATGGCAAAACGAGAAGAGCGAGGATGACAATCGAGATTGCAGAATTCTTGAGGCGCTGCATGTTTTTTACTCCTTGTGGTCAAGTCTAGAGAATTGAGGTTACATGACATTCGTTGTGAAAATAGCAGCCCTTTGCGACTGCTCACCGAATGTATAAAGCGAGGTCGGGATGGCGCCGGCAATTCGCAGGTTTTTACTTTGAGCAAGGAACTGGACGAAGATTACTATCCCCTCGTGCGCAGTCCTGAGACAAGTTAGGTTTTATATCTTCAGACCGTTTCGTTGATGCGAGGCTTTGCGAGGAAGCACACGTTAACGAAAAGATTAGAGAACTCCATCAACGTACTCGTGGCAGGACTTCTTGTCAATGTGATCGGGAATTCTTTTGTTACTGTCGTGCTGGATAAACAAACCTCTGCGAACAACCTGAACGGTAGAGTCCAATCACATCGCAAAAAGAGTGGAGGCCACCTTCACAGGTGGCCTCGTCTTCGCTTCGCAAAGTGCTCCCCACACTGGACAATCTTCGCAACTTTCTGTTGACGCCAATGACGGAAATGCTCAGTTTCTTCCAAAACTTGTATTGATTTGCTTCGACATGCAGCCACAAGCAAAATCAATGGTTTTCCCACTGTTGAAAGGCACGCAATCGCCGCTTCGGTTGAATGAATTGTTCTATGAAAGGGTTCTATGAAAGGGTTGTCAAGAGAAAAATCATCCTTACTACGACCGGCCATCGCTCTTCGACAGCCAGCCCCGCTTCTCTCGGTGAAACTCTGCAACTCCCATCGCCACGGTTTTGTTCTTCCATCCTCACCTCAGCAATTCTTTAGAGATTCGGCTGAGCGACCTTGGCCTGACTTCATCCTGGAAGTGCTGACCATTGTTCTATCTGAGACTCTGGCTCTTTTAGAGCTCGCGCCTACTGCTATTTCAGGTCAATGCCGGGGGGCATACAGTTAGGCCTGGTCCTTAGGTGCGCTTCTCTCATGCCGCGCTACGCTTGGGACACAAATCATTATGATACTTCCCCCGAACCCTGATGAAATCTCTTTCTGCTTCGGATCTGGACCTCTTGGTTTGGCAGTGCCGATGGTCGTGGAGCTTCGGTTCTATGCCGCTCTGCTCATGATCATTCTCTCATCGAAGCTCTGGCCCTTCTTCCATACCGCCAGCACTGCTGCCGCAAGTTTCCGCGTCACACTGAGGCGCGCCATTTCCGGTCGCGTCCCTCCGGCTAGCAGCTTTTCGTAGTACTCTTTGTAGACCCCGCAACTGCAGGCATGGGTCGCGGCACTCTTGAACACACTCTTGAGTCGTCGGTTATAGTCCTCATTCAATCCACGCGTCTCTATCTTCACCTTGCGCCGGCTCACTCGACCATTCGTCAACTCATGATCGGCACTGCTTCTAGTCTCTACCGCCAACCCAAGATAGGCCCAGAAAGGTCGCTTCGTTCGGAATCGAAATGGTGAATCTACCGTCGCGATGATCTGGGCTACTCTCACCAACCCAAGTTCCGGCACCTGGCTCAGGATGCTTTGTGCTTCATGCCGCCGGCTCTCGGCGATCATTGCTTTGCGCGCCACGCGCTTGAGCACCTTGAGTTCGTCCATCTGCCTGAAGAGCAACTCCGCACGCATCTTTCGGCCCGCGTTCTCCTGCTTCTGGAGCCAACGCTCTCGCTTGCTTTGGTGATACAGCTCTCCGCCTCGATTGGGAATAGCCTGGCTGTTGTACAAAGCCTTGAGCCGATTCCGCACTCGGGAGAGATCCTTCACCACACATTCATAACAACGTACTAACTCCTTGAGTGTTCGGGTGCCGTGTTCACCGTGATAGACCGGCTTGAGGGCGTTGAGTCTGAGCAAGTCTGCTAGTTTACGAGCATCTATGCGGTCATTCTTACTACCCTGCTTGAGCAGATGATTGTGTTTGGGATTGCAGACAACCAGATGCTTCACCAGTGGCTCGACAACATCGTAGAGCCAGATCGCATGATTGCCTTCCTCGAAGGTCACATGGACCGCACCACGCAAGCTCTGGAAAAAGTCGCGTACAGCTTGTGTTGAGGTCTCAATGATCGACTGAGAAACAACTTTGCCATTAGCGTCCAGCACAGCAATCACGATGGTTGCTTTGTGCACATCCATGCCGACATAATAAGTCTTCATAGGGCTCTCCTTTGGGCGGAAAACTTCAGGTCGTAGAACAACCTTAAGTTACCACTCGAGGGGGCGCCCTTTCATATATCAGTTAGGCGCGGTGTGACTGCGGCTTTTGAGATTCCATTCAAAGACCGGATCGACAGCTATGCTGCAAAGCACATCTCGATGCTATATGTAGTGACGTCCCAAAGCTTCGCGGCCCTCTTACAATTCTCGACGCGCAACCAAAAGGCGATTTAGCCGCGCTTCGAGTCACTACGAGCTAGGCCCAAGCCGGCGGGTTCTCAATCCAGAGCCAACCGGCCCAGGTGATATAGAAGGCCACACCGTTGCCATCATCGGAGGCCGCGAGGAGTGCGTCGATTGCGGCTCCAGATCCAAGCAACCTGACGAGCGTTTGCGTCTGCTCGTGGGAAACACGTATGTACATGCCCCACCAATTAAAGTTAACCATGCTTCACCTCCACTTTCCCGTTCTCGTCCACCTTTAGCACGTCCTTTTTGACGAGTTCGTTGAGTGCTCCAACGGACTTGTGGAACACCTGTGCCATATCCTCCTCCAGATCTGGAGGGGGAGAGAAGACCACTTTTCCATGCGCGACTTTCATGTTGCGCTTGAGGTCTTTGAGCGGTTGGCTCAGCGGAATCTTACCTTTCGATTTCAATGTATCTTTGAATTTAGACATTCAGAACCTCTCTCTCAGTTATGGACGCCCCGCTGGATCAGAACAACGGGGTCAAGTTGCTAATCCCAGTTGAAACCATCAGGCTGAATAGCCGTTCTGATCTCCACTTATAGAAACGGTATTCGGTGGAGAAAACTGGCATGGCTGCCTGAGTTTTCGTCCTTGCGGTCTGGATTTGGTTAGAGAGTTTGCTGAGCGGTGGTATAGTTCGCGGCAACAAGCCGGATTCTCAACCTGCCAGATTAGTCAGAAGGTATTGCAGATGTCGTCCATACATTCAGTCAGCCTTTTGTTGGAACGATGGAATAGTGGTGACCGTGAGGCGCTCGACCAGTTGATGCCACTCATTTATCAGGAATTACGGAAGATGGCCAGGCGTTACATGCGTCAACAGAATCCCGGTCACACATTACAAACCACCGCGCTCATCCACGAAGCCTACCTGCGCATGGTCAAGCAGCCAGAGAAACAGTTTCAGAACCGCGCCCATTTCTGTGGCGTCGCCGCGCAAGCGATGCGTCATATCCTGGTTGATTACGCGCGCTCTCGACACACAGCCAAGCGAGGCGGCCCAAGTCGGCCTGTTTCTCTGGAGGAAGCTGCACTGGTAACCCAGGAACGGGCCGCGGAACTGGTGGCCTTTGACGATGCGTTGAAAGAGTTGGAGCGACTCTCAAAGCGCCAGAGCCAAGTGGTGGAATTGCGCTACTTCGGCGGGCTGAGCGTAGATGAGACGGCTACGGTGCTGGAAGTTTCGCCTGACACAGTGATGCGTGATTGGAGCATGGCCAAGACTTGGTTACATCGCGCCCTCAGTCCAGGTAAGTGAAGTATGACGTCGCAACAATACGAACGGTTGACGGAGCTGTTCCATGCCGCGCTGGAGATTGCTCCCACCGAGCGTAAGATCTTTCTGGACCATGTTTCTGAAAGCGATGCGGAACTGCGTTGCGAGTTGGACGCATTGCTGGCTGCAGAGGCGGCGGCACTTACCGGGAAACCACCCGACGATATAGCTGCCGGATATCTGGTCCAGATGGGTGACTGCTCTGCCACGCTCCCTTTACTTACTCCCAATACTCGTCTCGATCATTACGAGATTCGCTCCCTGCTCGGCAAAGGCGGCATGGGCGAAGTTTATTTGGCGGAAGACATACGACTGCATCGCAAAGTGGCGCTGAAGATTCTCCCGGTCGAGATGGCGGCTAGTGATGATCGAATGCGCCGCTTTGAACAAGAGGCGCAAGCCGCTGCCGCCCTCAATCACCCAAACATCGCGCACATCTACGAAATCGGTAATAGTGAAAACACACATTTCATCGCCCTCGAACACATTGACGGTGCTAGCTTGCGCGATAAGATCCACCGCGACAAAGCCCCGCTGCCAGAGCTCCTGCAATATCTCATCCAGGTAGCTGAAGGTCTAAGCAATGCCCACGCTGCTGGAATCGTTCATCGTGATCTGAAGCCCGACAATATCATGATCACGCGTGATGACTATGCGAAGATTCTCGACTTTGGCTTAGCTAAACTGGTCGAACCGCAAAGACCAGAAGATTCAAGCTGCCCTGCGCCGGGTGAAGCCGAGACTGGCGTCACGGCGCGGCATTCCTTGGCCGGCACGGTGATGGGCACAGCGGGTTATATGTCGCCAGAGCAGGCGCAAGGAAAGGTGAACGAGATTGATCAGCGCTCGGACATCTTTTCGTTTGGCTGCATTCTGTTCGAGGCGGTGACCGGGCGAAAGCCATTCGTGGACGAGTCAGTTGTCAAATTGCTGCACAAAGTTGTTGCTGAGGCTGCGCCGCCCATCAAAGACTTGAATCCCTCAGTTCCGTCTGACTTACAACGAATCGTGAGTGGTTGTCTCGCGAAAGATCGTGACGAACGTTATCAAACGATCAAGGAGGTGGCGCTCCTGTTGAAGGAAGTGAGACAGGGGATGGCCTGGGGAGCCGGTCCGCGCTCAGACAGAAGTGAGACGTCCCGCCCAAGCATTGACCCATCTATCAGGCCCGCATCAGGCACCAGGTACATTGCTGCTGAAATCAAACGCCATCCGAGAGTAGCTGCAATTATCTTCATGGCTCTCGTGGCCGCGGCCGGTTACGGGTTGTATAGATTCCTTGGTCCAAAGAGGCCGGCTGCCTCCTTACCGGCAAACAAGATGACGAGGCTTACTGCCACTGGCAAGGTGTTAACCGGGACGATTTCACCTGACGGTAAGCGTGTCGTTTATATAGTAGAGAACACCGGGCAGCAAAGCATCTGGGCCAGGCAAGTCGCCACCTCAAGCAATGTGCAGATCGTTGCTCCCTCTGAGGCCATTTACTCGAACCTCAGCTTCACGCACGATGGCAACAACATCTACTTCAACAAGAGAGAGCAGGACAGACTTGATTCGCTCTATCAAATGTCCGTATTCGGCGACATGCCCCGGAAGGTTATCGAGGGGTTTTCGACTCGCGCAGCGCTATCTCCAGACGATAAGCGCATCGCATTTATTCGCGGAGGTTTCTTTGAGAACGAGAACTCTTTGGTGGTGGCAAACAGTGACGGAAGTGGAGAGCAGGTACTCGCCACTCGCAAGAGTCCCCTGAATTTCTACTTTGGCGGAATGGCGTGGACGCCTGATGGAAAGTCGATCACTTGTGTTGCCGGACCTCATGCTCAAAAGCTCATTAATGTGCCCCTCGATGGCGGCGCCGAAGAAGTGGTTAATACTCCAAACTGGTTCTCCGTGATAAATATTGAATGGCTGCCGGAGGGCACTGGCTTGATAGTGGCCGCGCGAGAATCGCGCACCTCACCTTTGCAGGTATGGCATCTCTCCTATCCGAGCGGTGCGGCGCGGCGGATCACTAACGATTTCAGCAACTATACTAATTTGAGTCTTTCCGCGGACGCGAGTGCTCTCATTGTGACAAAGCGGGAAGCGACTTCACATATTTGGCTCGCGCCTGAAGGTGATGCGAACCGAGCTAAACAACTCACCACCGGAACCTTCCGGCAGGACGGAACCCCAAGCGTTAATTGGACACCTGACGGCAAGATCATTTTCGACTCGACGGCGAGCGGCAGTGTCCATACCTGGATCATGAACGCTGATGGCAGTGATCAAAGACAACTGACGGATGGTGCGTACGAGGATCAGGGAGCGCATGTTTCGCAAGACGGTCGCTATATCGTTTTCACCTCTAATCGCACGGGCACCCAACACATTTACCGAATGGACATTGATGGGAACAATCTGAAACAACTGACTCACGGCGCCGATGAAGTCGCTCCTTTTTTCTCACCGGATGGACAGTGGGTGATCTTTAGTTCAAACAATTATTCTTCATGGAAAGTGGCCGCAGGTGGCGGCGAGTTGGTGCAATTGACTAATAATAGTTGGGCCTCTGATATCTCTCAGGATGGTAACTCGTCGCCCACGTTCGACCGGCGGGAGCAAGCTCGCGGCTCTGGAAAATAACAATTATTCCGTTTGCAGGCGGCGCGCCGCTTAAGACGTTTGCTGTGCGATCAGATTCCCGTCCTAACTCACGGTGGACGTTGGATGGACATGCAATTATCTACAACCTCACCCATGGCGGCGTCCTTTCCGGCGTGACAAATCTTTGGATCCAGCCGCTCGACGGTAGCCCTCTGAAACAGTTGACCCACTTCACTTCTGAGACTTTCTTCTCCTTCGACTGGTCACGCGACGGTAAGTCACTCGTCTGTGGGCGCGGGACCACCAGTAGTGACGTGGTCCTGATTAGCGATTTGCGCTGAGCCCCGCCATTTAGTCCCATCGACTGCGAATTGTTCGAGTCTTCTCTGCCAATGTCTCCCCACACTGGACAATCTTCGCAACTTCTTTTTGACGCCAATGACGGAAATGCTCAGTTTCTTCCAAAACTAGCGGGAAGCGCCATAATTTGACACTTACTCCGAGGCGCGAGCATTTGCGCGAAAGCGGCTAGGAGTGCTCTGCGTGTACCGTGTAGCCCAGAGTGGACAATCTTCGCAACTTTTTTCGCAACAGACAGTGGAGATAATCTTGTAAGGCTCTATTCACTCCGTTGGGAGACGGCCAAATGATTGTGCTGGAATTTCGGATTTGAGGCAGAGCTGCAACCGTCCAAAAGCTCCATCAACTTTCGCCCAGACCTCCACAATTGTCGGCGGTCGCAGATATTAGTAGCACGACGGATTGCCGCCCCTACACATCGCCAACCATCGTCAGGACAAGCCACACAGTGGTTTCCCCCTAGAGTCTCACATAGTAGATAGTATCCACTATGAGCATCCGGGTGACTACAATTAGCGACCCCATTTATGATCGGGCAGTGGTCCGCGTATCCCACCACGCAGCTTGGCGTGTATGAAACGCCGCCGCCTTCACACCACTCCGCATGGATCGCGCAATTAAAGAAGTCAGATGCGCAACTGGACATGCAACTGCTACAGGCGGCATCACCAATGCCGCTACAGTCGATTGCACAGTTATCGTAGCAAAAGGCCTCATCCGCTTCGCAGTCCTGAATGCACGCTGCAGCGTAAACGCTTTCGGTTCCTGCTGAGAGTCCGAAGACGACTAAGCATGCCGAGAGCAGAGTCAGTACCAACAACCTTTTGTACACGGATTGGATGTTAACTGAGAGCATGATCTTTCTCCTTCGTGAGGTAACTTCTTACCTTGGTAAGCTATTCAACTAATCGTCGATGTCCTCCAGAAATCGCTTCATGACGTCAGCCTCTTTCTCGGCCGGCAATTTCCCGATCCATGACTCGATTACAGAGCCTGCCCGATCCACCATAATGAGAGTAGGGGTGGCCTTAACGTATGTGGCACCGGGCGTGGACTGCCTGACTTCATCAACTGAGATGGCGTGATCGGTGAGGAACTTTTGCGCCTCAGCGATACTCTGCGGAAACACAGCCGTCACCCGGATTTCATCATGCCCCATATTTTCGCGTGCCAAGCGCTGATAGAACGGAACACTCTCGGTACAGTATCGGCAGTTCGTTGAGAGCACGATTAGAAGAGTCCGGTCGGCCTTGCTCCAGTCCACGTCAGTAATGGTCAGCTTGGAGCCGGGCTTAATACGCGGACTTGCTGCGGTCTCAGATTTTGGAGAAGCGGGCCGGAAGTAGCGGTTCACGAGGACGACGCCGAAGAGGCCCAAAACTTATTCAAATCGTTCGTCAAATCGCTTTGTTCGCTCTTGTGAAAGAGCAAGGCAAGATCTTCCTCCACAACAGACCTTTTTCAAGGCGCAAGGCTGAATTAGAGAGTGCAAGAACGCTGAGGCTCCCTCTGGGAAACCCCTACGCTTGCGGGCGAGGCAGCCGTATTCTGTTCAGATCCCCTGAGAGGATAAGAGCGAGAACGCTATGAAAACCGAATAGCCTTGATGTTGTCCCGCCCGGTAAATTCGCGATCGATTTCGTCTGGAACTAAAATAAACATCACTCATTCCTGTTTGACCTGTCAAAACTGACAGTCGTGCCTTTGGTGCCTACTTTTGGCCTGACGAGCTGAAGCAAATGGCCCAGACTATTTATCTGGCTGAGGATCGTAAACAAGCGCGGGCTGCGTTTCCGCTGTTTCAAGCTGCGCTGGCAAACTGAATATCCCACAATGGTGAAGCAGTTAGAGAAGGATCTTCCTGACCTGTTAGCGTTTTTCAGCTTTACAAAACATCTCTGGAAGCAATTGCGCACCACCAATATTATCGAGCGTTGTTTTGTGGAGGTCCGACGAAGGACGCGACCCATGGTCTGCTTTGTAAACGTGAAAAGTGTAGACCGAATTATCTATTCCATCTTCTATCGCTTTAACCTGGAATGGAAAACCCGCACCCTCGACGTTTTTACACAAGCAGCTTGACGTCACCTAGTAAGCGCATCAGATTGACTTTCGTCACGAACAGGCATAACCTCCCGCCGTTAATCGAAGGCTGACCCCGAGCCTCTGCTCCTCGCATACTCGCTAAATCGCCTTCCATAGATTAGCAAAGACTCTTTGTCACTTTGTGTCTTTTTACCCTCAATCCCGCGGAGATTCACAACCATGAAAACTGTTAGAACTGTGCTTCGCGCTTGCACTCCTTTTTTCGGCGACTGTAGCAAAAGAACCATCAGTGGTTTTGAGTTTAAATGAAAACACCAATAGCAAGTGGCAACGCGCGCCCGACAAGACGACAAGAGAGATGGGCGGCTTTTATTGGTCAACTACGAACGTAGTCTGAACAGGAGAGAGAAGATGCCATTTGACATCAACACAGTGCCTGACAGATTGATTGAGGCAGCTCAACACCGAAACCTGGTGCCATTGCTGGGGGCTGGCATCTCGCGGCAAGCAAAAAAAGGCGCATTTCCAAACTGGCGTGAGTTACTTGAGTTCTTGACGACCCGTGCTCTGGCCAAAAAGTACATCAAGAAACCAGAAGGGGAGGAAATGAATCGCCTTTTGGATAAGGGGCAGTATCTCATGGTTGCCGAACAACTGCGCTACAACTTGCCGACCGACGAATATACGAGTCTCCTCAAAGAAGCATTCAATCCCAAGGGCGCTGAACCAACTGAGATTCATAACGCGATATTTCGTCTGAACGCGCCTCTGATCCTCACGACCAACTACGATCTGCTTATTGAGGATGCCTATGCTAAAGGCTATGGGAAAACAGCCAATGTTTACACCTATCGTGGGGCGTCTGAGGTTCAACAATCTTTGCAGATTAGACAGTTAACAGATCGTCCTATCATATTTAAGTTACATGGCTCAATCGATGAACCCTCATCGATCATTCTGACAGAACAAGATTATCGAAAGTTGATTTATCAAGAGACGGGTTACCGCACGGTTCTGTCGGCTGTATTTGTCACACACGTTGTACTCATGGTGGGTTTCTCTTTTTCAGATCGCGAACTAACTCTGATGCTTGAAACGTTGCGTGTTGCTCTGAAGAGTCAATCCAGTCCTGACTATATCTTTCTTCCTGAGGATGCGGCGGGAGAAGTAGAGAGCCGACGATTTCGAGAGGATTTTGGCGTCGAGGTAATTCCGTTTAAGCCCACCAAGGGATATCCTGAGGTTCTACAGTTGATAAATTTCCTGATCTCTCAAGTTGGTAAAAAAAAGAAAGTTGCCGCCAAAAAACCTTAGTCATCTACGTTGTCTTGCGGAAGGGTGGAAAGCGCATAGCGGCTACTCAGGGGATGCAGGGGATGAATAATCAACTAACGAGGGTCACGTTAGAACTCCATGTCACAACACACTAAAGGCCACTCGCGCGATGGAGGCTTATTCTCTTACTTAGCCAACAATCTTTGACTCCCCACACTGGACAATCTTCGCAACTTTTTCTTGGGTGCCCCACCTGGAGAAGTTATTATCTGTTTTCCGGAACAACACATTGACAGCCTTTCAAGTCAATGTTAAAAAGGCGCGTCGCTAACGTGATTTCGCCTCTCTTTTATGAACCTCATACTCAATCATTCCCTGAGCTTTTACCTGACACTCAAACCAGAAAGGTCTGAAGCAATGAAACCTAGGTCCATGTTATTCCTCGCCGCGACCCTCGTCTTCTGCGCCACCGTCATAAACTCCGCACAATCACAACAGGCCAGCAGTTCGACAGTAAAGCTCGGGGACAAGGTGATCGTGATTCCCAATCCGGAAGGATTTGAGGAAGCAAGTTCGCAATTTGAAAAGATCAGACGGGTCCTGGCCACAATGCAACTTCCACATAGCGACACTCTACTCCTCCATATGCCCGTCAGCGACTGCGATCGGCTGAGAACCGGTTCCGACCCCGAGTTTCACCACTACACCAAAGTTTCGGTGCTTAAAAGTAGGCGTGAGGTGACATCTTCCGATGCAGACATGGCAGGTTTCGTAACTGCGTGGCGAAAAAATGGCGCCGTCATGCTTGATCCTGATGGACCCCTATTGACATCGCTGATGGAAAGACTCTCACGACAAATCTCAGAGGCAGCGTCGAAACAGATCACATACGATGTTAATGATACTCAGAACCTCGGTGAGTTCGACGTCAGTCCGGACGTCTACAGCCGCATGATTTTCATGATGTACACACACAGTGTCAACGGAACTAAGTCAATGAGCGCCGCGCGTAGGAAGTATGACTTTGCTGAAGGTCGGGCCACGGATCATCAACATCGGCGTTTATCGTAATTTCAGTTCGCCAGCCGCCGTGAAAACTGAACTTAAACCAGCGGTTATCGAAGTGAAGCAATTCACTACGAAATGGGTTAACGAGATCCTCGCTGCAAATCCAGAGAAGCAATAAAACCGCAAAAAACTGTCATGCCAAGGTGTGAATCACTCCCGCTCTTATCCTAAAGAATATACTCATGGAAGACATCGTGATCTTTGCTAAAAGACCAAAGCTTGTAGGAGCGGCTATAGCTTGCTTGGTTTTTGAGGCCTTCTGTATTCGCCATTCCAGGAAGTCTATGAGTAATACGGGTAAATCTAACAGTTAGTACTCTACTGAGGTGACAGTCAGTATTTATACCTGAGGCGAAGTGTTAGTGAGACCTTGCAATTCAGCTAATTGAAAACCAGCGTTGCTGGGGTTACGGGACAAATCACGTCACAAAACCTGAGGCCACCCTCGCGGGTGGCCTCTTCCTGGATCAATTAGGGAAGCGCTCCCCACAGTGGACAATCTTCGCACCTTGGTCTTGACGCTACCGACAGAAATCCTCAGTTTCTTCGAACAATGTTCCCAGCTAAGCACATGAAAACCTAGATTAAGACGTCCAATCTTTGACTCTTCCAGTAAGACCTTGCTTTTAAAGCCCTGTGAGCACTTCTTTCAAGATCTGATGGGCCAAGGACAGTTCTGCATACATGTGTTAGGTGCCGGTTACCCTTCTTCCAGTTCCCGCAGCCGTTTGATGTCAGCTGCTTACATGCCGCCGTACTTTGCTTTCCACTGCTTCAACCGCTTCAAGATCATCGTGATGATCCTGATGTTCGCGGTATTTGCCCTCCATTGGAGATCTCCTGGCGTCAGACTAGAACTGATTCCAGAAACGAGAGGGCTCCCTTACAACGGCTTCAAATAATTCTTATATGTGTGCTATCGCACGGACGATAGCCTTGGTGTGGCTTAATCTGAACTTCTCATTCCTAACAAATGCTTACCCGGAATAAGCCCGCGTTATTAGCGAGAGAAAAAGGGACAGAAAAAACTCGTAACGGTAGGTGCACCGTTCATCAATACTTGATTGACCGCAGTATATTCCCCCAGCAAATAAACCTCTCGAAATCGCTTCTCCACGCCCCTATTTAATTCGGGCAAGTGCTGGACTCTGCTCAACTGCCGGGGTGTTTCAGACGCAGCGAGCAGTGCCACCGAATGGAATAGTGTCACTTGCCGGATGATGTGTCCAAGCCATGAAGCGCATGGATGTCTAAGTAAGACAGCATTGTGCGACTCCGCTTCGGCTGTAACTTCGAAAGGATTCTTTGAATGTCTCACAAGTATTTCAGACTTTTAGCAGGTATGGCACTCGCCATACTTCTTGGCGCGGCAAGCGTCCCACTTCTTTATACTCCCAGAACATCAGCCCAAAGCGGAGTGCCACAGGGCACGACAACGACCTACGCTGTTTTGGCCGCCTCAGCGGTGACGAGCACGGGGTTGTCCGTGGTCAACGGCGATCTGGGTGTCAGTCCGGGAACTGCACTCACCGGCTTTCCTCCGGGCGTCATAACCGGAGCGACACATTTAGGTGATCCGGTTGCGGCTCAGGCTCAGGCCGACGCCCATGTCGAGTACGCTTATCTAGCTGGCTTGACGTGCGGCACTGACTTGACCGGTCAAGACCTCGGCGGGATGACACTGACGCCTGGCGTCTATTGTTTCGCTTCGTCGGCTCAGTTGACGGGGATACTCACTCTCGACGCGCAGGGCTCGTGTGATTCACTCTTCGTTTTCCAGACCGGAAGCACCCTCACAACCTCAGTCGCTTCATCGGTTAACGTCATCAACAACCCGTGCAGTACGAACTGCCGAGGCGGGTCGAACGTGTTCTGGCAGGTCGGAAGTTCCGCGACCATCGGCACAGGCTCTCAGTTCACGGGAAACATTCTTGCCAACATCAGCACCACCTTGAATTTCGGCGCGAGCGTCGCCGGTAGCGTCTTCGCGCTCACCGGTGCAGTGACGCTCGATACCAACAACATCTCCGCTTGCGGCGCTAACGTAGTGCCGACGCCGACGCCGACGCCGAATCCGTCGCCGACACGCGACGCCGACACCAACGCCAACCATCACATGCGGGCCCAAGGTAACAGGAGGTGGGCAAATACCTGTTCCCGACCCGGACAGCAATAACGAATTCGCCACCGGAACAGGGCGCGCCACCTTCGGCTTTAACGCGCAGCCCATAAACAACTGCACGGACGGCGCGGCGAAGGGCCACTTCAACTACGTCAACCACGTGACCGGTTTGCACGTCAACGGCAAGGTCCTGAACTCTCAGTTAATCGGACCGAACGCCGTCCGATTCTCTGGCGAGTGCGGAACGGGATGCTCGTTTAGCGTGGTCGTGCAAGATAACGGCGAGCCCGGCACACTCGATACCTTCGGTTTGTCTGTGACAGGCACGAAGAACGAGGTGAGATCGCTGCGTATCATTAGTCGCGGGAACATTCAGTTCCATTAAATGATGGCTGACTTGTGACCATCAATCCCCGGGGGCGATTCCTGTTGCCCCCGGGGTCACTTTAAATAGTGTAGTCTCTCAATTCACCTCTCCGTCTGTTGTATTCTGAGGAACCCTGCCGCATGTGAGTCTTCATTCTCTCCATTGCGCGAAGATCCGATCATCTTGTTATGTATTGAACGCCTCTGTGGTGCTAGCATAAGCTCAACAATGAATCCTCAATTTGCTGTCGGAGAACGGAATCGAATTCGGTCACTGTTTATCGTCTCACTGCCTCGATCCGTGTCTACGTTGATCCATTATCAGTGCAGTCTGACATTGCGACTCAGGTCTCCAGCCTGGGTAGATGCCGGCGAGATCCTCAATCCCGACCGCACATTTATCTTCTCTGGTAGTTTGGCGAACGAGGCGAACGAGGCAGGCAAGTTCACACGGCCCGAACAGACCCTCCGCTTCGCGCAGCTAAGTGAGTTCCTGAACGACGTGGTGAATCCTTACGACTGTGTTTATAAGGATGTTGTTCAGCCATTCGTTGTTTCGCAATGGCTGCGCCGGAGCAGTTTGGCTGTACTCCACATTCGCAGGCCGGTTGCTGAGGTAGCCTGGGCGATGCTAAAACGCGGCTGGTTGTATCCGGGTAATGGCGAGCCGCGGGATCACTCCGAGAAACGTCGACTAATCAGTGGGCTTGCTAAAGCTGCTCAAGTGCTCGACCAGTTAAATGCGGAACACCTGGACTTCGATCAACTCACCAGCAGCGAGGCTGGACTCAAAGCGGCGTTGCAACGGCTTTATCCCGAGCTGCAGATTCCAGCAATCAACTATATCGATCACAACTTCCGCGAGCGTTCGGCGACTATAAAGAGCAAACGTTGCGAAGACCTGGAGTGGCAGGCGTTTCAGCAGGAAGTCACAGAATTGATCTCCCGGTAAAGAGCTCTCTCTACTTCTTCAAAGACATTGGACCAACTCCCTAACGCAGCTTGCCGAAACAAGGTCATGGTTGGGTACCAGGGAGAGTCGTTGCGGTCCATCAGCCAGCGCCAGTCGCATCTGTGATTGAGCAAAGTCCAGACACGTTTACCGAGTGCGCCTGCAAGATGCGCCATGGCTGTATCAACTGTGATGATAAGGTCAAGTGCGTCCACAAAAGCGGCAGTTGTGGCGAAATCGCCGACTGAACTCGATAGATCAGTAATTCGCAGTTCGGCGTAGTCCGCAGCTTTCTCCTTACTATCTCCGAACTGAAGACTGTACAGAGACACCCCCGGGATCTGCGACAGTCGCTGAAAATTCGCCGGACTACAATCGCGCCACTCGTGATTTAAATAGCTTCCGCCGCTCTCCCAAACGATTCCAATTCGCAATCCTGAAGTCTGGGCCTTTAGCGCTATAAGATCCGGATGATCACACTCCGGCGCCGACAAATATGGGACGTGTCTGGGAATGGTTTCGAGCGTCGTGCCAAATATGTAGGGAAGGCTCATCAGCGGAATCTGAAAATCAAAATCTTCGATCGGTTGGTCATCGGTAACAACCTTGCTCACGCCAGGACAGGTTTCTATCAGAGGCGCGAGCCTGCGATCCGTTTGCACCCACACCTTCGCACCGCGCTGCTGCATCAATTGCGCGTACCGAACGAATTGGATGACATCACCAAATCCTTGTTCACTCCAGATGAGGACCGTGTGGCCATCAAGCTGAGAGCCATCCCATACTGGAGCAGTGAATCCTTCTCTCCTCGGGGTGCTCCCATTGTGATTCCAGCGCCATTCAAATTCACGCCAGCCCTCAGCGAATGAGCCGCGTTGCAGAAGTTGAGTTGCAAGATCAAAGTGGGAGACAGCACAACCTGGTTCACGATCTATTGATTGCCGGAAGTATTCGATTGCCCGGTCCGGTTCGCCTTGCGCGATGAACGACTCTGCGAGGTTGTGATAGGGAAGAAACCACTGCGGTTTGAGAGTCGCCGCTTGCTGGTAGTTGGCTATCGCGTCGTTCAGTTCTCCTTGTTGTTGAAGTACTACGGCGAGCCCGTTGTAAGCTTCAGCCCAATCCGGTTTCAAAGATATCGCGCGGCGATAGGCAGCGACTGATTGATCCGGATGAGTCTCTGCGAGGATTGCCGCAAGATTGTAGTGAGCTTCGGGAAAATCAGGGTTCACGGCAAGGGCGTTTTGGTAGGCGGTCTGGCTGCTCGCCAGGTCGCCCATCGCTTTGAAAGCCACTCCGAGATTCAGATAAACGGCGGGCACGCCAGGATCAACAGCTATTGCTTGCTGGAAGATATTGGCAGCCTCCTTAAAGTTACCCTCAGCCAGCGCAATCAATCCGAGCAGGTGGAGTGCATTCAACTCGTCCGGCCGATCTTTCAAAATGTCCTGGCAAGCGCCTCTTGCTTGCACGAAGCGGCCGTCCCTGTAGTCAAGAAAAGCTGCGTCGATGGGTTTCGTATTTTGCTGGTGGTGGATCATGGTCCAACGCCGACTGGTATGCAAAAGAGGTCCTGCTGGTGAGTCTCTTGAGGATATTTATCGCGGACACACCAGCAGGCAATACTCATTCAGTTTCAGAGCGCGGCTTCCTGGTTAACGAAAGCATGTCCCTCATTTGGTCCCATCGGAAAGACGAGGATACACGACACAACTGCGTCGGGCGAGGTTATGCCGGTGGCAGTTGCCGATCTTGAGAAACCAATTGAGCCCATCTCGACGGTCCAGG
The DNA here is from genome assembly GCA_963770215.1 of uncultured Acidobacteriota bacterium. Classification (GTDB taxonomy): domain Bacteria; phylum Acidobacteriota; class Blastocatellia; order Pyrinomonadales; family Pyrinomonadaceae; genus PSRF01. The sequence goes on from CAVYOP010000014.1 coordinate 199,982, forward strand.
GCGCCTTGCCAGGAGGCGTAACCCTTGCATAGCCACTTGCGGAAAGCTTGCCTTCGAGTTTTTGACCATCACTGCTACTCACTCTGAAGTCCATGGTTTGTTGTGGGGTATAGTTGAGTAGGCACTTATCACAGTCGATATTGCCGTTGCCGAGGTTGGTAAGGATCATGTTTTTTTCCTTTCGATCTGATTAGCTTTGATGGGCGCACAGCGGGCGATGTGGAACTAATACCGCGCGTGAGTTTTGCACTCTTCCCACTATTAAAACGCGAGAAATATGTAGGAAAACCACCATCAATCCCTGCTCTGACAAAACTGAGTCTTTGTCTCGATCGCGATCGTCGTCGGATCTCTTGATACGACGATGGCCCAACAGCCCGGACAAAAGAGCTTCACCTCGTCTAAAGAAGCGTGTGCAGCGCTCGTCAGCGCATCCGGCGGCGCAAAGAGCTAAATGGTCAACGGTAAGATGACGGGCGGATTCGCTTTCCTGGCATATTCGGCAGAACACAAATAAATTTTCCCGACGGCTTGTAGAATTCCGGTCTGGCCGTTCGTCGTTGTAGTGAAGGCCGGGCAGAGAACCCGCCTGAATGACCATTACAGGAGAAGACAAATGCCGCAATATTTGGTTGCTGGTTACCTCCCCGACGACTTCGACCCGTCCCAAGTGGACGAAGCGATGGGCCGCGAGATCCACGCGCTCAACAAAGAGATGATTGCTGCCGGCGTCAGGAAATTCGCTTGCGGCCTTGGGGCCACGAAGTCGCTGCGAGCGCAGCCCGATGGCGAAGTCCTCATCACCGACGGGCCGTACCTTGAGACCAAGGAACACATCGGCGGTTTCTGGATACTGGAATGCGCTGACATGGACGAGGCGCTGGCGTGGGCGCGCAAAAGCCGTCGCCGCCGCTCGGGTGCAGGGCGAGGTGCGAGAGATATTCTTCCAACCGTCAACGAATAGAACTCAACCTCAGAACACGGAGACTCGCAATGAGAAAGCTCAAAATTTTCGAACACATCTCGCTGGACGGCGTGATCCAGCACTCCGCCGATGACGGCGATTTCCCCTACAGCGACTGGACCGCGCCCTATCGCAGCCCCGCTGGCAGAGATGCAGTCCTCGCGGCGCATGGCGAGAGCTTCGATCTGCTGCTTGGCCGGCGCACCTACGATATCTGGTCGGGCTTCTGGCCGAAGGCGCCGAGCAGTCCTATGTCTGACGCCCTCAACGCCGCGACGAAATACGTCGCGACCCACCGGCCGGAAAGCCTTGAATGGGGCCCGTTCGAGGGCCTTGGGCCGGACATCGTCGAGGACATTCGCCGCATCAAGTCGCACGACGGCCCTGACCTGATCCTCTGGGGCAGTTCAACGCTGACATCGACGCTGCTCGAACACGGCCTTGCGGATGAGGTCCTGCTGCTCGTCTATCCAGTCCTGTTGGGCACGGGGAAGCGCTTCTTTGCGGAGGGAACTCCGCCACGCGCATTCGAGCTCGCCAGCACGAAAGCTTTTCCCTCAGGCATCGTTATGAATGCCTACAAAGCCGCTGGGCCTTTGAAGAACCAACCATAAGGAGCAGCGCAATGCGTTTCATGATGATGGTGATCCCCGAAGGTATGGATCGGCTGCGCCGGATGTAGTTCCCAGCGCGGAAGCGGTGGCGAAGATGATGGAGTACAACAAGGCGCTGCAGAAGGCGGGAGTCCTGCTCGCGCTGGATGGCTTGTTTCCTCCTTCCACCGGAGCACGTATCTCGTACGCGGACGGCAAGCCGACGGTGACAGACGGCCCATTTGCCGAGACGAAAGAAGTCATCGGTGGCTACTGGATCATCCAGGTCCGCTCGCGCGAAGAGGCCATTGAATGGGCCAAGCGTGCTCCGATGTCCAACAACGAGGTGATCGAAGTTCGCCAGATTCACGAGATGCCCGACTTCCCCGAGGACGTTCAAAAAGCGGCCGAAGGCTTCGAGCACCGGAACGTCGTACACTAGGTTGCATGAGCGATGTAGCTAAGACGATTGAGGCCGTGTGGAAGATCGAGTCCACACGCCTCATCGCCGCGATTGCTCGCGTCACCCACGATATCGGCATTGCCGAGGAGCTGGCGCAGGATGCGCTCGTGACTGCCCTCGAAGTTTGGCCCGAGGAAGGCATCCCTGACAATCCCGGGGCATGGCTGATGACGGCGGCGAAGCGGCGCGCGATCGATTCGTTGCGGCGCGGCCGCATGCTCGTACAAAAGCATGAAGAGATTGCCCGCGAGCTGGAGTGGCAACAGCAGCGGCTTGGAGACGCTTTGGAGCACTCGCTGGATCAGGTGATCGATGATGACGTGCTGCGGCTCATCTTCACCGCGTGCCATCCCGTGCTTGCGGTGGAAGGACGCATCGCGCTCACGTTGCGCCTGATCGGCGGCCTCACCACGGCGGAGATCGCGCGTGCGTTTCTTGTGCCGGAAAAGACGCTGGGCCAGCGGATCTCTCGCGCCAAGAAGACCCTCTCGGAGGCACACGTTCCCTTTGAGACGCCGAGTGGGGACGAGTTGCGTCGCAGGGTTGAGTCCGTGCTCATGGTGGTCTACCTGATTTTCAATGAGGGCTACACCGCGACCTCGGGCGATGAATGGATGCGGGCGGCTCTCTCTGAAGAGGCGCTGCGCCTCGGGCGCATGCTGGGGCAACTTCTCCCCGGCGAATCGGAAGTTCATGCACTTGTGGCATTGATGGAGTTGCAGGCATCGCGCAACGCAGCGCGCCGGGGCAAAAACGGCGAGGCCGTCTTATTGCCGGATCAGGACCGCTCCTTGTGGGACTACGCGCAGATCCAGCGAGGAATGACCGCGCTCGAACAAGCGCAAAGACTAGGCGGTGGCGCGAAACCCTACGCGTTGCAGGCAGCCATTGCCGCATGTCACATGCGCGCCCGCACCGCCGAAGAGACAGACTGGGACCGCATCGTTCTTCTCTACGACGCCTTGCTGCAAATCAATCCATCTCCAATCGTGGCACTCAATCGCGCAGTCGCCGTCGGCATGGTCCAAGGCCCAGCCGCAGGACTCGACGCACTCGACGCAGCCGCCACCCTCGCCGGTGACTCTGCGCTAGCCGGCTACCATCTCTTTCCCAGCGTTCGCGGAGACCTGCTGATGAAGATGGGCAGGCTCTCTGAGGCACGTGAAGAAATCCAACGCGCCATCGCAATGACGAAGAACCTGCGGGAACAGGAATTGCTGGCGAACAGGTTGAAGCAGTTGGAGAAGGCGGCCTTCTCCGTATAGGTGCGGTTCTCTCCTTTGAAACGCGCTTGCGAGCGCCCTCAGCAACTTATCGAACAATGCGCCCAACAGTTGTAGACACTATTTAGACAATTCTGATAGCAGGAAGAGGGTTGGCCTTGACACTGGTCCGCACAGAATTCCTCTGGAGTAATTTCTCCCGGAGGAGGAAGGGGACAAGTTGAACAACATGGAGCTGCAAGAACAGTTTGCGTGTTCGGCGTCAGAGCCACGAATCCTAAACACGACAGTAGAACCGCTAGCATAAACAATCTAGCGATGAGTTTTTTTTGCCTTCGCATTGTTATTTCCTTTGCTTAGGTTTGAGGTGAAGCTGGCGAGTGAGGGAGCCCGTCAGCAGAATAGCCGGAACATACTCCGCGGGCCGGCGAGTGTCAAGGGTTTGATCATGCAGTTTTTGGTATCGCAATTTGGATTCCTGCCGCGACTTCAACGTGGGTTCTACTGATTTCCCAGCGTCTTCATTTTAGATAGCAACGAGGTCCCTCTTAATACTCGTGGGAGGTTGGATATGTCTGATAAGCGTCTGTTCTATAAGACTGTCGCCGTCGTTACGGCGTTTTTTCTGGTCATTGTGAGCCTTCGGGTCCAGGCAGTTGCTGATGAGGTTCCTCGGAGTTGGGCAATTGTTACTCTGACAGGGTCAGCTACTATCAACAACGCACCGGCTGTCTCAGGTCAAACACTATTTGCAACAAACACGATTGCTACGGCCATATCGTCCTCGCTCACTCTGGATATTCCACGTGCTACTCGTCTCGAAGTCTCGGAACAAACTGAGCTCAGAGTTGAAGTGCTCGCTGATCTGCTTCGCACTGAGCTGAAGACGGGCCACCTCAGGTTATCGACACTGCGAGGAACAACAACAAGAGTTGAGATACTTCCCGGACTGTCTGTCGTTTCAGATCCAACGATGCCGGCAAAATTTACGGTCGCGGCCAATGTCGCGGCCAGGGACACGAACTTTGAGTTGCGAGTCGATGAAGGCTCAGTCGATGTTGTTGATCGCCGAGAAACCAGCAAAGGCGAGCAAGTGACTCACGTCGGGCCAAATATGACGTTCTCAAACGCCGGCCTGCTCCAAACCAATAACAATCAAAGCACACTGACCCCTCGCCAAACTGCCGCAATATTCATTGCCGCGGGCGGTGCGCTCACCCTCCTTTTAATCGCCATGATAACTGGCAACGATCCGGTCGCTAATGATTTTGGCGGGTGTGTGACTGTCAGCGGCGAGACTTCGCAGGGCCCATGTTGAAGAATTTCTGTTGTTGCCTAGAACAGGAGTTTTACTGCCAGTTGGACTGAGCGTGGACCACCGATCTGATAAAGAGGACTCAAACCGCCGTTGATACCACCTGTCCCAAGACTACGCGCAAGTGTTTGCGTTGCCTGTCCAAACATCGGGTTGGCGAGAACATTATTCGGATTGCCAAAGTTGGCGCGATTGAGAAGATTGAATGCTTCACCACGCAGTTGAAGCTTCAGTCGTTCTGAAAGTGAGAACTCGCGTCGCAAAGCAAAATCGATCTGAGAAAAACCAAACCCGCGCAGCGCGTTATAACCCAGCGATCCTTGTCTGATCGTCATCGGTACGGCGAAAGCCGCGCGATTGATACGACGGCCTCCCGGCGCATTTGGATCGTTAACATAAACGGGAACGCCTGTGATCAGATCCGGTCGCTGTAACTCGACAATCAGATCCGCAGTCAACACATCCTGCCTGGCCACGATATTGATTGGAGTTGCCGTTCGGGCACGAAAAATAGCATCGATAGACCATTCCTTCAGCGCGCTCGCAAGCTTCGAGTCACTTTGCAATGAAGGTATTGCGTAAGTGGTCGTCGCTGTTAGCGAGTGTCGCACGTCGAAGTCGGATGGCCCACGAGCTGAATTTGCATCAACGGATGTGCTGTTCGAGCCAGCCGCCGTGATACGTAGCCGGGAAAATGAATCACTCGAACCATTATCGATTGAGTGTGACCAGGCATAAGACGCAAGAAACTGAAGCCCAGAGGTTAAGCGACGAACAAACTGTAGTTGCATCGAGTGATAACTCGACTCGGCGGCATTTCGTGTCACCCGGACCACAGTGAAATCAGGATTCGGATTCAGCACTGCGTCCTGGCGTAACAGACGCCGTCCCAGCGCCGCTACATACGCAAGCGACACGACCTGTCTTGCGCCCAGCGACTTCTCGAGCGTGAGATTCCATTGAATTGAGCGCGGGAGTTGGAGTTCCGGATCAAAAGCGACGAGGGGTCCGTAAGGCGGACTCAACGAAAGAGGTGGCGGTTCGGCCTGGCCGGGCGTTAACGGGAACGCGACATCGAAGAATCGTTTGGCACTCACAAATGGAAACACACTGCCAAAACCCTGTGCCGACTGGCCGGTTCCCAGATCGTAAAAAAGACCTAATCCGGCACGAAGCATCAGTTCCTTTTCCGGCTGAGTATTGAGCTGATAAGCGAAGCCCACCCGGGGAGCGAAATTTCCCAGCGTTGTGCGCCAGAGTCGAGTACCGATGGGAGCAAGCGCGAGCTCTGCAACGTTCTGAAGATTTTGAACTGTTACTGCGTGATTACCATTTCGCTCGCGCGGCGGCGGATTCAACTCCCAGCGAACCCCATAAATGACACTCAATCTTTCACTGATTCTGGTGGTGTTCTGAGCGTATGCCGAAAAGTTGTTGAAGACAGGTTCTCGTGGGCCGGCGCCGGCGAACACTTGCACTGAACGCGCGATGCCCGACAACACCGACCCAACCAGATTACCAGAACCAATACCCGCAAACACTACCGTTTGGTTGTAATCCAGTGAGTCATAAAGTGGATAAAGGCGACGATAATCAATGCCAAACTTGAGTTGCTGGTGGCCGCGACTGAGCGAAAAATTGTCGACGACGTTGAGCTGTCGTTGAAGATTATTGACGTTCTTCCCAATTACGAGATTCGTGTTAGCTCCCTGGCCCAGTTGGAACTGAAAGCCGGCATTCAGTGAGTCCGGCAAAGGAATCGCGCCGCCAAAATCATCGAGTAGAAAATCGGTAGCTCCTTGCGCGCGACTCCAATTGGTCCTTAGCTCATTGATCGCATTTGTGCCCAGTACGAAGGTTGCACCAATGGTCAGTGTCTGCGTGTTCATTTTGACGCGTGTAAGATTGTTAAGACTTTGAGCAAGACTGGGATTCACAACTGGTTCGCCACTGAAGCCGGGAACAATGGTGCTGCCACGTTGTGTCGCGGCTGAATGCGCATCACTGTAGCGAGCGAACAGCATCAGTCGTTGACTGGGTACAAGGTCAATGCGAACACTCGCAGCGTTCAGGTTCGACGGATCAGAGTAACCGGCCGAAAACTCGGCCAGACCAGCTCCTGTTTCAGGACCATTTGGGATCGGAAATGCGTTCAGAAAAGATCTAATCAGCGCGGGTGCGGCCAGGCGAGACGATGGCGATGGCACTTCGGTAATCGCGAACTGCGGTTGTCGTAGCCGCAGACCTTCGAATGACCCAAAGAAGAAGGCAGAGTCTTTTCGTATTGGCCCACCCGCGACTGCGCCAAAGTCGTTCTGTCTAACACTCGCTCGCGGTAGACCACGACTATTGGCGAACCAGTCGTTTGCATCCAGCGCGTCGTTACGAAAGTAATTGAATGCGCGCCCGTGGATGTTGTTAGTGCCCGAACTCGTGATAATCGAAATCTGGGCGCCGGGAGTACGGCCGAACTCCGGAGCGTAAGTGGATGTTTGAATTTTGAACTCCTGCAGCGAGTCGACTGACACCAGGTTGCTCGTGGTGCCGGTGGCCGATAACGCGGGTAACGATCCAACCGCCGCCTGACCCGGTGCGGCGCCGGCACTTACACCGATATTTGCGCTTACACCATCGACCATGAAGTAGTTCGCATTAGCTCGCTGACCGTTAACGCTAAACTGGCCCTGTTCACTGAAAGTAGAAGGCGATATCACTACTCCGGGCGCCAGTTCAAAGAGTGATTGAAAGCTGCGCCCGTTCAAGGGCAGATTCGATACAAAGTCTCGATCGATCACTGTGCTTACTGACGGTGAATTTCGCGCTTCGGAGAATTCAGCGATGGTGGTCACTGAGCCTCCGATTTGACCGACTTTGAGTTTGATTCGGAGCGACAGTTGATCCCCGGTGTTGAGAGTTACATTTCTGATTTCGACTGGGGTGAATCCAGGGCGTTGTACAGTAACGTTATAACGCGCTGGTGGGAGTACGGGGATGACAAATGATCCGGTGTCGTTCGTGACTCCGTGGCGCAGCAGCGCCGTGTCGAGGTTAAACACAGTGATTTCGACGGCAGGAATTACAGCGCCTGCCTCATCCATTACGATTCCACTTAGGGTGGCGCTGGACGATTGGGCCGTTGCTGGTGCGCAGCAAAAGAGAAGGACCAGAGTGAGTGCCAGCCATAAATTGAAGGCGCGGTTGTGTCCCACAAAATCACCGTAACTGTGTTAGGCCCTGAAGAATGGTACTCGGCGTTCTTTGCGTATCTCGGCGTCCTCTGCGTTGAATATGAGCGAAACGCAGAGAGAATGCTTCAGTTAGGAGTTAATCGCTGAATCTCTCTCGCCAATTCTTCAGCCTCGGCCAGCGATTGCCACAATTCAACCAAAAACGCTGCTGAGCCAGAGTTTCCTTCAGCAACTGTGAACGCCCTGCGAATTACATCGTCGTTCCTGAAGCTAATTCGGAGCAACTGAGCGCTGGCTTCCTGAAGACTACCGGCGCTGGCGCTAGCAGTAGCAGATCCGGCAGCGGGATAGATGCGTCGGAGGTCGTTGCGTACGGCAGCAACTGAGCGTTGATACCCGATTATTTGCTCACGGATCATAGTGCTCCATTTTTCGCGCGCGTCGGGAGATAGTGACTGGACGTCGCTCGCTGAAAATCGCTGCACCAGCCTTTGCAGTGCCGAGGCACGCAAAACTGCCTGTCGCGAATTACTCATCACGGCTTGAGTGAACGTTCTTATTTCAGAGTCAACAGCATCCGGAGGCACGCGACTCGTGAAGTACGTTCGCAGTTCACTATCAGACGGTCCGCTACTGTCTGCGACTTCAACTTCGCGATCGATGGCGTCTTTTGTGTGCTCGACTCTGCGTGCTGCTTCGGCGACAGTACTAACGTCGATGCGCACAGCGGGATTGTTACGAACAGGCTCGAGTGCCTGAAGAACCTCTGCCTTCCGCGATTGCGTTTCCGTGACAGCTTCGACGCGAAGTGCTCCAGCAGGAGTTCTCGACACGCTAATCTGCTCCCCGAGATTGGCTTTGATGCGATTGAGCAGGTAGGTCACTTCAATTTCCAGTTCGACGGACGCCACTGCTTCAGGAGTGCTAACCGTTTTGCTGTCACGAGGTTCGGGAGATCTTAAACTGGCGCCTGGATTCCCGAACTCTTTATCAGGCTCGAACGCGCTCTGCGGCGCCGCGTCGAGTGACTTCTGCTCGAATCCGGTTTCAACAAAGTGGACCTCGCTCGTGACTCCGTTCTGATTGAGGATCAAAGTCTGCTCCACCGATCGTGTCGACTGCTTGTGAATGCGCAACGTCGCGTGCGTAATTACTGCCGGTTGGTTGGCATTGAAGGTCAGCAGATAACTCGTTGGGTCTTCATTAACAACAATGGAGTCGGAGTTTTTCAGCAGGGCTCTGAAGCTCTGGGCCGAGAGATCTAATCGCCAATACTCCCCGGCTTCGATAATGGCGTCTCCGGCCAGCCCGGCGGAAACTCGAGACTCTGGCGATCTCCCCGGTTGATAAATTGTCGCAGCGCCGTTCGATTGACTCCATTCACCCTTGTTCAATTTTCCAGCAGCGTCGTAAATCCGCCGTGAAGTCTTTCCAAGTTTGGCACTATGCCAGATCTCGACCCGTTGTTTAATTAGTTCTGCACGGTCTGAACGGCGCGTTTCCAGGCTCAGAGTGCGATGAGTTGCGATAGCAGCGTTTTCAAGGATTGTAGTTTCCACTCTTGTCGCGCGATCGAGCAGTTCCGCTGCTGTGACACGAGGAACCGAGAAGCGTACAAACAGCAAAACGGTTATCAGAATCAGTGCGACGGTTGCAGTGATTGCGGCCGGATTCAGCACGAACCGGAAAGCCTGTTTGAGTTGAGCAAAAACTTTGCTGATTGTGGTCGCCGATAAAAGCGCCGGCGAAGCTGTGACGAGTTTCGGCGAAGCAGTTTCAGCTTGCGAGACCGCTGACAGATCACGATAGACAACCTCGACCCTTGGTCTCGTTTCATCGAGATCGACCAACAGATCAAGTCGTCGATCATCACTGAATGCGATTCCGGAATGGAGAATTCCCGACAACGGCTGGTCCGTTAGCGAAATCATCAGCAGTAGAGTTTGCTGCTCGCTGAGTACTTCAATGAACTCGATCTCCTGGAGGTTATTGAGACTGAGAATTTGCGTGCAGCTATCAGAAGTTATCAACTGTTCGGCTGCGACGTTTCCGTTAATGGAAATCCTGAGTGATTGTGGTCGCTGCTCGAGTACTTGTTGAGCACGCCGTCTGAACTTATCTATTTGTTCGTCCGCTCCAGCACCGCCGCTATCGCCATCGCCGCTATCGTCACCGCCGCCAGTCCGTTTGTTGTTGCCACTGCGAGGTGGCTGATCGATTCCAATTGTGTCTATGGGAAATCGATCGGCCAATGGCGGGAGGTCCAGGATCTGATTTGTTTCTTCCAAACATTCAGGACAACTAACCAGATGGCTCAGCGTGGCATGATCCAACTTACCTGTTCGAGTGTAGAGTTGCTTCAGCTCACTTACGGGCAAACAAGTTCCTTGCCTTGAATCGAACACTTGTTGACGAAGTTCCAGCAGGAGTTGATCCACCGGCTGGACGAAGCCCGTCTTTGGCGCCGACACCGTAGTTTCCGCTGGTTTAAGTAAGAAGCGCAGTTGCGTGGGATTTTGAAGGAACTGTCGCGCTTCGTTTCTCGCCAAACGGAGTCGTTCTTCGACGGCTTCACGAGTGCACTTCATCACGAGCGCGATCTCACGCGGAAAGTAACCGTGCAGGAATCGCAGGATCAAAGCGCTACCCGCCTTGGAACTCTCCTTTCGGATGGAAGCGTAGTGACAAACTTGCCGCAAATCGTCCTGGTATCGAATCAGCTCTCGCGGATCGGCAGCGCGCAGGCTGCTCTCGGCAGAATCGAAGTCAACTACAGAAAGTGATTGAACTTGACTGTTTGCGCGCCTGCGCAGTTGCGAGATATTGAGGTTGTACAAGGTGCGGTATAGATAGCCATCGAGGTTGGTAATAGCGTCCAGATTTGGACGCGCGTGGACTAACTGAACATAAAGATCGTGAACGAGATCTTCCGCTCGTTCACGATCATTCTGGGTCAGGGTGAGGGCCCAGGCGCAAAGACGCACGTATTTGGTGAGGAAAAGCTCCTCCTGTGAGTTAGTGTGCGTTGCTATCTTTACGGGACTGGCCATAGCCCTTTCTAAGTAGACGCCGTTTAGAGGTGAGAACCCACGAAGAAATTTCCGCTCAGGCGAAATTTTTGTAGTATTTCAAATGGGGCGCCCGGTGCCGTCCATTCTGAGATCACGTAACAACCTCTCTAATGACTTGATATACGTGTCATGATTTCTCCAATCACAAAAATTGCCGATGTTTCGGGTATTTTGGATCAAGGTTACCCATCCTGCCTTCGAAGTTATAATCGAGTCGTCTAAGCGGAGAGGGAATAGTACTTCCCAGCCCAGTTCGCGTTCTTTACGTAATGCGGTTGCGACTTCAGCTTCAACCCATTGACTTGCAACGGAACTCTCTGACAGAACCAGAAGCAACTTGTCATGTCTTAATATTGAATCATCGATTCCATCACGTATTCTGCGGCCTATACGCAAGTGCTCTGGGGCGTACCAGCACCTTACTCCCCGACTCTGGAGGTCTGAAAACAATCGTTCCGCAAAATCGCGGTCATTACTTGAATAACTTATGAAGCATGAATAGAAGTTAGCTTTTAGACCGATACGTGAACGGAATACTTCTATATACTCGTCCGTTACTCCGGCCCCTCGCAAAAAACTCTCGACAGCGCCTAAATTGGCTAAGTCGTTCGATAAACTGGTTGCAGTTATTTCGAGCGCGCTTGTACTGATCTCAGATTTAAAACGATGCGTCACAAGCTCTACACCCTTTACTTGTGCAAGATTTAGATCACTTATGACTGTTGCCTCCATTTGAGCGCCTGTCATGTCACAGTCCTTCAGATATGTTCTGCTAAGGTTAGCTCCATGTAAGATCGCGTTAGTCAATTTCGCAGACTGCAAATTGCACCCTCTAAGGTCTGCGCTACTTAAATCCGCTCCGCTGAGATCGGCATACCCCAGATTATTGTTTGTGAAAACCGCATTCGTAAGTTTGGCATGCTTAAGATTTATTGCCTGGAGATCCAAATCTCTAACGTAAGCACCCCACAAATCTGGTTGAATCCAGGGATCACGCTCACGCCAATGATTCCATTTGTCTACTCCCGCTTTTATTCTTTCTACATGTTCCTCGAATGCCATATTCATCCCCCCGATTTTATTGGGCTACTTGTAGAGTAACAGGACACAGGACGAGGCGAGAGCTTTCGCGCTTGACATATGTGAGGTAAAAGAATACCGCTAGAGCGGTTGCCAGTGGCGGAACAGGATGCATTCGCCTCAAGCGAAATTGCCAAAGCGCACTTAGGCTGTGCGTACTCATGTGAGTGAGCTGGAAAGTAGGTGGACATTATGAGTGAGGATCTACAACCCAAACCGGTCAAATCGAGTCCCGTAATGCAGCGCATTTTGATTTATGCCGGCGTATTGCTCATCGTGTTCCTGCTGGGTTTCGTGCCGATGTGGCTCAAAGCTCGTGCAGCCAATAATCGTCTCGCCGAGGTTGAACGGCACTTAGTCCTTGCGAGGATACAGAATGATCTTGCCACGGCAGTAATTGACGCGCGTCGAGCCGAATACGAGCCGGCCCGCCAGGCGGTCAGTCAGTTCTTTACGACCGTCCAAGCAGAAATTGCCAAGGGAGACTCTTCGGGCTACACACGGGCTCAGGGTCAACAGTTGCAGCAGTTGTTTGCAGGTCGCGACGAGCTTATTACTTTGCTCGCCCGGAGTGATCCCGCCGCCGCAGATCGCCTCGCCGATCTGTTCGTGGCCTATCGGAAGATTATGAATGGTTGAGGCATTCGAGGCGAACTAACCTTCGTGCTCCTGTTGGTACGCGCTCACTGCCTCCAGAGCGCCCTCGTGCATTCTCTCAGGCCGAACGTAGAGCCAGTGCTTTTCAAACTCCTCATCGGTCATGGTTGCAGTTACGGTTCGCTCTTTACTCTTTAACCATTGTTCTACCCACTGACGAAGTTCCGGGTTGCGATTGAGTGCCGTACGCGCCGCATGCATGTTAAGAGGTGTGCTCATAGTCTTATGCCACTTTCAAAATAGTGTTCCCGTCCGCTCAACGGATCCCGAAACGAAATCGATTTCGCCAGCAGCTTCAGCGGCCTGGAAAAATCATGCGTCTCTGAAACAGTCAACGCGGGATAGAGTTTGTCATTGACGACAGGAATTCCTAAGGCCGCAAGGTGGAGACGAAGTTGGTGTTTCCTGCCGGTGATGGGTAGCAACTGATATAGACTGAGGCTTCCAAGATTGTTGATGACACTGATGTGAGTCTCGGAGTTTGCCTCGCCCGGAACTTCCTTCATGCGAAAGAATGGTTCTCCCTGAACAATCCGACTGCGCCGAGTTCTGGGGAAGTTCGACTCTTCCAGACTTGGGGCCAGAGCCTCATATACCTTTCGCACCCTGCGATTCCGAAACAGTGAGGTGTAGTGGCCTCTTGTTTTCCGATTGAGGGAAAACAATACCACTCCGGCAGTTTCCCGATCGAGACGATGGATGGGCGCCAGGTCGTCCGTTGCTCCTTGTTTTCGCAGTCTGACCAGAAGCGTTTCATGGAGAAATTTCCCCGCGGGAATCACGGGCAAGAAATGCGGTTTATCTGCAACCAGGATGTGTTCATCCTGATAAAGCACCTGTTCCCTAAAAGGCAGGGGTTTTTCATTTTCCAGCTCGCGGTAATAGAAAATGCAAGCGCCAACTCGAAAAGCAGTCTTTGCATCGACGCGGCGGCCGGTTTCGTCCACCACTTGACCCTTCGCCATCCGTGCCTTCCAGGTCGTGGCGTGCACGTGCGGATATTGTTCTTTGAAAAAGTCGAGGACAGTTTTCCATGGACCTGCAGGAAGCCATTGGCAGCTTGGTCCAACTCCTTCGACGAAGGGAAGCGGAGCGTTCAAATTAACCTCGTCAAGCATCTCGAACATGACACTCTTTACGACCAGAGTCCGCAGGTATTATGAAAGGAGTAATCGCCGATCACAACTATTGAGGCGTTCACAAATCAAACGATTGCGCGCGAAGCCGTCGGCGGGGCGAAGTGCTATCATCAGACCACGAAAAACAAAGGGGGATCGCGCCGTGATAACTGTCGCCAATCGCATCTACGTAACGCCGGAATATGCCGAGGCCTTCGAGCAAAGGTTCCGTGAGCGTGCAGGGCTCGTGGACCAAATGCCGGGTTTTATTTCAAACCAGGTTCTCCGCCCGGTCAACGAAGGAGACCCTTATGTGGTTTTTACTCTCTGGCACAGCCGCCAGGATTTCCTCAACTGGGTGCGCTCTGATGCTTTTGTGAAGGGACACGCACAGTCCGGCTCGCTCCCGAAGGAAGCGTTTTCACAGTCGAACGTGTTAGAGATGCATGAGGTGGTCCAGGATTCCAGCCGTCCTGATTTGGAACCCGAGCCGCATGGTGGCCCGTTCAAGATGCATTAGATCCGCATTCGCTCCAATTCAAAGGAATTCGTCCATGAATCCTTCACAAGTGTTGCTTCTGGCGTTTTTCATTGGCGTAATCGCCGGATTGCGTACCATGACCGCGCCAGCCGTCGTGGCTTGGGCCGCGAACCGAAACTGGCTCAATCTCCACAATTCGCCGCTCGCCTTAATGGGGTCAATTGGTGCCGTGATTGTCTTCAGCCTCGGCGCTCTCGGTGAACTGGTCTTCGACAAACTTCCCTCGACCCCGAACCGCACTCAACTTCTCGGGCTCATTGCTCGCAGTGTGTTCGGCGGCTTGTCCGGCGCGGTTGTCGCGGCCTCCGGAGAACAGTGGATCGCGTTAGGCGCCGTTCTTGGCGTGGCTGGGGCGATCACGGGCGCCTTTGCGGGCTACGAAGTTCGCAAGCGCCTGGTGCGCGCTCTCAAGGTTCCGGACTTCATCATCGCTCTTTTGGAAGACGCGGTAGCAATCGGCGGAGGTCTTTGGATTGTGTCGCGCTTCTAGCGAGGTTTAGTTGACGAGTTCCAACTCTGCAGCCATGCTGGTCGATTAGTCGAAGTCGAAGAGATCTGACAAAAACCCTTCTCGCTTCTTCTTATAGTGACCTTCGCGAGGGCGTTCACGATCATGCTCAGAGGATTTATAGTCTCGCGAGCGCTCGCGGGTTTCGTTATTAAATCTTTGGCCGGATGAGCCAGCGAGAGATTTGTCAATGATCTTATCCAACTCACCCCGGTCCAACCAGACACCTCGACATTGAGGACAATAATCAATCTCAATACCTTGTCGCTCCGACATCACCAGATTGACATTCGAACAAACTGGACAATTCATAAGCAGCTCTCCGAGTATGGTTTGTTCATGTGTACCATCAATTTGTCACAGAATACTGGAGACGCGATCGCGCCTTGTCTGCGACTTGCCACAACACGTCGAAGTCCATTCTTTACCTCTTGAACCATTCCTTTAATTTAGAGCTGTGCCTGATAGCTTTGCACAAAAAGTGGGTTATTACATAAAGATGTCTCCCGCAAAGGCGCAAAGACGCAAAGACGCAAAGCGCTGCCGCGTTTCGCTGGACTTTCTTTGCGCCTTTGCGCCTTTGCGGGAGAATATCCTTCGTCGCAGACGTTTTTGTGCAAAGCCGTGCCTGATAGTCTATCTCATCGTACTTCGAGCTTTCCACATGAACTCTGAAATTCCTGGTCCACTTTAGGGCGTCACTCCAAGCACACCGCACCATTCAGTCGTCAACGATCCCGGAAGTGACGCCAAAAGTAATTCATGCCGTGCAGAATGAGTACGGGAAGTTTGATGAGGGGAAATTCTTCATTCAGCCGACTAGCGGCATCGATTATCACCTTGGAAGTTTGCGCCGGCTGAGACTCGCCCATAATCAGCGGGTCATTGTTCATTGAATCGACAACCAGCGGATCGCGGGAGAAAACTTCATTCTTCAAGGGGAAAACATGGGTGTGGGGAGTGATGTAACTTAATCCCTTGATAAACAAAAGAGCGATCTCGGGCACTGGCAGATCGTAGGCGAAGCTTTCGCAGATTAATCCGTCGATCTCTGATTGATGGTCGAGCGTATAAACGCACGAAACGACACCGCCCACGCTGTGACCGAGAACGAACACCGGCAAGCCTGGATTTTCCGATTTCGCGATTCTGACAAGCGTCGCCACGTCGTCGGTATAATCTTCCATCTTGTCGACGTAGTAACGCTCGCCTTCGGACCGCCCGCGCCCGCGCAAATCGATCGCGTACGCCGCCAAATGTTTCGCCGCGAATTGCTCGCCGACCCACAGATATTGCCCGCTGTGCGAATTCAACCCGGGAACGATGACGACTACGCCGCGTGTGTTCCTTTCGGGCTGCCACGAACACCGTCAGTTGAGGCGCCGAGTTGAACTGAATAACTTTCTCATGAATAACTTTCTCATTGACAGACGAAAATCGGATCGCTAGAGTGCCGCAACCCCTCTTTAAAATACAGCGGGCCGACCTTGTGCTACAACACAAAGCCAGCCCTAAACCATTAACCTTCTCACGAAAGGCCAACAGTTATGAGTACGCATGGTAGTAGCGCACCCGAGCGCGAAGCAACTCCTCACGCAACAAACTCAACCCCAAACCAAACAATCAGCGATGCTGTCAAACGCCGGGCGCAGTCGCTCATCAACGACAGGACCATCAACGCAGACGACCGCGCCTTTATCCGTTACGCCCTCGCAACAAATGATGCTTCCGGGCTTTCAGAACTCGTGCGCCGCGCTGATGCTGGTGAACCGTTTATCGATGATTCATACCTGTTGGAAGCTAATGATGAGATTTCAACAGAGGAAAAACTCGAACGGCTCGCAGCGATGATCTGTCAGGCTGGCGGTCAGCCGGAAACCAGATCGGCGGCCTTGCTCGTTCTCATGTCGACGCTTGAAAATTCAACCGAGCCGAAATTACTTGCCAATCATGTAAAGCACATTGCCTTCACTCGCTGCGGTGAACTGAATTGCTTTGGCATGGTTGACGCACAGATTGCCGCAATCGAAAGCGAGCTGCTGGTTAACTAGCTCACTCTCAAACAGAACCGAGCGCGGGATGAGATTTATCCGGCGCTACCGCGCTCGGTAGTTTTAGCGTCTCGCAGGCGGGCGCGGCAGCATCTGATCGTTCCATTCATTGAATTCTCTTATCAGTCGGTCAAGGACCTCGGGATGCTTGCCACTAAAATCCGCTTGCTCACGTTGATCGAGAGACAAATCGAAAAGTCTGCGAACGTCTCCATCGCGAACATATTTCCATTTGCCGTCTCGCACCGCGTCCCGCGAATAGATGCGCCAAAAGAAAGTGCGATCAGTTACTCGGCTAGTACCTTTGAGTACAGGCAGTAAATCAATTCCATCAAACGAAGGACCAGCAGCGACATCTGCTTTGGCGGCGGCGAAAATTGTGGCGGTCCAATCCATTGTTATTGCCATCTGCTGTGTTACGCGATTAGCGGGCACCACACCGGGCCAGCGGACAATGGCCGGCACACGAATCCCACCTTCAAGCAGGTCGCCTTTCTGTCCGGAAAATGGCCATAGATATGAGAACCGCTCACCTCCGTTGTCACTTGTGAAGATCACCAGAGTGTTTCTATCAATGCCGGCAGCTCTGACTGATTGCATTACCCGACCAACACCATCATCCAGGCTTTTCATCATTTGAGCATACAACTGGAGCGAACCGCCGCGGCTCATCGCCGCGGGCTCAGGTGCTTTATCGGCGAAGGAAACAGTCTCGCCACCTTTTGGTCCCTGCCACGGCCAATGTGGAGCTGTGTAATGCAGACTCAGAAAAAAAGGAGCGCTTCGAGGTGTCTTTATGTAATTGACTGCATGTTCGGTCAGTAGATCGGTGAGATAACCATTGCGGTCAACGGGAGTCAGATTCTCGTACAAGTCGGGTTGGCCCAGTCCGTTTTTATGTGTGAAGTAGTCGCCTGCGCCGGCGAGGATGCCGAAGAACTTCTCGAAGCCATGTGCGTTTGGGCCCCACTCAGGACGAAAACCAAGATGCCACTTTCCGATCAGTGCTGTGTCGTAACCACTCTGCTTGAGCAATGATCCAATCGTCTGCTGGCCTGGCTCTAAACCGACATTAGAATTAGAGGCAATCAGGGGTTCTTCCAAACCAATTTTGAACCGCGCCGGATATCGACCGGTGATGTATCCACACCGCGTCGGTGTGCAAACGGCGGAAGCCGAATAGGCATCGGTGAATTTCGTGCCCTGCAATGCCAGCAGATCGATGTTGGGAGTGCGGTAGTCGGGTCGACCGTAACAACTGAGATCACCCCAACCTAAATCGTCGGCGAGAATAAAGATTACATTGGGGCGCAATTGCTTAGCGCCGGACGAGCGTTGAGCGGAATTCGCAATTGCCGGCGAGCGAACCCCGCCGCTTAATAACGTTGTACCAACTGCAAGATGTTGGACGAACTTCCGGCGTGTAAGTTTCATAAGCGAATACTATCCGTGTCGCCGCCGTGAAAGTGAAGCGATTTACGTTTTTGTGCAAAGCTGCGATTTACAGGAATTCAAAGGAAACCTGCGGCATGGATCAACTGAAGTTCTCTTTGACAATTCCTGAAAGCCTCCGCATTGCGATCAACACGCGTTAGCTGAAGTCTGTCGCATTTCGATCTAGCTGCTTCACCTTCTGCAAATAACTTACAGCCCGGTGCTCTAGTTCCTGGGGATACGTGAATCCCAGATGCTCACCGACTGCAGTAGCGACGCGACGCATTAAATCAATCGATCGAAAGAGTGCGTCCCAATTGGCTTCCAACTCAGCTCCGGTATAAGCGGCTTCCAATTCAGCCCACAAGTCAGGTCGTAAATGCTGTTTCAATCTGCGACCGTACGGTCCGAACTTGATTGACCATTGCTGATCGATTTCTGCATGCCATTCCAGCATCGGCAGCAAATGTTCCTGCTTTAATGAGTGATCCAGGATGTGTTTTGCGGCCATCATGTCGTCACGCCAGAGAAACTTAGCGACATAGGTCGTATCAAGGAAAAATCCTTCCAGCAATTCCAGGTAGTGTGCCTCGGTTGGCGGCGTCGGGATGTATCCCAAATAAGTAGGCGTTGTGAGGTTAGTCGTTAACTGGTCTTTGTCGAGTAAGACCTTGTACCCGGCGTCGAACTCAGTGATCAGTCGTTCGTTGTTCGCGACCCGTTTCAAGAGTTCGATGGGCCAAAGACTAAAATCTATTTTCAAGCCGTTCTCGTGCGCTGTTGAAGGACAAAACCAAAGATACGGCAGAGACAGCGAACAACAGAAACTTCACCGCGATGACCAACGGATTATGAGGCTCATTGATGGTATTCCGGAGTGTGCCTTCGAGTTGATCGAGGAAGCTTCCGGTCATCAGTCCAGTGAGCCAAGCCCACGCCAAGATCAAAAACAGTGGTCCCCACGCTTGCGCTCGATATGATGCCCCCCAACCGACCAGAAGTAATGCTCCTGCGAGATAGTCAGTAAACATTGTGGTGAAATCGACGGTCCACTCACCATGCCTCGACGACACGTTTCGAGTAGAGGAAGCGTTACCGGATCGACAGCGCCGAGGTATTGGCCGCCAGCTGGTTGAAGAAGCAAAGGCTGTGGCCCAAGCATGGCCCAGCGATGCCATTAGGCTGGATGCCTACGACAGCGATGCTGGTGCGGGACCGTTCTACGCCAAGTGTGGATTCCGTGAGGTGGGCAGGAAAACTTACCGAGGCGTGCCGCTTGTTTATTTTGAGCTAATGCTATGACGTCACGCTGTAGGTGTTGTTCTTTCGACGAATGTGATCAAGTTCTGATGTGGATCGAACACCTCGAACTCGCGCGTCTGCCAAGGCGTTTCGTGCAAAACGCAGTCGGTTCGAAGAATACCCTTCACCGAATACTCGTCGTATAGAGAAGCGATACCTGTGACGCCGACGCGACAAGCTGTATTGCCAGCGATGTAGGAGTCAGTACAGGGCCAAAAGTGAATCTCGATGTTGTCGCGTTGAATGATCGCGTATTCGCCAGGCGCTTGATACCGGCATGTAAATCCCATGGCCTCCGTGTAAAACTTGACGGTTGTTGGGATGTCCAACGATGCGAGGATCGGAACGGCGGCATTCATGGTTGCTTTGTTCATTGTAAATATCAAGTCTAGTCGCGATCGACGAGAAGTCACCAAAGTAATTTATGCCAGGAACTGAAACATACTCACCGCTACGGATCACTCCCGTCAATCCTCCAGAAGGAGTTCTGTTTGCGGTACAGCGAGGGAAGGCTGAACTCGAAACATCGATGTCGAATGAGGACGCGCGGTGAAAACGGGATTTCTTGTAAATGATTGAAAGTAGTGGCGTCCCGGACGGGAATCGAACCCGTGTCGCCGCCGTGAAAGAGAAGCGATCTATAGGAATTCAAAGGAAACCTGCGGCATGGATAGCACCGCAAAGGTAGTTAAAGGCACTCTTAGGACTCGTTATTGGACGCTTAATGGACGCATCGCCAATCGTACCTCATACCAACCGGTGTTCGATTAACTCACAGTCATTCAAGAAGTCATTCTCAGATGGCTTAAAACCGAAGCTGTTCGATTCGCGTTCGTACCTTTGCTGAATGAGCTCGAATGATTTGAGCTTCAACTACCGATAATTCCACCGTCGACTTTCGTGATTACCACACAGGACGAGCGGGGCCGACCGCCCGTGAGCCCATCGGGCCACGAACTATACTGCTTCGGTTTCAACGGATCATTAGCGCCTTGAAGGGGCCTCGCCGGGATGCTGAATGGCGACGAACATTGTGCGTTCATCGGGCGTTACGAACGCGCCCGTTACCTCGCAGCCTTTTGGGCCAATGAGAAACCGGCGCGTCTTCCGTGTCACGGGATTGGCGCATAGCATCTGGTTGTTGCCGAACCCGGCGTAGTCACCTTTGTTGATCGTCTCCCTCGATACGTCAGTCTGAATCCACAGCCGTCCGCTTGGTGCTACGTAGAGACCGTCAGGCGAGCCATACTTGTCGCCCCTGATGGTTGATTTGTGATCCGAATTCGCCGGATCTCCTGCGAGCGCGAAGATGTCCCATTTGAAAGTCGACTCAGTCCAGTCCTTCTGGTGTCTCCAACTGAGAATGTGGCCGTAGACGTTGCGCCGGCGCGGGTTGGTGTCGTCGGCGTCCGGTCTCGCTTCTGCGCCGCGGACGCTGTTTTGGTCAGCGAGACGAAGGCAGTCAGCATACCCGGGAGAGTCTCAACCCACTCAGGCCGATCCATTTTCGTCGCGCCGACGATGTCAGCCGCACCGCGTGTATTAACGAGGATGCTTTTCGAGTGACCAGCCCGCCGCCTTTAGCGCAGCGTTGGATGGCGTAAGCAGCAGCCACTTGCCGGAGCCGTCGGCCTCGAACTTCGCGACGTAAAGATCTCCATCGTCGAGCGGGCTGGCATTCGCCCTGATAGCTTTGCGCCACGGTCTTCTGGAGACGTAGCGGTAGATGTACTCGAACGGCGCATCGTCACCCCTTCGTTCTTCAAGGGGAAAACATGGGTGTGGGGCGTGATGTAACTTAATCCCTTGATAAACAAAAGAGCGATCTCGGGCACCGGCAGATCGTAGGCGAAGCTTTCGCAGATTAATCCGTCGATCTCTGATTGATGGTCGAGCGTATAAATGCACGAAACGACGCCGCCCACGCTGTGACCGAGAACGAACACCGGCAAACCTGGGTTTTCCGCTTTCGCGATTCTGACAAGCGTCGCCACGTCGTCGGTATAATCTTCCATCTTTTCGACGTAATAACGCTCGTCTTCGGAACGCCCGCGCCCGCGCAAATCGATCGCGTAAGCCGCCAAATCTTTCGCCGCGAATTGCTCGCCGACCCACAGATATTGCCCGCTGTGCGAATTCAACCCGGGAACGATGACGACTACGCCGCGTGTTTTCCCTTCGGGCTGCCACGAGCGGGTAAAAATTTTCAGTCCGCCGACTCCTTCGAAAGTTGATTCCTTCATTCTTCGATCTCCATAAGTCAGAATTGTTGATCTCCGAAACCGCCAGGGTCTTCATAAAGGCGCTTACTCTTTGAATGGGGAGTTCAGCAAGTAATCCACCGTCGACGCCGGCTTGTAACCAGGCACAAAGCCCTCGCCAAAATCACGGGCGAAGTTATCGTAAGTTGTCGTCGGGCGTGTCTCGACAATCCGACAGACGGCATGGGTAAATCGTTCCTTCATTCCCAGACGAGGAAACGCTTCGACGATCGCGGCCACCTCTGCATCGGTCAGCGCCTCGTAACCCCAGCCACCCCAGTCCAGGCCGATGCCCATCGTCGCCAACGCAATCTCTACCTCCTTGTACAGGCTTATGGAAGGCGTCGAGTTGAGCGCAACTCCGTCCCAGATCAATTGTGCCCGACGCTCATCGATACCTTCATTGCGGGCGAATGTGCGTGCAGCATTCGCCCCCTCCACTTCGAATCGTAGTGGCCCATCGAAGCCTTCCTCCAGACCCAGGTCGTGCAGGATTGTAGTCACGGCCAGAACTTCGCCGTCATGCGCCGTCTGTTTGCGTTGCGCGAGGAGCGCTGCAAAGAGCCACGATCGCATGACGTGATTGAACAGGTAGGGCTCAGATCGCTCGCGGGCGAAATCTATCGCCCGGGAAATCAATGGCGTGTCTGGCACTGAGACGCCTGCCAATAAACGTGTCGCGATGTTGGGTTGTGGTCTTAGGACAATTGCAGACATTTCACGCTCTCCTCTGTCAGTTGTTGCACGTTCCCGTTTCGGTTGGTTGTCCTTGAATGTTAAGAAATTTTGCGCCTATTGGTTTTCTTCAGAAACCCTAGATAGTGCGAACGGAAGTTTACTCATTCGAGTGACTGGGGGCTCACCCTCATGCCACAACGTCAGTGCGCCTGTTAGTTTGTGGCGCCAATGGAACTGGTATATGCCGTTTCCCACCGGGCCGCCGGTCTTCCGCAGTCTCGTGCCGCATACGAGCTGTGGTTTACTCCCTCTTGACAGGCGGCGAGACTGCCGGAAAGAATCCTATTCGTTGGGCCGAGACTGAATGTTAGCTTAGATACTAAAAAGGAAGCTCTGATAGTAAGCGCAGCGGTATCAAGGAAATGAAATACTGCCCTAACTGTAGTCGTCCATATGAAGACGCGCGTATGAGATTTTGTTTGGATGACGGGAGGCAGCTTATCGGACAAGACCCGGAGGCTACTGTAGTCCTTCCGGCACAAGCACGATCAAAAGAGGCAGCGGCCGGAGTTCATACTATGATTAGCTTGGAAATAGCAGAAAACCTTCATGGTCTGCAGCGTTTCGTGGATGAAATTGACTCAAAACTATCTAAGGACGTCCCGAATCTTGCGTTGGTGCGACGGTTGCGACGCTACTCGCGAAGCGATACTTTGAATGGCTCTCCACTACCAAACTTCAAACGCAACTATTGGGATTCTCTAACAACATCTATTTGTACAGCTTTGACTCCCGATGAGATTAAGAATGCACATCATTTCTATAATCAGCTAGATGAGTTGACAAAGTTGAAGGCCGCCCACCGAGGCAGCTATGATGATGAATGGCTCAAGAGTATTGATGCGCTAATTGGGGAAATCCTTGGGAGAGGAAATCCACTCGCATCTTAGTTGTCTTTTAATGACGATTGAATACCTCCTCCTCCTCTGCTGCTGCACTACGGTTATTCTCGGCGAGTTAGCCATCAACAGGGCTGAGAACAGTGGCAACGGGACTTGACAACTACCATGCACGGTTTGCAATAACTCAGGCAATGCAGTTCCTTACCCAGTCTCGGGTGTCGCGTAGTAGGTAGGCTCTTGCTACTCCCGAAAATTGCGAACTCGGCAAAGTCATCTGGCGCAAGCTGCGCTTCAGTGTTTCGATCTTTTCATCCCGAGCTGGAGAAAACTTTCCGGTCTCTTCCGCCAACTTTCGCAGGTGAATTTCATAATGAAGTTGATCGACGAGCCGTTGGCACTCACTCCAAACCTTTTCTCTAGCCCGAAGCAAGGGAGGATAGTCGTTCAACTTGTATCGCTTGATCGATTTATCCGCTCGCTCCCAGGACCACCCGCGAGATTCGGCCGGCATGGCCAAGCCACCATCTGCGAACGTGATTAAATCGACGTCGTCTTTCCGAGTGGGATCGATTAACACGCGAGCCTCGTCATCAGGATTATCTTCAGGGCAGGTGGCGGGTTGGGTTCCGGGTTTTAAGGGAAAGTAAGCACCTTTCTTCACATTAACGACGCCACCGCACAAGCGATAGTTTCGGAAGTCAAAGGCTAACCACCAATAACCATCACGGTCTGGATCTTTGGCTTCATTTTTGGGACGAAAGTGCTCAACGTGCCAATACGAGCAGGTGTCACGCGCTTCAGAAAACCAGCATTTACCGTGACTAAATCCCTCAAGCCACTCTTTGATTTCACCCCACAGACCGGAGTTTTCACTGATTATCTGTTTTCGGCTCTGCTTATCGGCGGCCGCTTTAAGTCTGGTCGTTAACGAATCTGCTCTTGTGAGCCAATCATCCGGCGGGTTTGTTCCGTTTGGAAAATCAATGTGAATCATACTCGTCAGAACCTTCCAGGCTTTTGAGTAGTTGGTCTGCATACTCGTCGAGCGCGCATTTCTCGGTTGACGAGAGCTTACTCAAAACTGCTCTGTGCCGTTTGGCCATTGCCGTTGCAAAACGCTCGTAATAAGGATCAGCAAACTCTCGGTTGAAACCGAGCGCCGAAAGGTCCCGAGTCAAAGTCTCGTAATCGAGCTTGTCCTTTGTCGTCCATTCGTCCCTTCTGGCGTGAAGCAGCAAACGCTTTGTGATCTTGTCGAGGGTAGGCTGATCGATCGTTGAACTGAGGCTAAAGATGCCGGTGAGAATACCTGCCACACCGAGTCCTTGCGGATCGAAATCCGGACGGCTCACGACAACGGATCCGTCATCGTCATTCTGCATAATCAGGACATTCTCGCGTTTAAGGGCCGATACAAGTAAAGGCGAATGTGTTGAGGCAATCACCTGCAGATGTGGAAAAGCGTGGCGGAAATCTTCCACGGCGTGAGTTTGCCACGCTGGATGAAGATGGAGATCCATCTCATCGATCAGCGCGATGCCATGGATGTCAGTTGGATTCTCACTCCAGTCTTTAAGTTTTAACGACGAGCGCAACAGGTGTCCGATTAAAGCGAACAAACTGCGGTAGCC
Source organism: uncultured Acidobacteriota bacterium (assembly GCA_963770215.1). Lineage (GTDB taxonomy): Bacteria > Acidobacteriota > Blastocatellia > Pyrinomonadales > Pyrinomonadaceae > PSRF01. The sequence continues at coordinate 224,962 of CAVYOP010000014.1, forward strand.
ATCGCTCAACTCGCCGAAACGCAATGACGTCCCCTTGAGCTCTAAATCGTCATCACCTTCAGAGAAGAAGCTCGTAACTTCAGGAAAGAGATGCTGTAGGTTTTTGCGCAGAGCGGTACTCAATTCATTCGAAAGACCCCCGGCTGGTCCGCCTTCAATGTTGGACGTATCGCCTCGAAGTAACTTTGAAAACACTTCTGGATTAACGAGCCAGGCTTCTGGTTTGAAGAGAGACAGGACCCACTCGTTTTCAGGTTTTTTCAATTCAGTTTGAATTGCAAAACGACTCTCACCAAAGGTCCGTACGGCTCCGTAGCCGCAGACAAAACCAAGCCCCGAATTTCTCTTCGATCTAATATTGCCTAGAGTCTCAGCGCTATTCGTTGGCAGTCTGCTATCTAAATCAGGTAGAAGTGTGAGTTCGCGAGTTGCAGTGAATCTTGAAGATTCCGCGCTAATCTCCAAGCCTACGTTGAAATGGCCTGATTCCCAAGGAAATGCATCAGGATCTGGTATTAACTCAAAAAGAACTTCGATGCTTCCTTGTTGCGCTCCTTTACGCAAGTAAGCATGAGCGTTATCCACTATTTCGTTTGCTGCGCCTAAACCAACGCCTGCAAGCGCCAGACACCTCATTATTGTGCTCTTGCCCGCAGCGTTATCTCCCAGGAAGATGTTTATGTCCGGGTTTAGCTCCATCTCACCCGTATCTATAAAGGGTCCGATGTTGCGCAGCCGAAACCGTGTGATGCGAAAGGCGGGATAGCCCGCAACCATCTGCGGTTCTTTCTCCCCCGTCCTTTTATCCGACAAGATAGATTCCCAATAACCAGACAACTGTTTTCGGGAGGACCTGACGGCAGCGATCAATCTTTCACTGAACGGTTGAAGCTCAGTTGCGATGCATCTTCGAATCCACCGTCTAATTCCGAGTTCTTTCCACCAGCCGTTAATCAGTGCTTCGCAACAAGCGATTCGAAGTTCGATACCTGAAGCCTGGTGGGCCAAGTCTGAGAGACGGTCGCGAATATCGTCATCCGGCCACGCAGCCAGGCGCCGGGCCGCTTCGCATCGCACCTTCTCGCTGGAACTTTTGTTTAGTACATCCAAGAGCGAGTCGCGATTGTAGTGCAGCAGCGGATCGCCCATTTCCTGGTTGCGCCAGTTCCTAACGCTCATCACATCGAGACGTTGGTATTGGAAGATTGTGTGGATAGGCTTCTTGCCGCGCTTGATTTCACGTTTTAGCCAATCACGTACTTCCATCCAGCAGATCTCGCCTCCGGGAGCCTGGAGCACTACTAACACTGGGAACTGCTGCGCAATCCAGCTTTGGACATGCTCCTCGTTATTGACGCTGAGTATCTGTGTTCTCCCCTTACCGCGCCGGAGCAGGAAGGAAGACTGACCCCTGTTTAGAGTGATGTATACCTTTAGTCCTGTCGGCTTCCCGACATCATCCTTAAATTCAATCTCCAAATCGAGGCCGTTAACTGGAGTCGCAAGCTCCCTGACAATTTGACCAGCCAGTAGCACAGTCGAAACGATCTCCCCGACAACCGTGCGTTCTCTACTCTCGTCTTGTAATAGCCGTAGTGACTTGTCTTCCAGTTTCCTAACCCTTTGCTGAATCTCAATACTGGCGAAGGATTGTTCCATCTCATCCCACAGTGGAATCCGCTTTTCACATGACTGACAGATCATCGTCGGCAGGTTTGTAGCTTCACTGTAACCGCGACTCGCTTGTTCAGTCTGACTGGCCTGCCATGCCGCAAGGCGCTTCATGGCCACCTCGCGGTTTCCAGCTGGGGTTGCACAATACGGACAAACGTAGTGTCTAAAGCGCTGCACGTCCTGTCCTTTATGCATGAGGTGTTCGTGAACGAATCTGCTGAAAGTAATTTTTTCAGCAGTTGAAATTGTCGGATCGAAATAGACTTCCAACTCACCTGCACCCTCTTGCAAGCGTCTCAGCTTTACTCCGAGTTGCTTGCCGGCGGGAGTTTTGAAATCCGCCGCGTAGCGCCACAGTTCGTCCTTGTTAATGGTATGAGTATGATGAAGGCGAACGACGAGAGTTGCGTAGATATCGTCAAGAAACCCATTGAAGCGATAACTAACCTGAACCGTTGGATGCCCTACTAGCTCAGGCCTCTCTCTTCGGTAGTAGCTCGGGAAAACTAATATCGTGCCTTCGTCGATCTGCTCGCGCAAACACAATGCGTGTTCGACGAGCGTCTGATGCACAGCGAGCAGCATAATCCGTTCATCTTCTTTTGCTAGTCGCCTCAGAACTGAAGGGCGTTTCAATGTTCCTTTGAGCATCGCGGTCTCAAGGATACAGCCTCGATCTTGTGGATCGTCCCGAAGAGTCTGAATTACCGCTTGTGCATAAGTATTGATGAGTTCAGGCTGAAGTAGCACCCAGGTGCCAAACTTCAACTCCCAGACGACACCGGGTCCAGCCAGCAGTGACAACACGGCTCCTAAGTCATCGTCAGTGAATTCCTGATCAAGAAGGTGAAGTTCCAGCGTCTGACGCAGTTCCTTAAAACGCATCAGCGTGCGGCCGGCTTCCTTAAGTTCGAGGATCCCCTCTTTAAGCCGCTTAAAGAGTGTCGGCGACGAACGCCAAGGGATTCGATCCCAATCGATGCTTTCGACAATCGCGTGCTTCAATTCTTCGCAACCGTGCCCCGTTTTGGCGCTGGTCTCAATAATCTGCTCGTAGCCGCGTTCCTTCGCGAAGTCTCTCAGATGATCGCGACTGACTCGAAAGCTTCCAACATCTACACGACCCGCCACCAGTAACTTCGTGAACGTTTTAGGCGATGAGCGAGTGAGGTCACGATCCCACTGCCCTAGCGTTTCAAACAGATTCTCCTTCTGGCCGTCGAAGACTAACGCCGCTAACGCGGTGTCTCCCATGTAAAGCTGGTGAATAAGGCGTTGATCAGCCTGGCCGCCAAAATCCCAAAGCCAGATTTCTCGCTGCACACTCTCACCTTCTTGGGCAGGTAGCCGGCATTGAGTTGCCCAAGCACCTACAGTAGAGTCGCTTGGATTCCATGAATCTGATGCCAGCCGATTCGCGAGCCCTGTTTTACCGACGCCACTCTCACCGACCAGTAAAACCTTGGCGTTTGTGTACTGAACATGGTCGCTATCAGCCAGTAAGGTTTGTGTTGAAGCACCCGACTGTAACGGCTTTATAAACTGGTCCAGATTCCACAATCGAATACCACCTCTGTTATCACTTGAAAATGCACGCCGGGTGTCCCCACTCCACCCAACGCTCCTGACTCGGTAGCGGTGGCCTTTGAGTACACCCAAACAGATTCCAGATTCCACTTCCCACAGCCGAACGGTATTATCGGAAGCACCGGAAACAATCAGTTTTTGATCGGCGCTAAGGGCAATACTCAATACTTCACCCTGATTTCCTTCAAAAACGCGAATGCAGTTGCCAGATTCAACGTCCCACACCCGAATCGTCATGTCATCAGAACAGGAGAAAGCAAATCTTTGGTCATTGCTCCACTCGACCCTTCTGACCTGCTTGGTATGACCTTCGAACACGCGTTCGCATTGTCCAGTTATCAAGTTCCATAATCGGACTGTACTGTCAGTCGAAGCCGAGAGTGCGCGCCGCTGGTCAGCGCTCCATGCCACACTTCTTATCCACTCGGAATGTCCTTGCAGAACGCGGATGCATTTTGAAGATTCCAGATCCCATAACCGAATAGTCCTGTCGTCAGAACCGGATAGGCATTGGCTATAATCGGGACTCCAGGCAACGCTTCGTACTGCTTTCGTATGACCCCTAAGAGCGCCTATACACAAGCCTGTGTCGATATTCCAAAGCCTGATTGTCGTGTCGTGCGAACCGGAAAGTGCTCGGGTACGATCAGCGCTCCACGCAATCGACCAAACATCACCCTTGTGGCCTTCGAAGACTGCCAAGAAGTTTCCTGTCTTCAAGTCCCAAAGTCTGACCGTATGATCATCGCCTCCAGTTAAGGCGCTGAGACCATCGGGACTAAAGACACAGACGCGAATCATGCTTTTGGAGCGAAGCTTTACTGCTTCGCTTTGAGCAAGTTCGTATCGGGCAGCGGGCATTTGCCGGACGCGATTTGGCGGTAGTTGGCAGGCTCGAAGCAGTCGAGGATATGCTACGTCTCGGTACTCTGGTCGCCAATCAATGTGAAGAAAATTGGCCAGTGTTGGGTGAACCGGGCTGTTGTCGAGTCTCAGAGGAACAAAGCGGCGGCCTTTGTTTATAGGATCACGAAATCTGAAAGTGCCGGCTTCTAATTGCGACCAGTCTGAGCCAAGTGCCTGCGACGACAAACATAGGACCAAGACACGCGAGAATTTCAGCCCTCGCTCGATCTTCGCGGGGATGTCGTCACCGCTGTCAATGTTCCACTCATCAAACCAGACACGCACATTATCCGAGCGCAGTCGTTCAGCAATATCGCGAACGATCGCATTATCCTTCGAGCTATGACTCAGGAACACATCGTAAAGAAATCTTTCCATTGTGTTTTTTTGTCTTGCCATACCTAGTGTATGTCGAACCGATCACTGAGTACGTTCAACCATCGCTTGGAGCTCTTCTAGGGTGCGGCCACCGAAGGCCCTCTGTGTGCCACTTTGCTTGAGGATTATCACTGCTTCTGCAGCAAGAGCTTGCGCCTCGGTCGTCCGGTCAGGGGTTTCGCCCATGAATCCAGCCAGGTTGCCAAGAGTGCCGGCAAGGGTTCTCGGGTTATCGATGCCGCGCGCGATCGTAAGCGCCGCTTGGAGATATTCAAGGGCTTGGCCGGCCCGGCCGAGGCCCTGTTGCGCCACGCCCTGATGGTTAAGGGCCCAACACTCTGTTAAGCGGGCCTCCACTTCGCGAGCGATCGTCAGACATTGTGTTGCGGCCTCGCTGGCTGTTGCAAACTCCCTACGAGCAAGATGCATGACGGCCAAGTTGGAAAGGGTGACCGCTTCGAGCCCCCGATTGCCCAACTCCCGGTGAATTTCGAGCGCGGGCAACAAACAACGTTCAGCCTCATCGAACCGTTCGAGGTAGGTGTTGGATATTCCCATGTCGTTCAGGTCCTCCGCTTCACCTGTACGATTACTGACTTCCCGATGAATGCTCAAGGCCTCATTGAAACGCTCGATGGCGCTGACAAGGTTTCCTTTCTCAAACTCCACGGATCCGATCTTATTTAGTAGATCGCCTTCGATGCCGCGATCTCCGATACGGCGCGCGATGCTGAGCGACTCGTTGTAGCAACGCGAGGCTTCGCCATAGTGCGTCATGCGCCAGTATGTCTCGCCCAAATATTTGAGAGTCGTGGCCACCATCCGATGGTCCCGATCCTCGTCGGCGACGCTCCGGTAGATAATCAGCGCCTCTTCCAATCGCTGGCGTGCCTCGCTGAATCGACTTCGCGTCCTCTCGACTTCCCCGAGGTAACTGAGAGTTTTGGCTTCCTCGATAATATCGCGCAGTTGGCGTGCAGCATTGAGCGCAGCCTCGAAGTAGTTAACTGCCGTGGGTGGATCACGACGCGCATACCAGCCGCCGAGTGCGCGCAGGAACACCATTTCATCGCGCTCATTGTGCTGCCGGCCCAGTGCGCGAGCGCAGGCAAGGCCCATGCAGAGCACTCGCCGACCGCGATTGCCAGCGCCGTGCCGTCGAATGACGAATTCAAGTACGGCACGCGCGTACTCGAGAGCAATGCTTGTGTCCTTCACTGCCGCTGGATCGAGCGCTGGTCGTGCGCCGTCACTTACTCGGAATGAGGCTGCTTGCTCAGGATCGCCGAGGCATTTCGTTACGCGCTCGTACAGGGTGACTCCCACGCTGCGGATGTGGGGAAAAATAACCTCAAAGTGGTTCCACTCGTGGGGTGGCCTGGCCAAGCAGGCTTTGGCGCGCTCAATCACATGCACGATGTACCGGTCTGTAATTTGAAGCTCGCTGTCCGAGGCCTTGAGCAACTGGTTCGCGTACGCCTGCAACAGCGGATGCACCGTGTACTCGTCTGCCTCGAGTTTAATTAGCGCCCGGTTGTTCAGGAATTGGAGCGACTTTGTAGCGAACCACCGAGGCAATGGTTCGTTCCAAACGGCGAAAGTCATTTCGGGATCCATGCGTGCACCATCCGGGAAAACTCCCAATGCCACGAACCGGCGCACCCAATCTGTCCCCTTTTCGTGATCATACTTGCGCAATTCATCGAGGCTGATCTCGAAACTCGCCGCAACACTGTTGTCTTTCGTAATCTCAAATGCATCGCTGCCTAAGGCGCCGACACCGCTTTTTAGGCTCTCGACGAAATCGTTAACGACTTTTGGCAGTTGCTTCAAAGATGCGCACCTGGCGGTGGCCAGCTCAAGCGCAAGTGCATGCCCACCCAGGCACTTGACGAGTTCCTCGACTGACGGCCGATACTGCTGAAATTCCGCTTCCGTGAACTTCAAGCTCGGTCTACACATGAATCGATCGCGTACAAGGCCAACCGCATCGCTGACTGACAGACGGCCGAGCTCATACATAACGCAACCCAACTCAGGCGCTGCCTCGAGCGACCGAGTCGTGATTATGCGCGTTGCATCGGGAGGCAGGGCATCCTGCAACTCCCGTATTTCTCCGAAGTGCTTGTCTGACACGTCGTCAAACAAAACCAGCAGTTCACCGCAACGGGCGAGCAGCCCGCGGATTTGGTGAGGTAAGTAATCGCGCGGTGGCGGGTAGCCGAGTGCGAGTTCAGTCCAATGCTGCAATACAGAAGATACGGACTTCCGTGCCTGCCGGCGAGTCTCAAGCAACAATCCTCCTGGATAACGAGACGCAAGCCGGCGCACCAACTCGTATGCCAGCATGGTCTTTCCCAGCCCGCCCATGCCCTGAATGGCAATCATTCGCCGACCGCTCTCCACCCTGGACCGCTCGCCCTCGTCCTCCACCAGCGTGACAAGGTCACGCAGCTCCTTTTCTCTTCCGACAAACCCGTCACCAACGGGTGGACTTTGATCCGCCAACAGTCGACCGTTACGCAAAACGATGCGGGCAAGGGTTTTTCGCAAATCTTTGAGACCCGCCTCGCGGTTGGTGAAGTCAATCCCCTGGTATCGGCGAAGGTGGTTAGGAAGCCGTGCGGCCGGCACGAAGAGCAGTGGAATTATACGGCGCAGCAGACGCTCGGCTTCACTATGTTCGTAATGGATCCAAGCGTGATCCCGAATCGGGCCTGATCGAATCCTCGGTGATCAAGGCCAACAGAATATTCGACTTTAGCAGGGCCGTCTTGATCTGTTCGTTCCAGCGGTCACCACTGACAATATCCTGTCGGTCCACCCACACATCGGCCACTCCCGCTTCCAGCAACGCATCATGCAGCCAGAGCGCCAGTTTGCGGTCCTCACTTGCGTAGCTTATGAAGATGTGGGCGAACAGAGAGGCGGAGCCGACAAAGTTAGTGCTCCCCGCCGATTCATGAAATGTAGACATGAGGTACGCTCGTGTGCGTTCAGCCTGAAACGACCGCCCTTTACAGTGATCTGATTAAAGGAAGCCTCACTAAGCGAAATCTCCAAGACGCGCGTCATTGCGCCTCAGCAGCAGGTCCGGCATCCAACGCCCGATCTAAGCAATTTCGTAAGCATTCTCGGGAGTGACGAATAAGCCGGGGCGTTTATCGCGGTCAGTCGTAGAGGTGGCAACACTCCCAGCTACGGATCAATCTAATTAAAGCGTCAGGAAGTCGAGATTTCGATTGCAATTTCGTCCCTCCCGATGTTGAGTTGAGACAAGTTCAATCCAGATTTATCGCTCAAAACGTTATAATTGATTACTCCGGTCACTTTACGGGACTTCTGGCGATCTGCATCGGTATAGTTTCCTTATCGAAATCAGCGTCGGCTCGATCCTGATCCCTTTTTAGTTCGTAAGCCAGACCTCGATTGTGTGGATGTCAGCGGTTTATTCTTATCACTCTTGTTAGAGTCATCTTTTCTGCTCAAGGTCAGCACTGGTTCGGCTCAGTTTGCTGGTTAGAAAATTTTAGAGTCGTTCGATGCGCAGGTGTTTTATGCGGTGTGGCAAAGAAGAACAATATTATTTCAGGTTGTGGTGAGTAAAGATTTGATTCTCATTTAAGCTCCTACTTAGGGTTTGTCGTGAGAATTTAAGCTAACGTTGGGTTAGAAGTACAAGCGCTTGAGCAGCGCGAGACATAGAAAGATCGACGACTAGCAAACTCGAGTTACGCGAAGAATTATGCGGTTGAATCACTAAGGGAGTCAATAAGAAGTAATCTTGTAACACAGCGTATCGTCAGAGCAAGCGGTTCCTTACCATTTCAAATAAGTGGTACTTTTTCGAAAAACGCTCCAAGCTCCGCAGATCTGCTAAGTGTTCAGTATGACTAATAAAAAAGCCCGCGCCGTCAAAGCTCCATTCGACCTTAACCTTAAACGTGGAGGCTAACGACCCAGGTCCGGGATGAGCATATCGAGCTTGTTGCGGCTTGGCGAGCGAGCCGCAATATATGCAGATACCAATATTCCTTAGAACCGTTCTTGCCATTCAAAACGATAGTAGCTCGACCTGATTCTTATTAAATAAGCTTGCCGTAGGCATGAAGCACTCGAGCTGTATCTTGTCCATTCATCGCACAGTAATGAGCTTCTCTGCCTTTCGACCGCATTAATTCAATCTTGCTCTCGGTGTCTTTAATACCCGCCTCAGATATGCTTCCGACAAAAGACAGATTTGTACTCGAACAGCGTTGACATGAATGAGGGGTAGGGTATATATACGGCGGCGACGCCACATGTCAGGCCCGAACGTCGCTCTGGTCAGATATGTTCCTCAACGAGAGTTCCGCTCCGGGCCCCCTTACCTGAGCCCACTCACGTTGCTCAATTAACTCAATGCTGATGTGAATATGCTAAGGCAGAGTGTGCCTCGTACAGAGACTCAGGCATGGTCACACAGTATTACCGCACTCCCAGGCTTTACGATTCTGCCGGAGTGCAAGGGAGGATTTCATGAGAAGTTACTTACTCGCCACCTTCATCGTCGTTAGTTTGTTTGTGCCAACGGCATGGGCCTCCGACGATGGCCAGACGCAACCGCGACTTAACAGCACTGGGATCGTTTTCCCCAACACGTCAATCGATATTGTTAGCACTACAAACGGCGTCGGTAACGTCAAGGGGGTCTATTGCAAAAGCTTCAATTCTTCTAGTGGTAACATCAACATATTTGTTGATGGAGGTGCTGCGCAGGTACTCGCTATACAACCTGGCTTCTATGCGGCCGATAGCAACGGCGAGAACTTTACCGGATGGATACCACTTAATGTACGCTTCACCACTAGTGTCGTGTTTCTAAAGTTCGCTGACAAAATCGGGCGACACTTTCGAGGATCTCATCAGCAGTTTTGGTCCAAATGAACGGCTTTGGATTTTCATTGTGAACGTCGATGTAGTTACGAATAGTTGTTTCCAAACTGCGGGTGCTGCGAAAGACGCCACGGCGCAGTTGCTGCGCGGTCAAGAGCCCAAACCAACGCTCGACGAGATTGAGCCACGAAGCGCTGGTCGGAGTGAAGTGCAGATGAAAACGTGGACGCTTGAGCAGCCAACGCTGAATGGTCGCGGTTTTATGAGTGCCATAGTTGTCGAGAATGAGATGCACATCAAGCTCTGCTGGCACTTCGGCATCAATCTTGTCGAGGAACTTACGGAATTCCAGCGAACGGTGGCGCCGATGAAGCTGACCGATGATCTTACCAGTCTTAGTGTCCAGGGCGGCGAACAACGAAGTGGTGCCGTGGCGCTTGTAATCATGAGCGCGGCGTTCCACTTGACCGGGGCGCATTGGCAGTGTCGGTTGCGAGCGATCAAGCGCCTGGATTTGGGACTTCTCATCAACACACAAAACCAAAGCCTTATCCGGAGGATCCAAGTAAAGCCCAACAATATCGCGCACCTTGTCGATAAACAGCGGATCCCGGGAAAGTTTGAAGCTCTCACTGCGATGCGGCGCCAAAGCGAAAGCGCGCCACACCCGATGGACACTGGTGGTACTCAGGCCGCAAGCCTTGGCCAGCGAGCGCGTGCTCCAGTGCGTAGCGTTCTTAGGCGTGGACTCCAAGCGTCATCGTCAACACTCGTTCGACTTCAGCGTCACTGAGCCGTCGCGGAGTACCCGGTCGGGGCTCATCCAACAAACCGTCGAGCCTTTTACTGATAAAGCGCGCTCCGCCATTTGCCAACCATCTGTTTGGAAATCCGCAAGCGCGTCGCCACTTCGGTGTTGGTCTTGCCGCTGGCACAGTTGAGAATGATCTGCGCTCGTTGGGCCAGTGCCTGGGCCGTTTTCGGTCTGCGGGCCCAGCGCTCCAGCGTTTCGCGCTCTTCGACAGCTCACCGTCAAGATTGGTATGGGTCGTCCTTTTCGCATCGTTACCTCCATGGTACTTAATACGAAAATGGTCGACTATTTGTTAACATAACTTTAGAAACAGGACACTAGCATTCGCGTTCAGTTACAGAAACCGGTTAGCTCTGGAACTGGATCGTTGTCGTGCGTCGTCAGTTGGGCGCTTGATTGAGCAACAGTGAATCAGTTAGCGCGTCTGACACCGAACGGACGACCTAAAATAAAGGCGGTCCAGCGACCGCCTTTATTAGCGCGGCGCAAAATTGCTCTCAACGACAAACGCTCGAGCGACTAGAGCCGAATTCTCAAATCTTGGATTCTATTAGCTAAGGTTCAGTACCGTCCTGTGGACCAACCGAATAAATTTAGTGACTTCGTATATACATCTAATAGCAACGTCTCCTATTGATCTGTGACGTTCACCTTCTGTCCTGCTGGTTCCAATCTTAGCGCACCGACGTAACTGAAGCGCCTTGCTGCGTAACGTTGAGTACGCACGTTCAATACGTCTCCCCCTCTTCGTTCCCATTGTCCACGACAGCCACCCGGCACAACTCTCCGCTTCGCTTCGAGTCCTCCACTTCGTTCCGGCCCTGTGGGTGTGCCGGGCGGCGCCAGTCGTAGCCAATTTCACTACGAGGGGGAACACCTCCTTCTTGATCCAGAACAAAAGCGACGGAGTTACGACAATGCGAAGCGAACCATCGAAACCGGACATTCCAAAATGGTCGGCATTATTACTTGAAGCAGTCACCAAACCAGGTCTAATACTGGAGGCGTACTCAGCTTTTCATAATTACAGCATCGGGAATCAGCTTCTTGCACTTGTACAATGTCAGATGCGTGGTCTACAACCTGGACCACTGAACACATTTCCGAAGTGGCAGGAATTAGGCCGGTTTGTAAAACGAGGAGAGCGCGCTCTGACTCTTTGCATGCCAATAACTCGCAAGAGGCAGGTGGAGGATTCCGACGAGGAACGCACCTACACCAGCTTTATCTATAAGCCACGCTGGTTTGTTCTTAGCCAAACAGATGGCCGCGATCACGAAGCAATCACAAGTCCGGCGTGGGAGCCTCAAAGAGCGCTAGTGACATTGTCCATCGAGTACATCCCGTTCGATCACATGGATGGTAACTGTCAGGCGTCGCCCGCAAACGCGAAATCTCCATTAACCCTGTCGCACAACTTCCTCATAAGACGCTTTTCCACGAACTTGGGCATTTATGTTGTCTTCGTTGTTATGTGGTGTTGCGAGGACAAGTAGTTTGGATTGAAGTGGCGGCGGCTTTTGAACCTTACATAACCTTTTGTGAGTTTCAGAAGTAGATGCGAATGAGAGGCATCATCCCTACTATCGTCAATATGGCTTGGAGGTGGTTTCTCAACAAGAGACATCCAGGCAACCTTACGGGCCGCGTTCGCGCGTAAACTTCTCACACCCATCAACCACGCGAGCACGAAAGCTGCTATCGAAAAGTTGAAAAGTTATGAGACGCGATTATTGCCAAGCCGCCTGACGCTACTCACAATCGCCGCATTGATTCAGGCAGGTGTGGTACATCTGTTCACACTGTTCCCGACAACGTGCGAACATTGGCTGGTTGCAGCTAGGACCGGGGCACCATGTGTCCAGGCAATTCTGCTGACAATCGAAAGTCCACGGTAGTAGACAAGCTTCGCAACAGGCCGCGTCGGCCCGGGCATTTCTACCTGCAGGTGGCATCGACAGGGCCATCAGACTGAAGACCATGATCCCAAGTATGAGAAGTCTTCGGATTAGGTTGCTGGTTTTTCCTCCAACCATAGTGTGCCTCCCTTTCTTGAAATTGAGGTAGAGTAAAGAACTGCGAAACGTCACGCGAGCAATTCTACTCTTCCTCAAATTCGACGCAAGAGTTCTAGTTCGATTTCAGTTGACAACCGCCACAGCATTGACTCGCTGAGTCAAGTATGTTGTTGCCCTAAAATGTCTTTGTGCTTGTCATGAGTTTTGTGTGCGTTTACGTGGTTGTCCGTGACCCGTCAGTCAGCGCCTCACACTTTTCCCTAGCTCCGGTCAGTCGCTCTTTATTGGTCGTTGTATTTCTCAGCTCAACCTCCGGGACAATCGAGGAGAAAAGTAATCAAACAACGATTGTTAAGGAGGCTCGATGATCAATGAACACGTGTGAAGAAGTGTGCTCCGGGCGTATCGATACGCCCTATCACCACAATGGACCATTTGCTGATGAACGAGCGCGTACCTGGCCCATCTCCTCAAGCGTGGTTGGGCACGCGCGACAGTGATCGGTACAGCGTGCAAGCTGGCCGCCTTTGCGGCACGTGTCGATATCAACTGCGAGGGTGGTGTGACCGTGGCCCAGATCGAGGCTGCGGCAGAGGAGTGGATGAGCAGGCGCAAGCACTACTTCCGCCGCGATATTGGGCCGCGCAAGGCACGGACGAAGTTTGTGAGCGATGCCACGAACTGGTTGCGTTTCATCGGTCGTCTGAATGAACCGGAATGCTCGCCGGTCCCTTATGCAGATCTGCTGGCGGAGTTCTGTGCCTTTTTAGAGCAAGAAAGAGATCTATCGTCAGCCACCATCAGAAAACGGCGGCATGATGCCTCGCTTTTCTCGTTTGGTTTGAGCAACAACACCGCCCTTAGCGCGTTATCTTGTTGGTCCAAGTGAGTAAACCTAAATCGAAACCAACTGTCTTCGTGCCACTTCCAAGCACAGCAATTCGCTTATCGATGCATTCGTAACCATCACAGTCCGGGCAGTGATGAACGCTGACACCATAGAAGTCGCGAAAGCCCAGGCAGTCTGGTGTCACATCGCGGAGTCCAGTTGCTAATAAGACACGTCGAGCATCGAATGTGCGAGGATCTTGATTTCCGTCACCTGCGTAGACACGGAAATGTTTGTTTGAGAGTCGCTCAATTCCGGTAACGCAACCTTCTATGATCAACCCGCCATGAGTTGTGACTTCATTGCGTCCGCGTGCTAAGAACTCGGCCGGGGAGATTCCGTGATGACCGAGGAAACCATGAACGCCGTGCGCATATTCGTTACGCGGACTGTTATGGTGAAAGGTTAGTGTGCGACGACGGTAGCGAGCAAGGAATAGCGAGGCGGAGAGACCCGCTGGTCCGGCGCCGACAACGATGCAATCGTACAAATCTCATTCCCCCAGACCCGGGTGTCAACGCAACCTGCATTCCAAGTGAACATTTAACACCGGGAAGGCTCAGCCGTGCCGGGCTTTTCAGTCTCCGTCAAATTATCAGATGACATTAATCGCAAGGGGGCTTCACGATGAGCGCAACATGTCGCAGCCAATAGTACGGACACGGTCGATCCCATTCTGAAGACGGTGCCGAGGATCATCGAGCACAAAAAGTCTAAATCCAGTTTCCTGCTTCTCGGTGTGCATAACGATCGCTAGAATGTGTAAGGAGTGAGATCGACAAGCGCGAGGCTGAGTGTCAGAAACAAAAGAGTACGAAGAAAAGAGAGCACGCATACGTCCGCGTTATTTAGGTAGATCAACTGCGACAGGAAAGGCGATTCTTGCTTCGGCGATCAACTTACCTACTTCGTCAACTAATTCCGAGATGCCCTCTGGCTTTGTGAGATAGCCTTGAGCGCCAGCGTTGCGGGCTTCTCGTTTGTCGTCATCGTAGGCCGCTCCTGAGTAGAAAAGAATCGGCGTGCTTTGATTAAACTTTCGTATTTCCGTGGTTAGTTCCTGTCCTGATAATCCCGGCATCCAGCTATCGATAAGAATGAGATCAAACTGCTGACGTTGGGCGAGGGTTAGCGCGTCCGCAGAGTCTTTCGTAACTGTTACGTCATAGTCTCCGGCTTCGAGCACGAAGATAAGCAACTCCCGCGAATCGGGATCGTCCTCAGTGCAGAGAATACGGGCTTTTGGGGACGGCATAGATTTAGGCTTTCAGACAGATTCAGGCACGGAAGTCTATCACCCCTGTATGTTCGCTACCGCACTTAAGTAAATCCATACTCGTCTGTAATGAAAGCACGCGACGGCCAAATTTAAAATGTATGTATTCGAGTGTTATTCAACCCGAGACTAATGCGGGCGCTTTTCGAAGTGGCACCGTTTCTGCATCCCAAAGCTTCACCCTCGCGGTAACTGACATAAATTAGTAAAGAACATGCCCCCTTCACCACGCCGGCGAACAATTCCGTCAATGTCTCTATTGGTTGTGATGTTGTCGACAACAATCGACAACAAGAGAACTAAGCCGAGTTACGCGGAACCAAACTTGCCAGTTCGAGTCTGAAAGGAGCAATTCCATGAACGCTTTTACTTTACTTAAAGACGACCATGAAAAGGTGGCCGGAATTTTAGAGAAGATCGATGAAACGACTGAGCGTGCAACAAAAGGCAGGGAACAGCTTTTCGCACAGCTCAAAAACGAACTGGATGTTCACACTCGAATCGAAGAAGAGATTCTTTATCCAGCTCTCGAAGAATACGAGGAAACGCGTCCCATATCGCTCGAAGCCTATGAGGAACACGCACTCGTTAAGCAATTATTAGAAGAGCTGGCCTCCACTCCGAAGGATGATGAACAGTGGACAGCGAAGTTTACGGTGCTTAAAGAAAACATTGAGCACCATGTGGAAGAAGAAGAAGGTGAGATGTTTAAAGAGGCCCGCAAGGTTCTTAGCGAGGACGAAATCGAAGAGCTGGGAGAGCGCTTAGAGGCGGGTAAGCAAGTTCACAGGTCGGCAATGGCTGGATAGGGCTTGCGAAACCGTTATCGCATGGTAGACGCCAGTCTTGGCGATAACGGTACCAGCACAAGTATACGAAGCTCCAGTTAGCCTGCGATATAACAATAAAGGCCCGGAATCAAGACTCTCCAGGCGCAGCTCGTCTGAACAAGGGGGAACCTTATGTTTGACTATTTAATCGTGGGCGCGGGTTTTGCCGGCAGTGTCTTGGCAGAACGACTTGCTGCCGGTTCTGACAAGAAAGTATTGATTTGCGACAAACGTCCACACATCGGCGGTAATGCTTACGACCATTACAACGAGGCCGGCATTCTGGTTCATAAATATGGTCCACACATATTTCATACGAATTCGCGCGAAGTCTTCGAGTATCTATCTCGGTTTACAGAGTGGCGACCTTATCAACACCGAGTGCGAGCCAGCGTAGATGGGCAAATAGTTCCCATTCCAATCAACCTCGACACTATCAATAGTCTATACGGATTAAGCCTCACGTCATTTGAAGTCGAGGAATTTTTAAGAAGGTTGCGGAGCCTGTCGACCAAGTCCTCACTTCCGAAGACGTGGTTGTAAGTAAAGTGGGTCGTGAATTGTATGAAAAATTCTTTCGCAACTACACACGCAAACAGTGGGGACTCGATCCGTCTGAACTCGACGCCAGTGTGACGTCACGAGTGCCCACGCGCACCAACCGCGACGATAGATATTTTACGGATACTTACCAGTCAATGCCTCTCCACGGGTACACGCGTATGTTTGAGAACATGCTGGATCATCCGAATATTAAGATCATGCTGAACTGTGACTATCGTGAAATCGAAAAAGAAATACCATTTCGCGAGATGATCTATACCGGTCCCGTAGATTCATATTTCGATTATTGCTACGGAAAACTGCCGTACAGGTCACTTGAGTTCAAACACGAAACGCATGACACGTCTACTTACCAATCTGCCCCGGTAGTGAATTATCCAAACGACCAGCTCTACACTCGCGTTACCGAATTCAAATATCTCACCGGTCAGGAACACTCGAAGACAAGTATTGTTTATGAGTTTCCTAAAGCGCATGGTGATGCCTATTACCCCGTTCCGCGCAAAGAGAATGCTGAACTTTATGCGAAATACAGAGCACTGGCAGACGGAACACCAAAGGTTCATTTTGTCGGCCGCCTGGCAACTTACAAGTATTACAACATGGACCAGATCGTTGCTCAGTCGCTTACGACGTACGGAAAGATTATGAGTGTTAAGCGATCGCAGGCAGTCGTGATGACACCCGGTCGCTTAGGAAATGGCAACGGTAAAGTTTCGAACGAAAAAGTGCTGCGTCAAGAGTTAGCGCTGACAGGCGAACGGGGAAATGGTCATGGGGAAGCAGGACGCTCGATTTAATAGTTCTTTTGACTCGGTTGCTGTGGTCTAAGGGTTTACAGTCAAGGAAGCGATGGAGTGTGCGCAAGACATCACCGTTGCAGATCTCGGTCTAAGTTGGCCTACGACGAGATGGAGGTCCGGCTTTCTGATCGCGAGCTCTGAAGTGATCAGAAGGGAAATGGTTGAGCGCCGCAATGAGTATTTAGAACCGTGTTGATCTGCGATAGTTGCAGGAACACCCGAACGGATATGAATCCACGGGCTTTAACAACGAATTCGCTTAACAAGACACTGAATAAGAGTGCGAACATGCAGGGGGGGAATGATTCTGAGAGAGCGAGGTATTTATTGTTTGCCAAATGGCCGTGAACTGGTAGTGCTGCGGAATGATGAACACGGTAGCGTGTTATACGGTCCTGTGAACTGCGAGCGATTTCAGATGGGCGAGTTTGTAGTAAACGAAGCGGGGCGATTGGTGTGTCAGGGGAAACTGACCGCCTGGGACGTTTCGAACCTGAGCGATACAGGTCGTAGTTCCGTTAATGAATATCGGTAGGACAGAAGTCAAGAAAGAAACAGCGGTTATGCCTTTGACACGCTTTCGGTAGTTCGGACGTGTCTCCAGCTTGTCATCAAATAGCACATCGGTTGAAATGCCAACAAGGCGACCATACTTAAGCAAGAGCGGGTAAGCAATGAAGAATCGCCTGCAGGAAACTAAGACGTAGTATTTACGACTTTGCGCGGAGCTGGGATAGGCATCAGCTGGGGCGATTTGAGAATGGAGCTTACTGGTGATGGTTCGCTTACGGAATGAGTTACCCGTATCAAGAAATGGACCAGTCAGAAGCTTGCACTCGGATCAAGCCTGCAATCAGTTAACTGGCAAAACAAAGATCGGCACATCCGGCTTCGGTGTGGCGCAGGCCGAATATGCACGCACCTTTTCATGTGTCGAAGTTCAGCATACCTTTTACCAGCCGCCAAGACTCAGGACACTAGAGCGCTGGCGCAGCCAAATGCCGGCCGACTTTGAGTTCACTTTGAAGGCTTGGCAATTGATTACTCATGAGGCCAAGAGCCCTACCTATCGGCGACTCAAACGAAAACTTTCCGAGACTGAGAAGTCGGAGGCCGGGTACTTCAAGGCGACAGCGATAGTGAACGAGGGTTGGCGAGCGACGCTCGCTTCGGCAAAGGTTCTAAAAGCCAAAACAATTCTTTTTCAGTGCCCGTCCAGTTTCAAACAAACCGCAGAGAACATTGCCAGGATGGAAAAATTCTTCTGCTCTATAGATCGACAGGATCTCAATTTGTGCTGGGAACCGCGCGGAGATTGGGATGCAGCGGTAGTACGATCAATTTGTGTAAGTCTTAAATTGTGTCATGCGGTCGATCCATTCCTTGTAAAGACTGTGACTCCCGACAAATACTACTTCCGACTTCACGGCAGAAGCGGCTGGCGTTACCAGTATGAGCCGGGCGAACTTAAGGATTTGGCTACGTTACTTGTTAAATCCAGGCGCGGTTACGTGTTCTTTAATAATAGTAAGATGACCGAGGACGCCTTAAGATTCTGTAAGGTGCTCGGCGATCGGAAAGCATGAATCAATCCCTTCAAATCCACTCACTGAGCGAAATCACCTTTGACCCCTCGCCGAAAAGTGGACCAGGGAAATGTCCGTTTTTCTCTATTTTATTTTGGCAGCGTTTCCGGGAAGAGGTCACCGCTTTCCGGGAGAAGGACATGCTTCTATATGTATTAAACACTGCTAATACGGAGCGGAGAGGGCGTGAAAGTCGAATAGGAGTTAATGCCTAGCAACCGCTGCACCCTCGAGATTTATGCTCCGGTAAGGATCGGGCAAAGGCGCAAGCACAACAAGCTTTGATCCAAGTGATTTCCCGAAGAACTCACGAGCATCGGAAGCGCTGTTCCGTATAGAGAGTATCAGCTCAGATTGGATATATTAAGATGCTTGATCTGATTAGCGTCGAGCGGCTCCGAGAGCGGGTCGTCGGTTGTGATGACGGACAACTAGGACACGAACGCAATCGTCAACTAATCGGTAGTGAAAATGATAGGGAAATGTTTCGAGGTTTACGCGCCTGAGATCGCGCTCGCGAATGCTGTAAGCTTCAGATATTTTAGCTGCCTTCTGAAAGGATTGGTGTAGTTCGCTGTAGAACTCGTCTGCAAGTTTTGATCCTCCCACATCCTCGTAATACGTCATAATCCTCGAGATGTCAGATGCAACCAGGCGATGAAATTCCAGACGCATCAGTTGCGCCGGCTTTGAATCTGCGAGTCCAATTGGGTGAGAGAAATAGTCGCATCTGGATTCACATTAAGCTCCGCATCACGGCGCAGGGCCTCGGCAACGCCGTCGTCCTTCTCCGACAATACACCGGGAAGTGAATCAAGCAGATTTGCCACAAGAGTTGCGCGTTCTTTGTCGGGCAAGTCCAAAGCTAGTTTCTCAATTTCAATGATAGTGGACATGCAGGAAGAATAACGCTATGAGCGGCCTGAGACAACAGCGCCTATCGTGCGATGATCTAACCCGGAGAAGTATTCCATCTATGCACTCACGAAACTTAACCTGTACCAATAATCGGCGTTATGGCGGATATACTGGCTTTGACTGAAAGTGCAATTCAGGGTAGAGGTGCTGAATGAAAAGGCTTCGCTATACCAAATCCGATTATCTGGCTATTGCACGAGCGGCGCATGCCGAAGACAGACTATTTGCCTATGCCCAGCAATGGCCATACAGATCGCGATCGACACGGGTCGACTGCCAAATGCAATAGAGATTCCTGAGTTCTTTGTCTCCGCGAGCCCATGCAGCTCGACATTCGGCACGTCGGCAAAGTCCACAGGCTGCCCGGAGAACCTGATTTCCTGGGCGACAACGGGAATTCCCGTTGAGAGTGAGATGGGATGCGTGACTCATGTAAGAGTGACGATCGGGAAACTCACCGTGAATAAGCTGTACAAGTGCCACTCTTACGACGGCGCAAATGGATCGATGGCGGCGTTGATTCTGCTGAAACGCCGAGCGGCCATCGTCGGATGGGAAATCGAGCTGGACCCGGGATCACTCGACACCGATCGCATCGTGAATTATCGGAAAGTGGGCTAGGAAGCCGGGGCCATGCTATGGCCCCGTGCTCCATGCTTCGACTTCCGTCAGACGAGTGTACAGATCAGGTGAGGAGGCGCTTAACACTCTGATCTTGCTCGTCGCAACTGTTGGGAATGTAAACTGTCTCCAGATCTTGTTGTTCCCGGTCACACTTCCACCGGGTATCGTCACCCAACTCGATCCATTCCAGTACTGCACGTCGAACCCTGTCAATCCGTACAGACTGAAAATCATGTCCAGTGCCGGCAGCGCAGGATTCTGATAGTTGTCCTGCACCGTGAAGACATCTATCTCCTGGATGTTTCGCACCTGGCCGAAGTCGATCTGTAACCACTGCGGCATTACCGGGCTGCTTCCTATCCAGCCATTGAACACGCCTCCGGTGGTCGAGTTTCCTCCGGCTCGCTCGCCGTTGATTGCATTGCTCGCCGGATAGTTGTTCGAGAACGTTGACGACGCGCTCGCCACGCCACCATTTGCCGGCAGTGCGACGTTGATCCCAGACGGCGGCGGTGGTGTTGAGTTACTCCACGCTTCGATCTCCGTCACGCGACTGTAAGAATCAGGCGACGCGCTGCTCAACACTCGGATCTTGTTAGTGGTGATCGACGGGAAGGTAAACTGCTTCCAGACCTTGTTGTTCCCGGTCACAGTTCCACCGGGTATCACCACCCAAGCCGATCCATTCCAATACTGCACTTCGAAGCCTTGCAATCCGTACAGAGTGAACGTCACTGCTTGCGTTGGCGTGACTGGGTTTGGATAGTTGTCCTGCACCGTGAAGACGTCGATCTCCTGAATGCTTCGCTGCTCACCGAAGTCGACCTGTAGCCACTGCGGCATGGTCGCGGTGCTGCCGAGCCAGCCATTGAAGACCCCTCCGGTGGTTGAGTTACCGCCGGCACGCTCGCCGTTGATCGCGTTACTCGCCGGATACTGATTCGAGAACGTTGACGACGCGCTCGCCATGCCGCCATTTGCTGCCAGTGCGACGTTGACCGCCGGCGGTGGCGACAAGTCGCTCCACGCTTCGATTTCTGTGATCCGGCTGTAAGAGTCAGGCGACGCGCTCGTCAGCACTCGAATCCTGTCGGTAGCGATCGACGGGAAGGTGAGCTGCTTCCAGACCTTGTTGTTGCCGGTCACATGGCCGCCCGTAATCGTCACCCAACTCGAGCCATTCCAGTACTGCGCTTCGAAACCTTGCAGTCCGTAAAGACTAAAGGTCATGGCCTCGGTCGGCGGAGATGGATTCTGATAGTTGTCCTGCACCGTGAAGACGTCGATCTCCTGAATGTTTCGCATCTGGCCGAAGTTGACTTGCACCCACTGCGGCATCGTCGGGCTGCTGCTGAGCCAGCCGTTGAACACGCCTCCGGTAGTCGAGTTCGCGCCCGCGCGCTCGCCGTTGATCGTGTTACTTGCCGGATACTGATTCGTGAACGTTGACGAGGCCGTCGCCACTCCACCATTAGCAGGTAAAGCGACATTAATTCGAGTGTCTGTTGCAAAGATTAGATCGTCATGATCCTCCAACCCGCCTATGACGCCGCACGACATCGGAGAGCCATTGAAGCGGAACCTGCCCCGCACCGCCTGCGAACTGGCGCCTGCGGGCAAAGTGTAGGTGGCCGACAGAATTTGAGGCCCCGGCACAGTCGCCTGCACAGTTGTGAGGTAAACCCAATTTGGACTGCCGGCGTTGGCAGCGTAGTACAGATCCAGAAAGTCGGTCGACGGAATGGACGCGGCCCAAACCAGGACGTCGATTCGCACCGTCTTACCGGGCGCGAAGTTCGATCCATCAACGGTAGAGACTCTGATGCTCTCGAGCGATTCGTCAAAGCGATAGCTGCCCAGGACGCCGTCTGCACACGAGTTATTGATCGTGTTCGGCTGGTTAGGCTCGTCACCGCCAACTATCATGGCGCGGCCATTGAGAAGCGTTCCTGAGTCACAGGCGCTGCCCGGTTGTCCGCACCTGGGCGCCTTCAGCGCAGCGTCATATACAGCGGGTGGTCCCTGAGTGAAGCGCGCCGTTTGCGTGATTGGACCAAGCATCGTGACAGTGGCGGGATTACTCATTCCGGTCGTTGACACAACACCGCTGCCAACCCATCCGCCAAAGCGGAAACCCGGCGCTGGCGTCGCCGAAATTTCTACGTTCTCACCGGGGTTGAACCAACTGGTCGACGGCGTTGCCGTACCGCCTGGTTCAGTGTTCATCGTCAGCAGGAACTGGAAGTTGAAAAACGCGATGTACTGACTGTCGCCACCGGTGGGAGAAATCGTATGTGAAATCGCGCCGCCGTCGCTCCAGTTGGACCAGGCAAAGCGCGAACCGGAAACCTCATTCTGGAATGCAGTCGTGCTAATCGTGTGGGTTGAACCAACGGCCCAGGAGAACGTCTGCAGAGATGTATAGGTGACGCCGTCAACGCTGAAAGCGAGTCCGCCGGGACTCGTCATCACGGTAACCTGAACCAGGCCGCTGCTTGTTCCCACCGAAATGGGTGCTGAATCATCGCTTGTACTACTGCTGCTGTAAGCGCGAACGCGATAGAAATAGAGTGTGTTGGCGGCCAGGCCCGTCACGGCGTGGCTTAACACATTACCCACGTCGAGGTTCTGATAGCCGCTTACAAAAGTGGAAAACGTGTTGCTGGTCGAGACGTCCAGGCGATAGCCGATGGCGCCACTTGCACTCATCCAGTTCGCAGTAAAGCCGTTGGCGGTCACGTTTGTGGGTGTCAGCGCAACCGGAGCTGGTGGATTACTCACACTCCAGTTCAGCGTGATGCTTCCCGTTTGGCCATTGAATCCATCGACTGCGATTCGATAGGTTGTTCCCGCAGTCGCGGTAAACATTACGCGGCTGCGCGTGAAGCCGATGAGAGGATCGTCGTCGTTGCTTGCGATAAGACTTAGGCCGTTCACTGCGTTTCCCGTGTACACGGCGAGCAGCGTGTCGAAGTTACTTCCGGTCGTTGTGATCGTCGCCGTCCCGTTTATGGGAGCTTGCCAGCGGTACCACACCGATTTTCCTCCCTGATTCCCGGCATGATCGGGCTCGCCTGTTTCGCGAGTGGCCTCGACATTGATTCCAGTTGTAGTCCCTGAAGCATTTGTGATCATTTGCGCATTCGCGAAGTTGTCGTTCTCAGGCGGACCCAAAGCACAGTTATCTTCAGTTTGATTTATCGACGGGTTGTAACAGATCGAGCCTCCTTCAAAATCATTCCGTCTCTTGCCGTCAGCGGAATACTCATCCGAGATTGGCAAGCCGAAGCTGCTGGTTGGTCCCTGAAGTGTCTGCCACCGCGCTCGTATAGGGCCGTGAACTTCGAAGGTCTGCCCATTTCTCGACCCGGAGCGATGCAGCACAAACGTCCCGCCCTGAAAGCGCTGGTAGTGATATGACGTAGCAAAGGACGAAACCAATTGCGCGTCGGTAAAACAACTCGAATTGAAATCTGAGCAATTACGATCCGCGACTGGATAACCGATCGTTCCCGTCTCGAAGGTCATGGCATTAACGCCGCTAAGCTGGGTGAATTTGTCCCACATGCCACCGTAGAGCTGGGCCACGAAATTAGGATTGGTATCGGCAAGCATCAGTGCATTGTGAACGCCCGGTGTGATGTCGTCGAAATCCTGGATGAGTCCTTTGGCCCACGTCGGATTAGCAGGATCGCAAAAGGTGCAATCCCAGCGATGGACCGGGGTGAGCGGCGGTAGTATGGCGAATTGCAGGAAGTTGCCGCGATTGGCTGCATCGATAAACAACTGCGGGTTCGGAGCACCTTGTCCGATGGTCACGGCAGCACAACTCGAAAGACACGCGGCGCCATTGAGGCGGTTGAGCATGAGATTTCGTGGCTGAGTACCGAATCCGTTGGTGAAGTTGATGCCAGGATTCGGGGACAAATGGCAATAGCTCATGATCGTTCCGCCGTTGCCGGGAATCGGAGCGGGACTGCAAGTGCCTTCAACAAATCCAGCCGCCGGACCACAACCATCGATCGCCGTGTTGTTTCCGTTCCACACACAAGCGTGCGTGTGGAAAGAACCAAACAGGTGGCCCAGCTCGTGGGTAAAAACCTCTACGCTCCAGGAGTAGGTGGGCACGTTGGCAAAAGTCGGGTGGACGCCGCTAAAGCATGCTCGCAAGTCAGCGGTTGAGCAGAAACCGTCGATCGTCGCGGCGAGACCACCACCGCCACGCAACGCCAGGAGCTGACCGAAGTATCCATTGAACGAGGTGCGAATTTGCTGAAACGTCGTCAATAGCGAGTCACTATCGTTCAGTCCCGCATAAGGACTTTGGGCGTTCCAAACAAACACCTCGGAAAGTGAGACAGTAAGACCGTCATTTGCGAAGAGGGTTGCCGACTGGTTGAACAAGGCATTGATGTACGTCATCGTATTGGCTACGCTGCCCCTGTTCTGAAATAGATCGAAATCAGCTTCGACATAAATCCGCATGCACGACCCTGGTAACTCCCCTGGGGCTTGGAGAAGAGAGTTGGGTAGCGGGGTAGTAGCAACATCCGGAGTATTACAACTAAATTCGCGTTCGACTTTCAGGTCTTTTTCCGCATAAACGATATGCGTGTTAGACGGGTTGTCTCCGCCCAATCTTCCGATGACCGAGTTGCCGTCAGTCGCGCTGCTAAAGAAACCCGCGATCTCGTTCTTGAAAATACTGATAGCCGCGAGTGAGTGTTCGTTATCTTTCACGATTCCGCGATAGTGAACGCCCCAATTGCCGTCGAGGTGCTCGGATGTCGGGGCGGCGGTCTTTACAGAGAAACCAGGCGCAAAGATATTTGTCTTCACTAGTTCCAGCTCGATCGTTTCGCCACGGCCGTTCGGTAAAGACAGAGTTAGATATTCGACCTCATGCTCCAACAAGTTCGCTATTGCTGACGTGTTCAGCTCAAAGACGACGCCATCGCCGACGACGCTCGCCAACTGCCGCTCGTTTTGAACTAATTGATCGCCGGACTGAAATAAGCGGCTTTTCGCCCCAACCAACTGTCGTGGCGCAAAGACCGCACCAGTGGCTTTTGTGTCTTTAATCAGCTTGGGTATCTGTTTCAGGCCATCTTCCGGTGAACTGACGGGAGCGGCGGTAGTTTGAGCGTGTGAAGGCTCATAGATAAAAGTGCCGTAAACGCAAAGCGCCAGAATAGTTAATAAGATGAGGGTGGTTGCTGTTCTTTTCATGAGGCGTTCCTTCCATTGGCTCGAAGAATGATTGAAGTTGAGGTTGAGGCTGCGAGATTAATGGGCGTCCGCAGTTAAACCGGTTGATGTGTAGTCGAGAATATGTACTTTGGCGGCTTGGCACAGAAATCCCATCCACGGCAGTGGATGGATGTGTTCAACTATCACCTACCTGAAGCGCCACGTTATGCAAATCCCACCGACTTCGTTGTGAGATTCAGGTGGTTTGGCGTGGACGGGTAATAGTCCATCAGTAATGATCCACCCACTGCCGTGGGTGGTCTTCCGGGTTTTTGTGCAAAGCCTACTTCGGCTGCATTTTAATGAGGGTGTGAAGAGGACAAATCGCACCTAAGAATCTTTTTCTTTGATAACGGCAGCCAGACGGCGAATTAGCTTGCTCCACTCGGATCTCACGTGATTGCTCTGCCTGTTCTGCCTCTTGGCAATCTCCTCAAAGGTGTGCCCCAGTATTCGTAGTCGAAACAATATTCGAGTCCGAGGATCGACCCGCGGCAGGATCTGGCTGATTAAAATCCTGTTGAAAATACCTGAGTCAGTCTGTTTCCCCCGTGCCTCGTTTCTTGTAAGCAGCACTTGGTTAAACTCCGCATGTTTTCCTTCCTTCGCCACTTCGTCGTTAAGTAAACGAATGAAAGTTCGATACAAATAGCCGTGAACGTTGGCGATCTGCTCAGGATTTTCGCTTAGTTTGCGCGACACAAGGGCGGCTGCTTTTAGCATCAGTGTTTGGCCTGCGTGTAAATCGCGAACTGTGCGCAGAATTGAAGGCACGGCTCTCGGCCAAAGTTCGCGGGCCATGTCATAGACTGCGCGATCGATGAAACCAAATTCGTCGACGTAGGATGAATCCAGATCGGGCCAGACAATTTCAGACTTTGAGATGTGAGGAGGCATCAGATCAGAAATTTGTGAGAGCAGCGACCGGGAACCGCGGGATTATAAGGGTGAGGAATCAAAATGGAAAGAGTAGTGTCCTGACTCCCACTCAGAATTAGAACATCACTACTCTCACCGAAACCAGCGACCTGCTAGTTGCACCAATCGCCGGTGTGTGGCAAACAGCGGGAGTTGTTGGCGAGTGCGGGAAAGAAGCCGTGCCGGTTAGCGCGCTTCACGTCGCGGATAAACGCGTTCGCACGAATAAAACCATCACGCGGATCTTCGGGCAGCGGACAGATCATCCAACGAAAGACTGACCCATTCCCCAAAAACTGGGCCACTTTCCGGGGGATAGGTCAGTCAAGTGACGGCAACGATTTCTGCGCTGGCTGTACTTTAGGGGAGGTTTACCTGCTACAAGGCGACATTAACTCAGCCGCCGGGAAATATCAGAAGGTGATCGACAAACATTCTAGCAGGACCGGCGACCTTGCCGGGACGCGGCAGCAGGCGACGAGGATTTGTAGAGCACTCCAATTGTCGGACGAAAAGACGAAGACGGTCTGCGCCCTATTTGAACTGCTGGAGTAGTAGTGCTTGGCAAGCCAAACCCATTGTAAGCAAGATTAGAACCCGAACACTTTCACTGTTTTTATTCAGGTTTCTGTCGTACAGTTTGAGGCAACCTGGACTCGCACTCGGTGGGGCCTTTCGCTTAGTCAAAGTGCATCATTACTCTAATGATGTGCGGCCTCCTTGCTAGAGGTTTCCGAATGCGTAGAATCGCGCCTAATATCGGCGATCGGAACTTCTTCAGAGAGAAACAATGGTACACCGGCCAGCCGTCGACAACCGACTTTGCTTCGTTGTTATGCCCTTCAGAGAGCCGTTCGATACCTACTACACGCAGATAATTGAGCTCCTCCCAAATCCGCTACCGGCCTAAAATAGGGAAAATTGGACCATTAGAGTGTTGTTGGACCACCTCGTTCGGCGTCAGACCCGCCAAGGAACTATGTGGTCTGAAGCCATTATACTCTTCCTTAAACAACCGGATTTTTTCTTTCGCGTCCTCGAGCGAAAGGAACCAATTGACGTTCAAGCACTCATCGCGAAAGCTGCCGTTGAATGATTCGATGAACGGATTATCCGTTGGTTTTCCGGGCCGTGAGAAGTCCAGCGTCACCTGGTTGTCATAAGCCCACTTGTCCAACGCCTTCGAGATGAATTCGCTCCCGTTGTCGCACTGGATTCGTTGCGGCACCACACCGCGCAACGCTTTGATCCGTTCCATCACTGCCACCACGTCGATGCCTTTCAGGTTCTGGCCCACCTCGATCTCCAGACATTCGCGACTATAATTATCGACTAAAGTTAAGGCCCGAAATCTACGCCCATCAAACAGCTGATCACTGACGAAATCCATGCTCCAGCACTGATGTGGTCCAGTCAGCAGCGGTCGCTGCTGACGATGCGCCGCGGTCTTGTTGCGCCGCGGTCGCTTACTCCTTAAATTCAGCCCTTCTTCCTTGTAAATGCGGTAAGTTCGCTTGTGATTGTCGCGCCAACCTTCGCGCCGCAGCAGGATGTGAATGCGCGCGAAGCCATAGCGCACCCGCGTCTCGGCGATCTCTTTCATCCGCTGTCGCACCGCCCGATCGTCGCGCGGCTGGTCCAGGTAACGATAGACCGAGCGCTGCAAAAATACGGTCGCACAGGCGCGCCGCTCCGAGACCCGATACTCCGCCAGCAACATACTCGCCAACTGCCGGCGTTGCCGGGTCTTCAAAGCTTTTTTTTAAGCACATCCTGCAGCATCTGCTTGTCCAGCGTCAGGTCCGCCACGATCCGCTTCAACTGCGCGTTCTCTTCTTCCAACTGCCGCAAGCGTCGCAGTTCGACCGGGCCCAGGCCGCCATACTTCTTCTTCCAGCTGTAGAACGTGGCTTCACTGATCCCCAGTTTGCGGCAGACTTCCGCCACCGTGACTCCGGTCTCGGCCTGCTGCAACGCAAACACGATCTGTGATTCGGTGAACTTGGATTTTTTCATGGCAATCGTCAGGCTCCCATCCTGTCATAAATTGCCCGTTTTTCTCTATTTTATTTTGGTAGTGCTTTTTCGGGAGGAGGTCAACTATAGGAGCATAAATGAGTAAATGTCTGACATTCATGGAAACCTCCGTCGAGAGAAGTCCTAGAGCGGCCGCTTTATATCCCCGTAAGAACATCATGAATGATGATTGTGAGAAACATCATTGGTGGTAAGTCAAACTAAACGCTCTCGCGTCAGACTCAGATACTGACAACACATGCGAATGAAGTAACTATAGATTTGCAAGGCTCACATACGCGTAACGGTCATTTATCTTGCTTGTAGGATGTCGTTGCGTCGCTGGAGTCTATTCTCAGTCTGCCTCTGCGAACTGCGCCCTTTCCTCTTCCCCACATGTTCAAATAAACTGCCTATAGCTCATCGTGACTGAGAAGTCTCACGGGCAATATGACCAAAGACTCGCGAAAACCGAGTCTATTTAGGAAGGTAGATCAGGGAGCTTGTACGTCGATCCGCAACGTAGGCATATCCAGGAATGACTCCAGTCGTCGAACATCTCCGGATATTTCCGTCTTGCCTTTATGCAACGGTTACTATCCCAGATGAGAATGATCGCCGCTACAACGAAGAGTACGAAATTAACGATTAGAGCAGTCTGAGTCTCGCCGTCCCCCAAGCCATCCCTTTGATAAACGTTCATTAACCATACGAGACCTAAAAGGAACAAAACAACAAACGCTACCCCTAAGACCGGAAACGGCTTTTCTGGCGGAGAGGTAGTGTAAGCGAGACTATTTCGATTAGGTTTTATGAACAAGCCCACAGGTCCGAAAAACCAAAGCTTGGTAAAGCGATTCCAGGAATTAATCCCCACGTTGTGTGAGGCGTGCGCCATCTGGAACGTCTGGATGTTCTGTGAACCGCAACGTGAGCACTCCATGTAATTCTCCCATCGGGGAGGCAACGGATTCAAAAAGTGTCGAACGTAGTATACATCGTCTTATGTTCGTAACCGACGTCGGAAGTCAGTAACGCATCTCCAACCCCTTTTCTATGTCTTGGGCCAGCTTGGTCCCCATCCGACTAACGACAGCGGCTATCGCTTGAAGTCTAGCGGAGTCAATCGCCGCGATTTGGAGAATGTTGGCGCTGTTGTTCGTCCGCTAAACTCAACCTGGATAGCTTGGTTGCTGATTCCCAGCCCGGCCTCATGACCGGTGATCGCCGTGCCGGCAGCTACATAAGCAGCTCCCGCAGCTTCCTGACCTTGCTGTGTTGAAATAGCAGCCATGCGGTCACCTGTCTGACGTTCGATTTTCTGCGCCTCAGTGAAACTTTGTGCTGCGTTTGCGTTAACTCCGCTCGTATATTCAATCCGTGCCGCGTCGTAGCCCCGTTGGTGCAATGTGAGAGGCATCGCGCCATACTTGCCACCGGAAGCTGAAGATACAGTTCCAGATACGCCTTCACGGACTAGATCGATAGGACCACCGAACAACGGTATGTTACCCAAGCCTCTGGACCACTCTTGTTTGCGTGCAACCTGTGAATCCGTATTAGCCTCATTACCCTGCCGAGTGCTCAAACTGTTGTTATCTCTTATCGAACGCTGAGTACTCACCTGTGCCATTTGCTCGTTGTAACCTGCCAAGCCGCGATTGGCACTACCGAACATTGTATAGGCTTGGCTCACGCCTGCCCGGGCGCCAGCCATCGCTGCGCCGGCACTAGCCTGTGCGGATGAAATGCTTGAGCTCTGCCGATAATGAACGCCGCTTGATTACGCAGCATGCCGGATTCGCGGCTAGCACGAGCCTCTGTGGATTGTGCGTCGAACGAACCTTGAGCTTGAGTATTTTGGGCCACTTGGTTTAGAGAGGCGGCTGCGGTTGTGCTGTACGCCTCCACAGCAGTACCTATAATCATCGCCGCAAACTGCGACATAGCAGCCGAAACGCCCTCATATATCTGGCCCATTGAGAAGCGGAAGGCGAGGTACGGCGAGATCCACAAACAGCCACCCGCGATTGTCATCATAAAAGCAGCGATAGCAACCACGTAAACCGGAGACGCGAAGTTGCTTTTGATTGCGTACATGGCCGCATAATCCCAGTTATATAACGGTTGCGAATCCCCCAATGCCATAGCCATGTTTCCAAAGAGATAGGCTAGCGCGCGAATGAAATAGCTCACTGCGGGCCATATCAAGGTCAACACTCCCGCTCCCCAGGCAAACGGATACGACACCTTGTGAGCGAGCTTCTGATCGATCGCGACAGCCATCATCAACGGCGCAGCCGCTTTGAAAATGAGAACCAGGACAGCCCCCAAGAGCAATAGCCAAAAGTCTCCCGCTTCAAGAATGGTACGAGAAGCATTTAACAGATTGAACAGAGTCGGCAGAGTGTAAGAAGAATCGTTGAGCTTCTTATCCAAGTCTTTAATCGCACCCTCGCTGTCGTAGAGCACACCTACGAATGTCCCCGCTGAGTCTGTGCTGGGCTCGACGGTGAAATCACGCCCATCGACTTTGACTGTGAATGTGCCCATTACAAGCTTCTCGTACGATTCGTTGAAGCTGTCACGCTGTGCTTTGTAGAACTGAAAGAGAAGCCCGCGACCGGCACTACCGTTAATCTCATTGCCTTCGGCGATTTCTTTACCAGTAGCCGCCATCTGGCCGATGATCCAAGCACTAGAGCCCACAAGGCCGAAAAAGAAGAGAGAGCGCAGGAAGAAAAAGACCAGGTTAGAGTTTCCGCCAGCGTTTTCGCGCCAAAGCCGAAGAAAACTAAACAGCAGGACTAGAACGGCGATGGCAACAGCTATGCCTTGTACCCAGTCTTGAATGTGACTGAGTACTTCGTTCTGGAGATAAGGAAGAAGTTGCGATGCCTTGATGCTTAGTCGTGCGATATGGTCAGAAAGAGACGGTCCACTGGGCTCGGGCGCTTGCGCGTTAGCAGTGAAAGCACTACCGAGGAATACGATAGCGGCAAACGAAAAGCGCAACGTGTTCTGTTGAAGTTTGTCGCCAGACATCTTTCCTCGCTTTAACGCTGTCGTTCGTTGATGATTAAGCCGGTCAGAGTACGCTCGATCTGGTCCTTTGTTTGTTGCAAACTCAACCACCCATCGGTAGCCGCCATGATCGAGAAGGCGAAATTCTCCATGTCCTGCAATCTCAAACCATACTTCGCGGCGCGTTCGGTAATCTTGTCTTGCAACTCAGCATGTTCTTTTTCCAGTTCGGCAATGAACTCTTGTTGCTGAAAAATGACTTCGTTTAGATGGTCGACACTCGATTTGTCGACGTCAGGTTTGTTCTGCTCTTTATCCAGTTGTTGCTCAGCGTGTCGCAGCACTTCATAAGCAAGGGCAAGATCCTTCTGGACCTGTGTACGTCGCGAGCACCAACTCTCCAATTGACTGTCATTACGCGCCAGTTTATCCAGACGAGCAACGGTTTGATCGGCTGAACGGCCAATGGTGAACTTGAGGTAATGTTCCAAGTCTTTCAAATCTTGTTCCGGATCGAAGATGCCGTTACGCAGACGATCATCGATTGCCTTGAGCATTGCGATCCGATAACGAATCATTCCTTCGAGTTGTCTCTTAAGCTGAAATGTCCCGCGTACGATCTGGCCCACACTGCTAATAAACCGCACTAATCGCACGTTGCGCGCCAACTGCTGATCGACGTTGCGCAGAATCCCCTGCATCGTCGTGAGTTGTTGAATAGTTTTATCGACCATTGTCGCGTAGTGACGAATGGTTTCAAGCCATCGATTTGCTTCTTCAACCTTTTTTGCGAGTTGGAGAGCGTAGTTTGTCGAGTCCCAAACGGTAAACTGTGCTTCCACATGGGTAGGTGGTACTAGCAGCACGCCTAGAAGTAGGCCGACGATTAGGTAACGTGATAGGTAGTTCTTCATCTTGATCTCACTTTCAATCGAGGTGATTTAGACCTTAAGTACGGATTCGTCGAAGACGTGGCCCGATGACGCCAATCCCTGCGGATATTGTGAGGAGAGCCAGGCGATTACTTCGGCAAGCGACCAGTCAGGACGAAGCATCGCCGCCCGAGCTCTTGCATTGGCTTCGTCGGGATGAGTCGTAAACGTCCACAAGAGAGTTGGACTCAAGTTGTTTTGCACTATTTCTACTTGCTGATGATCGCCCGAGCCAATGACTAGGGCCCACTGGGTATATAAGCCGTCAATATTCTTAAGAGCACCGATGGCCTGAATAGTTCGCGGTGAGAGTTTTGCATCACGAGCCAGCAGTGAGAGATCGCCAGTCTGTTTACCGATTAGCTTAACGCCCGCGGTGCTTGTCACATCGTGCATGCCCTCGAAGTCGTCATAGGTATGAGTCATCATCACTGTGACAACGTTGTGTTTGCGGCCGTGACGAGTGCCCTTCTTAAGCACTGGAACAAGACCAGGAAAATTCTGTCGGTACTCGTGGACTTCATCGAAAACAAGCAGTGTTGGCGCACGAGTTCCATCAGGTTGTTTCTCGCCGATCGCGCGGATGACACGTGCTCCTATTCGATTTGCCAGCGTTTGCTTGATGTCAGGCTGGAACGCATTTAGCGAATCTAGTTCGTACACGTCGTAAGGAGACCTGATTTGAAAGTCGGAGTGCGTAGGTGCGTCGAGCCAGGGATTGCCGACGTATTTCTCAAGTGCCAGCGCTACTTCGCGGGCCCGATCGTTAAGTGACTCGCTGCCAAAGTCATACGCTTCGAGCATAGCGACGAGATCCGAGTGAACAGGTTCGCGGCGTTGCTTCCCGGGACCATTGCGCGGGGCGATGTTTTTCAACACTTGGACCACAGCTTTTGAGAGTAGATCGCGAGCGAGAGGATCAACCGCTTCTGCCAGATTCATCGCGTCCATGACGATCAACGAAATCTGTTCAGTAATCTTGTTAAGTTGTAGTTCCGTGCCGTAGGCCAATTCAGGGAAGTCCCAGATGTTAATTGCTTTGGGGTCTTCAGGATTAAATCGATGATATCTGGCGCTTGTAACAAATGCGTGCGGAGCGAGTGAGCCGCCATTATCAAGAGCATGAACGCGCAGGTTAGGGATAGTAGCTAGGGCGTCATTGATGATCCGTGCACCGCAAACAGTCTTGCCTGCGCCAGGTTCTCCAAGAATGAGTACAACGGGCGACTTGATGTTGGTACGACTTGATTTATCCCATAGGTTAAGACCGATTAACCGACCGGAAACTGTAGTTAAGAGTGTATGCGGACGATGTGAACCTCCCCATGAGGATTCAGCCGGAATGAAGGCCGCGAGCGAGTGAACTACTTCGATCAGTTCTCGACCGTTCGCTTCGTTGCATGCTTCGCCTACCAGCGTGCCTGGAAAGAGGCAGTGCAGCGCGGCTGGTTCCTCACGACTGGCCTGAACACCATCGAGTGTTTGAAACGCGCTGACTAGAGTGTCAGCGTTCGCATCAAGTTGTTTGAGAGATCGTTGCAACTCAGCGCTTGAGCGTGCAGCGTCACCGTAGAGCACGGCGTACTGGCGCATTTTGACAAGCGCCTCGCGTGAGCCGGTAATCGCTTGACGGGTTTGTTTCAGATCGTTGAATGAGGCTTCTGCTTCGGGTGTCAGCTCGTAACGGCCATCGGCACGCGTTCCTGATCGCTCGACGCGTTTGATATGGGAATCGAGCGTCGCTTTAGCTTTCTCACGATCGATGCTGATGAACTCAGTGATGATCGTATGCCGGAAAGCGAGGCCGGCGTGTGCTGTCAACACCCGCATTGCATCGGCAGCAATGAACTGTTGGCCAGGTGCAAAGACTGAAACGATAGTGGCGGGACAAATTCCGTGAAGCACATACCAACCGCGATCCTTAATAGTTTCCGTACAGAGATATTCTCGGAGATCGAGACCGTCATATCGTGGCAGACGTGGAACTGATGTTGAGCCGGTTACGTGGCTTTGATAAATAGCGCGCCAGAGTTGTTGTCGGTCCAAACGGCGCAGAGTAACCGGACTTTGCATCTCCAAACGGCGAAAACATTTCTCTGCTTGTCGCAGACTGTCTTCTTCGGCTTGAAGTATGCGGCGCACAATGCCATCGTTACGAGAATTAGACCAATGGCTACTGGCCCGGCGAGTAAAGTCCTTAAAGCCGTGGTCACGCCAGTCCCTAACTATCGAGGACGCAAACGCGTTGAAGCCGTGAAATGAACGATCGTTCTCGTGTCTCACAGGCACGCGCACGAACAATGAGGCATGCTCTTGACGAAAAGCGCGCCCGTCAGCCATCGCCTTAATAAAATCAAGGTTCAGATCATGAAGCCGAGCAGCGGGAAAGTAGGCATGCTCGTAGTTGCGTGCTCGCAAATGCTCGGCGATCGCTCGCCCTGGATCAGGACCAACGGCATAGCGAAACTGCAAAACCGTTCCGGCAGGCAGATCGATTGTAAGCATGTCTGCAAACCCATCAATATAGGCGTCGAGTCACTTCATCAGGTGCGAGCATCGATGGCTGTAGCGGCAAATCGTAGCCACGCGTGTACGCGCCATCCGTGTGTCGCAGGACATCTCCATACAGACCGACGATTGATGATTCGCGCGTTCGTCCTTTAAGCATTCGTGTTTTGCGGTTTGCCTGTACAAATCGCTCGCTCTTATCAATTCCGTCATGGCGGCCAGAGAAACACCGAAGATCTCGACACGGCGTTTGATGCTATGGGCAGCAACCGCACACCACTTCCAATCGCGAAACCAGATGCAGCAGCAATCGCAATTCCACCAACAATCGTAAGTTGCGTCCATGATCCTGTCCTTTGATTTCGAGTCTAATTCGCTGTCAGTAGCCAGGCGTTGCACACTCGCCGTGCGCGATCGGCAGGTAAGCGTCGACGAGCAATAGATCCATTGAATAACGCCCTCACTGAGTGCTGAAACCAGTAAGGCTTGCGTCCGACCTTGGTATAACGGAAGAACGCGTAAGAACTGGCAGCACATCCGATTCCTGTCACAAACCAGAGCGGGACTAAGCCAATCCTCAGTCGAAGAATGAAAGGCACTAGATAGCCCCCCAACGTGCATATCAGGATGTATTTCCAGTCGCCGACCAATACGCCGAAGCGGATTACAGGCAGATAGATATTTGGTCGCACAGGTCGAAATCGCATATGACCTCACTCTCGTAGGAAAGCAGGATCAGCCTTTGGATAGAGTCGTGGTTAGTTGCCTACTGGCTCGAGCCTTTTGATCAGAAGGCTGGTAAATCAGGACTACGTCCATTTGCGTACTCATTCCATAGCGCCACGATCCCACCGAATCCCAGGCAGGCCGCACCGAAGATCAACTGTGCGCCCCAAGATTGTCGCCGCATGCCGTTAACCAGTGCCCATCCAATGCCACCGATGCCAGCGGCAATGAGTAACCAAACACCGAGGCTGACCAGATTCTGAATACCGGTGATCGGAGCATTCGGATTGCTGCCGCTAATGATTGGTCCGCCGGTTTGAGCTATTGCCGGGAAAACTGTGGAGAGCACAACAAGAATCGCTGCGCCAGTAAATACGAGTCCGGGTTGAATCATGCGCAGAAAGACCGCGGTCTTGAGACATACCCGTGCCCATCGTGCTGCGCGCGACTGTCCTAAGAGATGATCGTGAGTGCTAAAGGCAATGGTTTGTTGGTCCATGTTCGTTCTCCTACAGATTCGGTAATTCCTATGACTTCGTTTCTCGCTCACGGCGTTGGTCCATCCAGCGCCGTGAGCTTTCGAACGCTGAGTGCCCCATAGCCGTCAGTTGTCCCATTACGTTTGCGTCACCAACGGCCAAGTTCAACGTTCGTGCTCGCCTTACAAACAAAGCCTATGCCACTCATCTAGAGACGGTATCGACTTTGCGAGGAGCACGATCGAGAACGCCATGAGATATTTTGTTGTAGCAGTCTTGCTTATCTTGACGGTGTGTGAGTTTGCCGTCGCACAGCAGCTGAAGCGCCGGCGTCTAATTGACAATGCCTTGCATGTACGTGCGAGGCTGTATGAGCCGCTGATAGGCTCGACAGCTAAACGCTATAACGTTGATCCCCATCTATTATGGACCATCGCGTATTTAGAATCGCGTTTTCGAAACGATGCGGTGAGCTATAAGGACGGAAGGCCCTGCGCTTACGGATTGATGCAATTTACTCTTCCGACAGCGATACGTTATGGGCTTACTAACCCCCACGATCCGAGAGAATCAATCGATGCTGCCGCTCGCTATGTGCGAGATTTGCGGAGGCGTTTTGGTTCCCGCAGTGACCTGATACTGGCGGCCTACAACGCGGGTGAAGGCGCAGTGGAAGCCTTTCGTGCTGGGAAACGGTTGGTCCTGGCAAACAATCGAATAATAAATCCGCGTGGTCTTCGCACCGGAGGAATACCGCCATACAAAGAAACCCGCAACTACGTTGCACTTGGCACAGTTGTTTACCGCAATATAAATCAGGTTCTCACGCAAAAGTACCAACAGATTAAGACTCCCATTGCGGATACTATTCGGCAAGACAGCTTTTACGGTTTGGATCTCGACAAACGTTTTTCGACTCAGCCCGCTGCCAAGGCACCAATCCAATCCACTACTCTTCTACAGACCAACTCCATCTACGTTCCCTAAAGTTACCGATTGATTCCCAAGAGAACCGGACGATGAAACCTCATCTTCGTCTAGGATGATTGGTAAGACCCCTGTCACGGAGTGTCACAATTAGTCACCGCCAGGTGACTAACTGTGACTAAGTGTGACACTGCCTTATATCCCGAAATCTCTACGACGGGCATAGCAAGCCATTCAACATAACTACCCGCTCTCTGTTTGGTGCATGGCACGTCGGTTGTTCTGGTTGCCATTGCCAAAATCACCATCGCTTCACAATGAGTCTTGGAAGCTGAAAAGAAATGGGCAGGCGCTTTACGCTGGACGAATATCTCGAAACATTTACTGACGAAGAAACAGAGTCGGTGCAGGATGCGATCAGTGTCCGAGTAAGCGATGCCGAGGTGTATAGCCTTGGCCAGTTATTCATCCAGTTAATGGGAGGAGTGCCCAGTGTTTACGAGTCCGCCACGAAAGACGCTCGCGGCGTCGACGAGCGACCAAGCTAAAGAGAACAGCAGAACCTTCCAAGAACCGTCTAATCGATGCGCACTGATGAAGGCGCCAAAGACGATGACGATCTGATTCATTAAGTCAGAACTCAAAGGAAATCTTATGAGCACACAACGCGAAGCATTGGAATTGCTCGCCGACGAAAGGATAACTGTAACGGCCGATCGGGAAGCGCGGCAGATACGCAGGAGGCAATTTGCTTTCCCGTCTGTCAACGCGATCCCAATGACATACGGACAATCCTCCGGCTGGCTATTGCTGCGATCGTCTTCGCTACTGCTTAGTCTCGCACTGGCAGGACTTCTTACTTACAAGCTCACTCGAAGCCCTCTCTAATGATTGTCGTGGAACGAACCCCAGACGGTGATCGGGTGGTGGGCGACGATCAGCAGCTACACCCTCTCTGGACCGGTGCAAGTGCTTGCAGACCGACCCGGTGACGGTGACAAGAAATATCTGGTCACGAAATGGGCGGAAAGTTTCTTTCAGATCGATCCGAGAACACGCCGCGAAGACTTGTCGCGCGGGCTCAAGATGATGACGCCTGAAGCAGCAGTCGCGCTTGTCGAGGAGGTCAAACGATCAGGTGAGTGGGAGACACAACGGCGCGAAGAATGGCAAACCGTCTGGAAGCCACAGTCTGTCACCATCAGTCGCGACGATCCTTACAAGGTCCAGGTGATAGGTCAGCAGGAGATCACGAAAACGGTTGGCAGCTGCGCCCAGCACGACAACCGGCAGCTCGTGTTTACGGTCGCGCTACGGCCGGATACTGCCAAACGGACCGAGGACAACCAAAACACCGGCTTTCGCGTAGCCGGCATTACGGAAATGAAAATTTTGACGCCGCAATCAATCGGTGGAGCACAGAGAAGAGCCCGGCGGCCATTTCCGTCGCAACACCGCAACCAACTCAATAAGGAGATAGCCAATGAAATCGAGACACGCAATAAAAGCGCCAGATTATGACCGCGTTCATGCTCGCGTTGGTGAGTTTCGCAACCTGAGGCCCAAGTGCACAATCGAAACCGACTGTCACACAGCGGACAGCGACAATAAAACGCGCAGCGATCTCACGAGTAACAGTGCTGAATACTCCCGAGTACCTTTCTGGAGAAGCCAGTATTTCCGTCGCTGCCAACTCGAATCCGTTATTGCGGATCGGAATGGCTCAAGAATGGCGTGACGCTGATCGAATTTCCTGCCAAGTGACAAATTCTTTGCAGTTCACGCCGGCAATTCTGACCTCGTCACTAGTCGAGAAGTCTCCCACTCTCAAGCGCGATCATCACCTTGTACTGCGCGCCGGTAGCGGCTTTGTCGTACCGGCGCGCGTACGAGGAAAACGAGCGAATCGTCCCCGCGACCACTATCATTGCGCAGATGGACAGCGGAATTGCGATTACGGTGATGGTCTATCCAGTAGCTCTACTCAAAGAGCAAGCGCACCGAGTAGTCATAAATTACAAAACAGAGGACGTTATTAGCGCACGCCGCGCCGCAGGTCTGGCTATTAATCTGACCGCTCCAGAGCCAAGTAGTGAAGGCATGCCCGTTAAGGCGGTATCAGTTACCGAACCAGCCGCGGAACTCGCAATCCCTACCAAGCCAGTCGAACCGATTAATTTGTCAGCGCCAAACCCCGACTATAGTGAACCTGCTGAAGCTGCGATAAGCGATGCCATCAAGAATCCAAAATGGTTTCGTAATTGGACCAGCCCGCGACATGGCTTGAGGATCTCTGCATTACCCTCGCGTGACTTAACCGAAGCCGCACGGCTGGTTCTGTTTGCGGTCCGTAATACCGGAACTGACACTTTGCGACTGATCTCGGGCTATCCAGATCTCTATGTCGAAACCGTAAACGAGAAGCGACGCCCTGTTGAAACTGGGACACGAGTGCCGCAGCTCTATCTAGCTTCCAGCACCAGCGATGCGCGAATTCAACCCGGCGCTACTCGATATTTCGCGCTGGTTTACGAAGTTCCAATCTTAGGAACCCAGCAACACTTGAAGGTTGTCGTAGCTCACATGAGTGCTGCCGACGAACCGGCGACAGCAGATCTGACAAAACCGGCAAGTGAAGGAGGGAAGCGATGATTATTTCAATAGACCCTGAGGATGCAACTGAAGACTCGAATGTCGCGGAAAGTAATCCCTATCTTCTACCGATAACAAACGACCAACAGGGGCGAACCGCTGTAGAGAATGGAACGGATAACGGTACGGAACAAAACGATGAAACAGATCGTGCCGCGGAGGACAAGAAACGAAAACAGCGACGCCGGCGCCGGGTTGCATTGACGTCAATCGCATTATTGTTGTTGGCAAGTCTGTTCGTAGTAGTAACACTGTTCCGAGGACGCAGTACCAAAGTTGAATATCGCCAATCCAGGCCGGGAGTCCTGCCGCCAGCGCCGAATGTGTCCTCAACGTCAGGTCGAGATAGTCGCACGGATCAGGCAATTCTGGAGGCTCAACGCTTAATCAATTCTGGAAATCCACCGGTCGTTAACTCACAAGCTGCAACGTCAGGGGAGGCTTCAACAAACGTCGTCAAAGAGGGCCAACGCAACCTAGCTTCCGATTCTCAACACCCGTTCAAGTTTCCTGATTCATTGGATGCAACACCGAATGTGGAGGCATCCGAACGAACATCATCAGCGGCTTCAGCCATCCCACGCGATGAGCCGTTACGTTCCCAGCGCAACTCCGAAATTTCTCTTTACGTTGGCGAACGAAACGATGAGCACTCCCGACCCGCTTCTTCCGAGCGCCAGCAGTCGACCGTAAATTCCGTCCCTTCGAAGAACACTAACAAAGAGGAAGTAGTGGTGCTGCCGCCATTTGGCAGCATGCTTCCAGTTCGCACGATTGGAGCGCTCTACACGTTGCGCAACAGCGCGCTGGTACGTTTCGAACTCACACGCGACATGATCGGAAGTGGTTGGTCAATGAAACGTGGAACGATACTCGTCGGGACCACCAAAGGTGGAGAACAGAACCGCGCCTACATTTCGATTGTCGGATTCATCGATCCCGAAAGCGGAGGACTTGTGAAGCTTGGTGGCGATGTACGCGGAGGCGACGGCGCGACTGGACTTATAGGTAAATCGAAGCAAGTAGATAGCCGTTGGGCGCGTGTCTTACGACAACTGGGCAATGCGGCACTCGATGTAACTGGAGCATTTCTTGGCGGACGCAACAACGGCACTGTCATCATTTCCGACACCGCACGCCAGCCTCAACTTAGTCCGATTTCAGGTGAATTAGAGGGCGTCCTTGGACCGCGTTCCAATCCAGACCGAATGGGATTTGTCGAAGTAGTTGCCGGGACACCCGGTTATGTCATGGTGACGGATCTGCCAACTGTAATAAGAGGCATTGACGCAAAGGCAGAACTGAATGAGCAAACGCTCACCTCGCTTTCTGACGTAGACGCTATCCGGCTGGCGACGGGTATCAGTGAGCGCCAGTTTGCTGAACTCATCGCCAACGGTTCCGTTGAAGAAATTAAAGCGACCCTAAACCGGTTGTCTCCTGAAATGCGCAAGATCGCCTTGGCAGTCATGCAACGATAACGAAGAGCAAGCTCGTGGAAGTAAGAAATCCAAACAAACCAAGTATCGATCCGCGCCATTTGGTCCGTGAACAAGGTAAGGAAGCACTGGCTCGAATTCTGGCTAGCACCGGATACATTCCACAGTTGCAGACGCTGTCCGATGTGGCTCTAGCTCTGCGCCAATACCACCCAATTCTGTTTGGCGGACCGCGAGGCTCAGGAAAGACTTCATTCGGTGAAGCACTGGCCCAGGGATGCAACCTTACTCTCTTTTACGT
The DNA here is from genome assembly GCA_963770215.1 of uncultured Acidobacteriota bacterium. Taxonomy (GTDB): domain Bacteria; phylum Acidobacteriota; class Blastocatellia; order Pyrinomonadales; family Pyrinomonadaceae; genus PSRF01. The sequence continues at coordinate 265,876 of CAVYOP010000014.1, forward strand.
TCCCGGTGTTGAAGGTTTGACTGCGAGTGAGGTGCTCGGGAGTTGGCGACAGCCCGCACAGGATCGCGCGATTGAGCACCTTATTCAAGATGGCATTGATCCACAAACAGCACGAGCACTTGTGTGGACAGAAGAGTTCTTTGAAAGAGGGGAATTTCTTGACGCCTTCGCGTATGCCAAGGATGCGGTCGAGCGTAATGAGCCCCCGCCGGTGTTGATTATAGATGAGGGCGAGAAACTCGAGTTAAAGATTCAAAACTTATTACTTCAGCCTCTGGCTCGAGGGTGGGCAAATGTGCCGAAGTTGTCTGGCGTAATCGGCGTTCGACATAGGGAGCACAGACCGATAGTGATGCTCACCAGCAATAACCTCAAGATGCTTTCGGAGCCACTCCGGTCTCGATGTTTCGTCACCTGGATGGACTTAGCCACGGCGGAGGAAGAGGTACAAATTCTGCGCGCGCGCGTGCCGCAGGCGAGTCCGTATCTGGTTGGCGCAACAGTAAAAATCACACAGCTCATCAAGTTCGATATGCCCCAAGTCAGAGACAAGCCAGGACTTCGCGAAGCGCTAGATTTACTTACCGCTTTAACCGACGACGGCGTGACGTCGTTGACTGAAAACGTGATCGCCGAATACCTCGCGTGTATTGGTAAGGAGCAGAAGGAACTCTCCAGTTTGCGAAAGGCCTTGGCTCGTCTCGAAGAAGCTGCTAACGCCCAACATGCCGAAATTGATCGTTGGATCGACATCGTTTTCGCCCCGCCGGCAGACTTGGTGAACTCGCCGGTTTCAAAGCGAGAAGAGCTGTACACATGAAGCAAATACGGCGCAATATCCCGTTACTCATAACCGGAGTCGTGGTCACCTTAATACTCGGTTCGCGGTATATAGCCACACCCTTATCAGACAGAACCGGACGCGTAGATCCGCAAATAATCCTGTCACCAAATGACCCGCAGCAGATACGCGAACGACAGCGCCGGCAACAGATGCAGGCATTTATATCAGTAGTTGAAGGCGAGGTTTCGCGGACCGAAGAACGTATACGTGAGGCAACTGCTTTGGCGTTGGCTACCAGTTTGTTCACTGCTAAAGCATCGCTCGCGCAACGCATTCCGCCTGGTGTTGAGCATGTGTTGGCAGGTGTGAAGTCGGCAGGGTTGTTACCACCAGGAATGCGCCTGAGTGACCGTGCTGGTTCGGTTAGTTCACTGCGCAGTGAGCTTCGCGTGCGCTATCGACCCGAGCCACTTGGAATCGAGATCATCTCGGTCGGAAAGGAAAGAATTGATGGACCGGTGATGGTACTCAGGACGTTTCCCAGTAACTCGCGAAGTAATTCTAGTGCTGATGCAATTCAGCTTTGTTTGGCAACACGGCTTGATGACATCGCAATCCCCCGGCCATTTGCGAGCGAAGCTGAGATCATAACGTTGGGCTTCGTGCCGGAACCACTTCGGGCACTCGCCTTACCTAATTTCCGCACAGACAAATAACCAGAAGGTTAAACGGGAGCAAGAACCATGGCAGCGAAAGCGGAACGCATCAAGGTTGAAGTTAGCGATTCATCTGAGGGTCAAACACGCACGTTCATAATTACTCTGACGGCCTCGAATAGTGATTTCGAATTAACAGATCTGCTTCGACAACGAGGTGTGATTTCCCCGGTTAATAGTGATCTCAAACACGCTGTCCGGCTAGCGATCGAAACCTATCTGTTAGGCGCTGAGGCCTTAATTGCGACGCTGACTCAATCGCCTAGTGCAGTATCACAAGCAATCGCACACGGAAAACGGAATAGCAGCAAGCATCGCTCCAACAGGACAAGTTCACGCCAATCTGCGCCTGGTAATAGTCAGGTAAATCAACTGCCAAACGGATCTGACTAAGCCTTCTGTTAGAGCCCCGATTAGACCAATGAACACACGAAAGGTCGGACAATCTGTTTTGATTACTAATTCATCGGGGGTATGTGGAATCGTTACGAGGTGCTTTGCACCTGATTTATTTGACACGTCACCCCTTCAGGTGTACACGCAGCAAACTTCACGTTTGCTGCGTCTACTGGTGTGGATATAGGACATCGCGCCTTGGCGTTTGCGGCGTAAACTTCGTGTTTGCGCTGTTTACGACATGTAAATAGCAACGACGGAGTAATAGATGGGCAAACGTGAGACGGATTACCCGCACATCATCAGCTTCAGGCTGACGGATGAGTCCTGGCTTGGTATTCATCGCGAGATTCAGGGACGCACTTTGACGCCGCACGAATGGTGCCGTCAGGCAGCACTTGACCGACTCGGTAGCGATCACGGTTTATCAAAAAGTGAGCGCATCTTGTTTGAGCATTTTGTCCGCGCGCAGTACCTGTTCACGCAGGGCTTTCAGTTGTTAGCGGACGGAAACTTGCGTAGCGAAGAGTGGAAAAAGTTCCGAGCAATCGCCAGTGAACGAGCGTCAGAGTTGGCTGATACGGCATTAGAAATGTATGCGCAAAGGAACAGTCAAAAAGGATGACTGGGCCGGTATCAAACTGATTACAGGAAGACGCAATGGCTAGCAGAAACGCTTTTACTGAGGAAGGCCGGACCCGCATTAGGAACTTTCAGCGGCGTCTTTCCAGCTATTTGATCATCTGGGCCCTGGTTGGTGTTGCGACTACGATCGGGTGTATCTATCTGCGGACGAGATATGGTTATCGGCCGCTTCAACGGCTCTATCTCGGGCAGTACATCCGAGCTTCAATCAAGTCATTTCTCCCACTGAGAAAACCCTCGTCGTACAAAGTCTTAGTGCGTGTGATTAGCAATAAGACCGGCGAGGATCTTGTTCTTGGTTGCACTGACGATCAGGTTACGCCCGTCAGAGACGAGACCGGTCGCGTCAAGTTCGATCCTAAGCTCGGGCCATTTTTCAAACTACATCCGGGCATTCCGCACAACTATTTCTACTGGCGTACGGTATTGCAAATGGATAGACAGATGCACGTCTGGTTTAAAGATCAAATTTATGATGGCCGCTCTCTCGCAGCACTGTATTGGATTTGTTTCCTACCGCTGCCCCTCATATTGCTCCTTGGCATGATTGTCTCAGTGAGACTCGACCTAAGAATGAATCGTGACTACGAGGCCGGTGATCTTCTCCGCGGCGTCCGGATCTTGAAACCAAAGGAGTACGCCCGCGAAATTAGACGGCTGGAAACTGGCATTGGAATACCGGTTTTGCTTCCCAAGAGATCGAAGCCATGAGAGGTAGGTTGATTCCCAAAGAGCGCTTCAACCAGCGTGTGATCGGCCGCGTCCGAGACTATTTCGGCTTTGACGAAACTGCGACGTGGATCAGGATTCCCCGCGCCGATGAGACTGAGCACATCATGCTCTTAGGAGATCCGGGAACGGGGAAGAGCCAAACAATCCATCACTTTCTTCTACAGATTGCAGCTCGAAAGCCGGGCGAAGCCGTGGTCATCTACGATCCAGCTTGTGAGTTCATCAGGCGTCATTATGATCCAAAACGCGGCGACGTCATTCTCAATCCACTTGACGCAAGATCGCCGTACTGGTCTCCCGCCACAGAGGTCCGAGTGCTCACCGATAAGAAGCTTTTGGCCGAGAGTTTCCTGCCGGGCAAGCCAGAGACAAATCAAGCCTCAACCTCGGGCTTCTTTCTTAAAGCCGCACGTGCCATCTTCGGCCGAATGCTCGAATTTCAACCTTCGCCGGCCCAAATGGTTTCCTGGCTTAGAAGCACAGATGCGATCGATACGATTGTGTCTGGAACGGAACACGCTCACCTAATTCCGAAGAATGCTCATGGACAACGCGCCGGTGTGCTCGGTGTCCTTTCCGAGCTAGGTGATACGTTGCGGTTGCTTCCAGAGCGGCATGAATGCGTCACAGAAATCAGTCTGTCCGCCTGGGCAAGCCGTCGTCGAGGATGGATATTCATTACTTCAACGATGGATACGCGAGAGGCACTTCGCCCATTACAGGCGGCATTCATAAACGTGTTGATGAAACGTTTGATGTCAGTCGCACCTGAGTGGGGCCAGGCTCATCCATGCTGGATGATTGTCGACGAAGTTCATTCTCTTAACCGACTATCCGCTCTCTATGAAACGGAAACCGAAGGACGAAAGTATGGGCTTAAGTTGATTCAGGGCACGCAGGGCAAAACTCAGTACGAAGAATATTACGACCGCTTGGCAAAGGCGATGTTAGCAGCGCCTAAGCTGAAGCTATTTTTCCGTTGCGGTGAGGCTGAATCAGCCCGTTGGATTAGCGACACGATCGGAGAATATGAAGTGGAGAAGCCCCGGATCGCGACCACGGCGAGCGTCGAAGATAGAGGTCGCGACTCACTGAATTATTCAACAACAACAGAGAACCGGCAGGCCATTAGTAAAGAGGAAATTATGTCGTTGCCGGACCTTCACGGTTATTGGAAATACGGTGACACCGTAGTGCCATTCAGATTGCCATTGGCGCCTGTCAAAGTAGTCGCACGAGGCTACACTCCTCGCGAGTTGCCTAACAAAATACTCGACCACGGCGTGCTGCCAGCATTATCGACTATGGAGCATGAAGCATCGAGCATCGAACCCCGTGATAAGGAAGCAAACGGAATATCGTCACCTCAACCGGACACGCGACAACATCAACATGTGATTCTCGACGGCGAAAGGCAGAGCTTACTCGACGTAAATTCGCACATATCTGAAGTTGGGCAAGACGACGACGTTCATCGGCATCAAATCCAAACTGATGAAGCTGCAAAATCCGCAAGCATGAAGTCTGAATTCGATCAAGTGCAAGAGGATGTAATGCAGATTTGATCGGCCATTACTGAACGCGAATTTGCCAGTTTGGCAGAACTGGTCTTAGCAAGCCTTTATGATGACCCTGAGCAAAGCTCTCGCAGCCGGACAGGCCAAAGATTACTTTCAAGCTGAATACACTAATACTCAAGAGAGCTATTACAGCGAAGAAGAAACGGTCAAAGGCAGATGGTTCGGCAAGCAAGCGGAAGCTTGGGAATTCCAGGGTGACGTTGAGCAAGAGCATTTTGAACTTCTCTGCGAAGGACAGCACCCGCGAACACGCGAACAATTGGTTCGTCACGTCACGCGCCAGAAGTACGAGAATTCTTATGGCGAAGCAGTTGAAACTAGCGAGCATCGCGCCGGCTGGGATGCCACTTTCTCCGCCCCGAAAAGTGTCTCGCTGGCCGCGCTGGTTGGGGGTGATGAACGAATAGTTGAAGCTCACGATCGCAGTGTCGATGTAGCACTCAACGAATTAGAGAAATATACACAAGCACGAATCGGCGGCAATCATCCGGCACAGACAACGGGAAAACTAATTGCTGCCAAGTTCCAGCATGATTCGGCTCGACCGGACCGTAATACGGGCTACGCTGCGCCGCAGCTCCACACCCACACGATCATTTTCAACCTGACCGAAACAGATGATGGACGCATTAAGCCAATCCAACCACTTGAGCTATACCGCAGCCAGCGTTACGCCACAGAAGTCTATCGCGCGAACTTGGCAACAGAGCTACAGAAGCTCGGTTACGAAGTAACCGTCGACGGACGTACAGGTGCGCCAGAGATCAACGGTTTCAGCAACGAATACTTACAGGCCAGCAGCCCTCGTCGTGAAGACATAAAACGGGAAGCCGCTGAAATGAAAGCTCGTCTCGAGAAACAAGGTATACGTGTTGAGGATGGCGCGGGCTTGCGGCAAGCGGCCGCAAAGACAGACCGCAGGAGTAAGCGGTACGACCGCCAACAGATGCGTTCTCGTCATCTCGAAATGGATGCTCGATTTGGTGAGCGAGCGTGTTGCGTCGTGGAACTGGCTCACCAGCGAGGCCCGATTGATTCTCCCGATGACGACATCAAATCTCGCGCACGAGAATCCGTTACGTTTGCTAAAGACAATGCTGGCGAACGAGAGGCTGTAGTTGACAAGCGCAAGGTGCTGGTTGACGCGCTCAGACGAAATTTAGGATTCACGACCTATGACGCTGTAATCCATGAGTTCGCGAAGAACATCGACAATGGCAACTTTATTCGAATCTGTCGAAATCCCGGCATCGAGGAAGTTACCACGTCGCGAACTGTGGCGATGGAGCAGAGCAACATCCGCACAGTGAAGGCAGGCAAGGGAACGCAAGAACCAATTCTCGAACGCCAACAACTTGGCCCAGTGATCGACGTAATAAGGGCGAAACAGGAAATCGTACTGAATGAGACTCAACGTGAAGCCGTCGCAACCATCCTAGGCAGTCGCGATCGGATCATTGGCTTAGACGGATTAGCCGGCACAGGCAAGACGACGACTCTTCGCGTCCTGAAAGCGGCAGCGGAGCAACGTAGTTTCGCGGTTCAGGGCTTCGCGCCGACCGGAGTTGCCGCAGACTTACTCGCTGAAAGCGGTATTCCGACGTCTACTTTGCAGAAGTTTGTCACGACCCCTCAGATCACTCGGTTAGCGAGGACAAAACGCTTTATGTAATGGACGAATCTTCTCTTTCCGACACTCGGACATGTTTCTCTTCTTACAGAAAACTGGTCCTTCGGCCCGAATACTATCTGGTTGGCGACACAGGGCAGCACCAGGCAGTAGATGCAGGTGCTCCCTTTGAACAATTCGTAAAGGCCGGAATGCAGACAGTTACGTTAGATGAAATCGTGAGACAGAAATCCGACTTGCGAGTGCCAGTTGAACAGCTTGCTAAGCGTGATGTGATTGGTGCCGCAAGGACGTTATTTGAACAAGGTCGAGTCACTGAAATTGTTGATGATGAGGATCGCTTGAGGGCCATTGCTAATGATTACGTGAGCAATTCTAAGCGCACACTCGTTATTTCTCCTGCAAATCAGGAACGAGTTGCAATCAACTCGATAATTCACCGACAACTTCAGACTGAGGGCGTCGTCAGTAACGCAGATCATGGGACCAGGATTTTGGTCAATCGCCAGGACATGACTGGCGTAGAACGAAAGTTTGCTCTCGCATATGTACCACATGAAGATGTCATTCATTACAACAAGGGCAGCAAAGTCTTTGGCATAAGTAGGGGCGACTACGCGCAGGTATTGAATGCAAACCACTCTGCCAACGAACTCACTGTCCAACTTCAGGATGGTCGTCAGATTACCTATAACCCGAAACGACTTTCTGGTGTTTCAGTCTACAAGGAAGCCACCCGGCAGTTCGCTGTTGGCGATCGCATTCAATTTCGTGCGCCGTTTGCGGAAGCGAAGGTGAAGAACACTGAGTTAGGGACAATCATAAACATCGCTGAAGGAGAGTTTACTGTAACGCTTAGTGGAGATCGTGTGGTTACTTTCAATCCAGAACGATTTCCTCATGTGGACCACGGCTATGCCGTAACCAGTTATTCATCTCAGGGTAAGACGATGGATCGAGTTTTAGTAAATGCTGAGACAACAGAGACTGATCTGCTGGTTAATCAAAGAATGGCTTACGTTGCCGTTTCCCGCGCCCGGCTTGACGCTCGCATCTACACAGACTCCGCCGCGGATCTTGGCGGCGCCCTGGCGAGGCGAAGAGATAAGACGATGGCTCTGGAGGCACTAAAACAGGGACGCAATGAAGCGACTAACGACAGTGGATCTCGAAATGATTTAAGTGCTCGCGACATGCAACACGAGGGTCCGCTCGTTATCAATGCAGGTGATGAAGGTGAAGAAGCTTGTTCGATTGCGCGTCTCAAGGGCCGCGCTATTCTGGCCGAGTCCAACGTGGCGGTCGCACAACAACAACTGAACAATTTTGAAAAGGCGAAGCACCTTTACAGTTTCGAGATCGATGGTGAGCAATGGTCCCTTGTTCGCGTAGACCGTCAGCAGCGAATAAAAGAACATCGAATCGACTATAGCAAACGTGCAATTTCTGCATACCGCATGAGGCTCTATGGAGTAATAAACAATCCTCTCAAGTTGTATGGTCTTAGTAGCTATAAGGAAAACGCTGCTACCGCAAAAGAGCAGCTCAAACAAACGCGACGGCACATCGACGATCTTCGCCAAATTCGCGAAACAGTTACTTGTGTCTCGATAACCGTAGAGCAGGGCTTCAGATTGAGCTTCGAACCCAAACAGAATCCGTAAAAAACCTAAACCACATGCTAGAGCTTAAGCTGGATATCCACGGGCTATCCGGGAAAGAGACTAGCCTGCCGGAATTTACTGAGAAGGAGTTAGACCAACTCGAAGCAAACGCCAGAATCCTTCGTGATCCCAAGCTGCTCCAAACCCTCTATTCGCATTTTGAACGGCAGTACGGCATGACCACTCAGGGTATCCAAACGATCACGGCACTCGTGCAGGAGAAACTCTTGAATTCGCCAAAGCATGTTTAGACGATGTCAATGACGGTATACGAAGCGTTTACTGAAAGCCGCGAGTTCGTCCCTGTTTTATTCAAAGGAATCAATGCGAAGGAACAGACCGCGACACTTTCTGAGCTTAACAAGCAAGCGGGCGGTCAAAATATTCTTGCTCGGATCTTCAATGACGTCCCTTCTCCGCTTGACGAGTAAAGGAAGCATTGAACCAGCGTAATATTGATCTGTTACGCGAGCGCACAACTATTAAGAGTTTTGTTGACGCAGCGAGTGACATCGCAAATCACTATCGACAAACCCTTACGGCCAACGTTCGGACCGACATTGCTGCTCTTAATCGGCCAACAGAAAGTCACGACGTAAATGACGTTACCCAGCCACGTCAGACAAATGCAGATGATCACTTAAAACAGATGCCCCAAACGATCAACACTTTACAGAACGGCGCAATTAATGAGGAAGCTGGAATAGCTGAAGCGGAGTCAGCGTCTTCTGAGTCTTTGGCTGCGCTGATATGAAATACTGCTCCGACAGCCAGTGGTGGGAACCGGCTACAGATGTCGGACATCAGGGATATAGGCGTATTGTTTGCTAAACAATTTGACCTTCAGCCACTGCAATTTGAGGTTAACCATTACGTATAGGTTTGACTCTTTCGCAGCGACTTATAGGCAAGGCGCTTCACTGTGTTTGCAAGTTCTTTCGGATCCGTGGAGTCTTCAAGTGTTCCCATCAGCATGAAGAGCGCGGCGGTAGGGTTCGTTGCCGCCTCGACAGATCATTTCTGCCAGTGTCTCGATCTTTCTTTCAGATGACTCATCTTCGTCGGCGTCGGGTGTTCGTAAGGATTCGAATGTATCGACGATGTTTTCGCCTGCCCGGCGCGGCTCACGAGTTCAGCGAGCGACGGGTCATTTAATTCCAAAGCGGCGCGAATAATGGTCCGCCACCGTGGATCGATTGTTCGATCATTTATCACCGATTCAGCGCGGCGTCTGGTGGCATCGCTGATTTTGATCAGTGTTGTTTCGAGTTTCGTGAGGTGTTTCTCCGTGCGCTGTTACGCTACTATGCGTAGTCATGGCTTCATCCTTTCTGGTGAAGGTTGAGGTCCTAGGGCTCGGCTTTGTGATGCCGTCACAAGTCGGCCCGCTTCTTTTTGGAGGCGTGGCCGCACTATAGCATATTTCTCTTCGCTTACATCCTTCCAAAATCAGACGACATATTGAATCGGGTCCGAACAGTTGAGAGACCCAGCGATAGCCTCAGAATAATCACTCGCGGGTCGGAACGAGCAGCGTAACGTCGTGTGCGAACCGGAGCGTAAATACACACAAGTGGGAGTCCTCGACAGACGTGAGGGACCAGTGACAAACTAGATCTAACCAAACAGCCGACAACAGACAAGGGGGGGCAGATTGATGGCGGAAGAACCACATAATTTCGAGTTAGCATTCTTCAGCGCGCTTCGTGGGTTGCATCATCTTTATTTCAAACTTCAACAGTCTGGCGTGGACTTGCATTCAAGTTGTGGTGAGTGCGACGAAGTCAGGAAGTTTATGAATGTGCCCCGCTACCGCGGTATCGAAGTCCAAGTAAATGATTGGCAGCGGGCATTTCCCAGCGCATTAAGCGGATTGAAGCATCTTTACTTGAGACTTGAAGAAGCGAGGCTGGATCTACATTCCGCCTGCGATGGTTGCTATGAGATTAGAAACCTCCTGAACACTCCGAACTATTTTGGCAATCGTCACGATCCGGTTGGAGTCGAATGCTATCGCCCGCTTACCGAGTATGGCAATGACTACAGAAAGGCGGTTGCTGCTGAAGCGGAGGTTATAGAAAGGCGGCAGCAGCGTACGATAATTCTTTGAGATCGTCTTCAGAATCTTCCCGCCATGGATAAATCTACCCTGCTTGTTGTGTAGGCAGTGATGAACGGAAAGGCCGATCTAATGTCGGCCTTTCGAGTCAGCCGTTTCAGCACCAACTTTCTTGCTATGGCTGAGCGAATAGAGCAGTTGCGAGTGGAGCGACGGAGTATCTCTGTTTCCAACTTGGATAAGATCTTATATCCGGCAGAAAAGTTCACTAAAGCAAATGTCATCGACTATTACATTCGTATTTCCAAGTATCTGCTACCTCACCTGAACAATCGTCCTGTAACGTTGAAGCGTTTTCCGGAAGGCATCTTCGGAGATTCCTTCTATGAGAAGGACGCGCCGGCATTCACGCCTGACTGGGTGAAAACCGTTCCAGTGCCTCGTCGTGAAACACCTGGTCGCGATATTCAGTACATTCTCATCAACGATCTGCCCACACTCGTCTGGGTGGCCAATCTCGCAACTCTTGAGCTGCATACGTTCCTACACTCAGCAGGACGTCTCGATCAGCCCAAGGTGATTGTCTTTGATTGTGATCCCGGCGAAGGGGCTGACATCCTGGATTGCGCACGCGTCGCTTTGATGTTGCGAGAAGTGTTTCAGGATCTTCATTTGGATTCTTACGCCAAGGTCTCCGGATCAAAGGGACTACAGGTCTATGCTCCACTTAATTTGCCAATCACTTACGACCAGACTCAACAACTCGCGCAGGGGATAGCCCAACTGTTGGCCCAAAGGGAACCGAAGCTAATCGTCTGGGAAATGCCAAAGCGGTTTCGAACAAAAAAGGTATTTATCGACTGGAGTCAGAATGCTGAATATAAGACGACAGTCAGTGTCTATTCACTGCGAGCTAAGACTTATCGACCTTTTGTTTCTCTCCCGGTCAGTTGGGACGAGCTTTCCGAGGCGGTACGAAGTAAGGACGCGGACGCATTGTTCTTTACACCCGAAGACGCAATTAAACGTGTCGAAAAGAGAGGCGACTTATTCAAGCCATTGCTTACACAAAAACAAGAGCTGCCCGCGGAACTTCGCCGCTACTTCGAACAGGAGCTCGCGCGACGATCCAAGCGCAGCGGTCAAGCGCTTAAGCCGTACGCGTCGAAGCGGAACTTCGCGAAAACAGCCGAACCGCAGGCGGCCCTGCCACGACGCAGCCGCCAAGGTAGTCGGCGCCGCTTTGTGGTTCAGAAGCATGCAGCCAGTCATCTGCACTATGACTTTCGTCTCGAAATGCATGATGTTCTGAAGTCCTGGTCCATTCCGAAAGGTCCACCATTCAAGAAAGACGAACGACGGTTGGCAATGCCGACTGAAGACCACCCGCTCGACTACCTCAAGTTTGAAGGCATCATCCCGAAAGGGCAGTACGGCGGCGGCACAGTGATGGTCTGGGACATCGGCACATACGAGTTGATCGAAGGGAACTATTACAAAGGGTTCCTTCGATTTCACCTGAACGGCACGAAGCTGAAAGGCGAATGGACTATATCGCGATTAGTTGATCGTAACGAAGAGCGCGACGCACGAGACAAGTGGCATCTGATCAAGACTGAGAAGAGTACTCGTGCGATCTCGAAGTCGCGCGACGATGAGTCTGCCTTAACGAAACGGACAATGGCGGAGATCGCAGCCGCTCGTGATGCTGTTTGGCAGAGTAATCGACGATGAAGTTTTATCTGCGAGAACTGCCCAAGGCTCGCCTGGGCTTTATAGCGCCGATGCTTGCGCGACCGGTTAATGAACTGCCATCAGAGTTCGAGTCCTACTTGGGGAAGCATTGGCAGAGAAGACTCGAACAATTTGGTGAGTACAGAATTCGGGGACAATTCAGTGGTTTCAGATCTTCAAAGATAGCAAGGTTCTTCTGTTTGAATGGAAGTAGTGGCAGTCTACTCGCCACGATAAAGTTGAAGGCAATTTTTGACAAACCCAATTCGCAGTCAATGGGACTAAATGGCGGGGCTCAGCGCAAATCGCTAATCAGGACCACGTCACTACTTGTGGTGCCGCGCCCACAGACGAGTGACTTACCGTCGCGTGACCAGTCGAAGGAGAAGAAAGTCTCAGCAGTGAAGTGGGTCAACTGTTTCGGAGGGCTACCGTCGAGCGGCTGGATCCAAAGATTTGTCACGCCGGAAAGGACGCCGCCATGGGTGAGGTTGTAGATAATTGCATGTCCATCCAACGTCCACCGTGAGTTAGGACGGGAATCTGATCGCACATCAAACGTCTTAAGTGGCGGGCCGCCTGCAAACGGAATAATTGTTATTTTCCAGAGCCGCAAGCCTGCTCCCGCCGGTCGAACGTGGGCGACGAGTTTACCATCCGGAGAGATATCAGAGGCCCAACTATTATTAGTCAATTGCACCAACTCGCCGCCACCTGCAGCCACTTTCCATGAAGAATAATTGTTTGAACTAAAGATCACCCACTGTCCATCCGGTGAGAAAAAGGAGCGACTTCATCGGCGCCGTGAGTCAGTTGTTTCAGATTGTTCCCATCAATGTCCATTCGGTAAATGTGTTGGGTGCCCGTGCGATTAGAGGTGAAAACGATATAGCGACCGTCTTGCGAAACATGCGCTCCCTGATCCTCGTACGCACCATCCGTCAGTTGTCTTTGATCACTGCCATCAGCGTTCATGATCCAGGTATGGACACTGCCGCTCGCCGTCGAGTCGAAAATGATCTTGCCGTCAGGTGTCCAATTAACGCTTGGGGTTCCGTCCTGCCGGAAGGTTCCGGTGGTGAGTTGTTTAGCTCGGTTCGCATCACCTTCAGGCGCGAGCCAAATATGTGAAGTCGCTTCCCGCTTTGTCACAATGAGAGCACTCGCGTCCGCGGAAAGACTCAAATTAGTATAGTTGCTGAAATCGTTAGTGATCCGCCGCGCCGCACCGCTCGGATAGGAGAGATGCCATACCTGCAAAGGTGAGGTGCGCGATTCTCGCGCGGCCACTATCAAGCCAGTGCCCTCCGGCAGCCATTCAATATTTATCACGGAGAACCAGTTTGGAGTATTAACCACTTCTTCGGCGCCGCCATCGAGGGGCACATTAATGAGCTTTTGAGCATGAGGTCCGGCAACACAAGTGATCGACTTTCCATCAGGCGTCCACGCCATTCCGCCAAAGTAGAAATTCAGGGGACTCTTGCGAGTGGCGAGTACCTGCTCTCCACTTCCGTCACTGTTTGCCACCACCAAAGAGTTCTCGTTCTCAAAGAAACCTCCGCGAATAAATGCGATGCGCTTATCGTCTGGAGATAGCGCTGCGCGAGTCGAAAACCCCTCGATAACCTTCCGGGGCATGTCGCCGAATACGGACATTTGATAGAGCGAATCAAGTCTGTCCTGCTCTCTCTTGTTGAAGTAGATGTTGTTGCCATCGTGCGTGAAGCTGAGGTTCGAGTAAATGGCCTCAGAGGGAGCAACGATCTGCACATTGCTTGAGGTGGCGACTTGCCTGGCCCAGATGCTTTGCTGCCCGGTGTTCTCTACTATATAAACGACACGCTTACCGTCAGGTGAAATCGTCCCGGTTAACACCTTGCCAGTGGCAGTAAGCCTCGTCATCTTGTTTGCCGGTAAGGAGGCAGCCGGCCTCTTTGGACCAAGGAATCTATACAACCCGTAACCGGCCGCGGCCACGAGAGCCATGAAGATAATTGCAGCTACTCTCGGATGGCGTTTGATTTCAGCAGCAATGTACCTGGTGCCTGATGCGGGCCTGATAGATGGGTCAATGCTTGGGCGGGACGTCTCACTTCTGTCTGAGCGCGGACCGGCTCCCCAGGCCATCCCCTGTCTCACTTCCTTCAACAGGAGCGCCACCTCCTTGATCGTTTGATAACGTTCGTCACGATCTTTCGCGAGACAACCACTCACGATTCGTTGTAAGTCAGACGGAACTGAGGGATTCAAGTCTTTGATTGGCGGCACAGCCTCAGCAACAACTTTGTGCAGCAATTTGACAACTGACTCGTCCACGAATGGCTTTCGCCCGGTCACCGCCTCGAACAGAATGCAGCCAAACGAAAAGATGTCCGAGCGCTGATCAATCTCGTTCACCTTGCCCTCCGCCTGCTCCGGCGACATGTAACCCGCTGTGCCCATCACCATGCCGGCCAGGGAGTGCCGCGCCGTGACGCCAGTCTCGGCTTCACCCAGCGCAGGGCGGCTTGAATCTTCTGGTCTTTGCGATTCGACCAGTTTAGCTAAGCCAAAGTCGAGAATCTTCGCATAGTCATCACGCGTGATCATGATGTTGTCGGGCTTCAGATCACGATGCACGATTCCAGCAGCGTGGGCATTGCTTAGACCTTCAGCTACCTGGATGAGATATTGCAGGAGCTCTGGCAGCGGGGCTTTGTCGCGATGGATCTTATCGCGCAGGCTAGCACCGTCAATGTGCTCAAGGACGATGAAATGTGTGTTTTCACTCTTACCGATTTCGTAGATGTGCGCGATGTTTGGGTGGTTGAGGGCGGCGGCGGCTTGCGCCTCTTGTTCAAAGCGGCGCATTCGATCATCACTAGCCGCCATCTCGACCGGGAGAATCTTCAGCGCCACCTTGCGATGCAGTCGTATGTCTTCCGCCAAATAAACTTCGCCCATGCCGCCTTTGCCGAGCAGGGAGCGAATCTCGTAATGATCGAGACGAGTATTGGGAGTAAGTAAAGGGAGCGTGGCAGAGCAGTCACCCATCCGAACCAGATATCCGGCAGCTATATCGTCGAGTGGTTTCCCGGTAAGAGCCGCGACCTCTGCAGCCAGCAATGCTTCCAACTCGCCACGCAGCTCCGCATCGCTTTCAGAAACATGGTCCAGAAAGATCTGACGCTCGGTGGGTGCTATTTCCAGCGCGGCATGGAACAGCTCCGTCAACCGTTCGTATTGTTGCGGCTTCATACTTCACTTACCTGGACTGAGGGCGCGATGTAACCAAGTCTTGGCCATGCTCCAATCACGCATCACTGTGTCAGGCGAAACTTCCAGCACCGTAGCCGTCTCATCTACGCTCAGCCCGCCGAAGTAGCGCAATTCCACCACTTGGCTCTGGCGCTTTGAGAGTCGCTCCAACTCTTTCAACGCATCGTCAAAGGCCACCAGTTCCGCGGCCCGTTCCTGGGTTACCAGTGCAGCTTCCTCCAGAGAAACAGGCCGACTTGGGCCGCCTCGCTTGGCTGTGTGTCGAGAGCGCGCGTAATCAACCAGGATATGACGCATCGCTTGCGCGGCGACGCCACAGAAATGGGCGCGGTTCTGAAACTGTTTCTCTGGCTGCTTGACCATGCGCAGGTAGGCTTCGTGGATGAGCGCGGTGGTTTGTAATGTGTGACCGGGATTCTGTTGACGCATGTAACGCCTGGCCATCTTCCGTAATTCCTGATAAATGAGTGGCATCAACTGGTCGAGCGCCTCACGGTCACCACTATTCCATCGTTCCAACAAAAGGCTGACTGAATGTATGGACGACATCTGCAATACCTTCTGACTAATCTGGCAGGTTGAGAATCCGGCTTGTTGCCGCGAACTATACCACCGCTCAGCAAACTCTCTAACCAAATCCAGACCGCAAGGACGAAAACTCGGCAGCCATGCCAGTTTTCTCGACCGAATACCGTTTCTATAAGTGAGATCACAACAGCTATTCAGTCTGACGCAAGCCGCGCAGCCTGATGGTTTCAACTGACTTGACCCGATGTTCTGATTCCAGCGGGGCGTCCATAATTGAGAGAGGTTCTGAATGTCTAAATTCAAAGATACATTGAAATCGAAAGGTAAGATTCCGCTGAGCCAACCGCTCAAAGACCTCAAGCGCAACGTGAAAGTCGCGCATGGAAAAGTGGCCTTCTCTCCCCCTCCAGATCTGGAGGAGGATATGGCACAAGTGTTCCATAAGTCCGTTGAAGCACTCAACGAACTCGTCAAAAAGGACGTGCTAAAGGTGGACGAGAACGGAAAAGTGGAGGTGAAGCATGGTTAACTTTAATTGGTGGGGCATGTACATACGTGTTTCCCACGAGCAGACCCAAACGCTCCTCAGGTTGCTTGGATCTGGAGCCGCAATCGACGCACTCCTCGCGGCTATCGGCGTCCCGGCGTTCGCGGTGGGTATCGTCGCCGCGGCAATCGCCTTCGCGGCCGGGTGGATCGCGGCCTCCGATGATGGCAACGGCGTGGCCTTCTATATCACCTGGGGCGGTTGGCTCTGGATCGAGAACCCGCCAGCCTGGGCCTAGCTCGTAGGGACTCGAAGCGCGGCTAAATCGCCTTTTGGTTGCGCGTCGAGAATTGTAAGAGGGCCGCGAAGCTTTGGGACGTCACTACATATAGCATCGAGATGTGCTTTGCAGCATAGCTGTCGATCCGGTTTTTGGATGGATGTAAAAGCCACGCGCGCTTGGGAGATGACCTCGGCGATGTTGCCCGATCGCGAGGTGGACCCGTGAATCGGCTCGGCTTTCACCCTCGCCGCGTAATATATGCAGTTTCGCCCAGCGCGTCCGGCCCTTGGAAGACTATGTCTTTCCAAATTCATCGATACCGTGAGTCTCGACCACATCTTCGAAGCCGGCCAACATAAACCTGGAGTTCCCTCGGACGAGAGTGTGCCAAAATCTCCCGGTAGTGACGGAGACGTGAATAAATGCGAGGCGGATTCCTTTTTTCGGCAGCTTCCCTTTGACCGGTCTTAGGCCCTTCGTCAAAGTTTTCCATTGCTGCTCGTCAAAATAGATGGTCCGAGGTTCTTTTTGTTCGCCTTTTAATTTCAAAAACTCATCAAAGCTCACAATGTTCGGAATTTCTGAGCGGCGTCTTTTTCGCTTGAGTATCTCAAAGGCACTTCCAGCAAGTGTTGCAGGAAACTGAACACTTCCATAGGTGACGTCAAGAAAAAGTTGCGAAGATTGTCCACTGTGGGGAGCATTTATCCTTAATGTTCAAAGAGGCCACCGTCAATGGCGGCCTCAATTTTTATGAAGTCAGGATAGTAAGGTCCAGTGGCTACCGGGCGCGACCGCCTGCGTCTACACAACGGTTCAGACCTCAGGTGAGATTGTCCTGCGGGTTCTCCGAGCCCAACTTGAAAACCGTACCGCCGCCCAGAGTCGTGTTGCCGTGTTCCTCATGGTCACCGACACAGAATACGGTTCTCCGATGTACATCGAAGCACTGTTTGAGAAAACAAACTCCGCCTCGTTTGAGTGACAGAACAGTGATCAGCGGTTATGGCCTGCTAGCGCATGCTTGACCGGTGGGCGAACCCACCCAAGCAATGGGAACAGAGCACCATGAAAAGCACGCTACTCCCGCGTTCGGTCGAATGGTTGTTGGGTGGCAGGCTCACGATAAGGCGCGAGTAACCCGTAGAAAAACAGTGATGCTTCTACGGAACGAAGAAGTCCATACCAACCCTTGCAAAGGTGATATGGTTATCTTCAGTATTAGCGAATGCGACCGTAACTGTCATTGTGGCGTCAAAATTAACTTCTGGACGATTGCCACGGTCCCGTATTTCAAAGCGCGTTGCTGCATCTCCAAACGTCAGATGATTTCCCGTTAGTCCTCTTAACCCGCTTCTCCCATCTCTGAAGAAAACCGAATTATTTCCGTTTTTGATATTTACGGTGTCAATCGTTGCATTGACTCCCTCAAACAGCAAAAACGCAGCCTCAAATGCAAGACGACGGTCAAATGTCGTTCTACGTGCCGCATCAGTTAAAGGGACTATAACAGGAGTCGGAATAGAAAATGAAAATTGAGTCGAGTGTTTGGCACACCCCGAAACTTAGCTCCTTCAATTTTCCGTAGCCCGTGTATGTCTGACCAATCCACCTCTCTTCCATCAAGATCTCTGACACGCCTCAAAACGGGTGGACCAACTCGCTCTGGAACCACAGAATTTCCATCAATCCACATTGCGAAAATAGCCATCGTTTTTTTCCTCCTATATTTGAAATGGTAGCTAATTGAGAATTTCATCCTTCGGCGTGAAATGAGCCCGTATTCCTCAAGATCCTCGAGAATCGGTTCGCAGCTGAGTGCAAGCGCAGCCTGGTTCCGACATCTGAATAGAGAACCCTTGAGCGCACGCCGATAAATAGATCGGACTTACCGTGATGCTTTATTTCGGTCCGTGAGTCATCGGACCGCTTCAGCTTTGCAACAAGCGCCGAAGTAATTCGTCACTCATAAGTGTCAGAAAACTGGAAAACGTCACATGAGAGCGTTTTCAACAAACGCTAGTGTTTCTGCTGTGAGCTGCTGAAAAAGAATTGTGAAGAGTGTGGTGAGCACTCGATCGGTCGCCCTAAAGCTATCGCATCTCTGTTAGAAGAAACTGAGCATCTCTCTCGGTGGCGTCAAGAGGAAGTTGCGAAGATTGTCCAGTGTGGGGAGCCAACAAACCTCACAAAATCAAAAACAGAGGCCGCCGGTGATGGCGGCCTTAGTTGTTGTGCCTTTTGTGCCCTCTGGTGATCCAAGCCCATGGAATTCGAACCTGTATTAATTGACAGTTACCAGATCCGTCGGTTTCAGATACGTTCTGCCAGTTAGAGTCTTATAACTAACGGATGAAGGTTTAGTCTCCCACTGAATCGGGCAACGTCCAATTCCAAGTGAGAAAAAGATGAAAGCTCTTCTGACAAAAACCGTAATCGTGTTTTTAGCGAGCTTCATATTATGCACTGTGGTTCAGGCACAAAAGACTTCAGCTGCTTTCGATGAGAACGTCGATTTTTCAAGCTACAAGACCTTTGCGTTTGATAAAGAGGGCGCACGCAATCCGTACGTGAACATGTTGATCGTAGAAGCTGTTGAACGCGAGCTCACCTCCCGAGGACTCACTAAGGTGAATAGCGAGCCCGACCTAAAAGTGGTTTATCTGGCAGCGACAGTTCCTAATCTCCAGGTCCAGAATGTTCCTTTCTACCATGTTGTCAATCCCGCATATAGCGGAATGGTAGGTAGCGCAACTATGAATATGTGGGATGTTACGACTGGCACGCTTGTGATCGATCTGTTGGATCGCAAAAGTGACCGGGTTGTTTTTCGCGGCACGATAACGGACGTGTTACAACGAGCTCCCAGTGCTGATTTGAAGGCAGATGCCAAGATAGTTTCCAAGCCAATCAATAAAGGCGTCGCCAAAATTTTCAAAAAGTATCCCATCAAGCCCAAAGGCCGCCATTGAATTCCTCCCGCCCGTTCATTTCTCGAATCATCTTCGACCTCAAGAATGCACGTTAGGAGCGACCGGATCTTCCGCATGTCTTGGTCTACACGCGCTCAGATCTTACCTAGACAGGTGTTGCCATCGTGCGCGTGATGCTCGTTGGCTCCGAAATGGGCGCTGAGTGGTGAGAAAATCCAAACAGAGTCGGCGAAAGCGGCGTTTATGTTCTTTGTGCTCTGCCCTGAGTGTTCGAGGGGTGTACCATCGTCTTGGCGACTTTGTTAAGTTGCGTGGGCGAGCCGCTCAAGCGCAACGTTAGATGGATTCCTATCGCAAAACGGCCAAGGGGCGCCAACATTAGGAGGCAATCATGACGACGAACGAGTGGTTCCCGCTAGTAGGCCCTGTGGTGGCCGCAATAGTCGCGGTGCTAGGTTGGTTTGTTGGTTACAGGCTCAATGCGAGACAAGATCAAAAGACCAAGCGGCAGGAGTTACGGATTCCCCATCTCATCGCTGCCTATCGGCATCTCGA
The DNA here is from genome assembly GCA_963770215.1 of uncultured Acidobacteriota bacterium. GTDB lineage: Bacteria > Acidobacteriota > Blastocatellia > Pyrinomonadales > Pyrinomonadaceae > PSRF01. Next base: position 285,863 of record CAVYOP010000014.1, read on the forward strand.
ATCTGCGACCAAAACGGGCGCTACGGAAACCGTACTAGATCTCGACTCCGCTGTCTCCGACATCCGGTTGTTCGGAAGCGATCGGCAGATTGAGCTGGTAAATCAGGTGGTCGAGGCTCCCGGCGTTGAGTCGGCCTGGCGTTATGAGCAATTGCTCGGGCTCCTTCGTCAGGAGTTGCGTCAGGAACTAGGCATGGAGAAAAAGGCTGTTTCTGGGATTTTGCCGCATGCGACAACATCTAAAGCAAATCGCGATGATGGCGCCTGATTGGACCAAGATTGCCGGAACGGTCGCGAGGTTCCATCGTGGTTTCGCTGCTGGGCGAGGTCTCGGACGGCAAAGAGGTCGGTCGTCGAACGGCTTTGCACAAAAACGTCCGCTACGAAGGATATTCTCCCGCAAAGGCGCAAACAAAAGTCCAGCGAAACGCGGCAGCGCTTTGCGTCTTTGCGGGAGACATCTTCACGTAATAACGCACTTTTTGTGCAAAGCTTCGTCGAACCGGTCCCAAACTACCACCGTCAACCAGCATTTAGTTGGAACACTAACGTGGCGCAATTGTAATGACAGGGAATGCAACGTCGTTTAGCGTCCCATAGCCGACATACGTATTTCCGTTTCGCTCTTGGAAGTAAATTCTGCCCCAATTTTCAAGCCCTAACTCACTTCCAGAGGAGACATACCTGCCATCGTGTCCTCTGTTGGATTGGTATGTCCCATTCGCAAAGATATCAACATCAACAGCGTCCTCGCCGCCATCGGCTGTCTGACCGTAAAGTGTCCATCTACCAATGGGAAATTGATTCACGAGGGCCGGCTGTTGGGTTGTGGCAGGTTCCGGTGTTTGAAATGTGTGGCTGGATTGAGGGGCTGGGCCTTCTCCGTCGCTAGTGTTCTGATTAGAAGCCGCAAGAAGCAACAGCATGACCACAAAGAAGACAACCGCACCCACGGCTACAATGCCACCCAGAGTAAACACGAGACAACTGTTTTTTCTCCGCGGCTGAATGGGAGCAGGGGGTAACGGCCTTGGTTCACCGCACGCAATTTCCACAGCCTCAATAAGGCGATGGACATCGTGATCGAAATCCCCGTCGGTTATTTCAAGAGCATTGCGCAAGGATAGTGGTGCAAGATCAGGCGGGAGTAACTCACTGGACGGCATTTCCGCGCCGCGCACCAGTATTGGAATCACAGTAATATTTCTACTAAGAGCAGTGGCGATCTCGCGACGCACGTAGTCGTTAGCGAGATCCAGCCGCCGCCGGTTCGTACCGACGTCTTTAAGTGTGATCCATTGCCTACCTATAATGGCAATCAAGACGTGGCAGGATCCGACTGTGTCTTGAATCACTCTAGAAAAATCCGCGCCAGGCCTGATACTGGTAACGTCCATGAAGACGCGCCTGGGGAAACGATAGTTGAGTCGATCAAAGAGTCGCCCGGCGTAACCTTCCGCGTCGTCGCGCCGGTAAGAGAGGAATATATTCTTAGGTGACATGAGTGTGCTCCCGTTGAGGGTTACGCTAAGACTTGGGACACATTTCTTAGCTGCGGAGTGAGAACTGGTAAGTAGGTTTAGTTTGTGAGCACCGTGAGAACGGCAGTACCGGGTTGTTGGTTACCGTGAGTTCCGGTGAGGGAGTGAGGATAAAACATAGAAATTCCTTTCTGATGGCAAACAATAACTGTCGGTACGTTACCGGGCGTCGATACTAGCGTCAACTCTTGTGCCACTTGTTTAGAGCTAAAAACTCCCACAGAAACATGATTACTTCATCACGCTGAAATATGCAGTGTCTGATTTAGTAGACACTTAAGGTTTCAGGGTGTGGACATTTGATGACGTGTGAGATCGCTTTTTTGATTGAACTGTAGCTTGCGACGAACACTGCTCGGTCTGTTCCCGCACCTCGTGCCGAACTGACACTGACGTTCCTACGCGGTCAGCGCATTCTCCAACTGCGCATGAGCTTCCCAGATGGGAGCTTTAAAAACATCCTACAGACCGATAACGTCAGGAGTGTTTCTTGTAGCTATTGAAAGAAACTGCAAATCTTTATCGTTGCAAAAACCAGTTGCGAAGATTGCCATTGTGGGGAGTAGTTATCCCTATTAAACATAAACAAAGGTCGCCCTTGAAGGGTGGCCTTAAGTTTATGGCATGACTTGTGACGCAAGCATCTGCTTGTGACATGATTGCGGGACGAGCCCGACTATTCGGAGGACGGTTTCCGTTCCAATTGGACCTCACGAACTTGCCATTCGTGCTCTTGACACAGAGGGCGGATAGGCATATACAAAGACATCCCGTTTCCCACAAAAACCCCTTTCTCCCTCATCATCTTCCCATAAGCCTGATAGGCTTTCTTCAAAGGAGAAAGATCAATGAAGACGACACTCACAAGAGCGACTCTCACGCTCCTTACCATTGTAGGTACATTGATACTTGTTGTGAGCAATGGCTTGGGTAACCGGCAAGATAAGCCGTCAGCTCAGTCGCCATCTGGAAACTGGTCGATCTCTGCAATCCCATACATTGGCCCCGGCTACAAGTCCCGCCCTGTGGTTGTAACCAGTGTTATGTCCAACAGTTCCAACGGATTTAAGGTTACACATGTGGTTTTGAAGAACATTTCCTCAAAACCGGCCGCGGCAGTAAGGCTTAGCTGGAGCATCTATAATGACAAAGCTAATAGTATTCTACTGCGCGGGCAAACAGCTCTGATTACATTGTCGAAAGAGATTCCGGAAAACACTTGGCGGCAAGTTAAACACGACATCTTCTCAGCCGAAACTGCCAAACCGTTAGCGAATGAAGGAGGGCTCGATGGGCATTACCGCATAGAGGTTGGAGTGTCCGAGATTCTCTTCGCTGGCGGATCGACCTGGATAGTTGATCGGATCCAACCGGACGAAGCGGCTTTTATCAAAACGTCACTAAGCAAGAGCTCTGCTCTTCTAAGAGTTACGCCTCTTAGTCTACCTCAATTTTGTCCTAAGCAGGGGTGTTCATTTGTTCCTGGACCTCCTTCGGGCTTTACCTGTGGTGACAGCGGCAACAACACAGTGTGTACCAACTGCGGCACGAGCTGCTGCAATACACTATGTGGTCAGCCGGCCTGCGATTGTGGTCCTGACACCTAGAAGCATGATTAACGTTGGCTTGGGTATGTGAGGTAGTCTCAAATACTATAGCCGTTTTTCGGATGATGTGATTGATTGGCCGGGGCTGTAGAGGCGGGACAAGCCTGCCTCTACCATCTTCACCGCGTAGAGCATTTCGGTTGTTCACCTAAGAAACAAGTTGCGAAGATTGTCCACTATGGGGAGCCAATTCTTTCAACAACGCAGATGTTGGGGATTTGTTCTGCCGGAACACGATTCGTAGAGCATCATTTTGTCCGAGGTAAACGAGTTGCGTTCGGGCTCGGGCGTGGCGGCAGTGAAGGGAGCCTCGCGGCTCGCTTCCACCGGATTTGAGGCGAATCATTGTCAACGCCCGCCCTCCTGATCACGGCAAGCACAGCGGGGTGTCCAGAATCGCGTGCAGGAGCCAGCCCAGAAGGCAATAATTCTCCCAGACAACCGTCTCCGTCTCTTCCGCCGACGGCCCGTGCGTGGGCAGACCGTCCATGAAATTCAAATTCAGAGCGCTTTCGCACTCCGTAGAATCGAAGTCGGGCCTGTAGTCCGAGCAACTTCCGTTGCGGGTGCGCGGCACGCAAACGGTGACACTGCCCTGGCAGCTTTCGCCTTTTCCATCGCTCGCCGTGAAGTAGATGGTGTAGACCCAGCCATTGCCACTCAGCGGCGAAGCGGTACGCTCGGCGCGGACCTGAGCAGTGGAAGTTCCGATGCCATCGCCGTCCGGGCACGTGTGATCGTCGCCTGTGCCGTCGGTGGATTCATCTTGTTTGATCTCATCGATGTTAATAGTGACGGGATCGCCGTCAGGGTCGGTCACGCCCTGAATGGTGACGTTGACCATGTCGTGATTGGGCGACCAGACGCTTGGAGAGGCTCCGCTGCAATCGGGCGCTTGATTGGGTGGCGCGAAGACATAGGCCGAGCCTGAACTTACGCCGCCATCATCGTCACCCGGAGCGCCAACCACGACCCTATCACCACCAATCGTCACCGCGAAGCCGAAGGAGTCACCAGCCGCAGCATCGCTTGCGGTCAGCTTCTGCTGCTGGCTTCAACTCGTCCCGCTCCGCACAAACACGTACGCCGAGCCTGAAAATCAGCTCAAGCCACAGATTCAACCTGTCTCCAGCCTTTCTCTTCGCCGGAGCTGGGGATCGTGAAGCCCTGCTTCAGAGAGGCGTAGACGCCAATCAGCGCCATCGCCGCGATAATCAAAAAACGCGCAATGTGAATTCGTTGGCTTTTCATATATTTGCCTCCTTGGGGTGGTGTTGAGGTTGACAACAGATGAGAAAATCAGTGCTAAGGCGTGGAACCTGGGACGGTTGAGAATGGTTGAAGACTAGGTCAGTAAGTATGTGAGGGATACTGGTAGATCTGACAGTTGGGCAATTCGCCACATATTCTTGTACGATTACACCTGAAACAGAATGCCTGGTCTAGACATATAAAGCAGAAACACCTTGTACGCTTTCTCCTCGGTTCGCTTAAAACCAAGTCTATTGAGGTCAAGATGAAATTCAACAAAGCCACGTTCTTCAACGATTACAAAGGACGGTTCGGTCCACTCAAGCAAACTGAAGTAAATGGATTGGATTTTCTTTTGGATCAAATTGAGGCGGATAACGAGTTCACCACCCTTCGTCATGTGGCCTACATGCTGGCCACCGTAAAAGGTGAGACCGGAGTATTCCAGCCTCTTAAGGAAAAGCGAGCCAATCCAACAAAGCAGCCTGCGTTATTCAAGCAACAACAAAAGTATTTTCCCAGCGGGTTCTTTGGGCGGGGTTACGTGCAACTCACCTTCAAGGAAAACTACCGGATGGCAGGCCAAAAACTGGCAGGCGCCGTGATCGAAGTGCAGAACAAAGACGGCTCCAAACGTCAGTTGACTATCGACAAAGACACGTTTGTGAACGAGCCGGACCTGGTTATGCAATCAACCGCTTCTTATCAAATTCTAGCCCGTGGGATGCGTGAAGGGTGGTTCCGAAGGCGTAAGAATAACGTGCCATTTAAACTGTCAGATTTCATCAAAGAGGGCAGTCCGCCTGATTACAAAGGCGCGCGCAATATCATCAATCATCCATCTAGTTTTGCCGATAAGTTTGCGGGATTTGCCGAAAAGTTTGAGTTGATTCTTCGCGCCTCGCTCGTTAGCTAATTCGAGGATCCGTTCAATACGGCCGCCCGTCGTTTCTTTTCTCACATCGTTCAAACTGACATTTCTTGTCTCTCTTGACCTGCCGAACAGTGTCACATTGAGGTCGATCTGCCCGGGCGAATTGTCTTGTCTCGGGTAGCTATGTCCCCTTTCTACCAACCACTTGGACCATTTTGCCCGCGCGAGGCACACCATTTGTACTGTTTCGCCGTGGATTAATTCCACTCGTGCGGACTCGCGAGTTCAACACCAACTCGCCCAGCCAATCGACACACTCAGGAGAAAACTATGAAATTGAAGAAGCTATTACGCCCTGTGCCCGTCGTGCTCATGTCACTAATTGTGCTCGGCAGCGTCGCAGCAATGGCGCAGACGAGATTCATGATCATTAGCACCGTCGCCCGTCCTGAAGTCAAAGTCATGCTTTCAGGCTCAGTCGAACGCGACCAGAAAAACATCTCGCTCGACCAGAGCGTCACCGTTAATCGCGGCGAGATCATGAGTTGGACCATTACCTCGACGAATGAAGGTAATGCTCCGGCGCGCGATTACAAAGCGGTCGGCATTATTCCTGCCGGCACTCAGATCGTCGCCGGAAGCGTCTCCGCTGATGGTTCCGCCAAAGTCACCTACAGCATCGACCACGGCAAGAGTTTTTCTGCCCAACCCACCATTGAAGAAAAGCAAGCGGACGGTTCGACGAAGAAAGTGCCCGCTCCCCCTTCGATGTACACCCAAATTCGTTACGAGTGGGCCGACCCTTTGAACGAGGGCGCCAAGTTGAGTGCTTTCTACAAAGTTTGCCTGAACTGAAAACACCCGACTGACACTTTCAGACCCGCTTCTTCTTTGCCTCAGCTCGGTCTGCCGAAACTGTCTCAAGCTCACAGATTTCCCCTAGAGGATTAACGATGAATCAGAAAGCAACTCGCCGAACTCACACCGCACTTTTGCGGTTTATTGTGACGATGGTCATTGCCTGCGCGATGTTGGGCCACGCCTCCGCGCAGACCGCCGCCGACACTCAAATTCAGAACCAGGCCAGCGCCACATATTCAGATGGCAGCGGCGGTTCCTATTCCACAGTTTCCAATACCGTAATTGTGACCGTTGCGAAGGTTTCGGGCTTGACCATCACGCCTGACGGCGGCGCCGATCCGAGTGTGGTGCCCGGTCAAACCGGTGTCCTCTTCAGCTTCCGTGCAACGAATACGGGTAACTTCACCGACCAGGTGCGATTCCTCGCGTCCGGTGCGAGTGTTCGTCTGGCAGTTGGCAGTCCCGCTGTCATTACACGCGCCGTGATAGACGTAAACAACAGCGGTGGGATTGATGGTGGTGATACCAATATCTTTACCAACGGCGCCGATGTGCTTTCTGCGAACCTGGCCCAAAACGCTTTCATCAACGTGCTCGTTGAAGCAAGCATCAACGCCGGAGCAACCGGCGGCCAAACCGTTCAGGTCTTCCTTGGCGATGCCAGCACTGGTGGACCATCATTCGACAACCAGACGGCGGACACTTCAGCTAATGAAGTTCGCACCGTTTCGGGCGCTTCGGTTAACGGCCTGCGCGAAGCACGCGGCGACCGCAGCGTTACCGTCGATGCCGATGCCCAGCTAGCTCTTTCGTTGACTGCACCGGCCGGCCCAGTGCCGCTGGCTTCAGTGATCACTTATAACTGGCAACTCTGCAACACGGGTACACGCACTGCTAATGCAGTCACGCTGACGAACGCGCCCGGCGGCTCCAACTCCGGCGTGTTCATCATCGCGCCTGTACCGGTAGGAACACAGTTTGACGCAACGCAGAGTTTCCCGGGCGGCGTCAGCTTGCTCTATTCCACTTCGCCTCTCGCAGACAACCCGATCACGACCGCGACTTGGGTCACGGCGCAACCGCCTTTAGCCAACATCAGGCGCGTAGCGTTCAATATCGGAGCGAGCCTGGCAGGTGGGAACACGTGTGGTCCAACGATCGACATGAGAGTTCTGATCACGACCAACGACGCAACTAACCCGATCAGCGAACAGGGTGACGCGTATGCAAGAAACACTCTGAACGTTCAGATTACCGCTCAGTCGCAACTGCGTCTGACGACTCTGCTCCAGATCGGCAGCGTGCTGAATGGCCCATTGAATCAGCCGGGTGCGGTTGGTCCAACCAACACTAACGACGACTACACCAACAGGAGCGTCAGCGCTGGTATCGCTGGTGTGCCACCGGGCGGCGTCACTACGGCAGCCAGCGGTGGGATCAGTTTCACAAACACACTGCAAAACACCGGTAACGCTAACGACAATTACACTCTGACCGTGACGAGCTTCCCCGCAGGAGCCACCGTGGTGGTCAACGGCGTGACTGTTGTCAACAATGGTGTGGCGACTGGTAGTCCCGTACCGGCAATAGCGATCGCTTTCGGCGGGACGGCTAATTACACGGTCGCTGTCACGTTGCCGTCCGGCAAGGTCGTGCTGACAGGCTACGACACAGTCATTCGCGCTACTTCCGGCAACACGCCTGCTTCCACGAACGACACGATAGACCGCGTTTACACAGGATTCCTGAGACTTGATAAGACTTCGAGTGTTTCCAACACAACCGGAGTTGGCGGTCTCACGGATGCTGTCCCTGGCGCAGTGATCACTTACACGATCACGTACACAAACGTGTCGAGCTCAGGTGGCGTGAACAACGTTACGCTGACGGCCACGAATATCGTCATCACTGAAGATGGCGCGACGCTGCCAAACAACTGGGCCACGTTCACTGACCACGTTGTCGGTGCGACTGATTCGCTCGGCGGCAGTATCACGGGCGATGCGGTTGGTTCCAATCTGCTTACGGACACCGTCGCGTCGCTTAGCCCGGGCCAATCAGGAGTGTTTACGTTCCGGCGTCAGATCAAATAACGCGAGAGGGTCGATAGACCTCTCGCTGAGAAAGCGGCGCGGTCGTCTCTCAAACTAGATTCGGTTTGAGAACAACTGCGCCGCCTTATCGCTTCTCAGATTGCTCCTCTCAATGCGCTCTAAGTCTCTTCAAAATCTGCTCCTCATCATTCTCCTGGTCCCCCTGCTCGCAGGACAACAGGTGATGGCGTTGGGGGAAGTGACACCGGGCGGAAGTGTCATTTCCAACCGAGCAGAAGCCACTTACGAAGACGACTCGGGAACAAATTATTCCGCCGTTTCACCGACAGTTACCGTCACCATTCAGGCCGTCGTTTCCCTCACGGTTACTCCTGATGAAACTACGGCCAGCAACACGATCGGCCAGCGAGAACGCGTCACGCGAGTTTTTCGCATTTGCAATACGGGTAATGTCCCGGACGCTTACACGATCACCGCAGCATCGGTCGACTCACCTGCCGCGCTGGTAAGTCTTCACTTCGACAACGACGCCAGCGGCACACTCACAAACACAGACCCTGAAATCACCATCAACGGCGCCGCGTCGAAGCAGCTCTCGCCCGGCACGTGTCTGGGTGTACTCGCTGTTGTCGATACACTCGACTTTCCGCTTGGTAATCTCACAATTCATTTGACAGCCCGCTCCAACACCGACGGTGTGAACGGCAGGCCATCGGACGAAGGCACGATCATCAATACGGTGGGAAGTTCCGCTCGCTTGACTTCACCGACCGACACTAGCTTGCCGCCGTTGAAAACCGTCAACGACAACAGCAAGAGCATCGTCAGCATCGGCGTGCCCTTCACTTATTCGATCACCTTCCGCAACAGCGGCGACGCAGCAGCGCGTTCCGTCGTCGTCACAGACAATCTGCAACCGAAGCTCGAATACGTAGCGGGCTCGCTGACCCTCGACGGCCGAAGTTTGACTGATGTAGCGGATGCCGATGAAGGTGACATGCAGAATCGCCGCCTGACGGTCCGTCTGGAGACCGTCGCGGCGGGTCAGATCGTTAACATCAGCTTCCGCGCACGGCTAATCGCGGGTCTTCCCCCGGGTGCCGGCGTGCTTAATTCGGCAGAGCTTACCGGTTCAAACGTCGCGCCGACGAACAGCACGACAGCCATTGTGGTTGTCGATCCGTTTGGCACTGTCTTCTCCGGTAGAGGTGGTGGCGCCCTTCCCGATTCCCGGCGCGCGCGTTTCTCTACTGGTGGACCAGACTGAAGCCAGCGCTCTCCCCATTCCGCCGGGACTCGGATTTCCGCCAAATCTTCAGAACGAAAATCCATTTGCGACTGATGGGTTGGGCCGTTTTAGTTTTGCATTGCTGCCGGAACAGTTAGGCACACAGACAACGCCGGTTCGTTACTTCATCAAGGTTACCGCCGGAGGGTATTCCACGCGCATGTTGGAAATTACAGCGCGTGCGACCCACGACGATTTGTTCGTGCTCAACGTTCATGCGATCGACGGTCAACCGCTGGCGCGCGCAGGCGGTTTTGATCTCGTTCGCGAAGACGTCTTCATCGAAGACATCGCGTCGGTGGCGCTCAACATTCCGATGTTCGAGCCAAACGGTTTGGAGATTAGCAAGTCAGCCGATCGTCCGCGGGCGGAAATCGGCGATGCAATCGCCTATCGCATCGAGGTCCGCAATCCAACCGCCACGCCGGTACGCGATCTCCTCGTGCGCGACCGACTTCCCGCGTCTTTCCACTACGCAACCGGCACTGGCCGCTTGAGCGTGGGCACTGCGATGGACCAGCCTATCGAACCGGAGATCGCCGGCGGCGGTGAGATCGTGTTTCGAGTTGGTGAAATCGGCGCAGGCGCAACCGCTCGCCTGCTTTATCGCGTGCGCGTGGGCGCGAATGCCCGTGAAGGTGAACAGGAAAATGTGGCTGTCGCTTCAGGGTTGTTTCCGAATGGTGAATCGATTCAGAGTGCGCCGGGGCGTGCCAGCGTTGTCGTAGGTCGCGGCGCTTTCTCTACGCGGCAGATCATTGTCGGCCGCGTCTTCATCGACCAGAACGGCAATGGAAAGTTTGACGACATTGATGAGCCCGTGCCGGGCGCGAGATTGTATTTACAGTCAGGCCAGTCAGTCATAACCGACTCACAGGGTCTTTACAATGTTCCTTCTCTCGGAGACGGCTCACACGTTCTCTCGCTCGATCCGATCACGGTTCCTGACGGATACGCGCTTGCAGACGGCGGCACACTGGCAGGCCGCAGTTGGACCAGGCTCTTGCGCACGCCTCTCGGTGGTGGAGCGTTGCTCCGTCAGAACTTCGCGCTTTCACCAAAAGAAGGCGCCAAACTCTCAGCATTCGTCCCGAGCACACCGAAAGGCGCCGAACAGTCGAAGAACCCTGCCGCACCGAATGAAGCAGCACCTCTCAAGATTGCCTTGAAGGAACAGCCGGGTGGCGTCTCGCGTTTCGAAACCACCACGACGGAAACTCTCAAGCCCGTCGCGCCCGGCAATATCCAGGTGCTTTCACCGGAGGAAAACAGCGTCGTAATGACTCCGGCGATGCAGTTTGATGCTCGCGTCGCACTGAACTGGAAAGTAAAACTCGAAATTAACGGAAAACTTATTTCGGACAAGAGTATCGGGGTCATACGCGAGGATCAGAAGAACAACGTCACTACTTACACTTACGTTGGTCTGGAAGTGCGCCCGGGACAGAATGCGGTTCGCGCAACGGCGATCGGTCCAAACGGCGCCGCGGGAGACACTCGCGAATTGACTGTCATGGGCCGTGGACCAGCCACGCGTTTGGAGGTTGTTCCCGACAAGACTCAGGTTCAAGCCGGCGGCCGAGATGCGATCACACTGCGCATTCGGGCCTTCGATCAATGGGGCAATCCCGCTGCTGACGATCAGGTGGCAATTGAAACTTCCGCCGGAGAGCTGAGGCGCTTCGACGAAGATCCAACACCGGTTACGACATCGGTAAAGGCCCCTTCCCTGGCGTTAGGCGCTGCCGCCGCTGAAGTGCCCGATGAAAACGGTCAGCGGCAGGTCGTGCTCTCGTTGGTCCAGGGTGAAACGACGGTAAGACTAATCGGCGCCGGAGCGCCTGGTGAAGCTCGCCTGCGTGCGCTCATGGGTCAGATCGAGACTGCTTCGAAAGTGCTCATCACCCCTGAATCCCGCCCGACAATTCTGGTCGGCCTGGCCGAGATGTCGTTTGGGCAGTCTTTGCCCGAGGTCAACCTGCGCGACGAGCAGGGCAAATATCGCAATCACTTTGGCTTTTTTTATAGTGGTCGCATCGGCGAGCGAAACTTGCTGACGCTATCTTACGATTCGCAACGTCCAATCAATCGCACTGCCGGACGCGATCGTCTTTTCCAACTCGATCCACTCGATCGTGTCTATCCGTTGTTCGGCGACTCTTCAACGCGATATGAAGCCGCGCAGTCAAATTCAAAGTTCTATGCGCGCCTGGATCGGGATCGCTCGTACGCTATGTTTGGCGACTTTGAAGCCGACATGGAAGACCTGGAACTCACGGGCTATTCACGTAAGCTCACCGGCGTAAAGGTGCATCTCGAGAATGCAAACGGCGACTTCATTTCGTTGACTGGCGCGCGACCCGATACGTCGTTTGCGCGTGATGTGTTTCCGGCAGGCGCGCTGAGTATTGTCCGTCTATCACACATCGAGATCTTGCCGGGATCGGAAACGGTTGTGCTCGAGGTACGCGATCGGCGCAATCCGGAAACGATTATTTCGCGTGAAACACTGTCGCGCTCGATCGACTACAACCTCAATTCACTGACCGGCGAGCTTTTCTTCCTGCGTTACCTTTCCGCCTTCGACTATGACCTGAACCTAATTCAACTGGTCGTTACTTACGAACATCGTGCGAGCTCACTTTCCAGTGCGGTTTACACGGGCCGTGCGCGCAAGAATTTCTCTACTCTCGGACTGCAACTGGGATTCGCCACGGTTCTGCAACGGCAGGAAGATGCCGGTTCGTTTGTGTTGGCCGGGGTTGACGTCGAAAAGACTTTGCCCAGAAAAGGAACGGTGCGTTTTGCTTTTGCTCGCAGCCAGGGCGAGATCATGGGCGGTGGAAACTTCTTCTCGTCTGGTGACAGCCGTCACAATGGCAACGCTTTCCTGGCAGAGTTGAATCAACCTCTTCCCTTCTTTCGGGGTCTCGTCAAGGCGCGTTACTCGTATTCATCTGAAGGCTACTTGAATCCGTTTGGCACGACCATTACACCGGGCTCGCGTCGCGGCGAAATCTCCGTGGAACTAAAACCGCGATCTAAATCGCTGTTGCGCCTGGGAGTGACGGATGAGCGCAATCACACTGCGAATGTCGACAACAGCCGTCTGACGTTTTCGGCCGCCTGGGAACAGCTCATCACCGAGCGTGTTCGTTTTCATCTCGCTTACGATCACCGCAGCCTTGACGATGCCTCTTCGTCGCGTAACGTCGAATCAAATCTGGTAACGGCTGGCCTCGATATGAAGTTAACTGACAAACTTCAGATCGCCGTCAAGCGTGAACAAAACCTCGGCGAGGCTGATCCAACCTATCCAAATCAAACGACCCTGGCGGCTACATACCAGGTTAATAACTGGGCCAAAGTCTTCCTCACTCAACGTCTCGCTTCAGCGCCGATCATGCCGATCGCCGATTTCACCACCAGCGGGAGTGGGTTTTCTTCGACCGGAGCGCGACGCGAAACCGCTCTCGGTATTGAAACCCGCCTCGGCAAGTACAGCGCGCTCGTGAGTCGCTATCAACTCGAAAACGGTATCAACGGCACCGACAGTTTTGCAGTTATTGGTTTGCAGAATCGCCTGCCTCTCACAAATCACTTTTCACTCGAGCTCGGTTTTGAGCGTGGTTTCCACGTGGCCGGAAATGGTGAAAGCTACAATAGCGCGACGCTCGGCTTTGGTTGGCAACCGACCAAGGATTTCCGTGCCAATGCTCGTTACGAGTTTCGCGATCGCACAGGCGCGGGACAGGTGCTTGCGTTCGGCGCGGCTGGCAAAATTCGTGAAGGGCTCACGGCGCTTTCACGTTTTCAATGGTCTCGCACTAACTTTGACGGACGACACGGTTCGGCCATGGAAGGAACCGGAGCACTGGCCTATCGCCCGTTGACCTCCGATCGAGTAGGTGTGTTACTCAGCTTTACTCATCGCTCACTAGACCAGGCTGGCCTCAACGGATCGGGATCAACACGCGATCGTCTCGATTCGTTGGCCACGGATGGATATTTCCAGGCCACGGATCGGCTCGAGCTTTACGGACGATTGGCCCTGCGTTTCAGCGCCAACGGTCAAGCGGATCTTCCGTTTGTTTCTACATTTACTTATCTGACACAAGCGCGCGCCCAATATCGATTAACGCCGCGATTCGATTGGGCTGCTGAAATGCGACGTTTGACTCAGCCATCTTCCGGCACTCATCGTTCGATCTATGGAACGGAAATTGGCTTCTGGGCGTTGCCCGACTTGCGTGTTGGTTTGGGTTACAACTTCAGCGTTACGGGCGAACCATTCGGCGCGACTGCTTTGCCGGCCCGACGTGGTTTCTACTTCACACTCTCCTCGAAACTCTCGAACCTTTTCGATCTCTTTGGCACTTCAAAATCCGGCCTCGACAAACCGAGTAATAACAATAACAACGTCGCCAAGAGCAAACCCGCAGAAGGAGAGCAAAAGTGAGTCGGTCGCCGCTGATCGTCTTAGTGGTCCTACTGCTCTGTGGCGTGGCGGCGGCGCAAACGGACATCTATCACATTCGCGGCAACACGACTTCGACGAGCGACAACATCTGGAGCGTCGATTTGGTCACCGCGACGGAAGGAACAGTCTACACAAACTATCCCGGCGGTAATGCGGCGACGTTGGCCCAGCGGCCGTCGGATGGCATGCTGTTTTACGTCATCAACACCTCGAGCGACGAGAATGGTCCGGTATATCGCTTCAACCCGGCAACACCGTCAATCGCACCGGTCCTGCTGGGCAATATTGGTCCATCGACAAGCGGCGCTGACGTTGGCAGTGGCTTTCGTATGGCGTTCCTCGGTAACACTCTTTATTACATGCCGGGTGGAGGCGCCGGCGACAACAACACCCTTTACACGGTCAATCAAACAACCGGCCGAGCCACTGCGGTGGCGAACATCACCGGCACTGGAAGCGGCGGCGACATGGCGTTCTCCCCGGCGGGCACGCTTTACATCATCAACCAGAATCGCCAGTTATATACCGCTTCGGTCGCCGGCGGCGCCGCAACGTTCGTTGGCACTGTGACTTTTCCCGGTGGTGCTACTCCAAGCACGCTCGGACTCGCTTTCGATTCAACCGGCCGGTTGTATATCCAAACACAGAGTCCCAGCAATCTGTACCGGATTACGCTGCCGTCACTCAGCGCGTCGTTGTTCGAGAACCTGAGCGGCGGCACTTCAGCTACTGGAGATCTCGCCAGTGCGAATGTTCCCGCGCCTGACTTTTCAATTACCAAAACTGATGGTGTCGCTACGGTCTATCGCGGTGGGCCAGTCAGCTATACCGTGGTCGTCACTAACAACGGAACGTACACGGTTACGGGAACTGTTACAGACACCGTGCCTGCCAGCGTCACAGGCGTGACCTGGACTTGTGTGGCTTCTTCCGGATCGGCGTGTACGACAGCATCGGGCTCCGGCAACTCCGTCAACACCAGCGCTACGTTGATCGCCGGTGGCACCGCCACTTACACGATCACGGGAACACTGTCTGCCACAGCGAGCGGTACACTTACAAATACTGCTACGGTAGCGGTGCCGTCATGGCTCACTGACGCAACTCCCGCGAACAACACCGCCACCGATACAGACACGATCACTCTCAATGCCAACCTCGGGATTACAAAAACGGATGGGCTGACAAACATCAACGCTGGTAGCGCGATCACTTATACGATCGTTGTCAGCAACGCCGGTCCTGACGCGTCAAACGGCTCGATTGTTACCGACACCGTGCCGGCAACGATAACCGGCGTGAGTTGGACCTGCGGTTCACCTACGGGAGGGGCAACCTGCGGCGCGGCCAGTGGCAGCGGCAACTCGATCAATACGACTGCGAACCTGCCTTCAGGCTCAACGTTGCGGTACACCGTAACCGGCACGCTCTCTGGGACTGCAAGCGGAACGCTTACCAACACGGCGCGAATCGTGACACCAGCCAGTGGCGTCAGCGATCCGAACGATCTGAGTCGAACCGGCGCGGGCAACAACAGCGCCACTGACAACACGACGATCAACCCGTCGCCACCTAATATCGGCCTCGTGAAGAGTGTCAGTCCAAATGGAACGCAACTCCCGGGTACAGAGCTGATCTACACGATTGTCTACACAAACAGCGGCGGACAAGCAGCTACTTCTTTCGTCATTGTCGATCCGAATCCCTCTAACACCGATCCGCTGGAGCGCGTATTGCGCAACGTCGATTTCAAGGTTGGCAGCATGGTGAGCACCCCTGGCACAACGGGACTGGTAGCTACTTTCCAATACTCAAACAACGGCGGCGCTACGTGGACGTACACGCCAGTCAGCGGCGGCGGCGGCGCGTCTGCCGGATACGATCGCGCGGTGACAAATGTGCGCTGGTCGTTTGCGGGGAGCCTGAGCAACGTCTCACCAAACAATTCCGGCAGCGTAAGTTTCACCGTCAGAATTCGCTAAGCTGAGTCGCACAGAGCCTCGTACTGTCATCAGCAACGGCGACAATAGGTTGCTTCACTTTCACGGCGATAACTTGGTCCGGACATTGCCGGCTCACTAACTTTCGCTGTGCAGAATTGTGGCAGGAATAAATAGAACACGGCTATGAACGAATGGGACCGGATGTCAACAGATGTAAAACTCCTTGATTTTGCTCGTGGCTGTGAGGCGCGAACGACTGTCACGACCTTCACAAACATCGGTTCCGGTGATCGTAGGCTTGAACCATAAGACATCAAAATTGCGGGATGCGAAACTCAATGTGCATGTTCTTGCTAAGCGGCATGATCTCCAGTTTGAACCGGGAATGATCATTGCTCAGACGCCCCAAGGCGGCGAGCGGCGTGGATTGCGGCACTGTGATCGGAGTAACGGTGAGCGGCGAACGTATTGAGTGGCTGAGACGAGAGAACTTTCTCCTATGATGATCAAGGACGAAAATTGGCTGGCTCTTTGCGTTTTTGATCAGGGTAGCGCTCTCTACAGTAGACCACTTCGTAGCTTGTTTGTGATCAAGGGCGACGAGGCGTGTTAAAGTCGAAAACTTTGCTATTGAACATCATTAGGCGTAAGTCATGATGGTTTAGATTCTCCTTCCTTGGAGGTTCACATGGAAGTGGAAAGACTCTTCAAAATTGGCGTTGAGTATATTGCAGATTATCTTGATCACTTTTTTTCAACGATCAGAAGGCCCAAGCTTGAATTTCCTCCACCTCAAATTCAAATAGCGGCGGACCCGATCGTAGCCTCATCTAATAATAACGAATCTCTTAAAGCACGTCTGAACTCAAAGCTCTTAAGTTTTTTGTTGATTAGTATTTTCATTGGGTCCACCCTCAATACCAATATTCCGAGAAGCCAGCGAGCCCCGGCGTTTGAGGCAATCTTAATAATCATTATCGTGTGTTGGCTTCTTTTCAGCTCTCTCGCACATGTAATTTGTAAAGTATTCTCGGGACGCCAATCCTTGGTGGAAACGTTATCAATCAATTTGCAGGTTCTCGCCGTAATCTATGTATTAAGTAGTTTAGCCGCATTCTTGTGGGGAGCTCTTGTTGAAAGATGTCTGCCTTACTTATCGGAATTCAAAATGGGAGCATCGATAAGAGACCCGATGAAGGTTTACTTCATAGTTCAAATAACACTGGGTTTTATTTATCTTCCGTGGGCCAATTTGCGACTGCACAAAATGGATTTCTTAAAATTGCGCTTAATGAGTTCAAGGGGGGCTTTCTGTGTAGCGCTTGCAGTAGCCGAACGTACCTTGTTCTATGTGTCCTTCTTAGTTCTTGCAATAATAATTGCCGCAGTCAGTAATACTATGTATCACGTTCATAGAGTTCCTTTAAGTCAACCTGTCGTGAGAAATCATATCGATCACTCTGAATTCAATACTGCTCCACAAACTGAAACTAGAGTTATTTACCCAACTAGAAGTAAGAAGCCGAGGTATTTTAAGAAAGTAAATACCAAAGAAAGGGAAGCAATTGAGAACTTCGGCAATGCCCCCTTTTCGGCATCGCAGACTACCGGAGTGGATGCCATTCAACAATCGCAATCTATGTTGAGTGATGCTAACAAAAACTTAGGTACTAATATTGAACCGACTACCGTGAGTAGCGGACAACCCGCGCCCGTAAGCTTTTCGCGAGCTCGAGATGATCCACCCTTTTTTTTCGATAGAGTAAAGGCTGAAGAACCGCCAAGTAAATCGGGGGCTGTGCCGTTGGGCCGCTGCTTATTATAATGGAATAATCCGCCTGAAACGAATCGTCGCTATCAAGGAACGTCTTGGCTTTGACTATCTTCATCTCTCGTAAGCCAGCCGAAGCGATACCTTGCCGACCACCAGGCGCGTAAATACTGAATCATCCGCGAAGCATAGCGTGACAAGCAGCACGGACAAGGTTGCAGTCTTTAAAGAGGACTTCCAAAACGTTCGGTCCCTACTTCTCAGCAGATCTTAGCAAGCTCGCTGATGCTATAGACCAGACTTTTAGTGAAACACCCCTCAGCCATTTCCGCGTGCTAGTAGTGATGCCAGCAAAAGACGTGATGCGGTGTTGGGGGCGTTGATTGGATTTCTCGCGCACATAATGCTCGATTGTCGGATGTCCGCCGGCGTAGCAGTCGATCTATCGTCGTACAATAAGTTTGACCCGCAAGCATTAGACATCTTGACGCGTTAACGAAGTTAACGCGCGTTCCCTATGTAAGCATTCCGACCGTATTTTTGAGCATTTGCGGCAGCGTCTTTGGGTGCGTGTTACTATGGTTCTAAATGGTTAGTCCCCAGATTGATTTCACGACGATAGAATATCCGCGACAAGATAATTCTGCCGAACCGACTCTATCGCCACCCCTAAAATGGGCTGGCGGTAAACGCTGGCAACTGCCTCATATCCTCCCTTATTGGCAGCCGAAACGATACCGACGCTTGGTTGAACCGTTTTGCGGCGGGTTAGCAATTGCCTTAGGGTTATCGCCGGATGTGGCAATGCTGAATGATATCAACCCTCATTTAATTAATTTCTATCGGCAACTGAAAATTGGATTCGTCTCAAATCTAACTTGTCAAAACAACGAAAGTTACTACTACGAACAACGCCGTGAGTTTAACCGTCTCATAAAGGCTGGCAAGACGGAATCTCCCGAAGCGGCTGAACTATTCTACTATCTTAATCGGACGGGCTATAACGGGCTTTGCAGATTTAATCAAAGTGGAGAATTCAATGTTCCTTTTGGACGCTACAAGAACATTAGCTACCGGCGCGACTTCCGCGAGTATGCGAAAGCATTCGCAAACTGGGAATTTTCCAATGCCCATTTTCAGGCCCTAATGCTGCACGAGCACGATTTTGTCTATGCAGATCCCCCTTACGACGTACAGTTTCGTCATTATTCTCAGGGAGGGTTCGGCTGGCAAGAACAGGTTGCTCTTGCGAATTGGCTTAAAAACCACCATGGTCCAGTGATTTTGGTTAATCAGGCAACTGATCGAATAATCGAGTTGTATGGAAAGTTGGGATATCGGTTAACCTATTTAGACGCACCCCGTCGGATAAGTTGCAATGGTGATCGAACACCTGCACCCGAAGTTTTAGCGGTCCGAAACCTTCCGTAGTATTATCTGGGCCAAGTTCGCCCCCAGTTTTCTGCCCAACTGGGAAATATTCGGCACATCTCGCATGCCTTCTAAACGGGAGGGCTATATCTTTCAGTGGGAAAATACGATCCTCAACGTCGCGCCTTTAAATTCCTACGACAACATCTTTTATCGGGCGAACACTTCGTCCTGCGCGATTTCATCGAGGCAACGGGCTGGGACAAACCGGGGACGTATAAAACCTACCTACAAAAGCAATATCGGGGCTTAATTGAGAATGTTGAGGGCGGCAGTTTTCGTATAGTTCTCGACGGCAAATACCGAGTCACTGAGGCTTTCCGGAAGTTCCTCGATTGGCGCAAATTCAGACAACACGTAAGCCAGAAGCGCGCGGTTGGAGGTGATTACCGGCATAGCGTTTCGAAAGTGCTGGTCTATGATTTCCTGATGCCTTTAACGCATGAGACTGACCTAAGAATCACGCTCGACGCACTATTCTATGAGGACACCATAGTAGCGAAGCTGAAGGGTATCGATAGGCCTAAACTTAACGAGTATTTTAAACCGACTGAGGGACAAACAGAAGTTGACTACTTGAAAGAGATCTTGGACTTCATTGGAAACAATTTTGTCGGTTATTCAATTTACCATGTCGACGGCCGCTTTCGAGCCGCGGACATCCTGGATTTCGATAGGATTGCTGTGCGTTCCAAGAAGGGAGCGAGGTATTTAATCGATGAGACTACAGCAGTCACGCGATTCATTTTTCCGTGGGACTCAGACGAGCAGTTGCAAACAATTCGCTTCCTCTTTGAGCAATTGTTTGTGAGAGGCATGATTGATCTGGTCGAAGGGGAACAACAAATCTGGATGTTGGAAAATGGAAGCGAGCGTTTGGTCCATATCTGGAGAGCTCCGGATGATAGTGCGGCCGACGTCGAGGCGACGGCCGATGAAGCGGAAGCTGCCGACGTAGAAAAATACGCTGAGGTAGATGACGAAGATGACGTGTAGGGAGTGGTTGCGCGACAATAACTACGAGGACGTTCTTGCGCTCATAGACGAGGCGATGGAAAAAATGGCCACTCGCGGTAGCAAGCAGCGCAGAAACTGGTGGGAAACCCTTGCTGGCGGGACTAACGGGAGACCCTGTGTTGTTGAAGGAATTGAGTTCCCTATTCTCCGGGCGGCGCAGCTTCACGAGCGAAAGCCGATAACGCCTAATGCCATCTGTCGTAATCCAAACGAAGTGCCACCCGAACCACGACACACCGGACGATGGCCCGGCAGAAAGAAACGGCGTCGTCTTAGAAGTACCTAAAAAATCGAATGCCGCTTCCCTCACCTAATCGATCCTGCTCGAAATTTCAGCAACTTTCCGAATGTCTGACTTCATCACCATTGTTCGTAAACTGGATAAGGAGGTGAAAACGGACAGCTCAAAATCAAGGGTGCGGAGTTCAGGCAAGTTTTTCACTTGACGTATGAACATTGCGCAAACTTAATTCGGCACGATCGCTGGACGGATAAACATGTCTTCGAGCATATTCTCACGATACATTTCAACCAGTAGACGTGCCGGGAAAGTTGCGTCGCAAGATGCGCTCTCACTATAAAAGCGAATTTTCGTTCCCTCGATATCAATATCATAACTTGGAAGCGAATCGCGCAAGTAATTCAGAGTACCCTGTAGATCAGTATCCATCCCAGTCTTGTTAGCAATCATCAGAGCCAGTTCGGCTGGCTCTCTCGTCGTTGCGTTAATATAACCAATCGTCGGAAGCATTCCAGGTACTTCCGTGTCATCAAAACGAACTGGCAAAATGTATTCGGATTTTTCGTTAAAAGCCCGTGCTTGCGCACTTTTACGCTCGTGATTGGTCCATACTTTGTCAGCATAATGGCGTGAAATGAAAACGACGCAAAACTTTGCCCGCTTGCGGTATACGTCATCGAGGTGTGTGTACAAATCTTTACCCCACAAATCGACCTGTTCATAGCGATCGTAGAACACTCTTATCCCAAGTGCATAAAGCGCTGCTGCAACCTTTTCGACGTAAGCGCGGTCTTCGCCTGCAAATGAAAGCGTCACGTCGTAGTCCTTTCGCGGTGCAAGTTGGCTCTGTTGAGCGAAAAATTCTTCCTCTGAAAAATCAAAATCTAATACTCGATAAAGTCCCGGGCCTTCGGGCTGTAAGAATTCGCTCCACCTCTTAACAATGTAGGTTTTAATTGTGGGGACCGACCAACCTGTTGCCTTTTCGAGTTCTTCGAGTTTGAACGTGCGACCTCGACGCTCTCGAAAGAATCGATAAGCTTGAGCACTCGGATACGAACGTATACGCGGTCGGGCAGGAGTGTCGGATGGACCAGTACCTTTCATGAGTGCATTATACTGCGGCCTAACTTTCCTTGCGCACCCGAATCGCTTAAGAATTCGACGGATTCGCCAGGACTTATGGTAATCTTGCGCGAGTTACCCCCCAGTCGAGTATGACAAGTTGTCTAATAAACAAAGGCGATGCCGTAGATTGGCTCCAAAACCTTCCTGATGCTTCAGTCGACCTAATAGTCACCGATCCACCTTACGAATCGATTGAAAAGCATCGGGCGATCGGAACGACAACTCGGCTCAAACACAGCAAAGCTTCCAGCAATGACTGGTTTGAAATATTCCCAAACTGTCGATTTCAGGAACTATTTCGCGAGTTGTACCGAGTGCTGAAGAAGAATCGCCACTTCTACCTATTCTGCGATCAGGAAACCATGTTTGTCGCTAAGCCAATCGCTGAAAATGCAGGATTTCGTTTTTGGAAGCCACTGATATGGGACAAACAGAGAATCGGCATGGGATACCACTACAGATCCCGTTACGAACTTGTTCTGTTTTTTGAGAAAGGAAAGAGGAAATTAAATGACTTGGGTATTCCCGATGTAATAGCCAAGTGCCTCGAATTCATAACGGTTATCCAGCAGAGAAGCCTGTTGCCATATCGGAAACATTAATAAGACAGAGCACTAAGATTGATGAATTAGTAATTGATCCATTTATGGGCTCGGGCAGCGTGGGCGTTGCTGCGTTAACTTGAGACGAAGGTTTATGGGAAATGATGTCATGTGAAGAAGCCATCAAGGTATCTAAGATCAGACTGTTTGACCACGTTGCGTACGAACCGAAACGGAGTCGCATAGATACCGAGCTTATAGATCAACGCATCGGTGACATCGCTGAGGAGCCGCATCCAGGTGTCAAACATGAAAATGGTACTCACTAAAGGTGCTAGGAAAGCGTATCGAATGGCTGAAAACTCAGAAGGCTGGGACAGTCGTTTCATATCAAGAAGTGATGGATGTCGCCGATTGGACTGAAAAATCCCTCGACAACTTATCTGAATAAGAATAAGCTGGCATCCATTCTTCCAAAAGCTGCAACACAAGAAGCTAAAAGTGCTAATGGATGGATCTGATATCAGTGAAGCATTCTTCGATGAAACATTCACTCAGAAGGGTCCAAAAAATGTTGTCTGTTTCTGCGGGTGACGTTTTTGCCGGCGAACTGGACCGTTACGAATTGCTCGAACCGTTAGGTTCTGGCGCGGTTGCACATGTATGGTCTGCTACAAGGAAGAGTGATGGAGCGTCAGTAGCTGTCAAGGTAATGATGCCACGATTGGATCTTTTGCAGGCTTCAGTATTACCCAACATCAGAGACCGATTTCGTCAAGAGGCAAGAAACGGAAAAACTCTGGACCATCCAGAACATCGTTAGGTATTTGGATTTGGGTACCGTCGATCAGAGTCCATTTCTTGTAATGGAGCTTGCAGAGCGATCGGTTGCAAATCGAATCAAGGAATCTCCGACAGCTTTCGGAACGTGAAGCTGCGAAAATCGTAGAATGCTGTCTCGAGGGACTGGAGTATCTTCATGGAAAAGGGTCTTCTCATCGGGATGTAAAGCCTGCTAACGTTTTAGAGTTTTCAAACGTAGTCAAGTTAGGTGATCTCGGAATTGTTAAATGGAGTGATTACGATCCGAGCATTTACAACGGGCGGAACTACGACAAGACAATCGGTGCAATTAGGTTCCTGGTTCTACATGGCACCAGAACAACAAGAGTCTCCTCATGATGCAGTTGAGAGCCTCGGATATATATTCATTGGCGGTTACTTGGATTGAAATGTTGGCCGGCGCTCTGCCTTCTCCACAAGCGATTGGTGCGGCCGCATACAAGGTTCCGGCGACTGACGCGGGAATTGCCGACCTAATAAAACAAATGCACTCATACAACCCTGGTGAGACGACCTCCAATCTCGGAAATCCTCGAAGAAATACCCGCGACTTACAAATAACCTTCTCGAATCTTCGATGAGGAGATTTACTAGAGTGCCTCACCTTTCTTTCGTCACGCATCACAAGATGGCAAACCATTGCTGCCGCACTTCGTTGCCGAAGAAGAGGCCGCAGATAACCAAGAAGGAGGGCTCAATCTAGTAGGATTTCGCAGTTAAGCGAAATCGGAATTGGTGACATTCGCAAATCCCACCAAGATGCTATTGTCCGCGCCGAGTTGTGAGGTTAGTCTTGCCCGCTTGACCTTAATCAAAAAGCGATTTGAAGCGGCTACGCGATTTCGTATTACACGGTAGGTAACTGGAATGAGCCAGGCGAATTTATGACAGCAGATCCATTAATAGAATTTACCGATCTCAAAGAAGCTCAACGATGGCATTAAGGAGCTGACCCTGCGACCACCAGCCGTATGTCCGACGTCATAATGTCCACCATAGATCGAGGATCGCCGGAGGTCACAGCCTGAGTAACTACTGCTGCAAAAAAGAGCACAGCTATAATTAGGTTCAGGACTCCCACGATTATGTAGAGAGTTCCTAAGACGGGAAGATGTTGCTCGTTGCTCATTTGCTCTCCTCCATACTCTCAAGATTTCTTCAGCACATATGACTTCGCAGACTGTCCACGGAGATGGTGCTTGAAACGACCTCTGTAAGCCGCCCCACGCGCGCGTGCGGACGTTTATTGGAAAGAAAACTCCTTGAAGGGCCATCCACGAAAGAACAAGCTTCTCCCAAATCCCGTCGAGATGATCGCGATGCAATTTTTGGAATTAGACTTGGCGTTAAATGACGTCCGTCTATGGTTACAGCGTTAGGAGTTTCCCCCAAAGCGGTCAAAGGCTTTTGATTAGCGAGTGTGCGAGGACGCAGAGGCTCGGGTTCAGCCTTCGACTAAAAACGGGCCGGAGATTATTCCCGTTCGGACAAAAAGTTAACGACTCGAATTGACTCGACTTGTTCTGTTCTTCTCAGCGTTCAGCCTTCATAAATGAACTTCTCTAGATTGTGAGGCACAAATAAGAAAAAGCACGTGTGCGCTCGCGCAAGCATTAACGCCCACCTATTAGGAAAGGGCATCACCGTCTCTCAACAGTGATGCCCTGGTAGCCTCATAACTCTAAACGTGATGAGGCGAACGCCGTAGCGAAAACGAGCTACGGCGCAATCTTCGTCGCAGGCTCACTCCACCCGCTTTGGCCAACGAACCAATTGCGGCCACCCGGAAACAGTACTTCTTTCCGCTCGTGAGGTTTTGGATCATTTTGTTCGCAGCCGTTACGGTTTCCGCGTGGCACCAACTGTCTGCACTCGGCGGATCAGGGCTGATCTGGATGATGTAGCTCCTCGAGTTCTCGACTTTCCTCCAAGTGAGATTGATTTGACCTTCGTGATTACCAGCCATCGCACTCAACGCTTCAGGCGCGGTTAAAGTGGAGGGAGTTGTGCGAACTGCTTTAGTTTGCATGCCGGCACTGGCAATGATGGTTTCATCTTTGTCCGCTATGCTCTCAACGTAAGCGGCAAGCTTCCTCAACTGGCTGTCAAGCTGAATCTCCGCATCATCCGCAACATTAGCTCTTGCTCGGGCATCCGCCTTGGCAAGTTGATGTGCCTTGTACGCTTCGTCGAGCGTTGTGAGCGACGTTGCGATGTCGGCCAACGGCGGATGTGGAGTGGCAAAGTTAGGATTGTTTGTCATCGCGGCGATGATCTGCCGACCTGTTTGAAGCTTAGCTGGGATTGGTTGTCGCAGGTTTAGTTTGATTCGTGACATAGCTACTCCTTGAAGAGTTTTCCGTTACGAGGGTTGACTCGGGAGACGACCGTTTGCCGGCGGTTGCTACACGCACGGACAAGATCAATGTAGGTTTGCGTTTGTGCCGACATGTTTGGGGCAAGGGTCAACGCGTTCTGCTTGATAGCTTCTCTGCTCTCGCGAAGGTTTGACGTGCATTCATCTTTGCAAGTTAAACCTCGCCGCATGTTTTACTGCGCGGCTTTTAGTCTTGACTTGCAAAATCGCGATCACGTCAAGCTTCGCCGGAAACTTCCTTGCTCAGACGCGATCAAGTTGTGATCTATGCTTCGCGTTGTTACTTGCAATTTTTGTTGGAACGTTTGGATTTGCACTGGTCACAAAATTCACCAGTAGTGGGTTTCTGTGTGCGAGACTCGTAGTCCTTGGTGGGCCAATGACGGCAATTCGTACAGAAATGCCATGTGTCTTTACCTTTTCGACGTCGATAAGTTGTAGCCAGGTGGGAGGCGCCTCCGTTAATCGGGGTTGCATGCAAGAAACTTTTCAATAGCGGTGTTTCGCTCAAAAAAGTTTCGGGGCTAAGAACAAACGCATTAGACCATCGTGCGTTCCAATTGGTTGCCAAAATTTTCAACGATATTCCGCATGCAAGATGCTCTGCATGCGCGTTTCTTATGAACGTTTAGGAGAAATGGTCTATAACAGAACCGAGCGGGGTAGCGCTCGGTTCTGTTTGAGGTGCTAGTTAACCAGCAGCTCGCTTTCGATTGCGGCAATCTGCGCGTCAACCATCCCAAAGCAGTTCAGCTCACCGCAGCGAGTGAAGGCAATGTGCTTTACATAATTGGCAAGTAATTTCGGCTCGGTTGAATTTTCAAGCGTCGACATGAGAACGAGCAAGGCCGCCGATCTGGTTTCCGGCTGACCGCCAGCCTGGCAGATCATCGCTGCGAGCCGTTCGAGTTTTTCTTCGGTCGAAATCTCATCATTAGCTTCCAACAGGTATGAATCATCGATAAACGGTTCACCAGCATCAGCGCGGCGCACGAGTTCTGAAAGGCAAGAAGCATCATTTGTTGCCAGGGCGTAACGGATGTAGGCGCGGTCGTCTGCGTCGATGGTCCTGTCATTGATGAGCGACTGCGCCCGGCGTTTGACAGCATCGCTGATTGTTTGGTTTGTGGTTGAGTTTGTTGCGTGAGGAGTTGCTTGGCGCTCGGGTGCGCTACTACTATGCGTACTCATAACTGTTACCCTTTCTACGGAAGGTTAATGGTTTAGGGCTGGCGTTGTGTTCGAGCACAAAGTCGGCCCGCTGCATTTTTAAAGAGGGGTGGCGGCACTCTAGCGATCCGATTTTCGTCTGTCAATGAGAAAGTTAGCTGAGCAACGTCTCACCAAACAATTCCGGCAGCGTAAGTTTCACCATAAGAATTCGCTAAGCTGAGCGGAACATTCGGGAAATACCACCCGAAAGTTTGACGAATTCGTCGACCTTAAGAATGGATTTAATCGCTCCGCCTTACGGTATAGTGGCCGGCGAATCAAGATCATCCCGTCAGAAATCGAAAGTTTAAGAAATGGCACACATCACTCTTCCAGACGGTTTGCCGGGGATAACGGGGCCGCTGACCAGCTATCCTGAAACTGCAAAACACCTGCGTGGTCTCGCGCAAGAGTTGCTGCGCGGTCCATCCTCGCTCACTTCGGCCGAACGCGAACTAATTGCCACCTACGTCTCGGCACAGAACGAGTGCAATTTTTGCATGAACTCCCATGCTGCTATTGCCAAGTCTCTGTACGGCAACGATCGTGGTCTGGTAGACCAGGCGATGTCGAATTTTCAACAGTCGGATCTCAGCGACAAAATGAAAGCGTTGTTGGTAATTGCCGGCAAGGTGCAGCAGGGTGGCCGGCGCGTTACAGAAGAAGATGTCGCAGCCGCCCGCGCAGTCGGTGCTGACGATAAAGCAATTCACGACACCGTACTGACCGCAGCCGCTTTCTGCATGTTCAACCGCTACGTCGATGGCCTGGCGACCTGGACGCCGGATGCGACGGCTATGGCCGCTATGTATGAGCAAGCCGGAGCGTCGATCGCCGAGCAGGGCTACTTGTCGTTGTAGGAGCGATGCCCAAGTCGCTCGTCCAACTGACACGATCACAAACCGATTCGGCGCCGGCCTTTCATTGGGAGGATTGGTATGCAGCGGTTGGAGAAACCGACTCGCCCGTAGATGCGGGCATCGCCGCCTTCTGTGATCACTGCCGGGCATGCCGCATTTACTGTCCAGCCGATGCTATCCCCGATGAACGCGATCCGGCCGCCGGTAAAAGATCACTTGGGCTACGACCGATATGTAGTCGATACCGGAAGATGTTTTCCTTATTTTGCGAAGCACTATTACTGCTCGATCTGTTTGCCGGTCTGCGTTTACAACCACACGGAGTGGGCTCGAGACTTCGAGGGTTTTCAAACGGGCTGGTTTCCCGAAGTGGTGATGACCGAACCTCCGCCGCCAGTCGACATCCCGCAGCGAAACGTCATTCATACAAGAAACTCAAGCGGGACTAATCCGATCAACAAGCCGCCAGGCAATCCTGGAACTGGTTAAAGCAGCAAATCCCGTATGGCGTGCCGGCGAGCACGCAGTCTTCCACATCCGGGCTACCCAGGTTTTGGAAACAAGAAGTGCGGCCCTCGTAGCATGCAATAATGCACGGCGTTTTCCTTACGCTACCCCCGGTGCCACTGCCGCCGCCGCCGCTTCCTACAGGAGTGCAATCAAGAAAGCAGTTGGTTTCATCCATCCCGGCAGTGAAATCACACGTGTCCTTAGTGTTGTAGCAGTCAAGATAGCACGCTGAAAGGCCCCCCGGTCCGCTATTTATGTTGCAACTTTGGATACAGCTATTGAACGCGTTTTCACATTGCGTGAGCCCGTTGTGAAAGTTCGTGATGCAAGTTTGTCATGAGACGAAAACTGCTTGAACGTCGTTTTCTAAAGGCAAGAAAAACAAACAACCAAAGACGGTGAGAACGAGGAACTTGAGCAGTAGTCTGCTTGAGATTTTGTTCTGCATGGACTTCTCCTTTTAGTTTGTTCATCCATAGTGAGTTGGCAACAAATCCGTCGGGAGTTGATGAGGCAACTTAGCTCAAGTTCTGCGGAGAAGTCAAAGTTTTATTAGTCCGGAAATGCTTTGCACAAAAACGTCCGCTACGAAGGATATTCTCCCGCAAAGGCGCAAAGGCGCAAAGAAAGTCCAGCGAAACGCGGCAGCGCTTTGCGTCTTTGCGCCTTTGCGCGAGACATCTTCACGTAATAACGCACTTTTTGTGCAAAGCTGTCCGGAAATCTATCTCTTTCCTATTTCGACCAGACAGATCAAGCGAGCGTCGTGGCCTGTTCCTCGATCATCCCCAGCGCTCCGATTTCTGTGTCCTGCTCGAATATACAGAGCACCTCGCCGCGTTCGTCTCTTTCGATCAATGCGGTGGCTGATTCCACGTCAACCGGAATCGAAAAGTAAAAGCCCTGGCCCTGTTCACAATTCAAAGCTCTGAGTTGATCGAGTTGCAGTTCGGTTTCAATGCCTTCCGCCACCACTTCCATTCCCAGGTTGCGTGCCAGCGTGACAACTGCGCGCACGATCTCACCATTTTGGTCGCCGCCAATGCGCTTGATGAACGACTGATCGATCTTCAACGTGGAAACAGGAAAACGATGAATGTAGCTTAGTGAAGAATAGCCGGTGCCGAAGTCATCCAGGCTCAATTCGATGCCGGCCTCACTGAGCCGCTCGAGCACGCGCATAGTGTAGTCGCGCCCTTCCATCATAACGCTTTCGGTGATCTCCAGTTTCAAGCTGCATGGATCGAGACCGGTCTCCAGCAGAATTTCCGTCACCTGTTCGACGAGCGCCGGCTGCATGAACTGTTTGCAGGAAAGGTTGACGCTGATTTTCATCCGCCTCGTGCCCGGTAGAGCGTCCTGCCATTTGCGCATCTGCAAGCAGGCCTGCCTGAGTACCAGGCGATCGATTTGCATGATGAGACCAGTCTCTTCAGCGACGGAGACAAACTCGGAAGGAAGGATCACACCACGCTCCGGATGATGCCAACGCACGAGCGCCTCGAAGCCACTGATGCGCCCACTCTCAAGCGACACGATCGGTTGGTAGTTAACCTGAAACTCCTCTCGTTCCACCGCGCGCCTCAAGTCCGACTCGATTTGCAGCAGCGTCAGCGCACGCGTGTGCATCTTCGCATCGAATACCTGGTACTGTGCTTTACCGAGAGTCTTAGCGCAGTACATCGCCGTGTCTGCGTCGCGCAGCAGCTCTTCCGGTTGCTCATCGCCTTCGCCGGAGTATTTGATGCCCACACTTGCAGTGATAAACAAGTCGCGTCCGGCGAGATGAAAAGGTTCACCGAGCACTTCCTGCACACGCTCAGCTGCTCGTTGCGCATCGCCGTAATCTTTGATCCCATCGAGCAGGATCGTAAACTCATCGCCGCCTAACCTTGCGATCGTATCGCCGTCACGAAGACACGTTTCGATCCTGCGGGCGACGGTGATCAGAAACTCATCCCCGACCATGTGACCAAGACTGTCGTTGATTACCTTGAAACGATCCAGGTCGATGAACAACACCGCGAAGAGATAACCTTTCCTGCGCCGGCCATGATTAACGGCCAGCTTCAGGTGATCGAGAAATAGAGCCCGGTTAGGTAGCTTCGTTAGCGAGTCGTGGAAAGCATCGTGGAGCAACTGTTCTTCAGCGCGGCGCCGTTCAGTGATGTCGCGCGTTAAGATCTGTGTAGCGGGTTGTCCGCCGTAAGTCACGGAGGCCATAACGACCTCGACATCTCGAACCTGCCCATCAAGCCTGACAAATTTTTCGGCTTTTAGATCCGATTGTTGATTCCCTCTTAAGTGGCGCTCGCGCGCGCGGAAGTTCTCGCGGCGATCGAGATGAACGAAGTCTGCCACGGCGCGACCGAGTAATGTCTCAACACTGTGTGCGCCGAACAAGCTGGCTGCCGCTGGGTTGGCGTACACAATTCCGTCATCTGATCTGCACGATGATCGCCTCGGGCGACAGTTCCGCGAGCAGCCGATATCGTTGTTCGCTTTCCTTTAATTTATGTTCAGACTGGTGCTTATAAAGGGCAACTTCGATCGTCGTGTGCAGTTCTCTTTCCTCAAAAGGTTTAATCACGTAGCCAAATGGCTCGGTAAATTTCGCGCGCTCGAATGTCGGGTGGTCGGCGTTGGCGGTGAGATAGATGACCGGGATTCCGAATCGACGCCGTATTTGATCCGCGGCTTCGATCCCATCCATCTGTCCCTGTAGGTGGATATCCATTAAGACGAGGTCGGGACGCAGCAAACCAGCTTGCTCGATCGCCTTCTCACCCGCGGCGACGGTGGCCGGCACGTCGTAGCCCAGCGACTCCAGTCGTTCCTGAATGTCTAACGCGACTATACTTTCGTCTTCAACCACAAGTATTCGGGTCTGTGTCATGCGCGCACTTCTTTCTCTTCGGGGAATGTGATCTGGAAAGTTGTACCCACGCCGTTGCGGCACTCCATCTCTCCGCTCAGTTGGGTGGTCAGCATTCGAACGAGCTTCATGCCCAGCGATTTGCTCTGTTCAGGATCAAAATCAGGCGGCAGGCCCACGCCCGTGTCGCTTACACACAAAGTGTATTGGTCGTCAGCCTGCGCGAAACGTGATGTTGACCTCACCTTTTGTGTCCGCCGGAAACGCGTATTTGAGCGCGTTCGAAGCCAGTTCATTGATGATGAGGCCACAGGGCACTGCCGTATCGATCGGCAACGAGACGTCATTTACATGAAGGTTGATCTTTACGGCGTTAGGACGTATGCGATACGAGCGCGAAACGTGGGCCACCAGTTTTTGGAGATACTCCGCGCAGTTGATACGCGACAGATCCTCTGACTGGTAGAGGGTTTCATGGATCAGCGCCATCGACTTGACGCGGTTCTGGCTATCCTCAAAGACTGCGAGCGCCTTTCTGTCGCCGATAGTTCTTGCTTGCAAACTGAGCAGGCTGTTGATGACCTGCATGTTGTTCTTAACGCGGTGGTGAATTTCTTTGAGCAGCACCTCTTTCTCGTGCAGTGAGGACTTAACCCTCTCTTCACTCTGGCGCAATTCACGGTTGGCAGCGACGAGTTCGGCAGTGCGGCTGGCGACGTGAGCTTCGAGTCCTTCGTTCAAGCTTTCAATCTGAGCAGTGCGTTCAGCAATGCTGCGCATCTCGCCGATGCCATGCCTGATGGCGATGAAAAGAAATGTGTCTTCGAAGAGCACCCAGCCCGCATGTTCGAGCCAGCGCCACTCGCTCGCCGTGAGCACACCGTAAACCGACTGTGGCCAGAACAGGCCGCGCAGGAAGTGGTCCGCAGCGACGACAACAGTAGCCGGCACGAGCACGCGCCAGTCTCTATAGAACGAAAGGAAAGCGAGTGAGCCGAAGACGTGGAAGTGCGTTTCGATTCGGCCACCCGTGAGGTGAATCAGCAACGCTCCCATAAGCATCTGGCCGACCGCGATTGCGTATCGGGTTGAGGGACGACCCGGACGAGTGAGCGCGAGCACGATCGGAAGTGAACTGATCGCGCCTCCCAAAAACAGCGCGGCCCAAACGTGCGGATGTGTTTGGCTCTCCGGACCGGCCCACGTTTTCGGTGAAACCCACAGTGCGGCCGCTACACCGGCGACCCACTGCAGCGTCATCAACGCCGCAAACATGCGGTCCGTGCGTTGGTAAACAAGTTGTTTGTGCTCGTCGAAGATCTCCGCGACGCGCGGGCTGGTCGCCAGGGATGACTCCTGATCAATGCTTGTGTCCGTCATTTTGCCACCTCCGGGCATTCAGATCGGTTGCTGTAAAGCGGGCAGCCGAAAACGGCAGTCGCTGTCCGGTCCGCATCTCCCGCAGTCAGAAGCGACACGATGGCACTACGTCCGGCGTTATCGCCGGAGTGGCCGCGTGCGCTTGTGATCCCGCCGCTAAAGAGCAGGTGTCCGTCGACGTCGTAGAGAGCAGTTTGTCCGGAGGTTACGGCGTTGAAGTGACTGGCTTCGATACCGTTGTCATCGGCGACGACTTTAACGCCGGGGATCCGCGCGGCAGTTTGCCAGAGATCCGTTTTCTCCCAGTCAGTAGAAGTGTCCGTTGGCTTGAGGAAGAGGACATATGCAACGACGCGTCCCTGGGCCTGGGCCATCAGTTTATTCAACTCCTCGATACTCGCGCGCGTGCAGGGGCAATGCGGGTGAGACAACATGATTAGCGTGGCCCGATCACTGGCGCGCTTGATGCGGCTTTCGGAAGGCCAGTCGGTGGGAGGGATCGAGGCTGGACCGGGCGCATTTTCGTAACGCCAAAGGGCGCTGAGCCCGGTCGCTGTTACCAGTATCCACGCCGCACACGCGGTAATTAGAATGAGTCGTCCCGTAGTGAATTTCATTGAATGATCTTTGCCGCTTGAAGTAAGGAGGGAGCCCAGAGAGGCGGAAAGCTACCAAAAACGCACGGACTTCAGTGTACCTGGTGGGTGGCGGATGAACTTCGCGCGGGGCCAGTCTCCGCAGGTTTTTAGCAAACCGCGAGCCACCCAATTAGAGCGAAATACGGCCGGAATTCGCGATGCTGAGGTTGGTTTGGGAGTTCAGTCAATCAATCTGACAAGTCAGATTGCGTGATGCGTGATGTGAAGCAGGATACGTATGAAGTTGTTGGCCCATCGCATCAACGGAGAAGAGTCCCACGAAAAACAAAGCTCCTACGTCCATTAACGGTCCAATAACGATTACCGAGAGTATCTTTGACTACTCACGGTGCTATCCATGCCGCAAAATTCCTTTGAATTACCATATGGGAAAAGGGCATCACAGTCCCTCATCAACAGTGATGCCCTGGTAGCCTCTTAACTCTAAACGTCATGAGGGGAACGCCGTAGCGAAAACAAAGCTACGGCGCAATCTTCGTCGCAGGCTCACTCCACCCGCTTTGGCCCAGCGAACCAATTGCGGCCACCCGGAAACAGTACTTCTTTCCGCTCGTGAGGTTTTGGATCATTTTGTTCGCAGCCGTTACGGTTTCCGCGTGGCCCCAACTGTCTGCACTCGGCTGATCGGGGCTGATCTGGATGATGTAGCTTCTCGAGTTCTCGACTTTCCTCCAAGTGAGATTGATTTGACCTTCGGGATTACCAGCCATCGCACTCAACGCTTCAGGCGCGGTTAAAGTGGAGAGAGTTGTGCGAACTGCTTTAGTTTGCATGCCGGCGCTGGCAATGATGGTTTCATCTTTGTCCGCTATGCTCTCAACGTAAGCGGCAAGCTTCCTCAACTGGCTGTCAAGCTGAATCTCCGCATCATCCGCAAATTAGCTCTTGCTCGGGCATCCGCCTTGCGATGTCGCCCAGCGGCGGATGTGGAGTGGCAAAGTTAGGATTGTTTGTCATCGCGGCGATGATCTGCCGGCCTGTTTGAAGCTTATCTGGGATTGGCTGTCGCAGGTTTAGTTTGATTCGTGACATAGCTGCTCCTTGAAGAGTTTCCATTACGAGGGTTGACTCGGGAGACGAACCGTTTGCCGGCGGTTGCTACACGCACGGACAAAATCAACGTAGGTTTTGCGTTTGTGCTGACATGTTTGTGGCAAAGCCAAGAAGTAAGCGGTGAAATCAAGGAAGTTTTGATTACAGCGCAGACGATCCCTGGCAAAGTTCAACGTGTTCTGCTTGAGAACTTCTCTGCTCTCGCGAAGGTTTGACGTGCATTCATCTTTGCAAGTTAAATCTCGCCGCATGTTTAACTGCACGGCTTTTAGTTTTGACTTGCACAATCGCGATCACGTCAAGCTTCGCCGAAAACTTCCTTGCTTAGGCGCGATCAAGTTGTGATCCATGCTTCGCGTTTGTTACTTGCAATTTTTGTTGGAACGTTTGGATTTGCACTGGTCACAAAACTCACCAGTGGTGGGTTTCTCTGTGCGAGACTCATAATCCTTGGTGGGCCAATGACGGCAATTCGTACAGAAATGCCAGGTGTCCTTACCTTTTCGACGTCGATAAGTTGTAGCCATGTGGGAGCTGCCTCCGTTAGTCGGGGTTTCATGCAAGAAACTTTTCAAAAGCGGTGTTTCGCTCAAAGTTTCCGGGCTAAGAATAAACGCATTAGACCATCGTGCGTTCCAATTGGTTCCAAAATTTTCAACGATATTCCGCATGCAAGATGCTCTGCATGCGTGTTTCTTATGACCGTTTACGAGAACCGGTCTATGGCCCTGAACTCTTGCTCAGGCGGAATGCACCTTAGACCACGCTGAGGTTGAGAGTCCTTAGAAAGTTCTCAATTTAGAATTATTTATTTCTCATATTTTGAAGCGCTTTGGTTTGTGGTTGAGTTTGTTGCGGGAGGTGTTGCTTCGCGCGCGGGTGCGCTACTACCATGCGTACTCATAACTGTTAGCCTTTCTACTGAAGGTTAATGTTTAGGGCTGGCTTTGTGTTGTTACCACAAAGTCGGCCCGCTGCATTTTAAGAGGGGTGGCGGCACTCTAGCGATCCGATTTTCGTCTGTCAATGAGAAAGTTTATCCAGCGTTTCTTGTCCGTTGAGCTCGCTGTTTTCATTTTTCCTTGTTGGAATCAGTAAGGGCTTGATGTGTCGGTCGGCTGTAGCAATGTCTTAGTAGGCGCCTCAATTGAAGGATCGTAGAACGAAACGTTGTCAGACTTTAGTCGCGAGAAATTGGGATCGCCACTGACGTATTCCTTGTTGCCAGAAGGTAGCCAGCTCCTGATATCCGCCTCGTACGCCAACAACCATTGAGGACCATAAAGGCTGTTCGCGCTCATCGAAGTCGCCCAACTGGCGACAGAGAAATCACCATCAATTAGATTTAGTTCTTTTGCGTGCAGAGTCAACACCGCCACCACTGGGTCGCGGTTCCCTTCAAGCTTCCTCGCGACAGTTTCTGGAATCGATCGCTTGAACCAAACAGAAGCCCACAAGGCCCAGGCCACCTCGGATCCGTGCGACAGTGGAGCATGATGATCTATGGTATTCGAGATCAACTTATCAATCGCATCCGTTAGGGGAAGCTCACTGTTTGCCTGTAACAGAGTTACAACTGATTCCATGGCTCCTGGCTCAGACAGTGCACACTGGCACACAATATTCTGAAGCAGTTCCCAGTCGCTTACGGTTATTCGCCGTAAACGAGCTACAGCGTAGGCTAACACCGCATCGGCAGGGTACTTCGTCTTCAACTCAAAAACTCTATTGAAGTAGTTGATTAATTCTTGAGCGCTCACGTCGCCTGTGTCACCGAGTGAGTAGCTCTTAATTTCGTTGTTCCAGCCCCTGTCCAGTTCAACGGGCAACTGCTCGATGCTGGTCTTACTCTGATTGACAGCCAGTTCGAAGTCGGCAAGGGTTTCTTCCAGAAACACCAGCCCAGCTTCCGCCGCTGACCGCGAGGTGAACCCAAATTCGTAATCATCCATGAATCGCATTCCCTCGAGCCCTCGATTGGCGATTTGCATGTCTATCGCGCAGGCTATTATTTCCGCGATAACCAGAGAAGCATCCGGTCCAATCGGTATGCCAAGCGTCTGACCGTCCTGTAAGTCACGAAGGGCCTCATCAAGGTGATTTGCGAAGCCGCCTTTTCTGGACTTTTTCGCGATTGCTTTTCCTTCGAGCGCCCAGGGGATGCTGTGGGTGTAGATTGAGCTATAGAAGCGTGAGATGTCGGTTCTGAGGAGAAAGCGGGCGCTACTTCGAACCTTTGCCCTTTTCACACCAAGTTCACTTCCATCCAATTGCGGCTTTGCTGCTCTTAGACCCGACGGATCAGTCGTCGGTAAGCTCATAGAGTAAGGCGACAACTTGAAATGCTTTTCAATGACACTCCAGTTTTTTTCAAGTAGATTGCAGACTTTATAATAACTGAATGGGTTAGGGATCTGGAGACGCCTTCTTTGCCCTCCCGGCCGAGCAAGGTTGTGGATCGCAGATTTCGTAATGAGGTTTTTTTTTCGAGGAGCGGGACTTGGTTCTCGGGCGTTACGTTTGAGGTGCTCGGCAAAAGCCTGCGTCCTAAACGGCGGAGGGAATTCTTTGGGAAAGAAGCCCGCGCTTAGAAAAGTGTTCGCGTCCATATTAGGAACGGCGGCTGGGCAAACTTGAAAGGCAAGCGGCCCCTCCAACAATCACGGCCCGATCCCGATGGCTGTCTTCAGAGCAGCGAGCGCAACTGGTACGGCGATCGTTTTCGCCACCTCAAATGCCCAGGTACCGGCCTTTGAAAGATAAGTAAAGGCTGTTTTGCCATCGCCCTGGAGAGCCGCGGCCGCAGCCTCCGTGATGGCGGCTGAGGCGGCCTCCTTCACGGTATCTGTCGTGGCGTCGTCCGCTGATGCCGCTCGTAGCTTGGTTAACTCGGCCTGAAGTACCTTGAGCTCTTTGGCAAGGTTCTCAAGGTTCTTGTCGCCTCCCGATTGGCTCCATTGATTGTAAAGGTCGCCATAATTTACAGCGTTGTCACCCGCTGCCCCAATGTTCGAATTGTTGAAAGTGTATTGACCGCCCAAGTTGTTTACCTCCCGGGAATGTTTTGGTTGTGTAGATAGTTTGTGGCATTGTCACCCACGGCCCCGATGTTCGAATTGTTGATAGTGTAATTGTTTATTATCCGATCAACGTAGGCCTCTACCTTCCGGGCCACTGTCGGCCGAATATCGCTTATGGCTTGTAAGAGCAACTCGCGCTCTCCGGGATCAATAGTATTGACTGACTGGCTCGCGATCATTGCCAGCTTCTCGTCGGAAATATCTTTGACCTCGGATTCTAAGCTTAGGACTTTATCCGTTGCGTGGCTCAAATACTTTTGCAGCAGGTCAGATGGATGCGTTGGATCGTCTACCCTAGGAACAATAGAAATCCTTTTTAGCCGAATGTTCTGTAAGATAAGCTTCAGGCACTCATGTTCAGCATGCAGGCGGAGCAGATTGATTCTCAAGGACCTCGCCAATTTGTAGTTTATGCCGGAACCGAGGCCTAACACCCACACCGGAATACTCTTTCCCTGCCTGGTGATTTCAGTATAGGAGAGATTCAAGCCAAAACGCTTATCCAAAGACAATTGTTTGACATCCCCCGGGATCTCAATTGTCTCAGACGCCTGGTGGACCAGGAATAGGATAGGAGCTGCTGCGCTAACCCACCAGTCGGGTTTGTTAGTGGACCACCACGTCGAATTTTTCGCCAGCAGGAATTTCGTAGTCGAAAAGAGGTAAAGCTTGCACAGACGTTTGGACGCCCCGCTCAGCGCTCGACTTGACGTTTTGCCGGTTGAAGGAAATGGCTCGGGAATATCGACCGGAATATTCAGGAAATGATCTAAGAGGGCTTCGGTCTGCTGCTGGGACACATTGTTGGTGTCTGCTGGTTCTGTTGCCAAACCCACTTCGAACTTTCCTACCGCGCGCCCGTCGTAAAAGAAACGTCGGAAAGCTAACTGAAAAGGAACCCTCAGTTTTGATTTAGGATCCAGAAAAGTCGGAAGGCCGGGAAAACGAAGTGCCCGGGCCGCCTCACACACCTGGTGCTCGCCCACCCAACTGCTTAGTCCTCCAAGCTCGCGCTTCCTGACGGTTCCAAACGAACGAACAAAATCGATATCCCGCCTGGTCGCGGGCCAGTTCGGGAGACCCAGCATTCCAGTCTCCGGCAGCAGAAATTTTCTGGAATCGGCTAGTGGGAATTGAATGGTGAGAAGCAAGGCAGTTCCAAAAAGGAGAAAACTGGGCCCCCAACGACTTGTAGCGCGGAGGACCCTTCCGTATCGATTCTTTCCTCCCAGCGGAAAAAATCGCTGCAGGATTCACTTTCTGACCAAGTGGCGATATAGGCCTCGCCTGGGCTTTTTGGACGTATCCAAGTACTGGGCCGTTGAAATGATCCTTGGCTTGCGTAATCCACTGTCACGAAAGCAAGCGAAAGATTTCATATCGTAGCCCCACTGTCAAGGAAATCCGTTCGGACAGTATTACAAGGTTTTTCACGTCCGACCTTTGATTGTCATTACATCGAAGACCACTTCTCTTTCACGGCGGCGACACGGGTTCGATTCCACTCCGAGTATTCGCCCGGGAGCGTCCGCGTCATATTCTTCCGAGTAGCAGCAGAATAAGGATGATGAGCAGAAGGGTTCCGATCCCGCCACTGGGCCAATAGCCCCAATTGCGACTATACGGCCATCTCGGAAAGGCCCCAATGAGTAATAAGATTAGAACGATTAAAAGGATTAGTCCCATTTTTAGATCACCTCGTGGATTCTACCCGTGAAGTTTCGATCCTCGTTCTGACCGTTCGATGCTAATACGATCAGGGTGTGTGGATTGTCACATATCAAAACGGAGTATTGCCTTGCGACTCAGCTTGCATCTTAAGTGCAATGTACGTGCCTCCACGAATTCCTTCGAACTACAGACAGATTAATGACGGCCCCGACTTCGGTACTAAGATTGCTTGTCTCATTTGCCTCAACCGTAGCTGACAGTGTGTGCATGAGAGTTCGAATGGGACTCTTACGACTCTAGTCAGACGCTTCATCAAGGAGGGGAACCATGAGTAACTCAATTTTATCGACTGTGCCCACCGATCTGCTTTACCAGGCGCTGGAAACAGAGAAGGGTGGAGTACAGGTCTATTCGACGGCACTTCGTTGCGCGCTTAACGACGACCTTAGGACGGAATGGACTAAATACCTTGAACAAACAAAGAATCACGTCCAGATCGTCACCGAAGTATTGCGAGCACTAAACCTGGA
Organism: uncultured Acidobacteriota bacterium; assembly: GCA_963770215.1. Taxonomy (GTDB): domain Bacteria; phylum Acidobacteriota; class Blastocatellia; order Pyrinomonadales; family Pyrinomonadaceae; genus PSRF01. Next base: position 324,942 of record CAVYOP010000014.1, read on the forward strand.
TCCGGATACGGAAACTCCCGGTCGAAAGGTAGTCCGCTACATCGGCGCCTCGCTTGTGAAGGCGATGGAGTTGGCACTCCGATGTGCTGATCCGCAAGCAGCGCAAATCGTAGCGGCTGAATGTGTCGTCCTGGCTGAAACGAAAGACCATCAAAACTGGGAGTTGCTAGGTGAGCTCGCTAAGAGCCTTGAGCCAGCCGAAGCCGCAATCCTGCAGCCTGCTTACGAACAAGTTGAAGAGGAAGAGGACGAACACCTCTATCACACCAAGGGTTGGACGCGTGAACTTTGGATCGCCGGGTTAGGAATGCCAGCCGTTCTACCTCCTCCGGAAGAGGAACGCGACGTTAAGACCGCGGAGGAAGCGGCCGAGGCGAAAAAATCAAGAACAGCGCCGGCGAAAGCAAGTAAAGCAGGCGCCAAATAGTCCGAACACCGTAATTACGACAAAACTGAAGTTCACACCTATACGGAGTTATGCATGCCTAAGAAACAAGCTCGCAAGTCACAGAAAAGTCCCAACGGTCCGACCCCGTCAACACCGCCAAATGCCGGACTGGGAGAAGTCAACAAGAAACAAATTGATCTGACTCCTGATATGGAGGACAGTGCGGGAGAGTTTCTCACGACGAACCATGGCGTCCGTATTAACGACAATCAGAATTCACTCAAGGCCGGAGACCGTGGTCCGACGCTACTCGAGGATTTCATTCTCAGGGAGAAGATCACCCACTTTGATCACGAGCGCATTCCCGAACGCGTGGTCCACGCTCGAGGTTCAGCAGCGCATGGGTATTTTCAGGTTTATGAATCGATGGCGGAGTACACGAAAGCTCACTTCCTGCAAGACCCAACGCTGAAGACCCCGGTCTTCGTCAGGTTTTCAACAGTGGCGGGATCCAGAGGCTCAAGCGACCTTGCTCGTGATGTGCGTGGCTTTGCCGTGAAGTTCTACACGGAAGAAGGAAACTTCGATCTGGTAGGAAACAACATCCCGGTCTTCTTTATCCAGGATGCAATTAAGTTTCCCGATCTCATTCATGCTGTAAAGCCCGAACCTCACAATGAAATACCGCAAGCCGCTTCAGCGCACGACACGTTTTGGGATTTCATTTCGTTGATGCCGGAATCGATGCACATGATTATGTGGGTCATGTCGGACCGGGCAATTCCGCGCAGTCTGCGGATGATGGAAGGTTTCGGTGTTCACACTTTTCGTTTTGTGAATGCTCGCGGCAAAGCGAGGTTTGTTAAGTTTCACTGGAAGCCTTTGCTGGGATTACATGCCGTGCTGTGGGATGAAGCGCAAAAGATTTCCGGCAAGGATCCCGACTTCCATCGCAGAGACCTCTGGGAAGCAATCGAAAATGGCGATTACCCTGAATGGGAACTTGGCGTTCAGATTGTAGAGGAAAAAGACGAGCACGCGTTTGACTTCGATCTACTCGACCCGACCAAGATTATTCCGGAAGAGATCGTTCCGGTACAACGTATCGGACGCCTCGTCCTGAACCGAAATCCGGAAAACTTCTTCGCCGAAACTGAACAAGTGGCTTTCCATGTAGGCAACATAGTTGCCGGCATCGACTTTACAAACGATCCGCTGTTGCAAGGTCGTCTGTTCTCATATCTCGACACTCAACTAATTCGACTCGGTGGTCCAAACTTTCACGAGATTCCGATCAATCGACCACTGGCGCCACTCCACAACAATCAACGCGACGGCTACATGCGACAAACCATCAATCGAGGTCAAACCAGTTACGAACCCAACAGTCTGCGAGGTGGATGTCCCTTCCAGGCGGGCGTCGATATGAGTGGTTTCGCTAGTTACGCTGAACGAATTGATGCCAAAAAGATCCGCGCCCGCAGTCCGAGTTTCTTTGACCACTTCAGTCAGGCGGCAATGTTCTTTCACAGCCAGACGGAAGTCGAGCAAAATCACATCATCAGAGCGCTTCGATTTGAGTTAGGCAAAGTCGAGACGCAGCCCATTAGAGAACGAATGCTCTTCTTGTTGGCCCAGGTTGACAAGACACTCGCCGAGCGTGTTGCTGAAGGTCTGGGATTGTCCATTCCGCGCAAGCTCGAAAAGCCACTGAATATGAGTGTCCCGGCTGACGGTGATCCAAGGAAGTTTCAACCAAAGAAAGTTACTCAGCCTGTGGAAACATCGGATCGGTTGAGCATGATCGACAATCCGAATTTTCCTGACAAGACCATCAAGACAAGGAAGATTGCGTTCCTCGCTGGTGATGGATTCGACGATCAATCGTTGCTCGACATGAAGAAAGCTTTACTCACAGCCGGAGCGTCGCCAATGATTGTTGCGCCACGTCTGGGTGAAATCACTGGAGCAAACGGCGAGCGGGTGAAGGCCGATTTTAGTCTGCTCACTGCTGCTTCAGTTTTGTTTGACGCCGTGTACGTGCCTGGAGGAGAGGCAAGTGTAGAGGCACTAAGAGCGGAACCTGATGCGACCAACTTCGTCAGGGAAGCTTACCAGCACTGCAAAACAATTGGAGCGTTCGGCGCCGGACTGGATTTGTTGACTGCGGCCGGCATCGCGGTTGAGGGGGACGCCGGTGTTATCGCTTCGCGAGCAGATAGTGCTGGCGATATCACAGCTACTTTTATTAACGCGATGGCCCAGCATCGCCACTGGAGCCGCGAACCCGAACTTTAAAATTCGAAGGGCGCGCGAGCTAATAAGTTCTACCCGACAGCTTTGCACAAAAAGTGCGTTATTACGTGAAGATGTCTCCCGCAAAGGCGCAAAGCGCTGCCGCGTTTCGCTGGACTTTTCTTTGCGCCTTTGCGCCTTGCGGGAGAACATCCTTCGTAGCGGACGTTTTTGTGCAAAGCCCTACCCGACACCTTTTTCTTGTTGTTTTATTTGGGCCGCCACTCTTTCGGGATCAATTTCCGCGCTCAGCAAATCGACTTCAGAACTATGAGGTATTTCGCATTCGAGCTTCGTTGCAATCGCTTTCAATATCTCAATCATTCTGGTGTTTTCCTGTTCACTCAAGAGATTGATTTGCAAATCCAGATTATTTCGCCGCTCACTTATCCTGGTCTCATGGTTCTGACTGATCAAGATAAAGGTCGAGAGGAAGATTGCCTCAAGTGAAACTACCAATGTAAGGAAGGTAAAAGGAAAAGGATCGATGTGTCTGACGCCGGGGACGAGGTTAAAAATGATCCATGCTCCAAACCACGCCACATGAACCCATACAAAGGTCATGCTGCCGCAGAACCTCGCTATTGCTTCCGCAACCAAATCAGACTTAGTGCGCTCTTGTTTTGAGGCTTCTTCTAATTGTCGAATTATTTCGACATTGCGTTTCGTAAGTTCATCGGTGGAGCTGTTTTGCGCAGCGCTCTTTTGGGCAGCGCTCTTTGCGCCAGTGATAGTAGATTTCCGTGGCTTCATCACTCAACTCGACGACACCGAATGCCACAAGAGCAAATACGGTGCCAGTAGGATTGATGTGATTAGGCATCGAACTTGCTCTAACCCTAACCGAATGGTCGACAGATGAAAGCGCAGCAAACAAACTAACCAGGGGGTCGCAATGAAACGTTTTAGCATTATCACACTACTTCTTCTGCTCTCGTCAGGATGCGTGGTTGCAGGAGGTTATAGCAGCGGGCGCGGATGGTTTATCTGGCCGGGAACCATTGGAATTCTTCTGGTTGTTGCGGTTCTGTTTCTACTTTTCAGGCGACGCTAAAAGCGTAGTCTCCTCTCAATTGTTAATCGCTCGCGTTAAATCGCATCGGCTCCTCCGTACATTCAGGCATGGTCACCGGACTATTCCCAGACACGGACAGCGCAGTTCTCGGACAGACACTGTGGTCTGCGGCTCACGGCGGCGATCCGAAAGTCTACGCAGAAATCATCGAGACATTGATCGCAGCCGGCGCCAAACTCCCATCTCGACATGTTCCTGTGAACGAGTCGATTGATGATTTATTGCGACGTTATGGCAGCGAGCCGGAGCCAACGTGGTATTGGTATGGCGAGAAGCCGAGTCGACCTGCGAAAGCCTGAACCACGACATCGCCACGCAGGGACTGTCAAAGAAGATCTGGATATGACAAACTTCCCACACTGTTCGGATGGCCCATTGAGATGATAAAAAGCTTAGCAATGCTAATCACGTTGACGCTGTTCGCGGCGCCGCATTGGACCGTGCAGACGAGTGGTGTCAAGGTGCGGTTGCGTGGTGTAAGCGCTGTGAGTGAGAGCGTGGCGTGGGCCAGTGGGGCAGGGTCGACGGTGTTGCGCACCGTTGATGGTGGGACGACGTGGCAAAAGTTCACCGTGACCAGTGATGCGTTGGATTTCCGCGACGTCGATGCCGTCGACGCTCAAACAGCGTACGTCCTTTCGATCGGGAATGGTCCAGCTTCGCGGATTTACAAAACTACCGACGCCGGAAAAACCTGGACACTCCAGTTTAAAAACGAAGATCCGAAAGTCTTCCTTGACGCGATGTCGTTCTGGGACGCGGACAACGGCATCGTCTTCGGGGATTCAGTCGATGGTCAACTATATCTATTGACGACTAACGATGGCGGACGCCGTTGGTCGCGCGTGGAAACCAGGAACCTGCCGCCGGCTCTCGAAAACGAAGGCGCGTTTGCCGCCAGCGGCACGAACATCGCCGTGTTTGGCAAATCACACGCATGGATCGGCACCGGCGCAGCCTCCAAAGCTCGCGTGTTACACACTTCGGATCGTGGCCGCACCTGGCGAGTGGCTAATACGCCTCTGGCCTCCGGACCTTCTGCCGGCATCTTTTCAATCGCCTTTCGCGATGCAAAGCATGGCGTGATCGCAGGTGGTGATTATCGCAAGGAACAGGAAGCGGTAGATAATCTTGCCGTCACAAACGATGGCGGAATCACCTGGACGCTCGCAAAAGGCTTGTCGGGATTTCGATCCGTGGTGACATACGTTCCCAACACGAAAACGCTCGTGGCCATTGGTCCATCGGGCGGTGATTACTCGACGGATGATGGACGAACATGGAAACCGATCGAAGGTCCCGGCTTCGACACGTTCAGCTTTGTTCCTCGTAAATCAATCGGCTGGGGAGCTGGCGCGAATGGCGCAATTGGGCGGCTGGAGTTCCGGGAGTAATGAGTCCCGTCCAGGCGCCAGAGATCAACTGATGTACCGTAACTTAGACTCGGAGAAAATTCTCGGCACCATTGCGACGCTCGAACGCAGAATCGCCGAGCGGTTCCCTGGCTCCGGACTCGGCAGAGTTTGTCAGGAATTGCTGATGATTGCGGAGGAATCGCATCAGCGCTCTGCCTGGATCGCCAAGCCGCAAAGGTCGCTGCGAATTATCGCCGGCGTTCTGATCACACTGATTATTGGCGGCCTCTTTTTTGTGCTGGCGAATGCTTCATGGCCCCGCAACGGTTTCGACCTGGTCGTGCTGGTCCAGGTTTCGGAGGCCGGTCTGAATGTTTTCCTGCTTCTGAGCGCGGCGATATTGTTCCTGATCACCGCTGAAACGCGCATCAAACGCCGGCGGGCACTCAAAGCGATTCACGAACTGCGGGCTTTAGCACACGTCATTGACATGCATCAGTTAACGAAGGATCCCGAGCGGTTGCAGGCCCGCAGAGAGGAAACTCCTTCTTCGCCAAAGCAGAACCTAAGCCAGTTTGAGTTGGGGAGGTATCTGGACTATTGCAGTGAAATGCTTTCTCTCATCGGGAAACTCGCCGCCTTGTACGTGCAGAAGTTTGACGACGCGGTGGCACTTGCTGCGGTCAATGAGGTGGAAGATTTGACGACAGGCCTTTCGCGTAAGATCTGGCAGAAAATCATGATCATTAATTCCGATGCCGTAAAACTGGGGTAGATATCGGTGGGCTTCGCTACGGTTTGACCTGCAGCACCAGCGGCATCGGACTATCCGGCGCGGCGGTCGCGATCTCGCGGCTGAACCGCAGCGTTGTCCCATCGAACATCCACCCGCCGTCACTGCAGCGCGAGCTGGTTTCGATCGATTTTCCCTCACGCACGCGCAACGCGTTCGCCGTGGCTTCACGCTCGGCGCGGGCGCGAAACGCGCGACGCCAAACCGATGAAAGGTCCGTCCCAAGGTCATTCATTGGTGTGTTCACATCACACCGAGTCTCTTTGAACAACGCTTCAGCGATCTCGCGGTCCCGATCGACAGAGTCTGCGAGCCACTTCGTCGGAAACCACGCGCCGTCCTTCGCGTACCACGCCGCCTGATATTGAAACGCCTCGAGCAACGGCCGGACATTGTCGCGATCCTGCAACTCGCTTAGCCACGCCGGCGCGGGCAGCGGCATTTTCCAGGCGACTGCGTTGATCATCCGCGCCATAGTCAGCACGGCCGTCTGTGCCATCATCTGCGGCTGCTCCTCCAGCGAGCGGGCAAGCTTCCACGCGGCGTGCAGATCCTCCCACGCCGCCGGATCGTGTCCGCGCGCTTTCGTCAGCGCACTCGCCACGAGCGCTCTCGCCACCCTCATCTGCACGCCGCGCATTTCGCGACAACGGTGTCGTCAAACTTTACTCGGCGCTCCCAGACAATCGGCTCGCGCAGCAACAGATCGCGGATCGCGGAGACGTCGGGAAGCGCCGGTGGATCGCCGATGGTGAGTTCACCACGCGCGATCTCGCGCTCCACGAAATCATCGACGATTTTGTTCTCCGGCAATGCTTTGGCGAGCGCCGTGAGTTTCACAGACGCATCATTGGCCTTCAGCGACGGCCACCGATTGCCGACCGCGTCGAGCGATCCCATCTCACCCGGCCACGGCCGAGCAGCCGAAGTCGCAACGGCGTCTTCGTTCCGGAACCACAACAAGAACCAGGCGACCAGTGCGATCGCCAGGACTGAGACGACTATCAGCGCTTGCTTCATAGTCCTTTGAATCGACGTGTAAGTTCAACGTCTGGATGCGGCACGATTTGTCTCTTGCAGCGTCTTCATCGCGACTCCCGCCAAGCCCATTCCCAGGAGCAACATGGTTGTGGGTTCCGGTATCTGTTGCTGTTGCGTCCGGATCGATCCTGTAATCGCAATTGTCTGCACCAGGATTGACGACAACGTCGTGAGGGAAAAGAGGAAAGACCCCGTACCACAAGTCGTCTGCTGGCCTGGGATGCCGCCGGTTGGGTCGGGCTCACAATTCAAGTCGTTGAAACTGAACGGTGCGAAAAGGGGTTCGGCTCAAAAATTATTCCGCCATTCATATTCAAGCTCAAATTGTGTAGATAGCCGTGACTTGATTCGAACCGGTAAATCCCTGAGGCGCGGTAAACGTAACCTGCAAAGTAAACGTTTGGCCCACTACGTTGCCGGGAGTTGTAGACATTGTAAACGAGCCCAGGTTATTGAAATTCGATCCGGGATTGGCATTGGCATCAAGGCTGCGGAAACCAGAGATCGTTGTGGTCGCAAAAGTGGAATTGCTGAACGTCAAACCCAAAGAAGTAGAGCTTGCCACCGGCGTGCAGCCTGCACCGAAACATCCGCGCGTTGTCCCGGCAACGAACACCTCATCTGCGCTTGCAGTTCGCTGCGCGAATGTGATCACAAGAAGTGCTGCCCCGGCAAGCGCTATGCTTCTAGACAGTGAATTCGTAGTCATTTGAAGCGTCCCCCTTTTGTACCCTAAGGACCGCAGCGTATAACTTCCGGATTGTCAGATTGCATTACGAAATGTACACGAAATTATGATTCTCGTATCAGGCGATTGTGACCCTCGCGTTTTGAGACGGTAGAGTTTAGGCATCCCAGATTATCCATCTGTGCTTAGCTTGCTCCGCCGGCTGCGGCCCGTGGACGGTCTGAGCGATTTTATCGAAGCGTTCTATTCGACCATCAGTTGTGCTGTACGCGACGGTGTATGGTCGCACTTGTCCATGGATGAAGGCGACGGCGTAAGTGATAAGGAAATTGACGATCCCCGAATCCGACGCCAACGCCGATTCCATCGCGTCGAGGTCATCGTAGTCGTCGAGCCGCACAGACGGATCGTGCGCGCAATATACGAGTACAAGAAAGTCGCCGTGCACGGGCTCAATACCCTTGAGCGGGACGCCCCTTGGGTTGCTGTGCCAACTCTCGTGGTTCAGCGAATTCTTCAGGTGTGTGTTTCTATTGCCGTCGGTGTCCAGTAGCCAAAATATCTCCTTAACCGACATGCAGCTACCCTCTGGGTCATCATCTGCCGCGGCCGCCACTGCACTACTTGCAGAGATCGAGAGTGCTAAGCATGGAGCACTTATGGATGGCTTCCTATTTCGGCTCCTCGACAGCCAGCGGGTACGATAGTGACTTCAACAGCCACTCTTTGTTATCGCTGACATCTTCAGACAATTTCTGACAAAGGCCCTCTCGTTTTTCAAACAACCGGAACCCTTCCCTGGAGCGCAGGTAGCCGGAAGCCTTGGGATGCTTTTCAAACAACTCGTCTCCCATACTCTCCGCCAACCTGGCGTATCGATCGCGATTGTCCAAAAGCGCTTTAACGATAAACGGCATCACGATTGAATAGTCCGATTGCAAACTCTCCGTGGCCTCTTCGTAGGTGTCTTTGTCGACCTTCCCCCAGGTTACGGCTTCGGCTGGAGGACACGACGACAGTGAGCCTTCAGTCACAGGCGCCGTCACGATCTGCACGTCAAATGAATAACCGCGAATGTTTGGCAGACCCAAAACCTGGCCCATTGCCGGCTCCGGCTGGAGATTGAAGTTTTTAGGCACACCACCGCCGAGCACTAACGTCGCCAACGACTGCGTCGGCTGATCGAACAATCCCCAACGATGATAGGCGCAGGATTCGAATACCTCAGCATGCAGATCCAGCTCAAACGAATACTGATCTATCAGTCCCGCATTCTTCATGGCCCACAGCTTCATCGAATTCAAGAAGATGCTGCCATCCGCAGCAGCGCCAACCAGGACCGGAATCGCCAGACGGCTACAAGTTGAAAGCAGTCCCGACCGTACATTGTTCTTCTTTTCCTGCGCGTCGTAGAGTTGGCCCAGTAGATGCCGCATCTCAATGCCGCTCATGCGCTTTTGAAACTCCGGACGCGACAGACACGCACTTATGAAACGATCCTGATCCATCAATACGTCTTCAGCAAAAGCGACGTCGGTGACGCGTATGACTCCTTCGTCGCGCAGCGCGCCGTCGTCCGTCCAAATCGGAATCTCAAAGAATGGATCTTTGGTATGGGCATCGAGGCTGCGATGGCCGTCGTGATAACAAACAGCGTCGGTCGTGCTCAGGTAGGCGATCCAGCCAGTCTCCAAAAGCGGAATGAGCCACGAAAAGTGTTGCGCCGAAACCGTGACCGGTCCTGACACCGCCAGAGTCATCGGACATCCCAGGCCGATGGCATTGTCAAGGATCTCGTAGACGCGTCGAAGAATGGCCCCGCCAAACGCAGGCAGACATTCCCTGAATAGTTCGTCCAACGTCTGACACTCGTCAACTCTGCGTGCCTCCACTGGACGACGACTCTTTCCGGCAGGCAGTCCTTCGGCTGATGATTTCGGACAACTATTCATGTCATTGGTCATGGGTCAAATATACTGGGATGGTTTGCACGCTGCAATCGAGCGTTCACTGCTTCCAGTGCACTGTTGACCAGAACTGTGGATTGTCCCCCTCGTTAACTACGCCCAGCGAGATCCGTAAATTCCGGTATGCAGCGTATTGAGTAAACTCCAAATGCTCGCCAACGCTCTTTCAGCCGCGCTGATTTCAATACGGGAGCGAATCCTGGGACGCTCGAATTCATCGCGAAGTTTTAATGCCAGTTTGAATTCCTTCCAGGCGCTGCAATTGTGATCCAAAGGCTCCGTTGAAAGCTTTCTGAATAGATACTCGATTCTCTCATCAAGCGGAGCGGCTGTTTCTTTGAAACGCACTTCAAACTGGTCGGCGACAGATCTCAGATACGCCTCAATCGCGCTAAACCCGATCACCAAAGCCACGCGAAAGTGTTCGGACGCTTCTGCCGGCGACGACTTCCCGCGTCCCGACTCGAGATAACTATTTGCTCTGTCAACCAACAGTCGACCACTGGAAAAAGGAAAACGATAACTCTCCGAGACATGAACACGTCCCTTGGAGTCAAAACGTTTCCGCCGCAGCTCGCGAGTCAGGACATTGTGCACCTGTCGATGCGCCTCGCAAAAATAGCCCTGGTTCACAGCGTCTTGCCCGCAACGAATGCATTTCCGATCCCGGCGTTTTCGCAGTTGATAGCGACGCTGCCGAGAAATCGGAAGACTGGTAATCTCATCGCTTATTGACTTTGGCATCCCTGAAAGACTCTTCTGCGAATGTCTTGCGATTGTGATGAAGAAACGATACCAGAAACTCGTGTTTCACTGAAAACTACGGTCTCAGGTAGTTTGGACCACCCAAAAAAATGACTTGCATTTTTTAACACCGCGTGTAGTATTGCGGCACTGCCTACCTCCTATCAATACTTCAGGCAGTCCAACGTGATCTCACTGCCTTAATTACTTTTCGCCCGGAGCGGAGAGCGCGTTCAACGTATCGCGTTACAGGCTTTCTACCGCAGCGTTTCGACCCGGATGTCTGCGTGCTCTGAAAGTGTGGCCAGGTCTATGTGTCATGGCTTTGCACAAAAACGTCCGCGACGAAGGATATTCTCCCGCAAAGGCGCAAAGGCGCAAAGAAAGTCCAGCGAAACGCGGCAGCGCTTTGCGCCTTTGCGGGAGACATCTTCCGTAATAACGCACTTTTTGTGCAAAGCTATGTGTCATCATCGGAGGAGATTGCATGATTCCACGGAAGTATCTGCAGAAGCTCAAAATGGAGTTGGCCGGAACCCTGCTCGAAGCGGGCGATCCCGGCTACGATCAGTCTCTCGTCATCGACAACGGACGAATTGATCTACGACCCGGTGTTGTAGTCATGTGCGCCAACGCGCAGGACGTGGCCACGGCATACAAGTTCACCATCGAACACGAGATGCCATTTACCGTGCGCGGCGGCGGCCACAGCGCGGCAGGTTACTGTTTGAACCAGGGCGGAATGGTGATCGACCTCACCAACATGACTGCCAAGCGCCTCGATCTCGATCGACAAGTGGTCTGGACCGAGACCGGCAACCGCTGGCGCGACCTTTACCTGTTCCTGCAAGCGACGAACACCGGTCTGATTCCGATCGGCGGCGGCTGTCCGACTGTCGGCATCCCCGGCTTCATGCTCGGCGGCGGTATCAGTTTCGTTTCCCGCTCGTACGGACTCAGCGTCGACAATCTTCTCTCCATCGACCTCGTTACGCCTGACGGCAAGCTGCGGCGGATCTCTGCAGAGTCAAAGTCGAAAGAGGATAGAGATCTTTGGTGGGCGTGTCGCGGCGGTGGCGGCGGAAACTTCGGGATCGCCGTGGCCTTCGAGTTGCGCGTCCATCAACCAAACACGCCGACGATGCTGTGCGGGCAGATCCGTTATCCGATCGAGTACGCTCAGGAGGTTCTCGGTTTCTACAACGAATGGATCGAGAAGGCGCCCGACTCGCTCGCCGTTTACGGTTACATGGGGAAAGTGGCGCTGCCGGCCCATCCTGACACGCTCGTCAACACAGTTCGGTCTAACGCCGATCTTCAACGGCGACAGTCGCGAGGGAATGGATCTGATCGCTCCGATCCTCAAGTTCCCGAACATCTTCATCAACCTCTAGGACATGACGCTGCCGGACTTCGAGATCTACAACGGCCTGCTCACGATCGTGGGTGGAATGAGCGGCTACATCCGCTCGGGCTTCATGGCGCCGAAAGCGTTTACGCCGTCATGCATCGACGTGCTGACAACCTCGATGACGAGTGCGCCGTCGCCGAACAGTCTGCTGGTCTGGACGCACATGGGCGGCAAAGTCACCGAAGTCGCTCAAGACGCGACCTCCTTCTGGCATCGCGATGCACGGTTCCTGTGGGAAGTGAAAGCGATCTGGCCGCAGACGGATCAAACAGTGCAGAACGTCAACTGGGCGTATCAACTCGGCGAAGGAATGGCGCCGCACTCGATCGGCGCCTACTGCAATTACATCGATCCGCTGCTGCACAACTGGCAGACAGAGTTCTACGGCGACAACTACAAGCGGCTTGTGCGAAATTAAGAAGGCCGTCGATCCCGACAATCACTTCCGCTTCCAGCAGGCGATCGGATCGCCATTCAATCCGGACGGCGAGTATCCGCCCAATCTTGCGCCACTTTATCGCACGTTCCTTGTTTGATTCGAGATGGAGGAGAGACTCATGAAGAAAATCGTAACAATCATAGTGCTCGCTCTCGTCGCAGCGACAATCGTGATTATGACGTCGAGAGCGACAACGACGGCTTCGCAGAATGGACCAGCCATCGTTCTGAGTCCGAAGATTCCGGGTGATGCGCAGTTCGGATCGCTTCCGCCCAACGCGACGAACGAGCAGAAGCTGTTGGCCATTCAGGGCGACTTCGACATTTATTCATGGAATACCTTCATCGCTCTCAACTGGCCTCCGGTGCCCAGATGGCACCGGCGATCCGAACAAGACGATTGGCCAGAACGGCGACAACGACACGGTGTGGGAACACTACCGCAACGTCTCGGATATCTTCCTGCCCGGCGGCAGCAAGCCAACATACACCGGACCGATGACTGTGCCGACGCAATGCAAGGCCAGCTACAAACCGGGAATGAAGATCGTCAGTCAGGTCGGAAAAACACCGACAGTGTTGACTGACTTCAGCCAGCCATTCAACACCGGTCCACTCATCGATCAGAACGGCAACTACACGCGCTATGAAATTCTCGTCAACAAACCGATGTTCGACTACATCCTTCAGAACACGCTCTATTCAAAGGCGGGGCAGAAGGTGTTTTCGGGCGCGGTGAAGTTTCCCTGTGGGGTCCTCAACGGTGCTGAAGGCGCCATCATGGTTAAGGCCGCGTGGAAGGTCATTAGCGCTGCCGACAAGAGCCGTTTCCACACGCAGACCGTGCTCGTGTACTCGCCGGCTTCGCAAAACCCGAAGTATCCGGCCTCGTGCAGTACGAAGCTCATGGGACTCGTCGGCTTGCACATCGGACACAAGACCAACCACGGCGCACAGTGGCTCTGGTCCACCTTCGAGCACGTCGATAACGCTGCCAACTGAAGCCGACGTCGCGAGCGGAAAGTTCAAATCACAGTACAACTACTACAACCCGAAATGCACCGCCGCGAACTGCCCGCCAAACCAGGTGCCGCCGCGTCCGTGGAATCCGACGAAAGTCAGTTCCTTCCACAGCCAGGTGGTGCGGATGAATATGTTCAAGGGCAACGAGTTCGCGTTCGACGAGTGCGGCGGCACGCAATGCGGATGCGTTGAAGTTGTTGCTCGGCGTCTCGTCCAGTTCAGTCTGGCAGAACTATGAGTTGATCAGCACGATGTGGCCCACCAATACCGGACAGTGCCAGGCGATTGCCGGGTGATCCACTCGGAACACCGGCGCCGAACTTTCTGGCGAACACCACGCTTGAGACTTATATCCAGGGGATGGTCCCCAACGTCTCGTCGAACTGCATCGAGTGTCACAACAACGCTACGATGACAACGCCAGTGCCGTCCGATTTCACATACGTCCTGCAACGAGCGCAATAGAGAAACAAGGAGACGACTATGACGCAGCACACCACCACCCTCGGAATCTGTCGTGCAAGATTTCGCCAATCTGTCGGCGTCGCTGACGGGATTTCAGTCCAGCTTTATCAGGCCGTTTCTCGATCCCAGTGAATCTCTCAGGCATTTTTTATGAGTTCGCCGTCGCGCAGGTCGGACAGTCGATGATGGACGCACTGATGAGCGAATTCGAAACTCTCAGCAACCAGACTCCGCCGCTGACGCCCAGCAGATCGCCGACACGTTACTCGAGGTAACGAGCACGCACTCCGTCGAATCAGGCACAGCTATGCCAGACCATCATTGCGATGTGGTACCTGGGATCGTGGTATCCGCCACCGTTTCAGACGAAGGATTGCAACAAGTCATCTCTTCGCAAGCCTACACGAAGAGTCTGGTCTGGAACGTGGCCCAGGCGCATCCGATGGGCTTCAGCGTTTTTACCTTCGGCTACTGGAGCCAGCCACCGGCATCACTCGAAACGTTCGGTGTCAACACCGGCAATGGAGGTGGACAATGAGCAACAATGCTTCACCGCAATACGACGTCGTGATCATCGGCGCGGGCGTCTCCGGCAATCTGATCGCGAAACAGCTCGGCCTCGCCGGTAAGAAAGTGCTCATCCTCGAGGCGGGACTTCCTGTGCCTGACAGTCGCGAGGAGTACATGAACAACTTTTATCTCGCGCTCGCAAAAACGCCGGAGTCTCCGTATCCGGCGTTGGCCGGCCGCAAGGGTTCGCAGGCGAATAACTCCAGTTGGCGATCTTCCCGATCCGGCAACGCTTCCGACGCCGCGCGCCACGGTGCTCGGTCTCGGAGGCGCACCTGACACCAGCTATCTCGTGCAGGCACAAGCCACCGGGCAGAATGCGCCGCCGGATCAGTGCGGCGAGGTGCGTGGACTTCAGTTCTCCAGCACCTTCGAGCGCAACGGCGGTGGCACGTCTTGGCACTGGCTCGGCACCTCGCTGCGCGAGCTCGAGAACGACATTCGCATGAAGACGAAGTACGACCACGCCGTCGATTGGCCGGTCACGTACGAGCGAGCTTCAGCCGTTGTGGGCGAAAGCGGAAAAAGAGATCGGTGTCGCTGCCAGCACGATCCAACAGGAACCGCTCGAAGTCGTTGGGTTGGAGTACCCGCCGGGTTATCAATATCCGATGGGGCCGATTCCGACGAGCATCGTGGACCAGACGATCAGCCAGGGCGTCTCCGGATTACAGGTGCCGGGCACGCTGCCCGATACGCCCGGCGGTTCGGATCCGACAGATGTACGACGTGTTCGTCACGCCAACTCCGGCCGGCCGCAATTCCGAGCCTTACGACGATCGACGCGTTTGCGCCGGCAATACAAATTGCATTCCCATCTGTCCTATCCAGGCTAAATGGGATCCGACAGTGACTCTCGGCAAAGCTCTCGACACCGGCAACGTGACGGTGAGCTATCAGTCAGTTGCGTATAACGTCGCCACCGACGAAAACAACATCGTTACCGCGCATCGATTACTACGAATGGTCGCGCGACGATCAGGGCAACTTGCAGAAAGTGTCGAAGTCAGTCACCGGCAAGATCTTCGTGCTCGCCTGTCACGCGATCGAGAATGCCAAGCTGTTGCTGCTGTCAAATAACTGGCAAGGCATCGCCAACAACAGTGATCAGGTGGGCCGCAATCTCATGGACCATCCCCTCTACCTGACCTGGGCGCTCGCGCCGGAACCACTTTGGGGCTATCGCGGGCCGCTGGCGACGTCGGGGATCGAGTCGCTGCGCGACGGTGAGTTTCGCAAGTATCGCGCCGCGTTTCGCATGGAGATCGGGAACGAAGGCTGGAACTTCTCGGTTGGCGATCCTTACACTTCGGCCCTCGACTTCATCACCGGAACGAATAAATCGGGCACCAATAACGGTGGTCCAAACGGGACGCCTCAACGGCTTGGCGGCACCGCGCTGGCTCTGAAGCTCAACAACATTCTACACGCGCCAGTTCCGCATCGCCTGCATGTTTGACCAGACGCCGCTGGCGAACAACTGCGTCACGCTCGATATCGATAAGACAACCGGCAAGCCGAACAATACGGATGGTCTTGGTATTCCGCGGCCGAAGGTCGAGTACGGGTTTGATCCGTACACGATGGAAGGTTTCCGCATGGCCGCGTATGTCTGCACGAAGGTCTACGAGCAGATGGGAGCGACGGAGTTTACGACGAATAGCGTTGGCAAAACGGGAGACTTCACGTACCAGCGGAGTGAACTATCACTATTACGGCGCGGGTCACGTCGTCGGGACGCATCGCATGGGCCCCGATCCGGATACGTCCGTCGTCGATGCAAGCCAGCGCTCACACGACGTGAAAAACCTGTGGGTGGTCGGCAGCGGCAGCTTCCCAACCGTGTGTACCGCAAACCCGACACTGACGCTGCTGGCGCTGGCGTTTAAATCGGCAGACAGCATCATCGCAGCGCTTGGCTCGTAGTGCGTTGACGTGGAGAAGTCTCCGCAAAGGCGCAAAGACGCAAAGCGCTGCCGCGTTTCGCTGGACTTTCTTTGCGCCTTTGCGCCTTTGCGGGAGACTTCCTGCGCAACTGAGGTAAATACCGGTTCGTAGAGGAAAGGATTCTCGATGTATCTCAATGACGCCTTTTGGTCCATCATTCCCGGCAACGAAGCAAAAGCCTATGCAGCACTGGGTGAGCTTGCGGCGCAGGTTGAAAAGGAACAGCCTGACACGTGGATGTATCTGATCCACACTCCCAACCTCGATCCCGGCGTGAACACGTTTCCGATGCCGGGACCGGAACAGGTCGGCTTCGTTGAAGGCTACAAGGATCGTGACGCCTTTCACAGGCACCACAACTCGCCGATCATGAAAGAGTTCTTCGCCAAAAACGGCGCGTACTTTCTGAACATGTATGGACCAACCGTGCCCTGGATGATGGTGCAGACGCTGGAGATGATCGACGGCTTCATTCGTCCCGGCGCCGACGTTATGACAGCCTGGCAGGTCGAGGCGCGTTGGGTAATGAAACCTGGTTCTCGCGAGCAAGTGAAGGAGGCTCTGAAAGGTTATGTGAAAGCTGTTTTCGAAGAGGAGCCGACGACTCTGATGTACACCGTGAGTGTGGCTGATGTTAGCGAGCAATCTATGGCCCTTCCGCCATCGCAGGTCGACGCGTTGGTTTATAACTCGTCATGGACCAACCAGCAGGCCTTCTTCGATCACGGCAGTGGACCGGTCTATCAGGATTTTCTCAAAGAGCACGGCCACCTGTTCGTTCAGGCTGGACCAAACTCCACGACTCATCCTTACATGACCACGTCCGTCTTCAAACGATTCGCCGGCTTCTTCCGCAAAGAGGCGTTCATCAACATGACAGGTTCGGGCGCCAAGCCGTACTAGCAGAAATAATTGACGCGCAAAAAGCGGCCATGCTAGTTTCAACCCGGCTTCATGTTCAATGCTTTTCAGCGCACATCGCCGCCCACACAAAGCTTTGCACAAAAAGTGCGTTATTACGTGAAGATGTCTCCCGCAAGGCGCAAAGCGCTGCCGCGTTTCGCTGGACTTTTCTTTGCGCCTTTGCGCCTTTGCGGGAGAATATCCTTCGTAGCGGACGTTTTTGTGCACAGCCCCCACACAATCGCTTGGCGGCGCCTTCAATAGTTCTCTCAGGGTCACCGGGCCGCCGATGGGACTCGAGTCAATCAATGTTCGATTCGTGCTGGGCGTTCAGCAAACCGGATCGTTTAAGTTCTACATCAAGGGCGAAGCGATCAGGCAATCTATCCCACCGTAGAGTACGCGTCGACGCGCTCAGCGCAACCCAGCAGACCACTTCTTCTTCTCATAATTCTCGTCAACCACCAACTCTGTCGAACCGGGTTTGAGAACCTGAAGCGACTTTAAGAATTCGATCAGGGAATCCTGGTCATATTCAGATAAGTTCTGAAACGCTCGTCTCGTATCCAGAGCTTCACCGGAGTGGGCCAACACTGCCTGACGGAGCGTTGTAAACAACCCATGATGGAAGTAAGGTGGCTCGTTGGCGCAGCCCCATAGTCGTTTGGTCAGAAACCGGCGATTCCCCGCAACAAATTTCTTGGACCAGACACCCTGGTTCATATCCAAAGGCTCAAAGCCGTAGTCATCATTCGGGTCGGTGATGTCGTGCAACTTGAAATCAGTAAAGAGAGGCACCATTAACACGTCCGCCGACGGAGTTGCCGGTTTGAGTCGCGGTTGAGGAAGGGCCGCATCGCTCAAATCGATTGTGAGTGACTTAGCGTCACCTTCGCGTAAGTTCGTAGCAGGGTTGTAAGGGTTTGGCTCAACATACGTCAAACTTCGCTTACTCAGCGGCAACGCGGGAATGTGGCAGCTCGCGCAACCAATTCGACTAAATACAGCCTCGCCATTGAGGATGGCGTTCTCAATCTCCGGATCGTTTGGTATCACCCTACCGGGAACCTGAAGCACAGCCTGGTATACAGCCAGCGCGGTCACGTCAGCCCTTGTCATCTCATTAACAATACCGTCGCCGTCTACGTCGGTATCGATTCCAAAACGCTCCGTCGTTTGAATGCCATGGTGATGGTTCATGGCATTGTTGGCGAACTCGCGAAGGGATACGACATTGCCCGCCTGATGCCAGGGACGTATAACCAAACTCGGCGGGTCTTGAGGTGTCGCGGTAAGGATGCTCAAGCGCGGAAGTCCCTGAAGCTGGCTGACATCCCACATGCCATCGGCACGGCGAGTCAAGCGGCCGAAGTTGATCCCTTTCGATACCAAAACGCGACTCTCGCCGCGTTTAATGCTGTCGCGGATCTTTTGTAAGTCTTCCGTAATTTCGCGAGCCAGCATTTCAATATAACCGGCTCCGAACATGCCGGTTGTGGCTCGCGAATTGGCGACAGTATTCAAAGAGACTGCTTGAGAATTCTCGTCTGCGGCGCCTCTCGTCGGAACTCTGTCCGCGGGATCAAAGGTGACGAAGTCGAACCGTTGTCCCAGGACGAAAACATTCCCTACGAAGTCGCCGCCCCCGCCTGAAACGCTGAAGGGTCCATTGTGGCAACCAGTACACGAGTTAGCGTCTGGTCCAGAGATGCGATTGAAACTTCTCTTGCCGACGAGAGGAGCCATTGGATCAGAAAGCGCTCGACCAGTCCCCTTGGTCATAGGTCGTCCACCGCCATCTTGTCCGGTCCAATTCGCGTCAAAGAGTTTCTTCCCGTAATTGATCAAATCGGTTAACGGAACGCGGTATTCTTCGTCGTCATTCAAATGTCTCGGTATGGCCACTTCCCGACCGATTTTCTTGTTTGAAGAAACGTCGTGCTGAGCGTGAATGGCAATAGCCCACGAGAGCAGGATCAATAGAACTACAAGGCTGAGCTTCATTGGAGAATTCACTGGTTGGGAACGCTTTTAGAGTTCTGATTAGGAACAGGCCCGAGCTCAATATTGAGCATCTGTGCTTCGTTTAAGTTTCCGCCACTAAATACAGCCGAGCCATAGCCGATAAGCTGCCCCTTTCTTCGAACGGTGACGTTAATTCCGCCAGCCGGCACACCGTTGAGAGAAAAGCGACCCTGGGCATCCGAGTTTGTCATGCCTACATATCTCGGATCGGAGGAGGATTTAACTATGACTTCGGCATTGGACAAATCTATTGCCCGCGGTGCGGGCGACGGTAATTTCCCTCCGCGCAATGACACTCGGCGTGATGCTTGTGCTGAGGTCGGTAACCCAGGATTGCCCGTGACCAGTGACGCGAGGGGCGGAGCGTTTGGCAGTATGGTCCGAACGTTGTAGCCACCAGCGACGCTTGGCGTGAAGATCACGAACCCATTGTCCAGATCAAAGGGACTACCAGCCGTGAAGAACTCGTATACAGCCGTTCCGGCTGGTGTATCGACGTTCCGGTTCGTGCTGTAGTCCACTTGCTGGGAGGGTGAGTTTGGACCTGGCGTGATGCCCGTGATGGAGCCTGTAGTCAGCGACGTGATTCCCTTATATGCGAAGACAATCCTTCCATCCTGAAACAACTGAATCTGAAGGGTATTACTGCCAAAGGCATTGAAATGCGGAACGCGATCGTGGGTAACAATGAAGCGACCGGGTAGCTGATCGTTCACGTAGACAGCCCCAACCGCGGAGCGCCCGCCAAACAAGTCGTCGAAGAAGGCTGAGATCCGCGGCAGACTATTGAAGGCCGGCAGCGTTTCGGTAAAAGTGGAATCCCCTTGGTTGAACGTGAAATACCCATTTGTCCCGACGAAGGTGCTGCTGTAGTTCACGCCGAAGAATCGGAAGGTGAACGGCAGCGTGCGCGGGAAAGAGCAGTCGTCACAGTTGCTTAATAGCGTACCGAAATTTGTCTCGAACGTGGCCTCGATGAGCGTGGTGGTTCCCACGTCAGTTAGACCACCTCGCACTGGCGGGAATGATGCTGACGTGCCGGTTAGAGTGTTGCCATCCGAGGCCGTAAAGGTCGCGTTGATAAATATGTCACCCAGCACCGTCGGTACGGCCGGGATGTCAAAGCGACCATTGGGGCCTGTTACTCCCGTGCGTCCTCCAGGCGCAGTTACCGTCGCATTCGCCACCGGGTTGTTGTTGCTGTCAACGATCAATCCGGTAACGAGCGTCAACGGATCCGGGACCACTGGCACAACGACATTGGCCGCCGTGCCAATGTTACCCGCCAGATCGACTGCTCTCGCCCCGAGTGTCAGCGAGTTGACGCCGGCAGGAACTGTAAACGTGAATTGGTAAGGCGCAGACGTCGTGCTGAATGCCAACTGCCCGTTAACCAGGAACTGGACTGAAGCGACTGCGACGTCGTCAGTTGCATTAACGGACACCGTAAGGCTCGCTCCTTCGAACTGCACAGCGCCATTCGCGGGCGCCGTAATAGTGACAGTGGGAGCGATGCCTGCAAGATCCACACGAGGCCGAAACTGTCCAATATAGAGACGGCTGTTTCCGGTGGAACCACCGCGGTCGAAAGCAGAATGCTCGGTGGCGAGATAAGCAAAACTATTATCGACTGCTATTCCTATCGCATTGTCATCTCGCGCTGGGAAATTCAGAATCGTCCGGGGTTGTAAGGCATTTGGATCGGTAATATCCACAATCGGAATCCCGTTGACGAACACGACATCTGCGCCCAACGCAAAATCACCTGACAGCACGACATCATTCAACAACCCGCCCTGGTTCTGCGGTGTCGTCGAAAGAATTGCCGGCAGAGATGGGTTCGAGATATTTAACGACCGCATGCTGTTGATGTGATCCGCAACAAACGCGAAGTTTCCGTTTATCGCCACGCCGCGCGCATCGCCAGTAAGCACAGTGCCACGCACGACGGGAGCGGCAGCATTGGAAATGTCGACGAGATGAACACCGCCGCCGCCTGCGGCTATGGCAGCGAGATTCCGATTAGCATCAAGGTCCAGGTTCCAGATTGTTCCGTTCAGTGGCAGCGAGCTGATTTGAATCATTGCTCCGGGATTCGCCACATTCACCGCTAACAGATTGGAGGTATTTGCGACGAAAGCAGTTGTGCCTCTTACTTTCACACCGCGTGCATTGCTCCCGGTGTTGAAGGAACCCAGGAGTTGAGGAGCAAGTGGGTTGGTGATGTTGACCACGTGCAAACCGGCACTACCACCGGCGATGTAAGCAGTGTTTCCCACGATCGTAATCGCGTTCGCATTTCCAGCCAGGTTCAACGACGCAACGATCTGTGGATTCAGACGTTCTGAGTCGAGCCCAACTACTTGCAACCCGGACGCACCGGCAGCTACGTAGGCGAAGTCGCCGGAAACAGCAACCCCGTTGGCAAAACCGGGAATTGTTACAAACGAAAGCGCGGAGGGAGTGAAATTAATCACCGTCGCTTGTGCGGTATCAGTGAAACCATTGTTTGTAACGGTGATCGTGCAGGCGCCGGCGGAGCCTGCAAACACACGTCCATCAGGAGAACCAAAGTTGCAGATATTCAGATCGCTACTGGCGTAATTGGTTCCTCGCTGAGTGCTGGTCAGATTAATGGTGTGATTGTCGATCAGATGACCGGTGACTGTTAGCTGGACGCTGGCAACAGCGGTGATCGAGTTTACGATGATGGTGAAAGTTTTTGGGCTGACCTCGATCCGGCTTAAGGCCTCGCGCAAGTTGAAGCTGTTTGGGTTCGTGGGATCGCTGCCGGTCTGGATCTCCGTCCGATCGTTGATGCCGTCGCCGTCGGTGTCGGCGAGCAGCGGGTTGGTGCAAAACACGGGGGTGCAATGAACTTCGTCACCATCGGAGATTCCATCTGCGTCTGTATCGGCGTTTCTCAAGTCTGTGCCGCGCTGGAATTCCTCCAGATTAGTCAGGGCATCGTGATCCGGATCGAGCAGCGCGTCGGTCGCGTCGTTAGGATTCAAGCCTAAGGTTATTTCGGCATCATCAGGAATCCCATCGCCGTCAGTATCTACGCCGGTGAAGGCAACACGAATCATCAGAATGTTCTGAGTGCCTTCATTGGCTGCCTGAACGAGGGCGGTGCCGCTGCGCACGGCCGTCACTAAGCCGTCAGGCGAAACCGTCGCGATGGCGGGGTTGCTGATTGTGTAAGACGTGCCGGTGTTGCCGGCGGTTAAATTTCTCGGTGGGCCATTGGCGTAGGTGCCCAGCACGCTGAGTTGAGCGGTGGCGCCGACGGCGGTGAGTGTGTTTATCGAGCTGGTGACTGTTAACGAAGTAGGAATTGCTGTTGTAGAGCCAAGAATAATTGGCGGAATAGCATTCATCCGATTAGGAGTAATGGTAAAAAAGTCTGACTCCCCGCTCCGTGTAATACCGCTCTCGACGCACGTAGCACGTGCTCGCACGCGCCCGAACCCGGCGGGTATGTTTGGCAGCACCCACGATCCGTCTGCACTTACTTGCACATTTCGATTGAGCACGCTGACCACACAGTTTTGATTAAGAGACTGCTGGGCGAACACAGGTGCAGCCAACAGGTTTCCCAATAGCAACAGCAGGAGCTTTCTTAGCAGTTTCTGTCGGTCAGGCATTTTTATCACCTCCCCAATTAAGGGTGATGGAACGTTATTACATCACTGCGAACCTTGGCCGTCGTATCCCACAGGATGGATATTGAGCACGTACCATCTCAGCTTTGGGTCATAAAACAACTGCCAGGATAAGTTGTGTCCGGTCTTCTTAATTACTTCCGTTAGACAGTCCCTCGCGGACCGATCGTCCGCCGTGAACTTTTTGTGTTCCGCAGAAAAGGCGTTGCGAGGGATCATCCCGACAACAATGTGTTCATTTAGTTTTTTCGATAGGGTCTTACAAATGAGGTCGATGATACTGAAGCCGTTGACGTCTTGAACTGAGAAGGATATGCGGGCTTCAAGGATAGAGCTGTGAGTTTTTGGTTCACCACGTTCATCGGTATATTTAACAGGAACAACGTGATAGAACCCTTCAGCCGACTTCATCTCAAAGATTCCTGGATTTCCCTGCTTTGAATTGGCTTCGATTAAGGAGCGAAGGATCTCATCCTTTTCGAGTTGGTCTGAATAGGAAAACTGAATGTTCCCTGGCCTGGGAATCAAAGGCCCATCTGGGCTGATTGCGGTATCGCCGCGAAACTGATACGGCGGATCCTCATAAGTTATGGGGACCTTCATTCGCGCTTCTAAAACCAAAACCGCAGCAGCCAGAGGTCTCGGACCACTAACTCTTATTTCTGAATTAGATTGGGCCAAAGCAACTGAGATCGTGCCTAGAAGCAGTCCTAGAAACGCCAGCCCACAAAGGAAGAGATTTGCTAATGTTGGTCGGTTACCATCCCTTGTCATGTCACACCTTTCAGGGCCAAGTCTTTGTTGCCGTCTGGCCGTCGCGGCTACTGCCCACCGTTGTCACGCCAATTGTTCCGCTGAGTTGGTTCGTCCTATATTTAAGATCTCCGGTCGGTGTAATTACGTTCATATCCTGAGGGAAGCTGGCAGTGCATGGAGCGCGTCCCTGCAACCGATAGTAATTTACAGCCGGTACGAACCATCCCACGAAATCATCCCCCCAGACATTCCCGGCTCGGACGGGCCAAGTGCCACCAGTGATGGAATCGAAACGGGCAAAAGCTGAGCCGACAAAATGACATCCGTCTGTCCCGCCTCCAGGATCACTTTCTTTTACGTCAATGCCCGAGAAATCCACGGTCGACGGTGTGAGCGTTTGTGTCCATCGATGTGTCGTCTCCCCGTCACCTGTATCCCATCCATTCGAAGCAGTCGTCTCACCGGTTGGAAGCATTACCGTAACAGTCATCGAGGTACTGGCCGTCGTCCCGGTTGTCGTACACATAAACGTGACGTTAATGGTAACTGTACCTGGCCTCTTGGCATTGAGTTGTGCGGTGCAACTGGGCTGGCCTGCGCACTCCGGCGTAGTCACGAAAGAAGCGATAGACGGATTACTTGACTCCCAATTGATGTATTTGCCGTCAAGCGGAGGACTTCCGTTGGCGGTAACGGAGAAATTCTTAGTCACAGCGACATTAAGTGTGTTTTTACTAAAGGAAACACTTAAGCTTGCTGCGCTACCAGTCTGGTTCGGGTTGCCGCCGCAGTGCCATCCTGCTTTCAAAACACCAACCCCCGGATCGGAGCGTATGATCGATCCGTCTTCACTCACCGTCCCGGTGCCGATCGCAACAAATGAAGCCAGGTCGTGATCGTAGGAATACATTTCCGTGACGGCCCGCGGCGCGAGACCATCGACATTCGGAATCGTCATTGCCGCCGGCGGACTAAATATCGTTCCTGCCGGTTGAATGGTCACTACAAAACGAGGCTGCTGCCCAAAACCCGGCGACATCGGCACCTTGTCCATGTTTACAGGAGTGACGGAAACACAACCCGTACGCGAGCCGCCTGGGAAAATCGCCGAGTTGGGCGCAATGGTTAACGAAAAGCCGGGCGCTTGCGGAATCGTCAACGTGCCACCAGTCGTCGGACTAACGCAAATACGATTGTTGGGTATCAACTCAGGCAGGTAGATTGGCATACCGACGTTGTTGTCCTGCCCGGAAACAGTAACTATGTCGTAGTCAATCGTGGGCCACTCGCCGGACCTTTGCGCAGTTCCTCCATCAGCCATCAACTTGAAGACTCCAACCGGAGCAGACGGCATTACGAAATGCCCCTGCGCGTCTGTTTGTACGGGCGTAGTAACCTGTTGAGGAATGTTGCCGTTGTTACCCTGATTGATCTGGAAGAGCCGCATCGTGACGCCCGGGATCGGATTATTACTATTATCGAGAACAACACCGCTGATTCGCGTCGCGCTTGCAGGTCCCGGCGTCATCCCGGAAGCTGAGAACACAGCGGGAAAGCCGCTGTTGCCAACAAAGTTTGCCTCCACGAGATTATTGTTGACGCCTGGTTCACCACCGAGCGTGAGCGTAGCTGTCACGCGGCCATCGCTGTCGGAGGTAGTCACAAGCGTCGATTGTCCTGCGAAAGTCCCATTTCCGTTTTTGGCAGTAAAGGTTACCGATACTCCAGCGAGTCGATTGTTGCCGGCGTCAGTTACCACCGCGATGAACGGCAGCGGCAGTCGCTCTCCAATCACGCCCGACTGGTTGTTTCCACTATCGACAATTATCAACCCGGCCGTTGCTGGAGTTGCGGAAGCAGTGAAGACTGCGGTAGTGGCAACGCCGTTTGTCGATGCCTCCACGAGGTTGTTTCCAGCTCCTGCACGAGATCCTACATTGAACCTCACGGTGGCAAGTCCCTGAGCATCGGTGTTTACGGCAATCGAACTGACCCCGCTGCCGTTGGCGCCGTTCAAACTAAGTAGTCCATCCAGGTTCGTGACGCGAAAGATCACCGGCGTGTTCGCGATTGGCGCTCCGGAACCATTGACTAACTGCGCCACCAATGGCGTCGGCAGCAGAGAACGAATTGGCCCACTCTGGTTGTTGCCTGAAGAGACGCGCAAAGTTGTCTGGGTAACCGGTTGACGAGTAACAGTGATGGTTTTAGTGTTCCCATTGCCTGCCCGGTCCACACCGGTAGCGCTGATCGTATTAACACCCTGGACCAGCGGTATGTTCGTGGCAGTGAAAGTACGATTGATCACCTGCGCTGAAACACCATTGACAGTTACTGTGGCCTGCTGAGGATTTACCGTGCCTACCACGATATCGTTTACGAGTCCGGTCACCGTCACGGTGGCATCGCTCGTGGCGCCGTTGTTCGCGGGCGAATAGATCTGAACGTGTGGCGGTGTGGTATCGATGGTGACCTGACTGCTGCCTGTGCTCGTAGTTCCATTTGAGTTCGTTGCTACTGCCGTCAGCGTGTTTGGCCCTTCGTTCAAAGGGATGGTTGCGACAAAAGTACCACCTGAAACAGGAGCAGTAACGCCGTTGACCGTTACCTGCGCCGCCGGGTCTCCGACCGTACCGCTTACCGTAACCGGAGCAGTATTTAGATATGCTCCATTCGCCGGTGAAAGGATCGTGATGCCGGTTGCAGTGCCCGTGATGTTGACAGTCATGACTGGAGAAAACGACCTCAGCAAACTGCCTCGAAACGATGCTGAAACACGCAGCCTCACCACGCCGGGCGTATTTTCGAAAACAGTCGTCGAGATGCTGAACACCTTATCGCCGGCAGTGCCGTCACCATTCAGACCATCATCATGCAATGAACCTATAACCGCGAGCACGCGACCGCTGGCGTCGAGTTTCTGCAGGTTCACACTTTCGGGAATCAGGGCCGGATCTGTGATTGAAGAAGTTACCGTAACAACAACGGGCAGACCGGCGGCGGTGGAATTCGGAGTTACTGTTGTTGTTCCGATTGTTCCCGCCTGAGCAGAGCCGGAAGCGGTAAGCGTGAGAATGGCGAAGAGAACCGCCGCATACCAATTGCGCATGATAACCTCCAATGCATTAGCTCAAGTCATTCACCTTCGTGGACTCGCGTCGCAGCCGGCGCCGTCTCAGCAAACGAAAATAAAATCCGCCTCCCGTTAGCAGCAGCACTATTGAGCCTGGCTCCGGGACAGATGTTTCGAAGGTCAAATCGTCCAGGGTAAAAGAACCGCCCTCGGGCGCACCTGAGATCGTGATTCGGCTAACACCCAACAACATGCTGAAGGACAAAAATTCATTTGGCTGACTGCCGGGATCCCCGGAAAGCGCGAGGTTGTTATTGAAGGCTGACGTGAGGGCGCCAATCACATTATTAGAAGAGTCAAAAGCTGTTAATGTAATTTGAGTTGTATAGGTGAAGTACCCACTGACGCCAGTTACGGGCACCAGAAACGAGATGCTTAGTGGTCCACCGTTATCGAAAACGATGTTGCTGCCGGAACGCGGTGGGAATTCAAACTCATTCAGTGATACTCCGGCGCTTGCAACTACAGCGTTTACGAACACCAAGTTAGCTAACTCGTTAGTGACAACTGTGCCATCACTCAGGCCTTCGAAGGTGACTGTATCTGCTTTCGCTAGTGAGGCTGAGCACAGCAAAAGCAAGACGGGTAAGGACCAGCGGATTGTGCGCATGCACATGACATCCTCCTTCTGGGATGAATCGGTGGTGTACTTGCGACTGGACGAGATCTGGGTCCAGCGCACTCGTCCGCACTAGGGATTAGTTAAGGCCGAACAAAACAAGGGTTTGTTTCGAAGTATGAGAAATTCGGCCGTGACGTGAGACTGCCCTGAGAGGGTGCGAGGATGCGCAAGCTCAGTGGGTAGCTCTATAGTATCAAAACGCTTGAGAGGTTCGCATGAACGCGCGGAGCCTACAGGGAATTCGGAATCCTGTCAATAAATATTTTTCCGAAAATTTCTCTTGAACTGTCAGTAGTATTGAGGCCTGCAAGGCAGCGAAGCCTCGACTACCAAATGCATCATGTCGTGAGGCATGAGATTGTCGTAACCCGGCGCGGGGTTCATCACAACCTCAGGAAACCCCGCGCGTTGCGCTGCTACTGAATACCTTCGCTGACCAATGCGTCGAAATACAACGATCATTTATTTACAGATTAGCAGACCCCTCGCGTTTGAGCGCCACCGTCACATACCGCGGGTTTGACAATCAGCCAGGTGGTAACGGCGCCGGCCGCCACTCCGGCCACAATCAACCACGTCTTTGTAGAAATGCCACTCGCTTTAGCAACGCTGTCGACCTCGGAGTAGCTGATTGACTGTGACTTTCCATCCTTTGAATCTTTTAGTGTAAAGGATACCGGCTCAACAGAGACGATGTAGCCCTTGACCTTCGTCTTATCGCGGAACTTCACTTCAACTTGCGAGTCTTTGCTCGCTGACAGGATCTGCACCTTTGCCCGGACCTTCTCAACGTCGGCACTCGATTGCGCCATCGCGGTCGGAGGCAGTCCAAAACTCACTGCAGTAACGATCAATGAAAGTGCTATTGCTAAGGGTGTCTTAATCACCAGGGGATCTCCTTCTCGTTTTGAAACTACTCTGTTCCGGGCAAGCGCAATACCAAACCGCGTTGGTCCAAAGAGGCTCAAAAACGGGTAGAAAGCAGCAGCGTGGTGAAGGGACTCAGATGTAAAAGTGTTTCACCTGGATGTTAATTCTGTCAGGTGATGGTATCTTGCGAATCTATGGGAAAGAATAGGCTTGAAGCGTTCAGTGATGGAGTGATCGCCATCATCATCACCATCATGGTGTTGGAGATGAAGGTGCCGCACGGCGAGGGCATCGAGACTCTGGTGCCCGTGATTCCCGTCTTCCTGAGCTACGTTCTGAGCTTCGTCTACCTGGGTATCTATTGGAATAACCACCACCACATGCTTCATGCGACTCAAACAGTCACAGGATCGATGCTGTGGGCCAATCTGCATCTGCTGTTCTGGCTGTCGCTCGTACCTTTCGCGACAGGCTGGATGGGTGAGAACCACTTCGCGGCTGCGCCGGTAGCGCTCTATGGTGTGGTGCTGCTGATGGCTGGGGTCGCATATTTTATATTGCAACAACTAATCATCGCTTCGCAGGGTCCCGATTCGATTATAAAGAAGGCTATCGGCGGCGATTGGAAAGGCAAACTGTCACCGGTGCTGTATGCAGCGGCGATTCCTTTGGCTTTCTGGCGCCAGTGGATTTCGTTGGGCCTGTACGTACTCGTCGCCCTGATGTGGCTCATACCAGATCGACGGATTGAGAAAGTACTGAGAGGCGCAGTTTCAGGTTCGTGAGGCGCGCTGATTTAATATTCACAGCTGACTCTTTCCTGTGATATAAGGCCGTCATATTCTCCGTTCCCATTCTCCCCAAAGCGGCGCGTGATTGGCGAATGAAGTTTCATTAGGTGTTCAGGTAGAGGTGCCGTTCTTTTTTACAGGCAACATACGAGGTTGCTCACCGAGTAATGTGGTCTGCACTACCGAAGTATTCAGCACGACGCAACTCGTCGGTCAAGGAATAGCCAAAGCTGCTTTCGAATTTGTTGAACAGCGGGACGGGGTAACGATCTATCGCTTTACCGGCGTTAGATACGACTTTCGGCCAGTACCTGAGCCGGTAACTATAACGCTGCTCGCAAGCGGCCTGCTCGGTTTGGGAGTCAAGCTACGGGCGCGCAGAAAACTTAGATAGACCACGTCCCTCCGCACCGGAAAATAAAATCGGCGTGCCGCTTAAACAACGGCACGCCGAACAGAAAATCTTTTGACGAGGTCGATCTCCTATAGCAGTAACCGGCTTATTGGCCCTTCTCTTCCACCGCCTTAAAACCAGTGCCATTGATAACTTCACGCAGCTTGGTTTCGTCCAACTTCTGATCGTCATACTTGATGACGGCCTCGCCCTTTTCGGGGCTCACTTGTGCGTCTTCAACACCCTCGGTAGCCTTTAGCGCTTTGGATAACCGAGGCAGAACATTTCGCGCACTTCATTCCCTCAACCTTAATGGTGACAGTCTTGGTGAAAGCTGCGGCAGTAATCACGCCGAGCGTCATGACCAGAACACTGCTGACAACAAGATTAATGATTCGATTTCGCATTACTCCTACTCTCCTTCTAATTGCTTCAACAATAGCGGCTTGATCTTTTCGTCGAATTCTTCGCGAAGAAGTATGCCGCTGATTATGTCGCTTACTTTGCCGTCGCGATTTATCACGACCGTTAGCGGCAGAGTCTCATCTGAACTGAACCGGGCTTTAAGTTTACGTGTGCCGAGGATGATAGGGTAGTTAACTTTGAGCTTCTGGCAAACCTTCGTACGCGCGCTTTTCGTTCGGGCGGATAGGTGATGCCGATGATTTGTAAACCTTCTTTGCCGTGCTCACGTTGGAGTCTTACCAAGTCTGGCATTTCCGCGCGGCATGGCGGACACCAGGTGGCCCAAAAGTTAATAAGGACTACTTTCCCCCGATAGTTGCTCAACCGCACGATGCGTCCGTTAATATCCCTGAGTTCGAATTGCGGCGCTTCGGCCTCCTGCCGCAAAACACTTGCGGGTGGGAAGGTGATCATCAGTCGCGGCAAATACAATTCCCAGTAAAGTCATAGGATATTAAGTCGCTGATCGCAGGATCGAACTACTTAATATCATATTAGCGATTGCAACCGGGAGCCGTTATTTCTCGGACGCCAGTGATAGGGTTCGAATACAATCGCGGTGTAAACGCCGAAGGCGTTGGATAATTCTAGCCCAGGGTTGCTTCAACCCTGGGTGGAGTTAGGCTTAAGCTCTTGAACTCTGAAGGAGTTCAACGGCAAACCGAACACTTTCAGTGTTTCTTATTATCTTCTCGCTGTACCCAGGGTTGTCGCTACGCTCCAACCGCTGGGCTGGAATTAGCCAACGCCTTTGGCGTTTAAAACGCTTCGTGAGTCTTTTCAAACTGTACCACTACCTGTCGGACGGATTGGTCGCTAAGGTAACGCTCTTCGGATCGACCGTCATCTCCTGCAATCGTTTGGATACTTCGGGCGTCAGGGATTCCTCGTAGCGTCCGCCCAGGTATTTAGCAAGAAACTTCTCGACCAGCGCCAGCATTGCCATCCTGTTGATCGGGCGTGCGATGCTGTGGCCCTCGTCGGGTGCGACCATGTACTCGACCGGGAATCCCCTGTCACGCAACGCGATCACGATCTGATCGGCTTCTCGTTTTTTCACACGAGGATCGTTCGCTCCCTGCACGACGAGCAGCGGCGTTTTGATCTTGTCAGCGTTAGTCAACGGCGACTGCCGCATGAGCTGTGCTTTGCCTTCCGTAGTGGTTGGATCACCCATCCGCTGATAGAACATAGTGCGCTCGGCTTCCCAGTAAGCAGGGATGGCGCCAAGCAACGTGATCAGGTTGGACGGCGCGGCAATCGCGACCGAGGCCGCGTAGAGATCCGGCGTGGAGGTGACGCCCGCCAGCGTTGCGTAGCCGCCGTAAGACGCGCCCATGATTGCGATGCGTTTGGGATCACTGATGCCCTGGCTGATTAGATACTTCGCGCCCCAGGTCAGATCGTCCTGCATTCTGTCGCCCCACTGCTTGTTGCCGGCGTCCAGAAACTTCTTGCCGTAGCCAGTCGAGCCACGAAAGTTTGGACTGAGAACGGCGTAACCGCGGTTTGTTAAAAACTGCGACATGGAATCGTAGCCCCAGCGATCGCGTCCCCACGGTCCTCCATGTGGAAGAATAACTGTCGGCAGGTTCTTCGGTGTAAGACCTTTCGGCAACGCTACGTAGGCAGGAATCTCAAGCCCGTCAGACGACTTGTAGCGAATCGATTTTACTTCGGCGAGATTTTCGCGCGGCAACTTCTCGCGGGTGCGGTATTGCAATTCCAACTTCTTCGACTTGCGATCAAAGAGATACTTCTCGCCAGGCTCCGTGTCGCTGAAAGCCGAAATGAGCCACGTCATCTCGTCTTTGGTCGGCGAGTCGAAGGTGATCTCGCTTTTCGGCAACTTCTTCTGCAGGAACTTGTAGTCTTCCGCGAGTTTCTTGTCTTTGAAATAGAGGCGCTGGCGATCGTCAACGTAAACGGTGAAGACCAGTTCGTCAGTCACGTCTGAGAACACTGCATCATCCAGATCGACACGGCTCATTGGATCGGATTCGACGGGTTCTTCTTTGCTTGTTTCCGGATCGAATAAAACGAGCCTCGTGAGATCGACGCCTTCGCCCTTGTTGGAAATCATGTAGACGCGGCGATTGTCTTTGTTGAAGTGAATCGGGTTGCAAGTCTCGAAGACGCTGCAAGAATAGACTTTCGTGAACTTGCCGTCGGCGTCTACTCGGAGGACTTCTTTGTCGCCGCTTTTGGTCGAACGCATGGCAAGACGCAACTGATCTTTGTTGTCGAAAAGCCAACCCGACAGGCGCTCTGTGTTCTGGCGAACGAGAGTACGTTCGCCGGTTGAGATCTTGAGTTTGTACAGATCGTGCCAGGCTGGATCGCGGTCATTCATCCCGACGTAGACGGCGTCGGGCTCGGTGCGCGGCACGTTGTAGAGTACGGTTCTGATCTTTTCCGAATTGGTTAGATTTCGCGCGACGGGAACTTCCGCTCCGTTCGCTGGTTGCTCGTTAGGACTGACGGCGTAGAGGTTGAGGTTCTCGTTGCCGCCTTGATCGTTGACGAAGAGGATGAACTTGCCGTCACGGCTCCACAAGAATTGTCTGATCGGGCGTTTAGGCTCGTTGGTCAGCAGGCGCGCGTTGGCGAATGGCTCGTCGGCGCGTTTGACCCAGATGTTCAACGTGCCTTTATGGGGTTTGAGGAAGGCGATAAACCTTCCGTCTGGAGAAAGTTGGGCCCTCGCGATTTCGGGGTTGCCGAACAGGATTTCACGGTCGATGAGCGGCGGCAAACCGTTTTGTGCGAGCGTGTTCGGGGTTAGTAGAAAGACGAAGAACAGTGCGCAGAGTAAAGATCTCAGAGATTTTCTAAACATTTAAATAAGCTCCCGGCAGATGTCTGGAATGAGTGCGAACTACTCGCGGTGAGTCAGCTCCATAGATATAACGTGCGGGAGCGGGATGTGTTAACGTTAGCCGTCGAGGATGTTCTAAATGAGCCAATCTTCGAACCCGGATCGACTCAAAATTGTTGTTCGCCAGTCGACGGATTAAACTCGATCCGTTGAATCTTTAACCCTTGTACGTTTCTTCCGGAATCAATTAGCATTCACGCGCTCACTGACACACAGGTAACGGTTGCTTTCTCTCGCAACCGCCAGCCACTCGAGATCAATCAGGAGGTAACAAGATGGACATTGGCACATTGGCAGGCTCAGTCACCACGGCACTCGTTCCGCTTCTGCCCTATTTGCTCAAAGCGGGTGAGAAGGCGGCGGAAGAAACCGGCAAGAACGTAGCGGGCCAGAGTTGGGAATGGGCCAAGTCACTCTGGACCAAACTGAAGCCGAAAGTCGAAGCCAACCCTGCCGCACTCGTAGCAGCGCAGGATGTTGCGCAGGCGCCCGAAGATGAAGATCTGCGAGCTGTGATGCGAGTGCAACTCAAGAAGCTGCTCACTGAGGATCAGTCGCTGGCAGAAGAAGTCAGCCGTTTGTTGGAGCAGGGCAAAGCAGCAGGCATTAATGTGACCGCTTCGGGCGAGCGTAGCGTGGCGATTGGCGGCAATGTCAAAGGCAGCACAATCATCACCGGCGATCAGAACAAGGTAAAATCTTAACGGCACACCACTCGTCGGCAAGACTCGTTGGACAATTATTCATCTGGATTACTGGAGTGAGATGTGAAAGCGCATCGTATTTCCAAAACTTCTACGGGCCGCAAGCGGGGGCAACGTAGCGCGAATGCGCATGAGGTTAAAGCCAGCACAATAGTAACTGGCGATCACAACAATATCCAATACCCTGCGCCTCTTAGTTTTGAGCCGACAGCGCTGCATCAGCTTCGCGCGCCGGTGGGCGACTTCGTTGGCCGCGAGCAGGAAATCGAAACTCTGATCAATGCTCTGCGTCGTGAGAGCCGTGCTTGCATCAGTGGCATCAGCGGCATGGGTGGCATCGGCAAAACGGAGTTGGCCCTGCTCGTCGCTGAGCGGCTTCGAGACGATTACCCTGACGCGCAGTTCTTCATCAACCTTCAAGGTACTGACGCCAACCCACGTTCGCCACAAGAAGTGATGGCCGCCTGCATCCGCGCTTTTCTTGGTCCCGAAGCGAAACTCCCTGAAGATCCCGAGCAACTGGCGCATCTCTATCGCAGCAAGTTGGACGGCAAGCGCGTGCTGCTGTTGCTCGACAATGCCGCTGACAGCGCTCAGGTGCGCCCGCTGCTACCACCAACCGGCTGCGCGGTACTAGTCACTTCACGGCAATCAATCACACTGCCGGGCATGACGCCGCTGACGCTCCAACCTCTTACTGAGGAAGAAGCACGACAACTCTTATTGAAGATCGCACCCCGCGCCGAACCAGCAGCGGAGCAGATCTGTAAGCTCTGCGGATATCTGCCGCTTGCGCTGCGCGCTGCCGGAAGCCTGCTCGCGATCACTGCTGACCTGGATCCGGTTGACTATGCCGCGCAACTGCAAGACGAACACAGCCGGCTCGAACGCATCGGCACGGAAGGTGTCGATATCAGCGTGGCGGCTTCCTTCAATCTGAGCTTTGAGCGACTGCCCTCTGAGGCCGCGCGTGTTTTTTGTATGTTGTCGGGGTTTGCCCCTGATGCTACTTTCGGCGCCGCCGCGGAAGAGTGCGTTTGTGATGACCCAGGGCATGTCCAACTCAGCGTTTTAGTACGGCACAGTTTGGTGCTCTACGACGAAAGCACGAAGCGCTATCGCCTGCACGACTTGGTGCGGCTGTTTGCGAACGCAAAATTGAGCGCGCAAGAGCCGTGAGCTTGGCGACCGCAGGGCGAGTGGAATATGAGTCTGGCGCTGGACCGACTCGGCGAACGTGCTCGAGCCATCAACCACGCCGAACAGGCGCTCATCACCCGAGAGCAGATCGAAGATCCTCGTGTCGCAAAAAGTGCGCACAGGTAACAGTTGCTATCTCTCGTTTCCAGCAACAGCAACTCCGTTAACGTAAAATGACGTCTGACCCAAACGAACTCAACGCCGCACTGCAACGCCTGATTGACGGTAACGCGAGCGAAGCTGATCGCGATGCAGTGCGAATCGCGTTGAATACCGGTGCTCTCGTGACTGGCGAACGCGCGGTGGCGATCGGTGGTAACGCCTCAGACGTGATCATTACTACAGGCGATCACAACATCGTGTTCTCGTTCAAAGGCGCTGACGCGGTCACTGTGTTGACCGCTCTCAATTCGATTGCTCCAACACGACTGCATGAGGTGCCACCAGCACCCGCTGACTTTACCGGTCGCGAAGATGAGCTCAAAGAGTTGCTGGCCTCAATCGAACTTGGCGGCGTTACTATCTCGGGGTTGCAGGGGATGGGCGGTATCGGCAAAACCGTGCTGGCATTCAAGCTCGTCGAACTGCTCAAGCCACGCTATTCCGACGCACAGTTCTATCTCGATCTCAAAGGTGCGAGCGCCCAACCGCTCACCGTGTCTGAAGCCTTGGCCCACGTCGTTCGCGCTTACCATCCCACTGCCAAACTCCCTGATAGTGAAAGTGAGTTGCGGGGGCTCTATCTCTCCGTACTCGATGGTCAACGCGCGCTGCTATTGATGGACAATGCCGCCAACGCTGAGCAAGTTGAACCACTGATTCCACCTGCTGGTTGCTTGCTGCTGGTTACTTCGCGCCAACACTTCACCGTGCCTGGACTGGCGTCCAAGAATCTCGACACGATGAGCGTCGCAGATGCGCGCAAGTTGTTGCTGACGATTGCGCCACGGATTGAAACGCACGCCGACGAGATCGCCGCACTTTGCGGGCATCTGCCGCTGGCATTGCGACTGGCGGCCACGGCGATGGTGAAGTACAGAAATCTGTTGCCTACGGATTACGTCCGGCGTTTGGGGGATCGGCAACAACGGTTGCAATTGATCGATGCCTCGCTCAGTTTGAGTTACGAGTTGCTGAGCGAAGAGCTGCGTGAGCGTTGGCGCTGGTTGGCAGTTTTCCCCGACACGTTTGCCGGCGATGCAGCAGCGGCGGGATGGGAAGTTGAAGTAGACCAAGCAAAGTACATATTGGGTGAACTAATGGCCACCAGTTTGGTGGAGTGGAACGAGACCAGTAACCGTTATCGACTCCACGACTTGGCGCGTTTGTTCGCGGACGCAAGATTGAATGCAGCAGAGCGCGTTGTGGGTCAGAAACGTTTTGCAACGCATTGCCGGGACGTGCTGGCCGCCGTCGATGAGCTATATTTAGAAGGCGGCAATTCGCTGCTACGTGGTCTGGCGCTCTTCGATCTCGAGTGGGGCAACATTCAGGCGGGACATGTATGGGTGACATCACAGGCTGATGCGGCTGATGAAGATGTGACTCGGTTATGCATGACTTACCCTAATATCGGCGCGTGCGTGCTTAGTCTGCGGCAGCACTCACGCGAGCGTATTCGCTGGCTGGCAATCGCCCTGGCCGCCACCCGGCGATTGCAGGATCGAGAGCACGAAGGCATGGCGCTGGGCAACCTAGGTAACGCCTACGCCAACTTGGGAGAGGCCCGCCGCGCCATCCAGTTCTTTGAACAAGCATTGCTCATTCATCGCGAGCTTGGCGACCGGCGAAGCGAAGGCGCTGATCTGGGCAACCTGGGCCAAGCGTACGCCAACTTGGGCGAGACGCGCCGCGCCATCCAGTTCTTTGAACAAGCATTGCTCATTGATCGCGAGATTGGCGACCGCCGAGGCGAAGGCAATGCGCTGAGCAGCCTAGGCAATGCCTCCCAGAACCTGGGCGAGACGCGCCGCGCCATCCAGTTCTTTGAACAAGCACTGCTCATTTTTCGCGAGATTGGCGACCGCCGAGGCGAAGGCATAGTGCAGGGTAACCTGGGGGGCACCTATGCCGACCCGGGCGAAACCCACCTCGCCATCCAGTTCTATGAAGAACAGTTGGCCATTGTTCGCGAGATTGGCGACCGCCGAGGGGAAGGCGATGTGCTCGGCAATCTGGGCACCACCTACGCCCGCTTGGGCGAGACGCGCCACGCCATCCAGTTCTATGAACGCAGTTGGCCATTGTTCGCGAGATTGGCGACCGCCGAGGCGAAAGCAATGCGCTGTGGAATATGAGTCTGGCGCTGGACCAACTCGGTGAGCGCGCTCAAGCCATCCAACACGTCGAACAGGCACTCATCATTCTAGAGCAGATCGAAGATCCGCGTGTAGCGAAAGTGCGCGAGCAACTTGCCGACTGGCAGGGGCAAACAAACACGTGAAACTCACTTCTTCACTCGAGCGCGAACCGAAAGCTCATCTCTGTAGTCTCAACTCACGGGCACGCATCATTTAAACGTCCAACAACGATCCGGCATATTAATGATTCAATCTGCGTTGATTTATCGCAGCGCGCATTGCTCAGCTTAGGCAAAGCGTTGGCGAAGAAGCTTGGCGAGGGTGGCGATGTGCGGCGGGCGCATCATTGTGAGGTGATTGCCGGGGATGTTGTGGATTTCCAGGTTGTTGGAAGATAGGTGAGTCCAGCGTGCGATGTTCTCCGGAATTTCATGTTCGTCGGCGGCGCTCAGGAGTAAGAGTGGAAAGGAGGCTGGCGAGGGATCGTAGTTTTTGATGGCTTCAATGTCTACAAGATAAAGATCGAATAGGCGGCGTAGATCGTCGAGACCGAGGTCGGGTGGGAGTGACTGAGAATGATGGGCCTGGTCCAGGAGCCAGATTAGTTGCGTCTCGGTTTCCGATTGCAGCAGTTCGTCAGAGACGCGATCGAGGGGAATGCCAAGGTTTCCGGCGAAACCTGCGAGCAAGGATAGACGGTCGTCTGCATTGTCAATCCCTGGTGGCGAGGAATCCAGCAATGCGACCAATGCTATCTCGGCGCCGCTCGCCTGAAGTTGTCGCGCCATTTCAAAGGCGTGAACACCGCCGGCGGACCAGCCGCCGAGGATGTATGGACCATCAGGCTGAACCGCGCGGATGGCTTCGAGGTAGTTCGCGGCGAGCGACTCAACTTGGCGGGTTCCATTGCTGGGTCGGGTTCCTTCGAGAGCGTAAAAAGGACGCTCTGAGCCGAGGGCGCGTGCTAAGGCAAAATAGCTGCCTACGCTGCCGCCGGCTGGATGAACAAAGAATACTGGGGTTAAAGATCCCTCAGGTTGAATTGCGACGAGTGGTCCAGACGAAGACGGAGCTACTTCGGTACGCAGGATCGATGCGAGTGATTCGATCGTGGGCGATTGAAAGACGTCCGCCACGTGCAACCTCTTCCCAGTAACTTGCTCCACACGCGTCAGCAGCGACACTACCAGCAGTGAATGACCGCCTAAGTCGAAGAAATTGTCACGTACGTCAGGCTCAACGTGTAGCAACTCTTCCCAGATGCGAGCAAGCTGTGTTTCCAAAAGATCCCGTGGCCCTACGCGTTCGGCCACATGTTCAAGCGGGATCCTGCGCGCGAAAGCGGAGTGCGATACGATCCACTTTGCCATTTGTCGTCAATGGTAATTCGGCGAGGGAAATGAAGAACGATGGCACCATGTAATCGGGAAGTCTTTGGCGCATGAAGACACGCAACTCTTCGTCGCGCACAGCGGTGCCGGTAATATAAGCAACCAGGCGTTGATCCTCATCCGCAACCACAACGGCATCCGCAACAGCCGGATGCTCCTTCAACGTCGCTTCGATCTCTCCAGGCTCGATACGAAAGCCGCGGACCTTTAACTGCTCGTCCCGCCGCCCGAGATACCGGATGTTGCCGTCTGGCAGATAGCATGCGAGATCGCCACTCTTATAAAGCCGCGCGCCCGGTTCGGTGCTGAATGGATTTGGAATGAACTTCTCTGCCGTCAAACTTGAGCGACCAAGATAACCACGCCCAACGCCCGCACCGCCAAGATGCAGCTCTCCCGTTACGCCAACAGGCACGGGATTCAGATGTTGGTCCAACAAGTAAACCTGCGTGTTGCTGAGCGGCCGTCCGATCGGCGGATCACCGGCGTGCCGGCGGTTGTGCTCGTAAACAATGCCGACGATCGTCGTCTCGGTTGGACCATAGGCGTTGAAGAAGCGCCTTCCATCCGACCAACGAGCCGCGAGATCGGCAGGACACCGCTCGCCTGCCGAGATCACTGTTTCGAGCGTTGGCCACTCCGGCGACAACACTGCGAGCATGGACGGCGGGAAAGTCGCGACCGTCACGTTTCGCTGTTGCGCGTATTCGGCGAGTTGCCGTCCGGACAACAACGTCTCGCGACTCACAAGGCAAACAGAACCGCCCGTTGTCAGCACAGTGAAGATCTCCAGCACGGAGGCGTCGAAACCTAAAGAAGCAAATTGCAACATGCAACTTTCAGGACGAATGCCGAACGCCTCGCTCATCGCCGCGATCTGATTGCAAACGCCGCGATGCGCGATCACCACTCCCTTAGGAGCGCCAGTCGATCCAGACGTGTAGATCACGTAGGCTGCGTTAACACCAACGGCGGAACTGGATGGCCCACGCGAAGGGTATTTCGCGATCTCATCCGCTTCCTCGTCGAGGCAAACGACTCGCACGCTAAGCGATAAGGGCAACTCAGACGCTAAACGACTGTCGGTCACTAACACCGAGATATGCGCATCGTCGAGCATGTACGAGAGACGCGCCGGCGGCGACGCCGGATCGAGTGGAACATACGCGCCGCCCGCTTTGAGAATCGCAAGCAACGTGACGATCATTTCCGGCGAACGTTCCAACAACAACCCGACAAACGACTCCGGTCCAACGCCTGCCGCAAGTAGATAATGCGCGAGCTGATTGGCCCGCTGGTCCAATTCCGCGTAAGTCATTCGACGTTCTTCGAATACGAGCGCAACCGCTTCCGGCGTACGCTCAACCTGCTGCTCGAACAGCCGATGAATGCAACCCTCGCTCACTAACTCTTTCCTCGTATCGTTCCATTCAACCAGCGATCGTCGTAACTCGGACGCCGTCAACAGCGGCAGCGTGCTAATCGGCCGGCTGACGCCATGCACCACGCCTGCGAGCAACACCTTGAAACGTTCACCTGTCAGTTGAATTGTCGACGCATCGAACAAGTCAGTGTTGTAAACGAGCGAGACGTAAAGCTGCCCCTCAACTGAAGTCGCATCGAGCGTGAGATCAAACTGTGCCCGCGCTGTCTTTATGTCGACCGGACTGATGCGCAGTTCAAGTTGTCGTGCAGCAGCATCCGGTGTGTTCTGGAATGCAAACATCACCTGAAAGATCGGATTGCGGCTCGGATCCCTAACCGGACTCAACTCCTCAACCAGCATTTCGAACGGAAGATCCTGATGCGCGTACGCTCCGAGCGAAACCTCGCGCACCTTCGCCAACAATTCGCGGAACGTGGAATTGCCGGAGAGGTCCACGCGCAAGGCGAGGGTATTCACGAAGAAGCCGATCAGCGATTCGAGATCCTGTTGGTTGCGATTGGCGACCGGAGTGCCAACCACAATGTCAGTCTCAGCCGTGTAACGATGGAGCAATACATAAAACGCCGTCAGGAGCGTCATAAAAAGCGTCGCATCTTCACGACGGCTCAATTCCGCCAGACGCGTCGACAAGTCACGCGAGAGCGCGAACGAATATCGTGCCCCGTTGAAACTTTGCACCGCGGGGCGTGGCCGATCTGTCGGCAGTTCCAGCAACGGCGGCGCACCACTCAGATGTTGTCGCCAGTACTCGAGCTGTTGGTCCAATACTTCGCCGCTGAGCCACTCGCGCTGCCACTCGGCAAAGTCGGCGTACTGGATCGACAATTCCGCCAACGGCGACGCCCGGCCGGCCACGGCAGCTTCGTAAAGCGCCCCCAACTCGTTCAGCAAAACCGTTTGCGACCAGCCGTCGCTGATTATGTGATGCATCGTCACGAGCAGCACGTGTTCGTTAGCACCCAGCCGCATCAACCGGGCACGAATGAGCGGACCGCTTATCAGGTCGAATGGCTGTTGCGTCTCTTCGGTCGCCAACAGCTCGGCTTCTACTTCGCTGACCGATGGCGGAAACGAACTCAAATCTGTCACGGTCAACGTGAGGTTTCCAGTGGCGGCGACTAATTGCACGGGTTCCTGGTCCAACACGTCGAACGTGGTGCGCAAGATCTCGTGCCGGCGGACGATTTCGTCGAGAGACCATTGCAAAGCCTCAACTTCGAGCTGCCCTGATAGCCGGAAAGCAAGCGGCATGTTATAGGCCGCGTTCGACGGTTCCATCTGATGCAGGAACCACAAACGTTGCTGGGCAAATGAAAGCGGGAAAACGAAGACGTCTGACATAAATTCAGCCACAAAAGGCACAAAGAGTCACAAGAGGCACAAAGAGAAAAAAGAACGGGGGAGGGAGCGTAGTCATTGAGATCTCGCTGGTCGTGCTAGGCGGCGCGCTTCTCGATCGACGCGAACAATCTTCGGCATTTCGCTCGGCTCGCTGTTGTTTTGTGCCTGCTCGATGACGATTGCGAGTGCGGCGATAGTTGGTTGCTGGAACACCTGGCGCAACGGAAGGTCCACCTTGAACAACTCGCGCACGCGAGAGATGAGTTGCGTCGTGAGCAGCGAGTGACCACCGAGATCGAAGAAGTTGTCGTGAATGCCGATCTGCGGGAGGCCAAGCAAGTCAGACCAAACGCCGGCGAGCGACTGTTCAACGCTCGTGCTCGGCGCAACGAAGTCTTGGGGCAAATCCGGTCTGACAGCTTCCGGCGCCGGGAGCGCGCGTCGGTCCAGCTTGCCATTCGGCAACAGCGGCAACTCGTCGAGAATCACGAACGATGCGGGAACCATGTGTTCCGGAAGTCGCTCTTTCAAGAAGGTTCGCAACTGTGGGCCAAACTGTCGCGCCTGTTTTCCACGCA
The DNA here is from genome assembly GCA_963770215.1 of uncultured Acidobacteriota bacterium. Lineage (GTDB taxonomy): Bacteria > Acidobacteriota > Blastocatellia > Pyrinomonadales > Pyrinomonadaceae > PSRF01. The sequence continues at coordinate 366,605 of CAVYOP010000014.1, forward strand.
ACGGATGGTTCACGTAATCGTCGAGCGATTTCGCTGCGTCGAGCTCGAACGGAAACTGAACTCTTGTTTCGGAACGCTGCGTGAAGACGACGTCGAAGCTTCCATCGCCGCCGTGCCGCGCCCAACTCAGATGGACTTGATATGGCAACTCATCTGCTAATCGATGCAAGTCTTCAGGATCGAGACCTTCGCCGAGTCGGGCGTTCGCGACGTTCGTAAGAGCAAGCGTCTCTGGTTGATCCTGCACGAGTCGATCGCGGATCTTTGCCAAATCTAAATGGTCCTCACGCCAATCGATCCACGATAAATCCTCTGCCGATCCGATCTCTCGATCGCCGACATGGATCATCACTTGATAGCGAAACCGCGTGAGCTCGTTGTGATAGCGCCCGCGTTTCGGCTCAACTTTGACGTGGCTAATCTGCGGCAGTTGTTGCTTGAGCGCCGTGAAGAAGGCCGGATCGATGACCAACTCCTCCTCCTGTTCGATGCGTCGCTGCACACGCTGCTGCAACTGTTCAATCGAAGACCCAGCCTCAGCTTTGTGGTGCTCGATCGACGTATGCAGAGTTTTCAGCAAAGGCAAACTGCGCACATCGCCCATAAAGATAGAACCGCCGGGCGCCACGGCTTCGACCGCGCCACGCAACACACGCAGGAGATAGTCAATACCGGGAAAGTACTGCACCACAGAGTTGATAATCACTCCGTCGAACGACGCCGGCTCGACGTTCGTGAAGTCGTCCGCGTTCTGCTCTAACAACGACAGCGACACCTGTGGCGGCAACGCGCTACCCGGTTTCTGCAACTGCTCGCGGATGTAATTCAGCGCCGCGGGTGAAAAGTCCGTGCCTGAGATAGCGCTCGCAGTGCGGCGCGATACGGAACAACAACAACCCGGTGCCGCAGCCGATCTCGAGCACACGTCGTGGTTGTTGCAACAGCACGCGATTGACCGCATCGTCCACCCATTCGCGCATTGCGTCTTCAGGGATCGGCTCGCCGGTGTAGCTGCTGTTCCAACCGCTGATGTTGAAGGATGGATCTTGGACCGGATCGTTCTCGTTGAAGACTTCGTCGTCGTGAACCGTGCGCCACTGCGCGAGTTGCTCCGTTTCGAGTGCGGCGGAAGCATTGTTCTCTTCAGCAGACTTTTGCGTGACGTAAGCGATAAGAGATGGATCGCCTGATGCGCCTGCACGCAGCAGCACCGCGGCGTGTCTAACGCCCGGCGCGGCGCTGAGCACCGTTTCAATCTCACCCAGTTCGATACGATAACCGCGCAGTTTGATCTGCTCGTCTGCCCGTCCGATGAATTCGATATTCCCGTCCGTGCGGTAACGCGCCAGGTCGCCCGTGCAGTACAGGCGCGCACCGGGAGTCGAGCTAAACGGATTCGGAATGAATCTTTCGGCCGTGAGATCAGCGCGCCCGTGATAACCACGCGCCAGGCTGTCGCCCGCCAGGTACAACTCGCCGACAAGCCCAATCGGCACTGAACGCAGATTTCGGTCAAGCAAATAAACCTGCGTGTTCGCGATGGGACGGCCAATCGGCAACGTGCCGCGAAGCTGATCGACGCCGGAACGATACAAAGTAGACGTGACAGTGGCTTCGCTGACTCCGTATGCGTTCAGCAAGACACTGTTCGCGGGCGCCAACCTGGTCCATGTCGCCGCTCCTTCCGCCCCGACCTTCTCGCTTCCGACAACCGTCAAGCGGATGCACTCCGGCAATCTCGCTCCTTTGCGCTCTAAACCCTCCAACCACTCCTGCCAAAATCGCGCCGGCAGGTTCAGCACACTTACCTGCTCCTGCTCGATCAAGCGCAGTAGCGCCGTCGCCTCCAGCACCCGTTCGCGCTGAAGCACGATCGTCGCTCCTGCCAGCAACGTGGGGAAGATCTCTTCGGCGGCCACGTCAAAACTCAACGAAGTAAACTGGAGCACACGATCCGAAGCCTGCAACTCATACTCATGGGCCACTGCGAAACAATGGTTTGACAGCGCGCGATGCGTGATAACAACACCCTTCGGCGTTCCCGTCGATCCCGACGTGTAGATCACATAAGCAGCATTTTCGAGACTCAACCGGTGATCCGGATTCTCCGTCTGCGCACCGGCGATTGCCTCTTTGACAATCTCCTGCGTGAGTATCAATCGAGCACCAACATCCTCCAGCATGAATGTGCGTCGCGCCTGTGGATAAGCAGGATCGAGCGGCACATAAGCGCCACCAGCCTTCAGAATGCCGAGCAAAGCGACGATCATCTCCACCGAACGCCCAATCGTCACCGCCACCGGAATTTCCGGTCCAACACCAGCCGACGTTAAATAGTGGGCCAACTGATTGGCGCGGCTATTCAGCTCTGCAAACGTCAAACTCTCGCTCTCGCTGACAATCGCAACCGCCGCAGGCGAACGTGCCACCTGCGCCTCAAACACCTCAATCACAGATTGCGACGGAAATGTCTTTGCTGTTCGGTTCCGGTCGAGCTCTACCTGAAGACGCTCGGATTGGTCCATGAGCGGCAGTTCACTGAGACGCTGGTCCGGCGCGGCCGCGATACTCTCCAACAAAATCTCCCAACGCTTGAGCAAAGCGCGGATCGTCTCAGCCTCGAAAAGATCCGTGCTGTACTCAGCCGTGACCGCAAGTCCCTGCTCGCTTTCGACCACGTCGACACTCAGATCGAACTGGCTAGCCACGCCTTCGACGGCAACGGGACTCAACGTCAAACCCGGTAACGGCAGTTCCTCTTTCGGCGTGTTCTCCAGTTGAAACATCACCTGAAACAACGGGTTCCGGCTGAGGCTGCGTTCCGGTTGCAAGTCTTCGACCAGCACTTCAAAAGGAAGGTCCTGATGCGCGTAGGCTTCGAGCGTCACTTTGCGCACGCGCGCCAGGAGCTCCGGAAAATGTGGGTCGCCGGAAAGATCAGTGCGCAGCACGAGGGTGTTGACGAAGAAACCGATCAGGTTTTCGGTCTCGATGCTATTGCGATTTGCGATCGGCGCGCCTATGACGATCTCGGCCTGTCCGGTGTAGCGGCAGAGCAGCGCCTTGAAAGCCGCGAGCAAGAGCATGAAGAGAGTCACGCCTTCCCGCCGGCAAATAACGCTGAGCGATTCGTTCAAACCGGGCGGCAGGATCGCCGTAAACGTTGCACCGCGAAAGCTCTGCACTTCGGGACGCGGATGGTCGAGGGGCAGATCGAGTACCGGGAGATCGCCGGCGAGTTGTTTTCGCCAGTAAGCGAGTTGCTGGTCCAATACATCGCCCGTCAGCCACTTGCGCCGCCAGTGTGCGAAGTCGGCGTATTGCACCGGCAACTCTGCAAGCGGTGACTCTTTGCCCTCGCTAAAAGCCTGGTAGAGTGTGCCAACCTCGCGCACCATCACACCCTGCGACCAACCATCGGAAACGATGTGATGAACAGTCAGTAACAGCACGTGCTCCTCTGGTCCAAGCCGCACAAGACTCGCACGCAAGAGTGGTGGGCGAGTCAGGTCGAAGGGCTTGCCCGCTTCTTCAGACGCCAGCTCCAACATGCGCGATTCCCGCTCACTCTCCGCCAATTCACTGAGGTCCAGCAGATCAACCGGCAGATCCGGCGGTGGTCCAACAAACTGCGCCGGCTTACCATCAGCCATGCCGTAATAGGTGCGGAGTATCTCGTGCCGCCGGACGAGCTCGTTCAGCGTGCGCGTGAGCGCCTCGCTATCAAGGGCGCCCGTCAGACGCACCGCGGTGGGAATGTTGTATGCCGACGTGCTCGGTTCCAACTGATAAAGGAACCAAAGACGTTGTTGCGAGAACGACAGCGGGAGATTGCCGGCGCGAGATACAGGAACGATCGGCGGCGCTTGCGAACCATTCTCAGCACCCAACGCTGCTTCGACTGCTGCTGCCTGCGCGGCGAGGGTGGCGGACTCGAAGAAGAGTTTCAGCGGCAACTCCGCACCGAATTGCGCCTGCGCCCGAGAAACCAGCCGCGTCACGAGCAGCGAATGCCCGCCGAGCTCGAAGAAGTTATCGTTTACGCCAACGCGCTCGACCTTCAACACGTCAGCCCAAATTCCGGCCAGCAACTCTTCGACAGGCGTTCGCGGCGCTGGATAAGCTGAATCCCGCGACGCTGACACTTCGTCAGGCGCAGGCAACGCACGGCGATCGACTTTGCCGTTCGGCGTCAGTGGCAGATCGTCAAGAACAACGAACGCCGATGGGACCATGTAATCAGGTAAAGTTGAGCGAAGAGTCTTTTGCAGCTTGTCCACTTCGACGTCGCCGACGACATAAGCCACGAGACGCTTATCGCCGTCGTCGTAATCGCGCACTACCACGGCTACTTGCTGCACTCCCGGCGCACGCGCGAGAGCGGTTTCGATTTCGCCGAGCTCGATGCGATAACCGCGCACCTTCACCTGTTCGTCAGCTCGCCCGATAAACTCGATGTTGCCATTCGCGAGGTAGCGCGCCAGATCGCCGGTGCTATAAAGCCGCGCTCCCGGCTCGGCGCTGAATGGATGTGGAATGAAACGCTCGGCAGTGAGACTCGCGCGGCCGTGATAACCACGCGCGAGGCCATCGCCTCCTGCATACAACTCGCCGATGAATCCGGGCGGAGACAGTTGCAGGTTCTCATCCAGGATAAAGACCTGTGTGCCGGCAATCGGCCGCCCGATCGGAACCGAGCCGTTAATCTCTACTGCCGCGTCGATCGCGTAGCAGCAAGTGAACGTGGTGTTCTCAGTTGGACCATAACCATTGATCAGTCTGCACGCAGGAACCGCGTCGACGAATTTTTTCACGTGCGCCGGTGAGAGAACGTCGCCACCGGCTAATAGTTGCCGGAGCGAGGTAAGGGCTTCGAGCTGCTCGTCCACCATTTGCTGAAACAACCCGGCAGTCAACCACAAAGTCGTCACGCGATGCTGCGTGAGCGCGCGACCGAACTCGGCCAACGAAGTCATACCGGAAGGCATGAGCACCAGTTGCGCTCCGTTGAGCAAACTGCCCCAGATCTCGAAAGTTGAAGCATCGAAGGCAAGTGGCGCGAACTGTAAGAAAACTTCATCAGGACCAAAGCTCGCGTAGTTGCCGGCGATCAGCCGCGCGACGCCGCGATGCGGCACGGCGACGCCCTTCGGCACACCCGTCGAGCCTGACGTGTAACTGATATAAGCCAGATGCTCCGGCGTGATGTCTCGTTCCGGATTTTCTTCACTTTGCCCCGCAATCAGCAGCCATTCAGAGTCGAGCAGGATTACGGGCGCGTGATGAGTGGGCAGGTTTTCTTCAACCGCATCGACAGTGAGCACGAGCTGCACCCCGGCGTCGTCAAGCATGAACAACAGCCGTTGCTCCGGATACGACGGATCGAGCGGAACGTAAGTCGCGCCTGCCTTGACCACGCCAAGCACGGCAACGATCATCTCGATCGAACGCTCGATGTAGATCCCGACGCATGTTTCTGCCCCGGCGCCGTAGGCTTGCAGGTGATGGGCCAACTGGTTAGCGCGACAGTTCAATTCACGATACGTCAAACGCTCATCGCCGAACGCCAGCGCGATGTTTTCCGGCGACTGAGCGGCCCACGTTTCGAAGAGATCCGAAATAGTTTTGCTGGAAAACAAACGCGCCGTGTCGTTCCATTCAAACAGCAACTTGTTTCGCTCATCGCCAGTGAGCAACTCGATGCCGGACACAGGCAGTTCCGGATCGGCGACGACAGCTTCCAAAAGCATTCGATAGCGTTCGGCGAGTTGGCTGATCGTTGACTCGGCAAACAAGTCTGTGCCGTAGACCAACGCTCCGCTGATCCCTGCGGGCGTCGACGTGAGGTGTAGTTCAAGATCGAAACGCGTAGTCTCGGCCGTGAACTCGTATGGCTCTAACGCGAGTCCCGTCAATTCGAGTGCGAGCGCCGGTGTGCTCTGAAGATCGAAAACTATTTGAAACAGCGGGTTGCGACTCAGATCCCTGACGGGCTGCAGTTCCTCCACCAGCAACTCGAAAGGCAAATCCTGGTGTGCATACGCGCCCAGCGACACTTCACGCACGCGATGCAACAACTCTCGGAACGTCGGACTTCCGGAAAAGTCCGTACGCAGCGCCAGCGTGTTGACGAAGAACCCGATCAAGCCTTCGAGCTCTTCGCGATTGCGATTCGCTACCGGAGTGCCGACCACGATGTCGCTCTGGCCCGTGTAACGAAAGAGCAACGCCTTGAAGGCAGCCAGCAACGCCATGAACAGAGTCACTCCTTCGCGCCGGCTCAAAGCAGTGATTGATTCGGACAAATCCGCTGAAAGCTCAAAAAGAAAAGTTGCGCCTCGATAATTCAACTGCGGCGGCCGCGCGCTATCGTTAGGCAAATCCACTGAAGGCGGTGCGCCTTTCAGATGCTCACGCCAGTACGCGAGCTGCCGGTTTAACTCGTCGTCTTTCAACCAACCTCGTTGCCACTGTGCGAAGTCGGCGTACTGAATCGACAACTCCGGAAGCGACGTACGCTCCCCTTTCATCCCCGCGTCATAAAGCGCGCCGAGCTCCGTCTTCAACACACCTTGCGACCACCCGTCGCTGACAATGTGGTGCATCGTCACGATCAGCACGTGCAATTCGCTTCCAAGTCGCAGCAGCACGGCCCGGATCAATGGACCACGAATCAGATCGAACGGTCGTTGCGCTTCTTCCTGCGCGAGCCGCATAGCCGCCGTCTCGCGTAACTCATCGGAAAATCCACTCAGATCGACTACTGAAATCGATAACTCGAGACTCGGAGCAACGATCTGCGCCGGCTGGCCGGCAACAGAATCGAACGTCGTGCGCAGGCTTTCATGTCGCCTGACGATCTCGTTCAAACTCCAATTCAACACTGCTACATCAAGCTTCCCGACAAGACGCACTGCGGCGGGTACGTTGTAAGCCACCAGCCCCGGTTCCAACTGGTCCAAAAACCAGAGACGCTGCTGGGCAAACGACAGCGGCACTGGTCCATTTCGCGGAATGCGTCGTATCGCCTGCCCGTCAGGTTCAACAGGCGACCGGCCCGCCAGGCGTTTTTCGAGCAACGCGCGCTTGGCTGCTGAGAGTTGAGTCTTAGAATTCATTTTTGAAAAAGTCTTCTCTGCGATCTCTGCGGCTCTCTGTGATCTCGGCGTTAACTGTGGTCGTCCGAATATTTAACGCCGAGATCACAGAGAGCCGCAGAGATCGCAGAGAACTCTTAAACTTCATTTTGCAAAAGCTGTTCAGCCTCTTCTTCGCTGAGGTTTTCCAATTGCTCGATCACTAACTTTTCAACGACCGCGGCCAGCTCGAACACTGTGGTCTGCCAAAACAGTTCGCGCACCGGCACTTCGACGCCGAACGTTCTACGCACGCGAGAGACGAGCCGCGTCGCGAGGATCGAGTCGCCACCCAACTCGAAGAAGTCGTCGTGAATACCCACCTTATCCAGCGCGAGAACATTCATGTACAGTTCGACTAATCTCGCCTGCGTTGGATTCTCAGGCGCGACGAATTCTCGCCGCAGCTCAGGCCGGGACGCGTCGGGAACCGGCAACGCGCGCCGGTTTACCTTACCGTTAGGCAACAGCGGCAACTCTTCGAGATTGATGAACAACAACGGAATCATGTACTCCGGCAAGCGTTTAATAAGAAACGCCCGCCATTCCCCGGCCGACGGCAATTGCTTCTGATCGCCAACGAGGTAAGCAACGAGACGTTGTTCTCCCTCACGCACTTCGCGCGCAACCACCACAGCGGCGCGGACTGCTTCGTGCTGCGACAACGCCGCTTCCACTTCGCCAAGCTCGATGCGAAAGCCTCGCACTTTGACCTGATGGTCCAACCGGCCGGCAAACTCAAGACTCCCGTCTTCGCAGTAACGCACGAGGTCGCCGGTGCGATACAAGCGTGCGCCCGGTTCGCGGCCAAACGGATCGGGAACAAACTTCTCCGCGGTCAACTGGGGACGATTTAGATACCCGTGCGCCAAACCTGCGCCGCCGATGTAGAGCTCGCCGTAGATACCAATCGGAACGGGATTCATAAACCGGTCCGCAACGTAGAAGCGAGTGTTTGCAATGGGTGGACCGATCGGCACCGGTCCCGCCGACGCAGTTACCTGGATCGCACCGGAAAAGATCGTCGTCTCTGTTGGACCATAAAGGTTCCACAGCTCGGCGCACCTGCGTTAACAGTTGATCTGCAAGGGGACGATCGAGCGCTTCTCCCGTGCTGAACACTTTCAGCGTCGAGCCGCCCTGCCAGCCTACCTCAATCAGCAGACGCCAGGTGGCAGGCGTAGCTTGCATCACTGTCGCGCCCGAGCCGGCAAACAGGCGGGCAAGCGCCACGCCATCAGCAGCAACTTCACGGCTTGCGATCACCACACGCCCGCCTACGATCAGCGGCAGCAAGATCTCCGCAACTGCGATATCAAACGAGAGCGTTGTCACAGCGAGCATCGTGTCTGTGGCGTTGAGCGACGGACGGGACGCAATCGAGTTGAGCAGATTGACGACGGACCGGTGCGACACTTCAACGCCTTTTGGCTGGGCCGTCGAGCCGGACGTGTAAATCACATAAGCGCGCTGCTGATTCGTGAAAATGTGATCCGGGTTTTCCGCGCTGCACGCCACGATCTTTTCACTATCCGCGTCGAGGCGGTCTTCGGTTAGCAGCACGCGCGCGCCGGAATCCTTCAACATGAACTCAAGACGTTCCGCGGGAAATTTTTCGTCCAACGGCACAGTACGCGCCGCCAGCCTTCAGAATGCCGAGCAGCGCCACCACCATCCGCAACGAACGCGACGTGAAGAGACCGACCAACTCTCCATTCTCAACGCCCGCTTCTCTTAGATAGTGGGCCATGCGATTCGCCTGTTCGTTCAACTCGCGGTAAGTAAGCCTTTCATCTTCAAAAACCAACGCCACGTTATCTGGTGTTTGGTGCGCCTGCGCTTCAAACAGTTCATGGATACACCGATCGGATGGATATGCAGCGGTGGTGTCGTTCCACTCGATCAGCAATTGCCGGTTTTCGGCCTCGCTTAACAACGGTAAGTCGGACAAACGCTGTGCGGGATCGACGACGATGCTTTCCAAAATGTTTTCCAGATGCACTGTCATGCGTTCGATCCGTTCGCGGCGATATAAGTCCGTCGGATACTCGATATCAACTTCGTATCCCTGCTCGGTTTCGGTCATCGCGAGCGTCATATCGAATCGCGACGCGCCGTTGTCGATATCCAAATGCTTCGCGGTCAAGCCGAGCGTCTCCATGACGGTCAGTTCCGGAAAGTCGAGATAGATCAGCGAGTGCTGCACGATCGGGTTGCGGCTCGCATCCGGCGCCGGCCGCAGTTCCTGGACCAGCTTGCCAAACGGGAGATCCTGGTTTGCGAAACCTTCAAGCACCGTCGCGCGCTCGCGCTGAAGCAGTTCGCGGAACGTCGGGTTGCCGGAAAGGTCCGTGCTCAGCACGATCAGGTTCAGCAGATAGCCCACCATGTTTTGCAACTCCGGACGGTTGCGATTGGCGAAGGTGGTGCCGACGAGAATCGTTTCCTCAGCCGTGTAGCGATAGAGCAACGCTTTGTATGCCGCAAGCGCGAGCGTAAACATCGTCACGCCTTCGCGGCGGCTCAACTCCCTGAGCGCGTCGAGCAGTCGTCTCGAGTAGCGGGTATAAACACGAGCGCCGCGAAAGTTCTGAATCGGCGGCCGCGGAAAATCTGTAGGCACTTCCAGAACGAACGGCAGACCGGTCAATCTCCTGGTCCAGTACTCTGCTTGCCTGCGATAGATCTCGCTCTCGGCCATGCTGCGCTGCCAAATCGCGTAGTCGGCGTATTGAATCGGCAACTCGGGCAAAGGCGACGACCGGTTGTTAGCGAAAGCTTCGTACAACAAACCGGTCTCCTGCTCGAAGATGGCGCCGGACCAGCGATCGGTGACGGCATGATGCATGTTGGAGTGCAGCACGTGATCGTCTTCGGCGAGCCGCAACAAGCCGACGCGCACGAGCGGTCCTTTCTCCAGGTCGAATGGTTGCGAGAAGGTCTCAGTCACGAGACGCAACGCCTCCTGCTCACGTGCTTCAACCGGCAGCAATTGCAAGTCAACGGGCGTGAGCGTGATTTCCATTCGCAGATGGATGACCTGCATCGGTTGATCGTCAACGACGGTGAACGTCGTGCGCAGGACTTCATGTCGCGCGATCAGTTCGTTGACCACGCGTTCCATCAAAGCCGCATCCAGCGGGCCCTTGATCCGGCTGGCGCTGAAAATGTTGTAAGCCGAGTTGCCGGGTTGCAGTTGCTCGATAAACCACAGCCGCTCCTGATCGATCGAACTCGGACACAGATTGCCGTCTTGCCGCAGACCGCGCGGGATCCGGTCGACTTGCGGCAAGCGCAGTCCTTTTGCCTTCATCGACGCTTCAAAACGAGCGCGCTGCTCGGGACTGAGCGCTGCTATTCTTGCTGACAGATCGTTCATTTTCTTTCGAAAAACTCTCCCGCAAAGGCGCAAAGACGCAAAGAAAGCCCCCTTCAGAAACGCGGCAGCGCTTTGCGCCTTTGCGCCTCTGCGGGAGCAATACTCTCAACGCCTTGTGCGTACCTCGCTCTCAACTCATCCAGCCCCGTGAGACTTGCGAGCACGGAATCTGCATCGACTCCGAAATCTACCAGGCACGCGATTTCGTTCACGCCGGCATCCACAAGCTCATCGACCAGGCGCGCACACTTTTCAGGCGCACCCATCAGAGTGCTCGACTCGAAATACTTTTCGAACGCGGCGCTCATCAGCGCGTCTTTGTCGGCTTCGCTGACACCGGCAACGCCTGCAACACTGGTCTCGTACTGCTTGAAGTACGTGCGCAGATAATTCGAGAAAGGCGCGCGAACTTTCTCCTTGACCGACTGATCGTCGTCGCCAACAAACGTGTGCAGCATGATCGTCACAATGCCGGTGCGTGGATCGTGGCCGTGCGCGGCGCGAGCTTCGCGATAAAGCGCGATTCGTTGGGCCAACTCCTCAGGGGTGTAACCGACGTAGGCAGCGAGAACGTTGGCCCCGATCGCTCCTGCCCGGCGCCACGTCTCGGCGCTGCCTGAGCTCGTGATCCAGATCGGCAGTTGCGGCTGGATCGGCCGCGGCAGCATGCGAAACTCGACTTCCGCTCCATCGGCGCTCGGCAGTCTTACCTTCTCTCCAGCCCACAACTTTTGAATCAGCTCGATATAACGAAACATCACTTCTTTTCGGTCGTCGTATTTGTCCGGCGCAAAGATGAAGTCGTTCGTATGCCAGCCGGAAGCGAATGAAACTGCCACCCGGCCGTGCGACAGGTTGTCAACCAGCGACCACTCTTCGGCGACGCGCACCGGGTGATGCAGCGGCAAGGCAACGCTGCCCGCGCGTATCTGTATTCGTTCCGTCAACACGGCCAGCGCGGCACTCAGAACAGACGGGTTCGGATAAAGACCACCGAAATCCTGGAAGTGACGCTCGGGCGTCCAGACGGCAGTGAAGCCGTGCCGGTCAGCAAACTTCGCGCTCTCCAACACCAGCCGGTACTTGTCGTCTGAAGCTTTGGAACCATCGTCAGAGAAGAAGTAGAGACTGAAGCTGATGCTGCCGATTTCAGGCTCGTGCGGTTGCGTCTCGGTCGGTTGCGGATCGAGTTGCGCCTGCAATTCTTCAGGGGATAGCGACTCGATCTCGCGCAACAGACTGTCGAGCTCAGCCATTTCCTGTTCCTGCGTGAGCATATCAAAGATGCGGACCGCCAATGCCGTCGCCGTCTGAGATTCGAAGACAACGCGCAAAGGCAGATCGATCTTGAACGTCGCGCGGAGTTGGGCAACGAGCTGGAGCGCGATCAGCGAATTGCCGCCATGGTCGAAGAAGTTGTCGTGGGAACTAATGGTCTCGATCCCGAAAAGCTCGCGCCAGATCGCGATCACTGCGATTTCGACTTCGCCGGCGGAGGAAAATGTTTCGATCGTCTCGTGAAAGCGCGGCGCTTTCAGTGGCATTTTGGTGTGGGGCAGATCTTCGATTGTTTCTGGTGTTGTCGCGAAGGACGGCGGATCGATCCAGTAACGCCGCCGTTCAAATGGATACGCCGGAAGCGGCACACGCCGGCGAGGTTGACCTGCGTAAAACCTGGACCAGTCAATTTCCACACCCGCCAGCCACAGACGACCAACCGTCTTCAGCAGAAACTCAATTTCCGATTGTTCACCTTTCGGCGGGCGTAACGATGCTGGTGCAACGCGATCAAATCCCGGCCCTTGCTGTGCGGCGAGTGTGCTCAACGTTTGTCCTGGTCCAACTTCCAGCAACACGATCGCCGGATCGTTGAGTAACTCCGCCACGCCCGCCGAAAACTGAACGGCTTCGCGCAAATGTCGCGCCCAGTATGAAGGGTCAGTCGCCTGTGCTTCAGTAATCCACTGTGCCGGTAGAATTTGAGAGGTACGGGATCTGAGGCGCGTGCAGCCCAACGCTTCGCACGAGCGCCGTAAACTCTTCGATTGCCGGCTCCATCATCGCCGAGTGAAACGCGTGTGACGTATGCACACGCCGGCAGATCACGCCTTCGTCTGCCAGCCGTCGTTCCAACCGCTCAATGGCTTCAATTGTGCCGGACAGCACACACAGCGAGGGTGAGTTGACGGCTGCAAGTGAGACCTGTTCGGTTCAAGTGCCGCGCAGCTTCCGAAGGGGAAAGCGAGACCGCGAGCATCGCCCCACGCGGGAGCCGCTGCATGATCTCTCCACGCGCGGCGACCAGGCGCAGCGCATCCTCAAGCGAAAAGACGCCGGCCAGACAAGCCGCGACATACTCGCCGATGCTGTGCCCGATCATCGCCTGCGGTACGATTCCCCACTCAATCCACAGTTTCGCCAACGCGTACTCGACGGCGAATAGCGACGGCTGCGCAAAGCGCGTATCAGCAAGACGCGCAGAAGCTTCTTCAGCCGGTAGATCATCTGCATAAATGATCTCGCGCAGATCTACTCCCAACGAGCTCCGCAAAGATCAGCGCAATGGTCCAACTCAGCTCGGAACACTGGTTCGCGCTCATACAACGCGCGTCCCATGCCGGCGTACTGCGCGCCCTGCCCGGGAAACATGAATGCAACAGGCCGTTTCTCATACTGCGTCGCGCCGGTAAAAATACGATTCGGCGCAGAAAGTATCGCAATGCAGTCAGCCGAGTTGTGACACACGACCGCTAACCGGTGCTCGAACGATTTTCTTCCTGCGCTCAATGTATAAGCGACATCCGCAAGATCGAGTTGCGAGTTCGTCTCAAGCTGAGCCGCGAGTTTTGCACGCGCCTCTTCCAGCGCGCTTTGTGTCCTCGCCGATAGGACCAGAAGCTGAGGTGCACCAGGCGACGACTCGAAACTCGCAGCCTGCAGCAAAGGGCGCTTCTTCCAACACCACATGCGCATTCGTTCCGCCAATGCCAAATGAACTAACGCCTGCTCGTCGAGGCGTTCCATCCGTATCCCAACGACGCAACTCCGTGTTGACGAAAAACGGACTGTTCGCGAAATCAATATTCGGATTCGGCTGCTCAAAATTCAGACTCGGCGGAATTTGTTTGTGCTCGAGCGCGAGCACGGTCTTGATGAAGCTCGCAACGCCGGCGGCGGCGTCAAGGTGCCCGATATTGGTTTTGACTGATCCGATCGGACAGAAGCCAATCGCTTCAGTGCCGGTACGAAACGCTTGCGTCAGCGCTGCGATCTCCACCGGATCGCCTAACGCCGTGCCGGTTCCGTGCGCCTCGACATACCCGATCGTCTCCGGCTCGGTCGACGCGAGCGCCAGCGCCTCTTCGATCACGCTCGCCTGACCTTCGATTGACGGCGCCGTGAAACCGATCTTCGTCGCGCCGTCGTTGTTGATCGCCGAGCCCTTGATGACCGCATGAATCGTGTCGCGATCGTTTAGTGCGTCCGTGAGACGTTTCAACACGACGACACCGGCGCCACTTCCCTTCACCGTGCCACGCGCCTTCGCGTCGAACGCGCGGCAGTGTCCATCGGGCGAGATGATGCCGCCTTCCTGATACTCACCGCCGAGTCCTTGCGGGACACTTACCGAAACGCCGCCCGCGAGCGCCATGTCGCATTCGCGGTTCAGTAGACTTTGACAAGCGACGTGAACAGCCACGAGAGACGTGGAACAGGCAGTCTGAATACTCAGACTCGGTCCTTTCAGATGCAAACGAAAAGAGACTTGCGTGGTGAGATAGTCGCGGTCGTTGGCAATGACAACTTGCGACGCGCCAAGTGAATCCAGCAACTTCCGATTCGGGTAGAGATTATGCAGGAAGTAAGTATTCAAGCTCTCACCAGCAAAGACGCCGATGCGGCCGTGATAATACTCCGGGTTGTAACCGGCATTCTCCAGCGCCGCCCACGACTCTTCGAGAAAGATGCGATGCTGGGGATCGAGCGTTTCCGCTTCACGCGGCGTAAAGCCGAAGAACGACGCATCGAATAACTCAACGTCATCAAGAACACCTTCAGCCTTGACGATCGGATCGCCGTCAGCAAAGACATTGATCAGCTCCGCGCCTTCGCAGAGCCGTTCCCAAAACTCGCCCACGTTCCGCGCGCCCGGGAAACGTCCCGAAAGACCAACCACCGCGACTTCATACTCAAATTGATCCACTTCACTCATTAATCAACCCTTGTGCCTTCTGTGCTTTTTGTGCTTTTTGCGGCAAAATCACCTGCCGGATCGACTTGAAGAAATCCGTCCACAACGTCCACATCTCTTCAGCGCTGCTCACCACCCGGCGCTGTTCGTCCTGTTCTAACGATTGGTCCAACGCCTCGCTCGAACTCTCCACGTGCCCCGGCTCCTGCTGAACATGAATGTCGACCCACGGCAGCGTGCGCAACCCGGTACACCGTTTCATCAGCGCGCCTATAGTCGCCACCATCTGAAGATCGACCACTTCCGTGCCGTAAAGAAAACCAAGCCCGGCGAGATACTCGTTCGCTGCCTTTTCATATCCATCGACCAACCGGCGCGTTGCAGGTAGCGGCGCGGCTTCCGTAAACTGCTGCTCTTCGAATCCACCGGCCGTCATTGTCTCGACGTAAATCTTTTCGTGCGCTCGCTGCGGATCGCCTTCGCCTAGCTCTTCCCAGAGAATGCGGGAAATGTAGGTCTGCGCTTCGACCTGTGGCGTAACCGAAATCAACCTGGAGAGGAATACGGGGAAATAGTGCAGCGGATGAAACCACTGGCCCAAAATCACAACCGCGAGCTCTCGGGGCAAAGTCCCGCAGTCTTCCTTCAGCTCTTTGAGACAAGTTACTAATTCATCCTTCACTTTATTTGCCGGTAGAGTGTCTACCGTGCTTCGGGAAAACGCTGGAGTAGCCATAAATAATTCCGTTTACCTTTCTTTTAATTCATTACTGATTCCGCGCGGTGCTCGTCTTTGACCGCGCTTCGAGAGCGGCTCGTCGCTCGCCGGCGCGCCGGCGATTGATTGATGCCTCGTCTTTTGTTGGGGAGTTGCCGCCGAGATGCCGGGCCAGTGCGCGCACTGTTGGGAACCTGAAGAGATCGGCAATCGACACTTCACGTTCGATTCGTTGCTGCAACGTCTCATGGACCAGCACGAGCAACAATGAATGACCGCCAAGCTCGAAGAAAATGTCGTTGACACCGACTGTGTCCAACTGGAGAAACTCTCGCCAGACTGCGGCGATCGTCTGCTCGAGTGGTGTTTGTGGGGCTGCGTAAGACGCCCGCAGCGCCGGTCGCGACGCATCGGGAGCAGGCAGGGCGTTGCGATTTACTTTGCCATTGGCGCCCAGGGGTAATGCGTCGAGCAATACAAACTGCGCCGGCAGCATGTATTCAGGCAATCGCTCTCCTAGAAATTCTCGCAAATCGCGCAGATTTTCTGTCGCTTTTGGTCCAACTGAAGTGACATAAGCAACGACACGGCCTTCATGCTTGATTACCACTGCCTCACGCACCAACGGGTGCTCGCGCAGCGCCGCTTCGATCTCGCCCAGCTCGATGCGATAACCGCGTATCTTGATCTGCTGATCGCGCCGCCCGAGAAACTCCAGCTCGCCGTCCGGCAGATAACGTGCGAGATCCCCGGTTGCATACAAGCGCGCGCCCGGTTCGGTGCTGTGCGGATGAGGCACAAACCGTTCGGCCGTTTGCGCGGCGTTGTTGCGATATCCACGCGCTACGCCTTCGCCACCGATGTACAGTTCGCCCGCAACGCCGATCGGTGCGGGCTGGAGTTGATCGTCGAGCACGTACGTTTGCACGTTCGGCACTGGACGTCCGATCGGCACTGTTGTTGTGCGATCCTGCGACGCGCACTTGTGAACGGTGGTCCATACTGTGCCTTCGGTTGGTCCATATTCATTGAACAGCGATGCCTGCGGCAGTTTCTCGAAATGCTGCTTCGGTAACTCAGGCGGGCACGGCTCGCCAGCCACGATCACGCATCGCAGACTGTCGAGTTGCGCGGCGGCCGCCTGGCGCTGGAGCAGCGAATGGACCATCGGCAGGCACAGGATGTGAGAAACCTGTTCTGTTTCGATCAAAGTGGCGAGCGCCTTCGGATCTCGCTCAAAATCTTTCGGCGGCAACACCAGCGTTCCGCCCTGACACAGCGTCCAGAAGATCCCGGCCACGGAGCTGTCGAAGAAAAACGGCGAGACGAGCATGAAGCTCTGGACCGGCTCATCGTAGTGAATGAAACGCGCCCACGTTGAATGGACCAGATTGCGATGCGTGACCGCAACGCCTTTGGGCCGGCCCGTCGAGCCTGAGGTGTAGATCACGTAGGCAAGATTGTCTGCGTTGGTGTTGAGCTCCGGGTTTTGGCCGGACTCTGAATCGGGCGGTTCGAGTTTCGTCAGGAGCAACTCGATGCCGGCATCATGGACCAGCAGCTCGAGCCGTTCGGGCGGAGTGTCAGGCGACAACGGAACGTAAGCCGCGCCGGCTTTCAGTATGGCAAGCACTCCGGCGATCATTTCCGGCGATCGTTCGACTGCGATACCGATCAGTTTCTCTGGGCCTGCGCCGAGACGTCGTAAACGATGGGCCAATTGATTCGCGCGTTCGTTCAGTTCGCGATACGAAAGACGCATAGCGCCGAAGGCTATGGCTGTTGCTTCAGGCGTCAGTTCGGCCTGTTGCTCAAATAGTTCGTGAATGCAACGTGTGTTCGGGAAGTCTGCGTTTGTGCGATTCCAATCGAATAACAACTCCCGGCGCTCGTCAGCACGTAGAAAGTCGATGGTAGATATTGACTGCTGCGGATCTGCGGCAACCGCTTCGAGAAGATTGACGAAGTGTTGGCCCAGGCGCGCAATCGTGGCGGTGTCGAACAGGTCAACGGCGTACGTGAAACGACAATCAAGTTCACCGGTTATCTCAGAGACTTCGAGCGCCAGATCGAAACGCGCAGCAGGGTTTTCCGGCTCCAAAACGGTTACTTCCAGATCCTTGAGCGTTAGGTCGTACGTTGGCGCGTTCTGCAACGCGAAAAGCACTTGAAAGAGTGGGCCATGGTTCAACGCACGCTCCGGCCGCAACTCTTCCACTACTCGCTCAAACGGCGCTGCCTGATGCGCGTATGCTTCCAGACATACTTCCCGCACTCGCTTCAGAACCGCTGCAAAACTCTGCTCGTTCCTGACCTCCGTCCGCAGCACCAACGTGTTCACAAAGAACCCGATCAACGGCTCTAACTCGCGACTCACACGCCCCGCTAGCGGTGTCCCCACCACCACCTCGCGCTCGCCACTCAATCGCGATAGCAAAACCTTCCACGCTGCCAGCAACGTCATAAACAACGTTGCGCCTTCGCGTCGCCCTAACTCCCGCAACCGCCCAGTCAACGCACTGCCGACTCGCACCGTCTCCAACGCGCCACGCGGGTGGCCACGGTGGGCCACCCCTACATAAGGTTGCGCGCGCCGAGTCATTGTAGGGGTGGGCCCTCTGTGGCCACCCGTGGCGCTTTCTGCTCGTCGCGCCTGCGCCAGCGGCAACTTCAGCACCGGTAATTCACCGCCCAATTGCTCGCGCCAGTATCCTAGCTGCTCTTCCAGTCGCTCTCCCTGCAACCACTCGCGCTGCCACACCGCGTAATCTGCATAAGTGACTTCCAATTCCTGAAGTGGTGCCTGCTCACCACTGCGACAGGCGGCATAAAGTGCTCCCAACTCCTGCACCAACAACGCCACCGACCAGCCATCCGCCACAATGTGGTGCAACGTCACCAGTAATAAATGACTCTCGGCAGACAACCGCACCAGCGTCGTCCGCAACAACGGACCACGCGTCAAGTCAAACGGCTTTACCGCTTCTTCCCGCGCCAGCCGCCGCGCTTCCGCTTCACCATTTGCCGACTGCGAGAGATCTATAAAGGACAGCGTTGTAGGAACAGGCGGGCCAATGATCTGCGTGGGTTCGCCGGCGACGATCGCAAACGTCGTGCGCAGCACTTCATGCCGGCGAATTATCTCGTCAAAACTATTTTGCAGCGCCGCGACATCGAGCAGGCCCATCTAATCGCAGCGCTGACGGCAGATTGTAGCCCGCGCTGTGCGGCTCCAACTTGTCGACAATCCAGAGTCGTTGCTGTGCAAACGAAAGCGGCACAGTTGGTCCATGCACCACGCGCTTAACTACGGGAAGAGGTTCGCCCCCGGCGCGCATTTCAGCTTCGACAACCTGGGCCAACCGCGCGGGCGTCGGATGCTCGAACAACGATCGCAATGCGACATCGATCCGAAACGATTGCCGCACGCGAGAAATCAATTGCGTTGCCAGCAGCGAATGGCCGCCGATCTCGAAGAAGTCGTCATCCGCACCCACTCGCTCCAGCCCAAGCACCTGTTCCCAGATCCCACACAACACTTCCTCGACTGGCGTGCGCGGAACCTGATGGTTGCCTTCGATTTCGACCTGATCCGGCGAAGGCAGCGCACGCCGATCCACTTTTCCGTTCGGCAACAGCGGCAACTGCTCCATGCGCACAAACACCGCCGGCACCATGTATTCGGGAAGTTGATCGCGCAGAAGTCGTTTAAGCTCGCCAACCGAAGTATTGCTATTCACTACTACGTATGCGGCCAACAGCTTGCGCCCGTCTTCTCGATCCCAATCCGTGACGACTGCCTGCCGCACATCACGGTGAAGCTTCAACGTGGCTTCGATCTCACCGACCTCAACGCGGAAACCGCGCACCTTCACTTGCCGATCGCTGCGACCGATATATTCAAGACGCTCCCGGTCAAAACGCCGCACCAGGTCGCCGGTCTTGTAGAGTCGATCACCCGCTCACCGCTGAACGGATTCGGTATGAACCTTTCCGCCGTTTGATCGGGACGATTGAAATATCCGCGCGCCAGCCCCTCGCCGCCGATGTACAACTCGCCTACAACACCCGGCGGAACTGGACGATAAACTTCGTCAAGCACGTAGACTTGAGCATTTGCGATTGGACCACCGATCGGCGGCAGCCTGGGCCATTCGCCCGCTGCTCCCTGCAACCTCCACATCGTCGCCAGATGCGTTTCCGTCGGCCCGTAATGATTGTCCAGGTGACAGCCGTCGAGTTTCCCAAACAGGCGCTCGATTGCCGGAGTGATCTTCAACTGCTCGCCCGCCGTAATGACCTCGCGCAGATCGCGCGGCACAATCCTTTCCGCTTCACTCGCCTCAGCCAGATGCTGCAAAGCAACGAACGGCAGAAACAATCTCTCGACACGCTGCTCTACAGCCGCGCGCAACAAAGCGCTCGCGTCGCGTCGCGTTTGCTCGTCGATGAGGACGAGCGCGGCGCCCGCGGACCACGTGGTAAACATCTCCTGCACTGAAACGTCGAAATTGAGTGAAGCGAATTGCAGTGTTCGTAACGGCCCGCTACTGCTGGTCAATTGAAACGCAACCAGATTGCTGATGGCGCGATGAGACATCATCACGGCTTTAGGCCGGCCGGTAGATCCGGAAGTGTAGATGACATACGCGAGATTGGCGGCGCTCACGCTACTCGCTGGATTGGTATCGCTTTCCGATGCGATCAACTCCGCGTCAGTGTCGAGACAGATTGCGCGCGGACACTGCGCCGGCAACCGCTCAACCAGATATTGTTCCGTCAACACTGCCGACACCTGCGCATCGTCGAGCATGAACGAAAGTCGCTCGTGCGGGTATTCGGGATCCAGCGGCAGGTAAGCAGCGCCGGCTTTCAACACCGCCAGCACTGCAATCGCCATTCTTGTCGAACGTCCAGTCGCAATTGCGACCACCGATTCCGGTCCAACGCCACCACGCATGAGAAAGCGCGCCAGCCGGTTCGCCGCCTGGTCCAACTCACGATAGGTCAGGCGCAGGTCGCCGGAGATGAGGGCCACGGCATCCGGCGTTCGTGTCGCTTGTTCGTAAAAGAGATCGTGGATACAACTCGCGCGCGGAAAATCAGCAGCCGTCCGATTCCATTCGACGACGAGCTGTTGTTCCTCTTCCGTTTCGAGCAGCGGCAACGATGAAATGCGCGATTCCGGACGCCGCACGACGCCTTCGAGCATCGTTTCAAAATGCGCCAGCATCCGCTTGATTGTCCGCTCTTCGAATAGGTCTGTGCTGTACTCGAGAACCCCGCCGAGTTTTCCGCCACACTCTTCGAGCGACAACATCAGGTCGAACTTCGCCGTGCCCGTGCCGACGTTCAGTTCTTTGATCTTCAATCCCGGTAACTCCGGCGCGTTTCCAGGCTGGTTCTGAAATACGAAAAGCACGTTGAAAAGCGGCGTGTGTGCAGCATCGCGTGCCGGCTGGAAACGTTCCACCAGCATCTCGAACGGAACGTCCTGATGCGCGTACGCTCCGAGCGCGACTTCGCGCACACGGCCGAGGAGTTCGCGAAACGTCGGATCGCCGGCCAGGTTCGTGCGCATCACGAGCGTGTTGACGAAGAAACCAATCAGGTCTTCGATCTCGCGCCGGCGCCGGTTCGCCAGTGGCACGCCAACCGCCACGTCATGCTGCGCCGCATAGCGTGAGAGCAGCGTTTGAAAGGCCGCGAGCAAGGTCATAAACAACGTCACGCCTTCGCCTCGACTCAGCGTCTTCAATCCTTTCGTCAGCTCTTCGTCAAACTCAACGGGAACGAAGGCCCCGCGCAGGCTGCGCGCTTTTGGCCGCGGATGGTCCAACGGCAATTCGAGCACCGGCGACAAGCCATCGAACTGTTTGCTCCAGTAGTCAAACTGCGTTTCCAGTATTTCTCCGCGCAGCCACTCGCGCTGCCACACGGCATAGTCAGCGTATTGCAAAGGAAGCTCTGCCGGCAGGTCCGCTGCTTGACCGGTGAAAGCGGCGTAGAGTTTCGCGGCTTCGCGCGCGAGCACGCCAACAGACCAACCGTCGCTGATGATGTGGTGCATCGTGAACAACAGCAGGTGCTCAGCTTCACGCAGTCGCAACAACGTCGCGCGGAGCAGTGGTCCATGTGACAAGTCGAATGGACACTTGGCTTCGGTTTCGATCAATTTTTGCGCTTCACGTTCGCGATGAAGTTCGTCCAGCATCGCCAGATCGATCAACGGAATATTCACCGGGCGCGGTGCGGAAATGATCTGCACCGGATTTCCCTCGACAGACTGGAAAGTCGTGCGCAACGTTTCGTGCCGGCGCACGATCTCGCTCAAGGCTCGCTCCAGCGCGGTGATGTCGAGTTGGCCCAGCAAACGCAGCGCGCCCGGGGTGTTGTAAAGAGGATTCGCCGGCTCTAACTGATCGAGGAACCAAAGTCTTTGCTGCGCGAACGAAAGGGGCAACTGCAACGGGCGTTCGCGCGAGATAGGCTGTAGCGGTGGTTCGGCGCGTTCACTGCCAGGTCGCAGGTGATGTTCTATGAACTGCGCTAACTCTGAAAGTACGGGTGTTTGGAAGATGCGGGCGAGCGGCAACTCAACCGATAAAGCTTCTTTGACACGCGACACGACTTGCGTTGCGAGCAGTGAGTGGCCGCCGAGCTCGAAGAAGTGATCATCCGCGCCGATCGGATCTTGGCCCAGTACCGCCTCCCAAATGCCGCACAAGGTTTCCTCCACCGGTGTGCGCGGTGGTCGATACTCGCCGTGCTGAGCTCGCTCAAGCTTGTCCGGCGCGGGTAATGCGCGGCGATCCACTTTCCCGCTCGGCAACAGCGGCAACTGGTCCAGGCGCACAAACACACTCGGGACCATGTGGCCCGGCAATCGCTCCTTTAAATAACTGCGAAGCTCGCGTGACAGACTCTGGCTTTGGGCTGCTGTTACAACGTACGCCACCAGCAATCGTTCGCCGGAAGTGTCCTCGCGTCCTACCACCGCAGCCGCGGCCACGGCAACGTGTGTGCACAACGTCGCTTCCACTTCGCCTAACTCGACACGCGTCCCACGCACCTTTAGCTGTCCGTCGAGCCGGCCGAGAAATTCGAGCTCTCCTCCCGGCAAGCGACGGACGAGATCGCCAGTGCGGTACATCCGTGCGCCAGGCTCATCGCGGAACGGGTTCGGCACGAAGCGCTCTGCGGTCAGGTCCGCGCGTTGTTCGTAACCGCGTGCGAGTCCCGCACCGTCGAGGTACAACTCTCCAACCACACCAAGCGGCACGGGTTTTAGCCGCTGGTCTAAGACGTACGCGCCGACGTTCGCCACCGGCGTTCCGATCGGCACTGACGAGGTGTTGGCCCGGGTGTTGGTCCAACTGGCTGCTTCCCAGTAAGTAGCGTCTATCGTTGTTTCTGCCGGTCCATACAGGTTGCACAAACGTGCGGTTGGCAACGCTGCCAGACATCGCGCCGCCAGTTCGTTGGCTAGAGCCTCGCCGCCGCAGAACACCAGTCTCAGGTCTTTACACGAACCAAAGCCTGACTGGTCCACGAGCATCCGCAACAACGTTGGGACTACCTGGATCACCGTCACGCCATGCTCGACGATTGTGTGGACCAGGTAGGAGCTGTCCTGATGTCCGCCGGGTTGCGCCATCACTAACTTTGCTCCGACCATCAGCGGCATGTAGAACTCCCACACCGACGCGTCGAAACCCGATCGGCGTCTTTTGCAGAAACACGTCCGCTTCGTTGTAGGCAAAAGCGTCGCGCATCCAGCGCATGTGATTGCAGAGCGCGGCGTGTGTCACCATCACGCCTTTCGGTCTGCCTGACGAGCCGGAGGTGTAGATCACGTAAGCAACATTGGCCGGATCTATGCGAGTGGAAACCTGCGGCGTAGCTCTATTCCGAGAAGATTTCTCCCGCAAAGGCGCAAAGACGCAAAGAAAGCCGTTCAGAGACGCGACAGCGCTTTGCGCCTTTGCGCCTTTGCGGGAGAAGCTCTTTCCTTCGAATAAGGATGTCTGGGCAAACTTTTCCTGTGTCAGGACCACGCTCGCGTGCGAATCTTCGATCAGCAATTTCAGCCGCTCGGCGGGATAAGTAGGATCGAGAGGCACACAAGCGCCACCCGCTTTCAAAACACCCAACAATGCAACAACGAGATTCGTGGAACGTTCCAGCAGTATGCCGACGCGCCCTTCCGGCGGAAGACCGAGACTGCGCAGATGATGCGCTACCTGGTTGGCGCGCCGGCTCAGCTCTGCATAAGTCAGGCAATCGTCTTCGGAGACGACAGCGACTGCATCCGGGCTGGTTGCGGCTCGTAGTTCAAATAATTCGTGAAGCAGTGTCTGTGGCGGATAGGCAACGCCTGTATTGTTGTGCTCGAAGAGTAGCGCACGCTCTTCGTCATTGTTCAGCAGCGGTAGTTCGTGAATTTCAGAGACGGGATCGGCTACAACGCCTGCCAGGAAAGTCTGGAAATGCGCGGCCATGCGCTTAATCGTTGCCGCGTCAAAGATGTCGGCATCATACTGCCAAACGCACGTCAGCTCGTCCGTGTCTTCTGTAATCTCCAGCGCTAGATCGAATTTCGTCGTGTCGCTGGTGGCATCTTCAACGCGCATTCGTAGACTAGGCAATTCGATCTCTGGTAACGGCGCGTTCTGCAACGCGAAGAGCACTTGAAACAACGGCGCTTGATTCAACGCACGCTCCGGCCGCAACTCTTCCACCACTCGCTCAAACGGCACTTCCTGATTCGCATAGCCCTCCAGACATACTTCCCGCACTCGCTTCAGCAGGGCTACAAAACTCTGCTCGTTCCTGACCTCCGTCCGCAGCACCAACGTGTTTACAAAGAAACCGATCAACGGTTCTAACTCGCGATTCACACGCCCCGCGACCGGTGTCCCCACCACCACCTCACGCTCGCCACTCAACCGCGATAGAAAAACCTTCCACGCCGCCAGCAACGTCATAAACAACGTTGCGCCTTCGCGTCGCCCTAACTCCCGCAACCGCCTCGTCAGTTCACTGCCGACTCGCACCGTCTCCAACGCACCTCGTCGCTGCGCCTCACCAACTCGCGCCTGCGCCAGCGGCAACTTCAGCACCGGCAGTTCGCCACCCAATTGCTTCCGCCAGTACCCTAACTGCTCTTCCAGTCGCTCCCCCTGCAACCACTCGCGCTGCCATACGGCGTAATCAGCATAAGTCACTTCCAATTCCGGCAGTGCCGGCTGCTCGCCACTGCGATAGGCGGCATAAAGCACTCCCAACTCCTGCGCCAACAACGTCACCGACCAGCCATCCGCCACAATGTGGTGCAACGTCACCAGTAACAAGTGACTCTCGGCAGACAACCGCACGAGCGTCGTCCGCAACAATGGACCACGCGTCAAGTCAAACGGTTTTGCCGCTTCTTCCCGCGCCAGCCGCCGCGCTTCACTTTCACTATCTGACGAATGGGAGAGATCTATCAGCGGCAAAAACAACTGCCCCGACGCCGCGATCACCTGCACCGGTCGCCCGCGTTCAGTGCGAAACGTCGTGCGCAATATTTCATGCCGGCGAATTATCTCGTTGAGACTTCGCTCCAGCGCCACCACGTCCAACTCGCCTTCCAACCACACGACGCCCGGCATGTTGTAAGCCGCGCTCCCAGGCTCCAGTTGGTCCAAAAACCAAAGCCGCTCCTGCGCAAACGAGAGCGTTACGCTGTCACGTCGCGTCCGACGCGGAATAATCTGCTCCGGACCAGCCTGGTCCAGTCCCTCCTCTTCGAGCAAATACTCGAACAGCTCTAACTCTTCGGCCGAAACGCCGATCTCATTCGACAACTCACGCATCTTCTTTAACGCCCATCTACTTCCAGCCCACTAACGCCGAAGGCGTTTGCTAATTCCAGCCCAGGGTTGGAGCACTGCGACAACCCTGGGGCTCAATCAAAACGAGAACAAAACGCTGAAAGCGTTCGCCAATTGCAGAACCCTTTCAGGGTTAATAAACCATTTACGTGTTAACCCAGGGTTGTCGCTCCGCTTCAACCCTGGGCTGGAATTAGCGAACGCCTTTGGCGTTACTTTCGCCGGCCTTGCTCGCTCTCCTCTTCAACAACTCGTTTTGCAACTCTTCACGCGAGACGCTCTTGACCCTTTGCAATACGCGCGCGATCTTCTCCAACCCACCGGGGCGGTCTTCATACGCTGTCAGCGCCTGGGCCAACTCCGCGAGATTTGCGGACTCGAATAGCACTCGCAGCGGCAACTCAATGCGAAACACTTGACGTATCCCGGAAACACAACGCATCGCGAGCATCGAGTGGCCGCCGAGATCGAGGAAGTTGTCGTGTACCCCGACGCGATCGACAGCCAGCACCTCGCGCCATATTCCTGCCAGCACTGCTTCCACCGCCGTGCGTGGCGCGACGTAACCCGGCCCGGCTCCGTTGCACATCTTTTCAGGCGCGGGCAAGGCGCGGCGGTCCACCTTTCCACCCGGCGTTACCGGCAGTATTTCCAAGACTACAAACAGCGACGGGATCATGTGCGACGGCAAGCTGTCCGCCAGATAACGCCGCCACGTCGACGCATCCGGCGACACTGCGCCCTCATCCGGCACGATGTAAGCAACGAGGCGCGCATTGCCATGCGCATCAGCCCGCACTACGACCACGCATTCCCGCACGGCCTGGTGTTGGACCATCGTCGCCTCTACCTCGCCCAGTTCAATGCGATACCCAGCCACCTTGACCTGGTGATCGAGACGGCCGAGGAACTCGATGTTTCCGTCAGGCAAGTGCCGCGCTAAGTCGCCCGTGCGATAGAGTCGCGCGCCGGGCACGATGCTGTAAGGATGCGGAACGAAGCGCTCCGCCGTCGCAGCCGGATTGTTCTGGTAACCGCGGCCCACGCCGGCGCCTCCTACACACAACTCTCCAGCCACACCTGGCGGAACGAGATTCAAATGATCGTCAAGAATCAACAACTCGGCGTTGTCGATTGGCTTTCCGATCGGCGGCGAATGCTCGAAATCCGTCAGACGAAACGAGGAGCACGTGTCGGTCGCTTCCGTTGGTCCATAGGTGTTCACGATTTCAGCGTTGCAGCACAACGCCGAGGTCCATTCACGCAAACGCGAAACGTTGATCGGTTCGCCGCCGAGAAAGACGTGTTTCAGTGTCGACAGCTTCTGAAAACGTGGTCCACCCATTTCGACCAGCGGGTAAAAAGCACTCGGCGTACAGTTGACCAGCGTGATCTCCGCTTCAGAGATCGTTTTGATGACATCCGCGGGGTCGTAAAGAGTCGAAGTGGGAAAGTGCAGTTGTGCGCCGATCGTCAAAGGCGCGAAGATGTCTTTCTGCGTCAAGTCGAAGCTGAATGACGAGATGACGAAGACTCGCTCACGTTCAGTGAGCTCAAACTCCGAAACAAACCAATTAACCAGGTTGGCGAACCCGCCATGCGTGACTCCTGCGCCTTTGGGACGCCCCGTCGAACCTGACGTGTAAATGACGTAGATCAGGTTTTCGCCGCTAACGCTCACACCGGGATCATCAGGTGACTCACACGCGATCTGTTCGTGTTGTGCGTCAAGACAGATCGCGCGCACTGCGCCGTGCGGCAAACGACCATCAAGCAGACGAGTCTCGGTCAACAACACGCGCGCGCCACAATCGTCGAGCATGAAAGCCAACCGACTATCGGGATACGCCGGATCGAGCGGCACATAAGCGGCTCCCGCTTTCAACACCGCCAGCGCGGCAACGATCATCTCGATCCCCGGTTCGAGGCAGATGCACACACGCGATTCAGTTTCAACTCCGTTTCGCAGGAGGTATCGCGCTAGACGGTTTGCGCGCTCATTTAGTTCGCCGTACGTCAGTTGCTTTGCGTTCTGGACCAGCGCGATTCGATTGGGTGTGCGCCGTGCCTGCGCCGCGAACAGTTCGTGAACACTTTGGTCCAGCCATGTGCCGTCTTTACGCGTATCGTTCCATTGCGAAAGCAGCACCGCTCGTTCGTCTTCGCTGACAATCGGCACGTGGGCCAGGCGCTGAGACGGATTGACGATGAAACCTTCGAGGATGATCTGAAGGTGACCGAGCAGTCGTTGGACCACGTCGTTCGTCAAACGATGCTGGTCGTAGAAGACTTCGAGCGACAACTCGTGTCCCGGCCGGGCCACGATCGTCAGCGGGTAATTGGTCTGATCGAACCACCAAACGTTGCTCGCCTTCAGGATCTTGCCGCTGCCGAGCACATTCACATCCAACGGGTAGTTCTCAAACACGAGCAGGCTTTCAAAAAGCGGCGCGCCGCGAGGCAGTGCGCTCAATGCTTGCAACTCAACCAGCGGACTGTGCTCATACTCCCGCGAGCTCGCTTGATCTGCCTGAAGCTGCCTGAGCCAATCGATAACACGCAGCCCGGCAGGCAAGCGCACGCGCACCGGCAGCGTGTTAATGAAAAGACCAACCATCTGTTCAATACCAGCAAATTCAGCCGGTCGCCCGGCGACGGTCGCACCGAAAACGACGTCTTGTTCGCGGCTGTAACGACTGAGCAGCAAGGCCCACGCGCCCTGGACCAACGTGTTCAGCGTCAACTGCTGCTGTCGCGCGAACGCGCTCAAACGGTTGGTTGTGTCCGTCGAAAGTTGTAGAAAAAACCGTCGGGTGTCAGGTTCCCGAGCGGGATCAGCGGACGCATGGACGATGCCCAGCGGTGTCGGCGCGCTAAAGCCTTCGAGATAAGCACGCCAGAACGACTCGGCACGCGCGGCATCCTGTTGTCGCAGCCACTCGATGTAGTCGCGATACTCACGACTATGTGGCGGCTGCTCGTCGATACCGCGTTTCAAATTCTCATAGTCGGCAAAAATCTCGCGCAGCAGGATTGCAATGGACCAACCGTCGAGCAGCAGATGATGATGCGTCCAGACGAGCGTGTGCGACTCATCGGCTCGTTTGACCAGCTTTAGCCGCAGCAATGGGGCAACGGACAGGTCGAACCCACGCCGGCGCTCTGCTTCGAGCAAGGTGGAGAGTCGTTGCTCATGGTCCACTGACGGAAAGCTTTGCACAAAAAGTGCGTTATTACGTGAAGATGTCTCCCGCAAAGGCGCAAAGACGCAAAGCGCTGCCGCGTTTCGCTGGACTTTCTTTGCGCCTTTGCGCCTTTGCGGGAGAATATCCTTCGTAGCGGACGTTTTTGTGCAAAGCCCTGAGGGAACCTCGCGCCAGTCAAGGTGTTCGAACGGCAGGTCAATCAGCCGGTGTACTGCCTGTACCGGTTCGTCCAAATTTTCCCAAGCGAATGAGCTGCGTAAGACCGCATGGCGCTCGATCGCGCGACGCCACGCTTCGGCGAAAGTTTCCGCGTCGAGCTTGCCCTCGAGCGTGAAACTCAACTGGCCGATGTAATCGGACGAGTCTGGCGCGTAGACACTGTGAAAGAGCATTCCCTGTTGTAGCGGCGAAAGCGGATAACGCTCTTGGACCTCTGTATGCGGTTCATTGCACGCAGCGATGATCGACCGCAACGCGTCGACAAAACGTTCCGCGCGAGCTTTTCGATCGTGCGCTGCTGGTGGAACTCGGCGCTGTAATTCCAATCGACCTGAAACTGCTGGTTGCTCACGTGAGCGTTGATCTCGAGTAACCGGCTGCGACGCGCTCCTGGATGGCGCGTTTGGCGATTCTGGTTTGGCGACTCACTCGCCGTGGAGAAGAGCTCTGAATCATTCAGCATCTGGTCCAACTGGCCCAGGTAGTTGAAGCTGACTTCCGGTTCTGGCAGCGCGCGCATTTGCCGCGCCACATCGGCGTCGTCATCGAGATAACGCAGCAACCCGTAACCAATTCCATGTCTCGGAATGTTGCGCAACTGCTGTTTGACCGACTGCAACACTGCGACTGCGGGCAGGCTGGTCTTAGTATCTAGCAGCCGGACGGGAAATGCACTGGTAAACCAGCCGACCGTGCGCGAGACATCCACATCGTCGAAGAGATCTTCGCGGCCGTGACCTTCAAGCTCGATCAAAAGGGCAGGTTCCCCAGTCCAATGCGAGAAGGCGTCAAGCAAAGCAGTCAACAACACGTCGTTAATCTGCGTGCCGTAAGCCTGGGCGACTTCACGCAGGAGCGTCCCGTCTCATCTGCCTCAAGCGCAATTGTCAGCGTGCGGGTCTCGGCTTCGACGTTTTCTCCGTTCTGGAAATCTATCGGAAGCGGGTTGACTCGTTTGGCGGAAAGCTCGGTCCAGTAACCCAGTTCGCTGCGGATTGTTCAGACCGTGAATACTCGTGCAGCAACTTCGCCCAGCGCAGAAATGAAGTTGTCTTCGGCGGCAAGCTGACGTTTTCACTTCGCTGCAACTGCCGGTAAATGCGGCCCAGATCTGCCAACAATATCCGCCACGAAACACCATCGACGACCAGATGGTGCACAGCAATCAACAGAGTTTGCGGCTGTCGTTCGCCCAGCTCAAACAATACCGCGCGCAACAACACGCCGGTTGCGAGATCGAGTTGAGCTTGTGTCTCGTCTGCAATCCTCTCGATTTCTGCAAGATCAGACACATCGACGACGCGGAGTCTCGCTCCACTTGCTTCAGGTGCGATGAATTGCCGCCACCCTTCAGGTGCGTTGACAAATCGCAGCCGCAACGCGTCGTGATGCTGTACCAGGTGCGCAAACGCTTGCTCCAACAAACCCGGATCGAGACGCTCGCGCGTCTTCAGCATCAACGCCATGTTCCATTGATCCGGCGAGGAAAAGTTCTGCTCGACAAACCAATGCTGAATCGGCGTCAACGGCACGTCGCCCGTAATCAATTCCTCCGCCGCATGACTCGTATGCGAGATGGATGCGACTGCCGCCAGCTCCGCCGGTGTGGGATGTTGGAAGATCTGACTTGGCGACACTCTCAGTCCGGCGAGACGAGCGCGCGCTGACACCTGAATGCTGAGAATCGAATCGCCACCGAGTTCAAAGAAGTTATCGTGAATGCCAACGCGATCCACCTTGAGAACTTCAGCCCAAAGATCGCACAGCACACATTCGACGGAGGTGCGTGGCGCAACGTAGCCGTCTTCATCAGGGAGATCGGGCTTCGGCAGGGCGCGGCGATCGAGCTTGCCACTCGGCAAACGCGGCAACGCGGCGACTACCGTGAAGCTCGACGGGATCATGTGTTTCGGCACACAACCTGCCAAAAAGTTTCGCAACTCAGTTGAAGTCGTTTTTAGCCGCGGATGCAGGCTGATGTAAGCAGCGAGATGCCGGACGCCTTCGGTGAGATCGTTGGGTATGACAGCCGCCTCACGCACCGCTTCGTGGCGTAGCAATGCCGCCTCGATCTCGGCTGGCTCGATGCGATAGCCGCGAATTTTCACCTGTTGATCGACGCGTCCGAGAAACTCGATCTGTCCATCGGTGCCGGTACCGCGCTAAATCACCCGTGCGATAAAGCCGCGCGCCTGGTAAAAGGCTAAACGGATCGGGAATGAACTTCTGCGCGGTCAATGCCGGATCGCCAAGATAGCCGCGACTAACGCCGGCTCCGCCTATGTACAACTCACCGCGCGCGCCGATAACTGCGGGCTCGAGTTGCCGGCCTAAAATGTAGTGCCTGAGTGTTAGCGACCGGCCAGCCGATGGATACACCCGTCGTCACGTTACTTCGAGATCGCACATCGTGGCGACGATCGCTGCTTCCGTTGGTCCATAAGTGTTTACCAGCCGGATTCGTCGCCCAACATTTCTGTGCCATCGCTCGACTCTTTCAGCCAGCGCCTGGTCGCCGCCAATGATCACAAGTCGCAAGCTCGCCGGCCACAGCCCAATCAATGGAGATCAGCTCGTGCCAGTAAGTGGTAGGAAGATCCAGCACTGTTAACTTCTTTTCGCCGGCACTCTTGCAGAAACTCCGCCGGAGCTTTTGGCACTTCACCGTCACGCAGCACGAGAGTCGCGCCGCTTGTCAGGCTCGTGAAGATCTCTTCCACACTGGTGTCGAAGTTGAACGACGAGAATTGAAGGATGCGATCCTGCGGCGCGATCTCGAATGCGAAATTCGCCGCCCGGATATAGTTCGCCAGCGAACCGTGTTGGACCATCACGCCTTTCGGCGTTCCGGTCGAGCCCGAGGTGTAAATCACATAGGCGAGATTGTCGGCGGTTGCGGCAGACGCGGGATCGGCATCACTCTCAGCGTCAATCGCCACGGCCTCAGTCTCCAAAAACTGTTCGGTGAGCAGCAGCGCAGCGCCACTATCTTCGAGCATGAACGCCAGACGTTCTTTCGGATACGCAGGATCGAGCGGCACGTAAGCGCCACCGGCCTTAAGCACCGCAAGCACGCACGTCAGCATTGCCGCCGAACGCGGAACGCAGATGCCGACACGGATCTCTGGTCCAACGCCGCGCTCGCGCAGGTAGTGCGCCAACTGATTGGCGCGTTTGTTCAATTCGCGATAGCTCAGCGTTTCCTGGCCTGCCACAATCGCGATCTGATCGGGTGCGCCGGCCGACTTGCTGCGCGAACGATTCATGCACGCAAATGAGCGGTGCAAAGTTCGCGCGCGTGTCGTTCCAGTCGTATAAGATTTTTGGCGTATGGCCGTTAAAAGTAATGGCAATGCTGCCAGGCTGACTGACGGATCGGCCACGATACTCTCGAGCAGGACGTGAAAATGTTCGCCCAGACGTTCGATGGTCGATGCGTCAAACAGATCGGTGTTGTACTCGAACGACGCGTCGAGTCCGGAGTCAACTTCAGTCGCTGTTAGCGACAGATCAAACTGCGCGGCACGTTGGTCTAACGCCAATGATTCCACTGCGAGATCGCCGAGTTTCAATGCAATGTCGCCTTTCTGAAAGGCAAACATCGCCTGAAACAAAGGAGAGCGCGCCGGATCGCGTTCCGGTTGTAGCTCCTTGACGAGCAGATCGAACGGATAATCCTGATGCTCGAAAGCCGCGAGAGTACAGTCTCGCGCGTGCCAGCGAGAAACTCCGAGAACGATCGCTCGCCTGAAAGCTTCGCTCGCAGCACTAACGGATTGACGAAATAGCCGATTGTTCCGGCAAACTCCGCTGAGCCACGACCCGACGACGGCGAACCGACCAGGATCTCGTCCTGGCCTGCATACCGATGCAGCAGCACCTGAAACGCAGCGAGCAGAGTCATAAATAAAGTGGCTTCATGGCTGAACGCGAGTCTCTTCAATCGCTGCGTTAATTGCAGGTCCAACCTTGCTGACACTGTCGCGCCGCGATAACTCGGAACTACGGGACGTGCGCGATCCGCAGGCAAATCGAGCACCGGTAACTCGCCCGCTAGCTGTTGCAACCAGTAATTTCGTAAACGCACGCCAGCGGGACCGGCGAGCATTTCAGCCTCGCTGCGAACGTAGTCTGAATAGGATCGGATTAGAGGCAAAGCGGCCGGACGGCCACCGACTTCCGCTTCGTACAACGAGGCCAGTTCGCGTTGCAGAACTGCCAGCGACCAGTAGTCGACGATAATGTGATGCGCGCTGAGCAGCAGCACGTACTCACGCTGAGATCTCTCTAATAGCAAAGCGCGCAGCAACGGCCCGTGCTCGAGATCGAAAGTGGTCCAGGCTTCGTCCTGCAGACGATTGCGCTAATTCCTCTTCGGACCAACGCACCGCATCCTCGATGACAAGACGGACCTCGGAATTTTCCTGAATGACGCACAGCGGCGCGCCTTCGCGGGTTGGAAAGCGTGCGCGCAACATCGAATGCCGCTGAATCAAGATGCTGAACGCGCGTTGCAGCGCTCGCGTATCAATCTCACCACGGAGACGCGCGGCAACCGAGACGTTATAAGCCGTGCTTTCCGGCGAGACGTGTTGAATGGCCCAAAGCGCCTGTTGTCCATGCGACAAATGATGCTCACCATGCTGGTCCGTCGTGACCGCCGGTGTTGCCGCAAACGATCGTTCCGCGCAGGCGAGTATTTCAGCTGGTGAGATCCGCAATAGTTGGGTTTCGCAGAAAGTTCGTCGACGACAGTCTTACGCCGAGACTGGTTTCGACTGTATGCGTCAATTCGACGGCCAGCAAAGAGTCGACGCCGTAGCGCGCGATCGGTTGGCGAGCTTCGATCAGCGGACCATCAACATTCAGTCGCGCACTCAACAACACTCGCAGCCATCGCTCAACAGTCTCCGGATTCAACTCGTCCGGCGCGACAGGCGTGAAACTGTTTCGCTCGTCAGTCGCGCGCCATTCGGCGATCACACTCAAGCTGTTCTTAAGAAATCCATCTCGACAAGCGCCACGTCTAATTTTCCCGCTGGACGTTTTCGGAATTGTGCCGGACCTGATCAGCACTACCGCCGCAGGCTGTATTTCAAACTCCTCCGCGATTACCGCGCGGATCGTTTGTATGATCGCCTGCCCATAGCTTTGCACAAAAAGTGCGTTATTACGTGAAGCTGTCTCCCGCAAAGGCGCAAAGACGCAAAGCGCTGCCGCGTTTCGCTGGACTTTCTTTGCGCCTTTGCGCCTTTGCGGGAGAATATCCTTCGCAGCGGACGTTTTTGTGCAAAGCCCCTGCCCATCGTTCTTACGACTCGTCTCGATCTCCTGGACCACCACCAAACGCTCTTCACTCTGAACCTCAATCGAAAACGCCGCACCCGCATCAGGCTTGAGTGCCGCGTGACAACTCTGCACAGCACGCTCGATGTCCTGTGGATAATGGTTGCGGCCACGGATGATGATCAGATCTTTCAGACGTCCCGTGACGAACAGCTCGCCATCGCGAACGAACCCGAGATCGCCAGTGCGCAGAAATCTCCCACCAGATGAGAGTCGCGCATTAAAAGTATTTTCAGTCTCTTCCGGACGATTCCAATAACCGGCCGCCACGCCGAGTCCGGAAACCCAAACCTCGCCTACCTCGCTACGCTCGCACTCGCGCAACGACTCCGGATTGACGATCACGATCTCGGTACCCAGTGTGGCCCGACCGCAACCCACCAAGGTTCGCGAATCGACAGTGCCATAAACTGGTCCAACACCTCTTCGTCCGCCGGTGACTTTCAGCGTCGCTTCGGCCAATCCGTACGCCGGATAGAACGCCTGCCGCCGAAAACCGCACGGCGCAAACGCGGCAATAAATCTTTCCAATGTCTGATAAGACACGGGTTCCGCGCCGTTGTAAGCGACACTCCAGGAGCTAAGATCGAGCGACGCGCGTTGTGCTTCGTCGACCCGGCGCACGCACAAGTCATAAGCGAAGTTTGGACCACCACTGTGCGTCACGCGGTAGCGCGTGATCGCCTGTAGCCAGCGGGCCGGATTTTGTAACAGCGCGGCGGGCGACATAAGCAGCCCCGTAAAACCGCTGTAAAGTGGTTGAATGATTCCATCAACCAACCCCATATCGTGAAAATGCGGCAGCCACGACAGCGACACGCTTTGTGGACCATGCTCGAACCCGTGTTGAATGTAGGCAGAGTTTTCCAGAACATTGGCATGCGTCACCATCACGCCTTTAGGCGTAGACGTCGAGCCCGACGTGTACTGGAGATAGGCCAGCGCATCGCCGTTGGTCGTTGGCGGCAGCCATTGCGCAGCTTCGTCGTTCGAAAGATCGTCGGACGTCAACCATTCGAACTGTAGCCGTTCGACTCTTGATAAAACCTGTCGCGTGGTTAACGCGGCGGCTGCCTGCGCGTCACTCGCGATAGCTTGAAAACGGCCGAACCCGCGCTTCGTTTGCGGCAAGCTGACGGGAACCGCAACAGCGCCGGCGTACAGACATCCGAAGAAAGCCGCGATGAAGTCAAGACCCGGAGGGTAGGCCAACAGCACGCGCTCGCGTTGCAAACCTCTGTTCTGTAACAAAGCTGCAACAGCACGCGCGCGCAAATCGAGTGCGCCGTAGGTGATGGATGACGTCTCGCTTTCTTCGTCCGCGAGAAAACGATAAGCCGCGAGCGTTGGCTCGTTGAGGCTTCTAAAGCGTAGGAGATCGATCAGGGTAGATAGTTTGGTCTCAGTTTCAACCGGACAAAGAGAGGGATAATGCATGGCGCCTTGTGATCATGTTTCCTACCGGGTCATTTGAGTTAAATGCAAAGTATAGCGATAAAGTTTTCGGTCGAGTGTTGCGTTTGTCCTGCAATCTGCCATTAACCGCCAAACAACAGCCGGCCGACCTTGTTCGCCAAATCGTAATCGCCCATGATGTGAATCTTCCCTTGATCGAATGCAGCAATGCTGTTGAGTCTGCCGTTGACGAGATCGAGCAGATCGGCGGCTGAAATTCGCACCGTGCAATCCGCGTCGCCATCCACGGCTTCGGCCACGCCCTGCGAGTCTTGCAACGTCAACATCCACGTTCCACCACCGTCGCCAACATCAAACTTGCACCTGCCACTAACTCCCGCGAGCGACGCGTTTCCGTTCTTCAATAACTGTGGAACGTAATCGCGAAACATCACTTCGACGCTCGAAACTATGTCGGTTTCTTCCGTCACAATTCCCGCGGGCAAATAAGGCGACGGCGCGTTGTCCCAATCGTCTCCGACCGGCGGGTAGTCCAGCCGATCGAGCAAACGATTCATCTTCTCAAGCAGATCGCCGGGGACGTTTGAACGGGAAATAGTCGAACCGCGTCCAATCGAATCGGTCTTGATCTTCTTCGTGAAAAGAACTTTTCGGTCTCCCGATCCCTGATCGTGCTGAGTTGAAAAGACTTCATTCAGAAGTTTTTCATTCCATTCCAACCCCATTGCAGCAAACATTGCCGATAACGTTTGCGAAGGCTCGGTGACTAAGTTTTCATACTTGATGCGAAAGTACTGCTCCGGGTGCGCCAGCTCAAACTCGAGCAATGCGCTCGTCTTTTCAATCCAGCTATCCACCATCGCGGCGACGATGTTGTCAGGCCGCTTCTGAACATAAGGAACCAGCTCCGGCAGAAAACCGAGGCGGCTGCACTCGATGCTTGAATGCACCACATCCATGCAGTTGCGATAAAGACAGACGTATCTCGCGTCAGGGAAAACGTCGTCGAGAAGATTCAGGTATCGCAAGTTTTCCGTGGTCTTCTCGCACCACATCTGCTTGCCTTTCGCCCTTACGTAACGTTCCATCAACTCGTCGACGATGCGCCTTATCTCAACAGCCACCAACCGCTCCCGCATCGTCTCATCCGTCACTTCCATCGTCTGCCCGAGCGAAAACAAGATGGAGGTGTAGAGACTGCTGCAAAGCTGTCCGAGATGAAGATGGGCCGGACTGCAAACTTGCGGGTGCGTATCGATGATGTAACGAAGCAACGTCGAACCTGAACGTTCGTGTGACAGAACGAACAGAGGTGCTGCCGGTGATTGATTCTCCGAGACCATCGTTTTAGTTGGTGTTTTAGTTAGTGCTGACGGCGACCGACGATTTTAAAGACGTCAGAATTTCCTGCTCCATCTTTCCGTAGTTCAACTTGAGAATGCGATCGGCCACGTGAAAGTAGCGATCGTCGTGACTGATGACAAAAACTGTCTTTCCTCTGGCCTTGAGCTCAGGCAAGAGCCGAAAGTAGAAAATCTCTTTGAAGAGTGGATCCTGATCTGCCGCCCACTCGTCGAAAACGTAGAAAGGACGATCCTCCAGGTACGCGGTCAGCAACGCGAGCCGCTTGCGCTGACCGTGAGACAGATCCGTAGTCGAAAGCACTCCGTCTATCACCTGCACTTTGCGATCGAGTTGCAAGCGCTGCAAATACTGAAGCGCCTGTTCATCCAAAGCGCCGGCATTCAATCCCAGCAAACTTTCAAATAGATAGAAATCTGAAAAGACCGCGGCGAAGAGCTCGCGATACTGAGCGCGCGTTTCGTCTGTGATCTGTTCACCGTCGAGATAGACGGCGCCTTCGTCGGGTGCATACAAGCCGGTAAGAAGCTTTGCGAGAGTCGTCTTGCCACTGCCGTTGCCGCCAACCAGAAACACGAGCTCAGCAGGCCGCAGGATCAAATCGATTGGACCAAGCTTGAACCCATCACCATCTTCCGTGTCGTAAGCGTGAGTCACGCCTTGCAACTTCAAACTCTCGTAGCCTTTGCCTTGTGAACTTTCAGCAGTGGGACGTGTGACACTTTCCGCCGCCAGCGACAACCCCATCGCTTCGATCTGCTGCAAGGCGACGTTGGCGCGGCCCAGCATCGGCAAAGCGCTCATGATTACTTCCAACGGCGGCAACAGGTAAAGAATGACGAGGCTGTAGCCAATGGTGGTGGCGGTCGTTGTCGGTTGCAGAACCGGCAGCGCGAAGATCAGTAATCCGATCAGAATGAAGATCAACAGGTGACCGAAACTGGCCGCGAGCGCGTAGATAGCGTCGCCCACCGACGCTTTGTGACGAAAAGAGAGCGCGGCGTGTTCGAGCTGGTCGTGAAAGAAAGCGGCGCGGCGCGCCTCGTGCAGCTTGAGTTCCTTGTTGCCGTCGATCAGCGATCGAAAGTGTTTGAACAAAGCGTTCAGCTCATGCCGGCTCGCACCGAGATAATTCATGGCCCGCCTGAGTGGCAGTTGATAACAGAGCACGCCGAAGAGCAGAAAACCGAAGACGCCCGCTAATGCCGGTAACGACAACCAACCCAGATAACCAAGACACGTGACCACCACCACGATGTGAACGA
This sequence comes from uncultured Acidobacteriota bacterium, assembly GCA_963770215.1. Taxonomy (GTDB): domain Bacteria; phylum Acidobacteriota; class Blastocatellia; order Pyrinomonadales; family Pyrinomonadaceae; genus PSRF01. The sequence goes on from CAVYOP010000014.1 coordinate 404,719, forward strand.
CGAGCATCGGTGTGGCGCTGAGTGCGCCTGCGATCACCGAAACATCGTCGGTGAGGGTCGCGAGCAAACGCGGCGCGCCCAGTTTTTCCAGGTGCTGAAGCGGCGCGGCGAGAATTCGCGCCGACAGTTCAAGACGTAATTTAAACGTGACTCGATGCGCGAGTTGGACCAGGAAGATCCACGAAGCAGCGCGACTGACGAACATCGCCAGACATAACAACGCAAAACTCCAGATCAGCGTGTCGCGAGCCGCGTCCGACTTGCTGAGCACAGAGTTGATGACGATCAAGAGGCCGGTGTTGCTGGCGCCCGCGACGATACCAGCCAACACCGCGAGACTGACGGTACCGAGCGACGACCGCAGAAGAAACACGACTAGCTTCATAAACTGGTTAATGATTTTCGATTTTTACCGGGCAGGGAGGACTACAGTTGACCATCCACCGAACGATTCAGTCAACCCTGCCCCGAGATCGGTAGTGGTACAGTTTGACTATGTGCTAGTACGCCGAAGGCGTTCACTAATTCCAGCCCAGGGTTGCTTCAACCCTGGGTTGAGTCCTGGATTAACCGTAAAACTCTGAAAGAGTTTCAATTTTGCAACCGAACACTTTCAGTGTTTTCTAATTCTCTTCTGCTGTACCCAGGGTTGCTTCAACCCTGGGTTGAGTCCTGGATTAACCGTAAAACTCTGAAAGAGTTTCAATTTTGCAACCGAACACTTTCAGTGTTTTCTAATTCTCTTCTGCTGTACCCAGGGTTGCTTCAACCCTGGGTTGAGTCCTGGATTAACCGTAAAACTCTGAAAGAGTTTCAATTTTGCAACCGAACACTTTCAGTGTTTTCTAATTCTCTTCTGCTGTACCCAGGGTTGAAGCAACCCTGGGCTGGAATTAGTGAACGCCTTCGGCGTACTAGTTAAAACTGTACTACTACGCGAAGATCGCTGGAGTTTGCACCCGCGACGTGGTCTTGTGGGCCCGGCCAACAAATTAAAGCTGGCAAACTAAAAGCTAGCGCCGTCTCTTCATGCTAAGTGCCGTAAACTCGATTGCTTCGCGCGTCCCGCTGCTCTGGTAGAGTTGTACCAGCGCCTTGCGGCGGTCCACTTCTGAATTATCAACGTCCGGTGCTTCGATGAGGTGCTGAAGGTCGGCTTTGACCTGGTCGTTCGTCTCGTTCTTGAGGCACAGGAGCGTCAACCCGGTGAACGGGAAGCGCTCGAAATTCTCGAGAAGAAACTCGCGCAACGCAGGGCTGCGACGGAGATGAAACATGATGATTCGATCGACGCCGCGAACGGGGTATTCCGGAAAGGCTGCGGCGTGCATCAATGCCGACGCGAAGTTATTGAGAATGAGCTCTGCCATGGCTTTGATCTCGTCTAACGAGACCTCATCGCCGGGGTGCCACTCTGCCTCGCTGTAGAAATACGGCCGCAGTTTCGGGTGCTGGACGAAGAGGAGGAGATGGTTTGAGGTCTCAGTGACAGCACGCTGGATCAGGTATAAATCAGGCTGTTTCTGGGAGATCTCCAACTGCCGCACGGCAGTATCGATTTGTTCCTTGGCAATGCGAAGCTGTTTTCGGAAGACGGAGAAGTTCAGCAATCCCACCAGCACGAGCAGCAGTGTGCCCATGAAACCAAGTACGCCGATAAGCCACTCGATGCCCATTCCCTCTCCCTATCTCCTGAAATAACGCGCGCAATAGAACGTATTGCGAGTTGGCCCATCGGTCAAGTTGGCCTTTTGCTCGCGGAAACCTTTTGATATTCTCTTCGCCCGTACTGCTCGCGCAACTCAAACCAGACTGCTGTAACGTAAATAAATGAATCCCTCCCCTGCTCCCGCACCTTTCACTTCAGCGCATCTTCGAGCCCGCATTGTGAAGATCTTACTGATCGTCGGCGCATTCGCCACTGGCATGTCGTTACTGGCTGAGGCGATTTCACTTGCACTCCCGCCACTGACCGAAGAGCAAGATCTGGGCGACAATCCGATGGGCGTCTTGATGGTGTTTTTAATATTTCTGCTCGCGGTTCTCGAATTCATTATCTACGTGGCGACGGTGGTCTTTTTCCTTATGTGGCTCTACCGAGCGCATAACAATCTGCGGGCATTCAATCAATGGAATCGGCTTGAGTATTCAGCCGGCTGGGCGGTCGGCAGCTTTTTCATTCCATTTGTGAATTTAGTTGTTCCTTATCGTGCTGTAAGAGAAGTATGGGAAAAGAGTGTGCCGCCGGATCAGGCGCATCTGGCCGAGCCTGGTTCTCCCGCATCCTTTCCTCTTTGGTGGTTGTTTTGGCTGCTCTCATCGTTTGCTAACAACATCTCGATGCGACTTGCGTTCAACGAGAATGTCCCGGAGAGCACTGCCACAGTGGTTTCGATAATTGCGAGCGCCTTGTCCATCGTGGCTGCGGTTTTCGCCTACCAGGTTGTTGATGTGATTGATATGAGACAGGAAGAAACCAGCGCGAGGGTAAACCTCGGACAATTCTCAGGCCCGCCACCGCCGCCTACGAACCTGCCGATGTCGGATGTAATAATGCCGACGTCCTAGTTTGAAACTCTATGTAGCTGGTCGAGCGACGTCGTTAGGCACGCCTGACTTACAAAACTGGATTATCCTCTTTCCATCAAACGTTTCCGAATCCATAGAGGATCGCGCCTCAGATCCAGAATGGCATAAACGTAGACTACGTCGTCTTCCACTTCATAATAGATGCCGAATGGAAATCGCTTTGACAGCATTTCGATTGAATCCAAAGTAGATTGGATGAACACCGGCAAAGAGAACAAGAGAGTCTAAATCGGAAAGGATTGAATCGAGGAAGTAGTCGCCAACTCCGGTTGCGCACGATTCATAGAATTGTGCGCCCGACTCGAGGTCTTCGGTCGCGTCCTCGAGTATTACAACGTTCATTATTCCTAACTTCGTAGACGGGATCTCAGTTGGTCCAGAGTCAGAAACTTTGCTTCTCCACGCTGAGCCCGTGCCTTCCGGTCAGCCAAAACATCACGATGCCAGTCCGGTGAAGGTATCTCGTCGCTGTGGCGATTGAGAGAATCCCAAAGCTGGTCCATTACCTGGAGCCGTTCGGTGACTGACATCTTCTCGATCTCGGATGATTCAATCATGTCGTCACACTACCACCTTGAGGCGTGTGTCGCAAGACGCGTCTTATTCTGCTATTAGTTTCTTAATAACTTCTTCGGTTTCGTCATAGTAACCTTCTCCGACGTGTGTCCAACGCACGCGTCCCTGCTTGTCGAGCACGAAGAAAGTCGGCCATGCTTCGACGCCGTACGCCTTCCACGTCGAATAGTCCTGGTCCGTAACTACCGGGTACTTGATGCCCAGCTTTGCAACTTCATCCCGTAACTGGTCTATATCTCTTTCAAAGTCTAATTCCGGAGTATGCACGCCGATGATCGTGAGCCCCTGGTCACGGTACTGCGCATCCCACTTTTTGATAACAGGCAAGGTGTTGCGGCAGTTGTAGCACGCGAACGTCCAGAACTCGATCAATACCACGCGCCCATGCAAGTTCTTTAGGGTAAGCGGTTCAGAATTGATCCAGAGTCCGCTCGAGATTTCGGACGCCGCCGGCGCGTTAATTTCCTCAGCCATAGTTGGAGTAGAGAACATCGGTCCTCCAGATGTCAGACGTGAAATACCGTTACTCAAAACGCCCAGCGGTCCTCGTCCGCTTACATAACCAGCCGCCACGAACAAAATTAAGGCGATGAATAACAGTGAGCCGAAAATAATATTTTGTCGATGCATGTCAAAAACCGTCGACGTCGATCGTCGCTTTTGCAAAAGCCTGCGGCGCCTCTTGATCACGCCGAACTTCGAAGCGGCAATGGTCAAAGCTGTGCCGGCAACAAAGCGACGTCTATTCAAAGTTGGCATGATAGTCCCTCAAACGGGCAGCTCTGCGCCGGACTGCTCCGCCACGATGTACCGGGCATACCAGTCGGACCAATTCGGATCTGCCTGCCCGATGCGCTCTTCGTGCTTGCCGTGGGCAACGGACGCGCGCCGCATTGCGCTCGCCAGATCGTTGGCTGATCCGAAACGAAGTCTCGGCCGAGTCGACGCGTCCGGGAAGCCGGTTCGTGATCTCCTGTAGCAACCAACTATTGCCATCGGGGTCACTGAATGTGGCAAGCGAGCGATAACTGCGATGCTCAGGATCCGGACCACTGTCGAAGCCATCGGCGCCGAAATGGAAGATCTCGCTTACATCGATGCCGGCGGCGACCAACTGGTTCCGGGCAGCCTCGATATCAGAGACGATCAAAAACGTCTTCTGTGCCGATCCGGGTGCGGCCGAAGTAAGGTTTCCGCCGAATTGGACCGAACACGCCGAGCCAGGCGGTGTGAACTGGACCACGCCGGGCGGTGTAACATCCAGCCGCCATCCCAGCTTCAGATAAAATTCCTTCGCGCGTTCAACGTCTGAGACGGAAATCACAATAACCTCGAGCTTCATGTCTACTGTCGCAACGCTCGTGTCTGTGATGCGAACTTCTCTGGCGCTCATTGTTTCTTCCTCCGTTTAGTATCGATCGAGTTTATCGTTGGGTAACTTCAGTTTTAGATTTGCGTGGAGCGACAACCGTGACGCGTAGTCCAAACAGCCGTGCGTCCAACGAATATGCGCCTGGTCCCAGAAAGAAGAGCGAAGCCGCAGTCAGTATCCTGACGACGTAGACCAGGTTCATTGGCTGCTCAGCCAGGAACAGATTCGCTACGGCAGCAACGCAGGTGATTATCGAGAGGACGGGCGTCAGGAACCCGACAAGAAGACCGACAGAAATCAGGACTATTAACGAAACGACCGACCAGTGCAGGGTATTGGACGCGAAGTTGAACCGATGCGTAATGTTCAAGGCAAACATCCCGGCGGCCGCGATCCTCAAGAGGACAAGCCCAACCCCGGGACCGCCTTGAGGAAACATGGAGTAAAGTCTTTGCACAGACTTAACTTAACGCCAGACCCCGAAACCCAAAACCCGCATTGAGGCTATGCGTCATTCACTCTTTCGGGGGATACAGGTTTTTGGACGAGATCAGAACTGAAGTTTGAGCGCAAACTGGATCGAGCGCGGCCCGCCAATCTGATAAAGAGGATTGAATCCGCCGTTCGCGCCACCCGCACCAAGACTGTTCGCCAATGTCTGGGTCGAGAGACCAAACAGCGGGCTGGTCAAAAGATTTGTGGGACTGCCGAAGTTCGGATGATTGAAGATGTTGAAAAACTCAGCCCGGAAGCGAAGCCCGACCCGTTCCGTGATAGGAAACTTACGCTGAAGACCGACATCAGCCTGCCACGCCCCAAATCCTCGCAGCACATTGCGCCCGAAATTTCCCTGCGTTCCGGCCGGCGCCGCGGCAAAAGCCGCGCGATTGAAAATCTTGCCGCCGGGAAACTGCGAGCCAAACAGCTCTAGCGGCACGCCGGGATTCACGTTCGGACGCGGAGCGAGCAAGGTCCCGGCAGCGATGAAAGTCGCGCCGGCGATGTTCACCGGCGGCGCCGATCTCGCCAGAATGAAACTGTCCAACGACCAGCCACCGAAAACATGACGAACCGCCTTGTGCTGCGCCGGAGACGGCAGAACGTAAGTGACGCCGGCAGTGAATGAATGGCGAATATCGAAATCGGAGTTTCCGCGGTCCACGTTCGGAGCAGCTATCGCCGCCACCGTGTTGAAGTTGTTGGTGGAGTCGGTCGAAGCAATATCGATCGAGTGAGACCAGGTGTACGAAGTAACGATCTGCAATCCGCGCGACAACCGCCGCTGAAACTTGATCTGTAACGCGTGGTAATCGGAAGTTGCAGAGTTGTCGGTGATCACGACCGATTGAAAATTCGGGTTCGGATTAAATAGCTGCGTTGTGCGAAGCAAGTCACGTCCGATTGCCGCGACATAAGTCGACGACAAACTCTGATTGTTACCGATGGACTGCTCCAGCGCGACGTTCCATTGATAAGTCCGCGGAAGTTTCAAATGCGGGTCCGCGACAAGGATGGTGCTCACCGGCGGATTGAGCGTGGGGACTGGAGGCGCAGCATTCTGAGGACTCAGAGGAAACGGCGCCAAAGCGAGTGTTTTGGAAACAAGATAAGGAAAGAAACTGGCGACTCCGCCAAGCGATCCCTGGCCGAGATCGTAAAACATCCCGAAGCCTGAGCGTAGCACTGCATCCCAATCGCGTATCCCACGGAATTGATAGGCCAGCCCGACCCTGGGAGCGAAGTTGCCATAAGTTGTTTCATAGAGCGGCGTCCCGCGGGGCGCCAAAGTCATCGTGGCCGGATTGTCGAGACCGGCGATAGTGAAGGGATCGTCCGCGGCATGCTTGCCCTTGAGGGGTGGATTAACTTCCCACCGCACGCCGTAAGTCAACGTCAATCGCGGCGTTACCTTCCACGTGTCCTGTCCGTAAAGCGAAAGGTTTTGCGACAGCAGGGCGCTGCCCTGAAATACAGTGGGCTGCGCAAACGAAACGGTTCCCGAGAGCGCTCCTCCGGGATTCGCATTTACTCCAGAGAAGAAGAAAAAGTGACGGTAGGCAAACGGGCTGGTGAACGGTGCGAGCCAGCGATAGTCAACGCCAAACTTCATCTGATGCGAACCCTTGCTCACGGATAGATTGTCAAGCAAGTTCACCTGGCGCTGTTCGTTCACGCCTTGCTTTCCCTGAGCGTATTGTCCAGCGCCGCCGACTACAAACAGGAAAAGGCTATCCGCCGACGTGAACTGCGTGGGAAACAACAGCGAATCCGAAAGCGGAACAGCGCCGCCGAAATCGTCCATCACATAGTCGATCGTGACGCGGTCGTTGCTGTAGTTTGCGCGCACCTCGTTGCTGATTTCAGGAGTTATCAATTGGCTCGTGCCTAAGGTGAAGGTGTGTATCGAGGCCGCCATCGCATTCGTAGTGCTGAGGACCCTGCCGGATGCGAAGAACGGACCGCGTTGTTCGAGACTCGAAGGCGAGTAGTTGTATCTGGCAAACACGTTTACTTTCGAGCTCACCACATGGTCCATTCGAATGCCGTAGGCGTTCAACGTGGATGGATTCGAGAAGGAAGCGTTGAATTGCGCGAGCCCGCCGCCAAGCGCCGGTCCGTTGGCAATCGGAAACGCATTCAGGTACGGCCGCGACGCGGCTGGAGCAGCTTGTCGCGACGCGTTATCCGGCACGACAGTTTGCAAACTCGACGGCTGGCGCAATCGCAATCCCTCGTACGAAAAGAAGAAGAACGTTCTGTCTTTGCGAACCGGCCCGCCGATGACGCCGCCAAAGTCATTCTGCCGCGTCTCAGGTTTTGGCAAGCCGCTGGCGTTTACAAACCAGTCGCTAGCGTCAAGCACGCTATTCCTGAAATACTCGAACAACGTGCCGTGAAAGGCATTACTGCCGGAGCGGGTCGCGATCGAAATCTGGCCGCCGGGAGTGCGTCCAAACTCCGGCGCAAACGAAGACGTTTGCACGCGAAACTCCTGCGTTGCATCCACGGAGACTAAGCTGTTCGTTCCACCCGAAGCACTGAAGGCGGGTAACGCGCCGCCCGCAGTCTGTACGAGCGTTGCCGCGCCGGTGATGCCAAAGTTGGCGCTCACTCCATCCACCGAGAAATAATTTGCATCCGCTCGTTGACCGTTGACGCTGAATTGTCCCTGATCGTTTTGCGACGTCGCGGTATGGACCACTCCCGGCGCAAGCGCTATCAACGTCTGAAAGCTGCGGCCGTTGAGCGAAAAATTCTCGACGAACGTTCGGTCCACAACGGTGCTGACACTTGCCGACTCGGTGTTCAGCAGAGGGGCGCCAGCCTTCCACCGTGATGACTTCGGAAAGGTCTCCGATCGTCAGTTCGAGATCGATTCTGAGCGTATCCTGAACGTGAAGGATCACATTCGGCTTGAGCAGCTTCTTGAAGCCTGACTTTTCGATCTCGAGACGATAGCTGCCGGGTGGAAGATTTGCGAGATAGTATTCGCCTGAACTGTTCGTGGAAGTTTTGTAACTAACACTCGTGGCGTCGCTGATCGCGGCGACGCCGGCCTCGACGATCAGAGCTTTCGCAGGATCGCTGATGCGACCTGTAAGCGAGGCGTTGGTGGATTGTCCTAATGCAAACGACAGTAGAGCATGAGGAGGAGGAATGCCAATGCAGCGAATCTGCGCATCTGTTCAAACCTCAATTCAAGCGGATGTGTCAGGCTACTTCCGAATTCCCTGTCGCGTCAATACCTCAAAAGAGGGATGCTCCTCCGTGTGGGTTAGATTAAGCATGCTGTAAGATCTGGTCCACATGTCGAGATCAACAAAACCAGGGTCACCAATACTCTACCTCGTTTCGGCTTGCATCCTGCTGGTCTCGTGTAATTCTGCTTACGCTTTGAACCCGTCGATCGAAGTCCGTCAATACTCACACACGACCTGGAAAATTCGCGACGGCTTTTCCAAGGGCGTCATCGGGTCAGTAGCTCAAACGCCCGACGGTTACCTGTGGCTGGGAACTGAGTTTGGTCTGCTTCGGTTCGACGGCAAACGCAACGTGCCCTGGCAGCCGCCTGCGGGTCAACAGCTTCCCTCCAACATGATCATGAGCTTGCTCGCAGCGCGCGACGGAAGTCTTTGGATTGGCACTGCAAATGGCCTGGCAAAGTGGCAGGATGGAAAACTCACCGAGTACGCTGAATTTGCCGGGAAGTACATTTTCAAAATCATCGAGGATCGCGAAGGAACAATATGGGCCACCGGTATTTCGATCACGACCGGCAAGCTCTGTGCGATCAAAAACAGCAACGTCTCTTGCGAAGGAGACGACAAGGTTCTCGGACGCGGAGCCTTCAGTCTTTATGAAGACAGCAAGGGCAATCTCTGGGCAGGATTGAAGAATGGACTTTGGCGATTCAGGCCCGGACCGCCAAAGTTTTATCCCCTGGCCGGCGAGCCGGATGGAATTCAAGGCATCGGTGAAGACGCAGATGGCACACTCCTGGTCGGCTGGAAAGGCGGAATCCACAGATTTCTTGACGGGCAAACCCAGCCTTATGCGCTTTCGGGCATCGAGGGGCAATTCAAGGCGAGAAGGATACTGCGCGATCGTGATGGCGGTTTGTGGATCGGAACGGGAGACCGCGGCCTTTTGCACGTACACCACGGCAAGGCAGACTTGTTTGCTTCCGCGGACGGACTCTCGGGCGACAACATCTACTCCATCTTCGAGGATCGCGAAAACAATATTTGGATCGCGACCGCTAACGGTCTCGATCGCTTTCGCGACTTTGCTGTCGTGACGTTTTCCACGAGGCAAGGGCTCTCGAATGTTGTTGTCGCATCTGTTTTGGCAACTCGTGACGGCAGTGTTTGGCTCAGCACTTACGGCGGCTTGCATCAATGGATAAACGGACAGATCGCGACCTTCGGCGCGGGGAAAACCAGACGGCAAACTCAACGGACAAAGCCCGAATTCTCTTTTCGAAGACGGTAGCGGACGAATTTGGGTTTCCACTCCGATGGGTTTCGGCTATTTGCAGGACGACCGCTTCGTTCCTGTCATTAACGTGCCCGGAGCAATCACTGCTATCGCACAAGACACAGGCCGGAGATCTTTGGATTGCCAACGAGCATGCCACCCTCTTCCAATTGCGCGGCGACAAGGTCGTGCAACAGATCCCCTGGTCCAGTGTCTGGCACGATGATCCGGGAAGCGCTCTCGCGGTTGATCCGGCTTGGGGCGGCTTGTGGATCGGATTCTGCCTGGGCGGCGTTGTTTATTTCACAGACAATCAGATGCGCGAATCGTATGAGGGCGAGTGGGTTCGCGCAAGGGCGCGTCAATTATCTGCGTTTCGATCGCGACGGCGCGCTTTGGGCAGCGACTAGTGGCGGTTTGAGCCGGTTGAAAGACAGCCGCGTAATCACGCTCACAAGCAGTAATGGATTGCCGTGCGAGACGGTTCACTGGATGATTGAAGACAACTCTGGTTCGTTCTGGCTGGACACAGCTTGCGGCCTCGTGCGCATCACCCGGAACGAGTTGGACAAGTGGGTGGATGCGGTTGAAAAAGATCAAGGCAGCCAGGCCACAGATCCAGTTCGCAGTCTTCGATAGCTCAGACGGCGTCAGAAGCGTTTCGAGTGGCAGTCATTTCAGTCCCCAGGTGGCGCAGTCAGCGGACGGGAAAATATGGTTTAGCGGCATCGATGGTTTAAATGTCATCGACCCGAATCACCTTCCCTCCAATAACGTTCCGCCGCCGGTCAGCGTCGAACAGTTCATCGCCGATCGGAAGACTTATGAGGCAGGGTCAGACGGAACCGTTGCGCTTGCCGCCGCTGATCCGAGATCTGCAAATAGACTACACGGCCCTGAGCCTCGTCGCTCCGGAAAAGAACCTGTTTCGTTACAAACTCGAGGGCCGCGATACCGATTGGCAGGAAGTCACCGATCGTCGGCAGGTCTTTTATAACGATCTGCCGCCCGGCAACTATCGTTTCCGCGTCATGGCTTCCAACAACAGCGGCGTCTGGAACGAGACCGGCACGTATCTCGATTTCTACATCGCCCCAGCTTATTATCAGACGACCTGGTTTCGCCTCGCCGTGGTTATCGTGTTTCTGTTAGGGCTGGTTGCGATTTATCAACTGCGGTTGCGGCAAGTTGCGCGGCAAGTGCGCGGGCGCATGGAAGAACGTCTGGAAGAGAGGGAGCGCATCGCTCGCGATTTGCACGACACGCTATTGCAAGGCGTGCAAGGTTTGATTCTGAAGTTTCATGCAGTCTCGAAACAGATACCTGCCGACACGCCGGCTTACAACGCGCTCGAGAAAACATTGGACCACGCCGATGAGGTTTTGGCAGAAGGAAGAGATCGCATTCGAAATCTGCGCGTCGATTCTGCGTCACTGAGTGATTTGCCGGCGGCATTCCGTTCTGTCGCCGAAGAGACGTCGCAGGGTCGTGATGCGGTCTTTAAGACTGTGGTTGAGGGACATGTCCGTGACTTGCACCCGCTGGTGCTTGAGGAGTGTTACTCGCATTGGGCGCGAGGCCATAATCAATGCGCTGAGCCATTCCGAAGGTCAAAACGTCGAAGCAGAGATCGCCTATCGACTGCGCGACAGTTTCGTCTGCGCGTTCGTGACGACGGACGAGGCATCGATCCTAGGATCCTTGAAGCAGGGGGGCGTTCCGGTCATTGGGGACTTCAGGGAATGCACGAGCGAGCGCAAAAGATTGGCGGTCAATTGAGATTCTGGAGTCGACCGGAAACGGGCACGGAAGTTGAGTTGACGGTTCCGGGAGCGACTGCGTATCAAGCTCGTCTCACAAATCAAAGAAGTTTTGGTTCGGCAAAAAGCAGAAAACACAAGATGAATAATTCGTGTTCGGTTTTGCATTTTGTGCCTTACTATGGCTTAGATTTCGATGATGCCGCGTTTCACGGCAATCGTTACGGCATGCGTTCGATCGTTTGCGCCAAGCTTCGAAAGAATGCTCTTCATGTGCGCTTTGATTGTTTCTTCGGAAACGTTGCAGGAGTTGGGCCACCATCTTGTTGGCGTTACCGGCCGCCACTTCCCGCAACACCTCGATTTCACGTTCAGTCAACGCAGTCGTCACTGTGATGCTCGGCCATCTCGACGGCGATTTCGGAAGGAATTCTTTTCTTGCCGGAGTGGACCGTGCGGATCGTGTCGATCAATTCCTTTCGCACCATGTTCTTCAGCAGATAACCTGAAGCGCCGGCTTTAATGGCGCGGGCCGCCTGCGCATCGCCGCTGTAAGTGGTCAGCACGATGATGCGAGCATCGGGAAACTCTTCGCGAATTTTCACAATCGCGTCGATGCCGTTGACCTCCGGCATCTGCACGTCCATCAGAGTTACGTCGGGCCGATTGAGTGCGGAACTGTTCGATCGCTTCACGCCCGTTACTGGCTTCGGCGACGAGGACCATGTCATCTTCAGCAGCAAGCACAGCGGCGATTCCCTCGCGCAGACACCGGGTGATCGTCCACCGTCAGGATTCGAATGCGGGCGGTTCATGTTTCGCAGTCTACTACGAATTCCAGGTAAACCTGGAGAGGAAAGCGGGCTCGCATCTACCAATTGCGATCGGTGGGCACAGCATGCAGATCAGCGAACCCGCCCCGGTTTTTTCTTACCATGTCAGACTATCCTGTTCGAATTCAAAGTCGGGGCCAGTTGGTTTGGAACGTCATCGCCGCCCAAGCCAAAGCCCAGCACAACTACTTCTGCTTGACCAATCAGTGTCAACTCAGGGGCTTCGTATTTGTTTTGCATCGTACCTTTCCTCCTTTCTTTGTTTTTGAAGAGCTTATGTTTTGAAGAACTTATGCCGCCGCCAGAAACATTTGCGTAGCGCGCTTCTCACTCGCACGATTGCCGCAGCCACAACTCGAGCATGATGATCTGCCGCAACTGGTGCTCGTTGCAGTCGAGTCCGCGGCAAAGGCGCTCCAGCCGCGAGCGCACGCTCGTGTGATCAACAAATCCTCGCTCCACTACGTGCAATTGTTTAGCTTCTGCGAGACCGCGCGCCAACGGTCGCAGCGCTGCCTGCCACGGAGCATTGAACACACCTTTCGATCGACGCTCGCGCAACTTCGCAGGCCAGAAATCCGAGAAAGCCGAACGCATCAATCTTCGCGGCTCGCCCGGCCGGCAAAGAATATTCGCCGGCACGCTCATCAGGTACTCAACCAACGGGCGATGTCCGAATGGGTGCGTGTAGTCCAGATGTTGTAACGGCTCAGCGGGCTGTAGCTGCCGTAACTCCAGCATTGTCGCGAGCGTTCGAAAGTGTTTGCGACGCTCCGGCGGCGCTTGCATCCAGGAATTCGAGAAGTAGCTCGCTGAATCCATGAGACCCGTCCGGTCCTGAAAACCGGTGACCAAAGAAGTCTCGATACTGTGCGGCATATACGAACCATCTGCCGCCGCGTAAATCCTCGTTGGTGACAATCGCGGCGGGAGTGCAGCCTGAATTCCGCGCCAAAGAATCGGGTAGATAGGAACGCGGAGGAGTTTGCTCCACTCGAGCGCTTCCGCACATGCACGCGCAGGACGAAAGCTTCGCAGCGATCTCGCCACCTGGAGACTGTCGTCAAACCAATTCCCCGTCATCAAGTCGCCGGCTTGTCCGGTTAGGACAGTATTGGCCTTGAGATCATCCGCGACTGAAGCAATTGCCATCCGCAATGGCTGAAAAGTTTCGGGTGTTGCATTGCCAACTTGCTTTTCGGCGATGATTGGAACGTCGTGGGTTGAAATGTACGTCCCTTGAATTCCGCAATGCGATTCGACCTCACGGATGAAAGGCTGGTCCAACGAGTTTTCCCAGACAAAGCTCACACTGCTGAGTCGCGTTGCCTGCGCCGCGCCTTCTCGCATTAGATCCGTTGCCACGCAAACAACAGACGACGAATCGAGTCCACCGCTTAGTTCGGCAAGAATCGGCGATTCGCCTTGCAGCCTGACGGCTACCGCTTCGCAAAACAGCGTCCGCAGCTCTTCTTCGTACCGGTGTTGGTTTTGATACTGGATCACGTCACCGATGGGCATCGTCCAGAATCGTCTAATCTTTGTTTCACTAGCGGAAACACATACCGCATGGCCTGGAGGGACCGAGAAAATACCTTTGTATGGTGTGCGATTCGGACAACCGCCGAACGTCAGAAAACCTGCCACAAACTGCTCGTCAAGATCCGAGATGTCGAGTGGCGTCAACTAAAGACTGCAAGCGGTTGGACCACTGAACTCGTCCGCGTTGCACGTGATAATAAAGAGGACGGACGCCGGCGAAGTCACTTGCAAGCACCGTGGTCCTGTTCTCGTGATCGCGCAGGACTAGACTCCAATCGCCGATCAGTTGGACCAAACCTTCAGCTCCCCAACGCTCGTAGGTCGCACGCGCGATCGCTGCATCATTTGTCTTGCCTTTCAGCTCGTCTCTCAAGCGCAACAGCAAGTCGGATCGATTATCCAATCGGCCATCCCAGTGCAGGACTTCGACTCGCATATCGTGTATGTTCGCCAGCATCTTCTTTCCTCCTTTAGACCACGTGCAGCGGCAAGAGTCGTTTCTGGTATGCAGATGAGCCGTAAACAACGCGCCCGTTTACTTCGACCCACGCATGAGAGAAAAACGGCGACGGACGATAACCGATCACGAGGCGCGCGTTGATGCCATGCCTTCTAAGCAAGCGGACTGTACAGACGGCCCGTTGCAGACACAGCACCGGCTTCCAGTAGAAGCACGAAGCGAGCAAAACGGCGTCGCAAATCGACTTTTCCAACTCGGCGTCTGCGGCCTTCGCCGCGATAGACTGCTGTTTCAACTGCGACAGAATGCGCCCCGAGCCCCTGCAACGAAAGGGTCAATTCGTAATGGACGATCTCGTAAAGCGCTCTCAAGACGAGCCCGATCGTTTTCATCGCGCAACCTCTCTTTTGATTAGCGCTTGCTGCTCGAGTGCAGCCAGGAAGTTGATCGTGTGCACGCGTGCAGTTGGTCCAGCTATTTGAAACTCGCTGCTGATTTCCGCGACGATGCCGTCCAACGAACGTCGTTGTTCGATCCCGCGCCAGATGAGCGCGCCAGTCTTGTTGGAGCTGAACACTCGCCCTTTGCTCGTGTGCAGAATCACAATTCCGTCGTCGTAAGTGGAAGCAGCAGCTTCAGGGCTCACTGAATAACCAAACTTGCCAACATGGTCCGTCATGCTCAACCTTCCCTTCACCATCAGAATCAACAGTAAGAAGATAGGCGAGCCGGGCAAAACGGAACACACTGATTACCGTAGATATTAAACAGCGCTTTTCGGCAGTTGGGAGATAACTCGAAAGGGTAATCGTGAGGTAATCCAAAAGTGAGAGTGGGCTTGGACCAACGAGGCCAAACTATGCCAACTACGACGGCCCGGTGCGAAAGGCTACGCGCCCGGGAACTACCAGAATAATGACGGTGCCTGAATCCGCGGAGCTGGCTAAACTGAACTTAGCACCGATGCGTTCAGCACGTTCTCGCATACCGCGCAATCCGAAATGACCTTCCTTGCCTTTCTCTGCCACTTCGGAATCGATGCCGACTCCGTTGTCGCCGACACGCAGCGTGAGATCGTGGGCATATTCGAGCCTGAGCGCCAAACGGTCACCGCCCGAGTGCGCACAGGCATTGCGAATCGCTTCATATCCAATTCGGTAGACTTCATCACGAACCACCGGATGTATTTCGCGGGCCTCTCCATCCATGGAAAACGTGATCTCGGCACTGCTTCCTCTGCCACATTCGTCGATCACGCGGCGAAACGCGTCGGCCAGATCGTTCTTTTCCGTAGTCGAGGCGCGCAACGATAGCAGTGCGGCGCGTCCTTCTTCAGTCGCCTGGGCCAACCACGTCGATAACTGTTCCATCGCCCGCACCATACGCGTCTGATCCGCGGGGTTCTTCAAAGCATGATCCGCGACCAGCTTGCTGCCCTGGACCGTCTGCAACAAGGTGTCATGTAACTCGCGTGCGACGCGAGTGCGCTCGGCGAGGCGCTCGTCAAAACGAGCGCTAAGCATTCTGGAGATTTGGGCCACGCGCAATCGATAGATGAGGACTACCAGCAAAACACCGAGCGCAACCATCGCCGCGACGAACCAGCGTGTTTGATAGAAATAAGGTTGCTGCGTGACGCTGAAAACCACGCCCTGCCGGTCCCAGATGCCGCTCCGGTTGCAAGCACGAATATGCAACGCATGTGTCCCGACCGGGATATTGCTGTAGATCGCCACCGGATCAGCCGGAGCGTCGAGCCATTCCGAATCAACTCCATCCAGCCGGTATTGCAGACGAATCTTTTCCGGCGCGGAGACTTCGACCGCCGCAAAATTAATCTCCAGCCGGCTGGTTCCCGGTGGCAGTATGATTTCGCGGCCGGCAGGTTGAGTGTTCCTGCCGATTGTCACGTCTGTAAGGTAAATCGACGGCTTCGCGTTCGTGACCGCAAGGCGACGAAGGTCGAACATGGCTAAGCCTTTCGGAGTAGCCGCATAAACTTTGCGGTCAGGAGTCAACGCCAGACAGCGGCCTGGCCCAGTCGCCTCTCGAGTAAACAATCCATCGGCGGTCGAAAACGCTTCGAAATCAAGCGGCTCATCACTCGACCGCGCCGGAGCAAAATTTCCGGGTTGTACTCTGCCTAGACCATCACCAGCGAGCCAGACTTCTCCTTCATCAGTCTCGACCAGATCACAGGCTGTCAATTGTTTAATCGTCTCAGCGCGATCTTTATGGAACCGGTGAGTAACTGCCTCCGAATCGACCTCGAGTTGGTAGAAGAGACCGCCGTCCCGATCTTCGCCAAAAGGAATGACCAACGCTTTGGGAAAAGACGCCTGATTCTCGAAACGATCGCCCGCCAATCGATCGAGTCCCTGTCTACTCCCGATCAAAATGTTTCCAGCTCGATCCTCAAACACTCTGACAATCGAATTACCGGAAAGCCCGTCAGCCGTCGTAAAGGTGCGAAACTGTCCATTCTGCAAACGGGTAAGCCCGCCGTATGTGGCAAACCAAACAACGCCATCGCGCGCGGCGACGATGCTTCTGACTCGATCGTCTGGCAATGCCTGGCCCTTTGAATATTGGGTAAACCTGCCGTCGTGAAAACGAAAAGCGCCGCCGCCGGAGGTCCCGATCCAAAGATCGCCATTCAGATCTTCGGCCAGCGACGAAATGCAACTATTGATTAAACCGTCCTTTTCGGTGTAGGTCCGAAAACGCTGCCCATCAAAATGGGCGATGCCGCCGCAATAAGCGCCGACCCAGAGAGTGCCGTCACGCGCAGTAAGCACGGTCTTGATTAAATTGTTAGGCAGTCCATCATCGGTGGTGAACATTCTCACCGCCGGGTCTTTGAATTTGTATAACCCGTCTCCGTTAGTGGCAACCCACAAGTTATCATCGCGATCGCTGTAAAGAGCTCGTACTTGCACTCCAGTCAACACTGCTTCAAGCCCTGATGGTGTTGCGCGAAATAGCCCATCTTCTTTTCCGATCCAAATCGTCCCTTGCGCGTCTTCATGTGCGCGAGACACCGCTTGCCGAATGCCGGCATAAGCTCCAAGCTTCGCGATTCGTCCATTTGCCTCGAGCGCAACGCCCTTCGCCGTGCCATACCACGTATTACCGTGACGGTCCTTCAGAACGTCGAAGATCTCACTATTCCTTATTCCCAGTTGAGCGGCGAGTCCGGAGTGAGAAATCAGCTCAGAGCCTGCGAGTTCCATTAAGCCCTGCTCATTCGTCACCAACATATGTCCGTCGGGCGCTTCGACAATCTGACCGGTTCGAATTCGTGGTCCAACAGCAACGAACTGTTCGTGTTCGTAGCGAAACAATCCATCGCCGGTTCCGACCCACAGGGCACCACTCTTACTGAAGCGAAGGCTCCAGATCGGCGTCGCTTTGTCGGGGATAGGACGGTAGAAAGTCAAGCGACTGAGTGAAAATTGATTGAAACTAGACGAAGGGATACGTACCAGGCCTTCAGTGTTGCCAACCCAGAGATCCCCATCCGGGGCTACGGCCATTGTTGTAACCCGTGGGTTGTTGAAACGGTAGAAATTCCTGCCGTCGAAGCGAACCAGGATTGCGCCATTGAGAATCAGCCAAAGAAAACCATCTTTAGTTTGCACTGTCTGATCTACCACTAGCGCGGGCAGACCATTGTCGGTGGTGTAGTGGGTGCGGAGCAGACTGCTCGCCGGCAGGTTTGGATCGAGCGCGCAAACAGGAACACCTGCGAGGAAAACCGCGAGGACAGTGAGCGCTAAACGCCTAATCTTTTTTACAACGTTCACAAAAGCCGACCTGCCGAGTATCTGGCGAAACTTTATCTCAGGCAGATCCATCGCGCGCTATCAAACTCTTGAGCAGTGTTACCACAGTTTTCTGTAGGTTTGCCGAATCGATCAGAATGGCAACAGCCCGCGACGGGCCGCGATCGTAACCGCATGCGTGCGATCGTTCGCTCCTAACTTGTCGACGATGTTCTTGATATGAAAGTTGACGGTGTTCTCGGAAATCGACAGTTGATCGGCTATCTGTTTGTTCTTGTAGCCATCGCGGATCAATTGCAGCACCTGCACCTCCCGAGGCGTCAGGTCTTCTTCACCCAAATGTTCGGCGAGCAGCGCCGCTACCGCCGGCGGAACCTGTCGTTTGCCTGAATGAACCGATCGGATCACTGCCAGCAAGTCGTCCTGTGGCATGCTCTTGAGAACGTAACCTGCCGCTCCCGAACGCAGTGCACGCTGAATTTCGCCATCGCTGTCGGACGACGACAGCATAATGATTCGCGCGTCAGGAAACTCTCCGCGAATTGCAATTAGTATGTCGGTGCCGTTAGTGCCGGGAAGGCGCAGATCCATCAGCGTGACGTCCGGGCGATGGCGTCGAAACTCGGCGATAGCCTCGACTCCGTTAGCCGCCTGAGCGACCAGGACCATGTCCGATTCCGTTTCGATAATTGTGGCGAGACCCTGGCGAAAGACCGGATGATCTTCGACGCTCAGGATGCGAATTTGTTTGGAGTGGACCACGCTGTCCTCCTGGTCTGCGCAGTGTAACGTTAAACTGACGCACTTATCACCTTTTCAGCCTTCTTCTGCCGCGGCTTCTGGCTTTGCGCGCTTTTAACGTCATCGCGTTTCACTGGACTAAACTCGACAGTCTCCAACTCCATCTGTGCGTCGAAACTCTTCTCACCTGCAGCCGGCTTGACGCGTACGTACGTGCCGTCGGCGCGCAACTCGCGCGCGTTGACGTTGTCCTTTAAATAAGCCGCCAACACCGTGTCTTTCAACACACTCCTTAGCTGTGCGTCTTTGATTGGCGTAAGCACCTCGACGCGCCGGCTAAGGTTCCGATACATCAGATCGGCGCTCCCGATGAACACCTCTTCCTTTCCGTGGTTCGCGAAATAGAAGATGCGGCTGTGCTCGAGAAACCGCCCGACGATGCTGCGCACCCTGATATTCTCTGACACCTGCGGAACGCCGGGCCGAAGCATGCAGATTCCGCGGACGATTAGATCGACGGACACGCCGGCCTGCGATGCAGCATAGAGAGCGCGAATCAACGCAATATCAGTAAGGCTGTTGAGCTTGGCAATGATGCGGCCATCCCGACCAGCTTTAGCGTGCGCCTTTTCGCGTTGAATGAGTTTGATGACTCGCTTTCTCAGATTCAACGGCGCGACGAGCAGGCAATCATAATCACTGAACTCGGAGTAGCCCGTTAAGGAGTTGAAAAGATTCGTTGCGTCGTCGGCAATCTCATCGTCACATGTAAAAAGCCCGATGTCCGTATAAATTCGAGACGTGGTCTGATTGTAGTTTCCGGTAGCGAGATGAACGTAACGCCGCAGGATCTTGCCTTCACGCCGCACGACTAATGCGAGCTTGCAGTGAGTCTTCAGACCCACCATCCCGTAAACCACGTGCACACCTGCTTGTTCCAGTCGCCGCGCCCATTCGATATTGCTCTCTTCGTCGAAGCGGGCCTTCAACTCTACGAGAGCCGTAACTTGCTTGCCTCTTTCTGCTGCGTCGATCAACGCCTTCACGATTGGAGAGTTGGGACCAGTGCGATACAGGCAGATCTTGATGGCGACGACGTTCGGCTCGGAGGCGGCTGAGTTGATGAAATTCGTGACCGTAGAATAAGCAGTGTACGGATGGTGCACGAGCACATCCTGGAACCTGATCGCGTCAAAAATGTTCTCATGCCCTCGCAACGCAGCAGGAGTGCTTACCTGCAAAGGCCGGTCTTTTAGTTCCGGCTTGTCGAGATCGTACAACTGCATCATGTCCGGAAGATTGAATGGTCCATCGACGGTGTAGACGTCGTCAGCCCTGAGCTCGAGAGACTTCGTCAGGGACGACACCATCTCACGAGGCATACTCGCAGCGACTTCCAATCGCACCGCATCTCCGAATCTCATGCGCCGCACGTGCTTTTGCATCGTGCGCAGGAGATCGCCGGCTTCATCCTCCTTGATTTCGAAGTCTGCATCGCGAGTCACCCGGAACAGATGACACTTCCCGGTTCGCATGTTGGGAAACAACATCTCGATGTTGGCGGCAATCAAACTGCCCAAAAATGTGAACCGGGGTCGCTTATCATCAATCGGGATCAAGCGCGGAACGATTGGCGGAAGCTTGATGCGCGCGAACCTCGCCTCTTTCATCGTCGAGGTTGCGTCTTTTGTTTTCTTCGAAGGTCCCGGAGAAACCATCACGCCGAGATTCAGACTCAGATTGGACACGTACGGAAACGGATGACCGGGATCGACAGCTTGCGGCGTCAGGATTGGAAAAACATTCTCGAGAAAATAATCGTTCGCAAACTTTCTCTCGCGCTTGGTGAGATCGCGAAACGAACGGATGATGATCCCGTTTTTCGCAAGCGCCGGCAGGACCTCTTCCTTCAAACAACGCATTTGCCGTTCGAGCAGCGGACTAAGTCGCGAGCGGATCTCCGTCAACTGATCCAGCGGAGACATACCGTCAGGCGACTCTTCAAGAATTTCAGATTCCAGCGCTTCCTGAAGTCCTGAAACACGCACCATGAAGAACTCGTCCAGGTTGGACGAAAAGATCGCGAGAAACTTGAGCCTTTCCAGCCAGGGATGACGATCGTCGAGTGCTTCCTCCAGGACGCGCCGGTTGAATTCCAGCCAGCTCAATTCCCTGTTTATTAAAAGGTGTTTCTGGAGGCGAGGATTCCGCGAGAGCTTCGCTTCGTTGGCTTGCTGAGATCCTTTTTGCTTCGCGCGATCGGCAGTCATTACTCCGGTTTGCCCTCAACGTTCGTTGGCGCTACGACAACTATTGACGTTACCAGGGGGCGGCTCTCGGCATTCAGCCTCTCTCTCAATTTCGCACTGGTGTCATGTGACTCCCATTCACACCAGTGGTCGAAAGCCTGGCGTAGATGTTTGGTCCGAAGCTTAACAAAATGGCCTAACAACCACACGAACGCAGCTACCTGCTCGTCGCGTTTATGCTTGCGCGCCGCGCGAATCTCGCGGCCAAAACTCTCGATCCAAACATCACAATCGTGCACGTCTCCGAGCGCGGTTTGGATGCGAGCGGAACGTTTGGCGTAAGTCGCAAGCGAGTTTCGCCAGCACTGTTGAAAAAGCTCTAAGGCATAACGCAGGCGCTTGGCGGCAATCCGCATCTCATGGAGGGTTTCGATTTCAAAAGGATCGAATAGACCATTACTCAGTTTTTCCAGCTCTTTCAAGCGATCCAAAATTATCGACCGTGACATCTTTCGGAAAGTGAGCTCCGGGTCATCTGTCGCCGTCGCCTTATCGACCTTTTCACTAAAAGCTGCGTCCAGTTTCTCGAGCTCACTCTGTTCCAGCACTGCGATCAATTCCTCACGTGCCCGTTCACGAACTTCTTTTCTAGCGTCGATAAATTCTTTGAGTGCGGGCGACACTTTCGTTGGAGTGTGCGAAGCGATCTTCTCCAGCGCCATGATGGCAACATCTTGATCACGTACTTCCCCGAGCGCATCAGCGAGACTCCTTATTTCTTTCTGGATAGACGTGAGGCTCCGCTTGCGAAGGTAAGGCGTGCAATCACGCAACACACTGCGCAGCCGGCGGGAAGCGACGCGCATTGAATGGACCCCTTCCGGATCGGACCAATCCAACGCTGCGTCACGCAATTCATACAACTCTTTGAACCTCGTAAGCAGCACCAGTTTAACGCCGGCGGCAGCAGCGGCGTTGCACTTGATTCCTTTGACTCGTTTTGCTTTTGCCATCAGGTGCGATCGGACGCAAAAACTTTCTGGCGTCGCATGCTAAAACTGAGAGAGCGATTGAATGATTGGTCGAACAGATCTCGCTTTCGTTCGACCTCGAGCATTTCGTTTGAGCAATCGGCGGTGCTGCACACTTCCACGTGTAAGTTTTTTCCCTGGTCGTGACACCGAAGATCGAAAATGCGGCTATCGTGACTCCGATCGAGCGCGTCAGCCAGTTTCACGATGCCCGCCAGCTTGCAGACGATCTCGCGGTCGGCGAGGTTGAGGGCCGCGAAGTCAGCGTGGCGCTTCTTTGGCAATGGACCACGATGATAGCGCGCGATGTTTGCGATAACGGCACGCTCTGCTTCTGAAAAACCGGTCAGCTCAGAGTTCTGGATCAGGTAAAGCGCATGCTTTTGATGAGACTCATGTGCGATGTGATAACCAATATCATGCAGCAGCGCGGCTGCGAGCATGAGCGTTCGATGATGACGCGAGAGGTTCTCCGCGGGCGAGAGCGAGTCAAAAATTTTCTCCGCGAGTTTTGCTACTTGCCGCGCGTGAGTTTCTTCGTAGCCAAAACGCCGGCCAACGGCATGCACGCCGTGAAGTTTCTGATCGGCGAAGTCAGGCGCAGGACGCGATTCGTCTTCCGACTCGCGCAGACTGTCGATGATTACGCCTTCCCTGAGTGCCCAATCGCAAGTGCGCAGCACATTGATGCCGAGCGCTCGCATCGCACCTTCCAGTATGTGACTGCCCGCGACGATGATTTCTGACCTTTGCGAAGTTATTCCCGAGAGCGCGCGCCGCCCCGCGGAGTCCAGACTGGCGAGACGTGCGTTCAAAGCTGCCAGTTGACTCAGCGGAATCTCCGTGTCGGTTGGTTGCACTGCCTGGTTCTTACGGTCATTGTTGTTTGAGACGCCGCGAAGTGCAGCGCCGATGGCGAGTATCGTTCCGGAAGTTCCGGAAGCATGGTGCCATCTGAAGGTTTGCAGCTCTCGCTTGGGGCGTTCAAAAGCAGCGTGCACTTCCGTCTTGAGACTGGCGAGCTCTTTTGGTTTGGGCGGATCAGATCGAAGGTATCGTTCGGTTAGACCGACCGCGCCGAGTTTTAGCGAGAACAACGACAGGGCCGTGCCGTTACGAAAGAGCGAAATCTCTGTGGAACCGCCGCCGATGTCGATATTGATGTTGGTGGCGCCATTGAGCGCGCAGCCGCGCGATGCCGCAAGGCCGATCAAACGCGCCTCTTCGACACCCGAAAGAATTTCCACTCGCACGCCGGTTTGGTTTTCGACTTCCTTGATAAACTGCGCGGCGTTGTTTGCCTCGCGCACGGAAGCAGTGGCAACTGCAATGATCGCGTCTGCCTGATGCGCCTCGGCAATAGTCTTATAACGCTGGATGCAGCCAACCGCGCGTTCGATCGCGTCGCGGGATAGACGTCGGCGGCGCAACGTCTCATGCCCGAGTCTGACGACTTCTTTCTGACGCGTGACGACTGCAAACGAACTGCTGTCGACGGCATCGACGACGGCGAGTTTTATGGAATTGGAGCCTATGTCTATTGCTGCAAGTTTCAATTACACGCACTCTAGGTAAACTGTGTTACAGGAAAGTAAACCTTAGCTGAAGTAATTCTGGATGAAAACCCTTTTTCTCTTACGACACGCCAAATCGCATGGGAAAGATGAGACTCTGCCGGACTTTGACCGTCCCCTGACCCGCCGCGGCAAGCGCACGGCCGAAACTGCGGGGCATTATCTAAGGAGCAACGCCAGCGTCCCGGAATTGATATTGAGTTCACCTGCCATAAGGACACGGGAAACGACTGAGATCGTGGTCAAAGCTGCGAAGTGGACCACCGAAGTGCGTTATGACCAGCGCATCTACGCTGCCGACGGAACGCGCCTCGCAGAGGTGGTCGCTCAGATCGAGAACGATTGGAAAGTGGTGCTGATCGTGGCTCACAATCCGGCGATTGAAGAGTTGGTGTTGCTGCTAACCGGAAATCGCGAACAGATTCCGGCAGGGAGTGTCGCCAAGATCAAGGTCAAGGCGAACAAGTGGGGCAATGCAGTAGACAAACGAGCCACACTGGAATGGCTGGTTACACCCAGAGAGATCGAGGCTGATTGACACGACCAACAGACCGATCTTCAACCGAACTCGAACTAAGACGGCGCGTCACATCAGATCTAAGTCAGCTTGCCTCAAAAGTTTTGTTCCCAGCGGCTCTGCCGCCGGATGTGAGGCGAGGCTCCGCCTCGCCGTTCGCTGAAGACAAGACGTGGGCTGTGCCCGCGGTTATGGCCTATGGCCCATAAACATTGGGCCGAGCCCGAACCAGGGGCGAAGCCCGGGGGCCATTCAGCCGGACCGGCGAGGCCGAGCCTCGCCTCACATCCGACGGCAAAGCCGCGGCGTGAGACTTTGGGGTAAGCTGATTTAAGTTAGGATTGAGATGGGCTTCCGTGAAAGGCGATGCGACCGGGAACTACCAGGGTAATAACGGTGCCTGAATCCGGAGAGCTGGCTAAAGTGAATTTACCGCCGATGCGTTCAGCGCGCTCTCTCATACCGCGCAATCCGAAATGACCTTCCTTGCCTTTCTCTGCCACTTCAGAGTCGATGCCCACGCCGTTGTCGCTGACACGCAACGTGAGATCGTGCGCGTATTCGAGTGTTACCTCCACACGGTCACCGCCCGAGTGCGCACACGAATTTCGAATCGCCTCGTAACCAATCCGGTAGACTTCATCACGAACAACCGGATGTATCTCTCTGGAATCTCCATTTACGGAAAACGAGATCTCGATACTACTCGCTCTGCCACATTCATCAATCGCTCGGCGAAATGCTTCGGCCAGATCGTTCTTTTCCGTGGTTGATGCGCGCAAAGATATGAAGCGCGGCGCGTCCTTCTTCCGTAGCCTGTGCCAGCCACGTCGACAACTGTTCCATCGCCCGCACCATGCGCGCGTGATCGGCGGAGTTCTTCAAAGCATGATCCGCAACCATCTTGCTTCCCTGGACCGTTTGCAGACAAGGTGTCGTGTATTTCGCGCGCTACGCGAGTGCGCTCGGCCAGACGTTCGTCAAAGCGGGCGCTCATTTGGCGAGAAATTTGTGCCACCCGCAAACGATAGATGAGGACCATCAGCAGAATTCCGAGCGCAACCATCGCGGCGACGAACCAGCGTGTTTGATAGAAGTAAGGTTGCTGCGTGACGCTGAAAACCACTCCCTGCCGGTCCCAGATGCCATTCCGATTGCAGGCGCGAATATGCAATGCATGCGTCCCGACCGGGATATTGCTGTAGATCGCACGCGGATCGGTCGGAGCATCGAGCCATTCCGAATCAACTCCGTCCAGCCGGTATTGCAGGCGAATTTTTTCGGGCGCATGAGATTTCGACGGCCGCGAAATGAATCTCGACGTGATTGGTTCCCGGTGGCAGTACGACTTCGCGGCCGGCGCGTTCGGTGTTCCTGCCGATAGTCACGTCTGTCAGATAGATCGAGGGCTTCGTGTTCGTGACTGCGAGGCGACGAAGATCGAACATGGCTAATCCTTTCGGAGTGGCCGCGTAGATTTTGCCATCAGGAGTCAGAGCCAGAGTAGCCACCCAGGCTAGATGCGTCCTGGCGGTAGTCAACCCATCGGCGGTCGAAAACACTTCATAATCGAGCGGCTCATCGTGCGACCGCGCATGCGTAAAATTGCCCGGTTGCACCCTGACTGAAGGGAATGCCGCCGAACCATAGTTCTCCCTGTTCAGTTTCGACCAGGTCATAAGCCGATAATTCCTTAATGGTATCAACGCGATCTTTGTAGAAGCGACGAGTAACTGCCTCCGCAGCCGACCTGGACATTGACGAAGAGGCCGCCGTCTCGATCCTCTCCAAAAGGAACGACCACCACTTTGGGTATGGACGCGAAATTCTCAAAACGATCGCCGACCAGCCGGTCAAGTCCATAGTCGCGTGCCGACCCAAATGTTTCCGGCCCGATCCTCAAATACTTTGATGATCGGATTAGCTGAAAGCCCGTCAGCGGTCGTAAAGTTGCGAAACTGTCCATTCCTCAGCCGGGTCACGCCGCCGCGCGTGCCGAACCAGATCGTGCCGTCGCGCGCGGCGACAGATGCTGGTGACTCGATCGTCTGCCAATCCCTGGCTCTTTGAATATTGAGTAAAGTTGCCGTTGTGAAAACGAAAAGCGCCGCCGCCCCAGGTTCCGATCCATAGATCGCGATTCAAGTCCTCGGCGATCGCATAAACGCAACTATTCAGCAGACCATGCTTTTCGTTGTAGGTTTGAAAACGCGTTCCATCAAAACGCGCGATGCCGCCGCAATTCGCGCCGGTCCAAACGGACCCGTCGCTGCGCGGCAATCACAGTCATGAGCAGATCGTTAGGCAGTCCATCGGCGGTCGTGAACATTCGAACCGCACGTGTCTTTGAATCGATACAATCCGTCTCCATTTGTACCGACCCACAAGTTACCGTCGCGATCGCTGTAAAGAGATCGAACTTGCATTTCGCGCAGCCACTAATTCAAGCCCCGCAGATGTCGCGCGAAACAGGCCCTCTTCTTTTCCGATCCATATCGTCCCTTGCGCATCCTCATGCGCGCGAAATGCGGCGTGTCCAGATCGGGGCAGTGAGTTCCAAGCTTCTCGATTCGTCCATTCGTCTCACGCACGACTCCCTTCCCAGTGCAGTACCAGGTGTTGCCGTGACTGATCTTTTAGAACATCAAAGATCTCGTTGTCCTTGACTCCCAGTTGAGCGGCGAGTTGAGGGTGAGGCACAACCTCAGAGCCCGCTAACTCCATGAACCCTTCTCGATTGATTACCAACAGATGTCCATCCGGCGCCTCTCGAATTCGGTGCGTCGCGCACTCGTGGCCCAACGGCCACGAACTGATCCCGTTCGTAGCGAAACAGCCCGTCAGCAGTTCCTACCCACAGCACGCCACTTCTACTGAAGCGAAGGCAATTAAAATGGCTCGCATTGCCGGGGCCGGGATGGTAGGAGGTCAGTCCGCTAAGTGTGAACTGATTGAAACTGGACGAAGGTATGCGTATCAGTCCTTCAAATGTCCCAACCCAGAGATCTCCGTCAGGGGCTACGGCCAGTGTTTGGGGCCGTGGGTGGTTGAAAAGGTTGAAATTTTTTCCGTCGAACCGAACCAGGCCGAAGCCATTGATGACCAGCCAAAGAAAACCATCCTTAGTTTGTTCGGCCTGATCTACTACCGCGCCGGGCAGACCCTTCTCGTCGGTGAAATGAGTACGGAGGATGCTGCTCGCAGGCTGGTTTGGATCAAGCGCGCGCGCAGGGATACCTGACATTAAAACGCAGAGGGTGGCGAGCAACAGACATTTAATCTTCTTTGCGATTGTTCACGACGGCTCGACCTGCGGATCCCGGACCAGTTGGTCCATATATTAACGTGAGATTCCGGGAAGCGGAATATCCAGGTGAGGAAAGTGGAGTACGAAGAGCCGAGATGCTTCTCAAATGCAATCACTTGTACGCGGCACAAGGTGATTGATCGAGACGAACGACCATTGCCAGGGTAAGTCTATATCCCAGGTAAACACTCGTCGGGTTTACTTTAGCGGCTTGATCGTTACCGCTATGGAGGATTGTCGGCCAGTCGTTACTCATGCCGTGGATTGTAACGGCCGGGATATTCTTCTCGACGAACGAAGTCGAGTCTGAATTCGCCCCCGGGATGTTGGCGCGCGAGAAAGGCATCTGCATCTCCTTAGCCAGATCGGCAGTGAACTGCGCCAGCTTATTGCTCGACATGTTGTCGGCCACCTGCGGCGGAGCTAACCCTAAACTATCCAGATTGATCATCGCGCAGTACTCAGCAGCGATTTGATCTTTCTTGATGGCATTCGTCATTGCACGTGAGCCAACCAGCCCCAGCTCCTCCTTCCCGAAGGCGACGAATACCACAGTCTTCTTAAGCGGAATGTCCTTGAGTGTGCGGTACAGGTGCGACAAGGTGACTACGCCAGTCCAATTATCCAATGCACCACAACCTTCTGAGACTTTGTCATAGTGAGCTCCGATGACGATCTTTTCAGAAGACTCTCCCTTCTTAGTCACTACAACGTTCTCCACATCCTTGTGCTTATCAATCGTGACATCAGAAGACGGCACACCTGCACGCTCAAAAAGAGACTTAACGGCGTCAAGCCGTTTCTTATCTTCACAAGGGACTGCGCTGAAATCTTCTTTTATCTGTTCGGGAGTGGAAACCTTGACGCTGGTGTTTTGAGCACCTGCCGGAATTGCTGCTATCAAGAAAACCAGGATCGGCAAGAATGATCTGGGACGCATGGGGGATTCTCCATATTAATAAATTGGCCGGGCGAGGACCCGGGCCTTTATAGTATCTGGAGCGCCACCATCAGGTAAACAGACTTCTGCTATCACCCGAGAAATCCACGATTTCCCTGCGTCGGGGCTTAATTATTCAAAGGGTCGTTAAGTTTGCCCTGGTCCCTGCTCAGGACGCTTTTCGCCTTCGCCTCGCCGCCAGGAATCCCACGAGGCCGGCGCCCAACGTCAGCATCGTCGCTGGTTCCGGAACCGGTGCTCCGGCCTGAAAACCAGTCACGGTAACGCGCGCGATCTGATCGACCAGCAATGCCGTTCCACCGGCGTTCTCGCCAACGAAGTCAAGCAACTCCATTGTGAATACAACCGTTCCACCTTCCGGAGTCGAGAAGACGAATGGGCCGCTGCCGGTCATCCAGTTGACTGCAAAAGTTCGGGTCGCCCCATCCGCTTCTTCAAAGAAGCCGGTGAAACTCAGAACCCCGATCGGCGTGGTCAGATTTCCTGTCAATGTGATCGGCACGCACGGGCCATCCGTGCAACCGGAATCGCCGGAGTCCCCCGTCGCTGGTCCGATCTGGTATTGACCAAAAACAAAGTCGAAGGTCTCACCAATCGAAGTCACGTTGAAGTTTTGATTGAAGACTTGTCCAAGAAAGGCTATTTCGCCTGAAGAACCGACCACCGGATTCTGGGTATCACTACTACCGATGATCGTTAGCGTGTCGGCTTTCGCCGGCGCTTGGAAGAGGACGGTTAGACACAGCAGAACAACCGCCGTGCATACCGATTTGACGATGAGAGGTGTCGAGATAGACATCAAATTCTCCTTCCAGACATTTTGCGAGCAAGATTGGTTTAATTCTTAATGGTTTAAACGAAGAATAACGCTCGAGTGTATTTCGCAGGCGGCGCGCACGACCGCAGAGAAGGGATGGCTAGATCTGAACTCAGCCAGCAGCCTGTGAAGTGTAGAGCGGGCGAGAATCTACCTTTAGCTTGTGTCGAAGTCGTGTCAAAGTCAGGGCTGTCTCAGAAAAAACGAGGAGCGACGAGATCTCCAAAATAGTGTAGGCTATCGACCTCAGAAAACTGCGCCAGCCAGTCCAGAGCTGGACGGTATTCGTCGATCTTCAGAAACTCACTTCACGGAAGAATCACCGATGGATAATCTCGACTCCCTCGTCCGTCCACTTGAAAGTTTCGCGGCAACCAAACCAGGACTATACCGGCTGCGTGTAGGTCTGCTCGCCGCACTTGGCTACGTCTACCTGCTGTCCATCGTCCTGATCTTGTTGGCGATTGTGGGAGTTGGACCAGTATTGCGAGACACGGCCGTTAACACTCGACGAGCGCTGGGAGCGCGTGAAGCTGTTGAGTCAGGTCGAGGATGACAACGCAGCGTTACCTTCGCTCAAAGCGATCCTGGATGATAATCCCGAACACACCAGGGCCAATTTCGCGATAGGCGCGATTCTGCTCGAGCAAGAAAACTCTGCGGGTGTCCCGTATCTCGAAAAGGCAATGCAACTCGAGCCCACGACGAGCGGACATGCAAGCACGCTCCTTTCGGGTTTTTACTTTGCCCAGGGAAACAAAGCGCTGGCCGAAGAGTTTTCCAGACGCGCGGCAGAGTTCTTCGAGAAAGAACGCAAACAGCGCGAACAGGCGTTAACTATCACGGCCAACGATCATTTCATCCCGCACGGTCTCGACGAAACCGCGACTGCTCAACTCCGGGAGCAGCTCAGGAAAGTACATGGTTTGAGCGAGGCGTACTTGGTCCGGAAAGTTCTGGAAGATTCTGACGTGTCGCTATACGTCTTCGCTGTCAGTGCCACCTATACGTGGAGGAATGGTCAACACGCGAAACACGTCGATGCGCTGTTTGAAGAGTTGTTTCAGATAAACGAATTTCCGGGACCAATCGTGTTTCTATCAGTCGACGGTCAAAATGGTGATGTGCTTTATAAAATGAGCGCGATTCCCGGTGCGCGGATCTTCGCTGCCGCCGGTTGAGCAAATTGTAGGGGCGGCGGGCGTGGCCGCCCCTGCATTGCGCGTTTTACTAACCAATGCACTCGATTGCCGCTACCCATTCACAACACGCCTCTTCATGCCGCTCCGGTGACCAATCTCCAGTCCCTTTGAGCATAAAGAGGGAGGCTTGCGGAATGCCGCAGCAGTCAACATAGTAAGTTCCGAGAATTTCCCAACAAATTATGTTGCTGTTTTCCCGCGCGCCTACCTTGAGAAAACTAAACGCGGGCGAGTCAGTCTGAGCCGAAGCTTTACTGGTGTTCCGGACCACGTTCCAAACCAGCGGATTGTTTGGCTCCATCACGTGCGGCAGACCATTGAACCACGCGGTCTCGTCATTGAATATGACGCCATTGATCTTCGTGGTTGCGTGATCGCCGGAGAGAGCGCGGGCATCCATTTCACGTAGACGTTTCTTCATCAATTCGCAGGCGTGTTGGTCCACGTTGAGATTTATCTTCGCACCCGGTTGGAGAGCCTGGATGTTGTTATCAACCGGTTTCCCTGGTTGTTTACCAAAAGCAAGCATGAAGTGATCTGTCACACCAGGCAGCGTGACTTCGATCGTCAGGTATTCGATTGGTTTCGATTGAAACGTTCTCGACTTGCACGAGCGGTTGACGTGTCCACCCCTTTTGCAGATCGAGTGATAGCCGGCGTCGTGATCTTGAGAGGTGCTGCGGCTAACTGCGGAACGCGAGCTCCCGTCCTGGTATTCCACTGCGACATTCCCTGTATTGCTGATGATGCAATGACAATAAGGCATCCTAATAGCAACGCTGTGTATTTCATCTTTATCTCCTTTGACAGGGCTGGATGAGCAAGGTGTGCACCTTGTTGGGAGAAGAAGTATGAGAGGAATTTCAGGATAGTTTTCACGCGCGCGGGAAGTCAAGAAACATATGCTTCTTGTAGTTGTACAGTTTGCCTGTCTGTTAGTACGCCGAAGGCGTTCTCTAGTTCCAGCCCAGGGTTGCCTCAACCCTGGGTTGAGTTATGTATTGATCCCTTGAACTCTGAAAGAGTTTCAATTGCAAACCGAACACTTTCAGTGTTTTCTAATGCTCTTCTCCTGTCCCCCAGGGTTGAAGCAACCCTGGGCTGGAATTAGAGAACGCCTTTGGCGTACTAACACATAGTCGAACTGTACTTCTGCCCATCACTCTTGTTATCGCGACTCTTGCTATCGCGCTGGTGTGGAGTCGGGATTGGCGCCAAGCCAATTTATAAAGAGCTCATAGCCGAGCGCCAACACCGTCGCACCCACAAACATGCCGAGAATTCCGCCACTCGCCATGCCACCCAACGCGCCGAAAAGTATCACCGGCATTGGGACGTCAACGCCGCGGCCAAGCATGAGCGGCTTCAGGACGTTATCGGCAATGCCGGTCAGCAAAAGGATGATGGTGTGTACGATCGCCGCTCCGTTGCTGTAATCACCGCTGGCCCAGATGTAAACGATAACTGGAAGTGTGACGATTAACGCCGGCACTTGAGCGATACCCAACACGAGCGCAATGATTGCCAATACACCCGCCACCGGTATGCCGGCGAGCAACAGCGCCAAGCCGATCAGGATCGCTTGAATAGCCGCAACACCGATGACACCCAGCGCCACAGCTCGAATGGTTGCGAGTGCAAGGTTCGCCATCGACTCACCCCGGGACGAGCCTGCCACACGAGCGAAGATAGCTCGCCCGCTGCGCCCAACTGAGTCGCCGTACGCCATCACGATGTTGGCAACGACAAACGACGCCAGAAACAACAACATCGTGCCGCCGATGCTTGCGACCATCGAAAGCGCATCTCGCGCCAGAGCGCCGATCTTCGGCTGCATACTCTGAACCAGCGCGGGAAGATCGCCATGAGCTTTTGACCAGACGTCGTGGAGGCTCTTGCCCACGATGGGCCAACTTCTTACTCCCTCACTCGGAGGCGGTATTTGCAGTGTGTTCTGTTGCGCCGCGCCCACGAGCCTTTGCACCGAATCGGCGAATGAATTCATCAGCAACCAGGTCGGAACGACAATCAGCGTGATCCCCAGGAGCACCAGAATAGTCGAGGTCAGTCCTTGTCTGCCGCCGATCCTGCGGGCAAGCATTTGGTGCAATGGATAAAGTGTGACCGCCAGAATGATCGACCAGATCATCAGGTTCAGAAACGGCGAAAAGACCCGGAAACACAGCACGGCCAAAGCGCCAATCAATCCGACGCGAATTAACGCGTCCCACAAATTGGAGGACAGCCGGTGTTCAAACCCGAGATCTTGCTGTGCAATGGGCTTCATCGGTTTCGTGTGTCAAGCGCACGCTGATGCAACTCTATTTCGGCTACGCGTGGCTGGCTACTGTAACTTTTGACAGTGGGCCCCGAAGCCCAATAGCCCGCTAGTCACCACACAACCCGCGGCTAATCACATCCAACTGCCGTCCCGTCACAAAATCGGCTCTGCCAGAACGTTCCGAGCATACGATGGGCCCACAATTGATCGCTCCCCAATAACTTCCTTTCCGTTGCTCAAGCCTGCGCATCGACGACGCGCTAACTAAAACAACCAGCCTTTAAGCTCAGCCCGGAAGGGGACCACCATGAGAAGAACCATCGCCTTTGCCATCGCCGTTTTGTTGTCTGCTATCACGCTGTTGCCCCTCACGAGAAGTGCGACTGGTCAGGGGGAAGCTGCCGCGGAAAGTAAGTTCTACAGATCTGAAAACCCAGTGCCGAATCAGTACCTGGTCATCTTCCAGGACAACCTTGAAGGTGAAGAACAGTCGACAATGGCGAGCGATCTGGCCCAACAATACGGCGGACAAGTGCTGCAATGTCCATACGAGGCTGGAGTGAACGGCTTTTCAATCCAGACGAGTGAAGCATATGCGTTGGCGCTGAGTGAGGATGCGAGAGTTCAGTACGTTCAAGAAATTCCGGTGTCAGGTTTTCCGCGCTCGGGATCAGGAACCAACGTGGCTTTGGCGTCAAACGGCGCTCAGGCTTTCGCCTCCTCCACGTTGAATACCAACTTTCCTGTGAGCGCCATCATCAACGGCGATCGCCGAGGCGCAGGATGGGCAGCAGGCACAGGCGGGTGGCACGACGCCACCGGAAACAGCTTTCCTGACTATCTGGAGATCCACTTCAACGGCGAGAAAAGAATCAACCAGATCGATTTCTTCACGCTGCAAGACATTTTCAACAATCCGGCTGAGCCAACCGAAGAAATGACTTTCTCTCAGTACGGAGTCACTTCTTTCCGGCTTAGCTATTGGGACAGTGCAACGGGCCAGTGGGTAACGTTGGCCCAGGTGGACGGCAACAACAAGGTATGGCGAACAACGAAATTCCCGACTGTTGTTACTCCGAAGTTATCGATCACGATCCTCAACGGCGCCACGAACTACTCTCGCGTCGTGGAGATTGAAGCGTGGGAAGCGCCGCAGTCAAACAATGTCGCCCTGGCGTCGAACGGCGGTCAGGCATTCGCATCGTCAACCCTAAACAGCAATTTTCCCGCCAGTGCCGTAATCAATGGCGACAGCACGGGAACCGGCTGGGGCGCCGGCACGGGCGGTTGGCACGACGCCACCGGCAATATTTTCCCGGACACGTTGGAAGTGCACTTCAGCGGCGAGAAGCGGATCAACGAAATCGATTTGGTCACTCTCCAGGACGACTTCAACGAGCCTGTCGAGCCCACTCCGACCATGACTTTTTCTCAATACGGTGTCACCAAGTTTTCAGTCAACTACTGGAATAGCGCGACCGCGCAATGGGTGACGTTGGCCGAAGTAAAAGACAACAACCTCGTTTCGCGGAAGCTGCAATTTCCCACCATCAAGACGCCAAAAATCTCGATCGCGATTCTCAAGGGGTTGACCAGTCATTCACGCGTGGTTGAGGTCGAGGCGTGGGAAGCGCCGCCGTCGATCAATGTCGCGTCAGCAGCAAACGGCGGTCAGGCATACGCCTCGTCGACGTTGAACGCGAATTTCCCGGTGAGCACCGTGATCAACGGCGATCGCAAAGGAAGCGGCTGGGGAGCGGGGACAGGCGGCTGGAACGATGCCACGCCAAACACGTTTCCCGACTATCTCGAACTGCACTTCGACGGCGAAAAGATCATCCACCAAGTGGACACTTTTACTCTTCAGGACAACTTCAACAATCCGATCGATCCTTCATTGTCGACTACGTTCTCTCAGTACGGAGTCACTGCCTTTCGCATCAACTACTGGAACAGCGCCACCTCGCAATGGGTGATGTTGAAAGAAGTACAAGGCAACAACAACGTGTGGCGGAGAGTGGAATTCGATCCGGTTCAAACACCGAAGCTCTCAATTATGATCCTGAACGGCGCCACGAACTACTCTCGCGTAGTAGAGATCGAAGCTTGGGGAGCATCATTGCCGGTAGCCGGCACTGAGGAAGGAACTCCGGTGACTGAGGAAAGTCCCGCGCCGACGCCTGAACCCGAGCCAACCGTCGAAGAAGGGATTGTTTTTCCTGGTCCTACTCCGGGAGGTCAGGAATTTCCTGACGCTGCCGCCGCTGAGGCGCCGCCGACAGAAAATCTCAGGCTGGCAACGGACAAGCGGTATTTCCTTTATCGAAATAAAACTATCGCGCTGGTTGGGAACTCGAGCTCGTACGTCCCGCATATCGCCAGGAACCGAACCAAGAACTTCCGCTACGATCCGGTCTTCGAGAATTGCACTTTCGATCTGGTTGGCGGAACCCTGCCTGACGGTACCCCAAAGCGGAAGTTTCATGTTTGCGTCAATCAGATGGTGCAAGACGGTTTGAATCACATGCAGATCTGGGTGGCGCTCAATCACAGCCTCGGTAAGTTGCGCAAAGAGGGTCCGGACCCGGTTAACAACATCCTCGGCCAACCCTTCACCGACGAGCAGCCATTCAAGCTGCTCAACGGCAAGTGGGATTTGAAGCTGGTTACCACCGAGCCAAATCTAACGAAAGCTTTCAATCCGAATTTCTTCGCCAACCTCAAGCAGGTAGTAGATTACTGCCAGCAAAAGGACGTCATCGTTGGTGTTGTGCTTTTCGATCCCTGGTCCGGTTGGGAGGGACCGGGCGACACACCGACAATCAGTCCGTGGTGGTCCACTAACAATACTCTGAATATTGGGTTCTTCGATTCCAAACACTTCGGCAAGTCTGACAGTTTCAATACCAATACTGTCGGCGATCCGACTAAGCCAATCGACACCAATGCCAACAATAAAACGCTGCGGAGCGTTCAGGTTGCGTTGTTGAAGAGAACGGTGAATGAGTTGAAGGATTTCAAGAACATCTACTGGGTGCTCTCCAACGAACCGGATATCGGCGGGGCTGCTGTGGGCCAACCACTGATCACCTGGCTCAGGTACATGGCAAAAACGCTTCGCGCACACGAACCGGTGGCTAATCGCCATCTGATTGCAGTCAATGTAACGACTAATCCCGCCGCTATCCAGGGACACCCTGCTGACCGAACCGATCCTTTGAATCCGTCGACGACCAAAGTCATTACTGCGATGACGAAGGAAGCCAACGTCGACATCATCACGAGCCACTATGTCCAACTGCTTGGCCCAGTCGGTCCAACCGGGGGCAGAGTGTTTGAAGGAGATCGATTTGGCGCGATCAGGCTGTTGCAGGATTTCAACAAGTACACGAATGGCGGCGCTAATATCGACAACACCAAGCTCTGGGGATATACGGAGGACAGGCCAACCGGAGTCAGGAACTGGAATCCTCCGTGGAGCAGTAACGCGGTATTTACCTCGTACGATCCGACATGGGCCGCGGCTGCGGTTCGCGTCGAGGCCTGGGAGTTCTTGATGAACGGCGGCGGGCTCTTCGATCACTTGAGCTATCGCTGGGGGAACCTCGCGAACGCAGATCCGCCCTTCGCCTGGAACCGAGGCAATGAACCGCAAGCATTAGCCGCGCGAGCTCAGTTAGGGTACCTGAAAAAATTTATGGGCGCCCTTAACCTTGATGGGATGAAGCGAATGATGCTGGGGGAGAACAGCACCTGGATACTTTCGCCTCCCATTTACGGGTCGCAAAAGTACTGGTCCGCGATGTCGAGGCCGCGGACCGGCACCGGTGCTGCGACGAAGTACGAGACATTTCTCTTTTACTTTCATCGCAGCACCCTGGTGAATACCGGGGCCAAATATGAGCCGTGGAATATAAACAACAACTTGACAACTCTCACGCTCAGAGTCACTCAAATGCCAAACGTCGGCTGTTACAAGGCTGAATGGTACACGCCGAGTGGCGAGACGATTGATAACAAGGTCGGGCTGGAAGGTGGAGCGCTGAGGGTAATACAGACCAACAAATTCTACTCCTCCGGAACAACAAGCTGGAGGGACATAACGGGTCCTAAATACAAACAGGACACGCTGGTGAAGATCACGTGGCTTCAAGCCGGGCTATGTCCGCCGTAAGCTAGTTCTGGGTTGCTTTGCCTGAATCTCACACCACGGCTTTGCCGCCCGATGTGAGGCGAGGCTTGCCTCGCCGTTCGCAGAACAGAAGAACTCATGGGCTTCAGCCCTTGGTTCGGCCTTGGCCCACAAGCAAGGGCCAAAGCCCGAACCAGGGCGAAGCCCAGAGTTTTAGGCCGTCTGCGGCGAGGCCAAGCCTCGCCGCACATCGGGCGGCAAGCCGCGGCGCGAAACTCTTGAGGCAAAGCGAGCCCTGAATAACTAAACGGCTGAGCCGGCGGTCTCTCGTACGGCAACGGGTTCCGCGACGCGAGATCGCAGGCTGGCCATCAGGAGACAAGCGCCACGCGCGGCGCAAACGATCGTCACGCTGTAGAACATCATGTACTGAACGTGAGCGTCAGCAGCGCATAGTAAGCGAACGCGATTGAAGCGCCGAAGAAAATCTGACTTCGCAATCGCGATGGCGACGTCTGCGGATCAGTGATCATGTAGAAGGTGAACAGCACCATCGGGATGCCGGTCAGCACCACCAGCTCGGCCGGGCAGCGGCGTGCCGCGGATCAGTGAGCGACGAAGCCGAGCACGACGAAGCGTGCCCGAGCCACGCAAGAGATGCTGGCGATCCTGCCGGTGAAAGAGCAGGTTCAAACGCGTCGCCGAGCATCACGATCGCAAGCGGCACCACCCAGTCCCACGGACTGATGAATGTCGGTGGTGAAGTTCCACGGCAGGACACCGGTCCATTGATAGACGATCAAGCACGATCGCGATGCCGAAGTTCGACGGGTTCATGAAGTGCTGCAGCCGCCCGTTGACGCGCACCCGAAGAACGTGTTTGGAGCCGATGGCGAGCGCGACGGTGAGCGCCATGATCCAGAGCCGTTCACCAAAGTAGAGCAGGAACGACAGCGTGATCGACGTCATGTGCGGCGCAAGCAGAAAGTCGACGAGCTTTGCGAAAGCCGCCGCCGGCGTAGGCCGGGCTGGCAGCCGCTGGCCCGCGCATCGACCCATTCGAAAAGCAACGCGCAGGAGTAGCCGGTTACCGAGCGCCACGAACACCTGGCTCAGCGGTTGCTCGAAGCCAAAGACCGTATGGCCCAGAATAGTGAACACTGTGGCCAGAGAGGCCGACATTTTGAGGCCGGTGCGCGGATCGCGTTTCTTGCGCTCGACGTTGGCGATTGGAGCGGTGGCCGCGTTCATTTCGTACCTCCTTGCGCAGCCAGAACAACCGTGTGGTAACCGGGCGTAAGCGAAAGCGCGTCGCGATGAAGCGCGCCGTGCAGATCGCGCCAGGTGATCCGGACTGGAATCTGTTGGCCGACGCTTTGCCCGAGACCGAAGAGAACCTGCGGACTGCGCTGTCCCGAATGGCCGTTGCCGCCGTCAACCTGACGGATCTGAGTTCGACCGCCGGGCACGTCGACCTCGACAAATGCGCCGATCGCAGGCGTGCCTTCACGCCAACGTCGGATGTCCGTCGTGCACCTGGTCGTGGCCGGCGGTTTCACGCTGACTGTCCGGATTGGCTACCGGCAGCAGCAGATGCAGACCGAGAAAGCGATTGCCGCTCGTCTTCGTTCTTGACGTAAACCGAGTCTTCCCAGAAGTTCGCGTAGACCATCTCCGGGATAGCCGTCGCCGTCTACGTCGGCGACCGCGATGCCGCGAGTAGCCGGTGTCAGTCCCGGGAACAGTGTTGTCGACAGGTCGGCGTAGCGCCCGTTCTCACTCAGCACCCAGAACGGATTCGGGTAAGAGCCGTCGACTCTCCGCCGAGCCCATGCGAAACTCCGGCCAGCACGACTGGTACTTGACAAACACGTCGTTGCCGGCGCCTACTTGCGACAAATCCGGCCAGCGATTGTGCTGTGCCTTTCACGAGACCCGTGGCCTGGACCAGCTCGAGCACGCCGTCGTTATTGAAGTCTTCAAAGCGCGAGTCCCACGCCCAGGCGCTGTGGGCGACGCCGGCCTGTGCTGGCGATTGACCCAGGGCGCGACACCTCGCGCGATCGCTCGCATTTGCCGGTGCTGGTCCACAGGAAGTGAGCTTCCTGAAGGGCAAACGGCGAGCCGATGTTGCTGACGGACATGTCGAAGATGCCGTCGTCATTGACGTCGCCGAAATCGATGCTCATGCCTTTGAATGAATCGTGGCCAATCGCCATCGACCGCGGATCGCCAAGAAGCCGTTCTTGCCCTTCAGCTCCTGAAACTTGACCGTTGCCCGGTTGTCGAACGATTCCACAGCAGCTGGTCGGGACCGAAGTCGTTGGCGATGTAGAGATCGGAGAGGCCGTCGCGGTCGAGATCGGCCGCGCCGATGGCCAGCGTCCACCCATACTCGCCGTCGATCCGGAAAGACGTCGCCGGCATCGCGGTAGACGCACCGACGGCGTCGGACCGGACGTGCTGTTCGGCGTAGAGAAAGATCCGGTTCTTGCCGCCGTTGCGCGCGCGCGAGAAGTCGCGCGTTCATTTCAAACGGACGGCTCGAGTTGCCGTCGAGTGATCTCGGCGCCGTCGGGATAGTAGTTGCCGACGATGATGTCCTGATGGCCGTCGCCGTCGACGTCGGCAAAAGCAGCCGTCGCGGTCCACCAGCGTTGCGTCGAGACCGGGAACCAGTTCCGCAACCGTAAACATGCCTGCATCGAAAGGCGCACCTTGTTCAGTTGCGCTCGGCGCGTTGCGCAACAGCAAGCAGCGGAGGCCGGCCGTAGAAAGTGACGAACAGGTCGGAGAGACCGTCTTCATTCATGTCGGCGATGCGACAAACGCTCGGATGCTCGCGTCACGCGATCGAAGAAGGTTCCAAACTCGAGCGTAAACGGCGGATAGCGATCGCCGGTGCTCGGAGCACCGGTCTCACGCATCGCCGACTTGGTTTGCACATCGGTGAGGCATAGATCGTTGGGCAGGCCGTCGCCGTCGAGATCGCCCAAGCGCGGCGGATTCGCCGACCTGGTAGAAGTAAAAGGCCATGTGCGTGCGCGGTCTTGTTCACCGGGAAGACGACTCCGCCGGGCGGCACAGGAGGGGCGGGCAAGGTGCTCCACGTAAATTGAAACTGCGAGGCTAAACGCGCTGCTTCACTGTCAGGCACACCAGGCAGTCGCGCCAGGTACGCCAGTGCTCCGCACACGACGACTACAGTCAAAACTACCGTGAAATTTTGTTTTCGCTGAGGATCTTTTCTGGTTGACATAAAAGCATCTTCCCTGTCTTTTACCTTTAGAGATGAGCCGTGGGGGTAGCGTGGTGAAGCTCACTCTGTTTGAGGTTTGGGTAATTGTCGCCGGCGTCCGGTTCCCGCAACGGCGCGAGATTTCGCTGATGTCGATAGCGCGAGATCACCGGGTAGACTTCCCTTCGCGCCCGATTGATGTTGCCTAGCGGTCGATGTTCCGGCAGGGTGCGCCAGGCATTGAACGAGATGTTTTCACAGAACGCCGTGTGTTCGGGCGAGTCACAGCGTTGTGCTGGAATTTTGATCGTCGCCACCTTCCGGTAAGGCGAGAGAGATTCATTCCAGGCGACATTGGCGTCTTCGATCGGCATTCGATTCGCGTCCGTCTGAAACTGAATGCTGAAATCAAAAGCGGCGTCGGTAGTGGCCAGTTGTGCTGTCAACCGCTCGCGCAGAAAGTTGTTGGCCGGTTCGCTCGGCAGTTTACTGACTGCTGGTTGATGTGGTCTGAGGTGATATTGGACCGCGCGAGTGCCAAACAAATAAGGTGTCTGGCTGAAGTACGGAACTTCCAGCAGGTTCGAACATTTCTTGAACGACGTCAGGATGGTCCAGGCAACGCGCGGATGAGTCAGGAAAAACCAGAGTTGCTTGAGACGGCTTCCATCGAGAGCAACTTCGAGGTCATAGAACTGTTGCAGGTTCGGCGTCAGAAACTTCTTAAATCCCATCATGATGAGATCGAGCGTTTCCGCCGTCTCATCGTCCTGCCAAAGCATCCGGCCGCTGACGCCGATTAGTTTGATCGACATCGATCGGACGTCGCGTTTCTTGTCTGCCTGTGGAATAGGGCTCGTGTTCGCGAACCTGATCCAACACGGATAGGTGCGAGCCTCTTTAAAAAGCCCCACTCTCAACTCCTCAGGCAGGTCGGCCTCGACACGAAACTCTCCTTTGACGATGCAGTGTCCCTTGGCATGAGTGTCGCGATAAGTCGTGCCGGTCAGGTAACTCTTTTGCAGCATCTCGAGCAGCAGCGCCGTGAGCTTGCGCGTAAGCTCGGCTTCGTTGGCCTGCGGATACTCTTTGTTCAGCTCGAGTTTCACGAATAACTCCTGAGACAATCGCTAGCTGCCGATTAACACAAACACCCAGAAAACGAACGACACGAACATCGTGACCCCGCAAAAAGCAAAGATGACAGCAAACGACGATCGCGGCATCGGCGACTGCGACTCTGCATCTAAGTCGCTGGTTCGATAATGACGATCCAATACGGCGAGCAATTTCACGTTTCGCTCGTCCTTGGCAGCCAACGCCTTGTAGACCAGCACCGTCATGATCCCGCCCAAAACGTTCCAGGAAATGAGCAACAGGCAGGCGAGATTGAAGAACCAGCCCGGTCGTGACTTATCCAGCAGCAAACCCACGGCAACAGCGTTGACGCTGAATTGCAGCGCAAACCAGCCGAAGTAAACTTGAAAACCAAGGCGCATCCAGTTGCTCGACTCTTCCATCTCCTTCTGCAGCAATTTCGCGCCGTCGTCGCTGGTGTTGGATCCGTTTGGTGAAGGTGTGTCGTGCTTGTGTTCGTGGATGTGAACGTTTGGATTCACCACGGTGCCGTAGAGCACGCGGTTGCTGCGTTTTTTGGATCTGCGCAAGCTAACGTAACGAAAGCGCGGATCGGCGGTTTGCCATTTCACAAAGCGCATCAAAAACGATTCCTGAGAAAGAGTTTGAAGCCGTCCCACGCGATCTTTAAGTTCAGCCCGCCCTTGCTCGCGCTGTAGACCGGCGTATACGTGAGATTGGAAAAGTACTTGTACATCACATAGCCCTGCACCATCTCTTGCGTTGCGTCCTGCGTTGGAAGATTGAAAAGCAGCCAACCGCTGTGAAGGTCCGTAGTGGTATAAGCTGCCTTCCACTTGCGTTCGAGCGCAGTTGCCACACCGTAAACGTAATCACCATTCTTCAGTCGGGCTTGCTCTGCGCTATCGAGCTCAAAAAACGATGGATCAAGGTCGTATGTAACCAACCACCACGTCGGCCGGCCCGGGTCTGCTTCAGCCATGTCGTTCACCTCACTGCTGTATTGTCTTGGCTGGCTGAGCCATCGCACGCAACTCATCTTTAGGCCCGGGCAAGTAGACCTTGTGCGCGAGCCTCGTCTTTTTTAAAAACCAAATGCAGTACCAGGCGGGGTCCCACTGGTACCAACGCAGACCATGCCGGGCCGATCGTTGATGAGCATGGTGATTGTTGTGCCATCCTTCGCCGAAAATGATCAGCGCCACCAGAAAATTGTTTACTGAGGTGTCTGCTCCGCCGGTCTTGTAAGGACGCGATCCGATTTCGTGACAAACGGAATTGATGAACCCAAACGCGTGCAGCACGGCTACGCGATTGAGCAGGCCAACCCAAACGAAGAAACACATCGCGTTGTATGAGTCGAACTGAAACGGCGCGGTCTGAAGCCCGCCGATCAGTCCGCCCGCAAGATACGAGACGATCAGGATTCCGAAGTAAGTGAGATAGTCACGCCTTTCATTATCCAGAAAACGGTACAGCGGGTCGTGCAACAGATCGGGAGTCAGCTTGCGATAAACCTCAGTGTCCCAAACATCTCGTCGTCTTCGCTGGTGCCAGCCGAAATGCACGTGCAGCAGTCCTTCGCGCGGCGTATGCGGATCGCGGCCGGGAATATCGCTGTAGCGGTGGTGCAATCGATGCATCGCCACCCAGAAGATCGGCCCACGCTGGATGGCGAGATAACCGGAGATCGCGATGACGTGTTCGAGCCACTTGGGCACTTCGAATCCGCGGTGCGCGAAAAGCCGGTGATAACCGAGCGTTAGACCAAGACCCGTGATCGTGTAGAAAATCAGAAACCCGATGATCGCGGAGCGGGAGTAAAAGAAGAACGGAAGCACACAGGCCGCCAGCGTCGAAGCCACATTGACAATCGTGAACGGAACATCGAGACGCGTTTCGTTCAGCACAGCGGTCGCTGTGCCTGCCGTCGTCGTCATACTAATGTTGTTCACGTGACTCATAAATCAACGTCCGCGATTGCGCGCGGGGCTTGCTGCCGGCGATGGACTCGGACTGGGCTGCGCAGTGCCACTTGTCGGCGTATAGGGCTGCGATTTCGCTGCCTGCTCGATGGACTGGCAAAAAGCTTTTCTATCGAAGCCGCCCTCACCTTCGGGTAGATTGCCGGGCTCAACCCAGTACGAACCCTGATATTCGCGACGGTTTTTTTCATAGAAAGGCGACATCGCGTCGAGTAGCGCAGTCCGCTGCGCCAGTCGGTTCTTCGTTTCCGGATGGCTGTCGAGAAACTCCTGGACCGAACGCAGCGCCTTCAAATACTCGATGATGTCGAGTCGTTGATCGGGACTGAGATAAGGACCAATAACGCCACGCGTATTCGGAGCAGCGTCGCGAAATTCGTGTCCCGCA
The DNA here is from genome assembly GCA_963770215.1 of uncultured Acidobacteriota bacterium. GTDB lineage: Bacteria > Acidobacteriota > Blastocatellia > Pyrinomonadales > Pyrinomonadaceae > PSRF01. The sequence continues at coordinate 448,134 of CAVYOP010000014.1, forward strand.
TTGGAGTTCCCTGCCAGCGAAGTGTCGTAAAGAAATGCTCCCTCAACGGAATCATTGCGGTAGCCGAGGTAAACGGGATCAAATTCCCTGGTTCCGACCCAGAAAGTCTTTGCCCGCTCGTTTACGGGCGAGAGCAGTTCGTAGATCGTGCGTATCGATCCGTTGTGAAGAAATGGTCCGGTGGACCAGTAACCGTCAAGCGGCCGCGCCGGATAACCGAGCGGCGCGCGAAACAGATTTTCGCGATGGCCCTGCATGATCGCGCGGCAATCTCCGGAAATATTGTGTTCGTTGAACCAGCGATTGAGGATGTTTGTGATGCTGACGGTGAGAATTTCGCCGATGCCGACTACGTCTTTGCCGTTTAAGGCTGACTTGAGATATCCGGTTTGCACCTGTCGCGCCGCAAACTGTTTTGCGTCATCGGGATCCGTGTCCATAATCTCCTGCCGGTAGAGCGGGAGTTGCAGGAAACGACCGTATTGACTGTTGGACGAATAAGCGCCAATCGGTTCAAACGCCGGTGCATGGCAACGAGCACAGTATCCGGTCTTGGGCCGATCAGGATTTGGACCAAGAACCAGGGCGTTCGGGTCGGCCGGTAACTCAGCCTGTTCCGCCGGAGGGGCTTTGTCCCAGACCGCTTGCTCGTAGAGAAATTTGCCACGCGCAAACCTGGCCTGATCGATCGGACCGAGAATGCCGGCCGGCCATTCGGGCGCCTGAAGCACGGACAGCAGCGTTTCCATCCAAAACATGTCGTCGATGTTCGCGGTAGCCGCCCAGCGCTTCCCCTCGTCCTTCAGCTCGACTCTGACACTCACACCCCAGGCCTCGGTGACGTTGCGTCCGAGTGGTTGGCGGATCGCCGTGGTTGATTGGACCCAGTCGTATTCGTGCGTGTACCAGAGCGGTGGAAAGCTGACTGGACCGGTGTTTACGTTTACGTTCCGATAACAGTGCCGGTCCAACTTGCTGGTGCACACGTCGAGTGGTCCAAACTCGCCGTTCACGCCGCGGCCGAGGGCAGACGTGCGCGTGAATCCCTCGGTGGTCGGATAAGTGTGACGCATCAAGGCAATGATGGCTGAGTCAACCAGATCGCTATTGAAGTATCTTTTTACTTGTTGCCGCAGCGTTGCCTTAGCCTGCGCCGAGCAACGGGCGTTGTCGCCAAGCCCGTAGACGCGACTGCAAAAGCGTTCGAACCTTGAAGGGACTGTTGAAGTCAACATCAGGGAGAACACCATGTCGCCGGACCACTTATCAAAATTCCAAAAGCTTTGTCCGCCATCGATTCGCATGGCGGTGCCGTTGTACAGAATCTGGCCGGTATGACAGGCCGCACAGGAAATGCTGGCCCATTCCTTCTGACCTTCTCCGAGGTTCTCGACGTACTGATCGGCCACGATGTTCTTGACGATCCCGACAGGCATCAGGTCTTTGTTGTATTCCGCGTTGTTATCGGGCAGCAGACCGTACCTGGCCTGGACGTGAGGCGCCGCAAACATCTCGTGGCTGGTGCGCCATTCGAGTGCGCGAAACCACGCGTACGGCATCACGAGGCTCCCCTGGCTCGTTTGGTAGTAGCGCTCGCGTTGATTGTCGGTCCATTGATCTTTCCCACCGTAGGAAGCGACTGCAGGTGCGGCTGTCCCGTCTGTCGCCGGCGCAGTCGTGTCGCCGCGTTGTGGTGGGAGTACGAAGTAATTGGAATAAACAGGCGGCTCCGGCAGGCGCACGAAAACAGAGGCGTAGAGTTTATAAGCAACGAAGCCGAGCAGCGCTAACAGGCCCACGACCCATAACGTGTAATTCGTTGCCAGGCGGTTGATGAGCGAATCGAGCAGTTTGACTATTTTCATGCATCCTCCATAGTGGCGCCGGAAGCGCTATGGTTGATACTTGGTTCCGAGATACATAAAGAAGGCTATGAGCAGCACAAACACCCACTGAAACGCGCGCAGCATCGTCTTTATGTAGGATTGGCCGGGCCGCAGCGACAATGCGCCTATCAGCCAGATCTCGATGAAGATGAGAATCCAGAACACGATCAGAAAATAGATAAGCACTATCCCGTAAGGAATGAGTGTGCCGATGCCAACCATGACGTTCACCACAATCGTGACGAGCAGGTTGACGGTAAAGAAGTGCCACACTGTGCGATAGAAGCCCTTTACAACTTCGGGTCCGCCAAACGGGAAAGAGGGGAAGCCTTCGTCCTTGAGCTTGGGCCAAATCCACACTTCAAACGTGTAGATGTGCAGTGAGATCGCTACCGTCGCGACGACGGCGGCAATCAGCAGGTAGATGTTTACCATTTAGCTAAAGTCCTCCGTTGAGGGAGAGTGTCCCACTCTCAGTGAGAATCGATGCGCGTTCGGCCGGAACTATTCTTGTGACTTAACGGGTAACCATTCCTGGTTCCACGCCTTGAACACGTCACGAATGTAGCTTCGCTTACGACGAGCCGATGCGCGGTTGCTATCCAGAATTGAAGCGAGGATGTACTTGTACGCGGTAAACGAGCTCCAGCCGAAAAGCGACTTGCGCAAGGGGCTCGGAGCAAAAAAAGTAAACCAGAAATACATCTTGGTCATGCCCCAGATCGTGAAGGCCGGCGTGGTCCGCACAAATGATTCGTGCCAGCGCCAGTAACTCGGCACATATTTGAGGCCGTCGAACAGACTGCGTATTTTCTTTGCCGCCTCAGCCGGAGTGGTCTCGCCATCGCTGACGCGATCCATCTCTGCAAGGGCCGGCCCGAAAGAGCTTTTGAAACTCCGTAAACTTTCCGCCCAGCAGTACCGAGTATGGTTCCTTGCCTGACATCTCGAGCACGTCCCGGTCCTTCGTCTCGATGTACTTCAAGTAGAGACTGGCGTTAAGACAGGTGCCGATGAACAGACCGACGACCCAGACACGGAACCACGAGTCCCAAAGATCGAAATCGCGGAACGCAACAAAAGAGCTGCTCACCATCTTGGTCGGCGTAAGTTATGTTGTTGACGAAAAACTGGTTGAGGTGCTCGAAGTTTTCCACTGCAAAATCGTTTGTCCTGGAACGCCTTTAGCAATTGGCCGCCCAGCAGATCGACCCAGGCAGTAGTCAGGGCCAGCCCGGTGGAATACAGCGGGTCGATGAAGAAACCGGCGTGCGACAAGAGACAGTAACGATGGCCCGTGATGTTTTTTGATCCGTACTGCAACCGCCCGGTGCTGACCCAGTTGCGCACCGGCTGCGCACCTTCGAACTGCATGGACCATGTCGGGAAACTTGTTGACGAACGACCAGAATTCCGTTTCCGCGTCCATGCCGGTTTCCGGATGAACTCGGCGATTGAGCACCAGCCCAACACTACAGAGCGGATTGGTGCTGTCCTGGTGATTGTTGAAAGGAATGATCCAGAACCAGCCGCCCTCGAAGACGTGGTGCAGCGTGCTTTGCGACAGCGGATATTTCAGTCCGTGGTTCTGTCGCGGCTGCCGACCTGGTCGTACAACTTAACGCCTACCATGTGCGTGAAAATGGCGCGCGTGTTTGTGCGGAACTTCTCCGGGATCGTCGCGCAGGCCAAACTTGTGCGACAGAACAGATTTCATCCCCGTGCCGTCGACCAAAAACTTTCCTTTAAACGTTTCGCCTTTGTCGCTGGTGAGCGTGACGAGATCTTCCTGGATATCGATCTCCGCAATCTTGGTTTGCTGCCGCACGTTCGCGCCGTAATTCAACGCCATCGCCATCATGTAAGCGTCCGTGTCCTGGCGGAAGAAATGGCAATCAGGTCCCATTGGCGGCGCGAGCGTCGGATACTGGTGCGTCTCCAGTGCGTTCTGGTCCTGGCCCTCTCGCTGGTAGAGAAAACTGAACGCGCGCTTCACACCGCAGGCGGGACTGACGAGATCGCGAGTTGAATGAAAAGCACTGAGGGGGGCGATCTCCGGCACGTCGTATTTCAACGATAGGAGTTTCAAACGAAAGTTGGTATCGGGAGTCGTTGCCTCGCCAATCGCAAACCGCGGATGACTCTCGGAGTCGAGCATCAGCACGTTCAGGCCGTGACGTGAGCAAGGATCGAGCCCAGCATTCCTCCGCCGATGCCTGTTCCAAGAATCAGGACGTCGTAGATAGGCTTAACGGTCATTTCATCCTCGCAATCTCTGTTTCATAATTCGGAATGGATCAAAAGAAATCTTCCAGACGGCGCTTCACGCTGTTTCGCAGAGCCAGGTAACACTCGCTCCGTATGTCGGCTTCGGCGGCTGTCGTGTTCAGATAACTATTCAACTCAGCGTCGATCAGTTTGGAGGTTTCGGTTACTGTGAGATTCAGGAGCAACGAACAGACTTCATCGGTCCAGTGAGCAGGATTTTCTCCCCTGGCGCGCATGTGGGCTGCGAAAGGAATGCCGCTCAACAAATCGAATCGATATTCGCCGGCCAATTTCGGGAGCATCGGGATCACGCCCGCGGACATTCCTCCGGCATACGCGACTGCGGTCCCGATTCCGGTCCACATCTCCGCTCGACGGTCCCGGTCAAACCGAGAGATCGCGGCAGCTTGATCTGCTCTGCGTCTGCGCCGAACACCCACCACATCGCTCGACCGACCCCCGCGTCGAAGAGACCGCGGTTTTGCCGGTTGAGCGATATTGGTGGCGCCTCCCCTCTCTGCGATAAAGAATTTCCACTGAAAGAATCCCTGATGAAAGCCGTATCCGTCCGCGAGACACCAGGCGGTCAGCGGATCGAGCTTGCGCTGGTACGATCTCCAGGCGGCGTAAACCAAAAGGAACACGCGCCACGGCGAAGCCGCCGCCGACCATGGTGATGAAGTCGTGTTGCCGTCCGAACATTCGCGTGAAAACAGTCAGCCGATTTTCAGCGCGCGGAACGACTAAATCCGCCAGCGCGAAATAGAGATCCGGCGCCTTCATAAGCGAAGCCGACAAGCGGAGGCGTAAACGAGGAGTCGAGCCGCCGGGCGAGCTCCGACATGTCGGCTTCGACAAGTGCAATGTTGTATCCCGCAATGAACGTCTCAATGATTCGTTCGAGGTGGCGCGGCTGGACGAATTCAATGCCTGGGAAGCCTCGGCGTACGAAACGAGGCTTCCTTCGGAGAGAGATCAAGCAAACGACTCTTCAGCCGAGTTACAACCGAAGGGTTAAGCTGCAATTTGCGTTGCGTCCAACATGGACTTGTTACCAGCCCTGCGAGGAAATTCCGCCGTCCATGATCAGCACGCTGCCCGTAAACAACTTCACCGGCTCACTAAGCAGATAGGCGATGAAGTGAGAGACGTCGCGGGCCTCGCAAAGACGTGTGTAGGCGGTGTTGTTCTCCCACTGCTGAATCAGACGTTCGCTCTCGGGCCACTTGTTAAGCAACTCTCCGTAGACCGGGCCCGGCGAGACGCAGTTGACCTGGATGTTGTCCTTCGGCAAACTCGATCGCCATGCTCTTGGTCAGCGACTCGACAGCGGCCTTGACTGCAGCCCATGCAGCCGAAGTAATCGACATAGCCGTGGGCACGCCGGCGTTGAGAGCGTGATGATCTTGCCGCCGCCTCGTCGTTTCATCAGCTCGACCGCTTTGAGCGCGGTCTGGTGGAGTCCGACGACGTTCGTGCGGAAGGCTTTTTCCCAGTGCTCGGGCGTGATGTCTTTAAGTCGCGCGAGCATGCCGTTTGAAGCGTTGCTGATGAAGAAGTCGAGAGCACCGTAAGCTGCGTCTCGATTTGCTGGAAGATCGTCGTCGACGTGTTCGGGATTGGCTACGGAGCCCCACGGATGCATGGCCGTCGCCGCCGTCCGCCTTGATCTCTTCGACTGTGTTTTCACCTCGCTCGCGAGAGTGGAATGAATTGACGACGACGGACGCGCCGAGTTCGGCCAGATAAGAAGGCAATGTCGCTGCCGAGTCCGCGGCCCGAGCCGGTAATCAAGGACGACCTTGCCGGCGAACGGTTTGCGTTCCGGAGTGAGGGCGGCGAACGACTGCGCGGATGTCACGTCAGCAAGTGGCGCTGGAGTTTCAAGCACAGTGACCGTTGCCGAGCCGGAGCCATTTGTCGGCGGTGACGCAGCCTGAAAATGTCCCAGGTAGCCGTGGAGTGCTTCGGTAATTCCGGCGATCGACTTGAGCTGCTCGCGCGGGAGATCGAGTTTCTCAGGCAGGTTGTATTGTTCGCGCAAAACGGCGAACACTTCTCCCAACTTCACGGAATCGATTCCCAGATCTTCTTCCAATGCGGCGGTGGGTTCGAGGATCACTAACGGATAGCGAGTTACCTGCGCGAAGATCTCACGCACCTTTTCCAGCAGCGCCGCCGTGTCGCCATGACCATTGCCTGTTGCTTCATGTCCATTTGAGCCTGTGGCTTGTGGCGCCGTGGGCAACGCCGGTGTCGGCGGCGGCGTGTGTTTGAGATACACCTGGAGCGCTTCCGCGATACCACCAATCGTCCGGAGTTGTTCACGCGGCAGGTCGAGCTTTTCCGGCAGGTCGTATTGCTCGCGCAAGACGGCAAAGACTTCGCCGAGTTTTACCGAGTCGATCCCAAGATCCTCTTCCAGTCCGGACGACAGATCCAACACTTCGAGCGGATAGCGAGTCACTTGCGCGAAGATATTCCGGATATCATTGCTGAGGTTACTCGCAACGGGAACTGTGTGTGTTGAGCTCATTTATTACTCCAGACTGAGGATTCATAACGGTGAGAATCCAATTCCGTGTGCCGGCCACCGCAACCTGCACCGGTATTTCACCCTGCGGCTCTTTGATCCGAACCGGAAACGAAACCAGGTGGTCCATCGCCAACGCATCGGTCGCCGCAGGGACAAATCTGCCGAGGTTAGAGAGATCTTCGATCTCGATGCGCGGCAATTCCCAGATTGTGGCGCTTCTGAGTAGTTTCAACTTCAGCGCGGACTCTTTAAGCGTCCAGAGCAGCGTGAAAAACCAATGCGACTTGAACTCGTCATCACGCGCCCGGCTGCTGACCCACCTTCGTTCCGCGACGGTAAAAGTCTTCCTGTAAAAAGCCGTGACTCTCGAGGTCGCGACCTCGATGTCGACCGCAGTGGGCGTCGCGGCCATTGATGCGCACGAGACGCCGGTGGTGTGCGACAGCGAGATGTGCTCGTTGCGTTTCGCGCCGCACCACATAAGCACTGGTTTCGCTTGCGGCGTTTCGTCAGGCGGAAGCACTTCGACGTGCCGGTACAGCCACGGAGAATGACGGCGAAGCATCTCGCACGTCAGTTTCGTGAAGCGGCGTTCGCGCGGCAGAGCGTCGTGGCCCAACTCGCCCAGTTCGAAGCTGCTGAGAAAAAGGTATTTCGCTGCGAGTCGAGCAGCGAGCCACTCGAGCTTTCGCCGGGTGCTCGAGAGCTGCGCCCAGCGTTTCAGTTCACTCATCGATAAATGAGTGGTGTAATCCGCGCTGAGCAACTCGCGCGATTCCAGAAGTGCAGCCATGCAACCTTCAGGAACCGGCTGAGGAGACCTTGGTGTACAGGCCGTGTACACTAGTTACTTCTCCGAATCTGCGGCATATGCCGCGTTCCACAATCACTAACGTGTTCCCATTCTCGTCGGTCGCTTCGACCGGACCCATGTGAAGCCGTTCGCCGTCCGGCCGTGGGTTTGCGCCATAGAGTGTCAATGGTGAAGACAAGGGCAAGACAAAGTCGTGGAAGTCGAAAAATATCTTCATCACTTCGCAAGCTTCGGGAACAAAAACCGGCAGCGCGTTTCCTTCAACTCGAATGACGCCAAATCTCCAGAGCGAATCCATGAGCACGATCTTTGCGAGCAGCGCTTGCTGGCCGGCGCTGCAATCGTTGACGTTGTCCAGTCGCAAATGAGCCGATCGGTGATCGGGGCCGACGATCAGGTTCTTAATCGCGTCAAAAGGTCCGCTTAGCAGGACAGACGATCCGCTCATCGTGAAGGGATCGGGTAAGGCGCTGCCGTTGATAACGCTGTCTCTGGAGGTCCGCGGTGGCGCCGCACATTGGGCCGCCATGCGCACGAGGATCTCGTGTTGCAGCACGTCCTTTTGCAACGTGATGCCTGAGCTGTGAACAAAGTCCGAGAGAATGCGGACTTGCACAACAGTGCTTGCGTCGTCTTCGGAAACGATGTGTGATTCGACGCGGAGACGCGTCTTTCGTTGCTTAAAAACTTTGGTGAACCGGCGAAATCCGGCGTGCTCAAACGAAATGATCTTTAAGTTTGGTCTAAGCTCCTGCGCCGCATCCGCAAAAACAGAAATTACGAAAGCGCCCGGGAGAGTCGGTACTCCGTCGACGAGATGATTGTTGAGATAGGGAATGTTTTCGACTGAAATCTCACGTTCAATTACGCACGAGTCGCGGAGCAGTTTGACTGGTGCAGCCGGGACTTCAGCAGCAGCAGAACTGATTGCGACTTTGTAAAAATCGATCTCACCGTCGGCCATCAGTATGTTGACCGGCGTTGACGGCGGTCCCTGCATCAACTCGGCAAAGATGCGTTGTCCTTCTTCTTTCGTAACGCCTCTCAGCCTTCGTGAAGCGGCGAGTGCCGCAAACTCCGAATCGCGCGTCATTCCGATTCCGGCCCAGCCAAGCCACGCCATCGACGACCAGTGCGCTTCGTTCGAGACGGAGTTCATACACTCGGCGATGCGATTCATGGCTTCATTGGCGGCGCCGTAATCGGGTTGCCCGTCATTGCCCATGTAGCTGAACGCGGAGGTGAGGATATGAAAGTGGACCGGTTGCCCGTTGCGGTGCTTTTCGCAGGCGTTATACAGATTGCTCAGGCCATCCAGCTTCGTAGCAACGATTTTGCGAAAGTCGTGAATAGACTTTTTCGTCAGCGCCTTTGAGATCTGAATGCCCGCGCCGTGCAGCACCAGATCGACGCGGCCGTACTTGCGATAGACTTCCGCCACGACTTGCTCGATCGCTTCCCTGTTTACGATATCAACGCTGTGGTATTCGTATCTGCCCGAAATCGCCTGCAACTCGCTCGTTAAGCGATGCACCTCGTTGGCTGCTCGAAAGGCGCGATACTCCTGCTTGAGCTCGGTTATTTTCTTTTTACCTTCCGCCATGCCCTGGCGGTAGAACTCTGCCTCGTAATTCGCGAGCGTCTGCTCGTCCATCGCTCTTACGTGTTCGGGTGCGGAATTCGGATCGGTGCGGCCCAGTGCGATCACGCGGCAACCGGCTTTCCTGAGCAGATCTTCTATGAGCACGGCGGTCACGCCGCGCGCGCCACCAGTGGCGATAACGACGGAGTCGGAATCGATATACGGCGTGTTTGACTGGCTGAGCCGCTCGATCGGAACGAGTGTGAAAGTGCTGCGAGCACCTGCTCGATAACAGACTTCAACCGCGTCGTCCGCTTGGCCCAGCTCGATCTCTACACATCTCAGTGCTTCGTAAAAGCTGCCGCTATCGGTGTTGATTACACGACAGAGCGGACCATCAAGCTCTCGCGCAAGCGATTTGATAAACCCGGAAGCGAGGCCCGTGTAAGGATCGAGCAGCTCGTCGTGATAGGCGTTCAGACACAGGGCCACGATGGGAATTCGGCGGCTCTTGATCGTGTCATAGCTTTTCCGGCAAACGGAAAACAACGATTCGATCCAGCGGAGCTCGGTATGTGAGCCATCGCGTAGCAGCGATTCCTGGCGCCGACCTTCGAGAGTCTTGATCGCGATAATGACGTCGAAATCAAACTGGTCTAAAGCCATTAAGGATTCGGCAACGCTTTCATCGGACGCGAGGTCGAGCGGCAGAAGTTTCGCGAGTCTGCGATCGCCGGCACAAACTACGCGATAGTCGAAGGGCGCGAGAGCGCCTGAGCTTTCCAGCATAGACCAGTGATCGGGTTGATCGATTACGAAAAGAATCTTCCGGTCCTTCAAGGTCTTTGGCTCGCCGGTCGCTTTCGCAGCGATCAGACGGGGTGAGTAAAAGCGTATCGGCGTGCCCTGCACGTATGCATGACTCCGCGGAGGATCGGGCGCGATCTCAGGCGCCGGGGCCGCGGGAGTTTGGATCTCGACTGTCGGCTCAAAAACTAAACTTCTACCGGTAAACGGTCCACTCGTTTCACGAAACGCAGTGGGAGCACCCTGCTCGCGCGTTTTCTGTAACGCATCGAGTATTTCCGTAACGCCTTCAGCGCCTCGGTAATTGCGAGCGCGATCTCCGTTAGTGCTTTGTTGCAAGCCAAAGTTTTCGTGTGTCCGGTCAAGTCTCAACGTGCTGAGTATCGGCAGCCCTTCACTCTCGGCAGTTTCAACTGTCGTCAAGCCGAGCAGGACCGCGCACTCCGCATCGTTTGAACCGGCTTTGGTGTTTGCATTGATGGCGCCGGCAAGCACGATTTTGCACGCACCATGATTGAGAAGCTGTTGCGCAGCAAAAAGACTCAGCGGCAACGAATGACGGCCCGCGTCAATCACGATGTTTGGGCCGTTCAGGTCGAACATGTGAGTGATCCGGCTCGCCGTCACGTTGGGCATCAAGCCCGGAAGTGTGTATGGACCAGAGGGAACGTTCCGGTTGCGAATACGATCGACAGTCTTGTCGAGCACCCGATTGACGTCCGCGTCTGAGAGCGCGCCGTTTCGAGTGGCGCTGAGCACCTGGCGGCGTAACCGGTCAGCAAAGACGCGTTCGTTGGCGCGTCTGCCACGTTCAGTTTTTGACTCGATGCCGAGAACTACGCCGATCTCGTTCTTGAATCGTTCCCAACCTTTAGGCAATCCTTCAAGCGCGTTTGAAGCTGCCAGTGCCGCTAAAAACTGGCTCGGGTCCATGTGGTCCGTGACGTCCGGAAGCAGCATCTTCCGGGGCGGCAGGCGGAGAGACTCGCGCGCGAAGCGCGAATTGTGTGACGCGGCACGGCCGGCGACGCCGTCGCTGTCGGGAAAGAGATTAGCAACGCTGACCACCGCCAACTGTTTGGAAACCGCTTTTTTCTCCGGCAGCTTCTGGCAAAGCTGGCGATGATATGGCTCGTCAAAGTCCTCGAGGATCAGATGTGCATTGGTTCCACCAAATCCAAATCCGTTGATCGCGGCGCGTCGTGGAAAGTTGTTGACGTTAGCAGGCCACGCATGCGAGCTCTGCGAAATCGCAAACTGCGAACCAGCCAGATCGATCTCCGGACTCGGCGAAACGTAGTTGTACTGTTTGGGAATTACTCTCGCTTGAAACGCTTTGCAAATCTTGATTATCGAAGCAACTCCGGCAACCCACCCGGTGTGTCCGATCAAAGCCTTAACACTGCCAAGTTCGATGCGGGCAGACTCAGGCGCTTGCGGCAGCACGTCTTTCAACGCATTGAATTCAACTGCATCGCCGACGAGTGTGGCCGTTGCGTGGGCCTCTACATATTGAATAGTCGTGATATCGACGGCCGCATTCTCATAAGCGCGGCGAATGGCGATCGCCTGCCCCTTTGCCTGCGGCACATTGATCGACGGACTTCTGCCGTCGCTCGATAACCCAAGGCCCCTGATCACGCCGTGAATGCGATCGCCGTCACGCAACGCGTCGGGTAATCTCTTGAGTACGAGGATTCCGGCGCCGTCGCCGAAAACTACTCCTTCGGCAGCAGCGTCAAACGGGCGGCTCTGTTCCTGGGCCAACCCTTTGAACTGTGCAAACAGAGTGTTGTTCGCCGGTCCCGGCGCGAACACGCCACCGGCTAACACAAGATCGCACTCGTCGTCCTGCAGACTCTTGAGTCCGAAATAAACTGAATACAACGACGACGAGCAGGCGGTATCGACGACGTAAGTCGGGAAACGCGAACCGGCGACCTTCTTGACGACAGCTTCATAGATCTGATGTTGCGTCAGGCGGTCAGCGTCACCGCGTCGATAAACTGAAATCTGGTCCAACAGGCGACGAAAAGCGCCGTTGACGTTTTCCGGTTCGTCGAGGCTGGCGACGATATCGTGCACGCTGTCAGAGAACAGAGCGTCGTCGTACTCCTTCGATCCGTCCGCGGTAGCTCCGAGTATGCATTGCATTCTCGGGGAGCCGGAATGCTTCACGGTGAGCGAGGAAAGACTCTGGGCCAGGGCAAGCGCAAGAAGTTTTTGTCCGTTCGTAAGCGCGCCGAACTCGTCTTCCGAATACGACGCGGAGAGGAGCGCCGCATCGTATGGAATGTCAACTATGCTGCCGTGCAAAAGCGTGTAAGTCTTGTCCGGCGTGATGGCGACTGTGGAAGATTTGCTCTCGATCAGGAAGTCAGATCTCACTGACGGATCAGTCGCGCTGAGATCCGTGATGCCCGACACGCCGTTCAGAATGTTTGACCAATAATGGTCCGGGCCGTTCGCGCCCGGAAGCACACAGCCCAGCGAAACGATAGCGATCGGGATCTCTTCACATTGCTCGGCAGGATAAACGAGCTCCGGTTCAATACTCGGCTCTGGAGTTAGACCGCCAACTACACGACGGGCCTGCTCCACGAGTTGAGACATCTCCTCGACAATCAGGGAAAGGCGCTCCTGCATTTGTTCGGCAAGCAGTCGCGGCTCACGTTGTGGTCCAACCTCACCGATTACTTGTTCCAAACCTTCGCGAAGACTTTTGTCGGTTGCGGCAGTAAGCGAGGTCTTGATCTCGGCAGCGTGCCCGGCAAGGTTCTGCTCGATTATCTTTGTGACTATGTTACCCGCGCCGCATTCCACGTAGTTGCGGTATCCACTCTCGTAAAGAGTGCTGACAACTTTCCTGAAATCGAGACGGCGAATAAATTGTGAGGAGAGGGCCTGGGCCAGGTTTGTGCCCGGCGAATACAACATTCCCTCCATGCAGAGAAACACCGGGATTCTGGCGCGCCCGAAAGTTAGTTTTTCCAGCGCCTCTCGAAACGGCGCGACTGCGCGATCGAGCAGGGGAGAATGGTACGGATATCTGCTTTTCAGAAAAGTGAGCGAAACGCCCTCACGATTCAGCAGAGTTTGCAGGTCCTCTAAATCAGAACGCTTGCCGGACACAACGGTTTGTCGGGGCTGGTTGATAACAGATACTGTGACTGAATCCTTTTGCGCTTGTTCGAGGTAACGCTTCGTGCGCTCCAAATCGCACGAGACAGCGGCCATCACTCCGGATTGCGCCATCGATTGCAGCGCTCGCACCCGCTGAGCAACGATCCTTACTCCGGTTTCGAACGAGTAAACTTCGGCGGTTGCGAGTGCGGCTAACTCGCCAAAACTGTGGCCCACGAGCAGCGCGGGTTTTACCCCAGCCGCGATCAGAATTTTCGCGATTAAGACTTCGGTGACGAAGATCCCGATCTGGTCCAGGTCCGGACAGGCTGACAGTCGTTGGTCGTGCTCACTATCTGATGCGGCACTAACGAGGGAAAGAAAGTCGCCGTTCAATAGTTCTCCGGCTGCTTCATTTGCCTGGGCGAAGTAGTGCGAAAACTCGGGATACGAGTTGTAGATCTCTCGCAGGATCTTGTGCGAGTAGGAACCCTGTCCCGGAAAAGTGAAAACTATTCCGGCATCGGTTTCAGTAGTGTTCGCAAAACCGACCATTGTCTGCAAGCGTCCTTAAAAACTAAATTCTTTTAGCGACTTGTCGATTATTCGTGAGTAAGCGGATTCGCGTGGCTCCGTGGCGATCTTTGCGCCCAGGCGACGAATAGGCTCGGGGAATATGTTCTTAAGTTCCCGGCTCCCGGCCATTGTTCGTTCCGCAAATGAAGGATCTTTTAGTTCCTCCAGCAGACTGTTGTCCTTCTTCGCATCGAGAAAGTGCGTGAGCAGTGGAGGAGCAGGCACCATCTCATGCGTGTCCTTGTGCAGGAGAATCATGGTTTGATATCCGCACGAGACCGGCTCGCCGTGCGAGTCGATAATTCGGAAGCAAAGCCGGACCGTGCAGAGAGTCGGATCCTCATAACTCAGCAGAATAGCCACTTTGTCACCGAGACCGGCCGGCGCCAGGTTGAGGCTATACGCTTCGCGGGTCAGAATCAGGATGTCGCTTAACTGTTCCTTCCACGTTCCTTGTTCCACTTTTGTCTCGAAGAGCAGGGTCTCACGCGCGATGTTCTGGAATTTGAAGTTGGCCATATGGTGGTGCGAGCCATAGGCCATGGTGTCGTGAAACAGTATCTGGTACGGCATTGCGAAGAACGGCATATACCACCTTTAGCGAACGTTAGAGTTCCTGTGTTGCTAATCGTCGACGTCGCCAAAGCGAAGGTAGACGCGGCGGCCATAGACAAACAGCAGGACCGCCACCACAAGAAAAAAGAACAGAACGAGCGTCTGTACAACTCCCAAAGACCAGGTTTTATTGAACGGGTTCAGGGTTGCATTCTTATCCGCCAGACCAGTGAAATAAAGCAGCACGATTACTATCGCGGTAACTGCCGCGCCACCGGCGGCCAGTAAGAACGCTCTAACAAATGACCGGATCGCGGAGTAGACTTTGCCGGCGATCGAAAGAAAGTTAAGACCCGGATCGTCGATAAACCTCTGCAAGCGAAACAGCAGGCCATCGCTGACATCTGCCACTTGCTGGAGCTTCAGGAAATTTGCGTCGTCCGGCCCAAGGAGCATCTGCCGCAGCACACACTCTTCGATTTGCCGTCGCGTTCTTCTCGCCACGCCCCGGCTGTACTTCTCAAACTCTTTAAAGACATTGATCTTTGGGTAGAGTCGCGCCGCTACCGTGTCGTAAAGAAGCGTGGCGCGGACCATGCGGACCACGTTGCGCGGAATCGGCACCTCGTGCTTTCTGATGAGTTGGAAGAATCGCAGCCAAAGCCAGAAAGAGCTGCGCTCCCACCATTGGGATTTATTACTCTTGATGCCGTAGAACCCGGTCCACCAGGCGTCGGTAAGATCTTTCTTGAACTGATGTATGCCGCGCGCCGGCTCCACTGGTTCCATGATGCCGATCACCATGTTGACCATCCCGGCCACGTCTTCTCTCGCGTAGTATTGATTGAGTTGCCACATCAGGTTCCGATCCCGCTGTGAGAACACACCACAGGCGCCAAAATCGATCATGACGACGCGGCTGTTCGGCTGGATGAGAATGTTTGCCGGGTGCGGGTCGCCGTGAAACAGCGGGCACTCGTGAAACGAATAGTAGCGGGAACGAACGAGCCGTTTTGCAATTGTCTTGGGTTCGATACCAAGGTCCTTTAACTGTGCAAGAAACAGCTCGTTGCCTTCGTCCAGGGCTTTAAGGATCTCCGAAACGCTGATGCCGTGCACATATTCACTCACCATTACTTCGCGGCCGGAGTACTCGTAGTAGAGCTTGGGTGCAGTTACTTTCAGTTTCTTGCGGCGATTGTGATAGCGGCGAAAGAGCTCCTGGTAGCGGGCCTCTCTCCTGAAATCCAGTTCTTCGACGAGCAGGTTCCTCAATTCTGTTCGGAAATTCCTGGTCATTCCCGGACGCAAAATCGTAAGGAGTTCGATCAGGTGCAGAGTCCAGTCGAGTGCTTTCAGATCTGCCGCAAAGAGCCTGTCGAGGCGTGGCCGTCGAATCTTTACCGCGACCTCGTCTCCGGAGTGCAGAACAGCTTTATAAACACACGCGATTGAGGCCTTACCCACGGCTTCCCATTCGAAAAACGCGAAGGCCTCAGCGACAGACTTTCCGGTCTGACGCTGGATTGCAGCCTCTACATCTTCACGGGAAATCTCTTTGTCGACTTTATCGAGAAAGTTTGCCAACGCGTCGCAATACGCCGGTGAGATCAGATCGGGCCTTTGCGAGAGCTGTTGGCCGACTTTGATAAAGACTCCGCCCAGGTTGTCGATCATGTCGCGGAACTTGCGAGCGTTGGCGCGCTGCCGTTCTTCTTCGTCCCTGTGGCTTAACCGATGAAAGAGCCACCAAAAACCGAAGATTGCCAGGTGGAACACAATCCTTAGCAGGCGCAATACGACAACTATCGGATTGACGTGCACTTCCGTTGAGCGGAGTGCTGCCTGAAAGGTGTAGTGCGTGTCCGCACCGCTTCCGTTACCCGACAGGTTGCTGTCAGTCAGGCTGACATGTTCGATCACAGTGGCGCTCATCGTTAGGTTTCCGAAGACCTCAGCAGCGGAGCATGCCGAAAGGATTCAACGGCGAAAACGGAAACGCTCCGCCACCGCCGCGCTTCTTTCGCTTCTTGCGATACAGGACCACCACCGGAATTACCGCTTTTTGCTCTCCCTCCGGCAAAGCTGAACGGGCGTGGGTAATGGCGTCCTCTACCTCGAGCAGCAGCGCTCCCTTGCCGCGCTTCAAGTCCTTAATGGCCTTTCTTTTCCGCTTGCCGAGATCGACGATTACCGGCGTTTGATGTTGTGTTTTGTCCATCTTTTCCTCCGAGCCTGAAGGCCTGGTGATGTTGGTATAAAAACGGGAATTTGCCCCGGGTGTGGACCTGGGGAACGGTGGTTTTCAGACAAGATCCGGAGTCAATGAGGACTGAGGACCATCGAGAGAAAACAACACTTTACCGCGCGTCGCGATTAGCGTGGCAACGTTAACTGTGAGTTGTTGCTAATGGCGATAGCGGTTCGTGATCTTCCGGGACCAAGCACGACGGTCCTGGATGACCTCTATAAAGATCACCCGCTTTTTCTTCTTGAGCTTACCGGGGAATCGGGAGAACTCTAACGAGTCTCTTTATCTGTTTCCGACGGCTTCGGGTGTTGAGTGCTTTGGCGAAGTCAGTAAGTACCGGACTAGAGTTAGCCACAGCTTCGGCGATACCTACTGCGGCGTTCTGGTATGAATCTACCAGCGCGCCGTCGCGTCTCTTGCGAGCAGACTTATCTCGCTGTTCGCGATACGTCTTGACCCCTTTATCGACTGCCTTACTAACGCGTCGCAGTGCTTTAGAGGCACGGTTTTCTATGTCAATGAGACGTCTTGAGGACCGCGACGAACCTCGTTTCTTTTTCTTCTTCTTAGGTTCGCCTACAGAAATGTAGACGTGTGAAGGCGCTTCCAGTGCTGGAGGTCCACTTTGGCTGCGCGATGGTGGTTGATTCGGAGCTTGCGCCATAGGGTTGAGCCTCCTCTTTGGCGGTTAATTAACAACAAACAATAAACAGTTGCACGAGGATCTCCGCCTTATACGCCGATAACGGACCAGTGTCAAGGACTATGTGCCCGAGAAGCTAATGTTTTGACCAATCCAGCCCTTTTCGCCGCACTTTCACAGATCACAGATCCTTGGGAAGTCATGGTCTAAATCGACGCGTGAATGAAATCAACATTTTCATCGTCGTCTGTAACCGACAACTCAGTGGCCTTCATAGCTCGTAAGACATTGTGAATGGCTGCGGCTGCAACAACGGTTAATCCACCTGAGATCTCCCTGACGGCGTTGTTCGGATAGGTCGCTTTGAGGGCCGCAGCCGCGGCTTCTTTAAAATTGTTCGCATTCTGCGACGGCACGAGATCCTTCAGCGCGGAGAAAGCCTTCCGTATCCTTTTCCAACCATTACCAAATTTCTTGCGAAACTGTCCGCGCATACTGCCCTCACCGACCATCACTAACTCCAAATCGTCTTCCGAACCATAAGAGTTGACAGACGCCTGGACAACAACAAACATCAACAAAAAATCGAGCCTCTCACTTAGGTTGAAATCATTGTTAGGACTAAGGAACTCTCGTCCCATGTCCCGAAGCTCATTCCCAAGTGAACGTTGGGGATGAATGTTATTGAGCCACTCAACAAATGCGATTGCTGTTTCTTCGGTTAACTTGAAAGCGTCGTCAAGGAGTGTAAAACCGCTCAGTAGTTGCGCAGCTTGACGAACCTTAATCCGTTCATCCGTGGCGATTGTTAGGTTCATAAATCCTCCTTTTGTTTAACCTGGAGAAGCTCAACAGAGATATTCTTGCCGGACAACTCAATTGAGATTGGCGGAAGTTGCGCGGGTACTACTGTGATTTGCCGGTTGTTGCCTGGCTCTGCCAGCCGCTGCTTTTCGTGAGTCAGCTTCGAAGCAGCGTAATTAAGATGGTCGGTCAGTGTATCGATGTAATCACTCTGCTTCAGCAGTCCATAAATCACAAAGGCGGCCGCTAATATCACCGGGATGATTACAAACAAAACCGGAGGACCGACATCTGCCAACTCAACCCTTTTTGATCCGAAATAAATACCGAAGAGAAGAGCGAGAAAACTCATGCTGTAAGCGATGACAGTGGCGTTGTAAATAGCTTCCAATTCAGATTGGAGTCGCGGATTTGAGTTAACAACATACCTTGATGCCTGATCGATCGGATCGACACCGTCCATGGATGAGTTATCGCCTAAAACTGTTCGGAAATCTCTGATCGCGTCGTTGAGACGCTTATAAGACTCGTCGCTCCTGAAGGAATCTCTAAGGCCGGCAAGTAGATCGGCTATAGTTGAGACGATCTTGCCTACCAGAGCTGCGGCACATGCAAGTAACGCGACATCAAGCCATGAATGGCCCGTCGATTCCAAAACGCGAGTGATATTCTTGCCTACACACAAGCGCAGCCAGTAAAGAGTGAGGGCGCCGATAATCAAATCGACTAAGCCAAGGGTCTGTAGAAATTGCTCCGCCAGTCCTTTGGCTTCGGTAGCGGCATCCGCAGCTTTATCTGTGCTCGTTTCTGTTGCCATCAATGGTTTACCCCCGAAGAATCCGATGAGGCCAGTCGAAAGGCTTGTAAATCCTCTCTGAGATGATCCAGCGATGTGGTGCCCGTTAGGATTACGCCCGTGAATGATTGTCTGAGGATGAAACGATAAGCATCTACGAGAGCGGAATCGCCTGGATAAACGCTATCGGCTCCATACAGATGTTTGCCCATTCCCAGAGGCCGGTTGACCACTACTCGTTTGCCGTACCGATGCGCTAAAGCAAATACCGGCTCGAATTGCGGATTGGCATGATTAAAGGGGAACTGTAAATGAGAATACAGGTCTGACTCAGCAACCAGCGTCGCGCAGGTAAGGTCGGACACACTCACTCCGAACGTCCGTATCCGGCATGAGCGCGCGTATTCCAACACCCGAACCAGATCGGGATGCTTCAATACTTCCGGGGTGGGTTTATGAATTTGAAGCAGATCGATTCGAGGTAGTAACT
Source organism: uncultured Acidobacteriota bacterium (assembly GCA_963770215.1). Lineage (GTDB taxonomy): Bacteria > Acidobacteriota > Blastocatellia > Pyrinomonadales > Pyrinomonadaceae > PSRF01. The sequence goes on from CAVYOP010000014.1 coordinate 467,265, forward strand.
CAAGGCTTTGGTCAATACTGCGACAAAGTGCATCGTACGAGTGATCCGTGTATGGTTCGCCGCGCTCCGGATCCCAATGCTCTCCACACTTCGTCATAATAATTAGTCGGTCCAGTGTTGAAGAGTCGACGGTGCGAAGAAATTGGCCTAACAGACTCTCACTGCGCCCGTAGGCCGGAGCTGTGTCGAAGAAAGAGACGCCCGCCTCTACTGCATTCTGAAGAAACTCACACGCCTCTTCGAGTGAAGGTAACGGTTTCTTTACAAAGCCCCAGGGTCGACCCAGGGATACGAGCCCCAACCCGAACTGGACCTTTTCACTCATGCCGATCTCATTACGTCCCGGTATGCCTGCTCGTGTTGAGCGGCAATAATATCGAGCGTGTAACCTTGAAGAATTCTTTGCCGGGCGTCCGCACCGAGGCGTTGACGTAAAGGAACGTCCCGGAGCAATTTGATTAACGCATTCGCTATTGCCTGAGTATCTCCAGCTTTGATCCGGTAGCCTTCCCGCTCTGTTTGCACCAGCGCCTCGGTTCCGGGAATGTCGCTCACAATGCTCGGCAGACCAGCTGCCATCGCTTCCATAAGCGCCAGAGGAATGCCCTCGCTATTTGATACAAGCATGTAGACGTCCGCGAGACGCAGTATCTCGGCTACCTGTTCCTTGCTGAGCGGCCCCAGGAAACGCGTTACGCCTGTTAATCCCAAACGCTGCACCTGGGTCTTTATAGAGTCGTATTCTGGTCCATCTCCTCCCAGCATCAGGATCGCGGTCGCTTCCGATCGACGGACTTTCGCAAAGGCATCGATAATAGTGTCAATCCTCTTCTCCGGCACGAACCGGCAGATTGTTGTTACCACGGCAGCCTCCGCCGGCACTCCCCATTTGCGTCGCAACTCGTGACGCTCTGCCGGAGATGCAGGTCCGAGGGCTACCGGGTCGACGCCGCACGTGAGATAAGCAAGCTTCGCTCTTGAAAACCCAAGCCCTATCAATTCCTCATACATTGCCGAATTGAGAATGAAAACTCGATCGGCCAAGCTGCGGAAAACCTGCAACTGCAACCTTCCCAGCAATGTCTGCTGCAAGCACTGGGCGTTACCTAAGCCGGCGAACATTATGATCACACGTTTACGCAGTGCGGCCGCCGCCATCATGCCAACGAGCGTGTGAAGCCCTGGGTGAAAGAATTGGACAATCGAATACTTGCGCCTTTCACGCAAAAGTTTCCAGCCACAGCGCAAGGCAAACCAACGTTGATGGTCTACCGAAGTGAGCTCACATACAAGGGGGCCTGCCAGGCTTGCAGGAAGCGATCGCTTCCGGGCAACCAACGAAGTGGTCAGCACCATGACTTGATGTCCGCGGCGCGCAAGCACTGCCGAAAGCTGCGCCCCGTGCATTTCCGCGCCTCCTATTATGGGCGGGTATTCGGGAATAACAATCACGACCTGAAGCGGTTGACCGTTGTTGGTATCCGGCATACCTGCTACGTCCCGGTCGTTGTTGATTGGCTCAATAAATTGGCAGGCAGCGATCGGCCCAAGGCGGCTTTGTAAACCCGCGGCATAGCTTCGCCGGCAGTCATTCGGATCAGGCCGTCCTGGTCCTGTGGTGATTCGACAGCGTAAGGTATTGGTTCTCCATCAGGCGCAAGGTAGCGTTCCGGATCGATGTAAAGGATTTTTAGTCCCCGCTCGCGTGCACGTAACTGCGCCAGACGCCGGTCAGCATGCACCCCGATTACCAGTAGCGCCTTTGCCCTCGGATCAAAAGAAACTGAAGGGTACTCTCCGCCATGAATCATCGGGAAGTACGGCTCGGTGTCGTATCGGCGAAGTGAGATCTCTTCGAGCCCAACGTCTGCACAAAGGCAGTCGAAGTTGTTGGTGATCACTGGTCCCACCAAATACCCATTCTGCGAGAGCTCGCGCAGTGCCCGGTAGAACGGAGTTGTTTCCGCCACGGCACAGGCTCGGTAGATGTCGCACATCTCGCGATACTTTTCTTCGGGAGACGCAAACAGTGCGAAGATCGAGTCGTCTGCGGCTTCAAAGACAAAAGAGAAATCGCTCTTCGAGACGCTGTAGATTCGATGGAGTGTAGAAAGATGCGGTATGCCTGCCTCAGTTGAAGGTCCACAGCCCAATTCAACCTGCGCTGGAAAGTACTGCACAACTTCTTCCGGCTCGATCAGTTGTGGGTTTCCGCGCGGTACAATTCTTCGCAATCCCACCTCATAGAACCACCGCCACGGACGCTGCTGAAGAGTTGGCGGGTATTGGTAGTTGTTTGTCCAAACTGCCACTTCCAGGTTGCGGTAATGGTTCGGGAAAAGCGCTCCCCGTCGTTCATCTTCAGGGTGGACCTGGTGCACGGTGGCGCTGGCGATGAGATCACCTCTACGCCAGGACTCAGAACCGGCGGTGGACATCGTTTGCTCCCATCCACCCGCGCGCAGATTCTGGAGCAGGAGCGCCCTGTAGTCTGCGATGCTTTGGTCGGGAAGCGTGAGATTGATACATAAATAAGCGTTGCGCAGCACGAAGGAATTACCCTCGATCCCGTACTCGTCATAGAAGTGAATTAGACGCCGGCGCTGGTCTTCAGGTGAATTCCAGCCTGACTGCTGTGCGTTGGTGGGATGCTGATGTCGCCGCCAGATCGATTCAGTGAACCGGCGGTGCCAGCCGGTGCGGTCTGAATCGATGTGGAGCAAGTAACGCTGCCTCTGCGCTTCAGTGAGGTGCGGAACGAGTATTAGAGGAAAATTCATGGGCTTCCCTTTGTGCGATGACGAACATGTCGGGTCCCCGACCAGAATCGTAGATAGTTTGCAGTTCTGCTCGGGAATAAAATCCTGCCAAGAGGTGAGCGCTGCATTCAGTCTTCAGGTGGACCATTGTGAAGCCGGCGTCTCTCAGCAGCAGATCAATTGATTGACGAGAGAAAATGTGCCAGTGATCGCTTCGAAACGAGCGGTATGAGCCTCCGAACACCTTGAGCTCGAAAGCGTCCATGTTCGGAATCGTAAGGGCTAGCCGCGAGCCCGGCGCCAGAATGCCTGCGAGCTCTCGCAACTCAGCCGCAGGGTCGGTTAAATGCTCCAGCACAAACTGATACAGGACCAGGTCGTAGTCCTGTCGCACAGCTCCACTTTGCCGCGCGTCAGTCAACGTGCCGGTGAAAGTTTCCATTCCATAGAGAGCGAGCGCCCGTTCGGCAGCATAGGGGTTCAGGTCAACGCCCATCGTGACGAAGCCACGGTCCTGGGCCGCCTTTCGAGTAAAGCCCATACCACTACCGACCTCCAGTAATCTGCCCGAACAAACACCGGTGGTTTGGCAAATCCAGTCGAAAAGTCGCCCTGCCTTTTCTTCGCGGTAGGGTCTTTCCGCTTCATAGGCGTCGTAACCAACACCGTCAGCGCGACGTTCGGAGTAGTAATTCGGCTGTTGATAAACAGGAGGGGAAATCGGTTGTGAAAGTAACAGCCCGTGACCGCAATGAGCGCAACACCCGTACTCAAGGCTCTCTGTCCCAACCCGTCTCGCGAAAGCGGGAGAGATCGTCCCGAGTCTGCAAATTGGGCATGAAACCGGCTCCACCGAGTTTGGCTTCGTATTCGCGGGCGAGCAGGCAGAGTAAGCCCGGCCCAGCAGTTCGGCGCGCAAGTCAGGATTGCTGGCAGTTCGGCGTCCATGTCGCTGCATACCTGTCGATCGTGCAGCGCCATGTCTCCTCTGAAATTCCCAGGACGCGCAGGATTAGGGAAACATGTTGTGCCGTATCTTGGTGCACCACCTGATCGGCGTGGCGGGTGTTCCAGAATTGAGGACCGGTTGCCACCATTTTCCCGTTCTCGAGAGGCTCCGAATTGATCGGAAGAGAGTTCAGTGAACAAGGGTTGCAGGGGCGTGAGCTTATCGCGTCGGCAAGACAATACTCCTATGTAATACCAAGCGCAATAATCAATTCTGCGTTCTCTGCGTACCTCTGTGATCTCTGCGTTAACATTAAACGCAGAGAAGGCTGTTCAACGTGGACCGATGTCATAAACGCGCGTGTCGGGATGGTAGATCCGCCAGTCGAACCAGTAGTCCTCTAAGACAAAAAGCTTTTTCAGTTGACGGCCCGCCAATGGTCCGGCGATAGCTTTACCTTCGAAGTTCCAGGTGCTGCCGGTTTCGGCGTCGATCAGTTGCAGCCCTGTATTTTCTTTTTCTGTCTTTTGAAAGAACTCCAACCGCCGGTCGTCCAGCTTTCGCTCGAAGGCGCGAACTGAACGATTGTCCTCACCCAACACCAGCACGATCGGGACCGAGCCAACCATATCAACTATCGGACTTTGCTTTTGTAAGGCTGAGAGGGGATAGGCAACTGACTTTCCATCGGCCGTAATGCCGATCACGAGCGTTCGCGGCGCAAGCCGCTGATCGACGTCTGTGCCTTCAACTACCCGCATTGCGGCCGACACGCGTTTCCCAGTCCGCCGCTTCGTATTGGTTCTGGGCGGCGATGCGTTCGTCAGGCTTTAATACTCGGCCTTGCGGCTGTTCCTGCTTCCAGATGCGAAATGAAACTTCGTCGTGAAAAACTGATTTGAGTTGGCGGCCCTTTAATGGACCATGAATCGCTTTGCCGGTGACTTGTTGCCACCAGGTGCCGGTTTCTTCATCACGCATGATGAAGTTCTGGTTATTGATGCCGGCCAGGTGAAAGTGCAACACGCGGCCATCTACTGTCGTCTCCCACACCAGACCGGTGTGACAGAGCGTTCAATAAGTTGCCACGATCGGCGTGCCGCCAACCGTGTCGTCCACCAGATGATGATAGGCCATTATCCTGATCGGGTACGCGACCGACTCGCCGCCGATGGTGACAGCCAACACCCGATCGTCGTCGTTGACGAATGCGGCGTCGCTCATCTTTGCGTAGGCGGGATTCGGCAGTGGATTGAACATCCACTCAAAATGATTCTGCCGCGCGAGCCACGTGAACCCCAGTGTTGGCAGCAGAAGAATCACCAGCACAACTCGTCCCCACCAGCGACTCCGCGGCCACAAGCCGATCGTTAAAGTGAGCATCAGCGCCACCGCAAGCAACGTCAACAAGGGAGACCAGCGACGCATCAGATATGAAATTTCCATAATCCGCGGCGTTTGCGCTTTAAACGGCATGATCAGAAACACCGGCGTTGCTACGATCGCCAGTACAATGACAACCGAGACGAGGAGGATGAGCCAAACGAGTTTGCGTCTTGTGTTTGTCCACTGTGACAAACGAGTCAGGGGGTTAGGCATGATCGCTAATAATACGGAATTAAAGTTAAATCGTCTTGCAAGTGACGCCCGGCGGTCGCGTTCTTACTCTGCCCCCCTGAAGGCAACGTGTGAAAAGGAATTAACACCATGCATTTTCTTTTTAGATCCACGATTACTAAAGCTCTTTTTGCCAGTCTGATTGCAGTGATCCTGTGCTCGAATCTGGCTCTAAATCCCGGTGTTGCCAGTCAACAAGTCGACAACCGATTGACAGCAGCCACGACCAAATTCTCATTCAAGCTCTACAACCAGCTTCTGAAGCAACGCGCCGGTAAGAACACGTTTGTTTCTCCCGCCAGCGTGATGCAGGCGCTGGCGATGACTTACAACGGCGCCGACGGAACCACCCGCCAGGCCATGGCGCGCGCGATGGAACTGGAAGGAATGAGTCTCGAAGAAGTAAACCGGGCCTTTGCCGATCTGAAAACCGCGCTCGCTTCACCCGATCCGAAAGTACAACTCAAAATCGCAAACTCACTTTGGGCCAAAAACGGGTTCGTTATGAAACCGGCGTTCCTCCAGCGCAACAAACAGTATTTCGGAGCGGAAATCGCGAGTCTCAATTTTTCCGATCCCGCCGCATCGAAGACGATCAACTCATGGGTGAACAAAAACACGGACGGCAAGATTGACAAAATTATCGATCAGATTGAGGACGGAGCAGTTCTGTTTCTAATCAACGCGATTTACTTCAAGGGCCAATGGCAGTTTGAGTTCAGTAAAAAAGACACGAAGCCTGACACATTTCGGCTTGCCGGCGGGGAGAGCAAGGAAATCCCGATGATGTCGCAATCCTTAAGCTACAACTACTATAAAGGCAAAGATTTTCAATCAGTCGCGCTGCCTTATGGTAGCGGCCGCGTGAGCATGTATGTCTTCCTGCCTGACGAGCAAACAAGCCTGGATCAGTTTGAGCAAAACCTTACGCCTGAGAATTGGGACCTGTGGATGCAGAGTTTTCGTGTCAGACCGGGTGACGTGACGTTGCCGCGGTTTAAGGTCGAATGGGAGTCGAAGCTGAACGACGCATTGATGGCGATAGGAATGAAGGAAGCCTTCGATCCACAGCGTGCCGACTTTTCCGGAATAGCCGAACTGAGCTCCGGCAACAGGCTCTTCATCTCCGAGGTTAAGCACAAAAGCTTTTGCGAAGTGAATGAGGAAGGAACAGTTGCTGCAGCGGTTACATCCGTGGGAGTGGCCGTGACATCGGTTCAGGAACCGCCACAAAGGTTCGTGATGAAGGTCGATCGTCCTTTCTTCTTCGCTATTCGTGATAACCAGACCGGGATCGTGCTGTTTATGGGTTCTGTCACAAACCCGGGGTGACGTTTCGGCGTCACTAGTTCACCGGAATTATTTCAACTTAAAGTTTGTCTCCAACTCGACAGTAACATTCGCGTTGAGATCATTTACTTTTGCTTTCACTTTATACTCGCCGGCGGGATCTTTTTTCTCCATTCGAATACCCAAAATCGCCCTGCTCAACTGAATGTTCCGTCCGGGCGGAGGCGGATCTTTCCACAATGGTTGCTCTTTCCGCTCCGCGTAGACACTGCCATCAGGTTTGTAGACGATGTAATCCACTTCCGAATTGCACACTCCCTGATCGTTCGGCTTACAGCCGGCAAAGAGCACAAACGCGCCGATAAGTACATCGCGTTTTACTTCGGTGATGGTCTTGATCGTCGGCGTTTCCGGTTTTTGCCATTCCTCAATAAAGCCTCGCGGGTTTTCCACTACTAATAAATGGACGGCGAAGTCGTTTACAGATTTTCGATCCGCCGTGTCAGCAACACGCTCCTCTCCCTTTTTCCATTGAGCAGTCGCAACTCCGACACCGAGTAATAGCGACACAAATACTGCTGAAATAATTTTCATACGGGTGCTCCAATCACGGTCGTGCGGGTGCGAAGCATGTTGAATCGTAGCCGAAGCCGAGGCAAAACGGAACAATTCCAGCCGAAGACGTGTCCGGCGAGTGATCGTCCGCCCCGGCTGGGCACGCAGAACGACTGAATGTCGGGAGTGTGGGTTGAGTATCTCTAAACCGGAAATGAAAACAATACTTGGATCGCAGACTCGATCGTTTCAGCGCGCGATCTTCATCAAGAGATCCGCGTATCGCTGCCTGAGCCGACGGTTCTCTTCTTCCAGTTCACGCAACCGTTGAATATCCGCAGCGTGCATACCACCGTATTTCGACTTCAACTCGTAATATGTCGCTTCGCTGATCTCATGCTTGCTGCAAACGTCTTGCACCGTTCGCCCTGCTTCGACGGCTTTGAGGATGGAGAGGATTTGGTGTTCACTGAAGTCGCTCTTCCGCATTGAGGCCTCCTGGGCTCATACTCGTTCGGAAACTTAATTCTCAGTGGACCGGATTAAAAGGGACGTGATGGTTGCTAACCGAAAATCCGTAAGCTAACCTCCCAGCCCTGCGAAGATGAGCAAGAGAATTCGCCGGGCTAATATCCGGTAGTAGATCAGTTCGTGACAGTTGTGGGGCAGTAAGGGACATTATTAAGAGTTAGAGCGGTAGCACGTTTGTCAAGCCGAACTACCGCTCTCGACGGAACGCGCAGGCAACCCCCCACAATTTGCCTCTGGGCTGCGCGCGCTCCAAAACTAGACACTCATTTAAGGGAGGAGCAAGCGTTGAAAAAGGCACGAGGACACAACCATTAATGAGAGACGCCCGATCACTTCGGGCGTTGTGGGTATCCTCTAGGTCGCCGGGCAGTGTAAGTGAAAATACATATAAATTCAAGAGCGCATCTTCGTCAGGAGTGTGTGCCTGATGGGACGCTCGCGCCGCAACAAACCGAAAAGGTTGTGTCAGAAATTATTGGCGATCAGGAAAGGTTTGAACATGAGCCAGACTGAGATGGCGAGGGCGCTGCAACTGAAAGTTCACTACTCTGCTGTCTCTAATTTTGAGCTCGGCACACGCGAACCGGACCTCATCGTGGTCCTGCGCTACTCACGACTCGCAGGCGTGTCAATGGAAACGATCGTCGACGATCAGTTGAACCTGCCAGAGTAATACATCTAATTAAAAACACAGGCGGCGGATCGAACACCCGATACCGCCGCCTGTTGTTTTATTGGACCACTAACGATCAAAAGTTCGTGAACAGCAGATGGTTGTTCGGCGTTGAGCCGCCAAACAGGCCGCCACCTGTTCCCGTCACGACGCCTTTTGTCGACAAATCCTTGATCGTCTGCTGGACCAACGCCGGAGACGCCGTCGGATTCAACTGAAGAAATTGCGCAGCCACACCAGCTACGTGAGGCGAGGCCATCGACGTGCCGCTGATCGCATTCGTCGCCGTGTCAGACGTGGCCCACGACGACGTGATGTTCACTCCCGGCGCATGCAGATCCACGCACGTGCCATAGTTTGAGAATGAAGCTTTGGCATCGTTAATGTCAGAAGCTCCGACAGTGATCCCTTCGGCAACGCGTGCCGGCGATTGGTTGCAGGAGTTGACAGGAAGTCCCAGGAAATTCCCGTTGCCGGCCGCAATCGCAACCGACACGCCGTCAGCGATCAGGTTACGCACCGCCGTATCGAGCGCCGCGTTGGCGCCACCGCCCAGGCTCATGTTCGCAACCGCAGGCTGTCCCGCCTGGTGATCGGCGGTGGCCCAATCAACGCCCGCAATGATTGCTGCCGTAGTTGTCGAGTTACCACAACCAAACACACGAACTGCAACCAGTGTGACGTTCTTTGCGACGCCGAAAGTTGTGCCGCCGATAGTTCCTGATACGTGTGTGCCATGACCGTTGCAATCCTCTGTGCTGGGTGTGGCATCAACCGTGTTCGTGCCCGCGAGCACACGGCCCGCCAAATCCTGGTGCGTGGCGCGAATGCCAGTGTCGATCACGTACGCCTTAACACCTGCGCCTGTTGACGAGTAGGTGTAGGTTGTCGAAAGTGGACGGTTGCGCTGATCGATGCGATCTATACCCCAGGTCGCGCCGGTTTGTGTGGTGGAGAGCGTGATCTCGCTATTCTCTTCCACGAAAGCGACGCGTGGATCGAGGCTCAGGCGTCGCGCTGCCGCTTCAGGAAGCCTGATCGAGAAACCGAACAACGCATGCTGGTAAATCCGCTTGACCGATCCGCCGTGAATGGCGCGGAGATTGGAGGCGACTGTCGAGACCAAAGAATGTTCACCCTTTGGCCCAGCCGCGAGATCGTTGAGCACGACGATGTACTCGTTGAGCACAGGACGTTCCGCTCGGAGAAACTTTTCCACGTTTCCTCTGTCCTGATCTTGCGGTCCTTGTCCACTCGTGATGGATGGAACGATCATAAAAGTCGCGAACAATGCTACTGCAAGCAAACCGATGAGTGAGCGTCTTAACTTACGCATGGTGAGTCTCCTTTTTGTTATAGACGTCGACGAATTCGCCGGCCGGCGACCGTTGAGCGGATAGATTCGTCCGCGGTCGGGCTGCTAATCGCGGCGACATGGACCAGTTTTATTGTGTTGGGAGGATCGGCCTACTTTGGGATATTAAGAGAAATGTGAGGTTGTATCCGCGTTGTGGTTAGATTGCATTTGGCCAGGTAGACGGCAGATGACTGGACCACTCACACCTTAAGCCTGATCATTTCAGCAACAATTTTGTAACAACCTCACAACCTTCACTAACTGCTTCTTCCTGTAGTCTCTCCGCGTTCGAGCGGTAAGCCCTACTGGTCCAAATAGATAACCCGATAGACCCCGAAGCTTAATGTCATTAAGTTCTACCTATTTCTGCATTCAAACGACGGAGCACAAATGCCCATCTCCCGAGACTGTGCTGCGCAACGCAGCATAGCGCCCCGAGTAATCAGTGTTTTCGCTCTCCTTTTGATCTTATTCATAACTGCTACAGCCACTCTCGCCGCAACCATCACGGTTCCCGCTGGAGGCGATCTGCAAGCAGCCATCAACAACGCCACTCCAGGCGATACGATCGTCCTGGAAGCAGGCGCAACTTACCGCGGTCCTTTTGTTCTGCCCAAGAAGAACGGCGACGCCTACATAACGATCCAGTCTTCAAGGGCCGGCGAGATCGCCGCGCGCGTTTCACCTTCGCAGAGCGGCTTGCTTGCAAAGCTGCGTTCTAACGTTGGCGGCGATCCGATCGTTAGACGGCCTCGGGCGCTCATCACTACAAACTGATCGGTCTCGACATTTCGACTTTCACCGCCACCGATTTGGTCTACGATCTGATCCGGCTTGGCGACTCTAATCAAACCGATCTCGCAAACGTACCGCATCATTTGATACTCGATCGTCTGTGGGTTCACGGATTCCCAACTCAGGCTGTGCAGCGTGGCATCAGTCTGAACACTGCGGAAACATCGATCATCAATTCTTACATCTCGGACATTCATCTCATCGGCTTCGACAACCAGGCGATATGTGGCTGGAATGGTCCCGGACCTTTCCAGATCATTAACAACTACCTCGAAGCCTCGGGAGAAAACATCATGTTCGGCGGATCGCTGCCCGCGATTCCCAACCTTGTTCCGGCGAACATCGAGATCCGCCGCAACTACTTTTTCAAACCGTTGTCGTGGAAGGCGGGCCATCCGAGTTACGCCGGGATTCACTGGTTGATCAAGAACCTGTTGGAGTTTAAGAACGCGCGCAATGTGATCGTCGACGGCAATGTGATGGAGAACTCATGGACCGACGGGCAGATTGGATATGCAGTTCTGTTCACCGTCCGCAGCGAGGATGGCCGCGCGCCTTGGGCAACCGTGGAAAACATCAGCTTTACGAACAACACGGTGAAGAACACGGAACAGGGACTCCAGTTGCTCGGCAGTGATTTTCCGAACCAGTCGGGTCGCGGCAACGGGTTGGCGATCGCAAACAACTTGTTTATCGGTATCGCCAATCGCTTTCTGACGATGTCCGGTTTTTACAACGTCACGGTCAATCACAACACGCACATTCAGAGTGGCAACGTCACGGCGCTTTATGGCGAGGCGTCGATCGGGTTTGTGTACACGAACAACATTACTGTGCGTTCAGGTTATGGATTCTTTGGTGACGATGTAGGCGAAGGCAATGGAGCGTTGGCGACTTACACGCCGGGGTTTGTGTTTCAGAAGAACTTGATCGCCGGCGCGGCGGCGTCTGTTTACCCGGGAAACAATTTTTTCCCGGCGTCGATCACGGGAGTGCTTGATTCGAATTATCAATTGGTGAACGCCGCGTATAAGTCGGTGGGCACGGATGGGAAAGATCTGGGTTGCGATATCAATGCGCTGAACGCTGCGCAATCAGGCGGCAGCACTCCAACGCCAACGCCAACACCTACTCCAACACCTACTCCAACACCTACGCCTACACCGACGCCAACGCCGACGCCAGTCAGCTCGGTTCAATTCAGCGCGGCGTCGTACAACGTCAACGAAAATGCCGGTTCGATCACAATAACCGTCACTCGCAGCGGCAACACTTCCGGCAGTGCCAGTGTTCAGTACGCTACAGCGGATGTGAGCGCTTCAAGCTCCAGCGATTACAGCGCGGTATCGGGAACACTCACCTTTGCACCGGGTCAGTCGTCGAAGAGCTTCACTGTGTCAATAATTGATGATTCGAGTAAGGAATCAAGTGAAACGTTCAGAGTCACACTCGGTAATGCTGCGAACGCCAACCTGGGTAGTCCAACAACTGCCACCGTTAGCATCGAAGACAACGACAAGAAACCGTCACGAGGACGCGTGGTGATACCGCGCGTCGGAGTGCCGCGTCCACCTAAGGTCCTCAGGATGTAGTCAGTAACTACTTCGCCAGTTCAACCACGGCGGCATAGACGCCTTCGACCACCATTGCCATTCGTGCGTAATCGAGCTTTTCCTCTGTGTCCTCGGCTGTGTGGTAATAGCGATTGCGGTAGAAAGCAGTGTCGGTAATCATCACCGCGCTGTATCCCGCATCCCAGTAGCTCGAATGGTCGGAAAAATCGACACCCGTAACAAAGCTCGGCGCATTGATTGAATAAACAGGCAACGGTGAAGCGTTGCGCATGGTGGCTTTCGTCTTGCGAGTGAGCGACCAATCACTAAGTCGTCCGACCACGCCGATGAAGTTTCCGGCCGACGGGTAAAAGGGACTCAGCACCGCACCCGGAAAGTGTTGGGTGTTTGGCGCATCGCTGAAATAACCAATCATCTCGAGACAGAGCATCGCTCTCACCCGCTTGTTGTACATCCGCAGCGACTGAGCGTGGATCGAGCTGCCCATTTTCGTCGTGCGAAAGTAGGGCGGTTCTTCCAACGTGAACGCAACCAATTCAACTCGAAGCGATGGCGGTTGCCGGTTAAGTAAATGCGCCAACTCTAGCAAGCCGGCAACACCGCTGGCGTTGTCGTCGGCGCCGGGCAATGGGCCGGCCGTGTCGTAGTGCGCACCGACGACTATTCGCTCTTCCGACTCTGGTCCAAATTGGGCAATTACGTTGCGATAGGTGTTGCCGCGAACTTGATAAGTCTGCTCAGAAACCAGCGCGCTCGTCTGGCTGAATTCGTCCTTTATATAAGCCGCCACCCGATCGAGGTTCTCGACGTGGCTTTCGTCACGCGGCGCCAGTTCCGTGGAGAGTTTACTTACGTGGGCCCGAAGTCGAGATGGGTCCACCGTTCGCGCTGACGCCGGCGTGGCGCGAGATAACAGAGGCTGCGTCACCCAAAACCACAAAGCGATCAGCAGCAATACGAAGATGAGGACAATGAACAGCATGAAACGGATAATACGACGACGCCGTTGGGTTTGTGATTGCCATTGTGCTTCGACTGAAGATTGGGTCACCATGCGGCAGTCTCGGAGGAGGTAATTGGATCTACATTGAAACAAATCGCATTCTAACGCTAAACTCTCAACATGAGCTTATCTCAGGTTCTGGAAGCATTGCCGGACTTCACCTTCGAAGAGCGTCAGCTTCTTGTTCGCCGCGTGATTGAGTTGGACGATCCTCCGCTATCGGAGGCAGATGAGGCTCTTGTCGAATCACGCCTGGCGGCCCACCAATTAGATCCCACATCGTCTTTGCCCTTAGAAACGTTAAAGGAACATCTCAGATCGCGAATGAAGCGATGAATTGGCAGGTTGTCTCACGGCCTGAAGTAGAGAGTGACGTTATCGACTGCGACAACCCTACGCAGCGGAACGAGCAGCGAGACGGAGTCGCTCGGCGATTACGGGCTTTGGTTGCACGCCGACCAGGCGATCGATGAGCTTACTGTCTTTGAAAATGAGCATGGTGGGTATGCTCGCGATCTGAAAGCGCGAGGCGATTTGCGGGTTGTCGTCGACGTTTAGTTTGGCGATGCGATAATTTCCTTGTGACTCCGCTGCGAGTTGGTCCATCACCGGCGCAATCATCCGGCACGGACCGCACCACGGCGCCCAACAATCAACCAGCACCGGACGCCCGCTCGTTTGCAATACCTCGCGTTCGAACGTTTGGTCGGTAACGATGAGCGGCTTCGAATCCTGTCCTCCGCCAGCGGTGCTCACCGTCAATGCGGCGCCACACCGCCCACACTTCGCCTCACTCGTCGCCAGCCTGCTTTCCTCGACCCGATTCTTCGCGCCACATTTGCTGCAAACAACTACCTGCATAACAACGCCTCTGCTAATTAGTTTGACTCAACCTTCAGTCCCTTCCGTCGCAAAAATTTTGCAAATACGTGTCATTACTAAACGTGACTAAACACGTTCAGTCTTCTCAAATTCCTTTGCAGTTAGGAGACACCTTTGTGAAACGCGGCTGCGAGCATGACTCAGTTTTGTGCATGCACAAGCGAATAACGAGCAAAGGGTAATAAGGAAGGAGTTCAGACATGTCAAACAGATATGACGATCGAGACGATGACCGCAGCCGGCGAAACTATGGCCGTCGCTCCGGCCGCGACTACGATAGCTCGTATGGCCAATCGAGCAACCGCGGTTTTGAGGACGAACGCGACCGATATTCCGGCGAAGATCAATGGCGTGGCCAATCCGGAGGCGGCAGATATTCGTCTCGAATGGGCGGCAGCTACCAGTCGTCTCGCGAAAACGATGGCAGAGAAGACTGGCAAAACGAGCGCGATACCGATCGGGGCCGCTCCTACAGCGGCGGCTATGGCAGCGAATACCGCACCTATGGTCGCGGACTCGGTGAAATGGGACAAGGATACGGAAACGAGTGGCGCTCCGGCGGTCAAGGCCGTTATGGCGGTGAAGGCCGTTACGGCGAAGGCGGTTACTCGCAACGCTCCAACTATCCCAGCGGCTATCGCTCCGGCGAAAGATACGGCGAACGCGGAGGCAGCTCCGAGTACGGCCGCGGCGAATACGGCGAAGGCGAGGAACGCGGATGGTGGGATCGCGCTTCAGATGCAGTCGCGTCGTGGTTCGGCGACGAAGAAGCCGAGCGCCGGCGTCGCATGGACGAGCAACGTCCGCATCGAGGCCGTGGCCCGAAAGGCTATCGCCGCTCCGACGAACGAATTCAGGAGGACGTCAACGATCGACTGAGCGAAGGCTACCTCGACGCGACCGACATCACCGTGATGGTGGAAGGCGGCGAGGTCACGCTCACGGGAACGGTCAACAACCGCTCCGACAAACGACGCGCCGAAGACATCGCGGAATACGTGTCAGGCGTAACTAACGTTGAAAACCGTCTGCGCGTCAAAAACACAAACCGCTACGACACCTCGATGAGCACCGGCGCCAGCAGCACTGGCACAAGCGACACATCGAGCTCGACCGGTTCAACCTCCGGCGCTGCACGCGGAAAAACAGCAGGCAGTACCAGCAGTTAAGTCACGGCTCACTGCAACACAGAACCGCCCCATCGTCCTTTTTCGATGGGGCGGTTCTTTTATTAGAAGATCTCTTCCTATGGACGAGCAGGTGCGTTGAGCTTTAGCTCTGTCTCGGCGGCGATATAACCAAAACTGGACCACTGACGACCGGCTGTGATCTGAAGGAGAAGCTCTTTGGCTCGTGCCGGCTGAGCATTGTAGAGATACCAGTTCGCAAGACCGTAACCAATCGTGGACTTGCTCACGCTGTCGGCGTCGGGCGGAAACTGGTTCCACAGATCTTCCGGCTTGAGCTTGCCTTTATAAACATCGATCAGCTTGTAGTAATCCGCGTTCTCGATCACTTCGAGATCGTCTTTGATCTTCGCCAACGCGCCGGCCGCTTCTCGTTCGCGCCCCAAACGCCGCAACGTCATGTAAAGCCAGTGCGTCGTCGCCACCAGCATGTCCGGATTTGTCGAAACCTTTTCCGCCTCTCGATAAGCCGGCAACGCCCGGCGGAAATCGCGTTTTAAATAATAGGCCAGCCCAAGGTGATACCAGATGTTCGACTGGAGCGTGCTCGTCGGGGTGTTGCGCGCGTTCGGCAGGCCGTCCGGTTCGATCTCGTCAGGCTTGCCTTTGATCAGTTTTGACGCTTTCTCAAAATCGGCAATCGCCGCGTCAAAACAGCGCAACGTGATAAAGCGATGGCCACGATGTCGATAAAGTCGCGCATCGTTGGGAAACTGCTCTATGCCCTGGCTGTAAATCCGAATCGCATCTTTGTAACGCCCGAGATACGCGGTACGCCGTCCCAGCCAGATGATCCGATCAGCAGAGCCTCGCTCTTTATCGGCCAGCGCACGCGCCTCGTCAAGCTTCTCCTCGAAATCACGACGCGCCTCCACCGATAGCTGCGGCGAAACTTCGTTTGCGCTATCGAGACAATTTGTTTGCGCAAACGCCGTCGAGCCGAAGAGACAAAGGAGAACGGCACAGAGCAGTTTCATTTCGAACCTCAGCATCACTGTCTGGGCGGGTAATAGCCGGCGTTGCAAATGTAGTAGCTGAACTTCTCCGGCGCCATGCTGCGCATATCGGGCAGCTTGAAGTTAGTCATTTGGCTGTCGCCACCGAACGTGTTTCCGATCAAGCTATAAAGCGCCTGATTTTGTTCACTGGTAACGTGCGGCCGTCGCAAAGCAAAAACCTTTCCGCATCCACTTGGTAGGGCACGAGGAACAATTCGCCTACCATGGGCTCGCGCTGGTGGAGAAAGTTCGGATCATCGCCCGTCACAGCCATTACGTAACGGAACCCAGCCGGCGCCTTCCCGCGCAGATCCGGCAGATTGAAGTTTCCGCCACCGCCGCCAAACAGTGTGCCCATGTAAACATCGAGCAGCGGAGGGCGGTGGATAATACCAATTCCGGTCATTGTTAAGTCAACCACGAAGTTGCGGCATGGTGCTTGTAATCTCGTAACCAATAACGGTTCGAGTGAACCATTACGGTACGAACAAGGAGCACGAAACTGACATGGGAAGATCAAAGGAATTCGATCGAGACGGCGAGGCAGATCCAAAGGAAGTATTAACAAAGACCGGACCGCTGGGGCTCGTCCCAATCATGCATGTACATCGTTGTTTCGATACTTTTCATCATCGCAGCCCTTCTCTGGTGGCGCGGCTAAACGCCTGACTCGCGATCCACACGCGTTAACGCGTGTTGCAGCGGCAAACGTCTTAACTCCAATTATGCAAAGCATACTGATAAAGACGTCGCCGCTGTGTGTTTTGGTGGTCCTGCTGACAGGAGGCGTTCAGGCAACTTACGCTCAGGCGATAAAACCCGCGCCAGTCGATCTCGCTTTCGAAAAGAAACTTCCTGACTGGTTGAAAGAGACTAACGTTCCCGCCATCGGCGTTGGCATTGTCGAAGACGGCAAACTCAAATACACGAAAGTGTTTGGCGTGCTCAAGAATGATGGCCCAGGTGGCCCGTCCGCGCCCGCGCCGCCAAACACGATCTTTCAAGTCGCTTCGTTGACGAAACCCGTAGTCGAGATTCTGACATTGAAGTTAGTGAGCGAAGGAAAGTGGAAACTGGACGAACCGCTCGCGAATTATTGGGTCGATCCAGACGTCCAGAACGATCCGCGGCACAAGCAGCTCACGACGCGGCACGTCATCACACACCAGTCAGGCTTTCCAAACTGGCGCTGGCTGAGCGAGTCGAAGAAGCTGGAGTTCACTTTCGATCCCGGCACGAAAGTTAACTACTCCGGCGAAGGTCTCGAATATCTGCGCCACGCTCTCGAAAAGAAATTCAACGAACCACTCGAACGGCTTGCGAAAAAGCACCTCTTTCAACCTTACGGAATGAATGACACGCGCTTCTTCTGGGACGCGTCGATGGACCAATCGCGGTTTGCTGTCGCGCACAACAAGGAAGGCAAACCGTACGACATTCACAAGAACACCTCCGCGAACGCGGCAGATCTGCTGCTCACGACGGTGGAAGATTACGGCCGCTTCGCCGTCAACGTCCTCGGAGCAAAAGGTCTTTCGAAAACAGTGTTCGACGAGATGGTCCGTCCGCAGGTTCCTTATCCGAGTGGAAAGAACCTGTTCTTCGGATTGGGTTGGATGCTGATGCCTGAGTTGAGCAACGGCGAGTATGCGCTCATTCACACAGGCAGCGATC
The DNA here is from genome assembly GCA_963770215.1 of uncultured Acidobacteriota bacterium. GTDB lineage: Bacteria > Acidobacteriota > Blastocatellia > Pyrinomonadales > Pyrinomonadaceae > PSRF01. The sequence goes on from CAVYOP010000014.1 coordinate 485,109, forward strand.
CGGGCGTCAACACGGTCGTCATTCTGTTTCCGAAATCACGAAGAGGACTGATCGTATTCACCAACGGCGACAACGGCACGCAGATCTGGACCAGGATCCTCGCGGAAGCATTTGACGTCGGCAAAGAGATGCTGGGGCGCGCATGAGATCTCGTTAAACTAGCGCTGCAAGGCATGCAATCTAAAAAAGGCACGTGTTTTCTGACAAGGGTCTAGCCGGGACTTTACGTTTGGGGACTGAATACCGGGGACTAAACGGGGAGCCTTTTCTTGGGATTAATATTTCGTTCTGGGCAAGTAATGGAGCGGCAGGACTGGAATGAATCACTGTCAATACGATTTTTCGTTCACGTGATCGTGTTGAGTACGGCGATGGTTTTGGCCGAGCTGTGATGTGAATAGATGTCCGCTATCATTGCGTTCACTCCGTTCACAATCATTCAACTCGCGGCTTCGATCTCGTGTATTCGTTACTCAAATGGTCTGGCTCCTGGCTCAATTGTTGTGAACGTGTGACTCATTTCTCACTAACAGCTAGAGATCTGGCCGATTGGACCATGTTCGGCTCTGCGGCGATCTGCGGCATCACGCTTGCACAGTGAACCGCGTAGATGACGGAAAAGGAGATCATGACCGTTATGAAAATTAGCTTACTGAAGAAAAGAGTGATGGGTGGTGTTCTTGGTTTGTCTCTCCTTCTTGGAATCGGAGTAGCCACGAGCTCGACAGCTCAGGCACAGGACCCGTACTGGCGTCAGCAGCAGCGTGAACAGCAACGGCGTCAGCGCGAATGGGAACGCGAGCAGCGACGTCGTAATCGTAATGACGATCGTTATGGTGACCGTTATGGCGGTTCTAACCAGCTTCGTCAGACTGCTCTGAACGCAGGCTACAACGAAGGCGTCAAGGAAGGACGCAAGGACCGGAGCAGCCGTGACCGTTTCGATTACCGCGATGAGGAAGATTATCGGAATGCGAACACTGACTACAGTTCGCGCTTAGGTAGCAGAGAACTGTATGCGCAGTACTTCCGACAGGGTTTCGTGAACGGTTACACTGATGGTTACAGAGGCTACTAAGATCAATTAGCAGCTAAACACGAAGGGCGGGATTGGTCCCGCCCTTTTCGTTTGTCATTTTTTGCGCCCGTGAGTTAACGCGCTTTGATGTCCCACGCCCACATCGTTCCGAGATCGCGAATGTAGAGCGTGCCGTTTGCAATCACTGGATATGCAAACGCGGCTTCGGGATATCCGCCCACCTTTTTCTTCTGCGGTTGATTCGGCGGCGTGAAGCGTCCCTTCTCGCGATAACCTGCCGGCGTTGCTTCCACTAACGCAATCTCGCCGTTGGTTCCATGCAAATACAAGTGTCCATCGGCCGCCGCGATCGAGCCATAACCCAAACTCTTCGCCTGCCATATCATTTGTCCGGTAGCGAACTCGGCTGCTATCAGCGTTTGGCCCACTTCTCCGCCGTAGATGTGATCGCCGACTACGACCGCTCCGCCCGGACCATTGGGAAGACCACGTTTGAAGTAGACCTGCTCGGCTTCTACTGTGTTGCCAGCCGGCTTCAAACGCACCATGCAACCGCCGACACTCAATGCGCCGCCGTACACGTATTCACCGCGCGCAATGGGCGTAAAGTATTGCGCCGGACCTTTCGCTGCTTCGGAATAGCGCCAGAGAAACTGCCCGGTCTTTGCATCGACACTGACGAGGCCTTTACTCAAGAGTTGCACGTACTGCTTTCGTCCTGCGGCGTGGACCACGATCGCCGAGGCGTATCCCGCAGGCTCGCCGCCCGGTATTGCCGATTTCCAGATCAACGCGCCGGTCTTTTTGTTGACGGCAACCATCGTCGCTTGCGCGCCGCCGGGAGTTACGACAACGGCATCGCCGTCGACCAGCGGCGACTCCGCGTAAGCCCACTCGCCGGGTTGACCGCCAAACTCTTTGCGAATGTTCTTAGACCAACGAAGCTTGCCGCCCTTTGCTTCAAGACACGCGAGATCGCCGTCGGAGCCGAGCGCGTAGACGAATTCGCCGTCGACTGTTGGGGTCGAGCGAGCTTTCGGATAGTTTGGCTCTTGATCGGGATTGCCAACGTTGCCGACGCGCGTGGTCCAAATAACCGATCCGTCTTTCGTTGAAAGCGCCTGGACGAATTCGTTATCCATGCCGCGATTGCTCATCACGTAGATCCGCGTGCCGACGACGACCGGCGTCGAGTAGCCATCGCCGATGTCGTTTACTTGCCAGAGAAGTTTTGGACCTGCCGCAGGCCACTGTTTGAGCAGGCCGCTCTCTTTCGACGTTCCGTCACGCTGCGGGCCGCGCCACTGGGGCCAATCGGACGTTGGTTCGAGGTACGGCGTCGTCGTGACTGCGGCTGCGGAGAGGCATAGAAAAAGTGCGGCGATAGGAGTTAGAAATAGCTTCACACTCTTCTCCTTTTGTGCGATTGGGAATTGTTGATGGCTTTCGCCGGGCCTTACCAATGTTGCGAGTTACGACGAGCCGCGCGAAATGTTCCGTCGCCTGGCGTGCAACGGGATTTCTTTAACAGTGCGAAGCGCAAGCCGGAGTTGAAACCGCCGGAAGGTTCGCGCTATCAGGATTTGACTTCGTCACTCTTTCCGACCAATCCCTTGAAAAAACGGGCGATGATGGCCCAGAGGGCGCGGAAGCCGACCGAGGTGGCGCTGATCGCTTTGGCTTCTGGTGGGGGAGGTGGATTAGTGGGTTGGCTCGGATTGGAAGCTGTGTTGTCAGCAGTTGCGGTTGGCGCTGGCGGTTCCTCGGCGATTTCAAGCCGGGACTTAACGCACGTCGCGAATTGGCGGAACATCTGGCGCGAGACTTCCTCGATCATGCCGCGCCCGAATTGGACGATCCGGCCAACAAGATTGATGTCCGCGTCGACCGACACCGCAGAGCCACCGCCTTCCAACGCCGTCACGATACTGACCATCGTCACCTTCGTCGAACCCGAACCGCCAACCTCACGCGCCTCGCCGACCATGCGCACCGTGTGCGTCTCCTCGTTCACCTCGGTGAAAGCTCCCTTGCCCTTGTAAGACATCGACAATGGTCCAACTTTCACCTTGATCGCGCCGGTAAAATTGCGCTCGTCCTGCGACTCCAACAACTCCGCCCCAGGCAAACACTGAACAACGCTCCCCGGATCGATCAAATACTTCCAAACACTCTCAACCGGCGCCTGCACTTCGAAACGTTCCACAATCTTGAATGCCATCTCAACCCTCCGGTATCCAAACACTGATAAACGAATTATGGGTAGTCCTAATCTGAAGTATTCTCGGCGTATCGGCGTCCTCTGCGGTGAATATGAGCAACGCAGAGAGCGCGGAGAGTCGCAAAGGTCGCAGAGTTCAGAATAGACACTACCCGAATTATGGACCATATTGACGTTTTAGTAACCCCTTCGTATCATCAAACCCTTCCCGTTTTGAAACGCTCAGTTTGAACGCCCGTAAAACCGATTCCGATGTTGGAAGGTGAAGACCCATGATACCTCGGAGCTTTGATTACTTCTCTCCCCGAACGCTGGACGAAGCCATCGCGCTCCTCCAGAAGCTCGGACCGGATGCGAAACTGCTGTCCGGCGGCCAAAGTCTAATCCCGATGATGAAGCTGCGCATGGTTTCTCCGCAACACATCGTCGACATCAATCGCATTCCCGGTCTTGATTACATCTCCGCCAGCGATGGTCATATAAGGATCGGCGCGCTCGCTCGCGAGCACCAGTTGGAAACATCCGACTTAATCAAGGTTGACTTGCCGATACTCGTCGACACAGCGAAGCTGATCGCCGATCCACTCGTGCGCAGCCAGGCGACTGTCTGCGGAAATCTCGCGCACGGCGATCCAGCCAACGATCACCCGGCGACGATGCTCGCGCTCGGCGCTACCGTAGTCGCCACCGGTCCAAACGGCCAACGCGAGATCGCAGTCGCAGATTTCTTTCCCGGTCTTTTCACCACTGCACTCACGCCCGAAGAAATACTAACCGAGATCCGGATACCGCTGCCGCCTGCCAATAGCGGCGGGGCTTATCTCAAACTGGAGCGAAAAGTCGGCGACTTCGCCACCGCCGGCGTCGCCGTACAGATCACACTCGACGACGCGGGCATTTGCAAGATAGCCGGCGTGGGTTTGACGAACGTCGGCATGACTCCGATCAAAGCCACACAAACCGAAGCTTTTCTCGTCGAGAAAACACTCGACGAAGCGACGATCAAACAAGCCGCCGAAATAGCCGCTTCCGAGTCGCAACCGATGGACGACATCCGCGGCTCAGCCGAATACAAACGCGATCTCGTTCGCGTACTTACCGCACGCGCTCTGACGCGGGCGCTCGAACGCGCGAAAGGAGGCGCTTAAACGATGGGCAAAGTCGCCATCAAAGTAAACGTCAACGGAGTCGAACACAGCGCCGAGATCGAACCGCGCCTGTTGCTGGTCCATTTCCTGCGCGAGTCGCTGCGCCTTACCGGCACGCACATCGGCTGCGACACGAGCCACTGCGGCGCGTGCACAGTCGTGATGGACGGGCGCGCGATCAAGTCATGCACCGCTTTCGCGGTCCAGGCCGACGGCCGCAACATAACGACCGTCGAAGGCCTCGAACAAGACGGCAAACTCCATCCGCTGCAGGACGGCTTCTTCCAGGAGCACGGCCTGCAATGCGGCTACTGCACGCCCGGAATGTTGATGACCGGCGTCGCGTTTCTCGGCGAGAACCAAAACCCAACCGATGACCAGATTCGCCACGCGATCTCCGGCAATCTCTGCCGCTGCACGGGCTACGTCAACATCGTGAAGGCATATCAATACGCGGCGCAGAAGATGCGCGAAGGAGGTGCATAAGATGGCGCCAAAAACGTCACCCGAAATCGGCGGCATGGGCCACTCGGTGAAGCGAAAAGAAGATCCCCGCTTCCTTCGCGGCCAGGGCAATTACGTCGACGACGTCGTGTTGCCTGACATGCTCTACCTCGACATCGTGCGCAGCCCTTATGCGCATGCGAAGATCAACAGCATCGACACGTCGAAAGCGCTCGAGATTCCGGGCGTGCTGGCCGTGATCACCGGCAAGGATCTCGAAAAGTACAACCTGCACTGGATGCCGACGCTGATGTCTGACACGCAGATGGTCCTGCCGGTCGACAAGGTGATGTACCAGGCGCAGGAAGTCGCCGCCGTGCTCGCGACTGATCGTTACATCGCTGCCGATGGCGTCGACGCGGTCGAGGTTGATTACGAACCGTTGGAGGTTGTCGTCGATCCGAAAAAGGCGTTGCTGCCTGACGCGCCGGTGTTGCGTACGGACAAACCCGACAAGAAAGACAATCACATCTGGCATTGGGAGTGGGGCAATCGCGACGCGACCGATAAGCTGTTCGGCGAAGCTGAAGTCACCGTCAAGGAAGACATCTACATTCCGCGCATTCACGTCTCGTCGATCGAGACGTGCGGCTGTGTGGCCCACTTCGACAAGGTGCGCGGCAAGCTGACCGTCTGGATGACAACGCAAGCGCCGCACGCGATTCGCACTGTGTTTGCGCTCGTCGCCGGGCACGTCGGACTTTCGGAAGAGAAGATTCAGATCATCTCGCCGGACATCGGCGGCGGTTTCGGCGGCAAAGTGCCGGTGTATCCGGGTTATGTGATCGCAGTTGCGGCTTCGGTGCTGACCGGCAAGCCGGTGAAGTGGATCGAAGATCGAATGGAGAACCTGCAAGCCGATTCATTCGCGCGCGACTATCACATCACCGCCGAGCTCGCCGGCAAGAAAGACGGCACGTTGACAGCATTGCGGATCAAAACGATCGCCGATCACGGTTATACCGACGCCGCGGCGAACCCGTCGAAGTTTCCGGCGGGACTGTTTCACGTCTGCACCGGTTCGTACGATCTCAAAGCGGCGCATGTCGAAGTCGACGGCGTTTACACAAACAAGCCGCCGGGCGGCATCGCGTATCGCTGTTCGTTCCGCGTCACAGAAGCGGTCCACACGATCGAGCGCATGGCCGACGTGATGGCCCACGAGCTGGGCATGGACGCGGCCGAGTTTCGGATGAAGAACTTCATCAAGCCGGAACAGTTTCCCTACAAGTCGGCGCTCGATTGGGAATACGACAGCGGCAACTACGCCGGCGCGTTGCAGCTCGCGATGGAGAGGATCGGATACGCCGACTTGCGCAAGGAACAGGCGGAGAAACGCGCGCGCGGCGAGTTGATGGGCATCGGCATCAGCAGTTTCACCGAGATCGTCGGCGCTGGTCCATCGAAGCATTTCGACATTCTCGGAATTAAGATGTTTGACAGCGCCGAGATTCGCGTGCATCCGACCGGCAAAGTGCTCGCTCGTTTCGGCACAAAATCGCAGGGACAGGGACACGAAACCACATATGCACAGGTAGTGGCAGAAGAATTAGGGTTTCCGGTCGACAGTGTTCTCGTCGAAGAGGGCGACACTGACACCGCACCTTACGGGCTCGGAACTTATGCAAGTCGCAGCACGCCGGTCGCCGCGGCCGCTTGCGCAATCGCGTGTCGAAAGATCAAGGACAAGGCACGCAAGATCGCCGCGTATCTGCTCGAGGCGCACGAAGACGATCTCGATTGGGAGCCCGGCAAGTTTTTCGTAAAAGGCTCACCCGATCGCGCGAAGACGATCCAGGAGATCTCGCTCGCCGCTTACACAAACCATCCGCCCGGCATGGAAGCCGGACTCGAAGCCGTCAACTACTACGATCCGCCAAACCTGACGTATCCGTTCGGCAGTTACATCTGCGTCGTCGACATCGACAATGGCACGGGTGAAGTGAAGGTGCGCCGGTTCGTCGCCATTGACGATTGCGGCAACATCATCAATCCGATGATCGTCGAGGGCCAGGTTCATGGTGGTCTGACGATGGGACTTGGACCAGCGCTCTACGAGGAGATGCAATACGACGAAAGCGGCAACATCCTGCAAGGCAGTTTTATGAATTACTTGATCCCGACGGCGGTCGAGACGCCGAACTGGGAAGTCGGCAATACCTGTACGCCGTCGCCGCATCACCCGCTCGGGGCGAAAGGCATCGGCGAGTCGGCGACTGTCGGCGCGCCCGCGGCGATCGTCAATGCGGTAGTCGATGCGCTGTGGCACCTCGGCGTGCGGCACATCGACATCCCAATCACGCCGGCGAAAGTGTGGAAACTTTTGCGCGACGCGGGAGTCATTGGTCATTGATCATTGATCATTTGTCGTTTCTCATTTGCGTTCGGCAACGAGAAATGAAAAATGGAAAATGAGATATGGAAAACATTTTCGATCAGTGGGCTGAGTTGCGGGAGCGAGGAGAGCCTTTCGTTCTGGCGACTGTGGTCGCGTACAAGAGCCCGCAGTCAGCGAAGCCGGGTTCGCGGGCGATCATCAAGTCTGACGGATCGATCAGCGGTTGGATTGGCGGCGGTTGTGTGCAACCGATCGTGCTGCGTGAAGCGCAGCAGGCGTTGCAAACTGGTCAACCCAAGCTGTTGAGCATCAGTCCGGACACTTCGCACGACGATTGGAAGGGTGTCAAGTCGTACCGGATGACGTGCGAAGGCGGTGGTTCGCTGGAGATCTACTTGGAGCCTTTTCTGCCCAAACCGGAACTGTTGATCGTCGGCCGCTCGCCGGTGGCGGAGACGATTGCGCAGCTCGGCGAAATGCTGGACTTCAAAGTCATCACTGATCCAAGCCAGATAAATGAAGCGACGTACCTTGTTGTCGCGACGATGGGAAATGGCGACGAAGAGGGTCTCCTATCGGTGCTCGGTTCGAAACCGAAGTATTTCGGTCTGGTAGCGAGCGAGCAGAAGTCGAAAGCACTGTTTGAGTATGCGCGTGAAGTAGGGTTTACGGATGAACAGATCGAAATAATTAAATGTCCGGCAGGACTCGCGCTTGGGGCACAAACGATGTCTGAGATCGCGTTGAGTGTTATGGCAGAGATAACTCAACTGCGAAGAGCACAAGCACCTGCGGAAGTTCAGGCTTCTTCCGACGCGATCGATCCGATCTGCGGCATGACTGTCGACACGCGCACCGCAAAGTATCAATCAATCGTCGAAGGCAAGACAATCTACTTCTGCTGCTTGCGTTGTAAAGAAACGTTCGACCGGCCGCAGATGGCGCAGCTTACGCGATCATGAGGAAGTTTATCTCCGGAATGATTCTCGGCGCCGGCGCGTCGCAACGGTTCGGCGAACCAAAACAACTTCTGCCTTTTGCCGGCACTACCTTAATCGGCTGGGTCGTCTCACAAGCACAACAGGCAATCGGTCTCGACGAAGTCGTCGTCGTGCTCGGCCGCTCGGCGGACGAGGTACGCGAGCGTGTCGACTTTGGCGACGCAAAAGTCGTTGAGAATCTTGTATTTACGGAAGGTTGCGCGTCTTCGTATCGCGCCGGGATTGCTGCGCTCGACTCACATGCCGACGCGATCATGATCATTCTTGGCGACCAGCCGGGAATCACGCCTGAGATCATCGACTCTCTCGCCGATGAATGGCGACACACCGATGCGCCAATCGCGCTTTGTTCATACCAGGGACGCAAAGGCCATCCGATGATCTTCGCGCGATCGCTGTTCGATCAGCTTGAAGTGCTTCATGGCGACAAGGCCGCGTGGAAACTGGTCGACGCGAATGCCGCGTTGGTCCATGTGGCCCAGTTTGCGCTTCCCTTTCCCGAAGACATCAACACTCGCGAAGATTTCGAGCGCATCGCAGCTTCGCAAAAGGCGGTCAGTTGAGAGAAGAAGTTCAGCAGATCAAACGCTTGCTCGAAGAGCAGGTCTACGTCACCGACGCTGCCATCGCGACCGCGTTGTACCTCTCGATGGCGCTAGGCAAACCGTTGCTCGTCGAAGGTCCTGCCGGCGTTGGTAAAACGGAGATCGCCAAGTCGCTTGCGAAAGCCCTCGACACCAAGCTCATCCGGCTTCAGTGTTACGAAGGTCTCGATGCAACGACGGCGCTTTACGAGTGGAACTATCCACGACAGTTGCTGCACATCAAACTCGAAGAGTCTTCGCCAACTTCCGAAGCCGAGAAGGAAGCGACGATCTTCGGCGAGGCTTACCTGCTCAAGCGCCCGCTGTTGCAGGCGATCACCGAGCGCGAGCGCGCGCCGGTGTTGTTGATTGACGAGGTCGATCGCAGCGATGAAGAGTTTGAAGCGTTTCTGCTGGAAGTGCTTTCCGATTTTCAGGTGACGATTCCGGAGATCGGAACGATCAAGGCGACGCACCGGCCGCACGTCGTGTTGACGTCGAATCGATCGCGCGATCTTTCGGATGCATTGCGACGACGTTGTCTGTATCACTGGATCGACTATCCCTCGCTGGAAAAAGAGCTTGCGATCGTGCGCGCGCGTGTGCCGGCGATCGGCGAAGCGCTGTCACAACAAGTCACGAAGATCGTGCAGACGACGCGAACGATGAGCTTGTCGAAAGTGCCGGGCGTGGCGGAGACGCTCGACTGGGCCGCGGCGCTCGTCGCTCTGAACGCGACGGAGGTCGATCGCGAAGTTTTGGATGAAACGATGGGGTGTTTTCTCAAAGACGAAGCTGACATCGCCGCGTTCAAAGCGCAGTTTGATTTAGAACAACACGGATGACACGAATTGTTTTACTGGGTCGGGCCTTGCGAGAACACGGCGTTGTGGTGACACCGGCAGAAGTTATCGCCGCGGTCACGGCATTTCAGATAATCGATCAATCAGATCGCGAGGAAGTGTTTTTGAGTTTGCGCAGCGTTTTCACTTCGCGTGTCGAGGATTTTGCGATCTTTGAAGAGTTGTTTGCGAAGTACTGGGACGTGCCGCCGGAGAAATACGTCGAGCGCGAAGGGTTTTCGAAGACGACGTTGCTGGTGCGGCCGGGCGCGCCGCAACGCGGGCTGGCGTACTTTCTCGAAAACTGGAGCGCGTCGCACGCTGAGGAGAGCGAGCCGATCAAGGTGCCCGGCGCGAGCGACACCGAGTCGCGCGCCGAGAAAGACTTCAGCTCGTTTGACAAAGACGATCTCGACGAAGTCGCACGACTTGCGCGTCGCATGGTGAAGCGACTGGCGCGGAACCCGAGCCGTCGCTGGCGGCCTGTTCGTCGCGGACGGCGAATCAATTTGCGCCGGTCGTTCAGGCAGTCGTTGAAGACAGGCGGCGAGATCGTCGAACTGTCGTTCAAGAAGCGGCGGCCGAAGCGAACAAAGCTCGTCGTTATCTGCGACGTTTCCGGTTCGATGGACATCTACAGCCGGCTGTTGTTGCAGTTTATCTACGGACTGCAAAACAGCTTCGCCAAGGTCGAATCGTTTGTCTTTGCCACCTCGCTTTCCCGCATCACCGGACATTTGAAAAACAAAACTTACGATCGCGCGCTGGACCGACTGGCGTCGAAGATACACGGCTGGTCGGGAGGCACGCGCATCGGCGAAAGCCTCGCGGCACTCAACGCCGAGTGGCTGCGACGCATCGATAAACGCACGGTAGTGATCATTCTGAGCGACGGTTGGGATACAGGCGAGCCTGAACAACTCGCACACACGCTTTCGCAACTGCAAAAACGCGCAGGCCGATTGATCTGGTTGAATCCGCTGTTGGGCAACTCAACTTACGCGCCCGAAACGCGCGGGATGCAAGCCGCGCTGCCCTTTATTGATGTCTTCAAACCCGCGCACGACCTCGCGAGCCTGCGCGCACTCGAACCGCATTTGGTTTTGTAACTTGGTCTTGTGACTATGAGGCTTTGCAAGTCTTACGCGGCACGCGTTGTCGAAAGTCGGGCTCGCCAGGGAGGCTTTGCAAGAGATGACTATGAGGCTTTGCAAGAGACTTTCCCGAAACGGCTTTGCCGCCTGATGTGAGGCGAGGCTCTGCCTCGCCGTTAGCTGTCTGGAATCTTGGGGGCTCTGCCCCTGGTACGGGCGCAGCCCTAAATTTTTTGGGCACCTATGGCGAGGCGGAGCCTCGCCTCACATCAGGCGGCAAAGCCGTTGCCGAGGAGCATCAGACGACGAGAGAGACGCTGAGCCGAAGGTAACTATGGACGAGCTATTCACCGATCTGGAGAAACTGGCGAAGGTCGAGAAGCGTGTGGCGATGGCCACGCTCGTCGGCACGCGCGGGACGAGTCCGAAGCGAGAAGGGGCGAAGATGTGGGTCGGCGAAGAGGGACGCATTCTCGGGTCGGTGACGATCGGCGGTTGTGTCGACGCGCGCGTGATCGCAGATGCGGAGAAGGCGCTGGCGACCTCCGAGCCGCGGTTGTTGCAGGTCGACCTGGGCGATGAAGATGCGTGGGAGATGGGATTGTCGTGCGCCGGCAGTCTGGATGTTTTGATCGAGCCATTCGATCTTAAAGGCGAAAAGAACACGCTTGTCGATCTCTATCGATCGGTGCGAACGGCGATCGACCAGGGCCAATCCGCGGCGATCATCACGCCGTTGAAAGACACTCGCAGACTGCTGCTACGCGAAGACGGCGAAAGCTCGGGAACATTAGGCTCACCGGCACTTGACGAAGAAGCACGCCGAATCGCAATCGATCTGATGCATAAACGAAGATCAGCCACCGTTGCCATCGGCAATCCTGCTATCGAAGTGTTTTTCGAAGTGCATGGACCACCACCGACGTTGATCGTCTTCGGCGCTGGTCACGTCAGCATGCCGCTCGTCAGCCTCGCACACGATCTCGGCCTCAAAACGATCGTCGTCGACGGCCGGCCACGCTTTGCGACACGCGAACGTTTTCCCGAAGCAGACGAGTTGCTAATCGGCATCCCTTCCGAAATCGCGCAAACGCTTTCGTACAACTCTTCAACCTTCGTCGTCCTCACCGCGCACGATTACAAATACGATCTGCCGGTGTTGAAAGTCGTCCTGCCTGCGGGCGCGGCTTACGTCGGGCTCCTGGGCAGCAAACGGCGCGGCAAGTCAATCAAAGACTTTCTAAAAGACGGCGGCATGGACCAAACACTGCTCGATCGATTGCACGTCCCAACCGGTCTCGACATCGGCGCCGACAGCGCGCCGGAAATCGCCTTGAGCATCCTCGCTGAAGCGGTCGCGATCAAAGCCGGACGCCGCGGCTCGTCGTTGAAAGAGAAATGACACGATGGCTGCGCTCTACAGCGACAAGCTCCTGGACCACTTTCGCCATCCTCGCAACTACGGCGCGCTGACCGAGCCTGACATCAGTCACGAAAGCTTCAACCCACTCTGCGGCGACCGCATCAGGATCGAATTAAAACTCGAAAATGAGCACGTGAACGAGGCTCGCTTCCGCGGCGACGGATGTGCCATCAGCATCGCGGCCGCTTCACTGCTCACCGAGATGCTAAAAGGCAAAAGCATTCACGAAACACCTTCGGACCAGGAACTGATCGACGCGCTCGAAAGCGACATCAAACCGGCCCGCATCCAATGCGCGTTGCTGCCACTCGAAGCCCTTCGCACGGGATTCAACGCCTATTTTCATTCCGACCGATAAGCTTCCAAACTGACGCGCCGAATCTGTCAACCTGCCTTAAGTCTCGGCAAATAAAGCCGCCCCCATTCACCCCATTCGTGCGTTTTTCCTCAACAAAACACCAAATACGCGAACTGGCACACAGCTAGCACAGGGAGGGCGCTCGCATTATGAGCGCTGTGAAATTGTAGCCCCCTGGAGAAACTTAATGCTTCGCCCCCGAAATTTGAAAGAGGTCTGGAATCGTATCGTTACGCTCGCCGTAGCACTCTCACTCTGCTCGGCACTGTTCATCTCAACCGGCACAAACGCGAAAGCCGCAGGCAATCTGCTAAACATTCCCGCCAGCAAGATCTCGCCTGATCTTCGCCAGCTCATGCTGTCCGGTAACACCGATCGCCGCGTCAAGGTCATCGTGCAAACGAAACCGGCCGCGTCGCCCGGACTGATCGGCAGCTTGCTCAACACAGTCGGCGGCCTCGTCGTCGGCCTGTTGTCAAACCTGAACATCCGCATCGTCGACACGGCGGTTCACTCGATCGACAACATCGCCGCCGATCCTGACGTCACTTACGTTTCACTCGATGTTCCGGTAGCCAGCTCCGGCCACATCGTCACGACCACCGGCACGCAAGCAGTGCGAGCGCAAAGAGGACTACTCGGCCTGCCTGACACTCTAGACGGCACTGGCATCACCATCGCCGTGCTCGACTCCGGCATCGACAGCAAACACAAATCGTTCCCAGCCGGAAAAATCAAACTCAACAAAGACTTCACCGGGGAGGGCCGCACCGATGATCCGTGGGGTCACGGAACTCACGTCGCCGCCATCGCGGCCGGTGACGGCGCGGCCACCGGCGGCGCTTACGAAGGCATCGCACCGGGCGCCGGCTTGCTCAATCTGCGCGTCCTGAATTCAGAAGGCGTGGGCCGAGTCTCCGGCGTGCTCGCCGCGCTCGACTGGCTGATCGCAAACAAAAACTCCTATAACGTGCGCGTCGTCAACATGAGTCTCGGCACGCGCGCGATCAACTCGTACGAAGATGATCCGCTGTGCAAAGCAGTCCGCAAACTGGTCGACTCGGGCGTCGTAGTCGTCACCGCTGCCGGAAACGTCGGCAAAGACGACAACAACGTGAAGGTCTACGGCGGCATCCACGCGCCCGGCAACGAACCATCCGCGATCACCGTCGGCGCCAGCAACAGCTACGGCAGCGATGCGCGCGAGGAAGACGCAGTCACCAGCTACAGCTCGCGTGGCCCAACGCGCAGCTATTCAGTCGATAACTACGGCCTGAAACACTACGACAATCTCATCAAACCCGATCTCGTTGCCCCCGGAAACAAGATCATTGCTGCCGAAGCAACCGGCAATGGTCTAATCAGGAAGTACCCCGAGCTCGCCACCAACAAATACTCGACCACCAACATGAAGCTCATGTATTTGAGCGGCACGTCGATGTCAGCGCCGATGGTTGCGGGCGCGGCGGCGTTGTTGTTGGACACAAATTCCAGCTTGACGCCAAACATGGTCAAGATGTTATTGATGTATACGGCCCAGCCGCTCGAAGGCTTCAACACCTTCGAACAGGGCGCGGGCCAGCTCAACGTCGCGGGCGCTGTCAGTGTGGCTAAGATCGTTCGCGGCGATTTGTTAGGACTTTTGAAACCCACTTTTGGATCCGCACTGCTAACGCAGTCTGCTCCTGCCCCTCAAACAACCATCTCCGGTTTCGCCTTCCCGTGGAACCAGGGACTCATACTCAACCACGCCACCATCACCGGCAAGGATCTGATCAATAAATACCAGGTCAGCTACGGCAAAGGTTATCTGCTTGGCGACGGCGTCAACGAAGGACTCGTGTCACAAAGCCTCAACTACAACATGTGGCTGAGGTCGGTGACGCTCGGCGGCCATCTCGTGAAGAGCGATGGCTCTACGATGTTTGGCGGCTGGTTCTTCTTCCCCAACGTCCTGCTGCTCGGCGATGGCTTCGCTATCGGCGACGGCTTCGCGATTGGCGACGGTTACGCAATCGGCGACGGGTTCGCCATCGGCGACGGCTATGCAATGGGCGATGGCTTCGCGATTGGTGACGGTTTTGCCATCGGCGATTGCTCGCGTGGCGACAATACCGCTGGAATGCGGTAACGCCATCTCTGCGTTCTCTGCGGCACCTCGGCGTTCTCTGCGTTACCCCTGATTCAACGCAGAGAACGCGGAGGGACGCAAAGAGACGCAGAGAAACCTGACAAAAGTTCCGTGCGGGAATGAAAACTCAAAAACAAAACTCGGCGGGAGTTTACATGTGGCTGATCGTGGCGGCCGGCGCCATGGCCTTCATCTACGCTGCTTACAATCTCCCGCAAAGCCGGATCGACGGCTACTTCCTGCTGCTCACAGTCATCACCGCCGTCATCGGATCGCGCATCGCGATTCGCATCCGGCAAATAAACGTCAACATCACCGTCGACGACACGTTCGTCTTCATCGCCTTGTTGCATTACGGCGGCGAAGCGGCGGTGATGCTCGGCGCTCTCGCCGGCGTTTGTTCCGGCACTCAGAATCAGCCGCAAGGCCAGAACGGTCGCTTTCGGCGGCGGCGCGCTCGCCTGCGCTCTCTTCGCAACTGCAACAGTCCTCAAACTCGTCTTCGGCTCCACGACAGACCTCATGCAAGGTGAGTTCGCTGTCGCGATCACCGCGATCTGCGTGATGGGCCTCGTTCAATACCTCGTTCACACAGGCATCGGCGCGATCGCTACAGCTCTCAAAGCCGGCGAATCCGTCTGGTACATGTGGACGCACAACTTCCTCTGGATCTCGATCACCTACTTCGCCGGCGCGGCCGGCGCAGGATTCATCGTCAACAGTATCGGCACCGCACGCTTCTGGGCCAATCTGATCTGTATTCCGATCGTCATCATCGTCTACTTCAGTTACGACCGTTACATGCGCGAAGTGAAAGCTTCCGCGCGGCACGCCGAGGAAGCCGAACGCGCCCGCGCCGAAAGCGAGCACGAACGCGCCGAACAAGCAGAACGTCACGTCCGCGAGCTCAACAACTACATCGTCGAGCAGGAACGCATCAGCCGCGTGCTGGAAGAAACAAAGGAACACTTCCGTCACGCTGCGTTTCACGATCCACTCACCGGCCTGCCGAATCGCGCGATGTTCACCGAGTTGCTGAAAGCCGAAATGGAAAGCTCAAAACTTAGCGACGATCATTCGTTTGCCGTCCTCTTCCTCGATCTCGATCGTTTCAAGAACATCAACGACAGCCTCGGCCACACTCATGGCGATCTGTTGCTCGTCGCCTTTGCGGAACGACTCGAAAGAACGCTGCGTCCCATCGACACGCTCGCGCGTTTCGGCGGCGACGAGTTTGCGATCCTCGTGAGCGGCATGAACGACACGACCGACGCCGTTCGCGTGGCCCAAAGAATCCAGGACGAGCTGTGCCAGCCGTTCCTGCTGGACAAGAACTCCACCTTCGCGACCTCGAGCATCGGCATCGCCCTCAGCTCCAGCGGCTACGATAAACCCGAAGATATTCTGCGCGACGCCGACACCGCGATGTACCGCGCCAAGGAAAACGGCAAAGCGCGTTACGAAGTCTTCGACCACGACATGCACGCCCGCGCCGTCTCCCGTCTCCAACTCGAAAGCGATCTGCGACAGGCTGTCGAGAAAAATGAATTCGTTGTTTTCTACCAGCCGATCATTTGTCTCCAGACCGGACGGCTCTCGGGCTTCGAAGCGTTGGTGCGTTGGAAACACCCGCGCCGCGGCCTGGTTTCGCCCGCCGATTTCATTCCCATCGCCGAAGAGACCGGTTTGATCGTTCCGATCGGCGAGTGGGTGTTGGCTGAGGCGTGTACTCGCGTCCGTGAATGGCAGAAAGCCTCGCCGAGTCATCGCTCGTTGAGTTTGAGTGTCAATCTTTCGGCGCGACAGATCGCTCAGCCGGACATGCTGGATCGGATCAAAGAGGCGCTCGAAAACAGCAAGCTAAATCCACACTATTTGAAACTCGAGATCACGGAAAGCGTCGTGATGGAAAACGCGGAAGCCGCGGCGATGATGTTCAAGCAACTGCGATCGCTGGGCGTGCAGTTGTCGATCGACGACTTCGGCACGGGTTATTCGTCGCTCAGCTACCTGCACCGTTTTCCGCTCAACTATCTCAAGATCGATCGCTCGTTTGTCACTCGTCTCACCACTGACCACGACGACGCCATCGTCCGCACCATCTCGACCCTCGCGCGCAACCTGGGAATGGAAGTGATTGCCGAGGGCATCGAGACTGAAGAGCAGTACCGGCAACTCCGAATTCTCGGCTGCGAATACGGTCAGGGTTACCTCTTCTCACATCCTGTCGGCGCGGAAGCCGTGTTGCTCCTGCTGGCGCAAGACGCGCATCGCGATTCCGACCCCGATCTGCTCCTCGATCCCCACGCCGCCGACGAAGAGCTGGCTGTCCCGTATTCAATGTAGGGGTGGCCCTCCGTGGTCACCCTCCCCGCGCGACGACGGGTGGCTACGGAGGGCCACCCCTACAGCCATGTGAGTGTTTTGCGCCTTTTTGCTAACATGGGCGCATGCGATTTTTGAGTTTGAAATTAGTCTGTGCCCTTGTTCTCGCAACTCTAGCGGTTCCACAGGTTTCCCTCGCCCAAGCACAAAATCCCTCGGCTGACGTGGTGATGGTGCTGCCTTTTGAGAACACCTCGAACCGCGCTGAGTACAACTGGGTTGGCGAGAGTTTTGCCGACGCGCTGGCGGAGCTGTTGAACAAACCAGGCATGATCGTCGTCTCGAGCGACGAGCGCGAGCTCGCTTATCAACGCCTGCGCCTGCCCGAAACGGTGATCCCGTCGCGCGCCACCGCGATCAAGCTCGCGCGCCAGGCGAGAGCGACGATGATCGTCGTCGGCAACTATTCGGTCACGCCGCCGCCGGCTGCGGCAGGCAGCGACAAACAACCGTCCGACGGTTACGTGCAGGTGACAGCACGTGTGATCAAGGTCAACGAAGGACGCAATCTCGGCGAAGTCAGGGATGGACAGTGGACGACGCGCCAGTTTGATTCCGGCGGCGCGCTGACTACGCTGCAAAACATTCAAGGCTGGCTCGCGTACCAGATTCTCTACCAGCGCGATAAGGCGCTGCCGTATTCGCAGAACCAGATCGTTCAGGAAGCTACCAAGATCCCGCAGAAGGCTTTTGAAGCTTACGTGAAGGCAGTGCAGTTGGATCTGCGCGCCGAGTTGCGCACCAACTATCTGAAGAACGCGCTGCACTTCTACGCCGAAGCACTCGGCGGGGCGGTTTATCCGCAGGCGGCGTTTGAGCTCGGACGCAGCTACATGAGTCTGGGCAATTGGAAGGAAGCGACTGAATACTTTTCGAAGTTGCAGAAGAAAGAGCCGCACTACGCGGAAGCGGCGTTTTATGCGAGTTTGGGTTACACGAAGCTGGGTGATTACGGACGCGCGCTGGCGACGATCGTGCCGCTGTCGAGCGATCTGCCGCTGATTGGTGTTTACAACAACGCCGGCGCGGTCGCCGTGCAAGCAGCGCGTGAAAACAAGAACGAGGCCGAGCGCAAGCGTTTGCTGGCGCAGGGCAGCGAGTTTTTGCAAAAGGCGTCAGAGTCGGCGCCGTCGGATCAGATGGTCCACTTCAACTACGGTTACTCGCTGTTTCTGCAGGGCAAGTACAACGAAGCCGCCGAACAGTTCCGGCCGGTGATCACGGAGAATCAACGCGACGGGCAGGCGTATTTCCTGTTTGCCAAGTCGCTGGCGAAGGTAGGCAAGACGGAAGCGGCGACTGCGGCTGACGACATGGCTCGCCGCTACCTGCAAACCGCTTATGCGCGCTGGGAAACGGAATGGCAGAAGTCGCAAACAACCAGCAGCGTCGGCTTGCGCATGCGCGACGTGTTGAACCGCGACGATGTTTTCGACCTGCAACGGCAGAAGCAATTGACGGCCGATGCGGCGTCGCCAAGCTCAGCCACGCAGGACTTGCTGGTCAAGGCGCGCGATCTTTATCAGGCCGGACGGGATGACGAAGCGCTTCCCGAACTGCATCGCGTCGTGATGATCGAGCCGACAAACGCCGAGGCTTATCTGCTCAGCGGGCGCATCAATCTGCGCCGCAGCGATCAGGAGGCGGCGATTGCGGCACTGAAGACGGCGATCTTTTGGGATCCGAAACTGATCGACGCGCACATCCTGTTGGGCCGGATCTTTCTCGATCGAGGAGACAGAGGCGAGGCGCGGAAGTATGCGCAGAGCGCGATCACGATCGATCCGAACAATCAGGAAGCAATAGCCCTGCAAAGACAAGTGACGATGGGTAACTGAGGGATTGGCAATTGCCGATTGCCAATTGCCAATTGGCGCTTCGCATGGGGCAACCGCACATGTGGGCACTGCACGAATCAGACGTACTCGTTGGAGTAAATCACCAATCGGCAATCGGAAATCGACATTTGGCAATGGTTTGGCACGCGAGGTGCTCAAAGGATAACCGGCACGACACGGAATACACGATATACGTTGACCGTGCCCCCGCCGCCTACATCCCCTGAGCGCCGCCTGCCGCTGCGCCAGCAACCTTCCGAGCGATCCTTCAGTGCTTCCCCCCGATATATGGACCCGGTCAGAAATGACTGGGTCTTCCCGCATTTTCAGGGCCACTTTTTCCAGCAAATAAGCTAAACAAAAACTGTGACGCGTAATTGTCAGCGACGAAATTTGTCACTTTGACGGTGACGCTTTCTGTCTTTTTGAGTCAATTTTCACCGATTTGACCTGTCTCTCTCACGACCTGTCAGCCTGCTCGAAAAAATTTTTTGCTAAACTGCCTCGCAGTGCGGCAAGTGTTTTCTAAATGGTCCGATGGGATCGCGGCGGCGGCGACCGCCCTCCTCCTCATCTTCTCGTTTCCCAATTTCGAGTGGTGGTTTCTGGCGTGGATCGGCCTGGTCCCGTTGCTCGTCGCCATCGCGCGCCGGCCGTCGCCGCTGCGCGCACTGTTACTCGGATGGGCGGCGGGCACAGTCTTCTTTTATGCGACGTGTTACTGGCTGACTTACTCGATGATCCACTACGGCGAGCTGCCGGCGATCGTCGCTTACCTGCTGCTGATTCTCCCGACTGTCGTTGTCGGCTTCTTCCCCGGTCTCGCGATGATGCTCGTCGCCTTGGCGATCAAGCGATGGGGCGTGACGGCCGTGCTGCTGGCGCCGTTGTTCTGGACTGCCTTCGAATGGCTGCGTCTCAGCGTCACGGGCCAACTCTGGAACGCGCTCGGTTATTCGCAGGCGTTCAAGTGGCCGCTCATTCAACCGGCTAGCTGGGGCGGCGTTTACGCAGTCAGCTTTTTGATCGTTGTGATCAACGCGGCCATCGCGTGGGTAGTGATGAAGAGAACGTTACGCGCGGGTGTAGGGACGTTCTTTATCCTCGCGGCAGTGTTCTTCGTGACCGTGGCATCGCGGGTTATCCCAGACTCGAAACTTTCCTCCGATCCCGTGAGCAGGCGTCTGCGTGGTCGCAGTGCAACCGAACGTGCCGATGACGATGGTCAAGAGCACTCAGGAGATGAAAGCCCTCCTCGAACTCCACCTGTCGCTCAGCATAAACGCGCTCAAGAGCTGTTCCGGATCTTACGAACAGAACCTCGTGATCTGGCCGGAGTCGCCGATGAACTTCACTTACGGCAACGACAGCGCGTTTCGCGAGCTCGTCACGAAGTTCTCACTAGAGAACAACGCGTACTTGCTCTTCAACTCGTTGGAACCCGCCCCCGACAACGGCTCGTACAATTCGGCGCTGTTAATAAATGGAAATGCGCCCATAACACAATATGATAAGATTCGGCTGATGCCGTTTGGCGAATATGTGCCGCTCCCTCAATGGTTACCGGGAGCTTCTTTGATAACCGGGATCGTCGGCGAGTTCATTCCGGGCGACAAGTACACCTTGATGGGAGTGGGAAACTACCGCGCCGGAGTTTTCATCTGCATCGAGTCAGCGTATCCGTCGATTGCGCGCCGCATGACGAACAAAGGCGCCAACTTGCTGATCAATATCTCGAACGACGGTTATCTTGGGCCAACCGCCGTGATGCGTCAGCATCTTGCGAACACGGTCTTTCGCGCGGTGGAAAATGGCCGGCCGCTGTTGCGTGTTACCAACACCGGCATATCCGCCAGGATCGATCCTGACGGCCGGATTGAAGATCAGACCGGACGCGTTTCAAACGGACGTTCGCGTTTGGCCGTACTCGCCATCGGAGGCGAGTACCTTTTACACGAAGCACGGCGACTGGTTTGTCTACGTTTGCGCGGCGATTACAGTGCTACTCCTGATCGTCATGCTGGTGGGCCGTAATAAGGAGTATTAGAGAGTTATCGGTTTTCATTTGTCGTTTTTCATTTTCCGTTTCTCATTTGCCGGAAATGAAAAATGAACAACGACAAATGGGAAATGGAAAAGGCATGAACGACACACTGTCACTTCAGGAATTGCGAGTTTCATTTGACGCAGTGCGCGCGCGAGTTGAACAGCTCGGGAGGTTTCTTTGATGTCCCGGCGCGCCGCGAAGAGTTGAACCAGATCGAGGTCCAGGCTTCGTCACCCGACTTCTGGAGCGATCAGGAAGCCGCGCAGAAGCTGCTTCAGAATCGCAGCCGGTTGGAAAAGAAGATCGAGCGGCAGGAATATTTTCAATCGCAGATCGACGATGCCGCAGTGCTCTTTGAGTTTGCCGAAGAAGACGAAACTTCGATCAACGAACTGCAACCGTTACTTGAACGGCTCGAACACGAGTTGGGCCAGGCCGAAACTGAAATGCTGCTCGCGGGCGACAACGATCGCCGCAACGCGATCTGCACGATTCATCCGGGGCGGGCGGAACGGAGTCGCAGGATTGGGCCGAGATGTTGTTGCGGATGTATCTGAAGTGGGCCGAACAACGCGGGTTCAAAGCTGAAGTGCTCGAATATCAACCGGGCGAGGAAGCCGGACTGAAGAGCGTAACATTCAGAGTTGAAGGCGAATACGCGTACGGGCTGCTGGCTGCCGAAGCCGGCGTGCATCGTTTGGTCCGCATCTCGCCTTTTGACCAGGCCGCGCGGCGGCATACGTCATTTGCTTCACTGTTTGTTTATCCGGAGATCGACGAAGACATCGAGGTCGACATCCAGGACAAAGATTTGCGTATCGATACTTATCGGGCCACCGGCGCAGGCGGCCAACACATCAACACCACCGATTCTGCCGTGCGCATCACGCATCTTCCCACCGGCATCGTCGTGTCCTGTCAAAACCAGCGTTCGCAACATCAAAACCGGGCCGTGGCCATGCAGGTGCTGCGTTCCCGTCTCTATGAACTCGAATTAGAAAAGCGGCAAGCCGAAACGGCGGAACTGGAGGCGAACAAGGCTGACATCTCCTTCGGCTCGCAGATCAGAAGCTACGTGCTGGCCCCCTATCAGCTCGTCAAAGACACGCGCACCAAACTTGAACGAGGTAACGTCGACGCCGTCCTGGGCGGAGACATCGACGACTTCATCAAAGCCTACTTGCTCGCGCGCAAGGCTGCTTAGAGTTTATCCGTAGTGTTCGTAACACAGGCGAACACTGACGATTCCTTGGCAATTGACGACAAATACTCGGAGTTTGCATGTCAACACACATTGAAGAAAGGCCGCGGATGATCATTCCGCGCGCTGGTCGGGGCAATGAGATCGTAGCGATTCTGCTGCTCGCGGTGGGATTGCTACTGGCGCTGTGCCTGATCTCGGCGGCGTTCTATCCGAACGATCCGTCGTGGAACTCCGTCGGCCAAAGCGAAACGCAAAACTGGGCCGGCGCGATCGGCGCCAACGTCGCGGCAACCGGATTTCAGTTCATCGGGCTCGCCGCGTATCTCCTGCCATTGCTGCTATTCGCCGCCGCCTGGCGACGCTTTCGTCCCACGACAATTCATAGCCCATTTTCGCGCATCGCAGGTCTGATCGTTCTTGTCGCCGCCGCCTCGGCACTGCTCTCGATCTCGCAAATGCGCCCGCTGTTCGACGCGAGCGTGCAACCGGGCGGTCTGCTCGGCTCCGTCATAGCACAAGGCCTCGCCAGCGGCCTGAGCCCGATCGGCGCGACAGTGTCTGCTCGTCGCGATCGCCGCCAGCGGTCTTCTGCTCGCCACTAACTTCTCGTTCATTCGTCTCTACGAAATACTCGCGAACGCAATCGCCACTCGCTTCGCCTTCGTCGGTAAACTGCCGGAACGCTTCCGCGCCTGGCGACAACTGCGCCGCGAACAAACCGCGCAACGAAAAGAAGCAAAGGCCGCGTTGAAAGCCGAACGCGAAGCCGCACGCAGCGCTTTAAAACAAACTACCAACCTGACTGCCGCTGAACGCGTCGCCGATTTCATGAAGGACCCTGCGCCGGCGCAAGTTGAAACAGCGAGGGTGATTCGCGGAGAGGCGAAGCGAACGGCTGTCGAACCGGAACCTGCGCCGATTATTGTTGCCAGTGCAGCCGCAGCAGGCGCTGCCGCCGGCGCTCCGATTCCGGTAGTAACAACCGAACGATCTTCAAGGCGTTCAACGTCGCCAACTGTCACCGAAGACGCTGACGACATCGAAGAAATGATCAAAGGCGTGTCCGTGTTACGCGTGAAAGCAGAAGCGCCTGCAACCGCGAAACTGCCCTTCGACGCAGGTCGACGCCCTAGTTACGACGATTACAATCTGCCTGCCCTGCACTTCCTGAACGAAGCGCCGCCGCACAGCGAACAAGCCGACGCCGAGCTGCTCGCTCTTGCGAACCGTCTCGCCGAGAAGTGCAAGGAGTTCAACGTCACCGGCCAGATCAAACACATCTGTCCCGGTCCAGTCGTCACGACTTACGAATTCAAACCCGATCCCGGCGTGAAATACTCGCGCGTCGTTTCGCTCGTCGACGATCTCTGTCTCGCGCTAAAAGCCGAATCGATCCGCATCGATCGCATGCCCGGCAAACCGCACGTCGGCATCGAAGTGCCCGAACCCGCGTCGCGAAACGATCTTCCTGCGTGAAGTGATCGAGTCGCGCCCGTTCCAGGAGTCGCCTTCGAAACTCACGATCGCGCTCGGCAAAACGATCGACGGTCTCAACTACGTCGCCGATCTCGCGAAGATGCCGCACTTGCTGATCGCCGGCACGACCGGCGCAGGCAAGTCGGTCGGCGTCAACTCGCTGATCGTTTCCATTCTCTATCGCGCGCGGCCCGACGAAGTTAAGTTCATCCTGATCGATCCGAAGCGTCTCGAGCTCGGGCTCTACGAAGACATCCCGCACCTCGCGACGCCGATCATCGTCGATCCGAAAGTCGCGGCGCGTTCGTTGAAATGGGCCGTCGCCGAGATGGAGCGGCGTTATCGCGATCTCGCCGGCTGGGGCGTGCGCAACATCGACGGCTACAACACCGAGATCATGCGCCGCAACCTCGTCAAGGAATACGACGAGAACGGCGAGCCGTGGAAACCGCTGCCCTACATCGTGATCATCATCGACGAGCTCGCCGACCTGATGATGACGTCAGGCCGCGAAGTCGAAGAATCGATCACGCGTCTCGCGCAGATGGCGCGCGCCGTCGGCATTCATCTTGTTCTGGCGACGCAGCGTCCGTCGGTCGACGTGATCACCGGCTTGATCAAAGCCAACTTCCCCTCGCGCATCTCGTTCCGCGTCTCTTCGAAGATCGATTCGCGCACGATCATCGACACGAACGGCGCCGAACAGCTTCTCGGCCGCGGCGACATGCTGTTTCTGCCGCCCGGCACGTCGCGCCTGATTCGCGTTCATGGCGCTTACATCGACGAACAAGAGATCGGCAAGATCGTCGCCCACATCAAGTCGCAGGGCCCGCCGTCGTACGACGAGAGCATCACGCAGTCAGAAGAAGAAGCGATGGGACTCGAAGCCGGCGGTGGCGAGCACGACGAACTGTTCGAAGAAGCGTTGCGCATCTGCGTCGAGATGAAACGCGCTTCGACTTCGGTGCTGCAACGACGGTTGCGCATCGGTTACGGCCGCGCGGCCGCGATTCTCGATATGATGGAGCGCGAAGGACTCATCGGTCAGGCAGATGGATCGCGTCCTCGTCCCGTGCTTGGCCGCGCTTACGAAATGATCGCCGACTGGGACGAAATGGGCGATCAGGAGCAGTAGTTTTGCCTTTTCTAACAGGGCGCTGGTGGAGCGCCGCGCACGTGTGCATTTTGCTATAAACCCAGAAGCAGCAAAACTTAAGTGCGTTAACACGGATTTTCTCCACAGGCTTTTCCACAGATGCGGTGGAAGATTTCGTGTTTTCTTCACGGAAGGAAAAACAAATGCAACTTCAACTCTCAACCGCCAACCCAGGCTTGGCTTCCTTACCCATAACCGGCTACTTGATGGAGACGCCTCCGCCGCCCGACCCGATCGATCCGCCTGAAAATCAAGGTGGTGGTGGGACCGGTGGCACGGCGCCGAAGAGCAGTCCGCCTGCAGATGCGCCTGAAGAACCATAGGTGAGCTAAAGCAGGCTGGCCAGACTTTGAGATAACGCTCAGAACATCGAGAACTCGCCCCGTTTCAACTCGAAAGTCTTGCAAGAACTGAATCAACGTCGTCGCTGCGCTCGTGAGATCTTCGACTACGCGCTCGCATCCGTAGATCCGCGAACGGCAGTCAGGGAGGCTATCGCTGTCGATGGCCCCACGGTCGAAGTGTGCGGTGAACGGTTCGACGTGTCGGCTGTTCCGCTGTACGCGGTCGCGATCGGAAAAGCCGCGGCGTCGATGTCTTTTGGACTTGAAGATGCCGTCGGCGAGAGACTGTCGCGCGGAGTGATCACGGCGCCTGCTATTTCTCATCCGCTCAAACGATGGGAGATATTCGAAGGCGGACATCCGTTGCCGAACGAAGCGAGTCTCGCGGCGGCGCAGTCGGTGTTTGCCTTGTTGGATCGTGCGAATGACGAACGTGGCGTCGTGATCTTTCTCGTGTCGGGTGGCGGGTCGGCGATGATCGAGTGGCCGATCGATCCGGGCATCTCGCTGGACGACTTGCGCCGGGCGAATGAAATGTTGATCGGGTGCGGTGCGCGAATTAGTGAAATCAATGCCGTGCGCCGCGCGTTCTCGGCAGTGAAAGGCGGCGGTTTGGCACGACGAGCGCCGAACGCACGCATCGTCACGCTAATCGTCTCCGACACAAATCCCGGCGACGAAGCGAGCGTCGCCTCCGGTCCGACTCTTTTCACGGACGGCCCAAATCCGCTCGACGTAATCACGCACTATCGTCTCGAATTACCAAAATCGATCTTAAGAACCGTTAAATCCGCTTCTCCTATCAGATCTCCGTATTGCGTGTTGCTGGACAACTCAAACGCGCTCGCCGCAGCCCAAGAAAAGGCCCTGGATCTCGGCTTTCGATCCTTGATCGCAACCGGCATTTGCGAACAGCCGATCCAGGAAGGCTGCGATCTCCTTCTCTCAAATCAAACCGCGGATTGCGTGATCTCCGGCGGCGAGTTTTCCTGTCCGGTGCGAGGCGACGGCCGCGGCGGGCGCAATCTCGAAACCGTCTTGCGTCTTGCCCTCGCCGAGCGCGATCTTGTCATGCTCAGCGCCGGCACCGACGGCATCGACGGCAACAGCCCCGCCGCCGGCGCAATCGCCGACCAAACCACCATCACGCGCGCCCAAAACCTCGGCCTCGACCCCGTCGATTTTCTCGACCGCAGCGACTCCTACACGTTTTTCGAGAAGCTCGGCGATCTCATCGTCACCGGATCAACCGGCACAAACGTTCGCGATTTGCGCGTCTTATTAAAAACACACTCCAGCCGTAAGACTTCTCCTTGACTCTCAATCGCTCAACAAATATAAGCTTCACTACTACTTCTGCGGAGTCCGGTCTGTTGTCGACTTCGATAAATACAGAAACAATCATCTCCACCGCGCCGCCCGATTCAGGTTCACTCACGTTTTCCGAACTGATCGAGCAATTGAACGCCCAGACCTCTCCACCCTCGCTCGAACAGATCAATTCGTGGCTGGCAAATGTCGAGATTTCACCGTTGGAGTCGAGCCTTATCTCGGTTTTAAAGAAGGAAACTACTGGCGCCACCGCGTTTGTCGTAACGAAGCCGTCGAGATGTTGATCATCTGCTGGCGGCCCGGTCAGAAAACGCCGATTCACGACCACAACGGATCGCATGGTGTCGTCCGAGTCCACCAAGGACTGATGTGGGAAACAACCTTCTGCTACGAGGAGGAACGCGGCCTGTGCTACAACACGGGCCGCGAGTGTCCCACCGGCACGGTGACCGGGGCCGAGGTGCCCGACATTCATCAGCTTGGAAATCCCGAAGTTAGTGGACAGGATCTTATAACTGTTCACGTTTACGCGCCGCCGCTCGGTGTTTTGAATACTTACAAGGTGGGAAGTTCGAAGATCGATCTTTACACCCCTAACGATTTTCCAACGTGAGACGCTGTCTTGCCGTCTCTTCTTTTAATTTTCATATTGCTGTGTCTCGCTTTGCCGCGGTACGCGTGCGCCTGCGACCACTGCCGAGCTGACGGTTGCCGCTGCGTCGGATCTGACGCCTGCGTTTGAAGAGATCGGGCGCGAGTTTGAAGCGAGTCATAAAACCAAAATCGTGTTTGTGTTTGGCTCGACCGGCATGCTGACGAGACAGATTGAAAACGGTGCGCCGTTTGACGTTTTCGCGGCCGCGAATGTCAGCTACGTCGATCAACTCGAGCAGAAAGGTCTGATTCGTTCCCGGACACGAAAACGATCTATGCGCGCGGCCGGATCACGATGTGGACCACGGCTGATAGTTCGTTGAAGATCGAAAAGATCGAAGATCTCGTCGCAGCCCGACGTTCATCGCATCGCCATCGCCAATCCCGATCATGCGCCGTACGGACAGGCCGCGCGCGAGGCGCTCGAAAGTGCGGGCATCTGGGAAGCAGTGAAACCGAAGCTGGTTTATGGCGACAACATTCGACAGACGCTTCAGTATGCGGAGACTGGGAATGTTGAAGTGGCGATCGTGGCGTTGTCGTTGAGCGCGGAAAGTAAAGGACGCTGGGTGTTGATTCCGGAAGAGCTGCACAAGCCGATCGATCAGGGGATGGCGGTGATCAAGGGAACAAAGAATGAACAGGCGGCGCGGGCGTTTTCTGATTTTGTCAATGGCGACAAGGGGCGGGAGATAATGAAGAAGTATGGTTTTGCATTCCCGTAATCGATAAATCCGTGCCATCCGTGGTCACTGTGATCGTTCCGCATTCGCCCGTCGTCAATACTTCCGCTCCGCTTGCCTTCCAACGTTCCACAACTTCCGCGTGCGGATGCCCAAACATCGAATCCTGTCCGACGGAGATGATCGCGAAGCGTGGCTTTAGTCGCTGCGACGAACGATTGCGTGGACGAGGTTCTGCTGCCGTGATGCGGAACTTTCACAACATCAGACTTCAAATCCGTGCACGATCAGTGCCGCTTCCGTTTTCTTTTCGATATCACCGGTCAGCAGAATCGAACGATTGCCGTAATTTCAATTTCAGCACCACCGAATCGTCATTGCTTGAATCCGTCGCCAGGCGACGGCCACAGAACATGTAACTCAACCTCGCCAAAGCGAATCACATCGCCTGCGTGAATCGTTTGTAAATTGGTTTTATTCAGTGATTCAGAAAATTTCGCAAACTCCGGATCGTTCGCGGGTGTTCGTCCTACGAGTGCGCTGTTGACGGCGAAGTTCCGCACGACGTCGTTCAATCCGTCAATGTGATCTGCATCCGCGTGCGTCGCGAGCACGTAATCGACTCGATCCAATCCCCGCCACCACAAATACTCCGAAACAACCGCTTCGCCAATGCTGCGACTCGTTTCACGCTCAAACGGCCGGCCACCACCGTCGACAAGCAGCGTCGTTCCATCAGGCATCGTAATCAGCGCCGAATCGCCTTGCCCTACATCAAGGAAATCAATCCGCAGTCTTCCATTCGCGTCGGCGGCGCTGAACGGATGCAAGATGAAAATCATTATAAAAACCCATTGGACCAACGTCAGCGGCAACACACGACGATTACTTTGGTGGAACGCGACAGCGGCTGCCAACGATCGAGCGCAATCACCAACACCAACAACGGCAAGTAATAGACGACATACACCCACCAACCTGAATACTCCGGCAAACGCAACGAAGCAAGACCCAAATGCGGCAAATGGATCGACGCTATGGACCATCAGCCAGTCGATCGCTCCGGCGAGCTTAAGAACGGCGCCGCCACCGTCGCACTAATCTGCGCTACCAGCAACGCGATCAGCGCAACCGCAGCCAGTAGCTGCGAGCAGCACGCTAACCACGATATTCAGCAACAGCGACGACAACGAGAGCCGGTGAAAGTACAAAATCATCTGCGGCAGCAGCACGATTTGCACCGCCGCCGAAACCACCACCGCTCCGAACACATACCGCAGAAAGCGCTTGCAGCCTGTAGCGTTCCAGCCTCACAGCCAGCGGTGTTTTGAAGAGACGATAGCGATGCGTCGACCGCGCCATTTCTCGTTTCCAGTGCCGCTCACTCCAAAACAACAGCTCGCAAAATGTTCTCAGCTCGCGCGAGCAGATTGGCGGATAAGGCGTCTCGCCTGTCGGATACCACGATCCGATAGCCGCAAACCTTTGCAGCAACGGCCACGCAATCGCAACGATCGCGAGCACTGACAGAAACGTTAGTTGAAATGACGGATCGAAGATCTCTTGCGGGCTATGGACCAACAGCGCGAGTGCCGCCGCTCCGAGCACGTTCAACGAAGTCGCCGGACGAAACAGCAGCGCGCCGAAGCCGACAAACGTGAACATCAACGCCGCGCGCACGACCGACGCCTCTGCGCCAACCGCCAGCGAGTAACACCAAACAATCACCGCCGGGCAGCACAAATTGAAGCATTCTCTTGTTCGTCAATCGGCGCACGACGAGCAACACGACCCCGCCGATGAACTGATATGCAGGCCGCTGATCACCAGCACGTGAAAAGTGCCGCCCTCGCGAAAACGTTCGGAGGCGGCACGCGAAAGGTTGTAACGATTCCCCAACAGCGCCGCGTCGAGCACGCCCGCAGTTTCCGGATCGAAACGCGAATCGATCTCGCGTTGCAGCCGTTCGCGCCACGAATAAAGCCACGCGAGCAGCGGAAATACCCGCGTGTCGTCCAATCGCGTAATCGAACTCGCGCTCTTAACGACGCCAGTCGCAACGTAACCTTTGCGTTCGAGATATTCGGAAAGCGGCGACACGCCCGGATTGCGATAACTGTCCGTGCGCGCGATCGTCGTGGTCACACGAATCCGTGTTCCATAACGCAGATTTAATTTTCGATATTCTTCCTCACTCTTGAACGGCGCTAATAATGAAACCAATCCGTGTTCCACCCGAAGCGTGAGATAAACCCTGTCACGCGCAAACTCGGGTGGTCCATCCAAAACGCCAGTCAACGTTATCGGCTGTCCTTCAGGAATGAAGACTTGTCGTTTTTCAACTCCAAACACGGCGCCAGTGAAGAATACCGCCGCCAACAACGTCCATCCCGCTAATTTCAACCTACCGATCAGCAGCGCAATCACTGCTATAAGCGCAAAGATCACACTCCCACCAACTCGCGCAGGCACATACGTCGCTGCACAAATCCCAACACAAAACGGAATTGCAATTTGAACGAGAGGATACTGACTATAAGTGAGGATTCATTTGCGCCGATATTAAGCTAATCGACGCAAGAGAACCACCGTCTCGACATGATGTGTCTGCGGAAACAAATCGAACCCCGCCAGCGATTCGATCGCATACCCACCCGCAATCAGTTTCTTCAAATCGCGAGCCAGGGTTGCCGGATCGCACGAAACATAACTGATCCGCGCGGGCTGCAAGTCTAAAATTCGTTTGACGACAACCGACTCAGCACCCGCCCGCGGCGGATCAAGCAGTATGAAATCGACTGAGTGGGCATTCATAATCCCATTAGCTACGCTCGCAGTTATCACCCGCGCATTCGTCAAACCCGCATGGTCCAAATTTCTCCGAGCAAAACGCGTCGCGACTGGATTTGCCTCCACGCCAATGACCTTCTCGAAGCGTCTCGCCAGCGGCAACGTAAACAATCCCACGCCGCAATAAAGATCCAACGCCGTCTCACCACCAGCATCACTCAACGCAAACTCGATCAACTCCGGCAACAGCGCCGGATTGATCTGAAAAAACGACTCCGCATTGTAGTTGATAAACCTCGTTCCCGACGCGCAAACTCAACTCATTCGTATCAAACTCCGCAAACGGCGGCGCGAGCGAAACATCCTCCTCGCCAACAACCACGTCAAGATGCTTCAACTCCGGCGGAAACTCACTCCACTCCGTCGCCCGCACACGCTCCAGCGTTTGCTGCAACTGCGGCAGCAACACTGCACACTCCGCCACGTCGCACACACGCCGCGAACCGCGCTCGTAGTATCCGATCTCGCTGTTGCTCCCGATCGATCTGCCACGTCGCGCGCACCCGGTAACGCCAGTTGTACGGCGATGGATGGACCATGAACTCCGGCATCTCGTCCAAGCGTGCGATGCGTTGCAGACAGTCGCGAATGATCTCGGTCTTCGCGGCTAGCTGTGCTTCGTAAGTTAATTGCTGAAAGTCGCAACCGCCGCAACGGCCAAAATACGGGCATGGCGGGTCGACGCGCACGGGCGACGGCGCAAGTATCTCGACCACCGACGCAAACAACACGTTTCCCTGCGTGCGCTCGACCTGCACGCGCAAACGATCTCCAGGCGCTGCGAGCGAAACTAAGACAGTTTTCCCTTCAGCATGGCCCAGTCCCATACCGCCCGGCAGAATCCGCTCGATCCGTATTTCCATTGTTTTAAACGTAAAACAGGCTGAGTCGCGGCACGGCAAACTGTTCGCGCACGCGTTTCAACAGCAGATTGTCGACGGTTTGATTGTAAGCCGGGGGCTCCATCTGGCTGCGATAGGGTTTGAGCTGATCTTTGATCTCTTTTTTTATCGCGTCGAGATCGTCTGAACTGATGACCGCCAGCATCGCTTCATTCAACATCCGCTCGAGACCGGTAAGCGAATCTTCAAGCCGCCGGGTGTCCAGCACATGGATCATCTTGTAATTTCTTTCAAGAGCCCGGCCGCACGTGCCAATGCTTCGGAAAGCTCATCCTGTGTTCTTGACACGGATAACTTGGCGAGCGTGCTGGCGCAACGTTGTAAATGTTCGCGGATGACGGGCGCTGAGAACGGTGTCGTGTCTGTTTCAGCACTTTCATTTTGGTCCGACGCGCCGACGCGCGCATCCATCCATTCGGCGTATTGCGCTTCGACTTCCTCCTGGCAGTAAAGCAACGTCTTCACCGATCGCTTGCGCGGCCGCGATTCATACGAGTCAAACGAACGTTCGACGCCACGCAGCACGATGTGCAAAGGAATGCCCTGTTGATTCCACGTTTCCATCAGCGCCCAGTCGAGTGGGCTGAGAAAGAGGTGCTTGCCGCGCCGTCTGACGAATGCGTCTTCGATTTCCGTGAAGTAGTTGAAGTAGTTCAAACCCGCTTGTTTCTTTCGTAAATGATACGCAAACCGTCGAGCGTGAGGGTCTCGTCGAGCGTATCGATATACTCCGATGCGTGTTCCATCAACGGCGCAAGGCCACCAGTAGCGATCACCTTTGGCGAGCCGCCCATTGATTCACGAATCTGTTCAATCAAACCGTCGACGAGACTTACCGTTCCATAGAACATTCCCGACTGGAGCGCTCCCACTGTTGACGAACCGATTACATTCTGCGGCCGTTCGAAATCAACTCGCGGCAGTTTCGCTGTGCGCTCAACGAGCGCGTCGGCGGCAGTCATGATTCCAGGCGCGATAATGCCACCGAGATACTCGCGCTTCGAATTGATCGCATTGAACGTGGTCGCAGTGCCGAAATCGATCACGATACAGGGTGCGCCGTACTTCTCAACCGCCGCAACAGCGTCGACGATTCTGTCCGCGCCAAGTTCCGCGGGCCGATCGTAGAGTATTTGCAAGCCGGTGTCCGTTGTGTGATCTACAAAGATCGGTGTGACGTTGAGGTATCGTTCCGACATCCACTGCAACGTGTAGTTCAAGTCAGGCACAACAGAGGAGATGATAATCGCTGCAACATCTTTCGCGTTCAGACCGGCGACTTCAAACAGCGTTCTTAGCTGAATTCCGTACTCGTCATCAGTACGCAACCTGTCTCGATTCAGTCGCCAGCTTGCCTGCAACTCCTGTCCTCGAAAGACTCCGAGCTTGACCGCAGTGTTGCCGGCGTCAATCGCCAGAAGCATAAGCAAACTCCTCAGCGCGGCGGCTGTGCATTCCCGCCAGCACACGCTCGATCGAATCCGCGGCGCGCGCCGGACCGTCTTCCTGTTTCAGCCCGCGGCTGACGTCGCTCGCCCTTCGCGCATATTCCGGTTCGCGCAACAGTTTACCTAATTCGTTCGCCACCCTCGGCGCGCGATATTTCTCGCGATACACCGTGCGGCTGCAACCGAGACGCTGCGCATGTTCCGCGTTGTCTGACTGATCGAACGCGAACGGCACGATCAGCGTCGGCACGCCTGCCAGCAGACCGTGCGACGTCGTGCCCACGCCGCCATGATGCACGACGACGCTCGCGCGTGGCATCAACGCCTGGTAAGAAACGTAATCGACGGCGATCATTCCGTCAGGCAGCGAATCGGGATGATTGCGTTCGTCGCCGACGAGCAACACGGCACGTTGGCCCAGGCTCTGCGCGGCGTCGATGCTTTCGCGAAAGAAGTCGCGGGCCACCCACACGGCGAACGAGCCGAGCGTAAACACGATCGGTGGTGGTCCAGCGTCGAGAAAGTCTGACAGCGCTGCGGGAAGCGACGCGTCAGAATCGTCGGTAGTAACAAAAGCCTGTGATCGCAGTTCGTGGCGGCCAATCGGGTTGCGGAGCGGCGAAGAGTTTCGAGAACAACGCGAGCACGAGGGTCGGAGAGTGCTGTCCGTCGAACATCGGGTTGCCGTAATCGGGGAGGCCGAGTTCCGCGCGAAAATCAGCGACCGCCTTCGCCTTGTATGGGCTCTTACTCAGATCGAGCAGAAACTTCATCACGCGCGGGCCAAGCTTGCTGAACACTTTGGTCCACTGCCAGAACGGCGGCACTGGCGGATCGTAAGCCGAGAAGAACGACATTGGCGCGAGCACTGTCGAGATCCACGTCATGCCGGTCTTTCGTCCGACTAATGGACCAGCAGGCGCAGCGGGGTGCGTCACCAATAAGTCTGCTTCGCGAACTGCCGCGAGCAGATCCTGGTAACTGTCGCGCACGGCTGGAAAAACGACGCCTTCCATCAGGAACCTTGGGCCATTCTTCGGGTCCATGATCTTCTCGATCAGTTCCGGCTCCTGTTCTTTCGGCTGCGCGATGTTTGGACGCACCGGCGCGAACTCCAACCCGATCTTCTCGACCTTCTCGCGATAGATCTCCATCGTCGCGATCACCACCGCATGCCCGCGCCGCCGCAACTCCAAGCCAAGCGCGAGATACGGATGAATGTCGCCGAACGATCCGAAAGTGTTTAAGACAATCCGCTTACGATCTGACATTTAATTATTTAGCTCTAATACTTACGTCGCCCGCTCTTATTAATTTGATTCCATCCGCGGTTTCGAGGCGCAACGCGCCGTCGCTCTCGACACCGCGAGTGATACCTTGCCAGACCTCGTCGCCGTTTGCCACCTGCACCGGCTTTCCATTCGCATAAGACGATCGACTGGACCACGCCGCGACGATCTTTTCCGCTCCGTCAGGCTCGTGAAGCAACGAATACCAACGCGACAACGCCTGGACCAACACCGCCAACAGCGCCTCACGCTCAGGCGCACGTCCCCCAGTTGCCGAAGTCGCCTCAGCTACCGAAGTCGCCACCCCCGACAGCTCAACCGGATACGCGTCTGAAGTCAGATTAACACCCATGCCGAGCACCACGGCGCGTCCCGCCGGCGTCTCAACCGCCTCCGCCAGTATGCCGCAGATTTTTCGCTCACCTGAAAGAAGATCGTTGGGCCACTTGATGTCAGTCGTCACCTCACACGCTTCATTCAAAGCATCGCCAACCGCGAGCACTGCCATGAAAGTAATGAGCGGCCATTGTTCCACTGCGATTGCAGGCCGCAAAAGGATGCTGAAATAAAGCCCCGCGCCCTTAGGCGACGACCACGCGCGCTGCAAACGTCCCCGGCCCGCAGTTTGCTCATCCGCAATTATCGCGAGCCCTTCCACGGCGCCTTCTGACGCGTGGCGCGCCAGCTCAGTGTTCGTGGAAGGCAACGATTCGAAGCGCAGGATTTTAGGCTTAAGCAGCTTCATCGAAACCGGATATTAACGTGAACACGAACTTACTGCATAAACTCGAAGTCCCCTTCGTCATGCTTTCGCTCTTCGCCGGCGCAGCGTTCCTGACGAAGATGTGTTATCTCCCACTCGCTTTCAACACGTTCTTCGTTGTCGTATTTCTCGTCGTCTTCTACTGGTACGTGTGTTTCTCGCGCTGCAAGTAGACGCGCTGGATGAGATTTACCTCCACGGCAAACGCATCTGGGGACCTTACGACACCGCCACCGATCTTCAGTGGGACCTTTGCGGCATAATCGTGGGAACGCTGTTTTCCTGTATCATATTGCGGACGTTTCAGCCTATCTATAAGCCAGCTTTAGAGCAGCCGTAACTCTGGCCACTCTTTTGTGCCTTTTTGTGGCTCGTATTCTTGTGATCGACTGGTTCCCCATCAGGCTTTCCTTCGCCGTGGCTACCGCGGCCACATTGATCGCGTTGATCGCCGGTTCTGGTCTGGCGTGGCTGCTGGCGCGCAAGCGATTTCCGGGACGAAACCTGGTCGACGCGCTCGTCACGTTGCCGCTCGTGCTGCCTCCGACTGTTCTCGGTTACTACCTGCTGGTCCTGCTCGGAACGCGTTCGGCAATCGGAGGGTTTCTCTACAACACGCTCGGCATTCGACTCACATTCACCGTCACCGCGGCAATCATCGCGGCGACGATCCACGCGTTGCCGTTAGTGACGAAGAGCTTGCGCGCGGCGTTTGAAGGCGTGAATACGGATCTCGAGGCGGCGGCGCGAACGTTGGGCTTGAACAATCGACGGATTTTCTTTCGTGTAACTTTACCGCTGGCGTCGAAAGGCGTGTTGGCGGCGACGGCGCTCGCGTTTGCGCGCGCGTTGGGTGACTTCGGCGTGACGATAATGATCGCCGGAAACATTCCCGGCAAGACGCAGACCGCATCAGTCGCGATCTACGATGCAGTGCAGGCCGGACGCGATAACGAAGCATTTACGCTAGCGGTGACAGTATCGGTGATCGCGGCGTTGATGCTTTACGTGATCAACCGGTTCGGTCGCGTCGGGTGGTAACCACAAAAAGGCACAAAAAGCACAAAAGGCACAAGAAGAATTGGGATAAAGAAAGGTTCCTGTGCCTTTTTGTGGCTCTTGTGCCTTTTGTGGATTAAAAGAATTTTTTGAACTTGCCGATCGAGTAGCCTGGGAACACGGAGTTTAGTTTCGTGGCGCCGAGATGGCGGGTTGCAATTTCTGCAAACACCTCGCGGAAGTCGGTGGTTAAAGCGAGATCGCGTCCTTCGAAGAGCTGATCGTTTTTCAATCCCGGCCAGCGTCCATAAACTTTCCCGCCGCGCACGGAGTTACCCAACACAAACATCGCGTTCGCGTGTCCGTGATCGGTGCCGCGATTTCCATTCTCGCGCACGGTGCGGCCAAACTCCGACATCGTTAACACAACCACGTCGTCCATTCGTTGGCCCAGGTCCTGGTAGAGCGCTGCGATCGCCGAGCTGAACTGGCCCAACAAATTCGCGAGCTGCCCGCGGCCGTTGCCCTGGTTGACGTGCGTGTCCCAACCGCCGATGTCCGTAAATGCAATCTCCAAACCGACGTCGGCTTTGATCAACTGCGCGATCTGCCGCAGCGAGTTGCCAAACGGATTGTTGGGATAGACCGCGCCGTTCTCCGGTTTGTACTGCGCCGGATTTGCTTTCTTTAAGTAATTGACTGCTTCGAAAGTCTCGCGGCCCATTCCGGCGAGCACGTCTTTATTCTGCTGCGCGTAGATCGCTTCGAAACCATTTTGCAGGTTCGCCGACGACTTGCCCGCACGAATTGAAAACTCCGAGAGGTTCGCCATCGCCACCGCCGGTGCGCGGCCCATCAACACGCGCGGCATGGTCCGTGTCATCGACACCGCGCGGAATGAAGTCTCTTCCGGATCTTTCCTGCTTTGCAGGTAGCGATTCAGCCAACCGTCAGCCGTCGATTTCACGCCGGGCGTTGCCGACTCCATGTAGTCCTGCGCATCGAAGTGCGAGCGTGAGTTATCAGGCGATCCGGAAGCGTGAACGATCGCAAGCTGCTTCGAATCCCACAACGGTTTGAACGGCTTCAGCGACGGATGAAGTCCGAAGAAGCCGTCGAGATCGATAGCCGACTCCTCGCCCCCGGCCTTCGGTTCCGGAATCGCGATCGACGGGCGCAAGTCGTAATAATTCTGCTCGCCAAACGGCACGACCATGTTCAATCCGTCTACCGCGCCGCGTTGAAAGATCGCGATCAGCGTCTTGCGTCTGCCGCTGGTTCCGCGTTCACTGCCAAAGGCTAACCGTTCCAGGAACGACGGCGCTGACAACGACACGCCCATGCTCGCCAACGCGATGCCACCTGACTTGAGAAAAAACCTGCGCTTCATCATTTCACCTACTGCCTTTGAAACTCCGGCGTGCCCAGGATCAATCCCACGACCTTCGCGAGCGGATCGGCCTCGCCACTGGCGCCCAACTGCTTCAACAACGTCTCTCTCGTCGACGCCGACACTTCGCCGGCGAGGATCGACTTGAGCGACTGGTCCACCATCTTGTTCTTTTCAGCACTCTCGCCTGCGAGCTTCGTCAGGTCGACTCGCGTGCCTTGAACTCGATTGCCTGCGAGGGCGAGGCCGAAGTTCATTCGCTCCAGCAAGCCGCCGGTGTTGACCCAACTCTCGGCGGCGTCGGAGTAACCGTTCGGAGTTTGAAATCCGTAAAGCGGTTCGCCCATGCGCGCGATCCACTGGTGCGTGCCTGGTCCACCGTTGGTATCGGCGCCGAGAGTGCGAATGGCGCTGATCACGAGCTCGAACGGCCGCTTCACCTTCGCGCGATACGCCTCTGCCGAATTGAATTCCGGCGAGAAGAAGATCGCCTTCAGCGTTTCGCGTATGTCGCCGTCGCTCTTTGTGAACGCTGCGGCTGCGCGATTGACTAATGAAGGAGACGGAGTGTCGGAAACGAAATGACGCACGAGCTTGGTGGCGATGAACTTCGCGGTCGAAGGATGATGCGCGAGTATGTCGAGCACCTTCAGCCCGTCGTTGAATCCGCCGCCGGCGGGAATCTTCTGGCCCAACACGATCTTCTCGCCGTCGTCGTGCGTTCGCGCGTTGAAGAAGAACGTTCCGGGAACGCGACGCGCCGCTTCGCCTCGCAGCGGATTGACAGCCGCCGCGCCGCCACGCGGTTGGAAGATGGTCCAACCGGTGAAGCAACGCGCTACTTCCTGCACGTCTTTCTGCGTGTAACCGCCGTCGACGCCGAGGGTGTGCAGTTCCATCAGCTCGCGCGCGTAGTTTTCATTGATGCCGCGGCGTTGTTGTTGAGGACGTTGCATTCGGCCCGCGTTTGCATTCGGGCTCACGCTCTGGAAGTTGTCGAGATAAAACAACATGGCCGGGCTTTGCGCCGTTGCTTGCAGCAGCGTGGAGAACTTCGCGAGCGCGTGCGGGCGAATCGTGTCGCGATCGTAAGCCGGCAACAACCAGCGATCCGCGCCCTTGTTCGCGAAGACGTTGAAGTGGTTGGTCCAAAAGTCGACCATCACTTCCTGTAACTGTCGTTCGCTATAGACGGCGCGCAGAATCCGCGAAGCTTGCAACTCGGCGATGATGCGTTGCGGCCGTTGCAATCCCTTCTCGCGGTAATACTCTTCGATCACTTTGCGTGACTCTTCATTCTCACGCGGATTTTCTTGATCCTTCGGCAGTAAGCCGCGGTTTTGAAGTTGGCGGAGAAGTTGACCGGGTTGAGGATACTTCTCGTAGAGCTCGGCGGTGGTCATAGATAACACGCCGAGATCGCGAACCTTGTTTTCCGCGACTGCGTCATCGATCTTTTCCGGCGCGAGCTGCTGGTTGATGTACTTTTCCAGCCCCATCGCCTTGACTCGCTGCACGTCGCCGGGACGCGCGCCGAAACCAAGTCGATTCAGCACGTGAACGATGCGCTGCTCCTCGGTCAGGCCCGTCTTCTTCGCAGGAGAAGCAATCGGTTGCGCGATCGCGATGGCGGCAAGCACCAACAACACCGTCGATTTTCTAATGAATTTCTTCATAACAGTTCGTTAGACGCCCCACCCGCCGCGGTGGTTTGAAAAACACGAATTACATCGAATTTGGATTCGCAGGCTGATTTCGAGCCTGCGGCCGCGGATACGTGACGGGACTGCGATTGCCGTCCTTGTCGATAGCGCGCACGCCAAAGAAGTAGTTGTCCTTCGACATGCCTTTCATCGTAAACGACGTCACCTTCCCGACGGCCCGAGAATTAGTCCAAACCGCCGCCGTCGTGTCGCGCCAGACGATCTCGTAACCCGCGAGGTCCGGCTCGTTATTCGGCTCCCAACGCAAGTCGGTGTCGTGCGACAAACGCGCCGACAGTATCGTCACGCCCTTCGGCCGCGCCGGCGCCAACGCCAGCATCCGCCAACGACACTGCATTCACACGCGCCACGTTCGCCGCGTAAGCAAAATCGACAAACTCCGGCAGGTCGCCAAACTGCACGCCGTTCTCAGTGCGGACGTTCTGATGCTGATGGCGAAAGTCTTCATGC
This sequence comes from uncultured Acidobacteriota bacterium, assembly GCA_963770215.1. GTDB lineage: Bacteria > Acidobacteriota > Blastocatellia > Pyrinomonadales > Pyrinomonadaceae > PSRF01. The sequence continues at coordinate 524,726 of CAVYOP010000014.1, forward strand.
ACTTCCGTGAAGCGCACCGCCGGATAACCACGCTCGAGAAACGGAATGTGATCGCCGCCGCGCCCATAGCGATCGCGCCGATACACGAGCATCACTTTGAACTGCGGCACGTAACTCTCGCCCATCTCCTTGATGAATCGCGCCAACTGCCGCGACGCCGAATCATTCTCGCCGCCAACACTGCGTCGCGTGTTCGCCTCCGCCGGTGTTTCGTTTGACGGCACGCCTTCGGAGAACACACGCACCTGTCCGCGATCGCGCACGCCGTTGCCGCCGAGCGTGTTGCCGATAATGTCGTTCGTGAACATCGCGTCGACGTTCCAGTTTTTCTGCTTTGCCTGTTCGGCGAAGTGAGTCGATCCGAGCAGGCTCTGCTCTTCACCGGCGACGGCCATGAAGACGATCGTCGCGTCAAACTCATACTTCGCCATCACGCGCGCCATTTCGAGCACCGCCGCTGTGCCCGATGCGTCGTCGTTCGCGCCGGGCGCATCGCACTTCGCATCGGTCGGACTGTTGCACATCGAATCGTAATGTCCACTGACGACGTAGATCCGATCGCTCGACTGCGGTTGCGTGCCTTTCAACGTGGCGACGACGTTCGTGATGATCGTCGGTTGCGGCACGCGCTGCGCTTTCGCTTGCTCGTACGACTGTTTCTCGACAGTCATTCGTCCGCCTGACGCTTCGGCGGCTTTCAAAAACTCCGCGTACAGCCAATCGCGCGCGGCGCCGATGCCGCGTTTCGGATCGTTCTGTTCGGAGAGCGTGTTGCGCGTGCCGAAAGAGACGAGCTGACGAATGGACCGTTCGATGTTACGCGCGTCGATCTCGCGAGCGATCGAGGCGACCGTGCGATTGCGCGGGGCACGAGATCTTTGCTGCGCAGAAATCGAGGTTACCTGAACAGCCAGCACACACAACAAGACGCTGGCAAGCAGTTTTGTGGGTTTCATGGCTGCTAATTTAACACTGATTGGACCGCTCGTATTTAACGCACGCGGTAGGCACGGCCCTTCCAGACGACGACGAATTCCGTCTTGAGGGTCTCGGCGATGGTGTGAATCACCGGTTCATCTTCTACGAGCGAGCGATACTGTTCCGAATCGCGCTTGACGATCGTGGTCGCCTGGGAGGAGTTGTAAGCAACGTCGATCCAAACGTTACCGTCTTTGCGGAATTCGCGTCCGGCAACGGTGCGCGTCTTTGCGGCCATGAGGGTAGATACGTTTTTCTCGGCCTTGCGAACACGCTCGTCCTCTTCGCGTTCGCGCGGCTGTGGTGCATTCCCAACGGCGGCCCCCCGGTCTGCATCCGCCGCACGCCGTGGTCCTGAGACTTTGTTCCCGGAGCCAGTTGCCGGCGCGGCGTTAGCGTCATCCTCTTTCTTGACTCCGTCGTAACTTCGTTGCGCTGCGCCGACGTCAGTTCGGTTGATTTCGACCTTCTTTTTCTCTGGTTCTGCCTGGCGTTCAGACTCTTCAGCCGGAGCAGCTTTTGCCGGCGGTGGGGGTTCAGACGCTGTTGTTGTGACCGGTTGCGCTTCCTGAACCGGAGCCGCGGGAGCAGCACCCGCAGCATCGCTGGAAGAAACACCACGCGCATCGCGAGGCGCATCTTTGGTGGCCGGGGCGCCGGCTTTCGGCACTTCGTTATTCTTGTCAGCCGCTGGCTCACGAGTCACTTTGTCAACAAGACCTGGCGCCGGCGCAGCTTCGGATGGCGAGGTTTGGGATGGCGAAGCCTGGGCCACAGATTGATTTTGATCTGTCTCTTTACGAAGAGCTACGGAACTTCCCATCGGCCCCTCACGCAACATCACAATCCCCACCACAGCGATCACGATCAGTCCGAGCGCGGGAATCGCATATCGCAGGACCAGCGGCGAGAACAGACTCGCCAGAAAACTCTTCAGACCCGAAGGCGCCACTGACACCGCAGGCTGTTGCACAGCAACTCACCTTCGCCGCACTGAGTTGCGCGACCATTTTTCGACAACCCGAACAATCGGCCAGATGCTCGGTGTAACGCGCGCGCGCTGCAGCCGGCAACGCATTCGCAACATACGAGCTCAGCTCGTCTGCATCGAGATGTTGCATTTCGAGTTCGGAGGAAAAAGTCTCTTCCCGCCGGCCTAACTGGCGTAACAACAAATCGATCCCATTGTTTGATTCCTGTCTCATTTCCTGCCAGTAATCCAATTGAAGAACGATCATTTTTCCCATACCTTGCACTTTCATCTTTGCCCCAGCAGGGCCTCGACATCCGTATCTAAATGCTGCCCCACTTCGGCAAAAGAACTTTCTGTCTCAGCCTTCGTCCAGCCTCGTTCGCCAATCAATATCTCGCCGACGCGCTTGCGCAGATCCGTCTGTATTCGAGTCAAACGGCGGCTCGCAGTTGCTTCATGCACACCGAGCACCGCGCCGGCTTCGCGCAGCCGCAGGTTGTCAAAGTAGTAGAGCTTTACCAGCAAACGATCTTCCGTCATTCAACTCCTGCACCGTTTTGCTCAACGCCTGCTGGAACTCGTCGCGAGCGAAACGATTCGACATCGAGTCTTCCGGGTTCTGTACAGCTCCCGCCAGTGCGGGTTGTCCGGCCGCGACATGCACCTCCTGCGCAAGACGATCGAGATCGGCGTCCTCTTCGGTCTGCACCAGCTTGGCTTGCTTCCTGAACACGTCGACCGCGAGTTGGGCAACAACCGCGCGTAACCATCCCGCCAGCGAACCGCGTCCTGAGTAATAGGCAAGCTTACTCGCCGGACGCCCGTCGTTGCGCATGCGCAACCCGTAGAGCTCAGCCCAGATCGACTGCGCCAGGTCTTCAGCGGCGTCCTCGTTTGAGCTTGCCGACCTCGCCGCCGAGCGAACCGATGGCGTAAACCGTTCGACCAACTCGCCCCACGCCTTCTCGTCGCCGCGTTCGCAGGCGACGATCAAGCACAAGTCGTCTGCCTGCAACTCGTCGATAAACTTGCCGATCTCCTGCGCCGGCGTGCCGGGATCGTCCCTCAACAGATACTTCTCGACCGCCCCGCCGATCCTTGTGACCAGCGAGTCGCGGGTCAGCGAACGGCTGTCCTGCGCCCGGCTTAACAACCGTCCCGCGCCTTCGTTCAGCAAACTCGCGATGTCGCTTCTTCTGGTTTCCACGGAAACTCTCAAGAATTGCGGCCTAATCCTATCACCCTTCGACGCCCGTTTTGATGCACAAACTCGATTTTTGACACGCAACTACCATTGAGCTAGATTCGGAAACTCCATTCAGCGATGCTGCGCGTAACCGAAATCTTTCGCTCCATTCAGGGTGAATCGACCCATGCGGGCCGGCCGTGCACGTTTGTGCGACTGACCGGCTGCCCGATGCGCTGCGTCTGGTGCGACAGCGAGTACACCTTCACGGGCGGCGAGCACATGTCGCTCGACGCGGTGATGGCACAGGTTCACGCGTTCGGCTGCAACCTCGTGGAAGTCACCGGCGGCGAGCCGCTCGCGCAGAAAAAGGCGTTCGATTTGATCGCGCGTCTCTGCGACGAAGGTTTCGAAGTGCTCATCGAAACGGGCGGTTATGTCTCGACGAAGGCCTGGACCAACGGGCGAAAGTGATTCTCGATATCAAGTGTCCCGCTTCGGGTGAAGAGCCGAGAAACGACTGGTCCAACCTCGAACGATTGCGTGCCGATCGCGATGAAGTGAAGTTTGTGATCGCGGACGAAGGCGATTGGCACTACGCGCAGAAAGTGATCGCCGATCACGATTTACAGAATCGCACGCACGCCGTTTTGATCTCGCCTGCGTGGGGCCAGGTTGACTTGCAACAACTCGCTGATTGGATCGCGAGCAGCGGTCTGAACGTCCGCATGCAGTTGCAACTGCACAAGTACATCTGGGGACCGGACGTGAAAGGAGTTTGATGGGCGGCTCCGAAGAACTCGCAACCGAAGTCGCGGAACTGGAAGAGGAGACTGAGCAACGCCGGCTTGCCGTGTGTCTCGTTTCCGGTGGCATGGACTCGTGCGTCACTGCTGCGATCGCTCGGGAAGAAAACGACGAGCTTGCGTTTCTGCACGTCTCGTATGGGCAGCTCACCGAAAAACGAGAACGTGAAGCATTCGAGGCGCTCGCGGATTATTATGGGGTCAAACATCGATTAATAGCTTCTTTCGATCATCTCGCCCGCATTGGCGGCTCGTCTTTGACTGACACTGCGATTCCAGTCACGGAAGCAAATCTCCCGTCTGATTCCAGGCCGCGCGCGATCCCGTCGAGTTACGTGCCTTTTCGCAACGCGCACCTATTGGCGACGGCGGTGAGTTGGGGCGAGGTGCTCAACGCGAGTGCTGTTTACATCGGCGCAGTTGCGGAAGACTCGTCCGGCTATCCTGATTGCCGCCCGGAGTTCTACGCCGCTTTTCAGGAAGCAATCGACGTCGGCACCAGGCCCGAAACGCGAATCACGATCAGAACGCCCGTCATCTACATGAAAAAATCCGAGATCGTGCAGAAGGGATTGGATCTCGACGCACCCCTGCACCTGACGTGGTCCTGCTATCGCGAATCAGAGCGGGCCTGCGGCGCCTGCGACTCCTGCGCTCTGCGTCTGCGGGCCTTTCGCGAGGCGGGAACGACCGATCCGATACCCTATCTGCAGTAATAACCTGAGCTGCGGTAGTAAACGGTTTGACTGTTTGTTAGTACGCCGAAGGCGTTCGATAATTCCAGCCCAGAAACTATGAAGCCGGGTCTCCCAAAGTCGGTTTGAAAGTTGGAGAATATCCAACGACACGAGTTTGACCCTTGCGGGCTGACTCAAAACCTGACGATGAAGGGAGTACCCGGTGATGAAGATATTGGCATTGGATTTAGGGAAATACAAGACGGTGGGCTGTGATTACGAGAGCGAGAGTGGGGCGCATCAATTTAAGCGCGGGGTGACCACGCCAGCGGGCTTAGCCAAGATGGTGCAGGAAGTAAAACCCGATCGAGTGGTGATTGAGGTTTGCTCGATTGCGGGTTGGGTGTGTGACCTGTTGTGGGGCATGGGTATCGAAGTGCAGGTGGCCAACACCAGTGACGACGCCTGGCGCTGGCGCAAAGTGAAGCAGAAAGATGATCGGCGCGATGCGTTGAAAGCGGCCCGTTTATCAGCGGTCAATCAGCTGCGCGAAGTTTACATGCCGGCGCACGAAGTGCGGCAATGGCGCGCCTTAATTACTTATCGGCAACACCTAATCCGACGGCGCACGAAGATAAAGAATCACATTCGTGATCTGTTGCTGCGCGAAGGGCAGCTTTTAAGGCGTGGCAGCAGTTGTTGGAGCCAGGCGGGCATCAAACAGTTGGAGGAGCAGGCGCGGCCCTTCAGCGAATGTGGGCCGGCGGAATTATGGCGCGGTGAATTGCAGCTTGAGCTGGAGCAGCTGAAAGAGATGCAGCGACAAGTGACCACGGTGACGGCGCAGTTGGATAAGATTGGCGTGGGCGATGCCCGGGTGCAACTGTTGCGCACCGTTCCGGGAGTGGGAGCGAGCTTGGCGGAAGCGATCGTAGCGCTGTTGGACCAGCCGCAGCGTTTCCGTAAAGCCAGTCAAGTGAGCGGCTATATTGGGATGGTGCCCAAAGCAATGGATTCGGGAGAAACGGAACGGCGTGGCCACATCACGCGACAAGGCAGTCGGCTGGTGCGTTCCTTATTAGTGGAAGTAGCTTGGGCGGGACTACGACACAATGCCTGGGTGCGCCAGACCTATCAACGACTGAGCGGGGGCAAGAAGGCACGTAAGAAGATTGCGATCGTGGCAGTGGGCCGGAAACTGCTGGTGAAATGTTGGGCCATGTTGCGCGATAACCGTAGCTGGGATTGGCAACCGCAAATTACCTGAGCAGAGAGTAATCGCGGAAGTGAGGACCAAGGGGAAACGTTAAGCGAACTAAACGCTGAGGTCGGGTCAGACTCGAGTGGGACAAGAGCAAGGTCGGAGACAGATTGAGATGACGAGAAACTCGTAGGAACCCTGAGAGCAAAACTCGGAGCCCAGAATGAGACTCGTCGCACCGTTGAATGAGACCACACGTGAAAAGCTACGTTGTAGCCAACTGTGGAAACTCGAATAGAAGGGTGAACCAATCAGATCTCGAAATTCCTCTTGACACGACCCGGCTTCATAGAAGGGTTGCTTCAACCCTGGGTTTAGTCATGCATTAAACCCTTGAACTCCGAAGGAGTTTCAATTGCAGACGAACACTTTCAGTGTTTTTTTATTTGCTTCTACTGTACCCAGGGTTGCAGCAACCCTGATGTTATGAAGCAGCGCCTCCGTTCGTGAGTGCTAGACTCACGACCAGCTCTCTGACATGAGACTGAAAGGAGGCGCTGTGCAGAAAATATATATCGGCGTTGACTTTCATGCACGACAACAAACTATCTGTTATTTGACAACTGACAGTGGAGAACTTCTGCTCCACCAACTCAAGCACCAGGACAAAGCAGCGGTGCGGGCTTTCTATGCGCAGTTCACCGGCGATGTGATTGTGGGACTGGAAGCCAGTGGTTACAGTCCCTGGTTCGAACGACTGCTGGAAGAACTCGGTTGCGAAGTCTGGCTGGGCCATGCCACCGAGATCCGACGACGTGCCCGTTGGCGGCACAAGAACGATCGACGCGACGCGGAATTGATTCTGGACTTAATGCTCCATGATGAATTTCCTCGTCTCTATCGGCCGCCGTTACAAAGCCGCGAAGTGTTGCGCATGCTGCGGTATCGGCAAAAGCTGATCAAGATACGCACCCTAGGCAAGAACAGTCTCCAAGCGTTAGCGCTTCAGTCTGGCTTGGCCAAGGGGCCACATTTGTTTACCAGGACTGGCCTGCAGGAACTGCGCACCGTGCCGATGTCGCCAGCCATGCAATGGCAACGCGAACAATGGCTGCAACTGCTCGCGCCGCTCAATCAACGATTGCTGGAAACGATGCTCTGGCTGAAACAACAAAGCCAGTCTGATCAACGCATCAGTCGTTTGCGCACGCATCCAGGCGTGGGACTCTTGACGGCACTTTGCCTGGTGCATTCCTTGGAGCCAGTCAGTCGCTTTGCCAATCCCCGGAAAGTGACCGCTTATGCCGGCCTGGATCCTTTGGAACGTTCCGCAGCAGAGCGGCAGCGCTTTCTCGGGATCAGCAAAGCCGGCTCGCGCGTGCTCCGGTTCCTGCTGGTGGAAGCGGCCCACACCGCCATCCGTAAGGATGCAGCGCTGCGCTGCTTTTATCAGCGCTTGAGCGAACGCCACGGTCGTCCCAAAGCCAAGGTGGCCGTGAGCAGAAAACTACTCATCCGCAGCTACATCATGCTGCGTGATGAGATCGATTATGCGGAATTCCAACGGCGTGCCGTCGCAGCTCGGCCTGCCCCACCAGCCCCTGGGCTTTAATGCCCGATACCCTGATTGGGCGGCCAGCCTTTCTGCCCTTTGCTGACAGAAAGTGCGGAGCAAACCTCATGGAAGATAACCGCATAGATGATTGATCGTGGCGCGTTAGCCTGGATCATTTTGAGGACCGCAAACGGCGGTAGTTAAAACTTAACAGTCTCATGTCAAAGAGCAAAAGCAGTCAATAGAGCAACGCAGGCGCTGCGGCGTCGCGGTCGGGGTTTGTCCTAAAGATCTCTTGACAACGAAGACCGCTTCATAGATGGGCTGGAATTAGCGAACGCCTTCGGCGTTACACTTGAAACGGCATCACTACGCCTATCTGCTTGACAGTAGTCGTTTTGCTTATTAAGTTTTAAGGCACTTTTCAGAGTTACAACTAGACAACTGTGGGCGCGCATCTTACGGCTCTGTCTCGATAACGTGAGCCCACACAGATGGAGGAATCTTAAATGATTGGCAAACACTTTTTCGGAGCTATTGCGGTTGCCATTGTGGTTGTTTTCGCTTCGACTGTCGCATCCGCCCAGGTAGGCGAACTGCGCGGCACGGTCGTGCTGCAACAAGCCGATGGTCAAAAGGTTCCCCTTGCCGAAGCTCAGATCGATGTCTTCCGCACCGACATCAGCGGTAAATACAACACCAAGACAAACAAGAAAGGCGAATACGTATTCGCCGGACTGCCGCTCGTCGGCACTTACGTTGTCGCCGCCAGCCATCCGACCGCGCAACCGAATTTCATGCCCGGCGTAAAAGTCGGGCGCGGCGTTCCCGTCGACATCGTCGTCACACCGGGCGGCGGAAAGCGACTGACTTTCGACGAGATCAAGAGCGCGGGCGGCACCGCGCCACCGAGCTCCGGCAATGGAGCGGCCCCCGTCGAAAGCGAGGCTGACAAGGCCAAGCGGGAGGAGATGCTCCGGAAGAACAAAGAGATCGAAGATGGCAACAAGAAGATCACCGCTGCCAACGAGATAATCGCCCGCACCTTCAAGGCCGGCAACGAAGCGCTGACAGCCGCCACCGCCGCCGCGAAGGCACAAAACAGCGAGCAGGCAATTCAGAAATACTCTGAAGCCGTGACTCAGTTCGACGAAGGATTGGTCGCCGACCCGGAACAGCCGGCCATTCTGACCAACAAAGCTGTAGCGTTAAAAGGCCGCGGCGTCGAGAAATACAACACCACCATTCGCTCAAAGACGCTTGACGACGCCGGTCGCGACAGCGGCCCTCGAAGGCGCTAAAGCCGACTTCAAAGCCGCCGCGGAGGCTTCGACGAAAGCCGTGCACGTTGATCAAAGCGCAGCCCGTCCCGACCGAGGCGGCCGAACTGACACGCTACAACGGCAACAAGTACGCCGCCATGCTCACGAACGCCGAATCGATGCGACTCTTCGTCAGTAAGGTAGATCGCGACACAGGCGACCGCCGGTATTACCGCCTTCAAAGAGTACATCGCCGTCGAAACCGATCCGGCCAAGAAATCCAAGGCCCAGATCGACACCGCGCAGATGCTGCTCGATTCAGGCGCTGCCGATAAGGCTTTCGAGGAGTTCAAGTCCGTGCTGGCTACTCAGCCGGACAGTCCCGAAGCCAATTTCGGCGCCGGACTTTCGCTCTATGCCACAAACGACAAGGCCAAATTCCAGGAAGCGGTCAACTATATTCAGCGCTTCGTCGACGTCGCTCCTGACGGACATCCGTTCAAGGACGACGCCAAGGCGATCCTTGCAGCCATCAAGGCTTCGGAGAACATAACCCCCGAAAAGGGCAACAAACCGGCCCCAAAACGACGTCCATAAGCGTCGTCTAAACCAGACTTCGGTTAGCAAAGTCGCGCCGTCTGTCCCTGAGCAGGCGGCGCGCTTTTTGTTAATTTACCCACCATTTTCACTGGAAATCATTTATTGACACTTTCTCTGTTCAAACTGTACTATGAACGCACAACGATGTTGTTCGCATCGTTGACTGAGTAGAGTCGAGAGTTACATGCCTCGCGCCAGTTCGGCGCTTCCATCCTTTCAAAGAGCACGGTTTACGGTAGCGAACGCCGTCTATTAACTAGAGTCATCAAATGTCAGCCAAATTAGGCGAAATTCTCGTCCGCGAAAATCTTATAAGTCCCCAAAACCTGAGAGAGGCCCTCGACTACCAGCGTGAGCATGGCGGCAGACTCGGTTTCAATCTCGTGAAGCTCGGTCTCGTCAGCGACGACATGATCACCGCCGTCCTTTCCCGCCAATACGGCATTCCCTCCGTCAATCTCGATCTCTTCAATATCGACCCCGGCGTTCTCCGCCTCATTCCCCAGGAAGTCGCCCAAAAACATTCGTCCTGCCCCTTTCGCGCGTCGGCGCGACGCTCACGCTCGCGATGGTCGATCCCACGAACGTCTTCGCGATGGACGACGTCAAGTTTATGACCGGCTTGAACGTCGAACCCGTTGTCGTTGCCGAAGGCAGTGTTCAGCAGGCCATTGCCAAGTACTACGGCAGCTTCGCGTGAGATTGAGTTAGCGGCGACGGTCGTCGAAGACGTCGTCGTCGAATCGCGCAACGGATCGAATGGCAACGGTGCGATCACACATGCCGATCTTATTTCGCTCGACAGCATCGACTTCGAGACTGGCGAAGCCGAAGGCGTCGAAGTAGTTGAAGACAACGAAGAGATCGATCTCTCGACGTTGTCGCGCATGAGCGAGGACGCGCCGGTGGTCCGGCTCGTCAACGTCTTGCTGGTTGACGCGCTTCGCCGCGGCGCTTCCGACATTCACGTCGAACCTTACGAGAAAGAGTTGCGCATCCGCTTCCGTATCGACGGCATGCTCTACGACGTGATGCATCCGCCTTTGAAATGCGCGACGCGTTGATCTCGCGCATCAAGATCATGTCGAAGCTGGACATTTCAGAAAAGCGTCTCCCGCAGGACGGCCGCATCAAGATCAAAGTGAAAGTCGATTCGCGTTCGCGCGAGCTCGACTTCCGCGTCTCGACCTTGCCGACGTTGTTTGGCGAGAAAGTCGTGCTTCGTTTGTTGGACAAACAGAACCTGATGTTCGACATGACGAAGCTTGGTTTCGAGCCTGAGTCGCTGACCAAGTTCAAGCGAAACATCTCGAAACCGTACGGCATGGTCCTGGTGACTGGACCAACCGGAAGCGGTAAGACAAACACTCTCTACTCTGCTCTGCAATCTCTGAACACGGTCGACACGAACATCATGACGGCCGAAGACCCGGTCGAGTTCAACCTGGCCGGCATCAACCAGGTGCAGATGAAAGAGCAGATCGGTTTGAACTTCGCCGCCGCGCTGCGAGCGTTTCTGCGGCAGGATCCGAACATTGTTCTCGTCGGCGAAATCCGCGACTTCGAAACCGCGGAAATCGCCATCAAGGCCGCGCTCACCGGCCACCTCGTACTCTCCACTCTTCACACCAACGATGCTCCCTCAACGATTTCCCGCCTTATGAACATGGGCATCGAACCCTTCCTTGTCGCTACCAGCGTGAACCTCATCCAGGCTCAACGTCTGATTCGTCGCATTTGTAAGGACTGTAAACAGGAGCACCCGACCCCGGCCGAAGCCTTGATGGAAGTTGGTTTCTCGGCTGATGAAGCCAAAACCATGAAGACTTACAAGGGCAAGGGCTGCGCCACCTGTAACAATACCGGTTACAAAGGCCGAATCGGACTTTACGAAGTGCTGGAAATCACCGACGAGATTCGCGAGTTGATCTTGATCGGCGCTTCCGCACTTGAATTAAGGAAGAAGGCGGTCGACGACGGCATGATCACGTTGCGTGAATCCGGTCTGCACAAGATTCGCGCCGGCGTGACCACGGTCGAAGAGGTCGTTCGTGAAACGGTCGCCTGATTGAGGAGAACCCGAATATGTTAAGAACAATCGCAATATCGCTGATACTGCTGCTCTCCGTGGGCATCATGTTGCCGTTTGCGAACTCAGCGCACGGCATCAGGCAGAGCATCCAGATTACGCAAAAGAAGTCGAAACGCTACCGCTCACGCGCGTGGTGGCGGCGTTATCGCGCGCGCCTGCGAGCGAAACGGGCAGCAGCCGAACTGGCCCGCCGCAACGCGTTGATGGCGCTGCCGCAGAACTCGCAGCTTCGCAGAATTGCGGGCGATCTGTCGTCGGCTGGCGGACCAGCTTTGCCTGCGTTGCCGCAGAATGCCGGCACGGTGTCGTTCCACGAACTGCCGCCGACGGCCATGCAGGCCGACAACGACCGCACAACGTCAGCACAACCAGCGGCGCCGCAGCCGATCACGGTTACTAACGCCGAGGTTCCAGCCGCAACAACGCGACACAGTTGCTGCAACTCCAGCACCGGTCCAGTCGCGATCCTGCCGTAGTGTCGGCTCACGCTGCGGCGACAGCTACCCGGCCACGCGTCGTGAACGCAGTGCGTCCGGTGTTGGCGCCGGGAGCGAGCAAACAACTGCCGGGTCAAATGAACCTGTCAGTGGTTGCGCTTAGCCGTCCGAATCCCGCTGTTCCTGACTCGCGCGAACAGAAAAAGATGCTGGCCGGCGTGCCGGTTGCCGATCTGCGACGAATCGTGATCGACAAGATGGTCGTCAACGGTGGCTGGGTCGTCAACGACTTCGTTCGCGAAGTTAATGGCAATCGCGTTTTCGTCGTGACTGCGCGCACTCCGAAAGATGCGTTGACTCCGGAAAAGGCGTGGACGTTCTATTTCACGGAAGCGGGCGGTCGCGTTTACGGACTGACGACCGAAGCGCCGGTTGAATACGCGGATCGCATGACGAACGAAGCGGAGCGTTTCATCGAATCGCTGCGCGCGAAGTCCGACAGGCATCAAGGAATAGTTCAAGGGGAGTAATTGCAAGCTGAGAATTGTCTTTACCCAGGAGAGCTCACTTAGATGCGATTGAACGAAACCGTGCCTCAAATCTCGCTGTCCGAACTGCTGAGAAAGCTTTCCGAGCTCGGCGGTTCGGACCTTGCACATCACCACGGGCTCGCCGCCGCAGGTTCGAGTCGACGGGCATCTTCGTCCGCTCGAAGAACTATCGCGTGCTGACTTCGGCCGACACCAAGCAACTCGCTTACTCGGTGTTGACCGATGCGCAGAAGCATCGTTTCGAGGAAAACCTGGAGCTCGACTTCTCATTCGGCGTCAAAGGCCTGTCACGTTTTCGCGCCAATCTTTTCAACCAGCGCGGCGCGGTGGGCGCGGTCTTTCGTGCCATTCCTTACGAGATCAAGGCATTCGAAGAGTTGGGCCTGCCGCCGGTAGTCAAACAACTGTGCGAAAAACCGCGCGGGCTGATCCTCGTCACTGGTCCAACCGGATCGGGAAAGTCGACCACGCTCGCGGCGATGATCGACAAGATCAATCGCGACCGTCACGAACACATTCTGACGATCGAAGATCCGATCGAGTTTCTCCACAACCACAAAGGCTGTCTGATCAACCAGCGCGAAGTGAACGCGGACACGCACGGGTTCGCGCAGGCGCTGCGCACCGCTCTTCGCCAGGATCCGGACGTGGTGCTCGTCGGCGAAATGCGCGATCTCGAAACAATCGAGTCGGCGCTGCGCATCGCGGAAACGGGCCACTTGACGCTCGCCACGCTGCACACCAACTCGGCCGCTTCGACGATCAACCGTATCATCGACGTCTTCCCTTCCGATCAGCAGGCGCAGATCCGCGCGCAGCTCTCACTCGTGCTCGAAGGCATTATGTGTCAGGCGCTGCTGCCGCGTGCTGAAGGCACCGGACGCGCGATGGCGCTCGAGATCCTCGTGCCCAACGGCGCTATCCGAAACCTGATCCGCGAAGACAAGGTCCACCAGATCTACTCGATGATGCAGACCGGCCAGGACAAATACGGAATGCAGACCTTCAACCAGGCGCTGGCCACGCTCTATCACAAGCGCCAGATCAATCTCGACACCGCGATGCAACGTTCGTCGAACGTCGACGAGCTGCGCGAGCTGATCGAACGCGGCGCAGGCGTGAATACCGGGCAACGCCGCGAACCGCACACCAGTCCGTATGCTCAACCCCGGCCGGTTGGTCAACGACCAAACGTAAGATAGAAAGCTACTGCGGGAGTTCACAGCCATGCCAACATACGTCTTTAAAGGACGCAACCGACTGAACGAAATTGTTGTCGGCGAACGCGTCGCCGACAACCGCGAAGCCCTGCGACAGATTCTGCGGCGCGAGCAGGTGACGCTGACGTCCGTCAAGGAAAAAGGACGCGAGATCGGCATTCCCAAGATTGGCGGCCGCAAGAAAGTTAAGTCGAAAGACTTGTCGATCTTCACGCGCCAGTTTTCGGTGATGATCGACGCCGGCCTGCCGCTCGTTCAGTGTCTCGAGATCCTGGCCCAACAGCAGGACAACAAATACTTCCAACAGATCCTGTTGCAGGTGCGACAGGACGTCGAAGAAGGTTCGACGCTGGCGGCCGCAATGGCGCGTCATCCGCGCGTGTTCGATCAGCTTTACGCGAACATGGTCGAAGCGGGCGAAACGGGCGGTATTCTCGACCTGATCCTGCAACGTCTCTCGACGTTCATCGAGAAGATCGTCAAATTAAAACGCGACATCATTTCGGCCATGATCTACCCGACGGCGGTCGTCCTGCTGGCGATCGTCGCAGTGGCGGTGATCATGATCGTCGTGATTCCGCAGTTTCAGAACATCTTCCTCGGTTTGCTTGGACCAGGCGAGCAGTTGCCGCTGCCGACGCGCATCGTCGTCGGCATCAGCGACTTTCTCGCCGGTTGGGGCGGGCTCGTGATACTGGTCGACTATGATCGGCATCGCCGTCGCGATCAAGTTCTACTACAAAACGCCGAAGGGCCGGAAAAACATCGATAGCTGCTGCTCAAGATTCCGATCCTGGGCGACATCTTCCGCAAGATCGCCGTCGCGCGTTTCTCGCGCACGCTTTCGACCCTGCTTTCGTCCGGCGTTCCGATCCTGCAGTCGCTGGATATCACGGCGAAGACGTCCGGTAACGTGATCATCGAGGAAGCAATTACGAAGGTTCGCAGTGGCGTCGAGCGCGGTGAAAACTTTGTCGATCCGTTGAAGGCGACGGAAGTATTCCCGCACATGGTGGCGCAGATGATCGGCATCGGCGAACAGACCGGCGCGCTCGACGCGATGCTCGGCAAGATCGCCGACTTCTACGAAGAGGAAGTCGATTCCGCGATCGCCAACCTGCTGACCTTGATCGAGCCGGTGCTGATCGGCTTCCTCGGCGTCACGATCGGTTCGATCGTCATTGCGATGTACCTGCCGTCTGTTCACCCTGATCGGAAAACTGTCGCAGGGTCATTAAGCGCCACTAAACAAGACCTTAACCTCAAATAACCAAAACACCCGGGACGCCAGTCTCGGGTGTTTTTCTATTTTTGTCTGCAAACGGAGACCAGTGGTGGGCCGAGTGTTGCCGACTGTGCACAGTTTTTGGTCTAGCGTCAGCAAAATGCGCCGCGGACGGGCTTATTGCAGGTGGCACGTCCCTTGCCAACTCGAATCAGTCTGACAACTCACAATCATCACCAAGGAGTGTTTAATGAGCAAGAATAAGGATGTAGAGAAGAGACTCGAGAAGCAACTCGAGAAGATCAAACCCGAAAAGGAGTTTGACAAGATCAAGCCCGAGAAACGGGAGATCAAGGAATTCAAGGAAAAGGTCGAGATCAAGGAACGGAAGGAGTTCAAAGAGCCTTCAAGGAGAAGATCGAGAAGATAGAGCAGAAGGAGTTCAAGGAAATCGAGAAGAAGATCTTCGAGAAGGGCGGCAAGGAGCTCGTCGAAGGCGGCGGTGACCCCGGTGGCCCAATCGAAGCCCTCCGCGCCGATAAGCCGGAAGAAGGCAGCGCCGCGGCGGCGCCGAAGCAGAAGGAGAAAGAGCTAGAGAAGATTCAAAAAGACAAGGACCTCGAGAAGAATCCAGAAAGACAAGGAGAAGGAGCTCGAGAAGATCAAGCCGGAGAAAGAGTGGGACAAGGTCAAGGAGAAAGAAATAGAGAAGATCAAACCCGAGAAGGAATTTCCGGAGAAGATCCAGAAGGACATCGATAAGATCAAGCCGGAGAAAGAGTTTGAGAAACTCGTCGTAGAAGGCCCCGAAGATCCCACCAAAGGTCAGTTATTCAAACGTTCAGGCAGCCCCGAAGATCGACTTGGCGAGCTCGAAGATGCAGTGACGAAGCTTTCGCACTTCATCGGCGTCGACCTGCGTCCCGATCTGTCGACCGGCGCGCTGAAAGGTGAACCGGACGTCGCCGAAGGCGGCGAAGCCAAACCGGACGACAAGAAGAAACCGAAGTAAGGTTTTAGCTGTTTCTTCAAGTGACTTAACTTCAACTGCGAGGACGGACGCCTGCTACGTCCGTCCTCGCGGATCGCAGTGGGAATAAAATATGTGGCTAATGATCTGTACGGCACAGGACACACCTGCTGTCTGGGCTTACCAGGGCTTGCGCGCGCGGGGGCTCAATCCGTTTGAATTGGTTACGGTCGACATGCTGACGACGAAGGCGAAGTGGGAACACACCGTCGGCATTGACGGCGCAAACTTCAACATCACTCTTCCCGATGGGCGCGCCATCAACAATCGCTACCTAAAAGGCGCCGTGAATCGAATCACGCACGTCCCGTTGGACCATCTCGCCGGCGCGCCCGACTACGATTACGCAACTCAGGAATACACGGCGCTCTTCATGAGTTGGCTGCAGGCTCTGCCGTCGCCAATCTTCAACGCGCCGCAGTCGCAGGGACTTTGCGGAGCGTGGCGTCACGTTTCCGAGTGGGTTTGGCTCGCGGCCCAGGCAGGACTGCCGACGCCGTCGTATCGTCAAACCAGTCACGACGAGATCGACGAAACGTCTCAGCTGCGCCGCATCGTTCCGGAAGGCACGCCGACGGCGACGGCCATCACTGTCGGCAATCGTGTGTTTGGTCCAATGTTGCCACCGCGCATCAGTGCCGCGTGCGCAGAGTTGGCGCGTATTTCGCAAACGCCTGTGTTGGGTATCGAGCTGACGGTCGGTCCGCCGCACGGTTTATGGACTTTTGCCGGCGCCACGCCGCTCCCCGATCTGCGACACGGCGGCGAACCATTGCTCGACGAGCTCGCGCGTCAACTCTATTCGAATGAGCGGAGGGCAAACTAATGATTCTCCTGTGTGGCATCCCGAGCGAAACCCCGATGGCTTTAGTGCGAGAGGCATTGGAGAGCAATGGCGCGCCCTACGTCGTTTTGAACCAACGCAAGTTCGCGCAGATGAAGATGACGATGGAAATCGCCGCGGGCAAGACCAGCGGCAGGTTGCAGTTGAACGGCGACAGTTATTCGGTCGACGACTTCACCGCCGTCTTCACCCGCATGATGGATTTTCAGAATCTGCCCGAGTTGAAAGACGTGCCGTCGAATTCACCGGAGCTGAATCACTGCCGCAACTTGATGGACACGTTGACGCGTTGGGCCGAGATCATGCCCGGCCGCGTCGTCAATCGCATCGCGCCGATGGGCTCAAACTTTTCAAAGCCTTACCAGGCGCAATTGATCAAGCGTTACGGTTTTGAAGTTCCCGAAACGCTGATCACAAACGATCCGGAGCTGGTGCGTGCATTTCGCGCGCGCCACGGCCGCGTGATCTACAAGTCGATCAGCGGCGTGCGTTCGATCGTGCAAACGCTGACTGACGACGACATGACGCACATCGACGACATTCGCTGGTGTCCCACGCAGTTTCAGGCATTCGTCGAAGGCACGAACGTTCGGGTCCACACTGTCGGCGAGAAAGTGTTTGCCACGGCAATCAACACTGACGCGACTGACTATCGTTACGCGAAAAAGCAGAGCGGTGATTACGCAGACCTGCGTGCTGTTGACTTGTCAGACGAGCTCGCCGAGATGTGCGTGAACCTCTCGTCCGGTCTTGGTCTCGCCTTCGCCGGCATCGATCTGAAGATCACTCCCGAAAACCACGTCTACTGCTTCGAGGTAAACCCCAGCCCCGCATTCAGCTACTACGAAACACAGACGGGCCAACCAATCTCCACCGCTGTCGCCGACTACCTGAGCGGCAGCTAGAAGGAAAACACGATACTCACGAGAGGCGATCCTCGCAAACCATCAGGTGTGCGAGGATCGCCGGATTATTTGCTATAATCCGCTCACCCCAATTGTCCCCTGCCGTTCTCCTCAGTTATTCACACAGAGATCGCAGCAGGAAAGTATGCCCAGCAGACCGGACGACGACGCGGCAGCGTCACCAAACAGCGCGAAAGATCAACTGACTGACTTAAGAAGCCCTGAGCTGGCGCTGTACTGGCTTACTGCCCTCATCGAGTCTGCCGACGACGCCATCGTCAGCAAGACGCTGGAAGGCATCATCACCAGTTGGAACCAGGGCGCTGAACGGATCTTCGGCTACACCGCCGACGAAGTGATCGGAAAATCGGTCACGATCTTGATGCCGCCTGATCATATCGATGAAGAACCAGCCATCCTCGCTCGACTGAGGGCCGGCGAACGCATCGATCACTACGAAACCATCCGCGTCACGAAAGATGGCCGGCACATCCATATCTCGCTAACTGTTTCCCCAATCAAAGGACCCGATGGAACGGTCGTAGGCGCTTCGAAGATCGCTCGCGACATCAGCGAACAGCGCCGGGCACAGAAAGCGCTCAAGCAGGCTTACGCGGAAGCAGAACGCGCGCGCAACGAGGCGGAACAAGCCGTGGTGGAAAAGGAACGACTCTACAAACAGGCCGAAGAGTCGAGCCGTTTGAAGGAAGAGTTTCTCGCGACCATCTCGCATGAACTTCGCACGCCGTTGAGCGCCATTCTCGGTTGGACGCGCATGTTGCGTCTGGGCCAACTGTCTGAGGAGGATAAATCCAAAGCGCTCGACACCATCGAGCGCAATGCCCGCGCGCAGGCACAACTGATCGACGATCTGCTCGACGTGTCGCGCATCGTCACCGGCAAGTTGCGCATGGATGTCCGGCCTGCCGATCCGAAGTCGTTCATCGACGCTGCCGTGGAAGCCGTTAGACCAGCCGCCGACGCGAAAGGCGTGCGCGTGCAAAAAGTGATCGACACGGGCGCAGTTGCAATTCCCGGCGATCCAGTGCGGCTGCAACAAGTTGTCTGGAACCTGCTTTCGAACGCGATCAAGTTCACACCACGCGGCGGCCGCGTGCAGATTCGATCCGAACGAGTGAATTCACATCTCGAGATCGTGGTGAGCGACACAGGACAGGGGATCGCGCCTGACTTTCTGCCGCACGTGTTCGATCGTTTTCGTCAGGCCGATCAGAAGACGAGCCGCACGCATGGCGGCATGGGTTTGGGTCTCGCGATCGTGCGTCACCTGGTCGAGCTTCATGGCGGCACTGTGCGCGCGACGAGCGAAGGCGTGGGCCAGGGCGCGACGTTTACCGTGATGTTGCCAATCACGCCGGTTTATCAGGTCGATTCGTCCGGCGGGCGAGTGCATCCGGGTGCGAGAGAGCTGTTGCCGGTCCACGATAGCGACGATCGGCTCGACGGTTTAACGATCCTCGTCGTCGACGACGAACCAGACACGCGCGACTTGCTGAAGAAAGGTCTCGAATACTGCGGCGCCCAGGTAAGACTCGCCGGCTCGGCTGCCGAAGCCCTCGCCGCACTGCGCGTAAGTGTGCCCGATGTTTTGATCAGCGACATCGGGATGCCGGAAATGGACGGCTACGATCTGATCCGGCAGATCCGCGAGCTCCAAACCAACAACTGTCACCGCGTAGCGGCCATCGCCTTGACAGCCTACACGCGCGTCGAAGATCGCCTTCACGCCCTGCGCGCCGGCTACGACATGCACGTCCCCAAACCTGTCGAACTAACCGAGCTCGTCGCTGTGGCCGTCAGCCTCACGAGGCGCAAGCGCTAATTAAAATCCAGCTTCTTGTTCTCGCCTGAGTCCGGCTCTTTTCCTGTCACCAGCGAGGAAACGAAGTCCAGAACGTAGCCAATCGTGCTCGACGGACTATCCCAATACTCGGCTTTCTCCAACCGGACGCGCAACAGAGAGACTTCGGGATCGTCTGTCCCTTGCGGAAACCAAATTTTGAACTCCGGCTTCCATAACTCTTCGATCTTGTTCCGGTCGCGCACGAGTTGCGCAGCGCCGCTGATCGAAACGTAATGCTGGTTGTCGGGATCGGAGAAACTGACGTTCACTTTTGGCAAGTTCTCGATCTCGCTCACCTTGTGCGAAGAGACGCGCGTAAAGAACCACAGATTACCCGCCTCGTCGATCTGGCCGTTGGACGACATCGGCCGGCCGTGCAGGTCGCCGTTTTCGTCCACTGTCGTCAACATGCAAAAGTCGATGTCCTTTACTAAGTCTCGCACTTTTTGTAAATCATCCGCCTGCCTGCTTGCCGCTGTCGTCATAACACCCCCTCGCGTCTACTTCATTTTTATGGAGTTTGCCGACACAAAATCACGGATTCGTGGCAAAACTTTGACAATCCAGGTATCCATGTCTATGATGCCTACCGTGTCTAGGTATCAGCAAAACTTAAGGAGCCGGTAAGTGCCAAAAGACAAAGCGGATCTGTTGCAGGGAACTCTCGACATGCTGATTCTCAAGTCGCTGTCGCTCGGAGAATTGCACGGGTACGGGATTATTCAGCGTCTTCGCCAGCTATCCGACGAAATGCTGAACGTCGAACAAGGATCTTTGTATCCCGCGCTCTATCGCATCGAGCAGAAGGGCTGGGTGTCGGCGCGTTGGGACGTTAACGAAACGGGGCGCGAGGCGAAGTTCTACAAACTGACGCGCAGCGGACGCAAGCAACTCGAAACACAGGAAGCAAGCTGGGACCGGCTCGTACTCGCCATCGCCAAAGTGCGGCAAGCTACTTAGACACAAAAAGCACAAGAAACACAAAAGGCACAAACAGAGAAGAAGTGCCCAGAGGGAAGCAATGAAGTGGTTCAACATTCTTCGCGATCGCCTGCGCGCGTTGCGCCAGCGCGACACCGTTATCGACGACATCGATCGCGAGATGCGTTCGCATCTTGAGTTGCAGGTTGAGGCAAACATCCGCGCCGGAATGTCGCCCGTTGAAGCGCGTGAGAAAGCGCAGCGAAGCTTCGGCAACATGAACCGCGCCGTCGACGCCGCTTACGACGTGAAAGGCGGCGGAACGTTTGAAATACTCGCGCAGGACATTCGCTACGGCACGCGCGTGCTGCTCAAGCACAAAGCCTTCACAGCAATCGCCGTGATCACGCTCGCGCTCGGCATCGGCGCAAACACTGCGATCTTTTCAGTCGTCAACGAACTGCTGCTGCGGCCACTTCCCTACCGCGATTCGGATCGCATCGTGATGCTTTGGGAAGTCAGTCCGGAAGGACGCCATCAGAACACCACTTCACGCGCAAACTTCCGCGCCTGGCGCGAGCAAAGCACGAGCTACCAAAATATTGCCGCGTTTTCGGATCAGCGCTTCACGCTCACTGGCGACGGCGAGCCCGAAGAAGTTTCCGGTCAGCTTGCCGTTCCCGACATGTTCAAAGTTCTCGGCGTGGATCCGATTCTCGGCCGCACACTGATTCCCGAAGACGGCGAAGACCTCGTCGCGGTGCTTAGTCACGGTCTTTGGCAACGACGCTTTGGCGGACAGCCGGACGTGATCGGCCAGCCGATTGTTCTCAACGGGATCAAGTTCACCATCGTCGGCGTGATGCCGCCGAATTTTACGTTTCACATCAAACAGCGCTCGGGAACAGGACGGCCCGCGGAAGTGTGGGTCACGCTGCCGATGCCTGTTGGCGGCGCCGAGAACGAGCGCGGCCGTTTTCTTTCCGTCGTGGCGCGTTTAAAGGACGGCGCCACGTCCGAACAAGCCGCCGCCGAGTTGCGGACCATCGCGGCTCGTTTATCAGACGAGGTGCCGGAGTTCAACAAGAATTACACCGCCGAAGTCTTGCCGTTGCGCGAACAATTTTTCGGCAACGTGCGACGCCCGTTGTGGTTGATGTTGGGCGCGGTGGGGTTCGTGTTGCTGATCGCGTGCGCAAACGTCGCGAACCTGCTGCTCTCACTCGCGACCGCGCGGGAAAAAGAGATCGCCTTGCGGGCGGCGCTGGGCGCCCGGCGATCGCGCATCGTGAGACAGTTGCTGACTGAGAGTCTCCTGCTGGCGTTGCTGGGCAGCTTGCTCGGGCTTGGCTTCGCGTGGCTGGGAATCAAAGCGCTGTTGTGGATCAGCCCGCGCGATCTCGTGAATCTGCATGGCGTCGGGTTGAATCTCTCGGTGCTGTTGTGGACGCTCGGTGTTTCAATCCTGACCGGCATTATCTTTGGCCTAGCGCCGGCGCTGCACATCTCACGGCTCAATCTCAACGACTCGCTCAAGGAAGGCGGCAAGGGAGACTCAGGTCAGGCCGCAGGCAGCCGCCGCATGCGCAGCGTATTGGTCGTCTCCGAGATCGCACTTGCGGTCGTGTTATTGGCCAGCGCCGGACTGCTGATTCGCAGCTTCATACGACTGCAACAAGTCGATCGCGGGTTCGATACCGACAACGTCCTGACGATGGTGGTCCGTCTGCCTTACGCTCGATATAAAGAAGACCAACAACTCGTGAACTTCTTCAATCAAGCGATGGAACGCGCGCGGCATTTGCCGGGCGTGCGTTCGGCGGGCATGGTCAATTTTCTGCCGCTGTACGGCGGCCTGGGATCGTCCACTGGTTTCAAGATCATCGGCAGACCGGAACCGCCGCCGGGCCAGGGACCGGGCGCAGACGTGCGCGTCGTCGATGCCGGCTACTTCCAAACGATGGGCATTCCGCTCTTGCGTGGCCGCAACTTTTCCGATCTCGAATTAAAAGAAGCGAAGCGCGTGATCCTGATCAACGAAGCGCTCGCTCGCAAATATTTCCCAAATGAAGAGCCGATCGGACAACGACTCGACGTCGCGATGTTTGAAACTCCCGTGATCACGGAGGTCATCGGCATCGTCGGCAACGTGCGTTACGACAGTCTGATCGACGAAGCGCCGCCCGCAGTCTATTTCCCGCACCCGGAACTGGCGTATCCGTTTATGACTCTGGCAGTGCGCACCGACGGCGATCCGGCCGCGCTCGCACCCGCCATGCAACGTGAAATACGCGCGCTCGATCCGAATCAACCTGTTTCCGACGTGCGCACGATGAACCAGGTCATGTCGGAAGCCGTCAGCCGCTCGCGTTTCAACACGCTCTTGCTTGCTCTATTTGCCGGCCTCGCGACGCTGCTGTCCGCGGTCGGAATCTTCGGCGTGATGAACTACTCGGTCGCCCTGCGCACGCGCGAAATCGGTTTGCGACTCGCCATCGGCGCGCAACCGCGACAAGTATTGCTGCTGGTCTTGAAACAGGGACTGATGCTGACCGTAGCCGGCGTCGTAATTGGTCTAATCGCGTCGTTTGCGTTGACGCGATTGTTGGCCGGATTGTTGTTCGGCGTGGCGGCGGTTGACGCGCCGACGTTCGCCACGATCTCGCTGTTGCTCATCGCCGTCTCGCTGCTTGCGTGCTATTTGCCCGCGCGGCGCGCAATGCGCATCGATCCGATGACGGCGTTACGATACGAGTAAAGCCACGGATGTAAAAATTTGTGATACGCTCTTGTCCCGATGACGGCGGAGCATACCAGCGAGTCGGGTCGGTCGGCGGGCTCGAAGCTCGGTTGGCTGATTGCCGGTCGCCTCGTGACCGCCGTGCTTCTCAGCGTTCTCGGCACGCTTTGGATTCGCGCCGGACAGCCACAACAATCAATCGATAAAAGCCTGGTCCTGCTGACGATCGTCGCCTGCCTGACGATCGTTTACGCGGTCGTCTTTCGTTTATCCAGAAGCATCGTGATGCAGGCGAGGCTTCAGCTCGCCATCGACGTCCTGCTCGTGACGTGGCTGGTCTGGAACTCTGACGTCATCCAGTCGCCTTACGTCGCGCTCTACATCGTCATCATCGCCGTTTCCAGTCTCTTTCTTGGACCACGTGGGGCGGTCGTCACTTCGGTCGGCTGCGCGTTTGCGTTCAGCGCCTGCTCGCTCGCTCTCACCGGCGTCTTTGGACAGACCTCTCCATCGCGACTGATTGGCGGCTCGTTGTCGCAGACGGTGCAATGGGTTGGACTGTTTGACATCGCGTTTCTCGTCGTCGGGTTGCTTTCGGCGCGGCTCGCCGAGCGACAGTCACGTTCTGACGTGCGACTGCAAGCGGCCCGGCAGTCGCTCGCAAACCTGCGCGCGCTGCACGAACGAATCGTGGCGTCGATTCGCTCGGGAGTGGTCACTACGGATCTCGACGGACGCATCTACACTTTCAACGCAGCGGCGCGCGAGATCACGGGGTACACGGAAGACACGATCCGCGGACAGGACGCGTCGATCCTCTTCGGTGATATCAAGGACCACGTAGCCGGCTCGCTGCGCGCGGCAGAAACCGGAAGCGCCAGTCCGCGATTTGAAACAAGCTGCCTCACTTCCGAAGGCATGCGTCTGCGTCTCGGTTACAGCATCTCGCCTCTTTCGACCGAAGCGGGCGCGATGACCGGTTTCGTGATCACTTTCCAGGATCTGACGCAGGTGCGCTCTCTCGAAGAAACATCGCGACGCCAGGATCGTCTCGCGGCAATTGGACGGATGGCGGCGTCGATCGCGCACGAGATTCGCAACCCGCTCGCCGCGATGCGTGGCTCGATCCAGATGCTGCGTTCGGAAGTTGCGAATGATTCGTCGCAGGCGGAGTTGATGGAGATCATCCTGCGCGAATCGGATCGGCTCAATAACATCATCACGGATTTTCTGAGTTACGCGCGGCCGCGTTCCCTCGTGCCGGCTCGTGTCGACGTCGGCGAGCTGCTGCATCAGACGTTCGCGCTCTTGCGGCACAGCCCGGAGATCGGCGCTAACCAAACCGTGGAAGCTGTCGTTCCTGGCGAGCGTATTTTTGCGGAAGCTGATGAAGCACAACTAAAACAGGTCTTTTGGAACCTCGCGCGCAATGCGCTTCAGGCAATGCCGCAGGGCGGAACGCTGCGCGCCACACTGGCGAAAAATTCAAATAATCGTTTGTGCATCGCTTTTACCGATACCGGACGCGGAATGTCGCCCGATCAGGTCGAACGTCTCTTCGAGCCGTTCTCCTCGACGACCGGCGGAACGGGGCTCGGTCTTTCAATTGTTTATCAAATCATTCGGGATCATGGTGGTACAATTAACGTTCGCAGCCTGGAAGGACAAGGGACGACGATAACTGTCGAGCTGCCAATGACGAATGGCGACAAGCCCGCCGCTCGTGATTAGTCGATCAAGAATATGGCCAATCTTCTAATCGTTGACGACGAACTCGGAATGCGGCAGTTCCTGACGCATCTGTTTCAACGCGAAGGACACACGGTGCAGCTTGCCGAGAATGGCCGCGACGCCGTGGCCCGGATGCGCGAGCAGGCGCCGGATCTAATCATCACCGATATTCGCATGCCGGACATGAACGGCGTCGATCTTTTGCGCGCCGCGAAGGAGTTACTGCCCGACGTCGAAGTGATCATGATGACGGCGTTCGCCAGCGTCGATACTGCGCGCGATGCGTTTCTCCTGGGCGCGTACGACTTCGTTCAGAAACCATTCGACAACGATCTGTTGAAGGAGACGGTTGCTCGCGCACTTGCAAAGATCACGCTTGTTAAAGAAAAGGAAGCGCTGCTCGAAGAAAATAAAGCACTGATCCAGGGACAACGGACGCGCGGCAAGCTCGGCAACATTATCGGCCGCAGCCAGCGCATGCTCTCGCTTTACCAGATGATCGAGACTGTCGCCCAGGTGCCGTCGACAGTCCTTGTTACGGGTGAATCGGGGACGGGAAAAGAATTGGTGGCGCGCGCGATTCACGATCTCAGCCCGCGCGCGGAGAGGCCGTTTGTGTCGGTCAACTGCGGCGCTTTTACCGAGACGTTGCTGGAGTCGGAGTTGTTTGGTTACGTGAAAGGATCGTTCACGGGCGCCAACACTAATCGCAAGGGTCTTTTTGAAGCGGCGAACAGCGGCACGATCTTTCTCGACGAGATCGGCGAGATGTCGCCGGCGATGCAGGTCAAGCTGCTGCGTGTGTTGCAGGAGCGAAAGGTCCGGCCGGTTGGCGCGACGGAAGAGGGCACGGTCGACACGCGTGTAATCGCGGCGACGAATCGCGACCTGGCGAGCATGGTTGCGGCGGGAACGTTTCGCGAGGATCTTTACTACCGCATTTCCGTGATCCCGATCGAGCTGCCGCCGCTGCGCGAGCGCGCTGAAGACATTTCCGAACTGGCGACCCACTTCGTGCAGAAGTTCTGCGCGTCGACCGGACGCACGCTGGGCATCACCGAGAGCGCAATGCGACTGCTGGAGCGCTATTCGTGGCCCGGCAATGTGCGTGAGCTGGAACACACGATCGAGCGCGCCGTGGCGCTCGAACGGACCAACTCGATCGAGCCGGAGCGCCTACCCGAGAAGATCACCAACTACAATCCGTATCGGGTTGCGGAGGCGATGGAGTTTCCCGAAGAAGGAATCAACCTCACGGCCCACCTGGACCAACTGGAAAAGACTTACGTTCTGGAAGCCCTGCGCCGCACTTCCGGAAATCAAACGAACGCCGCCGAACTGTTGCGTCTCTCGGTTCGTTCCCTGCGTCACCTGCTCGACAAGCACGGCGTCCGTGGTCTAACCGCACAACTGCGCGACGAGCGTCGCAGCCCTGACTCCTCCCCGCGCCGCCGTTCCACCGACCCACCCATCCGCCGCCGCGAAGAAGACCAAGGTGAATTCGCCGCCGGCGCCGGCGAAACTTAACCCGCAGCTCTCACGAGCGATTTCAGCTCGGCGATTCCTGCTTCGTCGTTTCTTTGTCCGGCTTCGCCTAATCGTTCATTTCGGTTTTGCCTGCTCGTTATCTCGCCTTCGCTTGCCTCGTTCATTCGCCTTCGCTTGCCCGTTTATCTCGCCCCGCTACCTCGTTCATTTCGGCTTTGCCCTGCCGGTTCAGCTCGCCTTCGCCTGCCTCGTTCATTTCGGCTTTGCCTGCCGGCGCAGCTCGCATTCGCCTGCCTCGTTCATTTCGGCTTTGCCCTGCCGGTTCAGCTCGCCTTCGCCTGCCTCGTTCATTCGCCTTCGCTTGCCCGTTTATCTCGCCCCGCTTACCTCGTTCATTTCGGCTATGCCGCCGGATGTGAGGCGAGGCTCTGCCTCGCCGGTTCGCTCGAATTCTTGATCGGGCTATGCCCTATAACTTCCGAAGCCTGACGGCGAGGCAAAGCCTCGCCTCACATCCGGCGGCATAGCCGATGAGTAACATCGAGCCAGTGTCAACCAACATATAGCCGAGCAAAGCAATCGCGGGCTGCTCCAGCGCAGGCCAAATTTTGCTCGCTGCCGGAAAGCGCCTGACGGCGAGGCAGAGCCTCGCCTCACATCCGACGGCATAGCCGACGAGTAACATCGAGCCAGCGTCAACCGACACATAGCCGAGCAAAGCAATCGCGGGCTGCTCCAGCGCAGACCAAATTTTGCTCGCTGCCGGAAAGCGTCATTCCTCACCTGCCAGAATTTGTCAGCCCTTTTTCGTCTCATCCTCAACTCGCAAAATTTCGATCAAAAACGATCTCTTTTTTGCACTTTGAGCGAAAACCGCCAGTGGCACACTGGTTGTAAAAGCCCAAAGCGACACTTCGCGCTCTGCGCGGCTCACAGTGAACGGAAAGCCGGTGGCGCGAGAAAACGAATGGAAACCCCTATATCTTTTTTTAAGGAGCACCAAACTCGAATGACTACCAAACGCCAAGAAGGCTTTTCGTTGATCGAACTTCTTATCGTGGTTGCGATTATCGGCATCATCGCGGCCATCGCCATCCCCAACCTTCTCGCCTCCCGCCGTGCTGCTAATGAAGGCTCGGCGCAATCATCGCTGCGCACCATCCACAGCAGCGAAGCTACCTACCAGGCTACTTCCGGAAACGGCAACTTCGGCTCTATGGCTGAATTGCTCGGCGCCGGTCTCGTCGACGGTGTTCTCGGCGGCGCAGGCGGTACCAAGAGTGGTTACACCTTCGTCGTAACCGAAACTGATGCCGTGGCTGGCACCTCATTGGCCACCTTCAAAGCCACTTGTATTCCGACTATCGCAACCGGCGTCTCACAAAGCGGCACGCGCAAGTTCGGTGTTCGTGATGACGGCGTAATGCACGGTCAGACAGACGCACTCACTGCTCACCTCACTGACGCTGAACTCGCCCTGACGACCAACGTTCTCGGCAACTAAGCTCGTCTGGACTCACTTACACGCAGGGGGCGAGGTGCGAGCCTCGCCCTTTGTTTATAAACAGCTCCTTCGGAAGGAGTTCAACTTATGAATACTCAGAATAACCAGGGCTTCTCATTAATTGAATTGCTGATTGTGGTTGCCATCATCGGAGTCATCGCGGCGATCGCAGTTCCCAACTTCATCGCAGCGAGACGCGCTGCAAATGAAGGATCGACACAGTCAGCGCTGCGCTCGATTCACAGCGCGCAGGTGACGTTTCAGGCGACAACTGGATACGGCAACTTCGGCTCGATGAACGAATTGTCTACTGCAAACCTGGTGGACGGCGCTTTAAGTTCCAGTGTTAAGAGCGGCTACAGCTATGTAGTAACCGAAACTGATGCTGTCGCCGGCGTTTCGCTCTCCACTTTTAAGGTTACCTCAAATCCAACCATCACTTCCGGGGTAATGGCAACCGGCGCCCGTAAGTTTGGAATGCGCACTGACGGCGTCATGCATGGTCAAGCAGACGCTCTGGCAACTCCACTCACAGACGCTGAACTGGCACTCACTACCAACGTGCTCGGCAACAACTAACTCACCCCACATAGCTTTGCACAAAAAGTGCGTTATTACGTGAAGAGGTCTCCCGCAAAGGCGCAAAGACGCAAAGCGCTGCCGCGTTTCGCTGGACTTTCTTTGCGCCTTTGCACCTTTGCGGGAGAATATCCTTCGTAGTAGAAATTCATAAAATTCATTGTAAACTGACGTCCTGCTTTGTTGTTGGGCGCAATGGCAGAAACAGTTACTCGGAATGACATCGCAAAGGGCGGTAGTTTTTGGCGGATGCTCGCCGATTGCCCGTAATGCTTTCCGCGAAGCAGTTCGCGATCGCGTCCTCTACAACCTCGTCCTCTTTCGTTCTGCTGTTGATTGGCCGCCGCGATTTTTTTCGGCGAGCTCTCCGGCGGCCAGGAAGCAAGATCATCGTCGATCTCGGTTTGAGCGCGATGCTGCTGTTCGGGGCATTCATCGCAATCTTTGTCGGCGTCGGGCTGGTCTACAAAGAGATCGAGCGGCGCACGATCTACGCGATTTTTTCCAAGCCTGTCGGCCGCGGCGAGTTTCTGGTCGGCAAGTATCTCGGTCTTTGTTTGACGCTGCTCGTCAACGTCGTCGTGATGGGCATGGGCGTGTCGCTCGCGCTGGTTTACGTCAGCCGAGGTT
The DNA here is from genome assembly GCA_963770215.1 of uncultured Acidobacteriota bacterium. Lineage (GTDB taxonomy): Bacteria > Acidobacteriota > Blastocatellia > Pyrinomonadales > Pyrinomonadaceae > PSRF01. The sequence goes on from CAVYOP010000014.1 coordinate 553,725, forward strand.
GGGATCCGCTGATCGCAAGATCTGGCCGGCCGTGCTGTTGATCTACTTGGAGCTGATGACTGATCACGGCGGTCGCCTTGCTGTTTTCCTCGTTTTCCAGCCCGGCGTTGTCGGCCCTGTTAACGTTTTTCGTTTTCATCATCGGCCACTTCAGCGCTGACTTGAAAGGTCTGGCGAACTCGATGGGCAGCGCGCCGGCGCGTTGGTTATTTCGGCGGGCTCTATTACCTGCTGCCGAATCTCTCCAATTACAGTTTGATCACCCCGACTGCGCACGGCCTGCGCCCGGACCGGCCGCAGTTTGCTCGTCGCCACGGGCCTCTATGCCGTCGTTTATGTAGCAGTCATTCTGTCGGTTGCCAGCCTCATTTTCGGTCGGCGCAACTTCAAATGAGAAACATGAAACGTGAGTCAGCTTTAATTGTCGTGCTTGGTCGTCGGCCTGGCGCAGCTTCTGCTGGCCCTGAGCCGATTGGCTCGACGCGCATCGACCGATCAGGCGAAACAATTTGCTGAATCGAGAGACTCTATCTGAGTCCGGCACGGCGCGAAGCGATTGAGCCTGGCGTTTCAACGGATCTGGCAGCCGACTGGTACTGGATGCGCTCGCTGCAATACGTCGGCCGAAAGATCATCAGTCATCAGCGACGCATGACAGACAGTTTCGATCTGACGACCTGAGCCAGTCTGGATCTGCGACTGCTGGCGCCGTTGCTCGATACTGCGACGACGCTCGATCCGCAATTCATTCCGATCCTTACGAGTACGCCGCCGTGGTTCTGCCTGCGATCGAGTCCAGAGAAGCGATTCGCATGCTCAACAAAGGTATCGACGGCGAATCCCAACGTCGTGGCGGCTTCATCAGCACCTCGGATACATCTATTGGCAACAAGACGATTATCCAGGCTGCAGCGAGATCTACGCCGCGGCGCACAGGCTTTCCGGACGCGCCGCCGTGGATGGCGGCGATGAGCGCGACGCATGGAAGCTGACGGCGGCATCGCGCGACGCGCGCGCGAGATGTACAGCACATGTTCGAAACATCCGCAGACGACAAGGTGAAAGAGATGGCTCGTCGCGCATCTGATGCAGCTTGGATTCGTTGGATCAGCGCGACGTGATTCGCGCAAAGCTGCTTGTCGGATTACCAGCACGCGATCGGTCGCTGCCCAGCGACTGGCGTGAGCTTGACCAACTGCTGCCGCGCGGTTGCGCGCGCGGCTCGATCGCTACCGGCGCGCCACTCGATCCTTCAGGCGTGCCTTATCGATTGAGGCAGGCAAGTGTGACGTCGATCTCGGTCGAAGTCTCAAGGTGCTCATGAAATAAACGATGGCCTGTCGTAGAAATCGACAAATCTGACGAAAGACTACGAAGTCGGTTTCTGGCGCAAACGGAAAGTCCGCGCGCTGGACGGTCTGTCGCTTGAAGGTCGAGCCGCGTCAAATCTTCGGTTTTCTCGGCGCGAACGGCGCGGGCAAGACAACGACGTTAAAGTTGCTCATGCGACTGATTTTTCCCACCGCCGGCACGCGCGCGCATTCTCGGCCAGCGACATCAGCGACATCTCGCATGCACCAACGCATCGGCTATCTGCCTGAGAATCCTTACTTCTACGATTACCTGACGCGCGCGCGAGTTTCTCGACTACTGCGGGCAATTGTTTGGGCTGGATTCCGCCGCGAGCGCAAACGAACGCGCGGCAGAATTGTTGGCGCGCGTGAATCTCGATCGAAAAGAGCTGGGACACGGCAACTGCGAAAGTTTTCAAAAGGAATGCTGCAGCGCGTCGGACTGGCTCAGGCGCTTGATCAACGATCCGGAAATCGTGTTCCTTGACGAGCCGATGAGCGGACTCGATCCGGTCGGCCGCCGCGAAGTGCGCGACCTGATTGCGACGTTGCGCGACTGAAGGCAAGACAGTTTTCATGTGCTCGCACATTCTGTCCGACATCGAAGTGCTTTGCGATAACGTCGCGATTCTGAAACGCGGGCGGCTCGCGCAGGTCGGACACCTGGACGAGCTGCGGCAAAGCAATGACGGTCCGAATCGAATGGAAGTGTTGGCTACCGGCGCGGACGCCGCGGCACTTCAAGATCTGGCAAATGCCAGCATCTCAACCACACCACGCGGACTGCGAATCGAGATCGCAAGCGAAGATGAAATCGAAAATATGCTTGCTGCTTTGAGAAAGGCGGGCGGGAAGGTCGTTTCGATCCAACCCATCAAGCAATCACTGGAAGAGCTGTTCATGGACGACGAAGAGTCTCCCGCAAAGGCGCAAAGGCGCAAAGAAAATCTGTCTTGAAGCGCACTACCTGGCGTCTTTGGCTTTGCGCCTTTGCGCCTTTGCGGGAAACATCACCTAGTCTTTAAACTTAAACGCCACCACTTCCATCTTGATGTTGGCTCGCGCGTCGGCGTCCTTCATTCCTTCCAACATCATCTGCACGGGCAGGGTCTTGTTCGGCGCCAGCTCCGGTTGGCGCACCGGAATTATTACTGCCGTCCTCTCCTTCACCGGCTTTCCTTCGTAGTCGACGACAGAGGCTTTGATCTCGAGCCCGTTAAGCGTCTTCCCCGTAAGATTACGGACCGTGGTGCGCAAACTCATGACGATATCGCCGAGCGCGCGTTTCGCTTCGTCCGCTTCGGGATCGTCAAGGACGATGTTCGCTTTCTGCTTGTCAAACTCCGCGTTTCCCGCCCGAATGGCGCCCTGCAACGTAGGCTCGGCGTTCGTGCCACTGCCACCGGCACGCATCAACAAGTAGAAGAAGAGTGCGATTACAACTGCGGCAGCAACTGCCACGGTGATGATCAGCGTGCGATTCGTCGACTCAGTGGTTTCGATCCGGCGGTCTGAAGCAGCCATAGTGTCCTGAATTGTATAAAATCCTCCGCCTACTTCCCAAGCAGCCGCGCAATCAATAATTCCAACTGGCTGATAATCGATCGGCTTCGTGATGTAACTGTCGCAGCCGGCGGTCAGCGCCTCAGCCTGAAAGTCTGAGGTAGCGTGGGCCGAAACGGCGACGATCGGGACCTTCTTGAACCCGTCGAGCTTTCGGATCGCGCGCGTCGCCGCCAGCCCATCAATAACCGGCAGGCTCAGGTCCATCAGAATGAGTTGCGGATGCTCAGATTCCGCCAGTCGAACGGCTTCTTCTCCGTTGGTCGCCTCGATCACTTGATAGCCGGACATCTCCAGTAGACGCCGCAACATAAAGCGATTATCTTCCGTGTCTTCAACCAACAAGATGGTTTCGGTCTTATCCTGACTTTGCATTTGGCTGCCTAAACTGAGCGTTATCTGAACGGCTGACCCGCTCCAAGTTATTGATTTTACTGTATCACTAGAATACGTGCGCCTTTTTTGTTACCATGCCGCACTGAAACGCAACACCTAAAGCGGCCGGACCTTTGTCTCTTTAGTACACTCGGTCCAGCGTGAGGTCCCTCCCCCTAAAGGCCCCCGAAAATAGAGCTGAGAGAGATTGACGTCGTCTATGAAGGCTTCAATGTCGAGGACAGAAGATACCGAAATACTGCAAGACATAGGGCGAGCTTCAGTTCAAATCGTCCATGACATCAAGAACCAGCTAAACGGTCTCAAACTGTATGCCACGTTCCTTCGGCGACGGATTGAGAAGAGCGAACGACCCGGCGACGAGCAGGAAACCGTGCTCAAGCTCATCAACGGCCTCGACCGCGCCGCCAACGATCTTTCGATCATTGTAGAGTACGGACGAGATCTGGAACTGAAGAAACAAGCCGGGTTTCGAGGTGTCGAAAGTCCTTCGCAGCCTGTGTTCGAGTTTTCAGGAAAGCGAGGCGGAAGTTGTTTGCCAATCAGAAACTGACTCGATACAGGGCGAATTCGATCATTCGCGGCTTACGGACGCCCTGAAGTGGCTCTTCGCTGGAGCAATTAAGTTCAAACAGAACGACGACGAACGCCGGACCGATCCGCGTTTCCCTGGAAGCCTCCGGAAACAACGCGACTATCGAATGGTCAGGCTTGCGGCAAGTGGATCACGATCCTTTTCGCACTTTTGCCGGCGGCGATGAGATCCGGCTCTCGTTAGCTAAAAAAATTGTCGAGGCCCACGGCGGCTCGACTCAACTCGCGGATCACAAGCTTGTCGTTGTGCTTCCGCTTTCCGGATCGCAAACGAGTTAGGTAAAAGGGTGGCCACGGAGAGCCACCCCTACAATGATCAGGGCCACAACGATATTTCTGTAGGGGTGGCCCTCCGTGGCCACCCATCACGGTTGTTATTCAAGGCTGTTCAGAAAAGATTCTTTCGATAAGGGAGTAAGACCAAAATGGTGCCCCAAGGCGCGGCGATTTCGAGAGAGGAGAATAAGGTGGAGAACAAAGAAGTGCGGATCCTTGTTGTAGACGATGAGCCGATGATGGCTGACTCGCTGCGACAAAACTTCATGGAGGAAGGTTATTCGGTCGATACGGCAGCTACGGGAGCGGCGGCTATCGAGCTGTTCGACCAGGGCGCGCATCATCTGGCGATCTGCGATTTGCAACTGCCCGACATGGACGGGCTCGAAGTGTTGCGCCACATGAAAGACGCGCGGCCGACCTCGGAAGTGATCGTCGTCACTGGATATGGAACAGTGCAGAAAGCTGTCGAAGCGACGAAAGCCGGCGCTTTCTATTTCGTCGAGAAGCCGTTTGATTTCGAAGAGCTTCAGCCGCTGGTCGAAAAGGCGCTCGAACGGCGCGAGCTGGTGGCGGAAACGGCGAACATGCGCCGGCAACTTTCCACGCGCGCCGAGTATTTCAACATCATCGGCGCGTCAAAGCCGATGCAGACGATTTATGAGACGATCGAGTCGGTGGCGAAGTCGGACGCAAACGTTTTGATCGTCGGTGAGTCAGGAACCGGCAAGGAGTTGATCGCGAATGCGATTCACTATCAGTCGCTGCGATCGAAAAAACCGTTTATCAAAGTAAACTGCGCCGCGTTGCCGAAGGAACTGATCGAGTCGGAACTGTTCGGACACACGAAAGGCGCATTCACCGGCGCGCACGCCGACAAGGAAGGACTCGTGCAACACGCCGCCGGCGGTTCGCTGATGCTCGACGAAATCGCCGAGATGCCGATCGAGTTGCAGCCGAAGCTGTTGCGCGTGTTGCAGGAGAGAAGTTATCGCAAGATCGGTTCGGAAAAGACGTACGCCGTCGATTTTCGGCTTGTCTGTTCAACCAACCGTCCGCCGGCGGACGCGATTCGCGATGGACTCTTGCGCGACGATCTTGTTCTATCGCATTTCGACGATCACGATTCACGTGCCGCCGTTGCGCGAACGCAATGAAGACATTCAACTTTTGACCGAGCATTTCCTCCACATGTATGCTCAAAAGTACGAGCGCCCGATCACCGGCGTCTCGCAGGCTGCGTATCAGCGATTGTTCGGTCACGCGTGGCCCGGCAACGTGCGCGAGTTGCAGAACGTGATCGAGCGCGCGGTGTTGCTCGCGAAAGACAAGCAGATCGAGCCGATCGATCTGCCGTTCGACAACGGCACCGTGCCGGAAGGCGCGTCTGCGCAAGTGACCTGGGACGTTCCGCCGAACATGACGCTGGAAGACATCGAACGGCTCGTGATCGAACGCACGCTTGCAACGCACCGGTGGAAACAAACAGGCGGCGGCGAACCTGCTGGGTATCTATCGGCCGCGCCTGTACAGCAAGATCAGGAAGTACAATATCGACGTACCGTCACTGGTTTCGGCATAATTCAGGGGTGGCCCTCCGTGGCCACCGCTTGTGCCGGAGGATGCTACGGAGGGCCATCCCTACAAACAAGAACTCGTACCCGCCGAATGTCTGTTCTCCCAATCCATCTCGCCTGCGCAGCATCGACGCGCTGCGCGGGATCGCGGCTTTGGGCGTCGTCTTTTATCACGCGGTCGAGCAGGGCGGCAAAGCATGTGCCGAACAACCTGTTCGACTATCCCGTCCGGCGGTTCAGTTCCTGAGCTCGTTTGGTTACATCAGCGTCTTTCTGTTCTTCGTCATTTCCGGATTTTGTATTCACCTGCAATGGGCCAAAGCGCGGGCGACGGGAGTCGAGCCCGACATTCGCTTTGGTCCATTCTGGAAGCGACGGCTGCGCCGGCTGTATCCGCCTTACGTGATCGCGCTCGCGGTTTATCTGCTTCTCACCGCGTGGTACGTCGGAGCTCGATTTCACGCACTTCTTCTTTTACGACCTGGGCATGCATCTGTTGATGCTGCACAATCTCGATCCGCACACGTGCTACACGATCAACGGCGTCTTCTGGACGCTGGCGATCGAGGAGCAACTTTATCTCGCCTATTTTTTGTTGCTGTTTCTGCGCGTGCGCTGGGGTTGGGGTGTGACGATCGCGGTCTGTCTGGGCGCGCGCTTCGCGTGGATGTTGTTTAGTCACCTCGTTTGGATGAAGAGCGGCTTCGGTGTTCCGGTGCCGGAAGCAGCGGCGTCGCACTGGTTTACGTGGGCGCTTGGAGCGATCGGCGTCGAGGTGATGTTTGGCTTGATTCAACTGCCGCGCTGGGCGCGCGACCTGCGGTTAGCGACGATCTCTGATCCTCGCGGCAACTGTGTTGTCTTACTTACCTGCCGGGAGTGCCGAAAGAGTATGTTCGTCAACAACACTCGTTTGGTTTTTCATTCATCCGCTGTGGGGCCTCGGCTTCTTTATCCTCATCAACCGGCTCGTGCTCGCCGAGCAAAGCTGGATTCGCCGCACGACTGTTCCGGTCGACGATCTCGCATCTTCGCCACGCTCGGAATCTTCTCTTATTCGATCTACCTGACGCATGAGCTGGTCGATCATGCAGTCGTGGCGTTGGACCAATCCGGCGTGGTTGCAGTCGGTGAATGTGTTGTTAGTGATGTTGCCGGCGACGATCGTGTTTGCGTGGGTGTTCTTCTGGTTCTGTGAAAGACCGTTCATGCTCCGGCAGAAAAAAGTGACCGCGGAGCGGCGATCCCATTGGCAACCTATCGTCGATTCGCAACCGAGCACGGTTTCTGATTAAAATCAGGACGAAGTTTCCCAAATACATTCACGGAGGGATTCCACGCGTGCGTTATTTTCTGGTTCTCGTCACTCTTATCGACACTGATCTGTTCATTCGCGCCTCAAGATCCGGCAACTCCACCGCCGCCGCAACGAGCACAGGCGACGCCAACGCCTACGCCGCTGCCGCCGCCGACAGTCGCGATCGACAATTATCGCGCGACTGCCGGACGCATCATCGGCGCCGCGCTGGTGAGCGATCATGCGTACAAACGGCTCGCGCACCTGACCGATCACATCGGTCATCGACTCAGCGGATCGAAAAGCCTGGAACGCGCAATCGAGTGGGCGCTCGCGGAGATGAAAAAGGACGGGCTGGATAACGTGCGCGGCGAGAAGGTGATGGTGCCGCATTGGGTGCGTGGCGAAGAGAGTCTCGAAATGATCACGCCGCGGCCGTTGAAGCTCACGATGATCGGTCTTGGCAACAGCGTCGGCACGCCTGCAGAAGGGATTACGGCTGAGGCCGTCGTGGTGCGTAACTTCGCGGAGCTTGATGCGCTTGGCGAACGCGTGCGTGGGAAGATTGTGGTTTATAACGTGCCGTTTACGAGTTATGGAGCGACGGTTCAGTATCGCGGGTTTGGCGCTTCACGCGCCGCGCGTTATGGCGCGGTGGCGGTGCTGGTGCGATCGATCACGCCTGTCAGTCTGCAAACGCCGCATACGGGCGCGCTGAATTACGATCAACAACAGCCGAAGATTCCCGCGGCGGCAGTCTCGATTGAGGCGGCAGAGTTGTTGCAACGAATGTACGAGCGCGGCGATCGCACGACGGTGCGGCTCAAGATGGAAGCGAAGTTTTTGCCTGATGCTGAATCGGCGAATGTCATCGCGGAATTGCGTGGATCGGAGAAGCCGGATGAGATCGTTCTCATCAGCGGGCACTTCGATTCGTGGGACGTCGGACAGGGCGCGCATGACGATGGCGGTGGGTGCATTATCGCGTGGGAAGCGGTGCGGTTGTTGAAGGAGCTTGGGTTGCGGCCGCGACGCACGATTCGGGTCGTGCTTTATACGAATGAAGAGAATGGATTGCGTGGCGGTAATGCTTATCGCGACGCTTATAAGCAGCGAATTGGCGAAGCACATCTTCGCGATCGAGTCTGACTCCGGGACGTACCGGCCCGAAGGGCTTGGTCTTGCTGCTACTGCGCCGCCGCAAGCTCGTTCGAATTTGCGTGAGATCGCGAAACTTCTTTCTGGCATCGGCGCCGACGGGATCGCTCCGACGGGCGGTGGCGCGGATATTGGTCCAATCATGCGTGAAGGCGTGTTAGGCGCGAGTCTCGATGTCGAAGGATCGCATTACTTCGACATCCACCACACGCCGGCAGACACGCTCGACAAAATCGACCCGCGCGATCTCCAACTCTGCGTCGCCACGATGGCCGTCTTCGCCTACACGATCGCGGACATGCCCGAACCATTCAAAGGCCACGAAGGCACAGGAAATTAATCTAATTGATAGGTAGCAACGCTGGTGGGTGTTTCGAAGCAACGAACTTTATAAATCTGCACGCGATCGTCGCTAACGCGCTTAGCGACGCGCTCAAGGACGTATTTGGCGAGGTTTTCCGCCGAAGGCTGTAGCTCATCAAACGGCGGCAACTCGTTGATGTTTCGATGGTCTAAATAAGTCACGACCTCGTCAGCCGCCGCTTTCAATCCAACAAAATCGACCAGCAACCCGACATTGTCGAGCTCACGCCCGCGCGCGTAGATCTCGATCTTGTAGTTGTGCCCGTGCAAGTTCTCACACTTCCCCTTGTAACCGCGCAACTGATGCGCGCTGGAGAAATTACGCTCGATCATTACTTCAAATTGTCCCGGCATAAGTCGATAAGATACCCGCAAGATCGTCGATCCGTGAAGTGACCCTGCACGCAGGCAAACTTTGCAGAAACGTCCGCCCGTAACCTTTCGTGCGCAACCGCGGATCGAGCACCGCCAACACACCGCGATCCGTCGTGCTGCGAATCAACCGCCCTAGACCTTGCTTCAGTGCAATGATCGCCTGCGGCACGCTGTACTGATAAAAACTCGACCCGCCACCGTCTTCGATGTATCGCTGCCGCGCCGCCACCAACGGATCTGTCGGCACGGCAAACGGCAACTTGTCGATAATCACGCACGACAATTGCTCGCCACGCACATCCACACCCTGCCAAAAACTAGACGTCGCAAACAACACCGCGTTCGGCGTCTCCCGAAAGCGTTTCAAAAGTTGCCCTTTCGACGCACTGCCCTGCACGAAACACGGATAGTCGATCTCCATGTAAACGTTTTCGTAAAGCGACTGCATTCCCGCGAGGCTTGTCGAGAGCACAAACGCCCGCCCCTCGGTCGCAGTGAGAATCTTGATCACTTCCTCAACCGCCGCGTCTCGCCATTCGCGCGAACGCGGATCGGGCATCGCCGGCGGCAGGTACAGAATCGCCTGCCGTTGGTAGTCAAACGTCGACTCCGCAATCAAATCTTCCGCGTAATCGAGCCCGAGCCGGTCACGAATAAACGCGAAGTTTCCACCGCTCGATAACGTCGCGGAAGTCAGCACTACTGTCGGCACTGATTCAAATAACTTGTCTTGCAACAAGCCGGCGACGTCGATCGGCGACGCGCGCAGAAACACGCCGCGCCCGCGTCGTTCGAGCCAGTAAACAAACTTCTTATCCGGTCCAGTAACGATAAACTCCAGATCGAATCGTATCTGCCGCAACCGCCGAATGAGGCTCTCAAGCTCAGGCGCTTTCTCGGGAATCACGTCGAGCGTCGTCTCGACGCGCGCGATCGCATTCTCGAAGACGGAATACAACTCACCCAGCCGCGTCGCTTCAAACTCGCCGCTCGACGTCCGGCGCGCGAACGTCCCAGGAATAATCGGATAACGGCCTTCCTCGCCGCGCCCATCGCGAAAGCCCGCCCAAAAGTCGTCGGAGAAACGCGAGAGCCGCGCGGCGCTGCGCGTCAGTTCCTGATCGAGCTCTACCTCTTCGATCGGAATCATCCCCAGGTCACGTATGAGCTCTTCGATTTGATAGTTCGAGACTTGCGAGCCGAAATATTCGGAAGCCACGTCTTCGATCAGATGCGCTTCGTCGAGAATGACTGCCGTGTAATCCGGCAGGACCGAACCGTAGTTGCCATTGCGCAAACTGAGATCGGCAAAGAAGAGATGATGATTGACGACGACGATGTCCGCTTCCTGCGCACGATTGCGCATGCGCGTGATGAAGCACGCATCGAAGTCGGGGCATTTCTGACCAAGACACGTTTCGGGGCGCGCATCGATGTGACGCCAAAACGAGAGCGACTCGGGCAGGTTCGCCAGCTCAGCGCGATCGCCGAACTCGCTTTCTTTGGACCACTGGGTGACTTCTTCGAAGTAATCGACCTCGTCCAGCCCTTCGAGCACCGGCGCCGATTGCGCACGGCCCAATCGATTCAGGCAAACGTAGTTGCTGCGGCCTTTCATGTACGTGGCCGCGAAAGGCTTGGGCAGAACGCTTTGGAGAAAGGGAATATCTTTCTCCATCAACTGTTCCTGGAGGTTCTTCGTGCCGGTGGAAACGATCACGCGCCCGTTTCCGCCAAGCGCCGCGGCCACGGCCGGCACAAGATAAGCGAGCGTCTTCCCCGTCCCGGTACCGGCCTCGACAATGAGGTGTCTCTTCTCCTCAAACGCGCGCATCACGGCCTGCGCCATCTGAACCTGCCCCGGTCGATACTCATATTCCGGGTGTGCCTTCGCAATCAACCCTTCAGAGCCGAATACTTCGTCCATAGATCAGTGGCGCTTGAGGCGTTTGGGATACAAAGGAAATCGTTCAGTCAGATCGAGAACGTCACGCCTGACTTTGTTTCGCACGTCTTCCGACTCGGGCGCGTGGATTACTTCAGCGATCAGGCGGCCGATAGTGCGCATGTCGTCTTCTTTCATGCCGCGCGTGGTGACGGCGGGGGTGCCGATGCGCAGGCCGGAGGCGACGAATGGTTTGTTTTGATCGAAAGGAATCGTGTTCTTGTTGACCGTGATTGACGCCGCTTCCAGAGCTTTCTCCGCGTCTTTGCCCGTGATGCCTTTGCCGTCCATCCAAACGTCGACCAGCATCAGGTGATTGTCAGTGCCGCCGGAAACGAGCCGGAGCCCCTGCTCCTGTAACTCGTTCGCGAGCGCCTTTGCGTTCTTCAGCACCTGGCGCTGGTATTCCTTGAAATCGTCGCGCAGCGCTTCACCTAACGCCACCGCTTTCGCGGCGATGATGTGAACCAGTGGACCACCTTGCACGCCGGGAAACAGTTTCCGATCGATTTCTTTCGCGTGCTCCGCTTTGCAAAGAATTAGTCCGCCGCGTGGACCACGCAGCGTCTTGTGCGTCGTGGTCGTGACGTAATCGGCGTGCGGCACGGGCGACGGATGAAGCCCGGCGGCAATCGGTCCGGCGATGTGCGCGATGTCGGCAAACATGCGCGCGCCGACGCTGCGCGCGATCTCGCCGATACGCGCGAAGTCGATCGTGCGCGGGTAAGCGGAAGCGCCGCACACGAGCAGCTTGGGCCGGTGTTGCTCAGCGATTTTTTGCAACTCGTCGTAGTCGATCTGCTCGGTCTCTTTCGAAACACCGTAATCGGCGACTTTGTAACTGATTCCGGAAAAATTCATCGGATGGCCGTGCGTCAGGTGACCGCCGTGCGACAGGTTCATGCCCAGAATCTGATCGCCATACTGAATCGCCGCGAGATACACGGACATGTTCGCCTGCGCGCCGCTATGCGGTTGCACGTTGGCGTGATCCGCGCCAAACAGCTCTTTCGCGCGATCGATGGCCGTTTGCTCGACGACGTCAGTCCATTCGCAACCGCCGTAATAACGCTTGCCGGGATAACCTTCGGCGTACTTATTTGTAAAAACTGATCCGGCAGCTTCCAGCACCGCCTCGCTGACGAAGTTTTCCGACGCAATCAGCTCCAATCCATTCGCCTGCCGCGCCACTTCTTTGTCGATCGCGCCGGCAATCAGCGGATCGACGTCGGCCAATGATGCGTTTCGAGAATCGGTCATAGGTTTTTCTTTGGGAGTGGTCATTTGCACGCTGCCTGTTCGATCTTCGTGATCTCTTCGACTCGCCGCGCATGTCGCCCGCCTTCAAACCTCGCGTCAAACCAGGCGCGCACGATCTTCGGGATCTCGTCTGCCGGCGTGACGCGTGCGCCAATCGAGAGCACGTTTGCGTCGTTGTGTTGACGAGCCAGGCGCGCAGTCTCCTCGGACCACGCAACGGCAGCTCGCACACCCGGAACTTTGTTGGCGGCGATCGCCATTCCCGTGCCCGATCCGCATACGAGCAGTCCCTGTTCAGCCTCGCCTTGCGCGACCTTGTCGGCGACCTTGCGCGCAAATAAAGGATAATCGACCGAAGCGTCCGAAGCCGTCCCCAGATCCTCAAATTCCACGCCGAGCTCCTTGAGCAGCGGCTTCAACTGTTCCTTCTCAGCGTAACCGGCATGATCGCTTGCGAGAGCAACTTTCATCGTAGTGCACCCTTTATGATTAGTTATATAGAAGTAAGGCGATGGTACATCACTGCATCTAACGCAGCAAACTCGATCCGGTCCGTAGTAATGCAGTTTTACTACTAACGCCGAAGGCGTTCGCTAATTCGAGCCCAGGGTTGCTTCAACCCTGGGGTGAGTCGTGCATTAATCCTTGAACTCTGAAAGAGTTTCATTGCAGACCGAACACTTTCAGTGTTTTCTAGTTCTCTTCTGCTGAACCCGGGGTTGAAGCAACCCTGGGCTCGAATTAGCGAACGCCTTCGGCGTACTGACATACAATCGAACGCATCACTACTCGATCCGTGGTCACGTTTGCCTAACTCGCGGCGCTAAGCGAGAATGCCAAGACTATGCGCTGGTCAAACTACTTCATCCCTACTCTTCGCGAGGATCCGGCCGATGCCGAGGTCGTCTCGCACAAGCTTCTTTTGCGCGCCGGCATCGTCCGGCAACTGTCGGCCGGAATCTATTCGTTTTTGCCGTTGGGCCAACGCATCGCTCGCAAAGTCATGGAGATCCTGCGCGAGGAGATGAACGCCATCGGCGGGCAGGAGTTTAACCTCCCCGCAATGCATCCCGCGGAAATCTGGCGCGAATCGGGCCGTTATGACGCCATCGGCGACGAGATGTTTCGTCTCAAGGACCGCAAGAACACCGACATGGTTTTGGGCATGACGCACGAAGAAGTCGTCACGTCGATCGCGCGCAACGAGATTCGCTCTTACAAGCAACTGCCGCAAGTCTGGTATCAGATTCAGGTCAAGTTTCGCGACGAGGCGCGGCCGAAATCCGGTTTGATACGCGTGCGCGAGTTTCTTATGAAGGACGCGTACTCTTTCGACGTCGATTTGGCCGGGCTCGACAAGTCGTTTATCGATCAACGTGAGGCTTACAAGAAGATCTTCACGCGTTGCGGGATTCAGTATTTGATCGTCGAGGCGTCGTCGGGCGCGATGGGCGGTTCGCAGTCAAACGAATTTATGGCGCGAACTACGGCGGGCGAGGATTTGATCGCGAGTTGCCCAAACTGCGGCTACGCGGCAAACGTCGAAAAGGCGACTTCCCGCCTGGCCCACATCGAGGACGAACTCGGACCATCAGCGCCGGAAGAGTTTCCCACGCCTGGCGTGCGAACGATCGAAGACCTGACGACATTCCCCGGTGGCGCTGAAGCATCGCGACAGATCAAATCGCTCGTCTACTTTGCAACGATCGGCGGCGAGCAACGTCCGGTGCTCGTGCTGCTCCGTGGCGATCATCAACTACACGAGATCCGCCTGGCGGACAGCGTCGGCGCAACCGGCGTCCGTCCCGCGCGTCCCGAAGAAATACGCGAACTGCTCGGCGCGAGCGCGGGAAGCCTCGGCGGCGTGGGCGCAAAGGACAAAGCGCGAACTGCGAAGATCGATCTGCGCATCGTCGCCGATTCCTCGTTGCGAAACCGGCGCAACATGACCACCGGCGCCAACAAGGACGATCACCACTTTCGTGGCGTCGATATCGGCCGGGATATTTCAGTCGACGATTGGATCGACCTGCGCATCGTCGAATCAGGCGAAGGCTGTCCAAACTGTGACACCGGAGTGCTCGAAGTGTTCAAAGGAATGGAGATCGGTCACATCTTCAAACTCGGCGCCAAGTACACCGAATCAATGGGCGCGATGGTCCTGACGCAGGACGGCAAACAAGTCCCGATGATTATGGGCTGCTACGGCATCGGCGTCGGCCGAATCATCACGGCCGCCGTCGAACAGCAACACGACGAAGACGGCATCATCTGGCCGAAAACGCTTACGCCCTTTGACGTCATCATAACCATCACCAACATGAAGCAGGACGGGCTGCGCAACGCAGGCGAGACGCTCTACGAAGAAATGCAACGCGCAGGTCTCGACGTCCTGCTCGACGATCGCGACGAACGCGCGGGGGTGAAGTTCAAAGATGCGGATCTGATCGGCGTTCCTTATCGAGTCACGATTGGGAAAAAGATCGGCGACGGCGTGGTGGAGCTCTACGATCGCCGCGCGAAACAGAGCGAGGATGTTAAAATAAGCGAGATTCTTGCGCGCGTGAGGCAGTTGGTTCCGGCAGATTTGTGAAGTTAACTGTGCGACAAGACGAAGCAATACGAAGTTTTCCCGCAAAGGCGCAAAGGCGCAAAGAAAGAAACTGTGCTTCCGGGCATGCCGGTGTTCGGCCTTTGCGCCTTTGCGCCTTTGCGGGAGTGCTTTTGTGCCAAATAACTTTAGTCGGGCTCTTAATTCTAATTAACGTAGGGGCGTCACAGGATCTTCTTCCTGAGCTCGTCCGCCGCATCAAGCCTTCAGCCGTCGCCATCGAAACCTTCGACTCGCGCGGCGAGAAGCTCACGCGCGGCAGCGGTTTCTTCATCGAAGTGGACCGCATCGTCACCAATCGACACGTCATCGAGGGCGCATATCGCGCGGAAATTCACTCGACGACCGGCGCCGTGATTCCCGTCAAAGGCGTGCTCGCCGTCGACGCCGAAGGCGACATCGCGCTGCTCAAGATCGATCCGCCCACCCCGCAAGTCAGGCCCTTGCCGCTCGACAAAACTTCGCCGCAGGAAGGCGAGAGCGTCGTCGTAATCGGGAACCCGCTCGGTCTCGAAGGCAGCGTGACGAACGGAATCGTTTCCGCCGTCCGTGATATTCCGACGTTCGGGCGCATCATTCAGATCACGGCGCCAATCTCCGCCGGATCGAGTGGCAGCCCGGTCGTGAACATGCAAGGACAGGTGATCGGCATCGCGACGTTGCAAGTCACCGGCGGACAAAGCGTCAATTTCGCGATTCCTTCCGAGCGCATTTCGCAACTGCAAGTCAGCACCACGATGTCGCTGGCCGAACTGGTCGCAAACACCAGCCGCAACAAGCGCGCGAAGGCGGTGCAGTTCTTCCGCGATGGTTTGAGTTTTCTTTCCAAAGACGATTGCGAAAAGGCGTTGCCGTATTTCGACAAGGCCGTCGATTTAGACAGTAACTACGCCGAAGCCTGGGCGCAGAGCGGTTTCTGCAATGAGAAACTCGGCAAGCACGCCGAAGCGTTGGAAGCGTCGAAGAAAGCGGTCGGCTTGCGGCCGTCCGCCGAGTCGTATTTCAACATCGGCCTGGCAAGTTTTTATCTGAAACAGTATCGCGGCGCCGAGGAGGCTTACCGGCAGTCGATCAAGCTCGATCCGTACAACTCGGCCGATGCTTATTACGCGTTGGGTTTGGTGTATCGCGACTGGGGCAAGGCCGACGAAGAGATTCAGGCTTACAAGCAGGCGATCCGGTTGCGGTCTGATTACACGGGCGCTTACGAGCGACTGGGCTCGCGTTATTTGAAGTCGAAGAAGTTTACGGAGGCGGTTGAGATTTTTCGCCAGCTTGCGGCATTGAAACCGGCGGATGCGAACGCGCCGAACAGTCTCGGCGAAGCTTACCTGGAGTTGAATCGCTACAACGATGCGGCGGAGTCGTTTCGCCAGTCGATCCGCTTGAAGCCTGACTTTGGGAAGGCTTACTTCAATCTCGGAAAGTGTTTGCTGGCGATGGGCAATCGCGACGGGGCGCTGGAGCAGTACACGATCCTCACGAACATCGATCCGAACTGGGCTGAGAAGCTCAACGCGGTTATCAATCCGTAATCGTTTACCTCATCACTTCACCAACAATTGCCGTCAACGCGTTATCTTGCAACGTCTTGTTGCGCGGCAACTGGCCGTGCAGATCGCAACCAAACACTGCATAGCGCGACAACGTGAACCCCGTGTCGGCGTCGCGCGATTTGAAGATGTGCTCGGCCAGCAGCGACGCGCGTGTCACACGGCCGTCGCCGGGAGTGTACATCGCTTCGGTCACGGTCTTCTTCGAGATCTTCACGCCGGTCGAAGTGCGAAACTCGCGTGGACGAGTCAACGTCACCCAGCGATTCCGCTTTTCGTCGCGCAAGAGGATCGGCGAGTTCAAAGTCTCTTCGCAATCGCCGCCAATCGCTAACAGCACGACCGGAGAAGCAGTCCCATCTGCGGCGTCGAGCGCTTGATGAAAGCGTCGCGCCCGATTGAGCGTGGCGACCAGGTAAGCATCAATATCGGCGCGCGATTCACCATCCGTTCCATCCGTGTTTTCAAATTGACGTCGAAATTCAGGCGCGTGAAGCGCGCTCCAGCCATACCGTTTCCACACTTCCGCGTCATACAGATCGATTTGCAGCGGTTTCAGGTTTTCGTCGAGAAAGCTGACCACGCTTGCGTGCGGCATGAGCTGAAACACAGACGGCGTGCGCGCCGCGTCTTCCGCCGTGAGCTTGTTCAGCAACGGCACGCGCCGCCGCAAACCTTCCGTTATGGAATATCCCTCAATTAGCGTCGCAAACGCGTCAGTAGAACCTTCATTCGGGACGCCGATCATCACGATCCTGGCGATGTGCGCCGCGCCCAGCCACGTCGGGTGAATCGCAGCGTCGCCCGCGGGAAGATCTGCATCGCCGTACATCGCGGCATAGCGCGCGATCAAACCACCCATCGAATGGGCCACGATGTTGAACTTCAGATCCGGCCGCTGGAGTTTTGTCTTGAGTTGTTGCAAGCGGCGCACGAGCTCGCGCGCATTCGTGACGTTGTCGCGCCGCCAATCGTAAGCGAAGACGTAGAACGTGTCTTTATCGCCGTCGAAGGCGGGATTGTTCCAGTCGCCTTCACGATAACCGGCGTAACGTCGCAGCGCTTCGAGCAGATCTCGATAGACGTAAACTTCCGGCAGCAACTTCGCGAGCTTCGCAGTTTCGACGATCTTTCCCGGCACGAGATCGTCGCGATTCGCTTCGAGATTGGGGCTGATTGGCAAACCTTCCTGCGAGGTGCGAAACGCCGACGGCCAGACTTGCTCGCCCGTCTTCGGATTGATCAGTTCCGAACCGAGAATGCCGGGAATGACGACGACGGGACGTTTGCCGGTGGTCGCCCGCGCGGTTTTGAAGATTTGTTCGAGGTTTGGCGTGCGGCGCGCCGAGATGCAGCCGCTGGCTGCAACGGACAAGACCAGTACACAAAAGATGAGGTTGCGTCTGTTTCCTGGTCCAAAAGGGGGTGACTTTACAAGTCTATTCAACGGGTGGCTCCCAGCGACGGTTGATCAGGCTCGCCACAAACCCCGCGCCAAAGCCGTTGTCGATGTTGACGACAGTCACGTTCGAAGCGCACGAATTCAACATGCCCAGGAGTGCGGCGGCTCCACCAAAGGATGCGCCGTAACCGATGCTGGTTGGCACGGCCACTACGGGCACGCCAACTAAACCGCCGACGACCGATGGCAGTGCGCCTTCCATTCCGGCCGCCACGACAACCACGCGCGCGCGTTGCAACAGGTTTCTCTCGGCCAGCACGCGATGAATGCCGGCGACACCGGCATCCCAGATGCGCGTGACGGTGTTGCCCATCGTCTCCGCTGTCAACGCCGCTTCTTCGGCGACGGGAATGTCGCTCGTGCCGGCGGTGACGATCGCGATTGGTCCAACTCCGCGATCCGTCTTGTCGCGCCGAATCCTGACGAGGCGCGCTGATTCGTGCCACTCCGCGTCGGTCACGACATTGCGAATCTCGCCAAATGCGCCTTCGTCCGTGCGCGTGACGATGATGTTTGGCGAGCGTTGCGCGAGCCGTTCGACGATGGCGACAATCTGCGCGCGCGTCTTGCCCCCGCCGAAGACGACTTCCGGAAAGCCCAGGCGCGTCGCGCGCGAATGATCGACGCGCGCGAAGCCGATGTCTTCGAAGTGCAGGTTTTTTATCCGGTCAACGGCGTCCGGCGTGTCGAGCTCGCCGCTCTTGTACGCCGCCAACAATCTCTCAAGCTCGTTTAGATCCATCAGTTCGACACTGGCTCTCTGCGACCCTCAGCGGCCCTCTGCGTCTCTGCGGTTCAACGCAGAGGGGCAGAGACTACGCAGAGTTGAAATTAGGTCACCGCGACATTCTAACATTCGACTGTATGCGGTCAGTACCGTATCATTGGCTAACCCGTGTCGACCCTGATCAAAAACACCCGGCTGACGCTCGAAATGATCAAAATCGAGCACACGCTTTTTGCGTTGCCGTTCGCATTTCTCGGCGCTTTGCTCGCCGCAAACGGACTTCCCGCACTGTGGCAGGTTCTTTGGATCGTCGTGGCGATGGTCGGCGCGCGTTCGACGGCAATGGCTTTCAACCGGCTCGCCGATCGCAACATCGACGCGCGTAATCCACGCACTGCTTCGCGAGCACTGCCGGCGGGACTGCTTTCCGCCGGTTTTGTCTGGGCGTTTACGATCGTCTCGGCCGCATTATTTCTCTTCGCCGCGGCGATGCTGAACCGGTTGACACTCGATTCTGGCGCCGGTCGCGCTCGCCAGCGTGTTGCTTTATTCGCTTACCAAGCGCTTTACGCAGTTTTCGCACTTCGTTCTTGGCTGGTGCCTCTCGATCGCGCCGACCGGCGCGTGGATCGCCGTGCGCGGCGAGATCGGCAGCCCGGTGCCGCTGTTGCTGTCGCTCGTGGTCCTGCTCTGGACTGCCGGTTTCGACATTCTTTACGCCTGCCAGGATTACGACTTCGATCGCCGCGAAGCGACTGCGCTCGATTCCCGCGCGTTTCGGCATCGCGCGCGCGCTCTGGATCGCGCGCGCACTACACGCCACGGCTTTTTTAGCGCTCGTTTGGCTGTATCTGGTCACCGGGCTCGGTCCGGTCGCATTAGCAGGTGTGATCGCAACCGGCGCGTTGCTCGTATACCAGCATAGACTGGTTCGGGCCAACGATCTGCAACGCCTGAACGCTGCGTTCTTTACCACCAACGCGTTCGTCAGCGTCATCCTGCTGGTGACGTTCGGCAGCGCCGTTTTTCTCCATCGCTAGAAACGAGATTTTTGACGATGAACTTTTCACACGACGACAAGCTGAATGAAATTGCCGAACGCGCCGCTGCGGGCGAACGGCTCTCATTCGAAGACGGCCTCGCGCTTTACGCGACCGACGACCTCCCCGCGCTCGGCAAACTCGCCGATACAGTGCGGCGACACCGGCACGGCCGCACGACTTATTTCAACGTCAATCGCCATCTGAATCCGACGAATATCTGTTACGCGGATTGCAAGTTCTGCGGCTTCTTTCGCACGCCGCGCCAGCCTGACGCTTACACGCACAATATCGACGACAGTTTGAAATCGCCGCGCAGGCAGTCGCCGAAGGCGCGACCGAACTGCATATCATCGGCGGATTGAACACAAAACTTCCGTTCAGTTATTTCACCGATTTGTTTTCGTCGCTCAAGCGCGAATTTCCGCAGTTGCACTTGAAAGCGTTCACGATGGTCGAGCTTGATCTCTTCGCCCACTTTTACAAGATGCCGGACGAAGAAGTGATTGGAAAACTGATCGAGGCTGGAATGGATTCGTGCCCCGGCGGCGGCGCGGAGATCTTTCGCGAGCCGACGCGCTCGATGATCTGCGCGCATAAATGCGACGCCGAGCGCTGGCTCGAGCTTCAAGGGAAGATTCACGCCGCGGGCTTGAAAACCAACGCGACGATGCTTTACGGGCATATCGAATCGATCGAAGACCGCGTCGATCATTTCGTGCGACTGCGCGAACAGCAGGAGAAATCCGGCGGTTTCCAGTGCTTCATTCCGCTCGCGTTTTATCCGCCGGATACGCAGTTGGCGCACCTGCCTGGACCATCCGGCGTCGACTCGCTCAAGACGATGGCCGTCTCGCGCCTGATGCTCGATAATTTCGATCACATCAAAGCGTACTGGGTGATGCTCGGCAAACGTCTCGCGCAAGTCGCTTTGCATTTCGGCGCGAACGATATCGACGGCACGATCACCGAAGGCGGCGAGTTGACGACCAGTTATTCCGTCGAAGCCAACAACGAAGTTCGAATGAACAAAACCGAGCTCATCGGTTTGATTGAAGATGCGGGTTACGAAGCTGTCGAACGCGACACCGTTTACAATCGCATCGAACCCAAAGACTTGACGACCATAGGGCGGTAAACATGTTGACTGACACCGAACGTAAAACGATCACACTTGCACATTCCCCTGACTCCGACGACGCCTTCATGTTTTACGGGCTCGCCACTAACAAGCTCGACACCGGTGGGTTGCACTTCAAACACCTGCTCAAAGACATTCAAACGCTGAATGAAGAAGCGACGCGCGGCACTTACGACGTTACCGCCATCAGTTTCCACGCTTATGCCTACGTCGCCGACAAATACGCACTGCTGCCGCACGGCGCGTCGATTGGCGACAACTACGGGCCGATCGTCGTCTCGCGCGAGCTCGCGACGCCTGACGACATTCCGAAGCTGAGGATCGCGATTCCCGGGAAGTTGACCAGCGCGTTTCTGGCGCTGCGTCTTTTCAATGCCGATTTTCAGTACGAGGTAGTTCCATTTGACGAAATTATCGATGCCGTCCTCGAGGGGCGCTGTGACGCCGGGCTGCTGATTCACGAGGGACAACTTTTTTACCAGACCAAGGGGCTGCACAAGGTGCTCGACCTGGGTGAGTGGTGGCACGACCGGCACGGCCTGCCGCTGCCGATGGGCGGCAACGCCATCCGGCGCGAGCTGGGGCCCGAGCTCATCAAGGAAGTCTCAAACCTGCTCCGGGAGAGTATCCGCTACTCGCTCAACAACCGCGAGGATGCCCTCCAGTACGCGATGCAGTTCGCCAGGGACATGGACACCGCCCTCGCCGACCGGTTCGTCGGGATGTGGGTCAACGACCTGACGCTCGACTACACGGACCGCGGCCGCGAGGCCGTCCGCCGGCTGCTGGAAGAGGGATTCGAAAAAGGCATTATTCCGCACAAGGTGCCGGTCGATTTCGTGTAGGGCAAAGCCCGAACCAAGGGCGCAGCCCACAATGAAGCCGATGCTCATCGACGAGGCAAGCCTCGTCGCACATCCGGCGGCAGAGCCGTAAGAACGGATTCCTCTGAGGCAAAACACCTGCCTGCTCCGGCTTTCATAACGCTTGAGGCACTCCGGCTGACGCCGCCTGGCTGGCAATCCCGACGCGCCGCCTGGCTGGCAATCCCGACGCCGCATAGCTGCAATCCAGAGACACTCAGGCTTTAAGATACGGCTTTGCCGCCGGATGTGAGGCGAGGCTTGCCTCGCCGGAACCTGCCGGCAAGTGACGGGCTATGCCCGTGGTTCGGGCTTTGCCCTAACTACAATGGATTTTTGAAGGGAAACCTAGCTGGGGTGTGCGCGGTGATTTTTTAAGCCACCCCGCCCAGAAGGAGCAGCTAATCACCGCGCACATCATCGACATCAGACCACGTAAAATCAAGCTCCTCCCAAAGCCTGATTTATCGCCCCCGCCGTGTAAGCAACGCCGCCGCTCGGCGTCACGTCTGCGCTCCCGCGCCGTAAAGCTCCACGGATTTAGGACGAGTGCCTGTTGCCGACATGAGGACCTTGAGAAACTTAACTTTCAAACCAGCGAGCCCAGATCTTCGAGGCCAATCGGGCTGAAATTTTACTAGAACACGCCGCTGGCCGACCTTTAACTTATTCTAGTTTGGGGACATTACACTACTTGCAGGAAATTTTGCAACAGGAAAATGGCAATCTCACCCACCCCGGCTGTCTCGGCCCTCCTTGGTCTTCCCAGTCTGGGGCGACTGGCAACAGGAGTCTTTCTTTGCGGCATCTGAAGAACGTCAAGTTTCACAGCAGGCCCAAGGCCCACGAAACCCAAACTAATCAGGTTGGAAATGAAGAAAATCGTATCGTCAATCAGCGCTGCTCTATTCGTCATCACACTCCTTATCTCCGCGGTCATGGCCCAAACCGCAGTCATCGACGCGGGCAACTCAGCGGAGTCACAAAAAATTATTCAAGCGTTCACTGCCAAGGAAGCGGAGTTTCGCCGCGCTCTCAATCAATACTCGTTCAAACGCGACGCATTGATTCAAAGCATCGGCATGGGCGGACAGGTCGTCGGCGAGTATCATCGCGTCTCAACTTTCACCTTCGACGATCAGGGAAATCGTTACGAGAAGATCAGCTACTTCCCCATGTCGACGATGGCAGACGCCATCACAGCCGAAGACATCGACGATCTTGGCGGCATCAATCCTTTCGCGCTCGAGCCTTCGAAGCTTGACCGGTACAACATCAAGTACGTCGGCACAGAGAAGATCGACGAGTTGAACCTTTACGTCTTCGACGTAGCGCCGAAAGTAATCCCCAACCCGAAGACTAAAGAGCGATTGTTTGTCGGACGCGTGTGGGTTGACGATCGTGATTTGCTGATCGTGAAGACGCGCGGCAAGGGCGTGCCGGAAACCAAGGTCAACAAGTTTCCGAATGTTGAAACCTATCGCGAGCAGATCGACGGGCGTTACTGGTTTCCGACTTATTCGTATGCTGACGAAGAGTTGATCTTCGACAACGGCGGATCGCTGCACGTGCGCATGAAAGTTCGTTACTCCGATTTCGCGCCGGCGCGTGCGACGTTGAAGGTCACCGAGATCGGCGAAGACGAGACTCCGTCCGCTGACAAGGCAGCGAAACCCCTCGAACTCGGACTGTTGAATTCGAAAGCGCTATCGTTACCCAAACCAAAGATTCCTGAAGAAGCTCGACGCGTAAAAGCTTCAGGCAAGGTGACAGTGGCCGTGATTGTCGACGAGTCTGGAAAAGTTATTTCAGCGAAGGCGACTGAAGGACCACTACCATTGAGAGCGGCGGCGGAAGCTGCGGCGCGGCAGGCAACATTTGCGCCGACAACGCAGGACGGAATCACGGTGAAGGTGTCGGGAACCTTGACCTATGACTTCGCTCTGTAGAGCACATCAGCGATCGACTGTCGGACCTCGGCGATAAGCGCATTAATTGCTTCGTCCGTGGTCCGATCGGTCGTCTGAACCGGCGGCATTATCACCATCTCGAGCGTTCCGGATCTGGCCTCACCAGTTCCCTTACCCATCAACACGTCGGAGTTTTTGATCGCAACCGGAACAACGGGCACGCCGGCCTGGCGCGCCATGTAGAACGCGCCTTTCTTGAACGGCAACAACTCACCGGGTTTCGCTCGCGTCCCTTCCACGAACACAGCGAACGACACGCCTGACTTGATCCTCTGCGCGGCAGCTTCCGTGGTGCGAATTGCACTCTCGCGATTCGTGCGATCGATCGCCATCACGTTTACGAAACCCATACCGACGCCAAGCACCGGGACTTTCAACAACTCTTTCTTCGCCAGCAAACCAATCCGGCGTCCGGTGTAGATGAACAACGTCGCCGTATCGAGATAAGAACGATGATTTGAGACGAAGACGTACGTCTGCCGCGGATCGAGATGCTCGAGCCCTTTCACTGCCACGCGCACGCCGCTAAAGCGCAGCCACTGGCTCGCGCCAAACAAAGCCCACGGATAAACGAGGTCGTGCTTGTTTACGAGCCACGCGAGGATCAAAATCGGCGGACCTAACACTCCCAGCAACGCGCCCGCTAAAAACAGCGACCACCAGTAATGCAATCGCCGAATAAAACTGCGCCCGGTGGTTGTGCTAGACTCGTCAACCGTAGTTTTCTCGATAGCAGCGCTCTCTTCCATCTGTTTTCGCAAAGGAATCTCGCAATGAGTAGCCTTCGATCGGTAGCGATTGGCCTGGTCGTCGTCCTTTATCTCGCGGCTGTTTCCACCGCGTCGTTTGCACAGAAACAGGCGGCGATACCGTCGCCGAAGTCAGTGCTCGGTTTCACGCCCGGCGACGACCGCACGATTGCCGACTGGTCGCAGATCACCGATTACTTCAATCGACTCGATCGCGCTTCCGATCGCGTCACGGTCGATACGCTGGGCCAATCGACTCTGAAACGGCCGCTGATCGTCGCTTACATCAGCGCGCGAGAGAATATACTGGCGCTCGAAAAATACAAAGACATCCAACAGCAACTCGCCGACCCGCGTAAGGTCACGCAAAACACTGAGCGCGACCGTCTGATTGCAACCGGCAAGACCGTCGTCGCTATCTCCTGCTCGATTCACTCGACGGAGATCGTCGCCTCGCAGATGTCGATGCAGCTCGCTTACGAGCTCGCCAACGCCCAGGACGCCGAAACCCGCGAGATTCTGCAGAACACGATCCTGTTGCTGATTCCATCACCCAATCCGGACGGCATCGACATCGTCGCCAACTGGTATCGCAAAACGCTCGGCACGACGTTCGAAGGACGCGAGCCGCCCGAGCTTTATCACCATTACGCCGGTCACGACGACAACCGCGACTGGTTCATGCTCAACCTCAAAGAGACGCAGCTCATCACGCGCTTGTTCTGGCACGAGTGGTTTCCACAGATTGTTTACGACGTACACCAGCAAGGCTCGAACGGGTCGCGTTTCTTCATCCCGCCGTTTTACGATCCGCCAAACCCAAACATCTCCCCCGTGCTATTGCGGCAAGTCGGACTAATCGGCCACAAAGTCGCTGCCGATCTTCAAGCCGCGGGCTATCGCGGCGTGTTGACCAACGCGCTTTACGACACGTGGTGGCACGGCGGCTTTCGCACCGCGCCTTATTTTCATAACTCGATCGGCATACTTTCGGAAGCCGCCAGCGCGCGGTTGATGACGCCGACCACCGTGACACGCGACCAGCTCGGACGCGCGCAAACGCGCGGCATGCGCAGCGCAACCGAGACGTCGACGAACTTTCCCGATCCCTGGCCGGCAGGCACGTGGCGCCCGCGCGACATCATGGACATGGAGCTGATCGCAGCGCGCGGCATTCTTTCAATGGCAGCGAAGTTTCGCGGCGAGTACCTGCGCAACTTCTTCGAGCTCGCCAGAAAGAACATCTCCACGCCGGTTGGACCAGACGACGCGCTGGCGTACCTGATTCCGGCGGGACAAGGACGCGACGAAACTGTCGCCAAACTGATCGAAACACTCGTCGGACAGGGCATTGAAGTTCACCGGATGGACCAGGAGCTCCATCTCATGTATGGACCACAGGTTCTGCAGAGAACAAATGCGCCAACTGAGAAGCTCGGGACGTACAAGACAGCGATCACTCATTCGATGTCGATGATGGAAGTGCCGCTCGGCAGTTACATCGTCTTTCTGAACCAGCCGCAACGAACAAACATCCTCGCCTTGTTCGCGCCGCAGATCTATCCGAATCGTCTGACTCCGCAGGGCGAGGCTGAGCGTCCTTACGACGTCGCCGGCTGGACATTGCCGTTGCAAATGGGTGTCGACGCGCCTGCCGTTACGGCAATCAGGGAAACGCCTGCCGAACGAAAACTGACCCTCGTGAAAGACGGAAACCAGGTGCGCGCCGACCTTGCGCTTGCTTTGCGAAAAGGCGATGAGTCGCCGATCAAGAACCCGGTGCGACAGCCGGTCCGAGTCGGGATTTATCGTCCCTGGACGAGCAACATGGACGAAGGCTGGACGCGCTTCATCTTCGACACTTTCAACGTGCCGTACTCGTCGATGCGCGATGCGGACATCAGGCAGGGCAGTTTGAGCTCAAAGCTCGACGTGCTGATTCTGACGTCGCAACGAAGCACCGAGCTCGTTGGCGGCAACGCAGAAGGCACAATGCCGGCGGAATTAACGGGCGGCATCACGCAGGCGGGTGTCGGTCACATCAGAGAGTTTGTGAACCAGGGCGGGATGCTGGTCTGTTTCGATGCCGCTTGCGAGCTCGCGATCAAGCAGCTCAACCTGCCGTTGCGCAACGTGCTCGAAGGCGTACGATCTTCAGAGTTCTATTGCCCTGGCTCGATCCTGTCGCTCGACGTCGATAACAAACATCCGTTCGCGGCTTCGCTGCCGGCGACGCTGCCGGCTTATTTCATCAACAGCTCCGCGTTCGCCGCTGGCGGCTGATGCGAACGTCCGTGTGATTGCTCGTTACGCGAAGGAGAACGTGCTGCGTTCCGGCTGGCTGCTTGGCGAAGACAAACTGCGCGGCCAGATCGCGCTTGCCGAAGTCAGTTTTGGAAAAGGCCGCGTCGTGCTTTTCGGCTTCCGCCCGCAGCATCGTGGACAGGCGTGGGCGACACTCCCATTCATCTGGAACGTGCTCTCCAACGCCGGTACAAGCGCCTCGGAATAGTTTGTAGGGGTGGCCCTCCGTGGCCACCCTCTGTTGGTGTGGGCAACGGCTCTTACCCCGGCAACGGGTGGCCACAGAGGGCCACCCCCCCTACAAGTCTTGCTCTAACTGCAGCAAGGAGAGTATTCTTGCCCCTGCAATACGGTTTTCTCGCCCCTTGATTTTTTCCCCAATCAAAAACCGCAAGCATCCAGTGTGAGTCGAAGTATCAACTTGAGGCTCGAGTCGCTCGAGCACTCTGCGGGGGCTTGCTATGAAAAGAGTTTTCGTTTTTGTTCTGCTGCTCTCACTGTTTTCTACGTTGACGAGCATGGGTTTCGGACAATCGGGTCGGCCTCGACGCGTCGGTAACCAGCCAACAGTTCCGCAAACTACGACGCCGCAACCTGAACCTGAACGCAACGCAACTCCACCATCAAAGCCGCCGGTACTAGGCGGAGCGAATTATCCAGGCAACCGGCCGCCGGCGCCGCCGACTGAACAGGCGCCAACCGCTCCTGAAGAAGTCGATGCCGGCGACATCATTCGCGTCAACACCACGCTCGTGACGCTGCCCGTCAGCGTGATGGATCGCGATGGCCGCTACATTCCCAACCTGCAAAAAGACGACTTTCGCATTTGGGAAGACGGCGTCGAACAAGACGTCGCATTCTTCGCTTCAGTCGACAAACCGTTCTCGGTCGTGTTGATGATCGACACGAGCCCGTCAACTCAGTTTAGACTCGAAGAGATCCAGGACGCGGCGATCAGCTTCGTCAATCAACTGCGACCGGACGACAAAGTCATGGTCGTCTCGTTCAACCAGGACATCAAAGTGCTCTCCGAGCTCACGACCGATCGCTCGAAACTGCAACGCGCAATCTACAAAGCGAAGACCGACAGCGGCACCAGTCTCTACGACGCGGTCGACATGGTGATCAATAAACAACTGCACAAGATCCAGGGCCGAAAAGCTATCGTGCTCTTTACCGACGGCGTCGACACGACCAGCGAAAGGGCGGGTTATGACAGCACCGTGCTGGACGCGCAGGAGCTCGACGCGCTGATCTATCCCGTGCAATACAACACCGCGTACGATATGGGCCAGGTTCAAATGCCGATGCCGCAGATCGATGTTTTTGGACAGATACTCGGCGGCATCTTTGGCGGCGGCGGTGGCGGCGGCATGGGCCGAAGAGGCCGGCCGCGCGGGACCTCGCGCGGTGAGTACGAAATCGGTAACCGTTACCTCAACGATCTCGCAAACAGCACTGGCGGCCGCGAATACCGCGCCGACTCGCTGCAAAACATGTCGTATGCTTTCGAGAACGTCGCGGAGGAATTGAGGCGTCAGTACAGCATTGGTTACTACCCGAAGCGTGTGCCGGAAGCCGGCCAACGGCGCATGATCAGGGTGCGCGCGAAGCAGCCAAACCTGGCCGTGCGGGCGCGCGACAGCTATGTCTTCAATCCGTCAAACACGACGCCCGACAACTCGGCCCAATCCAAGCCACCGTCGATGCGCAAACTGAATTCAGAAAACTGATCTATTGAGCTTTGCACAAAAAGTGCTTTATTACGTGAAGATGTCTCCCGCAAAGGCGCCAAGACGCAAAGCGCTGCCGCGTTGCGCTGGACTTTCTTTGCGCCTTTGCGCCTTTGCGGGAGAATATCCTTCGTAGCGGACGTTTTGTGCAAAGCCGATCTATTGATGCGGAATTGATCGCGCGATCAGTTCCGCGGTGTTAGGTTCGACGGCGGGAAGCAGCACAGTCAAAACTGCCCCGCCGTTTTCATTTCGATTTCCAGCCCAAACTGTGCCGCCGTGCAACTCGACCAGGTGACGCACGATGGCCAATCCCAATCCCAGCCCGCCGTGTTTTCTCGTGCTCGATCCGTCAGCCTGCGTGAACCGCTCGAAGATCCGCGGCAAGAACTCCGGCGGAATTCCCGGTCCTGAATCTTCGATCGTGATCTCCGCCATCGACTCCCGCCGCCGCAAATGAAGATCGACCAGGCCGCGTTGCGGTGTGAACTTCACCGCGTTCGCGATCAGGTTCCAGAGTATCTGCTGCAATCTCTCAATATCGCCGCGGACGATCGCGTCAGGAGCTTCGAAATTCGTGCGCAGCTCGATCTCTTTTGCTTCAGCCGCCGGCCGCACCGCATCGATCGCCGCGTGTACCACGAGCAACAGATCGACCCGCTGCGTGTTGATTCTCAACTTGCCTGTGATGATGCGCGACACGTCGAGCAAGTCTTCGATGATCTGCCGCTGCGCCGACGCATTTCGCTCGATGACTTCCAGCGCGTGCGCGGTCCCTTCTTTGTCGAGATGCCCGTTGCGCACCAGTCGCGACCAACCCACAACGGCATTCAACGGCGTGCGCAGCTCGTGCGAAACAGTCGCCAAAAACTCCTCTTTCAAACGACTCGCTTCTTCCGCCTCGCGCCGCGCGTGACTCTCGCGCTGCAACAAATCTCCGCGTTCGATCTCTGCCTGCACGGCGGCGCTGATGTCCATCGTGACACCGCGCATTCCGACCGGTCCAGTCTCGTCGCAAACGACGACGGACTGCGCCTCGACCCAAATTTCGCGCCCGTCTTTGTGCAACCAACGAAAGCGGCTCGCGCCTTGTTTTCCCGAGGCGAAGATCGCCATTGCCTCTTGCGCCGCGCGCTCTTTATCGTCCGGATGAACAATCGTGAGCCAGAAGTTCGGCGTCGACAGCCATTCTTCCTGACTGTAGCCCAGCATCACTTCGACGTGACTGCTCACGAAGTCGATCCGTTGCGTGGCCGCATCCGGCTGGCCCCATGCTTCCCAAACCACACCCGGAATGTGCGCGACAATGTCTTCGACGCGACGCCGGTGCAGCTCGAGCTCCGATCCGAGTTTCGACTTGTCAGCTTCCGCTCGCCGCCGCTCGCTCGTAATCGCGGCGACGACGATAGTCATCAACGAGCTTGTGCCGACAAACGAAATCAACAGGATCAACGAAAGGTTCGGGCTCGCCTGTGCGAATGGTCCATAACCTTGTCGCGCGCTCCACACGGCCATTGCCGCCATCAAGACGATGGCGCTCGTCACGATGCGCAGATCAAACTTGAGCGCCGCCCACAGCAGAAACGGAAGAGAGAGGTACGCCAGCGGGTAAGTCTTGACCGGCCCGGGAAACCAACCGCCAAAGACCACCATCACCACGATCACGTGCAGCAGCAACAGCGCGATGATTTCCGGCCAGTGTCCGGTGTTGTCCTGACCCGGCGCCTGCCATGAAAGACGCCATGACAGGATGAACGGCGTGAAGATAAGGGCGCCGAAACCGTCGCCAATCCACCACGTCAACCACAGCGACCAGAAGTTGGCCCATTCCGCCGCTCCGCCGAGACAGAGGCTGACCCCGCCGATCGTCGCGCTCACGACCGGCGCTGCCACCGAAGCGCAGCCGACAAACCGCATCACGTCGGCGACGGAGTCGAGCGAATTGCCCCAGCGCGCGACGTGATGCAGGAGCAGACAGGCGACTACCGCTTCGAGCGTGTTTCCCGTGGCGATGCCGAGCGCCGATCCAAGCGGGATATCAGTCAAAAAGTTTGTCGCCAATGCGCCCAGAAACACACCCGGCCACAGGCGTTTGCCGAAGAGCAACAGCGAGGCGATGGCGATGCCGGTGGGCGGCCAAACTGGCGTGACGTTCTTATGCAGTGAGGCGAGGGAAAGACCTAGCTTCGCAGCCGCGAAGTAGAGGAGTCCCAACAGCAGAATCTGGATAATCAGGGGAACGGGGATTCGCTTCATCGGTGAATTCCGTGGCCCCCGATTCTAACCACAAGACGGAAAAAAGCGCGGCGGTTTTTGCCGTCCGCCGCGCCAACTATACCCACAGGAGGAAAGGGGTATTCAACGGCGGCAGTATAGTGGATTCTGCCCTGCACTGGCAATGTGCGGAAGCGTACCCTGGAACTGTTCGCTATTTCTAAACAGACACCAAAGAGTGTCAAAGAAGTGTTATTTCCGGAGAGGTAGCACCAGCACCTTACCTGCGATCAATGTCCTATTCAACTGTGCTAAGATTCGCTCATTCTCCTCCGTACCATATTGAATCTGGCGTCGGCAGCCCGCAGCAATCATCATTTCCCTTCGAGCGCTTAAGCCACGATTTCCCGGAGCCAGGGAGGGCGTATTGGCTACGCACGATACGATAGTGATTGGGGCCTCCGCGGGTGGAGTGCAGGCACTAACAACTCTGGTCAAGAATCTTCCGGAGAATCTGCCCGCCGCCGTTTTCATTGTGCTTCACATTCCCGCTGACTCTACCAGCTTACTGCCGGGAATACTCTCTCGCGATTCTCGCCTTGCCGTGACTCATGCCAGCGACGGCGAAGAAATAGAACCAGGCCGGGTCTACATTGCTCGTCCCGATCATCATCTGCTGCTTGAAGAAACACACATTCGACTGGTGCATGGTCCAAAGGAAAATCTGCACCGGCCTTCGATCGATGCACTGTTCAGGTCGGCCGCACGTTGGGCCGGTCCGCGCACCATCGGCGTGATTTTGACTGGCGCTCGCGACGACGGCGCCTCCGGCATGCGCGCCATCCAGCAGCGCGGCGGCGTCACAGTCGTTCAGGATCCCAACGAGGCCCCGTTTCCGAGCATGCCGTTGAGTGTCATGCAGGGCATGACGGTCGACTATTCACTCCCGCTAAGCGAGATCTCTCCGCTACTCGATCGTTTGTCACGACAGACTGCTGCGGAGGAAGGAAGCGTTTCCATGTTCGAAAGACGGGTGCAGGAAGCTGAAGCGCATAGTTCGGCTATCAGGCAACTATTGCTGAGTGATCAAAAAGGTGATATAGCGGAACTTCCGATTCAGAATCGAGACGAGGTGAGCGTCTCGTAATGTCGGGTGTTAAATATGCGGGTTGGATTCGAAAACAATGGCTG
Source organism: uncultured Acidobacteriota bacterium (assembly GCA_963770215.1). Classification (GTDB taxonomy): domain Bacteria; phylum Acidobacteriota; class Blastocatellia; order Pyrinomonadales; family Pyrinomonadaceae; genus PSRF01. Next base: position 585,439 of record CAVYOP010000014.1, read on the forward strand.
AATCTCAGAAGACGGCAGGCAGCGAGGACCTCGTCGTAGTTGGTTCCTCCGCAGGAGGCGTGGGCGCTCTTTCAACTCTGGTCAGCACGCTCAATAAGGACTTTCCTGCACCTATCGTCCTCGCGCAACATCTCGATCCTCAGCGTCCGAGCCACCTCGGCGAGATTCTCGGTCGGCGCAGCTTGTTGCCGATCGTCGTAGTCAACGAAGAGGAGCCTACGAAACTGGAAGGCGGCACAATCTACGTCGTTCCTTCGAACAAGCACGTCAAGATTATCGACGGTCACGTGCATCTTGAGTCCGATCACGTCGAACGGCCCACGCCCTCAGTCGACAAGCTGCTTTCGAGCGCGGCGCAGTCGTACGGCGAACATCTGATCGCCGTGATTCTGACCGGCTCAGGCTCTGACGGCGCCGCGGGTGCAGTCGACGTCAAAAACGCCGGCGGCGTGGTGATCATTCAAAACCCAGAGACTGCGCCTTATCCATCGATGCCGTTGTCGTTGCCACCCACGGTCGTGGATCACGTCGTGGAAATGGAACAGATCGGTCCGCTGCTCTACGATATTCTTCGCGGCGCCATCCTGCGCGCCGGAAGACAAGTCGGAGGATCCGCTGCGCGAGATCCTGCTCCACGTAAGCGCTCACACAAACATCGATTTTCGCCAATACAAGTCGTCGACCATTCTGCGCCGCATCTCGCGTCGCATGGCGGTGACGCACATCGCCAACTTGCGTGATTATCTGGACTTACCTGCACGCGCATCCCGACGAGGTCCAGGAACTGGTCAAGGCATTTCTTGATCAAGGTAACCGGATTTTTCCGCGATCCCGAGGCCTTCGATTTTATAAGACATAACGTGCTTCCGGAGCTCATCGACCGCGCGCGTGAGAACGGGCGCATCTTGCGTGTCTGGTCCGCCGGCTGTGCGACGGGTGAAGAGGCTTACTCGCTGGCGCTCCTGCTCGCCGATCTGCTCGGACCTGACTTTCCGGAGTGGAGCGTCAAGATCTTTGCCACCGATCTCGCCGCCGATGCGATCAATTTGCGCGTCGCGGGCTCTATCCGGAAAACGTCCTGAGTGAACTTGCCCGACGACTACCGGCAGCGCTTCTTCGAACCGATCGATCACGGATTATCGCATCTCGAAAGATGTTGCGCGAGACCGTCATCTTCGGCCAGCAGGACATCAGCCGCGGCGTGCCTTTTCCGCGCATCGATCTCGTGATCTGCCGCAACCTGCTGATCTACCTCAAACCGGAATTGCAACAGACGGTCCTCGACCTCTTTGCCTACTCGCTGCACCAGTCGAACGGATACTTGTTCCTCGGTAAAGCCGAAACCGCGCGACCGACAAAAGCGACCTTTGAGCTGGTGAACAAGAAGTGGAAGATTTATCGCTGCCTGAGTGGGCCACTTGGCGTTTCCATGCACATCAAGCTACGCCAACCATTCGCTGCCTCAACTCGACGGCTACGGCCGTCGCGACCGCGATTGCGCCGAGCCTGGCGTTGCTCCACCTGATCTGTCGCAGCAGGAGCCGTCGACACTGAAACCACGCAACTGCGTCGCGTGAACGAAACGATGCTGCGCTACCTGACGTCGGGCGTCGTGATCATCGATCGCAACTACCGCATCATGACCATCAATGCAGCGGCTCGCCGTTTGCTCGGCATCCGCGAAATCGCTTACGATCAGGACTTCCTGCACGCAGTACGCGGCATGCCGTACCAGGAGGTCCGCGACGCCATCGATACTGGCGTTCCGCGAGCACACCAGCAGCACGCTGGAAGATCTCGAACTGGACCAGACCGCCATCGGCAGTGGCCGCTACATGGACCTGACGATAATGCCCATGCAGGTCGAACCTGGCGCGCCGAGCTCTCGCGATAATCAGCGTTACCGATACCACCGAGCCGTGCAGGTAAAGAAACGCCTTGAAGCCGTCCAGCGCGAGCACGCCGAGCTGGTAAGCGAACTGAGCGCAGCCAACAAGCGCTTCGCCGACATGAACAAGGAACTCCAGGACGCCAACGAAGAGCTGCAAGCCGCCAATGAAGAGTTGATGCTGACTCAGGAAGAGCTGCAGGCGACCAACGAGGAATTCGAAGCTACCAACGAAGAGTTGCAGGCCACTAACGAAGAGCTCGAAACCAACAACGAAGAGCTCCAGGCGACCAACGAAGAGTTGCAAACAACCAACGACGAACTGACGGCGCGCACCGTCGAATTACAGCATCTCACGCAGCGAAAATACGGAAGAGCAATTTCATCTTTCCGAGTTGCTCGAGCGATTTCCCTATTACGTCATGGTCGTCGACGTCGCCGAATTCACGATTCAAGCCGTCAATCCGGGATATGCCTTGTTGTTAGGAAAGCGAGACGTGATCGGACAGCCACTCAGCGAGATTCCTCGGCGGTAAGGATCTTCACAAGTTAATCGCGGTCCTGCATGACGTTGCCGAACAGGGTAAAGCGATAACAACGAACCGATGCCGTCAGAGCGACCGAGTATGGCGGACCTGACTGAGGACCTTTATATTCACAGCGTGTTCCCGCTACACCGTGAGACGGGAACTCGCGCAGCGATTGTTCATCTATACCGAAAAAGCTAGGTAAGGGAGGGGGGATTAAATCGCCTTCCAGGTTTTTATACCTTCGTACTCAGCCTTCAAGATCGAGTAGCACTCACACACGGCTTCGTTCCAGCCCAACGCGATCCTTAATGTGCAACTGCCCGCGCCTGTATTCGATCGCGCCGATTGATTGCAGCATGCCCGCGGCCACGGTAATTCCTGCCCGCCTGGCGCCGAGCCTGGAAGCAATCGCCTCCTGCGTGAGCCTGAGATTCTCGCCGCCGACTCGGTCGTGAATCATCAACAACCAGCAGGCGAGCCGCTCCAGCACAGTGTGACGCGCATTGCAAACAGCTCGTTGCGAAACCTGGGTGATCAACGAGCTATAGCTGCGCATGATGTGCTTGAGCGCACCTTCATTCGAAACAAACGTATGCTCCAGAGCGCTCGTGCTCAGACGCGCCACAGTGCCGCCGATACACATCCTGGTCCAATGCCGCGATGATCCGCCGCCGAGCAGGGCGGATAAACCCACGACGCCTTCTTTTCCCACCATCGAAATCTCGATCGTCGTTCCGTCCTCCATGATGGAGAGGCTGAAACGATCGAGTCGAGCGGAAAGTAAACGTCGTCGATCTCGTCGCCATATTCGTAGATGATGTCGTTGAATGACATTCTGACAATGCGAATTTGAGGCAGCAGAAACTCTCGCATCGTTTTCCAGCAGATGGCCCAACAGCCTATTCTGGGAAGTAGGCATGGCGACACGTGCTCCTGGGTGGGCCCTGTCGCTATAGATAGTCTGAGACACCTTCGCTCCCTTCGATTCCGGCCAAAGCTTGAGAGGGAAAAGCTAAGGGGATCTAATGCGCACGTTGCGATCGAAAGTTAGCTCGGCGCGATTGTACACCCAGTGTTCTCAAACGTACATAGGGGAAACCCCCATAATGGCGAACAGGGAAAAAGTTGTTTAAAACACGCGTTGAAATATAATTGGAGTGTCCGCTCGCGTACCGACCCGCATCCCTATGCAAGCGTATGGTGCTTCCACACACGACAAGCAGGGTGGCCGCGGTCGTCATATCCTTCCCGACTGACCTTGAGAAATTATGACGGCCCGGTCTTTAAAATTCCTTTTGTAAATCCTTTGGCAATTCAACAAAACACGGTTCGAGGCATTGCCAAGAACCTTGCAAACGATTCCCCCAGGTTGTCATGCATATCGACAAACGCCGTGTACTCTACATCGAGGATCACGAAGACACCCGCGAACTTGTTACCCTGTTTCTCACCCAAAAAAGCTATGAAGTTGTAACGGGCGGCACCATCGAGAGCGGAATTGCACTCGCCGTTGCAGAGAAGTTTGATTTGTACCTGCTCGACTCGTGGCTGCCCGATGGTTCAGGCCTCGACCTCTGCCAGCGAATACGTCAATTCGATCAAACCACTCCCATTCTCTTTTACTCCGCCGCCGCCTACGCCACGGATCACGAATTGGCGATGCAATGCGGCGCGCAGGCTTACTTGATCAAGCCCAGTCAGCCGTCTGAGTTGTGCCGGTTGGTTACGGAGTTGATCGAGGAGTCGCAGGCCAAAGTCCAGCGCGCGGCGCACTGACGCCTCGCCGGGTGGCCACTACAATCCTGGCGGTTATACGATGTCGTTGTAGGGGTGGCCCTCTGTGGCCACCCCCGGTGATTGAATTATTGTGTGATCCGATTTTGGCCGCCAGATGGCCCACAGGATCATTCCCGTCAACCAAAGACTCGCAGCAGTCGCCGCCGTAAGGACCAGCCAGAAGGACCAATATGAATTAAACGTCCGTTCCCAGCCAGGCGCGACCGTGTGCGCGAGATTGACGTTTAAAGCAGCGGGCGTGACAAAACGCGAGCTCAACTGCACAACGAGGTACCAGCCAAACGCATATCGCCACGCAGCCCGATCCATGCGACACCATTTCAACGCGATCATCGACACGGCCAGTCCGCCAACGTGCGCCAGTGTCGAAGTCAAAAACACGCCCCACGTCAGCACGACGTAGATAAACCACACGACCACTCCCGGCACCATCCAGATGGCCGCGAGTCGAATCACCACCGGTTTCTCGAAGAACAGTCCGAGCGCCAGGATAGGTTGCCGATGTTGCACATCCAGGCCATGTGCCCTAGCTCATTGATGCGCCAGTAGTGAACGGCCTGCGCGATGAAGAAGATCAACGGCAGGACGCCGAGTAGACGCAGTTTGTTCGGGGGGAAATTCCATCTGTGTTTCCGCGTCGAGAATAACACAAGGAAAAAAACAAACGCCTATCTTGACAACCGCCGACCGGAAACAGAGACTACCCGCAGCGATCATGAGTTCCCTGGAAGATCTCCTCACCAAATCGATCCCCGAACTGAACAAGCTCTTCGTCGAGCGGCGCCGGCGTGTACCTAAAGGATTACTTGAAGCTCTGGACGTCGATCGCCGCCAGGGCGCGCAACAATTAGCTAAACGAATTCGCGGCCGCTATCGCGAGAATCGCTCCGAAGGCCAGCGACTTACATTACCTGCTGCGCTTCGAGATCGAGTTATGGGCGGAGGGTTTTGGTTTTGTGGCGGGGGTTGACGAAGCGGGCATGGCGCCACTCGCCGGACCGGTCGTCGCCGGCGCTGTGATCCTGCCGCAGAACTACAAACTGCGCGGACTCAACGACTCCAAGAAGATCCTCGATCCTGAGAAACGAGATGAGCTCGCGCGTGCAGATCAAACAGGACGCGATCTGCTGGTCCGCCGGGTTCGCTGAGGTTGAAGAGATCGACAAGATCAACATCTATCATGCCGGCCTGCTGGCGATGCAGCGCGCGGTGCAGGGTTTGACTTCACAACCTGATTTCATTCTCGTCGACGCGCGCAAGATTCCGAATTGCGAAGTGCCGCAGCGCGGCATCATTCGTGGCGACGCGCTCTCCGCCAGCATCGCCGCCGCTTCGATCATCGCGAAGACGACACGCGATGCGCACATGCTTGAAATGGATCCAGCTTTACACTGGTTATGGCTGGCATCGCACAAAGGTTATCCAACACCCGAACATTGCCACGCGTTGAAATCGCTGGGCGCGCTGCCGATTCATCGCCGAAGTTTCGCGCGCGTGCGCGAAGCGCTGGGTCTCGATCCGATTCAGACTGACTTATTCCCGGCGACCGATTGAGAAGAGATCTGCGATGGCCATGCAAGTAGGAATCCTCGCTTCACACTTAAAGAATCACTTTAGATTTTGAATGATGGCTTCACTGACCGAGTACAAAAAGAAGCGGAAGTTCGACAAAACTCCTGAGCCGGGTCCAAAGAAGAAACGAACACGCACCGGCCGCATGTTCGTCATCCAGAAACATCGCGCCACTCAACTGCACTACGATTTCCGTCTCGAAGTCGATGGCGTGTTGAAGTCGTGGGCCGTGCCGAAAGGACCATCACTCGATCCGTCGGTGAAGCGACTCGCGATGCAGGTCGAAGATCATCCGGTCGACTACGCGAAGTTTGAAGGAGTGATACCGGAAGGTGAGTACGGCGGTGGTACAGTGATGGTATGGGATTACGGCACTTACAAACCCGAAGGCGATCTGACGCGCTCAAGAGGCGCTGGAGAAAGGCGACTTCAAGTTCACGCTCGACGGCGAGAAGTTGAAAGGTCGTGGGTGTTGGTGCGCACGCGCAATCGACAGTGGTTACTGATCAAACATCGCGATTACTACACCACGAAGAAGAAGTCACCGAGATCGCGCCTGCGTCGATCCTCACGCGACGAACGCTTGCGGAGATTGCTGAAGATGAAGGTGGTGACGTTAAGAAGGCTGCTACTGGCGATCCGAAAAAAATTCCCCGCCGCACTGGCGTGAAGCGACGCAAGAAGGGCGCGAAGAAAAAGGTCTGGCACAGCAACCGAGCAAGCTAGTCAGTTGAAGTTCCCGCAAAGGAGCAAAGATGCAAAGGCGGCCTTCTATCACGGCCCTTTTGATCTTCCCTTTCCTTCTTTGCCCTTTGCAGGACACTTCATTCTCCGTCACAACAATCCTCGATAAGACAACTCGCCATCGACGATCCTTGCCGCTGACGTGAACGGATGAACTTCCGTCTTCTTCTGCGTCAACGATGTGAATAACCGCAATCCTGTTGCTTTCAAGTAATCCGAGATCAAACTCCGATGACATCTCCACCAAAGTGCTTCCGCACACATAATCGCAGTTCGGACTTCCTGACGATTTCAAGTAATTCTTGAACTCCATGTTTGAACTCTTCGGTTTCCATGTGATCGGCGTAACCACGAAATTGGGCGTTCTTCCAGGCAGTATTGTGCGAATCTTTGCGGGCTTACGCCGTCCGCCAAGCCGCGGCGCGTGATGATAGTTAATCCCAATACTTGCAACGATGCGCTCTACCGCTTCTTGATTGAATTGCGGAAACCGACGCGAGGACGGAAAGGTTCGCACATCAACCAAAGTCTGAATCTCATGCGCCAGGAGAATCTCCTGAAATTCTCGGCAGCGTGAGTCTAATGTCCAACTGTCCAAATCTTCATCGTTCACCTGACTTCAACTGTAGGCCCGCCGACCGTTAAAGATAAGCTTCAAGACGAAACCTTTCTTCGCCACGATCAGAGGCTTCCACAAGTCACCCAAGCTTGCGTCACGCGCGCCGGAACGTTATCGATCTGAAAGTCGTCAATCGTGATACCGCGTTCGAGTTCCTCCCACTTCACGGGAGTGGAGACAGTCGGCACCTTCTTTAGGTCTCACTGAATAGACCGACGCAAGCGTGCGTCCCCAGGCGTTCTGGTTGTAGTCAACAAGTACCCTTCCCTTCGGCCTTTTCGAAACCTGGTAGATCGCGGTCAACAGCTTCGGCGCTGAGACGCGACTGCGTAAGAAAACTCTTTCGCAAAGGTCCACACCTGTTTTTGCGTTGGCCCACGTTGAATCGGAATGTAAATGTGAATTCCTTTCGATCCGGTAGTCTTCGCGTAGCTCGGTATCTTCAGTGAATCGAGACCGAGCTTAAGAGAAAGTGCTGCTTCACATACTTTTTCAAACGAGCGCCGGGAACAGGATCGAGATCAAAGTGCAGATAATCCGGCCGATCTACATCGTCACACCGCGCGTACCATTGGTTAAGATCGATGCAACCAAGATTGATAACCCACATCAGCGACGCCAGATCCTGAATCATCGGAAATCGAGAATCACGCCTTTTGATCCGTGGTCGATGCTGGCAGATCTCAATCCAGTTCGGACTTGGTGACGGCGCCCGCTTCATAAAAAAGAAGTCCCCTGCCGCGCCATTCGGATACCGCTTCATCACCATCGCCCGGTCTCTCAGGTGAGGGAGGAGAACTGGTGCGATGTCGATGTAGTACTGAATCAGATCTCGCTTGGTTACACCCAGTTTCGGCCAGAAGAGCTTATCGAGATTCGTCAGGCTTACGACTTGGTCCGCCGATATCAACTTCGAGATTTCTTTATCCTTTGGGAGCTTTAATGGGAAAGGATTTTATGAGACGGTGTGCGCTGCGCTGCGCGCGAGTATTCGAGTTCTGGGCATTAGTTAAAGTATCACTTAAAACGGCATTTTCTTCAATCTCTTTCTCAATGGCCTTCAAGCCCTTTAGCAGGACTTGGCGATGCGCGGCATGTTTCGCGCGTTCGAGTTGGTCCAAAATCCTCGACTTCGAAATCAGCAACGAATCCAACCGTTGCTTTTGTGCCCGTTCTTCGTCAGTTGCCGGCTCAGAACTTAGGTTTGCGCGAGCTCCGCATCCTCGATTTGATCCGCGACTGCCTTGCTTTCCCATCCACGAGCCATGTAAACTAAACAACTGTGCCATCTTTAATCACGGCATTCTTCGGAACAATGATGATTCCATCGCGAATGAAATAGGATCCGCCTTCCCCATCGACTTCCATCACGCCCGCTTCGTTCAAGAGTCGCGCGTTCCTTCCAATGCGCGCGTTCTTGTCGATGATGGCGCGGCTGATGACAGTTCCCTCCCCGATACCCACGCGCGGTAAACTTCTTTCCATCTTTGCGCATCTCTTCGAAGGTTTGATAATAGTCGGCGCCCATCATGTATGCAGAATCGAACTGCACGCCCTTGGAGATCCGGCTGCGCAATCCGACGACGGAGTTCGTGATCTTCGCGCCGTTGATGATGCAGCCATCACTAATGATTGAATCGTTGATCTCCGTGTCTTCGATCTTCGACGGCGGCAGGTAACGTGCGCGCGTGTAGACCGGCGCTTCAGCATCGAACAGATTGAACTTCGGAATCTTGGTCGTCAGATCGAGATTCGCGCGATAGAACGCTCCGATCGTTCCGATGTCTTCCCAGTAGCCATCGAACATGTGCGCCTGCACGTGTCCCGATCTGATCGCGCCGGGATGATCTGCTTGCCAAAATCAACCGCCTTCGGATCTTCCTGCAATAGTTGCTCCAGCTGTTCGTACTTGAAAACATAGATGCCCATCGACGCGAGATACGGGCGCCGCGGCGCTTCCTGCGCGTCGAGTCCGAGCTTCGTCGTGTCGACTTGCATCGACAGCAGCTCCTCGCCTTTTGGCTTCTCTTTAAACTCAATGATGCGCCCGGTCTCGTCTGTCTTCAGCAAACCAAACTCACTCGCTGCCCGTGCATCGCAAGGGATGACCGACACAGTCACATCCGCGTTAGTCTCGTATGGCGTTGAAAGAAAGTGGCGATAGTCCATGCGATAGAGATGATCGCCGGAGAGAATCAGCAACGTGTCAATGCCCCAGTCTCCAATGTGTGGCAACACTTGTCGCACCGCATCAGCAGTTCCCTGAAACCATTGCGGGCTTTCGGGTGTTTGTTCCGCGGCGATGATCTCGACAAAGCCATTCGAGAAATGCGAGAAGCGATAGGTTTGCGCGATGTGTCGATTGAGTGATGCGGAGTTGTACTGCGTCAGCACGAACGTGCGCAGGATGTCTGAGTTGATGCAGTTGGAGAGCGCGATGTCGACCAGACGATATTTGCCGCCAAGCGGAACGGCGGGTTTGGAACGTTGTTGAGTGAGAGGAAAGAGCCGATTGCCGGCGCCTCCGCCGAGAATTACTGCCAACAGTTTTGGGTTTGCAGGCATATTCGTTTTGTCATTTGCTGTTTGTCATTGGTCATTCGTCATTGGTCCTATTGTCGGAAGTTAAAGGAGCTATGGACAATGGCAATCGGAACATGACTAATACGCTAGCGCTGTCTCGGCCGTCGTCTTGCCTGCGGCTTCCTGCGCGATCTTCACTCCGACACTCGCGCCGATGCGTGTCGCGCCCGCTTCGACCATCTTGCGTGCGTCGTCGAGTCCTTTGACGCCGCCAGAAGCTTTGACGCCGAGCTCGGCGCCGACTGTGCGTCGCATCAAAGCTACATCTGCGACAGTCGCGCCGCCTTTGAGAAACCGGTCGAGGTTTTGACGAAATCGGCGCCGGCTTTTTTCGCCGCCAGACACGCGCGCACTTTTTCGTCGTCAGTCAGTAACGCCGTCTCGATGATCACTTTGCAGGTCACGTCGTATTCGTGTGCGACTTGGACCACCGATCGGATGTCGTGTTCGACGAGACAATCGTCGCCGCTCTTCAATGCGCCAACGTTGATCACCATGTCCACTTCCTGCGCGCCATCGAGGATCGCGCGGCGTGCTTCATAGGCTTTGACATCCGGCAACGTCGCGCCGAGCGGAAAGCCGATCACGGTGCAGACAGGAACGCCGCTGCCTTGCAGGTTACAGGCGGCAGCGCGCACCCAGGTCGGATTGACGCAAACTGATGCGAAACGATAAGTCGCGGCTTCCTGGCAGAGTTTCCTGATGTCTTCGTCGGTTGCTTCGGGCTTTAGCAGCGTATGATCGATCAGGCTGGCCCAGTCGCGCGCCGAGCCAGTTTGGCCCAGTACAAGCCCGATGCGCGCAGCGCCGGCATCGACGATGCGATGCATCCGCTCCGGGCAGCGATGAAAACACTCGGACGTGCAACCGCACATCGCCGCCTGATCGCCTCGCCGTCGCCGTTTAGTCGCGCGACGATCGCGTCGGTGATCTGTTCGATTAGTAGTTCGTAATCGCCGTTTTTCGAGTAGCCATGTGACGGGAAACATTCTGAAGCGAGCGGTCCCTTAGCCGCTTGCAGGAATTATCTCAGTAAATTGGTAAGTCGGGAAGTAAACTACCGTTGATACTGTCGCTCGATGGCGTCGATCTTGGCGACGCGCTTGCGGTGGCGATCTTCGCTGATTTCGGTGGCGAGCCAGGCAGTGACGATCTCGCGCATTTCGGCGTTGGTGATGGTCTTACTGCCCAGCGTGAGAACGTTGGCGTCGTTGTGTTCGCGCGAGTTACGGGCAACGGCGACTGAATAACAGGCAGCAGCGCGAACGCCCGGAACCTTGTTCGCCGTCATCGCACTGCCGACACCCGCGCCGTCGATAATGATTCCGACATCGGACGTTCCGTCAGCCACCGCACGTGCGACGGCGTGCGCGAAGTCAGGATAATCAACCGCCGTCCTCGGAATCCGTGCCGAAGTCCTGGACCCGATGGCCCAATCCATCCAGCAACACCTTCAACTCTTCCTTCATCTTGAACCCACCGTGATCCGCGCCGACGGCAACCAGCTTCGAAGCTTTCGATCCACGCCGCGAAGCGCGGCGAACGATCTCAATTTTCGTTCGCTGATGATATCGGCGGCGAGCGGCGTTAGACGCGCATCTTCACCGATGCGCAACACCGCGCCCGGTTCGAGCCCCGCACGTCGTCTTCGGTGATCACGCTCTTCGCGGATTCGTCGCGCGTGAACGCAGGTTTGTTGCAGGAGGTTTCAGGAACTGTATTGACGAAGCGACTCGGGATTCTGAGGGTCGTGCTGGGTTTTGCAGGTTCGGTCCGCGGCTGTTCGCGAATGAACGTCGCGCACTAAATGTCACGGACTCTGGTCAGCGTCGTCGGCCATTCGATGGCATTGTTCACGAATTAGTTTCCTGATCTCACGCCAAACGTCCAGCATCGCCGTCGAAGCTGCGAGTTTTCCGGTGCGGAAAGTGAAATCGACGCGGCCGACATTGATCCCACTCTTACCAACCTGAAAGATCAACGTCTCCGCGCCACAAGGCTGCTTCGTTTTCACCGGTTCCTCCATGAAAGTGTGCGTGTGTCCACTCGCGATGAAGTCGATGCCGTCAACCTGCGATGCGACCAGCGAATCGCCGCGTATCGACCGTTCTCGTAATAACCAAGATGCGACATGCAGACGATGAGAGCGCACCGTTCCTTCTCGCGCAACGTTTTCACCACTTCGCGCGTCGAAGACAACCGGATCGTTGTAAGTGATTCCTTTGAAGTTTGCTGGCGTGATCAGCGCCACCGGACTGATCCCCAGCCCAAACAAACCGACGCGAATGCCGGCCACGGTCTTTACGACGTAAGGCTTGACGCGGCCTTCAAGCACCGTGCCTTTGACGTCGTAGTTCGCTGAAACAAGATCGAAGTTTGCAAACTTCAATGCCGCGGCCAGCGCTTCGACGCCGTTGTCAAACTCGTGATTGCCAAGTGTGCCGACGTCGTATCCGATCGCCGACATCGCTTTGTACTCGACTTCGCCGCGATAGAAGTTGAAATACGGCGTGCCCTGCATCACGTCGCCCGCATCGACGAGCAACGTATTTGGGTTCTGCTGCCGGATTCGCTTAACGAGCGTCGCGCGGCGCGCGACGCCTCCCTTCCCTGCGTTCGCGTCGTTCGGAGGCAGCGGATCGATCTGCGAGTGCGTGTCGTTGGTGTGCAGGATCGTGATGACGGTGTCGGCAACAGCGGCAGCGCGAGATCAGTTCGAGACTGCGCGGCAGGCCGGCGAGCGTCGCGCCGAAGGCGGCAGAGGTTGTTAAGAAATGCGACGATCTATTCATCTCGGCTCCTCGCGGTGCTTTCCGATCCGGACCGACTTGCACGAAACGATTGTCGAGGCGCGAGCGGATGTCGCGTCCGGCTGCAGTTTCCGCTTTCACGTAATCCATCACAGCGTCGCGCAGCGTGACGTTAAGCGGCGTCTGGCTCTTTGCTTCCTGCAACAACGCATACGCACCGGTGCCGAGCTTCACCAGGTAATCGATCGTGACCATCGTGTACATCTTCTGCGGATCGATCTCCTGTTCCTGTCCGTTCTCGTCTACGAGCTTGCCGCTGATGAACTCGGCGCGATTCTGATCGTTCCACTTGAACTGAATGCGCGCGCCGGCTTGCGCGTCGCGCGTCACGACTGCGAGCAGCTTTGCGAGTTGAGCTCCGTTGACCTCGAGCGCGACGAGGGCGTTTTCAAATGGCAGCAACTCGAAGATGTCGCTGGCGCGCAGCTCACCGGGCGAGATCTCGTTCTTGCGCAGTCCGCCGGCGTTCATGATCGCGAGCGTGACCGGTTTGCCGAGTTTTGCTTTTGCCTGCGCGCGCACTGCCGTCGGTGACGAAGTTGCCGAGCGTACCCGCGCCGACGCCTTGCTTCTTCAACGCGCCGTCGAGGTGGCCGATCACGACGCTGAGGGCGCGCACTTTTTCGCTGTACGGCGCGAGCATTTTCTCGACAGCGGCGATCGTCTGGAATGCCGGCGTCGACAACTGTTTGCTTCGTCTGCGCACCGATCTTTGCCGGCGCCGGCGGTGAGATCGCCGGCTTCGGCGCGGTGTCGCCGGACACGGCTCGATCGCTGTTTGCCGCATGCGCCGCAGAGACAAACAGAGCGAGCATGAATGCGGGTGCAAGTCTGCGTAAATTCAACATCTGTTTTGTTAATCTGTCGCGAGCATTGACCTGAACGAAGAGCTTGCATAGTATGTCGCACCACGCATCACCCATGCAAACGTCTTACAACTCGCGGTTCTGAAGGAGAAAAAGTTGGCTACGTCGTCCGCCCAATTCGCTTCGGAGTTTAGCAATCCCAACATCGAAGTCCTTTTGTCTGAAGAACGGATTCGAGACGCGCATCAAGGAGCTTGGACGCGCAGATCACGCAGGATTATGCCGGGCTGAATCCGCTGCTGATTGGCGTCCTGAAAGGCGCGTGCTTCTTTTTCAGCGATCTGCTGCGGGCGATCGATACGCGATTGAGTATCGAGTTCATGGCGATCTCGAGTTACGGATCGTCGACGCGCACGTCCGGTGAAGTGCGGATCATGAAAGACCTCGACGTGCCGATCGAAGGGCGGCATATTCTCGTCGTCGAAGACATCGTCGATACCGGTCTCACGCTTTCGTACTTGCTGGCGAATCTGCGAATCGCGCGGCGCGGCGAGCGTGAAGCTCGCGGCGTTGCTTGATAAGCATGAGCGGCGGCAGCGAGAAGTGCAGATCGACTACTCTCGGATTTCCGATACCGGATGAGTTCGTCGTCGGGATATGGGTTGGATTTTGCGGAACGCTATCGCAACTTGCCGTTTATCGCCGTGCTGAAAAACCCGGAAGTTTAATCACTCACTTTTTGGAGACTCAATACATGCGCAGATTCGATCGTCCTGATCCTCTTTCTATGTGCCTTTTGTGTCAACGCTTTGGCCCAGACGATTTCTCGAAAGTTGAAATCAAAGCGACGAAAGTTGCCGGAAACGTTTACATGCTCGAAGGCGCGGGCGGAAACATCGGCGTGTCTGTCGGCCGTGACGGCATTTTGATCGTCGACGATCAGTTTGCGCCGCTGGCCGAAAGATCCGGGCGGCGTTGAAGAGGATTGGGCGATGGGCAAACTGCGGTTCATCCTCAACACGCACTGGCACGGCGATCACACCGGCGGCAATGTCGCTTTCGGTCCAGAAGCGCCGATCATCGCGCACGATAACGTGCGGAAGCGGCTGTCGACCGAGCAGCGAATCGAGTTCTTCAAGTCAGAGTGTATCCGGCCGCGCCGAAGGAAGCCCTTCCGGTGATCACGTTCGACAACTCGTTGTCGGTGCATTTCAACGGCGAAGAGATTCGCGCCATTCATTATCCCGCACGGTCACACTGACGGCGACAGCGTCATCTTCTTCACCACGTCGAACGTGGTCCATCTGGGTGACGACTTCTTCGCCGGGCGGTTTCCGTTTGTCGACGTGGACAATGGCGGCAGTGTCGTCGGGTTGGCGAAGAACATCGGCGAGATCATCACGAAGATTCCCGCGGGCGCGAAACTGATCCCCGGCCATGGTCCACTCTCGACGATGGACGATCTCAAGCTCTATCACCGCATGCTCCTCGAAACAACAGACGTCGTGCGCAAAAAACTGGCCGCCGGCAAAACCCTCGCTCAAATCAAAAGCGAAGGTCTTCCCGACGAATGGAAGTCCTGGGGCACCGGCTTCATCAAACCCGACACCTGGATCGACCTGATCCACATCAGCCTGACGAAGAAGTAACCACAAAGAATCACAAAAGGCACAAGAGGCAAAAAGAATTTTCCTGTTTTGTGCCTCTTGTGCTTTTTGTGCCTTTTCGTGGCAAAAACCACTTAACCCAACACGAGCTTCAGGAAACTCTCGCCTGCCATTAGTTTGAGGCCGAAGTCTTCGGCAATGGTTTGGCCGATGTCGGAGAGGGAGGAGCGTGTGCCGAGATCGATGCCGGGGTGGGCGGTTTTGCCGTAGACCAGCAGGGGCGCGTATTCGCGGGTGTGGTCCGAGCCGGGGAAGGTCGGGTCGTTGCCGTGATCGGAGGTGATCATCATTAGATCGTCGTCGTGCATGGCGGCTTCGATCTCGGGCAAGCGGGTGTCGAAGTGTTCGAGCGCGCGGGCGTAGCCTTCGGTGTCACGACGATGCCCGTAGAGCATGTCGAAGTCGACGAGGTTGGAAAAAATCAGCCCGCGAGAGTCTTCTTTCAAAGCATTGATCGTTTGATCGATCGACTGCTCGTTGTTCTTCGCCGTGAGATCCTTCGTCACGCCCATCGAATCGTAAATCGATGCGATCTTTCCGATGCAGACGACGTCGAGTCCTTCGTCTGACAAGGCGGGCAGCAGGTTCTCGCGCGGCGGCGGGACTGCATAGTCGTGACGGTTCTCGGTGCGATAGAACGCGCCCGGCTGGCCCAGGAAAGGACGCGCGATCACGCGACCGACACGATGTTCGCCTTCGAGTATGCCGCGCGCGATCTCGCAGATCTCATACAGCCGATCGAGCGGTATCACTTCTTCATGCGCCGCGATCTGAAACACTGAATCGGCAGACGTGTAAACGATCGGCTTGTGCGTCTTGACGTGTTCCTCGCCCAGTTGCTTGATGATCTCCGTGCCGGAAGCGGGAAAGTTTCCGAGTATGCCGGGCACGTCAGTCTCGTGCACAAAGCGATCGATCACCGACGAGGGAAAACCGTTGGGATACGTCGGAAACGCCTGTTTCAGGATGATGCCCGCAATCTCCCAATGTCCTGTTGTGGTGTCTTTGCCGTTCGAGCGCAACGCACAACGACCGTACGAACCGACAGGCGCGGCGAGCGGAGGCAAATGAAGCAACGGACGAATGTTGCCGAGACCGTAACGTTGAAGGTTCGGCAGTTGGACCGCGCGCGATTCGAGGATGTGGCCGAACGTGTCCGATCCGGCGTCGCCCCAATCGGCTGCGTCAGGCATAGCGCCAATTCCAGCGCCGTCGAGAACGATTAGCACGACTCGTTGAAACGATGCGGGTGTTGGCATTTGTGTGCTGGGTTCTTGTGCTTTGTACTTGGACAGTAAAAGAAGTAGTCAAAGTTCTCATCTGTTTCGGTGCGTAGTAACCATCGCGGGCGCGAATCTGCGTCTTGTCTTTCACACCGCGCACTTCCAACTTAATCGCGCGATACTTTCCGTCGCGCGCTTTGTTCGTCGGATAGTAGCCGATACTGTAAAGCGTGCCGATATCGGCAGCCACCCGCGAAAAGGCGGCACGCGCATCTGCGAGCGTCGCTGCAACAAAACTACGCCCGCCGGAACACTTTCGCCAGATCGTTCATCTCGCGGCGCGCAAGATTGTACAACTCGCGGCTGATCGACATGCGTTCAAACGGTCCCATCTGGCAAAAACTGTTGAAGGTTTCCGCCTTGGCTGAAGGGACAAAGATTCGTCGATAGCGCTCGATCTGTCGCTGCGAGAGCGTAAGCTGCCCGTCGTCCTGACAGTCTTTCATCAGACGATCTTCGACGAAGTCTTCCGTATTGACCTGGATGAAGTAACAGGCGATTCCGGCGCGCGACAATTTCAATTTCGCATTCCCGAAATCGGAGTTGCTCGCCGAATCGACGCCGTCAGTCAAAGCAACAACCGCGCGGCGGCCGCGAACGTCGTCCCGCGGTGCTTCGCGAAAGATGCTGTCCGCAACTCGCTCGAGCGCGTCGTAATACGGCGTGCCGTTGCTTCCGCCAAGGTTTTCGATGCGCGTTGCGCAATGAGTCGCGATCGCTGGTCAACGGCGTCAAAACTTCGACGGTCGCCACCGGTTCGGCAACTGTCTGCGCCGTGTTGAAAGCGACTACGCCGACACGATCGCCGGGACGCAAAGCCTGGATAAAGCTGTTTGCAGCCGAGCGAATCAAGCGCGACGTCTTCGCGTGTCGAACCGGACGTGTCGAGCAACAGCGCGATCTCGAACGGCGTTTCGGTGGTGCCGAAGTTGGTGATCGTCTGCACCTGGCCGTCTTCGATGAGCCGGAAGTTCTCGGCACGCAGGCCGGAAAGCGGGCGGCCGGAGTTGTCGGTTACGACTGCCGGGACTGAAACGAGTTGCGTATCAACCCGGACGATATCGCCTTCGTCAACTTCATCGCCGGCGGATGGAGTGTCCGGCGTTTCTTCGTCGCCGGTGTTTGCTCGGGCGTTGGGTCGTGCCGTTGACGCGACGCGGGCGTTGCTGTTGTTGTTGGGCTTGTGGGTGTTTGACGTTATCCAGCTTGCAACGACCAGCGCGAGAGCGGTCAAGAAAATGACTCGCCTGAACAAACTACGACGACGTTTCATAAATATTGACATGGTTACAACTTCCGGATGGGCTCTCGTGAGAAGAATATAAACCGCGAGCGCCGGAAGTGTAAAACTCAGCAAGGCCCCTGGAGACGGGAGCTTGCTTGACACTCTTCCCTGCTTCTCTTAGCATGACGCTCGCTCGCTGCGTTTGCTTCAGCAGGGCTATTTGAAACCACGTGCCGCTGAGAATTTTTCGACGCCCGTTTTCAACGCGCGTCGCATTGAGAACGGGATCGAGCGACAGGGCCGATCCTGATTAAAGGCACGTACGTCAATGGTAGACGGCTTCCCTTACAAGGAAGAGGTTGGGGGTTCGAATCCCTCCGTGCCTACCAAGCCCTTTGATTTTTGCGGAGTCGTAGTTCAGTTGGTTAGAACGCCGGCCTGTCACGTCGGAGGTCGCGGGTTCGAGTCCCGTCGGCTCCGCCACTTCATTAGTAATGAGCGAAAATGACCAGTCTGTTGGCTGGTCATTTTATTTTTAGGCGTTCATATCAAACGTAGTAGTCCATGTTTGCCAGTTCTTTCTTGATCTGCAAGCCGTAGAGAATGCCCAGGATGACGGCTGGTATGGAGCCGTAGATCAAGACCAATAACAACGGCAGGAACCAAACGACCCATAGATCGAGGCCCTCCATTCTGCCGCCTGCTGCACCACTTACGATGAAAGTGAACGAACCTGCTAAAACAGAAAACGTGATCGAGCCGAACGCTACGCCGATGCCGACAATCACGTGCATCCCGTTAGTACATCCCCGCCGGCAGAGATACAAACCTGCTTTTGTTCCCAACCACGCAGCCGCAACGAATAGTACAACTAAGCCGACGCCTACCTCAGGCTGCAATTTCAGCATCCCGACAACATTGTGAAGACCAGTGACGCCCAACATCAGCGCCGCCGCCACGGCGCCAAAAAACGCAAACAACACACCGAGCCGGCGTCCAATCTTTTTGCATCCGTGATCATGGTTGTCCATCAACGCACCTCCTGAAGTGAGTCAAAGAGCGATGACAAACGCGTGTGCGGTAACATCTGTTAAACCCATTTTTCGCGGAAATAGTTCCACCGAAGTTGGTCCTATTGACCGCGCGCGCTTTTTGACTAAAATCCTCGCAACGGTGAATGTGGTTGCCGGGGTGAGGACGGTGACCAATAGAGGCTGAATGCCTCCGCCAACCTTGAGAGGCCGGTCCTAAACCGGCCTTTCGGTTTTTAGCCGCGAAGAGGCGCAAGAAAGATTACACAAAAGGCACAAGAAATGATTTCTGTTGCGGAAGCTCTTCAAATCGTTCGACAACATACGCCGGTATTAGAAACCGAGCGAGTTGAGTTGCCCAACGCTCTCGGCCGCGTGTTGGCCCAGGAAGTCGCCGCCGACTCGGATCTCCCGCCATTCGATCGTGCGCAAATGGACGGTTACGCCGTACGCGCGGCTGAAACAACCGGCGCGCCTGTGAGTTTGCGAATCGTAGGCGAATCTGCCGCAGGAAAGGGCTGGCATCACCGGCTCGAAGATGGGCAGGCAGTGCGAATAATGACCGGCGCGCCTGTTCCGGAAGGCGCAGACAGCGTGCAACAAGTCGAGGTCACTCACGAGCTGAAGGACGGCACGGTGGTGGAACTGCTCGAGAGCGTCGAAACCGGCCGATCGATCGTCAAACGCGGCGCGGAGATCAAAGCCGGCGAGATCGTGTTGCGTCCCGGCGCGGGGATCAACGCCGCGATGATGGCCGTACTCGCTGCATTCGGCTACGCGCAAGTCGAAGTCGCGCGAAAACCTCGCGTCGCGGTGCTCGCAACGGGCAGCGAACTCGTCTCCGTCAGCGAACAACCGGGCCAGGATCAAATCCGCGACTCAAACAACTACTCGATCAGCGCCTACGCCGAACAAGCCGGCGCGGTGGTCCAACGTTTCCCACTCACACGCGACGAAACGTCACTGCTCACGCGCCAGATCGCCCAGGCTGCGGACAACGTCGACGTGGTCGTAACTTCCGGCGGCGTGTCGATGGGCGTGTACGACGTCACGAAGAACGCGCTGAAAGAGCTCGGCGCGGAGATATTTTTCGAACGCGTCGCACTTCGTCCCGGCAAACCGATCGTCTTCGCGCGACTGTCGAGCGGCGCGCTTTTCTTCGGTCTTCCCGGGCAATCCCGTCTCAGTTTCGGTAACGTTCAATTTGTTCACCCGCACCGCGCTGCTGGCGATGCAGGGAGTGAACGAACCGGTATTGAAACAGGAAACGGCAGTGCTCGCGCGAGATGTTAAGGGAACAATGGACCGTGAGGCTTACTTGCCGGCGCAATTGATGACAAACGACGACGGTGAACTGATCGCGTTCCCGTTGAAATGGGGCGGCTCGTCTGACTTCGTATCGTTCGCGCTTACAACCGCGCTGATAATCATTCCCGCCGGAGTTAAAACAGCGGCAGCCGGATCGCTCGTGAAAGCACTGCGGCTGCCGTAAAGCGAGTTATACCTGCACGATCGGCGCGACTCTCTCCGTCAAACCTTTGAATCCGACAAAACCCGGCAGTAGCTCGATGCGACTGCCGATCTTCTGATCGAACAGGTCCAATCCTTCTTTGCCCGGCCACAGCGTCGCCATAACGTAATTCGCTTCACCGGCGGGTTTCGCGCCCTGGCCCACCGGGGACCAAAACTTGCCGATGATGAACCGCGCCAGGTCGCGCGAAAACTTCGTCTCTTTGAGTTTCACGCGCGCGACGTTCCAGTAGAAGCTCGAATGGATCGACTCTTCCTGAACGATGCCGATCAGCAACTGGTGCAACACCGGATGATCGGCGAGAGTTGACAGACGCCGATAAGCGTTCATCGCCGTGATCTCGTTGATCGCGCCCCAGACCATGTGCGCGCCGTGAAAGTATTTGCCAAACGGTCTCGACGCATGATCGACCAGGTAACTTCCAATGCGATACAAACGCGGAATGTTTCGCGTCGCTTCGGCTTGCCAGTTCTTCCCGGTTGCGACACCCTGCTTCTTCGAGGAAGCGATTGAGCAGGTTGCCGTGGTGCAACTCTTCGATGCTCCAGCGATCCATGAACTTCCTGATGATCGGATCTTTGCCGGTCGGCGTGCGCCGCAGCTCCTGGTAATACATGTCGGTGAAGTACTCGATGTCGCGCATGTAGATCAACACCGGCACAAACGCGGGATTAATCGGATAGTTCTTAATCTCGTTCCAGCGAATGCTGTTAACGTACTCTTTTGATAAAGCGCGTGGCTGACGTTCGTACCAATCAAGTACTTCTTTGTCAGTCTCAAACACAGAAAGAACCCTCCAAACGTTAGTTAGACGACTATCACCTTACGATTCCCGCGTCCAAATTGGATTCGAAAAAATACGTTTCCCAGGCTCGAATTGGGATGAAGCGCATGAAGCCAAATCGAATGAGGCCTTCACCCGGTCGCGGCAGAATAGACAAAAACGCGGTCGGATGTCGAGATCTACTTGCTGGAGAGCTGTTTTTGTTATCTACTTTTCGGCATGACGCAGCTTTCGCACGTAGACGATCAGGGGCGGATGCGCATGGTCGATACCGGCAACAAGGAGGTCACCGAGCGGCGCGCGGTGGCTTCTGCACGAGTTTACATGAATCCGGAGACAGTTGCCGCATTGGTCGAGCATCGCACCCCGAAGGGCGATCCGCTCGAGGCCGCGCGCCTGGCGGGGATCATGGCGGCGAAACGCACGTCGGATCTGATCCCGCTCTGTCATCCGCTGCCTTTAACGCACATCGACGTGCAGGCCATAGTTGAAGACGATGGCGTCTCGCTGACGGCCGAAGTCTCGACAAAAGCGCAGACAGGGGTCGAAATGGAAGCCCTGACGGCCGTCTCGGTCGCCGCGCTGACTGTTTACGACATGTGCAAAGCGCTGGAAAAAGGGATGACGATCAGCGAAATTCGCCTGGAAACGAAGACGGGCGGCAAGTCCGGCGACTACGAGAGGAGATGATTTCCCGCAACGGCGCAAAGACTCAAAGGCGCTGATGTAGACGAGATCCAAAGAGTACGGCTTTGCGTCTTTGCGCCTTTGCGGGAAATCACTCCGGCTAGTTCCGGAACATACCGCGGCGGTTGTGCGTTAATGATGGCGACCTTAGAATAGCGCTAATTCCACCCGAATTTACCGGAGAGTTGAAGATGAGATTAAGGCTTTCAAACGACGCGCGTCCTCAGGCAATGACGCTGCTGGCCGCTACCGCGATTTCCGTAGTCCTGTGGTTCATTCCCTTCGCCGAGGTTCTCACCTATCCTTTCCGAATTTTCGTCACATTTATTCACGAGGGCGGACACGCGCTCGCTGCCTTGCTGACCGGCAACACAGTCGACTATCTCAACGTCGCTCCAAACGCGAGCGGCGAGACGTATTCGACCCACGGCGGTTTGCTGTCGCAGATTTTTATCTCGAGTGCAGGCTATCTCGGCGCGATGGCTTACGGAGCGCTCCTGCTGGCACTGATTCGCAAAGCCGTGGCCGCGCGCATCGTATTGTTGGCCTCCGGCGTTTTCATTTTCGCGTTGACGATGATCTACGGCTTGTTCAAGCCGCTCTATTCGTTCAACGGGCTATCGGGAGTTCCCTTCACCCTGCTGATGGGTATCCTGATCTCAGTCGCACTGGTTTTGATTGCGAGATTTGCGACCGCACGCGTCGCTACTTTCTTCGTGAGCTTTCTGGCAGTGCAGTGCGTGCTGAACGCACTTTTCGATCTGAAGACAGTCTTCTTCCTCTCTTCACCGTTTGCAGCCGCGGTCCCGACCGATGCCGTGAACATGTCCTACGCCACCGGCATCCCGGCAATCCTGTGGGCCGCCGTTTGGATCATGCTGGCGTTGGGAATTCTGTGGTTGGTGATGCGGCTCTACGTCGCCGGGCGCGACCGGAGTTTCCAACCGGATCTTCCTTTCGAGGAAACTCCGCCCATCTAACCCTTGCACGTTGAACTAGAAGATCAGCCGCGCCTGAACTTGAAACATTCGCGGCGGATCGATGTTCGCAAACGCCGGAATCGCATTCGTTGAAGTCCCCACACCGCCGACAAACTGCCCAAACGTAGGCGCCGCGGTCGCTGCATCGCCGTACGTCGTCACGCCACGTCCCAGAAAGTTTCCGTGATTGAAAAGATTAAAACCTTCCAGTCTGAGCAACAGGCTGGTGTGTTCTGACAGCCTGAAGCGTTCTTCGACAAACGCCGCGACCTCCGAGGTTGACGTACCCCGAAATGCAGACTTGCTAATAACAGAGCCATCGATCACCGGTCGATCGTTGTTGGCGCCGTCGCCGTTGTTGTCGATGCCGGTAGTAGCATTGAACGGCCGTGCCGAAGCCAGCATCGCCAATGTGCCGGCGGTGAGGTTCCATGGAAAGTGATAGTTGAACGTCATCACCGCGCGATGGCGTTGATCGACGACGCTTGGACCGCGCTCGATTTCCCCAAGCTGCGAGATGTTGCTCTCGGTTGGTCCAATGCCGTTGCCGTCGGGTTCGAAGGTGTTCGTCGCCTTCGACAACGTGTAGCTCACAGCGGCGTACATGCGGCGGTTGCCGCGATAGGTGATCTGCGTTTGCAAACCATCGTAGTCGGCGACGCCGAGATTCATGATCACGTTCACCTGCCGCACGCCGCCGTTCACAGGCAGGATCGGCCGCGTAAGGTTGGCCGCGGCGACGCTGCGCACCTGGCCCGGTGCTGTGCGGTTGAAAGGCGTAGGCGCGTTCAGATCGACGGTGCGATCGAGATTGCTCCAGTGTTGATGCTCGTAATCAGCGCCGACGAAGAAACCGTGGAAAAACTCGCGTTCTGCGCCGATCGTGACGACCTGGCTGCGAGGATTGACGAGCTTGTCCGGATAGTTTGGCAGGCGATCGAAGTTGAGACCAAACCGCGCAAACTGTTCGCGATAAAAGCCAGCCAGTCCGGCGCGGATCGTGATATCGCGAGCAGGCAGTTGTGAAGCAGGAATGACTCTTGGATCGACGGCAACCGGCAGACATGAACCAGTCAAACAAGTCGGGAAGCCGGTTTGTCCCGCAGTCGCGGTGTAAGTCGTAAGACCGTCGAGACCGTTCACGAGATAGCCGGCGACGGCGTTCGATCTGATCTGCGTGTAGTACATCGCATAGCCGCCGCGAATCGAAAGACGAGCGTCGCCGCCCGGATGCCAACCGAAACCGATGCGTGGGGCGAAGTTGTTGTTGGCGTCGGTCAGGGTCTGCCGGTCGTAACGAAGACCAAGGTCCAACGTGAAGTCGGGCCGCAGGTGGATGCTGTCCTGCACGAACGCGGTGTTGAGCCACTGCGGCAACTCGTAACTGCTGATGCCGAAGTTTATTGGCTGCGTGTAGCTCTGAACGTCGGCGAGTGTTAGCTGGCCGAACGGCGCGGTCGTGTTATTTCTAAAATTGAACGTGCCCAGGATCGCGGTGCCGGGCTCGCTGCCGGTGCCGCCCGAAGTGTGATGAACGATGCCGCCGCCCATGCGCAGGTAGTGCATGCCGTGAATCCAGGACAACGTGTCAGAAAACTGAAACTGATGGCCCCACAGATCTGAGGCGCGTGACTGTCCGATCGTGAAAGGCACTGCGCCGCCGCGCGTGTAAGTCGTCGAGAGGGTCTGCGCTTCCCAAAGCGTGACCGGGTCGCCGTGCAGGTATGCGAAGCGTGCTTCGTTCAAGAGCTTCGGGCTGATGACCGCGGTGTGATTGACCTGGGCCGACCATGAGCGACGCGAGTAGCGGCGCGCAACGCTGGGGGCGTTTGTGCCACCGACCGCGTCCTGCGGATTGTCGTCGAAGAACCGATCGACGTTCACGCGGAACATCAGGTTTTGATTCGACGTCAGCTTGTGGTCCACGCGCGCGTCGAGGAGAAACTGTCGATAGTGGCCCGTGTACGCGAGGTTGCCGTCGGCCGGTAAGACAAACGCTGGTAAGTTGTTCGACAAGAAGGTCGTGCGGTTCTGTCGCGTGTAGTCTGCCGTGGCGAAGAAGAACGTGCGATCCTTGACGATTGGACCACCAATAGTGCCCGAGTATTGTTGCAGCGCGTCGGGAATGTCTACCGGGTTGATGAATTGTAACGTCGAAGGCGTGACGCAAGTCGCCACCGATGGCGGACAGAAACCTTTCGTCGAGAACGTCTCGGCCTGCCAGTCGCCCGGACGAATCAGGAAAATACCTTCGCCGTGGACGTTGTTGGTTCCCGACTTGGTCACGATGTTCAATGCCGGGCCGGCGGTCCAGCCAAACTCAGCGGAGAACGCGTTGGAGATGACGGCCATCTCCTGAATCGCGCCGAGTGGAATCGTGGCGATTGCCGTTTGCCGTCCCCATGCTTCGTCGTTATTGGCGCCGTCGAGCGTGACGGTCGTCGTGCGGCGCGAGCCTGCGCCGGTGATGAAGTAAATCTGGTTGACGAAGAGATCTCCGGTTCCCTTGCCTTGGCGAAACGCCGAATTGAGCAGCGGCAACGCAGATGTTTTGCGGCCGAGTATTGGCGTCTCGTCGATCTCCGAACTGCGCAGCGACAGCCCGATCTGCGGATCGGAGCGCACGCCTTCGAGCGTGCCGTAGACGGTGACTTCCGCTGCTTGTGAACCGGCCTGGAGCGTGACTTTCACGGTCGCTGTTTCGCCGGAGCGCAACGTGAGTCCGCTACGATCCTCGTTGCCGAAGCCCTGGCGTGAGACTGTGACGGTGTAAGCGCCGGTGAGCGACAAGGCGGGAAAGGTGGCGTTGCCGTCGTCTCCGGAAACGGCTTCACGCAGAGCGCCGGTCGCGGTGTTCAGCACCGAAACTTTCGCGTCTTTAACGACCGCGCCGCTTTGATCGGCGACCACGACAATCATCGTCGAAGTGTTCGGCGACTGCGCGAGCGTGGGCGCGGCAATAAGAGTAAACAGAAATAGTGATAGAAAAACGGGAAGCTTGAATTTCATTTTTAGACACCTGAAGGGTTGAGATGATGACGCAGGGGGATTCTGCGAGCGAAAGAAAACTACTACCAGCGCCCGTTTGGTAACTACACAGAGACTGGCACAGTCGCGAAAGGGTGGCCACAGAGGGCCACCCCTACATTATTTGGTCGCCGCAGTTTGTAGGGGTGACCCTCCGTGGCCACCCGTGAGTTTAGAACGTATATCGATAGCGCACGGTCACGCCGCGACCTGCGCCGTCGATGCCCCAGCTAATGCCGCGATACGACTTGTCGAAGATGTTTTCGAAGTCGACGAAGATCTCCGACGACTCGTTCGAACTTCATGCCGCCGCGCACGCCAACCAACCCATAACCCGCGAGGTACGGATGCGTCGGCACGACCGTGTTGTTGTTTGCCACAAACACGCCGTTGATGGTCGCGCCGATGGGAAGCAGACGGTTCTGCACCTGGGTCAGGTTCTCGCCAGTCGGGATCAGAATGCCGCCGGCCGATCCGCAACCTGTCGGTCCGGGCGTCGTCAAACCACGCACACACGCGCCGCGACGGAAGAAGTTTTGAATGATCGCGCGCGAACGTCCGCCGCCCGTGCGGCGATCGCCCAGGTCGAGCGATGAAAGACGATTCTGACGACCGGTAAGCATCGAATAGCCTTCGATGTAGAAACGCGAACGAGGTTGATAACGCAGACTGACAAACGCAGTCGCCGGCGGAATGCCGCCTTCGACGTTTGGCGGCAACCCGTTGAGCAAACTGTACGCGCGGATGTAAGTGAAGTTCCCGGTGGCGCTCCATTGATCCGTAAATCGCGCACGGCCTTCGAGCTCGACGCCATTGAATCGCGCATCGTCAAAGTTGACGCGCACAAGCACCGGAGTGGCTGGCGCGATGCCGACAAAGACAAGGCCGTTTGCGTTCTGCGCGACGATCTGCTCGCTGCCCAGGAACGTCCCCGTAGCGCCTGCCGGCAACACTAGCGCCTGATCGAAGTAGACGTCGCCGAGTTTCGTGGTGAAGCCCGTCAGATCGAAAGCGAATCGCTGGTTCGTGTAACGGAAACTGAGATCGAAACTGTCGCTGCTTTCCGGTCCCAATCTCGTGACGGGAATGCCGGTGGAGACAGCGTCAGCCGCCCGCGGTGTTGCCGATAAAGCCATTGCGCGACGCAGCCGTGGCTGCGTCCACTTCGAAGCCAGTGCCGACAAGCCCGATGATTCCCAGGTCCGTCGTGTTTGGCGCGCGAAAGCCGCGCGTGTACTTCGCCGCAACGTCGAAGCCGCCGCCGATCGTCACCACGCCGCCGAAACGTCCTGAGAACGCGCTAAACCGCGCGCTGTCATCGGGAAACAGCGGCTTGCCGTCTGGACCAAGCTCGGCATTCGCCGCGCGCGAGGTGTAGGAGGCGACGTTGTAACGAACCGCGCCGTTCAAACGCAGCCGATCGGGAATGACGGTGAAGTTGTCCTGCGCAAAGAAACCGTAGGAGAGATAACGCGCGCCGTTCGGAATGCGCGGGCGCGAATTGAAGGTTGTGTTTGTCGCCGGATCGAAAGTAAACGCGGGAGCGTTGATCTTGTCGCGATAGACGTCGGCGCCGATGAGGAACGTGTTGCTGTCGCCGATCTGTTTGTCGAGATAGAAATTGAAACCGAAGACGTTGGTGCGTTCCCGTTGATTCGTGATCGCGCCGACGGGATTTCCGTTGCCGCCCTGGTTGATTCGCTCTTCGCGCTGGCCGTTGTAGGAGAACGTGAACGAGCCGTTGTTGAAGATCCAGAGATCCTGCCGGAAGAGACGCGCGTAGAACGTGTCGGTCATCAGGTTGCGCAGGTCGGCGATGTTGTTGCCGTCGCCGCCGAGCAACTGGTCGTAGCGTTTGCCGTTGTCCTGCTGGTTGCGCGCGTAGCTGAAGAGCAGTTGCGTCCTGTCGTCGAGATTGAAGTTGGTGCGCAGCAGGCCGCCGTATTGCGTGAAACCGGTGTCGGGGAGACGCGTGCCGAAAACGTCGGACCGCAAGCCGAGAAAGCGCGTGACTGGCGGCGTGATAATCGAGCCCTTCACCGGGTCGCAGTCGTGCTGATGCGACGGCCGTTCACGTTGAGCAGCACGCCGTAGTTGTTCCCTGCCGTAGCTCACGAGGGCATTGCCGCCGAAACCGTTTGTGGCTGACGTGTAGAAAGTGTTTACGTGGCCGTGAAATTCGCCGTCGGCGTTGCCGTAGCGCGGCGCTTGCGAGATGAAGTTGACGACTCCGCCGTGGACGTCAGATCCGTATTGCGAGCTGTTTGGGCCACGCAGGATTTCGACTGTCTCGAGACTTGAAGGCTCGATCAAACTGAAGAACGTGCCGACGCCGCCACGCTGCGCGCTGGTCGTGTAACGAACGCCGTCGACAAACACCGCGACGTTTCGTCCCGTCAATCCGCGCACGAACACCGCGCTCAACGAGGGACTGGTTCGTTGCAGGTTGACGCCGGTTTCTTCGTCGACGACCTGGGCCACGACTTCCGGCGCGCGTTCCAGGACCTTTCGTTCGGTGATCACGTTCACCGCCGTGTCGACGTCGCGCGTGCTGGCGATCTGTCCGGCTTCCGCAGTGATGGTTACTGATTCCGCGAGGGGATTGACTTCCAACGCTACCGACACCTGTTTCGTATCACCGGGGGTGACTTGAACGGCCGATCGATACGGCATGAAACCCGTTCGTTCGACGACGAGTTGATAAGTTCCCGGCGCGATACGCTCGAGTGTGAAGTTTCCGCTCGCATCTGTGACTGTCGCGCGCGAAACAGCCTGGTTGGGAAGCAGAAGCGAAACACTTACGCCGCTGACGACGGCGCCGTCGTTGTCCTTGACCGAGCCTGTGATCTTGCTTTCCGGTTCCTGGCCCACGGCCGCAATCGACATCACCAAAGCGAACGTGAGACGGATTAGTCCAGTCACGACCCGACGAATCAGAGTACTCATAAACTCTCCTTCTGAAGTGCTGTAAGAGGAATGCGAGCGAACGACGACTCTATAGTCCGGCAGAAACTACTACCAGCCGTCGTACATAGTCTTTATGAGGAGAAGAAGTTTCCCGCAAAGGCGCAAAGACGCAAAGAAAAGCAGCAAGACCGAGCAGCGCCTTGTCGCTTAGAATCTCGGTCTTTCTTTGCGTCTTTGCGCCTTTGCGGGAAACTTCTTAGCTGAGGAAGGCGACGACGTGCTCGACAAACTCATGCACGCCGGCGAGCACTTGCGGGCGACTCTCGATGGTCACGCTAACCACGACGACGACAGTCAACACAATCCACGGAATGAAACGAAACAGCGGCGCACTGCTGCCCAACAACCTGGGATCTGTTGCCGCAAGCTCCACCAAACGACTCACACGAACTTTCACTCCGGGCGCGTCCTGGCTCATCAGGAAACCGGAAACAGCCGCCGGCAGCGTCTGTTGTCGCTGACCTTTGGGAATCATGCGCGCGATGCGCACGAGCGCGGACGCGAGATCCAGCGCGACTTGCGAACTCCGTTGCGCAGCGTGTTCGTCGGCGGCGGATTCGGAAGCTTCGCTCCACGCGCGATCCAGCCAGCGTCCGCACGGAATAATCAAGAGCGCCGCGCGGCTGATCCGCATCACCGAACGTTTGAAATTGTCGTGCGCGGCTAGGTGTCCGTACTCGTGCGCGATTGCCGCCGCGAGTTCTTCCTCACTCAACGACTCGAGCACGTGACTGGCGATAAACAAGCGCGGGCGAAGCGCGCCCACGACGGCGATGATCGGAAACGAGTGTTGCAGAACGAAAGTCGGAACTTTGATCGATTCGAGATGTGATCGGCGTAGACGCGGCCAGCCACTGTTTCAGCAGCGATCGCGTCGCCAGCCACGAGCGCACTCCGCGCGAGATAGCGAGCCCGACGCCGATAGCCGAAGATCGCGGCGAGCGCGCCGAGTTTCCAACTGACATTCTCTCTGTGTCGTGTATGGCTCGTAAGTGAGATACGACGGAATCATAAAAGCGGCGACGCCGACGATCGCGATCACCGGTGGTCCAATGCGCATCACGAACAGGATCTCTGCTCGCGTGCGCGCCGAACACTTCCGCAGGATCGTCTTGCACACGCGGCCCATTCCCGCAGCGGCCAGCGTCGCGGTGGCGTTGATGGTCAGCAGCAGCGCCAGAACCAGTGTTATGCCAGAGAAGTTCGTACATCGGTTATTCGCTGGCGCATCTCGCGCTTCTTTTCCTGCACCAGGCGATCGAGCTCGTCGAGCAGCTCGCGATCTCGTTCGCTGATCGTGTCGACGATGCAGGCGAGGACCGGTTCGACTCCATCGGCGCCCTGACCCAGCAAGCCATCGACGACGTCTTCTTTGATTCCGCGGTCGAGATCGTCCCGCGAAACGAGCGCGGCGTATAAAAACGCGCGGCCATCTTTGCGACGCGCGAGCAGGTTCTTTTTGAAGAGCCGATCGAGCGTGGTCATCAGCGTGGTGTAAGCGATGCGCTCATCGAAAGCGCGGTGGATGTCGCGGACGCTCACTTCGCCGAGCCGCCAGGTTTCTTCCAGCACCTGGCGTTCGAGTTTTCCGAGAGCGAAACAGGCTATTTCGCGCGGACGGCGAAATCCGCGCAGCAGGAATCGAGAAGTCTTCATGTCGCGCGCATTTTCGCCACCGCAGTAAGTGTCAATGCCAATCTGTGTATCCCGTTCTCTGCTATCATTCCGAGTTTGCCAATAGCGCAAGATTCGGATCTATGCCTGAAGAAGCAATTGAAGTCAGGGGAGCACGCGTTAATAACCTCAAAAACGTTTCCTTCTCCATCCCGATAAACCAAATGACCGTGGTTACCGGCGTCAGCGGCTCCGGTAAGTCGTCCCTCGCCTTCGACACGATCTACGCCGAAGGACAGCGCCGCTATGTCGAGTCGCTGTCGGCTTATGCGCGGCAGTTTCTCGAGCGGATGGACAAGCCCGACGTCGACGAAGTCCGCGGCATCGCCCCGGCCATCGCGATCCGCCAAAAGAACTCGACCCGCAATCCGCGTTCGACCGTCGGCACCCAGACCGAGATTTACGATTACTTGCGACTGCTCTTCGCGCGCGTCGGGCAAACGTTTTGCCGCGTCTGCGGACGGATGGTGTACGCGCGACTCGCCGGAGTCAGTCGCAGACGAAGTGCTGAGCGACGCTTGCCGGAAGGCACACGCTTCTATGTTTTGTTCCCTGCCGGCCGGCAGGGTTACGGCGAACACCGGCGAGAAAGCGAAGACAACTTCGAAAAGACGACATCGGCGTCCGCGCAGGCAGTCGATCACCGCGCACCTGATGAGCCTGATGCAGCGCGGGTTCACTCGTCTGTATGCCAACGGCCAGGTCATCGAACTCAATCTCCGGACGACTATCGCGCGCGACGATTTCAAGGACGTTTACGTACTCGTCGATCGACTGACCGCGCGGCCGGATGTGCGACAACGGCTGGTCGATTCGCTCGAGAACTGTTTTCAGGAAGGCCACGGCAGCGCCGTCATCGAAACAGCAGACGCAAAGCCGCAGCGGCTGCGTTTCTCGGAGCGGTTCGAGTGCAAATACGACGGCACGGTCTACGCGACACCCGAACCGCGGCTTTTCAGTTTCAACAACCCATACGGCGCGTGCCCGACGTGCCAGGGATTCGGCAACACGATCGGTCTCGATCTCGATCTGGTGATTCCGAATCCGGGTTTGTCGCTGAAAGAGGGCGCGATCGAGCCCTGGACCAAGCCGCAGCACGAGTGGGCCATGACGGAGCTGAAACAGTTTTGCCGCTGCGGAAAAGATCTCGATGACCGTGCCGTTCAATCAGCTTTCGCGCTCGGATCAGCAGGCGATCATCGAAGGACGCGACGACTTCGGCGGCGTGCGCGGATTCTTCGATTGGATGGAGACGAAGAAATACAAACTGCACGTGCGCGTCTTTCTTTCGAAGTATCGCGGCTACACGTTGTGTCCCGATTGCAATGGCGGACGCCTGCGCCAGGAAGCGCGCGACGTGAAAGTCGGCGGACGGACGCTGCCGAGATCTGCGCGATGTCGATCAAAGAAGCAGCGAGCTTTTTCGATTCGCTGGAGCTCTCGACTGAGCAAACGGCGATCGCCGACAGAATACTTTTCGAAGTGCGGCGCCGGCTGCGATTTCTGGTCGAGGTCGGTCTCGACTACCTGACGCTCGATCGACTCGCATCAACGCTTTCCGGCGGCGAAGCGCAGCGAATTCAGCTCGCGACAAATCTCGGCTCGTCTCTCGTTGGCGCGCTTTACGTGCTCGACGAACCGTCGATCGGTCTGCATCCGCGGGACAACGATCGACTGATTCGCTTGCTGAAGAACCTGCGCGACATCGGCAACACCGTGCTCGTCGTCGAACACGACGCCGAGATGATGCGTTCGGCGGATCACATCCTCGACATCGGACCAGCGGCAGGCGAGCTCGGCGGACGCGTGATGTACGAAGGCGACTTCGCAGGTCTGTTGAAGCGACGAGACGTCGCTGACCGCGCGATATCTGCGTGGCGACGCCGAGATCAAGGAGCCGAAACAACGCCGCGTCGCGCAGAAACGACGACTTACGATCCAGGGCGCGTCGGAACACAACCTGAAATCGATCGACGTCGAAATTCCGCTCGACATGCTCGTCTGCGTCACCGGCGTCAGCGGCTCGGGCAAGTCAACGTTGATTCACGACTGCATTTACGCAGGATTGAAGAAACAGCGCGGCGACTGGCAAGGGCACGTCGGCGCGTTTCACGAAACTCGAAGGCGGGCAGTTTATCGACGATGTGATTCTCGTGGATCAGTCGCCGATCGGCCGCACGCCGCGGTCGAATCCGGTCACTTATATCAAGGTCTACGACGCGATTCGCGAAGTGTTCTGCGGGAACGCGCGAAGCGCAGGCGCGCGGCTTCGAACCGTCGCACTTCTCTTTCAATCTTCCGGGCGGACGTTGCGAGGTTTGCCAGGGCGATGGCACCGTCACGGTCGAAATGCAGTTTCTCGCCGACGTCGAACTGGTTTGCGAAGAGTGCAAGGGAACGCGGTTCAAGCAGCAGATTCTCGACATTCGTTATCGCGGGAAGAACGTTCACGAAGTGCTGAACATGACGGTGCGCGAGGCGATCACGTTCTTTCGCGAAGTGCCGAAGATCACGAACCGTTTGCGCGTGCTCGACGACGTTGGGCTTGGTTATCTGCGATTGGGCCAATCGGCGACGACGTTGTCCGGCGGTGAAGCGCAACGCATCAAGCTCGCCGCGCACTTGTTGAAACGCACCGGCGCGAAGACACTCTACATCTTCGACGAGCCAACTACGGGTTTGCACTTCGACGACATCAACAAACTGCTCGCTGCGTTTCGTGCGTTGATCGATGCGGGCGGTTCGTTGCTGGTGATCGAACACAATCTCGACGTGATCAAGACCGCGGACCACATCATCGATCTCGGCGCCGAGGGTGGCGATGCGGGCGGATACGTTGTCGGTGTTGGCACGCCGGAAGAGATCATGGGAATTCGTGCGTCGCACACGGGGCGGTTCCTGCGGGAGTACCTGGCGAAATCTAACGGAAGATCTAATGGAGGATCTTGACAATGAGTCTTGGTGAACAGATTGTCGTCAGATTTGACGGCGGCGATGAAAGCGCAGGACGCGCAGCGCACGTCGACGCTGCGCATGGTTAAGGCCGCGGTGATGAACCGGCAGATCGAAAAGGGTGGCGAGCTGGATGACGAAGAGATGCAGAAGCTGCTGCGTTCGCTCGTCAAGCAACGGCGTGATTCGATCGAGCAGTACGAGAAGGCCGGCCGCCAGGAGCTCGTGGATAAAGAACAGGCCGAGATCGACGTCATTGAAGCCTACCTCCCGCAAGCTGCTTCACAAGACGAAATCGACGCAGCCGTCACGGCCGCCATCGCCGAGACCGGCGCCACCTCCATGAAAGACATGGGCAAAGTAATGAAAGCCGCCCAGGCCGCCCTCGCCGGCAAGAATGCGGACGGTAAAGCTGTGAGCGAGGCAGTAAAGGCGAAGCTCTCCTAGTTTTGGGGATCTAATATTCTGAAGAGGTTTTCTCTGATGTTATGAAGCAAGCGGGTGCCGCTTTCGTTTACCCGTAAGTGGTTTAGACTCACGGTTGACATGAAACTGAAAGGAGACACCCGCTATGAGCCACATTATATATTGCGGCGTCGACTTTCATGCACGTCAACAAACAATTTGCTGTTTGAAAACTGAAACCGGAGAGCTCGTTAGTCACGAGCTCAAGCACGACCACAAGGAAGCGCTCCGTAAGTTCTATGCCGAGTTGGGCGGTCCGGTAATCGTGGGCCTCGAGGCCAGTGGTTATACACCCTGGTTCGAACAATTGTTGGAAGAACTGGGGCACCAGGTCTGGCTCGGGGACGCGACCGAGATTCGGCGGCGCGCCCGGCGGCGACAAAAGAACGACCGTCGCGATGCGGAACTGATCCTGGAGCTGCTGTGCCACGATGAGTTTCCGCGCCTTCACCGCCCCAGCCCGGAGAGTCGCGAGATCCTGCGTATGCTGCGTTACCGGCATAAGCTGGTGAAGGTGCGCACGCTCATCAAGAACAGCTTGCAATCGTTGTCGCTTCAAGCCGGCCTTTCGTTACAGGCTCGCTTGTTCACCCGGCAGGGTACACAACAACTAGAAGCACTGGCGCTGTCGCCGGTAATGAGACAACAACGACAACAATGGCTGGAGTTACTGCAGGAACTCAACCAGCGCATTACGGAAACGGAAGGGTGGCTCAAGCAACAAGCGCTGGCAGACCCGCGTATCAGTCTGTTGCGCACTCATCCGGGGTTGGGTTTGCTCAGTTCCTTAGGGATCGTGCATACGCTCATTCCCGTGAGTCGCTTTCCCAACACCCGCAAGTTGGCCGCCTATGGTGGCTTTGATCCGATGGAACGTTCGTCGGCGGACAAGAAACGTTACCTGGGAATTAGTAAAGCCGGCTCTCGCTTGCTACGGTTTCTGTTAATAGAGGCCACGCAGACGGCCGTCAAAACTGATCCCGATCTGAAACGCTTCTACCGCCGCCTGGCCCAACGCCGTGGCAAACCAAAAGCCAAAGTGGCGGTGGCCAGGAAGCTACTCATTCGCAGCTTTATCATGCTGCGCGATGAGCTTAACTATGCGGAGTTCCAACAACGAGCTATCGCCGCTCGGCTGGCCCGTGAGTTCGCTAGGCCTAACGTGCCTGTTCCTCTGATTGGGCAGCCAGCCTCTCCTGCTAAGGGCTGAGAGGAGAGAGCGAATTGAACTTCATGGTTGAAATAACCGCATAGATGATTGAGCGTAGTTTCGCTACTGCTCAATGGAAGTATCGCTACCGATGTTTACAACTCAGTTTCATGTCAAAGAGCAAGGGGCAGCTAAACCAATTCATGAGGCGCCGCCGGCGTCAGGACAAAAGTGTGCTTTAAAAAGTTCTTGACATCGATCGTCACTTCATAGATGCGATCTCTGCGGCTCACTGCGTCCTCTGCGTTAATAACACCGAAAAGTAATTTTTACGCAGAGGACGCAGTGAGCCGCAGAGATTGCAGAGTGGAATGAAGATATCATCGAGGCCGTTCCCAAGTTGCCTCTACATAATCGTTTCCGTATAATCCTCAGCTTGCTCGAAGGCACGGGGTCTCGTCCGGTGGGTTCGCGCCCACTTTTTCTTTTGGGCGACATTCCGGCAAAAAGGCTACGCCATGGGAAATAGTTCGATTGAAGATCAGGTTCAGGAGCTAGCTGAACGAGTCGCAATCGACCACGGCCTCGAACTCGTGCACGTTGAAGTTGCCGGCCCCGACAACAAGCCGATTGTTCGAGTTTTTATTGATAAACCGCAGGGTGTGACCCACGACGATTGCTCCGAAGTCAGCCTTCATCTGGGGACGATTCTCGACGTCGAAGATTTTATTCACTCGTCCTACACGCTCGAAGTTTCGTCGCCGGGACTCAATCGGGGCCTTTACAAGCGCGCCGATTACGAGCGCTTCGCGGGCGCTAACGCGAAGCTGAAAACCCGGCAACCGATCGCCGGTCAACGCAATTTTCGCGGCCGCTTGCTGGGCATTGAAGGCGACGAAGTGATTTTTGACGACCGCACGAACGGTCGAGTGCAAATTCCGCTGGATTTGATCACGAAAGCAAATCTGGAGGCAGACGTAGAAGACGAGCTCCGGCAAGCTCGGGATTAAAAGACCGCCGGGACAACTGAGATAGAGAGACCTAAATGAGTTCATCGATCGCACAGAACATCGAGGCGCTTTGCCAGGAACAGGGTATCGATCGCGATCTGGTTATCGAAGCGATGAAGGAGGCCGTCCGCGCAGCGGCCAAAAAGCAGTTCCGCTCCGGCGAAGACATCCAGGTTGACTGGAACGCCGAGACCGGCATCGAGCTTTCCGCTTCGAAAGTCGTCGTCGACGAAGTCGAAAACCCGGCAACAGAACTCTCTATCAGCGAAGCTCGCGAACTGGCCGGCGACGAAGTTGAACTAGGCGACGCCCTGCTGCTGCCACTCCCGATGGAAGAGCTCGGCCGCATCGCCGCCCAAACCGCCAAACAGATTCTTTTCCAGAAAGTCCGCGACGCCGTCCGCAGCAACGTTTACGAACAATACATCGACAAGATCGGCGACCTCGTCAACGGCTACGTCAAACGCTTCGAACGCGGCAACATCATCGTCGACCTGGGCAATCTCGAAGCGATTCTCCCGCGCTCGCAACAGTCGCGCGGCGAACAGTGGAACCAGGGCGAACGAATTCGCGTCGTTATCAACAACGTGTCGAAAGAATCGAAAGGACCGCAAGTCGAAGTTTCGCGCACGTCGCCGGAGCTGTTGCTGCGGTTGTTCGAAATGGAAGTGCCGGAAATCTACGACGGCACTGTCGTGATCAAATCGGCCGTCCGCGAGCCCGGCGAGCGCGCCAAGATCGCCGTGATGTCCAACGAGCGCGACGTCGATCCGGTCGGCGCCTGCGTCGGTATGAAAGGCTCCCGCGTGCAGGCGATCATTCGCGAGCTGCGCGGCGAGAAAATCGACATCATCGAGTGGTCTGACGAGCCTTCGGTATTCGCAGCCAACGCCCTCTCGCCCGCGAAAGTCAACCAGGTCAGAATCACCGACATCGAGAACCGCCAGATGGAGGTCATCGTCAACGAAGACCAACTCTCGCTGGCAATCGGCAAGCGCGGCCAGAACGTCCGCCTCGCGACCAAGCTCGTGGGTTGGAACATCGACATCCGCAGCGAAGAAGAGATCAAGCGCGAGGTCACCGAACAGATGGGCGCTTTGATTGCCTCCGGCGAGGCTGTGCCGCTGTCAGTCATTGAAGGCGTCACTGCGCAACAGGCGGAAGCGCTCGCAGAGCACGACATCAACGACATCGACGCCCTCGCGCAAACCTCGGTTGACGACCTCGTCGAGTTCCTCGACCTGAGTCTCGACGAAGCGGAACAGATCCTGAGCGCGGCGCAGGCCGTCGTAGCCCTGCGCGATCGCAGTCTCGGCGAAGCCGACGAAGTCGAGGGTGAGGAAGTCGAAGGTGGCGAAGGCGATGGGGAGGCGGAACACCAACATGCCGTCTCAGCCGAGTTCGACGAATCGATTGAAGCGTCTGAAGTCGAACCGAACGACGAAATGACCGCCGCCGGTTACGACGAGGCAGTCGAAAACGGCGTCCCGTTCAGTGCCGAGCCCGACATCCAGGCGTGGGATTCAGCCGACCCAGTCTCAGTGACTGAGGCCGAGCCGATTCCGTCCGACGAGATTCCATTACTGGAAACCGGTCGCGACCTGCGTCCGGACACAATTACGCCATCACCTGACATCACCTCTTCAGCGGTCGAAGCCTTCGATCATCTCGAAGAGAATGTTGCCGAGGTATTGGCGTCAGACGAAGAATTTGCTTCCGAAGGCACGGCCGACGAAGCAGAAACACCAACTCCCGCAGTTTCGGAAGAAGATGCTGCATCAGGCGGGAGCATGGATGAAGAGAAGCAATGATGCTCCAATGATGCAGCCAAACAGGAACAACACAAGACCGGTTTATTCGGGCCGTTTGTGTTGCCCGCTCCGCCCCTACTGTCACGCGCCGACCTTGTGATCGGACGCTTCTGGAGTGGTTGGGAGCGGCAGAGCGTTCCGAACCATTATCAAGACCGTCTGACACGCGAGTAAGCGTTCGAGAAGGAGTGCATGACAGTTTCCTCAAAAGTTCGTATTTACGATCTCGCCAAAGAACTAAAGCTCGACACGAAACGGCTCATCGAAGAAGTGCGCCGCGAAGGCGTCGACGTCAGTGTTCCTTCCAACTCAGTGTCCAAGGAACTGGCGGAGAAGATTCGCAACAAGTACTTCCCGAAAAAAGAGACGACCATCAAGCGCGCCGTCAAGGTCGTGAAACGGGCTGTAGCGCCGGCAATGGAAGCGGCGGTGGCCGAAGCCGAATCGGAGGTCGATCACGAGCCCGAACCGGTGTTCGCTGATGCGCCACCTGTCGTGGCCGAGACGCCGGAACCGGTCGAGACGCCTGATGCGCCCATACCAACGGCACCCGCTAGCGCACCGGCGAGACCCGCGCCCATCGCGCCAACCAAGCTCGTCAAGCGCCTACAGCCGGCCACGCGCGCAGAGTTGCCGCCGCAGGAAGTGATCGAGCCGCCGATCGTCGAGCCTGAGCCAACGCCTGTCGCGCCGCCGCCACCGGCTGCGCCGGTCGTCGCGGAACAACAACCTGTCGCAGCCGTCGAACCGACGCCAGTGGCCGTAACTCCAGCAGCGCCAACCAACGGCGCGCCGGAAGTGAAACCCGCACCCGTCGTTCCTTCGCGGCAAGTGCGCGTGTTGCGGCCGACAGCCGCCGCGCTCAACGCCGGCATCCGTCCGGGCGAGCGCGCGCCCGCGCCACCGCCGCCACCGCCCCCAGCTCCGCGCGAGCGTACCGAACGAAATCCGCGCCTGCGCGAACGGCCTTCCCTGCCGCGCAACGAGCGCATGGGAACGCCTGGCGAAACAGCCACGCCGCAAACCACCTACATTCCGCCTCCGGACGCCGGCCGCCGTCGCTCGCGACGCAGCAGTCCGCGCGGTGGACGGAAGATCGAAGGCAGGGCCGGGAGGTTCGACAGGGGTGGCGATTTCATTCCACCGCCGAGGGCTTTGTCGCTCGAAGACCGCATCGCCGGCCGGCTCGAAGCGCCGGGTTCAAGCGGACTGAAAGAAGTCCGCTTGATCGAAGGTTCTACGGTGAAGGAGTTCGCCGAAAAGCTCGGTATCAAGCCGAAAGACATCGTAACGTTGCTCTTACAGCGCGGCGTCTTCGCGACCATCAATCAACCTTTGATGGACGACGTCGCCGCCGATCTCGGCAAACGATTCGGTTACGACGTTTCGTTTGTGCCGTTTGAAGAAATGGTGGCCGAGGAAGAGTTTGAAGAACTGATCGCCGCCGACGCCGACGACGTCGAACTGCCGCGCGCGCCTGTGGTCACCGTGATGGGCCACGTCGATCACGGCAAGACTTCGTTGCTCGACGGCATTCGCACCACCGACGTCGCTGGCGGCGAAGCAGGCGGCATCACGCAGCACATCGGCGCGTACAGCGTGCAGGTGCCGAATCCCGACAACCCGGGAGAAACTCGCCGCGTCGTGTTTCTCGACACGCCGGGTCACGAAGCGTTCACCATGATGCGCGCGCGCGGCGCGAAGGCGACCGACATTGTCGTCCTCGTCGTCGCTGCAGACGACGGCGTCATGCCGCAGACGATCGAAGCAATCGAGCACTCGCGCGCAGCCGGTGTTCCGATCATCGTCGCCATCAACAAGATCGACAAACCCGACGCCAACGCCGATCGCGTTCGTCAGGAACTCGCCAAGCAGGGCCTGTCGCCACTCGACTGGGGCGGCGAAACCGAAATGGTCCAGGTCTCGGCGAAGAAACGCGAGAACCTCGACACGCTGCTTGAAACGATCCTGTTGACGTCAGACATTCTGAACCTGCGCGCCAGTCCGACGCGTCTCGCGTCCGGCGTCGTGCTCGAAGCCAAACTCGATCGCGGCCGCGGCGCGGTGGCGACCGTGTTGGTCCAACAGGGAACGCTGAAGATTCACGAGCCGTTTATCGTAGGCCAGATCTACGGCCGCGTCCGCGCGATGTTCAACGATCGCGGCGAGCCGATCACCGAAGCCGGTCCGGCAACGCCCGTGGAAGTGCTCGGTCTGCAAGGGGTGCCGCAGGCGGGTGAAAGCTTCCAGGTCGTTTCCGACATCACAAAGGCGCAGTCGATCTCGCAACACCGGCAGATGTTGAGCCGTCAGGCGGCACTGTTGCAGACGACCAAGCGCGGTATCGAAGCCCTCGGCGAGAGCGAGGTCAAGGAACTGCTCGTCATCATCAAGGCCGACGTGCAGGGCTCGGTCGAAGTGTTGAAGTCGACGCTGCAAAAGCTCTCGACGGATCGCGTGAAAGTGAAGGTGATTCGTTCCGGTGTGGGCGCGATCACGGAATCGGACGTGTTGCTCGGTTCGGCGACGCAGGCGGGATCGTCGTCGTCGGCCGTCGTGATCATCGGCTTCAACGTGCGTCCTGAAGCGCGCGCCGCCGACGTCGCGAAGCAGGAGAACGTCGATATTCGTCTCCACTCGATCATCTACAAGGTCGAAGAAGAGATTCGCGCGGCCATGATCGGCATGCTCGAAGCGATCGAGAAAGAGAAGATTCTCGGCAAGGCTGCGGTGCGCGAAGTGTTCCGCGTGCCGAAGGCCGGAACGGTTGCTGGTTGCATGGTCATCGACGGCATCATGCGTCGCAATGCGAAGGCGCGCCTGATTCGCGACGGCGTCGTGAGCTGGGAAGGCAATATTGCGTCGTTGCGCCGGTTCAAGGACGATGTGTCGGAGGTTCGCGAAGGGTTCGAGTGCGGTATCAGTCTGGAAAACTTCAACGACGTCAAGGTTGGAGACCAGATCGAGGCTTACATCATCGAACGCGTAGCGGCCACGGAATTGTAAGTCATGCGGCGGACGGAACGAGTTGCAGATGTTCTGCGAGATGAAATTTCGCAGATCGTTGGTTATGAGCTCGAAGATCCGCGGCTGACTGCGGTGACTGTCACGGACGTTCGACTTTCTTCGGATAAGAAAACGGCCCGTGTTTACGTCACGGTTCGCGGTGATGAACAGGAACATAAAGAGGCGCTGTCAGCCTTGAAACACGCGGCGCCTTATGTTCGCAAACAACTCGGTCTTTCGTTGAATCTGCCCCGTACGCCCGAAATTCATTTCGTGCGCGATCGAATTGAAGAAGAGGGCGAGCGCGTCGATCAACTGCTGGATGAGATTGAACGAGAGTGGGAGAGACAAGGAAAGGATTGAAGGATCTGAGATCTCAGATTTGCGATCTCAGATTTGCGATGCAAGATGCTTAGTCAAGTAGTCGAGCTGATTGAAGCGAAACGTCGTTTCGCGATCACCTCCCATATCCGCCCGGACGGCGACAGCTTAGGATCTTCGCTTGGTCTCTACTGGTTGTTACGCGCGCTCGATAAAGACGTGGAAGTCATCATGCGCGATCCGGTGCCGCACGCTTATCAGCAGCTTCCCGGCGCCAACGACGTTCGCGTCACGCCATCGGTTGACCCGACTTATCACGCTGTCTTCGTGATCGAGTGCTCCGACATCACCCGGCCGGGGCTCGCGGATCTCGAGAAACAGTTTGTCGTCAATATCGACCACCACTCGACCACCGCGCTCTTCGGCACGATCAACTGGATCGACTCGACGGCGTCCGCGGTCGGCGAAATGATCTACAACCTGTGCAAAGCCACCGGCGTGCGTGTGACCCGCGAGATCGCCGAGTGTGTTTACACTGCGCTGATCACTGACACCGGATCGTTTCATTACTCGAACACGACTGAGCGGACGTTCAAAGTCGCTTCCGAGCTTGTGCGCACCGGTGTGAAACCGGCGAAGACTGCCGAGGCCGTGTTTGCGAGTTATCCGTGGAGTCGAATCCAGTTGATGGGCGCGGTGTTGTCGACGGCGCGGCGTGACGAAAGCGGGCGTGTTGCGTGTATGCGGCAGTCGCTCGACATGCAGCGCAACGCGCAGGCTTCTGATGAAGATGCTGACGGTTTTGTGAACTATCCGTTGACTGTCGGCGAAGTGGAAGCTGTGGCGATGCTCAAGGAATGCGAGCCTGGCGTTTATCGCACGAGCTTGCGATCGAAGGGCGACGTGAACGTCGCGAAGGTCGCGGAGAAGTTCGGCGGTGGCGGGCATCGCAACGCCGCGGGATGCACGCTCAAAGGAAGCTGGGAAGAAGCTGAGACGACGATCATTCGTCTCCTGCAGGACGCAGTGAAGCGCGCCAACGGCGACGTGACTGAGGACGCATTAAGAGAATCCGTCGCCTAAGAGTTCCGTGTTAGATCGAAAATACAAATGGCGTCGCGAGGATTACCAGGAAAAGACGCGTGGCCTGTTGATGGTCCATACCGGAAACGGTAAAGGCAAGACCACCTGCGCGCTGGGCTTGATGATGCGCGCCGCCGGACGCGGTTTGAACTGCTGCATGATTCAGTTTATGAAGTCGCGCAGCGATCGTTACGGCGAGCACGAATCCGCGGAAAAGCTCGGCATCGAAGTCCACACGATGGGCGACGGCTTCACCTGGGACACCAAGAACCCCGACCAAGACATCAAGACTGCCCGCGAGACCTGGGCGTTGTGCGTCGAGAAACTACGCTCCGGCGACTATGACATGATTGTGTTTGACGAACTGGTCTACGTGCTTAGTTACAAGATGTTGCCCGTCGAAGAGGTGATCGAGGAGTTCCGCTCGATTCGCACCGCACAACCGGCGCTGCACATCGTCGTGACCGGGCGAGACGCCCCATCCGAGTTGATCGAAGCCGCCGACCTCGTCACCGAGATGACCGAGATCAAACACCCATTTACCGCGGGAATTCGGGCCCAGCAGGGGATCGAGTTTTAGCCACAAAAGGCACAAAGCTTCGCACACAAGAGGCACAAAGATGGGCTCTCTTTTTCTTCTTTTGTGCCTTTTGTGTGCGAAGCTTTGTGCCTTTTGTGGCTAACGTTTGTGCCTTTTAGTGGCTCATGGTACCCTTCCCGCCATTCCTATGGCTTGGTTTAGCAAGAAAACAAAGCGTATCGAGTCGGTTCCGCCTGAAGAACGCGTCGTCAAGACGGAAAACGTCTTCGTTAAGTGCGACGGCTGCGAGGCCCACCTGTTCAAAGGCGAGCTCGAAGACGGGCTTCAGGTCTGCAAACATTGCAGCTATCACTTTCGCATCGGCGCACGTGAGCGGCTGGCGTTGTTGTTTGACGACAGTAAGTATGAAGAGATCGACGGCGAGGTGATCTCGATCGATCCGCTCGGCTTTGTCGACAGCAAACCGTACGCGGAACGTCTGACTCAGGCCATCGAGGTTTCAGGTCTTCCGGAAGCAATTATCAGCGCTCGCGGGACTGTCGGCGATCATCCCGTCGTCGCCGGAGCGATGGACATGACGTTCATCGGCGGCTCGATGGGCTCGGCTGTCGGTGAGAAAGTCACACGGTTGATCGAGCGCGCGATGCGCGAACACAGCGCGGTGATCATCTTTTCCGCTTCCGGCGGCGCGCGTATGCAGGAAGGCACCCTCTCGCTGATGCAGATGGCGAAGATCTCCGCCGCGCTCGCGGCGCTGGACGAAGCGCGTCTGCCGTTTATCTCGGTGTTGACCGATCCGACGACCGGTGGTGTCACAGCGAGTTTCGCGATGCTCGGCGACGTCATCCTTGCCGAACCAAAAGCGCTGATCGGGTTCGCCGGCCCGCGCGTCATCGAACAGACTATCCGCCAAAAGCTGCCGAAGGATTTTCAACGCTCCGAGTTTCTCCTGGACCACGGCATGGTCGACTACATCGTGGACCGGCGCGAGTTGCGCAATCAGATCATCAAGCTGCTGAACTTTATGATGAATCCCGAAATCCACGGCGAGTCGGATATTGAAAGGGCACGGCGTCGCGCAACCTCCAGAAACTAACCGCAGATGGATTTTGCAGAGGCGGTTAAATATCTCTTCGGCCTGGGCCATGAAGTTTTGGCGATCAAGCTGGGTCTCCGAAACACCGAACTTCTCCTTCAAGCCCTCAACAATCCGGAACGCGCCTTTCCCTCCGTCCAGATCGCAGGAACGAACGGCAAGGGTTCGACCGCGGCGATGTTGGATTCGATCTGCCGCGCCGCTGGGATCAAGAGCGGGCTTTACACGTCGCCTCATCTCGTCTCGATCACCGAACGCATCCGCATCGCCGGCTCTGAGATTAGCCAGTTTGATTTCGCGCGCCATAC
The DNA here is from genome assembly GCA_963770215.1 of uncultured Acidobacteriota bacterium. GTDB lineage: Bacteria > Acidobacteriota > Blastocatellia > Pyrinomonadales > Pyrinomonadaceae > PSRF01. The sequence goes on from CAVYOP010000014.1 coordinate 629,387, forward strand.
GGCGACGGTTCGCGAAGCATCGCAGCATCTTGTTACCTCCGGGCAGTTCGGAGCGCTGCCGACTTTCTTCGAACAACTGACTGCGATAGCGCTGCTGGCTTTTCGTGAAGCAGGGATCGAGTTGGCGATTCTCGAAACAGGCATGGGCGGCAGGCTCGACTCGACCACCGCCGCCGGGGCCGGCGTTGTTGCAATCACGCCGATCGCAATGGACCACGAGCAGTACCTGGGCCAAACAATCGAGAGCATCGCGAGTGAAAAGGCAGCAATCATCCGTCCCGGCGTGAAAGCCATCATCGCAGACCAGCAACCTGAAGCTTTATCTGTGGTACTGCAACGATGCGCAGAAACCGGCGTCGAACCAACACGCACCGATCCACCTGAAATTCTTGACCACACGCCTGACGGAAGATTTTGTATTTCAACTCCACCTTACGATCGGATTTGTCTAGGACTGCGCGGCCGGCACCAGGTTGAAAATGCGTTGGTCGCGATTCGACTCGCCGAAAGTCTCTCGATTCCACCGGCGGCAATTATTTCCGGCATCGAAAACGCGCATCATCCCGGCCGTCTCGAGTTGGCTTCCCCTTTTCTTCTCGACGGCGCACACAATCCCGCCGGCGCTGAAGCATTGCGCGATTATCTAAATGAGTTTGCCCGGCGTCCGTTGACGATCGTCTTCGGCGCGATGATGGACAAGAAGCTCGAGCGGATCGGCGAGATACTCTTCCCACTCGCCGACAACTTGATCCTGACTACGATTGACAACGTGCGAGCCGCTTCGCTCGAAACACTGCGACCGATCGCCGCACGCTTCGCCCGCGCCTCCGTTATAGAATCCAACTCGACCCATGATGCAATGCAGGCCACCCTCCGCAGCATGTCTCCCGGGGGGTTGATCTGTGTTACCGGATCGCTCTACTTAATCGGGGAATGGAAACAAATCACATGACCACACCGCACGACGAGTTGCCAAAGATCATCGCCAGTCAAAAGATTTACGCCGGACGAGTTTTCAATGTCACCGTCGACACGGTGCGCGAAGGCGAGGTGACGTATCAACGAGAGGTCGTGCACCATCATGGCAGCGCCGTGATCCTGCCGGTTTTCGACGACGGCACGGTGGCGCTGGTGCGGCAATATCGACATCCGGCGGTGCGTTATCTGCTGGAAGCTCCCGCGGGTTCGCTGTTTGAAGGCGAACGCCCGGACGACGGCGCCGCGCGCGAGCTTCAGGAAGAGATCGGGCTGGTTGCCGCGCGAATGGAAAAGCTGACGGAGTTTTTTGTCTCGCCTGGTTTTTGTGAGGAGAAGATGTGGGTCTATCTCGCCACCGAGCTTTCGCCGGGGCAGCAGCGTCTCGAAGAGGACGAAATCCTTGAAGTCGTGCGCCTCCCAATCGACGAAGCTCTCGAAATGATCACCAGTGGCGAGATCCAGGACGCCAAAACCATTATCGCCCTCATGCTGGCCGCTCCCCGCTTCGGCTCCCCTCTATTGGAATTCGAGTATCCCGCAGTGTGATCTGATTGATTTGTGTTTCCAAGTCACCTACACTCGCGTGACAGTGATTACTAACGAGCCTTCGCAGGATGTGACGCCGCTCTCGAACGAGCCGCCGGCAGGGATTCCGGAGCAAGCTGTTCGCAACGAGGTGCAACCAGCGCCTTCGGTCAAAAACGACTGGTTGATGCCGTGGCTCGAGGTCGTAGTGGCTTTTCTCATCTGGCTGGCCAGCTTTTTCCTGTTGGCATTTACTCCGCTGGTCATCGCGCTTCCTTACCTCGTTAACACCTGGATGAAACACGGTCCACCCCGTCCGGAAACACTGACAACAGACAAGACGCTGATCGTCATATCGCTCGCCGGCACAATCGTGGCCCACTTGCTGACTCTCGGCTTGCTCTGGTTTGTCGTCAGCCGCGGAGGCAGGCTTCCGTTCTGGAAATCCATCAGCTTCCAGTGGCCGAAGAACATCTCACCCGTAATCGGAACTTTGGTCTGCTTCTTATTTGCCGCGGTGCTGCTCGTGATCGGGTGGGCCCTTACGACCGCTTTGGGCGGCAGCAAGACGCAGTTGGACTTGATAGTCGAGAGCTCGATGGTCGCGCGCTTCATCACGGCGCTCGCCGCTGTCGCCACCGCGCCGCTCATCGAGGAACTGATCTATCGCGGCGTGCTCTATTCGGCCATCGAACGTGCAGCCGGCGTGGGAATCGCCGTGGCCGTCGTCACGCTGATGTTCGCCGGCGTCCACGTTTTTCAATACTCGAACAACATCGGCGTCATCGCGGTGATCACGATGCTCAGCCTCGCGCTGACTGTCATCCGCGCGTACTCCGGTTCGGTGGTGCCGCCTTTCATCGTCCACCTCGTTTTCAACGGCATCCAGTCCATCGTCCTCGTGCTCGCGCCCTTCCTTGATAAGAGCATTCTCGAAAAAGGCGATCAGGTCACACCGACCACGCCCGGCTTCGAGATCGCCATTCAGTCAATCGACAAAATCGTTATTTATCTATGTCGTATGACGTAGTCGTCGTAGGCGGCGGCATCGGCGGCCTGACTGTTGCGGCGCTGCTGTCTGCGCGCGGCGTCAAGACCTGTTTGCTGGAAAGAAACTCGCTGGTCGGCGGGTGTGTGGCGCGGGTTGAGTTTGGCGGACATGACTTCGAGCCGGGCATGGGGCTTTACACGTCGTTCGGACCGGGCGAGATCTACGATCGCGTCTTTTCTGAACTGCCGGTCGACATTCCGCAGACTTCCCTGTTGACCATTCCGAACATTACAGGCGACTTTTACTCGATCGCCGGCGGCCCGGCGACTGTGTGCGAACGGCTCGCGGAGTCAATCAAGAAAACCGGCGGGACGCTGCGTTTGAACAGCCCGGTGCTCCGGTTGGCGTACGACGAACGCGGCGAACGCGCTATCGGCGTGGATCTACTGAGCGGCGAGACTGTGATCGCGCGAAAGGCGATCGTCAGCAATCTCACGGTCTGGGACACGTACGGAAAACTGGTCGGCCTGAATCGCACGCCGCTTGAAACCAAAAAGCTGCTGAAAACACTGCAAGGCTCGGGCGCTTACGTCGTCTACGCGAGTATCGAAGAATCCGCCGTCGCGCGTCTGCCCGGCGAACACTTCCGCGTCTCGGGCAACACCGACTTTACCGTCGCCGACTTCACAGTCGCCATATCTCCCGCCAGCAGCGCACCACCGGGCAAACGCGCCGTCACCTTCACTACAAGCACGGACGTCACCGACTGGTTTGCCTATCAAGCAAGCGAGGAAGAGTACGAAGAACGCGATCAAATGGCCCTGGAACAATTCTGGACGCGCCTCCACACCGCCCTCCCTGAACTAGGCGGCGACATTGAAATCATCGAAACCGCCAACCCGCGCACCTATTACGACTCCACCCGCCGCAAACTCGGCATGGTCCTCGGCCTCGATCCCCCTTCAGAACTCGGCCCCCAAACCTCCCTTCCCAACGTCTTCATGGTCGGCGACACCATCACCTCGGAACCTCGCCTCGATAAAGTCGTCGCATCCGCCCTCTCACTTGCCAACCATCTCACGAAATAATTTCTGGACACCGCGAATTGTCTACTGTATACAATCACTAGACAATCATGTTCGTAACCGTAGATGAAAGAGACGCGCGGCCGCTTTATCAGCAACTGGTCGACGAGATTAAGACCCTGATCGCGAGGGGAGAGCTGAGCGAGGGGACACTGCTGCCGCCGGTCAGACAGGTGGCGTCAGACCTCGGGGTGAACCTGAATACGGTGGCGTTTGCTTATCGTCGCCTGCAAAAGGAAGGATTGATTCGCGTGAGGCATGGCTCAGGCGCGGTCGTCGTCTCCCAAACGCTCAGGGAGAAGCCTGACGACCGCCTGCGAGCGCAATTGCGGACGGCGCTGACACAGTTGATCCTTGCCGGGTTAAAACCGCCAGAGATCAGAACGTTGATTAACGAAGAGTTGGAGGAACTCTTCAAGGCACCGCGCCAAAACTAATTGCCAGTCTCGAACTATTGGTTTGGCCGGCTGATTTCCAAGCTCTTCCGCGGCATCGGACGACCCGTGTCCGAGTCGATCGCCCGGCTCGGCATGGGATTGCTCCTGATGCCACCGCCATTGCCGTAGCCGCCTCCCGGCGGAGTAACGGGCCTGACGCCACCGGCAGATCCACCCGAAGGTGACGAGCCGCCGCCGTTAGAACCAGCTCCCGGATGCGAGTAACCGCCATTCCCATAGTTCCTGTTGCCAATGTACGGCGCGTAAATCGCGGTCGTATATGACGAACCGTATGGCGATCCCCAACCGTAGTAGAACGGGATGAACGTGTAGCAGCCAACTCTGGCGTTAAAGAACCAAAGGCCGAAGCCGCGCGAGTAGTACGGATTGTCAAACGGATCGCGGAACGAGGCAAACGCCGAGTTCAACATGCGCTCCGTAACGCGGCGATTGGCTTTCGCCAACGTTTCCGCCCGTTCCTTGCTCCACAGGTCGACGTCTTCCTGTTCGAAGCGCTTCTTCTCTTCCTTGGTATATTTCGCCACGGAGACGTTGGTTTGACTGAAAACAACCTTGTTGCCGCCTTTTACCTTCGTGTGCGAATCGCTCAGGATAACGCGGCCTTTTCTCACGATCAGCTCGGTCGTGTCACCCGGCACCACGTTCAGGCGATACAGTCCCTGCCGGACGATGGCCAGCTTCGTGTGCGGCGTGCTGATGTTGATGTTCAGTTCCAGGCCGTCGGCGCCGGTGGCTTCGACGATGGCAGTGCCCTTGATCAGCCTCAGCTCCAGGTTCGCCAGCGAGTTGTTAGCCAACTCGACTTCGGTGTTGCCGCCAACCCGCAGGTACGAGCCCGGATTGAGCAAAATCTCGACACGGCCGTCGTGATCGGTACGGACGCGGTCGCCGGCATTCAAATCGTCGGTAATTGATAGTTGTTGCCAGTCAGAATCGCCTTTCGAGTGCACTTTGGCCTGGCCGGTGACGGCGTTAATGCCGCCGGCTTTCGCTGAAATCACGAATTTTTCGCGATTTTGAGCGAGGCTCAGCACCGAGCAACAGAGGATAAGTGCTACAGCAGAAAACACTGACAGCACTGGGAGGCAGGTATTTTTTCTCACGGGACCCTCCGAATTCGCGATTAGGAAATGACCGGCCGGTAATCTCGCGAGCATTATAGTCCGCTCGGCGGCATTTACAAGCTGTAAGAAACACGGAAGGTGGTGATCTGAACTCTGCGACCTTTGCGACTCTCCGCGCTCTCTGCGTTTCGCTCATTCTCAACGCAGAGGACGCCGAGGGGCGCAGAGATCCGCCGAGGATTCAGCGAGAGGCTTCGGCGAGTTTCGCGAAGTAGCCGCGTTTGGTGCGGGCGAAGAGGTCGGGGCGTTGGACCAACTGCACTTCAACTGAGCGCCACTTCCCGTCCAATGTTTTGTTCGCCGGCTGGTAACCGATGCTGTAGACCGTGCTCAGGTCGCGCACGACTTGCGCGTAAACTTTGTCGAGATCGCTCAACTTTGCTGCGCGATACATGGGCGTCCCGCACGACGTGGCGATCTGCGCGAGCTGCTCGCGAGCCAGCGCGTAAGCGGCGCGCGGCACGTGATGGTCCTTCACGTTCTCTTCTTCCGTATCGAGATAGATCGGAAAGACGATCGTTTCGGAGTTGCGAATATCTTCCAGCAACTTCGCAAACGTCGTACGCGAACCGACGCCATAAACATCCGGCAACGCATTATCGACGCCGTCCGTCATCACCACGACCGCACTTCTTCGTCCCGATCCCTGCGGCGCCAAAACTCTGATCACCCAATCAAGTGAGTCCCAGAAATTCGTTCCGCCATCGGCCGCATCGATATCGTCAATGTCCCTTTTCAAACGGACGCGATCGAGCGTGAAGGACGAGTACAACGCCGGCTGCTCGGTAAACGAAACAACGGAGATGCGATCAGTCGGACGAGTCGCTTCAACAAAACGCTTCGCCGAGTTGCGGATCATCTTCAGCTTCTTGGAATTCGATCCGGAAAGATCGAGCAACAGGACCAGGTCGAAGGGCGCATCGGCAGCTTCAAAAAAAGCGATCTCCTGCGGCGAGCCATCCTCCAGCACAACGAAATCTTTCTGCCCGAGCATCGGCACCTGCGCCTCAGCTCCGCGCGCGAGCACACTGACTTTCAGATCGACGAGATCGGAGTCGATACGGATCGTTTCGATCGGATCCTGCCCGCGAACGAGTCCCAGAAAAAGCGCAACGAGGACCACCAAAGAGATTGCGAAATGCGAAATGCGAAATGCGAAATTAAATCCGCAAATCCGCAATTCAAAATTCGCAATTCGCATTGCTTTACTTGGCATAGTAGCCACGTTTGCCGCGTGCTACCGCGTTCGAGCGATTAACACCAATTCGTATTGCTCGCCACTGCCCGTCGCGAACATGGTTTGAGGGCCGATACGCTAAACTATAAACCGTTCCGAGGTCCGCTACCACTTGTTCGTAAGCGCCCGCGAGATCGGTCAGACTTCTCCACCGGATAAAAAACGCCGCCGCCGGCCTCCCCCATCTCTTTCATGCGGTCGTGTCCCATGTCGAACGCTTCGGGCTGCGTGTCTTCCGGACTCATCGCTTCGTATTCGGTGTTCAGCCACAGAGTGTACAAGACTCCGTCAAACTCCTGAATGTTTCGCAGCGTTTCGTGGTAAGAAGTTTGCGAACCAATCTGCCCGCTAACTCCGGGGATCGTCCCGTCGAGACCGTCGCTCATCACGACGATTGCCGCGCGGCGCGAGTTGTTGGCGTCTTTCGCGATCTGGTTCATCGCGAAGTTCAGCGCGTCGTAGAGCTTGGTGTCGCCACGCAAGGTATCGATCGTCTCGATTCGCTGTCGCAGCAGTTCGCGGTCGGCAGTAAAACCTGACACGATTGACGATGTACCGGCAAACGTGATCACGGCGATCCGATCGGCCGGTCGGGCAGCGTTGACAAAGCGCAAAGCCGCGGCGCGGATCAGTTTCACGACTTCTTTCGTCGAACCGGAGAGATCGATCAGCAGCACGAGATCGAATGGCGCCGATGAAGATTCAAACTGGACGATCGCGTTGTTCCTGCCCGTTTTCGAAAAGTTTGAACTCTGATTGGACCAGGCCCACCAACCCGCGACTGGTACTCCGATCGATCACGCTGACGTTCAGCGTCACCAGTTGCGAATCGACGCGGATGACGTCGCCTTCGCTGATCTCGGCGTTCTCGGCGGTATCGCCCGGCGTTCCCGCCGGCGCGTTCGAAGGTGCGATTAACTTTGGTTCTACAGGCTCTGCATTCGACGGCGTCCGTATCTCGGGTTTGACATACGCCTTCCCGGACCATACGCCGATGTCAACATTAGGAGGAATTTTCAGTTGCAGATTGATCGCCATGGCCGGATCGATCGGCCGTCGAACAACGGAGATCGTCACCAGTTTGCCGCGATTGTCGATGGTTATCGGCCAGCGGTTGAGTGCCAGCGGAACCTTCTGTTCTGGCCGAAACAGTGGCGTAATTTTCATTCCAAAGCTCGACTGAAACCGCGCCGAAGTCGTTCCGCACCTTGAGCTGCCCGCCTGGCGGTACTTCAATGCGGATTGCGTCGTCAACATGGGCGCCAAGCGCGATCGTTGGGAAGAGAAGCGCCGCTACAAGGATAAAGTGCAGCAACATAGTCAGGCCAAATTATAGGTTCACGGCCCAATGAAATCGAGCTATGGCCTAATGAAATCGAGCTATGGCTCGATCAAATCGAGCATCGACGTCTCGTCGCGCGCGGGCTCCTGTTCCCGCAGAGGCGGAGGCGCTCCCCTGAGATCCGCAATCTTCAGCAAAAGGTTGTTCGCATTTGTGGCATAAGGCATCGCACCTTCGATGCTGACTACGCCGTCTCGGATGAAATTCTCGATGACCGTGTCGAACGTTTGCATACCGTCCTGATCGCCCTGTTCCATCGCGTCGATCAGCGATTTGCCTTCGGATTCGCCCTTCTCGACGTACTCACGGGTGCGCATAGTCGACTTCAGAATCTCGATTGCCGCGATGCGTCCCTTGCCGTCGCCGAGTGGGATCAATCGTTGAGAAACGATGAAGCGAAACGACTGCGCGATGCGCGTGCGGATCACTTTTTCTTCGTTCTTGGGAAACACGCCGATGATGCGATCGACGGTCTTCGATGCATCGATCGTGTGCAGCGTCGACAGGACCAGGTGGCCCGTTTCGGCTGCCTCTAGCGCGACTTCGATCGTCTCGCGATCGCGCATCTCGCCGACGAGTATCACCTTCGGCGCCTGCCGCAGCGCGGCGCGCAAAGCAATGGAGAAACTCGGCGTGTCCGAATGCAGCTCGCGCTGGTGAATCGTCGAGTTTTTGTGCATGTGCAAAAACTCGATCGGGTCTTCGATCGTGACGATGTGGTAGTAGTGCGTCTCGTTGATCAGATCGATGACGGCCGCGAGCGTCGAGCTCTTGCCGCTGCCGGTTGGACCAGTCACCAGCACGATTCCGTTCTTGAGATCCACGACTTCCCTCAACACCTCGGGAAGATTGAAGTCGCTGAAACGCGGCGGACGCATCGGAATAACGCGCATGATGATCGCGTGCGTGCCTCGTTGTTTGAAGATATTGACGCGGAAACGAGCTTCGCCGGGCGCGCTGAACGACAAGTCGGCAGATCCGGTTTTTTCCAGACTATCGAGCGCGACCTGTTGATTGCCAATGATCAGTTTAGCGATTCCGGCAGTGTGCGCCGGCGTCAGTTTTTCCAGCCCCGGAATGCGCACCGGAACCAGTTTGCCCGCCAACTCGATTTGCGGCGGTCGCCCCGGACTGAAAGATCAGATCGCTGACTTTGTCAGAGGCCCGCAACATCTCTCTCAAAACGGAAATGAAATTCGGTGGCGGCGGACCAGGAGGTTGGATATTAGGAGTCGTTGGTTGTTCGCTGCTCATTTTTCCTTTTGGAACTTTTCACTACTCTCGCGCGTCAAAGACGCATATGAATTGCGAGTGAGAATATTTGCACTCCGAAGAACAAACTACTTTCGACTTGCGTACATCAAAGTTGTCGATTTTGAAAGCATGCGGTGAATAAAAATTTGGACCGTGTGCATGGAAATTTGAAAAGAAAGGCGCCGGCAAAAAATGGCCACATACAGAGATCCTGTGAGCTGCTTTGCACCACTTGAAGTAATCGAGCGCCTGCTGGAAATTCGTGTTGAAGCAGGTTACACGCCTGCCATATATCTTCTTTCCCCCGATGATTTGGCAGACTATCTCGATGCGTATGGCTTCGATGTCTATGCTTTATCGGAGGCCGAGGCTGAGTTTCACTTTGGCGACTATCGTGCTCCGTTAGCACCGGGCGGCGATCATGCCCACTGCTCACTGACCGCACACTAGCATACCACGTCGTGAGATCCGTGTTCTGAGAACACGGATCTTACGCTTTCAACGCCTTAATAATAAAAAACGTCACGTCGTCGGTAGCGCCCGCGCTCGCAGTCCACTCCAACACAGTCATCTGAACACTCGCGATCATCTCGCGCGCCGGTCTGTCCAGCGACTCCTTGACTGCGGCAATTAGTCGATCGCGGCCAAATTCCTCGCCGGTCGGGCTTTCCGCCTCTGTTAGACCATCAGTGTAAAGAACTAAAACGTCGCCGGGATCGAGTGTGAGGTGATATTCGTGGTAGCGCGTGTCGCGAAACATGCCCAACGGCTGCTCGCCGTGAGTGACGTAACGAGCCTCACCACCCGCTTTGATCAACAGCGGCGGATTGTGGCCGGCGTTCGAGTACGACAGAGTTCGGTTCGACGCGTCCAAAATACCGTAGATGCGCAGTGACAAACTGGTTTCGTTCAATCGACTCCCAAAGCAGGTAGTTCACTTTCGCCATCGAGATGTGCGTCGCGTAGCCGATGTGACTCGCAGCGCGGAGACTCGCGCGCAGGAACGCCATCAGGATCGCCGCCGGCACGCCTTTGCCCGACACGTCGGCGATCACGATGCCGATCTGGTCTTCGTAGAGACGAACCCAATCGTAGTAATCGCCGGAAACTTCCTCGGTCGGGAAGTTGTAGGCGCTGATGTCGTATCCGGGTAATTCGGGATCTCCGGGCGGCAACAATGCCAACTGAACCTGGCGCGCCACTTCGAGTTGCCCCTGCAGCCGCTTCTTCTCGATCAACTGCTCGTGCAACATCACCTTCTCAATGATGATGGCGACTTGCGAGGCAAGCAGCGTCAGCACTTCGAGATCGTCCTTTGAATAAGCGTTGAGCTGGTCGCTTTCGAGATCGAAACAGCCGATCACTTCGTCGTTCGAAATGATCGGCGCCACCATTTCCGAGCGCGTGCGGTCGCGCGCGTTGACGTAGACGGGATCGTTGCGGACGTCGTTGGAGATGATCGGCGTGCCGCTCAAGGCGACGCTGCCGAGAAATCCTTCGCCGAGTTTCAGGTGCAGATCGTAAAGCTCCTCGACGTCGTAACCGCGAACGGCTTCGGCTTTGAACGTGCAGGGTTCTTCGCCTTCCGGAACCTCGTCTTTGTCGACGCACTCCAGCAGGAAGATGCCGGCGGCATCGTAGGGGATCAGCGAATCGAGGGTGTCCATCACCAGGTTCAGCACTTCCTGAAGATCGAGGGAACGGCTGATCTTCTTGGTGATGTCCAGCAGCATCCGCAGCTTGTCGATCGTGGTCAAGCCATGCGTGGCTGCATCTTGCAGTTGTTCAGTCATGGGCCGTCTATTCTAACGAAAATCCTTATACTCGCGCCAAAGGTGAGTCACTTTCATACGATACTCGACCAATTCGCGACTCACGCGAAAGTGGGCCGCGATGTCGCGGACGTTTTTTCCCTGTAATAACAACTTCTTCAGCGAGGCGTACGGGACGAGCGCCGCAGCGCCGACGCCATAGGCTTCTTCCTCGTCTGTCTTGCGGTAGTCGCGGTTCATTACTTTGCCGCGTTCGTCTTTGGTGACGACGGAAAGGCGGTTGGGTTGATGGGCCAGGAAAACGTGGCAGATCTCTTCCATCAGCGTCGCCTTGGTTCGTGCTGGACCATGGTTCGGGTTCAGGATGACGAGTTTCATTCCGTTTGGCAGAGTGCAGGCGCCGCCGGACCAAGTTTCAGTTGCTGGACCAAGCAGGTGTTGGCGGGCATTGTCGCTGAGACCTTCGACCTCGTCGAAGTCGAGCACGATCAGGTTGGCGAAGCGGGCAAGGTCGAATGGGTTGAGTGGCAAGTCAGGCCTGACGCGGGCGAAGTCGCGCAGGGCCATGGCTTTCAGCTCGAAGTTTCGCCACTTTTCACCTGGAGGTAAATCGCCAAGCTGCACATGTGGAGTATAGGATTCAGCGTCGTTTTTTCGATGCCTTCTCGCCGCCGCTCTTGCTGAACTGCGTGTAGGCGACGCGGAAAAGCTCTGACAACGCCGTCGCAGTTTCAGGCGTGAGATTGCGGTCGGCGCGCAGGTGGGCCTCGACAATCTCGGGCGTCGGCTCCTGCGGATAATAAACGACCGGCGGCGCTGCGTCTGCTTGTCCTTGCCGTCCGCTGAGAATGCGCTCCATCGGCACTTCGAGCCACGACGTTAGGCGCGCGATGTTATCGGCGTCAGGCTTGCCGGTTCCGTTTTCAATGCGCGACAGCGTGGAAGCGGAGACTAAGGTTTTCGCAGCCACGTCGCGGAGGCTGAGGCCGAGCTCTTCACGGCGACGACGAACGGCGCGTCCGAGCTCTTCGGTGTTGACGAGTGGCTTACCGGGTCGATTCATACGTTTCATACCGGCAGAACGTATCACATCGCCGGTTTTAGACGCAAGACTCTGTTTTATGCCTGAAACATAGATCACAAAGGGCACAAGAGACACAAAAGGCACAAAAAGGAATAGGGACATTTTTGTCCCTCCTTTTTTTCCTCTTTTTTGTGCCTCTTGTGCCTTTTGTGCTTTTTGTGGCTTAAGGTTTCGCGCCCATCGCGAGGTTGCGCGCCTTCGGCAACACGTCGACGGCTTTCGAGACCTGCGGGTCGTCAGTGGTGATGAAGACGCGATCGCCGATGATGCGACCATACGCCGCGGTGACGATATTGAAGCGCAGCTCCAGCTCGACGAACGAACGATAACGATCCACGGAAGCGGCAGTGACTTTATAAGCGGGGTCCTTGGTAACGAAGTCGCGAAACGCCCTGAACATCGAATCGGTGATCCGGTACTCGTCGGCTTGCAGATCGTGATCGAACACGAGCTTGCCGGTGAGCTTGCTCGATACAAATCCGGTAACCCGTCCGTTCACCAACTCGCGAGCGAAAGAAAAGATCGGGCTCAGCATCCGGCGCTGCGTGAGATTTGTCATGCGCGGATTGACGTCTTCGTCCGGCGCGATTCCACCGCCTTCGTAGACGGCGCGTCCCGTGTCCGTTTTCTTTTCCGCGCCAGACGGTTTCGCAGGCGGTTGTCCGGCAGAGCCGGCAACACCCGCGCCGTGAGTGTAGTAATCGTAGAACCCGCCGTGCGAGTAATCACGTTGAATCAACCGGCCTGACGGCGTGTAGTACTTCGCCGACGTGAGCGTCAAACCAGCGCCATACTCGAGCGGAATGATGCTCTGGACCAGGCCCTTGCCGAAACTCGTCTGCCCCACAATCAACGCCCGATCGTGGTCCTGCATCGCCCCGGCGACGATCTCCGAGGCCGACGCCGTTTGCTCGTTGATCAGGATCACGAGCGGCGTCATGTCCGGCGCGTTGTTTTTCGACTCGTAAGTGTTGTCGCGATAACCGTTGCGCCCTTTCTGCGTCAGGATCAACTGTCCGCTCGGCAGAAACACCTCAGCGACGTGAATCGCCTGGTCCAGAAACCCGCCCGGGTTGTTCCTGAGATCCAGCACCAGCGACTTCATTCCTTTGCGGTGAAGTTGATCGATGGCGTCGACCAGCTCGTCGGTGGTGGTGTAATTGAAACCGCGGGTCATGTCGATGTAACCGACGCCCGGCCGGAGCAAGTAAGCGTCAGGTATCGACGGCTGCGGCACGGCATCGCGCACGATGTCGATTTTCTCGATCTTCTTCGTGGCGGCGCGTTCGAGTGTCAACTTGACGATCGATCCGCGTGGTCCGCGAATCTTGTCGCGCACTTCGAGCGACGACTTGCCGCTCATCTTCACGCCGTCGACTTCCAGAATCTTATCGCCGTAACGCAGACCGGCTTTGCCTGCGGGCGAAGCGTCGAAAGTGGCGGTGATGTACGTGTCGGCTTGCTCGCCGTAGATGTAGTTTTGAATCGAAGCGCCGATGCCGTAATACTCGGAACGTTGATCGGTCTTCAGCTCTTCAAACTCTTCGCGGTCGTAGTAATTGGAATGCGGATCGAGCGAACGCAGCATGCCGATGATCGACGACTTGTACACGTCGTTGTAGTTCAGCTTGTTGCCGTCGACATACTGTTCCTGAATCATCTTCAGCGCCTCGCCGAAGTCGCGCTGAATCGTCGTGATTTTTGGATCGGACGGTCTCGAGCGACGCCCCGGATTGCTGCCTCCCAGCACGCCCGAAGGCGTCTGCACTCGCTGTGCTAATACAAAGGCGGGGGTGATGAACGAAAAAACGAGGAGGACGGCAGCTAACTGAGCTGGAATTCTTTTCATGAGACCTCGATCTGCATTACAAACTTCGTTTTGCACTATAACGGATGCCGCATGGAGCGGCAAGGTTGCGACTTGCTTGACCGTGTTTCCTGCGGTCCGTAGAATGAACTTCCCCCTTGTTAAAGTCGTAAGAACGGACGGTTGGAATTCGTCAGTCACCAAAGGAGTCTTTACGAAATGAGCAGTCCGTATCACAAGGAAGAGCATCCTACTCCTGAACGAGTAGACGATCTTATGCTTCGCGACGATGATCCTGAAATTGGTAATGAAGAGAATAATCGAACCGCGTCGTCAGTGCGTGACATTGCTTCCCGCATTCCCGAATCGTTGAGCGCCATCGGGCGCGACATCAGTAGGACCATCGAGAAAGCCATGTCGGCGAAAGACGATTACGTGGTCGCAGTGAAGGTGTCGCCGGAGTCGCAGGAGAAGTTGGAAGCGCTGGTCCAGGCGGGAGTTTTTCGCAGCCGCGCCGAAGCAGCGGGCTTCCTGATCGAGGAAGGAATTAAGACGCAGTCTGCGTTGTTCGAACGCGTGCGCCAGAAACTGTCAGAGATCGAACGATTGCGCGCCGAGTTGCGCGGGTTAATCGCAGACAATAAAGTTTAAGTAATTTCACTAACTAACGGCGCGCTGCGCTCTATCTAACAGGCGCGCCAATGAATAAAGTTTCCCCCCAAAGCAGTGCTTTACCATCCTCTCGATTGGTAAAGCACGCCTTTGTTTTTCGGCAGAGATAACTGTGGCAGAAACATTTCAACTACCACCAACTGCGATTGAAGAGTTTACGCTTGCAAACGGTTTGCGAGTCGTCCTTAGTCCGGACCACACGATTCCGGTCGTGTCCATCGCCGTCTATTACGACGTCGGCTCACGCAACGAGAAGGAAGGCCGCACCGGCTTTGCTCACTTGTTCGAGCACATGATGTTTCAGGGTTCGGAAAACGTCCCGAAAGCCGCCCATTTCCAATACATCTTCAACGCCGGCGGCACGATGAACGGGACCACTTCGACTGAGCGCACCAACTACTTCGAAACTCTTCCCTCAAACTATCTTCCGCTCGCACTGTGGCTCGAAAGCGATCGCATGCGCTCGTTGAAAGTCACGCAAGAGAACCTCGACAATCAACGCAACGCCGTCCAGGAAGAAAAACGACTTCGTTACGACAATCAGCCGTACGTCAATGCGTTTCTGCGCATCAACGAGTTGATCTTCAGTAACCCGGCGAACGCCCACTCGACCATCGGCTCGATGGAAGATCTGGATGCTGCCACGATCGACGACGTGCGCGAGTTCTTTCGCATCTACTACGCTCCGAACAACGCCGTGTTGTCCGTCGTTGGCGACTTCGAGACTGCCGAAGCACGCGCGCTGGTCGAAAAGTACTTCGCCAGTATTCCCGCGCAACCAGAGCCTCCTTCGGTAGACGTTTCCGAGCCGGAAGCGGTCGCAATACCCAACGAAGAGTTTTCCGATCCACTCGCGCCGTCGGCTGCGTTTGTGCTCGGGTGGAAGATCCCGCCACGCCGCACGAGAGAGTTTTACGCGCTTTCGCTGGGCGGCACGCTTTTGTTCGAAGGCGACAGCTCGCGGCTTTATCAGAAACTGGTGAAGGGCGACGAGTCGGTGATCTCGATCGAGGGCGGCATGGACGAACGACGTGGTCCATCCGCGTTCTTCATCTTCGCGCTGCCCAAGCCCGACCAGGAAATGAGCGCGATTCGCGAGCAGATCTACCAGGAGATTCGTCGCTTCGCCACCGATGGTCCAACCGAAGAAGAGATGGAAAAACTGCGCAACACGCTCTGCAACGACGCAGTGCGCGGGCGCCAGTCGACTATGTATCGCGCCCAGCGGCTCGCGGAGTTTTCCCTTTACGATTCCGATCCGCGACTCGTCGACGCGGAGTTGGAGCACTATCTCAGCATCACAGCTTCAGACATCAGGAACACAATCGCGCAATACATCGACGTCGATAATCGAGTCGTGCTCGACATCATTCCGGCCCCAGCCGCGGAACAAGCCGAAGTCGCAACTGCCTCCCCTCATCCGCCCGGAGACACGCATCAACCAGCGGCGCCGTCGCCGCAAATTCCCAACGTTCCCGCTCCCGAACCGGAGTCTCCCGTGAACGTGGACATTTCACAAATAAAACCAGCAACGCCCGTTGAACAACCGAAAGATCCGGCTGACGCTCCAGCGCAGCCGGGAACCGGATCGTTGCACCCATAGAGCATGACTGAACAAGAAACTTTTCGTAGCCAGGCGCCGCCGCCGCTACAACCACACTCTATTGCTATACCTGCACCGCGCGAGACTGTGCTGCCAAATGGTCTGCGCATTGTCGTCGTCGAAGATCATCGACTGCCACTCGTGAGTTATCGTTTGGCGTTCCGAATCGGCGGGTCTTTCGATCCGCCGGATCTGCCGGGACTCACCGATCTGCTCGCCGGACTGTTGCCGGAAGGCACCGAATCGCGAACCAGCCGTGAGCTTGCTGACGAAGTCGCTCGCATGGGCGCGAGCATGTCGGCCGGCGCGAACTCCGATTACACGATCGTCGCGGCTTCGGCGCTGGCACAGTTCAACGATCAGATCCTCGATTTGATGGCTGACGTGGTGCTGCATCCGTCGTTTCCGGAGAACGAAGTGGAACTGGCGAAGCAGAACACCAAGGAGAGCCTGCGCCAGCAACGTGCGCAGCCTTCGTTTCTCGCGAGCGAGATGGTGTCGCGCGTGATGTTTGGCGATCATCCGTATTCGATCGTAGCGCCGACACCGGAATCGATCGACCGTGCGACACGCGATGAGTTCGTCAAATTTCATCGCGCGAAGCTTGTTCCGAACAGCGCCGTCTTCATTATCGTGGGCGACGTCAATTACGACCACATCGTGAAACGACTCGAGTCGCTGTTTTCGACGTGGGAACGCGGAGAGGAACTGGTCACCAACTTCCCTGCGCCGCCAGTCAGGACCAGCAAGAAGGCGTATCTCATCGATCGCCGCGGATCGGCGCAGTCGAACATCGTCATCGCGAACAGCGGCATCACTCGAACCAACCCTGACTACTTCCCGTTGCTGTTGATGCACACGGTGCTCGGCGCGAATGCGTCGTCGCGCTTGTTTATGAACCTGCGTGAAGAAAAGGGCTACACGTACGGCGCGTATACAAATCTCGACGCACGCCGGACTGCGGGAACATTTCGCGCTACGGCTGAAGTGCGGACGATGGTCACCGGCGACTCGCTGAAGGAGTTTTTCTACGAGTTGAATCGAATCCGCAACGAGCCTGTCTCCAAAAAGGAGCTCGCGGACGCGAAGTCGTATCTCACGGGCGTCTTTCCGATTCGTTTGGAAACGCAGGAAGGACTGACGGATCAACTCGTGCAGATCAAGATGTTGAGACTGCCGGACGACTATTTGCAGATCTATCGCGATCGCATTCAGGCAGTGACGATCGAGCAGGTTCAGAACGTTGCGCAGAAATACGTCAAACCGGACGAGGCGGCGTTGATCGTCGTCGGCGATGGCAAGTTTGTGCTCGATCAGATTCGGCCGTACTGTGAAGACATCGAGATCTACAACACGTCCGGCAAGCGCAAGACGGCTGACGGTTCGAGCGCCGGCGATCCGGTGGGTTCGTGGTCGATTTCATTGGAAACACCGCTCGGGCAGAACATCCCCGCGACGTTGACCATCACCCGCGACGGCGAAAGCTTCTCCGGAAAGTTTGGTTCGGAACTGGGCGACGCAGATCTCGGCGCGATCGACATAAACGATAATTCGTTCCGTGCATCCACATCTGTGGACATGGACGGACATTCAGTGCCGGTGGACATCTCCGGAAGTTTTGAAGGCGATCAGGCGGAAGGCTTGTTGACGCTGCAGGATTCGCCTGCAATTCCTTTTACGGGCACTAAAGATTAGCCACAAAAGGTTCTATTTCTTTTTGTGCCTTTTGTGTTCTTCTTTGTGCCTTTTGTGTTCTTCTTTGTGCCTTTTGTGGCTAAAAACAAAAGCGCCCGGCATGGCCGACATGCCGGGCGAAATCACAGGAGGAACCGAGTGTTATGGTCGTCGCTATTGCCTTGCGGCGATCCGATTAACCTCGCAGGCTGAGATGTGAATCCCAGCGACGAGGTTGCTCAACCCTCAGCTCCAAAATCAGTTACGTTGGTTCCGCAGCGCGACGCCTTCACCACCTACAGCCCATCCGATCTTTTTGTTGAAATAGAGCGAGTAAAGGTTTTGCCTGGTTGTCGATTCTTGTTGTATCCAGGTCTTGCCCTCGTCGCTGCTGCGCAGGATCGTTCCGCCGCGGCCAATCGCCCAGCCATCGTCGTCGTTTAGAAACTGGATGCTCAAGAGCGTGGCTTTGACGTTGACGGGTATCGGCGTCCACGTTTCGCCTCCGTCCGTGGTGCGCAACAACGTGCCGCGCTCGCCGACGGCCCAGCCTCGTTTGTCGCCGCGAAAATCGATGTGGTAGAGGGTGCGCGTTCGTGCCCGTGTTCTGTTTGGTCCAACTCTCGCCGCTGTCGCGCGTGAACAGGATCGTGCCGTCCGCGCCGACAATCCAACCTCGTTTATCGCTGACGAAGTCGATATGGATCAGCTCGAGACGGCTGGGCGCGCGCTGGCGGCGCCAACTCTGCCCGGCGTCGTCGGTGTAGACCAGAATGCTGTCGACAACTCGTTCGCGTTTGCTGACAGAGCCGACGACCCAGCCTTTGTTCTTACTCGAAAAGCGCACGCTGTAGAGCTCGACTTCAGCGCCTTCAAACTCTTCGGGAAGAAAACTGCGCGACTTGTTCCACGTTGCTCCGTTGTCGCGTGTGACGAAGATCGAATTTCCGGCCAGGAGAAAACCGATTTCCTTGTCGCGGAAATAGATGTCGTTGATGGCCGCTGTCGTGCCAACACTTTGGCGCGCCCACGAATTGCCGCCGTCGTCGGTGCGGCTCAGAAAACCTTCGTCGCCGCCGACCCAGCCGCGTTTCTCGTCGAGAAAGTAAACGGTGTTGAGATCGTTACCGCCAGTGTTGATGCGTGTCGGCAGCCAGCCGCTTTGCGCGCTGGCAGCGATCGCCAGTGTCCACAGGATCAACGTGACGGCTGAAAGCCGGATAAGCCTTGAAATCAGGGTGTTCATGTAGGGAATTTTTTACCCTAGTTTCAAGCCTTAATTCAAGCTATTAAGGAGCCGCCGCATTTACTCGGTAAACGCGCCCTTCAAAAATCACCACCACGCGCTCCCCTAACGAGAAGTAACTGCCCAGCTTCGGATGTTGTTTCAACAGCGCGAAGTAATCGTCGCTGCCAAAACTCACCACTGTCTCCGGCAATCCGGAATCACGTTTGAGCTCCGAATCGGTCCAAACGTTATCGACCAGATAGAACGTCTTGCCTTCGATACGTTTCACCGCATCAGTGCGCGTGTCGTCGTCCAGCTTTTCCGCCTCCTGCTGCACGCGCGCGCGTTTGCTCTCCTGGACAGCAACGCTTCCCGTCTTCGCACCGGCGCCCGGAACCATTAGCGGCGACAGATTGCGAAGCTGATCGCGAGGAGGCTCTCGCATGAAGCCCAGACGACTGGTGTCGCCTTGCTCGAGCGCCAAATACGAGGTGTACGGCGTGACGATGCCGAACCTTGTTCCCAGATCGACGATCTCGTCGCGCAGCTCTTTCTGCTCGCCGTTCGTCCTTATTTGCTCCATCAGCCAACCGACACGCCGAGTGGCCCACAAGCGCGGCAGGTAATCATTCGACTCAGCGCGCAACGGAAAAGTCAGTTTGTCATACGTAAAACTCCGGCTTTGTCCACTCGACTTCCCACTCAGCCGCAAACTCACCGAATCGAGCGACGACGGATTGTTGTAGCGCCCGATCAGCGTCACTTGCGAGCCGCGAAACACATCGGGAATATTTCGCGGATAGATGAGATCGGTTTTCGCTCCGCCCATGTCGAGCTGTAAATCCGTAAGCACCGGATAGTTCACCTTCGTGAAGAAGTTCGAGACTTTGACTTCGAGATCTTCTTTCGGCTCGACGTAGTCAGCAGTCCCGCCGTTTTCCGCCGCGAGCTTGTCGAGCAGCGCCGTGTTGACGTCGTAACCGACGCCAAACGTGAACAATCGCACGCCGGGTTTGCTCGCCTTGCGCACGTTGTCGACGATCTTCGTAACGTTCGTCTCGTCAACTGTCGGCAAACCGTCAGTCATAAATACGATGATCTTTGGACGATCTCGATCGCCTTCGCCAAACTGCCGCAGCGACGCGAGCAACGATTGATTGATGTTTGTGCCGCCGACGGGCTTCAGCCCTTTGACGAACGCCGCGCCACGTTGCCGTCCCTTCTCGTCTGCGGCGATTAAGCCCGTCTCCATCAAATGCTCTTCACCGGCAAAAGAAATGACGTTGAAACGATCCTGCGGGCGCAAAATGCCGACGCCGTACAACAATGCCGATCGCGCCTTTTCCATCTTCCCTTCCTCGGCCATCGACCCGGAAGTGTCAACCACAAACACAACGTCCTTGGCCGAGTATTCCTGCTCAGACCAGTCGCTCTTCGGCGAGATAATCAGGAGAAAGTAGCCGTCCTTGCCAGGTTCACGATGCGTGAGCAGGGTCAGACCGAAGTCTTCTTTCGAGATGGTGTAGAAGAGTTGAAAGTCCTGCGGCTCCTTGCCGCCTGCCGTCTCAAACGAAACGAGCGAACGGCGATCGTTTTGACGCTTCACGTCGATCGTGTGCGTCGGCGAATAAACATTGCGCACCGGTTCGCGGCTCTCGACTTCAACGCGGCCCGAAACCGTTCCAATAGTCGTCGCCTGCCGCCCGGTACCCAGCGGATAGCGATACGAAACCGTGCCGCCTTCCGCGCGCACCACCTGCGTGTACGTGATTTCGAGTTTCTTGTCGGAACGTGGCGGGATCGGAAAGATGCTCGCCTGGAAGAGATCCTTGCCGGCGTATTCCAGCAAACCCGGGTCGCGCTGGCGGCGCACGATCTCGTCGTAGATTCGCCGCGCCTCTTCACGAGTTCTGACCTCGCCGACGAGCCGCCGGTCGCCATCCCAGATCGCGAATTCCGTGATCGAGGCCGACTCCGGAATCGGGAAGAAGTACGTGCCTTCGAGTGTCCAGCTCGTGTCGTTGCGAAAGACCTGTTCGACGTGCGTGGTCGCGACCTGCGAGCTGATCCGCGTGTCAATCTTGATCGACTTGACCGGAAGAGTGCGCGGCATCGGCTGCGGCGGAACTGGCTGCGGGGGGCAACGGCGGCACGGGATGGGAATGATGACGCCCTGGGCGTTTGCAAGTGGGGCCGCAATTATGGCGAACGAGAAAACCGCCGCAAGTATTAAAAGAACTCGTGTTAGACGAGGTTGTGATGGCATACGAATCTCCTCAAACTAAGCGTCGGTGGTAGAACGGGCGGTCGTATGGTTCCTTGCGCGGGTTTAGTGCAATTGTCGCAGCCGTTTGCTGAAAATCGTCACGATAATCGCAAAGACGGTGATGACCAGCCCGCCAATAGCCAGTGTCCGTTGCGGGCCGAAGCGATTGGAGACCGCGCCCGCGACGATGTTCCCGATGGGCATCGTCCCCATGAAGGAAAGAATAAACATGCTCATCACGCGCCCGCGCATCTGATCCGTCACCAGTTTCTGCAATAGCGTGTTGGTGGTCGCCACCGAAACCACGAGGGCGAAACCCAGTCCGAACAAAAACGTCAGCGAGAAGCCCAGGCGCGTTAAAAGAGCAAAGTTGGTGATACAGATTCCGAAGAAAACCGCGCCGCCGAGCACGAGCCAACCCTTGCGGCGGAAGTCGCCGAGATACGCGACCAGCAACGCGCCTGCGAAAGCACCGGCGCCGGCCGTGCCCATCATCAGCGCCAGGCCCGTTTCGCCGAGACGAAAGATGTCGCGCGCGTATACGGGAACGAGTGTGAAGTAAGGCGCGCCAAACAAGCTGTTGACCGCCGAGAGCATCAACAAAGAACGGACGCGCGGGCGGTTGCGCACGTAGCGGAAGCCTTCGATGAGGTCGCGCCATAGCGCGCGTCGATCGCGAACCGAATGCGCCGGGGTGACCGTCGAGTAATTCTTCTCCGATTTGACCATCGACAGCGCAGTCACAACCGCGACGAACGAAACAGCATTCGCAAAGAAACAACCCGCCAGTCCAAACACGCGAAACGCAACGCCCGCGAGCGCTGGTCCAACGACGCGTGAGAGTTGAAACTGCGTAGAGTTCATCGCGATTGCGTTCGCGAGATCTTCACGCCCGACCAGATCGTAAGTCATCGCCAGAAACGAAGGACTCGCCAGTGCCATGCAGCATCCGGTCACGAACGAAAAGCCAAGGACCATCCAGCGATTCACGAGGTTCGTGGCGACAAGCATGGCGAGAGCGAACGCAGCAATGCCCGCCGCAACCTGCGTGTAAAGCAGCAAGCGGCGGCGATCGATCAAGTCGGCAAACACGCCGCCGAGCAGCGTCAGGAAAAACCCCGGCGCAGTGGCGACAAACGCGTCGAGGCCCAGCCAGAAAGGCGAGTCAGTCAACTCCAGCACGAGCCAGCCCTGGGCCACAGCCTGCATCCACGTGCCGACGTTCGACAGGAACGCGCCGATCCAAAAGAGACGATAGTTGCGATGAGAGAGAGCGCGGAACATTCCGCTCCGCCGCGTAGTGGTGTGGAGTTTTCCTGAATCCGTCTGTATTTCTTGCTCGATCAACTTACTATCTGTTACAGCTTTGCACAAAAAGTGCGTTATTACGTGAAGATGTCTCCCGCAAAGGCGCAAAGACGCAAAGACGCAAAGAAAGTCCAGCGAAACGCGGCAGCGCTTTGCGCCTTTGCGGAAGAATATCCTTCGTAGCGCACGTTTTTGTGCAAAGCCATCTGTTACCAGCCACGCCGCCAGGCAGATAACGATCCGCCGCGACCGCCTCGTCGTTCGGCCACAATCTCCGCCATGATCGCGAGCGCCACTTCTTCCGGGCTCACGGCGCCGATGTCGAGCCCGATTGGCGCATGAATCTTTTTGAGCTGCTCGTCCGTCGCGCCTTTTTCGCGCAAGCGATCGATCACGATCGACGTGCGACGTTTGCTGCCGATCAGTCCCGTGTAAACCGGATTAGCGCGCACGACGGCGTTCATGCAACGCTCGTCTTCGTTGTGACCGCGTGTGACAACGGCGACAGAAACGCCGTGTCCGTTGCCTATCGCGTTGCTTACGGCCTGCTCCCAATCGTCAGCGACGACAAGCTCGATCTCTTTCTCCGGAAAGCGCGAAGGTTCGAGAAACTCGGCGCGGTCGTCAATCAATGTGGTCTGGTAACCGAGAAAACTTCCGAGCTTTGCCAGCGCCGCGCCGACGTGTCCCGCGCCGCAAACAACCAACCGCGGCGCCGGCTGAAGCCGTTCGAATAACAGCAACGTCTCGCTTGCCGCCGGAAACGCGGGCGCAAAATCCCGCACGCTCACCATGCGCGTCTCATGGTGCGACTTGAGAAACTCCGCGGCCTGTTCACCTGCGAGCGCGTCAAGATCCTGATTGGCCAAGCTTCCTGCCAGAATACTCCCGTTCATAATGCCGCGCTCGTCGACAAGGAGTTTCGCTCCGGTGTTTGGTCCACGCACGACCGTCACGACAACGCCAACCGAACCGCGGTCGAGTAGCTGAGCAATCGCCTGCGTGATCGGCAACGACGGTGCGTGGTCCTTCTGTTCTGTCATTAAACCTTTGCTTGGCGGGGCGGGAATCCGGGGACTTACTTTTCCGCTTTGCTTAATCCAAATACCGAGCCGACGCGCCGGACGATCCACAGTGGCCCAATCAACAGGTACACCGGGTTCTT
The DNA here is from genome assembly GCA_963770215.1 of uncultured Acidobacteriota bacterium. Lineage (GTDB taxonomy): Bacteria > Acidobacteriota > Blastocatellia > Pyrinomonadales > Pyrinomonadaceae > PSRF01. Next base: position 652,960 of record CAVYOP010000014.1, read on the forward strand.
GAAGAATGCGGGTTGATTGCCTTCGATGGCGTGTCCGATGAATTGCAGGATCCAACCGACGACGAACATGCCGAGCGCCCAACGCCAGTCGAACAGGAATAGCGGCAACGAAATGACGATCATCGGTATGCCGATGCTGTGTGTGAGCCGGTTCAGCGGATGTTGGTGTTTGGCTTTGTAGTTTGCCAGGAAATCTTGGGCCATGTGCATTTTCCATTCATCATTTTCCATTCATCATTTCTCATTTGAAATGAAAAATGAAAAATGACAAACGGAAAATGGAAACTATCAATCGTTCATCACTTCGATGAAGATGTCCATCGTGCCGCCGCAGACCATGCCTTCCTCGCTCGCTTCGTCCGCGGTCAACGAGAAGTGATGCAAGTCAGATTTGCCGGACCGCATCGCCGACTGCGCCTCGGACCAAACTTCCGCCTCGATGCAGCCGCCGCCGACAGTGCCGGCGACTTCGCCGTTTTGAAAGAAGAGCATCTTGGCGCCGCGTTGTTGCGGCGTCGAGCCGCGCGTGTGCGCCACTGTTGCGACAACCACGCGTTCTCCGCGATCACCTGCTTCATTGATCATGCGATACAGATCGCGCTGTGGGATTGTCGGCATCGCTTTACAGTGTAAGAGTGTTTCCCGCAAAGGCGCAAAGGCGCAAAGAAGAACGTTAGCCGTTGCGCCTTCTGCTTCTTTGCGCCTTTGCGCCTTTGCGGGAAACACTTCATGGCGCACCAAACACTCTATTCAACTCGGCGAAGGCGGCGCTTTCGCCGAGCGAATCAAACGTGCCGGTCGTCGCGATGCTCTCCGCGGCGCGAATAAACGAGCCCCAGGCCACGCGGGCCAGCGCCGAACCTACGGATATGCGACGCACACCTAGATCCGCGAGTTTTGCTACCGTCAAATTCGGATCGGGACGCGACACCAACACGTTCACCGGCTTCGGCGAAACAGCTTTGACAACAGCGTCAATCTCTTGCGGATCGGTGACGCCCGGCGCATAAAGACAATCCGCGCCTGCTTCGGCGTACGCAGTCAACCTTTCGAGCGAGACCGCGAAGGCGTTTGGATCACCTGTCAGCCATGCTTCGCAGCGTCCGGTCAGAACCACCGGAATCCCGGCAGCATCAATTGCGCGGCGTGCGGCTTTGATCCTTTCGACGGCAAGTTGTATATCGTAGAGCGGCGTCTCGCTGTTGCCGGTCGAATCCTCGATCGAGAGCCCGGCGACTCCGGTGGCAATGCAACGCGACACGTTTTCGGCGACACCTTCAGGCGCATCGGCGTAACCGTTTTGGAAATCGGCATTTACTGGCAGCGATGTCGCCGCCACAATGTCACGACAGTGCGCGAGCACCGGTTCGACAGGAAGAGCGTCAGGCTTTCCCTGGCTGAAAGCAAAACCCGACGAGGTTGTCGCCAGCGCTTTGTAACCAAGATGTTGAAGGTAAATTGCCGTCCCGGCGTTCCACGGGTTTGGCAGCACAAAACAACCTTCGGCGTGCAAACTTCTGAAAGTCTCAACAGCAGCTCTTTGAGTCTCACTCATATGAACAAACATCCTTTGATTGCGATTGTTATCTTCATAGCAGCATGTAGCGCGTTTGCGCAAACGGCGCCGGACGCTGCTGAGTTGACCAGCTTGCTCAACGAGTTCCTCGCGGGTGCGTCGCGGGGCGATGCGGCGATCCACGAAAGGTTCTGGGCTGACGATTTGATTTACACGCGTTCCGCCGGCCGCCGCATCTCGAAAGCTGACGTAATGCGTGACTTGCGCAACACGCCCGCGCCAAACCGGGCGATCCGGTGACGATCTTCACCGCCGAAGACATTCGCATTCAACAGTACGGCGATACGGCCATCGTCGCGTTTCGTTTAGTTGCGACAACGGACACGGCGGGAACGAAGCAGGTCGCGAACCTTCTAAACAGCGGCACGTTCGTCAAACGCGACGGCAAATGGCAGGTGGTGAATTGGCAGTCGACGCGCATGCCGCGCACTGACGAACAAACGCATGAGCGAAGTCGCCGCATCCTTAAATGCTCTTTATCAAGGGCTGTTGTCGGCTGATGCGACGAAGCTCGGTGCAGTGGTCGATATGGGTTTCATCTGGAACCAGGCACGACGGCCATCTACGATCGACCAGAAACGATTATTCGACGATCTCGCAGCGGGTCAGATTGAAGTTTCGCAAGCCGGATGAAGTAACAGATCATCTCGCAGTGTTCGGCGATACAGCGGTGATTCGCGGTGAGTTTGAATCTCGGCATCCGAAACGAGCTTTACAGTTGACGTTGATTAACCAGATCGCGTGGCTGGAAAGCAATCGCGATGCACACGAACCGCCGCAGCGACTGAAGTTATTCGGGTTTGCGCGACAGGACGACGTTCCTTGGCTTCTCGTTTGTCGGCGGTTTGCGATCCATCTGATCGCGTCGCTGTTGCAGCTTCGCACGCAACAGATCGACTTCCGTAGTCAGCATCGCGCAACGGCCATTTCCAAACGCGCCTTGCTCGTCTCGAGCAGCTTGAACTGCGCGCGCAACCGGTTCGTTCGTTCTCGAGTTGACGTCGCCGCGCCTCACGCGCTTCTTCCGGACGCGTGAACCGTAACCCTGCGTCGCGCGATCGATGTTCTCCGGCTTCATCGCATACTCAATCTGCTCCAGCTTCGCCTCGATGTCCGCCATCTTGCTCTCGGTGTCGAGCAACTGTCCGCGCAACTGTTCGGCGCGCTGCTCGGCGCGCGTCAATCGCTCCATGTCGAGATGGTAGCGGTCGTCCTCATTCATCTCGGTGAGCTTGTCGTTCAGCCGGTTGACCTGATTCGAAAGCGTACTGATCGTCTTTGCATGTCTTCTTTTTCAGCTTCACTTCGGCTGCGGTCTTTCTTCGCGGGCGCTGCGGAGCCGGTTCCGGAGTCTGCGCCGGATCGGCCGGTTCCGTCGGCAGTGCTGATAATCTTCACGTCGCCTGATAGCCGGGGTCTGCGCGGTCGTTTCGCTTGGAGGCGCGATCGGCGGGTTCGTAATCACCGGTTTGGGCGCCGCCGGCTTGGCGGTCGTGCGCCGCGTGCGTTTTCGTCCTTGTCTGCGCGTCAGCTTCGACCAGACAGAAGCTAACCAGCAGGAAAGCGGCGACGAAGAATTTCATGTAGTTGCGAATCCGAATAGGCATCGGTGAGACTCCTTCTTGTCTTGCCTAAAGATAACCCCGCTACCAGATGCCATCAAGCTCGGGCAGATGCTCCGGTTTCACGATGGCTCGCAGGGCGGTTCCAAAAACGCGTTTAATCGATGTTTCGGGGCTGTCGAGCGACTACACTTCGTAAGCGGCATTCTTGAAAAACACGCGTTTCAGACGATCGCCAAAATGGCGCACCGGCTGCTTTCGCGCACGCAACCGCGCTTCGTCGACGTTGCTCTTTTCGCTCAGGATTTCAGCGGCAGGTTGCGAAACAACTCGCTCGCCGACGTTGCAGTGTGAGATGCGTGGTGTGATCGGCAAACGGACCGATCTCGTACGGCAAGCCCAACGCTCGCCAGCTCGAATGCATGCCCGCCGCGACGCTGTAAAGCGGATGATGGAAATTCACGGTGAAATACAGCAGGCCGCCGGGCGCGAGAATGCGCACCAAGCTCGCTGACAATCTGCGCTGGCGACTCAGCATGATCGACTACGTTGTCGCAAATCACGACGTCGAAACTCTGATCTCGGAACGGCAGCGACTCGCCGATCGCCGCAACCGTCGACGCACGACATTGCCAGCCCGGAAACAAACCGCCGTAATCAACCGCCAGCGGATCGACACCAACGCCACGTTCCGCGCCGAAACAGAAGATCAAACCATGCGCGCCACTGCCGACTTCGATCACGCGCGCGTCTTTCGCAATCGGCTGAAAACTCTCCAACAGATCGCGCACGCGTCGCGACGATTTCGTCATCGCGGCGATCACGTCGTTCCTCGCGGCCGCGAAGATGCTCGGCTTTGTGTTGTTGATAAGCGAGTTGCCGCTCCAGCGCGCGTTGGGCAAGTTTTCGGCGCCAGTTCATGTGTGATTTATGTCTCAGAAGGGTTGGACACTGAAAGTGATATTCATCGCCGGCGCGTTGGTTAGCGACTTCGACGCTGATCAACTGCGCGCCTGCTTCGGCATACTCACGAACATTTGCCGGCGTGGTCTTTCCGGAATACTCGATCACCGCGGGGTTCGACAGCTCTTTCGCGATCGCGGCCAGCCGGCCGAACTTCCTGCGGCGTCTAGCTCCTCGAACACGAGCACATCCGCGCCGGCGTCAATCGCTTCTCGCAACTCTGTTTCACTCGAGATGTGCACGCCGACCTTGTGCAGGTAGCCCAGCTTCTCTTTCGCGCTTTTCACAGCCGCAGAAACGCTGCCGAGTATCGCGATGTGATTCGATGTGACGACGACGCCGTCGTCCAATCCGAATCTTCCGTTGAAACCGCCACCGAGCTCGACTGCGTAACGTTCCAACAGACGAAGGCCAGGTGTTGTCGCGCGTGTATCGACGATCTGCGCGTTTGTTCCTTCAACTGCGGTGACAAACTGGCTCGTTAGCGTCGCGATTCCGGAGAGTCGTTGGAGCAGATTCAGTGCAACTCGTTCCGCGGAGATCAGCACGTCGGCAAAACCGACCATGCGCGCGATCACCTTGCCCGCCTCGACGCTTTCGCCGTCTGAAACAAACGCTTCGAGTTGTTGTTGCGAATCGAGCGTAAGAAACACTTCTTCCGCGGCTTCGAGTCCGGCGACGATCATGTTTTCACCGGCGACGAAACGTGCGCGGGCGCGCGTGTTGCGCGTGACGATCGATTGCGTGGTGATGTCGCCGCGGCCGAGATCCTCACGCAGGAAGAGACCGATTTGCGAGTAGAGTGCGCCTTCGTCAATCCAGTTCATTGCAGGTTCTCGATTGCCTGGTCCAGGGCCTTGATGTGTAGCTGGATTTCTTTAATGCGACTTTCTGTTTGCTGAACTTTTTCAGCCGGCGCTCGCGAGGCGAAATCAGGGTTCGCCAGTTGCGCGCTGAAGTTTAGCTCTGTTCGCTCTGTAGCTTCTCTTTCTTTCGCTCTAGCCGTTTTGTCTCTTCCGCAAAATCGACGAGACCTTCGAGCGGCACGGCGACTTCGTCAGTGCCTGACAAGTATAAACTTCGCCGACGCCTTGGGCGCGTCGATCTTCGCGGGAGATGTCGACGTCGACGCCATCGTCAGTCGCTTGATCTGATCGGTGTTCTCTTCAAATCACCTTGCGCAGGTTTGGATCTTCAATGCCGGCGAGCACCGTGATCTTGTCTGACGGTTTGAGGTTGTATTCGGATCGGATGTTCCTGACGCCGGAGATCAGGTTAATGAGCGTTCGCATCTCCGCTTCTGCAGTTTCGTCAACCGGTCCGCCTTCGGGATACGCGGTAAACATCACCGTGGGCTCCGCGTTTGAATACGCCGGATGATGCGGTTTTTCGCCGGGCAGTCGTTGCCACAACTCTTCCGTGATGTATGGCATGAATGGGTGCAACAGGCGCAATGCTTGTTCGAGCACTGTCAGCAGCCGCGAGCGCGCTTCGGTTCGTTGTTCGCTTGCAGTGTCTGAAGTGACGTCTGCTTTGGTCAGCTCGATGTACCAGTCGCAGAAGTCGTCCCAGAAGAAGTGATACAGAGTTTGCACCGCACCGTGAAACTCGTACGCGGCGAGCGCGGCGTTCATTTCGCGCGCGGTTTTGTTGAGACGCGAGATGATCCAGCGATCGTGGAGCGCGAGGTTCGCGCTGGTTTGCAGCAGTTGCGGGTTTACGCCCGCGCCTTCGGAATAAAGCATCGAGAAGCGGGCGGCGTTCCAGATCTTGTTGGCGAAATTGCGGTACGACTCGACTTGTTTTTCATTCCAGCGCGTGTCGGTCGTGCCCACCTGGGCGAGGGTGAGACGCGTTGCGTCAACGCCGAACTTGTCGAAGACGTCGAGCGGATCGACGCCGTTCATCTTGGTCTTCGACATGCGCTGGCCCTGGCTGTCGAGGATCGTGCCGGTGACGAAGACGTCGGCGAATGGCTCCTTGCCCATAAACTTCATTCCGGTCATCACCATGCGCGAGACCCAGAGAAAGATGATGTCGCGCGCCGTAACCAGCACTGAGGTCGGATAGAAGGTTTTGAGATCTTCAGTTTCGTTGGGCCAACCGAGCGTGGAAAACGGCCACAACGCTGACGAAAACCAGGTGTCGAGCACGTCGGGATCCTGCGTCAGCTCGCTCGTGCCGGCTTTCTCGCGCGCCTCGTCTTCCGAGCGCGCAACGATCACTTCGCCGCTGGGCGTGTACCACGCGGGAATCTGGTGCCCCCACCAGAGTTGGCGCGAGATGGTCCAGTCGCGCAGGTTTTCGAGCCAGTTTGTGTAGACCTTTTCGTAAGGCGTCTCGGGGACGAAGCGCGGTTTCTTTTCGCGCGCCATCAGATCGAGGGCGAGATCTCTGAGCTGGTCCATCTTCATAAACCACTGCGTCGAGATCAATGGCTCGATGACGGTTTTGCAGCGTTCGCATTTCGAGATCGAGAATTCGTAGTCGACGACTTTGTCGAGCAGGCCGAGCGCTTCGAATTCTTCTATGACTTTCGCACGCGCTTCGTAACGATCGAGACCGGCGAAACGCTCGCCTGCATCGCTTGTCATTTTCGCGTGCGGATCGATCACGACGACTTGCTCGAGGTTGTGACGCTGGCCCATGTCGTAGTCGTTTGGATCGTGCGCCGGTGTCACTTTGACCGCGCCCGTGCCGAATTCCGGATCGACAAAGTCGTCTGCGACGATCGGGATCTCGCGATTGGTTAATGGGAGTAAGACACTTTGGCCTTTTAGATCCGTGTAGCGTTCGTCGTTTGGGTTTACGGCGACGCCGGTGTCGCCGAGCATTGTTTCCGGGCGTGTCGTGGCGACGATGATGTGGCGATCGCTGTTCTTGATCGGATACCTGAGGTAATAGAGTTTGCCTTGCTGAGGCAGCTTTTCGACTTCGAGATCCGATAGGACCGTCTGGTCGTGCGGGCACCAGTTGACGATGCGGTTGCCGCGATAGATCCAGCCTTCGTCGTACAGTTGGACGAACACTTCGCGCACCGCGCGCGACAGATCCTCGTCCATCGTGAATTTTTCGCGCGACCAGTCGACTGATGCGCCTTCGCGGCGCATTTGGACCGTGATCTGTCCGCCGGATTCCTTCTTCCACTTCCAGACGCGTTCGACGAATGGTTCGCGGCCCAGATCGTGGCGTGACTTTCCTTCCTTCTTCAGCGCGCGCGAGACCATTAACTGCGTGGAGATACCGGCGTGGTCCATGCCCGGCAGCCACAGGCTTCGATGACCCGACATGCGCTTGTGACGCGTCATCACGTCCATCAGCGTGTGCTGTAGCGCATGGCCCATGTGCAGCGACCCGGTCACATTCGGCGGCGGTATGACGATGGTAAAAATTGGCGCCTTCGGATCCTGATTTATCTCGGGTGCGAAGTACCCATTTTTCTCCCACCGCTCGTAGTGGTGCTGCTCAGCCTGTTTCGGGTCGTATTGTTTCGGAATTTCCATGCTTCCAGTCGCGTGCTTCGTCCTCTTGAGTGAAAAGTAAAGGGAGAGTCTACGTCAGACAAGCGCGAAAGTTCAAAAACAGTCTTTGATTGAATGACTTGAGCGTGTCTGAGCGGATTTTTATTTCGACAGTCGTGCTGGTAATCTTTGCTGCATGCCTCGCAAAGAAAACCTCACTTCCAGCGGCCTCGCCGTGTCTGTGCAGTTCGTCGAGCGCAGAATCTATCTGATTCGCGGTCACAAGGTAATGATCGACGAAGATCTCGCGGAGCTGTACGGCGTTTCAACCAAACAACTTAACCAGCAGGTAAGGCGCAATCTAAAGCGATTTCCTGACGACTTCATGTTTCAATTGACGAAGCAAGAGACAGAAATCTTGAGGTCGCAATTTGTGACCTCAAGATCCGCTCACGGCGGACGAAGGTCTCTTCCTTACGTCTTTACCGAGCACGGTGTAGCGATGTTATCCAGTGTTCTCAACAGTGAACGGGCCATTGAAGTAAACATTACAATCGTTCGTGCCTTCATACGACTACGCCAGCTTCTTGAGTCTAATGAAGAGCTAAACCGAAAGTTTGCTGCTGTTATTCGGAAGCTCTCTACACACGATAAATACTTTCAGGTCGTATTTAATGAACTCAAGAAACTGACGGAACAACCTGAGCCCTCTCGCAAACAAATCGGGTTCAAGAGTGACAAGTCTTAAACTTGAGGTCACAAATTGTGACCTCAAGATCCCCATTTTTATTGGCGAATAATGCTTTGAGGTCACAATTTGTGACCTCAAAACGCCCATTTTATTGGCGATTTATGTTCGAGATCACAAATTGTGACCTCAAAAGCAAAAAGCAGGTGACCTGGGAGAGAGTCACCTGCTGATCAATATGAAGGAGGAGTTAGTTGGCTTTCTCTTCTAACTGGCGCTTGATTAGGAGTTCCGCCAGGTCGGGGACGACTTCCCAGGCGATTTCACGGATTACTTTTTCCGACATTAACTCGACTGCACGACGGGCGATGGCGTCGATCATTTCCGGCGAGAGTTGATCCGGAGAGAACGACGGAGATGCGGCAGCAGCCGAGGCTGGAGTGCCAGCTATCGGAAACTCTGCTTCACCAAATACCGGGACGGGATCAGGGGTTAACTCAGGCGGCACCGATGTCGATTCATACGTCTCCGGTTCTTGAACCTCCGACGCAAACGGCACTTCCTGCGTCTCCGCAAATGAAGAATGATACGTCTCAGGTTGATAAGAGATACCCGCCGGTTCATACGCACTCGCCGCCGCAACAGTCTCTCTCACCTCAGGCTCGACAAACGCGCGCATCGGCGCCGGCGTGCGTACGATCCCTGATCGTCGTCGAGATCGAGAACAAAATCATCACTCGCCACCGCACGCGCAGATTCAATCTCACCCAAATCCAACAACACATCCGAAGACTCACCACGAGACTCGCTGTTCATTTCCGGAATAACTGGTTCCATTGTGCCCTCGGGTTCTGACGTTCCCTCTGATTGCGACGACGACGGCGGCTCAGCTAAAAGCGCTTCCAACCGCGCTGACGGTGAAGACTGGCTAACGATAGGTTCCTCGATGCGGGGCAGAGTATCGGCCATCGGATGGCCCTCGAGCGGCAACGTGTCCGCCGTCGTGACTTCCAGCTCCTCGGTGTTCAACCGCGGTTCCTCGACCGGTTCTTCGGACCTCTGTTCAGTCCTGGGAAGTTCAGCCGTCGGGCCTTCCTTCTCAACGTCCTTCTCGACAGGCGGGCTGCTCACGAGCGCTCCCACTCTGTCGATCAGTCGTCGAATCGATTGAAATGGTTTCGTCAAGATGTCGTCCGCGCCAACTCTGCGCGCCTCCGCTTCATCGAACGGCTCGAAGGAGCCAACGAGCAGCATCACCGGGATATGTTTGAGTTGCTCGTTTGTTTTGACGTATTCGCAGATTTCATAGCCGCTGGAAGCAGGCATGTGAACGTCTGCGAGCACGATATCCGGAGCAAATTCCGCGAGCTTTTCGATGGCCTCCCGCCCATTGCTGACAGACAAAACTCGCACGCCTTCGTCAGCGAACGTAAGGTCGATTACTTTCTGAATAGTGGCCGAATCGTCGGCAAGTAGGAGTTTGCGTCCAGCTAGCAAAGCCAGTCCCTTTAGCTGAATTGCACCATCGGCGGGGCCTAGTGCGTTTTGCACGGATGGCGCGGGCAAGTCGTTACAGAGTGGGCCTTTGGAACAGACCCGGTATGAAACCTAACACCCGCCATAACGGGGCAGTCAAGAGTTTAGTTTTTCACCACTATATCGTCGCCGGTATTTGGTTTGCCGTCAGGGCCGAGCGAACGGAGGGAATAGCCCGTTTTCTGACCTTCGTACTGGTATGGCCGGGACCACGGATCTAAACGAATGACGGGGGTAAGGTATTTCGGACTGAGGTGATCGATCAAAACAGCTTCTTTATCGGCAACGACGTAAAACCCGCGCTCGCGACGATAACTATCGAGCGCTTGTGAGATCAGCAACAGATCGTTATTCGCGGCGGTGCGTTTGAGTTGATCGATCGCGGCGGTGATTTCGCGAACGTCGATCCAGTCGCGGCTGCCGCTCTTAACACCAACAACGTGCCAACCTTTACGCTCGCGAGCAAAGCGGAAGTCGATTTGGACTAACGCGCTGACGAGCGCCGACGCATCCGACGAACCCAACGAGAAACCAAACGGCGACGATTTCGTTGATGCGAACATCGTCAGACGGCAGCGCCACGCCAAACAACGCGGCCACCAGACAACGCGCCCGCTTCGTGTTCAACTCTTGTGTTTGCGCGGGCGCCCGAACCGCGTTGGCGTATCACACTCACCATTCGCCAGTTCAGCCTTCATCGCCGCGGCAATAAGTCAAGCCGTTCCCAACGATCCGGCCCGATCCTGACTTCACTCAAACGCCAGCTACCTTCGTGCTGCGTCGACGCGAAACGCTAGCTCCAACTCCGCGCGCGCTTCAGCGCCGTCCGCGGAATTCGTCCGCACCTGCTGCACGCGAACAGATCCGAAGGCAACGACGCGCCCGCTATCGTCTGTATCGCTTTTCGCGCTTGACTGGAACTCAGATCGGCGATTGTTTCAGCCGGAATCAATAACAAAGCACAGATAAATACAAAGACACGGATCAAATGTTCACTCAGCCGGCTGCTTGCCGATCAGCATCTGCAACATGATCTGCAGTTGGGCAGTCGTAAAAGGCTTTGGCAGGAACACGACCGCGCCCGCCGCGAAACTATCCGGCGATAGCTTCGGATCTTGTTCGGCAGTCATCATCATCACAGGAATATTCTTCAACCGCTCTTCAGTTTTCATGTACCGAACCAACTCCGGTCCGGAAATGTGTGGCATCACGACGTCGAGAATCGCCGCCGTAAAATTCGCGTCGGCCTGCAAGTCTTATAGGCCTCACGTCCATCGCGAGCGGTAACCACAGTGAAGTTTTCTTTCTCAAGAATCGTCGCGATCAGACGCAGGATCGCAGGATCGTCATCGGCCACCAGGATTCGTCGATGAGTTCTTCGCCGTTTCACTGTCTTTAGTCGTTGTTTTCCATGTGAGTGTTCTTCCTCTTAACCTAGTGAGACAGTTGCTCAAACTTCGACTGCGCGGCAACTCTCGCCTGCCTGCATCGACAGGTCCGCGGCCAGTTTTATCGCCGCCATCATGCTCGAATGCTTCGGCAAGTCCTTTTCCCGCGATGTCAAAAGCAGTGCCGTGATCCACGGAGGTCCGGATAAACGGCAGACCCGAGCGTGACATTCACCGCCTCACCAAACGACAAACACTTGACCGGAATCATCGCCTGATCATGATAACAGGCAACGACTGCGTCAAACTCTCCGCGCGAGGCGCGCAGGAAAACCGTGTCGGCCGAGTAACGGGCCCTGTACATTGATTTCTTCGAGTCGCCGGCAGCCTCGATCGCCGGCAAGATCTCCGAAGCCTCTTCAACACCAAACAATCCGCCCTCAGCTCCGTGCGGATTCAGAGCCGCAACCGCCAGTCGCGGCCGTTCAATTCCCCACCGCTGCAGTTCACGATGGGCAAGATTGATGATCTTCACGAAACGATCGCGTTCGACCATGCGAATCGCTTCGACGAGCGGAACGTGAGTCGACAACAAGACGATCCGCAGATTTGCCGCAACAAAAGCCATCGCGTACTCTTCTGCCCCAGTGAGATGAGCGAGAAACTCAGTGTGACCGGGAAAACTGTATCCGCCGAGAAACAGTGCGCGCTTGTTGATCGGCGCAGTGGCGATCGCGTCGACACTGCCGGCCGCGCACAGATCCACGGCGGCTTCGATGTAATCGGCCGCAGCTTTTCCCGCTGCGCCCGATTCAATTCCGGGTTCGATGAACCACTGATATTGTCGAGGTGATAGATGATCGGCTCAGAGAACTGGTCGGGAAACTGTTCATCTTTTCGAATGATGTCGTAACCGGATTGGAGATCGAGGGTGCGCGCAGTGTGGGCCAACAACTGCGCGTCGCCGATGATGATGGGCATGCAAACGCTTTCGAACTTCTTCTTCTGCTACTGCTTTGAGCACAACCTCCGGCCCAATGCCCGCCGGGTCTCCCATCGTGATGCCGATGCGTGGCAAAACTCGCCGCGGTCGAGGTCCCGGGTTGAATGAGCTATGATCTGAGTGTCGCATTTGCTGAGGCGACGCACTGTTGTCCGGGCTAAGAAGATAATAGGGGCGAGGCTGCTTAGATCTTGCTTATGCGGTGGTGTTTTCAACCCGCTCGTCGGCCTTGTACATGTATTTGACGTTCCGTTTGAGCACAAGCAGATTCGGCGCTCCTTTGCGGTTAACTTTCAGCGCGCCACGATCGTACCACTCGATCGTTCCTTCAATTTCCTCACCGTCAAGCAGAACGATAACCATCGGTGTGTGAGCGTCGATCTGTTTCTTGTAATAGAAGATCTCCGCATTGGTTTCGTTCGGAGGTGGAATTCGCTTCTTTACTTGAACTGGAGCATGTTGTTGAGCGGCGCGTGCCGAGTCGTCCGTCGTTTGAGGCGCGGGAGCTCCCATTCGAACGCTCTCTGGGTTGCGGAACTTCTCGGGCTTTGCCTTTGACTTCCGCGAGTGTGGTTCTGATGAGTTTACGATTCACGTGATTATTACCTCCAAAAATCTAGGACGGGTGATTTAACCCGTCAGCGAACTTTATATGCTTAAGACACAGGGCATAGTTGTACGGATCAGCAAAAACTCTCGCAGGCTGCGGCCCATCCGAGGAGAGGAACTCAACATTACCCGTAATGGAATATCCTGCAAGGAATGAGTGACATGCTACACAACCAGAGAAGAAAAAGCAAAGGGGAAAAACTCTAAAGCAGTCAATTAGTTTTGCGATTTTTATTGCAAGAAATGATGCATCCGTGTCATCCGTGTTCTGCACACGAATAACACGGATGACGAAGTGCTCCGCGGAATCTTAGTCAGCCTTCTTGCGAATGAAAGTGGGAACGTCGAGATCGTCAACGCGCGGATTGCCCATCATCGGCCGCGGCAAATCGTCTGTCGGACGGGTGACGAATCGAGGCGGGGGAACTGGCATCGTCGAAGTCGAAGCCGCAGATGCAACGAAGCTGATTCCTTGTCAAAGCCAGTTGCGATGACCGTGATCTTCATCTCGTCGCGCATGTTCTCATCGATCACTGCGCCGAAGATGATGTTGGCATCATCGTCTGCCGACTCTCGAATGATCGACGAAGCGGCGTTGACTTCAAACAACGTGAGATCGGGTCCGCCGGTGATATTGATCAGCACACCCTTCGCGCCCTGGATCGTTGCTTCTTCAAGCAACGGCGACGAGATCGCCTGTTGCGTCGCTTCGATCGCGCGGTTCTCACCGGTCGCGCGTCCAGCGCCCATCAAAGCCATTCCCATTCCCTGCATGATCGACTTCACGTCGGCGAAATCGAGATTGATCAAACCCGGCACAGTGATCAGATCGCTGATGCCTTGCACTGCCTGGCGCAACACGTCGTCAGCAACGCGGAACGAGTCGCCAAGTGAAACGCCGCGCTCGACCGTATGCAGCAATCGTTCGTTCGGGATCGTGATGACTGTGTCGACGCATTCGCGCAACTCGCGCAGACCTTGATCTGCTTGTTGCATGCGACGCCGTCCTTCGAAGTGAAACGGCTTCGTCACTACGGCGACTGTCAACGCGTCGAGCTCAGTTGCGAGCGACGCGATGATCGGCGCGCCGCCGGTGCCGGTTCCACCACCGAGACCCGTAGTCACAAACACCATGTCCGCGCCTTCGAGCACTTCGATGATCTTGTCAGTGTCTTCGAGCGCGGCTTCACGACCGACGGTCAGGATCGGCGCCGGCGCCGAGTCCTTTGGTCAAACGACTGCCGAGTTGGATCTTGATTGGTGCGCGCGAACGTTTAAGTGCCTGGAGGTCGGTGTTGGCGACAAGAAACTCAATGCCCTCGATGCCGGCTTCGATCATGCGATTGACGGCATTACTTCCACCGCCGCCGATGCCGATCACTTTTATCCGCGCTCCGGTGAGTGGCGGATCATCATCAATGAAAATATTAATGCCGGTTCCGGGTTGACGAGTGTCCGGTGTCATAGTTAGTCCCTCTCTCCCAAAACGGGATGGCTTCCAAGGCCGCTTTCTTCTATGTTGCGTTTCTTGAGCCATCGGCATCGATATCTTGCGGACAATATCTTGTGCAACCGGGGCGCAAGCATACAACAACTTGTCAGAAAATACTACCGAAACGATTTTTAAATCGTGATACGAAATGCGTTAGTTTGCCTGTCGATCCGCGCCTGTTCACCCCGGTGCGAATCTCTGCTGCTTGCGTGCGATGAGCCAGCAGCGCGAGTCCCGCAGCCGCCGCCCATGCCGGACTTTGAATGTCTTCGATCAATCCGCCGAAGCGATCGCGTTCGGGATAACCGAGTCGCACCGGCGCATCAAAAACCTGTTCGGCGATCTCAGTCATGCCGCTCAGCAACGCGCCGCCGCCGGTCAGCACAACGCCACTCGAGAGTTGTCGTTCCCAACCCGCGTCTTTGATCTCGTCGGCGACGTGCATCAACACTTCTTCCGCGCGCGGTTGCAGAATGTCGCAAAGGATCTGTCGCGAGAGTTGTCGTGGCGGACGTCCACCAACTGAAGGAACATCGACCAACTCGCCACGTTCCATCTCGCTCAACGAACTGCTGCAAGCGCAACCGACTGTGCGCTTGATCTTCTCTGCTTCGGGAATCGGCGTGCGCAGACCAAAGGCGATGTCGTTGGTGAAATGCGAACCGCCGAGCGGGAAAACTGCGGTGTGTTGAACTGCACCGCGCTGATAAATGATCAGCCCGGTTGTCTCCGCGCCAACGTCTACGAGCGCTGCTCCAAACTCTTTATCATCTTCAGTTAGCGACGCTTCGGCGGCGGCCAGTTGCTCCAGAACCATGTCCGCGACGACGAGCCCCGCGCGGTTCACGGCGTTGATTGCGTTCTGCCGCGCGGTGACCGGACTCGTGACGATGTGCACTTTCACTGCGAGCCGCGCGCCGATCATTCCCACCGGATCGTTGATGCCGTCCTGATCGTCGACGATGAATTCCTGCGGCAGTCGATCGACGATCTCGCGACCCGCGGGAAGTTGAATCGCGCAGGCGGAATCGATCGCGCGTCGGACGTCTTCGGCCATGATCTCGCGATCGCGACCGGAGACAGCAACAATCGCCTGGCCGTTGAAACCAAGGATGTGCGAACCCGCCAGATTGATCGTGACTTCTTCCGCTTCGAGCCCGCTCATGCGTTCTGCTTCTTCAACTGCTTTCTTGATCGCATCGACCGCTGCATCGGGATTTACGATCACGCCTTTGCGCAAACCACGCGCTTCTGCTTCGCCAATGCCGACCACTTCGAGCAATCCACCTTCCCCTGGTTCGCCGGCAATACACGTCACCTTGCTTGTCCCTATGTCGAGACCGATTGTGTGTTGCGTGCGTTTGGCCATCGGGGTTGCTCCTCATAGATCTCAGATCTCACATCTGAGATCTGAGATTCCTCATCTGCGCGCAGATCTGATCTCTGAGTTCCGTCGGCGATTCCGTCGGAGATTCTGTCGGAGGTTGTCTGATTGCCGGTAATAAGACCGACGACTGCTCTCTTTCCTTGCGAGAGATCGATGTAACTGATCAATGGACCACGCGCGGTCTGGCGCTGCGTGTCAAGGACGCTTAAAGCCTTCTTGAGTCGTTCGGCTTGATCCTGTCCGCCGAGACGAACTTCGATCTGTGAATCGTCGCCGCCGAGCTGCACGCGCACGTCGCGCAGATCGAGTAGATTGACTTCACTGACTCGTTCTGCAAGTGATTGCGCGTTCCACTCGCTTTGCAGCTCGAGAAACTTTTTGACGCGTTCGCGATTCTCGGTTTGCGCCGTGGCCGAGTCTTCTTCGTTCCAACCGCGCAGGAAGAACGCGGGCATCTGATCTGTCGACGACATTTCGCCGAGATAGACTGCGTCGTCGTCGACCCAGATGAAGCGGCCGGCGCCGGTGCGCACGACGGCGGTTGGTTCGCGTTCGGTGATGCGGACGCGAATGCCGTCCGGCAACACGCGGGTCACAATCGCAGTGCGAACCCACGGCAAGCGTTCGAGATGTTTGCTTACTTGTTCGAGATCGGCGCGCCACACGCCGGTTTCGGCGACGTCGCGCAGCACCGTTGTTTTGATGTCTTCGCTCGAGGCTCGCACGGCGCCTCTAGTTTCGACTTTGCGCGCCTTGAAGAAATCGGCAGAAGCGGCGGCGCGATAACCGACGAGACCAACCAAACAGACGATCGCCACGACGCCGATGCGCAGCGCCAGCGGAATGTACGTGACGAGAGATCGCAAACGCGCGGCGATGCCTTCGCCGGACTCGCGATCGCGTTTCGCCGGTCGCTGGCCCACGGCGGACTTGTTTTTGCCGATGCCGGTTCGATTGCCCACTTTCTGAGCTATTACTTGTTCTCTCAAGGTTATTCCTCTTTCTCAGATGGTGGTTCTGGGTTGGCGCGCCAAAGTTCTACTTCGTATTCCAACTCGATTCCCTGCTCTCTATTCACTCGCTCGCGAATCTCTTCGGCTAGCGCAAGCGCGTCTTCGGCGCGTGCGTTTTCACCTTCGGTGACGATGAAGTTTGCGTGGACGGGCGACACGATCGCGCTGCCGCGTCGCTGTCCTTTCATGCCCATCTCGTCGATCATCTTGCCGGTGCCGATCGTGCTCGCGGGCGGGTTCTTGAAGAAACAACCCGCGGAACGCGAACCATGTGGCTGCGTCGCGAGCCGGCGTTTTTTCGCGTCGTCCATGCGCGCTTTGATCGCTTCCGGATCGTCGGGCGTGAGACGCAGTGTTGCGCCGAGCAACAGTTCGCCGTCTTTGAATGACGTGTGACGATAGTTCCACTGCACACTCTCGCCTGCGATCTCGATCACTTTTCCTTCGCGAGCAACGCGCACTGTTTCGGTGACGGTGCCGATTTCGTGACCGTACGCGCCGGCGTTCATCCAAAGCGCGCCGCCGACTGTTCCCGGAATACCGCCGAGACCTTCGATTCCGGATAGTCCCTGGCGCGCGACGTCGATGCACAAGACGCGGCAGCGAATAACCGGCGCTGACCGAAACGCGATCGCCGTCGAATCTCACCTCGCCTTTCAATTCGCTCAAACTCAAAACGACGTAATGATGATCGCCGTCGTCGGCGAGCACGTTGCTGCCGGAACCTAATGGACGCCAACCGATGCCCGCCTGGTCCAACTCGTAAACAACAGCCGCCGCTTGCTCTTCCGTCTCGGGCGAGATGACCCAATCGATCGCGCCGCCGACGCGCAAACTCGTCAGCTCGGCAAACCGGCGTCCGCGTTCGGCGCGCACGCCAACCCGTTCGAGCGATCTCTTCTAATAACTCGGATTCAGCAAATCATAATTAACTCAAGCCGGCTGCTCGCCTCGCAATAAACTCAACAACTGCTCGCTGACGCGATTCACTGTTCCTGCGCCCAGCGTCAACACGAGATCGCCGGGCTGAACTTGCTCGCGCAACACGGGCGCGGCGTTTTCGAGATCGCCGATGTAGTTGACGTCTTTATGACCGAAGCGCTTGATGGCGTTCGTCAACGCTTCCGCGGTCACACCTTCAATCGGATCTTCACTCGCGGCGTAGATATCAGTAATGAACAGCACGTCCGCGTTGTTAAATGAACGCGCAAACTCCTGCATCAGATCGTGCGTGCGCGTGTAGCGATGCGGTTGAAACAGCACCACGATCCGCCGGCCGCCCGAACCGAGTTTCGCCGCCGCGAGCGTGGCTCGAATCTCGGTCGGATGATGTCCGTAGTCGTCAACGACGAGCACGCCATTCGACTTCACCTTTCGCCTGAAAGCGACGCCCCGCGCCCGTGAAACTGTGCAGTCCTTCGACGATCTTTTCAAACGGCACTTCCAGCTCGAAACCCAACCGTGATCGCAGCGAGCGCGTTGTAAACGTTGTGCACGCCCGGCACGCGCAGGACCATCTCGCCCATCACGTCCGTTCCGCGCCACACGTTGAAACTCGATCCGAAATTGTTGTCGTGGCGGATGCCATGAGCGGAGACGTCAGCCTGCGCGCTCAATCCGTAAGTCATGCGGCGTCGTTCGAGCAGTGGGATAATCGCCTGCACGTTCGGATCGTCAAGACACAACACCGACGATCCGTAGAACGGAACTTTGTTGACGAAGTTCGCAAAGCAACTGCGCACGTCGTCCATGTCGTGGTAGTAGTCCATGTGCTCGCGATCGATGTTGGTGACGACGGCGATCGTCGGCGTCAACATCAGAAACGATCGGTCGCTCTCGTCCGCTTCTACGACCATCAAGTCGCTTGTTCCCAGGTGCGCGTTCGATCCAAACGCGCCGACCACGCCGCCGACAACCATCGTCGGATCGAGACCCGCATGGCCCAACACAGTCGCCACCATCGAAGTCGTAGTCGTCTTCCCATGCGAGCCGGCAACGGCGACGGTGTGCGGTTTGAGCCGCATCAATTCCGCGAGCATTTCGGCGCGCGGGATCACGGGAATCGAACGACGCTCCGCCTGGACGATCTCCGGATTGTCGTCCCGCACGGCAGTCGAACGAACGACGACGTGCGGCTGTCCAACATTCTCGCCGCTGTGTCCTTCAAAAATCTCGACGCCCATTTTTTGTAATCGATCGGTAACGACCGAGCGCTTCAAGTCAGAACCGGAAACGCGGAAGCCAAGATTGACTAACACCTCGGCGATACCGGACATGCCGATGCCTCCGATACCGACAAAATGAACATGTTGAATTCTGCGAAACATCTTTCCTGTACTTAATGCTCTGTACTTTGTGCCTTTTGTGCTTCTTGTGCCTTTTTGTGGCTTAACTGTTCAATCAAATTCACTACGCTGACTGCTGCATCACCATGAGCTAATTTGCGGCTCGCGGCTTCCATCTGGTCCAACACTTGCGGAGCACTCACAAGTTTTCCGATTTCCTGCGGCCAACCGCTCGCCACTTACATCCTGCTGCAGGATCATTCGCGACGCGCCCGACGCTTCCATCGCTTCCGCGTTTTTTCGCTGATGGTCGTCAGCCGCAAACGGAAACGGAATCATGATCGACGCTTTGCCGGCGGCGATCAGTTCCGCCGTCGTCGTCGCACCCGCCCGGCAAATCACCAAATCCGCTGCCGCGAAATCTGCCATCATGTTGTCAATATAACTACGCACGTCAGCTTGCTCTTCCCAACCAGCGGCGACGTACGCCGCTTTCACTTTTTCAAAATCAGCGGGACCTGTTTGATGCTTGATCCGCACCGCCCCGCGTAAACTCTCCAGCAACGGCAACGCCGCGATCATCGCTTCGTTGATCGCCCGCGCGCCCTGCGATCCGCCGAAGATCAGCAACGACAACTTCCCCGGCTCTCGTTGCTTCGGCGGTATCTCAAAGAACTCACGTCGCACCGGATTGCCGGTGACTACTGCCTTTGCCGCGAAAGTAAGGCAACGCCTGTTCGAACGAAACAGCCGCGCGATTCACAAAGCGCGCGAGCACGCGATTGGTCCAACCCGGCAGCGCGTTCGACTCCATCACGAGCGTGCGCCGATTCGTCAACGCCGCCATCAACACCACCGGCCCGGAAACATATCCACCGGCGCCGACGACTACGTCCGGCCTAAACTGCCGAATCAAGTTCAGCGCCGAAAGAAAACTCTGCGGCAACAACACGAGCCCGCGCATCTGCGCCATGCGGCTGAGGTTTTTCAAACCCGCACTTTCAATGAGCGACAACTCAAATCCCGCTTGCGGCACCAGTCGCGTTTCAAGCCCGCGCGCCGTGCCGACGAAACGCACTTTCGAACCGGCGTCGCTTCGCATGATCTCCTGCGCGACCGCGATGCCGGGATAAACGTGTCCGCCAGTGCCGCCGGCAGCGATCAGTACTTTCATTGTCAATCGCCAATACCGGTTGCCGATTAGCCCCGACGTTCACTGATCGGCATCGGCAATAGAAATCCAATCTCCGCTCGCGTGCTGCGAGACGTTGAGCAGAATGCCGACAGCCGCCAGCGTCGGCACGAGCGACGATCCGCCGTACGAAATGAACGGCAGCGGAATTCCCTTCGTCGGCACTAACGAAAGCACGACGCTGATGTTGAAGAGCGCCTGCGCGACGATGCACGTCACGATCCCGAGACTCAACAACATTCCGAATCGATCCGGCGCGAGCAACGCCGTCCGTATGCCGCGCCACAGGAAAAGCGCAAACACGGCGACGACTGCCAGCGCGCCCACCAATCCCAACTCTTCGCCGATCACCGCGAAGATGAAATCGGAATGCGCAAACGGCAGAAACAACATCTTCTGTTTCCCCTGCGCGAAACCAAGACCGTTCGATCCGCCTGAACCGATTGCGATCAGCGATTGGACCACCTGAAAACCCGCGCCCTGCTGATCGGCCCAGGGATCGAGAAATGTGATCAGCCGTTTCAAACGCCACGGCACGAAGATCAACAATCCGGCTGCAACGACCAACGCCGGCGCCGCTGCCATCGCGAGATGCAACACGCGCGCTCCGGCCGTGTAGATCACGACCGTGAAGATCAACACCAGCATCATCGCCGTGCCGAAGTCCGGTTCGATCACGACGAGCGCTGCCAGCCAGCCGGTGACGATGCCGCACGGCAAAAACGTGCGCCAAAAATCTCCTTCTTCACCGGCGCGCTTCTCAAGGAAGTAGGCGAGAAAGATGATCAGCGAGAGTTTCGACAGCTCCGACGGTTGCATTGAAAACCCGGGAAACTTTATCCAGCGATGCGCGCCGTTTATCGGACTGAAAGCAAACACGCCGAGCAGCGCGACGTGCAGAGACGCAAGCAGACCGTAGACGAGGCGGCGATTCTTCAGTTGTTGATAGTTGAACTGCATCATCAGCCAACATCACGACAGAACCCGATCACCACCCACACGCCTTGCTTGATCACGTAGTAAAACTGGTTTCCATTCTCGCGTTCGGCAATCACGGCGGACGCGCTGTAGACCATCACGACGCCGAACAACGCGAGCCCGGTTGTCGCCGCGAAAAGCCATTTGTCTGGAGCCAGTTTACGTGCCATTTCAGTATCGTTCGAAGATCTCCCGCAAAGGCGCAAAGGCGCAAAGACAATCCTTACATTCGTGAGTTCATAATCCTTCTTTGCGCCTTTGCGCCTTTGCGGGAGATCTATCTTTGAGAATGTGCGACTTCAGTCTTAAATACCTTGCCGCGGTGCTCGAAACTCTGAAACATGTCGAAACTCGCGCACGCCGGCGCGAGCAATACAACGTCACCTTTCTCTGCCGCATTGAACGATCGCGTCACCGCATCTTTCATATCGGTTGCGCGTTCAATCTCTGAAAATTGTCCTAACTCATTGGCGATCGTGTCTGCGTCCTCACCAATTAACACGAGCTTTCTCACTTTCGATTTCACCAAGCGATGCTAACGGCTCGTACGGCGCTTTCTTACCCGACCGCCCAGTAATCAAAACGATCTTTCCCTCGTCCTGCGCAAACGCTTCCAACGCTTTCACCGTCGCATCAACACTCGTCGCTTTCGAGTCGTTGTAAAACCTGACGCCTTCGATCTCCGCCACAAACTCGAGCCGGTGCTCGACCGGATTGAACGCTCTCGCCGTCTGCGCCATCGATTCGATCGAAGCGCCCGCCGCGATACCTGCGGCAAACGCAGCCGCAACATTCTCGACGTTATGCAAACCGCGCAGTTTCAATTCATTCACTCGTCAACAACGCTTGCCCGCCGAAAAACCAACTCATCACCACGCAGGAAAACTCCGTTCTCGAGTTCTTTCCTGACGCTGAACCACATCACCTTCGCACGCAACCCACTCGCCCACGACGACACCGTTTCATCATCGGCATTGAGCACTGCCACATCGCCGGCCGTCTGGTTCATAAAGATGCGATGCTTCGCTGCCGCATAGTCGTTGAACGTCTCGTAACGATCCATGTGATTCGGCGTCACGTTCAAGACAATCGCGATCGACGGACGAAACGTCTTGATCGTCTCCAGCTGAAAACTCGACAACTCCACCACCGTCCAACTATCGTCACGCGAATCGTCGACCATCGAGATCAACGCCTTGCCGATATTTCCGCCAACCTGCACGCCCGGCAATCCAGCGTCGCGCAGCAGTTCGCCGATCAACGATGTCGTCGTCGTCTTGCCGTTGCTGCCGGTGATCGCGACGATGCGTCCTTTCAAATAACGTGCGGCGAGTTCGACCTCGCCGATAACTTCCGCCCCCGCCCGTTCCGCATAGCGAATCGGAATGATCGTTCGACGGCACGCCGGGACTAACAACCACCAACTCGATCTGATCGAGCAACCAACTCGGCGGCTCACCCGGCAACAACCCCACACCCAACTCTTTCAAACCGAGCGCTTCCGCCGACCACTTATCAAGCTCTTTCCGATCGTTCAGCGCGACAGTCGCACCGCGCTCAGCCAAAAATTGCGCCGCTGCAATCCCGCTCCGCGCCGCTCCAATTATCAAAACCTTCTTCCCCTGCTCATTGGTCATATATCATTTGACATTTTTCATTTTCCTTTTTTGATCTCAAGTGGGTTCCTGATCTGAAACGGTCGCCCCTCCTTCAAATGACAAATGAGAAATGTCAAATGACCTATGACCAATGATTCTTGTAGCGGAGCTTCAACGTCGACAAACTCAGCAACGCAAACAGGATCGCCAAAATCAAAAATCGAAAAACGATCTTCGACTCCTTCCAGTCCTGCATCTCAAAGTGATGATGCAGCGGCGTCATCTTGAACAATCGCCGTCCGGTGCCCGTCGTCCGCTTCGTCATCTTGAAAACACTCACCTGCAGCATCACTGAAAACGCCTCGATGACAAACACGCCGCCCACCATCAGCAACATGAACTCCTGCTTCGTGAGCACCGCCACCGTGCCCATCGCCCCGCCAATGGCGAGGCTTCCGACGTCTCCCATGAACACCTGCGCGGGCGGCGCGTTGTACCAGAGAAAGCCGAGACTCGCGCCCGCCATCGCTCCGCAAAAGACTGTCAACTCCGCCGCTTCCGGCCGATGCGTCAATTCCAGGTAGCCTGCCCAACGCGCGTCGCTGCTCAGATAAGTGAACCCCGTCAACGCGCTCATCGCGATGAACGTCACGCTGATCGCCAATCCATCCAGACCGTCTGTCAAATTCACCGCATTCGAAGATCCGAGCAACACGATCAAGATCAAAGCCAGGTACAAATATGGCCCAATGAAACTCCGGCCCGACGGTTCGGAAGTGACTTTGAAAAACGGAATGCTCACGTTCCACGAATACTTCGTCGTGATGTAAAGCATTCCCCAAACACCCACCGCCACGAGGGCCTGCGCCAGCAACTTCTGCCGCCCGGTCAACCCGAGACTGCGTTGCTTCGCCATCTTCGAGTAGTCGTCGACGAAACCGATCGCGGCAAACAACAGCGTCGCGATCATCGCGGTCCAAACGTAGACGCTCGACAACTTCGCCCACAGCAGCGTCGAGATCAGAACCGATCCGACGATCAGCACACCGCCCATCGTCGGCGTGCCGCGTTTGACCATGTGGCCCTGCGGACCTTCTTCGCGAATCTGTTGCCCGATGTTCCACTTGCGCAGCGCTTCGATCAGCTTGCCGCCGAAAAAGAGCGAGATCAGCAACGCCGTTATCGTCGCGTAAGCGGTGCGAAACGTGACGTACTGAAAAACGTTGAGCGCCTTTACGAGATACCAATCCTTCTCTTTGAAGTGGTTGTAAACGAGCTCGTAAAGAAGGTAATAGATCATCGTGGCATTGCCGATTGCCAATTGCCGATTGCCAATTGGCTGTCTCGGATCTCAGGTTCCAGTTTCTGCGCCGGCCAATGGAAAATGTTCGCGCAGGGCGCTCACCACCTTGTCGGTGGCAACACCGCGCGAACCTTTAACTAAGATCAAATCTCCTTCCTTCACCTCCTTAACGATCTCCGCGGCAGCATCTGCGGAAGACTCGAAAAACCTCGTCGACGCGAGGCCCGCTTCGGCAGCGCCTGCCGCAATCTCCTTCGCCAAACCACGCACGCCCCAACAGTTCATGCACGTGCGCGTCTGCGATCTCACGTCCGGCATCGCGATGAAGCGATGCTTCGTCCGGACCTAGCTCCAGCATCTCGCCCGCGATCACGATCAAACGCTGGTGCGACTGTCCGGCGTCGGCCATCGTGCGCACCATGTTCAGCAACGATCGCGGATTCGAGTTGTACGAATCGTCGATGACCGTAAACCCGGCCGCAAAATCAAAGATCTCACCGCGCATCTTCGGCGGCTGCGCCGTCTTCAACGCCGCCGCGATCTCTTCCGTCGGCACGTCGAGCGCAGTCCCGACTGCCGCAGCAGCCAACGCGTTGCTCAAATTGTGACGCCCGCTCATCGCCAGCGACGCCTGCGCTTCACCCAACGGCGTGCGCAATCGAAACGAGATCTGTCCGAGCGATGAAGTGTCGACGTCAGTCGCCGAAACATCGGCGGCGTTGTCGATCCCAAACGTCAGCACGCGGCCGCTGTGCTTCTCGCGCATCTTCATCACGAGCGCGTCGTCGGCGTTCAGCACCGCGATGCCTTCCGGTTTCAATCCTTCGATCAATTCCGCTTTCGCGGCGGCGATGTTCTCGATCGAACCGAGATACTCGAGATGCACCGGCGCCACCATCAGCTCGACGGCAACGTCCGGCGGCGTGATCTGGCACAACCGCTGAATCTCATGCGTCGGCGACGACATACCCATTTCCAGCACCGCGAGATCAAACTGATCCGGCGAACGTCCTTCGCTCACCATGCGCAACACCGACAACGGGAGTCCGAGACCGTTGTTGTAATTGCGCTCGCTCTTCAACACGCGATGTCCGGCGCTCTTGAGAACGTGCGCCGTCAACTCTTTCGCCGTCGTCTTACCGGCACTGCCCGTGATCGCCACCACCGGCTTGCCCCAGGCAACATAAACGCGATGCGCAAGTAGCTGCAAAGCGGCGATCGCGTCGTCAACCAACAACAAACGATCCTTCAGCGCTTCCAACTCACTGTCGCCCGCAACACGATCCGCTCGCGCGACTGCGGCGATCGCGCCTTTTGCAAAGGCATCGGCGATAAACATATGCCCGTCGACAAACTCGCCATTAAAACCGGCGCGGACGTAGTCCGGTTGCGACAACGCAAAGAACAGTTCGCCCGCGCCTACAGAACGCGAATCAATGGAATAATCGGTAATCTGTTTGTCAAACAACTCGGCGCTTCCGCTTGCGGCATGCGCGCCCATCAAAGCTGCGGCCTCTCCAACCTTCACGTGATTAGTGCCTCTCCCCGTTCCTTCAGCCGCTCAGTCGCAGGCTCCGGCGACTGCTCGGCGAGCTCGTTTTTTGGGGGATCTTGTTGCGCCCGGAGGGTTGAACGCCGGCTGCGTAGTCGTCGTCTACAGTCGGCGATGCCGTAGTTTACGTCATTTACAAAGATCTCTTCATCTATGGCCAGGTTTTCCAGCGTCATTGAAGTCTTCCGAAATCAACGTAGATCGTCTGCCCGGTGCTTACTTCAGCGCCCGCCGCGGGGCTTTGCTTGAAAACCTTGCCCTCACCGCGCGCTTCGACTTGCAAGCCAAGCTGCGCGCAGGTTCGCGCCACGTCACGCACACTGCGGCCACGCAGGTCAGGCATCAGCATCGCCTTTTTCGTCGAGGCTGCGTAGACAACTTCACCGCCTCGACCTCCGTTGCTGTCCACGGTCGGCATTGTGGCTTTCCGCTCCTGCTCGGATCTCTGCTGCTCTTCGCGTCTCTTCGCTGCCTGTTCGGGCGACTCGTTCACTTGCGCGACTAGCTGCGGCGCAGACTTCGTTTCGATATCCGGCATCACGCCCATGCCCGGCAGGATCTGTTCGGCAACTTCACGAAACACAGGCGCGGCAACGTCGCCGCCGTGATAAGCGCCGGCCGGCTCGTCAATCACGACGATGATCACGACCTGCGGATTGCTCACCGGCGCAAAGCCGACAAACGATCCGACAAACTTCGTCGCCGAATAAGCTTTAGTTCGCGGATCGATCTTCTGCGCTGTTCCTGTCTTGCCCGCCGCGGAATAACCATCCAACTGCGCTTTCTTCGCGGTGCCAGTCAACGTCACACCTTCGAGCATTCCGCGCAATGCGATCGCCGTCTCCGAGCTGATGACGCGTCGCTCTTCCGGCTGCGCGCGATAAACCACCGCGCCCTCGGCGTTACGCACTTCACGAATCAAGTGCGGCGCGATTCGCACGCCGTCGTTCGCGAGGGCGCCAAACGCAGACACCATCTGCACTGGCGTCACGCCGACTTCCTGACCGATCGCGATCGATCCGATCGACGACGCCTGCCAGCGTTCCACTTTGCGCACGATGCCCACTGTCTCGCCGGGCAGCTCGATCCCGGTCTTCGAACCAAAACCATAGCTCCGGATGTAGTCGTACATCGTTTCGTCGCCGACTCTTAACCCGAGCTTGATCGCGGCGACGTTGCTCGACTTCTGCAATGCTTCGGCGATCGTCAACGTGCCGAACGGCGAGTGATCGTGGACCACGCGTCCGGCGACCGTGATCGCGCCCATCTGGCAGTCGATCCGGTCTTCCGGCTTGACGAGTTTCTTTTCCAGCGCCGCAGAAAAGGCGACGACTTTGAATGTCGAACCAGGCTCGTAAATGTTTTGCAGCGCCCAGTTCGATCGTGTTTCTGCTTTCGTGGCGGCGACGTTGTTTGGATCGAATGAAGGAGCATTGGCGAGAGCGAGGATCTCGCCGCTCTTTGGATCGAGCACGATCACCGTGCCCGACTTTGCGCGGGAGCGCTGAATTGCGGCATTGAGCGCTTGCTCTGCCTTGTATTGAATCGTTTGATCGATCGTCAGTACGACTGTCTGGCCCGGCTTCGAAGCGATCTCAAAACTCTCGTAAGGTTTACCTTTCGCATCACGTTCGAGAAACAGCCGTCCTGGTTCGCCGGCGATCTTCGAGTTGTACGACTGTTCGACACCGCCAAGGCCCTGTCCGTCGAGACCGACGTAGCCGAGCACGTGCGCGGCCAGTGGACCGTTCGGGTAGTAGCGCTTCGGTTCGAGTCGAGATTGCAGCCCGGGAAGTTCGAGCGCCGTGATCTTTGCTGCTTGATCGGCGTCGAGACGGCGTACAACCCAAACAAATCGTTTCTTCTCAGCTTGTGCTTCGCGAAACTCTTTCGCGAGCTCGTCATATTTCAGGTTGAGAGCGCGGGCGAGCTCACGCGCGGTGCGATCGAGTGCGGCCGCGTCGAGATCTCCGGGATCGAGAAACAGTGAAACGGTTTGCACGCTGCGCGCGAGTTGTTGTCCCTGGCGATCGAGCAGCTCGCCGCGCTGCGCGGTGGTCTCGATTGCGTTTTGCTGTTGCTGGCGCGCGCGGTCGGCGAGCGTGTTGTGCTGGGAGAATTGCAGATGGAACAAACGGGCCGTAACGATCAGCATCCAGAAACCAATAAAGGCCGCGACTAAAAGCGTGCGGCCGAATGCTACATCGGGTCTGGACTTTGATTGGGCAACAAGGCGTGCCAGCATCACCTACTTGTATCCCTTCCTTACCAGTAGCGTGATGAGGACGCTGGTTTATTTTCCGTTTATCATTTGTCGTTTCTCATTTTTCATTGAAATGGAAAACGACAAACGGAAAATGGCAAATGGCCATCTCATTTTTGACGGCTCTCTAAATTGCCGATCTGTCCGGGCGTGGCCGGCTGCAAACCCAGGCGCCGAGCGGCGGGCTCGAGTTTGTCAGGCGCGGTCGCGCGCTCTTTTTCGAGCGCGAGTCGTTGGTTTTCTTCCAACAGTCTCTTTCGTTCAGTGCGGAGGTCTTCGCTCTTGTAACCAAACTTCACCGCGGCGAAGTGCTGCTTGGCCGCGAAGACGAATCCACCTGCCAGGATCAAGCCACTGAACAACAACAGCGCGAGTCGTGACAGGGCGGTGACGTCACGCGTGCGCCGAACTTTCGCATTCTGCTGGAATTCAGGAAAACGTTTCATGTGAGTAATCCGTGTTTCCGACACGCTCGCAGCTTCGCACTGCGTGCACGCGGGTTTTCTTCAATCTCGCGATCGCTCGGAGCCACCGGTCGACGCGTCAATATTTCAACTGCCTTCTGCGCCCCGCACTGACAAACCGGCAAACGCGGCGGACATTCACAATGACCCGACAACCGCCGCAGCTCCCGCTTCACGATCCGATCTTCAAGTGAATGGAAGCTGATGGCGACGAAATGCCCATCGGGCGCTAAAAGATCGACGGCAGTCTCGACAAACTCACCCAAACCTTCGAGCTCTTGATTCACCGCGATGCGCAATGCCTGGAACGTGCGCGTCGCCGGATGAATCTGCTGCCGTTTGCGACCGCCGCCAGTGGCGAATCGCACGAGTTCTGCCAATTCAGCCGTCGTCGTGACCGGCTGCCCCTGTTCGCGACGTTCGACGATGCGACGAGCGATGCGTCGTGAGTGTCGCTCTTCCCCGAGCTCGAAAATGATCCGGGCGATTTCCGCTTCGGGAAGTTGCTGAAGAAGATCGGCTGCGGTGGCGCCCTGCCGTGGGATCCATCCGCATATCTAAAGGAGCGTCGAAACGAAAACTGAATCCACGCTCGGGGGAATCAAACTGCAGCGAAGAGACTCCAAGGTCCGACAAGAATGCCGTTGGGATCGCGTTCGCCGGATTCGCGCAACACTGTTTCGATTTGGCGAAAGTTAGCCTGAACGGCGCGAAATCTCGTTCCGAAAGGACGCGAGGCGCTGTCGCGAGTATTCGAGCGCCGCGGGATCGAGATCGAGACCGATGACGCGAGTATCGGGGGAGGAGTTCAGAATTGCTTCACTGTGTCCGCCAAGCCCAACCGTGCAATCAACGAAGAGGCCGCCTCGCTCAGGAACGAGGAATTTCAATGTCTCTTCAAGCAGCACGGGGCGATGGGGCGCGCCCATGCCCCCCAAAGGCGCAGCCATCACCACCGCCCCGTGATCTCGTTCAAAGATCTGTCAAATCGACTTCGGATTTGATTTCGGATTTCTGATTGCGTAATTCAGCTCAGAGTTTTCGAATCCAAATTCGAAATCCAAATCTACCAAATCTCTTTAAATCCCCAGTCTTGCAATTGCAGCCTCGTCCTCTTCCGTATACGGATCGGCAAGCAGGCGGGCTTGAACTTGTCGAGCTCCCAAACTTCCAGGTACGTCAAATATCCCAGCACCGCGACGTCGCCGATAACTTCGGCGCTCTTCCGCAGCAACGGATGAATCAGCAATCGGCCTTGCCCGTCCATCGTCGCTTGCTGTCCGTAGTAGTTCGTTCTGTCAAGGAACTTTCTGCGCGCCGGATCCATCGACGGCAATAAGGAGAGTCGTTGTTCGATTGACTCCCATTCCGGCAAAGGGTAAATCCGAACGCATTCGCCGGTCAGACTCGTGATATAAAAGTCCTTGCCGTGCTTGTCTTCGAGCAGCCGCCGAAACTCCGTCGGCACTTTGAGGCGGCCTTTGATATCAATTCGTGCCGTGTAGTTTCCTCGCAGCATATTTTCGAGCCTGACGAGAGAGATGGTGGGTGGCCTAAAGGAAAAGAGTTACCAATGATCGGCGTTGCTACGAGGTTGGACCCACTTCCGACCACTTTTGACCACCCGAGCCGGATACTACGCTGCCCGTCCTGATCGTGTCAATAGATAAGCTTTAGCTTTCGAGGCATACAGAAGGCGAAGTCACTGTTTTCCTGTTTCGGCCACTTGGCATTGTTTCATTTGTACATCGCAGGAACATGATAAAAGGCAGATGTCCAATGATGTAAATGCACCAATGAAAGACACGTATGTTCGTATAGTGGCCCACCACACGATGACATCGATTCTCCTGTTTGGCTTGCTGGCCGCCGCCGCTAATGTTGTCGGCGGCCTGGTGCTGGTGAAGGCGGGCGCGCACCGGTGGGGCGAGCGATCTTTGAAGTATTTGGTCGCACTCGGCGCCGGATTCATGCTGGCCGCTATCTTTATCGAGATTCTGCCGGAAACAATCGGCATCTGGACCGAGGACTGAACGGCGAGCCAGCGGCGGAAGCCGTGGTCGGTGCGATGACCCTGTTGCTCGCCGGTTATCTGCTCGATCCAGTTCTTCGAGCACACACTCGCGCCGCATTTTCACTTCGGCGCCGAAACGCATCCAGAATCATTCATGCGCCCCTCCGCGGCCTACACCGCCGTCGGCGGACTCTGGATTCACACGTTCTTCGACGGCGTTTCGATCGCTTCTGCATTTCTGATCAACTTCAAAGTCGGACTGCTGGTCTTCATCGCGATCCTGCTGCACAAGATGCCGGAAGGCTTTACTGTCGCCTCGATCATGCTCGCGTCCGGCCGTTCGCCAAAAAAAGCACTGATCGCGACCGCGGCAATCGGCGCGGCGAC
The DNA here is from genome assembly GCA_963770215.1 of uncultured Acidobacteriota bacterium. Lineage (GTDB taxonomy): Bacteria > Acidobacteriota > Blastocatellia > Pyrinomonadales > Pyrinomonadaceae > PSRF01. The sequence continues at coordinate 683,674 of CAVYOP010000014.1, forward strand.
ACTCGCCGGCGTCATCGCCGTCGCCGTGCTCGACTCGCAGAATGGGCAATTCCGTCGGTTATGCGTTACCATTCTCGGCTGGCGTAACCCTTTACGTAGCCGCGAGCGACCTGATCCCCGAAGTGAATCACAAAGAAGAGCGAAACCCCACGGTGTCAATTGTCGTTTTTGGTAGGGGTCGCCCTCTTCTACCTGTTGCACAGGTTGATCGAGGGATAGGCCCGGCGAGATTTTTGCGAATTGGAGTTGCGCTGACAATCACATTTAGTTCTTCGCCTGCGGGTTGCGCTTCGGCCTCCTGGTCTTTCTTTTTGCTTTTTGCTCGCTCACACAAGCGCGCAGACGTCAAACCACAATCGCCAGTTCCCTTACCCGTTCCGTTCAACCCAATCGTCGACAACGCTAACGTGATTGACGCCGAGACACGCCAGCGACTCGAATCGATCTATCCTGAATCTGAAAGAGCGCGCGCGATATCGAGTACGCCGTGCTGACCGTTCCGACGACCGGCGATCAGGACATCTTCGACTTCTCACTCGCGGTCGCGCGCGGTTGGGGCATTGGACCAAAAGACGGAGACAAAGCGGGCTTCTCTTAGTAGTCGCGATCAAGGATCGAAAGTACTTCACGCAGGTCAGCCATCATCTCGAAGGCGATCTGCCTGACGGATTGGTCGGACAGATCCAACGTGAACGGCTCGTGCCGGCGTTCAGACAAGGAAACTACAGCAAAGGAATCTCGACACGATCCAGGCGTACATCGCCACGCTCGGCGCGAAGCGCGGATTCAGTGTCGAAGGATCGATCAGCGTTACGCATACGCGGAGACGAACAACAACCGTGCGAGGACTCGCCAGAACAGAGTCAGTTTCGCACTGTTTGCTGCGGCATTATTGTTGTATCTTCGTCATCATCCTGCTCTCCGTTGCATCGCCGCGGCGGCGAGGTGGGCGCGGCGGCAGACGTGGCGGTGGCTGGGGCGGCGGCGGAATTTGGCAGGCACTTTTCTGGGGAAGTGTTTTTAGCAAGCTAACGCGCGGCGGTGGACGTCGAGCGGCTGGGGCGGCGGCGGCTTCGGCGGTGGTGGTGGTGGTGGCGGCGGGGTGGTGGTTTTGGCGGCGGTTTCGGCGGTGGCGGAAGTTTTGGCGGAGGTGGCGCAGGTGGCAGTTGGTAAGCCACGCAAGTGGCGGTTGGTAAGCCACGAATGACACTGATAGAATTCAGTGCACACATAAAACAATGAAGGTTAAGACAGTAGTACAAGAAGCACTCAACGGACTTGTAGATGATCTCCGCGCGACGCACGGCGACAATCTCGCGTCGGTCGTGCTGTACGGCTCGGCGGCAGCCGGCGATCACGTCGAACTTCGGTCAGATTACAACCTGCTCATCGCGTTGAATCGAATCACGCCGGAAGATCTGCGCCTGGCACAAGCGCCGATGCGCGAATGGCAACGACTTGGACATCCGCTGCCGGTGTATTTCACTGTCGAGGAACTGTCCGATGCCGCCGACGTATTTCCGATCGAGTTTCACCAGATGGCGAATGCGCGCATCGTTCTCTTATGGTCACGATCCGTTTGAGTTCGTCAAACTTTCAGACGAGAACCTCCGGCACCAAACCGAATACGAATTGCGCAGCAAGTTGATCCAACTGCGCCGGCTTTACATTCCCGCTTCAGTTTCCATCGAGAAAGTTGTGCGACTTGATGAGTGACAGCTTGTCGAGCTTCGCGGCACTGTTTCGCGCAGTGTTGTTGCTTCATGGCGAGGAGGCGCCAGTGGCGAAACCAGATTGCGTGCGCGCAACGGCGCGACTATTGAAACTCGATCCCGACGCCATTCGAGCGATTTTCGAGTTTCGCAGCAGCGACGACTTGCCAGCCTCTGAAAAAGAGGCGAACGATCTTTTCGGCGTCGTACATGTTTCAGATCGAGCAGGTCGTTGAAGCGGTCGATGAACTTACGATCCAGGCAGAACTGACCAGATGGGAGATTCAAGATGAAGAGTCGAAGATTAGCGATCCTGTTTTGCTGTTGCGGTGATTTCGTTGACCGCGAGCTGGTTGCGGCTACAACACGCTGACCACCAAACAGTGAGAACGTGAAAGGCAAGTGGGCCAACGTGGAAACGCAGCTTCAGCGCCGCGCCGATCTTATCAACAACCTGGTCGAAACTGCGAAGATGGCCGGCGTTCAGGAGCAGGAAGTTTTCGGCAAGATCGCCGAGGCGCGTTCGCGACTGCTTAAACGCGACAAGAGCAGGCGCCGCAGGGTGAAGGCGGTGACAAATCACCCGAACAGAAGCAGGCGGTGATCGACGCGGCAAACAGTTTCGGCGGCACGATTGGCAGGCTGCTGGTGTTGCAGGAGGCATATCCGCAGTTAAAGTCGAATGAAAACTTTTTGAAGTTGCAGGATGAGGTTGCCGGAACGGAGAACCGAATCGCGACGTCGCGCAAGGACTACAACGACGCGACCAGGATTACAACACGACGCGCGCTCGTTTCCCGACAGTGATTTCGGCGAAGCTGTTTGGATTTAAGGAGGAGCCTTACTTCAAGGCGGAAGAAGGCGCGTCGCAGCCGCCGACAGATCAACTCGAACAGTCTGCTGAGAGCAGCCGAAGCCGACGAATAATCAAAACCGCTCGAGCTGCACATCGCGCAGTGATCGCAAGGTTTGCCGCCCGGTTCGAGGCTGCAGGTCTTTTCATTCTGAAAGAAGTCGACTAGCTTCGACGACGGTCGCTTCTTCAACTCCGAAGCGTTCCTGACTCGGATGGCTCGCGTTAACACCCGCGAGCCATGGCGAGTGAAGCGACTGCGCGTGCGTTGGATCCGTGTCGAGACTAACTTTCGATTCGATCTGGATCAGTCGATTCTGAAATTCGCCAAGCGTTGCACGCATTGCGGCGAGCTCCGAGCCAATATCCGTGTTACCACTTTCGCGTTTTGACGCTGGGCAGGCGACACGGCGCAACGCGCAACGCGACGCGCGATTCTCTTTGCCATTCAATCTTGCCTGATCAGAACCTCATAAGCAGATCAATCCGATCCACAACGCCGACGATCGCCGAATCGATCGCCGCGCCAGCTTTTCCCGTCGCCGCAGTCGAAGCGCTCCAACCTTCCTGCACGATCAAAACCGTGTCGCCTACGCCGGCATCGACCGAATCAAGCGCGAGCACGAATAATTCGTCTCCTCGCCTTCGGGCGTGATCTGCTGGCACAGCATCACGCGCGCATTTTCGTAACGCTGGTTCTTCTGCGTGGCAACAACATTTCCGACTACTCGCGCGAGAATCATAGCTCATTTAACGCGTTACGTGCTCTTCGGAATCGACAATGCCGACGATCGTGCAATCGGTCGGCGTGTCTTCACGTTTGAAAGGAAAACTGGCTTCCTTTCCGCGACACCAAAAAACCAGCTCGCCGACGCCCGCGCCAACCGCGTCGACTGCGACCATCGGTTTCCCGTTCGGTTGAAGGTTCCTGTCGAGAGTTTGCACGATCAACAACTTGCGACCGTCAAGCGATTCGTTCTTGATGTGGCAACGACGGTTCCGATGACACGCGCGAGTTGCATTACTGTCGACTTAGTCTGTCATCTCAGGATCGACTGAAGTACTTCAACGTCTGTACATCCACAGTATCGATCACGCCGACGATCGCCGCATCCACCGGCATGTCTTTCATTCCCTGGGCCAGCCGCGCGCTCGAGCCGGCGACCACCAGAACGCGCTCGTGAAAACCCGCGCCGACCGTATCGACCGCGACGACGTAACCCGTCGTGTCGTGCCATCGACATTGATCGGCCTGCACGATCAGTAATTTCTTTCCGCTTAGCCGTTCGTCTTTTTGAGTGGAGACGACGGTCCCGAGGATGCGTGCGATGATCATGCTGGGCTTAGCGATCGATGCCAATGGGAAGACGTTTCGTCGACGCTGCCATGCGGACGCGGAATGACGTGAACGCTGACCAATTCGCCGACACGACGCGCAGCCGCCGCGCCGGCATCAGTTGCCGCTTTGACGGCAGCAACGTCGCCGCGCACGATCGCCGTCACAAAACCCGCGCCGATCTTTTCGTAGCCGACGAGCGTGACGTTTGCGGCTTTGACCATCGCGTCGGCCGCTTCGATCATCGCGACCAGTCCTTTAGTTTCAACCATTCCGAGTGCTTCTTGCATTCAGTGCTCCTTTATTAGTGAAATGTAAATCGTGAATCATAGTTCTGATGAGTTATAGTCCTATAGGTCACTATTGATCCTATAGATCCTATGGCTCTATTCACGATTTTCCATCACTGCCTGGCTCAAAAGCTCAACCAATTCTTCGCGTGTAAGCGAGATCTTTCCGCCATTACTGAGCGCGATCTGTAATCGCCGGTCGATCTCCACTCGGACATGCTAACTGCGTTTCATGCAGATATCCGCAAGCCTGGCAGCGCGCCGATTCGCCAAGATAACCGGCCTTTTCGCGCACATTGATCAACTTCTCAATCGCGTCGGGCGAGCAGATTCTTCGAGCCGCCGAGCATGCGCGAAAGGATCGCGATCTTCGCAGTGTGCTCCAAGCGTTTCCAAACGATCCCACGCCTGCCAAAGATCCTCGCCGTAAGCGACCGCGCCATGATTCGCCATCAACAGCGCGTTGTGATGCTTGACCAACGGCTGCATCGCTTCGGTCAATTCGTCGGTCGAAGGCGTTCCGTACGACGCGAGCGGAACACAGCCGAGCGTCAGGATAACTTCCGACAAGATCGGCTGATCGATCGCCAGCCCGGCGACTGCGAAAGCAGTTCCGTGCGGCGGATGCGCGTGACAGACAGCTTTGATCATCCGGACGCTCGCGATAGATCAACAGGTGCATCGCCAACTCGCTCGAAGCGCTTTCGATCGTTCAGCGCTTTGCCGTCGATATCCGTGATCGCGATCAGATCTTCAGTCATCCGACCTTTGCAGGTCATCGTCGGCGTCGCGAGAACGCGACCGTCGTCCAGACGAATGCTGACATTGCCGTCCGACGAGACGACATAGCTGCGCTCGTACATCAAGTGGCAGACGCGAATCAGATTCACGTCTGGCTGTTTGTTCATCCATGCTGTGTTCTCTCTGGCGGCGTGCGCGATCGCGGTTGAGCGTAACGGTGCTGTTTGACGGAGGCTGGGCCAGGAAGTACGAGAGCGATTCCAACGACGTCGTCAGGTCGACTGTCTTGACCTTCACACCCCGGCGCGCGTTCAACGAAACCGGCGCGAAGTTCAGCACCGCTTTGATCCCCGCAGACATGATCTGGTTGAGAACTCTTTGCGCCGCTTTCGCCGGCACTGCGATCACCATCACGTCGATCGATTTTTCGCGAATCACTCGCGCCATCTCTTCGACGTCGTGAACGACGATCTTCGCGTCGCCGACTCCGGCGGCCGATCTTTTGCCGATCGTTATCAAACAGCGCGACGACAGTAAAATTCGATCGACCAAAGCCGTTGTAATTCGCGAGTGCGGTGCCGAGGCGTCCGGCGCCAACGATGCCGACGCGATGCGGGCTGTCGAGCCCGAGAATCTCCGTGATGTGATCGCGCAGATCGTCGACATAGTAACCGACGCCGCGCACGCCAAACTCGCCGAAGTAACCCAGATCTTTCCGAATCTGGGCGGAGTTCAGATTAAACTGTGCGGCCAGCGCCTGCGAAGAGATGGTCTTGATCCCGGCTTCGTGGAGCGTGTTCAGGCAGCGAAGTAAACACTCAAGCGGCTGGTTGTCAGTTCTGATATTTTTTCAGACTTCATTCGCGGGAACCTGTCGCAGTCAGTATAATATCCAGCGCAAATGATTGCACATCTGAGCGGCACACTGCATTCTCTAAAGACATCCAAATTCCAGGTAATCGTTGACGTGTCTGGAGTCGGCTATGAAGTAACATCCCGCTGTCAACGTTTTACGACCTCGAAGACACGGGCTCAAACGTTCAACTTCGCATCTACACGCACGTAAAAGAAGACGCGCTGCAGCTTTATGGTTTCAAGACCGCGCGCGAACGCGAACTGTTTATTAACTTCATTTCCGTCAGTGGCATCGGTCCGAGGATCGGGCATCGCGCTGCTTTCAGGCATGAACGCCGACGAGCTGATCCAGTCGATCAAGACGAACAACCTGGCGCGGCTGACGTTGATTCCCGGCGTCGGAAGAAAGACTGCCGAACGCCTCATCGTGGATCTGCGAGAAAAGATGACCGCACTGTCGTCCGTGGACACATCGAGGAAGAGCTGGGCCAGGCCCGAAACTATCGAAGCAGCTTCTGAAGACAGCGTGCGCTCTGAAGCACTGTCCGGCATTGCTGAATCTCGGTTATCAAAGGTCAGCCGCGGAAAAAGCGATCGACGCCGCGCTCAGCGAAGGCGGCGACATCACCGTCGAATCGGTGTTGAAGCGCGGACTGCGCAAGACTTGGCTCGCGTTTAACGTTAAGCGATAAGACAGATGGCCCCTGAATCAATATCCAGCAAGACTGAAAGACGGCTCGCCGAACGACGAAGATCGCCAACTTGATCTGACGCTGCGTCCGACGCGAATCGAGGAGTACATCGGCCAGCGGCAGGTCAAGGAAAACCTGCGCGTCTACATGAAAGCCGCGCTGCCATCGTCGCGAAGCACTCGATCACGTGTTGCTGACCGGCCCACCGGGCCTCGGCAAAACCACGCTCGCCAACATCATCGCCAACGAAATGGGCGCGGAACTAAAATCCACCGCCGGCCCGGCGATCGAAAAAGCCGGCGACATCGCCGCCCTGCTGACCAACCTGCAGGAAGGCGACGTGCTCTTCATCGACGAGATTCATCGCCTGCTTCCGGCGCTCGAAGAAAAACTTTACCCGGCGATGGAGGACTACCAGCTGGATCTGCTGATCGGCCAGGGCGCCGCGGCGCGTTCGATCAAACTCGAGCTGCCGAAGTTTACGCTTGATCGGCGCCACAACGCGCGCCGGTTTGATCACCGCGCCGCTGCGCGGACGTTTCGGCATCGTTTTTCATCTCGACTTTTACCCGCACGAAGATCTCGAAGTCATCTGCAAACGCTCCGCCGAGATTCTCGGCGTCGAGATCGACGACGACGGCGCGCGCGAGATCGCGCGCCGTTCGCGCGGCACTCCGCGTATCGTCAATCGGCTGTTGCGGCGCGTGCGCGATTACGCCGAAGTCGATTACGACGGGCGCATCACGCAAAGCAGTCGCGAGCGACGCGTTGAACCGGATGGAAGTCGACACCTACGGTCTCGACGAGATGGACCGAAAGCTGCTGCTGACGATCATCGAGAAGTTCAGCGGCGGACCGGTCGGGCTTGGGACGATCTCCGCCTCGATCCACGAAGAAAAGGATTCGATCGAAGAGATCATCGAGCCTTATTTGATCCAGATCGGTTTTCTGGACCGCACTCCGCGCGGCCGCCTGGCGACGCCGCTGGCGTACGAACATTTCGGCATCAAAACACCCGGCTCACATCGACCCGGCCTGTTCGACCCCCGCTGAAGAGCGTTGACAGACCACGAGCAGATACGATCTTCAGATGAAAGCGTTTCAAATTCATTTTCACGTCATTCATTCGGCGTTCGAAATCGCTCGCCGTGGGGTTCGATGCTGGGCCACGCGCTGCACCAGTTTCACGAAAACGATCTCTTCACTTCGGCGGCGGCGATGAGTTACTTCGGCTTGATGGCGCTCTTTCCCGCGTTGCTGTTGTTGCTCGCGATCGAGCAACAAACTCGCGGCCGGCAGCCAGATGTTGGCCCACGCGGTTGACGTCTATCCCGGTTCGAGTCAAGTTTTTGCGCAACACGATCGAAGCGTTTTCGGAGATTGGAGTTCGGCGCGATTGATGACTTGCATCGTGATCGTGTCTGTGGGCCGGCTCGTGGGTCTTTGCCGTCGTTGAACGCGCACTGAATCGAATCTGGGGGACGACGTCGCGAACGTTCCTGCACGGCCGGGCATTGACGGTCGGAATGGTCGGGATCGTTGGGCTTGTTGCTTTCGTTTTCAGTGTTGGTCACTTCGGTACTGGTGGCGTTGCGTGAGATGCCGGCCGGTTTTCGCCGCGACAGATCGAGCGCTATCACGTTGCTGCGTCCGTGGGCAGTGCTTTCTGGCAGATCGTGTTCGCGTCGCGCAGTTATCTGATTACGGTGGCGCTGTTTGTTCTGGTCTATCGCTTCATGCCGCGAGCGGAAGTGACGTTGCGAGACACGCTGCCGGGCGCGTTTCTCGGCGGGGCTGTTGTGGGAACTCGCGAAGTACATCTTCGCCTGGAGCCTGAACTACTTTCACTACGATCAGATTTATGGATCGGTCGGCGCGGTGGTGGCGGTGCTGACGTGGAGTTACGTGTCGAGTTTGATCCTGCTGTTTGGCGCGCAGCTAACCGCGGTGTTTCACTACGAACATCCCAGTCGTAAATGCAGTCATGCAATCTCGGAATTTGACTATGAACTGCCCGGACGATCTCATCGCGCAGCAACCTCTCGCAGAGCGCGATGCGTCGCGCATGCTCGTGCTCGATCGCAAAGGGCAGAGCGTGGTCGGATTCCGTTTTCATCGAATTTCCCGAGCATCTGCGAGTCGAACGACGTCGTCGTCGTAAACAATTCTCGCGTCATTCCGGCGCGGCTTAGCGGACATCGTCGACGGAGACTGGCGGGCACGTTGAGATCTTTCTCGTTCGTGAAATTGAACCGACGGATTTGGGAGGCGCTGGTCGCCCCGGCGGAAGACTGCGACAAGGCGCAAAGGTCGTGTTTGGCGATGGAAGACTGATCGCGGAAATGTTGGACGAACCGGGCCACGAGCTACGGCGGGTTCGTTTCCATTGTGATGAGTCCGTTTGAAGAGGTGCTCGCCGAGCTTGGCTCAACACCACTGCCGCCATACATCAAACGTTCCGCGGATTCCGCTGCGGATCGCGAACGCTATCAAACAATTTATTCAAAAACTCCGGGCGCGATCGCCGCGCCAACCGCGGGTTTGCATTTCACGGCTGCAAGTGACTGCGCCGATATGCGAGCGCGAGCGTCAGTCGCCGAAGTGACGCTGCACGTCGGTTACGGAACGTTCGAACCCGTGCGCGTCGACGAAGTGGACCAGCATTCGGTCAGCAGCGAACGCTTCTACGATCTCCGAAGCAGCAGCGGAAACGATCAACGCGCGCGCGCAAACGGCGGGCGGGTAATCGTCGTCGGCACCACCACCATGCGCGCGCTCGAATCGTCTGCGACCGACGACGGTCGCAGTCCTGGCGGGGAGCGGCGAAGCGAGTCTGACGATCAAACCCGGCTATCATTTCCGCGTCGCCGATGCACTACTGACCAACTTCCATCTGCCACGCTCTTCCCTGCTCGTGCTCGTCAGCGCTTTCGCCGGACGCGAGCTCGTACTGCGTGCCTATCGCCACGCCGTCCACCAACGCTACCGCTTTTACAGTTACGGCGATTGCATGTTAATTCTATAGGAAGTATAAAAACCGTGATGGTAAACTACGGTAATGGTACGCTCGACGAAGCAAAGGTTATGGCTGTATTAAAGAAATTTCGATCCCGCTGGTGGTCTCAATCGGATCTTCCCTACGAGCCCGAGAAGAAAGAGAAGACGCCACGCCATCGTGGGGCATGAGTTACGACATTCGTCCGCTGACCATCTCGCAACTCGACGAATGCTGGCGGCTCGATCAGCGCTGCTTTATCGACGGCGAAGCCTACAGCAAAGAGACCTTCGACTATCTGTTGACCGCTCCGGAATCCGTTTCGTTTCGCGCGGTGACTTCAGGTGGCGTGATGGCCGGGTTCGTGATCGGGCTGGTCGAACCGGATCGCACCGGACACGTTACGACGGTCGGCGTCGCGCCTGAACACCGGCGGCGCAATCTCGCCAAACGACTGATGCGTGAAGTTGAAGAAGCTTTCCGCAAGCGAAACGTGAGGCTGGTGCGGCTGGAAGTCAGGACCCTAAACACTCCGGCGCAGAAACTCTACGAGAGTCTCGGCTACACAATCTCACAAAGTCTTCCAAAATATTATTCAAACGGCGGGGACGGCTTGTTAATGCTCAAGTCGCTGGAACATTTAACAAGGCACAAAATCAAAAGGCGCAAAAAGGACTCTAATGCCTCTTGTCGGCTAACCTTTTCGCAGTCGTAAAACCTGCTTCGCAACGGCCTTCAACGTATCGAACACACCGACACCCGTCGAAGCCACTGCTTCAACCACCGGCTCATCTTTTCTCTGTAACTCGGCCGCCAGATCCTCAACCGGCACGATATTGCCGAGATCTCGTTTGTTTAGCTGAAGCACGTACGGAATCTTCATCAGATCGTAACCCTGCGATTGCAGGTTCTCTTCCAGGTTGTAAAGCGACTCGATATTCGCATCCATGCGCTCTTCCTGCGAATCCGCCACAAACACCACGCCATCCACGCCCTTCAAGATCAATTTGCGCGACGCGTCGTAAAACACCTGTCCCGGCACGGTGTACAGGTGAAACCGCGTCTTGAATCCGCGCACAGTCCCCAACTCCAACGGCATGAAGTCGAAGAAACAGCGTGCGGTCTGTTTCAGTCGCCAGACTGATCAATTTCCCGCGCGCCTGGGGTGCGGTGGAGTCGAAGATGTACTGCAAATTCGTCGTCTTACCACACAAGCCCGGGCCGTAGTAGACGATCTTGCAGTTGATTTCTCTGGAAGCGTAATTAATAAAGGTCATAGCGCATGCCGTTAGCTAAAGAGACTGTCGATATCTTCGTCGGTGATGCCGGCGAAAGGCGAATCGTCGTCGTAATCTCCAGCAGCAATTTCGTCAAACATCGTCGCTAGCTGGTGGGAGACTTGCTTGCTCCGCAATTTGACCAGCCCGAGGCTGGAGCGATCGTCGAACACGACGACCAGCAGGAGCCTGCCAACCACGGAGATGTGAATGCTATCTTTCTCCCCTTCGTGGGAGAGCGTCGGGAATTCCTTTCTCGCCGATGAGCTGCGCCATTCCTCCGGTAGCGGCGACGTTGCCGGCTGCGAGCGACGCCAGACTGGTTGTGTCAAGATTTCCCACTTCGCCCTGGGAAGCGATTTCCTGACCATCTTTGTCCACCAGGAAGACCACCTTGGCGGACGCATCCATCCGCAGCCGGGCCAGGACGGCTTTTATCTGGTGGTATTGCTGCTCGCGCAACAGGATTGGTGTGTCTGCCATTATGCGACTCGTTGTTGAAGACCGGGCGGGAATGTCTACCTGGAGAGTGAACCTGAAGCGCCTGCTTCGTTATCGCAAGTTTCGAAACTAAAAGAGGTTACTTATTCGGTTGGGGCTAAGTGCCGAGGTGGTTTGACCTCCATAAGCCAAACGCACTTTAACATAGCCAACAATGTACCATCAAGTGTTTTTCTTTGTTTGTACGTTTGTCGGAATGGGCCGACAAATTGAGAGCTTAAAGCACCCGCAAATACTTGTATTCGTTGATTTAGGGGCGAGGCTGTGGTAAGCTGCGGGCGATTCCAGCGGCTGCTCGCTAGTTGTGAGCAGCCTTTTGAGATTCCACCCATGAGTAGCAGTCTCACAAAAGGCTTGCGACGGTCCCCTACACGTTCAAAGGCGAAAAAAGCTTCGGCAAAAACCGCGAAGCGCGCTGTTAAAGCAAAGCCTGCTGCGGCCAAACCAAAGGCCAAACGTGCTACTGCCGCCAAGTCGCGCCACTCGCAAAGCGTTGCGCGCAAGGCTACTGCGCGGAAAACTGCGGCTAAACCGAAGGCAGCCGCTAAAGGCCAGAAGACGCGGCGCCGAAGCCTGCGGCCCGCAAGGCTGCGTCGCAGCTAAGAAGGTGTACGTTTCGAGAGTCAAAAAGACGCAGAAGCTCGCGGCCGTGAGGGCAGTTAGACCCACTCAAGCACCGCCGCCTCCGCCACGGCAACCAACGATGGACGAGTCGGCCGCACTGGGAGCTTTCGAACGAGCGCACAAAGAGTTTGTCAGAGGACGCTTTGCCGAAGCTCGCAATCAGTTTCGGATTCTCGTCGATAAGTATTCGCAGGTTTCGGAAGTAGCCGCCCGCGCGCGCACGTATCTGGCGATTGCGGAATCACGGCTGCGAACGGAAAGCATGCTTCCCCGCGACGCCGATTCGCTTTACGATCGCGGCGTCATCGAACTGAATCGCGGCGAGTACGTGGCCGCGCAGGAGATGTTCGAACGAGCACTCAAGCGCGAACCGGAAGCAGCGCACATTCATTACGGCCTGGCAGCCACCCGCGCGCGTCTCGGTTCGATCGATCTGGCGCTCGAGTCGCTGCAACGCGCGCTCGCCATTCAACCCAATCTTCGCGTCCGTGCTCAGCACGATCACGACCTGAACCCCCTTCGTAACGATCCTGACTTCGATCGTCTGATTTTCAGTAATCCTTCCTAAAGAGATCGAAACACGGTAATATAGTCCCTGAGTCCGATTCCGTGTTACCGTCTGGTTTACCGGGAGTCTCATTTGCAAACAATCACAGGTGGTCAAAAACTTGTAGCCATCGGCGGCGGCACGGGCTTGTCAACACTGCTCGCCGGACTCAAGCAGTTAGTCGGCAAGCCCAATCGAGGAGATCTGGATCGAAAGCCTGTCGGCGATCGTCACTGTTTCTGACGACGGCGGAAGTTCCGGACGTCTGCGCGACGAGTTGCAGATGCTGCCGCCGGGCGACATCCGCAACTGCATGATCGCGCTCTCGGAAGACTCGAACCTGATCTCGCGTCTGTTCCGTCATCGGTTTAGCGGTGACGGCGAGCTCGGCGGGCACAGTTTCGGCAATCTCTTTCTGGCGGCAATGACCGAAGTCACGGGAGATTTCACCGAAGCGATCCGGCTTTCGTCTGAAGTTATCGCGAGCAAAGGTCACATCTATCCAGCGACGCTGAGCGACTTGCAGGCTGGTCGCGGAGCTGGAGGACGGTTCGATAGTGCGTGGTGAAACGCAGATCTCAGCTTCGAAAGTTCCGATTCGTCGACTGCATCTTGAACCCGAACAATGCCTGCCTTTTCCCCAAGTGCTGAAAGCGATTCGCATGGCTGACATCATCACAGTCGGACCCGGCTCGCTTTACACGAGCATCCTGCCAAACCTGCTCGTCGCGCAGGTGGCTCGCGTGATTGGTCAAAGCTCGGCGACGAAGATCTTCGTCAGCAACCTGATGACACAGCCGGGCGAGACTGACGGTTACTCCGCTCGCGAGCATCTCGAGACCGTCAGGAAGTACGCTCCCGAGATTCATTTCGATTTCGTCGTCGTCAACAACCGCCGCATCACCGAAGAGCAGGCGCAACGTTACGCCGCTGAAGGCGCCTACCAGATCGGCATCGACGATCCGATTGATGACGCGCTCGATCAAACCACCGAGATCATGCACGGCGATCTGTTGTACGAAGGCGAGAAAGTTCGTCATCACTCCAGCCGGCTCGCGGATTGTGTGCTCAAGTGCCGCAAGCAAGCCCTCATGCAAACGCCAGTCGCCGTCTGAACTTTCGGAGAAGATTAATTGCCCAACGAGAACAAACTGAGGGTGGTGGTGCTGGCGGCTGGACTGGGGACGAGAATGAAGTCCCGGCGCGCCAAGGTGCTGCACGAACTTGGCGGCCTGCCGTTGATCGCGCATGTAGCGAAGACGGCCAGAAACTTGATCCGGAAACGATTCTCGTCGTGGTTGGTCATCAAGCCGAAGAAGTCGAAAGGGCGACACTCAAAGCGGTGGCGAGCTGGCGAGTTTCGTCGTAGCAGGCAAAACAACGTGGGACCGGCGACGCGGTTGAATCGGCGCGCAGCTTGCTGGAAAACTCAGATTCGCTGCTGGTGGTCTTGTCACGGCGACATGCCGCTGATTCGCACCGAGACGTTAAAGAAGCTGATCGGGCATCATCGCGAGACGGGCGCGGCTTGTTCGATTCTCAGCGTCGAGATGCAAAATCCAACCGGCTATGGCCGCATCGTTCGCGACGAAAATGGCGATTTCCAGCGGATCGTCGAACAAAGAGACGCGACCGCGGAGCAAAGACAAATTCGCGAGATCAATAGCGGCATTTACTGTTTCGAAGCGCAGGACTTGTTCCAGGCGCTTGCGCCGCGTCAAGCCGGCCAACGAACAGGGCGAGTACTATCTGACTGACGTTGCCGAGATCATTCTTTCGCTCGGCGGCAACGTGAGCGTCTATCTTCACGACGACGCGCGCGAGGTTTCCGGCGTCAACACTCGCGCCGAGCTCGCGGAGTTTGAAAACCTGCTGCGCCGCAACACGATTCGCCGCCTGATGATCGAAGCCGGCGTCACGTTTATCGATCCATCGCACGCTTACATCAGTGCCGAAGTGCAGCTCGGCCGCGACTGCATCATCTATCCCAATGTTTCAATCGAAGGGAAATCGGTGATCGGCGAGGCTGCGTGATCCGTTCCGGCGCGCGCATCACCAACTCGCGCCTGGGCGACGACGTGACCGTCAAAGATCATTCGCTCATCGTCGATTCCGAAATCGGTCGATAACTGTTCCGTCGGACCGTTCGCTCATCTGCGCATGAACGCGACGCTGGAAGACAAAGCCGACGGTCGGCAATTTCGTCGAAGTGAAGAAGTCGCGACTGGGACGAGGAACGAAGGCGATGCACCTGAGCTACCTGGGCGACGCGACGATCGGCGAACGGACAAACATCGGCGCCGGCACCATCACCTGCAACTACGACGGCAAGCACAAGCATGAAACGATCATCGAAGACGATGTTAAGATCGGTTCGGACACGATGCTGGTGGCGCCGGTGACGAGTCGGCGCGCGATCAGTACCGGCGCAGGATCGGTGGTGACGAAAGACGTGCCGCCCGATACACTCGTCGCCGGTGTTCCCGCCGAGTAAGAAGTCGAATAGAAGGAAGGAGTCCTGCAAAGCGATAAACGCAATGAACATGCGTCAGTAGCCTCCTCCTGAGCCTTCGGAAACATTAGCATGTGTGGAATAGTTGGATATGTAGGAAACAAACAGGTCGTGCCGTTGATCATCGACGGCCTGCGAAAGCTCGAGTATCGCGGTTACGACTCAGCCGGCATCGCCGTCGTCAACGAAGGCCACGATCTCGAGATCCGCCGCGCCGAAGGCAAACTGCGCAATCTCGAAGAGACGATCCGGCTCAGCCCGCTCGACGGCAATTACGGCATCGGCCACACGCGTTGGGCGACGCACGGTCGCCCGACCGAAGAGAACGCGCACCCGCATCGCGATTGCACCGGCCGCGTCGTCGTCGTTCACAACGGCATCATCGAAAATTATCTGCAACTGAAAGAGCGTCTGCGTCACAGCGGATCACCGGTTCGTCACCGAGACCGACACCGAGATCATCGCGCACCTGATCGAGGAGTACCTGAAAGCGAGACACTGACGTTTGAAGAAGCCGTTCGCACGGCCGTCGGTCGAGCTGCGCGGCATCTTCGCGCTTTCGATCATCAACGCCGACGAGCCCGACACGATCATCGCTGTTCGCCAAGGCCCGCCGGTCGTGATCGGTCTCGGCGATGGCGAGTTTTTTGTCGCGTCCGACATTCCGCCGATCCTGCACCACACGCGCGACGTGTTTTTCCTCGGCGACGGCGAGATCGCCGTCATCAACAAAGATGCCGTCCGCGTCACGGATTTCGAAGGCAACACGGTCCAGCCGGCGATCCAGCGGATCACGTGGGATCCGATCATGGCGGAAAAGGGCGGCTTCAAGCATTTCATGCTCAAGGAGATCTACGAGCAGCCGCGCGCCGTCCGCGACACCGTCCAGGGCCGAATTTCGCTCGACACCGGACGCGTCTTTCTCGACGAGATGGCGAACATCACCGAGGCAGACTTCAAACGCTTCACGTCGATCAAGATCGCTGCGTGCGGCACTTCGTGGCATGCCGGACTCGCCGGCAAGTACATGATCGAGCAGCTTGCGCGCATTCCGGTCGACGTCGATTACGCTTCCGAGTTTCGTTATCGCGATCCGGTGATGGACGAGAACACGTTGCTGCTCGTCATTTCGCAATCAGGCGAAACGGCCGACACGATCGCCGCGCTGCGCGAAGCGAAAGAGCTCGGCGCGCGCGTCCTGGCGATCTGCAACGTGCAGGGCTCGATGATCGTGCGCGAGGCTGACGGCACGATACTGACGCACGCCGGTCCGGAGATCGGCGTCGCTTCGACGAAGGCGTTTACCGTCCAGATGATCGCGCTTTATCTGCTTGGACTTTACCTGGGCCAGGTGCGCGGCACGTTGAGCGAACGACGAAGCGAGGTTTCACGCGCAGGAGCTGGCGGAGCTGCCGGTCAAGCTCGAACACCTGCTGAACGACTCAGACGGCATCGAAGAGCTTGTCGAAAGAGTTTTTCCGCGCGACCGATTTTCTGTATCTCGGCCGCGGCATCAATTTCCCGGTCGCGCTCGAAGGCGCGTTGAAGTTGAAAGAGATCTCCTACATTCACGCCGAAGGCTATCCCGCCGGCGAGATGAAGCATGGTCCAAACGCGCTGATCGACGAACGCTTGCCGGTGCTTTTCATCAATACGCGCGAGGAAGGCAATCGCGCTTCCGAGCTGCGTTACGAAAAGACGCACTCAAACATCGTCGAGGTGAAAGCGCGTGAAGGTATCGTGATTTCGGTGCTGACCGAAGGCGACACGATGTCGTCAGTTGTTTCCGATCACGTGATCGAGATTCCGGCGTCGAGCGATCTGCTCTCGCCGATTCTTTCGATCATTCCGCTGCAATTGCTCGCCTATCACATCGCCGTGCGGCGCGGCTGCGACGTGGATCAGCCGCGCAACCTGGCGAAGTCGGTGACGGTGGAATAAGCTCTCAATTCACCGTTTCGTAGCGGTGACTACAAAGTGGTTCGCGCGGCTGAGGCGAACCCGATCGAAGCCGGCGGCCAGCAAGGCGCGTTTGATACTTTTCTTTGTTTGGGAACTCTCATAGCGTTGCGGGTTGATAGGCCAACTCCACTGCTTTCCCACAAAGTGCAAGGCGAGCCCGTTTAGCATTACCCAGAGCCGGTAAAGCCCGGCCTTGGCTTGGAAGTGAACGATATTCGTTCCCAGCTCTTTGACCGTCAAACTAAGCGGGTGCAATACGAGCCACAGGTCACCTCCTGATCTCGTCACCCGCGACATCTCGGACAGTGCGCGTGAGATGTGCATGTAAGGAAGTGCGACCCGGCAAATCACCAGGTCGAACGATTCGTTTTTAAAAGGCAGGGTCTCACCCTGCCCACTCACGAACTCAATACCCGCACTGAACTGTTTTCCCAGAGACAGAGCCGAATGATCGTTGTCCAGGCCGACGGCAAACACGGTCCTGGGCAGCTTGCTGCCGATCAATGTTTGCCCCGCTCCACACCCGACGTCGAGGATGCGGCGGTGCTTTTCCTCGACGTCAGGCATGACTCGGCGCGAGTCGTGCGGATCACTTGCAATCGACAACTCCAGACGGTGATAATCTGAACCGGCGCTGAACATTGCTTTCTCTGAACCGTTGCTTTGTTTCGGCCTCTTCACCTCAACCAGTTATTCAACCCTCTGGTTTTCGCGTGAAAGTTTTTTAAATTAGAGGTCCCCCATGAGCGTTCTCAGGACGGCTAAGTTACTCGCTCTCACTGCCGGTAAGTCGCTGGGTGTGTTTCGTGCACTCAGTCGCAGTCACTGGCGTAAGAACCAATTGTTGATTCTCGCCTATCACGGTGTTTCGCTTGACGACGAACATCTTTGGAATTCGGATCTGTACGTCACTCCCGAGTATTTTCGCAGTCGCATGCAAGCTTTGAAGGATTATGGCTGCAACGTGCTGCCGCTCGGCGAAGCCCTGCAAAGAATGGAAAACGGAACCTTGCCGGAGTGCAGCGTCGTGATTACGTTCGACGATGGCGGTTGCGATTTCTATTACCAGGCGTTTCCGATTCTACGTGAGTTTGGCTGGCCCGCCACCATTTACTTGACGAGTTATTACGCGAAGTACAACCGCCCGGTGTTCGACGTGATGTGCTCGTACCTGTTGTGGAAAGGCCAGGGGCGAGTTGTGAATGTGAACGGGTTGCTGAACGGCGTCGCTTCGTTGGACCTGCGCAGCGATGCGCAGCGCCAAAGCGCAGTGATGGCGATTCGTGAATTTACCCGGCACGAAAAGTTTTCCGCGCAAGCAAAAGACGAGCTGCTGACGGCGTTGGCCGAGCGGCTCTCAGTTGATTACCAGACGATTCTCAGGAAGCGAATACTGCACCTGTTGTCAGTCGACGAGTGTGCGAAGTTGGCGGCGCAGGGAGTCGATATTCAGTTGCACACGCATCGTCATCACTCGCCGAAGTCGCGTGAATCGTTTCTGCTGGAGCTGCGTGAGAACAGAAGCTTCATTACCGAGTTTGCGAAACTGCCGCAACACTTCTCGTATCCGCATGGATTGTATGAAGACTGTTTTGCGCCGTGGTTCAGCGCGTGTGAAGTAACGTCAGCGACCACCTGCGAACCGGGACTCGCGACGAATCGATCCGACATCTATAAACTCCCGCGTGTGGTCGACACGTCGTCATTGCAGCTAGTCGAACTCGAGGGATGGATCTCGGGCTTCTCAAAGTTCCTGCCGCGCAAAGCAGTGCAGGAGGCCACGGTGGTGCCTCCGCACTATTACTAAATAATCGACACCAAATCCTACACAGCGGCCCCCTCGGGGCAAACGGGAGCGGCACGGCTTCCCCATTTGCGTGCCCCCACGTTGCCCCGTTTGCCCCCCGCCAATCAAATAACGCGTAACGAAGTGACAAAAAGGTGCAGGACATTTGGCATTTTCCATTTGTCGTTTTCCGTTTTTCATTTTCCGTTTTTATTTGTTGTTCTCTGCATTGAATCTAGCCCTGTGCAACAAAGAATGAAAAATGAAAAACGGAAAATGAAAAACGCCCAACGGAAACTGTTATTTGCGCCGTTCGTGTTCGAGGAGTTGTTGTTTGCGGTCCAGGCCCCAGCGATAGCCGCCGAGACTCTGATCTTCCCGGACCACACGATGACACGGAATCACCAATGCGACTGGGTTGGTGGCGCAAGCGCGTCCGACGGCGCGGACAGCGCCCGGTTTGCCTAACGATTTGGCAACCGCTCCGTACGAAACGGTTTGACCGTAAGGAATCGCGCGCAGTTTTTCCCACACCTGGCGTTGAAACGCAGTGGCGCGGATGTCGAGCGGCAGATCGAGACGCGGTTCTTTGTCCGTAAGGTGATGCAGGATTTTCTCCACCGGCTCGAGCAATGCGACGTCGTCACGTTGAATCGCCGCGGCGGGAAACTCCGCGCGCAGATCTTGTTCGAGCTCGGCGTCGGTATCGGCCATGCGCACCGCGCACACGCCGCGTTCGGTGAGAGCCACCAACAATCGTCCGAAAGGTGAAGCGACGATCGTGTAGCTGATCTTTGTTCCGCGTCCGCCGCGGCCGTACGTTGCGGGCGTCATGCCGAGCTCTTCGGGAGCGTGCTCGTAAAGACGGCTGCTGGAATTGAACCCGGAATCGTAAAGCGCTTGCGTGACCGGTTCGCCATCGCGCACGAGTGATTTGAAGTTTCCAAAGCGGCGGGCAGTCAGATACTGGCGCGGGCTAATACCCATGATTCGCTTGAACGTGCGTTGCAAGTGAAAGACGCTGACGCCGGCATGCGCGGCGAGATCCGCCAGCTTCACCGTCTCCGTTTGACTCGCGTCCAGAAAACGACAAACACGCTGCACAAGCTCCACCTGCGGATCGGGCACGCACGCGCGGCGCGGCTCGCAACGCAAACAAGCGCGAAATCCAGCCTGCTCCGCGGCGTCAGGCAATTCGAAAAACAACACGTGCTCGCGTCGCGGACGCCGTGCAGGACACGACGGACGGCAATAGATCTTCGTCGAAGTGACGGCGAATACAAATTGCCCGTCAAAACGTGAATCTCTTGCCGTAACGGCGTCCCACAGTCGATCGTCAATGATGGTCGCTGGTTTATTCATGCCGCGATATTAGTCTATGCAAAAAAGCGGATCTATCCAGTTCTTGCGCTCGAATTCTCTGCGATCTTTGCGCCTCTCCGCGTTCTCTGCGTTTCGCTCATATTCAACGCAGAGGACGCTCAGATACGCCGAGAATACTTAGGAAAATTACGCGCATTTTGTGTACTCCGATCGTTGTGCTTAAATGCAATCAAACTCGTGGATTCGGAATTCCTATCACAACTGAACGAACAACAGCGCGAAGCCGTGCTCGCTACCGAAGGTCCGCTTCTGATTCTAGCGGGCGCCGGATCGGGCAAAACGCGCGTGATCGCGCACCGCATCGCGTTTCTGATCGCCGAAAAGAAAGTCCCGACCTGGAACATTCTCGCGGTCACGTTTACGAACAAAGCAGCAGAAGAGATGCGCCTGCGTGTGCAACGGCTGCTGCACGATCGCGCAGAATCAAGCTTGCCGCTCGTCTCGACGTTCCACAGCCTGTGCGTGCGCATTCTTCGCCAGGACATTGAAAAACTCAACGACAGCTACACGCGCCGTTTCACCATCTACGATCAGGACGACTCGCTGCGCCTGATTCGCCAGTGTGTCAAAGACATCGGTTTCGACGAAAAATCGCTCGGACATCGCGCCGTGCAGTCGGCCATCAGCTCGGCGAAAAATCGCGGTGAAGACACGCGCACCTTCGCTGCACGCGCCGAGTACGGCGACGAACGGCGCACCGCAATCGCGCGCGTCTACCAGATGTACGAAGATCGTCTGCACTCAAACAACGCGCTCGATTTCGACGACCTGCTGATCAAGACCGTGCAGCTTCTCCGCGACGTTGCCGATGTGCGCGAGAAGTACAACAACAAGTTTCGCTATATCCTCGTCGACGAGTACCAGGACACAAATGCGCTGCAATTCGATCTCATCAGGTTCCTGACGCAGAAGCAACAGAACATCGCCGTCGTCGGCGACGAAGATCAGTCGATCTACAAGTGGCGCGGCGCCGACATCAGCAACATTCTGAACTTCGAAGTTCACTTTCCGCGCACGAAGATCATCCGTCTCGAACAAAATTATCGTTCGACGCAAACGATCCTCGACGCCGCCGGCGCGGTCGTGAAGAACAATCGCCAGCGCAAAGGCAAGACGCTTTGGACGTCGAACCCGCGCGGCGGGCGCGTCGGTTATTACCAGGCGTACGACGCGGAAGCAGAAGCGCGTTGGGTCGTGAGCAAGGTTCTCGAACATCGCCGCGAAGAATTCGATCTGCGCGCGGCGGTGCTTTATCGAACGAATTCACAGTCGCGCGTATTTGAAGAAGCGATGCGACGCTCGGGGCTTCAGTACAACATTCTCGGCGGTTTTAGTTTTTACGAACGAATGGAAGTGCGCGACATCATCGCTTATTTGAAACTCGCGCTGAACCCGAACGACTCGATCGCGCTCGATCGCGTCATCAACAGCCCGCCGCGCGGCATCGGCCGGACAACGTTGGAAGAAATCGAGGCACGTCAGAAAGACGCTGGCGTCTCGCTATGGGAGACGATCGCTCTTGTAATCGAGACCCCGGGAAAATTGACGCCACGCGCCGTCAACGCGCTACGAAATTTCCGCAATATCATCACGCGTCTGGGCGAGATGGCGACCACCGAAAACAGCGAATCGACAGCACCTGTTTCTGACGTCGTACGGGCTGCGCTGGTACAAACCGGTTACGAGTATTGGCTGCAATCCGAGAAAACTGAGGAAGCCGAAGGACGTCTCGAGAACTTGCAGGAACTGGTAAACGCCGCCGTCGATTACGACAATCAGGGAGTCGAAGGATTGCGCGAGTTTATCGATCATTCGGCGCTGGTGTCGGATCAGGACGACTACAAACGCGACGCGCCGGTCACGCTGATGACGGTTCATTCGGCGAAAGGACTCGAGTTTCCGCTCGTCTTCATCGCCGGACTTGAAGACGGATTGTTCCCGCACTCGCGGTCGGTGGCCGATCCGGATGACCTCGAAGAAGAACGCCGGCTTGCGTACGTCGCGATGACGCGCGCCGAGCGTTATCTATACGTCTCGCATGCGATGAAACGGCGGGTTTATGGTGAAGAGATCGCTTCCGAACCGTCGCAGTTTCTCAACGAGATGCCGGGCGAGTTGCTCGACGATCTCTCGCTCGGCAAGTCGTGGCTTTACTTCCGTCGCGAAGCGGATGCGATCGAGATCGAGCCGCCTGTGCAGACACCGCGGGTGGAAAAGAAAAAATACGTGGGCAAGACTTACAACAGCGTCGACTCGATCGCCGAGTTCTTTCAACAACGCAACCGGCAGATGGGCCAAACCTCCGGCACCAGCAAGCAACCGCCGCCGCCCACGAGCGCCTCTGGCAACCCAGGCGAATTCACACCCGGCTCATATGTGAAGCACTCCAAATACGGACGCGGACTCGTTCTGCGTCGTGAAGGCGCAGGCGAGTCCGCGAAATTAACGGTAAGTTTTCCCGGTTACGGCCAGAAGAAACTGGTCGAGAAATACGCCGGATTACAAAAGGCTTAGCTGGCCGGTCAGCTCAGCCGCGATTTCCTTCGCGTCGAAGACCTTCCGCAACACTTCCAGCATTCCCTTCGAATCAACCGAAATTGCGCGATTGACCGATCCGTCGTACATGAAATCGCCGACGAGGGATTGAATGTTGCCGTCGAAGATCAAGCCGACTAACTCGCCGTTCTGATTAATCGTCGGCGAACCGGAGTTGCCGCCGATGATGTCGTTCGTCGAAACGAAGTTGAAGTGTACGTTCGAATCGATCGCCGACTTCTTGTCCATCCAGCGTTGCGGCAGCACGTACGGAAACTTGTGCTTGAACTGATCGGCGCGTGCATACAAACCGCCGAGCGTCGTGAACGCCCCGATCTTCTTGCCATTCTCCGTGTAGCCCTGGACCGCTCCGTATGACAGACGCGGCGTGAAAGTCGCATCCGGATAGAGCTTCGTGCCTTCAGTGTCAAACAACGCGCGGGCGATCTTCGCGTAGTTCGCGCGCTCGACGCCGATCACTTCGCTCTCGTAGCGTTTGCGAAGCTCGCGAGCTTTCGGATCGATCAACCGCGCTACGACGATCATCGGATCCGTCGACTCATCAATCGCTTTCTGTCCACCCGCCGCGAGCTCTTTGCGATACGCAACGTCTTTCAACTTCGTGCCGCTGATCAACTCGTTCGCTCGCTCTTCCGGCGACTTGCCGTTCAGCACCTGCTTCACGAGCGGATTGTCGGCGCCCAGAAGCTCGACCATGAAACCGAGCGAATCGGTCAGTTTCAGTTTTTCAAAGTCGTCGTGAATCGGCGCCGGTGAATACAGTGCCAACTCCAACGAAGCACGACGCGCATCGGTGAACTCCGGCAAGCGCTCGCCGTTTGGTTTCCCATTCTCCGCAGCCAGTCGGACGAAGGCCCGCGCGAAAGTGAAATAGGTGCTGTTGAAACCAGCCCCCTGGTCGAAGATGCGACGCTCGCGAATGTAAGTCGGATAGGTCTTGTGCGCTTTCGCGATCGCGTCCCACGCGTCGCCATACATCTTCTGCCGTTCAGGATTGGCGGCGATGGATTTACGCAGCGCGTCTTCGTCTTTCTGCTTCTTCGCGATCAGCCCCGGATCTTTCAAACCGGAGAGTTGGCCGCGATAGACTTTCAGACTGTTCTGCACGCTGTTGAGCTCGTTCTGGCTCTGGCGCGTTTGTTCTTCGCCCATCGCCATGTACTTCTTGAGCACCGCTTCGCGCCGTTCGAGCAGGCGAATGATGATTGGAATGCTCGTGTCGCGCAGTTCTTCGAGATGGGCCACCGTGTTCAGCCGTGAAGTCGAACCGGGATTGCCGGTTACAAAAACAAGACTTCCGTCTTTCGCGCCTTCGGTGGACCACTTGAAAAAGTGCTCGGGATGAACCGGCTGATCGTTTTCGTAAACACGGACCAGCGCCATGTCGATGTTGAAGCGCGGGAAGTTGAAGTTGTCAGGATCGCCGCCGAAGAACGCGGCCTGAAACTCCGGCACGAACACCAAACGCACATCGGTGTATTTCTTGTAACGATAGAGATGATATTGACCGCCCTGGTAGAGCGTCACGACGTCCGAGCGCAGGCCGGTTGCTTTCAACGACTCCAGCTTCGATCCCGGAGATCGCGGCGCGGCGTGCGGCAAACGCTTCCGCGTCAG
Organism: uncultured Acidobacteriota bacterium; assembly: GCA_963770215.1. Lineage (GTDB taxonomy): Bacteria > Acidobacteriota > Blastocatellia > Pyrinomonadales > Pyrinomonadaceae > PSRF01. The sequence continues at coordinate 707,913 of CAVYOP010000014.1, forward strand.
ACATGCCGGCTTTGACTCCCGCGTTCACGCGCGCCGTCACGTCTTCGATGGTATTCAAAACGTTCAACTCAAGACTCGGCGCCTTGATCTCTTCCGCGCGCGTGCGCGCCACGAATCCGTCCTTCGCGTAATCCTTCTCCGGTGTGCTCACTTCGCCGACGATGTCTTCGACGATGTGATAGTTCGTCAACACCAGGCCATTAGGCGACACGAAAGAACCCGAGCCGCCGTTGTTGAACCTGACGGACGCGAGGCGCACGTTCTTCAGCCATTCGTCAGTGATTTCAAAACCGTATTTCTTCTTTATCTCGGCGCGAGGGACGTTGTTGAACGTCCACATTCCCTCATCGGCAAACGCCGGAATGTACAGTGCAGAAATGCTGAACAGCGCCAGTAGGAACGCTGCAAGGGATCTTCTTAATCTCATCTCAAACCTCGTTAAACAATTTAGGACCACAGAGTACAACTATTTCGCAGGATCTGTGAAATCCGTGTGATGCGCAGACTACTCTTCGCGCTCGCCTCGATTTCGCATCCGAATGTACTCGTCGAGCGCCAGGTCGCTGTAGCCCTTCTCTTTCATCTTCTTGATGTACGCGGCGCTGACGCCGTGATCCTTGAGCCGCACCAACTGGTCGAGCGGCACGTTGCTGTAACCCATCTCTTTTAGCTCTTTGACGAAAGCCGGATTCACGCCGTGATCTTTCAGCCTGATCCAGTCGTTGAGACTGGCGCGCTCGTAACCGGCGGCGACAAACTCACTGATGAACCTGGCATTCACGCCGTGATCTTTTGTTCTGACCAGTTCTTCAGGCGTGAGATTGGTGTAACCAAGCGCGCTGAGCTCGCGAATGAAGTTCAGGTTGGCGCCGTGGTCTTTCATGCGCACGACGAGGTCGGTTGACTTGACGGCGTAGCCGAGTGATTTCAGTCCCTGGAGATATTCGAGGCGCACGCCGTGATTGCCCATTCTCACTAGCTGCTCGACTGTCGTCGTGTCGTAGCCTTGGGTTTTGACCTCATTGATGTACGTGTAACCGGTGTCGTTCATCGCAAGCGACAGAAGTTGTTCGTCATTCGCACGGCCAAAATCCGCGGTTGTTGAGATCGGCGGCGAACGAGCTGTTTGGGCTGAAAGTGAAGTGTCCGGAACCGTTGCCGTCTTTGAACCAGCCTTCGAAGTTGAACGTGCCGGCGTCGCGCTTCAACTGGAAGCGAACGTTGGCGCCGGTTGACGACATCACCTGCTCGCGCGTGAGCCCGGTGAGTTGATCGAGACCGATCCCGAAACCTGTGTTGCTGTAACCGAAGCCGCCGTTCTCGCGCTCACGACTGTAGCGCAGCGTCAGTTGCGCCTTTGCCTCGTCAGTCTTGAACTCGATCATCCATTGGCTGACCGCGTTTTGTGGGTTCGAGTAGCTGACTTGCGATGCTGGGTAGCACGCCCAAACGAAGGATAAAACAGCTAAGACGGCGATGACGCGGATACGGGTATCGGCGAGAGAATGGATCAGACGTGCAGCCAGTTGTCTCATGGCGGGCCTCCTGCAAACAAATGGATGGGAGACGGAAATCCGTCGAATAGACGGACGAATTACAAGGTGCTCAGTGAGGTAAACACCACACTGTAAACATTTGTGGCAGAGACCTGGACGGCGAAACTAATAACCGCGCGGCCGTTTTTCGCGTTGCTCGCCCCTCATCGGCGGCGCCTTGCTGGATACTTCACTGCCGCACTGCCGGCACGAGTAGCTATCCTGTTCTTGAGCAGCCGGGACAAGCCAAAGACACCCGCACGAATCGCACAAAATCGTTGAGCCTAGCAGCCATTCGTTAAAGCGTATTTGGTTTTCTACCCTCATTGAGATTTCCCCCCTTGTTGCGCGAATGTGCGCGACATGTGTTCAATTAGAGCGTTGGTTCTTCTAAACAAGAAACGACGCGAATCTTTCAACAAAATGTCGCAGCTTCGTGTTGGTCAGCGGTTGACCTAAACCTCCCCGGGTCTGACAATCGGCGTCACCATGCGAAGAATGCCGCGACTCAACCAGTTTCCGCGCCTTTTGCTGACCGAATGGCGCAAACTCAAGCTGCCATCTGCCGATGAAACTGTCGTCGTGGCCGTATCCGGCGGCGCCGACTCGACCGCCCTCCTGCTCGCGCTGGACGAATTGAAAAACGCCGCCAAACTCGGCACAAAGATCTGCGTCGCGCATCTCGATCACCGGCTGCGAAGCACCAGCGCCAAAGATGCCGCCTGGGTAAAAGACCTAGCCAACAAACTGGGTTACGAGTGCGTCGTTGGCCGCAGCAAAGTCGAAGAAATCGCGCGCGAAAACGCCGACAACCTCGAACAAGCCGCTCGCGAGGCGCGTTACGCCTTCCTCGAACGAACCGCGAAACGTAAGTCCGCCCATTACGTCCTGACCGGACACACAATGGACGACCAGGCGGAAACCGTTCTCCTGCGGCTGATGCGCGGCAGCGCCGGGCCCGGTCTTGGCGGCATGGAGCAAGTCCGCCCGTTTGGCAAGAAATCCGCCATCAAGCTCGTCCGCCCGATTCTCTGGGCGCGTCGCAACGACACCGAAACCTATTGCCGGCTGCGGAAAACCGAGTTTTTGTCTGACGAAATGAACGCCGACCAGAAGTTTGCCCGGGTCAAAGTCCGGCACCAACTTCTCCCGCTGATGCAGTCGTTCAACAACAAGATCGTCGAGGCAATTTCCCGCACCGCCAGCCAACTCCGCGAGGACGCTGCCGTGCTGCTCAACGATTCCGATGCACTATTGCGACGGGCGGCGGTGTTAGATCACGGTGGCGATGAAACCCAGACGCCGGTGCTCGACGTAAAGGTGCTCGCCGCGGCCGCCCCGGCACTGCGCCGGCGCGCGTTGCGGCAGTGGATCGGCGAAGCACGCGGAAACACGCGGCGGCTGGAAATGGTTCATCTGTTGGCGGTCGAGAACCTGCTCGACGGCACTGCGGGAGGGAGAGTGGTGGAATTGCCGGGCGGATCTCGCGTAAGAAGGAAGAAGAGCCGGCTGGAGTTTGAACGTCCAAAATAATTGAAAAAACGGTAGTCAAACTCTATAGTCGGTGCGGGAGAACGTCTCGGTTCGTCGTTTTTGAATAAACAGGGAACCATAGTTGGCGACGTGCATCAAAGGTATCTGTAATATCGGTGTTCGCTATCCCGGTGGACAGCGACAAATGACGGCTCGATAAGGTATTATCGCCGTCGGAGGCGTTAATGAATTTGAGTTCTACTGCAAGACAGATCGTATTTTGGCTTCTCATAATCGCCGGGGCGGTCCTGCTCTACAAGCTGGTCAATCCGCGCGGCACAAGTTATTCGACTGTCGACCTGACCAAGATCGATCAAATGATCCAGGCCAGGCAGTTAAAACAGTTGACTGTGAAGCAAACCGAGACTGTCGCAATCGATAATAACAATCAGGAATATAGAGTCGCATTATCTAACGACCCGGCGAAGAACGACCTGCTCAAGGCGGCGCGTGAAGTGGTTGACGGCCGGGCGCGTGTGCCGAAGGTAGAGGAAGAATCGAGCAGCAGTTACATCTGGCCCATGCTGATCACGTGGGCGCCGTTGTTGTTCATTATTGCTATCTGGATATTTATGTTGCGCCAGATGCAGTCTGGCGGGAATAAGGCGCTTTCGTTTGGTAAATCGAGGGCGAAGCTTCTCAACAATCAACAGAAACGAGTGACGTTCAAGGACGTCGCCGGCGTTGAAGAAGCGAAGGAAGAGCTACAGGAAATTATCGAGTTCCTCAAGGAACCGCAGAAGTTTCAGAAACTCGGCGGACGCATTCCCAAAGGCGTTTTGATGATGGGACCGCCGGGAACCGGCAAGACGTTGTTGGCCCGCGCGATTGCGGGTGAAGCAAACGTTCCGTTCTTCTCGATCTCGGGTTCTGATTTTGTCGAGATGTTTGTCGGCGTCGGCGCTTCGCGCGTGCGCGACTTGTTCGAGCAAGGAAAGAAGAACGCGCCGTGCATTATCTTTATCGACGAGATCGACGCGGTGGGCCGTCATCGTGGCGCAGGCCTCGGCGGCGGACACGACGAACGCGAGCAGACGTTGAACCAGTTGCTCGTTGAAATGGACGGCTTCGAGTCGAACGACGGCGTGATCCTGATCGCTTCGACGAACCGGCCTGACGTTCTGGATCCGGCGTTGCTGCGACCAGGGCGATTCGATCGCCGCGTCGTGGTTTCGCGTCCCGATGTTCGTGGACGTGAAGGCATCCTGAAGGTCCATACGCGCAAGATTCCGCTGGGCGAAGACGTCGACATCTCGGTGATTGCCCGCGGCACACCTGGATTCACCGGCGCTGACCTGGCGAACCTCGTCAACGAAGCCGCGTTGAATGCAGCGCGTTACAACAAGAAGCTCGTCGCGATGGGCGACTTCGAGTTGGCGAAAGACAAGGTGCTCATGGGCGCCGAGCGCAAGAGCATGGTGATCTCGAACGAGGAGAAGCGCGTCACTGCATACCACGAAGCGGGTCATACGCTCGTTGGTCTGAAAGTGCCGAACGCCGATCCGGTTCACAAAGTCACCATCATTCCGCGTGGCATGGCGCTCGGTGTGACGCAACAGCTTCCGGAAGGCGACCGGCACAACTACAGTCAGGAGTATTTGTTGGGCCAGATCGCGATCCTGATGGGTGGACGTATTGCCGAGGATACCTTCCTGGGCAGCATCACCACCGGCGCGTCAAACGACATCGAACGGGCCACCGAACTCGCACGCGCGATGGTTTGCGAGTACGGCATGTCAGAGATGGGCCCGCTCACCTTCGGCAAGAAGGAAGAGCAGATCTTCCTCGGACGCGAGATTGCGCAACATCGTGATTTCTCTGAAGACACTGCCATCAAGATCGACGAGCAGGTGAAGAAGATCGTTACGGCGCAGTTTGAACGGGCCAAGGCGATCATCGAAGAGAATCGCGACACGATGATCCGGTTGGCTGAATGCCTGCTGGAGCGTGAGTCGCTCGACGGCGTAGAAATTCGACGGATTGTCGCGGGCTTGTCGCTCGACGAGAACCCGCCGGTTTCCGACGGCGGCGACCAGGATCGTCCGCAGCTCAAGGAGCCTGCCGCGAAGCCCGTGCAAAAGCCGCTGCTGCCGCCAATCACCGGTGGCAATCCGGCGCCGGCTTAGTCGCCAGCTAATCCTTGGTTTGGGAAATTAAGAACTACCGAATGCCCATTGGTGAGCGACCGCTCATCATGGGCATTCTTAATGTTACCCCTGATAGTTTCAGCGACGGCGGCCTGTTTCTCTCGATTGACGAGGCGTTGGCCCATGCCGAGCGTCTCATCTCGGAAGGCGCTGATATCGTCGACATTGGCGGCGAATCGACGCGGCCGGGTGGTCAGCCGGTTTCTGCTGAAGAAGAGATCTCGCGCGTCGTGCCTGTTATTGAAGCCCTCGCGCGACGCTTTTCAGTCCCACTTTCCGTAGACACTACGAAGTCGGAAGTCGCGTGTGCGGCGCTCGATGCCGGCGCGGCGATCGTCAACGACATCTCCGCGCTGCGATTCGATTTCTACGTCGCCGACGCTGTTGCACGCGCCGGCGCAGGCCTCGTGTTGATGCACTCGCGCGGCACGCCCGCGACGATGCATCGTCTGCCACCGGTGGCGGACATCATGGAGGAAGTTGTCAGCAGTCTCCGCGCGAGCATTCACATGGCGGAACGCCGCGGTGTGAAGCGCGAATCGATCTTGATCGATCCGGGAATCGGGTTTGGCAAAAGCCAGGAACAGAACCTCGAGCTAATCGCCAGGTTGGACCAATTGATCGCCGCGTTTCCCGAGTATCCTGTTTTGATCGGCACGTCGCGCAAATCCTTCATCGGCCGCATACTCGCCGATGAGACCGGCACGCCGGCACCCGCCTCTGAACGATTGCACGGCACGTTGGCGACCATCGCCGCTGCGGTCTTGAAGGGCGCGCACATCGTCCGTGTTCACGACGTGAAAGCAGCGCTCGAAACGATCCGTGTTACTATCCACCTCCGATGAACCCTCCGATGAATAAAGTCCTGCGTATTTCCCTCTTCATCGTCATGCTTGCGTTCGTTTCCGGCTTTGCCGAGTGCTACAAGCCGGTGACGAAGAACCAGCTTCCGGCGCGAATCAAGACCGTTGCGGTGCCGGCGTTTCAGATGGAAAGCCAGGCGCTACGCTACAAGATCGAGTCGCGATTCACGGATGCGGTGATGCGCGAGTTGGTCCATCGCGGCCGTGGGTTGCGCGTACAGGGCACGCGCGAAGGCGCCGATGCTGTGATCGAAGGCGTGATCAAGAGTTTCAACTTTGCCGGCGTGCTGCTCGACGACAAGGGACGCGCGCGCATTTTTGAAGTGACGATTGCGGCGGCTGTAACAGTGCGCGATCAAACCGAGAATCGCGTGCTTTACGACAATCAAAACTTCGTCTTCCGCGGCGAGTACGAATTCTCCAGCGACCCGCGCAGCTTTTTCAACGAGGAAGATCCCGCGATTCTGCGCATGTCGCGCAACTTCGCCGAGAGCATCGTTTCCACACTCATCAACGCCGTCGAAATCAAGAAATGAAGACGCTCACGCGCGCCGAACTTGAACGATCGTTGCGCGAGCGTGTGGAGCCGCTGTATTTGCTGCTCGGACCGGAGCGCTATCTGCGCCGCGTCTCCGTGCAAGCGATCACGGAAGCGGCGCTTGCGACAACGTTGATCCGCGATTTCAACGAGTCGAGTTTCAGCCTCTTGACTGATTCGGTGCAGAGCGCGATCGCCGCGGCGGAGCAATTGCCGATGATGTCCGAGCGGCGCGTCGTGCGCGTTCGCGACTTCGCAAAACTGCGCGATGCTGACGAAGACACGCTGATTCGCTATCTCAATAATCCGTCGCCCTTCACGGCGATGATCTTCACCGCCGACGATCTCGATAAACGAAAGAAGTCGACCAAGGCGCTGCTCGACGCCTGTGCCGTCGTCGATTTCTCGCCCCTGAAAGACAGCGAAGCAAAAGCGTGGGCGAGGAGTTATCTGAAAAACTTGAAAGCCGCGGCTGATGATCCAGTGTTGAGCGAGGTCGTCAACCTGGTCGGCACCGACGTGCAAACACTCGCCAACGAGCTCGACAAGCTCGCGGCAGCGGCGCTCGACACCGGCCGCATCACGATGGACCACGTCGACGAGTTGATCGGACGCAGCCGCGAACTGTCCAACTTCGAGCTTGCCGATCATCTGATGGCGAACAACCGCAAACGCGCGCTCGAAACGCTTTATCGCCTCCTCGACGACGGCGCGGAACCCGTGATGCTCATCGGGCTAATTGCAGGGAATTATCATCGTCTCGCCCTTGGCAAACATCTGTTCGCGCGTGGCGGACGCGAAGAAGTCTTTCGCAACATCTCGATGCCGCCGTTTAAGCGCGATGCCTACATCTCACAACTTCAACGCAGCGACGCGAAAAAGATCGCCCGCGGCATTCAACTCACTGCCGCCGCCGATCTCGCCATCAAGACGTCGCAGGCGACGCCTCGCTTGCAACTCGAGCTGCTGGTTTGTGAGCTGGCAAACTGAGAATGTGATTACACTTCTCAACTAACGAAACGCCAGCCCCAAGCACCATCAACTTCTCCGCAATCAACTCGATCCAGAACACGGTCACCTCTTCGCTGTACTTCTCTCTGGGAACACCATGATGATCCACAAACCGCAGCAACGCGGTTCGCATCCGTTCCACCGCTGCTTTCGTGTCGAGCGTCTGTAAATACCAAACAGCCATGGTCAGATGCTGCGGATGTCTGAACGCAGTCTTATCCATTTCGCACGTCTCAAACCCGCGCACCACGCTTTCAATCTCGTTTTCAGAACTGTACATGGCCTCTCCTTATTCAAACAAAAAACGAGGCGGACCGAAAATCGATCCGCCTCGTCAAAATCCAAAAAATTGTTAGTTAACTATTTGCCTGCTTGATTCGCCCTGACTGTCAGCCGCGATTTATACCGCGCTGCCGCATTCGCGTGAAGTACGCCCTTCTGCACTGACTTATCGATGACCGATATCGCCTCGGGCAGCACTTTGTCGATATCCTGCTTCACGCCCGAGTCGAGCGCAGTGCGCAGCTTCTTGATATACGTCCTGACTTTGGTACGATGGCTGCGATTAATGGTGCGGCGCTTCTCGCTCTGCCGTACGCGCTTTTCTGCTGATTTATGATTCGGCATTAAATCTTTCTCCTACACGCCTTCAGGCGCAAGTGGAGGAGTATAGGTACCTGCCCCACGAGTGTCAAGGCGACTCCGGGCGGTGTCCTAATCTGAGAGGCTCTGCGGACCTCTGCGGTTCTCTGCGTACTCTGCGGTTTCATTTGTGCCGCGTTTATTTAACGCAGAGGACGCAAAGAGCCGCAGAGACACGCAGAGAAGACTCCGCCTATCTGAGCCAATCGCGCCGATCCGTGGTAATCTGTCGCCAAAGAAGGAGAAAGTTTACCGCAGTTGAAGAAGATTGAGCTTCCGCCCCGTGGACTGGAGACGCTGTTCGGTGTTCACGACCAGAATATCAAGTATCTGGAATCGCTCCTCGACGTCAGGATTGACGCCCGGGGACAGGACGTTTCCATCGATGGCGACCCTGGAGACGTCGAGACCGTAGAACGCATCCTCCAGGACTTTTCAGACCTTTTCAAAGAAGGCAAACAGTTTACCGACAAAGAGCTGCGCGAGGCGTTCGCGCAGATCGCCGAAGACCGCGCTTTCAGTCTCCGCGACTACTTCACGAAGACGCGTTTCAACCCAGCCGGCAAGAAACAGGTCGCGCCGAAGTCGGTCAACCAGCGAAAGTACATCCAGGCGATCCAGGAGAAGGACGTCGTGTTTGGCATCGGCGTCGCCGGCACCGGCAAGACTTATCTCGCCGTCGCGATGGCCGTGCAGGCGCTGATGCAGAAACAGGTGAACCGCATCGTGCTCGCGCGACCGGCAGTCGAGGCCGGCGAAAAGCTCGGCTTCCTGCCCGGCGACCTGCAAGACAAAGTCGATCCGTACCTCCGGCCGCTGTACGACGCCCTCTTCGATCTGATCGACTACGAGCGCGTCACAAAGCTGCTTGAAAAACGCGTCATCGAAGTCGCGCCGCTCGCATTCATGCGCGGCCGCACGCTCTCTGACGCTTTCATCATCCTCGACGAAGCACAAAACACGACCAGCGAACAGATGAAGATGTTCCTGACGCGCATCGGTTACGGCTCGAAAGCCGTGATCACCGGCGACGTCACCCAAGTCGATCTCCCGACCGGCAAACGAAGCGGGCTGATCGAAGCCGAGCGAATTCTCTCCAATCTCGACGGAATCGAGTTTGTCTACTTCACCGACAAAGACGTAGTCCGTCACAAGCTGGTCCAAATGATCATTCGCGCGTACGAGGAACACACCAAGAAGAGCTCGATCTGATGACACATGGTCGAAGTCGTCAACCGTCAACGAGGCCGTAAGATTGATACTGAAATGTGGTCTACGTTTGCCGGCAAAGCGCTCGACGCGATCGGGAACCGCGGATCTTCCGCGACTATCGCTTTTGTTTCGGATCAGAATATCCGGAAATTGAATCGGCAGTTTCGCAATGTCGACAAACCTACCGATGTCCTCTCATTCCCTGCCGGCGACGAAGCAGAGGCGAATCTCGGCGACATTGCCATTTCGGTGGAAACCGCCGCGGCGCAGGCGACAGAAAACGGTTTGATGTTCGACGACGAGATTGCCCAGTTAATCCTCCACGGCTTGCTTCATCTCTCCGGTTACGATCACGAGACCGACAACGGCGAGATGAACCGGCTGGAACTGCGGCTCAGAAAAAAGCTCGGAATTTAGGGACCCAGTTTAAAATAGGTTTGGTTAAGACCTCCCAAACCATTTACTATCACCGTATCGATGGAACTTGAAATAGCGCTTACGCTGCTGCTGCTCCTGGTGCTCTCCTTGCTGGCCACGGTTGATATGGCCTTCGGTCAACTGAGCGACGTAGGTCTACGCCGCCTCATCGGAGAGAACGGAGATAAGCCCGAGTCGCGCTCAAGAGTGTTTCTTCAACAAGTGCTCGAGAACCGCCCGCGGTTCGGCTTTGCACTCTCGGCGATGATCCAAATCCTGCTGGTTGTCGTCGCCGTACTCGTAACTTCAATCTCGCAAACTCTGTTTCCCAGTCCGCGGTTGGTGCTCGTCGGCCTGTTAACAGGTCTGATACTCGCCGGCATCTTCCGGCAACTGGTTCCGCTCCTGATCTCAACGCGAAACCCGGAAGCCACGCTGCTCTTCCTGCTGCCCATCATCAAGCCGTTCTTTCCGATCATGGCCTTCATTGCCGACCCGTTTCAGAGCTTGTTCGATCGCTCGCGGCGCAAGGATCACCAGGTCACTGAAGAAGGCGAAGAAGAGGAAGAGGATCACGACGACAGCAACGATCTCCAGGCGCTGATCGACGTCGGCGAAGCTGAAGGTATTCTCGAAGAAGAAGAAGGCGAGCTGATCCACGCGGTTGTCGAGTTTGGCGACACACGCGTCAGCGAGGTGATGACGCCGCGGCCAGACATCGTCGCTGTTCCTGAAACAGCCACCGTTCGCGAGGCGCGCGATGTTATGCTGGAGTCGAAATACTCGCGGCTGCCCGTTTATCGCGATCAGATCGACAGCGTGGAAGGCATCATTTACGTGCGCGACTTGTTGCAGTGTTGGGCCGAGGGACGCGAGGACGAGAATATTCAGTCGCTAATTCGTTCGGTTTACGTTGTTCCTGAAACCAAGCCAGTTGCGCAGTTGCTCGAAGAGATGCAGAAAGCGCACGTGCAGCTTGCGATGGTGATCGACGAGTACGGTGGAGTTTGCGGGCTCGTCACTGTCGAAGACATTCTCGAAGAGATCGTCGGCGAGATCGAAGACGAAGACATCGCCGGCGAAGGATCTGCAGGAGATCGTCGAAGCGAATGAAGGCAGTTATGAAGTGCTGGCCTCGACCGAGATCGGCAAGATCGAACGGCTCTTCGACATGGAGATTGAAGCCGACGATTTCACGACGATTGCCGGACTCGTCATTAACGAATCAGGAAAGGTTCCCTCGGTGGGCGAGGTATTGAATATTCGTGGTTTGGAAGTTGAAATACTTGAAGCAGACGAGCGGCGCATCAATCGTCTGCGAATCAAACCTCAGCAGCCGCAGGAAATGACTGAACAAACGTAACGGACAACGATGGGGTGTGCTAATCTGAACTCTGCGACCTTTGCGAATCTCCGCGTTCTCTGCGTTTCGCTCATAGTCAACGCAGAGGACGCCGAGTTACGCCGAAAATACTTCAGATTAGGACACCACTTACGCGGATTGGAGATGACGAACGATCATGGGTGAACCGACCGTCAAGCCAAGAACTTATTACAACTGCGTCGAATGTCCTGCTTTCTGCTGTACGGTCTACGATCGCGTGCAAGTCACGAAGCGAGATATTCGCCGGCTCGCAAAACACTTCAACGTAACCGAAGAAGTCGCGACGGTGCGCTACACCAAGTTATATAACAAGGAAAGAGTGCTGCGTAAGAAAGCCGATCCGCTATTGGGCCGAACGTGCCAGTTCCTCAACCTTGAAACACGCGGCTGCGGCATCTACCACGCACGTCCCGCAGTATGTCGCGAGTTTCCCACGACAACACGATGCGCTTATTGGGATCTGTATAAGTTCGAGCGCGAACAGCAGGAAGATCCGGACGTGCTGCCGTTAGTCAAGATCACCTTCAGGGAAAGCAAGAACGGCAAGAAGTAACCACGCCGAGCTGCGGATTCTTAATCCGTGACTACCGTCGGCAGCGGCACACGACGGAACCCGTCAATTCGTTTCATCCAGTATTCATTAAACGGCGAGTAGATAACTCCATGCCGGCGTGACGCATGATAGAAACCATGCTCGTCAGCAACAACGCCGACGTGTGCGAGTCCGTTGAAGAATACGAGCGTGCCAAATTTGTACTGCTCGTCAGGAGCAACAGGCGTGAAGCGAGCAAACAACGTGCGGGCGCTGCCGCGTTCGAAGTTGATGCCGCTGGCGTTGAAGATACTCCACACAAATCCCGAACAATCGAAACGGTCTGGTCCTTCAGCGCCCCAGCGATAACGCGCGCCGAGCCGCTCGTCGATTGCCGCGAGAAGTGCGGGTTGATAGCGGAGAAAATCAATGCCCGTCGAACCGGTCGCAATGTTCAAATCGATCAGCGGCTTCGGTTTGGCTTCCCAAACAGGTTTCGTTTCAGCAGGCACTGCGGCGAGCGCAAAATCGTCGGGCGAGCACGATATTTCGTTGACATCGCCGCCAACAGGCGTTACGACGCGAGTACGAGTCTGTGAAACTGCTGAAGTGGTCCAAATGCGAGAGCCAGACAAGCGACCAGAACACTAGCAAACGGTTTTCGAAGCACCATAAACGGGGAACTACCTTCTCCTAAGAAATTCGACTTTTGTTTCTTAATCGTGAGGAGGGCACCGCTAAAAGACTTGGGCATCTTAGCGGCTGGGAGTAAGGTCGTTCAAGCAGCAATGTGACTGTTTCGTGACGAAACGCCGTTCGCAACTTGCGGCGAACTGAAAGAATTCACGAAATAGTTGCGAACGTGGTCAATATGACTTTTAGCCACAAAAGGCACAAGAAGCACAAAGCACAAAAGAAGACATGGACCAGAAATGTCTCAACTCTTCTTTGTGCCTCTTGTGGCTTTTGTGCCTTTTGTGGCAAGACTGCAATCGCAGCCACAAGTTCAGGGCAAAAAGCAGAGTAAGAGCCAACGTCATGGGGCCAAAAACTCCTGACAATCAAGAGCTGAAATTAGTTGTATGGTCTAATTAGAGTTGAGAATAGACCGCGGATTCCGCGGATTTACTCACACCGATCGACCAGCGTAGTTCAGGCCCACGGTGATGATCTTCTGTAGCAACTGATCGTAAGGCACGCCGCTGTGCTCCGCGGAATCGGCGAAGTCTTCGTTCGTGGGCGATCTGAGGGTTCGGATTGGCTTCGAGTAGATAGAACTGCCCTTCTTCCGTCATGCGATAGTCCAGCCGCGCATATCCACTCAAGAACAGATAGCCGATAGATGCGCTTCGACAGACGTTCGAGCGTCTTGTGTTGCTCCGGCGTCAGATCGGCGGCGCTGCGTCTTGACGCCAACTTTCTCCTGGTACGTCGGGTCCCATTTCACTTTCAACGGTCGCGATGTTCTCGGCGCCTTCGGGCAGCTTCTCCATCACTAGTTCCCACGGCGCGTACGTCTGCATGTTCTGGTTGCCAATCACGCCGACATAAATCTCGCGGCCCTTGATGTACTGCTCGGCGATCGCAGCGGTCTTGTTCTGCCGGTGAATGAAATCGACGCGCTGCGCGAGCTTCTCGTCGTCGTGCACGATCGAAGCCTGCGCGATTCCGACCGATCCCTCTTCGCTGATCGACTTCACCAGCAACGGAAACTTCAACCGCTTCGGCCGCCGCACCTTTCGATTGATCGGAAACACCGCGAAGTTCGGCACCAGCAGACGATGATACGAGAGGATCATCTTCGTCAGCGCTTTGTCGTGGGCCAGCGTCATGCCGCGCGGATTGCAGCCGGTGTACGCCTGCTTCATCAGTTCGAGATAACTGACGACGTGCTGATCGTAAAGCGGATAACCATGAAACTCTTCGAGCAGGTTGAACGCGATGTGCGGCTTGTGTTCCAGCAACGCGTTGCCGATGACGTTGAGCTGGTTGTAGAGACCGACGGGATAGACCTCGTGGCCCATGCTTCTTCAACGTCGAGACGACGTCGTATTCGGTTTTGATCTCCGAGCTTTTCTTTGTCGGAGAGACCGTTCAACGAATCCGGAGGCACGAGAGTCTTCGTGAACGAGAACGATGATGCGCAGTTTCGTTTCGCGGCTCAAAGCGTCATACGGCTATGCGATGATAACCCGAATGGAGCACGTTCATTACTTGCACAGTCAGCACTATCATTACACGACGACGCGTTTCTCGAAAAGGTGTATGCCACGCGCAATTTCAATTCTTTGCAGCGATCGATCATGTTTTGCAGCACGTGATCGATCGTGTATTGATGCACGCCGGTGCCTTCGGCGACGATCTGTCGCACCTCACGACGCACGCGGCGCAGAAAGCTCGCGGCACTCTCGCGATTCTTGTGACGCGGATCGTCCGAGAAGATTCGATGCAGATCGCGATCGTAAACGGCAGGCCACTCGAAGTCGTAACGTTCGCGTTTGCGGCGGTAGTGTTCGCGCAATGTGATCTTCAACGCCGAAAGCGGTTCGACTTTCGTGCGCGTCCGGTTTCGCGGTTTCGCCCCGGCGATCTCGTTCATCAGCTCGTCGATGTACTCGAGCTTCCGCAACGCCGGCCAGCCGCGATAACGCCGCCGCCATTGCGAACGCGGCGTCAGCCAGACGGCAAAAGTCTCGGCGAAGTCTTCCGCCGGATGCGCCTGCGCGTACCAGGCCGGCAGATGCAGGACGTAATTCCGGCTCTTTGGTTTTGGTTTGTAGAAATCCGGGTACGGCTGGGCAAACGAGCCGAACAGCTCGCGGTGTTGGCGTTTGAAATGGAGACGGAAAGCGGTGTCGAGCGCGTGGCCGGCTTCGTGCCGGAGGATGCGCATGCACTCGGTGTCAGTCCCGCCCTCGACCTCCAGCATTTGCTTGCGTTCGAGCTTTATCAGGCGCGGGTGCGCCAGGTAAAACGGGATCGCGATTCCCGGGACGCCGTCGGGCGAAAACCACTCTTCCGCCAGCCAAACGTGGGGTTTAAAGCGGATTCCACGCGAATTTAGCTCGCTGTAAAGGCGCTTGATGTGGGGCTCCAGAAACGACCCCTTGATTTTGATTGGCAGGTCGCAAATGCGCAGTTCCAGCAACTGTTCGTCGCTGAGACGATGCCAGGGGAATCGATAGCTCACGGCCCGCCCATTCTAGCCGTGCGGCCAGTCATTTTCCATTGTCATTGGTCATTTTCCATTTCTCATTGTGCAAACGAAAAATGCCAAATGGAAAATGGAAAATGTCCCGCTCCTTTTCACCTCCGGGTTTCGCGTTATAGGTGAGGGACACATGATAAAAACCAATTTCTTCAAAGCCGCGCTGGCAATCGCCTGTATCACCACATTTACAGGTCTTGCCAGCGCCGACACCAAGGTCAAGTCGCGCCAAACCAGTGGCGGCCAGACTTACGAAAACACCAGTTACATCAAGGGCAAACGCCAGCGTAGCGAGATGAGCAACGGGCAGATGATCGTCGTGCAGCAGTGCGACCTGCGCCGGAATATCCAGATCATGCCGCAGGCGAAGGCATACATCATTCAACCTTACGGCGATACCGCCAACATCAACCAGCACCACCGGTCGCGTGACTCCCGGCACGACGACGCGCGGCGGTGTTGTAACCTCGACCGTTACGACGAAAGACACCGGCGAGCGCAAACAGATGTTTGGCTACACCGCGCGCCACATCATCACGACGATGGAAACTGAGTCGAGCCCCGATTCTTGTTCGCCCACGAAGAGCAAGATGCAGATCGACGGTTGGTACATCGATGCGGCGTTCGCGCTCGACTGCGACAGCGGTGTTGCTTACAAACCGTACACGTCGCCGCAGAGTGGTGGGTGTCAGGATCGCTACGTGACGAAGCAAGTCGGCGTGGCGAAGAAGGGTTATCCAGTTTGGGAAAAGATGACGATGTTCGATCCGGCGACTGGCGCTGAGAGCTTCTCGACGATTAATGAGGTGGTCGAGTTCTCGAATGCAACGTTGGAGCCGAGCTTGTTTGACGTTCCTGAGGGTTATCGTGAAGTGAAAGACTTTGCGAGCGCCTACGCTACCCCGGCGACAACTGACACAACCAACAACAGCAACAACAACGAGAAGCCTGCTCCGTCTCCCCAAACAACTCCCGAACCAAAGCCCAAGTCCGACCCCGTCAAGAAGATCAATCGCGCCCTAAGCTGGCCATAAACTTAGACACAAGAAGCACAAAAAGCACAAGAGGCACAAAACAGAAAAATCTTTTTTGTGCCTTTTGTGCTTTTGTTCCTTTTGTGGTTAAGGCATGACGCCCGTCTTCAGAAATGAAGACGGGCATTGTCTTTCTACCGGACATTCCGCGCACAACGGAGTTCGCGCTTTGCAGATCTTCCTCCCGTGCGCGATCATCAAGTGCGGGAAGATTACCCAGTCTTTCTTCGGCACGATCGGAATCAGATCCTGCTCGATCTTCTCCGCCGTCTTCTGTTGCGTAAAATCAAGCCGGTGCGACAGCCGCGTCACGTGAGTGTCGACGACCACACCGGCCTTGATATCAAACGCATTGCCAAGCACGACGTTCGCCGTCTTGCGCGCCACGCCCGGCAGCTCAAGCAATTCATCCATCGTGCGCGGCACAACTCCGCCGTACTGCTCGGTCAACAATTTTCGACGTCCCTTGAATCGACTTCGTCTTGTTGCGAAAGAAGCCGGTCGAGTGGATGTCTTTCTCGAGTTCGTCGTGGAGAGACTTTCAAGATAGTCTTCCGGCTTCCGGTATTTGCGGAACAGGTCCGCCGTCACTATGTTGACTCGTTCGTCTGTTGATTGCGCCGACAGAATCGTCGCCACCAACAACTCGAACGGGTTTGAATAGTTCAACGAACATTTGGCGTCGGGATACGCGCGCTTCAGCCGGCGAATGACGTCTCGCACGCGCACCTTCAGTTTCTCAACACTCTCACCTTTTCCCATCTGCTTTCTTTGTGCCTTTTGTGCCTTTTGTGCCTCTTGTGGCTATCCTGTTCTTTTTAACTTGCCCGTTCGCTTGGCCCATGCCTCCACGCGCACGAACACATAGAGACCGAGCGGCAACAGTATCGCGCCCATTACCGCCAGGACCAGCAGCTCGTGCGTGACTGCCGACAGTGGCGCACCGGCGAGAAGCTCCGGAGTTGAAGCACTGTTCCCGACTCCGAATAACTTCCGGCAAGCAGACAGCGTGTAGGTTGCCGGCGAAATCGCCGATAACGGCTGCATCCAGCCTGGCAGGACGTCGATGGGATAATAAACGCCGGAAACCAGTAGAAGCGAGCCTTGAAAGATGTGCGTCGCTTCCGCGCCTCGTTCCGCGCTCATCACCGGGAACACGGCTGCAAACAGGCCGAGTCCGACGAATGCCATCGTGCTCACGACCAATACCACGAACACGCCTCCGAGGTTCGCGCCGCGCAGGTTGAGATTCGTGAACGGCCATCAGACCAAGCAGCACGATCACGCTCGTCAGGATGCTGTTCAGCAGTGAGAACAAACTGACGCCGAGCAGATGGACGCTGCGCGACACTGGCGCCATGAAGGTGTACTCCAGTGTCCCCTCCCAACGCTCGTAAGCGATCGACATGGCGATCTCGTTGTATAGCCACGAGAGATAGTTCCACAACAACGCCCCGACGACGAGCGTCAGCGTCATTTGATAGTTGCCTGCGGCCACACCGATCAGCGCGACGGTTGCGGACGTCACGAGGGCGTAGAAGTTGAACACCACCACCCACCCGATGTACCGCCGCGTGATGTGATAACCGCGAAAAAGAAACGCCCACGTCTGGCGCATTGTTGTTTCCATGACTAATCTCCTTCACTCACTTGCCTACTTCACTCACCTTCTACTTCAGTCCGCCTTGGTGCCTGCCGGCTCTGCCACGTTCGCAATGACCGCTTCGGCTCTGCCGCCGGATGTGAGGCGAGGCTTGCCTCGCCGTTGTGTATCAGTATGAGAGGGCTTCGCCCATCATCAATCTATCCAGCACACGGCAGGGCGAAGCCCAGCCTCACATCAGGCGGCGAAGCTGATGCGGCTGATAAAGGCCTGGCGATGCGGCTGGTAATGCCTTGTCGATGCGGCTGATAATTCATCCTTGAGCAAGCCTGCCATCACTAATCTCCTACTGCTGCTAACTCTTCTTCATTGACGAGATCTTCACCTGTTAATGCGATGAAGGCGTCGTCGAGTGTGGTCGCGCCGGCGCGTTTCATAAGCTCGCGCGCGGTGCCTTCGGCGACGAGCTTGCCCTTCGCGAGAAAACCGATGCGCGCGCAGAGGCGCTCGGCTTCGGCCATGTCGTGCGTGGTCAGCAGGATCGTCGTGCCTTCGCGCCGCCGTAAGTCTTCAAGAAACGACTGCACGTCGCGCCGGCTCTTCGGATCGAGCCCCGTCGTCGGCTCGTCGAGCAGCAACAACGGCGGATTGATCATCAACGCCCGCGCGATGCTGATCTTCTGCTGCATGCCGCGACTCATCTCCTCGAGCGGCGTCGAAAACTTTGCGTTCTCCATGCCGAGTTGGTCGAGTATCTGCATCACACACCGCTCCGCCTCGCGCGCCTTCTGCCCGTAAAGCAACGCCGTGTACAGCAGGTTCTCGCGCGCCGAAAGCTTTTTGTAAAACGCAGCGTCGACACTGACGCGCCCGATGATTCGGCGCACCGCATCCTGTTGCTCCGGCAGACGATAGCCAAGCAGGTTGAC
Organism: uncultured Acidobacteriota bacterium; assembly: GCA_963770215.1. Taxonomy (GTDB): domain Bacteria; phylum Acidobacteriota; class Blastocatellia; order Pyrinomonadales; family Pyrinomonadaceae; genus PSRF01. The sequence continues at coordinate 726,501 of CAVYOP010000014.1, forward strand.
CTCGCCGCTGTCGGCAATCAGCAAGGTCGAAAGGATGCGAATAAGACTCGACTTGCCAGACCCGTTCGGCCCGAGCAGCCCATACGTCTCCCCTTCCGCCACGCTGAACGAAACGTTATCGACAGCCCAAAGCTCGGTCGACTTTCGAAAACCAGCACGTTTGCGGAAACATTTGCGCAGATTGCGCACCTGTATAGCCGGTTGTTGCATGATCACCTCACGAGTGGACGCCAAAAAATGCGACCACGAAACGAAAGTTTTGAGTTGTAGTTGGAAAAGTAGAGGCGGTTAGACGCCCGCTCCCGCTCGAATACACTCCGAGCGCAGAGCCTTAACTTTGGCGGGCAAACACAAGCCGGCCCGCAGAGTTAATGGCGGAGCCTAAACATGAGGATCGAAGGAATTTTCATTTAATCACCTGCCGTGCAGCCTAGCGGAAGGTGCGTTGTTTGGCAGAGAGAAAAGCATTTTCCGTTTGGCATTTGTCGTTTCTCATTTGTCATTTGGAGCCGGTGGCAACCCGAAGCACCAAATGAAAAACGGAAAACGACAAATGCTAAACGGAAAATGATCATCGGCGGCCGTGCGCGATCTTGATAGCTTCAGGCAGTCGCGCGCAGTCGCAGCATCGCGAGGACGCCAAGGAATGGACCGGGAGCGAGAATCATAAAGGCGTAACGCCAGCCCTCGCGCATCCGCAATCTTAGGAATCAATTCGATCGAGATCGTGGTGAGCAGAAATCCGATGCACATCTGGATCGTCAACGCCGTGCCGATGTACTGCGGATCGCCAAGCTCGGTCACGCATGAGGAAAACTGCGCCGAGTCAGCGACGACAGTCGCGCCCCAGATCGTCGCGACGAACAACAACAGGATCGGATTACCACCGTAAAGCAGTCCGATCACCAAACAACACGTGCCGCTGATCGCCATGGCCCATGACGTCACGGTGGTCCGTCCGACGCGATCCGCGATTAACCCTGCAACCACGCAACCAACCGCGCCCGATCCGATCACAAGAAACGATCCCAGTTCAGCGAATTTCGGATCGCCGCCTTGATCGGCCAAACTCGCGCGAATCATCACGGGTATCCAGATCCACATGCCGTAAAGTTCCCACATGTGACCGAAGTAACCGAAGCTCGCCAGCCTCACGCCGCGATTGCCAAAAACGCGAACCACTTGCGTAATATCAAATCGCGCCGGCGGCAACGCGTATGGTCCATCGGAGACAAACAGCAACACGATCAATCCGCCGATCACCGACAGCAACGAAACGAAGAGCACGTTCGTGCGCCAATTCCCGCTGCCAATCGCGTTGACCAGGTACGGCGTCGCCTTTCCCATCGTCAACGCGCCGACCAAAACGCCGAGCGCCATGCCTCGGCGTTCGCGAAACCACGTCGCCATGATCTTCATGCCCGGCGGATACACACCCGCCAGGCAAACGCCCGTCAGAAACCGCAGCACGATCGCCGTTCCCGGATCGTGCGCGGAAAGACCGAAGATCGCATTCGTTACGGCGCCGAGAAATGCCGAGACGGCGAACAGATGGCGCGTGGAGATGATGTCCGGAAGATTGAGTGTCGCGCTGAGAAGCGTGCCGGCGACGAAGCCAAGCTGAACGGCGATCGCTATCCAACTGACCTGCGATTCGGTGAGGTTCCATTCGCGATCGAGAGCGGGGACAACAGCGGAGCCGCTAAACCAGAGCGCCATGCCGAGCAGCTCTGCTGCCGCCAGGAGTGTTAGTGCGCGCCACCGTCCGGGGGTTTGGGCCACAGATTTACACCGATTTCACGCCAGATCAAACAACAACAATTCTGCAGGCTTGTTCACCCACAATCTCCAAGGAGCTCTCGCCCATCGCAATTACGCCGTCTCCATGCTCGGCGCGATGGCCGTTCACCGTCACCGCGCCGCGTGCGACCTGGAGCCAACCATATCGCGCCTCGTCCATGTTTGCGGTCACTGACTGGCCGGCATCGATGATCGACGCAATAGACGTTGACATCCTGGTGCACAGTGACGGAACCATCACGGCCATCGTTCGACGCGATCAGCCGCAACTGCCCGCGCCGCTCGTCTTCAGAAAACGCCTTCTGCTCGTATCCCGGTTCGAGATCCAGCGTGTCCGGCAAGATCCAGATTTGCAACAGATGGACCGGCTCGTCCTTCGACGCATTCTTCTCGCTATGCCTGACGCCGGTGCCGGCACGTCATGCGCTGCACGTCACCCGGCCGAATAACCGATCCGTTCCCCATGCTGTCTTCGTGCTGCAGCGCGCCCTCGAAGAATGTACGTGATGATCTCCATGTCGCGATGCCCGTGCATCGGAAACCCACGCCCGGCTGCGACGAAGTCTTCATTGATCACGCGCAAGCTGCGAAAGCCCATGTAGCGCGGATCGTAATATTGATCGAACGAGAACGTGTGAAACGTGTTGAGCCACCCGTGATCGAAGTGCCCCCGTTCTCGTGAATGCCTGATCGTAATCATTGCCATTACTCGTCGTGGTCCAAACCTTCTTCATGCGCGACGAACACAGTCACCAGCTCATTCAAACCTTCGGCATCCTGGTCGTCAAACCTGCCGATTATCTGACTATCGAGATCCAGCACGCCGAGCAATCGTTCACCATCAAACAACGGCACGACGATCTCCGAATTCGACGCCACGTCGCACGCGATGTGACCCGGAAACTCGTGCACGTTCGGCACGATGATCGTCTCGACCTGCTGCGCCGCGACGCCACACACGCCCGTGCCCAACGGAATTCGCACGCACGCGGGATTGCCCTGAAACGGTCCCAGCACCAGCTCTTCGCCCTGCAAAAAATAGAAACCCGCCCAACTCACATTCGGCAGCGAGTTGAAAAGCAAGGCGCTGAAGTTGGCCGCGTTGGCGATGAAATCGTGCTCGCCTTTGAGCAGGCTCAATAGTTGGACCACCAGACTGGCGTAAAGTTTCTGTTTGGCGGTTGGCCGGGGGGCTTGGGCTCGTTTTTTAGCCGACTTTTTCGCGAGTTTAGCCGGCGTTTTGCGGGTCGCTTTTTTCTTCATGACGTTCGTTCAGAGATTGGTCATTCAGAGATTGGTCTGATACTAATCACCACGGACTTGGAAACTGGTGTGTTGCTCTTCTCGGCCACGTACCGCACCGGCACGAGAACGTTTGCTTCCGGAAAATAGGTCGCGGCACAACGTCGCGGAATATCGTAAGGCACAACAGTGAATTCTCTGCCGATTCGTTCTTCGTCTTCGAAATGACTGACGAGATCGACGACCTGCCGCTCGCGCAAACCGGCCGCCGCGATGTCTTCACGATTCAAGAAACACGACGCGCCGGCCATTGCTGATGCCACGATAGCGATCGTTCTCAGTGTAAACCGAAGTATTGAACTGATCGTGGCTGCGAATGGTCATCATCAAATACTGGTCCGGCGCCAGATTGTGATCGGGGAGCGGGTGGATTGTAAAGACAGCCTTGCCCGAAGCGGTATTGAAAACTCGTTCGCGGGCCGCGTTCGGCAGGTAAAAGCCGCCGGGCTCGCGCACGCGCGCATTGTAATTTTCAAAACCCGGCACGACGCGTTCAATAGTCTCGCGAATCACGTCGTAGTCGCCGGCGAGCGTCTCCCAGTCGACCGTGGTGCGATGTTCTAAAGTGGCTTTTGCGAGCCGCGCGACGATTTGCGGTTCGCTCAAGAGCTCCGTCGACGCGGGCGCGAGCGAGCCGCGCGACAATTGCACGACGCCCATCGAATTCTCGGTCGAGACAAACTGCGGTCCAGCTTGCTGAACGTCGATCTCGGTGCGGCCCAGGCACGGAAGAATCAACGCGCGCTCGCCGGTGATCAAATGTGAACGGTTCAGCTTTGTCGAGACGTGGGCCGTCAGGCGGCATCGACGCAGTGCTTCGGCGGTGAACTCGGTGTCGGGCGTAGCTGAGAGAAAGTTGCCGCCGAGGGCGAAGAAGACGCGGCCCTGTCCTTCGTGCATCGCGTGAATCGCGCGCACCGTGTCGAAGCCGTGGTTGCGTGGCGGTTCGAAGTCAAACTCGTCGCCGAGCCGATCGAGAAATGCGGCCGTGGGACGTTCCCAGATGCCCATCGTGCGATCGCCCTGCACGTTGCTGTGACCGCGCACCGGGCAAAAGCCCGCGCCGGGTTTGCCGACCTGCCCGCGCAACAGCATCAGGTTGACGATCTCCTGAATGTTGGCGACGGCGTTTCGATGTTGCGTAAGGCCCATGGCCCAACAGAAGATCGTCCGCTCCGATTCGATAAAGATGTGCGCCGCGCTTTCGATCTGCGCCTGCGACACGCCGCTCTGTTCGACAATGTCATCCCACGAAACAGCCTGCAAAGCCGCGGCAAATTCTTCAAAACCGACCGTGAAACGCGTTATGAAATCGCGATCGAGAGCGTCGTTATGCGTCAGCACCGCCTTGATGATGCCTTTAAGCAACGGCACGTCGCCGTTGATTCGCACCTGTAAAAACAGGTCTGCCAGCTCAGTTCCCGATCCAAACAACCCCGCCAGATTCTGCGGATGTTTGAACCGCGTCATGCCGACTTCCGGCAACGGATTGATATGGACCAGCTTGCATCCTTTTCGTTTCGCACGCTCGAGCGCCGACAACATGCGCGGATGATTCGTTCCCGGATTCTGCCCGATCACGAAGATCGCATCCGCCAGATCGAAATCCGGGAGCGTGACTGTTCCCTTCCCAACGCCAATCGTCTCGCTCAACGCCGAGCCACTCGACTCGTGGCACATGTTCGAACAATCCGGCAGATTGTTCGTGCCAAACTGTCGCACGAATAATTGATATAGAAACGCAGCCTCGTTGCTGGTGCGTCCTGACGTGTAGAAGATCGCCTGATCGGGATAGTTCAAAGAATTAAGCTCGTCCGCAAGCAACTCGAACGCATTGTCCCAGGTGATCGGCTCGTAATGCGTCGCGCCGCGCGACAACAACATCGGATGCGTGATTCTTCCCTGCGCGCCAAGCCACTGATCCGATTGCGTCAACAGATCCGCAACGCTCCACTGCGCGAAGAACTCCGGCGTGACGCGCTTAGTCGTCGCCTCGTCGGCAATGTGCTTCGCGCCATTCTCGCAAAACTCAAAATGCGATCGATGTTGATCCGGCTCCGGCCAGGCACAACCGGGACAATCGATGCCGCCAACCTGATTCACTTTCAGCATCGTGCGAGCGCCGCGAATCAGCCCCGTCTCCGCCGCAAGCGTTTTCAATGTGACAACGATTGCCGGCACGCCACCCGCGCTGTTGGTTTCCTTCGACATCGCCTCACAGATTATGTTAAAAGCCTGCCGAGGACAAAACTATATGACCCATTCGCGTCCCTTCCGGTCGCTCTTACTACTCGTTTTCTATCTCGCAACCCTGGCCACAATCGCCAACGCCCAAATCAAACCGGCACGCGATCCAAACCAACCAATCGATCAGGAATACACAAACAAGATCCGCGAGTACACGACTGCGCCGTACTTCAACTCGCCGTTGACTGACTACCTGCCCGCAGCGCCAAACGTGCCCACGCCGAAAGCAGTGCTCGGCGACGTTGCAGGCGCGCCCGGCAAGTTGCCCTACGCGGAAGACGTCTACAAGTACATGCGGATGCTGGAGCGAGCGAGCCCGCGCGTGAAGGTCTACTCGATCGGAACGACCGAAGAAGGACGCGAGATGATCGCGGTGGCAGTGGCGTCAGAGCAGTTGCTCGCGAAACTGGAAGAAAACCGCGCTCGACTCACCAAACTGGCCGATCCGCGCACCATCAACATGGACGAAAACGAAGCCGATCGACTCGTCGCCGCTTCGTTTCCGATCTACTACATCACGGGCACGATCCACTCTCCCGAAACCGGTTCGCCCACGGCGCTGATGGAGTTAGCTTACCGGTTAGCCGTCGACAACAGTCCCTACGTCAAAGCGATTCGCGACCAAATGGTGACGTTGATCACGCCCGTCGTCGAAGTCGACGGCCGCAATCGCATGGTCGACATTTACAACTGGCACCTCGCCAACCCGAACAGCAACTGGCCGCAGCTCATTTACTGGGGACACTACGTCGCGCACGACAACAACCGCGACGCAATCGGCCTTTCGCTGAAGCTCACGCGCAACGTCCTCAACACGTATCTCTCGTGGAAACCGCAGGTGCTGCACGACCTGCACGAATCAGTTCCGTATCTTTACGACAACACGATCGGCGATGGTCCATACAACGCCTGGGTCGATCCGATCCTGACCGACGAATGGCAGATGATCGGCTGGCACAACGTCTCCGAGATGACGAAGTTCGGCATGCCCGGCGTGTTTGCCCACGGCAACTTCGACACCTGGTCGCCCGGCTACCTGATGTTCATCGCCGCGACGCACAACGGCATCAGCCGTCTCTACGAGACATTTGGCAACGCCGGCGCCGACACGCTCGAGCGCACCTTGTCCCCGAACGAGTACCAGCGCACCTGGTATCGTCAAAACCCGCCGCTGCCGAAAGCCAGGTGGTCGCAGCGAAACAACAACAACTACCAGCAGACCGCGCTGTTGGTGTCCATGCACCACTTCGCCAACAACGGAAAACTGTTTCTCAAAAACTTCTACCTGAAGAGCAAGCGCTCGATCGATAAGCCGAAGAGCGAAGGCCCGGCGGCATACGTGCTGCCCGGCGACGAAGTGCGCGCCGGCAATCAGGCTGAGCTGTTGCGCACGCTTCAGACGCAAGGCGTCGAGATCAGCAAAGCCACCGCGCCGTTCACGGTTCCAGTTAAAAGAAAAGCCGGTGCGGAAGGACCAAGATCATCGGCGAGTCCCGGCGGCTTCGCCGACGCCCGCGCCGAAGACCGAAGATCGAACGTTCCCTGCCGGCAGTTACATCGTCCGGATGGACCAACCGTACAGCCGCATCGCCGACGCGTTGCTCGATTATCAATACTGGGCGCCAAACGATCCGCAGCAGGACATCTACGACGACACCGCCTGGACCATGGGCGAGCTCGCAAACATCGAAGTCGTGCGCGTGGTCGACACGAAAGTCCTGCAAGCGCCGATGCAGCGCGTGACGACGGAAATCCAGTCGCCGGGGGGAATCAGCGGCAGCGCCAGCACGGTCTACCTCGTGAATCACAACGCTGACAACGCGCTCATCACCTTCCGTTATCTTTTGCGAGACGTCGAGATGGAGGCGGCGGAAGAACCGTTTGACGCAGCCGGACGGAAGTTCAATCGCGGCTCGTTCATCATTCGCCGCGCGCCGGAAGCAGAAATGCGCCGCGTCGCCAACGAGCTCGGCATTCAGGTCTACGCTGTCTCGGACGCGCCGTCAGTCAAGACGCACCCGGTTCGCGCCGCACGCGTCGCGATCATGCACACGTGGCTCTCGACGCAGGACGAAGGCTGGTTTCGTCTGGGCTTCGATCACCTGCGAGTTCCTTTCACGTACATCAGCACGCAGGACGTTTCGCGCGATCCGAACCTCAAGAGCAAGTACGACGTGATCCTGTTTGGTCCAGTCGGACGTGGAGCGCAGGCGATCATCAATGGCATGCCGATGTACGGCAATCCGCTGCCGTGGAAGAAGACGACCTTGACTCCAAACCTCGGCGGCATCGACGAGACTGACGACATGCGTCCGGGCCTCGGCTGGTCCGGACTGCAAAACCTGCAAAAGTTCGTCAAAGACGGCGGATTGTTTATCACCGTCGACGACACGTCAGACTTCGCGATCAACGTTGGCTTCACTCAGGGCGTCAACACGAGTCGCTCGCAACGTTTGCGCGCAGTCGGCGCGATTCTGCGCACGAAGATGGTCGACTCAAATAGTCCGATCGCGTACGGCTACGGCGATTCGCTCGCGATGTACTGCATGAATGGTGCCGATCTACAGTATCAACAACGGCGTCGGTGGACGTGGTCCACGCTCCGCGCCGAGAGCAACAGGACGCGGCACACCTGACGATCCCGACGTGCCACAGGGACGCGCGCCAACCGAGTATCCCTGACCCGCCGCCGCGAGTCGAACCGTGGGAAGCGCCGCCTGTCACTGACGAACAACGACGCAATGCAGTCGGACTGATTCCGCCGAATCAACGTCCGCGCGTCGTGCTCCGTTACGCGGACAATCGCGAGCTGTTTGTCTCGGGATTGTTGGATGGCGGCGACGAGATCGCGCAACGCGCCGCGATCATCGACGTGCCTTCCGGCAACGGTCATGTGTTGCTTTTCTCCACAAACCCATTCTGGCGCGGCCAAACGAAGGGCAGCTATTTCCTCGTCTTCAACGCCATCCTGAATTGGGACAACCTCAACGCCGGCCGAAAACTGGACACTAAGTAATAAAATCTTCTTGCGCTTACACGAAGACCACGGCACGACACAGATTCGTGCATCCGTGGTGCTCAAAAAGTTGTTGCGCTGCTTTTCGTCGTTCTGTATTGTAAGAATGCGAGCGTTCTCCCCCCTTAGCTCTTGCTCGTGGCATTAATCTCGCCCCGACGCTTTCGCGTCCATCCACCTCTTGAAAAAAATGAGACTATCTACCCGTTTGCTTAAGCAGTCGTGCGGATCTGCCTGCATCGCACTGATACTTCTCAACGCGATTTCAATTAGCGCCAGGGAAAATCGCGCCCCTTTCGATGAACAGTCGCGCGCGCTGAAGCCGGTGGTTCTCGGCGGTGCGATTTTGAATGTAATGGACTTCGGTGCGGTGGGCGACGGCGTCGCTGACGATGGTCCAGCTTTTCAAAGCGCCCTCGAAGCATTGGCAGACGCTGGCGGAGGAACTTTGTTTGTTCCCGCCGGACGCTATCTGATCGCGACTCCTGTCGTTAAAGACTTCTCGTATCTGCAACGGTGGCACAGTAACGATTCAAGGCGTGGCGTCGGACACCATGCCGGCGCCGCCGACCGCCTCCGGCGATCAACTGGCGGCAAGTTTGGATCTGGCCTCGGAAATATTTCCCGCTACTGGTCCAACCGATAGTGTCTTCACCATCAGCCATCTCAAGTCGCTAACGGTCGAGCACCTGGCCTTCACCGGAAACGAAGCAGTGCTCACCGATGCCTTCGTCACGCTCAACATGAGCGACATCACGCTGGCGAACGTTCATCACTGCGAGTTCTACGGCATCAGCACCTTTGGATTAGTGCCGGGCCACGGGCGGCGGCAACCTGATCAGGGCCACGCGCAGCGATCTGTCGATCGCACAGAGCGTGGTGTTGGGATCGACGGCAAACAGCGGCGCTTATGCTCCAATCGTCGAAAACATCGAATGGCTGGGGTTCCACATTTCCAACTCGATCTTCATCGATTACGGCCTCCGCTCGTTCTTCGGCAAGATGGGACTGGGCGCGCCGCTTTCGTGGATCAATATCGGCAACGCAGCGCCGCGAACACCACAATCTTCGCGCCGCGAAGTCGTCATACGCGACACTTTTCTCGACGAAGGCGGCTGGATCGGTATCACTGCCTTTCCACACCTTTGGGGCACTCCGATCGAGCCGATCGATCTGCTCTTCGTCTCGGGACTGAAAATGAATGTCTCGAACCTCGGCACCGCAGGCTCTCCAGTTCTTCCAGGTGAGCAACGTCATGGTCGTGGATTCACATTACGGTTGGAGCCACAACACCGGCGCGGCAATTGACTTGTACAGTACTGACCACGCGATCCTTCAGAAATTAACGTGTATCGAAGAGGCCGATCGAATTCGCGCTGACGACCGGACTGAACGGCTGACAGTCATCAACTCGGAGTTTGGCGGCCTGGATTCTTTGGCCCAAACTACCACCGTTCTCGAAACTACACCCCAGAAAGATCCAGTCCACGTGGTACGCGAGGCGTTCCTGGCAAAGCTCGGAGAGGAACCCGAGCCGGCGGCGCACTTCTACTGGTCGGATCTGCTGATCAAGTGCGGCACGGATCAGAATTGCTTCAATGCCAAACAGGCGGAGTTGCAGGAGTATCTTGGAACGGACCCGCAACATGATTTTGTCCTCGCGGGCACTGTCAAAGATGAAAACAACGATCCGGTCAAAGGCGTGAGCGTAAAGTTGTCAGGCTCGCAATTCGCCACCGCGCTCACGGATGCGCAGGGCAATTTTCGGTTTTTGGGTTTGCCCACCAGCGGCACTTACACAGCCACGGCGAGCCGCAAGTTTTACACTTTCACCATTGACAGCCAGAGCTTTCAACGTCCGCCGCGCGACGTCAACGTCGATTTTCGCGCACGCCTGAACCGTCACAAGATCGCGGGACGCATCACGAAAGCCGATGGCAGTGGCGCGAGTGGCGTGACCGTCCAATTGAGCGAATCGGTGAGCACAACCACCGATGCCGGTGGAAATTACTCATTCCCGGATCTGGCGGCAGGTGAGAACTACACGATAGTTCCTTTTGCCAGCACGTTCGTGTTTTTCCCGTCGGAGACAACGTTCGTCGAGCTGGCTGCCGACAGCAACGCCAGTTTTGCAATGAGGCTGACGCCCGAACTACTGAAGATCCAGAACTCGGAGAGTGCCCTCGTCCTTGATGCAACGACTTTCCTGTCGCAGCCGTTTTCCGTCTTCGACTTTCTTGGTTACGGCAACGACGGCGTCAATCGGCTGATGCTTTTTGCGAAGAACCTGGAAGGCATCAACGACCACTCGCACTTTTTAGTCGAAGCGATAGATGACGAAAACAAGACGTATCCGCTCGAGATCGAGTTTATGGGCGACGTTCCACAACAAAGCTGGTTGAAGCAGCTCAACGTGAAACTGGCGCCTGAGTTGAGTGGAAAGTGTGTTCGCTTGCGGCTTACGTCGTCTGAATTCACCACTAATACTGCTCGCATCTGTCTGGCTGAGCCGTAAAAGACTATTTGTCTCTGCGGCCCTCCGCGATCTCTGCGTTCAAGTACGGGAAACGCAGAGGACGCCGAGGGCCGCAGAGATCGCAGAGGTCTCCCTTTACGAATCGGCCATGTGCCTCAACAACGAAAAATTTTTTCGCCCTCGAAGCAACGCCAGACCCCACTCACTGAATCTTTGAGCCAACAAGGTCTACAGGCTCCCCGCTCACAACCGAAAGTTCAAAACAAATAGGAGAAGGCTGATGAAGGTCTATCGTTTCTGCGCGAAGGTCCTCGTGCTGTTACTCTGTTTATGTTCTTGGACGTCTGTTATCGGCGCAGCAAAGCGGGTCGGCCGCGTCCGTCTCGCGCAGCCGCGCCATCGTCAATTCCGGCCCGTACTCAACCAGCGCCCCTTCTTATCCATCCTCGAATCCCGCTTACAATCCGCCCGCCCCGGTTTTCAAAATTCCCGACGAGGTCGCGGTCGAAGAGTTTGTGAACTATCACAAGCACCGGCTGCCCTTGCCGAAGGTGGGCCAGGCCGTCGCGATGGACACGCGTTGGGGCAACGGCGAGATCTCGCGTTCGCAACGCGAAGCCGTGTTGCAGATCGGCTTCACCACCGCTGAAGTCAACGAGCGCACCGACTTGCGCCCGCTCAATTTGGTCCTCGTTATCGACAAGAGCGGCTCGATGGGCGACAGCGACAAGATGTCGCGAGTGCAGGCGGGTTTGCGCACGATGATCGGGAAACTGCGACCCGACGACATCGTCTCGATAGTTGGTTTTGACGATGGAGCGCAGGTTTTATATCCGGCGAATCGTGTTGGCAACGGCGATGGTTTGCGCTACGCCATCGACTGTCTCGCGCCAGGTGGTTCGACGAACCTTCACAGCGGTCTGATGCTTGGCTACGCTGAAGCGAAGAAGTATTTCCGTGCGGGCGCGACGAACCGCGTGATCCTCCTGACGGACGGCATCGCCAACACTGGCGTTGTCGATCCTCGTCGCATCGCGTCGCAATCGTCGGAGTTCAACGGTCAGGGGATCGACCTCTCGACGATCGGCGTCGGGCTCGATCTGAACAACGACCTGCTGCGCACGCTGGCGCGCTCCGGACGCGGGCTGTATCACTTCATTTCCGACTACACAGACATCAACAAGGTCTTCGTGAACGAAGTGCAGAGCCTCATCTCTTCGGTGGCGAAGAAGGTCGAGGTCAAGATCGAGTATGGACCAGGTTTGCAGTTGCAGAAGATCTACGGCTACACGCCGCGGTATGGCAACGGAGCTGTGTCAGTCACTATGGACGATATGAACAACGGCCTGACGCAGGTCGTGATGGCGAAGTTCCGCACGGATTCCATTAAGACCACGATGCCTGTGAAAGTGCGGCTGTCGTACTACGACGTGAGACGCAAATGCATGGTTGAAGAGGTGCAGGAACTGCATCTGTCGCCGGCGGAAAGCGAATCGTGCGACCTGCTTGCCGACGTTGAAGTGAAGAAAAACTACACGATCGCCGAACTTGCTGATTCGCTTTTCACGATGACCGAACTGGCGCGACGCGGAAACTACATGCAAGCGCAAAGCGCTCTGGATGCTTCGGTGACGACAGCGTACCAGCGCTATCCAAACATGGAAGACAGCGACATCAAATTCATCCTCGACATCGTCGAAGGCTACCAACGCGATCTGCGAACCTTCAACGCGAATTCGCGAAAGTTTGATTGCGGCGGTTGCCGGCCCGGTCGATAGCTGCCGATGTGATTGTCGGTTGCCGTAGTGATGCGGCGGCTGCCGGTAGCTGATGCAGCTTCAATAAGTACCTGCACCGAAGGCGTTCGAATAATTTTCAGCCCAGGGTTGTTTCAACCCTGGAGTTGAGTCACGCATTGATGCCTTGAACTCTGAAGGAGTTTCAATGCAAATAACACTTTCTGTGCCTTCTAGTTTCTCTTCTCGTGGTCCCCACGGGTTGAAGCATACTCTGGGCGGCACGATCTGAAGTTGAACGCCTTCGGCGTACTAACACATAGTCAAACTGCTATCCTACTGGACGCAAATGCGTCCCGATCGCCACGAAGATCCGCGTCGTGTGCTTTAAATGGTACTGTCGATGAAGAAGGGCGCGTCGCAGTCGACGACTGATGACAGAATCAAAACGTGGCGTACTATCGTCTCCACATCGAGCCGGTCGGAAAGAATTGCATCCTATTTCAAGGTGACGCCGCGTGGAATGCCGGCCACGTCAACGACAAGCATTGCTACATTGGGCTTACGATTCGCGCCGAATTTAACTCTTGCGCCGGATCGAGTAAAGCCGGTGTTCCGTGCGTATCAACAAACGCTCGCCTACGAGTGCCGGCGAAGCTTGGGTGAAATCGTCCAGTGCATTCACGTGCAATAACTGAAATTGTTCGCCGGTCTTGACCACAAACGTTTGTCCTTCTTCACTCAGGCAGAACAGTTTGCCGTTGTAGGCCCAGGGCGAGGTCGTGAAATTCGCGCTGCCGGATCGATGCGCGTCTTGTAAATCTGCTTCCCGGTCTTCGCGTCAAAACGATTCAGGATGCCGGTCTCGGTCAACGTGTAAATGGCGCCTTGATAAGCGACGGACGACGGCAGATAAGTCCCGCCACGCGCCTGCGACCAAACGATATACTCGTTTGACGTCTGACCTTCCTTCAGCGAAATGTCGCCGTTTGCGCCGGGACGAAGCGCGAACAACGGACGGCCGCGACCGCCGTTGATGATAAAGCAAACCTTCATAAGCGAAAGGCGTCGGGAACCGGCGTCACGGACACGCCCGACATGCGCCACAACTCTTTTCCCGCCAGATCGTAACTAACAGCAGTTCTGGTCCAACCGTCACGATCTCGGTGCGTTGCGCGTGCTGCCAAACAAACGGCGTGGACCATCCCGAACGTTGCACTGGCGGTTTATTCCCGCCAAGGTCGCGATTCCGTGCGCCAAACCTGCTTGCCCGTTTGCTTGTCGAATGCGGCGATGTATTGCTGTTTCTGGTTGTCGCATAGAATAACGAGCAGGTTTCCGGCCAACGCCGGCGAGCTTCCGGTTCCCAGATCGAGATAAATCGGATTGCTCTCCAGCGGAGTGGTCCAAGCCTGGTTGCCTTTCAAGTCGAACGCCCACAGTCCGAGGTTCGCGACGTACACGTAAATGAACTTCCCGTCGGTCACAGGAGTCTCGGAAACGAAACTGTTTTTGCGATGACGACCGCCCGGCGGTTGTCCGGTGAAGAACTCTTTCGTCCATTCAACTTTGCCGCTTTTGAGGTTCAGACGATAGAGGAAGTAGTGCAGCTTCACTTCGTGTCGGGAGCTCGATGTCGCGCTCGTTCAGGCGCTTGATGATCTCCGTCCATCGAGAGTCCTTGTTTTTGAAGTTCCGCGGCGTACTCGTTGCTGTATTCGGTGCCGGTCTGCGGCGCTTTCGACTTGCCTTCAGTGGTGACCGTGGTCACGTACACTTTGCCGCCGGTCACGATCGGCGAGGACCAGCCGCGTCCCGGGATCTCCAGCGACCACTCGACGTTCTCGGTTTTGGACCAACGTTCGGCGAGCTTTGCGTGCGTTCCCACGGGATTCGACTGCGGCCCGCGGAACTGCGGCCACGCAAGATCCTGCGCGTGGACAGTGAGTGACATTAACAACACAAATAATCCGGGCAGTATTTTGTTCATCATGTTGATTTTGAGCAGACTAAGTGTTTAACGAGCGGCGCAGAATGGCGGGGAGTCTAATCGGTTTGCGAGTGAGTCGCAAGCTTTAGTTATCGTGAGATGGAGCGCTGCAGAATCTCGTATTTTTATTTCATTTATTGGTTTTCTTCGTCTTCGTCTTTCCGACCTCGGCTAAGACGCGCTTTGCTTCCCGGGCTTGCCACTGGGCGTTGTTCAGGCGCTCCTTCGCTTCTCCGATGTCGAGTTTGCCGAGGCAGCCTTGTGCTTCCTTGATGGCCCGGATGGCGAAGTTCAGGCGCTGGCACGCCTCCCTCAGCCGTTCCAGCTCGGGATCTTCGGATGTTATAGGCGCGAAGCCGACAGCGCTCATTCCCGCAAGGTAACTATCTGATTTTCGCTTGGCAACAGTTCTTGACGATGGTTGGTGTTCTAATCTTCTTCTGCGGGTCCCGCGCCCTCTGCGGTTGCATTCGTGTCGCGCATGGTAACCGCAGAGTTCGCCGAGATACGCAGAGAATATGGATGAGAATTGGACACCACTCGACGAATGGTTAGAATGCTCGCCCGGATGAAGATCCTGATTCTCAATCACGAGGACGTTGTACGACTCCTGCCGATGAACGAGTGCATCGCGGTGATGCGCGAGGCGCTTGTTGCGCTTGCCCGCGGAGAGGTGCATCAGCCGTTGCGGACGATCGTGCGGCCGCCGGGCGCGGCGGGCGTGATGGGATTGATGCCGTCGTACGTCTCTGGTGAGCGAGCTGCTTACGGTTTGAAGACGGTTTGTGTCTTTCCCGCGAAATCCAGCGATTGGTAAAGATGCGCACCAGGGTGCGGTGCTGCTGTTTCAGCGCTGAGACGGGTGAGTTGCTGGCGCTGATGAACGCGTCGGCGATCACTGCGATTCGCACGGCGGCTGTTTCCGGTGTGGCGACTGATTTACTCGCGCGCGAAGATGCGTGCGATCTCGCGATCGTCGGCGCGGGCGTGCAGGCGCGCACGCATTTGGCGGCGATGTCTGAGGTTCGCTCGATCAAGCGTTGTCGCGTGGTCAGCCGGACGATCGAACACGCAAGACAGTTTGCTGAGGAGATGAGCGGAAGTGTTCCGTTTGCGATTGAAGTGGTTGCGACGGTTGAAGAAGCTCTAGACGGCGCAGACTTGATTGCCACTGTAACTAACTCGAAAGAGCCGGTCGTGAAGCGCGAGTGGATCTCGGAGGGCGTTCACTTGAACGTCGTCGGATCGAGCACGCCGGTTGCGCGCGAGGTTGATACTGCGACGATAGCTGCCTCTCGTCTCTTCGTCGATCGTCGTGAATCGACCGTCAACGAAGCGGGCGACTATCTCTTCGCCGCGCGTGAAGGCGCGATTGGACCGGATCATATTCGCGCTGAACTTGGCGAGGTGCTTACCGGTGAGAAACCGGGCCGCACTTCACGCGAAGAGATCACGTTGTTCAAATCGTTCGGTCTGGCGGTTGAGGATCTTGCTTCCGCCAATTACCTGTACAGGAAAGCGCAAGAATCGAATGCTGGCGCTTGGGTTGAATTCTGAATGCTCCTACCATCAATTGCACAAATCGACGAGGCGCGGAAGACCATTGCGGGTTCCGCGATCCGCACTCCGCTTGTTCGACTCAACGTCGACGACGCGCCCGCCGAGATTTATCTCAAGCTCGAAAACCTTCAGCCGATCGGATCGTTCAAAATCCGCGGCGCGGCGAATGCGATGGGCCACATGCCGCACGAACTGCTGTCGCGCGGAGTGCTGACGGCGTCGGCGGGCAACATGGCCCAGGGCGTTGCGTGGCGCGCGCGCGAGCTTGGCATTCCGTGCACGGTAGTCGCGCCTGAGACCGCTCCGGACACGAAAGTGCGGGCCGTTGAACGGCTGGGTGGGCGTGTGATCAAAGTTCCGTTTGAAGATTGGTGGCGAGCGTTTGAGGAGCGCGCGTTTCCGGGAGTGGAAGCGACGTTCATCCACGCGTTCGACGATCTGAATGTGATGGCAGGCAACGGCACGATCGCTTTGGAGATTATGGAGGAGTTGGCGGAGTTTGATGCGATCGTGATCCCGTGGGGCGGCGGCGGACTCACTTGCGGCATCGCCTCCGCACTTCGCACACTCAATTCGCAGTGCAAAATCTACGCCGCCGAAGTCGCAACCGCCGCTCCCCTGGCTGCGTCTTTGTCAGCGGGCTCACCCGCATCTGTCGCCTTATCAACCATCATTTGTCGACGGCATCAGCGCCAAGCTCGTCTTTCCCCAGATGTTCGCCCGAGCCCGCGATCTAATCGACGGCTCCCTTGTCGCCGAGCTGGACGAAGTCGCCTCCGCCCTCCGCCTCATGGCCGAGCGCAATCACATCATCGCCGAAGGCGCCGGCGCCTGCCCCGTCGCCTGCGCCCTGTCCGGCAAAGCCGGTGGCGGCAAAGTCGTCTGCATTGTCTCCGGCGGAAATATCGACGCGTCCACTCTTTGCGAGATACTTACAAGTTAGCGTTTTGGATTGGATTTCTTTGGTGCGCGCTGCTCTTTAGTGAGGTCCACAATCTTGTTATCCCTGAATACATAAACGGGAGTTCCCGTCTTCAGCCCAAGCTCTAACGCATTCTTCGCAGCACGCCGCAGAGCGCGGAGGGTGTCGCTTACTTCTTTCGATTGTGGAGTTGCTCTGCGGCTCATCGATTTAATTTCCAAATTTCCCTCGTATGAAATCAGCCGGGGCGGGCTGTCTGAATTATCGTACCACTCCCATCTATCTACCAAGTGCTGATATATCTTCTGAAAGTTACGTAAACCGGAATCGAACCGGCGACGCACAACAGCGCTTGCCACATGATGACCACCCTGAGCCACTCTAGCCTTCACTCGCGCAATAGCCACATCAGCAGTGGGCAAACTGAGGAATATGAGCCTCACCTGGTATCCTGCACTTCGCCATCTTGGAATTAACCGCGCGTAAATATGCCCGCTCAAAGTCGTTTCAAACGCAAAGCTCTCACCCTTTCGAACACGGCGTTCAATCTCAGAAAGCATTAGCCGGCCGGCTCGAATCGCAGCTCGCTCCGGATTAAATGGCGACAATCCCGCCGCGATGAGATCTACGTTGATAAAGTCGGGACAGTCCGCCTCTTTGAGCAGATACTCGCGAGCAAACGTCGTCTTACCCGCGCCATTCGGGCCGGCAATGATGATGATGCGTCGTCGTTTCGGCATCTCCTATTGCTTCTTCAGCTCACCGTACCACCGCTGCATGACATAAAACGCTTTCTTCTTCTCACCTTTGTCAGAGATCAGGCCCTTGCGGTTCCAGTAGTCCTGGATGCCGGGGAGGGGACGGCGGGGGGAACGGAAGTCCATCAGGATCCAGGGAGACGTGCCGCGCAGGAAGGGGATCTTTTTCAACATCCGGATCTGGTGTTCGTAGATGCTCTCCTGATACTCCTCGGTCCATCTCGCCGACGCCTCGCCGTGATGTCCGTAGCGCGCGTCGCCGCCAAATTCGCTCATGATCAGCGGCTTATCGTATTTCGACTTCCATTCAAGCCCATCCGCTTTCTCGGGCACCCCATCGTACCAACCCACATACTCGTTGCAACCAAGCACATCCAAATATTCACCCAGCGGATCGTCGATCATCTGCGTCGTCGGATTCACGTAATGACGCTCCATCGCCGCCGACAACAACCGCGTCGAATCAAGACTCCGAGCGTGTGAAATCAGATTCCGCAGGAACGACAGACGCGAGTCGCTAAGCGGCGTCTCATTGGCAACAGACCAGATCACAACCGCCGCGCGATTCTTGTCGCGCGCGATCATCTCGCTCAACTGATTGCGCGCGTTCTCGAATGTCGCCGGATTATCCCAAAGGATGGTCCAATAAACCGGGATCTCGGACCAAAGCAAAATCCCAAGCCTGTCAGCTTCCCTGATAGTGAACTCGTTGTGCGGATAATGCGCGAGTCGAACGAAGTTGGCGCCCAACTCGCGCGCCCATCCAAGCAGCGTCTGCGCATCTTCGCGACTGTACGCGCGTCCACCACGAAAGGGCGCTTCCTCGTGCATGCAGATGCCGCGCAGGAAGATCGGCCGGCCATTCAACAGAATCTCCGTGCCGCGAGTTTCAATGCTGCGAAAGCCAATCTGGTCGCGCACCTGATCGGTCTCAGCTTCGATCACGACGTCGTAGAGCTTAGGCTCTTCCGGCGACCACAATTTCAGCGGAGCGTTGAAATCGATCGCTGCAACTCCACTCGCGTCCGTCGGAAACGATCGACTAACACCTGCCTCGGGAATCCGTATCGTCACTCGCTGCGAAACTCGGGCGCCATCCAGCGCAACCCAACCCCGCACACGATCGCGCGTCCCCTTTTCGAGTTGCACAAAATAATCGCGAATAAAACTGGCAGGCGTCTCGACAAGCTGAACCTGGCGCGTGAGCCCGCCATAGTTCCACCAATCGGTCATCAACGTGGGAACCGCATCTCGCCGTCGCTTGTTATCAACTTTGACGACGAGAAAATTATCGCCATCGCGAACAACACTGCTTACTTCGAAATTGAACGGAGTGAAGCCACCTTCGTGCTGCCCAACCTTCTCGCCGTTCAAATAAACATCCGCCTGGTAATTCGCCGCGCCGAAATGCACAAACACCCGCGTGTTTGCCTTGCGTCGATATTCAAACGACTTCTTGTAC
Source organism: uncultured Acidobacteriota bacterium (assembly GCA_963770215.1). Taxonomy (GTDB): domain Bacteria; phylum Acidobacteriota; class Blastocatellia; order Pyrinomonadales; family Pyrinomonadaceae; genus PSRF01. Next base: position 745,770 of record CAVYOP010000014.1, read on the forward strand.
CAGACGGTGCCTTCGTAAAAGAACAGTTGGTCTGACTGCGTGTTCCAATCTCCCGGAACCTTCAACACCGGCGACTTGTCAAAGTCATACTCGATCAGCTCGCTCTTGTTCTTCGGCTTCGCATTCTTGAAATACCCGTTCGCGCTTGGCTGATACCGGTAGTCATAAAACCCCGACTCGTACGGGTCGACGATCATTTGCCAGTCGCCGTCGAGGCTGATCGTCTTCCGACCCTCAATATTTTGTATTGGGCGAAATTGCTGGGTTTGCTGCGCTCGCGCACACGTGAAGCAGGCGACCAGAAGCAGAGACAACGTCAGTAGTTTCATGCGCTAAATATAACGCAGAACTTATTCCCGCAAAGGCGCAAAGACGCAAAGGAAGCAGTGCTTGTAGTCTGCACTCTACCTTTCCCACTCTTTCAGTCCTTCGACCATGCGCATCACTTCGCTGCGTTTCTTCTCGAACACCGCGAACATGAAAATGATCGTCGCGCCGGTGACGATGCCGGCGACGTACCAGAGCCACGTCCAGCCAAAGTTCACCGAGGCGTACCAGATCATTGTAATGATCGATAACAACAGAAAGACCGAGCCGAGCAGCAGCAGTCCGCGGATGCGGAAGATGATGCCCGCAAACACACCGGCCAGCGAGAACGCGCCGAGAACGAGCGGCAGCCACGGAGAGTTGGCGACGCCGTTGATGAAGATGTCGGCAGTTGACGAAGCGTAGATCGTGACGAGCGCCATGTACCTGATCCCCGCCATCTGATCGTCGTTCAAGTTCTTTTCATTCAAGTACGCCGCCAGCAGCACGGAAAGCGCAACCGGGATCAGCCACAACTGCGGATGTTGCAGAAACTGGAAGTCGTTCGTGCGATGCAGGATGTACCAGAGTCCGCCATTGGCGGCCACCGCCGCAAGCACGCCAAAACCAAACGAGCGCCGCAGTATCGATAACAAGCCATACAATCCACCGACGACGAACAGCACTAGCGAATAGTCGACTTCCGACAACACAAACCAGAACCCAAGCACCGGCAATAACGGCATGAACGCTCCGGTTCGTTCCAGCGGTTGGGCCAGCACGAGCAGCTTGCGTCTTCTCAACGTCTCGCTCGTCACGACGCCGAAATAGGCGATGACCATGACCACCAGCGGCCAGTATCTTTCGAGGAACCCGGTGAACAGCCACGGCATCGTGAGGCGGACGTGCAGGAAGAACAGCGCCAGCATGACTTCCGCGGCATAGACGTATCGCATCCGCCCGCGCTCGGTAAGACCGAGCGGATCGTGCGCGGGCGAGAGGGCAAAGAGCACGCAGATGACGACCGCGGCAGCGAGCGTAATGCCGATCGCCGCGAGTGAAAACGGATGAATGCGCACCGCGCCGAAGCTCAGCTTGTAAAAGACTTCAGTGCCCAGGGAGAAAAACAACGCGAGTCCGCCTGCGCCGAGCAACCACGGCACGCAGGCACGGGTTGCGTTGGTCCAATCGGCTCGCGCTTCCGTGATCTTCGTGAGGAACAGCGCGTAGAGAGCCGTCAAACCGAATGCCGCGAGCATCAGGATCACGCTGCGATTCAACCACGTGCCGGTGGTTCCCGGCGTGAGCCACGACCAGCCAAACAAGACAAGCCCAACAACAGCAACGGCGATCGCGCCACGTCGCCACGGTTCGGCCTTGTCTCCTTCGACGAAAACAGTTAACGCGAAGAACTGGAAGGCGATTGCCAACGCCGCCGTCGCGCGCAGATGAAACTCGAGGAAGTCGAGATCGATCCAAAAAGCCAGTACAGCGGCGATCGTTATCGCCAGGATCGTGAACACGGATAGCCAGGTGAGCTTCGTCGCTTCAGGTGGAATGCGACGCGGTATGCCGAATTGTGCCGCGTACGCGATCAGTGCTTCTCGTTTTTTCCAAAGCAGTGAGACGATCGAGGTGTAAAGCGCGAGCAGAACCGTAAACAACCAAAGCTGAAGGTTCGGCTCGAAGCGAAGTTGATTGATTGCGATTGCGCCGGCGAGAAGACCGAGCACGTAAAGCCCAGCCCCGGCGTATTTCGCCGACCGGTCCCAAAGAGTTGCGACCATCAACGCCAGTACCGAGGCGAACGCCAGCCACGTCAGACCAGGCGCCTCCCTCAAGGTGATGCGATCGTCGATAGCAAAAGTCAAAACAACAGTCAGGATGAACAGGATGGTAGAAGCAATTGCCACCACATTGTGGAACGACAGCGCAGCCGCAACCGCAGGCTCCTTACGCAGCCGCCGCGCACGCAGCTCGAGCCACAACCAAAGAATGCCTCCGAGGCTGGCGACAATTAGGTTGGTAAAAAAGAAACTGTGGAAGTACCGGTGATCGTGGTAGATGAAGATCCACCACAAGGTAGTCGCAAACGTGAGCAAAGTTCCCGCGATGTAGAGATACCGGCGGCGAAGTGTTTGCCAGTTCAGCGCGACGGACTGGGCGATGACGGCCAGCAATGGACCAATGGACCACCAGCGCGTCGCATCGGAATCCCACAACGTGCGCACACTGAGAAACACCGCCAGTGCGCCGGTGATCACGGCGAGCTGTCGCGAGCGCGAGCGCCACTTTTCGTCGAACGCAAATGTGGATCGCAGCCATTCCGGCGATCCATCCGGCGCGCCAAAAGCAGCCGCGACTAAAACAGCAGCCGAGATCGTCACGGCAACGGTAAACACATGCAGCGCGCGCCATCCGCCGGCATCCGCGACGCCGAACGCTATCAAGCAACTGAGTCCCCACAACGCGCCGGCCAGACCGGCGGCAGAAACTTTTCGCCCGCGCGCGCGCTGCCACCAATCAAAGGCGCCGAGCGTGACGACAAACGCCAACCAACCGAGAAAACTACTCGCGGCCTTAATTCCGAGCTCAATCTCAGCCGGCACTACGATCAGCCCAACCGCCGCCGGCACGAAGATCAAGACGTTCAGCGCGATCGCCAAACCAATCTGCAAGTTGAACAGAAAATCAGTAAGCTTTGCATCATCGTCGTTCAATGCGCTGAGCCAGCGACGTCGCGTGGCGAGCCATGGCAGTGTGTAAACGGCAAACGCGATCGCGTTGAGCTGCGCCAGGCGAACCAGGACCATGTCGTCCATCGCACCTTTCGCACTCGCTACCGCCAACAGAAACGCGAGCGTCACGGTAAGGTTGAAAAAGAGGCCGCCGAAGAAAGCAAACCCCGCTTTTCGCTCACGCAGCGCGTAGCCAATCATCACGAAGGCCGTGAGCACGAGCGGCGCGCCGTAAGAAACGTCATCAGACAAGCGCGCAAAGATGCCGCTGATCGGTCCCTGGACCGGCAAGTAGTAGATCGATCGCAGCGCCGGATAAAGCGTGAGCACGAGCAGCGGCCCAACGGTGAGCACGATCAAAAGTGTCCGCAAATTCTTCGAAATCGGCGTAAATCTGTGGTTCCAAACTGCTAACGATCCGGCGATTAAAAACAGCGCCGCGAGCCAACGCCACGCAGTCGCCGTCGCCACCTGCGCTTCAAACAGTCCCGCGATCAGGGGAATCGCCGCCGACAAAACCACCAGCGCGCCGATCAAGTAAACTTCGCGCCGTCGATCCCAAAAGTTCGCGAGCATCGTGATGGTCAACAGACCAAGCACGATCCACGAACCAAGCCCCAACGCTTCCCCGTGCGGAAAGCCCGCGACGTCGTAACCCGGATAGCCGCTTCCCCACGCAGCCAATTCCTGCGTCACACCTGCGAGTGCTCCGTAAATCGCCAACAACACAAACGCGCCGGCGAGCGCCCACGCCATCAAGCGATCGATCGAGAAATCGTTGTCGAGCAAGCGCCACGCATCGTTTAGCCAGTGGCCTTTTTCACCGGCTTCACTCGCTTCACTTGCTTCACTGGGCAGCTTGCTGCGCACGACGATGCGCAACGCGATCCAACCCAACACGAGCAGCGTGAGCACAGTGCCTTGAATTTGGAGCGCCGTCGGATGCAACCACGCATGTGGCAGATACGAGTACCAGTCAAACTGCTGCAACGCCGCTTTGACAGCCAGAACCACCGCGCACGTCAGCGCGATCTGAAACGCGTTGAAGATCAGCCGCCGGCGGTTGAGCCATAGCAGGATCAGCAACACGCCTGCGATCCAAAAGACGCTTTGGGCCTGTTGCGCCGTTCGTTCCCAGTCGTTCGCCTGAAACAGACTGAACACACCAACCAGGAGCGAGATCATTGCACTCACGTTCAACGGCTCAGAAAGAATCTTCACTCGCGAATCACGCGAGCAAACAATCGCGCCGATCGCACACAGCGTGGCGTGCGCGAGCCACGCCGTTTGCCACGGGAACGAAATCGCGAGCGGATAAGCAAACAGATCCGCGAGGGCAACAACCAGCAGCCCCGATCCCAGCCAAGCCAACTGCCCGAGGTTCCGCCGCGCCGCGATCCAAAGCGCACCCAGCGCGTAAATGCTGTAAACGATCCACAGCGAATAATCTCCGCCGGCCAGCTTGCCGAACAACGTCACCAGCACGAGACTCAACACCGCGATCAAGCCCGCAGCCATCACGTAGTAATCGGCATCACGCTGTCGCTTGCGTCGCAACAGCCATTCCGAAGCAACCACGAAAAGCACAAACGCGCCGGCCCAGGCTTGTCCACTCGAAACCGACAGACTCACTTCCAGCAACGACATCACGCGCAGGTTTGCCCACGGAATGTGTCCCACCACGACGTGATAGGTAACGAGATAAGCGACCGCCAAACAGCTTGCGGCGATCAGATGCGCCACCGGCAGTTCGAGCGCTATTGCGAGTGCGGTGAAGATGGTGAAGTTCAACAGCGCCGCCGGCACGATGCTCGCCGGATTGGGCCATGCGAGGATCATTCCCGCAAGCACGATAATCACGCCGACAATTCCGAGCGCTGTTCCCGTCGTCCGCGCAAAGACGAGCTTTTCGTTATTGATGCGCCGCCACAGGATCGTGCCGGTGGCGAGCATCGGCAAGCCCCAAAGCGTGACGAGGGGCGCGAGATACATCATCGTCAAACCCAGCGGTCCCGCTTTGTAAAGCAACAATCCGAACGGCAAGAGGGCCGCGAAACTCATCGCGCCCAATACCGTGAAGACCGTCGTCGTTTCGCTCTCATCGATCTCTCGGTCAGACAGGACCACGCGCAAAGACAATGCGACAGTGACAACGTAACAGGTGACCGGAAACCCGCCGAGAAAAACGAGCAACACCGGCGCTGAATCTGCGGCAGCGAAGTGGCGCACAAGCAGTTGTCCGATCGACGATCCCAACACGCCTGCTGACAAAACGTGCGCGCAGCCCGGCGTGATCACACGTCCGGCGAAGTAAACGAGACAGAGAAAGATCGCGGGTGCGGTGAGCTCGCTGATGATCACGAGTGCGCCGGAGGTGTTGCTGGCAGACACGGCGGCAATGGCGAGGAAGTTCAACGGCACGAGCAGCGTGGCGATCGTAAGAATGCCGCGGCTTGTCGTCGGCAGTTTCCAGCGATGTTCGGTGTAGAGGCCGATGCCGAAGAGAATCGCGGTGACGGTGGTGAAGATCAAAAACTTCAGCACCGGGATTTCCGAGATCTGTGCCCACAGGCTGATGACGAGCGCCGTCGAGCAACCGATGATCAATAGACCGCCGACAATCTCACCCCAACGGATGTTGCTCTGCTCCATGAAGGAGTTGAGCACTTCGGAGAACGGACGGCGCGGTGGTGGCGGCGGCGGCGGTGGCGGTGGTTCAATCGGCCTAACCGGCGGCCTGACCGGCTCGATCGGCCTGACTGGTTCGATCGGTTTGACTGGCGCCGTTACTACTGGCGGCGGTTCAGGTCTGACAATCCGCGGTTCTGGTTGTGCTTGTGGTGAGGTGAATCTCGCAACTTCTTCACGGATGCGAGCCAATATTTGTTCGAAAGTCTCGTCACTAATTCTTCCGTCGCGATGAAAACGAATAATCTGTCGTTCAGTCGCTGCGAGATCTTTCAGTCTCTCCGTAACCTGAGAGGAATACTGTGGTCTCTCGACGACGGTGGGAGGAGCTTCCGGCCCGTTGCCGCGGCTATCATCGAAAAACCAGCGAAGGATCGCCCGCATTACGACCCAGATCACATGGCCCACCACCGTGATGATGATCAGCACGATCAAGAGCATGAACAGTATAGGAAGTAGATCCACCATAGTAATTCTGGTATACAAACTACAAAGTTCACTGCCTAAGAACAGCTTTGCACAAAAAGTGCGTTATTACGTGAAAATGTTTCCCGCAAAGGCGCAAAGACGCAAAGCGCTGCCGCGTTTCGCTGGACTTTCTTTGCGCCTTTGCGCCTTTGCGGGAGAATATCCTTCGTAGCGGACATTTTTGTGCAAAGCCCCTAAGAACAATGAATCTCTTCGAAGCCGTCTTCACAAATGACTCCGCGTCGCCCGCGATTCATTACCAGGGGCGCGACATCAGCTATGGCGAACTGCGGACCACAACCTTGCGCCTGGCCCGGGCGCTCGCTTCGCTCGGCGTCACGCGCGGCGAACGCGTCGCGCTGTTTCTCAACGATTCTCCTGAGTTTATCGAAGCGTTTATCGCCACGTGTTCACTCGGCTCAGTCGCCGTACCTGTCAACATGTCGCTCCGGTTGGATGAACAATGTTCGATCCTTCACAACTCCGGCGCCCGTTTAGCGCTCGTGGAAGACGATCTCTGCAATACGTTGCTGACACATGCGCCGGAAAAGCTGCGCTATTTGGAAAACGTCGTGCTTGTGAGCCGAAAAGAGGACACCGGCTCTTCAGAGGAAGCCGGGTCTCAAATGTACATCAGCGAGGAACGGCTGCGTCAACCCCAAATCTCGCTCTTTTCGCTGGCGCATCTTCTAATTGCAGCGGAAGCCGAGGAAGCGCCTGCATTTCCGGCGCCCGGAGAAGACGAAGCAGCGTTCATTCTGTACACCTCAGGCAGCACGGGCGAGCCGAAAGGCGCTGTCCACCGGCAGGCCGACATCTTCTACACAAATCAAACGTTCTGCCGGGAAGTGCTGCGCGTCACGAAGCAGGATCGCTTGTTCTCCTCGTCGCGATTGCCGTTCGCTTACGGCCTGGGAAACAGTTTCACCTTTCCGCTTCTAAACGGCGCGACCACGATCCTCTGCCGTGAAAAACCTACGCCCGACGTCATCGCCACGACGCTCGCCCGCACGCGCCCGACGATCTTCTTTGCTGTTCCCGTCGTTTACAACCTGCTCCTGGATCATCATCGCAGCGGCAGGAAGCTCGACTGTTCGAGCCTCCGTCTTTGCGTCTCGGCAGGCGAGGCGCTGCCCGCGCATCTCGGCGAAGAGTGGGAACGCGAATTCGGCGTACCGGTGCTGGACGGAATTGGATCGACCGAGATGCTGCACATGTTCATGTCGAACCACGAGAACGACGTGCGCTACGGCAGTAGCGGTCGCTTGCTTCAGGGCTACGACGCGCGACTCGTCGACGAGAACGGCATACCGGTGCCGGATGACGTCGAAGGCAGGCTCTGGATCAAAGGCGAAAGCGCCGCGCGTTATTACTGGGAACGTCCGGAAGAAACGGCGCTCACGTTTGCCTTAAATTGGGTGCGCACCGGCGATCTTTATCGCCGCGATGCCGATGGCTACTGGTATCACATGGGTCGCAGCGACGACTGTTTCAAGTCGAGTGGCCAGTGGGTGTCGCCGGTTGAGGTTGAGGGCGTGCTGTTGCGGCATCCGAGTGTCGGGCAGGTGGCGGTGGTGGAGGATTTCGACGCCGATCTGCTTCCCTGCACGTGTGCGTTTGTGGTGAAGCAGGAGTTAGAATCCGACCCTGTCGAATTGGAAAAGGCGCTTCGGGAACTGGCGGCGGCGGCGTTGCCGCGCTTCAAACAGCCGCGGAAGTACGTCTTTGTCGACGAGCTCCCGTACACCGCGACGGGCAAGATTCAAAGGTTTAAATTGCGCGAGAGGCTGCGCAAAAGTATGGGGAACGAAGAACACGGATGAACAAGAGCATACAGGAAACATACGCACCAAATCTCGCTTGTTTTGGCTGTGGCCCGGCGAATCCGAAAGGTTTGCATATCGGCAGTTTTCCCGACGGTGACGAGGTCGTCGCCGAATGGCAGCCGAGCGTGGAGTATGAGGCGTTTCCCGGCGTGTTGAACGGCGGCATCATCGGCACGTTGCTCGACTGTCATTGCAACTGGACCGCCGCATACCACCTAATGAAGCAGAGCGTCGCGGACAAACCGCCGTGTACAGTCACCGCCGATTACGCGATCACATTGAAGCGCCCGACGCCGACCGATCAGCCGGTGAAACTGCGCGCACGGGTCGTCGAGTCGACTGAAGATCGCGCGATCGTCGAAGGTGAACTGATCGCGCACGATAAAGTTTGCGCGACGTGTCGCGGGACGTTTGTCGCCGTCAAGCCGGGACATCCTGCGTATCATCGATGGTAGAACCACGGAATTAAGCGAAATGTTGATTCATCGTCCACGCCGGCTCAGAAAAAGCGATGCGCTCCGCTCGCTGGTGCGCGAAACCCGTCTCACGCGCGACGACTTCGTGCTTCCGTTGTTCGTCTGTCCCGGCAACGGCGTGCGTCGCGAGATCTCGTCGATGCCCGGCGTCTTCAATCTCTCGATTGACGAAACGACAAAAGAAGTCTCAGCCGCGTACGAGGCCGGCGTTCGCAGCATCATTCTCTTCGGCCTGCCTGAGTCGAAAGACGAGCTCGCCTCCGGCGCGTACGCCGAAGACGGCATCGTGCAGCGAGCGATCCGTGCCATCCGGCAGTCGGTTCCCGGTGTCTTGATCATGGCGGACACGTGTCTCTGCGAATACACGTCGCACGGTCATTGCGGCGTGGTGCGCGGCCACGAAGTGTTGAACGACGAATCGCTCGAATTGCTGGCGCGGACGGCAGTCAGCCAGGCAGCCGCGGGCGCGGATCTCGTCGCGCCGTCGGCGATGATGGACGGACAGGTCGGCGCGATTCGCGAAGCACTCGACGACGCGGGATTTACAGACACGGCGATCATGGCCTACGCAGTCAAATACGCGTCCGGTTTTTACGGCCCATTTCGCGAGGCGGCACAGAGCGCGCCGGAGTTTGGCGACCGCCGCGCGTATCAAATGGACCCGCCAAATGTGCGTGAAGCCATGCGTGAGGCCGACCTCGACGCCGCCGAAGGCGCCGACATCCTGATGGTCAAACCCGCCACCATCTATCTCGACGTGCTGCGGATGGTGCGCGAACGCTTCGACCTGCCCACGGCGGCTTATCACGTGTCCGGCGAGTATGCGTTGATCAAGGCCGCCGCCCAGAAAGGCTGGATCGACGAGCAGCGCGTGATGTTGGAGACGCTGACAAGCATCAAACGAGCCGGCGCCGACATCATACTGACCTATTTCGCCCGTGAAGCCATCCGGGCGTTGGAGCAAATAAGGTGAAAAAGCCCCACAAAAGACCCCGATCTGCGTTTGTGGTTTCAACCTTGCTGCTGCTGTTTAGCATCGACACGCTCGCGCAATCAGGCCGGCGAGCACCAAAACCACCGCAGCCTCCCGTCACGTCGCCCGAATCCGAAACAACCGAACGCCCGAAGGCGGCAAATGGTCGAGAACTCAAGCACAAGATCTCGCTCGTCGTGGCGCGTGAGCTGAGCTCGGATCGATTGTTGAGCGAAGAAGCGATCTTTTCGCACTTCGTTCGGCAGCTTGGCGAATTTACGAATGTCACCGTCACGGACATCGGCGATCTGAAACGCGACCAGGCAGTCAAACGAGCGAAGAAGGAGACGGACGCGGCTGTCGTGCTGGTCCAGTTTGACGTCGACGAGTTTCAGGCAGGCACGATCATCGTGAACCCGACGGATCTCGACGTGAAGATCCTGGTCTTCGCACCGCAGACGGGACAGAAGAAGTTTGAAGGCAAGGTTTACTACAAAGCAGTTGGCGGGCTGATGGTGAAGCGAGACAACTGGCCGTCAGGCACGCCGATTCGCATGACGACGGAAGCGGTCGGGATCGAAGTGGCAGAACAGGTGCGCGACTGGCTGATCGTCAAAGAGCAGAAGCGGAAGAAATAGTCTTCCTTTGCGTCTTTGCGTCTTTGCGCCTTTGCGGGAGTGATGTTTCCCGCAAAGGCGCAAAGACGCAAAGACAAGGCGCGATGATCTTTTTAAGAAATGTCGTCCAGCGCGCGGTCCAACCGTTCTAATCCGTGTTCCAACACATCTGTTGGACCAGCAATGCCGACGCGAAAATGCGCAGGTCGTTCGAAGAAGCTGCCGGGAACGACTGTCGTCTCGTATTTCTCACGCAATAACTGACACAATCTGTCCGCAGTCTCGCCGCTCTTGCAGACGCGGAAACATCACGGTGCCAAACGGCGGCCGCACAGTTTCCAGGTCGTCGCGCGTGTCGAGAAACGCATTCAACAAGGCGCGGTTTCGATCCATCAACGCCTTCGAGCGCGCGCCAATCTCTTCGATCTGCTCGAGCGCAACAACACTCAAACGCTCGCCGGCGTGTACCTGCGTCACGGCGAAGAGATCGTTGAGCAGCCACATGCGTTTCGCTAATTCCGGCTCGGCGAAGATCCAGCCACAGCGCAAACCGCTCAACCCAAACGCCTTCGTCAAACTACTCGTCACGACAAACTGATCGCCGAGATGAAGCGCAGTGCGCGGCGTCTCTTCAAACATCGTTTCGAGATAGACCTCGTTGACGAGCACACGTGCTCCCGTGCGTCGGGCAGATCTCGCCGATCTGCGTGAGCGTCGCGTCGTCAGTCAAAACACCGCTCGGGTTGTGCAGGTTCGTCAGCACGATCAAACGCGTTCGCTCCGTGGCCAGCGCGTCGATCTCCTCGGCGAGACACGAAAACCGTCTTCGAAGTTGCGCTGGAAACGTTTGATATCCGCGCCCAGGTAAAGCGCGGTCGCGAGCATCGGCTCGTACGCCGGCTCTTCGAATAACACTTCATCGCCCGGATTTAATCAGCGCCGCAATCGCGAGGTGATTGGCGAAACTCGTCCCTGCGGCTGTCACAATCGAACGCACATCGACCCGGTATCTCGCCGCGAGCGCCTGCATCAACGGCTCGTAGCCGTAACCACCGGACGTCAACTCGAGATCGTCCAGCGACACGCCGCGCAAATCGCGCAGGCTCAAGTTTCCGAGCCCGCTTGTCGCAAGGTTGAACCGCGACACCGACTGCGTCTTGGCCCAATTCATGTAAGACGAACCTGTCACCTCGCGCCACGACGTCATTTACTGCTCCTCCATCTCCAAAACCAATATGCCGGAATGCCTGCCGCCATGATCGCCATTCCGATCAGCGTGTTCTCCGGATACTTGAAAACGGTATTGATCGCAATTAGCCAACAGACGGCGATGAAGATTATCGTCGAGAACGGATGTCCGGGCACTCGCGTCAATCCGTCACCTGCGCTGCCTGGTTCTCGCTTGCGAAAGACAAAGATGCAGCAGGCAGTCAGACCAAAGAAAATGACGTCGACCGAAACGACGTAGTTCAGGATCGACTCGTAAGTTCCTCCTAATGCGACGACGATCGCGAGCAAACCTTGCAGCGCGATCGCCACGATCGGCGCGCGCGTCTTCGGATGGACCGTGCCGACGCTCTTGAAGAACAATCCGTCATTCGCCATCGCGAAATACACGCGCGGTGCGGTCAACATGCTCTGGCTCAGGAAGCCCACTGTCGAGATTGCGATGCCCGCGGCGATTGCGCGCGAGCCGAAGTCGCCGAGCGCGCTGCGCATCACGTCAGACGCCGGTGCGGCTGAGGCTGCAAGTCCCGCCGTTCCCAAGACGTTGATGTAGACCAGGTTTGCCGCGTTATACAACACGACCACTCCGATGACGCCGAGTATCAATCCACGCGGCAAGTTCCGCCGTGGCTCTTTGATCTCGCCCGCGACGAACGTCGCCGTTTGCCAACCACCGTAAGAAAAGATCACCGGCACGAGCGCCGCGCCGAATGCCGTCAGCAGATCGAATGAAGCCGGTCGATCGAGAAGACCTTCCGGCGATGGCGTTCTGCCTGCGAGCAGCAATCCGCACGCAACGAGGGCAGCCAGTGCGACGATCTTCAAGACCATCAACACGCTTTGCAGCGTCCCGCCTGCGCGCACGCCAAGACAATTGACGATCGTCAAAACAGCGAGAACAATCGCCGCCAGGTGTGGATAGCTGAGCGGAACGTTGGTTAATTCGACAAAGTAACGCGAGAACGTTACCGCGACTGCTGCCATGCCGCCTGTTTGAACGACCAGCAACAGCACCCAGCCGTATACAAACGCGACCAGCGGGTGAAACGCTTCGCGCAAATAAGCGTACTGTCCGCCGACGTCCGGCCGCACTGACGCCAGTTCGGCCCAGATGAAAGCAGCCACGAGCGCGAAAAGTCCGCCGAGCAGCCAGGCGCCGAGAATCAGGAACGGCGTGCGAACCTGGAGCGCGACGACGGACGGGTTCATAAAAATCCCGGAGCCGACGATGCCGCCCATGACGATCATGGTGGCATCGAAAAGCCCGAGACGGCGAGCGAGTTGTGGTTGTGACATCCGTGTTATCCGAGTTCGGAGGTCACGGATTATATAAACCTTGAGCCACAAAGAGGCACAAAAAACACAAAAAGGCATTTACCAATGAACGATCTTTGTGTCTTTTGTGCCTCTTTGTGGCTAAACTCCACGCGCGAAGTCAATGGACCACTTCGTTGTTCTTCAGCGCGGCATCTTCCGTCAGTCTCGTGAGCCACGAAGGCGACCAGCTCGACGTGCTGTCCCTTCCCTTCGCCGTTCGCGTGCCGATGCCACCCGCTTCCGGCAGGAATTGATTCACTACTCCCATCAGCTCCGCCGTCAACTCCGGAAACAACGCATCGAACCACACCGCCATCTTCGCCTGAATCGTGATCACCAACTCAGCGCGTCCTTGCTTGCACGCGTCAACAATCTGCCGCGCCGCGCGTTCGGCGCTGATCGATGCAAGCGGCAACGAGTCGCTGATACTAAACCACGCGTACTCATCGCGATGCTTTCCCTTGAAGTTCGCATTGCGCGGACTGCCGGTGCGCATCAGTCCCGGACAAACAGTCGTCACGACAATTCCATCTTTGCGCAACTCGGCACGCAACCCTTTCGATAGACCAACCAATGCAAACTTACTCGCCGAGTACGGCACGAGATGAGGAACGGCGATCTTCCCGCCAACCGAAGAGATGTTGACGATGCGGCCGTCGCGACGCTCGCGCATCTCCGGCAACACGGCTAGCATCGTGTTCAGCGGTCCCCAAAAGTGCGCTTGCATCGCCTTCTCGAAATCTTCGCGTTTCATCACTTCCAATGGTCCAACCTGGATCGTCCCCGCGTTGTTGACCAGCACGTCGATCTTCCCGAACCGCTCGCGAACCTGATTGATCATGCTCCCGACTTCCGGCGGGTTCGTTACGTCACACCTGACAGTCATCACTTCCGCGCCGAGCTGTTGCAGGTCGAGCCGCGCGCGTTCGAGTTCCTCTTCGTCACGCGCACAAATCGCGACGCGCGCTCCTTCACGCGCAAACTCGCGCGCCAGCACCAGTCCCAACCCGCGCGAACCGCCGGTGACGAGCACCGTTTTATTTCGCAGGTCGTACGCCAGAATCTTTCGCCACGCGTACCGCGCCACGGCAAACACTCCCGCCGCAATCGCAAGTCCCGTAAGCGTATCGACTTCTTTGCTATTTGGCATCGTGATCCTCCTCTGTATCTCCGCGACTCTGCGTTAAATAACCGCAGTGACGCGGAGGTACGCAGAGAACTTTAGTAATCACCCACCTGAAAAACTGGTTCGCTTTCCATACGAAGTGTTACTTTATCCAGCTAAGACGCAACCAGGGTGCCGCCTAAACAACACAACTACGATGCGATCGTGATCGGCGCCGGTCCAAACGGGCTGGCGGCCGCCATCGAAATTGCACGCGCGGGATATTCTGTTTGTCTCTACGAAGGCAATTCCACGATCGGCGGCGGCACGAGATCTGCGGAGCTCACGCTGCCTGGTTTTATTCACGACATCTGCTCCGCTGTTCATCCGCTCGGCGCGGCGTCGCCGTTCTTCACTCAACTGCCGCTTAAAAAGTACGGGCTCGAATTCGTGTATTCGCCCGCCTCGCTGGCGCATCCGTTTGACGACGGCACGGCGCTTTTGCTCGAACGATCAATCGACACGACCGCCGAACGATTCGGAAGAGATCGCGCTTCGTACAAGAAACTCTTCACGCCGCTGGTTAAAAGCTGGGACGCCGTTGTCGGCGATTTGCTCGGTCCGATCAGCCTAATCCCGCGACATCCATTCGCGATGGCGCGCTTCGGACTCAACGCGATCCGGCCGGCGAAGTCATTTGCGGAAGCGCATTTCCAGGAAGACAAAACGCGCGCGATCTTCGCAGGGCTCGCCGGTCATTCATTCCTGTCTCTCGATCAAGCAGGCACGACTGCGTTTGGCCTCGTGCTCGGCATACTCGCGCACGTCGCCGAATGGCCAGTCGCACGCAGTGGCTCGCAAAGCCTGGCGAACGCCCTTGGCGCACACTTCACCGAGCTTGGCGGCGAGATCGTCACCAATCATCGCGTTGAAACGTTGAAAGAATTACCGGCAGCAAAGGCGATCCTGTGTGACGTTACACCCCGCCAACTCGTCCACATCGCAGGCGAATCGCTTGCACCAGGCTTTCGCAAGCGACTGGATCGTTATCGTTACGGACCAGCCGCTTTCAAACTCGATTGGGCACTGAGCGAGCCAGTCCCGTGGAAGGCTGCCGAGTGCCGCCTGGCGGCGACTGTCCACCTCGGCGGTTCATTCGCGGAGATCTGCGATTCAGAATGGCAAGCAGCACACGGCCGCCACTCCGAAAAGCCGCTCGTTCTCGTCGCGCAGCCGTCGCTTTTCGATCCCACACGCGCGCCGAACGATAAACACACACTCTGGGCTTACTGCCACGTGCCGAACGGCTCGACCGTCGACATGCGCGACACAATAGAAAATCAGATCGAACGCTTCGCGCCCGGCTTTCGCGATTGCATCCTCGCGCGGAGCGTTATGACGCCGGCGGATTACGAACACTACAATCCGAACCTCGTCGGCGGCGACATCAACGGCGGCATTCAGGATCTCGCGCAGATGTTTCTGCGCCCTACGGCTCGCATGTATTCCACCTCGCTGAAAAATCTCTATCTCTGTTCCTCCTCGACCCCGCCCGGCGGCGGCGTACACGGAATGTGCGGTTATCACGCTGCGCGCGTCGCCCTGCGAAAAAACCTGCGTTAAATCCTGTGGAACTCTAAATGCTTCTGCCTGAAGTGTGACGGGGTAGACGTATATATTTCAGACGCCCCGGGTGGCCACTACAAAAAAGCCACGTTGACACCCTTGTAGGGGTGGCCCTCTGGGGCCACCCGTCGGACGCGAAGTTTGGAGAAACAACATGAGCACACCTGATATCGACGTTGACAAGATTGACAATCGGACAGCAACGCCCAAAGAAGCAACTACGCCACAGCAACTGATGGACAGTCTCTTGAAATTCGACGCGATTCCAGCGCCGGTGATCAGCCTCTATCTCGATGCGCGCGTCAACGAACACGGCAAACGCAATTTCTTGCCGTTCGTGCGCAAGCAGCTTTCAGAGCGACTCAAGAGTTATCCGGCGAATAGCGAGGAACGCGAAAGTGTCGAAGAAGACTTCGTGCGGATCATGCGCTATCTCGAAGAAGGCATTCGCGAACCGACGCAAGGCGTCGCGCTATTTGCGTGCGCCATGCTGGACGACTACTTCCGCGCGGGACAGTTCGAAGCGCCCTTCGAGCGCAATCGATTGATAGTTTCGGAACGGCCGCATCTGTATCCGCTTGCGCGTTTGATCGAACAGTATCGCCATTACGCCGTGGTTCTGGCGGACACAAATCGCGCGCAGATCTTTGTCTTCGCGGCGGGCCGTGCAGTCGAGCAGGAAGACATTCAAAACGTGAAGACGAATCACACGCAGGTTGGCGGCTGGTCGCAGGCGCGTTACCAGCGTCACGAAGAAAATTATCACTTGCAACACGCGAAGGAAGTTGTCGACGCGCTCGAACGCACGGTGCGCGAGGAACAACTCGAACAGGTCATTCTCGCCGGCGACGAAGCAGTTGTCATTCCGATTTTAAAGGAACAGATGCCGAAGCATTTGGCAGAGAAAGTTATCGACGTGATCAGTCTCGGCATCGACACGCCCGAGCACGAATTGCTGGAAGAGTCGCTCACGGTGTTTCGCCGTCACGACAGTCTCACCGACATGGAAAAGGTCGAGCAGATGTTGGGTGAGTTTCGTGGCGACAATCTCGCGGTGGCCGGCGTGCCGGATACGCTGGCCGCGCTTTCGAATGGACAAGTCCAGGAGTTGCTGATCGTAGCGGCGGCCGACGGGTTGAAGTTTGACGAAGCGGAAGTGCGCAAAGTGCTCGAGGTTTACCACACTGACGACATTCCGGAGACACTCGACGCCCGCGCCATCGCCGACGAATTGATTCGCCGCGCGAACCAGCTTTCTTCGGCGAAGGTGACGTTCGTTGAAGACGCAACGAGACTTGAGCAAGTCGGCGGTGTGGGCGCATTGTTGCGCTATCGCATCTCCGAAGAGAACGCCGCGCCATACGAGCAAAGCGACGCAGTGCCACGGGCGCGAGCGCTTTCGAAAACATCTTCTTAATTAATGTAAGTAAACAACCGCAGGGAGGAAAAACACAGATGGCAGACAAATTAGATCAGAGTCAAAGTGACCAGGATCGCGGATCAAAAATGCCAGCGCGTAATCTGCGCAACGAAGAGGACATGGGCGGGCGTGAAGGTGCGGGAGCGCAGGGTGATGCGGCGGATCGCGCCGAAGTCGATCGTCCGGATTTGAACAATCAGGACGTCGAATAGTCCGCTACGAAGAATATTCTCCCGCAAAGGCGCAAAGGCGCAAAGAGAGTCCAGCGAAACGCGGCAGCGCTTTGCGCTTTGCGGGAGACATTTCACGTAATAACGCACGTTTTGTGCAAAGCTGTCGATTCGACGTCCCATTCAAATGTGGTTACGGAGGCTCACCTGCATGTCGTGGGCCTCTTTCTTGTGCCGTGACGCTTTTGACACACCCGGGATCTTCCGCTAACCTTGCGCCTTTTGTTGAGGTACAACACCTGATTTGTCAGCCCAAGCTGAAGCGATTGTCACTGCTGGATTAAGACCTGAACTATTTGCCGGCCGCGGTGTCCTCACAAATAGCCGCACGCTGGTGTTCATCACACTCGCGATCCTGATTGTTGTTGGGTTCGGTTTTCGTGTTACCGGGCTCAGCGCCGAAGGTCTCAGCGAAGACGAGCTTAATAAGTTAAACGCCGTCGCCGACTATCGCGCCAACGGGCTTACCGGCGCGAACGGCGAACATCCGATGCTGATGAAAGCCTTGCAGGCCACCAGCATCATTCTGGCTGAAAAGTGGAATAACAGTTCGTTTGTCGCTTCGCGTCCGGGGGATCGCATAGCGCCGGAAACTGCTTTACGTTTGCCCGGTGCGATTGCCGGTGCACTGACTGCGTTGCTCATCTATCTGATCGCGGCGGAGCTTTTCGGCGTCGAGGTCGCGTTGATCGCGGCGGCGTTGTGGTCTTTCGATCCGTCCGGGATTGGATTTAGCCGCGTCGCGAAGGAAGATACGTTTCTGCTGTTCTTCTTTTTGCTGGCGAACGTGTTTTGGTTGCGCGGGCAACGGGTCGCGGAAAGCACTGACAAGAACCCGAATCGTTATTACTGGCTGACGGCGGCGTGTTACGGCGCGATGGTGGCGTCGAAGTATGTGCCGCATTTGATGGCGATCAGTTGGTCTTACTACTGGATGTTTCAACAGCTTCCGGAAACGCGTTGGCGGCTTGGGAAGAAGCGACTCGTCGTGTTCCTTGCGATTGTGGGGATCGTGTTTCTGATTCTTGAGCCCGACGGTATTGCTTCCTGAGACGTGGCGACAGATGGGTTTATTTGCCGGCGGTAAGCGGGTGAGCCACGACGGTTATGAGTTTATGAACCAGCTTTACACCCAGCGGTTCGCCGATTGGCTCAACGGCATTCCTGTTTATTTCTATCTTGTGTTCACGGCGGTAAAGCTGCCGGTGTTGACTGTCGCCGGATTTCTTGTGGGTTTGCCGTTGCTGTTTCGTCGCAAGATGGGTGATGGACGTTATTTTCTGCTGTTCTGGTTTTTGTTGTGGGTGGTGGCGTTCTGTTTTCCGGGCGGGAAGTTTACGCGTTATTACACGACTATTTTGCCGGCGGTGCTGATCACGTGCGCGTTGGGGATTCAGTTTGCGGGACGATGGATCGCGAATCGGATCACTTCATCGGCTTTCAAACACTACGTGCCCGCGTGTCTCGCAGTGCTCGTCATCATCGCTTCGGTGGTTAGTTCAATTCAGGCTGCTCCGCACTTCCGTTTGTTTACCAATAGCCTTGGCGGCGGCATGGCTTGGGCCGGCTACTACTTCCCGCACGACGAGTTCTACGACGCAAGCATGCGCGACGCAATCACGGAAATCGCTCATCGCGCCCAACCCGGCGCGCGCATCGCAAGCGAAAGCCCTTCGCTTGCCTCCTACTACGCCGAACGCGCCCAACGCCCCGATCTCATCTGCCTCTCCCTATCCGACCCCTCCGCCCTCTCCCAACTCCAGCGGGGCGACTTCATCATCATCGCCCGCGGCCGTCGTTACTTCAGCAACGACGCTCTAATCACCACCCTCCGCACCCAATCCACCCCTCTTCTCGACCTAAAGCTCGGCCAAGTCCCCTCCTCGAAAATCTATCAACTCGATCCGAATTCACTCCAAGCACTCCAGCAAACCGCCGGTCACCGGTAGATTTCTCGGCGATGGGCAATGGCCGTAACCGTCACGGTTTCCTGCTGATCGTCAATTAAGAACAAAACGCGATAATCACCAACTCTGAGCCGCCACTCTGCGCGATTCACAAGTTTTCTGGCATTCAAAGGGCGCGGATTGTTGGCCAACGACAGGATTCCGGCAACCAGGTTTTCGGCCTGTCGAAGATGGCTGTTCTGGAAGTGACGCAATTGTCTGCGGGCAGATGGCACTATGAGGATGTCGTAGCGCTTAGGCTCGTGAGGTCTTGCCATAGCAAAGGTACAACTAATCGTGAGCGTTACATCAAGGAATAAACTCTTCCGGCGATTCCTCGGTGGCTGCTCGTTCGCAACTCAACTGATCTTCAATTTCTTCAACAAATGCTTCGAGCCCGCGTTCTTTCAGCACCACACTTGCCAGCCGACGTTGTTCAGCGTCTGAGAGTTGACGCATCTCGTCCACGAGATTCTTTACAATGGGTGCTGTGTTTACGCTAGACATATTCACTTCTGCCACCGCTGAAATCCCTCCGAGAATACACTTCTTTTGACAAGTTGCATAACCTGAGTATGAGGCTCAGTGCCGTAATTCGACTTCAACAGGACGAGCGTCGTGGGGGTCGTAGCCGGAGGGCCAGTTGGAAATGTTTATGCCGTAGGGCCAGTCGGCGTCGGGGGTGACGGCGAAGCGGACCGTTAGGGGAAGGCCGCGCATGGCTTGGAGGCGCAGGAAGAAGCCGTCCAGGCGCCATTCCTGGACGAGCGCGTCGCCTGCGGGTTCGATGGCGATCAAACGCGAGCCGGCGCTGGAGCCGTTGACGAACAAAGTGACGCGGGTCTTTACAAAACCAGCGGGCGCGTCGATGGGAAGAACCGGTTGAATGTGCGCGCGTACGACGATCTCACTCACCCGCCGTCGATCCGCTCGCTCGGGCACGGTGTATTCGAGAAAACCCGATCCGTATCCCCAGATGTAACCCGGTCCATCACCAATCTTCTCGAACCGCTGCGCCGACGCCATCTGCGGCTTGAATTGATAAAGCACCGACTTGTCTTCACGCACGATCATCTGCGGCTGCGTCGCGCCATCCGAAGACACTCGCGCCCACGCAAACTGCCGCGGGATCAAATGATCGGACGACTCTTGCAAGTGCGACGGCAACTCCGCCGACTGCAAAGCCGCAAACATCTGCGACGACCGCGAGATCTCACTAAGCAAAGCCTGATCGCGTGACGTCGAATACGTGACGCCATAACCACGCCGCGGATCGGGCGTCAAAATCCAGAACATCGCGCCACCCGCACCAGCTCGCGCATTCCCGTCAAAGAACGCCTTGTACCACTCAGCCTGCGACGCGCCGTTGTGCCCGTTCGCACTCATCCCAAATTCGCCAAGCACCAACGGCTTCCCCAGCGAAAACGCTGCCGCCGCACGATTCTCGATGAACTCTTTCAATGCGGCCGGCGAGTTGACGAAACTGTCGTGATCGTCGCGCGGATAATTATGAACGTCGCAATAATCAATCGTCGGCAGTGCATGATCCGCCAACCACTCACGCCGCTCAGTCGCCGAACGATAACCCCACGCCCCCGGCGTGACCATGTGATTCGGATCGAGCGATTTCAACAACGCGCTCATCTCCGCAAACCACGCTCGCCGCTCAGCCCAACGGCCGGTGATCACCTGCGCCTCGTTCATCAACTCCCACGCGAAGATCGACGGGTCGTCACGATAAGCAACGCCGGTTACCGTATTCCGTCGCGTCGCCAGTTTTTCCAGATGCTCGCGGTACAAGCGACGCGTCTCGGGATTGGTATAAAACAGAAACGCCTTCTCGTTGTTGATGCCAAACGGATAACTATCATCAGCAGCGTCGGCAACACCGGCCCAGCGCAAGTACTGCGTCACTCCACCCGTATCGCGCCACCAGTTCGTCAAACAAAGCTGCACGTAAATATTGTTCTTCGCCGCCTCGGCGATCACCCGATCGAGATGGACGAACGCTTCTTCGTTCCACTGCCCCGGCGCGAATCGAAACGGACGATTTCGCGGCCAGTCGTTGAAGTCCGCGATCGGCTTCACGTCGTTTGGCCCGGTCCCGCCTTCACCATAAGCCCAAACGCGAACGACCTTGATCCCCATCTGCGCCGCCTGCCGCATCGTCTCCGGCATCCGCTCGCGATCCTCGTCGCGATACATCACCGCGACGTTTGCCCCGACAAAACGAAACGGCTTATTGCCAACGAAAAAACGCCCGCCACGCTGCCGCGCAAACGGGCTACTACTCGGCGCGCCGCTGGAATTCGTCGCAGCGCTCAAAAAGAGAACCGCCGCGCTTACCACCAGGACCAGCGCGGCGACCATAAACAGTTTCTTCTGCATCAACGGCAGCGATTCTAACGCGGGTTTGTCATCCGGACAAATCCCATGATCGCGCAAACCGCGCCCAGCACGATAAACAGGTTGAAGAACGCGCCCACGCCCAGCGCCATCGACAAGTCAGCCTGATCCTGCGACATCCCCATAAACACAAACACGCCGAAAAGCAGAAAATGCAGGTGATAGATGATCAGACAAACGGCCGCATACGAAAACCAGCGCGCCGACGGACCAAACGCAGGCGAGCGTGCAAAACCGAGCACCGCGGCGATCAACCAGCCAACGCCTCCCGCAATAAGTAAGAGTAAGGTGACGAGAAAGAAGTATTGAGGCTGCGTCGCCCGCAGTTGTTGCAAGAGCATCAACACGAGTGGGAAGAACATTGGTCTCGAGTCTCTCCTTGTGGCTTAGGTCAACAAAGCGGCTTTGCACAAAAACGTCCGCTACGAGGATATTCTCCCGCAAAGGCGCAAAGGCGCAAAGAAAGTCCCGCGAAACGCGGCAGCGCTTTGCGTCTTTGCGTCTTTGCGTCTTTGCGGGAGACATCTTCACGTAATAACGCACTTTTTGTGCAAAGCTCAACAAAGCTGATTAGTTCAAACAAAAAGCAAGCGCCGTTTGCGCACGTGAGCCGCGATGGTATGTGCACAAACGGCGTCTGAATGTCGTCGGGTTCGATGATGCAAATCTCTGCACGGAAAGTCCGTTTACTGACTTCCCACATCGGGATCGCCCGAGCGCCCGCCTATTGGGTGATGTGTATCTCCTCTTCTTTGTTTACGTGGCCGAGGAAATAAATCAGGCCACAGATAAACGCGACGACTGCCAGACCAAGAGCGATCCATCCCGAAGTGTGACCACCGGCAGGATTCGGATCGGTCACAAACTTGTAGAAGTAAAAGATCGCGCCAATGGCCGCGATAATACCGACAACCACCGCCAGAATGTCTTTCAGGCTTTTCATTTTGAACCTCCGGCCAGAAATGATAATGAAGGTTAAGGAAAAAGCCGCTGTTAGCTCGTTATGATGACAAGCATGTTAGCTCCACGCAGGGAACTATGCAAGTCTCTTATCAGCACAGGGTCCCAACACGGTTAAGACAAATCAAGACAACAATTTCAGAATAATTCGCTTGTCTCCCGCACGGCGGGTTACCTGCTCGCGATCGAAGTATTCGAGCAGCGGAATGGCGTACTTTCGCGAAACGCCGGCGAGCTGTTTGAACGCGGGAACGTCGATGAGGCGTTGAGGCTCGTGTTGCAAGGCGTAGTCGCGAAGCTTGAGCTTGAGATCCTCGATGACGGCGGCGTGCATGAACATCTCGTTCTGAATTCGCACGAGCTTTCGGCCATCGACGAGCAGATGCAGGATCTTGCGCGCCTGCGTTCGCTGCGCGAACCCCACGTTCGCACGCGTCATGGCCTCCTCGATCGTCGGCGCTTCGACGCCGGCGTCGCGATAGGTCTGTTCGAGGCGATCGCTCAATTGCGCGTCCTGTTCTGAAAGTCCGACTGAATGACTGCCCAGACGAACGATGTCTTTCTCGGAAACGACAGCGCCGCCTGTTTCCAATCTTGCGATCACAGCGCCGAACAGTTCCGGCAACGAATGCGTGAAGACTTTTTCACGCAACGTCTCGCGCAACATGCCGCGCGCCAGCGGCTCGCGCTTGTGATGCCGTTCAAGCTCGTCGAGCACACTGCGACTCAGGCGATCGGAACTCTCGCGCGCAAGATAAACGCCGCCGGCGTCGATCACCGATTCGTCAGCCTTCCCGCGGGCCGCAATATCAACAAGGACCTCATTAGTCCAACCGGTCGCGGCGCCGATGTCTGTCAACCTCAAACCGCGCTCGCCTGAACCGCGAACGAATGCCGTAAACTTCGTCACGCGATCGTCTTCTATCAACGACCGTAGCAAAAGGCGCGCTTGGGCCATGTCTTTGCCACGGTGTTTGACCGCAAACGGATCGACGATCGTGCCGCCCGCGATCGTCTGCGACGGCGAGTAACTCCGCAGGATAAAACGATCGCCATGCACCGCGACGATGGGCGCTTCGAGCCGTAATTGCACCAGCCCGCTGCTGCCCGCGGCGATCTCGTTGGGCTCGTCGAGCACGCGCACACGGCCCAGCACTTCCATCGCGCCGGCGTGCACTCGCACGCGCGAACGCGAACGTACACCACGCGGCGCGCCCGGCAACACGTCGATCCAAACGTCGACGATCTGCGTCGGTCGCAAACGCCCCGGCGGCGCGAGCACCATGCCACGTTCCACTTGCGCCGTTTCGACGCCGCCGAGATTCACGGCCGTGCGCTGTCCGGCATGTGCCTCGCTCACAGTCTGTCCATGAACCTGCAGCCCGCGCACACGCACTTTGATCTCAGGCGGCAACAGTTCCAGTTCATCGCCCTCGCCGATCTTTCCGGAGATCAGCGTGCCCGTAACTACGGCGCCAAACCCTTTCATCGAAAACGATCGATCGATCGGGAGACGCGTGATGTAATCCGCCGACCGAGCGGGAACGCGCTTTCCGATCTCAATTAAGCGCGACTTCAGCTCGTCCAGTCCCGCGCCGGTCTTTGCGCTCACCGTCACCAGCGGCGAGTCTTCGAGAAACGATCCGCTTACCAACTCACGCGCTTCCGCTTCGACCAGCGGCAGCATTCCATCTTCGACCAGATCGCTCTTGGTAATGACGACGAGACCGTTGCGCACGCCAAGCAGTCGACAGATATCGAAGTGCTCGCGCGTTTGCGGCATCACACCTTCGTCGGCCGCGATGATCAGCGCCAGCACGTCGATGCCATGCGCGCCGGCAAGCATGTTTTTGACGAAGCGTTCGTGACCGGGAACGTCGACGAACCCCAGGCGGAGATCGCCGAGTTGCAGATCGGCAAAGCCGAGATCGATCGTGATGCCGCGTTTCTTTTCTTCCGGGAGGCGGTCGGGGTCGGTGCCGGTGAGCGCACGCACTAACGCGCTCTTTCCGTGATCGATATGACCGGCTGTCCCGACGATGAGAGACGTCATTTCCGTACCAGGTTTCTCTGCGTATCTCTGCGGCCCTCTGTTGCTCTCGGCGGTTACCGCAGAGACGCAGAGATACGCGGAGTTACTTCTGTTTGGCGATCACTTGCTCGTAGAACTCGATGTACTGCGGAATCACGACGTCGGTGCGATAGCGAGTGATTGCCGATTCGCGTGCCCGTTGGCCCATCTCGCGGCGCAGCTTGTGATCCACCAACAAGCGTGCTGCATCCGCCGACATCTTCGCCACGTCGCCGACCGCACTCAAAAAGCCAGTCTCGCCATCGGTCACTACTTCCGGCAATCCACCAACGCGCGAAGCAATCACAGGCACTTCGCAAGCCATCGCTTCCAACGCAGCCAATCCAAACGACTCCTGCTCGGAAGGCAGCAACAGCACATCGCACGCCGACAGATAGTCGACGATGCGCGGTTGTTTGCCGACGAACGAACAGTGTTCGTAAACGCCAAGACAACGCGCGCGGTGCTCGGCGTTCGTTCGTTCACTGCCGTCGCCCACCATCACGAGCCTCGCCTTGATTCCCTGGTTGAGCACGCGCGCGAAGATCTCGACGCAGTCGACTGGCCGCTTCACCGGGCGAAAGTTTGAAACATGGACCAGCAGCGGAGCCCCCTGCGGCGACAACGTGTTGCGCAGCTCCGGGACTTCGCGTCGCTTGTAATCGTGCTGGCAGACGAAGTTGGGAATGACGCGGATGTCGTCGAAGTGAAAGATCTCTCGCGTTGCTTCTTTGAGGTAGTGAGAGATCGCGGTCACGCCGTCTGACTGAACGATGCCGTAGCGAGTGATCGGCAGATACGATCGATCTGCGCCGACGAGCGTGATGTCCGTGCCGTGCAGCGTGGTGACGACAGGCAAACGTCGTCGCGGTTTCAGTGATTCACGAGCGAGAATCGCGCTGATCGAATGCGGGATCGCGTAGTGGACGTGCAGCAGGTCCAGTTTTTCTTCTTCCGCAACGGTGGACATCTTCGTCGCCAGGGCCAGGGTGTAAGGCTGGTGCTCGAAAAGCGGGTACGACATCATTTCCACTTCGTGGAAACGAACGCGTTCGTTCAACTCTGTCAACCGGGTGGGAAGCGCTGAGGAAATGAAATGGACCGTGTGACCGCGCGCAGCCAGTTCCTTGCCAAGCTCGGATCCCACTATGCCGCTGCCGCCGTAAGTGGGATAAACCGTTATGCCAATATTCATTCGAAGCCGTTACTTAGTACCTTTATGCTCTAGCGAGGACTAAGTTTAAGCCCCGGATTTTCAACTTCCAAGCGCCGCGGGCCAACCTGGCTAAATACACACCCAGGGCCCTAAAAAATGTGAGGCAGGCGACCCTCGCTATCGCCTGCCTCTTCTCAACTTGACTCACCTTCTGAGAGGGGGGGCAAGTGAGGGCGGGAGTATAAAACCGGTTTGGAAAATTAGCAATGATTCCTGCAACGACTTTTGAAATTAGTTTTGAGAAACACTTAGCGGATTTTGTCGCGTCCCCCCGGCCACCTGCTAATACCCCGCAAAGACGCTATAATGAGACCGCAAACAATGGACTTGAGCAGGGAGTTTTTGATGCCGAAGATTAGTGATATTGAAGAAACACCAAATCCGAACGCCGTAAAGTTCATTCTCCGGGAAGCGGTGAGTAACGGCGTTGCAAGACAGTATGGCTCGGCCGAGCAGGCCGAGAACGATGAGCTGGCGAAGTCGCTTTTCGACGTGGGCCATGTTGTGTCGGTCTTTTACATGGACCGCATGATCACGATCGAAAAAGATGAAGAAGGCGACTGGGACGAGCTCCTGCCGGCGCTGGCCGTGCCGATTCGTGCAGCCGAGGCGGTTACTGCTTCAGCGGCAGCGGCGGCGGCAGCAGTGGGTGGTCCGATCGCAGCCGTGACGAGCGACGATCCACGGTTATTGAAAATCAACGAGATTTTGGACGAGAAAGTAAGACCAGCCTTGATGGGCGACGGTGGTTACCTGGAAGTCCTGGGCCTGAGCGATCACACCTTGAGCATTCGCTACCAGGGCGCGTGCGGCAGTTGCCCGAGTTCTCTCACCGGCACGTTGATGGCGATCGAGGGAATGTTGAAACAGGAAGTCGATCCCGATTTGGAAGTGATCGCAGTTTAGGATCACAGATTTCTTAATTTTCCTGGAACCGATCTATTTTCCGGACGTGTAAAACGTCCGGCTTGCCATCCTGCATCATCCGTCTGACAAGGAGTACCTTATGTTTCTTCGGTTACTCGTCGTCCTGCTTGCTCTATTTCTGCCAATAAGCTCGCCCTTAGCAATCCAAAATCAGGAAAAACAGACCAAAAATTCGAAGGCGAAGACCGAAGAAAAGTCGAAGTCTGAAGAAGTTGACGCCGAAGCCGAACAACAACGAACCATCGCGATCTCTTTGCTGACGTCGCTGGCCGACGAGGCACGCAGCTTCAAAGATCAGACGCGGCGCGCGCGCGTGCAGGCCCGTGCTGCCGATGTACTCTGGGAAACCGATCCCGAACGCGCCCGCGACCTCTTCCGTCGCGCGTGGGAAGCAGCCGAGACGGTCGCCACCGACACTGCCCGGCGGCGAGCCGAAGACATCAAGCGCATGGAAGCGAACAAGGAACCGGTGGTGCTGCGGGGCGGGCCTGATCTGCGCAGCGAAGTGCTCCGTCTCGTCGCGAAGCGCGATCGCAAACTCGGCGAAGAGTTTCTTAAAGCACTCGACGAGGCCAACGCGAAGGAAAACGAAGAAGCAACAGCCCGCGCTCGTCGAAATAATGATTTCTCAGAGCTCGGTTCTTCAAAACGATTGCAACTGGCGCGGCGGCTCGTCGAAGATGGCGAGGTTGAACGCGCGATGCAATTCGCTGCGCCGGCGCTCGATAAAGTCAACCTCGATTCGATCTTCTTTCTCTCTACCTTGCGCGAGAAGAACGCTCAACTCGCCGACAACGGTTTCAATAACCTGCTGGCCCACGCCGCGCGCGATCCGTTGTCAGACGCCAACACAGTTTCCGGCCTCTCGTCGTACATTCTGACGCCGTTCTTCTACGTCACTTTCGAACCGAGCGGCGGAGCAAACCAAAATCAATCGCGACGGCCCACGCCGCCTCCGAATGTCGATCCCGCGCTCCGCACCAACTTTCTCAAGGTCGCTTTTCAGATCCTGATGCAACCGCTGCCGGCGCCGGACCAGGATCGGACCACAGCCGGTCATCGCGGCAAGTACCTCGTTATCAAACGACTGTTGCCAATCTTCGAACAGTACGCGCCGGATCTCGAACCCGGCTTGCGTACGCAGATGACGGCGCTCGCGTCGTACGTCCCGCCTGATCTGCAACAAGGCGAAAACCGCAGCGTCACCGCCGGCATCAGGCCCGAGTCCGAAGAAAGTGATCCGTACCAGCGAATGCAGGAGCGCCTCGACGAGGCACAGAAATCAGACGAACGCGACGCCATCTACGCAGATTACGCAGTCGCGTTGACCGAGAAAGGCGATCCACGAGCACGAGATCTTGTCGACAAGATCGAAAACACTGAACTGCGCAAGAGCGTCAAAGCCTACACCGATTTCCAGTTGGCCCAAGTCGCGATTCGCAAGAAAGACGCGAACGAAGCAGCACGACTGGCAAAGAACGGCGAGTTGACCAGCATCCAGCGTGTTTGGGCCTACACGAGCGCGGCCAAACTGGTGATGACTTCGGAACGTTCGCGCGCAATCGATCTCCTGGACCAGGCGCTCGCCGAAGGCCGGCGCATCGGCAACAGCGATCCCGATCGAGCCCGCGCACTCACGGCTGTCGCGACTCATCTGGCGGAGCTTGATCTGGTCCGCGCATGGGAAGTGCTCGGCGAAGTCGTAAAAGCAGCCAACGCAGCCGAAGGATTCACCGGTGAAGACACGCGCATCTCTTCACGGCTCCAAACGCCGATGATGGTCGTGATGACCAACAGTTCCGCCGAAGAATTCGACCTGCTCGCCGCTTTCCGTCCGCTGGCCCGCGCCGATATGATGCGCGCGGTCCAAATTGCGAAGACGTTCCAAAGCGATGCGCCACGCGCCGTCGCGACGCTCGCAATCGCGCAGTCATTTCTGGAGAAACGGAAACAAGGATGAAGATCGTTTTCTTAATTATGCTCCTGGCCGGCGCGACATTTGCACAGACGCCGGACAAAGACAAAGAGAAGATTCGCCGGCAACAGGCGCGGTCACTCCTAATCGCGCTCTCCACCGACGCGCGCGCATTTAACGATCAAACACTGCGCGCGCGATCGCTGGCCCGCATCGCGGACGCACTGTGGCAGGTCGACGCCGAGCAGGGACGTTTGCTGTTTCGCAAAGCGTGGGAAGCCGCGGAAGGCGCGGATCTGGAAAGCGAACGAAAACTCCAGGAACAGATTCGCCAGCAGGAAAAGAAGACCGGTGGCGGTTACGCGACCAGCCTGCCGCCCAGCTTGCGTCGCGAAGTGTTGCGACTGGTGGCGCGGCGCGACCGCGCTCTCGGCGAGGAGTTTCTCGAGAAATTGAAAGCCGAAAGGGCCGATGCCGCAAACGCGGCGAAATTGAATCCAGGAAGACTGAACGAGTCGTTGAGCCAGCGCCTGAGCGTGGCGAAAGAGTTGATGGAGAGCGGCGACCTCGAACGGGCGTTGCAGTTTGCCGATCCGGCACTCACCGTCGTCGCGATGGAATCGATCAACTTCCTCGTCGACCTGCGCGCGAAAGATCCAGTCGCAGCGGACAGGCGTTATTCAACTTTACTCGGCACGTCGACAAACAATCCGCAAGCCGACGCGAACACTGTTTCACTCCTCTCGTCATACATCTTCACGCCGCACTTGTACATCATCTTCACCGGCACCAGCACGTCGAGCTCGCAGATGTCGTCGACGATCAAGCCCGCCGACGTGTCGCCGGAATTGCGCGGCGCGTTTTTCCAAACAGCAGCAGCGATCCTATTGCGTCCTTTGCCGCCGCCCGGACAGGATCCTGGGCCAGTTGGTATCGACGGAAAGTATCTAATTATCAAACGGCTGCTGCCATTGTTCGAACAACATGCGTCGGCGGATATGGTCGAGTCGCTTCGCGGCCAGTTGAATGCGATGAATACGGTCGCATCAGACAACGCGCGCCGTCGCGACGACGAATCGCTCGGACGCGGCCTGCGGCCTGAGAAGCCCCCCGTCGATCGCGAACAGTCGTTACTCGATCGTCTCGATCGCGCTAAGACTTCCGAAGAACGCGACACGATTTACATTCAACTCATCAATCTCTACTTGAGGCAGGGCGAACTGCGAGCGCGAGACTTCGCCGCGAAGATCGAAGACACGGAAGTACGCAAGCAGGTGCAAGCGTACGTAGACGGCCAGCTTGTTTCATACCACGTCGAGAAGAAGAAGCCCGAACCGGTCCTGGAACTGATTCGCAAAGGCGACATCACGCATCTTCATCGGGCCTGGGCATTAGCTCAATCCGCCAAGATTCTGGTGAAGACAGATCGAGAAACCGCCGTGCAGCTCGTCGAAGAAGCAGCCGGCGAGGCCCGGCGCATCGACGTGTCCGATCGCGGCCGGCCACAGGCGTTGATCGCAGTTGCGAACGCGTTGCAGGCGATCGATGCGGCGCGTGTTTGGGACGCGACGTTCGACGCCGTGAAAGCCGCAAACTCGGCGGAAGGCTTTACCGGCGAAGACGGCGAATTGATTCTTCAATTTCAAAGCAAAGGGCAGTCGTCAGTTAATACCAACGACGTTCCCGATTTCGATCTGGAAGGAATCTTCAAGCTGCTGGCGAAGCAGGATTACGAACGATCGGTCGAACTGGCGCGCGGCTTCGAACGCGAAGGCCCGCGCGCGACAGCGACGATCGCCATCGCGCGTGCGATCCTGGAACCACAAAAGGCACAAAAAGCACAAGAATAATTCCTGATGTCTTGTTCCTTCCCGATGTCTTATTCTTTTGTGCCTCTTGTGTCTTTTGTGCCTTTTGTGGCTTAAGAGTAGATATTCATCGGACGCGTAAGGAGTGCGAGCGGGTCGTCAACGTTCAGCGCTTCGCGCACATAAAAAGGCTCGCCGGCAGTAACACCGATCAACGTCCCGAAATATCGCATCCGCAATTCAATCTCTTCCAAAAAACCACGCGCGCTGATTCGCGTCGCCGGCTCCTGCGACGTCGCACTGAAAAACTGCGACCCGTAGGCCCGGATCGAGTCCATCTTTTCGTCGACAAAGTCAGAAACATCGACGACAAACGAAGGCACGATGCGTCGCGAAAACAGCGAGTGCATAATCGCGGGCATCGGCATCGCCGGCAGTCCCGCGGCTTCGTCATAACGGCCCATCGTCGCTAAACGCGCCGACTGCCGCACGATGATCGATGTGTTTGCGTGATCCGGATGCGGATCGTCTTCGTGAGTTGTCAGCAACACCTTCGGCCGGTAGGTTCGCAGCACGCGTACGAGGGCGACGCGCGCAACTTCCGTCGGCTGAACGTGACCATCCGGTTGTTCGAGATTAACGCGTGCGTCGAGTTTCAGAATGCGGGCGGCTTCGGCAGCTTCACGGGCACGAATTTCGGGCGTTCCGCGCGTGCCCATCTCGCCGCGAGTGCAGTCGCAAACGCCGGTTCGATAACCAAGCGATTTCAGTTTGAGGAGCGTCCCGGCGACGGACAACTCGGCGTCATCAGGATGTGAAAAAACTGCAAGAACGTCGAGCTGATTTTCACTTGAGCTCATAAGGGCAGCGTTAGCTTAACAGATTTGCATAAATTGTGGCTTACACTACGATGGACTAGGATGGCACTACGATGGATTGCAGGTGGAGTTTAATTGATGACACATCTTTTACTCGTTGCGTTTTTAATTGTTCTGTTTTCGTCTCCCATCTCCGGATTTCAAGACTTGTCTTTGCTCGAGACCGGCAAAGGCGCGACGCTGAAAACCAACGCGTCGGCACCGGCTGAGCTTAAAGTTGTCTCGTACAACATACGCTGGCGCAGTGGTGACGATCTCAAGGAAATCAACAAGTTGCTGCGCGAAGATCCGGAAATCGGAAGCGCTGCAATCCTCGGTTTGCAGGAAGTCGATAGGCGGAAGAAACGAAGCCGCCACAGCAACGTCGCGAAGATCATGGCCGAGGAATTGGGGATGCATTACGCGTGGGCTGCGCCGCCGTCCCCGAAATCAGGCGATGAAGAAGAGACGGGCGTCGCGATCCTCAGCGTCTATCCGCTTTCGGACGTGCGCCGGTTTGTGTTGCCGCACGAAGGTCCGAACAAACGCCGACGCGCGGGAATTGGCGCGACTGTTGAGCTTGGTGATCGAAAATGGCGCGTTTATTCGATTCACGGCGAAACGCGGCTCGGTCTCGACAAGAAGATGGAGCAGTACAAAGCGATACTCGACGACCTCGCTCGCTACCCGTCAGATATGCCCGCGATCGTGATGGGCGACTTCAATACGTGGGAATCAGACGCCGACCGCAAGACGATCAAACTCTTCACCGAAGCCGGCCTGCGCACCCCATTTGGATCTCAAAGCACGTTCAGACGAAAGATCCTCGTGGTGCCGATCGAGTTCAGACTTGACTGGGTGTGGTTGCGAGGACTGGACGCTGCCAGTTATGGTATCGATCGCAAGGTCAGTGTCTCGGACCATTGGCCCTTATGGACCAATGTGAAACCATCGTCGATTGAAGCAAGATCGAACCCGGCGAAACAATAAGCGGTTTTTAAATGATCTGTTCTAACTGCGAGCGTACGGCGCGTTGGACCAGGCGGCGTTGTGCCGCCTGCCAAAAGAAGCTTCCAGCGTGGTATGTCACCACAGCGGTCGTGATTGGCGTCGTGCTCTACGTCGCCTTTCTGGCGGTTGAGAATATTTTCTAGTCTGCACGTGAACTCCCGCAAAGGCGCAAAGGTAAAGTATTGAACTCTTTCTTTGCGCCTTTGCGGGAAACCTCTCAGTTACTTCGCGCGCACCACGATACTGTTCACGCGCAAAGCATTGCCGGTAGCCCGTTGCAGATCGGCAATCGCTTTGTTCAGGTCCGTTTGCGCTTTCAACTCCAGGCCGCGCGCGGTCGTCAGTTGGGTCTGACGTTCCAACACGAGAAACGTGGTCGATTGGCCCGCGTCGAGTTTTCTCTGCTCGCTTGCAAATTGCTGTTCGTTCGCTTCACGCGTCGCGATCGCGGCACGCAGTCGCGCTTCGGCGCTGCGCATCGATTGCAATGCGTTGCGCACGTCCACCTGAATGTTTTGCTCGAGTTGCTCGCGCTGCGTCGCGATACGCTCGCCTTCGACGAGCGATCGGCCCAAATTCGCCTCCGCCGTGCGATTGCGCAACGGCAAACTGATCTGCACGCCAACGCGGAAGTTGTTGTAGCGATTCGCCAAAAGGTTTGAAATCGACTGTCCGTAGCCGCCTAAAAGATCCGGTGAAAAAGTCTGCGGCGGCACGACTGGCAACGAATCGAGACCGGCCAGAACAGACAGTTGATCGACACGCTGGCGCACCAGTAAGTTCGACGCCGTGAACGGATTTACACCTGCCGTGCTGACCGATCCCGCCAAACCGTTGATGCCGTACGTGCCCACGAGATCCACCGACGGTTTCGTCTGGTCTTTGAAGAAACGCTGATCGATCTGGTTGATCTCCTTGGCAAGACTCGACTGCTGAAGCTCCGGCCGGTTCTCCATCGCCGTCCGCAATGCATCGGGCAGCGAAACTTCCGGCACCTGAAGGTCCACCGGATCGGTCGGAACAATTGACTCGCTCCACAAAGGCGACCGCTGGTTCTCTGCGATCAAGTTCTTAAGGTTGTTCTCGGAGCGCGACACTTCTTCGAGCGCGCTGAAAACACCCTGCTCGTACGTCGAGATCTGCGCTTCGGCAGCGACCACGTCGATCGGCGCGAGTTGTCCTTCCTGGACCATGCGCTTGTTGTGCTCGAGCTGCGTGCGCGCAACAGTCACCGCATCGCGCTGCACCTGCAAACTGCGCAACGCAAACACGAGATCCCAGTAAGCGCGCTGCACGTTCGTGATCGTGTCGATCGCCCGTTGCCGAAACTGCGCGTCGCTAAGCGACAGGTTCTTGCGCGCGATCTCGATCAGCCGGCGACTGTTGTCAACCTTCATACCACGCCACAGCGGCTGCGTGTAGGTGAACGTCATCGCCGTCGGATACTGCGGGTTCAACGCAACGAATTCGTTGTTCGTCGTCAACCTGACTGACGAGAAGTCGAGGCGATAGCTGCCGCCGAGCACCGGGGTCTGT
>CAVYOP010000015.1:0-244603 GCA_963770215.1 uncultured Acidobacteriota bacterium
ACTAAATCCAACTTGTCAACTACAAACTCTTATTAGTCTGCGTTGCTCCCGGATGTGAAAATTTTTCTCACGCGATTTATCACTTCCGGAAGCGAGTCATAGATGTCCATGACCTCAATCGCGGTTGCTCTCTCAATCACTTTTTTCGCCGACTTCTTGATCCGCGCATCATCCTCACGCCTCACCATTAACATGCAATCCGTTTGCACGTATTCTGCAAAACTATTCCCCTCGACGAACACGCCCGCAGATTCAACTTTCGCGAGCGCTTGTTGAATTCCCTTCTCGAGCTGCGCATCCGTCGCGATCACCCAATGCACATTCGACGCGCCGGCATCCCAGTAACGGCCGGTGTCTTTCCCCGCCTCGTAAGTCGCTTTTCTTCCCGAACGAATCAACGGCTCATCGCCGAGCAAATGACTGACACAGCACGCATGCGGATCCTTGCCGCAAGATCGATAGTGACCGCGCGTCGTCTTGATCGCTTCCCAACCAGGAAACGCACGCAGCAGCTCGCACATCAACGTCGTCTTGCCAACGTTGGAAGTATAACCGCCGATGCCGATGATGATTGGCTGGACCATCTTCAATCTCTACTTGCGGCGTTTGCTCGGCGCAACATTCGGAGCGTTGATCTTCAACACACCCCGCGCATCTTTGTACAGGCTGTAGCGAACCTCTTTCGGTTCTCCACCCTCGTCTTCCTGGAGCCGAAGGACAAACGTCTTATTATCTCCCTGGCCTTCAATCCTCGCCGGCAGGAAACCTCGCAAATCAGGACTGCGATAGGCCGTGTAATGCTCCTGATTCCGTTTGTCATAACCGAGCACGTAAATGCGATCGAAGTCGGGCTCGTCCAGCGTGCGCGGCTGACTCGAACTGCTCTTCTCCAGAATCAACCAGCTTCCCGGTCTTGCTTCGCGCGCGGCGTCTTTATCCGTCGCGTTGTCTTTGTCGCCGTCAAGCCGCTGCCAGGCCACAAACTCGCGGCCCGTGCGATAAAAAATGATGTCACTCGGAACCGCCAGCTCGACCTGTTTTCCATAGATCCATCCGGCGGGCGCGGGCGAGGCGACAGTGGAAAGTCTCACCTTGTACCAGAGCTCGTTTGTCTCTTCTTCCTGATCGTTTCGCTCGTCATTTTGTCGTCCGGATCTCGTATTCCCCTGCTGCGCGCTCCCGGCTTTCGGCGCAACGTCGGTTTCAATTGCTTCGGAAGACTTCGGCTTTGGCACGCGTTTCCAACCCACGATGTCGAAACTCGAACCACTGTCGAGCCGCATCATAATGTTCTCGTTGCCGCTGCGATCCGGACTAAGACGCAAATTGGAGCTCGCCCGCAACTGCCCGGACGCCTGCGCCGGAATGTCCTTGTCCTCTTCCGCTATCTTCTTCGACGACTCGAGCACGTCGTCAGGCATGACGTTGCGCGCTTCGATCCAACCTTCGGTCGCATCTTCGTCGCGGGCTTTAACTCGCAGCCAGCGTTCTTTTCGCGTGTTGTCGCTGGGATCGTTGACGTCAGCAGAATCAAGTATGTCGATTACGTCGCCGCGGTTCACTTGCAACAGATCGGCGGCGACCACTGCGGTCGAACTGCGGATCTGCGCGCGCCGCGCGACGATCACTCCGGTGCTGTTTTTCGAGGCCAGCGTTTGGCAGCCGGCCAATAACAGCGGAACGATCAAAATACCCAGCGTCTTAATTGCTCGCATTCTCAATCCTCAATTAATTGCGGTAGCCGACTGATTTCAACAACCGCTTTTGCGCTGCGTCAAGCTGCTTCGCAACACTCAACCGCGAGCTCTTCCCACTCGCATCCAGTTGTAATCCATACGACGCGAGTGAGCGTTCGAGATCGAGTTGCCGGCTGCCCGTGACAAACGCGCCAGTGAGCTCGGCAGCAGCAGGCGTCGAACTCAGCAGCTTGATTATAACGTCATTTCCGTACGCCCGCTCAGCCGCCGGCTGGCTAAAAAGCTCTCGATAACGATCGAGCAGCGTCGTCCTCCCACCCGATTCTTTTCTGACCTGCAGGTCGTACAAAAACGCGACCAGCATCCCCTTGTCGTAGACGATCGGCGCGCTGCTTGTCCAACGCCTTTCGGAAGCGTCGATTAACGAGCCGCTGTCCTGGCTGTCCCGGTAAGACAGGTACGAATCGTAAACGCGAGCAATGGTGTCGAGAAACTCGCGGAAGTCTATGGCCTTCAAATCGAGCGCCGTCAGCAGTGCCGTGTACAAAGTGAAGCCTTCAAAAAACCAGTCGTAGGCGCCTTGCAGCGGCAACGCGTTTGGTACCCACAAGTGCAGCACTTCATGGCTGAAGATGATCTCGAATTGACCCTTCCAATTCGAAATCTGCGCATTCGGGTCAATGAGCAGCACAACTGTCGAACCTCGCGTCTGCGCGCGCCATTTCGTGCTGCTCGTCGAAACCGGCAGTGGAGCGATCATTACGACGGGCCGCGTGTGTAAACTGAATTCGGTCAACTCAGAATACTTCCCCATCACGCGCGACGCTGCATTCGCTGCCACCGAGTCTTTGAACGGCCAGGTTCCCGCCACGAACGTGTCAAATTCTTTCTTCGACGTCTTGCGAACCGAGCGGCCGACAAAGAACACCGCATCCTCCGGTTCAAAAACGTGATATTGGCCGTTTGCTTCGGGACTGATCTCCGAATGGATCGTCCAACCGGACGGCAGCTCGAACTCAACCGAGAAAGACTCAAACGCCTGCGGCAACAAATCGGCAAACATCAACAATCCGTGATCTTCGGCGAGCGATGAAACGTTGGCAACGTGGGCAGCCTCAGCCGGTGAAAGAGGCCGCATCCGAACGACGTAGTCGATTATCCCGGCGTTAAGCTCAGACCTGAATTCGCCCACAGCTATTCTTCGTATCGGGCTGTTGTTGGCGCGAAATCGCTGCACCCGCTCGGCGATTCCCAGTGCTCCCGCGTAGGCGTTGCGAAAAGACCACGATCGAGACGGAACGGCCAGTTCCGCGTGGACAGCAATTTCCTGCGACGAAGTGATGGTGATTTTGACTCGGGTTGGGGTCTGGGCCTGAACAACAGCAGACGTGAGGCAAATGAAAACGGCCCACAGACCCGAAATCGCGATAGCTGATTGCGTTTTGCGAGCGGCTGTCAGTACAATTCCTCCGCTCCCGAACTTATCACATCCGACAGTGAGTGGCATGCTTATCGGTTCGCTTCAGTTTCGCAACGCTGGTTTCTCGCGTTGGCTCGGACTGTTGCTGATCGCCCTCATCTTCTACGGCACCACCGTCGAAGCAGCACACCGGCACGGCGGCGTGCTTCCGGAAAAGAGCGACGTCTCTTCGGTTGCGCACTCCGAACAATCAGCGAACCCGACGAGCTCAAAAAGCGGATGCGCCGACTGCCTGATCTGCCAGTTACACCAGAACTTCAGCACCACGCTGATCGCGCTGCGGCTCAACGATCCGCCGGTCCAACTACTCCACCGGACCCCGACTGTAGTTGCCCCCGATCTGCTTTCCCGAATAATCAGCCCCGCTGCGGGACGCGCTCCTCCTTCTATCTCCTAATCCACGTCTGCACACAAGCCCATTCGTAGGCACCGGTCTACGCCGATCTATTCGATCGCGACCGCCTGATTGGGCCAGGTCTTAGTTGGATACACGGAGATAAATTTAATGATTATTCGGCGCATTCTTCTCGCATTTTTAGTAGCGGGCTTATTTAGCCTGCCAACTTTCGCACAGTCATCAGGATCGGCAACGCTGCGCGGCACCGTCACTCTCGGCGAGAACGGTAAACCGGTCCACAACGTTCTGATCACGATTGTTCAACTTAAACGCACAGTAAACACCGACGACGACGGCCACTACGAGATCACCGGCGTACCACCAGGCAAGTACAACGTTGTTGCGCAACTCGACCGCGTTCCTGATGTCACTCGCACCGCCGACCTGAGCGGCGGCGACGCCACACTCGATTTCCAGATCGAGCTTTCAAGCCTGCGCGAGGAAGTCACGATCACGGCGACCGGCGCCGAACAAACCGTCAGCAGCTCGATTCAATCGGTCGAAGTGCTGGGCTCGGTTGATCTCGCGAAGAAGAGCCCGGTCTCACTCGGCGAGGCGCTCGACGGCGAGCTCGGCGTTTCCAAACGGAGTTTTGGACCAGGCACGGCGCGCCCGGTGCTTCGCGGCTTCGACGGCGATCGCGTGCTCGTGTTGCAGGACGGCGGACGCATCGGCGGACTCGGTTTTCAATCCGGCGATCACGCGGAGCCGGTCGACGTGTTGACGATTGAAAAAGTCGAAATCGTCAAAGGCCCGGCAACGCTGCTTTACGGCAGCAACGCGATCGGCGGCGTCGTCAACACGATCTCCGGACACGATTCGCCGCACAAAGGAATGAACGGGTATCTAACCGGCGTCGGCGGCACCAACGGTGGACAAGGCGGCGGCAGCGGCGGCTTCGAATTCGGCACCGAAAAGTGGCTGGTCTGGGGCAATGCCGGCGGCCAGCGATCGGGCGATTACAAAACACCGCTCGGCACGATCGAGAATTCGTTTTCTCGTGAAGGAAGCGCCGCGGCAGGCGCCGGCTACTATCCTGAGAAAGGATTCTTCAGTTTCAACTACAACTTCAACAAGCGGCGTTACGGTATTCCCTTCGACCCCAACAATCCCGAGGCGGAGATTGTCGAGCTGACGCCAACCCGTCACAGCGTCGAGTTTCGCGGCGGCTTTCGCGACACCGGATCGTTCGTCAACGCAGGCACGTTCTCGCTCCAATACAACAACTACAAGCACGCCGAAATCGAATCGGAAACAGGCGAAATCGGCACTCAATTCAAGAACAACAGTTTTCTCTATCAAGGCCTCTTCGACCAGCGAAAACAAGGCCGCCTCTCAGGGCGCTTCGGTTTCTGGGGCATGCATCGCGATTTTTCCGCCACCGGTGAAGAAGCTCTTGCGCCGCCGACGAAGCAGAATTCGTTTGCCGTATTCGGTCTGGAGACGTTTGACTTCGAACCCGTCTCACTTCAATTTGGCGGCCGCGTCGAAACCAATCGCTACCGCCCCGAAGCGACCACGGCGCGCGGCATTCTTCCCGACCGTGATTTCACCGGCTTTTCGGGCGCGGTCGGCATTCGTGTGCGTACCTGGGAAGGCGGCGCATTCGTCGCAAATTATTCCCACTCGTATCGCGCGCCTTCGCTCGAAGAGCTGTACAACCTTGGACCACACCGCGGGAACGCGGCGTTTGAAATCGGTGACCCGAACCTTACACGCGAGCTCGGCGACGGTCTCGACTTCGGCCTGCGTCACTCGTCAAAGCGCACGCGTTTCGAAGCAAACGGCTTCTACTACCACCTTCGAGACTTTGTCTTTCTCGCGCCGACAGGCGTCGAAGAAGAAGGTTTGACAGTCTCGGAGTACGATCAAGCAACCGCCCGTTTCGCGGGCGCTGAAGCTCGTTTCGAAAGACAGCTTCATCCGATGTTCTGGCTGATTACGGGTCTCGACTACGTCAACGCCGAGCTCACCGACGACAACACGCCGTTGCCCCGAATTCCGCCGCTGCGTGGCCGCGTCGGCTTGGAAGTCCGCTACAAAGGACTGCTGTTGAACCCCGAAATCATTATGGCGAATCATCAGGATCGCTTGTTTCCGACTGAGACACGCACCGCCGGTTATGCGGTCGCGAACCTCTCAGGCTCGTACCTGATTGCGCGGCAACATGCCGCCCACATCATCGCGTTCAACTTCTTCAACATGGGAGACACGCTGTATCGGAACCATCTGTCGTTTATCAAAGACTTCGCACCAGAAATGGGGCGAGGCTTCCGGGTCACATATACATTGAGGTTCTTTTAGACACTCTGCGTATCTCTGTGTGTCTCTGCGCGCTCTGCGGTTTCGCTTGTTTACCGCAGAGATCGCAGAAGGCCGCAGAGACACGCAGAGATTTTGTGAACTGGCTTCCTGACCCGAACGTATGGCAAACTGCACGCACCTTGGTTGGCCTTAAACATCAGGGAAATTGCCATGAGTCTGGTCAAGATCATCGTCATCACAATTATTGTGATTCTCAGCATTCTGCTTTTCGGTCGTTTTTTCGTCTAGCCGAACGGCTGGTGCTCTCCCACATTGTTCTTGCCTGCCTGTTAATCGGCATCTGCTTGTCTGCTTCGGGAGGCGTCCTGGCTCAGGATCCTCCCGATGACGACACCGACGTCGTCCGCGTCAACACGGATCTCCTGCTCTTCCCAATTCGCATCAGGGACAAAAAGGGACAAGCGGTCGCCGGCCTGACCGACCAGGATTTAACCCTCAAAGACGAAGAAAAAGTAACTACCGGCGTCTATTTCGCACCCGGCGCCGATCGCGTGGCAATGCTCTTCGCGCTGGATCAGTCAGGCAGTCTGCGGCAAATCATTTCACAGCAACGAGACGCGGCGCTGGCGCTCTTTTCGCGTTTCGGCGACAGATCGAGTGTCGCCGTGCTGCCCTTCTCAGAAACTTCGTCACTATCGCTTCCCTTCACCAGAGACACCCAGGCAGCACGCTCGGCGTTCAGGTTCCGCGCCGGCCCAAACACTCGCACCGCGATCTTCGACGCAGCCGCCAACGCACTCAAAGCCTTTGACGATCTGCCGCCGGTTCGCGCCGAGCGCCGCATCGTCGTGCTGATCAGCGACGGACTCGACAATCGCAGCGTGACCAGGCCCGACACCATCGTCGCCGCCGCGATCGAAAAACGCGTCTCGTTCTACGTGATTCACTTGCCGCTCTTCGAGCCACGCGACGGCAGACTCGAGGTCCGCCGGCCCGCGAAAGGCTTTCGCGATCTCGCCGAAAAAACCGGCGGCAAGTACTTCCAGGTCGGCGACGCGAAGTCGGCGCTCATGCCAAGAGAGAACGATTTGACGCCGATCTTCAACGCCATCGAAGAGGATTTGAAAAGTCAGTATCTTCTGGGTTTCTATATAGCGGAGTCAGCGCGCGACAATCGACGGCACGTTTTTTCGGTAAGCCTGAAACCCGAGGCGATTCAATATTCCGTCGGGGGCCGCGGCTTTTCACGCACTCATAAATTCATGCTCAATCTGGCGCCAACAACTAAATGAAACCAATCAAACGCGCTCTAATCAGTGTTTCTGATAAAACCGGCATTCTCGACTTCGCTCGCGAGCTCAAAAACTTCGGCGTGGAGATCATCAGCACCGGCGGCACTGCAAGATCTTTGCGCGATGCGGGACTCGAGGTGCGCGACATCTCAGACGTCACCGGCTTTCCGGAGATGATGGACGGGCGCGTCAAGACTTTGCATCCGCGCGTTCACGGCGGGCTGCTCGCGCTGCGCGACAATCCCGAGCACGTCGCCGCGATGGACCAGCACGGGATCGAACCGATCGACATGGTCGTGGTGAATCTGTATCCGTTTGCCGAGACGATCGCGCGCGAAGGCGTGACTCGCGAGGAAGCGATCGAACAGATCGACATCGGTGGACCAGCGATGATCCGCTC
Source organism: uncultured Acidobacteriota bacterium (assembly GCA_963770215.1). GTDB lineage: Bacteria > Acidobacteriota > Blastocatellia > Pyrinomonadales > Pyrinomonadaceae > PSRF01. The sequence continues at coordinate 7,532 of CAVYOP010000015.1, forward strand.
GGCGGCGAAGAATTCAAGCGACGTCGCGGTCGTTGTTTCCCCGCTGCAGTACAATATCCTGATCGAGGAATTGAAGGAGAACCAGGGCACGCTATCGTTTGCTACGCGTGAACGTCTCGCGCACGAAGCGTTTCAACAAACGGCGCACTACGATTCGGTCGTCAGTTCTTATTTATCAGGTTCGAGTCTCGCTTTGTTCCTGACTAAATCCGCGGATTTAAGGTACGGCGAGAATCCGCATCAACAAGCAAGTCTTTATCGAACATCCGATCGCGGCGGCGTCACTAATGCCGAGCTGTTATCCGGCAAGGAGATGTCGTTCAACAACTACGTCGACGCCGATGCCTCCTGGCAGCTCGTCTGCGACTTCGAAACGACGACCTGCGCCATCATCAAACACACGAATCCCGCAGGCGTCGGACAGGGCGATACCGTCGCCGAGGCTTATCAAAAGGCGCTCGCGACCGATCCGGTTTCAGCCTTCGGCGGCATCGTCGCCATCAACCATCCCGTGGACGCAGCCGCTGCGCAGGAGATCACGAAGATATTTACGGAAGTCGTGATCGCGCCTGGTTACGAAGCTGCGGCACTAGAGATACTACAAGCCAAGAAAAACCTGCGTGTGCTGCGCATGAATTCCATCGAACCGGAAGAGGGCTTGGAATTCAAACAGATTTCCGGTGGCATGCTGGTCCAAACGAGAGACACACATAAATTGAATCGCGAAGATCTCAAGGTTGTTTCCACACGCCAACCAACCGAAGAAGAGATTCGCGCGTTGCTCTTTGCCTGGACCGTCTGCAAACACACCAAGTCAAACGCAATCGTCTACGCGCGCGACGGTCAAACAGTGGGCGTCGGCGCCGGACAGATGTCACGCGTCGATTCAGTCCGCATCGGAGCGATGCGCGCGCAACTCCCTGTCGCCGGTTCAGTGCTTGCTTCCGACGCATTCTTCCCCTTTCGCGACGGCCTTGACGAGGCCGCGCGCCACGACATCACGGCTGTGATCCAACCAGGCGGTTCGGTCCGCGACGACGAGGTAATCGCCGCCGCCAACGAGCATAATCTGGCCATGGTCTTTACAGGTGTGAGGCATTTCAAACACTGATATTATGAGCACCAACATGCCTGACAACGAAAACTCGATCCGTTGCCGCTACTGCGGCCAGCGAAACCAGGTCCGCGAAGACGGCGGTGACGCACGCTGCGGCCGCTGTCGCTTGCCGCTATCCGACGCGCCACACAAAAAATTCGCGCGGCTCGACAAGGACCAATACATCCATCCCGCGGATCGTCGCGCGCTCGCGGCGTTGCGGGCAATCCCCGGAATCGATTCGGCTTTGAAAAAACTTCTAGCCGTCACGGGCGAGTCAGCCATCCGCGTGATCTTCACCGCCAGCGCGGTGAAAGTCACGCCGACGCAGTGTCCCGATCTCTACGCCAAACTCCAGATCGCCTGCACGACGCTCGGCGTCGATATGCCGGAACTGTTCGTGCAACAAAATCCGATCGTCAACGCGTTCACCGGCGGCGTCGAACGCCCGATCATCGTTCTGTATTCACAACTGATTGAGCGCCTGACGGACGAAGAAGTGCTCGCGGTCGTCGCTCACGAAGTGGGCCACATTCATTCCGAACATGTGTTGTACCTGACCGCCGCGCGACTGATCGAGTTTCTCGCAAAGTCGGCCGTGATGGCGTCGCCATTGACGTTCATCGTGAAAGAGATTTTGACGATGAGCATGCGAGCAGCACTGCTGGCCTGGGCGCGACGCGCGGAGTTGTCGTGCGATCGGGCGGCCTTGTTAGTCACACAGGATGCAAACATCATCGGCCGCACAATGATGAAACTCGCCGGCGGCACTTTCGCTTCTCGCGTCGACTACGATCAGTTCCTGGCCCAGGCACGCGATTTTCAGAAGAACTACGACGAGAAAGCTCTCGATCGTTTCTGGGCCGACGTGATCACTTCCGGCCTCAGTCATCCGTTTCCGGTTTGGCGCGTCGCCGAGATTTTGCAGTGGGTGGAAAGTGGTGAATACAGGGCGCTCATGTCAGCGCCGGAAAGCGCTGCCGCGTAAACACAAAAGGCACAAAGGAAACCACAAGAGGCACAAAAGCAAGAATGCTGGAAAACAAAAAAGGAATCATTTTTGGCGTCGCCAACAAACGTTCGATCGCCTGGGCCACGGCACAGGCGCTACATGAAGCCGGCGCTCAACTCGCCTTCACTTACCAGGGCGATCGACTGAAAGAAAACGTCGAAAGCCTGACAAACGCGACGATGCCGGGAGCGCTGTTACTTTCCTGCGATGTGACGAAGCAGGATGAAGTTGACGAGGCGTTCCGCAAGGTTGGCGAAGAGTTTGGCAAGCTCGACTTCCTCATTCACAGCATCGCCTTCGCGCCGCGTGAAGCGCTTGGCGGCGAGTATCTCAACACCAGCCGCGAAGCGTTCCTGACCGCGCTCGAAATCAGCGCGTATTCGTTGCCGCAACTCGCGCGCGCCGCAGCGCCGCTGATGACTGAAGGCGGCAGCATCGTCTCGATGTCGTATTACGGCGCCGAGAAAGTCGTCGCTGGTTACAACGTGATGGGCGTCGCCAAGGCAGCGCTCGAAGCCAGCACGCGCTACCTCGCCAAGGACCTTGGCCCACGCAACATCCGCATCAACGCCATCAGCGCTGGTCCAATTCAAACACTCTCCGCTCGCGGCGTCGCCGACTTCAGCACCATGCTGAAACACCATGCCGATCGCGCCCCCCTCGGCCGTAACGTCGAAGCGCGCGAAGTCGGCAACACCGCCGTCTTCCTTTGCAGCTCGATGTCTTCCGGGATCACCGGCGAGGTGATCTACGTCGACTGTGGTTACAACATTATGGGTATCTGAGATGCCGAAGAAGACGGGTGACGACGAAACCGCCAACCCTGGGACTCAGAACCAGATGCCTCCAAAAACAACGCAGGACGAGCAACTGCTCGAAAGCCCGCGTCCGGACGAGTTTACCCACACCGATCCGTGGCGCGTGTTTCGCATCATGGGCGAGTTTGTCGAGGGTTTCGACGAACTGGCTTCGCTGAACCGCGGCATCTCGATCTTCGGTTCCGCTCGTTCCAAACCGGACGATTCTGATTACAAGGCGGCCCAAGAAACCGCGGCGCTGCTCGCCGCCGAAGGCTACGCCGTCATCACCGGCGGTGGTCCAGGCGTCATGGAAGCCGCGAACAAAGGAGCGTTCGAAGCGGGTGGTCTATCCATTGGCTGCAACATCGAGCTGCCGTTCGAACAGAAACCCAACGCTTATCAAACTCGCAGCCTCACGTTCAAATATTTCTTCGTCCGCAAGATGATGTTCGTGAAGTACAGCCTGGGATTCATCATCTTCCCCGGCGGCTTCGGCACGTTTGACGAACTGTTTGAAGCCCTGACGTTGATCCAGACGCGGAAGATTCGCAACTTCCCGATTATCCTTTTCGATTCAGGCTATTGGGCTGGAATGTTGAACTGGCTCAGAGACGTCGTGATGGCCCAGGGCAAGATCGGCGAGTTCGACTTCCAAATGCTGCACCTCACCGATTCGCCCAGCGAAGTAGTCGAGATAGTCAAACGCAGTCAAAGCACACTCACGAAGCTCATGTCCGACGACATCGGCATGCCGAGTTAATCGCGAATTATGGTTTGAGACTCGCGCGGAGCCACGCGAGATACGGAGTGGAACCGGCGACGATTGGCAGGGCGATGATCTCCGGTGTTTCGTAGCTGTGAAGGGCGCGCACTTCCTTTTCCAGTTCGTCAAACCGGGAGCGCGTTGTTTTCGCGAGCAAAAGGACTTCCGGCTGGCGTTCGATGTTTCCCTGCCAGCGATAGACTGACTCCATTTCCGGAAGGATCTGGACGCACGCGGCGAGGTGTGCGCCGATAAGCATGTCTGCGAGCCGCACTGCTTCTTCGCCGTTGGCGGCCGTGAGCAAAACTACGATGGCCTCGTCGTCACCACCGGGCACAACCTACTCCTTATCAACCTCTTCCTCGTCGAACTCTTCGTCGACCACGCCACCGGTGAGCGGTGTCGTGTCGCTGCCGAAGAACGAGTTGTAGAGCTCGAGCGCACGATCGTAATCGCGCTCGTCAACGAAGATCTCCGCGCCTTCTGACGTCGCCGACAGCAGCGGCGAGAAGGCATCGGCGCCGCCCGATTTAACAATCGAACGAATCCCGTTGTTGGTCAGGATGTCGTTCACCATTTCGGCTTCTGCGGGCGAACCGAGTTTGTGCATCGACACCCAGCGCGCCTCGCTGCTGTCGCGAAGCGTGTTTTCAGGCGTCAACCGTTCAACCAACGGCGTGTTGTCGTCAGGACAGAGGGTGATGCCCTCTTCATACTCGGCTTCACAAACAGTGCAGAACATATCGATTCCCCCAGTTTGATCTCAAATGCTGGCTTTCGCCTCAAAAGGTATGTCTTCAAAATGCGTCATGCGCTTGAACGCGCGGAATCGCTCGTTGATCTCCGCGTGGGTCAACCGGCGCACTCGCTCAGTGCCAAACTCTTCGACGTTGAACGACGCCATCACCGAACCAAAGATCATCGCGCGGCGCATCGCGTCTTCGTTCAAAGTCTCCTGGCTCGCGAGGTATCCCATGAAACCACCGGCAAACGTGTCGCCCGCGCCGGTCGGATCGAAAACGGACTCGAGCGGATACGCGGGTATCGCGAAATAATTCTCGTGCGTAAACAACGCCGCGCCATACTCGCCGCGCTTGATGATCAGCGCCTTTGGTCCCCAGCTCAGGATCTCGCGTGCGGCCTTGATCAAGTTCGGAATGCCGGTCAACTGCCGCGCCTCGGCGTCGTTGATGATCACAACGTCGACCACTTTGATCGTGCGTACCAGCGAATCGCGCGTGTGCTCGATCCACAGGTTCATCGTGTCGAGCGCGACCAGCTCGGCATTCGGCATCTGCTCGCGCACGCCGCGCTGGAGATCCGGTTGAATGTTGCCGAGAAACAACAGCCGCGAACGTTTCGATTCCTCCGACACTTTCGGTTGAAAGTCGGCGAAGACGTTCAAGTCGGTGAAAAGCGTGTGCGCAACGTTCAGATCGTAATCGTAACGGCCGCCCCAGCGAAACGTTTTGCCGTCTTCGATTCGCTCCAGATCGCGCGTGTCGATGCCGCGACTGTCAAAGACCTCTTGATCCTCGAAATCACCGCCCACAACGCCGACGATGCCGACGTGGGTAAAGAAACTGGCCGAGATCGAGAAGTGCGACGCAGAACCGCCAAGCATCTTCTCATTTTTTCCGAAGGGGGTTTCTACAACGTCATAGGCTACAGAGCCGACAACTAAAAGAGACATTTATCAGTGCAGTCCAATCGTTCCGTATTTGAATTCGTGATTACTGCTTCGCCGACGCACCCAACGCGCGCAACTCTTCCTGCGCCTGCTTTGCGTACTCGCCGTTTGGATAATCCGTGACCAGCTTGGTCAAATACTGGCGGCCCATGTCGCGAAACTGCTCGGACGTGAGCGTGCGCTTCTCACCGCCTTCAAAGCTGACATACAGGTTCGGGTTCTGCTTGCCCTTGTTTTGCGAGAGCCAAATGCTGCTCTGTCCGGCCATCAACAACACTTCCTCGATCTTCGCGAAGTTTGGATTGCCGGCGATGATCTCCTCGCAACGCTTCAAAGCCGCGACGTAAGCCTTCTTCAACTTGAAATAGTTTTTGGCGACTTCGAGATTGTGGTTCGAATCGCGCTCGAGCTCCGGATCGCGCAGCGTCGACTGGTCCGGGCCATTGCGAACACCCTGAGCGTGGATCGAAGGCACTGCCACAAAAATCAATGCCAGCAGTACAAGAAGTTTCAATTTCATAAACTTACCTCACGAGAAGCGTGGATTTTATTGCTGATACTTTTTGATGATCGCTTCCAGCTTCTTTGTTGTCGCCGGGGGCCAAAGATTTGGCGCCGTGAAGATCGCATGCTGCAACGCCGAACCGCACTTGCAGCTTCGCTCCACCGTCTTCAGCAGCTTCAATGTCTCGCGCAGAATGATCTGCGCGTTGCGCACGTTCTTGTTCAAATACTCGACCACTAACTCGATGCTCACCGCATCGTGACCGGGATGCCAGCAATCGTAATCGGTCACGAGCGCCAGGGTTGCATAGCAGATCTCCGCTTCGCGCGCGAGCTTTGCTTCCTGCAGGTTCGTCATGCCGATGATGTCCATGCCCCACGAGCGATAGACATTCGACTCGGCAACCGTCGAGAACGCCGGACCTTCCATGCAGAGATACGTGCCGCCGCGATGCACTTGCACTTCGCCTGCGCGGCATCCTTCTTCCAGCACGTCGCCAAGCGCTTTACAAACCGGATGCGCAAAGGAAATGTGGCCCACGATGCCTTCGCCGAAGAAACGTCGATTCCTCTCACTCGCCCGCGCGTCCGATCGAAAAACTGATCGGGAATCACCATGTCGAGCGGCGCATATTTCTCCTGCAACGATCCAACTGCCGACGCCGATAAAATCCGCTCGACGCCGAGCAGCTTCATCGCGTAGATGTTCGCGCGAAACGGGACTTCGGTCGGCGTAAGACGATGTCCACGTCCGTGTCGCGGCAGAAATGCGACGCGCTGGCCTTCGAGCGTTCCGATGATGAACGCGTCGGACGGATCTCCGAAAGGGGTAGCGACTTTGACTTCCTCAATATCGGTCAGCTCGGGCATCTGATAAAGCCCGCTGCCGCCGATGATCCCCATTTGCACTTGCGGAAGACTACTCATGGTAAGCCACTGGAGTGAAACCCTTCTCTCCTTCAACCAGACGACACACCGGCTCGTCGGCGTCGTGATAGAACAAACAAAGCCATCCTTCTTTGGCAGCCTGCGGAATCAGTCGCTTCTTGGCTTCGAGCGTCTCGACCGGATAAAGGTCGTAACCCATGATCCAGGGAAAGCTGACGTGCGCCCGCAGCGGCACGAGATCGGCAAAACCAAACATCGTCTTTCCGCCGCGGTCCAACTGCCAGCACTGCATCGAGCGATTGTGCCCGGCAATCGTTTGCATTCTCAGCCCGGGCGCGACTTCGTAATCCGCCGGTTTCCCTTCAAGCTGTCCCGACTGGACCAGCGGACGCCAGTTTTCAAACAAGTAACTCGCGCGATCGCGTTCGGTCGGGCTTTCCGCATGGTCCAACTCGGCTTGCGAAACAAAATAACGCGCGTTCGGAAACGAGGGGACGGCGTTTCCCGCCTCGTCGAGCCTCGTATTGCCGCCGGCGTGATCGAAATGCAAATGCGTGTTCACGACGATCGTGATCTCGTCAGCAGACACGCCGGTCTGCGCTTTAATCGTTTCCGCCAGTGGCTGCACGCGATCGATCGCGTATCGCGACGCGTGCTTCGCCGGCCACTTATCGCCGATGCCTGTTTCGATCAGGATCTTCTCGGCGCCGGTGTCGACGAAGACGCAGTTCATATTCATGCGAATCCGGTTTTCGTCGTCAGGCGGACACACTTTCGACCACAGTTGACGAGGAACAACGCCGAACATCGCTCCTCCGTCGAGGCGAAATTCTGCGTCCTGAATCACCTCGACGGAGTAATCACCTAATTGCATGAGCCGAAACTCAATAGCCGAAACGCCCGCTTAGTGCGGATTCGCCGGACTCTTCGCACCGGGCTTCGCGGGCGAGCCCTTCGGAGCCGGCTTCGCAGGCGACGTCTCGGGTTGCGGCGCCGGCGCCTGCTGATTAAACGCCGGTGGCAGTGCCTGTGCCGGCGGCTCTGCCGCAGGCGGCTTCACCGAATAATTGTCGGCGACCTTCACATGCGAACGAGCCACGATCTCGTCCAGGACTTTCTTCGCTTTCTCCTGCTCGACAGTGGCTCTGGCCTTGTCGCGCGCGGTTTGCGGTGGCCCAAACGGATTCGCGTTCGGGTCGCTGATCAGGATGTGACGGGCATGAAGCATCTCTTCAGTCTTGCCGTCTTTCGTTTCGGTCTTTCGCTCTTCGAGCTTGATGATGTGGAAACCAAAGCGTGTCTTGACGACTTCGCTGACTTCGCCGGGCTTGAGCGCGTAAGCCGCTTTCGAGAAATCAGGGTCCATATCGGTCGGGCCAAACCAACCCAGGTCGCCGCCCTTGTCCTTGGTTCCGTCGCTGCCGAACTCAGCCGCCATCTTGCCGAAGTCTTCGCCGCCGCGGATGCGTTTCAACACTTCTTCCGCTTTGGTCTGGTTCGCTTTATCGGTGTCGGCTTCCGGATGTTTCGCGAGATACTCGTCGATCTCGGCGTCGGTGGCCTTCATCTTTTCCTGCAGCTTGTCGGCGGCGTATTTCTGCGCCACGGCGCGAGCGCGCTGAAGCATCAGTTGCAATCTGACGGCCGGTTTCTTGTCGATGCCCTGATCGATCGCTCTTTTCTCGGCAATGTAGATGCGGCCGAAACGCTGCTTGATTTGCTCGAGTTGCTCGGGCCCCATCTGCGCGGCAAAATTCGGATCTTTGGCCTTTGCCTCGTTTATGATCGACTCAAACTTGTGGTTATTGACCGTGTCTTTGAAATAATCTTCGACTTCTTTATCAGTAATATCGGGATTGTTTTCGCCCTGCGCTTCGAAATACGACTGCGCGATCACATTCGCGCGTTGAAACTCGAGCTGCCGCTTCATCTCGGGATCTTTGTCGACGCCGTGGGACGACGCTTCTTCGGCAACTGCCAACAACTGGCGCACCTGGTTCGCAAAATCCTTCCGGGCCTGCTCGTCGGAAGCGAGACGCTGCCGGAACTGGGGCGGCTGTTCTTCGGCGAGAATAGTCATGTCGTCGGCCGTTACTTCAAGCGGGCCCATCTTGCGCGCCTTGACCTGCCAAAAGATCAAGCCGGCGGCAAAAACGATTGCGACAGCGGCTGCAACTAATGCTTTTCTTGTTGAATTCAAAATACTTTCCTTTCCCTACTATTGATGCTGCACCAGCTCGAGCAGCACTCCGTTTGCCGACGACGGATGAATGAACGCTACCAAACAACCTCCCGCGCCAACACGGGGAGTTTCATCGATCAATCGCACGCCTCGCTGCTTCAATTCCGCCAGCGATGCGCCAATGTCCGTCACTTCGACGGCGATGTGGTGAATTCCGGGGCCACGCTTGGAGAGGAACCTTCCCACTGGTGACTCCGGACTAAGCGGCTCCAACAGTTCGACGTGCGTGTCGCCAACCGGCAACATGCAGATTTTCACGCCTTGTTCCGCAATCTCTTCGTGAGAATCCGGTTTCAGCCCCAAGGCGTCCTGCCAGACTGCCAAGCCCTCTTCGATGCTCTTCGTCGCAATTCCGATGTGGTCGATTTTCATTTTCCGTTTATCATTTTCCGTTTTCCATTTCTCATTCCGAAAAATGGAAAATACGCAATGATAAATGGAAAACGGAAAACAAAGTACAAAGTATTAAGCTCTAACATCTGCATTCTGCAGCAGTTCGTCTACGGCAGAATAAGGGTCTCGTCGCCGAGTTGCAACTTCGTCCGCGAGGCGATTAAGCATAGCAACCGAAGCCTCAGACTCCAAAACGCGGGCGAGCAGATTTTCGCGCAACAACTCTACGATGCGCCAGCGGGCGATGGCCCGACGGCGTTCGCTGCTCAATGCCGCGCCTCGTTGTTCCTGCTGAAAGCGCTCCACCCCGGCGGCGAGGTCTTCAATACCCTGATTTTCAGTCGCCACCGTCTTCACGATCGGCGGGTCCCAGCCGTCGTCCCGCGCCGCCAGCGACAACAACGATTCCAGCTCTTTTTCAGTCGAATAGACGCCGTCGCGATCGGCTTTGTTGATGACGAAGATGTCGCCGATCTCCATGATTCCGGCCTTGATGGCCTGAATGTCGTCGCCCATGCCCGGCACCAGCACTACGACCGAAACATCCGCCGCTTTTACGATCTCGACTTCGTCCTGGCCGACGCCGACAGTTTCAACAATGATTTTCGAATAGCCGGCGGCGTCAAGGATGGCGACGGCGTCGACAGTGGCGCGCGCAAGCCCGCCCAGGTTGCCGCGAGTGGCCATCGAACGAATGAACACGCCTTCGTCGAGGCCGAGGGCCTGCATTCGAATGCGGTCGCCGAGTATCGCGCCGCCGGAAAACGGGCTCGACGGATCGACAGCGACTATCCCGACGCGCTCGCCGTTCTTGCGATACAGCATCGCGAGCTTGTCGACCAACGAAGACTTACCCGCGCCCGGCGCACCCGTGATGCCGATAACCAACGCGCCGCGCGAGCGCTGATAAATCTCCTTCATCAACGCCGACGCGCCCGACGAACCGTCTTCAATCTTGGAGATCGCGCGCGCGACCGCTGCGGCCTCGCCGTTGCTCACGCGATCACTCAAACTATTATTTCCAGCAGACATCAAACCTGGCGGAGGACCTCGCGGGCGATGATGAGGCGTTGAATCTCTGACGTGCCTTCGCCGATCGTGCAGAGCTTCGAATCGCGCCAATATTTCTCAGGCGGATAGTCTTTCGTGTAGCCGTAGCCGCCGTGTACCTGGATCGCTTCCTCGCAAACGTTGACGCTGATCTCGGAAGCAAACAACTTCGCCATCGACGACTCTTTCGTCGTCTTCTTGCCGTTGTCCTTCATCCACGCCGCTCGATACATCAACAGTCTCGCCGCGTCGATCTGCGTCGCCATGTTCGCCAGCTTGAACTGGATCGCCTGAAACTCCGAGATCGGTTTGCCAAACTGCTGCCGCTCCTGCGAATAGCGCACAGCGGACTCGAAAGCGCCCTGCGCGATGCCGACCGCGAGCGCCGCAATCGAGATGCGTCCGCCGTCGAGAATCTCCATCGCATTGACGAAGCCCTGTCCTTCTTCGCCGAGCAAGTGTCCGTCAGGAACCAAGCAGTCTTCGAAGACGACGCTGGCAGTTTCTGATGCGCGGAGACCGAGCTTGTTCTCCTTCTTTGACGGCGAAAAACCTTTCATTCCTTTTTCGAAGATGAACGCCGAAATGCCTTTGCTTCGTTTGCTCTTGTCGGTGACGGCCATCGCGACGCACGTGTCGCCGTGGATCGCGTGCGTGATGAAGTTTTTCGAACCGTTGACGATCCACCCACCATCGGCGCGCACTGCGGTCGATTTAGTTCCCGACGCGTCAGAACCGGCGCTCGGTTCAGTCAGTCCCCATGCGCCGAGATGTTCGCCGCGTCGCAAGCGGCACGAGATACTTTTGTAGTTGTTCTTCGGTGCCGAACTTGTAGATGTGATTTGAGCAAAGCGAATTGTGCGCCGCGACCGAAATGCCGACCGAACCATCCACGCGCGAGAGCTCCTCGATGATCGTTGCGTATTCGACATAACCCATGCCTGCGCCGCCATACTCTTCCGGAAAGATCACACCCATCAAGCCGAGCTCGGCGAGTTTTGGTTGCAGCTCGACGGGAAAGTGCTGCGACTCGTCCCACTCCATCACGTGCGGCGCAATCTCCGACTCGGCAAACTCGCGCACGCTCATCTTGATCTGTTGTTGTTCTTCGCTTAGCTCAAATTGCATAGTCGTGTTTCGTAGTAAAAGTTTCCCGCAAAGGCGCAAAGACGCAAAGCTATCAAGCGTTCATGCCAAATTGTCTTTGCGTCTTTGCGCCTTTGCGGGAAACGCTTTCTTTTTGTTTTGCGACTTCATCAATCTTGCCGCTTCCGCGGGCGACAGCAGCCGCCAATAACCTGTCTTCAAACCGTCGTCAGTCAAAAACCCGATTCGCACCCGCCTCAACTTCAACACAGAATGACCGATCAATTCAAACATTCGGCGCACTTGTTGGTTGCGGCCCTGGTGCAGCAAGACTTCGTACCAGGCGTTGGTCTTCGTTTCGTTCAGCTTGTTTATCTTCGCGGGCGCGGTGCGCGTGCCGTCTTCGAGGTTGACTCCGCGTCGCAATCTCTCGATCGCCGTGTCAGTGGGGACGCCTTTCACCTTCACTTCATAAACTTTTTCGACGCGATTGCGCGCCGAAGTGATGAAGTTGGTGAAGTCGCCGTCGTTTGTGAGCAGCAAAAGACCTTCGGTGTTGAAGTCGAGGCGCCCGACGGGATAGAGACGTCCGAGTGAACGCGGCAACAGCTCGGTCACGAGCGGGCGTCCTTCGGGATCGGAAACACTCGAAAGATAACCTTTCGGTTTGTTGAGCAGCACGTGGACTTTTTCGCGCGACTGAAGCTGAGGATTGATGAGCTTGCCGTTTACTTTGATGTGGTCTTTTTCAGGATCGGCCTTTGTGCCGAGCTCTTTAACGACCTCGCCATTGACGGTCACACGACCGGCAGTGATGAGCTCTTCGGCATGACGGCGTGAGGCGACTCCTGCCGCCGCGATTAGTTTTTGTAAACGCTCCTGCATACTTCAATCCTACAAGAAGTTTCCCGCAAAGGCGCAAAGACGCAAAGAAAACCAAGTGAGGTTAAATAGCTTTGCGTCTTTTGCGCCTTTGCGGGAAATCTACGAACCGCCACTAAGATCCTGGAAATCTTCAACGCTCGGCAACTCGGATAGATCTTTCAATCCGAATTGAAGCAGAAATTCTTTCGACGTTCCGTACATCATCGGACGTCCCACCGTCTCCTTGCGGCCCTTCGCCACGATCAGCTTTTTATCGAGCAAGGTCTTGATCGCGGACGGCGATTGCACGCCGCGTATCTCGAGGATCTCGGGAACAGTCACCGGTTGCCGGTATGCAATCACGGCGAGCGTTTCCAGCGACGCGATTGAAAGTTTCGCACTCGGCCGGGTTTTCAAAAAGGCGCGCACGTGCTCGTGATACTCAGGACGGGTCGCAAACTGCCAACCGCCGGCGACCTCACGCAGTTGCAAGCCACCGTTGCGCGTGTTGAACTCTTCGGCGAGATCGGTAAGCGTCTGCTTGACGACGCCTTTATCTTCCTTCAACACGTCGGCGATTGTCTTCACGCTGAGCGGTTCTTCGGCAACAAAGATCAGCGCCTCGATCACGGCTGTGCGTTCTGCCTGACTCTGCGGCGAAGCGAGTGGTCCATCATCCTCACCGGGAGTCTCCGCGTCCATTGCCGCGGCCGACTCTTCCTCAGCCACCATCGCCGCAAGCTCGCGGCTTGCTTCTTCATTCAACGCCGCTTCGTCTTCGACAACTGGATTGTCAGCAGCGGGATTTATATTTTCTTCTTCAGTCGCCATCTTGTTTAGCTTGATACGCGAGCAGTGATATCGCCGAAAGTCTCGCTCTGAAACAGTTTCACTTCGCTGGTCCGCACCAGTTCTAGCACGGACAGGAAAGCAAGCACGAGCTCGCGTCGCGATCGCGCGCGCTCAAAAAAGACGCGCAAGTTGAGCTCGCCCGCCGACATCACCATGTTGCGCAAACGTTCCAGCATCTCAGCCATCGAGATCTCTTCACGCTCGATCTCCATCAGCACTTCTTCTTTGTGCCGCGCCAGGATCACCTGAAAAACTTTCAACAGATCGAACACGCCGACCGCAACTTCCGGATTGTTCTTGTCAGTCTCCAATTCAGCGCGTTTGAAAACGGCCTGTTCGACTGTCGCGCGTGACCAAAGCATCTGCGCCGCGGCTTTGTATTTCTGGTATTCGAGTAACTGGTTGACGAGATCCGCGCGCGGATCTTCTTCTTCCTCCGTCGTCGCCAATGGATCGCGCGGCAACAGCATCTTCGTCTTCAGCTCGATCAACGTCGCGGCCATGACGAGAAAGTCGCCGGCAACCGCGATGTCCATCTCCTGCATGACACGGAGGTAACGCAAATATTCGTCGGTGATGCGCGCGACCGGAATGTCGTAAATGCTGACCTGCTCCTGGCGGATCAAGTGCAACAACAGATCGAGCGGTCCCTCAAACTCGCCGAGCAGGATCTTGAGATCGTCGGTGACGTCGTCCGTGACAATCCGCGGCATTGCGCCGGCCACCTTGAGCGGCGCCGGTTGCGCTTCGATTGGCGCTTCTCGCGCTTCGACGATTTCTATTGCTGTCTCCGGTGTCTCTTCGTTCATTTACCTGAAATGCCTATTCGCTGGTAGACCTGTGCGAGTGTTGCATTTGCGATCTTGCTGGCTTTTTCCCGGCCTTGATCGAGCAGCTCATTCAATCTTTCGTCAGTGATCTCTTTTATTCGCCGCTGAATCGGCTGCAGGAATTCGATCGTGACTTCCGCCAACTGTCCCTTTAACTGCGCGTATCCCTTGCCGGCAAAATGCTCCTCGACTTCCTGCTGCGACTTCCCGGTAATCAGGTGAAAAATCTCCAGCAGGTTGTAAATGGCCGGTCGCGATTGATCGAAACGAATCTCGGTGCCTGAATCCGTGACCGCGCGCTTGAACTTGCGCAGGACCGTGTCGGCGTCGTCCATCAACAACACGCAACCATTCGGATCGTCGTCAGACTTTGACATCTTCTTCAGCGGATCAGACAGCGACATGATGCGCGCTCCGACCTTTGGAATGTAAGGATCGGGCACTCGGAACGTCTCGCCATAGTCGCGGTTGAAGCGAATCGCCAGATCGCGCGTCAACTCGAGATGCTGCTTCTGATCGTCACCAACGGGAACGAGATCGCTATGGTAGAGCAGAATGTCCGACGCCATCAGCACCGGATAATCAAACAAACCGACGCTCACGTTCTCCTGCTGCTTGCGCGCTTTCTCTTTGTACTGCGTCATGCGCTCGAGCTCCGAGATCCGCGCGACGCCATTCAACACCCAGGTGAGCTCGGCATGTGCCGGCACGTCTGACTGAATGAAGATTGTCGAGACCTGCGGATCGATTCCTACCGCGAGGTAGATCCGCGCGAGGTCTCTCGTCTTCTCCAACAACAGTTTCGGATCGTGCGGGACCGTGAGGGCGTGCAGATTGACGATGCAGAAGAAACTCTCGTACTCGTGTTGCAGCGCAACCCAGTTTTTCAACGCGCCCAGGTAATTCCCAAGATGCACATTGCCTGTCGGCTGAGCACCACTAAAGATTCGCTTGGTCATTTTGTCGGCAATGGCCGCCGGGGAAAGCGGCGGTGTTGCTAAACCCCCAGGTAGAGTAAATAAACGATGATACGCATTATGGGACTGATGATCGCGCGAAAGAACCCGACGTAGATCAGGATCATCAGGATGATGTAGCCATACTGCTCCAGCATCTCCAGCAGCGGCTGCATGCTCGGCGGCAGGAACGTTTCGAGCACCTTGCTGCCGTCGAGCGGAGGAAACGGCAGCAGGTTAAAGACCGCCAGCGAAACGTTCATCATCAGCAAGTACGTCAGGAACAGATCGATCGGGTCAACCAGCGATTCCGGAAGGACGGCTTGGGGCCCGCCAGTTCATAATCATGATCTTCAGGATCGTGAACGCGATCAACGCTATCAGAGTGTTCGCCATGATTCCGGCGAGCGAAACCATCACGTTCGCGAGATCCTTGTTGCGCCAACGAAGCGGGTTGACCGGCGTAGGCTTACCCCACCCGATCAACGGAATCGTCTGGCCCATGCTCCCAAAAATGAACCCAACGATCGGAATCAACAGCGTGCCTATCGGATCGATATGCGCATTTGGATTCAGCGTGACGCGTCCGAGCAACCGGGCCGTGTCGTCGCCAAACTTGTTCGACATCCACGCGTGCGCTGCCTCGTGGGCCGAAATCGCCAACAGCAGCACCACCATGTAAATAACAAGCTGGGGAATGAGTTCTTCAGGATTCAATGAATTACCCGTTTTTGCTAAGTTGCAGGGCCGAGAGCCGCCAACTTAGCATTCCGCTCAATGGGTGTCAAAACCATCCACGAGCTGTAATTAAACTGACAAAAGGGTGCCTTTTATATTCGTTCCTAAACTGTAAACCGAATCGATCGATACCACCGCCATTTCACCCGATGCGCCAAACGCAAGGCCGATGAGATTCACTCCCGCAACCAGCAGCTCGGCGTTGAAACCATCCGGCGAGATGCGCACGATTCCACGCCGTCCGCGGAACGACGCAGCGACGTACAAGTTTCCCTCGTTATCAAATGCGAGCCCTTGGGGCCGTCCGAGTCCTTTGTAAAAAACGTCCGCGTCGCCGTCGCTGTTTATGCGCCAGATGCTGTCAAAACTGGTGACGGTCGGCCCGCTAACGTAGAGCGAATCATCCGGTCCGAAAGCCAGGTGAAAAGCCGAAACAGAAGGCTCAACCTGGGCCCACGCTCGTTCCTCGCCGATGCCGTTCACCTTGAAGATCGTTCCCGTTCGATCTCCGACGTGCATCACGCCGTCTCGATCGAATGCTACGCCGGTGGCGACTCCGAGGTTCCTCGCAAATGTGACCGCCTCTTTGAACGGGTTCACTTTGTAAACCACACCTTCGAGCCTGCTCGTGACGAACATCGCTCCGTCAGGACCGAACGCGATTCCCGTCGGGTTCGGAATGTCGCCTGAATACTCCGTGACGTCGCCGCCGAGATCGATGCGAAACAGCGTGACCGGCAACTCCTCGCCGCGTGATCCCGAGCGCGTGACGAACAGCGCGCCGTCGTCGGGATCGAACGCGGGATTCGCCACGGGATGCAGATCGCCGGCGAGCTTTCGCGCGACGGTCAAACGCGCGGGCGGACTAACCTCGTCGCCACACTGCAAACGCACGTCAGATTCGCCGCCCTTGGTTTCCGGCACGATCGCGAGGATGCGCTTCGGTCCCAACGCCACGATCGGCGCAACCTCGTCGCCAACGAGCACGGCGCACATCGCAGGATCGCTCGTGTCGAAGTCCGCGCAGTCGATCACCACCTCGCCGCCGGCGATGGCGTAAGGCGGATCTATGCTTAAGATTCTTCCCGCACTGCCCATAAAAAAGGTTCATCATACGATGCACATGCATAACTCAACAAGAAGAGACCATCTCGGCGTCCTCTGCGTCTCTGCGGTGAACTTATCCAAAACCAGTAAACCGCAGAGACGCAGAGGACGCCGAGACAGTAGCGCCTGTATGTTATAATTCGCCTCCGTATAGGAAGGAAAAGGCCATTACCAGCGTTTTAGGCAACACTCTTGGGTTAAAACCAAATCAGTTGCGGCGCATCGAAAAGCTGTACACTCGGCGCATACCTCCAAATCAAATCGTGACTCACGAATTCGCTCGACAACTGAGCGAGCTCTCTCACGAGACCCGCCGACAAATTGGAGCTCTCATCGACCGCAAAGGTCACGTCCAGTACGTGATGGTCGGCGATAACAAAGGCATCGAGCTGCCTGACTTCAAACGCGTGCGCGTCGCCACCGGTCGTTTTCGCGGACTGCGCTGCGTTCACACGCACCTGCGCGGCGAACCGCTGACACAAGACGACTTAACCGACCTCGCGCTGCTGCGGCTGGATTTGATGGCCGCCATCGACGTCGACACGAGCTCCGGCCTGCCGGGCATGGTGCGTGCCGCGCACTTGCTGCCGCTGCATTCAGGCGAGCTCGAAAACGGAACCACGCCCGAGCTGTACGCCTTTCTCGAACCGGCAATGGCGTCACAACTCGATTCAGATTTTCTCGAACTGATCGAGTCGCTCGAAGAAGAGATGGCGCGGAACCGGCGCACCGCGCGCCGCGCGGAAGTGCGCGACCAGACGATCCTCGTCGGCGTCGCCACCGGCTCGCTCGCGGACGCCGAAGAATCAATGGCCGAACTGGCGGAGCTCGCTGCTTCGGCGGGTGTTGTAGTCCAGGACACGATCATTCAACGCCGCTCGGCGATCGACCCCCGCACCGTGTTAGGCCGCGGCAAGCTTGACGAGCTGATCATTCGCGCGTTACAGCTCGGCGCCGACATGCTCGTCTTCGACAGCGAGCTTTCCCCGCGCAGGTGCGCTCGTTGTCCGAAGCAACAGATCTCAAAGTCATCGATCGCTCGCAGTTGATCCTCGACATCTTCGCCCAGCGCGCCCAGTCGAAAGAAGGAAAAATTCAGGTCGAGCTGGCACAGTTGAAATATCTTTTGCCGCGATTGATCGCCGGCCAGGATTCGGCGTTCTCACGTCTTGCCGGGGGCATCGGCGGCCGCGGACCGGGTGAAACGAAACTGGAAACCGATCGCCGTCGCGTGCGCGATCGCATCAATCGTCTCGAACGCGAGATCGAAGCACAGCGACAACGCCGTCAGGAACGACGCAAAGGCCGCACACGACAAGGCCTGCCGATCATCTCGATCGTCGGTTACACGAACGCCGGCAAGTCGACTTTGCTCAACGCGCTGACGCGGAGTGAAGTCCATGCCGAACAACGCATGTTCGCGACGCTCGATCCGACTTCACGGCGGTTGCGTCTGCCGCGCGAGCAGGAAGTGATCATCAACGACACGGTCGGTTTTATTCGCGCGTTGCCGCCCGATCTCATTTCCGCTTTTCGTGCAACACTCGAAGAGATCGACGACAGCAACCTGCTGATCCATGCAGTCGACATCTCGAACCCTCGCTGGTTACAACAGATTCAGTCAGTAAAACGGATCCTGTCAGAGCTCAAGCTGTCAGAGATTCCGTCGATGCTGGCTCTTAACAAAGCGGACCTGGTCGAGCCGGAAGTACTGGAGGCGGCGGTTCGCCAGGCTCAACAGATGGACAGCGGCGAACCCGTCGTGATCTCGGCAATCAAGCCGGCGACACTCGGATCTCTGCTCGAAAAAGCCGGCGCGGTGTTGGCGCGAAATCTGAACAACCAACCGGCTGCCGGCGACGACGAACAGCAGACCGCGGCTATGTCTCGCATCGCATAATGGGACTCCGTCCACGTTTCAAAACTCCTTTCAGCCAGGCGCGCGACAGGCTGATCGCCTACGTAATGCGTCCGCTGATGGTGTTTCAGGCCACGCACCCGCTTTCTCATCGGTTGCAGCGTGCTCGTAGTGGTCACCAGCCTCCTGCTTCTCAACACCCACTCTTCAAGCCTGAACGATAACTACCGAGAAGGCGACGTTCTCAGCCGCGCGATCATCGTTCCGGCCGACATCACCACAGTCGATCTGGCAGAGACGGAAAAACGCAAAGCCGCTGCGCGAGAAGCGACGCGTTCGGTCTTCAATTTTGATTCGACTCGCGGCGAGACGTCGGTGCAGGGGTTCCTCGCCAGTTGGGAAGAACTAAAACAGAAGATCGCGCCCAATCAGAACCTCAGTGAAACCGATCTCGATCGACTTGCGTCGATCGTCCGGGAAGTCGGCGGCGGTTACATCTACGACGATGCCGACGCGGATCGTTTGCAACACGACATCGTGCTGATCGACGTGCGCAATCCCGCAAAGCAAATGATCATACCGGCGCCGCTCACGCAAATGATTCCGCTCTCTACAGCGCGCCGTACCCTCGACACACGAATACTCAATCTTAGCGGCTGGACAGCACAACAAAAGTCGTCGCTCGCATCATCAATCGCGCCAATGCTGCGGCCCAACGTCGTCTTCGACGGACAGGCCACGACGACGGCGCGCGAGATGGAGGCGAGCAAAGTCGAGTCGGTAGTGATCTCGTTGAAACGCGGTCAGTTTCTCGCTCGTGAGGGCGACACCGTCACCCCCGCGATTCTCACGCAGATCGCCGCGATCCGGAGCACGGGGGAAGCGGGCCGGCCGTGGCATAACTTCTTCGGCTTGTTGTTTGTCGTTATCGGCGTCTACTGGGCCGCGTGGAAGTTTGCGGAGCACCGCACCGGCAGCAGTTCGCTGAGTCTCGGCAAGCACAAAGCGTTTGCCCTTGTCGGCACGGCCATCCTCGTCCAAACGGCGCTGATGAAGATCGGCTTCATCTTCGGCGAAAGCGTGGCCGCGAGAATGGCTCCGCCGTTCAACGATCCCGTCATTTGGAATTTTGCCATTCCCTTCGCGGCGGCGGCGTTGCTCGTCGCGATGCTGGTCGATACACAACTGGCTTTCCTGACCGGAATGATCACGGCGCTGTTCGCTGGCATGTTAGCGCCCAGCGGAATGCAAAAGGCTTTGTTTGCGATGGTCTCGTGTTCGGCCGCGGTCTACGGCACAGGACGCTATCGAGAACGGCAGTCAGTCACGCTGGCGGGGCTGCTGGTCGGCGGCGTGAACGTTGTGATGGCGTTGGCTCTCATGGCCTATTCGCAGCAACCGTTGACGTGGAGAACCATTTTGATGGCGATCGGCTGTGGCATCGCCGGCGGCATGCTGACGGCTGTGTTTGCCGCAGGTGGTTTGCCAGATCAACGAGTCGTTCTTCGGCATACTTACCGACGTCAAACTGCTCGAGCTTTCAAACGCCGACCTGCCGGTGTTAGGCCAACTCGCCCTGCGCGCGCCGGGCACGAACCAGCACTCGCACGCCGTCGGACAACTCGCCGAAGATGCGTGCCGCGCCGTCGGCGCCAATCCCCTGCTCGCGCGTATCGGCGCGCTTTATCACGACATCGGCAAACTTGCCGCGCCCGAGTATTTCGTCGAAAACCAGCAGGGCGACAATCCGCACGATCGTCTGCGCCCATATCAGAGCGCCAAGATCATCACCAGCCACGTCACCTACGGCTCACGGCTCGCCAAAGAGATCGGCTTGCCGAAGAAGATCGCCGACTTCATTCCGCAACACCACGGCACGCGCACGCTGCACTACTTCCTTCGCAAAGCACAGGCACAAGCAAAGCCAAACGAGACGATCGACGAAGCCGACTTTCGTTATCCCGGGCCAAAGCCGCAGTTTAAAGAAGCGGCGATCATGATGCTGGCCGACTCGTGTGAAGCAGCCGCACGTTCCCTCGCACGTCCCGATCCGGAGAACATTCGCGCCATCGTCGTGAAGATCGTCGACGCGATCGTCAGCGATGGGCAGCTCGACGAATGCGACGTGACGTTGCAGGAGTTGACGACGATTCGCGAGGCGATGATCAGCGCGCTCACCGCGATCTATCACGCGCGCATCGACTATCCGGGCTTCAATCCACCGACTCACCGGTCCACTGCCAACCCTCCCCGCCGGCGATCTCGACAGCGAAGAACGCGGCGTCACTTACAGCAAACCCTCAGACGTTCCCATCAGCCGTGGCGGGGAGGTCGAAGACGAGGCGCTGCCGCGCAAGGTTCGCTCGAACTTTTAACCACAAAAAGCACAAAAGACACAAAAGGCACAAAAGGCACAAGAAGTAGGCAGGAAAGGTGGGTTGTACCTCTTTCTTTTCCTTCTTTGTGCCTCTTGTGTCTTTTGTGCCTTTTGTGGTTAAAACTTCGGGCGAACCTTGGAGTAGGTTGTCTGAAGATCTTCCGGGAGGACGCGTGTCTCGCCGACGGTGGTCATAAAATTCGTGTCGCCCGACCAGCGCGGCAGCACGTGAATGTGAAGGTGATCGGCAATGCCGGCGCCGGCAGCGGCACCCGAGATTCATCCCGATGTTGAACCCGGCCGGTGAATAGACTTCACGCAGCACTGTCTGAGCGCGCTTCGTCAAGTCCATCATCTCATCCGTGATTTCCTTCGCCGTCGAAGCCAAATCGGCCGTGTGCAGGTACGGCACGACCATCAAGTGTCCGGTGATGTAAGGATAAAGATTGAGCACCACAAACGCGCGCTCGCCACGATGGACCACGAGATTTGCCTCATCGTGCTCGGTGTCCGCGCCGATGCGACAGAAGACGCACTCGCCCGCCTGTGAATCGACCCCTGACGCGATGTACCGGCCTCGCCAGGGACTCCACAATCTATCCAATCAAAAACACCTCGATCTGTTTGCAGCTTAAAGGATGGGTGGCTGACGGTTCTCTTCACCCAACGGGAGCGACGAACCAGGAGCGGACGAATGAGATCCGTTATCGTCGTTGATGAGCTCTTTCAGTTCCTTGCCCGGTTTGAAATAAGGCACGCGCTTCGCGGGAATACTGACGGGATCGCCGGTCTTCGGGTTTCGGCCACGGCGCGCCCCACGCTCGCGCACGCGAAAACTGCCAAAACCGCGCAACTCGATCTTCTCGCCCTGATTCAGTGTTTCAATGATGCTTTCAAAGACAATTTCGACTAAACGCTCGGCATCTTTTTTAGTGAGTTCTGCCGCCCGAGCAACGTCTTCGACGAGTTCTGCTTTTGTCATGCATCACCTCGATGTGTGAAATCGAAATCTTAATTAACGTCTTGATAATAGCGAGGTTAAGTTACCCGTACACTACCAGAAAATGAACGGGTCGGGCAAGACTCAGCCACCGGAGAAAGCGGATAGATTATGAAATTGGACCGGGGACTATTCGTCCCCGGTGTCGGGCTTATTCAAACCGAAATCGGCCAGCTCACCCAGTGAGGCCATTCCTCCGCCCGCCTCCGACGAATAGATCTTCGTATCGATGATCGGCTCGTCCTTGCCCACCGCACGGGCAGAGAGACCGATCTTCTTCGTGTCGGGATCGATGCGTAGGATCTTGAAGTCCATCTCCTGTCCTAACTGGACTACGTCTTCCGGCTTGGCAATTCGCTCTTCCGAAAGCTCCGAGATGTGACAAAGGCCTTCGAGATTGTCGTCGAGCTCGATAAAGGCGCCGAAGTTGGCAAACCGCGCCACCTTGCCGCGCACGACGTCGCCGGGTTTGTGCTCGTTAGTGAACTTCTCCCAGGCATTCGGCTCGAGATCCTTGATCGAGAGCGACAAGCGGCGGTTCTCGCTGTCGATGCTGGTGATGACCGCGTCGATCTCCTGGCCCTTCTTCAGCACTTCGCTCGGATGCTTGATCCGGCGAGACCAGGAAATGTCGGAAACGTGGACCAGCCCGTCGACGCCGTCTTCAATTTCGATGAAAGCGCCGAAGTCAGTCAGGTTGCGCACGCGGCCATGAACGCGCGTGCCGACCTGGTAACGCTCGTGCAGCGTCTGCCACGGGTTCTCCTGCACCTGTTTCATGCCGAGACTGATGCGGCGCGCGCGCGGATCGACGCTGAGCACTTCGACCTCGACCGTGTCGCCCGGATTAACCACCTTGCTCGGATGCTTCACCCGCTTGGACCAGCTCATTTCGGAAACGTGCACCAATCCCTCGACACCGGGTTCCAGTTCGACGAAGGCGCCGTAATCGGCAACGCTGGCAACGCGTCCGCTCACGCGGTTGCCGACCGGGAACCGTTCTTCAACACTGGACCACGGATCGGGCAACAGTTGTTTGTAACCAAGCGAGACGCGCTCGCGGTCGCGATCGAACTTGAGCACCTTGACCTGAATCGTGTCGCCGACTTTGAACAACTCGTTCGGGTTCTGGAGGCGTCCCCACGACATGTCCGTCACGTGCAGCAAGCCGTCGACGCCGCCGAGATCCACAAAGGCGCCGTAGTCGGTCAGGTTCTTGATCTGACCTTCGACGACGATGTCTTCTTCGATCTGCTGGAGCGTTTGATCTTTGCGCCCGGTGTTCTCCTGTTCGATGACAGACTTGCGCGACAGGACCACGTTCGAGCGTTTGCGATTGAGCTTGATCACCTTCGCTTCGATGACCTGATTGCGCAGGCTGTCGAGATTGCGAACGGGGCGAACGTCTACTTGCGAACCCGGCAGAAACGCAGCAATGCCGTCGATGTCCACACGCAAGCCGCCCTTGATGCGATCGATGACGCGTCCCTTAACGCTGGAGCCGTCGCGATAAGCCTTCTCGAGGTCGTCCCAGGCCTTCATGCGCACTGCGTCGGCGCGTGAAAGTACCGGCAGGCCGTCGGCTGTTTCCATGCTCTTGACGAGCACTTCCACTTCGTCGCCTGCTTTGACTGTCAGTTGACCATTCTCGGTAAACTCGGCCGGGTTAACGATGCCTTCCGACTTGTACCCGAAATCGATGACTACGCCGCGTTCGCTTAAACCAACGACGGTGCCGCGAACGACTTCACCTTCTTCGAGAGTCGCCTGCTCTTGTTCGAATTGGTCGAGAAGTTGACCGAAGTCCACGTCGCCGGCGGCGCGTGATCTCATCGGATTCATCAATGTCGGTTGTGTGGGTTGCTGGTGCGGGTTGAGAAGCCATGACGGTATTTTGCGGCGGAGTCTGCGACTCGCCGGAGGTTGAATTGTTAGCCTCGCTGTTATTCAGCTTGGGTTGTTCACTAGACATGCATACTCCTGTAGTTCCCGATACCTATCAGCGCGTGCAAGATCTTATCGCGCTTCACTGAGCCGAACAATCAGCGCAGGTCTTCGCTGAAAGCCAGACAGTGTCCAGCGGCGATTTGCTTGATTGACCTTGGCGTTGTCGGGAGTTGAAGCTGGCGAGGAAGCGTGCCGTTTGGATTTGGAATTGTCAGTCTAATCTGTTTCGATTACCGCCCTGCCGTAGTTACCCCGCTTGGTCCGACAAACACCCGCCGCCTTCTTACCGGGTAGGGCGGCAATGTACACGCCTGTATGAGCGTATGTCAAGGCAACAGCGAAGTTTCTGCGACTCCGAGCGAACGATCGGAGTCGCAGAAACGAGAATGTTGCAGATACGTTTTATTGACTCTGCGAAAGCGTGTCGGTCATGCGAGGAACAACATACACACCCGCCGAGTGAGACCCGACGAACAACACGTTCTGATCGTGCGCGTCAAACGCCAACGCCCAGATGCGCTGACTCGGCAAACGTCTGCCCTTCGGATCGATGCGGGCCCACGTCGTGCCGCCGTCTGTGCTGCGGAATACGCCGCCGCCGACGTCGCTCGTCTGGTACGCATTTCCGGCAAACACTTCGTCGCCGTTGCGCGGATTGATCAGGATCGCAGTGAAGTCGCCAAACGGAAGATTGCCGCCGCGACGGCTCCACGTGTCGCCGCCATCGGGCGACATGAAGAACGCCTGCTTAGTGCCAACGTAAACGCGATCCGATTTAGACGGATCCTGCGCAATCACGTTGATGGGAACATCGCTCGGCACACCGTTGACCTGACGCCACGTCTTGCCGCTGTCGCGCGAGACGAGCAGGCCCGATTGAGGTGTTCCCACCCAGATCGTTTCTGGAGTACGAACGTTTGTAGAGATACAGGTGGTACGCGGATCGCCTGTTCCGTAGGGCAGTTTCTGCCAGCCTTTTGCCGGGTCAAAACTGCGATAAAGACCTGCATTGGTAGCGGCGAGGAATCCCGGCTTGCCGGATTCGGCGTCGACTGTGTGGACTAACGTGTGCACTGCATCAGCGATGATCAGGTCTGACTTCTCATCGGACGCAGGACCAGCGGCAGTGCTCACGCCAAGCGCCGCCAACGTGATCGAATCGAGCTTTCCGGTTACCGGCAGGTGACGATCGACCTGGAACCGCTTCACCGCGGACGTTGTTGACGCGCCGGCTTTGCCGTCTGGCTCGCCGAGGTTGTAACCCATCGCAGTTAGTGCTTCCTGCGCGTGCAGGACGATCTCGCTACCCTTCGCTGCAGGCGTTTTGCGTCTTGCTGCGGGCGCAGGTTTCGCGCCTTGCTTCGTAGCTGTTCGAGCGGTTGTCTTCTTCTTCTCCGGACTGCTCGGCGCCCACACTGGCGACCACGAAGTGCCGCGATCGGTTGAACGATAAATGCCCAGGTTCGTGCCCAGGTAGATCAGGTTTGCGTCTTTCGTGTCCTGAATGATCGCGTAAGTGATCAAACGCGAAGGCATGCTGCGCATCGATGGGCGCCAGCTCTCGCCGTTGTCGTTGCTGACAAAGAAGAAGCCGCCGCCGGTAGCGGTATTGATCGTCGAGGCGTAGATGCGGTTCGGAGTTTCCCTGTCGGCGAGAATCGCATTCGCGAAGCGGCCGCTGAAACCTCCATTGGTCGGCACAAACGACTTGCCGGCATCGTTAGAAATCATCACGCCGTAGTTGTTGGTGCCGATGAAAATGATGTCGGGTCGCGAAGGATGAACCGCGATCGAGTTGATCTCGAGTTGGCGCGAAGTCGTCACCATCCACGAGTCAGGATTGCCGCCTGCATCCGAACGCCAGAAACCTTCGGTGGTGCCGGCAAGAATCAGGCCCGGAACTGACGGATGCTGAAGAATCGTGCGCGTGCGTCGCGACTGCGACGGTATTCCCTGCACTTTCTCCACATGTCGCCGCCATTCTTGCTTTCATAAATGCCGCTGCAAGCCGAGGCAAAGATGTGATTCGGATCGCGCGGATCGATGTCGATCGCAAAGACGTCTGAGTCGTCGATCATTCCTTCGCGGATGATCTTCCACGTTTGACCGCCGTCAAGAGACTTGTAAGGCAGATACCAGGTGCCGGCGTAGATCGTGCTGGCAGTGCGCGGATCGATCGCCAGGGATTCAACGTGATGCAAACCCTCCACCTGCTGCGTCGGCAATTGTTTCCACGAATCTCGCCGCGTCGTCAGAGCGAAAGATGCCGTGTGAAAGTGCCGGCAATCAAGACGTCGGGGTCTGCTTCTGATTGGGCAAGCGAATGGATAGACTTCGTTCTTGAGCTGCGCGCTCTCGCTCCACGTCTGGCCGCCGTCAGTCGACTTGAAAAAGCCGCCCGGCTGGTCGTGCCGGTGCGCTCCAACATACAGAACTTTCGGATTGCGTGGATCGACGATGATGTGATCGACGAAAAGACGTGGCTTTCCGAGGTTGTGAAGCAGTCGCCAGTGTCTTGCCGGCATCGGACGACGTGTAGATCTGGCCGTCGAGAGTGCCAAAGTAAAAGCGATCAGGATTGGAAGGATCTACTACGAGTCCACGAACATCGCCGCCCGGAGGTCCGGTTGTGCGCCAATCATTTGAATAGAGTGCCGGATCGGTGCCGCCATCACTGACCGCGAACATCGACGGCCAGCGTTGGGCGCAAGGCTGAGACAGAGAAGCGTAACGAGAACCAGGGGGAGACGCTTAGAAAATATCTTCATCGTTATTCATCCAGGGTTAAAACATTCGGAGCAAACGTCGCTCACCTGGCGACAGTTTATTACAGATTTTCGTGCTTTGTGTCTAAAAGCTGGGGGGCGACGCTAGGATGCCGGTCGGAGGAAGGGTCGTTGTGTTCATTTTCCATTGCCGTTTGCATTTTCATTTGTCATTTCCAAGCTGTCTCTTAATGACAAATGAAAACCGCCAAATGGAAAACGGAAAATGAAAACGGGCGACGCCGGATAGCGTCGCCCGCTTGTTTGTTAAGCGTTTGGCAAAGCCAAACCGCTAGTTGTTATTCGTCACCACGGCCTCGTCGTCCGCGGAGCTCGTCGCTCTTCTGCACTCCGGACACGGCGAGATGGTATCCGAAGTATCGACGGCTGGGGCGTCGGCGCCTTGCGGCACGACCCACAACTGAACCGTCAGGTCTGCACGGCATCCGCCGTCGACGACTGTGATGCGTCCAGCTTCGATTCCGCGAGTATTGACGAGGTAGTCCTTGGCACGATCGCCGCGGGTCTGGCCTTCACCGGCGCAGGTTCCGTAGGCAATGATCGTTGCGGTCGAACCGGGTTCGTTCTGGAGTTGGATGGCGTAGTTGTCGAGTCTGGCCTTCTCATCGTTGAAGCGGATGTTGCCATACTCGTCAAATCTCCTCGCGACCGGTTTCTCGGCTTCACGTTGGTAGTGCAGGAAGCCGTGGTCGAGCACGAAGGATCTGCGCCGCCCAGGCTGACAGTGGCCGTTACGGTCTGTCCGCCCAGTCCGGCAGTATCAACCGTGATGGTCGACGTTCCCTGGCCGCTGGTGATGGTTCCGGCTGACACCGACCAGTTGTAGGTCGGAGTGAAGCCTTCTCCGCCACCATCACGAAGCCGTGAACGTGACTGGCTGACCAATATCAACAGTGTCCGGACAGCTCACCGAAACGGTCGGGCATGGCGGTCTTGGCGCTACGCAGTCCGTGCAGTCAGCAACAGTCACGGTCGCTGAGCCACTGGCCGTATGTTGATTGCCGTCGTTGACCTCAACGCTAGCCGTATAGGTTCCATTCGCAACACCGGTAAGATCCCAGGTCACTGCTCGGCCTTCGCCGCTCAGGCGGCCGCCGGTGACGGACCAGGTATAGAGCAACTGGTCGTTATCCGGATCGGTCGCATTTGCGGTTAGCTGAACTTCGCTGCCGGTCGGCGTACAAGTCGTCGAGCTGGTCGGCGGCGGGCACGGCCGCAGGATCGAGCTCATCGACGTGGCAACGGTCACGCTGCGGCGCGGTGTTGATAACCGGCACCGTGCTGGCGTTGCGTCGTCCGATCCAGAACTGAGCGATAAAGCCATTCGGCTCTTCGGAGAAGTTGAAGCCGCTCGGAATCCCTGCGACTGCCGCCGAAGTGCCAGGCACAACCACCAGACCTCGTCCCACCACATTCACGTTGGTGATCTGCTGGACGGGAATGTTGACGGCGCCAGCTTCATCAAAGTGATCCTGATCTTGCGGGTTCAGGTGACGGCGATAAGCGAAGCCGAAACCGAACCAACGACGCGGATAAATCTTCACGCCGGCGAGTGAGTCGACGGGATTGTTATTGAACGCGTTCGGCGTGCGGCCCGCCGACGTACTGCGTCGAACGAACTTCGGATATCGGCTGGAAGTGCTCGTTGACCGGGAAGTCAAAGCCGACACCCGCGATCAACTCATCCGGGACGATCCAACAACACGAAATCGCCGCCCAGCACCCTTGGGATTGCTGTTCAGAATGTAGCCAACGTTTGCCGACACGTTGACGTGCCTGCCAAGGCGTCCGTCGACGACACCGACGAAACCAAAGTCGCCGATGTCGCCACCCGGTCCGGCGCCGCGCTGCATTTGATTGAAGCCGGAAAAGTCGTCAGCTTTGTCCGGATACCAGCGATAGAAGCCAACCAAGCCAACTCCAAGCGGATTGTTTGGCCCGGTGAAACGAATCTTGGCGCCCGCCACGAAGTTGTTGAAGCTGCTCTCGCCATACAGCCGATTGATAAACGGCGCATCAGCCAGATAAGTCGGCGCGACGGTAAACGTGGTCGGCACCGTGATCGGCAGCGTCAAAGCGGTCGCCGGCAGCGCCGTCGTCGCCAGCACGATACCCGGCAGGATGCTGCCTACCGGCGAACCGATGCCCGGGAAGTTGTCGGCTGAACCGAACGTGCCGCTGTTCGGCTGGACCACCGGTGGTCCAAGCTGCGCGTTGAAGCCCGGGAAGCCAAACTGTTGGCCGATTTGACCAGGGGTCAAGCCGAAGGTTCCCGCCGAGCCGCCGGTGAACGGAAACTGCACGAATGGCTGATTGTTCAGCGGGCGAAACACCGCGGTGCCAGCCAACGTTCCCACCAGTGGACCAGACGGCGATAGCACTACCGCCGGCCGGGCTGCACAACACGGTCACCGCAGAAGAGCTGCGAGTTAGGCAGATAGAAGCCCGGACAGGTTTTGCGGATTGTTTACTTTGATTCCGCGGTAGCCGTTCGTCTTGAAGAAAAGTTCCAGGTGGTCGTTGACATCCGACGTTGAAGCTCAGCGGGATGTCAGCGAAGTCTGCGTTTCCTGGATCACGATCATAATTGCTATAAGCGATACTGAACGTGAACTCACCGCGACGCAGAGTCGAACCATCGTAGATAGTAAAAAGCCCGGTTGGTCCACCTTCAGGACCACCGGTGCCAACTGCTGGAGACTGATTGCGCGGATCTCTCTCCGACCTAATAGTCTGTGCTGATACTGCGGCACACAGCACCAACGAAACGAGCGCAGCTATAAGCGCCCTGCTTGCGAGTCTCATCGCATTCCTCCTGCGAAATGAGTAATAAAGAATTCGATGTAATAGCGCCGCCGTAACCGAACAAAGTCACCTAAACGCACGATGTTCCCCGGTGGCCCCAACTACACTCTGTCAAATCGATTAAGTCCGCTTGGACCAACTTCATCCTGCGGCGACGCTCGGATGCGACGCAAACAGAGTACTTCGACCTTTCTCGCCGTACTCCACTTTCAGCTAATTCGCTTTGCCCGAGTTGTTCCTGCTTTGTTCACTTCTTATAGGAAATGAACTACCTCTTGTCAATGATTTCGTCTCTCAAACCGTGTCTTAAATCTTGAAAAATCGTAACGCTGGTCCGAGTCCTAAATCAGCCAGACCATACTCTACCTTAAAATGGAAATCAAGCCTTTTTCACTACTTAGCGCCCATATGTTTATGTTTTTTCGGTCACGCATAGATGCCTCTCATGCGTGTGTCATAGGCCACGCGGTCTATCGCCAACATGTATGCCGCGGTCCTGGTATCCACCGCAGTGTGCGTCGGCATAACGACACAGATCGTTGAAGCTGGCGACCATCTTGTCCTGCAGTCTTTCGTTCACCACATCCTCGCGCCAGAAATATCCCATCCTGTCCTGGACCCACTCAAAATACGAGACCGTCACCCCGCCAGCGTTCGCCAGAATGTCGGGAATGACGAAGATGCCCTTTCTCGTGAAGGATCTCGTCCGCCGCCGCCGTCGTCGGCCCATTCGCTCCTTCAGCCAGCACCTTGCACTTCATCCGATCCGCGTTGTGAGACGTGATCTGGTTCTCAGTCGCGGCCGGGACCAGCACGTCGCACTCCAACTCGAGCAGCTCCTGATTGGACACAAACTCGACCCCCTCATAGCCCTCGAAGGACCGGGTGGTCCGTAAGTAGCTCCAGCGCCTCCGGGATGTCGATTCCGTTTGGGTTGTAAATTCCCCAGTGAATGTCCGATATCGCTACAACCTTATAACCCGCTTCATGCAAGAGCCGGGCGCCGATTCCGCCAACGTTTCCCGAGCCTTGAACGACGACGCGGGTTTCTGCCGGCGTCATCTTGAAGCGCTTAATAGCCTCGTTGACAACAAACAGTATGCCGCGGCCGGTTGCCTCTCGTCCTGCCGCTCGACCCGCCCAGGTCAATCGGCTTGCCGGTGACGACGGCCGTGACGGTGTGACGGGCGTGCATCGAGTAGGTGTCCATGATCCACGCCATCGTTTGCTCGTTCGTGTTCATGTCCGGCGCGGGCACGTCTTTCTCCGGTCCAATGAAGTCGAGCAGTTCTGCCGCATAGCGCCGCGTCATGCGCTCGAGCTCGCCGATCGACATCTGTTGCGGATCGCAGATGATGCCGCCCTTCGCGCCGCCAAACGGAACGTTGACGACCGCGCATTTCCACGTCATCCAGGCCGCGAGCGCGCGCACTTCATCGAGATTGACGTCGGGCGCGTAACGAATGCCGCCCTTTGCCGGACCACGCGCGAAGTTGTGCTGCACGCGAAAACCTTCAAACACCTGAATGCGGCCTGAGTCCATGCGCGTCGGGATGTAAACCTTCAACTCGCGATTAGGAACTCGCAACACGGCGTAAAGATCCGGATCGAGGTCCAACAGTTGCGCCGCGCGATCGAAGCGCGACATCATCGACTCAAACGGGTTCTCTTCTTTTATCTCGCGAATATCGTCTACGTATACTGTGCTGTACATGCTGACCATAAGGCCCTCATTCGCTCTGCTATGGTGCGTCCACTGGCGTTACTCAGATTAACTTTGCGATTGATATTGATGATCGGCAAAGCTTCGTTCATCGAGCCACTGCGAAATCCATGCAGATCGAGAGTGACGTACTTGAAACCCAAGCTCGCGAAACCGCGCCGCCAGTTGATCGATCACGTCTTTCTGCAACACTCGGTCCATCTCCGCCGCGGCGATCTCCAGCCGGACCAGCGTGTCGTGATGACGAACTCGAAACTCTCGAAATCCAAACTCACGCAAGATCTCCTCGCCCCGGTCCACTTTCTGCAAGCTTCTCGATCGTCACCGTGCGTGCCATAAGCTATGCGTGACGACAGACAAGGACTCGCCGGTTTGTCCCACGTCGGCAACGTCGCTCGCCGGCTCAACTCGCGCACTTCATTCTTGTTCAGACCGACTTCGATCAGCGGACTGCGCACGGCGTGTTGCTTCGCCGCCTGCCGTCCGGGCCGATAATCGTCGAGATCGTCGACTGTCGATCCATCGACGATGTGTTCGATGCCGCGCGCTGCGCGCAAGCGGATTCGAGCTTGCCGTACAACTCGTCCTTGCAAAAGAAACAGCGGTCGCCATTGTTCGCGCGATAACTCAGGGTGCTCCAACTCGTCGGTGCTGAATGATTTCGTGATGAAAACCAAACTCTTCAACGACGCGATCGATCTCGTCGTGTTGATAAGAGGGCAAACTCGCCGACTGACCAGTGATGCAAACTGCGCGTGGTCCTAGTTCGGCATTCGCGACGTAAGCGACGTAGCTGCTGTCGACGCCGCCTGAGTAAGCGACGATCACTGACCTCAAGCGTACGAAACAACTCACGCAGTCGTTCTTCCTTGGCAATTACACTCATGTATTCGGTGAATCGGCATGTTAGCTCATGCATCACAAGCAAAGCAACCAGCACCTCGCTGCATCTTAACGGGCGATCGCTGCGTAATCAGAGAGGATGTGCTAACATCGAAGCCTCCCCGGATCATTCTTCAATGCGGCAATTGAACGCCTCATTCTTGAAGAGAATTTTACCTGCTCGCGACCTGCTTTGTGTTGCTCTTTGCGGGCTCGGCTCTGCACGTCGCGGCGCAGGACGATCCCGTTCGGCGACAGCGCCGCCGATCCGATCAGGTTGTTCGAACGCGGACAAGGCGCGCACGCGCGCGGCGAGTTGGAAAAGGCGATCGGGTTCTACGAACAAGCACTCAAAGTCAAACCTGAATTTCCCGAAGCGGAGTTTCAACGAGGTAACGCACTCGCATCGCTCGGGCGGTTGGCGGAAGCAGAAGTCGCTTTCAAGACCGCAATCTCGCAGAAGAAGAATTGGTCGTTGCCGCACTCGGCGTTCGGGGCGTTGCTGATGCGCAGAAGCGCGACTCCGAAGCCGAGCAATCATTTCGCGCGGCGCTCAAGATCGACGCACAGGACGGCGTTGCATTGCGCATGTTGTCAGAAATCCGCTTGCGTGCCGGTCGATAAGAAAGAAGCAGTTGAGTCTCGCGAAACGTGCGACTGCGATCCCCGAAGCACCCGCTTCCGCCTGGATCGTTCTGGCAGTCGCCGAACGAGCAAACGGAAATGCGGCCGTCGCGAAAGCGAACGCTCGATCGCGTCCTCGACAGAAGAACCGACAAATGTCGCCGCGCTCATGGAGCGAGCGGATCTTGCAACTGACGCAAAGAACTTCGACGCCGGCATCGTTGATCTGCGCGCGGCCGCAGAAATTAAAACCAGGCGAAAAATCGATCGCGTCGCGACTCGCTTACGCGCTTCAGCAGGCAGGCCGGAACGAAGAAGCTGCGGAAGTGGCGAACGCCGCGGGACTGGAAGTGCAGCAAACCGCCGGTGATGGAAAAGGCGGAGTCATCGGCACGCCCGAAGAGATCGAAGCGGCAAACAGCGACGATCCGGCCGTCGCGCGCAAGGCGCTGGAAAAACTGCTCGAAAAGAACCCGCGCAACGCGACGCTGCTCGGCCGTCTTGGTGCTTCATACCGTACAGACGATCCGGCGCGATCGCTTGAATATCTATCGTCGTGCCTCTGAGATTCAACCGGACGCAGCGGAGTACGCGATCGGTTATGCCGCGGCGTTGGTCCAGGCGGACTTTTCGCTGACGCAGCGCAGCATCCTGCGCCAGGTCGTGCAGCGCAATCCGCAAAACTACGCGGCGCGCGCAAACCTCGCCACCGCGTTGTATGAGGCGAAAACGTTATAGCGAGGCGATTCCGGAGTATGAATGGATCCTCGCGGCGAAACCGGAAATCGCCGTTGCTCATTATTTCATTGCCACGTCGCACGATTATCTTGGAGAATATCCGGAAGCACTCGCATCGTATGAAAAGTTTCTGACAACGGCTGACGCAAGGAACAAATCAGCTCGAGATAGACAAAGTGAAACTGCGACTGCCGTCGCTGCGGCGGCAGATTCAGCTAGGCGAGGGAGCGAAGAAGAAGCCGTGAACCAATTGCCAATTGCCAATTGCCAATTGCCAATTTTTGTAAGAGCGACTCGATCGTAGTGCTCGTGGTTCATCGCAATCGGCAATCTGCAATCGGCAATCGGCAATTCGTTTGCTGTGGACTTGTTTATCGTCTTTACTGTGCGTTGTCCGTGCGCGCCCAGGACGCCGCAACCGTCGCCAACACCGCTGACCGCGCCGCCGCCGATCAAGGTCATCACCAAAGAGGAGCGCATGCAGATCGATCAGGCGGGAGATTCGAAAGCACGCGTCCGCCAGACGATCGATCTCGCCGCCGCATCGTCTGACACGCGCCGAACAACTCACCAAGGAACTCGAACTTCGATGCCGCGGCCAACGAAGTGGGCAGTTATCAGGCGCTGATAGAAGACGCGCTCGACTTCATGGCCAGCATGAAGCGCGACAGCAATAAAACGCGCGACCTATATAAACGACTCGAGCTCGCGCTTCGCGCGCATGGTCCACGTTTGACGACGATGCGTCGCGAGACGCCACTCGAAAACGCTGTCTGGATCAAGAAGGTGGAAGAGTTTGCCCGCGAAGGCCGGACTGAAGCGCTCAATTCGTTCTACGGTCACACAGTCGTGCGCGAGCCGAAAAAGAAACGCCGAAAAGCGCGACGAGAAACCGAAAGAATCCCCAACCCCAACCCCATCTCCAAAGAGTAACCAGCCATGATAACCCGAACCCTGCTTGCCTTGTCGTTCTTCTGTTCTGTTGTTCACTCTTCCAGTATCGGCTTGTTCAGAAACGAGATCATCTCACGCAGCAGGAAGTCGATCTGGTGAAGGAAGCTCAGATTCTCGACAAGCGGATCGACGTGTTCATCAAAGCCGCCGAGCGACGATTGATGGTGATCAACGGCACTGCGCGCCGAGCGAATGCGAAGCAGTTAAAGAAAGATGCTGAAAGGTGGGGCGAACTGCCGGCGGGTTCGCGTTTCGAGCTGGTCGGCGACATCGCGCGGATCTTCGACGAAGCGATCACGAACATCGACGACGTCAGCTCGCGAGATGAACGAAATCCGCTGATTCCGAAGTCACTGCGAAAGCTCGCCGCGTCAGTGACGAGCATCATGGAACAACTCAAGCCGCTGCGCACTGAAGCGAAGACGGAAGCTGAAATAGCCAGCCTCGAATTACTTGAATGAAGACGCGCAATCAATCCTCGCAGCCGCCAACAAATTCCCGCCCGAAGTCGATAAGAAGGCGAAGAAAGAACAAGTAGCCACAGAACACAAAGGATAATCGTCCGATGTCTCCGTGTGCTTTTGTGGCTTAATCAGCCTTTAGCGTTTCGTAGCGCGCTTGATTGCCTGCACGATTCTTTCCAGCGACTCCTTCGCGTTCGCTGCCGTTCCGATCGTCGAGCGCCTGGCGAAAATCAGTTAGCGGTTGCGCCGCGTATCCTGTGTAAAAGCCCGGCGCGTAGATCTGATGCTTGTACCACGCGCGTCCACGCAACCCTCGCGGATCGATAAACTGTCGTTCCGTTTGCATCAACGCATCATTGATCCGCGTCAACTTCGCGCGATCCGAACTCCCGCACCGCATCCTGCCGCAGCCTTCTCCACCCGCTCCGCCTCTTTCGCAAAATCATCAAGCGCCTCATTCATCGACTTCTCGTCAAACGCACTCGCGAGGTTGCGACGACGCGGCGATCGCACCGTTTCCGCGAAAAACTCACGAATCTGCATTCGCATAATCCGTGTAGTCAAACGACAACCCATCGGCATCCGCGAGTCGCAACGCCAGCGTGCCCCAGATCTGCGCCGCCGCAACGTGATAGACAAACCCCGGATCGCCAAACTGGTCCATCCAGTGAAACGAATCGTAAGCCGAATGATAAACGCCGTAGTCGCCACCGAATCCCATGTCAGTCGAGGGAATTCCAAGATGTTGCAGAAACGGTGTGTAATCCGATCCCGAACCGAGTGCTCCAATGCGCGCTTCAGCCGTGCTTTGGTCACCCTCCGGACGATCCTTCACGCGCGCGATCCTGCCACTGTTGATAGACGCTCTTTCCGGTCTTCGGATCTTTAACGTCACGCGTCACCGCGCGCATCAACTTCCACAACGACGGCACTGACGAAGCACCGAAATGTGGACCAGAAACAGCCACGTCGAGATTCAAATAAGCAACCGCCTTCTCTTTCAACTCCGGCGCCAACTCTTCGGCCCACTCAGTCGATCCAATCAGCCCATACTCTTCCGCGTCCCAACTGCAAAAAATGATCGTGCGGCGCGGCTTCCAACCCTGCTTCAACAACTCGCCCAAACCACGCCCGACTTCGAGCATCGCCGACGTGCCGCTGTTCGGATCGACTGCGCCAAACACCCACGCGTCACGATGATTGCCGAGAATCACCCAACGATCCTTTTCTTCGTTTCCGTCGATGCGCCCGACGACGTTCCAGATCTTGCGGATCTTGTAATCCATGTCCGTCTTCAAACGAAGCTTCACGTCGTTGTGCCGCCCAGGTGATACGCGAACGGCAGTCCGCCTTGAAATCCGCGTGGTCTAACCGGACCTTTCAACAGCGAGAGGATCGCCCGCGCAGCATCATAAGAGATCGGTTGCACGGGAATGCGCGTGAGATCTGTTGCTTCTTCGGGCTTCAAGCGTTCACGCCGGGAATCGCCGGACGTCCCGGCGTCAACGGATCGCCTGGATAGTCGAAAAGATATTGCACCGAACCACGTTGGCCCGACGCGCCGGGACGCCACGGGCCTTTCGGATAAATGTCGCCTTGCATGTAACCGTCGTCGGCGGGATCGGAGTAGATGATGCAACCGATCGCGCCGCGATCTTCGGCGACTTTCGCTTTCACCCCGCGAAACGAGTTGCCGTAACGCACGATCACGATCTTGCCTTTGACGTCGACGCCGGCTTTCTTCAGATCGTCGTAGTCGTTTGGCAAACCATAGTTCGCATAGACCACCGGCGCGGTCACGTCGCCGCTCGCGCTGTAGCCGTTGAAGAGTGGCGTGATCAGCGGATGCGACGACGTTGGATCGCCGGCGACGACGGGCTCGTTGAATGTTGAGTCGCTGGCGGCGCGTCGTGATCAACTCGACGATGCTCGGCGTTGCGACGTAGTTAAGCCAGACGTCGTACTCCTTCAGTTCGGCGTCGATTCCATAACTCCGCAGTTGATCGCGCACGTAGATGGCGGTGTCGTAGTCTTCTTTCGTGCCGGCGATGTGCGGCACGCGCGTCAGGATGCGCAAGTGCTCGCGCGCGGAGTTTGGCGTCGGCACGGCGCGGAATCGTTCTTCCCAGCGGCGTTGGACCACGGCGCGTTCGGCGCGAAGCCGTCGAGCGCGTTCTGCGCGAGTGCGGCAGGAGATGACAGCAGAATAACGGTGATGAGAGATAGAGTTAGAACAAGTTTCATATTAGTATCGTTTACATGGGCGGCCACGGAGGCCGTACAAGGTCATTCGAGTCCTGCATCGAAAGGAAGCCGCAATTAATGGACAGCAGATATTACCCGAACGTAGAAGCCGACGTTGCTCAGTTGACTGCGGAGTTGCGACAGCTCTTTGACAGCGAATATGAAGTGCAAACATTCCAGGTTTCTACCACCAGCATCGTGCAGGCGCGCAAGTCGAACACGTTGCGTGACCTGACCGGTCTCTCTTCTGCTCTGACGATCAAGATCACACCGGAGCCAGGCGGCACGCGGGTGGAAATCGGAATGCAAAAGTGGTTCGACAAGGCAGCGGTCGCTGCGGTCGGCGCGATTGTTTTCGCGCCGTTGCTGGCGCTTGCCGCCCTTGGTGCATACTGGCAATACAGACTTACGGAAGACGCGTGGAAGATAATCGAAGATCACATCGGGCGCAAAGCGGGCGGCTACGTGCCACCGTTGCCGGGACGATGCGGCACCTGCGGCGCAGCCAACGTCGCCGGCTCTGATTTCTGTTCCTCGTGCGGCGCGAATTTGAAAGTCGGGCGCACCTGCCCCGCCTGCGGCGCCGCGCAAAAAGACATCTCCGCGCGTTTTTGTAATCGCTGCGGGACCACGTCGCTCGCGATGTTAGAAGAAGTTTCCCGCAAAGGCGCAAAGGCGCTAATTTCAAAGTCTCTTCGCTCTTCTCTTTGCGGGAACTTAATCGTGTCTCAGCGCGCGGACCGGATCGATTCGCGCGGCACGTGAGGCTGGATAAAGCGCGGCGGCGACTGAGATCAACAAAGCAAACAGGATCGCGCCGAGCCACAGGTACGGCGGGATTGAGAAGAAGTCGACGAACGAAGCGCCCTGTGGTTTGAGGATGAAGCGATAGGCGAGACGGTTGGCGAGGCCGTCGATTCCCCACGCCAGCAACACGCCAATAACGCCACCCGTCAATCCAATCACCGCTGCTTCCACAAAGAAGATCAACTTGATTTCGCGATCCTCAGCGCCGATCGCTTTCATGATCCCGATCTCGCGCGTGCGTTCGAGGATCGACATGATCATCGTGTTCGCAATTCCAAACGACGCAACCAGCAACGAGATCCCGCCGAGCAGTCCCAACACCGAATCGATGATCAGAAACACCGAGCCGGATCTGATCGATCTCGTCGACGATCGAAAAACTCCCAAATCCCAGCGTCCGTGATCTTCGCTCGCACTTCGGTGAGGTCCTTCGGATCGTTCACCCGCACGACTGCCGCGTCGTATCCTTCGTTCTGACCTTCCGCAAGATTTCCCTGTTGACGCGCCAACGCCAGCGCCACCTGACTCATCGGCCCACGATGCGTGAGGTTCCACTGATGGGCCACGTCCAGCGGTATGTAAACCCGCGCACCGGGCATCATCCCGCGCAGACCTCCCTGCGCGGCGCCTTCCTTGAGCTCGCCCAACACACCCGCGATCGTGAAACCTCCGCACTTCAACCGCGCTCGATTCGTCGAGTCCCGGATCGTCCAGAGGTATGCCGAAGAAGTTCGGCGTCTCCTCTTCTTCCTCATCTTTGTTTTCACTCGGCGGCGCGAGCAGCTCGAGAGTCTTGCCCACAGCGTCCGCCGGTTTTTCGTAGCCGAAGTCGCGAATGAAACGTTCGGTGACGACAGCTTCAGCCGCAGTCGGCGAAGAGATCATCTGACCGGCGGCGAAATGCTGAAAACGTGAAGAAGCATTCGGAATGTTCGTGCCACCGACGTTTGCGTGAGCACTTTATCGTTCGTGCGAACGAAAGCACCAAAAGCTCACACTCGGTTCGACGTAATCACGCCGGGAATCGCCGCGATCTCCTTGATGCCGGCATCGTCGAGAATGCGAGTCGCGTTTCGTTCGCGCCGGCTGCTCCGGTCGCCTTCGTCTCGTGGTCCGCCGCGGGCCGATTGCCGCCAGACTGCTGAGCCCGCGGCCAAAGACCTGGATCTCGTTGAACAAGTCGAGCGCTTTGAAACGCTCGAGCATGTTGCTCTGCAAGCCGAGACCAAACGAGACCATCGTGACGATCACCGCCGTGCCGACAATAACGCCCATCGTCGTCAGCGTGGCGCGCAATTTCGCCTGGCGCAGGTTTCGCAGTGCGAGATGAAGGATGTCCCAGAAGCTCATCTAGTGTTTGTGAATTATCGCAATAAGACCATCGTAAAAAATTCACTGCGTCGACGTTCCAGTCTGCCAGACTTGCCGTAACAACGTCAGCGCCTGCCGCACGCAGCGCCTCTTCGGAAACAGTGTTTGTGACGCCGAGAGTTCGCATGCCCGCGCCGCGCGCAGACTGAATTCCCGGCGGCGAGTCTTCGATCGCCAAACATTCGTCCGGCAACAGCGGCAACAGACGTTCGCGTTGCCGTTTCTCATTCAACTTTGCCAGACCCGTGACATAACAAGCCGGATCGGGTTTGCACACCGACGCATCTTCAGCCGTTACGACGACGGAAAACAGCGGCGTCAGATCCGCGCGCTCGAAAACGTAGCCGACCTCGATTATGTTGGCCATGCTTACGAGGCCAAGCGAGAAATGGCGCGACGCAGCTTTCAGAAACGTTAGCACGCCGGGAAAGATCGGCAGTTGATCTTCGATCATCTTCCGGTGGCGGCTCGTCTTTTCCGTCAACACTGACTCCCACACTTCATCGCTCAACGGTTTCTTGGCGCGCTCAAACATCGCGCGCACAAAGGTGCGATCGTTCATGCCGAGCGCGTCGAAGTACCACTCTTCGGTGAGATCGATGTCGTGACCGCGCAACACCTCCTGGTACGCTTTCATCTGGATCGTTTCGTCGTCGATGATGACGCCGTTGAAGTCGAAGAAGATGGCTTTGATCATTATTTGTCCGTGGTGAGTTTCAGATCGCTAATGAGTTTCGGCAGACGTTCGCTTTCGAGCACGTCGATACGCCGCAACACTTCCGCCAGCGAGAGCTCGTTTTTCAGGTTCACCTGATAATCGAGATCGGCGCGCAGGCGATCTTTTCCGCCCTGCCGGTTCTGCGACATCATGATGATCGGCGCCTGCATGCCGGCGATGATCGCGAGCCCGAGATTCAGCATTTGATAAGGCGCCGGATCGAAACCGCGCGCCAGCACGAACGAGTTAAAGATAATCCAGAAGACGATCACTCCCATCGAGACGCCGATAAACTTCCAGCTTCCGCCAAACTCGGCAATCAAATCGGCCGCGCGATCGGCGATCGTCATACGCGCGTCTTCTTCTTCGTTCGCGTTGCGTGAGACGCGCGAGCGCAGCAGTTCGTCTGTGCGTCGCAATCGATCCGTCAAAGCGCAGAGCATTTCGAGTGCGACGTCGGGTTTCGTGCGCACAAATCGCAGGAAGTCGTCGCGCGAGAGGATCGCCAGCCGCGCATCTTCGAGCACGCGCGCATCGGCCGAACGCTGCCGCCCGTCGATGATAGCCATCTCGCCGAAGAAGTCGCCCTGGGCCAACTCGGCGAGCGTCAGTTCCTGCTTGTCCTCGTCGCGAATACTGATCCGCACTCGCCCGCTTTCGATCAGATACATCGCGTCGCCCTGGTCGCCCTGATTGAAAAGACGCGTGTTCTGCGGCACTACTTTCTCGGAAAGCAGGTTGCGTAACTCCGTAGCCGCTTCGTCGTCGAGCGAAGCAAACAGCGGCACTGATCGCAGCGCCTCGAGCGTCATTTGGCTAGCGGGGTTGGGCATTAGATCCTCCAAAGCAATTTCGCATTTCGAAATTCGAATTTCGAATTTTCAAACTATCTTTCCATCTTTCATAAAAACAATGCGATCCGCAAAGCTGTTGGCGAGCTCGTGATCGTGCGTGACCATCAGGATCGTCAACGAGTCCTGGTTGACCATCTCGCGCAACAAGCCGAGCAGCTCATGCGCGCGAATCGAGTCGAGGTTGCCGGTCGGCTCGTCCGCTAACAACACCTTCGGGTTGTTCGCGAGCGCGCGGGCAATCGCGACGCGTTGCTGTTCGCCACCGGAAAGCTCAGATGGTTTGTGCGTCAGGCGATCGCCGAGACCGACGCGCGCCAACAGTTCACTCGATCGCGTGCGTCGTTGTTGTCCGCGCAAACCGCCGAACGCGAGGGCGAGTGCAACATTCTCGCGCGCGGTCATCGTCGGAATCAGGTTGAAGTTCTGGAAAATCATGCCGACCGAAAAACGCCGGTAACGCGCCATCTCTCGCTTGCTGAACGGTCCCAGCGGCTTCGACGCAAAGAACACTTCGCCCTTGCTGGGATGATCGAGCCCGCCGAGCATGTTCAGCAACGTCGACTTGCCCGATCCCGAAGTGCCCTGGATCGCGACGAACTCACCTTCGCCGATCTCGAGCGAGACGTTGTCGAGGGCCGTCACGCTGTTCGTGCCCATTTGATAGATTTTTGAAACTTCCTGCGCGGCTAAGATCGGGGTCATTCGTGTTTTGAGCTGACTCTCCACAACTCGAATCGCTCGTCTTCAAATCCTTTCAGTGACATATCAAACTCGACTGCGACAAAGTTCTCTGTTTCGAGCAGCTCGCGAACCTTCCGGTCTTCGAAAACAGAGCGCGAGATTATCACGTCGCCGCCGGTCGAGAGTCCTTCGAGCCGCGCGGCCATGTTGACGGTGGAACCAAAGTAATCGAGTCGATCGTTCAGCGTCACGGCGATGCACGGCCCGGTGTGCAAGCCGGCTTTCAACTTGAGCGGCATCGCGCCTTCCGGCGGATTCGCGAGTGACGCCTGGGCTTCGAGCATCGCGCTCACGCCGTCGGCGGCACTGCGAAAGACAGCCATCACCGCGTCGCCGATCGTCTTCACGATCGCGCCGTCGTGTTCGGTGATCGACTTTCGCAGCACGTCGAAATGAGTTCATCACGCGGCCGAACGCCGTCGCATCGCCGATCTCGCGATAGAGACTGAGTCGAGTCGCGCAGATCAGTGAACAGCACCGTCAACGTGCCGACCGAGATCTGTTCGCCGGGACGCAATGCTTCGCTTGAAAATAGATCGCGAAACATCTGCAACGCCGTCACTTCCGCGGCAGTCGTTGCCTGATCGGTCCAGGCCATTCGTTCGAGCATCACAGCTGCTCGGCGTTGGTTTTGTTTTCGAGTGTCGAGCGAGAAGTTTTCTGTAACGTGCAGTACGGTGTGTTGGTCCAACCCCTGATCCGAAACGATGGCCTGCGCGGAGCTCGCCGTCTTCCGGAGACAACATACCTCCTGCGAGCCCGGCAACTCAAGCGTGCGCAAGCGATAACGACCGGGTTCAAGCGGCAATATCAGTTCGCGCTTGTCGCCCGCCGGCAGCAGTTGCTGCGCGACGATATGCGGCGTCAACTGTGGACTGCCGATGCAAAACGGAGACACCTGCACACGCCGCACCGCTGCGTTCGGCTGAAACGTCAGCTCTACATAGCGATCGAAATCGACAGTAAAATCGATCTGGCACGCGGCGCAGTGAACGTGCGGATCGATGTCTTTCAACGAGCAGTGGCGAAGCTTGTGGGCCACGGCACAACGGGCAAAGCAGGTCCCACTGAAAGTCGAGCAAGCCGATCCGCGTCGCGCGCAAACAAATTTCCAGGACAAGGCGGCGCTGGTTCACGCCAGGTGTCCGCCAGGTTATAAGCGCGAATGCGACGAGACGTCGAAGTCGTCGGCGTGTTCGACGAACTCTGCCAGCCGATCGGCAATCGATCGCTTCTGGTCCGATTGATCGTCGTCGGCGATCGACTCGATCAGTTTCTGATGCAGCGCCTGCAAGTGCGCCAGATCGAAAGATGAAAGCGAAGTGTCCGGATCGCGCGGAGCGATTGTGACGCCCGCAGTGACCGCCGACTTGTCGTATTCCTGAATCGCAGCCCGAAACCGGGGCTCGATCACGAATTTGACCTGCGAAGGTATCGCCACCGAACCAATCAGGTTGCGCGGCGTGGCCCACAACTCGTAAGTGAGGTGCGGTGCCACCGTCAGGCTTCTCGTTCAATTCCGCGCGCACTCGCAAACGCGCCATCGGGCCTTTGCTGTAAACCCGCTCGATGCCGAAGCGCGACGGCTTCACCCATTCAAACGGCTGCTCTTCCCACTCCATCGGCATTCCGTAAATCGACAAACGCACTTTGCGACGCGCATTCGGGCGGCGCTTCTGTCCGTTCTCGACGTCGATGTGGGGAACGCCTGTGTCGCGGTTGAACCGGTTGGTGTCGGCAATGAACGGCCACAGCCGCTCGGGGCTCGATTTGAGATCAAACTTCCATCGATAATGAA
Source organism: uncultured Acidobacteriota bacterium (assembly GCA_963770215.1). Lineage (GTDB taxonomy): Bacteria > Acidobacteriota > Blastocatellia > Pyrinomonadales > Pyrinomonadaceae > PSRF01. The sequence continues at coordinate 51,094 of CAVYOP010000015.1, forward strand.
ACTCGCGATTGCTCAAACCTGCTCTTTGAGATGCAGATCTCAAGATCTGAGATCTCAAACTTCTTTGTACTCCGAGTCGACATCTTCGTGAGAAAGGCGACGCGGTAGTTTTTCGACTGTAGTTGTTTAGTGATCAGCAGATCATCTTTGGTCTTGAGGAGATCTGCGCGACTGTAAACTGAAAGCTCGAAATTGTAACCATGCGTGATCGCGTCTTTGGGACACGCCTCGACGCAGTATCCGCAAAAGATGCAACGGCCGTAATCGATGTTGTAAACAGCGGCGTATCGCTCGTCGACGCCGATGCGCTGATCGGGCGGACGCGGATCGTCGGCAGCAACGATGTAAATGCACTCCGAAGGACACGCAGCCGCGCAAAGATAACAGGCGACGCATTTTTCGCGGCCCAGCTCGTCAACGTGCAACAGGTGCTGTCCGCGATAACGCGGCTGCACGGTCACGGGCTCGTCGGGATATTGGACCGTCCACTTCTGCTTCGGAATGTAGGACAAGGTCACGCCCATGCCCTGAATGATTGCTTTGGTCGACTCGATAACGTCAGTGATGATTGACATCGGTTTTCTGCTTTACTCTTTCCGCTTAACTTCTGATCCGGTCGCCTGCCACCGCCCGTTCCGCCAAACAAACTTATCGATGAAATCAAGCTCGATTTCCTGGCCGCCAGTTGATATGTACTTGATCTCTCCGGTCAACGTTGCGCGATTGCCGGCGAGATGAACTTTCAGATCTGTCAAATTCCCACTTCTCGGATCTACGTGTCGCGCTGAATGGTATTGATGTACTCCGTCTTGCCTTGTAACTGCGCCGCTCGGTCCCGATGGACTGACGTAATCGTCGGCGAGAATCCGGTCGAGCTTCTGCTTGTCGGCGTTCAGGTTCGCAGCAGTCCACTCGTGCTCGATATCGGTCAACTGCGCCAGCACCTGTTCTTCATCAGTCGGCGGCGGCGTGTCGACATTTTCCGTTTGTTCCGTCTGCGTTTGCTCGGTGCTCGCCGTGTTTACATTGGATGTCGGCGCAGGCCGCGCGCCGTCGCGCATCATGCCCGGCAGGAAGATCGCCGCCGCGATCATCAAGCCCCCGACACCAAGCACAAACGCAACGACCACTCCCAGCATCCACGGCCAAACTCGTCGCCGTTTCTGCGTCGGCGCCGGCGACTGCGGCGGAACATACGCGCTGCGGCGGACGATATCGCTGGACGATAGTCGACTCGTCATCAGCAACCTCGGTGAGCGGCGTGCCGTCGTCAACACAGAAACTCAGGTTCGGATCCGTGTACGTCTTATTGCAACTCGGACAACGCTTCATTTCCCCGAAATTCTAAACTACGGCGCGACATTACCGAAACGCGAGTGAGAAAACGAACCAAAGTATCCAGAATAAAAAGAACGCCAGATTGATTGCGCCCATGATTATTCCGGCAGTCGCCATGCCTTTTCCGGGTCGCCCAGGCGTGTTGCGCAACTGCGAGGTAGCGACGAATCCAAAGATCACAGCCAGCAGCCCGGGAAGTGGAAATGAACAAACAAGTCCGAATACGACGGCGATGATGCCGCAGATCAACGACGCAATGGCCATCGGGTGCGGCTGAGCGTTGGGGTTCATCCGCATCGGCATGGGCTGCGGCGCCGGTGGCTGTGGTTGCCACGGTTGGTTAGCCATCGGGGCGCGCTCGTCGGGCGCGACCCAGCCGCCGGGCGCGGGCGTGGTTCGATCCTGCGGCGGGAGCCATTGGGTGGCTCGTTCGGAAGGATCGTCGAACTTCGTTTCGCGGATTCGCGGGTCCCAGTTCGGATCGGCAGGCGGCGTCAGGTCTTCTCGCAGGAGCGAACCGTCGTCGGTGCAGAAAGTGAGCCAGACTTCAGAGTATTGTCTGTTGCACTGGGGACAATATTTCATCGAAGAGTTTGTTAGACCAGTTCGAGGCGGCTGAAGAAATACGCGATCTCGATGGCTGCGTTCTCGTCTGAGTCTGAGCCGTGGACGGCATTTTCGCCGACTGATCCGCCGAACTCTTTTCGCAGCGTGCCTTCGTCGGCTTTGGCGGGATCGGTTGCGCCCATCAGGTCGCGCCAGGCTTTGACGGCGCCTTCTTTTTCGAGCGCCATGACCACGCACGGGCCGCTCGACATGAACTCGGTGAGACCGGCGAAGAATGGTCGCTCGCGATGCACGGCGTAGAAGCCTTCCGCTTCTTTGCGCGTCATGTGAATCAGTTTTAGTCCGTGGATCTGGAATCCGTTATCGAGAATTCTTTGCACGATCGAGCCGGTGTGTTTGGCGGCTACAGCGTCTGGTTTGATTATTCCGAATGTTAGGTTTGACATGTTCTGATCTTTAAAGTGCGTCCTTCATTGCTTTGCCGATATCGGCCGGCGACTTAACAACGTGAATGCCTGCGTCTTCAAGTGCCTTCATCTTTTCGGCTGCGGTGCCTTTGCCGCCGGCGATGATCGCGCCTGCGTGGCCCATACGCCGTCCTGGCGGCGCCGTTTGTCCGGCGATGAATGCGACGATGGGTTTCGTCACGTTCGCTTTCGCGAAAGCAGCGGCTTCTTCTTCGGCGCTGCCGCCGATCTCGCCGATCATTACGATCCCGGTCGTTTCGTCGTCTGCCTGGAAGAGTTTAAGTGCGTCGACGTGTGTGGTGCCGACGATTGGGTCGCCGCCGATGCCGATTGCCGATGATTGGCCCAGGCCAAGAGCGGTCAGTTGTCCGACTGCTTCATACGTCAACGTTCCGGAACGGGAAACGACGCCGATCGGTCCTTCGCGGTGAATATGACCCGGCATGATTCCGATCTTGCACTTGCCTGGAGAGATGATTCCCGGACAGTTTGGACCGATGAGCCGGGTATTCGGTTTGTCGCTGAGGTATTCCCTGACTCTCACCATGTCGAGCGTGGGAATGCCTTCGGTGATCGCGACGATCACTGGAATGCCCGCATCCGCGGCTTCCATGATCGCGTCGGCGGCGAATGACGGCGGGACGTAGATTACGGTCGCATTTGCGCCGGCTTCCCTGACTGCATCGGCAACGGTGTTGAATACGGGTATTCCCTCATGCGTCGTGCCGCCCTTCCCCGGCGTGACACCTCCGACAACATTCGTCCCATACTCAACCATCTGCTTCGTATGGAACGTCCCCTCTTTCCCAGTAATACCCTGCACGACGAGGCGGGTAGATTTATTGACTAGCACACTCAACGATGATGGCTCCTCTGATCAATGGCTCAGGATGGAAAAGCGGGAGTATAGCAACGGCGGGTAATTGGGCAAAGCGAGGTTGGAAAGTGGGTAGTGATGCATTTCAACAGTACGCCGAAGGCGTTGAGTAATTTCAGCCCAGGGTTGCTGCAACCCTGGGTTCGGTCATGCATTTAAATCTTTGAACTCTGAAGGAGTTTCATTGCAACCGAACACTTCCAGTGTTTTCTAATTCTCTGATGTTGTATCCCAGGGTTGCTGCAACCCTGGGCTGAAATTACTCAACGCCTTCGGCGTACGAACAGATCGATCATTTTTGCGGCAGCTTGCGCAGCAGTCGTTGGAACTCCAGGAGACCGGAAGTTGTGCGAGGAGGAGTGTTTCGTATTGCTGCTTTGAAGGCCAAATCGAACTGCCTGATGGCGTCTTGAGTATTCGCTGAGCGAATTCGATCACGACGCAGGCGCTCGAGTTCAGGTCCAACTACCTTCCAATTCTGGACCCACGCGCGCAGTCGATCTGTGTCAGATGCTTCCATAAAACAAACCACAAAGAGTCTACTCCATTTTCACTCATCATGCTTCTCTGCTATTTTTAGCGCCTATGGAAGACTACCTGGAAGAACTGCGTGATGCGATTCGCCGGCTGCATGGGCTGGAGTCAGAGTATGTGGAGTCGGTGCCGGTGGTGGAGGAGTTTGAGGGACGGACGATGTGGGAAGGTGACGTGTCCGTGTTCAAGGTGAGCGGACATCCACAAACTGACACCGCGTACGCCTGGAAAGACCAGCAGGGCGACAAGAAGCGATTCGTCGCTGTCTTAAAGCTGCCGCCTGTCGATTCACCGCAACTGGCAGTGCGCGCCGCAGTCGTCGCTTCGATACGGGCCGCACAGAAAGCACAGGCCACGGATCAAACGCAGTAATCAAACCGCGTTACACGAGCTCGATCTTCTCACCGTAGTGCGGCACGTGTACGTTCCAACCAAACCGTTCCTTTATATGTCCGGCCATCGCGTTCGCCGCTTCTGGTTCGCCGTGCGTTAAAAACGTCCGGCTTGGAACGCCAGACTCCATTCCTTCCAACCACTTCAACACTTCGCCCCAATCGGCGTGCGCGGAGAAACCGCCAATCTTCGCGATGCGACACCGAACCGGTATCCATTGGCCCATGATCTTAACTTCCGGTTCGCCGTCCTGTATCCGCCGCCCGGTCGTCCCCGCTGCCTGGTACCCGACAAACACAACCGTCGCCTCGGGATTCGGCACCAGCCGCATCGCGTGATGCAACACACGCCCGCCGGTCATCATTCCCGAAGCACTGATAATCACGCGCGCGCCTTCGGCGTCGTTTAGTTTCTTCGACTCCTGTCGCGACGAAGCAGTGATCATCGAATGCGTGCGCAACGGATGTCTCTTTTGCCGCAAGACGCTGGCGTATTCTTCGTCCTGTTCCTCGGTGCGTCTGGAATAAACGGCGGTCGTCGCCGCGGCCATCGGCGAGTCGACGCTGACGGGCAACACGGGAATCGCCTTCTCGTCTTCCAGCTCGCGAATCAGGTAAACGATCTCCTGCGTGCGCCCGACTGCAAACGCCGGTATCAACACGGGCGCATTTCGCCCCGCGGCATCGTTGATGATCCGCGCCAACGCGACTTTCGGATCTTCCGGATCGTGCAGACGATCGCCATACGTCGATTCAACCAGGAGATAGTCACACGGCGGCGGTGGAACCGGATCGCGAATGATCGGCTGATCGTAGTGGCCCAGGTCGCCCGAGAAGAGCACGCGCCGGCCTACGTGGTCCAATTCGAGCAAAACCAGGCTCGATCCGAGAATATGCCCGGCGATGCGAAAGCCGGCCCGAATCCCTGGCGCGACCTCGAGCATCTCGCCCGTGTTCGCCACCGATTCGAGCATCTCTAACGACGCATACGCATCCTTTTCGGTGTACAACGGCAGCGCCGGTTTATGCTTCGTGAGGTTGTGTCGATTGCGAAAGTCGGCGTCTTCTTCCTGCAACCGTCCGGAGTCGGGCAGGAGTATTTTCAACAGCTCCGCCGTGCCGCGCGAACAGTAAACTGGTCCATGAAAACCCTGCTTGACCAGCCGCGGCAGGTAACCAGTGTGATCGATGTGTGCGTGCGTGATGAGGACGGCGTTGAGCGAGCGCGGATCGAATGGCGGCTCCTGCCAGTTGCGCTCGCGCAGCTCTTTCAATCCCTGAAACAAACCGCAGTCAACCAGCACGCGCGAGCCGTTTGCCTCCACCAGGTATTTCGATCCGGTTACAGTGCCGACGCCACCCCAGAATGCAATGCTTGCCAAAACGGCCTCCCCAATGTTGAAGGTTAAGCTGCGAGTCCGACAACTTTCTCCGCTGCGTCCTGCATGCCCGTCGCCACGGTGAAGTTCATGCCCGATTCGCGAATCACGCGCTGACCTTCTTCGACGTTCGTGCCTTCGAGCCGCACGACGACCGGGACTCGATGCTCAGATTCTTCGCGGCTTCGACAACGCCGCGCGCCACCATGTCGCAGCGCACGATGCCGCCGAAGATGTTGATCAAAACCGCTTTCACGTTTTCGTCGGCGAGCAGAATGCGAAACGCCGCTTCGACTCGTTCCTGCGAAGCGCCGCCGCCGACGTCGAGAAAGTTTGCCGGCTCGCCGCCGGCGAGCTTGATGATGTCCATCGTCGCCATCGCGAGTCCGGCGCCGTTGACCATGCAGCCGATGTTGCCGTCGAGCTTGATGTAGTTGAGATCGAACTTCGACGCTTCGATCTCCAGCGGTTCTTCTTCGTTCAGATCGCGCAGGTCGAGAAATCTTTGTGACGAAACATCGCGTTGTCGTCAAAGTTGACCTTCGCGTCGAGCGCGATCAGGCGATTGTCTTTCGTCAGCAGAAACGGATTGATCTCCACCAGCGAAGCGTCCATCTTTTCATACGCCGTATAGAGCGACTGCATAAACTTCACCGCCTGGCTGATCGAGCGCCGGCGGCAATCCGAGACCGAAAGCGAGCTTGCGCGCCTGGAATGAGCGAAAGCCGACGGCCGGATCGATCGTCTCTTTGAGGATCATTTCCGGCGTCTTCGCGGCGACTTCTTCGATGTCCATTCCGCCCGCGGACGAAGCCATGAACACCTGCCGCCCCGACACGCGATCGAGCATGATGCCGAGATAGAACTCCCTGTCGATCGGCAGGCCTTCTTCGATCAGCAAGACCGGCACTTCTCTTCCTTCCGGTCCGGTCTGATGCGTGACCAGTTTCATGCCCAGCATCTGGCGCGCAATCTCGCGCGCCTCGTCGGCACTGCGCGCCAACTTCACGCCGCCGCCTTTGCCGCGTCCGCCTGCGTGAATCTGCGCTTTCACGACGACGATGTCGCCGCCCAACTCCTTCGCCGCCTCGTAAGCCTCCTCCGGCGAGCGCGCCACGATGCCCCGCGGCACCGGCACGCCATACTTTCTCAGCAGCTCTTTTCCCTGGTACTCGTGGATCTTCATGTAATGGCCTCAAACAGATTTTTATTAGATTTACTCACGGAGATCGTGTTGAATGGAACGCACGCGAGTGTAGCCGCGCGTCGATTCGACCGCAAGCGCCGGTTCTAACAGAAAGCAGGAGGAGTTTGAAACGACCATGAGCGAAGTTGTTGTCACGTGCAGAGATAACCTGCAACACGAAGTGCGTTACGGCATGGGCCAAACTTTCACCACTGACGAGCCGGCCGCAGCCGGTGGCGACGATGCCGGTCCCGATCCTTATACGCTCCTGCTCGGGGCGCTCGGCAGTTGCATCTCGATGACTGTGCAACTTTACGCGCGACGGAAACAGTGGCCTGTCGAGACTGTCAGCGTGCGTTTGCGTCAGAACCGCATGCACGCGAAAGATTGTGAGGTGTGCAATGACGATGAAGGCTTCATCCACCGCATCGAACGCGCCGTCAGTGTCACCGGCCCTCTTTCAGACGAGCAACACACACGCCTCCAGGAGATCGCGCACAAGTGCCCGGTGCATAAAACGCTGACTTCCAGGATCGTGATCACGGATCTGAAAGACGAAACACTCGAGAGCAGCGAAGCCGGGAATTTTTTTGATTAAGTTCTTTATCAATCCTGTGGCGCGTGGTTAGTTTTTTTAAGATTTTCGAGCAACTCGATATCGCCATCAACAAAACCGATACCCACTCCACGACTCGTTTTTAGGAGCGCCGCCTCGGTTCCATGATGCAGGTAGTTTCTTACGAGAGACTTTGCCGCCTCCAAACCGTTCTCCCATTTCTCGCCTGCGATGGAGTGCGGTAGATGGAAGAGATCTTCACCTGATGAGAAGACCTCGTCGCCGGCCCAATCTTGGTCTGTCACATCAAACGATCGTGTCCCAACCAGTTGTATTGCAAACTCGTTGGCGTGCTCATAAAGATTGAAGTTGTAAGCCACAACTGAGCTGGACGCGTGTTTGGTGAGAAGGCGATCGGCCCAGGTGTTGAATTCTATGTAGAGCTCGCTGGTCATCTCTGCACGATAACTATGAGGATCGACGACTGATGGAGGTTTCTGCGAAACCTTCAGCCGTTTCGCGGAAAATCAGAAACAGTTTGTCGCCGGCGGCGTGATCGACGTGGAACTCCAATCCACCGTATACCCATATCCCCGGCATCCGGCGCTTACGTGAGGTTCCTCCAACGTCGTCAGGCTCACCGAAGACTGCCCGCACTTCGTCGCGAGACATGCCCAGCCGGATCGGGCAGATGTCTCCGGTGGAAACGAACTTCTCGTACCATTGCTGAAACTCAAGGCTCGCCATGTTCGTCGTCCGGCTGGATTGTCATGCTCGGTCAGGCGTCAAACGAATAACGAGCAGCAGCGAAAGGGCAAACGCCACGAGCGCTAACGCTGTTGCCACTCCGACCGCCCACAGCTCTCCGACTCCGTAATCCAGTGAGCCTCCATCCAGAAGCTCGAACAGTCGTCCGAAGGTCGCACGCCAACCGTTCGCTGCGGTCCATGCGTACGCGGCACACAGCAACGCCGGTGATGACGCTGGCCGCGCTCGAAGCGACCGCACTGCACCGGCTAACAGCAATATCATTGCAATGAGATCTATGAGGTAAAAAGGGTTCCATAGACCATGAGGAAGCGACACCCAGGTTTCCACGGGGACATAAATCACAAGCACGCCCAGAGTAAACCAAGCCAATCCAGTTTCCACTTGTCTGAGAGTCATTCTGTCTCCTCAAGGCCGAAACGGTTGGGTTGAGGGACTGTCACTTTTAGACTCGGAGCGAGCCACGGAATCCGCGCGCGCCGTAGTAAGAATCGGCCCCATTGTGATAGACGAAGACGTGGTCGTAGCGGCGATCACAAAAGAGCGCGCCGCCCAGTTTTCTGATGTCGGAAGGCGTTTTCACCCAGCTCGAAGTCTTCAAATCGAAAGTTCCAAGTTTCTGCAGCTCCCGATATTGTTCTTCCGTTAACAATTCGACGCCCATCGCGGTCGCCATATCAATCGCGTTATTTGCAGGTTTATGTTCTTTCCTGGCTTCCAGCGCTTCACGGTCGTAACAAACACTCCTGCGACCCTTGGGACTTTCGGCCGAACAATCATAAAAAATGTATTCGCCCGACTTCTTATCATGCCCAACAACATCCGGTTCACCGCCGCTGCTTTCCATTTCATTTAGCGACCAAAGCTTGCCGGCATCAGCTTCCAGTCTGGCTTGCACTTTGGCCCAATCGAGACCTTTATGACGGTTCATGTTCTTCTCGAAACGGGCTTTCAATGCGCTGAGTAGTTCTTCACGTTGTTTTGCTTTTATTTCTTTTGGCATCCTCGTCCGCTCCAATGCGAGTTAATGTTGAGGTTCTTAATATCTGCACCGGCGTTTCAATTGTTCTTTTTAGGCCACCTCTCGTCGGAATGTCATTGATCCGAAACTCAAGCAGGCCCCACGTTTTGATAACAAACTTCCCTTCCTTAACATCCCGCGCGGCTTCACTCCTGCCGCGCTCCGCAGCAGACACTTCTGATTCCTGGGCGCAGATTGAAGCACATCCGAGCAACAGCACAATGAGAACGAGTATCGATCTTTTAATCATGTGTCCTCGTTGATAATTTCCCTTTGTACCAGGTATAGACCTGCTTCGTTGAGTTTCCCTTCCGTTGCTCCTTCTTTGAGAAATTCTCCGGATGCGGCGTGTACGTCGGCATCTCGATAATCACTCGACTCTTAACGAGTTTCGCTTTGATTAGATCGCTGCAACTGCCAAACTCCTCAGATATGGCGAGCGGCCCTGATTTGGCGAGTTCGACAACTATGATAACGACTGGACAGGCAATGCCGCCCGAGTGCTTGGTTACGATAACGTAATCTCGACCAGACCCGCGCAGCACGCTTAGCACCTCAACCGGATACCCTTCGAGTTGAAGCACTTCTTTGCCATTAAACAAAAGCCGATACTGGTGACTATCTTCGTCCGATTGCTTGAGGTCGAGCGCGCCGAATCGACTCGCGATCTCATTCTGACTGTATGTGTAAGGAGAGCATACAAGAAATAGTGAGATTAAAATGATCAACTTCGATATCGTCGACATGGCGTCTCGTTAGCCCTTCCTTTCGTTCGCACGCTCGGCAATAGTAGCGAGTTTGCTTCGCAGCATAGCAGCAAAGTCGTCTTCTGAAGAGGCGTCGCACGTGTATTCCCAGGCCCAGTCGACAAACACCATCGGGTACTTCCTGCTCAGCGCAGAAACCGCTTGTGTCGCCGACGAAATCGAACGATCCGCATCGTCGAAAAACGCGCACCAAACATGCTTGACTACACCGGTCTCATCCCAATCCGCAAATAGCGCACACCACCGGGAGAGACCCCATGCCGATGTCCTCTTACACACTTCACGATGTGTGCTGTAGCCCGTATAGACCATGTCGAATTCCGGCAGGATGGGGCTAATCAGTTCGTCGAGCTCGACGCGTGTGATCTTCAGCGAAGCCAACTCCACCGCCGGGCTATCCTCACGCACGTAAATGTCTGTCCAACCTACGCCCTCCGGCGACTGATGCTCCGACGCAAATTCATCGATATTCTGCAGCTCCGCTTGCGCGTGCGCCGTCGCCTCTCGCGGGAGTAGCTGCTGCTGACAATAGTCGTCCTCGTGAAAGTAAATCTCTCGCTGGCGAGCCAGACGTTGAAATAGACGGTGTAGCATCGGGTCGAGCAACTACGAATAATGACAAGCGTGTTCTTGAAAATAATTGTAATACTGCTGCACCCATGGATTGTCCATCGGAAGTTCTTGTTTGAGATCAGTAAGCGCCGTTCCCAGGCCGATTTTTCGGGCCAGCTTCGCATACTGGCGGTACTCGCGAGGAAGATAACCAACTCGCAACATCTCAACAACTCGCTTACGAATTCGTTCCTTCTGGCTATCCGTTAACGCGCTGCGGCGCAGCGCTCGAGCCGTGTTGTATTTGAGAGTCATACCAAAGGGAAAAGATGCATTCTCTTCGATGAATTCAACTCCGATCTCAGCACACGCCAGATCACCCTGTTCGATGCCTTCGATCACTCGGTCCATTACTGGATAGATCCACTGCTTATTGTTCTGGGTATGGGTCGTTGGCGTAAGATCATTTGGCGCAGCAATATCATATTTCTTCACATATGCAGCATACCGATTTCGAACTTCTTCAACGCTCCAGAAACCCGTTTTGTTGTAATCAATCGTCGTCATCAAAGCCCGGACGTTTCAGCCTTGCCGGCTCACCATGAAGTTGATCCAGATCGGGGCGAAGGGTGAGGTGCAACCCTTCGAAACGGGATAGTCCCGATAGATTCCCAACTTCTCGCCAATGGCGATGGCCCGCTTGCGGAGTTTGGGGAAGTGGATTCCGATTTCCGCAAGAGTGCTGTTCATCGTCCACTGCACCACGGGATCGGCGTCTGCCCATTTCGGACTCGATGCGATCCAGCAGCGCCGGGAGGTCGAGCCCTTCCGGACTCTTCACGACCCGCTCGGCGGTGAGGCTCCATCCGGCGCGTGCAGCCCAGCGGTCGTCCGTGGCCATCCATTCCTGGCGAAGAGTCTCCTTGTCGGGGTGCTGCTTGACGACATAGGAGATGAGCCAGTCCGCCACGTGCGCAAAGGTGACGGACCGCACCATCCGATCCATCTCTTCGGCTGACAGGTTCTTTGGCTTGATCAGGAGGATTGCCAGGAGCTGGGCATCGACGTTCCCGGTCTCCCAAAGAGACATGGCCAACTCGTGGTTGGTCTTGATCTTCTTCGCCAGCACCCGGATGTCGCCGTGTTTGACGCCGAACTGATTGTCGCCGGCGCCGTACTTGGTGTTGTGCGCCCGCGTCTTCTCGTTGCCGAGCGCTTTGAGCTGCTTGAGAGTTTCATTGAGCGTCATGGTCACATATCTACCGGATAACAAAAACGGCTGCCAATCGGGCAGCCGTTAAGCTTAATTTAGAACTGGTTGGGACGGCGAGATTCGAACTCGCGACCTCACGCACCCGAAGCGTGTGGGGTGCGTAAACGTAATTATTGATTTGCTCCGAGATGCAGCCACGCGCAAAATCAAGGTTTTTGCATCTGTTGACATCTGTTTTCATTCCGCTACAGCGGTTTTCTAATTATTCCTGCCACAACCCTGCCACAACGAAATGGGGTGAACCCCTCCGCTGAGACAGTTTCAATTAGCCACACTTGCGGTTAAATAAATTTCGTTCTCAAACTAACGACTTTGGTTCAGAATCTCCGGTGGCTGGTGAAGCGGAGGCGAGCTCTGCTGGAGAGCAACTCGCCAAGGAATAACCAGCTGGAGACTCATCGAAACCGATGGTCGAAAGAGGAGCGGTCTGCGGGCCGCTCTTCGTTTTTGCCACTGCACCATCGGGTTGATAGTCCTCCCCATGCCTGAAAAAACTCATCGTCGCGCCAGCGTTAATTGTGGTCGGACTGAGTTGCTGCTCGAATTCCTCCGGCGGTTGATAAGCCAGCGCCGAATGCAGACGGCAGCGATTGTAATAAGCTTCAATGAAGGCTTCGATGTTGCGGCGCAAGTGTTCGAGATCGACATAATCGTTGGCATAGATCTCTTCGCGCTTGAGTGTCTTCATAAAGCTCTCACAACTTGCATTGTCGTAGGGATTCGCCGGCCGACTCATGCTCGGAATGATCTGATGTGCTTGCTAGAACCTGCACGTATTCATTCGAAGCATACTGCACGCCGCGATCGGAATGATGGACCAGACCTGGCGCAGGCTGGCGTGTTGCGATGGCCCGTTCTCAAGGCCGCTCTAGTTAAGCGCGTGGCCAGGGTTCGCTCCAGTGCCCAGCCGACCACCTTGCGAGAAAAACCATCAAGAATCACGGCCAGATAAACGAACTCTGTTTGCAGCCGAATATAAGTGATATCAGCCACCCAGAGTTGATTGATGCCAGTCAATTTCATGCGCCTGGCAAGATTCAAATACACCTCCAACTCGTGTTTCGAATCAGTGGTCACCACGAAGGCGCGCGGCTGCACTGCCAGCAGGTTATCTTCCCGCATCAGCCGAGCCACGCGTTTATGATTAACCAGCATCCCACGCCGTCGCAGTTCCGCAGTCACTCGTCGATAGCCATAGCGGCGCCGATGCTCCAGCACGATCTGCTGAATCGTGGATCGCACTTCCATCTCTTCTTCGACGGGCAAACGTTCCTGCAATGAGCGATAGAAGCCGGCGCGACTAACCTGGGCCAATTGACACATCCGTTCAATACTCAAGCTGCCTTGCAAAGACATCACTTCCCGGATTTGGTCGTAGATGCCTTCGCGCCAGAGCCGTCTTTCTGCTGGCGTCGAGCCTCGACTTTTTGCAAGGCACCTTTGAAAAAATCTAGTTCCAGAGTTTTCTCGGCCAGCACTCGCTTGAGTTGGCTGACCTCTTTACGCAGGGTGGATTCACGTGAGTTCTGTGGTGGCGGCCACTCGCTCTTATCTGGTGGCTCTAGTTGATCGCGCCAGCGATACAACAGTCGCCGATCAATATCCAATTCCTTAGACAGTGCCGAGATGTCGTCGCATTGTTTCATGCGCTCGACGCATGCACGCCGAAACTCATTCGAATAGCGTCCCACTCGTCTTTTGGCCACTTGCAGCTCCTTTCTCTGCTAAGTGTGCCTATTTCGAGTGTCTCAATCTAGGGGTTCAGTCCAAGCAGAACGGCTGCCAAAGCTGGCAGCCGTAAGTGCTTGATAGAAATGGTCGGGACGGCGAGATTCGAACTCGCGACCTCACGCACCCCAAGCGTGCGCGCTACCAGGCTGCGCCACGTCCCGTCTCCCTGAGTTAGTATCCTGACAAGGAATAATTGTCAAACGAGCGACGCGGAGTTACTTGGCCCGTCCCTGGTTCTCCTGCTCCAGCAACGTCAACATCTCACGCAACTCAGCCGCTAACTGTTTCAATCCCTGTCGCTCTTCCTCCGTTCGTGGCGCGGCGTTGCGGACGTAATCCGCAGGCGGAGGCGCAGGCGGCACTGACATTTCAGTCTCGGCAAACAACGGAGGATCGGAATTCACTGAAGACGAAGCATCGTCATCATTTCCGACAACCTTCAGCTTTCCACCACCGCGCAACTCATTCGTCAATCGCTTCTTCGCACCGGCGATCGTGTACTGGTCCTCGTACAACAGCTCCTTGATCCGCAACGCCATCTCTACATCACGCTTGCGATAGACGCGCTGCCCGGCGCGGTTTTTCTGCGGCGCGAGCATCGGAAACTCCGACTCCCAATAGCGCAACACATGCGCCTGCACGCCCGCGAGCTCGCAAACTTCGCCGATCTTGAAGAAGAGCTTTTCGGGTATGGCTACAGCCGGACGACTCATTCGCTTAAGTGCCAATAGGAAATTTTACTGAGCTGGCAATTTCTCGGTCGGGCTCTATCGGGCGTTGCGAAAGTTGGAATGTCACGATGTCTTGTTGGCGAGTTTGCCAGCAGCCCCTGCGACGACACGCGCATGTTACCCGCGCGTGTTTCACGTGTCAATACTTACACTTAGCACTCCTCACTTAAAACTTTTTCTTAAAAGTATCTCCTCAACTCCCCGCCGCCAGTCCACACTTTCAACTGTTTGAGCTATAATCCGATGTCCCACGTACAAACCGGAAGGAAACGATTCCAAACAGTGACAACCTCGCCAACGGTTCTTCGCCTGGCTTCCCGACTCGAAGAAGTCGGATTTTCGGACATTGTGAGGCTCCGCAACCGCATCATGGAGTTGCGCAATCAAGGGCGCAATGGTCTACCAGTTTGAAGGTGGTGAACCGTTCATGCCCACGCCCGAACCGATCCGCGAAGCCATGAAACGTGCGCTCGACGAGAACAAAACTCGTTATGCGCCCTCGTCCGGCATTCCCGAACTGCGCTCCGCCATCGCCGAAAAACTGCGCAACAAGAATCACATTCCCGCGCAGGACAGCGACGTCATCGTCGTCAACGGCGGCATGCAGGGACTGTTCGGCGCGTTTCAGTCGGTCGTCAATCCCGGCGACGAAGTGATTCTCTTCTCGCCTTACTGGACGCCGATCAAAGATCTCATAGCCCACTGCCAGGGCCGCAGCATCTTCGTGCCGACAGAGCGAAGCTCGCGACGAAGGTTTTCAGACAAACACTCGCGCGCTACTCGACCGAGCGACACGAAAGCCATCTACTACAACACGCCGCAGAACCCAACCGGCGTCGTCTTCACACCCGAAGAAGCAAAAGCCGTCGCCGAGTTTGCGCAGGAACGCGATCTCGTCGTCGTCGCCGACGAAGCGTACGAGGATCTGGTCTACGACGGCACGCACTTTTCGATCGCCGGTCACTCGATGGCATGTTTGAACGCACGATCACTTCGTTCACGTTTTCCAAGTCGTACGCGATGACGGGATGCCGACTCGGTTACGCAGTCGCGCCTGAACCGTGGATGACGGGACTCAAAAAAGCAACACTCTATTCTTCGAACGGAGTGTCGACGCCGACGCAGTGGGGCGGGCTCGCTGCATTCGAGATCGACGCCGCGACGCAGGAACAGATCACCGAATGAGTATCGACGGCGTCGCGATCTACTCTTGTCAGGACTAAACGAGCTCGGCTTCCCATGCGATCCTCCGGCAGGCGCGTTCTACGCTTTTCCAGATGCGAGCCGCATCAGCACCGACAGCCAGGAAGCAGCCGACATCCTGCTCAACCAGGCGAAAGTCGCAACCGTTCCCGGGATCGTCTTTGGTCCAGACGGACAAAGTCATCTGCGGTTTTCTTTCTCGACTTCAATCGAGACCATCGAAGCCGGTCTCGATTCACTTCGCCGCCAACTCTGATGAAGGACGAATTTGATTTCATCCGTGCGTTGCGAGAACGTGCGGCTGTTTCATCGTCTGTGACCGGCATCGGAGATGACGCGGCAGTCTTTCAAGTCGCCACCGGCAAGCAGACAGTCATCACAACCGATCTGCTGATCGAAGACATCGACTTTCGTCGCACGACGATCCCGCCTTACCTCCTGGGCCACAAAGCGCTGGCAGTTTCACTTTCGGATATCGCCGCAATGGGCGCGCGACCGCGCTGGGCACTCATTTCGATCGGCATTCCGAATGACGTTTGGCAAACTGACTTTCGTCGATCGCTTCTACGCGGGATGGTTCGAGCTGGCGAACCGTTACGACGTGCAGTTGATCGGCGGCGACACATCGCGCACGGAAGAAAAGATCGTCGATTGACTCGATCGTGCTCGGCGAATGCTCCGCGAACCAGGCGGTGAAACGATCCGGCGCGCAGCCGGGCGATCAGATCTTTGTAACCGGCTCACTCGGCGCTGCCGCTGCGGGCTTGCGACTCGTCGAACGTGGCGCACACTTAGCTGATGAAGATTCACAAAAGTTGGACCACGTGTTGTTGCGCCAGCTTCGTCCGGAACCGCGCGTCGGGTGGGGAATGGTATTGGGCGACGAACGGCTCGCCACCTCGATGATCGATATCAGCGACGGGCTTTCATCCGATCTGAATCACTTGTGTGAAGCGAGTCACGTGGGCGCGTTGATCGATTCGTCGTTACTGCCAATCGATCGACCAGGTAGTTGAGCTATGTGGGCGGCGCGCGCTCGATCCACTGCAACTCGCGCTTCACGGCGGCGAAGATTTCGAATTGCTGTTTACAGTTAAGCCCGGCGACGTTGCGCGCCTGCCGCGCAGAGTTGACGGCGCAGCAGATCACGCGAATCGGTGAAATCCGGAACCAGGATGAAGGTGTCAAGATTTCGGAAGGCTCGCGCATTTGGGAATTAAATCCCGGCGGCTGGAAACATTTTTGAGTTAGTATTAGCACGACCATGCTCCGATTTCGAAACACACTCACCGGCCGGATCGAAGAGTTTCACCCGCTCAATGATGGCGAGGTGCGCTTTTATTACTGTGGTCCAACTGTCTGGGACTACGGTCACATCGGCAACTTCCGCAGCGCCGTCGCCGCTGACATCCTGCGCCGTTACCTGAAGTTCAAAGGCTTCAAGGTCACGCACGTGATGAACATCACCGACGTCGAAGATCGCATCATCGCGAAGTCGCAGGAAGAGGGCGTGAGCTATCGACGAGTACACCGCGAAGTACATCGACGCGCTGTGGGAAGACTTCGACGCGCTCGGCTGCGAGCGTCCCGAAGTCGTGCCGCGCGCGACGCGCCACATTCCCGAAATGGTCTCGTTGATCGAGAAACTTTTGGAAACGGACCACGCTTATCGATCGGAGGGATCGATCTACTACCGCATCGCTTCGTTTCCCGAGTACGGCAAACTCTCGAAGATCAACTTCGCGGGAAACATCGCCGGCGCCAGCGAACGCGTCGACACGGACAAGTACGAAAAGGAAGACGCGCGCGATTTCGCGCTCTGGAAAGAACGAACCTCAGAGACCGAGCCGTCGTGGGACACGGCGATCGGACGCGGCCGTCCGGGTTGGCATATCGAGTGCTCGGCGATGTCGATGAAATATCTCGGCGAGACTTTCGACATTCACGCCGGCGGCATCGATCTCGTCTTTCCGCATCACGAAAACGAGATCGCGCAAAGCGAAGGCGCGACCGGCAAACAGTTTGTTCGTTACTGGATTCACTTCGAACATCTGAAAGTCGAAGGCGAAACGATGTCGAAGTCGAAGGGAAACTACTACACGTTTCGCGATATTGCGGCGAAAGGTTTCTCGCCTGCGGCGATTCGCTATTTCCTGCTCAGCGTCCCCTACAACAAGCAGCTCAATTTCACTTTCGACGCGCTGGCCGGCGCGGAGAAAACCGTCGGCAGCCTGCGCGACTTTCGCGCGCGCTTAAGTGAAGCCAAAACCGAACCGGGCAGCAATGAGAAGCTGCACGAAACAGCGACGCGTGCGCTGCGTGAGTTTGAAGAAGGCATGGACGACGATCTGAACACGTCCGTCGCGCTCGCCGTGGTCCATAACCTATCGCGCGAAGTCAACACGGCGCTGGCTCGCAAACAAGTGAAGGCGGACAACCAGCGCGAACTGCTGGAAGTCATCGATCGCATCGATACCGTGCTGAACATCTTCGGCGAGCAACAACGCGAAATGCTCGACAGCGAGATTCAATCGTTAGTCGACGAGCGGCAGGAAGCGCGACGTCGCCGCGACTTCGCTCGCGCCGACGAAATTCGCCGCGAACTTGCCGATCGTGGCATCGTTCTCGAAGACACGAAAGACGGCGTGCGCTGGAAGCGAAGCGCTAAATAGAAGCAGCGAAGCGTTAAATAGAAGCGGCGAAGCAAATAAAACCTTCACTGATGCCAAACCTACAAATCGAAACCGATCGGCTGGTGCTGCGCATGTGGCGCGAAGAAGACTTCGAAGAGTACGCGGCAATGTGCGCCGATCCGGAAGTGATGCGGTTTCTCGGCGGCAAGACTTTCGATCGACTGGAAGCGTGGCGTCACCTCGCGTTCATGGTGGGCCACTGGCAACTGCGCGGTTACGGTCCACTGGGCCGTCGAAGAAAAAGCAACTGGAGCGCTCGTCGGCCGCGTTGGTTTTCTGAATCCGGAAGGTTGGCCCGCGTTCGAGCTCGGCTGGACGCTCGCGCGCAGATTCTGGGGCCGAGGTTACGCTACCGAAGCCGCGCGCCGCGCCCTGGCTTACGCTTTCGACGAGCTCGATGAAGATCACGTCATCAGTTTGATCGATCCGAAAAACACAAACTCCATCAAGGTCGCCGAACGTCTCGGCGAAAAGTTGGAAGGCAAAACTGAATTGCTTGGTCGCGAAGTCTTAATCTATGGAATCGACCGACCAGTCAACTCCCAGAGCTAAGCTGATAAATATTTTGCAGCTCGCTTACTCCGGCGAGTTGGCCGCGGCTTATGCGTATCGCGGTCACTGGCATTCACTCACCGATCCGGACGAGCGAGCGCAAGTCAAAACAATCGAAGACGAAGAGTGGCATCATCGTAAGCTTGTCGGCGAGATGCTGAAAGTCTTGGCGCTGGTCCAAACAAACGACGCGAGCTGCGAGCGACTGATCGTCGGACGAACGTTGGGGTTGTCTGTGTCACGTCAGCGGTTGGTTTGCGCCGATGTACGGCGCGGGCCGGCTTGAAAGTAGAAACATCGTCGAGTACGAAACGGCCGCGCGTTATGCTCGACGAGTGCGGGCGGACGGATCTGATTGATTGTCTGCTGACAATGGCCGAAGTCGAGTGGGAGCACGAACGTTACTTCCGCTCGTGCGTGTTGCGTCATCGCTGGTCCAAGCGATTTACATCTGGCCCGAACCACCGCCAAAAGAAAGTATCAGAAACCACCGATGACACGAATACTTTCACTTCTGCTTTTGTTGTTGCTGCCCCTGTCGTTGTCCGCCCAACAACCAAACAAGAAAAGCTCGCCGCGGAAGTGAAGGCCGAGTTTCTGCACGCCTGGAACGGCTACAAGAAATACGCCTGGGGACACGACGATCTGAAACCGCTGTCGAAAACCCATCACGACTGGTACGCACAACCGCTGCTGATGACGCCGGTCGACTCGCTCGACACGATGATCATCATGGGCTTCGACGACGAGGCTGCGGCGACGCGCACTTACATCCTCGAAAATCTGTCGTTCGATAAAGACATCGACGTCCAGAACTTCGAGATCACGATTCGGCATCCTCGGCGGACTGATCACGAACTTATCAACTCACCGGCGACAAGCGCTTCCTGAATCTCGCGGAAGACCTGGGCCGCCGGCTGCTGCCCGTTTTCGACTCGCCAACCGGAATGCCGTATCGCTACGTCAATCTCAAGACCGGCAAAGTGCGCAACCCGGTGAGCAATCCGGCGGAAACAGGAACGTTGCTGCTCGAGTTTGGCGCGTTCAGCAAACTGACCGGCAATCCCGATCTTTTACGACAAAGCGAAGCGCGCTCTGGTGGAGACTTACAACCGTCGCTCGAAGATCGGGCTGGTGGGCGAGTGGATCAACGTCGAAACGGGCCAATGGACCAACACTGACAGTCACATCAGCGGCGCGATCGATAGTTATTACGAATACCTGCTGAAATGTTCGTTGCTGTTCGGCGATCAGGACTGCAAGCGGATGTGGACCGACAGCATCGCCGCGATAAACAAGTACCTCGCCGACGAGATCAAGACTGAATCGCGGATCGGAGCTCTGGTACGGGCATGCCGAACATGAACACCGGCGCGCGCACCGATACGACGTTCGGCGCGCTCGACGCGTTCTTTCCGGCGGTGCTGGCGCTGGGCGGCGATCTGAACACGCGCGAAGCGTTTGCAGGAGTCGTCGTTCGCGATGTGGAAACACCACGGCATCGAGCCCGAAGTGTTTGACTACAGCACGAACAAGGTCAAGTCACCCGGCTATCCGCTGCGGCCCGAGATCGTCGAATCAACTTACTACCTCTATCACTACACCAAAGACGCGAAGTACCTGCGCATGGGCGAGCAGATGTGGAGAGACTTTGTGAAGCACTGCCGCACGGATGAGGGTTATGCGGCGCTCAAGAGCGTGGTGACGAAGGAGAAGTCGGATTCGATGCAGAGCTTTCTGTTTGCGGAGACGTTTAAGTATTTCTACCTGCTGTTCTCGCCGCCGAACACGCTCGATTTCAACCAGGTGATCTTCAACACCGAAGCGCATCCCATCCGGCGCACCTGGACCACGAAGTAAATCGGGAGCAATAACGACCGCTATTGCTCCCGACTCATTTTCCGTTTGTCATTTTCCAGTTTCTATTTGTCATTTCGCATTAAATGAGAAATGACAAACGACAACTGGAAAATGGAAAATGGCGCCGACTTGTCAAAAATTGAACTGCGCGCGCAGGGCGACACTGCGATTGCTCGTCGCAGAGCCGCCGCCGGTAGCGAGCGGCGTGAATTGCGCCAGCGAATTCGATTCGCCAAACAGGGGAGACGTCAGGTTGCCGATCGGCGTGCCTGAGTTCGTGCGATTGAAGAGATTTGCGACGGCGATGCTGAACGTGAGCCGATACGGCCGCACTTCAGGCCCTCGAGCTTGAGCAGCAGCAGGTTTTCCGAAATTGATCGTTTTCGCAACCCTCAGATTGACTGAAAAATAGCCTGGACCATTGGCGAAGTTGCGCGGAATGATTCGGCTGCCCGGCAGCGGCGAGAGATCGAACGCGCCAAAGGGAGTCTGGACCACCGAAGGCCGCGTGAGATCGGTTGCGAACGCCGGACGATCGACAAAAAGCGAATCGTCGTTGTCGTCAGCGCCGGTAGTGATATTGAACGGCGCGCCTGACATCGCAACGATCAGCGGCGAAAAACTCAGTCCCCAATGCGTCTCCATGTTTCCCGCCAACGTGAATCGATGACGAATGTCGGTCGAAGCGCGTCCGAATTCAGTCGTCAGGTTGTACGGCTCAGACGGAAAACTGCCTGGACCATCCGTATCTCCATCTGCTTTCCCGAGCGTGTAGTTCGCATTCAGCGAGAAGCGCGGATTGAGTCTCATCGTGGTTGCGGCGACAAACAACTGCTGCTTGTAAACGCCGCTGGTTTCGTACTGATAGATGTTGTCGGCAGTCGAGAACGGCCTTGGACCACCGCGGAAAAGCGGCGCGTTGATGTTTCGCGCTCGCAGTTGATGCAGGCCGCGCGTGTTGACGTAACTCAAGCTCAACGTCACGTTGCGCGGCAAACTGCGCTCGACGCTGATTGACGATTGAATGAAGTACGGCTGAGTCAGTCCGGCTTCTTTGTTCCAGATAGTTTGCGGCTGGTTCAACGCGGCTAGCGCCGCTTCGGACGGAACATTCGGGAACAAACCCAACAGCAGCGGATCGGAGACGATGTACTGCGTCTGGTTGCTGCCGTTGAAACGATTCGCCTGCAACGTGATGTTCGTGCGAATCAGATCGTAAAAAACTCCCGCCCCGCCACGCACCACCGTCTTCGGCGAGCCGCTGCCGCCGGCCCACGGCGTCCAGGCAAACGAGAGTCGCGGCGCAAACAATATCGGGCTGTTGATGTTCGACTGTGCCTGGTAACGAAGTCCCATGCTCAGCGTGAAGTCGGGCCGCACTTTCCAATCGTCCTGGATAAACGGCGCAACGTCCCATTGACGCACCTCGGCAAACTCGCCGCCGCTCGCGATGGTGAGCTGCGAGGCGCCGCCACCATGGAGTAGCACTTGCGACGGCGAGAAGCCGAGTTGTTGAAACAGCAGCGTGCGTCGATAACGCTCGAGGCTGTCGACGTCGACAAACGATCCGGGAATGATGTTGTTGTTGGCGTCGAGCGCCGGAGTGCGGCCGCCGGAGAAAGTGAACGTGCCGCCAAAATTCGTCGGCGCGATGTCGCTGATGTGAGCCCAACGCAGACGCGCGCCGAATTTCAGACTATGACGACCGGCGGTCATTGTCATGTAATTTCGCAGCTCGCCTTCGCCGCGATCGAACGTGTAATGGCCGATCTGCGAGCCGCCGCCGTTAAATGAATCGAGCACGATCAGGCCGGCCGATGGATCGTTGGTGGTCTGTTGAATGTTGTACCAGATGTATTGAAACGCGGCTTCGTTCGCGATGCGCGGGCTCAGCACCGCGGTCTCGATGAGCTGGAAAATGTGTAGCTGATCCGTGTAATGAAACCCGCGCGAGGCGAGCGAGAAACCGCCGACGCCCTGATTCTCGTTGTCGTTCGAGTTGTAATGATAGCGAGCGCTGAGGATGTTGTTCTTGTTGAGCTGAAAATCGAAACGCGGACTGATGAACGTGAACCGGCGCGGCGTCACGACGGCTTCGTTGACGAACACGCGTTGCAGGTTCTCGTCGAGCGTTTCGGCGTTGACGGCGGCAGTGTCGTCGATCTCGCGATGACTGACGGCGACGAAGAACGACGAGCGCTTGGTAAGCGGTCCATTGACGTTTGCGTCGTAGATTCGCCGTTGATACGAAGGACGATTGCTCGTGAACGGATTGCGCGCGTTTAGCGAGGCGTCGCTGAACGTAAAAGCGCCGCCGCCGTGAGTCTGTCCGCCGCCCGGACGCGTCAGGATCTGGATGTTTCCGAAACCGATTCGCTCCCACTCGGCGGAGAACGGGTTCTGATTAATCACGATCTCGCGAATCGACTGCTTGTCAGGCAAGGTTGGACCGGCAGTAAAACCGTCGACGATAACCGAAGCACCACTTGGACCCGCAGCAGGACCAGCCAACGCGCTCAATTCGGCGGCGAGCTCGGTCGGATCGTCCGACAGCGCGTTCAGATCGCTTCCCTTCAGCACGACCGCGCTTTTGTTCGCAGCGGGATCGGTGTTGACCGTCGCCCCGGGATCGACAGTCACCTGTCCTTCGACAGTCGCGACCCTCAACGTCACGTCCACCGTCTTCGTCTGACCAGCGATGATGACAACGCCCGTCTGCTGAAACTGACTAAAGCCCGCCTGAGTGACGACGATCGAATAACTACCGGCGGCGACATTGTCGAAGCGATAACTTCCCTTCGCATCGCTGACGGCAGTCTGCGTCTTACCTTGCTCGTCCATCAACGAAACACTCGCCCCGATGATCACACCGCCAAGCTCGTCGCTAACGAGTCCACGCACGACAGCGCCACGTTGCGCCATCACCGGAAACGCCAAAACTAACAGGAGTAGTACGGCCCTAAAATTCATAAAAATTCCTTCTTGTGCCTTTTGTGTCTTTTGTGCCTTTTGTGGTTAAGGAATGACGCTAAAGTCGAACGCGTTTGGCAACCCCGCGCTCAAGCGAACGGTTTGCGGTCTCCCCGGTGACGGCGCCATCGCTCTCAACACCGCATCGACACCTGCGACCAGCTTGATCGCCGTGATCTGTGCTTCATCTTTCTCTCTCACTCCCGTGATCGACACGACGTCGCCGACCTTCAGGTCCAACAGTGCCGCAGCGGGCAGCGCGTCGATCATCTGCTGGACCTCGGCCTGACTATTCGCGCGAACTTTCTGCGCGATTGCGGGGACGGCGGAAGCAGGAATGCGAAACACAGAAGACTCTTTGACGGTGTTGATCTGGATCGGCTTCTTCTGGTCGAGTGTGGCAGCGGAGATCGCACCGCGTTGGAGATCGATCGCCGTGATCGTCGCGCCGATCGTCTTGAAAGATCCGGAAACAACAGCTTCGGCTTTGAAACCTTTGCCGTCGGCGCTCTTCTCGCCGAGCGCGCGCAGTTGATCGCCGATGAAGATCTCGGCGATGTTGCTCTGCTTCGTGTCTTCGAAGCTGATCGACGTCGACGTGTAGCGACGCATCCGCGCTGAGTCGGCCATGCCGGTGTTGATGTTGACGGCGCGCGGCGATGCGCTCGATCGCGTGCTCGGTCTCGAAATGGGCGCCGACGATTACCTGCCGAAGCCGTTCAACCCTCCCGAGCTCGCCACCCGCATTCGCGCGATTCTGCGCCGCGCGAAACCGGCGCAAACGACAACACAAACCGGCGCATCATCGACAATCGCGATTGGCGAAATCGAGCTCGACTCCGGCGCGCGCGTAGTGCGCAACGGACATCAACTCGTGACGCTCACTTCAGTCGAATTCGATCTGCTGGAGGCGCTGATGCGCGCAGCGGGCCAGGTAGTGAATCGCGAAAAACTGACGCGTGACATTCTCGGCCGTGAATTCTCTCCCTTCGATCGCAGCATCGACACGCACGTCTGCAACCTGCGCAAGAAGCTTGGCCCACTCGAAGACGGCACGGATCGAATCAAGGGTGTGCGCGGCATCGGCTATCTCTACGCGCTTCCCGTTCGTCACCGGACGTAAAAACAAATGCCGGGACTGTTCATCAAAATCTTCTTTTGCTTCCTCTTGATCATCGTGCTCGTCGGCACGTCGCTCGAGACCTCCAGCATTCTGGCGCACTACTACGAAGATCGCTGGCAGAAGACGGTTCACAGCATCATGCCGATGGAAGCAGAAAAAGCAGCGCGCATGTATGAGACGGAAGGCGCCGAGCCTTTGCGGGCTTATCTCGACAACCTGCAAAGCCAGAAGACGGTGAGGTTCTACTTCTTCGACGAAGACGGCAACGTGCTGCTCGATCGTCCCGCGCCGCCCGGCGTTCAGCGAATCGCGGCAAATAAGGAAGGACTGGAGCGAGCTGCCTCGCAGGGTCTATCGGCCGTCAACGTGCGCCAGGGGATTGCCGTCAGACTGGTCACTGGACCAAGCGGCACGAAATACAGTCTGGCTTTTCAAACGTCACCGTCACAATTGGTCCCGCTTTCAGAAAAAGTCGGCCAGCACCCGTATCTGCGATTACTCGCGATCTCTTTGTTTGCAATGGGACTCTGCCTCGCGCTCTCGCTGCACATCACGCGCCCACTCGGCAAACTGCGACATGCGGCCAGCGAGATCGCGAGCGGACGTTTGAAGACGCGAGTGAAGCCCGCGATCGGCCGCCGTCACGACGAGATCGAGTCGCTCGGCGAAGACTTCGATCGCATGGCCGAACAGATCGAACGGCTCGTGACCGCCCAACGAAATCTGCTCGGCGACGTTTCACACGAGCTTCGTTCGCCACTCGCGCGCCTGATCGTCGCGCTGAGTCTGTTGCGCCAGGCGCAGGGTGACGAAGCCGGCGAATACCAGAACCGCATCGCCATCGAGGCCGATCGGCTCGACAAGTTGATCGGCCAACTGTTGACGTTGACGCGCATCGACAGCGGCGTCGACGCCAACCTGCGCGAGAGTTTCGATTTGACGAACCTGGTCCAGGAAGTCGCCGCCGACGGAAACTTCGAAGGGCGCGCTCAGAATCGCGCTGTCAGTTTCTCGGCCGTCGACAGTTGCCGGATGTCAGGTGTCGCGGAAATGGTTCGTAGCGCGGTAGAGAACGTCATTCGCAACGCCGTGCGACACACCGAGCCGGGCACGACCGTCGAAGTCACGATTGAGAAACGAAGCAAGTCGCCGCAAAACTCCACCAGCTCCCTCAACCAACCATTCGCGTTGCTGCGCGTCCGCGATCATGGACCAGGCGTTCCGGCTGACATGCTCCAGCAGATCTTCCTCCCGTTTCACCGGGCGAATGGCTCGTCGCCAAACAACGGCGCCGGGCTCGGTCTCGCGATCGCCGATCGCGTCGTGCGGCTGCACAACGGATCGATCGAAGCGCACAACGCGCACGGCGGCGGGCTGGTCATCGATATTCAGCTTCCCCTTCTGAGTTGATGGGTGTAATCTGTCCCCCAAATGACAGTACCCTTCCTTACGCTGCTGCTTGTTTTTCTACCTGTGCTGCAACAGCAACCGGCTGTAGTGGAACGTGAAGAAGCGGACCTGGTTGTCGTCAAATTCAATTGGACCAGGTTTCGCCAGAACAGCGACCTCATTCGCAGCGCGCTCGATCCCGGTCCGCCGATGAATGAACCGATCGCGATCAAACCTCCGGAACCGCGAAACGAAACACAGGAAATAAAAAACCGCAGGGACATGAACGAACGGCGCGCCGAGCTCAGGGGAACGGAGAACGTCGCCAAAAACACACAAAAAGACGCCGATCAGTACATCCTCCAACTCGAAGTCAAGAACGTCGGCACAAACGTGATCAAGAGCATGGTCTGGGAATACCAGCCGTCGGCAAAGCCCACCGATTACGAACTGCGACAATACGTTTGCACGTTGAAAGCGAAGCCGAAGGAGAGCAAGCGGTTTGAGTTAGTGAGTCCGTTTAATCCGGTGAAGGTGATCGAGGCTGACGCTCAGACGGGTGCAGCGAAAGGCGGCAAGGTAGTTATCAATCGAATCGAGTACGCCGACGGGACGATATGGAAAAGGAAGGGATGGTCGGTGCTCATCCCTTCCGAAACGATCAACGGATTAGGCAACGGCAAGTGCCTCATGTTCTGAGATCTCGGATTTGAGATCTGAGATCTCACTTGTACTGCACGCCAAGGTTCTCAAGAATAAACGCATAAATATCTCGGTTCTGTTCGATCGTCTTGGTCGTGCTGCTGGCGCCGTGCGCTGAGTTGGTGTCGATGCGAATCAGGATCGGGTTGTCACCGCCCTGCCCCGCCTGCAATGCCGCTGCATACTTGTAGTTGTGAGCCGGCACGACGCGATCGTCGTGATCGGCAGTTGTGATCAGCGTTGACGGATACTTCGTGCCGACCTTGATGTTGTGAATCGGCGAGTAAGCGTACAAGGCTTTGAACTCCGCTTCACTATTCTTGCTCGAACCGTAATCCGCGACCCAGTTCCAGCCAATCGTAAAATTCTGGAAGCGCAGCATGTCCATCACGCCGGCCTGTTCGATCACTGCGCGAAACAGTTCGGGACGCTGATTCGCCACCGCACCGACGAGCAAGCCGCCGTTCGAAGCGCCCTGGATCGCGAGCTTGTTTGACGACGTGTACTTGTTGGCGATCAGCCATTCAGCCGCGGCGATAAAGTCGTCGAACACGTTTTGCTTCTTCAGCTTCATGCCCGCTTCGTGCCACTTCTCGCCGTACTCGCCGCCGCCACGCATGTTTGCCGACGCATAGACCACGCCTTGTTCGAGCAATGCCATGCGCAGTGAATTGAAGCCGGGCGCGGTCACGACGTTGAAACCGCCGTAGCCGTAAAGCAGCGTCGGGTTGTTGCCGTCGAGAACGAGTCCTTTCTTATGAACCAGGAACAGGGGCACGCGCGTGCCGTCTTTGCTGTTGTAGAAGACTTGTTTGGTTTCGTAGTTCTCGGGTTTGAAACCTGGGATCTCGACCTTGCGGAACACCGTCGATTTCTTCGTCGCGATGTCGTACTTGTAGATCGTCGTCGGGAAGTTGAACGAAGCGAAGCTGTAGAAGACGTGCTTGTCGTCGTTCATGCCGCCAAAACCTCCGGCGGTGCCGATGCCCGGCAACACGATCTCGTTTTCCAGTTTGCCGTTGAGACTGAAGACGTACGCGCGGCTCGCGACGTCCTTGCGCCATGAAGCGAAGAGTTTGCCGCCGGCGGTGCCAACGCTTTGCAATGGTTCGCTTCGCTCGGGCAGAACGTCCTGCCAGTTTTTCTCGTCAGGGTTCTTTGGATCGACGAGAACGACGCGGCCATTCGGCGCGTTCTTGTTTGTGCGGATCAAGAACTTGTCGCCGAGGTTGTCGACGACGCCGAAAGTATCGTCGCCGATCTCGGCGATGATCGGAGCGAAGTCCGCCTGGCCCGTCGACAGATCTTTGTAGAAGAGTGAGTTTCCTTTCTTGCCTTTGCCGCGTTCGGAGATCGAGAGGATCGCGAAACGTTCGTCTTCGGTCGTGCCTACACCCTGGAAGCGTTGCGGATTCTGCTTGTCTTCATAGATCAGCGCGTCCGCAGACTGCGGTGTGCCGACCTTGTGGAAGTAGACCTTTTGAAACTCGTTCTTGCTGGTGAGCTCGCGGCCCGCTTCCGGTTCGGGATAACGGCTGTAGTAGAAGCCCTCGCCCTGCCACGACACGCCGGAGTTTTTCATCCATTTCACTTCGTCGGCGAGCTTCTTGCGCGTGGCGACTTCCATCAGGCTCAGCTTTACCCAGTCCGATCCGCCTGTCGAGATGCCGTAAGCGAGATATTTGCCGTCCTTGGAGAGTGAAAACGTGCTCAACACGGAGGTGCCGTCGGCGGAGAACTTATTCGGATCGAGAAAGACTTCCGGGGCGCCGTTTACGCCTTTCTGAATGTAGTAGACGTTTTGGTTTTGGAGACCGTCGTTCTTCGTGAAGAAGTAGGTGTCGCCGCGGCGAAACGGCGCCGAGATGCGCGGGTAGTCATAGAGCTCGGTCAAACGAGCTTTCAGTTTCTCGCGATACGGGATCCTGTCGAGATAACCGAAGGTGAGCTTGTTCTGCGCCTCAACCCAGGCTTTTGTCTCCGCCGATCTTTCGTCTTCAAGCCAGCGATACGGATCGGCTACTTTGGTGCCGAAGTAATCGTCGACCTGGTCAACTTTCTTGCTCTCGGGATAGACGAGCTTGGGATCTTTGGAGTCTCCGGTTGAACGCGCTCCGGTCGTGGTAGCGTCGGCAGCAACTCCCTGCGCGCTCGATCGGATGGCGATGGGCGCGACGGCGGCGATAGCGAGCACAGCCGCGACGAACAAAAACGCAAACAGGCTTCGTCTCACACTAACAGCAGTCTCATGGCGTTTCTTCTTCATGTTGTTGTCTCCGCAGGCAGGATCCGAATTTGGAAGAAACACTCTAATAAAGTTGCGCGAAAAGTTCAAAGCGTCAGATGGAACCCGATTAATCCGCGTTGAATATGGGCGAAACGCAGAGAGCGCGGAGAGGCGCAAAGGGCGCAGAGTTTAGATTAAGATATCACCCATAGAACAACATGGCTTGTCCCGCCTCATCCCCGGCTGGTAGAATTCCTTCCGTTCGCATGTTCAACCCGCAGTTACATTATCGCCCACTCGAGTCACGCGCGAACCTCTTCGCTGACTAGCCTTATCTGTTTGCAATCGTAGGAATTGAGATGTCGGAGACCGATGTGTCTCCGGCAACCGTCGTTGTCCCCGGTTCCGCAATGGAACCTTTTCATAAAGGGAGTAAAGACATGTCGACCAGTGTAATCGCGCCACCCAGGCGTCCGGAGATCAAGACTTCTCTGCCCGGGCCAAACGGCCAGAAGATCGTCGAAGCGGATGCCAAATTCGTCAACCCATCCTACCCGCGGCCATCCTTCAAACTCGTCGCCGAACGTGCCAGCGGAGTTTGGGTCGAAGACGTCGACGGTAACATTTTTCTCGATTGCAACGCCGGCGTCGCCGTCTGTTCCACGGGCCATTGCCATCCGGACGTCGTGAAAGCGATCCAGGACCAGGCGGCCCAACTGATCCACATGTGCGGCACTGACTACTACTACCGCCACATGCCACTGCTCGCCGAAAAGCTCGACGCGATCGTCCCCGTCAAGTCGCCGACGCGAACACACTTCGCCAACAGCGGCACCGAAGCAGTCGAGACCGCGTTGAAACTGGCGATGCACGCAACCGGACGCGAGAAGTTCATCGCCTTCTTCAACAGCTTCCACGGACGCACACTCGGCTCGCTCTCGCTAACATCATCAAGAGCAGCGCAACGAAAGGGTTTCAAACGCCAGGCGATCGACGTCGTCCACGTGCCTTATCCAAACGAGTTTCGCAATCCGTTCAGCGCGGCTGATTGCGGCGACGGCGGCGCCGCACAAGGGGCGCTCAACTGGATCGAGGAACGGTTATTCAAAACAACGACGCCGCCGGAAGAAGTCGCGGGCATCGTGGTCGAAGCTGTTCAGGGCGAAGGTGGTTACGTGCCGTCGCCGCCAGGATTCCTTAAAGGACTGCGACGCATCTGCGATCAGCACGGAATACTTTTGATCGTCGACGAAGTGCAGTCGGGCATGGGCCGCACGGGCAAGATGTTCGCCTCCGAACATTACGACGTCGAGCCGGACGTGATCTGCATCGCGAAAGGCATCGGTTCGGGTTTGCCAATCGGCGCGTGCGTGTGCGCGCGCGGACTTGATGGACTGGAAGCCCGGCGCACATGCGTCGACGTTCGGCGGCAATCCGGTTTGTATCGCGGCGGCGTTGAAGACAATCGAACTGCTCGAAGGCGGGCTGGTTCAAAACGCGGCTGACGTCGGCGCTTACCTGAAAGCCGGTTTGGAAAAACTGAAACAGAAGTACGACTGCATCGGCGACGTGCGCGGCATGGGACTGATGATCGGAGTCGAGTTTGTCGAAGACAAGGCTTCGTTGAAACCGGCGCCGGAGTTGCGCGATCGAATTGAAGTGGCGTGCTTTGACCGCGGGCTGATCATTCTCGGCGCGGGAACGAACACGATTCGCTGGTCGCCGCCGTTGATCCTGACTAAAGAGAACGTCGACGTGGCGCTCGAGATTTTTGACGAAGCGATCGCGGCATCGTAGGGGTGGCCCCTCCGTGGCCACCCGTGTTACGAACAATATCCGCCCTGCACAACGGGCGGCCACGGAGGGCCGCCCCTACAGTTTTTCGCGGATTTCATGCATTCTCGCGCGGAGGCGTTCTTCGTCGACGCCAACGACGTGACCGTCGCGAAAAACTTCACGGCCCGCTACCACCGTTAACACAACATCGCGTCCTGAGGACGCGAAGATAGCGGTGGTGGCGGGTTCGTCGTTTGGAGTTTGATGGACGCCGGTTAAAGAGATGACAGCGAGATCAGCTTGAGCACCCTCCGTCAATTGTCCCCCGTCAAAACTGAGACAACGAGCGCCGCCGGTGGTTGCGACGGCGAGTGCTTGAGCGGCGTTGATCGTCGTATCTCTTTGCGTAGCGCGCGAGAGCAGGACGGCGAAGCGTGCTTCTTCGAGAATGTCGCAGGTGTTGTTACTCGCAACCGAATCACTGCCGAAGCCGACGGCAATGTCCGCGTCGAGAAACTTCGCAAACGGCGCTCGCCCGTGGCCCAACTTTGCGTTCGACTTCGGACAATGTGCGACTTTCGATCCGGTAAGTCTCAACGTCTCGATGTCTGCGTCGTCGACGCGAATGCAATGGGCCAGCAGCGGCTGCACGTCGAGCACGCCGAGTTGTTTCAGATACTGGATCGTCGATACTCGCGGCGCTTTCCACTCGATCGATCGTTTCGCCAATCCATCCGCAAAAATCCCGCAGCCCTCGCGCACGAACAAGTCTTCAGCTTCAGACTCGGCGGCGTGCATCATCAACGGCAACACTTCAGCGCGTGCCAGATCTGCGATCGATTCGAGCTGCGGTCCGCAAACCGTGTAAGGCGCGTGCGGCGAGACGCCAACGCGGACGAGCTCATTTTCGACCCCACGCAGTTCTGCGACTTTCGTTTTCAGCTTGTCGAAATTCTCCTGGGCCAGGCGCGGATCGGTCCAAACGACTCCTGAAACACGACGCCTCGCAAGCCGACGTCTTTCAACGCGAGCATGCTCATCATCGCAGCGTCGCTGGCGTCGCCGACGCACGTAATGCCCGCCCGCACGGCTTCGCACGCGCCCCACGTTGCCGAGACGCGAATGTCATCCGGCGTCATCTTTTCGAGACGCGCCAGCGTCAGTTTTCGCAGCCACGCGAAGAAGTTGTTTTCTTCGTCTTCGAGATAGCCGCGCAACGCGGTGAGCTCGAGATGCGTGTGTGTGTTGATTAAGCCGGGAATGATCACAGCGTCAGCAAAACGATGGATAGGAACATCCGGAAATTGTTTTACGATTTCTGACTCACTGCCAAGTGCGACGATTCTCGATCCGTGGATCGCCACAGCGCCGAATTCGATCGGCGCTGCTGAAACTGGCAGTACCCAACGTGCAGAGTAGATCTTGAACACAGATGACACGGATTATTGGTTAGGGTTCGGCGCCTTCGCGTTTTTCACTTCTCGATACCGCTCCATGATCGACAACACATAAGCCTTCGTCGATGGAATATCGATGCGATTTACAAACTCCGCGCCCGGTCTGCACTCTTCCCTCCTGCTCAACCCGGCTCCACTCGACCGCGCGGCTCGGCCCGGCATTGTACGCCGCGATCATGCGCATCTCGGCATCCGGCGTATCCTGAAACTGCTCGTAGATTTTTTCGAGATACCAACACCCGATCTGAATATTGCGTTCCGGATCGCGCAACAGACTCTGCGGATCGTTCGCCATCTGTCTTTCCAGCTCGCGCATCCCTGTCTCGGTGGCCCACTCGCGCCCCACCGCCGGCGTGACCTGCATCAACCCGATCTCCCCATCGCGGCCCGTCTTCCACGGACTGAAGTACGTCTCCTCGTAAATGATGCTCCAAACGAGATCGGGATCGACACGATAGATCGCCGCCTGGCGCGCGATCAGCGCGTCAAAGCGATGGGTCCAGTAATTATTGAACAGGTATAGCGAAAGGATTAACGCGAGGAGTACGACAATAGCAGCAACGAGCGCGCGTTTCATCAATCGGGAGATTAGTTCCTGCGACGGAGAGAAGACCAGAAGCTCGCGCGCGAACAGGAATAATCGACACCTTCATAGCGCGAACGCAAAGCATGCTCATCAAGCACGTGGCCCTGAAGCCAAACTTCCGCGTCGAGCGTCGCGCCGACTGCAAGCGCATCGCCACGCAAGGCGCGTTGATTGACGAGTACTTCCAGCTTGATGCGTTCGAGATCGAGATGAATCCAAACCAACTCTTCACCGGAAAGCGGATTGCGCAAAGGCTTGAACGCGATGACGCGGCCTGACAAGCTCCAGTCGTTCTCATGCGCCGCCCGCGCCGGCGCTGCTTTTTCGAGCGGCAGCCAACGAGTTTTTGTTTTGCCGCGCCGCACCCGCGCGCGATACGCGAGACCGCAAAGACCGATGTGCAACTCCTGCGCGCCAAAACCCGCTGGTCCAACCTCGGTAAGGTTCTGCAACTCAAACAACACTTCGCAATCCGTGCCTTCACGATAACCGTGAATCACCGCTTCGCCTTCTTCGTCGTATTCGGTGAGAGCCCACGGCGCGATCGTCTGAATGTAGCGGGCGCGAAAGCCGGGCCGGCAATCGGCGTAGAAGAGATCGCCGCTGCCCGATTCATAAAGCACGGTCCAAACTTCGAGACCTTCTCCGAGTTTCCAACAACGGCCGTGCAAGACAGCGCCTCGCCGATTGAGTTGCGTGGCCTCGCCCTGATCGCCCGCTCGCTCTGCCAGATAGTTGAATGCCTTCTCGCTCGAAACCTCTAAACCGATCGTCTCAAAAGTAGGATTCATATTAAATTTCGAAATGCGAATTTCGAATTGCGAATTTGTTTAGCCGGACGTTGCAAATTCGAAATTCACATTTCGCAATTCGCATTTCGAATTCCGCAATTCCTTCCACATTATTGCGCGCCGCGCTTTCGCTGTCTATGTTTAGTCGTCTTGGTTGTTTTGGTTTTGGTTGTCTCCGCTCGTGGCGCACGCGTTCTGAAACCGCGAATCACTCGTTGCGGACCGTGAGTTGGTTGCACTCCCGATCGAACCATCTCCGCAAACAAGTCAACATCATAGTCCGCTTCGCGCGACATGTCTTCTCTAATCGCGTGCAGGACCTCTAAGAACTTTGGTCGTCGGTACATTTGATCTGCGATTGCCAATTGCCGATTGCGGATTGCCGATTAGTAAAAACAAGCTACTTCGTTAAGCGCTCAATTGGCAATCGCCAATCGGCAATTACCCAACTTTCTCCGTTGCTTCTGAAACTAAAAACTCCGGCGTCACGATCATCGGCACGTAGAAACCAGCCGCGGTGTTGAAGAGCCTGATGCGCGCCTGCCGGCGCACGTTAGCCAAATGGCCGAAGTTCCACGTAACCAAATAATCAATCTTATGAAAAGAAGCAATCGCCACGTGCAGCGCGTCGGCAATGTACTTGCGATGAAAGATGCCGCGCGCGATGTAACCTTCGGCGAGTATCGCTGCCTCTTCGGTAAGATCGACCTGCTCGAGGTTCTCGATCAGTTTCAGGTACGACGTGCGATGCGGCTCGCTCAGTCGTTGCAACTCAGACGTAACTAATGGCGACACGACGGTGCGATAGTCCGGCATCTCGTGCTCCCACCAGCGGATCGTCAAGTCGCGCCGGAACGGCTCGCCGTTGTCGAGATAGGCGCCGATCACGGATGTTTCCAGGTAAAGGCCTTGCTTCATGGATTAGATAATACAGTTTCCGGGTTAATGTTTTCAGGTATCTTCGGTTTTTGGTTCAACGATTCGAGCCGCATCGCGCCGCGTGCGAAGTCGAAATAGATGCGGAAGTGACGCAGAAAGTTTCCGCCGAGTATTCCGCTTTGCGTGAAGCCCGCGGTTTCGTTGACGGGCTCCATGTCGAGCACCGCCGCGTTGATCCTTTCCAATGTCGTCAGACCTAGACTCAACTTCGGCAACTGCAAGAGCTTCACGTCTTCCGTTACGCCGGCCGCTCCATAGACGCGCATGCGCGACGGTTGCAGCAGTTCGAGAAGCTGCTCCTCTTGCGAGAATTTCTCGGAAATTACGGTGATACTCGCCGCGGTGTCGATGATGAAGTTGACGGGTTTCTCAAAACCGTCGACCCCGACTTCGCCACTCAGGAACCCGCTCGACGTCGTTCGCAAAGGAACTTCGACCACGCTCTCGCTCGGAGTCATCGGCGTGAGCGACTGGTATCCTTCAGGACGGCGAACGGTCCACGGCTCAACCGTCTCGCTCTGGTTCTGCCGCACCAATGTCATGCGGCGATTGCCATAGTCGAGTGAAGTAAGAAACTTCGAAATGACTGACAATCCGAGATAGCCATCGACGGGAATGTGGTTGTCGAAAAACTTCCGGATGTAGACGGGAACGTTTTCGACGTCCACGTCGCCGATCTCGATCGTGTTGACGTAGCCGTAGACGATCTCGAACTTGCCGCCGCCGCCCACAGCACGCGCTAATCCGCCACGCGCCACCGGCTTGATGTTGAGCTTCTTCGCCGTCTCTTCGGAGATAACAGACATTCCTGATCCGGTGTCGAGCACAAAACGCAACGGTTGTTTCTGGCCGTTGATGCGAATGTTAAAGACGGGCCGGTTGTCGGTGGCTTCGAAAGGAACAACGGTGCGGGGCTGGCCGCCGGCGATGTAGAGCGAGCCCTGGCGACCGAGGTAACGCAGAAAGTCGATCAAGCCGACGATGCGGGCGCGACGATCGACGTCGGTCTTCGGCGCGATCATCAGAAATCGTTCATACGCGTCGGCGGCTTCTTTATAACGTTCGCTGCGCGCGGCAGCCTGGCCCAGGTTGAAAAGAAAATCCGGCTCGTTGGGATCGAGGTTTGCGGCGCGGCGCAGACCCGGCAACGCCACCGGCAAACGGTTCTCGTAGAAGTCGACCATCGCAATGCCGGCGACAGCTAACGGCTCGTTCTCGTCCAGCGCCAGCGCGGTGCGAAACTCTTCGACTGACAAGCGGAACTCACCGGCGGCAAGAATCGCCGAGCCGAGCAATGCGTGTCCGCGCGCCGAAAGCGGGTCCTGCATGATCACGCGAGCGGCGTTGTCGTAAGCGCCCTGGATGTTGCGCATTTTGAGCAAGGTGTAACTCAAGCCGAGCCGGGCTTCGACGTCGTGCGCATCTTTGACGAGCAGCTCGCGGAAGATCTTTTCCGCCTGCGCGTAGTCGCCTTTGCGCAGCGCTTTGTAGCCTTTTTGATAGCCCTTTTTATCGGCGTACGCGCGTGCATCGGGGACGCCTGCGTCGGGGACGCCGGCAGCGAGGGTGAGACAAAACATGAAGGCGGCCACACTAAGGGCCGCCATCCGGGAGAAACGCGTCTTGCTGTTACACCGCATCATTATTTCATCTTTCGATTGCCAATTGCCGATTGCCGCGAACCGACTGACAACTGAAACAAATCGGCAATCGACACTTGGCAATTACTTGAGTATCTCACCGGTCTTCATGGACCAAAGAACGAGATCGAGCTCGTCAAAGTCGACTTTGATCTCGCGAGCGAAGCGAACCAGTTCCTGTTCAACTGCCAGATACTTCGCGCGTGTCGACGGCGGCTTGGGTGCATCGACGACGCCCACTTCACAGAGACAACGCATCACGTGCTTATCCAGAATCGCATGACCTTTGACGCCGATGTTGCGCAGGAAGTGACTGGCTTCCTTGTAGCCCAGGCCTTTGACTTGTTTCTCCTGAGCCAACCAGTCGCGGCGTTCGAGCGGATCTGAGAAACCGCGCAGCCGCTGGCGAAGTTTCATACCGCAGTCGGCGCGAAAGTAAGCTCGCGTGGCGACGATGTACTGCGGTCTCGCATTCGGAAAGCGGTGCGCGCCGGCTTTCTTCAGCGCTTTCGCCATCGCTTTCGCTTCACCATCGAGCAACATCGCTCTCACCGCATCAACCGAATCGAGTCCCATGCGAGCCGAAGCGCCGGCAGTGAAGATGCAGTAGGCCAGCTCTTCCCAAAGCCGGGCGTCGGATCCTTTATGCCAAACTTCCTCGAACTCACCGAGCCTTTTGCGAATCTCGCTGCGACGCGATCGGTGAGTGGCAATCACTCTTTCAACTGTAACGGGTTCTTGATTGCGTTGCACTGTAGTTTGTCAATGAGTCGATTCTATGAGCCTGCCGGAAACATTGTCAACGAAATGCTTAGTCGGGTAGTGGCACAGTTTGGCTATGTGCTAGTACGCCGAAGGCGTTCGCTAATTCCAGCCCAGGGTTGCTTCAACCCTGGGGTTTAGTCCTGCATTAAGCCTGGAACTCTGAAGGAGTTTCAATTGCAGCCGAACACTTTCAGTGTTTTCTAATTCTCTTCTGCTGTACCCAGGGTTGAAGCAACCCTGGGCTGGAATTAACCAACGCCTTCGGCGTACCTGTTGAAACTGTAACACCACCCTTAGTCGAAATGAGCCCACACAGACGGCGCGGATGGTGCTATCATAGCCGTGCGCATCCCCACTAAGATCCTGCGCATCAAAGCTTGCTCTCCTTCACGAATCCCTGAAGATGAATTGGAGAATGGTCAACCGAAGATTGAAATGGCGCATGGCTGTTGGTGTGTTCTCGATGGTCGTAAGTGCGTATGCAGTTGTCTTTGCGCAACAACCATCGCCATCGCCTTCCCCATCGCCGGAAGCGACTGAAACCACGCGGCCGC
This sequence comes from uncultured Acidobacteriota bacterium, assembly GCA_963770215.1. GTDB lineage: Bacteria > Acidobacteriota > Blastocatellia > Pyrinomonadales > Pyrinomonadaceae > PSRF01. The sequence continues at coordinate 88,460 of CAVYOP010000015.1, forward strand.
TTTACGGACTGCAAGGCGTGCTGATCGAAACACTCGACGGAAAGATCGTCTCCAGCCAGTCTGAGAACGAACAGTTCAATCCTGCTTCAACACTCAAGCTTGCAACCGCGCTAGTGGCTTTACGCACTTTAGGTCCAAACCATCGTTTCGCAACGGGCGTCTGGACCGATGGCGCGATCGACAAAGCAACCGGCAAGCTGAACGGAAATCTGTACATCTCGGGACGCGATCCGTCGTTCCACTACGAACACGCGATCCTGCTCGCGCGCGACCTGAACAGTCTTGGTATCAAAGAAGTAACCGGCGATCTGATCGTGGCGCCCGGGTTCACGATGAACTTCAGCCCTTCTGCCGGACGCTCAGGCAACCAGCTTTACGACACGCTTGATTCGACCTTGCGTCCGGCCGTCGCCATGCGCGCCTGGAACTACGAGCGCACGTTGCTCAACGACCAGGCGAGTCTGCAAACAGTGCCGAGCGTTGCGGTGATGGGCGCGGTTTCAGTCGCTCCCGTGGCGTCAGCGGCGAAGCTGTTGCTAACCCAACGTTCCAGCAAGCTGGTCGACATTCTCAAGGTGCTGCTGTGCTACTCGAACAACTTCATGGCCGATCGCATCGGCGAAGCATTGGGCGGCCCTGAATCGGTGCGACAGCAGTTGATCGCCGGCCTGCAACTCGCGCCTGACGATCTGCGGATCGCGACGTTGAGCGGCCTCGGCGTCAATCGCATCTCGCCGCGCGTGATGATGAAGATCTATCGCGCGCTGCGGACGGAGTTGAAGAAATCAGGACTGACGCCGGCCGCGATCATGCCGGTAGCGGGAGTCGATCCCGGCACGTTGGAAGATCGTTTCACGGGAACGGCCTGGCGCGCCAGTGTGATCGCCAAAACCGGCACGCTGATAAGAACTGACGGCGGCGCAAGCTCCCTCGTGGGCCAGATGCGGACAGCGAATGGCGAAGTGCTGCTGTTTGTAATTATGAACCAACGTGGCAGCGTGTCGCGCTTTCGCGAGAACCAGGATTATCTCGTCATGCTGGTCCAGAACACACGCGGCGGGCCAAAGGCGTTCGAATACAAGCCGCTGATGTTGACCATGAAGCTGTCTAACACCGAGAGCACCGTCGGGAACGGCGAAGAATACGAACCGCCGGGGCAGTCTCAACAGCAACAGCACTGACTAATAAATGCGCCCCGGCGATCCGAAGATAACCGGGGCGCTTTGTCGTCCAGTCTGCGTCGCGGCGTGCGGCACCGCAGCCCAGCGGACGATTCTGTTAATCCCCACCAAACTCGACTCGGCTCAAAGAGCAGCCGCTCTCTAGTTAAAGGTGTAATCACGGCGAATTCCGCAGAAATCATTTAGCAGTTTTATTGGGTAATCCTTTTCCTATCACCGTCACCTTTGGTAACGGCCCAAGCAGCGCCGCAAAACCGCCCGTGAAAAACCCACCCATTTTCGAGTAATCCAGCTGCGGCATAGTCGTTGCACCTTCGGCTGCGGGAAAGTTTTGTAGAACCCCCAGAGTTCCCACATCGGAGGAGTGATGAGCGCCATTACCCGAACCACAAGACGCAAGAAAACAAAAGCCCAAAGCGGCTTCTCGATGATGCAGTTGCTCATTACTGTCGCCGTGGTCGGCATCGTCTCCGGACTCGCCGTCTTCGGCATCGCCTCCGCGAGACAGCGCATCCGCTTAACCAACTCCTCCCGCCTGCTCGCCAGCCACGTCGAAAAAGCACGCGTTGATTCGGTGCGCCGTCACCCAACCGATGCGAACCAGATGGCCGGAGTCGAAGTGCTGAACGCAACTTCCTATCGCGTGAAGATGGACTTTGACGGCAACGGCTCTGTGGAAACAAAAGACTTCAATCTTGATGAAGGCGTGGTCTTCGCGACCGATCCGATCGCGCTTGTTTTTGACTGGCGCGGCCGGCTTGTCGATCTTCCGCTGACCGAAATCAAAGTCAGTATCGCTATGCAGTGGGGCGACGACCCGAACGATCAACGCGTCGTGGACGTGACTCGCTCCGGCGACGTTACGATTGATAGCGACGTCTATCTCGACGACGTTCCCAACGTAAACGTGAACGTGGGCGGCCTGACGGGCATCGACAGCGGTTCAACTACGAACGGCAACAACAACCCGACGCCAACGCCAACGCCGGGCGGTGACACTTCTCCCGTACCACCTGCGGGTGATCCTGGCGACGACGATCCACCGCCGGTGGTCGATCCGGGTGGTGATCCGCCAACAGATCCGGGTGACGACCCGCCGCCGGGCCCGCAGGACAGTCCTTCGCCAACACCGACGCCAACGCCGTCACCACAGGTGACGCCGATTCCGACGCCGACGCCGTGCACGGTCCAGGTGACGACCACTCCAAACCCGCTGACGTTCTCGAAGCACAGCGGCGGAACTGTCAGTTTCAATGTCAATCCGAGCGGTACAGTGAATTTCACGAGCGGACCCAGCAACCTGGGCGTGACGCGATCGACGGGCAACACGTTCCTGATCTCGTCGCTGAACAACACCCGCGGCAACTTCACGCTCACTTTCACCACGCCGTGCGGCAGCCAAACGGTGTCTGTCAGTGTGACCAATTAACCAGGCTAAATGGAGAACGACATGCGCTTGTCTGTTGCATCCCGAAGATTAAGACGTGAGCAAAAAGGTTTCACGCTCATCGAGACAACCACAGCTCTACTGGTGATGATGATCGGCGGCCTGGGAATCTGCGCGGTGTTTTCCTGGGCCATCAAGAACAACACCGGATCCCGCGATCGCGCGGCGGCCCTGGCTGTCGCCCAGCAACAGATGGAACGTTATCGCCAAGTACAGTTCATCGATCCTTTACTAACGGCCCACGCCGCTACCAGTCAAACAGTTTCCAGCGCAGGCCGCGATTACACGGTGCGAACCACCATCGTCGACACTTCTACTTCTCTCAAGACCATCACGATCCAGGTAACGCCGCAGTTGAGCAGCGAACCCTGGGCGCTCGGCTCGGTGCAGATCTCCATCCAGCGCTCGACTTTTGCTCTTGGGCCATATTCGGGTGGAACTTAAAGAGAGATGCGAAAAACAATGAACGCCAAGCACCATTCACAAACTGGTTTTTCGCTTATCGAGTTGCTGATAGCGATGACCGTTACCATCGTCATCGCCGGAATCGCGGCCAACCTGGTGGCCCAATCGTTTCGCATGCGCTCGCGTGAGGACGCGCGTTCCGACGCCATCGCCGACGCACAACGCGCGCTGAACATCGTTTCGCGCGAGATCGCCAATGCGGGCTTTGGTCTGATCGACAACGGCATCGTCCCTGGCGACACCGGTCCCGGCTCGATAAGGTTCCGTGCGAACCTGAATGCCTATACTCGCGACTCGTCAGGCAATGCTGTAGCCGGCGCCGGATCGGTCACCGAACGCGACGAAGACATCAAGTACATGATGTACAACGACGACGCCGCGAATCGTCACTATCTCGTCCGCTACGACGCCATCCTGGGCGCACTGGACCAGCGCGAAGGCACTACGGTGCTCGCGAACCGGCTCGACAGTTTCGTACTCCAGTATTTCGACAGCTCCGGCAATGAACTGAACGTCGCAGCCGATCCCAGCGCCGCGATCAGCGCCTGGAAGATCAGAATTACGGTGGGCGTTGTCCTGCCGGAACAAGGCCGGCCCGGATCGCCTGGTTACCAACCGGAGTCGACCCTAAATCTCGTTTCGGAAGTCGTTTTAAGAAATTCCAGTCAGATCACTTTCTAAGTCGTCAGCTTAAGTGAGGTCTATCGCACATGAAGAGAACAGCTTCAGATCGTCATGGTGAAAAGGGCGCGGCCCTCGTTATCAGTATCCTGCTCGCTACGCTGCTGCTGGCCGTTGCCGGCACGGTGATTCTGACCAGCGGCATGTCGGCGACGACGTCGATCGAGGGCACGACCGAATTGCAGGCGTACTACGCTGCGGAAAGCGGATTGGAAGCAGCGTTGAACGTAATTCGCGGCCACGTAGCGCCGCAGGGAATCGCGGCCAATACCAAAATCGGATTTCGCAACGCCGTCGATCCCTCGAAGTCGAACCGCTCGAACGACAGCTCGACCACGGCCCGGCTGTCGGCCTGGCTCACTTACGACAACAAAGGACGCGTCACACCCACGGGCGCCAACTATTCATACAGCGTTACGGTGACCGATCCTGACGACCCGCTCGGAGTGAAGCGCGCCGCCGATGCCACTTACCGTCCTAACCGGATACAGGTTCAGTCAACCGGGTATGGACCAAGGGGCTCGGTCAAGCAGATGGAGATGGTTGTTCAGAAGACTCACTTTGAGTTTGAGCCGGCTGCGATGCTCACGATGCGTGGCGCGGAGGACGGCAGCGCATCGGTGATGCAGTTCGACATCGGCAGCAGTAACGCGAAGTACTACACGGGCCATGACAATGCCGGCGTTAACTCTGCTCTGCCGACGTTCGGAGTCACTAACAACGCGGATCTGGGAATAGCCCAGGACGCAATCACCAAAGGCGCCACGGTGGCGGACTTGAAAACCGCGAAGCTGGATATGGGCACGCTGCCTTCGTGGCTGCAAAACGCCGACGCCGCACGCGCGTTTTTGAATGACATGCAGATGGTCGCGCGCAGTCTTGGACGCTATTACACGACCTTCAGCGGTATGGCGGGCACGACTACCGCGCCAAAGGTGACGTTTGTAAACGGCAACGCCACGCTCGACGGCGGCGCCGGATTGCTCATCGTTACGGGTGACCTGGTGTTGAGTGGTAATCCGAGTTTCAACGGAATCATTCTGGTGCTCGGAGAAGGATCGATCAATCGCAACGGCGGCGGTAACGGCAACATACTCGGATCGATTTACGTCGCGAAGTTTGCGCGTTCGTGGCCGGCATCGGAAAACGGTCAGCCACATCCCTTCCTCGCGCCGAGCTTCCACACCAACGGCGGCGGTAACGCCGACCTGAGATACGACTCATACTGGGTGCAGCAAGCAAAGGACGCTCTCGGCGACATCGTCCGCGACGTACGCGAGTTTTAATAGGTGTCTCTGTGTCCCTCTGCGCCTCTGTGTTTACTTGTTTCGCAGGTAAAGTTCACCGCAGAGACGCAGAGGACGCAGAGACATCACGTCTTTACCATCCGTGGTATCCTTTAACGGATGGCTGACGTCCTACTCGTCGAAGACAAAGACAGTCTGCGCCGCGTCCTGCGATTGACTCTCGAGAAGGCCGGCTATAGTGTCAGCGAAGCTGTCGACGCCCCTTCCGCTCTCAACGAAATCGCCACCTCTCGCCATCGACTTGTACTCACCGATCTGCGCATGCCCAACGGTTCGGGTCTCGACGTCCTGCGCGCCGCACGCAGCGCCGACGCCGACGTCCCCGTGATCGTTATGACTGCTTTCGGCTCGATCGACGAAGCAGTCCAGGCAATGAAAGACGGCGCGCACGATTTTCTGCAAAAGCCAGTCGACTCGAATCACCTGCTGCTGCTCGTCGAGCGCGCGCTGGAACAGGCGCGCCTGCGCACCGAGAACGTTCTGTTGCGCGAAGAATGGTCGCGCCGTTACGGCTTTCCTCGCATCCTTGGCGAATCGGACGCATTGAAACGCGCCGTCGGCGAAACGCAGCGCGTCGCTCAAACAGAAGCGACGGTCTTGCTGCTCGGCGAATCAGGCACAGGCAAAGAGCTTTTCGCCCGCGCCGTCCATCATCTTTCCGCGCGCCGCGACAAAGCGTTTGTCGCCATCAACTGCGCGGCAATTCCCGAAACGTTGATCGAAAACGAGCTGTTCGGTCACGAACGCGGTGCCTTCACCGGCGCGAGCGATCGGCGACAAGGCAAGTTTGAGCTCGCCGCCGGAGGCACGGTGTTTCTCGACGAGATCGGCGAGTTGCCGCTCGCGGTCCAGGGAAAACTGCTGCGCGCAATTGAAGAGAAAGTTGTCGATCGCATCGGCGGACGCGCGCCGGTCGCCGTCGACGTGCGCGTCGTCGCCGCGACAAACAAAGATTTGAAAACCGCGGTTGAGAACGGCGAGTTTCGCGGCGATCTATTCTTCCGTCTGGCAGTGTTTCCGATCGAGATTCCGCCGCTAAGAGATCGCGGCGAAGACGTTGTCCTGCTCGCGCGTCACTTCGCGGCGGAGATCGGAAAGGAGTTGCGCAGTCGTGAAGCGCAACTCAGTCCCGCGGCCGTCGCCGCACTGCAACAACATCACTGGCCCGGCAACGTTCGCGAGCTCGAAAACGCAATCGAACGCGCCTGCATTCTGACGGACACGATGACGCTCGAGCCTCGTGATCTTGGCCTCATTGGCGTCGTCGCATCCGGCGGTGACGAGTCGGAAACGCTGCAGGAGTTAGACCTGTCGGGGACGCTTTCTGACGTGGGCCATCGTGCGTTGCGGCTTGTCGAACGTCGCAAGATCATGCGCGTTCTCGAAGCGAACCTGGGCAACAAGACTAAGACCGCCGAAGATCTCGGTGTCAGTTATAAAACACTTCTGAACAAGATGAAGGAATACGCTCTCTGACCCGAGACCCCGAAATCCCCACTGACAAATCTGCTGCTGCGGTCGCCGGTGAAACTGTCGAACAAGTAGGCGCAGCTACTCCCGAGCCGGCAACACCACCGAAAGCAGCGCCGCCCAGCACCGGCCGCTCGGCGTTCTTTGTCGGCGCCGGCATTCTGATCAGCCGCATCGTCGGCCTCATCCGGCAACGAATCTTTGCGCACTACTTCGGCCGCTCGGCCGAAGGCGACGCCTTCAGCGCCGCTTTTCGCATTCCCAATTTCCTGCAAAACGTCTTCGGCGAAGGCGCGCTCTCCGCTTCTTTCATTCCCGTTTACGCAAAGCTGTTAGCCCAGGACGACGAAAAAGAAGCGACGCGTATTGCGAATGCCATCTTCGGCATTCTCGCACTCGTTACTGCGATCGTCGTGCTCGTCGGCGTGCTCACGACGCCGTACATCGTGACGATCATCGCCGCCGGCTTCGAGGATGAACGGCGCACGTTGGCGATCACGCTTGTGAGGATTTTGTTTCCGGGCGCGGGAATCCTCGTGCTCTCGGCGTGGTGTCTCGGCGTTCTGAATAGTCATCATCGTTTCTTTGTCTCTTACACCGCACCGGTCGCCTGGAACGCCGCGATCATCGCCGCGCTGCTCTACTTCGGCAATCGCGTCGATCTGTCGACACTCGCCGCGGCGACTGCGTGGGGATCGGTTGCCGGCAGTGTGCTTCAGTTTGCGGTCCAACTCCCGACCGTGCTGCGGTTGCTTCATCGCTTTCGTCCGGAGCTGACGCTTGCGAGTGCTCACGTCCAGCAGGTGCTGCGGAGTTTCTTCCCGGTCTTTATGAGCCGCGGCGTGGTCCAGATCAGCGCGTTTGTCGACGCGTTTCTGGCGAGCTTCCTCGGGCAGGGCGCGGTGGTCGCTTTGAATTACGCGCAGAGCTTGTACACGCTGCCGGTGAGTTTGTTTGGCATGTCGGTGTCGGCGGCTGAACTGCCCGCGATGTCGAAGACGTTGGGAAGTGAAAGCGTCGTCGCGGAAACGCTGCGGCGCCGTCTCGACGAAGGACTGAAACGAATCAGCTTTTTCATCGTTCCTTCCGCGGTGGCGTTTCTCGCGTTGGGCGACGTGATCGCCGCGGTGCTTTATCAAACCGGAAAGTTCACGCGCGACGACTCGATCTATGTTTGGACCATCCTTGCCGGGGCTGCGGTCGGGTTGCTCGCCTCGACGATGGGCCGGCTCTACTCTTCCACTTATTACGCCTTGCGAGACACTCGCACGCCGTTGCGTTATGCGGTCCTGCGCGTCGCGCTCGGAGGTGTTTTGGGTTACTTCTGTTCGTTGCACCTGCCGCGGTTGCTGGGCGTCGATGCGAAACTGGGCGCGGCCGGGATCACAATCGCTTCCGGTATCGCCGGTTGGGCGGAGTTCGTTCTGCTGCGGCGCAGTCTTAACAAACGCATCGGCGAGACTGGTTTGCCGCTTTCGTACTCGGCGAAACTTTGGGCCGGAGCGTTGTTGGGCGCGGGGCTTGGCTGGACGGTGAAGATGCTTGTCGCCGGCTGGCACCCGATCCCGCTCGCGGTCGTCGTGCTTGGTGTTTACGGAACCTGCTATTTCGCCGTCGGCTACCTCTTGGGCCTTCCGCCCGCCCGGGCCATCATCGGCCGCTTCCTCAAGTTCCTCTAATTTTCCATTTTCCGGTTGTCATTTTTCATCTGTCATTTGAGATGAAAAGTGATAAATGGCAATTGGAAAATGGAAAATGGTCCGGGATTAGCACTTTCTTTTCTATGGTTTAGGAATCGAACACATAGGAGTCCCGAAAGAATGCCCCAGTTTTTCAATCCCCAGCGCCTCGCAATCTCCCTGGCGGCGCTCATCGTTATGGTAGCGGCCTCGTCGACGGCCTGGGCCGACCCCATCACGATCACGACCGGCAACCCCGGCAATGCAGGCACTGATAACGTGCTTTTTAATAACGGCGCTCTAATTCATTCCGGCACGCTCGTACAGGGCGACTTCAACGGCTCTGGCGCGGGTTTCATCGTAGATTTCACGTCGGCTTCCGGCTCCGGCAACCTGGGCGTCAGCGGCGGCCAGGCAGTGCTGGTCGGCGGCACGGGCAACACACCGTTCACGAACGCCAGAGTCCAGTTGGAAAACGGCGCGACGTTTCAAAAACTGATACTTAACATCGACGTCACGAACGGACTGTCTAATACGTCGGTACAGTTCACCGTAAATTACACGCTCGCGGGCGGGCAGGTTTTCAACCAGGTGTTTTCGGTCGATGCTAATGGCCAGAACTTCTTCGGCATTCAGGCGGGCGACGGCGCGGTGATCAATAGCGTAACTGTTCAGGGACTGAACGGGACGACCTTTGCAGACATCAAGCAATGGCGGCTCGGTGGATTTGCCCCGGCGGGCGAAGTTCCGGAACCGGCGAGCCTCCTGCTTATGGGCACCGGTCTTTTCGGAATAGCCGGAGCTGCGCGCCGCAAGTTGAAAAACCGCCGCGAGAAATGATATGGATTCCTATTAACAAGGGATCTTCTAACCCCCAAGGAGACAAACATGTACACACAGCCAATGATTCTTCCATTAGACGGGAGTGGCCGGATCTATGTGCTGCAGGATGAAAAGGGACAGGTGGTCGGGACTGGTTCACGGGAAGTCTGCGAAACACTTATGTGCCTGATTGGCGCCGGTCTGGCGCCTGCAACAGAACAAGCCCAGGTTGCCGCCCGTGCGAATGTTCGAGCGGCGATTACGATCTAAAAACACGCCCAGGAAGAAACATCAGATTCTGGAACAGGCATCGTCTTGTTCCAGAATCTTTTTTTATTTTTTTCTGGAGGCCGCGGTTCATTAGATCTTTATGTTAAGTATCCTGGAAACGGAAGGTGGCGCAGCGGCAGGCAGGCACGGCGGGGGTCGTACTTGTTCGGTCCGCCGTTTTTATTTTTGACCTTTGCGGCAGATCGCCACACGCTGATGCGTCTCATCCCCGGTCTGGTATCATCCCCGCGTGCAGCCAGTTGTCTTAGCCGAACAGATGCGTGAGATCGATCGTCTCACGACTGAGAAGTACGGCATCCCTTCAATCAAGCTAATGGAATCGGCCAGTGCGGCGTGTTTCGAGGCGCTGCGGGCGCGGTTTGCCGGCGTGTTCGCCGGGCGGACCGCCTTGGTTCTTTGTGGCAAGGGCAACAATGGCGGCGACGGTGCGGGATTGGCGCGACTGCTGGTCGAGGCTGGGGCTAAGTGCACGGTTGTTTTGTTTGGCCGGGTTGAGGAGACGCGAGGTGACGCGAGGACGAATTTCGATTCGCTTTCCGGGGTTCTTGCCGGGCTTAACTCGTTGACGTTTATCGAATGCAGCGACACGTCGACGTGGGACGAGGTTGGCGGGGATTATGACGTCGTCGTCGATGCGCTGTTTGGGACGGGTCTGACGCGTGCGCTCGACGGCGTTTACGTGAAGGTCATTGAATATGTCTCGTCGTTGCGAAAGGATTCGTTGATTCTCTCGATCGATATTCCTTCCGGCCTCAACGCCGACCTCGCTGATCCCATCGGCCCGGCTGTCACCGCCGATCTCACGGTGACGTTCACTGCTCCAAAACCTGCGAATGTGCTTCCGCCTGCGTCTGACCACGGCGGTGAGCTGATCGTTGCCGATATCGGATCTCCGCAATCGTTGATCGAAGAAGCGGCGCGGCCGTGGTTGTTTCTGGTCGAAGCTGAAGACGCGAAGCAGTGGCTTGTCAGTACGCGCTACGCTCGCGGGTCATACAAAAACACGCATGGCAACGTGCTGATTGCGGCGGGTTCGCGTGGCTATTCCGGCGCGGCGGCGCTGTGTGCGAATTCGGCGATGCGATCTGGCGCTGGTTTGGTTACGGTCGCCACGGCCGCTTCCGCGCAGCCGCTCGTGGCGAGTAACGCGATGCCGGAAGTGATGACGATGGCGCTGGCGGAAACTGATCGCGGCGCGGTGAGCGATGAGGCGGTCAATCACTTCCTGAAACTGGCAGAGAAGAAAGGGACTGTCGTCGCAATCGGACCGGGTTTGACTTCCGATGACGATCGCACGCGCCGGTTTGTTTATCGCGCGGTAGAACTGCGATCGACGCCGTGTGTGATCGACGCCGATGGATTGAACTGTGTCGCTCCCTGGCCGCGTGAGCTCCGTGGTTCTGCGGAACATCCGTTAGTGTTGACGCCGCATCCGGGTGAAATGGCGCGACTGCTCGGAAGATCGGAGATTGGCGATCGCGTTGCCGCGGCGCGTGAGTTTGCTACCGAGCACGAGGTGATCTTGCTTTTGAAAGGTTCGCGATCGTTGGTAGTGGCGCCGGATGGACGCGTGTTTGTAAATCCTACCGGCAATCCCGGGCTTGGCAGGGCAGGTTCGGGCGACACGCTTACGGGTCTCATTGCCGGCTTTCTCACCCAATCATTTGCAACATTAAAGGACAAAGCCGATCCGCTTCTCGCTGTCATATCGGCGTTGTACGTCGGCGGATTGGCAGGCGACTTCGCCGCACGCCGGCTGGGAATGCGCACGATGGTCGCGTCTGACATTCGGGAGTGTTTTAGTGAGGCAGTGCGTTTCTTAGATCCGCAAGGCGAGCAACCCTAAGATGACTGACCTTATTCCTCTCGGCAAATTCCACAGCTCGTCACCTGCCGAGACATTCAACTACGGCCACCAACTCGGTGCTCGTCTCGCAGGCGGCGAGATCCTCTTATTGAGTGGACCACTCGGCGCGGGCAAGACGATCTTCGTCAAAGGAATCTCCGCCGCCCTCGGAATTCCCGAAGAAGACGTCACCAGCCCATCCTTCACCCTGGTCAATCCCTACACCGGCCGCCTGCGTCTCTATCACATCGATCTCTATCGTCTGGACGAAGGCGCCGGCGCCGCCCACGCCGCCGACCTCGACGATCTCTTAGTCGACGAACAAGCCGTTATCGTCATCGAGTGGCCCGAGCGGATGGGCCCCTACCCCCTCCCCCCAAACGTCTTCCAAATCACCATTTCCGGAGACGGCGACTCCCCCCGCCACATCTCGATCGCACGGCGCGAAACAGAACAACGTTAATAGTGATAGCGGGCCTGAAGGAAATCTATTCTGCCGTCATTCACCAGATAAACAATCCTATGCTCCTGAGTCAGCCGCCGTGACCACGCGCCTGCCAGGAGATGTTTCAGTGGTTCCGGTTTGCCGATTCCTGTGAAAGGCTCACGCATCACGGCTTCGATGAGATCGAATGCCTTAAGTGCGATCCTGCGATCGTGTTCGACCCAGTGTCGCAGATCCTCGACGAACTCCGAATGAAAAACGGCAATCTGTTCTTTTCTTTGTTGTGAGGTCTTACTCTTTCCGGCCAAGTCCCAGCTCCTTACGCAAAGACGCAATGCTTTTCGCTCGGGGCTTTTTTACCTTTGCCCTGTAAAGAGCAGTCAGTAAACGTTCAGCATTCTTTGGTGATCTGAGCAGGTGGGCTGTCTCGAGCAAGCCATAGAGTTCATCCGCAGATATGAGGGCCACATCGTGCCTGCCTCGCCGGCTGATAATAACAATCCGCTGATTTTTCGAAACCTCCTCGCACAGCGTCGCAAGGTTCGCACGGGCGTTGGTGTAAGTGGTTTGTATCGGCATTGAATTACTACTCCGGGATGTACAGGGTTAATGTACAGATGGCGAGTCAACGCGTCAACCATACCGGCGACAGCCGCACCAGACGTACGCCGGGGCGATTATGTTAATATTCCATTTGCGAGAGTAACCTAAAAGGAGCTTAAATCTATGCCATATCCTGAAATAATGATTCGTCCGATGCGTGAAGATTTGACCCGCCTGGGTGTTGAGGAGTTGAAGACGGCCGATGCCGTCGACGAGGCGGTCAAGAACAGCAAGGGGACGCTGATGGTCGTCGTCAATTCCATCTGCGGCTGTGCGGCCGGAAAGGCGCGCCCCGGCGTCGCACTCGCTCTCCAAAACAACGTCAAACCCGATAAAGTCGCCACCGTCTTCGCTGGCGCCGACATCGAAGCCACCGAACGCGCCCGCAGCTATTTCACCGGCTACGGCCCATCCTCCCCGTCAATCGCCATCCTGAAGGACGGCCAACTCGTTTACATGCTGGAACGCTACCAGATCGAAGGCCGCGATGCCTCGCAGATCGCCAACGAGCTCACCCACGCGTTCGAGCAACACTGCGCCTCATAACGGCTCTACACCCAAAGGAGAAAGACGTGTTACGCACCTCCCGACATCCCCTTCTGCTGCTGACGCTGATCGCCATCTGCTCGGGCACGGCGTTGGCCCAGGATCCGATGGATGCCTGGAAAGACTTCGACTTCCGCAAGAACACGATCAAGCAGGCACAACTCCAGAAACTCGAGATCTGGGACCTGAAACTGATGCGCGGCCTCGTCTTCGGCCGTCACGGCCGCATCTTCAAAGACTCCGACATCAAGGCGTATCTCGAAAACCAATCCTGGTACCAACCAAAGCCCGACTTCAACAACTCGATGCTCAACGAAACAGAGCGTCGCAATCTCGACCTGATCCGAATCGCCGAAGCCGCAAAGCACGAAACGATTCAACCAGGCGACATGCGTTACTGGCGCGATCGCGCAATCCCCGCAAGAAAACTGGGCAAACACAGCGGCGCCGAGTGGAAAGTGCTGCAAGCTGAGATCGAAGCGATTCACGGCAAACGCTTCGACGACGATCCGTGGCTTCAGCAGATACTTCGAAGAACGATACTGGTATCAGCCCGCCGACAAGTACGACTCGAAGAAGCTCACGACGATCGAGCGCAAGAACCTCGCGATGCTGAGCAACGCGGAGAAGAAGCAACGCCGCGTCGCGCTGCTTCCCGGGCGATATGGAGCTCTTCGAAAACAGGGCGCTCACCGAGCAGATGCTTCAGGGGCTGAGCCTGCACGAGTTGCGGCTGTTGCGAAACGAAGTCTACGCCCGCCACGGCCGTATGTTTCGCGCCGATTGGTTGCAGCAGTATTTCTACCAGCAGCCCTGGTACACACCCGACGAGAACTTCAAAGACGAGACGCTCTCCGGCAATGACAAGCTGAACGTCGAAACGATCGTCAAGTACGAGAACCGGATTCACCAGGAGCTGAGCACGAAACCGATCGCGCGCGCGTTGCTGGAAGGATTGTTCATCGAAGATGTGAGCCAGATGCGGCAGGAGATCTACGCGCGCCACGGCAAAGTCTTCAAAGAGCCGTGGCTGCAAAAGTATTTCTCAAGCTTCGACTGGTACAAAGCCGATCCAAATTTCACCGATGCAGCGTTGAGTGAGGTAGAAAAGAAGAACATCGCCACCATTGCAGCATACGAAAAACGTGCCGTCACGGCGATGAGCACGATAGAGGGTTGATAAGGCCGAGCTTAGGTCTCGCGTGACGAGACCCCAGTAAATTTCCACTTATCATTTGCCATTTTTCATTTGTCATTTCCGCCTGGCAACGCTCACGTGAGGTCCAGAACAGTACACATGCGAACCAAAATGAGAAATGAAAAATGGCAATGATAAATGACCAATGTTAAAGACGATATCGAACGCCGGCGCGTTTGGCAGCTTCCTCTTCGAGATCGAGGTTTTGCAGCCGCAACGTAACGTCGGCGTTCATGTCTAAACTGCCGCGCTCGCCGGCCAACAGCTTCACAGTTCCCGCCGCCGCGATCATCGCGGCGTTGTCAGTCGACAAGTGCGGCGAAGGGAAATAGACCGGCAACCCCAGCGACGACGCCGTCTCACGCGCAACCTCGCGCAACTTTCCATTACAAGCCACGCCACCGGCGATGATCAGGGTCTTCGGATAATACTCGCCCGCAATCTTCTCCATCGTCTTCGTTAGCGATTGGACCACGACGTGCTGAAAACTCGCCGCGAGATCCTTGATTCCCTGCGACGGCTCGCCGCCGTTTTCAACCGGCGCCAGACCAGTCTCACGCACGTGCTTCGTCACCGCGGTTTTGAGCCCGCTGAAACTGAAGTCCGGCAGTCCGTCGCCCATGCGCGGAATCGAGAACGGCACCGCATGTGGATCGCCTTCGCGCGCGAGTCGCTCGATCACAGGACCACCGGGATAACCGAGACCCAGCAGCTTGGCGACTTTATCGAACGCCTCTCCTGCAGCATCGTCACGCGTGCGCGAGACGACTTTGTACTTGCCGGGTTCGGGAATGAAAAAGATGTTTGTATGCCCGCCCGAGACGATCAAAGCTTCTGCGGGATACTCGATCGGCGGGTTCTCGAATGCGACGGAATAGATGTGACCTTCGATGTGATTCACGCCGACAAACGGTTTCTTCAGCGCGTAAGCCATCGCCTTGGCGTACGACACGCCGACGAGGAGCGAACCAACGAGCCCCGGTCCAATCGTCACGGCGATACCGTCGACGTCACGCGCAGACACCTTCGCGCGATCCAACGCTTCGGCGACAACGGGGACGATCTTGTCGAGGTGTTCGCGTGAAGCGAGCTCCGGCACAACGCCGCCATAGCGTTTGTGCACGGGGACTTGAGACGAGATCACTGACGAAACGATCTCGCGTCCATCACGCACGACGGCAGCGGCGGTTTCGTCGCAGGATGTTTCAATACCTAAAACCAGCATACGTGAAGGATTCTAACTCGCGTAGAAGCTCAGTGACGAATCGCCTTGTTTTAAAGAACGGAACTTGTGCAATGCACCGATTGTTTCGGGCAATTGGTTCTTATGATGATGTTCGACAATCAGCAAACCATCTTTGTCGATCAGCGTACCGGAACCGAGAAGCTGAAGGGTCCGTAGATAGTCTTCTTTATACGGCGGATCAAAGAACACAATACTCCAACTGCTCGTCTCTCTTTTTTGTGTTTCTTGTGCCTTTTTGTGGCTCAGAAAATCTTCCGCCGTCGTTTGATAGATCTCGAATTGCTCCTCCGGAATGCGGCAAAGCTCGACGTTCGCTTCGATCAACTGACAGCTCCTTCGCGAGCGATCGACAAACGTCGCGTACGAAGCGCCACGCGACAGCGCCTCGATTCCCACCGCTCCCGATCCCGCACACAGATCGAGAAATCGCGCCTCCTCGATGCGCGGCGCGATGATGTTGAACAACGTCTCGCGCAACCGATCGGACGTCGGCCGCACCTGCATCGACGGCGGGCTCTTGAGATTGCGCCCCTTGTACGCTCCGGCAATGATGCGCATGGCAAAGACGTTATCACCCGACCGCCGCGAGCCCCAACCGCGCATCCTTCTCGATGTAGGCTTTCATCCTGACCGTCGCCGGCGACTTCTCACGGCTCAGATAAAACTCCGCCGCGTGGCGCGCCTGTTCCAACAGTTGCTGATCGCGCACGAGATTGCCGATGCGAAGCTCCGGCAAGCCCGATTGCTTCGTGCCGAGCAGCTCACCTGGACCACGCAGCTCGAGATCTTTCTCCGCGATCTCGAAACCGTTATTCGTCTTCGCCATGATGCCCAGACGCTCTTCGGCGATCGCCGTCTTTTTGTCGCTCGTCAGCAGCATGCAATAACTCTTCTCCGCCCCGCGGCCGACGCGCCCGCGCAACTGATGAAGCTGCGACAATCCGAACCGCTCGGCATGTTCGACGATCATCACCGACGCATTCGGCACGTCGACGCCAACCTCGATCACGCTCGTCGACACCAGTATCTTGATCCGGCCGGCGACAAACTCATTCATCACTTCCTCTTTTTCCGCGGGTTTCATCTTGCCGTGCAACAAGCCCACGGACAATCGAGGGAAAACTGTGTCGCGCAGGTATTCGTATCGTTGCTTTGCATCGCGCAAATCGATCTTCTCCGACTCTTCAACGAGGGGATAGACAACGTAAACCTGGCGTCCCGCGCTTACTTCGCGGCTGATCAAACGCTTCACTTCCTGTCGCTGATCTTCGCCGACGACGGTGGTCTCGATCGGCGTGCGTCCGGGCGGCAGTTGATCGATGACTGAAACGTCGAGCTCACCGTAAACCGTCATCGCAAGCGAACGCGGAATCGGCGTCGCGGTCATCACCAGCACGTCGGGATTCAAGCCACGCGCACGCAGCTCTGCGCGTTGCATCACGCCGAAGCGATGCTGCTCGTCGATGATCACGAGGCCGAGTCGGGCGAACGAAACCTGTTCCTGGATTAATGCCTGCGTACCGATGACGGCGTTGATCTCGCCTTCCTTTAACGCGGCTTGCAGCCGTCGCTTCTCCGCCGGACGAATCGATCCGGTCAACAATTCGATGCGATACGGCGTTTTGCGGAGCAGTCGCTTGATGTTCCGTGCGTGTTGTTCGGCGAGGATCTCCGTTGGGGCCATCAGCGCCGTTTGCAGTCCGTTTTCGATCGCCGCGATCATCGCGATCAATCCGACGATCGTCTTGCCGCTGCCGACGTCGCCTTGAAGCAAGCGATTCATCGCCGAGCGCGATTTCATGTCGTTGAAGATCTCGCGCGTGACTTTTCGCTGCGCATCCGTCAACTTGAAAGGCAGCACGGCCGCGACGGCATCTTTCACGTCCTTGTCGATCCGGATCGTTGTCTCTTTCGCTTCTTTGACGCGTTGGCCGCGCTTCAAACCGATCGCAAACGTGAGCCAGAAGAAGTCTTCAAAGATAAGCCGCAGATGCGCGGTGCTGCGCGATTGTTCGTATTCGGCGAGGTCTGCATCAGCCGCGGGAAAGTGGATCTCGCGCAACGCCGGCGCGCGGCCGATCAGTCGCATTCGTTCGCGCAGTTCCTTTGGCAGTGTTTCGACGATCGATTTGTCGTCGAGTTGGGCCAGGACCGCGTGGATGATTTCGCGCATGCGTTTCGAGTTGAAGTCGCCGAGTTTGCGATACACGGGGACGCGCCGAGCGACGTGAATCGCCGCCGACGCCGGATCGGGAATATCGATCTGTTCGGCGTCAGGCTGTTCAGTATCGAGCTGTTCGGCATCAGGCTGTTCGGCTTGCTGTTGGTCCGGAATGGCGATGACTTCGAGCTCGTCAGCGGGGCGTTGCAGGCGTAGTTTGAAGGTGTGGCGGCGCGCTTCCAAGTCCCATCGTCCGAAGGTGATGAAGCGCGTGCCTGGGACCAGTTTCGTGGTGTAGTACTTGATGATGTCGTAGGCGCGACGGCCGGAGACGAACCACCACACGATCACCTCGTGTCCTGTCCGATCGGCATCGATGGCTTTGACTTCGAAGATGTAGAGTTTCGGCCGAGCGAAGCCTCCTTTGCCGCGGACTGGATAACCGTGAGCGTGGGTGACCGTCAGATCGAGTGATGCTTCGAGGCCGTCTTGCAGATCTCTGATCGCAGCCGTGCGCGATCGATCTTCGTAGCGCATCGGCAGATAAGTGAGCAGATCTTCTACTGTGACTTCGGAGCGGTTCCGTTTGTGGATCTGGCTCGCGAGCGCGGACGCGAGTTTGCGCGAAAGAACCTCACCGAGTCGGGCGATGCGAAAGTTGTGAAGATCCTCGACTGGAGTGTCGAGGGAGATGGCGCTGGGCATCGCCGGGATCATAGCATAGGGACGGCGAGGCCAAGACTACTTGGGATTCATGCTAAGGTGGCGGTTATGGCAAACGAGAACGTATCGGAGATCACGCGGGACGCTTTGAAGGAATTGCGTCAGGGATTGTTGGGGCTGCACAAGATGTTGCTGGACCTTGAGCGGCAAGGGTACGAGCGAGCGCGCGGGCGGATTGGCAATAGTTATGAGTTCTTGCAGCTCGTGTTAAAGGACCCGTGGTTTGACTGGCTGCACCGGCTTTCGGAGCTGATCGTGCAGATCGACGAGACGCTTGACGCGCGCGATCCGGATCAGCCGGCGACTGAAGATGACGCGAAGGCGTTGCTGGCGCGGGCTAAGAATTTACTCTCGCCGTCGGAAACGGGCAGTGAGTTTCAGAAGAACTACTTTCTCGCGTTGCAGCAATCACCTGATGTGGTGTTGCTGCACGCGGAGATGATGAGGTTGTTAGGAAAGTGATGTTCTTTGCGGTTCTCCGCGTCTCTGCGGTTAAGTGTTACCGCAGAGACGCAGAGAACCGCAGAGTTTCTACCCAAAGATGTCGCGGACTTTGTCGACGAGCTTTTTGTCTGCAAGATCTTTGGTTTCGACGTCCGCTAATTGCTCCAGAAGCTTGCGCTGTTCGCGGGTCAAACTGGTTGGCGTGATGACAGTTACGGAGACGAAGAGGTCGCCCTTGCCGCGGCCACCTAAGACAGGCATTCCCTTTCCTCGCAGACGAAACACGGTCCCGGTTTGCGTGCCCATCGGGACCTTCAACTTCTCTTCCCCATCGAGCGTCTTCACCATCAACTCCGCCCCAAGCGCGGCTTGCGCAAACGAGATCGGCGCCGCTTCGTAGAGATTGTTTCCCTGCCGCTCAAACTGCTCGTGCTCGGAGACATGAATCACGACGTACAAGTCGCCGGCAGGACCACCCTGCGTTCCCCCTTCGCCTTCTCCCGGCACGCGGAGTCGCGATCCAGTCTCGACACCCGCCGGAATCTTGACCTCCATCTGCTTCTCACGCTCGACGCGTCCCGCTCCCTTACACTCGCTACACGGACTCTTCACCACCCGGCCCGCGCCGCGACACACATGACACGTGCGAGCAACGGAAAAGAACCCCTGTTGATAACGAACCTGTCCTGACCCGCTACAAGTCGTGCAATTCTCCGGCTGCGTTCCCGGCGCCGCGCCCGAACCCTTGCACGCATCACAGCCTTCAAGACGCGGGATGCGCAACTGCGCCGTCATCCCATTCGCCGCGTCCTCAAGCGAGATCTCCAGATCGTAACGAAGATCCGCGCCTCGTTGCGCGGTCGAACGGCGCGAACCACCACGCCCGCCGCCAAACACATCTCCAAACCCAAACAGGTCGCCAAGAATGTCCTCAATCCCGCCAAAACCCGGCGCGCCCCACGAACCAGCGCCAGCCGCACTGCTCGAAACGCCCGCATGACCGAATCGATCGTAGCGTTTCCGCTGGTCGGCATTAGACAACACGCTATACGCCTCGGCAGCTTCCTTGAAACTCTCTTCCGCCGCGGCATCATTCGGGTTTTTATCAGGGTGATACTTGATCGCGAGCTTTCGGTACGCAGTCTTCAACTCCTGGTCAGTCGCCGTGCGACTCACCCCAAGCACTTCATAATAGTCACGCTTACTCATTCTTATTTTCCATTACTCATTTTTCATTTTCCATTCCTATCGCACACAAATGACAACTGACAAATCAAAAATGGAAAATGGAAAATGGCTAAACTTCGCTGGTGGTCGCGTCGGGGTTCAGCATTGCGGTTGTGAGTTGCCCGGCGACGCGTTCCAGTTTGTTCATTACGATGTTGATCTCTTCGCGTTTCATTTCCTGTGTGGCGGCCTCGGCCTCTTTGAAAACTTTGTCAGCCGTACCCTGATCGATCTCGGAAAGCAGACCGCCAAATTCAGCAAACGACTTCTTCGTATTTCGCAACAGCGCTTCCAGCCTGGTTTTCAAAACGAGGACTTCCTTCGCGGCCTTATCGCTGTCGGCAAAATCTTCTGCTTCACGGATGAGTCGATCGATCTCGTCGGGCGACAGTCCGGAGGTCGGCGTGATTCGCATCTGCTGTTCGCGCCCGGTGGCCTTGTCCTGCGCGGACACGGAGACGATGCCATTGCCGTCGACTTCAAACGAGACTTCGATCTGCGGCACGCCACGCGGGCTCGGCGGAATACCCACCAGCTCAAACTTTCCGAGCGACCGATTCCCGTGGGCCAGTTCACGTTCGCCCTGCAAAACGTGAATCTCCACGGATGATTGATTGTCCACAACGGTTGTAAACGTGCGGCTGTTGCGCAACGGAATCGTCGAGTTGCGCTCGATGATCTTCATAAACAAACCGCCACGCGTTTCCAACCCCAGGCTCAACGGCAACACGTCGAGCAGCACGATGTCTTTGACGTCACCGCTCAAGACGCCGCCTTGAATCGCGGCGCCCATCGCCACCACTTCGTCCGGATTGATCTCAGCCGACGGTTTCCGGCCGAAGATCTTCTCGACGGTGCGTTCGACGATCGGCGAGCGGGTTTGACCGCCAACGAGGATCACTTTGTGCACGTCGCTCGGCTGCAACTCGGCGTCTTTCAAAGCCCGCTGGCACGGCTCGACCGTTTGTTCGACCAGATCGCCGACGAGGGCTTCAAACTGCTGCCTCGTCAGCGTCTTGTTGAAGTGTTTCGGGCCGGTCGCGTCCGCGGCGATGAACGGCAGGTTAATACTCGTTTCCAGCGTCGACGACAGATCGCACTTGGCTCGTTCGGCGACTTCCTTCAGACGCTGCAACGCGAGCCGATCCTGTTTGAGATCGATGCCGGTATCCGCGAGAAACTGGTCGGCCATCCAGCTCATGATTCGCTCGTCGAAATCTTCACCGCCGAGAAACGTGTTTCCCGCGGTGGAAAGCACTTCGAACACGCCATCGTTCATTTCGAGAATCGAGATGTCGAACGTGCCGCCGCCAAGATCGTAAACCGCAATCCGTTCGATGTCTGACTTTCCGAGACCGTAAGCGAGCGCGGCCGCAGTCGGCTCGTTGATGATGCGTTCGACTTTCAGCCCGGCGATCTTGCCGGCATCTTTAGTCGCCTGGCGCTGGGTGTCGTCGAAGTAAGCCGGTACGGTGATGATCGCGTCGGTCACGGCTTCGCCCAGAAAATCCTCAGCCGCAGCCTTCAAACGTTGCAGGACGATGCCTTGCAACTCCGGCGGGCTGTAGTTTCGCCCCTGCACGGAAACTCGCGCATCGCCGTTCGGCGAATCGACGATCTCGAATGGCGACGTGCCGCGCATGCGCGTGACTTCCGCCGAGTTGAACTTGCGTCCGATCAATCTTTTTACTGCATAGACGGTGTTGGCGGCATTCGTCACCGCCTGGCGCTTGGCAATCTGGCCGACGAGCCGTTCACCCTTGTCAGTGAACCCGACGACAGTCGGCGTCGTCCGGCCGCCTTCTTTATTCGGCACGATCTGCACTGCGCCGCCCTCCAAAACGGCGACGCAACAGTTCGTCGTGCCTAAATCTATGCCAATCGCTTTGCCCATCTATTCGTTTGACTACTTTCGTGTAGAAACTTTGACCAGCGCCGGGCGAATCAGTTTGTCGCCGAGTAGATAACCACTGCGAATCTCCTGCATCACCATGTCGGGCTCGTACTCGTCGGTCGGTTCGGTCACGACCGCCTCGTGCAGGTGCGGATCAAACTTTTCGCCGACGGCGACCATCGGTTTCACTCCAAACGCATCGAGCACGCCGTTCAACTGTTTCCAGATCAGATCAACGCCACTGAGAAAATGGCGAAACTCGTCTGACTCCGCCGCCTCTCTCGACGCTTCGGTTTCAAGCGCGCGCTTGAGATTGTCCGACACCGGCAACAACTTCGTCGCGATGTCTGCGACGACGCGGTTGTACGTCTCGGTGCGCTCGCGATCGACGCGTTTGCGGTAGTTTTCGAAGTCGGCCTGGCGGCGCGCGAGACTGTTTTTCAGCTCGGCGTTTTCTGCCTCGACCCGTTTCAACTCGGCCCGGGTGGCGATCAGCTCCGCCATCGCGGGCCCGCCGAGATCGCCGGTGGCGAAATTATCCGGGTTGTCGTCAAGCTCGAGGTCGGTTTGAGCGTCGAGTTGATCGTCCGTGTCTAAGGAAACACCTTCAGTTTCGTTGTCGGGATCTAGTCTGTCCATCTCGGCTGGTTGGCTAGTCGGAGACTCACTTTCATTCTCAGCGTCGCTGAATTTTATTGGGATGCGGAATCGCTTGTCTTTCCTGTCAGATGCCATTAGGAAGGATTGGAATCTCCGCGCTCTTAACGGGCGGTCTGCTCGCCGAGGCGCTGCTCTATTAACCGCGCCATGTAGTTTACCATAGCCATTATCCGCGCATATTCAATTCTCATGGGACCAACCACGCCAAGGGTGCCGATGCTTTCGTTCGATCCCACGCGGTAGGGCGCGGTGATGAGAGCGCAACCGCGCATCGAGCTCGCGAGGTGCTCGCGGCCGATTGTTACGTGGACATCGCCCGGGTAATTGGCGGCGTCGTGGACACACTCGTTCAGAATCTTGATCAGGCGCGACTTCTCTTCAAACATCCTGAACAGATCGCGCATGCGTTCGACATCGTCAAAATCGGGCTTCGTCAGGATGTTGGAAGCGCCGTCGACGTAGATTTCGCCCGTTGTCTCTTCGCCTTCCAGGCTGCGTTCGCATAACAGCACCGCGTTTTGCAACAGTCGATCGTAGAGCGCCTTCTCTTCCTTCATCAGCTCGACGATTTCGGCGCGGATCGCGATCAGGCTCTTGCCGGTGAACTCGACGTTCAAATAGCTGGCGGTGTGGTTCAGCTCGTCTTGAGTGAAGTCTTCCGACGTCCGGATCACTTTGTTGTGAATGATGCCGGCCATCGAAACGAGCACGACGAGAATTCGCTTGTCGGGCAGTTGGACAAATTCGATGTGCTTCAGGCGATTCTCCGCCAGCGACGGCGAAACGACGATGCCGACGTTCTGCGAAAGCGCTGACAGGACGTGCGACGCGGTTTCCATCAGCCGGTCGGGAGACGAAGCGGCGTCGATGTCGTTGATGGCGAACAGATGATCGATGTGTTTCAGGTCGCCGCGCGAGAGACGAGCTTCGCCGAGCATGTTGTCGACGTAGTAACGATAGCCTTTGTCAGTCGGAATGCGGCCGGCGGAAGTGTGGGGCTGTTCGACAAAACCGGCTTCTTCCAGGACCCCCATCACGTTGCGGATCGTGGCCGGGCTCCAGCCGTAGCCATGCGAGAAGCGATCCGAGAGCACACGGGAACCGACCGCCTCGCCGGTGACCAGATGTTCCTTGATCAGTGCTGCAAGGAGCACTTCTGCCCGCGGAATCCAGCAGGTTTTTGTCGTTTGGCTGAAGATTTGCGGCTCTACGGGGCATAAAAATAATTCGGGTTGCAGTATAAGGGTTTTATCCACAGATTGCACAGATCCCTTGTAAATCCGTGTAAAATTTGCACTTCCGGCTGACCTCCGGCGCCGGGTTGACGCTTTCCGGTTGCCCCTACTTAAGATTGAGCCTCTCTTCGGGTCGCATCGTTCGTAGTTTTACTCACATGAATGAAGTAAGAAAATATTTTGCAGATGCTTTTCGGCACATGGGCGGAAACCGCGGTGTGCCGGACATCGAGGTGCGCTTTTACCCTTACGCGGGTTTGCGACACACGATCCGATTGCGTCAGGGATGTGTTTACGTGCGTCTTTCCAACATCTGCAAAGATGCGCCACCTGAAGCTTTGCGTGCGCTGGCGTGGATTCTCGTCGCGCGACTGCTCGGCAAGCGAGTGCCGACGATTCACGATCGGGTTTATCGCGACTATTCGTTGACTCCGTCTGTAATGCGCTCTTCCGACCTGGCGCGACGCGGACGCGGGCGCAAGATGATCTCGACGGCGCAGGGAGAGGTTTACGATCTCGAACGGATGTTCACCAAGTTGAATCGCCGGTTCTTCGAAGGGCAGTTGGAGAAGCCTACGATTACCTGGTCGCAGCGGCGCACGCGCAGCATCCTCGGTCATCACGACCACGTTTTCGACAGCATCACGATCAGCAAGACATTGGACTCGAAAGAGGTTCCGGAGTGGTTCGTGGAGTACATCATGTATCACGAGATGCTCCACATTAAGCACCCGGCGCGATTGATCAAGGGACGGCGCTACTATCACACCAGCGCCTTTCGCCAGGACGAGCGCAAGTTTCCGCATTACGAGCAGGCTCAACGCTGGCTCGAGCGGCTCGCTCGCCTGCGTCGCCTCCCGCGCACGCGTGCGGCCTGAGTTATTGGAACTAAGCCTATTGAAGTGCGTTTTATGAAACTGAGGTAGGTGGGCTCCTCAAAAAGAGGGCGGTCTTTGCCGAGGAAATATTTAAGGCAGGCCGCCCTTTTAATTGAACAGCCTTCTCTGTGTTCTCTGCGTACCTCTGTGATCTCTGCGTTTAATATGGCCTGCTCAATTGTTAACGCAGAGATCACAGAGGTACGCAGAGACCGCAGAGTTCAAATTTAAGACACCACCATTAAGGTTGCCCACTAGACAACCCCCAACCAGCCTCGTTAGACTTAGCACTTTGCTAAGTGTGCCCTACCTTTACCTATTGGAGACTTCTGTTTTATGGCTATTCCTGCAACCCAGATTCGACGCGGCATGGTGATCGTTTTCGAAGGCCAGCCCTGCAAGGTCGTCGAATTCCGCCACCATACGCCCGGCAATCTGCGCGCGATGGTGCAGACCAAGCTACGAAATATTCGCACCGGATCTTCTTTTGAACATCGCTTTCGTTCCGCCGATACCGTGGACCGCGCCGCGCTCGAACAACACGAGATGGAGTATCTTTACTCCGACGGCTCGCACCACCATTTCATGAACACCGAGAACTACGAACAGACCGCCTTGAGCGAGGACGATCTCGGCGATGCCGCCCAGTGGCTGACGCCAGGATTGA
This sequence comes from uncultured Acidobacteriota bacterium, assembly GCA_963770215.1. Classification (GTDB taxonomy): domain Bacteria; phylum Acidobacteriota; class Blastocatellia; order Pyrinomonadales; family Pyrinomonadaceae; genus PSRF01. The sequence continues at coordinate 113,576 of CAVYOP010000015.1, forward strand.
AGCTCCAGGCGGAGTTTTACGAAGGAGCGCCGATCGGCATCGATCTGCCGCCGTCAATGGAACTGACCGTGACGCAAACGGAGCCGACACTCAAGAGCGCAACCGTTTCCAACGTCAACAAACCCGCGACACTCGAAAACGGCGTGACCATCACGGTGCCGCCGTTCATCAACGAAGGCGATCGCATTCGCGTGGATCCGACGGAAGGGCGATACATCGAACGAGCCAAATAGGGTTCGCCAAGTAGGATTCGTAAAGCTCCGTGGTTTCAAATGTACCTGGCTTACAGCCTCCTGCTATCGCTCGGTCTTTTCCTACTAATACCTTACTTCCTGTTTCAGGCGTTGGCGCACGGCAAATACGTTGAAGGTTTGCGCCAACGCTTAGGCTCGCTTACTCCCGTAACTAGACGACCCGTGATCTGGCTGCACTGTGTTTCGGTCGGCGAGACACAGGCGGCACGGCCTTTGGTCGAACGGCTCAAACAGGCATTTCCGCATCACGCGCTGGTCGTCTCGACGATCACGCGCACGGGACAAGCACTTGCCCGCGACGTTTTCGGCGCGCAGGCCGAGAGCATCTTTTACTTTCCTTTCGATTGGCGCTGGACCGCGCGCCGCGCGCTGCGGACGATCAATCCAGACGCTGTGCTGATCATGGAGACGGAGCTGTGGCCGAACTTCCTGCGCGAATGTGAGGCGCGGGAGATTCCGGTCGCCCTCGTGAACGGACGAATTTCGCGGCAATCGTATCGACGATACTCGGCGATTAAGTTCTTTCTGCGGCGAATGTTGAAGTCGTTGAATATGGCTGTTATGCAGTCTGAAGTCGACGCCGGCAGGTTGCGCGATCTCGGAATGCCTGCAGAAAGAATTCATACGGCAGGAAATTTGAAATTCGACGCGAAGGATGTTTCTTCGGCGACTGAGAAGACGGTCGAGATTCGGGAGCGATTTGGGTTGCGCGCCGAAGTGCCTTTGATTCTCGCGGCCAGCACACACGCGCCGGAAGAGAAAATCCTTGTCGAGAGTTTCAAACAGCTCGACCAGCCAGTGAGATTGATGCTGGCGCCGCGCCATCCGGAGCGTTTTGCCGAGGTCGCATCGTTGATTCGTGAATCGGGATTGAGTTGGGCCAGAAGAACAGACGCGCCCGACGTTCGTGATTCGGAGGCTCAGATCATTCTATTGGACACGATCGGAGAATTGCCCGCGACCTACGCGCTCGCCACAGTCGTGTTTGTCGGCGGCAGCATCGTCGATCGCGGTGGTCACAACGTACTCGAGCCTGCGGCAGCGAATGTGCCCGTCGTAACCGGCGCACACACGCACAACTTCCACGCGATCGTCGATCTGCTAAACGAAGCAAATGCGATCGTTCAACTGCCGCCTGTCGAAGGCGCGGATGCTTCGCGTGAACTGGCTCGCGTCCTAACTGCTCTTTTAGCTGATCCGAACCGCCGCAGCGAGCTCGCCACCCGAGCGAAAGAACTGATCGTCACCAACCAGGGCGCGACTGAAAGAACGATTAAACTCATCACCCCGCTGTTGTCGACTCCTCGTCCAAACAGCTCCGAACCAAACCCACTGTTGGCCGCGAACGCTCAGACTCCATGAAGTCGCTCATTCTTCCGCCACTGAGCGTTTTGTACGGCGCGGTCACGCGAACGCGCCTCTCGCTGTATCGCCGTGGAACGTTCCACTCCACGAGACTCGATCGCCCCGTGATCAGCGTCGGCAACATCACCGCAGGTGGCACGGGTAAAACTCCACTCGTCGAGTGGGTCACGCGCAAAATCGCCGCGAGCGGAAAAAAGGTCTGCATACTGACGCGCGGCTACGGCCGCGACAATCCCGAGCGAATGGTGATCGTGTCAGACGGCAACGCCGTGCTCGCAAATCCATCCGAAGCCGGCGACGAACCATTCCTGCTCGCGACCAATCTCCTCGGCCTCGCCGCGGTGATCAGCAGCGCCGATCGAATCGCCGCCGGTCGCGAAGCAATTGCGCAATTCGGCGCCGATTGCTTTGTCCTGGACGACGGCTTCCAACACCTTCGCCTACAACGCGACCTGAACATCGTCACGATCGACGCAACCAATCCGTGGGGCGGCGGACACCTGCTACCCTACGGCCGCCTGCGCGAACCGCTCACCGGACTCAGCCGCGCCGACTGCGTCGTCATCACGAGAACCGATCAAACAAACGACGTCCCTGCCTTGCGCGAGGAGATTCGCCGGCTCACGGGGAACGCCCCGATCTTTGCATCGCGCATGCGCCCCTCACACATCAGAAAACTAAACGAGCCTTTCAATAAATCTCCGGAACCACCGCTCGCAGCCTTCTGCGCCATCGGCAATCCGCGCTCTTTCTTCAATCAGATCGAACACGAAGTAGTCCTGGAAAAATCCTTCACGGATCATCATCGCTATTCCCAACGCGACATTGATGTCTTAGTTGAAGAAGCGGTCCGCGCAGGCGCGAGGAGCTTGATCACCACCGCAAAAGACGCAGTCAAACTCCAACCACTTTCCTTCCCTCTCCCCTGCTACGTCCTGGAAATCGAACCGCAGCTCGAAAACGAAACGGAGCTGGTCCAACTGATTCTTAATTCGGTGAAGGAGTAGACGCCGGCGTAGGTGGTGGCTTGGTCGCCGAAGGTGCGGGCGCCGGAATGTTGGCAGGCGCTACGCTGCGTGTGGGTTCCGGAACTGGCGGTGCTTTGCGATTAGTATTTGAATTAGTGTTTGCGTTGCTGTTCTCGTTTGCATTCGCCGCCGGACTGACGTCTTCGATCGGCGTCGGCTCGTCTTCAGCATTCGCATTCGGCGAAGCGTTCGCATTCGCGTTTGCGTTCGCCTTGACTGCTCCACCTTGCGGAAGTCCTTCTTCAGCTTTTCCGGTTGGCGGTTGTGACGGTTGCACCGGCTGGCTGTTCGGATCGGCCGCCAGTGTTTGCGTAGGCTGATTTGAGTTGTTGGTGTTGCTGGTTGTCGAGGTCATCGTCAACGCATAGATTCCAGCAAACACAACGAGCAGCGCCACCGCCGCCGGAATCAGCACCTTCCACGGATTGAAACTCGATCCACCGCCAGCCCCGGCAGCAGGCTGAATCGGCACAGTCACCGGCGCCCGTCGCGGACCAGACGGAGTCGGCGTAGGAGCAGCAACGTACTCCTCGCGCTTTCGCACGACAGTCACTTCATCGGCATCGTCCGCCAGTTGACCACTCGGCGCCGGCCTCTCCGCGCTCGCCGTAACCGGCACGGGCACGATCATGCCCGACGCAATCGTCAGATCCTCGATCAATTCGGCAACAGTCTGGTAACGATTACTCGGCACCTTCGCCATCGCGCGGGCAACGACGCGGCCCACCGGAGGCGGCACGTCGGCTCGCTCTTCCAACACCGACGGCACCGGCTCCTGCAAGTGTTTCAACATCACCATCGTCGCTGACTCGCCGGAGAAAGGCACATGGCCCACCAGCATCTCGTAGAGAATCACACCCAGCGAATAGATGTCGGATCGCGCGTCGATCTCCGCATCCTGCGCGCACTGTTCGGGCGACATGTATTGCGGCGTGCCAATCACGAGATTCGGCGCGGTCAGATCGCCGTCGAACTTTCCATCGGGTTCGTTGATCTTGGCGATGCCGAAGTCGAGCACTTTTGCGTAATCGCCGACCGAGGTAGTGTCGAGCAACATGATGTTGTCACTCTTCAGATCGCGATGCACGACTCCCTGCGCGTGAGCCGCGGCGAGTGCGTCGCCGACCTGGCGCGTGATCTCGACAATGCGCGGCAACGGCAACGGTCCTTCGTCACGTATCACCTGTTTGAGCGTCCTGCCGCTCAAGAACTCCATCACGAGAAAGACGATGCCATTGTCGTCTTCGCCGAAGTCCGTGACACTCAATGCGTTCGGATGCGAAATACGCGAGGCAGCACGCGCTTCACGCGAGAAGCGCGCGACGATCTTTTCATCGGCGGCGAGCGAAGGACGCAGCACTTTGATGGCGACAATTTTCTCCATCAACATGTGCGTGCCCTTGTAAACGCTGCCCATGCCGCCTTCGTTGAGGCGAGCGTCGACGCGATACTTTCCGGCGAGGACAGTGCCGATCAGGGAGTCGTCAGTCTTCTCCAGCGCGACGCCGTCGGCGGGACACAGCGTCGTCGTATCAGCATATTCAACTCCACATTTCGGACACTTTTTCATTTGAGGCGCCTCGATTATTCCATCCGTGCTATCTGCGGTCAACAAAGATGCGGGCGAGAGCGTTTTAAACTCTCGCCCGCACGCATAACCGTTCGATGCCCGTTTTTCGAACTTAGGTTACTACCGGTTTCACGACCGCGAAAATAACCAGCAGCGCGAACAGCACGAGCGACTCGATCAGCGCCAAACCAAGAATCATCATGGTTTGAATACGACCAGCCGCGCCGGGGTTCCGCGCAGCACCTTCGCACGCCGCCGCGCCGATGCGCGACTGACCGAGAGCGCCACCCAACACCGCGATTGCGAATCCGATACCGGCGGCAATCGCGCGGTACTTGTTCACGGAGCTCGCGTTGTCAGCTCCAGCGGCTTCAGCTTGTGCAAACGCAGTCATCGCAGTCATTAGAATGCCAACCACGACGAACAGCAGGATTCTGAATTTGCTCATAGTTCCTCCAAATAAAATCCAGGATTGCCGCAAGCCTCATCGCTCACACTGCACAAGGCGCTTTATTATTTCGCCTGCATCCGGTATCCACCGCCCCTCGAACAACGGCGCTCCTGCGATACAGACATGCGTTGCTTCAACAATACCGAAGCTATGACCTGCCTGTGCTGACGGAGTGTGACTTGAGTGCAATCTATTCAACCTGCGCGGCAACGTGTGCGGACGCGAATGTCCCATCGCTCACCGCGCGCCGGATAAAGCCATTAAGTTAAGACCGGTGCGATCATCTCGTCGCCTTCATCCTCGTCGTGCGCGCCATGTTCGTCGTGCGCGCCGTGTGCGTGAGGCGCGTGCGACACTTCGCTGATGTAAAGCTGCGAGAGCAGTATGAAAACAAAAGTCTGAATCAGCGCCACGAAGACGCTCAACGGCATCAGGAAAATCGGCGCAAACCAGGTGTACGGCGGCGCCAGTCCCGACAACGTCACGAGCACCTGCTCGTCGGCGAATAAGTTGCCGAACAAACGAATGCCGAGCGAAAACGGACGGATCAGGTTACTGATCAACTCGATCGGGAAGATCAACCACGCGATCCACCACACTGGACCAGCCAGGTGCTTGAAGTGATTGATCACTCCGTTTTCAGCGATGCCGATGTAGTTGTAATAAAGAAACGAGCTCAACCCGAGAGCGAAAGTGACGCTCGTCGCCGCCGTCGGACTCATAAACAGCGGGAACAGTCCCATCAGGTTCGACACCAGGATCAACACCGCGAACGTCATTACCACCGGGAAGTATTGCAATCCGTGTGGGCCGATAATGTCCTGGATCATGTTTCGCACGGCGAGCACGCTGACCTCGAGCGTCTGTTGTCCGCCACCTGGTTCCGACTCCGACAACTTACCTTTAAAGATCCAGATGAGCACGACGCTCAGGACGCAGGCGATGAAGAACATGACCGTGTACCACGGGATCGCGTTCTCGGCAGTGTATGGACCAAAGGCGGCTTCGGGCGTGGTGCCGAAGAAACCCAGCACCTTGTCCCACATCGGTTTGGTGTATTTCAGCTCGAACCGAAGAGCAGCTTCGCCAAACCATTCATTAACAAGCTCGACAATGATCGGAGTGTGATGAGCAGCCTCTTCAGCGTGTCCACCCGTTTCATGGGCGGCTTCTGCCAACCAAAACATTAACTGATTTCCTCTCGGTGGATGATTGCGAAGTAAAACTCTCTGAAAGCTTCAACAAATATTGCGACTACAAAACTCGCCATACCGGCCAGCACAGCCGGCAACGACAAAACATCGAGTTGATAAAGCGAAAACACAAGCGCTCCGATCACGAGGTAGCGGAGCAGGAACTGGGCCAACCGCAGTCTCGGCGTCGCGCCGCCGATCGACATCTCGATCGCCGCTGCGGCGGAGCTTTTCAACCAGCGGTGACTAAACAACGCCAGCAATCCGCCGACCGCCAAACCAACCGTCACGCGCCAGGGACCGAGCACGGCAGACACGGCCACACTTACCCCGGTGGCTATCGCCATCGTCCGGAAAATCCTCAGATTGATAGCATTATGTGCAGGACCCGATATTCGCAAAGCCGCCGATTTTAATTTAATACGTCTTAGAACTCAAACGAACAAACTCAAACAAGCCCGCCGCAGAGCCCAGGACGATCCCGCCTACCAGAAACCACGGCTGCGTTCCGAGCCATTTGTCCAGAAACCATCCGACCCCGGTAAAAGCCGCCACCGAGGCAAACAGCGTCAGGCCCGCGGCGTAAGCGAAGCCAGACTTGCGGTTTTCGTCCTGGTTTGGCGGTTCCCTGGAACCGTCAGGTGGCTTTGCACGAGGAGTCATCTTATTGAACCGGGGGCGGCCACGGAGGGCCACCCCTACAATACATTCGGCGCCGAGCTATATTTGTAGGGGTGTCCCTCCGTGGCCACCCATCGGTGATGCATATTCACCAACTCTCGCGCGTGAGAAAATTTCGGGGCACGTCGTAAAGCAGCGCCCGGCGGGAGTGGCGCATTGAGTCGTGAATGAAACAGACGTGCGTACACCAGCACGACTTACCGCCGTCGATTGCCGCGAGCTCCGTTTCGCGCGCTTGCGCGGACCACAACGCACCGAAGTCGTAATCGAAGTCGGCGAGCGTCGCAAACTTCTCGCGCAGCTCGCAGGCGCGCACGTCGCCGTTGTAATCGACGACGGCAGTAGTCTCGCCTGCCGTGCAAGGGAACGGCCACGGAGTTGGCTCCTGAAAGTTGGCGTGCTGCGTGCGGTAGTGAGTCGTGATCGTGCCGACGTAAGCGACGTTTTTCACGAATCGTTTGCCGGCGTCGTCTTCGGCAAACATGCGATCACCGTAACGTTTCGTGAGCTTCGCGACGTGAGCGTACATGGCGGGCAGTACTTCCGGCGGAACTTGTTTGATGTGGTCGCCCACGAGTGTTTCGCCCCGAATGATATTGAAGTACTGGCCGTCGAGTTTGTAGTTCTCCCACATGAACTCAGAGAGCATTTCGATCTCGGTGTAGTTTGCGGCGCACACGACCGTGTTTACATTTAAACGAAAGCGATCGGTGTATTTTGTTTTTAACGGATAGAGCGACTCGATGCAGTCGAGCGTCTTCTGCCAGTTGCCGGGAACGCCGCGAATGCGATCGTGCGTCTCGCCGTAACCGTCGAGCGCGACGTTGAGATATAGATCAATCTTCGGGTTATTGCCGAGGGCGCGATCGACGATGTCGAAGACGCGCGATTTGATAAGCCCGTTCGTGGGAATGATGATGCGATTGACGCCGTTGTTTTTGACGAAGAGATCGATTACTTGCGCAATATCGCCGCGCAGAGTCGGCTCGCCGCCGGAAAGCCAGAGGTCCGTGATCGGCGGCATTGTTTGCGAGATCTTTTCGAGTTGCGCGAACGTCAGGTCGCCGGGTTGATTCAACTCGGCGTGATAAAAGCAGGTTTGGCAAAGCGCGTTGCAGCGCGAAGTGACGAAGAGGATCACCGTGCCGAGACGTTTCTCACGTTTCGACGAGCGCAGAAGCTGCACAAATTGGACCGCTTTATTCGTCATTTCTCATTTAGGCCGGCTCGCGCGAGATAATGACAGCTTCACTGGGCGATTTCAATTCGTAAGTTATGCCGCGCCAGGTTATGCGGCGCGAGAAGCCCGCGACGATCGTGTTGTAAAGATAAAGCAACGACGCAAACGGCCATAGGAACACGTGCGCCAAAAGATCGCGATTTAATTTCGATCTGTGTTCGGCAAGCGGAATAGTGATAGCCCGCCACCGGATCAACGACTTTGCCGCACCGAGCAGAAACAGAACAACCACAATAACGCGCACCGGCACGGAACCACTAACGATCGACAAAACTATGCCGCCAAAGAAGACGATCGCAAACTGCACGGAGCCAAGCAACAGCGGCAACCACAGGTGCGACGCGTAGACGCGCGTGATCTTTATCTGTCGGGTCGTGAACTCCAGCAGCTCGCGAAAGCCACAATCACCGAGGGAAGCGACGAGACAATTAGGTGTGAAATGGATTGGAAGTTTCGCTTCCTTCAACACGCGCGTGATCGTGAAATCGTCGGAGACTGTTCCCTGCCAGTGGTCGACCACATTCAAACGTTCGAAAGTCGAGCGGCGAATGGCGGTCGATCCGCCCCAACAGAAATTCTTCGCCGTGTCCTGGCCCAACGCCGAAGCGATAGAGGCGTTCCAAACTCCACGCAGTCGCGAAGCCAATCCGCCGCGCTCCGGAACAAACCAGCGATACCCGGTCGAAGCGCCAATTGTTTCATCCGCAAGGGGCGCAACCAGTTGACGCAACCAATTCGCGTCTGGTCTCGCATCAGTGTCGACAAAAACGATGACTTCGCACCGCGGATCGATCTTGCCTACGGCCGCGATCAAATTGTGGACCTTCTGCCCGGCGCCCTTCGCTGGTCCACTGATCACAGCTCTACCGCCGATTTCCTTAATTAGTTCAAGCGATGGGTCTCCCGGATCGTCAAACACAAATAAAATTTCGTAAGCCGGATAACTCTGCGCCAATAACGGACGCACGTTCTCAAGAAAACCCGGCTCGACACCACGCGTCGGCGCAATCACCGAAACAAACGGCTGAAAGTCCGGCAACGCACGGCTCGTCTCCCGCCGCACATAACGAGCGAAGCGCACGCCATTTAACAAAGATTGAATTCCAAACCAGCAGGCAACGGCTGCGAGGAAGTAGTAGAGATACACGAATGAAATGCAGCGCTAACGGAGGAGCCCGAACGAAACCTCCACCAGATCCTGCGTCAACTTGACGAGCGGATGCGGATAAACGCCGACCACCAGCACGCCGACCACCGAAACGACCAGCGCCGTTTGCAGCGCCGGCGACAGCGCGAGTGGCCTGGTGTCTGCCACGCGGTCGCCGAGATACATCACCTTGATGAAGCGGAAGTAGTAATAGAAGGAGACGACCGTGTTGATGATGGCCCAAACCGCCAGCACGTAGTACCACGACTTGCCATCGGTAGCGCCACGCTGAATCAACCCGCCAAACAGGAAATACTTGCCGATGAATCCGCCGGTCACGGGCAGTCCGCCGAGTGACAGCATGAAGATCGACATCATCGCCGCCATCACCGGCGCTTTTTGTCCCAGGCCGGTTAGATCGTCGACGTTGTCGCCGATGATTCCGCGACGGCGCAGGCTGATGATGACCCCGAACGCGCCCATGTTCATCAGCGTGTAGACGAAGAGATAGACGATCAGCCCGACGAAGCCGTAGAGGTTATTGGCCACCAGTCCGAGTAACAGGTACCCGGCGTTCGAGATTGAAGAGTAAGCGAGCAGACGTTTCGAGTTTTCCTGCGTGACGGCGGCCCAGTTGCCGACCATGATCGTGATCGCGGCCACGAGGGCAAGCAACGGCGCCCAGTCAACCCGCATGCCCTCCAGCGCGCCATTGAAGATGCGCACGTAGAGTATGAAGCTCGCTGCCTTCGAGCCCGTGGAAAGAAACGCAGTCACCGACGTCGGCGCGCCTTCGTAAACGTCGGGCGCCCACATGTGAAACGGCACTGCCGCGACTTTGAAGAACAAACCCGCGCCCAACGCGATCATTGCCAGCAGCAACAGCGGTCTCAAACCCACAATCTGATCGGGAAGGCTGCCCGCCGGCGCTTGCAGCAGTTCGGTGATGCGCGGCCAAAGATCGTTGATCCGGTTGGCGATTTCACCGAGGTTTGTCGATCCGGTGACGCCGTAAAGCAACGACATCCCGTAGAGCAACACGCCCGACGAAAACGCGCCCAGCAGGAAATACTTCATCGCCGCTTCATTCGATCTCTTCTCGCGTTTCGTGAAGGCGACCAGCACGTAGAACGTCAAGGCCATCAACTCGAGACTGATGTAAAGCGAGATCAGATCGTAGCCGCAGGCGAGAAACATCATGCCGACCGTGGCAAACAGGACCAGCGAGTAGTATTCGCCATGCTGCTCGCCTTCGATGTCGAGATAGCGAGTCGAAATACCGATGGCCAGCGCCGCGGCGATCAGGAAGATGGCTTTGAACAACAACGCGAAGCCGTCGATGCGGACCATGCCGTAGAAACCTTCGTACGGCAGCGACTGGCCCATGTACCACCACTGTGCGCCCAGCGAGACAAAAGCGAACGCGATCCCGATCAGCGCGAAGTAAGCGGTGAGCTTGCTCTTGCGGTACGGAAGTATGACTTCCATGATCAGCGCCACGCACGCGCACGCGGTCAGGATCAACTCCGGCGCGATCAGTTGCAGATCCGCGATATTGATGAGCGACGTCGTGTTTGCTTGAAGCAGCATCATCTCTTTTATCGCCCGGCGCGTTCAGCCCGATCATCAACAGACGGCCCAGTCATGCCCGGAATTTGGTATTCGGGCCGCACCTGTTTCACCACCGCATTCACCGGTCGCTGAATGTATTCCAGAAACGGTTTCGGATAGACGCCGATCCACAGCGCGAGGATCATCAGCGGCGCCATGTAGGCCCACTCGCGCGGCTTTAGATCCCGCAGTGATTCATTCTTCGGGTTTTCGATCTTGCCGAAGAACATTCGCTGGTAGAGCCAGAGGAAGTAGCCCGCGTTGAGAATGATGCCGAGCGCGGCCCAGGCGGCCCAGTACGGATTCGCCTCGAACGATCCGCGCAGCGCCAGAAACTCAGATATGAACACAGCGAGCAGCGGCAACCCGATCGCCGTCATCACCATGCCGAGAAAGATCGCGGCGTAACCCGGCATCACATGTGACAGTCCGCCAAACTCGGCAACGTTGCGCGTGTGGCGTCGCTCGTAAATGATGCCGACGAGCAGGAACAGCGCGCCCGAGTAGATGCCGTGATTGATCATCTGCAGCACGCCGCCGTTGACGCCGTTCGGGTTGAGCGCAAACAGTCCGAGCATCACCATGCCCATCGACGACACCGACGAATAAGCGACCAGCTTCTTCACGTCGCCGTCTTTCTTGACGACGAAGTACATGGCCGCCAGCGCGCCGTAGATGATGCTGACGATCGCCAGAAACACCACCACACTGCGCACGCCAAACGTGCCAAAGCTCGTCACCCAGCTCGACTGGTCCTTCGACGCAGCCGGAAACATCGGCAGGTTGAAGCGATAGAAACCATAAGTTCCTAACTTCAGCAGAATGCCTGCAAGGATCACGGAGCCGGCTGTCGGCGCTTCGACGTGCGCGTCCGGCAGCCAGGTGTGAAACGGAAACATTGGCACTTTGATCGCAAAGCCGAGCGCGAACGCTACGAACAACAGGATCTGCATCGTGCCCATCGGCAGCACCGATCCCAATCCCTGCATGTAGAGGATGTTGAAAGTTCCGGTACCGCCACCACGCGCCATCTCAAAACTGTTCCAGGCAAGCTGGCCCGCCTCGTTTCCGCCCAGCAACTGCAGCGCCGGTAGTGTGATCTGACTCGTCAGCGCCGTGTCCTGCGTCAGGAAGTACATCTTCAAAACGCCCAACAACATCACGACCGATCCGACGAGGGTGTACAGGAAGAACTTGATCGCCGCGTACAAACGATTCTCGCCACCCCAAACTCCGATCAGGAAGTACATCGGCACGAGCGAGACTTCGAAGAAAAGATAGAACAGGAACAGATCCATCGACGCGAACACGCCGATCACTGCCGTCTGCAACAGCAGCAACAAAACGTAATATTCCTTCTCTCGCTTCTGAATGTATTCCCACGACGACAACGCCGCGATCGCGCCAAGCAGCGTCGTCAGCACGATCAGCAGCACGGCGACGCCGTCGACGCCCATCTGGTAACGCGCGCCGATGATCGGTATCCACTCGTGATCTTCGAGGAACTGCATCCCGCCGATGCCGCGGTTGTATTTCAGCAACCAGAGCGACGCGATGAAGTCGAGGGCGAGCCAGCCGGTGGCAAACTTCTTGATCAGGTTTCCCTGATCTTTCTTCATCAGTGCCAGGATGAGGATGGCGCCGACGGCTGGTAGCCACGTGATGATTGAGAGAATGAAATTGTTCATATATGGATCTGCAATCCGTGCTAGCTATCTAAACATGCCGAGAATATCGCGCGCGAAGAACAGTGCGACGGCGACCATCAATCCAAACACCATCACCAGGGCGTAGTTTTGCGCGAACCCGGTCTGCGCGGCGCGGAACAACGGCGACATCAATCGCTTGATGAACGCAGCGATCGTGTTGACGATGCCGTCGACGAGATACTTGTCGACCGCGCCAACAATGACGCTGATCCCGCGGCTCAACGCAGCCAGGCCGTTGACGATTCCGTCTACGACCCGTGAATCGAACGCGTAGATTCCGCGAGCGGCATCCATCGTGCGGCGCGTGATGGCCCAACCGTAAAACTCGTCAACCCAGAACTTGTTGTAACTCGCTTGATAAAGCGGGCGGAGTCGTTGTGCCCAGATGTCCGGCAAACGCGGACTCTTGAGATAGAACAACACGCCGAGACCAATGCCAATCGCAGCGACGACAAGCGAGATGATGATGAATAACCACTCCGTCAGCAGATGGTTGTGCAATACGTTGTCGACTGCATGGGCCAGGTTGAAACCCGTGTCGCTGTAAGGCGCGTGGGCGAAAGTTCCATGAGCGCCCTCCGTTGCCGCGGGCGCTGCGTGTTCCGACGCCGGCGCCGCTTCAGCTCCGTGTCCCGTTTCGTGCGGCACGTTGAACTCGCGCGTCACTGGATTCCAAATAATTGGATTTAACCAGTTGGCGATGTGCAACTTGCCACCCGGATGCTCTGAGCCCGTTACGGGTTTGAATGCTGGTCCAATGCCGACCAACCCGCCGATTATCGCCAACACTGCCAGCACCGCCAGCGGCACCCACATCGTCGCCGGCGACTCGTGCGGAATGTGAACGTGATGGTGGTCTACTGGTCCAACATGCTCGCCCGGTTCGTGACGCGGACGATCTCCCGCTGATCCGGCTACGGCATCGTGCGGGGCGTGGCCTTTATCGTAAGCAGAGGCGTGCGCTTCGTCTGCTTCACCGCCGGCCTGGTGATCGAGAAATCGTTCCTTGCCCCAGAACGTCATCGCCATCAAACGGGTCATGTAAAACGCCGTACACGTCGCGGCGATCGTCCCAATCAGCCAAATGAGCCAGCCGAACGGGATATAAGTCGTCGACGCCGCCTGCCAGAGGATCTCGTCCTTGGACCAGAAGCCGCTGAACGGAATAATTCCGCAGATCGCGAGCCACCCCGCGAGGAACGTCCAGTACGTGTAGGGCATGTACTTCTTCAGCCCGCCCATACGCCGCATGTCCTGCTCGTGGTGCATACCGTGAATCACGCTGCCCGCCCCAAGGAACATCAGCGCCTTGAAAAACGCGTGCGTCATCACGTGAAAGATCGAGATCGCGAAAGCGCCGACACCGGCCGCCATGAACATGAAGCCAAGCTGCGATACAGTCGAGTACGCCAGAACTTTCTTGATGTCGTTTTGCGTGATGCCGATGATGGCGGCGAAGATCGCAGTCCCCGCGCCGACGAGGGCGACGACGAGAAGCATCGTTTGCGAGTGCTGAAAGATGACGTTCGTGCGTGTCACCATGTAAAGACCGGCGGTCACCATCGTCGCGGCGTGAATCAATGCCGAAACGGGTGTTGGACCAGCCATCGCGTCCGGCAGCCAGACGTGCAATGGAAGCTGCGCCGACTTGCCACACGCGCCGATGAAAAGCCCGAGCGCGATCCACGAAAGGACGCCCCAGTGACCGAGCACTTCTATGGGGTAGTCTTTCGCTTGATTGAAGACATCTACATACTGCGCGCTGCCGAACGTTGCGATGATGCCGAAGATTGCGAGCGCGAAACCGAAGTCGCCGACGCGGTTGGTGATGAAAGCTTTGCGCGATGCGTTGGCGGCTTCCTGGCGATCGAAGTAGTAGCCGATCAGCAGGTAAGAACACAGGCCCACGCCTTCCCAACCGACAAACATCATCAGGAAGTTTGAGCCCATCACGAGCACGAGCATCGCGAACATGAATAGGCCCATGTACGCGAAGAAGCGATAGAAGCCCGCTTCGCCGTGCATGTACCCGGTCGCGAAGACAAAGATACACAAGCCGACGCCGGTCACGATCAGCATGAAGATCGCCGACAACGGATCGAGTTGGTAGCTCCATTCGATGTTGAGCAGTGCGTAGCGCGGCGTTTCGTTGCCTGACACGAGAATCGCATGCGTCTGGCTGCGTTCCTCGGGACTCATCTCGGCCAGTCGCTTTTCCGACTTCTTTTTGTGCGTTGAGCCCGGATCGCGCTTCGGCGCCCTGGTTGATGCTTACCGCGCCGCCGGGAATCCAGTTGAAACTAAATCCGTCCTGGCTGGTCAGGTAAGGATTGGGCCAATGCGGGTGTCCGCCGAACCCGTACGAATAGACCGCCGCGACGCTGATCAGGAAAGCAAGCGCAACCGATCCGACGGCGATGCCGCCGATCAGTTTTTCTGAAAAGCGAAGCTTGCGGCCGAGCAGGCCGTTAATGGCCGCGCCGATTAGTGGAAGTAAAGGAACTAGCCAGATGTACTTGTACATTAGGACTGTTTATCCGAATTACCACTTCAACAGATCAATCTCGTCTACCCAAATCGTTTCCTTGTTTCTGTAAAGCGCGATCACGATTCCCAAACCGATTGCGGCTTCCGCTGCCGCCACGACGATCACAAACACCGTGAAAATCTGCCCTGCCAGCGCGTTGACGCTTCCGATCTCCTGCAAGTAGCGCGAGAAGGCGATGAAATTGAGGTTCGCAGCGTTGAGGATCAACTCGATCGACATGAAGATGACGATGATGTTGCGCCTGGTCAGCACGCCCGCCACACCGATGATGAAGAGCAGCGCGCCAATCACGAGAAACTTCGACAGATCGGGATTCTTCGCAGACTGCCACGCCTGCGCTCCCCACCCTCCATCGACTACCTGCTGAAACAGCAACACCAGTGCTGGGATCATTATTCCTCCACCCGTGGCTTCAACTCCGCGAGCTCAGGATCGGCCGCGATCTCTTCCGCTAACACTTCCGGATCGACGTCGTCTGCCGAAGCTTCCTGTTTCAACGTGCGCGCCAACATCACCGAGCCGATGATTGCCACGAGCAACAACACGCTCGCGATTTCAAAAGGCAACGAAGCATAGCGATACAAACTGCCGCCGACGCGCTCTGTGTCTGTCGTGATCCGGCTGGTTTTGGTTGCAGACGCGGCAAGCATTCGATCGTTGGCAGCTTGTTGCCGCTCTGGTCTCGCTTCAGGCGGATTCAGCCGTTGCAATCCGGCGTAACCTTTGTTGACTGCGTACAGCACGCCGCCCACGAGCAAAAAGCAGAAGATGAGACTTGCGGCAACCTGTTTCTGCTTGTTGAAGATCTCTTCTGTTCCCTTTTCTTCAGCGCCGACGTTGACCAGCATGATCACGAACAGGAACAGCACCATCACGCCGCCGACGTAGACCAGGATCTGCACGCCCGCGATGAACTCCGCGCCCGCGAGGACAAACAACGCCGCAACCGAGACGAGCGAAGAGATCAGAAACAACGCGCTATGCACCGCATTGCGCGCCATCACGGTCAACAACGCCGCAAAGATCGCAGCCAGCGCGAAGATCCAGAAGAAGAGGGCTTCGTAGCCGGAAAGTATCATTGCCGATTGCCAATTGCCGATTGCCGATTGGCGCTAACCTTTCTTGATGCTGTTATGCGTGAAGTGGCCATTATTCTCGTAATCTCATTGGCTTCGTCGAGTAATGGTTTGACGCAGCTCTCTTTAAGAAAAGCACCTTCGACGATCAATTCCAACCAAAACGCGCTCTCGTCTGCTTCTTCCTCAACTACGCCGATCTTCGCGATAAACTCCGCTCTCGATCGACCTCTACAAGCAGCGCGATAATTTGCGCCCACAGAAGTACCGGCTCTTACTAACTGGCCCCTGATCGCATTGCCTTCGATGGTTGACGGCAATGCAGTTGCCAGTTTCAAGATTCTCAACGCGAACTGCTTCGTTCGGTTCTTTAATTCGTCCGCATCCATGACGTGAGGTATCAGTGAATGGTCGCTACGAACCAATCGGCAATTGGCAATTGCCAATCGGCAATGCCTTAGCTCGTGTACTTAACAGTCTCGCGGCCTTGTTCGAGCATTTCACGGTTCCAGACGAAGCCGGCGCGCGAGTAGGTGGCCAATTCGAAATCCTGCGTCAGTTCCAAACAGGACGTCGGGCATGCTTCCTGGCACAACGCGCAGAACATGCAACGCGAGGTGTCGAAGATAAATTCGTCGAGCACTTTCTTGCGACGCGGTTTGCCCGCGACGACGATCTCGACGTCCATGGCAATTACGTCGATACAGTCTTCCGGACACGCGATCGCGCAGAGGTTGCAGGCGATGCAGAGCGTGTCGTGCGTTTCGGGGTCCATGTTCAAACGCGGCGCGCCATGAAATCGCGGCGCGACGTCAGGACGCTCTTTCGGATACTGCTCGGTGTAGATTCCCTTGCCCGCAACCGCATCCTTGTCGGTGATCGCGCCCAGGTTGTACTTCAGCGTCAGGCCCATCCCCTTGAGCAGATCGACCATGAAGAAACGTTTGAGTTTCTGCGCTAATGTCGGTTTTGGGGTTTTAACTAACGCCATGAAGTACCTCTTTATGGATTGCCAATTGCCGATTGCCAGTTGCCGATTTTAAATCAACCATGATCCGCTAGCCGCCAATTGGCAATCAACAATTGGCATTCGGCAATGCCTACGCCCTCGCCGGCTTACCCTTCGGCACATTCATCAATCTGATATTGCGACGCTGCGTCTTCAGATTGAAATCGCGTGAGCGCCAGTTGATCCGCGCCAGCAGCGCACCGGTTATAAATAAGCCCACAATTCCGAACGCGATCATGATGCCTTTGCCGGTGGCAGTCAGATTCAGGCCACGATCGAGCGTCTCAATCGTTACGATGCCCCGCCAACCATTCAACGCCTGCACGAGAAACACTGCGAACGCCGACAGCACGATATTGATCAGCGCCGACGGGATCAGCCACTTCCAACCGATGTCCATCAACTGATCGTAGCGAAAACGCGGCAGCGTCCAGCGCAACCAGAAATAGATGTAAAGAAGGATCGAAGCCTTAACTAAAAAGACCAGCACGCTGACAAGCACGTACAGATTGTGATAACCGTCTGCTCGAGTCGATTAACAAACGGAAAATACCAGCCGCCGAGATAAACCGTCGTCGCCACAGCCGTCACGACGACCATCGCCGCATACTCGGCCATGAAGAACAGCGACCAGCGCATGCCGGAGTATTCAGTGTGAAAACCGGCGACCAGTTCCGACTCCGCTTCCGGCAAATCGAACGGCGCGCGATTGTTCTCGGCGATGCCGCTGATCAGGAAGATCAGAAAACCTGCCGGTTGATAAAGGATGTACCAGATCGAATCCGATCCTTGCGCCGTCACTATTCCCGAAAGCGAAAGCGTCCGCGAAAACATCAGCGCGCCGATCAGCGACAACCCCATCGCCACTTCGTACGACACCATCTGCGCGCTCGAACGCAATCCGCCTAACAACGCATACTTCGAATTCGACGACCAACCCGCGAGGATCAACGCCAGCACGCCGACGCTGGAAACCGCCAACACCAGCAACAGTCCGATATTCACATCGGCAATCACGGCCCAATCCGGCCCGAACGGAATCACCGAGAAGACGATGAACGCCGAAGCGACGCGATGTACGGCGCGAAGAAGAAGATCCAGCGATCTGCTTTTTCGGGAATGAAGTCTTCTTTAGTCAGCAGCTTCAACCCGTCGGCAATCGGCTGCAGCAGTCCCCACGGTCCAACGCGCATCGGACCAAGCCGCGCCTGCATAAACGCCGAGATCTTTCGCTCGAGATAAGTCGCATACGCAACCCAGAGCGCGACCAAAGTCACCACTAGGCCGATCTGGATCAGCGGCCAAATGAAATAGTTGACCGTGTCAGCGCTGAAGAACCTCAGCAGAAGATCGTTGAGTAAATTTACCGGCGACAGGAGCAGCATGAAAGTTTTAGCGATCGATCTCTCCCAGAACAATGTCGAGCGTTCCGATAATTGCGACCACGTCAGCGACGAGGTGGCCGATGCACATTTGCCTCAGTGCCTGAAGATTGATGAATGACGGCGGCCGCACTCGCACACGCCACGGTTGCGCCGTGCCGTCAGACACGAGGTAACAACCGATCTCGCCTTTCGGTCCTTCGATCGAATGATAGTAATCGCCGACGGGCGGCTTCACGATCTTCGGCAACTTCGCGTTGACTGGTCCATCGGGAAGGTTTTCCAACGCCTGATCGATGATCCGCCGCGACTGGCGCATCTCTTCGAGGCGGACGAGATAGCGATCGTACGTGTCGCCGTTCTCGCCAACCGGAATATCGAAATCCATGTCGCCGTAGGCAGCGTAAGGACGCGACTTGCGCACGTCCCAGGCGACGCCGGAACCGCGCAGCGCCGGGCCTGAAAGACCAATCGCGATCGCGTCTTCCGCCGAGATGATTCCGATGCCGACGGTGCGACTCAACCAGATGCGGTTCTCGGAAAGGACCGTTTCGTATTCGTCGATCCGTTTCGGGAAGTTGTTGACGAACTGTTTGACGTCTTTATAGAAATCGTCGTAGGCATCGTTCGGCATGCCGCCGACGCGCCACGCGTGACACGTCAAGCGCGCGCCAAACTGTCGTTCGAAGATCTTGAGAATCTCTTCGCGTTCGCGCAGCGCCCAAAGCAGAACTGTAATGGCGCCGATGTCGAGCGCGTGTGTTGCGAGCCACAGCAGGTGCGACGCGATGCGGTTCAGCTCGGTCAGGATCGTGCGCAGGTAGTGCGCGCGTGGCGGAACGTCGAGCCCCATCATCTGCTCGACAGTTTCGACCCAAACGAGACCGTTGGAGACGGCGGCGATGTAATCGAGACGATCCCAGTAAGGCGCGATCATCGTGTACATGCGATTTTCGGCGATCTTCTCCATGCCGCGATGGAGGTAGCCGATGTCGCAGTCGAGATCCATGACGGTTTCGCCGTCGAGCCGGAGGACGACGCGCAACACGCCGTGCGTCGACGGGTGCTGCGGGCCCATGTTCAGCACCATTTCCGGGCTGTCGAGCAGTGTCTCCTGGGTTGTCGCGATTTCTACCTGATGCATATTAATTCGTGTTTTCCGCGGCTTTATAACAACCGGTCACACTCCATGGTTCGATTACCAAACCAATCTCTTCCGCTTCGCCGCTCTGTTTCTTTTGCACAAGCTTCAGCACGATCGCACTGGCGGCGCTCGCTTTGTTCCAAACGTTTCGCGGTTGCGCAGTCTCGCCGAGAACAAATCCCGCCGTCTGTCGCCGCATCGGGCGAGTCGAAAACTTTGGCTTCGTAATGGGCGGCGATCTCTTTCGGCGTCATTTATCTTTCGGCATCACTTCCTTGCCGCCGCGAAAGATGTCGCGCATCATTCGCTCTTGCGGCACCGACAGAAGTTCCAAACCGTAAGCGCGTCGCTGTTGGTTCTGCTCGATTTGCACATCATTCATTTCGGGCAGGTGTTTCTCAGTCCACGCATTCTCGACAAACTCGAGTGGAAAATCTTTGCGCAGCGGATATCCTTCCCAATCCTGCGGCAGCAACAAGCGTCGCAAATCGGGGTGGTTCGCGAAACGAACTCCAAACAGATCGTAAACCTCGCGCTCGAGCCAGTTCGCCGCCGGCCACACGCCGGTCACGCTATCCACTTCTTCGCTAGTCTTTACTTTCAACCGGACACGTTCATTCGCCGAGATCGAAAACAGGTTGTAGATGACCTCGAAAGGCGCAGCGCCGCGATCGGGATAGTGAACACAGGTCAGGTCGGAGAGATAATCGAAAGGCGTCTGCTCGTCGCGCTTGAGAAAATCGCAAACCTCGACGATGCGTTCGGCGTGGACGTGCACCGAAAGTTGACCGATAAACTCAGACGCGTCGCCAATCGCGTCGCCGAATTGCGACTTGAGTCGTTTTACGAGTGGGTGTCCGCTGGCGTCGGTCGGTTTTGGACCTTCTTCTTTCTTTTTAACTGGAGGCTTTGGCGCGCCCGCCCCTGCCGCTTCGCCCGCCAATGATTCTTTCACCGCAGCGACCCGCGATTTGGCCTGCTCGACCATTGCCGTTTTTTCGGCATCAGCGCCGGCAAGTTCGCCTGCTGGTGGAATGGCAGATGGTGAGGGCGTCCCGGACGAATCGGAAACCGTTCCGTCCGGTTGGATAGGCTCGTCGGAGCCAGGCTGTTTCGTGTCTTCCGACATATGCAGTGGGGCGCGTTTACACTTACACTGCGATTTCCGTGATCCTCGTCCTCTTGCTAAAACCAGAGAAGATCGGCGATCGCACTTCTAAAACACACAGTGTTACTGCTAATGAGAGAACTGACCGAGGCCGGATTATAGCAAGCGTTTGTGATCAGCGCTACCGGGTATTCAAACAAAGAAGAAGGCACCCATCGAGAGGTTATTGCTGGGTGCCGGTTTTGAGTCTATTTTGTTCGACCGCGAGAGCCTGAACGCACTAGCTTTGCACAACAGTGCGTTATTACGTGAAGATGTCTCCCGCAAAGGCGCAAAGCGCTGCCGCGTTTAGCTGGACTTTCTTTGCGCCTTTGCGCCTTTGCGGGGAGAATATCCTGCGTAGCGGACGTTTTTGGGCAAAGCCGAACGCACTAACAGCCTAACATGCAGTCATAAAAAACAGTGCTGCAACAACTGTGACGGCTGCCGCCTTCGTTCAAGCAGTCTTCTATCCATTCGGGAGGATCGCCGAAAAGACAATCGGAGCGAGCTTCATAACAATCCGAACCGCACGAACCTTTCGGGTAAGGACCACCACCACCGCCGCCACCTGTGTTACAGAATGCCTGACAGAAAGTCTGATTGTCGTCGCAATCAAGCGCGCAAGAATACAACGCGTCTTCGCATTGAGGCTGCGGGTAGTGAAGGACACAGTTGTTGTAGGTTGCCTGACACCCACCATAACACTGACTGTGAAACGGACTACAGTAACCGCAGAAGTTGGCTGCTAATACTGTCGACTGCCGTTCCGCGGTCACAAGCACGGTGCCTGTCACGAGCACAGCGAGGATCGCAAGGCGTCTGAGCAATCTTTGAACGTCGTTCTGCATTTCGTACCTCCATTCATCTGAGTTCTTAAAAAGCCCTTGATGCCCTTGATTAAAGTTATTTGAGTTTCGCCAGCAGTTCAGTCTCCTTGTCGCCGGGAAGCTTGCCGCGCCAGGACGCGACAACGGCGCCGTTAGCGTCCGCAAATATCAAAGTAGGAGTGCCGGCGACTCCTATCGAATCGAGTCGCGCCTGGCGGACTTCGTCGACAGCAACTCCCAGATCGCTCAGATATTTCCGTGATTCTTCGACTGGTTGGGGAAACACTGCGACCAGGCGAATGTTTTGCAGCGCTGGTTTCTCTCGGACAATACGTTGGTAGAAAGGCGCGCTTTCTGTGCAGAAGTGACATGCGGTAGAAAGCGCCAGCACCAGAGTCCTTCCGTTGGCCTTCCAGTCGACCCCGGGCAAGGAGAGCTTTGTTCCCTGGGCAATCGCAGCGGGAGGCGCCGCGATGGCTGGAGGAGACTGGAGCAGGTTATTTTTAACCAGTACTACACCCAGCAGGATGCCTACGAAGATGATGGCGACGTTGGCCGCCAATTCGGTTCCTTTGAACATTTTATTCATAGTTTTCGCCTCCGGCGCGGAATCGTATTCGGAAGTAAGCAACGAACATTCGTCTCGTTAATCAATAGGTGTTCCACCTGCCCGCACAGACGCCCGTGAAACTTGACGTTCCGTTTATCGCTGCCTATCATGGCTTGTTTGTTAAAGGGGCCTGAGCCTCGTTAGGGAGAGACAAGAAGTAAATGAAACCAGGAATTCATCCGGAATACGTCGAAATAACCGTTAGCTGCGCTTGCGGCGAGACATTCAAGACCCGCTCCACCAAGAAGGATGACCTGCACGTGGAAATCTGTTCGGCTTGCCACCCGTTCTTCACCGGTAAGCAAAAGCTCGTCGACACGGCAGGACGCGTTGATCGTTTCAACAAGCGCTATGGCAAAAAATCGGCAGCCTAAGGGCAAGAGTGCCCAGGCGCGACCAGCAATGGTTTTACGCAACCAGCATTAGCATTACCCACTCTTAGTCGCCGGCGTTAATTGGCCGGTCGCTTCTCGTGTACAAAGCAGGAGCGACTTCCCAGAAACCGCCGGCGTTAGTGTTTTCTGCCGATCCCGAGTATTCGAACTATGAGCACACCGGAACGAGATCTGATTGTCGGCGGACAGGCCGTGATCGAGGGCGTGATGATGCGCACTCCAAACGCCTACGCCATCGCCGTGCGCAAGGCGGACGGAACGATCGTGAACACGGCCGCGCCGCTGCCGAAGTGGAGCGACAAGTATCCGCTGTTGAAACTGCCCGTCCTGCGCGGCGGCGCGGTGCTCATTCAGTCAATGGGCTTGGGAATCAAAGCGTTGAACTATTCGGCGAACGTCGCTTTCGCCGAAGCTGACGAAGCGGAAGAGAAAGAAGTGAAGGTCGCGCTTTCGCCTGCGGTGATCGAAGGCGAGGGCGATTTCGCCGGACTGACCGGCGCGGTTCCGGGACTGTTTCCGGTGCCAACGAAGGAACGATCGAAAGACGAGCTGAAGAAAGGAACGACGGCGGCCGCGGCTGGATCGATCGTTTTTGCGTTGATCTTTAACGTGCTGCTGTTCGTGGCCGCGCCGTTGTTGTTGACCAACGCGCTTTTCATCGCTGCCGGTTGGGCTCCGGCGCCGGCGATTGAACGCAGCGCGCCCGCGCCGGCAGTTGCCGGTAACACGGCTGAGCCTGCTGCTTCAGAGCCGACGTGGTACACGACCGCCTGGGCCTCGGTTCGCACGTATCTCCATCCGGTGCGACCGTCAGTCGCCTTCAACTTGATCGACGGGCTGATCCGGATGACGTTCTTCCTGATCATGATCGTCAGTTTCTCGCTCATAAAGGATATTCGCCGCGTCTTTCAGTATCACGGCGCGGAACACAAGACGGTCTTCACATGGGAAGCCGGTTTGCCGCTCACCGTCGACAACGCGCGTCCGCAACCGCGCCAGCATCCGCGATGCGGCACCAGTTTTCTGATGGTCGTGATGCTGGTGGCGATCGTGTTGTTTTCGGTAATCAAGTTTGATTCGCTGCTTTTCAACTTCCTGATCCGGCTCGCGCTGATGCCTGTCGTCGCTGGCCTTTCGTACGAAATCATTCGTTTGTCGGCGAAGAAAGAAGGCAGTTGGATCTTTAAATTAATGACGCGGCCGGGCGTGTGGCTTCAGAACATCACCACGCAGGAGCCTGACGATCAGCAACTGGAAGTGGCGATCGAAGCGCTGAAAGAGTCGTTGAAATTCGAGCCGCGAAGTGGAGAACCGCAGCCGGCGCCGCTCTCGTGAGGCCTATATGCCCGTGAGGTTTGAATGTTAGACAAGCTCGAACAAATCGAAAATCGTTACGCGGAGTTGACGCAGGAACTCTCGTCGCCCGAGTTGTTGGCAAACCCGTCTGCGTACGGCAAGGCGGCGAAACAACATCGCTCGCTCGGCGAAGTCGTCCAAAAGTATCAACAGTGGAAAGGCCTGAAAGCCGAGCTGGCCGGCGCGCGCGAGTTGTTCGACACTTCTGACGACGAGGAGATGCGCGAGATGGCGCGTCTCGAGCTCGAAACACTGCAAACTAAACTCGACGAAGCTGACCGCGACCTCAAGCTGCTGCTGATCCCGACCGATCCGAACGACGAGAAGAACGTGATTCTCGAAATCCGCGCCGGCACCGGTGGCGACGAAGCAACGCTTTTCGCCGCGGAGATGGTCCGCATGTACTCGCGTTACGCTGAAAAGCAACGCTGGCAGTTTGAAGTGCTGGAAGCGTCGGAGTCAGGCATCGGCGGGCTCAAGGAAGCGATCGTGCTGATCGAAGGCGACAAAGTCTATTCGCGGTTGAAACACGAATCGGGCGTGCATCGCGTGCAGCGCGTGCCGCAAACCGAAGCCAGCGGACGCATTCACACGTCGGCGATCACCGTCGCCGTGCTTCCGGAGGCGGAAGAAGTCGACGTCAAGATCGATGCCAAGGATCTGCGCATCGACACGTTCTGCTCGTCTGGTCCAGGCGGGCAGTCAGTCAATACTACTTACTCCGCCGTGCGTATGACGCACTTGCCGACCGGCGTTGTCGTTTCAATGCAGGACGAGAAGTCGCAGATCAAGAATCGTGAAAAGGCGATGCGCGTGTTGCGTGCGCGCTTGCAGGAGTTGGAAGAGCAGAAGCAGCACGAGGCGCAGGCGAGCGAACGTCGATCGATGGTTGGCAGCGGCGATCGATCCGAGAAGATCCGCACCTACAACTTCAAGGAGAACCGCGTCAGCGACCATCGCATCGGCTTGACGATCCACCAGCTGGACCTGGTGATGGAAGGTTATCTCGATCCATTCATCGACGCGCTCGTCGCGCATTACCAGGCTGAGAAGTTGAAAGCCGATACAGTAACGACAGAAGATCCCGTAGTGGCTTAACAAATTAGTTTTCTGAATGCCCCAACCAACGTACGTCCTCCTCATACGTCACGGTCAGTCGGAAGGAAACGCTGAACGCCGGTTCGGTGGACACACGGCCACGCCGTTGTCACCCCGCGGCCGCAAGCAGGCGAGCGCCACGGCTGTAGCGCTCAAGAACGACTCCATCTCGGTCATCTACTCGAGCGATCTCGCCCGCGCTCTCGAAACGGCGCAACCGTTGGCAACGTTGACGGGCCTGCCGGTCAACGCCACCGAGGCCTTTCGCGAACGCAGCGTCGGCGTGATGGAAGGTCTCACTTTCGAAGACGCCGCGCAGAAACATCCTGACGAGTACGCCGCCCTGCTCCGCCGCGACTTCGATCGCATCCTGACCGGCGGCGAAAGCTATCGCCAACTCCTGGACCGCGCCCGCAACAAGCTCGACGAAATCATCGCCAAACACCGCGGCGGCCGCATCGCCGTCTTCAGCCACACCGGCACGATCTGCATCCTGTCACTACACCTCATGGGCGCCCTCGACGCCCCCGAGCTGAAACCTGTGTGGATCTCGAGTGGTAATTGTGGGATTACGAGATTCGAATTGCGGCAGGACGGGTTCGTGAGGGTGCTAACAGTAAACGATACAAGTCATCTCTAACGCAGCCGCACCACCTCTGACTTGGACCAGTCGCAGATCAATTTCTTGTCTGCTTCAGTTAACTTCGAACCGGGATGCAGCGGTGTGTAGGAGCTGAGGGGCATCCAGCCTTCGGTTACCAACTCGCAGAATTGATCTAACGAGGTGCGTCGCTCTTCGCGGGTGTATTTGCCCCACTCGGAAAGGTTCAGGTGGCTGCGGCCGTGGTCCACGTGATCGATGACGAACCACGAGACCGGGGCGACGTTTGAATACCAGGGCCAGCGGGTCTTGTTTGAATGGCAGTCGTTGCAGGAACGATCGAGGATGCCAGCGACTTTCGGATCGAGTTGCATGTGCGCTTCCATCGCCAGCGACTGATCGGAGACGGGGTTCGTCCGCGCCGGCCGTTTGAACTGCGCCAGTACAAACAAACACGCCACGAGGATCACCGCCCATTTAATCGCTTTAGGGAGTTTGCCTTTCATTGGCTGCCTGCTTCTTTCGACGCTGGGTTGGACCATCCCTTTAGCGACTTGAAATTCTTTTCGCCCTTCCCTTTGGGTACCCCCTTGGCGCCAATGCTCCAGCCAAGTGCGTCACGCCACTGCTCCAACATCTTCTGGTCCAACCTCAACACACCTTCGCGAGTCACACCTGCGGGCGGCGGCACAAAACTCTCCATTTTCTCGTAAACGCGCACCCGGTCGTCTCCATTAACACGCGGCAGCAGATGCCACAGCGTCAGCGTGTCGCGCGGACGCGACTGATTGAGCATCGACGACAGCGCGTCCGCTTTGGCCGCCGGATCTTCCCCGAAGTCGACCGTCTTCAGCGCGTCGCGAAACTCCGGCGTCGAATCGTCAAAATACGGCGTTCCCGGACCAGTTCCCAGTTTTGTTTCACACGACGCCTCTGCCGGAACAATCGACTCCCGCTCCTTTGTCTGCAACGCAACCCAACCCGAAGTCACCTGCAAACGCCCGTCACCTTTATCGTCAACTTCCAACGTATACGCACAGCCGAGATCGGCAGCGACTGCAGACGGCGTGTCGACGAAGAACAGTCGCGGCGGCGCCCAGATGCGCGCACTCATCTTCCCGCGCACGAGCTCCAGACGATGCTCGGTCGGCTCTGTTTCCAACAATCTGACGCGTGTGTTCTCGTCAATATCGACGTTGCCGATCGTGCCTACTGCAATCTGCGCTCGCGAGCTGCCGTCTGTTTCCAACCACTCGCCGATCGATAGCGAACCGCGCGAAGAAATACCTTCAGCTCCGATTCTTGGTGTTCCGTCGAGTCGCGTCACGAGCCACGACGACGTTTTTGTTGGACCACCACGATTCTTGTAAAACCAAACGAATCCAATTCCCAACACCACAACGACCATCGCCGCAACCGCCAACTGCGCGCGCCACGACGACACCGGCTTCAACGAAACCGGCGCTTCAGTCTGGCGGGGTTGGCGGGCGAGCGCCGATTCAATCTCCTGCCACAATGAATCGGGCGCGCTGAGTTGCGGCAGTTGTTCCGCCAGCTTGATCCCCAGCTTGATCTCTTCAAACTTTGTTCGACACTTCACGCACGAAATAATGTGTTCGGCAAACTGCCGCGAGTCTTCACTCGAAAGCTCTCCATGACAATAGGCTGAAATATCTTTTGTTACGTGTTTCGAAAACATAAAACCGTCAATCTCCCCACAACGCGGGATTGTTGAAATGCGAAAGCCGTTTCGCCAACTGGCTATGACCGCGATTCAAGCGTGAAGCCACCGTCCCTTTCGAACAACCCATCACCTCAGCGATCTCTTCGTACGACAAACCCTCCACGTACTTCAGCAGGATCGGCAGACGAAACTTCGGCTTCAGCTCGCCGATCGCCCCGCGCACCGCCTCCGCTATTTCGAGACGCGCGTACTGCCGTTCCTGCGGTTTCCTTTCGCTCACGTTGTTCATCGCGACTTTCGTTTGCGTCGTCTCCCACGGCAATAACCTGCGACGCCTTCGTCTTTCATCAAGACACGCATTGACGACGAGCCGGTAAAGCCAGGTCGTAAACTCCGACTCTCCCCGAAACTGCCGAATCGCCGTGAACAACTTCAAAAAGATCTGCTGCGTGACGTCTTCGGCAACCGTGCGATCGCCGCCCAAAGAGTAAACGGCGATCGAGAAAACCTTGTCTTTGTAAGCCTGGAAGAGACAGTGAAACGCATCGCGGTCGCCCTGCTGGCAGGCTTCAATAACCTGTCCATTAATAAGCTGCTCAGCCATTGCCGCGCGCCGCTCCATTCGGTCCCCCGTTAATCACACCTGCAACGCTTAGACGCCACCAAGACCGATTTTCTTCCTGTTTTCTTTTGCAATCGCTTGCGTCGCCTTCCCTTCCCAATGCTTCCCTACAACTTTGCAGCACGTCGCTTTGCCCCGGGCTTGTCGCCCGACGCTTCCCCCCGGCTTCGCCGCCGACGCTTCCCACGGCTTCGCCGCCGACGCTTCCCACGGCTTCGCCGCCAACGCTTCCCCACGCTTCGCCGCCGACGCTTTCCCACGCTTCGCCGCCGACGCTTTCCCACGCTTCGCCGCCGACGCTTCCCACGGCTTCGCCGCCGACGCTTTCCCCACGGCTTCGCCGCCGACGCTTTCCCACGCTTCGCCGCCGACGCTTCCCACGGCTTCGCCGCCGACGCTTCCCACGGCTTCGCCGCCGACGCTTTCCCACGCTTCGCCGCCGACGCTTTCCCACGGCTTCGCCGCCGACGCTTCCCACGGCTTCGCCGCCGGATGTGAGGCAAGGCTCTGCCTTGCCGCAAGCTCCACCAATTTAGGGTGGGGCTAAGCCCCCGGTTCGGGCTTCGCCCCAAATGATTAGGCCAAAGGCCGGACCATGGGCTTAGCCCTTCTCACTTTTAGTCGCAAACGGCGAGGCAAGCCTCGCCTCACATCCGGCGGCAAAGCCATCAACGCTCCACATCCGCATCAACGCCCAGCGACTAGCATGAGTCTAAAAAAGAAACCGCGGATTACTCAGACAAGTAACCCGCGGCCTCGTAATTAGGGCTTATGTTACCGCGTTACGTGGACCAGCATCTCCGTGCCTGACTCGATCTTCAACTCTTTACTGCCTTTTATGGCCAAAGAACCAGCGCCACCCGCGCCGCCCACGATCAACCCGATCGCCGCGCCTTTGCCGCCACCGGCGATGCCGCCGATGATCGCGCCGACGCCCGCGGCAATGCCTGTGCGTTTGATCGTCTGGTTAGTCCGGCTGCTGGATTCGACTCCGCCTTCGTTATCGGCTCGTCCCGCGTCGTCACCGTAAACGCGCGTCACGTATCCGCGCAACACACCGCGGCGGCCATCACGCAACTCGACCGAATCGAAAGCGAGATTCATGCTCGTGCGGCCTTTGACTTTGCCTGACTTCTGGATCGAGCTGATGTGCCCGCTCAATCTCGCTTCGTCGAAACGAGAAGGATCGATCACAGTCGCCGTAAATCGATCGCCGACGCGCGAGTCTTTACTGGAAAGGGTGTCGTTAATGCGGATCTTGAGATCGGTTCCCACCGGAACCAGCGGCGCAACTCGCCTGGTCGTGGTGGTCCGTCTCTTGGTTTGCGCGCTTGCCACGGGCGCTGTGCTGACAAGCGCGACGATTGTCAAAACGGCCATGATAATGGCCTGCTGCTTTCTCATAGACTTGCTCCTCAAACAAAATTGAACCGGAGGCTTAGAGCTCAGAGGGGCAACGCTGCACGGTCTTTTTCCGCGGCAGCACCGGGTAGGGGTTCATCTTCGAACGTTCGCCGGCGATGCACGGCACCGTCACTTTCAAAGATGTAAGCCGAAGGCGCTTCGCGCATGATGATGTCCTGCAAACGCATCAGGCCGTAAAGGAGAGCTTCGGGTCGTGGTGGACAACCCGGGATGTACACGTCGACGGGAATACAACGATCGACGCCCTGCATCGTCGAGTAAGAATCGAACGGTCCACCAGTCGAGGCGCAAGCGCCCATGGCGATGGCCCATTTCGGTTCGGGCATCTGATCGTAAACGCGACGCACCACCGGTCCCATCTTCAACGTAACAGTACCGGCGACGATGATCAGATCGCTTTGGCGGGGGCTCGGGCGGAACACACCAGCGCCAAATCGATCGATATCAAACCTTCCCGCACCAGCGGCAATCATCTCGATAGCACAACAAGCAAGGCCGAAAGTCATGGGCCAAAGCGCGGACTTGCGCGCCCAGTTCACGACCGGCGCGGCGATATCGACCGTCTTCGCGCCGACACTGCGCCGAAGCGAGTTCATGATCGAATCGACCGTGGTTAAGACAAATCCCTCTTCGTGTTCAGCCATTTTTGTTATTTTCGATTGGCGATTGCCGATTGCCGATTTTCAAGAGCGGTTAGATTGCCGTTTGTTTCGGGTCTAGCGCTTCCACCGCCTGTGCCAATTGGCAATTGCCAATCGACAATGTTCTCATGCCCATTCGAGCGCGCCTTTGCGCCAGGCGTAGTAGTAGCCAACAATTAAGATTCCGATAAACACAAACATCTCGATCAGTGCGAAAGTAGTGAACGAGAAGTCGTCGCCCATAAAGATGATGGCCCACGGCAACAGGAAGATCGTCTCGACGTCGAAGATCAGGAACAGCATCGCGACGATGTAGTAGCGCACCGTGAATCGTTCATGCGCTTCGGTCGTGGGATCGATGCCGCACTCGTAAGGCCGCATCTTTGCCTTTTCGTACTTGATCGGCCGGAGAAACCGTCCGAGCACAATCGGAAGCACGGGAAAGATCACGGCGACCCCGAAAAAGATCATGACCGGCCAATAGGCTGTAATTGGGCTGCCGACAGTTTGTGTAGTCGTTATAACTTCCTGAAGAAGCATCCGTCCTCGTGTGTCGGAAGAGCGGGAGAAGTTTTATTGAACGGGAAAATAGTAAGCGGCGCTCAGATCATTGTCAACGACCTTCTCCGTTAATATGAATGTAAGGTGATAGCAAGACAGAATTAAGACGCCTGACATATCCTGCGGCGTTCTCAGAACCATCAACCAAGCAATTCGAGGATTTCGATGATGAAATCAGTTCTACTGATCGTTGTTGTCGCGTTTGCCTATCACATTGCAGTGGCGCAGGAACAGATCAAACCTGCGGAGTCGACCGATCCGCCTGTCAGCGAGCGCATCCGGCAGCTCGAGAATGAACTGGAACGACAAAACACCAAATTAGACGAGTTACAGAAGACGATCGCCGAACAACAACGTGCGATCAAGGCATTAGTGGAAATATTAGCTCCAAAAGAGAGCGAGCCAAAGCCAACACCAGCCGCAGCAGTTTCTGCCGAAGCGCAACCACCGCAAGCACCAACTGCCGAACAGCGACTCGCCGAAGTCAAGAAAATCGGGCCGATCCGCCTGAGCGGCGACTTCCGCCTGCGCTTCGATGGCACTTTCCGCTCCGCCACGCAGCCTCCCGATCCCCCACTGGATCACGTCCAAAACGCCCGCGTCCGCTATCGCTTTCGTCTGAACTTCGACGCAGCCATCTACAAAAACCTGACCTTCCACGCGCAGCTCGCGACCGGTCCGGTCAACAACCCAGTCTCGACCAACCAGGACTTCACGTCCCTCGGCGCACGCCCGCCGTTCTCGTTGAGTGAGATCTGGATCAAGTACCAGCCCACCAAAGAGCTGGAACTACAAGGCGGCCGCGTCCCCAACGTCTTCGCCGACAACTCACGGTTTCTCTTCGACGACGACATTCGCTTCAATGGCTTCAACGA
Organism: uncultured Acidobacteriota bacterium; assembly: GCA_963770215.1. Classification (GTDB taxonomy): domain Bacteria; phylum Acidobacteriota; class Blastocatellia; order Pyrinomonadales; family Pyrinomonadaceae; genus PSRF01. The sequence goes on from CAVYOP010000015.1 coordinate 144,829, forward strand.
ACGCTATGTGCTCCCGCTCAAACCAAACGCGCTTCGTCTGACGAACCTCGATTTCCGCGCCGGACAGTACATCCTGACCAATCCCGTAGTCGCGGTAATCCAGCCAAACAGCCCACTGGCTCGCGGCGGCGCGGTGGTCGGTTCCACTGGACGTTCCGCCAATCTATTTCATCAGGGATTACTTGCGAATCAAAAGCTCAACGAGCGCTGGTCAAGCCAGGTCGGCGCCGACATTCAGATCTTTCGCCAGCCAAATCAGATTCAACTCGCTTCGACTCAGGACGGCCTCGTGCTGTTGGTTCAACCTGGTCTCGGGCTCGCACTCTCCGGACCGCTTCCCGGCGCCGGCAACGCGACCACAACTCCCGGCGGCGCGATCTACACCGCGCCCGGTTTCCAGGTCGCACGTATTACTTATCGTCTCGATTACGCAGGATTCAAGTACGGCAAGCGCGAATTTCCGATAACCTTCAACGTGCAAGTGGCACGCAACGTCGCGACCGGAATGAAAGAACGCGATGCTATGCTGACGGCGTTTCAAGTGGGCCGCAACGAGAAACCCGGCGACATGTTGTTTCGCTACGTCTTCGCCATCAAGGGAGCGAACGCTTTAATCTCCCAACTGACCGATGACGACCTTGGAACCAACACCGGCGTCAACATTCGCACGCATCACTTCCGGTTCGATTATCGCATCGCCGATAAAGTGAGCTTTGAAAACTTGATTTACTTCCAGCACTCGTTGCGGCGCAGCGGTCAGTATCCAAACTTCTTCGTACCGCTCGGAGACTTTGCGCCGCTCACGATTCGCTGGCAGCCGCAGGTGGTCTTTTCGTTCTAACGGGATCAGGAAAGGCTCCGCGCCAGTCTTGAAAGCCCGCCGAGCAGCTCGTGCGCGCTCGGCACCGGCACGCCTATGTAGTGCATTATCGAAACTACGACAACGCCAAGCGCGAGACTGGTGACCACAGCCTTCACGACTGCACCAAAAAACCCGTTCACGAAGCTCGACACAGAACGAAATACTCGTCGGATTCGCATGATTTGATCTCCCCAGACGGCTAATAAATTTGAGGGTGAGCTTGGGGCGTCGGGGACCAGCTCGAAGGCAAGTGCGGACGCATTATGGCAAACCTCATCGCGCTTGACAACACTGTTTTGCGCTCGGTTTGGACAGTGAAATTTTGATGGTTTAGTGGTGTTTTGGCAGATGGATAGTAAAAATCGTGCCTTTTCCTAGCTCAGAATTGACGGTCACTTCGCCGCCGTGCAACAGCGCCAGGTGTTTGACGATCGCGAGGCCGAGTCCAGTCCCGCCCATGTCGCGCGAGCGGGCGCGATCGACACGGTAGAAACGTTCGAAAAGCCGTTCCAGGTGCTGCGCCGGAATTCCGTCGCCGTTGTCTTCGACCAGGATCTTGTCGCGGATCTTATCGCGAACGCCGGGCTCGTGGCTGATCGTCACCGTGCCGCCTTCGCGACTGAACTTGATCCCGTTATCGATCAGGTTTGTCAGCATCTGTTCGAGGCGTCGCGCATCGGCATAGACCTCCACGTCCGGATCGACTTTGCTGACCAGCGACACGCCATGCGCCGGAGCCTTAGCGGCAAACGAAGCGCAGACGTCGTTGACCAGCGTGTGCAGATCGACTGAAGACGCGCGCAGTGTCACGTTACCGCCTTCGATCGCCGTGAGCTCGAGGATGTCGTCGATTAGACCATGCATTCGCGAAGCGTTCCGGCGAATGATCGAAAGGAACCGTTTCGAGCTCTCCTGATCTTCCAGCGCGCCATTCTCGAGCGTTTCGACAAAAGCGAGGATGGCAGTGAGCGGCGTGCGCAACTCGTGCGAGACGTTCGAGAGAAACTCCTGCCGCACGAGCTCGAGGCGTTCCATGCGCGTGATGTCGAAGAAGACGCCGAGCGCGCCTTCAGCGCCATTTCCGTTTACCCCGCCAATGGGAACGACGCGGAGATCGAAAACCTGGCGTTCCGGTCCGTGAGTCTGCACTTTCACACCGACGCGTTCGACGCCTTTCAGACCGTCGAGAAACGCGCTGTAGATCGCCGGGTTGCGCGTCAATTCAGTCAAGCGCTGCGAGTTCAACCGTGGCGCTTGAGCATTGAAAAGCTTGTGCGCCGCGGGGTTCGACGCGATCACGCGCATGTCTTTGTTCACCACCAACAAGCCTTCGCGCATGCTGCCCATCGTCGCTTCAAACAACGAGCTCACGGCGAAACTCTCAGGCGATTGGCTGCGATCCTGGTTTTCGTTTGCGATATTCGTTTTGTGCCGGCGGTTAAGGAGCGCAATTGCTGCGACGCTCAGCACGAGCAAACCTGCCAGGACGAGACGAAAAGAAAATGAAGGAATTACAAGCGCAAGGAAGGTGAGAACTACACAGATCGCCGGCAGAACAAATTGTCGCGTGGGCGCCTCAGAGAACACGGATAAAACTAATTTCCCTTCAAGCGTTGCTACTGCCCGCCGCCGCTTGCTGCCGCCTGGCGGGCACAACCGACAAATCGATAACCAACGCCAACCACTGTTTCAATGCAGTCGCCGCACTTGTCGAGCTTTTGTCGCAGCCGGCGAATGTGCACATCGAGCGTGCGGGCGTCGCCATAATAACTGTAGCCCCAAACGCTATCCAGCAATTGTTGGCGGGTGACGACGCGATCGGCGCTGCGGGCCAGCACGGAAAGCAGCGTGAACTCTTTGTTGGTCAACTTGATCTTCGTGCCGTCGCAAACGACGCGGATGTCGTCGAAGTCGATAATCAGGTGATCGTCTTCGTACGTCTTGCCCATCGTTTCGTCGGCCCGGCGCATCACCGCGCGCACGCGCGCCAGCAGCTCACGCACTGAAAACGGCTTCGTGATGTAGTCGTCGGCGCCGAGATCGAGACCGGTCACGCGATCGGATTCCGAAGCTTTCGCGGTCAACATAATGATTGGCGTTCGGCGTGTTGCCGGTTCGCGTCTGAGACGGCGACACAGTTCGGTCCCGCTCATGCCCGGAAGCATCAGATCGAGAATGATCAGTCGCGGTGGTTCGCGCTCGTTCAGCGCCGCGGCAAGTCCGGCTTCGCCGCTGGGAGCAGTAACGGCCGCCAAGCCCTCCCGTTCAAAGTTGTACTTCAAACTCTCAGAGATGTCGGCATCATCCTCGATGATCAGGATTGGACGAGTCATAACTAAGTCGTGTGTTTGATGAAAGCGGCTTCCGCCATGTAGACCGTCAGTTCACAAATGTCCGTCACGTAATCGCCGATGCGTTCGAGATGCTTGGCGACAAACAAAAGTCGCGCATCGCGCGTCGCAGTCGCCGGCTCCGTGACCATCAGTTCGATCAGGCGATGAAAAGTATGGTTGTAAAGGTCGTTGATTTCGGTGTCGCTCTTGATGATTTCACGCGCTTCAATGGGATCGTTGGACGTAAACGCGTCAAGCGAGCCGCGCAGCATCTTGAGCGCGTGATCTGCCATGCGACTCAAATCGAGAACGGGCTTCAGCTCGGGCTCGTTGTTGAGATCGATGGCCGCGCGAGCGATGTTGCAGGCGTGATCGGCGATTCGCTCTAAGACAGGCGCCATCTTCGCGACCGAAATCACGAAACGCAGATCGCGAGCCGCGGGTTGGCGCAAGGCAATGATGTCGATGCACTGGCGATCGATCGCGACTTCGAGCTGATCGACCCGATCGTCGTGTTCCAGCACCTGGCGTGCGACGTCGCTGTCGCGCTCGCTCAAGGCATACATCGCGCGAGCCAGCGCCTGCTCCGCCTCACCGCCGAGCAGCAGCACGCGATCCTGTAGTGAATTCAATTCGTCGTCGAGATGACGGTGAGTATCCATTTATTTACTTCTACTCCGTTATCACCCAAATCGCCCGGTTATGTAGTCTTCAGTCAGTTTTTCGTTGGGGGCGGTGAACATCTTCTCAGTCGTATTTACTTCAATCAACTTGCCAAGCAGGAAAAAGGCAGTGGTGTCGGAAACGCGCGCCGCCTGTTGCATGTTGTGCGTCACGATCACGATCGTGTACTGCTTTTTCAGATCGAAGATCAGCTCTTCGATCTTGGAAGTGGCAATCGGATCGAGCGCCGAAGCGGGTTCGTCCATTAATAGTACCTCAGGACGAATCGCCAGCGCTCGCGCGATGCAGAGACGTTGCTGTTGTCCTCCGGAAAGACTCAGCGCCGAGGTCTTCAAACGGTCTTTGACTTCGTTCCACAGCGCCGCGTCTTTTAGTGCCTGCTCGACGCGCCCCGCAAGCTCGGAGCCACTGTCGGTCAAGCGATTGATTCTTAATCCGTACGCGACGTTGTCGAAGATCGACTTCGGAAATGGATTTGATTTCTGAAACACCATGCCGACCTTGCGCCGCAACTCGACGACGTCCGTTCCCGGCGCGTAGATGTCGTGGTCGTCGATCATTACTTCCCCTGCGACACGCGTGGCGGGAATGACGTCGTTCATGCGATTGAGCGTGCGCAGAAAGGTCGACTTGCCGCAGCCCGATGGTCCAATGAACGCCATCACGATGCGTTCCGGGATTTCCAGCGAGATGTTGTGCAGCGCCTGGACGCGGCCATAGAAGAAGTTCAGATCGCGCACGGCGACCTTCGTTTTGCCGGTTCCGCGAACCGGGGGCTCTTCTTCGCGCCGCTGAGGAAGTTCAATTTTGGGTGCTACGGTTTGCACGGGCATAGAACTATTAGATCCGCGTTTCTAAAATCTTTTCCTGGTTAAGAACCGCACGACGATATTTATTCCCAACACCAACGTCATCAACACCAGCGTCGCAGCCCACGCCTGCGCGTGCCACTCGTCGTATGGCGAGATCGCGTAGTTGTAGATCTGGACGGTCAACGACGCGATCGGTTCGTTCAACGACTCGGGAAAGAAGCGGCTGCCAAAAGCGGTAAACAACAGCGGCGCTGTCTCTCCGGAGACGCGCGCGATCGCGAGCATAGCGCCGGTTGCGATTCCCGGCGCAGCGGCCGGGATGATCACGCCGAGTATCACGCGCCACTGCGGCGCGCCCAGCGCCAGCGCGCCTTCTCGCATACTGTGCGGCACCAGTTTCAGCATCTCTTCCGTCGTGCGCGCCACGATTGGAATCATGATCAAAGCCAACGCCACGCCCCCCGCAAATGCCGAAAAGTGTTTCATCGGCAGGACCAGGATCGCGTAGACGAAGACACCGGTAACGATCGACGGAATGCCGGTTAGCGTGTCGACGAGGAAACGTACGCCGCCTGCCAGTTTGCCGCGGCCAATCTCCGACAAGTAAACGCCGACGCAAATTCCGAGTGGCAAACCGATTACAGACGAGATCGACAACAACACAAGCGAACCGAGAATCGCGTTGCCAATTCCACCGCCTTCGCCAACCGGCCGCGGACGATCGATCAGGAACTGTAAGTTGAGCGAGCCGATTCCCTGCCACGCGATATAGCCGAGAATGATCAGCAGCGCGCCAACTGCGAGCAACGTGCAGAGTGCCGTCAACGCAGTCATCACTGCGCTGTTGATGCGTCGCACTCTATCGGCCGATCTCATTTATGCTGCCCTACCCACACCACCGGTCTTTCGCGTCACGTTCCACACCAGGAGACGCGCGATTCCGTTCACGACGAACGTCACAAGAAACAGGATCAATCCCAACTCCACCAGCGCGCTCAAGTAAAGATCGCCGGTCGCTTCGGTAAATTCGTTCGCAATCGCCGACGCGATCGTGTACGACGGATCGAATAACGAGAGGCTGATCTCGGGACGGTTGCCGATCACCATCGTGACCGCCATCGTCTCGCCAAGCGCTCGGCCCAATCCCAGGATGATCGCGCCTGCGATTCCCGGTGCGCCGTTCACGAGCACGACGCGAATCATTTCCCACTTCGTCGCGCCTAAGGCCAAAGCAGCTTCGCGTTGCGAACCCGGCACGGCGGCGAGCACGTCGCGAACCACTGCCGAGATGATCGGCGTAACCATGATCGCGAGAATGATGCCGCCGGTTAGTAATCCAATACCGGTGATCGTTCCGCGAAACAGCGGTAGGAACCCAAGCGTTTTCGCCAGCGCCGGTTCGACGTATTCGCGCAGGATCGGCGCCAAAACAAAAATGCCCCAAAGGCCGTAGACCACCGACGGAATCGCGGCGAGCAGCTCGACGAGGAAACCAACCGGCCGCGCGATGTAGTGCGGCGCCTGCTCGACGAGAAAGATCGCAATACCCAGAGAAAACGGCACGCTGATCAGTAACGCGATCAGCGACGATGCGACAGTTCCATAAATAAAAGGCAGCGCGCCAAACTCGCCCCTGATCGGGTCCCACGTCCGACCGGTCAGGAAGCTGAATCCAAACTGCCGGACCGAAAGCAGCGAGTCGGCGGTGAGCGCCGCCACCATCGCCACGACGATGGCCACCATCAAAAGCGCCACCATGAACATGGCAATGCGAAAGATCGCATCGCCCGTGTTCCCTGTTGGTGACAACACACGACGCCAGTTAGAGGAACCTCCTCCAAACTTCATCGGGTCATTTTCAACCGCAGCACTCATTCAAGACCGTTGTTCGTACGCCGAAAGCGGGTACTCAAACTGTTGTTCGTACGCCGAAGGCGTTGGCTAATTCCAGCCCAGGGTTGCTTCAACCCTGGGTACGCTAAAGACAACCCAAAAACACTGAAAGTGTTCGTTGCAATTGAAACTCCTTCGGAGTTGTAGGATTAATGCAAACTCAACCCAGGGTTGAAGCAACCCTGGGCTGGAATTAGCCAACGCCTGCGGCGTTATTAGTTGAAACGGCATTACTACCTTCATTAACTACTGCGTAACGGCGAGCCGCCGGAGGTGATCGAATTGATCTTGGCTTCTGCTCGTTTCACGATGTCGGCCGGCAAGGGCGCGTACTGCAATTCCTTCGCAAACGCTTCGCCGTCGTGAATTCCCCACCACAGAAAATCGACGAGCGCTTTTCCTTTAGTCGCATCCTTCTGATCTTTGTAAACAAGGATGTACGTGTAACTCGAGATCGGATACGCCTGCGCACCCGCAGCATTGGTGATCGACACACGCAGATCTTCCGGTGTGGTTGCGAGAGCGCCAGCCGCAGCTTCCGTTACCGCATCAATCGTTGGCTCGATAAAGTTGCCACTCGAGTTCTTCATATGGGCCACGGGCAACTTGTTCTGCACCGCATAGGCCAACTCGACATAGCCAATAGTGTTCGGCGTGTTCTTAACCTGTCCCGTCACGCCTTCGTTTCCCTTGCCGCTGATGCCAACAGGCCATCTCGGCGACGTGCCCGCTCCAACTTTCTCTTTCCACTCCGGACTGACTTTCGAGAGATAGTCAGTAAACACTGCGGACGTTCCACTGCCGTCAGAACGAGTGACCACGGTGATGTCGTTCCCCGGCAAGGTCACACCCGGATTGTCAGCGCTGATCTTTCGGATCGTTCCACTTCTTGATCTTGCCCAGGAAGATGTCGGCGATAACATCAGACGAGAATCGCAACGGCTGGTTCACACCCGCGAGGTTGTAAGTGATGACGACCGCTCCGAGGACGGTCGGAATGTGCAACACCTCACCCGGCGCTGATTTGATATCCTCGTCCTTCATCGGCGCGTCAGACGCTCCGAAATCGACTGTCTGTTCCCTGAGTTGCTTGATGCCGCCGCCCGATCCGATCGACTGGTAATCGATCCTCACATTCGGATGAGCCTTGCCATACTCACTCAGCCACTTTTGATAAAGCGGATTAGGGAACGTCGCCCCTGCGCCTTGCAGGCTAACCGCGGATGAACCACCGCCTGGACCATTCGGATTACAAGCAAGCGAACCAAATAGAATGATTACGGCCGTAAACCACGCTACTAAACGAACTCTTCCGGGCAAGGCACACATTCAGCTATCTCCTGTTGTCGGGCAGATTATCTCGGAGCGAATAACGGCCTAATCTAGAGAGCGGGTGTTACATCCAACTGAACTACGCCTGAATTCTGAGTTACACGCCTGGTAAATTCAGATTTCACTGGGTTTTGGAAGTGATCAGCCGGTAGCCCACGTTCACCATCGTCTCGATCTGTAACCCAAACCCGGAGAGCTTGGCCCGCAGGCGATAGATGTAAACGTGCAAGCTCTCGGAATTGAGCGGCTTGTCGCTGCCCCAAACCGATATCCAGAGCTCCTCCGCGGTGACGATGCGATCCGGCGTGCGCGTCAGCCGCGAGAAGATCAAAAACTCCGTCCGCGGGAGCTTCAGCGGCGTGCCTCCGCAAGCGACGTAATAGTTTCTATGCTCAACACGGAGAAAGCCGTCGTCGAAGACGTTCTCGTCATTCGCCATAACAACGGGGCCTGTCAAAGAATTTAGTGATTGCATGGCTAGAACTTCAACTTCATTCCAAACTGCATAACGCGTGGGCCGCCAATCGTATCTGTGATCTTTCCGAAATCGGTACCGGCCTCACCGATCACGTTGTTCGGGGTGGCGAAGTTGACGTTGTTCAGGACATTGAAAACGTCCCAGCGAAACTCCAGGCCGACCTGCTCTGTGATCTTCGTGCTCTTTGAAAGCCCGAGATCGATGCGCTTCTGACTGAAGCCGCGCAGTACGTTTCGACCAAGGTTTCCGAAGCCTCGATTATTTGGGTAACCACCAGCGAGGCTCAAAGGCGAACACAGAACGTCTGGATTAAAAGCACGTTCAGTGGGATCTGAACCTGTCTGGCTAAGTTGATCGAGGGAGCCGCACAAGCTTGGCCGGCCAAACGCAAGGCGATAAAGACCACCCGAGCCGAGCCTCACGTTCGAGTAATTTGCCGGGTTCGCCACCGTAACTTCAGCAGAGAAGATCGAGAAAGGCAGACCAGACTGAGCTTGTCCAAACCCTGAGATCCTCCAGCCGGTCAGGAATTTCGATTGCGAACCGAACGACGGAAGGTCATACACAAAGCTCAAGCTAAAACGATGCGGACGATCGAAGTCGGAAACACCGCGATTTGCATTTACATCAAACGCATTGCCCTGAGCTGTGAAGCCCACGTTCGGCAGATCGGGCTTGCCTCCGCCCGCAGTGCTGCCCGGATCAGCCGAAGCGTTATCGATTGACTTCGAGAACGTGTAAGCCGCATTGAACTGAAGCCCACGCGAGAGACGCTTCGTCAGGCTGACTTGAGCAGAGTGATAGGTCGAATAGGCCGAGTTGCCGAGCATGATCGCTTCCGGCACGTCGAAGCCGAGGAAAGGAGATCTTCCTTCGAAGGTGATCACTGCCGCCCGAAGGATTTCCAAGGTTCAGATCGATCAGGCCGCCAAGCGTGGGATTTGCGAAACCAAAAGCACGACCAAGGCCCCTTTGTCTGGCGGTCGAACCGGCGTTCAATGGTCCAAGCGGACTTCCTGACGCGACATAGGCTCGATTAAACCTCTCATATATGAAATCAGGCGTATTCGGATCGTTAAGATCGAATCCCTGAGCGAACGAGGTTGCCTGTAGCAGCTTTGTGCCCTTGGAGCCCACATATCTAACCTCAACTAAGAAGTTGTTTGTGACCTCGTATTGTGCTCCTAAATTCCACTGCTGCACGTAAGGAGTGCGAAGATTTCGATCGACTGCACGAAACTCAAACGTCTCGGCAATGTTTCCCCTGAACGGTAAACCGGTAGCCGGATCGATCGGGTTCAGCGTCCCATCTGCGCCGCGGATTACATTTGTGTTGTCGCGAATTTGGTAAACTCCCGCCGCTCCGGCCGTGCGCACAACGCGATTTGGCAGGTACTGGTTGAACGGGAAGTTTGGATCTTGCTGCGACCACGCAAGATTAAGCGGCACGTTGCTACCTGGAAAAGTCACTTCCTCCTCTCGCAAATGAGGATAGTTACTGAAAACGGTGTTGATAAAAGCGGCGGACGGTCGGTCAAAGAAAATGCCATAGCCACCGCGAATCACCAGTCGATTGTTATCAAACGGAGTGAAGGCAAAACCAAAGCGAGGAGCGAAATTGTTAAGGTCCTGCTTCTTTATCGTGCTCTTTGTATCTGCTCTGGTCGTGGCCTGGATTGCAGTGTCGACCGCGACGAATCCTGTCGTTCCGGCGTTCGAGGGAACAAGAAAACCCGTTATCGGATTGTCAAAATCTGTGACGAGTGAGGGATCGAAGTTGCCGATCAATCCATTTCTTTCTTCGGGCCAGCCGAACCATTCCCAGCGAATGCCCGCATTCAGCGTGAGCCGACGATTCACTTTCCAGTCATCGGCGAGGTAGAAGCTCAAGTCTTGAAAGCGGAACTGCTTCTCAGTAACACCGAATTGAGTGTCAGCCTCGGTAGCGACACCACGCAGGAACTGAGTGAAGTTGTCGTACTTCTCAAACTCCGTCGCCTGTTCTTCCGGCAGAGCGGTGTCGAAATTATGGCGCTTTCCTTCGACTCCCATCCTCAAACTATGATCTCCCGCGATATAGGTAATATGGTCTGAGAGAGAAAACGTTTTTTGCTCTCGGCGATTGAAAGTGTCGTTTGGACCACCGAAAGAAAACCTCTCCAAAAGCGTTCCCGGGCGGCCGACGTAGTGACCCAGCCTGAGCGTGCCTGGTCCATCGTCGAATGCAACCGCGGGATTTGGGATACCTACCGACTCGTTCGTGATTGCCAGAAAAGGATCATCAAGTACGCGGGTGTTGTTCAGTGAAAAGAACCCGAAGCGGACCTCGTTAATAAACCGAGGACCAAACACGTGCTGGTCGGAAATCGCTATCGTCCGATTGCGATCCGATCGCTTCACGGTGACTGGCGAAGCGAGACTGCCGGGATCTGGGAAGGGATCGAAGCCCGGAAAGTTGGCAAAGAAGACGGTACCGCTAAGCGTGTTCTTGTTGGTCAACCGGCCATCCAGTTTGATTGTGAATTGATCTTGCTTAAATTCCGCAGGAAAGACGTTCCGTTGGCGAATAAAAGGATTGCCGCCGTTATTGCCCGTCACGCTTGGATCGCTGCCGATAATACTTCCCGCTCGCGGCGCCGGAATTATGAAGTCGCCGGTTGCTGGATTACGAAGATTCAGTAGCGCGACCGTCACATCTGAAATGCAGGCGCGATCCACAACACCATTCACTGTTGGATTACATTGGGCCTTAGGAATCGAAGCGAGAATCGCAGGATTGAGTTGACTGAACGCGGCAAAAAGATTTTCTTTAGTACGTTCTCCGCTTATAAGACGAAGCGCAGCCGGCAGCACAGTGATACTGCTGGCCGTACTTACGAAACCCGTCTCCGCCTGCGTGTGCTGATAAGCTCCGAAGAAGAAAAACCTTTCTTTAATTATTGGGCCGCCAATGGTGAAACCACCTTCATTGCGTCGAGCTTTGGGCCGGTCGATCTTATCCTTGTTGAAGAAATAGTCGTTGGCATTGAACTTCTCATTCTGCAGGTAATAGTAGACGCTGCCATTAAACCGGTTGGTGCCACTCTTCGTTACCAGTTGAAAGTTACCACCACCAGAGCGTCCCGTTGATGCATCGTAAAGACTCGTTTGCAGCTTTACTTCAGAGAGTGTCTCCGGCGCTGGCGCAATATTTCCATTGAGCGATCCCTCGTTCGAGGTAATGTTGGTTGCATCCACACCGTTGAAAAACAAGCTCGTGCTTGTAGTGCGTGTCCCGTTCACCGAAGGCGACTGGTTGCCGTTTCCATTAGTTAATACCGGTGAAAGATCGGAACTCACTCCGGCTTCGGCTGACAGCAATTGTGTAAAGCTCCGAGTGGAAGTCGGAACTTGGACCAGTTGTTCGGAGGTCAACTGTCGTGCGACGGTGGAAGTTTCCGGCGTAATCAGCGCTGCCCCTTCACCCGTGATATTAATCACGGCCCCGATCTCGCCTACTTCGAGTTTTTCTTCTAAGGTCCGAGGAACGCTCGCTTCCACTTCAACTCGATCGCGAACGAGCTTCTTGAAACCGATACCCTCGTAGGAGACTTCATAAGTTCCAACAGGTAATGCAGGTAAAGTCCAATGCCCGTCACCATCGCTGACGGTGGCGCGAGTCGCGCCCGTGCCTAGGTTTTTGGCCACTACATTAACGCCGGGCAGGTTGGCGCCATTCGGGTCTTTGACGACTCCCGTCAGCGTTCCGACGGTTCCCGTTTGGGCCACCGCTGAAGCAACAAAACAACAGAATGCGAGGTTGAGAAGTAAAAAGATGCGGCGATGGCGCACAAGGGTAAACAAGTTCATTAGAAGTCTCCTGTGAATAGACTGGGACAGAAAGTGTTGATGCGTGTTCTTGGTTGACGGGACCAAAAGCTATCTACAAGAAGTTAAAGGGCGGTGAATATCACCTTAAATGTTTGTTAAGCGGCGGTGGAGAGGATTTGGCTTAGGCAGATAATACTCGGACAGACCTGATTTAACACAAAATTAACATTGGCGTAACACCCGAAAACTACTATGGGGACTCTTCAAAAAACAGCCTCGGCAAGATCAGAGATTCCATTGAATCATGGCCATTTCTAACGAACTCAGCAGCGAGATAGCTGCCGCAATTTTGGCTGAAAAGAAAAATCCGCAAGAGTTAAATCAGCTAAAAGAAATCCTGTTGCGCGTGCATTCTGCTTTGCAAGAAATGTCGCAAGAAACTCGCGCAATACGCTTCAAGATACGCTTGGAGTCTCCCCGAAGAACCGGCGAACATCGCTCATCGTGATCGTTCTTCCAATACGATCCTAATTCAGCATTCATTCATTAGTGCATAAGGAGGCACAATCGCCCACCTACGATGATGATCCTGGCGTGTAATGCTTGCACTCCGCGAAATTCAGTTAGCAATTCGCCAGATCATGCATGCGATCTCGGCGGATCAAACTGCTATTTGCAGGCGTCATTCGAGCGTTTGGACCGGCATTGGTCGCAGAACTCGCCCGATTTCGGCTTTTGTTTGCTGGATTCGTAGTCGGATTTGGGCCAATGCCGGCAATTCGAGCAGAAATGCCACACGTCTCGATTTCGTTTGCGTCGATAGGTCTGGGCCATGGGAGTTTGTTCCTTTCGTTGCAACGTTCAAGTTTTGGACCGAATGGACGCAGAGTACTGGTAGGACCTTCGAAAAGTACTCAATGAGAAATCAAAAAGGTTTTTTGAGAGATATCAATGCGGCAGGGGACAAGAATGATGCCGCATTGATTTTGTCGGAAGGATTAGGAGACGGGTGTACTACCGCCGAACAGATTGGCCTCAAATGCCGCAATCTGCGCATCGACCATGTTATCGAAGGTCACGTCACCGCAATGCGCAAAAGCGAAGTGCTTTGCACTGTTCGCTAGCGCTTTTGATTCGGTGGACCTTTCGAGTGTGGACAGTAGGACCAACAGCGCGGACGCCTTTGTTTTCGGTTCATCACCGGGCCGGCAGATGAGATCTACCAATAGCTCGATCTTGTTTCCGTATAAGCCATCTTTGCTACCTTCGGCTGTTTGCGGTTGGTTCAAGTCATCGATAACAGGTTCGGTCGCTTCTGCTTGTTGGACCAACTTAGCGAACCACGGATCGTTTGCCTCCAAAGCGTATCGGAGAATCGCGCGACTCTCAGCATCGATCGATGTGTCGTTTAAGACAGACAGTGCCTGCTGGTTCAGAGCATTGATTAGTGTGGCGGTCCTGGTTTGGTTTGCGTGAGGTGTTTCTTCGCGCGCTGTTGCGCTACCATGCGTAGCCATGACTTTCATCCTTTCGTTAGAAGGTTGAGAGTTTAGGGTCGGCTTTGTGTTGCTGCACAAGTCGGCCCGCTTCGTTTTTTAGAGGGGTACCGGCACTATACGCTCTTAATTTTCGGTTGTCATTAGGTCTCTAATCAAATGGTAGTCTGTTTCCATCGCTGCGCGTATTTCATTTCCTTGCAACTGGGCGCATCGCTCACTGTCTCCGGGGTCGGCGGCGCACGGGAGTGCGCTCGTTCAATAAGTCGGGATGGCGTTTTTCAATCATGTAGGCTAATCCCGGATAGGTCATGCCAAGCAACGACGCCGCGTAGGTAACACTGCCATTAACCTCCGCCAACGCCTGCCGAATCAGATCCCGTTCAAGTTCTAATACTGCGTCTTTGAAGTTCCGCCGCTTAAGGAGAACTTGAGTTGCGTTGAGCTCACCAGTGGTTCGTAATCTCGCCGCTAGTTTGCTGCCTGCCGCTTTGAAACGAAGTAAGAGTGCGTAGCTTTGTGTCTCCGCCAACCATTCGCCCGCTTGTTCATAAGCACTGGACAGCATATCGGCTGATAGACCATCAATCTCTTCGATTAGAGTGAGCGCCGCAATACCGGCCAAATTCAATGAGCCTGCCTGATGCGCGACCTCTATTGCTCGTTGAATTGACACTTGGGCTCGTTCTTGCCTTCCGAGTCGAGCTAAGGCAATGCCATGCGTCGTGAGTGCTTCAGCCAGAAATGATTGATGTCCACTCTTTTCGAAAGTCTTGGCTGCATGATGGGCAACGGATTCAGCCTCTGCAAATCTCGTTTGTGCGATAAAAAGTTGAGCGCGACTCTCGTCAACTTGCGCAGTCTTCACCTTATCTTTAGCGTTGATAGTCAAACGGCGAGCTTGGTCTAAATGCTCGTGGGCTTCTTTATAACGAGCCAGATCGCCGTAGATGTTTCCAATGTTGTTCTTGACGTGAGCGCGAAACACTGTATTGCGGGCCAGACTGAAATGGCGATCGGCTTCATTGTACTCATCAAGTATGCACTGAAACTCAGCGGGCTTGTTATCAGGCGAAGCGAGTCTGCGGAGAACCATCGCCACTTGCATGTGGTAAACGCCTTTAAGAGTATGGTTAGTGATTTTCTTGAATAGGGGCGCATTCTCATTGAGCACTCTTAATGACTCGATGAAACGTGAGGCGGACCACTCAACAACTGATAATCCGAAGACTGCATTCGCTCGCGTATTTCCCTCAGTGGTTAATTTCTTCAATGCCTCATTGAAGACGATCCGCGCTTCATCTAACGCACCTGCGCGCCAGTAACAGTAGCCAAGTTCTGCACGTACTGCCGCAATCCTGATCACATCTTGCAGCGACTCGTAGTGACTGATGCTTTGCGTTAGTAAATCCCGCGCCCACTCGTTTGCTTCCCTGATCTCGTTTCTGCTGCCAATCCAACCAGTCAGAATTCCAGTACAAAGTAAGACTTCCGCAGTCACGGAGGGATGAAGCCCTTCCACGTTTGGACGCTCACCGATTCCTTGCCAGAGCGGGCGCATGACCTCTTGCGCTCCTGCGTAATCGCCTTTGTCTTTTAGCTCGAGGGCTTTTTGAGATCGGAATAGCGCCTCCTCGTTAGGAGTCATGTGAGAAATTGAGAATTCGGAAATGGGAGATACGGCCGCCATAATAGTCTTCGACCTGACACCTGGCAAGAAATCTTTCCTGTAAGCTGGTTTTCATGTAAGAAGTCTTTCATGGCCCCTCAGACTCAAAGGAGAGTATCCATGAAACGACTGTTAATGGTGATTGCGCTGGTGTCAATCTTATCGGCCACGGCGTTGGCGGGAGATATGCCCGGGGTGAACCCAGGTTCGCCCAGGAGCTACATTCCCACTGTTGGCTCAACACCTAAACCGGGAGATATGCCCGGCGTCGACTCGGCAACTGCCGAAGATGCCGACTCAAGCGCAGTAATGACTGTGTTGCTTACAGTCATTACCTTTATAGCTCGCTAACCAATATTCCACCTCATCATGTTACTGACTGCCGAGCGGCAGGCGAGGAAGCGTGTGTCTATATAAAGACACTTACATACAGTTGGGGATAGACCCTTTCATCGAGCCATTGCGACGCTAAACAGCGATAGCTATAAACGCGCGAAACTCGGGTCTCCCACAGATCAGCACAGAGTGGGAGACGGGCGTCGCCGCTTGAGGGAGCGCGCGACGCCCCAAGAACAAATCCCCGAGCGTGGCGTTATGGCAAAATCGACCGATCGTCCTTTCGCTAAACGAATCTTCCTCAATCCGATCGCAGATGGCGCTCCCGCTTTCATTCAAGCCGTGGCTGATTCAAGCGATAACGGAAGATACGTGCTTGGAAACTACCTGCTAATCATTGCCGACTGTAATCGGCGGATCACTTTGGAGTTCCCCGTAGAAAACGCTAGAGCACGAAAGAAGAGTCGAGCCAAGATTCAACGCTTCACACAGGTTGTTACGCAATTTCGCGAGAGGCTAATCAGAGAAATCGAACTAATGGATAAAGCGACGAAAAGAAAGTAATCAGAACGCGCGTGAAAGCGTCACTGTTGAAGTGCGAACACCAATCGTAGTGATGTTATCTATGCAATCCTGGTTTAGACCACCGACAAGCGCCGCATCCCAGATCAGCCAGTAACGCTTTTTCTTTGCTGAAGCAGGATCGATCTGATCGAACCCAAGGCGAACAAAGCGGCTTATCAGGTTGGCATCGTGATTGACAGGTAGGTAGCTGAAGAAGTAGCTGTTTCTAACGGGAAGTCCGAGCTCGCGGCGCATTCTGTTGATGTGCGCTTCACAATCCCCGGCCGATGTATCGTGTAGCGGATCTTGAGATTCAAGGACCACATGGTCTATCTCATGCAGCACTGCCCATCCTACGTCAAATGCCGCTCGCGCTTGCTTGTCACCACTTACCTCGCGGAAGTCGTCAAAATCAATTAGGACTACGTAAACTTCCGCCTCAGCCGGAGGCTCACGCAGAAACTTCGCTACAACGACTTTGCAGAAAGCGACATCCTTCCGCGAGCTCGCGTCTTCAAACAAAATTAGGCGCTCACCAGAAACAGCACGATTAATCAACTCACGAGCGCTCTTTGAGCCGCTATTAAACTTTGTATTCGCTACTTGTAAGGCACCGTCGCCGTTGAAGTCCAAGTCGCTCCAGCCGGTGATTGTGCGCAGGCGATCGAGAAGCTCGTTACGATGAGCAGCCGGGACACTGTCACGAACCACAACTTTATTACTCGTCGAAGCAACAACGGGAAATGCTGTGAGGATCAGAATGGCGATTAGCTTGAACACAGCGGAACTCCTCGCACCGCCCATGTTACCAAAATGTTACATACTCGAATACTGAAAAGTTTTATTTTCGCTCTACCTGAATTGCATCTAAGCGTGAGCTGAATTCTTCATAGGTATTTAAGGTGAACGACAGCAAGCCGTAACTCGTGGGGACTAATCTCACTGAAACAAAGTGAAAGGAGTTAAGAATGAACCAGGTAATTGATGAGCATGAAGAAGTGTTTCTAGTTCAATGCGTCTGGTGCGGAGCGAAGATTCGCGACGACAAGCAGGAAGATACTTCCGGCGTTTGTCTCCAGTGCTTCTACCAGATTCTCAGCAACCACTTGAGCGCTCAGAAGCGCAGCTCGTACGGCGAGTTTGTCAGCGATCGATAGGTCGAGTCGTCTGACAACTCGTCACACCTCACAACCAGCTTTCCTTCACGATCCCAAATCAAGACGCTCGCTAATGTATTTCGGACGATACGCTATTGAGCGTCGGGAACAGGCAGCCTATTCTTCACCATTATGAAAACGGTACTCATTACAGGTTGCTCTTCCGGCTACGGTCTCGAAACCGCTCGTCAGTTTCACGCTCAAGGCTGGAACGTCATCGCCACGATGCGAACTCCACGCGAAGACATCTTGCCTCGCTCGGAACGACTCCGCGTCCTGCCGCTCGACGTGACGAAACCCGAGAGCATTGCAGCCGCAATTGAAATCAGTGGTCCAATCGATGCGCTTGTCAATAATGCGGGCATCGGAGTTGTCGGCGCCTTCGAAGCCACGCCGATGACTACAACGCGCGAGGTGTTTGAGACGAACACATTCGGCACGATCGCGATGACACAGGCGATAGTGCCGCAGTTCCGCGAGCGAAGGTCTGGCGTGATCGTGAACGTGACTTCGAGCGTGACGCTGACAGCGATGCCGCTGGCGGCCGTGTACACCGCGAGCAAGATGGCGATCGAAGGCTTCACAGCCTCGCTTGCGTTGGAGCTCGAGTTCTTCAACGTGCGCGTCAAACTGGTCGAGCCGGGCTATGGTCCAAACACGAGTTTTACGAGTAACGGGCTACAACGCATGGAAGGCCTGATTCCCGACGCGTACGCGCCTTTCGCGCAGCCGATATTCGCGAGCTTCGCGCAGCCGGCCCAGGTTACGACTGCCTCTGATGTGGCCCAAGTGGTCTACCGGGCCGCGAATGATACGTCTGCGCAACTCCGATTTCCCGCAGGTCCTGACGCGGTGGCGTTGACGATGGCGCAGTCGAAATAATTAGTGTTCTGTTCAGTTATTGTTGTTTAATCCGTGTTCCATCCTGGACTTGAGGGAACACGGATTTTGCTTCAGAAAGACAACGATTCAGATCCGCTCGCCGCCATCATTTCCCTGCTACGCCCGCAGACTGTCCTCTCGAAGATCATCAGTGGAGCAGGAAAGTGGAGCATCCTGAAACCGCGATATGAAGATCCGGCCTTCTGCCTCATTCTCGAAGGATCATGCTTTCTGGATCTCGATGAGGTCGGTGCTCTCGAACTCGAGGAAGGCGACTTTGTTCTCCTTCCCGCAATGCCGAGTTTCACGCTCGCAAGCGATCTTAATCTTAGCCCGACACTTCTGGACTTCGATTCTTCGCGTGTAACACATTATGGCGCCGAGTCCGATCCGGTGACGATGCGTATGCTTGGCGGGTATTTCCGCTTCGATCGCGCAAATGCGCAACTCCTCGTAAAACTCCTGCCGCCGGTGGTCCATGTGCGGCGCGAAGAGCCGGGCGCAACGCGACTGCATCGAATCGTGGAGTTGATCGGTGAGGAGGCTGAGGCACAGCGTCCAGGCCAGAGTCTGATCCTTGAGCGTCTCGTCGAAGTGCTGTTAGTCGAGGCACTTCGTTTTCGTTCTGCGTCTGCTGCCAAGGAAGAGCAAGGATTACTTGCCGGACTTTCAGACGCCGCGCTGGCTCGCACACTTCGTGAGATCCACGTCGACGTAGTGCGACGATGGACCGTTGAGCAACTCGCGCGCACGGCAGGTATGTCACGAGCTGCATTCGCAGAACGCTTCGCGCGCAAGGTCGGCATACCGCCGATGCAGTATCTTCTGGAATGGCGGATGGCGCTTGCGAAAGATATGCTTCGGAGCGAACGTCCGGCGTTGGCTGAGGTAGCAGAGAGAGTTGGTTATCAGTCGGCTAGTGCGTTCAGCACGGCGTTTACGCGATTGACTGGGCGCTCGCCCAGCGAGTTTGCCCGGACCACGGACTGAGAACGATCGTGACAAAACATCAATCTCTTTTCAGTGCCCTCAAATCTGATTCTCGAAACTCAAGACGGCGGCCAAACATGGTCCGCGCTCAAGTTGTGACGCCGGCCCACACAGCAAGATTCTGCCAACAAAACTGCTTGACTCTCTTCGTTCCAGGCGTATAATCCGCCCACCTCGCAATCTCCCCGACACCTGGTCCAATCTCGTTCGCACGTGTGTGTGCGACTCGTCTGTCTACTCAAAGAAAGAAGTGAACCCATGAATCTCGTTGCTCAACGTTCCAGACTCCTCGTTTTCACTTTGTGCATTCTTCTGATTGCTGTCGCCCTGGCTCCCTTCACACAAGCAACAGTGAAAGTTAAGCGGTCGCGACCTTTGCCTCCGCCCAATCCCTACCAGGTCGGCCAGTGGGAGGGGAGTTTTTCGTCGCCCTACCTCATGGTCCACGCCTCAGTCATACCCAATGGGAAGGTTCTCTATTGGTCGCCAAGCTCCAATCCAATCACCTACAGCCGTCTCTGGACTTGCGTTCTCAACAACGGGCTCTGTGATCCTGACGTAGTCAGCAACAACGATGAAGACATTTTCTACACTACGACCGACCTGTTTTGCAGCGGCCATACGCTGTTGCCTGACGGCCGCCTGTTCGTCGCCGGCGGCAGTAATTTTGGAACAGGAGAATTGGGCACGGCGTCGACAACGATCTTCGCCGCCAATCCGCAACCGTCGCCAAGCCCGGTCGCTTCGAGTGGTCCAACCATGACGAATGGCCGCTGGTATCCCTCGGCGGTGTCGTTGGGCAATGGCGAGACGGCAATTCTCTCAGGCGCTCACTGCGCGCCCGGCCAACAGACGCCTTGTCAAAACTATGTGTACAACGAGATCCCGGACGTGCTGAACGCAGCCGGCACCTCCATTCGCAGCCTTTCAACGGCCCAACTGTTCATCCCGCTTTATCCCAATCTGCACCTCGCGGCTGACGGCCGCGTATTTTATGCGGGACCGATTTCCGGCTCACGTTGGTTGGACACCACCGGCACTGGCGCGTGGGGTAACACAATCAAACATTATTACTACTCTCAATCACCTCACTTCATCACAGTTCGCGAGTCAGGCTCTTCGGTTACCTATGACGTCGACAAAGTGCTGATTTGCGGAGGCGGCAGTCCGCCAACCAACACTTGCGAGACAATCAACCTGACGAACGAGACTGGCAACTGGACAGCAACCGGATCGATGCAGTACGCGCGCCGGCACTTGAATCTGACGATCCTCGCTGATGGAAAAATCCTGGCCACAGGCGGAACGCAAGGCGCGGGTTTCGACGATAGTTGCAGCAACAATGCAATTCACGCGGCCGAGATGTGGAACCCGGCAACCGGCGCCTGGACCACTCTCGCCAGCATGACCTATCGCCGGCAATACCACTCGATGGCTCTCCTGCTTATTGACGGTCGAGTTCTCGTCGGCGGCAATACCGGGTCGCCGGCGACCTCTGAGGAGTGCAAGCCAAACGAGGCTAGCTTTCAACAAGAGATTTTCACGCCGCCGTATTTGTTCAACTCCGACGGCACGCCGGCAACGCGTCCAAACATCACGTTCGCGCCCGACACTGTCACTTACGGAAACCAGTTTCTCGTCGGTTCTCCGAGCGCGTTCAATATTGAAAAGGTGACGATGGTCCGGCTCTCTTCGGTGACGCACTCCGTCAACATGAACCAGCGCATCAACCACCTGACCTTTAGTCACGTCGGACAGCAATTGCGTGTAAACGCGCCGGCGAACGGCAATGTGTGCCCGCCGGGTCATTACATGCTCTTCATCATCAACAGCGCAGGCGTTCCATCTGTCGCCAAGATCATCAAGATTCAATAGCCATGAGAGACATTCGTGTTAAGACACTCGTTCTGGGTTTGGCGATCGCATTGATGGTGCAAACTGCGGCCGCGCAGCAGAAGGACCACCGCCACGTCCATCTGACGCCGACGCCGGTAAGCAATGCAAAACCAATCCCGCCACCGAAACTTTCGATTCCTGACGTCGCGGTGCTCGATCAGGATGGCCGCAAGCAGAGTTTTTATGCCGACCTGGTCAAAGACAAGGTGGTGATCATCAATTTCATCTTCACCACCTGCAAGGTAACTTGCCCGTTGTCAGGCGCTAACTTTTCGAAGTTGCAAACCGCGCTCGGCGAGCGTTTGGGCCGGGACGTGTTTCTGATTTCAGTTTCCACCGATCCCGAAACTGATTCTCCCGAAAAACTAAAAGTCTGGGGCGAACGGTTTCAAGCCAAAGCCGGTTGGACATTGATCACTGGAGACAGCAAGGAGCTCACTCGACTGCTTCGAGTCTTGAAAGGCGACGGCCTGGACAAGGACTACCATGTGCCGTCGCTGTACATGGTGAATGATGTGAAGAAAACGCATCGCCGCACATACGGACTCGAAGACCCTGTACGGATAATCAAGTTGGTTGACGAGTTAGCAACGGCTGTCCAGGATTAATCAACACATCTCTGCCTCACAGGGATAAAGAAAGTAGTACACTTCGAACAGCTTTCTCTGCTGTCATACTCGCCCTACGTCAGCAATCAATAATTTCGAAAGGATTCCTCGGATGAAGTCTTCGTCTTGCGTCTATCTGTGTAAATTCTGTCGTCTTATTCTTGTGGCACTCGTCGCCACGAACATGTTCGCATCGCCGGTAAAAGCACGCTCCGCGAACGCGCCGGGAGCGTCGGCTGATATTGTCGTGTCAAAGTCGGGCGATGAAACGGTCGCGCTCGGCGGACTGATAACTTACAACCTCTCCGTTTTCAATGCGGGGCCCGACGATGCGGTCAATGTCGTTCTCACCGACGTCATTCCCGCAAACACCACTTTCGTGGACTTTGCGATGAGCACCGGTACGGCGTCGTTCGACGGCACTCAGGTAACATTCAACCTCGGCACGCTTTCCTTCGACACAACCGCCACCGCCACGATCGTCGTACGAGTCAATCAGGACACACCTCGCGGCACGATTATCAGCAACACCGCGACCGGAACGTCGGATACTCCGGACCCCGAATCGTCAAACGACTCAGCAACCGCACTGACCGTCGTCACCGGTCCCTTTGCGGGCGACGTTCTTATCAGCGAGTTTCGCCTGCGCGGGCCTAATCCGAACGGTGCGTCGAACGAGTTCATCGAGCTTTACAACAACACCGACTCGCCCATCGCCGTCAGTACGACCGACGGCTCCTCGGGTTGGGCCATCGCAGCGTCGGACGGTGTCATCCGCTTCGTGATCCCAAACGGCACAGTCATCCCCGCACGCGGACACTTTCTCGGCGTCAACTCCAGCGGCTACAGCCTCGATTCTTATCCATCTGGCAACGACGGCGCGGAACCGACAACCGCAACCGGCGATGCAACATACACGCTCGACATCCCCGACAACGCAGGCATCGCGATCTTCCGCACGTCTGACACAAAAAACTTTTCTACATCGACGCGACTCGATGCCGTTGGCTCAACCGCCGAAGCCAATACGCTCTACAGAGAAGGAACAGGCTACGCTGCGATCACTCCTTTTAATATTGACTATGCCTTCATCCGCGACACCTGTGGCAAGGGCGGATCGATCACGACCTTCGGGACATGTCCAACCAACGGGCTGCCGAAAGACACGGACAACAACGCGACTGACTTTTACTTCGTGGATACTAACGGCACGTCCGCCGGCGCCGGACAACGGCTCGGCGCTCCGGGACCGGAGAACTTGACGAGCCCCACACAGCAGAACGCCATCATGCCGATCGTCAATTTGGATCAGACAGTTGGCAGCGCGGCTTTACCAAATCGTGTGCGCGATCTCACTTCAGACCCGGCGAACAATTCGACCTTCGGCACGCTCGACATTCGCCGGCGCGTTATCAACTCGACCGGCTTCCCCGTCACGCGTCTACGTTTTCGCATCGTCGACATCTCGACGTTTCCCGCGCCTTCGGGATTCGCCGATCTTCGCCCACGCACCTCAACCGATGTAGTCGTCAGCGGCATCAACGATCAGGACACGTGCCTGGGAAGCGCACCATGCACCGTCAATGTGCTGGGAACGACACTCGAACAGCCGCCTAACCAACCCAACGGCGGTGGCTTCAACTCCTCTCTTTCATCCGACACCGTGACCTTGTCAACGCCACTCGCCGCCGGCGACTCAATCAACGTCCACTTCCTGCTCGGCATTCAGCAGACAGGCTCGTTTAAGTTTTTCATCAACGTAGAGATATTGACGGATCAATCCGAAGGAGGAGACCAGTTTCAACCCAAGCCGGTCTTTTCAAAACTTATGAGGAAATGAATTCGTCGGTAGTGAACCGGGGTCGCGTTTCAATGCGTCCCCGGTGCTATACTTGAGCGCCATGCACGCTCAGCTTGAAGATTACTTTCTTAACCCGCCTCGTGGCTCAGCGGCGGAGCGCGCAACTGAATTCGGTATAGATCTCACCCTCACGCTGGAGAATTTGCGACTTACGCCAGAAGAGCGGGTCCGCAAACTGGATGACTTTATCGCGGAAATTGCGAAAATTAGAACTTCAGCACGCGTGATCGGTGCTAACAATGCCGCTGCCGAACAAGATCATTGAGGCGCCTCTCCGGCTCTTGGGCGAATACAGGGTCAAGTGTGTAATCGTGGGTGGAGTAGCAGCCGCAATTCACGGTTCTTTGCTCCTAACGAATGATCTCGATGTTTGCTACGATCGAGATCCCGCGAACCTTGTGCGATTGGCGAACGCATTGCAATCAGCTCATGCACGCCTGCGAAATACCTCGGAAGGACTGCCTTTCATTCTAGACGCTGAGACTTTGAAGCGTGGGCTTAATTTTACCTTCACGACAGATATCGGTGATCTGGATCTACTGGGCGAGGTGAGCGGTGTAGGCCAATACGACGACGCACGACGCGACTCGTTAATAGTTGAGCTTTTCGGTTATAGCTTCGACGTGATCGACATCGGCAAGTTAATCGTCGCGAAACGAGCCGCCGGCCGACCAAAAGACTTAATCGCACTACCCGAACTCGAAGCCATCCGGGAAGCACAAGAAAACCAAAGCACCTAATCCTTCAGAACGAAAACTTAAGCGCAAATTGAATCTGTCTCGATGGTCCGGCGCTGAAGATCTTCCCGAAGTTTGGATTGAAGGCAAAGCGATTGGGAAGATCGAAATTTACGATGTTTAGTAGATTGAAGGTCTCGGCGCGAAACTCGAGGGTGCGCGATTCGGTGAATCTGATGAGTTTCGCCACGGACACATCGAACGTCTTCGCGGGTGGTCCAATCACAATGTTGCGCCCGCAGTTGCCGAACGTTCCAAAAGCGGCCGGCGTGAATGCAGACGTGTCAAAGTAGCGATCGGGAGTCCGCAGATCTGAGTCAAGGTTCGGATCTCTCAGACAGTTTGGTCTTTGCGCCGGACCCTGTCCGATATTGGCTCGATCAGTTTGATCGTTGACCGTGAACGGCGCGCCACTCTCCATCGTAACGATCGCAGTTATCCTCCACCCGCCCGCCAGCGCCGGTAAAACACCGGAACCATTCAAGAACCTCCTGCCTTTGCCGAACGGCAGCTCGTAAATGCCGTTGGCAATAAAACGGTGCTGGTGATCGAAACTCGAGAGCGCATGTTCGGCAGGGCGATCTCTAACATCCTGCGGCAAGTTTGCCTCATTCGTCGTGCTGCCGGGATCGGACGCATCGTCGACCGACTTCGAGAGCGTGTAGTTGGCATTGAAAGAAAATCCGCGCGACAGCCGCTTGTCGATGCTGATTGTGCCGGCGTGGTACTCGGAATAACCATCCCAACGCAAGCTGTTGAAAGAGCTCAACGCAGGAACAGGACGGCGCGGCGCAATTGGACCACTCCCCGGCAGCGGCACGTTGCGAACAGTCGAACTATCCGCGCCCTGAATGTTCGAGCCGACGTAAGAGAATTCGACCACTGTATTGGGAGTGAGTTGATGCTGAATACTCAGCGAGGCAGTGCCGGCGTATTCGATCCGGTAATCGTGATCGACGTTATTGCCGCCGATGTTCCCGATAGCATTCGACGTGAGTATTGTTTGCGTCGTCAAAGCAGGCACGGCAGTGTCAGACGCGACGTTGATGTTCTTCAACAGGAAGAATGGCAGGTTGCGCGCCAGCGCTTGCTGCACGCTGTAGGCCCACTGGTTGAGAAAGATCCCGTAGCCGCCGCGCAAGACGGTGCGGTCTGTTCCCGGCAACCGCCACGCAAAACTGAAGCGCGGCGCGAAACGCAGAGTACTTGGCTGCAACAAGGAACGATCCCAGCCTGCTTCTGCCGAAGTAACGAAAGGAATCGGAATCAACGGCAGCAACGGCGCTGCTGTGGGCGAGATGTTGCCGTTCTCATCGCTGGCGATTACAAACCTGCCGCCCGGTACTGTTAGATCGATCGCCGACAAACGGTTGTCACGATCTCTCATATGTTGATTGATCTCGTTGCGCAGGCCGATGTTGATGGTCAAACTGCGGGTTGGGTTCCAATCGTCCTGAATGTAGGAATGAAACCAGTTTGTGACGCCGTGCTCTTCGCTTCTCCCGATGCCGACCTGCCCGCTCGCCGGAAAACCCAACAGAAAATCTGCATAGGCGTTGCCGGTTTGATTCGGACGTGGTCCTGTGAACTGGCCCGAGAAGGAGAACAACCCGCGCGCCGTATCAGGATTCACCGGATTGAAGCTCAGATGATAAAAATACGCGCCAAACTTGATTCGATGTGCGCCACGATTGATAAAGACGTTATCGTACAACTCATAACTCGTATCGCGCCGCGTAACGAAAGTGGTCGGATCGCCGATGTTGCTAAAGAGACCGCCAAGCGAGACTTGCGGGTAACCCTGGTCCTCTGTAACCGGAGTCGTGCCCAATAGACCAACTTCGGAAGCAAAATCGTTTCCGCGATTCTCGCTTGCTTGTCCGCCTGTGACGTGCAAGTAACCAAATCTGAATTCGTTGAGCACGTTAGGCGTGAAGGTGTGTGTATGGCTGACGGCGAGATTAGCTGACTTTGTTGTCAAATCGCGGCCGAAGCCAGGCAGCAGCGATTCGTTGAGCTTGCCGCTGCCGAAGGGCTGAAACGCTCTGGCGTCGAAAACCGAGAGGCGGACGAACAGACTGTCATTAGCAGTCACTTGATGATCGATCCGCAGAGAATACTGGTCCAGGTTGGTTCTCTCGATCGCGGTCGACAGCAGGTTGCGCGAGATACCGGGCAAGTTCGGCAGTGGAATCTGATTGAGCAGGCCCAGCGCCACTGGATCGAGACGCTCAACCGGAATGCGATTGTTCGCAAACGGCTGGCGATTGCCTGAACCATCTGTGCTTAGCGGATCAAAAATCTGGCCGAAGGCGGAGAGATCGCCATTCCTCATCGCGGCTGTCGGCACGGAGAACGTTCTCGTGAGTGATTGTCGAATGCGCTGGCCTTCGTAGCTCGCGAAGAAAAATGTCTTGTCGCTGCCGCTGTATATGCGCGGTATCGCAAATGGACCACCTAATGTTCCGCCAAACTGGTTTTGCTTGAATGGTGGAATTGGTTTGTTCGGATCGTCGAAAAAGTTCTTCGCGTCGAGTTTTTCGTTGCGGAGAAACTCAAACAGATTGCCGTGCAGGTTTGTCGCGCCCGACTTGGTCGCGACATTGATCAGGGCCGCAGCTTTGCCGCCGAATTCGGCTGCGTAAAGAGTTTTCTGAATCTTGAACTCGTGGATCGAATCCACTGACGGATTGATGACGAGGTTGTTGAAGTACTCATCCGTCACCTTCACGCCGTCGAGCAGGTAGATGTTGTGACCGCTGCGTTGACCGGCCACGTTTACCAAATCGCCCGCCTGTTGTAGGGCGCTGCCGCGCGTTCCGCCTGGTGGCTTGACGACACCTTCGCTCAGAAGTGCGAGTTGCAGAAACTGTCTTCCGTTAAGCGGAAGCTCGGCGACGCGGCGGCGTTCGACCACCTCGCTCACTTCGCCGGTTGCTACTTGCAGAATCTGACCGGCGCTGGTGATCGTCACGGTTTCGGCGACGGTCACGTCACCAATCTCGAGTTGTAATTCGAGATCGATCACCTGGCCCAGGCGCAGGTTTATGCCCGTCTTTATTAGTTGTTTGAACCCCGTGGCCGAGGCTGACAGTTTCCATTCGCCGACGGCAAGAGAAGGAAAAACAAACTCTCCGGAACTGTCGGTTGTGCGCGCGACGCTCAAATCAGTGGCCACACTCGTGGCAGTGACGTTGGCGCCGGGAATAATGGCGCCAGAGTGATCTCTGATCACTCCTTTGATCTGACCGGTGTTGGTTTGAGCAAAGGCAACGGACGTCAGTGCGAAAAATGCGCATGCGGCAAAGACGCCGCGCGCAATTAGAGAGACAGAGAGGCGCATTACAGTCCTTTGACTAATCAATTGATCTTCTCGACTTGAGATCCCCACTATGAAGGCGGGCGAGATCCGATCACAGTGGCGAACAGAATTGAGATCTCAGACTGTAATTGTGAGGTGTGTAACTGTCAAGATCTTTAGTTGTTTATGTAAACGAGCTTCAGTAGTTGATGAAGAGAGTACGCAATAATCGCCCGCAGCCTTTCAACTGCGGGCGATCTATTGTGCTGAGTTCAGAGTCCAACGCTTTGCAAGAAGACATCCCACGCCCAACGAGCGATCTTGGCTTTCTTCGCGTCCTTAACCTTAGCTCGATATTTGAACTCATTCCCGTAACTATCGGCCTGCTTTGACAGCTTGTACTCAAGCTCGATGGTGTCAAGACCGACATTCTGGAGCCTTTGGAGCTCACCAGGTTCAGAAATCCCGTTGTGATTTCGATCTTGCCACAGTCGCAGTTGCTCAAAGACGGCATCGTTCTTGTCGATTACGGCGTCGCCATTCCCTCCCTTTTGCGACTTATTGAACTCCGCTAACGCGAGAAAGCCATTCTTTGCCGGCGAGGCAGGCTGTGGCGTGAGATCACCAAACAACTCCTGCCCGTTGTCGATAGCGCCGTTACCGTTTCGGTCAAGGACCAGCCAGGCATCGTCACTGCCGGCTGCCGTCCACGACAATGAATCGCGTGTGCCGTTTCCATTGAGATCGAAAGTAACGCCCCTTACCACATCAGTCATGGCGAATCCGTCACCATTCACATCAATGAGAATCGGCGAGCCGCCGCACACATCGCAGCCCCAACAGACACAGTGAAAGGTGTCGTAGTCACCGCCAAACTGCAAACACTTACTCTTAAACGTGATGCTGCGATCGCAAAAGCTTCCGCCGAACAACCCCCAGGCCAGTGTAGCAACCCGTGCTGAAATAATTGCCCCAGTCTGGACCACCGCCGCACATTCCCACAGCCGGAGACGAACCGCAGGTGGAGTTCGTGAAATTCCAGTAATAGCCGAGAAACTGGCACGTTGCCTGATCGGGCACGGCTTGAGGCGGGAGCGGTATGCAATCCTTATAGTTACATAGTGGAAATGGTTGCAATTGATTGCTGCTTCGAAAATACCCCGGGGGACAGGGCTCGGGAGGCGGCGGCACAATGCCGGCACGCTCACAGGTCTGTTTATAACAGCAGCCAAACTCCTGATACTCGTACTCGCCAGTACATTTTGGATTTGAGGGATTAGAACAGTCCGCCGGCCTAACGGCGTTTGGATCGGTGCAATACGAACACGGTTGAGGTGAGGGTGATGGCGATGGCGACGGCGTAGGTGTTGGACCAAACCCACATTCATGGACATTGATTACCTGGCAGAGGTATGAAACGTTTCCGGCGATACATTCGGTCGTCCTCACTTCAAGTTCCTTACAAATTCCATTGATCGGATCATGCGTGGGCCGGTTTTGGATCCTGCAAGAGGTTCTGTTCGGGTCATTGTCATAGCATACATACCCAGTCCACGGTACGACCGGTGTACACTCAGGAAACTGGCATGTTACAAGCGGCTCCGTCGCTGAGGATGTAGCAGCAGTCACGGTTTCCCCAGGCAAAAAATTAGCCGACAAGAATGTCGGCTGATTAACAATCGAAGAGCTTATTGATGGCGCGCCTCGTTTGCCAGGTCTTTCGCGCGACCTTGCTCTCGCCTTTGGCGACTGCTGTAGCTTTTCATAATTTACGGCGGCTCTTGGACTGCCGGCGGAGGATACAGCTTAGTACCAAAGTAGCCCGTACCATCACCAAAACTCAGTCCCTGAATTTCAGCAGTGAACTTCGTTGAATCTGGCCAAAGCTTTTCACGCACCCCCTTCTCCCAATACGGCACTGCACCCATTTTCAAATTAATTGTATCGCCCGGCTTAATCGGAATGTCATCGCTGGTTGCTTTGGTCACGATATCGCCCAATTCGGCTCGCCCATAGGTCAGCGAATATGCCATCTCCAGATCATTATCTACCTTCACGTTAGTGCCCAAGCTTATGTAGAGGAAGTAAATCGGCTTGTTGCCGGTGTTGGTCACTTCAAGTTCAAACTCTCTCAGCCACTTTTCATTCTTTAAGTCCTTGAACGATTGCTCCTTCTCCTTTTTGATTTTTATTTTGATTGGAATATGAGCCGGGATCTTGTTCTCGAAGATTCTATCCTGCAATGCGGCGCTACTAGAGGTTTGACGTGAGCCCAGCACTAGAACGCCAACCACTGCAAGGATCACCGTTGCGGCCAGTGTTGTCGCAAATGCATTAGGGTTATTTGCTGAGGTATTCATCGCTTCTCTTCTGTGGCAGGACGGTTTCGTGAGTGGTCCGCCCCAACGCTCTTAAACTATAGTCCCACTTGATGTCAAGAAACTCGCCGACTGCGGAACAAATCCATTCTGACACCCCGGTAAATACCAAATTGCAGATCGGGTGGCATTTAGTTATCCGCACGTCAACCGTCAATCTGGTACCAATCTGCTATGGAGCGAGAAGCGTCGCCAATCCATGCCCGAGGCGATCGACGACGCCCCTCGTGCGAGGGCATCGCCAACTCACCCACCTTTAAGAGGCGACGCTCTCGTTGGTCCCACAAGGCTGGGCTGCTCGCACCGTGGGACCACCTCGGCGGGTTATAGCTGTCGACAAAGGGCGTCGCAATACGCAGTTGCGAGTAGTCCAATACAGATTCAATGCAAGCTCGCCTACATATGGACCAACGAACACACGCATCCCTGCCGCGCAACGGCGACCGACTTTAAGGACAAGTAAGACCGCGCTTAGCGACCGATCAGAGTTGTAATCGTGAGTATCAAATTAACTACAACTGTGTTAAGCGGTGTGTTCGAGGAATTCGATGTTGGTGCCGGTGGCGGTGGTGGCGGCACAAAATCTCCAGTCGGTATATTGCCGGCCAAGGCCGTAACGGAAATAACCCCCGTAAGAGCGACGGCCATTACAAAGAGTTTCATCGTAGGGTCTCCTTTGGATTTGAGGATGCAAGAGCACTTGTACCAGAAATACCAAAACTGCCGATACATAACTTCTTGCAGCATGGTGTCAGGGAGGTTTAATATCCTGCCCCGCAAGGGTTCTTTCTACTCACGGAAGAAGGTCTATCTCTTGAAGTTAGCCTCACCACAGCTCGACATATCGCACCTAACGCCAAATGCAGAAGCTCTATACCGATGTGAAATCGCGCTCGAACTAAAAGACAGGGCCGATCATCAAGGGGCTCTGGAAATAATGCGTCCGTTGTGGCGTGGTGTCGGAAATCGTCCAGAGACGAAGGGACTTCCGCCAGCGGTAGCTGCTGAAGTGTTCCTTTGCATTGGCATTCTCACAAGCTGGATCGGTAGCAGGAATCGAATAAAGGGTGCGCAGGAAACCGCGAAGAACCTAATTACTGAGAGCATCAATTACTACGAATCGGAGAAGGATGGGAAGAAAGTCGCAGAGGCTCGGTCTGAGATAGCATACTGCTATTGGCGAGAGGGGGCATTGAATGAGGCGCGGATTATGCTTCTGGAGGCCCTCGAAAGACTTACTGCCGCTGGAATTACGCGGGCGCGAGCGCTGCTAAAGCTATCAATTGTGGAGCAGTCGGCGGCGCGATATTACGACGCATTAAGGATTCTCACCGAAAACACTTCGCTCTTCGCACGAGTTACTCATCACGCCACTAAAGGTGATTACCACAATGAACTGGCGATGACGCTCGAAGAATTAGCAGCCGCTGAAAATCGAGACGACTATTTCCAACGTGCTCTAACTGAATACAAGGCTGCCGAATACCACTTCAAGTTAGCAAAGAATCACGTCTTTCGTGCAAGTGTAAAGAACAATGTAGGTGTCGTGCTTTTGAAGTTGGGCCAGTTCAGGGAGGCACACAAGTATGTAGCCGAAGCTCGACGGCTTTCAGTACGGTTCAAAGATCGTACGAGAACGGCGCAGTGTGACATCACTCGCGCAGAGATCTTGATTGCCGAAGGTAAATTTGTAGAAGCAGAAGTGGCAGCCCATAAAGCAGCGTTGGCGTTAGAGAAAGGCGGCCAGCGTTGTTGGGTAGCGGATGCTCTAATCACGCAAGGGATCGCTTTAGCTCGTTTGGGCAAAGCAAATCGCGCTCATTTCATCCTCCAAGGAGCGATTAGAGTCGCCCATGACGTCGGCGCGTTAAACAAAGCCGGCCTCGCTGCACTCACTCTGATCGAAGAGGTTGATCAGCTTACTCCGTCAACGCTGCAAGCAGCTTACCAGCAGGCGCGCGACTGGCTTGCGGGAACCCAGAGTCAAGACGTGTTGCGTCGATTGAATGAAGCGGCCGGCAAGCTTGTGACCAGTTTGCGCGGTGAATTGAGTAGCGATGAGGCGGTCGCGGTTCTCTTAACTAAGCCAGGAGACCTGCAGAAGAAGCTGTCAGATTACGAACATGAAATGATCAAACAAGCACTGGCTCAGTCGAATGGCGCCGTAACTCACGCGGCGGAACTCCTCGGCATGACCTATCAAGGACTCGCTTACATCATCGAAACGAGACATCGCGACCTCTTGAAAGCACGGACTCCGATCCGCCGTCGCCCACGGAAGCCCGTCGGTATGCCATCCAAAAAATAAGAGGTGTCTTGAAACTCTCAACCCGCATCAATGATTTCTAAAATCCTTTCTTGAAATTGACAAAGCCTTACATGACTTTCAGAAATTGCTGATTGAAGTCTGGAAATCCTGTCTTGCAATGCGACGACTGTGCCTTGAATTTCGGCAGGACCAGAAAGATCTCCGTGAATTCAGGCTTGAATTCGCAAAACTGCAACTGCGATTTCCTAATCTGCAAACATGATTTTCCAGGAGCTAATTAAGTCTTCGCTGAACTCGATAAAAATCTCGAAAAGCCTATTTGCACTTTTTGTTCGAGCGTCTTGACTGACACTGATCGCCGGTGGTGGGTGAGACCGGCTAGTCGGGAACTGTTTGTAATTAAAGGCTCGCCGCGAACAACTCGCTTTCAGCGACTGGAATATGGGCGTCGACAATACCGTAGACGTTCAATTGACCGCAGTGTATGAACGCAACATGCTTTGCGCTGTTCGCCAGTTCTGCGGATGCGGCGCGTTTTCAAGTGTGGCCATGAGGACCAACAGCGCCGCTGACTTTATCGCTGGTTCATCACCAGCTCGACAGATCATGTCTGCGAGAGCTTCGACCTTTTCTTCGATCGAATCATCGTCCTCGATCATCACACCTGTTTCCGAGAAGTGCGCCGGATCGACGATGGTGTCCCTCGCATCAACGCAGCGCAACAGTTCCGGAAGCGATGGATCAGCTACCTCCAACGCGTAACGAATAATGGCCCGCGTTTCTGCATCGACCAATCTGTCATTTATGACAAACTGCGCCTGCCGTTTGAGTCTCGGACTGAAACGGCCGTTGAGATTGATTGCGATGTTGTTGGTTGACGTGGTTGCGTGAGGTGCTTCTTCGCGCTCTTTGGCGCTAATATGACAAACCATGAGCTTCATCCTTTCTTGGAAGGTTGAGGTTCGAGGGTCGACTTCGTGTGTCCGCACAAGTCGGCCCGCTTCGTTTTTAGGTGGGTTCCCGCACTATACGCTCATAATTTTCGGTTGTCATCAATTCACGGTTTTGGGTAGTGCTACACTGCCCGTGTTGCCCGATGAAGGTTCTTTGAAACCGTGCCGAAAGGCGCGTGATGTTGCGTGCAAGCTTGCCAC
This sequence comes from uncultured Acidobacteriota bacterium, assembly GCA_963770215.1. Lineage (GTDB taxonomy): Bacteria > Acidobacteriota > Blastocatellia > Pyrinomonadales > Pyrinomonadaceae > PSRF01. Next base: position 178,331 of record CAVYOP010000015.1, read on the forward strand.
GCTCGGGAAGGTGGTTCTGCAACTATATGGACGCCGCGTCGTGAAGAGACCAGCCTTTGATGGTCCTATATAAACCTAGTGACTTTCGGGGACTCTGAGTGACATTCGGCTAAAAAATTATTCGCTATGGCGAAAATTTTAGCCGCCACGCGAAAGCACGGAAAAGCGCGCACGGTCAACGGTTTACCGTTCATTAGAATGAACAGCGACCGTAATAACGGTTTTCGTAACCGTGATTTAGGCTTGACGCGTTCGTTAAAACGAACGATTATGCCGATGAAATATCACTGGATACCTTAGTGTCCATTGGCTTTCAAGGTGTTGTGGAACAGTGACATACCACAGTTAGTCACGGTGACCAGCGAGAAGATTTTTTTGAAAAGAAAGGGGACGGAGTTACCCGCCCCCCGACCGCCGGTTATGGCGGTTTCTTCGGTTTGATTGTGATAGTCGTTGTCCCGGTCTTGGAAACAACGACGCTAACTCTGAACTTCTCAGAGTTTGGGATTACGATTTGTACCACTAAGGTTTAGTTCCTTTCACTTGATCGAACGCTCGCTGTTGCTGGAACAACGGCGGGCGTTTTCTGTTTCCAGAACAATGAAACAGAAAGAGGTCGGGACGAAAGGAATATCCCAAATATTGATACGCAGGCTACTATAAAGCCTACGGTGCTTTGTGTGTCAACCGAGAAGTTGTCGATCGGTGTTTTTTACACGCTTCCCTTGATTAGTCTTAGGCCGCTTTTTTCTTCACGGCCTTTCTTGGTCAATGAGAAGATCAAAGGCATCGCGTTAAAGACGTTGAAGCCGATGAGATTTGGGGCTTTTGCAGGATGAAACGGAATACCAGGATTCACAAAGGCATTGACGATTCGCAAGTAGACGACCAATTCACGTTCGTCGGAATCGAGCGTAATACGAAACTCATCCTCGCGTGGCATCTTGGCGAGCGCACCAATAATAAACACCGAAGAGTTTGCTGAGAAACTAAGCTATGCGACCAGTTAACGCTTTCAATTGACCACGGACGGGTTTCGACCGTATGAACCGGCCATCACTTATGCGTTAGGTACTCGCATTGACTACGCACAGTTAATCAAAGTCTATGGCAAGCTGGACGTTGAAGGAGAGCGGAAGTATTCGCCACCTGAGGTGGTGGAAACACTGACGAAGTACATCATAGGCCACGCCGATCCGAGAAGAATTTGCACGAGCATTGTTGAGCGCTCAAACCTCAGCATCCGCACGAGTGTGCGGAGACTCACCCGGTCGACGAACGCTTTTAGTAAGAAGTGGGAAAACCTTTACGCGATGATGAGCTTGTGTAAGCAACCAATTTCTCACGGTTTACGATACGACCACGAATATTTACAAGGAATACGACTTTAAACGGCTTCAAGAACATTCTACCGTTTTGGGCTTCCCTGAAGAACAAAAAGAAATCCTACAAGCCATGGCGGCATAGTCAAAAACCAAAAGGCCGACGAATCGGCCCTTCAGTCCCTCACCTATTTGGATGGTTTAGAAGTCTAAAGTCTCAACTCCAGTTCATCGTCAACAATCTGCTCCAGCGGAACTTCGCGGCGCGAGCATAGGCCAACAACACAACAATGGTCGGCTGTCGTTTGCCTAGTTCATACTCCGAAATTCGCCCGTAGTCTCCCCTGAAATTGATCAGTCGTTTCAATCCGGTCTGACTGACGCCGAGATGTTCCCGAATCGCTCTCAGTTTTGGCGCTATGCGTTGTGGTCGTTCACGCATGGCCTTTACGTCCTTATCTCTAATTGATGGATCAGGTTTTCTACATCCACCGGCATCCGACCTTGTACCGTGGCGCGGAACAACTCCAGACTCACAAACCGAAACTCGCTGTGTTCGTAGAGTGCATCTACGACACGGTTTATAGCGGCTGTGGCCTTTCCGGCGTCAAGTTGTACGTAGGAGTCAGGATGCGAGTGGTGTTCTTTTTCAATCAGCCGTGCCACATGCCCAAAGAAGTCTTGCAGTTTGAGCGACGCCTGATTAGTCAGGCACTGGTGACAGCAAATGGCGCGTAACTCACGCTGCGAAGTGGCTCGGCATAGGTCGCAAACGGCTCGCTTACATTATCGAAACAAGGCATCCTGATTTGCTGAAAGAGCGAACTCCCGTTCTTCGCCGTTCACGGAAACGGTGATCAGCTATATTAACCTTGGTGAGTAGGGGAGCATATATTTCCCCTGTGCAAGGATTAAGTTGTTTAGCGAAGCGTTAGGATCATATGAGGACAACACCATGGCGTTAGCACCCTGTAAAGAGTGTAAGGCTCAGATATTCAATGCTGTTGACAAGTGCCCGCAATGCGGCGTTAGCAATCCCTGTATTTCTTATGAAGAGGAAGAATTGCTCCGTGAGAAACAGCGTCAGATTGAAGCGCAAGTTGCCGAGATTTTAAGGATGGGTGCTCAAAAGAGGGCCGCGTACTATCGCTTAGAGGAACTGCGAGGTCGACGTTACGACGTGGGCAAACTAACGCTCATCGTGCGGGGCTTCTTTCCCAATGCAGCTATTAAACAACTCGACAAAGAATTCGAGGACACAGTGCGCGAAATCTACAGATTGCGAGGGTGTATGGATCAGCTTGTCGATCTTCTGCCAGTTGAAAGAAGAAGTGAAGTAGAGCACTTATGGAGTTATGAGAACACCACGAGCATCTTCCTTCAAAGAAAAGGCAGAGACTAATGACAAAGCCGTCGAATAAACACCATGCCACAGTGCAAAATCTCAATTTCAAATTAGGGCACTACTCTTTTGGGGGCATAGTCTTCCACTTAAGCGGTCGAACACCGTTGACGACCAGCCACGCCGAGCGTACCATTTGCGCATTCCCCCGTTTACTTAAATGTCTCAACCTTTCGAATACCTACTCACAACAAAGGAGAAAATAATGCTGAAACGACTCACAATTAAACTCTTCACCTTGTTCGTCCTCTGCGCCGCCCTCACGACCTTTGCGTCCACCCCCGCAGCGTCTACCAAAAGTCAGATCTTCTGTTTAGACGCACCTATAGAGTCTGGCTGTCAGGCTTATATATGCTGCCACGATGATGGTCAGTCCTGTTGGTGTGTCGGTTGAGTCGCGCGTACTCAAAAGGCTGATTTCCCTTATTTTGGGGCAACGCCGCAGACGAAACCAAAGGCCGGGATCTGGGAGTCCTGGCCTTTTAGTTTCTTCAACCACCACGCAAGATCAAAGTTTCAGTTCTATTGTGTCGTCAACGATTAGTAGGAGCGCTGCCTTAGTAGAGGGCCCAGGTGACTCGCGTCTTGCGTTTGGCATGCGAGGAGGGCAATATTTCCGCAGCTGTATTTAGGAGTAACACCAATGGCGACCATCACTAAAGAAGAAGCCTTCGAAGAAGTCGTTCGCGATTACGAGAATCTCTGGGTGGCGATAGCAGAGCAGGATGGCGTGGAGTTTGTCGTTGGCAGTGGACCAACGGCGGTTGAAGCCGTCAACGAGGCAACAGAAAAGGGTTATCCGCAAGCAGTGCTTTTCAAGGTTCCTTCCTTCAAAACTCGGGTCACCCTGTAACTAGAACTACAATCGACGTTTGTTTCGAATAAGGGCGTCGGCCTTTGTATTTATTTCAAACTGCCGCCTGAATCGTTCGAACACAATCTGATAATTCTCAAAAAGCCTTGTTGCCCCGGGCTTTGCTGTGGTCCATGAATCAGTCGTCCGATACGTTTTTCGGCGTGACGAACGATTCAAGCTGCCCCAAGCCCTCTGACACTTCCCCCCAACTCCCCGCTTCAAATTCAATCTTCGCCAACGCAGCCGTTGGCATGTGGCGGTCGTCGCGGGTTAGGTAGGACAACAGATTCTCGAAGCCGGGGTTGTGGCCGACGAGCATGGCCGTCGTTGATTTGTCGGGGATTGATCCAATGACTTCCAGCAGCGTGCGGACGTCGGCTTCGTAGATGCGCTCGTCGAAGCGTGGTTCGAGGTTGAGGCCGGCGCTCTCCAGGACAAGCTTGGTTGTTTCGCGAGCACGCGCGGCGGGTGAGCTGATGACGAGAAGAGAAGACGTCATTTGTTCGGAAGCTAAAACTTTCCCGATCTGCTCGGCTGCTTCCTGTCCGCGGCGCTTCAGCGGCCGGTCGAAATCCCGCAACGAATCATCTTTCCAACTTGATTTGGCATGTCGTAAGAGGTACAAAGTTCGCATAAGTCCTCGTAATATGCAGTGAATTATCAGATGGCGTTTCACATCGCTGTAACACGAATACCATAGCCTCGTGCGCCGATGATCTCCTACGGACAACACCAATTCCCGGCAAACTCTTCGTCGTCGAAGGCACCGACGGCAGCGGCAAGTCAACGCAACTCGCCCTGCTGTACCAGTGGCTCAAGGCCGAAGGCTATCCGGTTTTCTTCTCCGAGTGGAACTCATCGCCGCTCGTTAAGGATACGACAAAACGCGCCAAGAAGCGGCACCTGTTCACGCCCGCGACGTTCTCGCTGCTCCACGCCACCGATTTTGCCGACCGCACCGAGCGCGACATCATTCCGCCGTTGAAAGCCGGCGCGATCGTGCTCGCCGATCGTTACATCTACACGGCGTTCGCGCGCGACGTTGCGCGCGGCTGCGATCGCGGTTGGGTGCGCGACGTCTATTCATTCGCGGTAAAGCCGACGGTGGCTTTCTTCTTCCGCGCGCCGCTCGACGTCGCGATCGATCGCATCGTCTCCGGCAGACCAAACCTCAAGTACTACGAGGCCGGCATGGACGCTCGGTTGGTCCGACGATCCGGAAGAGAGTTTCAAGATCTTTCAGGGACGGATTCTCGAAGAGTACGATCGGATGGTTTCAGAGTTTGGCTTGACGGTGATCGACGCGAGCCGGTCCATCGAACGGCAACAACGCGAGATGCGCATGCTGATCAGTCCACATCTTATAAGAAGAGGCGGTCAAGGTCCCATTAACCAGAAACACTCATACGGAACGCCGCTGCCCGGCGTCGAACACGAAGAGTACAGCGGCAAGTTGATCGTCATCGAAGGCACCGACGGCGTGGGCCGTTCGACGCACATCGCGCTGCTGCGCACGTGGCTCGAATCGCGCGGCCATGCCGTGCTCGACACCGGCATGACGCGTTCAGTGCTCGCCGGCCGCGGGATCAAAGAGGCGAAGACCGGACACACGCTGGGCCGTCTCACGATGCAACTGTTCTACGCCACTGACTTCATCGATCGACTCGAAAACGAAATGTTGCCCGCGTTGCGCTCCGGCTTCGTAGTGCTCACCGATCGATACATTTACTCGGCGATGGCCCGCGCCGAAGTTCGCGGCATCGACTCCGCCTGGATCAGATCGATCTACAGCATGGCGCTGGTGCCCGACGCGGTTTTCTACCTGCGCATCAAGTCGCCGCAACAACTCGTGGAACGCGTGGTCAGCTCAGGACGCGGTTTCGACTACTGGGAATCCGGCATGGACCTGCACCTGGGCGAAGACTTTTACGACAGCTTCATCGATTATCAAAAGAGGATGCTGAAAGTTTTCGATCGCATGAGCGAAGAGTACGAATTTCATGTGCTGAACGCTTCGCGATCGGTGCGCAGCGTCGCCTCCGATCTGCGACGCGCAGTCGCGAAAGTGATCGACGAACCCGCGGTCAATGAAGAGAATGTCAGTCCCATACAGTCTTTGCGAGACAAACCCACCGCTCCCGCAAAAACGGCTGTAAACCTTGTCGACCTCAACAAAAAGGCCCTGCCTTGAAGGTCGCCGCAATCGACATCGGCTCAAATTCGATCAAGCTCGTGGTGGTTGACGCCGCTGCCGGTGATTCATTCACCGTGCTCGCGCGCAAACGCGAGATCGTTCGGCTGGGCCATGAGACGCTGTTGCAAGGTTACATCAGGCGCGACGCGATACAACGGGCCGCCAAATGCATCAGGCGATTGCGGTCCGTTGCCGATGCGCGTGGCGCTGAATCAATCGTGGCGATTGCGACCGCGTCAGTGCGCGAGGCAAACAATTCAGCCCGTTTCGTCCGTCAAATGGAAAAGAAAACCGGCGTGCGCGTCGAGGTGCTTTCGGGAACTGAAGAAGCGCGTCTCATCGGTCTCGCCGCATCGCAAGGTTGTGCCACGAAGGACCTGGCGACTCTAAATATCGACATCGGTGGCGGCTCGACGGAGATCTCGATCTTTCGCAAAGGGAAACCGGTCACGCTGCTTTCGATGAAACTCGGCGCCGTCGGTCTAACAGAACGATTCCTCACATCCGATCCGCCGCGAGCCGAGCAGTTGGACCAGCTTCGCTCCGAGATCGTGACGGCGCTCGAAAATCCGGTGCGCAAACTGCGCGGGCATAACTGGGATGTCGCAACCGGAACATCAGGCACCATCCTCGCAGTTGGAAATACGTTGCAGCTTCTATCACTCGGAGGTAATGGCAAAACCGATCAGAACGGGGCTCCTGGCGAGACAATTATCAATCGCAAAAAGCTTAAGCAGTTGAATGCCATGCTGGCGCGTTATGAACATCAATCAACGGCGCAGCTTTGCAGGGCTCACGAAGAGACGCGCGGAGATCTTCGTCGCGGGTGCAACAGTGCTGGAAGAGACGATGCGGGCTTTGGGTATCAAGTCGTTGCGCACGTGCACCTGGTCGTTGCGTGAGGGAGTGATAATCGATCGATTGCAGCGGCGGAAATCTGTGGGAAAAGTTTAAGCGCGGTGCTCGGTTTTCCCGGCGAGCAGATCGACGGCGTGTTGCAAAACCGGTTTGACGACGGCGAAACTCTCACGCACGGCTTTCGGCGAGCCGGGTAGATTAATGATCAACGTGCCGGAACAAACTCCGCACACACCGCGAGAGATCATCGCCATCGGCGTGACTTTCAACGACTCGGCGCGAATTGCTTCGGCAATACCAGGCGCTTCGCGCTCGATTACTTTTAGTGTCGCTTCGGGAGTGTTGTCGCGTGGTCCAAGACCGGTGCCGCCGGTCGTCATGATCAGGTTTACGTCGTCGCGTTCGCACAAGACGCGCAGCGTGTGCGTGAGCGGATCGAGATCGTCAGCGAGGATCTTATGTTCGACGATTTCAGCGCCGATATCGTTAACAAATCAACTAGCGCCTGGCCTGACGTGTCTTCGCGATGACCGCTGGCGCAAGCGTCGCTCACCGTAATCACCGCCGCCCTGATCTGCTGTGCTCATAATTACCTGCTGATCCTGATGTGCTCTTTTAACCAGCACCGATCCATGACGACAAGCAGACCTGCATCCAACGCTCGCTGAGCAGCATTGCGATCGATCACGCCCTCCTGCAACCAAACCGCTTTCGCGCCGGCTGCGATCGCTTCGTCAACCGCTTTCCCTGCTTCATCCGACCGGCGAAACACGTCAACAAGATCGATCTTCTCCGGCACGGCAGCGAGGTTGGGATACGCCTTCTCGCCAAACACTTCCGTCTCGTTTGGATTGACTGGGATCACTCGATACCCGTGCCGTCGCATATAACCCGACACACCATGCGAAGGACGCGATGGATCGGACGACAGTCCAACCACAGCAATCGTTTTACATTCATCAAGAATGCGGCGAATTGTTTCCTGAGAATTCACTTCCACTGGTTCAATCTCCTACCATGAAACGGCATTCACGGTGTTGTTCATCGAGTGCAACTCCTGAAGCGAACGCACATTCGGCGTGCTGTGCGAGCTCGCCGCCGCAATCGCTTCGACGAGTGCGCGAGCGCCGGTCATCGTCGTCACACACGGCACGTTGTATTGCAACGCCGCGCGCCGAATCGCCTGTTCGTCGAAACGCGAGACACGGCCCAGCGGCGTGTTGATGATCAGCGATATCTCACCGCTCTTGATGTGGTCCACGATGTTCGGCCGGCCTTCGTTGACCTTGAAAACGTCTTCGACCTCCAGCCCGACTTCGCGCAAACGTCGAGCCCGTGCCGAGCGTTGCGACGATCTCAAATCCCAGGCGCGTTCAGCTTCCGAGCAAGCAACACCGCCGTTCCCTTGTCCTCATCTTTCACACTCAGGAACGCTTTGCCTTTCGACGGCAGACTCAGCCCGGCGCCCATCATCGCCTTGCCATAAGCTTCGCCGAAAGTGTCGCCGATTCCCATCACCTCGCCGGTCGAGTGCATTTCAGGACTCAGAATCGGATCGACGCCGGGAAACTTCGCAAACGGAAACACCGGCGACTTGATGAAGAAGCGACTGACCGTCAATTCTTCGGGCAATTTAAAACTCTCGAGCTTCTGTCCCGCCATCACCAACGCCGCAATGCGCGCGATCGGAACACCCGTCGCTTTCGAAACAAACGGCACCGTGCGCGAAGCACGCGGGTTCACTTCGAGGACATAAACGCGATGGTCCTTGATCGCAAACTGAATATTCATTAACCCGCAAACCGAAAGCGCCTTCGCCAGCTTGCGTGTGTAGTGGCGCATCGTCTCGAGATGCTCGGGATCGATCCGCACCGGCGGCAACACACACGACGAGTCGCCGGAGTGAATCCCAGCCTCCTCGATATGCTCCTGAATGCCGGCGATCACACACGCGGTTTCGTCTGCCAGCGCATCGACGTCAAACTCCGCCGCCTGTTCCAGAAACTTGTCTATCAACACGGGCCGATCCGGAGTAAAACCAACCGCGTTGCGGACGTACTGCTCCAACGACTCCTGGTCGTACACGATCGCCATCGCCCGTCCGCCCAAAACATAACTGGGACGCACCAGCACCGGGTAGCCGATGCGGCCCGCAATCTCGCGCGCCTCATCGACTGACGACGCCATGCCATTCTCCGGCTGCGGAATGCCGAGCTCTTTCAACAACGCTCCGAAACGTTTGCGATCTTCCGCGAGATCGATCGAATCAGGCGACGTGCCGATCACTTTCACCCCAGCGTGATGTAATCGATTCGCGAGATTCAACGGCGTCTGGCCGCCAAACTGCACGATCACGCCTTCCGGTTTTTCGACGTCGACAATGTTCATCACGTCTTCGAACGTGAGCGGCTCGAAGTAAAGACGATCGGACGTGTCGTAGTCAGTAGAAACTGTCTCCGGATTGCAGTTGACCATGATCGTCTCGAAGCCCGCTTCGTGCAGCGCGAACGACGCATGACAACAACAGTAATCGAACTCGATTCCCTGCCCGATGCGGTTTGGACCAGAACCGAGAATCATGATCTTGCGGTTGTCCGTCGGCTCGGCTTCGTCTTCCTCTTCGTACGTCGAATAGAGATACGGCGTGTACGATTCAAACTCAGCGCCGCACGTATCGACGCGTTTGTAAACCGGAACGATGCCGAGCTGTTTACGATACTCACGCACTTCGTCTTCCGAACGTTCCGTGATGTATGCAAGCCGCCGATCGGACAAAGCGACCCTTTTAAACGCGCGCAATCTTTCTGCCGAAATGTCCTCCAGCTTCGTTTCGATGTCGCCCTGGATCTCCATTACCTGCTGCAACTGATCGAGAAACCACGGATCGATCTTCGACAGCCGGTAGATCTCGGAGATGGGCCAATGATGCTGAAGCGCGTAAGTGATGTAAGAAAAACGGTTTGAATTTGGCCGCGCGAGTTTGCGTTGCAGCTCGTCGTCGGAAATAGCTTCAAGACGCAGCGGCTTCACGGCTTCGAGCGAGCGCAGTCCTTTGAAAAGCGCTTCCTTAAAGGTCCGTCCGATCGCCATCACTTCGCCAACAGACTTCATCTGCGTTCCGAGCACGTCTTCGGCTTCGCGAAACTTTTCAAAGTCCCACTTGGGGATCTTCGCGACGACGTAATCGATCGTCGGCTCGAAAGACGCGGGTGTTTTGCGCGTGATGTCGTTGGGGATCTCGTCGAGCGTGTAACCGACGGCAAGTTTGGCCGCCATCTTCGCGATCGGAAAACCAGTCGCTTTCGAAGCCAGCGCCGATGATCGCGACACGCGCGGGTTCATTTCGATGATGCGAACGTCGCCGTTCTCCGGGTTGACGCCAAACTGGATGTTCGATCCGCCCGTCTCAACGCCAACTTTTCGAATCACGCGAATCGCGAGATCGCGCAGGTGTTGATACTCGCGATCGGTCAGTGTTTGCGCGGGCGCGACAGTGATCGAATCGCCAGTGTGCACACCCATCGGATCGAAATTCTCGATCGAGCAGATGATGACGACGTTGTCGGCGAGATCGCGCATCACTTCGAGCTCAAACTCTTTCCAACCGAGAATCGATTCCTCGACCAGCACCTCGTGAACTGGCGACGCCGCGAGTCCGCCGCGGATGATCTCTTCAAACTCTTCGGGGTTATAAGCCGTACCGCCGCCTGTGCCGCCGAGCGTGAACGACGGCCGGATGATCGCTGGATATCCAGTCTCCGTAACGATCTCTTTCGCTTCGTCCAACGACTTCGCGAACCCGCCGCGTGGCATTTCGAGCCCCGCTTCGTCCATCGCTTTCTTGAACAACAAACGATCTTCGGCGACTTTGATCGCGTCGCGCGTCGCGCCGATCATCTCGACGCCGTACTCCGCCAACACGCCCGCGTCCGACAGCGCGATAGCCAGGTTCAACGCCGTCTGTCCGCCGACTGTCGGCAAGAGCGCATCAGGACGTTCGCGGCGAATGATCTCCGTGACTGAAGCGACGGTGAGCGGTTCGATGTAAGTGATGTCGGCAGTTTCCGGGTCGGTCATGATCGTGGCCGGGTTCGAGTTGACCAGCACGATCTCGTAGCCTTCCTGTCGCAGCGCTTTGCACGCCTGCGTTCCCGAATAGTCAAACTCGCACGCCTGGCCGATCACGATTGGACCAGAGCCGATGATCAGAATCTTGTGAATATCAGTGCGTTTGGGCATCTATCTGTCAAAAGTCCGGCCGTCGCCGCCGGTAGTCCTCTCCCTCAATCACCACCTTGGTACACATTTCAAAAAGACGGCTGCGCAGTCGATAAGTAATTCGCTCTTCGAGCTCCTTGTTCGTGTCGAGAAAGTTGGTGGTGAAGATCGTCAGCTTGTTGTCGTTGTATCGCTTGTTGATGATCTGGTACATCGTGTCGCGCACCCATTCGGTGGGCACGGTCGCGCCAAGCTCGTCCAGGACCAGCACGTTGGCCTGGAAGACCGGGGCGAGCACTTTCAACTCGGATGATTTAGAGACTGGGTTATACGAATCCTGAATCTCTTTTAGCAGCGAACCGAATTCGAAAAAGAGACCGCCGAAACCTTTCTCCGTGAGATGTCTGATGATCGAGACGGCGAGATGCGTCTTGCCTACGCCGGCAGGTCCCATGAATAGCAGCCCGCGATTGACGGCGGGATATTTGTCGGCAAACTCATGCGCATGCTTCCACGCAAACTCGAGTGAGCTGCCAACGTCAGCGTTAAAGTTCTGGAAGGTACACTTCTCGTAACGACGAGGAATGCGGGCGGCGCCAAACAACCTGCGAAAGCGATTAGACTTCTGACAAGGGCACGGCATCGCGCCCTTTACCGGGTCGAGTTTGGTGCCCGTGCCGAAGCATACTTCGCAAACGTCTGTATTCTCCGCGTTGCGGAGTTCGCTCTCGTCTATCATGTCTCGAAAGGTGGCCTGAGACTGGTCACAGGTTGGCCTTTAGAATACCTTATACTGGCTTTGCGGCAGTAATGGCGGTGAGTTTTATGAGGAAAACTTAGAAAACTTCTATGAGCTTATGGCAGTCGTTGCTTAGAAAACTGGGTTTGCAATCGATTCGCGCCGAGCGTCACCCGATTCGTGTCTTTTTGCTGGACGACGACGAGCGCCGGCATCGTTGGTTTGCAACGCGCTTCAAAGGCGACTTTATCGACATCGCGAGTAACGTTGCGGAAGCGCAACAACTCTTGAGCGCCAGCTCTTACGACGCGATCTTTCTCGACCACGATCTTCATCCCGAGCATTACCACGCCGAAACAACTGACGACGAACGCACCGGTTACGCCATCGCCGCATGGCTAAGCTCAAACCCGGAATTGCAACGCGCATCGACGATCCTCGTTCACACCCGCAACGCCGACGGCGCGATGCGCATGGTCGGCGAGCTCCGCCGCGCCGGCCGCAGCGCTGACTATGTTCCGTTTCCGTTGCTGGCGGACAGAATAAAAACGTATTGGCAGCGCTAGCGAGAATCGCTCTCTCAAAACACTTTGCCTAAAACGTATCCTGCCCAGATCATCAACACGCCCAGCACATTCGACGCGATTACGTTCAGAGTTGCCAATCCGTATTCCCCATCTCGCAACAGCGTGAACGTCTGCAAGCCATACGCTGAAAAAGTGGTAAATCCTCCGAGTAATCCGATCAGGATTACACTGCGAACTGCCGGACTGACAACGAATCGTTCTTCAGTCGCATAGAACACCACGCCGGTTACCAGGCAACCGATCAGGTTGACAGCCATCGTCCCCCACGGAAACGTCTCGCCATACTGTCCTGCCACATGGCCTGCCAGCCAATACCGCAAGAGAGTTCCCAGTAAACCGGCCACACCAATCAAGATTGTTTTCTGCATAAGTTAACGACGCTCAGGAAACATCAACATAGTTTCATTATGACTACAACGGGCGCTCCATCAGGAGATCTCTTTGGAGGTCTGAGCCTAACTGAAACATGTGCTCGCCGACCTCGCGGAAGTTCCACTTTCGATAAAAGGCTTGCGCACGCGCATTCCGCTCCCACACCCCAAGCCAGATAGTGTCGTGTCCGGCCTGACGGGCTGCGTCCAGGCATGCACGCATCAATTGTTGTCCGACGCCACGCCCAAGCCACTCCCTCGACACATACAAACGGACCAACTCGACCGGGTTGGCGCCTTCGACACCCTGCTCAGGTTTGCCGACGTGGAGCTTGGCGTAACCTGCCGCCTGCCCGTCAACTTCCGCGATCAGGAAGGTTGAGGCGGGGTCTTCCAACTCAGCCGTCTGCCGCGCGACACTAAAAGACGCGGCGGTGTATGCAGCTAAGTCTTCCGGTGTGTTATCAGCGGCGAACGTCTCGGAAAAAGTGCGCGCGCCCAGTGCGGATAGCAAACCAGCATCCTCAACCGTACCGCGTCGGATCGTTAGACCAGTCATATCCAATTTAACTGCTCCTTATTGAGTGGTCCATTTCGGGCGCGAAACATTTCTCATCTTATTACCATAACCAGTTGAGGGGGCGAATTGGACCAGTTCCACTAACTTTAGTCACGATTCAAGGAGACAAGAAAATGACCCCGACTTACACTCTCAAAAACTACCTCATTTGGATTGCGGCCGTCGCGATCACGTGCACAGCAACGATAACAGCGTCAGCAATGGACACTTTTCTCGTTAACCATGAGTCCGGACCCTGTAGCAGCGTGCCTTTCGAATTCGGGCATAAGTCTTGGGCCGGTCGCAGTCGTATCTCGCTGGCAAGAGGAGAGAAAATCAGAATCAAGATGTATGGACATGGAGCGGACCTCGCTACAGATGCCACGGGAAGCGATATATTTGAATGGATCCACGATCGCGGTCGGGATGCTGAATATCCAAACGCTCCGCTGAGTGCAGGACAGCGCGTGCCGAAGGGGTTTGTCATTGTCGACATCAAGGCCGACTCATCTCACTCTCTGGGCAATCACACCGTGAAGGTTCACTGGCTGATCGGCAGTGAAACCATAAAAGTTCGGATCGTTAACAGTTGTAATGCTCTAAAAGACACAGCTTATCGTCCGGACCCTGACGATCAACCGACCAGTGGCTCGGGAACGGGTGGACTGGTTGCTAACAATCCCGCGATTCCGAATCTATTACCGTATGTTTTCTTCCCGGTTGTGCTTACACGTCCGATCGGGCAGCCCGTGGTGACCAATAATGGCCGGATGTCGCGGCTCCCGGATTCTCTCTGTAGCGGGTTGAGTTTAAATGTCGTTACCGGAGTTCCAATACCTACGTTTACCTGGGGCGTGGCGGGTGTGAACATTGAACAGGCTAACACCCAATTTGAGGTTAGTCTTCTCGATCTCACGGATGCCAACAATCCCCGGACGCTCGGTACACTGAACTTGCCGCAAGGATTTCCTGCAAATACGCCGGTGGTTCGCACGAATAACTACCCTAATCGCCCGACCACAATTCGAGTCGTCCGTAATCCAACACTCGGCGGGCAAACATTCAGCGGTTGCTTTACCGAACCGAACAGCAATCAACTCCTTGACCCGGCGGTAATGGCGGTCCGAGTTGATCCAACCAACCGCATCAACGAGCAAGATCGAGAGAATGATAACGAGTTGCGGGTACCCTAGCTGCCCTGGGTTGTTAGAAACTAAGAGGCCACCCGCGAGGTGGCCTCTTAGAATGCTAGTTACTTCAACAACACCCGCACCGGCACACCGGCCGCTGCGTTGGGTGCGACCCAGATCGCCAGCTCAGCAGGCTCGACTGCGTATTTCGTGTCGCGCTGCCAGATCGCCAACTCGTCGCGGCCAATCGTGAACTCAACGCGACGCGATTCGCCAGGGCCAAGCGCGACGCGCTGGAAACCTTTCAGCTCGCGCACCGGACGCGCTACGCTCGTGCCGCGCAAACCAAGGTAGAGTTGGACCACTTCCTCTCCCGCACGCGCACCACTGTTCTTCACATCCGCCGTTACTCGCACTTGACCTCGACCCGCATTCAGATCTGCAACGCTCATCTGTTGCACACTTGTCTGCGGTGCAGAGTATTCGAAGCTCGTGTAGGTAAGTCCAAACCCAAACGGATAAAGCGGCACGTTCTGCTCATCGACGTAGCGCGATCTGTACTTCTCACCGCCGTTGGTAGGCGGCCGCGTCAAGTCGAGCCCAAAGGGTGGCCGTCCGGTGTTGAGCATGCTGTGATAAATAGGAACTTGTCCAAGACTGCGTGGAAACGTGACCGTTAATCGGCCGACAGGAGCGGCTTCACCGAATAGTACGCGCTCCAACGCCGGCCCAGCCTGCACTCCCGGCGACCATGCTTCGAGGATCGCGTGTACGCGCGATGCCGCCGATGTAAGTGCAAGCGGTCGACCGCTGAATAAAACGAGCGCCGTTGGTTTGCCTGTCGCGGTGACTCGTTCGAGCAGTTGTTGTTGATTGCCGGGAAGATCGATGAAAGCACGTGAAGCGGCCTCGCCTGTCATCCATGAAGCGTCTTCGCCAAGTGCAAGTAACACCACATCGGCCTGAGAAGCTGCGTCCATAGCTTCCGCGAAACCAGAATCGGAAGTACCACGTATCTCAGTTCCTTTAACGTATAGCAGCCGGAACCCAGCGCTCTTGGCTCGCAGCTCGAGAGCGGTGCGCAAAGTGATCACATCATCAGGTTTACCTTGTGCGCTCCACGTTCCGAGCATGTCGGCTCGGCTGTCTGCCAGTGGTCCAATCAATGCAACGGTGCGCACGCCTGTGCGAATGGGCAGAACAGGGGCAGCGGCACTCGCGGCGGGTTCGTTCTTCAACAGCACGAAGCTCTTCTCCGCAGCCTCACGTGCTACCTCAACATTCGGGAGTGAAAGTGCCTGCACCGCGTTTTTCTCATCAACATACGGTTTATCGAAAAGTCCCAGCGCAAACTTGATGCGCAAGATTCGTCGTACCGCTTCGTCAACCGCAGACTGCTGCACTTGTCCCGCTTTGACCGCACTAGCGAGATGCCGGAAATAAGCATTGCTCTCCATGTCCATGTCGACGCCTGAGAGAAATCCTTTGTGTGCGGCGGTGGCCAGGTCGTTGGCGACACCGTGATTCATCAACTCGCCGACAGAGCCCCAGTCGCTCACGACGAAGCCGCGGAAGTTCCACTCACGCCGCAATACCTGGTTGAGCGTAAAGTCATTCGAGGAAGCTGGCACTCCGCTGATGGTATTGAAGGCAGACATCAGCGTCGCCACTCCCTCGTCCACTGCTGCCTTGAACGGCGTGAGATAAACTTCACGCAACTGACGCTCAGACATGTCGACCGTGTTGTAGTCACGCCCGCCCTCTGCCGCGCCGTAGGCGACATAATGTTTCGCGCACGCCGCCATCGACTGAGGACCTCCCAACGTCTCTCCCTGGTAGCCGCGCACGTATGCTCGCGCCATGATCGAGCCAAGATAAGGATCTTCTCCTGCTCCTTCGACGATACGTCCCCAGCGTGGGTCACGCGCGATGTCGACCATCGGAGAGAACGTCCAACGGATGCCTGCTGAAGTGGCTTCTTGCGCCGCGATACGTGAGACGCGTTCGACCAGGTTTGCGTCCCAGGTCGAGGAAAGAGCGAGTGGCACGGGGAAGATCGTGCGGTAGCCATGAATTACGTCAAGCCCGAAGATGAGGGGAATTTTTAGCCGTGACTCCTCCATGGCCAGGCGCTGCAAGCGATTACTCAGAACCGGATCGGTAACGTTGAGAAACGAACCAACT
Source organism: uncultured Acidobacteriota bacterium (assembly GCA_963770215.1). Classification (GTDB taxonomy): domain Bacteria; phylum Acidobacteriota; class Blastocatellia; order Pyrinomonadales; family Pyrinomonadaceae; genus PSRF01. Next base: position 194,751 of record CAVYOP010000015.1, read on the forward strand.
TCCCCGCGCCGGATTGACTCGTCCACCGCGCTGCGGCCGGTGGCTGGTCCAGTGGGCGTCCCGTATGAGTACTGATTCAGTTGCCCTACTTTCTCATCGAGCGACATCTGTTTAAGCAGCGCTTCTACTCTGCGCTCGATGTCGGGCGCGTTCTCCCATTGCTTTCGCGTCTGCGTGATGGCGAAAGGTGTGGACGCAAAACACCACAAAAGCACAACGACGAGTGCACTTCGGATTTTGGTCATGCAGCTTCTCTTTCCTCTGATCGAAATGTTGTTAAAGCAGAGTGACGCGCGCGACAGCGACGGCGTAGCTATGGTGTAGTTTCAATTGTTTACGCCGAAGGCGTTCAATAATTCAAGCCCAGGGTTGCTTCAACCCTGGGTGGAGTCCCGCATTACCGTGGAACTCTGAAGGAGTTTCAATTGCGATCCGAACACTTTCAGTGTTTTCTAATTCACTTCTCGTGTACCCAGGGTTGAAGCAACCCTGGGCTGGAATTATTGAACGCCTTCGGCGTACTAACAGACAGTCAACTTTACCACTACACGGCGTAGCTACATATTGACATAAAATCGGCGTTCTTGTACGTTGCCCGCCTTGCCGTTGCCTAATCTCCAACCAACTGGAAGAGGACTGAGATGAGAATAAAGATTGCCGCGTGTCTCGTAATCGTGATGGCTTTGTCTGGCCTGCCTCTATGGACAACTGGCGTCTCCGCGAATGGACCATATTCTCTACCAGTCGATCGTAGAGTCGACGAGCTGCTGGCGCAGATGACGATCGAGGAAAAGGTGGGCCAACTCAACCAACTCTTCTACTTCAAGCAGTTCATGCAACCGGAAATGGTTGAGCCCGGCATTCGCGAAGGCAAGATCGGATCTTTGCTGTTCCTCACCGATCCGGCCGTCATCAACAGGTTTCAGAAAGTTGCCGTTGAACAGTCGAGGCTGAAGATCCCGCTCATCTTCGGCTTCGACGTCATTCACGGCTTCCGCACTATTTTCCCTGTGCCCCTGGCGATGGCCTCGTCGTGGGACCCGCCACTCGTCGAACGCGCGCAGGAAGTGGCAGCGCGTGAGGCGCGGGCCGCCGGCGTGCGCTGGACCTTCGCGCCGATGGTTGACATAGCGCGTGATCCGCGTTGGGGCCGCATCGTCGAGGGCGCCGGCGAAGATCCGTTTCTCGGTGCACGAATGGCTGCTGCTCACGTGCGTGGTTTTCAAGGCCAGGATCCGTCAAGCGCGGGACGCCTGCTTGCCTGCATGAAACATTTCGCGGGCTACGGCGCGGGTGTGGGCGGACGCGATTACGACTCCGCGTTCATTGCGGATGCGGAACTCTACAACGTCTACTTGCCGCCGTTCAAAGCAGCCGTCGACGCCGGCGTCGGAAGCGCCATGTCGGCTTACATGAATCTCAACGACGTGCCTGCGACCGGAAACGCTTTCCTCTTACGTGATGTGCTTCGCAAGGATTGGGGGTTCAGAGGCTTCGTCGTGAGCGATGCCGACGCTGTCGGCAATCTCGTCACGCACCGCTTTGCCGAAGATAAGTCGGACGCGGCTTACCGGGCGCTTACCGCAGGCGTTGATATGGAGATGTCGATACCCGGGAATCCGATCGCCAGTGCGTATGCGTCGAGTCTCACGAAGCTGGTCCAGGACGGTAAAGTCAATAAAGGACTGCTCGACGAAGCCGTGCGCCGCATTCTGGAGGCGAAGTTCAAGCTTGGTCTCTTCGATAATCCCTACGTTGATGAATCACGCGTAGCGACGATTCACAACAACCCCGAACACCGGCAACTGGCGCGGGTAACAGCTCAGCGATCGATGGTGCTGCTGCGCAACGAAGGCAACGTACTCCCGCTCGTCAAAGGCGATCCGAAGGTTTCGTCTGTTGCGGTGATTGGTCCATTAGCAGACTCCAAACGAGACATTCGCGGCTCGTGGAGTTTCGTGGACGACGTGAAGAGCGCAGTCACTGTGCTCGAAGGGATTCGAACAAAAGTCGGGCCTTCGGTAAAAGTGGAATATGCACAAGGCGTAGACATCGCTCGTGTTTACCCATCTCGCTTCGACATCATAACTGGCCCGCGGCCCGCGCGTTGGAGCGACGCGCAGAAACGAGAAGAGTTTGAGAAAGCCGTGTCACTCGCACGCTCGTCTGACGTGGTGATCGCGGTGCTTGGCGAACATGAAGAGATGAGCGGTGAGGCCGCGTCTCAATCGACGATCGATCTGCCCGGCCAGCAGCTTGAGCTGCTCAAAGCCGTATCCGATTTAGGAAAACCTGTTGTGCTCGTGCTCATCAATGGTCGTCCCCTCGAGATCTCCTGGGCTGCCTCGCACGTTCCTGCAATCCTCGAGGCGTGGCATCCGGGCACTGAGGGTGGAAACGCGGTCGCCGACGTTATCTACGGCGATGCGACACCGGGCGGTAAACTTCCTCTCACGTGGCCACGCAGCGCAGCGCAGATCCCGATCTATTACGCACACCACACCACGCAAGAGCCGGCGACCGCCAAAGGTTTCACATCGCGCTATTGGGACATTCCCACGTCACCTCTTTATCCGTTTGGCTATGGTCTAAGCTACTCGACCTTTAAGTTCTCCAACCTGCGCACGAGCAAGCCGGAAGTGAAAATCGGCGAGAGCGTAGAAGTGTTGGTGGACGTTGAGAACACAGGACGACGCGCTGGCGAAGAAGTTGCACAGCTCTATATTCACCAACGTTATGGAAGCGCATCGCGACCGGTTCGCGAGCTTAAAGGCTTCGAGCGCATCACGCTTGGACCGGACGAAAAAAGAACCGTTCGTTTCACGTTAGGTAAGTCGGAACTGACGTACTGGAGCGGCGCGGCCAAAGCGTGGGTGCAGGAACCCACAGTTTTTGACGTGTGGGCCGGCGCAGATTCAACCGCTTCGCTGACGACGACGTTACGAGTGCACTGACGTGAAGATGTTTCCCGCAAAGGCGCAAAGACGCAAAGCGCTGCCGCGTTTCGATCGACTTTCTTTGCGCCTTTGCGGGAGAATGTCCTGCGCAGCGGACGCAGATATCGATTAAAAGTAGTTTTGTGCAAAGCCGCTAGGCGGACTCTCGGGACTTGCTGCGTCGCAGGCGCCACAGTCCGTGCGCCGAGAGGATGACGGAGAAGAGCGCCGTCACGCCAAGCGCGATCAGCGTCCAGATGAAGAAGCCGCCGCCCCTTGAATTGGCGATACCGCTCGCGATGCCAACCCCCTTCCCTTTCAGGTGAATAAAGGGAACGCCCAACCCGAGAAGCGAGAATAAGAGCGTGATGATGTACCCCGATCGCCGTCTGGCAAGCACCAGTGCTCCGTACAACCAAACGACACAGATGGGCACTACATTGAGGGTTGAGAGCCCTCCCTTTTCGAATCCGCGGACGATGTCGTCGGCAAGGTGAAGTGTAAAGAAGAGGATCGAGAGCAGAGACGAAACGATCAACATAACGTTGTGGTTCAAATTGATATTCTCCTTATTCAGGAAGCCTACGACCCTTTGAACGACTAAGTCTCCACACGCTGTAACGAGATTGTAAAAAGTTGTACCTACTCGACGAAGCGATAGCCGAGGCGATGAACGGTAATTATGTGCTGCGGTTCGGATGGATCAGGTTCGATTTTCTGCCGCAGCCTGGCGATATGATTATCAACCGTGCGCGTTACCGGCGTGCTGTCATATCCCCAAACTTCGTCGAGCAGTCGATCGCGGGTGACGATTTCACCTCGATGCCGGATCAGATAGCGCAAGATCTCAAACTCGCGAGCTGAAAGCTCCAGTGCTTGCCCGCCTTTGCGCGCCGCGTACTTCTTAAAATTCAACTCCACATCGCCAAAAGTAAAACTCTCGATTTCGGCGACTTGCTTTGCCGCCCTTCGCAGATGCGCCCTGATGCGCGCGAGCAGTTCTTTAATGCTGAACGGTTTCGTCACGTAATCATCAGCGCCAACTTCCAGTCCGACCACCTTGTCCATTTCCTGACCCCGAGCAGTCAGCATAAGAATCGGAGTTTCGATCCCGCGAGTGCGTAATGTGCGACACACATCTATTCCGCTCATCAAAGGCAGCATCACGTCGAGCAGAATGATGTCAACTTTCTCAGTCGACGCCTTCTCCAGGCCTTCTTTCCCATCACGCGCCACAGAGACTTCGTAACCCTCATACTCACAGCTATCTTTCAACCCAAGAACCATGTTGGGTTCGTCTTCGATTATCAGGACTTTGGCCAACTCTATGTTCTCCTATTGACCCGCTGCGCAGGATATTCTCCCGCAAAGGCGCAAAGGCGCAAAGAAAGTCCAGCGAAACGCGGCAGCGCTTTGCGTCTTTGCGCCTTTGCGCGAGACTTCTTCACGTCATAACGCACTTTTTGTGCAGAGCACCTATTGACTAGCCATCCGCGGTCCGCGGCGCCAGCGGAAGCAGAATCGTAAAACGAGTCCCCTTGCCGACGTCGCTTTCGACGGAGATGGTTCCGTTATGAGCTTCGACAATGTGCTTCACCAGAGACAAGCCCAAGCCACTGCCTTTTACATCATGGACCAGTCCGTTGCCCACCCGGTAAAACTTCTCGAAAACCTTCGCCTGTTCGGCGCGCGGAATTCCAATTCCCTGATCCGCTACTTCTAGAGACAACTCGGAACCGATCGTTTTGGTTGTGATCGTAAGCTGCTTCACCTTGCCTGAATACTTAATGGCATTATCAAGCAGATTTGAGATGGCCTGGGCCATCGCATCGCTGTCAATCAAGACCGGCGGCAGATCGGGTTGCATGTTTGTTTGAACGTTAAAGCCGGAGTTGACGATCTGATAGCGATGCGTGGAAAGCACGTTGTCGATCACTTCCGCCACGTCACCATTGACGAGGTCATACGTTTTCCGCCCCGCCTCGATTCTGGAGAAGTCGAGGATGTTATCGATCGTCTTGTTCAAACGCCGGCTTTCATGCCTGATGATCCGGTAGTACTCCGTTTTCTTCTCTTCACTGTTGACGCGGCCTAGTTCGAGGATCTCGGAAAAGAGGCTGATTAGCGAGAGAGGCGTCTTCAGCTCGTGCGAGACATTCGACACGAAATTTGATTTCGCTTGCGCCAGTCGTGCTTCGCGGTCGGTGGCTCGTATGGTAAGTGCGATACCACAAAACAAGAACAGCAGTACGAGGACAGTTGCCCCGGCGCTATGCAGGAAACTGTTGCGCGCGAGCTCGTCAAGATTTGTATTCTTCAGGCCGATTCGTGCGTTCCAATTCGAGAATGGACGATCGAAATTGCTTTCGAGAAAGTGTCCGTTTTGAGGAGCCGCGTTGGAGAAAAGCACGCGCTGATTCTCGTCGGTAATCGTAACCGCAATGTCTGGTGAGGCAGTATTCCCATGAAACCTGTTTACGGTCTTGATGAAACTGCCGGCGATCAGGTCATTGGTGACAAAATCTTCGCTTAATAAGACACCCGCAAAACCGGCCTGTAACGGATGAAACAGGTATGCTCCGTGGCGCATGCTCGGCGCACAGGTGAGGCAGGAATGATGGGTGAATAAATACTGGCGATTAGCGTCAACAAAACTTTGGTCCAGCCGTGCCTTGTCAAAAATAAGTTGAATGTCGGTATTCGTTTTTTGTTGATCGCCCGAGTAGCCGAAAGCAAAAATCTCTTCGATCTCGGGATGCGAACGCTTCACGTCTGCGAAATATTTTTCTAACTCTTGCGCGGCCCCGGCGGACGAAAGGTGCATGGCGCCGATCGGGCTCAAAGTTTGAGCCCCGACTTCTTCCAGACGTTGTTTCATTTGGCGCTGGACGTTGGGTATTCCCTGTCGCAGGTTGTCCTTGAATGCGCCTTTGGTTTTGTTCTGGAGTTCTGTGAGCGAGCGATACTGCATGTAGGTCAGTATCAGGATCGGAAGTAACACGCCTACTGATGCCAGTATCGTCAACTTCTTTCGCAGCGATAGCTTGCCAATTGCATCTCGGAACATCCTGGACGAGAGCATACATCAGGATTCTACAGAAAGTTACCGCTAGGAATTGTAAAAAGTTGTCACGCTGATTGAGGACATTTTGAATTGGTCAATAATCGAAGAACATCACACCCGAATATGAACTGTTGGTTTCCAAACCTAGACATGGCGCCACGTGCGGCAGGTCCACCAGGTGACACTTTTCTTATTGACCTACACGCTTTCAATTTAATTCAAAAGATTTCCGCACCGCAGTAATACGACGAAGAGTTCAACAACTTCTCCCTACAGTTATCGGTGAATCATCGCCGTCGTCGAATCCGATGGCAGAGCGATGTTCGCCTCGGAACAACGCAAACATACATAGGAGAAGAGAATGAGAAATCTAGGTTTTGTGAAAAAGATGACCGCGCTGGCAATGGCGCTCATGTTTCTGTTCGCTGCGACCGTCACGCGCGTGGAGGCGGCTCCAGCCAATCTAACCCCGGAACAGATCGAAGCGCTTGCCACGGAGATGTTCAACAGATTCGCCGCGTTCGACGCTATAGGCACCGCAGATTGTTTTGCCCCTGACGGCACGATTGAAGACCCCGTCGGAACGACGCCAATACAGGGAAGGCAAGCCATCATTGCTTACCAGCAGACTTTCCCCACCATCTTGAATGAGATCAGAATCAAGTCGTTTGACGTCTTTGTCGCCGGTCAGGAAGCCGCCATCAAATGGCGGTTGCGTTTTAAGACCAAGACCGGAAATGTCTTCTTCGTGGAGGGCATCGGCATTCTTAAGTTCAACGAGCAGGGAAAAATCCAATCGGACAGAGAGTACTTTGATCTGGCGTATTTTCAGTCGCAATTGCAGCAATAGTTGCGGCACTCGCCGCGCGAAGTGGGCCACAACAGCCGTCATTGGTACGTGCCTCAGTGGCCCACTTTTCTTACACCGCCAGCTACTATAACTTCACTTGTTCTGCGCCATCTCTCTTACGCTGCCGCAAAAAATCACCGTAATGTTTCTCCTTACAATCTGGGCACAGGCTGTGGCTGAACCTCGCCTCCGAACGCGCCGTAATATAATTCTCCATTGGATGCCAGATACTGCCCTCATCACGAATCTTCTTACAAAAACTGCATACAGGCAGTATCCCTTCAAGAATATTTAGCTCGCGTTCCAACCCCTTCTTTTGTTTAGCAATGTAGGCAATCAACAAAGCAAAGCTGACCAGCACCGCCATTCTGATCGCAGCATTAGCGACCGAAATGGGAAAACCCCAGGGCACAGAAAAGATAGTTGTAAAGTAAAGACGGATGAGAGGTAGCACGATGGCGAAGACTAAGCCCACCCGCGCCCCGTTATACCAGGCGGCTAACCCAACCGGCACAATGAACATAAACGGGAACTGGACTACTGAGCCGGTAAAATAATCAATCGCCAGAATGAAGCAGGACAGAACGATCCAACAGGAGAGAAGCGTATTTTGATGCCTCTCGGTAAGGTAGAGATGAAAGGTGGTAACCGTTCCTCTAATCATTCTTTATTCAAGCATCATCGCTGGGTTCAGACAACGCCGTCTGTGCCATCGAACCTGCGATGAGCGCACGGATCGAAACTAGAGTTAGTTTAGACTCATGTCCGTCTCCTTTATGAGGTAGTGGTGAAACGGGTGAGTCAAGGGTTTCGCGCTTGGGAGGAGGCAACAATACGTCCGGCGACGCATGGTGTCAACGGTGACAAGAAACACGGCGACAAGAAAAGCCGAGCGTCGAAGGATCGCTCTACGCTCGAAAATCTTCTGAGTTAATGAAATTAATTGCGTGTATCGGAAGTCCGTTATCGTCGACTGTTCCAGTCTGCCAAGGACGGCATACTCATCCTCGATGCGACCACAGGAAAGATCACCGATGCCAACCCTTACATCGAACAGGTGTTGGGATATGCCGTCAAGCACGTCGGAAGTACAGCGATCTGCAGGCTCACATCTTGCGAGCGTTTGAGAAGATTCTCTAACGCACCGGACTGAAACTTCGTTCCGAACTTTCCTAATTTTACAACGGGCCTTTGTCCATATGTGTGCTACCGCACGGACGCTCCTGATCATCGACTGTATGGTGCTTCTAAGTGAATAAAAGCTCCCACACGGTAGGCATTGCCCCATTGCAAGCCGCCGTCACAATTGGGCGTTACTGGAAACGGTAACGCCCCTTTGTACTTGAGAGTGTTTGCAGCTTAATGATGCTTGTCATAAGTCTCTACCTAGTGACCAACCGCGATTCTCTGAAACTGGGTCTTCCCGTCCACATCTTCCCATGAAATATCCAACACATAAGGCTTGACCGTGCCGGGTACGACCGCAAGCCGTCCGATCTGATCCTGCGCATCACTTGCCGGCCTACCATTGATCCAGGTCCTGTGAGAAACAACGGCTCTTCCGTTTGGCTGAACAGAGTTGATGCGGTCGAACCGAACATGCGCGCGAGAAGGACCACCAGGACTCTCTTCGTCCTTCAAAAACACTGTCAGAATCTCAATTGACTTAAGAGCGCTCGCCGTTGTGTTAGTGAGTTCCAGTAGGGCGCGCGGTTTCGTATCCATGAACCTGATCGTGAAAGGCGTTGGATTACTTGTCATAAATTCAATTCCTCTGCCGTTCCTCATTGTTAACGTGAACCTGCGTAACTTCGAAATGCAGCAGCCGGGCTACAAAGACTTCTCAACTGATTGAAGTTATCAGGACGCGTTAGGTATAGGTTTTCGCCGATTGCGACTTCTTGCCCTTCAGCGATATCTTCAACGTAAAAGACCACCACCGGGATTTGGTCCTTCTAACCTCTATGCCTTTTATAGTCGCTCTAAAACTCTATGACCCAGTGTATAACTGGAACGGTCGTATGTCCGTGCGACAACACACATATGAGACGGAGGCGGTGTAACCTGTCAATCACTAATCGAAGAGTCCATAAGCGAGCCAGCCCACAGACGGTTTAGCTTTTTCGGTATAACATTCTTTGCTGTGGTACCACTGTTTTACAGTAGTCCGAACGCGTTGATGTCGCATTTGCAGGAGCAAATCAGTAATAAAGAATCTCGAGGGGTTACAAATGAGCGAAGTATCAGATCCGACGCCGCCAACTCAAACGAAGATGGCCCAGTTTGACCCAGCACACCATGTACAAACTGAACCGTGGATTCCCGAAGGTCAGGCAGATGACAGAACGCCAATGGACGGTTCTGTCAGAAACAGCGACGAAAATCCTTCGGGGCAACGGGCGTTTGCCCGGCGACGCCATCAATTGATGTTCAAGAAGTGGTCGCAAGCGAGATCGACTGACAAAGGTTAAACTGTTTATCGAATCAGCAAACGTTATTGAAGATCGCGAAACAGGTCGCTCACGCGGCTTCGCATTCGTCGAAATGTCCTCGACAGAAGAAGGCAATGCAGCGATACAGCAGTTCAACGGCCATGAAGTCGGGGACGCGCGCTTAACGTCAACGAAGCCAAACCTCGTGAAGATCGAGGTGGTAGTCGTGGCGGCTTCGGCGGCAGTTCTCGCTACTAATTTTGTTGCTGGTTTACTTCCGGCGACTCTTTTATAGAAAGCCCCCGGGTACGATTAATGGCCCGGTGGCTTTTGTTTGATTGAGAAACGAATTACATCACCTAATGGTACAAACAACAGCGAAGGAGTACTCCATGGAGAAACAGGTATTCGCGGTGGGCGAGCGAGCCGATAAGTTATGCGCAAAGTGCGACGAGGAACGTGGACACATCGTGACCGCCGTAACCAAGCGAGGGCAGATTTCACGCGTGAGTTGTCCGAAGTGCGGCACAGTTAGCACGTTCAAACTCAGTTCGCGAACGTTGCCTCGTCTGGCGGTGAAAACCCCTTCGCCTTATGACAGGATACTCACATACCGTGCAGGGCAATCGATGACCCATCAGATGTTCGGTATTGGAGAAGTAATAGGGCTGATCGACCCTCAAAAGATTGACGTACTCTTCCCGGATCGCTTGCGTCGTCTTATTCATGCTCAAGGCCAGATGTAGACTGCAAGCAGACACAGACACGAGCCGATCGCAGACACGGCGCCAACATCTGCGCGATAGAGCACATGCGTGATATCCTCTGCCGGAACTCGGGAAGCGCGTTACCAGCCAGAACAGAAACGTGTTTCTCGTGGCGCCAATAATTTAAGCGAACGTGGAGATACGCGTGCCGGTTTCTTCAAGCCCTGCAAATCCCAGTAAGAATCGACTGCTGGACGCGCTGCCACGGGATGAATTCGAACGCCTGCTCCCTAACCTTCAACAAATCTCGTTCTCTCTTGGTGATGTCGTCTACGAATTCGGCGGACATTTGGATTACGTCTACTTTCCAACTACAGCGATTATCTCTTTGCTTTATACGATGGAAAACGGCGCTACCGCGGAAATGGGTTTGACTGGTAATGATGGCGTAGTAGGGATCGCCCTGTTCATGGGAGGCGGCACTATGCCGAACCGTGCTGTGGTTCTAAGCGCCGGCAGCGCTATCCGCATGAAGGCGAAGTTGCTGCAGACAGAATTCGCGTTGGGTGGTCAATTCCAACGCCTGTTGTTGCGATATACGCAAGCACTAATTACCCAGATATCGCAGACCGCGGTTTGCAACCGGCTTCACTCTGTGGAACAGCAACTTTGTCGCTGGCTGTTGCTAAGCCACGACCGCGTGAAAACCGATGAGTTGATCATGACTCAGGAATTGATCGCCGATATGTTGGGCGTGCGCCGCGAAGGCGTTACCGTGGCTGCGGGTCATCTGCAGGACATAGGAGCAATTAGTTATGTCCGAGGCCGCATACAGATCCTGGACCGCCAGAAACTGGAAGATACTGCGTGCGAGTGTTATCGAGTTGTCAAAGACGAGTTCGATCGGTTACTCGGATAACAGGTGTGCGATTCTTACACTGCATACTGCACAGGCTCGAACATCGCTTCGACAAACTCGCCTTGAATGCCGTTAAGTGTCACGCGACCACTCGACAACCGTTCCTTCACGCTGAAACTTCTCTCCAAGCGGCTGGTTGATGGCATTGCGTAATGTACCACTACCTCCGCGGCCCCTCAGCTTGCCGTGTATGTCCAGAACAGTCACATTTCCGACTTGACGCTCTTTGACAGTAAAGTTGTACATTGTGACTTCCCTAATTCCTTCGCAGGGAAAACTATGGCGAGAGATATTTCCCTCTCCAGGAAAGTTAGCTGTGGGTTTCAGATGGTCTAGCGCAGGTTTAACTGTTTTTGTTGAGAAGGCGCGCAAGCAGACGCTTTACTTGGTCGATATTTTCGTAATGACAAATCCACTCCAGATCGTTAACTTTTTCATCAGTACCTTGCAGATTCTGCGGGACCTTCTCCGGCAAAATAACGAGCGGCGTGTGGCCGTCATATTTGGAATGCTCGCGCAAGCGACGTCCAATGGTTAAAGCTTCTTCGGGCAGTTTGCCTAAAAGATTGACTAAAACCAGGTCGGCGTGGATATAGCCGGTCCCGCTCGTCCACTCAAATGCGTCTTCCAAGTCGGCTGACACAAGCAAGCGGTAGCCAAGTTCCCGCAAACTCTTCGTCAAAGGGCGGCGAGCGTGGTTGTCTTCTTCAACAAAAAAGATAGTAGGGCTGGAGTTTGTAGTTTCGTGCATCAGGTCTCCTTATGTTCGGTCGCGCGTAGAACAGCAGACGGCACAAGGAGAAGTTAATGAAGCTCTTCCCGATGACGACAGATGGATTTCTGAAAGATCAGGGCTGGTAGTTTAGCACATGAGGCTGGAGTATGTACCAGAACGGACAATCAGTAGTTTTATTGAAATTGATTAGATCCTCCAGAAGCGCTTTCATCGAAGCACCGCTCCTGATTAAGCGTCTCGCCGCATCCGAGATTTCTCCTCCGGCATTCAGCGCCGCGAGGTATTGGCCTGTCATGACGATAGTATTCAGCGGACTGCGCATGTCGTGGCCCAACGTTCCGAGCAACAAGTTGCGCGCCTGATCCACTTGCGCACTAAAGTAGCCGATCGATTCGCCGATCGCTTGGTCGATAGCCTCGTTGAAACGGATTATGTCCTCCAGATTAGTATCATCCGGCTCGTAGGCGTCTATCCATAGCCGAAGGACGCTGGCGCGCAAGGCACGGTACTCAGCGGCTAGTTGATTGAATGTCGAAGCCGCTGCGCGCGCAGCACCGCGTGCGCTTGTGCTGCTGTCTCAGGGGCTCCTGTTAGCTTGGGTGCTCGCCCTTTGGATTTTTCGGCCTGAGCTTCCTTCGTCTGGGCCGTTGATATATCTTTCGCCACGGCCTCCAGCATCGGTTTTGCGTCGTCACGCAACGCCAGCGACGTCATGCCCTCGGCGGCTGGGAGCAGCGTCGCAGCAAACGCCTCAAAATTCCGCCAAAATGGCTTCTATGTCCTGCAAAATAAAGTCAGCCAAACGCATATTTGTTTCCTATTGGCTAAAGTGTATTGAAACGTGGACCGATAGACCAAAGACAAATTGAACCGATCGGCAAGAAAGAGGCCATAGGGTAAACCGATGTACGCGCATTGTTCGCGCGACGATTTTTGAATGTTTTTGGCTATCTGTAAGTTGTTGAAAGTATTGGTGGCCAGGGACGGAATCGAACCGCCGACGCCGGCCTTTTCAGGGCCGCGCTCTACCAACTGAGCTACCTGGCCAGAGGAAGCAAAAAGAGGCGTAGTATAGGGATTTGAGCAAATGACTGTCAACTTGAGCGCGAACCGGGAAGGTGGGAGGCACAGGCGCAGAGGGAGAACTGAGAGAGGGGCGGCGGAAGGGACCATAATTTTGTCGGATTAGTCACAAAAAGTCGTTGACTGATTCCTTGCTGGGTGTATAATCCGGGACGTTGCGGGTGGGGCTGGTGCCCAAACATCAGCTACGTCGAAAGACGGCCATCCAATTCAAAATTGATAGTGCCCGCCAGTGCCAGCTCGGCCGCCGATCGCGCCCCCCGCAGTCGCTACCTTCGAGCTGGCACAGCCATTTTTAGGCCCTGTTCATCAGCTCTTTAGCTTCCGCATTCGCCCGCGACACCACGTCAGCCTCGTCTAACGTCAACAACTTCCGATCGCGCATTAACAACTGCCCATCTACCATAACTGTATCGACATCAGTCGCTTCCGCGGCATAAACCAGCGTCGAAACAACCTCCGCCGCCGGCGTCATGTGCACCCGATCCAGCCGGACAATCGCAACATCCGCCCGCTTCCCTGCCTCAAGACTTCCGATCTCCCCATCGAGACCCAAGGCTCGCGCGCCGTCGATCGTCGCCATCCGCAGGACGCGATTCGCAGTCAGCACTTCCGGACCATGCAATGCCTTCTGTAACAGTGCCGCCGTTCGCATTTCAGTGAACATGTCGAGCCGGTTGTTGCAGGCAGCACCATCGGCGCCAAGCGACACGGAGATGTCACGGTCCAACAGTTTCGCAATAGGTGCGATGCCCGATCCGAGCTTCAAGTTTGAAGAGGGACAATGGACCACATTGGTCCTCGAAACAGCGAGCGTATCGATCTCGCTGTCGTCGAGATGAACGCAATGGGCCAGCGCGACGTGCGGTCCAGTCAGACCGAGACTGTCGAGATACGCGATGTTGCGCATGCCGGTGTCACTTTCCACGAGCTCGCATTCCGTCCGGTTCTCTGACGCGTGAGTGTGTATCATCACGCCACGTTCGCGCGCCAGTCGTCCGACCTTTTCGAGCAGCTCACGCGTGCAACTAATCGCAAACCGCGGCGCGAAACAATAGCGAATCCGCCCATCAGCGCGACCGTGCCACGCTTCGAGCAGCGTGAGCGATTCTTCGATGGACCGCGAAGTCTGCTCGTGCAAAGCGGATGGCACTTCATCGCCCTTATCCATCATGCACTTGCCGACAGTCGCCCTAAATCCACTCTCTTCAACCGCGCGAAAGACTTCGCCAGTATGATTGACAGTCTCCATCGTCAGCGCACACGTCGTTCCACCTTTGATCAGCTCGGCGATGCCGAGACGCGCAGAGGCCGCGATCGAAGAAGCGGAGTGTGCGGCTTCCATGGGCCACACACGTTTCTTCAGCCAGTCGATCAGCGCGAGATCGTCGGCAGTGCCGCGGAAGAGTGTTTGACAGAGATGGATGTGAGTTTGGACGAAACCAGGAATTACAGCGCAATCGGCGGCATCGATCGTAATGTCTGCCGACTGACCGGTGTCGCCAACAGAAGCGATCTTCCCGTCAACAATCAACAGCTCGCCGTGAACGACGGAGTTCAAAGCGTCCATCGTCACAAGCGAGCCGTTTTTTATCAGTATCGAAGCCACGGATGACACGATTTTACACGTGTCAGTTTACTTCTTATCGCCGGCGGTCGCAGCTTTTGCGTCTGCTTCACGCACCGGAATGCCGAGTTTCAGCTTCACTTCCTTATCGATCCGGCGCAGCGTTTCCGGATTGTCTTTCAACGCCTGCTTGGCATTCTCGCGGCCCTGGCCCAGCCGTTCGCCCTTGAAGGAGAACCACGCGCCACTCTTCTCGACGACGCGTTGCACAACCGCGAGATCGAGCAGATCGCCTTCGCGCGAGATGCCTTCGCCGTACATGATGTCAAACTCGCACTCGCGAAACGGCGGCGCGACCTTGTTCTTCGCAACCTTCACCTTGGTGCGATTGCCGGCCACGCGATCGCCGTCCTTGATCGCGCCGATGCGGCGAATGTCGAGCCGCAATGACGAGTAAAACTTCAGCGCGCGGCCGCCGGTGGTCGTCTCGGGATTGCCGAACATGACGCCAATCTTCTCGCGGATCTGGTTGATGAAGATGAAGCAGGTGTTCGACTGCGCGACGATTGCCGTCAACTTACGGAGCGCCTGCGACATCAGTCGCGCCTGAAGTCCCGGCAATGAATCACCCATCTCGCCATCGAGCTCCGCGCGCGGCACGAGCGCGGCAACAGAGTCGATCACGATCACGTCGACTCCATTGGAGCGAACCAGCGCTTCGGCGATCTCGAGCGCCTGTTCGCCGGAGTCAGGTTGAGAAATCAGAAGCTGATCGATGTCTACGCCGAGCTTGCCGGCATAGTCGGCGTCCATGGCATGTTCGGCGTCGATGTACGCCGCGACGCCGCCCGCTTTCTGCGCTTCGGCAACGATGTGCAGGGCCAAAGTAGTTTTGCCTGAACTTTCAGGACCATAAATCTCGACAATGCGTCCGCGGGGAACACCGCCTACTCCGATAGCCGCGTCGAGGCTGAGCGACGTGGTGGAAATCGCCGGTATATCTAAAACATCGCGTTCGCCCAACCGCATGATCGATCCCTTACCAAACCTCTTCTCAATATTTGCCAATGCGGCTTCAACTGCCTTGCCGCGGTCTGCGCTCAATCGGTCTTCTGCCATGGCATACATCTCTTTCTTTCGCTCCTCTTCTCAGTCTTCATACGCTGGTCCTCCCTCAAAGAGTCGCAGCATAGCACATCCGAACCGAAAATGGAACGGTGTTTCACGCCTGCAACAGCAGGATTTTGTTACCAGAGGGTGAGGTTTCCAGAACGAGCTCGCGTCGCAGCCCTCTCTGCGACTTGTGAGATTGTGCGCGCCAGCATAACACAAATCTCACCGATTCAGTGCGCGCGTAAACTCGCCGATCTTTTGCGCAATATCGGGCGCGGCGGAGAGCCGCTCCATCTCCGCCACGATGGCCGAGCCGACGACAACCGCATCCGCATATCGCTGCACGTCGCGCACTTGTTCGACGTTGGAAATACCAAACCCGACCGCGATCGGCAGCGACGTAAACCCGCGCATCCGGTGCACGAGTTTCTCGGCCTCAGCGCTGACGGTTTCACGCGTGCCGGTGACGCCCGCGCGCGAGACGGCATAGACAAAACCGCTCGCGTGTTCCGCGACGAGTCTGAGGCGCTCGTCGGTTGAAGTCGGCGCGACGAGAAAGATCATGTTGAGATCATTCGCGCGCAGCTCGGCTTCGAATTCACCAGATTCTTCCGGTATCAGGTCGGTGACGAGAACGCCGTCGAGGCCCGCGTCTCTGGCGGTGCGCGCCAGGTTTTCCAAACCAAACTGAAGCAGCGGATTGAAGTAACTGAAGAGAATGATGGGCGTGTCGATCTGCTTGCGAACGCGCGCGGTCATGTCGAGCAGGTCTTGCAGGCCAAAACTGTTTTTAAGCGCGCGTTCCGAAGCGCGTTGGATCACTGGGCCATCGGCCATCGGATCGCTGAACGGAACGCCGAGCTCGATCACCGTCGCACCTGCCTGGGCGAGTTCGAGCAGAATTTGTTCGGTGGCGCCGAGAGTCGGATCGCCGGCGGTGATATACGGGATGAATCCTTTACTGCCCTGCTGGTTTAGTTTGGCGAAGGCGTCGTCGATGCGTCCCACGTCACGACCCCTGCGCCTTAAGACGTTCGCGGACAGAATCGACGTCCTTGTCGCCGCGGCCGGAAAGATTTACGACGACGATCTGATCGCGCTTCAGGCCGCTCGCCACCTTGATCGCATGGGCTACGGCGTGGGCCGACTCGAGCGCCGGTATGATTCCTTCGAGCTTCGAAAGAAGCTGAAACGCTTCAAGCGCGTCGTCATCGGAAACGGAGTCGTACTCGACCCGGCCCAGGTCGTGCAGAAACGCGTGCTCCGGACCAATTGAAGGATAGTCGAGACCGGCTGAGATCGAGTGAGTTGTGGCGACTTGCCCGTGCTGGTCCTGCAAGACGTAGCTCATCGTTCCCTGCAAAACTCCGGGCCGTCCGCCGCCCGCAGTGTTGAAGCGCGCCGCATGTTGGCCCAGCTCGTTGCCGGAACCGCCTGCCTCGACGCCGATCATCTTAATAGAAGCATCGTTCAGAAAAGGATGAAACAAACCGATCGAGTTTGAACCACCACCGACGCAGGCGATCAGCACATCAGGCAAGCGGCCCTCCTGTTCGAGGATCTGCGCCCGCGCCTCGCGCCCGATCACGCTTTGAAAGTCGCGCACCATCAGCGGGTAAGGATGTGGACCAAGCGCGCTGCCGAGCAGGTAATAAGTGTCGGCGACATTCGTCACCCAATCGCGCAGTGCCTCGTTGATGGCATCCTTGAGCGTGCGCGATCCGGAGTTTACTTCGCGCACTTCCGCGCCGAGCAGTTGCATGCGAAAGACGTTCAACGCCTGGCGTCGCATGTCTTCCGCGCCCATGTAAACGAGGCAGTTCAGTCCAAACAATGCACAAACCGTCGCGGTCGCCACACCGTGTTGACCAGCGCCGGTTTCGGCGATGATGCGTTGCTTGTTCATGCGCCGCGCGAGCAGCACCTGGCCGATTGTGTTGTTGATCTTGTGCGCGCCGCTGTGCAGCAGATCTTCGCGTTTGAGATAGATCCGCGCGCCGCCGCTGTGTTCCGTGAGCCGCGCCGCATGGAAGAGCGGCGTGGGACGGCCGGCGTAGTTGTGTAATAGGTCGTGTAGCTCTGCTTGAAACGACTCGTCGTCGCGACTGGCGAGATACGCCGTGGTCAACTCTTCCAGCGGCGCCATCAGAGTTTCAGGCACGAAGCGGCCGCCGTACTTTCCCCAATGGCCCAATACATCAGGCTGCGATCCCGAATCTGAGATCTCAGATCTCATAGGGGAGTTTCTCCTGTAGTGGCGGCGCCACGGAGACGCGATCCCGGCCGGAGTTTTTCGAAACGTAAAGCGCGCGATCGCTTGCTACGTACAGCGCTCGCTCGGCAGTCGCGCTCTCGGGACAACCAGCGACGCCAATACTCACCGTGACTGGACCAACTCCCTCAATGCGCTTACCACTAAGCACAGATCGCAGACGATCTGCTGCCGCAGCCGCGCGCTCGAGATCCACACCCGCGAGCAATAGAGCAAACTCTTCGCCACCGAGACGCGCGGCGGTATCGTTGTCACGCGACACTTCCTTCAACGTTTGCGCGATCTGTCGAATCACCACGTCGCCAGCCGGATGGCCAAACTTGTCGTTCACTTGCTTCAGATGATCGATGTCAAGCATCAACAACGCGCACGGCACACGATAACGCCGCCACCGTTCGACCTCACGCGCGAGTGCGACGCGAAAGCGACGCCGGTTCGCCAAACCAGTTAAAGAATCCAGGTCGGCATCGGCGCGCAACTGATCGATCTTCTGTCGCAACAGCACTAACTGGTGCGTCCGTTCGATCAGCAACTCGATCTCCGCCGGATACTCGAAGTAATCGAAAGCACCATTAAGCAGCGCGACACGACGCGCTGCCAGCGACGCTTTTTCAGTTCCGACCAGGACCAACGGGATTCCGTCGTCCGACTGGGCCAACATCCTGCCGAGCTCGCGCATTCTCAAGCCACGTGCTTTGACGTCGGCGATGACCAAATGCGGACGAGAACGTTGCAGCGAGACGAGGGCAGCCGTGCCGTTAGACACGCCGACGACGTCGATGCCTCTGTCGGTGATGGCTTCAATAAATGGCGCCTGATCTTCGTCAGTGATCAGGAGCACGCGACCGCGCGAGCGATCGCTCGATTTCGTGTTTGGTTTCTTTTCTGCCCGCGCAGTCATAATCAGACCTGGAGAGGTCGACAAATCAAAACTTGTTCGGGGAGGACAATCTGATGTTTTTGACCCTGGGGCAAGGTCAAGAATACCTCGCCACTGTAGGCCATCGTCAAGGTTTAACACTCCGTATTGCCCTCACAAATGCGCGCATGCGTTCGTGGTCCTTTTTTCCGGGCCTTTCTTCAAGCGCGCTACAGGCGTCAACGCCGTAGGGATCCACGGAGATGATTGCCTGTTCAATATTTTGCACGCCCAGTCCCCCGGCCAGAAACAGCTTTGGCACCAGGCGATTAACTTCCTGCGCGATCGACCAGTCAAAAACGCGACCCGTGCCGCCCCGCAAGTTCGGGTCTTTGGTATCGAGCAGGATTGCGTCAACTTCGTACGCTTTTGCTTCTTGCGCAGCGAAGCCGGCGCCAGCGGCGAGGGCTTTGATGACTTTGAACCCTGCGAGGTTGCGACAGTAATCGGGAGATTCGTCGCCGTGCAGTTGTATCGCGGTTACGGAGGCGCGGCGGGCTATTGCTTCCACGGACGCGGGCTGTTCGTTGACGAAGACGCCTACCGCGAGAACGTGATCGGGTAGTTGCGCGATCATTTCACGGGCGGTTTCAGGGGTGACGTAGCGGGGGCTTGGTTTGTAGAAGTTGAAGCCGAGGGCGTCGGCGCCGGTGTCAATGGCGGCCAGCGCGTCGTCGAGATTGGTGATGCCGCAGATTTTAACGAACGTCATTTCCTGTGCCTATGAGCTCTCGCAGGGCTGCGGCTGGATCGTCCGAGCGCATCAACGATTCGCCGATCAGGAAGCCGCGATAGCCGGCGTCGTGCAAGCGCGCGAGATCGGTGGCGTTATGTAGACCGCTCTCGCTGACGAGGAGCATTTCTGCCGGGGCGTCGTGTGCAAGTGAAAGAGACGTGTCGAGCGAGACTTCGAATGTGTGCAGGTTGCGATTATTGACGCCGATCAATCTTGCGCCGCACGCGATTGCGCGTTGCGTCTCTTCACGCGTGTGAACTTCGACTAACGCATCGAGACCTAGTTCGTCTTCCGCGAGTCTTCTTAAGGAGGTCAGTTTTTCGTCATCAAGGGCTGCGACGATCAGCAACAACGCATCCGCTCCCGCTGCGGCTGACTCGTAAACCTGGTATTCGTCAAAAATAAAATCCTTTCGCAGCACAGGAAGATCCACAGTTGATTTAACGGCCCGTAAATCGTCGAGTGAACCGGAAAAATAATCTTCTTCGGTCAGCACTGAAATCGCCGCCGCTCCGCCTGTCTTGTAGCTCGAGACAATCTGTTCTAAATCCGCATCAGCACGAATGATACCTTTCGAAGGCGAACGGCGTTTGAATTCGGCGATGACATTGATTCCTTCGCGTAGCAATGCCTGGCGCAATCTGTGTGCGTTTGAACGTCTTTCGATGGCGTCAAACGAAATGGTTCGTTTGGCTATATCGAGCCGCTGCCGTTTCCGATCGATGATCTCGGTAAGAATGCTCATTAGCAAGTGGCCTCGATCAGAAGGTCCAACTTTGACTGCGCCGCGCCGCTATCGATCGCGTGCGCCGCGAGCTTCGCTCCTTCGCGAAGGTTCGCCGCCATCTCACCCAACACCAGCGCCGCCGCCGCCGTCATGATCACCAGCGCGCGGGCTTCATCTTTGCGCGATCCATCGAGCACCGCGCGAACGATCCGCGCATTCGCGTCCGTATCGCCGCCGCGCAAGTGGTCTAGCGAAGCAGGATCGAATCCAAAATCACCCGGACCGATCTCAAACGTCGTCACTTGCCCATCCTGCGCTTCCGCGACGTGCGTCTTTCCCGCGAGCGTGATCTCGTCCAGACCGTCTTCACCATGGACCACCCACGCGCGCTCGGTCCCCAACGCCGCCAACACACTCGCCATCTGCTCCGCGAGGTCCTTACGCCACACGCCGATAATCTGTCGCGGCGCACCTGCCGGATTGCTCAAAGGCCCCAACAGATTGAAGGTCGTGTGAATCCCCAACTGCCGGCGAATGCCGGCGACTCGCGCCGTCGCGCCGTGATAGAGCGGCGCAAACATGAAACAAATCCCGATCTCGTTGAGCGAGATCTCAGACACAACGGGAATCGCAGAAACATTGACGCCCAATGCCGTCAATAAATCCGCACTGCCCGATTTACTGCTAGCCGCACGGTTCCCATGCTTGGCAACCGGCAATCCCGCGCCCGCGATAACAAAAGCCGCCGCAGTTGAGATGTTGAACGTCTTCGCCCGACTCGATCCGGTTCCCGCCGTGTCGATAAAACACGAATGCTGCGGCACAATGCGCACCGCTCGCGATCGCAAACCTTCAACTAACCCGGTCAGCTCATCAACCGTCTCACCTTTCGCCGCGAGCGCCACCAACGCAGCCGAGATCTGCGCGTCAGTTGCTTCTTCGTCAAGCAACGCGTCTAGTAACTGCCCCGCCTCCTCACGGCTCAGGTCTTCGCGGCGCACGAGGCGCGAGAGGAATTCAGTTATTCGATGATTAGGCATTTCGGTGAGTTTAGAGTTTGAGGAAGTTACCCAGCAGTTGCTTGCCTTCGGAGGTCAGGATCGATTCGGGATGAAACTGCACGCCTTCGACTTTCAACTCGCGATGCCGCAGGCCCATGATGATGTCGTCTTTTGTTGACGCCGTAACTTCCAAACACGACGGCAACGATTCTCTTTCGACAATCAACGAGTGATACCGGCCAGCCTCAAAAGGCGCGCTGAGACCCGCGAAGATCGTCTTGCCGTCATGGCTGACTTCCGAAGCTTTGCCGTGCATCAACTCCGGCGCGCGCACCACGCGTCCGCCAAACGCCTGGCCAATCGCCTGGTGGCCCAAACAAACGCCGAGCAACGGTATCTTTCCAGCAAAACGTTCAATCACACCGAGCGAAATGCCGGCGTCGTCCGGCGTTCCCGGTCCGGGTGAAATCACGATCCGTTCGGGACGCAAGCTCGTCTCGATCTCGTCGAGCGTGACGCGATTGTTGCGCCGCACTTCGACCGTCTCGCCCAGCTCGCCGAGATACTGGACCAGGTTGTAAGTGAACGAGTCGTAGTTGTCGATTACGAGCAGCATTTATTTCGCCCTCTGCAACAGCGCAATGACCTTGTCACGTTTGTTCCTGACCGCCCAATCTAGAGCCGTCATCCCATCTTCATCTTTCAACGAACGATCCGCGCCACGCGCAAGCAACCGCTGCGCCGCCTCTTCGTGACCAAACACCGCGGCCCACATCAACGGCGTCCCGCCCAGTTTGTTCTTCAGGTTCGGGTCCGCCCGTTTCGCGAGCAGCATGTCGAGAATCTCGACGTTCCCACTCTTAGCGACTCCGTGAAGCGCGGTATCGCCGTCGTTGTCCTGGGCGTTCACATCTGCGCCACGGTCTAACAACTTCCGGACTGCCTCTTTGTTGTCGCGCCAGGCGTAGCTCATCAACGCCGTGACGCCGTTCTTGCCTCTCGCACTGGGGTCGAGGTTCGGCTGGTCCAACAAGACCGTGGCGACGTCTTCGTACATCGCCTCGATCGCATGAAAGAGCGCCGTGTATTCCTGCTTGTCTTTGACGTTGACGTCGGCGCCGCGTTCCAACAACACCTTGACGACTTCGAGATCGCCGCGCGCGGCAGCAGAGATCAACGCGGTGCGGCCGTCCGCTGCGTTCTGCGCATTGGGATTGATCCCGGCGTCGAGAAACGCGTTGATCGCCATCATGTCGTGCGCGCCTGCCGCGGCGTGGAAACTCTTCTCGTCAAACTCGTAACCGCGCAACTTCAACAACTGTTGCGCCGCTTCGGGCTTGGGCTTCCGATCGTCCTCACAACCAGCAAAGATAAGCGCAACCAGCAGCAACACCGGCCGCCAATGTTTGATTATTTCTTGCATGGGCTCACAACCGCGCGTGTGATCTTCACCGGCTTCTCCGGTTTCTCGGCTTCGGCCGGCGCCTGGTTGATCGCGTCAGCCACTTCGATGCCTTTCGTCACGGTGCCGAACGCAGAGAACTTGCTGTCGAGATGCGATCCAGTTCCAACCAGAATAAAAAAGTGTGTCGTGGCGCTGTTTGGTTCGTCGGTTTTCGCCATTGAAACGATGCCGCGCACGTGCTTGACGATGCCCGGCTCATCCGGCAAGCGTCTCGACATTCGCTTGTGCAACTCAGGGCCCCATTTTTCGCTCGTCGCAAGGTTGCCGCCCTGGATCACGAAACCTTTCACAGTGCGACTGAACGTCGTGGTGTCAAACGCGCCTGTTGCGGAGAGGTTGAGAAAGTTTCGCACAGACTCAGGCGCGATTTCGGGCATCATCGCGATCTCGATCGCGCCGAGCTCTGTTTCGAGTGTTACGCAATTCGCCGCCATTTTTTCGACTGTCGCGCCGTCGAAAGGTTCGGCGACGACTTCAGGAGCGGCGTCGCGCGTGTTCGCCTTCTTCAGAGGCTCCTGCGCTACCAGCAACGAGATGAATAAAGACAAAATTAATAACTTCACAATCCTCTCTCCGCCATTTCAATCGCGCGAAACATCGCGCGTGCTTTGTTCACAGTTTCCGCGTACTCGTGTTCGGGAACTGAATCCGCAACGACGCCCGCGCCGGCCTGGACCATCGCCTGTCCTTCGCGCAACACGATCGTCCTGATGGCGATGCACGAATCGAGATTGTCGGCGTAGTCCATGTACAACACCGAGCCGGCATAGATCCCGCGCGGATCTGGTTCGAGTTCGCGAATGATCTCCATCGCGCGAATCTTCGGCGCGCCCGTCACCGTCCCTGCCGGAAAACACGCCGCCAGCGCGTCGAAGCGATCGAGATCGTCACGCAGACGCGATCGCAGGCTCGTTTCGAGATGCTGCACGTGCGAGTACTTTTCCACAGTCATCAGATCTTCGACCTTCACCGAACCATAATCCGACACGCGACCCAGATCGTTGCGACCGAGATCGACGAGCATCATGTGCTCGGCGACTTCCTTTTCATCTGATTTGAGATCCTCGGCCAGCATCCAGTCTTCCGTTTCGGTCGCGCCGCGTTTGCGCGTGCCGGCGATCGGGCGATAGTCGAGTCGTTGTCCGTGACAACGGACCAGCATTTCCGGTGAAGCGCCAATCACGGTTTCTTCTCCGGCGCGCAGGAAAAACATGTACGGCGACGGATTGATCGCGCGCAATGCGCGGTAGATCTGGAGTGGTTCGCCGTGATACTGCGCCGAGAACCGTTGCGAGAGCACCGCCTGGTAACAATCGCCGGCGGCGATGTAATCCTTGATGCGCCGCACGCCGTCTTCGAATGCGCGCCGCGTCCAGTTCGATTGCAACGAAAGGCTCCGAGTCTCGTCAGCGCGTGGCTGTTCTTTCGCCGGACTCCGATCGACTTCGAAGATCGCCTGCTCGATTTCCCGTGTTCGAGCGACGGCGGCATCGTAAAGTTCACGCAGTCGTTCGCGACTGCCGCCCGCTTCTTCGGTGAAGACGATCGACACGATCTCGATTCGCTGTTTCACGCGATCGAATGCGATCACAGTTCGATAGAACATCCAAAGCGCGTCAGTTGGACCAGTCAACGGTTGCGTGATGTCGTGACGCAGCGCCGGTTCGAACCAGTGCGCCGCGTCGTAACCGATATAACCAACGGCGCCGCCTGCGAATGGGACCAGCCCCGGCCGGCGAGCGAGCGAACGACCGTGAAAGTAATCTCTCACCCACTGCGTCGCGGGGATCGGAAACGTTTCAGTGCGCCCATTCTTTTCGACAAACGTTTGCATTCCTTGACCGCGAACGATCATCTCGGGGTCCGCGCCGAGAAACGAATAGCGCGCGATCCTCTCGCCACCTTCCACCGATTCGAGCAGAAACGCATAACGCGATTCGCCGGCAATACGCATGAACGCTCCGACCGGCGTGTGCAGATCACCCAACACCGATCTCACGACCGGCACCACATTCCCCTGCCCCGCCTCGCGTTCAAACGCGTCGAATGATGAAGGTTGCAGATCGAGCATTAATTAACCTCCAACCATGCGATTTGCGGCCAGCCATTGTCCGCCATCGACGACCAATACAACGCCATTCACATAACTCGCCGCATCCGAACAGAGAAACACAGCGGCTTTTTCGATATCGGCAATTCTGCCAAAACGCCCGAGCGGAATGGTCTTCGCGAGCCGCTCCTTCACCGGCTCCGGCACGAGCCGCTGCATTCCTTCAGTGTCCTCGATTGGACCAGGAGCGATCCCGTTCACGCGAACGCCATAACGTCCCCACTCGACAGCGAGATTGCGCGTCAACGCGTCGACGCCCGCTTTCGCCGCCGACACATGCAACTGCATCGGCGTGCCAACATAATGCAGCGTCGCGCTGATGTTCAGGATCTGCCCGCGATGCTCTTTCAACTGCGCAAACGCCGCCCGGCAAACGTTGAACGTGCCTTTCAAATCGATGTCGACGACAGTGCCGAACCCATTTGGCGACAACTGTTCCGCGCTGCACAAAAAATTTCCGGCCGCGCCATTCACGACGATATCGATCTTCCCAAGTTGCTCGATCGTCATCGCCACAGCAGCCTCGACTGCTTCAGGTTGACGAACATCCGCAGCAACAGCGATAGCCTTTCCGCCATTCTGGTTGATCGCGTCAGCAGCAGGTTGCAGGTGGTCGAGACTGCGACTGACCAACGCCACCGCCGCACCTGCTTCCGCAAACGCCCGCGCGACGCCGCCCGTGATACCGGTGCCGCCACCTGTCACGAACGCCACGTGTCCAAGCAAGATCCCATCCGCAAAAATTGGTTCACTCATAAATTTAGCGCGTCTTCGAGTTTGAATTTCTGTTCGTACAAAGCCTTGCCAACGATAACACTATCCAAAAGCGGTTCGCCCGCATCCCGCAGCCGTTTGATATCGTCAAGACTGGAAACACCACCGGACGCAGTCACGCGAACCTGCGCCGCGCGCGCCACGGCGACAGTCTGTTCGACGTTCGGGCCGGTCAACATACCATCGCGAGCGATATCAGTGTAAATGATCCGTTTAATGCCGGCGCTTGCCACGTGTCTGGCAAGATCTACAGCACCGATCCGTGTTCCCTCTTCCCACCCGCGTGTCATCACCTCTCCATCCCGAGCATCAATACCAACACAGATCTTTTCGTCAAACAAATCGATCAACTCGCGCAGAAGATCCGGCGATTCGACCGCAACAGTTCCGAGTACAACTCGCGCAACGCCCGCATCGCAAAGTTGCTGCACGTCTTCAACCGATCGAATCCCGCCACCAAACTCGATCGGCACATCCACCGCCTCAACAATCTTCTCGACAACCGCGCGATTCGGCGACTCACCACCTTTAAAAGCACCATCAAGATCGACCACGTGAATCATCCGCGCGCCCGCAGCGGCAAACTGCTTCGCCACCGCGATCGGATCTTCTTCATAAACCGTCACATCCGTCTGCCGCCCCTGGACCAGGCGCACGCACGAGCCGTTCTTCAGATCGATTGCCGGTATAACGAGCATCACCCTTTAACCAAACCCATCACCTCTTCAAACAACAACCCATTCGTGGCGATCGAGTTGCCGCCGTCAACGGTGCGCACGCCGCGCCAATCGGTAAACGTGCCGCCGGCTTCTTCGACAATCGGCAACAATGCCGCGCAATCCCACAGGTTCATCACCGGATCGAGCATCACGTCTGCCCGGCCAGTGGCGACAAGAACGTAACCATAACAATCACCCCAGGTGCGGCTCGCCTTCGCGCGGCTTTGCAGCATCTCGCCGGCCTTGCCAAATCCATATCGCGCGCAGGCCGTGAAGTCAGTCGATAACAACAACGCATCTTCGAGTCGCGCGGTGCCCGATACTCGCGCCGGCTCCTCATTCAGGAAACACCCCACGCCGCGACCAGCAGAGACAATCTCGCCGAGCGCCGGCATATTGATCACTCCCACACTCGACTCGCCATCAATCTCCAACCCGATCAGCACGCCGTAAAACGGCACGCCATGAACGAAAGCAAACGTGCCATCAATCGGATCGACGATCCAACGGCGTCCCGATCGTCCCGGCGACTCGCCTTCTTCTTCGCCGACGATTCCGTCGTCAGGAAACCGCTCGGCGATCTGCCGTCGCAGATAAGCCTCAGCTTCGCGGTCGGCAATGGTGACGTAGCTGCCGTCAGACTTCGTGCTCGTTTCAGGCCGCTGGCGAAAGTATTTCAGCGTGATATCGCCCGCGCCGCGCGCAAGCTCCACTGCAAACTCGCGCAGTTGTTTCAGTTCGTTGTTCATTTTCTTCGCTGCGCGAGCTCGTCACGAACCTGATCGAGACTGACGCCACGCTGCACCAGCAACACAAGCAGGTGATAGATCAGATCCGATACTTCGGCAACTAGCGGTTCTGTTTCGTCGTTCTTCGCCGCGATGATCGTTTCCGCCGACTCCTCGCCGACTTTTTTGAGAATCTTATCAATGCCTTTATCGAACAGGTACGTCGTGTATGAACCTTCCGGACGCTCGCGTTGGCGGCTCTCGATCAGGGCGTAGAGTTGGGCGAGCAGAGATCCGATATCTTCCGCCTGGTCCAACTCGAAACAGGATCGAGCGCCGGTGTGACATGCCGGGCCGGCAGGATTCACAAGCACCACAATCGCATCGCCATCGCAATCTGCGACCAGATCCACGACGTCCTGCGTGTTCCCTGACGTCGCGCCCTTGTGCCAAAGCTCGTTTCTCGATCGCGACCAGAACCACGTCTGCCGCGTGTCGAGCGTCTTGGTCAGCGACTCGCGGTTCATGTAAGCGAGCGTGAGCACTTCGCGGGTGCGCGCGTCCTGCACGATGGCGGGTATCAAACCCCGTTCGTCGAATTTTAGCTCGGCGATTTTTAGCTCGTCCAAGTTCATCTCACATTAACGCCCCGGCTTCGCAAGTAAGTCTTTACGTCACTTATAGTTAGCTCACCGAAGTGGAACAGCGAAGCGGCCAATACTGCGCTTGCGCCGCCTTCGACGAGCGCGTCGTAAAAATGCTCGACCTTCCCTGCGCCACCCGACGCAATCACCGGAATCCGCACCGCATCAGAAACAGCGCGCGTCAATTCAATGTCGTACCCATCGCGCGTGCCGTCGCAGTCCATACTTGTGAGCAGAATCTCGCCCGCACCCAGTTTCTCCGCGCCTATGGACCACTCGAGCGCGTCCATCCCAACTGCCCGTCGCCCACCGTGCGTGAACACTTCCCAACCTTCACCTGCGGTACGCCTGCGGGCATCAATGGCGACGACAATACACTGGCTGCCAAACGTCTCGGCGCAATCGCTAATCAGTTGCGGGTTCTCGATTGCCGCCGTGTTGAGCGTGATCTTGTCCGCGCCCGCGCGCAGGATCGCGCGAATGTCTTCCACCGATCGCAGTCCGCCGCCGACAGTGAACGGAATGAAAACCTCGTCGGCAACTCGACGCACCAGATCCGCAACGATGTCTCGCTTATCAGACGACGCGGTGATGTCGAGAAACGTCAACTCATCCGCGCCCTCAGTGTCGTAGCGTTTTCCCTGTTCGACCGGATCGCCTGCATCCGTCAGCGAGACAAAGCGAATGCCTTTGACCACGCGGCCGTTGTCGACGTCGAGACAGGGAATAATGCGCTTAGCCAGCATGAGGCCACAAAAGGCACAAAAGGCACAAAAGAGTCTTAATAGACGGCGAAATTTTTCAGCATTCGCAAACCAACGTCCTGGCTCTTTTCGGGGTGAAACTGCACGCCGCAAATGTTTTTCTCGGCCACGACTGACGCGTACTTCACACCATACTCCGTCTCGCCTACGAGCACGTCATCGTTTGCCGGCTCGCAGTAGAACGAATGAACGAAATAACAAAACGAACCGTCAGCAACATCCGCAAACAACGGATGCGGTTGTCTCTGATTTATCTGATTCCATCCAACTTGCGGCACGACCAGATCTGATTCAAATCTTCGCACGCGACCACGTAACAATCCGAGCCCATCCGTGGTCCCAAACTCGTCAGATACGTCAAACAACATCTGCATTCCAACACAGATCCCCAGCAGCGGCGTCCCCGCGGCGGCTCGTTCATGGACCAACGATTCAAAACCTCGCTCGCGCAACGACTTCATGCACGAAGCAAAAGCGCCAACTCCCGGCAAAACCAGTCTTTCCGCGCCGCGCAAAACACTTTCATCAGCGCTGACAACAGCTTCGCAGCCCATCGCCGCAAACGCCTTTTCCACCGAGCGCAAGTTCCCAACCCCGTAATCGATAATCGCTACCTGGCTCACAACGATCCCTTCGTGCTCGGCACGCCGCTGACGCGACTATTCAACTCCACCGCCTGGCGCAACGCGCGCGCCGACGCTTTGAACGTTCCCTCCAAAATGTGATGCGTGTTGCGCCCGCGCAAACAGTCAATATGCAGATTAAACTTCGCCGTCTCGGAAAACGATCGCCAAAAATGTTCCGCCAGCTCGACCGAGAAGTTGCCGATCTTCTGTCGTTTTCGTCGGCACTTCGTAAACGAGATAGAAACGTCCCGACAGATCGATCACCGACCGACAGAGCGCTTCGTCCATCGGCACCACCGCCTCGCCGTAGCGATTGATTCCCCGCTTGTCGCCGAGCGCCTGGACCAACGCCTGGCCCAACGTGATCGCAATGTCTTCCACCGAATGATGATCGTCGATTTCGAGGTCGCCATTGCAGCTCACATACAAATCGAACAAGCCGTGCTTCGCAAACAGCTCGAGCATGTGCTCCAGAAACGGCACGCCGATCGTGATCTTCGACTGTCCACTGCCGTCGAGCGAGAGTTTCACGCGCACGTCAGTCTCCTTAGTCTTACGATGAACATCCGCTGAACGAGAATTCGCTTTTTTGCTATTCATTACAGATTTCCCGCAACCCGGCCAACAACTGGTCATTCTCCTCCGGCCGTCCGACACTGACACGGAAATAATCCTTCAGCATCGGATAGCCGCTGACGTCGCGCACCAAAACATCGCGCCGCACCAACTCTTCGAAGATCACTTTCGGATCGATCTCACTCTTTACCACCATGAAATTTGCGCGCGACGCGACCGGCGCGAGGCCGCGAATCGTTGCCAACTCCGCGTAGAGTCGCTCGCGCTCGGCAATGATCCGCTTCACCAGCGGGCGCAGATCGCTTTCGTATCGCTCGATCGAGACTTCTGCTGCCGCCTGCGAAAACGCGTTCAGGTTGTAAGGCAATACGGCTTTACGAATCTCGCGCGCGAGGTCCGTCTGGCACATCAAGAAGCCGACGCGCAGCGCGGCCAGGGCCATTGCCTTCGAGAATGTTCGTAACACAACAAGGTTCTCGTGCTGGTCCAGTAGTGGCACGACCGAATGCTCGGCAAACTCGTGATACGCCTCATCGATCACAACCAACCCACGCGCATTATTGAG
Organism: uncultured Acidobacteriota bacterium; assembly: GCA_963770215.1. GTDB lineage: Bacteria > Acidobacteriota > Blastocatellia > Pyrinomonadales > Pyrinomonadaceae > PSRF01. The sequence continues at coordinate 224,784 of CAVYOP010000015.1, forward strand.
TAGTTTCTCTAAATCATCATCCTCGATCACACAGCCGCTCGGGTTGTTTGGCGAGCAGATGATCGTCACGTCGGGTTGGCGCTCTTCGACGACGCTCAACAACAACTCGCTGTTGTACTGCAGACTGTTCGTAAGCGAGATGCTTTCGACATTACCGCCGAGCACTGTCGCGACCTGCTTGTACAAAGCAAACGTCGGCTCCGAAATCAGGACGCGTTTTCCGGCAGCGATCGTCACCATCAACACCGCCTGGATCAATTCATTCGAACCGTTGCCGGCGATGATCTGATCGGGCCGCAGGCCGGCGAACTCCGCCAACTGCTCGTGCAAACTGGCGGGCAGGAAATCGGGATAGCGCGACCACTTGCGCGCCTCAAACCTCGACATCACTTCTTCACGGATGGCGAGCGGCGTGTCCCACGGATTTTCGTTCTGGTTGATCTTCACGTGGGCGCGATGCGGCGAGAGCGAGTAGGCGCGCAGGGAACGAACCGCAGGTTTGATGATGTGCAACACGTCTTTCATTTTGTCTTCTGCAGAGAAGTTTCCCGCAAAGGCGCAAAGACGCCAAGGAAGGCATTCTAAGTCAGCGTGTCCTCCCTTTGCGTCTTGGCGCCTTTGCGGGAAACTTCCTGTCCCCTAATCAAAGCAGATCGCGCATGTGCATCGAGTCCTTCGCACTCGGCAAGAGCCGCGATCGAATCGGAGACTTTATTAAACGCCGCCGCCGAGTATTGCAACAGGCTGGTCCGCTTCACGAAGTCGTAAACGCCGAGCGCCGAGGAGAAACGTGCGGTGCGTCCGGTGGGCAGCACGTGGTTTGGACCAGCAAGATAATCGCCCACGGCTTCCGGGGTGTATTCGCCAAAGAAAATCGCACCGGCGTGCCGCACCTTCTTCGCGATCGCTTCATCGTCGTTGGTAACAAGCTGAAGATGTTCAGGCGCGATCCAATTCGCGATCTCGCAAGCATCGTCGAGTGTGTTGACGAGAATCACGGCGCCGTAGTCTTTCAGCGACGCGGCGGCGATGGCCTGTCGCGGCAGTGATTCCAACTGTAGTTGGACCTCGTGGGCCACGCTGTCTGCCAGTGTTTCGCTTGTGGTGATCAGCAGCGCAGATGCGTCCTCGCCGTGTTCGGCCTGGGCCAGGAGATCCGCCGCGATGAATTCGGCACACGCCGTGTCGTCCGCGATAATTACAACTTCGCTTGGTCCCGCAATAGAATCAATGCCCACAATGCCAAACACCAGTTTCTTAGCTGCGGCAACGTACTTATTTCCGGGACCCGTTATCTTATCGACGCGCCGGATCGTCTCGGTGCCGAACGCCAGCGCCGCGATCGCATGCGCGCCGCCGACGGCGTAAACCTCGCCGATATTCAGCTCGCGCAAAGCAGCCGCTACAGCTGGGCTCTCCGCCAGCGTGCGCGGCGGAGTCGTCACTACGATCCTGTCAACGCCTGCAACTTGTGCCGGCACGACGTTCATCACCACCGACGACGGATACGCCGCCGTTCCACCCGGAACGTACAAACCGGCGCTTTCGAGCGGCGTGATGCGTTGGCCCAGGCGTACGCCGTCGCCCGGCGAGATCTCCCACGACTGCTCAACCTGGTGCTGATGAAAGGCGCGCACGTTCTCGATCGCGTCACGCAGTGCAGCGAGCACGCGCCGATCGACTTTGTCCGCGGAGCGATTCAGCGTTTGTTCGTCGATCCGCAACTCCGTTGCCTGCAACTGAACGCCATCAAAGCGCGCGGCGTAATCAATCAACGCTTCATCACCGCGCGCCCGCACATCCGCGACGATCGACGAAACAACATTCATCAGCTCCGGATCGAACGCAACCGAACGTGCTTCCAACCGCTTGAGCATCTCGTCAAGCGCGTCGCGTTCAGTTTGGCGAATGATCCGAATCATGCTTCCTGGTCTCCGTTAAGCGCGGCTCTCATCGCCGCGACGAGCCGCGCCACCGCTTCGGCTTTCAACTGGTAACTCGCGCGGTTCACGACCAGCCGTCCGGTCGATTGGACTATCTCTTCAATCACCACTAACCCGTTTTCTTTCAACGTCCGTCCGGTCTCGACGAGATCGACGATCAGATCCGCGAGCCCTAGCGCAGGCGCAAGTTCCACCGATCCCGACAGCTTAATGATCTCGACCGGCATCGCGCGCGATCCGAAGTACGCCCTGGCGATCTGCTCGTACTTCGTCGCCACTCGCAACATGCCAACCGATCGCGTCAGCACCTCCGGATCGGTTGCGGCAACGACCATGCGGCAACGAGCAATGCCGAGATCCAGCGGCAACAAGAGATCCGCTTCCGACTCGAGCAACACGTCGCGGCCGACAACCCCACAGTCCGCAATGCCATGCTCGACATAAACCGGCACGTCAGCCGGTTTCACAAACAGGAAGCGATACTCGCCAGACTCATCCGTTAATGCGAGCTTGCGCGAATTGAGCTCTTCCGCGCTCAAGCGAATGCCAGCGCGCGCCAGCAACGCCAACGCGTCGTCCTGCATTCTTCCTTTGGCAATCGCGATCGTGATCATTACTCGTTGCAAATCCTGCGGCCCACAACTTCCGTCAGCGCGTCGAGATTCAACACAAAACCTACGGCGGGCTCGACGCGTCCGAAGTTGCCGGTCAAACCGTCGTAGCGGCCACCGCGCCCGATACTCGCGCCCGCGCCATGCACGAAAACCTTCAGAATTAGACCAGTGTAGTAGTCGAGGCTCGGCACGTCGCCAAGATCGATCTCAAACGAGTCCTGGAGATCGAACGATTCGATATTGATCCAAAGCTGTTCGAGCGCATCAAGGGCGGCGATGGACCGTTCGTTACGAATCACACTACGTGCGGCTTGAATGACGTTTTGCTTGCCGGTGAGTTGAGTCAATTGCGCGAAGGCGCGACTGTCGTTCGTCGAACACTGTTGCAGGAAGCGCTGTAGTTCGTCTGCCTCGCGCGTGTCGATCAAGCGGCGTAGTTGCTCGCGTGCGGGCGGGTCGAGGTTTAGCTCCGCGGCGAGACCGTTGAAAAACTCGACGTTGTTGATAGTGATGCAATAACTCGACTTCAGGTTCGACCTGTCCAGAATTTCGGCAGCCAAACGCAGAACTTCAAGATCGGCAGTCGTTTCGCCGGCGCCGATCAGCTCGCAACCAAGCTGCGTGTTCTCGCGTCGCCACTCGGCGTGCGATTGCGGCTGCTGCCTGAACACCGGCGCGGCGTAACAAAACCGCAACGGGCGCGGCCTGTCTGCCAGCAACGTGGCCGCCACTCGCGCTACGGACGAAGTCACGTCGGGCCGCAACGCCAGCAAGCGCCCGTCGTTGTCAGTGAAACGAAAGCCGCGTTGCGCTTCAGCCCGCCCCATGCCTTGCTCGAAAAGATCGTAGTAATCGACAGTCGGCGTGATCACTTCCTCGTACGACCAACTCTCGAAGACAGACATCGCCGCGTCTTCGATCGTGCGGCGCAGGCGTGCCTCGGCGCCGATGTAGTAACGCATTCCGGCTGGAATTCGAGAGACCATAATCAAATCGCAAATAAAAACCCGCCGCCAGCTTTGCGTTGGCAGCGGGTTTGGAATCGTTTCGCGCTGGGTTAGGTTCGTCCGTCAGCGCGTACAACACGATCGCCGGCCCGCCACCGGATGGTGGTGGTGATGCCAGTATCCATGATGGCCGCGATCCGTGCTGAACATTGCCCGGGCCTTATAACCGAGAAGCGCTGCGATTGTCAATGATTTCAGCCACCGGGAATAAAAGGCCGCGATTGGACGATGTAGATCTGCCCTTTCATGTAGGCCCACTCGATGTCCTGATCGCGGTTGCCGAAGACGCGTTTGATCGCCGACCGCGGCACGCACGAGCCGGCGAATAACGTCGTCAGTCAACACAACGCGGTCGCCGGTGATCGGCACTTCCTTCACGCCGCCCTTCTCGTCAAACGTCAACAAACTATCTTCAGCCGATCGCGTCAGCACCTGGACCGCGTTCGTTCGCGGACGAAAGATGATCTGCTCCGCGATTCGCTGCCCTTCGACCACTTTGATTCCTAGCCCGCGTTTGGCGCTGATGTAGATCGCCGCTCTGTTTTCCGAGTCAAACGGATCGGTGCTGATCATCACCCCGAACTCTCGGAGTTGATTCCTTCCTGCAACAACACCGCCATGAAGATCTTCGAATGGTCCACACCGGCGCGTTCGCGCGCTTCGTAAGCCTCGAAGTTCCACAGCGACGCCCAGACTTTCCTGATTGCGTCGATCAACTCCTGATCGCCACGAACGTTCGGCACAGTCGTGTACAAACCGGCGCCGCTGAAGTTCGGCAAGTCTTCCGAGTTCGACAGAGCTGCGCACAAACAAACCTTTGCCCTCATATTCGCGCTTGACTTTTTGCCAGCACTTTCTCCCGCAGCTTCGGATCAAACTCCGCCGTTTCGATCTGTTGTCGTAGCTGGATCAGCTTCCCGCGCCGATACGCCGGATCGTGCACGAACTTCTGATCGTTCAGCAGTCCGAAGATCACATCGTCGAGTTGATTATGTTTGATGAACTCGTCGTAGTAGTAAAAAGGAATCGTAAAACCATTCGGCACGACGATGCCCGGCAAGCGCGCAAACATCACTTCTCCGAGGTTCGCCGACTTGCCGCCAAACGACAGACTCGACCGCGCGCGCTGTTGCGCGAGATCGAGCAGTCGCGTCTCGGTCAAACTATAACGCGGCTTCATCAGATCGAGCCGCTGCGCCTGGCGGCGCTGGTACTCGCGCAACTGGTCCATGTCGGCGCGCTTGATCGTGTAGTTCTCGCGCAACGTCTCCAGCGACACCCACCAGCCGTCGTACTGCTTCAGCAACTCCTTCGCGTTCTTAATGTAAGCGTTCGGAATTCCCCAGCCTTTCGCTAACAGGTTGATGTGCGAAAGCGGCGTTGACGGTTGCGAAGTGATGATGCCGGCCACAGGCGGAAGCTGAATCGGAACCTCGTCGAGCACGAGGATCTCGTTCGATCCGATCTCGACGTGTTCGTCGAGCTTGGGAATGATGTGAATGCGTCCGATTCCTTTGGCGACGTTTAGCGCCTGGTATTCCTGCTGCGCGGCGATGTCGCGCTGCAAGACGCGCTCGACGCCGGCAAGCGACTGCGACGCCTCTTCCTGGCGCAGCGAGTTTGGTTTGAAGGCGACCGCCGTGAAGAACGACTTGTTGATGACTTCGTACGTGAGTTGAATCTGTTCCGCCGGAATCAGGTCGCCTTCCCAAAACTCAAAGGTCCAACGTTTGATGGGAGTTTGATAGGCAAGCGTGCCCAGTATGAAGCGGCGGTTTGGGTTCAGATAGTTGTTGACGAAGAACTCGCGGCCGCGTTCGAGCGAGAGATAAGTGCCGTTGACGAAGTCTTTGTGAAAGCTGTAACGCTTCTTGTTGACGTAGTAGATCTTGTTATTGTCTTTGCGATCGATTACGAACATCAGGTGCGGCAGGGCATATGGCGTGTTCGCATCCCAGATGACTGACAACCGGTCGAAATCGGTTTGCGATTTGATGGCAGGCAGTGACTTCTGCGCCGCTGCGGGCACACAGATTAAAACCAATAACAAAACCACATTTAGAAGTTTCATAAGGCCGATCCTGCGTTTTCAATCTGTGTTACCAGGTGATCGACGTGATGCTGCTCGGTGAGGAAGCTATTGATGTTCACGCGCAGCGTTCGACGCCCGTGGAGCACAGTGGTCGTGAGCCACGCTTCGCCACTGCGTTCGATGATCTGTTGCAGCCGCTGTTGAATGGAGTCGGAATCAGACACGTGCCGAAAACAACAAACGGCAGTCTCGACTTCGCCCACTCGTTTGAAATCGGGTAGCGCGTCGATCCGGCTCGCGAAATAATTCGTCAGCTCGATCTGGCGCTCGACCGTGCGCGCGTAACCTTCGCGGCCCATGAACTTGATCGCCATCCAGAGCTTTAACGAATTGAACCGGCGCGTCCCCAACTGTCCGTAGCGGAAGAAATCAAATTCGACGTCTGCGCCGCCGCGATCCTCGCTGAGATATTCCGGCGTCATGTCGAACGCATCGCGCAGCACGCGCCCGCCTTCGCGCACCAGCACGGCGCCGCAAGAGAACGGAACAAACATCCACTTGTGCGGATCGAACGTTATCGAATCCGCGAGTTCGATGCTGTGGAGTTTCGCTTTGTGGGTCGGAGAAAAGGCGAGTGGAGCGCCATAAGCGGCGTCGACGTGATACCAGCAATTGTTCTCACGAGCAACGGCGGCAAGATCCTCGAGCGGATCGATAACGCCGGTTGAGGTAGTGCCCGCAACGCCGACGACGCAAGCCGGCACGCGGCCTTCGTCTCGATCGCGGGCGATCTGTTCGCGTAAAACATCGACGCGAATGTGGAATCGATCGTCTGTCGGGATCTTGCGCAAGCTCGCGCGCCCCAGGCCGAGAATATCGACGCTCTTATCGATCGAGTAGTGACACTGCTCGGACGCGTAAACGACGAGGTCGCTGGAAGCGGAGCGCACGCCGTGGTCCTTGATAGTCGCCACGACGCTGTCGCGCGCGCACTTCAAGGCGATGAGGTTTGCTTCTGAGCCGCCGCTGGCGAGGGTGCCGAAACTCTGTGGACCGTAGTTCAACAGATCGCACAACCAGCGAATCACGCGCGCTTCGATCATGGCCGACGATGGACCATTGCGCCAGGCGCCGGCGTTCTGATTGAGCATCGAGGTGAACACGTCGGCCCAAACGGCGATCGGCAACGGTGTCGGATTAAACTGGCCGAAGTAACGCGGACTCGGGACGCCCATCGCGTTTGGCGCGACGTCGCGGCGAAAGCGCTCCAGGATTTCGTCGATCGGAAGGCCCTTCTCGGGTAAAGGCTCGTCAAACAGTTTTTCCAGCTCAGCCGGCGTCGTTTCGGGTGTGACTCGCCGATCGCCGAGTCCGGCGACGTGTTCGGCGACAATCTCGGCAACCGCTTTTCCCAGCCGCCGATGTTGCTCAACAAAATCGTCAATCATAAACTTTACGCGAATGAATGAATTTGAAGAATCCTTAAGAACAAATCAACCAGTGTTTGGATTGGACCTCGCACCGGAGGTCGTTCAAAAACTGGGCGCGTATTACAGTTTACTCTTGCGCTGGAACGCGCGTCTTCACCTGGTCGCCCCGTGTTCGCCGGAAGAGTTCGCGACGCGGCACGTGCTCGAGTCGTTAATGTTACTCAAACACCTGCCGCCTGATGCAACTGTCGCAGACATCGGCTCCGGCGCGGGCCTCCCCATTATCCCCTGCCTCATCGCCCGTCCCGATTTGCACGCCACAATGATTGAATCGTCGCAAAAAAAATCCGTGTTCTTAAGGGAAGCGTCGAAACAACTCGGCCTCGCCTCAACCGTGATTCCCAGGGCGTTTGAAGACGTTGCAGCTCCTGACGTGGCTTTCGTCTCGTGCCGCGCGCTGCATCAGTTTATGGAGAAAGTGCCGACCATAGTCCACTGGGCGCCGCGGGGAAGCTCGTTGCTGTTATTTGGCGGGGAAACGTTACGGGAAAAACTCAACGAAACAAAAGTAAGAAGCCAGGAGTTTCAAATTCCGTTCTCGGAGAGACGATTCCTATTTGTAGTAACCACTGATTAAGCACCAAGGATAGCGCGTTTGGCATCAGCGAGCTCTTCATCGCGACGATGATAACCACAGTCGTTGATGAGTCTCTCCGCTGCCTCAAGATCGGCACGCGCGCTTTCCCACGGATACTCCTTCTCTCGAAAGAACAACCTTGCGCGATAAAGATGAATATCCGCCATATACAACCGCATCGGGCCACGCTCCGCGATCTCCCACGCTTCGTCGAGATCCTCTTGGGCGCTATCCGGGCCACTACGCTCACCAACCAGAAACCGCAGCAAGGCGCGACTAAGCAGAGCCGTCGGTAGCCAATGTGATGTGCCAGCGCGACGCATGGTAGAAACAACCACGTCAGTCTCTGTGAGAATCGGTGCAAAGGGGCTCTCGCCTTGATTCATTTGGGTCTCGCTATTACCAGACGCGAGAATCGCCTCACAAAGCGCCAGTCGGCCTATCATTAAGTGAACCAGAGCGATTTCAAAGTTCGCTGCGTTAGTTTTTGTGACCCATTCAAGCATTTTTCCCGTTTGCTGCTTAACTTCACGGCAGACATTTTCCAGTTCTGGAACACTAGAGTTGCTCGTCGGATCGTTAATCCGTTTCCACGCAGCACATTCTGCTGGGGCCAGGATGAATTCACAGTAGAAAAATCCCCATGTGCCTACCCGCCAATCAGAATTCGTTTCGCTTTTGAACAGGTTCTCCGCTTCGGAGAAACGAATATAAACTTCTTCACGCCGCCCACACTGATGTTTCGCATTTGCAACAGCCACATGGCATCCGATTCGACGCCAGCCATCGTGGCAGTGATCTGCGTACATTACTGATTGCTCGGCATCCCTCACGGCCTCTCGTATGTTGCCAAGCGTCAGTTCCAATTCGCTTAGGTTGTTGGCACGGATGGCGGCGCCATTCCAATCTTTTTGCTCGACGCTCATCTGCAACGCAACTCTCAATGGTTCCAGTGCTTCCGTCAGACGGCCCAAGGCACGCAAGTTAAAAGCGGCATCGCTCAGTAACCAGGATTGCGTTGCTTGACTAAGTCCCGATAAGAGCCGGCTCCATGGAGTCTCAAAAAAGCACGCAACCGTGCCTAAATCAGATCCGAATGCGCCGAGTCTGCGTGTGGTGTAATGTTTCTGCCCTTGCTCAATACGGTCATGATAAAGCTCACATGCTGCTTGCATTACCTCTCCCTGGCATCCATGGCGCACCGCCTGGAAGAGAGGTTGGAGCATTTCCAGCGTGGGTTGCGACATGTAGGGGGTCGTTGCACAGAGGTGTTCATACAGGCGGCGGTGGGCCGCACGCCAGGCGTCAGAGTTTTGCTTACGTAGCCGGTGGGCGAAATACTCGCGCAACAGCGGATGAGCATCGAGAGATACGAGCTCGCTTGAAGAATCTCGATTTACCGTGAGCAGGTTTGCGTCTTCCAGCCGTTTCAGAACGATGTTCCACTGCGCCTCAGTCAACGTCGTGAGCGGTTCGGTGAGATTGGGAATGGGCGGATCTTCCAACAGCTTCCTCAGGCAATCTGCGGTCGCGGGACGATCGAAAAGCCCAAGCAGTCGCAGGGTCGCAACCGCACGTTGGCCTTTCTCGCCCTCACTCTCGAATGCTTGTTCATATGCCTCCATCACGCGGAAGGAGTGGCCCGCTTGTTCTTCCGCATCAGCTTCTTCGAGGTTAATGAGATCACGGCGACGAATATCGCCGCCGTGCGCATCCCGAAGATAGGTGCCGAGCAGGTTCAACGTGAGAGCGTGGCCTTTAACGTCCTCCACCAGTTTCTCAAACTCGTTGACATGCTCTTTGCCGTCGTTGAAGAAAATGTTTCGCAGCGAGCTTCCCTTTACGCCCAATGATTTGAGCAAGTGAACGCCGGCCTCGCGTGACAAGCGAAGCAGTTCGATCTCGGGAGCAGTCGTTTGCCGGAACGCTTTCAGGTTCGGCAACGAATACCGCGTAGTGACAATGCAGAGACCTTCGCTGTTTGCGGCAAGACTTTTGACCAACGCCAGGATACCGGCATCCTTGAGCTCGCCGGGCGTCGGCAAGGTGGGCGCGTATTGCAGTGGTTCAAGACCATCGAGAATGAGCAAAGCACGTCGCTCGCCGACGATGCGAGCGAGACGCTGACCTTTTTCGTACGCGCCGGCACTGCTTGCCGCAAATTCTTTGTCAGCATCGTTGCCGAAGAAAGTTATTGCTTCTTTCAAAAACAGGTCAGACGAACCGGCGAATTGCTCACGGGTGCCTTGACTGTAAAAAGACCAGGCGAAGACAGTGTCGCAACCGGGCCAGTTATGATGTGCGAGCTGGGCCACCCACTTCGCTATCAGCGAAGTTTTACCTTCGCCGCCGAGAGCCACGAACGTCAGAATGCGCGCGCGCGGCGATTCGGCCCGCTGCACTTTCAGCAACGCACCGTCGAGTAAAGTGAGCTCGGTTTCACGACCGATAAGCTCTTCCGGCGCGTACTGATCGATACGTGAGACGTCCACTCGAAAGTCAAAGCCTGAAGCAATGATCTGAATCGCGGCAACCTGGCTGCACAACTCTTGTTTGTCTCTGAATGAATAGCGAATGTTGTTGGTGCTATTCACCGTCGCACGGTGCGCCGCCTGAAGGGCTGCGAGCTCATCAGGCTCCGGCAACTCAGTTCCAGTTGGCGCATCGCGGACACTCGCATCCGCGGACAAAAAGCAATAGACCGGCTTGTCCAACTCACGCGCGATGTCAAACTCCATCTGCGTGTATGAACGACGCCGTGCAGTCTCGGGCCGGGCGTGAGGTTCTGCGCCGTAACGAAAACCGACGATGTGAATTACGGCATCAGCTTCGCTCAGCTTCTGTCGCAGCATCGCCTCGATCGTGCGATAGTCAGTGGCGAAGCTCGGTTGGTTCTCGGCGAAGCAGCCTTTCTTCTGGATCTCGATCTCGACGGCATCGCGGAACGATGCGAACTCGTGGGAAACACCGCTGAGGAAGATGGTGGGACGCGGTTTCATAAAGGAGCGCGCGTTATTTTACACGATTGTCAGAATCAGGAAGGCTCTTCGCGTACAACTTCCGTCGGTTTTTTGTCCTCGCGCAATCCCTGGAACGATGGATGGCGAATGATGTCCTCGTCGGTCCACTCGCTAAACGCAACCTCGCCAACCAACGCCGGTTCCACCCAGACCGCACGGCGTAAACCCGGATCGACGGGAATCTGCGCGAACGGGCGCGTCGGACGCTTGAGTCGATCGAGCGTTTTCTTCAGATCGACGCGCATCTGGTTGCTGAAACCTGTGCCCGCGCGGCCCGCGTAGATCAGTTTCCCTTTCTCGTAAACACCCAACACCAGCGAGCTGAACGGCAGGCCCTTGTCCGACAACGTGTAACCCGCGATCACAAACTCCTGCCGCTTCAGACACTTGATCTTCAACCAGTTGCGGCTGCGCGTCGATTCATATAGCGAGTCCGCCAGTTTCGAAACGATTCCTTCGATCCCGTGCTTGCACGCCTCCTTGAAGACGTGCGCCCCACTTCCTTCGATGTGATCGCTGAAGCGCAACGGACTGTCTTCCGGCACACGCTCAAACAACTCGGCGAGCGCGCGTTTCCGTTCGCTCAGCGGACAACGCGTCAGATCGTATCCGTCGAGATAAATCAGATCGAAGATATGAAACATCAACCCCGCAGCCTGGTTCTTATTGATCTGCTGCTGAAGTTTTTGAAAACTAGCGCGTCCCTTCGCATCCAGCGCGACCACCTCGCCGTCGAGAATCGCGCTCTTCACGCGCAACGCCTTCACAGCGTGCGCGAGTGCGGGAAACTTCGCGGTCCAATCCTTCTGGTTTCTCGTCCAAAAACGAACCTGGGCCCGGTTCACATGACAAATCAACCGGTATCCATCCAGCTTCAATTCGTGAAACCACTCATCACCAGTAGGAGGTTTATCGACGAGAGTCGCGAGTTGCGGCGGTACAAATTCAGGCATCGGCGCTTTGCGTGCGCCGGGGAGAAGTTGGATCTGTTTTTGATTCATGGGCCTCGCAATTCTACTTTGTTCGGCACCACGATTGCAGCTAAAGCCAATGCTGTGTGTATTTGCATTGGACGATGTACGCTATCAGACTCATCAACGATATTTATCACCTGGTAACGCGCGGCGGACAGGACACTTTATGCGGTTTGCGCGTCAGTCGGATTGCGTCTGATCGTACTGGAAACAGATTGCAGTTAGTGCAGGAACTGCCCGTTAATAAGACGATCTGCAAACATTGCGAACGGATCGATAGCCAGGACACCGGGGAGTAACTCAAACCGACCACAAAAACTCAAAGGCCCACTGCGTAAAGAAACGCAGCGGGCCTTTTGGTGTAGCGATGGGTGATTAACCCAGTTACTCTTCTGTTTCCGGAGCAGCGACAACCTCGCCATCGGTCGGGACCGGTGAGACGATCACCGGTTCGCGCGTCGGCAACACGATGTCGTGACCGCCGACGATATCGGGAAACTCGTCGAGATCCCGATCGCGTCCCTGGTCGACTGTTTCATCGCGCTCGATGTCGACGTTGCGGTAATACTCCATGCCGGTGCCGGCCGGAATCAACCGCCCCATGATGACGTTCTCCTTCAGTCCGCGCAGGTAATCCACGCGGCCGGAGATCGCAGCTTCCGTAAGCACGCGAGTGGTCTCCTGGAACGACGCCGCCGAGATGAACGAATCGGTCGAGAGCGACGCTTTCGTAATACCCAGGAGCAGCGGCTCGGCTTGCGCCACTTCGCCGTCGTCCTGCCGAACGCGCTCGTTCTCGTCCTGGAAGCGGAACCGGTCGACCTGCTCTTCGAGCAGAAACTCCGTGTCGCCGACTTCCTTGATCTTCACCCAGCGCAACATTTGACGAACAATCACTTCGATGTGCTTGTCGTTGATGTTCACGCCCTGGAGACGATAGACCTCCTGGATTTCGTTTACGAGGTATTCCTGCAAACGGCTCATACCCAAGACGCGAAGAATATCGTGCGGGTTGAGTGGTCCATCCATGAGCGCCTCGCCGGCACGAACGCGATCACCATCCTGCACGTTGATGTGCGTACCGCGCGGGATGTCGTACTCTCGCTCTTCACCGTCGTCGCCAGTGATGATCAGCTTACGTTTGCCCTTGGAGATCGCGCCGAGCGTGACGATGCCATCGATTTCAGACATGACCGCGGTTTCCGCCGGCCGGCGAGCTTCGAAGAGCTCGACGACGCGCGGCAAACCACCCGTGATGTCCTTGGTCTTAGTCGTCTCGCGCGGAATCTTCGCGATGATGTCGCCGGGCTCGACTTCTTCGCCGTCTGACACCATCAGGTTCGCGCGCACCGGCATCTGGTAAGTCTTCAGCACCTTGTTGCTGGCGCTGCGAATTTCAAAACGCGGCTGTTTCTTTTCGTCGGGCGAGTCTTTCACGACCATGCGCGACTGACCGGTCACTTCGTCCACTTCTTCGTCGAACGTCACGCCTTCCTTCAAGTCCTGGAACTTAACGTGTCCAGCGACTTCGGTCAGAATCGCGAACGTGAACGGGTCCCACGTCGCCAGCAGTTGGTCCTGCGTGACGCGAGCGCCGTCTTCGACGAGGATGTGCGCGCCGTAAACGATCTGGTAACGCGCCGCTTCACGGCCGCGATCGTCGATGATGATCAACGAGCCGTTGCGGTTCATCGCGATGCGCTCACCCTTGCGGCTCTTGACCGTTTGCAGGTCAAGATACTTGATCGTGCCGTCCTGACGAGCTTCGTGCTTCGACGACTCTTCGAGACGCGCCGTGCCACCGATGTGGAACGTGCGCATCGTCAACTGCGTGCCGGGTTCACCAATCGACTGCGCGGCAATGACACCGACAGCTTCACCGATCTCGACCGGACGGCCGGTCGCCAGGTTACGCCCATAGCACTTGATGCAGCAGCCACGACGCGATTCGCAGGTCAACACAGAACGGATTCGGACGCGCTGAACGCCTGACCGTTGAATCTCGGAAGAAAGGTCTTCATCGATCTCGTGATTGGCTTCGACGATCGGGTTACCCTCGATGGGATCGACGACCTCCTCGAGTGCGGTGCGACCCACAATGCGGTCACGCAGTGACTCGATTTCCTCACCACCTTCAATGATGGCACTGGCGGGAATACCGCGAAGAGTACCGCAATCGTCTTCACTGATGATCACGTCCTGGGCCACGTCAACCAGCCGCCGAGTCAAATAACCCGAATCAGCGGTCTTCAACGCCGTGTCAGCCAAACCCTTGCGAGCGCCGTGTGTCGAGATGAAGTACTGCAACACGTTCAAGCCCTCGCGGAAGTTTGCCTGGATCGGCGTCTCGATGATTTCACCCGATGGGCGAGCCATCAAACCGCGCATACCGGCTAACTGGCGAATCTGCTGTGCGCTACCACGAGCTCCCGAGTCGCTCATGACCAGGATCGGATTCAGCTCGCCGCTGGAACGCTCGCGATCGTCCATCGCCTTGAACATCTCTTTCGCGACTTTGTCAGTCACTTCAGACCAGATGGCGATAACTTTGTTGTAGCGTTCACCGTTCGTGATTACACCGTCGAGGTATTGCTGTTCGACCGCGATCACGTCCTTGTCGGCCTTGTCGACAAGTCCCTTCTTCGAAGGTGGAGTTACCAGATCGTCGATGCCGATCGAGATGCCGGCCTTGGTCGCGTACAAGAAGCCAAGGGTCTTGAGATCGTCAAGCATCTTGACGGTCATCTCATGGCCCAGGCGAATGTGCGAATAGTTGACCAGCGATTGCAGGCCCTTCTTCTTCAACGTGCCGTTGATGAAAGGAAGACCGGCAGGAATCGAGTCATTAAAGATGACGCGGCCGACGGTCGTGTTAATAACGCGCCGCACGTCGTCCTGAACAACCGCGCGAAGAATGTCCTGCGGATCGTGTTCCTGGACCAGGTCGATCAAGTCGCCCATGATGCGCAGCTTGATTGGGGTCTGGGTCGTGACCTCGCCGGCGTCGAGCGCCAGCAGCACTTCTTCGAGCGAAGCAAACACACGGCCCTCGCCCTTCGCGCCCGGACGATCGCGAGTCAGGTAGTAAATACCGAGCACGATGTCCTGCGAAGGAACGGCGATTGGCTGACCACTCGCCGGGCTGAGAATGTTGTTGCTCGAAAGCATCAACACTGCCGCTTCGATCTGCGCTTCGGGGCTCAGCGGAATGTGGACCGCCATCTGGTCGCCGTCGAAGTCGGCGTTGAACGCCGTACAGACGAGCGGATGGATCTTGATCGCTTTGCCTTCGACGAGCACAGGCTCAAACGCCTGAATGCCAAGACGGTGCAGCGTGGGAGCGCGATTCAAAAGCACCGGGTGCTCACGAATCACCTCTTCGAGGATGTCCCAAACTACCGGCTCCTGGCGTTCAACCATCTCGCGCGCCTGCTTGATGGTCGCGGCGTGCGCCTGCTTCTCGAGTTGGTTGTAGATGAACGGCTTGAACAGTTCGAGCGCCATCTTCTTCGGCAACCCGCACTGGTGCAGTTTCAGCTCCGGACCAACCACGATCACAGAACGACCGGAATAGTCGACGCGCTTGCCCAGCAGGTTCTGACGAAAACGTCCCTGCTTGCCTTTCAACGTTCCGCTCAACGACTTCAGCGGGCGATTGTTGACGCCGCGCAGCACACGTCCGCGACGGCCGTTGTCAAACAACGCGTCAACCGCTTCCTGAAGCATGCGCTTTTCGTTGCGCACGATGACTTCCGGCGCCCGCAGTTCCATCAGCTTCTTGAGACGGTTGTTGCGGTTGATGACGCGACGATAAAGATCGTTCAAGTCAGACGTCGCGAAACGTCCGCCGTCGAGCGGCACGAGCGGACGCAACTCGGGTGGAATCACCGGAATCACGTCGAGAATCATCCAGTCAGGACGGTTTCCGGATTTCAGGAAACTGGTCGCGACTTTCAACCGCTTCGAGTATTTCAGTTTCTTCTGTTGCGACGTTTCTTCGCGCATCCGCTTGCGCAGGTCGGTGGCGAGCTCCTCGACGTCGACCATCGCCAGCAATTCCTTGATCGCTTCGGCGCCCATCTTGGCGACGAATTGCGCCGGATAGTCACGCACCAGCTCGCGATAGCGCTCGTCGCTGACGAGCTCGCGATCTTTCAATCCGGGAACATCTCCGGGATCGATCACGATGTACGACTCGAAGTAGAGCACCTTTTCCAGCTCGCGCAGCGGGATGTCGAGCAAGTGCCCAATGCGGCTGGGAAGCCCTTTGAAAAACCAGACGTGCGAACACGGGCTGGCCAGATCGATATGGCCCAATCGCTCGCGGCGCACTTTCGCCTGGGTTACTTCAACGCCGCACTTGTCGCAGATCACTCCGCGATGCTTCATGCGTTTGTACTTGCCGCACAGACATTCCCAATCGGCCACCGGTCCAAAGATGCGCGCGCAGAAAAGTCCGTCGCGCTCGGGTTTGAACGTTCGGTAGTTGATTGTTTCTGGCTTGGTCACCTCACCATGCGACCATTGCCGGATCTTTTCCGGTGACGCAAGTGAGATACGAATAGCTTCAAAGTCAGGAGCCAGTTGCGTCTTTTCTTGTTGGAATCGAAACACAGATTTTCTCCATTGCCAATTGCCGATTGCCATTTGCCGATTGGCGCTCAGCGAAACAGATCCCTTGGTTTATCAAAACTGCGCTATGAAGGTCGTCGATTGCTGGCAACCAATTGGCATTTGGCAATCGGCAATCGACAATGCCTTTACGCTTCGACGACGCTGGTGACGATCGCTTCACCAACACCATCTTCCTGCCCGGTACCGTCGCCGGCGGCCTTCTTGTTGATCAGTTCGACGTCGAGACAAAGCGACTGTAGTTCACGCACGAGCACGTTGAACGATTCGGGTAGACCCGGATCGAAGTCCGCTTCGCCTTTAACGATGGCCTCGTAGATCTTGGAGCGTCCGGCCACGTCGTCAGACTTCGCCGTCAGCAGCTCCTGAAGAATGTGCGCCGCGCCATAAGCTTCGAGCGCCCAAACCTCCATCTCTCCGAAACGCTGACCGCCGAACTGCGCCTTGCCGCCGAGTGGCTGCTGCGTGATTAAGCTGTACGGTCCAATCGAACGAGCGTGGATCTTGTCGTCGACGAGGTGCGACAGCTTCAACATGTAGATGTAGCCGACAGTCACCTTCTGTTCGAACGGGTCACCACTCAAGCCGTCGTACAACACGGCCTTGCCCGATTCGTTGACGATCTCGGGAAGTCCCAGCTCGGTCGCGCGTTCACCTGCCGACCGCAGTTTCTTCTTGATCTCGGCTTCGCTGGCGCCGTCGAACACGGGCGTCGCGAAGTGCAAACCGAGCACGCGCGCGGCCCAGCCCAGGTGTGTTTCGAGGATCTGGCCCACGTTCATGCGCGACGGCACGCCCAACGGATTCAGCACGATCTCGACCGGCGTTCCGTCAGGCAGGTACGGCATGTCTTCTTCGGGAAGGATGCGGGCGATGACGCCTTTGTTACCGTGACGTCCGGCCATCTTGTCGCCGACTGAAAGCTTGCGCTTCATGGCGATGAAGACTTTCACCATCTTGATCACGCCCGGTGAAAGCTCGTCGCCCTGACGCAGTTTCGCGATCTTCTCTTCGTAGATGTCGGAGAGGATCTTGATCTGGCGTTCAGTGCGGTCTTCGTACTCTTTGATTTCCGCGCCGATGTCCATTCGCGCCGAAGCGAGCTGGACTTTGCGGAGCGCCTTCGGCTCGACAGCCTTCAGCATCTCACGCGTGATCTGCACGTTCTTTTCAATGAGCACTTCTTTATTGGCTGTTAGATCCGCTGACAACTTGCGGCCTTCGAGCAGCTCGTAGATTCGCTCGTCGCGCTGTTCGCGCAGGATACGAATCTCGTCTTCAAGGTCACGTCGCAGGCGATCTTCTTCGTCCTGCTCGATCGCGAGCGAGCGGGAGTCTTTCTCCTGGCCCTTGCGCGTGAAGACCTGGACGTCGACGACAGTGCCGTCGATTCCCGGCGGGCTCACGAGCGAGGCGTCTTTCACGTCGCCGGCTTTCTCGCCGAAGATCGCGCGGAGCAGTTTCTCTTCAGCGGTCAGTTGCGTCTCACCTTTAGGAGTGACTTTACCGACCAGGATCGATCCCGGTTTCACCTGCGCGCCGATGCGAATGATGCCGCTCTCGTCGAGATCGCGGAGCATGTTTTCACCGACGTTCGGAATGTCGCGGGTGATCTCTTCCGGACCGAGTTTCGTGTCGCGCGCTTCGATTTCGAGCTCTTCGATGTGAATCGAGGTGTAGTAGTCCTCTTTCACGAGTCGCTCGGAAACGAGAATCGCGTCTTCGAAGTTGTAACCGCGCCACGGCATGAACGCCACGAGCACGTTGCGTCCGAGCGCTAGCTCACCACGATCGGTGCATGGTCCGTCGGCGATTACCTGGCCCTTGGCCACGCGCTCGCCAACGTGAACGATCGGACGTTGATTGATACAGGTGTTCTGGTTCGAACGCTTGAACTTGATCAACGTGTAAATGTCAGCGGTCACCTCGCGAGAGATCGTGCCGTCGACGTTGTGATCGGCCTTGACGATGATGCGTTCGGAGTCGACGTAGTCGACGACGCCGTCGCGCTTGGCGACGACGACCGCGCCGGAGTCACGCGCCGTGACTTTCTCCATGCCGGTGCCGATGTACGGCGCTTCCGCACGGAGCAGCGGCACTGACTGGCGTTGCATGTTCGAACCCATCAACGCGCGGTTCGCGTCGTCGTTCTCAAGGAACGGAATCAACGAAGCGGCGACGGACACGAGCTGTTTCGGCGAAACATCGACGTACTCGATGTCCTTGCGCAGAGCGAGAATGAACTCACCCGCTTTTCGCGCTGCGTTGCGCTCGTTGACGATGTGGCCCTCTTCGTCGAGCTCGATGTTGGCCTGACCGACAACGTGTTTGTCTTCCTCCCACGCAGTCAGATAGAACGGCCACGGCTCGGACTCAGCCCTGCGAGCATCGTCGGCGAGCTTCTTGTTCGCCTTTTCGACGTCTTCCTGCGGCACGTGATCGCCGGGTTTGAGTTTCGTGTCGCCACCGTTGATTACGCGAACGTATTCAACGACGCGGCCGTCACTCACCTTGCGATACGGCGCTTCGATAAAGCCAAACTCATTGATGCGCGCGAAGCACGAGAGACTCGAGATCAAACCGATGTTCGGACCTTCAGGCGTCTCGATGGGACAGATGCGGCCGTAGTGCGTCGGGTGCACGTCGCGGACTTCGAACCCGGCGCGCTCGCGTGACAGACCGCCCGGTCCGAGTGCCGAAAGACGACGCTTGTGCGTGATTTCGGAGAGCGGATTCGTCTGGTCCATGAACTGCGACAACTGGCTCGACCCGAAGAACTCGCGCACCGCAGCCGTCACCGGCTTGGCGTTGATCAGGTCGCGCGGCATTGTCGTCTGCATTTCCTGGTGGATCGACATCTTCTCCTTGATGGCGCGCTCCATTCGTTCCAGACCGATACGGAACTGGTTCTCCAGCAGCTCGCCCACCGCGCGGACGCGGCGATTGCCAAGGTGATCGATGTCGTCTGCCTGGTACTCAGACGGGTTCTTGCGCATCTTCAGCACATAACTGACGACTTCGTAGAAGTCGTGCGCCGAAAGAAGCGGATCGTCGATGCGCTCGCGCTCCGGTTTGCCCATCTTGATGTTGAACTTCAGCCGGCCCACACGCGAGAAGTCAAACTTGCGCGGGTCGAAGAACATCGCTTCGAGCAGGCGATAGGCGGTTTGCACGGTCGGCGGATCGCCCGGACGCATCTTGCGATAGATTTCTAGCAGCGCGTCCACCGGCTTGGTGATCACGTCTTTCTTGAGCGTCAACGAGAGCACTGCGCCAACGTCGTCGCGCTCGGGGAAGAACACGGCGAAGTTTGTGATGCCGGCTTCGACGATCTCCTGCAATTTCGCCGGCGTGACTTCGTTGTTTGCTTCGAGAATGATCTCGCCGCTCTCGGTGTTCACGATGTCCGCGACTGCAAACGCGCCTTCAAGTTGCGAGGAATCGACCTCGACTTCCTTGAGGCCCGCCTTGCGAATCGCTTCGAGTGACGAAGCGGCGACTTTCTTACCGCCACGAACAAGCGGATCCGGT